>CP011806.1:0-5985000 GCA_001664505.1 Acidobacteria bacterium Mor1
TATAACGGTCCTAAGGTAGCGAAATTCCTTGTCGGGTAAGTTCCGACCTGCACGAATGGCGTAACGATCTGGGCGCTGTCTCGGTGAGCGACTCAGCGAATCTGTAGTACCGGTGAAGATGCCGGTTACCCGCAGCAAGACGGAAAGACCCCGTGCACCTTTACTACAACCTGACAGTGGATTCTGGTGCTGCATGTGCAGTATAGGTGGGAGGCTTTGAAGCGTGGACGTTAGTCTGCGTGGAGCCACCAGTGAGATACCACCCTTGTGGTACTGGAATTCTAACCCAAGGCCGTGAATCCGGTCTGGGGACACTGTTAGGCGGGTAGTTTGACTGGGGCGGTCGCCTCCCAAATGGTAACGGAGGCGCCCAAAGGTACCCTCAGGCTGTTTGGAAATCAGCCGTAGAGTGCAAAGGCACAAGGGTGCTTGACTGCGAGACATACAGGTCGAGCAGGTGCGAAAGCAGGGCTTAGTGATCCGGCGGTTCCGAATGGAAGGGCCGTCGCTCAACGGATAAAAGGTACGCCGGGGATAACAGGCTTATCTTGCCCAAGAGTTCACATCGACGGCAAGGTTTGGCACCTCGATGTCGGCTCATCGCATCCTGGGGCTGAAGCAGGTCCCAAGGGTTCGGCTGTTCGCCGATTAAAGCGGTACGTGAGCTGGGTTTAGAACGTCGTGAGACAGTTCGGTCCCTATCTGCTGTGGGCGCAGGATACTTGTTGGGATGGTTTCCTAGTACGAGAGGACCGGAAACCACGAGCCTCCAGTGTACCAGTTGTTCCGCCAGGGGCAGCGCTGGGTAGCTGTGCTCGGAAAGGATAAGCGCTGAAAGCATCTAAGCGCGAAGCCCACCCAGAGATGAGGTATCCCTCCACTTCGGTGGCTGAAGACCCCTCGAAGACTACGAGGTTGATAGGCTGGAGGTGTAAGTGCAGTAATGTACTCAGCTTACCAGTACTAATCGGTCGTGAGGCTTGACCTTACTTTACGTTTCTTCTCGAGACGCTTGAATATCGATCAGTTTCGAAACACCCGGCTATTCGGTTATTTCTCCCGGTGGCCATAGCGAGGGGGCCACACCCGTTCCCATTCCGAACACGGCCGTTAAGCCTCTCTGCGCCGATGGTACTGCGTGGGCGACTGCGTGGGAGAGTAGGGCGCTGCCGGGATACATTCGTTAGTTAAAGGAGAGGCTCGTCTTCGGACGGGCCTTTCTTTTTGTCCGCAGGTTTTGCCGGGCGGACCGAACGGAAGGCTACGTTTCCGGGCTCGGCTTCGTGGGGCCGGCCGGTCGCTGAGGGAAAGCAGCAGGCCTGTTCCCTTTGACCTTGACCCCCCTTCGGAGTGCGAGGTATAAACCGCCTTTCCGAGGGACAGTTAAAGCACAAACCCGGATGCACGATCATCCGGATGCGGGGGGCTTGCCGTGGTATTGCGCTCGGTTACTCGAACCATCCTTGTGATCCTGGCGGTTGCGGTCGCCCTGCCCGCCTTGGCCGAGGACGTGGAAAAGCGCTTCCGCCTTTCCTTCTCCGCCGGCGGATTCGATACCCAGGACGAGGTCGCCAGCGACAGCGCCAACGAGTTCCGTCTTACCGACCGGGACCTGGTGCCGATCCGCGTCATTCGCGACCCCCGCGACGACTCGGGCGTCTTCGGCGATCTGAAGATCCAGCCGACCACCCGCTTCACCTTCACCGGGCAGTACGCGATCACCAAGACGCTGCTGATCGAAGCGTCGGTCGGCTACCAGAAAGGGGATGTCGGCGACATCGAGGTGCAGGCCCAGTTCGCCGGTGTGCGTCCCCCCGAAGAAGAGCAGTTCGTGTTTCAGATCTTCCGCCTTCCCGCGGGTGAAATGGAGCAGGTGCCGCTGCAGCTCACGGCGATCAACCGCTTCCGTCCCCGCGCCAAGCTGAACCCCTACCTGGGTGCCGGCGTGGGCTACACCTTGATCGGCTTCGATCCCAGCGACGAACTCAACGAGCTGTCGGTCAACATGGACAACTCGATCGGCGGGTTCTCCAACGGCGCCACCGGTGCCGTCGACGTGATCGAGAACCTGACCGGCGCCACCGTCGACGCCCGGGACACCTTCTCGATTCACCTGGTCGGTGGTGCCGAGTACTCGATCAAGCCGAAGTGGACCCTGTTCCTCGACTACCGCTACAGCTGGGCATCCCGTTCGTTCAGCCTGCAGTTCAACGGCCAGAACAGCCTCGGCGTGTCGGTGCCTCAGGGTGAAGAATTCCTCGACGAGTCGCTGGGTGTGGTCTTCGGCCCCTACGTCATTGCCAGCGGCGGCCTGATCGACGGTGGCCGCATCGCGCCGACGTCCAGCGCGCCTCCGACGACCGACTGCTCCGACCCGGCGCAGGCGATCAACTGCGAGTTCGTCTTCGATCCCGACGGCGAGTTGGATACCGGCTCGTACTACGTGCAGGGTGGCGACATCGACTACGACGGTGCGTCCCTGCAGATCGGCGTCCGCTACACGTTCTAAGACCCGAGCTTTCGGGTCCACTCGTCAGACCGCAGCCAACACAGGCGGTGCCGCTTTCCGGCGCCGCCTGCGCTCCGCCCCTCCCCGGGGTGTGCAGGGCCGGCGCGGTCGAGCCCCTTCCAGCGCTATGTTAGAATCGCGCCTCTGACGTAGGGAGCCATCCAGCATGTCCGGCCACAATAAATGGAGCACGATCAAGCACAAGAAGGGTGCCGCCGACGCCAAACGGGGCAAGCTTTTCTCGCGCCTGGTCAAGGAAATCACCATCGCCGCCCGTCTGGGTGGCGGGGATCCCGACGGCAACCCGCGGCTGCGTTCGGCACTGGCCACGGCCAAGGGCGCCAGCATGCCCAAGGACAACATCACCCGGGCGATTCAGAAGGGTACCGGTGAGCTCCCCGGCGCCAGTTACGAAGAGGTCAACTACGAGGGTTACGGCCCCGGCGGTATCGCCATCTTCGTCGAGTGCATGACCGATAACCGGATGCGCACCACGCCCGAGATTCGCCATCTGCTCTCGAAGCACGGCGGCAACCTCGGAGAGCTCGGTAGCGTGGCCTGGATGTTCGATCGCAAGGGTATGTTCCTGGTGCCCGCCTCTTCCATCGACGAGGACAAGTTGATGGAGGTGGCTCTCGAAGCGGGTGCCGAGGATCTCGAGAGTGACGGCGATCACTTCCAGGTGACGTCGCCCCCCGAGGTGTTCCACGCCGTACGCGATGCCCTGGAGCAAGCGGGTGTCGAGGTCGGTGAAGCTTCGGTGATGATGATTCCCCAGAACCCGATGAAGGTCGACGGCAAGAAGGCCGAGCAATGCATCAAGCTGCTCGACCTGCTCGAGGACCACGACGACGTGCAGAACGTCTACTCCAACCTCGAGGTCGATGAGGACGTCGAGGCGGGAGCTTCCTGATCTGGTGACCTGCTGCCGGCGGTGGATCGTTCCACCGTTCCCGGCGTCCGGGAGAACACCGCGTTGAAGACCCTGGGTATCGATCCCGGCTCCTCGGTGACCGGGTGGGGTCTGATCGACGGTAGCGCCTCTCGACCCCGTCTCATCGAGTGCGGCCAGCTGCGTCTTCCGGCGGGAGCTGCGTTTCATACCCGCCTGCTGGAGTTGCGCCGCGGAATCGACGAACTGTTGGTCCGGTTGCGGCCGGAGACGGCGGCGGTCGAATGGCCCTTCCACGGGGTCAACGCCCGTTCGGCCCTGCAGTTGGCCCATGCCCGCGGCGTGCTGCTGTGCAGTCTGGCCGAGCATGGCATCGAGCCCGACGAGTATGCCCCGGCGACGATCAAGAAGGCGGTGACCGGCAGCGGGCGGGCGGACAAGGTCCAGGTCCGGACCATGGTGCTGCGTTTGCTCTCGGCCTCCGGTGAGCAGGTACGCGGCTCCGACGCCGCCGATGCTCTGGCGGTGGCTCTCTGCCATCAGCAAAGCTGCCGCCACCCGGCCGCCGGCACAACGCCGTCCAGGCGCGGGCCCCGCACCTGGGAGGCGCTGGTCGCCGAACGGGAGGGCCGCCGCCCATGATCGCCCGCCTCCGCGGACGTATCGATGAATGCCGCCCGGGTATGGCGGTGCTCGACGTGTCGGGCGTCGGCTACGCCGTCCACATCCCGTTGAGCACCTACTACGTGATCTCCACCGACGACGCGGCTGACGCGAGCCTGTACGTCCACACCCACGTGCGGGAGGACGCCCTGCAGCTGTTCGGCTTTGCCAGTGAGGACGAGCGCTGGATCTTCGAACAGTGCATCTCGATCTCGGGGGTCGGTCCCAAGCTCGCCCTCTCGATCCTTTCGGGAATCGGTGTCGACGACTTGCGGGAGGCGGTGCGTGCCGAGGACAAGACCCGGCTTCAGCGCATCCCCGGCGTGGGCCGCAAGACCGCCGAGCGGCTCATGCTGGAACTCCGCGACCGGCTGTTCGACGCCCAGGGCAACCCCCTGGGTAGCGCGGCCGGCCCGCTGCCGACACCCGCCGCGCCGCCGAAGAAGGATGCGGTGCGGGATGACGCCGCGTCGGCGCTGGTCAACCTGGGCTACGCCCAGGCGGCCGCCGAGAAGGCGGTGGACCGTGCGATCGAGGAATCCGGAGCCGCTTCGCTGCAGGAGGTGCTGCGAGCGGCACTCAGCGGATTGGTGCGCTGATGAGCGACGATCGTTTCCGCGACGAATCTCTAGACGACCCTCGGGGAGACGACCGAATGCTCGGCCCCGATGCCGACGCCGACGAGCAGGCCTTCGAACTGTCCCTGCGGCCGACGACTCTGGCGGACTACGTCGGCCAGCGCCGGATCAAGGAAAACCTCGGTGTTTTCCTCACCGCCGCGCGGCAGCGGGGGGAGAGCCTGGACCACTGTCTGCTCTACGGCCCGCCGGGGCTGGGCAAGACCACCCTGGCTCACGTGGTGGCCGTCGAGATGGGGGCGCAGATCCGCGTGACCTCGGGGCCGGCCATCGAGCGCCCAGGGGACCTGGCCGCGATCCTGACCAACCTGGAGGCCGGTGACGTCCTGTTCATCGACGAGATCCACCGCCTGGGCCGCTCCCTGGAGGAGGTGCTCTATCCGGCGATGGAGGATTTCGTCCTCGACCTGGTGATCGGCAGCGGCCCGGCGGCGCGGACCGTGCGCCTGGACCTGCCGCGCTTCACCCTGGTCGGCGCGACCACCCGGGTCGGACTGCTGTCGGCACCGCTTCGCGACCGCTTCGGCATCGTCGAGCACCTGGAGTACTACGGCGAGCAGGACCTGGCGGATATCGCCGTGCGGTCGGCGAGCATCCTCGGAATCGGGCTGTCCGCCGAGGGCGCTTCGGAGCTGGCGCGGCGCTCCCGGGGCACGCCGCGCATCGCCAATAGGTTGCTGCGCCGGGTGCGGGATTTCGTTCAGGTGCAGGGGGCGGATGCCATCGATCGGGACAACGCGGCGGCGGCTCTCGAGCGGATGAACGTCGATCGCTTCGGTCTCGATGTGGTGGACCGCCGGATCCTCTCGACCATTCTGCAGAAGTTTCGCGGAGGTCCGGTAGGGCTGGCGACCCTGGCGGCTGCCGTCGGTGAGGATCGGGGCACCCTCGAGGAAATCTACGAGCCCTACCTGATGCAGATCGGCTTCCTCGATCGTACGCCCCGCGGCCGCAGGGCCACTCCGCAAGCCCGCAGCCATCTCCTGGGCGACGACCTGTTCATCGGCTAGCCGCCTGCTCGCCGGGCTCCCGGCCCCTGGCGCGCTAGGGGCGCGGCGTTCCCGACGACCCGGGCGCCGGCGTCGACGTTGCCTGGCGCCGGAACAGGGCCAGCAGGTACGGGCGGCGGGGGTAGTCGTGCTCGAAGACCCGCTCGGCTCCCAGACGGGCCGCCAGCGCCTCCTGCCAACCGGCTCCGGGCCCCGGATGGGGGCGCGGGCGACGGTAGCCGGAGAACTCGGGCGCCGCCGCCAGCCGCCCCTCGATGCCGGTCCAGGGCCGTAGCGGAGCCCGGACCAGCGCTTCGCCCGCAAGATCCTCGGTGCTGCTCAGAGTGAGTACGATCCACTCCGGCGAGCGGTCGAAGACGTAAGCAGGGTCGTACTGCTTGTCGAGGAACGGCCCGGGACTGTTGGCGATGAATCGGTCGGTCAGACCGGTCAGGTCGAGAATCTTCTGGTCGGGGCAGCGGTAGCCCACGATCCCGATATCCATCAGGGCCACCGTGTCGCCCGAGGCTCCCCGGGAGCGAACCCATTCGGCCAGGGCGGTATGTCCGTTGACGTAGCCCTGGGCCCGGACCGAAGAACGCTGATGCAGGCGCTCCCGCGGTTCCTCCTGGGCGAACCAGCCATAGACCGGGAGCAGCAGCAGCAGCCCGGCTGCCGGCGTGCGAACGGTTGCCGGAAGCCGCTGGATCAGCAGGAGCCAGCCCAGGGCCGCCGTAGCGGCCGCCAGGGGCAGGTAGGGCGCCACCAGCCGCCAGCCCAGCATCCAGTCCGCCCCGATGACGAAAGGCAACAGAGTGCCTCCCAGGGCCGTGAACAGCAGCGGCAGCATGGAGTCGGAGTGGCCCCCCGGCGTGGATCCGGTCCGTTTCCCGGGCCGGACCGCCATCAGCAGTCCGGCAGCGGCCGCCAGCAGCCCCGGCCAGCCGAGCAGGGGACGGCCGGAGCCGTGCCAGACGTACCTTCCGGAGTCGAACCCCCAGAAGCCTCCCGCCTTGGCCTGGTAGGTGTTGGGCAGGAGCTCTCCGTCATAGAGCAGGATTCGCAGCGCGAGGAGCAGGGCCAGGGCGCCTCCGACGGCCAGCGCCTCCCTCGAGACCCGGCCCAGGCGGCGCTGAGGGCTCCTGAGAGCGGCGATCGCCGCCCCGATGAGGCAGAGGGCGACCGGTGCCGGGGCCTCGGGACGGGTCCAGCAGGCGGCCATGGCGGCGATCCAGCCCAGATGGCGCCAGCGGTGGTCGTCCGGAAGGGTCATGCCGGCCACCATGGCGGCGAGCAGAGCGGCATAGAGCGCCGTCTCGAGGCCGCTGACCGCGTTGAGCGCAAGGCCGGGTGCCACGGCGGCCAGGGCGGCCCCGCAGCTCGCCGCGGCAAGCGCTGGGCCCCAGCCGGCCCCCAGGGATCTCCCCAGCCGGAACGCGGTCCAGGCGGAAGCCGAGAGGGCGAGCAGCCCCCACACCATTCCCGACCGCTTGATCAGGTCGGGGGCGCGGTCGGCGCCGGCAGCGGTGATGGCGCCTGCGGCCAGCAGCATCTGCAGCGGGTTGGAGTAACCCTCGACCCGCTCCTCCGGGTTCCAGTAGGGGCCCTTGCCGTCGGCGAGGGCACGGGCGTAGCGGAAGGTGATGTACGCGTCGTCGTTGACGTAGTGCAGGAAGTGGACGCAGTGGCCGACGAACAACCCGGCGAGGAGGATCCAGGCTGCGAGCGCTGCGCCCGCCAGGCGCCGGTCGGATGTCGGAGAGGGGAGGGGACTCACGGCCAGAGACGATACCCCGAACCCGGGGGGCGAGACAACGAGGGCGGGCTCGAGAGCGATCGGACAAAAAAAGAGGGGGGGCCGAAGCCCCCCCTCGTAGGGTCGTCGTTGACTCTACAGGTTAGGGAAGTTGGGTGTCGCGATCAGGCGCGCCACCGGCATCCCAGCTACCGCCCGCGTTACAAGCGTTGCGACGGACCAGCCAGTACAGGGAAGCTCCCGGAGCCGGCGTGGTGGTGTCGACAATGCTGTCGCGCGAGTTGAATTCGTTGGTGAACGAATCCACGGTACCGACGAAGGTGCCACCGGCGCGAACTGCGTCGAGGTCTCCGCGGGCGAAGGCGACGAGCTGGCTCGTGGCCCACGAGAAGGTGTTCTTGTCCGTAGCGGTGATCGTCTCGTTGAAGTCCGAGAGCGTACCGGTGCTCGGGCAAGCCACCGTGACGGTCACGCTGGCGTCATCGGCGCAGCTAGGCAGCGAGGAGCAGCGCACGCTGACACCGATGTCGCCGGAACCGCCCGGCGCCGCCACGATGCTCGCGTTGTCGGTCCAGTCACGCAGGAGCGTGTCCAGGCCGTCATCGAAAGAACCGTTGGCGTTGTTGTCGTTGTAGAAGCGGAACTGGAGAGTTCCATCCACGCAGGTGTCGGCGCTGGACGCGACGGCCGTCAGTTCGGTCGCGTGTCCGGGAGCCGGCAGAGCGAGGGGATCCGCGACCAGATCGGCCGTGACCGCGGTGCAAGCCGCGTTCAGGCACGGGTTCGGGTCGAGGTTGCTTCCGTTGTCCACCGCCACGTTGGCGGCCGTGATCAGGGTGTTCGAGACGGAGACGTCATCGATCCACCATCCGTCGTCGGCCGGGTTCGGGTTGAATCCGAACGCTTCCTGGACGGTCTGAACGGCACCATCGAGCTCGATGGTGGTCGTCACGAAGCGCAGGCGCAGGCGACGACCCTGGAACCGGGACAGGTCGAAGATCGACTCGATCCAGGTACCACCGCCGGTCGCGCCATCGAGGCCCGGGCCGTCAGCGGCACGACCGAGAGCGGTCGCGTTGAACTGGGTCGGAGTCGTGTTGCCCTGGAATCCGAAGGAGAACTCCGGAGCACAGGTGGACGAGGGTCCGAGGCGACGATCCGGATCCGAAGGATCGAAGAACGTGTCCTCGGTGTTGCCGTCATCCGTCGGGTCGAACAGGCAATCGACGAAGTTGTCGGTTCCCTGCACGTCGTACGGGTTCTGGTAAGGCGAGACCTTGATCCAGCTACCCAGGGGGTTGCCGGTCAGGCTGTCCGCCAGCTGGACGTGAACAACCGCACGGTCCGGAGCTTCGCCAGCACCGGCGTTGACCGCACGGGTATCCAGAAGACTGATCTGATGCTTGAAGCTCAGCTCAGAGTTCGGGGCGCCGGCGCGGGCGGAGTAGTCCAGGTTGATCGGGTTAGCGGTTTCGATGGTCTCGAGCTGACCGAAACGGTAGGTGTCGAGAGCACCGGTCGGGTCACCGGGGGTGAAGACACCCCAGTGGAGCGAAGCGCCACCAGTGTAGGCGCGCGCAGCGGAACCGCGGGAAGCCAGGTTATCCAGCTGCCACTCGTTTCCGTTGAGGAACGGCACGACGCCACCCAGGAAGCAGGCGGTTTCACCGTACGAGTTCGAGTTGACGAAGTCCGGGTCGTTGTACTGACAGCGGAAGCCGTCCGACGCGGCGTTGGAGCCCTGCTGGTCGATCTCGACCGGGGGAGCGAACTGGCCGAGACCACCCTCGAAGCCTTCGAGGAAGTTGGTCGGGCCGGCACCACCGGTGATGTTGAGGTCGAGGTCCAGGGTGATGTCCTGGGGAGCCACGATCGCGTCGAACTGGTCCGACGACATGGTGACCACCAGGCCGGCCGTGAGCTCTTCGCCCACGGTGCTACGGCTGACGGAGTCGCTCACGTGGAACGTGAACGGCGCCGCACCTTCGACCGCGGCGTCCGCGGCGAGGTTGCCGATGTTGACGACCGGGTTCAGGATGCAGTCGATGTTGTCATCGGCGCTGCTGAGGCGCGCGATGATTCCTTCGAGATCCACACCGGTCTTGTTGCTGACGGTGATGAACATGTCGACCTGTTCGTTCGGGTCGGCCACGCCGTCGCCATCGCCGGAACCGGTGGTGTCATCCAGGCGGAAGCTCTGGACGATCACGTTACCGACCGGGAACAGCACGACAGTGGTGACCTGGACGCGGCCGGAAGCGGCCGGATCGACGTCGTTGTCACAAGCAGCGCCGGTACCGTCGTCAAGGTCGTCGTAGGTGACCGTGACGGTCGGAGCGTCGTTGCCCTGCACCGCGATGAAGAGGGTTCCCGGGATGTTGACCGCGGCCGAGATCGGCAGCGTGCCAGTGTAGGAGAACCCACCGTCGTTGTTGAGTACCACGAGCTCACCGTTGAGCTCGGTCTCACTGGTGGCTTTGACGACGATGTCGGCGGTGCCGTTGTCGTCGCAGTCGGTGTCGTCACCGGGGTCGGTGAAGTCACCGTCGTCGTTGCAGTCGTTGACACCGTCCGGACCGTAAGGCGAAGCGTCCAGGGCGGTGATGTTGAGCAGCGCGCTACCTTCGAAGAAGTTGGTCGTCGCCAGCTCGAGCACGGCGCAAGCGCCGCCGGTGCAGGCGGTGGTGTCGGGATCCAGCTGGATCTCCTTCCACTGGAAGACCATATCGTCGACGGCCGCACCGAAACCGGTGACCGGCTGCTCGTCTTCGGTACCCTCAGCCACGAGGAAGCCGATGGCGCCCTGGAAGGACGGACCGGAATCGCCGTAGATGTCTTCAAGGGTCGAGAAACGCATGTCAGGACCGTTGAAGGCTTCGAGGGTGAAGTTACGGATCGGACCGTTGTCGGTCAGCGTGTCGTCCGCACCACCGGCGCTGTCGTCATCGACATCGTCGTCATCGGGCTTGGACAGACCGAGCTGGCCGGCGTTGGCCGAGCTGACAGCTCCGTTCTCGAAGAAGCAGGAGTTGTCGCCGGAACGGTTGACGCCAACCGAACCGTTCTGCGTGGTGGTCTGGGTTCCGTCGAGCGGAGCGAAGACCGGGTAACCGTCGGACAGGTTGGCGTTACCGCCACCGGTCACGGCACCGTACGGACCGCCGAAGATGTTGAGGATCGAGCCGTCAGCGACGAGATCCACATCAGCGGTGGTGGTGTCGGTGTCCATCTCCCAGGTCAGGAGCGACAGGTTGTCGGGCAGATCGACGGCCATGTTCCACTGCCAGTCGAGGTGCTCGATGCGCAGGCCGTCGTTGACCTGCTCGATGACGGGAGACTGGAGGATGTCGAAGACGCTCAGGATACCGTCGTTACCGACCAGCGTTTCGATACCCTGACAGTCGCCAGGCGTGGCGCCGGTGACCAGGCAGTTGGCCTGGTTCGGCGTGTCGATGCGACCGGTGTGCCAGACACCACGGTCACCACCGTTGGAGGTCTGCCAGCCGCAACCACCCTCGAGGCTCCAGTTTTGGTCCAGGAGACCGTTGATCGGGTCCCGGTCCTCACCGGCTTCGAGCACGTTGTTGAAGTTCTTGTCCTCACCCCACAGCGCGACAATCTGGGCACCGATGTCATCGGTGATAACGCCCCAGCCCGAGGTGAAGCCACCGTCGTTGCTGTCGAAGTTGAAGGGAGTCAGACCCTGAAGATCCAACTGGGCGTTCTTGCCGTTGGCCGTCGCATCGCTCCACGTGGTGGTTTCGAAGCGGTAGTCCGTCAGGAAGTCGCCGATGTTGGTCGTGACCTGACCGGCAGGCACGATTTCTTCGTCGTTGTTGTAGTCGCGTTCTTCGGTGCCACCGGTCAGGAAGTCGGTGGAGTAGAAGAGCTCGGTTTCGTCCACATCGAGGATCTGGCGGCTGACGGCGAGGCCGGTACCGGTCTGACCGGAGACGGCAGCGCTGACGCCGAGCAGGAAGTCGACTTCCGGCTCACCCGCGATGGTGTCGTTCATCTGGATGCTGAAGTTGGCCGAGATCGCCGACGTAGCCGGGATATCGCCCAGGGACTTCACCGGATCCAAGATGGTGAGGTACGGACAGGGAGCGTTGTTTTCACGGTTCGGGTCGGCGCAGTCGGTCGTACCCGGGCGACAGTCAGCCGGGCTGTCCGCGTCAGCGACGACGCAAGACAGGGTGGCCTGGACGTTCGACATATCTTCCAGCTCGTTCATGCTGAAAGCGAAGCGGAAGCCCAGGGACTCACCGGCGTCCATGTAGCGATCGGGGAAGCCGAACTCGAACTTGCCGCGAGCGTTCCGCTCACAGCCGCCTTCCAGGAGCGAGATGCCGTCCTGGCCGAACTGGACGAAGTTGAGGTCGCCGAAGCCGATTTCGATAGCGCAGTCAACACGCGCGGTGTTGGTGCGCTCCTGGTCGGGATCCGCGGAGCCGCTGGCTTCGTCAGCGTAGATCGCCCGCAGCTGCTGGCCGTCCTGGATATCCAGGGCGCCGTTGCCGGACTGGGGCTCGGTACCGGTCGAAAGCACGAAGTCGGTCAGGACGAACCGGAGCGAACCGGGGTCCTGCGAGAACGCGGCGGCGCCGGGGGTCTCGGAATCGACGACCACGTCGTCACCGGTACCCAGCACGCCGTCGTTACCCGGATCGACCACTTGCAGCGTGGTGCGGCCAGCGATCTCGGCCGGGGTCAGGCCGGCGGCGGCGTCGTCGGTCTCGTCGGTTTCGTTGACGACCACGGAGACGAGGTCGTTACAGCCGACGGTACCGGAGAGGAAGCGGATGTTCGAGCCCAGGCAGACACCACCGCTGATGGCGACGGCGTAGTCCTGGGTACCGGCGAAGGTGTTGGCACCCTGGTCGGTACGGACACGAACGGTCCACTGACCGGCTTCGATCTGAGAGTCGTCGACACCGGAGGTGTCGTCGCCGCCCGTGCCGTCGAGGCTCGGGTCGGGGCTCAGGAAGACGCCTTCGGTCGGGTTGGCGGTATCGCGGACAGAGTTGGCGCAGGAGGCGAGGCTCCAGGGCGACTGGCTCAGGTCCCCGACGTTGCCTTCCGGATCGACGCAATCTTCGCCCGTATCGAGGGCGCCGTTGCGGTCGTTGTCGTCGGTGAAGTAGTTACCGAAGTAGATGTCACCGCTGGGCGATTCGACTTCGAGGTCGAGGTCGTTCAGCAGGTTGGCATCCGGCGACTCGATCCAGGACAGCGCAACGCGCAGTTCCTGGGTGTCGTCGCAGACTTCGAAGGTGGAGCTCTGGACCGCGTTGTCGGCGATGGAGCCGGACAGGTCCGTGTTGTTCGCACCGCCCGCGATCGCGCCGTCAGCGACGATCAGGCCGACCACCGAGGGGTAGCTCGGGTTGGGCAGGGCGTTGTTGAGCTGAACGCGGCCGTAGCCGGATTCGTTGGTGAAACGGTAGGGCAGCGTGGCCAGCGGGAAACCACCGCCGGGCAGGTTGTTGCCGTCACCGACCCAGTCCGCCGAAGCGATCAGGATCGACTTCACCAGCGCACCGGACACGTTGGCCACCTGGTCGGAGGCGTTGCCCGGGTTCTGGTCGGTACCGTCAGGGTAGAAGCCCTGGGTCAGGTAGCTGCGGATCAGCGCCGCCGCACCGGCCACGGCCGGGGAGGCGAAGGAGGTTCCGCTGCGGCCTTCGACGACGATGCACTGGACCGGGTTGTTCTGGTCCTGGTCGGCGGAGACGCAGTTGAACTCGGAGGTGAGGCCGAACGCGCCACCATCCTGTCCGGGAGCCATCAGGATCGGGGAGACGCGACCGCCTTCCGTGGGCCCGATGGAGGTGAAGCCCGAGCGGTCATCGGCGTTGAAACCACCGGTGTCCGAGGCGTTGAAGGTCGAGCCGACCGCGATACCGTTCTTCACGTTGGAGAACGAACCGATGGTGCTGGCATCCGGGACACCGTCACCGTCGTTGTCCGCACCGTCGTTACCCGACGAGGTGAAGACGATGGCGTCGTCGTTATCGAACATGAACTGGTCGATATCGATCGCAGCGCCGGCGTACTGGTTGACCGAGTCACCCAGCGAGAAGTTGACGACGCGGACACCGTGGTTGGTGTAGGCATCGCCCATCGAACCGCCCGAGGGCGAGGTGTACAGGTTACCGACGCTCAGGCCCGGGCGGCTGGCGCACGGATCCGGAGTCGGGTTGACGTACGCATCGTAGAAAGCCAGCTTGGCTTCCGGAGCGACGCCGTCCAGCGAGAAGTCGGTGCCGTTGTCGTCTTCGGCGGTGTACGGGGTGCCGTACGCCGGCTCGACTTCGGTGGCCCAGCCAACCGCCGTGTTGGACACGGTGTTGCCGTGGGTGATACCGCCGTCATCGTCGCAGGACAGGAGGTCGCCGAGACCACCGTAAGCGTTGACCGACTGGTAGGTCAGCACCTTGCGGTGAGCGGGACCCGGGGTGCCAGCGTCCGTCGAGGTGTCGGAGAATTCACCGACGTCGAGGGACAGACCGGAGTCGAGGACCATGACGGCTTCGCCCTGGCCACGGACGCCGATGCTCTGGTAGGAGTTGGCGTTCTCGTCGTACACACGCTGCTGGATCGCGTTGGTGGTCTCAGCCGCCGCCGCGAAGGGCTGGTGGTACTCGGAGATCATCTGGATCGGCTCGAGCGCGGCCACTTCCGCCAGCTTGCTCCAATGCACGTCCGCACGGATGCGCGTCGGGAAGGCGAAGTGGATGTTGGCGCCGAGGCTGGTCAGGGTCTGGGCGACGACGTTGACGTCTTCACCCTTGAACACCATGAGATCCAGCGTGTAGGTGTCGGCGAGAGCCTTGGCCGAATCGGCCATCGGCGCACGACCGATGCTCGGGTGCAGCTTGAATGCCGGGTGGTAGGGCTCGATCGCGATGACGCTGTTCTGGGTTTGCAGAGCAGCGTGCGAGGCCTGGGTCAGGCGAACGATGAAGGACGCCACGGTGGCGGGCTTCATCACGGCGCCGCCGTTGGCGACGATCGTCTCGCGGATCGACTCGAACGTGCCGTTCGAGAGAGCTTCCGGCTCGAGCGACAGCACGAAGTACTGGGCGCCCATCGAGCTCAGCTTCACCGAAGTGCGAAGCTGTTCCGGAATCGAGAGTTGACCCCGGGCAATGTTGAACGAGCCCGCGGACGTGACAAACACGCCGGGCTCACGGTTGACTTCGCCGTAGAACGGGCCGCTTTCAAAGGGCCAGTTGTAGTTCGAACGCGCGAACGTCCGAAGCGCACGGCTTTCCTCATCACCACTGGTCGCGGTCAATCCAGCCGAGTGTCCCGAGGACGACTTCGGCTTGATCTGCTCCGCAAGCACAGTGGACAGAGGAAGGAAGAAAAGACCAGCGATAACCGCGGTTAGCGCCAGTCTAGTCAGAAACCGACGGTGCATACCTCCTCCTGCGTCCAATAGAAATGAACGGGTTCAAACACCTAACCAAAACTGATGCACGCAAAGACGCACATTTCCCCACAAAAAGGTGGCTCTCATGTACGTTGAGCCTGAAACCTTGTCAAGCCGAGGTAAGGGCGCGGCAGCGGAGCGCTGAACCGCACGGTTCGGCGCCAAATATGATGCGCCGGACAAGTTGGAAGAATAATGTGTATATACGGCGCTTTGGGCGCGGCGTTCACGGGTCCCGGCAATTTAGCTATTTGAGGTTTTTCGTGTCGGAATTGAGCCGCAAGAAAGATGCAGTCCGCCGTCGGCTGGAGGAACTGGGCTCGGTCATCGTGGCCCTGTCCGGAGGGGTGGACAGCTCGGTCCTGCTGATGCTGTCCCTGGAGGCCCTCGGCCGGGAGCGGGTATTGGCCGTAACCGGTGTATCTCCTTCACTTGCGGCCCGTGAGCGGGAGCTGGCGGCGCGGGTTGCCGAAGGGCTCGGAGCCCCCCACGAGCTGATCGACACCTCGGAGCTCCAGAGTCCGGCCTATCGAGCCAACGACGGTAGCCGCTGCTTTCATTGTCGTTCGGAATTGTTCGAGAGGCTGGCCCCGCTGGCCGAGCAGCGGGGCTTCGATGCCCTGGTCTACGGAGCGATTACCGACGATCTCGGAGATGTTCGGCCGGGGATGGAGGCGGCTCGGCGCTACCGGGTGGCCGCCCCGCTGCTCGAGGCGGGTCTGGGGAAGGAAGAGGTCCGCGCCCTGGCCCGGGAAGCGGGCCTGGAGGTCTCGGAAAAGCCCGCCATGGCCTGCCTTTCGTCCCGGTTTCCGGTCGGTGTCGAGGTGACCGAGGCGGCCCTTCGCCAGGTGGAGCAGGCCGAGGAGGCGCTTCACCTACAGGGCTTCCAGCACTTCCGGGTGCGCTACCACGGCGAGATCGCCCGGATCGAGCTGGGTCCGTCGGATCTTTCCAGGCTGGCCGACCCGGCATGCCGCGATGCCCTGGTCGCCGGGGTGCGGGAGGCCGGGTTCCGCTGGGTCACCCTGGACCTGGAAGGCTACCGGCCGGCGGGGACCGCCCCTTCGGCCCGGCTGCTGAGCATCGGCGCTTCCGAGGACTAGCCGGGAACCGAGCCCCTAGGTCGGGTCGACCCAGTCCCGGATCCCCTCGCCGACCAGGTTGCAGGCCAGCACCGCCAGGAAGAGCATCCCGCCGGGGAACAGGGCCAGCCACCAGGCGCGGTCGACGTGGCTGCGTGCCTCCTCCAGGAGCCCGCCCCAGGAGGGGGTCGGCGGACCGATCCCGAGCCCCAGGAACGACAGCAGCGCTTCGGCCACGATCGCTGCCGCCACGGCAAAGGCGGTAGTGACCAGCACCGGCGCCAGCGCCGCCGGCAGGATATGGCGGATCATGATCCGGCGGTGGCCGCTCCCCGCGGCCCGGGCAGCCTCGACGACGCCGGTGTTCTTGAGCCGCATGAACTCCCCGCGAAGGAAGCGGGCGACCGGGGTCCAGCCGGTGGCCCCCAGCACCAGCGCGATCCGGGTCGCATCCGAGGCCGGCAGCCAGGCCCCGGAGGTGGCGATCAGGGTGATCGCCAGCACGATCGAGGGGAAGCAGAGCACCGCTTCGATGAACCGTGAGATCGCCAGATCCAGCGCCTTGCCGAAGTAGCCGGCCAGCATCCCGAGGGGCACGCCGATCAGCAGCGCGAAGCCCGCGGCCATGAAGCCGACCTGGAGGGACACCCGTCCCCCGTGGAGCACCCTAGAGAACAGATCCCGGCCCAGCCCGTCGGTGCCCATCCAGTGCTCGCCGCCGGGGGCCTCGAGTAGCCGGTCGATATCGATTGCCGCCGGGTCCGCTCCCGTCAGCAGGGGGGCCGCCAGGGCCGTCAGCAGCAGCGTCACGAGGATGGCCGCGCCGGCCTGCAGGTTGCGTGGGAGCGGGGCCCGGATCATCGCTGCTCCCGGGTGCGGGGGTCGAACCAGGTGTAGGCCAGATCCGCCAGGAAGATCCCGGCCAGGGTGGCGAGGCCCGAGAGCAGGGTCAGGGCCATCACCGTGGGCAGATCGCGGTCGAAGACCGCCTGGACGAACAGCTGCCCGAGACCGGGAATCGAGAACACGTTCTCGACGATCACCGAGCCGCCGACCAGCGAAGGGAGCAGGAACCCGGCCAGGGTCAGGAGCGGTACCGCGGCCTGGCGGAACCCGTGGCGCAGCAGCACGCTCCACGAGGACAGTCCCCGGGCCCGGGCGGCCCGCGCGCTGTCGGCGCCCAGGTTCTCCAGCAGGTTGGCCCGCACGAAGCGGGAGAGGTAGGCGACTCCGCCGTAGCTCATGACGATCACCGGCAGCACCAGGTGAGCCAGCAGGTCGCCGAAGCGTGCCGTGGCCGACAGCCGGGCTGCGCTGTCGCTGTGCAGGCCGTATAGCGGCAGCCAGCCGAGGCGCACGGCGAAGAGGATCTGCAGCAGCAGGGCAGCCCAGAAGCTCGGAAGCGAATAAAGCGCGTAGACCCCTCCGGCCGACAGCCGGTCGAACCAGGACCCGGGGCGATACGCGGCCAGGGTGCCCAGCGGGACCGAGACCAGCAGCATCAACGCCAGGGAGCAGCCGCCCAGCAGCAGGGTCGGCGGCAGCCTTTCGGCGATCTTGTCGGCGACCTGGCGGCGGTCCACCAGGGAGCGCCCCAGATCCCCCTGGGCCAGGTCTCCCAGCCACCGCAGATAGCGCTCGTGCACCGGCCGGTCGAGGTGGTAGAGGGCGCGCAACTCGGCGATCCACTCGGGCGAGAGCCCGCGCATGACCTCGTCCTCGGCGTTCTGGATCGGGTCGGTCTGGGTCAGCGAGACCAGACCGAAGACCAGGGCGGTGACGAGCAGCAGCGTCACCCCCGATGCGGCGGCCCGTCGGAATACCGTTCGCAGGCTCATTTTCCGGCCGGAGCGGACTCCCAGTGCCAGGCCTTGACGCCCGGTTCGATGCGATAGATCCCGAGCGGCGACGGTTCCAGGCCGCGCAGCCGGGCGTCGTACATGAAAGGCGAACCGAAGTGGAACATCCAGCCGATCGGTTGTTCCTCCAGCAGGATCTCCTGGATCCGGCGGTAGATCGCCTGGCGTTCCTCAAGGTCGAACGTCCGTTTGCCCCGTTCGAGCAACCGGTCGACCTCGTCGTTGCCGTAGGCGACCCAGTTGTAGGGCGCGTCGTGGGAGCGATAGATCGGCGTCTGGTCGGCGGCGAGGTCGAAGCTCAGGCCGGTCATGACCGCGTCGAAGCCGCCGCTGTTGCGGGACTCGAGGAAGCCGGCGCGTTCGGTCTTGCGCACGGTCATCGCCACGCCGACTTCGCGCAGGGACTGCTGGACCCACGCGGTCATGCGATCGACGATCTCCTGGGTCGAGCTGAGGGTGAGCAACTCGAAGCGGAAGTCCTGCCCGTCCCGCTCGCGTACGCCGTCGCCGTCGGTGTCGACCCAGCCGGCCTGCTCGAGCAACGTTCGAGCGAGATCCTGATCGAAGGGCAGCGCCTCCAGACCCGGGTGCGCCCACGGTCCGTCGGGGTGCCAGCTGGAGATCGCGGGTGCGGCGACGTCATCGAGCACCTTCGCGGTGAAGTTGACCCGATCCAGGGCGTGCATCATCGCCCGGCGAACGCCGGCATCCTGGAAAAAGGGCAGCGACTCTTTCTGGTTCCACGCGATGAACCAGCCGCTCATCCGGCGATAGGAATCCCGCTTCAGCGGGTGTGTGCGCTCGGCGCCGGCCGCCTCGGACCAGATCGCAGGGGCCGAGGCCATCATGTCGATCTCGCCGCGCAGGAACGATTCGTAGGCGGTGCGTTCGTCGGGGTGAACCCGAAGCAGCAGCCCTGCGTTCTTGGCCGGGCCGTCCCAGTAGTCCTCGTTCCGTTCCAGCACGATCTTCTCGCCGGAGACCGCCTCGACGAAGCGGTAGGGGCCGCAGCCCACCGGCGATTGAGCAAAGGAGCCGGTGAGGAAATCCTCGTCGAGGGAGGCGAGATGCTTCGGGATCAGGGGGATCCACCAGGCGTTCATCATGTCGGCGAAGGCTTCCCGGTAGCGCACGACCACCGTGCGCTCGTCGGGAGTATCGACCGATTCGACGTCTTCGAAGCCGTCGGCCCAGGAGAAGGACTCGGTGGCCGGGTCCTGGGCCAGTGCCACGGTGTAGGCCACGTCTTCCGACGTGACCGGCTTGCCGTCATGCCAGCGGACCCCCTCGCGCAGCCGAAAGGTCAGGGTGAGGTAGTCCTCGGAGAGCTCCCAGGATTCGGCGACCCGCGGTTGGATCCGCAGACCGGCGTCGAATCCGATCAGGCTGTCGCTGACCAGGCGGCCGACGAGGGTCGAATAGCGATCCCCCTTGCCTCCGATCAGACTCGTCGAGACCGGGCTGCGCGGGATATGGACGCGGATCTCGTCCCGGGCGGCAGCATCGTCGGGAGGAGGGGTGCAGGACGCGGCCAGCAGGAGGGCCGCGGCGAGCACGACGACAGGTGCGATGAGGCGACGGTACATCCCGTCTAGGCTACAACGATTGCTCCGAAATGTTGCCCGCCATGTCGACTACCCGCAGCATCCCACCCGCAACACGCCGGGCCTCGGGGAAGTCGAACACCTCGTTGCGGCTGTCGCACACTCCGTCTCGTGGCCGCAGCCGGAACAACGCCTTGCCGTCGACCACGTACTCCAGGCGCCGAATGGCCGAGTGGGCGTCCCGGGCCCGCAACTCGACCGTTCCGCCGCCTGCGGTGCCGACCTCCAGGGTCGGCGGGTCGCGGTCGACGATCAGGTGGCGGATCGGGCCGTTCCCGGCCTCCAGCCCTTCGCCCGGGTGGTTCGAGATGTCATCGCTCAGTTGAAGGCGCAGGGCGTAGCGGCCGGTCGTTTCGCCGGAGGTGTCCCAGCGAAGCGTGCCCTCGCGCCAGGACGGGGCGGCGGCGCCCCCATCGAAGTTTTCCCGGGCGACGTCTCGCCACTGCTCGCCGTCCCGGCGAGCCTGAAGGGTCGCCTCGACGCCGTCGCCGTCGGGGTCGTTCCAGCGCCAGGTGAACGTCGCCTCACCCGAGGTCGCTCCCGGACCGGCGAGGGAGAGATCACGCACCCTGGGCCGGCGATTGCGGGGCAGGTAGCTGACCGCGACGTCGGAGATCGCGGCGGCGGAACTCTCGCCGCCGAACAGTCGGGCGCGCCACTGTAGGTAGCGGCCGTCGGGGTTCGGGATCGGAGCGCCCCCGGGCAGGATCATTGCCGGACTCCAGGCGGACCAGGTCTCGTCGGGCACCGCGCTGTTGCCGCTGCGGGTGTAGAGCTCGGCCCGTCCCGGTTCGCTCTCGGATTCCCAGCGAACGCTGCCCCAGCGCACGGTCGAGCCGGCGTCGAGGGGCGTCGACAGGTACACGCCGTAGTCGGCGGGACGGTTCCCCGCGCGGTAGATCGCGGCAGGGTTGCTGGTGGCCAGGGTCACACCGCCGGGTGTGGCCTGGAGCCGCGCCAGTTGCCCCTCGCGCAGGGTCGCCAGCAGCGTGATGTCCTCGTCTCCGGCCTCGACCCGGTAGAGCCGGGCGGGTTCTCCGGTTCCGAACAGCCCGCGGCCGGCCCCGTCGACCGCCACGGCGAAGGGGGCCTCGGTGGTCGAGCTCCAGAGCTCCCGGGAGGTGCCGTCGGCGGTCACCCGCAGCACCCGGCCACGCTGTCCGGCCGGCTCGGCTTCGGGGGAGGGGAGCCCCTCGATGACCCCACGCAGGATCGGGCTGTCGCTTTCCAGTTCCACGGTGTCCGACGAGGCCAGTCCGTCGCCGCCTGCCGGAAGCTGGATGCGGACCGCCGGCCGCCTGGGTTCGCCGGCGGGAATGCCCTGAGTCGCGATCAGCACCGATCCGTCGCCGGACGGGGCGATGCCGGTGACCTGGGGCAGGGGATCGTCGTGGAGCACCTGACTGTGCCCTTCGGCGTCGATCTTGTACACGAGGCCCCGTCCCGATCCACCGGCGTAGAGGTCGTTGCCGGAGCCGGCCAGGGCAGTCAGGTGGGCCTCGTCGCTGTCGAAGACCAGCACCGCGTCGCCGTCGTCACGGATCTCGAACAGCCGGCCGTTTTCACCGGTTGCCGCGTAGACCTTTCCGCCGTGGCGCACCAGGGCCCAGACGTACCGCTCGCCGGTTTCGCACCAGAGTTCGGCGCTGCCCGTCGGCCGGACCCGGTAGATCTTGCCGCCGGGAGATGCTGCAGCGAGCAGGTCGCCGCCGGGCATCAACACGAGCGCCGTGATCATCGGTTCCTGGGCGCGGAACAGCACCTCGCGCCGGCCCGAGGATTGGACCTTGAGCAGCAGGCCGTCGGGCCCGGTTCCGAGGTAGGTGCGGCCGTCGGTGCCCGCGGCCAGGGACCAGACGTGGGCCGGGGCGCTGTCGGTCTGGGTGCTGGCGAGTTCGGTGAGCTTGGGCCCGACGAACAGCCGCCCCAGCCGACTGACCGCGACATGATCCGAACTGCCCGCCGGAAGCGCCGCGGGTTCCGGCCGCAGCATGCCGGGTTCAACGGCGGCGCCGGGAGTCGAGGCGAGGAGAACGAGCAGAGCGCTCGCTGCGAGTCGAACCACGTGGCCGGTCACGCGCATCACGGGGCCTCCTCGATCTCGAGCTGGATTCGGGCCAGCCCGCCCACGGCGTACTCGGTGGGGATCTGATCTTCCAGCACCCCGCGCCGGGAGACGACGGTCACGTTCCCCCGGGTCTTGGGCCGGGTCAGGATCGCGGTCACCGATGGGGGCAAGTTGGGCAGCCGGGTACCGCCGAGCAGAATGCCCCGGTCCTCGCTGTAGAGGCTGATGTAGATGCGATCGTTGCGCCGCAGGCTGTTGATCAACCGAACGAACTGGTCGAGATCCGACGGCAGCACCGGCGCCTCTCCATCCTCGGCGCGGCCGATGGCGTAGGCGCCGCCGACATGCAGGGTCAGGGTGCCGGGCGGCGTGTCCGGCGGGATGGTGATCTCGCGGCGGAGTGCCTGGGCCGGGCCACGGAACGGATCGGCCAGCACGGTGACTCCCACGGTTTCACCCGGGCGGGCGCGGTAGCGGTCGAGGGTGACCCGCTGCACCCGTCCCGACCGGGGCTCGTCGTCGTACTCGAACAGCAGGTTGATCCCTGCGATGCGAGGCGGCTCCCAGTCGTTGTTCATCAACAGGTACAGCACGTAGGCCGGGAGGCCGGTGGAGAAGTTGAACGCGTCGGGTCCCGAGAACAGGTTGTCCAGCCGGACATCCTCGACGCCGTCCATCTTGATCGTCGAACCCTCGCGCAGGCGCAGGCTGGCTTCGCCGACCAGGCGCTCCTCGCTGTTGATGATTCCCTGGAGCGCCGAGTAGAGCAGTAGCGGAGAGAGCATCGCGTCGTCGGCCATGTCGAACGAATAGGTGCGGGAGCGGGTCGCTCCGCTGAACTGGACGCGGACCGGAAGCATGCGCGGCCGGGTCCCCAGGCGGCCGTAGACCGCCGCGGTTCGATCCTGGCGCAGGGCGCCGACCTCCGACAGCGGCGTGGCCAGCCGCGCGCTCTGGTACACGCTGGGCATCAGGGTCTCGACCCGGGCGCCGGTCATCGGCAGATCCACCGCGCCCATGCCGAACATCGGATGACCGAAACCGAGGATGCCGTTGTCGCCGACCCAGGTGACCGTGCCGGTGACCGTCATGTCGATGTCCCCGCGCATCAGCTTGACGCCCATGGCCGACCCGGGCTCGAGAGGCGGGCTCGGGTCGGGGGAGTCGCCGGGGTTCCCGCCCTGGAGCGGCAGGAACCCAGCGTCGGCCAGTTCCGGGAGCAGCCGCGCAAAGCCTCTCGGGCCCAGTCCGGAAACGGTCAACGGCACCGAGAGCGGATGAGCGCCGGCGACCGGTTGGGTCAGCCGCCGGGCCTGGGCCGCGAAGAATCCGTCCAGCGAGGCCGGCCGGGTCACCCGGGAGAGATCGGACGGGCTCAGCCCGATGGCGCCGGCTCGCCGGCCCTCCTGCTCGAGGCCGGCCACGTCCAGCATCTCGCCGATCGGCGTGATGCCGGCGATCGGTTCCTTGGAAAAGCCCCAGGAGTAGGCGACTGCGCCGATCAACTTGCCGTCGATGTAGACCGGGCTCCCACTCATGCCCGACATCACGCCGGTCCGCGCCAGCGGTCCGCCGCTGAGCCGGCCGAGGATCAGGTTGCGGTCGGGCCCGGTGTTCGAAAGCTTGCCGATGATCTCGACCTCGAAGGTTTCGATCGTCGTGCCCGAGAACACCGTGCGCCCGGTGCCCTTCATCCCGGTGCGAATCTCATCGAAGGGCAGCACCGGGGCCTGGGCCATGGCGGTCGCGGCGGACAACCAGACCAGGAGCGGTGCGAGAAAGCGGATGGCTGGGGAGGAAGGCCGTCGCTCGTGCAAGGGGAGCTCCGTGAATTCAGAGGGCTGCGGGTTACATGCGGTCGGGAACCTCGATCCCCATCACGCGCAGGATCTGGACCATACCGTCGTGGTACAGCCGGACCAGCGCCGTGCGGGTGGCGCGTACGGTCGCGTCGGACTCCTTGGCCACCGAGTAGCGGTGATAGAAGGAGTTGAACGACTTGGCCAGCACGTAGGCGTGCTTGGCCAGGGTCGAGAGTTCCAGCGATTCGATCGCCTGCTCGGCGGCGGCGCGGGCCCGGGCGACCTGAAGCGCCAGGCCCCAGTGTTCGGCGAGGCTGTCGGCCTCGAGCGCGCCGAGGTCGGCGGCACCGGCGAGAGCGGCGGGCCCGGTGGAGCCGTCGCCCTGTTCCTCTTCCAGCTTTGCCAGGATGTTGCGCGCGCGTACCACCGAGTACATCAGGTACGGGCCGGTCTCCCCCTCGAAGGCCAGCGCCGAATCGAGATCGAAGGCGACCACCCGGTTCTTGGTGAAGCGCAGCATGTAGTAGCGCAGGGCGCCGACGGCGATCTTGCGTGCGGTGTCGTCGGCTACCGCTGCGTCCATGTCCGCGTTGCGCTTGGTCACCTCGGCCGAGGCGCGCTCGATCAACGCGTCGATCAGGTCGTCGGCCCGGACGCCCAGGCCGCGGCGGCCGGACATCTCGAGATAGGCCTTGCCCTTGTCCTCGTCGGTCAGCGGGAAGTCGGGGAACATCGCCTCGACGGTCGACGGCGTCAGCGCCACCATCTCGTAGGCGAAGTGGATCGACTGGTCCGCCGCCTCGTTGTGTTCGAGGCTGCGCAGGGCCTGGGCCACCACCCGCTGCAGGTAGGACTGCCGGGTATCGATCACGTTGTACACGGTGGCGCCGGTACCGAACTCGCGGCCGCCGTCGCCCGCGGTGGAACAGGTGGCGTGGAGCGGGTAGAGCGCCTCGCCAGGGGACCAGTCGAAAGGCTCGTAGTGGAAGTCCTTGCCCAGCAGGCCGAACTTCCAGAGCTGGTAGGCGATATCCTTGCCCACGTAGGTCACCGTGCCGTCGGAGCGCACGATGATCTTCTCGTCCTCGCCGCTGCCCTGGTCGACCCCTTCCAGGCGCATGACCCAGCAGCCGGCGTGCTTGCCGTCGTCGACGAAATGGATCGACCTGCGCTCCTTGAGCAGTTCGAAGGCCTTGGCCCAGAACTGGAGGCGCAGGATGTCGCTCTCCCGGGGCAACACGTCGTAGCGCACACCGAGGCGATGCATCGTGCGCAGGTGGTGTTGCACCATGCGGTGGGCGACGAATGCGGCGAGTTCGGCGGTTTCGTTGCCCCCCTCTTCCATGGCGTGGAGGGTGGCCGCCCGTTGCTTCTTGCCCTCTTCGTTGTCCTGGTAGTAGCGGGTGACCTCGGCGTAGAGGTCCCAGGCGACGTAGTCGAAACGTTCGCCCCGGGCTTCCAGTTCCTCGGGGGAGTACCGGGCCCGGACCTCTTCGAGGGACATCTCGCGCAGCACCTTGAAGCCGACCACGAGATCGGCGACCTGAACGCCGGTATCGTCGATGTAGTTCTGCACCTCGACCGGCCGGCCCAGGTAGCGCAGGCAGCGCACCAGGGTGTCTCCCAGCACTGCGTTGCGCAGATGCCCGATGTGGGCGGCCTTGTTCGGGTTGATGTTGGTATGCTCGACGATCCGCTTGGGGCTGTCGGGCGCCGGATCGTTGACCCGGTCTTCCTGCAGCCACTGCCGCAGGAATTCACCCCGGTCCAGGTACGCGTTGATGTAGCCCCCGCCGGCGATCTCTACCCGTTCGATACCCGGCGCGTCGCCGATGGCCTCGACGAGCTGTTCGGCCAGTTGCCGCGGCGCGCGGCGCGCCACCCGGGCCAGTTCGAAGCAGAGGGGGGACGCGAGGTCTCCCAACTCCGGGTTGGGCGGATAGGTCAGGGGAACGTTTTCGGGGTCGATGTCGAGGGCCTTCTGCGCGGCGTTGCGCAGGGCATCGCGAAACGCCTGCTCGGGGCTCTTGGATTCCACGGCGCGGACACTCCTCAGGACGGGAACCAAAGCGGCGAACTATAACGCAGTCGCCGCGGACCCTTCAAGCGAGGCCGCGGGCGGGGTCAGCGGGAGGCCGACGAGAGCGGGGCGGGGGAGGAGAGGCTCGAGAGGCCGTCTTCGGTTACCGCCTCGATGGTGTAGATGTAGCTCTGCTGCGGATCGGCGTCGGTGTCGAGGAACTGGTACGACATCGGCACCGAGGGATCGCCGAGAGCCGGGATCCATACCGGGTTGAGCTTCATGGCGCGGTCGTTTCCGTCGGTTCGCCGCATCACGTTGAACCCGAGCAGCTGCTGCTCGGAGCGGGTTTCCCACATCACGAGGGCTCCGGACCCGGCGCCGTTCCACAGCACGTCGACCGAATCGAGCTCGACCGGGTAGCCTCGCTCGGCGTCGGCGGTCCAGGAGTAGAGCGGCTTGCCCTCGGCGGAGACCGCCTCGTTGCGGACCAGCAGGACCGCTTCCCGCACGCGGCTGAGCGGGACGATCACCTCGCCCTGTCCCTCGTCGGAGAGATCCAGAGGCAGGCGTTGCGCGCCGCCCCGTTCGAGGAACAGCAGCAGGTCGGCGGTCCAGCGTCCGGAGAGGTCGCCGTCGAACTGGATGCGCATGCCCGAAGAGGGATCGTCGGTGCGCAGGCGAATCTGAGTGGCGCCGAGGGAGCCGAGAGGCGTGCCCTCGCGGAGCGCCATGGCCGGAAGCCCCTCGACATCGGCGGCGAAGCGCGGCGAGTCCAGGAGATCGGCGAAGCTGAAGTGCCGTCCGTCGGCGTGATCGCCGACCAGCAGGGCCCACAGGTGGAAGTCGCGGAAGGCCTCACTCAGCGAGAGAACACCCGCGCGCTGCAGTCCGCGCTCGAGAGCGGCGTGATCTTCGCCGCCTGCGGCCAACTCTTCGACGACGAGCTGTACCGCGGCCATGCCGTAGTTCTGCTCGAGGAAGGAGAACCAGATCGAGTTGCCGGCAGCCAGGTCGAGGTCGTCGACCCGCAACCCGCGGTGGAGCGAGGCCAGCCGGCGGTTGATGCGCCCGATGAAGGCATCGTCGTAGCCGCCGCCGAGCCGGTTCTGGGCCCAAGAGGCGAAGGCCTCGGCCCAGGCGACGGGAACGCCGCGCCCGGTGGAGTAGGCCACGGCGTGGGCGTACTCGTGAATCGCGGCCATGCGAACCCGGGTGGGCTCGGATCCGACCGTTCCGTCGAGGATCAGGCGCGGCCGTCCGGTGGCCCCGTCGGGGATCATCGCTCCGTCGAGGCCTCCACCGACCCGTGCCAGCAGCACGTCCAGGGGACCGGGGTCGCCGAGGCCGAGTTCGCCGACCAGGAGGGCGTGGGCGTCGCGCAGTCCGCCGGCTGCCGCCTCGATCTGATCGGGCAGGCCGTTCTCGTCGGCGTCCAGGGGATCGATCCGGTCGAAGGCGCTGCGGGATTCGGTGTAGCGGAAGCGGTTGCCGTCGGGTTCGAGGTGAACCTGCTCCGAGGGCAGGATCAGCGGGCCCTGGAGCAGCCGCTGGGCGCGCTGGATCGGCGCCGGCAGCAGCGAATCGGTCCGCTCGGTCGAAAGCATGAAAGGGGTCAGGCTGGGGACGGGGAGGACGCTCCCCTGGGTCAGGGTCGACACCGCCACCGCCCGGGTGGCGGGTCCGGTGGCCGGGAAGGGCTCATCGTCGGCGAATCCCACGGAAATGGCCGAGAAAAGGGCCAAAACCAGGGCAAAACGCTTGATGTTGCCGCGATCGAGCAAGAAACCCGCTCCGTATCCATTGGGGACCCAGGCGGTTTACTACGCCCGGAGCCGCCGAATAGACGACGCCCCGCGCGTGGCAAGCCACAGGCTGAATATAGGGGGAGGTCCCGGGGCCGTCAACTTGGCCGCTCCCGGGCAGGTGGCGGGTCTCCGGGGCTTTTCGGTCAGTCCTGCTCGACCGAGAGGATCACCACCGTGGTGTTGTCCTCGCCGCCCCGGTCGTTGGCCGCCTCGACCAGCGCCGTGCAGGCCTGCTGAGGATCTTCCCGGTAGCGGACCAGGGTGTCCCGGATCTCGTCGTCGGTGAGCATGGTGTTCAGCCCGTCGGAGCAGAGCAGGAAGATGTCGCCGTCGGCGAATCCCAGCTCGGTCAGCTCGACGCTGACCTCCATCCGGTTGCCCAGGGCCCGGGTCACGATGTTGCGCATGGGGTGGCGCTGAGCATCGTCGTCGGTCAGCAGGCCCATCTTGACCTGCTCGTTGACCCAGGAATGGTCCGAGGTCAGGCGGCGGAAGCTGTCGTTGCGCAACAGGTAGACCCGGCTGTCGCCGACGTGGCCGATCACCGCGCGCTCGCCGCAGGTCAGCAGGGCGACGATGGTGGTGCCCATGCCCCGCCATTCTTCCCGGGCGATGACGGTTTCGCAGATCTTGCGGTTGGCCTCGGTGACCGCTTCCTGAAGCCGGACCCGGGCCAGGCCGGCATCGGCGTCCTCGCCGTTCCAGCCCCGTCCCCGCAGGGATTCGGCCAGGGTCGAGATGGCGAGCTGTGAGGCGACTTCGCCGGCCGCGTGGCCGCCCATGCCGTCAGCGACGGCGTAGAGGCCCATCTCGGCGTCCACGAGGAACTGGTCCTCGTTGGTCTCCCGGCGCCGGCCGACATCGGACAGTCCGAAAGCGCTCATGAGCTGGTTCCCCGGGCGGTCCGCCGCCGTTCGGGCGTACGCCCCGTTCGCAGCTCGTCGAGCTTGGCCTTGGCTGCCGGCTCGGTCGGATCTTTCTCCAAGATGCTCTCCAGCTCGGTTTCCGCCTCTTTGATGCGGCCGGCCCGCAGTTGTGCGAACGCCAGGTTGAGGCGCGGCACGATCAGGGCCGGCTGTAGCTCGTAGGATCGGCGGAAGGCATCGACCGCCTCGTCGATCCGCTCGAGCTCGCAAAGGGCGATACCCCGGTAATTGTGGAGGTCAGGGTACTTCGGACAGAGTTCCAATGCGAGGTCCAAGTGTTCCAGGCTCGCATCGTAGTCCTCGGCCTTGAGGGATTCGAGGGCATCCCGGAAGACCGCGTCAAATCTTCCCGGCTGGCTCAGCAGAGCCTGGTGGAACAGCTCCTCGGCCTGCTCCAGCGCGCCGCCCTTGAGGTGCTCCATGCCCTGGCGGAAGGGGTCCCGGACCCGGGCGAGCTTCAGTTCCTGGGCCCGTTCGAAGGCCTCGGCGGCCTCCTCGGTGCGCTCGGCCCGCATCAGGCAGAAGGCCAGGGCGGTGTGGGCCTCCAGGTAGTTGCCGCGGATATTGACCGCTTCCCGGAACTGGTCGATGGCCTGGTCGAGGAGCCCGCCCTTCTCCAGGGCCCGGCCCCAGCGGTAGCGCAGGTCGGGGTAGGTGGGGCTGACCTCGACGGCGTGCCGGTAGTCCTCGCAGGCCTCTTCGATCTCCCCGGCGGCCTCGAGCCGCTCGGCGGAGCTCATGAACGTCATGGTCAGGTAGAACATCGTCGTCCGGCGGTCGCTGGGCGTGAGTTCGTGTTCGTCCCCGAGGGCCTTCTTGAAGAAGTCCACCGCGGGTTTGAACTCGTTCCTGTAGTAGTGGTAGATGCCGGACTTCACATGGTAGTTACCCATGAGATTCCGGATCTCCTTCAGCAGCCGCATACGACGAACGCCCCCCTAGCTCTTCTTGCCGATCTTCTTGCGGTCCTTCGCCGTTCGTTGCTCGAAGGTCCGACGCGCCATTCTACGAATCAACTCGGCCACGTTGCGATCTTTGATCAGATTCTTCAGGTCCCGATTCTGTAGCCGGGTAATGAAGTTGGTCGAGACTCCGGGCGGCGTGCGCGGGTTGCGAACCAGCGCCACGGCGACCGGGTAGTTCTTGACCCATTCCCGGTTCAACGCGATGGTGCGCAGCACGTCGTCGGAGATGCTGCGGTTGTTCGAGATCGACTCGATGTCGTTGTCGGAGATGCGAGGATTCTTCAGCACCGACAGCGCGACCACCTTGTTCGTATCGCGAATGAGGATCATCCGCTCCTCACGTCCCCCCTTCATCGCGAGCACCGCTTTCTGCGCCACGTTCATGCCGACGATCTTGCGATAGGCGCTGCGGACCTCGGGGTCCTCGTCTTCCTCGAACTCTTCGCCGCCCATGATCTCGCTGGCGGCGTACACATCGCCGACCTCGACGTCGAGCATCTTGGCGGCTTCTTCCAGGAACTCCGTGGAAGGGCCGTCGTTCTGCTCCTCGTCGCCCGCCGGCTCGGCGGCCGCGGCGTCGGCCGTGACGCTCATTTTGGCGATCCGGTCGAGAAGTTCAAGGATGCGCCCGCGTTGATCCGCCCGGAGGGAGGGATTGACCGTCAGCCGGTCCAGCAGGCCCGGCTGCATCAGCAGGCGTTCCTGGTTGGTCAGGATCAGCTCGATGACCTCGGTAGAGCCTAGCTGCGCCAGGACTTCCAGCGCCTGGTTGGGCACGTTCTGGTGGAAGGTGATCTTCTCGGCCAGGTCCTCGTCCTTGCCCGCCTGCTTGGAGAAGAAGAGCAGCACCTCGGGAGCGCAGCCGGCGTCGTCGAGCACGGCGACCACCGATTCCCGGTCCATCGAGGTCAGGCTGGCCCGGGCGTCCTTCTGGATCTCCGGATCGGGATCCCGGGCCAGGGCGATGAACAGGCGCACCAGCTCGGCCCGGGGGAGCGGTAGCGCGCCCCTGGCCGCGGCGGCCTTGACGTTCTGGGGGACGTCACCCGCCAGAATCCGTTCGACCATCGACCCTGTCGCGGTCGTCGTCATGAGTCGGCTCTCCCGTCCGGTCCCGGAGGGGCGCTAGGCAGCACGCGATACCCGACCAGTGGAGTTCCGTCGGAGACGACCGTCGCCGGTGTCTTCCCCCCGACTCCCACTCGCAGGCTTCCGCCGTCGGCCGCGTCCACGACCAGGAACCGGCGGCAGTTCATTTCAATCACTTCTCCGAGCGGCAGGCCCTCGAGGGCCTCCACCCGGCGGTTGTCGCAGTTGAGTCGCCCGGTGGTACGGCGGTCCAGCACGAACCGGGCGCGAATCACCCCTTCGGCAGCACCGGAGGACGCGGTGACCGAGGGGGGCGGGCTCTGGGGCGATCGTGCGCTCTCTCCTCCCGGCGGAGGCGGGTCTTCCCGGGGCGCGGGATCGGCGGCCGCGGGGGAGGCACCCTCGGCGTCGTCGGACGCTTCGTCGTCGGTGCCGGCCACCGGAGGGTTCTCCGGCTCAGAGCTCCGGTCCGGGGCGGAGGGTGTTGACGAGTCGTTCCGTTCGGGGGCGTCGGTTCCACCGCTCTCGGCCTGTTGCGGCGCGTCTCCGTTGCGGGCGGACTGCTGATACCACGCGTACCCGGCGAAGCCGACGGCACCGGCGAGCAGAACGCCGGCCAGCAGCCAGGGCACGATCGAGCGGGTAGGGGCGTCGCCGGACTCGGCGGGAGCGGATGCGGGGGGCTGGGGCGGTGTCTTGACCGCGCCGCCGGCGCCGCCACGCATCACTCCCGGTTCGCTTTCCGCCGGGACGACATCCGCCTGAGCAAGCTGTTCGTGGAGGTAGGCATCGACCATCGAGTCGGCGTCGATCCCGATGAACTGGGCGACCGCCCGGACGAAGCCCTTATTGAACACACCTCCGGGGAGATGACTGAAGTCATTCCGCTCGAGAGCCTCGAGATACCTCAGGTTGATCTTGGTCGCTTCGGAGACTTCCCGCAGCGTGATCTTCCGAAGCTCCCGCTCCCGTTTGAGTTCCTCACCGAATGATGGCATGAGTCAGAACCGCGACCATTATAGACAGACCCGGAGCCACTCCGTCTCGCATCGCGCTCGTTCGGGCAGATTCGTTGCGCATTCAACTCGCCTCCGCTCCGCCGGCCGCTTCCGTGAGGCGCCGCTGCGCCCCCACGAGCACAATTTTGGGTGCATCCTCCTGCAATACAAGTCGTTCCAGCTCTGCTCGGGGCATCCTTTCGATCAGTTTCAGCGCCACCGCAACCGGCGTCCGCGGGTTGTGGGCCACCGCCAGGCGAATCGCCGGCAGCAGCGCCCAGCGGGAGTGGGTCGCCATGCGGCTCAGGACTTCGGGAGGGGTACCCCGGCGGGCGGCCAGCTTCTCGGCGGCGCCGGGATCCAGGGCCGGGTTGCCGAGTAGCGCCTCGAGGACCGGTCGTTCCCGGCCCTCGACGAGCACCTCGACGATGGCGGGAGTCGCCTTGCGGGCGAGGGTGATCTTTTCGCCCAGGGCCAGACTGTCCAGCCGGGTCTTGAGCATCGACTCCGCCTGGCGGCGGATGGCCGGGTGCAACCGGGAGTCGGCGGCAGTCTCGGCCAGGTCCTTCCACAGCAGGTGGTGGACCAGGTTGCGGGCCGCCTGGAACGGGGTGCGCGGGTGCCGGACCAGGCGTTTCTTGACCTCGTAGATGCGGGTCCAGCGGCCGTTGCGGGCCAGGGACTCCAGCAACGGCCCGGTCAGCCCCGGATTTCGCAGCAGCAGCCCGATCTGGTCCTCCTGCATCTTCGGGTTCTGCAGCGCGCCCTCCAGATACGGCGGAGGGGCGTAGGGCAGCCGCTCGGCCAGGTCGGACGGGGAGTCCATCATTCCGGCGGCCCGGTCGAGCTGCGGGGGGCGGTTCTGCGGTGGTGTAGAGCTCACCAGGCCGAATATAGGTCCGGCGGGACCTTTGCGCTGCTTTCGCCATCTGTTATCGTCGACGCCGGATTTCGGGGTCCACCACCCGGCAACCTGGGAGAGCGCACGATGCCCCCTCGCATCGCGAGGACGCTGCTGTTGTTGGCGGCCTGCCTGAGCCTTGCCTGCGGCCAGGAAGGGTCCGGAGGATCCTCGGGCGGAGCCCGCCCGCAGCCGCTCGCCGGGGAGCCCCGCAACCTGCTGCTGATCACCCTGGACACCGCCCGGGCCGACCGGCTGGGCTGCTACGGCTTCCCGTCGGCGGGAACCCCGCGGATGGACCGGCTCGCCTCCGAGGGCACCCGGGGGGCGCGGGCGTTCACCGTCGCTCCGCTGACCCTGCCGGCCCACGCTTCGCTGATGACCGGGCTCTATCCGCCGTCTCACGGAGTACGGGACAACGTCGACTTCCGGCTCCCCGGCAGCGCGACGACCCTGGCCGAACATCTCGCCGCTGAGGGATATGCCACCGCGGCCGCTGTCGGTGCCTACGTGCTGTCGGCGGAGTTCGGCATCGGACAGGGCTTCGCGGCCTACGACGAACCGCGAGGTGCGTCGCCAGCCGGCAGCGGAGGAGCGTCGCTCGTCCACCGGGAGATTCTCGAGCGGGACGCAGGGGCGGTAACCGATGCGGCGCTGGGGTTGCTGACCGAGTTGGAAGAGCCGTTCTTCCTTTGGGTCCACTACTTCGACCCCCACGCGGCCTACGAGCCGCCGGAGCCGTTCGCCGGGAATCACCCGGCCGATCCCTATCAAGGTGAGATCGCCTACACCGACTCGCAGCTCGGACGTTTGTTGGACTGGCTGGCCGGCGACGGCCGCGCCGGCCGCACCCTGACCGTGGTGACCGCCGATCACGGCGAGAGTCTCGGGGAGCACGGAGAGGATACCCACGGCCTGTTCGTCTACGACGCGACGATTCAGGTGCCGCTCTTGATCCACGCCCCGGGCACCGTTCCGGTCGGTGTTCTCGAAGAGGCGGTGTCCCTGGCGGACATCGCTCCGACGGCGCTGGAGTTACTCGGTATGCCACCCCTCGAGGCGATCGACGGAGTGAGCTTTGCGGAATCCCTGACCGCCGCGCCGGCGTCGGAACGGGAGCCGGTGTACGCCGAGTCGATGCTGCCGGAACTGAGCTACGGCTGGGCGCCGCTGCGCGCGTTGCGCGGCCGGCAGCACAAGTACATCGAGGCGCCGCTGCCCGAGTTGTACGACACCGAGGTCGATCCGGGTGAGCAGCACAACCTGGTCCACGCCCGCCCGGTGGAGATCCGCAACTGGGGGGATCGTCTGATCCAACGCACCGCCCGCTTCGAGCCCCTGGCCGCCGACGAGGAACTCGTGGCCGACCCCGAGCGCCGGCGGCGGTTGGCCGCTCTGGGATACCTGTCCGGTTCGACGCCTGCGGCCGGGGGAGAGCAGGGCGCGGATCCCAAGGAGCGGGTCCACCTGCACAACGCCCTGCAGGAAGCCCAGCAACAGCTGATCGCTGGGCGCCACGGGGTGGCGTCCGGCCTGGTCGACCAGGTGCTGACCGAGGATCCGGCAAACCCCTCGGCGCTGGCGCTGAGCGGTCTCGCCCTGGCCGGCAGCGGGGACGACGCAGATTCGCTGGACCGCCTGCGCCGGGCGGCGGCCGGATCGCCCGGCTCCTTCGAACTGCAGCGCAACCTGGGCAATGCGCTGTTGCTCGCCGGACGCCACGATGAGGCAGTCGAGGCCTTCGAGGCGGCGCTGACGGTGCGCCCCGGCGCGGAAGACGCCCGCTACGGCCTGGGGAATGCCCACTGGGGCGCGGGGCGCCGTGAGGCGGCGCTTTCCAGCTACCGCCGCGCGATCGCCGACGGGGGGGCAGGCGCGGGAGTCCATGCCGCCCTGGGATCGAGTCTGGCCGAGATGGGCCGCCTCGCCGAGGCCCGCCGGGTGCTCGAGAAAGCGGTGACCCTCGAGGGTGCAGGGCCCGACGTGTGGAATCGGCTGGGCATCGTTTCCGAGCAGCTCGACGACCGTGCCGCGGCGGCAGGGCACTACCGCCGCGCGCTCGAACTCGACCCGAACCACGACGATGCGCTGTTCAACCGGGCCAAGCTGGATCTGATCTCCGGCCGGGTCGAGGCCGCCGCCGCCGGAGTCGAGCGGCTGCTCTCCCGTCATCCCGGATATCCTCTGGGGCGGTACCTCGAAGCCCAGGTTCGCGTGGGGCAGGGCCGTCCGGAAGATGCGGCGGCGGCGCTGCAGGCGTTCCTGGCCCAGCCGGGGATTTCGGATACGGTGAGGCAACGGGCGGCCCGGCAACTCGCCGAGCTGCAGAACGGTGCGGGCGGGAATTGATGGACAACCAGCTCCTGACGATGCTGCCGCTCTGGTACGTGGTGTTCCTGCTCTCGTTGACCTGCCACGAGGCCGGTCACGCGTTCGCCGCGTACCGTGGCGGAGACCCGACCGCGTATCTCGGTGGGCAGGTCTCGCTCAATCCGATCCCCCATGTCGCCCGGGAGCCGATCGGTACCGTCCTGGTTCCGATCGTCAGCTTCTTCCTGCTGGGAGGGGGATGGATGATCGGCTGGGCCAGCGCGCCCTACGACCCCAATTGGGAAGATCGCTACCCGCGCCGCGCGGCGATGATGGCGTTCGCCGGACCGCTGGCCAACCTCGTGTTGCTCACCGTCGGTTTCGTCGCGCTGAAGATCGGCATCGCCGCCGGGCTCTGGCAGTCCGTGCCCGTGTTCGAGGGGCGGCTTCCTCCTCTCGACCGCACGGTGATGACCCTGGGAGAAGCCGGCGGGGCCGACGCGCTGGGCCGCTTCTTCTCGATCCTCATGTCGTTGAATCTGATCCTCTTCATGTTCAACCTGATTCCGATGCCGCCGATGGACGGAGCGTCGATTCTCGCAGGGTTGTTCTCTGCGGCTCGACGCTTCCGCGACTGGCTGATGGCGGCTCCGATGGGCTCCTTGCTCGGCTTGATCGTCGCCTGGCAGCTCTTCCCCGTAATCCTTCGTCCCGCTTACCAAGGGCTGATCTGGGCGCTCAATCAGTAGTGGCTCCGGGAGGACTCGAAATGCAACGGATCACCTCATTGTTTCTGGTGTTGGCGGTCGCCGTATCGGTCGTTTCCCTCGCTCAGCAGGACGATCCGCCCCGGATGAGCGTGAAGCAGCTCGGGGTCGGGACCGGAGTGGGTGAGGACCGCGAGCTCGTCGGCGAGAGCGACAGCTTCCCGGTGGATACCCGGGTCTGGTTCTGGACCCGGGTGCTCGGGGGCGGCGAGGAAGGGGATTACGTCCGGCACGTCTGGTTCCACGACGGCGAAGAGGTGCTGAACTTCGGCGGCCTCCGGGTGGGCAGCCCGAACTGGCGCACCTGGACCAACAAGATCCTCGGCCCCGGATCCGAAGGGGAGTGGCGGGTGGAGGTTCGCGACCCGCAGGACCGGGTGCTCGCCTCGAAGACCTTCCGCTGCGTCGGCGCGCCCTAGGCCTCGTTGGGCTTGCGCCGCCGGTTCGCGATCAGCGGGCGTCGCTACCGAAGGGGACGCTGAACAGCGGCGCCGACAGGCTGGCGACAGGGGTGGCCTCGTAGGCCAGCCAGGGTTCCCAGCGCCGGCGGGTCTGGACCAGCAGCGGGTAGGCGTCTTCGGGCAACGGGTCGACCGAGGGATTCTCGAAGGCCAGCGGATCGATCGGCCGGCCGTGGCGTTTCACGGTGTAGTGCACGTGGGGGCCGGTGGCACGGCCGGTCGAGCCGACGTAGCCGATCACCTCGCGCTGGTCGACGCTGCGGCCGGGTTTCATGCCCTTGGCGTAGCGCGAGAGGTGCCCGTAGATCGTTTCGAAGCCGCCGCCGTGGCGCACCCGAACCGCCTTGCCCAGCGCACCCATCCAGCCGACCTGGATCACCTTGCCCTGGGCGGTAGCCATCACCGGCGAACCGGTGGGGGCGGCGTAGTCGACTCCGTGGTGCGGGACCACCTTGCGGGTCACCGGATTGCGCCGCGCGTTGGAGAAGCGGCTGGAGATCCGGTAGAAGGAAAGCGGGCTCTTGATGAAGGTCTTGCGCAGCGGCTTGCCCTGGGCATCGAAGTAGCCACGCACGTCGTCGCCGCCTTCGATCCAGTAGGCGCTGCCGGCGGCGATGCTCCCTTCGTAGATCGCGGCGTGAACCCTGCCGATGCCGATGCTCTCACCGCTCTGTTCGATCCGGTCGCCGAACGGAGGGGTCTCCTCGGCCAGCAGGCCCAGGTAGCGGCGCTCGTAGACCAGACGGATGCGATCCCCCTGACGCGTCTCGGTCCAGAGGTCGACGTCCCACTGCATGATGTCGGCGAACTCGGCGGTCAGCCGGGCGCCGTCTTCGATCTGGGAGAACGCCTGGGAGACCGATTGTTCGATTCGAGTGTGGGTCGAGGCCATGCGGGTCTCGACCGGGAGTTCGATGCTCTCGGTTCGCGGCGGCGAACGATCGAACAGCACGCGCACGTAGCGTTCCCGCTCGACCCGGCAGGTGACCTGCTGCAGGTCGCCCGCTTCATCCCGCCCGACGGAGACACCGGCTCCGATCGGCACCCGGCGCAGATCGATCTCATCCCCGAGAGCCCGCAGCACCGACCGGTTCTGCTCGGCGTTCAGCCCGAGCTCTTCCAGGGCGCCGGCGAGGGTGTCCCCCCGCTGGACCAGGGCCTGGGTGAACAGCAGGGCCGGAGCGGTGTCGGCCGCCGCTTTGTCGGCCAACCCGAGGTCGGTCGCGGTCTCCGACTCGGGAGAGGCGCAGCCGGCGAGGGCACAGAGGATCAGAAGCAGGGCAGCGGCAGGGGGGAAACGCAAACCTGTTCTCCGTCAGGGTTCGGCGATGTTCGTCGCCTCAGCAGCCAAGTTTGAGCGCGCTTGGCGAACACGTCAAGGGAACGGCCGTCGTTTCGTCGCTTTTTCGGCGTGTTTGCCTCGTTTTGGTTGCGTGAGTTACTCTTTCGATGTTCCTTAATGGCGGACCTGGAAAATCAGGGGAGGAGAATCCAGCCATGAAGTTCTCGAAGGTCATGCTCCTGTCGCTGTTCGCGATCGGCCTCGCCGTCGCGACGTTCTCTTGTTCGAGTTCCGGTGACGCCGTCACCGCGTCGGCCGGCCAGGGTGTGCTGTCCGTCCGTGTGCACGACGACCCCAGCGATCAGATCGACCAGGCCTGGATCACCTTCACCGGCGTCAACGCCGTGTCCGCCGACGGCACCCGCGTCGAGGTGAGCGGCTCGGACCTGATGGGCGACCCGATCGACCTCGCCGCCCTGATCAACGGCAACGAGGAAGAGTTGGCCGTGGGCACCGTGCCCGCCGGCAACTACACGAAGGTTGAGCTGATCATCTCCGCCGTCGAGCTCGTGCTGACCGACGGCTCCTCGGTCAACCTGCCGATGGTCGGCACCGGCTTCGCGCTGGTGGTCGACGCCACCTTCGAGGTGGTCGAGGGAGACGAGACGGTGCTGCGGGTCGACATCCCGCTGACGAGTTTCACCGTCGGACCCAACGGCAGCTGGCAGATCAACGCCGGAAGCGCGTCCGCCCGCTAGGCCGGCGCTCCCCGGAGCCAGCCGGAGAATCCTGATGAAGACCTACGTGCGCTCGATGTTGGCGCTTACGGTACTGCTGTCGGTACTGCCTGCGTTCGCCACCCCCCGGGTGGTGGTCGACAAGGACATCGTCGACATCGGCGACGTGGTGCGGGGCAAGGAAGCCCTGATCGTCTTCGAACTGCGCAACGACGGCAGTTCCCCGCTGCGAATCTCGGGTGTCGAAACCACCTGCGGCTGCACCCTGGCGTCTCACGACGACGTGATCGCCCCGGGCAGTCGAGGGGAGGTGCGGGTCACCCTCGAGACCGACAACCTGATGGGGATGAACCACCGTGGCATCACGGTGTCGACCAACGATCCGAAACGGGATCAGGTGCACCTGACGGTCAAGGCCAACGTGGTCGGCGGCGTCGAGCGGCTGCCCGCCGGCACCCTGCGGGTCTCCAACTCCCGCGGGCCGATGCAGCAACAGCAGCTCCTGCTGCGCAAGATGGCCAGCGAGCGAAACGAGATGCAGCTGCAGGTCACCGGCGCCAGCGCCCAGTGGCTCGAGGCCACGGTGCGTCCCGCCGGCCCCGGCGACGGCGGTATGAACAAGGGGCTGCCGGCGACCCGGCCGGGAGACTGGCTCCTGGATGTCCGCTATACCGGCGGGGCTCCCAGCGGTAAATCCACCGAAGAGATCCGGCTACGGACCGGCCTCGAGGTCGAGCCGGAGATCGTCGTGCCGGTGATCCTGGTGGTGCAGCCGCCGGTCAACCTCACCGCCGAGGAGCTGATGCTCGACGTGACGCCGGGGAGCGCTCCGGGGATCCTCCAGGGTTCGGTGCGCAAGGGGCTGGCGCTGGACGATCTGAAGGTCGCCGTCGAACCGGCGGGAGCGGTGGACGTCCAGCTGCAGAAGACCGGTACGCGCCTGTTCCGGGTGGACATCCGGCCGGTGCCCGACCGATCGCTGGCCGGCGAGACCCATCTGGTGTTCTCGGTCGGCGCGGAGACCCACCGGGTTCCCGTTCGCGTCGTATCCAGCGCTGCCGCCGCCCGCTGAGCCCCGACGCCGATTCCACAATTGTCCCGTGGCTACACCGCGTAGCGCAGCCGCACGCCGCGGCGCCGCAGGTCCAGCCGTGCCTTGCGCTCTGCGGGGGTTACCCGCGGCGTGTCCGCCGGGAGCGCGGCTGAGAGGGCTTCCAGCGGGACACAACGGATGTCGATTTCCGGAGGGCTCGCCGCACGGTGCAGGCGCAACGCCAGGGTGCCCTCGTGCTCGCCTGCGGGGTCGAGCCAGTCGGCGTAGCCCGGATCTTCCTGGGCGATGACCGCGCAGAGCTTGCCGCCAGGGATCGAGCCGGCCTGCTCCTGATTCAACGAACTCTGATGCCGCCCGTAGTCGATGGCTTCCCACTGCCGGTTGCTCAGCGACAGGTTCCAATGCCGGCAGGTCGGGAGCTTGATCTGCAGGATCACCGCTTCGCCTGGGCCGCAGCGGAAGTTGCCCATGGCGTAGATCTGTCCCGCCAGAGCCCCGTGCTTGCTCTCGGTCGCCGGGTGCACGTGGATCGTGTTGGGCGGCATGGAGAGCATGCGTTCGCTGAGGCTGCGCCACAGCCTGCCGCCTCGCTCCATCCAACGGGCGAGGGTCTCCAACTGGCGTCCGACCAGGCGCGGGTCGGGCGTCGCGCGGCGGGCCGGCCCGTCGGCGCGGGTCACGATCAGTCGGGCGGGGCGTTCCCGCAGCCAGTCGGCGAAGTACTGCCGGATCTGCAGGAAGCGGGCGGTGTCGCCGGTAGCGAGTCCACCGCTTCGGTCCGCACCCGGACCGATCGGCAACCGGAACTGTCCGTCGGCGTCGGTGTTCAGCGTCACCCGGTCCACGGCTGCCAGGGTGTCGACCCCCTGGACCTCCCCGCAGGAGAAGTGGCCGCTATTGACCTGGATGTCCAGCACGTTGGCCTGGCCTGCGTCTCCTTCGAGCACGTAGTGCGCGTCGGGGCGCAGGGCGGCGTAGAGGTAGAGGCAGTCCGGATGGTCGAGCCCCCATGGCGCAGTGTCGTCGATCATGCGCTGCAAGACCGGGGCGTCGGGGTCGTCGTGAGTCACGCAGCTCCGCAGCCCCGCGGCAAGAAAACGCGCCAGGTGCCGGTAACCCCGCGCGGCCTTTTCCGGTGTACTGCGGTCGACCCCTTCGGCGCAGCGTTCCAGCACGTGACAGAGGTCGCGCCAGGACGCGCCCGAAGACAGCGCCTCTGCGTGTCCCGTGTTGCCGAGGATCTGCTCCAGGGTCGTCTGGAGCGGGTTGGAGGTCATCGGTGCGTCCCCTTTGCGGCTGCGTTCGCGGTACTCTTGCCCGGTCATCTTAGTGGCTCGTTGCAAAACCACGAATGGAGGCAGCGTGGATCGTTTCGTCGTGGGCTCCGGCCGTTGCGGGTCGACCTTGTTGACGCGGATGCTGGGTACCTGTCCCGAGGTGCTCCCGGTCTCGGAGTTTCTCAACGGCCTGCCCGACAGTCATCGTTTCGCGGCGGCCATCGAGGGGCGGGAACTCGCCGGCATGCTCGCGGCGCCGAACCCTTTCGTCGGCGCAGTGACCGCGCGGGGCTACCCGGTGAACGAGGTGGTCTATCCCTACGATCGGCCGGGGGCTCGCTATCGTCCCGCAGATCCGCTGCCCTGGTTGTTGATCGCAGCGCTGCCGACCCTTGGCCTCGACGACCCTGACGCGCTCTTCGACGAGACCGTTGCCTGGCTCTCGGCCCGGCCCGCTCAGTCCGCCGCGACGCACTACCGCGACCTGTTCGCCTTCCTCGGCGAGCGCGCCGGCCGGACCCGGTGGGTCGAGCGTTCGGGAAGCGCCGTCGAATACGCCGGGCAGATCGCCGAACACTTTCCCGGCGCCCGGTTGGTGCATCTCCATCGGGAGGGTGCCGAGGTTGCGCTGTCGATGCGGGAGCACCCGTCCTACCGGTTGGCGGTGGCTCTGCGCTACAACGCCGAGATCGCGCCGGGGCAACGGGCGGGAGAGTTGCCCGGCCTGGACTTCACCGCGGCTCCGAGCCCGGGAGATGCCCTTGAGCGGATTCTCGAGTCCCGTCCCGACCCCGCGCTGTTCGGCCGGTTCTGGAGCGAGCAGGTCGGCCGTGGACTCGATGCCCTGGAGGGGTTGCCGGAGGGGAGCGTGCTCCCGGTGTCCTTCGAGGAGTTGGTGGCCCGTCCCGAACCGACCCTGCGGTCCATCGCCGAGTTCTTCGCGCTACCCGGGGGAACCTGGCAGGCCGAGGCGGCCGGACTGGTGCGCGGCCTGCCGGCCTCCCGTCTCTCCGGTCTGGGCGCCGAGGATGCCGGCCGCCTGAAAGCCGCCTGCGCTTCGGTGATGCAGCGGCTGCGTTCCTGAGGCACCTGCGGTGGAACTAAGCGCACTGGTAGAGCTCTCGGCATTTGTGGCGTCGACCCGGTCGCGTACCCGTAAGCTCGACGCCATCGCCGAGATGCTGCGCACTCTCGAGGGCGAGGATCTGGCGATCGCCACGGCGTTCATGACCGGCTCCCTGCGCCAGGGCCGCATCGGCCTCGGCCCGGCTGCGCTCCGCGATGCCGCGGCGGTGGATGCGGCGCAGCCGTCGAGCCTGGGGCTTCAAGAGGTCGACGCCGCCTTTGCCGCCATCGCCGGTGAGAGCGGCTCCGGTTCCAAGCAGCGGCGCCTGGATCGAACCCGCGAGCTGTTCGGCCGGGCTACCGCCGACGAGCAGACCTTTCTGGCCAGGCTGGTCTACGGCGAACTGCGGCAGGGTGCCCTCGCCGGACTGATGGCCGAGGCGGTGGCCCGGGCCGCCGAGCTGCCCTCGGCGGCGGTGCGTCGCGCGTTGATGCTGTGCGGTGACCTCACCGAAGTCTCCAGGGTGGCCCTGACCGAAGGGGAGTCCGGGCTCGGCCGTTTCCGGCTGGAACTCTTCAGGCCGATCCAGCCGATGCTGGCCCAGCCCGCCGACGATCTCGATGCCGCCCTGGAGAAGCTGGGAGAGGCGGCGCTCGAGACCAAGCTCGACGGCGCGCGGATCCAGGTGCATCGACGGGACGGTGAGGTGCGGGTCTACTCCCGCCGGCTAAACGACGTGACCGCCGCGGTGCCCGAGGTGGTGGAGCTCGCCCGTTCCCTGCCGGCGCGCCAGGTCGTGCTGGACGGCGAGGTGCTGGCCCTCAAGGAGGACGGCAAGCCCTGGCCGTTTCAGGAGACGATGAAGCGTTTCGGACGCCGCCTCGATGTGGAGCGGATGCGTGAGCAGCTTCCGCTGTCGGTATTCTTCTTCGACATGATGCAGCTCGACGGTGAGGACTGGTTGGAGCGCCCGGGCCGGGAGCGTTTCGCCCGGCTACGGGAGTTGACCGCCGCGACGGTGCCCCAACTGGTGACCGCGGACCGGGAGAAAGCCGCGGGTTTTCTCGAAGGCGCCTACGACCAGGGCCACGAGGGGGTGATGGCCAAGTCCCTCGACGCCGGATACGAGGCGGGCAGTCGCGGCGCCGCCTGGTTCAAGATCAAGCCGGTGCACACCCTGGATCTGGTGGTGCTGGCCGCCGAGTGGGGCAGCGGACGGCGCAAGGGTTGGTTGAGCAACCTGCACCTGGGGGCGGTGGACCCCGCCGGCGGGTTCGTAATGCTGGGCAAGACCTTCAAGGGGATGACCGACAAGGTGCTGGCCTGGCAGACCGAGGCGCTCCTGGCCCGGGAGCTGCGGCGGGACGAGTGGACCGTTCACGTGAGGCCGGAGCTCGTGGTGGAGATCGCCTTCAGCGACATCCAGGAGAGCCCACACTATCCCGGCGGCATGGCACTGCGATTCGCCCGGCTGCGGGGCTACCGTGAGGACAAGGCGGTCGCCGATGCCGATACCATCGACACCGTGCGACAGATGTTCGAGGCCGCCCGCCGATAGTGGCCGGCGACACCCATCGGCTTGGCGCCTGAGCGGCCCTCGAAGCGGATCTCTAGCGTGCGGCGATCTCCATCGGCGGCGCGATACGGAAGGCGGCCATCTCCTCGCCGTTGCGCACGAACAGCACGCCGTCGACCAGCACCGGGTGGTTCCAGGTCTTGCCCTCGATCGCGGGAATCCGGGTCACCTCGTCGAAGGCCGCGGTGTCTGCGCGTACCAGGGCGAGATCGCCGTTCTCGGCCAGCACGATCATCAGCTCCTGATCCGGAAGCAGCAGGATCTGCCCGTGGCCATAGCGTCCGCCCTTCCAGGCGCGGTCTCCCGACTCGAGGTTCACGGCGGCCATGATCTTGCCGTCGAAGCCGAAGGCGTGGCCCCGATGGACCACGAAGTCGTTGAAGTAGGGTTTGAGCCCCCGCGAGGTCCAGTGTTCGCGGGTCGACCAGCTGCCGCCGCTGCGCTCCACGGTCACGCGCTGCAACCCCATGCCGAACCCGGTGCCGATCAGGAGATCGCCGTTGTCGGTGAAACCGGGCTGCACGATTCGCGAGCCGCCGCCACCCATCGGCCAGGAATGGTTCCAGAGCACTTCGCCGGTTTCCGGCAGCACGCCGGTGGCTCCCTCGCCGGTCAGGATCAGCAGCTGCCGCACGCCGGCAATGGTGGCCAGGTGGGCCGAGCTGTAGCTGGCTCCTTCGATGTCGGCGAACCAGCGTGGCTCGCCGGTTTCCCGGGCGTAGGCGACCAGCGCCTTGTCCGGACCTCCGGTGTGGACCACGACCAGGTCATCGACCACCAGGGGAGAGGCGGCGAAACCCCATTCGGGTAGGGGCGCGGCGGTATCCGCTGCGGCGTCCCGCTGCCACAGGCTCTCGCCGGTGACGGCGTCGAGGGCATTCAACAGGCCGGTGGCGCCGAAGGCGTAGAGATGTCCTTGATGAATCGTCGGCGTCGAGCGCGGGCCCGGACCGGCCAGGGGCTCCTCGAACCGGGCTTCGTCCTCATGGAACCAGAGCGGCTCGCCGTCAGTAGCGCGATAGCAGGAGATCAACTCCTTCTCGCCGCGCTGCTCCTGGGTGAACAGGCGATCCCCCCAGACCGAGAACGATCCCCATCCGGGACCGACCGGCCGGCGCCAGAGTTCGGCCGGGGCGCTCTCGGCGGAGAATTCGTCGATGCGAATGCCCGGGAGAACGCTGTCCCGGCGGGGCCCGCGAAACTCCGGCCAGGCGACGGTCTCGGGGAGGCCTGCTGCGTCGCCGGCGACATTGCCGCTGGTGCGGGGCAGGGCCTCCTGTTCCAGCAGGCGGGCCTCGGCGGTCTTGGAGAAACGGGGCGCCAGATCGACGGCGAAGCTGCCTCGCACCCCTTCGCCGCGGAAGAGCATCGCGGTGACGATCACCACCGCCAGCCCGCCGATGATCGCCAGCCGGCGCCGGCCCTCGGTCCCGTTGCGGGTCAGGGCCACCGCGGCGACGAAGACGGCGCAGCAGATCGGCACGCCCCAGATCATCAGCGCCATCATCATGGTCTTGTGGGACAGCACGAAGGCGCCGATGATGCCGACGATGAAGATCAGGGCGACCAGGCCCCGTTCCCGCCAGCGGGCGCGGCTGAGGAAGACCCACCAGATCAGCAGCAGCAGGGTCCCGATCACCGGGGCTCCCATCATGCTGTAGAACTGGATCGGCGTACCGGGGAAGCTGTTGCCGGCGATCAGTGCCGCCCACTGGAGCAGCACGATCAGGATGCCGGGCCAGACCCGGAGCGGCGAGGCGGGGTTGGAGCTCATGGTTCTCCTCGATTCCGTGTTCGGATTCCCCACCACTATAGGCCGGTCCGGAGTAGGTCGCTCTAGCAAGATGCGCCAATCGGTTGCCCGATCCCGCAGGCTGACACCCCGGCCGAGAACGGGTACCTTAGCCGCTCCGCGGCAGGCTGCCTGCCGCCAGGGGTCCTGCCGGAGGGGCCCCGCTGCGACGGCCGCGATGGCCGGGTGAGCGAGCGACCATGAAGAAGACGGTTCTTTCCTGCATCCAGCCCACCGGCGAGATGCATATCGGCAACTACTTCGGGGCGATCAAGAACTGGGTCGCGCTGCAGGATCAGTACGACTGCCTCTACGGGGTCGTCGATCTGCACTCGATGACCATGCCCTACGACCCGAAGGAGCTGCGGGCCAACACCCTGCGGATGGCCATCGAGTTGCTCGCCTGCGGCATCGACCCCGAGCGCTCGATCCTGTTCGTCCAGTCGATGGTGCCCGAACACACCGAACTCAACTGGGTCTTCAACTGCGTGACCTCCTACGGAGAGTTGTCGCGGATGACCCAGTTCAAGGACAAGTCCGAGCAGCTCGAGAGCAGCACCGGCAAGTTCGTCTCGGCGGGGCTCTTTACCTATCCGGTGCTGCAGGCCGCGGACATCCTCGTGTACCGGGCGGACTTCGTGCCGGTAGGGAAGGACCAGGAGCAGCACCTGGAACTCTCCCGCAATATCGCGGTGCGCTTCAACGGCCAGTTCGGCGATTGCTTCCCCGAACCGCAGCCGCTGTTCACCAAGGTGCCCAAGGTGATGAGTCTGGCCGACCCGACCAAGAAGATGAGCAAGAGCCTCGGCGACAAACATGTCGTCGGCCTGTTCGAGGAAGAGAAGAGCCTGCGCAAGAAGGTCAAGCGCGCGGTGACCGACACCGGCGAGGCGACCGGCGACGAGATGAGCCCGGGCGTGGCCAATCTGTTCTCGCTGCTCGAGGCCTGCGAAAAGCACGACGAGCACGCTGAGCTGATGAACGCCTACCGCGAGGGCGCGCTGCAGTACGGGCCGCTCAAGGGGGTGGTGGCCGATGCGCTGGTGGAGCTGACCCAGGGCTTCATCGCCCGCAAGGCGGAGCTCGAGAAGGATCCCGGCGAGGTCGAGCGGCTGATCGCCCGCTCGTCGGAGCGGGCCCGCGAACGGGCCAAGCTGACCTTGGACCAGGTGCGGAAACTCACCGGCCTGCCCGTGCTCTAGCCCCGCCCGGAATTCGCGTGCCCGCTCGGGCACTACTCACCCGACGAGGGCAGGGGAACAGCCAGGGGATCCGGGCCGTCGGGGTTGTCGCCGTTGCCCCGGGGGGCGGCACGCGGTACAAAAGAAGCGCGGCACTTTCGCCGACGGAGCTCTCGATGCACCCGGTTCTGTTCGAGATCGGCGGAATGCGCATTCCGACCTACGGCACCCTGCTGGCGATCGCCTTCGTCTCGGCGATCTTCGTGTTTGCCTACCTGATGACCCGCACCGGAGTGCCCTTCGGCAAGATGGTCGACTTCGGTTTCGCCATCGCCATCTCCGGCGAGGTCGGCGCCCGCCTGACCTACCTGATCGTCGAGTTCGACCGTTTCGCCGCCGGCACCATCGACTGGAAGCATTTTCTGGTGGCCGGCCGGGTGGTGCTGGGTGGCGTGGCCGCCGCGTTCATCGCCAGCTTCTACTGGGTGCGCAAGGTCAAACGGGAACACGGGACGACCCATGCCCAGTTGGCCGACGCGGGCTTTACCGGGACCTCCCTGGGCATGGCGATCGGCCGCCTGGGTTGCTTCATGAACGGCTGCTGCCACGGCACTCCGACCGACTGGTCCTGGGGGGTGGTCTTCACCGACCCCCACGCCCACGAGTTCGCCGGGACGCCGCTGCACACGGCGCTCCATCCGACCCAGCTGTTGCAGACGCTGACCGGTTTGACGGTGTTGGCCGTTTGCTGGTGGGCCACGACCCGCAGCCGCTACTCGGGAATCGCCACCGGCCTCTTCTGGGTCATCGTCGGCACCTCCCGCTTCTTCATGGAGTACCTGCGGGGAGATGACCGGGGGGAGTGGCTGTTCGGCTTCACAACCTCCCAGTGGATTTCGCTCGTGGGTGTCGGGATCGGGTTGGCCTGGCTGTACTACGCTCAGAACCGGCTTCGCCTGCCTTCTCCCTGGACCAACGACGCCGCCCGCGCAAGGCTTCGCCACGCTTCTTGACCGGTCTTTTACGCGCTTTGCCGGCGCGCCGCGCACCGCCGACTTTGACCGGCGCTTTACCCACAAACGCCTCGCGTTCCCATAGATTTCTTCGCGAACGGAACGGACGAAGTGTCCGCCATCCGAATCGAGGAGATCGATGTGATGCGCAAAGCGATGAGCTTCCTGCTGGTGATGTCGCTGGTGATGGTGCTGGGTGCGGCTTCGGCTCAAGCGGCCTGCCCGTGCAAGGTCAAGGGCTTCCTTAACGCCCTGACCGACGGCAAGGCGGAGAAGGCCCGTCACTATCTGGCCGACGNGGTCGAGGTGGTCGACGCCGAGGGTACCCGGGTGTACCGCGCCGACGAACTGGGCCAGCTGATCGACTGGGATATCGCCACCGGTTCCACCTGGACCTACGCCGACCTGGCCGACGACCAGGGCACGATCCGCGGTAGCGCCGCCAACGGCAACCGCTTCTACGAGCTGCTGGGTGTCGGCCAGCAGCGCTTCGAAGTCGCGTTCGGCGTCAACGACTCGGGCAAGATCCACCGGATCGAGCGCCGGGTGGTCGAGGGTGGTTCGGTCGAGCAGGCCCTGGAGCCGGTGCTGGCCTGGGCCCGGGAATCCCGCGGCGATGCCCTGAACGCGGTCTACCAGGACGGCCGGATCGTGCGCAGTGAGGCTTCGGCTCGCGCCTGGCTGGAACTGCTCGAAGGTTACAAGTCGCTCTAGAAGATCCGGCCCCGCTTTGTCGGGGTCGGAGGAACGGGAGGCGTCCGCGGCGCCCCTCGTTCCACCGGCCTTGGCGCCGGGGCGAAGCCGGATTATGTTCGCCCTGCCGGCCCCGGCTCCTTCGAGCCGGGTGCGCCGGGGGGAGGACGCCATGCAGGGGACGCCGCAGAGAAACGATCGGGCCGACGAGGAGGAGAGCGTGGCTTCCGGCTCCGGCAACTTCCTGCTCGATCCCGAGGCCATGCTGGATCTGGCCGAGGCGCGCCACGCCGAGTACGTGGATAACGACCCCTTCCCCCACATCGTCATCGACGATTTCTTCCCCGACCCCGAGGTGCTGCGCCGGGTGGTCGGGGAGTTCCCCGATCCCGAGGATTCCCGCTGGCTGCTGCACAAGCACCAGCACTCGCTGAAGCTGGCCTGCAACGACCTGACCGCCATGGGGCCCACCACCCTGGACGTGCTGCTCCAGTGCAACGCCTACCCGATGACCCGTTTCCTCGAGCGGTTGACCGGGATCCGCGGCCTGGTCGCCGATCCGGGCTACGAGGGTGGCGGCATGCATCGCATCGCCCGTGGCGGCCACCTGGGGGTTCACGCCGACTTCAACCGCCTCGACGCACTGCGCCTGGACCGGCGCCTGAACCTGCTGATCTACCTCAACGAGGAGTGGGACGAATCCTGGGGCGGGCACCTGGAGCTGTGGGACGAGACCATGTCTCGTTGCGTCAAGCGGGTCGCGCCCCGCTTCAACCGGATCGTGGTGTTCTCGACGACGGACAAGTCGTTCCACGGGCATCCCGACGCCCTGGCCTGTCCCCCCGACCGGGCCCGCTGCTCCCTGGCCCTCTACTACTACACCAACGGCCGGCCCGAGCACGAGGCGTCGGACTCCCATTCGACCCTCTACAAGGATCGCCCCGGAGAACCCCAGCGAGAGAGCGCCGTCAAACACTGGGCGCGCCGCCTGCTGCCGCCGATCCTCCTCGACGGCGTGCGGGCGTTGAGGGGCCGCTAGGCCCATCAGCCCGGCGCGAGCAAGGCGAGCCGAAGGGCACTAGTCACAGCCCGCGTTCTCGCGCTTCTCCTGTACCAACCTCGGCCAGTCCGAGTCCGCCGGTTGGATCCGCCCCGTCTTCTCCAGCTCCTGCCATATCTCGAGCGCTTCGGCGTAGCCACGGCACGCCTCGCGTTTCTCGCCCAGGGCTTCATGGGCCTCGGCCTTACCCTGAAGCACCAGCGCCACCCTGCGCTCGGCGCGGGTCTCGGCCGGTGCGTCGGCGTAGAGCGCGGCGGCTTCCTCGAAGGCGGGGATCGCCTCACGGTAGTTGCCGGTCTTGACCATGGCCCGGGCGAAGTAGCGCACCGAGGTGGAGAGGTCCGAGCGGGACATGTCGTTGTTCGGGTCCGCCGCCCGCATCGCCCGGGCCATCTCCAGGGTCTCGTGGGCGGTCTCCACCATGGCCGGGTGATCGGCGGGGTCGTCGACCATCGAGTTGGTGTACCAGACGAGCTGGTACCAGAGGTTGCGCCGTAGCTCGCGGGACTCGGGGTCCGCTTCGAGGGAGGTGCGGGCGTAGCGGACCGCTTCCCGGTGCATCGGCATCCCCTGATCGAAACGCTTGTAGAACACGTGCTCCGAGCCCAGCAGGGTCAGGGCGCTGGAGATGGAGCGCTCGACGTAGCGCCGGTTCTTCGGCGAGAGCTCCCGCTCTGCAAGGTCGCGGTAGATCTCGATCGCCTCCTCGAACCGGGCGATGCCCTCGTCGGAGCGGCTGTTCCAGGTCAGCACCTCGGCCAGGAGCGCGACCAGGTCCGCCTGTTCGATCCGCAGCGGGGCATGATCGGGAAACGCAGCCAGGCCTCCCTCGGCGCCGGCGAGCGCTTCGGTTGCGAGCTCGATCGAGTCGTCCAGCTTTCCCGCGGTGTAGTCCATGAACGCCACCCGCCGCTGCATCCGCAGACAGGCGACGGTCAGGGGCGCGTGTCCTCGAGCCATCTCCTCGACCTCACGGCAGAAGGAGATCCCCTGGTCGTAGGACTCCCGGGCTCCGGCGACATCCCCCTGGTTGTCGTCGGAGGGATTGCCCCGCAGGTCGCCGATCCGCGCGTAGGTGTTGACCAGGCTGGCCGCAAGGGCGGGATCGTCGACCGCGCGCTCGCGCAGCTGCAGCAGGTACTCCGAGGCGTGCCCCACCAACTGTGCCCGCAGGGGAACGGTGCCCGGTACCTGCTGGAGTTCCTGGTAGAAGTCGAACAGCAGGGTCTCGGTGAGCGCCTGCATCGACTCGTTTCGCTGCTCGGCCTCGAGCCGAGCTCGTTCGGCGATACGCGCCTGGTTGAACGTGACGGCACTTGCGGCGGCCAGGGCCACGATGACTCCGGCGGTGACCGCGACCGCCAGGGCATTGCGGCGCAGGAACTTGCCGAGCCGGTAGCCGGCGGTGGATGCCCGGGCCACCACCGGGAGCCCATCGAGATGACGATCCAGGTCGTCGGCCAACTCGGCGGCCATGCCGTAGCGCCGTTCGGGATCCCGGGACAGCGCCTTGGCCACGATGTTCTCGACGTCGCCCCGCAGCTTGCGCACGAAGTCGCCGGGACGTCCGGCGTCGGCCGCCGCCCGCGAAAGGGGAGGCGCGTCCTCACGCAGCACTGCCTGCTGACGTTCGTAGGGGCTCGAATCGGCGGAGTCTCCCCGGGCCGAACGGCCGGCCAGCAGGCGGTAGAGGGTCAGCCCCAGGGCGTAGACGTCGGTGGCGGTGGAGACCCCTTCACCCCGAATCTGTTCGGGGCTGGCGAACTCGGGAGTCATCGCCCGGGTCTGGGTCTCTTCGGCTCGGTCGTCGTCAAGCAGCTTGGCGATTCCGAAGTCCAGCAGCTTCGGTTCCCCCTCGGGGGTGACCAGGATGTTCGACGGCTTGAGATCCCGGTGGACGATCAGCTGGCGGTGGGCGGCCTGAACCGCCGTGCAGACCTTGCGAAACAGACGCAGCCGCGCTTCGACCGGCAGGCCGAGCCGTTCGCAGTAGCGGTCGACCGGTTCTCCTTCGACCAGTTCCATGATCACGTAGGGGCCGACGCTTTCCAGTCGTCCGGCGTCGATCAGCCGGGCGATGTTGGGGTGATCCAACGAGGCCAGGATCCTGCGCTCCCGCAGGAACGCATCCAGCCGGGTGCGTTGCCACAACCCGCCCGAGAGGAACTTGACCGCCACCTCCTTGTCGAAGGACTCGTCGGTGCGCCGGGCGCGGTAGACCACCCCCATGCCCCCTTCGCCGATCTTGTCGCCGAGGGTGTAGGGGCCCACCCGGGTGCCGCTCAGGTCCGCCTGGGGTTCGACGGTCAGCGGTGCGGCGGCGGCCAGCCGTTCCACCGGGCCCGAGGTGGCCTCTCCGGCAGCGAGCAGTCCGCGCAGTTCCCCGGCCAGCTTCGGGTCCCGCTCGCCGATCTCCTGCAGCCGGCGCTCCCGGGCGGTGGGATCCAGGGCGGAGAGCGCCTCGAAGTGCCGGGCCAGGGCATCCCAGTCGCTCATGAGCCGCCGCCCGACAGCTCCCGCATCAACCATGCCCGGGCGGTCTTCCAGTCCCGCTCCACCGTGGGCACCGAGACGCCGACGACCTCGGCGATCTCCTGGGCGGTCATCCCGACGAAACACTTCATCTCGACGATCCGGGCGGCGCGCTCCTGCACCTCGGCCAGCCGGTTGAGGGCGTCATCCAGCTCGAGCACTTCGTCGGCTCGCTCGTCGGCGTAGCAGAACGCCTCGTCAAGGGTTGCCGGCGCCACGCCGCCGCCACGTTTCTGCGCGTTGCGGCTGCGGGCCCGCTCGACCAGGATGTGGCGCATCGCCCGGGCCGCCGCGCTGAAAAAGTGGGCCCGGCCGCCCCAGGGATGATCGGAGCCGACCAGCCGCATGTAGGCCTCGTGGACCAGCTCGGTGGTGTCCAGGGTGCGGCGCCCTTCGTTGCGCAACTGCCGGTGCGCCAGACCGCGCAGCTCCCGGTAGACCAGTTCCATCAACTGGCCACCGGCCTCCTCGCTGCCGTCGCTCCACGAGCGCAGCAGCTGGGTCAGTTTGGTCGGGTTCTCCGACATGCTTCGCAGGATCTCCGCAATGTCGCCGGCCTCGGCGGATCTGTCTTGAAGCTACCCGAGGGTCACGTCGCCGGGGGCACCCATCTGGCGCCGATCCGCCGAAGCGGGCCCTCCTGTCGGCTCGAATTCCCAGAATACCCCCAAATGCAGCTCGCCCCGGCGCCGGGCCCGATGCTTCCGCGGTCCCGGCGAAGCCCGAGCGGGAGGCAGGCGAAGAAAAATCGCCGGGCCGTGATGGGTTCCCCCCGTCGATTGCGCCCGTGCAATCCGAGGCCGCCGACGCGCACACAGGCGGCAGATGAGGAGAAGCACCATGCGGCGGTTATTGGGAATCGGGATCCTGATCGCGTTCTGGGCCGGCGGCGTCTTTGCGGCCACCCCGGAGCATCAACGTTGGCTCGACGACCTGTGGGCGATCGAACAGGTCTACTGGGAGCAGCGCATCTGGCCGGAGCACAACCCGGGGGAGAAGCCGCCGCTGGAGCAGGTGCTCTCCCGGGAAACGGTGGAGCTGCGGGCCGCGCGCACTCTGGAGCTTCTTGAATGGCTCGAAACCCAGGACACCCGGCTCGACGAACAGGCCCTGCAGCGGGAACTCAACCGCATGGCTGTCCAGACCCGGGCGCCCCGGACGCTGGAGCGACTGTTCGAGGCCCTGGATCGAGATCCCCGGCGGATCGCCCGGGCGCTGGCGTTGCCGCGGCTGACGGCGCTCTGGTCCGATCGGATTCGGCGCAACCAGGCGGCGCCGGCCGAGTGGGCCGGCATGTCCCCGGCCGGGACGGCGGAAGCAGGGCAGGGTACTCCGGCCGCCCGATACGTCGATCCCGAATCGGAAGCCCACGCTCCTCTGGTCGACGAGTTGTTGTTGACGTTGCCGCCTCTCGATCTCGCGCGTACCGAGTCCGGCAGCGGCTGTACCGACGACAGCTGGTCCTCCTACTTCGTCGAACCCTCCCGTCGCAGCCTGCACACCGCGGTCTGGACCGGGAGCGAGATGATCGTCTGGGGCGGCGAGAACGGCGGTGCCTTCGACGACGGCGGCCGTTACGATCCCGCCACCGACACCTGGACGCCGACGTCGCTGACCGGGGCACCCGATGGGCGCTACGACCACCGCGCGATCTGGACCGGGAGTGAGATGATCGTCTGGGGGGGCGTGACCGACTCCGGAGACTTCCAGACCGATACCGGTGGCCGCTACAACCCGGTGACCGATAGTTGGGTCGCGACCTCGACGGCCGGCGCGCCCTCGCCGCGGTACACCCATACCCAGGTCTGGACCGGGAGCGAGATGATCGTCTGGGGCGGAACCGACGACAACGTCGATCCGGGGCCGGGTGGGCGCTACAACCCGTCGACCGATAGCTGGACGACCATGCCTGCCTTCCCCGGTCCCGACCCGCGTCCCTACGCCGCGGCGGTCTGGACCGGCAACGAGATGCTGGTCTACGGCGGCGGCCAGCAAGAGGCGACCGACCCGTTCGAGCTCTACAACGACCTCTGGCGCTACCGGCCCTCGACCAACTCCTGGTTCAACCTGATGTCGCCTCCGGGTGTCGAGCGGACGCAACACACCGGCGTCTGGACCGGTACCGAGTTCATCATCTGGGGCGGCTACGGGCTGGAGTACGACGAGGAGAACGACGAGTACCTGCCGATCGAACTGGATGACGGCTACCGCTACAACAACCTGACCGGAAGCTGGGCCTCGGTCAGCACCGCGGGCAACTACCCGCTGCCGCGCTACGCCCATTCGTCGGTCTGGACCGGCAGCGAGATGGTGATCTACGGCGGCTACAACGGCTTCGACTCGGCCAAGTACAACCCGCAGTCAGGCTTCTGGGGCTTCGTGCCTACGGGGAGCTCGCCGGCCAGCGAACTGATCGACAACTCCACCGTCTGGACCGGGAGCGAGATGATCGTCTGGGGCGGCTTCGGCAACACCGGGGTTTCCTCCGAGGGTGGCCGCTACAACCCGATCAGCAACGGCTGGACGCCGACGTTCCATTCCGACGCCCCGCCGCCGCGAGCGGAGCACACCGCGGTCTGGACCGGCAGCGAGATGATACTGCACGGCGGCGAGTCGATCGGGGCGACCACGAGCTACCGCTACGACCCGGCACTCAATAGCTGGAACACCATCGCCGCGTCGAGCCTGAGCACGAACCTGGAACTCCACACCGCAGTCTGGAGCGGCACCGAGATGATCGTGTGGGGCGGCTTCTCCTCCCTTCCGGCTCCGGCCGAACGCTACAACCCCACAAGCGACAGCTGGACACCGGTCAGCACCGTCGGCGCGCCGGTGAGCCGTTCTCGGCACACCGCTGCGTGGACCGGCAGCGAGATGATCGTCTGGGGCGGGACCTCCGGCGACTCGTCGGGTGGACGCTACGATCCGGTCAGCGACAGCTGGACGACGATGAGCGAGGTGAGTGCGCCCGGCTTGCGCAACCACCCGGTTTCTGCCTTCGACGGGAGTCGTTTCATCGTCTGGGGTGGCTACTCCGGTTCAACGATGCTGGGTGATGGCGGACGCTACGACCTGGCGACCGACAGCTGGACGCCGACGTCGTCGACGGGAGCGCCCCAGGCTCGCCAGCGGCATACCGCCGTCTGGAGCGGTAGCGAGATGATCGTCTGGGGTGGTTCTCCGGGTACGGCCAACAGCGGGCTCGACACCGGTGGGCGCTACGACCCGGTCGCCGATAGCTGGACGCCGACCAGCACCGTCGGTGCACCCCCCAAGCGGGGCCGTCACGTGGCGGTCTGGACGGGTAGCGAGATGATCGTGTGGGGCGGCCGGGACAGCACCCAGGTCAATAGCGGCGGGCGCTACGACCCTGCCACCGACAGCTGGTCGTTGACCTCCGATGTGCGGGCGCCCCAGCGCCGCGATTTCCACACCGGCGTCTGGAGCGGCAGTGAACTGCTGGTCTTCGGCGGCAAGATCTTCAACCGCACGCCGATCGGCGCGCGCTACTGCGCCGCCGCCTGTACCGCCACCGACTGGTTCGGCGACGGGGACAGCGACGGCTTCGGCGATGCGTCGGACGTGGTCTCCGCCTGCACGGCGCCACCCGGCTACGTCGCCGCTTCAGGCGACTGCGATGACGGCAACGGCGATGTCTGGGCGGTGCCCGGGGAGACCGAGTCGCTGGTGCTGTCTCATGATCCGCTCGGTGGGGTGACGACCATCGGCTGGAACGCTCCCGGTGCCGCCGGCGGCAACGTGACCCTCTACGACCTGCTGCGTTCCGGCGATCCTGCCGACTTCGACAGTGGGGTCTGTTTCGAGAACGGGGACTCCGATCTGACGGCGAACGACGCGACGGTGCCGCCGGCCGGGTCGGCGTTCCACTACCTGAGCCGGGCGGTCAACGCCTGTCCCGGCGGCGTGGGCCCGCTGGGTAACCAGAGCGACGGCACCCCGAGAACGGGAGCGGTCTGTCCGTAGGCCGGTTGAGCACCAGAAAGGCAGCGCGCGAATGCCTGAAGGCAACGGGGCCGAGTGCGCACGCTAGATTCGGAGCCGTTGTCGAAGCCGGGGTGGCAACACCCCGGCTTTTTTATGGGCCGACCCTGGGAGGCCCACCCTGAGCGAGCAAAGCGAGTCGAAGGGAGCGAGCCGAAGGGAAGGGTTAGCGAGCCGCAGGGTAGACCTTGGCGCGTAGATCCAGATCCCAGCTCATGTCGTGATCGCCGAGGGTCGTATCCCGCCCCTTGGTCCGCAGGATGATCTCGCTTCCCGGCTCGAGGTTGCCTTCGAGGCTCGTGCCGTGCTGGTCCGACGGGAAATTCAGGCTGATGTTGCTGCCCGGCTCGCTGAGGAAGTGGGCGTGGATTGCGTGGTAGGCGTCGGCGGCGTTCTTCACGCCACCCATCTGGTCGCCCCAGAAGGTGTAGGTGCCGTAGGGCACCCGGTCGCTGAAGCCGTCGGCCTGCTTGCCGTCGAGCATGAACATCGTCTCGTCCTTGCGGCAGCGCTCGATGTCCGCCTCGGTCGGCTCGAAGGGAAGCAGGTCGATGTCGAGCTCGTTCTCTTCGGCATTCCAGACGGCGATGGCGGACTTGATCACCATCCGCTGGCCGTTGTGCACCAGCACGCCGCTCTCGTCTCCTTCGCGCTCGGCGACCAGGCCTCCGCCCGGGGCGGTCCGGGTCGGGTTGTCGGCAGGGTCGGTTGCCGGGTCCGGAGTGCCGCTGCTCTTGTCGCCGCAGCCGGTCAGGCAGCAGAGGGCGGCGGTCAGGATCAGGATGCTGGCAAGGCGCGCTCGGTTCATGGAGAAGCTCCTCGATTCGCTTCGATTTCAGGCGGTGATTCGAGGCTCAAGATCGACCCCTCACCGCGGGAGGTCAAGGATGGCACGTCTCGTTGGGGGCTGCCCGTCACCGAGCCGGGGAGAAGCGCCGGAACAGGGGAGAAGCGGGATTTTTCTTGCGTACCAGACATCTGTGCGGTATGTTTTTCTCACCCATACAAGACCTCAAGGAGCACGGAACGATGGGACGAACGCCCCCCGGACAGACCCGCGAACGAGTATTCCGTTTCGTGCAGGAGCAGATTTCGGCGGGGCAGCCGCCGACGGTCCGCGAGGTCCAGGAAGCCTTCGGCTTCCGGGCGGTGCAGACCGCCCGGGAACATCTCGAGGCGCTGGTCACCGAGGGGCGGCTGGACAAGCAGCCGGGTAAGTCCCGGGGCTACCGGTTGCCCGGGCCGGCGGTCGATCCCCCTCGCTGGGTGCCGATCCTGGGTCAGGTGCCTGCCGGCGGCTTCGAACTGGCGGTGGAGCATCTCGACGGTTATCTGCCGGTCCAGGCATCCCTTTTCGACGACGAGGAGCTGTTCGGTCTCAGGGTTCAGGGGGAGAGCATGCTCAACGCCGGCATCCTTCCCGACGACGTGGTGGTGGTGCGCCGCCAACCTACCGCCAATGACGGCGATATCGTCGTCGCCCTGGTCGGCGAAGAGGCCACGGTCAAGCGTCTGCGCCGCCGGGGCAACCTGATCGAACTCCATCCCGACAACCCGGATTACGACGTGCTGTTCCCGGACCCCGAAGAGGTCCAGCTTCTGGGGCGCGTCGTCGAGGTGCGTCGCTACCTGCGTCGCCGATGAACCGGCGACAGGCGTCCGAGGGGGCCCGACAGCGGGTCCTCGATACCTCGTTGCCGCTTTTATCTCCCGCCGGGTCGGCCGAGCCCGCCGTGGAGCCTGCGGATCAGCCGGCGGCCCACTCCTCGGGCGAGTCTGCCGCCGAGGTGCGGCCGGCCTTCGAACTGCCTGCCGACTGGAACGCCATCCGCCGGGGCATCGAGCCGAGTGAGACCCCTGTCGATTGGAGCCTGGCCATGTTCGCCGGGCGCTTCGCCGAGATCTCGGGCAACGAAGCCTCGGCGGCTTTGACCCTGGTCTTTCGGCTGCTCCACGAAGCCCAGCGCAAGAACGAGCCGGTGGCCTGGTTGGCCCATCCCAGCGGAACCTTCTTCCCGCCCGATGTGGCCGAGACCGGCGTCGACCTCAAGTCGCTGGCGGTGATCTGGGTCGAGGAGTCGATCCAGGCCGCCCGGGCTGCCGATCATCTATTGCGCTCGGGAGCCTTCGGCCTGGTCGTTCTCGACATGTACCTCGACGCGCGACTGCCGATCCCGGTGCAGACCCGTCTCGCCGGCCTGGCAAAGCGTCACGACACGGCGCTGCTCTGTCTCACCCGCAAGGAAACCCACCGGCCGTCCATCGGGTCGCTGGTTTCACTGCGGGCCTCGGCCACTCGTGGGGCAGGGGAGCAGGGCCGCTACCGCTGCGAGATCCAGGTGCTCAAGGACAAGCGCAAGGGGCCGGGGTGGAAATACACGGAGGTCTGTCATGCACCGGACGGCCTGTGTTGATCTACCGGCGTTCCCGCTGCAACTCCTGCTGGAGCAGCATCCCGACTGGCGCGAGCAGCCGGTGGCGGTGGTCGACAGCGACCGCCCCCAGGGGCTGATCCAGTGGGTCAACGAAAAAGCGCGGGCCTCTCGCATCCTCCCCGGCATGCGCTACGCCGCCGGCCTGTCGCTGAACCGGGATCTGCGGGCCGCCGAAGTGCCCCGGGAGACCATCGAGCGCGGGGTGGCCCGACTGAGTCGCCGCCTGCGCGACTTCACCCCTCACGTCGAGCCGTCCAGCGACGAACCGGGAGTGTTCTGGCTCGACGCCACCGGCCTTGAACGGCTCTACGAGTCCCTGCGGGCCTGGGGCTCCTCGGTTCGCAATGCGCTGACCAGCTTCGGCTTCAACGCCACGGTGGTGGTCGGCTTCGGCCGCTTCGGCAGCTATGGTCTGGCCCGGCAAAAACGGGGGGTGATCGTGATGCGCCTGCCCAGCGAGGAGCAGGCGGCGTTGCGCCGGGTGCCGCTGGACCGGCTGGGCATCGAACCCAAATCCCGGGACGCCCTGGCGCGGCTCGGAGTCGAAACCGTCGGCCGTTTGTTGGAGCTCCCCGCCGAGGGCATTCGCAAACGCTACGGCGTGGCGACTCATCGCATTCACCGGCTGGCTTCCGGCGAACTCAACGTGCCGCTCCAACCGGAAAAGCCGCGGCCGCCGGTGCTGCAGCGCAAGATCCTCGACTACCACGAGACCGACGCCCAGCGTCTGATGGTGCTGGCCGAGAGCATGCTGCAGCCGATGCTCGACGAGCTGGCCAAACGGGGCGCGGCGGTTTCGGAGATCCGCATCGGTTTCCGCTTCGAGCAGCGGGGGGATCACATCGAGAGCATCCGCCCTGCAGCGCCGACCCTCGATGACCGGCAGTTGCTGGAGTTGATGCGCTTGCGCCTGTCGGCGGTGCGGAAGTTACCCGACGCGGTAACCGAGCTGTTGCTGCTGGCGAGAGAAGCCCCGGCCGATCGCCGCCAGCTCGAGATGTTCGCCGAGCGCACCCGGCGTGATCTCGATGCGGCCAACCGTGCTCTGGCCCGCATCCGCGCCGAACTGGGGGACGACTCGGTGGTGCGGCCGCGGCTGAGGGACGGTCATCTGCCCGAAGGCAGCTTCTACTGGGAAAAGCTCAACCGGTTGGAAAAGTCCCGTCCCCGTGAGGTGCTTCTCAGCCGTTTGATCCGGCGGATCCACGCCCGGCCGATCGCCCTGCCGCCCCGGCCCCGTCACGAACCCGACGGCTGGCTGCTCTACGGGTTGGAGCAGGGGCCGGTGGTCAAGGTTCACGGCCCCTACGTGGTCTCCGGCGGCTGGTGGGTGCGGCCGGTGCATCGGGAATACCACTTCGCCGAGACCCGCAAGGGGGAGCTGCTCTGGGTCTTCTATGACCGTCCCCGCCGCCGCTGGTACCTGCAGGGCCGGGTCGAGTGATTCCGCTCTGGTGCAAGAGCAACTTCTCGTTTCTCGAAGGGGCGAGCCACCCCGAAGAGTTGGTCGAGACCTGCGCCGCCCTGGGGCTCGAGGGGCTGGCGCTGACCGACCGGGACGGCGTCTACGGGTTGGTCGAGGGGCACATCAAGGCCCGGGAGCTGGGGCTGCAGTTGATCCTCGGAGCCGAGGTCACCGTCGACGACGGCTCGACGCTGGTGTTGCTCTCCCAGAGTCGCAAGGGCTACGGCAATCTGTGTCAACTCCTGACCGCCGGGCGTCTGCGCTGCGCCAAGGGGGAGAGCAAGGTCGGCTGGCGAGAGGTCTACGAACATGCCGAGGACCTGATCGCGCTCTGGGGCGGGGAGCGCAGCCTGCTCTGCGGCGAGGCGGACCCGTTCTTCGTGGCCCATGAACTGGGGGAGGCTTTCGGCGACCGGCTATACGCCATGGTCACCCGGCACCGGCGTACCGGAGAGCCTGCGGTGGAGGGCCTGCTGCGTCAGCGGGCGGCCCGCTACGGGTTGCCCCGGGTGGCGGCCACCGAGGTGCTCTACCACAAGCCCCATCGTCGGGAACTGCAGGACGTGATGACCTGCATCCGCCACCGGGTCAAGCTGGTCGACGCCGGCCGGCTGACCAAACCCAACGCGGAGCACGCGCTCAAGTCGGGGTTTCTGTTCGAGAAGCTGTTCGAGGACGATCCCGGCGCCGTGGCCGCGACCCACGAGGTCGCCCGCCGCTGCCGCTTCAACCTCGACGACCTGCGCTACCGCTACCCGCTGGAAAAGCTGCCCGACGGCAGCACCTCCAGCGAGTGGCTGCGCACCCTGACCTTCCGCGGCGCCGGGGAGCGTTTCGGCGGTGAGGTGCCTGAGGCGATGGCCCGTCAGCTCGACAAGGAGCTGGCGCTGATCGAAGAGCTCGACTACGGCGGCTACTTCCTGACCATGTGGGAGATCGTGCGCTTCTGCCGGGAGCAGGGGATTCTCTGTCAGGGGCGGGGCTCGGCGGCCAACTCGGCGGTCTGCTATTGCCTGGGTATCACCGCCGTCGATCCGATCCGGCTGGGGCTGTTGTTCGAGCGGTTTCTTTCCCGGGAGCGGGCGGAGCCGCCGGACATCGATCTGGACATCGAGCACGAACGCCGGGAAGAGGTGATCCAGCACGTCTACGAGAAGTACGGCCGCTCCCACGCGGCGATGGTCGCCAACTTCATCCGCTACCGGCCACGCTCGGCGGTGCGGGATGTGGGCAAGGTGCTGGGTGTTCCCGAGACCGCGCTGGACCGGTTATCCAAGCTGATCAACCACTACGGCGGTTCGGTGGCCGCCGAGGCGCTGGAAGGGGCGGGCCTCGACCCCAACCAGCCGGTGCACCGGCACCTGCTGCGGCTGGCCAACGAGATCCAGGACTTCCCGCGGCATCTGTCGATCCATCCCGGCGGGTTCCTGCTGGGCCACGAGCCGGTCTCGACCTTGGTGCCGATCGAGAACGGATCGATGCCCGACCGCACGGTGATCCAGTGGGACAAGGACTGCCTGGAAGAGCTGGGCCTGTTCAAGGTCGATCTGTTGGGCCTGGGGGCGATGCGGCAGCTGCATCTCGGGTTCGACCTGTTGAAGCAGCACTACCGGCGCAGCGAGACCATGGCGACCATCCCTCCCGACGACACGCCGACCTTCGACATGATCTGCCGGGCGGACACCGTCGGTGTGTTCCAGATCGAGAGCCGGGCCCAGATGGCGATGCTGCCGCGGCTGAAGCCCCGCACCTACTACGACCTGGTGATCGAGGTCAGCATCGTGCGGCCGGGGCCGATCACCGGCGGCATGGTGCACCCGTATCTACGGCGCCGCTCGGGGTTGGAGCCGGTGGTCTATCCCCATGAGTGTCTGGAGCCGGTGCTCAAAAAGACCCTCGGCGTGCCGCTGTTCCAGGAGCAGGTGATTCGCCTGGCGATGGTGGCGGCGGACTACACCCCCGGCGAGGCGGATCAACTCCGTCGCGACATGGCCGCCTGGCGGCGCAGCGGCCGCATCGAACGCCACCGGGAGCGGCTGGTGCGGCGGATGACCGCCAAGGGTATCGAGGCGGAATTCGCCGAGCGGGTCTTCGAGCAGATCCGCGGCTTCGGAGAGTACGGCTTTCCCGAAAGCCACGCCGCCAGCTTCGCGCTGATCGCCTACGCCACGGCGTGGATGAAGTGCCACTATCCCGAGGTCTTCGCCTGTTCGCTCTTGAACGCGCTACCCATGGGGTTCTACTCGGCGGCGACCATCGTCGAGGACGCCAAGCGTCACGGGGTGGAGGTGCGGCCGGCTGACGTTGTGCGGGGACACTGGGACTGTCTGCTGGAGCCGCTGCCCGACGGCGTGGTCGAGGCGCGCAAAGCCAAGGCAGGGGAGCGGGCGATCCCCGGCGGGCCCGAGGCGGGGGCGGCGTCGGCCAGCGCGATCCGCATGGGCTTGCGCTTCGTCAAAGGGGTGGGGGAGACGGACTGGGAGCGCATCGCCGCCGCCCGGGCCGAGAGTTCGTTCGTGTCGGTGGAAGACTTCGCCGCCCGCTCCCGGCTCAACGACGGCGTGTTGAGCCGGCTTGCCGAGGCAGGAGCGCTGCGCACCCTGGAACCCCGCCGCCGCGAGGCGCTATGGCGGGTTTCCGGCGCCGCCCGGGACGAAGACACGCCGCTGGGGCTCGAGACCGAGGAGCGTGAGGCAGCCTTCAGCGATCTCGACGTGTTCGAGACCATTAACTGGGATTACCGCAGCAGCAGCCACAGCACCGAAGGCCACCCGCTGCTGCCGCTGAGGGAGCTGTTCCGCAAGCGCCGGCTCCCCGACGCCGCCGAGGTGACGGCGATGAACGACGGCCGCCGGGTGCGCTACGCCGGCATCGTGATCTGCCGCCAGCGCCCGGGCACCGCCTCGGGGGTGGTGTTCATGACCATGGAAGACGAAACCGGCTTCGTCAACGTGGTAGTCTGGAGCCAGGTCTTCGAGGAACACGCGCTGACGATCAAGACCCGGAATTTCCTCGGCGTCAGCGGCAAGCTCCAGAAACAGGACGGCGTGGTGCACCTGATTGCAGACTCGTTCTGGGATCCGACGAATACGCTGCAGGCCAGGCTGGAGCCGACGCGGAGCCGGGACTTTCATTGAGGCCGGGGACGAACAAGAAATGGAAACCACAAGGCCGGCAGCGGTCCTAGCAGCCGTTGGAGCGTTCTGATGCGCACCAAAGAGTGGAGCCTAGGCCTGGGAGATCTCGTCTCGCTGCTGTTCAGGCGGAAGGAATGTCCATCATGTGGTGGCGTCGCGCGTCGGGCATGGCAGGTTGTTGATTCCGGGACGGGCGTTCGCTGGGAGTCTGGGCGGGTTCGCATCGAACTCGGCGATCGCACCGAACATGAACTGATCTTTCGCTGCGACCAGTGCGAGGAAGTCGTGCCGCACGCGGATCTGCCATGGCGGTGGCAGCACAAGTCAGCGTCCGATCTCGTCGAGTGAGCCTCCAGCCAGTCCCGAGGCTACCCCCGTCGATTGAAGCCACCTCTGAAACGGCGGGACGACACAGTCGCCAAGGTTTCGGCCGAATCAATCTGTGATTACCTGGAATCGCAGCATAGTCGCGGCGAGGGGCGAGGAGGCCACGCATGCGGATCTTCTTCTACGGTTTATACATGGATGCAGCCCTGCTGGAATCCATGGGGTACGGGCCGACGCACGTCGGTGCTGCGAGGCTGGATGACTTCCGGCTCCGGATCGGAAGTAGGGCAACGCTGATCCAAGAGCACGGTCGCGCATCCTACGGCTTCCTCCTGGACCTTCCCGATGAAGAGGCTTCGGCGCTCTATTCTCGGCCTGAAGTGGCAGGCTACGTTCCCACGCAAGTGCAGGTCACGTTGCTTGCAGACTCGACACTGCATCCTGCGTCCTGCTACCTGCTGGCGACCGACGAGGGACCGGCAGAACCGAATGTGGAGTACGCAAGCAAGCTGGTGGCGCTTACCACTCGATTGGGGTTGCCCGCTGCCTACGTCGAAGAGATCGCGGCCATCGCCAGGGGGTGCTAGTTCATCGGTGAACTCGGACTGTTCAACGTGCAGCGTAGCGAAATGTACGACCACGGGCTCCATAGGACAGTACCTGCCGCGAACTTCGAGCGATCCTGTGAGTTCCGTTCCCGAGGTTGACCTTTGGTCCGGGGCGGGGGATAGTTCCGCCAGCCACAGTGCCTCGATGGACGGCCGCCCAGAATTCGGCTTTTTTTACTGGAGAACGCATGCTGACCAGGAATCGCAACTGTGCTTTGCTCGTCGTAATGATCGTCGCCTGTGCTCTGGGGACCTCGGCCTTGGCCGGCGACGCCGAGACCGTCCAGGCGGACGTGCGCAAGATCGCCGACGCTGCCTATCAGCGGGATGTGGAGACCACCCTTGCCTACACCCATCCGAAGATACTCGAGATCATGGGCGGGCCTGAGGGCGCGCGGAAGGTGATGAACGACCTGTTCAATCAGATGGGGGATATCAAAATGACCCTCGAGTCGATGACGTTCCCGGATCCGCCGCAGTTCATCGCCGGGGCCGAGAACGAGTACGTCATCGTGCCGACGTTGAGCGTTGTGTCGGTGGGCGGTCAAAAGCTTCGCAGCGTCAACTTCCAGTTCGGCTCCCGACCCAAGGGCGGGTCCGGCTGGAAGTACGTCGAGGGGTCTCGCGTTTCGCCACAGCTCCTTGCCGCGTTGTTTCCGGACTTCCCCGCCGATCACAAGCTTCCGGAGGTAGCCCGCGAGCGGATGTGACGTCCCGGGTCGCGTCCTGACTGGCCAAATCGAATCCTGGCTCGTTCACGCCGAGTGAGGGCAGGCGGGAAACCTCGCAGCGCGGCTTCTGTTCTCCTAGCCGAGACTCGAATTCACGGGCCACGCGGCCCGACGAGGAGGAGCGCATGCCGAAGTTCTTGATTGAGCGAGAGATTCCGGGCGCAGGACAGCTGTCGGCGAACGACTTGAAGGGTATCTCCGCCAAGTCCTGTAGCGTGATCGAGGAGCTTGGGCCGCAGGTGCAGTGGGTCCAGAGCTACGTCACCGGGGACAAGGTTTACTGTGTCTACATCGCGCCCGATGAGGCAGCGGTACGCAAGCATGCCGAAATGGGCGGCTTTCCGGCCAACAGGGTTTCGGAAGTGCGGGCGGTGATCGATCCGGCGACTGCCGAGTGATCAACCCTGAGGGAGGGCCTTGGTGCCGCCCCTTGGTACACTAGACGCAGTCACACCCGCGGAGGCTGCGCGATGAAGCGATTCCTCGTCCTGGTCTTGCTTTCCACCCTGCTGCTCCTGACCGGCTGCGCCAAGACACAGCGGAGCTCCGGATGACTGCCGGGTAGCACAGATCCTGCTCCTGACTCTGGTTGCCATCATCCCCATGCAGGCAGCGGGTGGCGACGGCTGGAGACAAACATGGAGCGAGGCCGGCGGCTTCACCGCACGTTTCCCCGTGGAAGTCGCGCCGTTCGGTCAAGAGATCGAGACAGGGTTCGGCCCGGCGACGTTGACCGTCTTCGGCGCGAATGCCGAGACCAGTGCGTTCTTCGTCAGCTACTATGACTATGGCGAGGATGTAGTGCTCTCGCGCGAAGTTCTCTTGGAGGCCGAAAGGAATCGAGGTCTCGACGGAGCCTCCGCCGAGTTGGTCAGCGATACGCCGTTCGAAGCGGTCGGCTACGCCGGGCGCGAGATCGTCGCCGACAGGGCAGGTACGCCTCTACGACTCCGCGTTCGAAACTTCCTGGTTGGTCGCCGAATGTACAGTCTGGTCGCCGTCGGTCCGAACGGTCCCGCGATGGACGAGGATGCGAGGAAGTTCTTCGACTCGTTCGCTTTCTGGGAGAAGAGTGACGAGACACCCCCAGGGCCCTCCTGAACCCTCGCATGGATCATGCGGTCGCCTGATCGCCGGTCCTCCAGGTCCTGACTACTCGGTCCGCTTTTTGAGCAGCCCGTCCGTGAACTTCCTGTTGCGAAACCTGTTGTGGGTGGACTGCGCCGCGGGCGCGGCGGTGGGTGTGTTGGTGCTCGGCCTCGCGAGCTGGCTCGCCGAGATTGAAGGCCTCCCGCTGGGAGTCCTGCTCTTCACCGGCGCCGCCAACCTGCTCTACGCCTGCTACTCGTTCTCCCTCGCGATCCGGATTCGGCGCAGGATGATCTGGATCAAGCTGCTGGTGCTCGCGAACCTGGCCTGGGTTCCCGTGTGTATCGGTTTGGCCTGGGTTCACCGGGCGGACGCCAGCCCGCTGGGGTTCGCGCACCTGCTAGGAGAGGCGGCTTTCGTCGGCGGATTGGCTGTGTTGGAATGGAAACAGCGGCACCAGTTGGTCCGGCCTCAGGCAAACTGAGTTCGCGGCGGATCCGGACGAAGGAGGGGACGGGAAGATGAACGCCAGGGAGAGGATCGTCAGCCTACTGCTGGTCCTGGTGGGCATCGTCAACCTGCTGCCGGTCGCGGGGATCCGCTCGGGGACGCTGCTGGCCAAGGCTTATGGCATCTCGGAGCCGGAGGGCGATCTGCTGATCCTGATGCGCCACCGGGCGCTTCTGTTCGGGGTCCTTGGCGGTTTGATCCTGGTTTCCGCATTTCGTCGGCACCTGCAGCCCGCGGCGATCGCTGCGGGTTTCGTGAGTATGGTCGGTTTCGTCGCCATCGCGGTGATGGCCGGCAACCATGGCCCGGAGATCCACAAGGTGGTCCTCGTCGACATCGCGGCGTCGGTTGCGCTCTCGATCGTGGTGGTGCTGCGCGGGAGCTCCGCGAAGGAAACGCCATGAACGGGCGTCCGCCGGATGAGAGCTCGGTCGTGGGCGCCGGCCGCTCTGAGCGTGTCGGGTACGGCGGATGATCAGCCTGGGAGACGGCTACCGAGCGCGAAAGGACCTCGGCGTCACCGTCGTGGTGCTTTGGGACGATGCGGAACCGACGGTCTACGACGGAGTTCTTCCCGCCGGCGAGGTGTTCGCCGTCGCTGAGGAACCGGCACCGGGCGAGACGAAAGCGGATATCGATCCGGCGGGCTACCCGGAGCTCGAGGAACGGCTCGTCCCCGCTGGAGATCGATCGGCCAAGGGGTATCGAGGCTTCTTCCTTCGAATCCCCCTCGACGACATCTACCGGCACTGTGAGGTCGTCCCGCACAGCGAGCTCGCGGATCACATCCGCTTCTACGGAATCGGCAAGCCGACGATCATGCATCGGTTGGTCTGGGCCGCCTTCGGGATTCCGATGCTGCTGACCTCCGGCTTTCTGCTGGTGATCTGCGTCATGGTTGCCGCCGCGTCCTTTTTCGACCCGCTCCATAGCCAGTGGGACTGGGTCTGGGCGGTTCCCGGCGCCTTCGTGATGTTCTACGCGGTAGGCTGGTGTGTTCGTCTGATCCTGGCGAGGCCGCGAGCAGACGGCGGGCTGTTCTCACCCCAGTGGTTGGCCGGGCTCGGCATCTTCTTCTCGCTGCTGCCGTTCGCTGCAATCGCCATGGATTTGACCGACGGGAAGTTGCACAACCCCGGCGCGTTGTTGGCCGCGGCATCGGTCCTCTACGCCGTCTACCGTTGGTACTCTCGTACGGTCCGGGAACGGCGTGCGCTGCTGGCCCGGAATGAAATGAAGCAAAGCTGAGGGAGTCCCCGGAGATCCAGCGCATGGTTTGTGCCGGAATCTTCGCCGATGCTCCCTGGGCCCAAAGCGCCTACGGTGGTTCCGCTCCGGCGCGGAGCATCCTTCTGTCGGTTTACCGCGCCATCCTCGCCGTCGCGGCGCTGCATCTCGGGCCCCTCGCAGCCACCGCAAGTCGGCTTCTGGCCGGTGACCGGCTCGGTTGAGCCTGGGCGCGGCCTCCGCGCAGCGATCATGGGTAGGGTATCGTACCGGCAGACACCGTCGAGGTATCCGGAGGACCCCACTCGACATGATCGAGCTCTTCTTCATCTATCTGTTGTGCCAGCAAATCGGAGATCGGGCTCGAGAGAAGCGGCGCAGGGGTTGGCCCTATAAGGTGCTGGCCGTGGTTCTCTGGATCGGGTGCGAGGTGGTAGGGACATTTGTCGGATTCGGGTTGCACCGGGCCATGTTCGGAGAGCCCGAAACACCGTTTTTCTCGTTGGGCTGGGTGATAGGCATCCTATTCGGGGCAACCGCGGGTACCAGCGTGCTCGGAGTGTTGCGTTTTCGCTCGAAGCTACCCCTCGAAGTGCGGCTGGTTACGCTCCCGGGGTTGCCTCGGGCGAATGGGAATCGCGCGGCTCCTCCGGCTTGGCGCCAGGAGGGCGCCACCGGGTACCTCGCGTACCTCCCCGCGGGGGGTGACACCCACTCCTATACCGTCCTGTGCTTTTCTGGGGTTTCTTCCTTCGATTATCAGGAGCATTCCGCAATTCCGCGCGAGGGGGCTCGGGGTTTTGAGGCGCAGGCGGTTCAACGAGCCGAGGGCGAACAGCGTCCCGGCGGGAAGACGCGTGTAGGGCTGTCGCTTCCCTGGATTTCTATCGAGGTGGTTTGCCACGGGGTTGATCGCGCCGGCGATAGTGTGGACGCGGCCGATGCGTCCGGTGCGCTGGACGCAGTGTCCGCGGGAGGATCGACGGTTCAGCTCGGCTAGACCGCGAGGCGTGAAACCCGGGCCGTTTTGCGATAATTTCCTTCGATGCTGACGATCAACCAGGTCACCAAGCACTTCGGCGGGCAGACCCTGTTCCGGGACGCCTCGATCACCTTCTCCAAGGGGGCGAACTACGGCATCGTCGGCGCCAACGGCTCGGGCAAGTCGACCTTGCTGCGGATCCTGACCGGTGAGGAGGAGCCCAGCGCCGGAGAACTCTCGGTGCCCCGGCGTGCCCGGCTGGGGGTGCTCAAGCAGGACCACTTCCAGTACGAGGAGACCCGGATTCTCGACGTGGTGATGATGGGCCACGGCCCGGTCTGGAACGCCATGCAGGAGCGGGACGCCCTGCTGGAGAACGCCGAGAACGAGTTCGACGCCGACAAGTACTCGGCGCTGGAAGAGATCATCATGCAGCACGACGGCTACGCGCTGGAGGCGCGGGCCGCCGAGATCCTGGCCGGGCTCAACGTTCCCGACGAGGTCCACGAGCAGCCGCTGTCGGTGCTTTCGGGTGGCTTCAAGCTGCGGGTGCTGCTGGCCCAGACCCTGGCGGGGCTGCCCGACGTGCTGCTGCTGGACGAGCCGACCAACCACCTGGACATCCTCTCGATTCGCTGGCTCGAGAAGTTCCTCGAGAGCTTCAAGGGCACCTCGATGGTCGTCTCCCACGACCACCGCTTCCTCAACAACGTCTGCACCCACATCGTCGACGTGGACTACGAGCGGGTCACGGTCTACAAGGGCAACTACAACGACTTCGTCGAGGCCAAGCAGACCGACCGGGACCGGATGGAAGCGGAGATCGGCAAGCGCGAGAAGGAGATCGCCGACCACAAGCGCTTCGTCGAGAAGTTCAAGGCCAAGCCGACCAAGGCGCGCCAGGCCCAGAGCCGGGCCAAGGTCATCGACAAGATCGTGATCGAGGAGCTGCCCAATAGCTCCCGGCGCTATCCGACCTTCCAGCTCGAAGCCCGCCGCCCCAGCGGCAAGCAGGTGGTGGAGATCGAGGGCATCTCCAAGGCCTACGGCGACAAGCAGGTGCTGTCCGATGTGTCTCTGCGGGTGATGCGGGACGACCGGCTGGCGATCATCGGCCCCAACGGCATCGGCAAGTCGACTTTGCTCAAGATTCTGGTGGGTGAGCTCCAGGCCGACGCGGGGAGCGTCGAATGGGGCTACGAGACCCACCCGGGTTACTTCGCCCAGGATCATTCCGAGGTGTTGGCCCGGCAGAAGGGCTCGATCCAGGAGTGGCTTTGGGACCAGGTCGCCGGTGAGACCATCGGCTACATCCGTGGCCGGCTGGCCCAGGTGCTGTTCCAGAAGGACGAGGTCGAGAAGAAGGTGGCGAATCTCTCCGGTGGAGAGCGGGCCCGACTGATCTTTGCCCAGCTCGGGGTGCTCAAGCCCAACGTGCTGATTCTCGACGAGCCGACCAACCACCTGGACCTCGAGGGGATCGAGGCGCTGGCGCAGGGGATCGAGGAGTACGACGGCACCACGATCTTCGTCTCCCACGACCGTTGGTTCGTCAACCGGCTGGCCACCCGGGTGCTCGAGATCACCCCCGAGAAGCTCAACGACTTCCAGGGCACCTACGACGAGTACCTGGCCAAGCTGGGCGACGACCACCTGGACGTCGACGCCGTGGTGCGCCAGGCCCGCCGCGACAAGCGCAAGGCGAAGAATGCCTAGTTCGTTCGCCGAACGGCGGGAGGCGCCCTGGGTTGTCTCGGCGTTGCTCGCCGTTGCGGTCCTGATCGTCTTCGGTCAGGCGGGCAGCTTCGAGTTCATCAATCTCGACGACAAGCAGTACGTGACCCAGAACGCCCAGGTGCTTTCGGGGCTGAACGCTGAGAGCATCGGCTGGGCCTTCACCACCGGCCATGCGGGGAACTGGCACCCGTTGACCTGGCTTTCCCACATGCTCGACGTGGAGCTATGGGGGGAGAACGCCGGCGGGCATCACCTGACCAACGTGATGCTCCATGCGCTGAACGCCATCGTGCTGTTCCTGGCGCTGCGGGGCATGACCGGCCGTTTCTGGGCCAGCGCTTTCGTCGCGGCGCTGTTCGCCGTGCATCCGATGCGGGCGGAGTCGGTGGCCTGGGTTTCGGAGCGCAAGGACGTGCTCTGCGCCTTCTTCGGACTCTGCTGCATCGCCGCCTGGGGCTGGTATGCCCGGCGGCCGGGGCCGCTGCGCTACGGGGTGGCCGCGTTGATGCTGGCGCTGGGCCTGATGTCCAAGCCGATGCTGGTCACCTGGCCCTTCCTGCTGCTGCTGTTGGACTACTGGCCGCTCCGCCGCAAGGACTCCTGGACGAAGCTGGCCTTGGAGAAGCTGCCGCTGCTCGGCATCGCGGCCGGTTCCAGCGTGATCACCTTCATCGTCCAGCGGGGCGGGGGAGCGGTCGCGGAGACCGCGGTGCTGCCCCTGGGAGAACGGCTGGCCAACGCGATCACAGCCTACCTGCGCTACATCGGGAGTTCGGTAACCCCCGGCGGCCGTTCGGTCTACTACACCCATCCCTACCTTCCCGGTGGAACGCCGCTGTCGGCCTGGATGGTGCTTGCCGCGGCGTTCCTGCTGTTGGTCGCGACCTGGCTGGCCTGGCGCTCCCGCAACAAGGGCTACCCCTGGGTCGGTTGGTGCTGGTTCGTCGGGACGCTGGTGCCGGTGATCGGCATCGTGCAGGTGGGGATCCAGGCCATGGCGGATCGATACAGCTACCTGCCGCTGATCGGCCTCTACATCGTCGCCGCCTTCGGCTTTGCCGAAGATGCGGACCGCAAGCCGACCCATCGCAAGGCGATCGCTGCGGTCTCGGTCCTGATTCTGCTGGTCTTCGCCGGGTTCGCCCTGCGGCAGACCGCCCGCTGGCGCAACTCCGAGACGCTGATGACCCACAGCCTGACGATCAGCCCGACCAACCCGGTGCTCAACTACAGCCTGGCCGAGGTGCGCGCCGACCGGGGACGGATCGACGAGGCCATCGACGGTTACCGCAAGACCCTCGAGATTGATCCGGGCTACGCCGAGGCGCACAACAACCTGGCCAACCTGCTCCGTGACCGGGGGGATTTCGCCGGCGCCGAGGGGCACTTCAGAAGCGCCATCGAGGCGGATCCGGCGCTGGCCGAGGCCCACAACAACCTGGGTACGCTGATGGCCCAGGCCCGGCGGTTCGACGAGGCGCTCCGGTACCTTCGCCGGGCGGTCGATTTGGAGCCCGACGACCACGAGACCCGCTTCAATCTGGGGCTGACCTTGATGGTTTCCGGAGATCCCGCGGGGGCGCAGGCGGAGTTTCAGCGGGTGCTGGATCTACAGCCCGGATACCCGAGAGCGCTGGCGGCTCTGGAGCGACTTCGCGGCGGCACGGCCGACCCGAACGGGGACGCTACTCCAGCCCCAGGCTCCGGCGAATCGCAAGGGCCCTGAGCCGCAGCGGCTCGGCCTCGTCCCAGCGGTCCTGCTTCTGCAAGAGGGTCGCTCTCGCATCCAGCGCCAGGGCGACCTCGCGGCTGTCCTCGCCGAAGTGGTGGCTCCAGACCTCCATCGCCCGCTGGAACATCGGTTCCGCCTCGGCATAGCGCTTCTGGGCCAGGTACACCGCTCCCAGATTGTGGGCGGTGGTGGCCGAGCGGGGTTGGTCCGGCCCGAACAGCTCCTCCCAGATCGCCAGGGACTCGAGGTAGAGCGGTTCCGCTTCTTCATAGCGGCCGTGGACATAGAGTACGTCGGCCAGTCCGTCGATAGACCGCGCCATCCGCAGGCCCCGCTCGCCGAAGGGAGTCGCCAGATCCATCGCCTGGCGATAGAGGGTCACCGCGTGGTCGACCCGCCCCTCCCGGGCCGCCTCGTCTCCGGCGCTCATCGCGGCCTCCCAGGCGCGCTGGGCATCTTTCTTCTTGCCGGCGGATGCGCTCAGCGGAAGCGCGAGACAGAGGGCAAGCAGGGTGACGTAGGTGCCGAGGCGAACGGTGGTGTGCAGGGCTCTCATGAGGAGAGCATAGGGTGGGTGGTGAATCCCGGCAATGGCGGCACGGCTCTTGCGGTTCATCGGGTAGGATCGGCGCTCCGCGGGGCAGGGTGCCTCGTTGGATGCCGACGATCCTGGGAGGATGGTTGTTGATGACTGAGCAGAAACGAGACGGAATCACTCGCCGTCACGCCCTGGCCTCGCTGCTCGGAGCCGCGGCTGTGTCGATGTTGCCGATCGGGTGTGGTCGAGAGAACACGGGGACGGCCAGCGGATCGTCGGCTGGTCCGGGCGAAGACCCGGCGCCGACCCTGGATCCGGCGCTGGCGCAGCGCTTTGCTGAAATGGAGCAAGCGGTCGGGGGACGTCTCGGCGCCTGCGTGCTGGATACCGCTTCGGGCCAGGCGGTGGGACACCGCATAGGTGAGCGCTTCGGTATGTGTTCGACTTTCAAGGTGCTGCTGGCCGGGCTCGTGCTGCGAGCGGCGGGGGAGGGAACGCTGGATCTGGAGCGCTTCGTGGCCTACGACGAGGACGACCTGGTGCCCTACGCCCCGGTCACCACCGAGAACCTGCCCAACGGTGGCATGACCATCGGCGCTCTTGCCGAGGCCGCCCAGCGCACCAGCGACAACGTCGCCGCCAACCTGTTGATCCGGGAACTGGGCGGTCCCGACGCGTTCACCGCGCTCATGAGGGAGCTCGGCGACTCCGTCACGCGAATCGATCGCTACGAGCCGGAGATGAACTACGTGCCCGAGGGGGAGGTGCGGGACACCACCAGCCCCGAGGCCATGGCCCGCAGCGTGGCCGGATTCTCGGTCGGGGATTGGCTGACCGGGCAGCAGCAGGAAACTTTGGTCGAATGGATGGTGGCGACCCGCACCGGCCGCAAACGGATTCGCGCAGGGCTTCCCGAAGGCTGGCGGGCCGGCGACAAGACCGGGACCGGTGTCAGGGAAGGTATTGCCAACAAGTACAACGACGTCGCCGTGGTCTGGCCGCCGAACCGCGCGCCGCTGGTCATCTCGGCCTACTACGAAGCCCCGGGTTGCTTCCCGAACATACGAGACGAGGATCAGGCGGTACTGGCCGAGGCCGGGCGGATCGTGACCTGGTCCCTGAGGGCCGAGTAGCCGGCTTTTCGCAGATCCGGTTCTCCAAAAAAAACAAGGCCGGCATCCCATCGCGGGTGCCGGCCTTGCGGAGGAGGGGCTGGAATCCTGTTTGACGTCAGATGCGGTGTTCGATCCGATCCTGAATCCGGCTGACCCGCTGGACCACCGTCTCGAAGGTGCGCAGGGGCAGGGCCACCCGCACGTTCTCGTTGGCGCTTTCGACCTGGACGATGATCTTGCCCTTTTCCTTGGCGATCTTTACGTGCTCGTCACGGCTGATCACCTCGACGAACACGGCATCGGGGCATTCGGAGAGCTCGTGGCTCAGCGCCTCGACGATGTCCCAGTGGGGCCCGACCTCCCGGGCCACCTCTTCGTAGACATCGTTGGGCACGAAGGCCACGGCCAGATTGACCAGCGACGCGGGGACCGCGAGCCGCATACCCGGGCTGCCGCTCTCCTGCACCGCCACCGAGATGGTGCCGGCGCGGTAGACCGAGACCGCTGCCACGGTGGTGGCGGCGAGCACGGTGCCGCCGGTCACCAGGCAGATGCTCAGGACAACGCAGAGAACAAGGCGTGCGGTCGAGGACATGTCCTAGCTCCCCTGGTTGCGGTCGATCCAGATGCGGACCGAGGTGTCGTCGCTTTCGACGGTGATCAGGTCGCCGTCGGCATGATCGGTCAGGGCGTCGAGGGCCGCGATCAGGTCGATCTCGTCGCTGCGGCCGTTGAACATGGCGTCGACCACCGCAAGGGGCATCTTGATGTTGACCGTCTCGTTGCCGTCGCGCTCTTCGGCGCGCACCAGGAAGTAGCCGTTTTCCTTGGCCACCCGGACGTTCTCATCGCGGCTCTTGACGGTGACGTACTCGGCATCGGGGGCATCCCGCAGTTCACGCATGATCTGGGGCAGATTGATGTCGTCCCAGTCGTGATCGTGGATGCGGATGCGGCCGCCGTTGAATTCTTCATCCTGGATCAGCGGCAGGATCCCGCGGACCATCGAGAGGGGAATGTTGACGTTGACGCGCTCTTCGGCGCCGTTGTGTTCTTGCACGCGGATGTGCAGCCAGTGATCGCTCGCCATGGCGGCGGTGGCGGTCAGCATCAGGATCAGGGTCGAGATCAGCAGTTTCCGTTTCATGTCGTTTCCTCCGTCGTCGAATCAAGGAACGGCCGGGTCCGCGGAAAGGTTTCGCCAAAGTGAATCGAGCGGGCGAACGGTCGCCGTGGAGGGCTCGGCGGAACGTTCGTGGGCGGTGGGCGGTCAATGGACAGGCCGGCGGAACGGAAGCATGCGGGCGGCCCACGGTTGATGGGCGGCTCGCGATTGCGCCCTACAAGGCGCCGTGTTAGTTTTGACACACTAATGCGCTTCGCCCTTCTAATTGCCTTTGTTGCAGTGCTTTGCATCGGGTGCCCGGGCCCGAGGCGGCCGCCGGAGGCCCCGTTCGTGCCGTGGAAGCCGCTGTTTCCGTCTGCCATCTGGGTCCCTGGAGAGCTGTCGGCGGACCCTGCCGAGGCCTGTCCCCGTGTTGCCGGTGTCGACGGCCTCCGGGCGTTGCTCGTCGGCCTCCCGCTCACGGGGCTCGAAGAGGAGCGGCTGGCCTCGACCTGGGAGCGCACCCGGGAGGCCGGCAGCGAGCGCTGGAGCTTTCGGCTTGACCCGGAACAACGTTGGCCGTCGGGCGAAGCGGTCACTCCCCGAGATGTCATCGACCTCTGGCAGCAGCGCTTGGCCTCGGGCTGCGAGCCCGCCCGCCGGTTGCTGAGCCCGGTGGCCGGCGTCGCCGACTTCGTTGCGGGCGATTCGAAGTACGTTCCCGGGCTCCTGGAGCAGGGCACGACGCTGGTGGTTCGGCTGACGCGCTCCACCCCGGACTTCGAGCGGCGCCTTTTGCACCCTGCGCTCTACGTGTGGGGTGAATCAGGAGGGCCCGGCCCTCTCGGCGTCCCCGATGAGGGCTCTCCTTTCGCGTACACGTGGGGGGAGGATGCATCCGGACCAGGTATGCGCCTCTACGGCGCGGACCAGGATCCGCGCTTGCTGCTCGCGATGGAGCAGGTCGGCCTCGCCGTGCTCTACGGCCGAGATATCGAGGCTGCCGGAGAGATCGAAGGCGTTTTCCTGCATCCTGCGCCGGGCTGGGAGCGACGTTTCGCGCTGTTGTTCGACACCTCGGACCGCTGGGGCACCGATCCGACCTTTCGTCGTCATCTGGCCGGGCGCCTGGATCGGGAGGGCATGGCGGAGGCGCTGTTCGCCGGTGGTGCCCATCCGATCGGCTCGTTCCTCGTCCCGGATCGGGGGCTCCGGGAGGCCGGGGATCCGGTTCGTTTCAGCTCCACGCCACGTCTACGCCTGGGCCACGACCCCTCCGACCCGATGCACTCGACGATCGCTGCACGCCTGCGCTCCGACCTTGCGGTCGCCGGCATTGAGCTGGAGCCGGTGCCTGGTCCCGACGCCGAGCTGAGCCTCGTCGACTACCGGCCGTGGCTCCAGGATCGGGTGGTGGCATTGGAGGCGGCCCTGCGGGGGCTGCCGGGCGATGCGGCGTGGATCCGCTCCCTGGATCTGGCCAACGGGATCGAAGACCCGAGGGCCCGGAAGGCTGCGGTCGTGCGCCTGGAGTCGGAGGCGATCTCGCAGCACATCCTGGTTCCACTGATCGGTGTAGATGCGCGGTTTGCGTCGCGCCAGGAGAACTACGGGTCCTGGATCTCCCACCGCCCTCCGATGCTGCCCGCCTGGGGAATCCAATGACTCGGCGCCTCGGCCTGCGCGTGCGCCTGGCCCTGTGGCTGGGTCTGCTCGTCGCCGCGACCGTCTCCATCCTCGCTGTCGCCGCCCACTGGATCGTGGTGGACAGTCTGGACACCCAGCGTCGCCAGCGCCTGCAGCTGACCGCGGACAGCGTCGAGCGCGGGCTGGCCAGGGAGCAGGGTGAGTTGCGCGGGAGGCTCGCCACCCTGGCCGAGGCCCTGGGAGAGGACCGTGAGTTGATGCAACGCCTGCTGTCGGCAGGTGCGACGGTGCCCGCTGAGGTCTACGAGGCCGGCGGCCGCATGATGCGGCTCAGCGGTCTCGACCTGTTCGAGATTCGCGACGAGGCCGGGCGGGTGCTGACATCGGGACACCGCCCCGAGGCCGTCGGCAGCACTATTCGGTCCGCGAATGCGGACGGCGGTAGTTCCATGGAGTCCGCGAACGCGGACGGCATCGCCTGGGTCGGCGATGGTGACGAGCGGCTGCTGGCCTGGACGGCGAGCCGGCGGATCGAGGCAGGGGACCGGGCGTTGATCCTGTTCGCCGGCCGCAAGCTCGACGCCGGTTTCTTCGACCGCTTCCAGGGAACCGAACAGGTGGCGTTGGCCTCGCCCTCTTCTGCGCCGATGAAAACGGCGAGAACCCTTCGGCGGGATCTCTCCGTCGTCGATGGCCCCGCTCAACAGCTGCTGTTCATCGCCCAGGCGCCCGGAGAAGCGCAGTTGCTGCGCCGGCTGCGGCTCGGCTTCCTGATGGCCGGGCTGGTCGGCACTCTCCTCGCGGGCCTGGCCGGTGCCTGGATCGCCGGCAAGGTGACCCGCCCCATCGGCCAGCTGATCGAGGCGGTCGAAGCCATCGGTCGTGGCGATGCGGACTACACCTACCCCCGAAGCGGTGGCGACGAGGTCGACGATCTGGTCGAGGCATTTTCCCGCACCCAGCGTTCCCTGGAGCAACAGCAGACCCGCGCCCTCGCTGCCGAACGGGTCGCCGCCTGGCGTGAGATCGCCCGCCGGGTGGCCCACGAGATCAAGAACCCGCTGGCGCCGATCCGGCTGACCGTGGAGAACCTGACCAAGGCTCGCAAGCGTTCCCCGGAGCTGTTCGACGAGATGTTCGACGAGGGTAGCGCCACGATCCTCGAAGAGGTGCAGCAGTTACAGAAGCTCGTCACCGAGTTCGCCTCCTTCGCCCGGCTGCCGGAGCCCACTCGGGTTCCCAGGAATCTGGGAGAGGTGATCGACTCGGTGATCGCGCTCTACCAGGGCAACTCCGATCTGGCGATCTCCGCCCATCGAGACGGACAACCCATCGTGTTCTCCCTCGACGCGGACCAAATTGCCCAGGCTCTGAAGAATCTGGTGGGCAATGCCGTCGAGGCCCAGCAGGGCAAGGGAGTGGTCGAGGTAGTTGCCGAGCGAGATGCTGGGAGCGTGACCCTGATCGTACGCGACGAGGGGCCCGGCTTCGACGAGGAGACGGCCCGGAGGCTGTTCGAGCCGTACTTCACCACCAAGGAGACCGGCACCGGGCTCGGCATGGCGATCGTCCATCGCATCGTCAGCGAGCACGGAGGCATGGTCACCGCCGGCAACCGCACCGATCGTGGCGGCGCCCAGGTACGCATCGAGTTCCCGATTCACGAGGAGGGGTGATGCCCACCATCCTGATCACTGACGACGAACCGAATATCCGCAAGAGCCTGTCCCAGACCTTCAAACTCGAGGGCTACCGGGTGGAGACCGCCGGGGACGGGCGCCAGGCCCTGGGGGTGTTGGAGGACGGAGGCATCGATCTGGTGATGCTGGATCTCCAGATGCCTCACATGGACGGTCTCGAGACCCTGCGCGAGCTACGCAACCGGGGCCACGCCATGCCGGTGATGCTGCTCACCGCCCACGGGTCCATCGACGCGGCGGTCGAGGCGATCAAGCTGGGCGCCTTCGATTTCCTGGAGAAGCCGCCGCATTCGGAGAAGGTCTTGCTCGCCGCGCGCAATGCGCTGCGCCAGGCGGACTTGCTGGCGGAGAACGCCGAACTGCGCGGAGAGGTGGACGAGGCCAACCGGATGATCGGCGACTCGCCGGCGCTACAGGCGCTCCGGGAACAGATCCAGAAGGTGGCGCCGACCCAGGCCCGGGTGCTGATCCTCGGCGAGAACGGCACCGGCAAGGAGTTGATCGCCCACGCTCTACACCAGGGTTCTCCCCGGGCCGAAGGCCCCTTCGTGCGGGTCAACTGCGCGGCGCTTCCCCGGGAACTGGTGGAGTCGGAGCTGTTCGGCCATGAGAAGGGCGCCTTTACCGGGGCGACCGCCCGGCGCCGGGGCAAGTTCGCTCGCGCCGACGGGGGGACGCTGTTCCTCGACGAGGTGGGGGAGATTCCCCTGGAGCTTCAGGCCAAGCTGTTGCGGGCGCTGGAGTCGGGAGAGATCGAGCCGGTCGGTGCGGACGCCGAGCAGACCGTCGACGTGCGGGTGTTGGCGGCAACCAACCGGGACCTGGAGGCGGACGTCGCCGAAGGGCGCTTCCGTCAGGACTTGTTCTACCGGCTCCAGGTGGTTTCGTTGACGGCGCCGGCACTGCGGGAGCACGCCGAGGACATTCCGCCGCTGGCCCGGCACTTCCTGACGCTGGCCTGCCGCGAGAACAACATCCGCCCCCGCACGTTGGATGACGATGCCCTGGAGCGGCTTGTGGCCCACCCCTGGCCGGGCAATGTCCGGGAGTTGCGCAATCTGGTGGAGCGACTGGTCATCATGGCCTCGGGGGAGACGATTTCCGAGGCAGACGTGGCCGCGGCGCTACCGGCCAACCCGTCGCTGTCGGGCGCGGGCTCCGGCGGCGGAGCGGCTACCGGGGTTGCCACCGAAGGCGCTCTGCGGGACGTGATGGCTCAGGTCGAACGCCAGGTGATCCTCGACGCCCTGGAGCGTACCAACTGGGTCATGGCCGCGGCCGCCCGGGAGCTTGATCTGGAGCGTAGTCACCTGTACAAGAAGCTCAAGGCCCACGGCATCGAGAAGGGCTGAACGGGAGCCTGGAATTGAGCCGACACAAACGAGTTGCCGAAGGAACGCCCATGAACCGAGCACGCACTCTCGTCCTTGCCGCCGTCTGCTGTCTTCTTGCGCCTACCGCCGGTGCCGGGGGCGACGCCGGCGGCCGTGCCGCCCAGGGTGAGTGCGCGTCCTATGCCCAGGAGTTCATGACGGTGATCGAGGACGGCCTCAAGTTCGGCTGGCTCGACGCCGAGTGGCCCGATGAGGCGACCCGCAAGGACAAGGCGTTTATCGAGGTCGAGGAGCTTCATTCGCTCCCGGCGATTCTCAGCGGCACGCCGTTACTCCTCGAGGCCGAGCCCTACCTGGATCGGATGCGCCGCTACTGGGCGATGCCGCGACGGCTGCTTCGCTGCTCGCCGGAGTTCGTCGGTCTCGCGGGATCCGCCGAGCAAGAGCGGGTTCGGCAGCTTGGCGCCGACGTGATGCACCAACTGGTCTGGGAACGGTTCGACGAGGTGTTCGGCCGGAGGCAGCCACCTTTCCTGGGGAAGTTGGAGGCCGCCTTGAAGCAGGTCGCCGACGCGGAGCCGGTTGAGGCGATCGCCGCCCGTTGGCGTGAGAGCCTGGCCGGTCTCGAGTCCCGTCGAGAAGCGGCGTCCGCTGAAGGTGCGGCCCCGGAGGGGGCACGGACTCCCGGACGTGGCGTCCGCCGAGGGGAACGCAAGTAGCCGGTTTTCCCTGTGGCGCACCATCCACACCTGTGGTTGGCCGGCCACGTTTCTCCACCGACTCCCCGGCACGCGTCCGGGCCCCGCTCGCGCTCTAAGTCTTTCCTCTGTGGCGCTTTACGCGCACAGTGCATTCATCGCTCGCTGACTGGCACCGCCTTCGCTCTACAGAAGGGCGTCACCAAACGACGCCCCCAGGGGCAACGAAGGAGGTAACCATGAGCATGAGCGAAGACACGAAGCTTCTGATGGGCGCGGGAGCACTGGTGGTCGCGGGTGCGGTGAGCATCGCACTGGTGGCCAGCTGTAGCGCCATCGACAGCACCAAGGGCGACGTCGAGGTCGCCGAATCCCGGCAGAGCGATTCGATCAAGCCGATCGTCTACGACGCCCCGGTGGAAGACACCCGGGATAGCGGATTCGATCGCGAGGTCGGAATCCCCGAACCGGTCGATCCGATCGAGCCGACCGAGACGGAGCCGGTGGAAGAGATCTTCCAGGTCGGCGAGGACGAGGATTTCGGCAAACGCGGCGTCGAGACCTTCCACGCCGGCGAGTACGACAAGTCCGTCGCCTACTTCACCGCCGCGGTGGACAAGCTGCCCGGCCGGGCCTGGAACCACTACATGCTGGGTCTGGCCCAGTGGAAAAGTGGCGACCTGGATGGCGCCTCCGAGAACCTCGGCCGTGCTTCCGAGCTGGACGAGCAGAACATCAAGACCTTCGTCAATCTGGCCCGGGTCGAGAACGACCGGGGTGAGTTCGAGGCCGCCCTCGAGGCCTCCCGCAAGGCGGTGGATCTCGATAGTGCCGACGGTACCGCGCTGTTCCTCGAGGGACGCTCGCTCCACAACCTCGGCCGTCACGAAGAGGCGATCGAGTCCCTGGCCGCCAGCCTGGCGATGCAGCCCGATAACGGCTTCGCCCTCAACCTCTACGGCCTGAGCCTGATCGAGCAGGGGCTCTTCGACGCCGCCGTCGAGGTGCTGGCCGTCGCCATCGAGTCCGAGCCTGAGGTCGGCTTCATCCGCAACAACTACGGGATGGCCCTCGAGCGCAGCGGCCGATTCGACGCCGCAGTCGAGCAGTACGCCAAGGCCTCGGAGCTGGATCCCTCCCACGAGAAGGCCGGCCTGAACCTGGCGCGGCTCCAGCCGCTGGCCGAGTCCAGTGCCGAGGCGATCGCCCTGGCCAACGCCAAGGTCCCGGCCGGCACGCCGGAAGGGGAGCCGGTGGAAACGGTGGCCGAGGGCCAACCGGAGCCGGTGAGTGACACCGAGAGCGAGACCACCGATTCCGCGAGCGTGGAACCGACCGAGGCCCCCGTCGAGCCGGTCGCGGATGCAAGCGATGCCGAAGGCGAAGACGAGGAGGCCGGCGGCATCCAGTAAGACAAGACTCCTCCTCTCCCATGGGCGGTTCGCTTCGGCGGGCCGCCCTTTTTCGTTCGAGGGGAATCAGGCCTGGATGCGTTCGTCCTCGTCCAGCCCTTCGGACAGCATCAGGGCGCAGTCGATCAATGCCAGGTGGCAGTAGGCCTGGGGAAAGTTGCCGAGCTGGCGTTTGGTCAGGAAATCGAAGTCCTCGCCGTACAGCCCGTGGCGGTTGCCCAGGGTCAACAGCTTCTCGAAACGCTTGCGGGCGTCCCGCTTGCGGCCGATGGCGGCCAGTGCTTTGACCATCCAGAACGAGCAGACGCCGAAGGCGCTGCGAGGCATGCCGAAGTCATCGGCGTTCTTGTAGCGGAAGATCAGCTCGTCCCGGGACAGTTCATCGACGATGCGCTCGACGGTGGAGACGAAGCGCGGATCGTCGGCTGCGATGAATCCGTATTCGGCCAACAGCAGGTTCGAGGCGTCCAGGTCGTCGCTGCCGTAGGCCTGGACGAATGCGCCGGCGCTGTCGCTCCAGCCGTGCTCGCAGATCTGGGCGTGAATCCGCTCGAGCAGTTCGACCTGTTGATCCGCCCAGGCATCCTTGCCCAGCAGGCGCGCGATGCGGATACCGCGATCGACGGCAACCCAGCAGAGCACCTTGGAGAAGACGAAGTGCCGCTTGTCCCCGCGGATCTCCCAGATGCCCCGGTCCGGTTCATGCCAGGTGCGCTCGACGGTCCGGACCACGGTGCGCACCTGGGTCCAGGCGCGGTCGAGGCTCTCCGGGGTGCGCACCCGGTTCTGGATGTCCTGCCAGATCACGTCGAGCAGAACGCCGTAGATGTCGTGCTGCACCTGGTGGTAGGCGGCGTTTCCGATGCGCACCGGCGCGGAGCCCTGATAGCCCGATAGATGATCCAGGGTCTGTTCGGTCAGCTGCTTTTCGCCCCGCAGGCCGTACATGATCTGGAGCGCGTCGTCCTTGGTCGGCACCGTGCGCAGCATCCAGTCGACGAATTCGTGGGCCATCGACGTATGGCCGATCTTGTTCAGCACCGAGACGGTCATCGACGCATCGCGGATCCAGCAGAAGCGGTAGTCCCAGTTGCGGGTCTCGCCGATGGTCTCGGGGAGTGACGTGGTCGCCGCCGCGACGAAGGCGCCGGTGGGATCGAACTGGAACATCTTCAACGTCAGCGCCGAACGCATGGCGGCGTTGCGGTACATGGTCGGGGCGTTGGTCCGCGCCGACCACAGCAGCCAGTACGAGCGGGTGCGCTGCAGCATCAGCTGCACCAGGTCCCGGTCGATCCGCTGCACCTTGTCGTGGTAGCTCAGCAGCAGGTAGCGTTCGCCAGCCAGCACCTGTTCGGTGCCGTGCTTGACCCCCTCGGCCTCGAGGTTGGTGTAGAGGTAGAGCGATTCGTAGATCTCGTCGCCGCCGGGGCCGAGACCCTGGGTGGTGCTCTTCAGCCGGCCGGGTTCTACTGTCGACTCGGTGTCGAACATCCCGTAGTCCAGCTTGGGGTCGTAGTGCACCCGCACCCGGGGCGTGCCGCGCAGAGGCTGGAGCACCCGGACCACATCCGATGCGGGCTCCCGGCCGCCGACCCGCTGCTCGGTGGCGTAGCGGGGCATGAAGTCGACCACCTGGAAGGCGCCCGATGGCCCCTCGAAGCGGGTCACGAGGATGTTGGTGTTGCGTTGGTAGTTCTGGTCTACCGCCCGGCCGTCGACCATCTCGATGCCGAAGGAGCCACCCTTGTGCTCATCGAGCAGTGACGCGAAGGCGGTGCCCGAGTCGAAGTCGGGCAGGCAGCAGAACACGATGCGGCTGTCGGGATCGATCAGGGCACAGCTACGGCCGTTGCCGATCACGCCGAAGTGGTAGTTGTCGCCGAAGCGGCTCACGAGGCGACCCGCCGGTCGAGGGCTTCGAGCAGTCGCCGCAGTCCCGGGATGTCGGTGCGGTGCCGCGCACGGGTCGAGCCGGTACCGACCTTGATGCTATGGAAGGGGAGCGACGGTTCCAGGGCGAACATGGTCTCGTCGGTCTGATCGTCGCCGGCGACCAGCACCTCGGCGGGGTCCCAACGCTGGACCAACATCTCGACCGCGGTGCCCTTGCTCACCAGGATGCTCGAGGTCTCGACGATCTTGTTGCCGTGATGCACGGTGACCGGCATGTTGGCCGCCATCTCGGTCAGCTCGCTGAGCAGGCCGTGAGCCCGCCAGGTGCCGAACTCCGGTTCGGCCCGCCGGTAGTGCCAGACCAGCGACACGTGCTTCTCTTCGATGTGGGAGCCGGGGGTCAGCCGCACCGCCTGTTCCAGATGCGGGCGCACCGCGTCCTTCCAGCTGACGTCGATCTCACCCTGGACCAGGGTCCAGATACTGCTGCCGCCGATACGCCAGCGGTAGCCATGTTCCGAGACCAGGGTCGCCTCGATGTTGCCGAAGTGTTGTTCGAGGAAGCTGCGGGGGCGCCCGCTGACCAGGGCGACGTGCAGGCCCTGGGTGCGGCCGAGCCGGTCCAGCAGGCCGAGGAGTGCCTCGTCGGGGACGGCGTCCTCGGGGGCGCGGGTGAACGGCCGCAGGGTGCCGTCGTAGTCCAGCACGAGCAGGGCGCGGGTGCCTCGTTCCAGCGCATCGGCCAAGCGGTCCGCCACGGGCAGCACATCTTCCATCTCGATGCCGGTCCGGGCGCTGGAGCAGCCGTCCAGTTCGTCGACAAAGCGCCGGGCCCAGGTGCCGGCGTCGTTGGACAGCAGGCGGGGGCGCATGCCGTCGATCCGCCGCCGCCGTTCCTCGAGGTCCATGCCCAGGGCCTGGTCGATGGCTTCCGCCACGCCCGCCTCGTCGTAGGGGTTGACCAGCAGCGCCTGGGAGAGTTCCTGGGCCGCTCCGGCGAATTCGCTCAGGACCAGCACCCCGGGCTCGAATCCGGCGTCGGGGCGCTGACAGGCCACGAATTTCTTGGCAACCAGGTTCATACCGTCGATCAGGGGCGTCACCAGACAAACATCGGCCAGGGCGTACAGGGCGGCAAGTTCTACCTGGGGGAAGCCCCGGTGGAGGAATTGCACCGGGGCATGGCCCACGGCCCCGTAGGCGCCGTTGATCGCCCCGACCTGGCGCTGGACCTCCTCGGTCAGCTGGTCGTACTCGTCGACCCCCTGGCGGGAGGGCACCGCCACGATGACGAAGGCGACCTCCTCCCGCTTGTCCGGCCGGTCGGCCAGATAGCGCCGGATGGCGTCGAGCTTCTGCGGGACACCCTTGGTGTAGTCGAGCCGCTCGACGCTGAGCGCCAGCTTGCGGCCGCGCAGCACCGCCGCGTGGGCCAGCAGCACCTTGCGGAACTCGTGCTGATCCATCGCCTCGGAGAACCCGGCGTTGTCGTGGCCGATGGGGAAGACCCGCAGCATCACCTGCCGGTCGCCGAACCACAGGGAGTCGATCTCGGATTCCACGCCCAGGACTCGCAACAATGCCGAGCGGAAATGCCGCAAGTAGTTGTAGGTGTGGAAACCGATCAGGTCGGCGCCCAGCAGGCCCGTGAGCACCCGCTTGCGTTCCGGCAGGATACGCAGGATGTCGCTACTGGGAAACGGGGTGTGCAGGAAGAAGCCGATGGTCAGGTCGCGGCCCGATTCACGCAGCATGCCCGCCAGGGGGAAGAGGTGATAGTCGTGGATCCAGATACGGTCGCCGTCCTCGGCGACGTCCAGGATCGCCTCGGCGAACTTGCGGTTGACCCGGAAGTAGGCCTCGGCCCAACTCTCGTCGAAGCGCGCCCGGGACGCCAGGTAGTGCACCAGCGGCCAGAGGGTCGAGTTGGAGTAGCCCTCGTAGAAGCCGTTGACGTCCTGCCGGTCGAGAAAGACCGGTTGAACGTCGAGCTTCTGAAAGGCGCGACGCTCGGCGTCGAGGTCGACGACATCTTCCAGGGCGTGGCCGGACCAACCGACCCAGATCGACTCCCGTTGAAGCCGGGCTCCGGCCAGGGCCGAGGCCAGCCCTCCGGTGGTGCGCACGGCAGCGCCCGAGGAGTCGATTCGAACAGGTAGACGGTTGGAAGCGAGGATGACACGGGACACCGGATACTCCTCGTGAGTGGTTTTTGGTGCGCCCCATTATAGGGACGGCCGGCGAGGCGGGATCGACTGGATCAACCGGGGAGAACCTCGTCTTCGAGCTCCAGGATCAGGCCCAGGTCTCCAGCAAGGTCGAGGATCGTGTAGCGGTCGCGGACGAAGCGCCCGAGGCGGTAGGCGAGACTCAGCTCCCGGGGCTTCACGCCGAGATCCGCGGCCGAGGCCGGGGCATCGACCACGGGAAGAACCTCGCCGTAGCGTTCGGCGTCGCGCAGTGAGGGCTCCAGGGTATCCCGCAGTTCTTCCCAGCGTTGACGGATACGGCCGACACGCTCGGAGGGCGAGCCCAGCCGCTCCAGCTTCTTTCGGCTCTGATGCATGAACTGCTGCCGCAACACTCCCGGGAGGTACTCCGCCTGGTCGAGCCACTCGGGTACCGCCTCGATCGAGGGTGCTTCGGCGGCGGCGCGTCCCCAGTCGATCTCATCCTGCCCGCGGGCCAGCAGCGCTCGATAGAGCCGGGTGCTGATCGCGGTACCGACGCCGACCTGCTCGCCGTGTAGCGCCGGCTTGCGCGGGCCGCCCGGGGCACAGTGGGCGGTCATGTCCAGGTAGTGGCTGATCAGGTGTTCGCCGCCGGACGCCGGGCTCGACGTTCCCGCCACCGCCATCGAGATCCCCGACAGGAGCAGCGCGTCGAACAGTACCTCCGAGGCCTCGGGGTCCTCGTCGGGCAGCCGCGAGGCGACGGACACCGCCCGATCGACCGCCCGGCCGGCCATCTCGGCAGGCACCGGGCAGTAGGGCTCGTCCCACAGCAGGTGCCCCATCTTCCAGTCCGCCGAGGAGACCGGCTTGCTGAGCAGGTCGGCCAGGCCCGAGATCTGGAGCCGGCGCGGGCTGTGGGCCAGGACCTCCGGATCGGCCAGTACCGCAACCGGGGGTGTCGACGGCCAGGTGCCCTTGAGCCCTTCCCGGGTGATCGCCGCGATGGCCGAGGTGTAGCCGTTCATCGACGGGGCGGTGGCCACGGCGACATAGGGGCGCTCCAGTTGATGGGCCGCCGCCTTGACCACGTCGTTGACCGTACCGCTCCCCACCGCCACCGGAAGCGCCTCGGGATGGGCGCTCAGGGTCTCGACGGCGACATCGATGGCGTGGTCGTCGGCGTGGAGTTCGCCGTCCAGCTCCTGCTCGAGGTCGACGGTCTGAACCCGGTCTCCCGCCTGGCGCAACTGTTCGGCCACGGCGAGCCCGCAGGCCTCGAGGGTGCGCGGGTCGCCCAGCAGCAGGCCCGCCTTGCCGTCGAGTTCTCCGTGGAGTCTCGACGCGAGTTCCTCGTGCAGGTGGATCCGCTCGGTGACGACCCGGCGGCAACGACCGCAGGAGCAGGGCGTGCTGCCCAGGTAACGAAAGGTCGACGGATCCACGCTCGCTCCGGCTAACGCCCCGCGCCGGCGGCCTTGGGCCGCTCGGAGTAGCGGCGGTACAGCCGCTCGTGTTTGTTGCCGGGCAGGTCCGCCTCGCGGCCGTCGATGAACATGCGCTCGATCGACGTGGTGATCTCCAGCGGATCGCCGTCACTGAGGAACAGCGAGGCCGACTTGCCCACTTCGATCGAGCCCAGAGCGTCGCCGACGCCGAGGATCTGGGCGGGATAGAGGCTCAGGGCGCGCAGCGCCTCGTCCCGGTCGAGCCCGAAGGCGGCGGCCATCGCCGCCTGGTAGGGCAGGTTGCGGGCGTTGGAGGCGCCGAAGCCGCTGCCGCTTCCCGCGATGCAGAAGCGCACCCCGGCCTCGCGTAGCTTCGACGGCGTCGTGAAGGGGGTGTCGTAGGGCTCGTCCTCACGGCGGGGCAGGCTCAGTACCGAGGTCAGGATCACCGGGACGTCGTGAGCGGCCAGCCGGTCGGCGACCCTCCAGACATCGCCGGCGCCTGCGAGGATCACCCGCAGCCCTTCTTCACCGGCGGCCCAATCCAGGGCGCTCTTGATCTGCCGGATCTCCGAGGCATGGATCACTACCGGCGTGGCGCCGCCGAGCACCGGCAGCATCGCCTCGAAGCGGGGTTCGATGTCGAAGTCGCGGCCGCCGGCGCCTTCCTTGGCCCGGCGATAGGCCCGGGCGTCGTCGAAGAAGGTCGCGATCCGTTCCAGCCGTTCGTCCCGGCGCTTGATCTGATCTCCACGGGAGGTCGAGCGCCCGAAGCGGGAGCGGGTGCGGATGGTGAAGGAGGGCCAGCGCAGGTGCATCGCGACCGGGCCTGCGGCGAGGTGGTCCTCCCAGGTCCAGCCGTCCATGCGAATCAGCGAGGAGGTTCCAGACACCAGGCCGCCGCCCGGGGCGGAGATGGCGTGTGTCAGGCCGTTGGCCCGGGTCACCGGGATCAACTCGGAATCCGGGTTGATCGCGATGGCGGTGTTGGCGTTGGGGTTCAGTTCACCCTGCTCGGAGATGTCGACGCTGCCGGAGACCGAACCGATCTCGGTCAGGCCGACCACGTTGTTGGCGTCGATGAAGCCGGGGTAGAGGTGCTTGCCCGTGGCATCGATCACCTCGGCGCCGGGCAGGGGAGCCAGGCCGGCGCCAACCTCGACGATCTCCCCGGCGCGGAAGGAGACGGTGCCGTTCTGAATAGGGGCTCCGGTCATGGTGTGCACCGTGGCGCCGGTGATCGAGACGGTGCCCCCGTGGCTCGCCAGGCGGTCGCGATAGCCTGCGGCCTGTTGCCGGAACAGCGGCTTGGCGGTGGCGGCCGAGGCATCCTCCGCCTTGTCTTCCTTGCCGGTGATCTCGGCGATCAGCTTGGCCCGCTCCTCGGCGACCGCGGCCCGGCCTGCCAGGTCTTCGGCCCGGGAGAACTCCCGCACGCCGTCGACCCAGGTCTCCTCGGCCACGGCATAGACGCTTAGCGGCGGATGGGACCAGATGACGAAGTCGGCGTCCTTGCCCGGCTCCAGCGAGCCGGTGCGGTCGCCGATGCCGAGTTGGTCGGCGGCATTCAGGGTGACGAAGGCCAGCGCCGCCTCGGGCGGCACGTTGCCGTACTTGACCGCCTTGGCCGCTTCGAGGTTCATCCGCCGGGCCAGCTCCGACGAATCGGAGTTGAAGGTGACCGAGACACCGCGGTCGTACATCAACGCGCCGTTGAACGGGATCGCGTCGAAGGCCTCGAGCTTGAACGCCCACCAATCGCTGAAGGTCGACGCGCCGGCGCCGTGGGCCGCCAGCTCGTCGGCGATCTTGTAGCCCTCCAGCACGTGCTGGAAGGTCCCGACGGTGACGCCGAATTCTTCGGCGACGCGAATCAACGCCAGGATCTCGTCCTGCCGGTAGCTGTGGGAATGGATGATCCGCTCGCCGCGGAGGATCTCGGCGATGGCCTCGAGCCGCAGGTCGCGCCGTGGGGGCACCTCCCGTTCCCGGTCGCTGGACGAGAGTCCCTGGTAGCGCTCCCACTCCTGCATGTACTGCCGCGCCGCCAGGAAAGAGCCGCGAATCGACTCCATCACGCCCATGCGGGTGTTGGGGTAGCGCTGGGGAACCTGGGGGCTGCGGAAGTTGGAGCGCTTGGGGTTCTCGCCGAGCGCGAACTTGATCCCCGGCTTGGCTGTCGGGATCAGCAGCTCGTCGGCCCGGGCGCCCCAGCGCAGTTTGATCACCGCGTCCTGGCCGCCGATGGAGTTGGCCGAGCCGTGCAGCGAGTGAGCGACGGTCAGGCCGCCGGCGAGTTGCCGGTAGAGGTTGATGTCCGCCGGGTTGATCACATCGGCGATGCGTACCTCCGACGTGATGTTGTCGGAGCCCTCGTTGACGCCGCCCCGCAGGGCGGTGTGGCTGTGAGCATCGATCAGGCCCGGGGTCACGAACTTGCCCGCGGCCTCGATGACGTGGGCTCCGCGGGGCGCTTTCAGACCGCTACCGACCTGCTGGATCTTGCCGTCCCGCACCAGCAGGTCGGCGTTCTCGACGATGCCCTGGGGACCCTGGGTCCAGATCGTGGCGTTGCGCACGATGACCGACTCGGGGGCCAGCTTCTCGGCGGCGAGGCCGGCGCCGCCGATGGTCAGAACCAGGAGAGCCAGGGTCGCCGCCGCGGCGGCCCGGGTGAGTGGATGGTGCAGCTTGTCGGTGTTCATCGTCCTTCCTCCCCGGTCCGGCCTTCATCGGGACTGTCGCGCCTTACGCCCTTGGCGGTGACGTTGCGCGGGCCGAAGGATGCGGTGCCCTCGAACTGGTCGCCGTCGATCACGACGGTCATCTCGAGAGGTGGCCGCCCTTCCCTGGCCGGGAACAGTACGGTCAGCATGTTGCCGACCAGTTTGATGCGCTCGAAGGAGACCTCGCCGCTGCCGGTCTCGGCGGAGCCCTCGTATTCCCCGGCGTCCCCCTCGATTTCCCAGCGGCGTTCGACGCTGCGGCTGCCGAAGTCGAAGGTCACGTCCCAGGCGCCCCTGGGATCGGCGACGGCGTCGGGGTCGCCCCCTTCGGGGAGTTTCTCTTCCATCTCGTGGGCCACGCCGTCGACGAACAGCCAACGCACGGCGCTCTCCTCGCCGAGCCATGGGCCGTCGAACGCGACCAGGTTGGCCATCTTGCCGCGCTCCAGGCTGCCCGCCACCCGTTCCAGGCCGAGCAGCCGGGCGGGGACCATGGTCAATCCTGCGAGAGCGGCCTCCTCAGGCAGTCCCTTCTCGACCATCTCCCGGACGTTGTCGCGGAAATCACCCATGCTCTTGAGACCCCGGGTGGTCAGCGCCAGCTCGACGCCGGCCGCATGCATCATGGCCGGCGCTTCGGCCGCTCTGATGTAGCGGCGCATCGTGCGCAGCGAGACGTCGAGGGCCTCGTCGGCGTCGTCCAGCTTCGGTTTGTCGGGGAAGGCCACCGGCCAGATCACCGGATGCCCCAGAGCACCGAGCCTGTCGGCGATCTCCCACTCGTGGCCGGTCGCCCCGATGACCGCATCCAGATTGAACTCTTCGGCGATGCGATGAGCCAGGATGGCGTCGTCCCGATGGCTCGGCCGGAAGTGGACCTTCTGCTCTCCCGCCAGCGCATCGGCCAGCGCTTCATAGGCGGGGACGCGATCGGGGCGTTTCATGCCCCGCGGGTCGGCGTCGTAGCGTGTGTGCCACTGGGCATAGCGTTGGGCGTCGAAGAATGCCTGGCGCACCGCGGCCACCGTGCCCATCAGGCTGGTCGGATACCCCTGGCCGAAGCTCCCGCGCTCGAAGGCGACGTGAAGGGCGACGTTGTCGTCGACGGTCATGCGCGGCACTTCGAGGTCGGCAAGGAGCAACACCGCGGCGCTGCGTCCCTGGAGAATCCCTTTCTCGGGTGTGGTCAACGCCAGGGTGAAGCCGGCCTTGTGGTACTTGCCGAGGCTGCGGTCGCCGTCCTTCTCGAAGGGCAAGAGGTGATCGATGGTTCGCCACTCGGGGTGGATCCGCCCGAGAGGATGACGGGAGCCGGGCGAGGGCCGCCGGCTACGGGCGGCGCCGCCCGCGCCGCCGGCGGATCCGCCGCTGTCGCCGCCCGAGGAGGCCCGCCCCAGGTCGGTGTCCGCATCGATGAAACCCGGGTAGAGGTAGAGCCCCTGGCCCGAGATGACCTCGGCATCGGCAGGCGGCTCGACCCCTGCGCCGACCGCCTCGATCAGCCCGTCCCGCAGGACGACCGTGGCCGAGCTGAGGGTTTCGCCCGGCGCGGTGACCACCGTGGCTCCGGTGATCGCGTAGACCCGGGGCCGCTCCGGCGGCTCCGATTGGGCCAGGCAGGGCAGGGCAAGCGACAACATCAGCGCCCCGAGGACGCGGCGAACGGTATTCTTCATTGGATTTCCCCCAGCGCTCCGAGTCTATCCGCTCGCGCCAGCCGATTGAACCCCGATTGACACGATCGCGTCCGGTGCCCGAGAATCGGCGATCGGAGTGGAGGGATAGGAATGCGAGCGGTTATTCGGGGGACGGGTCTATACGCACCGCCGGACGTGGTGCCCAACGAGCGGATGTCCAGATTGATGGACACTACCGACGAGTGGATCATCCAGCGGACGGGGATCCGAGAGCGCCGCTTCGCGCGCCATGACCAGGCGACCAGCGACATGGCGGTGCCGGCGGCGCGGCAGGCGCTGGACGAGGCGGGGCTGCGTCCTGAGGACCTGGACTACATCGTCTTCGCCACCATGACGCCGGACCACTACTTTCCCGGTGCCGGACCGATCTTCCAGCGCAAGCTCGGCGTGACCCACGTGCCCTGTCTCGATATTCGTCAGCAATGCGCCGGGTTCCTGTTCGGCATGCAGCTGGTCGACGCGATGATCCGCTCGGGCCAGCGCAAGAACGTGCTGCTGGTCGGGGCCGAGGTTCACGCCGGCTTCATGCCCTGGACCCGCTGGGATATCGCCTTCGGCGAGAGCGACGACCGGGTCTCCGACGAGGAGTTCGCCTGGAACACCCAGTTCCGCGACCGCACCGTGCTGTTCGCCGACGCCGGAGGCGCCATGGTCTTCTCCGCCGAAGAGGGGGAGGGGGGCGGCGGCCTCGAGGACGTGATGGTCCACTCCGACGGGCAGTATGCCGAGAAGATGTGGGTAGACGGCGCGGGCAGCGCCTACCGGCCGTGGATCGACCCGAAGATGGCGGCCGAGGGGCGCATCGTGCCGATCGTGCTCGGGCGCGAGGTTTTCCGCATGGCGGTGACGGTGATGCCCGACGCGGTGCAGACGATCCTCGAGCGCAACGGCTACACCCTGGACGACGTCGATCTGTTGATCATGCACCAGGCCAACCTGCGGATTAACGAGGCGGTGCAGAAGAAGCTGGAGCTGCCCGACGAGAAGGTGTTCAACAACATCCAGCGCTACGGAAATACCACCGCCGCGACCCTGCCGCTGGCCTTCCACGAGGCCCGGGCCGAGCGGGACCTCTCTCCGGGCAAGCTGGTCTGTTTCGTGGCCCTGGGCAGTGGCCTGAGCTGGGGGGCTGCGCTCTACCGCTGCTGACCCCGGCGAGAAAAACGCCGCCGGGGTGAGACCCGATGGGCGGCTGAGGCGTCTTAAGGGAAGAGGGTCCGCAGGAAATGGCCTGTTCCGGAGGCCCGAACGGGAGCGCCGAGCGTACAATGGAGAGGGATGAGGCATTTCGGGGGGCGCTGGAGCGCAAGATGCGCGCACCCCTGTCCGCCTTTCGCGAGCTGGCCCGCGGCCTGCCGGACGACCCGGCGCTGGTCGACGTGCGCGGGCTGCTGCTGTCCGGCCGCTGCCGCGTGCTGCGTGACACCCCCGAGAGTACCGATTTCATCGTTGCGGCCTCCGACTCCCCATTGGTCTGCATCGTCGGCCAACCGCTGATGTCGCTGATCCAGCTCGCGGTCACCGGGGACGACGAACTCGAGGTGATCGCCTCGGGAGACTCCATCGAACACGTCTCCCAGGCCCTGCCCGATTGGCTGGGGGATGAGGTTCGTGTGCTGACCCTGCCCGACCCGGAGGCCGAGCTACCGGCCGCGCCGGCGGGCGGCGGAGGTGAGGTACGGGTCCGGCTGCTGAGCCCCGAGGATCGGGACTGTCTGGGGCCGGTCGAGGACGAACTACGCGGGGAACTCGAGCAGGTGTTGGAGCAGGGCTCTCCGCTGGCGGCCAGTTTCGTCGACGAGATCCCCGCCTCGTTCTGCTACCCGGTGTTCGAGACCGAGCGCTGGTGGGACGTCTCCGTCGACACCCTGGAGCCTTTTCGGCGCCGCGGCCTGGCTTCGCTTGCCTTCCGCCGCATGCTGACCTACGAGAACCAGCGGGGGCGCAGCCCGGTCTGGGCCGCGGTGGAATCGAACGCCGGCTCGCTGGGCCTGGCCACCAAGCTGGGGTTCGAGGCGGTCGACGGCCTGGCGCTGTTCCGCCGCCGCGGTTAGGGGCTACCAGCCTTCCTTGTGCATCATGCCGGCGAGGGGGAGCCGGGTCTTCTTCAGGTTCTGGGACTCGGCGTAGCCCACCGGAATCACCACCGGCACGATGTGGCTGCGCGGGATGCCGAGCGCCTTGCGCACCCGGCCCTCGTCGAAGCCCTCCATCGGAATGGTGGCGAGCCCTGCCGCTTCGGCGGCGAGCATGAAGGTCATGGCGCCGAGCATCACCTGTTTGCACAGCCAGTAGCGTTTGTGCACCGCGGGGATGCTCGGGGTCGGCTTGGACAACCGCATCAGCGGCGCCACCAGCAGCTTGCCCAGCCAGCCGATGCCCAGGGGACCCTGGTTGAAGGCGAGTCCGACGAACTTGCGGCACATGGTCGCGTACCGATCATCGCAGGCACCTTCGGCCAGTTCCAGCGTCAGCATCGCCTCGAGGTTGTTCTCGACGGCGCGGCGGTCGCCGGTGAAGACCACGACCGCCGGAGCCTCCAGGACCTGGGGCTGCTCGAGGCAGGCCTTGTACAGCGCGTAGCGGCTGTCCGCCTCGGTGGAGAGCACGAAGTGGGTCGGCTGGATGTTGTAGCCGCTGGGAGCCCAGCGGGTGGTGTCCAGCACCCGCTCGAGCAGGCCTTCGGGAATCGGTTCTTTCTTGAAGTGGCGGGTGGCGCGGCGGGAACGGGCCAGCCGGTCGAAGGCTTCGAAGTCCATGGCCGCGCCCTGAGGTTGGTGTTGCGACGACACGCTAGAGGAACCCGAGCTGGAGCTTGGCCGCCTCGCTCATGCGTTCCTGATCCCAGGGCGGATCCCACACAAGCTCGATGTGGGCATCGGTCACCCCGGCTACGGTGCGCACCTTGGTCTCGACCTCGCCCGGCAGCGTTCCGGCCACGGGGCAGGCAGGGGAGGTCAGGGTCATCTTGACGTCGACCTTGCCGGTATCGGCGACCTCGACCTCGTAGATCAGCCCGAGCTCGTAGATGTCGACCGGGATCTCCGGATCGTAGACCGTCTTGAGCACGGCGACGACCGCCTCGCGGATCTGCTCCGGCGTGCGGGGCAGGTTCGAACCGGATTCGGTGGCGGCGGGGCCGCCTCCCTGGGGAGTTTCTTCGGACATGTCGTCTTCCTCGAAGGCTATTCGGTGGTGACCGGCTCGGCATCCTTGCCGGCGTCGATCGCCGCCTTCAGCGTGTGCCAGGCAAGGGTCGCGCACTTGACCCGTACCGGGTAGTCGCGGACTCCGGCCAGCACCTGCAGCTTACCCAGGGCTTCCGCCTCGGTGGCGTCGTCGCTGGTCATCAGGGCGTGGAACTCGTCGAACATCCGCTGTACTTCGACGATAGTCTTGCCCCGCAGCGCCTCGGTCATCAGCGAGGCCGACGCGGTGGAGATGGCGCAGCCGACTCCGTCGAAGGTGAGGTTGCGCACGACACCGTCCTGGACGTCGACGTAGACCGTGACCTTGTCGCCGCAAAGGGGATTGTGACCGTTGGCCTTGCGGCAGGATTCGCCGTCCAGTTCACCCCGGTTCCGCGGTTGGCGGCTGTGGTCGAGGATGACCTCCTGGTACAGCTCGCGAAGGTCGCTCATAGACGGAATACCTCTCGTACCTTGTGGAGCGCCTCGGCCAGGCGCTTGACGTCATCCAGCGTGTTGTACATCGCGAGCGACGCGCGGCAGGTAGACGAAACGCCGAAGCGGTCCATCACCGGCTGGGCGCAGTGGTGGCCCACCCGGATCGCCACCGCCTCGCTGTCGACGATGGTGCCCACGTCGTGCGAGTGAATATCGCCGAGGGTGAACGAGATCACCGAGGCCTTGTTGCGTGCCGTTCCGATCAGCTGCACGTCGGGCACCTGGCGCAGAACGTCGGTGGCGTCCTGCAGCAACCGGCTCTCGTAGGGCTCGATGCGGTCGAAGCCCAGGTCCATCAGGTAGCGGGCGGCGACCCCCATGCCCACTGCGGCCTCGATGCAGGGCGTGCCCGCCTCGAAGCGGTAGGGGAGTTCGTTGTAGGTCGTCTTCTCGAAGGTCACCGAGAGGATCATGTCCCCGCCGCCCTGGTAGGGGGGCAGGGCTTCGAGCCGGGCCTGCTTGCCGTAGAGCACGCCGATGCCGCTGGGGCCGAACATCTTGTGGGACGAGATCGTGTAGAAGTCGGCGTCGAGATCCTGCACGTCGATCGGCATGTGGGCCGCAGCCTGGGCTCCGTCAACCAGAGTCAGGCTGCCGGCCGCCCGGGCGAGGGCGATCATCTCCTTGACCGGATTGACCGTGCCGAGAGCGTTGGAGATGTGGGACATGGCCACGATACGGGTCCGCGGCGAAAGCAGCCTGCGGTACTCGTCGAGATCCACCTCGCCGCTGTCGTCGATCCGCGCGACCTGGAGCTTTGCGCCGGTCCGTTCGCAGAGCATCTGCCAGGGCACGATGTTCGAGTGATGCTCGAGGCCGCTGATCAGCACCTCGTCGCCCGGCCCCATGCTGCCGGTCATCCCCTGGGCCACCAGGTTGATCCCCTCGGTGGTGCCGCGGACGAAGACGATCTCCTTACGGTCGGCGGCGCCGAGGAAATCCCGCATGGTGTCCCGGGCGCCCTCGTAGGCCTCGGTGGCCCGGACGCTCAGGGCGTGCACGCCCCGGTGCACGTTGGAGTAGCTGTGGCAGTAGAAGTTGCTGACGGCGTCGATCACCGCCCGCGGCTTCTGGGTCGAGGCGGCATTGTCCAGATAGACCAGCGGCTTCCCGTGGATCGTCTCCGACAGGAGCGGAAAGTCACTCCGAACCTCGAGCGCGTCGAAGGCGGGTCCGGCCGATCGGGTCATCGAGGTATCCATCCAGAGCCTCAGGCGGTCCGGATCGCGTCGAGGCGCCGTCCGAACGCCTCCTCGAGGAATTGCCGCACCGACTCCACCGGAACCTGATCGAGCAGTTCCGCTGCGAAGCCGCGCACCAGCATGTTACGGGCCTCGGTACTTCCGATCCCGCGGCTCTGCAGATAGAACATCGCCTCCGCATCCAGCTCGCCGATGGTGGCGCCGTGGGTGCACTTGACGTCGTCGGCGTAGATCTCGAGCTGCGGCCGGGTGTGGACCAGCGCTCCCTCGGTCATCAACAGGTTCGGGTTCGACTGCTTGGCGTCGGTCTTCTGGGCGTCGAGCTGCACGCGGATGCGTCCGTTGAACACCGCCCGGGCGTTGTCGGCCAGGATGCCCTTGTAGACCTCGCGGCTGTCGCCGTGGGGCATGGCGTGGTCGAGCGTGGTGTGGTTGTCCACGTGCTGCTTGTCCGAGACCAGGTACAGGCAGTTGAGCAGGCAGTTGGAGCCCTCGCCGTTGAGCTTCGCGGTGGAATCAACCCGGGCCAGCTTGGCCCCGAAGTCGAAGGCGTGGCAGGCGTAGCGGCCGCTGCGCGCCACGGTAGCGTGGGCGTTGCCCACGTGGTGGGCGTTGCCGCTCTCGAACTGCAGGCGAACGTGTTCGAGGCCGGCGTTGTCGGCGACATCGATCTCGCAGACCGAACAGGTCAGCCCTTCGGCGCCCTCGGCGCCGAAGAAGCTCTCGACCAGCTTGAGTTCGGCCTGAGCGTCGACCTGCACCAGCAAGCGGGGGAAGCTGGCGGCCGGCTGTTCGGTGCGCGATGCCAGATGCAGGACATGGATCGGTTCGGCCGCCGCGCCATGGGCGCGGATGACCGTGGCATCGTCGAACAGCGCCGTGTTGAGCGCCGCGAAGGGCTGGCTCTCCGGAGCGACCCGGCGGGCAAGCAGCGACTCGGTCAACTGCGCCTGCTGATCCCGCGCCTGAGCCAGGGTTCCGACCCACACGCCGTCCCGGTCCCCGAGTCCGGTGGACAGTTCGGTATCGAGGCGTCCGTCAACGAAGACCAGCCGGCGGGCGCAGAAATCCAGAGCCGGGTGTCCGGCGAAGGCCGCCGAACCGCCGGCAGGAGCCGGTGCGTAGTCGGTCGATGCGATGGCGGCGACGCTGGTGTTTTTCCACTCTTCGAGCTTGGAGCTGGGAAAGCCCACCGACTCGAAACGGTCACGGGCCTGCTGCCGGAGGTCGCGGAGCCAGGCCGGCTCCTCCTCGCGACGGCCGCCGAAGGCGGTCAGCAGACCGGGAAGCTGCTGGGTGCTCTCCATCAGCGGGTTGCCTCCGCGGCTTCCTGCTCGATCCAGCCGTAGCCCTTCTCTTCGAGCTCGAGCGCCAGGTTGCGATCGCCGGAGCGGATGATCTTGCCGTCGTAGAGCACGTGGACCTTGTCCGGGACGATGTACTCGAGAAGGCGCTGGTAGTGGGTGATCACCAGCACCGCGCGGTTCTCGTTACGCAGGGCGTTGACGCCGTCGGAGACGATGCGCAGGGCATCGATGTCGAGCCCCGAGTCGGTCTCGTCGAGCACAGCCAACGACGGGTCGAGCACCGCCATCTGGAAGATCTCGTTGCGCTTCTTCTCGCCGCCGGAGAAGCCCTCGTTGATGTTGCGCTTGAGGAAGCTCTCGTCCATCTGGACCAGCTTGGCCCGTTCCTTGACCCAGGCCAGGAAGTCCATGGCGTCCATCTCGGACTCGCCGCGGTGAGTCCGCACGGCGTTGAGCGCCGCCTTCATGAAGTACATGTTGCTGACGCCGGGGATCTCGACCGGGTACTGGAACGCCAGGAACACGCCCTCGCGGGCGCGATCCTCGGGCTCCATGTCCAGTAGGTCCTTGCCCTTGTAGTCGATGCTGCCACCGGTGACTTCGTACTCGTCGCGGCCCGCGATGACCGAGGCCAGGGTGCTCTTGCCGGAGCCGTTGGGGCCCATGATGGCGTGCACTTCGCCGGGGTTGATGGTCAGGTCGATGCCCTGGAGGATCGGCTTGTCCTCGACCTGGGCGTGAAGGTTCTTGATCTCGAGCATGTTCTGAATGTCCTTTCGTGCGCGTCGGCGGCTCGGGCCGCTAGCCCACGCTTCCTTCGAGGCTGATACCGAGGAGCTTCTGCGCCTCGACGGCGAACTCCATCGGGAGCTCGCGGAACACTTCCTTGCAGAATCCGTTGACGATCATCGAAACGGCATCCTCGGCCGAGATGCCGCGCTGCTGGCAGTAGAAGATCTGGTCCTCGCCGATCTTGGCGGTGGACGCCTCGTGCTCCATCGTCGCGCTGGGGTTCTGCACGTCGATGTAGGGGAAGGTGTGGGCGCCGCAGCGGTCTCCCAGCAGCATCGAGTCGCACTGGGAGTAGTTACGGGCGTTGTCCGCCCCCTTGAGGATCTTGACCTGGCCCCGGTAGGTGTTCTGGCCCTCGCCGGCGGAAATCCCCTTGGACACGATGGTGCTGCGGGTGTTCTTGCCGATGTGGATCATCTTGGTGCCGGTGTCCGCCTGCTGCTTGTTGTTGGTCAGGGCCACCGAGTAGAACTCGCCGATGGAGTTGTCTCCCTGCAGAATGCAACTGGGGTACTTCCAGGTGATCGCCGAGCCGGTCTCGACCTGGGTCCAGGAGATCTTCGAGTTGACGCCGGCGCACTTGCCGCGCTTGGTCACGAAGTTGTAGATCCCGCCCTTGCCGTCCTTATCGCCGGGGTACCAGTTCTGCACCGTGGAGTACTTGATCTTGGCGTTGTCCAGGGCGACCAGTTCGACGACGGCAGCGTGGAGTTGGTTCTCGTCGCGCATCGGGGCGGTGCAGCCCTCGAGGTAGCTGACCGACGCCCCTTCGTCGGCGACGATCAGGGTGCGTTCGAACTGGCCGGTGTTGGCCGCGTTGATGCGGAAGTAGGTCGATAGCTCCATCGGGCAGCGCACGCCCTTGGGCACGTAGACGAAGGAACCGTCACTGAACACCGCCGAGTTGAGGGCGGCGAAGAAGTTGTCGGTGTGGGGCACCACGGTACCGAGGTACTTCTCGACCAGCTCCGGGTGGTTCTGCACCGCCTCGGAGAACGAGCAGAAGACGATGCCCAGGTCGTGGAGCTTGTCCTTGAAGGTCGTGGCGACCGAGACGCTGTCGAACACCGCGTCGACGGCGACGACGCCGGCGAGGATTTCCTGTTCTTTCAGCGGGATGCCCAGCTTCTCGTAGGTCTTGAGCAGTTCGGGATCGACCTCGTCCAGGCTCTTCGGGCCCTCGCCGGCCTTCTTCGGCGCCGAGTAGTAGCTGATCGCCTGGTAATCGATCTCGGGATACTTGACGAAGGCCCAGGTGGGCTCGGTCATCGTCTTCCAGTGACGGAAGGCCTTGAGCCGCCACTCGAGCATGAACTCCGGCTCGTTCTTCTTGGCCGAGATTGCGCGGACGACGTCCTCGTCGAGCCCCGGAGGCAGGGAGTCGGCGTCGATGTCCGTGACGAAGCCGTACTTGTAGTCACGATTCGCCAGTTCTTCGAGGTTCTGGGTTTCGGTCTTCATCTTTGTCCTTGCTGCGCGCCCGACGCGGGCTCGCGGTTCATCGTCGACTCAGGGTGTACTCGGCTCGGCGGGGGAGTCGCCGCCCAGGTTCAGCAGCGCCGGCTCGGGAGCGGTGGCTCCGACGAGTTCCGACACCGCGACCCCCTGGAGGGCGCCTTCGACCGCGTCGTTGATGCGTTTCCAGTTCTGACTGGTCAGGCAGGTGGCTTCCTGGTCGCAGTGACCGGGGTTGCCGACGCACTCGACCAGGGCGATCGGGCCCTCGATGGCCCGGACCACGTCGGCCACGGACATGCCGTCGAGGGAGCGGGCGAGACCGTAGCCCCCCTTGGCGCCCCGGTTGGAGATCAGGAGTCCGGACCGGGCCAGCGCCTTGAGGATCTTGCTGGCCATGGGGAGGGACACTCCGGCCCACGAGGAGACATCCCGGGCCGAGTGCACGCCTTCGGTTCCCCGCCGGTGCAGGTGGGCCAGAATCAGCAGCGCATAGTCGGTTTCGCGGGTAATCCGGATCACGCCTGTCCTCCAGGCCACAAATAGTACGAAATGTGTACCTGATTTGCCACTCAGCCTGGGATTGTCCCGCGAAAGAGTGAAAAATCCCTTGTTGGCAACCCTTTTGGCTCAAGTGCACCCCGCCCGTCGGCCCTCGGACATTGACGCTGGGAGGGGATTGCGGCATCCTTTCGCCTTCGCCGTCACCCGAACGGGAAGGGTTCGCCTCCGTCTTCATGCAGCACCGCTCCAAAGTCGTCCTCCTCGGCCCTCAACGGTTCAAGCCGACCCTGTCGTCTGCCCTGCGCAGCCTCGACATCGAGGGGTCTCTGGCGGTGATCACCGCCGGCTGGCAGGAGCGGGAGGGGGAGGTCGAGGAACTCGACGAACACGTCGGCTTCGAGAGCACCGATCTGCGGCTCTACGAGCGCTTCGACCGGGTCATGGCCGAGGACCCCGAACTGTTCGAGGCGCTCCGGCGGCGGCAAGATCGACTGCAGCAACTTCAGGAGCTCTATCGGGTGCGGCTGTCCCACACCCTGGAAGCCGCCCGCGAGTTGATGCGCCGGGACGCTCCGGCCGAGTTGCTCCCTGCGGAACGCCGCTCGGCGATCCGTGCGCTACGCACCCTCGACAGCGGACACCTGAGGCGCGTCGCTGCGATCCATCAGGCCTTCGAGGAGAACTGGAAGCCTGGCGAACGGCCGGCAGTGGTGCGTGAACGGGAAGAGATCGCCGCGGTGATCGACGGCTGTGCCGGGATCGCGGTGGCCGGCGGGCACGTCGCCGTGCTGCTCAATCGCATGCGGTTGTTCGGAATCGGCGAGATGGTCGGCGATCGGCCGGTGGTGGCCTGGTCCGCCGGAGCGATGGCTCTGAGTGAGCGGGTCGTGCTGTTCCATGACAATCCGCCCCAGGGCCGAGGCAACGCCGAGGTGATCGAGAGTGGGCTCGGACTTTTCCGCGGTGTGTTGCCCTTGCCTCACGCAGGGCGGCGGCTGGATCTCGACGATCCGGTCCGGGTCGCGCTCTTCGCCCGCCGCTTCGCGCCGGCGTTCTGCCTGGCGCTGGATGACGAGGTGCGCCTCGACTGGGAGGACGAACGCTTGATTCCGGTCCATGGGGTGCGGCGGCTGGATCGCCGCGGCCGGGTGCTCGGGGTCTCGGCGTGACCGAGATCAAGATGAAACCCGGCGGGCCGCTGGGCGAGCTGCTCGATCTTGAAACGATCGACGGCGCCGCCATCGATGCGTTCCTCACCGACCGCTGGTTCCCGCTGGTCGAGGAGAGTCAGGCGACCTTCGTCTACCGGGGGGAGGCGGACGAGGTCAACCTGCGGCACTGGATCTACGGCCTGCAGTCCTCCCAGCCTTTCACCCGGGTCGAGGGGACCGACCTCTGGTACCTGGTGATGGAGCTGCCGGACTGCTCCCGGGTCGAGTACAAGATCGAGCTGATCCGCGGCGACGGGATTCAATGGATCCGGGATCCGCTCAACGACCAACTGGCCCACGACCCGTTCGGGGCAAACTCGGTGGCCCACGGCAAGGGCTACGCCTTCCCGTCCTGGGCCGAGCACGACTCCGAAGCCCGTCCCGGGACCCTCCAGGACGTGGTCTTCAACAGCAAGCGCCTCGGGGGGCCTCAGCACGTAAAGGTCTACCTGCCGGCCCGGTTCCGCAGCCGCCGGCGCTACCCGCTGATCGTGGTCCACGACGGTCCGGACTACGTCCGCTTCGCGGCGCTCAAGATCGTGTTGGACAACCTGATCCACCGGCAGGAGATCCCGCCGGTGATCGCGGCCCTGACCCACTCCCACGATCGGCTCAAGTACTACGGGGCCCACGCCGACCACGCTCGCTACGTCGTCGACGAACTGGTGCCCCGGCTGGAAAAGGCGTATCCGCTGGTCGACCGGCCGTCGGCCCGGGCGCTGATGGGCGCCAGTTTCGGCGCCGTGGCCTCGCTCCATACCGCCTGGAGCAATCCCGGATACTTCGGCAAGGTGCTGGTCCAGTCCGGATCCTTCGCCTTCTCCGATATCGGCAAGCATCGCCGGGGGCCGGCCTTCGACCCGGTTGTCGAGTGGATGAACGCCTTCCGGGCCGATCCGGGGCGCCCCACCGACCAGATCTTCGTCAGTTGCGGCACCTACGAGTCCCTGATCTACGAGAACCGCTCGGTGATCCCGCTGCTGCAGTCCACCGGGATGCAGGTGCGCTACGTCGAGGCCCGGGACGGCCACAACTGGGAGAACTGGCGGGACCGGCTGCGGGAGGGGCTCTCCTGGCTGTTTCCGGGGCCACTCTGGATGGTCTACGAGTAGAGAGCGGGGTACACTTCCCGCTTGGCGCGGGGCCCGTTACGCCACCGCACCCACGGGGGAAGTTCCATGGCCGACATCACTCGCCGCATCGGGCTCAGTCTCGGTGCAGACATCTGCTGGCCGATCTGCTTCGAGGAGATCGTCCGCAAACTCGATCCCAAGCTCGATCTGAACGGCGACAAGGTGCGCTTCGAAGTCGAGCGGCTCTCGATCGAGCCCTTCGACCTCAAGCAGTCGTGTCGCTACGACGTGGTCATCGACCGCTTGACCCACTGGTACCACACCAGTCGCGAGTGGATCAAAAAGTCGGTGATCATGGACGGCCTCTACGTCTTCAACAATCCGTGGTCGGTGCAGTCGATGGAAAAGTGCACCAGCTACTGCGCGATGCTGCACCTTGGCATGAAGGTGCCCGAGACCTGGCTGGTGCCGCCGAAAGAGTACGAGCCCTCGGCGGACCTCGAGCCGACGCTCAATCGCTACGCCAAGCTGTTCGATATCGGTGAGATCGGAGAGAAGGTCGGCTACCCGCTGTTCATGAAGCCCTACGACGGCGGCGCCTGGGTCGGCGTCAGCCGCGCCGCCGATGCGGCCAAGCTGCGCGAGGCCTACGAGGAGAGCGGTACCCGGGTCATGCACCTGCAGCAGTCGGTGGAGAACTACGATCTGTTCGTCCGCTGCATCGGTGTCGGGCCCCAGCTCCGCATCGTGCGCTACGACCCCGACTCGCCGCTTCACGACCGCTACAAGGTCGACTTCGATATCGTCGACGAGAAAGACGCGGAGCTGCTGCGCGACATCACCCTGACGATCAACGCCTTCTTCGGCTGGGACTTCAACTCCTGCGAGATGCTGCGCCGGGAAGGGGAGTACTACCCGATCGACTTCGCCAACCCATGTCCCGACTCCCAGGTCACGTCGCTGCACTACCACTTCCCCTGGGTGCTCAAGTCGAAGATTCGCTGGGCCATGTTCTGCGCCGCCTCCGAGCGGCAGATGCAGCCGAACCTCGACTGGTCTCCGTTCTACGCGGTGGCGGCCAAGGAGCTTCCTTACCGGGAGCGCATGCGGGAATACGGCAAGATCGCCCTGGAGCGGATGGATGCCGCCCGCTTCGAGGACTTCTGCGGCGAGCATCTCGCCGATCTGGACGAAGTGGTCTACGACTTCTTCTCGACCGATACCGCCCGGGATGCGGTGCGGCAGAAGGTCCAGGCGCTGTTCCCCGAGCACGAGGTCGACGAGTTCACCGAGCACTTCTGGGGCTTGATCCAGTTCTGGCGCAAGACCGAGGCGGATCGCATGGGCAAAGGGGATGCGGGCTCCGAGGCCAAGGACGGAGCCGGGGCGTGACCCGAGTGCGTTTGTCGGCGCTGCTGCTGTGCCTGGTGGCTGCGATCACCGCGGCGCCGGCTCAACAACAGGCGGCCGCCGACGAGTGGTTGGTCGTGGACTACCGCCGTCTGGTGGACCTGCGCCAGCTGACGCACTCCGGCGAGCCGATGGAGGTGGTGCTCAACCGCCTCGAAGGTCGGCCGCTGCCCGGTGCCGGGGCGAATCCCCAGGACCGCACCGATCACACGCTAATCGAGCCGATTCTCGAGACCTACGGCTTTCTGCTGATCGATGCCCTCGACGCGTTGACGCCGGCGGCTCCCCGGGTAGAGCTCGGTTCCCTGTGGCTGCCCGGTGAGGCGCAACCCGCCTGGGTCGAGCTGTTGCGCAGCCGCCGCTACATCGTGGAGAGTGACGGCAAGGGTGGCCTGCGCCTGATTCTGCCCTATGCGGGCGGGCGGGGCAGCGCCGAGGCGGCTCGAGGTGCCCTGGCCGCCGCCTGGCCCGTGGTGCGTCACGCCGTCGCCGCCGAGCAGCGCAGGCTGCGCAAGGGGGATGCGCTCCCGGAGCTGGAGCTGCAGGCCTTTGCCTATTTTCACGACACCGCCAACGCCACCTTCCGGGTCGGGAGCATTCCCCACACCGAGACGGTGAGCGACACCGGACGCCGGGGCGGCACGCCGCTCGACGCCCGGGTGTTCCTGCGTTTCCTCGAGAGTGGTTGGCGGCTCGAGGGGGCGCGGCTGTCCGAGGACGGCACCCTCAGCCTGCTCGGATCCGAGAGCGACGAGAGCGCGACGATCCTGGGCCAGCCGCTGACCCTCGCCGACCTGGCGGTGGCTCAGCGCGCCGTGTTCCACGGCGGGCTGGCCGAGCCCTACATGAGCCTCGATCGCTCCCAGAGTCCCCAGACCGCCTGGGTCAACTACGGCGGCCGCCTGCGGGACACCCGGATCGGCTGGGTCAGCCTGCTCTGCGACATCCGCTTCAAGACCTTCAGTCAGGGGCTCGGGCTCTACGAGGACACCGACCTGCGCGACTCGATCCGGGCGCGGGTCCCCGGGTTCCGCACCCACCTCGAACGCTTTGCCGCCGACGAGCGTGCCTCCGACGTCAACAGCCAGCAGACCCGCCTCTGGTTCTATCCGGACAAGGTCGATCTGACGATCTCGCCTCAGGGCGACGTGCTGGTGCTGCGCAACGTGCGGATGAGTGCGGCGTCGGAGCGAGTCGCCGAGGCGACCCAGGCGGGCGAGCAGACTCAGGCCCCCTGGACGCTCCAGACCGTCGCCGACGTCGACGCCCGTTACGACGCGCTGGCCGGGCTGTTCCCCGAGCTCCACGACCTGGACCGCGCCGTCAGCCTGCTGGCGCTGTTCACCTGGCTCAAGCAGCTTTCCGACGCCGGGCGCACGATTCCTGATGTCGACGCGCTGCTCGACGTCGAGTTGCCGGCGGCTCCGACCCCCAGGGAGTTTCCGCGCTTGCTGGCCTTCAACGCCCTGCCGGCAGCGGGCTCGCAGAACCCCGTCGAGGTGTTCGACCGGGTCGAGATCGCCGAGGCGTTGGAGCGGTTGCGCCCGTCGTACGGCCGCCTCGATCCTGCTCAGCGATTGGAGCGGGCCCTGGATGGCCTCGATGCCTCGGTGCCGCAACACTCGACATTCATGAGTGAGGTGCGGGAAGCGGATCTTCAGGGCGCAGGCCCGGGTATCGTCGATCTACTGGCCCACCGTGCCGAACGGCTGCGCATGCACGACACGGTGCTCAAGACCTTGCCCGAGGAACAGCGCCGTGGACTGGTCGAGCGCCAGCGCGGCGGTGAGGCCATGCGGGTTTTCAGCGTCGGGATCGGCGGAATCGATCTGGGCATGGGTCGGGTGATGCGGCGAGCCTCGGGGCGCAGTAGCGGCCTCGGTTGGGGAGGTGCCGCGGCAGGAGCCGCCCCTTCCGCCCCGGTAGTGACTCGGCGCGCCGCACCGAAGGCTCCTCCCGTCGACGGCTCCGCAGGTTCCGGGGCGGACTCCACCGGTTTGCCCCCGGGGATCGCCATGCGGCCTCATGCCGAGGGCTCGCCCGAAGGGGTTGCGGTGCTGTTCCCCGACGCTTCCGAAGGGCGGGCTCGCGAACTCTGGCGCAAGCCCGACGGCACCGTCGATACGGTTCAGCGCTGGGAAGGGGAGCGCCTGTTGCGCTACCGCTTCGACGTGCGCAAGTCGGTGCTGCGGGTGATCCCTCAGCCGGTTCCCGGTCCGCTGGACCTGGCCGAGGTGCCGCTTCTTCCGCGAAGCGTACCCCCGGCGACGGTGTTGATGACGCTGTTGCCGCCGGACCAACCGGATGCCCAGCCGACCGAAGACCTTCCGCTGCGTCTGGTGGCCCAGGTCAACGGCGAGGTGGTCGATCGCTTCGGCAGCTACCCCCGCCGCATCCTCGAACGTGCGGTCCTCGGGCCGGCGGCGCTTCCGCCGGGCGCTCGGGCGCTTCCCGGCTTGAACCCGTTGCCCACGACCCTCGGGCAGGCGGATCACATGCTGATCCGCTTGCAGCCGGAGCAACGCTATGCCCCGTGGATCGGCGATCGCCCCGGGCGTGCCGGCGAGGAGAACCCGCTGCAGCTGGCGCGGGGTCTGCGGGACTGGTGGCGTGACGAGGGGCCGACGGTGGCGCTCTTCCGTGACGACGCTTCTCTGGATCGCTGGGCCGGTGCGCCGCGCCCGACCTCGAAGGCGCTCTTGGTCCTGCCGGAAGATGGCTTCGCAGCACCGTTCTCCGATCTTCGCGCGGAGATCGCCGACGCGTGGCCCGGACCCGTGGCGTCGACGCTCCCCAAGAAGCTGCCGGACACGGTGGTGCTGGTCAGCGCCGAAGATCCCGGCGTCGTTGCCGGACGGCTGGCCCGCATGTCGGCTCGCCCGGAGTTGAAGGGCAAGTTGCTCGCCGGCTGGTCGCTGCTCGGCCCGCTGCGGGAGGATCTGCCGGCGCGGCTGCTCGGTTCGGGTATCGCCGGTTTCGGTCTGGCCAGCGGCAACGCCGGCGACCTGCGCCGGGCGCCGGAGCTCCTGAGCACGTTCGGCGATGCGCTGCCCAAGAAAGGGGAGCGCCGGGTCGAGGCCTACCCCGGCCCCTTCGTCTGGATCTACTGAGCCGCGTCTTCCCGGGTCCGGCTAGAAATCCGCCGTGAAGTGATGCCATCCACCGGTAATGGGCTCGATGGACCTCAGTTGGTACTCGTCGAGCAGGACCGAAGGTGTCGTTGTCCCCTCGGGCAAGAAGAGCAGCCCCTGGGCGCTGTCGCCGAACACATAGGCCAGAACCGTGTGGTCCGAACGGGTCACGATGCGATCGAACCCGAGTGAGGCCAGCCAGGTGCCGCAGTGGAAGAAGGTCCTCGGCTCGGCAGGTGGCGGGCCGTTGTAGCTCAACCACCGGAGCTGCTCGCTGTGGAGTTCGACGAAGCTGCGGTGCGCAAGCCGTTGGACACTCGGGGCCAGAACCCAGAGCAGCAGGGCGAGCAATGCCGTTGCGACAGCGGCGGTGCGGGCGCCTCGAGGGGGCACCAACCACGCGACGACGTAGGCCGCTGCCAGGGTCGGCAGGACGAACAGGGAGCAGGCCCGGATCGCCCACCACCAATCTCCCGCCCAGAGCGGGGCAACCCAGGACACGTAGGCGACCAAGCCTGCGACAACCAGCGCAAGCAGGGTCATCGCTCGTAGCGCCACCGTCCGGTGGATCCGGTGTCCCGGACCGAGGCGCGGGCGCTCGCTCATCGACGTAGGTCGGCGAAGAAGGAGGGCTCCCAGGGGCGCACCGCCATCACCGAACTACAGGCGACGCGATCCTCCCGGGGGAGGTTCGCGTCGTGCCGGACTCCTTCCTCGAACTCCCGGGCCAGATCGTCGATGCCCTGGCGTAGCCGGTCCAGGGTCGCGCGGGAAACCAGGCCGCTCACGAAGCGTTGGGCCTCCTCGTTGCCGCTGAAGTCGCTGTCGAGAAACTCGACCTGAACCTGTTCGCGGAACAGGCGCTCCACCGGGCCTCCGGGCCGCCACGAGAAGTTCCGGGCGGTCAGCAGCTTGATCCGATTGAGCGGGCGAAGCTCGATGATCTCGAGTCTGTCCAGCCGAACCAGCAGGCGCTGTGCCTCGGAGCGGGAGACCCGGAAGCTCTCGCAGATGTCGAAGGGGCCCGCGCCGCTGAGCAACATGTACATCTGCAGCAGCAGTTTGGGATTGGAGACCAGCGCCTTTTCCTGTTCGTGGGTCAGCGCCGTCAGGTACTCCCGCTGAGCTTCCATCCGGCCGACCAGTTCGGCGAAGGAGGTGCCGGCGAGTTCGCAAACCTGTTCCAGTCGACGGACCGACAGGGACTCCTGGGCGAACAGCCGCTTCACGCTGGCCTCGCTGAGGGAAAGGTGCCGCGCGACATCGGCGTAGGTGCGGCCCGCCTCGCGGAGGCAGCGCTTGAGTTCGGCGTGGATGCGGGATGTCTCGGCCATGGGCCCTCCTGAGATTGAAAGTATCATATTTTGATACGTGGCGGGCTTCAGATCGAGACAATCGCTTCAGCTGTGGCTTCTGGTGCGACTTCACCCGATCCTCCATCTCAGGAGGAAGCACCATGCTGTTGCTGCTCTGGGCCCTGGTGGTTGGAATCGGGTTGCTGGTCGTCATCGAGCGCGACCGCTTGCTCTCCCGCATACGCGCTGTCGAGCTGGAACTGGCCGGCGTGAAGGCGGCCCGTAACGCAGCCGGCAACGCAGCCGACCCGCACGCGGTGGCGACAAAGGCAAGGGCCGTGGAGCCGCAGGTCCGTCCCGTGGCCCCGAAACCGGCGAGCCCAGTGGTGCAGCCGATGCCACCCCTGCGTCCGACCCCGCCGTCGTCTCCGACGCAAACGTCGGGAGCCGCGCCGGCGAATGCGGGTTCGCCTTCGCAGCCGGATCGGTCCGCTGCGTCCGCGCCTTCGACGCCGCCTCCCGCGCGGCGCCCGGCGGTTGCAAGCGGCGATGATCTTTCGTCCCGACTACCGTCGATCAACGTCCCGGCGGTTGCCGGAATCGTGATCTCCCTGATCGGGTTCTCCTTCCTGCTCAAGCTTGCTATCGACTTCGGCTGGCTGGCGTTGCCCATTGAACTGCGGCACCTGCTGGTCGCCGCGTGCGGCGCCGCTTTCATCGCGATCGGGTGGTATCGGCGCGAGGCGCATGTCGCCTTTTCCCGGACCCTTCTCGGCGGCGGCTGGGCGACCATCTCCCTCACGATCTACAGCGCCGTCCTGGCCTTCGAGATTCTCGACCCGGCAGTAGGTTTCGGGCTCCTGTCACTCTCGGTTGCCGCCGCCGGGGCACTGGCCTCCCGGTTGCGGTCCCGAACCCTGGCGGTGTTGGCCCTCTGTGGAGGCATCGTTGCGCCGCTGCTGTTGCTCGAGGGAGGGGTGCCGCTGCCTTCGGTTCTGGCTTACTACGCGGTGTTTTCCGCGGCGGGGCTAGGCCTGTCGCTGCGCCATGACTGGCCGCTGCTTCACCTGATGGCGTTCATCGGCACCTTCGGTTCTGCAGCGCTCTGGATCGTGGGGAAGACCCTGCTCCTCAGCATCGGTTTCGGGTTTGCTTCCCAGTTCTGGATTTCCGTACTGTTCGCGCTCTACCTCGGCATCGTCTTGATCTCGGTGCTCCGCCGGGATCGCGCGGTGGTACACGGCGTGGAACGGGTCCTGCTCTTCGCGGTCCCTTCCGCGACCCTGTTCCTGTTCGCCGTGGGCGGTCTCGACGGTGACGCCCTGGCGATTCGCTCGCTGATGCTGGCCGCGGTCTACGCCGGGGTGACCTTCGCGATCAGGTCCGGCATCGAGTTGAAGCAGGGGGCTCGCGGGCTGGCCTGGGGGCTGGCAGCGTTGGCGATTCCCTTCGGCCTGGAAGGCAGGACGCTTGTCGTCGCCATGGCGACCTTTGCCGCCGTGCAGATCTTCACCGCGCTGCGTGCGCAGCGGATCCGCTACGTGCAAACCGCGGTGGCCATGCTGGTGCTGACGGCCCTCTACCACGGGACCGGTTACTTCGGCTCGTTGGGATCAGGAGCGTTCCCCGATACCCGCTGGCTGACCGGAGCGTGGCTCGCCGGCTGCGCATTCTTTGCCGCTGCCTGCATCGACCGCAAGGGCACTGCGGGCCCGCTCTCGGGGGGGCTCGCTTTCTGCGTCGGTGTCGTGGTCTGGCTGTCGGCAGGAACTCTGGAAATCTCCCGGCTGTTCGAAGGCCCGCGGCTCTTGCACACGTTGTTGCTGTTCATCGGGTGCTCGGCGCTGGTCGCTCACGCTTCGGTGTGGCTGCGCGCCCGGCGCTGGCTGCTCGGCTATTCACCCCTGCTCGTCGGATTCGCGGCCTGGTCGCTGGTGACCATGCCGCATCCGGGTGCCGGGGTCGGCTGGGTCGCCTGGATCGTCGCCCTGGCAGCTTTGGCCTGGATCTCACGGGAGGAGGCATCCCGGTCGGCCGCGTATCCGGTGTTCCTGCTTCACGCGCTGTCCCTGATCCTCGGTCTGACCGAGATCCATCACTGGCTCGACCTGGCTCTCGAGGGTGCCTGGCCGCTGGCCCTGGTGTGCGGACTGCTCGTCGCCTGGGTCGTCTGGGGCGTGGCTCGCCGCGGTGGCCGGCCGGTGTTTCGCGATGGACTGCTGCCTGTGTCGGTGCCGGCCCTTCTGGCGCTGGTCGGTGTGTTGCAGCTCAGCCCGGGCTCCGCTTCGCCGCTTCCGTTCCTGCCGGTCCTGAATCCGGTCGATCTGGCTCTGGGGGCGGCGATTCTGGCGATCCTCCAGGTGGGTCACCTCCTGGGTCAGGGACGTCTGTTCGGCGGGTGGATGCGCATCGTCGTCTGGGCTGGAGTGACCATGACGGTGTTGCGTACGGTGCATCACTACGGCGGGGTCAAGTTCGACATCGCGTCCCTGTTTCTCTCCGAGCTGGCTCAGACCTCGTTGACCATCGCCTGGGCGGTGATGGGACTCTGCGCCATGGCCACCGCCGCGCGTCGCGGCGGGCGCACGTTGTGGACCGGCGGCGCGGTGCTGATGGCGCTGGTGGTGGTCAAGCTGTTCCTGATCGACCTGGCCGGCCTGGATGCCCCTGCGCGGATCGTCTCCTTCCTGGGTGTCGGAGCGCTGCTGCTGCTGATCGGCTACCTGGCCCCGGTGCCGCCCCGGGAGACCGAGGACCTCCCTTCGACGGGCGGCCCCGGCCCGGTGGAGCCGGCGGGGGCGGGAGCCGACGCGGCCTGATCCGTCGAATCAGGCCGGTCTCGTCCTTCGGGCCGCCCGGGCGTAGTAGAGACCGGCGGGTGGGCTACCGCGAAGGAGAGGCGAGATGGTCAGACGGACAGGATGGGTGCTGCTGACACTTTGGTTTGTCGCCGGGGCAGCCTGGGCTCAACATCGGGCGGCAACCATGCCCGGCGGGGCGGCGACCTTCGAGATAACCGCCGAGAGCGGGACTCCCGACGTGCCGTTCAGCGAGATCAACCACCACGTGATCCTGCCGGTTTCGGTCAACGGTTCCGAACCGCTGCGCGTGGTGCTCGATACCGGGATGCCGATGTCCGGACTGGTGCTCTACGGCGGAGAGCGGGCCGACAGCCTCGACCTGGACTTCGCCGAGGGAATGGGGGTTGCCGTCGGCGGGGCGGGGGGCCACGGGGAACGGATGACCGCCCGGATGGCCCTCGACCAGCGGGTCGAGCTGCCGGGTGTGACCATCGACGGCATGCAGATCGTGGTGCTTCCCGAGTTCGATCACCCGGTGGGCTATCACGACGGCATCATCGGGGCGACGCTGTTCGAACGCTTCGTCGTCGAGCTGGACAACCAGCGTAAGCGGATGCGGCTTCACGAGCCGGCGACCTACAAGGCAGCCGAAGGCGCACGGTCCGTCGAGCTCGAGATGCGCGGCAACATGCCCTTCGTCGACGCCGGTGTCCGAATCGACGCGGCAGGCAAGAGCCGGCCGGTCCACCTGGTGGTCGATCTCGGCGCGGGGCACGCCCTGTCTCTCAACACCGGCTCGGAAGGGGTCACGCTGCCCGCCGCGTCGGTCGAAACGGTGCTGGGCCGCGGACTGAGCGGTGAGATTCACGGCAAGGTCGGCCGTGTGGCCCACTTCGATCTGGGCGGAGCGATCCTGGAGCAGGTCCTCACCTCGTTCCCGGTGGAGGAGCACCAGAACCCTCGCGGCATGGACTCCCGGGACGGCAACCTGGGCAACGGCCTGCTGCGGCGTTTCAACGTGACCTTCGACTACAGCCGGCGTCGGATGCTGCTCGAGGACACCCCCGAGATGGGAGAGCCGTTCCTGTTCGACGGCTCGGGCCTGCGCCTGGAATCCCGGAACGGGGCTCTCCAGGTCACCGGGATCCTGGCAGGTTCCCCGGCGGCCGAGGCGGGGCTACGGGAAGGGGACCGCCTGCTGAGCCTGGATGGGGAGAGCGTGGCGGCCGGCGACCTCTACGACGTCCGGGAACAACTCCGGCGTTCGGGACGGCAGGTGAGTCTGACCTTCGGACGGGAAGAGAAACGGATCCCCGTCAAACTCGAACTGCGCGAGCTGGTCTGATTCGGCAGCGCTTCCCGCAAGTGGGCGATCTCAGGCGACGCTGAGTAGCTTCTTTTCCTCGTCGAGCTTCTCGACGATTTCCGCCGCCAGGTCGTCGAGCCGGGCCGGATCGATCGGAAGCATCAGCGTCGATTCGAGGTCGCCCAGATCAAGTTCCGGGTTCCGCTCGGGGCCCAGACCGTTCTTGACGCAGAGGCTGTTGGCCAGGCTGATGATCGCCACCAGGGTCGGGTCGACCTCGGCGCTCATAGGCTGGTGGTGTAGGCGCACCGCCTCCTGCAGTTCGGCGGTCAGGTTCCAACGGCCGACGATCACCGCGCCGATCTCGGTGTGGTCGAAGCCGAGCACGTCGGTCTCGGCGTCCACGAAGCTGGCGTTCTCGTTGTAGACCTGCTCCATCACGAGCTGGTACTCCTCGCCCATGTTGCTGTCCAGGGCGACCTTGCCGATGTCGTGGAGCAGTCCGCCGACGAACGCTTCCTCGGATGCGGGGTAACGGCACTCCTTGGCGATGGCCCGGGCGGCCAGAGCCACGGCGAGGGAGTGCTCCCAGAGGATCTTCTCCTTGAAGTTCGTCGAGCGCTTGTAGATCTCTTCGGTGGAGCTGGCCATCACGATCGAACGCAGGGTGTTGAAACCCAGGATCACGATGGCTCGGGAGAGGGTCGAGACGGTGCCCCGCACCCCGTAGAACGCCGAGTTGGAGATCCGCAGGATCTTGGCGGTCAGCGCCGGGTCGCGAAGCAGAACCTCTTCCAGGTCCTTGGTCCGGGTGTTGGGGTCGCGCACCATCTCCATCACCTTGACCGCGACCTGCGGCAGGGCTGGAAGATCTCCAACCTTGGAGGCGATGAGTTCAGCTTTTTCCATGAATCTCTCGATTACTCTCGATGAATTTAGAGCCTACAAAGAGAAGAATTTGTTCTCCGGCGAGAGGATGTCAAGCAACCGAGCACATCGATGTAACCGGCCTGACGCCGGGCGCTACCGGGGCCTCTGCGGGGCCGGGGGGCGGCCCCTGACGACCGGATTCGGGGCGGTCCCCGGCGGGCGGCAGGGCCCCCGCCGGATCAGGTCGCGATGCTGCGCGGCTGGGCGGAACCGGGGCCCATTTCGGCTGCCTGACGCAGGATTTCTGCGGCGAGCTGCTGTTCGGCGGGCTCGATGTCCGAGCGGGCCTGGGCCAACCGCGCCGCCCCCGAGGCCACCGCAGGGTCGACCTTGAGCGCCGCCCGGGCCAGCCGCAGCGCGACTCCGGCGCTCATGCTGCTGCCGCCGGCCAGGAGCGCCCGGCGCAGCGTGGCGGCCGCCTGGTTCCACTGGGAGTTCTGCCCGTAGAGCTGGGCCAGGCGGATCAGGAGGTCCGGATCGGCCTGGACGTCGGGTACACGGCCGGTCAACTCCGCCCAGTGGTCCAACACCAGTTCCGTCTGCCCCTTGCGGATTTCGTCGCGGATGACCCGCAGCATCGCCTGGGCGGCCTCGGGCTCCCGCTTGTGCTCGCACGCCAACCCCCAGTAGGCCAGGGAGGCGTCATGGTTGCGAGGGTCGAGAGCGGTCTTTTCGGCCAGGATCCGCATCGCCTCATCGGCGTTGCCCACGGCGTTCAGTTCCAACGCCCGGTCGACCTCGGGGTTCTCGACCAGCGTCTGCTCGAGCTTGTCGCCGAGCTGCTGTTCGAAGCGTTCGTCGAAGCCGAACTTGCGGATGGCCCCGGCCGCGGCGACGCCGAAGACGAAGCCTCCGACGTGGGCCCAGTAGGCGACGCCGCCACCCATGTCTTCGGTCATCTGGGTGAAGGCCATGGCGAAGAACAGCTGCTGCCCGAACCACAGCGGCAGCATCAGCCAGGCCGGCGCATCGAACACGCCGCGGAAGAAGAACCCGAACATGTAGAAGAAGCGAATCTTGGTGCGCCAGTAGCGCACGAGGAACGCGCCCATCACCCCCGCGATCGCTCCGGAGGCACCGACCATCGGGATCTCGCTCGACGGGTTGAACGCGATGTAGGTGAACGCCGCCGCCAGTCCCGAGAGCAGGTAGAAGCCGATGAAGACACCGCGGCCCCACACGTCCTCGATGAACGGGCCGGCCAGGTAGAGGATCAGCAGGTTGCCGAACAGGTGCATGAAGCCCGCGTGCATGAACATGTGGGTCAGGATCGCGAACAGCGAGATGTCGTCAGGGATCAACCCGAACTTGAAGTACGGATGATCGTAGACTCCGGAAAGCGCCCGCTCGATCAACTCGTCGAGCCGGGCCTGTTCGGCAGCGAGATCCTCGGAAGACTCGGGGCGCCATGCGTCGCCCGAGAGTGCCTCCATCATCAGTTCCTGATCGCGCTCGCTCATCCCGGCGAAGACCATGCTCCGGAAGTCTTCATCGACTTCGAGATAGGGATGAGTCGCGTAGTACTCGAACGCCTCGAGCAGCTCGTCCTGGAGTTCGTCCTGGGTGCCCCAGGTCGCCTCGTGGGCCATGATCAGCGACAGGATGCAGAGACCCATGATCGCGAAGGTGACCCAGGGCAGACGGCGGACGGAGTCCTCGGAATGACCGACGGGAAGCAGGATCACGCACAACCTCGGAAACGATAGGCCCTTCCAGGCGGAATATAGGTGCCCGGGAGGCCGAGGCCAGCGTCGGCGGGTCGGCGCGAAAGAAGCGGTATTTCTGAAGGAATTCGGGGGTGGGAAGCCGGCCGCGACGGGGCGTCGCGACCGGCGCTTTGGTCAGTCCTGGGTCTGGGGCGCGCTCTTCTCGATCATCTGCTGCAACTCACCGGACTCGAACATCTCGGTGACGATGTCGCAGCCGCCGACGAATTCGCCGTTGATGAACACCTGCGGGGTGGTCGGCCAGTTGCTGAAGGCGCAGAGGGCCGGGCGCATGTTGGCGTCGGTGAAGATGTTCCGCACCTCGTAGGGCACGTCCAGGTGGTTGAAGACCTGCATCACCCGAGCCGAGAAGCCGCAGACCGGCATGTTCTTCTCACCCTTCGCGTAGACGAAGATGTGATTCTCGGCGATATCCTTCTTGATCTGTTCGGTCCACTCCTCGTGGCTCCGCTCCTGATTCATGCGCTACTCCTCGTGGGATCCGCTCTCGGGGACCCGGGTCTTGAGGGCGAGCGCGTGCATCGCTCCACCCAGCAACCCGTCGAGAGCCTGATAGACCATCTGGTGTTGTTGAACTCGTGACTTGCCCTCGAACTGGGGCGCGATCACGACCGCCTCGAAGTGATCGTGACCGCTGAAGGTGCCGACCTGGACCCGGGCGCCGGGAAGCGCCTGTTCGATCCGGGACTTGACCTCATCGGGCGATACGAAATCCATGTCACCTTCCATGCCGGTAGACCCTTGCGGGACGAGCCCTTGCTGGATGCGATACCGGACCGATCGGGGGTTGGACGCCAGCTTTCTGCTTGGGCGTCCGAGAGCGATGAATTATAACAAACGGGATGAGGCCCGCCAGCAACCGCCGCAGCCGCTACCGGGACCCACGACGGCTCGTTCCGCTGTTCGTGTTGGCTCTGGCCCTTGTTTCCTGCCAGGGCGCGGGGGATAGCGGCACTCCCGGCGGCGCCAGCAGCTACGTCGAACAAGGGGATCTCGACGCCCTGAGGGCTCACGGCCGCATCCGCATCCTGCTGCCGAGCCAGCAGGCGACGATGCTTCCCCGCGCCGGCAACGCCCTCGATCTCGATCTCAAGCTGGCTGAGGACCTGGCGGTCCATCTCGGCCTCGAGGCGGAGTTCCGTGTTCTCGAGGACCGGCGGGAGTTGATCGCGGGGCTGATCGACGGCCGCGGTGATCTCGCCATCGCGCGGATGACGGCGACCGCCGAACGCCGGGAACAGATTTCCTTCTCGCTTCCGATCGATCACGTTCGCGAGATGCTCGTCACCCATGTCGACGCTCCACCCATCGGCGGACCCGAAGACCTCGACGGCGTGCGTGTCTCGGTCAGGAAGAGCTCGTCCTTCTACGGGACGCTCAACGAGTTTCGCGAGGATCAACCGGGGCTCGAGATCGACACCGTCGACGAGCACCTCGATACCGAGGAACTGCTTTACCGGGTCGCCCGGGGTGAACTGCAGGCGACCGTCGCCGACGAGGATCTGCTGGAGCAGGTGCGCAACTACCTGCCCGAGCTGCAGCCGGCGCTGGCGTTGACCCGGGCGCGGCCGATCGCGTGGGGTATGCGTCCTGACGCCGAACAGCTCAAGGCCGCCGTCGACGGGTTCCTGCAGCAGTGGGAGCTGACGCGGCATCTCGACCGGGTGATGAAGGGGGATCTCGACGCGATCAAGGAGCGCCGCGTCCTCCGGGTGCTGACCCGGAACAACGGGGCGACCTACTTCCTGCACAAGGGGCGCCAGGTCGGCTTCGAATTCGAGTTGGCCCGCCGCTTCGCCCGGCAACTCGGGTGCCGGGTGCAGGTCGTCGTGCCGCCGACCGCCGACCTGCTGATTCCCTGGCTCCAGGAGGGGAGGGGGGACCTGATCGCGGCCTCGCTGACGGTCACTCCCGAGCGTGCGGAACAGGTGGCTTTCGGCCGGCGCTACAACGAGGTCGAGGAGATGCTCGTCGCCCATGTCGACGACCCGATCGAGACCCTGGACCAGCTGGCCGGCCGGACCATCAGCGTGCGGCCGTCCAGCTCCTACCATCAGTCCCTGAGCCGCCTGCAGAACGAACTGGGTTTCCTGATCGACGACGCCGACGAACATCTGGAAACCGAGGAGTTGATCGAGCAGGTGGCGACCCGCTCCATCGAACTCACCGTTGCCGACAGCAACATCCTGGCGATCGAGCAGGCCTATCGGGAAGACGTCCGCGCGGTCTACACCCTCGGCGATCCTCGCGAAATCGCCTGGGCGGTGCGGCCGGAGGACACCGCGCTTCTTGCCGAGGTCGACCGCTTCTGGCGCCAGGAGTACCGCGGCGAGTTCTACAACATTCTGCGCAAGCGCTACTTCGCCAACACCGGCCGGATCGCGCGTCTGCAGCAGGCCCGCGTCGATGGTGCGCTGAGCCCCTACGATCCGCTGTTCCGCAAATGGGCCGACGAGATCGAGGTCGACTGGCGCCTGCTGGCGGCCCAGGCCTTCGTCGAGTCGGAGTTCGATCCAGGGTCGGAAAGCTGGGCAGGGGCCATCGGGTTGATGCAGGTTCTGCCGCAGACCGCCGAGCAGGTCGGGGTCGAGGGTGATCTGCGCGATCCCGAGACCGGGATTCGTGCCGGCGCCCTCTACATGGACTTCCTGATCGACCGGTTCGATCCGTCCCTTCCGCTGGCGGACCGTCTGCGCTTTGCCCTGGCGGCCTACAACGCCGGCCTCGGCCACGTGCTTGACGGCCGCCGCCTGGCCCGGGCCAAGGGGCTCGACCCCGATCTGTGGTTCGGCAACGTCGAACAGGTCTTGCCGTTGCTCAGCCGCCAGGACTACGCCAATCAGTCCCGCTACGGCTACTGCCGCTGCCGCGAGACCCTGGCCTACGTGCGCCAGATCGACGACGCCTACGCCGCCTACATCCGCGAGACCGACATCGCGGGAGCGGGGCCGTCGGAATCGATCGCCGCCTCGCCACCCGCTCTGGTGGCCGACGGGCGCTAGGGACCGCTAGGCCCCGGGGGCGGGCCTCGCGTACAATCCGGCCCCATGCGATATCTCCCGAAGTCCCGTCGAGTGCTGAGTCTGTGGGTCGTTCTCGCAATCGCGCTGCTTGCCGGCTCCGCCGGTGCCGCGGCCGATGAGAAGAAGCCACCCTCGTTCGAGGAGAAGGTCGAGGGGCTCGAGCGTCGAGCCGGCCTGTTGACCCTGTGGGTCGACAAGGGCAAGGGCAAGGTCTGGCTGGAGCTTCCCGCCGCGGAAGACTCCGGCGAGATCGGCCGCTACCTCCACGTCGAGGGGCTGGTCGCCGGGCTGGGATCCAACCCGGTCGGGCTTGACCGTGGTCAGCTGGGTCCGACCCGGCTCGTCCGTTTCCGCCGGCTCGGCGGCAAGGTGCTGCTGGAGCAGCTCAACACCGGGTTCCGGGCGCAGAGTGAAGATCCCAGGGAGCGGCGAGCGGTCGCCGAGTCCTTCGCCACGTCTGTGCTCTGGGCCGGCGAGGTCGCTGCCGAGGCCGATGACGGGCGCCTGTTGCTCGACCTCGACGGGTTCCTGCTCCGGGACGCTCACGGCGTTGCCCGAACTCTCGAGCAAACCGAGCAGGGGAGCTACAGCCTCGACGCGGCGCGGAGCGCCGTCGATTCCGGGGCCTGTCTCGCGTTTCCGGACAACGTCGAGTTGGAAGCGGTGTTGACCTACGGCGGCCAGGCCAAGGGGGCCTACGTGCGGTCGGTGTCTCCAACCGCCGACGCCGTGACCCTGGTCCAGCATCATTCCTTCATCCGTTTGCCCGACGACGGCTATGCGCCGAGGCCGTTCGATCCGCGTGCCGGTTCCTTCGCGGTCAGCTTCGCCGACTACTCGGCTCCGCTGGATGCGCCGCTGCGGCAGCGCTGGATCGTGCGCCACCGCCTGGAGAAGACCCAGCCGAAGCGCGCCCGTTCCCGGGTGGTCGAGCCGATCGTGTTCTACGTCGACTCGGGCACGCCGGAGCCGGTGCGAAGCGCTCTCGTCGAGGGGGCCTCCTGGTGGGCGGACGCCTTCGAGGCCGCCGGGCTGATCGACGCCTTCAAGGTCGAGCTGCTGCCCGACGGCGCCCATCCTCTCGACGTGCGCTACAACGTGATCCAGTGGGTCCATCGCTCGACCCGGGGCTGGTCCTATGGCGGAGGCGTGATCGATCCCCGCACCGGCGAGATGATCAAGGGGCACGTCAACCTGGGTTCCCTGCGTGTGCGCCAGGACCGGTTGCTGTTCGAGGGCTTGATCGGTACCGAGGCGACCGGCAGCGGAGGAGCCCAGGATCCGGTGCAGGTGGCGCTGGCGCGGATTCGCCAACTCTCGGCCCATGAGGTCGGTCACGCGCTGGGTTTCTCCCACAACTTCGCCGCCAGCACCTACGGCCGCGCTTCGGTGATGGACTACCCCGCGCCGAAGATCGCGATCCGCGACGACGGAAGTTTCGATCTGTCCGGCGCCTACGGCGTCGGCATCGGCGAGTGGGACAAGCAGGCCGCGCGCTACGCCTACAGTCAATTCGCCCCCGGCGCCGACGAAGGTGCCGAACTCGCGCGGATCGTCGCGGAGGGGGTGGAGCAGGGGATGCTCTTCCTGACCGACGCCGACGCCCGCCCGCTGGGGGGCGCCAACCCCCGGGCGGCGCTCTGGGACAACGGCGACGATCCGGTCGCGGAACTCGCCCACACCTTGCGGGTGCGCCGGCTGGCCCTGGATCGCTTCGACGCCGACCGGATCGCCGCCGGACAACCGCTGGCTCTGCTGCAGGAGGTGCTGGCGCCGGTCTACTTCCACCATCGATTCCAACTCGAAGGCACGGTCAAGCTGATCGGCGGGTTCGATCATTCCCACGCCGTGCGTGGGGACGGGCAGGCGGGTATCCGCCAGGTCGCGCCGGAGGTTCAGCGTCGGGCCTTGGCCCAGGTGCTGCGCCTGCTGGACCCGGCCGAACTCGATCTGAACGACCGGACCCTGGACCTGCTGCTGCCCCGGCCGCCGGGGCATGGGCCCAACCGGGAACTCTTCCGCGGAGTGGCGGCGCCCGGTTTCGATTCGATCGCGGCGGCGGAAAGCGCGGTATCCCACGCGTTGGCTGCGCTGTTGGAGCCCGCCCGTGCCCGCCGTCTGGTCGACGCCCACCGGCGTGACGACACCACCCTCGGCCTGGATGAACTACTCGGTGCGATTCAGCAGGCCGCCTTCGGAGCGTCCGGCGCCGGTGAGGGGCTGCGCCGGCTGGAACTGCGCCGCGCTGTGCAACGGCGTGTGGTCGATGGGCTGATCGCCCTCAGTCTGGATTCGCGAGCCGGGGGAGACGTCGCAGGCCGGGCCGAGTCGGCCATCGCCTCGATCGGTGGGGCTCTGGGTAGCCTGGAGGTCGCAGCGTTGCGCAAACCGGACGCCGACGGCGGCGCCCGGGCCCACCGGCTGTGGTTGGCTTCACGCATCCGCCGGCACCTCGAGCGGGACGCCGGGTTTCGCACCGAATCCCGGCCGGCTGCCGGCTTGCCCCCGGGCTCACCGATCGGCGCCGAGCGGGGCTGCGGCTTCGACCACGATCTGAACGGCACAACTGGCGCCCACTGACGCGCCGGGTTACGCTCGGCGCGGAGGTACAGCGATGTCGTTTCTGCGCATGCTCGGGTTCGGGACCGATCGGGAAGAAGAGCGGGCCCAGCACGAGACCGAGACCGTTCACCGGATCGCACGGGAGCTCGAAGAGCTGGGAGAGGAGCGCGCCCGCTTCCTGGCCGCCTTTGCCTACCTGCTGAGCCGGGTGGCCCGGGCGGACATGAAAATCGACGAGGCGGAGTCCCGCGAGATGGAGCGGATCGTCGTCGATTCAGGCAAGCTGCAGAAACAGCAGGCGGCGCTCGTGGTCGAGATGGCCAAGCAGCAGAGCCTGCTCTTCGGCGGCACCGAGAACTACCGGGTGGCCAAGGAGTTCGCGTCGCTGACCGACAAGGCCCAGAAGCTGGACCTGTTGCGCTGCCTGTTTCTCGTGTCCGCGGCCGAGGGGGGCATCTCGACCACCGAGAGCAACGTGGTGCGCCAGATCAGCGATGAACTCGGCCTCGAACATCGGGACTACATCGGCGTCCGCAGCGAATTCCGCGACCGGCTCGCCGTCCTGCAAGATGACGACGAGCCGGCCGCAGGCTGATTCACTAGTCCAGTACCAGTTCCGCCGGCGCTCCGGGTGCGGTCGTCACGTTTCCCTGCCAACGCTGGCCCTCGCCGGCCTCGACGGTCACCGTCCAGCTTCCCGCAGGTAGTTCGCCGATCATCGCTTCGCCGCCGGTCACGTTCCAGCGGGAGCGGGGTTCGCCCAGCCAACCCAGGGTGCGGAAGGGGTTGCCCGATGCATCGGTCAGCGTGACCGTGCCGAGCTGGCCTCCTTCAGCCAGCCCCGGGACCCGGACCCGCAGGCTGGTCGCCTGGGCCAGTTGCACCGGCACCGCGGCGCCGGGCGCGGTCACCGAGACGTTGGTCGCAGCCGAGCCGGAGGCCGAGGCCACCAGGCGCCAACTACCGGCCGGCACCGTGGACAGCCGCACCTTGCCCGCTTCGCCGGTGGGGTAGCGGCCGTGCATGATCGACTGGCCGGTGCCGTCGAGGATCGCCAGCCGCACCTCGTCGGGGGTCTGGCCGCCGGGGAGGCGCACCTCCAGGGTCAGCCCCTCGGTGGGATTCAGCGAGATGGTGATGTTCTCCACATCCCGCTCGCTCTGCACCGACACCTCGCGAGTCTCCGTGGCGTAGCCCTTCTTCTGCACCCGCAGGGTCCAGGTGCCGTCGGTGACGTTGGCCACCGTGAAGTTGCCGTCCAGGTCCGAGGTCGCGCCGTAGTCGGGGAACATCGAGACCACATTGCTGGCGCTGGACTCCACCGTGACCGAGGCGCCGGAGAGGGGAGAGCGGTCGGCTCCGTCGAGGATCCGTCCCTGGATCACCGCGGTGGGGATCTCGATATCCACCTCGCGGTCTCCCTGGACCTCGACGCTCTCGCTGTAGCTCAGGCCGGTCTGCCACTGGCGCAGGTTCAGCCGGTAGTTGCCCGGCTTTAGTCCCTCGACCACGTAGCGGCCGCTGTGGTCGGTTTCGCTCCAGCCCTGATGGTCGACGTCGGTGCCGGTCAGCCAGACCGTGGCTTCCTTGACCGGTTGATCCGCCTGGGTCACCCGGCCTTCGAGGGTCACACCCCCTTCGAACTGCAGGTCGAGGGTCGTTTCCTGGACTCCCTGCTCGATGGTGACCTCACCCCGGGCGCTACGGCCGCTCCGTGCGATCTGGGCCCGCACCTCCCAGGTTCCCGCGGCCAGGTTCTCCAGCCGGTAGTTGCCCTGGTAGTCCACGGCTCCGCCGGCGAAGCCTCCGCCCGAGCGGCTGACCGCCTCGATCTCGACATCCCCCAGTTTCGACTCCTCGACACCAAGGATCTTGCCGGTCAGGATCGCGCCCCGGTCGAGGACGATCTCCAGACCGGTGACCGGCTGGCCCGAGACCACGATGTCGTCGGTGCCGCGATAGGTGGCGTAGCTCTCCGCCGAGGCCGAGAGACGATAGGTGCCGTCCTTCACGCCGCCGATGGTGAACGTGCCGTCGCCGGCGGTGGTGGCGCTGAACCCGCCCCAGTAGCGTTCCGGCGCGGCGAGGCGCACCTGGGCGCCGGGGACCGGCTTGCCGTCGCTACCGACCAGCCGGCCCTGGACCTCCTGACCTCCTTCGAAGGCCAGGTCCAGTTCATTGAGTCCTTCCTTGACCTCGGTGTCCTTGACCGTGCGGGCGTACTCCGCATGGTTGGCTTCGACCGAGACCGTTCCCGGAACCAGTCCCTCGAGCCGGTAGTAGCCGTCGCCGTCCACCGGCGAGCCCGGCATGCGGAAGGGGGTGGCGTCCTCGGCGACCACCGAGACGTCGGCGCCGATGGCCGGTTGGCCGTCGGGGGTGGTGATGCGCCCCTCGAGGACCGCGCCGGGGATCAGCGGGATCTCGACATCCTCCAGATCCTCACCGCGGACCACCTCGATGTCCTCGCGCTTCTGCTCCTGCCAGCCGGGAGCCACGGCGCTCAGGGAGATCTTCCCCGGTTCTACATCCTCGAACAGGAACTTGCCGTCGGAGTCGGTATCCGATTGGTTCTGGGTCATGAACATCATCACCCGGTCGCCCATCTGCATGCTGCGGCTCTGCTTGAGAGTCACCTTGGCGCCGGCGATCGGTTCTCCCTCGTCGTCGATCACCCAGCCGGAAACATCGGAAGCGGCCACCAGTTCGACCTCCAACGGGTCGACCCGGGGGATGGCCAGTCCGCCGACCTTCTCGGTGAGGAAGCCGCGGCGGCTGACCGAAATGCCTACGGTGCTGTCGGCGGACAGGTCGTCGACCAGGAACCAGCCGTCGGCTCCGGTCTCGGCATCGGGTTTCTGTGCCGCCGCCCCGGGGCCGCCGAAGCTCATGGTCGGACTGCCGCCGCGCTGGACGCTGACCCGGGCACCCTCGACCGGGTTGCCCTGGTCGTCGAGGACCTGGCCCTGAAGCATCTCGCCGGGTTCCAGCCGGATCTCCCCGGCGTCGGCACCTTCGTCTCCTTCAGGGATCTCGATCCCGGGTAGCTTGCGCCGCGCGAAACCCCGGCGCTTGATCTCGAGATCGTAGGTGCCGGCCGACAGTTCCGTCATGGCGAAGCTGCCGTCGTCGCCGCTGTAGGCGGTAGCGCCTTCGCCGCCGCCGCCGCCGCCCATGATCATGACGTTGCCCATCGACTTGCGAGCGGCGCTCGCGGTGATCGACGCATCGGCCACGGGGGCGCCGTCGGCGTCGACGATCGTGCCGCGCAGGGACTTGCCTCGCTGCATCTCGATGCGCAGGCCGGAGCGCGTTTCGTAGGGGGCGAGGCCGGCGGCCTTGGACGAAGACGGGGCGTAGCCCTCGAACTTGGCGATCACGTCGTAGTTGTTCTCGGGGTCAACGGGGCTCAACCGGAAGCGGCCGCGGGTATCGGTGACGGCGGTCACCGGCGGCGCGCCGCCGCCGAAGCGGATCTCCATCATTCCGCCGCCGCCGCGGATCTCCTTCATGCTGATCTCGGCACCGCGCAGCGGCCCCCCGTCGTCACCGAACACCGTCCCCTCGATGGCGGCGGCAGGGGAGAGCGGAATCGCCGGGCCGCGGCGGCCCTCGGCCACGCTGAACTCCCGTTGGCGCTCGGGCGGCAGGTAGCCGGTGGCGCCGGCGTTGATGTAGATCGTGCGCTTGGTCGGCGCAGACAGGTTGTAGGCCCCGCCCGGGCCGGTGCGTACCGCCAACCAGGGTTCGCGCAGGCTCCAGACCAGGCCCCCTTCGATCCCGCGGCGGGACTCGGCGTCCATCAGCCGTCCCTCCAGCGCGATGCGTTCCGGAAGCTCCAGGACCCGTGGCGCCGGTTCCTCGCCATCGTTCTCCACGGCCGCTTCGGGAGCCAGGCTCGTTTCGATGTCCCGCCCGTCGTCGGCAGCGACGCGCAAAGTGATCTCGCCGTCGCCCGGAGGAACGCTGAGGCGTCCGCCGTTGCCGCTGACGCTCACCGGGTGTCCTTCGCGACCGAGCCGCGCGATCGCTCCCGAGACCCCTTCGCCGTCGACACCGGTCACGACCAACTCCCGGGCAGGGGCGGCGCTCAGTTGAACGGTCGTCGCGTTCCCGCGGAGGGGGCGTTCGGCGAAACGATGTCCTGGCGCCCAGGCGGCGAGGACGGCGTTTTCTCCCTCGGCTCGCGGAAGGGTTGCGACTCCCTGCTCGTCGGCCACCGCGAATCGCGCCGTTCCGCGCCAGGCCAACCGGTCGACCGATCGCCCGCCGCGGGGGTTGACGACCCGCACCCGCGCGCCCGGGATCGCGTTCCCGTCACGGTCGACCACGCGCACCTTGGCGCCGGCGTCGACCTGGAGTTCCGCGTCGGGAACGACCCGTGATTCGAGCAGGGGCTCCAGGCTGAGCTCCGTCGGGACGTGGCCGGGCGCCTCGATGTGCAGCACCCACAGTCCGGCTTCGGGGCAGACGATCCGGAAAGAGCCGTCGGCTGCAGAGCGGGCCTCGGCAGCCGACTCCAGCGCCATGCCCAGAAGCTCGCGGGTCGCCCGGGCGACGCCGTCCGCTCTCTCCCGCAGGGAGATCGAGGCGTCGGCAATGGGGGCACCCTCGGGGCCGGTCACCCGGCCGAGCACTTCGATGTCGCCCGCCGCCGCCGTCGAGAGGCAGCCCAAGGCCAGCAGTAGCGCCGCCGCCCAGCGCATGTTGCCGTGACGCCCCACGCGGGCGGTATGCATCGCGGATCTCATCCTTCCGTCCTCCTCCCCGGGCTCTTTGCGAGCTCTCGGTCTGGCCTCCGGCCTCCCCGGCCGGGTCCCCGCGCCACGCCGTTTTCGGCGAGCGAGGCCCTTTATTACCCCGCGAGGCCCGATTTTGACGTACAACGATCCGAGAAAAGGGGAATGCAGCGAAAAGGGGGGCAAACCGTGCCACAGTCCTGGGGTATCTCCGCAGTCCGTCTCATCCAGACCGCCCGCATCGCGTGTGCGCTTGCTCTCTGCCTCACGGCCGTTCCGCTCCTCGCCGCGCCGACACCCCACGCCGAGGGTTTGCGGGTCGAAACCTCCGACCAGGGGGAGCGGCTGTGGCTGACCTATCGGGACGCCGCCGGTCAGTTGCGCAACAGCCTGATCCGCGAGAGCGGCGCCGGCCTGCGCCCGGCCCACCATGGCAGTGACCCGACTCGCGCCGCCCACTTCGCGACCTGGACCGAGGGCGGGGAGACCTGGTACCGCTTCAGTCGCGATGGCGGCGGCTCGTGGAGCGAACCGCGGACCCTCGAGCGCTCGCTGCGCCTGCGCTCCGGCCGGGTACACCCCACCGAAGGAATGCCCCGAGTGGCTCCGGGGCTCGATCTGGCTCCCGAGGGTCGGGTCTTCCTGGTTCAGTTCCGAACCGCCAGCCTGCCCGAGTGGCGTGCCGCTCTGGAAAGCCTCGGCGGTGAGGTCTTGGCGTTCTTCCCGCACCACGCTCATCTCGTGCGTCTCGACTCCGGCATGCGGGGCGCGGTCGGCGCGTTGGATTTCGTCGAGCGGGTGGAGCCCTACCACCCGGCCTACCGTCTCGAAGGGGCGCTCGAGGAATGGCTCGACGCCGACGGCCCGGATCGACTTCGGGTGCGTGCCCAGGTCTTCGAGTGGGGTCCGGTGGGCAAGCGGCGGGTGGTCGACGCGGCCCTGGCGGCCGGCGCCCAGGTGGCCGAATGGTGGCCCAGCGGACATATCGTCGAGTTGATCGTCGACCGGGAGCAGCTACGCATGCTGGCCGGCCACGACGACGTGATGTGGATCGATCGCTGGACCGAGCGCTCCCACGACATGGATGTCGTGCGTGAGGACTCCGGCGCCAACTTCGTCGAGAGCATCGAGGGCTACTGCGGCCAGGGCGTGCGGGGCGAGGTGCTGGACAACGGCATGCAGCTCGACCACGCCGATTTCGACGGCATCATCGCCCACGGAGCCAACTCCCAGGCGAGCCACGGGACCAGCTCCTACGGGGTGGTGTTCAGCAACGGGGATCGGGACGGCGACGGCAACGGCCAGGGCACCGGCAACCTACCCTGCGCCGAGCAGGGCATCGCGGCGGACTACGACCACCTGCTCGACCGCTTCATCCACACCCAGGAACTGAAGGACGCGCCCTACTTCGCCTCCTTCCAGACCAACTCCTGGGGCAATTCCCAGGTGCCGAACTACACCACGATCTCCAGCGAGCTGGATGACATCGTCTGGCGGCTGGACATCGCGATCCTCAACTCCCAGTCCAACACCGGCAACCAGAACAGCCGGCCCCAGGCTTGGGGCAAGAACGTGATCTCCGTCGGCGGGATCTTCCATCAGAACACCCTCGATCCCTCGGACGACGAGTGGGACGGCGGCGCGTCGATCGGACCCGCCGAGGATGGACGGATCAAGCCGGACATTCACTACTGGTACGACGACATCTTCACCACCACGACCGGGAACGGCTACACCCAGTTCGGCGGTACCTCGGCGGCGACCCCCGAGTCCGCCGGCATCCTCGGGCTGATGCTCCAGATGTGGGGAGACAACGTCTGGGGCACCGACCCGGTCGGCAACACGGTGTTCGAAAAGCAGCCGCACTTTTCGACGATGAAGGCGCTGCTGGTGAACAACGCCCAGCAGTACGACTTCAGCGGCGTGAACGACGATCTGACCCGCACCCATCAGGGTTGGGGCCGTCCCAGTGCGCAGTTGGCCTACGAGCGGGCCGCCCGCAGCTTCATCCTCGACGAGGAAGTGCTGCTCGAGGTCGGCGAGGTGGTCAGCTACGAGATCGACGTGGACTTCGGCGAGAGTGAACTCAAGGTCACGATGGTCTACCCCGACCCTCCGGGAACGACCTCGTCGGCGCTGCACCGGATCAACAACCTGGACCTGCGGGTGGTCTCGCCGGGTGGGGTCGAGTACCACGGCAACGCCGGCCTCGACGTCGGTACCCACTCGACCCCGGGCGGATCGCCCAACGGAGTCGATACCGTCGAGAACGTCTTCCTGCTCGATCCCGAGCCGGGCACCTGGATCGTCGAGATCTCGGCGCCCGAGGTCAACCAGGACGCCTACCTGAACAGCGCCGCCGCCGACGTGGCCTTCGCGCTGGTGGTCACCGGTGGGCAGAACCAGGTCTGCGGCAGCCTGGCGGCGAGCTTCGTCGCCTCCTCCAATCCCGGCGTCGTGGGGCAGCCGATCAGCTTCGACGCCACCGCGACCGGCGGTGCCGGCGGACCCTACGCCTACGAGTGGGACTTCGATGACGACGGCCGGGTCGACAGCATCGATGAGGACCCGGTTCACGTCTACAACCGTCCCTACGACGGTCCGGTGCACTTGCGGGTGCTGGACAGCACCGCCTGCCCCGAGACCGAGAGCAATGGCCTGGTGATCAACGGTCCCGACCTGGTGTTCGACTCGGAGTTCGAGCGGATCGAGGTCGAAGGCAACGGCAACGGCAAGCTGGATCCCGGCGAGACCTGGGACGTCCGGGTGCGGCTGCGCAACGACGGCAACCAGACCGCTTCGGGCGTCCGAAGCCGGCTCGAGGTCGACCCCACCAGTCCCGGACCGATCGCCATGCTGTCTCCGGCAGCGACCTTCCCCGATATCGCAGCAGGGGAAACCGGCGTCAGCAACGAGGCCTACCGCTTCCGGGTCGGTGACGCCTTTACCTGCGGGGACGAGGCGGTGTTGACCATGGTCGGCCTCGAGATCGACTCACCGCGGAACCGTTTCCCCGACCAGGTCGGTGTGTTGACGCCGCTGGTCGGCGGATCGGGCGCGCCGGTGCTGTTCTACGCCGACAACTTCGAGAGCAACAACGGCTGGAACCCCATCGGGAACGGAGAGTGGCAGTGGGGTGCTCCCCAGGGCCTCGGCGGTCGCTCCAGTTTCCCCGGCGAGATCGCCGGACCCGACCCGACCTCCGCCTTCGAAGGGACCGGGGTAATGGGCAACGATCTGACCGGCCAGGGCGCGCGGCCGGGCGCCTACGAGGCCAACATCGAATCCCGCGTCAGCTCGACGGGCATCGACCTCTCGGGGGCGGCGGAGTCGGAGCTGCGGTTCGCCCGTTGGGTCAACACCGGTTTCGGGGACTCGATCCACGTGGAAGTCTCGAACAACAACTTCAGCTGGGTGGAGATCTTCTCCGATACGGCGGGACAGTTCATCGAACAGGCCTGGACTCAGCACAGCTACGACGTCAGCGCCGTGGGCGACGGCAGCGCCGGTTTCCGGGTGCGGTTCCGCATCGAGAGCGATGGGGTGGGCCAGCAGGGCGGTTGGAACGTCGACGACCTGCAGATCTTCGGCGTGACCCGCGATTCCTGCACACCCTTCGCCGCGGCCGATCCGGGTGAGACCTACGACCTGCGGGTCGACCGCGGGGCCCCGGGTGAGCTGGTGCTGAGTTGGGGAGGAGACTGCGGCGGCGGCAGCAGCTTCGGCGTGTATCGCGGGGATCTGTCCCTGGGCTACAGCTCGATCGGGATCGATACCTGCGGTGTGGCCGGGAACAGCGTGACATTAGGGGAGGGCGCCGGCGATGCCGACTTCTTCCTGGTCGTGCCCGACGACGGCGCCTCGGCAGGCAGCTACGGCAGCGACTCGTCGGGTGCGCGAACGGCGCCGGCGGGGGCCTGTCTGCCCCAGGGAGCCGTTTCGAGCTGCGTGCCCTAGCCGGGGTTGTATCGGAAAAGAGGAGGCCTGGTGACCGGCTTCCGGGGAAAGAGGTTGCGTAACGGTAACGATACCGTTACATTGAATGGCGAACCCTCTTCCCCTGAAAGGAGCCGCCATGTCCATCGCCGTCGCCCAGGCCCGCCCCGACCGTCTGCTCCGAGGCGCTCTGCTCGGAAATGCCTTATTTTCATCGGTTTGCGGCCTCGCAATGATCGCGGCCCCGGGCCCTATAGCTCGATTCATGGAGCTCGACCCGGCCTCTGTCCTGCCCGGAATGGGCATCGGGTTGTTGCTGTTCGCCGCCGATCTGGTGCATCAGGCCACCCGCGAAGGGCTCTCCCGGCAGCGGGCCTGGATCACCGTCTTCGCCGATCTGGGGTGGATCGTCGGAACCGCGGTCCTGTTGATCGGCTTCCCGGGCGTCCTCGGCTCCATGGGCAAGCTGCTCGCCGTCGACGTGGCCCTGGTGGTCGGCATCTTCATGCTCCTGCAGTGGGTCGGCCTGCGCAGGATGGCGGCAAGCTAAGATCCCCGCATGGAAAACGAGAAGCCCCGCGCCCCTCAGGGGGGCGGGGCGAAGCAAGCCCTGCTCGAAGCCGCCGTCGAGGAGTTTTCTCTTCGCGGACTCGACGGCGCCCGCATCGAGAGCATCGCCAAGCGTGCCGGCTGCAACAAGGCGCTGGCCTATCGCTACTTCGGCGACAAACCGGGGCTCTACCGCGCTGCGCTCGATCATGTCTTCCGCCAACGGGCGAGCCTGCTGCCCGCGGTGCCGCCGAGCCTCGCCGAAGGGCTGCGCTTCTGGTTCCAGCAGAGCGGCGCCGATACCGACTTTCTGCGGTTGATGCAGCGGGAGGCGCTCAACGACGACGGGGGAGAACTCGCCGGCGAGTCCTTTCGCCGCGAGTACTACGACAAGCAGGTCGAGATGATCGAGGGGCTTCGGGCTCGCGGCGAGGTCGGTGACGATCTGGACACCCGCTATCTGTTCCTTGCTTTGCTGACCCTGATCGCCTTTCCGGCGATGATGCCCAACATCACGCGGCTGGTGTGCGGCGCCGACGTCGAATCCGACGAGTTCCGCGACAAGTGGGGCGAACTCCTCGAGTCTCTGGCTCGACGCATGGCCTGATTCCGGCGAGCTGAGCCACCACTTCGGGGCGGTGTCTCGCCCCATTGCCGGTTTTCCGGCTCCCTCGCGCCGTATTCCCTGAAGACCTTCCTTCCTTACGATGCGCGCCCCGGAAGGGCCGCTGCCAGGCGGTTGCTCGGGGCAAAGCGAGGTGCCTCATGCAAAAGGGCAAGGGCTACAGCCCCGAAGAATTCCTGGACTCCCGTGAACTCTCCGGCGCGGCGCAGCGTCGCCTGCTGGCGCATCGCGCCCGCCAGATCCTCCAGCGGCCGGTCGATCTACCCCGCAACGAGAAGACCCAGCAGGAGATCGAGACCAACCTGCAGGAGGAGGTCGTCCACGCCGAGCGGGACTTCCTGCCGGCGTCGTTCCTGCGTGAGGGGGCGTCCCGCGCCGAGGCGGTCTGCCGGATCCGCGTTCCCACACCCCAGGGAACGGCCTCGGGAACCGGTTTCCTGGTGACGTCGAACATCCTGATGACCAACAACCACGTGGTCGACAGCCGGGAGTCGGCGCGCAACGCCCTGGCCGAGTTCGGCTTCGAGGTGGGGGGCGCCACGTCGATGGTCGCCCTGCGGCCCGATCGATTCTTCGTGACCCAGTCGGATCTGGATTTCACCCTGGTCGCCTGCGACCCGGTGCCCGGCGTCGAGCCGATTGTCCTGACCCGCAACCCGGCGCTGGTGACCCGCCACGACCGGGTCAACATCATCCAGCACCCCAGCGGCCGGCCGAAAGAGGTCGCGCTCCACGACAATCGGGTGGTCAGCGTTCGCGACCGGGTGATCCGCTACGAAACCGACACCGAGCCCGGCTCGTCGGGCTCGCCTGTGTTCGACAACGACTGGCGCCTGGTCGCACTGCATCGGGCAGGGCAGCGGCTCGGAGCCAACCGTGCCGAGAACGAAGGCGTTCGCGCCGCGTCGATCGTCAACCGCCTGTTGACCCTGCTGCGGTCCGAGTCCACCGCCTCCAGCGGATTGGAAGCGGTGCTCGAAGGGGTTCAGGACACGACCCCCTTCCTCGGTTTCTTCGATTTGGCGGGATTGGGCACACCCGGCCTGGAAGTCGAACTGCCGGACTTCAGCGGCACGCCCGACTTCGCCGATATCGGCGTGTGGAACATCGAGCATTTCAACGGCGGCGTCTCCGACGAACGGGTCGACGCCGTGGCCGGTGTGGTCGAACGGCTGGGCCTGGACATTCTCGGGCTGGTCGAGGTGGAGCGTCCGGCGATGGACCGGCTGGTCGACGAGCTGGGTCGGCGGGGGATCTCCGCCGGGTTCGAACTGCTCGACGTGCAGCATCGCCAGGATCTGGCGATCCTCTTCGACCGGGACACTTCGACCGTCGATCTGCTCGACATGTCGGCTCGCTTCAGCAGCCAGTTGAGCGCTAGAACCGCTGCGGGAAAGACCGCCTTCCCGCGGGCGCCGCTCTTTGCCCGGTGCCGGGTTGAAGACGGCAACGGACCCCAGGTCGAGTTCATCTACATCGTCGTGCACCTCAAGGCCTTCGGCGACGCCGAAAGCCAGGCGCGGCGGGAGCTGGCCTCCCGCATGCTCAGCGAGATGATCGCGAGCCTGCGCCAGAGTGAAGGGGTGCCGATCGTGCTCGGCGGAGACTTCAACGATGAACTCAATACCGACGTGTTCGCCAGCCTGCAGGACTCACCCGATCTGATGGCGCTGACCTCCGACGACGACCTGGACGGCGCCATCTCCTTCGTCGGGCAGTCCCATCGTTCCCTGATCGATCACTTCGTGGTCAGTGCCGACGCCCGTCTGGGCGACATCGCCGGCGATGATGCCGCGATCATCCGTCTCGATCAATCGGTGGCCGATTTCGCCGACGACGTTTCCGACCATGTGCCCATCGTGTTCCGCATGGTCTTCCGGCCCGACGCCATCGGGATTCCCGGTTCCGCCGACGACGCCGGCCGGATCGAGATCCCGGCAGGCGCCACCCATGTCGCCATCTCCTTCGGTAGCGGCGGCGGGGCTGGAGACGAGGTGGTTATTCAGGCGGCGCTACCCAACCCCTCTGGAGGGGACGCCGGCAACGAGACGGTAACCCTGGCCAACCGGGGGAGCAGCGCGGTGAACCTCAACGGATGGCGGCTACGGGACCGGGCAGGGAACGACCATCTGATCGGCAACGTCGAGATCGCTCCCGGTGCCGAGGCGGTGATCACCGTGTCGTCGAACCTGTCGCTCAACAACGGTGGAGACGACATCGTCCTGATCGATGCCCAGGCGCAGATCCACCACTCGGTGACCTACCAGGGATCCGACGTGACCGAAGGGCAGGAGGTGCGGTTCTGACCGATCGCCCGGCGGGCTTCAGGAAATCTCGAACCGCCGGCGCATGCCCGCAGCCAACTCCAGCGCCACCGGTCCCGGCCGGCCATCCCGCAGGGAGACGGCGTCCAGTTCGATGGCGCCGAGGACGAAGCGGCTGGTCGATGTGATCAGGATCTCGTCGGCGTCCGCGAGGCGAGATGCCTCGATGGTCTCCGAACGGACGCTGTAGCCTGCCTCTCGGGCCACTTCCCCGACCAGGGGCTGGGTGATGCCGGGCAGCACGTGAGCATCCTGGGTCGGCGAGACCAGCTCCCGGCCGAACACCAGGAAGACGTTGCTGCTGGTGCCTTCGCGCAGGGTGCCGTCGTCTCCGATCAAGAGCGCTTCGTCGGCGCCCCGGGCGGATACCTCACGGCGGGCCAGAACGGCGGGGAGCAGCATGGTGCTCTTGATGTCGCAGCCCGCCCAGCGCCGGTCGGGCATGGTGATGACCCGGATACCCCGCTCGGCGATATCCGCTCGCGGGAAGCGATAAGGCCGCAGGTAGGCCACCAGGAACGGCTCGGGCCGCCGGGCCACATGGTGGCTTCGCGGGCAGGTGCCGCCGGTCAGCTGGCAGTAGAGCAGGCCCTCCTGAATGTCGTCGGCCTGCATCAGCCGGGCGGCGGCGGCGAGCCATTCTTCGCGTTCGGGGATTCCGTGATCGATGCCGAGGACTTCGGCACCGCGACGGAGGCGCGCCAGGTGCTCGTCGAGCAGGCGCACCTTGCCGGCGCTCAGGGGGAACACCTCGTAGAGGCTCTCGCCGAACTGGAAGCCGCGGTCTTCGACGGGGACGACGGCGTCCTGCCAGGGGACGAAACGACCGCCGACCCAGGCCAGGCTCGGGTTGGCGCTGCCGGCGCTCAAGCGGTGTAGCTCAACGCCTTCTTGACTTGCTGGTAGGTGCCGTCGGACTGCGGCTCGTAGATGCAGCAGTGATTCATCTCGCCGCCGTAGACGTGCAGGGTGATCGAGGGCGCATCGCTCAGGGCGTTCCCCAACACGTGGTACTCGTAGGGCGGGATCAGGCTGCCGGTGGCACCGACGCCGGCCTGGATCTGGTCGACCCGTTCGAACTCGTAGGTTCCGTTCTGGCGGCCGGTCAGGTTGTAGCGGGTGACGTCGACGCGGCCGGAGAGCACACCCTCGACGCACCACATCCCGGCATGGTCATGAAGCGGCGTGGCCTGACCGACTCCCCAGGTCATGACGACCGCCGTGTAGCCGCGTTCTTCGTCATGGTGCAGCAGGCGCCGGGCGTAGCAGTCGGTGCAGGGCCGGGTGAACTCCTCGGGGAGTTCGAAGTCGCCCCGTTCGAACGCGGCGGAGAGGGTGCCGGCGATCTTCTCGGTGATCGCCTTGGGGTCGCCCAGGTCGACCGCCTCGTCGAGCATCTGAACGAGCTTGTTTCTACAGATGTTTCCCATCACAGCCCTCCGCTGACCGGTGCAAAGCTACCCGGCCACTGTAGCGCAAACGCAACGTGTCCCGGGCGCCTGGCAGGCCGACGCACCCGACCAAGCCGGTCCACAGGCGGGCCGGGGCGGGCAAGGCCTTTCGTTTCAGTCGTTTGAGTGTGTCTATTCCGGCAGTCCGGTGTGCAGGATCATCAGCACCCGGGAGGTGTGCCGGGAGAGCTGGAAGACCCGGTCCGCCTTGCGGTAGCCCTCCTCATCGGCCTCCGCGCGGAAGGCGTCGAGCATGGCGTCGACCCCTCCGAGGTCGGGCATGGCGTACCAGAAACGGTGCGACCAGAGCTGGCCGGGGAGATCCGGGGCGTAGGCGCCGTAGCCGGAGATGTGGCCGTCTTCCATCAGTTTCTCGGCGATGGGAGCGGTGTACTCGTCGTAGAACTCACGGACCTGGCCTTCCTGCCCCTTGCGCACGTGAAACTCGCCGGTGTAGAAGAACTCGGCCTTGGGTCCGCCCAGGTTGTAGACGAAGTGGCGAACCACTTCGTCGTGGTGGGAGTGATCCTCGAAGATCTCGGCGTTGCGCCGGGCCCGTGCGGCTCGCTTGTCGGCGCTGAGTGCCGCCTTGTGCTCCTCGAACTTGTTGGCCCAGACACCGAACTTCTCCCAGTTCTCCGCCGAGGCCCACATCGCCAGGTTCCACTCGTCTTCGGTGCCGCGGACGACCGGAGCCAGCATGCCCCAGGACAGGAGGGTGCCGTCGTTGACCATCTCCTGCATGAACGCCTCGTCTTCCATGTTGTAGGCGATGGCGTCCTGCATCATGCCGGGCCGCACCTTGGAATAGGTCAGCCAGGTCAATCGCTTCGGGTCGTCCTGCTCGTGGTCGTCGGCGAGGGCCGGCGAGATCATCGCCAGTAGCAGGGTGGCCGCGAGGACCGTCTTGAGCATGCGCATCGTCTCTCCTGTGACTTGATTGGCCGCGAACCCGGCAGGTCAGTGGTCGAAGATTCTAACCGATCCCCCGGGGGGCGGCATCCGGGAATCCAGCCGGTCGCCCCGGCGTTGTAAACTCCCTGGTGCACGGCGGCGATCGGTAGAAATCACCTTCGGCCTGCCGGATTTCGTCCCGAGGAGGTTTCATGCTGCGCCGCCTGCTGCCCATCGTCTGCGCCGGGTTCGTGCTTTCCGCTCACGCCCTCGAGCTCGGCGACTACCTCCCCGAGGGGGTTCCGTACGATCCGGCGGTCCCGGTCCCCGCATCGGTCCTCGGCGACGAGGTCGGCACCTGGCACGTGCGCCACGACCAGCTGGTGCGCTACATGGAGGTCCTGGCCGAGGCATCGCCCAGGGTGGTCCTGCAGGAGACCGGCCGCACTCACGAAGGCCGGAGGTTGCTGCTGATGGCGGTCTCGTCGCCGGAGAACATCCGGAACCTCGACCGGCTGCGTCAGGTCCACCTGGAAGAGGGGCGGAGCGGCCGGGTCGACCCCGAGGCGCCTCTGGTGGTCTGGCAGGGGCACAGCGTCCACGGCAACGAACCCAGCGGCGCCAACATGTCGCTGTTGCTTGCGTATCACCTGGCCGCCGGCGGGGGCGAGGTCGAGGCGCTGCTCGAGGACACCATCGTGTTGATCGATCCGGCGTTGAACCCCGACGGGGTGGCTCGTTTCGCCCAGTGGGCCAACAGCCACAAGAGCAAGAACCTGGTCGGCGACCCGCAGTCCCGGGAACACCAGGAGGTCTGGCCCAACGGCCGCACCAACCACTACTGGTTCGACCTCAACCGGGACTGGCTGCTGTTGACCCATCCCGAGTCCCGAGCCCGTGTGCGGGAGTATCACCGTTGGCGCCCCCACGTGTTGACCGATTTCCACGAGATGGGCGGGAACGCGACCTACTTCTTCCAGCCCGGAGTTCCCGAGCGGCGCCACCCGATGACCCCCGAGGGCAACCACCTGCTCACGGCGAAGATCGCCGAGTTCCATGCCCGGTCCCTCGATCGGCGCGGTCGGCGTTACTACGCCGAGGAAACCTTCGACGACTTCTACTACGGCAAGGGGTCGACCTATCCCGACGTCCAGGGGACCATCGGAATCCTGTTCGAGCAGGCCAGTTCTCGCGGCCACCTGATGCAGACCGATCACGGGCTCCTGACCTTCCCCACCACCATCGACAACCAGTTCCGCACGGCGCTCTCCACCCTGGAGGCGGCCGACGCGCTCCGTGGCGAACTCAAGGCATGGCAGGCCGGTTTCGACGGCGAAGCCCGAAAGCTCGCCGCCCGGGACACCGACCGGGCCTACGTCTTCGGAGACGGCGGCGACCCGGCCCGGGCACGTGAGTTGATCGAGATCCTGACCCGGCACCGCATCGAGGTCCGGGGTCTGACCCGGGACATCGAGCTGGAAGGCCGCGCCTTCGTCGCCGGGCAGGCCTGGGTCGTGCCGTTGGATCAGCCGCAGTACCGGCTGGCCAAGGCAGTGTTCGAGCGCCGCACCGACTTCGTCGACGAGACCTTCTACGACGTGTCGTCGTTCAACCTGGCGCTCTCCTTCAACCTGCCGTTTGCCGCCATGGGGAAGAGCTTCAACGATGCGCTGCTCGGGGAAGCGCCGGCAACCTACGACGAGACCCGGGGCAGGGTGCGCTTCCCGGTCGCCGCGCAGGCGGCCCCCCTGGCCGCCGACGCGGTGGGCTGGGCCTTCGAGTGGAGCGGCACCTTCGCTCCCCGAGCCCTGCAGCGTCTTCACGCCGAGGGCATTCCCGCATACGTCGCCACCGAGCCGCTGGACGTGTTGACCTCCGACGGTCGCAGACGCCTGGGGCGGGGGACGATTCTGGTTTCCGCAAACCTCGGTCGTTCCGGAACGCGCCCCGGGGAGGTCAGTCCCTCGGCTCCGGAGCGTCCGCAGTTGTCCGCGGCCCTGGCGATCCTCGAGCGCATCCGTCGAAGCGATCACGTGGAAGTCCATGCGCTGAAGAGCGGAGCGACCCCGACCGGCGTCGACCTGGGTTCGCCCAGCTTGCGCAAGCTCGAGCCGGTGCGTCCGCTTCTCGTGGTCGGCCGCGGGGTCCGGGGCTACGAGGCCGGTGAACTGTGGCATCTGCTGGATACCCGGGTAGACCTGCCGCTGTCGATGGTCGAGGCGCCACGCATCGCCTCGCTGGATCTGTCGGACTACACCCATCTGATTCTGGTGGGCGGCCGCTACGGCTCCTTCCGCAAGGCGTGGGAGGACAAGCTCCGGGACTGGATCCAGGACGGAGGCGTGTTGGTCGCGAGCCAGTCCGGCGCCGACTGGGTGACCTCGGTGGGGCTCCACGCCGTCAGCCGCTCCGGCTCCGAGGAGTCGGGGAGCGGCGAGGAGCGTGAAGGGAGCCGGCCGGCGGGGCCGCCCGGGCGCAAGATCGAGCCGGCCTCCGATGCCGAGCCGGAGCCCGAGGATGCCTCTCCCTACCGGCCCTACGCCGCCCGCCGCGGCGACCGCGCGATTCACGTCATCGGCGGCGCGATCTTCCAGGTCGAATTGGATACGACCCATCCCCTCGCCTTCGGCTACACCGAGCCCCTCCTACCGGTTCACCGCAACCGCAGCAACACCTTGAAGCCGTCGAACAACCCCTACGAGACCGTGGCTCGCTACACCGACTCCCCGCTGATCAGCGGCTACGCGTCGCAAAAGCGCCAGACCGAGATCGCAGGCAGCGCGGCGGTGCTGGTTTCTCGGGTGGGGCGGGGCACCGTGGTTCGGCTGACCGACAACCCGGCGTTCCGCGGGGTCTGGTACGGCACCCAGAAGCTGTTCCTCAACGCCCTGTTCTTCGGCGACGTGATCGACCGCACGTCAGCCTCGCGTGCGGTCGACGATCACACAGGTGCGGATCACGTCCACTGACCGAAGGGGAGAGCCCCGCTCAGGCTCCGAGGCTCTCGAGCGAGAGCGCAACCGCCTTGTCGAAGAAGCGATCGAGGTGCGCCGCCGGATCGCCGGTGGCGAGCAGGTCCGTGGCGGTGAGGACCATCGAGACGAAGCCCTCGGTGTGCCAGCGGGAACGCTCGGGCGCCGCCGGCAGGCTCGCCCGATCGAGATGCGGCCAGGGAGTCACGTAGAGGTAGGGCTCGGCGTAGGACCCGTCGCCGGGCGAGAGGCCGATGCCGATCGACCTCGCGGTTTCCGGATCCCCTGATTCCAGCGACACCAGGGTGGCCATGTCGAAGTGATGGGGCCAGGTGCGTACCGGCGACGGTCCGGGGTCGAAGCGGGTCAGGGTCTCGGCGATGCGGGGCAGGGCACAGGCCGAAAGGCTGTACCAGGCGGCAAGGGCGGTCAGCCCGCCGGCGGGAGGGGCGTAACGGTCCAGGGTCTCGTCCAGGGCGTAGGGTTGCTCGACCGGCGTCGCCGGCCGCAGGCCGTGGTCGGTGAGCCGGCCGTCGACCCAGTTGCCGATGGTCTCGTCGTTCATGCCGCCGAGCTCCAGGGACGCGCGGGTTTCTCCGTCGCAACGGGCCAGCAGAGCGAGGCTCGGGACATCCAGGGCCCATGTGAGACCGGCGCGCCCCATCGGGCGCCCCAGGAGCCGGCCCCGTTCCGGATCCCAGCCCAGGTTGGTGTGGCTGTCGTCGGGAACCGGTTCCAGGTTGGCCCGGGCGGAACGGGAGATCCACTGGGCGGCTTGATGGGCCTCCTGGCGGGCGGCCGCGAGGCCTCGGGGATCGCAACGGCGCAGGTTCTCTGGATCGAACATCGTGTCTCCTTCGCCCGGTGCTTTGCGCCGGGGGCGCGATCCGTTACCGCATCGACTATAGTCGGCCCGCCCCAGGAGCCGAACCCTTGACTCGCTTTCGCACCATCGAACGCGCCGTGCGCCACGAACCCGACAAGATCAAGGGTTCCCGCCACATCGCCACCGTCGAACCGCTCCGCGATGCCGCCCAGGCCGATGAGGTGCTGACCCGGGTGCGCAAGGAGATGCACGACGCCCGGCACCACGCCTTTGCCTGGCGGCTGGGCATCGGCAACGACGGCAGCTTCCGCTACAGCGACGACGGAGAGCCCTCGGGCTCGGCGGGCAAGCCGATCCTGGCTCAGATCGACGGGCGGGAGCTGACCGACCTGATGGTGGTGGTCACCCGCTACTTCGGTGGGACCAAGCTGGGGGTCGGCGGGCTGGTCCGGGCCTACGGTGGAGCCGCTGCCGAGGCGCTCGATCTGGCGGGCGTGCGTGAGGTGGTGCTGCGCCACCGGGTCGCGGTGACCCACGGCTACGAGGATTCCGGGGCCGTGGCGTCGGTGCTCCACGGCTTGCGCCTGGAGCCGAAAGAGACCGGCTACGGCGAAGAGGTCCGGCTGATCCTGGGCCTCGAGGCGCACCGAGTCGAGGCGACCCTGGCCGCGCTGCGGGAGGCCACCGGCGGCCGGGCCCGGGTCGATGTCGGTCCGCTCGGCTCTGATGTCGGTTGAGGGGCTCGTGAAGAGAGTAGAATCCCGGCCGGAGGAATTTTGATGGAGTGGCCGGCGATCTTCGTGTTGGGCATCCTGGCGGTCGCGGTGGTGCTGTTCATCACCGAGAAGCTGCGGATGGATCTGGTGGCGCTCCTGGTGCTGGGCACCCTGGCGGTGACCGGCATGGTGACCCCCGAGCAGGCGCTGGCCGGCTTCAGCAACCCGGCGGTGGTGACCGTCTGGGCGATGTTCATCCTCAGCGCCGCGCTGGTCCAGACCGGAGTGGCCGACGTTATCGGCCGCACCGCCATGCGCTTCGCCGGCAAGGGCGAGACCCGCATGGTGGTCACGGTTATGCTGACCTCGGCGGTGCTCTCGGCGTTCATGAACAACATCGGCGTCGCGGCGTTGATGTTGCCGGTGGTCCTGCAGATGGGCCGTCAGGCGGGGCATCCTCCCTCGCGCCTGCTGATGCCCCTGGCCTACGGCTCCCTCCTCGGCGGGCTGACGACGCTGATCGGTACGCCGCCGAACATCCTGGTCAGCGAGGCGATCTCGGCCCAGGGCGGGGAGCCCTTCGGCATGTTCGACTTCGTCCCGGTGGGCGGCGCGGTGATGGCGGGCGGGATTCTGTTCATCGCGATCTTCGGCCGCCGGATGTTGCCCCGGCGCGACCCCGCGCGGGAGTCGGCGACGCCCGGGGGTAACCTGCCCGATCAGTACGCTCTCAGTGAGCGCCGGGCGGTGTTGCGCATCCCCGAGGGGGCCCGGCTCGCCGGCCGCACCTTGCGGGAGAGCCGTCTGGGGCGAGCGACCGGCCTCAACGTCTACGGCATCCTGCGGGAAGGGCGGGTGCATCTGGCGCCCGACGCCGAGGAGGTACTGCGCACCGGCGATTGCCTGCTGGTCGAAGGGCGGATCGAACGGCTGGAAGATCTGCGCTCCTGGCGTCAGATCACCGTGCGCCGGATCAACCCCGATGAGTCCCAGCTCGACGAGCTGTTTTCCCGGGATGTCGGCGTGGTGCAGGTGCGGGTGGCCGACGGCGCCGATCTCCACGGCCAGACCTTCGGCAGCGCCGACTTCCGCCGCCGCTTCGGCGTGCTGGTGTTGGCCCGTTTGCGGGGCGGAGACGTCCGGCAGTTCGACATGAGCGACGCCACCATCCAGTCCGGAGATCTGCTGCTGATCGAAGGGCTGCGGGACAAGCTCGAGGCGCTGGACGAGTTCCCCCAGTTCGAGGAACGCAAAGCGATGGAAGCGCGGACGGTGCTCGAGCGCTATCAGCTGCGGGGCAACATCTTCCGTCTGAAGATTCCCCAGGAGTCGGTGCTGTCGGGCCGCAGCCTGGTGGAGACCCGGCTGGCCAGCGCACTCGGCGTCGGTGTGATGGCCCGGCAACGGGGGGGCGAACTGACGTTGCTGCCGGACCCTCACGACCCGCTGGCCGCCGGCGACCGCCTCTACGGCAGAGGGAGAGGGGAGGACATCGAGGTCTTCCGCGGCCTGCAGGAGCTGGAGTTCGAGAGCGAAGTGCCGGCGGAGACCCTCGAGACCCTGGAGGTCGGCGATACCGCTCCGATGGAGGTGATGCTCTCGCCTCGCAGCAAACTCGTCGGCCGCAGTCTGGCCGATCTGGCTTTCCGCGATCGCTACGGCCTGCAGGTGCTGGCGGTGCTTCGCGGGGGCAACGCGGTGCGCTCGGGCCTGGGGCAGTTCGTGCTGCGCATGGGAGATGCGCTGTTGTTGTTGGGGCCGGCGAGCAAGCGCAAGCTGCTCTGCGGCAACCCGGACTTCCTGGTGCTGACCGATCCGGAGCGCGCCGCTCCCGACCGGCGCAAGGGAGCGGTCGCGGCGGCGATCATGGCGGCGGTGATCCTGCCGGTGATCTTCGGCGTGCTGCCCATTGCGATCTCGGCGGTGGCCGGGGCGGCGCTGGCGATCCTGTTCGGCTGCATCACCTTCGACGACGCCTACCGGGCGATCGAATGGCGCTCGGTGTTTCTCATCGCCGGGATGCTGCCCCTGGGGGTTGCGCTGGAGTCCACCGGCGCCGCGGCAATGGTTGCCGAGGGCGTGGTCGGGGTGACCTCTTCCTTCGGTCCCTGGGGGGTGCTGCTCGGTCTCTACCTGATGACCGCCATCGCCACCTCGATCATCCCGACGGCGGCGCTTGTAGTGTTGATGTCGCCGATCGTGTTCCGCACCGCGGCAGAAACCGGAGTCTCCACCGAGGCGATGATGATGGCCATCGCCGTCGCCGCGTCGGCCAGCTTCACCAGCCCGATCTCGCACCCGGCCAATATCCTGGTGATGGGCCCCGGTGGCTACCGCTTCATCGACTACGTCAAGCTGGGTGTGCCGCTGACGTTGATGGTGCTGGTGATCGTGCTGCTGGTGCTGCCGCTGGTCTGGCCGCTAGTTCCGGCGCCGTAGCTGCAGGTAGGCCACGAGGCCGGTCAGCACGGTGACCACCGCGGCGCCGAACTCGGCGGGCCGGTGCACGGCGGCCAGGAGTCCCAGGCTGACGGTGGCCCCGACGTAGATCGCCGGAACGAACGGGAAGCCGGTTCCGGCCACCGCCTCCCGGCCGTCACGCCGCCGGATCAGGAACAGGCAGGCGACGCTGGCGGCTGCGCTCAGGGACAGCAGGAAACCGAGATAGGACAGCAACTCGCTCAGTTGCGAGACCGCGGCGACCAGCGCCGCCAGCCCGGTCTGGAGCGCGATGGCCGTGCGCGGAGGCGCGCCTTCGGCACCTGGGCGAAAGAATCGGGGGAAGACCCCGTCGTCGGCCATCCGCGCGTAGACCCGCGGACCGGCCACGATCATCGACGAGACCGACGACAGCAGCGCGAGGATGACCACGCCGCGCACCGCCAGTTCCAGCTGCTCTCCACCCAGAGTGAGGGCGGCCAGCGCCGCTACATCCTGCCGCCCGGCGACCTCGGCCGGGGGAGGCGCGTAGAGGAACACGGTGTTCAGCGCCAGGTAGAAGGCGCCGACCAGCAGCGTGCCGAGCCACAGCGCCCGGGGAACGTTGCGCGCCGGGTCGCGGACCTCGCCGGCCACGTAGATCGCCGCGTTGAAGCCGCTGTAGCTGAGAGAGATCCAGACCAGCGAACCCGCGAAGGCGGTCAGGACGAACCCGCGACTCTCGTCTACGAGGGCCGCACCGGGCCAACCGTCGCCGGCTCCGAGATAGCAGGCCAACGCCACGAAGCCGAGCAGGAACAGCAGCTTGAGCGCCACCACCAGGTTCTGGGCGGCGACGCCGAGGCGCACCAGGGCACCGTGAAGCAGACCGGTCAAGAGGATCACGGCGATCGCCGCGGCACCCGCCGGCAGCCAACCGGGTGGGCCGGCGGGGAACAGGTAGGACTCGAAGGCGGTTGCGGCCAGGGCGATGGCGCCGGTGAACCCCCCGAGCAACGAGACCCACCCCGCGAGGAACCCGGCCGCGGGATGAACCGTGCGCGAGAGGAACAGATACTCGCCGCCGGACTCGGTGATGCGGCGAACCAGGCCGCCGTAGCTGATCGCACCGCAGAGGGCCAGAACACCGCCGACGACCCAGGCGATCAGCACCAGCCGCCGGCTTCCGAGGTCCGCCAGCGCGAAGCCGCTGGTGGTGAAAACGCCGGCGCCGACCATGTTGGCCACGACCAGCGCCGCGGCGGAGGGCAGGCCGAAGGGCCGCGATTCGGCCCGGTTCACTTCCGGCGGAACTTGAGCAGGTAGTTCTGCTCGAAGCCCTCGATCTCGATCTCCTCGACGAAGGCGAAACCGGCGGCCTCGATCTCGGCGCGGAAGACCTCCTTGCCGGCGCGGACGTGGCCCATGATCCAGTCGCTGGAGACCCCTTCGATCCGCTCGAAGTCGATCACGGTCAGCATTCCACCGGGCTCCAGCGCCGCGTGAATCGACGCCAGGGTGTCCGCGGGTGTGTCGAAGTGATGGTAGGTGTCGCAGATGAACGCGTGGTTCACCGAGGCAGGGGGCAGCATCACCGAGTCGACCCTGGAGAGTACGCCGGTGACGTTCTGTAAGCCGTCCCGCCCGGCCGAGGCGTTGATGTGCTCGATGAAACGGGGGCTGATGTCGACGGCGTAGACCCAGCCGTCGCCGACCGCTTCCGAGAACAGCCGGGTGTAAAAACCGGTGCCCGCTCCGATATCGGCGATCCGATCGCCCGCACTCAGGCCGACGGCGGCCATCACCTCGTCCCGGGCGGCGAACACCTCGCGACTCTCGACCTCGAAGCGCCCGATCCACTCATCGACGTCCATCTCGGGATCGACGAAGCGGGCGTTGAGCTCCGACGGAGCATCCGCGCCTGCAGCGACCGCTCCGGCCGCAGCCTGTTCGGCCTCGCTCTGAGCGGCGCAGCCGAGAGACAGCATCGACGCGAGCAGGAGCGACAGGCCGACACGCCGCATCAGAACAGGCCTTCGATCTCGCCGTTCTCGTCGACGTCGATGTTGAGCAGAGCCGGCTTGGAGCCGAGACCGGGCATGGTCATCATGTCGCCGCACAGGGCGTAAAGGAAGCCTGCCCCCGCCGACAGGTTGATATCCCGGACGTGGAAGGTGTAGCCGCTGGGGGCGCCGACCTTCGAGGGATCGTCGGAGAAGGAGTACTGTGTCTTGGCCATGCAGACCGGCAGGTGTCCGAGGCCCATGCGGCTGTAGCGCTTGATCGCCCGGCGGGCCGGAGCCTCGAAGGCTACCTTGTTTGCGCCGTAGATTTCCCGGGCGATGGTCTCGATCTTCTCCTGAACCGGCATCTCGTCGGGGTAAAGGAAGCGGAAGTCCGACGGCTGTTCGCAGGCCTTGACCACCGCCTCGGCCAGCGCGGCGCCGCCGGCACCCCCCTTGGCATGGACCTCGGAGATCACCGCATCCTGGGCACCCGCCTCCTTGGCGATGCGGATCACCGCCTCGAGTTCCTCATCGCTGTCGGTAGGGAAGCGGTTGACGGCAACGACCGTCGGGACGCCGTGCTTGCGCACGTTCTCGATGTGTCGGCGCAGGTTGGCCGCCCCTTCTTCCAGGGCCTCCAGGTCACTGCGGGTCATCTCTTCGGGCAGCGGCCGTCCCGGGCGGATCTTGTAGCGCCCGCTGTGGACCTTGAGCGCCCGCACCGTGGCGACGACGACGGCGGCGTCCGGTTTGAGCCCCGAGACCCGGCACTTGATGTTGAAGAACTTCTCGGCACCCATGTCCGCGCCGAAGCCGCTCTCGGTGACCACGTAGTCGGCAAGGGACAGCGCAACCCGGTCGGCGACGATGCTGGAGTTGCCGTGGGCGATGTTGGCGAAGGGGCCGGTGTGTACGAAGCATCCGGTGCCTTCGAGGGTCTGCATGAAGTTAGGATGAATCGCGTCCTTGAGCACCGCGGCCATGGCGCCTGCGGCTCCCAGGGCCTCTGCCGTCACCGGCTTGCCGTCGCGGTTCATGCCGACGACGATCCGGCCGAGCCGCTCCCGCAGATCCTTGAAGTCGTTGGACAGGCCCAGGATCGCCATCACCTCGCTGGCGCTGGTGATGTTGAAGCCGGTCTCCCGGGGAACGCCGTTGTTGGTGCCGCCGAGGCCGGTGACGATCTGGCGCATGGCGCGGTCGTTGACGTCCAGGCAGCGTTTCCACTCGACGCTGGCGGGATCGAGGCCGTGAGGGTTGCCCTTGAGCAGGGAGGTATCGATCCAGGCGGCCAGCAGGTTGTTGGCCATCCCGACGGCGTGGGTGTCGCCGGTCAGGTGCAGGTTGAAGTCGGTCATCGGCACGACCTGGCTGTGACCGCCGCCGGCGGCACCCCCTTTGATGCCGAACACCGGCCCCATCGAGGGCTGGCGGATCGTCGCCACCGCCTTCTTGCCGATGTGGTTCAGCCCCAGGGAGAGGCCGATGGTGGTCACGGTCTTGCCCTCGCCCAGGGGCGTCGGATTGATCGCGGTGACGTCGATGTACTTGCCCTGGGGCCGGTCGGCCAGCCGGGACAGGATCGACAGATCGACCTTGGCCATGTGATGGCCGTAGGGGATCAGGTCGGCTTGCTCGATGTCGTAGCGGGCCGCGACCTCCGAAATGGGGCGCAGCGCAGCCGCTCGTGCGATCTCCAGATCCGTTGCCATCGTCGGGGTCTCCTGAGGTCGAGCCCGGCCGGAAGGACGGCCGGATAGCGTGGACCTGCAGTCTACCTGAACGCGTGGGCCGGGTCAGCCAGATCTAGCCCTTCTTCTGAGCCTTCTCCGCGGCCTTCTCCATGCGCTCGGCCACGATCTCTTTCGCCCGGGCCAGCCCCTCGGCGGTCGGTGTGACGTAGCTGCACTTCTTCATCATCTTCTGGAGATCGGACTCATCGAGAGGCTCGAGCCTGGCCCGGGCTTTACCGAACCCGGCCTTGATGGCGAGCTTGAAGTAGTAGGTCTTTCCGGCTTCGATCTCCATCTCGAGGCCCGAGGTGTTCTCGGACTTCGTCCAGAACAGGTGCTTGCCGGCGGGAACCTGGGCGAAGGAGTAGGACCTGGCCTTGGAAACCATGATCAGCTCGTCGTTGACGAAGGCCCAGGTCTTGACCGCCGCCCCGACCACTGCGGGCCGGAAGACGTAGACCACCGCGTGGCCCTCTTCGGGTTCCGCCGTCGGTTTCTCACCCTTGACCTTGTCGAAGTAGTCGGCCGCCTGGACCGCCGTGCCCAGGAGAACTGCGATGACGAGGGGCAACACGAAGCGCTTCATCTTGAATCTCCCATTGAGGATTCCATGATGCATCACCCGCCGAGGAGACGCCGGTGCATGTACTTGACGACGCCGCAATCCACCACCCGGCTGGAGCAGGCGAACAGTTTGAACTGCGGAAGCAGGGCATCGAGCCGTCGGCGGTCGTCGTCGCTATGGTATTCGAGCAGCACGTAGTCGACCGCATCCAGGCGGTCTCCCAGGCTCTCGAGGATCTCCACCTCGCAGCCCTCGGTGTCGACCTTGAGCACGTCGAGGCGGTCCAGGCCGAGGGCGTCGAACTCGGCGGCGGCATCGCGGCAGGAGATGACGCAGCCTTCGCCGGGGTCGCCGCAGGTACCCTTGAACGAGTTGGCGCCGGTGTTCGACCGGCTGAGAGTGATCTCGACCTCCCGCTCTCCCTGGCCCAGGGCGAAGGGATGCACGTGCACCCGGGACAGCGACCCCACGTTGTGCTCCAGCAGGCCGAGGGTCGTCGGCACCGGCTCGAAGCAATGCACGGTGGCCTGGGGATCGACGAACTTCATGTAGAGCGCGAACAGCCCGACGTTGGCGCCGGCGTCGATCACCGTCAACGGGCCGCCGTGGCTCCGTGACGTGGGGAGCGCGTACTCCGCCTGGCCCAGGATCTCGTCGGCCCGAAAGCGCTCCTGGCGTGGGATCGCGATCCGGATCGGCGCATGGCTTCCGGCGGGGCCCTGGATCGTCAGGGTTTCGAGTGGAAACGGATGGGCGGGCAAGCTCTCGGTGGTCGCGCTCATGGGGCGGAATATGTGTGCGGCCGTAGACCCGGGCAAGAGAGGAAGAGGGCCTCGAACGAAAACGGGCCGCGACTTTTCAGTCGCGGCCCGTCGAGGTTCGTGGAGCGACGCCTACTGGCAGACGTCGATCAGGTTCTGCGGTATCGGGCAGGTTGCGTTGGCCGCGTCCTCGGGACGTTCGCTGCCGTCGCCGGCCTGTCCGTAGGAGCCCTCCTCGCTGCCGTTGTGGGCCACCACGATGAAGAACATCGACTGGGGCGCGCCCGAGGCATCCCAGGCATGGACGCCGCTGGTGTCCAGGCCGCACTCCTGGCCGCTCCAGGCGTAGCTCTGGAGGTCGGCGCGGGTCAGCGGTGCGTACTCGATGGTGTGGCCGGCGGCCTGGCAGGGGACGCCGTAGCTCAACGTCAGGGTGTCGGTCAGCGGGTCGTAGCCGGTCACCGTCAGCTGCACGCCGACGCCTGCCTCGCCGGGCACGGCGCCGCCGCCGGTGGCGCCGCAGACGGCCATCGAACCGAGGTCACTCTCGACGAAGTCGGCGGGAACACCATTACCCGCCGACAGGCCCACGATGGAGTCCGCGGAGGCGGTGGCCAGAGTGGTGATGGCGATGGTGCCGTCGAAGAACATCTCGATCTGGAAGCTGTTCTGGTTCGAGGTGCTGTACTCGGGCACGTTCTCCCAGGTGACCGCAACGCGGTCGGCAAGCTGCCGCCAGCTGACCGTGCCGCCGCTGGACGGGTTGAGGTCGTCGAACAGTCCGGAGATCCGGGGCAGTCGGAAGTGATCCTCGAGGGTCTCGGTGTAGTCGGTGTCCCCGGTGGTGAAGGTGATGAAGCCGTTGCTCCCGATGTAGAACTCGGAGTAGCTGGTGCCGTAGAGCGAGACCGTCGCCCCGGTCAGGGTCACCAGACTCGAGGCGTCATCGCCCAGGCTGACCGTCGTGCCGCCCGCCGGATCGGTGGGGAAGGCCGCCGCCGCGGTGGTGCAGCCTGCGTAGAATTCGCCGGAGCCGTTGGGGGTGAACGTCTGGGTGATGCCGTCGGTGTCCTGATCGCCGGTGAAGGACTCGGTGAATGAGTCGGCCACGTCGGGGGTGGTGAAGCGGTAGCAGAGCCCGCCGCTGTCGTCGGTGCTGGCGTTGCCCACCGTATCCACGGCGTCGACCGCGTAGTAGTAGTCGGTGTTCTCCTGGAGGCCCGTGATCAGCACGCTGTGAGCGGTCTCGAAGCGGGCGTTGCCTGCGGTGCCGTCGAGGTTGCTGCAGGTGGTGCCGTAGCGCACGGTGCCCCGGGCCGCCTCGTCGGTGTCGAAGGTGATCGTCGCCCGGCGAGCCGAGACATCCGGCGCCTGGACGTTGGAGATCAGCGGAGAGGAGCAGTCGACGCTGCCGTTGGCGGTCTTGAGCAGGTCGATCCCGCCCATGCCGTCGTCGGCATCCAGGTATTCGGCGGTCAACAGGTCGCCCTCGGCGACGCCGACGATGCCGACGTCGTCGAACTCGCTGACCGGCACGGTCCCGACGAAGGTTCCGCTGGCCGGGTTGGTCTCGGTCAGCACCACCGCCTCGCCCGACGGGTCGGTCGTGGAGAAGACCTGGACCGACACGGTATCGAGCACGGCGTCATCCAGGTTGGGGTCGCAGTCGACCACCCGGATCGTCGCCGTGTCCTCGCAGGCGTGCGCCGGCGGGGTAAAGGAGATGCTGGCGTCGGAGGTGCAGTCAATGATCAGGCCGCCGCTGGTCACCAGTGCGAAGTCCGCATCGAGCTCCGGTGTTTCCACGTGGCTGTCCTGCACGATCTCGCTGGCGATGACCTCGACGACCCACATACCCGCCTCGGGGTTCTGGACGAAGATGTTCTCGACGGTGTCGATGGTGTCGGCGCTCCCGCCGGGGAGCGACCAGTTGCCGTCCCGCAGGCCGACGTTGCCCCACCAGACCGTGCCGCCGGGGGCGGTGGCCTTGAGGGTCAGGTCGTTGATCCGGTGCAGCGCCGCTGCCGGGTTACCGGCGGGGTCGGCGTAGGTCATGGTGATCCGCAGCGCGGGTTCGCCGGCCTCGACGAAGGTGTTGAACTGGGCGGTCTCGGTGTTGGTCAGCAGCACGCTCTCGTCGAGGATCGAGAGGTTGTCCCGAAGGTCGTAGAGGTTCTTGACGTTGGGCACGCCCCAGCCCTGGTGGACCCGGGTCATGTCGTGGTCGGGGCCGGTGAAGGGGTACTGGATCGCGGTGTTGATCATCACCGCCTTGGCGGTGGTCATGTGGGGCCGGTTGTCGAACACCGTGGCGCCGGGGGTGACCTCGTTACCGAAGATGCCGTCGGACCACATCTGGAAGAACAGGCCGAAGTGACCGCAGATCGAGGGGGTCGCGCCGCTGGTGCCGCCGAACTCCCCGTAGCCGCTGCCGGTGGTGTAGGTCGTGTAGGTGTCGTCGTAGTAGAAGCTCAGGTCCGGCTTGATCCGGCCGTCGGCGGCGGGGCCGATGCTGCCGGTCTCACACCAGCAGTCGTCACTTTGATCCGCTGTGTTGTAGTGCTCGAAGGCGCCGCCGGAAACGACGTTCTTGGCCCAGGCCTGGGGACGCGAGTCCTGGTTGCCCGCGTTGGACTGGGACTGGCAGTGCAGCACGTCGTGGTCGAACAGGATCGTGTCGTGCTCGGCGGAGATGGTGGTGTAGTCGAAGGTGCGGCTGTCGCCGACGCTGGCGGTCTGGAAGACGGCGAAGTAGGGCGCCTGTTTGAGCTCGGCGGTGTGGTCGTAGCGGGTGCCGCCGGAGATGCCGATGTTGTTGTGGTCGGCGGCGATCGGCTGGCCGTCGGGCATCAGGCCCAGAGCCTGGGCGTCGCCGGTACCGTCACCGAAGAGGATGCCGAGGCAGGCCGTGCCGTGGCTGGCGTTGCCCACGGTGCCGCCATGCTCGAGCGGCGGCCGGGAGGCGAAGTCCGGGTGGGCCACGTTGAAGCCGCTGTCGAAGGACTCGCCGCGAACACCGGCGCCGGTGTAGCCGGCGACGGTGTCGAGTTCGACGGCGCCCCCCTGGGCCCGCACCAGATCCATGTCCTGTTCCATGGGACGCCAACGGTCGATGTAGGCGATCTCGTCCCACTGGGCGACCTCGAGCAGTTGCTCGGGAGTCAGGGTTGCTTCCATCAGGAACTTGCCTGCATGGTCCCGTTCGAGGATGCCGCCGATGCTCTTGATCCGTTCGCCGAGTTGCCGCTTGAGTCCGCGGTCGTGATCGAACAGCAGGATGTTGAACTTGAGTTGCTCGAACTGTTCGGCCAGGGTCGCGGCGTCGGCGCGAAAGGGGGCCTCGAGGCGATACGCCGGGTGGTAGGCGCCGACCCAACGCACGAAATCGAGTTGAGCGACCTGGGCCGCGAGGGCCGGAGGCATCTCGACGATATGGGCGTGGTGCGGCAGGAAGCCGCGGACCGACGCGCCGAGACCGTTCAATGCGTTCCGGTAGTCTTCAAGGGGCTGGGTCACGAACTGCACGATGTGCAGCCGGGAGGCGTTGCGGGCGCGCAGCGCCGGAATGACGTCAGGCTCTTCCCGGCCGGGGCTCCAGGACCCGTAGGTAAGCCGCAGGTCGTAGGAGGTCGCCCGGGCGTTTCCGACCGGCGCACCGCCGAGACCGAGGGCGTAGTAGGGGACCGAGTCGCCGGAGGCGTCGGTCTCGTTCCAGACGACCACCGTCGAGGTCCCGCCGGGGACGGCGATCAGCCGGGCGCCGGCGAGGGCGTTGCCTGTGCGGTGGAAGGGCTCGCCGTCGAGGCGCAGGGTCACGCCGGAATCGTCCCGCTCGACGCTCAGTCGCGGCGTTTCGGGCGCGGCCAAGGCGCACGTCAAGAAAAAGGCGCAAAGCCCCATCGCAAGCCAGGTCTTCATGTCGGATGCCCCCCTGAGGAATCGGTGCAGGACGTTCATACGTCGCTATGGCGAAAAAACAATCGCCGGGCGGGATTCTCGCCGGGTTTGGGGGCAAAAGTCCAGGATTCGGCGCGTGGGTCAGCCGCCGGACTTGGCCGGGAAACAGCCCAGGATCCACTCGGCGAGGGCTGCCGGGTCCGGATCCTCGGGTTCGCCGGGCCAGCCGACCCGCCGCACGGGAAGGGGAGCCAGGGCCTCGATCCGCGCCTCCCAATCCTGATCCAGCCCGACCCCCGGCGGCACCGAATCCGAGGCGATACGCGGAGATAGGGCCAGCACTTCACGCCAGGAGCCGAGGCCACCTCGCAACACCAGGCCGCAGGCCCCGTCGGGCATGCGCCGGGCGATGTCGAGAGCCGCCAGCGCCGGGAACGGGTCGGCGGCAGGGCAGGACACTCCCCGCGGGCGGGGTTGTTCCGGCGCAGGGAACGCCGGCGAGAGCCCGCTGTCCCCCCAGAGAACGCAGGGGCTGCGTCGGCCGTGGAAGCGCACCATCGGGATCAACTCGTCGACCACATTGCTGAACGGGTGCATCCCGCGCATCCGTTCGGCAGCGGTCCAGAGCGCCGCCTGACTGAGCCGGCCCCGGCGGTCCTGCTCGGTTCCCCGGTCGCTCCGCCCTGCCGGTTCGAGGAAGTGCAGCTGGACACCCGCCTTGCGCAGCCTCTTCACGGTCTGTTCATGGAGGCGCCGCCACGCCGCGGGCCGCACCCGGGTCAGCACCACGACTCGCGGCGGCTCGGTATGGCGCTTCGGCGGCGGCGACCCATGCCGCGGTGCCGCCTGATAGGGCTGGGAGCCGAGGCGTGGCGAGAGCGCCTGGGCCAGGCTGCCCAGGTCGGCGCCGCCTGCACTCTCCAGGGCTTCTGGGGCATGCACCGGATCGTCGGAGGTCACCTGCGGTGGTGCAGGCAGGTCCAGGAAACGGGCCAGTTCCGGGTACAGCGCCTCCCGGTGGAATGCGCCGACGTGGACACAATGGCTGTTCCGCGGTGGAGAACCGGAGATGTGCCCCTTGCCGCTGACGGCGGCGAGTTGATCGGTGCCGCCGTACCAGTCGTAGACCCGCTGCAGGGCGGACCACAGCCGTTCCTTGTCGGGCCGCCAGGTGAACTCCTGCGCTACCAGCAACCGCCGCGGGGCCATGGCGCCGAGCAGAACCCAGGGGACGAAGCCGTCGCGAGAGGCGTTGGGCGGACAACGGGAGCCATCCGGATCGGAGACGAACCGGTGGCCGGAGATATTGAACGGCACGAGGCAGGAGACCCGGGGATCGATGGCTCCCAGCATTGCCGCCAGATCGCCCCCTCCGGCCACGGCGCCGATCACCGCGATGCGGCTGGAGTCCACCGAGGGGTCGTCGTCCAGCAGATCGAGACCGGCGGCCAGATCGCCGACCATCCAGCCGGCCAGGCTCTCGTCGACCAGGTCCAGGGCCATGCCGTGAAGGTGGCGGAAATAGTAGTCCTGCCGTTCGGGGCGATAGCTCGTGTCTCCCGGCGTGGTGCCGTCGAAGGGATGCTGGCGCCGTTCGCCGTGGCCTCCGAGGTCGGGAATCAGCACCGTGCAACCGCTGCGGGCCAGTTCGTGGCCGAGGGCCTGGAGCTCTCCATGTTCCTTGGGGGTGTGATGGCTGTGCGCCACGAGAACACCGGGACCAACCGCCGCTGTTGCGGGCCGGTACCGGTTCGCGGTCACCCTCAGGCCGAAGCGCCCGGCATAGTGACCGCAGTCGATGCGCACGTCTCCGGAGTCGACGGTCCGCACGAGGCGCCAATCCCGATCGGCGGAGGCGGGCAGCCGCAGCATGGCGCGCAAGGCGTCGAGGCGCTCGGTCCGGAATGCTTCCCAGTCCTCGCGTCGTTTGAGCCGGTAAAGCGCCCGGCGATCCTGGTCCGCCCGGCGGTCCAGGTCCTGGCGGACCGCCACGAGCCGGCTCATGGTTTCCCGGTAGAGCAGGCGTTGGCGGAGCGGTCGGAGCACTCGGCGACGAAGCCATCCCATTGACGTTACCTTAACCGATGTTCGTTGGTTCGTGGCGCCTATTGACATGAAGATGGGCAGCAGGCATCGTCCGCGCCATGGAGTTCCCACCGATTCCGAGTTGGGAGGCGGCCCACCCGCTGGTGGTGCACTTTCCGATCGCGCTGCTGCTCGTCGTGCCGTTGTTCGCGGTCGCCGGGCTGGTCCACCGGGAGTCGGGGCGCGGGTTCAGGCTCACCGCGCTGATCTTGATGGCCCTGGGAACCTGCGCCGCGACCCTGGCGGTCAGTTCCGGAGAGGCCGCGGAGACCTTCGCCCGCGGGGCCAGTGGGACCAGCCGGGTGATGCATCAGCACGAGGAGCAGGCCCTTGCGGTGCGCGCTTACTTCGTGTTGTTGACCGTGGGCTACGCGCTACTGCTGGCGGTGGAGAAGCGCCGTCCCGAGAGCTTCAAGCCGCCGGTTCGATTCGGACTGTTCGGCATCCACCTGGCGCTCTATCTGGTGGCCTGTCTGACGCTGGTCAACGCCGCCCATCTGGGTGGGCGGCTGGTCCACGAATTCGGTGTGCGGGCTGTGGAGCCGGGCGCGATCGCCGCACCGGACTCCGACTAGCCCTTCTTCTTGCCGCCGGCCTGCTGCTTCTGGATCTTGGCCCAGCTGTCCCGCAGCCCGACGGTGCGGTTGAATACCGGCGCCCCCGGTTTCGAGTCGGGGTCCACGCAGAAGTAACCCTGGCGCTCGAACTGAAGCCGCTGCCCCTCCTCGACCTCGCCCAGGGAGCGTTCGCCCATGCAGCCGGTCAACACCTGGAGCGAGTCCGGGTTGAGTGCCGCCTGCACGTCCTCGGCTGCAGCCGGATCGGGAACGGTGAACAGGTTGTCGTAGAGCCGCACTTCACAGGGCACCGCGTGGGCCGCCGAGACCCAGTGGATCGTGCCCTTGACCCGCCGTCCGTCGGGGGAATCCCCTCCACGGGTGGCGGGGTCGTAGGTGCAACGCACCTCGGTGATCTCGCCGGCGTCGTTCTTCTCGAAGCCGGTGCAGGTTACGAAGTAGCCGTAGCGTAGCCGGACCTCGCGGCCCGGCGAGAGCCGGAAGTACTTCTTGGGCGGGTCTTCCATGAAGTCCGCCTTCTCGATCCAGAGCTCCCGGGAGAAGGGCACCTTGCGGCTTCCGTCGGATTCCTTCTCCGGGTTGTTGACCGCGTCCATCTCCTCGACCTGGTCCTCGGGATAGTTCTCGATGACCAGCTTCAGCGGATGCAGCACCGTCATCCGCCGCAGGGCGTGGAGGTTGAGTTCCTGGCGCACGCAGTACTCGAGCATCGCCAGGTCGACGGTGCTGTTGACCTTGGCCACGCCGACCATGTCGCAGAAGTTGCGGATGGCGGCCGGCGGATAGCCCCGGCGGCGCATGCCGCGAATGGTCGGCATCCGCGGGTCGTCCCAGCCGCTGACGGTGCCCTCCTGCACCAGCTTCAACAGCTTGCGCTTGGTCACCATGGTGTAGCTCATGTTGAGCCGGGCGAACTCGATCTGTCGCGGCGGGTAGATCTCGAGGTTCTCGGTCAGCCAGTCGTAGAGCGGCCGATGGGCCTCGAACTCCAGGGTGCACAGGGAGTGGGTGATCTTTTCGATGGAGTCCGACTGCCCGTGGGTGAAGTCGTACATCGGGTAGATGCACCAGTCGTCTCCGGTGCGGTGATGATGCGCCCGCAGGATGCGATAGAGCACCGGGTCGCGCATGTTGATGTTGCCGGAAGCCATGTCGATCTTGGCCCGCAGGACCTTGGAGCCGTCGGGAAACTCGCCGGCCCGCATGCGGCGGAACAGGTCGAGGTTCTCCTCGGCGCTGCGATCGCGGTAGGGGCTGTTCTTGCCCGGCTCGGTCAGGGTTCCGCGGTGCGCCCGGATCTCGTCGGCGCTCAGATCGTCGACGTAGGCCCTGCCTTCCTGGATCAGCTTCTCGGCCCAGGCATAGAGCTGCTCGAAGTAGTCCGAGGCGTAGTACAGCCGGTCTTCCCAGTCGAAGCCCAGCCAGCGGATGTCGTCCTGGATCGCGTCGACGTACTCGGTCTCTTCCTTGGTCGGGTTGGTGTCGTCGAAGCGCAGGTTGCAGAGCCCGTCGTACTTCTTGGCCAGGCCGAAGTTGACGCAGATCGCCTTGGCGTGGCCGATGTGCAGATAGCCGTTGGGCTCGGGCGGGAAGCGGGTGTGGATCCGCTCATGCTTTCCGCTCGCCAGGTCTTCCTGGATGATCTGCTCGATGAAGTGGGGGCCGCCGGCGTCGGCGCGTTCGTTCTCGTCGGGCTTGTTGGTCTTGTCGCTCATGATCGCTCACCGCCGGCGGGAGGGCATCCCGGCCGGATCTTGCCAATGAAGCCGCGACTATAGCAATCGGCGTCGGCGGGGACCATGCCGCCCAGGCTTGGCGGACACCGCGAGCCATCGTCCGGTACGGAGGATCAGGGGCGGTAGACGTACACCCCGGGACCTTCCGGCCCATCCCCGGCCCAGGTGAACAGGTAGCCGCTCTGGCCCGGCTGGGCCGCGAAGTCGAAGCCGGTTCCGAAGCCCGCCCCTGACGGTAGGGGCGTGTCGATGGGGCCACGCAGGACTTCTCCATCGGGGGTCAACTCGTAGAACACGACGACGGACTCTCCCGGGGCCGGGGACAGTCGGCGGGCCATCATCCCGAGGCTGGACCCGTCGGTTTCGACTCCGACGACTCGCAGGGGGGATGCGTCCAGGATCAGTTCGCGGCGATCGACCACGGTGCGATCGCCGGCCCGCCGAGTGGCCAGCCACAGGCGCCAGTCGCCTCCGACGGTCGTGTTGTACAGGATGCGCTGCCGCCGGTCGACGGTCGCTGCGAAGGGGATGTTGGGGCGCTCCTCGATCGGCGAGACGATCGCTTCCGAGGGAACGGGTACTCCCTGGGCGTCGAGATCTGCGATCAGAATGCCGTTGCCCAGGCCGGACAGGCTGTCGAGCCATGTGACGACGAATCCGTTGCCGGAAGGCGTGATCGATCCGATGCGCACGTCACCGAAAAGACCCAGCAGGGAACGGTCGATGCGTTTCGGCGCGATGACGCGCCAGTTGCTGGTCAACTCGCCGTCGTCGGACTGAACTGCGGCACCCCAGGCGTAGGCGGGGCTGAAGCCTCCTGTATCTCCGTGGGCGAGGGCCAACACGCCGTCCCGGTATGCCGGCATGAAGGCTGCGGTTCCATCGGGACTCGCCTGGACCGGGACCGCAGGTCCCGAGGCTTCGCCGGAGGGTCCCAGTGGAGTCATCGAGAAGGCCCTGAAATCGTGGGCGGTGAGCAAGAACCCGGACTCGACGGTGAACAGGTTGATCCGCGGGCGACGAGACAGGCCTTGCAAGGGCACGTCGACCGCCTCTGCGATGGGCTGCAACGCCTCGTCGAGCTTCAGGGTCTGACACGTCCGGTTGCTGAAGTCGTCGCAGATCGCCAGCAGGATCCCACCGGTGCCGGCCGCCAGCGACAGGGTCGTCGCGTCATCGTCGACATCGGGCAGGACCCGGACGGTCTGAGCGCCGACGTTCCCGGCGCCGAGCAGCAGCAGGAGGACGATTCCGCACAGGAGTCGGCAGGCGGTTCGGTTGCTCACGATGTTCCCCCGGTCGGTGGCGCCCGCTGGTCGCGGCGGGCGGCGTGACCGGAGCCTACGTCGAGAACGCCGAGGGCACCATGCTTTTTCGCCTGCTCGTCGTCTGCTTTTATTGGGGTGGGCCGTGATTCAGCCCTGGCTCATGGCGTCCCAGCGGCGCTGCATTTCCTCGGGCTCGACCTTCTCGATGGTGTGTCCGATCAGCCAACGATGGCCGAAGGGGTCGTACACGCTGCCTCCGCGTTCCCCGTAGAAATGGTCCTGGGGTTCCATCTCGAGAGTGGCGCCGCACTTGACCGCATGATCGATCAGCGCATCGGCGTCATCTACGTGAAGGTGAATCGTTACCGCGGTGCCGCCCAGGGTCTTGGCCGAGCGGAGGTTGTACTCCGGGTACTCGTCGGCAAGCATCACCACCGTGCCTCCCAGATCGAGTTCGGCATGACCGATCCGGCCGTCGGGCCCGTTGAGCCGGAAGCGCTCCTTGGCGCCGAAGGCCTTGACGTAGAAATCGACGGCGGCTGCGGCGTCGTGGACGCTCAGATAGGCAAAGACCTCGTGGACTTTCATCGTTTCCTCCATGGGAACGGTTGCAGGCCCAATGTACCCGCAAAACAGCTCTCCACCTGAACGCTCAGCCGCGGGTCGCGTCGGAGAGGCCGCGGAGGGCCAGCACGAGACAGGAGATGCTGCTGGCGAGGAAGATTCCCTTCGCCAGCAGGACCCACATCGAGGGAACCACGCCGGGGTCTCCGGAGCCTCGCAGCTCGGCATCGAGCTGTGCCATGAAACTGAGCGTCAGGGCGCCGACGCAGATTCCCCAGGCAGCGATCAACGTTCCGCTGCGCGGGACTCGCAAGACCCGCCACCCGGCGGCGATCAGCAGAGCACCCAGTACGTAGTCGTCCAGCCAGTGATGGAGCCGGGTGGGATCCAAGAGATGATTAGAGCGGCGCACCGTTTCAGCCAGCGGGAGCAAGGTGCCGCCGGCAATCGCACTCCAGGCAGAGACCCGGCCGGCCTTCGAGATCGAAGGTCGCCCCAAGGAAGCCATCAGAGCTGGGCGAGGGCCCGGTCGAAGCGTTTGAGGCAGCGCTCCCGCCCCAGGATCCAGAGCGCTTCGAACAGGCCGAAGCCCACCGCCTTGCCGGTGGCGGCGACCCGAACGGCGTGGACGATCTGTCCGATCTTGATCCCGCGTTCCTCGACGAATCCCTTGAGCGCCCCTTCGATGGCGTCGGTCTCGAACGGTTCGACTCCGGCCAGGACCTCGCGGAAGCCCTTCAGCAACTCCGCAGCGTCTTCCGGTTTGCGCAGCCGCTTCTCGAACGCCTTCTCGTCGTAGGGCAGGGCATCGTCGTCGGTGAAGAAGTCGACGAAGTCGAGGATGTCCCCGCCGACCTTGATCCGGTCGCCGGCAGCCTCGACGATTGCCGCCACGCCGGCCGCGGGAGCCTTGTCGGCAAGGCCGGCTTGTTCGAGGAACGGCATCACCTTCGCAACCCGTTGCTCGACCGGGAGCTCGACCATGTAGTGCTCCTGGAAAGCCATCAGCTTCTGGGGATCGAAGCTGGCTGCGGCCTTGTTGACCCGCTCCAGGGAGAAGTGCTCGATCATCGCCTCCCGGGTGAACCACTCGGTCTTGTCGTCCAGGGCCCAGCCGAGCAACAGCAGGTAGTTGACCACCGCGTCGGGCAGGAACCCGACCTGCTCGTAGAAGTCGACGACCACCGGGTTGAAGGACTCCGGCTTGATCTCGATGCCGATCGCCTCGGCGATCTTGCGGCCGTGGTCGTTGAGCTTGGCGAAGTCCGGTTGCTTCATGTACTTGTCGAGCTTGCGTTTGCTCAACTTGTTCTTGCTGCCCGGTTCGGCGACGAAGGGCAGGTGAGCGAACTGCGGCGCCTCCCAGCCCAGCGCCTCGTAGATGAAGAGCTGCCGCGGGGTGTTGGAGAGGTGCTCCTCGGCGCGGATCACGTGGCTGATCGCCATGGCGTGGTCGTCGACGACGGTGGCCAGGTTGTAGAGGCAGCTGCCGTCGGCCCGCTGGACCACGTGGTCCTGCTCCCGGGCCCATTCCAGTTCCATCTCGCCGCGGATCGAGTCGGTGAAGCGGCAGGCCCCTTCCCGGGGCATCTTTAGCCGCACGACACCCGGGCGCCCTTCGGCCTCGAAGGCCCGGCGTTTCTCGTCGGTGTCCGCCATGAACTTGCGGCTGTAGATGAAGCGGCGCTTTTCGGCCTGTGCGGCTTCCCGCTCGGTCTGGAGCTCCTCGGCGGTGGCGTAGTCCCGGTAGGCGTGGCCCGAGGCCAGCAGCTTCTCCACCGCGTCGGCGTAGAGGCCGGAGCGCTCCGATTGGTAGTACGGACCGTAGTCACCGTCGGCGCCGGGCCCCTCGTCCCACTCGATACCGAGCCAGCGGAAGCCGTCGAGGATCGGCTGCAGCGCCTCCATCACGTTCCGTTCCTGATCGGTGTCGTCGATACGCAAGATGAACCGGCCGCCGTGGCGCCGGGCGTACAGCCAGTTGAACAGGGCGGTGCGGACTCCGCCGATGTGCAGGAAGCCGGTGGGGCTGGGGGCGAAACGGGTACGTACTTGGCTCATAGCGGCAGAGAGTAGCCGATCCGACTCCCTTTGACACGTTGACAGCCCGGGGCGGGATCGGAGAAGCTGGCGCGCACCATCCCGACGACGAGGAGGCCTCCGTGAGCTTGACCTGGATCCACGAAAACCCGGCCCAGTGGGACGAAACCAAGCAGCAGATCGTCGGAGGCGCTCCCAGCGGGATCTTCGAGCTGGGAAGCCGCGCCGCCGGCGACGTGGTGCCCGGCGACTGGTGGCGGGTCGAGCAGGACGGCAAGGTCGTCGGCTACGGCTGGATGGATACGGTCTGGGGGGATGCCGAGGTGTTGTTGGCGGTCGCCCCGGACGTGCAGAAGGGGGGCGTCGGCTCCTTCATCATCGAGCATCTGGAGCAGGAAGCTTCCCGCCGCGGTCTGAACTACATGCTCAACGTGGTGCGTCCGACCCATCCCGACCGGGAGGGGATCACCGCCTGGCTGCAGAAGCGGGGGTTCGAGGCGTCGGACGACGAGAGCCTGCGCCGCCGGGTCCGCCGGGAGGGTGCCTAGCCGGCGTCCATCGGGAAGCTGGCCAACGCCGCCGCCTCGTCGCCGAAGATCTCGAAGACACGGTCGAGGGAGGCCATCATGAACACCTTCTGGGCCTTGCCCCGTTCGGGAAGCACCAGCTTGATCGTGCCGTCCCGTTCGCTGACCCGCTTGAAGGACGCCACGACTTCGCCGATGCCGGCGCTGTCGACGTAGCCGACCTCGTCCATGTTCAGCAGGAACAGCTTTTCGCCGGCCTGGAGCAGTTCGCTGATCGTGTCGCGCAGCACCACGTCACCCTTGCCGATGGTGATGTTGCCCGACAGGTCGAGGATGTTGACCTTCCATTCGCGGCGTGTCTCGATGCGCATACAGCGATCGTAGCACGCGAACGGCGCGGGTTCAGGAGACCCAGTTGAGCTCGAGCTCGATGCGCACGTTCTGTTCGGGATCGGGGAAGCGCGCCTCGTAGACGCCGGTCTCGCCGGGGCCGACCCGGACCGGCGCCACCGGCACGGTCCGCTCGTCGATCACCTGGCCCGCGTCGTCGATCAGGGTGATGTGCATCTTGATCGCGGTCGCCCGGCTGTCGCCGAAGTTCTGAACCTCGCCGGCGACCCGTAGTTCGCCGTCGGCGGTGATCTCGTGACCGGCGTCGGTGACCTTCAACTCGGCGGGGTTCGTCGCGAAGGGCACGAACTGCGGTGGGGGCTCCGCCGTGCTGCGGGGTTGACTCGCCGGAGGCTGGGCGGCGGGCTGCAGCTCGGGCCGCGGCTCCGCGGCCTGCCGAACGGCCTGGGCGGTATCGCCGCCGGTAGGTGGCCGGTCGTCCCGGCCGAACAACACCCAGCCGAGAATACCCGCGGCGACCAGGACGCCGGCGGTGGTGATCCAGCGACCGGCCCCGTTCGAGGCGGCCTCGGGTTCGGGCATCGGGATCGGCTTGAAGCCCGGCGCCTGGACGCCGGCCATCACCCGGGTGCGACCCGGATCCTGGCCCATGGCTCCCGAACGCAGGCGTTCGAGCTGATCGATCAGTTCGTCGTAGGTCTGGGGCCGCGCCGCCGGCCGTTTGGCCAACATCCGCTGGATCAACGCGACCAGCGGATAGGGCAGCTCGGGATGCAGCGAGCGCAGCGGCGGAACCGGTTCGCGGATGTGCTTGATCAGCACCGCCGCCGAGGTCGGGCCGCTGAACGGGGGAGCGCCGGAGACCATCTCGAACAGGGTGATCCCCAGGGCGTAGATATCGCTTCGGACGTCGACCGGCTCTCCCTGGGCCGCCTCGGGAGAGATGTAGTGGGGCGTGCCGACCAGGGTGCCGCTGGCGGTCAGGCCGCTGTCGACCAGTTCCTCCTTGGCCAGGCCGAAGTCGGTGACCTTCAGAACGCCTTCGTCGGAGAACACCAGGTTCCCCGGTTTGACGTCCCGGTGCACGATGCCCTTGTCGGCGGCCGCCTTCAGCCCGGACGCCGCCTGGATCATCATCTCCACCGCCTGGGCCGCGGGGATCGGTCCCTCTTCCTTCATCCGGTCGAGCAGGCTCGGACCCGAGAGGAATTCCATGGCGAACCAGACCTGACCCAGGGTCTCCCCGATGTCGTAGATCTGGGCCACGTTGGGGTGGCTGATCGCGGCGGCCGACTGGGCCTCCCGCAGGAAGCGCTCCCGGGGGCCCTCTTCGGCAGCGAAGCTGGGCCACAGGGACTTGACCGCCACGTGGCGGTTCAGGCGGGTGTCGAGCCCCTTGTAGACGACACCCATCCCACCCTGGCCGATCTTCTCCAGGATGCGGTACGGGCCGAGTTCTGCGGGTAGCTGAGCCACCCGGGAAATCTAGGTTCCGGCCCTCCGGGCGGCCAGCAGGGGGCCGGATAGGCCCCCTTGGCGCCCCGGGACCGGTTCATTTCAGGATTTCGCTGCGGTCGTGGACCATGCTCCAGTTGAACCAGAAGGTGTCGAAGCCCCCCAGCGGCCGGACGGCGTCGCCGGCGTCGGCGGCGAATCCGCCCGATTCCGGGTCGAAGGAGGCGCCGCTGGGCTGGTGCAGCCAGGTATCCCCCTGCTTCTCGAACCGGCCGCTTGCGGCGACGAAGGCGGCGCTGGAGTGGAAGATCTCGACCCCGTCCGGGCGGTAGAGGAAGACCGCCTGCCCGCCGGCGTCGAAACTCGCCCCGGACCCCTGGAACCCGCCGAAGGGGGCGGCGTAGGCGGTGTCGTCCAGTTCGAAGGCGAACACCGGCTCCTTGGTCGGCAGCCGGTCGTCGGCCGCCTCGCTGCCGCGGAAGCCCTCGTCGGAGCCGAAGTACTTCTCGTAGGGATTGCGGGCCACGTGCTGGATCGCCTCGCCGCTCTCCTCGTCGACGACGCTCAGCACCAGGGTGTCGGGATGCTCGGCGATCCAGTCCTTCCACTGGACCTTGCGGCCGCTGGGTAGCTCGTCCATGCGTGTGCCCTTGAACGGTCCGCTCAGCGCCTCGCCGGTCATGATCGACCAGTAGGAGTCGGTCTCCTTGTCCTGCATCACCAGCGACGAGTGCCAAAGCCCGCCCGAGGCCTCGAAGTTCAGTTCCTTCCCGTCATAGTCGCGGCCGTACACGACGGCCGTGTTGGCCAGCGGTCACCACACCGCGGCGAAGCTGTGTTCGCCGCTGCGGTCGTTGACGATCTCGTGGCGGTTGAGCAGGTTCAGGCTGTAGGCCTTGGCCTGGCCCCCGACCACCACGCCGAGCATCCAGGCCTCGTCGGCCACGTTCGCCTCGGCCCCGGCGACGAAGACCGGTTCGTCGATGGAGGCGATGCCCCCCCGGGGGATCAGCTGCTCGAACTCGCCGGGCAGGTCCTCGGGCAGCACGATGTCGTCCACGCCGGCGCGTCCGGATTCGGTCTCGGCGCCGGAGGCATCGGTCTCCGACGCCGGCTTTTCCGCGGCGCAGCCGCTGCCGGCCAGCAAGGGCAGCGCCAGGGCCGCCGCTGCCAGGGTTCGCAAGTCCAGTCTCATGGTCTCTCCCTCAGAAGCCGATGGCTTCGCTTTCGCGAGCGGGCAACAGCGGGTCAACCCGGCGTATTCCGATCAGATCCAGCCCTTGTCCTTGGCGATGCGGGCCGCCTCGATCCGGTTCTTCGCGCCGAGCTTGCTGATCGCCTCGGAGAGATAGTTTCGCACGGTGCCGTCGCTGAGCCGCAGCTCCCCGGCGATCTCCGCCGAGCTACGACCCTCCCGAGCCAGGCGCAGCACCTGGCGCTCCCGCTCGGTCAGCGGATCCTCGCTGGCCCAGGCCTCCTGGGCCAGGCCCGGTGCGATGACCCGTTGTCCCCGGGCCACCGCCCGGACCGCGTCGGCCAGTTCGCCGGCAGGGGAGTCCTTGAGCAGGTAGCCGGCGGCGCCTGCGGCCATGGCCCTGCGCAGGTACCCCGGCCGGGCGAAGGTGGTCAGGATCAGCACCCGGGCCTCGAAGCGGTTGCGGACCTGCTCGGCCAGGCCGATGCCGTCCATGCCGGGCATCTCGATATCGGTGATCACCACGTCGGGCTTCTGTTCGCCGATCCGTTCCAGGGCTTCGCCGGCGGAGGCCGCGGTGCCCAGGACCTCGATGTCCTCCTCGAGATTCAGAAGCGCCGCCAGGGCGCCCAACACCATCGATTGATCTTCGACGAGGATGACCCGGATCATGAGCGGGACCAGGCCATGTCCGCATCGCCGGCCGTTGTCGGGTCGGCCGGTTCCTCGAGATCGGGCAGGGGTAGGCGGGCGCGGAGCAGGGTGCGCTCTCCGGTCTGCAGCTCCAGGCTGCCGCCGAGCCGGTCCAGGCGTTCGCGCATGCCGGTCAAGCCATGGCCTTCGTCGAGGGTCGCGTTGCGTCCGTCGTCGCTGACCTCCAACACCCCCTCGCTGCCTTCCCGGCGGAAGCGCACCCGGCAGGATTCCGCCTGGGCGTGGCGCACCACGTTGGTCACCGCTTCCCGCAGCACAAGCGCCAGGGTCTGGTCTGCCTCGGTGGGCAAGGGCCTGGCGTCGAAACGATAGTCGAAGCGGACGTCGTGGGCCTCGAGGGCCAGCCGCGCGTTGGCCAGCTCCGAGGCCAGCCCCACGGCGCGGTAGCCGCTGACCGCCTCGCGCACCTCTTCCATCGCCTTGCGCGAAACCTGCTCGATGTCATGGAGTTCCCGCTGAGCCGCTTCGGGATCCCGTTCGAACAGGCGCTGGGCCAGTTCCGATTTGATGGTGATCAGGGAAAGGGTGTGGCCGAGCAGGTCGTGGAGATCCCTGCCGATACGTTCCCGCTCGGCCATCGCCGCCAGTCGCCGGACCTCGTCCTGCCCCAGGCGGAGCTGGACCCGCTTCCGGGCCTGCTGCGAAAAGTAATAGTTGGCCGCTCCGACGATGCTGCCGAACAGCAGCGGCGGAGCCCAGAAGGGAAAGGGCAGATCCATCGCCAGGGTCTCGACGATCACCACGGCGTGCAGCCCGGCGAGGGTCAGGAGCGCGGGGCGGATCCGGTTGAACTGTCCGATGAAGCCGGCGGCGTAGATGAAGTAGCAGGATGCGCCCCAGTTGATCGGACCGACGATCGCACCGAGCAGGGCGATGCCGATGATCGCGATCAGGCCTCGCATCCCCCGGTTCCAGAATCCGTAGAAGTAGAGCGGCAGAAAGATGATCGTCGACGTGACGGTCATGCCCACTTCGAGGCGGGTCACATCGGAGCGGAAAAACCAGCTGAAGTAGAGGAAGGAGAGATAGATCAGCCAGAGATACGGGGTCCAGCCCAGCTCGTCGCTCTCCGGCAGCAGGCGCCGGTGAATCCTTCGCAGCGTGGACCGGAGGCTGCTCACCGGGCCGGCTCCAGGGCGACGTCGTCCAGGTCGAAGCGCACCTCACCGACTCCGGGGCCGGCAACCCAGGCCATACCGGTCAGCCGCTCCCGGCTCGAGAGGGCGTCCAGCGAGATCGAGATCTCCCGCCAGGTCTCCTCGATGTCGAAGGTCTCGGTGATCGGCATCATCTGTCCATCGATGAAGAACATCAGCCGGTAGCGGCCGGCATCTCCCCGGGCGCGGAAACGCACCGCGCCGATCCCCGAGGCATCCACCGGGGCCATCGGCGCCGCTCCGGGAAAGTAGATTACCCCGGACCAGGGGAAGGCGAAGCCCGCTTTCACCTCGGCGTCGATGCGCACGAAACCGTTGCCCCCTTCGCCGGCCTTCTCGAAGGCGACCGTGGAGGTGCCGCCGGCGATCTCGTCGGTAGTCGGCTGCCAGCCGAACCCTCGGGAGGCCTCGACCCCTTCCTGCTCGAAGTCGCTGATCGAGCCGGCGGCCAGTGCCGTCGCCGCTTCGCCGGAGCCGGGGTTGGACGGCTCGATGCGATGCCCGTTCTTGTAGAGCTCCACGATGCTTGCGGTGGCGGTCAGGTCCTTGCGCGGATCCCCGTCGATCAACAGCAGGTCCGCGCGCATCCCCTCGGCGATACGGCCTCGCTTGCCCAGGGGGAAGTGTTCAGCGGGGAGCGCGGTTGCCGCGGCGAGGACCTCGGCGGTATCGAGCCCGGCCCGGGTCAGGAGCTCCAGTTCGGCGTGCATGCTGGCGCCGTAGGCGGTCCCCGGGTTGGGCGCATCGGTACCCGCCAGGATCGGGATCCCGGCCTCGTGAAGTTTGCGCACCGATTCCAACGCCCGGGTCAGCGCACCCTTGTTCTCCATCGGGAAGCGGCGTTCCAGCGACGCGATCTGGGCCGGGGACAGGCGCTCGTCATCGCGGGAAATCGGATGGGCGTCGGTGCCGCCGAAGCCGGCGATGATCGCCAGGGTCGGGATGACGAAGAAGTCCCGGTCGCCGATCGCCTTGATCAGCGCGTCGTCGACCACCTTGTCGTGGAAGATGTGCACCAGGCCGTCGGCGCCGGCTTCGACCGCAAGGTGCGCTCCGGCCAGGGTGCTGACGTGCACCACTGCGAGCACATCCCGGGCGTGGGCCGCCTTGATCACCGCGTGGACCCGCGCGGCATCCAGGGTCGGCAGGCCTCGTCCGTAGGCGCTGCCGTCCTCGATCACCAGCTTGATGAAGTCGGAGCCCTCGGCCAGCCGGGCCTCGACGAAGGCATCCGCCTCCTCGGCGTTTTCGAAGGTCGGGATGGCGATCCCGAACTGGGTGCCGTGCCCTCCCGCCGCGGTGACCAGCGTTCCCGCCGAGAACAGGTCGCTACGCTCGGTAGCCTCCAGGCTCTCCCGGGCGGGCCGCGCCTGGTCCAGGTACTGAAGGGCGGTGAACATGTCGATCTGGGTGGTGACGCCGAAGCGCAGGGCGTCGCTCAGGGCATCCCCCCAGGAGTGGGTGTGGGCGTCGATCAGGCCGGGGATCAGGGTCTTGCCGCTGCCGTCGACCCGCCGGGCGCCGGCGGGAGCGCGAACGGCGCCGGCCACCTGGGTGACCAGGCCCCCCTGGATCAGCACCTGCCGGTCTTCGAGGAAGCGGGTCCCATCGAACAGAAGCACGTTTTCGATCACCGTGGCGTCGGGATCCGATTGAGGGGTGGGCATCAGCATCAACGCGGCGATGCAGAACAGAATGCCCCCTCCGAGCCAGCCGAGGTCCTTCTTCATCATCCCCCTCCTAGGCGTCTTCGCGATAGAACGAGCGCATCGACGCCACTCCGAAGACCAGCGTCATGACTGAAAGGTAGCTCACGCTGACCCACGCCGGAGCCTGAACGGGCATCCCGACGGCGCCAAAGGCCAGTTGGGCCAGGTGAAAGGGCGGCAGCGCCCAGGCGAGTTTCTGCATCAGCTCCGGAAAGAACTGAATCGGGATCCAGAGTCCGGACAGCAGCGACATCGGGAGGTACAGCAGGTTGACCACTGCAGGGGCGGCGTTGCCCTTGACGTTCATGCCGATCCAGAGGCCGAGGGCGCAGAAGGGGATGGTGCCGAAGACGAGCACACCGAAGGTCCAGAACCAGCGCAGCCGTTCCAGCCGCACGTCACCGAACAGCGCGCCGAGGGTCATCAGCAACAGCGCGACCGCCGCGGCGAAGGCCAGGGACACGCCGGTCTTGGAGATCACGTAGGCGAGAGGCGGCGCAGGGGAAGCCTGGCGCAAGCGCAACCAGCCCTGGGCCCGCTCCACCGCGACACCGACGCCGAAGCTGAAGAGCGCCGGCGCGATCACGCCGAAGGTGCCGTAGGAGGCCAGCAAGTAGGTCGGCATGTGCACGCCGCGACCCATGTTGAAGACCAGGCCGAAAAAGACGTAGAACATCACCGGGAACAGCAGCGAGGGCAGGGAGTAGCCGGGCTGGCGGATCAGGCTCAGGATCTCGAGCCTGGTGTCGGTCAGCGAGATGCGGGTCATCGAAGGCATTCGGATCTCGCTCATGCGGACATCTCCTCGGTCCCGGCGGGGGATTCGGTCATGCTCAGGAAGGCCTCTTCGAGTCCCATGCCGATCACTTCCAGGTCGGAGAGGCCGGCGTCGGCGTCCAGCAGGGCGCGGACGGTTCGTTCCGGGGTCTCGGAGATCAGCTCGACCGATGCGCCGCTACCGCCGGTCTCCCGTACTCCCGGCAGCCCCAGCAGGGTCGTCGGCGAGAGGCTGGTGCGGCAGCGGATGCGCTTGCCGGAGAAGCGGCTCTTGATCGTTTCGGGAGTGCCGTCGGCGATCACCCGGCCCCGATCGATCACCGCGATGCGGTCGGCCAGGGCGTCGGCCTCTTCAAGATAGTGGGTGGTCAGCAGGATCGAGCGGCCGCCGTCGAGAAACGCGCGGATGCCCTCCCAGAAGGTGCGGCGGCTGGCGACATCCATGCCCACGGTGGGTTCGTCGAGGAACAGCAACTCCGGATTGCCGCAGATCGCCAGCGCGAACATCAGCCGCTGTTTCTCACCCCCGGACAGCTTGCCCGCCCGGCGGTCGCGCAGTGCGCCGAGCCCCGCCAGTTCGATCGCCTCGCCGGCCGGCCGCGGGTTCGGGTAGTAGCCGCGGAACTGTTCGACCAGTTCGTCGATGGTGAGCACCGCGGGCACCTCGCCGATCTGCATCATCACGCCGATGCGCATCCGCGCTTCGCGGGAGCGGGGATCGACGCCGAACAGGCGGGCCCGGCCCCGGTCGGGCTGCAGCAGTCCGAGCAGCAGTTTGATCGACGTGGTCTTGCCGGCGCCGTTGGGGCCCAGGAGGCCAAGCACCTGGCCCGGGCGTAACTCCAGGGTTACGTCGTCGACGGCCCGGACCTTGCCGAAGGATTTGGCGGCGTTGGTGAGGCCGGTTGCGATCTGACTCATGGGATGCCTCCTTGTGCAGCGTCATGATCGCTGCGGGGGGCAGTGCCCACCAGTCACAGGCGTCAGCAAACGGAGGTGACAAGTGTCAGATCGCGGCGGAGAACGCCGGGGGCTACTACTCGTAGCGCAGGGCCTCGATCGGGTCGAGCTTTGCGGCGTTCAGGGCGGGGTAGGTGCCGAAGATCACACCGATGGCCAGGGAAAAGCCGAAGGAAATGAAGATCGAGAGACCGGTCACCACCGTGTGCCACTCGGAGAAGGTGGCGACCCCCCAGGCGATGCTGAAGCCGAGGACGACTCCGAGAAACCCGCCGAGGAGAGAGATCAGGACCGCTTCGAACAGGAACTGGGAGAGGATGTCCTTGCGCCGGGCTCCCAGGGCCCGCCGCACGCCGATCTCCCGGGTCCGTTCCAGCACGCTGGCCAGCATGATGTTCATGATGCCGATGCCGCCGACCAGNAGCGAGATGCCGGCGATGCCGCCCATCACGATGTTGAAGATCCGCCGCGTCTGGCGGCTCTGATCGAGCAGCTGTTCCGGGACCACCAGGGTGAAGTCCGTCTCGCCGCCGTGCATGTCGACCAGCAGGTTGCTGACCAGCACGCTTGCCTGCTCGATGGAGTCGTCGGATCCGATCTGCAGCACCAGTTCGTCCAGTTCGCTTTCGAGCACGTCCCGGTCGAACATCTTGAGGGCGGTGCTGATCGGGACGAAGACGGCGCCGTCGGCGTTCTCGATCTCGAGCCCCTCGAAGGAGCTTTCACCCAGACCCTGGGGGGAGAGCACGCCGACCACCGAGAACCACACGTCGTTGACCTTGACCGCCTTGCCGATCGGGTCCTCGAAGGCGAACAGATCCCGTCGGGCCCGGTCGCCCAGCACGCAAACCCGCTGATAGGTCCGTTCCTCGACCGGATCGAACAGCGCCCCTTCGCGCACCGAGAGGTTCAACAAACGGAAGTAGTCCCGGCTGACGCCGAGCACCTGGCCCTCGCTGCGGCCCCGTTCCGACAGCACCCGGTCGACCCGAATGCGGCGCCGGGCGCTCTTGGATTCGATGGCCGGCACCACGTCGGCCAGACCCTCGAGATCTCGCAATGACAGGCCCAGGCTGCGTTCGCGGACGGTGTAGAGCGCCTGGGGATCGACCGGCTTCTCCCGCACGATGATGTTGCGCAGTCCCATCTTGTCGATGACTTCCAGCGCCCGGGCCTGTGCCCCGGCGCCGATGGAGAGCATCGAGATCACCGCGCCGACGCCGAAGATGATGCCCAGCATGGTCAGCAGCGTGCGCAGCTTCTGGCGCACCAGGTCCTTGGCGGCGACTTTGAGGTACTCGAGAAACTGCATTACGGCCCCTCGTCGCCGGCCGGCTCGGCCGCTTGCTGCGGTTCGGGGCCGAGAAGCACCCGTTCTCCGCCGGAGAGCCCCTCCTCGATGGTGACCCGGGTGAGATCCCCCGGTCCGAGGACCACGTCGCGGCGACCGCCCTGTTCCAGCAGCACGTACTCCTTGCCGTCCTGGCTGCGCACGGCGGAGCGGGGCAGGACCACCGCCTGGTCGATCTTGCCCAGGGCGATGCGCGCTTCACCCTTCATGCCGGGCTTGAGCATCTCGGGGTCGGACTGCTCCAGTTCGATCTTGACCTCGTAGTACTTGACCGGTGAGCCTCGCTCGATCGGCCGGGAGACCTCGGCGACCTGGGTCACCTTGCCCGGGTACTCCTCGCCCGGCCGGGCGTCGATGCGGATCGCCGCCTCGTTGCCCACGCTGAGGCCGGCGGCGTCCCGTTCGTGGACGAAGGCGTTGAGTGCGGTCTTGCCCGGGTCGACGATCAGCATCACGACGTTGCCCGGCCAGAGAGTGTCGCCGACCGCAACGGCGCCGCCGCGCCAGTTTTTCTTGTAGACGATCATGCCGCCGATGGGTGCCTTGAGCACCAGCTGGCCCAGGCTGTAGCTGACCCGTTCGATCTTGCCCTTGACCTGGTTCTTCTCGACTTCGAGGATCCGCTCCTCGATGTCGTAGTACTCGTCGCGCAGCTTGATCGCGGCGTCGGCGTAGATGATCGTGCCCTCGGCGTCGTCCTTGCGAACGGCGTCCTCGAGGATTTCCTTGCGGCTGTAAATCGATTCGTCGACGATCTGGAACGCCTCGACGTTGTCCCGTTCCAGTTCGGCTACCCGGCGCATGACCTCGATGGCGCCCCCCTCGATGGTGGACTGGATTCCGGTGCGGTCGATCTGACGATCGGTGGAGCGGAAGGTCGCCTTGTGGTTATCGAGTTCGATCTCGAGCTTGGTATCGTCGAAGGTGATCACCACGTCGCCGGGAGCCACGATGGTGCCCTCGGGGACGAGTTCCTTGACCATCAGGGCGCCGGTGGGCACCTTCGGCACTCCGATCGGCGAGGAACTGGTCGACTCCAGGGTGCCCTTGGCCGGAATCAGGATGGATAGATCGGCGACCGTTGCCGGCACGCCGACGGTGGTGCGCGGCTCCGGATCGTCGAGGATGCCGCAGCCGGTCAGGGACACCAGCACGGCAAGGGTCAGGGGAGCGGCGATGCCGCTTCGCATGAGTCGGAGCCGGCTCACGCCCGGTCGCTCGCTTCCAGCAGGACCTTCTCGCCCTCTTCGAGGCCCTCGACGACCACCACCCGCCGATCGTTGCGGGGGCCCAGCTCGACGGCGCGCCGCTCACGGCCGCCGCCCCGCTGGACCCAGACCCAGGTGCCCTCATCGGAGCTGCGGACCGCTTCCAGCGGAATCGTCAGCCGGTCGGGGAGCGAGGCGGTGCGCACCTCGACCTGGACCCCCATGCCCGGGCGGAGCACATCGCCGTCCACTTCGTCCAGCGGCATGAACACGTCGAACACCTTGCTGCGATCCTGGGCCGACCGCTCCCGCACGATGCGCCCGATCTCCTCGACCTGCGATTCCAGCCGCATGCCGGGGACCGCGTCGACCCGGATCTCGGCGGCCTGGCCCACATCGACCCGGGCGGCGTCCACCTCGAGGACGCTGGCCTCGACCCGCAGGGTGGAGACGTCGGCGATTTTCAGGATCTTGGCCAGCATCCAGACCCCTTCACCGATCTCCCAGCGGTCTCCGCCCTGTTTGGGCATGTAGACCACCAGGCCCGAGACCGGCGCGCGGATCGAGAACTTGGACTTGGCCGTTTCGTTGTAGTCGATCTTGGTCTGTTCGTAGTTGCGCTTGACGTCGAGCAGCTCGAGCTTGGAATCGACCAGGTCGCTTTCGAACGCGATCTTCTCCGAGAGGAAATCGACCCGCCGGGAGGCCAGCCGTTCCTGCAGCCGGTTCCGCTCGACCTCGATGTCCGAGACCATCCCCTCGGGCAGAGACAGGTCGAGGTTGACCGTCTTGAGTTCCCCCTCGGCCTTGGTCAGGTCGAGGCGCAGCTGGCGCAGGTCGACATCCAGGTTGCGCTTCTCTTTCTCTTTTTCCTGCTCGGTGGTTTCCAGAGCGGCCCGGTGGTTGCGCAGCCGGTCCTCGATTTCGGTGGCGTCGAAGCGGGCGACCACGTCTCCTTCCTTGACGTAGCTCCCCTCGGGGATCATCCAGGAGAGGTTGTACTCCCAGAAACCCTGGATCGACGGAGGCCCGATCTCGTAGGCCACCTCGGCCTCCAGCGTGCCGGTGGCCTGGACCCGGGTCACCAGTTCCCCGCGCTCCACCCGGGCGGTGCGTCCGCCGGCTGAATCGTCGGACGAGCGCAGCGCCACGTAGGCGCCGGCGCCGATGACGGCCGCGAGGGCGATGGCGATCTTGATCCGGCTCATCCTTCACTCCGTTTGCCGGGAGTTCCCGCCGTGGGACGCTTGCCCTGCAGGTCGAGGAACTCCTCCTCGGTGATCAGGTAGTGCTCTTCGTTGCGCGCCACCGGATGGATTTCACGATTCGTTCCGGCGAGCCAGTAGCTGCCCTTGGAGTGGACGATCATCTCCCGGGGGACCAGCGGAGCGTCCTCGCGATCCTCCAGCACCAACTCGCCCAGGGCGGACATGCCCGGTTTCATCTCACCGACCCAGGTCTCCTCGAGGCTCGCCACGACCTTGAACATCGCGATGCGGGACTGGGGATCTCGTTTGACCGCCATCGAGGGAACCCGTTGGATCTCGCCGCTCAGCTCCCTCCCCGGAAAGGCGTCGAGCGCCACCCGGATCGGCATCCCGGCTTCGAGCAGGGGAGCGTCGACCTCGTTGACCCAGAAGGCGACCTGCATCTCCGAGAGATCCGGGAGCTGCATGATCTGTTGTCCGGGCCAGCAGGAATCCCCCTCCTGGAAGCGGAGGGTGGTTTGAGGCCGCTTGGCGTAGACCACAAGGCCCCGGGCCGGCGCCTGGATCGAGAGTAGATCGAGGTCGGAGTTGGCGGAGATCAGATCCTTGCGCAGTTTGTCCCGGTCGATCTCGAGGACCTCGACCTGGGCTTCGCCGCGGCGGCGGGTCAGGTCGATCCGCGCCTCGGTTTCTTCGAGTTCCCGGGTCGCCTTCTCCAGGGCCAACTGGCGTTCGGCGTACTCCTTGGCCGAGACCACCACCGGATCGATCGAGGCTTCGAGCTTGTCCCGGTCGAAGGTGTAGCGCGCTTCGGCCAGTTCGATCTCGAGATCCTTGAGGGTGCTGGCCAGCTCGTTGCGGGTCGAGACGATCTGGGTCTCGGCCTCGAGGATCTGGATCTCGAGGGTGCGTACCCGTTCGGCCAGGGTCGAATTGTCGAAGTCGAGTAACGGATCACCGGGGTCGACCGTTGAACCTTCCTCGGCCATGAACTGGACCCGCATCTGGAACTGCGACGTCTGCGGAGATTTGATCGCGATGGAGCGCACCGCTTCCAGTTCGCCGGTCAGCAGCAGGGAACGCTGGAAGTCACCGCGGTGCAGGGTCGCCTTGTCCGGCTTGCCGGCCTCGGGCGAGTCGCTGCGGCCGGCTACGCTGACGCAGCCGCTGCAGAGAAACGCAGCCAGCAAGGCCGTTCCGGCCAGAATGGGGCCCTGAAGCCCGAGGGTCTTTGTGCGCGACATGATGTTCCCCCACGACGCGTGAGAGGAGCCCCTCCAGTCACCGTCCCGGGCGATCCGACCGCCGTCGGCCGCCGCCAGACTGTACTACGCCCCCCAAAGCCTTCGGGTTGCTGCTTTTTTGAGAGGTTTTGGGTCCGGAGATCACCGGTTGCGGACGCGCCGGTCCCAGGGGCGCAGCTCTTGGGCCCGGGCGAGGGCCACGGTAGCTCCCTGGGGGTCCCCGTTGCGGAAGCGCAATTCGGCCAGTTCCAGCCAGCCGTGGAACAGCCGGGGATCGAGCCGGACCGACTCTTCCAGCAGCTGCACGCGAACCGCGGGGTCTGCCACGAGCCGGGAGCGGAGATAGCGGGCCCAGCCTTCATCCTGTTGCCCGGGTTCCTGCAGGATCTCGTGTGCCCGTTCGGTCTCGCCGGCGGCTGCTTCGGCGGCGGCCAGGCTCCAGCCGACCCATCGCGCCGCCGGAAGCGGGAGCTTGCGGACGAATCCCAGGGCACGGGCGGTCTGCACGTGATCCCCCGAGGGCGCCAGGTAGATGCCGGCCACCATCGGCAGCGCCAGCACCCAGACGCCCAGCGCCAGCGCTGCCGGCGCCGCGCCTCGCCGCAGCCATGCCCGGCCCGACAGTTTGCAGCACCAGGCGGCGGCGACGGCCAGCAACATCAGGGGAACCAGCGGCTGGTGCAGGCGGGTGTGTCCGTAGGCCAGCATGTGCACCGCCAGGTAGACGGCGATCCAGCCGAGCATCAGCAGCCGCGGGCGAGAGGCGGGCAGCACCGCCCATGCCGCAGGCCCTCCGATCAGCGCCACCGCAGCCGCGCCCCAGACCAGGGCGATCAGGGCCAAGGCCAGCCCTGACGGGATCTCTCCGTACCAGCCGCGAACCAGATGACGCGGCACGAAGAAGTCCGGCGCCCAGAAGGCCGCCAGCTTGAGCGGCGCCCGGGCCAGGAACCCGACCGGGTTCTCGAGGATCGTCGCCCGCGCCTGGCTCCGGAGCCACGCATCCCGCGCAGGGAGCGAAGGTTCGATGCCGGCCTCGCGGACGTCGTGCCCCAGTTGCCCCCACCAGCCGTCGTGGGGCAGGGCGTAGCCGACCGCCTCGTGGTTGCCGTTCTCCGGATTGAGCCCGAGGGACCAGAGCCCCTGGACGTCGCGCGGGATGTAGGGGTTGTTGCCGCTCCACAGGTTGTACCCGGCGTTGGCGTCGACCACCACCAGCCGCCCGGCCTGGATCGTGGCGTAGGTGGCCCAGGGGGCCAGCAACAGCAGGGACCCGGCGACGCAGGCCGCGGCGAGTCCGCTGCGCCAGCGGCCCTGCCGGCGCAGCAGCCAGAGGGTCGACAGCAGCAACAGCGCCAGCCCCGTCGAACGGGTCAAGGCGGCGGCGCCCAGGCCCAGGCCGGCCCAGGCAGCGACCCGCCGGCTGCCGGTCTCGTCGGCGGTGAGCAAGCGGTCGAGGCCGAACAGGGTCAGGAAGATGTAGAGGGTCTCGGCCCAGAGCAGATGCGAAAGGGCGATGTGGGTCGGATAGAGGGCCACGGCGATCCCGGCGAGGTAGCCCGCGCCCTCGGAATGCAGCCGCGTACCGATGCGCATGACCAGGAGCGTGCTGGCGATCGAGGCCAGCACCTGAAGCAGACGGATGCCGAGCATCTCGCCGCCGGACAACACGAGGCCCGCAGCACAGAAGAGTTGATAGCCCGGCGCGCGCCAGACCACCGGGCCGCTCTCACCCTCGGCGATCTGCCGCCCGAACTGAAAGAACTCGAGTTCGTCGTAACGCGGCTGCAGGTCGGCGAAGGCCAGCGCCAGGGCCAGCTTGATCACGGCCGAGAGGGCGAGAACGCCCCAGAAGGCACGGCGCATCGAGGTCTCCTCGGCGCGGGGACCCCTCTGTCCCTTCACGCCGTTCGCGGCGGACCACGATACGTGGCGTACCGAGCAGTTACAATGCCGTCATGGGAAGAGCGCGAAACATCGGCGTTGCCGCGACGGTCCTGGCGGGCTTGCTCTGCGTAGTCGGATGCGGAGGGGGGAGCGACTCGGCGGCCGACGCCGTGCCGGACGATCGGGGCGGCGGTTCGCCCAACGTTCTCTTGATCAGTCTGGATACGACCCGGGCGGACTACCTCGGCTGCTACGGCCGTCCCGGGGGGGTGACCCCGAACCTTGATCGACTGGCCGCCGAGGGCATCCGCTTCGAGCGCGCCTACTCGACCGCGGGCATCACGCCGGTATCCCACGCCTCCTTGCTGACCGGCCTCAATCCCTACCGTCATGGCGTGCGGGTCTTCTTCGGTGCCGCATCGCACTACCTCGAGGCGGACCATCCCGGTTTCGCCTCGCTGCTCGGCGACGCCGGCTACCGCACTGCGGCGTTCGTCAGCGCCTACCCGGCCTCTGAACGATTCGGCATGCATCACGGCTTCGAACGATTCGATACCGGGGTCTCCGACTCGGTGATGCAGCAGGACATGTCGCGGCTCCCGCCCAAGGACGGGGTGTGGGCCGACCGGGCCGCCGCGGCCGCTCAGCGACGGGCCGACGCGACGGTGGATCGCATCCTCGACTGGCTCGAGGGAGGGGACGACCGTCCCTTCTTCCTCTGGGCCCACTTCTTCGATCCCCACGACACTCAGCTCGTGCCGCCGGTGTCGTGGCTGGATCGCTTTGACGTCCGCCCCAGGGAGCCGGGGGCGGCCAAGCGGGTCTACGTCCCCGAGGTCGCTTTCATGGACCATCACATCGGCCGGCTGTTCGCGGCCCTTCGTGAGTCGGGGGCCTACGAGAACACGCTGGTGGTGGTCACGGCGGATCACGGTCAGGGTCTCGGAGATCACGGCTGGTTCCCTCACCGGATCCTGTACCAGGAGCAGATCCGTGTGCCGCTTCTGATGCGGTTGCCCGACGGGCCGCGAGGCAAGGTGGTATCCCCGACGGTGCGCAGCATCGACGTACTCCCGACGGTGTTGGAGGCGCTGCAGTTGCCGTTACCGTTGGATCTCGACGGAGCTCCCCTGCAGCCGGTGATCGACGGCCGGGAGGGCGCGCGGGTGGCCTATGCCGAAGCCCTCAACACCCTGGACGTATTCGCTCCCAGGGCGTTGCCCGAGGTCCATCGGGATCGCCTGTTCGCCGTGGCCGATGATCGGTGGAAGCTGATCTACCACCACGATCATCCCCAGAGGAGCGAACTCTACGACCTCGTCGAGGACCCTGGAGAACTGCGCAACCTCTTTGCCGACCGCCCCGACCAGGCCGCGCGCCTGCTCGAGGAGATTCGAAGCCGCGACGCGATGTACGTGGAGATCATCGAGCCCGGAGAGAGAGAGCCCGAGGTGTTCGAGAAGCTGCGCTCCCTGGGGTACGTCGACGGTTGATCGCGACGCTTTCGGCCTTGGTCTAGACTGGGGCCATGGACGTCATCAATCTCAAAGACAAGTTCGGCACCTTCGACGAAAACTGGGTCCCCCGGGTGATCGGCGAGCTCAACGGCCAGCACGTCAAGATCGCCAAGATCGAGGGGGAGTACGTCTGGCACGCCCACGAGCAGGAGGACGAGCTGTTCCTCGTGGTCGACGGCGAGATCACCATCGATTTCCGGGACAAGAGCGTGACCCTCAAGCCGGGGGAGTGCTGCATCGTGCCCCGGGGCGTCGAACACCGGCCCCGGGCCGCGTCCCAGGCCAGCATCCTGATGTTCGAGCCGGCGTCGACACGCAACACCGGCAACGTCGTCGAGGACCGGACCCTCGAGCCCGACCAGCTCGAACGCATCTGACCTCGCTGCCGGAGAAGCTGCCGTGACCGCTACATCCCGCCCTGCCCAGGGTTGGCACTCGGACCGTACCGGGCGGCACATGCCGCTGGTGCACTACGGCAGCTCGGGCGATCCCTGGATCTACGTGCCGACATCCGGCGGCGACGAGCAGGAGTTCGCCCGCTACGGTATGCCGGAGATCTGCCGCCCGTGGATCGAGGCCGGGAAGATGCATCTGGTCTCCATCGACGGCTGCGGACCGCGCACCTTGTTTTCCGACACCTTGCCGCCGCGAGAGCGCATCGCCGGATACGCCGCCTTCGAGCGCTACGCCTCTGAGGAGCTGCTGCCCTGGATGCGGGAGCGCACCGGCCGGGAACGCATCGGCCTGATCGGTGCCAGCTACGGCGGGTACGTCGTGGCCAACTTGCTGTTCAAGTATCCCGAACAGGTCCGGATCGCGTTCGGCATGGGCGGCGTCTACGGCCTGTGGCATCGGCTTCACGGCCACCACGATGATGACGTCTACTTCCACACGCCCCTGGAGTACCTGCCGCGGCTCGAGGACCCTGCGATCCTCGAGCGGATCCGGGGCACCGGCGGGATCGTGCTCTACGGCGCTCGGGACGACGGCTGGCTGGAGAGCACCGAGCGGATGGCCGAGGTCGTGGCCGAAAAGGGAATTCCCCATCGGGTCGACATCTGGGGATCGCCGGCGGACCACCACGAACGATGGTGGCGGCAACAGCTCCACAAGTTCCTGGTGGAGAGCTACGGGAACCCTTAGCGCTTCATGCAGGGCGGGTCGACACCTACTCGAGGAACCGGGGTCCCAGCCGCTCCTCCATCCGGTCCAACGCTTCGAGGTAGCGGCCGCGGAACACCAGGTCCTGTCCCTCGATCAGGCGCCGGCAGCGACGGATCTCCCGCATCGGATTCACCGCAAGAGGGTCGCGCTCGGTGTCGATGGCGTTCTCCACCACCTGAAGCGCCATGAATCCGGCGAGAGCCTCCTGGATCGGGGGGCGCCGGCGGAGCAACGCCTGCCCACCCAGGGTGTCGATCAGGAATGCCGAGTAGGTGTACTGGGACGAGAAGTTGGGCGGTGCCGGCAGGTTGCCCTCGCAGCTGTCGCCGGACCGGGTCCAGTCGTAGAGCGCCAGGGTCAGCGGTTCCAGGAACTCCGGGTTATCCCGAATCAGGTCGCGGGTCTCGTAGAGCCGCTCGCCGCCAAGCACCCGGAACAGGTGCGCAACGTTGCCACGCAGGCGGTCGACGTTCTGCATCAGGCCCTCGACCTCCGGCGGCCGAGCCTCGAGATCGGCGGCGAGCCCGGTGAGCATGGCGAAGGTGCCCTGGGGTGGCACCGCCCGGGACTGTTCGGCCAACCGGCTGTCGATACGCCGGCAGATCCGCTGGAGCTCCTCGACCGAGCGGCGGCAGTCGGGGGTCTGATCGAAGGGCCAGGCCGGAGGCGTGCCGAGTAACTCGGTCCACCCCGGGTCGGGGATCAACAACTCCGGCGCGTCCTCGGGCTGAATCGGGTCCGAGAGGCCGTCGCCTGCTTCGGCGGTCTCCGCCGGGTCCGGGGTCGGCTCGCCGCGGGACAACAGGTACCAGAGCCCGTAGCCCCCGGCCACGACCAGCAGCAGTAGCAGCGGAGCGAGACGCAGGAAGCGTCCGGAGTCCTTGCGGCGCGCGTCGTTCATCGATCCCTCGGTGCCCCCCGGGTGACGCGGATCCGACGGACGGATCGATGCGTCGAGACTCGACCATTCTACCCATGGTGTGGGGCGGCGCTTCCCCGATCGCGGATCCGGCACGGAAGATGCTCTATCCAGGGGTGAGATCTGTCACGATTGGCCGAATCGCGAAGGGAGAGCGCCGATGATTCGATGGAAACGGACTCACGACCGTGACGCCGGGACACAGGTGTGGCCGAGGCGACACGTCCGAGTGGCGCTGGCCCTGGCGGCACTGCTGTTCGGCGGCGGCGCATGGGCCGAGGAATCCCTGCGGCTGTTGCGGGTCACCCCGTCCGGAGAATCCGCGGAGGTCGGCCGCCAGATCGTGCTCCAGTTCGATCGGGCGATGGTGCCGTTGGGCCGGATGGACCGGCGCAGCGACGAGGTGCCGGTGCGGATCAGCCCGGATCCCGGCTGTGCCTGGCGCTGGATCAGTACCTCGGCGCTCTCCTGTGAGCTCTCCGAGGACCGACCGCTGCGTCCGGCGACTCGCTACACCGTGCAGGTCGCACCCGGATGGGCTGCGCTGGATGGATCGACCCTGCCCGAACAGGTGGTGCATCGCTTCGCCACCCGGCGGCCGGAGGTGAGGCATCACTGGTTCGAGCGCTGGGAGGGCCCGGGGCAGCCGGTGGTGCGTTTGACCTTCAATCAGCCGGTCGATGAGGAGAGCCTTCCCGAAGGGGTGGTGTTCGAAACCGGCGGCAACCGGGTCCGCTGCCTGGTCGAGCGCGTGGAAGGTTCCGATACCTCCTTCCGGGTGCGCCCCGAGACTCCACTTGCAATCGACCGTCGCTACGATCTGCGCACCCTGCCGGGAATCCTGTCCCGGGAAGGGGAGTTGCCGAGCGACGACGAGGAGAACCTGGCCCGCTTCAGTACCTTCCCCGAGTTCCGTTTTCTCGGTATCTCCTGCCGGAACAAGGGGCGCTCCAGCAGGATGTTCCTCGATCAGGGAGACCTGGAGAAGCGCCGCTGTGATCCGTTGAGCGGGGTCGAACTACTCTTCAGCGCGCCGCCGACGCTGGAAACGCTGCGAACCGGCCTCGGCGTCGATCCGGACCTTACCGGAGGCGAAGACCGGGATCCCTGGGCCGGGATGCACCTGGGGTCGTCGCTCTACGGGATCCGCCGCGACCACGAGTACGGGATCTACCTCCCGCAGGTCCTGCGGGCCGACGAACTCTATCGTCTGCGAGCCGCAGCGGGAGCGCTTCAGGATGAATTCGGTCGCGGTCTCGCCGGCGGGATGGACTTCGTCTTCCGCACCAACAACCGCCGCCCGCGCCTGCGGCTGAACCACACCGTCTCGGTGCTGGAATCCGATGTCGAGACCCACCTGCCGGTGGTGGTCACGAACCTCGCGCAGCTTCATCTCAAACACCGGGTGCACACCGTCGACGGTACCGGGCCCTGGCTTGAAGGGGACCGTGAGCTGCCCGAGGTACGCAACGTCGCCTATCGACACCCGATAAAGGTGCGGGAACTCCTGGGTGAAGGGGGCGGTGCGGTGACCGGGCGGATTCGCTCGACGCCGAAAACCGACGGCTCCCGGCACGAGGGGCAGTGGTTCTTCACCCAGGTCACCCCCTTCCAGGTTCACGTCAAGCTCGGCCATTACAACTCGCTGGTCTGGGTCACCGACATGCAGACCGGCAAACCGGTGTCCGGTGCACGGGTCGAGTTGATGAGGGCGCCGCTGTCGACCCTCCAGGGTATGGAGCCGGTCGGCTTCGAGGCGGTCACCGACGATCAGGGTTTCGCGATCCTGGCCGGAACGGAGCAGATCGATCCGGAGCGGCTCTACCTGCGCTACTGGAAACAGCACTCCGACGCCCATCTGTTCGTCCAGGTGACCCGGGACCGCTCGATGGCGTTGCTGCCTCTCGGCAACGACTTCCGGGTGCGTGGCCAGGGCGTGGGGGAGAGCTGGATTCCCGAGAACGCCGCCAAGCGCCACGGCCATATCGAGGCCTGGGGCTTCACCGCCCAGGGGGTCTATCGGGCCGGCGATACCCTGCAGTACAAGCTTTACGTTCGCGAGGAGGGCAACGAGACCCTGAGGCCGGCGCTTCCCGGCAACTACTCCCTGACGATCCGCGATCCTCTGGGTAAACCGGTGCAGCAGCGGGACGATCTGGTGCTGGACCCCTTCGGCAGCCTGTCCGGTGAGTTGAAGCTGCCCGAGAGCGCGACCCTCGGCTGGTACGTCTTCGAACTGAGCGCGGACTACACCGACGACCGCTCCTGGCAACCGCTGCGGGTGTTGGTCACCGACTTCACCCCGTCGCCGTTCAAGGTCCATGGGGATCTCGACGGAGAGCGCTACCAGGCGGGAGACCGGGTTCGGGTCGACACCTCGGCCGCGCTCCATGCCGGCGGCCCCTACGTTGATGCTCCGACCCGGGTCACCGCCCAGGTGCGGGCTTCCGCCTTCGAGGTCGACGACCCGCGGGCCGAGGGGTTCTTCTTCGACACCGGCTACTCCCGTCCCGAGACCGTGCATCGCAGCGAAGGCCGGCTCGATGGGCAGGGCCGGGTCATGACCGAGTTCGAGGTGCGCACCGATGCGGTCATCTTCGGCACCCTGACCGTCGAGAGTGCGGTGCGGGACGACCGCGGCAAGTACGTGACCTCCCGCAGCCAGGCCCGCTACGCGGCCCGGGACCGCTTCCCGGGGTTACGGCAGCAGGACTGGGTGCTGCAGGCCGGGACTCCGGCGGAGGTCGATGTGCTGGTCGCCGACGCCGCGGGCGCCCTGGTCGAGGGCCATCCGGTCGAGGTGATCGTCGAACACCGGGAGACCAAGGCGGCGCGGGTCAAGGGAGCGGGTAACGCCTATACCACCCGCTACGAACACCGCTGGGTCGAGGCGGATCGTTGCGATCTGACCTCTGCGGCCGAGGCCGTTGAGTGCCGTTTCACTCCCGACGGGCCCGGCTACTACCGCATTAGCGCCAGCCTCGAAGACAGCGACGGTCACGGGGTGAAGTCGGTGCTGCACCGCTGGGCGGCCGGGAGTGGCTACGTACTGTGGGAAGAGCGCCCGGGACACCATCTCGATGTGCTGCCCGAGGCCGGGTCGCTGAAGGTCGGGGATACCGCCCGCTATCTGGTCAAGAACCCCTTCCCCGGCGCCACCGCGTTGATCTCTGTCGAACGCTACGGCGTCATCGATCACTGGACCCAGGTCCTCGAGGACAGCACGGCGGTGATCGAGGTCCCGATCAAGAAGGACTATTTGCCCGGCTTCTACCTGTCGGTGGTGGTGGTCTCGCCGCGAGTGACGGATGCGCCGGCGGATGGGAACGTCGACCTGGGCAAACCCGCCTTCCGCATCGGCTACGCCCGTACCGAGGTGCGGGATCCTTTCAAGGAGTTGGCCATCGAGGCCCGGGCCGACCGGGAGGTCTACAAGCCCGGGGAGGAGGTCACCGTCGAGATCGAGGCCTCACCGCGACGGGGTAACCGGGAGCCGGTGCAGCTGGCGGTGGCGGTCCTGGACGAGGCGGTGCTCGACCTTGTGGCCGGCGGCACAGACAGCTTCGATCCCTACCGCAACTTCTACGAGCTGCGGGCGTTGGACCTCTGGAACTACAACACGTTGTTGCGGCTGATCGGGATCCAGAAGTTCGAGCAGAAGGGCGCCAACCCGGGCGGCGGCGGCGGTCCCGATCCGTCGATGCGCAGCGACTTCCGCTTCGTCGCCTACTGGAACCCGGCGGTCGAGGTCGACGCCGAGGGCAAGACCGTGGTGCGCTTCGAGGTTCCCGACAACCTGACGGGGTGGCGTGTGCTGGTCGTCGGCGCCACGGCGAGCGATCGCTTCGGGTTGGGGCAGGGGAGCTTCAAGGTCAACCGTCCGACGGAGATTCGTCCGGCGCTGCCCAATCAGGTCTCCGAAGGGGATCGCTTTACCGCCCGTTTCACGGTGATGAACCGTACCGAAGCCGAACGCGAGATCGAGGTGCGCGCCGAGGCTCGCGGTGCGGTGACGGAACCGGCCTCGATCACCCGAGAGACGCTGGTCGCCGCACCCTACAAACGGTACGACGTTTCGCTGTCGGTCGCGGCGGGGGAGCGGGAAGGAGAGATCGAGTTCTCGGTCACCGCCGGAGATTCCCTCGACGCCGACGGACTGGTGGCCACCGTTCCGGTGTTGCCGGCTCACTCCATCGACACCGGAGCCAGCTACGGCACGACCGTCGAGGAGCAGGTGCTCGAGGCGGTTCGGTATCCCGACGGCATCCGCACCGATGTGGGGTCGCTGCAGGTGGAGCTGAGTCCCACGGTGATCAGCGGCGTCGAAGGAGCCTTCGACTACATCCGCCGCTATCCCTACCACTGTTGGGAGCAGAAGCTGACCAAGGGGGTGATGGCGGCGCACTACCGGTCGCTGCGTGAATACCTGCCCCCGGACTTCGTTTGGGTAGGCGGGGATGATCTGACCCAGAAGACCCTGGACCTGGCGGCCGATCATCAGACTCCAGGCGGGGGCATGGCCTACTACGTGGCGGAAGATCGCTACGCCAGCGCCTACCTCAGCGCCTACACGGCACTGGCCTTCGGCTGGCTGGAAGAACGGGGGTACACCGTGCCGCCGGGGGTCACCGAGAAGCTCCACGACTATCTGCTGCGGCTGTTGCGTAGGGATGTGTTTCCGGGTTTCTACTCCGCGGGCATGTCCTCGACGGTTCGGGCGGTGGCCCTGGCGGCGCTGGCGCCCACGGGCAAGCTGACCCTGGACGATCTGCGGCGCTATCGCCATCACGCCGACCGAATGGACCTCTTCGGCAAGGCCCATTACCTGCAGGCGCTGCAGGCTCTGAACGACGAACCCTTCGCCACCCGGCTTCAGGATCAGATCCTGTCCCACGCCAACGAGACCGGCGGCAAGCTCACGCTGCAGGAGCAACTGGACAACGGCTACGCCCGAATCCTGCACAGCTCCAACCGCACCCAGTGCGCCGTGCTGAGCGCGCTTGCCCGGCGTCCTGTCGAGGCCTTACGCGAGGCGGGCGCCGACGGCATCCCGTTCAAGATGGTGAAGGCGTTGGTCGCCGCGCGGTCTGCCCGGGACCGCTGGGAGAACACCCAGGAGAACGTCTTCTGCATGAACGCGCTGGTGGACTATTCCCGTGCCTTCGAGCAGGTCGATCCCAAGTACCGGGTGCGGGTCAAGCTAGGGAAGAAGTCCCTCGGCAGGGCGTCCCTCGAGGGTTACCGCGGGGCTTCGGTGCAGTTCGAGCGCCCGATCCGTGACGGGGATGCCGGTCGGGAAACGGAACTGCAGATCGAGCGCAAGGGCCGGGGGCGGCTGTATTACGCCCTGCGGATGCAGTACGCGCTGAAGAACCCGCCCAGGGATCCGGTGATGGCGGGAGTCGAGGTTCACCGGGAGTACAGCGTCGAACGGGACGGGCGCTGGATCCTGCTGGACGATTCCGCCGAGGTGGCCCGGGGCGAGCTGGTTCGGGTGGACCTCTACGTCTCCCTTCCTGCGCCGAGGCACTTCCTCGTGGTGGATGACCCGATTCCGGGAGGCCTGGAACCGGTCAACCGTGACCTGGCCACCGCATCACAGTTCGACGCCGACAAGGCTGAAGAGCACTACCCGTCCGACGCGTTCTTCTACCGTCACGACGACTGGTGCTTCTACGAGTCCACTCGGTGGAGTTTCTACCACCGGGAGCTGGGCCATGACCGGGCGGTCTTCTACTCGGACTACCTGCCGGCGGGCCGCTACCACCTGTCCTATGTCGCCCAGGCGATCGCTCCCGGTAGCTTCCGGGCGATGCCGACCCACGCCGAGGAGATGTACGCTCCCGACGTCTACGGTAAGGGCCCGCTCAGGACCCTCGAAGTGGTCGAGGGAGGTGCACGATGAAGATCCGCGGCAACGAGCTTCGTCGACTTCTCCACTTCGCCGGGATCGGCTGCGCCGGTTTCCTGCTGCTGTTCATCCTGGCGACCTGGGTGTCGATTCATCCGGCGCCCCGTCAGCTTCCGGGCCCGGCCGGGAGCGCGACCCATCCGATCGTCGAGGCCCGGGACGGCCGGCGCCTCTCGTCGACCTACGAGAACCGCTGGAACGTCCACGACGTGGTGCCGCTCTACGCGGTGCCGGACACGCTGCGCCAGGCGTTCCTGGTCGCCGAGGATCGGCGCTTCTACGAGCACAACGGTCCCGACTGGCAGGCCCGCTTCTCGGCAGCCTGGCAGAACGTGATGGCCGGCGGCCCGGTGCGGGGCGCCAGCACCATCACCGAACAGAGTGCGCGGATTCTGAACCCGCGCACCCGCAGCGTCTGGGCCCGCTGGCTGGAGGGCTTCGAGGCTAGGCGTCTGGAGCGCCGCTTCGGCAAGGGGGCGATCCTCGAGTTCTATCTGAACCAGGTGCCCTTCGGTGGGCAGCGCCGCGGGGTGGTCCAGGCGGCCCGCTACTACTTCGATCGGGACCTCGAGACCTTGAGCGTCAAGGAGATGCTGACCCTGGCGGTGCTGGTGCGCAGTCCCTCCCGGCTCGATCCACGGAAACAGCATCCGACCCTGGATCCGACCATCAAACGGTTGGCCGACGCCATGCGTGAGCGGGGGCTGCTCGACGAAGCGGGATACCGGGCCGCCATCGAGCCGCAGCTGGTCACCCGGGAGCATGAGCTGGAGCTGGAGGCGCCGCATTTCGTGCGCCGGGCGCTGGACCAGCGGGAAGAGCACGCAGGGGCGGTGCGGTCGACCCTGGACGTGCCCCTGCAGCGGGAGGTCGCCGGCCTGCTGCAGCATCAGGTGGAGCTGTTGAAGCCCCGGGGCGTGACTGACGGCGCGGTGCTGGTCGTGGATCATCGACGGGACGAGGTGCTCGCCTGGGTCAACGCCGAGGGGGTGGGGCGCGCCGAAGATACCCGCGACATCGACGCCGTATTGACGCCGAGACAGCCGGGCTCGACGTTGAAGCCGTTCGTCTACGCCATGGCGTTGGAGCAAGGCTGGACCGCCGCGACGTTGATCGACGACAGCCCCCTCGAATCGGCGGTGGGCAACGGGCTTCACGCCTTCCGCAACTACAGCCGGAGCTACCACGGGCCGCTGCGCCTGCGATCGGCACTGGCCAGCTCGCTGAACGTGCCGGCGGTGCGTGCCCTGGGGCAGGTCGGCACGGCGCCCCTGCTCGAGCGTTTGCGCGAGGCGGGGTTTCGGTCGCTGACCGAAGGGCCCGAGGTCTACGGCGACGGCCTGGCTCTGGGCAACGGTGAGGTCACGCTGCGGGAACTGGTCGAGGCCTACGCGACCCTGGCTCGCGGCGGCATCTGGCGTCCGCTGCGGGAGGTCGGAGATCGCGACTCCCGGGCGGCCGAAACCCGGGAGGTGTTCGATCCGGCGGTGGCGTCGTTGATCGGCCACATCCTGTCGGATCCCGACGCCCGCAGCCTGGAGTTCGGGCAGGGGGGCGTGCTGGACTTCCCGGTGCAGACCGCGGTCAAGACCGGTACCTCCAACGACTATCGGGACGCCTGGGCGATCGGGTTCTCCGACCGGCACACCGTTGGTGTCTGGTTGGGCAACCTGGACCGCCAGGAGATGCGCGGGGTCACCGGTTCGATCGGGCCTGCACTGGTGCTGCGCGGTGTCTTCGCCGAGTTGCGCCGCCGTGACGGCGAGGCGGGGCTGCCGCTGGACCGGCAGCTGGTGGAGCGCAAGATATGTCGGCATAGCGGCCGCCCGCCGGGGCGGGGATGTTCCGTGATGACCGAGTACTTCCGGGAAGATCACGCGCCTCACCGCGAGTGCGGACTCCACGGCGACCAGCGCCACGCAGGCGCGGCCCGGCGCCCGAAGTTCCCGAGGGTGGCCCGGCCGACCCAGGGCATGCACGTCGCCATGGACCCGCGTATTCCCGACGAGCTCGAGGCGCTGCCCCTGGAGCTGGAAGAGCCGACCCCCGGAGCCCGGATCGTCTGGTACGTCGACCGCAAGGCGGTGGCCCGCACGAGTGGCGACGAGGGGGGCTACTCCTGGCCGTTGACTCCGGGGGAGCACGAGGTCTACGCCCGGGTGCGGATGCCCGGGGAGCGTCGAGCGGTCGAGACGCCGCGGGTCACCTTCAGGGTCAAGTAGGCGCCCGGCCACAGGGGCTGCAGGATTCGGAGGTCATGTCATGATGTGCGCTCATGACCGTCGATCCGATCTTCCGTCCCTCCTGGTGGCTGCGCAGTCCGCACCTGCAGACCATCCTGGGCAGCAGCGACTTCCGCAAGAAGCGGGTGTTGCGCCGCCGGGCACCCCTGGACCCGGGGGCCGAGGCGCACTTGCTGGAGTGCCGGGACGGCATTCGTCTCAAGGGCTTCCTCAACGAGGCGAACGGCAGCTGTAGGGGCACCGTGGTCCTGCTGCATGGCTGGGAGGGGACCGAGGTCTCCAACTACATGCTGAGCTGCGGGACCCTCCTGCGGGATCGGGGCTACCGGATCTTCCGTCTCCTGTTCCGGGATCACGGCGGGACTCATGAACTGAACCGGGAGCTCTTTCACTCCTGCCGGCTCGGCGAGGTCATCGACGGCGTGGAGCAGGCGCTGGAGCGGTTCGGACAGGGGCCGCGTTTCGTCGTCGGGTTTTCTCTCGGCGGCAACTTCGCCTTGCGGGTCGCGGCCGACGCCGGCACCCGGATCGGGCTCGAACAGGTGGTGGCGGTGAATCCGGTGGTGCATCCGCCGACCACCCTGATCGCCCTCGAGAACGGGCCCTCGTTCTACGAACGCTACTACGTCGAGAAGTGGCGCCGGTCCCTGCGGCGCAAGTCGGAGCTGTTCCCGGATCTGTTCCCCTTCGACGAGATCGCGCCGATGACCTCGCTCAACGAGATGACCGAGGCGCTGGTCAGCCGGTTCGGGGACTTCCCCAGCGCCGACGCCTACTTCCGCGGCTACTCGATCGCCGGCGACCGCCTGGCGGCCCTCGACGTGCCCGCCCGGATCATCACCTCCCGGGACGACCCGGTCATTCCCGTCGGTGACTTTGCGCCTCTGGGAGAGCACCCGCGGATCGACCTGGACATCCAGGACCGGGGCGGCCACGTGGCGTTCTTGCAAAACGGGGCGATGGAGAGTTGGATCGACCCTCGCATCGCCTCGATCCTGGACGACGTGGCGGTCGCGCCACGTTAGAATAGGGATCCGCGATCGCTGCCATTCTCGGAGGAGTCCATATGCGTGCCCCCGCCCCCCGTCTGCTGATCGGCCTGGTGCTGCTGGCCCTGATCGTCTGTGCCGGTTGCAGTGTCGACCGGAACACCAACCGGTTGCTGAGCCAGCCCGGTGCCGATCCTGCCGAGAGCGCCACGGAACCGGCCGAGGCCGTCGCGCCCGCGGCGCCCGCGGACCCGAGCGGTCCGGCGCTGCCGTTGGATCCCGCGGTGACCATGGGCAAGCTGGACAACGGCCTGACCTACTACCTGCGGCCCAACGGGAAACCCGAGGACCGGGTGGATCTGTGGTTGGCCGTCAACGCCGGCTCGATCCAGGAAGACGAGGATCAACAGGGCCTGGCCCACTTCCTCGAGCACATGGCGTTCAACGGCACCGAGAACTTCGAGAAGCAGGAGCTGGTCGACTTCCTCGAGAAGATCGGCATGCGTTTCGGCCCCGACGTCAACGCCTACACCAGCTTCGACGAGACCGTCTACATGCTGGAGCTGCCGACCGACGATCCCGAGATTCTCGACACCGCCTGGTTGATCCTCCACGACTGGGCCAGCGGCGTGACCTTCGATCCTGAGGAGGTCGACAAGGAACGGGGTGTGGTTCTCGAGGAGTGGCGCCTCGGGCGTGGCGCCGCGGCGCGGATCCAGGACAAGCAGTTCCCGATGTTGTTCCACGGCTCCCGCTATGCCGAGCGGCTGCCGATCGGCAAGACCGAGATCCTGAAGGAGGCCCCGGCATCGGCTCTGGAGCGCTTCTACCGGGACTGGTACCGGCCGGACCTGATGGCGATCATCGCCGTCGGCGATCTCGATCCGGCGGAGATGGAAAAGACGATCAAGGCGCGCTTCAGCGATCTGAAGAACCCCAGGAAACCGCGGCCCCGGGAGGAGTACCCGGTTCCCGGTCACGCCGAAACCCTGGTCTCCATCGAGACCGACCCGGAGATGACCAACACCCAGGTGCAGGTAGTGACCAAGGGGCCGCGCAAGTCCTCGGACAGCCGTGAGTCCTACCGCAGCTCGCTGGTCGAGGGTCTCTACGCCAGCATGTTCAACGCGCGCCTCGACGAGCTGCGTCAGCAGGCGGATCCGCCGTTCCTGTTTGCCGGGGCCGGCGCGGCTTCCTTCTCCCGCTCCTCGGAGTTCTATTTCCAGGTAGCCGCGGTCGAGGAGGGGGGCGTCGAGCGTGGGCTCGAGACGCTGCTGGTCGAGGCCGAGCGGGTCACTCGTCACGGCTTCACCACCGGCGAACTGGAGCGCACCAAGAAGCAGCTGCTGCGGGGCTTCGAGCAGGCCTACCGGGAGCGGGACAAGCAGCGCTCTCAGCGATTCGCCAACGAGATCCTGCGCCACTTCCTCGAGCAGGAGTCGATGCCCGGAATCGCGGTGGAACTGGAGATGGTTCGTGAGTTCCTGCCGACCATCACCCTCGACGAGGTCAACACCCTTTCACGGGAACTGATCTCCGACGAGAACCGGGTCATTGCCGTGAGCGGTCCCGAGAAAGACGGACTGGTCTGGCCGAGCAAGGGTGACCTGCTGGCGGTGTTCGACAACGCCCGCAAGCGGCAGATCGCCGCCTACGAGGACAAGGTCAAGGATCAGCCGCTGGTCTCGAATCCGCCGCAGGGCGGAACGGTCGTGAGCCGGGACCGGATCGACGAGCTCGGCGTGACGGTCTGGGGCCTGTCCAACGGGGTTCAGGTGGTGCTCAAACCCACCGACTTCAACAACGACCAGATCCTGATCGCCGGGTCGAGCCCCGGCGGTACGTCGTTGGTCGATGACGCGGCCTACACCTCGGCCTCCTATGCCGGCAGCCTGGCGGGGGTCGGCGGACTAGGAGAGTTCAGCCAGGTCGAACTGGAGAAGGCGTTGGCCGGCAAGGTCGCCGGCGCCCGGGCCTATCTCGGCGAGCTGGAAGAGGGGGTGCGCGGGTCGGCGTCGCCCCAGGATTTCGTGACCATGCTGCAGCTCGTCTATCTCAACATCACCGCGCCGCGGCGGGACGACGAGGCGATCCGGGCCTGGATGTCCCGGATGCACAGCAGCCTGGTCAACCGGGATGCCCGTCCCGAGACGGTCTTCGGCGACAAATACGGCGAGGTCCTGTCTCAGGGGCACCTGCGGCGCAAGCCGCCGACGGTGGAGACCCTGGAGCAGATCGACGTCGAGCGTGCCTTCGCCATCTATCGGGACCGTTTCAAGGATGCAGGGGACTTCGTCTTCACCCTGGTGGGCAACTTCGACCCTGCCGAGATCGAAGCGCCGGTGGCCAAGTGGCTGGGCGGCCTGCCGGCGGCGGGGCGCAAGGAGCAGTGGCGGGACGTCGGCGTCTCGACCCCGAAGGGAGTGGTCGACTTCGAGGTGCGCAAGGGGCTCGAGCCCAAGAGCAGCGTGCGCATCACCTTCAACGGCGATGCGGAGTACAGCTTCAAGGAGTCCCATGGGCTGCGCTCCCTGGCCGAGGCGATGCAGATCCGGCTGCGGGAGATCCTGCGCGAGGACATGGGCGGTACCTACGGCGTGAGCGTGCGCGGCAGTATTTCCCGCCGCCCGCAGCAGCGCTACTCGGTGACCGTCTCCTTCGGCTGTGCCCCGGAGAACGTCGAGGCGATGACCCGGGCGGTGTTTGCCGAGGTCGACCGGATGCGCACCGAGGGGGTCGGACAGGAATACGTGGACAAGGTCAAGGAGGCGCAGATCCGCGGCCGCGAGACCCAGCTCAAGGAAAACGGTTTCTGGCTGGGCAACCTGGACTACTACTACACCTACGGCGACGATCCGCGGTGGATCCTGAAGTACGACGAGCTGGTCCAGTCGGTGACGGCCGAACGGATGAAGCAGATGGCCCTGCGCTACCTGGACAAGGAGAACTACGTCCAGGGTGTGCTGTACCCCGAGGAAGCGGGGGACGCCGTTGCGTCGGGTGGGTCCGGCAACTAGGGTCCCGTGCGGGACGTAGGGCAGGTCAGTCCCGGCGCGGTGCGGCGAGTTCGATCGCCAGCCGCGCCGTGAGCTGCCGCCAGGTCCGGACCATCACCACCGAGATCAGGATCATCCCGGCGCAGAGGCCGGTCCAGATGCCGAACGCACCGCTATCCAGCCGGAAGGCCAGGATCCACGCCAACGGCAGCGCCAGCACCCAGTAGCCGAGCAGGTTCCAGATCATCGGTGTGCGGGTGTCGCCCGCGCCGCGCAGCGCGCCGATGGCGGCGACGCAAACGCCGTCGGAGAGCTGAAACAGCGCGGCCACGTAGAGCAAACCGACCGAGATCTCCCGAACCGCCAGGTCGGGAGTGAACCAGCCGGCGATGGTTCTCGGTATCGCGAACAGCACGACCGCGGCGAGGGCCATGAACCCGCCGGCGATGGCCATCGCGGTCCAGCCGGCGACGTCGGCACCCCCGGCATCCCTGCGGCCCACGGCGTGACCGACCCGCACCGCCGCCGCCGAGGAGAGGCCCAGGGGCACCATGTAGGTGGTGCTGGCCACCACGATCGCGATCTGGTGGGCAGCCAGGGCTGCCGGTTCCAGATGCCCCGCCATCAGCGTCGCCATGCCGAAGGCGCCGACCTCCAGGGTCACGTAGATCGCCGCGGGCAGGCCCACCCGCACCAGCGCGCCCATGGAATCGGGTGTGAAGGGGGCCGGCCGGCGCAACAGCGCAGGCTCGCTGCGGTGTTCGAGGTAGAGGGCCAGGCCGAGAAACGCCGCCATGTAGCTCATCGAGATCGCCGTCGACCAGGCGGCGCCGGCGACACCCAGGGCGGGCATGCCGAGCTTGCCGTGAATCAGCGCCCAGTTGCCGAGCACGTTGACGATGTTGGCGCTGATCAGGGCCAACATGACCGGCCGCACCCGGTTGATCGCCTGCAGGTAGCGCCGCAGGGCGGTGTAGACCAGGAGCGGCACCATGGCGAACCCGATCGCCGGGCCGTAGCGCCGGAGTTCGGTCGCCACCCCCGGGTCGATGTCCATGGCCAGAATGCCGCGTAGCGCTCCCATCACCGCGAGCCACAGCAGGGGAGCGACGATCGCCGTCAGCAGCAGCGCCTTGCGCAACCAGTGTCCGCACTGGCCGAACCGCCCTGCGCCGAAGGCCTGGGAGACCAGGCTGTCGAGCCCAAGCAGCATGCCGATGCCGAACACACCGATGGACATGAAGGCGAAACGGCCGAGACTCACGGCACCCAACGCTTCGGCTCCGAGCTGTCCGACCATCAGGGTGTCGACGGTGGACATGGCGATCCAGGCCAGTTCGCCCAGGGCGACCGGCACCCCGAGACGGAGCATCGGTCCCAGCTCGCGCTTGATGGCAATCGTCTCGGGCATGGAGGGGGCCTTAAGCGGGTCCGGCCGCGACGTCGGCCGGGTGCTGCGCACCATAGCCCAAGTCCACGGCCGGGGGCTCGCCCGGAGCAGGACAATCCCGAATGTCACCGCCGAGAACAGCCGGTCTTGATCAGGCGCCTCTGATAGCCTGCCGCCCATGGTCAGCCGCCCGAGCACTCCGGTTCTGGTCCTGGTGGCCCTCGTGCTGTTCCTGGTCTGGAGCAACAGCTTCATCGCCATCGGCTACCTGTTGGGCGCCGACGAGGCCGCCCCGCGAACCGACTGGATCGGCCTGACCGTCCTGCGTTTCATCCCCGCCGGTCTGATCTGCGGCGCCTACTGCCTGTATCGGCGCCGGGAGGCCTGGGACATCCTGCGGAAGCACCCGCTGAGGGTCCTGTTCTGCGGCGTGCTGACGGTACCCGGCTACAACCTGGCTCTCTACTACGGGCAGCAGCACGGCGTGCCGGCTCCGATCGCCGCCCTGACCACTGCGCTTGTGCCGCTGTTCGTGATGTTGATGGCGGCGGTGTTCCTGGCGGAACGACTGACGCTGCGCCGGGTCGCCGGCTTCTTGATCTCGGTGACGGGCATGGGGCTGATCGCTTCGGCCAAGAGTGGAGACGTGGAGGCCTATCCGCTGCTGATCGCGGTCACCGCCGGGGCGCCCCTCTGCTGGTCGGTGTTCTCGGTGATCAGCAAACCGCTGGCCGGACGCATTCCGATGCTGGTCTGGACCTACCTTTGTACCGCGGTGGGGACCCTGCTGGCGCTGCCGTTGATTCCGTTGACCGGCAACGAGCCGCTGCGCCAGGCAGCCGCACTGGACGCCACCGGCTGGGGCGCACTCCTGTTTCTCGCCGTTCCCTGCACGGTGCTCGGCTTCGCCATCTGGACCTGGCTGCTGCGCTTCCTGCCGGCGTCGACGGTGGGGTTCACCGTGTTCCTCAACCCGCCGCTGACCACCTCGTCCAAGTACCTGTTCTCGCTGTTGCTGCCGACGGTGTTCGTCTTCGATATCCGGCCGTTGGAGTGGCTGGGCGGTGCGGTGACCCTGGCCGGCCTGGCGGTGGCGGTCTGGGTCAGGGGGAGTCGCTAGGCCGGGGCGCAGAACTCTTCGCTGTGCCGGCCGTAGACCCGGGCAGGGGCGCAAAGGAGGTTCGAATGGGCGGGCGACGCTTTCTGTCATCGTGTTTGATTGCCGCGGCACTGTTGGCTCCGTCTGCCTGGGCCGAGGAGCCACGCAATGAGCCGCACCCCGATGCGCCCGCCGAGACCGACCAGTACGGTTTCCTGATCGGCAGTTGGGACTGCGCCACCCGGTTTCTCGGTCCTGACGGCTACATCGAGGGGAGCGCCACCTGGAGCGGCTGGTACATCCTCGACGGTTGGGCGATCCAGGACCTGTGGGTCAGCGAGTTGCCCGGCGGGCGGAAGATGCACGGCACCAACATCCGCTCGTTCAATCGGTCGAGCGGAGTCTGGGACAACCGCTGGCTACCCCAGGGCACGCTGCAGTGGAAGTACTACCGTTCGGAGCAGGTGGGGGACACCATGGTGATGACCGGAGGCGAGGGCAAAGATCCGCGCGGCGCCTTCGTCGACCGCAACACTTTCTACGACATCGGCGAAGACGGCTGGAAGTGGCGCAAGGACCGCAGCTACGACGGCGGGAAGACCTGGATCGAAGGTGTGGGCCACATCACGGCGACGCGAGCGAAGGGGTAGGGAATCATCGAGACGGAGCCGCGACACCGCACGCCATGAGTTGTGCGGTGCCGCGACTCCACTCTCGGGGTTGAGAGTCAGGGATCGATGTAGAGCGCCTTGCTCGGCGGTCCCGCCCCGTATGGCACGGCGTTTCCGGTGGTCCAGCCGTAGATCGCGGTGCGGTTGGGCCGCAGCACCACCCGGGGTTCTCCGGGAGTCGCGGCGAGGTCGTTGACCCATACCTGGGGCATGACGAAGCCGGGATCATCCCGCTCCCCCTGGAAGGCGTGCACCGCCCAGCCTTCGCCGTTGCGGCAGTCGGCGGTGACGAATCCATCTCCGCGCACTGCGGCGATGTCCGCCTTCGAACGGCAGGTGTCGTGAATGGTCGGAAGGCCGATGAACGATCCGGGCTGCCAGAGCACGCCGAAGAACCATTCCAGAGCAAAGCCGCCGCGATTGGCCCGGCCGAGGGCGGTCAGCGATGTCTCGCCGTCCTTGGCCAGCAGCGTCGGGTGGTGCAGGCCGGTCGGCGTGGTGAAGACCTCGGCCTGCCCGACCGGCTGTTTGAACGGCGTGCCGTGGAGCCGGCCGCTGATCACGGTGATGTGGCCCGCCTGGGTATCGTCCAGAGCGGCTGCCCAAAGGCCATTGTTGAAGTCGGCAGTCAGGCTGGCGCGGCCGAAGTAGTCCCCCTGCACGGCGGGAACCTGGGCGCTGGGACCGCTGATCGCGTGGGTTGCGTAGCTCCAGTAGCGCACGGGCGGGTTGAAGCGGCGGTCGATCTCGTTTTCGAACAGCGTGAGCATCACCCCGCGTTCGCCCTCGGGGCCTCCGGTCCGTTTGGTCCAGGTGATGCCCACGGCGTACTCGCGGAAGTTGCCGGGGAAGCGGGGGATCACCGCGATCGACGGGTCGGCGGCGACCGCAGGGGAGGTCGCATTCTCCGGCAGCACCGAGGCGAATCCGACCCCCTTGGGGCCCCGGGGCCAGGGGGTGTCCACCGGGCCGTTGTATAGCTCGAGATGTTCCTGGCTACCGGGCACCGCCTCGTACTGCACCACGACGAACGCTCTGTTGTTGCCCTGGGTTTCCAGATCCGACCCCACGGCGACCGCCAGATCGACGATCTTGCCCCGGTTCGCCGGCGGCATGAAACTGCTGAGCTCCTGCCAGCGGCCGGTGGGGTCCTGGCTGACCACCAGAACGCGGGGCTGGTAGTAGCTGTCCTCCACGAAGGCCATGACGGTGAAGCCCCGATTGTCGATGTCCATGTCGAGCAGGGTCGCTTCCCGGGCCGCGCGGTCCCTCGGATCGGCGAACAGGTGGTAGATCTCCTCGTCGGGATCGTCCTGGGCGGCGACCGGGGCCATTATCGCGACGGCGAGCAGTAGAACGGTCCAGAGCGCCGGGGCGCCGGGAATGCGATGGATCGACACGACATACCTCCGAATTGAGGCGACTCTCGGGGTGACGGGCGTCGCCGGGTTCGGTCAGTTATCGATCCGTGGGCGGGAATCCCTGCATCCGCTTATCATGCAGCCCGATGGGAAGCGCCAATCGAGCCGGGAGCGTCTCGAAAACCCCCGGCAAGGGGCCGCGCCGGGTTCTGTTGCTGCTGATGCTCCTGCCGCTGCTGATGCTGCTGGCCCTGAACGTGGTCCGCCCCGAGGACGGGGCCTGGCCGTTGACCGCGGCGCTGGCTGTTTGCGCCGTCGCCGGGTTCGGTCTGGTTCGCTCTGCAACCCCCGCCGCTGCCGGTTGGCTCGTCAGCCTGACCACGGTGGTGCTGTTCGCCGCCGGCCCCGAAGTCGCGCTGCGACTCGCCGGCTATCGTCACGATGTCCAGGGTGGGATCCAGTTCGGTTACCCACGCCCCGAGCTGTTCACCCAGTTCGAGCGGGACCCGGAGCTCTTCTGGGCGTTGCCACGCACCCTCGAGGGGGTCAACCGGCAGGGTTTCATCGGAAGCGACTGGGTGCTGCCCAAGCCGGCGGGGGTCACGCGGCTTGTCTTCTTCGGCGACTCCTGCACCCAGCAGGGTTTCCCCGAAGGGGTGGCGGCCTATCTACGCCAGGGGGGGGACGGAGAGTACGACGCGATCAATCTCGGTGTCTCGGGCTACACCTCGTACCAGGGGAGGGTGCTGGCCGGACGCTGGAGCGAAGGGTTGGAGCCGGACGTCTCCCTGATCTATTTCGGTTGGAACGATCACTGGCTAGCCTGGGGGGAGCCGGACGCGGAGAAGGCCGCACGCTATCGCACCACCGGAGCCCTGACCGCCTTCATCGACGCAAGCCGGGTCGGGCAGTGGATCGCCGAACGGCGTATGCCCAGGCCCGAGTCGCCGACCGATCGGCCCCGGGTCAGCCAGACCGAGTACCGGCAGAACCTGACCGAGATCGGCCGCACCGTCGCGGGCGAGGGGAGCCGGGTGGTGTTGATCACCGCACCAGCATCCCACCGCCGGCTCGGCGTTCCCGACCGGCTGGTGCAGATGGGGCAGGCGCGAGACACCGCGTCGGTACTGGAACTCCACGACGCCTACAACGCCATCGTTCGTGAGGTCGCCGCCGACCAGGGCTGGGAACTCCTCGACCTGGCTGCCGAGGCGGACCGCTTGCCCGACCCGCAGGAGATGTTCCTGCCCGACGGGATCCACTTCACCCGCTCGGGGCTCCATTGGATCGCCTCCCGCATCGCCGAGCATGTCGGCGGTGACCCGAGCTCCTAGAGCGCCGGCGAGAGCCGTGCCCGTGGGACTCGAGGGACGGCGGCGCTCCTAGAGCGCCGGGGTTTCCATGGCGTCGGCCGTAACGTAGATCGGCCGGATGTCCACCGGCAGATCGCTCAGCCGGTCGATCGCCGCGATCAGCTCGGCGCTGGCCTTGCCGTACTTGTCGAGGAACGCCTTGGTCCCGTCGTAGTCGCCGTTCGCCTGCAGCATCAGCATCTCGTGAAGCAGGTCCCGCATGGCGCCGGGGAACTTCTCGCTGACGATGCCGAACTTGCCGTCGGCATCGACCACGAGGGCGCCCTTCTCCAGCAGGTAGTTGAACTGCGCCACGGTGCCCTGCCCATGCGCCTCGTGGACGCCGAACCGCGCCGAGCGGAACAGGCCGGCGACGAAGGTCGGTTCCAGGTGCTCCATCACCGACTGGGGCATGTCTCCCTTCTCGACCAGGGCGAGGGTGTTGTAGATCCCCATCACATCCGCCTTGGCCTCTTCCAGGGTGGAGTAGAGCTCCTTGAGCTCCAGACGCACCTCGGTCTCCCGGCCGTCGAGGACCAGCTTGCCCGGCCCCAGGCCGTGGCTCAGCTCGTGGTGCAGCACCTGGCTGAGGAACTGGCCGGCGTCGACCCGGGCGGCGTCTTCGGCGGTCAGGGTCCGCTGGGCGATCGGCACCAGCAACTGCTCGTACTTGGCGTTGATGTGGTTGCGCAGCAGGACCTTCTTCGAGCCCTTGGCCTCGCGGACCTTTTCATCGTTGGGCAGGTTGAAGGCGATGGTCTGCACGCCGGACTTGGTATCGCCGCCGGCGAAGACCACGTCGACGACCCGGATCGGGCTGTCGGTGCCCCGGTTCATGTTCTTGTACTTGTCGTCGATGGGCAGGTTGCGCTCGAGCCAGGGCAGCAGCGACTTGAAGCGCGCCAGCTCCGCCGACTCCTCGGGGATATCCACGGTGACGAAGGCCTCGAAGGCCGCCTTGTAGGCGAACAGCTTGTCCTCGTAAACCTCGTAGGGCCCGATGGTGACCTCGACCTGGGACTCCAGGTCCATCCAGTCCATGTCGCTCTGAAAGTAGTCGTCGGACATGAAGGCCGCTGCGCGGCTCTCCAGGAACTTCTTGAGCGAGGCGTTGGTCGTCGCCGCCGCCGCGGCTCGCAGGTGAGCCGCCGCCGGCTCGAGGTGCTCGGCGTAGGCTTCGGAGTAGGGGATCGCCTTCAGCGCGTCGCCGTCCCGCCGCACCAGGGTGAACAGGTTCTTCAGGGCGTCGGCCTGATCGGGATGGGCCTCGACGTAGGCATTGAACTCCTCGGCGGTGATGTCGGCGGGGTAGTAGCCGGCGCCGGCGGGGCGTTCGGTGTCGCCGATGAAGGCCTCGGATTCGTGGCCGCTCGCGGACGGCAGCCGGTCCCAGGGGCCGAAGTTGATCAGGAAGTACTCGTAGGCCGGTCCGCCTGCGGCGGCGAGCTCATCGCGCATGGCCGGGTTGTCCGGGGAGACCTGGCGCAGGAAGATCTCGTCCATCAGCCGTCCGGCGGCGACCAGGTGTCCCAGGGCGGTGCGCTCGCTCTCGGGGAGCCCCGACAGATCCAGCGCCATCTCGGTCCTGGCGAACTGGGCCACCCGGGCCTCGATGTCGCTCGCACCGTGAGCGGCGTCGCCGGAGCTACCGTGGGAGGAGGTGTCTCCACCGCCGGTGCAACCGGCAAGGAGCAGTATGGAAAGGAGCGTCGTGGCTGCGACGTAGCTCGGTTTCAGGGACGATTTCATCGAGATCCTCCTTCGTGGCGCCTTCCCGGCCGCTGCTGCGGGCTCCGGGCCTGCCGTCCTGGGGCGGTTTTCGGCGACGAGGGACCTTAACATCCGGGCCGAACGGGCGCGAGGAGGCCGATCCGGACCCGGGGGCCCGGGTTGACGGTTGGGCCGGCCAACGTATGTTCTGCCTCTGAGCTTTCTGGTTCCGAATAGGATCGCCATGGCCTTCGAAAACGGCTTCGACCCGGTCGATGATCTGCTGACCGCTCAGACCGAGCGGCCGGCCGAATTGGGTCAGGTGAACCTGCGAACCCTCAGCCCCTTCCAGCGCGCCCTGCTGGTCATCGACGGCACCGTCACCAAGTTCATCGAGGCCTACACCATGGAACCGGTGGAGGTGGTGCGCCTGGAGCAGCAGGAGCGGCAGCTCCGCGGGGACCACCCCTGGCTCGAGATCCCGGCGGGCACCACCGTCGCCGCCCGGCAGGTCATGCTTCGCGGACGGTACAGCCGCCACTTCTGGGCCTATGCCCAGTCGCTGGTGGTGCTCGACCGGGTGGTCGGGGAAGTGCGCAACAAGCTCGATATCCAGGGTGAGAGTATCGGGCGGATGCTCAACGCCCGGGACATGGAGACCCGCCGGGACGTGCTCTGGTACGGCCGGGAGCGGGTCGATGAGCTGCCCGACGAGGTGCGCAAGGTGTGCGACGGTGAGTTCATCAGCCGCACCTACCGCATCGTCACCGGCGGCAAGCCGATCATGATGATCACCGAGAAGTTCCCGATGGGGGCCGACAACCTCCCATCCCATCACTAGAGGGCGAGACGATGCCGACCCCCAAAGCCGAATCGCGGGTGAAGACCCGGTACCTCGATCCCTTCATCGAGACGTTGGGGCGCGAGGCGCTGGAGCAGATCCAGCTGCGGAAGCTGCAGTTGATGCTGGAGCCGATCCTCGAGTCCAACGCCTTCTACCGCAAGAAGCTCGGCGAAGCGGGTCTGCGCAGCCCCGATGAGATACGCACCCTCGACGACCTGCGGCACCTGCCGCTCACCAGCAAGCAGGAGCTGTCCAAGGACCAGCGGGACAACGAGCCCTACGGCACCAACCTGACCTTCGAGCGGGACACCTACACCAAGATCCACCAGACCTCGGGCACCACCGGCGAGCCCCTGCGCTGCCTCGACACCGAGGAGAGCTGGGCCTGGTGGGCACGCTGCTGGGCGACGGTACTCACCGGAGCCGGAGTCACCTCGCGAGACCGCATCTTCTTCGCCTTCTCCTTCGGCCCCTTCATCGGCTTCTGGGCCGGCTATCAGGGGGCGCAGCGGATCGGGGCGCTGTCGATCCCCGGAGGCGGCATGTCCTCCTACCAGCGGGCCAAGGCGATCCTGACCTACGACATCTCCGTGCTGGTCTGTACGCCGACCTACGCGCTGCATCTGGCCGAGGTAGCCGAGCAAGAGAACATCGACATCGCCAACTCCAACGTGAACGTCACGATCCAGGCCGGCGAGCCGGGCGCCGGGTTGCCGGCGACCCGCCAACGTATCGAGACCGCCTGGAACGCCCGCACCTACGACCACGCCGGCGCGACCGAGGTCGGTGCCTGGGGCTTCGAATGCCAGTGCCAGTCCGGGCTGCACCTCAACGAAGGGGAGTTCATCTTCGAGGTGCTCGACCCGCAAACCGGTGAACCGGCCGAAGAAGGGGAGTTGGTGGTGACCAACCTCGGCCGGGTGGGCATGCCGGTGCTGCGCTACCGCACCGGTGACCGGGTCAAGATCCATCCCGACGAGTGCCCGTGCGGCCGCAGCTTCCGGCGCCTCGACGGCGGCGTGATCGGCCGGGCCGACGACGTGCTGATCGTGCGGGGAATCAACGTCTTCCCCAGCTCCATCGAGAACATCGTGCGCCGCTTCCCCGAGGTCGGTGAGTTCGCCGTCGATGTGTATCGCAAGGGCAATCTCGACGACATGGAGATGCGGGTCGAGATCAGCAAGGGTGAGCCGGGCGAGGTCGCCGCTGCGGTGTCCAAGGAGATGCGCAACGCCCTGGGCCTCCGGGTGCGGGTCGAGCCGGTACCCTTCGGCACGCTACCGCGTTTCGACCTCAAGGCCCGCCGCTTCAAGGATCATCGCAACTTGGAATAGGGAGCCGGGTCATGATCGTCGTCATGCAGAACGGGGCGTCGGAGCGCGACATCGACTACATCGTGCGCCGGGCTCGCTCTCTGGGACTCTCCAGTCACGTCTCCGAACAACAGGGTCAGATCCTTGTCGGCCTGTCCGGTGACATGCGGGGCATCGAACCTGCCGCGCTGCGGGGGCTCCCCGGCGTCGAACAGGTCAAGGCGATGTCCCACCCCTACCGCCTGGCCAGCAGGGAGTTCCGCACCGAACGCACCGAGATCCCGGTCCGGGAACTCCGGATCGGCGGCGACGACCTGGTGTTGATGGGTGGCCCCTGTTCGGTGGAGTCGAAGGATCAGATCCTCGAGTGCGCCCACATGGTCAAGGACGCAGGCGGCCAGGTGTTGCGCGGAGGCGCCTTCAAGCCCCGCAGTTCTCCCTACAGCTTCCAGGGTCTGGCCGAGGACGGCCTCAAATACCTGGCGGCGGCCCGGGAAGAGACCGGCCTTGCCATCATCACCGAGGTGATGGCCATCGAGCAGGTCGAGATGGTCTGCGAGTACACCGACATCCTGCAGATCGGCACCCGCAACATGCACAACTTCAATCTGCTGCATGCGGTGGGACGCACGCGCACGCCGGTGATGCTCAAGCGGGGCATGATGTCGACGCTGAAGGAACTGCTGCTCAGCGCCGAGTACATCCTGTCCCAGGGCAACCCGTACGTGATGCTCTGCGAGCGGGGCATCCGCACCTTCGAGACCTATACCCGCAACACCCTGGACATCAACGCGGTGCCTTCGCTGCGGGAGCTGACCCACCTGCCGGTGATCGTCGATCCGAGCCATGCCACGGGCAAGGCCAGCCTGGTCCGCTCGGCCAGCCGGGCCGCAGTGGCTGCCGGGTGCGACGGCCTGATCATCGAAATGCACCCGGACCCGAGCGCCGCCTGGTCCGACGGTGCCCAGAGCCTCGCTCCCGAGGAGTTCCGCCGCACCTTCGCGGAGTCCAGGGCGGTTTCCGAGGCGCTGAAGCCGCTCACCGCCGCCGGCGGCTAGTCCAGGGGCGACGGCGCATCCCTCCGGCCGGTTCGCGCGTCCGGTTGCTTCGGGTTAGGCTCGAAGCAAGCAAGGAGGGACCGTGAGACAAGCCCTGACTCTCTTGATGCGCACCGTGCGCGGCGCCGGGTGGGCGCTGCTGCTGGTCCTGGTCGGCCACGAGATCGCCGGGGCCCGCTTCGGCCACGAACCGGTGGTGGATCCCATCGCACATTTTTCCGGTGGCGTGGCCATGGCCTACTTCGTCTGGTACGGCTGTCGGCGAGACCCGGGGTTCCTCGGCAACCCCAGCGCGTTGGCCCGCGACCTGATCGCCCTCGGTGCGACCCTGGCGGTGGCGGTGTTCTGGGAGGCGGGGGAACTCGGCTCTGATCTGTTCCGCGGAACCCGGATCCAGACCGACCCGGCCAACATGATGCGGGATCTAATGCTCGGAGGCCTGGGAGGCGCGGTACTGTTGGCCGGTGTGCGGGTGCGCGGTTGGTTCCGCGGCGGGAACGGCGCCCGGTGAGTGCGACCCTGTACCGGCTGTTGGCCGATCTGACCCTCTACGTCCACGTCGCCTTCGTCGCTTTCGTCGTGTTCGGGTTGATCCTGATCTTGATCGGCGGCCCGCTGGGCTGGAGCTGGGTACGCAACCCACGTTTTCGGCTGTGCCACCTGGTTGCCATCGGGATCGTGGTGATCCAGGCCTGGATCGGCGTGATCTGCCCGCTGACGATCCTCGAGATGTCGCTACGGGACCGGGCAGGGGACGCAACCTACGCCGGCAGCTTCATCGCCCACTGGTTCGACCGCCTGCTGTTCTACCAGGCGCCTCAGTGGGTCTTCACCCTGTGCTACACCCTCTTCGGCGCCGCGGTCCTGGCCAGCTGGATCTGGGTCCGGCCGCGTCCGCTGGGGGTTGGACCGGTCGAGGGAGCACCAGCGGGGTCGGTTGAGAAACCCGAGTGAGGTCATGGAGCTAATCAAGGTGCGCTTGATTCACCCGTTCATTCGCGAACGGATCAAGCTGACGTGGCGAGAAATCAAGTTCGGGTTGGACCACGACATCATGGACTCTGATGCTGCGATCGAGTTCGCTGTGGAACAGGTCGCCTGCGAGGCGAAACCGTCCGCGGACTTGCTCGAGGTTGCCGAGGCACACCCAGGGAGTTCAATCTCGAGGGCGGTGGATCGGTTGGCCCAGGCAGAAGCCAGGGGCTCCGAAGAGCAAACCCGTCAGAAGTGGATGTTCCTGGTGCTCGCCTGGATCTACGCCCACCGAGATGAATTCGATGATCCACTGGAAAGGGTGGCCGACGCTTACGCCGACTTCGGATACCCAGAGGAAATCGCGAGTATCGTGTACTACATGCCCAATGAGGGCGATCAGGGAAACCGGGAAGGGAGCGTGGAACGTATGATCGAGCGCTGGAAGCAATACTTGGAGAAGGCCGGCGCAAAGTATCGACCCTAGCGTCAACAAGGGCTACAGTCGCCCCGCAAGTGCGGACTCGCAGATTCGTGAGATGGTGTCTCGTTTTGGTGGAATTGCCATGTACGTGATCCTGCTCGACTACGTGGAGCCCCTCGAGGCGATCGACGCTGCGATGCGGGATCACGTCGCGTTCCTCGAACGTTGCTATGCCGCCGGGGTGTTCCTGGCCTCGGGGCGCAAGGTGCCCCGGGAGGGGGGCGTGATCCTCGCGGTGGCCCCGAGCCGGGAGGATCTCGACGAGATCATGTCCCACGATCCGTTCATCGTTCGTGGGCTGGCCCGCTACGAGATCGTCGAGTTCCGCACCAGCCTGCATCACCCGGCCCTGGCTCCCTTTGCCGACCCGAAAACCCGCGTGGCGCGGGGAGTTCCGGATTCCTGAATACCTTCAATAAGCCCACGCGCCCGGGGATCGGCGTCGGCGGGCGGGCCGAATCGCGACCCGACGGAATCGTGACCCGCTGCGCTAACTGACTCACCTTCACGCGCTTACCGATCACGTTTTGCGTGTTTCCGAACGCCCTTGACCCCTGTCGCGGCGCGCCCGAACGTTGCCTCGTGGAGAGTTGTGCTCGGACCAACCATGAGGAGCAGCATGCGAGACGGACACACACGCAGGACGCATCGTGAGGAACGGGACGGGTTCCAGGTCTTTCTTGCGGAGCATCAGGCCAAGATCGTCGCCGTCGAGGGACGCTCGGCGGGGGTCGAGTACCCGTTGGATCAAGGGGTCGTGGTCGTCGGCCGTGGGCCCAGTGTCGACGTAGCCTTCGACGACCCGGAGATGTCCCGGCAACACGTCGCGGTGGAGTACGCGGAACAGGGGTTCCGCGTGCGAGACCTGGGCAGCACCAACGGCGTGCTGGTCAACGGCGTACGGGTCCAGGTCGGCGATCTATCCGACGGCGATCGCTTCGAGATCGGCCACACGGTGTTTCAGCTCGTGATCGAGGACGCCGAGATCGAGCCGGACGTCTACGAGCTGACCGACGAAGGCTGACCGGGACCGAGGCCGGAGGCTGACGTGGGAACTCCCCGGGCAGCGGTGCGCCCGCCCAAGCGGCTGGGCAACTACGAGGTTCTGCGCGAGATCGGGCAGGGCGGCATGGGGGTGGTCTATCTGGCCCGCCAGCCGGCGCTGACCCGGATGGCCGTGCTCAAACGGATGCGCCCCGAGCTTCAGGCGGACCCGTCGATCGTCGAACGTTTCGAGCGCGAGGCCCGGGCCGCCGCGGCGGTGCATCACCAGAACGTGGTCGCGGTCTACGACTGTTTCGTCTCCCGGGGCGGGCACTACATCGCCCAGGAGTTCGTCGACGGCCGCGACCTCAGCAGTGTGTTGACCAAGCTGCGGCGGATCGATCCGGACATCGCTGCGCTGATCGCCCTCGAGATGGTGCGTGGGCTCGAAGGGATCCACGCCGAAGGCATCATTCACCGGGACATCAAGCCGGCCAACGTGCTGGTCGGCTCCAGCGGTGAGGTCAAGATCGCCGACTTCGGCATCGCCCAGGAGGGCCGCGCTCCTGGTTTGACCCGGCCGGGCACCATGCTGGGGTCGGTGCCCTACATGTCCCCCGAGCAGATGCAGGGCGAGCGGGTCGACTATCGCACCGACCTGTTCTCCTTCGGCATCGTGCTCTACGAGATGGTGGTGGGCTACCCGCCGTTTCGCGAGTCGTCGGAGGACTCGACGGACACCCTGCTGGAGCGGATCCAGTTCGAACGGTTCGTCTCTCCGCGGCGGGCGGTGCGGAAGGTACCCCGCTGGATGGCCCGGCTGATCCGTCACTGCCTGCGGGCCCGGCCGGGACGCAGGCCCCCCTCCGCCACCGCGTTGCGCCGCACCCTGGAGCGGCATCTCGGCCGGGTCTCGGCGGCGGACTGTCGCCGGGAGATCGCCGAGTATCTGTGGAACGAAGAGGTCTTCGAGCTGAGCGAACGCCGCACCGCGGTCAAGCGCAAGCCGGTTCGGCGCGGGGTGCCGCGCTGGGTGCCGGCGACGGCGGCTTGCGCGGTGGGAGCCTGCCTGCTGGCCATGCAGTTCACTGCGGGCCGCGGGGCCGGGAACCCGGAGGTGGTCGCCGCGGAGCCCGCCTCGACAGCAGTGGTTTCCCCGACGCCTCTATCCGAGGCGAACGATACGAACGGGGACGCGGTGCCCTCCATCGAACCGGTGGTCGCCGCGCGCCCCTGGGTCACGCCGACGTTGCTGGTTCCCGCCGAGATCGTCCTCGACTCTTCGGTCATCGCTCCGCCGGTGCCCGCGGGCGCCCTGCTGCTGGTGGCTCGGCCCTGGGCGGAGGTGGTGGTCGACGACCGCTGGAAGGTCACGACCCCACGGGCAGCTCCGTTGCGGATCCCGGCCGGGCGCCACCGGGTGGTGTTCCACCATCCGACTTACGGCATCTACGAAGCGGAGGTCGAACTGGCCGCCGGGGAACAGGTCACTCTGGCCCACAGCTTCGGGGAGGGGGGGAGATGAGAGCGATCGCACGTTGGATCCTCGCGGCCGGAATCGCCTTGCTGGCGATTCCGCTCTGTGCCATGGAGAAGATCCATCTGGTGTCCGCAGGAGACTCGGCGTCGAAGATCGCGAAGATCTACTACGGCTCTTTCCGGGCGACCGACGCGCTGTTGATCTACAACGGCCGCTCATCGACCAGGCTGTCCGCGGGTGAACGGTTGAAGGTGCCGTTTTGTCCACGGCACCGGGTGCGGGCGGGGGATACCTGGTCCGCTCTGGCCAGTCGCTACCTGGGTCAGGGGGCGGCCTACGAGACCGTCGCCCGGCTCAACGGGCTATCTCCCCGGGCGCCGCTTCAGGTCGGCCAGGAGATCGTCTTCCCGGTGGTCAAGGAACACCGGCTGCGTCGGGGCGAGACCCTGGACCGGTTGGCCGAGCGCTTCATGGGATCCTCTGTGTTCGCCGAGGTCCTGGCTGGATTCAACGGTATCGACGATCCCCGGCGCCTCGCGGTCGGCGCCGAGCTCCGCATTCCGATGATGGACTTCGTGCCCCTAGAGCGAGGTGAGCGGCGCGCGGCCACCTCACGCAAGGTTCCTTCGCCGGCCCCGGCGAAGGCCGCTCCGAAAGCAGCGTCGAACAAGGCTTCCACGAAGCCCGCGAAGAAAGCTCGTTTCGCTCCCCGCTTGGACCGGGCGATGGAAGACTACGAGGCCGGCCGGTACGAACAGGCCTTCGATGCGTTCCGGCAGATGGAACGGGTGGTGGAGCGGCAGGGCACCTCCGCCGAGCGTTCGAGTCTCTGGCGGGGCCTGACCTTCGTCTACGTGGCCTATGACCGGGGCGACGACGCCTGCGCCGCCTATCGGCGCTGGTGCGATGTGGGGGGTGTTCCGCAGCTGGATCCGGACCGGATCTCTCCACGGATTCGCCGGCAGATCAGGGGTTGTAGCGACCGCTGAGCAGCACCAGCCGGGTGCCGCCGAGGCGGATCTCGTCCAGGTGCCGCAAGCGGTGGGCGGTGCCGCGGCGGAACGGCCGGCCGTTGAGTTCGGTTCCGTTGGTGCTCTCCAGATCGTGGAGCGTGCAGACCCCACCTTCGATCCGGATCTTGCAGTGACGCTTGCTGATCTGCTCGTCGTCGATCCGGATCGCGCAGGCATCGGACCGACCGATGATCGACTCGCTGCGCGACAGCCGATAGGTCTGGGTCAGGTCCGACCCTTCCACCACCGCCAGCACGAAGATGTGGGGCGCGCCGAAGGGTTGCGCCCGTACGGGACGCTCCGCCGTGGTTCCTTGGGTCTGGTCATGGGTATGGGGCATGCAGAAAATGTGAGGCACGCGATTGTCCGGTTCAAGGACAATGCGGCCGTTTCCGAGCAACTGACACCCATTGGCCAAACGGCAACGGTTTCGCAACCGTTCCCCTATGGGACTGTGTCAAAACGACCTGCCACGTCTTGATCCACCTGCGATCACGCGTTTAGACTGAATCGTTGAACGCGCGCCATTCCATGGGGTGGAGGGAGCGATGCAGGCCGTAGCCGGGCAGTTGATCGCACACTATCGCCTGATCGAACCGATCGGCGAGCGCTGCGGTGGTGCGCTCTGGCGCGCCGAGGACACCACCGGCGCCCGGGAAGTCTTCCTCGAGATCATTGCAGCCGACGCCATCGCCGAAGGGCGGCGGATGCGCCTCGTTCGCGAGTTGAACGCGGTACGGGAGGCGCGCCATCCGTTCTTCGAGGCGACCCTCGAGGTGCGCACCGATCTTCCCGGCGGCATCGCCGTAGTTCGCGAGCCGGTGCTTGGCGCGACCCTCGGCGCATGGGCCGACGCCGAACGGCGCCCCTTGGCCGAACTGCTGCGGGTGGCGATGGAGGCGGCCGAGGCGGTCTCGGCGCTCCACGCGGCGGGCTTGTGCCACGGCGACCTGCGCGCCGAACGGTTCCGGGTTTCGCCCAGCGGTCACGTCAAGCTGACCGGGCTCGGCACCTGGCCGCTGGCGGTGGATGAGGTTGCCGACGACGACGACGTGATGCGTGCGGCCGACGTGGCCACCCTCGGTGAAGTCCTCCGCGGCTTTCTTCCGTCCGGCGACAAGGGGACGGGCATCTCCGACACCCTCGCCGATGTGTTGCGGCGCACGAGCCTCGCCGACGCGCGGGAACGGCCCCGGGCTGCCGAGATCTCGGCGGCGCTCGATGCCGAGGCGCTGGGCGAGGAGGACCTGCGCCGCGCTCGCGCCCGGGTCGATCCCTCCACCGGCCGGCTGCGGATTCTTCTCGGCGTGGCCGCACTGGCGCTGGTCGGTGTGGTCGGTGCCTTCGCGGTTTGGCGTCAACTGGACGTCCCGTCCCGCGGCGGCCGTGGAGCCGGTTACGACCTGGCGATCCTGCCGCTGGTCGACGCCCGCGCCGGAACGCTGGAACATGACTATGCCCGGGAGTTGGCCCGACACCTGAGCGAGATGTCCAGCCCGGCGCGGGTGCAACCGGACGCTCAGGTCGAGCGCGCGCTCTCACGCGGCAGCGCGCTTCCCGCGGTGGACTGGATCAGCCCCCAGGCGGACTACACCCTGCGCTGGATGACCGGGGATACCTCGGCGGTCGAGCCGGCGGTCCAGGTCAGTCTGCTCGGTGGCGACGGGAGCCTGCAGCAGGCCTTCGGCTATCCGCTGCACGGAGACGGCACGGTGCCCGACGGATTGGAGGGCAAGGTCGCCTCCGACGTCGAGGCGTTCCTCTTTTCGGTGCAGTCGTCGACGGCGCGCTTCCAGCGCAGCTACAAGCAGCTCCGCAGCGCGCCGATGACCTGGTCGCCCCGGGCGGCCCAGCTCTTCGTCCGGGCGATCACCGCACGCCACCAGGGCAAGGAGTGGACCGCCCTCGACGCAGTCGACGAGGCGCTGTCGCTGGACGGCGAGTTCGCCCAGGCGAGACGTTTGCGCAGCCAGCTGCTGGAACAGCTCCAGTGGCCCTACGAAGGTACGGTGATGCGGCGTCGCGAGGTCGATCGTGCGCTGGCCGCGCGCAACCGCCTGGAGCCCTGGGAGATCGAGTTGCTCGACCGGGAGTCCAGCTACCTGGAAGCCGGCCCGGACCCGGCGGCGGGGCTGCTGGATCCGGCCCTGACCGAATCCCTGGGGCGGCAGGCGCGGTTGGAGTCCCACGGACTCGCGTTGCAGTACCGGGGCGAGATCGAAGGCCGCATCGACCTCGTGATCGCGTCCCTGGTGGAGAACCCGGAACCGGACTACCTCTGGATCTGGTTGGCTCGAGCTCTGCTCACGTCCGATCGCGGCCTGAACGCCAACCTCGAACGGATCGCTCCCTTGACCGCTGCCCATCCGGGCAATCCGCTGCCGCTGGTTCTCGAGGCCTCGTTGCGCATGCAGAATCGCAGCGGTCGCGCTCAGGCTGACTCGCTGCTGTCCCGGGCCCGTGAACTGGGCGGCGGTCTGTGGGTTCCCAGGTTGGGCTGGTGGGTCGCGTATCTCGAGATCGACACCGGGCGTTGGGACCGGGCGGAGTTCGTGCTCAACGAGGCGTTGGCCGTGGCCTCCTCGGGAGATGCCTCTTCGGGTGGCGACGAGGATCCCCGGCTCTACGCTGGGCTGTTCGAGGTCTACCTGGCGACGGGGCGTCCCGGTGAGGCCGCCGACGCCCTGGGCATCTACCGGCGCCGCCTGCCCGGAAACCCCTGGGCCGATCTGGCCGAAGCCCGGCTTCAGCAGCAGCAGGGGGACCGGGTCGCCTCCCTGGCCGCGCTGGATACCGCCGTGGAGCGGGATCCGGCCTATTCCGAGGCCCGTTTTGCCCGGGCCGAGGCCCTGATGGCCGGCGGGGACTACCCGCGTGCACTGGAAGACTTCAGGATCTACGTTCAACAGGTCGAGCGTGCGGGAAGCAACCCGAGGCTGGACCGGGCACAGCGTGCGATCCGTACCCTGACCGCCCGGCTCGGCTGAGGCGAGGGGCCTCCCGCGAGGAGGTTCCGTCTTGAGTCTTCCCGAAGTCGATGCCCCCGGTCGCCATGTGCGAACCGGCACTCCCGTTCAGGCCGAATTCGGTGGCACCCGTTTCACGGCCAAGGAGTTCATCGCCGACCTGTCCCAGGCCGGGGTGTTCTTGCCGACGGAGTTGATCCTGGAGCCCCGCACCGAGGGGACGCTCACGTTTCGTGCGACCCGCTACGAAGAACCCTTCACCGTTCGAGCCGAGATCGCCGTGGCCTTCCCTCCGGGGAACGCCGTCTATGAGGGCGAGCCCGGGGTAGGGGTGATGCTCAAGGACCTCACCCCGGCGCTGCGGGATCGATTGGACCGCATGGTCGACGGGACCCGGGACGGCTCGATCGTCGAGTCGATTCGCCGGGCGGTGCGGGAAGGAACGAAGTCCCTGGAGCAGCAGCTTCGCGGCCGTCCGACCGATCAGAAGCTGATGTTGGCGATGCAGGCCGAGGGTCCCGAGATCGACGCGCTGCTCAAGGAGGGTAACCCGGTGGTCGTCACCCGGTTGCTGAAGAACCCACGCCTACAGATTCCCCACGTGCGGGTGTTGACCCGGGATGCGCGGCTGACCACGCCGATTCTGCTGGCGGTGGGGAAGAAGCGGGAGTGGATCGAGGACGACGAGATCCTGTTCAACTTCTGCAAGCACCCCAAGGCACCGCGCCACGAGGTCAAGAGACGGATCGTCAACCTCTCGCTCGGGAAGATTCGCGAGTTGATCCTCGCACCCGGGGTGCATCCCGAGGTGCGGGCCGAGGCGAAGAAGTTCAGCCGCGGGCGCTGATCCGTTCGGTCAGCTTGCCGCGCAGCCGTCCGAGGATGCTGCGCTTGGTCTGGGCTTCGCGCTCCAGCCGGTCCCGGCGCAGCTCTTCCAGTCGCGCGTCGCCGTAGGCCAGTTTGATCTTGGCCGGCTTGGTGGTCTCGATGTGCCACCCGGCCCAACGGAAAGTCTGACCGGATTCGTTCCAGGCTTCGTTGCGTTGTCGCATCGGTTCGTCTCCTGGGCGCCTGACAGAGGCTGCCGTTTCGAAGTCGATACCGATGTACGAGGCGAAACGAACCGCTCGCAACGGCCGTTTCCGTCATCGCCGATGAGTCGAGCGGGGAGACGCGTGCTTGTCGCGCTCTTCCGGCGGCTCACCGCTGCCGATCACGATCTCGTTACCGTGACCGGCAGGGTGAGCTGCAGCCGACGGAATTGCCGGCTGCTTTAGGAGGGGCGGCTAGTGGGTTTGCTGCACCCGGGGCTTCACTTCCCGGAGCACGCGGCGCTTGAGACCCGGAGCGTTCTCCTCGTCCCGGGCGGCCCACATGCTGCGGACCATCTGACGGTAGCGATCGGTCTCGGCGGAGAGAGGCGTACCGTCCTGGAGGTGCCGGCGTAGGGCACCCTCGCCGCCGTTGTAGGCCGCGGCCAGCCACTCGACCTGCTGCAGCGGGTCGTCGCTGACGAACTCCTGCTGATGCTTGGCCAGGTACCAGGCCGCCAGATCAATGTTGGTCGCCGGGTCGGCGAGCTGGCCGGGTTCCAGCTTCATGCCGCGTTTCTTGGCGATGATCTCCGCCGTCGAAGGCAGGACCTGCATGATGCCGGTGGCGCCCAGGTAGCTGACCGCATCCGGATTCCCCTTGGACTCGAGCAGCGCCATGATCGCCAGCAGTTCGGCGTCGACGCCGTGCTCCACCGCAGCCTGTTCGAACAGCGGGTTCCAGCGAGCGACCGATTCAGGCAGCCAGGGAATGTCGATCTCCTGGGCAAGTGGTGTGGCTACGAGGGTGCCGGCGAGCAGGACCGCGGCGAAGCCGCCGGCCAGCAGCAGGGGAGCGAAGGGCCCGGCAGGTGCCGGGCGATCGTTCTGGGTCAGTCGGAGCAATCGGGACATCAGGTTTCCTCCGTGGGCGGCGACCGCGAGGGTCGGTCCGTCCGAGCGAGATGCTTCGAGGGCCGCGAGGGCCCGGGCGTAGACCTGCCGGTTGCCTAGGATGTCCACGGCGAGGTCGTCCGTGCAGTACTCCCGGTCGTCGGTGACCTTGCGCGAGATCCACCAGCAAACCGGGTGATAGAACAGGAGCGTTTCGACCAGGCGCTGCAGGGCCAGCACCCGGGTGTCGTGGCGCGCGATGTGCGCCAACTCATGGGCCAGCAGCGCGCGCACTCCGTCGAACCCCACCGCCGCCTCGAGGCTCCTGGGCAGGATCAGCACCGGGCGCAGCCAGCCGAAGACGAAGGGGGTGGCGACCTGGTCGGAAACGCGCAGGCGCAGCCTGCCGCGGATATCGAGAGAGCCGGCAAGGGAGGTTGCGGCCCGGCGCCAGCGGAGGGGCACCTCGTCGGACGCCGCCCGGCTCAGGCGTTGGAGCAGCCACCAGCCCCCGGCCCAGCGCACGCCCAGCACCAGTTCTCCCAGCAGCCAGATGGCGAAGATCCAGGATGGTCCGCCCTGAGGCAGCCCCCCCTGGAGCGGCGCCGCGGTGCCGCCGTTCCCGAGTCCCGCGATGAGGGCGGTGATGGCTACCGTAAGGGGCATGGAGATCAGCGCGGCCACCCCCGCGGCGTAGCGCAGCCGTGGGTTGGCGGTCATCTGCCGCAGCAGGGCGTAGGCCAGTCCGATGACCAGGCCCTGGAGCAGGAAGGCCCACAGCGCCGTGGACAGGGCGGCGGTGATGCGCAGGATCCATTCGTTCATTTGCCGCCTCCTTTCTTTTCCATGCTGTCCAGCAGCCGCCGGATCTCGTCGATCTCTTCGGGACTGGCCTTGCGCGCGGAGAGGGCATGCAGCGCCAACTGTCCGGCGGAGCCGGAAAAGGCGCGCTGCATCAGGTCGTCGACCAGCGCCTTGCGGGTGACCCGCGGAGTCCTTGCCGGCGTGTAGGTGTGGGTTCGCCGGCTTTCGTCCCGTTCCAAGAGCCCCTTGCCGACCATGATCTGCATCAGCTTCAGTACGGTCGTGTAGCCGCTTTCGCGGCCCCGGGCGGCGAGCAGATCGTGGACCCGGCGCACGGTGGCGGGGCTTTCCTCCCACAGCACGCTCAGGATCTCCAGTTCGGCCTCGGTCGGTTTCGGCAGACTCATGCTTCCTCCCAGGCCCAGTATTACGAACTGCTTCGTAGATGTCAACGAAGATCTTCGTACTTTGTGACGCAAGTGCGTAATCGGCCGGTCCGATGCCGAGTCGGGGAGTTCGTGGGGCCTTAGGAGCCTTCGCCTGCGGGAGGGGCGTAGAAGGACACCCCGCGCAGGTTCTCGTCGACCTGCAGCGGCACCTGGAGCCGCGGGAAGGCCCGCTGCTCGCAGTCGTCCCGGTCGCACAGGCGGCAGGTGGTGCCGATCGGGACCAGCGCGTCCTTCTGATCGACGTCGACGGCGTCGGCGTAGACCATCCGCTTGGCGTGGCGCACCTCGCAGCCCAGGGTGATCGCCTGGATCGCCTTGGGCGCCTGGTAGCCCCGGGCTCCCTTGGCCACGGTGCGGGCGACGCAGAAGTAGACCGCGCCGTCGGGCATCTCCGAGAGCTGCTTGGTGATGGTCCCCGGCGTGAGGAAGGTGGTGTGCAGGTTCCAGCGGGGGCAGGCGCCGAAGCGGGAGAGCTTGATACCCGATGAGCTGAAGCGCTTGGAGATGTTTCCGGCGACGTCCGCCCGCACCAGGTGGAACGGGATTCCCTCGTTGCCTTGCTTGCGCAGGGTCGTCAGCCGGTGACAGACCTGTTCGAAGCTGGCGCCGAAGCGGTTCTCCAGCAGGTCGATGTCGTAGCGGGTGCGGCGCACTTCGTCGATGAAGCGCTCGTAGGGCATGACCACCGCGCCGGCGAAGTAGTTGGCCAGGGCGATGCGGGCCAGCCCCCGGGAGCTGTCGGCGGTCAGGGTCGCCTCGCTCCGGGTCAGTTCATCGAGCAGGGGCGAGTGCTGCACCAAACCGATCTGGTGGGCGATCTGGAACTTGCGGCTGCTGCGGGGGAGCGCCTCGGACAGGATCAACAGCTTGCGCTGTGGGTCGAAGCGGCGCACCGCGCCGCCGTCGGCCGAGGAGTCGACGTATTCGATGCGGATCCCGTGAACCTCCCGCAGGTAGCCCGAGAGCCCGTGGTACATGTCGTCGGGGCGCAGGTCCGCCTGCTTCCACAGGTCGGTGGCCGCATCCTCCAGCAGCGGGAAGTAGTTCTCGTGGGCGTGGATGAAGTCGGTGACCTCCTCCGACGGCAGGCTCGAGTAGTCGACTCCGGGGAGATCCCGATCCTCCGATAGCTGCGAGGCCAGGCTCAGCGCCGACTCCCGGGTGCTGCGGAACACCTGGTAGAGCTGGATCACCGCCCGGGCCAGGGTGGGGGAGCTGAGGGCGAACTCCCGGACCTCGGTGGAGTTGAGCCCGTGGCGGTCGAAGGCGGGGTCGCCGAAGACCTCCATCAGGTCCGAGGCGACCCGGGCGTCGTCCTCGGCAGCGAACTGTTGGAGGTCGAGCTGGAACAGCTCGGCCAGTTTGAGCAGCAGATTCGCGCTCAGCGGGCGGCGGTCGTGCTCGATCAAATTTAGGTAACTGGGGGAGATCCCCAGCATCTCCGCCAGTTTGGTCTGTCGGAGGTTTCGGGCCCGGCGCAGGGCCCGGACCCGGCTCCCCAGGCGTGCAGTTTCTGCCATTCGGCGTTCTCCGGTTTTTTACAGCGTTGACAAGTTTACAGCCTTGGCTCGTAAAAGCCAGGACCCGTTTGCGGGCTGAAAACCAATGTCTCGTTGACTCTCGCCGTTCATGTTGCAAATTTATGTTTTCACGGACTCTCGTCAGCGCCCTCAGGGGTGATCGGGCCCCGGGAAGCCCCGGCGGGGCCCGGGAGGGGCCGAAACGGCCGAGAAGGAGCGGAATCGATGGGTGAGAGCAAGCTGCAGGGCAGGGCCAACGTGACGATCCAGGGACCCATGGGTGAGGGCTTCGACGAGATCCTGACCCCCGAGGCGCTGGAATTCGTCGGTGAGCTCGCCGCGCGCTTCAACCCCCGCCGCCGGGAACTGCTGCAGCGGCGCCAGCTCCGCCAGCAGGAGCTCAATGCCGGCCGCCGCCCAGACTTCCTGCCCGAGACCACCCACATCCGCGAGGCCAACTGGTCGGTGGCTCCGATTCCCTCCGATCTTCAGGACCGCCGGGTCGAGATCACCGGTCCCGTCGACCGCAAGATGGTGATCAACGCGCTGAACTCCGGGGCCAACGTATTCATGGCCGACTTCGAGGATTCCAACTCGCCGACCTGGTCCAACGTGATCGAGGGCCAGATCAACATGCGGGACGCCGTGCGGCGGACGATCCGTTTCGTCAACCCCGCCGGCAAGGAGTACAGCCTCAACGAACACACCGCGGTGCTGATCGTGCGCCCCCGTGGCTGGCACCTGGAAGAGAAGCACCTGACCCTAAGCGGCGAGCCGCTCCCCGCGTCTCTCGTCGATTTCGGCCTGTACTTCTTCCATAACGCCAAGGAAGCGGTCGCCCGGGGAACCGGGCCCTACTTCTACCTGCCGAAACTGGAGAGCCACCTCGAGGCACGCCTGTGGAACGACGTGTTCGTCGCCGCCCAGGATCTGCTTGGCGTGCCCCAGGGCACCATTCGCGCCACGGTGCTGATCGAGACGATTCTCGCCGCCTTCGAGATGGACGAGATCCTCTACGAGCTGCGCGACCATTCCGCCGGCCTCAACTGCGGCCGCTGGGACTACATCTTCAGCATCATCAAGCGCTTCCGGAACCACGCCGACTTCGTCATGCCCGACCGGGCGTTGGTGACGATGACGACCCACGGGATGCGCTCCTACTCGTTGCTGGCGATCCAGACCTGTCATCGCCGTAACGTCCACGCCATCGGGGGCATGGCCGCCCAGATTCCGATCAAGAACGACCCCGAGGCCAACGAACGGGCCCTGACCAAGGTCCGCGAGGACAAGGAGCGGGAGGCCCGAGACGGCCATGACGGCACCTGGGTCGCACACCCCGGTCTCGTCGGCATCGCCCGTACGGCCTTCGACGCCCGGATGCCCGGCCCCAACCAGATCGCCCAGAAGCGGGAGGATGTCCACGTGACCGCCGCGGACCTGCTGGCGATTCCCGACGGCCCGATCACCGAGACCGGCCTGCGGCTCAACCTCGACGTGAGCATCCAGTACATGGGCGCCTGGATCGGCGGCGGCGGCTGCGTGCCGATCTACAACCTGATGGAAGACGCGGCGACCGCCGAGATCTCCCGGGCCCAGGTCTGGCAGTGGATCCAGCAGGGCGCCAGCCTCGACGACGGCCGCCCGGTGACCGCCGAGCTATGCCGCGGGCTGATCGCTGAAGAGTTACAGAAGATCGAACAGCAGGTCGGAGACGAGCTGGCGCCGCGCTACCGCTTGGCCGCCGACCTGATCGAACGCATGTGTACCGAAGAGACCTTCCCAGAGTTCATGACCCTTGTCGGCTACGAGCAGCTCGACTGAGCCTCGGGCCTTTTCCCGGATCTGTAGGAGTGACCGATGTCGAAGCACAAGAGCGCTGAAGAGCTGGCCCGCAACTGGGCCGAGGACGCCCGCTGGCAGGGGATCGAACGTCCTTACTCGCCGGAGGACGTGGTCCGTCTCCGCGGCAGCGTCAAGGTCGAGCACACCCTGGCCCGCCTCGGTGCCGAGCGGCTGTGGGAGCTGATTCACAAGAACGACTACGTCAACGCACTGGGCGCCATGACCGGCGGCCAGGCGGTCCAGCAGGTCCAGGCCGGCCTCCAGGCGATCTACTGCAGCGGCTGGCAGGTCGCCGGCGACATGAACGAAGCGGGGCAGACCTACCCCGACCAGAGCCTCTACCCGGCCAACAGCGTCCCGTCGCTGGTGCGCCGGATCAACAACGCCCTGACTCGGGCGGATCAGATCGACCACGCCAACGGACTCAACGGCGAGGCACCTCACTGGTTCGCGCCGATCGTCGCCGATGCCGAGGCCGGTTTCGGTGGCGTGCTCAACGCCTACGAGTTGATGAAGGGCATGATCGAGGCGGGCGCCGCCGGCGTGCACTTCGAGGACCAGCTCTCCTCGGCCAAGAAGTGCGGCCACCTCGGCGGCAAGGTGCTGGTGCCGACCCAGGCCGCGATCGACAAGCTGGTCGCCGCGCGCCTGGCTGCCGACGTGCTCGATGTGCCGACGCTCCTGATCGCTCGCACCGACGCCAACGCCGCCGGACTTCTGACCTCCGACGTCGACGAGCGGGACAAGCCCTTCGTGACCGGCAACATGACCGCCGACTCCTTCGTCGAGGTCAAGCCGGGTCTGGATCAGGCGATCTCCCGCGGCCTTTCCTACGCTCCCTACTGCGACCTGATCTGGTGTGAGACTTCCCATCCGGATCTGGCCGAGGCCAAGCGCTTCGCCGAGGCGATCCACGCGAAGTTCCCGGGCAAGAAGCTGTCCTACAACTGCTCGCCGTCGTTCAACTGGAAGCGCCACCTGGACGACGCCACCATCGCCCGCTTCCAGCGGGAGCTGGGCGCCATGGGCTACGCCTTCCAGTTCGTGACCCTGGCCGGTTTCCATGCTCTGAACACCTCGATGTTCGAGCTGGCTCTGGGCTACGGCAAGACCGGCATGGCCGCCTACTCTCAGCTCCAGGAGAAGGAGTTCGCGCTGCAGGAATCCGACGGCTTCCGCGCGGTCAAGCACCAGGCCTTCGTCGGCACCGGATACTTCGATCAGGTGAACCAGGCGATCACCGCCGGCAAGTCCTCCCTGAGCGCCCTCAAGGGTTCGACGGAAGAGGAGCAGTTCTCCAAGGCGAAGTAGCGTCCTGATCGCTGCGTACCATCCAGCTCTTCAGTGACTCTTGACTTTTGGGGGCGGCCTTCGGGTCGCCTCTTTTCTTTGGCGTCGAGTTCGATGAGCGACCGGCGACAAGGTTGCCGACCACCCGGATCTCGAGCCTCCACGTGATACGATCAAAGGCAATTCGTTTTGCTTCCGGGGTCCACGTTCTAGTGGGCAGCTTCCGGATTCGATTGCCGGAGCGGTGCGGGGGGTGTTGTGCGCGTACAGAAGTGTTTTGTGGTCATGCCTTCGGGAAATCACGGTGAGTATGCGGGCGGTGTGGAGGAGGCGAACTTCGTCTATAGCGGAATCATCTGCGAGGCAATCAAGCAGGCCTGGCCTGACACTGTCAAGGTGGTTCGTCAAACCGATGACCGTAAGCCGGGCTCGATCAATCGTGAGATCGTTCGCAATCTCGTTGAGAGTGATGTTTGCATTGTCGATATTACCAACCAGAATCCCAACGTGTTTCTCGAGCTCGGGGTTCGATACGCCCTAAGGAAATCAACGACGATTCTTTTGAGGCAGCGTGATACCGAGATCCCGTTCGATATCACGAACTATCGGTGCATCGAGTACTCGTCGGTGTACGCCGGTGTAAAGAAGGCGATATCTGATATCGCGGCTTCCCTGCGAACCGCGGCGAGCATCGAGAACCCTTGCGACAGCCTCGTGTTCGAGGTCTTTCCGAATCTGACGGTCGAGATACCCGAGGTGATTCACGAGTCGGTCAATAGTGCCAGCGGGTTCATGTCCTGGCAGGAGTATTGGGAGCAAGTTAGCCGGGTTGTGCAGAGGCTCAGGGATCCGTTTCAGGATGGCCGTTTCGTCCCAAAGGCCATCTTGGGCATTTCGAATGGCGGGATGATGTTGGCGGATATTCTCAGTCGTGAGTTGTTTACAAGTATCCCGGTGACCGCTCTATGGGCTGAACGGACGAACAAGAACGGGCACTACTTCGACAACGTCCTGAATCGGAAGACTCTGGATGGGATCGAGGCCATCGCGCCGGAGGGAGATCGAGAGTACGAATTGCTGCTGGTCGATGACTCACTAACCACTGGGCGCACTATTCAGGCTGCCATCAAGTTCGTTGGGGAAAACCTGCCTAGGGCGCGGGTCTATTACCTGCCGCTCTACCTGCGCGACAAGAAGTACGCAGATCTTCTGGATCTAATGAAGGATCACATCGTCTGGGAACATCGTCACTGCTACATGGAAGAGGAAGAGATTCGTAGACTGCACATACTGGGGGAGGCTCGGCTGTTGCCCTACAAGAAACAGATTCCGAGGTAGACGCGACAGTTCCAACACCAAACCAGAATGAACACGATGACTAGCGCCCGTGGCCGAGGAGTGGCTTGCGTCGAAGAGAAAAAAATGGCGGCCACCGAAGTGGCCGCCGAGGGGCCGTGGATAACCCGGCTCGTGCGTACCAGGGTTAACCGCAAACCTTGGAATCGAAGAGAACCCGCACCGTGGGGCTAGCCCGGGCTCAAGTCGGCGCGTCGGACCACAACGCGGCTAATAACATCAATAACCTCAGGTTGTGGGGCAGGCGCCTCATCAGTTTTCCTTCCCCGGAGAGCGCTTGGCTCTCCTTGTTCCCCTTCAGAGGCGCAACCGAGAGCGGAATCGGCTCAACCCTGCCCAGATTGGGGTTGACGGGACCGGGGCCACAGTGGAACTTGGTGGGTCAAGTGACTGAACGAACAGGGTTTCGGGAGGCCGGCAAGCGTTGAGTGGAGTGACCTCACTGCTGCTGCAGTGGAACTCGGGAGACGGTTCGGCGCGGGAAGCGCTGATGGAACGGGTCCACTCGGAGTTGACTGCCATCGCCGCCAGGCGGCTGGCAGGGGAGCGCCACGCACTCACCTTCGAACCCGCCGCCCTGGTCAACGAGGCCTACCTGAAGCTGATCGACCTCGAGCGGATCGATTGGCAGAACCGCGCTCACTTCTTCGCCATGGCGGCGCGCCTGATGCGCCAGGTGTTGATCGATCACGCCCGCAAACGTGACGCGGCCAAACGGGACGGGGGAGTACGGGTCACCTGGACCGGCGTCGACCCGGGCTCCGACCCTCCCCAGACCGACGTGCTGTTGTTGAACGGCGCCCTGGACAAGCTCGCCGAGGCGGATCCCGATCGTGCTCGGCTGGTCGAGCTGCGTTTCTTCGGTGGGTTGACTATCGAGGAGACCGCCGAGGTGCTCGGCAGTTCGCCGGCGACGGTCAAGCGGCACTGGGACGTGGCGCGGGGTTGGTTGCACCGGGCGATGAAGGCCTAGTCGCACTTCTCCAGATTGGTCCGCATCAGATCGGGTTGGTTGGCGTCGAACTCCGAGAGCTTGAACCGCTCATCCATCATCAGCCACTTGTTCAGTGCCTTGCGCCACCAACGACAGGCTTCCGGAGTGCGCCCGGCGTAGTCGAGGGCGCTTCCCAGCATCTCGTACTGGATCGCCGTCGATCGGTGATTCCCCGAGATGTCGTCGGCCCGTTCCCGTTCCTCGAACCAGGCCACACCGGACTCCAGGATCGCGATCCCTTCATCGTGTCGACCGAGGTACGCCAGGCTGTCGGCCTTGGAGCTCTCCACCACCAGTTTGCGGCGCATGGCGCTGAGATCCTCGGGATCTCCTGCCAGGACTTCGTCGATCAAGGCCAGCGCCTCGTCCAGCGGGGGCAGGGCGGACTCCGGTTGGTCCAGGGCGTTGTAGGCGTTTCCCAGGGACCACAGGGCGATGACGCGGGCTGCGTCGATCTGGGCGTTGGCGCCGTGGATCTCGAGATGCTCTCGGTATCGCTCCAAGCCATCGAGGTAGGGCTGCACCGTTTCTTCGTAGCGTGACTGGAAGAACAGGGATTCGCCCAGGGCGATCCGGGCATCCGCCTGGAGTTTCAGGAAGTCCGGGTCTTCATTCAGCCTGGGCTCGAGCTCGTCCAGGGTCGCGAGGAGGCTCTCGAGCTGCCTTTCGGTGCCCTCCTGGTCTCCTTGCCACTTCCAGGTATCGGCGATTCGTTTCTCGACGAGGAGCCGTTCGACGGTCCAATCGCCCCGGTCGGGCCGCAGTTCCTCGGCGCGCCGGTAGGCCTCGAGGCCCCGCTCCATCTCCGCGCGGGCCGGTTCGGGCTGGTTGTCGCTGTAGAGCATGTCGACGCCCCGGTTGGAGTGCAGTTCACCCAGGGTGCGCAACACCTCGCCGGGAGCGGGGTGGGTATCGACGAGGCCGTTCAATAGCTCTACGGCGCGAACAGCGGCAGCCTCGGCTCGCTCTCTGGTTTCGGCAGAGTCTACCGATTGGCGTTCCAGGATGCTCGAGAGGCGGCTGAATCCCTGGGCGGCCTCGTACAGCACTTCGGGGCCGGCACCCTGAGAGTTGCTCAGCGCTTCCAGGTACTCCTGTGCGGTTTCGGCGAGGGTCTGCTTGGCTGCCCGGGTGCCGGGCACCTTCTCCACCTCGTTGTACACCTTGCCCATCATCGTCCGGGCGATCGAGCGCACCTGGTCGAAGCGTTGATCCGCCTCGATCCGGGCCCGGTCCGCCTGGATGAATGACCAGGTCGTCGCGGCGAGGGCGCCGAGGAGCAGCACGAGGGCAATGCTGCCGGCGGCCACGGCGAGTTTGTTGCGCTGAATGAACCGGCTTGCCCGGTAGGACCAGCTGTCGTCCCGGGCCTCGACCGGCATGCCCCGGGAGTAGCGGTCGAGATCGGCGCTGAACGCCTCGACCGACGGATAGCGCCGCTCCGGCTCCTTGTGCAGCGCCTTCATCAGGATCGTGTCCAGGTCGCCGGCCAGCGCCCGGATCATGCGAGCCGGCGTGGTCGAGCGGCAACTGGCGATCTCTCGATCCCGGCCGTCGGCGGTGTTGGACTGGAAGCGCGTGCTCGCCCGGGGCACGGTCAGCTTGTCCACCGATTCGACCATAGCGCGATAGCTGCTGCGCTCGATGTGGTAGGGCAGATCGCCGGCGAGCAACTGGTAGGTCAGAACGCCCAGCGAATACACGTCGCTGGCCACGGTGACCTTGCCGTCCAGAATCTGTTCGGGGCTGGCGTAGTCCGGGGTCAGGGCCCGGCTTCCGAACTGGGTCACTCCGCCGTCTTCTTCTCCCTGTTCGGTCTCGATCAGTTTGGCGATGCCGAAGTCCAGCAGCTTGGGAATGCCGTCGGAGGTGACCAGCACGTTGGAGGGTTTGAGGTCCCGGTGGACCACCAGGTTCTGGTGCGCCGACTGGACGGCGACGGCGACCTTGCGCAAGAGTTCGATTCGCTGGTGCAGGTCGAGACGGTTCTCGTCGCAATAGCGGTCGATGGGAACCCCTTCGACGAACTCCATGGCCAGGTAGGGCACGCCCTGCTCGGTGGTGCCGCCGTCGACCAACCTGGCGATGTAGGGGTGGTGCAGGCCGGCGAGGATCCTTCGTTCGGCATTGAAACGTTCGATCAGGTCGCGGCTGGTCAGATGGCTCCGAACCAGCTTGAGGGCGACCCGTTGGGTGAAGCCCTCGCCCCGGCGCTCCGCCTTGTAGACCGCGCCCATGCCACCTTCGCCGATCTTCTCCTGGATGGTGTAGGGGCCGATCCGGGTGCCGGCTTCAGGGTCGTTGCCGATGGGCAGCCGGCGGTCGGGATCCGCCGTGCCGAGGATCTCGGTGGCGTCATGGATCGCAAGCAGAACCGAGTCGACCGACGAGCGCAGGGCGGCGTCATCGCCGCAGGCGCGGTCGAGATAGGCGTTGCGTTCCGCCTCGGAGACCTCGAGGGCGCCGTCGCAGATCTCGAGGACACGTTTGAGCTGGGGTTCGTCGGCCATTCGAAAGATATTACGAGATTCCTGCGGGCCGGGGCTGGGGATTTCACGTCAATTCCGGTCCGCCCGGGTGCCGATCTCTGAAAACCACTAAACCCGCGATGGGGAAGCGGGGTCCAACACACGTTCCCGGCGAGATGGATCGCCGGCCGTGTCGCGGATCGCGACACCAAGGAGGTAGATCATGGAGCGCACCCTCGAGACCCCCCGGCCGTTCCGCCTGCTGGCAACGCTGGCCGCCGGCGCCTGGCTGTTGGCCGGTAGCGGCTGTAGCGACGGCGTGACCACCACGCCTTCCCCGGTGGACGATTCACTGACGTCCCAGATGATCGACATCGCCCTGGAGAGTGACGGCATCACCGACGAGATCATCGGAGACGAGATCGGCACCGCGGCGGCCGGCTCGGCGGCGGCCGACGAAGACCTGGTGGTCACCGACCGCAGCTTCAGCCGAACGCGCTCCTGTCCGGGGGGTGGGACCGTCGAGGTCAATGCTGACCATCATCGGGAGTTCGCTCCCGCGACGGCGACGATGGAAGCGACCTTCAGCGGAGACCGCACCCGCACCGACTGCGTGTTCTACACCGACGAGTACACGGTCACCGTCAACAGCGCGTCGCAACTCGATGCGTTCCGGCGCCGCGTCGCCGGCATTCCCGACGGGCTGCAGACCGCGAGTTACGCCGGCTCGATTCACGCCCTCCGCTCCGACGGCGAGGAACGTAGCTGCGATTTCAGCGTCGAGGTGGTCCGCGACCCGGCAACACGCACGCGAACCGTCAGCGGGGACCTTTGCGGGAACCCGGTATCCCGCAGCGTCGGCTACTGACCCTTCCAGGGACGCAAGCAGATAGGAACGCCGCGCCGGCCCCTTGGCGCGGCCCCTCCTGGCCCCCGCGCCCCGGGATCCCCTCCGAGGCGCGGGGGCAGCCCGGCCCGGGCGGTTGCCGCTGGCGCCGCTCCGGGCCCCGGCACCCACCGGGGTGATTCCACCGCTCATCGGCTCAGGTCACCACTCATCGGTTCCCGCCGAAATCCTTCGATTTCGCCGCTAATTTCACCCTGGGCCGAGGGGCGAGACGCATCCCGCGCTCGCCGGGGCTCCAGGAGGTGCCGATGAGAAGCCAAATCCGATTCATGATCCTGATCCTGTCCGTGTTCGCGGCCGGCGCCACCCTGGCGGCTACCGCCGACGACGCGTGGATGGAAGGCATCGCCGGCGGCTGGGCCGGCGAGGACAACATGACGCCGATGGGCCGTATGCCCTTCGCCATGGTCTTCGAGGCTGAAGAGGACGGCAGCTTCCACGCTTTCAGTCCCTTCAACTCCGAGACCTGGATCGATCTGAAGTTCTACAAGGGAGAGGATGGCCGCTGGTTGCTCGACGAGAGCGCCGGGATGGAAGGCCTCGGGGTGCAGAAGCACACCTTGATTCCGGTCGATGGTCCCGGCGAGGTGCGCCGCTGGATCTACGAGGAGAACCCGGAGTACCTGACGGTCGATGTGGCCCAGGCTGACGGCAAGATGATGATGCAGGTGATGCTCCGGGGCCGCGAACACGTGCAGTTCAACCTGGCGCGGATGTCCGACGCCGAGACCGAGCAGATGCGCGAGGAGATCAAGATCGCCGCCAAGCGCACACCCGAGGACATGCCGTTCCACACCGTGGCCGGGGAGCCCAACCCGGACCCGGCGATTCGCAGCGCCCGGGCCGCCATCGCGGCCCATCCCGAAGCGGCCCAACCCCGGGTGGACCTCGCCGCGGCCCTGCTCGACGCCATGCAGGAGGATCCTGCCAAGGCGCCGCTCTATGCCGGTGAGGTGCTGCGGGAACTGCGCACGGCGGTTGAGCTCGACGACAAGCACGCCGGGGCCTGGACCTACCTGGCCGGCTACTACCTGAACGCGCCGCCGATCGCCGGCGGCTCCCTGGAGAAGGCCGCCGATGCTGCCGAGCGGGCGGTGGCCCTCGACTCCCAGGCTGCCGAGGGCATGCTGGCGGAGATCCGGCGCCGCGCCGGCAGCTGAGCCCGCAACCATCCTGTTTCTGCGAGGCGGCCTCCCTTCGGGGAGGCCGTTTTTCGTCCAGGCGCCGGGTTTCGGCCGGATCCCGCCTGGAGGGGTTTGACAAGGCAAGCCGCCCTGGATAAAAACAGGGCGGCTCGACTCGGCGTGGGCCCACGCGAGCCTCCGGGAGCCGATGCCGCTACAACCAAAATCAGGCGAAGACGTACCAACCGAGGGGACCCCGGGCGGGGCGTCGAGCCACGCTGCCGGGAATCCTGCGCGACCCACGGAGGCGGGATGATCGAGGTTCGTGAGCTTCGCAAGAACTACGGCGAGACCCAGGCGCTGAAAGGGGTCTCGTTCTCCATCCGGCAGGGGGAGGTGGTCGGTCTGCTGGGCCCCAACGGGGCGGGCAAGACCACCGCGATGAAGATCCTGGTCGGCTACCTGCTGGCCGCGTCGGGGAGCGCCCGGGTCGACGGTCTGGAGGTGGCGGAGCATCCCCTCGAGGTGCAGGCCCGGATCGGCTACCTGCCGGAGAACGCCCCCTCGTACCACGACATGCTGGCTCAGGACTACCTGGGCTTCATGGCCCAGATGCGGGGCCTCGATGCGTCCCGGGCCCGGACGCGAATCGGCACCGTGGCCGAGGAGTGCGCCATCGTGCGGGTCCTGACCCGGCCGATCTCGCAGCTCTCCAAGGGCTACCGGCAGCGGGTCGGGCTGGCGGCGGCCCTGCTCCACGACCCTCCGATCCTGATCCTCGATGAGCCGACCACCGGGCTCGACCCGAACCAGATCGTCGAGGTCCGTGACCTGATCCGGAGGATGGGCCGGACCAAGACGGTGATCCTCTCGACCCACATCCTGCCCGAGGTCGAGGCCAGCTGCGACCGGGCGGTGATTCTGATCGACGGTCAGAAACGGGCCGACGGAGCATTGGGCGATCTGACCCGTTCCCACGTCCAGGTGGTCACGGTTCAGGTGGACGATTCCGCGGCAGCCGGGGCCGCTCTCGGGAACCTGCCCGGGGTGTCCCGGGTCGAGGAGGAGCCGGACGCCGACGGTTTCACCCGCTTCCGCCTGCATCTCGACGGAGATGCGCCGATCGGTGAGCACGCCGCCGAACTGGTGCGTGGCCACGGCTGGAAACTGCGCGAACTGCGCCGGGATGACCGTTCGCTGGAACAGGTCTTCCACGAACTGACCGAGACCACGGGAGCCAGGGCATGAACCGGATCCGCGCGGTGGCGCGCCGCGAGCTCAACGCCTACTTCGATTCGCCGATCGCCTACGTGTTTCTCACGGTGTTCTTCGTGGCGGCGCTCTTCACCTTCTTCAATATCAACGCGTTCTTCTCCCGGGGTGTCGCCGACCTCAGGGGCCTGTTCGATTCGATCCCGTTCCTGATGGTGTTGCTGGTGCCGGCATTGACCATGCGGCTGTGGGCCGAGGAGACCCGCCAGGGCACCTTCGAGATGCTGGTGACCCTGCCGGCCCGGGATCGGGAACTTGTGCTGGGCAAGTTCCTGGCGAGTTGGGGGCTGCTGGCGATCGGCCTGGCCCTGACCTTGATCCTGCCGTTCACCGTGTCCTTCATGGGGGATCTCGACTGGGGGCCGGTCATCGGCGGCTACGTCGGGGCCTTGCTGCTCGGAGCGGCGTATCTGGCGGTCGGTCAGTTCGTCTCGGCGACCACCGAGAACCAGATCCTGGCCTTCATCCTCGCTATGGTGGTCTGCTTCGTCTTGTACGGGATCGGTGTCGACGCCTTCACCAACCTGCTGCCCGACCGTACCGCGGCGCTGTTCCGCTCCCTCGGCACCGGAAGCCGCTTCGAGAGCATCGCCCGGGGGGTGATCGACCTGCGTGACCTGGCTTACTACGCCTCGATCAGCGGCTTCTTCCTGGCGGCGAGCGTGGCCACTCTCAAGATCCGGCGCTGGGCCTAGGAGCATGAAGATGGGACGCATTTCATCGCTGCTGCTGACCCTGGCCCTGGCCGGCCTCAACCTGGTCGCGTTCAATCTGCTGCTCGACGGCTTCAGCGGCGCCCGGGTCGACCTGACCGAGGAGAGGCTCTACTCGATCTCGCCGGCGACCAAGCGGATCGTGCGAAGCCTGGAAGACGACGTCACGATCTACGGCTACTTCTCCCAACGCACCCACCCGCAGTTGGCGCCGTTGGTGCCCCAGGTCGCGGACCTGCTCGAGGAGTACGCGGCGCTCTCCGGCGGCCGCGTCCATGTCGAGATCATCGACCCCGGCGAGGATGAATCCGCCGCCGAGGAGGCGCGGGAGCGTTTCGGCGTCGAGATGATGCCCTTCCGCATGGCCTCCAAGTACGAGGCCGGGGTGGTCAACGCCTACTTCTCGGTGGTGCTGCGCTACGGCGATCAGTACGAGCGCTACGGCTTCCGCGACCTGATCCGGGTCGAGCCGCTGCCCGACGGCAACTTCGACGTGCGGCTGCGCAACCTGGAGTACGACCTGACCCGGGCGCTGAAGAAGGTGGTCTACAGCTTCCGTGGTTCCGAGGAGTTGTTCGAGCGGGTCGAGTCGCCGATGCGCTTGACCCTCCTGGCGTCCGAAGGACTTCCCGAGATCTTCCAGGAGATTCCGGAAGCGGTGCGGACCGCCGCGGCGGAACTGCAGGAGAAGGGCGGGGAAAAGTTCCTGTTCCGCGAACTCGACCCGTCGACCGACGACGCCCTGGCCGACGAGATGTACCGCAAGTACCAGGCGGCGCCGATGAGCGTCGGCTTCTTCGGCGGCGAATCGTTCTACCTCTACGGCTTTCTCGAGACCGAGGACCGGGTGGAGCAGCTCTACCTGGCCGACGAGGGGATCAGCGCCGCCACGGTGCGGGAGGCGATCGAGGATGCGCTGCGCCGCCAGGCGCCGGGCTTCCTCAAGACCGTCGGCCTCGTGGTACCCGAGCCGGAGCTCCCCGAAGAGCTGATGCGCCAGCTGCAGATGCAGGGGCAGCGGCTTCCCCAGCCGCCGCCGGAGTTCGAGCAGGTGCGGCGGCTGCTGGAACTGGACTATCAGATCGCCTCGGTGGACCTGAACGATGCCGCAGGGGTGCCGACCGAGGTGGACACCCTGGTGGTGTTGCGCCCCGAGAATCTGCCGGACCGCGCGCTCTACCATCTCGATCAGTACCTGATGCGGGGTGGCCGGGTGATCCTCTGCGGGGGCGCGTTCTCGGCGAAGTTGGATGCCCAGGGCCTGCGGGTCGACGCGGTCGAGAGCGGCCTCGACGATTGGCTGTCCCATCTCGGGGTGACCATCGAGAAGACCCTGGTCCTCGACGACCGCAACCAGTCGATGCTGATTCCCCAGACCCAGATGACCGCCTTGGGGCCGATGCGGACCTTCGCCCTCGAGCCCTACCCTTACCTGGTGGCGGTTCAGGAGGAGGGGCTGGTCAACGATCAGTTGGCCCGGGCGGTCGGTGCGGTCGGGCTCTACTGGTCGAGCCCGATCTCCCTCGACGAGGAGCGGCTGGCGGCCCAGGAGTTGAACTCGATGGAGCTCCTGCGTTCGTCGGAGCGCTCCTGGGTCGACGACGACACCACGGCAATCTCTTTCGTCGACTACGAGGTGCCCGAGGAGGGGACCGAGCCGCAACTTCTCGCGGTCGCCCTGACCGGCCGCTTCGAGAGCTACTTCAACGAGCGCGAGATCCCCGCCCGGGAGATCTTGCCGGCGATGGATGCAGGGGAGGCGCCGCCGTCGACCGACGTCGCGTTGACCCGTTCTCCGGAGACCCGGTTGGTGGTGGTCTCCGACGCGGACTTCCTCAGCGACTTCGTCGCGACCACCATCGGAACCACCGAAGGCGGGTTCTTCGAGGAGAACCTGATCTTCATGCAGAACCTGATCGACTGGACCAACCTGGACAACGACATGATCGGGATCCGTTCCCGTGGCGCCGCGTTGCGCCGGTTGGCGCCGAGGGAGTCGGGCAAGGGAATGATCGAGGCGTTGAACTACGCGGTGCCGGCGCTGGTGCTGCTCGGGCTTGCGACCCTGCGCTGGTCCCGGCGACGCAACGTGCGGCCGGTGGTCGCCCCGCGGCCCCTCGGCACGATTCACTCCTCGGGGAGGACCGAAGGATGACCCGCACCCAGCTGATTCTGGCGGCTCTCCTGGCCGTGCAGGTGTTGGCGTTGGTCCTGACCTGGGGGAGCGGCCTCGGTAGCGGAGGCGCCGGCGAAGCTTCCGCCCTGTTCCCCGAACTGGCGGCGGGGGAGCCGGTCAGGATCGCCATCGTGGATCCCGGCACCGAAGGCTCCGAAGGGGAGCAGCTGGTTCTCGAGCGGGGAGAGCAGGGGTGGGCGCTGCCCGACAAGGAAGGCTTCCCCATCGACGAGGAGCGGATCGGCGATCTGGTCGAGAGTCTCGAGACGATCCGGGTGCGGGTGCCGGTGGTGCGCCAGAGCCGGCATCACGAGAGCTTCCAGGTGGCCGAGGGGAATCATCAGCGCAAACTACGGCTATGGGTCGACGAGGCTTCCGGCGAGCCCGACGCCGAACTGCTGGTCGGCAGTTCGCCCAACTACCGCCGGACCAACGTGCGGCGCGCCGACGGCGACGAGGTCTACGAGGTGCGGGGGCTCGGTTCCTACGACCTGCGCACCGATCCGGGGGCCTGGATCGACAAGAGCTTCGTGACGGTGCCCTACGAGCAGATCCGGCAGGTAGCCCTGGAGAACGGCCAGGGTCGGTTGTCGTTGCGCCGCGAGGGTGAGGACTGGGTCGTCGACGGCGCTTCGGCCGAAGAGGCCTTCGACCGGGAGAAGCTCGAATCCTGGGTCCGTTCCGCCTCGTCCCTCTGGTTCGACCAACCTGTGGGTGCCGCTGATCCGGCCACTCACGGATTCGATCGGCCGCGTGCGACCCTGACCCTGAGCTACGCCGAGGAAGCGGAGCCAGGCACTACCGAGGCGCTCCAGACGGTGCGGTTGATCGTCGGGAAAGCGGTGCCCGGCGCCGAGACCAGCGCCTACGCGACCCGCGACGGCTACGGCTTCACGGTGACGCTCGGGTCGATCGATGTAGGCCGCATCGTCGAGCAGACCCGCGAGGATTGGCTCCCGGATCCGGCCGGGTCGAAGGTCGACGCGTTGGCCCCCTAGCGGTCCGGGCTGTTCGCCTCTTCCGATCAGGCCCCCGAACGGCACGATGCCCGCCGAGAGGCGGGCATCGCTACGTTCAAGAGAAAGTCGGTAGAGGATCGCGAGCTACTTGGCCTTGCCCTTGAGCAGCAGGTCGACCCGGCGGTTGAGGCTGCGCCCGTCGGCGGTGTCGTTGCTGGCGATCGGGTGGGACTCGCCGTAGCCCTGGGACATCATCCGCCCCGAGTCGACCCCCTGGGAGGCCAGGTAGTTGATCACGGCGTCGGCGCGCCGCTCGGACAGGCCCTGGTTGTGGCTGTCGCTTCCGGTCGAGTCGGTGTGCCCTTGGGCGATGATCGCGGTCTTGGGGAACTCCTGGAACACCGCGGCGGCCTGGTCGATGGCCGAGCGGGAGTTGGTGTTGAGGGTCGACGAGTCGACCGCGAACAGCACGTCGGAGTCGAAGTGCACCAGCAGCATGTCCTCGTCGAGGCGTTCGACGGTGGTGCCGGGGATCCGGGCCAGCTTCTCCTCCTGACGGTCCATGTAGACGCCGATGCCTGCACCGATTCCGGCGCCGATGGCGGCGCCGGCGAGGATCTCGTCGGCATCGCCCTCGCCGAGGATTGCTCCCAGGACCGCTCCGGCGGCGGCGCCGATGCCGGCACCCTTGCGGGTCTTGTCGCTCTTGGTCGTGCCGTGGCGCTGTTCCACGTAGTCACAGCCGGCGGCGGTGAGCGTCAGGATCAGCAGCAGCGCGGCAACGCTTCGCATCGTTCTCATTCAGAGATCTCCTTGAATAACCCTATGGGCCTATCCTGGGGGCAGTTCGAACACCCGACAGTCTAGCAAGCGGAGTGCCTCATGGAATTTGCCCGATCTGCCGACCCTAGGGACGACTGGCCGGAGCTCTACCTGGAGATGTTGCAGGCCGATTTTGTCCTGGTTCAGGGAAAAATTTTCGTAGTGCCAGGTGGGTTGCGCGGAGGCGTTGCAGCGGCCGATCGCACCTCGCCGGGAGGCACGATCGGCCGTGGGTCTTGACTAGCGCGGGGTCTTCGGCGCCGGCGGGACCGGGATCGGCTGCGGCGGGTTGCGCTGCAGCTCATCGAGCAGGTGCTTGACCGCCGCTTCCAGAGTGGGGTCCTGCCCCTTGGAGATCAGTTCGGGACGGTCGATGACCTCGACGTCGGGGGAGACCCCTTCGTTCTCTACCGCCCAGTTGCCCTCGGTATCGATGAAGCGGAAGGTCGGGACCGAGAGCGACCCGCCGTCCATGAAGCCCGGGTTCCCCGACAGGCCGATCAGGCCGCCCCAGGTGCGGGTGCCGAACAGCTTGCCCAGGCCGACCTTGCGGAAGTAGTAGGGGAAGGCGTCGCCGCCGGAACTGGAGTAGCCGTTCATCAGCGCCGCCTTGGGCCCGGTGTGGGCAAAGCCCGGCGTCTGGAACGGGCGGATGCCCCGGCGGGCCCAGATGCTGAGCGGTTGCCGGGTCAGAAGCTCGATCATGCGATCGGGAATGAACCCGCCGCCGTTGTAGCGCACGTCGACCACCAGCGCGTCCTTGTGGGCTTGCGGGTAGAAGAACTTGCGCAGCTCCCGGTTACCCGGGCCGGCGGTGTTGGGCAGATGGATGTAGCCGATCCGGCCGCCGGACATCTTGTCGACCATCTCGCGGCGCTGGTTGACCCATTCCAGGTAACGCAGGCTGGTCTCCGACGAGACCGGGCGCACCTTGACCTCCCGGGAGCCGTCTTCGCTCGCCTTGTCGTTGACGGTCAGGGTCACCGTGCGGCCGGCGCCGGCGATCAACAACTCGTAGAAGTTCTTGACCGACTTGGTCGAGCGTCCGTCGACCGCCAGGATGAACTCACCCTCGGCGACATCCACCCCGGCTTCGGTCAGCGGCGAACGGAAGTTGCCGTGCCAGTTCTCGCCGGGGAAGATCCGATCGATGCGGAAGTAGCCGGAACGATCCGCCACGATCTCGGCGCCCAGCAAGCCGTTGTTGACGCGGTCGACGCCGGGCTGGTCGCCGGAGTTGACGTAGAAGTGACCGGCGTTGAGTTCGCCTCCCATCTCGCCGAGGATGTAGTCCAGGTCGGCGCGGTGGGCTACATGGTCGACCAGCGGCTCGTAGAGCTTCTTGATCCCTTCCCAGTCCACGCCGTGCATGCCCGGGTCGTAGAACCAGTCCCGGGTGATGCGGTAGCCGTCCTCGAAGATCTGGCGCCATTCCGCCTTGGGGTCGATGCGGGCGTGCATGGTGCTGGTATCGATGTGCCCTTCGCTGGACTTCTTGCCCGGCGCGGCGTCGACGATGCCGAAGTTGCCGCGGCTGGCGTAAAGCAGCTTGCTGCCGTCGGCGGAGAGTACGTAGTTGGCGACCCCGGGCAGGACGTCCTTGATCTCTTCCTTGTCGATCGAATAGAAACGCACCCGCGGCGCACCGCTCGACGGGAACTCGGAGAAGAACAGCCCCTTCTTGTTGGCGTTCAGGTTGCCGTAGTTGGAAGGGGAGGCGGGGAGCACGACGACCCGGTCGGCGAGTCCGTCGAAGTCGATCTCGATGCGCTTCTCGTCGCTTTCTTCTTCCTTGCCCTTCTTGTCGTCCTTGCCTTTTTCGGGCTCGGCTTCCGGTTCGGGGTCCTTCTTGGGTTCTTCCTCGTCGATCTTGGGCACGCCCAGAGCCGGTCCGTCCTTCTTCAGGGTCACGGCGTAGACCCGGGTCGGATCGACGTAGAAGTAGTTGAACTCGTAGCCCGAGAACTGCAGGTTGTAGTCCCGGTCCGAGAGGAAGTACAGGTAGCGCCCTTCAGGGTCGAATACCGGCTGGGTGTCGTTGGTGAAACCGTCGGTGATCTTGGCGATCTTCTTGTCGTCGATGGAGTAGAGGAAGATCGAACTGGCCTGGGAGGGCTCGACCTTGGTGTAGACCACCCAGCGGCTGTCCGGCGCCCATCCGTAGGTGGTGATGTCGTTGAACTCGCTGATGTCGACGTCGACGATCTTGCCCCCCTCGACCTCGACGTAGCGCAGCCGCTGCTTCTTGTCGGCAAAGGCGATCTTCTTGCTGTCCGGCGACCAGACCAGCGGGAAGCGCCAGGTGTCGCCGTCCCGGGTAAGCCGGCGCTCCTCGCCGCTGCCGTCCTGGGAACGAACCCAGACCTCGTACTCACCCGAGCGGTCGCTGAGGTAGGCCACATGCTTGCCGTCGGGAGACCAGACGCCGGCGGTCTCCCGCACGCCGGGGGTGCGGGTCAGGTTGCGGGCCGGGCCGTTCTTGGCCGGCACGGTGAACAGGTCGCCCCGGGCGGTGAAGAGCGCCCGCTTGCCGCTAGGGGAGATGTCCGCGGACTGGATGTCGTCGGCGACGCTCTGGGTCCGTGGCATGGTCTGGAGGAAATCGCCGGTGACCCGGATCGAGAGCTGCTTGGACTGGCCGCTGCCGGGATCGAAGCGATGCAAGTAGCCGCCCGCCTCGTAGATCACCGCGTCGGGCCCGGCACTGGGCCACAGCACATCGAAGTCCTCGTGGGTCGTGGCCTTCGAGGTCTGCTTGCTCCTGGTGTCGTAAGCGTAGAGGTTCAGCCGGCGGTCGCGGTCCGAGGTGAAGTAGATCATGTCGCCGACCCAGACCGGCTGGTTGTCGGTGGCCACGTGGTCGGTGATCTGTTCCGAGCGATCCCGCTTCAGGTCGTAGATCCAGACGTCCTGGGCGCGGCCGCCCCGGTGGCGTTTCCACGTGCGGAATTCTCGGGCGATGGGGGTGTAGACCAGCTTGCTTCCGTCGGGGGAGAGCATGCCGCCGCCCCCCTCGGGGACGGCCAACGCGGTTTCCATCCCGCCGTCGACGGGCACCAGGTAGGGACGTCCCATCCGGGGGCCCCAGGGCAGCCGGTTGCCGCGGAACAGCACGTGCTTGCCGTCGGGGGTCCAGTCCATCACCTGGTAGTCGAAGCCGCCGCGGGGAGGCATCGGTCCCACGTCGTTGTAGAAGGTCAATTGCCGGGGTTCACCCCCCTCGACGGGGATGACGTAGACCTGGCGATTCCCCGAGTACTCCGCCGAGTACGCGATGTGGCGTCCGTCGGGAGAGAACTTGGGAAAGAGCTCCATCCCTTCGTGGGAAGTCAGCCTGCGGGCGGTGCCGCCGGAGACCGGAGCGGTCCAGATATCGCCTGCGTAGACGAAGGCGACCCGGTCCTTGTGGATGTCCGGGAAGCGCAGCAGCCGGGTGTCCTCGGCGGCGGCGGTGAGGCCCACGAACAGGGCGACGATCGAGATCCAGAACGAAGACAAGCGCACGGGGTTTCTCCCTGGTAATTGGCTCAGTCTCTACGGCCGGCGGCGCTACCGGGTTTCATCTCCCGGGCGACGTCGCTTCGGGTTTTCTCGGGTCTATTTCTTGGCGCCGATGGCAATCAGGTGTCCGCGGGTCCGGAAATACAGCGTGCCGTCTGCGACGGCGGGGGAGGCCAGGGTCACCTCGTCGAGGGCGTTGACCGCCACCTCGTCATACGTCTCACCGGCCCGGACGACGTAGACGTCGCCGTCCTCGCTGGTGAAGTAGACCTTGTCTCCGGCGGCGACCGCCGACGCGGTGTATGCGGCACCCTTGCCCAGGCGCTGCCGGTAGACCTGTTCGCCGGTCTTGGCCCGGTAGACCGTCAGGGCCCCGTTGTCCCGGCAGACGTAGAGCAGGTCTCCGACGATGATCGGCGTCGGCATGTAGGAGCCGCCCCGGGGAACGCTCCAGGCGACGTGGTCGTTGGAGGTCTTACCTTCCCCGAGGGTGATGTCCCCCTTGGCTCCGGGCTTGATCGCGTAGACCGGGTTACCCGGGCCATGGGCCTGGGAGACGTAGATCAACCCGTGGGCCTCGAAGGGGGTCGGGACCGGGATGTCGCCGGTGCCGTGGAGCTTCCACAGCTCCTTGCCGCTGGCCAGGTCATAACCGCCCATGTGGCGGAAACCGTTGACCACCACCTGCTTCTTGCCCCCGGCCTCGATCACCGTGGGGGTGCCCCAGGTAGGAACGTCGGAGCGCTCGGTGCGCCAGAGCTCCTTGCCGCTCTTGGCATCGAAGGCGGCGAGGAAAGATCCCTTCTGCACGTCGGCCAGCACCAGCAGCTTGTCCTCGTGGAACACCGGCGAAGAGCCGAAGCCCCACTGGGCCTGGGGCACCATGAAGAAGCCGGAATCCAGTACGCCGAAATCCTTCTTCCAGAGCAGCTTGCCCTTGATGTCGTAGACGTAGAGCCCCTCGGAACCGAAGAAGGCGGCCACCCGCTTGCCGTCGGTCGCCGGGGTGGAGTTGGCGTGGGTCGCCTTGGTGTGCCGCTTGATCTTGGGGACCCCGCGGAATGCGGTCTCCTGCCAGACCACCTTTCCGGTCTTGCGGTCCAGGGCCATCACCTGGAGGTCCTGGACGACCTCGTTCTTGACCGGGGCGATGTCGCCGTAGAGGCCGACCTTGAGCTCGTCGTCCGCCTCGGCAGGCACCGAGGTGGTCAGGAAGATCCGGTCGCCCCAGACCACCGGGCTCGAATGGGCCAGGCCGGGGATGGCCTGTTTCCACAGGACGTGGGTGCCTTTCTCCAGGTCCCAGGTCGTGGGCGCGGCGGTTTCAGCCACCCCCCGGGCTCCGGGGCCCCGGAATGAGGGCCAGGACTCATCTCCCGCAGCAGCAACAAAGCCGGACAAGCAGAGGCAGAGAATTAGAAGAAAGCGGCCCATCTGGCACCTCGCAATGATGTTTTCGGAAAGCCCCGAGGCAGGCTAGCGGGCCGCGGCGGCCCGGGTCAACCGCAGGGCCGATCTCGCTGCAAAAAAAGGTGGTTGTACCGGCGATTGACGCTTGTACCCGGGCCCCCGATGTCGTACAAAAATGTCGTCCACCTGCTGCGGCCCGGTCCGCAGCGTCCGTTCGGTACCCCAGTCCACAACGCGCGTGTTTCGGGGGGAAACGAGAAGTGTCTCGTCGGGGAATCTCTAGCTTTTCGACGGTTCTGGTCCTGATTTGTCTGCTGGCGGCGACCGCCGCACAGGCCGGGGACTGGAACCAGTGGCGCGGTCCGAACCGCAACGGTGTGAGCCCGGAAACCGGCTTGCCGTCCCAGTGGACGCCTGGAACCGCCGGCGGCAACGTCGTCTGGCAGCAGTCCACCTTCGTCTTCCGCGAGGCGGAGACCTCCGAGACCTCCCTGGACGCCGGCTCGCCGGTGGTGATGGGGCTCGGGGTCGATGGCAAGGTGTTCTTCATGCAATCGGTGGAGAGCCGGCGCTCCTCCCGCATGGTCGCCCTGCGCGAATCCGACGGCGCCTTCCTCTGGGACCATGTCACCCAGGTGTACGGCGGCGACGGCTTCTCGGTTTGCCGCGACAACCAGGGAGCGGCGACCCCCTATGCCGATGCGGCCGAACAGCGGCTGTACTACGGCACCAAGGAGGGACGGCTGCTTTCCCTCGACTTCGACGGCAACCAGTTGTGGCAGCGTCTGACCCAGACCGGCAACCAGGATCCGAATGCCTTCGGGGTCAACATTCACAACTGCGGCAACTCGACCCCGATCCCCTACGGCGACACGATGATCTATCCGTTGTGTCCCCACTTCGAGCTTCCCGAGACCACCCCCTACGTGGTGGCGCTGGATCGGGACACCGGGACCACGGTCTGGACCCGCGAGATCGACTCGTTTGCCGGCCCGCTGTTCCAGATGCTCCACGGCTCCTGGTCCCAGCCGGTGATCGCCACGCCACCCGACGGGATCGACCGCATGTACATGCAGCTCGCCGACGGCAGTCTGCGTTGCATCGACCCGGCCACCGGCGCCGCCCTCTGGACTCATGAAGACGACTCCGGCTTCGACCGCACCCGCAGCGGCAGCGGGCATCCCTTCGGGGAGGGGAGTGAGGGGGTCGCCACGCCGGTCTACAACCCGCCCGGCGCCTTCGAGGTCGGCAGCGGCGCGATCTACGTCTCTGCCGGTGAAGATCCGTCACACCCCAGGGAAACGCCGATCGGGACCGGCCGGGTCTGGAAGATCAACCCGATGACCGGGCAGAAGATCTGGCACTACCCCTCGGTCAACAACGACCTGGGCAACGTCGTCGGTTCGGTGGCGATTTCCGGCTACCGCATGTACGTCGGCGACACCGCCGGTTTCCTCCACGCCGTGGACATCCGCACCGGTCAGAAACTGTGGCGGGAGCAGCTCGGCGGCGGCGACATCTGGGCCTCGCCCACTGTCGCCGACGGCAAGATCTACATCGGCACCCAGGACGGCGACTTCTACATCCTGAGGGACTCGGACACCTACGAGGTGCTCGACGTCGACAACGTCGGTTCGCGGATCGCCTCCTCGGTGGCGGTGGCCAACCAGTCGATCTACATCAAGTCCGACCGGCACATCTGGAAGGTCAGCGTGCTCAACGCCGACTGTGCCGATAACGACAACGACGGTTTCTTCGGCACCGAGAACTGTCCCCAGGGCACCGACTGCGACGATGACAACCCCGACGTCAAGCCGGGTGAGCCCGAGATCTGCGACGTGGTCGACAACGACTGCGACGGTCTGATCGACGAGGACTTCGACGGCGACGGTGACGGTGCGACATTCTGCTCCGACCCGCCGGACTGCAACGACGCCGATCCCGCGATCAACCCCGACGCCATCGAGATGTGTGGAAACGGTATCGACGAGGATTGCGACGGCATCGACACCTGTCAGTGCGTCGACTTCGACGAGGACGGATACGGCACCGCCGGGAACACCGCCGGTTGCCCCAACTCCGGGGTCGATTGCGACGACACCGACCCGAACACCTACCCGGGTGCGGTGGAACTCTGCGGCGACGACATCGACCAGGACTGCTCCGGCGATGCCCTGATTTGCGCCTCGTTCCGTATCGAGGCCGAGGACATGGAGCTCGAGAACTACCTGGTGCGGGTCAACGCCAACTTCGCCAGTGAGAGCGCCTACGTGGCGGCTGCGCCGACGGCGGGCTCGGCCTCGGCGGAAGGTGAGTTCCGCGGCCAGCCCGGGTACTACGACGTGGCGGTCGAGTACTTCGATGAGTTCGACGGCCAGTCGATGCTGGACGTCTTGATCGATGGGAACCTGATCGGCGCGATGGTCTTCGATCAGGATCTGGCGGGCACGGCACCGAACGCCCTCAACCTCACCGACCAGATCGTCGCGATCGACGAACCGGTGCTGGCCGGCTCGATGGTGCGGATGCAGGCCACGCCGACGGTGCTCGAGCGGGCACCGGTCGACCGCATCGCGTTCATCGGCGGTTTCCCCGACGTGGACGGCGACGGCTGGCAGGCCAACGAGGACTGCAATGACGTCAACTCGCTGATCTATGCGGCCCCGTCGGAGGTTCCCGGGCTGGTCTGGTCCAACAAGAACGTCCTGCTGTGGCGCTACCCCGACGACCTCGGCGGTTCTCCGCTGGTCGGCCTGTTCGACGTGGTGCGTTCGGACAACCCCGCGGAGTTCTTCTTCGCGCTTCACTGCGTCGAAGGGGACGACAGCAGCGACACCCTGGCGATCGATCCGGAAACTCCCGACGAGGGAGTCACCTGGTTCTATCTGGTGCGCGCCGAGAACCCCTGTGGTCGCGGATCCCTGGGCCGGGAGTCCAGCGGGGTCGAGCGCTCCGCGGGGCAGTGCCAGTAAGCGGGCCCCGGGAGTCGGCCGAAAGGAGTCGGCCGCTAGTAGGAGAGGCTGTTGAGGCGGTTGATCAGCTCGTTCGGCAGGGGTTCGTCGATCTCGATCAGTTGACCCGCTTCGGTCGCACCCAGGGTGGTGACTTCGCCGCTGGGCCAGCGCACCTCGATGGCGTCTGCCTGAGTTGCATCCCCGAGTCCGAAGTGAACCTGTGGTTCGCTCGAGGCAAGAAACGAGGTGTTGCGGTGGACCTGGCGAAGCTGGGTCTTGCCCCCTGCGGTGAGCTTGATCACCGCGCCGAGTCCGTCCCGATTGCCTCTGCGACCCCGTAGCCGAATGCGCAGCCAGTTTCCCGGCGCCCCGTCGTTGCGCAGCAGGGTCGGCACGTCGTTGCGGTTGGTCAGCAGGATGTCCAGATCCCCGTCCCCGTCGATATCGGCGCTGGCCGACGCCCGGGTCGAGGCGACCACGGCGAGCCCGGGCCCGGCTTCGGCGGTGACCTCGTCGAAGGTACCGTCTCCGTTGTTGCGGAACAGGCCGTTGGCCTGGAGGTAGCTGGTCCCCGCCACGTTGCCGTCGGTCTGGGGATAGACGTGGCCGTGGGCGACCAGCAGGTCGTTGTCGGCGTCCTGGTCCAGATCGAGAAACTGGATGCCCCAGCCGAGGGTCATGAACGAAGCCGATCCCAGCCCGGAAGGGTAGGAGCGGTCGATGAAGAACCCGTTGGCCTCGTTGCGGTATAGCGTGTCGTGGTCGTGGGAGAAGTTGGTCACGGCCAGATCGAGATAGCCGTCGCCGTCATAGTCTCCGGCCGCGACCCCCATGCCGGCCTGCTCCCGGCCTTCCTCGTTGAAGGCCAGCCCGGCGACTAGGGACCCTTCCTCGAAGGTTCCGTCTCCGCGGTTGACGAAGAAGGCGTTCTGCACCGAGTCGTTGGCCACGTACAGGTCGTCGTCCCCGTCGAGGTCGGCATCGANGAACACGGCGCCCAGGCCGTAGTGCGGTCCCGAGGCGAGCCCGGCTTCCCGGGTGCGTTCGGTGAAGGTCGGAACGCCGTCGCCGTCGGCGTCCCCGTCGTTGCGATAGAAACGGTCCATCGCCGCTTCCAGGCCGCGGGGGCCGCAGAAGATGTGGATGCCCCGCCACTCGCAGGGGGGAGAACCGTCCGCCTTGCGCTCGCCCCGTTTGCTGATGCGTTCGAAGGCAAACTCGACGTAGCGGCTGACGAACAGATCCAGGTCGCCGTCCCGGTCCACATCGCTCCAGGCGGCGGAGGCACCCCAGCCGGGATCGGCCAGCCCCGCTTCGGCGGCGACATCGGTGAAGGTGCCGTCGCCGTTGTTGCGGTAGAGCCGGTCAGGGCCCCAGTTGGTCAGGTGCAGGTCGGGGTCGCCGTCGCCGTCGTAGTCCGCCACCGCGGCGCCGAAGCTCCACAGCACGTCTCCGAGGCCCGCCGCTTCGGTCACGTCGGTGAAGGCGGGGATGCCGTCCCCGTCGTCATCCCCGTCGTTGCGGAACAGGCGATCGGGCGGTCCTTGCTGAGGAGATTCGATGGTCGCCCCCTGGGCCAGGTACAGATCCGGATCGCCGTCGCCGTCGTAGTCGAGCCATGCGGCGCCGCTGCCCAGGGCATCGATGATGTAGTCCACATCCACGCCCCCGCCCAGCTGGACCACGTCGAGCCCCGCTTCCCGAGCGATGTCGACGAAGTGGAAGGGGCCGGTGGGCTCCCCGCCGCCGGCCGGGGTCTCGCCCCCGTTGTTCGAATCGTCGGGAGAACCGCAGGCGAGGGTCAGCAGCAGGCCGGCCAGGAGCCAGCAGCGAGGATGCTTCAAAGGTCCGCTCCGCTGGCGGCGCCGTCGCCGGTGCGGTTGGCCTCGACCAGCTCCTGATGAAGTTTCAGTTCCCGTTTCGCCTCGTCGACCCGGCCCAGGCGCAGGTAGCTCTGGCCCAGGTAGTAGTGGGCTTCGCGATGCTCGGGAGCCAGGGCGATGACCTGTTCCATCAGGCCCGCCGCTTCCTCGTAAGCTCCGGCGCGGAAGCGCAGGGCTCCCAGAAAGAAGCCGGCCTGGAGTCTGCGGTTCCCTTCCTCGGGGGTCTTGACCGGGATCTCGAGGCAGCGCAGGAACGCCTGCTCGGCCTCCTCGGGCCGGTTGAGTTGCCGGGAGATCCAGCCCCGGTGGTACCAGGCCAGCAGGTAGTCCCGGTCGACCTCGGTGGCGCGGCGATAGGCCTCCAGCGCCTCGGCGTGGTCTCCCCGGCGTAGCAGGACGTTGCCGATGTTGTTGTGGGCCCGCGCGTGATCGGGATCCAGGCGCACGACGCCGCGGTAGGCCTCCAGGGCGCCGTCGCCGTCCCCCAGGGCCGACAGTGCCAGGCCGAGCTGAAGCAGGGGGCGGGGATTCTGTGGGGCCAGCCGGGCGGACTCACGGAAGGAGTCGGCGGCCGCCGCAGGATTGCCCGCCTTGATCGCCGCCCTTCCGGCGTCGAAGGCCTGCCGGGCGCGCTCGATGTCGGACTGGGCGGACACGGCGCCACCGAGCCAGAGGCCGCAAAGAAGGATCAGAAGCGGCTTTCGGAACCGCCGTCGAAGGGTCGTACGCACCGGGCAAGTATAGCTTCTGGCCCCGGGTCGTGGCCCGCGCCGGGGCCCGGCGCAGGGGAACCTCGGGGTCCGGAATCGTGCTACCTTCGCTGGGTGATGGGGAACGGCAGGGGACGGATCGGAGCGCTGGCGCTGGCCGCCTTGCTGGTCGTCGGCTGTCGCGGGGACGGGGCCGAGGCGCCCCCCGAGACGCCGCCTGCGGAACGCCCCGAATCTCATCGCCGGATGGTCGCCGAGCTGGCGCGCATCGCCGAGCAATCCGAGCGAGACAACCCCTACTTCGGGCTCGAGCCCCTGCCGGCCTACGAGGCCCAACTCCAGGCGCTCCCGCCGGGTGCCAGTCCCGAACGTTGGCGGGTGCTTCGCGAGCTCTCCGAGCAGGCCCTGCGCCTCGGACGGCTGGATGAGGCGGTGGCCTACCTCGAGGATGCCCACGCCATGGCGCCGTCGCTGCCGGGCATGCCGGCCCAGGCTGCAGCCCGGGGGCAGCTGATGTTGGCCCTGGCCTATCTGCGCCAGGGCGAGGTGTTCAACTGCGCCCGCAACTACAACGCCGAGAGCTGCATCCTGCCGATTCGGGGTGGGGGCGTGCACAAGGAGCAGGGTCCCTCCCGCCGGGCGATCGAAGAGCTGGAGCAACTGCTCTCCCGGGTTCCGGCGGCCTCCGGTGAAGCGCTGACCGCCCGGTGGCTCCTGAACCTGGCCCACATGACGGTCGGGAGCTACCCCGACGGCGTCCCCGCCGGCTACCGGATCGACCCTGAGGTCTTTCAGGGGCCGGAGATGCCGGTCTTCCGCAACGTGGGGCTGGACCAGGGGCTCTTCGGAATGGACCACGCCGGAGGCATCGTCGCCGACGATTTTGACGGGGACGGGGACATCGACCTGTTGTTCTCCACCTCGGCGCCGGACGGCCCCCTCAAGTTCTACGTCAACCGGCTGGTGCCCGACGGGGCCTGGGGCTTTGACGAGCGCAGTGAGGAGGCCGGCCTCGCGGGGCTCTACGGCGGCCTCAACATGGTCCAGGCGGACTTCGACAACGACGGCGACCAGGATGTGTTCATTCCCCGAGGGGCCTGGTGGCGGCAACTGGGCCGTCATCCCAACAGCCTGTTGCGCAACGACGGACCCGACCCGGGCGCGGAGCGGCCGGTACCCCGCTTTACCGACGTGACCTTCGCCGCCGGCCTCGGAGAGGTGCACTATCCGACCCAAGCCGCCGGCTGNGCGGACTACGACCTGGACGGGGATCTGGATCTGTTCGTCGGCAACGAGCACGGCGAGCTCACGGCTCCGTCGCAGCTGTTCCGCAACAACGGCGACGGGACCTTCGTCGACGTCGCCGTCGAGGCCGGAGTCGACAACCTGCGTTTCGCCAAGGCGGTCAGCTGGGGGGATTACGACGGGGATCGCTATCCGGACCTGTTCGTCTCGAACATGAGTCAGGGCTCGGCGGAACGGGGGACCAATCGTCTCTACCGCAACAACGGTGACGGAAGCTTCACCGACGTGGCGCCGAAGCTCGGACTGACCGAACCGGTGGCCAGCTTCCCCGCCTGGTTCTGGGACTACGACAACGACGGACACCTGGATCTCTACGTCTCTTCCTACGGCGGGCTGGGCGTGCCTCCCCAGGTCGCGGTGGTCGCCGCGGCCTATCTCGGCTGGGGACATCCCGGGGAGAAGGCGCGGCTCTACCGGGGGGACGGGGGCGGGGGATTCACCGACGTGGCCGCCGAGGCGGGGTTGCAGCGGGCCGCGCTACCCATGGGTGGCAACTTCGGGGATATCGATCAGGACGGATACCTCGATGTCTACCTCGGCACCGGCTATCCGCTCTACGAAGGGCTGATGCCCAACGTGATGTACCTCAATCGAGGGGGCCGTTTCGAGGACGTGACCTTCAGCGCGGGCTTCGGCCACTTGCAAAAGGGGCACGGAATCGCCTTTGCCGACGTCTCCGGCGACGGCTACCCCGAGGTCATCGCCCAGATGGGCGGGATGTATCGCGGCGATGCCTTCGCCAACGCGCTGTTCGAGAACCCCGGCTTCAGCGGACGGTCGCTGGTGTTCCAGCTCAGGGGAGAGCGGAGCAACCGGGCCGGGGTCGGAGTGCGGTTGACCGTCGAGGTGCTGGCCGGTGGCAGCCGGCGCCAGGTACACCGGGAGATCGGTTCCGGCGGAAGCTTCGGGGCCAACCCGCTGCAGCGCTACCGGGTCGGCCTGGGAGAGGTCGATGCCGTCGAGCGGGTCGAGGTCTACTGGCCTGCGACGGACAGGCGCATGGTCTTCGCCGGCCTGGACGAGAGCGGCGCACACCCCCTGGGCCGGGGACAGCACCGGTTCACCGTCGACGAAGGTGAGCGGGTCCTCGAGGCTTCGGGGCCTGCCGGGACGTTCCGCTACCCGGCCCGACCCTGAACTCCGCCGCCGTCCGGCATACAGGCTCCAGCCTCGGCGTTCCGCTTCGACCCTCGGGTTTCTGCACGGCAAAAGAAGAGGGGCCGGATCGCTCCGGCCCCTCGCTCGTTCGTTCGGTCTGTTCCCGGGTCTACAGGTCCGGGATCGGCGCGTTCTCGCACTGGTCGGTCGTCGTACGCTCGACCATGTCGGTGGATTCGCCGTAGGTCCCGATCGCGCAGGAGTTGAGCCCGCGCACCAGGTAGTAGTAGGCCTCGCCGACCGGCGGATCCGGTCGCACATCGTCGTAGAAGTCGACGATGTTCAGGGTGGCGAGACAGGTCGCGTTGATCGTGCCGCCGTCGGTCTGCAGATCGGCGAGGTCACCGCTGGCGATGTCGTAGCGGAAGGCGACGCCGATATTCTGGTAGGTGATGCGGGTCACCACCGGGTTCATGCCGTCGTCGAAGGGGTTGACCTGAAGGCCGGTCACCTCGGTCGGCGGCGAGTTGGCGAACTGATCGTCCGGGTTGCAGTCGCAGACATCGTCGACGCCGTCGGAGTCCCGGTCGATCTGGGACGGGTCGGGATCGTCCGGGCAGCTGTCGCAGGCATCGCCCACGAAGTCGAAGTCTCTGTCCAGCTGCTCGCCGTTGGCCACGGCGGGGCAGTTGTCTTCGAGATCGACCAGGCCGTCACCGTCGGTGTCGACACCCATCGCCGAGGGGCAGGGCGCCCCGATGGGACCGTACTCGACGCCGTCGCTGGTGATGCCGAGACGGCTGGTGCCGCAGATGTTGGAGTTTTCCACCAGGTAGTAGAAGCCGGTGCCCGGCGCGGGCTCGTCTTCGTCGACGGTGGTCATCGTCAGCAGCGGTCCGTCGTAGCAGACCTCGTTGCGGGTGAACAGGCCCGCTCCGAAGGTGCCGCGGTAGACGTTGAATACCCGGCCTTCGACGCCGGGGGACCAGAAGATCGTCGGGTTGTTGAACTCGTTCTCGATGAACCAGTCCAGGGTGTTGCCCACCGGTCCGGCCACCTGGGATACCGAGGTGTTGAAGGGCGCGCAGTCGGACGCATCGGGAGTCCCGTCGTTGTCGTCGTCGGGGTCGGTGTCGTTGATGTCGCCGTCGGCGTCCCAGTCGTTGGTGAAGGTGTGTTCGTAGGCGCCGGGGTCGACGGTGGCGGTGGTGTCGCCGTCGCCGTCCTGGATGCGCGCGTCGCCGTCGAGGTCGAGGCTGCTGGCCAGGGCGTTGGAGCCGGAGTCGAGAATGCGGCTCGACTCACGCAGGCGCAGGTCGCGGCCGACGCCGTTCTGACGGTCGACGAACCCCGGGTTGATCGAGACGTTGCCGCTGTTGCCGATGAACTCTTCGGGCTGGGAGTCGCCACCGATGTTCTCGGCGTTGATGCGACCGGGGTCGCCGATGTTTCCGAAGATGTCGGTGAAAGACACGTCCGGGTTGGCGTAGTAGGTGGCGAAACCACCACCCTCGATCCCCGCGGTGTTGAAGGTCAGGATGCTGTTGGACAGCTCGGCGTCGTAAGCCGCCGATGCGGTCGTATCGAAGTGCAGCGCCGCGCCGTAGCGGTCGGCGGTGTTCTCGATGAACGTGTTGCTGCGGAACGCGGCCGTGGTGGTGTTGGTGTGGGCACCACCGCCGTCGCGTCCGGACTCGTTGTACTCGAACAGGTTGTTTTCGATCAGGCCACGGGACGGGGTATAGGAGCCGCCGTCGAAGAACTGACCCATCTTCACGCCGCCGCCGGCCTCGCCGACGATGTTGCCGCGGATGACGTTGCGGGTGATGGTCGGGGTGGCGGCGTTGGAGTAGATCACCATGCCGCCGCCTTCGGAGCCCTGGCTGACCTTGGCCACGTCGCCGGCCCGGTTGGCCTCGATGGTGTTGCCCTCGACCAGGGGAGCCGCGTTGCCGCCGATGTAGATGCCGCCACCCTGGGCGCGTGCGCTGGCCAGGTCCGGCGGGTCGGCGATGTTGTCCATGATCATGTTGTTGGTGATCGTCGGCTCGGCCCGGCTGCTGGCGCCGGAGCCTTCGACGTAGACACCGCCACCGAAGTAGTTGTCGGTGGCGCCGTTGTTCAGCACGTTGGCCACGATCTGGTTGTTGGTGATCGTCGGCGAGCTGTTGAACACGAACACGCCGCCGCCGGCGACGAACTGCAGACCGCCACCCACGTCGCGGAAGATTCCCGAGCCGCCGGTGATGCGGAAGCCGTCGAGGGTGACCTCGGCTCCGGTGGCGAACACCACGGCAGAGCAGGTGAGGTTGGTCGGGCTGGGCTGGCAGTCGCCCTGGGTGCATGGCTGGCCGGTGGCGTCGATGATCGTCACTTCAGGTCCATCGGTGGACATGACGTTCACGTTGGGCAGCATGCGCAAAGATTCGTTATAGGTCCCGGGACGCACCATGACGTCGCCCCCGCCGCTGCCGTTCAGGTCGCAGATGGCGTCCTGGATCGAGCAGAACGGGTCGAGGTCGGTACCGGAGCCGGGGCCGGGACAATTGTCATCGTCCACGAACGCGGTCTGGGCGCTCGCAACCCCGCCGGTTGCCGCGAGGAGGAGCGAGAGAAGCACCAGTCGCGTCAGTGTGGTTCGGAGAACAGGCACAGATTTCCCCTTCAATTGAAAAGAAATCCTTCTCACTCTGGGGGGGACACAGAGCAGGCGGCGGACCATGTTTATTTACAACGGTGCCTGCGGTTCGACAAGCAGCAAAATCGCGAAAACGGCGTTTCCAATGCGTGTCGAGGAATTATTTCAGACAAAGAAAAAGCCCGTGGCGAATAGTCGCCACGGGCCTTTCCAATCGCTTTGCTTTTGCTAGCTGACGATTACGGGCAGACCGAACCGTTGCTCAGCGAGTCCGACACCACCAGGTTCAGCTTCCAGGCGTTGATCGGATCCGTCGGGGTTTCCTTCGGACGACGACGCTCGCAGAGGCCGGAGCAGGTACCCTGCTCGCAGAAACCGAAGTTCGAGCAGGTGCCGCGGTCGGAGCAGGTACCGCCGGTGCAGACGCCCTGGTCACCGCAGTCATCGGCCTTCTTGCACTGACGGCCATCCTTCGGGCCACCGACGCAGACCTTACCGCAGATATCGTTGTTGAAGCAGATGCGACCGGGGCGGAAACCGCCGACGCAGGTGCCACCGCAATCGTTATCGGCGTCGCACTGACGACCGTCGGTGGTGCCACCGACACAACCAGCGACGCAGTCCGAGTCGCCGGCGCACTGACGCTTGTTACGAGCGCCACCGCGGCAGATGTTTTCACAGTCGCTATCGTTGTCGCAGAAGTAATCGACAGAGCGACCGTTCTCACAGCAGGGGACCAACTCCTGGGCAGCGACAGAACCGCCCAGAGCGAAGACCGCCACGCAACAAATCATGACAAACAACAGATGCGAAACCTTTTTCATCAGACCTCCCCTCGGGCAGGACGTGCCGGGACCAGCCCGTGTCTCCACATCGGCCCGTCACGACTCCGAAATCGTTATTTGGCGCTTATGGAAGTACTTCCACGCAACATTCGGGTCAAGCAAAATTTTGTGTCAGCTTCAGGAGAATTCCCGAAGATGCCAACTCCTCGCACGGCAGCCACTTGACACTGAAGTATGCCTCTCAACCGGGCCCCCGGACTGTGACGGTCCGAAGACAATTTACCGGTTTCGGGCATCTCTTCGCCCCCTCTTCGCTAGCTCGGGTCCGCCAGGACGGCCTTTGGGGCGCGTCTGACGCGAATCCGAACATCGTCCGCGGGTGCCCCGAGCGTGTCGACGGCAGCTCCCACCCTGGCCTTGCCGGTCAGGTGATCGCCGAAAACCGTAACGAAACGCTCGATCTCGGCCCGCGTGAACCGATCTTGAGGTGTCCTCGTGGACAGGTTCAGACCGAGAGCCTTCGAGATGGCCACGACGTCCTTTTCCAGCAGGACTTGGTCCAGGGCCAGCTGGGGAATGGCATGACCTGAGTCTCGAAGGGCCTGTTCGGCCATTGCCGCGTTATCCGCGGACAGATGTTTGACGTGGGCGATTCGCAGCAAGAAATCCCCGACGGTCTCCGGCTGGCCGGCCGACGTGCTCGTGAGAGCCGCCAGGCAGACAAAACCCGCGATCGCCGTCATTCCAAGATGCTTCAGTACAGTCATTCTTCCTCACAGTTGGCCGCCGGAAAAAATCGACGGTCCCCCCCACTGATCGAAGACACGATCCTTATACGTTCATTCCGGCCACGGTCAAGGAATGCCTGTGCCTGGGACGCACCAAACATCGGTGGCACAATGGCCCGAATCAGGGGAAATATACGCCTTCGAACGGACTTGGAGAGGGGTAAGTGACTGAAATCACACCGTGGAGCGCTTGCGGACCCGCCGTCCGGGCCGTTTCGGCCGGGGTTTGCGGATTGCTGCTGGCTATTTTAGCCCTCGGTTGCCCGGGCTCCCCGGACCCTGAAAAGGGGGATGGGGCGCAGGCTCCACAGGCGGGGCAGTCCGCCCCGGCGGTCCAATCCTCGGTCCGCTTCGTCGATACCGCCGCCGAGTCCGGGGTGGAACTCGTTTCAGTGTTCGGGAACCTCGAGAAAAATCACCTCCTGGAATCAACCGGTGGTGGAGCCGCGATCGCCGACTACGACGGCGACGGGGATCTGGACCTCTACCTGACCACCGCCCAGACCACCGACGACTGGTTGGCCGGGCGCCGGCCGAAGGCCAATGCGCTCTACCGGAACGACGGGGCCGGCCGCTTCGAGGAGGTGGCCGAGGCGGCGGGGGTGGCCCATGCGGCCTGGACCGCCGGCGCCTACTTCGTCGACTACGACTCGGACGGCGACCGGGACCTGTTTCTGACCACCTGGGGCCCCAACGTCCTCTACCGCAACGACGGAGACGGCACCTTCACCGACGTGACCGCCCAGGCCGGGGTCGCCGGCGGGGCCGGGGACTGGAGCGCCAGCGCCGCGTTCGGCGATCTGGACGGGGATGGCGACCTGGATCTCTACGTCACCAACTACTGCGAGTACGACCTGGCCAACCCGCCCTACGGCGGGGACAAGGTGCTCTGGCGGGGGTTCCAGACCTACCGGGGGCCCAAGGGCTTCGTGGCCCAGCCGGACCGCCTCTACGAGAACCTGGGGAACGGCCGCTTCCGCGACGTCTCCGACAGTTCGGGTGTTGCCGGCTCGCCGCCGCTCTACGGCCTCGGAGTCGTCTTCGCCGACCTCGAGGAGGACGGCGACCTCGATATCTACGTGGCCAACGATTCCCGCTCGAACTACCTGTGGCGCAACGACGGCGGGCTGCGATTCAGCGAGATCGCCTCCTTTGCCGGGGTCGCGACCAACGAGGACGCCAAGGAGCAGGCGGGGATGGGGATCGATGCCGGCGACTACGACGGCGACGGACGCCTCGACCTGGTGGTGACCAACTTCTCCCACGACTGGGACACCCTGTACCGCAACGAGGGAGGCCTGCAGTTCCTCGACGCGACCTTCATGGCCGGTCTGCGAGACACCTATCTGGATCTGGCCTGGGGCACCAAGCTGTTCGACTTCGACAACGACGGGCACCTCGATCTGTTCGTGGCCAACGGGCACATCTATCCCCAGGTCGACGAGCACCCGCAGCTCGGCCTGACCTACGCCCAGCAGAACATCCTGCTGCGCAACACCGGGCAGGGTGGGTTCGTGGATGTCTCCGACGTCACCGGACCGGGGATGGCCCTGATCGAGGGCTCCAGGGCCTTCGCCATCGAGGACCTGGACTTCGACGGCGACCTGGATCTCCTGATCGGCAACCTGGACGGGCCTCCGAACCTGCTGCGCAATGACGGAGGCAACGCCGGGAGTTGGATCTCGGTGGAGCTGGTCGGCACCGAGTCCCCCCGGGACGCGATCGGAGCCCGTCTCACCCTCGAGTTCGCCGGGCGCCGCCTGGTCCGTGAGGTCAACCCCTTCGGTTCCTATCAGTCCCAGAGCGCCTACGCGGTGCACTTCGGGCTGGGTGCCCACGAGGACACCGCGGAGCTCACCATCCGTTGGCCCTCGGGTCTCGAGGAGACGATCTCTTCGCTGCCGTCCCGCCGGTTCCTGCGGGTTACCGAGGGGCAAGGGGCCTTCGAGGTCCTCAGGGAAGGAAGCGGGTCATGACGCATCGTCGTGCCCTTCTGTCGGCGGGAGGGATGCTGTTGACGCTGGCCGTGCTGTCCTCCTGCGCAGGTGGTGGGGATACCGCCGCGCCGGCCGCCGGTCCTGCGCCGGCCCCGCCGGGGCCGGAGTACGCCGCAGCGCTGGCCCAGGCCGACGGGCTGCTGTCCCAGGGGGACCTGCAGGGGGCCCTGCGGGCCTCGACCCAGGCGCTGCTCGCGGCGCCGGCGCTGTCCGAACCCTATGAGCGGGTCAGCAGCCTCTACAGTCAGATGGGGCGCCACGATCAGGGGGCCGGGTTCTTCACCATGGCGGCGGAGCGCTTTCCCCGGCAGGCCGAACCGGCGTTCTACCAGGGGATCCACCTTTATCAGCTCGCACGCTGGGACGAGGCGCTGGCGGCCTTCGATCGCTGCGTCGCCCTCCGGTCGGACATGTCCGAGGCGCACTTTCAGCGCGGCGTCGTGCTCCAGGCCAAGGCGGACTTCGACGGAGCCATCGCGGCCCTCCAACGCGCCGGCGAACTGAGCCCCAGGGATCCGTTCATCGCCGTTCGCCTGGCCCGCATGCTGCGGGTCGCCGGCCGCTACGACGAGGCCCGCACGGTGGTCGAGGGCGCCCGCCGGTTGAGTCCCGGGGTGCCCGCGGTGCACTACGCCCTGGGGCAGGTGCTTCAGCGGGTGGGAACCGACGAAGAGGCCGAGGCGGCCTATCGCCGCGCCATCGAGCTCGATCCCGGGCATCGGCGGGCCCGTCACGACCTGGGGAGGCTCCTGGCCCGCAACGGCCGGAATGCCGAGGCGCGGGTCGAGCAGGTGCTTTCGGGCTACATGAAGAAGGTCGAGGAGGAACGGGCTCAGCTGGTGCGGCTGGTCGGCCTCTCGGAGCAGGATCCGGCTCCCGCCCTGGCGTTGGCCGATCTGGAGATCTCCGCGGGCCGTCTGTCCGAGGTCACCCGCTGGGTCGGCCGCGCCGAGGCCCTGGGCGCCGACGGGGGAGCGGTCTCGCGCCTGAGGGCCCGGGTGGCCTACCTGAGCGGGGATCCCGGTGGCGGAGACGCGGAACTGGGCGGAGCCGCCGAGGGGCCTCTGATGAACGCCCACCGCGAGCTGGCCAAGGGAAACGGCGGAAGAGTCGCGGAGCTTCTGGGGGCCTGGGCGGGATCGTCGGAACGGTCCGCCGCCGAACTGCGCGCCGCCGCGTCGCTGCATCGCCGGCTCGACCGCCTCGACCCGGCGGTCGATCTGCTCGAACGAGCCGCGCGGCTGCCTTCGGTGCTCGAACCCTTCGCCGGCCAGATCACCGGCCAGACGCCCGGCTAGCAAGCCGCAGGGGCGTCGCTACTCGCCGAACATCGCTCCCAGGTGGAAGCGGGCCTGCCGGCGCCACCAGGGCCACTCGTGGGAGACGTCCTGACCCCAGATGTCGACCTTGTGGCTGATCTCCTTCTGGGCCAGCATGCCGCCCAGCATCCGCGCCTCGTCGACGTTGCCATCCTCCCAGCGGCCCTGGCCGCAGACCAGGGTCAGATGGGTGTTGCGCTTGATGCGCTCCAGCGCCTCTCCCTCGAGGCCGGGCACGAAGGCCATGGGGTTGTTGAAGTAGACCTCGGGGCTGTCGAGCCCGCCGCAGAACTCGGTGATGTCATAGCGGGCGCTGAGGCAGAGGGCATAGCGGAAAGTCTCGGGGTACTTGAGGGCGAAGAGCGCCGAGTAGTAGCCGCCGAGGCTCGTGCCGCTGACGCCGATCGGAATGTCCGGGGACTTGCAGTCCTCGCGGATGAACGGCACGAGCTCGTTCATCACGTATTGCTCGAAGGCTTCGTGGCGGGACAGGCGCCAGCGGGGGTCGCTCTCCTTGCGGGTCCAGGCCTCGGCCACGTTGGATTCGCTGGTGTAGAGCTTGAGTTTGCCCGCTCCGATCAGGTCGGCCAGGGCCTCGACCATCCCGTGGGCCTGCCACTCGTGGGCCATGCCCGAGGCCGAGGGAAAGACCAGCAGCGGCGGTCCGTAGTGGCCGTAGCGCCACAGGTGCATGCGGCGACCCATCGACTGGCTCGGAATCATCTCGTGCTTGGCAAACATGTCGCCCCCGCCTCGGGGTTCCCAGCCGCCGGCGTGATGCCGAGCGGCCGCCCCGCCGAAACCGGGAGGATACCCCAATCGAGGCTATACTCGCTCCTCGATCCAACGGACGGCCCGCCCAAGGGGCCGCCGGGCGCCGGTGGGGTGGATGGGACTGCAGGTTCATCTGGTCGACGGGACATACGAGTTGTTCCGCGCCTACTACGGAGCGCCGCCCTCCAAGGGGGCCGACGGCTCCGAGGTGGGGGCCGTCAAGGGGCTGACCCGCTCGATGCGGGCGCTGACCGGCCGTGAGGGTGCGACCCATGTGGGTGTCGCTTTTGATAGCGAGATCCGGTCGTTCCGCAACGAGCTGTTCGACGGCTACAAGACCGGAGAGGGGATCGAAGAGGAACTGCTGGCACAGTTCCCCCTTGCCGAACGGGCCCTCCGGGACCTCGGCTTTCGGGTGTGGTCGATGATCGAATTCGAGGCCGATGACGCCCTGGCCACCGCGGCCAACCGTTTTGCCGCCGACCCGGCGGTGGAACAGGTGCTGATCTGCACCCCCGACAAGGATCTGGCCCAGTGCGTTCAGGGGAACCGCGTGGTGATGCGTGATCGCCGCCGGGAGCGGACCCTCGACGAGGCGGCGGTGGTGGAGAAGTTCGGCGTCTCGCCGGCGTCGATCCCCGACTGGTTGGCGCTGGTCGGCGACAACGCCGACGGTATTCCAGGCGTGCCCCGCTGGGGTGCGCGCTCGTCATCGACGGTATTGGCCGCCTACGGCCACGTCGACGCGATCCCCGACGACGCCGAGCAGTGGAGTGTCAAGCCCCGAGGGGCCGCCGGCCTGGCCCGCAACCTGGCGGAGCACCGGGAAGCGGTGGCGCTCTATCGCAAGCTCGCCACCCTGCGTCTGGACGTTCCCATCGACGACGACCTGGCCGGCCTCGAGTGGCGCGGGCCCGGCGGCGGCTGGGCGGACATGGCCGCGTACCTGGGAGAACGGGACGGAGGGATGGCCTGATGAGCGGCCTCGAACAGCTCGGTCCCTATCGCATCGTCGAACTCCTCGGCTCCGGGGCGATGGGCGAGGTCTACAAGGCGATCGACAGCAAGATGTTCGACCGCGTCGTGGCGGTGAAGGTGCTCTCCGAGCGGCTTTCCGCCAACGAGCAGGCCCGGCTTCGCTTCCGGCGGGAGGTCGAGGTGGCCTCGCGCTTGTCCCACACCAACGTGGTCAACACCTACGACCACGGGGAACACGAGGGCCGGGCCTACTTCGTGATGCAGTTCGTCGACGGGGACGACCTGTCCCGGGTGATCGCCGACCGTAGCCGAAGCCTGACCGACCGGATGCGCATCGCGATCCAGATCTGCGCCGGGCTGGGGCACGCCCACGGGAACCAGGTCGTCCACCGTGACGTCAAGCCGAGCAACATCATGATCTCCCGGCTCGGCGACCGGGATCACGTGACGTTGGTCGACTTCGGCATCGTGCATGTCGAGGATTCGGACCTGACCCACACCGTGACCCAGCCGGGCACCTATCGCTACATGTCGCCGGAGCAGCTCCGCGCCGAGCCGGTGGGCCACCGCAGCGATCTGTTCTCCCTCGGCATCGTGCTCTACGAGTTGTTCTGCGGGCACCATCCCTTCGATGCGCCGAGCGAGGCGTTGACGACCAGCATGATGTTGCGGGAAGACCCGGAGCCGATGCGGACCCGGGTCCCGGAGCTGCCGGCGGAACTGGATGACATCGTGTCGCGGCTGTTGGCGAAGGATCCCGAGGCGCGTCCGCCCCATGCCGAGCAGGTGCTGGAAGAGTTGGATCAGGTCTTGACCCGGGTCGCGGCAGGCACCGACCCCGGATTGCTGGGCGCCACCACGCCGACCCATCTGGTCGCCATCGAACGGGTGCTGGATACCGGGGATACCGAACAGGCGCGCCGCATGCTGGTCGACGCCATGCGTGAGGACCCGACCGACGGAGCCGCCCGGGGCATGCTCGACCGGGTGATGAGCATCAATGCCGAGGGGGTTCCCTACCGGGAGTACCGTGCGGCGTTGGCCCGCAGCACGGCCGCGTTGCGTGCCGGGGAATGGGCCGGTGCCCGCAGCGCCGCCCAGGAGGCCCGGGAATTGTGGCCGGCGGACTCCCAGTGGCAGGTGCAGCTGTCACAGATCGATATCAAGGAACGGGAGTCGAGCCGGTCTTCCCGGCCGGGAACCCCGCGGCCCCGTCCGGTGGCGGTCCCCGACCCGCCGCAGCAAGACGAGCCCGAGGTAGCCGAGCCCGCTCCCGAAGAGCCGGAAGCTCGAGTTGCCGAGCCGGCGGAACCCGAGGTCGAGGCGCAGCCGGAGCAACCGCAGGCCGCGGAAGCGGCGCCTGACGAGCCGGACCGCTGGGACGAAGAAGACGAAGCATTCGACGAGCACTCGGATGAACCGGTGCCGCAAGCGCCCAGGCGGCGCCGCAGCGATTGGCGCGGCACCCCCGCCAAGGCCCCCGAGCCCGAGCGGCGAGGCGGCAGGGTCCTGATCGGAATCCTGGCCGTGGCCGGTCTTGCCCTCGTGGCCCTTGCCGCCTTCTGGTTCCTCGGGCCGGGCGCCGGCGAAGCCGTCGAGCCCGAAGTGCAGGCCGTGGTGCCAGCCGAGCCCCAGGATCCCGGCGCGGGGGACCGCGAAGCCGCCGAGGGGGCGCGCATCGAGACGCTCCTGGCCGCCGCCCGCGAGCAGGTTTCCATTGCCGAGGCCTACTCCAGTGAGGATGGCGCCGGCCTCGCCGGGGCGTTGGCGGTGTACGACGCGGCGTTGCGCATGGTCGATCAGGTCCTGGACGAACGGCCCGAGGATGCCGAGGGCCTGGCGCTGCGGGACGAGATCGAGGGCCGGGTCCTCGAGGCCAAGGCGAGCCAGACCCGTCTCGCAGAGCAGGAGCGGGAGCGAGAGGCCCGGGAACGGGCCGAGCGCGCGGCGTCACGGCCGGAGCCGAGGCCGCAACCTCCGGCGGCCGAGCCGGTCGATCGAGCGTCGACGCAGCAAACGAAACCTCAGGTGCCTGCGCAGGAATCCGCCGCTGGGGACGATCCCGCCGAGGCGGACGGGGCCATCGCCGAGGCCGATCCCGCCGGCGAGGGCGCAACGCCCGCAGAGAACGCCGAGGACCGGATCGCGTTGATCGGTACCGAGACCGCCCGGATCCAGACCGCCCTCGACCGCTGGAAGTTGTCCCACGAGCGCTTCGACGTGTTGGCGCTGCGTAGCGTGTTTCCGCGCTTCCAGAATTTCGAGGCGCTGCAGCGGCAGTTCGACGCGCTCAAGTGGCAACGGCTGGAGATGACCACGCCGCAGATCGTGTGGGGTGAGGGACTGCGCACCGCCGAGGCCGCCGTCGACGTCACCACCGAGTTCATGACCAAGCAAGGGGTCAACCCCGGTCCCCGGGAGCTCTCGCTGGTGTTCTTCATGCAGCGCAGCGGTGAGATGTGGATCATCGACCGGATGGATGTCGGAGATTCCGGTGAGTAAGCCCTGATGCGGCGTTCGCTTCAGCCGGTTGCCTCGCTGTTCGTCGTCGCCCTGATCACCGCCTGCGGCGGCGGTGGCGGCGATGCGCCCACCACACCTCCGCCGGTGGCGGGTTTCCAGGCCAGCGGCACCGCCGCCGCGCCCGACGGTGTGCGTCTGGTAGAGGCGGCGCGGAACGGCAACACCGTCGACCTCTCGGTGGTGGTCGGCGGCCCCTCGACCAGCAACGACATCTTCGGCTTCGCCTTCGACCTGGTGATCGGGACGACCGGTGTGTTGGCCTACTCGGGGTTGGACCCGGTGGTCGGGCCGGCGCTGGACGATTCGGACCCCTCGTGCAGCGGTGCCGAGGCATTGGCCAGCCAGAGCGGCGACCGTGTCGTGGTGGGGGTGACCAAGCTGGGTGCCGGCTGTCCCGGGAACGGCATCGGAGCCGGCGAACCGGCGCTCGTGACCTTGCGCTTCCAGGTGACCCAGACCGGTAGTTCCACCCTGGCTTTCGACGGTAGCGCCGAGGCCCTGGACTCCCTGGGCAACACCATCGGATCGATCGCCTTCGACGGCGTCTCGGCGACGGTCACCGGTAGCTGACCGCTGCCCCTGGCAGGGGGGCGCCCTAACCGGCCGCCGACCCCTGAGCCGCGACCCGGTTCAACCGTTCCAGTGCCGTGAGCATGGCTGCGGCCTTCTCCTGCTCGGGGCCGAGCCCCGCCCTCGCCGCGATCTCCCGGGCTTCGCCGGCGTAGCGCGCCGCGGGTCGGGGTTGCCCGAGCTGTAGCTCCACCGCCGCCGCGGTGAGCAGCGCGTCGGTCTGCAGCCCGTCGTCTCCGGCCCTGCGGGCCACCTCGAGCCCTTGATTCACGATCTCCCGGGCGCCGGTGCCTTCGCCGGCAGCCGCGATGCGTTGAGCGGTTCCCATCATCTGCTTGAGCCAGGAGAGCAGCAGGTGGTTGGACAGACCCAGCGCCGAGTTCAGCTCCACCCGGTGGAGTTCCAACGACTGGGCCGTGGGCAGGATGCCGTGGAGCGCCGGCGGAAGCTGTTCCAGCAAGGGCCGGATGTGCCGCTCGCAGTTGCGGTAGTAGCTGGTGGTGATCGACGTGTGGTCCTCGCCGATGCGGTACCAGTAGAGCGCTTCGGGGACCACCTGAAGCCTCCGGCCGGCGAGCACCATGCGCATGAAGAGTTCCCAGTCTTCGTGGGTGATGCCGTAGTCCTCGGTGAATCCACCGACGGCGTCGAAGGCGTCTCGCCGCACCAGGGAGAAGGCGTCGCCGAACACGTTGTGGAACAGCCCCGCCGAGGGGGCGGCGCCGACGAACACCGAGCGCTCAGGCGGGCGGGCGTCGAAGTCCGGAGGGCCGTCGCCGCGGAAAAGATCACGGAAGCAGGTCAGCGCGTCGGCGCCGGTATGCCGGGCGACCTCGACCAGCCGGCGGATCGCCTGGGGCTTGGCGTAGTTGTCGTCGTCGAGGAACAGCAGGTACTCGCCACGGGCGTGGGCTACCGCCGCATTGCGCGCGGCACCCAGGTAGCGGTTCTCCTGGCGCACGATGCGCCAGGAACGCTCGCGAAACTCCGGCTCCAGCGCATTGAGGCAGGCCTTGGCGTCCTCCTGCCAGCTACCGTCGTCGACCAGCACCAGCTCGATGTCCGGGTAGTCCTGGTCGCGAATCGACTGGATCGCCTGTTCGAGGTATTCGGGGCGGTTGTGGTGGGGCAGGCAAACGGTGACCAGGGGCGATACCACCGTCGCTTCGATCCCCGACGGCTCGCTGCTTTCCTCCCGGGCAGGCAGGGCGGCGTGCCAGTCGAGCCAGGCCTGCTCGTTCTCCTCGAAGGGCACCGCGGGGCGGGCGGGTCGGATTCCCGCTTCCAGGGCGTGGGCGATTCGCTCCGCGATCAGGTGGCCGCGGTAGTCGAAGCAGATCTCCTCGGCATCTTCGGGGTGGATCAATTCGGGGACGCCGCCGGCGCGGCAGGCGATGAACGGAATGCCGGCGCCCAGGCACTCGTAAACCGTGTTGGGTGAGTTGTCGATCGGCGATGCGATCACGCCCATCCGTCCCTCACCAAGCAGGTAGGCGATCGCCTGCGGCTGATCGAGGTCGCTGAGGATCTTGACCTCGAAGGGCCAGTCCGCCGACCGCTCGGCGATGTAGCGGGCGCTGTCCTTGCTCCCCACCCGCGCATGGCGGCCGAGGAAGGTCACGGCGAGTTCGGTCACCCCGTCCCGGGCAAGTTCGTCGACGGCATTGCAGAACATCGCCAGCCCTTTGCGGGTCTCGAGGCGGCCGAAGAACACCGCTTCGCGCACCGGCCGGGACGAGCGGTCGGGCGCCGTCGCCTGGCGGGCCGCCGTCGGCAGGATGTACTGGCGCACGTGACAGGTCTCGGGCATTTCCCAGTCCCGGTCCCGCAGCCACGAGAGCAGGTAGCGGCTGGGGCCCCACAGGACGTCGGCCATGGCGACGCTCTGTTGTTCGGCGTAGTCCCGCTGCAGTTCGCAGGGGTCGGTGATCCAGGTCTGGTTGGCGTGACGGATCCACTCATGGGGGCTGTGGGTGCCGACGATCATCGTCGTCCCTGCGAACGCGGTGCCCTGGCGTTTGGCCAGTTGGGCGTAGTAGCCGATGCCGCACATCTCGTGGAAGTGGATCGCGTCGAAGCGATCGTTCTCACGCAGCCAGGAGTAGACGTGGTAGGGCAGGGTCACGCCGACCGATCCGCCGACGACCGGGTAGGCGGGCATGGGTAGCGGCACGAACTCGATCTGTTTGTCGTCGAAGTGCCGGATCCAGTACTCGAAGTTCTGGTTCTCGCAGCGGTCCTTGGCGTAGAGCAGGGTGACCTGGTGGCCGGCCGCGGCGAGGGACTCGCCCAAGGTCGTGCTGGCGGTTCCGATGCCGCCGTTCTTGTAGGGACCGATGAACTCGGTACTGACGATGCAAATCCGTCGCTTGCCGCGAGGGGTCGAGGCTTCGGGGACCGGGAGCGGCTCGATGGCGACCGAACCCCTCCCCGCGGCGTCTCGCTTCGCGGCGGAGTGGGAGGCGGAGCGTGAGGGGGCCAGTTCCACGGGGGCGACCAGGCGTTCCCAGACCCGCCGGTCGTTGCGCAGTTCGGCGGCCGCCGCCAGGGTCGCCGGGGTGAGCGGGCCCCGGCTGAGCAGTTCATACAGTTCGAGGGTCGCCGGCGAGAGGCCGGCAGGATCGTCGGACCGATGGTGGCGGAGATCACCGCGCAACACCTCGGAGATCGCGGTCTCGGCCTGGGCGGCACCCGGCGCTTCCAGCTCCCGGGCGAAGGCGGCGACCCGCTCGGCGGTGCCGTTGGCATTCTGGAACCAGTGGTCGTAGTCCACGGTGCAGCCGATTCGTTCGCCGGCAAACTCCAGCGCATCCAGGTAGGTGCGCAGCCACAGGGCCTCGCCGTGGGCGGGGGGCAGTCCGTTGCGGCGTTCCAGGGAGCGCACTACCGCGGCGGGGTGGCGCAAGGCGAGGATGAACTGCGGGGTCGCGCCGGCCGCGGAAAAGATCGAGTCCCACATCGGCAACAGGCTGGCGGTCCGGGGGTCCTTGAACCCGAAGAGCCCGCCGCCGGCCAGTTCCCGTTCCAGGATCCCGGAGAGCCGCGAGCGCAAGCTGCCCAGGCTGTCCCGGGTCGGCCAGTTCTCCGGGTAGGGCAGGCCGACGTGCGGCCCGTTCCAACCGCGATCGAGCCGGCGCTGCAACTCTTCGTGAAGGTCGAGGAGATCCCGGCGCTCGAAGTAGCCGCCGGCGTTCCAGTCGTCGGCTTCCAGCAGGTCGTCGCCCAGGCGAACCCCGAGCCGGGACAGCAAGTGGGTCAGCAGCGAGGTGCCGCTGCGGTGGCTGCCGAGGATGACCAGGACCTGCGTATCGCTGCGAGAGGGCATGGTTTTCTCCGCGGCGGTACGACAGACCGCCGTCGAGGTTGAAGGCAAAGCAAGCCCGGTGCCGTCAAAAAGCCCCTGTTTTCAGGCACATGGGGTCGATAGTTCGACGCTCCGGGCACAGGGGGCGACGACTTGCCGACAGGTGTTCGGGACGCCGGTCGGGGTTTGTTCTGTTTTTGTCCAGAAAAATACTGGACAAAAAGTTGACGGCCGGTTTACTATCTCCGGCGTGGATGGTCGATCGGAGGAAGACATGCGTAAGCCAACCCTCATGAGTGGACGGATGGTGCTGCTGGCCCTGGCGGCGACCCTACTGGTGATCTCGATCCCGGCGGTCAGCTACGCCCTGTCCACCTACCGGATCGGCCCGGAACGCTTCGAGTTGATGGTCTCGACCGGCGGGGTCCAGCAGGCCTGGCAGGTCGGTGACGATCTGGTCGGGTGGGGCACCCGAGAGCAGGGCGGTCGTTTCGGCTTCGTCATTCCCGACGTGACTCAGACCCATCTGGCCCGGCTGGAGAGCGCCGGGGTGCCCTACGGCATGCCCCGGGCGGCGTCGACCTACTGGGTCGGTCTCGTCTGGCTGGTCGTTCCGGCGGCCACCATCGCGGTGCTCGCCGGCCTGCGTGGGTTGCGCCGCAAGCCCGTTCCCGTTGCCGTGCAGCCCGGCCTGCGCCTGCGCTAGCGGCGGATTCGGCCCGTCGCAGTTCGTCGCAACCCGTCGGCGCTCCTGGTAGGCTTTGCCCGGCGGATTCCACCGCCACCAGGAGGACAGGCCAGATGCCGTTGGACAGGCTGGACCCCACGCTCGTTTCCCAGGTCGATGCTCTTCGTGAGGAAGGGCGAGCCAAGGCCCCGGAACGGATCATCGAAGGTTGCATCCCCGCGGAAGGCGCCCTCGGTCCCCGCTACAAGATGCGCGGTTCCGACCAGGCCTTCCTGCGGATGAACTCCAACAGCTACCTATCGCTTTCACACCATCCGGATCTACTGAAGGCGGCGGATGACGCCGCCCACGCCTTCGGTGCCGGCCCCGGCGCGGTGCGTTTCATCGACGGCACCTTCGCGCCGCACGTCGAGCTCGAGTGCTGTATCTCCGGGTTCACCGGCCGCCCGGCAGCCCGGGTATTCAACTCGGCCTACACGTCGATTCTCGGCCTGGCCCTGGCGCTGACCGGCAAGGACACCTACTGGGTCGGTGACGAGCTGAACCACAACTGCATCATCCGCGCGATGCGGGTCGCCAACGTGCCCCGGGAGCGTCGCTCGATCTTCCGGCACAACGACGTGGCCCATTTGCGGGAGTGCCTGGACGCCGTACCCGAGGGCATCGGTCGCGTAGTTGTGATCTTTGACGGCATCTTCAGCATGCGCGGCGATCACGCTCCGCTTCAAGAGATCGCCGACCTCTGTGCCGGCTACCACGAACGGTTCCGCGACGGCGTGATCACGGTCATGGACGACTCCCACGGGATCGGCGCTTACGGCGACACCGGCCGGGGCACCGAAGAACACTGCGGCGCCAGGGCCGATGTGCTGGTCGGCACCTTCGGCAAGGCCTTCGGCGTCAACGGCGGTTTTGTCGCGGCCAGCGAGGCGGTGATCGAGGCGGTGCGCCAGATGGCGGACACCTACATCTACACCAATCCGCTGGGGGCGCCCGACGCGGCGGCGGCGGTCGCGGCTGTCCGGCTCGCTGACAGCGACACCGGACGTGGGCAGCTGGCCAATCTGCGGGCGCGGACGCTTCAGTTCCGCGCCGGACTGGAAGCGCGAGGGCTCGAGTCGATCGATGGGCCTCATCCGGTGGTGCCGTTGCTGGTCCGGGACACCGATCGCACCCGCGGGTTGGTGAGCAACCTGTTCGAGCAGGGGGTCCTGGCGGTCGGGTTGACCTTCCCGGTGGTGCCTCGCGGCGACGAGACGATCCGATTCCAGATCAACGCCGCGCACACTGAAGCGGACATCGAGCAGTTGCTCGGATCGCTGGATCGCTGCCTGTCCTGATTGCGGAGTGAGACCGGCGCGCTGCGCCGGCTGCTTTCTGCTCGATGGTTTGCAGACTGAGTTAGACTCGACGGCAATGGGGGGACCGTTGACGAGCGATCGCCGTTGGTCGGGCCTTTTCGTGGGCCTGCTGTTGTCGCTGTGGGCGCTCCCGGCCGCTGCGGGGCAGTTGCACTTCGTGCACTACGACAACCTCCAGGGCCTCCCTCAACGCCAGGTTCTTTCCGCATTCCAGGACGCCCGCGGCTACCTCTGGTTCGGCACCTACGGCGGGCTCAGCCGTTTCAACGGTCAGGAATTCCGCGCCTACACCGCCGAGGACGGCCTGCCGTCCAACGTCATTCGCGACATCGATCAGCTCGCCGACGGCCGGATCGTCCTCGCACCGGAGAGCGGCGGCGTCTGCTTTCTCGACGAGTCCGACCGTGTGGAGTGTGTCCGCTCCGGGGGCGGGATCGATCTTCATCGGGTGCGCCGCGTCGCGGTGAGCGCCGAGGGAGTCTGGGTCGCGCGGGACGAGGGGATCGCCCTGGTGCGCGACGGGCAGGTAGAGGATCTGTCGGCGGCGGTCGCGGGTCGCGCTTGTTTCGACGTCGCTGTCGACGACCGGGGCGTTGTCTGGGTCGCCACCGAGGCCGGGCTGATGCAAGGCGGGCGAGCAGGCTTCGACCCTGCGGCCGGCGCTCCCGCCGGGAGACGTTTCGATGTGGTCGACGTCACCGCCGAGGGGATCTTCGCGGTGGATGAGAGCGGCCGGGTCTGGCGCACTCCGGGTGGTGCAGCACCACTTTCCGCCTACGCGTTGGGCGGCGAGGCGCCGGTTTCCAAGCCGCGCCGGTTCGCTGCCGGTGGGAACGGGACGCTATGGACGGCAACGGTTGACGGCCTGTACCGCTGCCGCGATGCCCGCTGCTCCAGGGCCGATCTGGAGGAGGAGCTGACCTCGACTCTGGTCTGGGACCTGATCGTCGATCGGGAACACTCGCTCTGGGTCGGAGGGGATGCGGGAGTCTCGCGGATCACCGAGACCTCGTTCCGCGCCTTCGGCAGCCGGCACGGCCTGCCCCATGACTTCGTGCGGGGACTTAGGGAGGGGAGCGACGGGCGCCTGTGGGTCGCGACCCGCGGCGGCATCGCCTACCTGGATCCCAGCGAGGGACGGTTCAGGGCAATCGCGACCAACACCGCAGGCGAGCGGATCTTCGCGATCTTGCCCCTCGACGACGGATCGTTGCTCTACGGCTGTGATCACGGCCTGTTCTTCCGGGGGCCGGATTCGAAGAGCCGTTGGAGGCGAGCGGAAGGTCTCGGCGAGGCGGTCTATGCCCTGGAGCCGGCGGTGGATCGCGAAGGAGTGTGGGTCGGCACCCGCGGTGGATTGATGCTGTGGCACGACGGGGCGTTGAGCGACCCGCTGCTCGAACCTTTCAGGTCTCCGATCGTCTCGATGGACATCGACAGTCGCGGAAGGCTGTGGATGGGGCTGATGGATGGCGGAGCCGCCCGCTTGAACGGAGACGCCGTCGATGTCTTCGGCGAGGAAGCCGGCTTCTCCGACCAGACCGTCTGGGACATCAGTTCCGACGGCCGGGGCGGCGTCTGGCTCGGTACCAACGGCGAAGGGGTGTTCCACGGCGGAGACGACGGGTTCCGGCGCCTGACCCGGGACGAGGGATTGGTCAACGACTTCGTCTGGCAGGTGCTCGTCGATCGCCACGACAACCTCTGGGTCTTCACCAACCAGGGATTGGCTCGCTTCGACGGCGAGCGGTTCAAGACCTACGGCAGCAGCGACGGGCTGCTGGATATCGAGGGTAGCGCCACCGCCGCCGTCGAGACCGGCGACGGCCGGCTCTGGTTCGGGACGGCGCGGGGGCTTCATGAGTACCTGCCGGAGTACGAAGACGAACACCTTCCGGTGCCGGCGCCGGTCATCGAAGGGGTCTTCTCTTCGAACGCCGGCCCGCTGGTGCCCGGTCAGCGGCTGAAGCACGATCACGGGACCCTGCAGGTCCGCGTCGCGACCCTCGGATTTCGCGCGCCCCAGTCGATTCAGGGGCGCTACCGGCTGCGCGGCGGGCCCGAGCCCTGGAGCCCGCTCTCCCGGGACGGCATGTTGAGCATTGCGGAACTGCCGCCGGGTTCCTACGAGCTGCAGGTCGCCGTCTCCCGGGACGGTTTCGCCTGGACCGATCCGCCGGCGCGCTTCCCCTTCGACGTGGCGCCGCCGCTGTGGGCATCCACCGGCTTTCGGTTGGCGGCCACCCTGGCGCTGTTGTCCTCGGTCATCGGCATCTTGTGGATTCGATCCCGGCGGAGCCGCGAGACTCGACGCCGGCTCGAGGCGGAAGTCTCGGCCCGCACCTTCGAGCTGCGCAGCCAGGCCCAGTCGCTGCAGCGGGAGATCGCCGAACACCAACGCACCGAGGAGCAGCGGCTGGAGCTCGAACAGAACCTGCTCCATGCCCAGAAGATGGACGCGCTGGGCCGGCTCGCCGGGGGTATCGCCCACGACTTCAACAATCTGCTGACGACGATCACCGGCTACACCAGCTTGCTGGGGGACCGGCTGCCCGACGCCGACGGCCGCTATCCCGAGGTCATGGAGATCGATCGGGCCGCCGAGCGGGCTGCGGAGCTGACCCGCAAACTCCTGACCTTCAGCCGCAAGCACATCACCCAGGCGCGGCGGGTCGATCTCAATCAGGTGGTGCGAGATGTATCGCGGATGTTACGCCGTCTGATCGGCGAGGACATCGCGCTGACCACCCGCCTGGCTGCCGAGGAGATCCCGATCGAGTTGGATCCGGTGCAGCTCGAACAGGTGTTGATCAACCTGGCGACCAACGCCCGGGACGCCATGCCCGAGGGCGGCAGCCTGGTCATTACCACCTGGGTCGTCGGCCGCCCGTCCGGGGACATGGCGATGCTCGAGGTGCGGGACGACGGGGTCGGCATGGACGCCGAGGTGCGGGCCCGGGTGTTCGAACCGTTCTTCACCACCAAGGACGAGGGCAAGGGCACCGGCCTCGGTCTCTCGACGGTTTACGGCATCGTCAAACAGCACGAGGGTTTCCTCGAGTTGGACACCGCCCCCGGAGAGGGCTGCGCCGTGCGGGTCGCGTTCCCGCTGGCCGACGGGTTGTCCGAGCCCGAGGTGGCCGACCCTCCGGCCAGCTCGGTGGACGCGGCAGGGGAGACGGTCTTGGTCGTCGAGGACGAGGCCGAGGTGCGCCGGCTGGTGGCCGAGCTCTTGCGCTCCGGGGGGTACCGAGTCCTCGAAGCGGAGAACGGCGGGGCGGCGATGGATCATTGCCGGGAGCATCCGGGACCGATCGAGTTGGTCTTGACCGACGTGGTGATGCCCGGCCAGGACGGCCCCGAGGTCGTCCGCCGTTTGCGCCAGGTTCGCCCCGAACTCGCCGTGGTCTACATGTCCGGGTATTCCGCCGAGCGTTTCGAGGCCTCGGGGGTGCCGGCCGATGCCGGCTTCCTGAACAAGCCCTTCAGCCGGGGCGCGCTCCTGGGTTCGATTCGCCGTGCACTCGACCGGACGGCGGCGCCCCGGGCCGGATCCTGATTCCGGCCGCATCCCGCCGAAACCGAAGGTAACCGGGGCCGCGGTGTGGCATAGTGCCGTCTTCGCGTCTGGAGGAGGCCGTACTTGCAGCTCGGATTCGTCATCGACCACTCCCGTTGCATCGGATGCCACGCCTGCACCGTGGCCTGCAAATCGGAGAACGACGTACCGCTGGGAAACTTCCGCACCTGGGTCAAGTACACCGAGGAAGGAAACTTTCCCGAGGTCAAACGGTCGTTCGCCGTCCTGCGCTGCAACCAATGCTCGAGCGCGCCCTGCGTCACGATCTGTCCGGTCAAGGCGCTGCACAAGCGGGACGACGGCATCGTCGACATCGACCCCGCCGCCTGCATCGGCTGCAAGGCCTGCATGCAGGGCTGCCCCTACGACGCGCTCTACATCAACGAAGACAAGGGCACGGCGGAGAAGTGCCACTTCTGCGCCCACCGCACCGAGGTCGGCCTGGCGCCGGCGTGCGCCGTGGTCTGTCCCACCGAGGCGATCATCCCCGGGGACTTCCACGATCCGCGCAGCCCGGTATCCCGCATGCGCCAGGATCATGACCTGACCGCCCGCAAGACCGAGGCGGGGACCGGTCCCAACGTGCTCTACCGCGAGGCGGCACCGGCGGGGCTGGTGCCCCTCGATACCAATGCCGCCGGCGGCTACCTGTGGTCCAACCCGATGCCCTGGCTCGACATGGACGCCGAGCGCTTCAACGCGCTGCAGCAGGAGGCGGAGCAGCAGTCCGATGCCCGCACGACCTACGACGTCGACCACCGGCCCTGGTGGGGCTGGAAGGTCTCTGCCTACCTGGTGACCAAGGCGCTCTCGGCCGGCGCATTCCTGATGATGGCGATCCTGCAGTTCGCCGCTCCGGCCGGCGCCGACCGGATGGTCTTCGGCGCGTCGATCCTGTTGCCCTTCGCCGGGTTGTTCTTCCTGGCGGTGACCGGGGCACTGTTGATCGCCGACCTGCGCAAGCCGGCGCGGTTTCTCTATATCCTGTTGCGTCCGAACTGGAGTTCGTGGCTGGTGCGGGGCACCTTGGTGATCAGCGGCTACGGCGCGGTCCTGCTGCTCTGGCTCCTGCACCTGGCAGGCGGAGGGGTCGGGGTCGGTAGCGCCGCGACCGGGCGGGATCCGGCGGGCCTGGCGATCCTCGTGACCGGTTCGTTGTTCGCGGCGTTGACCGCGGGCTACACCGGTTGGCTCTTCGCCCAGGCCAAGGGCCGGGTGCTCTGGATGCGCCGGGGACTGTGGCTCCACCTGATCGTCCAGGCGCTGATCGCCGGTTCGGCGTTGACGTTGATCCTCGGCCCCCTGTTTCTCTACACCACCCGGCACTCGATGGGAGTGACCTCGGCGACCCTGCTGGTCGGCCTGGTGCTTCACGCCCTGTTCGTGGTGCTCGAACCCAAGCTCTCCCCCAAGAACCGGGAGCGGGAGTACGACAGGGCTTCGGAGCTGATCCTGTCGGGGCCCTACGCCCGCCGCCATCGCTGGGTCGGGCTCTTCGTCGGCGTGGTATTGCCGGCGCTGTTGCTGTTGCCCCCCTTCCCGCTCTGCTGGCTCTTGGCCGGTGTGCTTGCGCTGGTGGGGCTCTACGCCGAGAAGGACATCCTGGTGCGCGCCGGTCAGGCGCTGGCCATCAGCTAGGCGGGACCCGTGAGCGAACACGATTCGAGCCGAGGACGGCAATCTCCCTGGGACCTCAGCGTCGGTCCGCCGCCTGAATCCTGGGACGACTGGGTCGAGCTGGATCCCAAGGAATGGCCCAAGAAACTGGAACGGCACTACCGCTGCGTGCCGACGATCTGCTTCAACTGCGAGTCGGCCTGCGGGCTGCTGGCCTTCGTCGACAAACGCAACGGAGAGATCGTCAAGTTCGAGGGCAACCCGGTTCATCCTGGAAGCCGCGGCCGCACCTGTGCCAAGGGGCCGGCCACGATCAACCAGGTCAAGGATCCCGAGCGGATCCTGAAGCCGCTCAAGCGCAACGGACCCCGGGGCTCGGGAAAGTTCGTCGAGACCACCTGGGAAGAGGCGCTCGAGGATATCGGCGGCCGGATTCGTGAGGCGATCGGCTCGGGGCGTCACGACGAGGTGATGTACCACGTCGGCCGGCCCGGCGACGATCACTTCATTCCGCGGCTGCTCAATGCCTGGGGGGTCGACGGGCACAACTCCCACACCACCGTCTGCAGCGCCTCGGCGCGCACCGGTTTCGCCTTCTGGTGCGGCGCGGATCGTCCCTCTCCGGACTACTCCTGCACCAAGTTTGCGCTGCTGCTCTCATCGCATCTCGAGACCGGCCACTACTTCAATCCCCACGCCCAGCGGATCATGGACGCCAAGAGCCGCGGGGCGCGGATCGGCGTGGTCGACACACGGCTGAGCAACACCTCGACCCACGCCGATCTCTGGATCTCTCCCTGGCCGGGGAGTGAAGCGGCGCTGCTGCTCGGCGTGGCCCGCAACCTGATCGTCAGCGGCCGCATCGACCGGGACTTCGTCGAACGCTGGACCAACTGGGAGCAGTTCCTCGGCAAGTTCGACTCGGCGACCCCCGCCGGCGCCGGCGGCGTCGATCGCTTCCTGGAGCTGCTGGCCGAACGCTACGCCCGCTACACGCCGGAGTACGTCGCCGAGGAGTGCCGCATTCCCGGGGACACCCTGGAGAAGCTGGCCGACGAGATCGCCGCCGCCGGGTCCCAGTTCACCAGTCATCTGTGGCGCAACACCGCCGCGGGCAACCTGGGAGGCTGGCAAACCGCGCGGTCGCTGCTGTTGCTTCATGTGTTGACCGGCAGCTTCGGTACCCCGGGCGGGTTGAACCCCAATTCCTGGGACAAGATCACTCCGGCGCCCAGCGAAGCGCCGCCGGCTCACGACCAGTGGAACGAGTTGATCTGGCCCCGGGAATACCCGCTGGGCCACTACGAGATGAGCCACATCCTGCCGCACCTGATGGAGCATCAGGACAAGCGGCTCGAGGTCTACTTCACCCGGGTCTACAACCCGGTCTGGACCAACCCCGACGGCTGCACGTGGATCCAGATGCTGGAAGACCCGGCCCGGGTCGGCTGTCACGTGGCGCTGACCCCGATCTGGAGCGAGACCGCCCAGTGGGCCGACTACGTGCTGCCCATGGGGCTGGGGCCCGAGCGTCACGATCTGATGAGCCAGGAGACCCACGCCGGGACCTGGATCGGATTCCGCCAGCCGGTGCCGCTGCAGTACCGGCGGCTTCAGGGTGAGGAACACCTCGACCGCACCCTGGGCACCAACCCGGGACAGGTCTGGGAAGAGGCGGAGTTCTGGATCGACCTGACCTGGAAGATCGATCCCGACGGTTCCATGGGTATCCGCCGCTTCTACGAGTCCAAGCAGGATCCGGGCAGCAAGATCACCCTCGACGAGTATTACGCCGACATCTTCGAGTCCTCGGTTCCCGGACTGCCCGAGGCGGCGGCGGCCGAGGAGATGAAGCCGCTGGAATACATGCGGCGCTACGGAGCCTTCGCCGCCCCCTACGGCGGCCAGCGCCGCTACGAGCAGGAAGGCTTCCCCACGCCGAGCAAGAAGCTCGAGGTCTACTCGCCGACTCTCGAGGAGTGGGGTTGGGAGGAGCACTCGGTTCCCGAGTATCAGCGCAGTCACGTCCACTGGCGGGAACTCGACGAGGCGGCGGGGGAGATGGTGCTGCTGCCGACCTTCCGCCTGCCGACGCTGATCCATACCCGTTCGGGCAACGCCAAGTGGCTGCAGGAGATCAGTCATTCGAACCCGCTGTGGGTCCATCCGGTCGACGCCGAACGGCTCGGTGTGGAAACCGGAGACCTCTGCCGGGTCAAGACCCGCATCGGCTACTTCGTGCCGCGGGTTTGGGTCACCGAGGGGATTCACCCGGGGATCGTCGCCTGCTCGCATCACGTCGGACGCTGGCGGACCAACGTCGTGGTCGGCGGGCAGCGGATGGCGTCGTCGTTGGTCGACATCGAGCGGGGGCGGGGGACCTTCCGCATCCGGCATCGACAGGGCGCCGGCCCCTACGCCAGTAACGATCCGGACACCAAGAAGGTCTGGTGGCACGAGGTCGGGGTGAACCAGAACCTGACCTTCGCCGTGCAGACCGATCCGGTCAGCGGCATGCAGTGCTGGCATCAGCGGGTGTTCGTGCTGACCGCCGAGCCCGACGATCGCTACGGCGACGTGTTCGTCGATACCCACAAGTCCCGGGAGGCGTTCAAGGAGTGGCTGGCCAAGACCCGGCCGGCCCCCGGCCCGGGTGGCCTGCGGCGCCCCCTGTGGTTGAAGCGGCCGCTCCATCCCAAGCAGGAGCGCTACTACTTCGGCGACGGCCCAGGGGCGCGAGGGGGTTCGTCCGGCGAGTAGCGCTGCGGGGTTCTAGCGCCGGGTCACGATCCAGGCGCGGAGCCGCGGCCGGCGCGCGAAGTCCTCGGGGGTCACCTCGGCGGTGATCTCCCGGGCGTCGAGGCCGTCCAGTTCGTCCAGCTCGAAGTCCCGGTAGTTGGTGCTGAACAGGATCTCGCCGTCCCGGTTCAGGTGATCCGCCGACATGCGCAGCAGGTTGCGGTGGTCCCGCTGCACGTCCAGGTCGCCGTCCATGCCCTTGGACTTGGAGTAGCTCGGCGGTGCCAGGAAGATCCGGTCGTAGCCGCCGCGCCGGTCGGTCTGCAGGAACCGCAGGGCGTCTCCCCGCAGCAGCGTGTGCTGGTCCCGGTCCTTGAAGCCGTTGAGTTCCATGTTCTGCCGGCCCCAGGTCAGGTACACGTTGGACAGATCCACGCTGACGCTGTGGCTGGCGCCGCCGGCCGCCGCGGCGACGGTGGCGGCGCAGGTGTAGGCGAACAGGTTGAGGAAGCTGCGCCCCCGGGCCTGTTCACGGATGCGTTGCCGCAGCAGCCGGTCATCGAGGAACAGGCCGGTATCGAGGTAGTCGTGGATGTTGACCACGAAACGCATCCCGTGTTCTTCGACCTGGCTGAAGCGGGAGCGGTCGCCGTAGCGCATCGCCTGGTCGTGAGGGCCGCGCTTGTGCCGGACCCGCAGCACGATCTCCGCCGGGTCGATCTCCAGCACCTCGGCCACCACCTGGACCGCGTCCTTGAGCCGGCGATCGGCGGCGGCGGGGTCGACCTTCTTGGGTCGGGAGTACTCCTCGACGCGCACCCCGCCGGCGTACCAGTCGACCGAGAGGTTGTAGGTCGGGACATCGGAGTCGTAGATCCGGTAGGCGGTCACGCCGGCGCGTTTGGCCCACTTGCGTCGTTCCCGCAGGTTGGCCTCGAGGCGTTTCTTGAAGCCGCGGGCCTCTTCGCCCGCTTTGCGCCAGCCGGGCCCCTTGGATTGAGGCGCTGCCGCTTGAGTGATCGGGTACTCCAGCAGGCGGCAGTCGATCGGCCCGTTGTAGAGCACGTGGCGCCGCGCCGGACGCAAGCCCACCCGTTTGTCCAGCGCCCGGTTCCCCGACAGCACGAAGGCGGTCCAGCCGGCGAAGCGCTGTTTGAGCACGTCGCCGAGCCCTTCGTAGAGCGGGCCCAGTTCGCCCGCCTCGCCGAGGCGTTCGCCGTAGGGCGGGTTGGTGATCAGGATGCCCGGATCGTTCCACGGAGGTTTGGCGTCCCGAAGTTCGCCCCGGGACACCCGCACCTTGGCCGAGAGCCCCGCCTGGGTGATCCGTTCCCGGGCGATATCCAGGGCGGCGGGGGATACGTCGCTCCCCGCTATGCGGAACACATTCTTGCGGGAAGCTTCCCGGCGCTCCTGGGCCTCGTCGAGCAAACGCTGCCACAGCCCCTTGTCGTGGGCCCGCCAACCCTCGGCGCCGAAGCGCATGCGGGTCAAACCGGGTGCGATGTCGAGGGCCATCGAGGCTGCTTCGAGCAGCAACGTGCCCGAGCCGCACATCGGATCGTACAGCGGATGGGTCGGATGCTTTTCATGCCAGCCGGCAATGCGCAGCAGCACCGCGGCGAGGTTCTCCTTGAGCGGCGCGGCAGCGCCCTTGGTTCGGCCACCCCGTTCGTGGAGGCCGCTCCCGGCCAGGTCGATGCTGACGGTGGTGCGTGGGCCGCGCACGTGAACGTGGAGCCGCACGCCGGGCCGGACCTTGTCGATGCTGGGCCGGTCCCCCTCGTCCTCGCGGATGCGGTCGACTACCGCGTCCTTGGTCTTGAGGGCGACGAAGTGGGAGGGACCCGCAGGGGACTGGGTGCCGGCCACGTTGACCGCCATGGTCGCCTCGGCGCCCAGATGTTCGGTCCAGGGGAGCTCGATGACCCGGTTGTACAGGTCGTTGGCGTGGTGCACCTCGAACTCGGCCAGGGGCAGCAGCACCCGGCTGGCGGTGCGGGAGCCGATACAGGCCCGGTAGCCGTCTTCGAGCCGGCGGCCGAAGCTGACCCCGCCCCGGTGGAGCGCCACGTCGGGCAGGCCGAGCTCTCGGAGCTCGGCGGCCAGGATCTCTTCCGCGCCGCGGGTGGCGGCCGCGAAGAACTGCATCGGTGTCCCTTCCTCGGCTTTGCCGTCGTCTAATCGGGCGACGACTGTAGCACCGGCCCGGAAAGCACTATGCTTAGCCCCCGGGAGGTCACCCGCCTCCCGTCGCGATCCCGGGTTCGGGCGCGTATCGGAGGCCCCTGGCACGTGTTGCTCGAGCCCGATCAGAAACTGCTGCACTACCGCCTGGTGTCCCCGATCGGTGAGGGAGGCATGGGGGTGGTCTGGCGGGCGGTCGACGAATCGCTCGACCGGGACGTCGCGATCAAGATCCTGCCTGCGGAGTTTGCCGGGGACGCGGTGCGGCTGGCCCGCTTCGAGCGAGAGGCCAAGGTGCTGGCCTCGATTCGCCACCCCAACATCTGCCAGGTCTACGGCCTCCACGAGGTGGAGTCCGAGTCCGGTTCGGTGCGTTTCCTGGCCATGGAACTTCTGGCAGGCGAGGACCTCTCCCGGCGGCTCCAGGGGGGCGGCCTGGGCATCGACACCACCATCGAGATCGGCCGCCAGATCTGCGCGGCATTGGAAACCGCCCACGGTCAGGGGGTGATTCACCGGGATCTGAAGCCGGCCAACATCATGATCTCCCCCGAGGGAGAGGTCACGGTGTTGGACTTCGGCCTGGCCCGGATCGGTGAGGCGGACGGCTCCCTGGCGGACGCCTCCCGTTCACCCACGCTGACCACGCCGGCGACCGCGGCAGGTGCGTTGCTCGGCACCGCGGCCTACATGAGCCCCGAGCAGGCCCGGGGACGGGTCGCGGACAAGCGCGCCGACCTCTGGGCCCTGGGCTGCGTGCTGTTCGAATGCCTGACCGGGCAATCGATCTTCGCCGGCGAGACCATCTCCGACACCCTGGCAGCGGTGTTGCGCGGGGAGCCGGACTGGGACGCGTTGCCGGCGGGCACGCCTCCGCGGCTGCGGGGGTTGCTGCAACGCTGCCTACAGAAGGATCTGGATCAGCGCCAACGGGACGCGGGAGATGCCGGGCTTGATCTCGCCGCGGCGTTGCTCGATGACGAGAGCGGCGCCGGCAGCGCGCCGTCGGTGCAGGCAGGCAGCGCAGGAGGGCGTTGGGGTTGGGTGGCGTTGGCACTCGTGGCGCTGGTCGCCCTGGGCGCGATGTTGCGACCGGGATGGTTCGGTTCGGCAGGGGAGGATGCGCCGAGGGTAGTGCGCAGCACCCTAAACCTGCCCAGCGGTTGGCAGTCGGAGACGGTACGCATCAGCCCCGACGGACGGGTCGTCGCGGTCGTGGCGAGCCCTGTCGGACTCCCCGGCGACGGCCGGGGGCAGCGGGCGTTCGTGCGGGTGCTCGACCGGCACAGCGAGTTCGTGCAGTTGCCCGGCGAACTGGACAACAGCTGGCTGCGCTTCTCCCCGGACTCCAGCGAGGTCGCGGTCTTGCAGCGGGTCGTCGCCGGCGTCAGCGGTATCGGACTCGTGCGGATCCCCTCCGACGGGTCGGCGCCCCCCGCGTTGATCACCGAGTGGCAGGATGAGTGGCACTCCGATGTGATGTGGCGGGCCGACAACGAGATGCTGGTGCTCGGCATGGAGCCGCCCCGGCTGATTCGCCTGCGGCTCGACGGCAGCCCGGCTCCGGACCCGGTGCCGATCGAATTCGACACGCAGAACTCCTTCTTCGAGATGCACGGGTTGTTCCCCGACGGTTCGATCCTGGGTACGGTCGAATCCTGGGTCGGTGGATACCACCAGGACGCAGCCCGCCTCGACCCGGCTACCGGCAAGGTCACGGAACTGATCGATCGTGCCTTCGAGCCGGTCTATCTGTCGTCAGGGCATATCGCCTTCACCCGCAGGGATCAGCTGTTGGTGGTGGACTACGACGACGCGGCGCATCGGGTCACGTCGGTGCCCCGCCTGATCGAGTCGGGGCTGCGGGCGGGAATCGACCTGACCGCAGCGATCTTCTCGGTGTCGGATCGTGGGGATCTGGCGCACCTCGAGGGGGGCATGGTCGGTGAGAAGCGCCAGCTGGTCTGGGTCGAGCCCGACGGCTCGACGACCCCCTGGTCCGATGAGCGCGCGGCCTTCGTCGCCGGGCACCTGGACGACAGCCAGGACGGCAAAGTCATCGCCTTCGTACGCCTGGCCACCAGCGGCCTGTTCGAGGTCTGGGCCAGCGAGGTCGACGACCCTTCCCCGCGCAAGGTGCTGGCTTACCCGGAGATGGACTGTTCCGACATCACCGTGTCGCCGCGGGGCAGGCGTGTCGCCGCCCACTGCCTCGGGGACCTGCAGCGCCGGGGGCTCTACATCGCGGAGTTTCCCAACGTCGGCTCCGCCGGGGTGCGGGTCTACGCGACGGCACCGGAGGCGCAGACCCGGCCGTCGAGCTTCGGTCCGGAGGGGCGGCAACTCTTCTTCACCGAGCGCCGCCAGGGTGTCTACAGGCTCAAGCTGCTGGAACTCGACGACGAGGGCAACGCCACCGAGCCACGCACCGTCGAGGGACTAAGCGGAGACGTCGCCTTCGCCATGGTCTCCGACGACGGCAAGTTGATCGCCTTCTCCGAATGGGACGGCAACGCCTGGTCGATCCAGGTGGCTCCCTGGGACGGTGTGCGCCCGGGACCGGCGCGGCCGGTGATGCGTTCGGAGATGTGGGCCTTCGACTGGTCCGGTATCCGCAAGGGGGATGCCTGGGAGCTGGTGGGTACGCCGATGAACGGGGGATCCACCCGCTTCTGGATCGACCCCCGGGGCCGCGTGACCGGCACCGAACCGATCGTCGGAACCATGATGCAGAACATGCGCCTGATCGGCTTCACCTTCCTCCCCGACGGTCGCACCCTGGCGATCGAGTCCGGCCAGAAGGAGATGGAGGGGGGCGACGTCCGGCTGGTGACCGATTGGGGACGGCTGGTTGCGGCGGGTGACTAGAATGCGGAACTGGAGGTTCCCGTGCCCGAAGGTCCCGAGATCCGTCTGGCCGCCGATCGTGTCGCGTCGGTCATCGAGCGCAAAGGCCCGCTTGAAGTCTGGTTTGCCTTCCCCGAACTGAAGCTGTTCGAACCGCTGCTCTCCGGCCGGGAAGTGCAGTCGGTGGAGACCCGGGGCAAGGCGCTGCTGCTCCGTTTCCCCGACGGGCTCAACGTCTATTCCCACAACCAGCTCTACGGTAAGTGGTACGTGACCAAGCCGGGGGTGAGCCCGAACACCAAACGAACGCTGCGGCTGGCGCTGCGAGGGAAAGCGGGTAGCGCGCTCCTCTATTCGGCGTCGGAGATCGAGGTCTTGCAGGACGACCAACTGGAGGAGCACCGGTACCTGGCTAAGCTGGGGCCCGATGTGCTCGACTCGGATGTGAGGCCGGCGGATGTGACCGCTCGGATGCGGGAGCGGCGTTTCTCAGGGAGGTCGCTGGGAGCGCTGCTGCTGGATCAGGGTTTCCTCTGCGGCATCGGCAACTACCTGCGCAGCGAGATCCTGTTCGTCGCCGGTCTCGACCCTGCCTGCCGCCCCCGGGACCTGGACGCTGCCGCCCGGCTGCGCTTGGCCCGGGCGGCGCTCAAGATCAGCCGCAGGGCCTACGACACCCGGGGGATCACCGCCGACGACAAGCTCGTACGGCGGCTCAAGGCCGAGGGGCTGTCTCGCCGACGCTACCGGCACTTCGTGTTCACCCGCGGTGGACAACCCTGCTACACCTGCGGCAGCGCTATCGAGTCGATCACCTCCGCCGGACGCAACCTGCAGCGTTGCCCCGGCTGCCAGGCGGTCTGAGCCCGTTACAACTTTTTGCAACAGGCTCCGGAGCATCGGAGTAGCCTCTTCATAGGAGGCTTCCATGCGCCGACGCGTTCTGTTGCGCTTGCTGGGTGCCGGCTCCGCCGGTTTGATCGCCGCTCCCTACGCGTTGGCGAAGCCGTCCGGAATTCGCGCCGACCGCCTGGACGATCTGGCGCTGCGCTTGCGCGAGGCCAAAAGCGGAGCGGTGCTCGGCGTCGCGGCCGATGCGGTCTCCCGGGGCGCGCGTGCGGCAGACATCCTCGGCGCGACCTTCCTGGCAGGCGTCCACGACATCCGTCCGCAGCCGGTGGGCAACCATCTTCATGTGCTGATGACCGTCGAGTCCGGCTTCCGCATGGCCGAGCGTTTGCCCCGCAAGGAGGGCCTGCTGGTCGCGCTCTGGATGGTGGCCACCTTCAAGGAGTCCCAGCATCAGGACGACGGTTGGACGTTGCCGCCCGCGCCGAAGGTGCCGGCGGTGTCTCCGGTCAAGGCCGAAGCGGATCTGATTCGAGGACTCGAGGACTGGGACGCTGAGAAGGTCGACCGGGCGATCGTGCAGCTCTTGCCCCATCGCGACCGACAGTCGATCTACAACCTGCTCTGGCCCTGGACCGCCCGCTGCATGGCCAGTCTCGGTCACAAGATCGTCTACGGGGCGATGACCGAGGCGGTACTGTGCCGGCTGGACTGGCGCCATGCCCAGCCGACCCTCCGTTCGCTGCTCCACGGGCTGATGGCCTTCGGCCGGGTGGGCAAACCGTTGGATGCCTCGTTCGACAGCGCGCGAGAGATCGTCACGACGCTGCGGCCGCACCCGGAAGACAAACCCAGGGAGGAATCTCCCGAGGCGAGCATTCCGCTGGTGCGGATCATCAGCAAAGGAACACACCGGGAAGCCCAGACGGCGGTTGCGGCGGCGCTCAACGACGGCGTGCATCCACGGGTCGTCTGGGACGCGGTGCAGCTTGTTGCGGCCGAACAGTTCCAACGGCGCAAGTCACAGCGGCCGTTGAGCGGAGAAGCGATCCGTGCCGCCCACGCGGTCACCGAGATGTGGTCAATGGCCTACGCGGCGCGCCGTTCGACTCCGGCGGTGCGGAATCTGCTGACGCTCCAGGCGGCGGGCTGGCTCGCCGACTTCCGCGGCATGCTGTTGGACCGGGACGCCATCGGCGCCGAGATCGACATCCTCGCGGGCGCGGAGCCGGGCGTGGACGTGACGCCGCGGTTGGCCCGCTGGGATCGCCAGGCGGCAACCCGCAGTGTCGAGTACCACCAGTTCAAGGTGATCTGCGCCCTGATCGAGGAGACCCGCCACGTTCACCCACGCTGGCACGGGGCGATCGTCGACTCGGCCGAGGGATATCTGCCCGGGGCAACGGTGGCGACCGGTGAACGGACCCGCAGGGGAGAGGCGGCGTTGCGCAAGGCGGGCGTGCTCTAGGCCCGGATTGGCACGAAAGCGCGATGCCCGGCGCTGCGCTACCATCGGCCCATGGAATCCACCGACCTTCGCGCCGCCCTGCGCCTGCTCAACGGCCTCGAATCCGGCGCCATCTCGACCTACGATGCCGGCCCGATCGCCGCCGATCTCGATCCCGTGCTTTGCTGGGCGATCATCCACTTCCTGCGGGAGACCTATCCCGCGTCGGATCCGGCCGCCTCGGGCGTACTCGGTCGGGTGGTCGAACTCACCGGCAAGAATCCCGACCTGGTCAAGAAGGTGGGGCAGGGGCAGGCCGACCCGATCTCCGAATGGTTCCGCTCCGAGTACGCCTTCCGCGACTTCCGCGGCCGAGGCGAGGAACTGCTGGAACTGCTGGTCGAGAAACTCGAGGGCTAGCCCGGACCACGGATCGGGCTACAGCTGCCAGAAGCCCTGTTCGATCCCGCCGTGGATGAACACGGCGAACTTACCCTGGCCGGGCATGTCCATCGGCGGCATCGCGATCTGGGCGCCGGCTTCCGCCGCCTGGGCCACCGAGGCCTCGATGTCCTCGACCAGGAAGTAGGGGCGGACCACCGGGCCCTCGTCGTCGCGGAGCGGGGCGCGAACGCCGAATTTGCCGCCGGTCGGAAGGTCGGCGACCCGAGCGTTGCCGAAGGCCGCGATGGGCTCGCTGAACTGAAGGCCGAGCATCTGTTCATAGGATGCGCAGACGGCCTCGGCATCGGGACTCACGATCTCCAGGTATTGAATCTTCATCTCGGCTCCAGTTTCGGACGTGAACTTGTTTTCGCTTGAACCGCTGTCGGTCGCGGAATCGCCGGCAGGGGAGTCTCCATCCTCGTCCGGCGCGCAGCCGAGATGGAGTCCGGCCAGCAGCGGGAACGCCAGGGATGCGGACCCGATGCGGAGGAACTCCCTCCGGTTGGTCTTGGTCATTTCTCGCTTCGAATCGAAGGTCTGCGTGGGCTTCATGACGGGTAGTCCTGCACGATTTGAATCAGGTTGCCGCAGGTGTCGTCGAACACCGCGGTGGTCACCGGGCCGTATTTCATCGGCGGTTGGGTAAAGGCGACGCCGAGGTCGGTCAAGCGTTTGTGCTCCGCCTCGATATCCTCGACGCCGAACATGGTCCAGGGGATGCCGTCGCGGACCAGGGCGTCCTGAAACGGCTTGATCGCCGGATGGGCGTTGATCTCGAGCAGCAACTCGACGCCGGTGGAGTCGCCGGGGGAGGTGACCGTCAACCATCGGTGCTCGCCGGCCGGGACATCGTGTTTCTTCTCGAACCCCAGGACCTCGGTGTAGAAGCGCAATGCCTTGGCCTGGTCGTCGACGGGCACGCTGGTGCCGATGATCTTCATGGGCCGTCCTGCCTGCTCTTCTTCAGCCAGCGGTCGATCAGGGGCAGCGCTGACGGGAGTTTGGTGCTGTGCAGCTTGGTGCGGCCCTGCCAGTTCGTTTCGATCAGGCCGGCTGCCTCGAGAACCCCGAGGTGCTTCGAGATCGACTGTCGTTTCATGGTCAATCCGTAACCCTCCAGGCGAACGCAGATCTCGAACAACGATTGTTGGTCCCGCTTGGAGAGTTCCTCGAGGATCGTTCGCCGGGTCGGGTCGGCGAGCGCGTGAAACACGGCATCGAGGTCGGCTGGTTCCTTGCGAGTCACGAGGGATGTTATGCAGCCGAGTGGCTGCATGTCAAGCGGTACTTGGCAATCGGGCGGCTCGAGTGGAGCAAGTTCGACGTTGGAGGAACCTGCTCCTCGGAGCATCCAGCACGCCACGGCCTTCCTCTGCCGGACTGGTTAGAATGCGGTATTCGGAAGGTCGTCTAGGACCACGGTAGCTGGGTGCCTGCGCCGCAGCAGCTAGTGCGCCAAGATGCGCATGGCCTCCGGTTCTGCCGCACTAGAACCTTGTGTCGAGGGTAATATCGCGCTCGTCGAAGTAGCTCAGTAGCTCTCGAAAGACTTCGCGCGGCGAGTAGCCCCCCGATATCTGTCTGACCACACTGTCGACGGAAAACTTGTACCAAAGGGACCTGCGAGGGTTCAGGAAGCCTCCGTACTCCCACCGATGATCTGTGTCCGTGGTCGTGAGCGCGAGGTAGATCAGCAACTGCCGTAGGTCTTTCCCTGCGATATTCCGGTTGACTGTCTTGACTTCGAAAAGAGTGTCTCCAACGGCGAGGTCAGCTTCCCCGGTGGGAAGGACGCCCCAGCCATTGATTCTCGGCGAGAACTGCACAGGGTCGTGGCTATGGATGCGGAGGAAGGCAGCGTACCGGTTGGCAAGGAGGCGAACCTCTGACCATTCTTCGGTGGACAACTCAATGCTTCCTGGCGAGTACTTTGTCGAGCGCAGGGCAGTATCGGTGAGTTCGCGTCGAACCTCCTTGGAGCGGAGAACTCGCGTTGCATTACTACCTTGCTGGTGGGCCCGCTTCGCTGCGACGAACGCTGTTTCGGCGACAACGTCTGGAAAGCGCAGTCCATCGCCGGTCGGCACCGCCCTTAGCGGCTTTCCAGTGCGTCCAACCAGCGGCAACTCATGGCTTCCGTTGAACGATGCTACAAAGCTAGGCGTAAGGAGCGGGAGTACTTCTTGCCATACCGTCTGGAAGCCCCGTGCGAGTTTGCGTTCGGATCCCATGTTCTACCCTAGTTTTGTGGGCGTGCCCATTGGGCGATGATGTTGTCCATAGGCGACCAAGTATGTTTCGTGTGCTGTCGCCAGTGTTTGCCTTCGTCCCCTAGTCGGTAGGAGGCGTAGATGAAGACGCGTTTCTCCCACAGTGACAGCTCTCCAAACCTTCTCTTGATTTGACTGAGCCAGTAGTGACAGTCCCACTCAGCCATAGCGAGCATTACTTCGCGTCGCACGAGAGGGTTGGGGACCGAGTCGAATAGGTCGATGAGAATCTCTTCTTTTTCTGCTGATCTTCGCCTTGACAGAGCTTGGACGTAGTAGCTCTGGTGAATCGGAAGGCTCAGCGCCCTATTCTCGTTCTGGAACATGTCGACGAGTTGACGGTCGACGAGTTCTTTAGTGTCGTCATCAAGTTCGTCATAGACGCCTCGGACGCAACGAACAACCGTGGCAAAAACTGGGGAAAGTACTGCCAAGTTCGAGGGGTCGAGGAGCGTTCTTATTGCGCCTGACTTGTAGTTCGAGTCTAGGGCACGGATCGCGTTGATGGCCTGCTTGGTGATAGTCGTGTCGATCGTCGTTTTCGCAACTTCTCGCGCAAGTATCCCGACAATATCGATTTCCTGGAGCGACGCACGTAGTCGCTCGTAGTCTTCGGCAGCTGATTCGGAGTATGGATCGAAACGAACTGCTATTCGAAGCAGCTTGCTCTCGTCGTCGTCCGGGGTTTGGTCGTCAGGGTCCAGAAAGCTTGAGGAATCCAAGAACTCGCTGCTCGACATTATTCGAGTCTTGCGCTTCTGGAGGACGAGGCCTTCGTCAATCAGTGCCTCAGACAGGAGTACCAGAATCCGGTAGGCTTCAGAGTGATCATTGCAGAAGATTGTGAAGTCGTCCGCGTAGCGACAGAACTCGATCTTCTGTCTGGAGAGGCGAAGGTCGACATCCGCGAGACAGAGCTCGGACAGGATCCTGGAGGCCGGCCCGCCGATGGGTAGCCCGTACGACACGTAGGTTCCAGAGAACTCGCCAACTAATTTCATCAATCGCGCCGGAACGTCGCCCGGGCTCGGAAGCCGCTTCAAGGCGTTCTCTAGGCGATGGTGGTAGATCCTCGGGTAGAAGTCTGCAATATCTGTAGTGATGACATGTTTGTGTTTTCGCGCAAGCTGAAGCGCCCGTGCGCGGTAGTCTTTCCATGCAGTCTCGGCGAACAGTTTCGAGTCGGAGCCGTCGTAGCAGAACCGATATGAAAAAACCTGTTTCTTGGCCTCTGGGATTCGAGTCTCTTCGATCTTCGAAGCTAGCGCTATGCATAGCGCTAGGTAGTACGCGTTCCAGAACGGTTCGATCTGAGTGGCCCAACGAAAGCCCGTGTAGCCAACGGGAGTAAGTGCATTGATCGTGCTTGGGGGATGCTGCGCAAGGTGGTCGTCCAGCGACTTGTGCATCCGCTCGAGGAGATCGAGGCACGGGCGTTTCGACTCGGAGAACACGCGTCGTTCGATCGAGAAAGGGAAGATGTCCGTATCGCCAAACGATACGATGTTATCTAGGGCTGCTTGAGCGGCGTCCTTGAACTTCAATTGGGAATCCTAGTCCCTCGGAATCATTGGATGTCTGGCGCTAGTTTATCAGCCGCAAGGTGCGCCGGAACGGAAATTCGCCGGCTAGGGAACGCAAGGGCTGGTGTGTATCGAGTCGACGAGCGGACTTGAACCGCTGACCTGCTGATAACGAATCCGAGGAAGGGGCGAAAAGGGCGGCTTTTTGCGTCTGTCCTTTCGCCAATCTTGCCAATCGCGTCGTCGGAGGTCACAATCTGGTCACAGGCTAGAGCCAGAGCGACAAGGGAGTTACTGTGCCACAGTTCGTTCGAGTCACGGACCCCTCGGAGCGCGAGTGTCTTCTGAACCCCGAACCCCTCGCCACGATTGTCGACAAGGGCAAGTACAAGGCGATCTACCTAGTCAGCCACGCTTCGGGCGCCGTCAGATCAACTCACCACGAGGTCGCCGACCTCCGACAGAAGATCGCCTGATTCAGTTCAGAGGGAGGCGAGCGACATGCTTGCGGACTGGTCACCGGAGTACGTGAAGGCGCTGTTCGAGAGCGACAAGGTCGACGATCCAATCTTCGTGAGTTTCGAGTCAGACGAGGGCGTCGATCACTTTCTTCAGGCGGTTGTTCCTGGCCGCTCTACAGGGCTTTCTGTCGTGCCCGTGGACTCCGCGGTCCCACCTGTTGCGCGGGCCGGTGTCGGGCTTGACCACCCGAAGATGCTGTTGGTGACTATTGAATCCCCGGATGAGTTGACGCAAGGGCGCTTGCTGGACCTGGTAAGGCTTGCTCCCAAGTACGGCGGCACGTTCCGTCTACCTGGAGCCCTAGAAGGCTGAGACTCGCACAAGCTAGTCGATTCTGATTCGTTCTGTAGCCGGAGCGGGCGGATATTCCCGTTGCCCTACCCCTTGTCGCGGGTGCGGTCAAGGCATGGCGATGTCGCTCGTCACTTAGCGCGGAGAATGCGCAGCCCGCGTTCGTAAATACTCCTAGGGCCGTGGCAGCGAATAGTGAAACGACCGCGAGTCGGAACCGTTTCATAGAACGCGCAACCCATAAGAACAGGGAGCTTGGCTCCCCATCGTCCATTCTTGTCCATTTCGATTTCAACCTGCCAGACCCCGCCGCCGCTGGTCCCCCGGAAGTTCGCCGGAAGCTCGGCCTCTTCCTCGGGCACGCCGAGCTCCAGGTAATCGTGCTCTCCGCGTCGGCAGTACTCATCGACTCCGATCCAGTGAGCGGTTTGGGTGAACCCGAGATCACTTGGGTCTTCAAGATCGCTCGTTTCCGCTGGGGCACCAACCAGAGCCCAAAGCCCCATTTCCGTGGCGGGATCGTCCTTGCCTAGATGCTCGCCACGTCCGAGGTTAAAGAAGATTTTGTGAGCGCAGAGTGTTCCGATATCGCTGGCTGGGATCTTGAGGAACGCCAGGTCCGGCCCCAATTCCTCGGTCTTCGGTTCGTCGACGAAGATCGGCCCAAGATTCGGCATTACGAATCGGTGCCGATAGTCGACTAGGACTAGGCCGATCGCGTCCCACTGGGAGAGCGCCCTCGCACAGTGTGCTGCTGTCAAGACAAGTGGCTCGTTGGCGTGCATTACGAGCGTTCCCGAGCCGCAGTGAGCGAACTGGGATTCATCGCGCAGCCCAACCAAGTTGACAGAGTACTTTTGGAGGATCGCGGAGAGGTCCTCCGTCATTGCTTCTGGAATGTCGGTAACCGGGATTGCTTTGATAGTTCGCTTGCGTTTGGCGGGCATCGATCGAGCCTCCGTTGGTCTGCGAATAGTATCGCAGGGTGCTCCCGGATCTGGGTAGGTGCCGGGGTCTCAGCCCCCGCACGCGCGGGCACTCGAGCTAGTTCCGGTTTCTCAGAGAAACAACCACAAGTGCACACGCGGTGAGCATACGGGCCGTGAAGGCGGTCCCGCTGATGTTCGCGATCGATAGCATGGTGCAACAATGTGGGCTCTATTTTGGAGGGCCGCGTCTAACGTCGGCGATAGCTGCCTATTACTGTGGCTCGTCGAGCATTTGTGGCTGGACAGGATCGGTGGTCAGTTCTGGGGCACCTTGACCTGAGCATCCGGCGACGCTACTTGCGCGTGCTTGTCGCGTCCGCCGAACGGTGGATCGGCCGTCTCCGCTATCGCTGAGATCCCGTGGAGCGGGCCTGGAAATTGCGCTGAGGCAGAACTGCAGTATGTCTGGTGGGCACGATTACCGAGAAGTTGCCCTCAGGGGGATCCGTTCCTGGGGTTCGGATTTGCTTTCCTGACCTTCCGGGCCTGAGCCGCTACGGTCGATCTCGTGTCCTTGGCTCGTCAAACCGGGCTTGCATCAGAACAGCGCCTGGGCGGTTTGTGTCTGCGCAGAACTCAAGTTGAAGGGCGATGAGAGCGGCACAGATGGCGAAGGTGTCATCCCGTCCACTCTTGGCAGCCCTGAACCTCTCCAAGATCACTTGCCACTCCGAACCTTCCACTGAGACGAGGGCTTGCATGTGGTCGACTCGGTCTGCAAAAGGCGAATTGCCAAGCGTGTCTCTATCGTAGGAGTGAGCGAAGCTGTTGCGAATACGGCGCATTTGGTTCAGGGCCTGGTAGAAGCTGAGGCTGAGCAGGCCCAGACGATATCCAAGGCTGATTTGAGCTGAGAAAGTGCCGAGGGGTTGGTCTGGTGCGAAGATGTCTTTTGCCTTTCCCGTTGGGGCGGGGTGTAGAGTCGCCTTTAGGGCCCGCTCTAGAGCGAACTGAACCCGGGCGGCAGCGCAAATCACCAAAGAACGATCGTCGACTTGACTCAAGCGTTGAAAAACGGACCAAATCTCAATCAGGCGATCATCGTCCATGGTTCTCTCCTACCAATAGGAGGGTGAGGTCGCCGGCTAACTTGGAAAATCCGGCTGTGCGCGGTTCGCTTTGTTTTCGGCGCAACAAACCGCTGGGCCGCGCGAAAACTCGGCGAGGCTCCCTGTACCAGTATTTCGGCAAGGAGGCTATCGGAAGCCGCCGCCATATTCTCAAACGAGGACCGCGCTCGGGCTCAAGCCACCCCCCATGAGCGATCCTGGAGCCGACGAGCGGAGTCGAACCGCTGACCTGCTGATTACGAATCAGCTGCTCTACCAACTGAGCTACGTCGGCATCAGAAGTGCGAGTGCCGCGGGTTATACCAGAGCCGGGCGGCGAGCGGCAAACGAAAGCGCCTCACTAGGGCTGCCTTCGTCTTGCTTTCGCGTTGGATTTCGGTCATACTCAGGTGGCTGTAACGGGGCGTTCGTGGGCCTGCCCCGGCGGAGTTTCCGATGCGCCTTTCTCTACGCTTCCTTTGCCTTCTTGTCCTCCTGATTGCCGCGCCCGTCCTGTCGTTGGCCACCGAGCCTGCCTCGGCCGATGACGCCGGCTGGGCCATCCCCGGGGAGCGCTGCCCCGACCACGATGCGCTGCGCGCCCTGGTCGGCGAGTGGGACGCCGAGGTCCGCATCTGGACCATACCCGGGCAGCCGCCCGAGGGCGCCACGGGGCGGGCGGTCATCGAGGAGATCCTCGACGGGCGTTTCGTGCGCACCGAGTTCAGCGGCAACTTCAAGGGGCAGAAGATCGAGGGTTTCGGTGTCGAGGGCTACGATCGGCTGAAGCACAAGTACGTCGGCGTCTGGATGGATTCTCTCGGCACGATGATGTTCCACTTCGAGGGTAGCTGCGACGACAGCGGCAACGTTCGCACCATGCGGGGCACCTACGAGCTGCCGGACGGCGACACACGGGAGACCCGCACGGTCACCACCCGCATCAACGACGACACCTTCCGCTTCGAGTCCTTCGACATTGCCGACGGTCAGGAACTGAAGTCCTTCGAGATCCTCTACACTCGCCGTGGCTGATCCGGGGCGGACGCCGCTCAAGGGGCGGGGAGCGGTCACCAACCGCACCGGGCGCTTCGAGCGGCTGTCGGTGGACCCCTTCGACGACGGCTGGGGCACGGTCGAGGAGCGGCCGGAGAAGGCTCGCACCGAACTCCACGCCGAGGACACCCGCACGATCATCGCGAAGAACGATTCGCCCGACATACCGTTCTTCCAGTCGATCAATCCCTACAAGGGGTGCGAGCACGGTTGCGTTTACTGCTTCGCCCGCCCGACCCACGCCTATCTCGGGTTGTCCCCGGGCCTCGACTTCGAGACCAAGATCTTCCACAAGCCCCGGGCGGCCGAACTCCTGCGCAAGGAGCTGTCGAAGAAGAGCTACAAGGCGGCGGTGCTGGCGCTGGGTGCCAACACCGACCCTTACCAGCCCGCCGAGCGCAAGCTGCGGATCACCCGTTCGGTGCTCGAGGTGCTGGCCGAGTTCAACCACCCGGTCAACATCGTCAGCAAATCGAACCTGATGCTGCGGGACCTGGATCTGCTGGCACCGATGGCGCAGAAGGGGCTGGCCAGTGTGTTGATCTCGATCACCACCCTCGACCGGGAGCTGGCGGGCAAGATGGAGCCGCGGGCCGCGACCCCCTCCCGCCGGCTGGAGGCGGTGCGAGCGCTTCACGAGGCGGGGGTGCCGGTCGGGGTGCTGACCTCGCCGATGGTGCCGGGGCTCAACGATCACGAACTCGACGCGCTGCTCGAGGGCGCCCGGTCCGCCGGCGCCGAGTACGCCAACTACGTGCTGCTGCGGCTGCCCCTCGAGATCAAGGATCTGTTCGCCGAGTGGCTGGAGGAGCACTATCCCCATCGTGCCGCCCGGGTGATGAGCCTGATGCGTCAGAGCCACGGCGGACGGCTCTACAACGCCGACTTCGGCCGCCGCATGCGGGGGGAGGGTCCCTACGCCCAGGTGCTGGAGCGGCGTTTCCAGCTGGCCTGCAAGCGGCTGGGGTTGGTCCGCAAGTTTCCTCCCCGGCGCACCGACCTGTTCCGTGTTCCGCCCCAACCCGGAGACCAGCGCTCCCTGTTCGGTTGAGCGGGCGATCGGGGACAAAAAAAATGGCCCCGCCGGTCGATGCCGACGGGGCCGTCCTTTTTGTGGGTGACCTTGTGAGCCTGAAGCCTGCTAGCGCAGGGTCTCGCCGCAGGCGTTGTTGCCGAACACCAGGTAGTAGTAGTCGCCGCCGTCACCGGCCGCGCCGGCGTCGGTGAAGGCCACGCCGTCGCCGGTGGGCGACGGATCCAGCAGGTCGTCGACCAGGGTTTCCGGCTGCCCCTGCATGAAGCTGCCGGAGTTCCCCCGGTAGATCGTGTAGCTGGCGTCGCTCTCGCCCCAGTTGAGGCTGACGTCGGTGCCGTCCTCATCGAGGATCAGGGTCTCGCCGATGCCGCTCGGGGCGGCCAGTCCGGCGCAGTTCTGCCCCAGCGGCGCCACCGTCACCAGGGCGTAGTCCTGGGGATGCAGATCGACGTCGACGATATCCGTCGCCTCGACGGTGATGGTCACCGGGCCGGGGTAGGGGAACTCCAGCCAGACCGCTTCCTTGTTGTTGAGGGTGTCTGGGGTGTCCGACTCGGCGACGGTCCAGCCGCCGGCGGTGCCCTGGTTGCCGCGGAAGGTGCGGCCGTCGGCGGTGGTGACCAGCAGATCGAGGTCGTTGATCAACGCCCGGGACGCACCCGACGCCGCGGGCGCGTCGGTCCAGGTCAGCACCACGTTGAGCGGCTCGTTGCCGGTCAGGTGCATTTCATAGCTATGGCTCTCGCCGCTGGCGCTGAAGCCGGTGTTCATGTTGCGGTCGTCGAGGACCCGCAGGGTTTCCTCGGCGGGGTCGCCGGGGAACCAGAGGGAGTCGTCGAGGGTCAGCCGGCCGTAGCCCTGGTCGCTGTTGGGCCGGTCGCCGGCGCCGCTGCTGGTCATGTCCCGGGTCGAGGCCAGCATCGTGGCCTTGATCAGCGCGGCGCTCGGGGTGAACTCGTCGGCCGCCTGGGGCGCGCCGCTGGGGTACCAGCCTTCGTTGTAGTACTCGCGCACCAGCGCCGCGCCGCCGGCGGCTGCCGGAGTCGCCATCGACGTGCCGGTCTTGCCGGTCCAGCCGCAGCTGGTGCGGTTGAGCGCCGACGAGACGCCCTGGGCCGGCGCGGTCAGGTCGGGCAGGGTGCGCCCGTCACCGGCCGGACCACGGCTGGACGAGCCGTACATGTTTTCCATGTTGCTGCCGTTGCGGGTGCCGCCGACGGTGATCGAGTTCTTGGCGTTGGAGTAGCTACCCAGGCCGTTGCTGCCGCCGTTGCCGGCGGCGAACAGGATCAGGAAGTCCTGGGTCTCCCACATGTAGCTGTCGATGTTGCGGGCAGCACCGCCGTAGCTGTTGCCGCCGCCACCCCAGGAGTTGGTGTGGATGAACGAGCCGCGGCCGCGGGCGTCGCTCCAGGCGCTGCTCAGCGGGCTGGGAGGGCTGACGCTACCGAACAGGCAGGAGAAGGTCCCGCCTCCCTGAATGTCCTGCAGGATGATGTCGGCGTCGGGGGCCAGACCGTCATGGTCGCCGCCGTTGGCGCAGGCCACGGTTCCCGAAACGTGGGTGCCGTGGTCGCTGTTGCAGATGGCGCCGAGCTGGCCGCCGCCCCACGCGCGGTTGTCGACGATCTTGCCCGAACCGTCGAAGCAGCAGTGGTCCACGTCGATGCCCGAGTCCATCACGGTCACGATCTCATCGGAGCCGCGCACGCCGTGGAGGTGGACCGCCTCGTTGCCGACCTCCGAGGTCTGGGTGATGCCCCGGCTGGAGTCGTTGAGCAGGCGCGGGTCTTCGAAGGGCTCGATGAAGAGCACTTCCTCGAGACGGGCGAGAGAGACCACCGACTGGGCGTCGGGGGCGGAGACGTACATCCCGTCTCCCCAGGCGTCGTCGACTTCGATGCCGAGTGCGGCGAGGCGGGTTTGAAGTGCCGGCGTCCCGTGGCCGGAGAGGGACAGGCGCAACCGCCAGGCTCCCTCGGCGGGTGCACTGAGATAAGGGGACATGCGCAGGCCGGGGTGGTAGCGGCCGGCCCAGACCACCTCGGACATACCGCGGAGCTCCGCCTCGGCTCCGGCGGGGATGCGGGCCAGGCGAGCCCGGCGGGGGACGGCGGGACCGACCTCGGCGCCGATGGAGCGCAGCAGCTGGTCCATGCGCGCGGCGGGAACGTCCGGGCCGAACTGGACGATGGCCCAGCCCCCCTGGCGCAGCGGGGTGCCCCGCAAGGCGCCGGGCAGTGCGGCCTGGAGATCCCCGGGAGCGATCCGGGCCGTATCGAAGGTCCCGGCCTGGAGATGAATGGTGCGTTCGCCGCCGGCCTCGGCGATGAAGGGGGCGGGACGCCCCTCCGGCCAGAAGGCCGGTCCGTCGGCGGCCTGAATGCCGCCGACTGTGGCGATGAGCAGAGCAAAAGTCCCGAAAACGGTCTGGAATCTCAAGAGTGGCCCCTTTTTGAGCCCGCGCGGACATCCTCCTGCGGTCCCCTGGTCCGCGCGGCACTCTTTAACTACCCCGAAAATGGCGTTGGGGCTACGTTGCTATTTCAGCAAAAGTTGTGGTAAGCCGCTGAACTCGAAGCATCTTCAGGCAGCCCAGGGTGTCGCTTCCCGGCCTTTGTGCTATAACCAGCGTTTCCGCATGGGCAATCTGCGGGTCAGGGGAGTGTGTGGACACGCCTCGGAACCCGTCGAATCAGGAGACGGCAGGAAGACATGGCCAAGACCTCGTTGATCGCGAAAGATCTACGCCGCAAGAAGCTGATCGACCAGTACGCCGAGAAGCGTGCCGAGCTGCGCAAGATGATGCGCGATCCCTCGATTCCGGCGGATCAGAAGATCGAGGTGCAGAAGGCCTTCGCCAAGCTGCCTCGCAACTCCTGCCCGACCCGGCTCACCCGCCGCTGTTTCCTTTCGGGCCGTCCCCGCGCCTACAACCGCAAGTTCGGCCTGTCCCGTATCGCCCTGCGCGATCTGGCGCTCCGCGGTGAGCTGCCGGGCGTGACCAAGTCCAGCTGGTAGGACCGCGACCATGAAGAAAGACATTCATCCCGAATACCATCCGGTTCTGTTCGTCGACGTCGGTACCGACTTCGAGGTCGCCACCCGCTCGACGATCAAGAGCGAGGAGACCCGCACCATCGACGGTGTCGAGCATTACGTCGTCAAGGTCGAGATCTCCTCGGCGTCGCATCCCTACTACACGGGTAAGCAGCGCCTGGTCGACACCGCGGGCCGCATCGAGAAGTTCCGCAAGCGCTACGGCGGCGGCAAGTAACCCTGCCCGAAAGCGTCCCACGGTTTCACGAGTGCCCCGTTCCCCGGGGCACTTTTTGCATGAGGACGTTCCTGGTATGAGTCGAGACGATCTGCGGACCCTCAAGGGCTTCCGCGATTTCCTGCCTGCCGAGAAGAGAGCCCGGGACCACGTTCGGGGCCGCATCGTCGAGGCCTTCCGCCGCTACGGCTTCGAGCCGGTGCAGACACCGACCCTGGAACTGGCGTCGGTGATCCTCGGCAAGTACGGGGAGGAGGCGGACCGGCTGGTCTACAGCTTCGAGGATCGTGGCGGCCGCCGGGTCGCGCTGCCCTACGACCAGACCGTACCCACGGCGCGCTTGCTGGCCCAACACGCCAACGCCTTGCCGCGCTTCTTCCGCCGCTACTCCATCGCCAGCGTGTTCCGCGCCGACAAACCACAGCGCGGCCGGTATCGCGAATTCACCCAGTGCGACATCGACATCTACGGCAGCGCCTCGTCCCTGGCCGACGCCGAGATCCTGGCCTGCACCCACGCTGCGTTCAAGAGCGTCGGCTTCGACCGGGTCGAGCTCAGGATCAACGACCGGCAGACGCTGATCCAGACCCTCGAGCCCTTTGCCGTCGACGGCTGCGACGTCTACTCGATCATCCAGACCATCGACAAGCTGGACAAGATGAGCCGTGACGCGGTGCTCGGTGAGCTCGACAAGAAAGGCCTGGGCGAGGCCCGGGCCGTCGAGGCGATGGCGGCGATCGAATCGGCCAAGCCTTCGGAGAACCTGGCGGAGATCATGAGCGCGGCGTCGAACCTCGGCGTCACCGAAGATGCGCTCTGCTATGCGCCGACCCTGGCCCGGGGGCTCGACTACTACACCGGGATGATCTTCGAGGTGCACCTCGGTGACGCTTGCGCCGGATCGGCGGCCGGGGGCGGCCGCTACGACAACCTGATCGGCGGGCTCGGCGGGCCGGACACTCCGGCGGTCGGCGTCGGCTTCGGTTTCGATCGCATTGTCGAGGCGGCCCAGGCTTCGGGACTGGTTCCCGGTGTCGACCGGGGCGCCGATGTCCTGGTGACGCAGCTCGACGCCGCGACCCTCGCCGAGGCGCTCCAGGCGGCAGGCGAACTGCGGGGGCAGGGGATCGCCGTCGAGGTCTATCCCCAGACCGACAAACTGGGCAAGCAGTTCAAGCTGGCCGATGCCAAGAAGATTCCGCTGGCGCTGATGCTCGGTTCCGATGAGGTCAAGGCCGGCGAGGTCACGGTCAAGGATCTGCGCAGCGGCGACCAGCACAAGGTCGCCCGGGGCGATCTGAGCGGGACGGTGAACCGGCTGCTGGCGGACGCGCCGGCGTGACCCTGAGGGAGCTCGAGGCGCTGCTGCTCGAGAGGCTCGGCGATCTACCGGGCACCGAGGGCCAGCTGCCCATGTCGCCGGTGCCGCGCTACGACTGGGTACCCGGTCACATCCCCGACGTGCATCGCCTCGGCGCCGGGTTACTGCCGCTCTATCAGGGCGACGACGGTGTGCACCTGGTGTTGACCGAGCGCAACCATCGCCTGCCCAAACACCCTGGGCAGATCTCCCTTCCGGGGGGCGCGGTCGAGGAAGGGGAGACCATCGAGCAGGCGGCGCTGCGGGAGGCCCACGAAGAGGTGGCCATCGATCCCGGGCAGGTGCGGGTGCTCGGCCGGCTCACGCCGCTGCACATTCCGGTCAGCGGTTTCGTGCTGCATCCGGTGGTCGCGGTGATCGACGGGGTGCCCGAGTTACGCCCCGAGGAAAACGAGGTGGAGCGGATCCTCGACATCCCCCTCGACTACTTCTCCGATCCGGTACTGGTCGTCGAGAAGCGTAAGTTTCGTGAGCGCTTCTATCACGTGCCCTACTACCTGCTGCCCGGCGAGGCCAAGCTTTGGGGGGCCACCGCCATGGTGATCACCGAGTTCCTGGCGCTCCTGGGAATCGTGCCGGATCCGTGGGGCGACACGCGCCCCGACGTTCACTTCGACAGCCCGTGACAGCGTAGGCAGTCGTTGCCGATCGGGTGGTCGTCGGGCCTGGCCTGGGGCCGGCCGACCCCGTGGCACTCGAGGCAGGCCTCGCTATGGATCCAGCGGTGATCGGCGTCGGCCGGCAGCACCGGCGGCTGCGGATTGCGCAGCATCAGGGCCAGCAGGGCGGTCCCCACCAGGGCCAGGGCGATCAGCAGGATGCGCTGGGTCTTGTTCATGGCTCTCCGTGTCCCGCCGGCGGCCGGTGGGGCCGGGCATTATAGGCGCCGGTTGACCGGGGCGCCCCGCGGACCTAACGTCCACCCAGATGGCGTCACAGGTTCAATCGTCGGTCGTGGTCGTTACCGGAGGCGGATCCGAGCCCCCGGTCATCGAGATCCTGCGCAAGCGGACCGAAATCCAACTCCAGATCGTCGATGCCTCCTGCGACCTGCTGGCCCTGGGGCAGCAGGACCAGCCCTCGCTGATCGTGTTCGCACCGGACACCTCGGCCCACCGGGATGTCATCGGAGCCAGCACCGCCCTGCGGTCGCTGCCGGTGACCGCCGACATTCCGTTGATGCTGGTGGGTGGTCCCGATTGCCGCAAGCTGGCCCGGGAGATCGATTTCGACGCCGTGGTCTACGAACCGCTGGTCCACGACGACCTGCTGGCCAAGGTCCGGCGCTACGTGCCGCTGCGCTACCGGCGTCATCCCCGCTACCCGATCAACCTGCGCTTCACCTTCCAGGGGGGCGAGGTTCGTGGACAGGCGTTCTCGCGGGTCCTTTCCTGCGGCGGCGCCTTTCTCAAGACCGACCGGGTGCTCGAAGTCGGCGACACGATCCATCTCTGTTTCCGGCTGCCCGGCGCCGCAAGTGAGACCCGCTGCAACGGAGTCATCCGCTCGTCGCTCCAGTGGTTCCAGGACCCGAGCGCCACGCCCGGCTTCGGCGTCGAGTTCCGCGACCTCGCCCGGGACGATCGGGAACGGCTCAACCGCTTCGTCGAATCTCTCGAACGCCGCGCCGTCAATCGCTAGAACTCGACCAGGGCCAATCCGCCAGAACCCCCGCCCGGTGCGGGTTTCTGCTTGTCCCTCCCGGTAGCTGCCGTTAGACTCGAAGGAGTCCGAAGGAGCGTCCGTGAGCGATGAGAAAGCACACCCTGAACGCTTCGGCAGGGACGCCCTGCTGATGCGGACCTGGAGCGACGGCGAAGCCGCGCTGGTGCGCCAACTCCTCGAACACGCCGGCATTCCCTGTCACGTCATCGCCGACGAGTCCCACACCGTGCTTCCGATCGCCATCGATCGCCTCGGTGAGACCCGTATCTACGTGTTCGAACAGGACCTCCGCCGCGCCCGGGGATTGATCGCCGAGCACCGGCGCTTCGGACTTCGTGTCGTCGACGGCGGCCGCGCCGACGAACCACACCCTGCTCCTCAGGCCGAGGATCCGGCCTCCGAGCGCGAGAGGGATCAAGGCTCTTGAGTTTGCGTGTGAGCGCTTCGGCGCCGACCCGGGTCGACCTGGCCGGCGGAACCCTCGACATCTGGCCGCTCTCGATGATCGTCGCCGACGCGGCGACGGTGAACGTCGCCATCGGTTTACGGGCGAAGGTCTCGATCGAGGCTCGCAAGGGGCGGAGCGCCCGCTTCGTGTCCGTCGATCGCGGCGCGACGCAGCGTTGCCGGCTCCCGATCCGCGAGGCGGATCTGGATGGCCCGCTCTCCTGGCTCGTGCGGCTCGCCGCCGGCTTCGATCTGCAGGAAGGCTTCGAGCTCCGCTGTGAGGCCGAGGCGCCCGCCGGGGCGGGGCTCGGAGGCTCGTCAGCCCTCGGTATTGCCGCCGGCGCCGCCCTGGCTCGTTTCGCCGGCGAGCGCCTGAGCAAGGAGGCGCTGCTGCGCCGGGTGATGAACCTGGAAACCCGCCAGCTGAGCGTTCCTACCGGGAACCAGGATTACCTGGCCGCGATCCACGGCGGAGTGGCGACCTACCACCACGAACCCGACGGAACCCGGCGGGAGGCGCTGCCGGGCATCGAGGGTCTGAACCGCCGGTTGGTCGTGGCCTACACCGAGGAGCCGCGCAACTCCGGCTACAGCAACTGGGACATGTTCCGGCGCTTCGTCGAGGGGGAGCGCACCACCGTGCGCCGGATGGAGGCGATCGCCGATGTGGCCCGGCGCATGTCCGCGGCGCTGGGGGCCGGAGATCTCGACGCCGTCGGGGCCCTGCTCGGAGAAGAGGGAAACCTGCGAGCGCGGCTCGCGCCCTCGGTGACCACCGACGCGATCCGCCGTGCAGGCCGGGCAGCTCGCCGGGCCGGTGCCCTGGGCTTCAAGGTCTGTGGTGCCGGTGGGGGAGGGTGCGTGGCGGCGCTGGCGGCGGAAGGCCGCCGCGAAGCGGTCGCGGCGGCGCTTTCCAGGGCGGGCGCGACGCTGCTCGACGCCCCCGCCGTGAGCCGCGGCCTGACGGTTACGGCCCGCCGCGGCTAGGCGTGGCTACTCGACGGTCAGCGGGAAGCGAACCGTCTCTTTCTTGGGCGCGCAGAAACCGCTCTCGACGACGCAGTAGAAGTACTTGATCTTGGCGGTCATCTCGTGCTGACCGGGAGCCACCTCGGGGTCGAGAGAGACCTCGAGACCCAGCGGGGAGATCTTCTTGAAGTAGTTCTCGTCCATGGCGTCTGGGTTCGGCGGCTCGTCGTTGCCCAGCTGGGCGACCGCCTCGAAGGGCACCCCGTCCTGGGCCGGAATGGTGAACTTGATCTTGGGATACTTGTTGATCTTGATCCCGGGCTTGGGTGCCAGCGAGAGCTGGAGGGCGACGGTGCCGCCGGGAGTCGCCTTGCCGTCGACCTTGACGTCGAGCTCGGCCGGGTGCTCCGGAGGCTTGGGATTGGCCGACGCCGCGCAGGCGGCCAGGACCACGATCAGGGTGAAAAGGATTGTTTTCTTCATGATGCGGCCATTTTACCGGCCGTCCGGCAGGGCCCGCAACCGGTCCGGTGGGCCCCACGGAGCGCCCAGAATGGCCCCGGAGAGCTGCGGACGGAGAGGCAAAGTCATTCAAACATAACGAGTTGCCCGCCCTGAGCCTTCAGCGTACACTCAGGGAACCGTTCGATCGGAGGATGAGGAACCCATGCGTATTCAGGCATTGATCCGCGGATTTGTGGTGCTCGGCCTGTTGGTCTCTCCGGCAGCCTTCGCCGAGGAGATCATCTACTTCACCAACGGCACCACGATGGCCATCAAGGACCACACCGTGGACGAGGAGAAGGACGTGATCCAGGTGGACCTCGGGTCCAACGGGTTCATCGCCTTTCCCCGTTCCAGAGTGGAGCGGATCGAGCGCGCAGGTTCCAACGTCTACCTGAGCCCCAGTTACCAGACCGAGGCGCCGGTGGTGCGCCGGGCGGCCGGTGGCTCCAACTTCAGCCTCGGCTCCAGTGGGGGCGGAGCGGCCCCGGTCAGCGGTGGCGCGTCCTCGTCCCGCCGGGGAGCCAGCCAGGCCGATCGTCAGCGTCAGTGGGACTCGATGCTGGGCCAGTCCGGACTGAGCCGGGTCGGTAGCGACCTGCGGGGCAACGCCGTCCAGTACAAGGAAGGCAACAACCCCAACCGTTCGATTCGACGCATGGGTGCGACCGCGGGTGCGGTGGGGCGTTCCGACATGCTGGGCGCCGCGCGCCGCGGCCAGGGCAATGTCGTTCAGACCGCTTCTTCCAACGATCCGCGTAACCGAGTCAGCAACCCGATCACCAACCTGCAGTTCAAGGGCAGCGCGTCCCCGGGCGAGCCTCCGGCGAGCTCCGGCGATGCTGGCAGCGGCAGCACCGGCGGTGGTGAAAGTTCCGGTGGCTCCAGCTCCGGTGGTTCCAGCGGCGGCGACAGCTAGGCGGAAGACGATCTCTTGGTCCTCGGTCTGACGGGGCCCAACGCCGCAGGGAAGGGGGAGATCGCCTCTTTCCTGGCCGGCCGGGGCTACCGCCTTCACTCTCTCTCCGACATCATTCGCGAAGAGGCGCGCAGGCAAGGTCTGCCCGCCGAACGCGAGCACCTCATCCGGATCGGCAACGAGTTGCGCGCAAGCGGTGGTCCCGGCGTGCTGGCGGAGATGATCCTGCCCCGGCTCACCGGACAGGAGGTGGTCGACTCGATCCGGAACCCCGGAGAGGTCGAGGTGCTGCGCCGGTTGCCCCGTTTCGTCTTGATCGCCGTATCGGCCCCCGAGCGGCTCCGCTTCGAGCGCAGCCTGGTGCGGGCCCGGCCGGGCGACCCCCAGAGCCTCGAGGAGTTCCAGGCCCGGGAGCGTCAGGAAAACGCCACCGATCCCAAGGCCCAGCAACTGCGCAAGACCTTCGGCATGGCCGATCACGTGGTCGACAACGCCGAGGGCATCGGTGCCCTGCATCGCCAGATCGGGGAGCTGCTGACCGCTCTCGAGGGTTGATTCGCCAGGGTTATTGACCGGTTTCGGTCGGTTCCGGTATGGTCCTGTGCCAAGCGCACCTCAAGGGAGTTCCATCGCATGCGAGTGCAGTTGAGCCGGCAGGGTCTGGACAAGCAGAAGGCCGATGTCGCGGTCTGTTTTGCCTTCGAAGGGGACCGTGCTCCCCGCGGCGTAGCCGACGCCGGGCTACGCCGCGAGTTGAGCGCCCGCCTGAAGGCCGAACGGTTCAAGGGGCAGGTCGGCGACCGGATCCTGTGGAGCGGCGGCAAGGCCGCTGCGGACCACGTGATGGTGCTCGGCCTGGGCAAGCTGAACGGTGACGGGGTGGTCAACGCCCTGGCCCGGGGTGTCGCGCGGGCAGCCCGAATGGCCGCGGACTTCTCGGCGACCAAGCTGGCGGTGCAGCTACCCGAGGCGGATGCTTCGGCGCTGGCACTCGAGGTGCAGGCAGCAACCGAGGGCGCGTTGGCCGGGGGCTATCGCTTCGAGCGTCACCTGACCGACCCGGACCGTCGCGGAGTGCAGCTCACCGGCGTCCACCTGTGCACCACCGGCAAGCCGGCATCCCTGCGCAAGGCGCTCGATGCGGGGACCACCGTGGGCCGGGCGGTTTGCCTGGCCCGGGACCTGGTCAACGAAGCGCCGTCCCGGCTCAACCCGCCGGCCTTCGCTACGATCGCCAGGCAGGTGGCCAAGGAGTCGGGGCTCGGCATCAAGGTGTTGACCAAGCCGCAGATCGAGAAGATCGGCATGCACGCGCTGCTGGCGGTCTCTCGCGGTTCCGACATCGACCCGCGGGTGGTGCACCTGACCCACAAACCGAAGCGCAAGGCCAAACGCCGCATCGTGCTGATCGGCAAGGGAGTGACCTTCGACAGCGGTGGACTGAACCTCAAGCCCAGCCCCAGCATGCGCTACATGAAGGGGGACATGGGAGGTGCCGCCGCGGTGCTCGCGACCATGAGCACCCTCGGCGCCCTCGGCTGTGACGTCGAGGTGCACGCCTTCCTCGGCCTGGTCGAGAACATGACCGGCGGCAACGCCTACAAGCCCGGCGACATCCTCGACACCCTCAAGGGCAAGACCGTCGAGGTCGGCAACACCGACGCCGAGGGCCGGCTGGTGATGTGCGATCTGCTCTGCCACGCCGAGCGCACCCTGAAGCCGGACGCGATGATCGACGTGGCCACGCTGACCGGCGCGATCGTCGTGGCCCTGGGGCCGACGGCGGTGGGGGTCTTCTCCCGCCACGACGGACTGGCCGACGAGGTGCTCGATGCCGGCCGGGTTGCCGGCGAGAAGCTGTGGCGGATGCCGATGTACGACGAGTACCTGGCCATGCTCCAGCATGGGCCGGCGGATCTGGTCAACGTCGGTGAACGCTGGGGGGGCGCGATCACCGCGGCGCTGTTCCTCGGAGAGTTCGTCGACCGGGGTACGCCCTGGCTGCACCTTGATATCGCCGGGCCGGCGTTTGCCGAGAGCGCCAGCGCCGACGGGCCGTCGGGGGGAACCGGGGTCGGTGTGCGGACCCTCGCCCGTTGGCTGACCACGGGCAAGTAGGGCCGGCCGGAGCGAGCCGGCCGGAGCGAGCCCGCTAGCTCGCGGGGCTCTTGCTCAGGTGGCGGACCGCCTCGTCGGGGGCGGCGAACGTGTGGAAGATCACGTCGAACCCGACCATGGTGAACATCTGCTCCACCGGGCGTCCCAGGCCGCTCAGCACCAGTTCGCCGTCACGCCCCTTGATCGTCTTCTTGAGCGCCAGGAGCGCGCCCAGGCCGGCCGAATCGAAGAACTGGATGCGGCCGACATCGAGGACCACGTCCACCGACGGGTTCTCGGCCCGGGTGGCCTCTACGGCCCGGTCGAGTTCGGCGAGCACGGCGTTGCGAAACGCCTCGGCGTTGTTGACGTCGATCTCGAGCTCCTCGGCGATCTCGATCAGCGCGACGTTCTTGGCCTTGATCTGGTGGGTGGTCAGCATCGGTTCCTCGGGGTAGGGGGTTTGGCCCCGGAATGGCCGGGAATGCTAATTTGTTGTCTCTGAACCGGAGGTGCCAGTTGGAGACCCAGGTAACCTGTTTGCGATGCAACAACACCCAGGCTGGCCTGCCCTCGGCGCCGGTTCCGGGGGAACTCGGGAAGCTGGTTCTCGAGAATGCCTGCGGGACCTGCTGGGGTGAGTGGCTCAAGGCCCAGGTGATCCTGATCAACGAGAACCGCTACACCGGTGCGAATCCGGAGCACGTCAAGGCACTACTCGGACATATGCGGGCATTTTTGAACCTGCCTGCCGAGGACGCCGGTTGACACCTTTCCGTCCCTGTCATACCTTCATGGGACGCGATGAAGAGGCGAAAGCCCCCGTCCCCGGCGGGATTCCCGGACGGGATTCGAGCGAGGAACACATCATGCTGCAAATCTCTGAACGAGCCATCGCCAAGGTCAAGCAACTGCTGGCCGCCGAAGACAAGAACGGCTACGGCCTCCGGGTCGCCGTTCAGGGAGGCGGCTGTTCCGGGTTCCAGTACGGCCTGACCTGGGAAAACGAGCAGCGGGACAACGACCAGATCCTCGATTTCGACGGGCTGCCGGTCTACGTCGACCCCATGTCCGGCATGTACCTCGGCGACGTCAGCATCGACTACGTCGACGGCCTCAACGGATCGGGGTTCAAGATCGAAAACCCCAAGGCCACCGGGACCTGCGGCTGCGGGAGTAGCTTCTCGGTCTAGCCCTGCTATCCTCTGGCCCATGGCCGAGCGTCCCAGTTTCGACCAGGTTCCGGACCTCCCGCAGGAAGCGTCCCTTGCGAGCTATGCCCAGAGTTCCGCGGCCAGCCGCGGCCGGCGCTGGCCCGAAGGGGAGCACACCTACCGCAGCCCCTTTCAGCGGGACCGGGACCGGATCATCCACTGCCGCGCCTTCCGCCGCCTCGAGTACAAGACCCAGGTCTTCGTCAATCACGAGGGGGATCATTTCCGCACCCGGCTGACCCACAGCATCGAGGTCAGTCAGATCGGACGCACCGTCGCCCGGGCGTTGCGGCTGAACGAAGATCTGGTCGAGAGCCTGGCGCTCTCCCACGACCTCGGGCACACGCCGTTCGGGCACCTCGGCGAGGAGGTGTTGGACGACGTGATGGCCGGTCACGGCGGCTTCGACCACAACCGGCAGACCCTGCGGATCGTCGAACACATCGAGCGGCCCTACGCCGATTTCCCCGGGCTCAACCTGACCTGGGAGGTTCGAGAAGGCATCGCCAAGCACTCGGGGCCGATCGACGTTGCGGCCGCCCCTGAATTCCGGGAGTACGAGCCGGAGCGGCGCCCGCCGCTGGAAAGCCAGTTGATCGATCTCGTCGACGAGATCGCCTACAACCACCACGACATCGACGACGGCCTCGAGTCCCGCCTGCTCGACGTCGAGGCCCTGGCCGCCGAGGTGGCGCTCTTCGGCGAGCCGCTGGCGCGGGTGCGCCGGGAACGGCCCGATCTGACCCAGCGGCAGGCGACCCGGGAGGCGTTGCGCGGGCTGATCGACACCCTGGTCAGTGACCTGATCGGCGAGAGCGCGCGCAACATCGCCGCCGCCGGGGTTACCGGTGTCGACGACGTGCGGGCCGCCGGAAGAGATCTGGTCGGGCTCTCGAGTGAAGTCGGAGCCGCCAACCGGCTGCTCAAGGAGTTCCTGCGCGAGCACCTCTACCGCAACCATCGCATCGAACGGATGAAGGACAAGGCCAGCCGCATCCTCTACGCCCTGTTCGAGCGCTACCGGAACAATCCACGCCTGCTCCCCGACGAGCCTCGCGGCCGTATCGAGCGTGAAGGGGTCGAGCGTGCCATCGCGGACTACATCGCGGGCATGACCGACCGATACGCTTCCGAGGAGTACATGCGGCTCTACGATCCGACGGTCCGGGTCTGACGCGTCGCAGGGTGGCCTGACCATGAGCGAGAAACGCATCCTGGTCGTCGACGACGAACCGGACATTATCGAGTTGCTGCGCGACTTCTTCGGTGGAGAGGGCTACGCCGTCGACGGTGCCCTCGATGCCACCGGGGCCCTGGCTCTGATCCGCGACCAGATCTACGACGTGGCGATTCTCGATTTCAACCTGCCCGACATGAACGGCATCATGCTGCATCGCCAGATCCGGCAACTGGATGCCGAACTCGCCGACCGCACGTTGTTCGCCTCGGGGTTGATCCAGTCCGACGAAAACCTGGGATACTACGACTCTCAGCAGAGCGCGTTCCTGGCCAAGCCCTTCGATTTCGACGAGGTGCTGGGAGCGGTCAAGAAGGTGCTGGGAGAAGACGGTTAGGCCCGCCGGCGGCGAGGCCGCAGGGGGCCTCGATGCTGACCAAGGTTCGTTACTCACCCAAGGACATTCTGCTCTGGACTCGCTGGGAGACCGGGTTCCTGCTGCTCTACATGGGCGGGGTCACGGCGCTCTACGAGGTCTTCGACCTGCGCTTTCTGCACGTGCCCTGGGCTCCGGTCGCGGTGCTCGGCACGGCGGTCGCCTTCATCGTAGGGTTCCAGAACAACGCCGCCTACGGGCGGATCTGGGAGGCCCGCAAGATCTGGGGAGGGATCGTCAACGTCTCCCGCACCTGGGGCATGCAGACCCTGGACATGGTCGACGGGCGCAACGCCGAGAGCCCGGTGTCCGAGGAGGAGCTGCAGCAGCACCGGGAGATCCTGATCCATCGCCACGTGGCCTGGCTCACCGCGCTGCGCCATGCCATGCGCCAGCCGCGAAAGTGGGAAGGGTTCCGGAGCCACAGGACCAACCGGGAGTGGACCGACAAGATGCATATCCCGGAGCGGCTGTCCAACCTCGAGGAGGACCTCGCGGGGTTGCTGCCCGAGGGGGAGTGCGGCGAGGTGTTGGCCCGCACCAACCGGGCGGCGGGGATCCTGAACATGCAGTCCCGGCACCTGGCCCGGCTGGCCGCCCGGGGGATCGTCTGGAAGTTCGCGTTCCTGCGCCTCGAGGACCTGCTCAAGCAGATGTTCGAGCTTCAGGGTGCCTCGGAGCGGATCAAGAACTTCCCGTATCCGCGGCAGTACGCGACCCTGAGCTTCCAGTTCGTGCGCATGTTCGTGGTGGCGTTGCCCTTTGCGGCGGTCCCGGAGTTTTCGCGCATCGGCCGGGAGATGGCCGAGAGCACCCCGCAGGTGGCGCCCTGGTTCATCTGGGCCGCGGTGCCTTTCCTGGCGATGATCTCCTGGGTCTTCCTGACCATGGAGCGCATCGGCCGGGTCGGCGAGAACCCCTTCGAGGGCACGGCCAACGACGTGCCGATCTCGACGATGTCCCGGGGAATCGAGATCGACCTGCGCCAGATGCTCGCCGAGGAGCCCGGCTCGATTCCCGAGCAGTACCCCGAAGCCCACAACGTGCAGATGTAGCGTGCAGACATAGCCGGGGTGCGGTGCGGGCGCGCGCTGCGCCCGCACCCGATCGTCAGGCGCGCAGGGCGCGCCCCAGGGCGACGTTCAACGGGTTCGAACGGCTGAGGAAGGGGAGCACCGGCTTGCGCCGTTGGCCCATCTTTTCCTTGAGCCGCAGAAGCTCCTTGTGGTCCGGCTCCATGTCGAGCCCGACCCGGACCGCGTCCCAGGCGTCCCGGCGCCGGTCGGCGAACAGCAGAACCCGGGCCAGGTTCAGGTAGAGCTCCGGATCGAAGCCTTCCTGCTGAACGGCCTCGCGGCAGAAGTAGGCGCCCTGCCGGATCTGCTTGGTCTCGAGGGCGAGGCATAGCCCGTAGTAGGACAGGTAGCGTGCCTGGATGCGATGGTTCCCGTTGCGTCGCTCGAGTTCGATGGCCGACTCAAAGAGGGCCAGCGCCTCGAGCATCCGCCCACGCCCGAGGGACTGGCGTCCCCGGCGAAAGCTCTCTTCCGCGCCGTGATGCAGCATGTTGACCTCCTCCGATCCCTGACTCCCGGATGGGGTCGATGACCCGCATCCAGAGGGAATATCGCGCCGAGAAGGCGGCTCAATCCATAGTAATTGTGGTAGCGGGGAATGACGCGATCGTGATGACGAAAAGGCGGGCTCGGTTTCGTCATCGTGCGCCCGCGGGTGTCCACCCGCGGGCTATCTCGATGTCGGGAGTACTTGGGGCTAGCCCTGGAAGCGTTCCAGGACCGCCGGGTTGAGCTCGGTGTTGTAGCGCTCGTTGAGTTTGCCGATGGCGGCCTGCTCGACGCTGCGCAGGCGGTTGGTGACCAGCTCTTCCAGCAGGGCGGCCTTGCCCGCCTCGAAGGCGGTCCGGTCGAACTCTTCCCGGGAGGTGATCTTGTAGATCAACGCACCGGCGGGGACCCGGACCGCTCCGGTGGCGCCGACGGCCACGCCGGGCCCGAACAACGCCTCTTCCAGTTCCGGCGTGTTGCCGCCGGTGTTGGGCATGCGCTGGCCGCGGACCAGGTCTCCCGAGCTGACCACTTCGCGGCTGACCTGACGCGCGACCGCATCGAGATCCGAACCGTGGCGGTTGTGGGCCCGCTCGGCGGTGGCCAGGGCGGCGTCCTTGAGCTTCTGGTTCATCAGATCGACGGTGACGTCGGTCTTGACCTCCTCGAAGGGAGCGGGCTTGGCGTCGACGACCTGGTCGATGGTGGCGACCGCCATGCCGCGGAGGACCTGGAGCGGCCGGGAGACCGCGCCGGTCTCAAGGGTGAAGATCGTGCTGGTGAACTCGGGGGAGGGGCGCAGATCGCGATCCGGCTCGCCCTGAGACATGGTGGCGATGGTGACCTCGAGACCCGCCTTCTCGGCGGCCTCGGAGAAGCCGTCACCGTTCTCCAGGGAGTCGGAGAAGCTCTGGGCCTCTTCACGGGCGAGTTCATCGGCACGCCGCAGCTTGAGGGCCTCGACGATCTCCTCCCGGACCTCGTCCAGCGGCGCAGGGCCGGCATCCCGCAGGCCGGTGACCTGGAACACGTGGAAGCCGAGAACGGTCTGGGTCACCGGACCGACCTGGCCTTCGCCGGTCTGCCAGGCCTGGTTGGCCAGGATGTGGGAGCGGTTGATGTAGCCGAGGTCGCCGCCGTCGCCGGAGGTATCGGCATCCTGCGAGAGTTCCCGGGCCAGGGCCGCGAAGTCGCCGCCGCCGGAGGCGCGCTGCAGCGCCTGTTCGGCCTGGGCGCGGGCGGCGTCGCGGGTTGCCTGGTCGGCGCCCTGCTCGACGGGGAACAGGATGTGGCTGACCCGGCGCTCTTCCGGGCGGGCATAGGTCGACTGGTTCAGCTCGTAGTGGGCTTCGATCTCGTCGTCGGTGACCTGGGCCTTCTCGGCCATGGCCTGCCGCTCGAACACGACGTAGCGCACTTCCCGGCTCTCGGATTCGAGGTAGTCGTCCAGGTGGCTGTCGTACCAGGCGCGGAGTTCGCTGTCGCTGGTTTCCTCGTCGGGCATGTCCTGGCTGCGCACCAGCACGTAGTCGATGCCGGTCTTCTCGTTGCGGTCCCGCCAGGCTTGCTCGACGTCGGAATCCGGCACCTGAATCGAGGCGGCCAGGAGCGACCGCCACTTGTCGGTCAACAGGTCGCTCTCGAGCTGTTCCTCGTAGGCTCCGACGGAAATCCGGAAGTTCTGCCGGATGGCCTGTTCGTAGGCCTCGGTGCCGATGAAGTTGCCTTCCTGATCGAGGTGGGCCGGGTAGGTGCGGATGTACTCGGCCAGTTCGGAGTCGGTGACATGCAGCCCCATGGTGCGGGCTTCCTTGATGATCACCTCACGCTGGGCCATCGAGCGAAGCAGGTCGCTCATCACCTGGGCGCGGAACTGCGGGTACTGCTCGCCGAGGACGCCTTGCCAGTATCCCTCGCGATCCCGGGCGGCGCGGAGGAACGTGGACTCGCTCACCGCGGTCTCGCCGTCGACCCGGGCGGCCCATGCGCTGGTTCCGCCGGCCGGCTCGCTGAAGAAGTACGAGCCGAGATAGAGGGTCAGGGACAGGGCGACCAGGATCAGAAGCCCCTTGAGCCAGGGCTGATTCTTGAAGTTGTCGCGCATCATGTTGAGCATGGCGAGTCCTCGAGTGCGGTCCGGGCCGCAGGCGGTTTCCGGCGAGAAGACGGGAACGAAACCGGGAGTTTACTGCACCCCCGGAGGGTGGGCAAGGGACGGAAACGGCCCGTTTTCCGGCCTCTCGGGCCCTTCGGCCGCCACTTCCCGGCCCCTCGCGGGTCCGGGGACCGGGGGGCAGGGGTGTCCGGGCTCCCGGGGCGGGGTCCCGGCATGTTGATTTGGCATCGACCGGTGCCTAAGTTCGCCCGAGCGGCCCTGTTTTCCGCCCGGAGGCGTCTGCGCATCCGGGGAGGGGGGACCGCGGGAGGTCCGGGCTCGGATGGCGCGCCAAGGCTACAAGTCGTCGATCATCAACGTCGAGTGGTTCAACGTCACCTACAAGAGCGTGGCGATGGCGGTGGGCGGTGTGCTCCTCCTGCTCCTCGGCGCCGGGCTCTACTGGTACTACTTCCACTCCTACGGACCCCGGGAAGCTGCCGGCGAGGCGATCCAGAACGCCGAGCGGGCGCTGATCAAGACCAGGACCCTCGACTCCACCGAGAAAATCGATCGTAGCCGCGAAAGCGCCGAGGTCGCTCTCGGTGAGGCCCATTCCGCCTTCAGCTTTCACAACTACGAGACCGCCGAGATCGCGGCGATCCGTTCGCTGAACCTGTCCCAGCAGGCCCTGAGCCTCGCCGTCGATGACGGAACCGCGCTGCAACTGGTGCGCATCGTGCGCCTCGAAGGGGACGTGCGGGTCAAACGGGCCGGTGAGTTCGCCTGGGAGGCAGCCGACCGGCGTCAGGAATTGCGTGTCGGAGACCAGGTCAAAACCGCCTCGTCGGGTTCTGCGGAGCTGATCTACATGGACGGCACCGTCACCCGGATCGAGCCCGGGTCGCTCCTCGAGATCCGCGACCTGTTCGAGGATCCGGTCACCAAGGTGCGCCGGGTGCGGGAGCGGCTGTCGTGGGGTGAGGTGACCTCCTCGACCCGGGAACCGCAGGTAAATGGTTCATATCACGAGGTTTCTGCCGGCCGTGTGTCGGCGCGCGCGGTCGATGCCGGTGAGATCCGGGTCGCCTTCGACCGTCAGCAGAAGACCTCGGTGATCGACGTGTTCAAGGGCACCGTCGAGGTCGAGACCCCTGACCGGCGGGAAGCGCTGGAGGAAGGGGAGCGCATCCGGGCCAACGCCTCGGGCCAGCTCGGGGCCAAGGAACTGCTGCCGGGTATCCCGCGCCTCGTGAGCCCCTCGGACGAACGGGTCTTCGTCCACCAGGATCCTCGCCAGTTGACCCTGAGCCTCAACTGGGAAGAGGTCCCCGGAGCCCGAGAATACAAGCTGATGATCGCCGACCAGATCCTGTTCACCAATCCGATCTACGACGCCATCCGCAAGGGGACGTCGGCTGAGATCCAGGGGGTGGACGCGGGCGACTACTACTGGCGCGTTGCTGCGGTCTCGCCCGGCAACGTGCAGGGATCGTTCAGTGCGCCGCGCCGCTTCCGGGTCTCGAGCCAGGTCATTCGCGATCGCGCCGACACCACGCCGCCGGAAATCCGCGTTACCGAGTTCGTGCAGGTCGGACCGATGCTGATCATCAACGGCATGACCGAGCCCGGAGCGAATCTCTGGATCGACAACGAGAAGATCGACGTCAGCGAAGACGGTTCTTTCTACTCGGTGGTGCGCTTGCGGGAAGAGGGGGTCAACGAGGTGCGCTTCGTTGCCCAGGACAACGCCGGAAACGAAGCGACGACTACACGTTCGACCTTCGTCGAGCAGTGGTAGGGACCGCTCCGACCCGCGCTCGCCGGCTCCGCATCGGGGCCCCTCGGCATTTTTGCCCCGCCTCCGGCCGGTTGCATCGGGTCAACCTGACCCGATCCTGGCCCGGTTCTTGCCATCCCCGAAACCGGAAAATCACGAAAAAAGAGGCACCCGGAGTTGCCTCCCCGTCGAACGGTCGTTAAGATACTGACTTTGAGAGGGTTATCACGTTCGGCAAGCCCTCGGGGACGGGCAGACGCATACTTATGAATTGGCCGCTGGAAAGCAAAAACGGCAAGAGGCTCGTGGGCTGGACGCCCCGATCCGTATTGTCTCTTTTCTCAAATGACCTCGCTATCGACCTCGGGACGGCGAATTCGCTGGTGTTCAGCAAGGGCCGTGGGATCGTCGTCAGCGAGCCCTCGATCGTCGCGGTAAACCAGAAAACCGGACGGGTCGAAGCGGTCGGTAAAGATGCCAAGGAGATGCTCGGACGCACTCCCGGAAGCATCGAAGCGATCCGCCCGATGAAGGACGGCGTCATCGCCGACTTCGAACACACCGAGCGCATGCTTTCCGACTTCATCAAGAAGGCACACAACCGCCGCATCGGTGTGCGTCCCCGCATCGTCATCGGCGTTCCCAGTGAGATCACGCAAGTCGAGAAGCGCGCCGTGCGCGACTCGGCGATGAAGGCCAAGGCGACCGAGGTCTATCTCGTCGAGCAGGCGATGATGGCCGCAATCGGTTCCGGTCTTCCGATCACCGAACCGACGGGCAACATGGTCGTCGACATCGGTGGCGGCACGAGCGACGTCGCCGTGATCTCGATGGCCGGCATCGTCTACTCCCGTTCGGTGCGCGTCGCCGGCAACGAGATGGACGAAGCGGTCATTCAGTACATCAAGCGCAAGTACAACCTGCTCATCGGCGTGCGCACCGCGGAAGAGATCAAGATGAAGCTTGGTTCCGCGTTCCCGCTCGACGAAGAGCTCACGATGGAAATCAAGGGACGCGATCTCGTCGAAGGCGTGCCGAAGACCGTGACCATCTCCGATGAGGAGATTCGCGAGGCTTTGGCCGAACCGGTGGCGACCATCATCGAAGCCGTGCGCGTGGCCCTGGAGCAAACGCCCCCGGAGCTGTCCGCCGACATCGTCGACCGCGGAATCGTGCTGACCGGCGGCGGCGCGCTGTTGAAGAACCTGGACAAGCGCCTGCGGGAGGAGACCGGGCTGCCCGTCTCCATCGCCGACGACCCCCTGACCTCGGTGGTCATGGGTACCGGCAAGGTGCTCGTGGACTTCAACCTGCTGCGAAAGGTCGCCATCGACTGATGCGCCGTCGGTGGCCCGCATTCCCCGGGCGCCGTAGGTCTCATGAAACAGGGAGGTGTCGGCCGAGATGACGGCCCGCAACCCGGCCCGACCGAACGCAATCCTGCTCGTCGTTCTGCTCTTCGGTCAGCTCCTTCTGATGGCTGCCGACAGTCGCGGCCGTGACGGGGCCTCTCTGCTCGAGCGGGGGATGATGCGGGTAACCTCGCCGGTCGTCTCCGCCGCCCGCTGGGTCGGCGGCTCGATCTCCGGCCTGTTCCGCAACGTGCGAGAACTGCGCGAGGCGCGGCGGGAGAACACCGAGCTGCGGGCGCGGGTCAACGAACTGCGCCTCGAGACCGCGCGCCAGGGTGAGTACGCCGCCGAGAACGGACGGCTGCGCCGCCTGCTCGGCATGCGCGAAGACCTGTTTCCCGATTCGATCGGTGCGCGGGTGGTGACCGCGACCCTCAGCACCGACGAACGGGTGATCGTGATCGACCGGGGCACCGACGACGGCGTGCACATCGATCTTCCGGTGGTGGCCTGGGGCGGCGCCGTCGGCCGGGTCATCTCGGCCAACGCCAGCCACGCCAAGGTGCGGCTGCTGACCGACCCTCGTGGTGGTGTCGGTGCGATCGTGCAGCGCAGCCGGGTCAAGGGCATCGCCCTGGGCAACGGCGAGGTGCTGGAACTCGAGTACGTCTCGCAGTTCTCCGACGTCGCTCTCGGTGATCGTGTCGTGACCTCGGGCCAGGACGGCGTGTTTCCCAAGGGGCTGGGCATCGGGGTGGTGTCCCTGGTGCAGGGTGACCAGGGCATCAGCAAGTTGATCCACGTCGAACCGGAAGTGGATCTCGAGTCCCTCGAGGAAGTCCTGGTGCTGCTGGAACCGGTCGGTGGACCGTTGCTCGAGGTCGAAGTCCTCGAGGAGGGCGCGTGAGCTCGCTGCGCGGTCTGCTGGCGATCCTGATCTGCCTGGGGCTCCAGGCCGGCCTGGGCTATCTGTGGCCGGTCTCGGGCAACTACGTGGATCTGATGCTGCTGCCGGTCTGCTGGTACGGCATCACCCACTCCCAGCGGGGCGCGATGCTGGTCGGCTGCGGCGGTGGCCTGCTGCAGGACGCCTGGCTCCACGCCGGAACGCTGGGAATCAACGGATTCAAGAAGACCCTGATCGGCTGGGCCCTGGGCGGGATCGGATCCCGCTTCGACCTGAACCAACCGCTGGGACGATTCGTGTCCGGGGCGGCGGTTTCCCTGGCGGACAGCCTGCTCGACGTCGGGCTGCGGCAGCTGCTGGATCAGCGGGTGTTGGGACCGGTCGTGCTGACGGTTGTGGTGAGGGCCCTGGTGACCGGGCTGCTGATGACCGTTTCCTTCCGCTGGATGGAGCGTCTGGTCGGGCGGCCGGCGGGCGTCCACCTCGAGAGCAGGGCCTAGTCGATGGATTATCGCGAGCGTTGGGTGCACAAGGAGTACCTGAGTGTCCGCCGCCTGGACATCCGGGTTCGCCTACTCCACGCCGCGCTGCTGGTCCTGATCGTCACCTTCGGTCTCAACTTCTGGTACCTGCAGACCGTCCGCGGCGATACCTACGCCGAGCTTGCCGAGAACAACCGGCTGCGCCGGATCGCGATCCTGCCCAGCCGCGGGGTCGTCATCGACCGCAACGAGCGGGTCATCGCCTCGACCACCCCCTCGCTCACCCTGGTGTTGAGCCGGGAGGACCGCGGTGATCGCAGCGAGGAGCTGCGGCGCCTGGCGCCGATCCTCGAAACCTCGGTGGCGGAGCTGGAGAAACGCCTGCAGAAGAAGCGGGGCCGTCCGCTGTTCGAGCCGGTGGTGCTCAAGGAGGATGTCGGCCTCGAAGAACTGGCCTGGATCGAGGCCCGCCGGGAGTGGTTCCCCTCGGTGCAGGTGATTCAGGCGCCCCGCCGGAACTATCACGAGGACGACATGGTGGCCCACACCCTGGGTCACGTCGGCGAGGTCAGCGAGCGGGAGCTCGACGGCCGCGAAGGGCTGAGGCCAGGGGATATCGTCGGCAAATCCGGCCTCGAACGGGCCTTCGACGACCGGCTGCGGGGCAGCCGCGGCTGGAAGTACGTCTCGGTCAACAATCTCGGGCGCAGGGTGCCGGGACGCTCGCGCATGGGGCAGGAACCCGAGGACGGCACCGAGCTCAAGCTGACCCTCGACATGCGCCTGCAGCGGGTGCTGCGCAAAGCGCTGGGGGATGAGGCGGGAGCCGGCGTGTTCGTCGATCCCCGCAGCGGCGAGGTGTTGGCCATGGTGTCGACGCCGACCTACGACCCCAACATGTTTGCCCGGGGGGTGACCCACGAGGAGTGGGGACGGATCCAGAACGATCCCCGCCGGCCGCTGCACGACCGGACCATCGACAGCTTCTACGCTCCCGGGTCGACCTTCAAGGTGCTGATGGCGGTCGCCGGCGTCGAGACCGGCGAGGTGACCCCCGATCACCGGGTCTTCTGCAACGGCTCGGCGACCTACTACGGCCGCCGGCGGCTGTGCTGGAAGCGAGGCGGGCACGGTTGGGTCGATCTGCGCAAGGCGCTGGCCCATTCCTGCAACGTCTACTTCTACCAGCTCGGCAAGGACATGGGCATCGACGAGATCCATCGCTACGGCTGGATGTTCGGCCTGGGGCAACCCAGCGGCGCGTCGATCCCCGGCGAGGAGACCGGCATCCTGCCTTCCCGTGAGTGGAAGCAGCGGTCGCTCAAGGAGATCTGGTACCCGGGAGACACCATCTCGGTCTCGATCGGTCAGGGGCTGCTGGCGGTGACGCCGGTGCAGATGGTGCGCATGATCTCCACAGTGGCCACCGGCGGGCGGCGCCCCGATCTGCGGCTGGTCGCCGGTACGCCGCCGAAGAACCAGGCGGTCGCCGTCGATCCCAACACCTTCAAGCTGGTCAACCTGGCGCTGGAAGACGCGGTCAACGAGGGCACGGCCAAGACCTCGGCGGTGCGCGGGATCCAGGTGGCGGGCAAGACCGGCACCGCCCAGGTGTTCAAGCATTCGGCGGGGATCGACGCCGACGAACTGCCCAAGGCCGAGCGGGATCACGCCTGGCTCGTGGGCTACGCGCCCAGCGACGACCCGCAGATCGCGTTCGCCATCGTGGTCGAACACGGCGGTCACGGAGGCACCTCTGCCGCGCCCATCGCCCGGGACGTGCTGACCGAGTTTTTCTATCCCAGCGAGCCCGCCACCGAGGCCGGTGACGAATCGCTGAGGGTGTCGCGCCCCGCCGGGGGTGGGAGGATCGATGGTTTACGGGCGCCGGCTGCTCGATAACCTCGATGTCACCACCATCGGCGTCGCGCTGGCGCTGGTGGCGATCGGCATCGTCGGGATCGCCTCGGCCACTCATGACGAGGCGGACGGCAGCGGCCTGTGGCAGCGCCAGGTGATCTGGGCGTTGATCGCCCTCGGGGTCGGCGCCGTCGTCGTCGCCATCGACTATCACATCTGGGCGGAGCTGGCGCTGGCGCTCCACGCCGCGGCGATGGCGGGCCTGGTGGCGGTGTTGTTCTTCGGGCGCACCGTGGCGGGCAACCAGTCGTGGCTGGTCTTCGGACCGATGCGCCTGCAGCCGTCGGAGCTGGCCAAGTGGACCACCTGCCTGGTGCTTGCCGCCTACCTGGCGCTGCGGGTGCGGGATCGGATCCGCCTGCGGCACCTGATCGAGATGGGGGTTCTGGTCGGCCTGCCCATGGGCCTCATCGCGGCCCAGCCCGACGACGGCACGGCCCTGACCTTCCTGCCGATCTACGCCGCGGCGGTGCTGCTCGGCGGCGTGCGCTGGAAGGTGGTCGGCATCGTGATGCTGATCATGCTGCCCCTGCTTCCCATCGGGTGGACCCAGCTCAACACCTATCAGAAGGAACGGATCCTGACGACCCTCGACCCGGGTCGTGACCCCGAGGGGGTCGGCTACCAGGCGCGGCAATCGAAGATCGCCATCGGGTCGGGCGGCCTGACCGGCAAGGGGGTCTTCCGCGGCACCCAGAGCCAGCTCAAGTATCTTCCGGCGCAACACACCGACTTCGTCATGGCGGTGCTGGCCGAGGAGCTGGGCTTCGTCGGCGCGGCCAGCGTCCTCGGGCTGTTCTATTTTCTGCTGGTGCGTGGATTGGCCGCGGCGAGGCTGGCTCAGGATCGCCTGGGCACCTACATGTGCCTGCTGGTCGTCGCCTGGTTGCTCGGCCAGTTGACGATCAACATCGGGATGGTCCTCGGGCAGTTGCCGACCATCGGCGTGCCCTTGCCCCTGGTGTCCTACGGCGGCTCGGCGCTGCTGGCCACCGCCTGCGGCATCGGCCTGATCGTCAACGTGCGCACCCGGCGCTTCGTCAACGTCTGACGTGGCCGCACCCCTCGCCGGACTGCGGGTCGTCGAGCTGGCCGCGATCCTCGCCGGACCGGCGACGGGGCAGTTCCTGGCCGAAGCCGGCGCCGAGGTGATCAAGGTCGAGAACCCGGCCACCGAAGGGGACCCGACCCGCGGCTGGCGCCTGCCGGGGGAGGATGCCTCGGGCACGATCTCCGCCTACTTCGCCTGCGCCAACTGGGGCAAGCGTTCGATCGCACTGGACGTGGCGTCGGATGCCGGTCGCAAGGTGGTCCATGACCTGGTGAGCCGGGCCGACGTGGTGCTGGCCAGCTACAAGCCGGGAGACGCCGAACGATTGGGGGTCGACCCCGCGACCCTGATGGGGCTCAATCCGCGACTGGTCGACGCACGGATCTCCGCCTACGGCGAGGAGGATCCCCGCCCCGGTTTCGACGCCGTGCTCCAGGCCGAGAGCGGGTTCACCTTCCTCAACGGAGAGGCGGACGGCCCGCCCTGCAAGATGCCGGTGGCGCTGGTCGACCTGCTGGCGGCCCACCAGCTCAAGGAGGCGCTGCTGCTGGCCCTGCTGCAGCGGGAACGGGACGGGCAGGGGAGGCGGGTCCACGTCTCCCTGTTCGATGCGGCGCTGGCTTCGCTGGCCAACCAGGCGAGCAACTACCTGTTGACCGGGCAGGTGCCCCAGCGAATGGGCTCCGAGCATCCGAACATCGTGCCCTACGGGGCTTTGTTCCAGACCCGGGACGGCCGCCCCTTGGTCCTGGCGGTCGGGACCGATCGCCAGTGGAACGATCTGACCCTGGCCCTCGGGATCCCCGAACTCTCGGCGGACGGTACGCTGGCCCACAACCGGGGCCGGGTACGGGAACGGTGCCGGGTGCGCGAGGCGCTGAGCGGCGCGATCGGATCCCTGGACGCCGCCGACGTCGAGGAGCGCCTGCGCCGCCGGCGGGTGCCCTTCGGCTTCGTCAACACCCTGCAGGAGGTCTTCGCCCTGGAATCCTCCAGGGAGGTCCTGCTCGAGGCTGGCGGGCTGCGGGGGGTGCGCGAGCTGGTCGCCCGGGGGATCGAGTCGGTCGAGGCCGCGGCTCCGCCGGAATACAACGCCGACGGCGAGGCGATCCTGCGGGACACGTTGCTCTACGACGCCGAACAGCGGGCGTCCCTGGTCGCCTCGGGAGCCTGGCCCGGGCCGGCATCCGGCGATTCCGCTTCGGGCGTGTAGCGGGCCCTGGGCTGAAAAAGAAAACGGCGCCGAGGCCGGCGCCGTCTCATCGGTTTCGAAGCGGAACCGGAGTCAGTGGCTGATCATCGGCTCCATGCCCTTGGCCGCCTCGATCCAGCCCTCGACGGTCGAGGTCGCCGGCGTGGCGTTGGACAGGTTCTTTTCCTTGTTGACCTCTTCCATCTTGGTGGCGAGGTTCTCGGCGTTGCGGTGGCGCAGCTCCTTGACCGTGTCGACACCCGAGGCCTCGAGCAGCTCGGAGTACTGCGGGCCGACGCCGGAGATGCGCATCAGGTCCGCCTTGTTGGCCCAGTTGAGCAGCAACTTTTCGCTGACGTCGGTGCTCTCGCTGACCGTCTTGCGGCCCTTGGCGTCGCCGCAATGCTTCAGCAGGTCGTCGGTGGTCTGGATCTGGGCGGTCGCCAGTTTTTCGGCGTAGGCCGGTCCGATCCCTTCGATTTCATCGATCTTGTAAGACATCTCGGTCACTCCTTCCGGGGTTTGTTGTTCAGCGGTCGTTACTGCCGCCCGATCTCGTCGAGGAAGCGGCCGTTGGCCATCCGGATCGTGCGGTCTTCGGTCTCGATCAGCGCGTGGGTCGGAGTCACCGAGCGCAGGGTTCCGCGCTCACCGGCGATCTCGACCTGTTCGCCGACCTTGAAAATCTTGCGGGCGTAGAAGCCGGCCAGGATGTTGCGAGTCACGTCCCGGCTGCCGAGGCCGAAGGACAGGCCGAAGGCCAGGGCGGCACCGGCGAGGAACAGCGCCGTGACCAGATGCACGATCTCCGTGTCGATCTGCAGCTGGCCGAAGGCCATGATCGCGACGATGAAGAACACCACCGATCCGACCAGGCGGCCCAGCGGCCGCGCGAACTCGATACCCGAGTTGTTGGCGGCCTCGGCCACGGCCCCCGCCGCGAACTGACTGGCGGCGCTTCCGATCAGCAGCAGCAGCAGCGCGGCGATCAGGTTCGGCAGGTAGGCGAAGAAGGAGCCCAGGGCATCGGAGATCGCGACCAGGCCGAGGGCGTCGGCGGTGGTCTTGGCGATCAGGAACAGCAGCAGGAAGTAGGCGAGGCGGGGCAGGAACTGATTGAGTTCCTGGCGGATGCCGATGCGCTGCAGCGCCTTGTCGATGCCGGCGCGCTTCATCAGGTCGTCGAAGCGCAGCCGGGTCAGGATCGCCCGCAGCACCCATTCGATGACCTTGGCCACGAGAATGCCGACGAACAGCAGCACCAGGCCGACCACCACCTTGGGGGCCAGGTCGACGGCGCCGTCGAACATGTCCTGAAAGGCCGTCTGGAGCTTCTCCATCATCACCGCTTACCCCTCCCTTTTCCGCCGGGATTGCCGATCAACCCGTAGACCAGGTCCATCATCTCGACCATGTAGTTCGCCGGCAGGAACCAGACGAAGTTGATGAACTGCAGCGCCGTCGTGCGTCGCTCGATGGTGTTCTCCAGCCGGTCGACGAAGCCTCCTGGAGGTTCTTCGGCGAGGTCGGCCAGTTCCTGGATGGGGGCGCCGGTGTCGATATCGTCGTCGTGTGCGTTCATGGTTGTTGCTGCTCTTGGGGGCTCGGGTCGGAAGGACCGTCAAATAGCCGTCGGAACTCCTCGCGACCCCGCTTGATACGCATCTTGACCGCCGACAGGCTCAACTCGAGCTGGTCCGCGATCTCTTGATAGGAAAGCTTGTCCAGATCGCGCAGCACCAGGGGGATGCGCAGGGTGTCGTTCATCGACTCCAGCACCTGCTTGATCCGCTCGCGATCGTCGCCGGCCCCCAGGTTCCGTTCCGCCTCGGGCTGGGTGCTCAGCTCTTCGAAAGTCTCGTGGTTCTCCTCGTCGTCGATCTCGACGAACTGCCGCCGTCGCTGCTTCTTGACGTGGTTGAGGCAATGGTTGGTCTTGATCCGGGTGATCCACGTCTTGAAGCTGGCGCGCCCCTCGAACCGTTCCAGGGCGAAGAAGGCCTTGATGAAGACCTCCTGGGCCAGATCTTCGATATCCCGCGGAGAGCGTGTCAGGTAGCGGCAGTTGGCCAGCACCCGCGCTTGATGTCGTTGTACCAACCGCGTGAAAGCCGAACGGTCCCCCTCGCCGGCACTCCTGGCCAGCTCCACCAGCTGTTCGTCGGTGGTTTCGGGACTGGGGTTCGGCAAACCTGGCTCCTGGGTAGATCCGGACTGGCGATTGTTCCATGACCGATCTCCCGCGGGAAGCCCGCACCTATGAAAAAGGGGCCGCGGCCGACCGTCGGCCGCGGCCCCAGGGCGGAGTCGTCTAGTTGAGCCGCTTCAGTTCGACGCGGCGGTTGATGGCCCGGCCTTCGGCCGAACCGTTGTCGGCGATCGGCTGGGATTCACCGTAGCCACGGGCGGTCATCCGCGAGGCGGCGACACCCTTGCTGCCCAGGTACTTCATGACCGACTCGGCGCGGCGGCCCGACAGACCCAGGTTGTAGTTGTCGCTACCCTGGGAGTCGGTGTGACCGGCCACCTCGACCTTGACTTCCGGCCACTGGGCCAGGGTCTGGGCCACCTCGTCGAGGACGCGAGTCGCATCGGAGGTCAGCACGTCGCTGTTGGTCTCGAAGTTGACACCCTTGAGCACGAAGGTGCGAGTTTCCTCGTCGAAGACCTTCTTGCAGCCGCGGGAGTCGACTTCGGTGCCGGCCGCGGTGCCGGGGCACTTGTCGAGGCCGTCGTACACGCCGTCGCCGTCACTGTCCTTGGGGCAGCCGGTGGCGTCGACCACCGCACCGCGCGGACTGTTGGGGCACTTGTCGATGCCGTCGTAGACGCCGTCGTTGTCGCTGTCCTTGGGACAACCGCGGTTGTCGACGGTGGCACCCTTCGGGGTGTCCGGGCACTTGTCGAGGCCGTCGTACACGCCGTCGCCGTCACTGTCCTTGGGGCAGCCGGTCGCGTCGATCACCGCACCCTTGGGGGTGTCGGGGCACTTGTCGTCGCCGTCGTGGACGCCGTCGCCGTCGCTGTCCCTGTCGCAACCGTCGGAGGTCACCGGCACACCGGGGGCGGTGTCGGGGCACTTGTCGAGGCCGTTCCAGACGCCGTCACCGTCGCTGTCCAGCGGACAACCGGTGGCGTCGACCTGGGCACCCTGCGGAGTGTTGGGGCACTTGTCCTTGCGATCGATCACGCCGTCGCCGTCGGTGTCCGCCGGCGGGCTGCCGCCCATGGCCCAGGTCAGGCCGAAGGTGGTTTCGATGTGGCTGACGGTCTCGTTGAGACCGGCACCTTCGAGATCGGTGCTGACCAGGCGGGCGTCCCAGCGGGCGCCGAACTTGTCGCCCAGGAACCAGCGCAGGCCGCCACCGATGTTCAGGCTGAGATCGTCATCGTTGTAGAGGTTGCCGGCGTCGGTGTCGTCTTCGCCGAAACCGAAGGTGACGAACGGCCGGAAGGTCTCGCCTTCGTTGAAGTTGTGCAGGAAGTTGAGACGCAGGCCCTGCAGCTTGAACTCGTCGGTGCCGAGCATCATCGCTTCGTTGGTCGGCAGGTCGGCGGTGAACTCCTGGAAGCTGACTTCCGAGCTCCAGGTATCGGAGAACCAGATGCCGAAACGACCACCCCACAGGGTGTCGTCGTCGGGCGAGAAGCTGCCGTAGTTATCGGGGAAGGCCAGGCCGCCGAACAGTCCGACTTCCACGTCCCCCTTGGTTCCGCCGTCAGCCAGGGCAGGCGCCGCGGCCAGTCCCATGATCGCCAGCAGCGCGAACGCGATCTTTAGAGTCTCCCTCCTCACCGTCATCTCCTTCCGAGCCACGCGGTTCGCGTGACATTTTCGCGAGTTCGCTCGGGCGAACCCGGCTGGGTGCAACGAAACGGCCCCGGAAGCAGTGTCGAACCCTCGACTGCTCCGATTCGGGCCGAAATCGGGGGAACCCGGGATCGCTTGGCACGGCTCCGGCCCCGATCCTGCACGGGGCTCCGGGTTCCCCCGGAATGGTAGACCAACCCCCCACCCGGAAGTCACATGTCGGGGGAAGAAATCGTTCCTTTGCTAAAATCCGTGGTTGCCTCTCCGGGATGGCACCCCATGAAGTGCCCTCGGCAGAGGCCCCAGCTGCCCGGGAAGGGCGCCTTGGAGACCGCGATGAAGCCACGAAACCCACGCCTGGAGACGCTGCTCGGGTCGATCCAGAAGCCCACCCGCTACATCGGGGGCGAATGGAACGAGGTGGTCAAGGACCACCGGGAGGTCGATGTGACCTTCGCCCTCGGATTCCCCGATGTCTACGAGATCGGGATGTCCCACCTGGGCTACCGGATTCTTTATTCTCTTCTAAACTCCCTGGAGTGGGTCGCCGCCGAGCGCGCCTTCTGCCCCTGGCCGGACATGGGGGACGCCCTGCGCCGGGAGAATCTCCCGCTGTCGACGCTGGAGACCGACACACCTTTGCGGCAGCTCGACGTGGTCGGCTTCTCGCTCCAGTACGAGATGACCTTCAGCAACGTGCTGGAGATGCTCGATCTGTCCGGGATCCCGTTGCGCTCCTCTCAGCGAGGCGAAGAGGATCCGCTGGTGGTGGTCGGCGGCCCGGTGGTGTTCAACACCGAGCCGCTTGCGGACTTCGTCGACTTCGTCTTCATCGGCGACGGCGAGGAGGCGATCCCCGAGTTCCTCGAGCGCCTGCGTCAGCTCAAGCGGGAGGGGGCGAGCCGCGAGCAGCGTATTCGCGAGCTGGCCCAGGTCGAGGGGGTCTACGCCCCGGCGCTCTACGAGGTCGAGGAAGACCCCGACAGCGGCATGTTGATCCCGGTGGCGGGCAAACACGATGCGCCCTTCCCGGTCAAGCGCCGCATTCTGATGGATCTCGATGCCTACCCATTCCCCGACCGGATCATCGTGCCCTACGGCGAGATCGTTCACGACCGGGTTTCGGTGGAGGTCATGCGCGGCTGTCCCGTGGGCTGCCGGTTCTGCCAGGCGGGTTACGTCTACCGGCCGACCCGGGAGCGCAATCCCAACAGCGTGCGGGATACGGTGATCCGTTCGGTGCGCTCCACCGGCTACGACGAGTTCTCGCTGAGTTCCCTCAACACCGGGGAGTACGGCGCGATCCATCCGGTCATGTTCGATCTGATGGAGCGCTTCGAGCCCGAGCGGGTGTCGGTGTCGCTGTCGTCGATGCACGCCTCGACGATGACCGACGACCTGGCCCGCGAGGTGCGCAAGGTCCGCAAGTCCGGCTTCACCATCGCCCCCGAGGCCGGCACCCAGCGCCTGCGCAACGTGATCAACAAGAACCTCAACGAGGAGCAGATCTTGACCGCCTGCCGGCTGGCCTTCGAGGCGGGTTGGAGTCAGATCAAGCTCTACTACATGATCGGGCTGCCCACCGAGACCGACGCCGACGTCGATGGTGCGGTCGATCTGGCCCACGAGATCCTGGCCACCGGCCGCAAGGCGCGCTCCAAGGGCAGGGTCGAGGTGACCATGTCCGCCTCGTCGTTCATTCCCAAGGCGGAGACTCCGTTCCAGTGGTGCGGGATGGATCGTCTCGAGAACCTGCATCGCAAGCAGGAGCGCATCTCGGCGCGGGTGCGCCGCGGTGTGCGCTTCAAGCATCACGACGGCATCACCAGCTTCTTCGAGGGAGTGTTCTCCCGCGGCGACCGCCGGCTGGGAGACGTGCTCGAGCGGGCCTGGAAGCTCGGCGCCCGCTTCGACGGCTGGGCCGAGTACTTCAACATCGACGCCTGGAACAAGGCCTTCGAGCGGGAGGGGATCGATCCCGAGCGCTACGCCTACGGTGACTGGAACCCCGCCGGGCGGCTGCCCTGGGATGTGGTCGATTCCCGGGTCAACAAGAAGTGGTTGGCCCTGGAACTCAAGCGGGCGTTGGCCGAGGGGACGCTCTCGGTCTGCGGGCCCAGTGATTGTCACGGCTGTGCGCCCTTCGCCAGGGAGTGCGTCAAGGGAGTGGTCAAGGAGACCACCGGCCGTCCTCTCGACGGTTGCCTGCCGGTGCTGCAGACTCCGGTCGCGCCCGGGCCCGGCGTTCCCGCCCGGGTCGATCAGGCGCCGCCGCTTGCCGCGGAGCGTGCCGCCGAGAAGGGGGAGGTCGAGGACGCGCCGACCCAGGAGCCGCCGCGCTACCGCTATCGGATGAAGTACACCAAGACCGGACGGCTGCGCTTCCTCGGCCATCTGGACCTCAACCGCATGTTGATGCGGGCCATGCGCCGGGCGGGGATTCCGCTGAGCTACTCCAACGGCTTCAACCCCAAGCCCCGGGTCTCTTTCGGGCCGGCGCTCTCGATGGGCCTGCAGTCGGAAGGGGAGTACCTGGACTTCGACACCCTGGAGCCGGTGGATCCGGTCACTGCCCGCCGTCAGATCGGCGAGGCCTTGCCCGAGGGGATGAAGCTACTGGCGCTCAAGCCGATCCGGCGAGATCTGCCCGGCCTGTTCGAGACCGCACGGGCGGCTCGCTATCGCGTGCACACCGGCAACGGCTTCGACCTGGACGAGACCCTCGAGACCTTCCAGGGCCGGGACGAGGTGATCGTGACCCGGGAGCACAAGGGCAAGGTCAAGACCTTCGACCTGCGCCGGGAACTGCTGGACCTGGAGAAGCTGGACCACGAGGCGGTACGGATGACCCTGGCCCTGGGCGCCGGCGGCCCGTCGATCCGCGCCGACGAGGCGGTCCGGGAGATCTTCGGGGAGCGGGCTCCGGGGATGCAGATCGTGCGCGAGGACCTGCTGGTCGAGTGGGGCGGCAAGCTGCTGAACCCGATCCTCGCCGCGGCGGCGCTGCATGCCGACCGAGCTGCTCGTTAGTCGCACGCCCCTTCACACCTGGGGCCTGTGGCGCCGGGAGGGTGAGGTGCGGGCGCTTTCGGTCGAAGCCCACGACGCCCCAGCGCGTCTGGGCGCGCTGGTCGTGGCGCGGCCGCTCTCGCGGGACGGTGCCGGCAACTGGTTTCTCGACGGTGGTGAGGTGGGAAGGTTATGGCTTTCCGCTGCCGACGCCGGTGGCGTGGTCGAGGGCCGGAACCTGCCGGTCCGGATCGCGCTGCCCGCCCGGGGAGACAAGGAGCCCCGGGTCCGCCGTGGACTGGAGTTGCCGGGGCGTTTCCTGGTGGCCCGGCCCGGCGGCGGCGAACCCCGGGTATCCCGCAAGATTCAGGGTGAGGCGCGCGAACGACTGATCGCGCTGCTCGCCGGACTTCCCGAGCGGAGGGGCTGGATCGCCCGGGCCGCTGCTGCCGGCGCCGCCGAGGCGGACCTGGTTCGGGAGGCGGCCCGCCTCGACGACACCCTGGCGCAGATTCTCCGGGGAGCCGAGTCGGCTCGCGAGCCGCGGGTTTTGTGGGAGCTCCCGCCGGCACAGCGTTGGGCGCTGGGAGCGCCGGCAGGATGCGCGGTCGTCGAGGGAGAGCGGGACGCCGGGGAGCTGGTGGTCGAGGCAGAGGCCGCGCTTGCCCGGCGTGTGCGGCTGCCGTCGGGAGGCGCTCTGGTGTTCGATGCCGCCGAGGCGTTGACCGCCGTCGACGTGGACGGTGGTGCGTCGACGCCGGATGCGGCCAATCGTGAGGCGGTGGTCGAGCTTTCCCGTCAGCTCCGGCTGCGCAATCTGCAGGGCACCGTCGTGATGGACCTCGCAGGTACGCCCTCGGCCGAGGACGCCCGGGAGTTGCTGGCCACGGTTCGCTCGGCGGCAGGGGAGGACCCGGTGCGCCGCACCGTCGTGGGAATCGTCGAACCGGGGTTGTTGTTGCTGACCCGCTCCGGAGGAGAGCCGGCTCTCGAGGCGGTGCTGGTCGAGGATTGCCCGCGCTGCGGGCCCCGGCATCGGATCCGCCCCAGGCTGGTTGCCGAGAAACTCCTCGCCGGAGGAGCGGCCGCAGGGCGCGTGCATCCCTGCGAACTCTCGCGGGTCGCCGGCCTCCTGGCTTCAGCCGGAGACAACCGGTCTCTGGTCGCCGATCCCGAAGTGGCTACCGGGGGGTGTTGAGCCGCCGTTCCCGGCGCACCGCCGCCTCTTCGGCGCGCCGGCGTTCCTCGTCGGTCTGAAGCTCGAGGCCGGGGACCTTCTGGGGCCGGCCCTCGCGGCCGACGCCGACCATGGTGACGTAGGCGTTGGTGGTCAGCCGTTTCTGTCCGGTGGTCGGTTCTTCGGAGTAGACCTCGACCTGGATCTCCATCGACGAGCCGAACGCCGCGTTGACCCAGCCGCTGAGCAGCAAGATGTCGCCCAGATGGACCGGGTTGCGGAACTCGACCGAGTCCAGCCGCAGGGTCAGGACACCCGATCGCGCGTGGCGGATCGCCACGGCGGCGGCGCATTTGTCGATCAACGCCAGCACCCGTCCACCGAACACCGATCCGTGGGTGTTGGTGTCCTCGGGGAGCACGATTTCGGTCATCTGAACGCGGGAATAGTCGACGTCGCGGGTCTCGACCTTACTCAAGGGGAACCTCCGCCCTGAACCGGGCACCGGGATTATAGGAAACGGCGAAGCCCTTTGCTATGTGACCTTTCGGCCCTGTATGATGTCTATGTCCTTGCCGGAGCACCTCCGGCCAAACCCTCGGGGGACTTATGAACCGAACGCTCAAGTTTTTCGCCTTCGTCTGCCTGATCGCCCTTTTCGCGACCGCCGCCGCGGCTCAGAACGCGCCGGCCGAGGCGCGGGGCAAGGTCGTCGACCACGAAGACAAACCGCTGCGCGGGGTGAAGCTGATCTTCACCAACCCCAAGGATCCGGACACCGAGTACGCCGCGACCACCAACAAGCGGGGCCAGTACTTCGTGGGCAACCTGTTCCACTACCCCAACAGCTACATCTGGAACCTGAAGGTCGAGTTCGAAGGCTATGTCCCGACCTACATGAAGGTCTACAGCACGACCCAGGCCGCGGTCGCGGACAAGTACGAGGCGGACCTGCCCTGGAACTCCAAGATGCCCGACATGCGCATCCGTCCGTTCGGCACCGCCCAGGTCGATCTGACCATGACCCCTCTCGAGATCGCCAAGGCCGCGACGCCCAAGAGCGGTTCCGGTGACGGCGAGGAGATGGAAGTCATGGACGCGGCGGGCGGCGGTGCCGTCGCTCAGAACGCCGGTCCGTGGGACCAGGCCCTGGGCCTGTTGGCCGCGGGGAATGCCGACGCCGCGCTGCCGCTGCTCGAAGAAGCGATCGAGGAAGCTCCCGAGGATGCCGAGCGGGTTACGACCATGGCCCAGGTGCAGTACCAGAACGAGAACTACGGCCAGGCCGCCCGTTGGGCGATGCAGGCCGCGGAACTCGATCCCCAGGCGATCCGTCCGCAGATGATCCTCTACAGCGTCAACATCGCGACCAACAACCTGGCCGGCGCCCGGGCCGCCCTGGAGAAGGCCCAGGAGATCGACCCCGAGAACGTCGAGGTCCTGGGGCAGATGGCCTTCGTCGCCGACCAGGAAGGGGACGTCGACACCAGCATCGCGACCTACGAGAGGATCGTCGAAATCGACGAGCAGAACACCGACGCCTGGACCGCACTGGGCGGCCTTTACGCCAAGAAGGGTGAGAACGACAAGTCGTCGGCGGCCTACGAGAAGGTCGTGGCGATGAATCCCGAAGGCGCCGAGCGGGTTTTCTACAACATCGGCGCGCTGATCATGAACAAGAACAACGTGAGCGATGCCGACATGCAGCGGGCCATCGGTGCCTTCAAGAAGGCGATCGAGATCAACGGCGAGTACGCCGAGGCCCACCAGCAGCTCGGCTTCGCCCTGCTCGGCACCGGCGACATGGCCGGCGCCCGCAACGCGCTGGCCGAGTACGTCAAGCTCGCGCCCAAGGCGCCCGACGCCGACGCGATGAAGGCGATGATCGAAGGGTTGAAGTAACCCCCGTTGAGCACCGGGGACGCGTGGAGGCTGGACGCCTCGGGCGGGGTCACCGTCTTGCGCTGCAGGGCACTCGACGCCCTCGAGGTACCCCACGCCTTCTCGACCCGCCGGGACGGTGACCGGGACGATTTCGATCTCGGTCCCGCGGAACCGGAGGAACCCCGGTTCGTGGAACGGCGGGGCCGCCTGGCCGCCGCCGCCGGCGTGCCGGGGAGCATGCCGGTGCTGCTGCGCCAGGTTCACGAGGCCCGGATGGTGCCCTCCCGCCTGATAGACCCTCCCGAGGAAGCCGACGCCTCTTACGCTCTGTCCCCGGAACTCGGTGGGAGCGCGACCGACTTGTTGCCTGCCGTGCGCACCGCCGACTGCGTGCCGATTCTGCTGGCGGACCGTGCCGGCCGGGCGGTGGCCGCAGTCCACGCCGGCTGGCGAGGGACGGCGGCGGGGATCGCGACCAAGGCGGTGATGGAACTGGCCCGGCTGGGGGTGCCGCCGATCGAGCTGGTGGCGGCCATCGGGCCCTGCATCGGGCCCTCCTCCTACGAGGTCAGCGCCGAGGTGGCCGAGCAGGTGGCCTGCACCAGCGGAGAGGACTTCTCGGCCCCTGCCGGGGAGCCGGGCAAGCGGATGCTCGACCTGGCCCGGGCCAACCGGCGGCAGCTCTCCTGGTCCGGCCTGGAAGAGGGGAACATCCACGTCGCCCCCTTCTGCACCGCCCTCCGTTCGGATCTGTTCTTTTCCTACCGCCGCGACGGCGCCGCAGCCGGCCGCATGATGGCTCTGGCCGGGCTTCCCGCCCGGGCCTGATTCCCCCGGAAATCCGCCGGTTTTCTGCTGGCGCCATCCGGGTTGGCCCTTGCTATCCCGCTCAATCACCGTAGCTTGACGCGACCAGCCCGGTGAGTCAGAATCCAGTTTTTGCGTCGAGCAACATCTCCTTAATGAAGGTGAGAGTGTGTTTCTGATGATCCACGGGCTCGTGGGGTTTCTGGGTATGGCTCCGACCGAGGGCGGGGGCCAGGACAGTCTGTTCGGCATGTTCCTGCCGATGGCGATGATCTTCGGGATCTTCTACTTCCTGTTGATCCGGCCGGCGCGCAAGAAGCAGAACGAGCACCAGGAGATGTTGCGCCAGTTGAAGAACGGTGACCGGGTGGTCACGACCGGAGGGATGTTCGGCACCGTCGTCGGCATTACCGACGAGATCGTGCAGCTCCGGGTCGCCGACCAAGTCAAGATTGAATTCGCCCGCAGCGCCATTGCCGGCATGCAGGGCGCTGTCGAAGAGAAATAGAGAGCACCATGGACCTCAAGTGGAAATGGCTCCTGATCCTGGTCGTCGTCGGCGTCGCCGGGTGGTTCACCTATCCTCCGGATGAGCGGATCAACCTCGGTCTCGACCTCAAGGGGGGCGCGCACATCGTGCTCCAGGTCGACATGCCGAGTTCGATCAAGTACGAACTCGAGACGATCCAGTCCCGGGTCGGCCAACGCCTGCAGGAAGACGGCATCGCCTACACCTCGGTGGACGTCGATCTGCCGATGTCGATCTCGATCAACGGAACCCCCGCCGACAAGCGGGACGCCGTCAAGGAGATCGTCGATCTGTACCTGCCCGACTTCAACGTGACCGAGAGCGGCGGTTCATTCCGCGGCTCGATGTCCGAAGAGCGGCGCCAGTTCGTGCAGACCACGGCGATGGCCTCGACCCTTGAAGTCCTGCGCAAGCGGATCGACAGCTTCGGCGTGGCCGAGCCGCTGATCCAGCAGCAGTCGATCGACCGCATCCTGCTGCAACTCCCCGGCGTCGAGGACCCGGACCGGGTTAAGGACATCCTGCTGGAGCAGGCGGTGCTGGAGTGGAAGGAAGTCACTTTCCCGCCGAACGGGCTGGTTCCGCTGGGATCGCGGCAAGATGTGCTGAACGCCTTCGGCGGTCAGCTTCCGGCGGACACCGAGATCCTGACCGAGGATCGCAACGGGACGCTGGTGTACTGGCCGCTCAAGAAGGTCTCGGTGGTACGGGGTAGCGATCTGCGCAACGCAGTGCGCAGCGTCGGCGAATTCAACGATCCGGTGGTCGCCTTCGAGCTGACCCAGGAGGCGGGCCGCCGCTTCGAGGCCGCAACCTCCCGCAATCTCAAGAAGCCCATGGCTATCGTGTTGGGCAACGAGCGCACCGGGAAGAACGTGCTCTCGGCGCCGACGATCGACTCGACGATTCGCGACCAGGGGCGCATCACCGGTCGCTACACCATCCAGGAGGCCGACGACTTCGCGTTGAAGCTTCGTTCGGGCGCCATTCCGGTCCAGCTCGACATCATCGAGGAACGTCAGGTCGGTGCCTCGCTGGGTGCCGACTCGATCCGCCGCGGCCTGACCGCCGGTCTCGCCGGATTCCTCGGCGTGATGATCTTCATGCTGATCTACTACCGGCTCAGCGGCGTCAACGCCGTGGTTGCACTGGCTCTCAACGTCGTGCTGGTGTTCGGTATCCTCGGGATGCTGCCCGTTCTGGCCGACGGGGTGCGGGCCACCCTTACCCTGCCGGGTATCGCGGGGATGATTCTCACCGTCGGTATGGCGGTGGACAGCAACGTGCTGATCTTCGAGCGCATCCGGGAAGAGCTGCGGTTGGGCAAGACCGTGCGCTCGGCCATCGATCAGGGCTTCGCCCGGGCGTTCACCACGATTCTCGACTGCAACATCACGACCCTGGTGGCGGCGTTCTTCCTGTTCGCCTACGGCACCGGCCCGGTTCAGGGTTTCGCGGTCACGCTCACCATCGGCCTGCTGGCCTCGATGTTCACCGCCGTGTTCGTTTCGCGGCAGATCTTCGCGCTGATCCTGGGTAACCGGCAGCCCGATTCCCTCAGTATCTGACAGGCGCAGCGAGGCAACCGTGTTTCAGATCCTAAAGAATCCCAACTTCGACCTGATGGGCAAGCGCCACATCTTCCTGGGCTTGTCCGTCGTGATGGTGTTGCTCTCGATCGGCATCATCAGCGTCAACGGCATCAAACGTCACGTCGAACTGAGCGGCGGCACCGAGCTGCAGCTGATGTTCGCCGAGGCGCCGGATATCGGCAAGATCCGCACGAGCGTGGGCAAGGTCTCCGATGCGACGCCGGTGGTCACCACTCTCGGCGACGACGGCGACAACGAGGTGCTGATCAAGGTCGCGGCGACCGCCAAGGAGACCGCGGAGTACGAGGCGCGCAAGGAGGAGGCCCGGGCCAACGCCGAGTCCGGGTCCCGGATCGTGATCCCCGGCAAGATCGAAGCGATCGTCGGGGCGCTGAACCAGGACCTGTTCGCCGGAAGCATCCAGGCCAACAAGCTCGACCTCAACGTAAAGGACCGGGCTTCGATCGCCTCGCTGCTCACGCCGAGTCTCGGCGACGAGCCCGCCGGTGCCCTGGCCGAGCAGATCGTCGAGCTGCGCAAGCAGAACCGCATCTTCACCTCGATCGACGACCTGACCGGGATCCCCGGTTGGACTCCCGGCGCCCAGGAAGTGCTCCAGCGGGACGCCTACTTCGGCCCCTACGCCATCCGCAGCCAGAACTACATCGGGCCGGCCATCGGTAAGGAAACCCGCAACAAGGCGATGATGGCCATCGTCGGTTCGCTGATCGGCATGCTGCTCTACATCGCCTTCCGCTTCCAGATTCGCTGGGGCGCGGCGGCGGTGATCGCCCTGGCCCACGACACCATCATCGGGCTGGGCCTGTTCTCGATCGCCGGGTTCGAGGCCAGCCAGGCGGTGGTCGCGGCCTTTTTGACCCTGGTCGGTTACTCGATCAACGACACCGTGGTCGTCTTCGACCGCATCCGCGAGAACATGCAGGCCAAGGGCACCTCGCTGAAATTCGTCGACGTGGTCAACAAGTCGCTGAACCAGACCCTCAGCCGCACGATCATCACCAGTGGTTCGACCTGGCTCGTGGTCCTCGGCCTGTTCCTCTTTGGGGGCCAGGCGCTCAAGGGCTTCGCCTTCGTGCTGACCGCCGGGGTCCTGGTCGGAACCTACTCGTCGATCTTCGTCGCCAGCCCGATCGTGATCTGGTGGCACCAGCAGATGGTCAAGCGCGCGGCCGCCGGCGGCGGCGCCGCGGCCCGGCCGGCCAGCTCCAGCGCAGCCAGCTAGCAGTCTTCGGACATCTCTCGGGGAGGCACCCCCGGACCTCCATGGGGTGCCTCCCGAGTTTCCTGCCAGACGGCTCCGACCAGGAGCCGGCCCAGAAATCGTCAACGCCAGGCGGTTTACGCCGTACCATCCCGGCTCGACCCCAGGTCCTATAATGGCTTCGGGGGAAAGTCGGCCCGGATTTCCGGGCCGCGTGGGACGCCGTTGACGGCTCCCTGGGGATGACCAATGGTACGGCGCTTCGAAGACATTCTGGAACGCGTCGCCGAGCACGACCCGAACTCGGATCAGGATCTGCTGCGCCGGGCGTACGTCTTTTCCGCCCGCGAGCACCGCAATCAGAAGCGCCGCTCGGGGGAGCCCTACCTGGTCCACCCCCTCGAGGTTGCCTACATCCTCGCCGAACTCCGCCTCGACACGGCCAGCGTCGTCGCCGGGCTGCTCCACGATGTGGTGGAGGACACCCTGACCACCATCGATAACGTGGCCGATTACTTCGGCCGGGATGTCGCCGCCATCGTCGAAGGGGTGACCAAGATCTCGAAGCTCAACTTCCAGAGCACCGAGCAGGCCCAGGCCGAGAACCTGCGCAAGATGATCCTGGCCATGACTCACGACGTGCGTGTGATCCTGGTCAAGTTGGCCGATCGGATCCACAACATGCGGACCCTGGAGCACCTCAAGCCCGAGAAGCGGGAGCGGATCGCCCGGGAGACCCTGGATATCTTCGCCCCGATCGCCAACCGGCTGGGCATCGGCAAGGTCAAGACCGAGCTGGAGGACCTGTCCTTCCGCTACATCGACCCGCTGGCCTACCGTTCGCTCGAATCGGCGCTGGCCGCCCGCCGCAAGGTCAGCGAGGAGTTCATCGAGGAGACGCGAAAGCGGCTGGAGCAGACCATCGCCGAGCAGGGGATCGAGGCCGAGATCTCCGGCCGGGTCAAGCACCTCTACTCGATCTACCGCAAGATGCGGGCGCAGAAGATCGGAGTCGACGAGGTCTACGACTACGTCGCCTTTCGGGTGCTGACCGGTTCGGTCAAGGACTGTTACGGCGTGTTGGGTATCGTGCACTCGAGCTGGCGTCCGGTTCCGGGGAGGATCAAGGACTACATCGCGATGCCCAAGCCCAACCTCTACCAGTCGCTTCACACCTCGGTGATGAGCGACCGGGGGCAGCCCTTCGAGGTTCAGATCCGGACCCACGAGATGCACGCCATCGCCGAGGAGGGGATCGCCGCCCACTGGCAGTACAAGGAGGGCGCCGGAGACAGTGACCGGGAGCAGGACCGGGTCGCCTGGCTGCGCCAGATCCTGGACTGGCAGCAGGACCTGCAGGATCCCCGGGAGTTCCTCGAGCTGGTCAAGGTCGATCTCTATCCCGAGGAGGTCTACGCCTTCACGCCGAAAGGGGAGGTGCTCTGCTTCCCCCGGGGCGCGACCCCGATCGATTTCGCCTACCGGATCCACACCGAGGTGGGGAATCACTGCACCGGAGCCAAGGTCAACGGCCGGATCGTGCCGCTCAAGTACGAGCTGGAAAACGGGGACATCGTCGAGATCATGACCCAACCGGCCCGGACGCCGAGCCGCGATTGGTTGGCGCTGGCCCGGACCTCCAAGGCCCGCAGCAAGATCCGGGCGTGGATCAACCAGAGCGAGCGGGAGAGCGCCCTGGCCCTGGGCCGGGAGATGATCGACAAGGAGTTCCGCAAGTACAAGCTGTCCCCCCGCAAGCTGCTGGAAGGGGAGAACCTGGCCCAGGCCATGGAAAAGCTCGGTTTCAAGAATCTCGAGGACTTCCAGAGCTCGGTGGGCTACGGCAAGAGCTCGGCCCATCAGCTGGTTTCGGCTCTGGTGCCCGACACCCAGAAGCTCGAGGAGCGTCCCGACGGCCGGGTCAAGCGCGCGGTCAAGCGCGCCCTCGGCATGCGCGAGAAGGGGGTCAAGGTCCAGGGGCTGGATGATGCGCTGATCACCCTGGCCCGCTGCTGCAATCCGGTTCGTGGCGAGGACATCGTCGGCTACATCACCCGGGGCAAGGGGGTCTCGGTCCACGCGGTGCATTGCCCGAACGTCGCCCAACTGATGTTCGATACCGACCGCCGCATCGGCGTCGAATGGGGCAGCGACAGCGACGGCTCGACCACCTTCGACGTGAGCGTCGCCGTGGACGTCGAGGACCAGCCGGGACTTCTGGCCAAGATCGTCTCGGCGATCTCCGACGAGTCGACCAACATCAAGAACCTCGAGGCCAACGCCGAGACCACCGGGAGCGAGACCCGGGTGCTGTTCGTGTTTTCGGTCAACGACCGCAAACACATGGAGCGGGTGTTCAATCGAATCCGTCAGATCAACGGGGTGCGCGACGTGGTGCGCGTGCCCGCCGTAGGAGCCCACAATGCGTGAACCGGTCAGCACCGACAAAGCCCCGGGGGCGGTCGGCCCCTACTCCCAGGCCGTCAAGGCCGGCGACACGGTCTGGGTTTCCGGCCAGGTCGCCCTGGACCCCCAAACCGGGGAGCTGGTCTCCGACGACGTGGCCGAGCAGGCCCGTCAGGTGCTCGCGAACCTGGGGGCGATCCTCACCGCCGCCGGTAGCGGGATGAATCAGGTGATCCGCACCACCGTATACCTGACCGACATGAACGACTTCGCCACGGTCAACGCGGTTTACGCCGAGGCGTTCCGTGAACCCTTCCCCGCCCGGGCCTGTGTCGAGGTCTCCCGGCTGCCCAAGGACGTCCGGGTCGAAATCGACGCGATCGCGTTGCTGGACCGCGACTAACGTCGGGTAGCGGGTCCTCACCGGGCCCGCCGATTACCGCCAGGCATCCTGAGCGTAGGCGCGAAATGCGCCTGATTCTGCCCGTTTTTGCCTTTGCAGCCCTCAGGTTGCCCCAATTCCGCCGCTACCTATATTTGAGCCCCGCGAAGAACCCGAAGGTCCAGACAACCCCGACGCGTTGCCCGGTTTCTACCGGATTCAGGCGGGTCGCGGGCCCGGATCGAGGGATGGAACAAGGTCCGGTTACGAGGGTGTCGATGAGTGACGGTTGTCGTCCCTTGACGCTCCGACAAACCGGAACCTACGTTCGACGCTGGACGGGCACGGAGCCCTCCACGCAACGCGAGGGATAGTACATGTTCGGACGGAGTAAGAACCTCGTCGGCCTCGATATCGGCGACAGCTCCATCAAGCTCGTCGAACTCAAAGAGTTGGGCAAGGGCCGTGGCTTTCAGGTCCAGAAGCTCGGTTGGGAGCCGCTCTCTTCAGAGGCCATCGTCGACGGCGCGATCATGGACTCGCAGCTCGTCGTCGAAACCATCAGCCGGCTGTTCCAGCGCCTGAAGGTCAAGAACCGCCAGGTCTGCACGGCCCTCTCGGGCCACCACGTCATCGTCAAGCGCATCAGCTTGCCGACGATGTCCGAGGCGGAGCTGCAGGAATCCATTCACTGGGAGGCCGAGCAGTACATCCCGTTCGACATCGACGATGTGAAGCTCGACTACCAGATCCTCGAGGGCTCGAGCCTCTCGGGTGAAGGCAACATGGATGTCCTTCTGGCCGCGGCCAAGAAGGAGAAGATCGACGAGTACGTCGGCGTGCTGGGCCAGGCAGGCCTGCAGGCCGAAACCGTCGACATTGCCGCCTTCGCCCTGCAGAACGTGTTCGAGGCCAACTACGAGTTCGAGCCGCACCAGGTGATCGCGCTGGTCGACATCGGCGCCGCGGTCAGCTCGATCGCAGTGCTCCACGGCGGCACCTCGGTCTACTGGCGCGACATGAACATCGGTGGCAACCAGTACACCGACGCGATCCAGAAAGAGCTGGGGCTCTCCGCCGAGCAGGCCGAGACCCTCAAGCGCGGCGAGGAGATCGAAGGCGTCCTGTTCGAGCAGGTCATGCCGATCATGTCGGCGGTCAGCGACGACATCGGCGGCGAGATCCAGAAGACCCTCGACTTCTTCAAGCAGATCTCGGCGGCCGATGAACCGCTCGACTGCATCTACCTCACCGGCGGCAGCGCCCAGACCGTCAACCTGATGGAGTCGCTCGGGCAGCGCCTCAACACCCAGGTCGAGGTGCTCAACCCGTTCCGCAAGATCGGCGGCTCCGGCCGGGATGCCGGTGAAGAGCTCGTCGGCGAGATGGCGCCGACCGCCTCGGTCGCCGTCGGCCTCGCGCTGCGCAAGCAGGGGGACTGAACACGATGATCAAGATCAACCTGATCGCCGACCAGAAGCCGGCCAAGTCGAAGAAGTCCTCCGGTGCGGGCATCAAGATGCCCGGGCTCGGCGGCAATCAGAATCTGCTGCTCGGCGGGATCCTCGCCGTGACCCTCGCCGTGACCGGTGGGTGGTGGTACATGGTCAACTCCGAGATGGCGCGCTGGGAAAAGAAGCACGCCGACGCCGACACCGAGCTCGCGCGTCTCAAGCCGATCCGCGACAAGGCGGACCGCTACGAGGACCGCAAGGAGCTGCTCGAGCGCAAGATCTCGCTGATCACCGACCTCAAGAAGCAGCAGGACGTCCCGGTTCACATCCTGGACCAGGTCTCGCGCAACCTGCCCGAGTTCCTCTGGCTCAGCTCGATGAACGCCGAGGCCAACAAGATCAGCATTCAGGGCAAGGCCACCACGTACAACGCGGTCTCGAACTTCTTCAAGAACCTGTCCGGATCGGGCTACTTCGCCGATGTGACCCTGGGTCGCACCTTCGAAGTTCCCGAGGGCGTTTCGTTCAGCCTGACCTGCCGCTTCGCACCCCGCAACTCGGGGGACGAGTCGGCGGACCAGGGTTGAGGCCGGAGTCACAGGTGTTTTGCCCCACAAGATCTGGAGTTGATCGCCATGTCGTTTGACAAGCTCCCGTTCGCCGGACAGCTGGGAATCATGCTGGCCCTGGCCGCCGTCATCGTCGGCCTGGCCTACTGGGTGTTCCCCAACCTGTCCGAGCAACGCAAGGAAATCACCAAGCTCGAAGACAGCTACGCCGAGAAGGACCGGGAGATCCGCAAGGGTCAGGCCATCGAAGCGCGGTTGCAGGAGTTCGAGCGCGAGGTCGCCAACCTGGAGCGCAAGCTCTCGGATGTCGCCCAGATCCTGCCGCGGAACACCGAAACCGGTGACCTGCTGAAATGGATCAAGAACCTGGGCGACCAGTCGAACCTCGACCTCAAGTCGTTCAGCCCGGGCACCCTCAAACCGGTCGAGTTCTACACCGAGTTCCCGATCGAGATGCAGGTGATCGGCAAGTACCACGATCTGGGCATCTTCCTCGATCGGGTCTCGAAGTACTCGCGAATCATCAACGTCGACAAGCTGAAGATGAACGACAACAAGGGTAACAACAAGTCGATTCGCGCCAGCTTCACCGCGACGACCTTCGTCTACGACGAATCCACCGAGGGAGGTGTCGAATGAACCGCCGAGACTGGAGCTGGTTCGCCGTCGCTGCCGCGTTGATCGTGGTGGTGTTCGCGGCGGCTCCTGCCTTCCCTCAGGCCCCTGGTGTCGACGAAGGCACGCTGTCGGCCGAGGAACAACTGGCCGAAGCCGAGCTGGCCCAGCAGGGCGAGTCGGAAACAGATACACGCAACGTCGAGGAGATCCTCCAGCAGCAGGAAGCCCTGCTGCGCGGAGAGCGCTTCTCCTATGACCCGGGCGGCCGCCGCGACCCCTTCATCTCGCTGTTCGAGCGGACGAAGGGCGAAGGCCCCCGCACCGCTTGCAAGGGAATCGGCTGCATGACCGTCGACGAGATCGACCTGGTCGGCATCGTCGAGGACAGCAAGAGCGGCGACGTGGCGTTCTTCAACGGCTCCGACAACCGGGGCTACTTCCTACGTGTCGGAGACGGTGTCTACGACGCGAGCATGATTTCGATCGATGCACGGAAGGGAATCGTGACCTTCCGCCAGCAGGTGGACGATCCGCGGCTGATCAAACCGTACCGGGACGTCGTGAAACGGCTGGTTCCGCAGGAGGAGAGCGGCAATGAGTAAGCAGGGAGTGTGGAGGCGGGCGGCCCTGACCGTAACGTCCCTGGCGTTGACGGCAGCGGTGTTTTCCGCGATTCCCGTCCCGGGCGGCACCGCGGCGGCAGGCCTGACCGACGTCCGTGTGGAATACGGCGTCGACGGGGCACCGGTGGTCTACCTGTCCGGTGACGGCGGCACCTTCGAGCATGAGAGCTTCATGCTCGACGGGCCATACCGTTTGGTGGTCGACCTCCCAGGGGTCAACCATCGCAGCGGGACGAACCGTCACGGCGTGGACCGTGGCGGCGTGGCCCAGGTTCGGACGGCCCAGTTCCGGGATGTTCCGACCCCGGTGACCCGCGTGGTGTTCGATCTCGATGAGCCGCTGGCCTACGAGATTCGCCAGATCGGTGACGACCTGGGCGTCTTCTTCGGCGATCCGGCCAACCACCGTGTCGCCGGCGAGAGCGACCTGCCCGCGTGGGCCCGTGACGGTCACAAGACCGCGCCGGCCACGTCGACCTGGACCGAGACGGCCCAGGACGAGGAGCAGGTCGAGATGCCGGCCCAGGCGGTGACCGTTGCCGATGACGAGCCGGTCGACCCGTTCCCGACCGCCGTGGTCGAGAACAGCACCGAAGAGATCCAGGAAACCATGACCGAGACGGCGCAGGTCGTCGAGCGGACCACCACCGAGACGGCCCAGGCCATCGAGGAGACGGTGGCCGAGGTCGTGGAGACCACCCCGTCGATGGAAACGACGACCCCGGTGGTCGAGGAGCCGGTCATCGTCGAGAACACGATGATGGAGCCGGTCGAGGTCGAGGAGCCGGTGGTTGCCGTCGCCTCTTCCGCCCCCTCGGCGATCGCGCTGCCGTCGAACACCCCGACTCCGCGAGCGACTACGACGCCGGTCACCGCCGCTACGGAAACCACGGGTGCGACCATGGCCTCGACGACCACGGCTACGCCGAAGCCGTCGACCATGCCGAGCACGCCGCCGAGCCAGCGCCCGTCGCGCTCGGTCTCCGGCGACACCATCGACCGCCTGCTGAGTACGCCGCCGGCCTACGCCACGCCGACTCCGCAGTCCAACACCGACTACACGACCCGCAAGATCACCGGCGAGACGGTGACCTACCGGGGCAAGCGGATCTCGCTGAACCTGACCGACGCCGACATCAAGCAGGTGTTCCGTCTGTTCCACGAGATTTCCGGCGTCAACTTCGTACTGGATCCCAGCGTCAACGGCCGCGTGACCATCGTCGTCGACGATGTGCCGTGGGACCAGGCGCTCGACCTGATTCTCAAGAACAACGGACTGGACAAGGTCCTCGAGAACAACGTCATCCGCATCGCGACGACCCAGAAGCTGGCCAGCGAAGCGGCCCAGCGCAAGCAGCTCAAGGAAGCCAAGGAGCTGGAGGTCGAGCCGATCACCATCACCCGCACCCTGTCCTACGCCAAGGCGCGGGACGTCGAGCGGGTCATCCGTGAGGGTGGCGTGCTCAGCCAGCGTGGCCGGGTCATCGTCGACGAGCGGACCAACACCCTGATCGTCAGCGACATCCCGAAGAAGGTCGAGCCCCTCGACGTGCTGATCTCGACCCTCGACTCCGAGACCCCGCAGGTCATGATCGAGGCGCGGGTCGTCGAGACCTCCCGCGACTTCGTCCAGGATCTGGGCGTGGTCTGGGGCGTGGGCGCCGTCGCCGACGCCTCCCGGGGTACCCAGACCAGCCTGGGTAACGTCTCGGGCCGCTACGCGCTGAACCTGCCGGGAGCCGGTGGTGCCAGCAACCTGGCCTTCAAGTTCAGCAACATCATCGATTCCTTCACTCTCGACATCGCGCTCAACACCCTCGAGACCGAGGGTCGCGGCCGCGTGCTGTCCTCGCCGAAGATCGCCACCCAGAACAACGAGCGGGCGGAGATCGAGCAGGGCGTGCGGATCCCGGTGGTCAACACCACGGCAACCGAGATCAACGTCGAGTTCGTTGCCGCGTCGCTGCGGCTCGAGGTGACTCCGCAGATCACCGCGGAGCGCACCGTGATCCTCGACATCATCGTCGAGAACAACACCCCCGACTTCGTCAACCGGGTCGGCGACGTTCCGCCGATCAACACCCAGCGGGCCCAGACCAAGGTGCTGATCGAAGACGGCGGAACCACGGTCATCGGCGGCATCTTCACCGTCAACGAAGGTGAATCCGAGTCCGGTGTGCCCTGGTTCCGCAAGATCCCGGTCTTCGGTTGGCTGTTCAAAACGACCAACGTGACCCGTCAGAACCGCGAACTGCTGATCTTCATCACCCCGAAGATCATGAAGCTCGGCTAGTGGAGGCCTTGAAGACCATGACTGCCAGGAAAACCCTGCTTCTGTTGTGCGTGGCGGCGCTCTGCGTCGCGGTCGCCGGCTGCACGGACAGCAACGTCGACGACGCTGATTCTGCCCCGGTGGTATTCGAGGTCTCGGTACTGGGCAAGCCTCCGGTCGAGGCCACCCTGGACCAGGCGACGGGTGCGTGCACCTTCGAAGTCACCGACTGGACCGCCACGGCGCTGAACGTGCCGAAGAACGGTCTGGCCATCAGCTCGCCGTTCAACGACATCGAGCTGTTGGACATGACGATCTCCTACACCTGTCTGAGCGGCCAGGTCTGTCCGCCGGACCGGACGTTCGGGATCACCGGCACCGTGCCCGCCAACGGCTCGTTGGGCTTCGTCTTCCCGCCGATCCTGCTGGATGACGTCGACCTGTCCCAGGCCGGTACGACCCTGCTGATGGACATGACCTTCCGCTCGACCACGGTCAGCGGCGAAAGCATCACGTACTTCAGCTCGGATACGCTGCCGATCGCAGCCTGCATCTAGCCGCCGGCCCCGACCGGCGTCGCGGGCCGGGAAACCGGTCCGCCGTTAAACCCCACCGGCTGTTTTCACGGCGGTGGGGTTTTGCTTATCATGGGCCTTCGACTCAGGTTGCGGGAGAGAGGGCAGGTGATGTCGCGGCGTTCCGAAGACGACGAGCTGTTGGCCACGGTAACCCACGCCAGGCTTCGGGCCGGGCAGGGGGACGTGGACGGCGCTCGCCGGATCCTGGAGCGCAGGCTGGCGGCCGACCCCGCCGACGCGGATGCCCGGCGGTTGCTGGAGACCCTGGGCGCGCCCCCCGCTCCGCCGCCGGCGCCGGAGACCGGGGTGGAGGTCGAGGCGGCCGCCTCGGAGCCGGTGGCCGGCCCCGAGGCCCCGCTGGACCGCACGGAGAGGCTCAAAGGATGGCTCCGAGGGAGCCGGGAGGATTCCACGATGGAACAGACGGCCACGCATGGTGCGGGCCTCGACGCCTGCCTGGAGCAGGTTCAGGACCTGGTCGAAGGAGTGCGGGCGGTATTTCTCGTCGGCATGGACGGGATGATCGCCGCCGGATCGTCCAGATCCGAGGCGGGGACCTGGGAGTTCACCGTCGCCAGCTACATCGAGATCGTGCGCAAGACCGTCGCAGCCCACCGGGAAGGGGAGTTGGCGGGGCCCACGGAGCTGGTGGTGTCCACCTCCGATGCCCACTTCATCTTCCGGGCGCTGACCGATGAATATGCGCTGTTTACCATTCTGGATACCCGCAGCGGCAGCCTGGGACGGGCGCGCTTCGAGATGCGCAAGGCCGCCAACCAGATCCTGCCGGAGCTGATGCTCTGAGCCCCGTTCCCCGGTCCGATCTCCGGATTGTCCGGGGGCGCCGGGGGTGCTAACCTCAGCGGCTCGGGAGCGGCGAAATCGCCGCGGGACGCGCCTCGGGCGCGCCGTCGGGGGTGTGGCTCGCGCGCTGAGCCCGGGAACACACCCCAGGGGAGGGTCCGTTGGACGCCAAGGAAATTCGCGAGCTCATCGATGTGATCTCGAAGAGCGAGTTTTCGACGTTTGAACTCGAGCGGGAGGGCTTCAAGCTCAAGCTCGAGAAGGCCGGTACCGTCACCCAGGTGGTGACCGCTGCGGCCCCCGTCGCCGCCCCTGTGGCGGCCCCGATCGCCGCCGCACCGGCAGCTCCGGCCCCCGCCGCCCCCGCGGCGGCGCCTGCGGCCGCAGCCGCTGCGCCGGCCCTCGACCCGGGGCTGGTCGAGATGAAGTCCCCGATCGTCGGCACCTTCTACCGGGCCCCCGGTCCGGACATGGACGACTTCGTACAGGTGGGCAGCAAGGTCAAGAAGGGCCAGGTGCTGTGCATCGTCGAGGCGATGAAGCTGATGAACGAGATCGAGGCCGAGGCCGATGCCGAGGTCGTCGAGATCCTGATCCAGAACGGCCAGCCGGTCGAGTACGGCGAGGCGCTGTTCCGTCTACGCCCGCTGTAGCGCCGGCGGCGAGGCCAACGTGTTCCGCAAGATCCTGATCGCGAACCGCGGCGAGATCGCTCTCCGCATCATCTGGGCCTGCCGCGAGCTGGGCATCAAGACCGTGGCGATCTACTCCACGGCCGATGCCGACTCGCTTCATGTGCGCTTCGCCGACGAGGAGGTCTGTATCGGACCTCCCCGTAACCAGGACTCGTATCTCAACGTCTCGGCGGTGATCTCCGCGGCCGAGATCACCGATGCCGAGGCGGTGCACCCGGGCTACGGCTTCCTGGCCGAGTCGGCGCACTTCGCCGAGGTCTGCCGGGAGTGCGGCCTGACCTTCATCGGCCCCGAGCCCGACGTCATCCGCAAGATGGGGGACAAGGCGGTCGCCCGTTCGACGATGATGGAGGCGGGAGTCCCGACGATTCCCGGTAGCGAGGGGATTCTCGACGGTCCCGAACACGCTGCCGAGATCGCCGAGAAGATCGGCTACCCGGTGCTGATCAAAGCCTCCGCCGGAGGCGGCGGCCGCGGCATGCGTATCGCCAACGACGCCGACGAACTGGAGCGGATGTACAACGCCGCCACCGCCGAGGCGGGCGCGGCCTTCGGCAACGCCGAGGTCTACCTCGAGAAGTACCTCAAGAATCCGCGGCACATCGAATTCCAGGTGCTGGGCGATACCCACGGCAACATCGTGCACCTGTTCGAGCGGGAGTGCTCGATCCAGCGGCGCCACCAGAAGCTGGTCGAGGAGTCCCCCTCGGTGGCCCTGGACGACGACCTGCGCGCCCGCATGGCCGAGGCGGCGATCAAGGCCGCTCGCGCCGTGGACTACGTCAACGCCGGCACCATCGAGTTTCTGCTCGATGAGGACAAGAACTTCTACTTCATCGAGATGAACACCCGGATCCAGGTGGAGCACCCGGTGACCGAGTTGGTCACCGGTATCGACATCATCAAGGAGATGGTGCGGGTTGCGGCGGGTGAGCCGATCTCGGTGACCCAGGACGAGATCGTCTCCCGGGGCCACGCCATCGAGTGCCGGGTCAACGCCGAGCATCCGGAGACCTTCGTACCGAGTCCGGGGAAGATCACGACCTTCCATTCGCCGGGCGGCCCGGGGATCCGCATCGATACCCACTGCCACGGCGACGCCACGATCCCGCCGTTCTACGACTCGATGATCGCCAAGGTGATCGCCTACGGCGGTACCCGGGGCGAGGCGATCCTGCGCATGCGCCGGGCGATGGAGTCCTTCGTCATCGAGGGGATCCACACCAACGTGGCGCTCCAGCGGAAGATCGTCAGCGACGAGGACTTCGTCCGCGGCCGGATGTCCACGGCGTTCATGGAACGCTTCCTCGAGAAGAAGGGTTAGCTCCGAGCCGACCTCCGGTCGAGCCCCGGGTGGGGGATCCCGGCCTGTTGCCGGGAACTGCCGTTTTGTGGGCCTCGTGACAGGCCCCCTGCGCCTCCCCCTTGCCTCGACGTCACCAGCCCGCCTCCCGTAAGTAGCCTTTTTTCAGCTATTTCCCTGCCTGCAACCGGAACGGTGCCACTCCGCGGCACCGCTTGACACTAATTTTCACGGGACCCATATTCGCAGCGATTCGAACAGTCTGAACTGCATAGCCAGTCGTCTGTTTATGGATATGCCTGGGTGGCCCGACACGACGTCGACATCCGGGGATTCCGCGACGTCGGGAGGTAGGTGGCATCGATGGCAGTCAAGCTCGGTGAGATGCTGCTGAAAGCCGGTCTGATTACGCCGGCCCAGCTACAAGAAGCGCTCGAAGCCCAGAAGGCGAATGGCGAGAAGGTCGGGTTCAACCTGGTCCAGCTCGGCTACGTCAAGGAGGACGACATCACCCAGCTGCTCTCCGAGCAGTACGGCGTCCCCTCGATCAATCTGAGGCACTTCGAAATCGATGAGTCGGTGATCAACCTGATGCCGTCGGAGGTGTCCCAGAAGTACCTCGTACTTCCGGTGAACCGCACCGGCGCCACCCTGACCATCGCCATGGCCGACCCGACCAACGTGTTCGCCATGGACGACATCAAGTTCATGACCGGCTACAACGTCGAGCCGGTGGTCGCCAGCGAACTGGCGATCCGCGAGGCCATCGAGCGTTACTACGGCTCGGCCAACGCCCTCGAACTCAAGAAGGTGATGGACGAGATGGCCGAGGCGGAAGCCGAGGCCCTCGAGGTGATGGAAGAGGACGAAGAGCTGGACATGCACCAGCTCGAGGCCGCGACCGAGGAAGCCCCGGTCGTCAAACTGGTCAACATCATCCTCACCGACTCGATCAAGAAGAGCGCCTCGGATATCCACATCGAGCCCTACGAGAAGGACTTCCGGGTCCGGTTCCGTATCGACGGCGTGCTCTACGAGATCATGCACCCGCCGATGAAGCTGCGGGACGCGATCATCAGCCGCCTGAAGATCATGGCCAAGCTCGACATCTCCGAGAAGCGCCTGCCCCAGGACGGCCGCATCAAGATCAAGATGAAATTGTCGGGCAAGTACAAGGAGATGGACTACCGCGTCTCGGTGCTGCCCACCCTGTTCGGCGAGAAGATCGTGCTTCGCCTGCTGGACAAGGACAACCTGGTGCTCGACATGACGAAGCTCGGCTTCGAGGTCGAGTCGATGCAGCGCTTCGAGCGGTCGATCCTCAAGCCGTACGGCATGGTGCTGGTCACCGGCCCGACCGGTTCGGGAAAGACCAACACGCTGTACTCGTCGATCGCCCGGGTCAACACCCCCGAGACCAACATCATGACCGCCGAGGACCCGGTGGAGTTCAACCTCCACGGGATCAACCAGGTCCAGATGAAGGAGCAGATCGGCCTCAACTTCGCCGCCGCGCTCCGCGCCTTCCTGCGTCAGGACCCCAACATCGTGCTGGTCGGTGAGATTCGTGACTTCGAGACCGCCGAGATCGCCGTCAAGGCGGCGCTCACCGGCCACCTCGTGCTCTCGACCCTCCACACCAACGATGCGCCGTCGACGATCAACCGGCTGATGAACATGGGTATCGAGCCGTTCCTGGTCTCGACCTCGGTCAACCTGATCTGCGCCCAGCGCCTTGTGCGCCGCATCTGCAAGGAGTGCCGCCAGACGATCAACATGCCGCCCCAGGCGTTGATCGACGTCGGCTTCAGCGAGGACGAGGCAGGGGACGTGACCCTCTACAAGGGCGCCGGTTGCAGCAACTGCAACAACACCGGCTACCGCGGCCGCGTCGGTCTGTTCGAGGTCATGGAGATCTCCGACGACCTGCGCGAGCTGATTCTCTCGGGTGCCTCGGCGATGGAGCTGCGGGCCCAGGCCATCGACGACGGAATGATCACCCTGCGCGGTTCCGGACTGCAGAAGATCCGCGAAGGGCACACCACCATCGAGGAAGTGGTTCGCGAAACGGTCCTCTAGGCCGTTTTGCAGCACGCCCCCGCGGGGGATAGCGAGGTTCCATGGGCGTTACGATGCATCAGTTGCTCAAGACCCTGGTCGACCAGGGGGGCACCGATCTGCACATCACGACCAACTCTCCGCCGCAGATCCGGATCGACGGCAAGATGGTGCCCCTGCAGGTGCCGCCGCTGACCGCTCCGGCGACGAAGAACCTGGTCTACAGCGTGCTGACCGATACCCAGAAGCACCGCTTCGAGGAAAGCCTCGAGCTGGACTTCTCCTTCGGCGTCAAGGGACTGGCCCGCTTCCGCGGCAACGTCTTCTTCCAGCGGGGTGCGGTGGCGGGTGCCTTCCGTACCATCCCCTGGGAGATCCGCAGCTTCCGGGACCTGGGCCTGCCCGACGTGGTCTCGACCCTCTGCGAGAAGCCCCGTGGCTTGATCCTCGTCACCGGGCCCACCGGTTCGGGTAAGTCGACCACCCTGGCCGCCATGCTCGACAAGGTCAACAGCGAGCGCCACGAGCACATCGTGACCATCGAGGACCCGATCGAGTATCTCCACGGGCACAAGAGCTGTCTGGTGAACCAGCGGGAGCTGCACGCCGACACCCGCTCGTTCCCCAACGCCCTGCGCGCCGCGCTGCGCCAGGACCCAGACGTGGTTCTGATCGGTGAGATGCGCGACCTCGAGACCATCGAGTCGGCGCTGCGGATCGCCGAAACCGGTCACCTGACCTTCGGCACCCTGCACACCAACTCGGCGGCCCAGACGATCAACCGCATCATCGACGTGTTCCCGCCGCACCAGCAGGCCCAGATCCGGGCCCAGCTTTCGCTGGTGCTGGAAGGGGTCATGTGTCAGTCACTGCTGCCCAAGGCCAACGGCCATGGCCGCTGCCTGGCGATGGAGATCCTGGTCCCCAACGCCGCGATCCGGAACCTGATCCGCGAGGACAAGGTTCACCAGATCTACTCGGCGATGCAGGTCGGCCAGTCCAAGTTCGGGATGCAGACCTTCAACCAGTCGCTGGCATCCCTGTACTTCAAGAAACAAGTCAGTCTGCAGACCATCATGCAGCTCTCGTCCAAGCCGGACGAACTGCAAGACATGATCGATCGTGGAGCCGGGGCGCTGGAGCAGCCCGGTGCGGGAGCGGCCACTGCCGGCCGGGCCCCGCGGAGGAGCCGATAGATGCCCAACTATAGCTGGAAGGGACGGACCCGCGGGGGTCAGGTCCAGGAAGGGGTGATGCAGGCGGAGAGCAAGGACGCCGCCATCTCCGCTCTTCGCAAGCAGCAGATCATCGTCACTGCGGTAACCGAGAAGGGCAAGGAGTTCGCGCTACCGAAGCTCGGCGGCGGGATCACCAAGAAGGAGATCTCGATCTTCACCCGCCAGTTCTCGGTGATGATCGACGCGGGTTTGCCCCTGGTGCAGTGCCTGGAGATCCTGGCCAGCCAGCAGGAGAACCGCGCGTTCCAGAAGATCCTGATGGCGGTGCGCCAGGACGTCGAGTCCGGCGCGACCCTGGCCGACGCGCTGCGCAAGCATCCCAAGGCTTTCGACGGGCTGTACTGCAACATGGTCGCCGCCGGTGAGGCCGGCGGTATCCTCGACACGATCCTGCAGCGCCTGGCTCAGTACATCGAGAAGATCGTCAAGCTGCGCGGCGCCGTCCGCTCGGCGCTGGTCTACCCGGTCGCGGTCATCGGTATCGCCGTGGCGGTGGTCTGGATCATCCTCTGGAAGGTCATTCCGACCTTCGCCACCCTGTTCGAGGGTCTGGGCGCCAGCCTGCCGCTGCCGACCCGGATCACGATCATGGCGTCGAACTTCATCGGCCGCTGGTGGTGGCTGATCCTGCTGGCCATCGTCGGCACGATCGTGACCCTGGTGCGCTACCACAAGACCCACAAGGGTAAACGGCACATCGACGGCATCATGCTCAAGGTCCCGGTGTTGGGCATGCTGCTCAAGAAGATCGCCGTGGCCCGCTTCTGCCGCACCCTCGGCACCCTGACCGCCTCGGGTGTCCCGATCCTCGAAGGCCTCGAGATCACGGCGAAGACCTCGGGTAACGCCATCGTCGAGGACGCGATCATGGCTACCCGGGCCAGCGTCGAGGAGGGTAAGACCATCGCCGAGCCCCTGCGGCAACACTCGCTGTTCCCGGGGATGGTGGTGCAGATGGTCGCGGTCGGTGAATCGACCGGTGCCCTCGAGACCATGCTGAACAAGATCGCCGACTTCTACGAAGACGAGGTCGACGAGGCGACGGCGAACCTGCTCGCGCTGTTGGAACCGATCATGATCGTGTTCCTCGGCGTGGTCATCGGCGGCATCGTGATCTCGATGTACATGCCGATGTTCGACCTGATCAGCAAGATCGGCTAGTCCGGACGGGGCGCCGCGCGGCGGCGCCCCGTTCCCTTACCAAAGACGCGGTACGAGGGCATGAACCAGCGGGAGCTCGCGAGACAGCAGCGCAAGTTGATGATCGTTCGCCTGGCGACGATCACCACGTTGCTGATCTCCGTCTACGCCATCGAGCTTCACGACGCGCCCGAGCTGAACTACGGGCCGCTGTTCTCGCTGGCCGCCGCGGGTTACGGCCTGGTGGCGCTCTACGCGCTGCTCTACCGTTTCTGGGCCGGGCGTCCGGCACTGCTCTGGTTCCAGCTCATCGGCGATGCCGGAGTGATCAGCGGCTTCGTCGCGATCACCGGCGGTCCGGCGAGCCCGATGTCCTTCCTTTACCTGCTGCCCATCGGGGTCGGGGCGATGTCCCTCTACCGGCGGGGCGGGATCGGGTTGGCCCTCATCTGTTGGTCCCTCTACGCCGGAGTCGTACTGTTCCAGCCGATCGCCCCGCTGGCCGCCAGCGGCGGCTACCAGGACCCGGGGCGGCTGTGGTACGCCCTGGTGGTCCACCTGCTGGGCATGATCGCGGTGGCGCTGCTCTGCTCCTACCTGTCGGAGCGGATCCGCGCCCAGGGGACCGAGCTTGCCGAGCGGCGGGGCGCGGTGCACCGGCTCCAGGCACTCAACGAGAACATCATCGGATCGATCAACAGCGGGCTGATCACCACCGATCTGTCCGGCTCAATCAACTTCCTCAACCGGGGCGGGCGTGAGATCACCGGTTACCGGCTGCAGGACCTCAACGGCACCCGCGTGCACCAGATGCTCGATCTGGACCCGGAGTTCCTCGAGCGGGTCCAGCCCCAGCTGGCCCGGCGGCAGCGGCTCCGCTTCGAGCGGTTCTTCCGCACCGCCGACGGCCGCACGATCTTTCTCGGCGTGGCGGTGTCGTCCCTCTCGGACCGCAGCGGTGAGGCCATCGGCTACCTGTTCATCTTCCAGGATGTGACCGACGTCCGCTCGCTGGAGCAGGAGGTGCGGCTCAAGGAGCGCATGGCGGCCCTGGGGCAGATGGCTGCGGGGATGGCTCATGAGCTGCGCAACCCGCTGGCGGCCATGAGCGGGGCGGTGCAGTACCTGAAGGGTTCGCTGCGTCCGGAAGGGGAGACCCTGGAGTTGATGGACATCATCCTCCGGGAGTCCCAGCGGCTCGACCAGGCCATTCGCGATTTCCTGACCTTCGCCCGTCCCGGCAAGTTCGCCGCCACCGAGGCGGACCTGGTGCGCCTGATCGACGACAGCGTGAAGCTGCTGCGCAAGAGCAGCCAGTTCGTCAAGGGCCACGACATCGTCACCGAACACGACGCCGACGAGATCCACTGTGAAGTCGACGTCAACCGGATGAAGCAGGTGTTCTGGAACCTGGCGACCAACGCCCTCAAGGCGATGCCCCACGGCGGTGCCCTGCGGATCGGTGTCGGCATCGACGGCGAGCGGATCAAGGTCCGTTTCGCCGATGAAGGGGTCGGGATGACCGACCAGCAGAAGATGCAGTACTTCCAGCCCTTCGCCAGCAGCTTCGAGGAGGGCACCGGGCTCGGTGCCGCCATCGTTTATCGGCTGGTCGAGGAGCACGGTGGAAAGATCGAGGTCGACACGTCGCTCGAGAGCGGCACCTCGGTGACCATCGACCTGCCGCGGCGTACGTCGACGGCGGGGAATCAGTCCAGCGAACCCCTGGTATCGGCGGGAGGCCTCAGAGCGTGAACAGGATTCTCATCGCGGAAGACGAGCAGAGCCTGCGGGATGTGCTCAGCCTGATGTTGCGGCGCGAGGGCTACGAGGTGGTCGCCACCGAGTCCGGTGAAGCGGCGCTCCAGGCCTTGCAGCAGACCTCGACCGGCTTCGACGTGCTGATCAGCGATATCTCGATGCCGAAGATGGACGGCCTGGAGCTGCTTCGCGAGTCCCGGGTCTGCGCGGCGGATACCGCCGTGGTGCTGATGACCGCCTTCGGCTCCAAGGACACCGCAATCGAGGCGCTCAACGCCGGCGCTTCGTACTACGTCGAGAAACCCTTCGATCTGGACGAGATGAAGGTGGTGGTGCGGCGCACCATCGAGCAGAAGCGCATCGAACACGAGAACGAGGACCTGCGGGTCGAGAATCGGGATCTGCGGGCCGAGCTGAAGGACCGCTATCACTTCGACGGCCTGGTCGGCCGCAGCACCAAGATGCGCGGCATCTTCCAGTTGATCGAGCGGGTCGCCACCACCGGCAGCACCATCATGATCTCCGGCGAGTCCGGCACCGGTAAGGAGTTGATCGCCAGGGCGATTCACTACAACTCCGGCCGCGGGGACAAGCCCTTCGTTTCGATCAACTGCGGCGCCCTGCCCAACGAGCTGTTGGAGAGCGAGCTCTTCGGCCACATCAAGGGGGCGTTTACCGGCGCGACCAGCAACAAGAAGGGCCTGTTCGAGGTCGCGCAGGACGGCACGATCTTCCTCGACGAGATCGGGGAGACCTCGACGGCGATGCAGATCAAGCTGTTGCGGGTGCTTCAGGAGAAGCGCATCCGCCCGGTGGGTGGGACCGAGGAAACCGAGGTCAACGCCCGGGTCATCACCGCGACCAACCAGGACCTGGAGCAGATGGTCAACGAGAAGTTGTTCCGGGAAGACCTGTACTACCGGATCAACGTGATTCCGATCCGCATGCCCGCCCTGAGGGAAAAGCCCGAGGACATTCAACCGCTGGCCGAGAACTTCCTCGACAAGTATCGGGATCTGGTCGGCAAGCCGATCGACGGCATCTCCAAGGACGCCATGGAAATGCTCGAGGGCTACCACTGGCCGGGCAACGTCCGCCAACTGGAGAACGTGATCGAGCGCGCCGTGGCCCTCGAGGCAGGGGACACCATCGGTGTCGAGAGCCTGCCGGCGGAGATCCGCAGCGGGTCCGGACCCCGGCGGCTGGTCGAGGTGATCCTGCCCGAGGCGGGGATCGACCTGGACAGCCATCTGGAGGACCAGCGGCGCCTGTACATGGTCGAGGCGATGAACCGCAGCGGCGGGGTGCAAACCCACGCCGCGGAGCTCCTGGGGATGACGTTCCGCTCTTTCCGCTATTTCGCCAAGAAATACGGCCTGACTTCCCGGGAGGGAGGTTCTCGTGAGCGGGAACTAAACGCCGACGCCGTCGAGCCCGTACCAGAGGGGCAGGGTTCGGAAGCGTGACGCGCAATGTCAGTTTCCGTGATCTCGAACGACAGCGATGGGCAGCGAAGCGGCCATCGGACGTCCGCCGGACACGGGAATTGAATCGGGTGCTATAGTCAAGTCGTTGAAAATAAAGTGAGTTGCGCTCAGGGTAGGCCCGGCGGGTGGGAGTTGGCACCGGGGTTGCTCTAGGAGGGGCCGGACCCTTATTGGAGGCTGGATTGATGAAACGGAATGCGAAAGGTTTCACTCTGATCGAACTGCTGATCGTGGTCGCGATTATCGGCATCATCGCCGCCATCGCGATCCCGAACCTTCTGAACGCGATCGACCGTGGTAAGCAGAAGCGCACCATGGCCGACCTGCGTTCCATCGGTACCGCTGTCGAATCCTACGCGATCGACAACAACGTGTACCCGGTGGCGACTGCGATGAACACGCTGGAAGGCGTGATCGAGCCGGTGTACATCCGCACCGCTCCGACCGAAGACGGCTGGGGCAACGCCTTCGTCGTCAGCTCGGCCACCGGTGGCTACACCGTGTGTTCGGGTGGTAAGGATGGCGGCACGGCCTGCACGGTCGTGAGTGGCGGTGGCGCGACCACCAGCTTCAACGACGCCATCATCTTCATCAACGGTCAGTTCGTGCAGTGGCCGGAAGGCACCCAGCAGTAAGCTGAGCCTTACGGTTAGAGTCTGAGTCGACGGGGGCCCCAAAGCGGGGCCCTCGTTGCGTTCAGGGGCCCCGCTTCCCATTCGCCCCTCCCGGCGCTATGTTGGCCCCGTGTCCGGGATGAACAGTTCGCACGGATCCGTGACGGCGTCCTCGCGCCGTGCCCTGCTGCCTCTGCCGGCGGTATGCCTGCTCGGATTCCTCCCGCTATTCCCACCCGAGAGCCACGGTCTGGCTGCGCTGCCTGCCGCGATTCTGCTGCTCCTGTTGCTGCTGATCCGTCTCGACGACTTGACGTCGGGGCCATGGTTCCCGGTGCTGCTCCTGGGGCTGCTCGGCGCCTGGCCCCTGTCCGCAGCGGCAGCCGCACCCGGGGAGACGGTTCCGTTCATCGCCCTGTGGGGCCCCGCGCTGCTGCTGGGAGTCTGTTGCTCCCGCTGGGCCCGCTCGCTCGCGGTCTCGGAGTGGGTGCCCCGGGTCCTGGCCCTGGCCACCCTGGGAATCGGCGCCTACGCCCTGTGGCAGTCGCTGGGGGGCCTGGCGGCTCAGGCGGAGGCGGCGACCGGAGCCGGGCTGCCCGACGCGGTGCTGGAACGCTTGCGAGAGGGGAGGGCCTTTGCCCGCTTCTCGACCCCGGCGGCTCTCGGAGGCTTCCTGATTCTGGTGGCGCCCCTGCTGGCGGTCCATGGGTGGACCTCGAGGGGCGGCGCCCGTGGATTGTCCTTGGCGGCTCTGTCGGCGGCGATCGCGGGGCTGCTCGCCGCGGCATCGGCGACGGCGGTCGCCGCCCTCGCGGGGGCGGGCGCGCTTTGGGGGCTGCGGCGGGTGACCGACCGCCGGATCCTGGCAGCCGGTGCGGCCGCCGTGGTCCTGGCCCTGGCGCTGATCGTCGGTCTCCGCGGGGAAGGGCTGTGGAATCCGTCGGCGGAAGGCAGTCCCTGGAAGCTGCGGGCAGGCAACTTCCGCATCGCGACCGAGATGATCGCGGACCGCCCCTTGATCGGCGCCGGCCCGGGAGGTTTCGGCGAGGTCTACCCGGGCTACCGCCGCCCCGGCGACAACGAGACCCAGCACGCCCACAACCTGCCGCTGGAGCTGTGCGCCGATCTGGGGCTGCCTCTCGGGATCCTGATGAGCGCCGGGTTCTTCGCCTTCTTTCTCGGGCCGCTCTTGCGGCGAGGCGCGGTCCAGCCCGTGGGTTGGCAGCAGGGGGCCTCGATCGGCCTTGCCGCTTTTGCCCTGCACAATCTCGCGGACTTCACCGCGTTCCTGCCGTCGATCCTCTGGTCCGCCGCGATTCTCGCCGGGCTCTGTCGCGTCCGGGGCCCCGCTGGTGACGACGTCGAGGCCCGGCCGGCTGCCGAGGCGGGCCTTTCTCGAGCGGGCCGATGGGCGTTGGTCGGCGCCGGGCTCCTGGTCGCTCTGGTGTCGGTGGGCGGGGGACTCGCCGCCGAGGCGCGTTGGAAGGCACGGCTGGCGGCCGGCAGCGGAGATCGCCCCGCGGCATTGATGCGACTGGAGCGTGCGGTTCGGCTGGCGCCCTGGGAGTTCGACGGCTGGATCGAACGGGCCTCGCTGCTGGCTGCACCGGACGCATCGCAGGACGCGTTGCGGGCGGCGTTGCGCGACATCGAACGGGGCCTACGGGTCAACCCTGCCCGTCCTTCGGGCTACGCGCTGCGCGCGACCCTGCGCTATCGCCTCGGCGATTTGCCCGGCGCCTACACCGACATGGGCCACGCCGCCGAACTCTATCCGCTCCAGCCGATGTATCGACGCGACCGGGAACGCCTCGCCGGAGAGGTGTCGCGCATGCTTCCCACAGGCGGGCGCTGACATGCTCGGGCTGGCATCCGGCGCGTTGCTTCTGGTCGCGCTACTGGCAGCGACCCTGGGAGAGGGGGGCGCCGATCCGCACTCGGTACTCTTCTGGCACGGGATCCTGGTAGCCGCGGTCGCCCTGGCGATCCTCGATCGGCGCAGCGGCCACGGGCTGGACCGGTCGCAGCAGGTGGCGCTCGGTCTGTTCTTCGCCGGGGTCGTCGCCGGTGCCGCTCTGGCGCCCTTTGCCTACGGCGCCTGGATCATGGCTCTCGAGGTCGCGGCGGCTCTCGCGGTGGTGTGGCTCGCCGCGCGCAGCGGCCCCGGGCTCTTGCCCCGGGCGGTCCCCGTGTTGTTCGGCGCCGGAGTGCTCCAGGCCTGCTGGGTGCTGACCCAGTTGCTGGCCTTCGGCGAGAAGCGTCCCGCCGGTACCTTCCTCAATACCAATCATCTGGGCGCCTGGATCGGGGCGACCCTGTTGCTCGGTTGCGGTTTGCTCAGCGGCCGGCGCCGCAAGGATCCGTGGGTGATCGCGCTGTGCGTACCCCTGGCGGCGGCGCTCCTGGCCACCGGCTCCCGAGGGGCGGTACTCGGGTTCGGCGTCGGACTGTTGCTGTTGATCGCCCGCAGTCTTCCGCGGCTCTCGACGCGTGCCCGTGTCGCCGTCGCCGCGGTGCTGGTTCTCGGTGCCGGCCTCGCCGGTTGGCGCCAGTATCAGCGCTTCCAGTCGGCGGATCCGTTCAGTTCCCACCGGCTTCTGATCTGGAAGGCCTCGGTGGCGCCGGCGCTGGAGCATCCGTGGACCGGCGCCGGTCCGCGGCAGTTCCGCACCGAGGCGAGCAACCTGCGGTTCGCCGACGGTGACGGACCGCTCCGTTTCGATCGTAGTTTCATCGCGACCCACTCCGATCTGCTACGCCCCTTCGCCGAGCTGGGCTGGCCCACGGCGTTGGCCCTGGTGGCGGCCGGGCTCCTGGGGCTGCGGCGGTTGCTGCGGGAACGGCGGCGGCTGAGCCGGTTCGAGGGCGCCGCAGTTGCGGCGCTGGCCGCTCTCGGCACCCAGGCGCTGGTGGACAATCTCAGCGAACGTCCCGGGGTCTACCTGCTGGCGGCGTTTCTCTGGGGTGTCCTGGGTTCCAGCCGGCGCGACGGGCAGCCCGCCGGGTCCACGTCGCCCTCGATGTTCCGCGCTGTCGCGCTGGTTCCGCTGCTGTTGGTCTTCGTGGTCGGGGATCTGGCTCCCTGGCAATCCTGGAGGCTGCAGCAGGAGCAGGCGGCCCTCCCGGCGGCCCAGCGGGATCCGGCGAAGCTCGCCGGTAGCATCGCCCTCAACCCGATCCATCCGGAACCACGGCGCCTGATGGCCGAACGGCACGCCGCGACGATGCAGGGTGACCCGGCGGCATATGCGGCCGCCCGGCTCCAGGCTGAGCGTGCCGTCGCTCTGCATCCCGCCGAGTCCCGCTACCGCCTGGCGGCTGCGCGGATCGAGGCTGCCGCCTGCCGCGAGTTGTTCCGCGACGTCGCCACCCGCCGCCGGGCCGCTCAACGCTTCCGCGAGGCCGCCGAACGCAGCCGCTACGATCCGTTCCCGCTGCTCGAGATGGGGGCGTTCCTGTTGGAGACCGGTGATCCGGCCGGGGCCCGTGCGGCCACCGAGGATGCTCTCGGACTGGAGCCGGGTGCGGTCAGCCCGCGCCTACTGCTGGCCGACGTGCTGCTGGCCGAGGGGGGCGAGGGTTCCCGGGATCGCGCCCGCAGGTTGCTCCACGAGGCGCGGGAGCGTGCGGCGGAGACCGAACGCTTCGCCGCGGAGAATCTGTACTCGGAGCGCCTGCTGACCCTGGACCCCCGGGCGGTGGATCGGATCGAGTCCCGCCTTGCCGAGATCGAACCGTGAGCTCGCCGGTGCTGGCCCTGCCCGTCGGAGACGAACGGGGAGCGAGCACCCGCTACCGGGTGTTGGCCCATCGCCGCATGCTCGCCGCCGAAGGGCTGGCCACCGAGGTGCTGTTTCCGCTCAAGGCGGCCGCCTCCCGCTCCAGGTTCAAACGGGTACGCGACCTGATGCGCGACGTACGTGCCGCCCGCCGGGCCCGTCTTCTGTTCGTGCAGCGCAAGACCTATCCGGCTCCTTTCGATCGGCTGCTCGCCGCATCCGCCGCGCCGTTGGTCTACGACGTCGATGACGCGATCTACCTGCCGCCTCCCGGGCGGGACCTTCCCGCGGGGGCCGCACGTCGCTACCGGGAGCAGTTCCAGGCGATCGCCGGTCGCGCGGATCTGGTGATCTGCGGCAACGAGGTGCTCGCCGCCGAGGTGCCCCACGAACGGGTCGCGGTCTTGCCCACCGCCGTCGACACCGACCGCTTCCGGCCCTCACCCCGTGAGGCCGGCCCTCCGCGGCTCGGCTGGGTCGGCCACTCGGACAATCTTCCTTTCCTCGAGCGGCTGGCGGAGCCCCTCCGGGAATTGACCCGGCGGCATCCGGGATTGGAGTTGATCGTGGTCGCCGATCGGGAGCCGCAGCTTCCCGGGGTGAACATCCGTTTCCGCCCCTGGTCCCTGGCCGGCGAGGTCAAGGTTTTCCAGGGCATCGACGCCGGGCTGATGCCCCTGGACGACACCCCGTGGACCCGGGCCAAGTGCGCCTTCAAGGCGATCCAGTACATGGCCCTGGGTATTCCCGCGGTGGCCTCTCCCGTGGGCATGAACCACGAGGTGATCCGCAGCGGGGAGAACGGCTACCTTCCGGAGACCGACACCGAGTGGGTCGAATGCGTCGACGGCCTGCTCGGCGACAGGCAAAAGGCCGGGGCCCTGGGAGCCGCTGCCCGCGAGACCGTCGAGGCCCGCTACTCGCTGCGGGCCGTTACCCCCCGGCTGGCGAAACTCCTGCGGGAGCTCCTGGAGCGATCGAGTCGATGAGTCCGGTGGATCCCCAGCAGCATCTCGATCCGGTCTCCGACCGTTTGCGGGAGCGTTCGGTCAGCGGCGCCGCGATGTCGCTTGTCGGGCAGGGGATTCGCTTCGTTCTGCGCATGGCCTCGATCTACGTGTTGGCGCGGCTGCTGACCCCCGAGGACTACGGGCTGGTCGGCATGGTCGTGGCGGTTACCGGGTTGATCCTGCTGTTCAAGGACCTCGGCCTGTCGATGGCCACGGTGCAGCGGGCGGAGGTGACCCACGAACAGATCAGTACGCTGTTCTGGACCAACGTCGCGCTCTCGACGGGGATCATGCTGGTCACGGCGGCGATCGCTCCGCTGGTCGGTTGGTTCTATCGCGAGCCGCGGGTGGTGGGCATCACCCTTGCGGTCTCGGTGGGCGTGCTGCTCAGCGGGCTGGCGGTTCAGCACCAGGCGGTGCTGCGCCGGCGCATGCGCTTCACCACCCTGGCCGCCATCGACGTGGCCTCCGACGCGCTGGGGATGATCGTCGCCATCGCCGCGGCGCACTACTACGACGCCGGCTACTGGGCGCTGGTGCTCCAGCCTCTTACTGCGGCGGCGTTGAACCTGGTGTCGGTCTGGATCGCTTGCCCATGGCGTCCCGGCCGGCCCGCCCGCGGGACCGGGGTGCGCCCGATGCTGCGCTACGGCGGCAACCTGACCTTCTTCCGTTTCGCCAACTATCTGGCGCGCAGTTTCGACAACGTGCTGGTCGGCCGGGTCTGGGGGCCGGAATCCCTCGGCCTCTACGCCCGGGCCTACTCGCTGCTGTTGCTGCCGATATCTCAGATCAATGCGCCGATCGCCGGGGTCGCCGTGCCGACCCTGAGCCGGCTGCAGAACGAACCCGAGCGTTACCGCCGCTACTATCTGAAGTCGGTCTCGCTGATCGCCCTTCTGACCATGCCGCTGACGGCGCTGCTGGCCAGCCTGTCCGAGGAGACGATTCTGCTGGTGCTGGGGCCCCAGTGGACCCCTGCCGCCCAGATCTTCCTGGTGTTCTCCATCGCCGCTTTCGCCGAGCCGGTGGTCTCGACGACCGGGTGGGTCTACCTCTCCCTCGGCCAGACCGGGCGCCTGGCCAGGTGGGGGCTCCTGTTCGCGACCCTGCGGGTCCTGTTCTTTGCGGCCGGGCTGCCCTGGGGGGCGTTCGGCGTGGCGGCCGGGTTCACGCTAGGCTTCTGGGTACTGACCCCCTTCGTCCTGTGGGCCGCCTACCGGGTGTCCCCGATCCGGGTCCGTGATGTGCTCGGCGCCGCCGTTCGACCGGCGGTCGTCGGGTTGGTGGTCGCCGCTGCGGCCCATCTGGCCCGGGGGTGGCTTGCCGGATCCGGAGCGGGGACCATCATTGCTGGGGGGACCCTGGCCGCGGCGGCCGGGGTGGCCCTCCTGACCCTGGTCTGGCCCGCTCTGCGGCGGGACATCCTGGGAGTTGCCGCGCTGAGGCGCGATCTGCGCGTCGGGGATGGAGCCTCGACGACGGAGGATGCCGGGACTTGAGTGTGCTGATCATCGGAGGCATGCATCGCTCGGGCACGTCGATGACTGCCGGATGGCTCAAGCGTTGCGGTCTGTCCCTGGGACAGGACCTGATCCCCGGAGACTGGACCAACCCGCGGGGGCACTTCGAGGACCGGGAGGTCTCCCACTTCCAGCGGGCCATCCTCTCTGCCGCCGGCGTCGACCACTATCTGACCGGTTCCGATCCGATTCCGGTGGCACCGGAGTTCCATCAGCAGGGGCGCGAGTTGATCACCCGCCGCAGCGGCCACGCCCAGTGGGGCTTCAAGGATCCCCGCAGCGCGTTGCTCCTCGACTTCTGGCGTGAGCTGTTGCCCGAGGCGCGTTACCTGTTCGTCTTCCGCCACTACGGCCTGGTCGTGCAGTCGTTGCTCCGGCGCCAGCGCACGCCGAAGGCCCACGTGCTCCAGGTCTCCCGCTTTGCCAAGGTCTGGAAGCGCTACAACGAAGATCTGCTGCGGTTCCACGCGGCTCACCCCGAAGACTGCCTGATGGTCGAGGTGTTCGATCTGCTCGGTTGTTCCCTGAACGTGATCGAGCATGCCAATGAGCGCTGGGGTTTCCAGTTGCGGCCGCTGGACATCAAGGACGTCGCCGAGGACCGGCTGTTGACCCGTGACGGCCCGCTCTGGTTCGACGGGCTCTGCCGCATGACCACCCGGGGACTGGACCCGGTTTACGAACGACTGCAGGAAGCCAGCCGAGAGTCGCTTCAACGAATCGGGCACGCCGCCCGGCTCGCCGGCTGACCCGGCTCGGTACCGAGCGAGGAGACGACATGAGTCTCGCGGATAGCGAAAGGGTCCCCGTGGCCGACGACCGGTTCACCTTTGCCGAGGACCTGCCCGAGCAGGCCCGGCCGCTGGCTTCCCGTTACGCGGCTGCCGATCCCTTTCCCCACATCGCCGTCGATGACTTCCTGCCCGAAGGGGTCGCCCGGATGCTCCACGACGCCTTCCCGGATCCGGAGTCGATCGCCTGGCAGGCGGATGCGACCGGACCCCAGGCGGGCAAGCTCGGGACCCGGGACGCCCGCAACATGGCCGGCGCGTCGCCTTTCGTTCAGCACATGCTGATGGTCTTCAACTCCTCGCCCTTCGTCCGCTACCTCGAAACCCTGACCGGCATCGATGGACTGATTCCGGACCCGCACTTTCACGGTGGGGGACTGCATCAGATTCCTCGGGGCGGACGGCTCTCGATTCACGCCGACTTCAGCCGTCACAAGAGCCTCGGGTTGGAGCGGCGGGTCAACGCCTTGCTCTATCTCAATCCCGGTTGGGATGCGGCCTGGGGCGGCCAGCTCGAACTGTGGGACCGTGAGATGACCCGCTGCGTCGAGCGTATCGATCCCTGGTTCAACCGGTTGGCGGTGTTCAGCACCACGGCGACGTCGTACCACGGACATCCCGACCCGTTGGCCTGTCCCGAAGGGATCACCCGCAAATCGATGGCGTTCTACTACTACACCCAGAGCCGGCCGGGAGAGGATGCGCCCCACGGCACCCTCTGGCAGCGCCGGCCGGGCACCGAGGACCCGGTCGCGGCGGCGCCTGCCGCACCCCGTGGCAGCGGCCTCAGGCGCCTGGCCTCCCGCTGGGTGCCGCCGGCCATCGCCGACCGGCTGCGAGGGCGTCGCTGAGCCGTGGAACGGGCCTTTTCCCAAGGTAGAATTCCCCGTCTGGACACTCGATGAGTCGGGTCCGTACCAATCTGGGGGTAGCGCCGGACATGAGCGAGCCGATGACGATCGTGATGCTTTCGCATCTGGCGTCGCCCGTGGGTCCGACCGGGGCCGAGCACAGTCTCGCCCTGCTTGCCGATGGCCTGCATCGCCGCGGTCACCGGGTCGGCGTGGTGCACCCCGGACCGTGGGGACTCGAAGAGTGGCTCTATCAACGGGGCGTCGAGACCGCCGAGATTCGAACCCGTACCCACTGGACCGTCCAGGCCGATCGGCAGGGTGCGGTGGCGACCGCCGCGCGGCGGCTGCGCTACAGCTTGCCCGACCCCGAGCGGAGCCGGCTGGCGACCGCCATCGCCGAGTACCGGCCCGACGTGGTGCACGTCAACTGCCTGCCGCACCTGGCCGGCGCCGCCGCCGCCGCGGAACAGGGGGTGCCGGTGGTCTGGCACCTGCGGGAAATCCTGCCGCCGGGGCCCCGTCGCCGCTGGTGGGCGCGGAAGCTCCAGCGCTACGCCAGCCGGATCGTGGCGGTCAGCGAGGCGGTGGCCTCCTGGGTTCGGGAGGAAGGGCTGGGCGATCGCGTTCAGGTCGTGCACAACGGGGTCGATACCGGCCAGGCCCGCTCGGTCGAGGCGTCGCGCAAGGCGCTGGGATTGCCACCCGCAGACTGCATTGTCGGCCTGTTGGGCCAGCTGCTCCCCCACAAGGGGCCGCGGGAATTCGTCCGGGCCGGCCGCCTGGCGCTGGAAAAGGAAGTCGACGCGCGCTTCATCATGGCGGGCAAGGGGCCCTCGCACTTCATCGAGCGTGTACGCAAGGACATCGAGTCCCATCCGAGTTCGGCGCGGTTCCACCTGTTGCCGCCGCAGCCCACCGGGGCGGCCCTGACCGCCGCCTGCGACGTGGTCTGCCTGGCCAGCACGAGCCACGACCCACTGCCCCGCACGGTGCTCGAGGCCATGGCCGCGGGCAAACCGGTGGCGGCCTTCCGCTCCGGCGGCACGCCGGAAATGGTGGTCCAGGGCGAGACCGGGCTGCTGGTGGAGATCGGCGACGTCAAGGCGCTGGCTCGGGCCCTGGTGACCCTTGCGGGCAACCCGAAGTTGCGGGAACGCATGGGCGCGGCGGCCATGATCCGGGCGCGGGAGCAGTTCTCGCTGACGGCCCACGTTCACCGGATGGAGACAGTGCTCCGCTCCACGGCAGGGTCATGAGCACGGCCCCGGTCGCCGTCGTCATCGTCAGCTGGAACTCCGAGCGCTTTCTCGCCGACTGCCTGGACAGCCTGGCCGATCTGGCCCGCCCGGTGCAGGAAATCCTCGTGGTCGACAACGCCTCGACCGACGGTTCGGTGGCGATGGCCACGGGCCGCCCGGGTGTGCGGGTGCTGAAGCTGGAAGACAACCTGGGTTTCTGCGAGGCGAACAACCGGGGCATCGCCGAGACCTCGGCTCCCTTCGTACTGTTGCTCAATCCGGACACCCGGGTCGACCGCGAATTCGTCGAGGGGTTGTTGCCGGCCTTCGAGGACCCGGAGACCGGCATCGCCTGCGGCAAGCTGCTGCGCTTCGACGGGCAGACCCTGGACTCGGCGGGACAGCAGTTGGCCCGCTCCCGGAAACCCCTGGACCGGGGCTACGGCAAACCGGACCGGGGTCAATACGACCGCGATGAAGAGGTCTTCGGAGCCTGCGGCGCCGCCGCTCTTTACCGCCGCCGCATGCTCGACGATGTTTCGGCCGATTGCGGCGGGGTGTTCGACCCCCGCTTCTTCGCCTTCTACGAGGATCTGGACCTGGCCTGGCGGGCCCGTAGACGGGGCTGGAAGGCTCGCTACCGGCATGGCGCCGTGGCCTACCACCACCGGGGTGGGAGCGCCGAACGGGGCAACCTGGTGCGCAGGGTGGCGCTCCTGGGGCGCAGCGCCGAGGTGCGCTTCCACGTGGCCAAGAATCGCTACCTTACGATCTTGCGCAACGATTCTGTTGCGGGGTATCTGGCGAACCTTCCGTTCATCCTGGCCCGGGACCTGGCGATGCTCGGCCTGATCGCCGTCACCTCTCCAGGTGTCCTGCTGCGCTTGTGGCGGGAGCGCGGCCTTTTCGGCGACACCCTGGCGCTCCGCAGACTGGACGGCGGCGCATCGCGGCATCACGTTTCCTGAGGGAACGTGTAACGAGATGGTGATCGATGAGAACTGGCGATGGTTGATCCACGGACTCAGCTTCCTGCTGGCTCTGGGCTTCGCGCTGTGGCTGACGCCACGGCTGCGCGAGGCCGCGCTGCGCTTCGGCATCACCGACAAACCCGACGGCAAGCTCAAGACCCATCGCGAACCGATTCCCTACCTCGGAGGGCTTGCGATCTATCTGGCCTTCCTGCTCTCCCTGGCGTTGACCTTCGACTTCAGTCGCGAGGTGCTCGGGTTGTTGCTGGCCGGGTCGATCGTCGTGATCCTCGGCCTGCTCGACGACCTGGGGCAGCTCGGTCCCTGGACCAAACTGATCGGTCAATCGGTGGCGGTGCTGGTGCTGATCAAGTCCGGCATCTACATCAAGCTGGTCTTCCTGCCGGAGTGGTTGGCTCTGGGGTTGTCGGTGCTGTGGCTCCTCGGGGTGACCAACGCCTTCAACCTGATCGACATCATGGACGGTCTCTCGGCGGGCACCGCCGCGGTCGCCGCCCTGGTGTTGTTCGTGGTTGCGGAGCTCGCGGGCAACGGAGCCAGTGCGACCATCGCCCTGGCCCTCGCCGGCAGCTGTCTCGGTTTCCTGCGCTACAACTTTCAGCCGGCCCGCATCTACATGGGGGATACCGGCAGTCTGTTCATCGGCCTGATGCTCGGAGCGTTGGCGATGGACAACCCCTACACCCGGCACAACGATCTCGGCGCGCTCTGTCCGGCGCTGATCCTCGGCGTGCCGCTGTTCGACATGCTGTTCGTGATGTACATCCGCTGGCGGCGTGGGCTTCCGGTCATGCTCGGGAGTCCGGATCATGTCGCCCTGCGGCTGCGCAAGTGGCGGCTGAGCACCCGGGGAACGGTGGTGACCTCCTACGTGGTCACGGCCCTGCTCGGGATCGCGGCCATCGGCATGAGCCTGCTTCCCGACATCGTATGGGCCGCCTGGATGCTGGCCGGACTGGCGCTCTCCGCCGTGGCCTGTGGCGCGCTGCTCAAGCGTATCGATATGTCCTTGTGAGGAACGATTCATGGTCGTGATCATCGGAGGCGGTCTGGCCGGCATGTCCACCGCCTACCATCTGGGAAACACTCCGTGCACCGTGCTCGAGGCGGGTCCGGTCGCCGGGGGATTGTGCGGCTCCCGCACGATCGACGGGTTCGTCTTCGACTACACCGGGCACCTGCTGCATCTGCGCGACCCGCGTATCGTGGCGCTGGTCGACGAGTGGCTGCCCGGCGTGTTCTCCACCATCGAGCGCAAGGCCTACATCCACTCTCACGACGTACGGCTGCCGTTCCCGTTCCAGGCCAACCTGCACGGCCTGCCTCCTGAGGTGGTTTCCGACTGCCTGATGGGTTTCATCCGCAGCCTCGACGTCCCTGTTCCGGATTCTCCGGAGGTGGATTTCGAAACCTGGTCCCTGGCGGTGTTCGGCCGGGGGATCAGCGACGCGTTCATGCTGCCCTACAACGAGAAACTGTTCCGCCGAGCGCCGGCGGAGATGACCGCCGACTGGGTCGCGTGGGCCGTGCCCAAGCCGAATCTCGAGCAGGTCGTCCAGGGGGCGCTGGGTGTGGTCAATCGCGGGCTGGGCTACAACTCGACCTTCCGCTACCCGACCCGGGGCGGGATCGAGGTCCTGCCCAACGTGCTGGCCGACCGGGTGCGGGACCGCATCCGGCTCAACGCCGAGGTTCAGCGGGTCGACATGGATCGCCAGGTGGTGACCCTGGCCGACGGCGAGCAGATCGCCTACGACGAACTGGTCGTGACCACACCGCTGCCCCGGTTCCTCAACATGCTGGAAGGGCCCTCGTCGGAGCTCTCTTCCCGGGCCGACAAACTGGATTGGTCGGTGGTCGGTTGCCTGAACCTGGGTATCGACCGGCCTGACGTGGGCGGCGACGCCCACTGGATCTACTTCCCCGACGATGATTCCCGCTACTACCGTGCCGGTTTCCCGACCAACTTCTCCGAGGGCGTGGCCCCCGAGGGAACCTCCTCGCTATATGTCGAGTTCGGCCTGCGGCGGGACGAGGTCATCGACGAAGAGGCGGTCTGCCGCGAGGCCATCGCCGATCTGACCCGGCAGGGCATTCTGCGGCCCGACGACCGGATCCTGGTGCAGGACTTCATTCGCATCGATCCGGGTTACGTGATCTTCGACCGGGACCGCCAGGCGGTGATGAACGAGGTGGTGCCCGCGCTGGCGAACCGGGGTGTTCATCTGATCGGCCGCTACGGCGCCTGGACCTACTCCTACATGGAGCGGGCGCTCCTTGACGGCCTCGAGTTGGCCGAGCGACTGAGCGGCTGCAAGGCGGCGCAGGGAAGACAGGGGGCGCTGGGCGTCTGAGCCCGGAAAGCGACGAGCCATGAAGGTTCTTCAGTTCATCACGCGGCTCGACCTGGGTGGAGCCCAGGAGATCTGCCTGGATCTTTGCGAGCGGTTGATCCGCCGGGGGGACGAAGTACACCTCCTGACCGGTACCGGCGGCGAGTTGATCGACGACGCCCGCCGGATGCCCGGCCTGACCCTTCACGCCTGGGACGACTGGCACCACGCCATCAAGCCGCTGAACGATCTGCGTTGTGCCGCTCGGCTGGCGGGCATGCTGCGCAAGGAGTCCTTCGACCTCTTGCACACCCATTGTTCCAAGGCGGGGCTCGTCGGCCGCCTGGCCGCGTTCGCCTCCGGCGCTCCCGACCGGGTCGTGCATCACGTCCACGGTTGGTCGTTCAACCGCACCCAGACCCCGCTGCGCCACGGCCTCTATGCGGGGCTGGAACGGTTGGCCGCCCGGCGCGACTTCGTCCTGCTTTCCTGCTGTCACGCGACCAGCGAGCAGGGAGCGAAGCTGGGTATCGGCAGGGATGAGGATCGCCGGGTCGTGGTCAACGCCATCGATCGGCGGGAGAACCTGCGGCGCCGAGATCGCCGGGCGATTCGCCGACGGCTCGGCATCGGCCGCCGGGAGTGCCTGTTCCTGCAGCTGGGCAACCTCAAGCCCCAGAAGGACCCGCTGACCTTTGCCCGGGCTGCCTGCATCGCCGGCAAGGAAGCCCATCGCGCGGTGTTCCGTATCGCGGGAGACGGTCCGTTGCGCCGGCAGACCCTGGACATCGCCCGGTCCGGCGGCCTGGGAGATCGTTTTGCGGTGATGGGTTGGCGGACCGACGTGGCCGACCTGCTCGCCGCCGCCGACGTGATGGTGTTGGCCAGCCGCTTCGAGGGCCTGCCGATGGCCCTGCTGCGGGGCATGGCTGCGGAGCTTCCGGTGATCGCCACCGCGGTGGACGGCACCCCCGAGGCGGTGGCCGACGGACACAACGGCATCTTGGTCCCCGCGGAAGATCCCGAGGCGACCGCGGCCGCCATGGTGCGGTTGGCCCTCGATCCGCGGGAGCGCCGGCGCATGGGGCAGGCGGGGCGCCGCCGTTCGGAACTCTTCACCGCCGACCGGGCGGCTGCCGAGACCCTCGCGGTCTACGACAGCGCTCCGTTGCGGGGGCGGGGCGCCGACGCCCGGCGCATCGTGGCCGCCCGGGACCGGGCACGCCGACCGACGGTGACCGCCGGGGGAGGCATTCACTCATGAGCGTGATGTCCCCGCGACCCGAGAGCTCCGGGAGCCGGGCCGCAGACCCCGGCTCGGCCGCGATCCGCATTCGCGGGCTGGCCAAGGCGTTCCCGGGACATCTGGGAATCGGACGCAAGGTGGCGCTCCCCGGGCTCGATCTCGACGTGCCCTCAGGGGAGATCTTCGGCTTGCTGGGCCCCAACGGCGCGGGCAAGACCACGACCCTCAAACTGCTGCTGGGGCTCTTGCGCCCCGATGCCGGCGAGATCGAGGTGTTCGGCCTGCCGCATACCGCGGCCGAGGCCCGGGCACGGCTCGGGTTCCTCCCGGAGAACCCGTACTTCTACGACTATCTGACCGCCGAGGAGTTCCTCGACTTCTACGGGCGGCTCCACGGCCTCGACGCCTCCGAGCGAGGTGACCGGGTGCAGCGAGCGTTGCGGCGGGTCGGAATGGAAGGCCGGGGCAAGACACCGCTGCGCCAGTGTTCCAAGGGCATGGTGCAGCGAGTCGGTCTGGCTCAGGCGATTCAACACGACCCGCAGCTGGTGATCCTCGACGAGCCGATGTCCGGCCTCGACCCGATCGGACGGCGGCAGGTGCGCGACCTGATCCAGGAGTTGAAGGCCGAGGGCAAGACGGTCTTCTTCTCGAGCCACATCCTGCAGGACGCCGAACTGCTCTGCGATCGCATCGCGATCCTGGAGAAGGGGAGCCTGCGCTTCAGCGGCGCCCTGCGCGAGTTGCTTCCGAGTCAGATCCGTGGCTTCGAGGTGACGCTGCGGGGCGCCAACCTGGAGAACCTGCCCGCCGAACATCTGTGGGCCGGCGAGGAGGAGACCACCCTGCTGGTCGCCGACGCGGTGGAGCTGGAACGCCTGCTCGCCGAGTGCCGCAGCCGGGAGTTGCTGGTGGTCTCGATCTGGCAGCGGCGGGAAAGTCTCGAAGACCTGTTCCTGCGGGAACTCGGCCAGGAGCCGGGAGGGGAGTCTTGAGCGCCCCCGCCGCCACCGCGGCCTGGTCCGCGATCCGCGCCATCGCCCTCAACACCTTTCGCGAGGCGATTCGCGACCGCATCCTCTATCTGCTGCTGGTCTTCGCGTTGCTGTTGATCGGGGCGTCCCGTCTGCTCTCGATGCTGACCGTGGGCAGCGAGGACAAGATCATCAAGGATCTCGGACTCTCCGCGATCTCGGTGTTCGGGGTGCTGACCGCGGTCTTCGTCGGTGTCTCGATCGTGTTCAAGGAGATCGAGAAGCGGACGGTCTTCACGCTGCTCTCATGCCCGGTGCGGCGCTGGCACTTCATCGCCGGCAAGTACGCCGGGCTGCTGAGCGTGCTCGGCCTGATCGTCGTGGTGATGTCCGGTGCGCTCTGCGCGTTGCTGGCGCTCCGGGGTGAAGCCTTCCTGCCGCTATTGCCCGCGATCCTGCTGATCTTCTTCGAGCTGGCGATGGTCACCGCATTCGCGATCCTGTTCTCGACCCTGACCAACCCGATGTTGGCGGCGCTGTGGACCTTCGTGGCCTACGTCGTCGGGCATCTGACCTGGAGCCTGGAACTGCTGCAGGCGCGGATGCCCGAGGGGCCCGGGCGGGTCCTCTGCGACGTGCTGTACACCGTGTTGCCCAACCTCGAATGGCTCAACGTTCGCGGTGAGGCGGTGCGCGGCGCACTGCCCGCAACCGAGCATCTGATCGGCGCCTCGGCCTACGGCGTGTGCTACGCCCTGGCGGTGCTGGTCGTCGCCTGCATGGTCTTCGAGCGCAAGGAGTTCATCTGATGCGCCGGGGGCTGGCGATCCTGCTGCTGCTGTCGGCCTCGGCCGGGGCCTTCGGCTCCCGGGCCTGGCTGGAGCAGCGGGTCGAACCGCCCGAGGCCGCCGAGGAACTGCTCTACCTGCCCAACGGCAAGCATCTACGGATGATGAGCCTGGGGCATGGGTCGCTGCTGGCCGACTGGATCTACATCTGGTCGCTGCAGTACTACTCGAACTATGAGCGACAGGATCGCTATCGCTACGTCGAACACATCTTCGGCGATGTGATCGCCGAGCTGGACCCGCACTACATCGACGCCTACTGGATGGGCGCGCTGATCATGATCGTCGAGGGACGCGACCTCGAGGGAGGGCTGCGTCTGCTGGAAAAGGGGGCGGCGGCCAATCCCGAATCCTGGATCCTGCCCTATCTCGCCGGTTGGGAGTGCTACCGGGCCGAGCAGGTCGAACGCTCGGTGGGCTACTTCAACCAGGCTGCCGAGACGCCGGGGGCTCCGGTACACGTGCGGCGCATGCAGGCCGGCGTCACTGCCCGCTCGGGTGAACCCCGTCAGGCCCTGGCGATCTGGCAGGAGGTGCTGGCCGACCCGCAGAGCGATTCGGCGACACGGGCTCTGGCCCGGCGCAAGGTCGCTGCACTGCAGGTCACCGTGGACCTGGAGAATCTCGACCGGGCGATCCAGGCGTTTCGCACCCGCACCGGCCGGCCGCCGCGGGAACTGGGCGAATTGCGCCGGAGCGGGGTGCTCACCGAGCTGCCCGCCGACCCGGAAGGCAAGCCGTACCGCTATGATCCGCTGACCGGCGAAGTCAGCACCGGCGCCGGCCGGGTACTCGGGAGCGGCACATGAGTCCATTCATCGAACCCTTTGCCTCGATCTGGTGGTTCGTGCTGGGCACGGTGATCGGCAGTTTCCTCAACGTTTGCATCTACCGGCTGCCTCGCGATCTGAGCATCGTCAGCCCGGGGTCGGCCTGCCCTGCGTGCGGCACGCCGGTCAAGTGGTACCAGAACATCCCGGTCCTCTCCTGGATCATGCTGCGGGGCAAGTGCGCCCACTGCGGTACCGGCATCTCGCTGCGCTACCCCTTCGTCGAGCTGTTCAGCGGGGTGATCGTCCTCGTCACCTGGCTCTACTTCGGTCCGAGCCTGGGTTTCGCCATCGCCGCGCCCTTCGCCCTGGCGATGCTGGTGCTGTTCTTCACCGACTACGACCTCAAGCTGCTTCCCGACGCGATCACCCTGACCGGTTTCGTGACCGGCATGGCGGTGGCGTGGTGGAACCCGTTCCTCGAGGGGCAGGGGTTGGAGCGTATCTGGTGGGCGCTGGTCGGGGCCTGTCTCGGGTCGGGCTTCCTCTGGGCAACCGGCGCGATCTACGGACGGCTGCGCGGTGTCGAGGCGATGGGCATGGGCGACGTCAAGATGATGGCGCTGGTCGGCGCCTTCACCGGTTGGCAAGGGGTGTTGTTCACGATCTTCGGTGCGTCGGTGGTGGGTGCGGTCGTGGGGGTCGCGTTGGTGCCGCTACGCGGCCGTTCGATGCAGGACACGTTGCCCTTCGGCTGCTTCCTGGCGCCGGCCGCGGTGGTGGCGATGCTCTACGCCCGGGATCTGATCGCCTGGTACCTGCGCATGGTATTGCCGCCCACGATCTGACCGGATCGTTCGCCGGCGGACGGCGCCGTCGCGGTTGTCACGCATCCAGCGGTTCCCCTGATCGAAAGTGCTCCGGTTCGTCGCCGTGTCTTGCCGGCATGTCCCTCGCAGTATGCCGGGGCATGCGAGGTTTCACCCTGGTCGAGTCCCTGGTCGCCCTGTCGCTCATGGCTGGCGTGCTGCTGTCCACCGCCGCACTGCTGGCGTGGGGTGAGCGGCGCCTTGCGGCCGGGCGCCGCTCGTCGATCGCCATGGCCGCGGCGAACTCGGTAACCGAGTCCCTGCAGAGCGAGCCCTACCATCATCTCTACACCGCCCTCGGTGGGGCATCTCACGGCCGCCTGCTGCAGGTGGACAGCCGGCGGGATGCGGCGGCCGCGCGCTGGTCACCGCTGGTCGGGGAACTCCCCGACGGTTTCGTCACGGTCCGGGTCGAAGCCTTGCCCGGCGGTGACTCCTTCCTTGCCAGCCGCGGCCTGCGGGTCACGGTGCAGGTCGGATGGCGCGGCGGCAGGCGCCAGCGGGAGGTGCGATTGTGCACGGTGCGTCAATGAGCCGGGGGGTGGCCTACGCGGAGCTCCTGGTGGCGTTGGCCCTGAGCACGCTCCTCTGGTTGACGGTGCTGACCCTGTTCGATCGCATGCAGCGGCTCCATCGGGCGGCCGGCCGCACCGCGGAGGTCCAGTGGGCTGCGCGTGCGGCCATGGATCACTTGCGGGCGGAACTGCGGCTCGCCGGTCTCGGGGTGCGGGCGGCGCGCGGCGGGGACGAGGTGCTGGAATTCGCCGGTCCGACGGCGGTGGTCTTTCGCGGAGACCTGGACGGAGACCGGCCGGAGTCCCGCGTCCCCGAGGATCTCCTCTCGGCAGGCGGCGCCGTGCCGGTCCCGGTCGGCAACGACGAGATCGTCGGCTACGTGTTGAGCGCCGACGGCCCGCGGGGGCCGGACCTCTTGAGTTTCTCGGCAGACGTGGTTCCCGGGCAGCGGGACGGCCGCGACGACCCGGTCGAGGTGGATCGGGTCGATCTGGGCCAGAGCGCGCCGCCGTACACCCTCTACCGGGTACACGTCGACAACGATCCGGCGAGGTACGGCTCACGGGGTTTTATTCGACGAACGCCGGTGATCGACCACGTGGTGCGCTTCCGCCTGCGTTATCGGGATGCCCTCGGCCGAGAGTTGGACATGACCGCGGTAGGCGGCGAGGAGTCGGCGGCTGCCCGGGCCCGGCGGGACGCGGTTCGCAGCGTCGAACTGGAGCTGGTGGTCTCCCACGCTCGAGGTGGGGGCCGTCGGGTGCGCATCCGTTCCTCGGTAAGCCCCCGGGGGTTGGCCTTTCCGGGTGGGGTAGCGCGATGAACCAGCGCGGTGCTGCCCTCGTCATCGTGCTGGCCATCTCCGCGTTGTTGCTGGCGTTGGCCCTCGCCCTGGTTTCCGCAGCCGAGATCGACGAGCGTATCGCGTCCAACGAACAGCTCGAGGCTCGGGCCTCGGCCCTCGGCCGATCGGTGCTCGACGAGGTTCGCCGCTGGTTCGAGCAGCAGGGTGCCGGTCCGCTGTTGCGGCCGGCGGAGTCCGTGTTCGACCTCAGTCAGAGACGGATCGAGCATGACGGGGATCCCGCCACCCCCGCCGTTCTCCAGGATGGCGGCAGCTGGCCCCGCTACAAACAGGGAGTGGACCGCAATGCCGACGGTCTCCCGGATCTGTTCCGCCCCTGGGCTTCCGACTCGCTCACCGACCGGCTTGCGGGGACGCCCGGCGGTCCCGACCTGGTGATCGACAGGAGGCACTCGGCAGGTGCCGCGGCCTACCTCGATCACCTCGTCGACGTGTTGCTGGGTGACGAGACGGAGATCGCCGGGGTGCACCTGAGCATCCTGCGCGTCGATATCTGGGGGCCTGCCTGGGCAGCCGCGGCGGGCGGGCCGGCGGCGGAAGGGCAGGGCACCATCCGGGTGGTCAGTCGCGTGGTCATCGGCGGCCGGGTTCGAGCCGAAGTGCAGAGGATCGCCGGATTGCGTCGACTGCCTTCTGCGATCTCTGCGCCGGGTCCGCGTGCGATGCTCGCATCCTGCGGGGATCTGACCTGGCCCTCGGGGAGCCGCTTGCGTTTCGGCACCGTTGCGGCGGCGGGTTCGGTGAACCTGCCTGCCGGCCATGAGTCGTGGCCTGCCGGTTGGCCCCGGGTTCTGCCTGCGACGGCCGAGGTCGATCGCCTGTGGGGCCATGACGATCCGGCCCGCTTCGCCGCGCTGCGGGATCGGCTGTTCTCGACGGCAGCGCCCCTGGAGGACCCTTGGCTTCGCGTGCTGGCCGGAGGGAGTCTCTCGAGCGCTCCTGCCGGGGCCCAACCCTGGCCCTTCAGCTGGTCGCCGGGGGATCCCCCGGGGCCGGGGAGCCATACCCATCACGGAATCGCCGGGGAGGACGCCCATCACGCCAACATCTTCCAGGGTGTCGCCGCCCTCGGCTGCGAAGCCGACTCCTACCGCCTGTGGAAGGGGATCGCGGGGGCCGGGCATCGGGATGCCCGCTACTTCGCCTGGGTCGACGGAGATCGGTTCATCGAACACTCCGGCGGTGCGGTGCGTTCCTTTCGTGAGATCACCGACCAGGCCGAGGGGGTGCTGTTCTTCGATACCGCCGACGGTCGAGTCCCTCGCGACGACGATGGTGACGGCGTTGCGGACAACCTGACCCCGCCGATTCGGATCGCGGGAGGGCTGTACGGATTCCGCGGGGTGTTGATCGTCCACACCCGGGATTTCCAGCTCGACGCCGTGAGCGGCCGGAGGGTCGTGGAGCTACGCGCCCCGGGCGAGCCGTTTCAGGACAGCGACGGGAACGGCCGCCACGACCCGGGCGAACCCTGGCTCAATCTCGACTACGGCCTCGATCCGGACGGCAGTCCCAGGGCCGATCCGCTGGATAGCTACGCCGACCCGGGAGCGGGGAGCGGTCCGATGCGCAACCGCGCCGGTCCGGCCTGGACCGTCCACGCCGCCGTTCACGGGGAGCTGCGGGTTCACGGGCGGTTTCGGATGGGCCAGGCGGTCATCGTCGGCAGGATCCTGGCAGGGCAGGTCGACGGGGATCCCCATACGGCGACCGGGCTCCGGCTTTTCGCCGATACGGCGCCTGACGGTCCGGCCGGGATAGGTGACCCCGGGGGGCCCCGCTGGGCCCTACAGGGCCTGCGTTGAGGTGCTAAACTCGCCCCGATGCCGACGATCCTGCTGGCCGACCCGATTGCTGCCCGGCGAACGCTGCTGCGGCGCGCGCTGGAGGCGGACGCATTCGCGGTGGGCGAGCTCGGCCGGGCATCTGCCTTCGCCGCTATCTGCGAGCGAGGCCCCGCTCCCGAGTTGATTCTTCTCGACGTAGAGTTTCCTGCCGCTCGCTCGGTGCTCGAGCAACTCTCCGAGCTGGCCGATCCACCCGGCGTGCTGGTGCTGACCCCGTCGGGAGAGGTCGAGGATGCGATGGAGTTGGTCCGGGCCGGGGCCCTCGACCTGATTCGACGCCCGGTGGACCGGGATGTCTTACGCCACAGGCTGCGCCGGGAACTCGAGGCGCGGGCTGCGGGAAGGGCGGCCGCAGCAGCCCGGGCCGGCTCCGAACCCGAGGACACGGCGTTTCCTCGCGTGGTCGGCCGCTCTCCCGCGATGCAGGATCTCGCCGGGGAGATCTGGCTGGCCACCGGCCATGAACGTCCGGTCCTGCTGCACGGAGAAACCGGCACCGGAAAGACCCTGTTGGCCCGGGCGATTCATCGGGGCGGACGGCGCGAGCGCGAGCCGTTGCTCGAACTCGACGGTTCGACGGACCCGTCGGCCTGGCCCGCGGTAGGCGGCCGGGGCGGCCTGTTGGTCCGCCGTGCCGATCGGTTGCGTGGTGCCGCCGCCGAGTCGCTGATCGCTTTACTTTTGGCGCTGCCCCCGGGTACCCGACGCCTGATGGCCACGGTCGGTGCCGGGGACGGCCCCGCCGATCGGCGCCTGGATCCGCGGCTCGGCCTGCTGGGAAGCGGTCCCTGGATCGCCGTCCCCGCCCTGCGCGAGCGCCACGAAGACATCCCGCGGCTGGCCCGCTTCTTCCTGGCTCGCTTCGCCGAGCGGTGCGGCCAGCGTGAGGTGCCGCTGTCCGCCGAGGCTGCCGAAGTGCTGCGCCGTCATCCCTGGCCGGGGAACGTGCGCGAACTGCGGCGGGCGGTGGAGCATGGCGCCATGCTCGCCGGAGAGGACGCGCTCCAGCCGCGCCACCTGCTGTTGACTGCGCGGCATCCCTTCGACGCCGCGAATTCGATGGTGGTGCCGGGGCAGGCCGTGCTGCGTACCATCGGCAACCGCGCAAGGGATCGGGCGGAGCGTGTCGCGATCGAGAGCGCGCTCCTGCGCAGCGGAGGAAATCTAAACCACGCGGCGAGTTTGCTCGGCATCGACGCCGACGAGCTGGCCGCGCGCATGAAAGAACTGGCGATGGCCCCCGATGGGGGGCAGGAGAAACGATCGTGAGTCAACTGGATCTCGCCCAGCGCGACCTGCTCAGCCTGCTGGACTTCACCCCCGCCGAGGTGCGGGAAATCATCGAAACGGCCGTACAGCTGCGGGCCAACCCGCATCGCTACCAATCCGCTCTGGCCGGCAAGACGCTGTTCATGTACTTCGAGAAGCCCTCGCTCCGTACCCGGGTGACCTTCGAGACCGGCATGACCCAGCTCGGCGGCCACGCGATTTACTACACCGCCAGCGACGGGAAGATCGGCGAGCGCGAGAGCGTGGCCGACGTGGCCCGCAACCTCGAGCGCTGGGTCGACGGCGCCATGTGCCGGACCTTCAGCCACGAGATGCTTCAGGAGCTGGCCGATGTGGCCTCGATCCCGGTTATCAACGGCCTCACCGACTTCCTGCACCCCTGCCAGGCCTTGGCGGACTATCAGACCCTGGCCCAGGTCAAGGGTGGGGTGGCCGGCCTGCCCGGCCGCCGTCTGGTCTACATCGGCGACGGCAACAACGTGGCCCATTCCCTGATGGCCGGAGGGGCCAAGCTGGGGGTTCACGTCACCGTGATATGCCCCCCGGGGAACGAGCCCGACGCCGATCAGCTCGCGGCCTGCCAGAAGGCCGGAGAGGAGACCGGAGCCAAGATCGACGTCCAGAACGACATGGAGGCGGTCGCCGGAGCCGATGCGGTCTACACCGACGTGTGGGCCTCGATGGGCCAGGAAGACGAGGCCGCGGCCCGGGACCGGGTCTTCCGGCCCTACCAGGTCAACCAGGCGGTGATGGACAAGGCGGGTGAGGAGTCGATCTTCATGCACTGCCTGCCCGCCCACCGCGGTGACGAGGTGACCGACGAGGTCGCCGATTCGCCCCGCTCGGTCATCTTCCAGGAGGCGGAGAACCGTCTCCACGCCCAGAAGGCGGTGATGCTCCTGACCATGGCCGGCTAGCGGATATCCGGGAAGCGGGGGCGGGGAGTTCGCTCCGTCCCCGTTACTTCCAGGCGGTATGGACCGCGACGATGCCTCCGGTCAACAGCCGCCAGTCGCAGCGGTCGAAGCCGCAGTCGCGGATCGCCTCGGCGAGGTCCGGGGCCGCCGGAAAGTCGGAGATCGTCCGGGCGAGGTAGCCGTAGGGCCCGCTGGCGCCGGAAACGCCGTCTCCGAGGAGCGGCAGCAGCCTCTTGAGATAGAAGCGGTAGAGCCGGGAGAACACCGGGCCGGTCGGCTTCGAGAACTCCAGCACCACCAGCCGGCCTCCGGGGCGCAGAACCCGCCGGATTTCACCGATTCCCCGCTCCATGTCGGCGAAGTTACGGACGCCGAAGCCCACGGTGGCCGCTTCGAAGGTTCCGTCGGGGAAGGGGAGCCGCAGCCCGTCCCCCTCGACCACGGCGCAGCGCTCGGTGAGGCTGCGGCGCCGGACCTTTTCGCCGGCGATGGCGAGCATCGGCCGGGAGAAATCGCAGGCTACGACGTAGGCTCCCGGGCGCCTTTTCACGATCTCGAGGGCCAGGTCGCCGGTGCCGCAGCAGAGGTCCAGGACGGGGGCACTCGGGGCGGCGGGCAGGGCGCCGACGGCCAGACGGCGCCAGCGGCGGTCCATGTTGCCGCTCAGCAGGTGGTTGAGCAGGTCGTAGCGGCGGGCGATGGAGCCGAACATCCCCTGGACGCGGGCGGGTTCTTTCAGCGGATCGACGGCCAAGAACGGACTCCTCGGGCGTGTCCCGGGAAGCGCGCGCCCCGGGGCGGACACTAGTAGTACCAGCCGCCCGCAACTCGCGCCGCTTCAGGCCGATCGGGTTGACAACCCCCGGGGGCGTTGATATAAGGCACGTTTTGTGGCCAGGGATATTCCTGCATACCGCACGGGCGAGGACTGAACGCCTTGAAAACCTACGTGCCGAAACAGGGCGAAATCGACCGCGCCTGGTGGGTGGTCGACGCTTCCGGAATGACGCTGGGCCGTCTCTCGACGGTGGTCGCGTCCCATCTTCGCGGAAAGCACAAGCCTTCTTATACCCCCTTCCTCGACACCGGCGACCACGTGATCGTGCTCAACGCCGACAAGGTCGTGCTGACCGGACGCAAGTGGGAGGGTAAGCACTACTACGCCCACACCGGTTGGCCCGGAGGCATCAAGGAGATCCGCGCCGACAAGTTGCGCGATCGCCGCCCCGAGCGCCTGGTCGAGTTCGCGGTCTGGGGCATGCTCCCCAAGGGACCGCTGGGGCGCAAGATGTTCCGCAAGCTGAAGGTGTATGCCGGCGACCAGCATCCGCACGTCGCCCAGCAGCCCAAAGAGCTCGCCATCGCCGGCGCCATCCGGCAAGAAAAGAATTAGGAGTAACGCTTGAGCGGCAAGACGCAGTACTACGGAACCGGTCGCCGGAAGAGCTCCGTGGCTCGGGTCTACTTGCGCCCGGGGACCGGCAAGATCGTGGTCAACAAGCGGGACTTCGAGGAGTACTTCGGCAGCGCGATGACCAAGCAGATCATCAAGCAGCCGCTGGCCCTCACCGAGACCGAAGGTCAGTTCGACATCCTGGTCGGCACGCGGGGCGGTGGCCCCAGTGGTCAGGCCGGCGCCATGCGCCTGGGCATCGCCCGTGCGCTGTGCGAATACAACCCGGAGTTGCGCGGCACGCTGAAGCGTGCCGGGTTCCTCACCCGCGATGCGCGCCGGGTCGAGCGTAAGAAATACGGGCAGCCTGGTGCCCGCAAACGGTTCCAGTTCTCGAAACGCTAGGTTCCGGGGTTTAGCGACGGCGTCGCAGGGAGGCTTGTTTCTTGGTTTCGGTCACGATGAAAGAATTGCTGGAGGCCGGCGTTCACTTCGGTCACCAGACTCGGCGCTGGAACCCGAAGATGAAGGAGTACATCTTCGGCGGGCGCAATGGCATCTACATCATCGACCTGCACAAGACCGTCAAGAACTTCCGCGATGCGCTGGGATTCGTGACGGGGCTGGCTGCAAAGGGTGGGACGGTTCTGTTCGTCGGCACCAAGCGGCAGGCCCAGCAGCCGATCGTCGAAGAGGCGAACCGCTGCGGCATGTACTACGTCGATCAACGCTGGCTCGGCGGCACGCTGACCAACTTCACGACGATCCGTCGGAGCATCAACCGGTTGAAGGAGCTTGAGGAGACTCTCGCTACCGAAGACAACCAGTTGACGAAGAAGGAAAACGCGAAGATGGACAAGGAGCGGGCCAAGCTCGAGAAGAGCCTGGCCGGGGTCAAGAACATGGAGCGGCTTCCCAGCTGCATGTTCGTGGTCGACCCCCAGCGCGAGAAGATCGCCGTCGCGGAAGCCAACAAACTGAATATTCCGGTCGTCGCGGTGGTGGACACCAACTGCGATCCGGACCCGATCACCTACCCGATTCCGGGTAACGACGACGCGATCCGGGCGATCAAGCTGTTCGCCGGACGCATGGCCGACGCCATCATGGAAGGCCGCGAATCCTGGAAAGAGGTTCGTGAGTCCGAAGAGGGTTCGGCGGAGCGCGGCGGTTCCGGCGCGCAGAAGTCGGTGGGTGACCGGGTGCGTGCGCGTGCCTCCCGTCGCGAGCGGGTGCGGGCCCAGGCCCGGGTTGGCGCGTCCGACGATTCGGGCTCCAGCGAGTAAACGGACATCCGGCTCGCCACCCGCGTGGGTGGTCGGGCGTTCTCGGACGGCGAGGTGGGCCCCGCAGGGGACACTGCCGTCGGCGGCACTACTACGGGTCGACCCCAGGGAAAGCCCCGTCAGCGATCACGGCTCGGTAGGGAATGCCGGGCCGGGATGACAGCGGAGAAGTCAAAGTCATGAGTATCACTGCGGCCACAGTCAAGGAACTCCGGGAGAAGACCGGGGTCGGCATGATGGAATGCAAGAAGGCGCTCGTCGAGACCAACGGCGACATGGGCGCTGCCGAGAAGCTGCTCCGCAAGAAGGGCATGGCCGTCGCGGCCAAGAAGTCCGGCCGGGCCACCGGTGAGGGCGCGGTCGCCTCGTACATCCACACCGGCGGCAAGATCGGCGTGCTGGTCGAGGTGAACTGCGAGACCGACTTCGCCGCGCGGAACGACGACTTCCAGGGGCTGGTGCGGGATGTCGCGATGCACGTGGCCGCCGCAGGTCCGCGCTACGTCTCCCGTGAAGAGGTCACCGACGACATGCTGGCCGAAGAGCGGGAGATCGCCCGGGACGCCGCGATCAAGGCCGGCAAGCCGGAGAAGGTCGTCGACAAGATCGTCGAGGGCAAGATGGAAAAGTACTACAGCGAGCACTGCCTGCTGGAGCAGCCCTACGTCAAGGATCCCGACGTCACCGTCGGTCAGCTGGTGACCGACGCCATCGCCCGTATCGGCGAGAACATCCAGGTGCGCCGCTTCTCGCGGTTCGTCCTGGGAGAGTAGCCCTCCGATCGGGAGCTCCGCGCTCCCCGAGGTCCGACCCGTGCAGGCCGACGACGCCGCCAGAGCCTCCGACAAGCCGTTGCGCTATCGGCGCGTGATGTTGAAGCTCTCCGGCGAGGCCCTGATGGGTAACCGGGAGTTCGGTTACGACCCCGACGTGGTCTCGGCGATCTCCGACGAGATCGCCGCCGTCAGCCAGATGGGCGTCGAACTCGGCGTGGTCATCGGCGGGGGCAACATCTTTCGTGGCGCTGCCGGCATCCGTACCGGCATGGACCGGGTCACCGCCGACCACATGGGCATGCTGGCCACGGTGATGAACGCTCTGGCCATTCAGGATGCGCTGGAGCGGCGAGACCTGACGACCCGCGTGCTTTCGGCCCTGGAGATTCGCGAGGTTGCCGAACCGCTGATCCGCCGCCGCGCCCTGCGGCACATGGAGAAGGGGCGGGTGGTTCTCTTCGCCGCGGGTACGGGCAATCCGTACTTCACCACCGACAGCGCCGCCGCGCTTCGCGCCATGGAGATCAAGGCGGAGGTGCTGCTCAAGGCGACCAAGGTCGACGGGGTCTACACCAAAGACCCGATGAAGCACGACGATGCCGAGTTCCTCCCGAAAATCAGCTACCTGAAGGCTCTCGAGTTGGGTCTGCAGGTGATGGACGCCACGGCGATCTCGCTCTGCATGGACAACAAGCTTCCGATCGTGGTGTTCGACGTGAAGCAGTCGGGCAACATTCGCCGGATCGTGCTCGGAGAGAGCGTCGGTTCGGTCGTTTCCGCGGAGTAACACTCATGGTGGACGAGATCCTGGCAGAGACCGATTCCCGCATGGACGCGTCGTTGGCCGACGCGCGTCACAAGCTGGCGGCGGTGCGTACCGGCCGTGCCTCGGCGTCGATCTTCGACGGCGTGATGGTCGACTACTACGGCACCCCCACGCCGATGAATCAGGTGGCCAAGCTGTCGGTTCCGGAGCCGGCGCTGATCGTGGCCCAACCCTTCGACGTGTCCGCTCTCGGTGCCATCGAGAAGGCGATCATGTCCGCGGACCTGGGGCTGAACCCGCAAAACGACGGGAAGCTGATCCGCATCCAGATCCCGCCGCTGACCGAGGAGCGCCGCAAGCAGCTGGTAAAGAAGGTCAACGCCATGGGCGAGGACGCCAAGACCGCGATCCGGCAGATCCGCCGGGACTCCAACGAGCAGCTGAAGAAGGCGGAGAAGGGCGGGGAGATCCCCGAGGACGACTCCCGCCGCGCCCAGGATGAGGTCCAGAAGCGCACCGACAAGCACACCAACGCGGTCGATGAGCTCTGCAAGGCCAAGGAAAAGGAGTTGATGGAGGTCTGACGCCGGCGGGCTTCGACCCCGGGGTCGATTTCGCGGCGCAGGAGGAGGCGTGAGACGTCAGACCGAACCGGACCGGCGGGAGGAGACGCTCTACGGGGTTCACCCTGTGATGCAGGCCCTCGAAGCGCGCCGCCGTTCGGTCGAGCGGGTGCTGGTCGCTCGCGAATCGGCTCACGGCAACATCGCCCGGGCGCTGAAGCTGGCGCGCCAGGCGGGGATTCCGGTCAGTTATGTGCCCAAGGCGGTGCTCCAGCGCCGGGTGGGGCGCAACGCCGGGGCTCAGGGGATCGCGGCGATCGTCTCGCCGGTGGCCTACGCCGACGTCGACGAGGTGGTCCGGGCGGCTCAGGCCAGGCCGGACGGGTTGATTCTGCTGCTGGACAGGGTCACCGACGGGGGCAACCTCGGAGCGGTGCTCCGCTCGGCGGCGGCAGCCGGAGTCGACGGGGTCATCCTGGCGGCGGACGGCACCGCGGGCTTGTCCGCTGCGGCGGCCAAGACTGCGGCAGGGGCCATGGAGAAGGTGCGGGTGGCCAGGGAGGCGAAGCTTCCCCGGTTGATCCGCCGGTTGAACGAGAGCGGTTTCGAGACGGTGGTGCTCGATCCGCGGGCCGAGGTCGGCTGGGACCGGGGCGCCTATCGCGGCCCGGTGGCTCTGGTCGGCGGGGGAGAGGAGCGGGGCGTGAGGCCCGGCGTGCTCGAGGAATGCAGCGGAAAAGTGGCGATTCCGCTGGCGGCGGGGGTCGAATCCCTCAATGTCGCGGTCGCCGTCGGAGTGATGCTGTTCGAGGTGATTCGGCAACGTCGCGAATCGGCCGATGCCCTTGAAAGGTAAGGGGCTCGCTGTTAACATCTGCCGTTTGTCGAGCCGCTGGCGTAGCTCAGTTGGTAGAGCAGCGGTTTTGTAAACCGCCGGTCGGGGGTTCGAGTCCCTTCGCCAGCTCCAAGGCCGGCGGGGTGGCTGCGACGGTAAGTGACTGTTCGAGAGTGATTTATCGGCGCCTGGGGGAGGCCGCACGGGTCTCCCCGAGACGCTGCAGGAGGCGTACGGAAGACGGAGGGGTGCCCGAGTGGCTAAAGGGAGCAGACTGTAAATCTGCCGGTCTATGACCTACGAAGGTTCGAATCCTTCTCCCTCCACCATCCGTCGAGACGAGACGCAAGCGAATCGAAAACTGTGAGCGGGAATAGCTCAGTTGGTAGAGCATCAGCCTTCCAAGCTGAGGGTCGCGAGTTCGAGCCTCGTTTCCCGCTCCAAAAGCGCCCCTGGGGGGGCAACGAGGCCGGAGCCACGGTGGGTTCGGCCGGGTTGAAAAGGTAGTTACCGAGTTTCAGTGACTTAGGCCCATGTAGCTCAGTCGGTAGAGCACTTCCTTGGTAAGGAAGAGGTCACCGGTTCAAGTCCGGTCATGGGCTCCAGTCGTTCGGCTCTCCGCAGAGACGGGGAAGCCAAGGAGAGCAGGGAATGTCGAAGGAGAAGTTCGATCGTTCAAAGCCCCACGTGAACATCGGGACCATCGGTCACGTGGACCACGGCAAGACGACGTTGACGGCCGCGATCACGGTCGTTCTCTCCAAGGGTAGCGACAAGGTGGCGGCCCGCTCGTTCGACTCGATCGACAACGCCCCTGAGGAGCGTGAGCGCGGTATCACGATCGCGACGGCTCACGTGGAGTACGAGACGGAGAACCGTCACTACGCCCACGTCGACTGCCCGGGTCACGCCGACTACATCAAGAACATGATCACGGGTGCCGCGCAGATGGACGGCGCGATCCTGGTTTGCTCGGCTGCCGACGGCCCGATGCCCCAGACCCGCGAGCACATCCTGCTCGCCCGTCAGGTGGGTGTTCCGGCGATCGTCGTTGCGCTGAACAAGGTCGACATGGTCGACGACGAAGAGCTGCTGGACCTGGTCGAGCTCGAGGTTCGTGAGCTCCTGAGCTCCTACGAGTTCCCGGGCGACGACATTCCGGTTTGCCGGGTGAGCGCGCTGAAGGCGGGCGAAGGGGATCCGGACGCCGAGAAGATGATCATGGATCTGATGGCCGAGGTCGACAAGTACGTTCCGCTTCCGGAGCGCGCGGTCGATCGTGACTTCCTGATGCCGGTCGAGGACATCTTCTCGATNTCGGGTCGCGGCACGGTGGTGACCGGCCGTATCGAGCAGGGCATCGTGAAGGTCGGCGAAGAGATCGAGATCGTCGGTATCCGCGACACGGTGAAGAAGGTCGTGACCGGCGTCGAGATGTTCAAGAAGCTTCTGGACGAAGGCCAGGCTGGCGACAACGTGGGCATCCTGCTTCGCGGTACGGACCGCAAGGACGTCGAGCGTGGCCAGGTTCTGGCGAAGCCCGGTTCGATCACGCCTCACACGAAGTTCAAGGGTGAGGTTTACGTGCTGACGAAGGACGAAGGTGGCCGCCACACTCCGTTCTTCACGGGCTACCGTCCGCAGTTCTATTTCCGCACCACGGACGTGACCGGTGTCGCGACGCTTCCGGACGGTGTGGAGATGGTGATGCCGGGCGACAACGTGACGATCAACGTCGAGCTGATCACGCCGATCGCCATGGACAAGGGTCTGCGCTTCGCCATCCGCGAAGGCGGCCGCACCGTCGGCGCCGGTACGGTGACCGAGATCATCGAGTAGTTCTCCGAAACGCGGTGCCCGCCGGTACGGCCGGCGGGCGTCGTCTTCGGGGTCGAGTTTCCGGGGAGGACCGGCGGGACCATGACCGAATCGATCCAGCGTTTCAAACAGTTCGTCTCCGCGACGTGGGTCGAGCTGAAGAAGACGACCTGGCCCAGCCAGAAGGAGGTCACCGGCACGACCATCGTCGTGATCGTGACCGTCTTCATCTGTGCGTTGTTCCTGTTCGTCGTGGACCAGATCCTGAGCCGGGGCATGGAGTGGATCCTCAGTAACTTCTGAGGGTGCGCGGTTAACAAGGGGAACCAGTTCTCATGGCGTTAGAGGCGAGCATGCCGGACAAGCAGTGGTTCATCGTCCACACCTACTCGGGTTTCGAGGCCAAGGTGAAGGAGAGCCTGCGCCAGCGCGCCGATGCCATGGGAATGACCGATGTCATCGAGGAGATCCTGATCCCCTCGGAAGAGGTGGTCGAGGTCCGCGACGGCAAGAAGCGTCGCTCGACCCGCAAGTTCTTCCCCGGTTACGTGCTGGTCAAGATGGAGATGTCCGACGAGGCCTGGCACGTGGTGAAGAACACACCGAAGGTCACCGGTTTCGTCGGGACGGGGAACAATCCGGTTCCGCTCAGTGAGAGCGAGGTCGACCGGATCGTGAACCAGGTTTCGGTGGCGGCGACGAAGCCGAAGCCGAAGATGGAGTTCCGGGTCGGAGAGACGGTGCGGATCGCCGACGGTCCGTTCAGCAACTTCACCGGAAGTGTCGAGGAGGTCAATCAGGACCGCTCGACTCTCAAGGTGATGGTGACGATTTTCGGCCGGGCTACTCCGGTCGAGCTCGAGTTCCTGCAGGTGGAAAAGGTCTGACGGGAGCCCGAGCGGCTCTGGTCCGTTGAGAGGACGGCATGGCGAAGAAGATCACCGGTTACATCAAGCTGCACATTCCGGCAGGCAAGGCTACCCCCGCGCCGCCGGTGGGTCCGGCGTTGGGTCAGCACGGCCTCAACATCATGGACTTCTGCAAGGCGTTCAACGCCAAGACCGCCAAGGGGGAGGGCCTGCTCACGCCGGTGGTGATCACCGTCTACCAGGACCACTCCTACTCCTTCATCACCAAGACGCCGCCGGCGTCGACGCTTCTGATGAAGGCTGCGGGGCTGCAGAAGGGTTCGGGGCTGCCGAACCGCGAGATGTGCGGCAAGGTCACCAAGGCTCAGGTCGAAGAGATCGCCAAGACCAAGATGCCGGACCTCAACGCCAACGATATCGAAGGTGCGATGAAGATTATCGAGGGCAGCGCCAAGTCGATGGGCCTCGAGGTCGTCTAGGAGCAAGCGATGCCGAAGCACGGGAAAAAATTCAACGAAGCCAAGGCCAAGATCGAAGATCGGCCTTACGAGCTGACCGAGGCGATCGCCGCGGTCCGCGACGCGTCGTTTGCCAAGTTCGACGAGTCTCTCGAGATCTGCATGCGGCTCGGGGTCAACCCCAAGCACGCCGATCAGATGGTTCGCGGGACGGTGGTGCTGCCCAACGGCACCGGCAAGTCGAGCCGGGTGGTGGTCATCGCCGCCGGCGACAAGGCGAAGGAGGCCGAGGAGGCCGGAGCCGACGCCGCGGGTGCCGAAGATCTCGTCGAGAAGATCCAGGGTGGCTGGATGGACTTCGACGCTGTCGTGGCGACGCCGGACATGATGCGCCACGTGGGCAAGCTCGGCCGGGTGCTCGGTCCCCGGGGCCTGATGCCCAACCCGAAGACCGGAACGGTGACCTTCGACGTCGCCGCCGCGGTCAAGGACATCAAGGCGGGTAAGGTGGAGTTCCGCGTGGACAAGACCGCGATCATCCACGCCGCCGTCGGCAAGCTGTCCTTCGATGACGGCAAGCTGCTGGAAAATGCCGAGGCGCTGGTCAGCGCGGTCGTCCGCGCCAAGCCTTCCGCCGCCAAGGGCAAGTACGTTCGCTCGATCTACATCGCCTCGACCATGGGACCGGGGGTCAACATCGACCCGGCCTTCGTCGAAGCGCAGCTGTGAGGTGACGGATGCTCCGCGCTGAAAAAGTCAAACACGTCGAGGCGCTGAACGAGTCGTTCAGCCAGACGCCCCACGTGATTCTCGCGTCCTTCACCAAGCTGACGGTGAACGAGGTCAACGAACTGCGCCGCAAGGTGCGTGAGGCGGGGGGCACCTACCAGGTGCTGCAGAACCGCCTCTCCAAGCGCGCCGCCCAAGGCACCGCTCTGGAGCACATCGCGGACAAGTTCAGCGGCCCCTGCGCGGTGGCTCGCCACCCCGAGGATCCGGTCGGCCTGGCCAAGGTGGTCTCGCAGTTCGCCAAGGATCACCCCAGCCTCGAGCTGGTCGCCGGTGTGGTCGACTCGAAGGAGGTCCTCGATCAGGAGGGCGTCAAGACCCTGGCCACCATGCCGGGTTTGCCCGAGCTGCGGGCCAAGCTGGTGGGGCTGCTCAACACTCCCGCCACGACGCTTGTGCGCCTGCTGAATACGCCGGGCGGACAGATCGCTCGTGCGATCGATGCCAATCGCGAAAAGCAGGGGGGTGCCGCGGAATAGTCGCGGTTCGGGCTTCGGCCCGGTGGGGGACCCTGCCCCCGACTTGGAAACTGTTTAGTAAATATTTGCAATTCAATGGGTTGCGAGGATTCCCCGCGAGACGTTCGGGGCTCGCGGATCCGACGGAGGATACGGGACATGGCGGACTTGGAGGCGATTGCCGATAACCTGAGCGAGTTGACCGTGATGGAAGCCGCTCAGTTGGTTAAGATGCTCGAGGAAAAGTGGGGTGTTTCCGCTGCGGCTCCGGTCGCGGTGGCCGCGGGTGGCGCTGCTCCGGGTGGTGCGGCCGAGGCTGCGGAAGAGAAGACCGAGTTTGACGTCATCCTCAAGGACGTCGGCGCCAAGAAGATCAACGTGATCAAGGCGGTTCGCGAGGTCACCAGCCTGGGTCTCAAAGAGGCCAAGGACATGGTCGAAGGCGCGCCGAAGCCGATCAAGGAAGGCGTCACGAAGGAAGAGGCCGACGAGATCAAGAAGAAGTTCGAGGAAGCCGGAGCCGCCGTCGAAATCAAGTAGCTTGATTTTGATGGGTCTTCGTCCCGATCCGATCGCCGACGACCGACGCCGGCGCCGTGAATGGCGTCTGGCGTCTTCGTCTGTCTGCGCGTGCCTGTAGTCGAGTGCCTCCCCGGTACGGCCTTTCGTCGTGCCAGGGTGGCCCTGCGTCGTTTCTAGTTCAGGTCTTTCCGGTCCAGGAAGGACTGTCCAGGCGAGGTGTCCCGCAAGATGAGTGATGCCCTCAAGCGCCACAGTGCCAAGCGGTTCGAATTCTCCAAGATTCAAACCGCGATACCGATTCCGAACCTCATCGAGGTTCAGAAGCGGTCGTACGAGCGCTTCCTCCAGATGTATACGGCCCCTGCCGACCGGGAACAAGCGGGTTTGCAGGCGGTCTTCAAGTCGATCTTCCCGATCCAGGATTTCCGCCAGACCTGCTCCCTGGAGTTCGTCGACTACACCATCGGCACCTGGGAAAGTAAGTGCGGTGAGCTGACCGGTATCGAGAATTACCGGGGCTCCTGCGAGCACTGCCCGAACCGGACCGTCTCCCGCGGCTTCGCCAAGCCGGGCGAGGAAGAGTGTTCGTCGTGCGGTCAGATCGTCGCCAAGGAGGTCCCGGTCTCCTCGTGCGGCGAGGAAGTGCGCCTCCAGCACAAGTACTCCGTCGGCGAGTGCCAGGAGCGCGGCCACACCTTCACGGTGCCGCTGAAGGTCACGATCCAGCTCGTGGTGTACGACAAGGATCCGGACACCGATGTCCGTAGCATCCGCGACATCAAGGAGCAGGAGGTCTACTTCGGCGAGATCCCGATGCTCACCGAGAACGGGACCTTCATCGTCAACGGTACCGAGCGGGTCATCGTCAGCCAGCTCCACCGTTCGCCCGGCGTGTTCTTCCAGTCCGACGCCACCAAGAGCACGGTGACCGCCAAGGTCATCCCGTACCGTGGCTCCTGGGTCGAGTTCGAGTACGACCAGAAGAACCTGCTGTACGTTCGGATCGACCGTAAGCGCAAGATCCTGGCGACCACCTTCCTGCGCGCCCTAGGCTACGAGGACGACGCTTCGGTGGTGCGGGCCTTCTACGATCCCTCCGAGGTCAAGACCTCCGATGCCTCGGCTCTGGAAGGGGGCTACAACGTCTCCGACGTGATCGACACCGAGACCGGCGAGGTGCTGCTCGACGCGGCGACCGCGCTGACTCCCGAGCACGGCGCGGAGCTGGCCGCCAAGGGCGTCAAGAAGATAGAGGTGGTCTACCCCGAGCAGGAAGACGTCGGCGTGATCATGATGGACACGCTGGCAAAGGATCCGGTCAAGTCGCAGAACGATGCGCTGATCGAGATCTACCGCCGCCTGCGCCCCGGAGACCCGCCGACGGTCGAGTCCTCGAAGAACCTGTTCAACAGCATGTTCTTCGACCCGACCCGCTACGACTTCTCCCGGGTCGGCCGGCTGAAGTTCAACACCAAGCTCTACGGCGTATCCCGGGACACCTGGCCCGACGTCGTCTCCGAGCGCTGGGACAAGGACGAGGACCGCACCCCGACGAAGGAAGACTTCATCGAGGTCCTGTCCTACATGCTGAAGCTGCGCCGGGGTATCGGCGACATCGACGACATCGACCACCTGGGCAACCGGCGCGTCCGCAGCGTCGGTGAGCTCCTGGAAAACCAGTTCCGCATCGGCCTCGTGCGCATGGAGCGTGCGATCAAGGAAAAGATGTCGGTCTACCAGGAGATGACCACGGCGATGCCCCACGACCTGATCAACGCCAAGCCCGTGATGGCCGCGATTCAGGAGTTCTTCGGCTCGAGCCAGCTCTCCCAGTTCATGGACCAGACGAACCCGCTCTCCGAGGTGACCCACAAGCGGCGCCTCTCGGCCCTCGGGCCGGGCGGTCTGTCCCGCGAGCGGGCCGGCTTCGAGGTTCGCGACGTCCATCCCACGCACTACGGCCGCATCTGCCCGATTGAAACGCCGGAAGGTCCGAACATCGGCCTGATCTCGTCGTTGTCCTGCTACTCGCGGATCAACGACTACGGCTTCATCGAGTCCCCGTACCGCAAGGTCGAGGACGGCCAGGTCATCGACTACGTCAGCGTGGTGCGGATCGGAGACAGCGACTACACGCTGGATCAGGTGATCCGCGAGGACGAGTTCCGAGCAGCCCGGGCCAAGTTCGAGAAGGCGGGCAAGGAGCCGCCCGAGGCGGAGCCCCATTCGTTCTACCTGACGGCGTGGGAAGAGGACCGCTCGGTTATCGCCCAGGCCAACGCCCAGCTGGACGAGGGCAACAAGTTCGCCAACGAACGGGTCAACGCCCGTCGCACCGGTGAGTTCAAGCTGGTGCCCCAGGAAGACGTCGGCTACATCGACGTCTCGCCGAAGCAGCTGGTCTCGGTCGCCGCGTCGTTGATCCCGTTCCTCGAGAACGACGACGCCAACCGCGCCCTGATGGGTTCGAACATGCAGCGCCAGGCGGTGCCGCTGGTTCAGCCGCAGTCGCCCTACGTCGGCACCGGCATGGAGAGCATCACGGCCAAGGACTCCGGTTCGGTCGTGACCTGCAAGCGCGCCGGCGTCGTCGACCTGGTCGACTCCCAGCGCATCATCGTGCGGGTCGGTGCCGAGGGCCGCGAGGACTTCGGCGCGGATATCTACTCGCTGATCAAGTTCCGGCGCTCGAACCAGAACACCTGCATGAACCAGCGCCCGGTTGTGCAGAAGGGCCAGCGCGTCGAGAAGGGGGACGTCCTCGCCGACGGCCCCTGTACCGAGGACGGCGAACTGGCGCTGGGTCGCAACATCCTGGTCGCCTTCATGCCCTGGCGCGGCTACAACTTCGAGGACGCGATTCTCGTGTCCGAGAAGCTGGTCCGGCAGGACTCCTACACCTCGATCCACATCGAGGAGTTCGAGGTCGAGGCCCGGGACACCAAGCTGGGCCCCGAGGAGATCACCCGGGACATCCCCAACGTCTCCGAGGAGTTCCTCAAGGACCTCGATGAGTCCGGCGTCATCCGCATCGGCGCCCACGTCAAACCCGGCGACATCATCGTCGGCAAGGTCACGCCGAAGGGCGAGACCCAGCTGACCCCCGAGGAGAAGCTCCTTCGGGCGATCTTCGGCGACAAGTCCGGCGACGTGCGCGATGCGTCGCTGACCACGCCGCCGGGAATCGACGGCACGATCGTCGACGTCAAGATCTTCAGCCGCAAGGGGGTCGAGAAGGATACCCGGGCGATGGAGATCGAGCAGGCCGACATCGAGCGGATGAAGAAGGACCTGAAGGACCAGATCCGCATCATCCGTGAGGAGGACCGCAAGAAGCTGATCGAGCTGCTCGACGGCGAGGCGCTGGTCGCTCCGCTCCAGTCGCGCCGGGGTGACCGTACGCTGCTGGCCGAAGGGACTCGCCTCGATCGTTCGGTCATCGCCGAGATCGATACCGACGATCTTCGCCGCTGCGAGATCCGCCCGTCGGACGCCAAGAAGCTCGACGAGATCCATCGCATCGAAGAGCGCACCAAGAAGCGCATCTCGATCCTCGAACGCCTGACCGACGAGAAGGTCGCGCAACTGCAGAAGGGGGACGAGCTCGCCCCCGGCGTGATCAAGATGGTCAAGGTCTACGTGGCGATGAAGCGCAAGCTGTCGGTCGGCGACAAGATGGCCGGCCGTCACGGCAACAAGGGTGTGATCGCCCGGATCCTGCCCCAGGAGGACATGCCGTACCTCCCCGACGGTACCCCCGTCGAGGTGGTGCTGAACCCCCTGGGCGTGCCGTCGCGTATGAACGTCGGCCAGATCCTGGAGACCCACCTGGGTTGGGCGGCCGCCGAGCATGGCAAGCACCTGACGGCGGCGCTCGACAAGGAGCGTGCCGCGGCAGTCAAGGAGATCCGGGGCTACCTGGACAAGTGCCTGCCCAAGCATGATTTCCTGCGGCGCGGACGTCTGGAGCAGGCCGACGATGACGGCGTGATCGAGATGGCCCGTTCCCTGGAAGAGGGGATCAAGTACGCGACTCCGGTGTTCGACGGGGCGTCCGAGGTCGAGATTCGAGAGCAGCTCGAAATCTCCGGCCTGCCTTCGTCGGGCAAGATCCACCTGCGCGACGGCCGCACCGGCGAACGCTTCGAGCAGTTGGTGACCGTGGGCTACATCTACCTGATGAAGCTCTCGCACCTGGTCGACGACAAGATCCACGCTCGCTCGATCGGGCCCTACTCGCTGATTACCCAGCAGCCGTTGGGTGGTAAGGCGCAGTTCGGCGGTCAGCGTTTCGGAGAGATGGAGGTCTGGGCCCTCGAGGCTTACGGCGCGGCTCACATCCTGCAGGAGCTGCTCACCGTCAAGTCCGATGACGTCTACGGCCGCACCAAGATCTACGAAGCGCTGGTGAAAGGGGAGACCGCCGTGGAACCCGGCCTTCCCGAATCCTTCAACGTGCTCGTGCGCGAGTTGCAGAGTCTCTGCCTCGACATCGAGCTTCTCAGCGACCGCCCGGATGCCCCCGGGCCGGCCGCGATCTAGCGCACGGGCGCGTACGGAGGACAGATGAGCAGACCGTCGTTCCTCTTCGACAAAGCCAGGACGATCAACGACTTCAGTGCGATCCGCATCAGCCTGGCGAGCCCGGAGAAGATTCGCTCCTGGTCGTTCGGAGAAGTGGTCAAGCCGGAGACGATCAACTACCGCACGTTCAAGCCCGAGCGTGACGGCTTGTTCTGTGCCCGCATCTTCGGTCCGATCACGGACTGGGAATGCCTGTGCGGCAAGTTCAAGCGGATGAAGCATCGCGGCGTCGTGTGCGACAAGTGCGGCGTCGAGGTGACCCAGAGCAAGGTGCGCCGTGAGCGCATGGGCCACATCGAGCTGGCGAGCCCGGTGAGCCACGTCTGGTTCTTCAAGGGCCTGCCCAGCCGCATCGGCCACCTGCTGGACATGTCGCTGCGTGAGCTCGAGCGGATTCTCTACTTCGAAGCCTACGTCGTGATCGATCCGGGCGAGTGCCCGGACATCCAAGAGAAAGAGATCCTCTCCGAGGAGCAGTACCGGGAGCACCAGGACAAGTACCCCGACGGCTTCCACGCCGGCATGGGTGCCGAGGCCATCAAGGAGCTCCTGGCCCGTGTCGAGGTCGACATGCTCGCCCGCGAGCTTCGCGAGCGGATGCGCAACGAGACCTCGCAGCAGAAGCGCCTCAAGTTCGCCAAGCGGCTCAAGGTGGTCGACGCCTTCCGCAAGTCGGGCAACCGTCCCGAGTGGATGATCCTGGACGTGATCCCGGTCATCCCGCCGGAGCTGCGTCCGCTGGTCCCGCTGGACGGCGGCCGCTTCGCCACCTCGGATCTCAACGACCTCTACCGTCGAGTGATCAACCGCAACAACCGGCTCAAGAAGCTGCTGGATCTCAAAGCGCCCGACGTGATCGTGCGCAACGAGAAGCGCATGCTCCAGGAGGCGGTGGACGCGCTCTTTGACAACGGCCGCCGCGGCCGTGTGCTGCGGGGCAGCAACAACCGTCCGCTCAAGTCGCTTTCGGACACCATCAAGGGCAAGCAGGGCCGCTTCCGCCAGAACCTGCTGGGTAAGCGCGTCGACTACTCCGGCCGTTCGGTCATCGTGGTCGGTCCCGACCTCAAGCTGCACCAGTGCGGTCTGCCCAAGAAGATGGCTCTCGAGCTGTATAAGCCGTTCATCTACAACAAGCTCGAGGAAGAAGAGCTGGTCTCCACGATCAAGGCGGCCAAGGAGATGGTCGAGCTGGAGCGGCCGGAGGTCTGGGACTACCTGGAAGAGGTGATCCGCGAGCATCCGGTGCTGCTCAACCGCGCCCCGACGCTGCACCGTCTGGGCATCCAGGCCTTCGAGCCGGTGCTGGTCGAAGGCAAGGCGATCAAGATCCACCCGCTGGTCTGCACCGCGTTCAACGCCGACTTCGACGGCGACCAGATGGCGGTGCACATCCCGCTCAGCGCCAAGGCCCAGATCGAGGCCATGGTTCTGATGTTGTCGACCAACAACATCCTGAGTCCGGCCAACGGCATGCCGATCGTCAACCCGAGCCAGGACATCGTGCTCGGCTGCTACTACCTGACCCAGGAAAAGCGCGGGCTGAAGGGTGAGGGGCGCGTCTTCGGTTCCACCGAAGAGGTGATCCTGGCCTACAACGCCGGCGAGGTCGAGACCCTTACGCCGATCGTCCTCAACTACACCGGCAAGCTGATCGACCTGACGACCCTTCCGGACAAGGAGCGGGACTCGGTGGTCCGTGCGCCGGAGCTCTCGGTCGAAGGTTACCGGCTGCGTACCACCGTCGGCCGCGTGCTGTTCAACGACGCCATGCCCGAGGGGCTGCCGTACTTCAACGGCCTGCTGAAGAAGAAGGGCCTGCAGTCGCTTGTGCACTACGTCTACCTGCGCCACGGAGCGCAGCAGACCGTGACCCTGGTCGACAAGCTCAAGGAAGCCGGGTTCAACTACGCGACCCGTGCCGGTGTCTCCATCGGCGTCGAGGACATGGTCGTTCCGCCGGTCAAGGCCGACCTGGTCGAGCGTGCCCGGGAGAACCAGATCGAGGTCGAGCAGCAGTATCTCGACGGTCTGATCACCGACCGGGAGCGCTACAACAAAGTCATCGCGATCTGGTCCGAGACCACCGAAAAGGTCTCCGAGGCCATGTTCAAGGAGATGACCCGGCGAGAGCAGGTCAATCAGGAGTTCAACCCGATCCTGATGATGGCCGACTCCGGTGCCCGTGGTAGTAAGCAGCAGATGCGGCAGCTCGCCGGGATGCGCGGCCTGATGGCCAAGCCGTCCGGTGAGATCATCGAAACGCCCATCACCGCGAACTTCCGCGAAGGCCTCAACGTACTGCAGTACTTCATCTCGACCCACGGCGCCCGCAAGGGACTGGCCGATACGGCGCTCAAGACGGCGAACTCCGGTTACCTGACCCGCCGTCTGGTCGACGTGTCCCAGGACGTGATCATCACCGAGGACGACTGCGAGACCCTGGAGGGGATCGAGGTCAGCCGCATCGAAGAGGGCGGCGAGATCATCGAGGAGCTGCGCGACCGCATCGTCGGCCGTGTCGCCCTGGAAGATGTCGTCGATCCTTTGACCGGCGACGTCGTCGTGCCGCGTAACGGCATGTTCGATGAGGACCTGGCCCGCGAGGTCCAGGACGCCGGCATCGAGACGGTCAAGATCCGTTCGGTTCTGACCTGCGAGTGCAAGCGAGGCGTCTGCATCCGCTGCTACGGCCGCAACCTTGCCACCGGCCGCCCGGTGGAGATGGGTGAGGCGACCGGCGTCATCGCAGCCCAGTCGATCGGTGAGCCGGGTACCCAGCTCACCATGCGTACGTTCCACATCGGTGGTACGGCGCGCTTCGAGGAGCAAAGCCACATCGAATCACGCAACGCCGGTACGGTCCGTTACCAGAACCTCAAGGTCGTCGAGAACCGCGAGGGCAAGATGGTGGCGATCAACCGCAACGGCTCGGTGGTGATCCAGGATCGCGAAGGCCGCGAGCGCGAGCGCTACAACGTGGTCTACGGCGCGATGATGGAGGTCGAGGACGGCCAGGACGTGACGTCCGGGACCCGCCTGGCCGAGTGGGATCCGTACAACTACGCGATCCTGACCGACGTGGTCGGCACCGCCCGGTTCCACGACATCGAGCCCGGCGTCACCATGAAGGAAGAAGTGGACGAGAACACCGGCTACTCCCGCCGGGTGATCGTCCAGTCCCAGGACGAAAAGCGGCATCCGCAGGTGGTCGTCGAGGACGCCAACGGCGAGGTGCTGCGCAAGGTGCTGATGCCCGTCCACGCGACCCTGATGGTCCAGGACGGGGGCAAGCTCCAGCCTGGCGACCTGCTGGCCAAGATCGCCCGCGCCACGACCAAGACCAAGGACATCACCGGTGGTCTACCCCGCGTCGTCGATCTGTTCGAGGCGCGTCATCCCAAGGATCCGGCGGTCATGGCCGAAGTCGACGGGATCGTGCACTACGGCGAGATCGTCAAGGGTGCCCGTAAGGTCGTCGTCCGGACCGAAGACGGCGAGGAGCGCGAGTACAGCATTCCCAAGGGGCTGCACGTCAACGTGCAGGAAGGGGAGATGGTCCGCGCCGGCGACGCCTTCACCGACGGTCCGAAGGATCCCCACAAGATCCTCGAGATCCTGGGAGAGCGGGAGCTTCAGAAGTACCTGCTCGACGGCATCCAGGAGGTCTACCGCCTCCAGGGTGTGAACATCAACGACAAGCACATCGAGATCATCGTTCGGCAGATGATGCGTTGGATCAAGGTCGAGGACCCGGGGGACACCGAGTTCATCGTCGACGAACAGGTGGACCGCTTCCGCTTCGTCGAGGAGAACGAGCGGGTGCTGGCCTCGGGAGGCGCGCCGGCTCGCGGCCGTCCGCTGCTCCTGGGCATCACCAAGGCGTCGCTCTCGACCGACTCGTTCATCTCCGCGGCCAGCTTCCAGGAAACCACCCGGGTGCTGACCGAGGCCTCCATCTCGGGCAAGGTGGACTACCTGCGCGGGCTGAAGGAGAACGTGATCATGGGCCGGCTGATCCCGGCCGGAACCGGCATGGAGCACTACCGGTCCCTGCGGATCGAGGCGGACGTTCCGCCGCCGGTCGAGGAAACGCCGGAAGAGGTGATCGAGGCGGCCGAGGTCGATCTCGACGCCGACCGCTTCGCCGAGATGATCCGTCAGGCCGCGGCGGCTGCCGCGGGCACGGATCCGGGCAAGACCGCCTGATTTCAGGCGGAAACGCTCCCATCGAGGGGGTGTTAGAGGACTGATCTTGACCCCCCGGGAGGCTCTTGCTATCCTCCCGGGGTTTGCCAGGGGTATTTCCTCTTTTCAAGGGTCGACTCCGCGGATAAAACCGCGGCTTTTCCCGGCCAAGGGGGGCCTTTCCGGGCTCCGGGCCTTGGTCCTGGGATTCGTCGTCTCTGAACGTGATTTTCGGGGCATTTTTGCCTCGTATGCCTGCGGGGCGACCCCGGGCCGAGCGGAGTGAGCGAAAGGTGCCGACGATAAGCCAGCTGGTCCGAAAGGGCCGGGAAACGATGAAAGTCCGGACCAAGAGTCCGGCCCTGGCGTCCTGCCCGCAGAAGCGGGGGGTCTGCGTCCGCGTGTACACCTCCACGCCCAAGAAGCCGAACTCGGCTCTGCGCAAGGTGGCTCGCGTGCGTCTCACCAACGGGATGGAGGTCACGACCTACATCCCCGGCGTGGGGCACAACCTGCAGGAGCACTCGATCGTCATGATCCGCGGAGGCCGCGTCAAGGACCTCCCGGGTGTGCGTTACCACGTGGTGCGCGGCACCCTCGACACCATGGGCGTCGACGGCCGTAGACAGAGCCGTTCCAAGTACGGCGCCAAGCGGCCCAAGGGCTAGGAAGCGAGAGGAATAGGATGTCGCGGAGAGGCCATATCCCCAAGCGGCCGGTACTACCGGATCCGATGTACCAATCGCCGCTGGTTACCAAGTTCATCAACTGCTTGATGCTCGACGGCAAGAAAAACACCGCCGAGCGGGTGTTCTACGGCGCGATGGACATCATCGCCGAGCGCACCAGCGACGAGCCGCTCAAGGTCTTCCGCCGGGCGGTGGATAACGTCAAGCCGGTCCTCGAGGTCAAGAGCCGCCGCGTCGGTGGCTCCAACTATCAGGTTCCGGTCGAGGTCCGTCCCGATCGCCGGCAGGCCCTGGCGCTGCGCTGGCTGATCGGCTTTACCCGCCAGCGTCCCGAAAAGTCGCTGCGTGACCGCCTGGCCAACGAGTTGCTCGAGGCCGCGGAACAGCGGGGCGGTGCCTACAAGAAGAAGGAAGACACCCACCGGATGGCAGAGGCGAACAAGGCGTTCGCGCACTACCGCTGGTAACGACCGAGTTTGCGTAAGGCTCGCCGCGAAGGCGGCGGGCGACCCGTGGCAGTCCACGGGTTCGGACTGCACCGATAGGCGGTGCGGTATGTCAGGGAAGAATTCCGGATAACGCCCGGACAGCTCTCCCTGAGGTTCTTTGAAGTGGCTAGGCAACTTGTGCTCAGCAAGACCCGCAACGCCTGCATGGCGGCGAAAGCCCCTGCACGGCAGACGGCCTCGTCTGTGCGAGGCCGCGGTCCCGCTGCCGCCACTCCCTGCTTCCAGCAGGAACCCGTCACCCATGCATCCCGTCGCTCCGCCGTTTCCGGCACCGCTCTGCGTGCCCCGCGGTGGGCCGTTGCCGCAGAAAACTCTGGAATTATTGCGGCTTACCCGATGCGCGACGGTGGTGTGACGTTGTACGATGCGCCGTTCCACGTGGTCGATATCCCCGAAAGGGTCCGGCGAGCCGTGGGAGCCGATGCGCTCCTCGGCGACGTTTGTGTCCGCCCCGTGGTCGATCGTCATGCATTCGGAACCCGCCGGGGTGGAGTGTCCACCGCCGGCGCGATGCAGTTGAAGGAAATGCCTTAACGGCGTCGAGCCGGAAGGAGAGCAGGGAATGTCGAAGGAAAAGTTCGATCGTTCAAAGCCCCACGTGAACATCGGAACGATCGGTCACGTGGACCACGGCAAGACGACGTTGACGGCCGCGATCACGGTCGTTCTCTCCAAGGGTAGCGACAAGGTGGCGGCCCGCTCGTTCGACTCGATCGACAACGCCCCTGAGGAGCGTGAGCGCGGTATCACGATCGCGACGGCTCACGTGGAGTACGAGACGGAGAACCGTCACTACGCCCACGTCGACTGCCCGGGTCACGCCGACTACATCAAGAACATGATCACGGGTGCCGCGCAGATGGACGGCGCGATCCTGGTTTGCTCGGCTGCCGACGGCCCGATGCCCCAGACCCGCGAGCACATCCTGCTCGCCCGTCAGGTGGGTGTTCCGGCGATCGTCGTTGCGCTGAACAAGGTCGACATGGTCGACGACGAAGAGCTGCTGGACCTGGTCGAGCTCGAGGTTCGTGAGCTCCTGAGCTCCTACGAGTTCCCGGGCGACGACATTCCGGTTTGCCGGGTGAGCGCGCTGAAGGCGGGCGAAGGGGATCCGGACGCCGAGAAGATGATCATGGATCTGATGGCCGAGGTCGACAAGTACGTTCCGCTTCCGGAGCGCGCGGTCGATCGTGACTTCCTGATGCCGGTCGAGGACATCTTCTCGATNTCGGGTCGCGGCACGGTGGTGACCGGCCGTATCGAGCAGGGCATCGTGAAGGTCGGCGAAGAGATCGAGATCGTCGGTATCCGCGACACGGTGAAGAAGGTCGTGACCGGCGTCGAGATGTTCAAGAAGCTTCTGGACGAAGGCCAGGCTGGCGACAACGTGGGCATCCTGCTTCGCGGTACGGACCGCAAGGACGTCGAGCGTGGCCAGGTTCTGGCGAAGCCCGGTTCGATCACGCCTCACACGAAGTTCAAGGGTGAGGTTTACGTGCTGACGAAGGACGAAGGTGGCCGCCACACTCCGTTCTTCACGGGCTACCGTCCGCAGTTCTATTTCCGCACCACGGACGTGACCGGTGTCGCGACGCTTCCGGACGGTGTGGAGATGGTGATGCCGGGCGACAACGTGACGATCAACGTCGAGCTGATCACGCCGATCGCCATGGACAAGGGTCTGCGCTTCGCCATCCGCGAAGGCGGCCGCACCGTCGGCGCCGGTACGGTGACCGAGATCATCGAGTAGTACAGGCCCTCAGGCAGAGGAAACGCGAAGATGATGAACGAAAAGATTCGGATCCGCCTCAAGGCGTACGACCACGCGATTCTCGATCAGTCGACGACCGAGATCGTGGATACCGCACGTCGTACCGGGGCGCGTGTCGCGGGGCCGATCCCGCTGCCGACGATCCGGAACCGCTGGACCGTTCTGCGCTCGCCCCACGTCGACAAGAAGTCGCGGGAGCAGTTCGAGATTCGTACGCACAAGCGGCTGCTGGACATCCTGCAGCCGACCCCCGAGACGGTCGATGCGCTGATGAAGCTCGATCTGCCCGCGGGTGTGGATGTTGAGATCAAGGCTTTCGGGGCACCGACGGCCTAAGTAGCTGGAGCCGAACCGTTATGGTCAAGGGAATGATTGGCCGCAAAGTCGGCATGACGCAGCTGTTCGCCGAGGACGGCACGGTGACCCCGGTCACCGTCATCGAGGCGGGCCCCTGCGTTGTCACGCAGCGCAAGACCGCTGACCGGGACGGCTATGAAGCCGCTCAGGTCGGCCTGGTCGATGCCAAAGCGGCGAAGCGCGCGAACAAGCCGATGAAGGGGCATCACGAAAAGGCGGGGGTTCCGCCGACGCGAGTTTGCCGTGAGTTCGACGTCACCGACGGATCCGAGGCCAAGGCCGGCGATCCGGTGGCGATCGACATGTTCGACGGCCTGGACAAGATCGACGTGGTCGCCACCTCGAAGGGTAAGGGCTTTCAGGGCGTCATGCGGCGTCACGGGTTCGGGGGTGGCCGCGCCACTCACGGCTCGATGTTCCACCGCGCCCCGGGTTCGATCGGGCAGTCCGCCTTCCCGTCGAAGGTCATGAAGGGCATGCGCGGCCCCGGCCAGATGGGCAACAAGCGGGTCACCGTCAAGAACGTGAAGATCGTCCGGGTCGACACCGAGAAGAGCCTCTTGCTGGTCAAGGGTTCGATTCCGGGATCGCCGGGCACGACGCTGATGCTCCGCTGCCGCCAGGGTGAGAACCCGGCGCAGCCGGCCGCGGCCGAGTAAGGAAGGGCAGGACGATGGCGGAACTTAGCGTTCGCAACTGGTCGAACAAGGAGCTGCGGCAGCTCGACCTCGACGACAAGGTGTTCGATTACCCCTACAAGGAACACCTGATCTACGAGGCGGTCTGCGCGCACCTGGCGGCGGCCCGTGCGGGAACCCACAAGACGAAGAACCGCAAGGAAGTCTCCGGTGGTACCCGGAAGCTGTGGCGGCAGAAGGGTACCGGCCGCGCCCGCGTCGGCGACAACCGCTCGCCGCTGTGGCGGCACGGTGGAACGGTTCACGGCCCCCAGCCCCGGGACTACAGCTGGAACTTCCCCAAGAAGATGCGCCGCAACGCGATCCGTTCGGCTCTGGCCCAGAAGCTTCGCGAAGGCAAGCTGATGTGCCTCGAGTCGCTGGAGCGCCAGAGCCCCAAGTCCAAGGAGCTCGATTCCGAGCTGCAGAAGGGGCTGGGCCTGGCCGGGCGCACGCTGCTGATCCCGGTCGACGCCGAGCAGAACCTCGAGCTCGCGGCCCGCAACAACCCGAGACTGTCGGTCGTGCGCGCCATGGGCGTCAGCGTGGTCGATCTGCTCAACCACGAAACCATCGTGGCCTCGGAGGGGGCGCTGCAGCGGCTCCAGGAGGTACTCGCGCCGTGAAGAACGTCTACCAGACCGTACGGCAGCCGGTGCTGACCGAGAAGTCGACCATCCTCCGCGAGGAGACCGGGGTCTACTGCTTCAAGGCGCACCTCAACGCCAACAAGATCGAGATCGCCCGCGCCGTCGAGGAACTCTTCGACGTCAAGGTCGCCGATGTGCGCACCTGCAAGGTGCGCGGCAAGAACAAGCGCATGGGCCGCTTCCTCGGGAAGCGCCCGAACTGGAAGAAGGCCTGGGTCCGGCTCGCCCCCGGCTCCAAAGAAATCGACCTCTTCGAGACCAACTGAGGAGCGGGGGAGTCATGGCCGTCAAGAAGTACAAGCCGACAAGTCCGGGCCGTCGTTTCATGACGAGTCTGGTCCGCGTCGAGACCAGTAAGAACGAACCGCACAAGCCGCTGACCTCCGGTATCAAGAAGCACGCCGGACGTAACAACAAGGGGCAGATCGCCGTTCGTCACCGGGGTGGCGGTCACAAGCGCCGCTACCGTCTGATCGACTTCCGCCGGGACAAGCGGGACATTCCGGCCAAGGTGGAGACGATCGAATACGATCCGAACCGCTCGGCCAACATCGCCCTGGTTTGCTACGCCGACGGTGAGCGCCGCTACATCCTGGCGCCTCACAACCTGCAGATCGGATCCAAGATCCTGGCCTCCGAGACCGCGGACATCCTGCCGGGCAACTGCTTGCCGCTGCGGGTGGTGCCTCTCGGTACCGCGCTCCACAACATCGAACTCAAGGTCAACGGCGGCGGCCAGATGGTCCGTTCGGCCGGGACCTCGGCGCAGCTCCTCGCTCGCGAGGGATCCCACGCCACCCTGCGCATGCCGTCGGGCGAGATCCGCAAGGTGCACATCGAGTGCTGGGCCACCGTCGGTCAGGTCAGCAACCTCGAGCATGAAAACGAGAACATCGGTAAGGCCGGCCGCAACCGCTGGAAGGGCTGGCGCCCGACCGTCCGCGGTGTGGTCATGAACCCGGTCGACCACCCCCACGGTGGTGGTGAAGGCCGCACCTCCGGCGGCCGCCATCCGGTCAGCCCCTGGGGTGTCCCGACCAAGGGTAAGAAGACTCGCAAGAACCCGCGCACGGACCGCCTGATCGTTCGTCGCCGTGGCAAGAAGTAGGAGACGATCATGAGCCGCTCCGTAATCAAGGGCCCCTTCGTCGACCCGCACCTTCAGGCCAAGGTCGACGACATGAACAAGAAGAACGACCGCAAGGTGATCAAGACCTGGTCCCGTCGCTCGACGCTGACCCCCGAGATGGTCGGTCACACCCTCGCGGTGCACAACGGCAAGAAGATGATCCCGGTGTTCATCACCGAGAACATGGTCGGCCACAAGCTCGGCGAGTTCGCGCCGACCCGCCTGTTCCGCGGCCACGCCGCCGACAAGAAGCGATAGGGGTAGCGAGATGGTCTCGACAGCGAAACTGCGCCACCTGCGCGGATCCGCCCAGAAGGTTCGCCTCGTGGTCGATCAGATCCGAGGGAAGAACGCGGCGGAAGCGATCTCGATCCTCCACTACTCGCCGCGTCGTTGCGGCAAGGACCTGGAGAAGCTCTTGAAGTCCGCCGTGGCCAACGCCCAGGACAAGGACCCCCAGCTCGACGTCGACGAGCTGATCGTGGCCAAGGCCACGGTCGACGGCGGTCCGACGATGAAGCGGATCCAGCACCGTGCCATGGGCCGGGTGTTCCAGATCCTCAAGCGCACCTGTCACGTAACGATCGGCCTGGATCTGCCCGCCCGCTCGGGCCGCAGCTAGGACGGAGGAGTAGTCGTGGGTCAAAAGGTCCATCCATACGGGTTCCGCGTCGGCATCAACAAGACCTGGCGGTCGCGTTGGTACGCCGAGAAGAAGTACGCGGAGCTGCTCCACGAAGATCTCAAGCTGCGCCGTGACCTGAAGAAGCGTCTCGGTCACGCCGGTGTCGCCGACATCCAGATCGAGCGTGCGGCGAACAAGCTGAAGGTCAACATCCTGACCTCGCGGCCGGGCATCATCATCGGCCGCAAGGGTGTCGAGGTGGACCGGCTCAAGGAGCAGATCCACAAGCGCACCCAGCGCGACGTGTTCATCAACATTCTCGAGATCGACAAGCCGGAAATCGACGCCCAGTTGGTGTCCGAGTCGATCGCGATGCAGCTCGAAAAGCGCGTCGCTTTCCGCCGGGCCATGCGCCGCGCGGTCGAATCCGCCCAGCGCTTCGGCGCCCGGGGAATTCGCGTGCGTGTCGGCGGTCGTCTCGGCGGTGCCGAGATCGCCCGTGCCGAGTGGTATCTCGAGGGCCGGCTGCCGCTGCACACGCTGCGCGCCGACATCGATTACGGCTTTGCCGAGGCGAAGACCACCTACGGAATCATCGGAGTGAAGGTCTGGATCTACCGCGGCGAGGCCCGTGGTCTGAACCGGCCGGAGGAGTCGCGGCGCTAACCGCCGCGACGCGCAAGGAGTAACCGACCATGTTGATGCCCAGCAAGGTCAAGTTTCGCAAGCAGCAGCGTGGCCGGCGCCGGGGTAAGGCCCAGCGCGGTTGCACCATCGCCTTCGGCAACTACGGCCTGAAAGCGTTGGAAGATTGCTGGCTGACCGCCCGCCAGATCGAGGCGGCCCGTATCGCGATGACCCGCTACGTCAAACGTGGCGGCAAGGTCTGGATCCGGGTCTTCCCCGACAAGCCGATCACCAAGAAGCCCACCGAAGTCCGAATGGGTAAAGGTAAGGGCGCGCCCGAAGCCTGGGTCGCGGTGATCAAGCCGGGCCGCATCCTCTACGAGATGGAGGGTGTCGAGGTCGATGTGGCCCGTGAGGCCATGCGGCTGGCTGCCCACAAGCTTCCGATGAAGACCAAGTTCGTCGTCCGGCAGGAGGGCTAGGTATGGCACAGGATCTGGCCAAGCTGCGTGAGTTGGGTGCCGAGGAACTGGCCAAGGAAGAGCTGACCCTGCGGGAAGAGATCTGGAAGCTGCGGCTCCAGGCCTCGACCGGCCAGTTGATGGGTCCCCAGCGCGTGCGTGCGGCTCGCAAGGAGTTGGCCCGGGTGCTGACCGTGGCCCGGGAAAAGCAGATCGCCGCCCGCGGCGCCAAGAGCTAACGGAGAAGCGATGTCGGAAGTCAGACGGAAGGTGACGCGCGTCGGGATCGTGACCTCGGACAAGATGGACAAGTCCGTCACGGTCAACGTCGAGCGCATGATGATGCACAAGCTCTACAAGCGCTTCGTGCGTCGTTCTAAGAAATTCATGGCTCACGACGAGGAGAATCGCTGCAAGATCGGCGATACCGTCGAGATCGTCGAGAGCCGTCCGCTTTCCTCGCGCAAGCGCTGGCGGGTGCGCCGCATCCTGCGTACCGCTGCGGTTGTGAAACGGGACTGACTTGGCTCACGGGGGCCAGCTCCCGTTTTTAGTTGAAGGAGTGCGGCGATGATTCAGATGCAGTCGATGCTCACGGTAGCGGACAACTCCGGGGCGAAGCGCATCTTCTGTATCCAGCTGAGGGGCGGCTCGAAGGGCAAATATGCCGGCGTGGGTGACGTGATCACCGCGTCGGTCAAGGAAGCGTCCCCCGACGGAAAGGTCAAGAAGGGCCAGGTGGTCAAGGCGGTCATCGTCCGGACCAAGGCCCCGCAGCGGCGGCGTGACGGCTCCTACATCCGCTTCGACGAGAACGCGGCGGTGCTGATCAACGACGCCAAGGAGCCGGTCGGAACCCGCGTGTTCGGTCCGGTGGCCCGTGAACTGCGGGACAAGGAATTCATGAAGATCGTTTCGCTGGCGCCCGAGGTGCTCTGAGGCCCTGGCGGCCTGCGAACGGAGAAAGACGATGCCGAAGTGCAACGTACACAAGGATGACATGGTGGTGGTGATCTCCGGCAAGGACCGGGATCGCACCGAGCCCAAACGTGTCCTGCGGGTCTATCCGAAGACCGAGCGGGTGTTGGTCGAAGGGGTCAACGTGATCAAGCGTCACACCCGTCCCAACCCGCAGCAGAACATCAAGGGCGGAATCGTCGAGCGTGAGTCTCCGATTCACATGTCCAACGTCATGGTTGTCGATCCCGAGACCGGGCGGCCCACCCGGGTCGGCCGCAAGCGTCTCGAGGATGGTCGCTGGGTTCGCGTGGCCAAACAGAGCGGCGCGGTCCTCGACAAGAAGAAGTGAGGACGAGATGAGCAGGCTGGCTGAAAAGTACAAGCAGGACGTGGCACCCGCGCTTCACAAGAAGTTCGAGTACTCGTCGGTGATGGCCATCCCGAAGGTCACCAAGGTCGTGGTCAACATGGGCATGGGCGAGGCGATCGCAGATTCCAAGCTGCTCGACCAGGCGGTCGAGGAGTTGGCGACGATCACCGGCCAGCGCCCGGCGGTGACCACCGCCCGGAAGTCGATCGCGAACTTCAAGCTGCGCGCCGGAATGAAGATCGGTTGCCGGGTCACCCTGCGGGGCGTGCGGATGTACGAGTTCCTCGACCGCCTGATCTCGTTCGCGCTTCCCCGGGTTCGCGACTTCCGCGGCGTGTCCGCCAAGGCCTTCGACGGCCGCGGCAACTACACCCTCGGTGTTCGCGATCAGTTGATCTTTCCCGAGATCAACTTCGCCAAGGTCCAGAAGGTCAAGGGCATGAACGTCTGTATCGCGACCAACGCCCAGACCGACGAGGAAGCCCGCTTCCTCCTGGCAGAACTCGGGATGCCCTTCCGGAAGAACTGACGGAGCAGAGCAGAACATGAGCATGACGGATCCCATTGCCGATTTGCTGACCCGCATCCGCAACGCGCAGACCGCGAAGCACAAGGCCCTTCGTGTGCCGAAGAGCAAGATGAAGGAGTCGATCGTCAAGATCCTCCGCGACGAGGGCTACATCCAGGGCTACTCGGTCGAGGACGATGACCGCCAGGGCATCATCAACGTCGAGTTGAAGTACGGGCCCGGCGGTCAACACACGATCACGGGTCTGGAGCGTGTCAGCAAGCCCGGTCGCCGGGTCTACTGCGGAAAAGACGAAATCCCGCGCGTGCTGGGAGGCCTGGGGGTGACGATCCTCTCGACCTCTCGCGGCGTGATGACCGGCCAGGCCTGTCGCCAGAGTGGAATCGGCGGCGAAGTGCTGGTCAACATCTGGTAGGCGGGGAGGAACCATGTCGCGCATCGGAAAACAGCCCGTCACCATCGCCTCCGGCGTGCAGGTGACGCTGGCCGACGGCAAGATCACCGTCAAGGGCCCCAACGGGACTCTCGAACAGGCGATCCCGGACGGCATGACCGTCTCCCAGGAAGACGGCGCGGTGATCATCAAGCGCCGCGACGACAGCAAATCGCAGAAGGCGCTCCACGGTCTGACCCGCGCTCTGATCCAGAACGCGGTCACCGGCGTCACCGCCGGTTTCAAGAAGGACCTGGAGATCCACGGTGTGGGATACCGCGCCGACGTCAAGGGCAAGAACGTCGTGTTCGCGCTGGGCTACAGCCATCCGATCGAGTTCCCGATCCCGGAAGGCATCAAGGTGGCCATTGACAAGAACACCCTGATCACCGTGACCGGCGCCGATCGCCAGCAGGTCGGTCAGGTCGCCGCGGAGATGCGGGCCCTGCGTCCGCCGGATGTCTACAAGCTGAAGGGTGTGCGCTACGCCGACGAGCAGCTGCGCAAGAAAGCCGGCAAGAGCGGCGCGCAGTAGCGCCGGGCACAGAGGAAGTCATGGATCCAGCAATCAGACAGCGTATTCAGTACCGGATTCGCAAGAAGGTGCGGGGCACCGCGGCCCGGCCGCGTCTGGCGGTCTACCGCAGCTCGAAGCACATCTACGCCCAGGCGATCGACGACGATCTCGGCAAGACCATCGCCGCCTGCTGCTCCAGGGATTCGGACATGCGCGCCAAGTCCCAGAACGGCGGCAACATCGATGCGGCCAAGGCCGTCGGTGGGCGCATTGCCGAAAAGCTCAAGGAAGCCGGGATCGAATCCATCGTGTTCGATCGTGGCGGGTTTCTGTACCACGGGCGTATCAAGGCGCTCGCCGATGCCGTCCGCGAAGGCGGTTTGAAGTTCTAGGCGGGAGGTAGTCAGTGAGACAGGAACAGAGTGATCTGAGGGAACAGGTCGTCAATATCAACCGCGTCACCAAGGTGGTGAAGGGGGGTAAGAACTTCTCCTTCGCAGCGCTGGTCGTGGTTGGCGACGGCAAGGGCAAGGTCGGCTTCGGCATGGGCAAGGCCCGCGAAGTTCCGGCGGCGATCTCCAAGGGGGTCGACCAGGCCAAGCGGAACATGGTGCGCGTGCCGATGCTGGGCTCGACGATCCCGCATCCGATCATCGGCCGTCACGGCGCGGGCAGCGTGCTGATGAAGCCCGCCTCCGAGGGTACCGGCGTGATCGCCGGCGGTGCGGTCCGCGCGATCATGGAGTCGGCAGGCATCCAGGACATTCTCTGCAAGTCCCTCGGTTCCTCGAACCACTACAACGTGCTGCGCGCCACCATGCAGGGCCTGACCAGCCTCAAGAGCCCCAAGCAGATCGCTCGCACCCGCGGCAAGGAGCTCGAGGAAATCCAGCAGGAGATGGCGCAATGAGCGACGCCGGCGACAAGAAGATCCGGGTCCGCCAGATCAAGAGCGGGATCGGTTTCAGCGAAAATCAGAAGCGCACCTTGCGCGCGCTCGGTCTGACCAAGATCGGCCGTGAGGTGGTTCACCCGGACAACCCGCAGGTGCGCGGGATGGTCCAGACCGTCACGCACCTCGTCGAGGTGACCGAAGACGCTCAGGCCTGAGCCGCGAGGAACTAAGTGATGAGTGACCAGAGCGAACAGCAAGCCCAGCCTGAAGGCGGAATGGGGCTGCACAACCTGCGGCCTGCCGCGGGTTCGCGCCGCAACCGCAAGCGGGTCGGCCGTGGTCCGGGCTCCGGCCTGGGCAAGACCGCGGGACGCGGACACAAGGGTGCCAAGTCGCGCAGCGGCTACTCGGCGAAGCGTGGCTTCGAGGGTGGCCAGATGCCGCTGCACCGGCGTCTTCCCAAGCGGGGATTCGTCAACATCTTCCGCAAGGAATTCCGCACCGTAAACATCGACCGGCTGAACGGGTTCGAGGCCGGGTCCGAAGTGACCCCCGAGACCCTGCTGGCCGCCGGACTCGTCCGGAAGGGCAAGCAGGACATCAAGATCCTGGGGAACGGCGAACTGAAGGTCTCGCTCAACGTGAAGGCCCACAAGTTCACCGGCGCCGCCGCCAAGAAGATCGAAGCGGCCGGCGGCAAGGCCGAAGTCCTCGGTAAGTAGCCGAACGATTCGCGGGAGATCCTTAGACCATGATGGACGCGTTCAAGAACATTTGGAGCATCCCGGAGCTGCGGCGCCGGATTCTCTACACGTTCGGGATGCTCGGGGTGTACCGGATCGGAAGTCACATTCCGACCCCGGGGATCGACAAGGACGCCCTGCGCACGATGTTCGAGCAGAATGCGGGCAGCATTCTCGGCTTCGTCGATCTGTTCTCGGGGGGCAACTTCGCCAACCTGACGATCTTCGCCCTCGGCATCATGCCCTACATCACCGCGTCGATCATCTTGCAGCTACTGACGGTGGTGTGGCCTTATCTCGAGAAGCTCAGCAAGGAAGGCGAGGCCGGGCGCAAGAAGATCACCCAGTACACCCGCTACGGGACGGTGGTCCTTTCGGTCGTCCAGGGCTTCGGTATCGCGCTCCTGCTGGAGAGCATGAGTTCCGGCACCGCCGGCCAGATCGTGCTGAACCCGGGCTGGTCCTTCCGCCTGATGACCGTCCTGACCCTCACCACCGGAACCGCCTTCCTGATGTGGCTCGGTGAGCAGATCTCCGAACGGGGCATCGGCAACGGTATTTCGCTGATCATCTACGCCGGCATCGTCGTCGGACTGCCGGGCGCGATCATCAGCACCGTCCAGGATCTCAAGAGCGGCACGCTCAACGCCATCCAGGTGCTGCTGCTGATCATTCTGATGGTCGCGGTCATCGCCGCCATCGTGTTCGTCGAGCGGGCTCAGCGCCGCATCCCGATCCAGTACGCCCGCCGGGTGGTTGGGCGCCGGGTCTACGGCGGCTCCTCGACCTACATGCCCCTGCGGGTGAACAGCGCCGGCGTCATCCCGGTGATCTTCGCCTCCTCGGTGCTGGCGATTCCGAGCACCCTGGGGACGATTCCGGCCCTGGCCAACGTCGGCTGGATCCAGGAGATCCTGCGGCAGATCGACTACTCGGCGCCCCTGTACGCGCTGCTCTACTTCGCGGCGATCGTCTTCTTCTGCTTCTTCTACGTGTCCATCATCTTCAACCCGATGGACCAGGCAGACAACATGAAGAAGTACGGTGGCTTCATCCCGGGGATCCGCCCGGGCAAGCGCACCGCCGAGTACATTGACCAGATTCTTACTCGCCTTACTTTCGCCGGGTCGGTCTACCTGGGTCTGATCAGCATCCTGCCGATGTTCCTGATCAGCGGGTTCCGGGTGCAGTTGCTGCCCGGCGTGGGCCCGTACCTCGACCGGATCCTGCCCGATTTCATCACCACGGGTCTGGGCGTGAAGTTCTTCTTCGGCGGAACTTCGCTGCTCATCGTCGTCGGCGTTGCCATGGACACGGTCCAGCAGATCGAGTCCCAGCTGATCATGCGCCACTACGAAGGCTTCATGAAGGGCACCCGGATCAAGGGACGGCGGGGCTAGCCTGATGGCGGAACGGCGCAACTCTGCTATCATGAGGGCTTTACGCCCGTGAGGCTGGTGTTTATCGGCCCCCCGGGAGTGGGAAAGGGGACCCAGGCAGTTCGCCTGACCGACTCGCTGCGCGTGCCGCACGTCTCCACCGGGGACATCCTGCGGCAGGGCATGCGCGAAGGCACCGCGGTTGGCCGCAAGGCTCGCGAGTTCGTGGATGCCGGAAAACTGGTCCCCGACGAGGTAATGGGCGATCTGATCGCCGAGCGGCTGGCCAAGCCCGACGCCCGCGACGGCTTCGTGCTCGACGGCTTCCCGCGCACGGTGGCTCAGATCTCGATCCTCGACGATGTCTTGGGCCGGTTGGGGGTCGTCCTCGACCGGGTGTTCGTGCTCGTGGCGCCGGAGCAGGAAATCGTGCGGCGCCTGGGTGGACGGCGTGTCTGCCCGCAGAACGGTGAGGTCTACCACGTCGAGAGCCACCCGCCGAAGTCGCCGGGCGTTTGCGACTCCTGCGGTACGGCCTTGATCCAGCGTCCCGACGATGCCGAAGAGGTGATCCGGGAGCGGCTGGGGGTCTACGCCGAGCTTACGGAGCCGGTCGCTTCGGCCTACGCCGAGCGCGGACTCTTGGTGGAAATCGACGGCACGGGGGATCCCGATGCCGTCTTTGAACGTTTGCAACAAGGACTGGAAGAAGTTTGAGCCTGGTACTGAAATCGTCTGCCGAGATCGACATCATGCAGCAGGCGAACCGCATCATCTGGGATGTCCTCGAAGAGGTCGAGCGCAAGCTCGAACCGGGGATGACCACGATGGACGTGGATCGCATGGCCGAAGACATGATCCGCTCGGCAGGGGCCAAGGCGGCCTTCAAGGGCTACCCGCACCCGGGGGACGGCAGTCCCTTCCCCGGAACGGTGTGCGTCTCGCTCAACGACGAGATCGTCCACGGCGTGCCCTCGGAAAAGACCGTGTTGAGCGAGGGGGACATCCTCTCGGTCGATTGCGGTGTCGTCTACAAGGGCTACTACGGCGATTCGGCTCGGACCTTCCCCGTCGGCGACATCTCCGAGGAGAGCCGCCGGCTGCTCGACGTGACCCGGGAATCCCTGAAGAAGGGGATCGCCCAGGCCAAGGTCGGGAACCGGGTGTCCGACATCGGCCACGCGGTGCAGACCCACGTCGAGGGGCACGGCTTCTCGGTCGTGCGTGAGTTCGTCGGGCACGGGATCGGAGCGCGGCTCCACGAAGATCCCCAGGTGCCCAACTTCGGAGCTCCCGGCCGCCGCGAGCGGCTCCAGGCCGGGATGGTGTTGGCCATCGAGCCGATGGTCAACGCGGGTGGCCCCGACGTGCTGCTGAGCGCGTCGGATGGCTGGACCGCCCGAACGCGGGACGGAAGCCGTTCCGCTCATTTCGAGATGTGTGTTGCCGTTACCGAGGACGGTCCCAGGATTCTGGGTCAACTCTCGGGCAGCAACGGAGGATAGAGAACGTATGGCGAAAGAAGAGGCCATTCAGGTCGAGGCTACGGTGGTCGAGCCGCTGCCCAATGCGATGTTCCGGGTGGAGCTCGAGAACGAACACCGGGTCCTGGCCCATATCTCCGGCAAGATGCGGAAGCATTTCATCCGTATCCTGCCCGGCGACAAGGTGCTGGTCGAACTCTCTCCGTACGATCTGACTCGCGGTCGGATTGTGTACCGCTACAAGTAGTTCAGGGGACGTGTCATGAAGGTGCGGGCATCCGTCAAGAAAATGTGTGATAAGTGCAAGGTCATCCGGCGCAAGGGGATCGTGCGCGTTATCTGCGAGAACCCGAAGCACAAGCAGCGTCAGGGCTGAGCGCCCCGTATTCAGGGAAAGCCGGCCGCTGCCGGCGGAGGGATGAGTCGTGGCTCGAATTTCCGGTGTGGATTTGCCGCCCAACAAGCGGGTGGAAATCGGACTGACCTACATCTTCGGTATCGGGCGTGCCCGTGCGGTCGACATCCTGGAGAAGGCCAAGGTCGATCGGGCCATCCGCGTGCGGGATATGTCCGACGACGAGGTGCTGCGCATCACCCGGGTGATCAACCAGGAAGGGCGGGTCGAGGGTGACCTGCGCAAGGCGATCGCCCTGGACATCAAGCGCCTGATTGAGAACGGCTCGTACCGCGGAATGCGGCACCGCCGCAACCTGCCGTGCCGCGGACAGCGCACGAACACCAACGCGCGCACCCGCCGTGGCCCTCGCCGGGCGATCGCGGGCAAGAAGAAGGCGACACGCTAAGGAGCTCTGGGAACCATGGCAAAGGCGCAAAAAGGGGCCAAGAAACCGGCCCGTCGTGAACGCAAGAACGTCCCTCACGGGGTGGCTCACGTTCACGCAACGTTCAACAACACCATCGTGACCATCTCGGATCCGACCGGGGACACCGTTTGCTGGGCGTCCGCCGGGGGTCAGGGATTCAAGGGTTCGCGTAAGGGCACGCCCTTTGCCGCCCAGACCGCGGCCCAGGTGGCCGGCCGCGCCGCTCGCGAAAACGGAGTGCGCTCCGTCGACGTGCGGGTCAAGGGCCCCGGCGGCGGCCGTGAATCGGCGGTTCGTGCGCTGAAGGCCTGTGGTATCGACGTCAAGTCGATCCGCGACGTCACCCCCATTCCGCATAACGGTTGCCGTCCGCCCAAGCGGCGGCGCGTCTGATTGAGCGCAGGAGACTCGGAGCATGGCTAGACACGCAGGGGCCGTATGCAGGCTCTGTCGTCGCGAAGGCATGAAGCTGTTCCTCAAGGGGGATCGTTGCTTCAAGGAAAAGTGCGCGTTCGAGCGTCGCGGGTATGCGCCCGGTCAGCACGGACGTCGTCGCCAGAAGATTCAGGGCTACGGCATTCAGCTTCGTGAGAAGCAGAAGGTCAAGCGGATGTACGGCGTATTCGAGCGCCAGTTCCGCAACTACTTCGCCAAGGCCGCGTCGAGCAAGGGCATCACGGGTGAGAACCTCCTCCGTCTGCTCGAGCTGCGCATGGATAACGTGGTCTACCGGCTCGGCTTCGCCTCTTCCCGGGCGATGGCGCGGCAGCTGGTGGCTCACGGCCACTTCCAGGTGAACGGTCGCCGGCTCGATATCCCGTCGGCTTCGCTGAAGCCCGGAACCGAGATCACCCTCAGCGAGGCCAGCCGCAAGAACGAGGAGATCCAGGTCTGCCTCGACACCGCTCAGGGCCGGGGCATCCCCCCGTGGCTCGAGCTGGACCAGGCGGCCTTCAAGGGCACGGTCAAGGCGCTCCCCACTCGTGAGGACGTGACCATGCCGATCCAGGAACAGTTGATCGTCGAGCTTTACTCGAAGTAATCAGGAGGGTCTGGATGCTTTGGAAGGGTTTTCAGCGTCCCAAGCGGCTTGAAGTCGATCGCGACACGCTGACCGAAAGCTACGGCAAGTTCAGTGCTCAGCCGTTCGAGCGTGGTTTCGGAACCACCATCGGCAACGCGCTTCGCCGGATTCTGCTCTCGTCCCTCGAGGGAGCGGCGGTCACGGCGGTGAAGATCGACGGAGTGCTCCACGAGTTCTCCTCGGTGCCCGGAGTGGTCGAGGACACCACCGACATCATCCTGAACCTGAAGAAGGTTCCGCTACGCATCCATAGCGATCACCCCGAAACCCTGACCCTCACCGCCGAGGGCCCGGGCACGGTGACCTCCGCCGACCTCACCGGAGGCCCCGGCATCGAGGTGTTGAACCGCGAGATCCCGCTGGCCACCTTGTCCGAAGAGGGCAAGCTGACCATGGAGCTGCGGGTCAAGGGTGGCCGCGGCTACGTGACCGCCGACCGCAACTTCGACGAGGATCTGGGCATCGGGTACATCCCGATCGACTCGGTGCACTCGCCGGTGCGCAAGGCCAACTACACCGTCGAGGATGCCCGACTGGGGCAGACCACCGACTACGACAAGCTGACCCTCGAGGTCTGGACCACCGGTGCGCTGGCTCCCCAGGATGCCATCGCCCAGGCGTCCAAGCTGCTCAAAGACCACATGGCGATCTTCATTAACTTCGAAGAGTCGCCGGAGGAAGAGCTCGACTTCCCGACGAGCGAGGACGAGCGTCTGCTCGAGACCCTCGGCCGCTCGGTGGACGAGCTGGAGTTGTCGGTCCGGTCCTACAACTGCCTCAAGAACGCCGACATCAAGACCATCGGCGACCTGGTCACCCGGACCGAAGCCGAGATGCTGAAGACCAAGAACTTCGGCCGCAAGTCGCTCAACGAAATCAAGGACATTCTCGCCGAGATGGGGCTGTCGCTCGGAATGGACATCGACCCCAAGAAGCTGCGTGCGAGGTTCCCCTAGGCCTCGGGCTCGGGGGGTGATTCGACGGGGGCCGGGGGACCGGTTCCGAGGATAAATCGATGAGACACCGCGTACAGGGAAGAAAGCTCGGACGTACCTCCGAGCACCGCAAGGCGCTGCTGCGCAACCTTTCGAACGAGCTGTTCGACAAGGAGCGTATCTGCACGACCCTGCACAAGGCGAAGGAGCTCCGCCCCTACGCCGAGAAACTGGTCACCATGGCCAAGCGGGAAACGCTTCACGCGCGCCGGCTGGTGCTTCGTGAGATCCACAACCGCGACACGGTGGCCAAGCTGTTCGACACCCTGTCCGCGCGCTACGCGCAGCGGCCCGGGGGGTACACCCGCATCATCAAGCTCGGACCCCGCCGGGGGGACAACGCCGAGATGGCGCTGATCGAGTTGGTCGATGCCGAGATCGCCAGCGCCGGCGAGGCCGACGCCGAGGAGCAGGGCAAGGATGCGTCGTCGTCCAAGGACGCCTGACGATTGGCGGATTCATTGTCCAACCGAATGATTTTGAACAGGAGCCTGTTTCAGGCTCCTGTTTTTTTTGAAGGCAGCATGTGTAGGCAAGAAGCCTGCTTCGGGTAGGCAGCAGCCTGCGGGACTCACTACGACGGGGGAGAGGGAGTGCCCAAGCGCACCGATATCCACAGGATCTTGATTGTCGGGTCCGGACCGATCGTGATCGGCCAGGCCTGCGAGTTCGACTATTCCGGTAGCCAGGCCTGCAAGGCGCTCCGCGAGGAGGGCTACGAGGTGGTGTTGGTCAACTCCAACCCGGCCACCATCATGACCGACCCGGCGCTGGCCGATCGCACCTACGTGGAGCCGCTGACTCCCGAGGTGGTCGAGCAGATCATTCGCCGCGAGCAGCCCGACGCGATTCTTCCCACGGTGGGTGGTCAGACCGCCCTCAACCTGGTGATGGCGCTGGGCGAGCGGGGCACCATCGCGGATACCGGCGTGGAGCTGATCGGCGCCAAGCTGTCGGCGATCCGGATGGCCGAGGACCGGCAAGAGTTCAAGAACGCGATGACGCGGATCGGCCTCGATACCCCTCGCAGCGCCGTGGTCCATACCCTGGCCGAGGCTCGCGAGCACCTGACCGAGCTGGGCTTCCCGGTGATCATCCGCCCCTCCTTCACCCTGGGGGGCAGCGGCGGCGGAACCGCGTACAACATCGACGAGTTCGAGGAGATCGTACAGAGCGGGCTGGACCAGAGCCCGACCACCGAGGTGCTGATCGAGGAATCGGTGCTCGGCTGGAAGGAGTACGAACTCGAGTTGATGCGGGATCTCAACGACAACGTCGTCGTGATCTGCTCGATCGAGAACTTCGACGCCATGGGGGTGCACACCGGAGACTCGATCACCGTGGCGCCGGCCCAGACCCTGACCGACAAGGAATACCAGGCGATGCGGGACGCCGCGATCCAGGTGATCCGCACCATCGGGGTCGAGACCGGGGGATCGAACATCCAGTTCGCCGTCGATCCGAAGACCGGCCGTATGGTCGTGATCGAGATGAACCCGCGGGTCTCCCGCTCGTCGGCGCTGGCTTCCAAGGCCACCGGGTTCCCCATCGCCAAGATCGCCGCCAAGCTCGCGGTGGGCTACACCCTGGATGAGATCCCCAACGACATCACCGGCACGACCCCCTCATCCTTCGAGCCGGTGTTGGACTACGTGGTGGTCAAGGCGCCTCGCTGGGCCTTCGAGAAATTCCCCGGCGCCAGCCCGGTCCTCGGCACCCAGATGAAGTCGGTGGGCGAGGCGATGTCCATGGGCCGCAATTTCAAGGAAGCGCTGCAGAAGAGCCTGCGCTCCCTCGAGATCGGCCGCGCCGGCCTCGGCGCCGACGGCAAGGACCAGTTCGACGAGACCCGGCTGCGGGAGAAGCTGATTCAGCCGACTCCGGAACGGATCTTCTGGATCCGCTACGCGATCCAGTGCGGCATGCGGGTCGACAGCATCGCGTCGATCACCGGCGTCGACCCCTGGTTCCTGCGCCAGATCGAGGAACTGGTCGACCTCGAAGGCCGTCTGCGTTCCTTCAGCTTCGCGGCGCTGCCCGAGTCGCTGCTGCGGCGGGCCAAGCGCTGGGGCTTCTCCGACATTCAGCTGGCCCATCTGCTCGACGTCAGCGAATCCGACGTGCGGGAGCGCCGCAAGGAGCTCGGCATCGTGCCGGTGTACAAGCGGGTCGATACCTGCGCCGCCGAGTTCGAGGCGCTGACCCCTTATCTCTACTCGACCTACGAGGAAGAGGACGAGGCAGAGCCCACCGACCGCAAGAAGGTAATGATCCTCGGCGGTGGGCCCAACCGTATCGGACAGGGGATCGAGTTCGACTATTGCTGTTGCCATGCGTCCTTCGCCCTGAGCGACGAGGGGATCGAGACGATCATGGTCAACTGCAACCCGGAGACGGTGTCTACCGACTACGACACCTCCGACCGGCTGTACTTCGAGCCGCTGACCCTCGAGGACGTGCTGCGCATCGTCGAGCACGAGAAGCCCGAGGGAGTGATCGTGCAGTTCGGCGGACAGACCCCGCTGGGCCTGGCGATTCCGCTCCAGGAGCAGGGCGTCAAGATTCTCGGCACCTCGCCGGACTCCATCGACCTGGCCGAGGACCGCAACCGCTTCGGTGAGTTGTTGCGCAAGCTCGAGATTCCGGCGCCGGAATGGGGCACCGCCCGTTCCCTGGACGAGGCGCGGGAGGCGTGCAAGAGGATCGGGTACCCGGTCCTGGTGCGCCCCTCCTATGTGCTCGGCGGCCGGGCGATGTTCATCACCTACAGCGAGGATGAACTTGCCGACACCATGCGCAAGGCGGTGGAGGCGTCGCCGGAGCATCCGGTGCTGCTGGACCGCTTCCTCGAGGACGCGTTCGAGGTGGACGTCGATGCCCTGTGCGACGGCGAGGACGTGGTGGTCGCCGGCATCATGCAGCACATCGAGGAGGCCGGGGTCCACTCCGGCGACTCCGCCTGCGTGCTGCCGCCCTACCACCCGGTGGTGCGGGACAAGCTGGATCTGATCCGTGAGTACAGCCGCAAGCTGGCCCTGGCCCTCGGCGTCCGCGGCCTGATGAACGTGCAGTTCGCCATTCGCGACGACGTGCTCTACGTACTCGAGGTCAACCCGCGGGCCAGCCGCACCGTCCCCTTCGTGGCCAAGGCGACCGGCGTACCCCTGGCGGGCATCGCAGCGCGCCTGATGGTGGGCAAGACCCTCAAGGAACTCGGCCTGACCGAGGAGCCGCCGCTCAACGGGTGTTTCGTCAAGGAGGCGGTCTTCCCCTTCATCAAGTTCGCCGGGGTGGACCCGGTGCTCAGCCCGGAGATGCGCTCCACCGGCGAGGTGATGGGGGTGGCCCAGGACTTCGGCATGGCCTTCGGCAAGGCGCAGATGGCGGCGGGTTCGAGTCTTCCGGCCCACGGTTCCGCCTTCATCTCGGTCAACGCCAACGACCGGGAGAACGCGGTCCCGATCGCCCGGGGGCTCGCAGCCTTCGGCTTCACCCTTGTGGCGACCCGCGGCACCGCCGAGGCGCTGGAAGAGCACGGGATCTCCAGCCGGATCGTGCACAAGATCAGTGAGGGGCGGCCCAACGTCGTCGACCTGATCAAGAACGGCGAGATCCAGTTGATCATCAATACCCCGTTCGGCGGCGATTCCTACGCCGACGAGAGGGAGATGCGCAGAGCGGCAACCCTGCGCGGGGTGCCGTTGATCACGACCCTCTCGGGGGCCCACGCCGCGGTGGAAGCGCTGCGGGCGATGCAGAGCGGCCGGCTCGAGGTCCGCTCCCTCCAGGAGATCTACGAGGGAGTGCCCCTCAGCGAGGAGCAGGCGGGCGGGTAGCCGGCAGGGGAGGCTAGTCGCTTCCCCGCAGCTTCTTGATCATCTCCCGGGTCGCGTGGTTCTTCGGGTCGCCGACGATGGCGACCCGTATGCCCAGAGTGCGGGCCAGGGCGGCCTCGGGCAGGGTCTCCACGGTGTAGTCGGTACCCTTGCAGTGAACATCGGGCCGTAGGCTGCGCAGGAGCGGCTCCACATCCAGCTCCTCGAACACGGTGACGTAGTCGACGCAGGCGAACCCGGCCAGCAGCTCCGCCCGTTCGTGGTCCGGCACGATCGGCCGGTCCGGTCCCTTGAGCGCCCGGGCGGAGGCGTCTGCGTTGACCGCCACCACCAGGCGGTCCGCCTCGGCGCAGGCACCCAGCAGGTAGCGCAGGTGGCCGACGTGAAGCAGATCGAACAGGCCGTTGGCCAGGGCCACCGTGCGGCCCTCGGCGCGATCGGCCTCGAGCCGGTCGATCAGCCGGGGCCGCTCGAGGATCTTTTCTTCGGGCAGGATCATGGTTGCTCCTCGAGCAGGGCCTGACGAATCTCGCCGGCGGAGATCGTGGCGGTGCCCGCCTTCATCACGACCAACCCCGCCGCGATGTTGGCCAGGGCCGCGGCCTCGGAGAAGCTACCTCCAGCCGCCCGCGCCAACGAGAACACGGCGGTGACTGTGTCTCCGGCGCCGGTCACGTCGGCGACCTCGTCGGAGCCGAAGGCGGGAATGGTCAACGGTTTTTTGCGGGGTTCGAACAGGCACATGCCCTTGGCACCCCGGGTCATCAACACCGCGCCGTGTCCCGAGCGCCGCAACATGCGGGCTCCCGCGCGACGAACCGACTCGTCGTCGTGAAGCGGGCCGGAGCCGACGGCGATCTCGACCTCCTCCTGATTGGGCGTGCAGGCGGCGCCGCCGGGGTAGTCCAGGATGCGTCCGCGGGAATCGACGGTCAGCTGCAGGCCGTGCTTTCCCAGGGCGCCCACGATTTCGGGGGTCGCCGAGCCGTAGCCGTAGTCGGCGACCACAAGGCCGTCGGCGCGGGCTGCGACCTTCTCCAGCTTGCGGACGATTCGCTGCTGGAGGGCAGGGGAGAAGCTGCGGCCGGGTTCGCCCCGATCGAGGCGCACGATCTGTTGCCGGCGGGTGTGGATGCCCCCGGCGAGGATCCGGCTCTTGGCCGGGGTCACGTAGCTGCGCTCGCGCAGGATCGAACTGGTCGACACGCCGAGTTCGGCAAGGGCGGCGATCAGACGGTCCCCCGATGCGTCCCGGCCGACGACACCGACAGGGCGTGGGTCCGCGCCCAGCGCGCGCAGGTTTGCCACGGTGTTGCCGCCGCCGCCGGGAACCACCGTGGTTCCCCGGTAGTCCAGGATCAACACCGGCGCTTCCCGGGAGACCCGGGCGATATCCCCCTGGACGAACTCATCGACGACGAAGTCGCCGAGCACCGCCAGGCGGCGGCCGTCGAAGCCGTCAACCAGACGAAGCAGGGCATCAAGTTGCAGAACCGTTCCGCTCAAGAGTTCTCCTCTGCGCCCTTGGCCGGGGGCTCGGTCTTCCAGCGGCGATGCATCCACAGCCAGTGGGAGGGCTGCCTGCGGATCCAGCCCTCCAGGATTGCCGTACAGCGAGCGGTCAAACGCACCACGTCTTCCTTGCGGTCTTCGCTTCGCTCGAACTCGACCGGAGCCTCGTAGCGAATACGGTAGCGGTCTCCATCGGGCTCGCAGGCCATCGGGACCACCGCCGCCCCGGTGCGGATGGCCAGCAACGCCAGGCTCGGAGTGGTCGATGCGGGCCGCCCGAAGAAGGGCACGAACACGCCGTCACCCCGGGCATCTTGGTCGATCAGGATGCCGATCGCGTTTCCCTGCCGAAGCTCCCGCATCATCTCACGGGCGGCGTTCCGCTTGTAGATCACCGAAGAGCCCGAGAGGCCCCGGATGCGGGACAGCAGCGGTTCCAGCAGCGGGTTGTCCAGCGGGCGGGCCACCACCGAGAGGGGAATGCCGTCGAAGTGGAACCCGTGAGTCAGCGCCAGCAGTTCCCAGTGGCCGAAGTGACCGGAGAACAGCAGGACCCCCTTTCCCCGGGCGTGGGCCTCGCGCACGTGCTCGGCGCCCTCGACCACGATGTGCCGGCGGCGGAAGGCCTCGTTGCCGAACTTCTCCAGGGCCAAAATGCCGAGGGTCACGTTGCTGAAGTGCCGCCAGCAGGCCTTGACCAGGTCCCGGGCTTCGGTCTCGGGGAGGGTCTCGCCGAACGCCTGGTTCAGGTTGTCCAGGGCGATCCGGCGGTGGCGCCCGTCGAGACGGTACATCGCCGAGCCCAGGATGTTGCCGAACACGCGAAGGGCGCCGGCGGGCAGGGTGCGGGCTACCGCGACCGCGCTCCAGTAGGCGGCGATCTCGACCCGGGCGCGGATCGGATTCATCGGGGCGCCCCCATGGAACGTTCCAGGGCGCGACGCAGCGGCGTGTCGTCTTCGAAGGCGATCTCGATCCGAAGCGCCAGAGGTTGGCCTTCGGGGAACAGGCCCATCGCTTTCGTCATCCGCGCCCGGTCCTTTTCGGTAGTGATCGCCGGCACGTCGAGCTCCCGGCAGCTCCGGGCCAGTGCTTCGAGCTCGGCGTCCCGATAGGCATGATGGTCGGGGTAGTCGTGAAACGAAACCAGGTCGACACCCGCCTGCTCGAGGCTCCGGCGAAATGCCGCCGGTTGGGCGATGCCGCAAAAGGCAAGTGCCCGGGCGGGCGCTTCGACCTCACGTCCGGCGGCGTCGACCAGTCCGGCGGAACGATGCCGGGAGGTCAGGCAGGGGACTCCCGGAGCCAGCGTCGCGATCCGGGAGAGCAACCCCGGCGACGGCGCCTGTTCGCTTCGGGTCAAGACGATGACTCCGGCCCGGGACAGGCCCTCGGGAGGTTCCCGCAGGGTGCCCGCAGGCAGCACGCGGCCGTTGCCGAAGGGCTTGTTCGCGTCCAGGAGCACGATATCCAGGTCCCGGCCCAGCCGGCGATGCTGAAACCCGTCATCCAGCACGATGCCGTCGGCTCCCGCGGCGATCGCTTCCCGCGCGCCGGCGATGCGGTCGGAGCCGACGACCACCGGGACGCCCGGAAGCATCCGGGCCAACATGTAGGGTTCGTCGCCGGCGATCTCGGCGGTGCTGTGGATGCCCTCAGCGTCGGAAACCCGCAGCGGCCCTTTTCCTGCCTTACCCCGGTACCCGCGGCTGACCACCGCCGGCCGGTGGCCGCGTTCGGCCAAGAGCCTGACGATCCAGCAGACCATCGGCGTCTTGCCGGTGCCGCCGACCGATAGATTGCCGACGCTCAACACCGGGACACCGACCCGGGTCACCCGCTCGGGCCGGTCGTAGCGGCGATTGCGCCAGCGCATGAGACCGGCGTAGGTCCAGGAGAGCAGGCTCAATGAACCCTCGCCGAGAGAATGGCAGCGCGCACCAGCTGTACGCTGCGCTCCAGGGCGCCCTGTTCCCGTTCGATGCACGCCCGGGCGGCGCGAAGCTGCTCCTCACCACGTGCGGGGTCGTCGAGAATGGCCAGCCACTCTTCGGCCAGCCTCGCGGAGTCGGCGATGCGGCATCCTGCCCCGGCCTCGATCAGCGTCGCGGCCAGTTGCTCGAAGTGCATGGTATGGGGGCCGAACTGGACCGGAGTGCCCACGACCAGGGGCTCCAACAGGTTGTGTCCGCCGACCGGCACCAGGCTTCCTCCGACGAACGCGGCGTGTCCCAGGGCGTAGAGCCGGCCGAGCTCTCCCAGGGTGTCGACCAGCAGCAGGTCTGCGTCGCCGACGGCCTGACCGCTGGAGCGGGTGCAGCAGCGCAGACCCCGGTCCCGGCAGATGCCGGCGACCTCGGCAGCCCGTTCCACATGCCGCGGCGCCAGGACCAGCAGCGCCGTGGGATAGCGCTCCCGCACCGCGGCGAAGGCATCCAGGATCTGGGGCTCTTCGCCGATTCCGGTGGACCCGGCGACCAACACAGGGCGTTGGTCATCGATGGCCAACTCGCGGCGCAGTGCGCCGGCGTCGACACGGGGCACCGGAAGGTCGTACTTGATGTTGCCGGTCACCGTCACGACTGAAGCGGGAACGCCCAGTTCGTGAAACCGGTCGGCGTCGGCGGTCGAGGCGGCGCCTACGAAGCGAAGGCCGCCGAGCAACGGCCGGTAGAGCGAGGCGAAGCGGCGGTAGCGGGACATCTTTTCCGGGGCCAGCCGCCCGTTGACGACGCCTACGGGAAGGCCGCGCGCCAACGACTCGGACAGGAGGTTGGGCCAGAGCTCGGTTTCGACCAGCACCAGGCAGGCGGGCCGTAGTGCGTCGATCAACTTGCCCGGGAGGCCGGGGAAGTCGAGGGGCAGAAAGAAGGCGTCCTCGATCCCGTCCCGCGGCAACTGTGAACGTCCGGTGCGGGTGGTGGCGGAGACCACCAGCGGCGGAGGGGGATCACCCGCGGCCAGGCGGGCGGCCAGACTGCCGACGATTCGGGCCTCACCCACCGAGGCTCCATGGAGCCAGACCGCCCCTGAGCGCCCCTCGGGAAGGTGCCGCACCAGGCGCTGGGCCACCTCTTCCCGCCGGGCTTCGTCCCCCGGGAGCAGGGCCCACATGGCCGCCGCTGCCCGGGCGGGCCACAGCGCGGCGTTATATAGGTGCAGCATCACGGGGGTGAGAGGGCGCTCCGTTGGCTCGATTCGCGGTCGGGAGATCGGGCTCCGATCCCCACAAGTCCTTAGTATAGCGCAACTTCAGGCCGGTTCGGGGTGCCCGGAAGGAGTCCTCCCAGGGTTTGCGCGGGGCCCCGCCCGGGCCCATATTCGCACTCAGGTCCGGCTTTTCCGGATCCTTGCGGCAAGCTCTCTGATGGCGGAGCCCAGCGTCTCGTGACCGATCGCAACACCGGCGCCCCTGCTGCGGGCGCGAAACCATCCGGTGGGTCCCGGCCGATCCGCCGTGGGCGCATCGTCCTGTCCATGGCGGCGATGCTCGCCGTGGTGGGGCTCGCCCCGCTGGCCGCCGCCGCCTGGAAGTTGATCGACATCAACCGGGAGGCGCTGACCACCTCGCAGCAGGAGTATCAGCTGCTGCTGGCTCGATCGGTCTCCCGGGAGATCGATATTCACCTCGACGGGATCATCGCCCAGCAACATCAGCTGGCCCAGGCTCTCGGCGCCGCCTTCGGCAGGCGCTCGCGGATCGAAGGGTCACGGATCCGCCGAGTCCTCGAGGAAGGAACCGACGAGCGCATGCGCTACGTGCGGTTCACCGACCTGCGGGAGCGCAGCACCGAGGTCGGCGGCTTCGGCGTGCCCCCCGAGGCCGAGGAGTTGTTCGAGACCGCGCTGCGTTACGGAGCGGAGCTCGTCGAGCAGAGTCCCGGGCGCGCCCCGCAACCCCGGCTCAACACCCCCTTCGAGACCTCCAGCGAACCCCGCCGCACGGTGCTGGTCGCCATCTCGCCGGTGGTCTCCCACGACAAGTTCCGCGGCGTGATCACCACGGTGATCGATTTCGAGGATATCTGGAACCAGGTCGCGGCCCGGCGCTCGGCCCACACCCTGTTCGCGTTGGATACCAACGGCATCCCCTTCGCCAGCACGAACCTGCAACAGGTGCGGCCGGGGGAGAGTCCCCTGGAGGGCTCTCCGCTGGTGCAGGCATTCCTGCAGAGCCGGGACGCCCGCACGATCCCCTTCGATCTGCAGAACGCCGGCGCGACTGAGAGTTTCATCGGTTCGTTCACCACCACCGAACGCGGTTGGGGCATCTTCGTCCAGGCGCGCCAGGAGCAGATCTACCATCCCGTGGCCAACATGATCGAGAGCACCCTGACATGGTCGCTGGCCGCGGTCGCCATGGCGCTGTTCGCCGCGCTGTTCTTCGCCAAGACGCTGTCGAGCCCGATCAACCGGCTCGCCGCCGCCTCGCGGGCCTTCGCCGCCGGTGACTTCACCTCCCGGGCGATCGTGCACTCCAACAACGAGATCGGAGAGCTGGCCGAGAACTTCAACACCATGGCCTCGCGCCTCGAGAGCTACATCCGCAAGTTGCGCCGGGCCGCCGAGGAGAACAACGAGCTGTTCCTCGGCACCATCCGCGCGTTGGCCCAGGCGATCGATGCCAAGGATCCCTACACCCGGGGTCACTCGGTGCGGGTCAACAAGTACTCGGTCCTGCTGGCCCGGCGGTTGGGCCTGAGCGAGTCGGAGATCCAGGAGATTCACGTCTCCTCGCTGCTGCACGACGTGGGCAAGATCGGGATCGACGATTCGATCCTCAAGAAACCGGGTGTGTTGACCCCCGAAGAGTTCGCGGTGATGAAGACCCACCCGGTGCTCGGCGCCAACATCATGGAGCCGATCAAGAAGATGAAGCGCATCCTTCCGGGGCTGCGCTATCACCACGAGCGTTGCAACGGCAGCGGCTATCCCGACGGTCTGAAGGGGGAGGAGATCCCGCTGATGGCCCGGATCATCGCCGTCGCCGACACCTTCGACGCGATGACCACCAAGCGCCCCTACCAGGAGGCGATGACCTTCGAGGCCGCCGTCGCGCGGATCAACTCGCTGAAGTCCATCGCGCTGGATGACCGGGTCGTCGAGGCGTTCAACCGCGCCTACAGTGACGGTGAGATCGTCCCCGAGGAGGACGACGCCGCCTCGAGCAGCGACCGGATCGCCGCTATCTGACCTGGAACCGGATCCAGGCCGACAGTTCCTCGGGGGATCCGTCGATCTCGTCGAGATCCAACCCCCGCTCCAGCCGCCGGATCGCCCAGTCGATGCGTTCCTGCTCCACGCCGTTGTAGGAACGGGGCTGTCCCATCCGCGGCCCGCGCAGCTCGCGCAGCAGCGGTAGCGCTTTCTTGCCGCGCTGGACGGCGAGGTACAGCAAAGCGGTGGCGTCGCGCCCCCGGGTGCGGCGGGCCGCCCCTTCCAGCGACGCTTCCATCTTCTTGCCGCCGATGCGCCGGGCCAGCCAGTTCGCGGCATCCCGGGTGGCGAGTTTCGACTCCCGGTCATACGCCGGGTCGTCGATCACCCGCCGGGCGAGCTCTGCGGCATTCGCGGCGGGACCGCGGGCGGCCCAGGTCAACACGTGGGTCTGCAGTTCCGGGTCCAGGGAGTCGAAAGCCTTGGCGAGATGGGCGAAGGATGCGGTGCTGTCGATCTCGATCAGGCGCTCCAGCGCCAGACGGTGCATCGCCGGGTTCTCGTTACCGATCATGGAGGCCCAGGCGTCGGCGTCGTCGCCACGCTCGGCAATCTGTTTCAACTGCGCTGCCGTGTCCCGCAGCCGGATCTGGATCGCGGCGTCAGGCATGGTCTCGGCGGCCTGGAGCAGGTCGTCGGCGGGAGCGGAGTAGCGCAAGGTGACCAGCGCGTCGCTGAGGAAACGGATCCGTTCGATGGACGCACCGTCGGGGCGGAAGTTCGGCACGTCCTCCTGGATCAACATCGAGGCCAGACGGGGAGCGAGACGGGGATCCCGCTTGTCGAGCAGGGTGGCCATGACCCGTTGTGCGGTACCCCAGTGGGGATGGCGCAGCATGCCCAGGAGCGTGTCCGCCGCGCTCGGGTGACCGAGGGCGAACAGGCCGTCGATGGAATCGATGCGCACCGCCCAACCCGGATCGTTGAGGCCGAGACGTACCAGGTTGATGCCCTTGTCGCCGACGCTGACGGCCCCGCGGACCACCGAGGCGCGCTCCAGGGGTTCCGCGCGCTGCATGCCCGAACGAAGCAGGGGAAGGGCCCGTTCGCCGAGGGTGTCGGCGACCAGCGGGTAGATGTAGACCCGGATCTGGGGATCTTCCATGGTCTCGAGCAGGCCCAGCAGTGCGGTCTCCGCCTTGGAGTCCAGCTTGCCCGGGTCGATCGCGTCGAGGGCACGGGCCGCCAACAGCCGGGCGCGGGGGAGCGGGTCTCCCATCGCCTCGATCAGCACGGCGGCATCCTCGGGTTTGCCCAGGGCGCCCATGGCTTCGAGGGCGGCACCCCGCACCAGCAGATTCTCTTCGTCGAGCAGTCCGAGCACCGCCTTGCGCCCGGCAGGGGCCCCGACACGGGCCAACGCCTTGATCACCTGAACGCGCCGGTCGCTGAGCTCTTCCTCTTGCTTGTAGCGCTCGAGTTGGTCGAGCAGGAGCGGCACGCTCTTGTCGCCCAGCACCACGGCGGCCATCTCGAGTCCCGACAGTCCGCGGCCGAACTCGATGTGGGCCGACTTCAGCCGGTAGGCGTCCATCAGGTCCAGGCCGTCGGTGTGTCCCATCAGAGCGAGACAGAAACCGGCCCAGGCGATGCGGGTCATCGGGATCTTGCCCGACTCCTGATTGGCCGACTCGACGGCGATGCGCAGCGCATCGGAGACCGGTTCACCGCCGATGTGCGCGGCGGCCAACGACGCCAGAAAGAAACGGCTCGGGTCCGGGGTCTCGATCTCGGGAACCAGGAAGTCGACCACCGGCTCGCCCAGGGCGATCAGCTCCTCGAGGGACTGGTCGAAGCGGTCCTGATATTCGACGGGAGTGGATGCTTCCCCCAGCGCGTCGAACGCCTGGAGCACCGCCGTGCGCAGGCGCTCCTGTTCGACCAGCTCCTCGGGGGTCGGCCCCTGAGCGGCGGCGGGCAGCGGGGTGACTAGAGCGGCGAGGACCAGGGCGGCCGGGATCAGAGCGGTCCGGAACATCTACAGGAACTCCTCGGAAGTCGGTGCAAACAGGAACTATACCGTCTGTTTCGCTTCCCGGCGAAAGGGGAGGCCCGGGACCGCGGGCGGGTGGTCCGCGGCTGCCGCGAAACCCCGGGGATTGCTATACTTCCCCTCCATTTCAGTCAATCCGGGAGATTGCGATGAAGTTCAAGGCCGTTTGTTTGTGTGCTCTTTCGTTGACCCTGGGAATGATGCTGGCCTGCGCCGGCGGCGACCCGGTGGCAAGCAAGGCGGAATCGGCCTGGCGGGCGACCCTGGACAAGGACCCGGATAACGCCGGCAAGTACACGATGCAGGTCGCCTCGGGCTCCAGCGCTCCGTTGGCCCGGCAGCTGATGATCGAGGGGCTGGACGCGCCCAAGTACAAGGCGGCCCTCGGCGCCGCCGAGGCGATCGCCAAGGATCCCTTCCCGGAGGCCCAGGCCAAGCTCAAGGAGATGTTCGACACCAAGGCGGGTGCGATCCAGGTGCAGTCCGCGGTGGCGCTCAACAAGCTCGGGGACGCCGAGGCCGGCGAGTGGCTCAAGGGCAAGCTCGGCGAGTTGATCGGAACGACCCGGGTCGACGTGCTGGTCTTCCTCGGCAAGCAGGACCGCGAAGCGGTGACCCCGACCCTCGAGGCGATGATGGCCTCGAAGGAGCAGCAGGACCAGGACGAGGCCTACCAGGCGTTGGGCCAGATCCAGCAGGACTGGTCCAAGGAGCGTCTGCTCAAGGCGCTCGACACCGAGCGGGGTGAGAATCGCAAGTTCGCCGTGGCTGCGCTGGGCAAGAGCGGCGATCCGGAAGTGGCCAAGAAGATCCAGAAGTTCGTCAACACCCGCGGTCTGGTCTTCTCGACCCTCGAAGCGTTGGGTGAACTCGGGAACCCCGATTCCAGCGACGCCGTCGAGTCGATGATGGACAACGCCTACTCGGCGGTCCGTGCCCGGGCGGCGGCTGCGCTGTGGAAGTTGGGGACTCTCGAGAACCCGGCGGAAGCGATGCAGGGCATCATCGATCCGGAAGACGCCGAATCACGGATCGAGGTCGCCGAGCAGTTGGCGTCGATCGACGACCCGGCCGCCCTGGCCATGCTCGAGACCCTGGCCGGCGATGAGGACTCCACCGTGCGTCAGGCCGCGGTCTACTCCCTGGCCGAGCGTTCCGAAGACGCCGTGCTGCCGGTGCTGGCCAAGATGGTCGAGGACAAGGCGTACACCGTCTCGACGGTGGCGATGCGGGAACTCGGGCAGCGTGGAGACGCCGCGGCGATCGATGCGTTGGCGCCGCTGCTGGACAGCGGCAACCAGTACGTGGTCATCTCGGCGGCCAACGCGATCCTGGAGTTGAAGGAACGTCACTCCGGCGCTTGACTTTCGCAGGCCTTTCGCCTAGCCTTGCCCCCGTCCTTGGACCTGGTGGGAGGAGACGAGATGGCTCTGACGCGGCGGCAACGGGAAGTGCTCGACGTCATTCGCGACTTCATCGCGCGCAACGGCTATTCGCCCAGTCTCGAAGAGATCGGGGGGGAGCTGAATCTGTCGTCGGTGGCCACGGTGCACAAGCACGTCAGCCACCTGGTCGAGAAGGGCTACGTCCGCCGCGGGTGGAACCAGAACCGCTCCATCGAGCTGGTCGATTCCGCCGACGGGGGCGGTGTCGTGCAGTTGCCGCTGGTGGGCACCATCGCTGCCGGGCGTCCGCTCGAAGCGGTGACCGTCTCCGAGGCCATCACCGTCGCATCGGACATGGTCCGGGGGCAGGGCGCGGTCTACGCCTTGCGGGTCCAGGGTGACTCGATGGTCGATGAGCAGATTCGCGACGGCGACTACGTCATCATCTCCGAGCGCAAGACCGCTCGCGACGGCGAGACCGTCGTCGCGTTGATCGATCCCGGCGACGCCACGCTGAAGAAGTTCTATCGCGAGGGGGCCACCGTACGTCTGCAGCCCGCCCACCCGCGGATGGATCCGATCCTGGTGCCCGCCGACCGGGTGCAGGTGCGGGGTGTCGTCGTCGGTGTCATCCGGCGGTACTGAGATCTCCGCCGCGGCTGCCGAGCAGCTCTGCGCCGCCTGGCGGCGAGAGCACCCGGTCTCCCTGTTCCTCGACGGCCGGGGTACCTTTCCCTCCGACGGCTGGGGCGCGCCTCTCGTTGCCTTCCGTCCCCGTGTTGCGCTGCTTGGAGGCCCGGGCTCCGAAGACGCCCTGAACACCCTGGATCGCTTGGTTGCGCGCCGCCGCGGCAACACCGGCAGCGGCACAGGCGTGCTGGCGCTCCTGGGCTACGGTTTGCTCGACCCGACCGATCGCAGCCGGGCCCTGGCCGGCATGCCCGACATCCTGTTGATCGCCGTCGATGCCTCGGTGCGTTTCGGGCCCGGAGGCCTCGAGGTCTACGGTGACCGGGGTATCGATCCCAGGAGATCGCCGGCCTTCCGCCGCTGGTCCCGGTCCGGCGAAACCGCCGGGGCGCCTGCCGGCGCTCCGGCTCCGTTGGATGCGCCCCGCACCAGCCTGCCTCGGGCGGCCTACCTGGCCGGGGTCGAGCGGGTGCGTGAACACATCCGGGCAGGGGATGTCTACCAGGTCAATCTGTGCCAGCAGTTCCGCTGCCGGCCCCGAGTCGAACCCTTCGAGGCCTACCGGGCGCTGGTGGCGGATACCCCCGCGCCCTACTCGTCGTACCTGGAGATCCCCGGCCTGGCCCTGGCGTCCGCTTCACCGGAGATGTTCCTCGAGGTCGATGCCGACGGCAGCGTCGAGACTCGCCCGATCAAGGGGACCCGGCCTCGGGGAACGACCCCCGAGGAAGACCGCCGCCAGGCCCGGGAGTTGCTGGATTCGGCCAAGGACCGGGCCGAGCTGACCATGATCGTCGACCTGGAGCGCAACGATCTGGGCCGGGTTTGCCGCATCGGATCGATCGAAGTGCCAGAGCGGGCTGGATTGGAGAGCTATTCCGCCGTACACCATCTGGTGGCCCGGGTGCGAGGCCGGCTCGAACCGGGCACTCGACCGTCGGACCTGCTGCGCGCCACGTTCCCCGGGGGATCGATCACCGGGGCGCCGAAGCGCCGGACCCTCGAGGTCATTCGCGGTCTGGAGCCGGTCGAGCGCAACTTCTTTACCGGATCGTTGTGCTGGTTCGGGGATGACGGCTCGATGCGTTCGAGCATTCTGATCCGCAGCATCGTGTTCGATCGGCACGCCGCATATGTGGGCGCCGGAGGCGGAGTCGTTCTCGATTCCGACCCCGAGGCCGAGTGGCGGGAGTCGAACCACAAGGCCCGTGCGCTGACACGGGCCCTGGGATTCGCTCCCGAGGAGGCTGACTGAGGTGTACGCCCCGGGACCCCAGGACCGGGTTTGGTTCAACGGCCGCTGGATGCTGGGCGCCGAGGCGCGCCTGCCCCTGGCCGATCCCGGCCTGCTGGCCGGGTACGGCCTGTTCGAGACCCTGGCCATCGAGGAGGATCTGGTCCTCGACGTCGACGAGCACCTGGTGCGGCTGCGGCGGAGCGCCGAGGCCCTCGGCATCGCCCTGCCCGGGCTGGAGCTTCTGAGCCGGGTCGCCTGGATGATGCCCTCGGCGCTGGCAGTGCGTCAGGGCTGGGTCAAGATCCTGGTCACCCGCGGCCGCAACTGCGTCATGTTCGGGGGCCAGCGTCCGGCCGCCGCGCCTCAGCCGGCCCACGCCGTGCTGTTGCCCTGGCGGCGGGACTCCAGCGATCCGCTGGTCAACCACAAGACCCTGAACTACGCCGGCTCGATCATGGGGCTGGAGCACGCCCGTGCCCAGGGAGCCGACGAGGGGATCTGGCGCAACCAGCGGGGGCACCTGACCGAGGCCTGCACCGCCAACCTGTTCGTGCTGCGCCACCGGCGGCTCTATACCGCCTCGGCCCGGGACGGAATCCTCCCCGGGGTCACCCGGGGCAAGGTCCTCCAGGCGGCCCGGGCAGCCGGGCTGGCCGTCCACGAGGGAAAACTGCGCCTGGAGCGGCTTCAGCGGGCCGATGAGGCCTTCCTCAGCTCCAGTTTGCAGGGGGTCCGGCCGCTCATTAAGTTCCAGAGAGGCGCGATCGGAAGCGGGTCGCCCGGTCCCTGGACCCGGCGGCTCGCAGAGGAAGTGGCCCGCCTGCGCATGGAGCAGGCCCGGGCCGCGCGGCCCGGCCCCGCGGAGGCGGCCGGAGCCCGCTGACTCACGCGCCGCCTGGTGGAGGCGAGCGATGACGGGGCGAGGCCTAGGGCCCGGGGGCGTGGGTTCCGGCGATATCCCGTGGTGTGACATCTGCTGCACCCGGCACGGGGGCGGCCGCCGCGCCTGTCCGGGAGAGCTGGTGGCTACCGGCCCTGAGCGACACGGCTGGCGGGTCAACATCGAGACTCCGGCCGGTGTCGAGGCGATCGGCGTGCTGGTCGCCGAGGCCGGCGATGTGTGGCGCGCCCGGATCCTGACCTATCCCAAGGTGCTCTGGGTCGTTCCCGGCGGTAGCGGCACGATCAAGTTCGTCGGCCGCACTCCCCGGGAAGCCGAGGAGCAGGCCATCGAGTTCATTCGGGAACACTGCCGCGAGCGAGACTACAGCTTCCGCGACGAGCTGGCGCTGGTCGAGCCCGAGGCCCTGCCCGACAGCGGACCGATTCGCCGGCCCCAGGGCGACCCGGCCCAGCGCAAGGTGCGCTTCCTGCCGGTGCGCTTCGGTGTGGCCCGGCCGACCGAGACCGGCGGCACCGGCAATCTCTCGGAGACCGGCATCTTCATCATCACCGACGCCCCGGTGGACGAGGGGCAGTGGGTCGAGATGGAGCTGGAGCTCGAACGGGAGCACGTCGACCTGCGAGGCTTCGTCCGCTGGTCGCGAGCCGACCACCACGCGGGCCGCGCGCCGGGCATGGGCGTGCAGCTGGAACAACCTTCGGGGCGCTACCTGCGCTACGTCCGCACGCTTCCCTGACTACCCGGCGACCCCTGGTTCGATCCCGCGCGAAACGACCACAGGTGGACCCCGAGGGCCGCGATCAGCAGCAGGCTGAGGGCGGCGAACAGAGGGCTCCGGGCGATGCGTAGCAGGTAGGCCTGGGCGAAGGCCAACCACAGAATCACCAACACCCCGAAGGTCGTGGGCCGCTTGTACAGATCGTCCCGGGCGTACAGGTACATCAGCGAGCCGTAGAACGCGGTGGCGGTGACCAGCACGGGAACCCAGCCACCTCGGGCGTGGATGTTGGCCCCCTGGGTGACCCTGGCCAGGGTCAGCACACAGCAGAAGTGAATCGTGTGGGCCAGGGTGAAGAGCCCGAGGGTTCCACGGATGCGCCGGCGCACATCGAAGTTGCCCGGCCGCAGGTAGGCCAGGCCCCTCAGGATCAGGTGCAGCGCGAACAGCGTCGCCGAGATCCGGGCGGTGACCCGGGTCGCCAGGGCCACGGTCGGTTCATCCCACATGTCCGGGAGCATACGTCACCGGTGATGCCGCAGGCGCACCGTCCGGGGGAGATGTGTCGGGAGCGGAGCGGCTGAGCGGGCTCCGGAGCCGGGAGGGGAGGGAAAGACCGGGGCCGCCGAGCAGCCCCGGTCTGATCGATCGCGTGGTTACTGGGCGGAGGCCTTGGCTTCTTCGATCAGCGGCTCGAAAGCGGCGAGCGGCTGGGCGCCGTTCAGGAACTGGCCGTTGACGAAGAACCCGGGGGTTCCGCTGACACCCATCTTCTGGCCGGCGGCCATCTGATCGTCGACCACCTTGGAGGCGGCCTTGTAGGCCTCGGAGGTGGTGTCCTCGGCGCAGGTGGCCCAGGCGGTCATGTCGATGCCGCTGCCGGCGAGGTACTCGCGGCTCTTGGGCAGCACGTTCTTGGTGTCCAGGTTTTTCTGATCCTTGAAGTAGGCGTCATGCAGGGTCCAGAAGGCTTCGTTGTCCTGCAGGCCCGCGCAGTGGGAGGCGATCGACGCCGGCTTGGCCCAGGGGTGGAAGCCCAGCGGGAAGTGCTGGAAGACGAACTTCACGTCGTTGGGATACTTCTCCAGGATCTGCTCGACGGTGTCCGCACCCCGGGCGCAGTAGGGGCACTGGAAGTCGGAGTATTCGATGATGGTCACCGGCGCGTCGGGGTTTCCGCGGTAGGGCAGGCCGGCGATCATGGTCTCGATCTCCTTGGCCCGGTTGGCCAGCTCCTGGCGGGCGGCCTCTTCCATCGCGGCGAGTTCGGCCTGGACCTCTTCGACGCTCTTACTGACGTCGAGGACCTCGTTACCGATCAGGTACATCTTGGTGTCGTCGTGGGTGATCAGGAACTTCTGCTCCTGGCGGCCGCCGACGACGAAGATGCCTTCATCGAGCCCGGAGTAGGGGGAGGCTTCCAGGGACTTCATGGTGATCCCGGCCTCGCGAAGCTGCTCGTACTTCAGCTTGAGGTTCTCGAGAATCTTGACCTTGCGGGCTTCGATATCCGCTTCCGAGGCGGCCGTGGCGTGGCCGGTGCCCTCGCTCGTGCTGACCTGAACCAGGATAACCACGAGCACAATGGCGGCGGCGAGGAAGAGTAGCTTGCGCATGACGGGGAACTCCATTCAGCCGCCGATAGGCGGATTTCTACCAGTAGTACCGAAAAAGGCTAGCACGGGAGGGGGATCGGGGCACGTCTCGGCCCTGGGACGGTTTCGGGGTTGGTGCCTCGAGGCGGAGTCGAACCACCGACGCATGGATTTTCAATCCATCGCTCTACCAACTGAGCTACCGAGGCAACCCCTGAAACGACCGTGGATTCTGGCACACGGGCCCGCGAACCGTCAAGAAAACCGGAGTTTTTGGGGGAGATCGGAGGGAGGCGGCCCGGCCCCGGGCGGAAAGCCCGGAGCCGGGAGCCGATTAGACGCTTTTCTGGGGGGCCCGGGCGGCCGCCGGCTTGGGCGCCGGGCGCCGGGAGGCCGAGGAGCCCTTGGTCGAGGTGGGCTTGGCCAGGTCCGGGGCCGGCCCGGCGGCCTTGGCCTCTTCGCCGCCCGCCGGAGCGGCCTTCTGGGTCATGCCCAACTCCGCCCGGATCTTGTCGTCGACTTCCTTGGCCAGGTCCGGGTTGTCCTTGAAGAAGTTCCGGGCGTTTTCCCGGCCCTGCCCCAGGCGGATGTCGCCGTAGGAGAACCAGGAGCCGGACTTGGTCACGATCTTGTGGGCCACACCCAGGTCCAGCATGTCTCCTTCCTTGGAGACGCCGTGGCCGTAGAGGATGTCGAACTCGGCGGTGCGGAACGGGGGAGCGACCTTGTTCTTGACCACCCGCAGCCGGGTGCGGTTGCCTACGGTCTCGTCGCCGTCCTTGATCGCACCGATGCGGCGGATGTCGATACGCACCGACGAGTAGAACTTGAGCGCCCGGCCGCCCGAGGTGGTCTCGGGGCTGCCGAACATCACGCCGATCTTCTCGCGCAGCTGGTTGATGAAGATCAGCGAGGTCCTGCTCTTGGCCACGATCCCGGTGAGCTTGCGCATGGCCTGGGACATCAGTCGCGCCTGCAGGCCGACCGATGAGTCGCCCATTTCCCCTTCGAGCTCGGAGCGGGGGACCAGCGCCGCGACCGAGTCGACGACCACAACGTCCATGGCTCCGGAGCGGATCAGGATCTCGGTGATCTCCAGCGCCTGCTCGCCGGAGTCCGGCTGGCTGACCATCAGGTTGTCCACATCGACGCCGAGCTTCTTGGCGTACTCGGGATCGATGGCGTGCTCGGCATCGACGAAGGCGGCCACGCCGCCACGGCGCTGAGCCTCGGCGACCACGTGGAGCGCCATGGTGGTCTTACCCGAGGATTCCGGACCGTAGATCTCGGTGATGCGTCCCCGGGGGATGCCGCCGACGCCGAGGGCGTAGTCGACCGAGAGGGACGTGGTGGGAATGACCGGGACGTCGAGGCTGTCGCGCGCCCCGAGCTTCATGATCGAGCCCTTGCCGAACTGGCGCTCGATCTGGGAAACGGCAAGGTCTACCGCCTTGCCACGATCGTTGGGATCCATCGCCATGCTCTTGGATTCTCCTGGGAGGCCGGGATGTGAGGTGCTCCGGGAAATCGGAGCGAGGACGCGTAGATTAGGCGAAAGACGCGCAACATGTCAAGCACTTCGCGCGTTTGACAGTCTGGAATTCTCCCTCTTATATTCGACCGTCGAAAGAGGTCGGGAGGGGCCTCGCTACCGGGGGTTACATGTTGTCGCGTTCGCCGCTTTTTTGCCTGTTACTGCTCGCCCTGCTGGTGTTGAGCGTCGCGGGGTGTTCCCAGCGAACGCCACCGGTCTCGGCGCCTCCGGCGCCTGAGCCGACCGACGAGGCGCCGGATTCGGCCGCGGCTGCGGCAGACCCCGAAGCGGCCGGCGAGAACCCCGGCGGCATCGTCACCGAGCCCGCCGAGGAGTGGACCCTGCCGCCGCTGCCCGGTCCCGAGGGCCGCTACGGTGACGAGCAGTTTCCCGGCCCCGAGGACCCGGCTCCCGGCGAGGAGCTGACCGAGTCCCCCCACGACGATCTGGACAAGCCCGCCCCCGAGATCTCCGCCGAAGAGGCCGAGGCCGAGCGGGCGCTGGTGGCCAAGTCCGAGCCGACCTTCGACGTGCCCATCGAGGTCAACGACCGGGTGCTGGCCTACGTCGAGCTCTATTCCAAGCGGATCCCGTCCCGCTGGGTCCACGGGCTCAAGCGGTCCGGCCGCTACATGGAGATGTTCCGGGAGATCTTCGCCGAGGAGGGGGTTCCCCAGGATCTGGTCTACCTGGCCCACGTGGAGAGCGCCTACAAGACCACCGCCTATTCCCGCGCCCGGGCCAAGGGGGTGTTCCAGTTCATCGCGGCCACGGGCAAGCGCTACGGACTGCGGGTCGACTACTGGGTCGATGAACGTTCGGACCCCGAGAAATCCTGCCGCGCTTCCGCGCGCTACCTGAAGGACCTCTACGACGAGTTCGGCGACTGGTACCTGGCCCTGGCCGGCTACAACGCCGGTGAAGGCAAGATCCGCCGGGCGATTCGCAAGACCGGCAAGAAGGACTTCTGGGCCATCGCCAAGACCCGCTACATCCGTCGCGAGACCAAGAACTACGTGCCGGCGATCCTGGCGACGATCCTGATCTCCAAGGATCCCGCCAAGTACGGCTTCGAGTTCGAGTACGACGACAAGATCACCTACGAGACCGTGCAGGTCGACGGGGCCGCCGACTTCCGGGTGCTGGCCGAGAGCGCCGGCACCGACGTGGCCACGATCAAGCTGTTGAACCCGGCCTTGCGTCGCCAGCAGACGCCGCCGCTGGTCAAGAGTGACGTGCGGGTTCCGGTGGGGACCGGCCAGCAGATGCTCGTGGCCCTGGCGGAGATTCCCAAGGACAAGCGGGTGACCTTCCAGCGGCACTACGTGCGCAAGGGAGAGTCCCTCTCGACCATCGCCCGGGCCTACGGCGTGTCGGTCTACTCGATCCAGCAGGCCAACGGCATGGGCCGCCGCACGATGATCCGAGCCGGCAAGACCCTCAAGATTCCCTCGGCCTCGGGACCGGCGCTGCCGGCGATCGCCGGCGCCGACGGCACGGTGACCTACCGGGTGCGCCGGGGTGATTCCCTCTCGCGGATCGCCTCCCGCTTCGGCACGAGCTCCCGTTCCATCGCCAACCAGAACCGCATGTCGATCCACGACGTGTTGAGCGTCGGTCAGAAGTTGACCTTCGTTCCCGGCCCCGGTTACGTCGCCCGGGCCAAGCCCAAGGCTCAGCCGCGGACGCCGATTCCTGCGGGCCAGAGCGTGACCCATCGGGTGGTCGGCGGCGACACCCTGTGGGACCTGGCCAAGCGCTACGGCACCACCGCCGGCGCCATCGCCCGGGCCAACGGGATCTCCACCCGCTCGACCCTGAAGCTGGGTCAGAAGCTGACCGTGCCCTCGAGCGGCGGAAGCAACTCGGGCGTGCAAACGGCGGTTGCCCGCAATAGCGCCGCGCCCTCGGCTCCGGTGTCGTCCGCCTCGGAAGGAACCGTCGGCTACACGGTGCGCAACGGCGACAACCTGTGGGTCATCGCCCAGCGGTTCAACACCACGCCGGCGGCGATTGCCGAGGCCAGCGGGATCAGCACCCGCAAGACCCTGCGTATCGGTGACCGCCTCAAGGTGGTTCCCGGCGCCCGCAGTCGCAGCGCGGCGCGAGAGGCGATGGATACGGTGCCCGGCGACGGGCCGCTGACCCACCGGGTGCAGCGGGGCGATACCCTCTGGGAGATCGCCAGCATGTACCGCACTTCCATCGACGATCTCTGCACCCTCAACGGCATCAACCGCAACGCCACGTTGCGGCCGGGTACGCGACTGACCGTTCGCCGCTGACCGCGTCCGGGTTCATCCCGGATCCCGGCAGAACCAGGGTTCCTCGGCCTCCACTGAGGAAATCATGCTCGGACGGGCCACAGGCGCGGTGGTCTCCGGTGTCGGCGCAAACCTCGTCGAGGTCGAGGTGCATCTGGGCGGCGGCCTGCCGGGAACCTCCACCGTAGGCATGCCCGACGTGGCGGTGCGTGAAGGGATCGATCGCATCCGCGCGGCGATGCAGAGCCGCAACTTCACGCTGCCGGCGCGCAAGGCGATCGTCAACCTGGCTCCCGCCGATCTGCGCAAGCGAGGCTCGGCGCTGGATCTGCCCATTGCCGCGGCGATTCTCGCGGTCTGCGAACACATGTGCCCGCTGCCCGAGGGGGAGCGGACCCTGCTGTTGGGTGAACTCGGTCTCGACGGCAGCATCCGGCCGGTGCGGGGAGTGTTGCCCATGGCCATGGCCGCCCGGGAAGCGGGGAAGACCCGGTTGATCGTGCCCCGGGAGAACGCAGACGAGGCGGCGTTGGTGCGGGGGATGACGGTGCTACCGGTCGGTGATCTCGATGACGTGGTGTGCCTGGCCGGGGGCAGGGCGGAGGTTCACCTCGCTCCCGACCCGGACCTGTTGTTGCGGCGACCGCCCGGGCAGGGGGAGGTGCCGGACCTGATCGACGTGCGCGGGCAGGCACAGGCCCGGCGTGCCCTGGAGATCGCCGCCGCCGGCGGCCACAACCTGCTGCTCTGCGGTCCTCCGGGGGCGGGCAAGACGATGATGGCTCGCCGCCTGCCCGGCATCCTCCCTCCGCTGTCGCTGGAGGAGGCGTTGGAGGTGACCCGGGTCTGGAGCACCGTTGGCCTGACCCGGGGGCTCGTGACCCGGCGCCCCTTCCGCGCCCCGCACCATGGCGCCTCCTTCGCCGCGCTGACCGGCGGAGGAAGCATCGTGCGGCCCGGTGAGATCAGCCTGGCGACCCACGGCGTGCTGTACCTCGACGAGCTGCCGGAGTTCCGCCGGGACGCGCTGGAGGCCTTGCGCCAACCGCTGGAGGACGGCGAGATCACCGTCAGCCGCGCCCACGGTTCGGTGACCATGCCGGCGCGCTTCGCGCTCGTCGCCTCGATGAATCCGTGTCCCTGCGGACAGAGCGGCAATCGTCACCGGCCCTGCCGCTGCAGCGAGGCCGAGGTGCGCCGCTATCGGGGCCGGGTCTCGGGCCCGCTGCTCGACCGCTTCGACCTGGTGGTCGATGTTCCCGCGGTAGATCCGGCGGAGCTCTCCGATCGGCAGCCGGGGGAGCGCTCCTCCGCCGTGCGAGGCAGGGTCGTTGCGGCACGGCAACGACAACGGCGCCGGCTGGCCGGGGCCGGTGCCGGCTGCAACGCGGAGATGACCGGCCGGACTCTCGACCAACGAGGCGCCCTGGACGACGAGGCCCGGCGTATGCTGCGGGCAGCCGGCGAGCGGCTGCATCTGTCGGCCCGGGGGCATGACCGGGTCCGCCGGGTCGCCCGCAGCGTGGCCGATCTCGAGGGGTGCGATGAGGTCCGCCGGGAACACGTCGCCGAGGCGGTGCAGTACCGCCGCCGGGAGGGCTCGTGATGAAACGGCGGCCTGGACGAAAACAGGGGAAGGATCCGTAGAGGTAGGCGTAGGGAGGGTGTGAAGGAAGACGAACAAGGAGTTTTCGATGAAGCTGTTTCCGTTGTATCGCACCTCACGACCGGGCCGTCGAACCCTGGAGGCCCTTGCCGCGCTGCTGATTCTCCTGTCGCTGCTGGCGGGCTGTGGGCCCCAGTCATCGGAGAGGGATCGCTCCGGCGATCTGGAGATCCGAACGTATCCGGTTCCTGCGGAGAAGCGAATCAAGGCGCTTCAGGCGGTACGGGCCTTGATCGAGGACCATGGGGGGAACGTCACCAACCTGGATGACAGCTCGCTCACCGTGACGGCACCTCTCATGCTGCAACAGGGGGTTGCCGAGGTCATCGCCACCGTAGCCCAGGCCGCAGGCGAGACGGCTCCCCAACCAGGGCCGACAACGCTGAGCTACTGGGCCGTGATGGCGCGCCCCTCGACAAACGCAGGGTCGATCGACTCACTGCCGGCGCGGATTGGGCCGGCGCTGAGCGAGGTCAGCGAGGTACACGGCGGGCTGGAGTTCCGGCTGGTCGAGGAACTTCGGCTGGGCACCTACGCGGGATCGGGAGGCCAGCTTCACGGAAGTTCGCTGGTCCTCGAGCAGCGGGTCGTGACCTCGTCGGAGAAGGCGGTCATCGCCGACGTCGATCTGCGCTGGGGGACCTCCTCCAAGAACCGGCTGGCTACCCGGGTGCGACTCGAGCCCGGGTCGACGGTGGTGATGGGGCAGGCGGGCTACGCCATGAACCACCGGGCGGACTGGAAGGACAGCGACTCGATCATGCTCCTCTACCTCGTCTCGGCCGATCTCGACTGATGCATGGGGGCCTGGGGCACCGAAGAGCTCGAGGCGCTGTACGCGCGACTGCAGAAGCCGCTCTACAACGTGGTCTTCCGGCTGGTCTGGAACCGGGAGGACGCCACGGAGCTGGTCCAGGAGACCTTCGTCAAGCTCTGGAACAAGCGCAGGAAGATTCGCGGCGAGACCGTCGAGGCGTTGGCGTACCGCATCGCGTTGAACCTGGCTCGCTCGTTGCTGCGCAAGCGCCGGGTGCGGAGCAGGCTCGGGTTCGGCGCCGAGGCCGATGTGGATGAGGTGGTGTTGCCCCGGGCAACCGGCGAGGACCGTGCCCTCGAAGCGGAGCGCGCGGTGGAGGTCCGGGAGGCGGTCGCCGGCTTACCCCCGGACCTGCGGGAGGTGCTGTTGCTCACCGAGTTGAGTGAGTTGCGCTACGACCAGATCGCCGTGACCCTGGGCATTGCCGAGGGGACGGTCGGGTCCCGCCGCAGCCGGGCGTTGAAGCGGTTGCGTCTTGCCATGGGAGAAGCACCTTGACCCGTGATCGCCTGTTCCTGGAGCTGGATCCCGAAGGGGGAGGGGTGGCCGATCTGCGACGGCGGATCGGGCGCGCACGGGCTCGGCGGCGGCGGGGTTACGTGGTCGCCTCGCTGCTGGTGGCGTCCCTGTTGTCGACCCTCTGGTTCGGTCCGGTCCTGATCCCCGGAGGGGCAAGCCGGGCAGCGGCAATGCTCGGCGACGACCTGCTGGCGATCGAACTGGGCTATCAGGAGCCGCCGGCCGAGGCGGTCAGCGTGCGGGACGGTCTGAGACACCGGGTCGCCGTGAAGCGAATGCCCACACGGAATCCCAGGGTGGCCTACTACCTGGTCGGCAGTTTGGCTACGTCCGCGCCGGTTCCCGGGAACTCTCCGGCGACGTACCCGGATGACCCTCGCCACGATGGAGCATCGCCGGCGGAGCCACTCCCGCCGAACGGAACCCCTCGAGTACCCGCTCGGTAACGTCGGAGGCGAAGGCTTTCTCGAACTTGACGTCGAGGACGTAGGCCTTGGCCCGCAACTGCACCGCGTAGTAGCCGTCCTGGGTCACCACGCTGGTCAGCACGTTCCACGGATGCTTGAGGTGGATGTAGCGGCTGGAAGCCAGCGCCTCCTCGACGATCCGTTTGGCTGCCGGGATGTCCTGGTCGGGGCCGATCAGGAAGTCCAGCTGGATCATCATCTCCACTGCGCCGGCGTTCCCCGAGGCGACGCTGTCGGTGAGGAACTTGCTGTTGGGGATGGTGATCTGGGTGTCGTCGAGGGTCACCAGCCGCACCGAACGCAGGCCGATGTGTTTGATCTCGCCGTAGTAGCCGTCGAAGGTCACCCGGTCGCCGACCTGGAACGGTTTGTCGACCAGCACGATCAAGCCGGCGATGATCGACGCGACGAGATCCTTGAGCGCGAAGCCAAGGGCCACCGCGGCAGTGCCGCCCAGGGCGAACAAAACCTCGTTGGTCAGGTGCACCACCGTGGCGACCATCGCCAGGGCGCCGACGAGGTAGATCCCGAAACGAAGGAACGAGGCGGCCTGGTTGATCGCCAGGCGGCGGTCGGCGAAGCGTTGGCCGAGCCGGTCGAGGCTGCGGGTGGTGAAGCGCGCCGCGATGACGGTCAGTACCAGGAGCAGCAGCGCGAAGGGAATCCCCTCGGGCTTCAGAAACTGGATGATACTGGTCTGCTCTTCCACGGATCACCTCGTCAATCGGGGAGCAGGTTGTTGCGGGTCAGCACCCGGATGACCGCCCGGTGCCAGTAGGTCGAGAGCCGGTAGCGGCGGTCGATGCGGGTCAGCATCTTGCGGTCGCGCATCTGTTCGAGCTGGATGCGGCAAACCGCCTCGGGGTAGCGGGTGACCTTGGCCGCCTCGGCCAGGGAGAGATTCTCGTGAACCACGATTGCCGCCAGCAGGAACAGCGCCCGCTGGCCGAGTTGCAGCAGCTCGTTCTCCGACGGCTGGCGGAACAGCTTGATCCGCACCCGGTTGTCGTCGACGGGCACCAGCGACCGCAGCCAAAAGTGAAGCGCCACCCGGGGCAGGCCGCTGGAGTAGTCCCAGATCAAGCGTGAGTAGCCTTCCGCCGCTTCGACCACCCGTTCGTCGAAGGCATCCCGTTCGGCCCGCTCGGCCAGCAGCGCGTCGTACTCCACCTGGACCCCCGAGGCCTCGGCCCGCCGCTGGATCAGCGCGCCGATCTCTTCTTCAGTCCAGGGCCGCAAGACCTCGTGGTGCCGGAAGATCATCAATTCCGGATGCACCGCGAACAGGTGTTCGCAGGCGAAGGCGGAGATGCCGCAGATCCAGAACACCTTGTCCGAGGTGCTCTCGATCAGGGAGATGAACGCCTCGATCACCTTGTAGCCGCCGACACGGGAGACGAACAGGTTCTGCATCACGTCGACCACGGCGATGCGGGGCGGTCCGTCGCGGAGAGCCTTGCTCAGCGAAGCCAGGTCCTTGCACTCGTCGTCGGGCGCCAGGTGCGGGGCCAGCAGGTTGCGCAGGGCGTGTTCGGTGTGGATGCGGCTGCGGATCGGGATGTGGATCACCGGCAGGTCGCCGCCGTCGATCCGGTTGAGCCAGGTGGTCTTGCCGATCCCCTTGGGTCCCGACAGCAGGAAGCTTCCCCGGGTGTCGTCCTCGCGCCAGCGGGCCAGCATTTCGGAGAGTTTCTCCCGGCCGGGGAAGCGGTCGACCAGCAGTTCGGCGCTCTGGGCCGGGGCCTCGGCGGCGGCATCGACCAGGGTGGCCGGAAGGGCGTCGATGGCCACGTCGGCGTAGCCGCTGACCTCGGCCTGCTTTTCCATCCGGCGCCGGAAGATGAAGGCCAAGGCCTTGCGGGTCTGATCGAAGCTGAGAGCGAAATCACGCAGCACCACGCCGAGGCCGTGGACCGCCAGCCAGCCGAAGGCGGCGGCGACGACGAAGAAGCCGTACCAGCGGTTCCGGGTCCGCTCGACCAGCCGCGCCAGGCGACCGTCCCGCCCGGCTCCCAGGTAGGCTTCGGCGATGACCGGGCGCCAGCGCGCGATCAGGAAGAAGAAGGCGATGATGCCGATGACCCAGGCCGCCTGGACCACCTTGTGGAACAGCACGCCGCGGCCGAGCACCTCGGCCGAGAGCAGCAGCAACGCGGCCAGGGCGAAGCTGACCCGCATCACCGTGCGGATCGTGCGCAGGATCTCCCTGCGCCGGGAGGGGGCGACCGACATGTGATAGCGGCGGGTCAACCACAGAGCCAGGGCGTAGGTCAGCGCCGTGGCCAGGGCGTAGATGCCGTAGAGGAACAGAAGCCGCAGGGGCAGGTCGATCTCGGGCCGGCTCGCCAGGCCTCCGAGGGCCCAGCGCACCGCCAGCACCAGCAGCAGCACCAGCAGCGACGGCATCAGGGTTGCCGTCAACTCCGCGAGGGAGCGTAGGCGGCGGCGGCCCCGGCGGGTCGCGCCGAAGGTGTCCGCCCACTCGAGGAGCTTCTCCCGCAGGGCCTGGCGTCGCTGGCGCAGGGCCAGCAGCAGCGTCAGCACCACCAGCAGCTTGAGGGCGATCCAGGTCAGGCGTCCGACGGCGAACAGATCGTCCAGCAGGGCGGGGATTTCACGCAGGGTACGCAGCGTGCGGTGGACCCAGGCCTCGACGCCGATGCGCAGGCGCTCGATCTCGAGGGTCAGGGCGTCGAAGCCTTCACGGCTGATGCCCAGCAGTGCTCGCCGCCGTTCCCGGGGCAGGGCTTCGATGGCCCCCTCGCGGGCCTGGTAGAGGCGGCTCATCAACCGGGCTCGAGCGTCGAGCAATTGCCAGCAGCCGTCTTCCTGGCGCCGCCGGATTTCGGTCTCGGCCTCGCGGATCTGCTGGAGGCGCTGATCCAGTTCGGCGAGCTGGGCGTGGAAGGCCGGAGTATCCAACCCCCGGGTATCCAGCCGGGGAGCGAAGGGCGCAAGCCCCGGCACGAGCTCGGTGCGTTCCATGGCATCGGCCAGGCGGGGCTGCTCTCGTTCGAGCAAGCCGAGCAGCGCTTCGTAGATCCGGGTCGCGGAGCGGTCATCCTCCGCCCGTTGACTCAGTTCGGCGGCGCGCTCGGCGGTAGCGGTTTCCGCTTCGCGAATCGATTCGAGCTCCCGGGCGCGTTCGGCCTCGACCGCCGCCGAGAGGGTTGCCAATGCCTCGAGATGGACGTCCGCCCGTGCGATTTCCCGATCGAGAGTTTCGGCGAGGCCGCTACGGGCAGCATCTCCGGTGGGACCGGCGTCGGCGGTCGGTCGGACCTCGGCCGGGACCGGGAGCGGCTCTCCGCCGGCTTGCGACTCCTCGGACTCGGCCGGGGGTGTTCCGGTAGGGGTGCCGCCCGACGGCTCGTCGGTCGACTGGGCCGCGACGGGAAGCCACAGACAAAGGGCGAGCAACCAGAGCGGGAAGGGAACTCCTGCCCGTGGCCACCGGCACCTTTTTACTCGGTGCGTACGATCGAGACTCACGTCGCGGATCCTATCAAGAATTCGCCGCTCCGGTGCCTGACGACCTCCCTCGACCGACGTATACTGCCGCCCATGAGTATTCCCACCCGGCAACGCCGTCCGCTGGCCATGTTGGGCCTCCTGGCTCTGGTGGTGGCTCCGGCGCTCCTGGCCCAGTCTGCCAACGAGTGTGATCAGCCGGGGGAGACTCCGGACGTGATCGTCGGTGATCTCCACGAGACCCGCCGCTGGGGCAAGATCGGCGACATCACCGGGTTCTCGATCGGCACCTACTCGTGCAACGTCGGCACCTGCTGGCTGAACTGGATCGACAACACCAACGAGCACCCGGTCATCGCCCAGAACATGTACCGGCTCAAGGACGGCCGCTACGAGCACATCGGTCAGAGCTGGCTGAAGCACGGCTTCAATGCGCTGTCGTTCCAGATCTGCAATACCGGCTGCATCCCCACCGACGGCACCCATCTGGGCGTCAACTGTTCCGACCCCTATTCGTCGGCCAACAACGGCCAGCAGTTCCGGATGGGGCCCAAGTTCGAAGTCAACCCGGTCACCGGCGATTTCCCGTATCCCTACACCGGACAGAACCAGTCGGGAGATCCGATCTACAAGCGCCTGCAGGTCCACGACGACATGCTCAACCCGGCGATGAACTTCGGCGCCGAGTATTTCGTCGAAGGGCACTACATCGCGGCCGACGACGCCGCGGCCGGCAACGATCTGAATAACGCCTCCTACCGGCCGATCCAGGTGACCGGCGGGGCGGGGACGTACAACATCTCGCTGATCGGTACGACCCAGCGGGAACAGCCGGGTATCGCCGCCTGGGGCGACAACGACACCGGCGTGACCGAATCCTTCGTCGACGTGCCCGGAGACGGCCGCTTCTACGTGTCCTCCAAGGCGACCGACCTGGGTGGCGGAATGTGGCACTACGAGTACGCGGTGCAGAACTACAACTCCGACCGAGCCGCCGGGTCCTTCGCCGTGCCGATTCCGCTGGGTGTGTCCGTATCCAACGTCGAGTTCCACGACGTCGACTATCACAGCGGCGAGCCCTACGACCCGACCGACTGGACCCCCGGCGTGTCGTCGGTCGAGGTGCGCTGGGATACCGTCGACTTCGCCGTGAACCCCGACGCCAACGCCCTGCGCTGGGCCACGCTCTACAACTTCCGCTTCGATGCCGATGTGGCGCCCCAGACCGGGAGCGTAACGCTGGGGATGTTCAAGCCGGGTTCCCCCGAGACGGCCGCGGTGACCGCGGTCGTGCCGACGGTCTGTAACTCCAACGGAGTCTGCGACCCCGGAGAACACTGCGCAGCCTGCAGCGCGGACTGTCCCGACAGCGGGCCCGATGACGATTCCGACCTGACCAACGTCTGCGCCGACTGTAACGATCTGGACGGGGACAACCAGGGACCGCCCGGTCCGGTGGGCACCGTCGAGTTCGTCTCGTCTTCGCGGCTGCAGTGGCAGGCGCCGGCCATGCCCAACGGCACCGGGCTGCGCTACGAGGTGCTGCGCTCTCCCGACGCGGGTAACTTCGAGGGGGCGACATGTCTGACCCCCGCTGCCGGTGACCTGTTCGTCGACGACGCGACGGCTCCGACGGCAGGGCAACGGTTGTTCTACCTGCCCCGGGCGCTGAACGACTGTCCGTCGCCCCAGGACCGCGGCTCCCTCGGCGTCGATTCCGCCGGGGCCCCGCGCAGCGGCAGCGGCTGCCCCTGAGCAAGGGGGAGGCCGGGTTGTCCCGCTCCCGCGGCAGCTTCGATCCGCTGCACAGCGACCTCCCGGTGGTCGGCCAGGGAGCGTTGTCCGCAGTTCGGCCTTCGCGCAACAGCCGGTGGCGGGCGCTGGTGCTGCTGCTGGTCCACGGTCTGATCGCTGCGCACATCGCCCACTACTTCGCCGCCGGCCGCACCGTCTCGCCGGTGGAGCCCTCCGAGGCGATGTACACCCTGGAATTGGGGCAGCTCAACGCCGGCTTCCTGTTCCTGGTGGCGGCGCTCCTGTTGACCGCCGTCTTCGGCAGGTTCTTCTGCGGCTGGGGCTGTCATCTCGTGGCGCTCCAGGATGCCTGCGCCTGGTTGATGAAGCGGATCGGTATTCGGCCTCGTCCGTTCCGTTCCCGGCTTCTCTTGTGGGGGCCGGCGGCGTTGGCCTTTTACATGTTCGCCTGGCCGACCCTTCGGCGCTGGTTCGAGGGGGGCTCGCTTCCGCCGCTGAGCGACCACCTGTTGACCGACGCGTTCTGGAAGACCTTCCCGGGACCGCTCTTCGCGGTGCTGACCTTCCTGGTTTGCGGGTTCGCCGCGGTCTACTTCCTCGGCGCCAAGGGCTTCTGCACCTACGGGTGTCCCTACGGTGCGCTGTTCGCCGCGGCCGACAAGGTCGCCCCCGGCCGCATCCTGGTGAGCGATGCCTGCACCCAGTGCGGACATTGCACCGCGACCTGTACCTCCAACGTGCTGGTCCACGACGAGGTGCGGCGTTTCGGACGTGTCGTCGATCCGGGCTGCATGAAGTGTCTCGATTGCGTCAGCGTCTGCCCGGAGAACGCGTTGCGGTTCGGTTTCGGGCGGCCGTCGCTCTTCGGTCCGAAGCCGGCGAAGCCGGGGCCCCGTGTCTACAACCTGAGCCTGTCCGAGGAACTGTTCGTCGCCGCGGTGGCGCTGGCCGCGACCCTGGCGTTTCGCGGCCTCTATGACGGGCCGCCCCTATTGATGGCCGTCGGGCTCGGCGGCATCACCGGGTTCGTCGCGCTGCAACTCGCTCGGTTGTCCGCGCCGGGTAGCGTGCGGCTGCAGAATCTGCGGCTGCGCAGCGGGGACCGGATGCGGCCGGCAGGTTGGTTCTTCGCGCTCTCGGGCCTGGCCTGGATCCTGTTCACGGCCCATAGCGGCTACGTGCAGGCGGAGCGGCGGCTCGGAGTCCGGGCACTGGATCGTGGTGAGATGGCGGCGGCCCGGTCCCACCTGGGACGCGCCGACCGCGCCGGACTGGTGCCGGTCCCACAGATCGACTACGGCCTGGCCCTCATCCATCGGGAGCGGGGTGAGTGGGCGGCTGCCGAGGAGCGTTTGCGCCGCGCGGTGGCCCGTGCTCCCGAGCAGGCGCCGCTTCACGACGCGTTGATCCGGACCCTGGCGGCTCAGGGCGCCGAGGGGACCCTGGCGGCCTGGGGCGAGCGTCGCCGGCGATTCGGCGGCGATGCCGCGTTGGCCTTCTCCGCCGGCACGGCGATGGCGGGCCGGGAGCGTTGGGGAGCCGCAGTTGAGCTTCTCGAGGAGGCCTGCCGGCTGGCCCCGCAACACGGGGCGGCCTGGTTCAATCTGGGCGGGGCGCTGCGACGGCAGGGAAATCCCGACGCAGCCCTGAGGGCCCTGGAGCGGGCCCTGGAGCGTTCGCCCGATGACCTGGAAACCCTGCTCGAGCTCGGTTTCGCAGCGGAGTCCGCCGGACGGATCGAGCGTGCGATCGAGGCGTTCGAGGGGGTGGTCCGGCTCGATCCGGACCATGCGGAAGCTCGCGCCCGCCTCGCCGGGTGGACGTCGGGAGGCCGCGGGGAGGGGGCCCAGGGAGGCGCTCCGCGTTGACTTGGGGCCGATTGCCGGATATTCTCGGCCCTTTGGAGCAGGGCGTTCCGCCCCAACCGGTCCGATAGAGAGTCGGAGAGCGATGGCCGCGAGCAAGACCACGTCGGTGCGCATGGTGATTCCCAGCGAGATCCGCCTGATCGATCTCGTCCATGGCGCGACGGAACAGATGGCCCAGCTCGCCGGCATCTCCGAGGATGAGTCGCTCAATGTCGGAATGGCCGTCCGCGAGGCGGTGATCAACGCGATCAAGCACGGCAACGGAATGGATCCGGCCCTCGAGGTCGACATCGAGTTGCGGGCCAACGGCAGCGGCATGAGCGCGATCATCTGCGACAACGGCGAGGGCTTCGATCCCGACGCCACCGCCGACCCGACCGATCCGGAGAACCTGCTGGCCACCTCGGGGCGCGGGCTCCTGATGATCCGGGCGTTTGTTGACGAAGTGAAATTCACCCGGCGCGATAGCCGTGGGATGCGGGTCGTTCTGACCAAACACGCTCCGGTCGAAGCACCGGACCAAGACCAGTAGAAGCAGCGGAGGAACGAAAGATGAAAACGGCTGTCCGTCAGATCGGTCACGTTACGGTGATGGACGTCTCGGGCAAGATCACCATCGGTGAAGGGGACGTGGTCCTGCGCAACAAGTTCATCGAGCTGCTCGAGACCGGCAACAAGCACGTCCTGCTGAACCTCGAGAAGGTTTCGTACATGGACTCGGCCGGTATCGGTGAGCTGGTGGCTTGCTACAAGCGGGCCAAGGACAAGGACGGTACCGTCAAGCTGCTCAACCCGTCGGGCAAGGTCTACGACCTGCTGCAGCTGACCAAGCTGGAAGACGTTTTCGAGACCTACGAGGACGAGAAGGAAGCTCTGGTCTCCTTCGACAAGTAGCCGTACACCGTCAAGACCATGCCGCGCCGCCGCGCCCGTTCACCGGGTCGGCGGCGCTTTCGTTTTGTGAGGTTCCTGCCGCGGTTTCCCGTGGACTCAGTCCCGGGGCAGGCGCCGGCTCCAGGTCGAGAGCTTCTGGAGCGCTTCCAGCGGTGTGGTGCGGTCGGGGTCGAGGGCGCGCAGCTCCGCCAGGACCTCGGCGGCGGCGGGGTCGGCAGGGGCCTGGGCCGGTTCCGCCGGGGCGTCGCCGAAACCGGCGAACAGCGAAGGCTGGTTCTTGCGGGCCTCTGCGGCGCCGTTGGTCCGGCGAGCCCGCCGGGGCAGGCCGTCTCCGCCGTACTCGTCGCTCTCCAGGTTGCCCAGGATCTCCCGGGCGCGCTGAACCACCGCCGGCGGGACGCCGGCCAGTCGGGCGACCTGAATGCCGTAGGAACGATCCGAGGCGCCGTCCTCGACCCGGTGCATGAACACCACGTCTTCGCCTCGCTCCCGCACGGCCATGCGGTAGTTCTTGACCCCCTGCAGCTCCACCGACAGTTCGGTCAGCTCGTGGTAGTGGGTGGCGAACAGGGTCCGGGGCGGTGCGGGCTCGTTGGCCGCCAGATGCTCCACCACCGCCCAGGCGATGGAGAGGCCGTCGAAGGTGGAGGTGCCCCGTCCGATCTCGTCGAGCAGCACCAGACTGCGGGCGCTGGCGTGGTGCAGGATGTTGGCGGTCTCGGTCATCTCGACCATGAAGGTGGACTGCCCCTCGGACAGGCTGTCCGACGCTCCGACCCGGCAGAAGATGCGGTCGACGACTCCGAGCTCCACCGCTTCGGCGGGGACGAAGGAACCGGCCTGGGCCAGCAGCACGATCAGGGCGACCTGGCGCAGGTAGGTCGACTTACCACCCATGTTGGGTCCGGTCAGGATGCCGACGGCGTCCCGGTCGCTGTCCAGTTCGGTGTCGTTGGGCACGAAGCGGTGTTCCACCAGGTGCTGTTCGACCACCGGGTGACGGCCGCCCCGGATGCAGAGCCGCCGTGCGTCGTCGATCACCGGACGGCAGTAGTCCTGATGCGCCGCCTGTTCGGCGAAACCGGCCAACACGTCGAGCACCGCCATCGCCCGGGCGACCTCCTTGAGCCGGCCGGCGTGGGAGGCGATCTCCTCGCGCAGGGCGACGAAGAGGTCGTACTCCAGCTCGTCGATGCGTTCCTGGGCTCCCAGCACCTTGGACTCGTGTTCCTTCAGCTCGGGAGTGATGTAGCGCTCGCCGTTGGCGATGGTCTGTTTGCGCTGGTAGTGCTCGGGCACCAGGTGCAGGTTCGACTTGGATACCTCGATGTAGTAACCGAAGACCTTGTTGAAGCGCACCTTGAGCGAGGTGATCCCGGTCTTTTCTTTCTCGGTACCCTCGAGGGAGGCGATGTAGGCGCGCCCTTCCTTGCCAGCTGCGTGCAGCTCGTCCAGCTCTGCGTTGAATCCGGGGCGCATGTAGCCGCCGTCCCGCAGGCCGATCGGCGGTTCGTCGACGATGGCGGTTTCGAGCCGCTGGGCCACGTCGCCGCAGGGATCCAACCCGTCGACGGTGGCGCGCAACACCGAGGCGTTCATAGTTTCGATGGCGCCCAATACCGCGGGAACCTGCATCAGCGATCGCCGCAGGGAAACGAGGTCCCTGGGATTGGCCGAGCGGCCGACCACCCGGGCCAGCAGGCGCTCGATGTCGTAGACCCCGTCGAGAGCCTGGCGTACCGCCCGGCGGACCTCCGAGCGGCGCAACAACTCCTCGACGGCGTCGTGGCGCCCGCGGATCGCGTCGCTTTCCAGCAGCGGTTCCAGCAGCCAGCGGTGCAGCAGGCGGCCCCCGGAGGCGGTGACCGTGCGGTCGACCGCCTCGAGCAGCGAGCCGGCCCGGCCGCCGTCCCGCAGGCCGCGCTCCAGCTCGAGGTTGCGCCGGGTCGCGGGATCCAGCAACACGAAGCGGGCGGGCTCGTGAAGCTGAACCCGGTCGATGTGCTGCAGGTCGTTCTTCTGGGTATCCCGCACGTAGGCCAGCAGCCCGCCGGCGGCGGCGGTGGCCAGGGTGCGGCCGCGCAGGCCGAAACCGTCGAGGGAGGAGACCCCCAGGTGGCGTTGCAGCAACCGTTCGGCGCTGTCCGCCGCGAAGCTGAAGGGATCCTGTTCGGTCAGCAGGGCGTCGCGGGTCTGTTCGGCGCGGAAGGCGTCGGTCCAGGGGAGCCCTTCGGGGTAGACGATCTCGCGAGGTGCGAAGGCGCGAAGCTGTTCGCCGAGTTCCTGCCAGGGTTCTTCGCCCCGGGACTCCCAGGCGATCAGTTCGCCGGTGGATGCATCGACGAAGGCCGCACCGAGTTGCTTGCTGCCGGCGACCACCGCGGCGAGCCAGGCGTTACGCTTGGCGTCGAGCTGGTCCGGATCGGTCAGGGTGCCGGGAGTGACGACCCGGACGACCTCACGCTTGACCAGCCCCTTGACCTTGCGCGGATCTTCCGTCTGGTCGCAGACGGCGACACGCCGGCCGGAACGCACCAGCTTGGCGGTGTAGGCGTCGAGCTGATGGTGGGGGAACCCGCACATGGGCACGACGTTGTCGGTGCCCTTGCCCCGGGCGGTCAGGGTCAGTTCGAGGACGCGGCTGGCCGCCTCGGCGTCCTCGTAGAACATCTCGTAGAAATCCCCCATGCGAAAGAACAGGATCGCGTTGGGGTGCTGCGCCTTGACCGACTGATACTGCCGGAACATCGGCGTTAGTTTCTGCGTGGACTGCGCCATGGGCGCCGGAGTATAGCACCGGGCAAAGCACCGGGGCGGGGCCGCCCCGGTGCCGCGGGATCAGCCTTTCAGCTTCTTGAGCATCTCCTGGTTCTCGGCGGAAAACTGGCCGTTGGGGTCGAGTTCCAGGGACTTGCGCAGGGCCGCCTCGGCCTGCTGCTTCTGAGCGTCGCCGGGGGTTCCGGCCAGCTTGCTCCGGGCGATCAGCGCGTAGGCCATCGCCGACTGGGAGCGTTTCTCGGCGCTTGCCAGCACCTCCTGGCAGACCCGCTCGACGTCGCCGTAGCTCTTCTCGTTGTAGTAGTCGATGCCCAGGTTGAGCAGCAGCCCGATACCCTCGTCGCCGAGTTCGATCGCCTCGGCCAGGGCGTCCTCGGCGGCGCTCAGGTTCTTGCGGTTCCGTTCGATGCGCGCCCGTTCGATCCAGGCCACGTCGTTGGCGTCGTCGATCTCCGTCGCCTTGCTGAACGCATCGAAGGCGGGATCTTCCTGACCGCTGTCCCGGTAGGCGTGCCCGAGGGCGGTCCACGCTCCGGCCTTCAGGGACTGGTTACTACCCTCGTCGATCTCCCGGCGCAGCCACTCGACGGCGCCGTCGAACTTGCCGGCGCCGAGGAGGGCCTGGCCCATCAACAGCGCCGCGCCGTTCATGCCCGGCTCCAGTTCGAGGGCGCGGCCGATCGAGTCTCCGGCCTTGTCGATTTCTCCGCCGCTGGCGAGGCAGAAGCCCTGCAGGTAATGCACCCGCGCCGCTTCGGGCACCGCCTCGAGGTAGGCCGCGGTCTTGGGAAGGGCCGCAGCGCAGTCACCCTTCTGCACGAGGGAGGTGATCTCCTCGACGCTGGTCGACACCTTGGACATCAGTTTGGCCCGTTCGGCGTCGTCGAGGACGACGTTGTACACGACGTCGTGCCCCGAGGCGATCTCGAGCTCCGGAGGAGCCTCGGGGTCGATTCGAAGATCCAGGTTCCAGCCCTCTTGACCGGAACGGGTCGTCGCGGTGCCCTGCACCTCGACCATGGCGAGACCTTCGGCCTCGACGAAGACCCGGTACTTGGCCGGGGGAACGAACGAGAAGCGATAGACGCCGTCGCTACCGCAGGTCACCGAGTTGGCCCGGCCGCGGGAATCCGAAGGGGCGAGCCGCACCTTGGCGCCGGCCACGGGATTCCCCGTGGCGTCGATCACCTGGCCGGCCATCTTGGCCTGGCCGAAGGCGGAACTGAGGCTGAGAGCCAGGACACAGACGGCGACGGGCAGAATTCGTAGCATCTTCACTCGTCGGCTCCTTGTTGCTTGGGCTTCATCGGGCGGGTCGCATTCTTCCTCGGAACCGGGATCTTCCAGGGGCCGCTGCGGAAGATCAACGGGGCGTAGCCGCCCTGAAAGGACGTGGCACGAATGGGGAAGTTGCGGGCGACGTATTCGAGGGCGGCCTTGACGAAGACCCGGCGCGCCCCGTCGATCTTGTCCTGGGCCGCGGCGGCGTCGGTGAGTTCACCGGACTTGAATGCGGCCTGGGTCGACTGGACGACCTCGGCTTGATCCTTCATCAGGTCTTCCAGGTCGGTCTGGGAGAGAGAGCCCCAGGAGCGATCCTCCGGAGCCCGGTCGGCAAGTTCGGTTTCGAGGGCCATCCGCGCCAGGTTCGAGCTGTAGCGCGCGGTGTTTGCCTCCTCGGAGCTGGGGTTCAGCGCCGCGGATTGATCCCAGGTCTTCTGGGAGGACGCCATGTCGCCGAGCCGGTAGTGGGCCACGCCCAGCCGGTTGAGATCCCGTTGAGAGGCGATGCCGGCGTCATGCAGCGCGGTGTATTCGGCGGCGGCGCCCTTGTAGTCCGCCTTGCTGAAGGCGGCGCTTCCAAGGTAGCGGCGGGCCCAGGCGACGTAGGCGCGCTGCTCGGCTTCCTTGCCCGCGAACAGTTCGAGGGCCTTGCGGTACCACTGGCTGGCCTTGGCCTCCTCGGACTGGTCGGCGTAGAGCTTGGCCAGGCGGAAGGTGTCGAGGCCGGTCGCTGGTTTCGGAATCGACCCCTGCTCGACCTTGCCGGTCAGTTCGACGGCGACCCGCCGGGCCTGACCCGACTGCCGCGCGTTGCTGTAGGCGTTGGCCAGGTAGAACGGCGTCTCGTAGTCGGTCGCCGTCAGCAGTTCATCTTCGAGCACCTCGATGGCGCGGATCAGGGTGTGCCGGGCGCCGTCCTGGTCACCGGTGCGGGACTTGCTGAAGTACAGCCGGTAGAGCAGGGGACCGGTAGCCAGTCCGTCGGTATCGATGGCCTCGAGCATCTGCCGGGCCGCCGGGTAGTTGCCGGCGTCGTACTGCTCGAGAGCGTCCAGGATCCGCGGGTCGCTGACCCCCTGGGCCAGGCCGGGGGTGGCCAGGCAGGCCAGGAGCGCCAGGACCAGGCCGAGGCGCGCGGACGGAGCGAGGGAAAGGAATTTCCACATGGCGAAGGTTCCTGCGTCGGTTGGGGCGAGTGGATGACTAGAAACGGACCTCACAAAGCTACCAGCCTCCCGCTGCGGGGCGCAACCACTGTGGGGGCAAGCGGATGCGCCGGGGCGCCGTTCAGGTTAGGCTCTTGCCATGAGCATTCTACGCGCACTGGCCGTGCTGTTGGTGGCCCTGGCCGGGCCCTCGATCCTGGCCGAAACCGGCGACCGGGAGCTTCGCGGGCTGCAGTCCTGGCTCGACGGGACCGAACGCCTCGAAGCCCGGTTCGAGCAGGAGCTTCAATCCGGAGCGCTGGGCACCGGATTGACCGAGAGCGGTTCCCTGATCCTGGCCCGCCCCGGCCGCATGCGCTGGGACTATCTGGACCCGGAGTTCAAGGTCGCTCTGTTCGAGGGCAACCGGATGGAGCTCTACCTGGAAGAAGAGGCCCAGCTGATTCGGACCCCGATTCCCGAGGACGGCGACCTGCTGCCATCGCTGCTGGCTGGCCGGGGCCGTCTTGCCGACCTGTTCCGCTGCGAGGGGGTCGAGCGGGCGGGAGACTCGGTTGTCCTGAAGCTGATCCCACGCCGGGAAAGTGAGACCCTTGAAGAACTTACCGTCTCGGTCCGCCGCCGGGATTCCTCGATCCAGGCGGTCGAGGTCCGGGATGCGGCCGGGAACCTGACCGCTTACCGCTTCCTGGATTTGCGCCGCAACGGGACCCTGCCCGACGACGCATTCGCCTTCACGCCGCCCCCCGGAACCGAGATTCTGGAGTAGCGCCGAGGTCGCTGAAAACCTCATTTGCCGGGCTCAAACCGGTTTGTTAAGATCCTGATCCTGCTTCGTTTACAGGGATCTTGCCTGGTTTCGGGCCGCCCGTTTCCACGCGACGACGAATGGTTTCGGGCCGCCGGGCGCGCACCATCGCGAAGGGATTCGTTGAGCACTTACAGCAGCACGGGTCGCGCCGATCGCCTGGTGCAGGCGAGCGGAATCGGGCCGGCCGATATCTTCGCCCTGATCTCCGACCGGCTCGCCCGGTGCGAGGTGCTGTTCCGCGAGAGCCTCGAGTCGCCGGTGGCCATCGTCGACGAGATCGGCACCTTCGTCGGGGAGACCGGCGGCAAGCGCGTCCGTCCCACGCTGCATCTGTTGTGCGCGAAGCTTTGCGACTACCGCGGCCCCCACGACATCGTGCTGGGCACGGTGCTCGAGTTCATTCACTCGGCCACGCTGATTCACGACGACATCATCGACGGCGCGAGCACTCGGCGCGGCCGCCCCTCGGTCAACGAGAACTGGGGTTCCAGCATCACCGTGCTGTTCGGGGACTACCTGTTCGCCAAGGCGATGCAGATGGCTCTGCGCGCCGGAAGCTTGGCGGTGATGGACACCCTGGCCCAGGTCACCCTGCGCATGGTCGAAGGGGAGATGATCCAGACCCGCTACGAGGGGCGCACCGATCTCTCCGAGCAGGAATACGTCGATCTGGTCGAGCGCAAGACCGCGGCGCTGTTCTCGGCTTGCGGTGAGCTCGCCGGCATCCTCGCCGGCGTCGACGAATCCAAGATGCGGGCGCTGTCCGCCTACGGGCGCAACCTGGGGATGGCCTTCCAGGTCATCGACGACCTGCTCGACTTCACCGGAGACGCCAAGCGCCTGGGCAAGCCGGCGGCCGCCGACCTGCGTGAGGGCAAGGCGACCCTTCCGGTGATCGACCTGCTGCAGACCGGTTCCTCCGAGGCCCGCACCCTGGCCCGGGCGATCGTCGACCAGGAAGGGGATGTGGACGATTCGGTCCGCCGCCTGACCGCGATGATGGCTGAAAACGGCTCCCTGCAGCGTGCCCAGGAGCGTGCCGAGCAGTACGCTGCCAATGCGGCGCTGGAGCTGGTCAACTTCCCGGACAATCCCGCTCGCCGGGCGCTCCAGAGCCTCCCCGACCTGTTGCTTTCCCGGGACCGCTAGAGCGGCGCCGAAGCCCCCTTTTCCGTACAATCGAGCGACGAAGTGCCTCGCCGGAGAGGCATGCTTCCGTTGCCCGTTGGCAAGCCACCCCACGATCGTGGGTCTCGAGGGGGCAATGCCCCATCATGTTGGGGTTTTGCTTGTTCATTGCGCCTGCCGGGTGATATAGTCCGCGGCACGCAGGCACCGGGTTTCGGGAAAAGCAGGGAGGTTTTGCGCCGATGCTCCGTCTCGAGAGAATGGACATCAGTGGCTTCAAGTCGTTTGGAGACCGCACCAAGGTGGTGTTCCCCGACGGGATCACCGCGGTCGTCGGGCCCAACGGCTGCGGCAAGTCGAACATCGGGGACGCCCTGAACTGGGTCCTGGGCGAACAGAGCGCGAAGATGCTCCGCGGGCAGAATATGTCCGACATCATCTTCGCCGGCACCCAGGGCCGGAAGGCTCTCGGCATGGCCGAGGTCTCGCTGCATCTGAAGGGGCTCAACGGCGACAGCGACAAGGGGGCGGTGATCACCCGCCGGGTGTTCCGCGACGGCGACAGCGAGTACCTGCTCAACGACAAGAAATGCCGGCTGAAGGACATTCAGCAGGTGCTGCGGGATGCGCGGGTCGGCGCCAAGACCTACGCCACCATCGAACAGGGGCGGATCGACCAGATCCTGAACGCCAAGCCCAAGGACCGCCGCCAGTTGATCGAAGACGCGGCGGGCATCGCAGGCTTCAAACACAAGCGCCGGCTGGCCGAGCTGAAGCTCGAGGCGACCAACGCGAACCTGCTGCGGGTCAACGACATCATTCGCGAGGTTCAGCGCCAGATCAATTCGCTCAAGCGCCAGGCGGCCAAGGCCCGCCGCTACCAGCGCATGCGGGAAGAGCTGCGGGGCAAGCAGCGCGCCCGTTTCGGCATTCGCGCCCAGGGGCTCGACGGAGAGCTGCGCCGCCTCCGTCAGATCGAGAGCGAGGCCAAGGCGGCGGAGGCCGAGCTGGCTACGCGTCTCGCGTCTCACGAGGCGGCGGTGGTCGCCGATCGCTCGGCTCTCGACGACGCCGATCGTTCCTTCCGCGAACTGACCCAGAAGCTGCACCAACTCGAGATCGCCATCGATCGCGAAGAGTCGGAGATCCGCCGTTGCAAGGAACGGATCGCCGAGGCCGACGAGGCGTCCGCCCGTCACGACCAGCAGGCTGAGGAACTGGCCGAGCGGCGGGGTTCGCTGGCCGAGCAGGTCAAGTCCCAGCACGAGGCGTTGGCCCGGGACGAGGAAGAGATGTCCGGAGGCGAGGCGCGGCTCGAGTCGCGGCACACCGAGGCGGCCGCCGTCGAGGAGCGGCTCAAGCAGGCTCGCGACCGGGTCGAGGCGTTGCGTAAGGAGTTGTTCACGGCGACCCAGCATGCCGCCGAGGAGCGCAACAAACGCCGGGGTCTTCAGGAGGCCGCCGAGCGCAACCGGGCTCAGCATCAGCGAATCGTCGAGGAGCGCTCGGGCGCCCAGGACGAGAGCCAACGGCTCAACGCCGAGAGCACGCGGCTCGAAGAAGAGGCCTCCCGCTTCGCCCGTGACGTGGAACAGCTCGACCAGCTGTGCAGCGAATCGGAGCAGGGTCTGGCCGGAGCGCGTCAGCGTCAGGGAGAGCGGGTGGAGTCGCTGTCCGCCAGCCGCGAGCAAGAGAAATCCGCCGCGGCGCGCTTGCGCACTCTCGAAGACGTTTCCACCCGCTTTGCCGGAGAGTCCGACGGCGTGCGTGCGCTGCTCTCCAGAGGCGCCGAACAGGGTATTCGCACCCGCGGCGTCCTGGCCGATTTCGTCGAGGCTTCCGAGGAAATCGAAGGCGCGGCCGAGGCCTATCTGCAGCGCCTGTTGCCGGCGGTGGTGCTCGAGGATGACGCCGACGCCGGGCGGGCGTTGGACCTGCTGCGCACCGAAGGGGCGGGGCGCACGTCGCTGCTCTGCGCCAGCCAACCGGCCGGTTGTGTTGCCGTCGGTTCGGCGGCCAACGGCAGCCTCGATCACGAACACGCGCTGCTCTCGGACAGCCGGGTTCTCGGCCGGCTGCGGGACCGGCTGACCTTCAAGAGCCAGGCCAACGGGTTGGTGATGGACCGCATCGGCGACGCGGTGTTGGTCGACGATCTACCGGCGGCCCTGGAGCTTCATCGCAACTATCCGAAGGTCGATTTCATCACCCGCGGTGGCGAGGTGCTCTACGCCTCGGGGCTGATCTCCGCCGGGGGCAAGCAGAACGGCGACAAGGGCCTCCTGGCCCACAAGCGCCGGACCAACGAAGCCCGTGAAGAGTTCGAAAGTGCCGCGGCCCGGGCGGTGACCCTGGCCGAGCAGGTGCGTCAGGGCCGGGACGACGTCGAACGCCTGGAGGTCGAGTTGAACGGCCGCCGGGCCGCGCTGGAAGAAGCCCGCCGGCGCAGCGTGGAGGTCGGGCTGCGCGCCGAGCGCTCGACCGAAGACCGGGATCGCTCCATGCGGCGCTCCGAGGTCCTGGCCCAGGAACAGGAAACCCTGGAGAAGGAATCGGTGCGGCTCGAGCAGGAACTCAGCGCCTGCGAGCGGGAGGTCGCCCAGTCCGAAACCCGCCACCAGGAACTGGAGGCGACCCTGCGCGACGCCGTCGCCGAGCACGACCGCACCGATCAGGAGTTGCGGGGTGTGCGGGAACAGGCCGCCGCCGCCATGGCCGAACTGGCTGCGGTGCGTCAGCGGTTGCAGGGCACCCGCCGGGAGACCGAGCGTCTGGACGAACTGCTGGCCGAACTCGACGGACGGATCGAAGGTGCGCGGAACGAGGCCGAGTCGGCCCGGGGGCGCGGCCGGGAGTCCCGGGAGCTTCAGCAGCAGAACGAGGCCAATCACGTCCGGCACCTCGAAGAACGGGAACGCTCTCACAAGGAGTCGCTGGAACTTCAGCGGGTCATCGAGGAGCGGCGCCGGGATCTCGAGGAGAAGGAAAAGGGACTGGGCAACGTGAAGGGCGAACTGGAGAAGCAGCGCGCCACCGCCCGGGATGCCGAGATGGAGCGGGCCACCCTCGAGGCCGATCGTCGTCACCTGGACGATCTGTGCCGCGAGGAACTGGGGATGAGCGCCGGTGAGGCGGTGCACGCCCTGGCCGCCGAGTTGCGGGCCGCCGATGAGGAAGAGGGGGGAGCCGCCCCTCGCGAAATCTCCGACGACGAGATCCGAGCCGCCGCGGCGGGGGACCTGGCCGCTTCCGCCGGCGAGGACTCCGAAACCTGTCCCCTGGCCGGGTTCGACCTGCCCGATCTGGATCTGCTCGAGGAGGAGATCGGCGGAATCAAGGAAAAGCTCGAGAAGATGGGCCCGGTCAACATGATGGCCATCGAGGAGTTCTCCGAGCTCGACGAGCGCAACACTTTCCTGACCGGGCAGCGGGAAGATCTCGAGACCTCGATCAACTCGCTGCGGGAGTCGATCCGCAAGATCAACCGCCAGTCTCGCGAACGGTTCCTCGAGGCCTTCGAGGCGATTCGCAAGAACTATCAGGAGATCTTCGGCCTGCTGTTCAACGGTGGCCGCGCGGACCTGCGCCTCGAGGAAGGGGAGGACGTGCTGGAGGGCGGCATCGAGATCCTTTGCCAGCCTCCCGGAAAGAAGCTCGCCGGTGTGCACCAGATGTCCGGTGGGGAAAAAGCGATGTCCGCGATCTCCCTGCTGTTCGCAATCTTCCGCTACCAGCCCTCGCCGTTCTGCCTGCTGGACGAGGTCGACGCGGCTCTCGACGATCTGAACGTCGGGCGTTTCACCCGCATGCTGCGGGAGTACGCCGCCCAGACCCAGTTCATCCTGGTAACCCACAACAAGTTGGCGATGGAATCCGCCGACCTGATGTACGGGGTCACCATGGAAGAGGCGGGCGTCTCGAAGCTGGTTTCGCTGCAGCTGAACTGACGGCGGGCTGCAGCCGGCCTAGTCCTTGTGGAACTCGACCCCGATCGTGTTGAGTCCCGCGCTGAACTTGCTCCAGACCGAAGCGCGCACCACGGTGCCCTCTTCACCGACCTCCACGCCTTCCAGTTGCGCGGCGGTCAGTGCGATGAACTTGCCGTTCACCTGCACCGCCAGGCCGAGCATCAGGTCATGGGGTTCGCCGGGGCGCTTGGGATCCAGGGACGCGATCAGCTCGCCGGGTGCCTCGAGTTCGAGAAAATCGGGGAGCTTCTCGTCGCTCGCCCGCTGACGCTCCTGGGTCATGGCGGCCACCAGGCGCTGCATCAGGCTGCGCAGGTGTGGGGCGACCTCGCCCTCTTCCAGCCTGCGGGCGCCGGAGGCGAATGCCAGCATGCGGTGGCGCGGCATGGTCACGAAGTCCCGGCCCAGAGGGGAGTTGGCCCGCCACTGGTCGGGTACGTGAGTCGCCTTGGTGCAGACGAGGAAGACGCCGATATCGCCGATCGTCAGGCCGGAGGGGTCATCGGGCGAGAGGTTGTGGGCCTGGATCGTCGCCGGGTCGAGCAACACGCCGGGGTAGACCAGCCGGCGGGAGTCATCCTCCTCGGCGGTTTCCCCCTCTGCGGCGGCATCTTCCTCGGCGGCGGCGTCTTCGGTCTCGGCTTTCTTGTCCCGGCGGGGGATCAGCTTCACTCGCAGCTCGGGGCCGTCTATCGGATCGTCGTCCAGGACCGGTTCACCGGCGGCGGCCTTCTTCGCCTTCTCTATGGCGGCCTGGCGTTCCTGAAGCGCATCGATCAACTCGGCGGGTATGCCCGCGAGCCGCAGCTCCTCGACCATCTCCCGGGAGAGGTCGAGATCGACCTCGCGGGTGCGGATCTGTTCCAGGATCGTGGCGCGGTCGGTGCCCGAGACGTGCATGCGCACCACGTCTTCCAGGGTCAGCGGTGCGGTCTCGTTCCCATGGGGCGCGAGCCACAGCGCGGCGGCGAACACACAGACCGTGAAGATCCATCCGAACCGGACGGGACGCTTCATCGAACCTCCGAGCCCCCCTCGTCGATTTCCAGTCGCAAACCATCGTACGCGATGCGCACGTTTTCCGGCAGTTCCGCTTCCCCCTCGCTGTGCAGCACCTCGTGGCTCAGGTGGGTGAACCAGGTCCGCTCGGCGCCGATCACCCGGGCGGCTTCGACCGCCTGTTCGAAGTTCATGTGGGTCGGATGGGGCCGGCGGCGCAGGGCGCCGATGACCAGGTGCTCCAGTCCGTCAAGCAGCGGCAGGCTGCTCTCGGGGATCCGGCTCACGTCGGTCACGTAGGCGAAGCGGCCGATGCGGTAGCCGTAGATCGGCATCCGGCCGTGAAAGATCGGTACCGGAATCACCGTCTTGCCCCGCAGCTCGAAGGGGGTCTCCACGGGGCGGCGGTCGAGGGCGGGCTTGGTCGACTCGTTGGGCCCGGTGTCGAACACGTACCAGAAGGTCCGCCCCAGCTTGTCGAGGGTGTCGGCCGAACCGTAGGCCTCGATCGGGGCCGCCTGGCGCCAGTTGTAGATCCGCAGCTCATCGAGGCCGAGCACGTGGTCGGCGTGGGCGTGGGTGTAAAGGATCGCGTCCACCCGTTGGATCTTCTCGCGCAAGGCCTGCTGGCGCAGATCGGTGGAGGTGTCGATCAGGATGGAGGCATCCTCCCACTCGAGGAACACCGAGGGGCGCAGCCGCCGGTCTCGCGGGTCGTCGGAGGTGCAGATCGCGCAATCACAGGTCGGAACGGGGACGCCGCTCGAGGTTCCGGTGCCGAGAAAGGTGACGCGCATGGGAAACATGATAGCGGCCGGGGCACGGCATGCCGCGGCAGCGCCTACGCCTCGGCAAGCTCCCGGGCGATCGCCTCCGCCGCGGCGCGGGGCTCGTCAGCCCGGGTGATCGGTCGTCCGATCACCAGATGGTCGGCACCTCGAGCCACGGCGCCGGCGGGGGTGGCGACCCGGGACTGGTCGTCCAGGGCGGCACCGGCAGGGCGGATGCCGGGAACCATCAGGACGCCCTCGGGGAACACCTCGCGCACCATCTCGATCTCGAGGGCGGAGCAGACCACCCCCTGGGCTCCAGCCCGTGCGGCGGATTCTGCGAGGCGGCAGACGGCGCTCTCGCAGGGGCCGGCGAGTCCCAGGCGTTCGAGGTCGGCATCGTCGTGACTGGTAAGCACGGTGACGGCAAGGATCGCCGGCGGCTCGAGGCCTGCGGCCGCAGCACCTTCCCGGGCTCCCTCGACGGCCCGGGCGATCATCGCCTCGCCGCCCAGGGCGTGAACGGTCAGGAATCCTGCGCCCAGATGACCGAGCGCGGCGGCAGCCTTGGCCACGGTGTTGGGAATGTCGTGGAGCTTGAGGTCGACGAACAGCGGGCGGCCGGTCTCCTCCGCCATGCGGCGGACCACGGCGGGGCCGTGGGAGGAGAACAGTTCGAGGCCGATCTTGTAGCCGCCCACCGATGGAGCCACCGCGGCCGCCAGAGCGCAGGCGCCGTCGGCGTCGGGGGTGTCCAGGGCGACGAACACACGGCGATGGGGTTCGATATGGGGACGGCTCAAGATTCCACCTGCAGCGATCCGACCAGTTCACGCACACTCTCGAAGCCATGCTGTTCGAGGTAGTCCCGCAACTCGTTGACCAGGTCTGCGGCGGAGGTCGGCGTGACGAAGTTGGAGGTGCCGACCTGCACGGCCGAGGCGCCGGCCAGGATGAACTCCAGGGCGTCCCGCGCGCAGGTGATGCCGCCCATGCCCATCAGCGGGATCTTCACGGCGTTGTAGGTCTGCCAGGTCATGTGCACCGCCAGCGGGCGGATCGCCGGCCCCGACAGACCGCCGGAGACCCGGTTGAGCACCGGCCGCCGGGCTTCGACGTCGATCGCCATGCCGACGAAGGTGTTGACCAGAGACAGGGCGTCGGCTCCGGCGTCCTCGGCCGCCCGGGCGGTCTCGCGAATATCGGTGACGTTGGGTGAGAGCTTGACCAGCAGGGGCAGGCCGGTTGCCTTGCGGCAGGCGGCGGTGACCGAAGCCAGCGCCCTGGGATCGTTGCCGAAGGCGATTCCACCACACTCGACGTTGGGGCAGGAGACGTTGAGCTCGATACCCGCCAGACCGGGAGCACCGTCCAGTTTCTTGCAGACCTCGACGTACTCGGCCTCGGTTTCGCCGAACACGTTGGCCAGCACCGCCATGTCGTAGTGCTCGAGCTTCGGCAGCTTCTCACTGAGGAACGCATCGACGCCGACGTTCTGCAGGCCGATGGTGTTGAGCATTCCCGCCGGGGTCTCGGCGATGCGTTGAGGCGGATTGCCGTGGCGCGGGCGCGGGGAGAGCCCCTTGCTGACGATGCCGCCGAGAGAGCCGAGATCGAAGAAGGGCTCGAACTCGAGGCCGTAGCCGAAGGTCCCCGAGGCGGTCAGCACCGGATTCTTGAGCTTGAGCGGTCCCAGTTCTACCGAGAGATCGACCATCACCAGGCCATCCGTTGGGCGGGCATCACCGGGCCGTCGACACAGACCCGCTCGAAGCGCACCTCGCCGTCGTCGCCATGGACCGGAACCACGCAGCCGAGGCAGACGCCGAAGCCGCAGGCCATGGGCGCTTCGAGAGCCAGGTCGCAGGGGACGTCGAAGCGGGAGGCCAGCCGGGCCACCGCTTTGAGCATCGGGTCCGGACCGCAGACGTAGAGGTGCAGCCGCTCACCCTCTCCCTGTTCCAGCAGGCGCTCCAGGGGCTGGGTCACCCGGCCGGCTTCACCTGCGCTGCCGTCGTCGGTGGTGAGCAACACTTCTTCACAGCTGTCTCGGAACCAGGAGAGGAGGGGCAGGTCTCCCTGACTGCGCGCTCCGTAGATCATGCGCGGTGCGGGGTGTCCCGCCTCGGCCAGGTGCCGGATGAACAGCGGGAAGGGGGCGGAGCCGATGCCCCCGGCAACCAGCAGCGCCCTGCGCCCGGTGTCCGGGAGGTCGAAGCCGTTGCCCAGCGGGCCGAGCACCTGGAGTTCGGCGCCCTTGCCCAGACCGGACAAGAGCCGCGTGCCCTTGCCGTAGACCTTGTACAGCACCTGGGCGGTGCCGCGCTGATTGTCGGGGAAGGTCCCGTTCAGGCCGCAGACCGAGTAGGGCCGGCGCAGCAGGGGCTCGGAGCCCGGGGTGCCGATCATGAAGAACTGGGCCGGCTTCATCTGCTGGATCGAATCGGGCACGCCGAATTCGATCAGGTAGTTGCCGTGGCCGAGGTCGAGGTTCCGGATGACGGAGGTGGTCAGGTCGAGCATGTCGAAAACACACGATAGCACGCCGGGGCCCGTCGCCGGGCCCGGCCGGGGCGCTCACTTCTTGGGTTTCGGCTTGGCCTTGCGGGCCGGCGCCTTGGCCGAGGCGCGACCCTTGGAAGCCTCTCCGTAGGAGCCGCTGCGCAGGGCCTCCAGGCGGGCGCCGATCGCGTCGTCGGTGTCCAGGGAGAAGCTCCGGGCATGGCCCAGATCGTCGCGGATCCAGCCGGCCAGCCGGGCGGCCTTTTCCTCGGCAGCGGCTCGCGTGGATTTCGAGACATCGTCCAGCCAGGAGACGGCGATCTCCCCGGCGGCTGAGTCGAACTCCCAGAAGCCGCGGATCGCGCCCTCGGCGACCACGGCCCGGTAGGGCAGGGCGGTCGCTTCGCCCAGTGTGGTGGTGCCGCGGCGGCCGCGAATCGATACCTCGATGCCGTGGTGTTGCGGATCGATGAAGGTCGCGGGCCGCTCGCCCAGAGAGATCAGGTTGTCCTCGAAAGGGAGGAACGCCACCGGTTCCCGGGAGCGATCGGTTTCGACCAGGAGATGCACGGCACTCTCATGAAGCCAGGCGGTACTCTCGGCGCCCTCGAGTTCGACCGGGTGCAGACCCATCTGCTCCAGGGCGGGGCTCGCATCTCCCTTGGCCAGGCCGGACCAGGCGCAGAACTGCTCCAGGGTTCCGACCCCCGCCGCGGAGAAGAAAACCTCGGCCAGGGGTTCGGCGAGTTCGGCCAGGGTCTCGTCGTCGTCGAGCCCCTCGAAGGGGTTGCGCTCTTCGACCTGCCACAGGTAGCGCTCGGTATCGAGCCGGTCCTGATGGGGCATGCGCCGGATACGTCCCGCGAACTCCAGGTCCCGTAGCGCCGGGGGCAGCGTCGAGGAGATCCCGACCTTTTTCCCGGCATCTCCCAGGGAACGCACCGCGCCCTCGGGCACACGCCGCCGCAGGGACTGGGTCGTCAGCGGGCCGCTGGCGGCCAGGGTTTCGACTACCTGCTCGGCCAGGCGTTCGATCTCGCCGCTCTCGACGCCGGCTCGCTCTCTTTCCCGCTGGGCCCGTGAGCGGCTGAGCAGGTCCGCGACCCGCAGCGCCAGGGCCACATGTTGCCGCCCGACCAGGTAGATGCAGCCGCGGACCGCCGGGATCAGCCGGGCGCAGGAGGTTGCGACGGCGGTGTCGACATCGAAACGTCCCAGCGCCGGGATGCGCGCCCGAAGAGCGATGTAGGCCTCGACCCCTCCGAGGGAACGGACGAAGCCGTTCTGTTCGAGACGCTCCTGGGGGTCGAGTTCGTCGCTGCCGTCGAGGCCCTGGGCCAGGAGGCGAATGGCGCGGTACTGATCCCGGTCGAGCTTGGTTTCGGTTGCGGTGCTCACTTGCCATCCATCGCCGCAATCCCGCGCTGGGCGGGGCTCCGGCGGTGTCGGGGACCGGAGTCGGCGGCGTCCGAGCGCGCAGCCTATCACGGTCGCCGGGGCTCGTGTCCACCGGGTCCCCGCGTGGTAGCATGCCCCTGCGCATGCACCTTTAAGCGGACCCTGAGAGGTCGCAAGGAGTCGCGAATGAATGCCGAGGGGAGCGTCCGTATCCTGGACGCCGTCGAGATGGACCGCGCGCTGACGCGGATCGCCCACGAAATCGTCGAACGCAATCGCACGCTGGCCTCCCTGGCCATCGTCGGCATCCGCACACGGGGTGTGCCCCTGGCCCGGCGCCTGGCCGCCAAGCTGGGAGAGATCACCGGCACGGAACCGCCGCTGGGGACTCTCGATATCAACCTCTATCGAGACGATCTGAGCCTCGTCGCCGACCACCCGATCCTGCGCCGTACCGAGATCCCCTTCGAGGTGGATGACTGCAAGGTCGTGTTGGTGGACGACGTGCTGTTCACCGGCCGCACGATCCGGGCCGCCCTCGACGGTGTGACCGATCTGGGGCGCCCGGCGGCGATCCAGCTGGTCGTGCTGGTAGACCGGGGGCACCGGGAGTTGCCGATCAAGGCGGACTACGTGGGCAAGAACGTGCCCACCTCGCGGCAGCAGTCGGTGGTCGTGCGGCTCGAAGAGAGCGACGGCGTCGACGAGGTGCTGGTTCGCGGTCTTCCCGCCGCCAGTCAGACCGGTACGCCCAGGGCCAACGGCGCCGCCGGGGCGGGTGAGGGCGCCCCGGCCGGGGCCGCGAAGACCGGCAAGAAGGTTGCGGCGAAGAGCGGTAAGAAACCACGCCCCAAGAGCAGCAAGAAGCCCGGGGCGGGCAAGGCCGCCAAGAAGAAGGCCGCCGAGAAAAAGGCGACCAAGGACAAGGCCGCCAAGAAGGGCAAGAAGAAGACCGGGAAGTCTCCCAAGGGGGCTTCGAAGAAGAAGGCCGTCAAGAAGAAGGCCAAGAAGAAATCCAAGAGCAAGCCGGGTCGCGCCGGCAAGAAGTAGGAGGCGCGCCTTGAGTCTCAGCAGCGGGCATCTGCTCGGCATTGCGAATCTGGATGCGGAAGAGATCGTACGCATCCTGGATACCGCCGAGACGTTCGCCGAGATCTCGACTCGCGAGATCAAGAAGGTCCCGACCCTGCGCGGGCGAACCGTGGTCAACTTCTTCGTCGAGCCGTCTACCCGGACGCGCTCGTCATTCGAGTTGGCCGAGAAGCGGCTGTCGGCCGATTCCCTCAATTTTTCGGCGTCCAGTTCCAGCTTCAGCAAGGGGGAGTCGCTGCTCGACACGGCTCGAACCCTGGAAGCGATGGCGCCGGACTTCATCGTCATGCGGCACTCCCAGCCGGGTGCACCCCATTTCCTGGCCCGGCATGGCCAGGCCTCGATCATCAACGCCGGCGACGGCCCCCACGAGCATCCGACCCAGGCCTTGCTCGATGCCTACACGATCCGCCAGCACAAGGGCAAGATCGACGGCCTGCGGGTCGCCATCGTCGGCGACGTGCGTCACAGCCGGGTCGCGTTGAGCAACATCCACCTGCTGACCAAACTGGGAGCGACGGTGGTGGCCTGTTCGCCGCCGACGATGTTGCCCCGGGGGTTGGAGACCCTGGGCTGTGAGGTGACCCATCGCCCCGACGAGGCGCTCGAGGGGGCCGACGTAGTCATGGGCCTGCGGGTTCAGCTCGAGCGGATGACCTCGGGCTTCTTCCCTTCGCTGCGCGAGTACGCGCGGCTGTACGGGATCAACCGCGAGCGGCTGCGCCGCGCCAAGTCCGACGCCATCGTGATGCACCCGGGACCGATGAACCGGGGTGTCGAGATCGCCGGGGACGTGGCCGACGGAGAGCGCTCGGTGATCCTCGAACAGGTGACCAACGGAGTGGCCGTCCGCATGGCGGTGCTCTATCTGCTCGCGGGCGAGCGGGACAAGGCGGCCTAGGCGTGAAGCAACTCCTGTTGAAGAACGGCCGGGTGATCGACCCGGCCAACGGAATCGACGGCCAGGCCGATGTCCTGCTGGAAAAGGGCAAGGTGCAGAAGGTCGGAGCGCGGATCTCCCCGGGTGGTGCCGACGTCATCGATTGCAAGGGGCTCCTGGTCTGCCCCGGGTTCATCGACATGCACGTGCACCTCAGGGAGCCCGGTCAGGAATGGAAAGAGACCATCGAGACCGGAACCCGTTGCGCGGCCCACAGCGGTTTCACCGCGGTGGCCTGTATGCCCAACACCACCCCGGTCAATGACTCCCGGTCGGTGACCGAGTTGATCGTCAACGCCGCCCGGGAGCGCGGGATGGTGCGGGTCCATCCGATCGGTGCGGTGAGCAAGGGGCAGAAGGGGGAGGAACTGGCCGAGATGTCGGACATGGTCGACGCCGGTGCGGTGGCCTTCTCCGACGACGGGCACCCGGTCCGCTCGAGCCTGTTGATGCGCAAGGCGCTGGAATACTCCCAGATCTTCGGCGTGCCGGTCATCGATCACTGTGAGGATCGTGAGCTGGTCGACGGCGGGGTGATGAACGAGGGGGATGTTTCGACCCGACTCGGACTCAAGGGCTGGCCCAGCGTCGCCGAGGACATCCTGGTGCAGCGGGACATCCTGCTGGCCGAATACACCGGCGGTCACGTCCATATCGCGCATATGTCCACGGGCAAGGCGGCGGAGTTCGTGCGTCGGGCCAAGAAGCAGAAGGTCAAGGTCACCTGCGAGGTCACGCCCCATCACTTCGCCCTTACCGACGAAGCGGTCGGGGAGTTCGATACCGACGCCAAGATGAATCCGCCCCTGCGCTCGGAAGCGGACCGCAAGGCGTTGATCAAGGCGATCGCCGACGGCACCATCGACGCCATCGCGACCGACCACGCGCCCCATCACCCCGACGAAAAGTGTGTCGAGTTCGCCTGCGCGCCCTTCGGCATCATCGGGCTCGAGACGGCGATCCCGCTGAGCATCGATCTGCTGGTCCACGCCGGGGTCATTTCCTGGGACCGGCTGGTCGAACTGTTCACGGTCAACCCCGCCCGCATCCTGGGCATCGAGGCGGGCACGCTGACCCCCGGTGTCGCGGCGGACGTGACGGTCATCGACCCCGATCGGGAGTTCGTCGTCGACAAGTCGACGACCGAATCCAAGAGCGTCAACACCCCGTTCCACGGCTGGAAGCTACGTGGATGTTCGGTTCTGACCATCGTGGGCGGGCGGATCGTCCACAACCGAGACGAGTGAGGCTTCGATGACGGATCTACCCGAGGTCGTGTTCGAAACCGATTTCGAGGAAGTGCCCCGGATCTCCCGGGGCAAGGTGCGGGACATCTACGACCTGGGCGACTCGCTGCTGATCGTTACCAGCGACCGGCTGTCCGCCTTCGACTACGTGCTTCCCGACGCGATCCCCGAGAAGGGGAAGGTGCTCAACCAGGTCGCCGCGTTCTGGTTTGATCGTTTCACGGACATGGTGCCGAATCATCTGATCGAACTGGACGTCGACCGCTTCCCCGAGGTGCTCGCACCTCACCGGGAGACCCTGGCCGGGCGTGCGGTCATCGCGCGCAAGCTCCGGATGCTGCCCATCGAGTGCGTGGCCCGGGGCTACCTTTCCGGTTCGGGGTGGAAGGAGTACCAGAGGGAGGGCACCGTTTGCGGAATCGAGCTGCCCGCGGGGCTCACCGAATCGGCCCGGCTTCCCGAACCGATCTTCACCCCGGCGACCAAGGCCGACAGCGGCCACGACGAGAACATCTCCTTCGAGCGGGCGGTGGACCTGGTCGGCATCGAGATCGCCGAGAAGGCACGGGACCTGACCCTGGCGCTCTACTCGGCGGGCGTGGACTACGCGGCTGAGAAGGGCATCATCATCGCCGACACCAAGTTCGAGTTCGGCACCGACGGAGACGCCCTGGTGCTGGCCGACGAGGTGTTGACGCCGGATTCATCCCGCTTCTGGCCGGCGGACCGCTACGAGCCGGGCAAGGCCCAGCCTTCCTTCGACAAGCAGTACGTGCGGGATTACCTGGAGTCGATCTCCTGGGACAAGCAGCCGCCGGTTCCCGGCCTACCGGCCGAGATCGTGGCCGGGACGCGGGATCGCTACCGGGAGATCTACCGCATTCTGACCGGTCACGAGCTGAGTTGACGGCTAGCTCTCGGTCTCCGCGGTAACCCGCTGGATCTTGCCCCGGGCCTGCAACCAACCGTGGCCGTCGGGCTTCGGTGCCGGCCAGCGCGCGGCGGTGCGCACCACCGTTTCCGCCGCCTGCTGTAACCGGCGGTTGAAGCCCGCATCCTCCTCGCCGGCCTGGATCAGGGCATCCCTGGCGCTGCGCGCCTTGGTGAGGTCGGCGCAGTAGAGGGTCATGTCGCAACCGGCGGCGATCGCCGCGACCCCAGCCCGGCCGTCGACGTCCAGCGGGGCCACCGCACCCATCTCCATGTCGTCGCTCACGACCAGACCGCGGTAGGCCAGCTCTCGCCGCAGCAGTCCGTCGATGATCGGCGCCGAGAGGGTCGCGGGAAGCTCCGATCCCGGATCGAGTTCGGGGTAGCGCCCATGTCCGACCATCACCATCGCGGCTTCGGGGCCGAGGCGGCGGAAGGGGAGTAGGTCCTCGTCGGCGATGCGGTCCGCGCTCCGGGTGCACACCGGAAGCTCCACGTGAGAGTCCACCGCGGTATCTCCGAGTCCCGGGAAGTGTTTGAGGCAGCCGGCGACGCCGGCACCCTGCAGTCCTTCGAGGAAGGCGCCGGCCAGCCGGGCGGTCTCCGCGGGATCGACTCCATAGGATCGATCGCCGATGCCGTTTTGCACCTCGGGTCCACAGAGGTCGACCACCGGGGCGAAGTCCACGTTGAATCCGAGACTGCGCAGTGCCTCGCCCATCGAGCGGCCCAGACCGAAGGCGGCGTCGGGACCGCTACGGGCGAGGGCGTCGGCGCTGGGGGTCTTGCCGAACAGCGGCTCGAGGCGGCTGACCCGGCCGCCCTCCTGATCGACGGCGATCAGGGTCGGCGCTTCGAGTAGGTCCTGGAGCTTCGCGATGAGGTCGGCGATCTGGTGCCCGGACTCGAGGTTGCGGCGAAACAGGATCACGCCGCCGGGAGCGAGCTCCCGCAGCGCCTCGGCACTGTCCGCGTCCAGGGTCGGGCCGGGAATTCCCACCATCAGCACCCGCCCTGCGGCGGCCCGGAGAATTTTTTTCACGAATACCCTTTCGTCATCGCTGGAGCAACCGAATAGGCCTCTCGTGCGTAGTATCGGAGGGCCCGTACCCCGGTGACAAGGCCGGGGCCGCCGGAATGGGTGAATCGGGCCCGGCTTGACGGCGGGTGACGATACTGGCTAGAGTGCCGCCGGTTCGATGACGTTTTCGTGACCGCGGGCGGCCGACGCCCGGGAGGAAAACCGCGGTGCTGGCTCGTCTTCGCCGCCGAACTTATGTTCTAGTCCTGTCGCCCCCCGCTTTTCTCCGCAGATCGTCCGGCAACGTGCCCGGAAACGGGCGAGAGGAATCCGGAAAGCGGCCGACACGAAGTCGGAATCGGGGGACAGACGGAGCGCGATGGATGCCCGGTAAGTCTTACACGATCCTGGTTCTGCCCCATGCGCGGGCACGTTTCAAGAAGCTCCAGCTCTCGCGTAAGGCGGTCGTCGGCGCCTTCGCCGGCCTGGCGGTGCTCGCCGTTGCCGGCCTGACCCTGCCGCCGCTTCTGGTGAAGATGGCTTCGGACTCCCGGGAGATCGCGGAGCTCCAGCGTTCCAACCAGTCGTTGACCGCCGAGAAGCAGCGCTTCGAATCCTCCCTCGACGATCTGAACCAACGCCTCAGCGCCTTCGAGAACCAGGCGACCAAACTGGCCTCGGCCCTCGGCATCGAGGAATTGCCCTCGAGCCGCCCGGCTGCCGGTGGTGCCGCCGGTGCGCCGGTCGAGGTGCCCGACGCGGTGCCCTTCCGTGAAGAGTTCCGCGCCCTCAACTCCCGCGCCTCCTCCCTGGGTCTCTCCATGGAGCAGATCGACACGGCGTGGACCGAGCGCGAGAAGCTGCTGGCGGCGACTCCGAGCATCATGCCGGTCCGGGGCTGGTTCTCTCACGGCTACGGCTGGCGCAAGGACCCCTTCACGGGCAAGCGCGCTTTCCACCGGGGCGTCGACATCGTGGCACCCCAGGGCACGCCGATCGCGGCCCCTGCCGACGGCGTGGTCAGCCGCGCCGGCCGTCTCGGGCCCTACGGCAAGTCGATCGACATCTCCCACGGCTACGGCTACGTGACCCGCTACGCCCACCTCTCCGAGGTGCTGGTCAAGCCGGGGCAGAAGGTCTCCCGGGGCGACAAGATCGGTGCAGTCGGTTCGACCGGTCGCTCGACCGGGCCGCACCTGCACTACGAGATGTTCCGGGACGGCCGCCGGGTCAACCCCTGGAAGTACCTCGGCGACAAGAGCTTCTGATCGAGCCCCCCTCCGGCGCCGCGGCGCTCTGCTAAATTGTCGGTATGGCCGAAGAGCCGACCGAGCCGACACCCATCGACCCCGAGGTCCTGACCGACCCCCTCGGCGACTCAGGCGACGACGACGATTCCACCGCCGAGTCCACGGCGTTGGCCCCCACCAGCACCGCTCTCGCACCGACCGATCCGTTCCAGCGCTACATGGCCGAGGCGCGGCGCTATCCGCCGCTGACCCGCGAGGAGGAGCAGGAGCTGGCCCGCCGTTACCGGGAGACCGGGGACCGGGAAGCGCTGTTCCGGCTGGTCACGTCCAACCTGATGCTGGTGGTCCGGGTCGCCTTCTCCTTCCGCCGGGCGGCGCGCAACGTGCTGGACCTGATCCAGGAGGGGAATCTGGGCCTCCTGGCGGCCATCGACCGTTTCGACCCCGACGTGGGGGTGCGGCTTCCGACCTACGCGGCGTACTGGGTTCGGGCCTACATGGTCAAGTTCCTGCTGGATAACGTCCGGCTGGTCCGGGTCGGCACCACCAACGCCCGCCGCAAGCTGCTGCGCAACCTGCGCAAGGAAAAGCAGCGCCTCGAGGAGCAGGGCTACGACGTCGGCCCCAAACTGCTGGCCGAGCATTTCGGCGTGTCCGAGCAGGACGTGGTCGACGTTCAGGCCGCCCTGGACTCCCGGGATGTGCACCTGGACGCACCGGTCGACGAGGAAGGCCGCTCACGGGCCGAGGTGCTGCCCGCCGCCGACGAGAACATCGAGGACTCGGTGGCTCGCCGCGAGCTTCAGGAGCGGGTCGAGGGGATCCTGGCGGAGTTTCGCGAGGGGCTCAACGAGCGGGAGCTGGTGATTCTAGACGAGCGCCTGCTGGCCGAAGACCCCAAGACCCTCCAGGTTCTGGGCGACCGTTTCGGAACGACACGGGAGGCGGTACGCCAGGCTGAGAATCGTCTCAAGAAGAGACTCACCGAGTTCGTCAAGGAACGGCTCCCGGACATGGGAGACATCAAGATCGGCTCTTCCTGAGCAAAAAAAGTGACTTTCCCGGCACGTTTCGGTCTCTGGACCTTGTCTGGCTCACCTCTTGCAAATAGTGTAAGTGCTTCGACAGGGGAGCCTTTTGGACCAGAGGATGCCGAGCGGGTCACGAAGACTGCGCTCGAGAGGGCTAAATGCAGTTCATGCTTGTAGTTGCGGCGGTTGTGTTGAGTCTGGCAACGGCTCTGGCGACCGCGTCTATCCTGCTAAACCTCCTGTTCCGCTTGATGTCGAAGCTGCGATGACCGTGTAATATTTACGCGGACTGGACAGAAAGACACACCGGAAGGCCACGCCGCCCCGGTCCTCCGGCCTTTGGAAAAGCAGGGTGACCCATGAACGACCGCATCCTTGTCGTCGATGACGAGGCCGGCTCGCGCGAAGGTCTGCGCCGGCTGTTGGAAGCCTGGGGTTACGAAGCCGAGACCGCCGGTTCCGGCGAGGAGGCCCTCGACCGGATCGAGGACGGCCGCGCCACCGCGGTGATCACCGACCTGGTGATGCCGGGGCTGTCGGGCCTGGACCTCATCCGCCGGTTGAAGGCGGACTATCCGCTTCCGATCATCGTGCTCTCGGGTCAGGGGACCATCGAACAGGCGGTCGAGGCGATCAAGCTCGGCGCCAACGATTTCCTCGAGAAGCCGGTGGAACCGGCCAAGCTCAAGATTCTTCTCGAGAAGATGGATGGCGCCCGGGAACTGCTTGCCGAGAACCGGCGCCTGCGGGCCGAGCTGCGGGAAAAGGGCTCCTTCGGGCCCCTGCGCGGCATCTCCGAAAAGATGAAGCAGGTTTTCCGTCAGATCGAGCAGGTCGCGCCAAGCACCCTCTCGGTCCTGGTCACCGGTGAGAGCGGCACCGGCAAGGAGTTGGTCGCCCAGACCCTCCACGAGCTGTCTCCTCGGCGGCGCAACGAGTTTGTCGCCCTGAACTGCGCGGCGATTCCGGCGACCCTGCTGGAGAGCGAGATCTTCGGCCACGAGCGCGGCGCCTTCACCGGTGCTCTGCAACGCAAGATCGGTTGCTTCGAGATGGCGAACCTGGGGACCCTGTTCCTCGACGAGATCGCCGAGATGGACGAGAACCTCCAGGCCAAGCTGCTGCGGGTGCTGCAGAGCAAGCACTTCCGCCGAGTCGGCGGCACCGAGGTCGTCGAGTCCGACGTGCGGGTCATCGCGGCGACCAACCGGGAGCCGAAGAAGGCGATCGAGGAGGGGCGCCTCCGCGAAGACCTCTACTACCGCCTCAACGTATTCGCCATCGAGCTGCCGCCGCTGCGGGACCGTCCCGAGGACATTCCGCTTCTGGCCCGGCACTTCGCCGAGCAGGCCGCGGTCCACGGTGGGGCCCCGATCCCGCCCTTCGACCAGTCGGCGATGGACGCGATGATGATGCACTCCTGGCCGGGCAACGTCCGGGAGCTCAAGAACGCCATCGAGCGGGCCACCTTGCTCTCGGGCGGGTCGGCGATCATGCCCGAGCATCTGCCTCCCGAGGTGGCGATGGCCGGGCTCGAACAGCGCACCATCGCCGCGGCTCAGCCCCGTGCGAACGGTAACGGCAACGGCGCCGTCGACGAACAGGCGATCAGGGTCAGCATCGGAAGTACGATTCAGGATGCCGAGGAAGGGTTGATCCGTTCGACCCTGGCACACACCGGGGGCAACAAGACCCGGGCGGCCAAGATCCTGGGCATTTCGGTCAAGACGATGCACAACAAGATCAAAAAATACGGGTTGTGAGAGCTTCGCTACCAGTACGCATCTTCATCGTCCATCTCGTCTTCTCCGTGCTGGTCGCGAGCATCGCGGTCTGGCTCATCTCCGACGCCTTCGATCGATACGAGGCGGAGTGGGAACGGAGCGTCGAGACCCGGCCGACCGAAGATCTGTTCTCGCCGATGGCCAACGAGATCGCTCGTTCGATTCTCGTGCTGAAGGAGGGGGCGTCCGCCCCTGAGGTCATCGAGCGGGACCAGCGGGTGATCAGTCAGGCGCTGCGCCGCATGGTGCAGGGGCTCGACGGTATCGAGTCGCTGGTCGTGCTGGATAACGACCGGGTCGTTCGCTACTCCAACGATCCGCTGATCATCGGGCAGGGTTTCACCGACGAGGAGGCGGTCTCCCGCATCGCGTCCAACGAGGTCGTGCGCTACGAGCGCACCCTTCAGGGCCGGGAGATCACCGAGCTGATCGCCCCGGTGTTCGACGGCACCACCGCCGACGGAGCAGCGGCGCGCCGCCGTCTCGGCACCTGGATCGTTCGTTTCACCGGCGACCCGGAACTCATGGGCCGGGTCCCCGAGGTCAACCCTCCCACCGTGGAGAAGCGGCGCTTCGTCGTTCCGCTGATCGGCTTCCTGGCGGCGCTGGCGCTCAGTTCGGTGCTGATCACCGCGTTCAGCAGCCTGCCGGTGTACCGGCTGGAACGAGCCCTGGTCGAGTTCCGCGAGCGGGACTACAAGGGGGAGCTGACCGCTGACGACCGCCCCCTCGAGGGGCACTTCGCCGGTGCGTTCCAGGCGATCAAGGAGATGGGCGGACGGCTGGCCGCGCTGGACGACCGGGAGAAGGAACGGGAGGCCCTGCTGGCGACCCTCTCCCAGTCCCTCGAAGAGGGGATGATCGCCCTCGATCCCCAGGGGCAAGTGGTCTCCTGGAACCAGGCGGCGCTGCGCATCGTGTTGCGCCAGGCCGACGGTGACGACACCCCCGACCTGATCGCCCAGGTACTGCGGGACAACCCGCGGCTGACCGAATCCGCCAGCGACGATGTGTTCAACGCCCGCCGGGAACTGGAGATCCTGCGGCCGGACGGAACGCGGGTTCCCGTGGTGCTGAGCATCGTGCCCTTCGAGTCCCGTCCGGGGCAGATGGGCACCCTGCTGATGATCCGGGACATGCTGGCCCTGCACAAGGTCGAGGCGCACCTGCTGGAGGCCGGCCGGTTCGCCGTGCTGGCCCATCTGGCCGCGGGGCTGGCTCACGAGATTCGCAACCCGCTCCACGCCATCGGGCTCAACGCCGGGGTCGTCGAGCAGTACGTGCTGCAGCTCGATGATTCACGGCAGCAGCACGCCATGAACGAATCGTTGAACTCGATCAAGGATGAGACCCGCCGTTTGACCGACCTGCTGAACAACTACCTGGGCCTGTTCCGGCCCGAGCAGGACACCGGTCCGGTAGACGTCCGTGATCTCTGCGAGCGGGTCCAGCGGTTGCTCTACTACCCGGCCTCGCAGTCCAGCGTGCGGATCGAGCTGCGCGGCGACGAGAATCTGCCGCCGGTGGAAGGCTTCTCGGCGCGGCTGCAGCAGGCGATCCTCAACCTGGTGATGAACTCGATCCAGGCGATGCCCGACGGCGGCACGGTGGTGCTGCGCACCGGCTTCGACGAGGGGTTCGTGCAGATCACCGTCGAGGACAGCGGCCCCGGCGTGAGTGACGAGGTCCAGCAGGACCTGTTCAACATGCGGGTCACGACGAAGCCGGGCGGCGCGGGGCTGGGACTGCCCCTGGTCCGCTTGATCGCCGAGGCCCACGGTGGCCAGGTGGTCTACCAGAACGGCGACTCCGGCGGGGCTGCCTTCGTGCTGCGTCTGCCGACGAGGGCCGGCGCCGCGGCCTGATCCCTACTGCATCCGTTCCAGGGTCCAGGGAACGTCGATCGCTTCCCGCGCCAGGTTGTGGGCATCGAAGTGGTCCTTCATGGTGAGCACCTTTCGATACTGGGCGACCGCTTCCTCACGTTTGCCCTGGATGTCCGCAAGCCGGCCCAGGTCGAACACGGCGAACACCGGGAAGTGGGATTCCTGGGGGTCGAGCCCTTGTTCGAGTAGCTGGGTCAGGATGCGCTCGGAGAGGGCGAACTCCCGCAGCCGGGTGTTGGCCGACGCCAGATTGAACAGCGCCTGGGGGTCTCCCGGCTTGGCCTCGAGAGCGTCGCGCATGGCCTGGGCGATCCCGGCGTAGTCCGAGATGAGATGAGCCTCGCTGGCGCGTTTCATCGCCGCCATGTAATCCACCTCGCCCTGGCGGCCGCCGGCGAACTTCCGGGCGAAGCGGGTGAGTTCGCCGTCGAGGTCCGCCGCGGGCACCCCTGCGGCACGAGCGATGTCGGCGGCGGTCAACGGTCCCGGCCGATAGATCGCCTTCAGGCCGTCGATGCCCTTGCGCTCGAGCATCCAGCGGACCAGAAGCGCGGCGGTGCCGAACCCGGCCTGAGGTTGAATCCGGCGGAAGATCTCCTCGTCGAGGAGCTGGTCGACCTTCGGTAGCTCACCGGCATCGAGAAGCGTCCCGACCAGCAGGTCCAGTTCCATGCCGGCGAAGCGTCCCTGGTGATGCACGGCGAATCCCTCGTAGACCGCCGAGGACGCGCTCTCACCCAGGGTGCCCTGGGTCAGCAGGTGGATCTCTTCCCGGAACGAGCGGGCGGCGGCGTACTCATCGACGACGAACAGTTCACCGGTGCGGGGATAGGAGTGGGCGCGGTCGGTCACGCCGGTCAGGCGCAGCTTCTCGTCGACGTCCTTGTAGACGTGCAGCCGGAAGCGGTAGCCCTCGGCGGACATGCCCAGTTGCTTGGCGGCGTCGAGGACGGCGGCGTCTCGCTGGGCCAGGATCTGCTTGGCCCGCTCGGGAGTCATGCCTTCCCCCGGGTAGGTCATGGTGTAGTGCTTGCCGCGCAGGGTGCGCCGGGCGTCGCGGTAGACCTTGAGGTCGGAGGTGTGATCCTTCTCGGCGGTCTCGTCACGCTGGGGCGGCCAGGTCGGCTGGCGGGCGAACATCCCTTGACGCACCGCCAGATAGCGGTCGAGAACGACCCAGTCGGAACCGCGGATCGGCATGGTCATGAAACGATCGATCGGCGGATCGATGCGCGACCAGAAAAACAGCACCCGTTCCGGATGGTAGGGGGAGTTGTGGCTCAGCAGCAGGTCGAGCTGCTGGCCGGTGTGGGTCTGCCCGAGGAACTGGAGCGCGCGTCCGTCCCACTTGAACGGCGCCGGCACCTTCTCGTTGAACACCCGGTTGTTCCAGCCGAGGACCAGCATGTGCCTGGCCCGGTGCGCCGGGGTGACGGCATCGTCGGCGACCACCTCGACCTCGATGTTCCGGGACTCGGCCAGGAACGCGGCCCTGCGCTCGGCGGACCAGCGGTTGAGGGCGGCGTTCTGCCCGGGGCCGGCGGGGTAGACCACCACCAGCCGGTCGATGTGCAGCAGGCGGGCGGCTCCGAGATCGGCGACCCCCATCTGGGCGGACGCCGGCAGGGCCAGAGCGGCGAGGCAGAGCAGGCCCAGCAGGCCGCGGGACGCCTGGCGCAGCAGGGTTTTTCGACTCACGTCAGACTCCAGATGGTGCTGTGCAGACTCAGAATGTTACGGGGGGATCGGGGCGCTGTCGAGGCGCCCGTCCAGTACAATCGTGGGTCATGGAACGACTTTTTGCCCTGGCGGACCTGCACCTCTCGACCTCCGGTGACAAGCCGATGCACATCTTCGGCGAGCACTGGCGGGACCATGCCGACCGGATGGCGGCGGCCTGGGACGAACGGGTGGGGGATGAGGACGTGGTGCTGTTGCCCGGAGATCTCTCCTGGGCCCGCAAGCTCGACGAGGCCCGGGGGGACCTGGATTGGATCGGAGCCCGCCCCGGCCGCAAGCTGCTGCTCAAGGGAAACCACGACACCTGGTGGTCCAGCGTCAACAAGGTCCGGGCGGCCCTGCCCGAAGGCTGCGACGCGCTGCAGAACAACGCCTTCGAACTCGAGAGATTCGTCGTCGTCGGAGCGCGGGGCTGGACCGCGCCCGAGGATCCGATCGCAACCGAAGACGACGGCAAGCTGCACATGCGGGAACTGGAGCGCCTGCGGCTTTCGATCCTCGATGCCGACCGCCGCTTCGGCCGCGACAAACCCCGGGTGGCCATGCTGCACTTTCCGCCGTGGCTTCTGGACCAGGCTCCGACCCGGGTGATCGGTCTGCTGCAGAACGGGGGCGTGAGCCTCTGCGTCTACGGTCACCTGCACGGCGACGATCATCGCCACGCCGTCACCGGCGTGCGTGACGGGATCGACTTCCGGTTGGTCGCCGCCGACGCGGTCGACTTCGCGCCGGTGGAGTTGCCTTGACGCCGACGGTCTATCGCTGCTCGGCGGCAGCCCGCTGGCTGCCCCGGGTGCTGGCGGGATCGCTGCTGGCCTGCGCGGTCGCCATCGGACGCACCCTGGACCCGGCGCGGCAGGTCCCGATTTCCGGCGGCGTCGGTCTGCTGGTTGCGGTGGCCGGCGCCTTCCTCGCTCTTCAGATCGTCCGCGGTGGCTCCGAGGTACGGGCGGTGATCTCGCTCCACGATCTGGGGGTCGAGTTCGCGGCGGGGAAACACAAGCTGACCCTGCCCTGGAGTTCGATCCGTTCGCTGGATTTCGTGCCTCCGTTCCTTTCGCTGAGGCGCTGGCTGCCCGCCGGGCGCCTGATCGACGACGAATCCCGACCGTGGCGCCTCCCGGCGCTGTTGGATGACGGAGACCGGCTGATCGAGGACCTCCTCGAGCGAGCCGACCGCAGTGACCTGCGTTCCTGGTCCGAGGCACGGGGAGTCGGACGCAAGATGGGGCGCGCCGTGCCCTACCTCGTGGCGGGCTACGGCATGGCCGGCTTGCTGCTGCTGTTGACTGTGATCTGGGTGTTGCGATGAAACACCGTCTGCTCGTGGCGCTTGCGCTGTGCATGTTGCTCTGTGCACCGTCTGCCGCGGCGGAATCGGTTCGCCGATTGCTGGATGCCGACCGTTGGTCCGAGGCCCTCGAGCTGGCGCGCCGGGCGGTCGATGCCGACGGCGCGTCTGCCGAAGCGTCGGGAGAACTGGCCGCGGCATTGCTGCGGGCCGGATTCATCGACGAGGCCGCCGCGGAAGCCGGCCGCATGGCCGAGGAGCGGCGCAGCGCTCTGGGTTGGGTGGTGCTGGCGCGGGTGCGATCTGCCGAAGGGCGCTTCGACGAGGCGGTCGATGCCGGTGACCGCGCCCTGGAGTTGGCGCCCGACGATCGCACCATCGTCTACTGGGCGGGCACGGTACAGCAGGGTCGCGCCCGTTCCCGGGAACTCCTGGAGCGCTATCTGGAGATGTCCGAGGGGGACGACGCCGATCGGATCGACGGTGCCGAGGGGACCCTGCGTTTCTACCAGGCCGTGGGCGATCGATTGCTCTGGACCGGCCAGGCTCGTCCCGAGAGTTTCTCGATGAAGCTGCGGCCGCTGTTCACCCCCGGGATTCGCGGGATCGAAGGGCACACCATCGACGCCGCGATGGGTCCCAGGGGCAAGCGTCTGCGCCTGCTGTTCGATACCGGGGCGACCGGTCTGTTCGTGCTGGAGCGCATCGCCAAGAAGGGCGCCTTCGAATCGCTCTCGTCGGAGACCACCTTCGGCGGTGGTGGCGATCAGCGTCACCGTACTCTGCGAGGTGTGTTTCCACGTCTGGCGTTCGAGGGCCTGGAATTCGGCGATGCCCTGGTTGCAGTCAGCTCTCGGGAGATCGATTCGACCGGCCGCTACCACGGACTGGTCGGGATCGCGCCCTTCGCCGGCTACCGCATCACCATCGATACCGGGGAGCGGAGCCTGCGCCTAGACCCCGGCGACGCCGACGCCGAGGGCGCTCCCTACTGGGTGATCTCCGGACAGATGCTTGTGCGGGTGCGGGTCAACGACGAGCAGGACGCGCTGTTCCTGTTCGACACCGGGGCGGACGGTTCGGTCATCTCCCAACATCTGATCGACCAGGTCGAGGGAGCCGCTGCGGGAAGTCCGGCACGGGTGCGTGGCTTCGGTGGACGGATCGAGAACTCCCGGCGGGTCTCGGGCATCCAGCTGGGCTTTCAGGGGCGCAAGACCCGGCGCGGGCGGATGACCAGCGCCGATTTCAGCCTGCGCAACCGGCTGGGAGGGGTGCAGGTCGACGGGTTTCTCGGCCGGGACCTGATCGGCGAGTCGACCGTCGTGATCGACACCGTCGCCCGCCGGATTCGTCTCGTGGACGGCGGCGAGTCGAAGGAGTAGGCGAATGGCTTGCGGCGCCTAGCGTCCGAGCCGGCGCAAGGCTTCGCGGGGAGCGGGCCAGGCGGGATCGAGCCGGGCGGCCTGTTCCAGGTCGGCGATCGCCGCGGTTTGCCGGCGCTGCCGCAGATGGAACATCCCGCGCGCAAACAGGGTGCCGGCGTTGGCCCCCGGTGCGGCCACCGCAGCGTCGTGTTCCCGCAGCGCCTGATCGACGGCTCCCTGCCGTTCCAGGGTTTCCGCCAGCCGGCTACGGGTCGAGGCCTCGCGGCCTTCGGGCATGCCCGTTTCCAGGGCGCGGCGGTAGAGCCCCGAGGCTTGCGCCAGATCCCCGCGCTTCTGACGCAACCAACCGGCCTGATCGAGGGCCACGGCGTGCGCCGGTTCCCCCTCGAGGGCGGGTTCGAGCACGTCGAGCCCTTCGTCCAGACGGTCCAGGCTCGAGAGGGTTGCAGCCAAACGCACCCGTTCCCGCACGGGGACCTCGGAGCTTCGCACGAAGCTGAAGGCGCAGCCTGCCGCGACCAGTAGCGCGGCCACGATCACCCCCGTGCGCCGACGTGGGTCGCTCCATCCCAGGAGGGCCCGGTCGACGGCGAACCCGGCAAAGGGGGCGAGCAGGAAGTAGAAGGGCAGGCGCAGGCGGGTGGTGACGAAGAACAGCAGCAGCACCGCCAACAGGGCCGCGGCGAATCCGATCAGCGGCCAGGCCTTGCGGCGCTCGGGCCACGCCAGGATCCCGCCGATCAGCCCCGGGAGCAGCAGACCCCACGGGGGGAGTGCCAGCAGGTACAAGAGCGGTAGATACCGTTCCCGTTCCAGCGCGAAGGAGTACATGTCGGCGGGATCTCCCGGGTCGAGGACCCGCCGCAGCTTGCGGGACTCGAGGGCTATCCAGGCGCCCGGGTCTGCGGTGATGGCCTCGACGGCGCGGCCGCGCCAGTAGCGGTCGACCTGGCCTGGAGTGAGGGGCGCCCCGGCGGATTCCTCGGCCAGCCGGGTCGCCAGTTCCCGCTGGGAAAAAATGTCGCCGGCCTGGGGGTGAAGCGCCTTGTGAGACCCGTCGGCGCCCGGTTGGTTGCCGATGTAGAGGTTCTCACCGGCCGACAGGGCAATGCGCAGCCCGGCGCCCCGGCTCGCGTTGTGGATCAACACCGGCGCGATCACGATCAGGAAGGCGGCGCCGAACCCCGCGGCGTTGCGCAGCCACCCTGGGTCGGGGCGCCGTCCCGACCAGAGTCGCGGACCCAGGGCGAGAAGGGCGACCGGCACCAGGAGCTGCACCTCGGCCCGGGCCAGGGCGGTGACGCCGAAGGCCGCGCCGCAGAGCGCGGCGGGAAGCGGGCCCGGTTGCTCGCGACATCGCCCCAGCAGGTAGATCGAGAGGGAGAGGCCCGCCAGGGGGAGCGCCACCGGAAGCAACTTGATCTGGTGCAGGGCCAGCGGTCCGTGGAGCAGGGCTATCAGGGCCGCCGCCACGCCCGCGCGTTCGGAGCCCAGGTACTGCCGCCCGATAGGGACCAGCAGGGCGATGGCCATACCGGCGAGCAGCACCTGAATGAAGATCGCGCTGCCGTGACCGGCTTCGCCCCGAAGCAGCGCCAGGAACACCGGGTAGAGCGGCGCCTGATGGAAGGCGGGTTCGGCGGAGAGGCCCTCGGCGGCGATCCGCGCCGACCAGGTGTCGTAGGACAGGGCGTCGGAGATCAACGCCTGATCGAAGGGGCTATCCCGGTGCTGGTACCAGAGCAGCAGGTGCACCGCGACGGCGAGCAGGGCGATCACGGCAAAACGGTTCCCGGAGAGTCGGGAACCGCTTGACGTTCTTCGGTTGGAGGAGCGGCGTTTCACGGCCGCCCATTATGGACCTTCCGCCGGCGCCGGTCAGCCGGTCAGGCGTTCCTGTCGAGGAGTTCCTCGAGCAGGTCGAGCTTGCGGCTCATCGCCTCGAAGGTCGCCGCGTAGGGCTCGGGCTGTTCCAGGTCGACCCCTGCGCCCCGCAGCAACTGCAGGGAGTAGTCGGAGCCACCCGAACGCAGGAACTCTAGATAGCGAGCCCGGGCGCCGGGCTGGTCCGCCTGGACCGCAGCGGCCAGCGCAGTCGCCGCCACGATGCCGGTCGAATACTGGTACACGTAGAAGTTGTAGTAGAAGTGGGGAATGGCGGCCCACTCCACCGCGAAGCGGTCGTCGATCCGTACCGTTCCGGCATCGTGGCCGTGGTAGCGGCGCAGCAGTCCGAGATACAGATCGTTGAGGCGTTCACCGGTCAGGGCCTCGCCTCGTTCGGCGCGCTCGTGAATGTCCAGCTCGAACTCGGCGAACATCGTCTGGCGGAACAGGGTCGCCCGCAGTCCGTCGAGGTAGGAACTCAGCAGGAACATCCGCTCCCGGTCGTCGGAGGCGTGTTCGAGCATGTGGGCGTTGAGCAGCGCCTCGTTGAAGGTCGAGGCGACCTCCGCGACGAAGATCGAGTAGCTGGCGCTGGGGTAGGGCTGCGAGGAGTTGCTGAAGTACGAGTGCATCGCGTGACCCATTTCGTGGGTCAGGGTAGTCACCCCCTCGTAGTCGCCGTTGAAGTTCATCAGCACGAAGGGGTGCACGTCGTATGCGGCGCCGGTGGCGTAGGCCCCCGAGCGTTTGCCGGGGCGCGGGTGCCAGTCGATCCAGCGGCGGTCGAAGGCCTGGGCCAAGGCGCTGCCGTACTCGTCTCCCAGAGGGCGCATCGAGTCGCGGACCAGGCGCGAGGCCTCGTCGATCTCGTAGTGCATCGGGTTGTCGCTCAGCAGGGGACAGTAGAGGTCGTGGTACCCCATCTCGTCGATGCCGAGGGCGCGGCCCCGCAGGGCGAAGTAGCGGTGCAGCACCGGCAGGTTGGCGTGCACCTGCTGGATCAGGTTGCGATAGACCTGGGTCGGGATGTTCTCGCCGTCGAGGGCGGCGTGGAGGCAGCTGTCGTAGTGCCGGGCCCGTGCTCGGAAGACGTGGCCCTTGACCGATTCGTAGAGGTTCTGGCCGAGGGTCGCCTTGAAGGATTCGTAGCTGCCGAAGTAGCTGTCGAACATGTTGCGCCGGTCCTCGCGGACCGAGGTGGTGCGGTGCTTCGAGAACAGCGACGGCGTCAGCTCGATCTCGTCGCCGTTCTGCAGCTTGACCGTGGGGCGGGGCATCTCGGCGTTCTGCATCAGGCTGAACAGGGAATTGGGGCCGCCGGTGATCAGGCCGGCCTCGGCCAGGATGCGCTCCTCACCCGGCTCCAGCACGTGCTTGCGCGTACGCAGCAGGTCTTGGAGGAAGTGCCGGTGCTCGGCCAGGTCCGGTTCGTCGTCGAGATAGGCCAGCAGCGTCGACGGTTCCATCGACAGGATCTCGGGCCGCACGAAGGAGATGCGACGGGAGAAATCGGTGACCAGAACCTGACACTCCTGGCGAAGGGCCTGGAGCTCGCCGTCGCGGGTATCGCCGTCGGCGCCCATCGAGGCGTAGGACATCAGCCGCGACAGCTCCTTCGAAGCGTCGGAGACGCTGCGCAGGCCTCGAGCCAGGGCGGCGGCGGACTCTCCCAGGGTTCCCTGGATCGCGTCCAGCTCGGGCAGCCGCTTCTCGAACCCGGCGCGGGCTTCGATGAAGGCCGCCCGGGTCGGGTAGATGTCGCTGAGCGCCCAGGTTTCCGCTTCGGGGACGGGGGGCTGCGCCACGGTTGCGGCACTGCCGTCGGCAGAGAACGTCACGGATTTCACAGTGTTCGCTTCCCTATGTCCGGCCCATCGGGCCGGTCGGACCGCCGCACCTGGCCGGTCCTTGAATTACGTGCCCTCGCCGACGCACGCCGCCGCGAGACAGGGGGATGGCCATCCACGCTGTTCGTTGCCAAATCTAACGCATGGGCTTCCGAGGATCCAGACCTCAAATGCATCAACTTTGAGCTTTCAAAATTGGAAAAATGCCCATGTGTGGGTGGATCGGGACAATAAAATGCCGCCAGGGCTCGGAACCGGTTCTGAGGGGCTGGTACCGGAGGTGGGACTTGAACCCACACGCCCTTGCGGGCGGGGGATTTTGAATCCCCTGCGTCTGCCATTCCGCCACTCCGGCGAGGGGGTCGGATGGCGGGCATCCTACCAGGAAAGCCCGGGAATCGCTCCGCGCCGGCGTCCGGGAACTCCGGGTATTCCGGTCTCCGAAGGGGGTCGGGGGTGTTCGCAGCCTGCCTTACAGGGCTGCAACCGAATGGTTGCGTCCGGGCCGGGCTGAGCGGCCCGATCCCAGTAAGTGTTTGACAAAACAGGCGGTTTACGCTACTTTAAAGCTGTCTGTCCATCCAGTTGGCCCTCGCGAAACGGCATTCCTGCGACCGGGCCTCAGGGAGGTAAGCGTGGATTTCAAGGTTGGTGACAAGGTCGTTTACCCGAACCATGGCGTGGGCGTCATCGAGGACGTTGCCGAGAAGACCATCGGTGGCATGGACTCGTCGTTCTACTGCCTGCGGATCTTGTCCACGGACAGCACCGTGATGGTGCCGGTCGGGAACACCACCGTCGTCGGGCTCCGCAAGGTGCTGACCAAGCGGGAAGTGACCAAGGTCATGAAGCTCCTCAAGGGGGGCGAGGTCGCGACCTACGACGACTGGAAGGGGCGCTTCCAGGCCAACTCCGAAAAGATGCGGACCGGCGATATCCTGGCGGTCACCGAGGTATTGAAGAGCCTGACGATCCTCAATGAGGTCAAGCCGCTCTCGTACCGCGAGCGCAAGATGCTCGACCGGGCCCGTTTCCTGCTGGTTTCCGAGCTCTCCGAGGCCTCGGGCAAGGACACCGAGAAGGTCGAGGAGCAGATCGACAACGCCCTGCTCGAGTCGACCAAGGACGTCCAGGCCAAGGTCGAGCACTAGGAATCATCCGCCAAGTCTAAGATCTGGGAATGGCCCGGCGGTTTCCGCCGGGCCTTTTGCTTGATGGACCTCCTGATCCTCCATCGTGTGGTCGCTTCCCTGCGGGCGTCGCTTTGCGACTGCTCGCTGGTCGAGTTGCGTTCGGATCGGCCCGATCGCTACCGCCTTCTGTTCGAAGGGGAGCGGGGCCGGGGTTCGGCGCTGGTCTCGCTGGGGCAGGATCCCTGGCTCGGCCGGCCCCGGGGACGTTTCGAGGGGCACCGGACCCTGACCTCCTTCGCCGCCTCGGCAGGCAAGGCGCTGGCAGACCGGGTGCTAGAGGAGGTGCTCCTGGCCGAGGGAGACCGGCGGGTCGCCTTCTGCTTTCGCGGTGGGGCCCGGCTGGTCGCCGAGTTGACTCCGCGGGCCTCGAATCTCATTCGCCTCGACCAGGAGAGCAGGGTGGTCGAGTTCGCCCGAAACAGCAGGGGAGCTCTGGCCCGGCTGGTCCCCGGGGAGCCCTATGTCCCGCCCCAGACCCCCGGGGCGCTGCCCTTGTTCGAGGCCGGCGCCGGTGAGGTGGACGATGCCATCGCCGCCCATGAGGGCAGGTCTCCCGCCGACGCGCTGCGCCGTTCGGTGTTCGGTCTGTCCCGGGAAACCGCGGCCCGGGTCGTCGACGAGGCCAGGCAGGACGGACGCACTCCCGGGGAGGTCCTGGTCGAGCGGGTGGAGGCGGCGGTCGCCGGCACCCTGGCTCCGATGGTGGCCGCTCGGGAGGATCCGCTGGAAGCCGCCGAAGAGGGGCGCTTTGCCGCGGCAGAGGCTCGGCTGCTGCCCTGGGAGCCTCGGGAGCTGGACGAGGGTTTCAAGGTCTTCCTGCAGCCCGACGCCGCAGGCACCGTCGGGCATTTCTACGAAGCGGTGGACCGGGCCGCCCGGGCGGAGGCCCGGCTCGGAGGTGCCCGCAACATCCTGCGGCGAGAGAAGCGCAAGGCCTTCGACGCCCGCCGCAAGGTCGAGAGCAACCTGGCCCGTTTCGGCGATCCGGAACGGCACAAACGCTGGGCCGAGGCTCTGTTGGCCGGACTGAACCGGGTCGAGCGTGCCGGGGAGTTCTTGCGGGTGCCCGATCCCTACGACGTCGACGGTGCGATCCTCGAGGTGCCCGCCGATCCCGGCAGCGGTGCGGCCGAGGCTGCCGAGCGGCATTTTCATCTTCACCGCCGGGCGCTTCGGGGCCGCACGGCCGCTTCAGAGCGGCTGGCGGAACTGGATCGGCGGATCGAGCGGCTGGGTCTGCTGCAGGCCCGGTTCGAAGAGGCTGAGGGGGCCGGGGCCGCGGCGGAGCTCGAGGCGTCGATGCGGGAGCTCGGCATCCCCGTCGGTCTGGAGGCCGGGACCAAACAGGGCAGGGGCCGTGCCCGGGGCGCCGCTCCCCGGGTCGAAGGCGTTCGGCTGTTCCGCAGCGGGTCGGGGGTCGAGATCCTGGTGGGCAAGGGGGGGCAGGCCAACGACCGGCTGACCTTCCGGCTGGCCGGCCCCGAGGACTTCTGGCTCCACGCCCAGGGGGTGCCGGGCGCCCACGTCGTGCTGCGCAACCCCTCCCGGGGGGCGACGCCTCCCCAGGAGGACCTGCTGGAGGCCGCGGCCCTGGCGGCCTACTACAGCGACTCCCGCAACGCCGCCCGGGTCGACGTGCAGTGGACCCGGCGGAAGTTCGTACGCAAGCCTCGCAACGGGGCGCCGGGAGCGGTGCTGGTCAAACGCTTCGAGACGGTGCGGGTGGCTCCGGGGCGTCCCGAGGGCGTTCCCGGGGAGCGAAAAAACGCCGGCGGCTGACTCCCCGGGATGTCTTGCGATTCCCGGTCATAAAGGCAATACTCTGCCCGCTTTCGAGATTCGTTCGGCCCACCGGACCCGTTGTCCCGGTGCCGGCCCGGACCCTAGATTCGCCGCGCCATGAAGTCAGCGATCAAGTACCTGGCCGGTTTCCTGCTCGCGGGATTCCTGCTCTGGTGGATGTTGCGGGACAAGGACCTCGGCGCCATCTGGGAGCAGATCCAGCAGGCCTCCTTCGCCGGTCTGGCCTTCGCCGCCCTACTCAACATCCTCCACGCGATTCCACGGGCCTGGCGCTGGGGCAGCCTGCTCAAGCCGGTCCGCAGCGGGATCCCCATGCGGCCGATGGTCTCGGCGATCATGATCGGCTACATGATGACCTGGGTCGTTCCGGGCCGCGTCGGCGAGGTGGTGCGTCCGGCGCTGCTCTCCTCCCGGGAGCGGGTGCCCCTGGGCCCCTGTCTCGGCTCGATCCTCGCGGACCGACTGCTGGACGGCATCACGGTGCTGGTGCTGTTCGCCGTTGCGCTGGTGGTGCAGCCGCTGGACCAGGGTGAGGCAGGGGATCGCATCCGCCAGGGAGCGTTCATCCTCCTCGGGCTGGTCGGCTTCGGCCTCGGCGTGCTGCTCTTCGCTGCACAGTTCCGCCGTCCGCTGGAGGTCTGGCTGGCACGGCGCAACAAATTGATTGCATGGTGTGGCCGCACGATCCTGAGATTCTCCGAAGGGGTCGAGGCCTTGCGCCGCCCGCGGCTCCTGCTCGAGGTGGTGTTCCAGAGCGCCGTGGTTTGGATCGTGATCTGTATCGCGACCTGGATCGGACTGCGGTCCTGCGGCGTCGAGATCTCCTTCTGGGGAGTCCTGGCGTTGATGCCGCTGCTGGCTTTGGGCATCGCCGTGCCCACCCCGGGCAATGCCGGGGGCTATTCCTTCGTGATGGAGCTCGGGCTGAGCGAGATGTTCAAGGTCCCGGGGGATCTGGCTGCAACGGCCGGGTTGCTCTTGTGGATCATGGTGGTCGTGCCGCCGATCCTGCTGGGTGTGTTGATCCTGGCGGTGGAAGGGGTGTCCTGGAGCGATCTGATGCGGGCTGCCCGCGAGGTCAAGAACCTCGGCTCTGCCGAGGAGCAGGCCTCGCAGGCATCGACGCCGGCAACGGCGGAAGCGCCCGCGGAATAGACGTTCCGTCGCGCCCGGAACCCCCGGCCGAGGAGGTGAACCCGTGAAGTGTCCGTTCTGCGGTCATTGCAAGGACCGTGTCGTCGATTCCCGCGAAAGCGGCCCCGGGGACTCGATCCGCCGCCGGCGGGAGTGTCTGGCCTGCGGGCGTCGTTTCACGTCCTACGAGCGGATCGAAGAGATCCCCTACATGGTGATCAAGAAGGACGGGCGCCGGGAGCCCTTCGACCGCCAGAAGCTCATGAGCGGCCTCCAGCTGGCCTGCCAGAAACGCGCAGTTCCCGTTAAGGCCCTGGTCCAGATCGTCGATAACGTGGAACGAGCCGTCCAGGACAACCCGGACCGCGAGGTCGAGGCGGGAGCCATCGGAAAGATGGTCATGGACAGCCTGAAGGATTTGGACAAAGTTGCCTACGTGCGGTTCGCTTCGGTGTACCGCGAGTTCGAGGACGTCCAGGAGTTCATGAACGAGCTCAGGGGCCTGCTCGGCAGCCGGAAGTAGGGAGCTTCCCGGGAGGCAGCGTGTCGGAATCGTTTGGACCGTTGATGGAAGTGGCGCGGATCCAGGCGGAGATCAACCGCCTGTTTGAAAACGTGCTCGATCTGGGCCGGCCGGATGACGACGGATCCGCCGCATGGATCCCCAACGTAGACGTGATCGAGGCCGAGGAAGACCTCGTGGTTCGCGTCGAATTGCCGGGAGTTGCGCTGGAAAACTTGAACATCGCGACCAACGGCTCAAACTTGATCATCCGGGGAGAGAAAACGCGGCCCGCCTTCGGGGGGGACTCGAGCTTTCTCGCCGCCGAACGCGGGTTCGGGGTGTTCCGCCGGGTCGTTCATCTGGCCGTGCCGGTGAACACCCGCCGGGCCGAGGCCGTGCTGGACGCCGGGCTCCTGGAGATCCGGTTCCCCAAGGTGCCGAACCGGAGAGGTGAAGAAGTGCCGATCGAGGTGAAGAACGCATGAAGGCTACCGTCGCTGATCGTCCGTCCGAAGAGAACGTGCGCATTCCGGCGGAGCTGCCGGTCCTGCCGCTTCGCGACATGGTGGTCTACCCGTTCATCATCGCGCCGCTGTCGGTGGCCCGGGACATCTCGATCCAGGCGGTCGACCGTGCCCTGGCCGACAACCGGATGATCCTGCTGACCGCCCAGCGGGACAAGGACGAAGACGAACCCCAGGACGATGATCTGTACCGCATGGGCACCGTGGCGGTGATCATGCGCATGCTCAAGCTCCCCGACGGCCGTATTCGCGTGCTGGTCCAGGGTGTCTGCCGGGCGCGCATTACCGAGGTCTGCCACAACCGGCCGCACTTCGTGGCCAAGGTCGAGCGGGTCGACGACGACGAGCACGATCCGGCGTCGATCGAGAAGGAAGCGTTGATGCGCTCGACCAAGCGCATGCTCGAGCGCTCCTCGAGCCTGGGCAAGAACTTGCCCTCCGAGGTGATGGTCATCGCCAACAACCTGGAGGACCCGGGGCGCCTGGCCGACCTGACCGCCTCGAACCTGGACCTCAAGATCGACGAGGCCCAGGGGGTGCTGGACAGCACCGAGCCTATCGAACGGCTCAAACAGTCTCACGAGTTCCTCAAGCGGGAGATGGACCTGCTGTCGATGCAGCGGGAGATCGACTCCCTGGCCCGTGACGAGATGGATCGCAGCCAGCGGGAGTTCTACCTGCGGCAACAGATGAAGGCGATCATGATGGAGCTCGGCGAAGGGGACGAGCTCGTCGAGGAGATCGAGCAGTACCGGGAGAAGGTCGAGAAACTCAAGCTGCCCGAAGCGGCCGCCACCGAGTTCGAACGCCAGCTCAAGAAGCTCGAGCGCATGCATCCGGACTCCGCCGAGAGTTCCACGGTGCGCAACTACCTGGACTGGTTGACCGGGATGCCCTGGGATCACCGCTCCAAGGACAATCTCGATATCGCCAAGGCCCGTTCGATCCTCGACGAGGATCACTTCGGGCTGGAGAAGATCAAGGAGCGCATCCTCGAGTACCTCTCGGTGCGCAAGCTGAGCCGCAAGAGCAAGGGGCCGATCCTCTGCTTCGTCGGCCCTCCCGGGGTGGGCAAGACCTCTCTGGGCCGTTCCATCGCCCGGGCGCTGGGCCGCAACTTCGTGCGACTCTCCCTGGGCGGCGTCAAGGATGAAGCCGAGATCCGCGGCCATCGCCGGACCTACGTCGGCGCCATGCCCGGCCGGATCATCCAGGGCATCCACCAGGCCGAGTCGTCGAACCCGGTGTTCATGCTGGACGAGGTCGACAAGATCGGCTCCGACTACCGGGGCGATCCGTCGGCGGCGTTGCTCGAGGTCCTCGACCCCGAACAGAACTCCACCTTCCGCGACCACTATCTGGCGGTGCCCTACGACCTGTCCGACGTGATGTTCATCACCACGGCCAACCTGCTGGACCCGATCCAGCCCGCCTTCCGCGACCGGATGGAGATCATCCATCTGTCGGGCTACACCGAGGAAGAGAAGCTGGTGATCGCGCGGCGTCATCTGGTGCCGCGGCAGATCAAGGACAACGGTCTCAAGGACGAACAGATCGAAATCGTCGACAAGGCGCTCGAGACGTTGATCCGGGACTACACCCGGGAGGCCGGCCTGCGCAGCCTGGAGCGAGCGGTGGGCGCGCTCTGCCGCAAGGTCGCCCGCCAGGTGGCCGAGGGCAAGAAGAGCAAGGTTCGCATCATCGGATCCAGCGTGAAGGGTTATCTCGGGCCCTCGCCGGTCAGCCGCGAGGACATGCAGAAGACCGATCAGGTCGGCCTGGCGACCGGGCTCGCCTGGACCGCCGTCGGCGGCGATGTGCTGTTCGTCGAGGCGTCGACCATGCCGGGCAAGGGGCAGCTGATCCTGACCGGCTCCCTGGGCGACGTGATGAAGGAGTCGGCCCACGCGGCTCTGACCTATGCACGGGCCCGGGCCTCGGAGCTCGGCATTCCCGAGGGCTTCTTCGAGCAGAACGACATTCACGTTCACGTCCCCGAGGGGGCGATTCCCAAGGACGGACCGTCGGCGGGGATCACCATCGCCTCGGCGATGCTCTCGGTCTTCACCAACCGGACCCTGCGCCGGGACGTGGCGATGACCGGCGAGATCACCCTGCGGGGCAACGTGCTCCCCATCGGCGGGGTGAAGGAAAAGGTCCTGGCGGCCCGCCGCTCGGGATACTCCCGGGTGATCCTGCCCGAGGGCAACCGCAAGAACCTGGAAGACATCCCCAAGACCCTGCGCCGGGACGTGGAGTTCGACTTCGTCAGCCATGTCCGGGACGTGTTCCGCATCGCCCTGGGCGGTGAGGCCGGTGGCGCGGAGCCGGGGACGGAGAGCGAGGCGCTGGGGGCCTGATCCGGCCCCGGGGCCTGCGGCTATCCGCCGGCGTTCTCGATGAATCGAAGCAAAGGCGGCCTCCGGGCCGCCTTTTTTCGTCTCCGGGGGCCGGAGCCCCGTTTCCGGCGGCTTGACCACGCTCCCGGGCAAGCCTAGAATCGCCGCTTTTCCGGTGCGTTTTGCCTGTTTTTCGCCTTTCGGTCCGGGCGCTAGACGGCGGAGCCCGGTGGCCCGTATCTAGAGCGAGCCACGGCCCCGACCGTCGGTGCCCGTGAAGGCGCAACCAACCACGGGGACGATGCGGGACGAGGCCGAACTGATAGCTGCGGCGACCGGGGGCGACCCGGAAGCTTTCGACGAGCTGGTGCGCATCAAGCGCGAGCAGGTCGTCCGGGCGGCTTATCAGGTGACGGGCGAATTGGAGGACGCCCGTGACGTGGCTCAGCGGGTGTTTCTCCGATTGTGGAAGATCCTCGAGCGGTATGACCCAGCCCGAAGATTCGACACTTGGCTTTACAGGATCACCGTGAACGCCGCCATCGACCACATTCGCAGCCGGGGCCCCCGGGGAGTGATGCAACCGCTGCCCGACGACCCTTCCCTGGTGCGCGACCCCGACGAGGAACCGGTGCCCGAGGCTGAACGGGCCATGGACCTCTCCCAGCTCCAGCAGGCGTTCATGCGCCTGGCCGAGGGGTTGGCGCCCAAGCAGCGGGCGGTCTTCGTGCTCAAGGAAATCGAGGGGCTGGAGACCGCCGAGGTCGCCCGGATCCTCGAGGTGCGTGAGTCGACGGTGCGGAACCACCTGCTGCAGGCCCGCCGGGCGCTGCGGTCGGCGTTCGAACGGGAGTACCCGTCGTTGATCCCCAAGAGGCGCTCATGAGCGAGCATCTGAACCGCGCGACCCTGGAGGGTTTCGACGAGCTCGGCGGCGAAGCCCGCCGCGAGGCCGTCGAGCATCTGCGCGATTGTGCGATCTGCCGGGCCGAACTGGCCGCCATCGATCCCACGGCGCTGTTCTCCCTGCTCTCCCTGCAGCCGGTACCCGAGGAGATCCTCGATCAGGTCTCGGCGGGGGTTCGGCAGGAGATCGCGGCGGAGGGGCAGGTCGAGCGGCAGCCCAAACGCTGGCTCGGCTGGGCCGGGGTGGCGGCCGCGGCGCTGATCGTCGGTGTATTGGCGGTGCGGGGTGTCGGCACTCCGGGCACCGATCCCGTCGAGCCGGAGGTTTTTCCGCCGGTAACGGTCGTTGAGCAGCAGCGGCTTCAATTGTTGGATCCCGGCGAAGGCGTTGAAGTGGTGGACCTGACCGTGGGTGACGCGCAGCTTGTGATGGTTTTCGATAAGGGGCTCGAGCTATGACCGCAAGTCGATATCCAGTCCTCAGAGCGATGAGCGTGCTCGTCGCCGTGGCGCTTTGTATTTCGGGCGCTGTCCAGGCCGAGACACCGGCGGAGGGGCTCAAGGTCAAGGCCTTCAAGGTCGAGCATCGTTCGCTGATGGAAGCGGCAGAACTGGCTGAAGCGGTGCTCTCGGAAGAGGGTTCCCTGCGCATCCGGCCCAACATCAAGACCCTCGTGGTCGAAGATTACGAAAACGTACTGGGGAAGGTGCAGAGCCTGATCCATGACTTCGACGTCCCTCCGCGCAACGTGAAGTTGACGTTGAACCTGATTGTCGGTACCGATGAAAGAGCGGAACAAGACGGGCGCACGACGCTGCTGGGTCCCGACGTGGCCCAGGAGATCGTCGATGCCGTCGAACGGATTCGCCGGCTGACGAAATGGTCGAAGTACGAGATCGAGGGCAGCCGTTCGGTCCAAGGTGTCGAGGGGGGCGAGACCATCGCCCAGCTTTCCGACGACTACCGTGTCGTCATGCAGATCGACGCCGTCGATGAGGAACGCCAGAAGTTGATGATCAAGCGTTTTGCCCTGCAGAAGATCCGCTACTCGGAGCAGTCGGAGCGCTACGAGGATATTTTTGTTTCCTCGGTGATTACTCCCCTCGACCGCCTGAACCAGCTGGTCGTGGCCAGCGGACCCGACGCCAGCAAGGCGCTGTTCCTGACCCTTCAGGCAGAACTGAGGTAGCTTCCGGATGCCCGAGTTCAACGCAAGGGTCGCCATGCCCAGCGGCGAGATCGTCGAGCGCAGCTACGTCGCCGACAGCGAATCCGCCCTGCGTCGCCAGCTGGAAGGCGACGATTGCCTGATTCTCGACCTCAAGTCCCAGAGCGCGCTGTTCGGTGCGCTCTCGACGCCGTTTCAGGGCCGGATCTCCCAGCGGGAGTTCCTGTTCTTCAACCAGGAGCTGGCGGCGCTGATCCGCGCCGGTCTGCCGATCATCAACAGCCTCGACATCCTGATCGAGCGCCGCAAGAACGAGCGTTTCAAGCGCTCCCTGATCGACATCCGCAACCGGGTCAAGGCGGGCGAGTCGCTGAGTGAGGCTTTCGAGGCCCAGGGCGAGCTCTTCCCCAAGCTCTACTCGGCGAGCCTCGCTTCCGGCGAGCGGTCGGGTGAGCTGGCCGGCGTCCTCGGCCGCTACATCGAGTACACCCGCAGCGTGATGGCGGTGCAGCGCAAGGTCATCTCGGCGCTGATCTACCCGGTGATCCTGCTGGTGCTCTCGAGCGGCCTGATCGCCGTGCTGGTCTTCTTCATCATTCCCAAGTTCAGCAACTTCCTGAGCTACATGGATGTCGAGCTGCCGATGGCGACCCAGGCGATGGTCGCCGTGGCCAATTTCGCCACCGGCAACTGGATCGTGATGCTGATCTCCGCCGTGGTCGGCCTGCTGGCCTTCCTGGCCTGGCGCAAGACCCCCGGCGGCCAGTACGCCCTGGATCACATCCGCATGCGCCTGCCCCTGGTCGGCTCCGTGGCCCGGGACTACGCTCAGAACCGCTTCACCCGCACCCTGGCGACCCTGCAGGCCGGCGGTATCCCGCTGGTCACGTCGCTGGAGCTCTCGGCCCGGGCGGTGGGCAACAAGGTCTACGAGAAGGCGCTGCTGGAGGTCACCGGCCACGTCCGCGAGGGCAAGCCGCTCTGGGAGTCGCTGGAGGGCACCAACCTGCTCTCGGACATCGCCGTCGAGATGGTCAAGGTGGGGGAGTCCACCGGTGCCCTGGATGAGATGTTGAACACGGCGTCGGAGTTCACCGACGAGGAGATCGATTTCCGGCTCGCGCGGATCGTCGCGATGATCGAGCCGATGCTCCTGATCTTCATGGCCGCGGTCGTTGGCTTCATGGTGTATTCGATCTGGATGCCCATGATCGGAGCCGTCGGCGGCGCGGGAGTCTGATATGTCAGACGACGTAAAGCTTCAAGACGAGCAGATGGCGGCGGCTGCCGCCGCGGCAGCGGCCGAGGCCGCCGGCGAGGATGCCGGCGGGGACGTCCTCTCCGAGGAGTTCCAGGCCAAGCAGCTCGCCGACCGGCTGGGTATCGAGTACATCGACCTCGAGAACTTCGAGATCGACCCGGAGTTGTTCCGGCAGATCCCCGTCGACATGATGTTCCGCTACAACTTCGTGCCGCGGCATCGTTCGGAAGACAGCCTGGCCATCGTCGTCGCCGACCCCACCGACGTGCTGATGATCGACGAGCTGGAGCTCTTACTCGGGTCCAGCGTCGAGGTCTGCGTCGGGACGCAGTCGGCCATTCAGGAGATTCTCAAGAAGAGTGAGTCCTCCCAGCGTGTGCTGGACGAGGCCACCGAGGAGTTCCGGCTCCAGATCGTCACCGAGAACGAGGACGGCGAGGAGACGCTGTCCATCGACCGGCTGACCCAGGATTCGTCGCCGATCATCAAGCTGGTCGACTCGACCATCTTCAACGCCCTGCAGCGCCGCTGTTCCGATATCCACGTCGAGACCCGGGAACGGGAAGTGGTGATCAAGTACCGCATCGACGGCGTGCTCTACCAGGCGCTGGAGCCGATCGACAAGAAGTTCCACTCGACGATCATCTCCCGTATCAAGATCATGTCGGAGCTGGATATCTCCGAGAAGCGCATTCCCCAGGACGGCCGCTTCAAGCTGCGGGTCAAGGGACGCACCGTCGACTTCCGTGTCTCGATCGTGCCCACGGTCCACGGCGAGGATTGCGTGATCCGTATCCTCGACAAGGAGTCGGCCAACGAGGCGTTCTCCAACCTGAGTCTCGAGGTCACCGGTTTCGACAAGCGGGACAAGGCCCGTTTCCGCCGCTTCATCAAGGAACCCTACGGCATGGTGCTGGTCACCGGTCCGACCGGTTCCGGTAAGACGACCACCCTCTATGCGGCGCTGGCAGAGATCCAGAACGACGAGGACAAGATCGTCACCATCGAGGATCCGGTCGAATACCAGCTGCCCGGGATCACCCAGATCCCGGTCAACGAGAAGAAAGGGCTGACCTTCGCCCGCGGGTTGCGCTCGATCCTGCGCCACGACCCGGACAAGGTGATGGTCGGTGAGATTCGAGACGCCGAGACCGCCCAGATCGCGATCCAGTCGGCGTTGACCGGTCACCTGGTGTTCACCACCGTCCACGCCAACAACGTCGTCGACGTGGTAGGCCGCTTCCTCAACATGGGCGTGGAGCCCTACAACTTCGTTTCGGCGCTCAACTGCATCATGGCCCAGCGGCTGGTACGGTTGATCTGTTCGACCTGCAAGCAGCCGGCGAAGGCGACCCGGGAGCAGCTTCAGGAATCGGCCCTCGATCCCGGCCGCTACCTGGACTACACCTTCCACGAGGGCAAGGGCTGCATCGACTGCAACGGCACCGGCTACCGCGGCCGTACGGCGATTGCGGAGCTCCTGGATATGTCCGATCGAATTCGCGAGATGATTCTTCAGCGTCGTCCCGGAGCCGACATCAAGCGTGCGGCCAAGGAAGAGGGGATGACGTTCCTGCGTGAGGCGGCGTTGGCCAAGGTGTTCAACGGCGATACCACGCTCCACGAAGTCAACAAGGTAACTTTCATCGACTAATGAGCGCTCTCGATAACATCGTCGACCGCATTCGCGGGCTCGATCTGGAACGGCGGCTGGGGCTGACCCCCAACTACCCGCCGGTGGCCATCGAGTTCGACCGCCAGGACGTGACCCTGGTGCGGCTCAAGAAGGGGCGGCGCAACACGCTGTCCCTGGAAGCCCACCAGGCGTTGCCGATGCCCGAGCAGACCGTCTCGGCCTCGGTGCTCCGTCCGACCCTCGGGGCACCCGAGGAACTGGCCAAGCGAGTGCAGGAACTGTTCACCAAGACCGGTACCAAGCCGGGGCGTGTCTCGTTGGTCCTGCCGGACAACCTGGCCAAGGTGTCGCTCCTGACCCTTCCCGAGAAGCCGGCGTCGAGCAAGCAGCTCGACGAGATCGTGCGCTTCAAGATGAAGCGGGCGGTGCCCTTCCGGCTGGAAGAGGCCTCGATGGCCTACCAGGTGCTCGAGGGGGGCGAGGGGAAGACCTGCTCGGTGCTGGTCATCCTGCTGCGCAAGTACATGATCGAGCAGTACGAGCAGATCCTTGCCGATTCCGGCGCCCAGGTGGGCCTGGTCGACCTCTCCACCACCAACGTGTTCAACCTCTGCCGGGACGAGATCGCCACCGCCTCGGCGGCGGAAGGGGATGTGGCGTTGCTCAACTGCACGCCCTCCTACTTCTCGATGCTGATCGTGCGCAACGGCCGGCTGATCTTCTACCGCTGTAAGTCCTACGCCGGCGGCGACGAGAGCGAGGCGCAGCTGCAGAGCGTGATGTCCCGGGAGATCGCGACGTCTCTCTCGTACTACCGGGAGAAGCTGGACGGAGAGGGCATCCGCACCGTCTTCGTGCGCAGCACGGCCCAGTCCCTGGATACCCTCGAGGAGATCCTGGGCCGCCACGAGATCGAGCGGGTCGAGTTGGTCGATCCCTCCAAGGCCCTCGAGATGGTCGAGGGGATGCGGATCGACCCGGTGGTGGGGCAGCGCATGGCGCCGGCCATCGGCGCGGCGGCGGGGAGGTAGACGGTGCAGTCCCTCGACCTCAACCTCGCGTCGCGGCCCTTCCGCAACAACACCCTGCTCTGGGCCTGCTACGGCCTGGCGGTGGTGCTGCTGGTGGCCTTCAGCGTCTGGAACTACCAGACCTACTCAACCGCCAGCACCGACTACGACAACCTCAAGGCCAGCGTGGCCAACGTCGAGCAGCGGATGAAGCTGCTGGAAGACCGGGACCGCAAGGCTCAGCAGGACATCCGCTCCTTCAACCTGCGGACCCTACAGACCCAGACCGACAAGGCCAACGACGTCATCTCCTGGCGCGCCTTCTCCTGGACGCGCCTCTTCAACATTCTCGAGTGGGTCCAGCCTTACGATGTACGGATGACCTCGGTGCGGCCGGTGTTCCTGGCCTCGGAGCGTACCCGGGCGACCCGGAGGGACGAGAGTCCGATCCCCGACGGGGCGGTGCCCGTGCGGGTTCGCGGCATTGCCAAGGACCGGGAGGCGTTCCTCGAGCTGCAGCGTGAACTCTTGGTCGACCCTCGTTTCGACAAGGTCGAACCCGAACGGGTCAACACCGATCCAGCGACCAACGAACTGACCTTCGAGCTGGGTTTCCTGTACTTCCCCAGCGGTTACGGCACCTGCGAGGATCGCGCGTCCGTCGAAGCCGTACAGGCACGGGGCACGCCCCAGGAGATCTACTGCACTGAAGGGCTCGGGGAGCCGCCGCTGGATCCGGTCGATCCGGAAGCGGAAGCGGAAGCGGAAGCCGGCGATGCGGTCGCGTCGGAAGGTGAAGGGGGCGGCGACGAGCCGGCCGAGGCGGACGACGCCTCGAGCGCCTCGGCCAAGGCCGACGACAACGAAGGGAGCGCGTGATGGCCGGCCTGCGCAAGTTCGATATTCGCCGCTCGGGCAAGATCATCCTGATCGTGCTCGGAGTGTGGCTGTTCATCAACGCCGGGTTCTGGCTCGGCCTGGTTTCTCCCAAGACCAAGCAGCTGGCTGCCTTCGAGCAGGAACAGCTGCCCCGGTTGACCGCCGAAAAGGCCCGCAAGAAGCAGGTCGAAGAGAGCGAGGGCTACTACAACGCCCTGGTCAAGGCCGAGGAAGATCTGGCTCATCTGCGGGAAGAGGTGCTCTCGACCAAGCGCAGCAAGCAGGTCGAGGCCCAGCTCGAGATGGATCGCATCGCCAAGCAGTTCGGCGTCGATATGGCCCGGGTTCAGTACGAGAACAGCGAGCTACTCAACGAGGCGCTGGATCGCTTCGCCATGACCGCACCCCTCGAGGGCGGCTACGGGAACCTGCGCCGCTTCATCCAGGCGGTGGAGAGTTCCAAGCTGTTCCTGGTGATCGAGCGGGTCGACCTGGAGCAGGGCAAGGACGGCGGCGTGATGCTGCAGCTCAACATCACCGTGGCGGCCTATTTCGACTCGCCGCAGCTGCGTGAGAAGAAGGCGGGATCGACCCGCCGGGGTGGCGACGACAAACCACGGGGTCGCACGTGATCGACGGGATCTACATGACGGGGCAGCGGGGGAACCATGCGTAAGCTGAACAAGCGCGAGCAGGTCATGCTCGGCCTATTGGCCGTGGTGCTGCTTGGCATGCTCTATTTCGGCCAGGGGGGCAGCGGCTTCGGCGGCGCTCCGGCCGGGGTCGAGAACAAGGGGGGCGGCGGCAAGGCCGGCGATGCGCCGGTGGTGATGCTGGCCTCGATCAACTCCGATTCGACCTCCTACCGCGAGGACGGCCGGGACCTGTTCAAGTACGGCAAGCGTCCCCCGAGCCAGGCGGAGCTGGACGCCGCCCGCCGCAAGAAGAAGCAGGCGCAGCAGGATCTCGAAGCCAAGAACGCCGCGCTGAAGGAAAAGCAGAAGCGCGACCAGGAGATCGCCAAGGCCCGCAAGCGGGAGGTGCCGAAGCCCAAGGGGCCGGTGCTCCCCACCGCCAGTTTCAAGTACATCGGACATCTCGGCCCGCTGGAGTCCCGCATCGCCGTGTTCGAGGCGGGGGACGAGTTGGTGCTGGCCAAGGCCGGGGACACGATCCAGCAGGACTTCGTGCTCAAGGAGTTCGGCTTCGAAAAGGTCGTGCTCGGATTCACCGACGAAGAGTTTGCCGACAAGACCACCGAGCTGGACCTCGACCGGGCCGCGTCCAAGCGTGCCTCGGGCGCCGGAGGCAGTGGTGGCAAGCGGCCGAAGAGCCGCCGGAGTCGCCGCTAGCGCGGCGGGAAGTCAGGCCCACGGAGTGACGATGCTGAGCCGACGGGAACGAATCGGGCTTGGGATGCTGATGGCGCTCGGCGCCGGGGCGGCGCTGCTCGTGAACGTGCCCGAAAGCGGTCCCGGCAACGCCCTCGGCGCGGGAGCCTCGAGAGCTCCCTGGTCGGAGGCTCCGGTGGTGTTCCTCGACGGGTTGAACCGCTCGAGCGGACAGGTTGCCGCGAACCGGCGCGATCTATTCGGGTTCGCGTCGCGGCCCGCGACCCCCGGCGGCGGTACCTTGCAGCCACAACCGGCCGCCCCGGTGGCGCCGGTCAGACCTTTCGGGGGAAAGGCTGCGGTCGCGACCCCGCAGCCGGCCAGGACGAACGTGGCGCCTGTGGTGGCGGGCCCGCCGGTGGCGAACTTCCGCTACCTCGGGTTCCTCGGCCCGGCGGATCGGCGGATCGGCGTGTTCGAGGCCGGGGGCGAACTGCTCCTGGCCCGGGCGGGCGAGTCGCTGCAGAAGGATTTCGTGGTCAAGGGCTTCGGGCACGAGGAGGTGGAACTCGGCTACGCCGATGCAGCCTTCGCCGGCCGAAGCCAGCGTTTGGAACTGGATCATGCAGGGGCCCGGTGGGCGGGCGCCTCCAAAACTCGACAGAGCCGTCGCCGCTAGAGCGGTGGATGAGATGGCAATGGCTTGCGGAAGAAGGGGAAGCTGGTGAGTAGGAATCGTTTCCTTCGCGCGGTCGCGCTCCTGGTGGCGGTGAGCTTCATCGTCGGATGCGCTGCGCAGAAGTCGTACCGGCGCGGTGAGATGTACGGCCGGCGCGGCAACTGGGACCAGGCCGTGATCGAGTTGACCAAGGCGGCCAACAAGGACCCGGGCAACTCTCGCTACAGCGTCGCCCTCGAGCGGGCCAAGCTCAAGGCCTCGGCGGAGCACTTCCAGAAGGGCAAGCGCCTGGTCGGTGCCCGGCAGTACGAGGCGGCGATCGCCGAGTTCCAGCAGACCCTGCTGCTCAACCCCGGCAACCAGCACGCGGTGACCGAGCTCGAGCGGGCCGCCCGGGAACTGCAGAAGCTGCGGGACGACCCATCCCAGATCCAGAAGGCCAAGGAGGCTGCGGCGCGCCGCCAGCTGGGCCCGCCGAAGCTCGATCCACAGGGCAACATCGAGATCATGGTCAAGTTCATCGACCAGCCGGTGGAGAAGATCTTCGAGGCGATCAGCAAGGCCTCGGGGGTCAACTTCATCTTCGATGAGAAGACCGATCTGGACAAGCCGCTGACCGTGGACATCGGAAGCGTCACCGTCGAGCAGGCCCTCGACATCCTGATGCTCCAGACCAAGAACTTCTACAAGGTGGTCGACGCCCACACCCTGCTGATCGCTCCGGACTCCCGGCAGAAGCGCCAGGAGTACGAAGACCACGTGATCCGCACCTTCTACCTGAGTAACGGCGACACCAAGCAGGTCGTGACTCTGCTGCGCTCGCTGCTACAGTCCCGGCAGATCGCCGAGAACACCGATCTCAACTCGGTGACCATCAAGGACACGCCGGACAAGGTCGCCATCGCCGACCGCATCATCCAGGCCAACGACAAGTCCAAGGGTGAGGTGCTGATCGACGTCGAGCTGCTCGAGATCAACCGTTCGGTGGTCCAGCAGCTGGGTCTCGACCTTTCGAGCAAGACCCTGAGTCTTTCGTTCTCCGGCGCCGACGGCGTTGCGCTGAACAACCTCGACAGCCTCAAGCAGGAAGGCAACTGGTCGATCGGACCGATCCCCAGCGTCGTGCTGAACTTCCTCAAGAGCGATTCCGAGACCCGCTCGATCGCCAAGCCTTCGCTGCGCGTCACCGAGGGTGAGAAGGCGGAGATCCTGATCGGTGACCGGGTGCCGATCCCGACGGTCTCGTTCAACACCTCCCAGACCGTAGGCGGCAACATCGTTCCGCTGACGTCGTTTACCTACCAGAACGTGGGTATCACGGTGCAGCTCGAGCCCCGGGTGCATCACAACAAGGAAATCACCCTCAAGGTCCAGGTGGAGATCAGCTCCATCGGTGCCTTCATCGATACCGGCGGCGGTCAGAGCCAGCCGATCATCGGTACCCGCAACATCCAGACGGTGATCCGGCTGCGGGACGGTGAGACCAACATGCTGGCCGGCCTGATCCGGACCACCGAGGAAGACTCGGTGACCGGCGTGCCGGGGCTGCTGGACGTGCCCGGGCTGAACAAGGTCTTCGGCAACAACAGTAACGACACCACCGAGCAGGATATCGTCCTGACCCTGACGCCCCACATCGTGCGGATTCCGGATATCACCGATGACGATCTGGTGACCCTGTGGGTCGGTACCGAGGAGAACATGCAGATGCGCGGTGCGGCTCGCACCGAGTCCGGCGTGTCTCCCTTCGGCCGCCCCGAGGACTTCGGCGGCGAAGCCGCCGGCACCGATCCGGCGTTGCTCCTGCCGGGAGGCGGGCGCAGCCGCGGGGTCCTCTCGAAGACCCTGCCTTCGCCCAGCGGCGGCGGTGGGGCCCGCTCCGGCGGCGGTGCTGCCGGCGGCGGCCGGGCCCGTCCCACCGGGGATCCCTCGGCCGGCGGGTCGACCAACGAGCAGGGCGGGGCCCTGGGAGTCGGCGGCAGCGGCCAGGGCAACAACACCGATCCGGGGCAGACCGATCCCGCCGGCGACGATCCGGCCCAGGATGACTCCCGGGACGACCGCAACGACGAGGACGACGACGATCGCGATCGGGACCGGGCCTCCAACGATGAGCCCGGCGACGAAGGCGAAGAGGAAGAGGACGAGCCTGCCGGCCCCATGATGGTGCGCCTGGTGCCCGACCGGGCCAGCTACCGCGCCGGAGAGACGATCAACGTCTCGATCGTGCTGGAGAACGGCAAGAACGTCGGCTCGGCGCCGTTCCACCTGCGCTACGACCGGGGCATCGTCGAGTTCGTCGGTGCCGCCGAAGGCAACGTGCTGAACGGCGACGGCCAGGGCACGATCTTCCTGGCCCAGGACGCCCAGGGCGGCGGCGAGGTGGTCGTCGGCCATTCCCGTCTGGGAAGCGGTACCGGCATCGACGGATCGGGAACCCTGAGCAGTATGCAGTTCCTGGCGATGAATCCGGGCAACGCCGGCTTCGTCTTCAGCCGGGCCAACCTGAAGAACCCCCAGGCCCAGACGATTCAGGCGGTGTTCATGGCACCGCCGGTGTTGGTCGCCGACTGATGCGTAAGGGTCGTTCCATGGCGGGTGTTTCGCTTGTCGAGCTGGTCTCGGTGACCGCGATCGTGCTCGTGCTTGCGGCGGTAACCATCCCCGTGGGACAGACCATGTATCAACGGCAGAAGGAGATCGAACTGCGTCAGGCGCTGCGCACCATGCGCGAGGCGATCGACCGGTTCCAGCAGGATGTGGAGACTTTCCCCGGGATCCGTCAGAACGTGCTCAACACGGTCAACGAGGACGGCTACCCCGAGGAACTGGAGTGGCTCTACGAAGGGGTCGACATCGGCGATGCGGCGGGTACCCGAATCAAGTACCTGCGGCGGCTGCCGATCGATCCGATGACCGGCAAACGGGAATGGGGCACCCGCTCCAGCCGCGATCAGCCTGGGTCGCTCTTTAGTGATGGAGTCAATATCTTCGACGTCTACTCGTTGAGTGAGGCCACCTCCCTCGACGGAGAGACCAAGTACGCGGAGTGGTAGCCATGACGCTAATGACATTCCGGCAAGCACGCAGGCGCCGCGATCAGCGGGGCTTCACCCTGATCGAGCTGATGATCGTCGTGGCGATCATCGGGATCCTGACCACCGTCGCGGTGGGCCAGTATCAGCGCTCGATCCAGAAGGCCAAGGAAGCCGTGCTCAAGGAGAATCTCTGGACCATGCGCCAGCAGATCAACCGCTTCTTTGCCGACAAGGGGCGCTACCCCTCGGACCTGCAGGAGCTGGTCGAGCAGCGCTACCTTTCCATGCGGCCTCTCGATCCGGTCACCGAGAGTACCGAGACATGGATCGAGATCACCGCAGAGATCACGGAACAGGACATCGCGACGGAGCCGGGGATCGCCGACGTGAAGAGCGGCGCCGACGGTGCGGGACTCGACGGAGTCTCTTATTCCGACTGGTAGGCCCCGATCCGGGCGCTTTGGAGAATGATCATGCATAGGTTCGCTCATACTTCCGCAGCTGCGCTTCTGCTCCTGCTCCTGATGGCCGCCTCGGTGGGCTGTGAGGACTCGGTGCTGACGGCGCCGACCGACGCCACCATCGTGATGGCGGCCAACCCGGGCACGGTGGTCATCGACCCCAACGCCGGCGAGACCGAGGGCTCGACCACCATCGTGGCCCAGGTCTTCGACGCCAACGGCAACCCGCTTTCGGGGGTCGCGGTGCTGTTCGCCACCTCGGGTGGTTCGCTGGCCTCGGCCGGAACCACGGTGACGACCAACGCCAGCGGGATCGCCACCGACACCCTGACCGTGACCACCAACTCTCCCCAGGAGAGCATCGTCTCCGCCCAGTCGTCGGCAGTTTCTCAGGGTGTGTCGGTGTTCCGTGACGTGGTCGGCGTCAACGAGATTCCCCGGGCCTCGTTCTTCACCATTCCCGCGGCTCCGCCGAACGGTATCGGTGAACAGCTCGCGGGCCAGACCGTGATCTTCGACGGTTCGATCTCCGTGGACCCCGACGGCCCCATCGAGTGCTTCCAGTGGGACATCAACTCGAACCTCGGTAGCTGTTCGACGACCACGACTCAGCGCTGCACCACCGACGGCGATTGCCCCGGCTCCGAGACCTGCGGCGGCCGCACGATCAGCGACGAGATCCTTCAGGGCCCGGGCCTTGACAGCTTTGGCCGGGATTACTTCGACGAGCAGTCCCTGACGGTGATCCTGCGGGTCAGCGACGATCCGGCCATCGGCGCGGCCTGCGGTGAGACCGCCCCGCCGATTTCTGCCGGGGCGTTCAACGGCACCTCGTTCAGTGCGCCGTTCAACATCACCTGCAACAACCAGCCTCCGGTGGCCAACGCCGGAGCGGACCAGACCTGGGCGCCGGGAACCGCCGCGTTCATCCTGGATGCTCGCGGGTCCTCCGACGTGGAAACCGCCCGCAACGATCTGAACTTCGAGTGGAGCTGTAACACCGGGTTCGGACCGCCGGGGGGCAACCCCCAGGGCGCCTTCCTGCCGGTAGGCTCGGTGGTTCAATGCTTCCTGCCTCCCGGTGTCTCCGACGCCACCTTCACCCCCGAGGTGCGGGTGACCGATCAGGGAACCGGGGTGATCGTGGGCGGTAGCTTCGAGTGCCAGAAGACCGTCTCCGACACGATGACGGTCACCGTGCAGGCGCTCCCCTAGGGTTTGCTCGATCCGGGAGGACCAATGGTCGACGGGCAGTTCATCGAAGAGCAGCAGGGCGGCGCGCAGCAGGGCGAGCCGCCCAGGCGTAACAGCGAGCGCGGCCATCTGATGGCCGCGCTGATGCTGATGCTCGCGATCATGATGATCATGTCCACGGTGGTGACCCAGAAATGGGTCGACCTGCTCCAGCGGGAGCAGGAGGCGGAGATGATGTTCCGCGCCAAGTCGATCACCCACGCCATCCGGCGCCACCGCCGGGACCAGGGCCAGACCCAGCCGCTGATCAAGCTCGAGCAGCTGATGGACGCAGGCACCCGCGGCCAGTACTTCCTGCGCCAGCTGTACGAGGACCCGCTGGTCAAGGACGGCAAGTGGGGCATGCTCTACCAGGGGCCCGGCGGGCAGATCATCGATCCCAACTCCGCTGCGGCCGAGGCGGGCTTCGTGCTCGGCGACAGCCAGCGCCAGTCGACGACCCAGAACCAGAACCCCGGCGGGGGCCTGGTCAACACCGGGGAAGGGGGCGTCCAGGAGGTCGGGGGGCTCCCGATCATCGGCGTCAAGAGCCTCTGCAAGAAACCGGCGTTCCGGGTCTACAAGGGCTTCACCGAGTACCGGGAATGGCAGTTCACCCTCTACGACGTGGACCTGCAGGCGCGGCAGCAGAACGCCCAGCAGCAGGGAGCCGGCCAGGTACCCGGAGGGGTGCAAAACCCCGCAGCCGGGGGAAGGAACCGCTAGTCCGCCAGGTTTCGCTTTCCGGCGGCAGAGAAGCCGAGGAACCGCCGGCGGGCTTGTTCGGCCCCGGGCGGCCGGGCTATACTCCCGCCGGATGATTCGCAAAGAAACCCTCGACAACGGTTTGCTGCTGCTGACCGAATCCATCCCACACGTCCGCTCGGTCACCATCGGAGTCTGGCTCAAACAGGGCAGCCGCCATGAGCCTCCGGCGGTCAACGGCATCTCCCACTTCCTGGAACATCTGGTCTTCAAGGGCACCGACCGCCGGTCGGCTCACGAGATCGCTCTGGCCGCCGACCGGGTAGGGATGCAGCTCGACGCCTTCACGACCAAGGAATACACCTGCTTCTACGCCAAGGTCCTCGACGAACATCTCGAGGAGTGCGTCGACTTGCTGGCGGACATCGTCCAGCACCCGCGATTCGACCCGGTCGAGCTGGAGCGGGAACGGCAGGTGGTTCTGGAAGAGATCCGCATGGTCGAGGACTCTCCCGAGGAGCTGGTTTACGACCTGTTCTCCGAGGCGTTCTACGCGGGCCACGCCCTGGGGCGTCCGATCCAGGGGACCGAGCAGACCGTCGGCGCCATGAGCCGGCGGCGGCTACAGCGTTTCTTCCGGGATTCCTATTGTCCGGACCGGATGCTGATCGTCGCTGCGGGCAGTCTCAAGCATGGCCGTGTGGCGCGGATGCTTCGGGAGGGTTTCGGGGGTATGAAGTCCCGCAATGTCGGAACCCGCCGCACCCGCCCGCCGAAAGCCAAGAGCGGCATCGTCAAACGCTCGAAGAAGGAACTGGAACAGCTGCACCTGCTGCTGGGCATGCCCGCCTTCGCCGAGACCCACGACGACCGCTACGCGCTGTTCGTGATGAACACCCTGCTGGGGGGCACCATGTCCTCCCGCCTGTTCCAGAAGATCCGAGAGGAGCGGGGGCTGGTCTACAGCGTCTACTCGGGGATCAACGCCTTCAGCGACAGCGGATTCCTGATGGTCTCGGCGGCGACCAGCCCCGAGAAAGGGCGTGAAGTGCTCGATCTGACTCTCGATGAGCTCCGGGACCTGCGGGACCGCGGCGCCACCGAGGAGGAGGTCGACGTTGCCAAGCGCAATCTCAAGAGCAGCCTGATGCTCTCCCTCGAGTCCACCTCGAGCCGCATGTCGAACCTGGCCCGCCAGGAGATCTACTACGGTCGCCAGCACACCCTGCGGGATGTGCTGCGCCGCATCGACAAGGTCGATGCCGCCCGGGTGCACAAGGTCACCCGCAAGCTTTGCGACGGGGCCCGCCCGGGACTCGCCGCCGTGGGCAAGCTCGGCCGGTTCCGGCTGCGCGAATCGGAGCTGGCGCTCTAGACTCTTCGAGGGTTCGATGGAAGATCCAGCCGTTCCGACCGGCCCCGGCGCCGGGCCGTCGCCGCTTTCACCCGCAGGGGCGGAGCGGGCGGTGCGAGTGCTGATCCAGCGCTTGCCCCACGCCGTGGATCTTGAGCTTCCGGCCCGCGCTACCGGCGACTCCGCCGGGTTCGATCTGCGGGCCGCCGTGGCCGAGCCGCTGGTGTTGCAGTCCGGGGCCCGGACCCTGGTGCCCTGCGGCATCGCCATCGCGTTGCCGCCGGGATACGAGGCCCAGGTGCGGCCGCGCAGCGGGTTGGCGCTCCGCCACGGTGTGACCCTGCTGAATTCCCCGGGCACCATCGATGCCGACTACCGGGGCGAGGTCGGGGTGATCCTGATCCACCACGGCGAGGAGCCGTTCACCATCGAGCGGGGGGATCGCATCGCCCAGCTGGTGGTCCAGGCGCTGCCTGCGGTCCGTTTCGAGGCCAGCGAGTCGTTGCCCGAGACCGCGCGCGGCGCCGGCGGCTTCGGCCACACCGGAGGCCGCTAGGTGGGCCTGCGCATCGTACCCCTGGCCTCGGGATCCAACGGCAACTCGACGCTGGTCGAGATCGGCGGCACGCGGCTCCTGGTCGACGCCGGGCTGTCGGCCAAGGCGTTGGGCGTCGCCCTCGAGTCGGTGGGGGTCGCTCCCGGATCCATCGACTGGATCGTCCTGTCTCACGAGCACCACGACCACGCCCGGGGCGCAGTGCGCTTTTCGCGCAAACACAACGTGCCGCTGATTTGCTCCTGGCCGACCCTCGACGCCATGGAGGCCTCGCCGGCTCACGTCGCCTCCTGGCAGCCGCTGGAGCCGGGACGGGTGCTCGATCTGGGCAAGGTGACCATCGACCCCTTTTCGATTCCCCACGACGCCGTGGATCCTCTCGGGTTCGTGTTCGAGGGGGAGGGGATCCGGGTCGGGGTCGCCACCGATGTGGGCCACGCCACGGCCCGGGTGGTGGAGCACCTCCAGGACTGCCATGTGCTGCTGGTCGAGTCCAACCACGACGACGACATGCTGCGGGACGGCCCCTATCCCTGGCACCTCAAGGAGCGGGTGCGGGGCAGGCTCGGGCATCTTTCCAACTACGAAGCGGCGTGGCTCCTGGAGCAGGTGGTCGGAGACAACTGCTGCAACGTGCTGCTGGGCCATCTGTCGGAGCAGAACAACACACCGGAACTCGCCGTGGAGTCGGCGCGCAAGGCTCTGGCCCGCGGGGGCCGTGATTCCATCGAGGTGCGGGTCGCCGAACGGCGGCGCCCCAGCCCTGCGGTGGAACTCTAGGAGATACGAGGATGATCGCCCGCTATACACGCCCCGAGATGGGGCAGCTCTGGAGCGAGCAGGCCAAGTTCGACAGCTGGCTCGAGGTCGAGCTCGCCGCCTGCGAGGTGATGGCCACCCGGGGGTTGATTCCCCCCGAGGATCTCGCGACCATCCGGGAAAAGGCCTCCTTCGATCTGGAGCGGATCGAGGTGATCGAGGCCGAGGTCAAACATGACGTCATCGCCTTTCTGACCAGCGTGGCCGAGAAGGTCGGGCCGGCGTCCCGCCACATCCACTACGGGCTGACCTCGTCGGACGTGGTCGACACCTCCCTGGCCATGCGCACCGGCCGGGCGATGGACCTGTTGCTCAGCGGCCTCGACGAGCTGCTGGCGGTCCTGCGCAAACAGGCCCACGCCTACAAGGACACGGTCATGGTCGGCCGGACCCACGGGATCCACGCCGAGCCGTACACCCTCGGACTCAAGTTCGCCTCCTGGTACGCCGAGGCCCGGCGAAACAAGGAGCGGCTCCAGTCGGCCCGGGAGGAGATCCGGGTGGGCAGCATCTCCGGTGCCGTCGGCACCTACGCGCACCTGGGGCCCGATATCGAGGCCGAGGTGCTGGAACGGCTGGGGCTGCGGGTCGAGACCATCGCGACCCAGGTCATCCCCCGGGACCGCCACGCGACCCTGATGGCCGCCCTCGGTGTGCTGGCCTCATCCTTCGACCGGATCTCCACCGAGATCCGGCACCTCCAGCGCAGCGACGTCCGGGAGGTCGAGGAGCCGTTCAGCAAGGGGCAGAAGGGGTCGTCGGCCATGCCCCACAAGCGCAACCCGGTGGGCTGCGAGAACATCTCCGGGCTCTCCCGGGTGGTGCGTTCCAACGTCCAGGCGGCGCTGGAGAACGTGGCGCTGTGGCACGAACGGGATATCTCCCACTCCTCGGTGGAGCGGGTGATCGTCGCCGACTCGACGATTCTCTGCGACTACATGATGGCCCGGCTGACCCGGGTGCTGGGCGGGCTTCACGTCTACCCCGAGCGGATGCTGCAGAACATGCAGATCACCCGGGGGCTGGTCTTCTCCCAGGCGGTGCTGCTCGAGCTCACCCGGCGGAACCTGACCCGGGAGGCGGCCTACGAGATCGTCCAGCGCAATGCCATGGAGACCTGGGCGGGTGAGGGCAGTTTCCGGGAGCGCCTGGGCGCCGATCCGGCCCTGGAAGGGGTGCTGACCGCCGAGGAGCTGGACGGCCTGTTCCGGCCGGAACACCTGCTGCGGCACGTCGACGGCATGTTCGAGCGGGTCTTCGAGGAATGAACGAGACAGGACGGGACGCCCCGGCTTCCCTCTGGTAGAATCCCGGTTTCTCTTTCTGGCGACTATGTGCGGAATCGTTGGAATCTTCGGTCATCCTGAGGCGGCGAACCTGGCCTACCTGGGCCTCTACGCCTTGCAGCACCGCGGCCAGGAGTCGGGCGGCATCGTCACCGAGTCCGGGCGCAGCCTTCATCGGCGGGCCAAGATGGGCCTGGTGGCCGACGGCTTCGACCGGAAGATCCTGAAGGATCTGCCCGGCGAGTGCGCCATCGGCCACGTGCGCTACTCGACCTCCGGCGACACCAACCCGGCCAACGCCCAGCCCTTTCTGCTGCAGCATCACCGGGGCCCGATCGCCGTGGCCCACAACGGCAACCTGGTCGACGCCGCCGTGGTCCGCGCGGATCTCGAGGCGGACGGCTCGATCTTCCAGACGACCACCGACACCGAGACGATCCTGCATCTGGTGGCGAGGTCCAAGGCGGCCGACGTCGCCGATGCCATCACCGAGTCCCTGGGGCAACTCCACGGAGCTTTCTCCCTGGTGTTCCTGGTGCCCGGCCGGCTGATCGCCGTCCGCGATCCCATGGGTTTCCGCCCGCTCTCCCTGGGCAAGGTCGACGGCACCTGGGTCGTGGCCAGTGAGAGCTGCGCCTTCGACCTGATCGGCGCCGAGTACGTCCGCGACCTGGAGCGGGGCGAGATGGTGGTCATCGACGTGGCCGGGGTCCATTCGTTCCGGCCCTGGGGCCCGGAACGGCCGGCCCGCTGCCTGTTCGAGCATGTCTACCTGGCCCGGCCCGACAGCAAGCTGTTCGGGCACTCGGTCCAGCGGGTGCGCAAGCGGATGGGCGCGGAGCTGTGGGAGGAGCATCCGGCCGACGTGGATGTGGTCATCCCCGTGCCCGATTCCGGCGTCTACGCCGGTATGGGCTACGCCAATGCCTCGGGACGCCCCTTCGAGATGGGGTTGGTGCGCAACCACTACGTGGGCCGCACCTTCATCGAGCCGACCCAGCAGATCCGCAACTTCGGCGTCCGGGTCAAGCTCAACCCGGTTCGCGAGTTGATGCGGGGCCGCCGGATCGCCCTGATCGACGACTCCCTGGTCCGGGGCACCACCAGCAAGAAGATCGTCCAGCTCTGTCGCGAGGCGGGAGCGACCGAGGTGCACGTGCGCATCTCCTGTCCGCCCACGGTGGCGCCCTGTTACTACGGAATCGACACTCCGGTGCGTGACGAGTTGATCGCCGCCAACAAATCCGTTCACGAGATCCGCGACTTCATCGGTGCCGACAGCCTGGGTTACCTGAGCCTCGACGGCATGACCCGGGCGGCGGAAACCAAGGAAGACGAGGTCTGCACCGCGTGCTGGACCGACAAGTACCCGGTGGCGCTGCCGCCGGCCCAGTCGGAGCAGCTGCGGCTCTTCGAGAAAACCAAGCGCTGATCCCGGGGTTGTGCGCCGGCAACCGGTTCGCGCCGTGAACTGGTTTCGCGGCGCCCGCAGACCCCATCATGATGCCGGGTCGAAACCGGAGGATGCCGTGTCGAACGAAGACCAGAAACCCCTCAGCTACCGGGATGCCGGCGTCGATATCGATGCTCAGGAAGAAGCGCTCTCACGCATCGGCAAGGTGGTGGCCTCGACCCGCACCCCCGGTGTGATGGCGGATCTCGGATCCTTCGGCGGCATGTACGACGGCCGCTTCCCGCAGATGCAGCACCCGGTGCTGGTCTCCTCGGCCGACGGGGTGGGCACCAAGCTACGGGTCGCGGTCCAGATGGGCATTCACGACACCGTCGGCCGTGATCTGGTCAACCACTGCGTCAACGACATCCTGGTCCAGGGCGCTCGTCCGCTCTACTTCATGGACTACGTGGGCACCGGTGTGCTCGAACCGGGAGTGCTCGCCGCGGTGGTCGAGGGGGTTGCCGCCGGTTGCCGGGACGCGGGCTGCGCGCTGCTCGGCGGCGAGACCGCCGAGATGCCCGGGTTCTACGGCGACGGCGAGTACGACGTGGTCGGCTTCATCGTCGGCGTGGTCGATCGGGACCGGGTTATCGACGGGGCCAGGATCGAGGCGGGGGATTCGATTCTCGGCCTCCACGCCGCCGGGCTGCACACCAACGGCTTCTCCCTGGCTCGCAAGATTTTCTTCGAAGTCGAGGGGCACGCCGTCGACTCGGTGGTTCCGGAGCTGGGACGCAAGGCAGGCGAGGTGCTTCTCGACGAGCACCGCTCGTACCACAACGTGCTGCGGGATCCGATCGACCGGGGTTGGATTCGAGGCCTGGCCCACATTACCGGGGGCGGACTGACCGACAACCTGCCCCGGGTGTTGCCGGCGGGTACCGCCGCCGAGATCCGGCTGGGTAGCTGGGAGATCACTCCGGTCTTCAGCTACCTGCAGGAGAAGGGCAAGGTCGCGGCCGACGAGATGTACCGCGCTTTCAACATGGGGGTCGGCATGGCCGTGATCCCCGAGCCCACCCATCGCGATGCCCTGGTGGCGCATCTCGAGGCGGCCGGAGAGCGCCCGGTCGAGATCGGAAAGATCGTCGCCGGCGACGGCCAGGTGTCCTATGTCTGACGGGGGACGCCCCGGCCGGGTCGCGATCCTGATCTCGGGGCGGGGCTCCAACATGGAGGCGCTGCTGCGGGGCATGCGGTCCGGGGCCATCGCCGCCGAGCCTGCGGTGGTGCTGAGCAACAAACGCAGCGCCAAGGGGCTCGAAACCGCCGCGGCCGCAGGTATCCCGACCGAAGTGGTTCGCCGTCGCAAGGGCATGACCCACGAAGATCACGACCGGCTGGTGATCGAGGCGCTGGACCGCTACGACATCGACCTGGTCTGTCTCGCCGGGTACATGCGTTTGCTCTCCCCCTTGATGGTGGCCCGCTTCCCCGACCGCATCCTGAACATTCATCCGTCGCTGCTGCCCGCCTTCCCGGGGCTCGATGCCCAGCAGCAGGCGTTGGACTACGGGGCCCGCTTCTCGGGCTGCACCGTGCACTTCGTCGATGAGGAATGCGATCACGGACCGATCGTGACCCAGGCGGCGGTATCCATCGAACCCGGCGATGACGCCTCCTCGTTGTCCGCGCGAATCCTGGAACAGGAGCACCGGATCTATCCCGAGGCGGTCGCCCTGTTCTTCCAGGGCCGGCTCTCGGTGGAGGGCCGCCAGGTGCGCATCGCACCGGCCACGGGGACTCCCGCGGCAGGATAGTTCGTCGGTTCCCGAGCCTCCAAAGCAGGGGACACCCATGGACGACGACCGTCGGGCGGCTGAGGCCGCTCCCGCCCTGATGTTTTCGCGGGACCGCCCCGGTTCGAATCTCGACCCTCCGCCGGCCCTCCCTCGGCGGCTGCAGCCCCGGGAGAAACTGGCGGCCCGGGGTGTCGAGGTGCTCTCGCTGACCGATCTGGTCGCGCTGGTTCTCGGATCGGGAACCAGGGAACATCCGGTGGAGCGGCTTTCGCGGCGGCTGGTGGCGACTCACGGTCTCGACGGCCTGGCCGGGCTCTCGGGCAGCGAGTGGCGCAACCAGGCGGGGCTGGGACCGGTTGCCGCCGGTCGGCTGGCCGCGGCGTTCGAGCTGGGCCGCCGAGCCTGGGACCGGGAAGGCCGGCCCGAGCTCCCGGCGATGACCCGGCCGGCACGGGTGTTCGAACAGGTCAAGGGTCTTTGCACTGCCCGCAAGGAACAGCTGGTCGGGCTCTACCTCGACGCCCAGAACGGACTGATCCACCGGGAGACTCTTTCGGTGGGTTCTCTCAACACGACCCGAACCCATCCCCGGGAGATCCTGTTCCCCGCCATCGAACATCTCGCCGCGGGTTTCATCCTGGTACACAACCACCCCAGCGGCAGTCTCGAACCCTCCGGCGAAGATCTGGACTTTACCGAGGGGGCACGTCGGGCCGGTGAGTTGTTGGGCATCCCTCTGCTCGATCACCTGATTGTGAGTCGACGGGGCTACGTCAGCCTGCGGGAGCGGGGGTTGATGTGAAGAAGCGTCGCGCGGTGTTGGGTCTCCAGCGGCTGGATTATTGCTGCAACGCCAAAGACCTTCGTTGTGCTTGCGCAATTTGATGCTGCACCGATCGAAAAGGTCTCGTTGAAGCCGAAAGTTTCAGCGGAGGCCGCGGGCGCCAGGGTTAGACTCCCGTCACAAACTTGTTTCGCCAGCCGGCGGGATGACTGGGGAGTCGACCGGGGGGTTGACGATCGTCCCGCCTTTCAAGAGGGGGATTCTATGAGGCGCACCGCCTTACGTGTTTCCATGACCACCATCCTGGCGCTTGCGTTGGGGTTTGCCGGGCCGGCGGTTCTCGCCGAAACGGAGTATTCGCCGATCGACAACGACGATCAGCCCGGCGGCCTGCGGCTCAATCCGCTGGTCGAGATCGACGACAGTCGTGAAGCGATCGAGGCCAAGATCCTCTCGGGCCGCAGCGCCGCGGCGGCGTCGACGGCCAAGGCCGAGAACCTGTTCGCGACCGCGCAGCAGCAGGAGAAGGAGGGGGACCACGACCTCGCCATGGCCTCGCTGCAGCAGCTGTTTGCGATGGACCTGCCCGAGAGCGGGTTCGTCGATGCGCTGATGGTCGATGCGTACCTGCTGATGGGCCGGCTCTACGAGGCCGGCGAAGAGGGGATCCGCTACAAGGCCGCCAGCTTCTACATCGGCGCCCTCAACCACATGGGGCCGGGGCTCGAGAGCCTGATCGAGAGCACCGCCAACCGCGCCGCCGAGTTGCTGGCGACCCGGGGAGAAGAGGTCGCAGCGTCGGATCTGCGGGTCTACGCCATCGAGCAGACCGGCGACGTGCCGGCTCAGGACTTCGGTCCGAAGCTCGATAGCGATGCCCCTCAGACCGAGGATGCCGGAGACGATACCTGCGACGCCGCGGTGCCCGTGTCGCTGCCCAGCAGCGAGATCATGAGCGTCGCCTTCGCCGGAGACAAGAACTGGCGCAGCTTTACCCTGAGCGGCAACCAGACGGTCCGCATCGAGACCCTCTCGTCGGATACCTTCGGCGACGACACTACCCTGAACCTCTACGGGGGTTGCGACGGCTCCAGTCCGACCGACTTCATCGAGTTCGACGATGACGACGGCCCCGGCCTGCTCTCGCTGATCGAGTCCGAGTGTCTGGCCGCCGGCACGTACTACGTCGAGGTCGGTGGGTTCTCGACCCGGACTCCCGACGACTTCGAGCTGGCCATCACCGAGACCGGGGATTGCATCATTCCGGAGCCCGACGCCTTCGAGCCTGACGACGAGATCACCCAGGCCCAGCGCCTGTTCCTCGGCAGCACCGGCCCCAACAAGTTCGAGAAGGTCCAGAGCCACTCGATCTTCCCCCGGGGCGATATGGACTTCTCGTACTTCGACGTCTACGCCGGTCCGACGATCAAGGGCCGCCTGATCCGGGTCCAGACCGGTTCGATCAACCCTGACAGCGGCATCGGCAACCCGGACACCGAGATCGGCCTCTACCACGAGGCGGGGGTGCTGATCGCCGTCAACGACGACGCGGGACCGGGCAACCTCGGCTCCGAGCTCGAGATCTGCCTGCCGAAGAACCGTTACTTCGTCGGCGCCATGGCCAACTCATCCAACGACACCTTCGTCTACGAGACCGGAGCGTACCTGCTGGCCAAGTGCGCCGCCGAGTACGAGCCCAACAACAACTTCGCCCAGGCGACCGCGTTGCTCGAGGGTGAGATCAAGGCCGGCGTGCATCTCAGCGTGGGCGGCAACGACGAGGACGACTTCTACGTCCTGACCGTCGACGAAGCCCGTCAGCTCGAGATCGAGACCGACGGCTACGACACCTTCGACGTCGACACCGTGCTCGAACTGTACGACGCTGCGGGCAACCTGCTGGACAGCGATGACGATGGCGGCGAGGGCTTCCTCTCGCGCATCGAGTTCACCGTCGGTGCCGGCACCTACTACGTCAACGTGACCAACTCCTCCTTCGATTCCGGCGACTCCTGGCCCTACACCGTGGTGTTCAACACCTCGGAGCCGGGCCTGGTCGAGATCGAGCCCAACGACGACTGCGCCTCGGCGCAGCCGGTGATGCTCGGCGACAGCGTCGATGCCGGCATCAGCTTCGTGGGTGACCGGGACAACTTCCGCCTGTCGGTGCCGGCGGGCCGCTTCGTGCAGATCGACACCAACGGTTCCTCCGGGGACACGGTGCTGCAGATCAGCGATTCCACCGGTGCGATGGTGATCGGTTGCGACGACGACGGTGGTCCGGGCCTGTTCTCCGAATGGAGCTGCTGCCTGGAGGCCGGCGACTACTGCGTCACCGTCCGCGACTTCGGCGACAACGGAACGGTCAACTACTCGATCAACTTCCGTGACATGGGTGAGTGCGATCCGACAGATCCGCTGGATTGCCCGGTCAACGGACTGGGCTGCCCCTTCTAGGAACCCAGCAACCCGGAGGCTGCCGGTTCGCTCCGGCGGCCTCCGGGCCTTTCGGCCTCCTCGAGGTGCAGCGATGAGACGACCCCGAAAGAGCCTCCTGAGAGCCGCCGCAGGCGTGCTCGCCGGTTGCCTGGTGTTGCCGGCCGCCGCGGCGACGATCTACGTCGACGTGGCCAACCAGACCGGGTTCGAGAACGGCAGCGATATCCTGCCCTACAACACCATCCAGGAAGGGGTGGACAACGCCCAACCGGGTGATCTTGTGATGGTGGCCGCCGGGACCTACGCCGAGAACGTGGTAATGCGGGAGGGCATCGACGTCCAGGGTGCCGGCCCCGGCGTGACGATTATCGACGGAACCGGGATCGAAGCATCGGTGGTGACCTTCGACACCCTGCTCCCCGGACCGACGCTTTCCGGGTTCACGATCACCGGCGGCCAGGGGGATGTGGTCGGAGATGTCGCAGGGGTGGAGATCATCGTCGGCGGAGGGATCCGGATACGGAACTCCTCGCCGACCATCACCCGCAACCTGATCACCGGGAACCTGATCGAGGAGGGCTACGCCCGTGGCGGCGGGATCTACGTCTACACCATCGGCGAGGCTCCCAAGATCAGCGAGAACGTGATCTCGGGGAACCTGGCGGTTTCCGGCGAATTGACCGACCAGGGAGAAGGGGGTGCGATCTACGTCAAGAGCAAGAATTCCGACGCGCTGATCCTGGACAACCTGATCGAGAACAACGAGGCGGTGGACGGCGGCGGGATCTACGTGGAGAACTCGGCGACGTCGGGCGTGCTTATCGAGCGCAACCGGATCCGCCTGAACGTCGCCGCCGACGGCGGGGGAGTGTTCGCCACCGGGACCGACGATTCCTTCGCCCAGATCCGCAACAACCTGGTCGAGAGCAACGGCACCACCGCCGGCGCCGGGCGGGGTGGCGGCTTCTGGCTCGAGGCCCAGGACCAGGCGGGCTTCAGCGTGTTTCATAACACCCTGGTCGAAAACGAGGTCAGCGGCGGGCAGGGCGGCGCCCTGTGGCTCGATGACCGCACCTCGTCGGGGACGACCGAGGTGGGCAACAACGTGATCGCCGGGAACAGCGCGATGGATGGGGGAGGAATCGACCACACCCTGTTCGACGGGGCGATCACCGTTAACGGGCTGTTCGACAATACCGGCGGAGACTTCTTCGACGGCGGAGGAAGCGGCGCCACGCTGCTGGACAATATCTCCGCGGATCCATTCTTCATCGCACCGGGCGGAGGGAATTTCCGGCTCGGCGCCGGATCGCTCCTGATCGACGCCGCCGACGAGAGCGCGGCTCCCAGCGAGGATCTCGACGGTTTCCTGCGCCCCTACGACGGCGACGCGGACCTGACCGGGAGCAGCGACATCGGCGCCTACGAGTATCCCGGCGGCGAGGTGTTCTCCCTGATCGTCGACGGGGACAGCCTGACCTGGCAGCTCGACGGCGAGGCGGACGCCTATCACCTCTACCGCGGATCCCTGGCGGTCCTGGCCGGGAGCGGCAGCTACATCCAGGATCCGGCGACCGAGCCGCTGGCGGCCCAGTTCTGCGAGCTGAGCGGCGGCGATCTGCCGTTCGCCGATTCCTACATCCCGCCGGTCAACGAGGGTGTCTTCTACCTGGTGACCCTGCGAGTAGGCGGCTGGGAAGGACCTCTCGGCATCGACTCCGGCGGCGGCATTCGGCCGGGCGGGGTGGATTGCACGCCCTAGGCCCGCTTCGGGGGCGGGATCCAGCTGGATCGGGAAAGAGGCTACTCCGACGATCGGGATCCGGTATCGCCCCGTGCGAGATCGGCCTCGATCGCCCTGATGGTTCGTCTTGCGCGGCGCGACCGATCCGAGTCCCCAACGGCAAGAGCGCGAAGGCGCGGAAGTGCGGGCTCAGCCCGTGCGCCCGCGTCATGGAGGATGTTCATCGCGGATTCTTGCCGGTCGTCACGGTCCAGGAGCGAGACCAACTCCGCGATTGCCGCCTCGTTCTCCAGGGCTCTCAGGAATTCCATCGCGGCGTACCGTTCCGTGGATGAACCGGAGTCCTGCCAGGTCCGATACCAGGTCCAGCCGCTTCCTGGTTCGATCCGTTCGATTGCCGCCGCGATGTTTCTGCGCACGGTCCAGTCCGGATCGTCCATCGCGGTATTCAGGCGGTCAAGGACGGCTCCCCCCTCGCTCCCGAGGTAGAGCAATCCGAAAGAAGCTGCTTCGCGTAGTTTCTCGTCGGTGGAGCGAAGCAGTTCGCTCAGGGGCAGGGCGGCGTCGGGGCCGGCGTACCCGAGGGTCCATGCAGCGAAGGGGATCTCCCCGGCAGCGTGTTGTTGCCTGGCCAACTCGAACAGCATCGGGACCCACTCGGGTGGTGTCTGTTTCAAGTCAAGCAACGCTCTGACGGCGTGCCCTTTGTCGAGCAGTGTGCCGTTGCCAAGGATCTCTCCGAGCAAGTCGTGCGCATCGGCAGGCCGCGGGTGCTTGCTGGCCCAGAGTCGCAGCAGGTATCTCTTGTCCTCGGCTCCGTGGATCGCGTCGCGCAACAAATCCAGCAGGCCAGGCGATGGCCGGCCTCCTCCCAGTATGCCGAGGGCACGCTGGGCGACGCGCGAGTCCGGTCCGAAGTAAGCGGCGCGAAGGTAGGGCAGTGCTGCTGCGATATCGCCGTCGAGAGTCTCGTCGAGCAGTTCGAGAATAGTCAGCAACTCCGCGGTGGAGCGCTCAGTTTCAGAGGTCTGAACGAGTCTCAACAACTCGTCGGGCGCCAGGTCTCCTGCGGAGAGCTGCCCCCAGGCCAGAAGCCGAGCGGCTCCGTCCGCTGAGCGGCGGACTGTGTCCACATTCTCCGCAGTTGTCGGGGCTTCGTGGCCTCCGGGTCTGGAGCGATCGACAGGCGCCGAGGGGAGATCCGGGATTGCCGCGTCGTGGGATTCCAACTCTCGCACGCTGCAGCGGCCGACGATCCAGGCTTCATTGGAGGTGTCATAGACCGTGAAGAGATAGGCTTGGTGCAGGGTCAGTTGCGGCGCCTCGGAGACCGACAGGTTTCCCAGTACGGTAGCCTGTTCCCGTCGAAGGGCTCCCTTCCAGGCGCGGTGGATACGGACGGTCCAATGACCGATGGTATGGCCCCAGTCATTTTCGGTTTCTCGATAGGACTCCGGGGTTCCGACGAATACGGCATCGTTCGCCGCAAGCGTCATCGCCGGCGGCTCTTCCCAGCAGATCGACGCGCGTGCCTGCGGGATATGGAGGAGGATGCAGAGGCAGAGGCCTACCAAGGCCGGACGGTGTAGTGCCGAAACGCTGGCGGAAGACCTCAATGCTCAACTCCCTGCTGCAACCAGGGTACACCGGCTCCCACAAAAAAGGGCCCGCACAAGGCGGGCCCTCCGATAGGTTGACTGACTCGGGTACTACGGGCAGTTCGGCCCGTCGATCGCCTCGCGGCCCACGCCCCAGGTGCTGGGCCCGCAGGCGTTGCGGCTACGCACCAGGTAGTAGTTGGCCTCGCCGACCAGCGGATCGGGCTGGGTGTCGGTGAAGCTCTCGGTCAGCACGTTGGTCGCCAGGCAGTCGGTGGCCGCCTGGATCCCGTTGGCCTTCAGGTCGCTGAGGTCGCCACCCGAAAGCTCGTAGGTGATCAGGTCGGCGTTGGGGTCGATGGTCGCGTCCCAGGAGATCTGGGTCCGGGTGTCGAAGCGGAGGCCGCGGGCCTCGGCCGCGAACAGGTTGTCCGGATCCGCCGGTGCGCAATCCTGACCGTCGAGGGTGTCGTCGTTGTCCCGGTCACCGCCCAGACGGCGGCCGTTGTCCCGGGGCGCACACATGAAGGTGATCGGCGCCGTCGCCTCTTCACGCAACTGGGTGGTGCTCAGCCGCGGTTGGCCGAGGATGTCGGTGCGCCACAGCCCGCCCGAGAGGCGGAAGCGGCGGACGCCGCCGTCGTGGATCGTGGCCGCGGTCAGCTCGCAGTGCCGGTTGCGGTCGTCGATGTCCGCGATCGGAATCAGCGTGGCGAGCAGCGCCTCTTCGTCGGCGGTTCCGGTCGGCGGCGTGCCCTGGGGCACGGTCAGCGACTGACCCACCGAAGGCTTGTGCTCGGTCGGGAAGTAGTTCTGGAACGCAGCGATGTCCCGGGCGTCCTGGGGCAGCGCCGAGTCGAAGCCGAACTTACGGCCGGCGAGGAAGGTCAGCATGTTCGGCACCGAGCCGTCGTGGATCAGGCCGAAGCCGGTCTTGGCGTCGGTCGGGTTGGCCGTGTCGCCGAAGATCGGGCCGCTCTTCTCGTAGATGTTCCGCAGGTGCGGAATCAGCAGGTCGTTGTGGTTCGAGGTGAAGTCGGCGTCGTTGCCGTTGAACATGCCCGAGGCCTCGGGAGCGGTGGGCTCCATCGGCTGCACGCCGCCCATGGTTCCGTCGGCAGTCCCGAAGGAAGAGAGGGCGTGGCAGCCCGCGCAGGGCGCGGTGCCGCGGATCGGCATGTTGAGGAACAGGTCCTCACCCCGGGCCGGGTTACCGGAGTAGTTCTCGTGAGGGAAGAACACCAGCTCGTCGGGCAGGGTATCGTCGACGTTGCGGTAGGGGTTCGGCGGGAAGTTGATGCCCAGGGCGAACTCCCGGAACAGCGTCATGTCCTCGTCGGTGAAACCCTTGTGGCCGCCGAGGTCAGCGGTACCGAGCAGGCCGATGAAGGCGCTGTTGAAGTCGACGAAGGTCGGCTTGTCGCCGCGCCAGTGCAGCGGCTCCATCATGCCCCGCAGGGTCTGGGTCTGCATCGGGCCCTTCTGGGGGTCGAAGCCGCTCTTGGAGGCGCAGATGGCCGGGTCGCAGTCGACGGGGCCGTCAGGCGTCTGGGTCACGAAGCGGATGTTGTCGTTGGGGGTCGAGTACCCGATGAAGTCCTCGGCGGGGGTCCCGATATCCCAGGCGTTCATGTCCGTGTCGCCGAAGGGGTGGCAGCTGCCGCAGGCGGCGTCGCCGTGACCCGAACTGATGATGCCGTCGTACAGCAGGCGACGGCCGTCCTTGATGAAGTCCGAGCTGGGATCGTGCATCTGCACGTGGCCCATCACCGAGTTGTCGGTGGTGTCGACCAGCGCGATGTTGTTCTCGAAGCGGTTCAACACGTAGAGACGGTTCTGGGACTCGAGCAGCGCGACGCCCGAGGGGCCCTCGCCGGACTCGATCACTTCGGGGTTGGCGCGGTCGGGTCCGAACAGGCAGTCGGCGGTGGTGCAGTTGCCGTCGAGGACGAAGACCTTGCGCGAGCCGAAGGCGGTCAGGTAGGCGGTCGACCCGTCGGCGGTGAAGACCAGTTGCCCGGCCTGGTGGATGCTGGCCATCCGTTCGGCCAGGTTGGTCGCCGGGTCGCTGCTGCGATCGATGTGATCGTTGAGGTCGATCCGGTTCACGCTGGGCGCGGTCAGGTCGACGATGGTCAGCAGGTTGTCGATCACGTGGCCTTCGATGCCGTTGGGGTGCTCGAAGCGGAGCAGGTTNCGGGCGTCGGTGTTGGGCACGTAGATGTGTCCGTTGGCCGGGTTGATCGCCATGTTGAACAGGGTCGTGCCGAGCCCCGAGACCTCCTGGACGATGGTGTTGGTCGCCGCGTCGATGACGAACAGGTCCTTGTCCGGAAGGCGGAAGGGCAGGCAGTGGTTCCAGTTCTGGCCGTCGGTGTCCTCGAAGGCCTGGGTCGCCTCGTTCCACTGGACCACCAGGCCGGTGGGCGGAAGCTGGGGCGCCGGCGGATCGAGCAGCGGATCCGGGTTGCGATCGACGCCGGGCGGCATCGACGGGTACGGATGCGGCGTACCGTCGCAGACCATGTGGTTGCGGCCCAGGGCGCTGAGCATGTTGTTGCGCAGGATCTGCGGGATGTCCTGGATGACCATGTCGTTGACCACGGCGCTCTTGTTGCCGGAGTTCAACATCACCGCGTAGACCTTGGTGCCGTCGGGCGAGACCTGCAGGGTGCGGGTGTCCTGGTTGAACAGGTCGATGCGCACGCTGGGCAGGTTCAGGTCGTTCAGGTCGAACACCTCGACGGCGTCCTCCTGGGAGACCGAGACGAACGCCTTGTTCTGGGCGAAGACCACGTCGGTGGGCTCGTCCAGGGTGCGGATGTCGTCGGTGGCGATGCCGCTGACCACGTCCACGATGGCGATCGAGTCCGACAGGTGGTTTACCACCCACAACTCGGTATTGGTGCGGAAGGTCAGCGAGATCGGCTCGAGGCCGGTACGGATCGAGTGAACGTGCTTAAGCGTGCCGTTCACCGGGCTGATCTCGTAGATCTCGACCATCGCGTCCGGCGTGTTGATCGCCGCCAGGCGATCGCCGGCCGGGCTGACGGCGATGGGCTTGTTATGGCCCGTTTCGAAGTTGGTGTACGACTCATCGACGAACTGAGCGGAGGCCGTTCCGCCCAGTAACAGCGCGAGAGCCACCACGAGTAGCTTCTTGGTCATTCTGTGTCCCCCCTAGCCATGCCGCTAGGACAATGCTGCCCGCGATGGCGAGCGCCGGAATCGACTCCGAATCCCCGACCGGAGTCGCAGAACGTGAAGAAAATACAGCTTTCACCCTGCCGTTGCACTCATTGTTTCACGATCGTATTCGGAGTGTCCACCGGGGTATTGAAAGAATTTCCTGGTTGTCGAGGTAGCATTGGGCGGCTGTCCAGCGTTGTGGTCGCGGCAAGCCCGGCAAAAAAGGGAGGGCTGCTAGAATCCCGGCTTCCCGGGAGAGTGAAATGAGCCAGGAATCCAAGTTTTTGCCGGTCGACGAGCAGATGGCGCTGCTGACCCGCGGCGTGGTCGATCTCACCACGGAAAAAGAGCTGCGGGCCAAGCTCGAACGGTCGTTCAAGAGCGGGAAGCCGCTGACGGTCAAGGTCGGTTTCGATCCCACGGCCCCGGACATCCACCTGGGACACACGGTGCTGCTGCGCAAGATGCGGCACTTCCAGGACTGCGGGCACCGGGTGATCTTCCTGATCGGCGACTTCACCGGCATGATCGGGGATCCGACCGGACGCTCCAAGACCCGGCCGCCGCTGACTCCCGAGGACATCGCCCGCAACGCCGAGACCTACAAGAACCAGTGCTACAAGGTCCTCGACGAGGAGGCCACCGAGATTCGCTTCAACAACGAGTGGCTCGGGGCGCTGACGTCGGCGGAGTTCATCCGCCTGGCGGCCAGCTACAACGTGGCTCGCATGCTCGAGCGCAACGATTTCAAGAAGCGCTACAACGCCGGTCAGTCGATCTCACTCCACGAGTTCATGTACCCGCTGGCCCAGGCCTACGACTCGGTGGCCCTGGAAGCGGACGTTGAACTCGGCGGGACCGACCAGCTGTTCAACCTCAACGTCGGCCGGGACATCATGCCGGGCTACGGTCTCGACCCGCAGGTCGTCCTGACCACGCCGCTGCTCGAGGGGCTCGACGGCGTCGAGAAGATGTCGAAGTCGCTGGGGAACTACATCGGCATCGAGGAGCCGCCGAAGGAGATCTTCGGCAAGATCATGTCGATCAGCGACGAGCTGATGTGGCGCTACTACGAGCTCTGCACCGACATCTCGCTGGAAGCCATCGAGAGCATGAAGCAGATGGCCGGGGAGGGGAAGCTCCATCCCAAGCGGGCCAAGGAAGGCCTGGCCATGCGGATCATCACCGACTTCCACGACGAGTCGGCGGCCGAGGCGGCGATGCAGGAGTTCCAGCGCATCTTCCAGCAGAAGGAACTGCCCGACGACATGCCCGAGGCGACCATCTCCATCGGAGACGGCACGGTTCACCTTCCCGGGGCGTTGCTCGAACTCGGCTTCGTCAAGTCGAAGGGGGAGGCGGTGCGTCTGATCGCCCAGGGAGGCGTCAGCCTCGACGGGGAGCGGGTGCCCGCGGGGACGATCCATCTGACCGTCGGCAGCGGGGACACCCACGTGGTCAAGGTCGGCAAGCGCCGCTTCGCCCGGGTCACCTTCAAGTAGCCCGTGGCCCGCTTCGGCGGCGGCTAGATCGACTCTCGCACCTTGCAGGCCGACGGTGCCGAGGAGGGCCGGATCGCACCGCTGGTGCTGTAGCCGTAGTGCCCCTCATAGTCGGCGGTCATCGGCGCCACCAGGAAGAACCGGTCCCCGCTCTGGGGCCAGACCAGCTCGGTGAGGTCGGCGCCGGCGGAGCAGTCCGCCGGGCCGTGGTCGAAGCTTCCGCTGCGCAGGGTGTCGAGGCTGCCCTCGTAGATCGCGTAGTCGACGGCATCGCCGGAGCCGGAGGCGCCCCAGTCGATGCGGAGCGCTCCCGACGGGTCCTTGTCTACCAGCACCGTGCCTGCGGGGACGGAACCCGCCACCGGCGCCGGCGGCTGGATCAGGTCGAAGGAGGCGGACACCGACCCGCTGCAGGCGGTGGGGAACGGATCGGGGGTCGGCTGGATCAGGTTATGGCGCACGACCCGGACCAGCACGTCGCTGGCGCCGGTGCCCGGTGTGAGCCAGCCGTAGTGGCCGTCGTTGGGTTCGCCGCTACGGATCGTCGTCCAGTTGGTGCCTCCGTCGGTGGATAGCTCCAGGTCGACGTGGCCGTCGTCTCCACTGGACTCGCTGCTGCTGGTCCACTGGATCGCCACGGCTGTGCCGGTCTCGATGTCGTTGCCGGTCGGCGAGGTCAGGCTCAGGGTGTGGGGATAGAAGCAGTGGGCGATGTCCCGGTCGTCGTCGCCCAGCCGCGGCCCACGGTTGCCGTAGAAAGAGGCGCGCATGATCGCGTCCGGGGTGGTCGAGTGGCCGAAGCCGAGGGCGTGGCCCAGCTCATGGGTCGCCACCTCGGCCAGGTTGTCCGGGTTGGCCAGCAGGCACTCGAAGCTGTTGTTGAAGATCACGTAGCCGGTCAGGATCGGGTAGAACTCCGCGCCGTTGACCGTGCTCTGGGGCACCGTGGAGCGGTAGTAGCCACCCCAGGCGATGGTGCCGCTGCACCCGCTCGGGTCGGGGACCTCGCCGTAGGGGTCGTCGAACAGCACGATGTTGACCCCGGAGTAGGACTGGGTCGGTCCCTGGGCGAAGTTCGTCCGATAGTCGTAGGCGGTGTTTCCCGGGGCGAGGAGCACCCGGGCCTCGGGAACGTCGTTCCAGGCGTCCATGCCGCGCTGGATCTCCGCCACGGCCGCCGCGGCGTTCCCCAGCGGGTTGCCGCTCGGGTCGATGTTGAACTGGACGGCGGTGCCGCTGTCGCTGGCGTACCAGCGGCTGGGGCTGCCGAGCGGGGTGAAGGCCGCCTGGACCTCTCCTTCGCGGACCGTCGATGCCAGGGTGTCCCGCACCAGGCGCGGGTGCTCCGGCGGGCGCCGCTCCCAACGATGGGTCGGTGCACGATCCACCGAGCCGTGGCCCAGGGGGATGGGCCGCAGGCGATCGATGCCCGGTCCGGGGACGCCTGCGCTGACCGAGATCAGATCGTTCCACGAGATCCGGTCGACGCTGCCGTCTCCGTGGTCATGCCGGCCGTGGAACGGCTGGGGCACCGCACCGATCATGTGGCCGGCCATGATCCGCTCGCCGACCCGGTGCCCGTGGTCGTCCAGCCGCTGGTGGAAGTTGCCCTGGAAGGCGCCGACCGTGCGCAGAGCGCCGTCGTCGGCGGGCTCGAGAAAGGCGAAGACCCGCTCGCCGGAACGATAGACCGGGCTGCCCTCGACCACATGTTCCACGGTGCCGAAGCGTCCGCCGGACTCCCGCAGGACGACCTCGCTCAGATCCGACGGGCCCCGGTGCACGATCTCGATCGAGAGGGTCACGTAGGTCGCGATCCGTCCGGTCTCCGGGTCCATCGCCGACTCCACCGCGGTCGGGGTGCCCTCGACGATCAGGGTCGCCCGGGAGGCCAGGGCCTCGGGCGGCATATAGACAGAGGTCAGTCCGAAGGCGTCGGTGGCCAGGCCGGCCACGATCGTGAACCAGATCGCCGCCAGCCACGGGGTGGCGGCCAGCAGGCGTCGGACCGGGTGGGGCGCGGCGAGGGCACGGGCCCGTGTGTGTCTCGTTCGTTGCATCGGGGTCTCTCCACGATCCAACGTCGCCCGCAAACCCGCCGGTTTCAACAGCCTCAGGGAGTTATCCGGGGGTTCTTCAATCGCGGCCGGGTCTATCCGCTCTTGTCCGGTTTGTCGGCGGACAAGCTGTCGGCGTTGGCTGCCGGAGGAGAGGCGGAGGCCTCGGGAATGACGGAATCGGAATCGTTCCGAAGGGTGGTGGGAGGCTGCTAGTCTGGGGGTGCCCGACCGTGAATCGCGGCCGGACAGGAGGTTCGATGTCCACGGAAACCGGCATCCCGGGACTCTCGAAGCTGGAGTGGCTCGAGTGTTCCAACTGCAGCGCCGCGTTCGATGCCCGGCAGCTGATCGGGCTCTGCGATCGGTGCGGCGGCGTGTTGCTGGCTCGCTACCGGCTCGACGAGGCCTCGCGGACCCTGTCGCCGGCCACGATCCGCAACCGCAACCCGAATCTATGGCGCTACGCCGAGGTGCTGCCCGGGTCCGACGACCCGGTCAGTCTCGGCGAGGGCATGACCCCGCTGCTGCGTGCCGGCTTCCTGGCCGAGGATCTGGGCCTGCCCCATCTCTACATCAAGGATGAATCCCGCAACCCGACCGGCTCGTTCAAGGCCCGGGGGATGACCACCGCGGTGACCATGGCCCGTCAACTGGGTGCACGAAGAGTGGCGCTGCCCTCTGCGGGTAATGCCGGCGGGGCGGCGGCCGCCTACGCCGCGGCAGCCGGGCTCGGTGTCGACCTGTTCCTACCCATCGAGACCCCCGAGCCTTTCCGTCTCGAGGCGGTGGTCCACGGCGCCCGGGTGCACCTGTTGGAGGGGGACATCGCCGAGTGCGGGGCCTACATGCGGACCCTCGATGAGGACTGGTGGGATCTTTCGACCCTGCGGGAGCCCTACCGGCTCGAAGGCAAGAAGACCATGGGCTACGAGTTGGCCGAGCAGTTTGGCTGGGATCTGCCCGAGGTGGTGATCTATCCCACCGGGGGTGGCACCGGCCTCGTCGGCATGTGGAAGGCCTTCGAGGAAATGGAGCAGCTCGAGCTGATCTCCCCGGGAAGGCGCCCCAGGATGGTGGTGGTTCAGGCCGAGGGCTGCGCGCCGATCGTGCGGGCCTTCGACGAGGACAAACCCAAGGCCCGGGCCTGGGAAGATCCGGTCACCTACGCCAGCGGCCTGCGGGTGCCCGCCGCCATCGGCGACCGGCTGATCCTGCGGGCGGTGCGGGAGTCCGGCGGGACGGCGCTTGCGGTCAGCGATGCCCAGATGGCCGAAGAGCAGCTGGTCATGTCCCGGACCGAGGGGATCTTCGCCGCCCCCGAGGGAGGGGCGACCCTGGCCGCCGCCCGGCGGCTGGTGGAAAGCGGCTTCATACGCCCCGAGGACCGGGTCGTGCTGTTCAATACCGGGACCGGGCTCAAGTACCCGGATATTCCCGGGTTGAAGGTTCCCTGAGGAACCCATAGACTGCGGCTTGCTTTCGAGGTGCCGGTGCAGGACCGCATATTCGTCGAGGGAATCAAGTTTCACGGCTTTCACGGGCTGACCCGGCCCGAGCGTGAAATGGGCGTACGTCTGGCCGTCGACGTCAGTCTCTACATGAGCCTCGAGGCCTCCGGCCGCGACGACGACGTCAGCAAGACCCTGGATTACCGCAAGGTTCACCAGCGAGTGATGGAACTCGGCCAGGGCGAATCCCACAAGCTATTGGAATCTTTTGCCGTACGGGTGCTCGATGTGCTGATGGCCGAGTTTCCGGCGGAGCGCATCGACGTCAAGGTGCGCAAGGAGACTCCGGTACTCCACGGCATCGTCGATTCCGTCGGAGTCGAGCTCTGCCGCGAGAGGAAGCAGGGCGGGTGAGGGTGCGCCGTCAGTTCGCTTTCGAGGCGGCTCACGAGCTCCCCAACCACCCGGGGAAGTGCCAGCGGCTCCACGGGCATTCGTTCAAGCTGGCGGTCACCGTCGAGCGGCCGGTGGATCCGGTCACCGGGATGTCCATGGATTTCGGCGACCTGAAAAAGGTCGTCAACGAGTGGGTGGTCGACCGCCTCGATCATCGCTACATCAACGACTTCATCGAGCTTCCCACCGCCGAGAACATGGCGGTCTGGATCTGGAACGAGCTGGCGCCGCGGCTCGAGGGACTCGAAGAGATCGAGTTGCACGAGACCGCCAAGTGTTCGGTGGTCTACCGGGGTGAGTGAGATGGATCGTGACGCCATGACCCGTGCCGTCCAGGCCTTCGTCGACGCCATCGGCGAGCGCTTCGAGGGAGACGACATGGAGAAGACCGCGGCCCGGGTAGCCAAGGCCTGGTCCGAGGACCTGTTGGCGGGCTACTCCGAGGACCCCGATGAGGCGTTGACCTGGGGAGATGCGCCGGCCCGGTCCGGGGTCGTCGCCGTGCGGGACATCAGCTTCGCCTCGATCTGCGTGCACCATCTGCTGCCGTTCTCCGGCCGCGCACACATCGCCTACCTGCCGAACGAGCGGCTGGCCGGGTTGAGCAAGATCGGGCGGGTCGTCGAGGCTCACGCCCGGCGTTTGCAGATTCAAGAGCGGCTGGCCGCCGAGGTCGTCGCGACCCTTGAACGGCGGCTCGAGCCCCGGGGCGTGGTTGCCCTGTTCGAAGCCGAACACACCTGCATGACCCTGCGGGGATGCCGCAAGGAGCAGAGCCGGATGATTACCGTCAATGCCTCGGGGGTGTACGAACAGGACGCCGCGGCCCGGCGCGAAGTGCTGGAACTGCTGCGCGGCCCTTCCGGGAGCGATCGCTAGGTATGGCCGGTTCGCCGCGCCGCCGACCTTCGTTCCGTTGTCTGCACCTGCTGGTGGCTCTGGGTCTGCTGCTGGCCTGGCCGGCTCTGGCCGACGATGCGGTCGACCAGCGGCTGCGCAAACTCGCTGCGGGCGCCGGACAGGGCAACCCGCTGATGCGGATCGGCCTGGAACCCGGCGAGACGATCAAGGTCTCGCCGACCCGCCGCTTCAGGTTGATCGATCCGGCCACGGGCAACGCGGTCTGGAAGGGTAAGGTCAGCGGCGAGTTGGCCGCGGTGGTCGAGGGAGCTCCGGCGTCGGGAGCGCGCACGGTCTTCCGCGTGCAGGTCGGCGCCTACACCACCGAGCACGCGGCACGTTCCCAGTTGCGGCGGCTGGAGCAGAAGTACGGCAAGCAGGGAGTGGTGCGCCACGACCCCGACCGGGGGAACTGGCGGGTGCGTCTCGGCGGTGAGGGGGACCGGTTGGAATTGCAGCCGCTTCTCGACCGGCTGCGGGGGGACGGCATCGAGGGCTGGATCGCCGAGGAGAGCGGCACCGATCGGCCGGTCGGCACCATTCGTCTGGTCGATTCCCGCTACGAGAGCGTCGATACCGGGCTGCAGCGGCTGGCGCTGGTCCCCGACGGGGGCGGGGTGCGGGTCGAGGGAACCGCCTACCGCGGAATCGTCGAACTGCGGGTCGACCGCACGGGCAAGATCCGTCCGGTGAACTGGATCCAGTTGGAGCAGTATCTGCTCGGGGTGGTGCCGGCGGAGCTCGGTCCCGCGGTCTGGCCGGAGGTCGAGGCGCTCAAGGCCCAGGCCGTTGCGGCCAGGACCTACGCCTGGCGCCACCGGGGGCAGTTCGTCGAGGACGGCTACGACCTCTGCGCGACTCCCCGCTGCCAGGCCTACAAGGGGGCGGATGCCGAGCATCCGCTCTCGGACCGGGCGGTGGCGGCTACGTCGGGGGAGATCCTGCTCTACGACGAGAAGCCGATCACCGCGTACTACACCGCGACCTGCGGCGGTCACACCGAGAACGTGGAGAACGTGTTCATCGGCGAGAAGGAACCCTATCTCGTCGGGGTCGAGTGCCGCGCCGAGGCCGAGGCGCTGGCCACCCAGCGGGGCACCGTGCGCGGCCGTAAGGCGGCGCCGATCGTCGACGAGAGTGGAGATGACGTGACCCTGATGTGGGCCCGGTTGAACGCGGCGGGGGTCTTGCCGGCGGGAGCCGGCGGCGAGGGGGCCGCGAGACCGCTGAGCGCGACGGACCTGATGAACTGGGCCTCCAGCTTGCGCAAGGCGGCGGGCCGCCCCGATGAACGCGGCGAACCCGGCCCGGTGGGGACCCTGGGACAGGCGGCGCTGTCCACGCTGCGCGCCGTGGGCTGGTCCGACCGGGCCGAGGTGCTGCTCGATACACGGGATCTGCCGGCGCTCCTGCGGGACGATGCCGCTCTGGAGCTCCCCGAAGATCAGCGGCGAGCCCTGGGCTACCTGGCCTCTCAGGACGCGATCCGGCCACGGGCCGATGGCCGCTTCGGCGTCGGTGAGGCACCGAGCCGCGCCCGCCTGTTCCGCACGCTGCATCGGGTCGCCGAGGCCTACAACGTCTTCCGCTTCCGGGACACGGTGGTGACCCGGGTGACCGACCGGCACCTGACCCTGGTTCAGGGGAACGGCAAGATCAAGCTGGCCCTCGGTTCCGAGCCGTTGCTCTTCGGCCGCGCCGGCGGCAAACAGATTCCGGTGGATGCCCTGACGCTGTGGCCCGGGGACCGGGTCCGGGTCCGCACCGGAAGGGACGGCCGCATCGACCTGATCGAACTGCGTCCTCCCGTAAAGGGCACCAGCGACGACCGCAGCGCCAAGGTCTACTCCTGGGAAGTGCGCCGCACCCGGCGCCAGCTGGAGCGGACGATCAACCGCCGGGTCAGCATCGGCCGGCTGAAAGACCTTCGTATTCTCGAGCGGGGCGTCTCGGGCCGGGCGGCTCGACTCGAGGTGATCGGCACCAAGGGCACGGCAACCGTCGAGGGCTTCGACGGCCGCCGGCTCCTCGATCTACGGGAGAGCCTGGTCGTCGCCGAGGTTCAACGGGACCGCTCCGGCGAGATCGAGGCGGTGGTCTTCGCCGGCAAGGGCTGGGGGCACGGCGTCGGGCTCTGCCAGGTGGGCGCCTACGGCATGGCGCTTCGGGGCAAGAGCTACCGGGAGATCCTCGGTCACTACTACCGGGGCGCCACCCTGAGCCGTTCGGCCCGGTGACCGGGAACGCCGCCACACCACTTCTGATCGTCACCGGACCGACCGGAACGGGCAAGACCGAGACGGCGATCCGGGTCGCCGAGCGGATCGGTGGCGAGATCGTCGGCTGCGACGCCCTCCAGGTCTACCTCGGTTTCGACGCCGCCACGGCCAAGCCCAGCGCCGCGGAACAGGCCCGGGTGCGGCACCACCTCGTTGACGTGGCCGATCCTCGCACGGACTTCTCCCTGGCCGACTACGTCCGTCTTGCCGAGCAGGCGGTTGCCGATATCGCCGGGCGCGGGCTCGTCCCGCTGGTGGTCGGCGGCACCGGGATGTACCTGCGAGGGCTGTTGCGGGGAATCGTGCCTGCACCGGCCAGGGACGAGGCCCTGCGCGCGCGGCTCAAGGCCATGGTCGAGCGCTACGGCTCGGCCCGGCTGCACCGCGTGCTGGCGCGGCTGGATCCCGTCTCGGCCGCCCGGGTGATGCCGGCGGACACCCAGCGGATCATTCGGGCGCTGGAGATCGGGTTCGCCGGGGACGGGACCTGGAGCGAGGTCATCGCCCGTCAGGGCACCTGGAGCCATGACGAGGATCGCTTCCCCTCGCTCAAGGTCGGTCTCGACGGCGAGCGGGAGGGGATGAACCGCCGCCTCGACCGTCGTGTCGAGGGGTTCTACGCGGCGGGGCTCGTCGAGGAGGTACGCGGGCTGCTGGACTCGGGAGTCCCCGCCAGCGCCAATGCCTTCAAAGCGATCGGCTACCGCGAGGTCTTGCGGGCGCTGGGCCGGGGCGAAGACCCTGCGGGAATGATCGAGGAGATCCAGCGCAACACGCGGCGCTTCGCCAAGCGCCAGCGCACCTGGTTCCGCAAGGAGCCGGGGCTCCGGTGGCTCGATGCCGACGCCGGCGCCGACGTTCTTGCAGAACGGATCGTAACGCTCTGGAACGATTGCTTTTAGCGCAAGGAGTGCGTGTTATACTCGCGCCTCGAATCGCAGGAGGCGACGCATGGACGGCGAAACCCGAAATCTTCAGAACGACTTCTTCAACAACGCAAGAAAGGAGCGTTCTACGGTGACGGTGTTCCTGTCCAACGGCAAGAAGCTGACCGGGCGGATCAAGTCCTTCGACAAGTTCACCCTGCTGCTCTCGGGGCAGTACGGTGATCAGATGATCTTCAAGCACGCCATCTCGACGGTCAGTGCGGGTGGCAGCCGCGAGTCCCGCGGCGAGAACGACTCCTAGCGGCGGAAGAAGCCTCTCCGCTCGGCGCCGGACTCGCTGGCCGGTGCCTGGCGCACGCCGCTGGTGCCGCTTCCCGACAGATCGCGAATGCGGGCGTTGAGCCGTTCGATCTTGGCGTCGTACTCCTGGCGGATCACCTGGAGCTGCTTCTTGTAGCGGTCGTTTTCCGCGCGCAGCTCACTGACCTCACCCTCGTCGACCACCGCCTGCTGGGCCATGCCCGCGCCCGAGGCCTCGGTCAGTTCGGTGCGTAGGCGGTCCATTTCCGCCTCACGCTCGGCCATCTGGTTGCGGTGGGTCTCCTGGAGCTCGTCGTAGGCCTTCTTGATTTCCTGGAGCTCGAGGATCTTCGAGTAGTCGCTGTACGGTTCGGCCATGGAGGAGTCCTCTCCGCCGGTCTGACCGCCGAACGCGAGTTTGCGCAGGAACAGGTCGAGGTCGGCTGCGTTGTTGCTGGCGTTGAGCGCGGTCTCCCGGGTGATCTGCCCGTGGACCACCAGCGCCGCCAGCGACTGATTCATCGACTGCATCTTGTGGTAGGAGACCGAGCCTTCGATCTCCTCGTTGAGGCCGTCCAGGTTGCCCTCGACGATCAGTTTCGACACCCGCGGGGTGTGGCGCAGGATCTCCAGCGCCGCGACGAGGCCGCTGCCGTCGGCCCGTTCGACCAGGCTGTGGCAGACCACCGCCTGGAGTACCGAGCTGAGCTGCTGCCGGATCTGCCGGTGGCTCTCGGCGGGGAACGCATCGATGATGCGGTCGATGGTCTGGGCGGCGCTGTTGGTGTGGAGCGTGGAGAAGACCAGGTGGCCGGTCTCCGCCGCGGTGAGCACCGTCTGCATGGTGTCCCGGTCGCGCATCTCGCCGACCATGATCACGTCGGGGTCCTGGCGCAGGGCGTTGCGCAGGGCGTGGCTGAAGCTCGGCGTGTCGGTGCCGACCTCCCGCTGGCTGACGGCGCCCTTGGCGTCCTTGAGCAGGAACTCGATCGGATCTTCGATGGTGATGATGTGGGCCAGCCGGGTGTCGCTGATCAGCTTCATCAGCGCCGCCAGGGTCGAGCTCTTACCCGAGCCGGTGGGTCCGGTGATCAGCACGAGCCCCTGGGGCAGGTCGGCGAAGGTGTTGAGCACCGGCGGCAAGCCCCACTCGTCCAGCGAGGGGAACTGGAAGGGGACTCTGCGGAAGACCGCTCCCAGGTGGCCGCGCTGGTAGAACACGGCGCCGCGGAAGCGGCAGACGCCCGGGAGGCTGTAGCCGAAGTCGACGGCCAGCTCGTCCTCGAGGGTCTTCTTCATCTTGTCGGTCAGGAGCGACCCGACCATCTCATTGAGCTTCTCCGGCGGCAGCGGCTCCGATTTGAGGGGCAACAGCTTGCCCTTCAGCCGGATAAGCGGCGGACGCATCGGCTTGAGATGGAGATCCGACGCCTCCTGCTTCGCGGTGAAGCGCAGCAGATCGTCGATCTTGGCGAACGTACCCGTAGCGTTGGAACCCATTGATTGCCTCGGAAAAGCGGCCAATCCGAATGTAGTGACCGGGCCCTCGGGAAGTCAATTTTGCCCGGTTTCGTGGACGCAACGGCCGAATCAGGGCTATCCTGCGTCCCCACCATGGACCCCACACCCAAGCTGGATCTGGACCGGGACACCCGGTTGGCCCTGGAGTTCGACGAACTCCTCGACGACCTCGCACTGCGCACCCGTAGCGCCCTGGGGGCGGACCATATCCGCGCCCTGGAGCCCCTGGCCTCGGTGGAGGCGGTTCGCCGGGAGCAGGAACTGGTTTCGGAACTGCTGCGCTTGTTCGAGCAGGGGGGCAAGCTGATCCGCGGCGGGCTGCCCGATCCCCGGGAGACCCTGCGGACCCTCTCGGTTCAAGGCGCCCGGGTCGATGCCAAGGAACTGCGGGCTCTGGCGGCGGTGCTGGTCACCGTCGGCGAACTGCGGGAGCAGCTGGGCAACCTCGAAGAAGGGGAGTATCCCAGGCTGGCGGAGCTCTCCGGCTACCTGCCGGATCTGCGGGGCGAGGCGCGGCCGGTTCTGCGCCATGTCGACAGCGAGGGCCGGCTGGAGGACAGCGCCAGCCCCGAGCTGCGGCGGATCCGCTCGGAGACCGGCAAGATCGGCAGCCGGCTGCAGCGGATGCTGACCGGCATGCTGCGGGATCCCGAAGCCGAGCCGGTGATCCAGGATGACTTCATCACCCAACGAAACGGGCGCTACGTGATTCCCGTGCGGGTGGACACCCCCCGGCCCCTGGAAGGGATCGTTCACGCCAGCTCGTCGTCGGGGGCAACCCGCTTCGTCGAGCCGTTGGAGACGGTGGAGCTGAACAACGACCTGGTGCGGCTGGCCGAGGAGGAGCGGGACGAGATCCAGCGAATTCTCGACGGCTGGTCCCGGGCGCTGCGGGTTCGCCTGGACGAGGTCGGCGAAGGGATCGAGCGGATCGCCGAGTTGGACAGCCTGCAGGCCCGGGCGGTCTTCGGCCGGGATGTGGAGGGGGTCGTGCCCCGGGTCGACGAGCAGGGCATTCTCGACCTCAGGGAGGTGCGGCATCCGTTGCTCGACCGCCGGCTCAAGGAGATCGGGTCGAGCTGTGTGCCGCTGACCCTGGCGCTGGACCCGGCGGACCAGGTGCTGGTGATCTCCGGGCCCAACACCGGCGGCAAGACCGTGGCGCTCAAGACCCTGGGCCTGGCGGTGGTCATGGCCCAGTCGGGGATCCCGGTGCCGGCCCGGGTGGCGCAGCTTCCGCTCTACCGGCAGCTACGCGCCGACATCGGCGACCACCAGTCGATCGACGCGGACCTCTCGACCTTCTCGGCCCATCTCCAGGCGGTTACCCGCTTCCTCGAGGAGCGGGAATCGCCGGCGCTGTTCCTGTTCGACGAGATCGGGTCGGGCACCGAGCCCACCGAGGGGGCGGCGCTGGCCCGGGCGATTCTCGAGGAACTGCGCGTCCCCGGAGTCACCGTGGCGGCGACGACGCACCAGCGGGCGCTCAAGGCCTGGTCCTTCACCCAGGAGGGCGCGGTCAGCGCCGCGATGGAGTTCGACACCGAGACCCTGCGTCCGACCTACCGGGTGCTGATCGGGGCAGCCGGCGTTTCGGCGGGCCTCGACATTGCCGAGCGTCTGGGCGTGCCGCGCCGGGTGGTGGATCGGGCGCGCGGGCTGCTCGACGAGGGGGACGCCGCTACCGAGGGTTATCTGGAAAGGCTCCGTGAGCTGGCCTCGGCCCAGGAGGAGGCCAAGCGGCAGTGGGACGAGAAGCTGCTGGAACTCGAGGAGCGCGAACGCAAGCTGCGGGCGAAGCTGGACGCCGACCGGGAGAAACAGGCGGCCGAGGCGGCCAGGCGGCTGGAGAAGGGGCTCGAGGAGTTCCGGCGGGAGGCCCGGCGCCAGCTCGGAGACGTGCGCGACGCCAAGGAGCGGAGCCGGCTCGAGCGCAAGGTCGGCCGCGCCGAGCAGAAGCTCGTCGGCGAGCAGCGCAGGCAGCAGGCGGAGCTGGCGCCGGAACTGAACAAGCCGGCTCCCGACGGCGGGCCGCTGGACGCCCCGCCGGAGCCCGGGATGCAGGTCCACGTACAGACCCTGGGCAGGACCGGGGAGGTCAAGCAGGTCCGCGGCAAGCAGGTAGACGTGCAGCTCGGCGTGATGACCTTCGCCGTCGACGTGTCGGACCTGAGGCGCCCGGCGGGCGGTGCACCCCAGGGCGCTCAGGCCGGGGGTAAACCCGCCGGGCGGAAACCGCTACCCATGCGCAAGACGCCGGCTGCCGAACCCGAGGGCAGCGATCCCTCCCAGGAGATCAAACTGTTGGGGATGACCGTCGAGGAGTCCCTGGCCGAACTGGACCGCTTCCTCGATCGCACCGCCATGGCCGGATTCTCGATCGTGCGCATCGTGCACGGTCACGGTACCGGGCGCCTGCGGGACGGGGTGAGGCGGTTCCTGCGCGGACACCCCCACGTCGAGTCCTTCCGCAAGGGGGATTCTCACGAAGGAGGGGATGGGGCGACGGTGGTCACCCTGCGCTAGGGGCAGGCAAAGCCCGGTATCCCGGGCGGCCCGCTAGCTTTCCGCTTCGTCCTCGGCTCCGTTCTCGCCGAAGACCTCGAGCCAGTAGGCGACATCATCTTCCCGCTCGGGCTTTTCCCCCTTGCCCATCCGCGAGAGGCGCCGCCGGAAGTCGCCGCACCGTTCGACCCGGGCGCCCAGGTAGCGGCATTGATCGCCCAGGGCGCGGTCGTCGGTGACCACGATCCAGCCGCGAACGTCCTTCTCCTCCCGCAGGATCGAGAGGATCCGTGCGTCGGCGCTCCGGCCGTGCCCGGAGTAGTGCACGTCCTTGCCGCTGCCGCCGGGAGGCTCCGGGCCGTCGAACACGATCACCACCCGGCGCCGCTCGTGGCGGGCGAAGCGCTGGAGTTCGAAGGCGAGGTTGCGCCGTTCGGGAGCGGAACGCTTGCGGCCGCGCCAGGTGCCGAGGAGGTTGTCGCCGTCGACGAGGCGGGGCATCGGGTCAGCCGCGGAACAGGCCGCGCTTCTTGGGCGAGCCTTCCAGCGCGCTCAGGGCGGCGCCGGCTTCCAGGTGGCCGGGCTCCCAGTTGAGCACCTCGCGGAACTTGGCGGCGGCCTGATCTTCCCGTCCGGTCTTGAGGTACAGGTTGCCCATGGCCATCAATCCCCGGGTCGACGAAGGCTCGAGGCCCAGGGCGCGTTCGAGATGTTCCTCGGCCTCGCCGCGCAGGCGGGGGTTCTGGGTCTTGACGATGGCGATCTCGACGTGGAAGTCCGCCTGGGAGTCGTCCATCTCGATGGCGTTCTGGAGGAAGGTCAGGGCGTCTTGCCAACGCTTGCGGTCGGCGAGCTCCTTGCCGCGGAGGAAGTTCTGCCGGGCCAGGTAGCCGCTGTCCTGCGCCGCAGGCTGATTGGCCTGCTGCTGCTGTTGCTGCTGGGCGTGGTCGTAGATCCGGCGCGCTTCCGGGTCGACCAGGGTGTTGTAGGCCAAGGTCACTTCGGAGAAGAACTGTTCGACCTGCTCCAGCAGATCCTGCATTTCCCCGGAACGGAAACGGTCCGGGTGCATGCGGCGGGCGAGCTGGTAGTAGGCTTCGCGGATCCGGTCTCTCGGCGTCTCCTGCGCCACGCCGAGGAGTCCGTAGTAGTCGACATCCTCGGCCCGGTGGAGCCGCGACAGCACCTCTTCGCGGGTGACCGGTCCCTGGTCGACATGGGCCGCGGTTTCGGCGGCCTTCTTGGGCTTGGCGTGGCGCAGCACGCCGAGAAGCATCAGCGTGTGGAGGGTCCGGAGGACCGGCTCGGACCCGCCCTCGAAGCCGTTGACCATCTGCGACACGCTGTGGCTTCCGTCAGCCTGTTCGACCAGGTGTCCGAGAGCGGGGGAGTCGTCGAGACTTTCCAGCAGCCCCTCCCGTTCGCTCTCGAGCTCGATGCGCTTGTCGGCGCGGCCGAGCGCCGCGCGGACTCCGTCGGCCTTTTCCGGAAAGCGAGCGGTGTGGAAGGCCACCGCCGCGGCGGCGGGTACATCGCAGAGAATCTCCGCGCCGAGCCGGGCCTTGCCTTCTTCGAAGGTGTACTCGCCGTCCTTCCATTCGAGGGTCGACGAGAGCAGCTCCTGAAGTTGCCGGCCGCGCAACTCGCGGATCTCGGGGCCGGGAAGGAGCCCCGAGGCCAGGAGTGCCGCCGAGAACGGAATCTTGTCGTTGTCGGCCCGTTCGGCGCAGCTCTGCTTCTGAGCCTCGTCGATCCGGCCCTGGGCCACCAGGTACTCGGCGAGTTGCTCTTCGAGCACGTTGGACATGGCAAAGACCAGCCGTCCCCGTTCCATGCAGAAGACCCGCTTGAGTTTGACCCGGCTCTTGGCCTTGGGGTTCAGCGGCTTGAGCGCCGTCAACACGCCCGAGCGGTTCTCGGCGGCGTGACCGGCAAGCAGGTCGGCCAGCGCCCAGGAGCCGCGCTTCACCGGCGGCCCTCTCTCAGGCTGCGATCCCAACGCCGGCAAACGGCGGCATAGTCTTCGTTGAACACCCGCAGCAACGCATCGTCCATACCCTTGCCCTCTCCCAGGTAGTCGAGGACGTCGATCAGCACGTCGAGGCCGCGCCGTTCGGCGAGGTGGTTCGTCAGCGACAAGGCGATCGGGTAGGAGAACTCACCGTGCTGCTCCCACTCGGCGGGTTTGCCCTGGTTCAGGCGGTCGATCGCCTCCAACCGGGTCTTCTCGCCGGCCTCGCGCCCCTCCATCATCTGGGCCAGCCCCTCGTGGAGCCAGCGGGGGCAGTTGCCCCGGGTCTTGGAGTGGATGAAGGCGTGGGCCAGCTCATGGGTCAGCACGGCCCGGGCCGGGGCGTTGATCGAGCGGAGGCCCCCCAGCGGCACCCGGATCTTGCCGTCGTAGAGCCCACCGACACGCTCGTCGGCCTGGGTCACGTCATGGAAGGTCTCGCGGGGAAAGAGCTGCACGGTGATCGGCTGGGCCGGCGCGTGACGGAACACCCGGGCCAGTTCCCAGTAGGCTTCCTCGAGATGCTCCATCACGGCGAAGGCCAGATTCTCATCGACCTCGGCGTCGTAGCGCAGGTTGAAGTGGGAGCTGGCGGAAAAGGCGTAGTCCCGTCCGGCGCTCAGCTCTCGTTCGGCCTTCTGGATCTTCTCGGCGAGCCGGTCGTGGGGAGACAGCTCGTGGGCCCGGCGCCAGGACTCCAGCGCGTCTTCGACCCGCTCTTCGCGATTGCGCAGGTCGCCCAGCACCTCGTGGAACTGCGGGTTCTTGTCGTTGCGGGCCAGGCCGTCGAGGATGACCGACAGCGCCAGGCTGTCCCGGTCCCGGGCCATCTCACTGAGGGCGTAGCCGACCCGGGCGGCGCCGAGATCGGGGTCGAGGCGCAGCGCCTCGAGAAAGTAGGACGCCGCCAGCTCGAAGTCCCGGGCGTCCAGCTTGGTCTTGCCGTTCTCGAACGCCTCGACCGCCTTGTTGCGGGCGTCCTGATCGGCGGCCCGGGCCGAGCGGCGGCGCTGCTGGGCCACGTCGACCACCGCGTAGCGGTAGTCGACGGCCTCACGGTGCTCGACCATGACCAGCATCGATGAGGGAATGCCCACGACGCCGGCGCGGCTCTCGTACATCAACTTGTCGCTCTCGATCCACCAGTCGTCGACCTCGATCTTGCGGCCGCCTTCCAGATGCAACACGTCCGCCGGGGTCGGGCCGGACATCGCGAGCAGGCAGAGGAGCAGGGCGGCGGCGCGGATCAAGGCAGGAGTCCGTCGATCTGTCGCGGCTGCGGGCCTTCGCCGAGGTTGGATTGAAGTGCCGCCGGCAGCCGGTCCGCCGCGGCGCTGTCCCGGTCGGGGTAGGTGCCCCAGCAAAGCCGGAAACAGGTGCGATCGCCGATCTCGGCGGGAATCAGGTGCAGGGCGTCGTCATCGCCGGCGGAGGCGAGCAGCCGGGCGACGTTGCGGGTGTCGCAGGCAACGATCAGTTGGAGGGTCCAGTCGCCCGTATGGCTGCCCAGCCGCTCCACGTCGTCGTGCATGCGCCGGGACCAGTCCGCCGGATCCACCTCGGCAACCGGCTCGACCCCCGAGGGCACGCCGGGCGCCTCGTCGGGCGTCGCAGCGTAGGCCTCGCCGGGGGCGGCGGGCTCGATGCTTGGCTCCGGAGTTCCGGTCATCTCGGCTGCGTCTCCCTGCTCGCTTGGGCCGGGTCCCGAGGGGTAGAGCGGGTCGCCGCTCGGATCCGCCTGAAGGAACCAACCCACCAGGACCAGGGCGATGACCGCTCCGGCGAGCCCGGCGGCTCGGATCAAGCGGGAGCGTTCGTCCTGGTCGACATTCTTTCCCTTGCCGCGGGATTTGGGGCTCATGCCATGTCCGCCTGCGGCGCGGGATACACGCCCTGGAATATAGGGCCCGGCCGGGGAGCGCGCCGCCCGGCCATTATAGGTGTTTCTCGCCGGTTGCGGCGCCGGGTGGCGCTCAGCGAATCAGGGTGAAACACCGGCTCCAGCGCGAGCGGAAGGGCAGGTGGGTGACCTTCTCGAAGATCGAGCCGACGGTCTCGCCGACGCTCCGGGGCTGGCGGCTGTCCTGGCTCTCCTCCTCGTAGGACCACCAGATCAGGAGCGCCCGGCCCTTGACCAGGTGCCTGGGCACGAACCCCCAGCGGCGGCTGTCCGAGGAGCTGTTGCGGTGATCTCCCATGACCCAGTAGTGCCCGTCGGGGACCCGCTGGGCCGAGAACGAGGTGTTCGCCGGGTGGTACCGGTAGGCGTCGCTGACGTAGGTCTCGTCCATCCGCTCGCCGTTGACGTAGACGTAGCGGCCCTTCTGCTCGACCAGGTCGCCGGGGAGGCCGATGACCCGCTTGATGTAGTCGATCTCGGGCTCGTCGGGATGCTTGAACACCACGACGTCCCCTCGCCGAATGTCCCGGGTCGGCAGGATCCAGTCCTCGAAGGCGGTGGCCGTCGGCGAGTAGACGAAGCGGTTGACCATGATGTAGTCGCCGACGAGCAGCGTGTCTTCCATCGATCCGCTGGGGATCTTCGACTGCTGGAAGACGAAGGCCCGGGAGAAGATCACGAACATCACGCAGACGAGGATGGTCTCGGTGTAGTCCCGCAGCAGGCTCTTCTGCGGTTCTTCCGCCTTGGCCTTGGCGGCGTCTTTGTTCGGCTCTTTGTTCTGGGCCACGGCTACCTCTCGCTCTCGCCTCGGGTTTCGGCCCTGAGGCGGATCCCCTGGTGAATCTTGTCGGCGGCGTCCTCGGGATCGCGAGCGATCTGGGTGATTTCCTGCTGGGGTTGATCGAGCAACCGGGTTCCGCGCAGGGCCGCAAGCACCTCGGGCCAGTGCTCACCCAAAAGTACCACGGGGCGCCGGTCCAGGCAGCCGGCCCGGTCCAGTGCCCAGAGGAAGCTGAGCTCCGCCAGGGTTCCGGATTTACCCTCGAGGACGACGAACCCTGCGGCCCGGTCGATCAGCTCCTGGGTCCGAACGTGGAGGTCCGGCGTCTGGATCGAGTCGTGGAGGTAGGGGTTGGGATCCCGGTGGCCGAAGATCTCGCAGATCACCCCGATGGAGCGCCCGCCGGATTCGTGGGCGCCCCGGGAGGCACCCTCCATCACGCCGCCGTAGCCGCCGGTGAGTACGGGAAGGTCCCGTCCGGACAGGCAGCGTCCCACCGCCCGGGCTTGCTCGTACAGAGCGCTTCCCGGGGTGGGCTCGGAGGAGCCGAAGACTGCGACGGCATGGGAATCGGTTTGGGGCATGTTGACCTAGTGTCCTGCCGCCCGGCTCTCTCGCCGGGGGTCCGGTGCGCCGATCCAGCCGCCGTCCTCGGCGGCCTCGATGGCGTTGACGTTGCCGAACATCCCTCGTTGGACGGTGACCCGGTGCCCGCGCTTCTCGAGGGCCTGGATCACGTCGTGGACGAACCCGGTGGGTTCGAGCATCAATTCATCGGGATGCCACTGGTGATGAAACCGCGGTGCGTTGACCGCCGCCTGGGCGTGCATGTCGTGATCGACGTAGTTGAGCAGCACCTGCAGCACCGACGTGATGATCTTGCCGCCGCCGGGACTTCCGAGCACCATGCGCAGCTTCCAGTCGCCACCCTCCTGCTGCTCCAGCAGGGTCGGGGTCATCGAGGAGAGGGGACGCTTGTTGCCCTTGACGGCGTTGGCCTCGCCGCCGAGCAGGCCCCAGGTGTTGGCCACTCCCTGGGCAAGGGCGAAGTCGTCGATCTCGTTGTTGAGCAGGACCCCGGTGCCCTCGCCGACCATGCCGGTTCCCAGCGGGCCGTTGAGGGTGGTGGTCATTGCGATGGCGCCCCCGTCCCGGTCCGCCACCGAGAAGTGCAAGGTCTGCCGGGACTCCACCGCTCGAGGCTCTCCCGGCGCGACCTTCTCCGATGGGGTTGCTTCATCCATGGAGATGTCGGCGGCGCGCAGCCGGAGGTACGCGGGATCGAGTAGCTCCGCGGTGGGGACGTCGTAGAAGTCCGGGTCGCCGAGCCAGCGGGAACGATCGGCGTAGACCCGGCGCTCGATCTCGGTCATGCGGTGAATGGTGCGCGAGGCGCCGGCGCCGCTTTTGGCCAGATCGTGTGCCTCGAGCATGCCCAACATCTGCAGCAGCGCGATGCCGCCGCTGCTCGGCGGCGGGAAGGTCACCACCCGGTATCCGCGGTAACTCCCGACGAGGGGCTCGCGCCAGACCGGCTTGTAGTCCGCCAGGTCCTGGAGGGTCATGACGCCGCCGGTGTCGCGCACGGTCTGCACGATCCCCTCGGCGACCGGGCCGCGGTAGAAACCTTCGGGCCCCTTGCGGGCCAGCAGGCGCAGGGTCGCCGCCAGGTCCTTCTGGACGAGCCGGAATCCGGCAGGGTGCGGCGCTCCGTCGTCGGTGAAGATCGCTCCGCTCTCCGGGTGCCGGTTCAGGACCTTGTTCTGACTCGCCAGGTGGTGTGCGTCACGACGGGTCAGGGGAAAGCCCTTGCGGGCGATCTCGATGGCCGGCTGCACCAGGCGCTTCCAGGGAAGCTTTCCGTGTTTGCGATGGAGCTCGGCGAGGCCGGCGACCGAACCGGGTACACCGACGGCGAGGCCTCCCCGGCGGCTGAGCAACGGTTTGGCCCGGCCCTCCTCGTCGAGGAACATCTCGGCGGTCAGGGCTGCCGGGGCCACCTCGCGGCAGTCCAGGGCGTGGTGCTCTCCGTCGGGCGATCGATAGAGGATGAACCCGCCGCCTGCCAGGTTGCCGGCCAGGGGGTAGGTCACGGCCAGCACCAGCGCGGTGGCCACCGTGGCGTCGGCGGCGTTGCCCCCGTCCCGCAGGACCTGGGCCCCCGCCTCGGAGGCATGGATCGAGGGGCTGACGACGATGCCGTTCGGGGCCCGGACGCCGAAGGGGTCGGCGCCCCGGACCTGAGGCCCCAGCACCGCCAGCAGCAGAATCAGGCCGAAAACGGTCTTGCGCAGATCCATATCGCCCGCACGGTAGTCCGGGTCCCGGTCCGGCGCAACCGGGCAACGCCGCCGGGGGAGCGCCTCGGAGCGCCGGGCGGTACACTGTGTCGCCATCGAACTTGGAGTGCCCGGCGTGCCGCCGGGCTCGAGGAAGGAACTCATGCCCACCCACAAGCCCGTTCGCCCGCTGCTGCTGCTCCTCGTCTTCGCGGCCCTGACCCTGGTCCTGACCGCCTGTCCCACCCCGGCGCCGCCCAAGGCCGACGGCGGGGGCGAGGCCGAGCAGGCAGCCGAGTTCGAGCTGCCCGACCTCGAGGGCAACATGGTCAAGCTCTCGGACACCCACGGCAAGGTGCGTTTGCTGGACTTCTGGGCGACCTTCTGCGCTCCCTGCATCGCCGAGATGCCCTTCCACAACGAGCTCCAGGAGAAGTACGGCGACCAGGGCTTCATGATCATCGGCATCGCCGGCGATGAAGAGGGTGAAGCGGTGGTGCGCCCCCTGGTCGAGAAGCAGGAACTGGTCTACCTCAACCTGCTCGATTCCGACGGTACGGTTGCCGACGCCTACCGGGTTCTGGGAATCCCGGCCTACGTGCTGCTCGACGCCGAGGGCAAGATCGTGGACCGCTGGATGGCGGCCAAGCCCCACGACAAGCTGGAGCAGCAGATCGTCGACATGCTCTGACCCGGCCGCCCGGTCTCCCGAACGGGACGCCGGCGTCCCGGTTGCGCCGGGAGGCGGCGGGTCCTACCCATAGAGGCATGAGCCGTCAGACCCGCACGCTGCTGATCCTCGGGTGCTTCGCCCTGACCGCCGTGGTCGCTCTCGGCTGGATGGCGGAACGCTACGCCGGGATGCTTCCGGCCGATGCCGACGCGGCGGTCGAACACGTCGACGCGTATCTCGCTGCAAACCAGGCCGAACTCGAGATGGGAAACGTGCGAGAGGGGAAGCCGGTCTCCGCGGCGGAACGGCATCGACTGGCGCTGGAGCAGGCGGGGATCGACCCCGAGACCTATCGACGAGTCGCTTCCTTCGCCCGGAAGTGGCGCCGGGGTGAAGAGATCCCGCCGATCTATCGCGAGGCGTTCGAGCAGCGCAAGGATCAGCTGGAGCCGTCGCGGCGCTGATCCAGCTCCCGCTCCATGCGATCCAGCCTCCGGCGGGTCTGGTTCTGGCGGCGGATCAGCATCCAGAGGAAACCGGCGAGCCCGATCCAGAAGACCGCGTAGCCCCAGAACAGAAACCAGTAGTTCTTCACGTCGTCACCGCCCCAACGCCTGGGTCAGGCGCTCCGCGCGATCCCTCAGCTGCGCTTCCCGGTAGGTCACCGCCAGCAACAGCAGGAACAGCAAGATGAACACGAGGCTCGTCGCGCCGAAGGCCTGGCCGATGGCCGGATCGACGTCGCGTTCGGCGCCGGGTTTGAACACCGTCGGGTGCATCCCCCGGAACCATTCCACCGCCTTGCGAATGATGTAGATGTCGATGGCGGCCAGGATGCCGAGCACCGAGGCCAACCGCGCTCCAAGTTCACGGTTGTCGGCGTAGCTCCGCACCAGGATCGCCGCGGCGAGCAGGATCCAGAGCACCAGGGTGGTCGTCAGCCGCGCTTCCCAGGTCCACCACACGCCCCATGCCGGGCGTCCCCAGATCGGTCCGGTGATGAGCACCATGCCGCAGAAAAAGAGTCCGCACTCGGTGGCGGCGATCGAGAGGTTGTCCCAGCGCACGTCCCGGGTCCAGAGGTAGGCGATCGACCCGATCAGCAGTACCGCCACCGCCGCGTAGGTCATGATCGCCGCAGGTACGTGGAAGTAGAACAGCTTCTGCACCGCGCCCATGACCTTCTCTTCGGGCGCATGAAGGAAGATCAGCCACAGGGCGCCGACCATACCTGCCGTGGTCAACACCAGCAGCGGGTAGAGCGAGCGTTCCAACCAGTTGGGGGTCGAACTCACGAGCTACTCCTCGAGCACGTAGTCGAAGGTCAGCACGGCCACGCAGAAAAATAACATGGCGAACCCGAGACTCCCGAGCAACCAGGCGCGGATGCTCGCGAGTGGTTCACCGCCGAGGACGGCCCCGGTGGTCTCCACCGCGGAGATCAGAAGCGGCGCCGCCGCCGGGAGCAACAGGATCGCGGTCAGCGCCTCGCCCCTCCCGACACGGGCGGCGATGGCGCCGGTCAGGGTGCCGAGGACGGCCAGGCCGACGGTGTGCAGCACCAGCACCAGCACCAGCGGGCCGGCGTGAGGCGCCAGGTCGAAGGAGAAGAACAGCGCGGTCAGCGGTACCGTCACCGTTTCGAGGGCTGCCAGCTTGACCAGCACGGCCAGCAGCTTGCCTGTGTAGATCGCGCCACGGTCCACCGGCGCCAGCCGCAGCGCGGTCAGGGTGTCGTCGGCGGTTTCGTTCTGGAAGGCGCGTGAGAAACTGATCAGCCCCGAGAAGGTCACCACGGTCCAGAGGATGCCGGGAATCAGGAAGCGCGCGCCCAGTTCCCGGTTCATCGCACCGTCGAAGGCAAAGCTGTAGACCACCAGGACGATCAGGGCGAAGAGCAGCATGCCCGCCAGGGAGTCCAGCGTCCGCCACTCGAGGCGCAGGTCCTTGGCCGCGACCAGCCGCGCCGTGGTGACGAAACCGGCGCCGTTTGCCGGCGCCTTCATGGACGGCCTCCGACCATGCTGCGGTAGTGGGCCTCGAAGGCGTCGGGCGCCACGTCGGAGGTTCCCTCGTCGAGCTTGCGGCCGCCGCCGAGGATCATCCAGCGGTCCGACAGTTCGAGACCGAGGGGCAGGTTGTGGGTGGTGATCACCAGGGTGCGCCGCTCCTCGCGCAGCCGTTCGAGAATGCCCCGGAGCAGATCGGCGGCCACGGGATCGAGGCCGGTAAAGGGTTCGTCGAGAAAGACCAGCCGGGGGTCGTGGATCAGGCAGCGGGCCAGGGCCAGGCGTTGCTGCATGCCCCGGGAGAAGGAGCCCATCGGGTCTTCGGCCCGGTGCGCGAGTCCCAGCTCCGCCAGCAGGCTCTCCGCCCGGGGTTCCGGGTCGCGAACGCCGTACATCCGGCCGAAGAACAGCAGGTTTTCGAGGGCGGTCAGCCGGGCGTAGAGGTGCAGGCGGTGGGAGATCACGCCGATGGCGCCGCGGAGCCGCCGCGCCTGGCGCCGTGCGTCCTGTCCCGAGAGCTCGAGCGTGCCGCCGCTGGGCCGTAGCGCCAGGGACAGCATGCGCATCAGGGTGGTCTTGCCCGCTCCGTTGGGCCCGAAGATCGCGAGGGACTCGCCGTCACCCACCGCCAGGTCCAGGGGTTCCAGGGCGCGCAGCAGGCCGTACTGCTTTTCGAGCCCGCGGGCCCGGATGACGGCGGTGGCGGCCGGGGCGGGGGAGCCTTGACTCATGGGCGACGGGAGGGGTCCGTCAAGACGCCTGGTCCAGGCGCTTCATGATGTCGACTGCCTTCTCGCTGAGTTGAGACTTGAGCTGGTTGTAGTCGGTGTCGTCGATCTTGCCGGTGGCGTAGTCGTCTTCCAGATCCTTGAGCGCGGCGAGGACCATCTCCCGGCGGGAGGTCAGATCCTGGCGCTCGCTGTGTGCGGCAGCGAGCAGTTCCTGCTCCGCCGCGTCCTTGCGGAAGAGCGGGGCGGCCACGAAGCCCAGGGCGGCGAAGCCGAGCAACAGGGCGAACCAGGCGCCGGCGGTCATCGGGCACTCTCCAGCGAAAGCGGGCTAGGCAACGGCTCGCTCCTCGTCTTCGGCGTTCATCGCCGCTTCCAGGCGCCGACGCTCGCGGGAGTCGGGCAGCACGCAGATGTGGGCGCCGATCATGAAGACCAGGCCGCCGATCCAGATGAAGTTGACCATCGGATTGATGAAGATCCGGAAGTTGGCCCGGCCGCTGACCGGGTCGAGGCCGGCCTGGATCACGTAGAAGTCTTCGCCCATCCGCGACGGACTGAAGGGGGAGACCGATTTGTTGATGCCGACCTCGGTGGAGGGGACGGTGACCTCGCGGCGGGCGACCTGTTGCAGCCGGTCGATCAGGCTGAACAGTCCCAGCACCGCTTCGTGGGTTTCGTCGGAGCCGCGTTCCTGCAGCTGCTTGGCCTGGAGGAAGCTCTGGCGCAGTTCGGGGAACATCAGGTTCGGATGCCAGCGTTGCTCCGCCTCGACGGGGCCGATGACGCTTCCGTTGTGGCCCACGGTCAGTTCGCTGATCGAGCCGAAGTGGTCGTCGACCGCCTCGAGTCGATAGCCGTCGTAGCGCATCTCGTAGTTGCCGATCTGCGCGACCTGGCCGGGCATCATCGTCACCACCTGCTCGGTCTTGTAGGCCGAGGAACCGGCGACGCCGATGAAGATCAGCACGATACCGACGTGGACGATGTAGCCGCCGTAACGCCGCTTGTTGCGCCACAGCAGCGTGCCCGCCGCGGCCGGCAGGGATTGCCCGTACTGGCGCATCCGGGAGCGGGTGCCGCGGAAGTACTCGAGCCCTACGGTTCCGCAGACGAAGGCCGCCAGGGCGAAGGTGATCGCCGGGTAGAAGATCTGGATCTGATCGAAGACGCCGATCACGTCGAAGCGGGTCAGCCGGCTGAAGCCCTCGGAGAGCGCGGCCCCGTAGGCCCGGAAGTCGATGGCCAGCATCAGCACCAGCATCCAGGCGCCGGCCAGGGTCGGCACGATGAAGCTGCGCTTGAGGTTCTTGGCGGTGGCCTTGCGCCAGGCGATCAGGGGACCGACGCCGGTGAGGAACAACAGCACCAGCGCCCAGGGGATGTTGACCAGGTTGAAGATGCCCGGCCCCATGGTGACCTTTCGGCCGGTGGCCGCCTCGGAGAGGATCGGGAACATGGTCAGGAGCAGCACGACCATGGCCATCCCGACCAGGATCATGTTGTTGAACAGGAAGGACGACTCCCTGGAGAGGACCGACTCCAGCCGGCCCTCGCTCTTGAGGCTGTCCAGCCGCAGGATCAGCAGCGTCAACGCACCGAAGACCACGAAGGGCAGGAAGCCGAAGAGGAACGCCATGCTGAGGAAAAAGACCAGCACGGTCATCACCGTCAGCGGTCCGCGGTTCTTGCCGCTCATCAGGGCGGCGCCGCCGCTGGCCAGCATCGCCAGCAACAGCACGATTGCGCCGACCAGTACCGGCTCCCAGCCGTCGGGCATCGAGCCGCTGCGCAGCGCCGCCATACCGTCGGTATCCGACGCCATCGAGAACAGGCCGCCGAAGAAGGTCGGGCCGATGTCCGAGGTGGCGAAGGAGTGCACCGAGGAAATGATGCCGCTGCGGGTCAGGAACGTGCCGAAGATCGAGAGGCTGAAGGTCAGGATGATCAGGGACATGTTCCAGATCTTGAGCATGCCCTTCTTTTCCTGAATCATCACCGAATGCAGGAACGCGGTGCCGACCAGCCACGGCATCAACGACGCGTTCTCCACCGGGTCCCAGGCCCAGTAGCCGCCCCAGCCCAGTTCCACGTAGGCCCAGTAGGATCCGAGCAGGATGCCCAGGCCGAGGAAGAACCAGGCGAACAGGGTCCAGCGGCGGGTGGTGCGGAACCAGATGTCACCGGTCCGGCGGGTCGCCAGCGCACCGATGGCGAAGGCGAAGGGGATGGTGAACGCCACGTAGCCCAGATAGAGGCAGGGCGGGTGGATCATCATCCAGAAGGTCTTGAGCTGGGGGTTGAGTCCGGCGCCGTCGGGGCGCATCGGGCCGGTCTCGAAGGGGCGGGCGCCTTCGACCAGGTTCAGCAAGATCAGGAAGAAGCTCATCACCGCGGCGCACACGCCGACGGCGTAGGGCATCAGCGCCCGGTTCTTCTTGCGGTTCTGCAGCACCATCACGCTGGAGAACATCCCCAGCATGGCGACCCAGAGCAGCAGGCTGCCGGACTGGCCGCCCCACAGCGCGCCGATCTTGTATCCCAGGGGCTGGGAGGTCGACGAGTAGTTGGCGACGTAGTTGACCCGGAAGTCGTCGGTCAGGAAGGCGTACCAGAGGCAGCCCATGGCGACCATGATCAAGGCGCTCGACGCCAGGATCGCGTTCTCGGCGCTACGCTGCAGGCCGCGGGTGCGGCCGACCAGACCGAGCATCGAACCGAGTCCGGCCCAGGCCGATGCGAGGAGTGCGAACAGCAGGCTGAAATAGCCCAGATGGATCACGGGGTATTCCCTCGCGGGCTCAGTTGGAGAGTCCCGCAGTCTCGACGTCAGGGGAGGCGGGCGCGGCTGCGCCGGCTTGAGGATCGCCGTAGCCGTCGTTGGTTCCGTAGGCGCCTTCTTCGCCGTCGGCCGCTTCGTACTTGGAGGGGCATTTGGCGAACAGCTCGTGGGCCTCGAACACGCCCGACGCGCTGTCCAGGCTGCCCTGGACCACCACGTCGGCCCGGTCGACGAAGGTGTCGGGGACGACCCCTTCGTAGTGCACCGCCAGCTCCCGGTCGCCGTCGGTCATCATGAAGCGGACCTCCTGGCCTTCCTGGAGCCGCTGGATGGTGCCCTGGGCGACCTTGCCGTTGACCCGCAGATCCGGGTTGTCGCGCTGGCCGTCGAGGAACTCCCCGACGCTGACGTAGTAGTGCATGTCGCCGCTCTGGGAGATTCCCACAGCGATGAGCAGGCCCATGCTCGCGATGAAACCCGCGCCGATCAGCAAGAATTTGATGTTCACCAGCGTTCTCCAGGGGGTCGGGCCGGTGTGCCGCGAACCCTCTTCATGTTAGCGGGATCCGAACATCCAATCTACGGATTCCGCATCCCGCCCAACAAGTACAGAGTCCGAAATCGGTCCGGTTTGCCCCGGCCTGCGGGAGGTATTACAGTGAGCAGGCTGCGCTCGGGGCGCAAGTAAAGCGAATCAGGAGGCGTCCGTTGAAGGAGATCATCGCGAAGCTCGACTCCGAGCTGAAGGAACTCGAGCACGAGTTGCGCATCGAGCTGCCCAAGGAGATCGCCAAGGCGGTGGAGCTGGGCGACCTGCGGGAGAACGCCGAGTACCACGCGGCGCTGGAGCGGCAGTCCTTCGTCAAGGCCCGGATCGGCCAGCTACGGGAGCGCCTGGGCGACCTGAGCACCATGGACCTGTCCAACCTGCCGACCGACAAGGCGGCGATCGGGTCGAGCCTCAAGCTCAAGGACCTGGACTCCGGCCGCGAGGTCAACTACCAGCTGGTGCTGCCCGAGGTAGCCGACCTGGGCAAGGGGCTGATCTCGACGACGTCGCCCATCGGCCGTGGCCTGATGGGCAAGCAGAACGGCGACCAGATCGAGATCAACATCCCGGCGGGCAAGAAACGCTTCGAGATTCTCGAGATCAAGACCGCCCACGAGAACGACCAGGCGGGCTAGCCGCGGCTGTAGCGGAAGACCGTGTAGAGGATCTTGTGGCTGGCCCGGAGGGTCCCCATGACGGTCCCGGTGATCTTCGAGACCCCGCGCCGCTTGCGGTAGGAGACCGGCACCTCCCGATAGCGGAGGCCCTGCCGGGCCGCCTTGACCTGCATCTCGGCCGTCCAGCCGAAGTCCCGGTCGGCCATCTCCAGTGACTCCAGGGCGTCCCAGCGGATCGCGCGGAAGGGCCCCAGGTCGGTGACCTTCAGACCGTAGAGCCGGCGGATCAGGAACCCGGCGAGATGGTTGCCGAAACGGCCCTGGGGCAGCAGCGCGCCGGGCTCCGCATTCCCGAGGATTCGCGAGCCGACCACGAAGTCCGCTTCGCCCGTGAGGATCGGGTCGACGAGACCCGGCAGTTCGTCGGGGTGGTCGCTGTAGTCCGCGTCGAGAAAGACCACGACATCGGGGGGCGTCGGCTGCCGGCGCACCTGGGCGAGGCCGGCCAGGCAGGCGCTCCCGTAGCCCCGGCGGGGTTCGTCGACGACGGTGGCGCCGGCGGCCCGGGCCACGTCGGCGCTCCCGTCGGTGGAGCCGTTGTCGACGACGAAGATCTCCCGCAACCGCTCCCGGGGCAGGTCGCCGAGGACCAGCGGCAGCGATTCCCGTTCGTTCAGGGCCGGGATGACCACGTCGACGAGGGGGGCGTCGTTCAACTCAGGCTCGCTTCCATGGAATTCGAATTCTTGGACACGGGCGGGACGCGGATATTAGTATCCGCCCCCTGATGGTTCAATCGTTCTTCGCCATCGTCGCCGGGATGCGGCCCAAGCAATGGGTCAAGAACGTGTTCGTCCTGGCCCCGACGGTTTTCGCGCTGCAACTGGGCGATCCCGACGTGCTGATGCGCAGCGGACTGGCCTTCGCGGTCTTCTGTGCGCTCTCGTCGGTGGTCTACCTGTGGAACGACATCGCCGACCGTGAGGCGGACCGCAAGCATCCGGTCAAGCGGCACCGTCCGATCGCCTCCGGGGCCCTCGGCGTTCCCTTGGCCGTGGCCGTCTCCTTTCTGCTCCTCGGCGGCGCCCTGGCCGGCGCCTGGTGGCTCGACGGCGGATTCCTCGCCGTCGGGGTTACCTACCTGCTGATGAACGTGCTTTATTCCGGCTGGCTCAAGAAGGTGGTGATCATCGACGTCATGATCGTCGCCTCGGGGTTCTTGCTGCGGGCCATCGGCGGGGGGCTGGCGGTCGGGGTGGCGATCTCCCAGTGGCTGGTGCTCTGCACCGGGCTCATCTCGCTGTTTCTCGGGTTCGTCAAGCGGCGCCAGGAGATCGTGGCCATGGACGGCAACACCGAGCAGCGGCCGACCCTGGCCCACTATTCGGTGCCGTTTCTCGATCAGATGATCTCGATCGTGACCGCCTCGACGGTGCTGGCCTACTGCCTCTACGCCTTCTCCCCGGAGGTCGCCGAGAAGCTGGGCACCGACTGGATGGGGCTGACCATCCCCTTCGTGCTGTTCGGGATCTTCCGCTACCTGTACCTGGTGCACCAGCAGGGAGAAGGGGAGAACCCGGCGGCCCTGGTGCTCAAGGACCTGCCGCTGATGCTCAACGTCCTCGCCTGGGGCGGAACGGCGGTGCTGGTGCTCTACGTGCTCTGAGCCGGTTCTCCGCTGTCACCGGACGGGCCGGGCCCAGGCCCCCGGGGTGGTATCGGCAGCTCCGCCGCTTTCTTGACTTCAATGTCTCCGAGCCTACGATTTGGCATCAGGGAGTGTCTCGAATAGGCGGGCGCCCCCGCCCATGGCTTAGGCACGAAAACAAGCCGGACCCGGTCTGCGCCCAGTGGTTCGGTGCGGTGGTTCCATGCGCACTGTAGCGAGTCCTCAAACCGCCTCGACGACACGATCCGATGTCGATCGCCGGCGGATCCTGCTGGTCGAGTCCTCTCCCGCGGCCCAGAGCATTCTGCGCGGTGAGCTGGAGGCCGAGGGTTACGAGGTCAAGGTTCTCGATGATCCGGAGAAGGTCGCGTCCGCGGCGGTGGAGGGCAGGCCGGATCTGATCCTGCTGGATCCCGCCAACGCCGGGTTCGACCTGGTGCGCCAGATCAAATCGTCCCAGGAGACGATGGAAACCTCGGTCGTGCTGCTCTCCACCCGGACCGAGGTCGCCGACAAGATCGCGGCCTTCGACTCCGGGGCCGACGACTACCTGACCAAGCCGTACTTCTCGAAAGAGCTCCTCGCCCGGGTTCGCACCCGGTTGCGGGTCCGGGATTCCCTCGAGGCCAGCCGGCAGCTGAGCAATCAGTACGTCGAGATGCTGTTCGGCATCGGTTCCGCGATCACCTCGGTGTTCAAGCTTGACGACGAGGTCGAGATCCTGCTGCGCCAGGCGCTGGTCGGCGCCGGCGCCCACTGCGGTTCGGTGTGGCTGGTGGACAAGGGGGGGCGCAACCTCCAGGTCCGCGCGGTCCAGGGTTATCGGGACGGCGGTCCCAGCGTCGACGACACGCTGCCCCTGGGGGCCAAGATCCCGGCGCTTACCGGCGCGGCCGACGATACCCCCGTCGAGATCCGGCTCTACGAGGACCGGGAAGCCCGCACGGTGTTCGTGCCGATGGTCGCCCGGGAACGGCTGGTCGGCGGAATCGAGATCCAACCCCGGGAATCGGCGCGGCGCTTCAGTCCGATGCAGCAGAAGATGCTGTTCGGCCTGGCCTCCCAGGCGGCGATCTTCATCGAGAACACCCGCCTGGAGCGGGAAGTCCGCTCGATGTTCCTCAACATCATCGTTTCCCTGGCGGGGGCGGTCGATGCCAAGGATGCCTACACCCACGGGCATTCGTTGCGGGTTGCCCGCACGGCGCTGATCGTCGGCCGGGAGATCGGGCTGCCCCGGGAACGGCTTGAGCCGCTGCTGATGTCCGCAATCCTCCACGACGTGGGCAAAATCGCGATTCCTGACGAGATCCTTCAGAAACCCTCACGACTGACCGATGAGGAGTTCGAGGTGATGAAAGGGCATGCCAAGGCCGGGGCCAAGATGCTGGCCCACATTCCCGCTCTCGGGGAGGTCATTCCGGGAATCCGGAACCACCACGAGGACTGGGACGGTGGAGGCTATCCCGACGGCCTGGCCGGGAGAGATATCCCGGAATTCGGCCGCATCATCCTGATCGGCGACGCCTTCGACGCCATGACGACCGACCGGGTATACCGTTCGGGCCGGCCGGTGTCGGCGGCGATGGAAGAGATCCGGCAGGGCAGAGGCACTCAGTTCGATCCCGATCTTGCTGACGCCGTGTGGTCCGCCTACGAACAGGGTAAGATTCACGAGTCCATGCCCCAGCACACGCCGGGGATTTACGAGTTGATCGAGCAAATTCAGTGACGACACCCATGGCTTCTTCCGGACTCCGGCTCCTGATCGTCGACGACAGCCCGATGATCCTGAAGATGGTGCACGACCACTTCGCGCCCAACGGCTACACCGTGCACAAGGCCGAGAACGGAGCCAAGGCATTGGAGTGTCTCGAGCGGGACCGGCCCGACGTGATCGTCGCCGACATCCTGATGCCGGTGATGGACGGCTGGGAGCTCTACGAAGAGGTCAAGCGGCGTCCCGAGGCCGCCGACATCCCGTTCATGTTCCTCAGCAACCAGACCGGCCTGTCGCCGCGGCTCAAGGGCTTCGAGATGGGCGCCGACGACTACCTGACCAAGCCCTTCGCCGTCGAGGAACTCCAGGCTCGCATCGAGCGGATCCTGCGGCATCGTGAAGGAGCTCCGGCGGCGGAACCGGAGATGGCGGTGGGCGACGACGAGGAGTTCCTCGCCGGTTCCACCGACCACATGTCGATTCCCGACCTGGTTCAGATTCTGGCGCTCAACCGCAAGGACACCCTGATCGAGGTGCGCCACGGCGACCAGCAGGGTGAGATCGTGTTCCAGGACGGCTCGATCGCCGACGCCCGCCTGGGAGCCACCGCCGGCCGCAAAGCGCTGTTCCGCATGCTGGCCTGGTCGGGGGCGCGATTCCGGGTGCTGTCGCTGCAGCAGGTGGTCGCCGACCCGACGATCAAGGGCAAGACCTCCGACCTGCTCATGGACGCCATGGTGGCGCTGGACGAATGGAACCGCTGGAAGGATCAACTTCCGCAGCCCGACGTCCGCCTCGAGATCCAGAAGGACGCGCGGGCCAAGTTGGCCGATCGCAAGGTCAGTCCCGCCGAGTTCGACGTGTTGGCCCGGGCCAAGAAGAGCGAGACCGTCGCCGAGATCCTGCACGGCAGCGAGATGACCGATGCCGAGGTCGCCGCCGCGGTGGTCGAGTTGATCGGGATGGGCGTGGTGCGCCCCGGCTCTGCCGCCGTCACCGAAAGCTGACCTCCCTAAGCCAGCGTTCCGCGCACCCGACGGGGCCTTCCCCGGCGCTGGCGCTGGTGCTGGCCGTCGCCGCCGTCTCCTGGGCCGCGATCCTGATCCGTTGGTGCGACGCACCCAGTCTTGCCATCGCCTTTCACCGCCTCCTGTTCGCGACGCTGCTGCTGCTGCCCTGGGCTCCTGCGGCGTTTCGCGCCGCCGACCTGCGGTTGTGGCTCCAGGCGGGGGCGGCTGGGGTGCTGCTTGCGCTCCACTTCGCCCTCTGGATCAGTTCGCTGGAACAGATCAGCGTGGCCTCGTCGGTGCTGTTGGTGGCGACACAACCGGTCTTCACCGCCCTGGCGGCGCCGCTGCTGCTCGGCGAGCGGCCGGGGCGGCGGGGAGTCGCCGGTCTGGTCCTGGCCCTGGGCGGGATGCTGCTACTGGCCGCAGGGGACGGCGAGGCGGGGAACCTGGGACACCTGCTGGCTGTAGGCGGTGCACTGACCGGAGCGCTCTACCTGATCGTCGGCCGCAAGCTGCGCAGCCGGATCGCCTTCCTGCCGTACCTGTTCATGGTCAACCTGGCGACGACTCTGACGCTGCTGCTGTTCGCCTTCGGTGCCGGGACTCGCCTGGGGGGATTCGACCGGACCACCTGGCTCCTCTTCCTGCTGATGGCTCTGGGGCCGCACCTGGTGGGTCACGGTCTGCTCAACTGGAGCGTGCGGCGTCTCCCGGCGTTGCCGGTGAACCTGGCGATCCTCGGCGAACCGTTGCTTTCGGCCGCCCTTGCCGCCTGGCTGCTTCATGAACGCCCCGCCGCGGCGATCTATCCTGCAGCGATCCTGATCGCGGCGGGGATCCTGTTGTCCCTTCGCGACGGAACAGCCGAACCAGCGGAGCTCTGACCCCGGCTTGGCGCTATAATCCCGTTCTTTCGCGGGGGAAGCGATCGAATCCGCAGGGACAGATGGCGGCGACAAGCGGCTGAGCGCCCAGACGGCGCTGCAGTACCTCAAGGGTGTCGGCCCGAAGCGTGCCGCGGCGCTGGCCGAGAGCGGGCTGTGCACCGTCGAGGACCTGCTGGCGCTGCTTCCCTTCCGCTACGAGGACCGCCGGCGCTTCTCCCGGGTCGCGGACCTGACCGCCGACGGGCCCGAGACGACCCTTGCGCTCAAGGTGCAGTCGGCGCGGTTGATCCGCACCCGGCGCCGCGGGTTCACCATCTTCGAGGCGATGCTCGAGGACGAGAGCGGCAGTATCAAGGCGGTCTGGTTCAACCAGCCCTACCTCGACCGTGTCTTCGCGCCGGGCAAGCTGGCGGTGTTCTACGGACGCGCCGGTCTCGATCGCTACAAGAAAAACCTGATCCTGCAGAACCCCGAGTACGAGATGCTCGAGAGCGTCGACGACGAGGGTATTCACACCGGACGGATCGTCGGGGTCTACCGCAAGCAGGGAGAGCTGACGCCCCGCACGGTGCGGTCGCTGATCTTCCGTGCGCTGCGGGATCTCGACCCCGCCAGTCTTCCCGAACGGATCCCGGCCGAGGTGCGGGAACGCTACGCGTTGATGACCCGGCTCCAGGCGCTGCGCTACGTCCACGTGCCTGCCCGGGACGCGCCCCTGGAAGGTCTGGAGCAGCGGGACTCGCCGGCGCACCATTCCCTGGCCTTCGAGGAGGCTTTCCTGCTGCAGCTCGCACTGGCGGTTCGGCGGCAGGGGATGCAGGAGCAGGAGCGAGGCAACGCCTACGAGGTCTCCGATGCGATGCGGACCCGCTTTGCCAGGGTTCTGCCCTTCGAGCTGACCGGCGCTCAGAAGCGGGTGCTGGGGGAGATCGGCGAGGATCTCAAACGCCCCACGCCGATGTACCGCCTGGTCCAGGGGGATGTCGGTTCGGGCAAGACCATCGTGGCGTTGCTGGCCATGCTGGTGGCGGTGGAGAACGGCTACCAGGCCGCGCTGATGGCCCCGACCGAGATCCTGGCCGAACAGCACTACCGCAGCCTGATGTCCCTGCTCGGGGTCGACGGTGTCGACTACCGGGTGGCGCTGTTGACGGGATCCCTCAAGGGCACCGCCCGAAAGCGGGTACTGGCCCAGATCGAAAGCGGCGAGGCCCAGGTGGTGGTCGGGACCCACGCCCTGTTCGAACCCACGGTGGTCTTCTCGCAGCTCGGGCTGACCGTCGTCGACGAGCAACACCGCTTCGGCGTGATGCAGCGGGCCGCCCTGGCGGGCAAGGGGCAGCGCCCCGACGTGCTGGTCATGACCGCGACGCCGATTCCCCGTTCCCTGGCGTTGACCCTCTACGGGGATCTGGACGTCTCGGTGATCGACGAGCTGCCCCCGGGGCGTATCCCGCCGGCCACGGTGGTCCGCCGGGAGGCCCAGCGTGAACGGGTCCACGGAGGCATTCGCCTCGAGGTGCAGAAGGGCCGGCAGGCCTACGTGGTCGTTCCGCTGGTCGAGGAGACCGAGAAGAGCGACCTCAAGGCGGCCACCGCCCACACCGAGCGGCTGCGCCGGGAGCTGCCCGAGCTACGGATCGGGATGGTCCACGGCCGGATGAAGTCCGACGAAAAGGACCGCACCATGCGTGCCTTCGCCGGCGGGGACCTGGACGTGCTGGTCGCGACCACGGTGATCGAGGTCGGCGTCGACGTGCCCAACGCCACGGTGATGATCATCGAACACGCCGAGCGCTTCGGCCTGTCCCAGTTGCACCAGTTGCGGGGGCGGGTGGGGCGTGGCGCCGAACGTTCCTTCTGCGTCCTGATGGTCGGCGACGACCCCCAGAGCAAGGACGCCGCGGAACGGCTCAAGGTGATGGAGCGTCAGAGCGACGGCTTCAAGATCGCCGAGAAGGACCTGGAACTCCGGGGGCCGGGAGCGGTCTTCGGCACCCAGCAGCACGGGCTGAGCGACCTGCAGTTTCTGGCGCTGGTGATGCGCTCGCCGCTCTTGCTCGAGGGGGCGCGCACCGAGGCGCGAATCGTCGTCGAGGCCTCCCTCGACGACGCCCGCAAACGCCTGCAGGAACTGCCGCCCATGTGGCGCAAGCGTCTCCGCCTGGCCGAGGTGGGCTAGAAGCCGGCTTTGAGAGGCTAGGACCCCGGGCTCTGCATCATCTGCAGGAAGTTCTCGTTGTCGCCGGACTTCGAGATCTTGTCGATGAGAAGCTCCATGGCCTCGACCACCGACATCTGGTTCAGGATCTTGCGCAGGATCCAGACCTTGTTCAGCTGGTCCTTGGACATCAGCAGCTCTTCCTTGCGGGTGCCCGAGCGTTCGATGTCGATGGCCGGGAACACCCGGCGGTCGACCAGCTTGCGATCGAGGTGGAGCTCCATGTTGCCGGTGCCCTTGAACTCCTCGAAGATCACGTCGTCCATACGGGAGCCGGTGTCGATCAACGCCGTGGCGATGATCGTCAGAGAGCCACCCTCTTCGATGTTGCGGGCGGCGCCGAAGAAGCGCTTGGGGCGCTGCAGGGCGTTGGCGTCGATACCACCCGACAGCACCTTGCCCGACGGCGGCTGCACGGTGTTGTAGGCCCGGGCCAGGCGGGTGATGCTGTCCAGCAGGATCACGACGTCCCGCTTGTGCTCGATCAGTCGCTTGGCCTTCTCCATCACCATCTCGGCGACGTGGACATGCTGTTGCGCCGGTTCGTCGAAGGTCGAGGCGACCACCTCGCCGGCGACCGAGCGCTGCATGTCGGTGACTTCCTCGGGGCGTTCGTCGATCAGCAGCACGATCAGGAACACTTCGGGGTGATTCTGGGTGATCGAGTTGGCGATCGACTGCAGCAGCATGGTCTTACCGGTCCGCGGGGGCGCCACGATCAGGCCGCGCTGCCCCTTTCCGATCGGCGTCAGCAGATCCATGATGCGCCCCGACAGCGAGGTCGGCGCGGTTTCGAGCTTGAGGGCATCTTCGGGGTAGAGCGGAGTCAGGTTGTCGAAGAAGATGCGGTCCCGGAGCTTGTCCGGATCGTCGAAGTTGACCGCGAGGACCTTGATCAGCGCGAAGTAGTTCTCGTCCTGCTTGGGCGGACGGACCTGGCCCGAGACCGTATCGCCGGTGGTCAGGCCGAAGCGCTTGATCTGAGAAGGAGAGACGTAGATGTCGTCAGGGCCCGGCAGGTAGTTGTAGTCCGGATGACGGAGGAAGCCGTACCCGTCCTGCAGGATCTGCAGCACGCCCTCGGCGAAGACCAGGCCGCTCTGTTCGGAGTGCGAGCGCATGATCTCGAAGATCAGATCGGGCTTGCGCATCGAAGAGGCGCCCTCGATCTCGAGGCCGTTGGCCGCTTCGAGCAGCTCCTGGTTGCTCATCTTGTAGAGAGAGTTCAGGTCGACCCTTTCACCACCCGCGGCGGCTGCGGCCTCGTCGGCCTCGGCTTCAGCCAGGGCGATGGCCTCCTCCTCGATGGGAAGAGTGGGCGCGGCCGCTTGCTTGCGAGGTGCGCGGCGGCGGCCTTCCGAACGATTCCCGCGATCCGAGCCGGAATTCCGGCGACCGCGCTTGGGACCCTCAGGCATGAGTCTTCTCTCCGTTGAGCCGGAACCGATTTCGGTTGTATTTCCGATTAGTTGGCCGGTTCCTGGGCATGTGTAGAAGGTGAGTCGGGGTGCGGAGACACCCCGCGTCGGCGAGACGGGCGGACTATAGCACGGTGCCGACGAGGGAGTCTAGGACCACCCGGGTGGCCGGCGCCCGGCGTGTTGCCGCCTCGTCGGCCAGTTCCTCGCGGAGCCTGCGGAGCCCTTCGACGTCGTCGACGTCGTGCCAGCCTTCGATGGCCGCAAGGGAGATCGAGGCCGAGCGGGCCGCGGAGCGGGTCTCGGCGAAAACCGCCGCTCCGCCCCATGAGATCCCGCCAAACAGCTCCGGGTAGAGCTGCCGGCTGCCGAGCAGGACGTAGCCGCCGTCGTCGGCGGGCGCAATGACGGCGTCGTGCCCCCCCAGCTGATCGAAGGCTCGATGGACATGCCGCGGAGGGAGGGTGGGGGAGTCGGCTCCGATCACCACGACCTGCTCCGCTCCGCCGTCGAAGGCCCGGGCGAAGGCGCGGTGCAGCCGGCGGCCGAGATCTCCCTCCCCCTGGTCGAAGCGGGGCATGCCCTCAACCACCCGGTCGAAGGGGGCGGCGGGTTCCCACGGGCCGTCGGTCCAGAGCTCGATGCCGAACTCGCCGGACAGCGCTGCCAGGAACTCGAGCTGGTCCAGCAGAAAGGCGCTGTAGAGCTCCACTGCCTGCTCCCGGGAGAGGGGCGGCGTCATGCGGGTTTTGACCCGCCCGGCCCGAGGGCGCTTGGCGAAGAGGAGTAGCCTGCGATCCATGCCATGATTGTAGCCATGGTTGAACGTGTCGGACTGGTGCTGGCCGGCGGAAGCGGCCGGCGCATGGGCCGCCCCAAGGGGGCGTTGCTGGTCGAGGGCCGATCGCTGGCGGCCAACGCCGCCAGCCTGCTGGGGCCGCTCTGCGGACGGGTGTTGATCAGCGTGCCTCCCGAAGGGCGCAACCCCGCGCCGCGCTATCCGATCGTGCGCGATGCGGAGCCCGCAGGACGCGGGCCGCTGGCCGGGATCGACGCAGCCTTCGCCGAGAACGAATCCTCGGACCTGCTGGTGCTGGCCTGTGACTACCCGCAGATGACGGTGCGGGCGCTGCAGGCGTTGTTGACCGCCGACGCGGCGGATCTCGATCTGGTGTTGCTCTGCGACGGAAACGGACGGGACCATCCGCTGGCCGCGCTGTGGAAACGGAGCGCAGCCGCGGCGGTGCGAGAGGCGGTGGAAGACCGGCGGTTCAAGGTTCGCGCGCTGCTGGCCGACCTCTCGGTGCGCCGGATTCATCCGGCGGAGGTCGACGAGGTCGATCTCGACCGGGCGCTGATCAACCTGAACACCCCTGAAGACCTGGCGGCGATCGGCGTGCCCCAGGAGATGCAGCTCGACCTCGAGAGCTGGGACCCGGGAGAACCCGATGAAACTGACCCACCTGGACGATGAAGGACGCGCCCGGATGGTCGATGTCGGCGACAAGCCGGCGACGGCTCGACGGGCCCGGGCCGAGGGGATCGTTTCCTTCGGGGAGGAATCCTTCCGAGCCCTGGCCGAAAACAAGCTGGCCAAGGGGGACGCGCTGACCGTGGCCCGGCTGGCGGGCATCCAGGCGGCCAAGCGTACCGACGAGTGGATTCCGCTGTGTCACACGATCCCGCTGGACGGTCTCGAGATGGAGCTCACCCTGGTGGAAGAGAGCCGATCGGTGCGGGTTGTGGCCGAGGCGGCGACCCGCGGATCCACCGGAGTCGAGATGGAGGCGCTGGTGGCCGTTTCCGCGGCCTGTCTGACCCTCTACGACATGGCCAAGGCGCTGGACCGGGGGATCGAAATCGGTCCGGTCCGGCTACTGGCGAAGTCCGGCGGCCGCTCTGGATCCTGGGTTCGCGAGAGCTCCTGAAACCAAGGCCATTGTACCGGTGCGTCCGCCGTTCGACGGCTATACTGCAGGGTCGGTTCGAGAGGGCGAGGGGGCACCTGCGAACCCGACGGAGGAAACCTATGCGATCGCGACTGGCTCGTCTGGCGGTGATCCCGCTCTGCCTGGTGCTCTGGGTGCTACCCGCTCAGGCTCTGACCTCCAAGACCTTCAAGTTCAAGGAAGGTGTGATCCTTCAGATCGGCGCGTCCGCCGACGGACTTCGTCTGGACAACGTCTCCTTCCGCCTTCCCGAGGCCAAGAACGGCAAGTTGTTCCGCACCTCCGGCTCGGCCAAGGCCACGGTCGCCGTCTCGAACGAGACCGGCGAGTCGCGCAGGGTGGGCATCGCCATCGCCCTCTACGACGCCGAGGGCCGTCTGGTGGCCGTGGCCAGCGGCGGAAGCCGTTGGCTGCCGGTGAAGCCCCAACGTCAGAACACCTATGTCCTCGTCTTTGACGACGTCAACGCGCTGGCCCATCAGGCGGCCACGTTCCAGATCTCGATCGAGACCCGCTGAACCCTCGACTGGAACCCGATACGAAGGAGAGCCGAGTGAGCCCGCAAGCCAAGAAGCGTAGCGCCGGTCGCAAGAAGGCCGGCCGCAAGAAGCAAGAGCTGAGCTTCGCCAGCAAGACGATCCACGCCGGACAGCACGCAGATCCGACCACCGGTGCGGTGATGCAGCCGATCTATCAGGTCTCGACCTACAAGCAGCCGGGGCTGGATGCCGGTTGGAAGTTCGACTACGCCCGGACGATCAACCCGACCCGCAGCGCTCTCGAGGCCAACCTGGCGGCCCTGGAAGGGGGCCGTGCGGCCCATTGCTTTGCTTCGGGCATGTCGGCAATCCACGCGGTGCTGGCCCTGCTCAAGTCCGGCGACCACGTGGTCGTTTCCGAGAACGTCTACGGCGGGACCTACCGGCTGTTCGAGGGGCTGCTGCGCCAGTTCGGGCTGGATTTCTCGTGGGTCGACACCAGCGATCTCGACCAGCTCCAAGGGGCGATCAAGGACAACACCCGGATGGTCTACGTCGAGACGCCGACCAACCCGACCCTGACCCTGACCGACATCAAGGCGGTGGCCAAGCTGGTCGACGGGCGGCGGATTCGCCTGGTGGTGGACAACACCTTCATGAGCCCGTTCTTTCAGCGCCCCATCGAACTCGGCGCCGACATCGTGGTGCACTCCACCACCAAGTACCTGAACGGCCACAGCGACAGCGTCGGTGGGACGGTGATCACCACCCGCAAGGCGGACAGCGACCGCATCGGCTGGCTGCAGAATTCGGTGGGTGCGATCCTCTCGCCGATGGACAGCTTCCTGGTGCTGCGCGGGATCAAGACCCTGGCCCTGCGCATGGAGCGTCACGACAAGAACGCCCGCAAGATTGCCAAGTGGCTGGACTCCAAGCGCAAGATCAAGAAGGTGATCTACCCGGGTCTGCCCGATCATCCGCAGCACCGCCTGGCCAAGCGCCAGATGAGCGGCTTCGGCGGGATGATCTCCTTCGATCTCGGCTCGATGGCCAAGGCCAAGAAATTCCTCGGCCGGGTCAAGCTCTGCGCCATGGCCGAGAGTCTGGGCGGAGTCGAGTCGTTGATCTCCCATCCGGCGAGCATGACCCACGGATCGGTGCCCCCTTCGGAGCGGGCGCGGATCGGGGTAACCGACGGGTTGGTGCGGATCTCCTGCGGGATCGAGGAGGCCGACGACCTGATCGCCGACCTGGAGCAGGCGCTGCGCGGCGTCTAGCGGGGTGAGCGCCGGCCGGGGGTCACTCTCCGGCCGGTTTCCCCAGCTGTTTGCCCAGCCAGTCCAGGTAGCCGGCGTCGCCGTCGAGCACCGGCAGCATGATCACCTCGGGCAGTTCGTAGGAGTGAAGCTCTTGCAGGGTTGCCTTGACCTGGGGAAACATCTCCCTCGAGGTCTTGATCACCAGCAGGTGTTCCCCTTCGCGGACGACCTTTCCTTCCCAGCGATAGACCGAGCAGACGCTGCCCACGATGTTGACGCAGGCGGCGAGGCGGCGCTCCAGCAGGGCGCGGGCCAGGTTCTCGGCCTGCTCATCGGATCCGGCGGTGGAGAGGGCGACGACGTAGGGTGTGGCTTCGCTCATGAAGCCGGATTCTAGCAGCCCCCGGGTCGCACCTATCGCAGGCGGGGCCGAGTACCCGGAACCGGCCCCGGCGGCTGCCGGGGCACCTCGGGCCTCGTCGAACTAAGTCGCACATAGTTCGGGACTTATCTTGAGGGGAGCCCCGCGGCTGCGGTATGATGCCGCCTCTGGTTATGCGGGGAGGGGTGTGCCCGCGCCGCGAGCCGAAAGGACACTTGTCGGAGCCGCGCACGCGGCGAGGGGATCATGAGCGAAGTCATGGGTGGACGCATCAGCGAGATCATCGGGCGGGAGGTTCTCGATTCCCGGGGCAACCCGACGGTCGAAGTCGACGTGATTCTCGACGACGGCAGCGTCGGCAGGGCGCTGGTGCCCTCGGGGGCGTCGACCGGTGTGCGTGAAGCGCTGGAGCTGCGGGACAAGCAGGGCAAGCGCTACCTGGGCAAGGGAGTGCGCAAGGCGGTCGACAAGGTCAACTCCAAGATCGGCCCCGGGCTCGTCGGCTTCGACGTGATCAATCAAGTCTTCATCGACAACGCCATGATCGAGCTCGACGGCACCGAGAACAAGAGCAAGCTCGGCGCCAATGCGACGCTGGGTGTGTCGATGGCGGTGGCCCGGGCCGCCGCCGAGTCGCTCGGCATGCCGCTCTATCGCTATCTCGGCGGAGCCAACAGCAAGGACCTGCCGGTACCGATGCTCAACGTGCTCAACGGCGGCGCTCATGCCGACAACAACGTCGACGTCCAGGAGTTCATGGTCGTGCCCGTCGGCCAGGAGACCTTCGCCGAGGCGCTGCGCTGCGGGGTCGAGTGCTACCACGCGCTCAAGGCGGTGCTCAAGGGGCGCAAGCTCGCCACCGCCGTCGGCGACGAAGGGGGCTTTGCCCCGAACCTGCGGAGCAACGAGGAGGCGTTGGAGGCGCTCTGCGAGGGGATCGTCAAGGCGGGCTACAAACCGGGCAAGGACGTGGTGCTGGCGCTGGACTGCGCCGCCTCGGAGTTTCACAGCCGGGGCAAGTACAAGCTGGAAGCGGAGAAGAAACCCCAGAAGTCCCGGGAGGACCTGGTGGCGCTCTACGCTTCTTGGGTCAAGAAGTACCCCATCGCCTCGATCGAGGACGGCATGGCCGAAGGGGACTGGAAGGGCTGGAAACTCCTGACCGACGAACTCGGCGACAAGGTGCAGCTGGTCGGCGACGACCTGTTCGTGACCAACTCTTCGATCCTAAAAGAGGGGATCGACAAGGGCATCGCCAACAGCGTGCTGATCAAGCTCAACCAGATCGGCACCGTGACCGAGACGCTGGACTGCATCCAGATGGCGCTACGCGCCGGCTACACCTGTGTGGTCTCCCACCGATCGGGGGAGACCGAGGACGCGACCATTTCGGACCTCGCCGTCGGGCTGAACCTCGGTCAGATCAAGACCGGAGCGCCCTGTCGCGGCGAGCGGACCGCCAAGTACAACCAGCTCCTGCGTATCGAAGAGGAGCTTGGCGAGGATGCCCGCTATCCCGGGCGCGAGGTGTTCCCCCGGCTGGGCAAGCGCTAGCTTCACGGCAGGCGCCGCTCCGCCTTCACGAGGAACGTGCCGACGTTGATGGGTTTCGGCTCCAGACGACCCAAGGCCAGGCCGGCGGGCTCCCGCCCGGCGTCGGACGCCGTGCCGATTCCGGGACGCCGCCGTGCGGGCATGGAGGAGTCGGCGGAACTCAAGCGGCGGCGGCACATGGCCGCGAAGCTGCGCGCCGGGCTGTTGGTCGTGACCTTCGTCGGTGCGACCCTGACGGCATTTCTCGGCGACCGGGGCTATCTGGACGTGCAGCGCTCCCAGCGGGAACTCGAGGCGCTTCAGGCGGAGGTTGCCGCTCAGCGCCAACGGGTCCGGGAACTGGATCGTCGGGCCCGCCGGCTGCAGAGCGAACCCGAGGCGGTGGAACGGATCGCTCGGGAGGAACTCAACCGGGTCCTGCCCGGCGAAACCCTGTTCCTTCTGCCGAAGGAAGCGGGGCCGCCCCGTTTCGCCGGCGGCGAGTCCCGGGTGCCCTGAACGGGCCCTTGAAGCGTCCGTTCGACCTGCTATACTCCTGGCTGCTTCGCGACGACCCGGCCGTGCCGAAAGCCGCGAACGCATCAAGTGACGCGGGGTGGAGCAGTCTGGTAGCTCGTTGGGCTCATAACCCAAAGGTCGCAGGTTCAAATCCTGCCCCCGCTACCAACCTTTCAATCAGTCGGCTTCCGTTGCGCCCTCGAAGTGCGTCTCAGTTCCCTCGTGCCGTCAGCAGCGACTGGAAGCGCGGTTCGTCGCGCACCCGGTCGAACTCCGCCGAGGCCTCCAGCAACGGCAGGTTGATCACCGCGCCGTGGCCCCTGGCGAGCAGGGCCTCGAGGGTCGCGAATCCGTTGTCCAGATCGCCGACCTTCAGGTAAATGCGCATCAGGTCGTACTCGATGTGGGGCCCGTGGAAGGCGTCGAGGGAGGAGGGGTAGAGGGATACGGCGCGGCGACCGGCCGCTACCGCTTCCTCCTTGCGCCCCAGCCCCGCCAACGCCAGACCCCGGGCGACATGGACCCGCGCGTCGTCCGATCGCAGCACCAGGCTGCGGTCGAGTTCCTCCAGGGCCTGCTGGTAGGTGGAGCGGGCCTCGTCGTCGCGGCCCAGGGCATCGAGGGCCGAAGCCAGGAGCAGCGAACGGGGCCGGTGCAGGGTGGTGTGCTCAATGGTCTCCCGTTGAATTCCCCGGGCGAAGTCCGCCGCCGCCCGGTATTGCCGGTCCATCATGAGGAGCTTGAACCCGCTGTAGACGACGATCGGATTGTTGTTCGGCGGCGCCTGAGCGAGCGCCGCGAAGGCCTGGGGCAGGTCCCCCTGCATCTGGTACACGAGCGCCTTCAGGGCGTAGGGGGCGGGGTCGTCGGGGCGCAGGTCGATCGCTCGAGTGAGCCACTCCTCGGCCTGGCGGTGACGGCCCAGACAGATGTAGGTCACGCCGATGTCCCATGCCGCATCGGGGGCTCTGGGGTTGAGCCTGAAGGCCCGTTCCTGTTGACGGACCGCCGCCTCGAAGTCACCCCGGCGGCGTTGGATGGCGCCGATGCTCTGATGCACGACCGGATCGTTGGGCAGCCCGACGGCCGCCTGGGACAGCTCGAGCAGGGCCGCCTCGTAGTCGCGGAAGCAGCGGTAGCGAAACAGACCGAGGGCCAGCCGGGCCTCGGGCAGGGTCGGATCCAACTCCATCGCCCGTTCGGCCGCTTCCCGGGCCAATGTTCGGCGCGCCTCGGTGGTGTCGTAACGCAGGTGATAGAACCAGGAGTGCTCGTCGGACAGCGCCGCCCAGGCCAGGGCGAAATCGGGGTCCAGCTCCACCGCCTGCCGGAGCAGCGCGAGGGTTTCCTGGATGTTCTCGGGGGAGTAGGCGCTGCTGGTGGCCCGGCTCTCGAGCCCGCGGCGGTAGGCCTCGTAGGCGGCCAGGTTCTCCGTCGGCAGTCCGCTGACCCGTTGCTGTTCCTTCGCCGTCAACTGCAGATCCAGTTTGGAGAGGACCTGCTCGGCGATCCGGGACTGCACGGCGAAGATCTGCTCCAGGGTCTCGTCGTAGTTCTGGCTCCAGAGTTGGCGGTCCTCCGAGACGCGAATCAACGAGGGGGTGACCCGTACCGCCCCGCCGCCGGCCCAACGCACGGTGCCGTCGAGCACGTAGTCGACGCCGAGCTCCTCCCCGATCTGGGCCATGGTCTTGCCCTCCCGGGTGTAGCCCACGGCACTGGCCCGGGAGATCACGCCGATGGAACCGACGCCGGCCAACCGGCTGCTGATCTCTTCGGCGACGCCGGCCGCGAAGTAGGCATCGCCGACGTCTCCCAGATTCTCGAAGGGGAACACGACGATCATCGCTCGGCCTTCCCGGTCGCCTTGCTCCGAGGTGCGCGGGACACTCTCGCCGGAGTCGATCGATCCGACCCACCACGCGGCCCCGAACAGGGTCACCAGGGCCAGGATCGCCGCGCCGGCGAACAGCCAGGGACGAGGCCCCGGCTGCGGCGGTAGGACCGCGCCCGCGCCGTCATTGGAGTGGCCGTCGGTGGGGTGGCCGGCCCGGGCGGCGCGAAGAGCCTGTCCAACCGCTTCCGCGGATTCGAAGCGTTCGTCCGGCTTTTTCATCATGCAGCGCTGCACGATGTCGCTGAGGTCTCCCGGGAGCTCCGGGCGCAGGCTGCTCAGCGAGGGCGGGTCGTCGCGGAGGATCGCGGAGACGGTGTCTGCCGGGGTGCGGCCTTGAAAGGGGAGCTCGCCGCTTGCCATCTGATGCAGCAGTACACCGAGGGAGTAGATATCCGCGCGTTGGTCCAGGGATTGGCCCCGGGCCTGTTCCGGAGACATGTACGGCACGGTGCCGAGCACCGTACCTGCACGGGTCACCGGCGCGATCCGCGTGCTGTCGGTGCTGTCCAGGGACTCGGCCGTCGAAGGGACACCGGCTTCGAGTTTGGCCAGTCCGAAGTCCAGGACCTTGATCGTGCCGTCGTCGCCGACCATCACGTTGGCCGGCTTGAGATCTCGATGGATCACCCCCTGCTCGTGAGCGGCGGCCAGGGCGGTGGCGATCGGCTCGGCCAGGGCAATCAGGTCGTCCAGGGACATGCCGCCGCCGGGGATGCGTTCGTTGAGCGGCGTGCCCTGCACCAGCTCCATGGTGATGAACCGCAGACGTTCACCGTCAGGGCCGGCGGCCTCTTCGACCGAGAAGATCGTGACGATGTTGGGATGGCTCAGGCGAGCCAGGGTCTTGGCCTCCTGCTCGAGGCGACGCAATTGGTCCGGGTCCTCGGTGACCTCCTGGGGAAGCACCTTGACCGCGACCTCCCGCTCAAGGGTCGTGTCGAGGGCACGCCAGACCACGCCCATGCCGCCGGCGCCGATCCGGTCGAGCAGGCGGTAGTGGCCCAGTTGCTGTCCTGCCTCGAGAGGCATGGGGTCTCCCTTGCGAATCCCGGCGTGTCCCGTGGAGGAGACGATCGGGAAGGAGAGATCATACGGGACCGGGAAGGGTTGTGGGATTACTCGGTCCAAAGGGTGGCCCCGTCGGAGTCAACCCCCTCGAGAAGCTCGGGGTGGCGACGGGAGCGGTGCGCGGCGTGAAGGAGTTGCTCGCGCTGATGGGGCCGCTTTTGGCCGGATCTCCCGCCCTGGACCTCCTCGGGTCGTTCATCGGGTAGCGGCACAGCGGTCTCGGACGGGCCGGTTTCGCGCAGCCCGGGGCGAGCGGGCTTGACGCCGGGACCGGGGCTTTGGCATCCTTCCGCCCTCGGGCGTTCGGTCCACGCCCAACCTCTTCGGCCTTCTCCCGGCGAAGGTCCTCGCGAGGCAAAGGGGGGCACACTCCCGGATCGGTTGTCACGCACCTTCGGGATGCCGTGCCGCACGTTGCCGGGAAACGAGTGTCGCGGTGTGCTCGAAGGAGAACGTGATGCCGACTCAGAAGGACCTCAAACGCATTATTCGCAAACGGATGGAAAAGACCGGGGAGTCGTACACCGCGGCCCGGGCCCGTATCCTGGCCAAGGGGGGGCCGCCTCCCGAGGACTACCCCGAGATCGCCGGGATGAGCAATGCGGCGGTGGCGGCCAAGACCGGCAAGACCTGGCCTCAGTGGGTTCGTGCCCTGAACCGCCACGGCGCCGACAAGATGACCCACACCGAGATCGCGAAGAGCGCGCGGGAGGAGTTCGGCGCTACCCCGTGGTGGGCCCAGAGCGTCGCGGTGGGTTACGGACGGATCCGCGGACTCCGCGAGATCGGCCAGGGATGCGACGGCGACTACAAGGCGAGCAAGAGCAAGACGTTCAAGGTGCCGATCGACCGGTTGTACAAGGCATTCAGCAGCAAGCGTGGCCGTGAGCGATGGCTCGGCGGAACCGCGCTACGGATTCGCACTTCGACGGCCAACCGATCGATGCGCATCACCTGGGAGGACGGGACTTCGGTCAGCGCCTGGTTCACCGACAAGGGGCCCGGCAAGAGCCAGGTGGCGATTCAGCACGAGAAGCTGGCCGACCGGGCCGACATCGAACGGCGCAAGGCGTACTGGGCCGAGCGTTTCGCGGCGCTGGAGGCGTGGCTCTAGAGTGACCGGCGCTGCCGGCCCTCCGCCGGGTCCGGCAGCGCCGACGTGCCGCGGTACAGACAGGTCGAGAATCGCTCGAACAGCGGGATCGGTGTGGCGCCGGGGAAGGGGACGGAGGACCATGGAGTCCGGTGGGACGTCCGGCAGGAGCGGGGCCACCGGGAGGATCCATGCCATGGCGGAAATCGTCCGAAGGGTGCGGAGCGTTCAGGAGCTGGAATCACTCTACGACGCGCCGTCGTCGCGAGCGTTGGCCAAGGAGCTGACCGAACTCTCGCAGCACTACCGGGCCTTCGTCGAGAAGGCGCCGTTCGTGTTGGTCGCGACGTCGGGTGCCGAAGGCCTCGACTGTTCACCCCGCGGCGATGCGCCGGGGTTCGTCCGGGTCGTCGATTCCCGGACCCTGATTCTTCCCGATCGGCGGGGGAACAACCGGCTGGATACCCTGCGCAACCTGGTCGATGACGACCGGGTATCGCTGTTGTTCCTGATTCCGGGAGTCGGGGAAACCCTTCGGGTCAACGGCCGTGCTGCCCTCGAGGCGGACCCGGATGTCTGTGCCGCTCACGCGGTGCAGGGGAAGGTGCCGAGGACGCTCCTGGTGGTGACCATCGACCGGGTCTATTTCCAGTGCCAGAAGGCGCTCGTGCGCAGCCGGCTGTGGGACCCGGATTCCCGGGTGGCGCGGTCGGAACTGCCGACCGCGGGGCAGATGGCCGAACAGGTGACCGGCGGCGAGGTCGACGGAGCCGCCTACGACCGGGACTATCCCGAACACATGAAGCGCACGATCTACTGAGGTCCCGCGGTCGGCCGGGTCAGTTCTGGAACAGCCGCTTGTACCAGGGGACACCCTGGTCCTTGAGGCGCTGCTGCTCCTGGTCCCGCTGGAGCTTGTCCAGGAACGCGGCGCCGTCCTTGGCGTGGCAGTCCTTGTACTTCTTGCTGCTGCCGCAGGGACAGGGGCCGTTGCGTTTGACCTTCATCGTGCGATAGGTCGGGACCGAGTCGGTCATCCGACGCATCTCTTTCGAACCCATCTTCGGACCGGTGCCACCCATGGTGTCCTCTCCGTGGCCGACCCCCGGGGCCGGCTGTTGAGCCTAGAGCCCGGCGACCGGGTCGGCGCTCTCGAATACCGAGGCGGGCAGGCTGTCGTGAACGGCGATCTGCCAGTCGCGGTCCTGCCCGTGGACCGTGGCGATCTGAACCTCTCCGAAGGTCTGCCAGCCGGTCCAGGGCAGGGTGTACCCCGGCTCCTCGTCGGCCGCGTTGGCGAAGAACGACCACTGTTCGACCAGGCCGGTATCCTTGGCGACGAACACGTGGTAGCGGTTTTGCGGGGTGTAGCCGACGCTGTCGAAGGTCAGCTCCAGCACGTCGGAGGCCCGCCCGTCCTCCATCTCCTGTTCGCCGGCGTACTTGAGGGTCACCCCGGGGTCGAGCAGCTTGAAGGGCATGATCAGCCAGTAGGAATCGTTGACCCACATCTGACGCGCGCCGTCGACGGCGGCCTTCAGGGTCTCGGGGTCTGTGACCTCCTCGCCGCCCTGCCAGGCGCGCCCTTCCTGTTCCTGGATGTTGACCAGGAAGAGGAACTCGTTGCCGTCCCGTCCCTGGCCCTCGATGCGCACGTCGCCGGTCCAGCGGTCCCAGTAGTGCTGGCGGCCGCCGAAGAACTTCCAGCTCAGGAAGCGGGTGCGATCCCACGCCTGCCAGCCGCCCATCTTCTCGATGGTCGCCTGGGCGATCTCGATCGCCTTGGGGTCGGATGCGTCGCTGACGTGGACCCGGGTTGACGGGTCGAAGGCGGGCTCGGGGGATTCGTCGGCGGTGGCGCTTTCGGGGGCGCAGGCCAGCCCGGTCGCCGCGACGATGGCCAGGAGCAGGAACGAAATCAGACGGTTCGGGATCTCGATTCGACGGAACATCGGTTACTACCTCCGGGGAAGACCGAGTATTTGAGCACGAAACCGCCGGTCGCGCCTCCGGAGGGGCCGGAGGCCCTTTACATCCCGGGATGGATCGGCGGAAGATAGGGGCTTGGCACGGGGAAGGAGAGCGGATGAAGCTGAAGATTCACGGGGCGGCACGAGAGGTGACCGGCTCGTGTCACGAGATTCAGGCGGGAAAGGCCAGGGTCCTGCTGGACTGCGGGATGATCCAGGGGGGCAAGGAGCGCCACCAGCGAAACCGGGATCGATTCAACTTCCCGCCGTCGGACGTGGATGCGCTGATCCTGAGCCATGCCCACATCGACCACTCGGGCAGGCTGCCGGTCCTGTCCAAGGCCGGATTCGACGGTCCGATCTACTGCACCGAGGCCACGGCGGCACTGGCCAAGATCCTGCTGGAGGATTCCGCGCGGATCCACGAGGAGGACGCCCGGTGGAAGATCAAGCGCCTCAAGCGGATGCACAAGGACCACCACTGGGTCGAGCCGCTGTTCGACAGTGAGGACGCCCAGGCGACCCTTGAGCAGCTGCGGCCGGTACCCTTCGACACGGCGATCGAGGTCGCCAAGGGAGTGCAGGCAAGGTTCGTCAAGGCGGGCCACATTCTCGGGGCCGCGATCACGGTCATCGACCTGCCCGGCGACAAGAACCTGGTGTTCTCCGGGGACCTCGGAGTCGAAGGTGCGCGGCTGTTGAGCGCGCCCCATGCCGTGCCCAGTCCGGACCATCTGTTGATGGAGTCGACCTACGGCGACCGCAGCCGGGACGACGGCGACGGCCGGACCGAGCGGTTGTTCGGCGTGATCGAGCGCGCCGCCGACCGGGGAGGCAAGGTGATCATTCCCTCCTTCGCCGTGGGCCGGACCCAGGAGATCCTGGCGCGGATCAACGACCTGGTGGAATCGGGCAAGCTGAGCGGGGTGCCTGTGTTCGTCGACAGCCCCATGGCCATCGCCGCTACCCGGGTGTTCGGCATGCACCCCGAGTCGTACTCCAAGGAGGCCCGGGAGCTGCTCCACGCCGGAGATGCACCGCTGGAGTTCGACGGGCTCAAGCTGACCCGTTCGGTCGAAGACTCCAAGGCGATCAACGAGGTCGACGGGCCGGCGGTGATCATCTCGGCGTCCGGCATGTGCACCGCCGGCCGGATCAAGCACCACCTCAAGAACAACCTGGGGGATCCCAACAGCACGGTGCTCTTCGTCGGCTACCAGGCGTACGGATCGTTGGGGCGGGTCATCCAGCAGGGGACCAACCCGGTGCGGATCTTCGGCGAGTGGTTGCCGGTCCGGGCGCGGATCGAGACCATCGAGGGTTTCTCCGCCCATGCCGACCGGGAGGAGTTGCTGGCCTGGTTCGAGTCTCTCGGCGGTGTCCCCGGCTGTACCTACCTGGTCCACGGCGAAGTTCGGGCGTCCAAGAGCCTGGCCGAGGACCTGAGGCGGGAGTTCGGGGCCCGGGTGGAGGTCCCCAGGCTGGAGCAGAGTTTCGACCTCTAGGGTGGTCAAACGGGATCCGGCCCCGCCTCCGACGCCCGCCGCCGGGCGAGCCTCGCGCGTTCGAAGGCCAAGCCGGACCCACCTCCGATTTCGATTAGCCTAAATTCTACCGCGTGAACGGGCTGCCGCGGTCCGGAATCCGGGCGGTTTCGTGACCTGAATCACGGAAATGTCCTGCCGGACCCCTCCCCGGAGCGCCGAATCGGCCGAATTGCGCCTGACTTGCTTTCCCCGGGCCACGGCACGAACGTTGCTGTGGAGTGTCAACTGCCGACCCGGGCCCCTGGTAGGTTCCCGGCCGGCCCCCAGGAGAGGGAAAACATGAGCCTGTGGAAAAAGTTCGCCGGTCTGGCCCTTTGCGGTCTGCTGATCGCCGGTTTCGCGGCCTGCGACGTGTTCGATGACGATGACGACGCCTCGACCGGCAACCTGAGCGTGATGATTCACGACGCGCCCTCGGATGATCTCCAGAGCGCCTTCGTGACCTTCTCGGCGCTGGAGCTGCGCCAGGTCGGCGGCGATTGGGTCGGAGCCAGCGGGGCGTTCCCCTTGGAGCTGGACCTGCTGACCCTGGTCAACGGCACCGAGGCGGAGCTGGGCAACGGCTCCCTGCCTGCAGGCCAGTACGACGCCATGCGCGCCACCATCTCCGGCGTCCGCGTGGTCCTGGTCGATACCACCGAGATCGACGTGCCGCTGCCCGGCGGCAGCCTGTCGACCGAGGTCGCCAGCTTCCCGGTGATCACCATCGATGAGAACGGCGCCCTGACGGTGACTCTCGACTTCCCGGTCGACTCGTCGTTCACCGTCAACGGGACGACCATCACTTTCAGTCCCTCGATCATTTTCGAGGGATCCAACTAGTCGCCGAGCCAGTCTCCCCCAGGGTCTGGCAAGAGCCCTGCCCCGAATGGTTCGGGGCAGGGCTCCTTTCTTTTCGGGGATCTCTCTTCGGGGCCCGGCTTCAGCCGGCGGGCACTACTGGCCGGGTCAGCCGCGGGTGCGGACGGTGGAGAGCCCGCCGTCGACGCCGAACACCTGTCCGGTGACCCAGTCCTGGTTCTCGTCGAGGAGCCAGGCGGCAAAGCGGGCGACCTGGTCGGCCTCCCCGAGCTTTCCCAGCGGGTGCATGGCGAGAGACGCCTTCTCACCTGCAGGGCTGCCGGTGATCCGTGCGCTCAACGGCGTTCGCACCAATCCCGGTGCCAGGGCATTGAACCGCAGTCCCCGTGAGGCGTAGCTGGCCGCCGCGGATTGCATCAGGCCGATCACTCCGGCCTTGGCCGCTGCGATCGCCTCGTGGTTGGCGAGCCCGACCCGCGCTGCCGACGAGGACATCAACACCACCGAACCGGCCCCCTTGATGGTTCGGGCCGCGCTGCGCACCGCGTGGAAGGCGGTGGTCAGGTTCAGGCTGAGGGTCTCGGCCCAGTCCTCGTCCCGGGTCAGATGGGCCGGCTTGAGCAGGATCGAGCCGACAGCGTTGACCACCCCGTCGAGGGATCCGTGCTGCTCGACCGCCAGCCGCGCCGCGTTCTCGTAGGCCGCCGGGTCGGTGGCATCCATCGCGACCGGCAGGCCGTCCAGCCGGTCGGCCAGTTCTCGCAGGGGTCCCTCCCGCCGCGCTGCCAGGACCAGCCGGTGGCCGTCCCGGGCGAGCATCTCACAAAGGGCGCTGCCGATACCTCCGCTGGCACCGACGATCAGATAGGTCGCCATGGAATCCTCCTTCGCCCTCACAGCCTAATCACGGCGTCCAATCCAGGGGAACGCCGGCGACGAACCGCAGGGGCCCGGCGCAGGGGCGGCAGCGTCCGGCGCAGGGACGGCAGGATCGCTACCATGCAGAGCCGGGCATCGAGCCCGGGTGGATGTCCTCGAGGGAGCCTAGCGTGCGCAAGATCACCGTCGTAACCACGTCGAGGGCGGACTACAGCCACCTTCGCTGGGTCCTCGAGTCGATCCGGGAGCACCCGGAGCTGGACCTGCGGTTCTGCGCCGTCGGTTCGATGCTCAGTGGAGAGTTCGGTGAAGGCGCCCGGGAAGCGGAGAGCGACGGCTTTCCGGTGGATGACCCGATCGAGTGTCTGATCAGTTCGGACACCGATGTCGGGATGGCCAAGACTATCGGCGTCGCGTCTCTCGGTCTTGCCGATGCGCTGGCACGCCATCGGCCCGACATCTTGCTGTTGATTGCCGATCGCTACGAACTCCTCGCTCCCGCCGCGGTGGCCACGGCGCTACGTATCCCGATCGCCCACATCGAGGGAGGGGAGGTGAGCGAGGGCGCCATCGACGACGCGGTGCGCAACGCGGTGACCAAGCTGAGCCACATCCACTTCACCCCGACCGAGGGGGCGGCGTTGCGGGTGCTGGCCATGGGGGAGGAGCCCTGGCGAGTGTACCGCACCGGTGCGCCCTCGTTGGACCACCTGCGCCGCAGCGAGCTTCCCGATGCCGAGAGCCTGGCCCGGGAACTGGGTTGGAAACCGGAGCGTCCGCCGGTGGTGGTGGCGTATCACCCGGTGACGATCGCCCAGGACACCCTGCGCGAGGCGGACGCGGTCTACGAGGCTCTGTCGCGGATCGACCAGCCGCTGTTGTTCTGCTTCCCCAACGCCGATGCAGGTAGCCGTCAGCTCGTTCGGCGTGCCGAAGCACTCTGCGCCAACCGGGAAGACGCCCGCCTGTTCGTCAACCTCAACCCGGTGGTCTACTGGGCCGCGTTGCGCGACGCGGCGGCCATGGTCGGCAATTCGAGTAGCGGCATCATGGAGAGCCCTTCCCTCGAGTTACCTGCGGTCAACATCGGGATGCGCCAGCAAGGGCGCGAGCGCGCGGGAAACATCATCGACTGCGCGCCGGAGGTGGAGGCGATCCTCGACGCCGTTCGGCGGGCCCTGGATCCCGGTTTCCGCCGGGGCCTGAAGGGGCTGGTGAATCCCTACGGTGACGGCCGCTCCGGGGAGCGGATCGCCCGGGTGCTGGCCGAGGCGCCCCTGGGCGAGTCGCTGCTGCTCAAGCGAGCGTTGCCCCTGGAAGCTCCCGGCGCGGGAGAGGATGGGGCGGACGAGGCCGGGTAGCCGGCACGGGCTGACGGCCTACTGGGATCGCAGGGTCACCTTGCCGCCGGCCGCCACCGCGAGGCGGGGGCCGCCGCGCTTGTGCTGCCAGTGAGTACCCTCGGAGTCCTGGCCGACCTGCTCCAGCTCCAGCCCCTCGGCGGCGAACCCGTTTCCCGCGGTCCGGGTGGTGAGCGCGAAGGAGGCGTAGCGGCCCAGACGAAGCTCCACGTCGCCACGGCGGCTCTCGACCTGCCACGAGCGAGCGTACTTGAGGGTCGACTCCAGCTCGATGTCCCCGCCCGCGCTTTCCACCGCCAGCTGCCCGGGCTCCAGCTGGTAGAGCACGATCGCTCCCTCGCTGCTGCGGGCCTCGACCTGTTCCGCCTTGATGTCCGTGGCCTCGATGGAGCCCTCGCCGGATTGCAGGCTGACGGAGCCGGTCTGCACGTCGGCCAACATCAGGTCGCCGGTTCCGGTCTGAAGCGAGAGCTGCCCGCCGCGCACGGTGCGCACATCCAGGGTTCCCCGGGCCGAGCGGGCGTCGAGGGTGCCGTAGAACTGCTGGACCCGGACCGCTCCGGCGGCGTTGGTCAGCGAGAGGTCTCCCCGGAACCGGGCGCAATCGATGGAGCCCACCGCCTGGCGCAAGGCCGCACGGGAATCCCTGGGCAGCCGGACTCGCAGGTGTACCGCCAGGGCGGGGGCCTTGCGCACGTTGCCCAGTTCGACCATGCGGCCGTCGTACTCGGCGGTGACCGTGTCTTTCTTGAGCAGCGGCGTGACCCATCGCGAGATCAGTCCGCCCCGTTCCGCACGAGGCAGGCGGAAGGTCGTGTGGCGGTCAACCGGGAAGGTCACCTGGACCCGGGTGCCGTCGATGCGGAACGCGATCGACTCCGCGAGGCTGCGGGCCAGTTCCGGGTCCTTGTGTTCGGCGATCACCGTCGCTTCGAGCAGCGCCTCTCCCGCCGGAGCATCTCCCTCGACCTGGATCGAACCGAGGAGGTTCTCGAGCTCCAGGGTGGACCCGGGCGGTAGCGCCACCCGGCCCTCGACGCTGCGTTGGATCGGGTCGCCGGCGTAGAGCGTGGGCCCGCAGAGAAGAACGGCAAGGATGGTCAGCAGCAACGGCAGTCGGCGCATGGGAGAACCTCCTGGCGTCGAACATAGGGTCCTTGCAGGGCAGGGTCACCCGCCGCGGGTTACCGTCTTGAAAGGGGATGACGCTCAGGGGAACAGCAGGCGGGTCCGCAGCGGGTTGACCCGGCGGCGCTCGATCGTCTGCGGTCCGTCGGCCCAATCCACCAGGCAGATCTGGGTCTGTTCGGAGGGTGGCGCCAGAGCACCCGCGTTGAGACAGGGCACTCCGTCGATGACCTCGAGTCCGGCGGCCTCGTGGATATGCCCGCAAAGGAACAGTCGTGGGGTAAGCCGGCGGATCGCCGCAGCGACCGCGCGGCTTCCGACGTGGGCGCCGCGGCCGGTGAGATCCAGCGACGTTCCTGCCGGAGGGGTGTGGGAGATCAGGATGTCCAGGCCCGGTTCGGCGGGGATACCCTCGAGGGTCTGCTCCGCCGCGTCTTCACCCCACTCGTAGGGAAAGCCGAATCGCTCGGGGCCGGCGCCACCGAAGCCTGCGACCCGCAAGCCCGCCGCCTCGACCACCCGGCCGTCGACGTTCTGCGCACCGCTCGCCGCAGGTGGATCGGGCAGGTCGTGGTTTCCCGGCACGAACAGCACCGGGCAGGCGAGTCGCTCGGCGATATCGTCCAGCACGGCTTGTACCGAAGTGTCGTGGGCTGCTCGGTGAGCGCGCCGGTCGGCATCATCCCACGGCGGGTCGAGGCCGACATCGCCGACCTGCAGCGCCAGGTCGATCGAAACGCCGTCGATCAGATCGAGGGACTCGGACAGGGTCCGGCGCCGGTCGTGCACGTCTCCGATGACCGCAAGCCGGAGCAATCGAAACCTCCCGGATGCTTTAGCGGGTGCCGGGCCGCGGCTTCTGGTGCTTGCCCTCGACCACTTCGACCAGACGGCCGGTGCTGACCGCAGGCAGGACGTCGACGGTGCCCGACGGCCAGCGCACCTCGACCCGCGCCTTCTTGGCGCTTCCCAGCCCGAAGTGCAGGCGAGGGTCCGACTGGGAGAGGTACGAACCGCCCCCCTTGCGGTGACGGCTGTGGGTCTTGCCGTCGACGGTGACCCGCACCTCGGTGCCGACGGCGTCCCGGTTGCTGCGTGTCGGCCGCAGTTGAACCGTCAGGTGGGTGCCTCGGCGGGGAGTGTCGTTGCGCAGCAGCACCACGGCGTCGTCGATGGCGGTGGCCAGGATGTCCACGTCGCCGTCGTTGTCGTAGTCGCCGAAGGCGGCCCCGCGGTACGAGCGGGCCAGGCCCAGAGCACCCTCTGCGGGAGCCAGGTGAAACTTGCCGCCCTCGCGCACGAACAGGTGGTTGCGTTGCCGGTAGTGCAGGCCGTTGTCGTAGTCGTCGACGTTGGGGTAGAGGTGTCCGTTGGCGATGAACAGGTCGAGATCGCCGTCCAGATCGAAATCGTGGAAGCCGGTACCCCAGGAGAGGGCCATGCGGGTCACCCCGAGTCCCTGGCGCAGGCTGTCGTCGATGAAGTACTTGCCCTTCTGGCTGCGGTAGATCGTGTTCAGATCGTGAGAGAAGTTGGTCACGACCAGATCGCCCCAGCCATCCCCGTCGAAGTCGGCGAAGTCGGTGCCCATTCCCGCCTGGGCCCGTCCACTGCCGCTCAGGGCGGTCAGCGAGCGAACGCCGATGTCGACGAACTTGCCGTTGCCTTCGTTGCGCCACAGGGAGTTGGCCACCGAATCGTTCGCGACGTACACGTCCTGGTCGCCGTCGAGGTCGAAGTCGGCGGTCACCACCCCCAGGGCGAAGCGGGGCTTGTCGAGGAACAGGCCGGCGTCCCGGGTGACGTCGATGAAGGTGCCGTCTCCGTTGTTGCGGTAGAGCACGTCCTGCTGGGGCGGCAGGCCCATCGGGCCGCAGAACACCGGAATGCCCTGGATCGTGCAGTTGGGCTTCTTGGCCGCCTCGGGAGTGCCGAAGGCGGGGACCTGGGTGCGCTTGAAGTCGACGTAGTTTGCCACGTAGAGGTCGAGGTCGCCGTCGCCGTCCATGTCGAAGAACGCGGCGGAGCTGCCCCAGCCGCGGTCACCGACACCGGCGGCCGCGGTGATGTCCTCGAAGGCGCCGTCCCCCCGGTTTCGGAACAGGCGGTTGGCGCCCAGGTTGGTCACGTAGATATCCGGCGCGCCGTCGTTGTCGATGTCGCCGACGGCCACTCCCTGTCCCCAGCCGCGGTCTCCCACGCCGGCGCGCTTGGTTACATCGGCGAAGCCGCCCTTGCCGTTGCCGCGATAGAGGCGGTTGGGCTCCCCCTGGCCCGGCTTGCGGTCGTAGTCGGAACCGTTGACCAGATACAGGTCGAGGTTTCCGTCGCCGTCGTAGTCGAGCCAGGCTGCGCCACTTCCCATGGATTCGGTGAGGTAGCGCTTGCCCCGGGGAGCGGCACCGCAGACGTTGGTGAACTCGATTCCGGAGTCGGCGGTCGCGTCGGTGAACAGGGGAGCCGACCGGGCACTGCCGGCTGAAGAGGCAAGTGCGATGGAGCCGACGCCCAGGACGACCGCAACCCACCCGGCGATGCGCCGCACGGTCACGAACCCGCGGCCGCCTGGAGCTGTTGATGCCGTTCGAAGGCGGCCTGGGCCTGGTCTTCCTGGCCGAGCTGCATCAGCGCCTGTCCCAGGGTGTAGTAGGCGAAGCGGTGGTTCGGTTCGGCGGCCAGTAGCTGGGTCAGCAGGGAATGGGCCTGCTCCGCGTCGCCGAAAGACAGTGCAATCGAGGCGACCCGGAAGACGGCGTCGTTGTAGACCCGCTGTTCGTAGGCGTTGCGCGGGCGCAGTTCGAGGGTCGCCAGAAAGACGGCGTAGGCCTGCTGGGCCTGCCCCTGTCCCTGGAGCATCTCGCCGAGGTTGTAGTGGGCCAGCAGGTAGGTCGGGTCCGCCTCGATGGCCCGCTGGTAGTAGCCAAGGGCGGCCTGGTTGTCTCCGCGTTTGACGGCGAGATTGGCCAGGTTGAGCAGGACCTTGGGATGATTCGGACGAAGCTCGAGAAGACGCAGGTAAGCGGCCTCGGCCTCGGTGAAGCGGGAAGCGCTGGAGTAAGCCAGACCGAGCTCGAACAGGCTCCGCAGTTCGGGCTGGAGTTCGGCGATGCGCTCGAAGTGGGGGACCGCCTCGGCGTGCCGGCCCGCCGCCCGAAGGCTGAAGGCCAACTCCCGGCGGAGTTCCACGTCGTCCGGGGAGGCGTCGACCCGGCCGGCCAGGGAATCCACGTCCCCCTTGACGTTGACGTCGGGCGGGGCCTGGGCGGACCCCTGGTCCGACAGCGCCTCGATCGGCGGGGCGGGCTCTTCGGGTACCGGATCGGCCGGCTGGGGGGCCGCGGCGTCTTCCCTGTCGGTCACGAAGGTGACGTCGGGTAGAGCGGGTTCCGGCTCGGGCTCGTCCATCGGCGCTGGAGCAGCATTGTCCGGAGTGCCGGCCTCCGGGCTCTCGCCCGCCGAGGCGATTGAGTCGCCGCCTGCCGAGCCCGGGGCCTCATCCCCCTTGTCGCCGCAACCGCCGCATCCGGCCAGAGGCAGGAGCAGCAGCAGGGCCAGCAGGAGCGCCCGGGGGGTCCCGGCTGAGGTCGAAGGTCGCATCTCGTTAGAATACCGCGTCTCGGCTATATTGCCCCATCCAAGTGGCCCTGGGCCGGTCCCGAATCCCCGGGAGCGCCAGGGGGCCGCACCGCCCCGAAGGGCTCGCTCGATGCAGATCTACGACGATATTCTCGCCACTCTGGGGAACACCCCCCTCGTCCGCCTCGGTCGCTTCAGCCCCGAGGGCGGCCTGCTCGCGGCGAAGATCGAGTCCTTCAATCCCGGCTCCAGCGTCAAGGACCGGATCGGCCCGGCCCTGATCGAGGCCGGGGAGAAGGCGGGGCTCCTCAAGCCGGGGGGCACCATCGTCGAGCCGACGTCGGGGAACACCGGAGTCGGGCTGGCCATGGCGGCCAACCTGAAGGGCTACAAGCTGATCTGCACCGCGGCGGACAAGATTCCCGCCGAGAAGGTCGCCCTTCTGCGGGCGTACGGGGCGGAGGTGATCACCTGTCCGACCCACGTCGAGGCGGATGACCCCCGCTCGTATTACAAGGTCGCCGAGCGGCTGCGGGACGAGCACGGAGCGTATCTGCCGTACCAGTACTACAACCAGGCCAACCCCGAGGCCCACTACCGGTCCACCGGCCCCGAGATCTGGAAGCAGACCGAGGGCAAGATCACCCACTACGTGGTGGGCATCGGCACCGGCGGCACGATCAGCGGCACGGCGAAGTACCTCAAGGAGCAGAACCCGGATATCCAGGTGGTCGGCGTCGATACCGTCGGCAGCATCTACGAGTACTACCACGAGCACCGCAAGCTGCCCCCGGCCGACCAGATCCACCAGTACCTGGTCGACGGCATCGGCGAAGATTTCATGCCCGAAACCGTCTGGTGGGACTACATCGACCGGGTGATCACCATCGACGACGCCACCGCCTACGGCGTGACCATGGAACTCTCCCGTAAGGAGTCGATCTTCACCGGTTCCTCGGGCGGTTCCGCGGCAGCTGCGGCACGCCTCGTGGCCCGGGAGTTGGACCCGGACAAGGTCGTCATCACCCTCTTTCCCGACTCCGGGGAGCGCTACCTGTCCAAGCTCAACGACGAGTGGATGCGCGAAAAGGGCCTGATCGGCTGACAGCGTTTTTGGCGCTTTGCGGCGCATTCGTCCCGGCGCGATTCCGGCCCGTTCGGAATACCCCGACAACCCGGCGATTTCTCCCGTTCCTTTACCAAATAGCCCGTTGACCGGGCCGGGGGACCCGTCTAACACTTGACAGTGCGAACCACACGTTCGCCCCGAATGAGGGTTTCGAGCAGGGATCGGGGGAGACACGCTCGATAGACGCGGGAACGGCAACTTCCCGCAAAGCATCGCAAGGAGCCGCCGTGCAGTCTTCCACCGCCTCGACCACAGTCCTCTCCCGCTACTTCGCCGAGATCCGTGAGAACCGGCGACTCACCAAGGAAGAAGAGAAGGCGCTGGCCCGCCGGATCCAGGGCGGCGACAAGAGCGCCATCGACATCCTGGTGCGGGCGAACCTCAGCTTCGTGGTCAAGGTGGCCAGCGAGTACCGCAACCTCGGGATCGCCTTCGAGGACCTGCTCAACGAGGGCAACATCGGCCTGATCGAGGCGGCCCATCGCTTCGATGCGGACAAGGACACCAAGTTCATCAGCTACGCGGTGTGGTGGATCCGCAAGTCGATGCTCAAGGCGCTGGCGGACCACTCCAACATGGTGCGTGTGCCGACGCACCAGCTCAAGCGGGTGCGCGAGGTGCGCGCCGCCGAGGCGGCCCTGCGCCGCAAGCTGGGCCGCAAGCCGACCCGGGAAGAGATCTCCAAGAAGATCGAAGAGGACGTCAGCCGGGTCGACGAGGTGATGCAGCTGAGCCTGCACGGCGTCAGCATCGACGAGAAGGTCGGCAAGAACGTCGACCGTCCGCTGAGCGACTTCATCGAGGACCCGGGCGCCGGGCACGTGGTCGATGCGATGATCGATCGCGAGTACGAGCATGATCTCGACGGCGCCCTCGACGAACTCAACGAGCAGGAGCGCTACGTCCTGACCCATCGCTTCGGCCTCGGCGGAACCAGCGCCATGACCCTCCACGAGATCGGCAAGCAGATGGGGGTCAGCCGGGAACGGGTCCGCCAGATCGAAAACAAGGCCACGGCCAACCTGCGCAAGTATTTCAAGCGCCGGAACTCGGTGCAGGCGCCGTTGCGCCCCCGGGCGGGGCAGAAGAAGGTTGCCCGCAAGCGGGACCTGGTGGCGTCGGATGTCCCGGCCCCGGGAGTCGCCGACGAGGCTGCTGCGCACCATGGGGAAGAGGGCGATTCCCCCCAGGCGGTCGCGATCTGACCCTGTCGGTTCCGTGATAGGGTGCCTGCGACCCCTCTGACCGGGTCGCGGAGCCCACGTTGCCCGAGCCCCTTGGGTACATCCTGCTGTTCGGCGCCGGCCTGATCGCCGGAGCGCTCAACGTCATCGCCGGCGGCGGCTCCTTCCTCACCCTTCCGATCCTGATCTTCCTGGGCCTGCCCCCCACGGTGGCCAACGGCACCAACCGGGTCGGGATCCTGTTGCAGAACGTCGGTGCCGTCTGGGGCTTCCGGCGCCACAACGTGCTCGACACCCGTGACTGGGCCTGGGTCCTGATTCCGGCGGTGGCCGGGTCCGTTGCCGGCACCGCTCTGGCCCTGTGGGTCGGCGACGCCGCCTTCCAGCGGATCCTGGCGAGCCTGATGATCGTGGCGACCCTGGGCAGCCTGTGGTCGCCGAGGATCGGCGGCGAGGGGCGTGCGGGTCTGTCCCGTGGGCCGTTGGCCCTCGGTTTCCTCGTCGCCGGGGTCTACGGGGGCTTCGTTCAGGCCGGCGTGGGGTTCCTGATCCTGACCGTCACCAGCCTTGCCGGACTGGATCTGGTTCGGGGCAACGCCCTCAAGGTCTTCTGCATTCTGGCCTTCACCGGGGTATCCCTCGCCATCTTCGCCTGGAGCGGCAAGGTGGAGTGGATTCCGGGGCTGGCGCTGGCCGGGGGCACGATCCTCGGCGGGCAGCTGGGGGTGCGCTGGACCGTGCAGAAGGGGCACGCCTGGATCCGAGGCGTAGTCACCGTGGCGGTGCTGGCCATGGCGGTCCTCCTCTGGCTGCGCTGAGCCTGCTCGGGCTGCGCTGAGCCTGCTCGGGCTGCGCTGAGATATAGTGGCGCGGTTGCGCCGTCGGCGCAGGAGCGTGCGCGGTGCGGCGCACGTGGAATGAAGGAGACCCCTCGTGAAACTGCGGATCCTATCGAGCGTTGCGCTGCTCATCGCCCTCCTGGGCGGAAGCCCGGCCGTCGCCGAGGAAGACATGAAAAAGATCTTCCCCTACGCAATCGAAACCGAGACCCTGGACAACGGCCTCAAGGTGGTGCTCGTGCCGATGGCGTCCGAGGGACTGGTGTCCTACTGGACCATCGTGCGCACCGGTGCGCGGGACGAGTACGAGGCGGGCTACACCGGCTTCGCTCATTTCTTCGAGCACATGATGTTCCGGGGCACCGAGAGGTACCCCCAGGACAAGTACAACGAAGAGATCACCCGGATGGGCGCGGACGCCAACGCGTTCACCAGCAACGACCTCACCGCCTATCACCTCAACGTGACCTCCGACGTGGTCGAGAAGGTGATGGAGCTGGAAAGCGATCGCTTCCAGAACCTCTCCTATCCGGTCGGCGCGTTCAAGACCGAGGCCGGAGCGGTCTACGGGGAATACCGCAAGAACCGGATGAACCCGTTCTTTGCCATCTCCGAGGCGATGCGCAAGGAGGCGTTCGAGAAGCACACCTACGGGCACACCGCCATGGGCTATGAAGAAGACATCAAGAACATGCCTGAGATGTTCGACTACAGCCGCTCGTTCTTCAAGCGCCACTACCGGCCCGAGAACTGCGTGCTGCTGATCGCCGGCGATATCGAATCCGCTGCGACGATGGATCTGGTGCGCAAGTACTACGGCGGCTGGGAGCCGGGCTACGTCGAGCCGGAGATCCCGGTCGAGCCGGAGCAGAAGGCCGAGAAGCGAATCGATGTGGCCTATCCCGGGCGCACCCTGCCGATCGTCTGGATGGGCTACAAGTCCGGCCATTTCGATCCCGCCGACAAGACCTGGGTTGCGGGGATGCTGCTCGGTCCGCTGGCCTTCGGCCAGACCAGCGACCTTTTCAAGAAGCTGGTCCTCGACGAGCAGGTGATCGAGTTCGTCCAGGGGCGGCCCGATATGAGCCGGGATCCGGGACTCTTCAGCGTGATCACCCGGATCAAGGATCCGGAGAAGGTGGACTACGTGGTTTCCGAGATCGACCGGGTGATCGCCGGGTTCCAGGAATCACCGCCCGATGCCGGCCGGCTGGCCGATGAGAAATCCAACGTGAAGTACAGCTTCCTGATGGGGCTCGAGACCCCGGACAACGTCGCCAGCTCGCTCTCGCGGATCATCGCCGCGACCGGTGGGACCGAGGCGATCGAGACGATGTACCGGACCCTCGACGCGGTGACTCCCGAAGACGTTCAGGCGGCGGCTCGCGCCTACCTGACCAAGGAGCGCCGGACCCTTGCGATCCTGCGGGCGGGAGGTGCCCAATGATCCGCCGCAGCATCACCCTCGCCGGCGTCGCGCTCTTGATCTGTGCCGTCTCGGGCTGCGGGGGCTCCGGCGGGACCGGGGCAGGGGACTCGAGCAAAGGGGTGCGCATGCAGGTAGCCGACGATGCGACCGTAGCATTCAAGGTCTGGTTCAAGGCCGGCTCCCAGGACGATCCGGTGGGCAAGGAAGGCCTGGCCTACGTCACCGGCGAACTCCTGGCCGGCGGGGGGACTTCCGAGAACACCCTGCCGGAGATCCTGCAGAAGCTCTATCCGTTGGCGGCGAGCTACGGCGTCCGCGTCGATCGGGAGATGACGGTCTTCACCGGCCGTACCCACGTGGACAACGTCGACAAGTTCTTCGAGCTCTTCACGGACTCCTACCTCAAGCCCGGCTTCGCGGCCGACGACTTCGAGCGGATTCGGGATGACGCGGTCAACGCCATCGAAAAGAGCCTGCGCTACAACTCCGACGAAGATCTGGGCAAGGCGGCTCTCGAACAGTTCGTCTTTGACGGAACCCCGCACGAGTACCCGGCCATGGGCACCGTTAGTGGTCTGAAGTCGCTGACGTTGGATGATGTCAAAGCGTTCTACGCCTCGCACTACACCGGGGCCAACGCTGAGGTGGCCATCGGCGGCGGGTTCGACGAGACGCTGGCCCGCCGTTTCGAGGGCAGCCTGGACTCGCTTCCCGAGGGGCCCGCGCCCGAGGCGACCCCTGCGCCGGTTCCCGCAGAATTCGAGGGGCGGCACGTCCTGCTGGTGTCGAAGCCGGATGCCGACGCCTCGATCAGCTTCGGCTTCCCGATCGATGTGCGCCGCGGTGACCGGGAGTTCTACGCCCTGTGGGTGGCCAACTCCTGGCTCGGCGAGCACCGCAACTCCTCGAGCCACCTGTACCAGGTCATCCGCGAGGCCCGGGGAATGAACTACGGCGACTACTCCTACATCGAGGCGTTTCCCGAAGGGGGACAGCGCCAGGTCCCGCCCCAGCATGTGGGACGGCGCCGGCAGATGTTCCAGATCTGGATCCGGACCCTCCCCAACACCGACGCACACTTCGCCATCCGCGCGGCGGTACGGGAACTCGAGAGCCTGGTCGAGAACGGGATGTCCGCCGAGGACTTCGAGCTCACCCGCTCGTTCCTGACCCGCTACGTGCTGCATTTCGCAGAGACCAACACCGAGCGGTTGGCCTACGCCCTGGATGACCGGTTCTACGGAGTGGACGGCAGCGGCCACCTGGCCCGCTTCCGCGAGGTGCTGCCCAGCTTGACCGTCGAGGAGGTCAACGCCGCGGTGAAGAAACACCTGGACCCCGAGCACATGAAGTTCGCGATCATCACCGGGGCAGCCCCGGAACTGAAGCAGGCGTTGGCCGAGGAGACGCCGAGCCCCAAGAGCTACGGCCAGATCGAGAAACCCGATGAGATCCTCGAAGAGGACAAGATCATCGCCGGCTATGCGTTGAACATCCCTGCGGAGAACATCGCGATCACACCGGTGGAATCGATGTTCGAGGAGCGCTAGTCGGCATTCAGCGGGAAGAAGCCGGCGTCAATCGTGAGAGTGCTGCCTGAAGCCAGAGGTAGAAGGCGACCGACGGCAGGATCGCGGCGATCAGCAGGCCGATCAACAGACCCGAGAAGGCGGTGTGGCCCAGGTTTTCCGCCAGGGCCATGCCGCCCCACGCCAGGGGTGCGGTCAACAGGATGTAGCGCAGCGCCGCGATGATCATGCCGGGGTTGCCCCGGTTCATCCCCTCGAAGATCGGCCGGCAAAGCAAGAAGGGCGCCCCCGCCAGACAACCGAGAGGCACCAGCCGCAGGGCGAACGCCGTGTACTGCTGGGAGACGGCGGTCTCGGCCAGGTTGGCCGCGAGCCAATCGCCGCCCAACAAGGTCAGCGGCGCCAGCAGCAGTACCGCGTACAGCGCCGTCGCGCCGGTGGCCTGACGGATGCCCTGTCGAACCCCGCCGATATCGTCCGCCCCGAAGCGCCGGGCTGCGTAGGGCAGCATCGCCACCGCCGTTGCGATCACCGGCTGGATGGCGAACAGCAGTACCCGGGAGTAGATCGAGAACGCTGCGATCGATTCGGTCGGGTAGGGAGTGCGGGCCAGCATCCAGTTGATCACCGCGATCTCGGTGGACATCAACACGAAGGAGACCGACGACGGGATCGCGAGGGACAGGATCGTGCGGTAGGGCGTGGGATCCAGTTCGGTGTTCGGCGTCTCTCCCTCTTCCTTGCGGCGTCGCTCATGTTGGCCGGCACGGTACAGAGCGTAGGCCAGGCCGCCGACCCGGCCGATGACCGTCGAGAGGGCGATGCCGAAGATTCCCCATTCGAAGCCGAACACGAAGACGACGTTGAGGATCACGTTGATGATGTTGGAGTAGAGCCCGGCAATCATCGTCGCCTTGGTGTCCTCATGGGCCTTGACCAGGGAGTCGGGGATGATCGACCAGAACGAGGTGGCCGCGGAGCCGATGATCAGCACCGTGCCGTAGATCCGGAACTCCCGGGTGACCGCTTCGCTCAGCCCCAACCACGAGGCACCGAACCAGATGCCCACGCCGATCAGGGCGAACAGGGGAGAGGCGACCATGACGATGCGCCAGGTGGTCGCCAGATACTGGTCGATCTTGGCGCCGGCCCGGGCGCCGATCGAACGGGAGAGGGCGGAAGTCAGCCCGGTGGAGACCCCGACCCACAGCGCGATCATCAAGAACTCGAAGGGCCAGACCAGGCCGATCGCGGCCACGCCGGCGTCCCCGATCTTGTAGGCGGCGAAGGCGGTGTCGACCAGGGAGAAGGCCGCGCGCATGACGAAGGACACCACCAGAGGCGCGGCCATCCGTAGCAGCGGGGTGCCGGTCTCCGACTTTGGGCTCACGCAGGGTTCTCCGGGGGGATCACGCCCGGTCCTTCCGCGGAACCCGGGCGCTCGCCGTCACCATAGAACGTCAGCGGCAAGTTCGCCCGAATTTCGCAGGATTCCGCTGTCATGCTGACAGTGGGCGGCCGGCCCGGGGGTCACAGCGCGCGGAGCACGCGTATCTCGGCGACCTCCACCGGAATCGACCCCTCGATGCGGAACTGGGCGAAGGCGGGGTCGCTGACCAGTACCGCGCCACCGCCGCCGTCTAGCTGCACCCGGTAGCGGCCGTCGGGCAGGCCGGAGATCGACCAGGCGCCATCGGCGGCAGGCACGATCCGCGCGGCCTCGTTGAGAATGCTGTCCGGGCCAAGCAGGATCACTGCCTTGACCCGGGCGAGAGCCGGGCCGCTCAGCTTTCCCTGAACCTGGGGCGGCTGGCCCCGTTCGGGCTCAGGCTTCGGCTCAGGCTTCGGCTCAGGCTTCGGCTCGGGCTTCGGCTCGGGCTTCGGCTCGGGCTTCGGCTCGGGCTTCGGTTCAGGCTTCGGCTCAGGCTTCGGCTCAGGCTTCGGCTCAGGCTTCGGCTCAGGCTTCGGCTCAGGCTTCGGCTCAGGCTTCGGCTCAGGCTTCGGCTCAGGCTTCGGCTCAGGGCTCGGCTCGGCCTTCGGCTCAGGCCGGTTGGCGGCGATGTCCGTCTGGAAGGTCCGCAGCGGGCCGGTCCAGAAGCGGAAGATCGAGCCGTCGGCCAGGGACACCTCACCGAGTCCGCTGCCGCCGTCCAGGCCGAGCTCCCGGGCCTCTCCGGGAATCACGAGAGTCTCACGGAAGGGCATCTGTTCCCGGGTAGGAGGGTCCGACAGGTCCACAAGAACCAGCCGGTCCGTCTGGCCCATCAACACCTGGTCGCTGTCGGGAATCGGCAACACGGCGAAGTTGAGGCCGGGAATGCGGAACAGCGGGCCGCTTCGCAGGTCCGGCAGCAGCAACACCCGGAGTTCGTCCTCGCAGGGCAGGAGAATCGCGTCGCCGCCGTTGCTCAGGGCCAGCTTGCCCACGCTCCGGGGCAGGGGCGCCTCGTGGCGGGCGCGCAGGGTGTCGACGTCGATCCGCACCAGGTAGCTGTCCGCGGGCCCGCGCCGGGTCCAGCGCTCCATCGCCACGAACAGCTCGTTGCCGCCCGGGGCGAACAGCAGGGAACGCACGCGTCCCGACAGTTCCAGGTCGACTGGCTTGGACTCGGCGGGGTCCAGCAGGCGGATCACCGATTTCTTACGCTTGCCCGGAAGTTCGAAGGCGCCGGCGGCCAGGGTCAGGCTACGATCCGTCGCGACCGCCACAGGCGCCTCGAGATCGAGGCGCTCGAGTAGGCGTTGCCGCTCATCTTCGGCCTGGACGAGGCTTCCCCCGAGGACGCAGCACAAGGCGAGCGCGACGACGGCATACCACCTGCTGCGTGGCCCGGATCGCGGCCCGGCCGGCCTTTCCGCGATTCCCCGCATGGTCCCTTCCTCCGCCCCTCGAACCGAATGCCGGTGGGTCACCGACCTCGGCCAACCCGAGCATGCCAGTTCGTCAGCCCCGCCGCAATGGCGCCGGGGGATCGTTGGCCGATCCCCCGGGGATTACGCTTTCGTAGCCCGCGAATCCCCGCGCCCGGATCGTGGCGTTGGGCCGCCTCGTGCCTATATTTGCCCAGGCATGCACCAATCAGCGCGAAAACCGTTCCAGAAGACGTTGTTGTCCGTTCTTGCCGTCGTGGGCCTGGCAGCCGCCGTTCCCGCGTGGGTGCTGACGGGCCCTGTGGCGATCGTGGCCTCGCTCCTCTGCGTGGCCGGCGCGGCCTTCTGGGCCCAGGGCCGGTTGATGCGTCCGATCGACCGGTTGGCCGTCGCTGCCGATCGAATCGTCGGCGAGCAGGACTACACGACCCGCCTGAAATGCGACCGCCACGGGGAGTTCAGGGGCATCGCCTCGGCGCTCAACGGGCTGCTGGACGAGATCCAGCAGCGGGAGCTGGCCATGGTGCGGGCCGGAGACGAAGCCCGGGAAGTGCTCGATAGCCGGCTGCTCGCGCTGCAGCAGCAGATCGATGACGAGAAGCAGCACTCCCGGCTGAAGTCCGAATTCATCCGGACCATCAGCCACGAGATTCGCGGCCCTCTGGATCACATCATCGGCTCGACCCAGCTGGCGATGGAGTCGGTAGGGCGCCGCGAACTGCATGACTATCTGCGGTCGGTCAAACCCACCGCCGATCACCTGCTGCACATCCTGAACAACGTGTTGGATCTCTCCCGGCTGGAATCGGGGCGGATCGAGGTGGACCGGATCCCGTTCAGCCTGCGTGGCTGCGTCGGGGACACGGTACGGACCCTGGGCTACATGGCCGAAGGCAGGGGCCTCGAGCTCCAATGCCACATCCCCGAGAATCTGCCCGATGCGCTGCTGGGCGATCCGGGCCGCATTCGCCAGCTGGTGGTGAACCTGGCCCAGAGTCGTCTTGGACGCACCTCCTCGGGCGAGGTCTCGGTTCGCGTCCGGCTCGAGCCGGTCACCGACTCGACGGTGCTGCACTTCGAGGTGTCCGCTCCGGGCGGTGCCGCCGCCGACCCGGTCGAGCAGGCGCTCCTCTCCGGCGAACAACCCCTGGGAGGCGCCGAGGCCTGGCGCAACGGGGCCAACGGGCTCGGGCTGTCGATCTCGCGCAAGCTGGTCGACCTGCTGGGAGGCCGGCTGTGGTCCAGCACCGACGGGCCGACCGGATACACGATTCACTTCACGGTTCCCGTCGAGCTTCAGGAAGCCCGGGATGCCGCGCGGCCTCGCCATATCGGCTCCACCCGTCTGCAGGACATGCGGGTTCTGGTCGTCGACGATAACGAGACCAGCCGCCGCATGGTCTGCGACCTGTTGTCCGGTTGGGGCATGCAGGTGGTCCAGCTCGACGGAAGCGCAGCGGCCGAACAGACTCTGATCGACGCCGCGTTGGCCCACGAGCCCTTCGAGTTCGCGATCATCGATGCGGACATGCCGGGTATCGACGGCTTCGAGCTTTGCCGCCGTATCCGGGAGTCCCGGGACGTCGGCGAGACTCCAATTCTGTTGCTGAGCCCCGTCGGCCGCATGGGCGACGGCGCACGCTGCCGTGAACTCTGCATCGATGGGTACCTGACCAAGCCGGTCAGTTCTGCCGAGCTCCTCGGAGCGATTCGGACGATCCTCGGTTATCGAGCAGGCACCGCCTCCGGCGAAGAGCTGGTCACCCGGCACTCCCTGCGGGAGACCCGGCTGCACCTGCATATCCTGGTCGCCGAGCAGGACGACGTTCAACGCATGGTCACTCGCCGTATGCTGCGCAAGCGGGGCCACACGGTCCTCGCCGTCGGCAGCGGCAAGGAGGTCCTGGAGCAGGTCGACGACACCCAGTTCGACCTCCTGCTCCTCGATCTCGATCTCGCTGACCTCGACGGTTATCAGGTCGCCCGTGGCGTCCGTGGGTCCGAGGCGGAAAGCGGCCGCCGCCTGCCGATCGTCGGTCTGGGGCGGACTGCCGACGAAGGGGAGCGGTTGCGTTCCTCGGAGGCCGGCATCGACGCCGTGGTGGCCAAGCCGATCGACGCCCAACGCCTCGAACGGGCGATCGAGCAGTCGGTCGGCGACGCCCAGCGGATGGAGTTCCACCGGACCGAATTCGCCGGCGGCGGATCGCTGATCGATCCGGCGGTGGCGCTGGACCGGGCCGGTGGGAACACCGCCGAGCTCTCGGAGCAGATCGAGGTGTTTCTGGACGTGACCCCCGGTCTGCTCGACGAGATCCGTACCGGCATCGATCGTGGCGACGCCAGCGTCGTGGAGCAGGCCTCGAACCGTTTGAGCGGCTCCCTCGAGAGTTTCGGCGCCGGGCCGGCGGCCGATACCGCCTTCCGGCTGGAACGGGTCGGAAGGGAGGGGCATCTGGATCAGGCCGAGCAGGCGCTGGATGTCCTGGAGGATCAGCTCAGCCAGGTTCGCCGGGAGCTGAGCGCCCTCGGGCAACGGGGCTGAGCCCCGAAACCAGGTCCGCGCTCCCGGCTTGAACCGGTTTGGCGTCCCGTGGTGATCGCGGTTACGCTCTAGCCATGAGCGACCCCCTGCAGCAGGCCAGCCTTTGCCCCAGGTGTCACTGGGTGCGCCGTGTGGAATCCGCCCGCGGATCGATGTTCTTGCTCTGCGGGCTGGCCGGGGTCGAACCGGGCTTCCCGAAGTATCCGCGCCTTCCGGTGCTGGAGTGCGCCGGTTTCCGTCCCGCAGCGGACGCGCACGAAGCGGCGCCGGCATCGGCCGAGACCGAACCGGGGACGAGAGAACCATGAGAGCGCTCCTCGCCGCCTTCGTGCTGCTGCTCCTGTCCGGCGGGGCGTTCGCCCAGGATCAGCAGACGGACGATCACGCCGAGCAGGATCGACGCTATCTCGAGCGGCTACTCCAGGAGCAGAAGAAAGCCGAGGAACAACCCGAAGGGTTGACCGGCTTCGACGCGTTGCTCGCCATGGCCGAGAAGCTGGTCAAGGATCAGAACTACGACACGCGAAGCAGTGATCACTACCGGATTCAGACCGACGACCCCAACATCAACACCCGCAAGGCGCTGGCGCTGCTCGACGGCCATCACGCCTTCTTCGAGAAGTTCTTCGCGGGCAGGCTGGAACTCGGGGCCCAGGCGGAGGTCGGCCGGGTGTTCCTGTTCGATTCCTTCCACAAGTACAACAAACTGCTGGGAACCGATCTGAGCCGATCCGACGGTCGCCCGGCGGGGCACTACCTGGGCGGGTCGAACATGTGCGTGATGCACACCCGCTCGGGCGACGGCACCGGTCTCGAGGACACGCTGGTCCACGAGGCGACCCACCTGCTGGTCGACATGCGCTTGAACCCCCGGGGTGCGATGTCCCCTTGGATCAGCGAGGGGCTGGCGACCTTCTTCCAGTACGTGCACCAGGACGACGAGGGCACGTTCCACCCGTCGAGGATCGGTGATCGCTCGGTGCGGATTCAGCGGGAGTCGAACTATCGACGGGGCAATGCGCGAAACCGCCTCAGTGCCTTCAAACGGGCGTTCCGCAAGGGAGACGTCACGGTGTCGTCGGTGGTGGAGGCGATCGATCCCGGTCAGTTCTACCAGCTCGGCTCTGCTCAGACGCCCCGCCGCTACGAGATGGGCTGGCTCCTGATCCACTACCTGTTGTTCGGCGACGGAGGAGCCCACGCCGGCAAGTTCCTGGCGTACTTCGAGAAGGAACTGGCAGGCGAGGCGATCGGCGCCGATCTCTACGACGCGGTCGGCATGGATGCCGAGGCGCTTGGCGCCGGGCTCGAGGCCCACCTGAAAGGGCTCAAGGCGGAGTAAGCCGCGGCGGAGGCCCCGAGGGCGAGGGACTATTCAGCGAGGACCGGCGCCAGGAGCCGTCTTGCCCGGTCCAGGGGAATGTCCTTGCGGCGGGCGTAGTCGGCGAGCTGATCGGGTCCGATCTTGCCGACCGAGAAGTAGCGGGCCTCGGGGTGGGCGAAGTAGAGGCCGCTGACCGACGCCGCGGGGGTCATCGCGTAGCTCTCGGTCAGACTCACCCCGGTGCGGCGCTCGGCATCCAGTAGCCGGAAGAGCGTGGTCTTCTCCGAATGGTCGGGGCAGGCGGGGTACCCCGGCGCCGGCCGGATGCCCCGGTAGCGTTCGCGAATCAGGTCCTCGACCGAGCACGCCTCGTCGGCGCCGTAGCCCCATTCCCTGCGCACCTCCCGGTGCAGCCACTCGGCCAGCGCCTCGGCGAGCCGGTCGGCCAGAGCGGCGGCCATGATCGCCTGGTAGTCATCGTGCTGCTCCCGAAACTCGGCGGCCAGGGAATCGAGGCCGTGGCCGGCGCTGACGGCGAACAGGCCCAGGTGATCTTCCAGGGGGACCTCGGCCGGAGCGATGAAGTCCGCCAGGGCCAACTGCGGTTTGTCCCGGCCCCGGTCGAGCTGCTGCCGCAGGGTGTGGAAGGTCACCAGCGGGTCACCCGCGTCGTCGTAGAGCTGGATGTCGTCACCCTGAGAGGCTGCCCGGAAGAACCCGTAGGCGGCCCTGGCCTTCAGGCGCTTGTCGGCGACGATGCGCTCCAGCAGGGTGCGTCCGTTGTCCAGCAATTCGCGGGCGGCCTCGCCGACACGGGAGTCTTCGAGGATCCTCGGGTAGACCCCCTTCAGATCCCAGGTGTGGAAGAAGGGGGTCCAGTCGATCAACGGGACCAACTCCTCCAGGGGAATCTCGTCGAGGGTCCGAACCCCGAGGAACTCGGGGCGGGGCAGGTCCTCCGCCCGCCATTCAGGCGCAAACCGGCGGGCCACGGCATCCTCGTAGGTGAGCAGTGGGGCCTGCTCCCGGTCACGGAAAGCTTCGCGACTCTCGGCCTGCTCCCGCTGCACCTTCTCGGTGTAGGCCTCGCGGAGGTTGTCGCTCACGAGCTGGCCCACCACGTCGACCGCCCGGGAGGCATCGGTCACGTGGACGGTGATTCCGTGGAACTCAGGCGCGATTCGGACGGCGGTGTGCTTGGCGCTGGTCGTGGCGCCGCCGATCAGCAGGGGAACTTCGAAGGCCTCCCGCTTCATCTCCGAGGCGACATGCACCATCTCGTCCAGCGAGGGGGTGATCAAACCGGAGAGCCCGACGAGATCCGCCTGCTGCTCCCGGGCCTCGCGCAGGATACGGTCGGCGGGAACCATCACGCCGAGGTCGACCACGTCGTAGTTGTTGCAGGCGAGCACGACCCCGACGATGTTCTTGCCGATGTCGTGAACGTCTCCCTTGACCGTGGCCAGGAGAACCTTGGCCTTGGCACCGGCTGCACCGGAGGCGCGCTTTTCCTCTTCCATGAAGGGTTCGAGGTAGGCCACCGCCTTCTTCATGACCCGGGCGCTCTTGACCACCTGGGGCAGGAACATGCGGCCGGTGCCGAACAGATCGCCGACGACGTTCATCCCGTCCATCAGCGGCCCCTCGATCACCGCCAGCGGGGAACCCAGGTCGACCCGGGCCTCTTCGGCGTCCTGCTCGATGTAGTCGGGTAGACCCTTGACCAGCGCGTGGGAGATGCGCTCGTTCAGCGGACGTTGACGCCAGCTGTCGTCGACCACCCGTTCCCGGCCACCCCCCTTGACGGTCTCGGCGTAGGCGATCAGCCGCTCGGTGGCGTCGGGGCGCCGATTGAGCAGCACGTCCTCGACGTGTTGCAACAGCGCCTCGGGAATCTCTTCATAGACCTCGAGCTGGCCGGCGTTGACGATGCCCATGTCGAGCCCGGCACCGATGGCGTGAAAGAGGAAGGCGGCGTGCATCGCTTCCCGCACCCGGTCATTGCCGCGGAACGAGAAAGAGATGTTGCTGACTCCGCCGCTGATCTTCGCTCCGGGGCATCGCTCCTTGAGCATGCGCACGGCGTCGATGAAGGAGACGGCGTAGCCGTCATGCTCCTCGATGCCGGTGGCGACGGTCAGGATGTTGGGGTCGAAGATCAGGTCCTCGGGCGGGAAGCCGACCTCTCGGGTCAGGATCTTGTAGGCCCGCTCGAGAATCGCGACCTTGCGCCCGGCGTCGACCGCCTGGCCCTCCTCGTCGAAGGCCATGACCACTAGCGCCGCGCCGTAGCGCCGCACCAGCTCCGCCTGGCGCCGGAACTCCTCTTCCCCCTCCTTGAGGCTGATCGAGTTGACCACCCCCTTGCCCTGGAGGCATTTCAGGCCGGCCTCGAGAACGCTGAACTTGGAGCTGTCGATCATGATCGGCAGCCGCGAGACTTCGGGCTCGGAGGCGATCAGGTTGAGGAACTCGGTCATCGCCTGCTCGGAGTCGAGCAGGCCCTCGTCCATGTTCACGTCGAGGATGTTGGCGCCCCCCTCGACCTGGTCGCGGGCCACCTCCAGCGCCTCCTCGTAGGCGCCGCTGCGAATCAGCCGGGCGAACCGCCGCGAGCCGGTCACGTTGGTGCGTTCGCCGATCATCGTGAAGTTCGAGTCCGGGCGAATGGTCAGGGGCTCGAGGCCGGAGAGCTGGGTGAAGGCGGAGCGGGGCGGTTCGCCGCGGGGGCGCTTGCTCCGGACGGTCTCGGCGATGGCGGCGATATGCCGGTCGGTGGTGCCGCAGCAGCCGCCGGCGACATTGAGCCACCCTTCGTCGGCGAAGGATCCGAGCAACTCCGCGGTGCGCTCCGGGGTCTCGTCGTAGCCGCCGAACTCGTTGGGCAGGCCGGCGTTGGGGTAACAGGCGGTCGCGCAGCTGGCGACGCCGGCCAGAGCCTCGACGTGGGGGCGCATCTCCTCCGCGCCCAGGGAGCAGTTGATTCCGACGGTCAACAGGTCGGCGTGGGCGATAGAGAGCCACGCCGCCTCGACGGTCTGGCCCGAGAGGGTGCGGCCGCTCTGGTCGGTGATGGTGATCGACGCCATCACGGGGATGCGGCTGCCGGTCTCCGCCTTGTAGCGCGCGATGGCGAACAGCGCCGCCTTGAGGTTCAGGGTGTCGAAGCCGGTCTCGGGGGCGAGCAGATCCACACCGCCCTCGACCAGGCCGCGAACCTGCTCGTGGTACGAGGCCTCGAGCTGGTCGAAGCTGACGTTGCGGAACCCTGGGCGGTTGACGTCGGGGGACAGGGACGCGGTGCGGTTGGTCGGCCCGATGGAGCCTGCCACGAAGCGGGGGCGCTCCGGATCCCGGGCGCTTTGGTCCCGGGCGGCCCGCACGGCGATCTCGGCGGCGGCCCGGCTGATCTCGTAGCCCAGGTGGCCCAGGCCGTAGTCCTCGGCGGAGATCGAGGTACAGGTGAAGGAGTTGGTCTCGATGATGTCGGCACCGGCCTCGAGATAGCGCCGGTGGATCTCTTCGAGGATGTCGGGCTGGGTCAGCGACAGCAGGTCGTTGAAACCCTTGAGGTCCTTGGGGTGGTCGCGGAAGCGCTCCCCTCGGTAACCGGCTTCGTCGAGACGGTACGACTGCAGCATCGTACCCATGGCGCCGTCGAGCACGAGGATGCGCTCACGGAACAGGCGCTGGAAGGTTTCCTTGGTTGCGCTCGAAGGCTTGAAGGTCGTCTTCGCTCCAGTTGGCGGTGCGGGACCGCGTAGCCGCTCGGGAAAGGGAAGATAGCGCATCGATCCACGGCGGACCAGCGCGCTCGTCTCGATCAGTCGCCGTTACAGTTCGAGACCACGGCGTGGCAGCGGGTACACATGACCTTGCACTTGATCGAGGTCAGGTCGCCTCCGCACACCGGGCAGCAGGGGGCGGCGGCCCGGGGCGCTTCCTTGCGCGGCTCAGTTCGCATGGACCTTCACCGAGCGCCCCACGCTCTGGAGGATCTCCCGCAGGTCGTCGTAGTCCGGATAGCGGATCCGCACGTAGGCGTTGGCCATGTAGCCGGCCTCGACCGGTTGGGTCGGGGTTCCCGGGGCCGGGAAGTGGGAGTCGATGATCCAGTCCTTCCAGCGGGCGAACATCTCGTCGACGCCGGAATAGCCGGTGATGTGCCCGTCCCGTTCGGGGCGCAGGTTGATCAGGCCGGCGGCGTAGCGGCGGTTCGGGTGCTCGGTGCGGCGGCCGTGGACGATGGCGGCGGCCCAGGCGCGATAGATGTCGAAGTCGTTGCCGGCGCAGTAGAGGTCCCAGGCGCCGACCCCCGGGGGGCGGCAGCCGATCTCCGAGAACTTCAGACCCTTGGGCCCGAAGAACCACTCCTGATGCGTCGCCGAGGTGCCGATCTCGAGAGACTCGATCACCTTGCGGCCCATGGCCTTGACCTCGTCGTACCCGGACGTGTCGACACGGTTGGTCGCGATGAACACCGGCGAGATCCAGCGGGTGCGCATCGCCTCGAGCACGTTGGGGTAGTAGTGGGTCACGAAGTCGTAGAGCACCTCACCGTTGAGGGTGATGGTGTCGTAGAACCCCTCGTGCCCTTCGACGAACTCCTCGATGGCGGCGGAGATCCCTTGGGCGATGCCGGACTCACGGACCACATCGTCGATCTGGTCCGCCTTGTCGATCCGATAGGTACCCGCGGCGCCGGCGGCGTCCCGGGGCTTGATGATGACCGGGTAGCCGACCTTGTCGATGAAGGCCCGCACCTGCTCGGCGTTGTCGACCCCGTCGGACATCGCCGTCGGGACCCCGGCATCGCGCAGGGCCTGTTTCATCGCCGGCTTGTCGCGACAGAGGTAGGAGGTCTGCACCGAGGTGCCGGGGATGCCGCAGGCCTCGCGGACCCGGGCGGTCGGCATGATGTGGGCCTCGATGGTCGCCTCGAGGCGATCGACCCATTCCCGCTTCTGGACCCGGCGCACGGTGTCGAGCAGGGACTGCTCGTGAACCACCGAGGGCACCTGCTCGTAGCGGTAGAGCCAGCTCTTGAGCTCGCCGTCGAGATACTCGACGGGACGTTCTCCGATCCCGGTGACCCGGGCACCCACCGACGCCAGGGCGCGGACGAATTCTCGCTGGTTCCTGGGGAAGGCGGGCTCGACGAACAGCACGTGCATCGCAGTCTCCTCTCGGCGCCGAGGCCGCAGCCGATTCTACACGGAGCCGGGCGCCGGGGGAATGTCCCGGTTTGCCCGCCGGCCGCAGGCGGTCCTACTGGCCGGCCAGCATGCGGTAGAGCTTCAGGTATTCCCGGCCGGAAACCTCCCAGGAGTAGTCCTGGGCCATGGCGCTGCGCATCAGCTTCCGCCAGGTCTTGCGGTCCTGGAAGATGTCGAAGGCGGCCTCCAGGGCCCAGCGCATCCCTTCAGGAGTGAAATGGTCGAATACGAACCCGTTGCCCTTGCCCGTATCCGGATCGTAGAGCTGCACGGTGTCGGCCAGGCCGCCGGTCTTGCGTACGATCGGGATCGTGCCGTAGCGCAGGCTGAACATCTGGTTCAGGCCGCAGGGCTCGTAGCGCGAGGGCATCAGGAACATGTCCGCCCCGGCCTCGATCATGTGAGCCAGCTTGTTGTTGTAGCCCCGGTAGTAGACCGCCTTCTGGGGGAAGCTGTGCTGCAGCTTGGTGAAGAACTCCTCGTACTTCGCTTCACCGCTTCCCAGGACGACCAGCCGCATGTCGTGTTCGGCGAGCATGGCGGGAAGTACGTCGAAGCAGAGATCGAAGCCCTTCTGGTGGGTCAACCGGGAGACGATGCCGACCACCGGGGCCTTGGAGTCGTAGGGCAGTCCCATGTTCTGGACCAGCGCCTTCTTGTTCTTGCCCTTGCCCGGCAAGCTGCGCACCGAGTAGCGGCAGGGGATCAGCGGGTCCTTCTCCGGGTTCCACTCGTCGTAGTCCACGCCGTTGAGGATGCCGAAGAGCGCGTCCTCACGGGCCTGAAGCAGCTCGTGGAGGCCGTAGCCGTAGGACTCCTGCTGGATCTCCCTGGCGTGGGTCGGGCTGACGGTGGTCAGGGCGTCGGCGTAGAGGATCCCGGTCTTGAGGAAGTTCAGCCGCCCCTCTTCGAGATCCTGCTGGTAGAGGTAGGGCCGGGCGCCCTCCAGGCCCAGCTCGTTTACGGTCTCGGCGCTGAAGATTCCCTGATAGGCGATGTTGTGGATCGTGAGCATGGTGCGAGTGCCGCCGAACAGGGCATCCCAGCCGTAGACGGTCTTGAGGTAGAGCGGCAGGGTCGCGGTGTGCCAGTCGTTGCAGTGGATGACGTCGGGGGCGTAGCCCATCCGCTGGAAGCTCTCGATGGTCGCCCGTACCAGCATGCCGAAGCGCAGGTGTTCGTCTGCGTCCTGGGTGTAGACCGAACCCCGGTGGTAGAGCTCGGGGCAGGCGATCAAATAGATCCACAATTCGCTGTCGGGCAGCGGCGTGGTGAAGACCGAGAAGGCGATGTCCCGCTCGCCGAAACGGATCGGCACGTTCTGCAGGAAATCGACCGGGTGCAGCTTGCCGTCCTCGATCTGGATGGTGTCGTAGAACGGCATGAAGACCCGCACGTCGTGGCCCTGCTCCTGCAGGAAGCGCGGCAGCGTGCCGGATACGTCGGCGAGGCCCCCGGTCTTGGCGAAGGGCGTGACTTCCGACGTGACGAAACCGATGCGCATGGCAGACATGTATCCCCCAGGGGAGCTCCGGCTCCCTCCCAGACGGGAAACTAGCACAGCCAGGGGCCGTCCACCGCTGATCCCGGAGGCGGATTGAGGTACCATCCGCCCCATGGTCAAGAACGTCGTTTTCGTCGCTCCATTCTTCCTGGAGACCACCCTGAGGTTTGTCGCCGCGGCGGCCTCGGTGCCGGGCATCCGGCTGGCCCTGATCAGCCAGGATCCGGTCCAGATGCTGCCCGCGGAGCTGCGCGGGCGCCTCAGCGCCCATCGCCGGGTCAAGGACGGCCTCGACCCCGACCAGATCACCGTGGCGGTCCAGGCGCTCTCCCGCGAGATGGGGCCGGTATCCAGGGTCCTGGGGGCCCTGGAAGAGCTTCAAGTGCCTCTCGCCGTGGTTCGCCGCCGGCTGGATATCCCGGGCCTGAGCGTCGAGGCGGCGCGGAACTTCCGCGACAAGTCGCGGATGAAGGATGTGCTGCGGGCCGCCGGGGTTCCCTGCGCGAAACACGGCCTGGCCGGCACGGTCTCCGAGGCCAAGAAGCTCGCCGCCGAGATCGGCTATCCGATGGTGGCCAAGCCGCCGGCCGGGGCAGGCGCCCGCAACACCTTCCGGGTCGAGGACGCCGCCTCCCTGGACCAGTGCCTGAGATTGACTCCGCCCAGTCCCGCCCAGCCGATGCTGCTCGAGGAGTTCATCGTCGGCGACGAGCACTCCTTCGACGCCGTTTCCATCGGCGGCAAGCCGGTCTGGCATTCGCTGACCCGCTACTACCCGGGGCCTCTCGAGGTGCTGCAGAACCCCTGGATCCAGTGGTGCGTGCTGCTGCCCCGGGAGGTGGACCACCCGCAGTACAACGACATCCGTGGGGTGGCGGTGCAGGCTCTCGATGCGCTGGGCATGGGCACCGGCCTGAGCCACATGGAATGGTTCCGCCGCAAGGACGGATCCATCGCCGTCTCCGAGGTGGGCGCCCGTCCGCCGGGGGCCCAGTTCACCACGCTGATTTCCTACGCCCACGACGTCGACTTCTACAAGTCCTGGGCGAACCTGATGATCCACGACGCCTTCTCGCCGCCGCCCCGGGCGTACGCCGCGGGCATCGCCTTCCTGCGCGGGCAGGGTCGCGGCCGGGTCAAGGGCATCCGTGGGCTCGAGCAGGCCCAGAAGGAACTCGGGCATCTGGTGGTCGAGGCGCGCCTCCCGCGGCAAGGCCAGGCGCCGGCCAGCAGTTACGAGGGCGAGGGCTGGGTGGTGCTGCGGCACCCAGAAACCCGCGTCGTCCAGGAAGGGTTGCGCCGGCTGGTCTCCCATGTCCAGGTCGAGCTGGGCTAGAGGAACACGATGAACGTCCTGATGATCTCTCCCTCCTTCCCCTCGGAGATGCCGCACTTCGCCAAGGGGCTCGCCGCGGTCGGTGCCCGTGTGATCGGCCTCGGCGAACACCCGACGTCGATGATGCCGCCGGACCTGCGTCGGGCCCTTGCCGACTACATCCAGGTTTCGGCGATGTTTGACGAGGAACGCACGGTCCGTGAGGTCGTCGAGGCGGCAAAGCGGATCCGCATCGATCAGATCGAGTGCCTGTGGGAGCCGGGGATGTTGCTGGCGGCCCGGCTCAGGGAAGAACTGGGCTTGCCGGGCATGACCGTGGAACACACGCTCCTGTTCCGCGACAAGGAAAGGATGAAGCAGGCGCTGGACGACGCGGGCCTGCGGGTGCCGCGGCATCGCAAGGCGGCGACCCCCGATGAGATTCGCCAGGGGGCCGAGGCGGTGGGCTACCCGTTGATCGTCAAGCCGATCGCCGGCGCGGGTTCGGCGGATACCCACCGGGTCGACGACGCCGAGGTGCTGGAGCGGGTGATCGGCCTGGTCCAGCACGTGGCCGAGGTCAGCGTCGAGGAGTTCATCGAGGGTGAGGAGTTCACCTTCGATACGATCTGCCACGGCGGAGAGATCGCCTACCACAACATGAGCTGGTACCGGCCCCGGCCGCTGATCGCCCGGACCCTGGAGTGGACCAGCCCCCAGACCCTGGCGCTGCGGGATCTGGACGAACCTGCGCTGGCCGCCGGCAAGAAGCTGGGCCGGGACGTGATCAAGGCCCTGGACTTCCAGAGCGGCTTCACCCACATGGAGTGGTTCCGCACGCCGTCGGGTGAGGCGGTCTTCGGCGAGATCGGGTGCCGGCCGCCCGGCGCCCGCAGCGTCGACCTGATGAACTACGCCTGCGACCTGGACACCTTCGTCGGCTGGGCCGAGGCTGTAGTGCACGGACGCTTCAGCCAGGTGGTGGAGCGGCGCTACAACAGTTCGATCATCTTCAAGCGGGCCAAGGGAGAGGGGCGGATTCGCTCGATCCAGGGGCTCGAGCGCCTGATCGCGCGCTACCGTCCCCACGTGCTCTGCGTCGACCTGCTGCCCGTCGGCGCCCACCGGCGCAACTGGAAGCAGACCCTGATGTCCGACGGGCACATCATCCTGCGGCATCCGGACCTGCAGGCCACGATGGAGATGTCCGATCGCTTCGGCACCGACCTCGAGATGTTCGCCGAGTAATCTGGGAGTTCCCATGCTGAAGGTCACTTCGGAGGTCGGACGGCTGCGCCGGGTGCTGGTTCACGAACCGGGGCCCGAGGTGGATCACATGGTTCCGGCCATGATGGAGCAGCTGCTGTTCGACGACATCCTCTACGGGGATGGCGCGCGTAGCGAGCATGGGCGCTTCCGGCGGGTGCTGCAGCTCCTCGGGGCAGAGCCGGTGGAGACGCTGGATCTCCTGCGGGAAACCCTTGAACAACCCGAGGCCAGGGAGTGGGTCTACGGTGTACTGCCCGGCAATCTGCCGGATAGCCTGCGTGAGCGTATGGAGCAGTCCGACGCCGCCGGACTGGCCGAGATGCTGGTCGGCGGGGTGCGCTCCAGTGCCTCCCGGACCGCCGTTGAGGCGGAGGAACTCTACGACCTGACACCGCTTCCCAACTGGTGCTTTCAGCGGGATCCCCAGGTGGTTCTCGGCTCAGGGGTCATCTTCTGTGCCATGGGCGCGGCGGCACGCCAGCGGGAGGCGCTGCTCTCCCGGGCGATTTTCCGCTTCCATCCGGAGCTGCGTGGGGCCGTTCAGTGGTTCGATCCGCTGGAGGGGGGAGCAGGGCGCTCGGTACTGGCCGAGTCCAACAAGCTCTGCATCGAAGGGGGAGACCTGCTGGTCGCCTCACCATCGATCCTGATCGTCGGCATCTCCGAGCGAACCAACAGGGCCGCCGTGGACAAGCTCTGCCGGGCCTTGGCCCGTCAGGACCAGGCGCCCCGTTGGGTGCTGGCCGTGGAGATCCCACGGCGCCGGGCGTACATGCACCTGGATACCCTGTTCACCTTCATCGATCGAGATCTCTGTCTGGCGTTCCCGCCGGTGATGCAGTCCAGTGGCCCCCAGGCGGCCCGGGCCTTCGCCATCGATCTGGAGAGTCGTGAGTTGGAATGGAGCGCCTGCGGGGACATGTTCTCGGCGCTCCGGGAGCGGGGACTGGACATCGAGGCGATTCCCTGCGGTGGTCCCGACGCGGTAACCCAGCAGCGGGAGCAGTGGACCGACGGTGCCAACGCGCTGGCGGTCGCGCCGGGTGTGCTGACCCTCTATGACCGCAATGTGGCGACCCTCGAGGAACTCTCCAGCCGGGGCTTCCGGGTGGTCAGCGCTGACGACCTGCTGCTGGGTGAGGCGGAAGTCGATCTGGACGTCGATCGGAGAGTCTGCATCTCGCTGGCCAGCAACGAACTCAGTCGGGCCCGTGGGGGCCCGCACTGCCTGACCCATCCGCTGTTGCGGGACGATCTGAGCTAGGCGCGCTCTGCCTCAGGTCCGCTCTGTCCCCGGGCCGCTCTGACCCAGGGCCGCTCTGACCCAGGGCCGCTCTGACCCAGGGCCGCTTTGACCTAGGCTCGTTCGAGCCCCTGGAACAACTCTCGAGCCCGCTCGAACTCCGCACGGCTGCGGCCGAGGTAGGTGTTGACCTCGTCGATGTAGCCGTCCACCGAAGCGGACCAGACCCGGTTCATGTAGCGCTCGCCGGCCGCGAAGTGGTTCATCACCTCGGCGTAGGCCTGGAGCCCGTGGACGTGGCCGATCGATTTGCGGGCCTCGACGAAGTTGCCTAGATCTTCGGGGAAGAGTTCGTCGAGCTTGCCGTGGGCGTCGTAGGGGTTGAGGTCCGCCTTCTCGCCGTCGAGCTTGACGATCTTGGTCACGATGTTGTCCAGCGACGCGCCGATGGTCTTCATGTCGTCGCTGAGTTTGTCGCTGGCGCTCGCCTCGCTCTTGCTCTGCATGCGCAAGACGATGACGCCGGCGACGCAGACGACGAGGCCGATGCCGTACCACATCCAGTCGACCTCGAGTTTGTCCAGCGAGGCGACCCAGGCGGTGCCGATGAAACCGAGCCACAGTAGGGCGAGACCGAGGATGCGCATCAGTGACCTCCTCCACCGCCACCGCCGGAGATGATATTGAACACGGCGAAGCCGACTCCGATCAGCGCATCACCGACGATCAGGCCGGCGGCGACCGGAATGCCGACGTCTTCGGACCAGCGCTTGCCCATGCGCCAGTCGCTACCGAGGCGCAGGAGCGTTCCGATGGTGTAGGTCAGCACGATGTTGAAGGGCAGGTAGAAACCGAGACCGACCAGGATGCCCAGGCCCCCTACGCCGCTGGCGCTGAGGACCGCCCCCATACCGGCACCGGCCAGGTACTTGAGCTTGGGAGCGTCGCCGCCCTGGATACCCTCGATGATGCTGGCCAGGGCGACCCCCTGAGGCGCCGGGTACTTCTCGCCGCCGAGCGGCTCATCCTGGTGCAGCACGAAGATCAGGGCCATCACCAGGATCGGTCCGAGCCAGGTGCCGCACAGCTGGGCCAGCTGCTGCTTACGGGGAATCGCGCCGACGAGATAGCCGGACTTGAGGTCCAGCATCAGGTCGGTGGCCTGGGACATGGCGACGCACATCGCGGCGCCGACCATCACCGAGGCGATCACCGTCGCCGTATTCGACATGCCGCTTGCGATGAAGATCAGGATCGTCACGCCGATCAGGGTCATGCCGGACAGGGGAGACCAGTTGGTCCGGCCGATGCACTCCGAGAGCACCACGCCGGCCATCCAGATCCACAGCGTGCCGAGGACCGCCATGGCCAGGCCGCGCAGCAGGGTCATCTCACCCACCGAGAATTCGGCCATGGTCAGCAGCATGATGAAGGCGCCGCCGACCGCCAGGTACAACAGGCGAATCGGCAACTCGTCCTTGGATGCTTCGGTCTTGCTCTTGGCCGCGTCCTGCATGCTGCGGATGGCGCTCACCACCAGCGGGAAGGCCAGGGCCACCCCGGTGAGGGCGCCGCCGATCAACATGCCGATGCCGACGGGACGGAACAGGCCGGTGCGGAGGGAGTCCGCCTCGACGTCGGGCTGAACGTGGCCGGTGCCCACCAGGATCGGCGCCAGGATCCAGAAGCAGATGTAGCCGCCGATGACGAAGTAGATGCCGCCCTTGCCCGAGAGATACCCGACGCCCACGGTGAGCAGCGACAGATACCAGATGCCGTTCATGTAACTGGGCATGCCGATCAACGATCCGAGATCGAAGTTCGAAACTCCGGTGAGCTCCGTGGTCGTGGCGGCGATGGCGCTGACCACGATGCCGCCGATCAGCAGCTGAGCCTTGCGAATGCCGGCGCCGGGGGACTTGAGGATCGTCGCCACGGCGATACCGCCGGGGAAGGGCAGGCGCTCGAAATCGATCATCTGCTTGCGCAGCGGAATGATGAATGCGATGCCCATGATCGCGCCGGTGATGCAGCCGAGCACCGTCAGCGGGATGTTGAACTCGAGGTAGGACCCGTCGCCGGTGCGGTTGGACAGCACGAACAGCGCCGGCAGCGAGAACATCATCCCCGACGAGGCCGCGTTGACCGCGCTCGCCAGGGACTGGTTGATGTTGTTCTCGACGATGCTGCGCCGGCCGAGTACCCCGCGCAGAATGCCGAACCCGAGGATCGCGGCCAACTCCGAGCCCTCGATGGAGAACCCGAGTTTGAGCGCCGCGAAACCGAGGCTGAGGGCCAGGATCGCCCCCAGGAAGTAGCCGACCAGCAGGCCGGTGATGGTCAGTTCGGGGTACGGTCCGAAGCGAATCGGCCGTCCCTGGGGATCCACAGGTTTCGACATAGGCCCCGCTTTTACCATTCTTCCGCCCGGATTCAAAGTGTCCGGCTGCAAAGCGGAATGAGCGGGGCTAGGGTGCCGGCTCCGAGTCTCCGTTGCCGTTGGCCGCCTGGATCAGGTAGTAGCGGTCGTCGCCGGCCGCCGCGGCGCCGCTGTCGGTCCAGGATGGGGCGCTGCCGCTGTCGAACAGCTCGTTCTCCAGGGTGAACCCGGTGTCGGGTGTCGCCGAACGGTAGACCCGGTAGCGATCCGCCTCGCCGTGGTCCGGGTCGAGGCCGGGGCGGCTCCAGGAGAGCAGCGCGTCATCGCCGCTCCGATCCACCCGCAGGCTGTCCACCGGGTTGGGTGCAGGGTCGTGGACGTCGCACTGGGGCTCCCAGAACTCGATCTCGTCGATGGCGGCTTCGACCAGGTTGCCGGTCGCATTGCCGTCGGCAGCGGTGACCTTGAGTTCGACTCCCGCTCCGGGGGCCACATGGTCGGCGACCCGGAAGTTCACGGCGGTCCAGCGGGCCGCGGACTCGTTGGTTCCCATCTCCTCCAGCAGCACGTCGGGACTGGAGGCGTTCTCGCGAATCTCCAGGCGGAAGAAGTCCCCGGCGTCCTCGCCCAGGTCCCGGTTGGCGAACCAGCGGTGGATGCGCACCCGGGCCTCCGGGTGGCCGGTCAGGTCGTAAGCGCCGGACCGTGCGACCACCTGGCCGCCGTCGATGTCGTCGGTTCCGAGGCCGCCTGCATTGCCGGCGGTGAACAGGCACTGCACCCCGGGGGCCGGCGTCACATCGTCCTCGGGTTGGAACTCGGTACCGTCGGGGTCGCCGAGGATCCAGTCGCCGCTGGTCGCGGTACTCTCGGCGGCTACGTGCTGCCAGCCGGTGGCGCCCTCCATGGTGTCGCTGAGGAATACCGCCTGGGTGCCGGTGCCGAATGAGGAGTCCTCGTTCTGGTCGAAGCTGTCGGCCAGGTAGCGGAAGCGCAGGGAGATCTCCTCGGTGCAGGGAAGACCGGTAGTCATGCGGATGCGCAGATGATCGACGGTCGATGCCTGACCCGCCGAGGGAATGTCGGCGAGCGATGCGGCGGTCCGCACCACCTCGACGTGGGGGGAGAGGCTCTCCACCTGGACCTGCACCGACGTGGCGGTGGTATCGCCGCTGTTGGCTAGGGTCAGCGGCAGGTCGACCCACTCGCCGGGTTCTAGCACGCCGTCTCCGTCGCCGCCGACGCTGTCGTCGAGCATCAGGGCGCTTCGCTCCAGGAAGACACCGGAGACCGGCAGCCGCCCGGTGGCGGCCAGCGCGTAGCCCTGGGACGCCTGGGGGATCGCGAAGGGGGAGACCCGCACGGTCCAGGTGCCGGCCTCGGGGTTCTCGATCCGGACCGCCTCGACGTTGTTGACCCGGTCGGGGGCACCGCCGGTAACGCTCTCGCCGGAAGTGAACACGTTGCCCAGGTAGGTCTGGCCCGAGGGGGATTCCACCTGGAGGTCCAGGTCGTTGACCAGATGGGTCGCCGCGGCCGGGTTCGAGGGGTAGTCGGTCCAGCTGACCACCACCCGGAGCGGCTCGTTGCCGTCGAGGACCTCGAGGGCGTAGCTGCGTGCCGGGTCTGCCGGGGCGCTGAAGGCGTCAGCCGCGTCGTCGACGAACAGCCGCTTGGCATCGCCGGGGAAGAACAGGGCGTCGTCCAGCATGATGCGGCCCCAGCCCTGGTCCCGCTCCGGCGGGGGGGCGAGGTTGCGCATCGGCGTGGCCGAGACGATCAACATCGAGCGCAGCATCGCCGCCGAAGGAACGAAGGCGTCCGGCGCGTTCTCGCTGCCGCCCGGGTAGAACCCGTCCATGAAGTACTCGCGAACCAACGCTGCGAAACCGGCGGCGGTGGGGCAAGCCATGCTGGTGCCGCTGGAGGACTTGGTGCTGCAGTTGTCGGTGCCGATGTTGCCGTCGTTGTCGGCGGAGATCACGCCGGAACCGGGGGCGGTCAGGTCCGGCTTGATCCGCCCGTCGTCGGTGTAGCCCCGGGAGGAGAAGCCGGCGATGGAGTCGGAGCTCTCTCCGTGGGCGGTGGCTCCTACCGAAAGCACGTTCTTGCCCGTGGCCGGGCTGGCGACGGTGTCGGGGCCGGAACCGTTGTTGCCGGCGGCAAAGACCAGCAGGAAGTCCGGGTTGTCCCACATGAATGCGTCGGCGTCCTCGGAACCGTCGGAGTAGATGTTGTACGGGGTGAAGTTCTCACGGTCGCCGTAGGAGTTGGAGTGGATCCGGGCGCCCTGGTCATAGGCCTGCTGGAAGAACGGGGTCAGGCTGGCGGCGGGGCAGCCGATGGCGGGGAGGTCCGCGCAGTTGTCCGGCGCGTAGCCGCCGTCCTGGACGATCAGCTTGGCCGCCGGCGCCATGCCGTCTGCCGCATCCCGGACCCCGTTGGCCAGGTTGTCGGCCAGGACCGAGCCGGCGACGTGGGTGCCGTGGTCCTGGTTGTCCCAGTCCGAGGCGACCGCCGGATCGTCCCCGGGAGCGAGGAAGTTGACGATCAAGACCTTGCGCTGGTTGGGGTCGGGGGTTCCCACCCCGAAGCCGACATTGGTCGGTGGTTGACCGTGGACGTCGTCGCGGAAGTAGCACATGTCGGCGTCGAGGCCGGTGTCCAGTACCGCGACCACCTGTCCTTCACCGTGCAGACCGGCGTCGTACACCGGCGTTTCTCCGCCACGGTCGAGGCCGGACTGGCCGGACCAGGCGCTGGCGTCGTTGAGCAGGCGGTAAACCGGGCGGCGGCCGACCCAGAGGGTCTCTGGCCAGGCGGACGCGAGATCCAGCAGACTCTCGAGTTGGGCCGGAGTCGGCGTGACCACCAGCCGCGCGGCCCGTTCCAGCCGTCGCGGGGTCGCCGGGCTACCGGCTTCGAGCCCGTGGACGGCCAGGCCGATACCCTCCAGGCGTCGGGTGGCGGCCTCGAGGTCGGTTCCGCGCAGCAGGCGTAGCGTGACCGGGATGGTCTCCCGGGGGTCGTCCTCGGTCACGGCCCGCAGATCGGGGTCGACGCGGAGCTCGGGGCGGTAGGGGGCGGTCCAGGCCACCCCCGGCAGCCGGCTCAGGCTCTCCGCGGCCCCCGCCGGGAGCCAGAGCAGCAGCCCCTCGGCCCCGAGCGGGGCCAGGATCCGGCCGCCGCGGCCGGCCAGCCGGGTGCGGAGCCGTGGGGTGAGCGGGCCCTCGAGACGAATGACGTGGGCCCCCGGTCCGGTGGCGGCGGCTTGGCTCCCTTCGCCGGCGGCCCTGTCGGCAGATTGGGAAGGCCGGACCGTGCCCGCGCGCATCTCGACGGCGTCCCTTGGGGACCCGGCGGCGGGGTGGGCGAAAGCGAGGCAGAGAGCGACGGCGAACAACGGCAGGCGAGCGTGCATGAACGGCCCCTCATCGGCGCAAAAAGACGCCTTGGCGACGGTTAGGTATACCCCTCTAATGCCGTTATGCCAATGCCGGATCCGCTGATGATGCGGGGCTATCCGTGGACGGTGGGGGCTTTTCCGCGAGAGGCCATCAGCTTGCCCTCGATCTCGAGCCACTCCTCCCAACGTTGGGCGAAGCGTGTGGGGGCGGCCTCCCTCGAGGCAAGGCGATGGAACATCTCCCAGTGGCGCCTCTCGGCCGGGCCCAGGTCGGTGAGCAGGGACTGGAGCTCCGGGTCGCCGCCGGTGGCCTCGAGCAGCAGGGTGAAGCGCTCGCAGCTCCGGGCCTCGATCAGGGCGCTTATCAGCAGCCGATCCAGCTTGAGCTCGTTCTCCTGGGGCGTGCACATCCGCTCACGCAACCCCTGGACGTACGGGTTGCTGCGCCGTTTGGCCGCAGGCCAGCCGCGCTTGCGCAGCAGGTTGCAGACCCTTCGCAGGTGCGAGACCTCCTCGATTGCGAGGGAGGTCATCCGTTCGACGAGCTCCTCGTCCTCGGGATAGTGCGAGGTCAGGGAGAGTGCGGTCAGGGCGGCCTGTTGCTCGCAGACGGCATGGTCCGCCAGGAAGGTCGGCAGGTCGGCGGCGGCCAGGCGGGCCCAGCTCTCGGGCGTCGCCCACCGCAGCGGGAGTGTATCGACGGCCATTTTCGCTAGCGCTCCAGGCCTTCGGGGGCCGGGGGAGTCGTCATTCTCGGCATTGTTCGGCTCCTCGATGGGGTGGCGCCGGGTGCGCCGAAGCCGCCGCGGATGCTAGCACGGGCCTTCGGGGCTACCCGGGCGGGCGGTCCGGGGAAATTCGGGGATGCGAACCGCGGGAAATGCCGGACCTTGGTTGGGGGGGAACCGCAAATACGATAGAATCCCCGACCTGAATATCCGTCGTGAAAGAACGGAGGGAGTTCCCATGAACTGGACGACGCAGGCAAAGCGAGCGCTGGCGATTCTGGTCCTGCTGGCGGCGCCGGCGGTGGCGATGGCTGACGAAGGTGGCATGGTCGACGTGGAGCTGGTCTTGGGCCAGGCTGCGGTCACCGAGCCGCTCAACCTCAAACTGGCGTTCTACCCGATCGAGTGGGGCACCGACGGTCAACTCCGTCTGCGCAACGCCGAGGTCGGCTACGTGACCTACGATCCCTCGACGCCTTCCCGCGTCGCCAAGTTCAACATCCAGCTCAAGCCGCTGACCCAGTACCAGGTCACGATCGACATCGTCGATCCGGAGACCGGCGAGGCGGACAAGAGCATGGCCTACGTCTTCGCCGGCGATCTCGCGCAGATCACCGATGAACGCCGGGTCAAGCTGGTGCCGGGCAGTTCGACCCCGGTCTCGCTGACGCTCAAGAAAGAGCTGCGCAGCGGCGACAAGGGCAACTTCATCGACGTGTTCCCCAGCTCCGACTCCGCCGGGCAGTTCGAGTTGGCCGTGTACTTCGGTCCCGACCAGGTGACCAACGAAGTCAACGAGATGTAGCCTCCGGGCACATCGCACCGAGATTCTGACGGGGGCCCCGCGAAAGCGGGGCTCTCTTGCGTTTGGAGGCAGGAGTTGGGGGAAGCAAACGACAGCTCTGCGGTGATTCACTGCCGGGGAGTGCGGAAGCACTTCGGCGACGTGCGCGCGGTGGATGGGCTGGACCTCGAGATTCCGCCCCGCACCTGCTTCGGCCTGCTGGGACCTAACGGAGCCGGCAAGACGACCACCATTTCGATGCTGGTCGGATTGGAGCGGCAGGACCAGGGTGAGGTCGAGGTCCTGGGGCGGAGCTGGGACCGGGACGCTCGAGGGATCCGGCAGCGGATCGGTGTGCAGCTTCAGGAGACGCAACTTCTGGAGAAGCTCTCGGTGGCGGAGCTGGTGCGGTTGTTCCGCTGCTTCTACGGTCGGGGGCGGCCGGTGGAAGAGATCCTCGAACGGGTCGGACTCCGGGAAAAAGCCGGGGCCCGCTACAGCACGCTCTCCGGCGGTCAGAAACAACGCCTGGCCCTGGGCTGCGCCCTGGTGGGAGACCCGGAACTCCTGTTCCTCGACGAGCCGACCACAGGGCTCGATCCACAGGCTCGCCGCCGGGTCTGGGAGATCGTCGAGGAGCTCCGCAGCGCCGGCCGCAGCGTCCTGCTGACCACCCACTACATGGATGAGGCCGAACGGCTCTGCGACCGCATCGTGGTGATCGACCACGGCAAGGCGATCGCCGACGGCACGCCCTCGGAACTGATCGGCCTCCTGGGGGCCTCGGGGCTGGTCGAGCTGATTCTCGCCGAACAGGACGGCGAGCGCGCCGAGGCGCTCTGCCGGGACCTGCCGGCAGTGGTGCGCTGTCAGCGGGAGGGCTCGCGGATTCGTCTTCACACCGACGATACCCGCCGGGTCTTGCCCCGGCTGGTCGAGAAGCTGGAGGAAGCGGGGGTGGCCTACAAAGACCTGCATACCCACCGGCCGACCCTCGAGGATGTCTTCGTTCATCTGACCGGGAGGTCGCTACGCGATGGGTGAGTCTCGCCTGAGAGAGTTGTTGGAGTTGACTCGGGTGCGGGTCCTGCTGTTCTGGCGCGAGCCCGAGGCGGTCTTCTGGGTCGTGGTCTTTCCGCTGATCCTGGCGATGGTGCTCGGTTGGGCCTTTACCGAGCGGGGTACCGCCGAGGAGCTGGTCGGTGTCGACCCCTCGGTGCCCGCTGCGGTCGTCGAGCGGTTGGAGCAGGCCGAGGGGCTGCGGGTGCTGCGCCTCGAATCCGTCGAGGATGCTCGCGCGCGGCTCGGCCGGGGCGCGATCGCCGTGTGGGTCGTCCAGGGCGAGGCGGGCCCGGGTCTGCGTCTCGACCCCGAACGGCCTGAGTCGGAGCTTGCCCGCTTGCGTATCGAAGAGGCGTTGGGAGCCGGGCCGGGGATCCCGGTGGAGACCGTCGCTTCCCGCGGGGCTCGCTACATCGATTGGCTGTTTCCGGGGCTCCTCGGGATGAACCTGATGGGCACCGGCATCTGGGGTATCGGCTTCGCGATTGCGGACATGCGGCAGAAGAAGCTGCTGCGCCGCTTTCTGGTAACCCCGATGCGGCGCTCATCCTTTCTCGGCTCCTTCATCCTCTCCCGCGGCGTGTTCCTCTTCTTCGAGCTGTTGATCCTGGTCGGGTTTGCTCTGGGCGTTCTCGGGGTGCCCCTGACGGGCTCGCTGGCGGTCTTCGCCTTGACCTGCCTGACCGGGACGCTGGCCTTCGCCGGGCTCGGTCTGCTGGTGGCGAGTCGCGCGGCGACCATCGAAGGGGTCTCGGGGCTGATGAACTTCATCATGCTGCCGATGTGGCTCTTCTCGGGGGTGTTCTTCTCCTACGAGAAGTTCCCCGAGGCTGCCTTGCCGCTGATCCGCCTGCTGCCGCTGACCGCCCTCAACGATGCGCTTCGCGGGGTGATGCTCGAGGGGCAGGGGATGAGCGGCGTGGCGGGCGAGCTGCTGGTGCTCGTCGCCTGGGGCGTGCTCACCTTCCTGCTGGCCCTTCGGATCTTCCGCTGGGCATGAAAAAAGCCCCGCCGAGGTGGCGGGGCTTTTCGCGTTCGTTCGGTTGTTCGAAGGTCGCTACTGGCTGACCTTGAACTCGGCGCGGCGGTTCTGACGCCAAGCCGACTCGCTGTGACCCGGATCGACCGGGCGCTCCTCGCCGTAGCTCTTGATCGTCATCCGATCGCGGGGCATGCCGAGGCCTTCGAGGTACTTGCGCACCGTCTCAGCGCGACGCTGACCCAGGGCGATGTTGTACTCGATGGTGCCACGCTCGTCGCAGTGGCCTTCGATGGTCAGCCGCGCCTGGGTGCAGGCGGAGGACCCGACTGCCTGGGAGATGCTGTTGAGCGAACTCTTGGCATCGTCAGACAGGCGGTAGTCGTCGAAATCGAAGTAGATGGTCATGCCACCCAGATCGTTCTGCAGCGCCTCGCAAGCGGAGATGCGCGGGATGACGGTGAGGCCGGCGTCGGAGAGCATCTCCGCGACGACTTCGCCGTCGGCGTTCATCACCAGCGCCTGGATCCGGTAGCTGCCCGGAGGCAGGTTCTCGGGGATCACGCCGGAACCGGTGAAACGGTCACCGCCGGCAGCGGTCAACTCCCGCTCCCAATCGGTTTCCATCACCCGCACGACCATCTTGCCGCCCTCGGGAACGGCTCCGCGGGCGGAGACACTCAGGGTGTCGCCGGGCTTCAGGCCGTCACCACCGTTGTGGGTCAAGCCGAGGATGCTGCCCGTGACGGGGATCGTCGCCTCGAGATCCATCGAGATCTGTTCCGGCGCGGCCTCGGCCGGAGTGCGGGTGACCTCTTTCTTGCCACCACAACCGGCCGCAATCATCGTGAGCACCAGCAGGCCGGCCAAGACCAGAGCCATGCGGCGCACGTTCGTCTGCTTCATTTCAGAAAACCCCCGGGGCGCTGTAGTTCAGCGGTTTCTTTGCGTACTGATTACGGCGCCGACGGCGACGCGTTGTTGTCGTCGTCATCGTCGTCGGTGGCCAGCGCAATCACGGCGATGCTACCGGCGACGATACCGATGATGCCGCCCGGCTTCTTGTACCAGGGCTTCACCGAGGTGGTGGCACCGGAAGAAGAGGACGAGGAGCCCGACGACGCGCTCTTGCTCGACGAAGACGAGGAAGAACTCGACGACTTGGCGGGCTTTTCATCGGCAGCCGCGCCCTGAACGAACAGGACGTCGGGCAGGCGATAGGACCCGGAGACACGCACCGGCAGCGGCGGGTTGGCCTGGACCTGCAAACGGGTGCCGTCGGGGGTGATCGCCTCGACGATGCGGTAACGCGGACCCGCCGGAACGTCGAGGGCGTATTCGCCGGCCGACGAGGAGGCGGAGCTCACGTAGTTCTTGCCGCTCGCAATGTCTTGCACCACGACCTTGAAGCCGGACGCGGGGTTGCCCGACGGATCGAGCAGGGTGCCCTGCAGGGAGGCCATCTCCTGGGCGCTGATCGGGGCAGCCGCGAAGACGAGACTCATCGCCATCACCAAGGCCACCGCACTCTTGCCGCCTCGACGGCTCATCCATGAACGATTCATGTGCTGATCTCCCAAAGGGATCTGTTGAAAATCTTGAGAATAGCTACGTGATTTCCAGCGAACTCATTAGAGTGGTAAAGGTTAGGGAATGTCAAGGCAGATTTCAAGTGAAGGGGACAGCGCAACGCACTTGTTGCGTTGTGGTTTTCGAGGATTCGCGATTACAGTTTCGCCGCATCCGGAGAGGCGTTCGTACCACGTCCGAGTCCGGCGTCCTACGGGGCAAAAGTGAGTGCTCGTGTCTCATGTCGCTCCTTGTGTGATTAGATGGGGCGGTCCCGGATCGACGGCTCGAAACCTTGACCGCGAGAACTCGACCGATCACGTTAGGGGATAGCGGTAATTCCGCCGCTTTTCATTCGACGAAGATGATCGGAAGCGCGTTCAAACGCGGGAGGCAAGCCCCAGAATGTCCGTGATCGATGTCGAAACGCTGCTGCAGCCCCTGGCCGACGACCAGCCCTGCGGCGAAGATCTGGAATACGATCCTGTATTCGGTGACCTGGACCGGGCCGCCCAGGGGACGCCTGAGCGTCAAATGGGCGACGAGGTGGTCCCGGCCGAGCCGCCGGACTGGAAAGAGGTCAAGAAGCTCTCCCTGGACCTTCTGGGCCGCACGCGCGATCTGCGGGTCGCCACCCGGCTGGCCCGGGCCCTGGTGAATACCGACGGCCTACCCGGCTTGGCGTCGGGGCTGGAACTCCTGAACGGGCTTTGCGAGCGCCACTGGGAAAAGGTCCACCCGCAGCTCGATCCCGACGATGACAACGACCCCACCATGCGGGTCAACACCCTGGCCGAACTCGCCGACGTCAACGGGATGGTCGCCGATATCCGGCGGGCTCCGCTGGTCGAGTCCCGGGCGCTGGGCCGCTTCGGCCTGAACGACATCGAGATCGCCACCGGTCGCATTCCCGCCCCTGAAGGCGTGGAAAACTTGCCGGAAACGGCGTCGATTGACGCCGCTTTCCTTGACGGCGATCTGGAGCGGCTCCAGGAGCTGTCGGAAGCCGCCGGCCGGGCGAGCGGTGCGGCCGATGGGGTCGACAGCTATCTGACCGGCCTGCTCGGCGCCAACTCTCCGGATCTGGCTGCGTTGGTGCAGGCGGCCAAGGGAGCCCAGAACGCTCTGGCCGAGCAACTGGCGCGCCGGGGCGTCGGCGAGGCCCCCGCCGCCGAGGGTGGGGCCGAGGGTGCCGGCGGAGCCGGCGCAGAGGCTGCCGCTGCGATCAGCGGAACGGTCAACACGCGGGAGGACGTCATCCGCGTGCTCGACAAGGCGATCGATTATTTTGCCCGTCATGAGCCGTCCAGTCCGGTGCCGTTGCTGTTGCGCCGGGCCAAACGGCTCGTCTCCAAGGACTTCCTCGAGATTCTCCGGGATATGGCACCCGATGGGGTGAACCAGGCCGAAGTGATCGCCGGGGCGGAGCGTGAGGAGTAAGCGGGATGAAGCAAGTCTTATACGTGTCGCGTCGGCGGCCGCGGGCCACAGGCCGGGAGCCGTTCCGAAAAGAGGAGGTGTGCTGTGGCGAAGAGTAGCAGCCAGAAATTCATTGCCCGGAACCGGGCCCCGCGTGTGCAGATCGAGTACGACGTCGAGGTCTACGGCGCCGAGAAAAAGGTGCAGTTGCCCTTCGTCATGGGTGTGATGGCCGACCTTTCCGGCAAGCCCGAAGAGCCGCTGGCTCCCGTGGCCGACCGGAAATTCCTCGAGATCGACGTCGACAACTTCGACGACAGGCTCAAGGCGACCAAGCCCCGGGTGGCGTTCCAGGTTCCCAACACCCTGACCGGAGAGGGCAACCTGGCGGTGGATATCACCTTCGAGAGCATGGACGACTTCTCGCCGGCGGCGGTTGCCCGCAAGGTCGAGGGGCTCAACCAGCTGCTCCAGGCAAGGACCCAGCTCAAGAACCTGGTGACCTACATGGACGGCAAGACCGGTGCCGAGGAGTTGATCGCCAAGGCGCTTCAGGACAACAACCTGATGCAGGCCCTGGGCTCGTCCGAGAACCCGGACAAGGCGGAGGAATAGTCGACGATGGCTGAAGAACAGAAAGACGCCCAGGGTCAGGCAGCCGAGACTCTCGAGGTCAGCGAGTTTTCCTCGCTTCTGACCAAGGAGTTCAAGCCCAAGACCGACCGGGCCCAGAAAGAGGTCGAGAACGCGGTCCAGACCCTGGCCGAGCAGGTGCTGGCCCACGCCAACATCGTTTCCGACGATGCGATCGCCACCATCGAGGCGATCGTGGCGGAGATCGACCGCAAGCTGACCGAGCAGGTCAACACGATCCTCCACCACGAGGATTTCCAGAAGCTCGAAGGTTCGTGGCGCGGACTGCACCACCTGGTGAACAACACCGAGACCGACGAGATGCTGAAGATCCGGGTGTACAACATCTCGAAGAAGGATCTGCACAAGACCCTCAAGAAGTTCAAGGGTACGGCCTGGGATCAGAGCCCGGTCTTCAAGAAGATCTACGAGGAAGAGTACGGTCAGTTCGGCGGAGAGCCCTACGGCTGTCTGGTGGGCGACTACTACTTCGATCACAGCCCCCAGGACGTCGAGCTCCTGAGCGGCATGGCCCAGGTTTCGGCCGCGGGTCATACCCCCTTCATCGCGGCCACCTCACCGACGGTGATGCAGATGGACTCCTGGCAGGAGCTGGCCAACCCCCGCGACCTGACCAAGATCTTCGGCACGCCGGAGTACGCCGCGTGGCGTTCCCTGCGCGAGTCCGAGGACTCCCGCTACATCGGTCTGGCGATGCCGCGCTTCCTGGCCCGGCTGCCCTACGGTGCCAAGACCGACCCGGTCGAGGAGTTCGACTTCGAGGAAGATGTCGAGGGCGCAGATCACCAGAAGTACACCTGGGCCAACGCGGCCTACGCCATGGCGGTCAACATCAACCGCTCGTTCAAGATGTACGGCTGGTGCTCGCGGATTCGCGGGATCGAGTCCGGCGGTGCCGTCGAGGGATTGCCGACCCACACCTTCCCCACCGACGACGGCGGGGTGGACATGAAGTGCCCGACCGAGATCGCCATCAGCGACCGCCGCGAGGCGGAGCTGGCGAAGAACGGCTTCATGCCGCTGATCCACAAGAAGAACTCGGACTTCGCCGCCTTCATCGGTGCCCAGTCGCTGCAGAAGCCGGCGGAGTACGACGACGCCGATGCCACGGCGAATGCCAACCTGGCCGCGCGGCTGCCGTACCTGTTTGCCACCTGCCGTTTCGCTCACTACCTGAAGTGCATCGTCCGCGACAAGGTCGGTTCCTTCAAGGAGCGTGAAGACGTTCAGAAGTGGCTGCAGAACTGGGTGATGAACTACGTCGACGGCGATCCGGCGCACTCGAGCGAAGAGACCAAGGCGCGCAAGCCCCTGGCGGCCGCCGAAGTCGTCGTCGAAGAGGATCCGAGCAACCCGGGCTACTACAGCTCGAAGTTCTTCCTCAGACCGCACTATCAACTCGAAGGACTGACGGTGTCGCTGCGACTGGTGTCGAAGCTCCCGTCGGCCAAGGCCGGCTAGACAGAGCCAAGTATTTCCTTTTTCCCGGTCGTTGAGTGGACACAATAAGGAGTGACGTCCATGGCTGTTGACATGTTCCTGAAGTTGGGGGACATCAAGGGGGAATCCCGCGACAAGTCCCACAAGGATGAGATTGATCTGCTGGCCTGGAGCTGGGGCATGAGCCAATCCGGCACCATGCATTCCGGCGGAGGCGGCGGCGCCGGCAAGGTGAGCATCCAGGACATCGCCTGCACGAAGTGGGTCGACAAGTCCTCGGCGAACCTGCTGTCTGCCTGCAGCACCGGCAAGCACTACCCCGAGGCGGTGCTGACCGTGCGCAAGGCGGGTGAGAACCCGATCGAATACATCAAGGTGACCATGGCCAACGTGCTCGTCTCGAGCGTGCAGGCCGCGGGCGGCGGCGGCGACGACAAGGTCTCCGAAACCGTGACCCTGAACTTCGAGAAGGTCAAGATGGAGTATGCCCCGCAGAAGGATGACGGTAGCGCCGACGCTGCCGTGACCTACGGCTGGAACATCTCCGAAAACTCTGCCTGGTAGTTCGCGACTTCTCAATCGGTACCGGGCCGTGATCGCGGCCCGGTACCGCCCCATGTTTCGTTCCGAGGAGTCTCATGCTGGCAGACGAGAAGCTTCGCGAGGGTAACCTCGACGGGGCCCTGGCCGCGTTGAAGGACGAGGTTCGAAAGAACCCGGCCAATTCCAAGTATCGCGTCTTCCTGTTCCAGCTTCAGTCGGTGCTGGGGGACTGGGAGCGGGCGATGACCCAGCTCAAGGTGCTGGGAGACCTGGACGCGGACACCTTGACCATGGTCCAGATGTACCGCGAGGCCCTCAAGTGCGAGGCGCTCCGTGCGGAGATCTTCGCGGGCAAGCGTTCTCCGTTGATCTTCGGTGAACCCGAGGAATGGATCGCCTGGATGATCCAGGCGCTTCAGGCCGATGGCGAGGGGCGCCCCGAACAGGCCGCCGAGCTGCGGTCCAAGGCTCTGGAACAGGCGCCGGCGACCTCGGGTCAGATCGGCGACCATGCATTCGAGTGGATTGCCGATGCCGACTCTCGCCTCGGGCCCTTGCTCGAGGTAGTGATCTTCGGCCGCTACTACTGGGTGCCGTTCCATCGAATCCGTGAGATTCAGATCGAGGAGCCCGCAGATCTGCGGGACTTCGTCTGGACGCCGGCGATGTTCACCTGGGCCAACGCAGGCGAGGCCGTCGGGCTGATACCGACCCGTTATCCCGGATCGGAGCAGTCGAGCGACGGTGCCGTGCGGTTGGCCCGGCGTACCGAATGGGTCGAGCAGGGCGCGGACACCTATCACGGGTTGGGACAGCGCATGTTCGCCACCGACGGGGGAGACCATCCGCTGTTGGAGACCCGGGTCGTGCGCCTGGACGTCGAAGCAGAGGCCGCGGCAGGTTCCGAAACCACGGAGTCCTGATCCATGGCCCGTGCTCGCGTGCTCAAGGGGGACCGGCTCCAGCCGTCGTTGCTCGACCGGCTGACCGACGATGCCCCGGAGACCAAGAGCGAACCCCGGGAACGTCAGCTTCTGACCGCGCAGAAACTGCGCCGCGCGGTGCTGCGCGACCTCTCCTGGCTACTCAATACCGACAGCCTGCAGGCGGACGTCGATCTCGATGACTATCCCGAGGTCGGCGGGTCGGTGTTGAACTTCGGCATGCGGGATCTCTCGGGAGTCACCGCCGCGGACATCGACGCCAAGGGCCTGGAGAAACGCATTCGGCAGGTCATCCGCGATTTTGAACCCCGTCTGGACCGGAGTTCGGTCAAGGTGCGGGTCGTGACGCGCGAGGGGACCTACAACAAGAACGCCGTCGGGTTCGAGATCGAAGCCTTGCTGTGGGGCGATCCCGCGCCCAGCGAGCTGCTGTTGCGGACCGACGTCGATCTCGAGAGCGGCAACGTCACCATCGAGGAACAGAGCGCTACATGAACCCCCGCCTGCTCAAGTACTACAACCGCGAGCTGCAGCACCTGCGCGAAATGGGCGCGGAGTTCGCGAAGGAGTACCCCAAGGTCGCGGGCCGGCTGAGCCTCGAGGAGTTCGAGTGCGCCGACCCCTATGTCGAGCGTCTGCTCGAGGGGTTCGGTTTCCTGGCGGCCCGGATCCAGCTCAAACTGGATGCGGAGTTTCCCCAGTTCACCCAGCACCTGCTGGAGATGGTCTACCCGGACTATCTCAGTCCGACCCCGTCGATGACCGTGGTTCAGCTCAATCCCGATCCCAGCGAGGGCTCGCTGGCCGAGGGCTTCGAGGTTCCCCGGGGCACCATGCTGCGCAGCCAGCTGGGCAAGGGAGAGCAGACTGCCTGCGATTTCCGCACGGCCCATGACGTGACCCTCTGGCCGGTGACCCTGGACGAGGTGCGGTACTTCACCTACTCGGGGGATATCGCCAGTCTCGACGTACCCGGCAAGCAGCGGGCCAAGTCGGGCATCCGGTTCCGCCTCAAGACCACCGGCGGCCTGAGTTTCGACAAGCTGGCGCTCGACCGGCTGACGCTCTACCTGCGCGGGATCGACGAACTGCCGATGCAGATCTACGAGCGCCTGTTCGCCAACCGCGTGGCGATGCTTGCGGTGCCGCCGAAGACCCCGGCAGCCTGGCATGAGGTGATCGAAGGACCGGGTATCGCCCAGGTCGGGTTCGATGACGAACAGTCCCTGCTGCCCGGCGGGCCGCGCTCGTTTCACGGGCACCGCCTGGTGCACGAGTACTTCGCCTTTCCCCAGCGGTTCATGTTCGTCGAACTGTGCGGCCTCGCTCCGGCGGTCCGCCGCTGCACCGGCGACACCCTGGATGTGGTCGTGCTGCTGGATCGCAACGACTCGTTCCTCGAGAACGCCATCGACGCCTCGCAGTTCTCGTTGTTCTGCAGTCCTGCGGTCAACCTGTTCGAGAAACGTTGCGACCGGATCCATCTGTCCGAGAGGCAGAACGACTATCACGTGGTTCCCGACCGGACCCGGGCGCTGGACTACGAGGTCTACCGAATCGAGGAGGTCACGGGGTACGGCGCGGGCAGCGAGGCCCGGCAGGATTTCCTCCCGTTCTATTCCGCCGACGCCTTGAGCGGACTCGACGAGAGGCACGCGTACTACGCCGTCCAGCGAGAGCCGAGGGTGGTCTCGAGCAAGCAGCGGCGCCACGGCGCCCGCTCCGGCTATCTGGGAAGCGAGGTGTTCGTCTCGCTGGTCGACGGCAAGCAGGCACCCTATCGCAGCGACCTCAAACAGCTCGCCGTGACCGCGCTCTGCTCCAACCGGGATCTGCCGCTGTTGATGACGACCGGGAGGGGACGCACCGATTTCACCCTGGACTCGGGAGCCCCGGTGGAGTCGATTCGCTGCGTGTCGGGTCCGACGAAGCCGCGCCCCTCGTGGGTCGAGGGGGACGTCACCTGGCGGTTGATCAGCCATCTCTCGCTGAACTATCTGTCGATGGTCGAGCGCGAGCCCGAGGCCAACGCCAAGGCGGTCCGCGAGTTGCTCAGCCTGTACGGCGAGGTCAGCGAAGCCACGACCCGCAAGCAGATCGAAGGGGTGATCTCCCTCCAGTCCAGCGGTGTCGTGCGGCGCATGCCCGTTCCCGGACCGCTCTCCTTCGGGCGGGGCCTCGGGATCGATCTGACCCTCGATGAATCCGCGTTCGAGGGGACCGGCGTGTTCCTCCTGGGCGCGGTGCTCGAGCAGTTCTTCGCCCGCTACGTGTCTCTCAACAGCTTTACCGAGACCACGATTCGCTCGCGGGATCGCGGTGAGGTGATGCGATGGCCGGTGCGGTCCGGCCGGCGGCACCTGCTGTGAGCCGCATGGAGCAGCTGGAGCGCGAGCCATGGGCGTTCGACTTCTATCGAGCGATGCGCCTGTTGGAGTGTTCGTTCTCCGACCGTCCCCGTCTCGGCCAGGCCTTCCGGGCCTCCGATGAGCCGGTGCGCCTGGGCCAGGAGCCTTCGATGGCCTTCGCGCCGTCGACCCTGTCCGAATACAGGAGAGGCCTCCAGGGAGAGCCGGATCGCATGGCGGTGCTGTTCTTCGGGCTGTTCGGACCCAACGGACCGCTTCCGCTGCATCTGACCGAGTACGCCCGGGACCGGATCCGGAACTCCGACGATCCGACCTTCGCCCGGTTCGTCGATGTGTTTCATCACCGCCTGCTGTCGCTCTTTTACCGCGCCTGGGCTAACGGTCGCCCGGAGGTCTGGTTCGACCGCGCCGACGGGGATCGCTTCTCGGTCTATTGCGGGTCGCTCCTCGGCCTCGGCACGCCGGGGGTTCGCGGCCGGGATGCGATGCCCGACGTCGCGAAGCAGCACTACGCCGGACATCTGGGCCGGGCCACCCGAACCGCCGAGGGGTTGGAGTCGATCCTCGCCGACTATTTCAAGCGCTCGGTGCGGCTCGAGAGTTTCGTCGGTCAGTGGGTGATGCTTCCCGAGCAGAGCCGCTGGAAGCTGGGCCACAGCCCCGAGACCGGAGCGCTGGGCCAATCGATCGCCGTGGGACGCCGGATCTGGGACTGTCAGCAAAAATTCCGCATCGTCGTCGGGCCGCTGGACCTGGAGTCCTATCGAGGGCTGCTGCCGGGGGGCAGGGAGTTGCCCCAACTGGTGGCGGTTGTTCGGAACTACGTCGGCGACGAACTCGAATGGGACGTGCGCCTGATTCTGCGGCGCGATGAGGTGCCGGGCATGCGGCTCGGGCACCGTGGGCGATTGGGTTGGTCGACCTGGATCCAGAGCGGTCAGGCCGGCCGGGACGCCGACGAGCTTGTGTTGAATCCGTTGTCGAAGGAGGCCGGGAGATGAGCGAGATCAGTCGCGTTGCGTTGTTCGGCAAGTTGAACCCGATCGGCTACAAGGCGATCGAGAGCGCGACGGTGTTCTGCAAGATGCGGGGGAACCCCTACGTCGAGCTGGTGCATTGGCTGCACCAGATCTTCGAGCTGCCGGACTCCGACGTCCATCGGATCGCCCGCCACTTCGGGCTGGAACCCTCCCGTCTCGCCGGAGACATGACCGAGGCGCTGGATCGACTACCCAGGGGCTCGACGGCGGTCTCGGATCTTTCCTCCCACGTCGAGGAGGCGGTGGAGCGGGGCTGGGTCTACGGCACGCTGATGTTCGGCGAGTCCCAGGTACGCACCGGGCATCTGGTCGTCGGCGTGATGAAGACCCGCGGGCTGCGCAACGCCCTGATGGCGGTTTCCAAGGAGTTCGACAAGATCAAGGTCGACACCCTGGTCGACGATCTGGGCTCGATCATCAGCGCTTCGCCCGAGGAGGCGATGACCTCCCAGGATGGTTCCCGGCTCGGCGCCGGCGGGGCTGCGGGTGGCGGCGAGGGAGCCACGGCTCCGGCGGCCATGGGCAAGCAGGAGGCGCTTGCTCAGTTTTCCGTGGACCTGACCGAACGGGCGCGCAAGGGGGAGATCGATCCGATCGTCGGCCGGGACGACGAGATCCGGCAGATCGTCGACATCCTGATGCGCCGCCGGCAGAACAACCCGATCCTGACCGGCGAAGCCGGCGTGGGCAAGACCGCGGTGGTCGAGGGCTTCGCCCATCGCATCGCTTCCGGCGACGTGCCGCCGCCGCTCCGTGACGTGACCCTGCGAACCCTGGACGTCGGCTTGCTGCAGGCGGGGGCGAGCATGAAAGGGGAGTTCGAGAACCGGTTGCGCCAGGTGATCGAGGAGGTCCAATCCTCTCCCAAGCCGATCATCCTGTTCGTCGACGAGGCCCACACGTTGATCGGTGCGGGTGGTGCGGCGGGAACGGGCGATGCGGCCAACCTGCTCAAGCCGGCGCTTGCCCGGGGCACCCTGCGTACCGTCGCGGCGACCACCTGGGCCGAGTACAAGAAGCACATCGAGAAGGACCCGGCCCTGACCCGCCGTTTCCAGGTCGTCCAGGTCGGCGAGCCCAGCGAGGAAAAGGCGATCCTGATGATGCGGGCCATGGCCTCGATGATGGAGAAGCACCACAAGGTGCAGGTACTCGACGAGGCGCTGGAGTCGTCGGTTCGGCTGTCCCACCGCTACATTCCTGCGCGCCAGCTTCCAGACAAGTCGGTGAGCCTGCTCGATACGGCCAGCGCCCGGGTGGCGATCAGCCAGCATGCGGTGCCGGCGGAGGTCGAGGACTCCCGCCGTCGGATCGAGGCCCTGGAGACCGAGCTTCAGATCATCGCCCGGGAGCAGTCGGTCGGCATCGACGCCAGCGCCCGGGAAGCGGATGCCCAGGAAAAGCTCGGTGCGGAGAAGGAACGGCTCACCGGTCTGGAACAACGCTGGGACGAAGAGAAGGCGCTGGTCGAGACGATTCTAGACTTGCGAGCGAAGCTGAGAGGGGACCTTGGAACCGTCGAGGGTACCGACTCCAGTCTGGAGCAGGCGGCCGAGGCAGAGCGGGAGAAGGCCGAGACGCCACCCGCCGCCGCCGAGCCGCTGTCGGATAGCGAGCGGGCCGGCCTGCGTGACGAGTTGGTCGCCGCCCAGGGCAAGCTCAGCGAAATGCAGGGGGACTCGCCGCTGATCCTCCCGACCGTAGACGCCCAGGCGGTCGCCTCGGTGGTGGCGGACTGGACCGGCATCCCGGTCGGCCGCATGGTCAAGGACGAGGTTGCGGCGGTGCTCCGTCTGGCCGACAGCCTCAACGAACGGGTGATCGGGCAGCGTCATAGCCTGGAGATGATCTCCAAGCGGATCCAGACCTCCCGGGCGCAGCTCGACAATCCCAACAAACCGATCGGCGTTTTCCTGTTGGCGGGCCCCTCCGGGGTCGGAAAGACCGAGACTGCGCTTGCCCTGGCGGAATCGCTCTACGGCGGTGAGCAGAACGTGATCACCATCAACATGAGCGAGTTTCAGGAGGCCCACACGGTCTCGACCTTGAAGGGAGCGCCCCCCGGGTATGTCGGCTACGGCGAAGGGGGTGTCCTGACCGAGGCGGTGCGGCGCAAGCCCTACAGCGTCGTGCTGCTGGACGAGGTCGAGAAAGCGCACTCGGACGTACACGAAATCTTCTTTCAGGTGTTCGACAAGGGAGTCATGGAGGACGGCGAGGGCCGCATGATCGACTTCAAGAACACGCTGATCCTGCTGACCAGCAACGTCGGCAGCGACCTGATCATGAACATGTGTCAGGACCCGGATCTGATGCCCGAGCCCGACGGCATCGCCAAGGCGCTTCGCGAGCCCCTGCTGAAGGTGTTTCCGGCAGCGCTTCTCGGCCGGCTCGTGACGATCCCGTACTACCCGCTGAGCGACGAGATGATCGGCGAGATCACGCGCCTGCAGTTGCGCCGGATCGAGAAGCGGGTGCTGGAGAACCACAAAGTTCCCTTTACCTATGACGACGCGGTGATCGAGTTGATCGTCAGCCGCTGCAACGAGCTCGAGAGTGGCGGCCGGATGATCGACGCGATCCTGACCAACACGCTGCTGCCGGCGGTGTCCGCCGAGGTGCTCGGCCGGATGACCCGTGGCGAGGGCATGCAGCGGGTGCACGTGAACGTGGCCGAGGGTGAGTTCGGCTACGAGTTCGACTAGCGAACGCGTCCGGCGGGACGCCGGGCATTCAGGAGGCTGACCATGGCGGGTAGTGTGAAGTTCGAGGGTTTCTCGGCGACCGAGACCCAGGACCTGGTCCGGGCGTTCGAGTTGATGAAAGACGGTTCACGAAAGGCGAAGACCGCACTGCTGGGCGGTGATCTGAGCGCCTTCAACAAGTGGTTCGACAGCACCGGCACGCGGTCGCACCTGATGAAGGTCAGCACGATCATCAAGGAGGTCGACGACGCGATCCAGAATCGCTCGATCACCTTCGCCAACGCGTCGGGCAACAAGGTCGACAAGGAAGAAGGGGGGCTCTGCGGCTACGTCTGGCTGATCCAGACCCGCAGCCCCGGTGATGCCTTCAGTAGCGCCGCCCACTTCGGCAGCGGCATGCGGGTGATGATGGTCATGCGGACCCACCGGACTCTCGGCGATCTGGCCGAGACGATGTACCACGAACTCAGCCACAAGGTCGGCGGCACCAAGGACATCACCTACAAGAAGGCCACCTGTCAGGGCAACGCTTCGGCCAATCCTCAGCTCGCGGCGCTCAACGCCGAGAACTACAACCTGTTTCTCCGGGAGTACCTGAGCTGATGGGAGAGCGGCCCGTCTGGGCCGACACGCTCGAGGGGGCGGTCTCCCTACACCAGAAGGGTGACCTGGATGGAGCGGCTACGGCGTATCTGCAGGTGCTGCAGGTTGCGCCCGACCAGCCCGACGCGCTGCACTTCCTCGGTGTGCTCGAGCACCAACGCGGAGAGAGCGAAGCCGGCATCCGGCGGATCCAGCGCGCCATCGCGCTGCGGCCGGAGCATGCCGACATGCACAACAACCTGGGGAACCTGTTTAAGGAGCTGGATCGGACCGACGACGCCGCCCGGTGCTATCAAGAGGCGATTCGATTGGAACCCAGGGCCTCTCATGCGCATCAGAACTACGCGGTGGTGTTGCGCCGGGCCGGGCGCCACGAGGAAGCGGTAGCTTCCTACGATCGCGCGTTGGCCCTGGATCCGTTGGCCGGAGATACCCACTACAACCGGGGAAACGCGCTGCGGGAGATGGGCCGGTTCCATGAGGCCGCCGTGGCCTATGCCCGGGCCGCCGAGCTCGATCCGGACAACACCCGGGCGTACACCAATCTCGGGCAGGCGCTCTACCGGCTCGGCCAGATCAAGGAAGCGGGGCGCGTATTCGAAGCCTGGCTGGAGAAGGAACCGGGGAACCCGGTCGCGGAACACATGCGCGCTGCCTGCAGTGGAGAGAATCTTCCCGACCGCGCTTCCGACGGCTACGTCACCCGGGTGTTCGACAGCTTCGCCGGCTCCTTCGACGAGAACCTGCGCAATCTGGAGTACCGGGCACCCGAGCTCGTGGCCGACGCGTTGGAGAGGCATGCCGCCGCGGAGGGGCTGTCGATTCTCGACGCCGGCTGCGGGACCGGCCTTTGCGCGCCGTTACTCCGTTCGCGAGCGGCGCGCCTGGTCGGCGTGGACCTCTCCCGGGGCATGCTGGCCGAGGCGCAGAAACGAGGCGGCTACGATGCCCTGGCCGAAGGGGAATTGACGGCCTACCTCGAGGGCCGATCCGGGGAATTCGATGCCGTGGTCTCCGCCGATACGTTGGTCTACTTCGGCGACCTTTCGGCCTTCCTCGCCGCCGCTCACGGCGCCTTGCGGCCGGGGGGGCGCCTGATCTTCACCGTCGAGAAAGCCGAAGACGCCGACGGGTTCCGCCTCAACCCACACGGCCGGTACGCCCACGGGGGGAGCTACCTGGAAGGGGCTCTCGCCGCGGCCGGGCTCGAGCTGTTGGAGATGGCCGAGGAGCACCTACGCAAGGAGGCCGGCCGTCCCGTCGAGGGCTTCGTCGTTTGCGCCGGGCGCGGATCGGCGGCGGGATGACGGCCCGGGTGGAGTGTTCAGCTCCAGGGGCCGGCAAGCGGGGTCGCCGGTTGGGCGACCGACTGAAAGCGAAGCAGTCTGGCCGCGTTGCTGTGGGCATGGCTCATCACGGGCATCAGTCCCCGCGCCAGCAGGTCGGTGGCCATCGCCTCGGGCATCAGGATCTCGGCGCAGGGTTGCAGCCGTTGCTCGCCGTCGACATCCCGGACGTACGCGGGAAGGTCGGTCCAATCCAGCTCGCCCAGGGGGGAGCCGTGCCGGCCTTCGTTGCGGAATCCCCGGCCGAGGAGCAGGCCGCAGGCAATCGCCGCGGAGCCCCAGAGCAGGGCGTCGCTCCCGCCGCCGTCGATCTCCTCGAAGGGAAAGGAGTCGATCGGATCCGCTGCAGCACCGTAGGGGTTGCGCAGCAGGATCCGGGGCAACATCAGGCCGACATGGGCCGCCGCCGGCTCCAGGCGGAAGCGGTTCCAGTCGGCCAGAGCCGGATCGTCGGCAGGAATCGGGGATCCGTCGGTCAGTCGCTTCATGCCCAGGAGCGCCGGCGAGGCGGTCGCGATGCAGCTCAGGCCCGCCCGGCCCGCGGTCTCGCCCAGGCGCCGCAGGAGTTCGAGGTCATCGGTGCCCGTGCCGAAGGCGCGGTCGAGCAACACTACCGACCAGGGCTCGTCTCCGTGGGCGGCGGGTTGAAGCAGGGCATCGAGTGCGGTCGCCGGGTCGATCCCGTGAACGTTGGCAATGGCGAGCTGGAGTTCGTCGTCGAGTTCCACCCCGTGAATCAGGCTGTCGATGGACCGCCAGGTCGCTTCCAGGCTGCGAAAGTCCGGTTGGGCGAGAAGCCGGCGCAAGAGCAGCGCAGCGTCGGACTGAATCCGCTCACGCAGCGCTGCCGGTTCCGTGGGAGCAGGGGAGGTCGCCGCCCCGGCCAGACGTCGAACCAGATCGGAGACGTCGGGCCGGCCGGGCGTCGGCGCCTGGCCCTTTGGTTTCCCCAGCAGACGGCTGAGAGTGTCGGCGTCGTCCTCCGCCGCCCCGGCCTCGGCCGCGGGCTCCGCAGCGGGAACCGGATCGGCGTCGCCGAGTTCGCGTGCCAGCCGCGCCGCGCCCTCGGGGTCCCGCAGCTGATCGCGCCGGGCCCGGTACGCCGCGAAGGCTTCGGCCCGGGATACGAGGGTGTCGGGGTGGAAGTCCTCGATGGACCGGATCGTCCAGGGTGCTCCCCCGAGGTCGACGGCCGGTGCGATCGCTCCCAGGCGGCTCTCGAAGTTGTCGAGGTCGACCATCATCGCCCGGCAATCCACCGGAGCTGCCTTCGAGGGCGTCCCCGGGCCGCTGAGGTTCGCCAGCAGCAGAATGCGGAAGGGGCGGGTCTCCGTCGGGTCGGCGCGCCGGTCCGAGGAACGTCCCGGTCCGAAACCGAATTCGAGTCGCGGGGGCATGATCACCTCGCCTGGGCCCGATCTGGCCGGTGTCGGGCGGAAATCCTGCGGCATGAGGGCCGAGCGGCACGATCGTCGCTTGGTTTTTCGAGGCCGCGACCGGATTGTAACGCGTCCTTCCGTCCGTCCGTCGGCGGAAGCGGTGTATCCGTTACAATCGCAGTTCACAACCCGGACACCGTGCCCGGAGGCAATCGATGAGCATTCAGTCGGAACGACCGGTCGAGATCAAGACCCCCCTGGGCGCCGATGTACTGCTGATCAAGCAGATGACCGGCCGGGAGGAACTCGGCCGCCTGTTCCATTACGAACTCGAAGTCGTATCCACGGATCCGGCCATCGCCATTCCCGACCTGCTGGGCCAACCGGTCACGATCCGGATGGATCTGGCCGACGACGAGGAACGTTTCTTCAACGGCTTCGTCAGCGCCTGTTCCCAGGGTGGAGCCGACGGTCGTTTCTTCAGCTACCGGCTGAGCGTCCGGCCCTGGCTATGGTTCCTGACCCGCACCGCCGACTGCCGCATCTTCCAGGAAAAGACCGTCCCCGACATCATCAAGGAGGTCTTCCGCGAGCACGGGTTCACCGACTTCGAGGAATCTCTATCGGGGTCCTACCGAACCTGGGAGTACTGCGTTCAGTACCGGGAGACCGACTTCAACTTCGTCAGCCGGCTGATGGAGCAGGAAGGGATCTACTACTACTTCAAGCACCAGGACGGGAAGCACACCCTGGTGCTGGCCGATTCCTACAGCGCCCACAGCCTGGTCGCCGGGGAAGAGGTGCCCTTCTTCAACGCCGACGACAAGGATGTCGTCGACCGGGACCACATCCTCAGTTGGCACCTGTCCCAGAAGGTGCAGCCCGGGGTGTACGCCCTCAACGACTACGACTTCGAGAAGCCGAAGGCCAGCCTCGAGACAAAATCCAGTGTGTCTCGGGATCACGCCCAGGCAGAGCACGAGATCTACGACTATCCCGGCGAGTACGTGGTGGCCGGCGACGGAGAGAACTACGTCAAGGCCCGGATCGAGGAGGTCCATGCCGGCTACGAGATCGTCGAGGCGGAGGCCAACGCCCGGGTGCTCGCTTGCGGGGCGCTGGTCAAGATCTCCGACCACCCGCGGGAAGATCAGAACCGGGAGTACCTGATCACTTCGGCCCAGTATCAAATCGGGGTCGGAGGCTATGAGAGCGGTGATGGCGGAGCCAAGGCCACCTTTCAGGTGAGCATCGGCGCGATCGACTCCAAGACACCCTACCGAGCGGCGCGGACCACCCCGAAGCCGGTGGTCCAGGGTCCGCAGACCGGCGTCGTGGTCGGGAAGGCCGGAGAGCAGGTCTGGACCGACAAGTACGGCCGGGTCAAGGTGCAGTTCCACTGGGACCGGTACAGCAAGGGGGACGAGAACAGCTCCTGCTGGGTGCGGGTCTCGCAGAACTCCGCGGGCAAGAACTGGGGCTCGATGTTCATGCCCCACATCGGCCACGAGGTGATCGTCGAGTTCCTCGAAGGGGATCCCGACCGCCCGATCGTGACCGGCCGGGTCTACAACGGCGAGAACATGCCGCCGCTGACCCTGCCCGACCATCAGTACGTCAGCATCCTGCGCGATCATTTCGGCAACGAGCTGCAGTTCAACGGAACTCCGGGCTCGGAGAACGTGATCCTGCGCTCCCCGAACCACCAATCGGGTATCGCTCTGGGCAACAGTACCGTCAGCTGGACCGCCAGCGACGACCGCAAGATAACCATCGGCAACAGCAACAGCACGACCTACGGAGATACGCGTTCCAAACAGGTCGGCGATTCGGCCTCGGTGAAGTACGGCGCCAGCTACAGCTGGGGCATGGGCCATACGGCCTCGGCCTTCGTCGGCGGCAAGTTCGACGTGTTCGGCGGCGTGTCTTTGGGCTTCAGTGTGGCGGCCAAGGTCGACTTCGGCGGCGGCACCAAGGTCAGCTACTGGAAGGGGCCGGATATCTCCCTGGGGGCGTCGCAGTTCATCAAGAGCGTCGACAAGGACATCACCCTCGATTCCAACCAGGTGCTGCGCCTGGTCGCCGGTCCCAACGACGAGGCCAAGATCACCATGGCCAAGGACGGGATCGACATCCTGTTCGGCAAGGCGGGGCCCGCAGCGGTGGACTCCTCGCTCAAGAGTGGCGCCAAGGCGGCGGTTATCGCCGCCGCCGGGTATGCGGCCGCGATGGGAGGGTCGCTGGCGGCCAACTACTCGGGGCTGCTGAGTCAGAAGTCGGCGGCCGAGGCCGCAGAAAATGCCCAGAACCCCGACGGATCTCACATCCTGTCGGCCAGCGACCGCACCAAGTGCGCCGAGCTGAAGGGCGAGGACTGGGAGTGGGACCGCAACTGGGCCGACTACACCGCATTGAGCGTCGCCGGCGTCATGCCGGTGGTGCTGGCGGGCCTGAGTCTGGCCAAGAAGTGGAAGAGCCGGCAGTCCGAGGCCGCGGGCCAGGGAGCCGACACCTCGTCGGTGGTGCACGGCTTCATGAAGTTCACCGACAAGTTCGTCCAGATCCAGTCCGGGGACGAGAACTTCATCAAGCTGACCAAGGGCAAGAAGACGATCGGGGTCGTGGCGGGCAACGACTTCATCGTGGTCGCCAAAAACGAGATCAAGCTGCGCTCGAAGAGCGGCAAGGCGCTTCAGATCAAGGTCAGTGAGGCGGTGTTCGACGCGGTGATCCAACACAACAACCTGACCGTCAAGAAGTAATGATCATCCTCAACGAGACGGCCTTTACGCTCGCGCCCCTCGCCGGTCAGGTGAACTATCCGGGGCGCTCGATGACGGTCATCGTCAAGGGCACGTTTCGCCTGCTCGACGGCCGGGTCGCGGAGCCGCTGGAAGAGCAGGAATACACCAGCGGCGATCAGCCCTACCCCGGTGACGAGGAACAAGAAGGGCCGTCTCGCTACGAGTCGGATCTGTGCCCGTTCAAGCCGCGTACGGATCTGCTGCTGGTGGGTAGTTGCTATCCGCCTCGGGCGCCGGTTGCGGAGTGCAAGGTCGGCTTCCATGTCGGACGCCACGGCGGCGAGTTGCGGGTCATCGGCGATCGCCGGTTCGAGAAGGGGCTGCTGCGGGTTTCGGTGACCGATCCGCTGCCCTTCGAGCGGATGGAGCTTCGAGCCGAGAAGGCGTTCGGCGGGCCCGGATTCCCGGCCAACCCTCACGGCAAGGGGGTCGAGGTCCTCGAGCAGGACGGCCGCAAGGTTCAGCCCCTGCCGAATATCGAAAGTCCGAAGGATCCGGTCACGTCGCCGAAGAGCCGGCCGCAGCCTGCGATGTTCGCGCCTTTCGGCCGCATGTGGGAGCGCCGGATGCAGCAAGCCGGCACCTACGACGAACGCTGGCAGAAGGAACGGTGGCCCTGGTTCCCCAAAGACTTCGACTGGGCTCATTTCAACTCGGCTGCACCGGAGATGCAGGTCGACGGTTACCTGCACGGTGACGAGCCGGTGCGCCTTACGAACCTTCACCCGGATTTCCCCGAGTTCGAAAGCTCGCTGCCGGGCATCCGGGTCAGGGCCTTCAGCAATCGGCTCGTCGATCGCGAGGCGCGCTTCGCCGAGTTGGAGATGAACCTCGACACCGTCTGGGTCGATGCTGACGAACACACCCTGGTTCTCGTCTGGCGTGGAGTCCAGGAGGTCGAATCGGAAGAGCTCGACGACGTGGAGCATCTCTACGTCGTGGCCGAGGAACTGGCCAACGATCCTGCCGACACCGCCGACTGGCGTCATCGCTTCGACCGCCGTCTGGCCTCCCTGGCCGCTCCCGAGGAGGACGATGTCGTCGACGACCTGGGCGAAGCGCCCCAGGAGGGCGAGGTTTCCGCCGCAGAGGATGACGCGGAGGATTCCGATGCGGGGTTCGACGCCGAGTCCGCCAACATCGACGCGGAACTCGCCGCCGCCGGTGTCGATGCCGAAGAAGCGGTGCGCCGCCTATCGGCTCAGGCCCCGGTAGATGAAGAGGACGAGGACGCGCCGGCACCTGAGCCTCTGGCGGAGCCGTGGACCCGGGAGCGGGTCGCGGCGAGCCGGGAGGCCGGCGAGGATCTGAGCGACGCGCCGTTGGGCGGCCTCGATCTTTCCGCCCTGGATCTTCAGGGTCTCGACCTTTCCGGGGCGGATCTGTCGGGAGCGAATCTCCGGGGTGCGAACCTTTCGGAGGCGATTCTCAGCGAGGTGCGGCTCGACGGTGCGGACCTCAGCGGCGCAAAGCTCAGCGGGGCGAACCTGGCGGGTGCTACCGCCGACTCACTCAAACTCTGCGAAGCGGAGTTGCTCGAGGCCGACCTGGCCGGGGTGGTGTTGCGTAACCTCGACGCGAGCCGAGCGTCGTTGGCCGGCGCCAACTTCGAAGATGCCGAGCTTCCGGCGGCGGTGTTCGACGGCTGCGACGGGAGCGGGGCGGTGTTCTCGGGCTGCCGGCTCCAGGACGCGTCCTTTCGTGGCGGCAACTTGACCGCGGCGATCTTCGCCGGGGCCTCCCTGGAGCGGGTTCGCTTCTCGGACGTTCGGATGGAGACGGCGGTTCTCGAGGGCGCCCTGGCGACGGGCGCGGATTTCAGTAACGCCGATCTGAAGGGGCTGCGCGCCTCGGAGCAGGGACGCTTCAACGAAGCGGTCTTCGCCGGAGCCCGGGGGGACGATTCGATCTGGGCGGAGTCGGACCTGTCGGGGAGCGACCTGGCCGGCGTCGACTTTCCCGGCGCCGATTTCACCGGAGCGGTGCTCGCCGGCGCCGATCTGCATGCCGCCGACCTGCGAGAGGCCAGGCTGCTGAAGGCCGACCTGAGGGGGGCAGTGCTGCGCGAAGTCGATCTGTTCCGGGGCAATCTCGAACGGGCCGACGCATCCGAGGCGGATCTGCGCGGCTCGAACCTCTACGAGGTCAACCTGCTGGGCACGGTGCTGGACGACGCTCGTCTGGATGGCGCCGATCTGGGCAAGACCCTGTTGGCCGGGGAGGACTCGTGAGCGACGAAGCGGCCTGGAAGGGCGGTGTGCTCACGGCCGAGGAGGTGCGGCGCCGCGCCTCCCAAGGCCTGCCCATGGTGGGTTCGCAGTTGCGTGACCTGGATCTCAGCGGCGCGGACCTCGCCGGGGTCGACCTGACCCAGGCCACCCTGAACAACGTGGTGCTCGACGGCGCCCGGCTCCGCGGCGCCAACCTGTCGATGACCTCGATGCGCAACGTGAGCCTGCGTAACGCCGACTGTAGCGACGCGAAGCTCCAGTCCGCTGAATGGGTCAATTGCGACGCTAGCGGGGCACGCTTCGTCGGCGCGGACCTGAACGCGATCGATATCCAATCGGAGTCGCGGTTGAAACGGCCTATCGGGGAAGTCGACCTCGACGATCCCGACCTCGATCTCGGCTCTCTGCTGGAGCCGGACGACGTCGCGCTGGGTTCCTGTTTGCTGAGCGGCGCCGACTTCAGCGGGGCGAACCTGTCTCTGGCCTCCTGGAACGGGGTCGACGCTTCCGGAGTGAAGCTCGACGAGGCCCGCCTCGCTCATGCGGCCTTCGAGGGGAGTGTCCTGCGCGAGGCCTCGCTCTCCCGGGCAAACCTGGGAGGAACCCGATTCGATCATGTGGACCTGTCGGGAGCCGACTGCCGCGACGCCGACCTCAGCGCCGTACGCTGGGAGGAGGTGGAGCTGCGGGGCGGAGTGCTCGAAGGTGCCGACTGGCGCCAGGCCCGCCTTTCCCGGGTGGGGCTCGAGGTCGAGGGCGCGCTTCCTGCGTCATGGGCCGCCTGCCGGCTGGAGGCCTGCCGTTTGCCGGGGTGGGATGGAGCTGCGCTGCGTCCCGAAACCGCCGGGGAGGATCATCGCGGCCTGTCTCTGAGCGGCACGGCGATGTGCGGCTTCGATCTTTCCGGGTCCCGGCTGGACGGGGTGCTGATCGAGGGCGCGGATCTGCGGGCCTGTTCGTTCGAGGGGGCGGCACTGGATGACGCGACCTTTGACGGAGTGGTGCTCGAGAGTTGCAACTTCAGCGGTTGTGATCTGTCCGGGGCGAGTTTCCCCGGTTGCGACCTGACCGGTGCCCGCTTCGAGGGGGCGACGCTCTCGGGAGTCGAACTGCCCGAAGCGAAGCTGCCGCGGGTGCGCTTCGACGGCCTGGAACTCGAGGATGTCGATCTGACCTCTGCGGAACTCGACGGAGCCTCCTTCGTCGGCAGTGTGCTGCGGGACGTCGACTTTTCCGAGGGCGGTCTCGAGCAGGCGGATTTCCGGGACGCGAGCCTGTCCTCGGTGCGGCTTCACGGAGTGCGTCTCGGAAGAGCCCGCTTCGACGGGGCGCGTCTGGAAGAATGCGATGTCTCCGGGGCGTCCCTCGAAGGCAGCGGATGGGCCAAGGCCGAGGCCGACGGATGCCTGCTTGCGGGTGCGAACTTCCAGGGCGGACGGCTGGAGCAGGCCCGGTTCCTGCGCTGCGATCTCAGCGGGGCCAACCTCCGGGGTTTGGATCTGTCGGGTTGCGTGCTCTCGGATTCGGACTTCAGCGGCGCGGAGTTGCAAGGGGGGAACCTCGAGGGGGTCAAGGCGGACGAGACCTGTTTCGACGGGGCCAACCTCGACGGCGCGGCGTTGGCCGGCGCGTCCCTGCGCACGGCGGATTTCAGCCGGGCAAACTTGCGCGAGGCGAGTCTCGACGAGGCGGATTTGCGCAGCGCCCGGTTCGAGGAGGCCGACCTGACCCGGGCCAGTCTGCGGCGTTGCCGGCTCGATCGAGCGGAACTGAACGGCGCGGTCTCGTCGGGAGCGACCTTCTCCGGCGCATCGATGCGCTACGCCGACCTGTCTCATCTCGAGGCGCGCAAGGCAGATTTTTCCGATGCGGTGCTGCTTCAGGCGGTCCTGCATCGCATGAACGACGAGGGGGCGAACTGGTCCGGCGCCGAGCGCCAGGACTGCGACGAGACCGACCCCGAACTGTCCAAGGCAGAGGACTGGCGCCCGCCCGAACCGGCGCGCTGAGCGGATCGATTTCCGAGGAGGTGGCGATGAGCCCCATGATGGACAACCTGGTGATGCTTCCCGAGCCCGAACAGGGCAACCCCCAGGACCTGCTGGCCCGGGGACAGGTCCGCGGCGACGGCGAGCGCTGCTTGCCGCTGCAGGGTGGCGCGGAGGCGCGGATTAACGCCGACGACGTCCTCGAGGTCGTCGCTCCCGACGGCAGCCTCGTGTTCGAGTACGATCCGAGTTCCGGGCGGCAGCGGGTCTTCGCGCCCCAGGGGCGGCTGGAGATCGCCGCTCCGCAGACCCTCACCCTGAGGGCCTCGGAACGGATAGAGCTCGACGCGCGGGAACTGGAGCTGCGAGGCAGGGAAAATCTCTCGCTCAAGGGCGGGTCGGCCCGCTCGTCGGCCCGCTCGTCGGTAAGGCTCGGCCCGGACTCGCTGGATCTGGCCGCGGACCGGATGGAACTCGCGACCCAGGAGGCCGATTGGACCCTGGGGGACGCATCTCTGCAGGGCAACCGGGCGGAGGTTTCCTTCAAGCGCGCTTCGATGGCCGTCGGCCGCCTGGAGGCGGTGACGCGAACGTTGGTGCAGCGCGCCCGCAACGTCTACCGCACCGTGGAGAAGCTGTCCCAGCTACGGGCGGGGAGAGTCCGCACGGTCGTGGAAGGAAGCCACGTCTGCCGCGCGAACAAGGCGTCGATCCACGCCGAGCAGGACGTACGGGTCCAGGCCGAAAAGATCCATCTGGGCTGAGGGAGGAATTACGATGCCGAAGGAAGGCAAGGTACCCCAGGTTACAGCCACCGTGATCCCGCTGGCGGTGATGCCGGCCTCGACCAAGGGAGGCGGCACCTGTTTCGCGTTCCCGGACACCTGCCTCACGCCGGCGCCTCCGGCGCCGNCGGTTCCGATTCCGTACCCGAACACCGGGATGGTCAATCAGGCCAAGAAGGAATCGAAGAAGGTGAAGATCTCCAAGAAGGGCGCGCTGACGACGAAATCGGAGATGCCCCGCTCGATGGGCGACGAACCCGGCACCAACAAGGGGGTGATGTCCGGGATGAACATGAACAAGGTCACCTACAAGAAGGGCAGCAGCAAGGTCAAGGTCGAGGGCCAGCCGATCGTCCATCTGACCTCGATGACCGGCCACAACGGCACCAGTGCGAACATGCCCGCGGGAGCGCAGGTCGCCCCGAGCCAGACGAAGGTGACGGTCGGCATGTAGGGCCGGCCGGCTGACGGCCAGCTAGGGCCGGCCGGCCGACGGCCAGCTAGGGCCGGCCGGTTGACCGCCGGCGTTCAGGGGCGCAGCTTCGAGCCATGGGACGGGGATCCCCCGAGGAGAGTTTTCATGATCCGAACCATCACCAGCTTTCTCCAGATCCTCGCTGCTCCGCTGGCTGTGCCGCTGTTGCGCTCGGCCCGGGTGCGCAAACGCAGCGAGGTCGCGGCGGCGGGAGCGCGTCACGGACTGGTCCCCACCGAGGATCCGGCGGTGAACCAGGAAGACCGGCGCCTCGTCGGGCGGGTCGACGGCCACGCCGTGATCGTGGGATCCGAGGTGTTTCCCCGCATCACCGTGCTGCAGCACTGGAACCGTCGGCTGGAGTTCTGCCTGAAGGCCACCGGGGGCGAGGAACGGGTCACCAAACGGCCCTTCGACTCGAAACACCGGGAATTCAATCGTTTGTTCCCGACCCGCTTCATCGATCCCGGAATGGTCGCCCGGGCGGGGGAAGACAAGGTCGAGGCCCTGACGGGAGAGATCGCCGGGTTCGCCGCCCGCTTCCGCGGGGAACTGGCGGATCTGGTGTTCGAGCCGGACTACGTGGAGGCGCGCCTGCGGTACTACCCGTTCGTCCCCGCCACCGATGCCAAGGCCCTCGACGAGATGCTGCCGCAGCTGGTGGCACTTGCGCGTCGGGTCGAGGAGACATTCGGCCCGGACTCCGACCGTGTCGACGAAGGGGAGTACCTGGGGACCGTCGAGCGGCGCCAGGTAGGCGATGTGCCTGCCTCAGTCGGTAAAGCGACCCACGAATTCGGTTAGGCGCTGCATGGCCGAGGGGGTGAGTTGCAGGGTCAGGCGCTTGTCCCCGTCACCACCCCGGTACTTGAGCGTCATCAAGACCACCGGTGTGTTCAGTTCTGCCCCGTGGCTCGACGTCTTGATCTCGTCCACACGCCAGTCGAGACCGACCAGCAGGTTGCCGTGATCGGCCAGGCTCCATTCAACGATCAGTTCGCGAAGCCGGGGCCGGCGTTCTTCGTAGCCGTCGGCCACGATCTTGGCCGCTTCAGGCGACTTGGCCCCCAGTTTTTCCAGGTCGGCGGCGAGTTTCTCTCCGGCGAGATCGATGGCCATGGACTGGGTCACGAGAAACGCCGTGGCCTGAACCGCCATACGGACGTCTTCATGGCCGAGACCGAACATCTGGGCGAACTCCGCCACGCGGACTCCGTCCTCGAGCAGGGTCGGGCGGACCACTGCGGGCTCCAACAGCGCCCACCACTGTTTCAGAGCGCCGTCGGGGAAGCGGGCCAGGCGGCGCCAACCGTCGAGGACGGGAGGGGGAGCCGGGGAGCCCTGGAGCGCGTCCAACGGCGCCGTGCGCGGGTCGTCGACCGGATCGGACATGGGGACCTCCTGAAGTGCCGGGGCGGCGACCTTACCCGATCGCCGTTCGCACTAGCAATAGCGGCGTCAACCGGGGAAAAACCTCGCACAAGGTTTATATTGTCCTGGCCATCGAGCATACGGTAGCGTGTTCGGCCGAAGGAAGGTCCCACCGGTGAGCCACTGAATGTCCCTCAGCGGAAAGATCGGAAATTACGAGATCGTCGAGGAGCTCGGCCACGGGGCGATGGGCGAGGTCTACAAGGCCACCGATACCCGAATGTTCGGGCGCACGGTGGCGCTCAAGATCCTCTCGGACCGCCTCTCCAAGAACGAACAGGCCCGTACCCGCTTCGAGCGGGAGATCGAGGTGGTGGCCAAGTTCAACCACCCGAACATCGTCACCGTCTACGACTGGGGCGAGCACGAGGGCCGGGCCTACTTCGTGATGGAGTTCATCGACGGGATGAGCCTGTCGACGCTGCTCCTCGACCGGGACCGGCTGAAGTTCGACGACCACGTGGAGATCGGCCGCCAGCTCTGCGACGCGGTCCAGTATTTCCACAACCACGGCGTGGTCCATCGGGACATCAAGCCGCCGAACATCATGATCACCGAGAGCGGGGGACAGCGGCATACGAAGCTGGTGGATTTCGGCATCGTCCACGTGGCCAAGTCGGAACTGACCACCGCGCAGACCCAGCCGGGCACGTTCTCCTACATGTCCCCGGAGCAGTTGAGCAACGAGGAGGTCGGCACCGGTAGCGACCTGTTCTCGGTGGGCATCGTGCTTTACGAAATGTTCACCGGGCGCCACCCCTTCGACGCGCCCAGCGATCCGCTGACGGTCAGCCTGATCCTCAAGGAGGATCCGGCGCCGATGAAGCAGCACATTCCGGCGTTGCCGGGCACCCTGGACAACGTGGTGCTGAAGCTGCTCGAGAAGGATCCTGCCCAGCGCACCACCGGCGCCGCCGAGGTTTCCAAGGCGCTCAACGAGGTTCTGCTGCGCTACCAGTCCCAGGGGGTGGGTACCGACCCCAACCTGCGGGACCTGGACCAGGTGACCCAGCAGATGGTCGAGAACCTGGTTGCCCTGGCCCGGCGCAAGGAGGCCGAGGGAGATCTTCCAGGTGCGGTCGAGGCCTACAAGAAGGCGCAACTGCTGGCGCCGGACTCCAGCCGCATCAAGGACAAGATCCAGAAGATCGAGCATCGGGTCGCCTCGGAGAAACGACTGCGCTCCCACATCGCCCGGGCCCGGGAGGCGCTCTCCGGCGGCGATCTCGAGACTGCCTGGCAGTGCTCCGAAGACGCCTGGGTGATCGATCCGGACCACCCTGAGGTCAAGTCGCTGCGCGACGACATCGAGGCGGCCAAGGGAGAGCAGGCCGAGGATCCCGACGACGAGATCGGGCAACAGCTTCGCGAGGCGGAACTGGCCATGGATGCCGGCCAGTACAACCAGGCTCGTCAGCTACTGGTCGAGGTGCGGCGCTCCGCTCCGGACAATGCCCTGGCCAGCTTCATGCTCGATCGCCTGTTGGAGGTGCAGAGCAGCCCCGACCTGGACTATCCGGCGTACCGGGCAGCGCTGTCCCGCGCCAGGGAGGCCCTGGACGCCGGGGACCTGGCCACGGCCCAGCAGGAGACCGCCAAGGCAGGACAGATCTGGCCCGGCGACGACGAATGGAAGGAGTTCCAGCGGGAGGTCGGTGCGGAACGCCGCGGAGAAGCGCAGGCGGTTTCCGCGAAAATATCCGAGTTGGTTTCCCGGGCCGACGACCTTTCTGCTGCCGGCGAGCTCGACCAGGCGCTGAGTCTGCTCGATCAGGTCGACGACGAGCTGGCCAAGGTCGCCGGGCTGGGGGGCGACGAGAAGCTGACCGCCACTCAGCGTGAAGAGTCGGCGCGGCTGCGGGCGGATCTCAAACACCGGGAACAGCAGCGCAAGGCCGAGCGAGATCAGCGGCGGGAGGTGGTCGGGCGCCATCTGCAGCATGCGGAAGACCTTCTGGCCCAGGGGGAAACCCTGGCGCAAAAGGGGGTCGCCGAGAGCCTGCGGGCTCGTCAGTCCTTCGACGAAGCGCTGGAGATGATCGGCCGGGTGCTCCAGGAAGATCCGGGGCACGACGAGGCTCAGGCCCTCGCGCGCCGTGCCGAGTCCGGGATCGCCCAGGTGGAGCGCCGTGGGCGCGACCTGGATCAGGCGTATCGGGAGGCCCAGGAAGAGATCGACGGAGTCGATGCCGGGCTACAACAGTCCGCCCCCGACTGGAACGGTCTGCGGGATCGCCTGGAAAGGGCCGGTGCCGCCGCGGAACGGGCACTGGCCATCGACCCCGGGAGCGCCCGGGCCGGAGAGCAGCGGGACCGCATCGGACTGCTGCGGGACACCCTGACCCGGCGCGAAGACAAGGGGCTACGCAATCAGCGAGTGGTCGAGGAGGCGGTTGAAGAGGGGCGCGGGCTCCTGGCCTCGGCCCAGCAAAGTGTGGTCGGTGATCAGATCGACGACCTGCGGCGGGGTGAGCTGGAGGCCCAGGAGGCGGACCGTGCCTTCCGCCGGGCGCTTGCCGTCGACGCCGACCACCAGGAGGCGCGGGAGGCCCAGGCGACCCTGGTGGCGCTGCTCGAACACTTCCGTTCGGAGATCGCCCGCCTGGAGGAGACCGCTCGTCGTTCGAAGGACGAGGATCGCCGCATCGCAGACTGGCTGGAGCGCGCATCCCTCGGGCTCGATGAGGCGGAATCCCAGCTCGACGCCGGTGGCAACGGCGGGCTGCAGTTGGCTGAAGATGCCTGCGCTCAGGTCGAGGAACCTCTGGACCGGTTGCTGTTGGCCGACCGGGACATGCCTCAGACCGCCGAGCTGCGGACGCGGCTCGCCAGGGTCAAGGAACAGATCGCCAATCGCCGCGACGCGGTCCAGGCTGCGGCGAGCAAGGCTGCGGCGGCCAAAGCTGCGGCGAGCACTCCTGCGCCCGCCCTGCCTCGAGAAGACCCGCCGGCCCCGAAACCGGAACCCAAGCTCGAGTCGAAACCGGAACCCAAGGCCGAGCCGGCCGAGAAGAAACCCTCGAAGAAGAAAGAGGCTCCCAGGAAATCTGCAGCGAAGCCCGCCGAGAAGCCTGCGGAGAAGAAGCCTTCCCGGAAGAAACCTGCGGCGGTCGAGGAGCCGGCTGCGGGCCAATCGTCGAAGGCGGACAAACGCCAGGTGCAGCGGGAGCTGCGGGAAGCCCGGGCGATGATCGAGGAGGGTAAGTTCGCCCCGGCGTTGCAGATGCTCGATGAGATCGAGGGCCGATGCAAGGGCAAGCCCGGCCTCGAGCCCGCGCTGGAGCGTATCGAGCAGTTGCGCCGGGAGGCGCGGCCCGCCCCTGAAGGGGGCAACAAGAAGCTGTTGATGATCGGCGGCGGCGTAGCCGCCCTGGTGATCCTGATCCTGATCGGGGTGTTCGCCCTGGGCCGGGGCAAGGACGAACCGGTCGCCGGCGGCGATTCCGGCGGCAACGCCGCGAGCGGAACCGGAAGCGGGGATGCCGGTGGTACCACCGGCCGGGGGCTCAGCGCAGACGAACGGGCCGCACTGGCCGCGGACATCGGCGGATTGGAATCGGCTCTCGACGGGATTCGCGGCGAACTCGATGCCGGCCTCGCAGCCGAGCAACTCGACTCCGTGCGCGGACGCCTGGACGGGGTCGCCGACAAGGTCTACGAGCTGGACCGCCTCGACGCAGGCGGGGAGGAGGCGAGACGTCTCGACGCCATCGCCACCCGCTACGAGCAGTTGATCGCCGATCTGCAGAACCAGACCCCGGTCGAGGGCGGAGACGACCCTGGAACGGAAGTCGTCGACGTCGCCGGGATGGTCGAACGGGCCGACGAGCTGCTGCGCCAGGCCTCGGGCGTAGGGGGTGATGCGGGTACTCGCGAGCTCACCCGGGCGTTGAACCGCGCCCGGGAGGCGGACAAGTTGCTCAACGATGCGGTCGCGGGAGGCGCCGATCGCGCGAGCCTGACCGACAAGTTCAACGAGTCCGGCCGAGTGCGGCGGGACCTCCAGCGCCGGATACAGGCGCGGCAGGACGAGGCGGCCGCCGCCGACGCCTGGGCCGGGCAGGTCCGCCAGGCCGAAGAGGACGTGGCGGCAGCCCTCGCGGCCAGCGACGACTGGGCCGCGAACCCGCCCTCTCCGGAGTCGCTCCGGGCATCGGAGTCCGGTTCGAGGCTGAGCGGCATCGATCGGGAGCTGGTCGAGCTCCAGAACGCCCGGGATTCGCTGGCCGGGTTGGCTTCCGACCCCAACGCGGAGGCCGGGCAGTTTGCCGGTCTCGTAAGCCGGCTCGAGGAGCGGACCCGGGTGCTCACCGGGCAGAAGGGCGCCATCGAGAAGTTCGAGGCGAGCTGGTCCGGCTTCAGCGGCGTGGTGTGTGACCCGAATAGCGGCCGCCCGGTCGAAGGGGCGCAGGTGTTCGCCGAGGTGCTCGGCGGCGGGGTCACCGACGGGGTGCGCAGCGGTCCCGGTGGTGAGTACCGGCTCCCGGTCGACAATCGGCGCTTTACCTTCTACGTGCTGGTCACCGTACCCGGCGGGGACCAACAGAAGATGCTGGCGCTCCAGGGTGCGGGCGGTGCCGGAACGGTCCCGCCTCCGGGGCGCATTCGTGGTGGACAGCGGATCACCTTCAACCCGCACTGCCCCTGAGCGGAAGAAGGACCGGAGACGCGATGAGTGAAGCGACCCCGCAACTGAGTGCCGGGCCACCGCTGGCCCGGGAGGTCTCCCGAGGTCTCGGTCTGGGCGACGACGAATCCCTGCATCCACTGCTCGACGAGGCCGGCGGCCTGCAGGTGATTGCCGACAGCGATGCCGCGGTGGAATGGCTGGTCGTCGAGGTCGCACGAGGGGGCAACGCCGAGCGGTGCCTGCTGCGCATCGTCGCCGCGGGGGATTCCCGCCGGGACGCCGAGCAGGAGCTGATCGGGAAGGTCGCCGGCTCGGAGGGGTTGTTGCGGCCCTACGCAGGACGGCGTCCGCGGAGCGTCGCTCCGGTTTTTCCCGCCGCCGGCTGGGATGCCTCGAAGCGCTCATGGGGGGACCCGGCGGTCGGAGGCCCGCTGGCGGGAGGTCCGTGGTCCGGCGTCCTCACCGAACCGACCCATGTTTCGATGCTCTCCTGGCTTCGACTGGTCGAGGGCAAACCCTGGTCGAAGGTTCGCGCCGGAGTGTCGGGTAGCCGCTGGGCCGAGTGCGGCGGGTTCCGGACTGCCTCCCGTCTGCGGCTCTACGGCGCGCTATCCGCCGATGCCTTCATCGCCGAGACGCTGTTGCTCAAGCTGGAGATGTTGCGCCAGCTCGTCTCCGGTGTGTCTCGACTGTCCGAGGCGGCCGACGGCGTGCTCGACCATCGTGTCGGACGCCTCAGGGTCCATTCGGGTCCCGGCGACTCGTTACGCCCGGCCTTCTGGGACGCACGGGCCGAGCTTGGCGACCTGCTGCCGGCCGCCGAGGGGGTCCCCGAGTACTTGGCCTCCCGGCAAGGGGGGGGAGGGGACTGGATCGCCGGTCTTTGCCTGCCCCGGGGCAAGGAGCAGGCCGGAGCCACCGAGGTACGCCTCGATTTCATCCCCGACGAGCGGCTGAGCGAACCTCCCGAGAAGGGGAGTTCGATCCGGCTGGGTATCCCCGAGAATGGGGACGCCCCTGCCCGGGAGATCGACGGAGAGGTCGAGTTGGGCTATCCGGAGATCTGCCGGCTGGTCCTGCGGGACCCGGAGATCATCGAGGAACTCTCCCGGGACCTGCTGGGCCGGCTGAGCCAGCCCGGGGTGAAGATGCGAAGCGCGGGTGGCGCGCAGCTCCCGGCGGACCTGTTCGTCGCCGGCACCTACTGGATCGCATGGTTGCTCGACGACCCGTCGGACCTGCAGAAGGCGGCCCGCTTCCGGGACGCTGCCGAGGAGAAGATCCGGGGACTGGACCCGGTTCGCGCCGCCGCCGAGGGGCCGGCAGAGGTGCGACGGTTGGCCGCGACCAGCGGGTTCTTCCCTGACTGGGTCGGCAAGCACGGAACCCTGGCGACCGCCGCCCTCGGACTCGGCCTACGGCTATGCGCCGTGTTGCCTCTCGGCGGCGAGGGGGATGCCCCGTGGCAGGCGGCGCGCGCCGCCATCGACGAGTTGGCCTCGGGGCTCCGCCGGAGGATGGTCCGGCCGCTGAGTCCCGCTGCAGAAGTGCTGAGCGTGGTTCGGGACTACGCCCGGGCCCGGGCCGGGCGCTAGCGCGGCGTTCGGCCGGCTCAGCGCTTGCCGCTCTTCTCCAGGTAGGCCGAGAGCTTGTCCCGGAACGGGGGCAGGAAGAACTGTTCCCACAGGTCCCGGGCCGGGCGCGAGGTCAGGTCGTCGTAGATCCCGGTCATGCGTTTCCAGGCCGCTCCGTAGTCATGCCCCAGGAGCTGTTTGTGCTCCTGGAGGATGGCCTGATGCTCGAGTTCGGTGAGCATCGACTGGGTGCCCTTCTGGATCGCATCGTGGTACGAGAGGTTCAGGTACATGAAGAAGCGGGTGTTGTGGTTGAGGATATCCCGCAGCGAATCGACCGAACCCTCCTTGCCGTCGAGGCACTCGCGGAAGCGGTCGCGCACGTTCTGCTGAAGGTCGGTCCACATCTGGGTGTCCATGCCCTTCATCGAGTCGACCTCGATCTCCTTGAGCAGGGGATTGACCCCCATCATCTCGAAGTCGAGGGCGAAGCGGAGTAGCTCCCGGACCAGTTCGAAGAACCGGCCGTCGTCGTCGGGCAGGCCCAGGGCATCGACGGGGACCTCGTCCCGGCGCAGGAAGCGGCTCAGTCCCTCCCGGATACGGGGGAGCCCGTCGTCCGCTCCCGCCGTCGCCGACGAGGGTTGCTGCTTGAGCGCCTCGTTTTCCTTCAGGAGCTGCAGCACCTGGGCCTCGAGACGGGCGACCTCCGCCTTGAGGCGCTCGCTCTCCCCGCTAGGTGCAACCTCGGAGTTGCCGTCGGCGTCGCGCTGCCTGAGCTTGCCGCTGATCTCCCGTAGGGTGGAGTCCGCATCGGCAGGATCCAGGGACTGCAGGCTCTTGTCCAGATGCCGGTAGAGCTCGCTGTGCCGCCGCTTGGCCGTGTCGGAACGATGCAGGCGATGGATTTCCAGCAGCTCCTCGACCAAACGGTCTGCGGGGCTCTGGGCTCCTCCCGGGTTGCTCACGCTCATGGCGCATCCTCATCGAGTTCCAGGGTCGTCGGTTGCCCGAACCCGGGCCGAAGCGGCGGTGTTCGAAAGCAACCCCAATATAGTAAACTCCGCGTCCGTCATGAATCGGGCAACCCGGGCCGATTTCCCCCAGCGACGGCCTTCGAGCCGCGGGGCAGCCGGCCACAACCGCACGTCTCATGGGCACCGCCGCGGCCTCGCCGCGCCACGCGGTGCGGTGCACCCTTCCGTGAGAGTTTCCAGCCCGTTCCGCCGCTTTTCCACATGGACCGCCCGGATTTCCGGGGGCCCTACGCGCACGAGTCCTCCGAGCGCCGGTGATCATCGATGAAGTTTCTCAATCCGATTCGCTGGAACGAGGGCCTGTTCATGCGCCCTCATCACTTGCAGCACCACGACCTGTTTCTAGAGGCCCGGGAAGCGACCCGCTTCGCCGCCCTGGACAACCAGAACTGGGGGCTGACGAAACTGCAATTCGACGAGGAGTCGCTGCAGAACTTCGTGCTGAGCGTCCGCGAGCTGCAGGCGATCCTGCCCGACGGCACTCTGGTCGACGCCCCGGGGAACGCGCTGGTCCCCAACCGCTCGCTCGAAGAAGCGATGTCCGACGTCGGGCAGCAGCTGACGGTGTTCATCGGGCTTCGGCGGCCCGAGGAGCAGGTGCCTCAGACCTCTTCGGGAGGGGGGGACGCCCAGACCCGTTTCATCGCGGCCCAGCGTGAGGTCTACGACCTGGACGCGGGCCGGGATCCGGCGCCGATCGAGGTGCTGCAGTACAACCTGCGCCTGTTCCTCGGCGATGAGCCGGCCAACGGTTTCGAGGTCATGCCCATCGCGAGCCTCGAGCGCACCGGAGACCGCACCCGGCCGGTCAAGGTCAACCTGGACTTCGCTCCGCCGACCCTGGTCCTCGCCGCCTCGGAGGCGTTGTGGGAGAGCGCCCGGGCGGTGGTCGAACGGGTCGTCCTCACCGTGCGGGAGTTGCGCGAAAAGCTGGCCGGCGCCGATCCCGAGCCCAAGATTCTGTACCAGGCGCTCTCGGGCTACCTGCCGGTCCTGAAGGACATGGTGCAAGACGGCCAGGTCCATCCCCGACGGGTCTATCACGAGATTGCCCGGCTTTGCGGTGCGCTCTACTACCGAGAAAAGAGCGGCCAGATTTCCGACGAGATCCCGCACTACGACCATCGACGGCCGATGGCGGTGTTCGAGTGGTTGCGGCAGCGGGTGTTCGAGCTGACCGAGGTCAAACTGCGTGAGCCCTTCCGCCGGGTGCCGATGTCCAGGAGCGAAGATCTCTACCAGGTGGCGCTGCCCGACGAGGCCAAGGCTGCCGGGGTGCGCTTCTTCCTGGAGGTTCACGCCGACGACTCGCAGCCGCGTCTGCGGGTGATGTTGATGGGGGCGAAGATCAGCAATCCGGACCGCCTGGCGACCCTGCGCGACTTCGCGCTCCCGGGTGTGCCGACCGAGTTGCTGCCGGGCCCGCCGCCGGAGTTGCCGCCGGGCCAGACGGCAACCTTCTTTCGCATGAAGACCGAGCACGAGGAGTGGGGCACCCACGTGGTGCCTGCGGGGAGTCTGACGGTGTTCATCCTCAACGCACCCGAGGACGTCCAACTCAATCTCATCATGGTGTTGCCGGAATAGGCCCCTCGGGGCTCAGGAGTGACCATGGCTTTCCGAGGTTCCCGTGGACGGGGCCGCCGGCCCGGTCGCCGGCCGCGGTTCGAAGACGAATCCTTCGAGGAAGAGACCTACGAGGAAGACTCGTGGGACGAGGACGATTCCCCGGCGAAGTCCCGGCGCAAGCGCTCCGGGGGGCGCCGCGGTGCGGCCGCGGGAGAATCCCGGGGTGGCAAGTTCGACTGGGGTGCCCTCGACGACGAGGACTCGGTCGAGGAGGAAGCGCCCTACGAGGCGGCGCCACGGCCGTCCTCCCGGCGTTCGCGAGGCCGCAAGCCCGAGACGAAGCGGCGCAAGAACCTGATGGATCTCTGCACGCCGGTCTTCGGCTTCGCCTCGATGTTGCCCCGGGAAGAGGGGGGCGGAGAGCCGACCTACGCCCAGTACCGCCAGGAGGTGGTGGATTCCCTGCGCCGGTTGGAGCAGGAGGCCGAGGACAACGGGATCGAACGTGAAGATGCGTCGGCGGCTGCCTATGCCCTCGCGCTCTTCATCGACGAACAGGTCCTGAGTTCCGCCTGGACCGCCAAGACCAACTGGGCGGCCGAACCGCTGGCGATCCTGATCCACCAGGACCCCGAAGGGGGCGTCAACTTCTATCGCCGGCTAGACGCCCTTGGAGACCGCCAGCAAGCGGCGAAAGAGGTCTACCTGGTCTGTCTGGCCCTGGGCTTCCGCGGCAAGTTCGCCGAGATGGAGCCGGCGCAGCAGGCGGCCAAGATCGACGAGATCAAGAAAGGGCTGTTGCGGGAGATCAACCCCGCGGGCATGGACCGCAAGGAGTTCCTGTTCGGTGACGCCTATCGGGAAGCGGCTCCGGTCGAGGACGAGGTGCCGCCGCCGCCGAAGTGGTGGTTGTGGGCCAGTCTCGGCATTGTCGGGTTCGCCCTGGTGGTCTGGGTACTCCTGTTCTGGTGGGCCGGGGTCAGTCCCGATCCCGCCGAGAAGGTGCTCCGCGGTCTTCAGGAGGTGCAATCGTGAAGGGCCGACTGATGGCCGCGTTGGTGCCCGCCGGCGCCCTCGGTGCGCTCTTCGGCGCCGGGTGGTGGGGTCAGAAGCAGGGCTTCATCGCCGAGAACGTCTGGTTCTTCCTCTGGCCTTCCCTGGTTGCGGTCGGCTTCCTGGCCTTCTCGGTTGCCGCCTTCCTGATGGGGTTCCGCCGCTGGCTGTGGCCCCTGGGAACCGGCTTCATCGTGCAGACCGTGGGCGTGCTGCTGCTGGCGTCGATGACCTTCGACCGGCCAGTCGAACCGTTGATCTACACCCTGGTCGCCGTCGGGATCGTCCTGGCGATCATGGGCGGAGTCTGGTTGACCCGTTTTCTGCGGGCGCGCTGGCTCGAGCGTCACATGCTGGCCGGCATGGACTCCGGGGGAATCGACCCCAAGGAGCTCGAGCGCATCCGCAACGACATGGTCCAGGCTCTCGAGATGCTCCGCCGGGCGGGTCGCGGCCGCAACGCGATCTACGAGCTTCCCTGGTTCCTGGTCATCGGGCGGCCTGCGGCGGGCAAGACCGTCGCGATCAAGAACTCCGGGCTGGGCCTGCCGGTGCGCAAGGATTGGACCAAGGGAGTCGGCGGCACCTACACCTGCGACTGGTTCTTCACCAACGACCTGATCTTCATGGATACCCCGGGAAAGTGGGTCCAGGAAGGGGTCAACGAGGAATCGAAGGCCAAGTGGGAACAGCTGCTGCGCTTGTTGCGCAAGTACCGCGGTCGCCGTCCGATGGACGGCCTGGTGGTGCTGGTGCCCGCCGACGATCTGCTGGGGCTCAGCGAGCGGGAGATCCAGGACCAGGCGGCCAACATCCGCGAGTGCATCGACCTGCTGCACCATGAACTCTCGTTCCGGATTCCGGTCTACCTGCTGGTCAGCAAGTCCGACCTGGTGGAGGGCTTCGTCGACTTCTTCCGCGGCCTGCCGGCCAAGCGGCGCAGCGAGATGCTGGGCTGGAGCAACGACGATCCGAACCGCCAGAACGTCGGCGGCATGGTGCGCAAAGGGCTCGGCCGGCTGCAGCGGCAGCTCGAGCAGTACCGGTTGGAGATGCTCGGCAACGTGGCGGCGATCAGCCGTTCCCGGCGCCTGTTCCAGTTCACCGAGGAGTTCAAGCGGCTGAGTTCACCGCTGAGCGCCTTCGCCGAGGTCCTGTTCCATCAGGATCCGTCCAACGAGACACCGGTGTTCCGCGGTTTCTACTTCACCAGCGGAACCCAGGGCGAGGGGTCGCCGATCGGCCGCGCCATGTCCGACATGGCACGCAACCTGGGCATCCCGGTTCAGACTTCCTCCTCTTCCTCGGACGAGCCGAAGCGAAGCTACTTCCTGCTCGACCTGTTCCGCGACCTGATGGTCGGCGACGAGGGGCTGGTCGGCCGCACCGCCAGGCACTGGTGGCGCCAGCGGCGCAACACGATGATCGGAGCTTTCCTGCCTGCGGGTATCGCCGGCACGCTGTTGCTGCTCTCGATCGTTGCCCTGTTCTGGAACAAGGGCACCTATTCCCGCATGCAGAGCCGGGTGCCGGAGATCGTGCAGACCCTGCGTAGCGCCCCGGACCTGGGGACGATGCTCGAGTCGGGCGAGGGGGAAAGCGAGATCGCGGCCGAACTCGGCCGCCGGCTGGCGCTGACCGACGAGTTGCGCCAGTACCACCGGCGCCTGACCGGCTTCAATCCGTTCCGGCGTTTCGGCATGCGCCGGGCCGGCGACCTGGCCGACGTGACCTTCGATGTCTTCCACGAACAGCTCGACCGCTCGGTCCTGCGGCCGACTCTGGAGCGTGCCGAGGCGATGGCGCGAGGCGCGGCAGGGGAGAGTTGCCCCGAGCGGGTCGATGTGCTCCAGAGCGTGGTCTGGCTGCGCATGGGACGGCGCTTCGATTCGGTGCGGGAGGACATGGCCGGCTTCGACCGGGTCTGGGGGCTGCAGAACCCCGCCGCGGCCCAGGATCCGCGGGACAACCTGCGCCTGCAGTTTGCCTATCTGGTGCAGCGGGACCCCTCGGGCGAACCCGGGCGCCTGCTGCGCGGCTTCAGCATCTCCTCGATCGTGGACAGCATCCGTTCCGACTGCGACCTCGAGGGTTCGGGATCGGCGCTGGAGCGCTACGGCGATTTCCAGCAGGCCTGCCTGGCCGCGGCCAGCCCGACCGAGCTCCAGCAGTGCGACGAGCGGCTGCGTGACGCGCTGGCCTGGGAGCAGGCCGAGTACGACCGCTTCGCCGAGAACATCGAAAGCCTGCGAACCGACCTACGGGAATTGCGCGCCGAAGAGCCCGAGGCCAAGACGGCGCTGGATGCGCTCGAAGGGATGAAGCTCAGCGAGAGCGACACCCGTAACTGCGTGCTGCAGTTCGCCAACGAGATCCTGCCCGACATCCAGAACTTCGCGATGCAGGAGGAGATGCTCCAGATCTGCCGTGACACCGTGGGCAACGTGGCGAACCGGGCGGCCAAGTACGCCAAGCGCAACGAGATCCTCGGCGAACAGGAAGCCTCCCTCGAGACCCAGGGTGAGGACCTCAAGGCGTTGATGGCCAACTACAACATCGCCTGCCGCGGCGAGATGCCCGCCCTCGGATTCCGCCGCCTGGAGTTCGAGACCCTTAAGGCGGTCTCCTTCGGCTACCGTCGCGAAGCCTGTATCGGCTTCCGGGAAGCGCCGGCGCCAGCACGGCAGGCCCAGGCCGCTCCGGCTCCCCCGCGGCGGAAGGCTCCGCCCCGGCCCAGGCGGGCCAGCTTCGCCGGATTCGAGGCGCCGCGATTCCCCTCGGGGACCTATACCGCCGACGGTTGGCGGGCCAGGAAAGAGGAATGGATGGCCCGCTGGGAAGGGGAAGCCGGTATTGCCAGCGGCAGCCAGCAGGCCTACAAGGAAACCGAGATCCGGCGGGAGATCGGGAGCTACGTCTCCTCCTTCACCGCGAACTGGCTGCGCTACCTGGACTCCCTGGCCCTGGCCAAACGGAAGAGCGGCGTGTCGGAGTGGCTGCAGGACCGTGGGACCTCGCCGCACTACAAGACCCTTCTGGGCAAACCTGCCACCGCGCTGGCCGCGGTGTCCGCCGAGGCCGCGGCTCCCTTCGAGGACCTGGGGCCACGGCTGGAACCGCTGCGTGGCGTCAGCGACTTCGCCGACGCCAAGCTCGGGGACTACCAGAGCCGCCTGACGGAAGTCGCCGGCGACCTGGCCCAGTGCGAGGAAGATCCGGCGTTCTACTCGAGCTACCGCAGGAGCTTCGCCGCGGGTTCCGGGGACAACTCCCTGGCCCAGGCGATCAAATGGGTCGAGCGGGAAGCGGGGCCGGGACTGGCCCAGGGCAAGCTCAAGACCCTGCTGATGGCGCCCCTCGACGAGGCGCAGTCCTTCGTGCTCAGCGGCGACAACCTGTCCAAGACCCTTTGGTCGGAGCTGCGGCGAATCTACGACGGCGAGACCCGGGCCCTGATGCCCTTCGCCGGTGACCCCGGCGCCGAAGGGCTGGCCGACGACGAGACCATGGTCGCGCTCTTCGGCGGCGACTCGGGCATCGTGTCAAAGCTGGGTGAGGTTTCCTCGGAGCTCGGCCCCCAGGCCTCCGCCTGGTTCGCCCGGGCGAGCGAGATCTCCGATGCCTTGTTCGAGAAGGACACCGATCGGTTCAAGCCGGTGCGGGTCCGGCTCGAGGTCGACGAGATCACCTTCGAACCGGAGAAGCTGGGCAAGGATCAACAGGTCGGACGCCTGTGGATCTATCTCGGTGGCGACGCCGAGATGAAGTGGGACGGCGACGAACTGGAGCAGGCCGGCGCGCCGCCGAAGTCCGGGACGTTCCAGTTGTTCGGTGACGACAAGAGCGACAACGCCTTCGTCCGGGCCTTCGTGGCCGAACGGAAGGGGTTCTTCAAACGGATCATCGGCAAGGACTTCGGCGATATGGAGCCCAACGAGATGGGGGCCGAGCAGGGCGCCTGGGCTCCTCTGAAAACCCTGGCCGCCGGAGGGGGCGCGTCTTCGGGAGAGGGCGGAACACTCCGCTACCGCACCGAGGTGCAGATCTCCAAGAAGAAGGTCGGCGCCATCGACTTCCAGTTGCGCTGGACCGGGAAGGACGCGGCGACCCTGATCGGGTTGCTCGGCGACGGGCTGGCTTCACCGCCGGCGGCCCACACCGACTAGGCCATGGCGAACCAGTACCTACCGCTCGGCTGTTTCGGCAAGGTGCCCTGTTGGCGTGAGCACGTCGAACGGGGCGTTTCCCAGCGGTCGTCCCGAGGCTTCCGGGAGTGGTTACGCCAGGGGAGGGCCCTGGCGACCGAGGGGGATGAGCAATCGGATTTCCTCGAATCCCGGGGGCAGCGCTTCCTGATCGCGCCCCCCGGGTCGCCGGAGGTCTGCGCAGGAGTCATCGCGGGGAGCCACGACCAGGCCAACCGGCCCTACCCGCTGGTGGTCCTGACCCATATCCCGCGGCGGCTGTACGGCCGCCATTTCGCCTTATTGCCTTTCGGCCTCGGCCCGGTCTGGGAAGCTCTTGAAGACGAGTGGCAGGCGCTTCACGGGGCCGCCAGCCATGCCGACCTCGAAGGCCGCCTGGACGAGGCGGAGATCCCGGCGCCGCTGCCGCCGGGGGATCTTCGGGGCCCCTACCAGGGTGCGCTGCAGGATTCGATGTCGCGGATCTTCGAACGGAGTGACGGGGCGACTCTCGGAGGCCTGCTCGTCGACCTCCCCGAGGCGCTGGGGGGAATCAAGCGCCACAACGGCAGCGGCGTCACCCTGGTGTTGCCCGCGTCGGAGGAGCCCGAGGACTCGGGGTTCGAGGCCTCGTTCTGGGTCGAGTGGATCAACCGCCAGTTCCTGCTCCGGCGCTACGAGCCGTCGATCTTCATCGACGCCGAGAGCGGAGCGGGGGACGCCCGGATCCGCCTGGTCTACGGCGAACTGGATGAGAGCCACTACGCGGCGGTGCTGTCGGGCGCCCCGGAGGCGGCAGGGGTGCTTCGAACGGGGCACGGCGAGGGAGCAGGCGGGGAAACGGCGGCCGGCTCGTTCTCCGACTTTCTCAAGCGAAAGGTGTAGTTCCGAACGCTGTCCGGGTCCGAGCCGCAGTCCTAGCCTTTGGGGGCCGCGGCCTTGACCTCGTCGCTGGCTTGGTCGGCGTAGCGCTCGAAGCTCTCCCTGAACATCCCCGCCAGCTTCTTGGCCTGGGCATCGTAGGCGTCGCCGTCACTCCAGGTGTTGCGCGGATTCAGCAACTCACCGGGAACGCCGGGCACCTCGGCCGGGATATTGAGCCCGAACACCGGGTCCGGCTTGCAGTTCGCGGCGTCGATCTTCCCGTCGAGCAGGGCGCGGATCATCGCCCGGGTATGGGGGATGGCGATCCGTTCGCCGGTACCGTAGGCCCCGCCGGTCCATCCGGTGTTGACCAGCCAGACCTTGGGGGTGTGCTCCCGGATCTTCTCGCCGAGCATCGTGGCGTAGCGGGTCGGGTGCATCGGCAGGAACGGCTCGCCGAAGCAGGCGCTGAAGGTCGCCTTGGGCTCGGTGATGCCTCGTTCGGTGCCGGCGACCTTGGCGGTGTATCCACAAAGGAAGAAGTACATCGCCTGGGCCGGGTCGAGATGGGAGATCGGAGGAAGCACGCCGAAGGCATCGGCCGTGAGGAACACGATGTTGCGCGGGTGCCCGGCGTGGCCGTCGAGGACCACGTTGGGCAGGTGGGTCACCGGATAGGCACCGCGGGTGTTCTCGGTCACGCTGGCGTCGTCGAGATCCAGTTTGCGGCTGACCTCGTCGATGGTGACGTTCTCCAGCACCGTGCCGAAGCGTTGGGTGGTGGAGTAGATCTCCGGCTCGTGGTCCGGGTTGAGCCGGATCATCTTGGCGTAGCAACCGCCCTCGAAATTGAAGACGCCGTGGTCGCTCCAGCCGTGCTCGTCGTCGCCGATCAGCGGGCGCTCGGGGTCGGCGGAGAGTGTGGTCTTGCCGGTGCCGGACAGGCCGAAGAACAGGGCGGTGTCTCCACCCTTGCCCACGTTGGCCGAGCAGTGCATCGGCAACACGCCCTGGAGCGGGAGCAGGTAGTTCAACAGGGTGAAGATCGACTTCTTGATCTCGCCCGCGTAGATCGTTCCGCCGATCAGGATGATCTTGCGGGTGAAGTTCAACATGACGAACGCTTCGGAGCGGGTGCCGTCCCGGTCCGGTTCGGCGCGGAAGCTCGGAGCGTGAACGATGGAGAACTTCGGATCGTGGGAGGCCAGCTCGGCGTCGTCGTCGATGCGCACGAACATGTTCCGCGCGAACATCGCATGCCAGGGGCTCTCGCTGACGAGTCGAATCGGAAGCCGATGAGACGCGTCGGTGCCGCCATAGAGGTCCTCGACGTAGAGGTCCGGCTGAGCGGCGAGGTGGTCACGGACCCGATCGTAGAGCGCGTCGAAGACCGCCGGCTCGATCGGTTGGTTGACCGGGCCCCAGGCGACGTTCTCTTCCACCGAGGCGTCGCGGACCACGAACTTGTCCTTGGGTGACCGGCCGGTGTACGGCGCCGTGCTCACCACCAGCGCGCCGCCGCGGGCGATGGTGCCCTCGTTGCGCCGGATGGTGTGCTCGTAGAGCTGCGGTTCGAGCAGGTTCCAGTGTGTCCGGCCCGTGGCGCCCTCGAGGCCCAGCGCGCTCAGATCGGTACCCCTCGGATTGTCCATGCCCCCACCTCGTCGGCCGTCCCGGCATCGGGCAGCGCGGAATCAACGTTTAGTAAAGAAAGCAGGATAGCGCGCGGGCCCGATGTTGAAAAGGGCCGGAAAACAGCCTCGGGAGCCGGGCTTGACGGGTCGCCCGGGGCCCTCTAACGTCCTCGATGATGAGTGACGAGGTACGCTGGATCTCGGGGAATCGGGAGCTGTCCGAGGCGGTCTCCCGGGTGGGGAACGGGCCGCTGGCCATCGACACCGAAGCGGATTCCCTGCACCACTACCAGGAGAAGGTCTGCCTGATCCAGCTGAGCTTCGGCGGGCAGGACTATCTCTTCGATCCCCTGGAAGGGGAGGCCCCCCAGGCTCTCGGCCCGCTGCTCGAGGATCCGGCGGTTCCGAAGCTTCTTCACGGGGCAGATTACGACCTGCGCATCCTGGATCGGGATTTCGGCTTCGCTGTTCGGGGCGTCTTCGACACGATGATCGCCGCCCGGCTGACCGGAGAACGCGCCTTCGGCCTGGCGGCCCTGCTGGACAAACACATCGGCGTGACGCTGGACAAACGTTTTCAGCGGGCCGACTGGTCTCGGCGGCCGCTGTCCGACGAGATGATCCGCTACGCGGTGATGGACACCCGCTACCTGGACCGGCTGGTCGGCCTGCTCGAGGAGAAACTTCGCGAGCTGGGGCGGACCGAATGGGCCCGGGAGGAATTCGAGCGGCTCGAGCAGGTGCGCTGGAAGGGGGGCAAAGAGGGAGAGCCCTTCATGCGGGTCAAGGGTGCCCGGCGCCTGCGGCGGGAGGGGCTCGCGGCACTCCGGGAGCTCTGGACGCTGCGGGATGCCCGCGCCCGGGAGCGTGACGTGCCGGTGTTCAAGGTCATGCGGGATCCGGTGCTCGTCGAGCTCGCCCGGGTGCGCCCCCGCCGGCGAGGCCAGCTCCAGGAGGTCGAAGGGTTGCCGCGCAACTGGCTGCGTCCGTCGGCCGCCGAGGCGATCCTGGCGGCCATCGAGGCGGCGGCCGGTGCCGACCTGGACAGCTTGCCGAGCTTCGACCGCAAGCCGCGGCCGATTCGGGCCGAGGGCTTCGACGGACGGGTCAAGCAGCTGATGAAGGCCCGGGATTCCGTGGCCGAGGAGCTGGACCTGGACCCGACGCTGCTGGCCAACCGTGAGACCATGGAGACGATCCAGGGACGGTTGGACGACGGCAAAGCGCCCCTGGAGCTGGACGACCTCCGGCGCTGGCAGGCGGAACTCCTGGCGCCGCTGGTTCGCTCCGGCTGAGGGCGCGGGTACGTCTTTCCGGAGGTTCGGCCGTATCAAGGGGTGTGTCAGCCATGGGAGACAAGACCTTGAAGCTCGCGCCCGCGGAGTCGAGGGTGAGCCCGTTCGGCCGGATGACCCTGCTCCTTCCCCTTATTTTCGCCTTTTCCGCCCACCCTTGGGCAGGGCTTTCAGCCTCTGCCCGGGCCGCAGAGCCCGAAGTGGCCGAGATCGCCACCACCGAGGCCACCGGGCAATCGGCGGGCACCGCCTGGCTCGGTGTCCTGGTCCGGGATGCCGTGGACGGTGGCGTCCAGGTGGTCGCGGTGGTCCCCGGAGGCCCCGCGTCCCGGGTGCGCCTGCGGGATGGCGACCTGCTGCTGACGGTCAACGGCGAACAGTTGGTGGGGCCGGATGCCCTGGGAACAGCCCTGCGTGAGGTCCGTCCCGGCGAAGCGGTGCGGGTGGAGGTTCTGCGCGACGGCGAGCGGCTGAGGCGTGAGGTGCTGGCGGCACCCCGGCCGTTCCAGGTCCAACGTTCCCAGACGCCGATTCGGGAGCTGGCCGTGGCCGGCTTGCGGCTCCCCCCCGGCGAATCAGGGCTCCTGGGGGCCCGTGTCGAGGGCATCACGCCTGAACTCCGGCGGCACTACGGCGCTCCCGAGGGGGCCGGCGTCCTGGTTACCCGGGTTCGTGAAGGGAGCCTCTCGGGCCGGGCCGGTGTCGAGGTCGGCGACGTGCTGGTCAAGGTCGGGGAGCAGCTGGTCGAGCGCGAGGGGGACCTTCAGACCTCCCGCTGGATCCAGCAGGCGGTCCAGGGTTCCCTGGAGCTGCATGTGATCCGCGGCGGGAAACCTCGGAGCTTGTCTGCCGAGGTGGTCGCGGCATACCCTGGGGCGACGGGTTCTGTCCCCGTCGAACGCTCGCGCCTCCGACAGCGGATCGAACGGACTCGAAGCGAGCTGAACAGCATCCGCCGCCGGTCCGCCGCCCTGGAGGCGGAGCTCAAGCGGCTGGAGGACGCCCTTGCAGCCTCCGAGAACGCATCCTCCGCTAGCGAGGACGCCCCGAACTAGCCCTTTCGCGGCGCAGCGGCGCCCGCTGCTTACCCTCTTCTGCTTGTTGCTCTGCGGATTCACACCGGCCGGCAGCGGTTTGCTCGCTGACGACGAGACGGCGTACCTGCAAAGCGATCTGACCGCGGACGTGCTGGCGGCGCTGGCTGCACGGGAGAACAGCGCTCCCGTACTGGACGCCATCTTCGCCTCGGCCCGCCCGTACCTGTTCGCCGCCGGGGCGGTCACGATCCAGACAGATCGGCGCTGGTTCCAGACGCTTCCGCCGGACCGGCCCGACAGTCCGCTGATGGTGGTCCGGCGCTGGCCCGGAGACAGCCTGCTGGCCTTCTACCCGATCGAGATTCCCGGCCCGCCGGATGACGGTCCGGCCGTATCGATCCCCGGGTTCGAGGTCGAGGAGCGGGTCGCGGACCCGTCGGAGACGGCCCCGCTGCGGATCGCCTGGCACGGACGGATCGCCGGGGAGTTGGGCGCCCACCCGGCCACCTGGTGGGAGGAGCCCGTAGGCGAAGGCTTCCGTCTCGGTGTGCTCGGCGTGGCCGGGGACGGGGGCTTCGGCATGGCCGGCCACCACAGTCTGCGCCGGGAGTTGGCCGCGGCGGTCAAACGAATCGAGCTGATTCCCGAGGCCTTCTCGCGGGTGCCCCAGGTGGGCGCCGGAAACGAGGTTTCGCTGCCGACCCTCGATGTGCCTCCCGCCGATGCCCGGGAGAGCGACGATCCCTGGCAGATCGCCGAGGGGCCGGACTTCACCATCGGATTGCCTCCGGGGTTTCGCCTGCGCCGGCTGGATTTCGAGGGGTTGGTCACGCCCCGCCCGGTCGAGGATGCGCTGCTCTGGTTCCGCGGGGCGTTCGTCGATCGGGACGACAAGCCGGTTGTGGTGGGCGGGCTGAGCCGCGCAGGCTACGTCGCCCGGATCAGCGAACCGGACGCCGATTGGTTCCCCGGCAAGAGCGCCCCACGAGGCGCCCCCGACGCGTCCCTGGTGGCGGGCTTCGAGTACCCGTTGATCAAGGATTGGACGAACTGCCAGGACGGCCGGGCCGAACGCTGGAACGAGCCGGCTTTCGGGGACTGGGTCGTCTTCCGCATGCTCTGCTCCGGCGCCGGCGTCGAGATCGGTCTCCCGGTGAGCGAGGGGCGCACCTCCCTGGCGCTGTACTGGGTTCCGGCAACCTGGCGCGAAGCAGGGGAGTCGCCGGCTCCGCCGCCGATCGATCCGGCGAAACGGTTCGGCATCAAGTTCGACACCCTCCGGGGCAGCGAGCGAAGAGCACACCCGCTGACCGAGGGATATCTCGGCGTGCCCGGGTTGCGCCTGTCCCTGCCCAAGGACTGGTGGCCGGTCGCATCGCTGCGAACCCGGGACGGCTTTCCGGTGCAGCTGATCGGCAAACGGGGCGGCCGCTTCGGTCGACTGGAGCGACTCGACCCCGGCGATCCGCTGCTGGTCGAGGTCGCCTCGGAGGGGGCGGCGGACAGCGGCTGGCTCCGGGAAAAGCGCCCTCGGGCCTACCGCGCCGAGAGCGTGCATCACCGGGAGGACGGCACCTGGGTCTACGTCCATCCCGACGGCGACGGTTTCGTCCTGCGTCCCACGGCCAAGGGATTGCCCGAGGACCAGCTGGGGGTGTGGGAGATCATGGCCCGTAGCGCATACCTGCTGAAACGAACGGACAAGCGGGAAGCCAAGAAGCGCTGAGAAGTCCGGAAGCCGGGGAAGGAAAGAAGCCCGGGAAGGAAAGAAGCCCCGCAAAGAAAAAGGCCGCGGAGCGCTCTGCTCCGCGGCCTTTCTTGTGATCGAACGTGGGTGTTCGAGCGGGGCCTACTCGTCGCCCTCTTCGAGGAGACGGATCAGGCTCTTCATCTCGGCCTCGGCCTTGGCCACGGTCTTGACTTCGATCTTGCCGCCGTTACCGCCGCCCAGTCCGCTGAGCGGGCTGCTCATGCGATCACCGCTCATCACGGTGGGACGTCCCGGAATCGCGATCGGGCCCGGCAGGGGCAATTCAATGCTCTCCTTCTCGAGGAAGGGGAGCTGCTCCATGCGGATTGCGCCGTTTTGACGGTGAGTCTCTTCCACCAGATCGGAAAGCGGCGGTGTTTCCTCAGCCATGACGCCGGTCGAGGCGGCGAGGCCGGCCACCAGGGCCAGCAAAATCAGCTTACGCATCACGATTCCTCCTTCAGTGAGCACCCTCCGCGTCGTTTATACGCCGATCGAGGGCATTCTGACAAGAGGGCCCTGAATGTGGCGGTCACGGGGCGGTCACGGGGCGGTTCAGCCGCCCGGTGCCAGGGCGGGGAGGAGCTCGGCAAGGCTGGCGAAGACCGGCTCGCCCGTGGCGAGGAGCTGTTCCCGGGTGGAAGAGCCCCCTTCCACCAGGGCGACATGGACATCGGCTTGCCGCCCGCTCTCGACGTCCAGCACCATGTCGCCGACGTAGAGCGCCTGATGCGGGGCGACCCCCATCAGCTCGAGGCAGCGTCGAATCATGGTCGGCTCGGGCTTGGTCGAACCGACGATGTCGGGGCCGAGGACATCGGCAAAGTGGTGGCCGATCCCGAGGCTCTCGACGATGGCCCGGCCGAATCGTGCGGGCTTGTTGCTGGCCACGGTCATCGGGAGATCCCGCTTGTCCAGGCTCGCCAGGGCTTCCGCCACTCCCGGCAGCAGGTGCGTCGCGCCGGCGAAGACCTCGGCGTAGCGTTCGCGAAAAAGGCGCACCCCCTCGGCCACGTTGTCTGCTCCCAGGGAGTCGGCGATCAGCGACTCCAGTCCACGGCCGACGGTGCGACGAACCTCGACATCCGAGAGCGGGGCCAGATCAAAGCAGTGTCGCGCGTGGTTGAGGCTTTCGCCGATGGCGGCGTAGGAGTCGACCAGTGTTCCGTCCAGGTCGAAGACCAGTCCCCGGATGTCGGAAGGAAGTACGACGCTCATGCGGGGCGGGTGATCAGTCGCAGGGGACGTAGCGCAGCCGGGACTCGAGGACCCGGGTTTGGTGGCGCTTCAGGTTGAAGCGACCCTGTTCGCAGTCGAGGCATCCAGCCGAGGTGCGGAAACGGGTGCGCACCGCGCAGTCGAGGGAGGCATACCAGACGCCGTAGCGCAGACAGAAGAAGTCATCCCCCGGTTGGGGACGGGCTTCCGGCCGGCTGCAGGGCCGCTCATCTGCGTCGGGTTTCGGCGTGGCCACGTCGACTCCTCAGGGCCTTCCTTTCAAGGTCGAAGCGAACAATATAGCATGGGGACCGTAGGTTCCGGATCGGCCGGGACCCGCGGAGAGACAGACCTTGCAGCGCTACCGCGTCGGGATTCTGGGGGCCACCGGCCTCGTCGGTCAACGCCTGATCGAGGGCCTTTCGAACCATGACTGGTTCGAGATTGCCGGCCTCGCGGCATCGGAACGTTCCGCGGGCAAAACCTACGGCGAAGCCTGCGGCTGGGTCCTGGGGTCCGCGATGCCCGATCCGGTTTCCCGCATGACCGTCACCCGGTGCGACCCCGCCGCCCTGGACGGCTGCGACCTGGTGTTCTCGGCCCTGGATCGACCGGTGGCTGCCGAGGTCGAACCGGAGTTTGCCCGGGCGGGTTTCGCGGTGGTGAGCAACGCCTCCGCCTTTCGACAGGCGCCGGACGTGCCTCTGGTCGTGCCCGAGGTCAACGCCGATCACCTGGCCATGGTCGAGCATCAAGGACATGGCGGCGGATTCATCGTGACCAACCCGAACTGTTCGGCCACCGGGCTCGTGCTTGCACTCGCGCCGCTGCACCGGGCGTTCGGCATCCGGCGTCTGTTCGTTTCGACCATGCAGGCGGTTTCCGGTGCGGGTACGGCGGGGCCGTCGGCCTTGCAGATGGTGGACAACGTCATTCCGTTCATTCCCGGCGAGGAGGAGAAGCTCGAAGAGGAGCTGAGCAAACTTCTCGGCGATCGTGACGGCGGAACCGTGCGGAAGATATCGATCCCGGTGTCCGCCCACTGTCATCGCGTGCCGACCATCGACGGACATCTCGAGGCGGTCTCCGTCGAACTCGAAGGGAATCCCTCCCCCGAGGACGCCATTGAATCCCTGCGTGCCTGGCGGGGACAGATCGAAGGGGATGGCCTCCCGAGCGCTCCGGCACAACCGGTCGAGGTCCGCATGGAGCCGGACCGTCCGCAGCCTCGCCTGGACCGGGATGCCGGCAAGGGCATGAGCGCCGTGGTCGGCCGCGTGCGGCCCTGCCCGCTACTGGGACTCAAGTTCGTCGTGCTGTCCCACAACGCCGTTCGCGGTGCGGCCGGCGGCACCTTGCTGAACGCCGAGCTGCTTGCCGCTCGCGGGTTGCTGCCGCGGAGGGACGGCAGGTGATCGTGATGAAGTTCGGCGGCACGTCGGTCGCCGAGGCGGAACGGATCGTGCGCGTTGCCGACATCGTGCGGGACCGGCTGGATCGCAAGCCGGTGGTGGTGGTTTCCGCTTTGGGGGGCGTGACCGACCTGTTGGTCCGGGCGATCGAGGCCTCCCGAGTCGGAGACCGTGAGCGGCTCGAGCCCACCCTGGCGGACCTCGAGCGGCGCCATCGCTGGGCGGCCAGCGGTGCGGTAGAGCGCAACGACGTGCGCCACGACCTGAACCTGGCGCTCGACGCGGTGTTCGAGGACCTGCGCCAGCTGCTCCGCTCGATCCGGATCCTGGGCGAGGTCACTCCCCGCGCTGCCGACACCCTGCTCGCCTTCGGCGAGCGTCTTTCTTCCCGTATCGTCGCGGCGGCCTTTGCCGAACGGGGAGTGCCGGCCGCCAAGCTGGATGCCCGTGAGGTGATGCTCACCGACGATAGTCACGGCGCGGCCGAGCCGGACCTGCCGGGCATCAGGGCGCGATGCGATGAACTGTTGCGGCCGCTGGTCGAAGCGGGCCGGGTGCCCGTTCTCGGCGGATTCATCGGTTCGACTCAAAGCGGCGAAACGACGACCCTCGGGCGGGGAGGTGGAGACACCAGCGCAGCGGTGTTCGGGTGCGCAATGGGTGCCGAGGAAATCCAGATCTGGACCGATGTCGACGGATTGATGACCGCCGACCCCAAGCTGGTCGGCGAGGCTCGACTGCTGCGCCGGGTTTCCTTTGCAGAGGCCGCCGAGTTGGCCTTCTACGGCGCAAAGGTGCTGCACCCGGCGACCATTGCGCCGGCGGTTCAACAGCAGATTCCGGTCTGGGTGCTCAACTCGATGCAGCCCGATCAAACGGGTACCGAGATTCTCGGGGAACCGGCTTGCGACGCGCCCAAGCTGGCCGCAGTGGCCAGTCGCCGCGGCGTCTGTACTGTGCGGGTCGCGAGCAAGCGAATGCGGATCGATCCCGGCTTCCTGCCCCGGGTGTTGGATGCCTTCGACCGCCGCGGGCTCGTGCCCGATTTCGTTGTTTCGTCGGAGGTCGCAGTGACCCTCGTCCTGCCCGAGCGTGACCAGATCGAACAGGCCGCCCGTGACCTGGGAGGTGACGTGGAGGTCCACGTCGGACGGGAGCGGGCGATCCTCTGTATCGTCGGGGCGGGGCTCGCGGCGGATACCGAGGTGCGCGGACGGGTGCTGTCCGCCCTGGCCAAGGTCGAGCCGGAGTTGGTCGGCCTCGGAGGGTCCGCCAGCAGTGTCGGCGCGGTGTTCCCTGCCGCGGGGCTCGAGAGCGCGGTGAGGCGACTGCATCGGGAGTTTTTCGAGGAGGCTGCGGAATGAGGGCCTACCTGGTGGGCTACGGCAAGATGGGCCGCGCTATCGAGACCATCCTGCTCGAGCGGGGCCACACCGTGGCCGGCCGCCTGGAGCGCGGAGAGGCCCTCGAGATCGATCCCGCGGCCGTGGACGTCGCCTTCGAGTTCACCGAGCCCTCCCAGAGTGAGGCCAACGTCGAGGCGCTGGTCCGGGCAGGCCTGCGGGTCGTCTGCGGCACCACCGGATGGTCGCCGGGCCGGGGGCTGCGCCAGTCGGTGGAACGGGCCGGAGTCGGGGCGGTCATCGCGCCGAACTTCTCTCTCGGCATGAATCTCTTCTACCGGGTGCTCGACTCCGCGATGGACGTGCTCGGCGGCATCGAGCTCTACGACCCGTACATCCATGAAATGCATCACCGGGGCAAGAAGGACGCTCCCAGCGGGACCGCCCACGAGCTGGCCCGCCGGGTCGCCGCACGGCATGGCGGAGGCGCCGAGGCCCATCCGGGCGCGGCGGCAACCGGGCTGCCCGCGGGCAGCTTTCACGTATCGGCGACCCGGGCCGGCTACGAACCCGGCACCCACACCGTCGGCTTCGACGGTGAGCACGACCACATCACCCTGACTCATCAGGCCCGCAGCCGCTCGGTGTTCGCACTGGGCGCCGTGCTGGCGGGCGAGTGGATCCTCGGTCGCACCGGCGTGCACGACTTCACGCCGGTGATCGACGCTTTGATCGAGCGCGGACAGGCGCGTCTTGGAGGTAACGGTGGCGGATAGCAACATGCTGCGCGGAGCGATGACCGCGCTGGTGACCCCCTTCGGCGATGACGGCAAGCCGGACCTCGCGTCCTACGCCGACCTCTGCCGCTGGCAGGTGGAAGAGGGTATTCACGGCCTGGTGCCCTGCGGAACCACCGGCGAGGGCGCGACCCTCGACGATGACGAGCATCGCGCCGTCGTCGAGGCCATGGTGCAGGCGGTGGAGGGCCGGGTGCCGGTGGTCGCCGGGTGCGGGAGCAACGACACCCGCCGCACCGTCGAGGCGGCCAAGCGCTGCGAGCAGGTCGGCGCCACGGCGCTGCTCGTGGTCTCGCCGTACTACAACAAGCCGAACCGCTCGGGAATGATCGCCCACTACAAGGCGGTGGCCGAGGCGACGCCGCTTCCCGTGGTCGTCTACAACGTGCCCGGGCGCACGGGCCAGAACCTCTCCGCCGAACTGACCCTGGAGCTGGCCGAGATCGACGGCATCACGGCGGTCAAGGAGGCCTCGGCCGATCTCGATCAGATCGCCACGATCATCGCCGGGCGGCCCGAGGGCTTCTCGGTGCTCTCGGGGGACGATCCGCTGGGGCTGCCCACGGTGTCCCTCGGCGCCGACGGAATCATCTCGGTGGTGTCCAACGAGGCCCCCGGGGAGATGGCGGCACTGATCCAGGCTGCTCTCGAGGGCAACTACACCCGGGCTCAGGAACTGCACTACCGGCTGCTGCCCCTGATGCGGGCCAATTTCGTCGAGTCGAATCCGGTGCCGGTCAAGACCGCCATGGGGCTGTTGAACCGCTGCAGCGATCGGTTGCGGCCCCCCCTCGGGCCCGCGACCGGACACACCCGGGAGGTGCTGTCTACCGCACTGGCTGCCGCCGGACTGGAGGCACGCCGTTGAGCCCGGAAGCCCTGCGCGCATCGATCGAAGCTGCCGGCGACGGCCTCTCCGCGGCCGAGGCGCTACCGCTGGTGGAGCGATTGCTCGAGTTGCTCGAAGCGGGCGAGGTGCGGGCCGCCGAACCGACGGACAGGGGCTGGGCGGTCAACGCCTGGGTCAAGCAGGGGATCCTGCTGGGCTTTCGTCACGGCAACAACGCCGGAGAATCCATCGGACCGTTCCACTTCCGTGACCGGGATACCTTTCCCACCTGGAGCCCCGAAGGTTCCGGGCGCAACGTCCGGATCGTTCCCGGAGGATCCTCGGTGCGTCGCGGCTCCTTCCTCGACGAGGGGGTCGTGGTCATGCCACCGGCCTACGTCAACGTCGGGGCATGGGTCGGTGCGGGCAGCATGGTCGACAGCCACGCTCTGGTCGGGAGCTGCGCCCAGATCGGCAGTGGCGTGCACCTGTCCGCGGCGGCTCAGGTCGGCGGAGTACTGGAGCCGATCGGCGCCCATCCGGTGATCGTCGAGGACGGCGTATTCGTCGGCGGCGGGTGCGGTATCTACGAAGGAACCCGGGTCGAAAAAGGGGCGGTGCTGGCGTCGGGTGTGGTCCTGACTCGCAGCGTGCCGATCTACGACCTGCCCAACGAGACCGTCTACCGGGCCGGCCCCGGCGAGACCTTGGTGGTCCCGCCCAACGCGGTGGTGGTTCCCGGCACCCGCCCCTCGGACAACCCGTTTGCCAAGCGTCACGGGCTGCAGCTCCAGGCGCCGATGATCGTCAAGTACCGGGATCCATCCACCGACGCGGCATCGGCGCTGGAGGAGGCCCTGCGTTGAGCGTTCGCCTCTCGCAGCGCATCTCCGGGGTGCAGCGCACCCTGATCCGCCAGATGTTCGACGCCGCACCGGCCGGGGCGATCAACCTGGGGTTGGGGCAGCCGGATCTGCCCACTCCCGGAGTGGTCGCCGAGGCGGGGCACGCGGCGATCGACCAGGGACGCACCGGCTACACCACGACCGCAGGGGATCCGGAGTTGCGGCAGCACATCGCCGCGAACTACCCGGGCTTCGTCTCCGCGGCCGAAGAAGTGGTCGTCACCGTCGGCTCCCAGGAAGCGCTCTATGCGACCTTCCTGGCGTTGACCGACCCCGGGGACGAGGTGCTGCTGCCCGATCCGGGCTATCCGGCCTATCCCACGGTGGCGCGGCTGGTGGGCGCAGTCCCGCGTACGTACCCGCTACGGGCGGAGCGTGGTTTCGTCCCCGATCCCGACGAGATCGGCGGGTTGATCACGCCGCGGACCCGGGTCCTGTTGCTCTGTTCGCCGTCGAACCCGACCGGCGCGGTCACCGATCCCGAAACCACGCGAGCGCTGACCGACCTGGCCGCTTCCCGCGGCATCTCATGGATTTCCGACGAGGTCTACGCCGCCTTCGTGTACGACCGGCCGGCGGGGTTTCCCTGGCAGACCGGAGCGGGCAACGGCGTGGTGGTGTCCAGTCTGTCGAAGAACGTGAGCATGACCGGATGGCGGGTCGGCTGGGCCGCGGCGCCGGCCGAGGTGGCGACGAAGATCACCGCCGCGCATCAGCATCTGGCGACCTGCGCGCCGAGTATCTCCCAGCGTGCCGCGGTGGCGGCATTCTCCGCCGAAGGCCGAGTGGCGGAAAGGGAGTACCTTGAGGAGTTTCGCGCCCGGCGAGATCTGATGGAGGGGCTCCTGCGCAAGATACCGGGCGTCGATCCGGGCACACCTGCCGGCGCGTTCTACATCTTCGCCGACGTGCGGGCTCACGGGGATTCCACCGCGCTGGCCTGGAGGCTGCTCGAGGAGCAGCAAGTGGTCACGGTGCCGGGCGAGGCCTTCGGCGCGGCGGGAGCCGGTTATCTGCGGCTCTCCTACGCCGCCTCCCGAGAGGCGATCCGCGAAGGGGTCGGGCGGCTGGAACGAATGCTGGGCGGAGGCTAGCTCCGGGGGAACTAGTTCGGCGTGGGTACCGCGTCGCTTCCGGTCTCGTGGGCCTCGAGCAGTTTCTCCAGCAACAGCGCACGCTCCCGAACCATCTCCCGCAGGTCCGGGTCGTCGTCGGGAAACCCTCCGTAGTAGTCGTGGAGGGTGGAGAGATCCGCGACACTGGCGATCTGCAGCACCGCCCGGGCGCTGGCTTCACGCACCTCGACGCTGGGATCTCCCATCGCCTCGCGCAACAGCGAGAGCGCCTCTCCACCGATGGCCGCCAGGCCCTCGGCGGCCAGGTCGCGCACCTCGGAGTCATCTCCCCGAAGCAGATCGTTGAGATAGAAGCGAGCGCGTTCGTTCTTCAGGCGGGCCAGGGTGCGGACCGCTGTTTCGGTCAGTTCCGGGTGCTCCAGCGCCGCATCGACGATCGCCAGCATCTGGCCGGAAACCCGGCCGAGACCGATCTGTTCGATCGCGTAGCGCTTGGCCTCGACGTTTCCGAACCAGAGCGCGGCGTCCAGGCCGACGATGTAGCCGGACGGCGTCGCCTCGGTGTTTTGCCGCGCGGCGATCATAGTCACGAGAATCTCGCTGGTCTGCTCCTTGGCGACTTCGCGAATCCGCCGGGCCATGGCGTCCATGCCGTGCTCCCCGTACTGGATCAGCTCCTTGCGAGCGAAGCGGACAACCTCGTCGTCCCGGGTCACGTCGAGGGGCCAGGCGTGGTCGACCAGGAGTTGCGCCCGCTCGGGGATCGAACGGGCGGTGCGCATCGCGAGGTCCAGGGCGGCGATGGAGTCAGCCTCGTCCGCGGCCTGCAGCGGCCCGGTCAGGGCAGCAAACGTCAGAACAAGAACGAGCAGCATCGAACGCACCGGCGGATCTCCTTGCTGGGGAAAGGCTTGGATGGTTCGATTATAGCGCGAACTCAGCGCCCGAACTTCTTGCGGAAGCGGTCGAACACGCTCCCGCCATCGCCGTCGAGGCTGTTCCACACCTCGTGGGCCACCCGGTTGAAGGCCTGCCCCTGGGGCCCCTCGGGTTGCGCGGCGGCCACGGGCTCGCCGCGGTCGCCGGAATCGCGAATCGCCGGGTGCAGCGGAACCTCGCCGAGGAATGGGATACCGAGACGGCGGGCGGCGTCCTTGCCGCCGCCGTGGCCGAAGATGTCGCTCCGTTCACCGCAACCGGGGCAGGCGAAGTAGCTCATGTTCTCCACGAGGCCGAGCAGGGGGACATCTACCTTGCGGAACATCGCGACCCCCTTAACCGCATCGGCCAGGGCCACGTCCTGGGGCGTGGTGACGATGACGGCGCCCGCCAGCTGCACCCGCTGCGACATGGTCAACTGGGCATCGCCGGTTCCCGGCGGCATATCGACCACCAGCACATCGAGCTCGCCCCAGACGACATCCCGCAGGAGCTGGTCCAGTGCCTTCATCACCATCGGGCCCCGCCAGATGACCGCGGAGTCCTTTTCCACCAGGAAGCCCAGGGACATCATCCGGACCCCGTGGCGTTCAAAGGGGATCAGGCGGTTCCCGCTCTCGTCGAGGCGGGGACGCTCGTCGACCCCCATCATCAGCGGAATCGACGGCCCGTAGATGTCGGCGTCGAGAAGCCCCACCCGGCGGCCCGAGCGTGCCAGGGAGACCGCGAGGTTGACCGCCACGGTTGACTTGCCGACGCCCCCCTTGCCGGAGGCCACGGCGATCACGTGCTTGACGCCGGGAAGCAGGCCCGGATCGGCGCCACCGGCTGCGGCGGCGGAGGGGGTTTGGCCGGCCATACGCAGGCCGCTGGAGCTTGCCGACGCCTGAGGCGTCGTCACGCTGACCGAGACGCTCTCGACCCCGTCAAGGGCGCTCAGGGCCGCGGTGATGGAGTCTCGCAGGGGCTCAACCACCGATTCGGAGCCGGGCCCGAGCTGGAGCCGCACCTGAACAGCGCCTCCGTCGACGGCCACGTCTCGAACCGCACCTACCGAGACCACGTCTCGATCGAACCCGGGGAAGGGGACTCGCCCCAGCGCTTCGCGAATCTGTTGATCGCTCAGGCTGCTCATGCGCTCGCGAATTGGCGGGCCGGGGGCATCCGTGAGGGGTGCCCCCGGCCGGCCGGAAAGCCGATCAGAAGTGGTAGGTCAGGCCGCCGTAGAAGCCCTCGTAGAGCACCGAGCGCTGCTCGAACTCCACGCCCGCCGAGACGATCTCGCCGTTGGGGTTGGTCGTCACCTCGCCGGGGCGCACGTCGATTCCGGCATCATCGAGCCGGCTCAGACGGATCCCGCCCCGGAGTTCCAGGACCTGGGGACGGGGCTTGCCCGGCTTGGGTGCACGGGTCCAGACGTTCCAGCGGATGCCGAGAGCGGCCTCGACCGCCAGGGAGTTGACCCCGACGTTCTCTGCGACGCGACCGATCGAGACGTCTTCCTGGCGAATCCGCAGGAAAAGCGGGGTCGGCACGATGATGTCCGGATCGAATTCGGCGATCTCCGAGTACGGGGGAGCGAGCACCCGCTCGAAGTTGCCGCCGGAATCCAGCAGCACGTAGCGCCGGGTGGTCGAGTTGTACTCGACGTCGACGTCGCCGCGAAGCAACGCCACCCCGACTTCGGCGTCGAAGAAGACCTTGTTGTCGTGGAGGTTGATCGCGGCGCGCAGGCCGATCGACGGGCCACGGGCCTTGTACTGCGAGTCGGAGAATGCCCGGTCATCGAGAGGATCGAGGGTGGTCGGGCAGGGGACGCCGCCGGGGGTATCGCACAGCGGCGGAAGCAGCGGCGGCAGTCCGGGGACCAGGGCGCTGTAGGAAGCACCCTGTTTGCGTCCGTGGAACACCCGGCGCCAGCCCGCGTTGAGCTCGACGTTGTAGTTGTCGTTGTCGGCCAGCTTGCGGAAGTAGTCGATGCGGAAGTCGCGCAGCTTGGTTTCCGCGCCGTAGGAGAAGGCGTCGGAAAGGCCGTCATCGTTGAAGCCGGCGTGGAGCGGGAAGGTCAGCGTCTGGCCGAAGATGAAGCGGCCCGGCGTGCTGCCGGAGAGCTCTTCGAAATCGCGGTGGTCGTAGTACGAGACCGCGATGCCGCCGAACTCTTCGCTGACCTGATAGGTGAAACGGTAGCGCTGGTGCGCCTGGGTCCCGTGCTCGACTTCGATGAGGGTCGTGTCCAGCGGGTTCGCCTCGTCGATGCGGGTCGCGCCGACGTAGTTGGTCCCGGCGAGCTGGGAAGTCCAGGACTCGACGGTCACGGTCATGGCACCCTTGGACGTGGATGAGCCGGTGTCGCTCGATTCGTCACCGTCACCATCGTCCTGGGCCATGCAGAGGCCGGCGGTGGCCAGCATCAGCAGGACGAGCAGTCCGGTTTTCAACACGCGGTCCGTATTCATGGGCCCCCCCGGGTTCTCTTTCTCTCTGGAACGGAAGCTATCGGAACGCAAGTCAGCGGACCGTGAAGGAATAGCTGAGCGGTGACCCGGCTTCAGGTCCCGTCGACGTGGTGCCGAGGACCTCGACGCCACGACCGTCCAGGGTGGTTTCGACCGCCAGGGTCGGCTCGGAGGTGACGGAAAGGCCGCCGGGAATGGTGCTGCCGCGCCGCGCCTCGACCAGGATGGTGTCTCCGGACTCGACTTCAAAGGAGAAGGGCTGAGCCAGTCCACCGATCATCGGCTCGCCGGCGTCGAAGCCGGGGCAGTTGTTGCTGGCCATCACCGTGCGCGATGCCGCGGTCAGACGGCGCGGGTTGCGGAAGAACAGCACTCCCGAACTGCAGGTGATGGGGTCGCTCACCACGGCGGTCGGACACAGGGGTGTCGAGCCGCTGGGCGGAACTTCATCGTAAAGGGTCTGGTTTGAGTCGAAGGAGCTGCCGGTACCGCCGATCAGCTGCTCTTCGGTTCCGTCGGCGCGAATGCGCGTGACCCGGATGCTGTAGTCCAGCGGCACCGAGGCCGGCGAAGCCGTCTGGGGCGACGGGTCGGTCAGGCACAACTGGAAGACCTCCGGCGTGCCGTCGCCGTCCCGGTCGTCGGCCACATCGTCATGGATGCAACACCCGAGGGTCGCGTCGGGAGATGCGCAGCCCGCTCCGCTCATGTCCGTCAGCGGACCGAAGTCGCAGAACGGGTTGGTCGTGCACTGGGCCGGAGGCGTCGGGCCGTCGCAGGCCTCCCACCTTCCGTCGAAGAAGAAGTCCCAAACGTTGAAGGCGGTCACGGTCGCGTTTGTCGCGCGAACCGAGATCGCTGCCGTCTGGGAGCCCCCTTGGGGCGGTTGGGTGGTGTCGCAGCTCACAGTTAACGCGAGCAGCAGCCCCAGAATGAGGCTCCAGCGTCTCCTCATCGATCATGCCTCCGGATTGAAAACGAAGCGTGAAATTACCCGAGTGTCCCCCGGGAGTCAAGGGCGGCAGGGGGGTGGAAGGCGCCCTGATGCGGGGAATGGACCGCATGTCCGACCGGGGCCCAAACCCCCGCTCCACAAGGGGATTGCTGTGGTAAGCTCGCTAGTCGCCTGGGTTATTGGAGGAATCTTGAGCCGCTACCCCACCACTGCAGCCGAGATTGCTGTCGATTCTCGCCGTGTCGAGCGGGTTTATGCCGCCCTGGCCCGGGTCTACGACGGCTTTTTCGACTGGGCCCTGGGCCCTGGACGTCGTCATTCGGTCGCCCGGCTGCCCGTCGAGGACGGCGACCGGGTGCTCGAAGTCGGGGTCGGCACCGGCCTGTCGCTGCCCCTCTATCCGGATCACGCCCGAATCACGGGTATCGACATCTCCGACCCGATGCTCGAAAAGGCGCGGGATCGCGCCCGGGGGTTACCCCAGGGGCCGGAGCGGGTTCAGCTGCTGCAGATGGATGCCCGGCGGCTCGACTTTCCCGACGACTCCTTCGACCACGTGCTGGCGCCCTACGTGCTCTCGGTGGTTCCCGACCCCGAGGTGGTGATGTCCGAGATGGTCCGGGTGTGCCGGCCGGGCGGGACGGTGATGGTCACGAACCACTTCCTCAGCCGCAGTCCGTTGCTCGGTTTCGTCGAGAAACGATTCACCCCGCTGAGCCAGTGGATCGGCTTCCGCCTGGATCTGCCGATCGAGCGGGTGACCGAGACCTCCGGACTGCAGGTCGAGCAGGTCGACCGGGTCAACATGTTCGGGCTGTGGCGGATGGTGCTGGCGCGCAAGACCGGGAGCTAGAGCCGCGCCGGGTTCCGTCGCCGGTTTACGCGGCCGGTCTCGGCTTCGGTAGTCGTTCTCAGTGGTCGGTTTCGAGGGGCCGGCCCGGGTGGGGGCCGGGCGCGTTCTGCCAACGGCTCTCGTCACGTTCGCGGCCCATGCGCTCGACCCGCCGGATCTGCGACATGACCTCGGAGAACTGTCGTTCGATCTGCTCGTTGGTCACGCTGTTGTGGGTCGCGATTTCCAGCGAGCGGACCCGCTGCCCGATGGCGGCAAGTTCCTGACGCTTGCCCTCGATTTCGAGCTCCGCTTCCCGCAGCTTGCGCCGCCAGGCCTCGGTCTCGCTGGCCAGCCGCCGCATCAGTTCGCCGTTCTCGCGTTCCAACTGCTCGATGCGCTCTTGCTGGGACTCGACCTCACCCTGGAGCTCGAGGGCCCGTAGGCCGCCAGCCCGCATCATGCCGTATTGCACGAGCAACTGTTCGTGCTTCATCTGCAGTTCCTGGTACATCGTCTGCGGGACGGTTTCGTGAATCGCCTCGGCCAGAGCTCGCGCCGAAACCAGCGAGGTCTCTTCCTCGGGGTGCCGCTCATCTTCGCTGGACTCCGCCGTGGGCAGGCCCGCGTCGGCCAGGTCGCCGGGAGACACGAAGTACTCCGGACCGTAGCGGCCCGTGCGCATCTCGGCACGGAGACGGCCGCCTCGGATATAGCGTCGGAGTGTCGTGATCGAGCGTGAGGTTTCTTCCGCTGCTTCGCGGAGGGTCATGCGCCGCATGGATTCTCCCGGCACCGGATTCCGGTGGCGTCGACTACTTATTTACCATACCGCCGACGTCATGCTCAAGGGTCGGGAGCGCTTCTTCCTGCCAAGTTGCCCTGGCGGCGGCATCGGTTGTATCGTCCCGCGATGAGCGAAATCAGCACCCACTGGGCCGATGAGGTCGCCGAGCAGGTCGTCGCGACCGGACGGCCGGTGATGCTCTCGACGGGCATCTCCCCCTCGGGCGAAATCCACATCGGCAACATGCGCGAGGTTCTCACCGCCGACGCGGTCTACCGGGCGCTTTGCGACCGGGGAGTCGACGCAGGGTTCAACTACGTCTGCGACAACTTCGATCCGCTGCGCAAGGTCTACCCCTTTCTCGATGAGGCGGTCTATGCGCCCCGCGTGGGGCAGCCGCTCTCGGAAATCCCGGCGCCTCGGGGGGAGGGGAGTTACTCCGAGTACTTCCTGCAGCCCTTTCTCGGCTCCCTCGCGCGGCTGAAGGTCGACGTCCATGTCGAGCGGGCGGACCAGATGTACAAGTCCGGCAGGATGAACCCGTTCATCGTGCTGGCCCTCGAGGGACGCGACCGGATCGCAGCGATCCTCCACGAGTTGACCGGCAAGGAGATGAAACCGGAGTGGTCCCCGTTCAATCCGCTCTGTCCCGAGTGCGGTCGGATCGATCGCAGCCAGGTGCTCGGCTTCTCGGCCGCCGACGAGACCGTGGACTACCGCTGTGCCTGCGGCGCCGAAGGGTCGGTGCCGATGGCCGGCGGCGGCAAGCTGGTCTGGCGCATCGATTGGCCGGCCCGCTGGGCCATGCTCGGGGTGACGGTGGAGCCTTTCGGCAAGGACCACGCCACCCGCGGCGGGTCCTACGACACCGGGGTGCGCATCTCGAAGGAAATCTTCGACTACGAGCCGCCGTTTCCGATCGCCTACGAGTGGATCCGCCTCAAAGGGGGCGGAGACATGTCGTCGAGCAAGGGCAACGTGCTCTCGATCGCCAACATGCTCGAGGTCGTTCCGCCCGACGTCCTGCGCTACCTGGTGATCAAGTACAAGCCGACCCGTTCCATCGCCTTCGATCCGGGGCTGCCGCTCCTCCAGATCGCCGACGAGCTGGAGGATGAAGAGGCGCGCAACCGGGTACCCCGTGCCGCCGAGCTCTCTCGTGCCGCCGGCTTCGAGCCGTTGGGGGTGCCCTACAAACACCTGGTCGTCGTCGCCCAGGCGGCGCGCTTCGACATCGACGACGCTCGTCGCATCCTCGCCCGCGCGGAGGGTGCCGAGGCGCCGGCTCCGGAACGGCTGTCCGAACGGTTCGACTACCTTCGCCGGTGGCTCGATGCCTTCGCTCCCGACGATCTCAAGTTCGAGGTACAGGAAACGCTACCCGCCGAGGCGAGCGAGCTCAGCGAGACACAGCGAGCGTTCCTCAAGGGGCTGGCCGACGGGTTGAAAGAGGACATGAACGGCGAAGCGGTCCACGCGCTGATCTACGAGGTCAAGGAGGGGCTCGAGGGCGCCAAACCCGCCGAGCTGTTCCAGGCGGTCTACCTGTCGCTGCTCGGCAAGGTGCGCGGCCCGCGGGCGGGCTGGTTCATCGCGCTGTTGGGTCCAGAGTTCTGCGCTCGACGCTTCGCCGAGGCGGCTGCCTGATCTCGAGGCAGATCGGGGAGGGGTCAGGTCGGCTCTTCACGGACGAGGGGGGAACCCCCGAGTCGGCCGCCGGCATCGTTCATCACCCGGTTGAGTACCGCCTTCTGGATGCGCCAGGCAGATTCGAGCAGGCGCAGCGTTTCGCCGGCGTGATCACGCAGGGATCGCTCCACTCCGGTGGGGTCCTCGGGCGGGTTGCCTCCGGCGTCCAGGGCGGCGACCACCTCGCGCACGATGCGCAGCGCCTCGTCCACGGACTCACGCTTGTCGCGGATCTCGCTGAGCAGCTGGGCGGTCTCGAGCAACTCCGACGAGAGCCGCTCCTGCTCGGAGGAGCCGTTTTCCCAGTGTGCTCCGGTGAGGATCCACTCGATGGTGGTGTTGCCGGTGCGGGCCAGCTCGATCAGGCGTTTCGGCTCGGGGACCACGCCATGCTCGTACTTGTGGACCGCCGACTGGGTCGTCCCGAGCATGCGCGCCAGTTCCCACTGGCGGAGGCCGGCATCCAGGCGGATCTGACGGATCCGCTTACCCATGGCCGCCTTGTCGAGCTCCTGCATCGTCTCCTCTGCCGGGATACCGAGTCCCCGCCGGCTCCCGCTGGGAATATAGGTTCCGGCATGGGCAAAGCAAGCGATGATTACAGGACAGAATTAAGCGCAGCGGGGGCTTCTAGCGGGCCTCCAGGGCCTGCTGCTGGCCCTCCTCGACCCGAACCCGGCTCAAAAGTAGCCCGCCTACAAGGAAAAATGCGATGACCGAGAGGACGGCATAGCGGCTGGAACCGGTCCAGAGGGTGACCCAACTGAAGACCAGCGGCCCGAGGACGGCGGAAAACTTCTCGGCGACGGCGAAGAAGCCGAAGAACTGGGAGGAACGGGAGGTCGGGATCAGGCTGGCGAACAGCGAACGGCTGAGCGCCTGGGTACCCCCCTGAACCATCGCCACGGCGATGGCCAGCATGTAGAACTGGGTCGTGGTCTGGACGAAGTAGCCGAAGACCGAGATCCCGAGGTAGACGGTCAGGCCGCAAAGGATCGCCGGCTTGGTACCGATCCGGCCGGCGAGGGCACCGAACAGGAAGGCGAAGGGGAAGCCGACGAACTGGACCAGAACCACCGCGGTGATCAGGTCGTTGCGCGGAATGCCGATCTCATCGCCGAAGATCGTGGCCATGCGATAGATCGTGGTGATGCCGTCGTTGTAGACCAGCACCGCGATCAACATCAGGAACGCCTGGGGATGGCGGCGCAGATCCCGCAGGGTCTCGCTCAGGCGGCGAAAGACCGCGACGACACTCACCCCCTGTTCGCCCGGGCTCCTCGATGGGGGAGGTTCCGGGACCCGCAATATCAGCGGCAGCGAGAACGCGAGCCACCAGATCGCGACGATGAGGAAGCTCAGGCGCGTCGGGAAGGTGCCCCCCGGAAGCCCGAAGCTCTCACCCTTCATGATCAGCACCAGGGCCGCCACCAGCAGCAGGCCGCCGCCTACGTAGCCCAGGGCGAACCCCCCGGTAGAGACCCGATCGATTTCGTCATCGCCTGCAAGGTGGGGCAACAGAGAGTCGTAGAAGGTGATGCTCAGCAGGATGCCCAGGTTGCCCAGCCCGAAGATCACCGAGGCGTAGACCCAGTCGCCGGACTCGATGAAGTACATCGCCGCCGTCGCGCCCGCGCCCAGGAACAGGAAAACCGTCAGGAGGCGCTTGCGAAGCCCGGTGTAGTCGCCGAAGGCACCGAGCACCGGCGAGATCAGGGCGACGAGAATCAGCGCCGCGCTGGTGGCCCAGCCGAAGCGTGCCGTGGCCTCGGCATCGGGCATGCCCGCCGCGGCCACCTGCTTGAAGTAGATCGGAAAGACCGCGGTGACCACCACGGTAAAGAACGCCGAGTTGGCCCAGTCGTAGAGTGCCCAGGCGCGCAACTCCGGGCGATCGAGGCCGATACGGGCAAGAAGCCCGCGACGAGCGCTCATCCCGTCATTTCCATCAGCGCTCACCCCCTGCACCCCAGCGCAGCTTGGTGCGGAGCACGTCGAAGAAACCGCTGGAGGTGACCCTCACAAGCTTGACGGTCTCGCTGTATTCGTCGACCAGTACGGTGTCGCCGGTCTGCATCGGAAACCCGACCTGACCGTCGAGGGTCAGGTAGGCCTGCTCGGTGGTCTGCTCCAGGCGAATCTCGATGCGCACGTCGCCGGGAACTACCAGCGGCCGATAAGTCATGGTGTGAGGGCAGATCGGGGCGATGACGAAGGCCCCCATGCGCGGATCGAGGATCGGTCCACCCGCCGAGAGGTTGTAGGCGGTGGATCCGGTCGGGGTGGAGACGATCAGGCCGTCGCTGGTATAGGTCGCGACCTCGTCGTCGTCGACCCGCACATGGCAGGTGATCATGCGGGCCAGGGCCGCCTTGGTGATCACCACGTCGTTGAGCAGCGCATGTTCACTGCGAAGGCTGCCCTCGGCCAGGTAGCGCACGCGAATCGCGTGGCGCTCTTCCATCTCATAGTTGCCTGCGAGTACCTGTTCGAGACCGACGAAGAGCTCGTCCGGCTGGAGCTCGGTGAGAAATCCGAGCCCGCCGAAGTTGACCCCGAGGATCGGGACTCCGCGAGGGGCCGCCGCGCGGGCGACCGACAGCAGGGTACCGTCACCGCCGGCGACGATCGCGAGGTCGGTGCCGTCGGGCAGGGTGGTTCGGTCGAAGCCGCCTTCGCCGCCGATGGCCGAGCTCGTCTCCGCATCGAAGAACACCTGGACACCGCGCTCGCCGAGCCACTTGCCCAGGTTGCGGGCGAGGTCCGGCCCGGCGGGCTGCCCGAGCTTGGAGATGATGGCGATGCGCCGCAGCGGGCCCTGGGCAGGTAGATTGCGCCGCGTCATGACGAGGCCGCCTCTTCGTCGGCGGCATCCCGTAAGGCCCGGTCCACCGCGGCCTCGAGATCGAACTCCTGGAGGCCGCCGGGGGAGAGGCGGTTCGACGGCAGTCGGATGTGCAGGAAGAACTCCTGATTTCCCTGGGCGCCGCGTAGGCCCGACGGGAGTACGTGGCCAACCGACCAACCCTGCTCCGCGGCGAAGTTTCCGAGTCCGACGAGCACGCGGCGATGCAGCGCCGGGTCGCGGACGATACCCTTGCGGCCGACCTGAGCGCGGTCGACCTCGAACTGCGGTTTGACCAGGGCCACGATCTCTCCTTGCGGCGCCAGGCAAGCCGCCACCGCGGGCAGGACCAGACGCAGGGAGATGAAGGATACATCCACCACGGCAAGGGAGGGGATACCCGGCAGGACGTCCGGGGTCAAGTATCGAGCGTTGATTCCCTCGATCGGTTTGACCCGGGAATCGCTGCGCAGCGACCAGTCGAGCTGGCCCCGGCCGACGTCGACGGCCAGGACCTCGGCGGCGCCGTGCTCCAGCAGCACCTGGGTGAAGCCGCCGGTCGAGGCGCCGACGTCCATGGCCAACCGGCCCTCGAGCTCCAGGGGAATGCGGGACAAGGCGTAGGCGAGCTTGTGTCCGCCGCGACCCACGTAGCGGGGAGGCTCCTCGACGGTGAGGGGGATATCGAGAGGCAGCCGGGTGCCGGGCTTGTCCAGGCGGCGATCCCCGCTGCGCACCTTGCCGGCGAGAATCAGGGCCTGGGCCTTGGTACGGGTTTCCACCAGTCCCCGGTCGACGAGCAGCTTGTCCAGTCGCTCGGCAGAAGCGCCGCCGCCCTTGCCGGGCATCAGGTGCTCCGGCGCACCGTGAAACGGGCAAGCTCCGCCAGGGGCCCGTCGTCGGGGAGTCCCAGTTCGGACAGCGCACCGAGCGCCAGATCGATCTGGGCATCGGCCATCTCCCGGGAACGCTCGATACCGTAGAGCGACGGGTAGGTCGACTTGCCCGCGGCTGCGTCGGCACCGGCGGCCTTGCCCAGTGTCTCGGAGGTCGAGGTGGCATCGAGCAGGTCGTCGGCGATCTGGAAGGCGAGGCCGAGAGCCGAGGCGAAGCGGCGCATCCCGTCGCGGGTCTCCTCGGTTGCGCCGGCGACGATGGCTCCCAGCTCCGCGCTGGATGCCAGCAGGGTGCCGGTCTTGTGGCGGTGGATCCACTCGAGCCCGTCCCGGTCAACCGGTTTCCGTTCTCCCTCGATATCGGCCATCTGCCCACCGACCATGCCGGCCACCCCCGAAGCCCGGGCGACCGCGACCACCGCATCGCTGCGCCGAGAGGCATGCTCGTCCCCCGCGGGGTAGCGGGCGAGGACCTCGAAGGCCAGGGTCAGCAGACCGTCGCCGGCCAGCACCGCTTCGGCTTCGCCGAACTCCCGGTGAACGGTGGTGCGTCCACGACGCAACGCGGCGTCATCCATCGCCGGCAGGTCATCGTGGACCAGGGAGTAGGTGTGGATCATCTCCAGCGCCGCAGCCGGGTCGTCGATGAGACTCCCTGCGCCTCCGCAGGCTTCGTAGGCCGCCACCGCCAGCACAGGCCTCAGGCGTTTGCCCCCGCCGAAGACCGCGTAGCGCATGGCGCGAGAAACGGTCGCCGCCGGGCCGTCGTCGGGAGGGAGCAACCGCTCCAGCGCTCCGTCGATGCGTTCACGCCGCTCGGCCAGGTAGGTTTCCAGCTTCACCGTGGGATGCTCCTCAGACCGCGAAGCGAATCGCCCGGGTCTCCCGCACGACGCTGACCTTGATCTGACCCGAGAAGGAGACCTGCCGCTCGATCGCCTTGGCCACCTTGCGGGAGAGGGGATACACGTCACTGTCCTTGACCACGTCGGTGTCGACGATGACCCGGATCTCCTTGCCCGCCTTGACGGCATAGGCGGAGCGAACCCCCTTGAACTCGCCGGCGATGGCCTCGCAGCGATGCAGCCGCTCGATGAAGACGCCGAGGTTCTCCTTGCGGGCTCCCGGCCGGTGTTCCGACAGTTGATTGGCGCAGTTGAGCAGGATCGCCTCGACGTTCTTGCCGCGCACGTCGCCGTGGAGCGCCCGGATCGTGTGCACGACCTTGTCCCCCTCGCCGTAGCGGGCAGCGAGCTCGGCGGAACGGAGCAGCACGTCGCCGCCGCCGTCCTTCTCGACACGTCCGATCTCGTGGAGCAGGCCCGCGCGGATCGCGATGTCCGGCCGGGCGCCGACCTCGGTGGCCATGTAGCCGGCGAGCATCGCGGTTTCCATGCTGTGCTGCAGCAGGTTCTGCCCGTGATCGGTGCGGTAGCGGGTGCGGCCGACGAGTCGAGTCAGCCGGTCGTGCATGTCGGAGATGCCGAGGGCGAAGGCCGCCTGGACCCCGGCTTCGTCGATCAGCCCGTCGATCTCTTCCCGGACCTTGGTCACCACCTCTTCGATCCGGGCCGGGTGGATGCGGCCGTCCTCGACCAGCCGCTGAATGGCCACCTTGGCGACCTCGCGACGAACCGGGTCGAAGGACGAAACCAGGATCGCGTTGGGGGTGTCGTCGACGATCAGGTCGATGCCCGTGGCCATCTCGATGGCGCGGATGTTCCGGCCCTCGCGGCCGATGATCCGGCCCTTCATCTCGTCGCTGGGGAGTTCGACGAAGCTGACGGTGCTCTCGACGACCTCTTTGAGTTCGAGGCGTTCCATCGCCTGGACCACCAGGTTGGTCGCCGCCCGTTCGGCGCTCTCCCGGGCCTCGTCCTCGATCCGCCGGGCGGTGCGGGCCGCCTCACGGCGGGCCTCCTCCTCGCTGCCCTTGAGCAACTCGGCCTTGGCTTCCTCGGCGGTCATCCCCGCGACCTTCTCCAGCCGCTCGTCGGCCTGACGGAGCTTGGTGCGGAACTCTTCCTCCCGATCGTCGACCTTGCGCTCGCGGGCGCGATGTTCGGTTTTCTGTCGCTCCAGGCGCTTCTGCTCGCCGTCGAGAGCCAGCTTCTCCTGATCGAGCTCCCGGACCCGGGCCTCGATGACCCCTTCGCGGTTCTCGAGCTCCCGCTCCCGTTTGTCCGCCTCTTCCTGAGCGGCGAGGTTCTGCTCCTGGGCCTGGACCAGGATCTCCTGCTTGCGCTCGTCGGCTTCACGGCGGGCTTCACGGACCAGCCGCTTGGCCTCGGTGCGGGCTTTCTCCAGGCGTGTCCGCCCCGAGGCGATCAGGACCGCCAGGACGACCACACCGATCACCGCGCCGACCGCGATCGGAGTCCAGAATGAAACTTGGTTCAACACTCGGTGCCTCGATATGAGGCCGGCGTCGAGTCGGAGGAGGGCGGGATCAGAGGGTCCGGAAGTGCCGAGTAGCGTTTCCCCGCGTAAGCCGTGTGGGTAGATCAGGTTGAACCTGATCGCCAGGTGGGGTCCCTAGGTCCGCTTCAGGCTTCCCCTTGCGGGAGGGGCTTGCACACCACGGATATGGTCCATCGGGTCCCCTGCGTAAGGAACGTTGGCTCAAGCCGAAACGACCCATCACGCACTCGGCAGGGAATCTCTCAACGTAGCTCCCAGGTCTCGATCCGGTCTCAGTGCCCCGGACGGTCCGCGCTTTTCCCATCGGCCAGGGGATCGTCGGCGAGAGCTTCTTCGATCCGGTGAACCAGCGCTTCCAGGCGGCTATCCGCCTTTCCGCTAAGCCCGGCTCCCGATTCGTCCTCCGCCTGGACCCTTTCGTCGGCGATGTTCAACGCGGCCAGAATGGCGACCTTCAACGTGTCTGCAGTGCCGGTGGACTGCGCCACCTGCTTCATCGTGGAATCCACGATGTCGGCGAGTTTCGCCAGATAGTCCGTATCCCCACTCCCTCGGAGGTGGTAAGTCCGCCCGTAGATCGTCACGGGGGTGGGCTGTTGCTCACGAGGTGTCGTGTCGGCCATTCTTCCGTACAACCTCCGGCTCTAGGCCGGTTCTATGAGCCGCTCTCAGCGTGCGGCGGTTCTGTTCTCAACTCGTCGATCGCGCTCCGCAAGACTTCGGTGACACCGTCCAGCGGCACCGGGAAACGGTGCGCTGCGGTCTGTTCCAGGGAGTCGAGTTTCGCCCGGAGGGCCTCGACCTCTTCGAGGAGGCGGTCGCGATCGGTCTGTGCCCGGTCGAGCGCTTCGAGCAACTGCCCGACGCGCGTCTCCAGTATTTCAAGTGTCTTGCTCACGGGTGGATTCTAGCCGACGCAGGGGGTGCGCCCCAACCGTCTTTCGCCTTTTTTCCGCCGGAAGCGGTCAGTCCCGCAGGCGGATCCCGCCGACCTGCTCCAACCGCTGGACCACCTTGGCGCGGTAGCCCTCGGTTTCCTCGTCGGTGAGGGTACGCTCGGTCGGGTGCAGCGATAGGCGAACGGTGAGCGAAACCTGCCCCTCTTCCAGGGGAGCGCCGGCGTAGCGGTCGATCAGATCGACGGCGGAGGGTGCCGGAGAGGGCACCGACTCGACCGCGGCCCGGATATCCGCGAAACGCACCCCGGCATCGAGCACCAGTGAGAGATCCCGGGCCGGCGAGGGGAAGCGGGGGATCGGCCGGTACTGAGCCGGGAGCGGCCGGCCGGCGGCCAGCTTGCCGATCTCGATCTCGGCGATGAAGATCCCGGACGGGAGGTCCAGCCGGTCTCGGACCGCCGGGTGAAGTTCGCCGGCCCAGGCGACCGGGGCGTCGTCGGCCGTCCAAGAGGCGGAGATCGCCGGATGGAACGCATCGATGCCGACTTGCGAGTCGCGTGGCGGCGCCGGGTTTCGGGTCACCCCGGAAATGACCGCCTCGACGACGCCGGCCATGTCACTCAGTCCCACGTCGGGCACCGGGGCACTCCAGTGGACCGGAGCCGAGGCGCCGCTCCACACGATGGCCAGACGCGCCGGTTCGAGGGGCAGCCCGGTGCTGCGATCGTGAAACACGTGTCCGATCTCGAACAGCCGGACATCCCGGGTGCCCCGGCGGATGTTCCGATCGAGAGCCTTGAGCAGGCCGGGGAGTACCGACCGGCGCAGGGCGGAAAGCGGTTCGGCCAACGGATTCGACAGTGGAATGGGCGCCGGGGTCTCGGCGGCGACGAAGGCCTGATCTTCACCCGGGCCGATCATCGCGTAGCTCACCGCTTCGTGGAAGCCGAGATGAGCCAGCAGATCCCGAGCCCGTTCCTCGGCCTGGTCGGCGGCCCGTTGACGGCTGCCGATCGGGAGCCGCTCCGGCTCGCCCCGCATGGCCGGGATCCGGTCGTAGCCCAGGTCGCGGGCGACCTCCTCGACAAGGTCCGCCTCGCGCAGCAGGTCGACGCGCCAGGAGGGGATGGTGGTGCTCCAGACCCCTTCCTCGGCTTCCTCGGGACTCAGCCCGACCGCCTCGAGGGCCTTCTTGATCTCGGCGGCTTCGGGCCGGTAGCCCAGCAGCGTCGCGACCCGGGAGCCGCGTAGAGTCCGCTGGACCGCTGCCGGCGGTTCCGGGTGCAGATCCTCGAGCTCGAGTTCCGGTTTGCCTCCGGCCAGATCGGTCAGTAGGCGGCGGGCCAGGTGCTGGGCAGCGAGCACTCCGTTGCGGTCGGCGCCTCGTTCGAAGCGATGGCTGGCATCGGTGTGCATGCCCAGCTTGCGAGCGGTTCGACGAACAGTCTGCGGGTCGAAGTAGGCCGCCTCGACGAGGACGTCGACGGTATCTTCTCGGATTTCGGTCTCGGCGCCGCCCATGACCCCGGCCAGTCCGACGGCTCGGCCGCCGTCGGCGATCACCAGCATGTCGGCGCTCAGCTCCCGTTCGATGTCGTCGAGGGTCGTGAGCCGTTCCCCCTCCTCGGCGCGCCGCACCCGTAGCCTCGCTCCCTGAACCCGGGCCAGGTCGTAGAAGTGAATCGGGTTGCCCGTCTCCAGCATGACCAGGTTCGAGGCGTCGACCACGTTGTTGACCGAGCGCAGGCCGCAGGCCTCGAGCCGGTCCACGACCCAACGGGGGGAGGGGGTGACCTTGATACCGCGCACCACACTGGCGGTGAAACGAGGACAACCGGCCAGGTCGTCGATCTCGACCATCTTGTTGCCGTCGGCGGACGGGCTGGCCGTCTCGGGAGTGGGCGCCGGCAGGCCGAACCCGGCAGCGATCTCCCGGGCCACGCCGACATGCCCGAGGCAGTCAGGGCGGTTGGCCGGAATGTCCAGCTCGAGCACGGTGTCTTCGCCGTGGCGGGTTACCGCGTCGACGGTCAGACCGCGGTCGGTCAGCTTGCGCGAGATCTCGTCGGTCTCGGCGTCGCAGGAGATCAACGAACGGATCCAGTTGAGGGATACGAGCATGGTCTGGCCTAGGTCGGGAACTGGGAGAGGAAGCGAACGTCGTTTTCCACCAGCAGACGGAGGTCGTCGATCCCGTGGCGCATCATCGCGATGCGATCGATGCCGAGGCCGAAGGCCCATCCGCTGTAGACATCGGGATCGATGCCGACCGCTTCGAACACCGCCGGGTGGACCATGCCGGCACCGCCGAGCTCGATCCAGCCGGTTTGCTTGCAGACCCGGCAGCCCTCGCCGCCGCAGACCTGGCAGCTGATGTCGTACTCGGCTCCCGGTTCGACGAAGGGGAAGTACGCCGGACGCAGCCGGGTCTTGACCTGCTCGCCGTAGAAGGTCTTCCAGACCCGGTCCATGGTGCCCTTGAGGTGGGCCATCGAGATGCCCTTGTCGACGACGAGCGCCTCGAGCTGGTGGAACATCGGCAGGTGAGTCGCGTCGTGGTCGCGGCGATAGACCCGGCCGGGGCAAACCATGCGAATCGGTGGACGGCGGCTCTCCATCGTCCGGATCTGGACAGGAGAGGTGTGGGTCCGCAGAAGGCGGTCACCCTCGAGGTAGAAGGTGTCCTGGGCGTCCCGGGCCGGATGCTCCGGAGGCAGGTTGAGCGCCTGAAAATTGTGGAAGTCGTCCTCGACCTCGGGGCCGGTCTCGATGGTGTAGCCGAGGTCGCGGAAGATCCGCTCGAGTTCCCGCCGGGTCGCATGAACCGGATGCTGGGATCCGCGCCAGGGCGAACGGGGAGGCAGGGTCACGTCGACGGAGCTGTCCTGGAGTTCCTGTTCCAGGGCGCCGGCGGCAGCCTTCTCCACCGCTTCTTCGATGGACTGCTGGATCGACTTCTTGAGCTGGTTGATCGCCTGTCCGGCGGCGGGGCGCTCTTCGGCCGAGAGCTTCCCCAACTGCTTCATCAGCGCGGTCAGGGGACTCTTTCGGCCGAGGAAGCGGACCCGGACCGCCTCGACACGCTCCGGGTCGGCTCCGGCCTCATCGATCGCTGCCCGGAACTCTTCCTCGATCGTCCGCAGGGCGTCGAGCATGTTTCAGGCCTCAGGCGCTGGCAAGGGCCTGACGGGCAGCGGCAACCACCTGGCCGAAGGCATCGATGTCACGCACGGCGAGATCGGCCAGCGACTTGCGGTCCAGGTCGACCCCGGCGACCTTCAGGCCGTTCATCAGAGTCGAGTAGGACATCTCGTGCTGGCGGGCCGCGGCGTTGATCCGGACGATCCACAGCCGGCGGAACTCACGCTTCTTGGCCCGGCGATCGCGATAGGCGAAGGCCAGCGACCGTTCGACCTGCTGCTTGGCGATGCGGTAGAGCTTCGACTTCGCCAGATAGTAACCCTTCGCCCGGCGAAGGATCTTCTTGCGCTTGAGGCGGCGCTTGTTCCCGCGTTTGACTCGCATTTCCCTGTCTCTCCCTTATCCCGGCAAACCGCACGGGCGGAATTCCTAGCGGCCCCCGTAGGGCAGCAGGCGTTCCACCTGTTTCTGGTCGGCTTCGGACACCAGCGTCGGCGTATCCAACTTGCGCTTCCGCTTGGTCGTTTTCTTGGTCAAAATGTGGCTCTTGTAGGCCTTGCCCCGCTTGAAGCGGCCGGTGGCCGTCGAGCGGAAACGCTTGGCGGCACCACGATGGCTCTTGAGCTTCGGCATCGTTCTCTCCTCCCTACGGACCGTTGGTCTTGTCCCGGCAAAGCGCCTCGGCCCGTTCCAGGAACGCGTCGATGCTCTCCGCACCCAGATCGCCCTCGCGCCGGGACCGCACGGCGACCGTGCCGTTCTCTTGTTCCCGATCGCCGATCACGAGCATGAAGGGGATCTTGTCGAGCTGGGCCGCGCGGATCTTAGCGCCAATCTTCTCATTTCGCGAGTCCACCTCGACCCGCAGGCCCGCCCGGCCGAGCCGGGCGGCGATTTCCTCGCCGTACGCCACCGTTCTTTCCGTGATCGGAAGGATCCGGACTTGTTCGGGGGCCAGCCACATCGGGAAGGCGCCGGCGCAGTGCTCGATGAGCACCCCCATGAACCGCTCCAGGGAGCCGAGGACCGCCCGGTGGATCATCACGGGGCGCTGCTCCTCGTCCTGGGCGTCGATGAAGCGCAGGTCGAAGCGCTCCGGCAGGTTGTAGTCCAGCTGGCAGGTGCCGAGCTGGTGCTCCCGTCCCAGGGCGTCCTTGACCAGGAAGTCGATCTTCGGGCCGTAGAAGGCGCCGTCTCCCTCGGCGATCTCGTAGGGCTCGCCCAGGTCCTTGAGGGCGTCTTCCAACGCCTTTTCCGACAGATCCCACAGTTCGTCGCTGCCGACCTTCTTTTCAGGCCGGGTCGAGAGGAACAGCCGCACCTCGAACCCGAAGGTTCCGTAGGTCTCGAGGATCATCTTGACGACCCCGTGGACCTCGTCCCGGATCTGGTCGGGAGCACAGAAAATGTGGCCGTCGTCCTGGCAGAAGGTCCGGACCCGGGTGAGCCCGGCGACCGCGCCGGAGAGCTCGTAGCGATGCAGCCGGCCGAAATCGGCGAGCCGCTTGGGAAGATCCCGGTACGAGTGCCGGCCTTCACCGAACATGAGGCAGTGAGAGGGGCAGTTCATCGGTTTGACCGCGAACTCACGCCCGTCGACCTCGGTGAAGTACATGTTGTCGACGTAGTGCTCGTAGTGCCCCGAGGTCTTCCACAGCGAGCTGTCGAAGATCTGGGGGGTGATCACCTCGTCGTAGCCGTAGCGCTTGTACATCTCCCGCATGTGGTCGATCAGGCCGTTGTAGACCCGGGCTCCGCGGGGATGAAAGAACGGACTGGCCGGCGCCTCGGGGTGGAACGAGACCAGCTCCAGCTCCTTGCCGAGCTTGCGGTGGTCCCGCTTGCGGGCCTCTTCGAGCAGACGCAGGTGCTCGTCCAGGTCCTTCTTCTTGAAGTAGGCGGTGCCGTAGATGCGCTGCAGCATCTTGTTCTTTTCGTCGCCCAGCCAGTAGGCTCCGGCGACCGAGAGCAGCTTGAAGGCCCCGAGCCGGCCGGTGGAGGGGACGTGGGGCCCCAAGCAGAAGTCGGTCCACTCGCCCTGACGGTAGATCGATACCGTCTCGCCCCCCTTGGTGTTGGCGAAGTAGATCTTGTAGGGCTCCTGCTCTTTCTCGAAGAACTCGACCGCTTCCTGCCTGGTCAGGTCCAGGCGCTCGATCGGCAGGTCCCGGGACACGATTTCCGCGACCCGCTTTTCGATCTTCTCCAGGTCGTGTTCGCTGAAGGGCTCGTCCCGGTCGAAGTCGTAGTAGAAGCCGGTATCGATGACCGGACCCTGGCCGATCTTCGTGCCCGGGAAGAGCTCCTGAACCGCCTGGGCAGTGGCGTGAGCGGTGGAGTGGCGAAGCACGTGCAGCGCTTCGGCGTCCCGGTCGGTCAGGATGCGCAGCGCGGCGCCGTCGGGCAGGGGACGGTTGAGGTCCCAGAGGTCGCCGTTGACCTCGGCGACCAGGGCCTGCTTGGCCAGGCGGTTGCTGATGGACGCGGCGATATCCCTGGGCGTGGTGCCCGCAGGGACGGATCTTTCGCTCCCGTCGGGCAGCGTGACCCGCAGGCTGGCAACCGATTCGGACATCTGAGGGACCCCGGCTTCGGACCTGGAGCGTCGTGACGGGCTAGAAGTTTCGGGATTCCGGGGCCGGGTTGGTAGGCGTGCGCAGGATTGAACTGCGGACTTCTACCATGTCAAGGTAGCGCTCTACCACTGAGCTACACGCCTATACAGATACACCGGCCCGTTTCCCTGCACCCGCAGCGACCAGGCAGGGCGAGAAGTTAGCACAGGCAAAATAGGGTGTCAACGCGGGCACTTTCGCCGCAACTTGTTGACCCTAAAACAGTAAATTGCTTGATTCGGGACTCCGCTTTCGATACCATCGCGGCCTCGCCCAGGGGTAGTTGGGACCGAGGCAGGCCCCGAGACACGACCTCAGAGCCGTGCCCCGTCGGTGCCGCCCGCAGAGTGGATAACTTGATCTTTCGCGAACACACGAGGGCCCTGCGCCCGACGACCTCCCTGCGCCTGCAGGGGAGTCCCTTCCTGGCCCTGCCATGGCGGGCCGCGACGTGATTCGCTTCGAACGCGGCGATCTTCGCCTGTCGGTGCTCGACGGCGGCAGCCTGTGGCTGGACGGCGGCGCGATGTTCGGGGTGGTTCCCCGGGCCCTCTGGCAGCGCCTCCGACAGCCCGACGACCGGAACCGGATCCGGTTGGCCATGAACCTGCTGCTGATCGAGGACGGAAGCCGCCGGATCCTCGTGGATACCGGCTCCGGCACCGACTGGGACGAGAAATCCCGCAAGATCTACAACATGGATGCCCGGGACGCCGGCCGGATCCTCGAGCCGGCCGGCCTGGATCCGGCGGACATCGACGTGGTGGTCAACACCCACCTGCACTTCGATCATGCCAGCGGCAACGTGCGGATGGAGGGGGGCATGGCGGTGCCGACCTTCCCCAACGCCGAATACCTGGTCCAGCGGGCCGAGGTGGAGACCGCGAAGCTCGACTTCGACCGGGTGCGCGCCGCCTATCCGCGGATCAACCACGAGCCGCTGCTCGATGCAGGACGGATGAAGCTGCTCGACGGCGACACCCGGCTCTTCGGTTATCTCGACCTGGAAGTCGCCCGCGGTCACACGCCCGGGATGCAGATCGTCCGGGTGACTACCGGGAAGGAATGCGTGGCCTTCATGGCCGATCTGTTCCCGACGGCCAGCCACCTACCCAACGCCTATGTGATGGGTTTCGACCTCGAGCCCATGGAGACGATGGCCAGCAAGGCCGCGGTGCTGCCCCGGGCGATGGACGAGGGCTGGACCGTGGTATTCGAACACGACGCCGAGCTTCCCGTGGCCCGGTTGGACATGCACGACGGCAGACCCCGGGCGACCGCGGTCCAGGCCGATGCGATTGAGGAGACCCGCTGATGGAAGCAATGCTCGCACTGGAAGACGGCCGGGTGTTTCGTGGCCGCGCTGAAGGGGCCTCGGTGCGCGGCGTCGGCGAGGTGGTCTTCAACACGGCGATGACCGGGTACCAGGAGATCCTGACCGATCCCTCCTACCGGGGGCAGATCGTCGTGATGACCTGCCCGGAGATCGGCAACTACGGCACCAACAGCGAGGATCAGGAATCCTCCCGCCCCCACGTCTCCGGGTTCGTGACCCGCGAGATGTCGGTTTTCGCCTCGAACTGGCGCGCGACCCGCAGCCTCAACGACTACCTGCGGCAGCACGGCATCCCGTGCATCACCGATGTGGATACCCGGGCGATCACCCGCCACATCCGTTCCGCCGGTTGCCTCCGGGGAGTGATCGCCGCCGGCGACGTCAACACCAGCGATCTGGTGCGGATGGCCCAGGAATCGCCGCGGCTGGAAGATCAGGATCTGGTGCGCCAGGTCACCTGTGCCGAGACCCACGCCTGGACCCTGGGGCGGGACGCGCGCTGGGCCCAGGGCTCCGTCGGCGGAGCCGCCGCCGGCGTTCGCCGTCCGCATTGCGTCGCATTCGACTTCGGCACCAAGCACAACATCCTGCGGCTGCTGCGGGAGAGCGGCTTCGACGTGACGGTGGTGCCGGCAACCCTGCGCGCCGAAGAGGCCCTGGCTCTGAAGCCGGACGTGGTCTTCCTCTCCAACGGCCCCGGCGACCCGGCGACCTGCAGCTACGCGGTGCGCACGGTTTCGGACCTGCTGGGTAAGGTGCCGATCTTCGGCATCTGCCTCGGGCACCAGATCGCCGGCCTCGCGTTGGGCGCCAAGACCTTCAAGCTGAAGTTCGGACACCACGGAGCCAACCACCCGGTTCAGGAGTTGGCCACGGGACAGGTGCAGGTCACGTCACAGAATCACGGCTATGCCGTGGACGGAGACGGTTTGCCCTCGGGGGCCCACGTCACCCACGTCAACCTCAACGACGGAACCTGTGAAGGCTTCGCCTACCCGGAGATGGGGCTGGTCACCGTGCAGTACCACCCGGAGTCCTCTCCCGGCCCCCACGACTCGCTGAAACTGTTCAAGGAGTTTCGCGACATGGCGTTCGCGTCGGCTGCCGACGAGAGGGAATCATGACCGACTGGAAATCGTCGCTGCGGGCGGATCCGACGCCGTGGCTGCTCGAAGTGGGCTGCCCGGCGATCCGCTACCGCACGCTGACCGAGTTGCTCGAGCGGGGCAAGGACGACCCCGACGTGCAGGCGGCACACAAGGACTTGCTCGAGTACGGTCCGGCGGTGAAGCTGCAGAAGTCCCAGAAGAAGGACGGCTCATGGGGAACCGCGATCCACGCGTCGGACCCGAAGAAGCTGCAGACCTGCACCGAGAACGCCCTGATGCAGCTCTACGAAATGGGCTGGAACCGGGACACCAAGACCGTGCGGGCGGCGGCCAAGCTGCTGCGCAGCTACGTCAGCGGCAAGAAGGACGTGAAGTTCTACGAGTTCGCCAAGGTGGTCAAGGCCGACGACCGGCGCCAGGACTTCTACCGCTGGTTCCTGCGGATCCTGTGTCTCAACCTGCTGCTTCGCGCCGGCTACCTCGATGAGCGCAGCCGCGGCGCCTTGCTCGACTTGCTCGAGCTGACCGCCGGCTTCGTAGAGAACCCGATCTCCCGCGACCCGGTCGAGGAGATCGGCGCAAGCCATCCGATGATTCGCATGGCGGGCTGGCGTCAGGGGTACGCGTTCATTCCCGACGTCTACATCCTGCAGACCTTCGCGAGTTCTCCGTGGCTGCTCGACGGCGAGCTGGCCAAGATCCGGCTGAAGAAGATCTTCGACTACGTGCTGTCGCCGACCTATCAGGCGCTGGCGCCGGACATCGGCCTGGTCCGCACTTCCAAGGGCTCCTTCGTCAAGGGGCACGGGCTGAAGCTGCGCACCGTCGAGGAGTACCAGAAGCAGGGCAACGTCGATGAGCTGCTGGTCAACCTCGAGTTGATGGCCCGGCTCGGGCTGGTGAACCGCTATCCGCTGTTGATGTCCCACATGGATTGGGTGGTTTCGCAGCAGACCAAGGACGGGCGCTGGAGCCTCTCGACCAAGCTATGGAGCGACACCAGCCGCTGGGCCCAGCTCCTGCGACTGGAGAAGGACTGGCGCAGTCCCGCACGCAAGGAGGCGGACATGACCTTCCGTGTGCTGCTGATCCTCAAGCACCAGTGGGAACGCCAGATGCGGATGCTGGATCGCCGGGACGACGGCTACCCGATCTAACCACCGTTCTACGCCGCAGGCCGAATCGAACCTCTAGGTTCGAGGGGCGCTGCCCAACATGTGGCGCAGCGCCTCGGGGACATCGGCGGCCCGGTAGACCTCCAGGCCGTCGACGGCGTCGAACCCGCCGCAGGAGGCGGGCACAACTGCCGAGCGGAAGCCCAGCCGCGCCGCTTCGCGCAGGCGGCTCTCGATCCGCCCGACCGAGCGGATCTCGCCGGTAAGTCCGACCTCACCACAGGCGATGCGCCCCTCGACGACCGGCAGTCCCGCGAGGCTCGAGCCGACGGCCACAGCCACGGCCAGGTCCGCTGCCGGCTCGGCGACGCTCATTCCGCCGGTGAGGTTGACGAACACGTCCCGGGAGCCGAGGTCGAGACCGGCCCGCCGCTGCAGCACCGCAAGGATCAGCGCCACNCGGCCGCCGTCGACGCCGAGCGACGTGCGCCGCGGGGAACCCTGAATCGGCTCGCCGACCAGGGCCTGGACCTCGATCAGGAGCGGGCGGCTGCCCTCGATGGCGGCGAGGACCGCGGAACCGGGAACCTGCTCCTGCCGCTCCGCAAGGAACAGCTCACTGGGGTTGGCCACCCCACTCAGCCCGCGCTCGCCCATGGAGAAGACGCCGATCTCGTCGGTGGCGCCGAAGCGGTTCTTGATCGCCCGCAGGATGCGGTGGGCGTGATGCCGGTCACCCTCGAACTGGGCCACCGTATCGACGGCGTGTTCGAGGATTCGGGGGCCGGCCAGGGACCCCTCCTTGGTGACGTGACCGACCAGGACCACCGCGGTGCCGGTGCCCTTGGCGTAGGAGACGAGCCTGGAGGCCGCCTCGCGCACCTGCCCGACCGAGCCGGGCACCGAACTCACGCTCGAGGACTGAACCGCCTGGATCGAGTCGACGATCATGACCCGGGGGCTCCAGTCCCTTGCGGTGTCGACGATCCGCTCGATCTCGGTTTCGGCCAACACGCCGATCTCCCGGGAGTCGACACCCAGACGCCGCCCCCGCAGACGCAACTGGGCAGGGGATTCCTCGCCGCTCACGTAGAGCACCCGGTCACCCCGGGAGGCCAGTTGCTCGGCCGCCTGCAGCAGCAGGGTGCTCTTGCCGACTCCGGGTTCACCGCCGACGAGGACCACCATGCCGGGGACGAGCCCGCCGCCGAGTACCCGGTCCAGTTCGTCGATGCCGGTGACGATCCGCCGGGCGTCCGCCTCCGGGATCTCCGGGAACGGGGTTACGGGCAGGGGGCGCGGGCGTCCGCCGCTTGCCGATGCGTCCTGCCGCACCTCGCTGAGAGAAGCCCAGGACCCGCACTCGGGGCAGCGTCCCAACCACTTGGGGGAGACGTGGTCGCACTCCTCGCAGACGAAGGCGCTCTTCGGCTTGGCCAACGGGCGGCTCCTAGAACTCGCGGAACTCGGGGTTGACGAAGCGGGTGAACTCGCGGAGGAAGTGCAGGTCGACGGTTCCGATCGGGCCGTTACGCTGCTTGCCGATGATCAACTCCGCCTTGCCCTTGAGGTCCGGGTCGTCCTTCTTGTAGACCTCTTCGCGGAAGAGGAACATCACGACGTCGGCATCCTGCTCGATCGCTCCCGATTCACGCAGGTCGGAAAGCTGCGGCCGCGCTCCTCCCTGGCCGCCACGCTGTTCCGGGGCGCGTGAGAGCTGCGACAGGGAAACCACCGGGCAGTTCAGCTCCTTGGCCAGTTCCTTGAGCGAGCGGGAGATGTCGGAGATCTCCTGCTGACGGTTGTCGTAACGTCCACGGCCGCGCATCAGCTGCAGGTAGTCGACGACGATCATGTCGCAACCGTGCTCCAGCTTGAGCCGTCGGCACTTGGCGCGCATTTCCATGATGCCCACGCCGGGCGTGTCGTCGATGAACACCGGCGCATCGGACAATTCTCCGAAGGCCTTGATGATCCGCTGCCACTCATCCTTGCCGATGCGGCCGGTACGCAGCCGGTGGGCATCGACCTGGCCCACGGCGCAGAGCATGCGCATGAAGAGCTGGTGGTGCGACATCTCGAGGGAGAACACCCCGATCTTGGCACCTCCGTGCAGGGCCGCGTGGGTGATGATGTTGAGCGCGAAGGCGGTCTTGCCCATCGACGGACGTGCCGCCAGGATGATCAGGTCACCCTTTTGCAGGCCGGCGGTCATCTCGTCGAACTGGGGAAAGCCGGTGGCCACGCCGGTGATCAGTTCGGCGCGTTCGGTCAATTCCTCGATCTGGGCCAGGCTCTCCTCGGCGGAGATGCGCAGGGGAATGAACCCCTTGCGGTGGCGATCCTCCGCCACCTGGAAGATCGACTTCTCGGCCTCGTCGATGATCTCGGCGGTGGACTGGCCCGGCTGCATCGCCGTCTGCATGATTCCCTGGGCCGACTCGATCAGGGTGCGCAGAATCGACTTTTCCTTGACGATCTCCGCGTAGTGCTCGACGTTGGACGACCGCGGAACCCCCTCGACCAGAGTGGCGAGGTAGGCGGGCCCGCCGCAGGCCGCGAGATCCCCGTGGTGGTCGAGGTACTCCTTGACGGTGATCAGGTCGACCGCCGTGCCCTTCTCCGACAGCTCTTCGAATGCCGCGAAGATCTTCTGGTTGCGACTGGAGTAGAACGCCGACGCGTCGAGAACTTCACGGGCCTTGTGGTACGAGACGTTGTTCAGCAGGATCGCTCCGAGGACCGAACGCTCCGCGTCTTCGGAATGGGGAAGGCTTGCCGCCGAACTCTCGAAGGCCATCGATCTCCGCCGTGGATTCAGGGTGGAAGCGGCGATGTTAGCATAGGCGTGGCGCGCCGGAAGCGCCTCAGGACGGGGGCTTCTTGGTTTCGAATCGGCAACGTGTCGGCTTCCTGACCGCGGCAGTCGCGTACTGTCTGTCGGCCCTGGTCGGCGGTCTCGGCTGGGCCGAAGACAACGCCGCCCGGCTGCGTTCCCTCGAGCGTCAGATCGATCGACTGCAGGCGGAACTCGAGACGCTACGCGGCAACGAACGAACCGTGCTCGTCGATATCGAGGAGCTTCAGGTCGAGGCAACCCTGCGCCAGTCGGAAGTCGCGCGCACCCGCCGCCAGATCGCGGACCTCGAAGGGGACATCGCCGAACGGGACGCGCACCTGGAGTCGCTCCTGGCTTCACAGCAGGAGACCCGGCGCTACCTGGAGCGGCGGCTCGCCGAGATCTACAAGAGGGGAGACGGCTCCGGCATCCGGCGACTCCTGGGCGGCGAGAACGGCGACGGCTTCTGGCAAGGGGTGCGCTACGCCTCCTGGCTCAACAGCAAAGACTCGAGAGCCATCGCCGAGTTTCGCGCCCGGGAAGATGAAGTCCGGCTGGAGCGCCAGGGACTGGAAGAACGGCGCGAGGCACTTCAAACCGTACGTCGGCGTGGAGAGCGGCAGCGAGCCGCGGCGCTGGCGGCACGGGCCAGGCGGGAGGATGCCCTTCAGGATCTCCGTCTCGATCAGGACCGCCGGCGTGAGGCGGTGGCGGAACTCGAGGCCGCCGCGGCGCGGCTGGGGGATCTGGCCGCAGGGGGCGCAGATGCCGGGAGGCTGGATCCCGAGGGACTGGATCCGGAGAAGTTCCGCGGCCTGCTCGACTGGCCTGCCGAGGGAGACCTCGGCGCGGGTTTCGGCACGATCGTGCATCCGAAGTTCCGCACCGAGGTGCCGCACCCCGGCTTCGATATCGAGGCCGCCGAGGGGAGCGAATTCCGGGCGGTGTTCGAGGGGCGGGTGCTGTTCGCCTCGTGGCTGCGGAGCTACGGCCTGACCATCATCCTCGACCACGGCGGCGGTCTGGTCTCGGTCTACGCCCACGGGTCGGTGCTTCAGGTCGAGAAGGGGCAGCAGGTCTTGCGCAACGAGGTGCTGGGCCTGGTAGGGGACACCGGCTCCCTGCGCGGTCCGTTCCTCTACTTCGAGATGCGGGAGCGGGGAGAACCGGTGGATCCCTCCAAATGGCTCCGTCCGCGTCGCGAATAGGGGCGTCGGCTCCGTTTCCGCCTGGATTTGCCAAGCAACAGGTCGCCGTGTAGGTTTGCTGAAGGGTGCCGCCGGAGGCACCTCATCATGGGAGGGCCCGCATGGGACGCAGCCGAGTAGTTCTTCTCACCGCCTCCGCCACCATCGTCGTGGTGTTGCTGGCAGGCGGCCTCGGGCTCCGGGTCGGTGCCGCCGAGACCTCTTACGGAAAGGTGATCCTCTTTTCCGAGGTGCTCTCCCTCGTCTTGGATAACTATGTCGACCCTGTAGCCGCCGACGAGCTGATCACCGGTGCCTACGAGTCGATGCTCAGCGGCCTGGACGCCCATGGCGCCTACCTGACGCCCGACGAGGTCGCCCAGTGGAAGGCGACCCCGGACATCGCCTCGGCCGGGCCCGGCCTGGCGGTGCTCAAGGCCTACGGAGCCCTGCAGGTGGTCTCCGTCGAAGAAGGCTCCACCGCCGACACCGCCGGAATCGAGGCGGGGGATCAGATCCGGACCATCGACGGCGTCTCCCTGCGCGACCTGTCCCTCGAGCAGGGGCTCAAACTGCTGAACGGCCCCGAGGGCACCATGGTCACCCTGGGTCTGTTGCACCCCCGTGGCGATGTCCTCCGTGAGAGCATCGACGTGGAGCGGCGTAGCCCTTCGGCGCCGGCGCACGAGATCGAGATGGTCAAGGGGGTCGCGGTGCTGACGGTCCGCGACCTGGCCCGCCTCGAGGAGGACGGGCTACGCAGCGACCTCGACGGCGTTCGGGGCAAGGGCGCCTCGGCCTTGCTGGTCGACCTCAGGAATCTGGTCGAGCCGGACAATCGCTTCGGCGCCGCGCTGGTGGCGCTGCTGCGCGACCGCACTCCGCTGCAGTTGAAGGACCGCGACGGCAAGGTGATCGAATCCTTGCAGCGGGACGGTGCCGGCAGAGAGCTGTGGACCGGGAGCCTGGGGCTCCTGACCAACGGCGCCACCGCCGGTGCGGCCGAAGCCGCTGTTGCGCTCCTGCGGGATCAGGGCGTGCGGGTCTACGGGGAAGAGACCTTCGGCCTCGGTGCCGAGCCCAAGCTATTCGAACTCCCCGACGGCTCCGGCCTGCTGGTGTCGGCCCACATCTGGGAGACCGACGCCGGCACACGCTGGAACGGCGAGGGGCTGTCGCCCGACGAGGAGATCACCGTCGAGGGACGCGCCTTCGATGCAGCCTTCGAAGAGCAGCGTAGCCGGGCCGTTGACCAGTTCGTCACCGATACCGCCGACGCGTCCAAGGTGCGCCAGGAGGCGGCCTGAACTCAGCGCTGGACCCGCCCGCAGGTGCTCTGCAAGATCTGATCGCAGTGGGCGTCGAGAGCCAGGCGTCCGCCTGGTCGACGCTGACCGGCCGTGCACTCCCGCAAGACCCCGGGCGGCCCGCCCGCTGGGAACGGGTCACCGATGCGTGTGAGCCCGGGAAGATATCCGAGTTGTTCGGCGCCGCCCCCGGCGACCGGGAGGTTCGCCGGCGCCTGCGGCTGACCCTCGATCCCTACGTCCGCCTGGCCGGTCGAGAGGTCTGGACCGAATGGAAGGCCCGGGCTGCGGAACTCTCCCGCCCCTCCCTGCCGATCCTTTGCGGAATCGTCGATCCCGCAGAGCGGGAACGTGAGTGGCAGCAGCGCCTTTCGGCCGAGGGTGCGTTGGGACCTGTCTGGGCCGACGTCTTCGCGGTGCGGGATGAAGCCGCTCGACGGGCGGGGGCGGACGACCACCCGACCCTTGCGGCCGCCACCCACCCCGAGCCGCCGGCAGGAATCAGCTCCGCCTTCGAGCGGGAGGCCCTCGAGCCCCTCGACCGGCAGATCGCCCGAGCCGCCCGTGAGCGGGTCGCAAGGGCCCTGCAGGAGATTCCCGATGCCGGGGAGCCCGGCTCGTGGGGCGCACTTTGGAGCCTGGCCGATCACCGCGACCGCTTCGACGAACGCCGCACGGCGTCGACGCTGGATGCGCTGCATCGCGGTCTCGGCCTGGCCAGACGGCCCGGCCGGTTGGAAGTCGCCCGTGGCACCGGATGGTGGAGCACCCCCTTCGACCTCCTCGAAGGCGGGGCGGGCCTCGCCCTCGGCCGCTGCCCCGGGCCGGGAGGCCTGCGGCGGTCCCTTCAGGCCTTCGGAATTGCCCGGCGCGGAGCGTTCCTCGAGGCCGTGCGGGGGCTGTCCGGGCTCTCGGGCCTGGATCCCGCACTCAGAACCGCCACCGGGGTGGTCACCCGGCGCCTGATACAGAACCAGAGCTTTCTCGAATGGGCCGGAATCCCCGCCGACGAGGGGCTGTTGGCGGATCTGCGGTTCGAGGAGTCCCTGGCTCCCCGATTGCGCTGGGCCTACCTTCAACTGGGGTGGATGCCGCCGGCGGCCTCGGGCGATACCGGGGAGGCGCAGCGGATTCGGACCCGGGCGACGGCCCGGGAGGCATCGCCGCGGCGGGTCGAGGGCCGGCCGGAGGGTGACGTCGAGGACGCCCGCCACCTGGTCGGGGAAGCCCTGGGCGCCCTGTACGAGGAGCGTCTCCTGCGGCGCCACGGCTCCCGCTGGTTTCTGGACCGGGAGGCCGGGCGCACCCTGGAGGCGATCTGGGACGCCGAGAGCGAGCTTTGCGAGGCGGCCGATGTGTCGCGGGAGCTGGACCTGGGTAGAATAGATTTCGCGCCGATTCTCGATCGCTTTCGCCCCTGATCGACGAACGTCGCCCGACTCTCCAGACGGAGCCCACGTGCTGTTGAACATCAAGCGAGTCCCCACCCTCATCGCCGGTTTGAGCCTCCTGTTGGCCGCCGCGGGCGCGCCGGTTGCTGCCGACGAGACCTCCGGCGGCAACAAGAAGGGAAGCAAGGGCTTCAACCCGCCGATCGACGAACAGACCCTGCGCAAGGGCGAGGCCTACTACCACCTGATGGAGGCGATGGTCGCGGCCCGAGAGGGGAGTCTGCGCGAGGCGGTATCCCGGATCGGCCGGGCCAGCCGGTCCCAGCCGGACTCCGCCGAACTCCAGGGCGAGGCGGCGCAACTGATGCTCGGCCTCGGCCAAAGAGCCGAGGCGGAGAAACTGGCCCGCCGGGCCCTCGAGCTGGACGACCGGGAACCCAAGGCGCTGCGCCTGCTGGCCGACATCGCCGCCGGCCGCGCCCTCGGGGGGCTGCACAGCGACACCCGGCATCGAGACGAAGCGATCCGGCTCTACGAGAAACTTGCCGAGCGGGACGAGGTCGAGAACGAGGTACTGCGCAACCTGGCGAACCTCAGGGTTCAGGCAGGGGACATCGACGGTGCCGTCGCTGCCTCCAAGCGCCTCCTTGAACAGCTCCAGGGGGATGTGGTCATCGCCCGTTCGCTGACCCAGCTCCTGGCTCGCGAAGGCCGCGAGGGGGAGGCGCTGGAAACGGCCCTCGACTTCATCGTGCGCTACGGAGAAGAGGGCAGCCTGATCGGACTGGTCAGCGAACTCGCCGACCGCACCGGGAACTGGGAAGCAGTCGCCGTCGCGTTGACCGAGCGTGAAGCGGACGAGAGCGAAACCTCTCCCGCGTTGTTCCGCTTGCGGGGCGAGGCCAATCTCCAGACCGGCCGGTTCGTCCAGGCCGTCGGTGACTTCGAGCGGGCCTCCACCGCGTCGCCCGACGACCTGGCCCTGCGCTCCCGGCTCGTTCAGGCCTACGGCTTCGCCGGCAGGTTCGCCGACGCCTCGGGGCTCGCGCGCCAGCTGGCCGAGGACCTTCCGGAGCAACCACAGGTGCATGCCCTGCTGGGGCAGGCGCTGGCCCGTCAGCGGGACCACGAGGGTGCCCTGGCGGCGATGTCCGAGGCCGCCGCGGGAATGGCCGGCGGGGACGCTCGCCAGCGGGACTACCTGCACTGGCAGATCGCCGGCCTTCACCTGCAGGAAGACCGCCCCGACGCGGCGCTGGCCGAATTGGAGCGTCTGGCCGATCCTGAACACCCCGACGCTCTCGAGATGCGCTTCCGCATCGCCATGGCCAAGGGAGAGCTCGAGGCCGCCCAGGGAGTGGTCTCCCAACTGGACGCGGCGGGTTCCGGCGGCGTGGCCGCCCTGCTGGAAGGGCAGGTCTTCGTCGAGCAGGGAAGCCTGCGCAAGGCGGAGAAGTCCTTCGAGCGCGCCCTCCAGGACCTGGGTTACCCGGTGATCGGAGCCCGGGTCGCGGAAATCTGGCGAGACGCGGACCAGCCCGATCGCGGCGAGGCCGTGCTGATCGCGTGGCAAGCGCAAGACCCCGAGGGCAAGGACGCACAGGCTGCGTTCGCTCTGGGGCGGTACTACGAACGGCTGCAGCGGTTCGAACAGGCCGACCGGTTCCTGCGCCGGACCATCGAGCTCGAACCCGAGAACAGTGACGCCCTGAACTACCTGGGCTACAGCTTCGCCGACCGCGGGGTGAACCTGGAAGAGGGACTCGAGCTGATTCAGCGGGCTCTCACCGCCGACCCGTGGAACGGAGCCTACCTGGACTCCCTGGGCTGGGCGCTGTTCAAGCTGGATCGCCTCGAAGAGGCCCGGCCTCCCCTGGAGCAGGCGGCTCTGGAGCATCCGTTCGATCCGACGGTGCTCGAACACCTGGGCGATCTCTACAGCCGCATCGGAGAGAACGGCCTGGCCGCCAACGCCTGGCGGCGTGCGCTGGCCGCAGGCCCCGAGGATCCGGACGCCCTCCGTTCGAAGGTCGAGACGGCGGTCGCCCAGAAAGGGGAGCGGAGTGCCGAGGCGCAGCGCGAGCGCGAGATTCGTCCCGAGTAGGCGTCGCGGGATCCTGCTCGCCTGCGCGGCCCTGTTGCTCCTGCCCCTGGGGGCGGGTTGCCCCGACCGTCGCCCGCTGCAGCTTCCACAGGCCGAGCCGGTGGAGATCGGGGTCTACAAGGCCCGGGTCACCCGGGAGGACGGGCGCTCCCGTCGATTCCGGCTGCTGCTCTACGCCGAAGCACCGGACCGGCTCCACGCCGAGGCGGTGGCCCCCGTCGGCGGAACCCAGTTGATCGTCGACGGAAACGCCTCGAGGCTCTCCATCGCCCTGGTCCGGGACAAGCTGGCCTTCGCCGGGGAGCCGACCGGCTCCGACCTGGAGCGCATCGTCGGAAGCCCGGTGAGTCCGGCCGAGTTGGTTCGGGCGCTCCTCGAGGGCGCCCCGCCGTCAGACGCCGGCATCACCGTGGAACGGACCGGCGAAGGCGGGCTGCCCACGACCTTCAGCATCCGCTCAGGAGGACACCGCCTGGAGCTGGAGTTGCGCCGGACCGACCGCACCACGCCCAAGGGGGGACTGCTCGCCTCGGGGGAACCTCCCGACGGGTTCGAGACCTACCCGCTGTCCGATCTTGTCTGGGACTGGTTCGCTTCTGAGTAGCCTTCGTCCAGGTGTAAACCCGCCCGATCGACCCCCCGCAAACCGATTGACATCATGTGAAAAGGGTGTTAGCTTGGCGCCCGCCGGTTGGCATAAGTTCCGAGTATCAAAGGACTTCGGCTTACGAGGGCAGCCTGGGGAGGGGTGGCCCGAGAGGGGCACCCGGGGATGGCCGGGGGAGCCGAGCCTGGGGCAAGGTGGGCAAAACATGGACGTGACCCAAGTGAGGGTTTTTCCCGTCGAAGAGGAAAAGCTCAAGGCGTTCGTCTCGATCATCTTCGACGATTGCTTCGTCGTCAGCGATATCAAGATCATCCAGGGGGGGAGCGGGCTTTTCGTCTCGATGCCCAGCAAGAAACGCAAGAACGGGACCTTCAGGGATATCGCTCATCCCCTGAACAACGAGACGCGGCGCCGCATCGAGGCCAGCGTCATCGACAAGTACCGGGAGGTCATGGCCGACGAGGGGGTCGCCCTGGCCGAGTCCGAGCTGCGCGAGCTCCACGAGGAGGAGTCCGGGCACGCGCCGGCGGTGCACCCGACGGAGTACGGCATGGGTGCCGACGAGATGCCCGGGCGCCAAGAGAAAGACCTGCTGCGCTAGATCACCCCTAGCGCCCGAGGGCCGCGACCGGTAAGTTCTCCCGGCACCGACTCGGTGCCGAACATCGCTTTAACCGGAAATCATCATGAAGAGCGAACTGAAGGTCTTCTCCGGCAACGGAAATCCGCGCCTGGCCGAGGCGATCTGCCGCTACCTGCGCCTGCCCCTCGGGCAGTGGAAACTCAGTCAGTTCAAGGACGGCGAGGTCTACTGCCAGATCCTGGAGAATGTGCGGGGGACCGACGTCTTCGTGATCCAGCCGACCTGCCCGCCGGTCAATGAAGCCCTGATGGAGCTGTTGATCGCCGTCGACGCGTTGAAGCGCTCTTCGGCGGCCCGGATCACGGCGGTCATTCCCTACTACGGCTACGCCCGGCAGGACCGGAAGGACAAGCCGCGGGTTCCGATTTCGGCCAAGCTCGTGGCCGATCTGCTCCAGGCGGCCGGGGTCAACCGCGTGCTGGCGATGGACCTCCACGCGCCGGCGATCCAGGGGTTCTTCGACGTTCCGGTGGACCACCTGCTGGCCGCTCCGGTCATGCTGGAATGGATCGAACAACAACGGTACAAGAACCTGACCATCGTCTCGCCGGATGCCGGGGGCGTGGAGCGGGCCCGTTTCCATGCAAAGCGGCTCGGCGCCGACCTGGCGATCATCGACAAACGCCGGATCGAGGCCAACGTGGCCGAGACGATGAACGTGATCGGTGAGGTCTCCGGCCGCACCTGCGTGATCGTCGACGACCTGATCGACACCGCCGGAACCTTCGTCGGATCCATCGACGCTTTGAAGAAGAAGGGGGCCGAAGCGGTCCTGGGCTGTTTCAGCCACGCCGTGCTGTCCGGACCGGCCATGGAGCGTCTGGCGAAGGCCGACCTTGAAGTGATGGCCGTGACTGATACCATACCGCTGCCCGAGGACAAGGCTAGCTTCTCCAAAATCAAGGTGTTGTCCGTTGCGAACCTCCTCGGAGAGGCCATCGCCCGGATCCACAGCAGCTCCTCGGTCAGTTCGCTGTTCGTCTAGCACCCAGGCCGGCACCGAAGGGATTGGCGCCGTTTCGAGGGTTTTACGGGGTCCGGGTCACAGGGATCCGGTGGGGTAGAAGGCATGATCAAGGACATCGTCGTCGAGGTAGAACGCCGCAGCGAGACGGGCAAGAACGCCTGTCGCCGGATGCGCGCACAGGGCATGGTTCCGGGGGTCGTCTACGGCCTCGACAGCGATCCGTTCCCGGTGGCCGTCAGCCCCCGCCGCATCTCTCAGGTGCTGCGCGAGGAAACCGGGCGCAACACCATCTTCAAGCTGCAGCTGGCCGATGACACCGCCCAGCAGCGCTCGGTCATGCTGAAGGAACTGCAGCGCGACCCGATTACCGAGGACCTGCTGCACGTCGACTTCGTGCGCCTCGACCTGTCCCAGTCGATCCAGGTCCAGGTTCCCATCGAGCTCGTCGGAACGCCCGTCGGCGTCCAGCTCGAAGGGGGCATTCTGGACTTCATCCACCGCTCGGTGCTGATCGAGTGCCTGCCGTCGGACATCCCGGAGAACGTCCCGGTCGACGTCAGCGGCCTGCACAACAACCAGAACGTCTCCGTCGGCGACCTCCAGGAATCGGACAAGTTCAAGGTCATGGAGACCTCCGACACGATCATCGCGGTCGTGTCTGCGCCGAAGGAAGAAGCGGTCGAGGAGACCGAAGGCGAAGAGGGCGCCGAGGCCGCCGATGCACCGGAGGCGGAAGCGAAGGAAGGCGGCGAGTCGAGCTAGTCTCGGCCCGGCCCGCATCGCAGGCTTCCCCGAGGCAACCGAATCGAGGGGCCGCTCTTGCACATCGTCCTCGGCCTGGGCAATCCCGGCGAGCAGTACCGCAACACCCGGCACAACCTGGGCTTCCGCGTGGTGGATCGCCTCGCGGAGCGGAGTGGTGCGTCCATCGACCGGGCGCGGCGCCGTGACCTGGGAGGGCGCTGCTGGACCCTGGATGTGGTCATCGGAGACCAGCAGGTAGTCCTGGCCAAACCCCAGACCTTCATGAACCGCTCGGGGATCGCCGCCGCGGCGCTCTGCCGTGACCGGGGAATCGATCCGGCGAACCTGCTCGTCGTGTACGACGATGCCGATCTGGCTCTCGGCCGAATCCGCCTGCGTCCGGGAGGCGGCGCCGGAGGGCACAACGGCATCCGCTCCCTGATCGAGTTCCTGGGAGAGGGGGATTTCGGCCGGATCAAGCTGGGGGTGCGCGGCGCCGGGCGGGAGTCCATGTCCCTGGCGGACTACGTGCTCGAGGACTTCGAGCAAGAGGAACTGCCCCTGGTCGACCGCCTGATCGACCTCGGGGCCGATGCAACCTCCGCGGCCCTCGCTGACGGCATTCCCGACGCGATGAACCGGTTCAACGGCCGCTCCGCCCAAGATCCTGCCCCTGCCCCTCAGCCTGCCCCGGGCCCCGATTCCGGCCCCGGATCCGACACGAACCCCGGCGGGAATCGCTGAATTTGCCCTCGGCGGCCACCTTTGCGGGTTCGGCCGGAGGGTGATAGAGTTCAGCGTTTACCGAAGCAATTCGGCACCCCTTGCTCCCGGCAAGGCACCCAATTCATGGGATCCCGGCCCGGGGGCGGTTACGCCGTAAGAGGTGCAAATGGTTACGTACGAGACGATTATCGTCACGGCGCCCGTCTTGACTGAAGACGACGAGCGCACGCTGGTCGATGGGTTCGCCGACATCGTTACCGATGGTGGCGGTACCTTCTTCGCCCGCGATCGCATGGGCCGCCGCCGGCTGGCCTATCCCATCCGCAAGTTCGATGACGGGGTCTACACCCGCTTCCTCTACGACTCCGAGGCTGCCGTGCCGACGGAGCTCGAGCGCCGGGTCAAGCTGTCGGACAAGGTCCTGCGCTGGATGACGGTCAAGCTCGAGAAGCAGTGGGCCGAGGACGCCAAGAAGGAAGCCGAGCGCGAGGCTCAGGCGAAGATCGAAGCCGAAGCCAAGGCCGCCGAGGAGGCCGCCCAGGCTGAGGCCCAGGCCGAAGCGAAGGCCGCTGCCGCCGCCGAGGCCGGCGAAACCGCCGAGGGCGCTGCCGAAGCCGAGGAAAGCCCCGCCGCAACCGAGGCCGCCGAAGCCTCCGACGTCGAGAAGGAGTCCAACGATGGCTAACGGAATGGGTGGACGTGGTGGTGGCGGTGGTCGCCGCGGGGGAGGCGGCGGTGGACGCCGTCGGTTCCTCTTTCGGCGCCGCAAGTACTGCAAGTTCTGCGAAGCCAAGGTGACCTACATCGACTACAAGGACCTCAAGACCCTCCAGAACTACACTCCGGAGCGGTCCAAGGTGCTTCCGCGCCGTATTTCCGGCACCTGCGCCATGCATCAGCGTGAGCTCGTCCGCGCCGTGAAGCGCGCGCGGATGATCGCCCTCCTGCCGTTCAGCAGCGATTGATCGAGGTTCGTGATGAAAGTCGTACTGCGCGAGAACGTCGAGAAACTCGGGAGCCGCGGTGACGTCGTCAGCGTCGCCAACGGTTACGCCCGCAACTACCTGCTTCCGCGAGGTCTGGCTCTCGAGGCCACCAGCGGGAACCTGAAGACCATCGAGAGCCAACGCCGCTCCTGGGCCGTCAAGGAGGCCAAGGAGGCCGAGGAAGCCCGCGCCATGGCGGCTCGCCTCGCCGAGGTCGAGGTGACCATCTCCAAGCGTGCCGGCGAGAACGACACGCTCTACGGCTCGGTCACCAGCAGTGAGATCGCCGAGGTGCTGGCCGAAAAGGGTGTCGCGATCGATCGCCGCAAGCTGCAGCTGGCGGAACCGATCAAGGCCCTCGGTACCGTCGAGGTGCCGCTCAAGCTGCACCCCGAGGTCACCGGGACCATCAAGGTCAACGTGGTGCCCGAACAGATCCAGGCTTCCGAACAGGCTTCTGAAGAAGCGTAAGGCGGGACCCCGTCCATGAGCGGCGCACAGGCCAGGTCCGCCGGGGCTAACGTTGCCGTAGGCAACGAGAAGGCGCTGCTGTACGTGCTTGCCGGTTGGTTGCTTCCCGGGCTCGGCCATTGGCTGCTCGGGAAGACCCGCCGGGCGGTCATCTTCGCCGTTCTCATCCTCGGTTCCTTCGGCCTGGGACTGGCTCATGACGGGCGCCTGGCGCTGCGCGACCCCAAGCAACCGTTTCTGTCGAGCCTTCAGATCGTGGCCAACCTCGGGGTCGGCCCGCTGGACCTGGTGGCCCGCGGCATGGTCTACGGCGGGCTGAGCTTCACCCTGCCGGCCCACCGCATGTCCGACTCCGACGCCGCCCGGCGTGAGGAGATCTACCGGGATCGCACCCGCTCGGCCCTGTCGAACTACGGCACGGCCTACATCTGGACGGCCGGGCTGATGAATCTACTGCTGCTGTTCGACGTGTGGGATATCGCCCGCCGCAAGAAGGCCTGACCGTGGCGAGCCACCTTTTTCACATGCTGCTCTACTCGGCGATCGTGGCGATCTTCTTCGCCGTCCTGCTGCGCCGGGAACGCCGGGGCCAGCTACGCCTCGGTGCGATTCTGTGGTCCTCGATGGTCGGCGGGGCGCTGGCCCTGGCCTACCTGATGTTTCCCTTTCCCGGTTGAGGCCGGGAGCTCCATCGCTCCGTCGCAGGCTCTCCCTGTGGATTCCTCCGGTTGCCTGCGCCCTCGCCATGTGGCTCGGCTCTTCGGACACCACCATCCAGTCCGAGGTCATGCGCTACGACAAGCTGCTGCACGCCGGAGCGTACGGCCTCCTTCAGCTGTTGATGCTGCGCGCCTGCCACGGCGGCTTCACACCGGCCCGGCGAGCCGCGATGCTGACGGCCGCGGCGGCCAGCCTGAGCCACGGGGTGATCTCGGAAACCCTGCAATCCTTCATTCCAGGCCGCACCGCCAGCGTCTGGGATCTCGTTGCCGATATCGTCGGCATTCTGATCGCGAGTATCCTGTGGCTATTCGCAACCCCCCGGCTCACCGGATCGAGCCGCGGGCGCTAGAGGGAGTTCGCTCGAGATGAAGAAACGTTTCGCAATCGTTCCCGGGGACGGCATCGGCGTCGATGTGACCCGGGAGGCGGTCAAGACCCTGGAAGCCGCGTCCCGGCGGGGAGGGTTCGAGCTCGAACTCGAGCACTTCGAACTGAATGCCGACCGCTACCTCGAGACCGGCGTGACCATTCCGCCGGGAACCCACGACCGCTTCCGCGAGTTCGACGCGGTCTACATGGGCGCCTTCGGCGACCCGCGGGTTCCCGACAGCGCGCACGCCCGGGATATCCTGCTGGGAACCCGCTTCGAGCTCGACCTGTACATCAACCTGCGCCCGATCCGCTGTATCTCCGACCGCCTCTGCCCGCTGCGGGACTTCCGGGCCAAGGACATCGACTTCACGGTCTTCCGCGAGAACACCGAAGGGATGTACGTGGGCATGGGCGGCATCTTCAAGAAGGGCACCCCCGACGAGGTCGCCGTTCAGGAAGACGTCAACACCCGCAAGGGGGTGGAGCGGGTGATCCGCGCCGCCTTCGAATACGCCAAGGCCCAGGGCAAGACCCGGGTCACCATGGCGGACAAATCCAACGCCATGCGCTTCGGCCACGACCTCTGGCTGCGTTGCTTCCGCGAGGTCGCCGAGGAGTTCCAGGGCATCGAAGCCCAGCACCTCTACATCGACGCCATGGCCATGGAGCTGATCCGCAACCCTGCGGAGTTTCAGGTGATCGTGACCTGCAACCTGTTCGGCGACATCGTCACCGACCTCGGGGCGCAGCTCCAGGGAGGCCTGGGCATGGCGGCCTCGGGCAACATCCGCCCCGATGGCACCTCGATGTTCGAGCCGGTCCATGGATCGGCGCCGCCCCTCGCCGGCAAGGACAAGGCCAACCCCTTCGGCGCGGTGCTGACCGCGGCGATGATGCTCGAGCACACCGGGCTGACCGACGCCGCCGGTTGGCTCGAGCAGGCCGTCGCTCAGTGCCTCGAGTCCGGAACCTGCACCGAAGACGTCGGCGGCAAGCTCGGCACCGCCGCCACCGGAGACGCCCTGGCGGCCCTTGTCCAGGGGCAGTAGTCCGGCCGGGGGGCAGTAGCCCCGTAACCTGCGCCCTCGATCGCGCAGAGGTACTCAAGGAGAAACGATGTCCGAACCCAGAGTCCGCGTCCTGAAGCACGACGGGATCGTCGTCCTCGAGCTCAACGCGCCGCCGGCGAACACCTACAGCTACGAGATGATGCGGGAGCTCGACGACGCGGTCCTCGCAGCCCGCTTCGACCCCGACGTCCACGTGATCGTGCTCCGCGGAGCAGGGGAGAAGTTCTTCTGCGCCGGGGCCGATATCCGCATGCTCACCGACGCGGATCCGACCTACAAGTACTACTTCTGCCTCCACGCCAACGAGACCCTCAACCGGCTGGAACAGACTCCGAAGCTGGTCATCGCCGCCCTCAACGGCCACACCGTCGGCGGCGGCCTCGAGGTGGCTCTCGCCGCCGACCTGCGGATCGCCCGCCGGGGCGGGGGCAAGATCGGACTCCCCGAGGTCCATCTCGGCGTCCTGCCGGGGACCGGAGGCACCCAGCGCCTGGCCCGGTTGCTGGGTAAGGCCCGGTCCCTGGAGCTGATGGTCGGCGGCCGGAACTTCGACTTCGACGAGGCCCGTGAGCTCGGGATCGTCCAGCAGGTTTTCGACGGAGATGACTTCGACGAGCAGGTCTTGGAGTATGCTCGTCAATTCGTGCCGCCCGGCAAGGCGGGCAAGGCGGTCGGCCTGATCAAGCGGGCCGTCCAGTCCGGCCTCGAAGCGTCGTTCAGCGAAGGGCTGGCGTTGGAGCGGGAGCTCCAGCAGCAGCTATTCCAGAGCGAAGACGCCAAGGAAGGCCTCGCCGCCTACGTCGAGAAGCGCGCCCCCCAGTTCAAGGGGCGTTAGAGTTCAAGGGGCGGTGAGAGGGCGGTGGATCCGTTCATCGGGCGTTGGGAGCAACCGCCGGAGGCGCCGTGAAGAAACTGCACAACCTGATCTTCCTCGGCATGATCGTCGGCGTGGCCGTCGGCATCCTGCTGTGGTGGTTCAAACGAGGCGCGATCGAGGCAGGGCAACCGACCCCGGGCTGGGTCGAGACCTCGATGTGGTGGCTCGACCTGCTGGGCCCGACCGTCTTCATGGGCGCCCTCAAGATGATCATCGCGCCGTTGATCCTGGCCAGCATCGTGGCCGGCGTCACCAGCTTGCCCAGCGTGCAGGAACTCGGATCGATCGGCTGGAAGACTCTGCTCTACTACATCGGTACGACCACCGTCGCCGTCGCCCTGGGACTGATCTTCGTTCTGGTCCTGCAGCCCGGGGAACGGGCGGGCTCGCAAAAGGTCCGCGAGAGCCGGGTGGCGGAACTCACCGAGCGGCGGGCCGAGTACAGCGCCTCCCAGGGCCAGGCCGCCCTGGATGCCCAGGGCAAGCCGACCGGGGAGTACCTGGCCTGGCTCAACCAGCGCGAAGGTTCCGCCGCGTCCGCCGGAAGCGATGCCCGGAAGTTCGCCCAGTTGGCCGGCGCCGAGGAACGCTCGGCAGGGGACGTCTTCAAGGACGACATCGTGCGGCCGCTCCTGACCAATCCGTTCACCTCCCTCGCCGCCAGCCCGCCCAACGCCCTGGGGATCATCTTCTTCGGACTGCTGCTCGGGATCGCCTGCGCGGTGATCGGCCACGAGACGGCGGGGCCGGTGATCCGCTTCTTCCAGGGCCTCAACGCGGTGATGATGAAGATCACCGGCTGGATGATGTCGATCGCTCCCGTGGCCATCGGCTGCATCATGGCCAAGCTGGTCGCGGAGAACGGACCGGAGATCTTCGAAAGCCTGGGCTGGTACTGCGCCACCGTCGTCGGCGGCATCGCCGTCCACGTGGCGTTCCTCTTCGGCGTCGCCGCGACCCTGGGCGGGACCGATCCGATCCGGCTCTGGCGGGGCGTGCGGGAGGCCTGGATGATCGCCTTCACCACCCGCTCCAGCGCGGCGACCCTGCCGGTGACCATCGAGAACGTGACCCGCAAGCTGGGGGTCTCACCCAAGGTGGCGAACTTCTCCCTGCCTCTGGGCGCCACCATGAACATGGACGGTACCGCGCTCTACGAGGGTGTCGCCGTGATCTTCCTGATCCAGACCTACGGCGGGCTCGACGACGTTTCCATCGGGCTGACGGCGATCTCGACTTTCACCATCTTCATCACCGCGGTGCTGGCCTCGGTCGGCGCCGCCGCGGTGCCCAATGCCGGGCTGGTGACCATGGTCCTGGTCGCATCAGCGGTGCACCTGCCGATCTACTACATCCCGCTGATCTTCGCGGTAGACGCGGTCCTGGACATGTTCCGCACCTCGACCAACGTGCTGGGAGATTCGGTGGGAGCGGTGGTGGTGAACCGGCTGGAACGGGGAAAACTGGGCTGAATCGGCCCGATTTTCCCTTTCCACGGCGCATCCGGACCCCACTAGCCCGGCCGGGCGGCGGGGCCTATGTTTCCCCCTGGCCTCTAATTCTCTAACCAGGAGGCCCAGGAGCGCGCCGTGCGATTGCTGGTTGCTGAGGATGTAGCGGTTTCCCGAACGATGCTGGTCTCGGCCCTGCGACGGATGGGGCATGAGGTCGTCGCCACCGCCGACGGCAAGGAAGCCTGGCAGGTCCTCTGCAACGAGCCGATCCGGCTGGTCATCGCCGACTGGGACATGCCGGAGATGGACGGCATCGAATTGGTCAAGCGCATCCGCCAGGCCAAGAACGAGTACTACACCTACGTCATCCTGCTGACGGCCAAGAGCACACAGGAGGACTGCATCACCGGTCTGGAAGCCGGCGCCGACGACTACATCGTCAAGCCCTTCGACCCTCAGGAACTGATGTTCCGGGTCCGCTCCGGTGAAAGGGTGGTGCGCCTCGAGGAGGAGCTGGCCCGCCGCAACGAACAGTTGGCGGAACTGGCGATGGTCGACGAGTTGACCGGCATCCGCAACCGCCGCAGCTTCGACGAGAGTTACGCCAAGCTGTTGGCCCAGGCCAAACGCTACGGCCTGCAGCTCGGACTGGCGATGATCGATATCGACCAGTTCAAGAGCTACAACGACACCTTCGGCCATGAGGCCGGCGATGACGTGCTGGCCACCGTGGCCTCGACCCTCAGCGCCAATCTGCGCACCGCGGATCTGGTCTTCCGCTACGGCGGCGAGGAGTTCGTCTGCCTCTGGCCGATGACCGGCGTACGCGGCGCCCGGGTAGTGGCCGAGCGTCTACGCCGGGCCGTGGAGTCGGTCGGCATCCCGCATCCGGGCAACCCGCCTCACGGCGTGGTCAGCATCAGCCTCGGGTACGCCTGCTACGACCGGGAAAGCGAGTGCGTCGGAGACGACCTGCTGCGTCTCGCCGACGACGCGCTCTACCGCTGCAAGCGCAACGGCCGCAACCGAATCCTCGCGTCCAACGAGGAGATCGACGAGAGCGAAACGCCGGCCGAAGAGGCGGTCTAGCCTCAGGTCGCCCGGCCTCAGGTCGCCCGGCCTCGGGCCTCCCGGACTCGGGCCGCCCGGCCTCAGGCGGTCCGCCCCGGATACGCGGCGAGCGCCCGGGTGAAGATCTCCATCGAGCGGGCCATCGATTCCCGGTTGAGGACGTAGGCGATGCGCAGCTCGTTACGGCCCAGCCCCTCGGTGGCGTAAAAGCCGTCGGCGGGGGCGATCATCACCGTTTCGCCATCCACATCGAAATCGCGCAGCAGGAACTCGGCGAACTTCTGGCTGTCGTCGACGGGCACCCGCGGGCAGAGGTAGAACGCCCCCTCGGGTTTGCGCATCAGCACCCCCGGCACGTCGGCCAGCGCGTCGACCACCACGTTGCGGCGTGCCTCGTACTCGGTGATCACATCCCGCATGTAGCTCTCGGGGACCTCGTTGAGCCCGGCGGCGAGGAACTGCTCCAGGGTCGGCGGACAGAGCCGGGCCTGACCGAACTTCAACACGCTCTCCATCACCTGCCGGTTGCGGCAAACGATCCAACCCACCCGGGCGCCGCACATCGAGACCCGCTTGGACAGGCTGTCGGTCACGATCACCCGGTCCGCGATCTCGTCGAACTCGAGGGCGGAAACGTGGGACAGGCCGTCGTAGGTGAACTCCCGGTAGACCTCGTCGGAAACCAGGAACAGCCCGTGACGCTGACAGACCGAGACGACCCGTTGGAGTTCCTCGCGGCTGTAGACGGTGCCGGTCGGATTGTTGGGGGAGCAGAGCACGATCGCCCGGGTGCGCTCTCCCACCGCGGCCTCGATCTCCTCCTCCGAGGGCAGGTGATAGCCGTCCTCGGCCCGGGTCTGCAGGGGCACGCTACGCACCCCGACCAGTCCGGCGAAGCCGTTGTAGTTGGTGTAGAAGGGCTCGAAGACGATGACCTCGTCTCCGGGGTCGGCGATGGCACCGAAGACGAAGAGCAGCGCCTCGCTGCCGCCGGTGGTCACGAAGATGTCCTCGGTCTCGACCGGGAGGCCGATACGCTGCTGATAGACCCGAACCGCCTCGACGAACTCCGGCAAGCCCTGGGAAGGACCGTAGGCCAGGTTCGGGGCGTCGAAGCGAGCCATGCGGCCGAGAATCGCCTCGGGCGTCGGAATATCCGGCTGGCCGATGTTGAGCGGATAGACCTTCTTGCCCGCTTCGCGGGCGGCGTTGGCCAGCGGGGCCAGGCGCCGGATCGGCGAGGCGGGCATCGACCGGGCGCGGTGGGACAACCGGGGCATCGTCATGGGTTCCTCCTGGAGGCAGGATTATCCGCTCGATGGACCGATCTTTCCAGCATTCTGCAGCGCTTGTGGCGCTTTCCCGCGCCCTGCTAGACTTTCCCTCTTGCCTGGGCGCCGGCGCGCCGACGAGAGTCTCGCCGAAGCGACCGGGCCGCAATCGCGGGGTGCCGGCGACTGCCCGGCGCCGGCCGCGAGGGGAGCGACGTGTTCCGACGGATCCTTGTGGCCAATCGTGGGGAGATCGCTCTGCGGGTGCTGCGCGCCTGCCGTGAGCTCGGCGTCGAGAGCGTCATCGTCTATTCCGAGGCGGACCGGGACGCCCCCTGGCTGGAACATGCGGACCAGCGGGTCTGCATCGGCCCCGCCCGGGCCGACCGCTCGTACCTCGACGCCGGAGCCATTCTCCAGGCCGCCGAACAGACCGATGCCCGGGCGATTCACCCCGGGTACGGCTTCCTCTCGGAAAACGCCGTGTTCGCCGCCCGCTGTGAACAACAGGGCATCACCTTCATCGGGCCCGGCCCCGACGCCATCCGCCGCATGGGAGACAAGGCCGAGGCCAAGCGCACTATCGCGGGGGCAGGCCTGCCGACCATTCCCGGGTCCAAGGACGTGCTTCCGGACACCGCCGCCGCGGCAGAACTGGCCGACGAGATCGGCTTCCCGGTGCTGCTCAAGGCGACCGCCGGCGGCGGGGGCAAGGGCATGCGCCGCTGCGACTCGGCGGACGACCTGGTGCGGGCTTTCTCCGAGGCGAGCATCGAAGCCGAGAAGGCCTTCGGCAACCCGGGCCTTTATATGGAGCGTTTCCTCGAGGGTGGGCGCCACGTCGAGTTCCAGATCCTGTGCGACACCGCGGGCCAGGGGATTCACCTGGGCGAGCGGGAGTGCTCGGTCCAGCGGAACCACCAGAAGCTCATCGAGGAGTCACCTTCGCCCGGCGTCAGCGCGGAACTGCGCAAGACCATGGGCGAGCGGGTGGCCCAGGCTTCGGCGGCCATCGGCTACCGCAATGCCGGGACCGTCGAATTCCTGATGGACGCCGAGGGACGGCTCTACTTCATGGAGATGAACACCCGGCTGCAGGTCGAGCACCCGGTCACCGAGATGGTCACCGGCGTCGATCTGGTGGAGCAACAGCTCCGGGTAGCCGCCGGCCAGCCGCTGGCCCTGTCCCAGCAGGACATCACTCTCGAAGGGCACGCCATCGAGCTGCGGATCAACGCCGAGGATCCCGAACAGAACTTCCGTCCGGACCCCGGCGAGATCTCCCACTTCGCACCGCCGCCAGAGGAGATCGCGGGCGCCAAGGTTCGTTGGGACTCGGCCATACGCAGCGGGTACCGCATCCCTCCCCACTACGATTCAATGATCGGCAAGCTGATCGTTCACGGCCCCGACCGGCCGCGGACCATCGACGCCGCCATCGCCGCACTGGATGCGATGGAGTTGCGCGGGATCCACAGCACCGTGGCGCTTCAGCGGCGCATTCTCGACCACCCCGACTTTCGTTCGGGCCAGTACGACGTCAACTTCCTCGGGCGCAGCGGATTGTTGCCGGCGTCCAACGGCTAGAGAAGGGAGCTCCGTGGCCAAGGTCATCCTGCAGCCGATCGGAGAGCTTCGCGAGAAGCTGCTCGGCGACGACGAGTGGAGCGCGCAGCACGCGCGGATGAGCGAGCTCAACGCCGATCTCGACCAGAAGCGCGCCGAGGTGCGCGACGGGTGGGGCGCCAAGTACGCCGACCGTGTCCGGGGCAAGGGCAAGCTGCCGACCTGGGATCGGATCGAGCAGCTCAAGGATCCGGGAACACCCGTGCTCCCGATCGGAACCCTGGTGAACCACGGCCGCACCTTCGGCAACCGCACCTCGCCGGGTGCCGGAGTTGTCACCGCCTTCATTCGGGTTCACGGCCGCTGGACGGTGGTGATCGCCAACGACAACACCGTGGCGTCCGGTTCCTGGTGGCCCCAGACCCCGGAGAAGATCCAGCGGGCCCAGGAGATCGCGCTCTCGATGCGGCTGCCGGTGATCTACCTGGTGGACTGTTCCGGACTCTACCTGCCCGAGCAGGCCACGACCTTCCCGGGGCGCCGGGGAGCGGGCGCGATCTTTCGCATGAACTCCCTGCTCTCCGCCGAGGGGGTGCCGCAGATCGCCGGCGTCCACGGGGACTGCATCGCCGGCGGCGGCTACATGCCGATCATCAGCGACGTGGTCTACATGACCGAACAGGCCTACATGGTCATCGCCGGCGCAGCCCTGATCAAGGGGGCGAAGTCCCAGAACATGACCTCCCTGGGCATCGGCGGCGCCGACGTCCACGTGCATCTCTCCCGCTGTGCCGATCACCGTGTCCCCGACGACGAGGTGCTGATCCAGCGGATTCGCGACGAGATCCAGCGCCTGCCCGGAGGCGCCGAGGCCTACTACCGCTACGGAGCCGAACCGGCACCGCCGCGGCTACCGGCGACCGATCTGGACGGACTGTTCCCGGTGGATCACCGGCACGGCTACGACGCGTACCAGGTGCTGGCGCGGCTCACCGACCACTCGTTGTTCTGGGAGGTGTACCCCGAGACCGGCCGCGAGATGATCTGCGGCGTCGGACGGGTCAACGGACTCTACGCCGGTTTCATCATCAACAACCCCGGCCTCACGCCGCACCCGGTCCATCGCGGCGTGCAGCGGCCCGGCGGGATCCTGTTCCGCGAAGGCATCGCCAAGATCTCCCAGTTCTCCCGGGCCTGTAACGACGACGGTATTCCGCTGATCTGGCTGCAGGATATCTCCGGCTTCGATATCGGTCTGGAGGCGGAGAAACAGGGCCTCTTGGGTTACGGCTCGAGCCTGATCTACACCAACTCGACCAACCGGGTTCCGATGTTCACCGTCCTGCTGCGCAAGGCCTCCGGCGCCGGCTACTACGCCATGGCCGGGCTGCCGTACCGTCCGGTGCTGCAGCTGGGCACCCCGATCACCCGTCTCGCCGTGATGGAGGGGCGGACCCTGGCGATCGGCGCCTTCCGCACCAAGCTCGACGACGAGTTCAACATCGCCGCCACCGACGAGGCGGAGATCGAGAAGGTGCGGGAAGGCATGCAGCAGGTCGAAGACCGCATCACCTCGGACATGGACCCGGTCAAGGCCGCCTCCCAGATGGACATCGACGAGGTGATTCACCCCGGCGAGATCCGGACCTACCTCGAGGCGGCGGTGACCATGGCGTACCAGTCCATCGGCTACCGCAGGATCAAGAACCCGCGTATCTGGTCGCTCCACGACCTGAGCGTGCTGTCCTAGGGCCCGGCGGCCCGCAGACCGAGGAGCAACGTTGCGAACCGTCGAGAACGTGAATGTGACCGTGGCGCCGGGTCCCGACGGCACCGTGCGCCTGCTCTCTCCGGGAGTCGGCTACTGGTTCGATCTGCCGCGTAGCGGCGACCTGCTCGCCCCGGCGCAGACCCTGGGCTATCTGGAGCAACTCGGACGGCGGGTGCGGCTCACGCTGCCTGCAGGGGTCCAGGGCCAGGTGCGGGGCTTCGACCCCGCAGACCGGCGTGTTGCGGTGAGTTTCGGCGACGAACTTCTGGTGCTGCATCCGCCCGAAGGGGAGAGCGCCTTCCAGGCCGATGCTGCCGGGGGCGAATCCCTCGACGCCGGCCAGGCGGCGGTGCGGGCACCTACCGACGGAGTGTTCTATCGCCGCCCGTCTCCCGATGCACCCGCCTTCGTCGAGGCAGGGCAGCGGGTGCGGGGTGGACAACCGGTCGGACTGGTCGAGGTGATGAAGACCTTCAACCAGGTACGTTACGGGGGCGACGATCTACCCGACGAGGCCGAGGTGGTCGAGATTCGCGCCGACGACGGCCAGGAGGTCCAGGCGGGCCAGGTGCTGATCGTCGTCAAGGGCTAGGCCCAGTCAGCAAAGGCTACGCCCAGTCAGCCAGGGCGCGATCGATCCGCCGTAACTTGCGGCCCAGGCCCACGGCCAGGTTGCGATAGAGCACCATCCCGATCGACGGGTCCTCACCGATGCACAGCTCGAGAGCCTCGCGGGACCAGACCGCGGCGTGGACCGGCTCCACGACCCGAACCGTCGCGGTATGCGGCTCTCCGGTAATCAGCGAGACCTCGCCGACGGTGTCTCCGGCGCCGACCTGACCGAGGGGTTCGCGCCCCTCGCCGACCACGATCGAGACTCGGCCCTCGATCAGGATGTAGAGCGCCTTCGACGGGTCTCCCTGCTCGAACAGCGCCTCGTCCCGGGCCATGCGGGTCGAGCGGCACCCGGTGGCCACCGTCGCGACCTGTTCCGCGTCCAACCCCCGGAACAGGGCAAGCTCACGGATAACCCGGGCGGTCTGGTCGTCGGAACTCATCGGGATGATTATACTCGCCGCCTCCCACGCCCCCCGGGAATGTCTCCGGCGGGAGCGGGCAATCCTCGGCTTCGGCCTCACCGGCCTCGGAGAGCAGCGATGGCGAACCACGACTCGGCCAGCGACAGCCAAACGACCCGGCCGGCCATTCCCCGGCTGGCCATCCTCGGTACAGGAAACATCGGGCGCGCCCTCGCTTGCGGGCTGGTCGCCTCCGGCCGCTACGCGGCCAGCGACGTCATCCTGACCCGGCGGAACGTCGATCGACTCGCCGACCTCGCCGATCAGGGCTTCACCGTCCTGGACGACAACCGGCAAGCGACCCGGCAGGCGTCCACGGTCGTCGTCGCCGTCGAGCCGCTCCAACTGAACGGAGTGCTCCGCGAGATCCGGGAAGATCTGGACCCCGAAGTGCACGTCGTGCTCTCGGTGGTTTCCGGCGCATCGATCGCCGCGATGCAGGCCCAGATCGACAAGGCGATTCCAGTGGCCCGCGCCATGCCCAATACGGCGGTAGCGCTACGGCAATCGATGACCTGCCTCGCTGCACGGCCGGGGGATGATCGCGCCCTGGGTCGCGCCCGGGAGGTCTTCGATCAGGTCGGAATGACCGTGGCCATCGACGAGGAGAAGATGGTCCCCGCCACCGCCCTCTGTGCCTGCGGCCTGGCCTTCTTCTTGCGCTCGGTTCGTGCCGCGTCCCAGGGAGGGATCGAGATCGGATTTCATCCCGAAGACGCGCTCACCATGGCGGCCCAGACCGCTCTCGGTGCGGCCGCCCTGGTGTTGGACCGCGGGCGGCATCCCGAGCGTGAGATCGATGCGGTCACAACACCCCGTGGATGCACCATCGCCGGGCTCAACGAGATGGAGCACCAGGGGTTCAGCTCGGCGATGATCAAGGGGATCGTCACCTCTGCGATCAAGGCGGACTCGCTCTACACCCGAGACGACTAGTCGGTCTGAAGATCCAGGGTGAAGACCAGGAGCGAGGCCTGATCCTCGGAGTAGAGCTGGCGGGGCGCGACGATTCGCGAACCGACGGCGCGAGCGGGTCCGATCAGGCGTCCTTCTCCCTCGCCCAGACGGTAGCGGGCGATGCGCCGGCCGGTGCGGGGCTCGAACACCAGGATCGTGCGCCCGCCGTCGGGGACCAGCAGCACCAGATCGGTCGCCGGCTCCGCGGGAGCGGGGACCGGAATGGTGCCGCGCCAGAGGGTCGGCGGAAAGGGGAGCCGTTCGCTGAGGTCCACCGACCACAGGCGGTGCCCGTTGCGGGTGCGGAAGGCGTAGAGCTGATTGTCCAGGCCGCCGACGAACAGATCGTCGTTGCGCACCAGAGGCAGCGCGCCGGCACCTGCCGGAATGCGCCCGCGCCAGCTCCGCCGCCAGGTGCGCCGGCAGGAGCGGCAGGCACGCTGGGCCTCGACCCGGCCGTTGTCCCAGGTGCGGAAGCGCCGTTTCCCGTCGGGGGTCGAGACCCAGGCCGAAGCCCCCGGGTCGATGGAAGTTTCCTCAGCCCCGCCCCCGGTCTCGTACCCGTTCGTGCCGGGGGCCTCGGGGATCCCGGCGCCCCCCTCGATGCGCAGCAGGCCGCTGGCGGGATGGATCACCGCGACGCCGCCGGCGACTCCCAGCCGAACCTCGTCGAACTCGTCGTCGACGACAAGCGGGCCCGCAGGGAGCGGGCCGGGCAGGGGAATCTCCCGCTCGGTTCTGAGGACCAGGGGCGGGATCCAGGCGGTCTCACGCCCGGCGTCCCGGGTCTGGAAGTCCACGTTGCGGAACGGGTCATCCCCGCCGTACTGAGCCAGGGCCGAACCGCCGCACAGCAGCCCCGCCGCCACGAGGACGGAGAGGATTGCCGGGGCTGCGCCCGGAAAGCGTTGAAAACGTTGAACCAAAGCCCGCCGATTGTAGACCCTGGGGAGGCCGCGCGCCCGTGCCGCGGCGGGGTTTGGCAGTGCCCCGAAGCGTGTGTTACAAGCGGGGTTTGGATTCTCCCGCGTGCCTTGGATTCTCGCGGGCGAGCGGAGGGTGCATGAGCAGCAACGGGCTGGAGCTTCTGGATCGCACCGTAGGTTGCGGCGAGGTCAGCGAGGCGGATGCCGAGGCAGGGCGCGAGGTCGTCCTGACCGGCTGGGTCCATCGCCGGCGGGATCTGGGGCAGTTGATCTTCATCGAGGTGCGGGATCGCACCGGGTCGGTGCAGGTCGTCTTCGACCCCTCGGAGAATGCCGAGGCCCACAAGGATGCCGAGCAGCTCCGCGCCGAGTACGTGGTCGGTATTCGCGGCGTCGTACGCCCGCGTGAGCAGCCGAACCCCGAGCACCCGACCGGCATGGTCGAGGTCCGGGGTCACCAGGTCGCCCTGCACAACCGCGCCACCCACGTCCCGATCCAGGTCGACGACGAGACCGAGGCCAGCGAAGAGATCCGGCTCAAGTACCGCTACGTCGACCTGCGCCGCCCCAAGGTGCAGCAGCCGCTGTTCCTGCGGCACCGCCTGGGCCGTGCCGCCCGGGGCGTACTCGACGGCCAGGGCTTCGTCGAGGTCGAGACGCCGATGCTGACCCGCTCGACCCCCGAAGGGGCCCGGGACTACCTGGTGCCCAGCCGCGTACACCCCGGGAAGTTCTACGCGCTTCCTCAGTCGCCCCAGCTGTTCAAACAGCTGTTGATGGTTTCCGGCTTCGAGAAATACTTCCAGTTCGTCCGCTGCTTCCGGGATGAAGACCTGCGCGCCGACCGCCAGCCGGAGTTCACCCAGATCGATATCGAGATGTCCTTCGCGACACCCGAGAAGATCTACGGCCTGCTCGAGGAGATGGTCGCCACGATGTTCGCGGAGATCGGCGTGAAGATCGAGCGCCCCTTCCGCCGCATGCCCTACGACGAGGCGATGCGCCGCTTCGGCATCGATCGGCCGGACCTGCGGTTCGGCATGGAGATCCAGGACCCCGGTGACAGCGTCGAGGGTACCGGGTTCCGTGTTTTCGACGGCGCTATCGACGCCGGGGGAATGGTGCGCGGCATCGTCGCACCCGGCGCCGCGTCGAGCTCCTCGCGCAAGGTGCTCGACGGTTGGCAGGAACAGGCCAAGCGGGCCGGTGCCGGGGGCCTGGTCTGGATCAAGCTCGAGGAAGGCAAGATCTCTTCCCCGGCGCTCAAGGCGCTGGGCGAAGAACGGTGCAAGGCGATCGCCGAGGCGCTCGGAGCCACCACCGGCGATGTCGCGCTGCTGGTCGCCGACAGCCGCGAGATCTGTGAGCGGGTCCTGGGAACCCTGCGCCTGAGTATCGCCTCCGAACTGGATCTGATCCCCGCCGACCGCTGGGAGCTCTGCTGGGTCGAGGACTTCCCGCTGCTGGAATGGGATGAGGATGCGGGGCGGTTCGTCGCCAAACATCACCCGTTCACGGCGCCGCGCTGGGATGAGCTGGACAAGCTCGCCGAAGACCCGGGCTCGGTGCGAGCCCAGGCCTACGACCTCGTGCTCAACGGCACAGAGATCGCCGGGGGCAGCATCCGTATCCATCGCAAGGACGTCCAGGACCGGGTCTTCCGCGCCCTCGGTATCGACGAGGAAGAAGCCGAGGACAAGTTCGGCTTCCTGCTCGGAGCCCTGGCCGCGGGGGCGCCGCCCCACGGGGGAATCGCCGTCGGCTTCGACCGGACCTGCGCGCTGCTCAGCGGCTGCGAGTCGATCCGGGACGTGATCGCCTTCCCCAAGACCACCAGCGCCTCCTGCCTGATGACCGAGTCGCCCTCGGCGGTCGACGAGGCCCAGCTGAAGGAGTTGCACCTGAAGGTGCTGGACCCCGGGCCGTCCGATAAGGACAAGGAAGGGGACCGTTGACCCCCCTACGGCGGCGTGTTAGCGTTCGCCCGCAGTCGACAACACACCCATGAAGACGATGAATCTGGGCGGCAAGGTCCTCGAGGCGCTTGCGGGCCACCATGACGAGGCGCTCCGACTGATCGAGGAGCGGTTCGGTGTGCGTGTCTCGGCACGCGGCGACGAGGTCACCGTCAACGGCACTCCTGAGAGCGGCGATCCCGTGGGCATGGAGACGCGGGTCGAGGCATTGCTGCGCCAACTCGCCGAACTCCACGAGATCGGGATCCCGCTCGGGCGGGAAGACCTCAAGACGGCGATCAAGATCTTCGAGCGGGACCCGGAAGCCCAGCTCGCCGACCACTTCGTCGATTCCCGCATCACGCCGTCGGCCAAGAAGGCGGTGGTGCCCAAGTCGTCCAATCAACGCCGGTACATCGAGGCGATCCGGCGCAACGACATGGTGTTCGGCATCGGGCCCGCGGGTACGGGCAAGACCTACCTGGCCGTCGCCATGGCGGTCGCCATGTTCAACGAGCGGCGGGTCAAGCGAATCGTGCTGGCCCGTCCGGCGGTCGAGGCCGGCGAACGGCTCGGCTTCCTCCCCGGAGATATCGCGGCCAAGGTCGACCCCTATCTGCGTCCGCTCTACGACGCGCTCTACGACCTGCTGGAGCCGGAACGGGCGGAACGCCTGCTCGAACGGGGCACTATCGAAGTCGCGCCGCTGGCCTTCATGCGCGGCCGCACCCTCAACGAAGCGTTCGTGATCCTCGACGAGGCCCAGAACACCACCCCGGAACAGATGAAGATGTTCCTGACCCGGATCGGATTCGATTCCAAGGCGGTGGTCACCGGAGACGTGACCCAGATCGACCTGCCCGACGAACGGAAGTCCGGGCTGATCGAGGCCAGCCGGGTCGTCTCCGGCATTCCGGGCATCGCCTTCGTGCGTTTCGATCAGGCCGATGTCGTGCGTCATCCGCTGGTGCAGCGCATCATCGTCGCCTACGAGAAGGATCGCGCTCAGCGAGACGCGAAGCAAGAGCCCGATCAAGAGGCAAAGCAAGAGACGTGACGCCGCCCCGGGTCCAGGTAACCGTGCTCAATCGCCAAAGACGCCACCCGGTGGACCGGGCCGGCCTCGGCGAACTCGCGGCCGAGGTACTGGGCGCCCTCGAGTGCGACGCCGACGAAGCCGCGATCTGCCTGGTTTCCGATCGCAGGATGCGGCAGATGAACCGGGACTTCCGCGCCAAGGACCGCACCACCGACGTGTTGTCCTTCCCCTGCGACGAAACGCTGCCCGAGGGGGAACGCCACCTGGGAGACATCGTGATCTCGGTGGAGCAGGCCGCCCGGCAGGCTCGCGCCGGCCTTGAACACGAGTTGAAAGTGCTGACGATCCACGGCCTGCTGCACCTGATGGGACATGACCACGAGACCGACGACGGCGCGATGATGCGGCTGCAGAAGCGGCTCGTGCGCCGCTTCGCACCGGCGGCAAGTTGAACGCGGGAGAACAGACCACCTGGTTGATCGTCGCCGGAGTCGGCGCCTCGATCCTGTTCCTGCTCGAGTTGTCCCTGGCGGTCGTGCTGGTGGCGGTCTCCGCCCTTACCCGGGTCGCCGTCCAGCGGGTCAGCGGCGATCAGACCAACGGCCTGCGATTCCTCAACGAACTGAAGGAACCCTCTTCCAGCTACCGCACCTCGCTGCTCCTGGCGAAACAACTCAGCCTGATCGGAGGATGTCTGCTGCTCGGCGCCATGGCCCAGGCGGTCGGCCTGGAGACACCCTGGCTGATCGGGCTCGTCGCCGGGGCGGGCACCGGCATCCTGCTGCTCGAGGTGGTCGCCGCGCGGGTCATCGCCCTCCGGAACCCTCGAGGCGCCCTGCGTGCCTGCGCCCCGATCGTGCGGGCGGTGCACCTGATCCTGCTTCCGATCGTCGCGCCGCTTTCGGGGCTCCTGCGCCGGATCGAACCGCCGGAGCAGAGCGAAGACGATCGGGAGACCGAGCAGGAAGAGGAGGTCGAGGCCTTTATCGAAGCGGGAGAGCGGGAGGGGCTGCTCGAAAAAGAAGAAGGGGAGATGATGCGGGGCATCGTCGACCTCGACGAGACCCGGGTGCGGGAGATCATGACGCCGCGCACCGACATCGTGTCGCTGTCCGCCGAGGCCACCGTCGCCGAGGCCCGTAGCGGCGTGCTGGACGGCGGACACTCCAAGCTGCCGGTGTACCAGGGCACCATCGACAACGTCGTCGGCGTGATGCACGCCCGGGACCTGTTCCGCGCCTGGCGGGACGGCCAGGAGCAGGCGCGGGTCAGCGACTACGCCCGCACGGTCCTGTTCGTCCCCGAGACGCTGACCGCCGCCGACCTCCTGCGGGAGATGCGCCTGCGCACCCAGCTCGCCATCGTGGTCGACGAGTACGGCGGCATCGCCGGCCTGGTGACCCTGGAAGATCTCCTGGAGGAGATCGTGGGTGACATCCGCGACGAGCACGATCCCGAGGAATCCCTGGTTCAGCAGGAGCAGGACGGTTCCTGGCTGGTGAGCGCCCTGGCTCACGTGCGCCAGATCGAGACCCTGTTCGAGATCGAGATCGGCGAGCGGGACTTCGACACCGTGGGCGGACTGGTGGTCTCCGCATTCGGCCGGGTGCCTCAGGGGGGCGAGGTGATCGAACGCTACGGGCTCCACTTCGAAACCCTCGAGGCGGACAAACGGCGGGTCTACCGGGTGCGCATCCGGGGGCCGGTAGCAGGTTCATGAGCGGCTTCCGATCAGGCTTCGTGGCCCTCTGCGGCTGGACCAACGTCGGCAAGTCGACGCTGCTGAACCGCTTTGTCGGCGAGAAGGTGTCCGCCGTCGCCGACGTGCCCCAGACGACCCGCAACCGGATCACCGGTGTCTGCGCCGTGCCCGACCGCGCCCAGGTGGTCTTCGTCGACACACCCGGGTTCCACAAACCGAAGCACCGGATGAATCACGCCATGATCGAAACCGCCCGCGAGACGCTGCGGTCGGTGGATCTGGTGCTGCACGTGATCGACGCATCGCGCGGCGCCGGGCCCGGCGACCGCCGGACCGCCGAGCTTCTCGCTCACGTGGAGCAACCGAAGATCGGCGTGCTGAACAAGGTCGACCGGGTGCACCCCAAGGAAAAGCTCCTGCCGATGCTCGGCCTCGTGGTCGACGGCTGGGGCTACCCCGAAGCGGTCCCGGTCTCGGCCCGAACCGGAAACGGTTGCGAACGCCTGCTCGAACGCATCATCGATCATCTGCCCGAAGGGCCGCCGCTGTTTCCCGACGACCAGTACACCGACCAGCCGGAGCGGGCCCTGGCCGCCGAGTGGATCCGCGAGAAGGTGCTGCATCACACCCGGGAGGAGCTGCCCCATGCCACCGCGGTGTTGATCGAACGCTGGAAGGACACCGATCGGGCACTGGTCGAGATCGACGCCACCATCCTGGTCGAGCGGGACTCGCAGAAGGGGATCGTCATCGGCAAGGAGGGGGGCCTCCTGCGGACCATCGGCAGCGAGGCCAGGGCGGATCTGGAGGCCCTGCTGGACACCCGGGTCATGCTGCGCCTCTGGGTGCGGGTCCGGCCCGCCTGGCGGGATGACGCCAGGACCCTCCACGAACTCGGAATCGACTGATGGTAGAATCCCGCCTTTGCGAGCACGCTCTTGAGACAGCAACGGGACGAGGCATTCGTGTTGGGGACCCACCAGCTCGGTGAGACCGATCTGATCGTCACCCTGCTGACGGCGCGCACCGGAACCGTGCGTGGCGTCGCCCGTGCCGCCCGTCGCAGCCGCAAGCGCTTCGGCGGCGCTCTCGAGCCGATGACCCGGGTGGCCGCCGAGTGGAGCGAGCGTAGCGGCCGGGATCTCCACCGCATCGACACCCTCGAGGCCCGCCGCAGTTTCGCCGGCATGCAGGCCGAGCCGGTTCACCAGGCCGCCTGCGCGATCCTCTGCGAGGTCGCCGGGGCGATGGTGCGGGAAGGGGAATCCGATCACGCCATGTTCCGGCTGCTCGCCGCCGTTCTCGAGGCGCTCGAGGCGGGCATGCCTCCCGAGGTGGCCGTGCGCTACTTCGAACTCTGGACGCTCAAACTCCACGGGCTGTTGCCGGAGATCCGTCGCTGCAACGGCTGCGGTGTCGATCTGGGCGAACGCTGCTGGGTGTCCGCCGACGAGGGGCTCGTCTGCCCCGGATGCGCCCGCAGTGAAGGGCGCTCGGCCCGCCTGCTCCACAAAGGCGAACGGGCCTTCCTCGTCGACGCCATCCGGCGCCCTCCGGCGGAACTCGCCGATCACCGTGAAGCCTCGCGTCCCGGCGGCGCTCTGGAGTTGCTCCTGCGGGGAACCCTGCAGGCCTTCGTCGAGCGCGGCTTCCGCTCCTATCGACACTTCGACGCGGCGCTGCGCGCCCTGGGTACGAGCCCGAACAACTTGGGTACGAGCCCGAACAACCAGCCGACCGGGGATGATGCCCCGGCCGAGGAGACTCCGTGAACTTCCAACAGCTACTTCAAGGGATCCAGCGCTACTGGGGTGACCTTGGCTGTGTCCTGCAGCAACCCTACGACCTCGAGGTCGGCGCCGGCACCATGGCGCCGGACACCTTCTTCCGGGTGCTGGGGCCCGAGCCCTGGCGGGTTGCCTACTGCCAGCCCTCCCGCCGCCCGGTGGACGGACGGTACGGCGAGAACCCGATGCGGGTCTACAAGCACTACCAGTTCCAGGTGGTCTTGAAGCCGGCCCCCCTCGACGTGCAGGAGCTGTACCTCAAGTCGCTGGAGGCCTTCGGCATCGATCCGCTGGAGCACGACATCCGCTTCGAGGAGGACAACTGGGAGTCGCCGACCCTCGGCGCCGCCGGCGTCGGCTGGCAGGTGGTGATGGACGGCATGGAGATCTCGCAGTTCACCTACTTCCAGCAGTCGGGGGGTAAGGAGCTCTCGCCGATCTCCGTCGAGCTGACCTACGGCATCGAGCGAATCTGCATGTTCCTCAACGACATTCGAAACATCTTTGATATCCCGTGGAACGACCGGCTGACCTACGGGGACGTGCGCCACGCCGAAGAGGTCGAGCACTCGATCTACTCGTTCGAGGAGGCGGACATCGATCTGTTGCGGCGCACCTTCGAGAGCTGGGAGTCCGAGGCGGGGCGGCTGTTGAAGCGTGAGCAGGAGGGCGAACCGGCACCCTTGCCGCTTCCCGCGTACGAGGCGACCCTCAAATGCTCGCATCTGTTCAACGTCCTCGACGCCCGGGGGGCGCTGAGCGTCACCGAGCGCGCCGCGTTCATCGGCCGGGTGCGGCGCCTGGCCTGTTCCGTTGCCGACGCCTACCTGGTGCGGCGCGAAGCGGCCGGGTTCCCGTTGCTGGGTGACGCCGTGGCGAAGGAGGCCTAGCCCGATGAGCTCCAACGGCGCGATGAAAGCACCCCTGCTGATCGAGATCGGTTGCGAGGAAATTCCCTCGCGAATGATCGAGGCCGCCGCTGCCGACCTCGAAGGACGCATCCTGCGTATCCTCGAACAGGGCCGGATGGAACATGGCGCCGCGAGGAACCTCGGTGGGTCCAGGCGGCTCGCCGTGATCGTGGACCAGGTCCAGACCCGGCAGGAAGACCGCGAGGAGTTGGTCCTGGGGCCGCCGGCAAAGATCGCCTTCGACGAGTCCGGCGCCCCGAGCAAGGCGGCGGTCGGGTTCGCCCGCAAGCAGGGAATCGACCCCGGCGAACTACGCAAGATCGAAAACGACAAGGGGGCCTACGCGGCCTTCGACCGCAAGGTCACCGGCCTCGACATCGGCGATCTTCTGGCCCGGGAACTACCCGCCGCCGTCGTCGGCATGTCCTTTCCCAAGACCATGCGCTGGGCCGAAGGCACCCATCGCTGGGTGCGGCCGGTGCACTGGCTGGTCGCTCTCCACGGCGAGCGCACCCTGCCGCTGGAGTTGTTCGGCGTCAAGGCCGGGAATCGATCGCGGGGGCACCGCTTCCTCGGAGAACGGGATGTCGCGGTAGCGAGCCCCGCAGACTACGAGTCCGCCCTGGAGTCGGTGTTCGTCGTCGCCCTGCCGTCGCGCCGCCGCGAGACTCTGGCAGAGCGCCTTGCGGCCGGGGCGGAAAGCCTCGGCGGGCAGATCGTCGACGATCCGGACCTGCTCGACGAGATCGCCGACCTGGCCGAATGGCCGGCGGTGGTGGCCGGCGGCTTCGAAGCGGATTTCCTGGCGCTTCCCAAGGAGATCCTCGTCACCACCCTGCGCTATCACCAGAAGTGCTTCTCGGTGCAGGACGGGGCGGGCAAGCTGCTGCCCGGGTTTCTGGCCGTGGCCAACACCGACCGCGACCCCTCGGGGCACATTCGCCGGGGCAACGAGTGGGTAGTCAGCGGGCGTCTGGAGGATGCCCGCTTCTTCTGGGCCGAAGATCGCAAGCGTTCCCTGGAGGAGCATGGACGGCGGCTGGAGCAGGTCGTGTTCCACGCCAAGATCGGCACCTACGCCGAGAAAGCCGAGCGGGTCTCCGGTTTGGCCGCGGCCCTGGCCGGGGCGGTCGGACTGGACAAGGCTGCCGCCGTGATCTGTGGCAGGGCTGCCCGGTTGTGCAAGAACGACCTGGTCACCGGGACCGTCGGCGAGTTTCCCGAACTCCAGGGGATCGTCGGCGGACTGCTGCTCCGCGAAGAAGGGGAGCCCGAGTCGCTCTGTTCCGCGGTCTACGAGCACTACCGCCCGCAAGGACCCGAGGACGACCTGCCGGCCAGCGCCGAGGGGGCGGTCGTCGCCATCGCCGATAAGCTCGACACCTCGGTGCGGCTGGTCGCCGCCGGTGAGGTGCCCAGCGGCTCTCGCGATCCCTTCGGACTACGCCGAGCGACCAGCGGCATCTACCGTACCGCCATCGAGCGGGGCTGGCCGATCAGCCTGACCGATCTCAACCGGCTCGCCGACGGCAACGACGCGACCCTGTCCTTCCTTGCCGAGCGGCTACGCAGCTACCTCCGCGAGAGCGGGTGGGCGGTCAACGAGGTGCGGGCGGTGCTGCCCGATGACGGAGATGAAGCGACCGGCTGCACCCTTCCCGATATCTCCGAACGGCTGCGGGCGATCCAGACCGTTCGCGCTCGGGAAGACTTCGCCCGCCTCGTGGAACTGACCAAGCGGGTGGACAACATCCTGGTCAAGAGCGCCGGCGAGGCCAGTCCGCCGGCGGAGCGGCCGCCGGCGGACTGGAAAGAGCCTGACGAGACCGCGCAGGCGCTTGCCGCAGCCCTCGAGCGCGGCGAGGCCGAACTCGGCGCGCTGATCGCGAAGCGGGACTACGCCGGGGTGATCGACGGCCTGGCGGCCTTCGCGGCACCGGTGGACCTGTTCTTCGAGAAGGTACTGGTCAACGATCCCGACGATCCCGCTTCATCCAGCGGCCGCAAGGCGATGCTGGGGAGGCTGCGAAGCCTCTTGATCCGATGCTTCGATATCCGGGAACTCGCGGGCCAGGCGGAAAGGAGAGACTGATGCCCAAGATGGTGTACGGCTTCGGGGACGGCCGCGCGGAAGGGAACGCCGGCCAGAAGGATCTCCTCGGCGGCAAGGGTGCCAACCTCGCGGAGATGACCAACATGGGCATCCCGGTGCCTCCGGGCTTCACCATCTCCACCCGGGCCTGCAACGCCTACTTTGACGCGCGACGCCGTCTTCCCGAGGGCCTGGAGAGTCAGGTCCGCAAGGCCATGCGCGCCGTGGAGAAGAGCCGGGGCAAACGTTTCGGCGACCTAGAGGATCCGTTGCTGGTCTCGGTCCGCTCCGGGGCCAAGTTCTCGATGCCCGGGATGATGGACACGATCCTCAATCTCGGCCTGAACGACGAGGCGGTTGAAGGGCTGGCCCGAAGCGTCGGCGACCCGCGCTTCGCCTACGACTCCTACCGCCGATTCCTCATGATGTACTCCGACGTGGTCCTCGGGATTCACAAGGGGGAGTTCGAGAGCAAGTTCGAGGCGCTGAAGAAGAAGCGCAGGGTCACCGACGATACCGCCCTCAGCGCGAAGGATCTGGCCGGCCTCTGCACCACCTTCAAGAAGATCGTGGCGAAACGTACGGGCAAGCCGTTCCCCCAGGATCCCTGGGCACAGCTCTGGGGCGCCATCGGCGCCGTCTTCGCCAGCTGGGACAACGCCCGGGCCCGGCTTTACCGGCGCAAGTACGGCATCGCCGACAGCCTCGGCACCGCGGTCAACGTTCAGGCGATGGTGTTCGGCAACCTCGGCGAGGATTGCGCCACCGGCGTCGCCTTCACCCGCAACCCGTCCACGGGAGACAACGCCCTCTACGGCGAGTACCTGCGCAACGCCCAGGGTGAGGATGTCGTCGCGGGAATCCGCACGCCCCAGCCCATCTCGGCGCGGCGCGGCGGGGACGACTCCCTCGAGTCCACCATGCCCGAGGCCTACGCCCAGCTCCAGACGATCCGCAAGACGCTGGAAAAGCACTACCGGGACATGCAGGACGTCGAGTTCACCATCGAGCGGGGAGAGCTGTTCATGCTCCAGACCCGCACCGGGAAACGGACCGGCGTGGCCGCCGTGAATATCGCCTTCGACCTTCACGAGGCCCGCACCATCAAGCGGGACGAGGTGCTGGAACGGGTCGAACCGGAGATGCTGGTCCAACTGCTGGCACCGATCTTCGACCCCGGGGAGCTTGAACAGGCGCGCAACAGCGGACGTCTGCTGGCTCGAGGGCTCCCGGCGGGCCCCGGCGCCGCCACCGGAGCCATTGCGTTCACCGCCGAGCAGGCGGAGAAACTGGCTTCCCGGGGCAAGGCTGTCCTGCTCGTGCGCACCGAGACCAGCCCCGAGGATCTGGGCGGCATGGTCGCCGCAGCGGGCATCGTCACCAGCCGGGGCGGGATGACCTCCCATGCGGCGGTGGTTGCCCGGGGAATGGGCAAGCCCTGCATCGTCGGGGCCGAGAGTCTTCAGGTAGACGAGAAGGCCAGACGACTGCGAGTCGGACGCAAGACCCTCAAGGAGGGGGACCTGCTCTCGATGTACGGCACCACCGGCGAGGTGCTGACCGGCCACCTGGCGCCCCATCCCTCGGAGATCCAGCAGGTGCTGGTCGAAGGGAAGCTCAAGCCGGCGGACTCGCTGCTGTACCGCCGTTTCGCCCGTTTGATGAGCTGGGCGGACAAGCTGCGGCGCCTCAAGGTCCGGACCAATGCCGATACGCCGCGGGATTCCGCCGTCGCCCGGGCCTTCGGCGCCGAAGGCATCGGCCTCTGCCGCACCGAACACATGTTCTTCGCCGAGGACCGCATCATGGCGGTGCGGGAGATGATCCTCGCCGACGACGAGCGTCAACGCCGGCGGGCATTACGCAAGCTGTTGCCCATGCAGCGCAAGGACTTCACCGGCATCTTCAAGGCGATGGACGGCTTGCCGGTGACCATCCGCCTGCTCGATCCGCCGCTCCACGAGTTCCTTCCCACCACCGACAAGCAGTTCGCGGCGCTGGCCCGGGAAATGGGGGTGTCGAAGAAGGTCCTGCTGGAGAAGGCGGAGCAACTGCACGAGTCGAACCCGATGCTCGGTCACCGCGGCTGCCGGCTCGGTTTGACCTTCCCCGAGATCTACGAGATGCAGGCCCAGGCCATTTTCGAGGCGGCCTTCGCCGCCCGGGCCAAGGGAGTCAAGGTCCTGCCCGAGGTGATGATCCCCCTCGTCGGCAGCGTGCCTGAGCTGACCCGGCTGCGGGAGCGGATCGACGCCGTGGCCGGGGAGGTCCAGCGGAAGCGCAAACAGAAGCTGCGCTACCTGGTCGGAACCATGATGGAGGTTCCGCGGGCCTGCCTGGTCGCCGACGAGGTCGCATCGGAGGCGGAGTTCTTCTCCTTCGGCACCAACGACCTGACCCAGATGACCTACGGGTTCAGCCGGGACGATATCGGCAAGTTCCTTCCGGCGTACCTCGACGACCGGATCCTTCCGCGGGACCCCTTCGAGAGCATCGACCCCGACGGGGTCGGCTCCCTGGTTCGGCGGGGGGTCGAGGCGGGTCGCGGCGCCCGTCCGGGGCTCAAGATCGGGATCTGCGGCGAGCACGGCGGGGATCCGGACTCGGTGGGGTTCTTCCACCGGACCGGGCTGGACTACGTCTCGTGTAGCCCCTACCGGGTTCCGATCGCCCGGCTGGCCGCCGCCCACGCCGTTCTGGCCGAGCGTGGCGGGGGCGGATCGGGGACCCGGTAGGTCGCCCTCCGGGGCCCCTTGCAGGTCCGCTTGCAGGTCCCCATGAATGCGTCTTGACGGCTTCGGGGGCGGAGTTTATATTTGCGCGCCCTTTGGGCCCGGGTTATCGCGGGTCCGGCTGCCGCCGGGGGCAAGGCGGCACTTGAACTGGAGGTACGCTCGTGGCGAAAACCGCCAAGCGCAAGGTCGCGGCAAAGAAGAAGGCCGCCAAGAAAACCACCAAGAAAGCCGCCCCCAAGAAGACGGTAAAGAAGAAGGCTGCGTCCAAGAAGGCCACCAAGAAGGCAGCGCCCAAGAAGGCCGCCGCCAAGAAGGTAGCCAAGAAGAAAGTAGCCAAGAAGAAGGCGGCCCCGAAGAAGGCGGCCAAGAAGGTCGCGAAGAAGGCGCCTGCGAAAAAAGCCGCCGCCAAGAAAGCGACTGCAAAGGTAGCCAAGAAGGCCGCCCCCAAGAAGGTCGACAAGAAGGCCACCAAGAAGGTCGTCAAGAAGACGGCGGCCAAGGCCGCCCCGGCCCCGAAGAATCCGGCCCCGAAGAAGAAGGCGACGCCTGCTTCGACCAAACCGGCTCCGAAAAAAACTGCAACCAAGTCGAAGGCGACCGAACCGTCGGCCAAGAAGCCGAAGGCGAAGAAGCCCGTCAAGAGAAGGCCGCTGACATCCCAGATGAAGCACTACGAGGAGTTGCTGCTCCAGAAACAGCGGGAGCTGACCCAGGCGTATCACGCCTCCAAGGGTGACACCCGAGCACGGCTCGACGACGGAACCGAGGATTACATCGACTACGCGGTCAGTTCCTACGCGAGGGAGTTCCTGCTCTCGCTGAGCGAGCTCGATCGCGAACAACTCCGCCTGGTCGACGACGCCCTCAAGCGTTTGCGGCGAGGGGACTTCGGCATTTGCCGCCCCTGCGGGGAACCGATTGCCGAGAAGCGTCTCGAAGTCGCTCCCTGGGCACCGTACTGTATACAGTGTCAATCCCTCGACGAGCAGGGCCTGTTGAGCGATTCGCCGGCGGCACGCCAGTCCGACGACGATGACGATATCGACGACGACTCGACAGAGGCAGATGCGGAGGACGAGGGGGACGAGGACTCCTACGCCGATGCCGACGATGACATCGAGGACGACGACTCGCTGGACGATGACGACGACGACTGACGGATAGCGCCCTCGTCACCCGCGGTCCGAGTCCCGAAGCGCGTCGCGCAACGGGACCACCATGAGTACGCCCCCGACGCCACAGGCGCCAAAGCGGCCCAAAGGGCCCGGAGCAAAACGCCCCCGCACCGGGCGGGCGCGGCGGTTGTTGCGTCGGCTGCTCTGGGGGGTCGCCGCGCTCCTGGTCGTTTGCCTTACCTCCCTGTTTCTGCTCAGAGACCGCCTCGACGGGTGGGTCCGGGACCGCATCCAGCACGAGATCGAGCAGGCGCTGCCCGACGCCCGGGTCTCCCTGGACCGGGTCGACATCGGATTCTACGGTCCACGGCTGGACTTTCATGGTTTCTCGCTGGAGTTGGACGGCCTGCCTGACCGGATCTCTTTCGAGAAGGCCAGGATCCGGCCCAAGCTGAGCGGTTTTGGCGGCCTGCTGGCGCGGCGCATCCACCTCTCCGAGGTGACGATCCAACGACCGGACGTCGTACTCACGGCCGAGGGCCTCGCGCGTCTGGGAGCGGGACCCTCCGAGGAGGGGAGCGAGCCCGCCGAGTTTCCCGATCTCAGGATTCGCCGCTTTGACGTGAGCCAGGGGGCCTTCACCTATGAAGACAGGAGCATCCCGCTCACCCTGGAACTGACGGACCTGGACCTGGATGCCCGGGGTCGGGTTCTGGCCGACGGCGGGCGGGGTGGCGTGCGCCTCTCGGCGACGGTGCTCCACAGCCCTATCGAGCGCCCGCTCCCGCTGAAGATCCGGGCCGAGCTCAACTACAGCGGCCAGCGCCTCCAGCTCAGCGGCCTCCACGCCGAGGGGGACGGGGTGCGGCTGGACGGCAACGCCGTACTGTTCCTCAGCGACCCGTTCCGGGTGCGTGGCGAAACCCAGGTGCAGGCGGACCTTGCGACCATCGCTCCCGTACTGGATGAAGCCTGGCGGGATCTGCGGGGACGGGTCGAGGGCCCGTTGAGTTGGTCCTATGCCGATGGTGAAGGCTTCCGGCTCGACGGAGAGCTGGTCGGTCAGCGGGTTCGCTACGGCGACCTCAGCGCCTCACGCCTCTCGACCCGTCTGGAAATCACACCCGGCCGCCTGCGTTTCGGCGAACTGGATCTCGACGCCTGGGACGGCTCCGTTCGGGGAGAACTGGAGCTGGCTCTCGACGGCCCGATCCGCTTCGAGGCGGACGTCGAGGGCCGGGGGCTCGATGCCCACAGCCTGGGGAGCCTGGCCGGCCTGCCGTTGCCCTTCGCCGCCCGGGCCGATGCCGTAGCCCGGCTGTCCGGCCTCGTCGACCGGAGGAGCACCTGGCGGGGTGGAGGCAGCGCGACCTTCCAGGGGGACCCGGACGATGCGCAGCCGATCCCACTGGACGGCGCTGGCGATTTCACCATCGTCGACGGAGTGCTGAGCGCCTCCGCGCCGGCGGTGCAGGCGGCGGGTGCTGCTCTCAGCTTCGGTCTCGAGGCGGATCTCGGCGGTGACGGCCGAGGCTGGGTCGAACTGGACGGCGAGACCAGCAACGCAGCCTCGACCCACCGGGCGACCCTGGCGGTACTCGAATCCCTGGATGTGGAAATCCCCGCCGACCTTCGCCGGCCGATCACCGGCCGCGGCCCGCTGGACGTGCGGGTGGGCTTCGGCGGCGAGCCGGACGCCGGCGGTGGCCGGGTCGACCTCGGTCTCGAGTTCACGGCCGGCAGCCTGGACGGAACCGCCTTCGACCGGCTCTCACTGGATCTGGCCCTGGCCGGAGATCAACTCAAGATCGAGTCACTCGACGCCGAGGCGCCGGACTGGCAGCTCCGGGGCGCGCTCTCCTACGACCTCTCCAACGATACGATCGAGCGGCTCGAAGGGGAGGCCGAGGAGGTCCAGCTTCCGGTCCTGCTGGGATTGATCCCCGAGGCGCCCGCGGTCGAGGGCACCCTCAGCGGCTCGTTGCTGCTTGCGGGCCCGTTGAACCGTCTGACCGGCGAGGGCCGGGTGGCGATTTCCGAGCTGCGCTGGGAGGGGGAGTACCTCGAACGCCTCGAGTCTCCGGTGCGGGTGCTCGATGGCGCCTGGACTCTCCCTGAGCTCACCGCCGCCGGACCTGCGATCCGCCTGGGCGGACAGGTGGCCTTCGCTCCCGACGGAGACCGGATCGAGATCGAGTTACGGGACACGTCGCTGCAGCTCGACGCCCTGAGCGCCCTCCAGGGTGCGGGGGTCGAAGGAACGTTGGATCTCGACGGCCGCCTGCAATTATCGGGGGGGAGCTCCACGGGAGAGATCGGCGTCGAGGCGCGCGGCCTGATCGCCTCGGGGATCGATCTCGGCTCCGCCAGCGGCGTCATCCGCCCGGAGAGCGAGCGGGTCGTGGCCGAGCTCAACGCACCCCGCCGCAGCGCCCGCGCCCAGGCCACCCTCGGCCTGGGAAGCGACCTGCCCCTGGAGGTCCAGGTGCAGCTGGACGGCAGCGACTTCGATCTGATCGACCAGGATGGCTACGGCGGAGCCTGGGTCCGGCTCGACGGCGAACTGCGCTACGCCGCGGCACTCGGAGAGACCCGCCCGGCGGACCTGGCCGGCGTGTTCAGCGGTATCGAGCTCCACCTCGGCAGCCGTGTCTTGCGCAGCGGCGAACCCTGCCAGGCCCACCTGGACGGCGACCGCCTCTCGGTGGGTCCGATGCGGCTCGAGGGGGACGGGACCGCCCTGGAGCTGGCGCTGCTCTACGAGTTCGGTAGCGCGGCCCTCGATGGTTACGGCCGTGGAAACCTCGACCTCGGGGCGGCGGCGGCGCTGGTTCCCGAGCTGCGCGCCGCAGGTCCCGTCGATGTGGATCTGCGCCTGAGCGGAACCGGAGAGGCGCCGAGACTCGACGGGTCCCTATCGCTCGAAGGGGGCAGGCTGCGGCTCCTCGGCTTCCCGCACACCCTCGAGCAAACCAGCGCCCGCATCGAGTTCGGAGGGGACACCGCGCGCCTCGAGCGGCTGGAAGGCATCCTCGGCAGCGGTGAAGTCACCGGGAGCGGCGAGGCGCGCCTGGAGGGCCTCGCCCTGGGTGACCACCGTTTCGAGCTCAGCGCCCGCTCGCTGCGGATCCGCTTCCCCGACGAGTTTCGCGGCATCTATGACGGCGAGTTGGTCCTGGGCGGCGACGCCGATCAGTCGACCCTGTCGGGAACCGTCAACGTGCTGCGAGGGATCTACAGCCAGGACTTCGAACTCTTCTCGCTCCTCGGGGTCGGAACCCGGGAGGTCGCGGCCAGCGATGAAGGATTGCTGCCCGACGTGGGCCTCGATATCCGGCTGGTGGCGCGAGACGGCATCTGGATGAAGAACGATCTGGCCGACGTCGAGTCCCGCTTCGACCTGCGGCTCGGCGGCGACCTGAACCGGCCCGAGCTGTCAGGCCGCCTGACCCTGCTCGAGGGTGGGGAGCTGCGTTTCCGGGATGTCGACTACACCATCACCTCGGGCAGTCTCGACTTCGTCGAACTGGACAGCTGGCTGCCCGAGATCGAGATGCGCGCAGAGACGACCGTCCGCGAATACGCCGTCTTCCTGCGCATCTCCGGGACCGTCGATCAGTTCGAGTACGAGTTGACCAGCTCACCGGATCTTTCTCAGCAGGACATCATCGCGCTGCTGACCACCGGAAAGACCATGCAGGAGTTGAGCGCCGAGTCGGGAGGTTCCGGCTTCACCGGCGATCTCGCCGCCAACTACTTCGCCGGTGCGCTGACCGGCACGTTCAGCAAACAGCTGCAGCGCCTGCTTGCCGTCGAGCGCCTGCGCATCGACCCGCTGCTGGCCCAGGAAGACGCCGAGCCGACCGCCCGGGTCACCATCGGAAAGGAGGTCGCCGACGACCTGTTCCTGATCTATTCCACCGACATCGGTGCCGAGGAACGCCAGCTCTATCAGGTGGAGTGGCAGGCCTCGCGCAAGATGCGCGTGATCGCCGAGCGGGACGTCACCGGCGCGCTGGGAGGGGACGTGCGCTTCCGGGAGCGCTTCTGGTGGAAGCGCCCTGCCTCCGCACCCCGAGCAAAGAAGAAGTCCGGCGCGTCCGAAGCCGGCGCCGACGGCAAAGAGACGGTGCAGGTCGCCTCGGTACGGTTCGAGGGCATCGGCGACGATGCGGCCGCCGAGCTGCGCAAGAAGCTGTCGATCGCCCGCGGCACCCCTTACCGCCGCTCGGTGGCCATCGAAGGCGCCGAGGCAATCCGGCGCTACTACGCCGGGCAGGCGCGTATCGAGGCGGAGGTCGGCTGGCGGACCGAGGGGCCGGAGGACCGGCCGACGGTGGTCTACAGCATCGTGCCCGGGCGGGTGACCGAGGTCGTGCTGGCCGGCATCGACCGCAAGCATGAGAAGCGCATCCGCGAACTGCTCGAGGATCACTGGGTCGAATCGATCATCGGCGAGGACCTGCTCGACGATGCGGCGGAGATCATCCGGGACTACTTCCAGGAGCGCGGCTTCTACACCGTCGACGTCTCGGTCGACGAGACCCTGGACGACGGCCTGCATCGGGTCGAGTTCGTGATCGATACCGGCAAGACCGTGCGCATCCGGTCGGTCGAGATCGAGGGCGCCGAGGCCATCGACGAGGACCGGCTGCGCCGCCAGTTCCTTACCGGCCGCCGCACCCTGTTGCAGCGCTCGGCGATCCTGCCCCGGGTGTTGCGGGAGGACCTGGCCGCGCTGCGCACCCTGTACCGCAACGAGGGCTTTCTCGAGGTCCTGATCGACCAGCCGCGGGTGCGGCTCTCGGCGGAAGCGGACCGGGCCGACGTGACCATCCGCATCGAGGAAGGACCGCGGTTCTACATCAGGACCCTCGAGTTCGAGAACCCCGACGGGGAGCTGCCCTACAGCCGCGCAGAGCTTCTCGAGTGGTCCGGACTGGCGACCGGGAAGGTCTACTCTCCGCCGGAACTGCTCGAGGCCGAGAGCCGCCTACGCAGCGCTCTCGACAGCCGCGGCTATCCGACTGCCCGGGCACGGGGCCGGGTCGAACTGGGCGAGGCGGAGGCGCGCATTCGCTTCACCATCCGCCCCGGACAACAGCTGCGCATCCAGGAAGTCGCCCTGCGCGGCAACGACCTGACCAAGGACCGGATCATCAAGGGGGAACTCGAGCTCGAAGAGGGGGATCTGATTTCCCGGGACACCTTGCTGCGCAACCAACACCGTCTCTATCGCCTGGGGATCTTCCGCAGCGTCGACGTGGGCTACGAACCGGTCGACGGGGGAGAGCCGGGTCAACAGCGGGTGGTCGTCGACATCGAGGAGGCCCAGCCGCTGAGCCTGACCGTCGGTGCCGGTTTCGACAGCGAAGCCGGCCTGCGGGGCAATCTGGCCCTCAGTCACGACAACATCGGCGGATGGGATCGCACCGCCGGTTTCCAGGCCAGCGTCAGTGACCTGCAGCGCCGCGGACAGGTCACCTTCGGCGAGCCCAGGCTGTTCGGCTTCGATCTGCCGACCGTCGTCAGTCTCGGCCAATCGGATACCGAGGAGAACGACTTCACCGTCAAACGCCGCTCGGTCGGTGTCCGCATCGACCACCGGCTGTCGCCACGCTGGAACGCCTTCGGCCGCTACGCCTTCCAGCGAGTCGACCTACGAGACGTCGTCGATCCGCTCCGCGTGCAGGAAGAGAAGCTCGAAGATGTGGTGCTCGGGGACGTGAGTTACGGTCTGCTGCTCGACAGCCGGGACGATCCGTTCCTGCCGACCCAGGGACAGTACGCCACCATGGAGGTGCAGCTCTTCGCCGAACCCTTCGGCTCGGAGCAGGAGTTCCTCAAGGGCTTCTTCCAGAACACCTACACCCACACCTTCGGCAACGGGCACACCTTCGCCACCGCGATCCGCGTCGGCTTCGCCCGGCGGCTCGGGGCCACCACCCGGGTGCCGCTCTCCGAGCGTTTCTTCGCCGGGGGAGATTCCACCCTGCGCGGCTTCGACCGCGATACCGTCGGTCCGCGGATCGGCGACGTCGCCGCCGGCGGCGAGGGGTTGCTGCTGCTCAACCAGGAGTGGCGCGTTCCGCTGTGGGGCCGCCTCAAGGGCGTGCTGTTCTACGACGCCGGCAACGTGTTCGACCGAGCAGGAGATATCGACCCCTTCGACCTGCGGCACGTGCTGGGCCTGGGGGTGCGTCTCGAGACGCCGATCGGACCGCTGCGCCTCGAATACGGCAGCAAGCTCGACCGGGTAGGCGACGAGTCCCGGGGAGAGCTCTTCATCGCCATCGGATCGGCGTTCTAGTCGCCGGCTCGCCCCAGAAAAAGGAGAGCCCGCAGCCGCCGAGGGGGGATTCGACGAAAGCGGGCTCCAGGGGAGGAAAAAAGGAATCTCAGGATCAGGTGTTTGTCATGTCCATGCGTTTAGACGAGGGAGAAGCGAACCTGCCCTTGGTACTGCTGGAGAATCTCCCGCAGCTTGCGTTTGGCATCGCGCTCCAGTTGGCGCACCCGCTCGCGGCTCAGGCCGAGGCTCTTGCCGATCTCCTCGAGGGTCAACTCCTTGCCGCCCAGAAGACCGAAACGATTGCGGATGATGTGGCGCTCGCGCTCATCCAGGGAGACCAACGCCTCACGCACCAGGCTGCGAACTTCCTGGCCGTAGATGCGGTCTTCCTGACTCGCCGTGGATTTGTCTGCGAGCAGCGCCGAGAGGCGACACCCTTCATCGTGATCCACGAACTCATCGATCGAACGCTCTTTCATCAAAAGCGGAATGAGCATCGAACCTCCAGTTCCCCTCGCGCCATGTACAACGCAACTCCCGTGCCGGGAATTCCGAGCCGGGCCCGAGAGCCGGTTCGCCGCGGATTTCGTGCAGCATTCCCCGTTTTTCGCCTGTTTTTGCCACTGTTTCGTCCGTTTTGAGAGACACCTGCGTACCCTACTGATTCCATAGGGTTTACAGGGTTAGGCCGTTCCGGCCCCGGCGGATGCCGGTCTGACATCCCGAAGCGGCACGGCCGCGCAAAAATGGCGCGCCGGCGCCCTCCGTTTCCTGCAGCATTCGCGATGCTAGAATCGCGTCCTTCCCCCGGGTTCAGGGGTTATCCCGGGCGGCCGCGCCCATCTCACGTTCGGAGCTCCATCCTTGGGTCGAATCAAGCGCCTCGACGATCACCTGATCAACCGGATAGCCGCGGGGGAGGTTGTCGAGCGGCCTGCCTCGGTGCTCAAGGAGCTGGTCGAGAACAGTCTCGACTCCGGGGCGCGCTTCATCGACATCGTCGTACAGAGCGGCGGCAAGCGGTCGATTCGTATCGACGATGACGGTTGCGGCATGGAGGCGGACGATGCCCGTCTGGCCCTCGAGCGACACGCCACCAGCAAGCTCCGCACACCCGAAGATCTGGACGCCATCCGCACCCTCGGGTTTCGCGGTGAGGCCTTGCCCAGTATCGCGGCGGTCTCCTGCTTCACTCTCAGCACCGCCACCGAAGATGGCGCCGGCACCGAGATTCGAGTAGAGGGTGGGGACATCGTCGAGACCACCGAGGTCGGTCGGCCACGCGGAACCACCGTGCGCGTCGAACGATTGTTCTTCAACGTGCCGGCGCGACGGAAGTTCCTCAAGGCGGACGCCACCGAGCTGTCCCACATCGTGCGCCATGTCACGCGCTTCGCCCTGGTCAACCCGACGGTCCGCTTCCGTCTGGCCAGCAAGAACAAGACCCTGCTCGACGCCCCGGCCGCCAACGATCTGCTGGAACGCATCGGCCAGATTTACGGCGAGGCCTTCGTCGAGAAACTGTTGCCCTTTGAAGCCTCGGCCACCGATCGCTCGATCCAGGGCTTCGCCGGCCGACCGGCAGAGACCCTGCCGCGCCGGGACATGCAGCACGTGTTCGTCAACGGCCGCGCCGTTCAGGACCGGGTGCTGATGCATGCCCTGCGGCAAGCCTACGGCAACACCATGCCGCGGGACCGGCATCCGGCGATGTTCCTGTTCATCGACCTCGACCCTGCGCTGGTTGATGTCAATGTCCACCCGCAGAAGAGCGAAGTCCGTTTCCGGGATTCCGGAGAGATGCACCGCACCGTGCGGGAGGCGATCGGCTCCGCACTTTCCCAGGAGCGGGCCGTGCCTGAGCTTTCCGATCTGCGACCCCAGGCCGGGCTGCCCGAAGTGGGTCGCGGAACAGGGGCCGCCGGGGCGGGGCCGCTTGCGGCGCACCGAAGCGGCGTCGGCGAAGCCCTTGCCGGCTACACCGCCCGTGTGCCCCTGGACGGGTCAGCCATGGACCGGTCAGCCATGGACCGGTCAGCCATGGACCGGCCGCCGATGGGCGGCGCCCCCGCGAGACAGGCTCCGGGAGCGCCACCCGGATCCGAGTTGCCCTGGCCGACCTCTCCGGCGCCGGCGCCGGAGATGCTTCGAGAGGGATCGGCCAAGGTGATCGGCCAGTACCTGGACGCCTACATCGTGGCCCAGGATGACCGGGGCCTGCTGGTGCTCGATCAACACGCGGCCCATGAGCGGGTGCTGTTCGAAAAGTTCCTGGATGCCGCCGACCGGGGCGAGGTTGAGATCCAACGGCTGGCCTTCCCGATCACCCTCGAACTGACCCGGGAGGAGACTCTACTGCTCGAGGGAGAGCAGGAGGAGTTCCGCCGGCTGGGCTTCCTGATCGAGCCCTTCGGCGCGACCACCTGGCGCATCGACGGCATCCCCGCGGTTACCGGGGAGCTCGATCCCGGATCGCTGCTGCGGGAGCTGATCGGCGATGCCGCCCAGGTGCGGAGCGCCGCTTCGGACGTGGCGGTACTGCGCCGCCGGCTGGTGACCAACGCCGCCTGCCAGGCTGCGATCAAGATCAACCACCGGCTGACCCGGGAGGGGATGCAGAAGCTGGTCGATGACCTCTACGGCCTGCGCAGCCCCACGACCTGTCCTCACGGGCGGCCGCTGATCTTCCGGGTCGCCCGGGAGCAGATCATGCGGGCCTTCGATCGCTGATCCCGCCGAGTTGACGGACCGCAGAGCGTCCCGTATAAATCGTTAACATGCGTGTTTCCAACCGTTTGGTGCTCCAGGCCCTCGTCGTGGCCGCCTCCCTGGGGTTCGCCGCAGGGGGCGGGCTCATGGCGGATGACTGGGTCGAGTTCCACAACGGACGGATCCTGCGGGTCCAGGCCGCCGTTCTGGACGGTGCCACCCTGCACCTGGATCTCGGAGGGGGAGGCACCCTCAGCGTGCCGCTGGCCCGGGTCGCCCGGCTCGAGACCGTGATCGAGGACGAGCCCTCCGAGGCCGAGCCTGCCTCCGACCTCGCCGCGGCGGCCGGCTCCGACGAAGATCCGCCCCGATGGCGCCATATGGCCGGCGAATATGCGGATTTGATCGCGAAAACCGCAAAAAAGCACAACCTGGACCCGATGCTGCTGGCCTCGGTGGCCCACGCCGAGTCCCGCTTCAACCCGTTGGCAATCTCCCACGCCAACGCCCGGGGCATGCTGCAGCTGATCCCCGCCACAGCCGAGCGATTCGGGGTCGAGGACGTGTTCGATCCCGAGCAAAACGTCGACGGCGGGGCTCGGTACCTGCGCTGGCTCCTCGACCGCTACGAGGGGGATACCGCCCTGGCGCTGGCGGCCTACAACGCCGGAGAGGGCGCCGTGGACCGCTATGACGGGGTTCCGCCCTATCGGGAGACCATCAAGTACGTCTCGGGGATCCTGGACAATCTCCTGGCCGAGGAGCTGCCCACCCGCTAAGCCCCCCACCGCCTTGGTCCGGCCGTGTCACCAGGCCTTCACCCGTCCCCGGCTCCCAGCTTCCCGGCCCTCCCCGTTGCCTCTTTCCGGCGCCCCGTTGCCTCTTTCCGGCGGAAGTCCTATGTATTGGCCCGGGAGTAGTCTCCAGGACGAGGGCATGGAATCCAGTTTCAGTAGCCACACGCTCGCGGAAGTCTTTCGGGACCTCTACCGCGGAGAACAGTCGGGTGTCCTGCACCTGACCCGGGGCGACGTTGAAAAGCGCCTCTACTTCGACCGCGGGATGCTGGTCTATTCGGAGTCTCCGGTGGCCGAGGAAGACCTCGGGCGCCGGTTGGTCCACGAGGGCAAGATCTCCTCGGGCGCGCTCAACGAGGCGGAAGCCGCCATCAGTGAGAGCAAGGACCTGGCCCAGACCCTGATCAACCGGGGCCTGATCGGCAAGGAAGCGCTCTCCCATACCGTCCAGTTCATCGTCGAGCGCACCGTGCAGTCGGTCTTTCAGTGGGAAGGCGGCCAGGCACGCTTCAGCGAGGGCTGGTTCGCCCAGGACATCGTCGAGGGAGACATCCTCAGCACCTTCGAGTCGATCCTGCGCGGCGTCTCGCGGATGACCGACTTCGAGCCGGTAGGGGAGGCCCTCCGGGGCACCGCCAGCCGCCTGCGCTTGCGGGAGCAACTCCCCGTCCCGGTGGAGCGTCTCGCGCTCTCCCGGTCCAACGGGTACATCCTGTCCCGGATCGACGGGGCGTCGACGGTGCGGGACATCCTCTCGCTGCTGGAGCCTCACGAAGAAGATCAGGCGATGCGTTTCCTGTACGGCCTCTTGGTCATGGGCGTACTGGAATGCGAGCCGCCTGTGAGTGAGGGGCCGTTCAAGATCACCGACCTGTTGCGGGATCACGCCGACAGCGTGGCCCTCGAGACCCAGCAGGAGAAGATGATCGAGGCGACCTATCACCGCATCCAGGGGCTCAATCACTATCAGCTGCTGGACGTGACCCCCGAGGCCACCCGCCAGGAGATCGAGCGGGCCTACGAGGACGCGAAGCGCCCCTTCAGCCGGGATCGAATCACCCCGAAGGTGCGGGAGAAGCTGCGGAGCCAGCTGGCGGTCGTGGAGAGCCGGCTGGTCGAGGCGTTCCTGACCCTGAGCAACTCCGATTCGTCCCGCCAGAGCAGCCAGGAGGCGGACGACGAGGTCCGCGGCGGCGACCTGTTGATGCGGGTCGAGGCGGACAAGACCGCCGGCGCCAAGGAGGCCGACGAGGCCAAGAAGGTCGCCGAGCAGTACTACCTGAAGGGGCGGAAGTTCCTGCGGGACGCCGACTACTACAACGCGATCCAGTACGGGAAACTGGCGATTTCCTACTGCTCCGAGGACGCCCGCTTCTACTTCCTGCTGGCCGAGTGCCAGACCCGCAACCCGGATGCCCGCTGGCAGCGGATGGCCGAGAAGAACTTCTGCAAGGCCACCGAGCTCGACCCCTGGAACCCGGACTACTGGCTGAATCTGGGCCGGTTCTACAAGCACCGGGGGCTAACCCTGAGGGCCCGCAAGCAGTTCGAGGAAGTGCTGAAGATCGCCCCGTCCCACGAGGAGGCGGTCTCGGAGCTCAAGGCGCTCTGACACCCGGCCCTTTTTGCGGCCCCTAGCCCCCATGTCCCCATTCTCGGCCCCTATTAGGGCCCTTTCTCGGCCTCGGTTTCGGTCCGAGTTTCGGTCCGAGTTTCGGCCCAGGTTTAGGACCAGGTTTCGGCCCAGGGCCGCCCGGGTGGTTCGATTCCGCTCGGGTGGATCGATTCGGGCCAGGAATTTGACGAAAAAGGGCCGGGTGCTATAATCCGCCGTTCGTCCGGCAGGCGTTATGTTCCTGGAATTAAGCAACATAGGCCCCGATGGGTTCGAGTTGGATCGAACCTTCGAGGCAATCGAGTTGTCCTTAGGGCCCAATGAGCCGGTGACGGCGGGGCCTGTACGGATCCAGGGGGCAGGGCGCCGGGAGCGGCTCGGGGTTCGCCTGGAGGCAAGTCTCGATGCGCAGGTCGAATTGACCTGTTGCCGTTGCCTGGATCCCTACCGGATGAAGATCGAGGATCGCTTCTTCCTGATTCTCACCGGCGACGCCATGGAGCTGCCGTCGGGAGAGCAGGAGGTGCCTGACGACCGAGTGGCCATGTTCCACGCGACCGAAGGCAAGGTCCGGGTGGAGGATATCTGCACCGAGCAGATCTACCTTCATCTTCCGTTGAAGCCGGTCTGCCGGGAAGATTGCGCGGGGCTCTGCCCCGAATGCGGGACGAACCGGAACCGGGAACAGTGCAGTTGCCGCGAGCATGCGGTGGACCCGCGGCTCGCACCGCTGCTAAAATTCCGAGATTCCGAGTAGCGGGGTGCCGAGTGGGACTCCGAGTAGCGAGAACAGGACGAAATCATGGCTAACCCGAAGCGCCGTCACTCCAAAGCCCGCCGCGACAAGCGTCGCGCCCATGACGCCCTGCCGCGTCAAGGCCTGTCGAACTGCCCGAACTGCCACGAGCGCAAGCTCCCGCATCGGGTCTGTCCGCACTGCGGCTATTACAAGGGCCGCGAAATCGTCAAGGTGTCGGCGATCTAGTCGGCCGTAGCGAATCGGACCGGATTGAGTTCGCGCCGCGCCATCATCACCGGCACGGGAATGAGCGTTCCCGAGCAGGTGCTGACCAACCGAGAGTTGGAGCAACGGGTCGAGACCAGCGATCAGTGGATCGCGACCCGCACGGGCATCCACGAGCGCCGCATCGCCGCCGAGGGGGATCTGCTCTCGGACTACGCGACCGAGGCCTCCCGTCAAGCACTGGAGAACGCCGGCGTCGACCCGCTCGACGTCGACCTGATCCTGCTTGCCACGGTCACGCCGGACATGCCCATCCCCGCGACCGCCTGCACCATCCAGCACAAACTCGGATGCCGCAACGCCACTGCTTTCGACATGCAGGCAGGGTGCTCCGGCTTCATCTTTGCCCAGTCGGTGGCCAAGCAGTTCTTGCTGACCGAGCGCTACCGGCATGTGCTGGTGATCGGCGCCGAGTTGCTCAGCAAGTACGTCAACTGGGAAGACCGCACGACCTGCGTGATTTTCGCCGACGGCGCGGGCGCGGTGCTGATGAGCCAGGGGAGTCTCGAGGAAGAGGGCAGTCTCGAGGGAGAGGGCAGTCTCGATTCAGAGAGAGGCCTGGAGGCGGAGGGAGAAGGGGAATCCTCGACCGAAACCGCCGCAGACAAGTCCCCGCGAGGGGTGCTGGCCTCGGCGATGCACACCGACGGCAGCATGGCGGACTTCATCTGCCGTCCCGGAGGCGGCGTCATGCACCCGCCGAGCCGGGAGATGATCGACGAAAAACTTCACTTCATACGGATGCGCGGCAACGAGACTTTCAAGATGGCGGTCCGCTCCATCGAAGAGGTCTGCCGCGAGGTGCTGGACGCCGCGGGGCTCACCCCCGGCGACGTCGACTGGTTCATCCCGCATCAGGCCAATCGCCGGATCATCGACGCCGTCGGAAACCGTCTCGGCGTTCCCGCCGAGCGCTGTTACCTGAACATCGATCGTTACGGCAACACATCGGCGGCCTCGATCCCCATCGCCCTCCACGAGGCGGTGCAGGAGGGCAAGGTCCGCCGGGGGGATGTGGTGCTGATGGCCGCCTTCGGCGCGGGCCTGACCTGGGCCGGGTCGGTGGTGCGCTGGTAGCTTGCCTCCGGCTCGCCCCCACTGGTAGTTTGGCGCCTGAGATTGTTGGTCGGCCCGACGGTCGGCCGCCGGCCAGTCGGTCGCCAGTCGGTGGCCAGTCGGTTCGAGAGGAGTCGATTCGAGAAGAGTCGATTCGAGAGGAATCGATTCGCCAGTCGACTGATTCGCCAGTCGACTCGAGAGGACCTGACTAACATGGCAGAACGATACGCGTTCCTCTTTCCCGGCCAGGGCTCCCAGGCGCCCGGCATGGGGAAGGAACTCTGTGAGGCCTACCCGGAGAGCCGCCAGGTCTTCGAGGCCGCGGACAGCGCACTGGAGACCGAGCTCTCCAAGACCTGCTTCGAAGGGACCAAGGAACAGCTGGCGCTGACCGAGACCACCCAACCGGCGATCCTGACCGTCTCCACGGCGGCGCTGCGCGCCCTCGAGGCACGGGGCCTTCGCCCCGCCGCAGTGGCCGGACACAGCCTCGGTGAGTACAGCGCCCATGTCGCCGCGGGAACTATCGATTTCGAGGACGCCGTGCGAGCGGTACGCCTGCGCGGCCGCTTCATGCAGGACGCGGTTCCGGTGGGTCTCGGCGCCATGGCCGCAATCCTCGGCGGGGACACCGCCATGGTGGAAGAGGCCTGCCGCGTCGAGGCGGGCGACGAGATCTGTGCGGCGGCCAACCTCAACAGCCCCGGCCAGGTCGTGATCGCCGGGCACCGTACCGCCGTCGAGCGTGCGGTGGAGCGCCTCAAGGGAGAGGGCATTCGCAAGGCCGCCTTCCTACCGGTGAGCGCGCCGTTCCACTGCGATCTGATGCAGCCCGCCGCCGAGAAGCTGGCGCCGGTGCTCGCCGCCATTGACTTCGGGGATTCCGATATCCCGGTCTATGTCAACGTCGATGCCGAGCCGGTGCAGGACGGCTCCGCCGCGCGGCGGGCCCTGATCCGCCAGGTCGCCTCCACCGTGCGCTGGCATGAGTTGATCGAGCTGATGGTCAAGGACGGGATCGAAACCTTCGTCGAGGTCGGCCCGGGCCGCGTACTGGCCGGCCTGATGCGCCGAATCCACAAACCCGCCAAGGTGCTGACCGTCGAGGACCCCGCCGGGGTCGAGGCGGCGGTTGAAGCGCTGGGAGGAAACCAGGCATGAGCACGTTCGAGGGGCCGGCGACTTCCGAGGGCCCAGCGTCTTTCGAGGGCAAGGTCGCCCTGGTGACCGGAGGGTCCCGCGGGATCGGCCGGGGCATCTCCCAGGCACTGGCCGACAGCGGTGCCGAGGTGGTCGTCGCGGCCCGGGGACTCGAGGGGGCAGAGCGAACCGCTGCCGAGATCGTCGAGTCGGGCGGCAAGGCCCGGGGCATATCACTGGATATCGGCGACGACGCTTCGGTCGAGGCCGGGGTCAAAGCCCTGGTCAGCGACTATGGTACAATCCCGCTTCTCGTGAACAACGCAGGGATCACCCGCGATAACCTGTTGTTGCGCATGAAGAAAGACGAATGGGATCATGTTATCGGGACCAACCTGACGGGCATCTACCGGATGTGCCGCGCGGTGGTTCCTAGCATGGTAAAGAAACGCTTCGGACGCATCGTCAACGTCACCTCGGTGGTCGGGTCGATGGGGAATCCCGGCCAGTCCAACTACGCAGCGTCCAAGTCGGGGATTGAAGGATTCTCACGTAGCCTCGCTCGCGAACTCGCCTCACGGAACATCACCGTCAACTGCGTCGCTCCCGGTTTCATCGAGACCGACATGACGGCGGACCTGGGCGAGGACACGCGCAAGAAGCTACTGGATCAGGTTCCGATCAAACGTCTCGGAACCCCGCAGGATGTGGCTGCCGCCGTGAGCTTCCTGCTGGGAGACGGGGCGAGCTACATCACCGGCTGTACGCTGGAAGTCAACGGCGGCATGTACATGTAATCGCCCTCGGGCGACTCAACCACAGTCAGTAACTTGCCGGAAACGTCAAAGCTCCGGCAAACTGAAAGTAGCAATAAGCAAGCAGCAATTAGAAGTTGCAAGTGATGAAAGCGTCGGAAAGCGGGCATCCCGCGGACGGCGTGGAGGTAGAAATTCATGGCTTCGGTCGCAGAAAAGGTCAAACACATCATCGTGGAGCAACTGGGAGTCGATGAGGAGGAGGTCAAGGAAGCGGCCTCGTTCGTCGACGATCTCGGTGCGGATTCCCTCGATGTCGTCGAGCTGGTCATGGCTCTCGAAGAAGAGTTCGGAATGGAGATCAGCGACGAGGACGCCGAGAAGCTGTCCACGGTCAAAGAGGCAATCAGCTACATCGAAAGCAAACAGAAGTAGCAAGTTGCTTGAGCTTTCTGCGGCCGCGGCGCGAGTTCCTCCGGGGGCCGTCGCGGCTGCTTTGTGTCTGGCCGAAACAGCTCCGGCCGATCCAAGTCCGGCCTCGTTGAACGGGAGGTCGGCAGGCAGCGAAGAAAGGATGCGTCGCGGATGAAGCGTCGAGTCGTCGTCACCGGCATGGGCGTCCTCTCGCCTCTGGGCCACAGCACCGGGGAAACCTGGAACGCGCTGGTCGAGGGGCGGAGCGGCATCGGCCCGATCACTCATTTCGATCCGGAAGCCTACCCGACCCGCATCGCGGGGGAGGTCAAGGACTTCGACGTCTCCAAGTTCCTCGACAAGAAGGCGGCCCGCAAGATGGACCGCTTCAGCCACTTCGCTATCGCCGCCACCAAGGAGGCGCTGGAAGACGCCTCGCTCACCATCGACGAGAGCAACGCCGAGCGCATCGGCGTCTACCTCGGGTCGGGCATCGGCGGTCTGCCGCTACTGGAAGAACAACACAAGGTCTTGATGGCGCGAGGGCCGCGGCGCATGTCGCCGTTCTTCATCCCCGGCATGATCGTCAACCTGGCTGCCGGGCAGGTGTCGATTTTCTTCGGCGCCAAGGGACCCAACCTGGCGGTCGCCACCGCCTGCGCCACCGGCTCTCACGCCATCGGCGAATCCTTTCGGTTGATCCGCGAAGGCTATGCCGACGGTATGATCTGCGGCGGCACCGAGGCGGTGATCACCGAAATGTCCGTCGGCGGCTTCTGCGCCATGAAGGCGATGTCCACCCGCAACGACGAACCGGAACGGGCCAGCCGTCCCTTCGACAGCGAGCGGGACGGCTTCGTCATGGGAGAAGGCGCAGGCGTCCTCATTCTCGAGGAGCGGGAGTATGCGATCTCCCGTGGGGCACGGATCCTGGCCGAGGTGCTGGGCTACGGCATGTCCGGCGACGCGTACCACATCTCCGCACCCTCGGCCGACGGCGACGGACCGATCCGGGCCATGCGCATCGCGTTGAACGATGCGAATCTCTCGCCCGACTCGATCGACTACATCAACGCCCACGGCACCTCGACTCCCGCCGGTGACAAGGCGGAGACCCTCGCGGTCAAGAAGGTTTTCGGCGATCACGCGCAGAAGCTCGCTTTCGCCTCGACCAAGTCGATGACCGGGCACCTGCTCGGAGCGGCCGGGGGGCTGGAGACCGCCGTCAGCGTCCTCGCGGTTCACCACGACGTCATCCCGCCGACGATCAACTACGAGAACCCGGACCCCGAGTGCGATCTCGACTGCGTGCCCAACGAGGCACGCCGCACCGAGGTCAACGTGGCGCTGAACAACTCCTTCGGCTTCGGCGGCACCAACGCCACCCTGATCCTGGGCAAGCACCGCTAACCGGCAGCACGGCGGGTTCGGCCGGGCAGGCCGGCGTTCTTGAGACTCGGAGCGAGCATCGAACTCGGGGAGCTCCGTGGACCGACGCGCCGGACTCGGCCTACGCCAGACGCCGCTCGTTGCGGTACCAGCTAGCGAGATCCTTGCGTCCGAGGCGCCACAGCAGCCCCAGCGGCGCCCTACCGCGGCATCGAGCCAGACCTCCGTGCTCCCCGCGCTGATGGTGAAAGCGGCACAAGCAGATCCGATTCGCCGGGTCGCTGGGGTCCCCGCCACGGGATCGGTACTGCACGTGGTGATCCTCGAGGTTGCGGCGTGACGTGCACCCCGGTGCGGCGCAGCGCCAACCATCCCGCACGTAGATCGCTTCAGCCCGGGGTTTGGCCCCCTGGCGCCTGTCCCAGGTGGCGGAGAAGTCCTCGAGCATCGCCAGCAGCCCGACCCAGGCGGGCACTCGCCGGCACCTGGAGGTGAACTGCCATGCCATGTGAACCGCGACGGCGTGTTCCCCGGGAGAGGGCTCCGTATCCCAGGGGAGTTCTTCCGCCGCCCTCCCGATTAGCCGCCGCGCGGATTCGATAGCGCCGAGGAGTTCGTCGGCAAGACCGGACTCGAGGCGGAACCGGAGGAAAACGTCCGAGGACGTGCCAGCCCGCGAGCACCGCTCGACGGCCGCGTTGGTGTCCCCGACGCGCAGCTCCAGTGCACGATGCCAGCTCTCGTCGGTCGGCGGGGCCGCGGAAGCTGCGTCTGAGGGCCTGGGCCCGAGGCCAAGCGCCGCAACCTCGTCCCGCAAGCGCTTGACGGTGACCTCGCGGGCCCGTCGAACCCAGGCGTCGCGAATGCCAGGGTCTTTCGCCGCCGGCGCCCCATGGCCTCCAGGCATGCGCTCCGACCGTCCTATCGCCCGAAGCGCAAGGAGCGCTGCCTCCGTTCCCAGTTGACCGGACTCGTACGCTTCCTCGAGAGTCGGCACCCTCGTCGCTCGGCGCGCGATACGAGCCCGGGTTTCGAGGGAGGTGCGCGACATTCCGAGACGTTCTTCGGCGTAGTGCCCGGCACAGGAGAATCCCAACTGCCGCCATGCACCACGGCGGCTCATCTCGGCGAGCACGCGGCCCAGCCTGCGCTCCAGCTCGCCGACCAGAGCCAGCAACCGGCGCAGCCGGTCGTGTAGCCCGGCCGGATCCGTAGGTGACCCGGCGGCGCGCAGCCTCATGAAGTCTCGCAACGCAGCGTCCTGGAACATCAACCCGAGCACCGATGCGTCATCGCTCGGTGGAGTCAGCAATGACCAACGGCCGGAGGATCGCTCGAGCAGGGCCTCGATCTCGGCACGGGACGGGGAACGACGCAGGGGTTCCGCGACGACGTCGGGTGGATGGGGGCCGGCGTGAGCCTCAGCCAGCATCGCCTCGAGGAACTCGCTCACAGGAAGGTCCGACCCGCTGACCGCTCTGAACAACTTGAGGCAGGCGTCAAACGCATCTCTTATCGAGGAGGGCAATCCGATCCGCACGAGCCGCCTATCGGTGTCGGAGGTTTCGGCGCGCGCCCCCTCAGAGTCTCCCGAAGCCGGTGCCTGCTGCTTCGCCGCGCCGATCGCGCCACGCAACTCCCGAACGGTCATCGAGCGGGCGCGAGCCAACCAAGTGTCGAGGGTCCCTTCGCTGGCGACATCCAGCACCAACGTCGCAGCAACCCACCCGAGAGGGCGCTCGCCATCGCTCCCATCGAGGGCCTGGCCGAGGCGGGGGAAGCGCTCCAGCCCGCGACCGAGCCGCGCCATATCTCGCAGCCAGCGGCCGCTTCGTCCGAGGCACTCCCGGGTGTAGTCGTCGCAACGGGCGTGGCCGAATAGGACCCAGATCTTTTTCTCGACCACCTGGGCGGCTGCCTTGGCGACCAACGGCACAACCTGATCCGCCGCTTGCCGAAGAAGCAGCGTTGCGGTGTCGAGCTGAAACACGTCTCCGGCTTGCCGGAGCCAATCGCTGTGCGGGTCGAGTCCGGGGAGAGGCACCGAACCCGAGCCGGAGGCACCTCTTCGGGAGCCGGGCGCACCGAGTCGGGATGAGCGTTGTGCGGCTCGTGACCCTGATTGAGTGGAGTGATTCACTCGAAGCATTGTATGAAGGGCAGGGGACGGAAGGCAGTGGTCAAGGAGGTTCCCGGGTTCGCGATCGAAAACGAAAACAACGCGCCAACACCTGGATCGTCGTGCAACGCACCACCACGATGAATGGTGCGAAGCACTACCTCAACGGGCATCACCCCCCACCAACGAAAAGAGGCCGCCGAAGGCGGCCCCTCTGCGGCGCCTCAGCGCCGGGCTACGAACGAAGCGCTAGACTTCGTCGTAGAAGTAGTCCTTCAGGCACTGCACTCTCTCCTCGTAATCATCCGGGTAGATGAACCAGGTCGCCGCGGCGATCGACGAGAGCAGCGAGTTACCGTCCTGGGGCGTGAAGCAGTAGCCGACGATCTCGTGGTCGTTGCGCACCGTCAGGGTCGGGGCCGACACCACCGTCACATTGAGAATGCGGCCGTAGTGGCCCTGGTCGCGGCCGAAGGAGAACACCGCGTTGGCCGAGCTCTTGTAGGTGATGGCCATGCGGTCGTTGGCGTCGATGCGCTCACGCAGCTTCTCGACGGTCGTGGGGTTCTTGACCCGGATGTCGAAGTAGATGGTGTGCATGTACTGGGTGTTGAGCTTGATCGCCGACGAGAACAGGTTCAGGTCGTGGCCCATGGTGTTGAACAGGTGCCAGGCATCCCGGGCGTGGTGGGTGCCGAAGCGGGCGTCCTTGTGCTTGCCGACCTGGGGGGAGGGGACGAAGCTGCCGTCCTGGGAGATGTCGTTGGAGCGGCGCATGCAGATGAAGCGCCCCTCGACGACGTTTTCCGGGCCGCCGTCTTCCAGCGCCAGGGTGTCGATCAGGATCGACAGGTTGTGGGTGTTGCAGGACACGACCTGGATGTATTGATCCTCACCCCGCTTGAGGGTGTTGTCGTTGATGCCCCGGGCGTAAGGCTTGCCGAAGCCGAACTCACTGCCCTGGGCGATGAAGCCGAGGGTGTTGTTGGCGAATTTCTCGTAGTACTGGGACTTGTTCTGGGTGCCGACACCCGACGGGGTGCAGTCGATCACGACCGCGGCCCGTTCGATCGCTTCCTCGGTTTCGTAAGAAGGTTCCATGCCCAGATCCTGGAAACCCTTGACCGAGGGGCTGTCGGTGACCAGCTTCGCGCCGCGCTTGATCAGGTTCACCACCTTGGAACGGTCGGTCAGCAGCGGCGTCCGCTTGTGGAAGGTGACCTCCTCGAGGCCAAGGGCATCCTTGTACTCGGTGAGCAGTCCGGTAAGCGGCTCACCGATGGTTCCGGTGCCGACGACATGCACGATGGGGCGCACACCCATGATCTGACTCCTTCTCGGAGGGCCTAAACAGGGCGAAATCCGAGGATTAGTGGTGAATCGATTGTTCCGCCCCAGAAGGGCTGCAGACCCGCTAGTATCGCAAGGGGGATTTTGCTTGTCAAAGGCCATCGGCGGGCTCCTTGACAGCCCCGGCCGGCGACTCCTATGATGCCAAAGGTCTAGCCCCTTCAACGACTTGGAGCCATTGGTGGGACAGCACGAAAGCTGCGCCATCCCGACGATGCTGGTGCGCGAACTGCTCACCGACGAGTCGGCCGAAAGCCTGGGGCTGTCGTTGATCGGCGGCGAGTCCGGCCTGGACAACGTGATCAACCGGGCCCGGATCCAAAAGCCCGGCCTCGCCCTCGCCGGCTTCCTCGAATACATCCACGCCGGCCGGGTCCAGGTACTGGGCAAGTCCGAGATGACCTTTCTCGGCGAGCGCACCCCGGCGGAGCGGGGCCGCATCATCTCCCAGCTCTGCCGCCACGGGGTCAGCTGCTTCGTGCTGACCACGAATCTCGAGCCGCCCGAGGAACTCTGCGAGCAGAGCGAACATCACCAGGTGCCGGTTCTCGGAACCGAGCTTTCCTCCTCCGAGGCGATCGACCGGCTGACCCGCTATCTCGAAGACCGCCTGGCGCCTCGTTCGGTAACCCACGGCGTGCTGCTCGACGTTTACGGCCTGGGTGTCCTGCTCCTCGGCGACAGCGGCATGGGCAAGAGCGAGTGCGCCCTGGACCTGGTGGTTCGCGGCCACCGGCTGGTCTCCGACGACGTGGTGGAGATGAGGCGCCGCGGCGGCATGATCGTCGGCACCGGTCCTGAGTTGACCCGCTACCACATGGAGCTGCGCGGGGTCGGCATCATCAACGTCAAGGACCTGTTCGGCGTGGCCTCGGTCCGCCACAGCAAGTACGTCGAGTACGTCATCCGCCTCGACCCCTGGCAGCCTGGGAAGCGCTACGACCGTCTCGGCCTCGACGAGCAGGGCTACGACGTGCTCGGCATCGAGTTGCCCTACGTCGAGATGCCCGTGGGTCCCGGCAGGAACCTGTCGGTCCTGATCGAGGTAGCGGCCCGCAACCACCTTTTGAAGCTCAAGGGGTATCATCCTGCTCGTCAGCTGGCCCGCAAGCTGGGCGAACAGCTCCAGCCCGGCCGGTTCGAGGACGCCCCGGAGGTCGAGCCGGAAGAGGAAGAGGTCCGGGCCAACACCCGCAGCCCTGAACGGGACGAGGAAGACTGACCGTGGAACGACTGGTGATCATCACGGGCCTGTCCGGTTCCGGAAAGTCCCTGGCCGCCCAGGCCTTCGAAGACCTCGGCTACTTCTGCGTCGACAACCTGCCGGTGGCGCTGATTCCCCGTTTCTACGAACTGATCCAGCGCAGCGCCGAGCAGATTCCCCGTGCGGCCCTGGTCGTCGACATCCGCGAGAAGGACTTCCTCGACCACGTACCCGAGGCGCTCAAGGAGTTGCGCAACCTCGGGGCTCCGGTGAAGGTCACCTTCTTCGAGTGCGAGGACGAGATCCTCAAGCGCCGCTTCAGCACGACCCGGCGTCCGCATCCGATGGCCGCCACCTCGGGGTCCCTGGAGCAGGCGATTCACGATGAGCGCAAGGCGTTGGCGGCCCTGCGCGCGGAAGCGGACCGCATCATCGACACCAGCCGCTTCACCGCCCACGAACTTCGCGCGTTCCTGAAGAACGCCTACGGCGACCAGGAAGCGACCCGGGGCCCCAACATCAACGTGATGTCCTTCGGCTTCAAGTACGGGCTGCCTTCGGAAGCGGACCTGGTCTTCGACGTGCGCTTCCTGCCCAACCCGTACTTCGTCGAGGATCTGCGCCCGCTCAACGGCCGCAACGAGCCGGTGCAGGAATTCCTGGAGAGCAAACCCGAGACTCACGAGTTCCTCGGACGGCTCAAGACCTTCCTCGACTTCCTGATGCCGCTGTACGCGGCCGAGGGGAAGACCTATCTCACCATCGCGGTCGGCTGCACCGGCGGAAAGCACCGTTCGGTGATGCTGGCCGAAAGACTGCTCGAACACTTCAGTCAGACCGACCGGCCGGTCAGCGTCAGCCACCGGGATCTCGGCAAGGAATAGAGGATCGCATGCTCGGATTGATCGTGGTGACCCACGGCGGCGTCGCCGAAGAATTGGTTAAGGCCGCCAAGAAGATCCTGGGGGAGGTCGAATCCCTCGAAGCCGTCTCCATCGACTGGGACGACGACGTGAGCGACGCCACCACCCGGGTCGAGAAGGCGATCAAGCAGGTCGACCAGGGAGAGGGCGTGCTGGTGCTGACCGACATGTTCGGCGGCACCCCGACCAACCTGTCCCTGGCGTTGCTCGAACCCGGCCGGGTCGACATCGTCACCGGGGTCAACCTGCCGATGCTGATCAAGTTCACCAACCACCGTGACCAGTACGCCCTGACCGACGCCGCCGGCCATATCGCCGAGCAGGGCCGTCAGGCGATTCACGTAGCGTCGGAACTGCTCGAGCGCAGCACCGACGGAGAACCGAATTGACCGAGGTAACCGTTCAGATCCAGAACCGGCTGGGGCTGCACGCCCGGGCCGCCGCGAAATTCGTCCACCTGGCCAACAGCTTCGAGGCCCGCATCTCGGTGACCAAGGACGGCGCCCGGGTCGACGGCAAATCGATCCTGGGCCTGCTTACGTTGGCCGCCGCCAAGGGCACCAAGCTGCAGTTGGCCGCTGACGGCAACGACGAAGAAGCCGCCATCGAGGAGCTGGCCAAGCTGGTCCGCAGCGGGTTCGGCGAGGGCAAGTAGTTGTCCGAGCGCCTCGAGGGACTGGGGGTTTCCGCCGGCGTCGCCGTCGGGACCGCGGTGCTGCTGCATGCTCAGACCGTCCCCGTGGTGCCCAAGCCGGTTCCGCCGGAGCGGGTCGCCGATGAGATCCAGCGCTTCCACGACGCCCGGGCTCAGGCCCGCAAAGAGATCGAGAGTCTGAGAGAGCGGGTCCGCGACCAGCTCGGCGAGCAGTACGCCGGCATTCTCGATGCCCAGCTGCTGATCGTCGACGACCGGCGGCTGGTCTCGTTGACCGCCCAGAAGATCCGCATCGGCCGGGTCTCCGCCGGTTGGGCCCTCTCCGAGGTCTCCGGAGAGTTCCTGCGGGCCTTCGATCAGGTCGAGGACGAGTACATCCGGGAGCGCGGGGGAGAGCTGCGGGACGTCCAGCAGCGACTGCTGCGCATCCTCGGCGGCAACCAGACACCCAAGACCGAGATGCGCGACGGCCCCAAGGTGATCGTCGCCCACAACCTGGGTCCAACCGACGCCATCGCCCTGGCTCAGCAGAACGTCGTGGGCCTGGCCACCGACGTGGGGGGCCGCACCTCCCACATGGCGATCCTGGCCCAGGCGCTGTCTCTGCCCGCGGTGATCGGCCTCCACGACGCCAGCTCCCGGGTTCAGGACGGCGACCCGCTGATCCTCGACGGAGACCGCGGGCACCTGGTGCTCGATCCGGAACCCGCCGAGGTGGACTCGGCCCGGGAACGGATCGACGCCCACCTGGCTCGCGAGACCGCCATGGTCGCCGCCAGCGGACTGCCGGCGATCACCCGGGACGGGGTCGAGGTGGTGCTGCGGGCCAACATCGAATTCCCCGAAGAGATGCGCATGGCCCAGCGCTTCGGCGCCCAGGGTATCGGGCTCTACCGTTCGGAGTTCCTGTTCCTCTCTCGTGCGCCCGAGCTACCCACCGAGGAGGAGCACTACCAGACCTATCTCTCGATCGGCCAGGCCTGCGATCCCCACCCGGCGATCATCCGCAGCCTCGACCTGGGAGGGGAGAAGTACTTCCACGAGGTGCTGGCCCAGAGTGAGCCGAACCCGGTGCTCGGTCTGCGGGCGATCCGCCTTTGCCTCAAGCGCCCGGACATCTTCCTGCCGCAGCTTCGCGGGTTCCTACGCGCCGCCGCCGAGTGCCGGCTGCAGTTGATGATTCCGCTGGTGACCCGGGCCGAGGAGATCACCGCCGTACGGCAGCTGCTCAAGGAGCAGGCGGAGATCCTGCGGGCCGAGGGCAAGGCGGCCAACCCGGACGTGCCCCTGGGCATCATGATCGAGGTCCCCGCCGCCGCCCTGGCTGCCGACATCTTCGGCCAGGAAGCGGACTTCTTCAGCATCGGGACCAACGACCTGATCCAGTACGCCCTGGCCGTGGACCGGGGCAACGAGTCGGTCAGCCGGCTCTACGAGCCGCTGCACCCGGCGGTGATTCGCATGATCCGCATGGTGGTGGAGAGCGCCGACCGCAACGGCATCCCGGTGTCCCTCTGCGGTGAGATGGCGGCCGACCCCCGCTACGCCGGCCTTCTGGTGGGCCTGGGCCTGCGGGAGCTGTCGATCCAGCCCCGGTCGCTGGGCCCGGTGCGCCAGCGCATTCGTGAACTGGACGGCGACCACCTGCGCCGGATCGCCGCCGACGCCGGCAAGTGCGGCTCCGCCTCGGAGGTCGAGAGCCTGCTGGCTCATGAACTTGCCGCCGATGCCCCGGAGCCCGTGGACGAGGACCCGGCCATGGACCGCAACGCCGGCTGATTCGAACCTCGCCGCGGCGCGTCAAAAGCCCGTCCCCAGGGCGTTCCTGTGATATCGTGATGCCACGCGGAACGCCCGCCGGGGCCGTTGACCGCGCTCGCGTGTCCACGCGGCGCTCCGCGGAAGAGCCCAGGAGTATCGGCTTGAGCAACGCGTCCCGAAAGACGACCTACAAACTCGGAGAGGTTTGCGAGGTCACCGACACCCAGCCCTACGTGCTGCGCTTCTGGGAAAGCGAGTTCCCCCAACTTCGGCCGAAGAAGGGGCGCTCCGGGCAGCCGGTCTACCGGCGCAAGGATGTGGACATCATCCTGCGCATCAAGCAGCTGCTCCACGACGAAGAGCTCAGCATCGGCGACGCCCGGGAGAAGCTCGCCGAGGAGTTGGGGGAAGACGGCAAGGGGCAGTTCTCGCTGCTGGAAGCGATCGAGAAGGAACCCGCCGCCGCGGATGGCTCGAAGACTGCCGGCAAGGAAGCCAACGCCGTAGAAGCCGCCTCGGAAGCTGTCGAGGACGCCGAGGAAACCGCGGAGGCCACCGCCTCGCGATCCGGCCCGAGAGGTCTTCCGTCACGCCAGGGCGGAGACTGGGTCGAGCGGGATCGCTACAACGATGCCGTTCAGGAGATCGCCCGGCTCAAGCGGGAGATCGCCGACCTGGAGTCCCAGGGCCAGGCCCACGCAGGAGAGTTGGAGACCCTGCGCCGGGCCAACGCCGGGCTCGAGGAACAGATCGGCAGCGCGCCCGATGCAGGCAAGGTCGCCGAACTGGAACGCACCTGCGACTCCCTGCGCAGCCGAGCCCAACAGGTCGAAACCCTGGAGGAGACCTGCCTGGAGCTACGCGGCCGGGCCGAGCACGCCGAGGCCTCACTCCAGGAAATGCAGTGCCAGATCGAGCGCGACCGGTCCGAGAGACCCGAAGCCGGGGCCTACCGGGAACGGGCCGAAGCGGTGGCCAGCCGCCTCGAGGGGCTCCTGCGCCAGCTCGACACCACGGAAGAGTCCGACAGCTCCTCCAAGGGAGCCAAGGCGTCCGACGACCCTCGCAGCAGCGACAGCACCGGCTCTCAGTCCAGCCTGGGCCTCTGATTTACGCCGGTCATGCCGCCTCCCTTGAAGGGATCGCGGCCCCGCGATAGCATGGCCGAACTCGAAAGCGGGACCGATCCTTGACGGTCCGGCGTTTCTGAGCGGCCCGTACCCCCGGGCCTTGCATTTCCGAAGGTCGGGACGTGGCGCAGCCTGGTAGCGCACTTGCTTGGGGTGCAAGGGGTCGCCAGTTCAAATCTGGCCGTCCCGACCAATTCAAACCCTCACCATCGCCGGCCTCATGAGAGGGCGCTTCTCGCACGTTGCTGCGTTTCCGCTGCGCCGAATCCGGCCGGTGCAAAACCGGCCTGCGGGCTTGGGTTACGCTTTTCCGAATACTTCAGTCGGAGGTGGCCATGAGCTCGCCGCGGTCCTTGGTGATCGAGTCTTGCCTGTTCATGCTTCAGGGTCTTTCCGCAGAGCGGTCACTGACATGGGCTACGTAAGGACTTGCGTGCTCATCTCCGGGCTCATTCTGGGCTTGTCATCCTCGGTCTTCGTCGGAGCAGCCCTGGCCGGCGCGGAGAGCGGGGCAGGGCGCGTCCTCGAGGCGACGTACCCGCTCTGGGGCTGGGCCTACGAGGGGCTCTCATGGCGGCTGCCCCGGCTCGAACAGGTACCGGGGTACTGGGTGTTGAACGAGATCATGGGTCGTCACAAGGCCAGCGTGGCCCATGAGGGGGGCTACTGGCACTTCTGGGGAGTCGGCTACAGCGGCACAGGACTGGTCGGGCTGCTGGAAGAGGACCCACCACACACCCTCGCCCCCCGAATTGTTGAGTGTTACGCTCAACCGTACGAAGACTGCGTTGGGCCGGACGACGAAATTCGAGCGGCCTACTACGATCTCCCGTGCCGACCGGAGGGCTTCGAAGAACACGACACCGCGATCATCTGCCGACTCGACGATGCAAGCACCGTCGAGTTCCGCGCCACGGTCATGAACGGGTCCTGCATCCACCAGGCTCTCCACGACGGATTCAATCGCAAGATGCTCTCCTTGCTGGTGACCCACGGAAACTGGCCGCCGAGGAACGGTCCGGAGCGCCTCGTCCCGTCGGAGTACGAGAAGTACATCGACACCGTTTGGAGTCGGTAGAGTTGCGCCGACACGCAGACGAAGTCGCTGAGACGTGTGGAGGCCTGATGTTCTGGACCCGCTACGTCGTGATCCCCGCCATGCTGGCCGCATGTCTGGCCACACCCGTACTGGCCCGTGGTGGCGAGACCGCGATCGGGGTCCGCGGCGGCGATCACACCGGGGCGACCTTTTCGGCCGTCCTCCCTGTCGTGATGGGGCCGGCGCTGTTCGCCGAGGTCGGGGCGGGTGTCGCGGGGCCCTTCGACGATGCGTTCGAAGTCACCGGTCAGCTTCGCCACTACTTCACCCCCGCCGCCGAGCAGCAACCCTTCGCGCTCTACTGGTCGCCCGGCGCGCGGTTCGTATTCGGATCCGAAACCCGCGCCGGCCTGCAGGTTCCTCTCGGAGTGAGCGCGTTGATTCCTGCCGGGAGCCGGCGCTGGGAAGTGTTCCTCGAGGTCACGCCGACCCTGGACTTCGCTCCCAGGACGGAAGGGGATGTGTACGGCGCCGCAGGCCTGCGCTACCACTTCGATCGATAGCAACCGATTCCGCAGCTCGCGCCTAGTCGAACCACAGCGAAGCCCCGCCCGCCTTCTTCGACCGGGAATAGATCTTCCGCAGCGCCCGGAACGCATCGGGCTCGAAACGGGTCCGGGACAGCTCCATCCGGCACTCGCCGTGGATCTCGTCCCCCTCCCGCTCGAAGGAGGTGCGGACGGCGAAACCGTCTCCCTCGGCCTCGGTCGCTTCCGGTAGACCCACCAGCGGGTCGGCCCCCTTGACCACCGTGCGGAAATGAATCGTCTGGGGATGCTCGTAGACCACCGGCACCTTGCGCCGGCCCAGAGCCACCGAGGGCATCAGCGATTCGGCTCCCTGGAACATCGGCAGCACGGTGTGCTCGCCCGCCTCGATCAACGTCGGGTGGGTCCAGGTCACGACCTCGACGTAGGCGCCGTCATCCCGCTCAGGCTCGACGGTGTAGGCCACCTCGCCGGCGTCGATCCAGCGGCGCTTGATGCTCTCCTCGATCAGCTTGCGGCGATCCTCCGACGACCGGGCCTGGACCGCCCGGCGCCAGGTGGCGTGTTCACCGTAGTAGCGGGTGGTGCGTTCGAAGCTGAGGCCGCCGTCTTCGCCGATCTCGGTCAGCAGCTCCCGTTCGATGCGATGGTCCTGGGGGCGCCGCCCGGGCAGCGTCACGATCTGCGACTTCTCGCCGTCGATCAGCAGAGCCTGTTTGCCGGCCAGGGCGCCGGAGATCCAGCCGAAGGAGGTGTAGTCGTCGGTGGTGTCGACGAACACGACCCGCCCGCGCCCTTCGACCTCAGCCACCGCAGGCTCCACACTCTCGGGCACTTCGATCCCCTCGGGCAGGGGCACCGCGGTGATGTAGTGGTTGAAGGCCAGCAGCGACGGCAGGTCCTCGGCCACGGTGCCGCTACTGGTGGCATGGATCAGCACCGGGTAGGCCTCGACCTTCTGGGTGGCCAGCATCGCCTGCAGCAGTGTGCCCATATCCTTGCAGTCGCCGTAGAGGTTGGTGTGGGTGTCCGCGGCCGGGCGAGGCTTGTAGCCTCCGATGCCGACCTCGTTGTCGACGTAGCGCACCTTGTCCCGCACGAAATGCGCGGTGACGCGCAGACGATCCAGGAAGTTCTCGCCGGCGTCGGCGAAGAGCCCCGATGCTGCGGTCGAGATCTCGGCAGAAGGGGAGTCCATCCCGGCCGAAAGCTCCTCGTACCACACGGACAGCCCCTTCCAGTCGCCGAAGGCGGGAGCAATGGTGTCCGCGCCGGCCGGGGGAATGACGTTGACCGCCAGCAGCGGGGACTCTTCCAGAGGGCGGGGCCCCATGTCGGCATCGTCCATCGGCTGCAGATCGGTCATCTCCCACGCGTAGTGGCGCCCGCCGCCACCGATCCGCGGGTCGGGACCCGCGGCCCGCAACCAACGGTGCTCCACCGTCCAACCCGCAGGTACCGTCAGTTCCAGCCGCGCCATGTCGGTGGGGACCGAGGCGTGAAAGAACTCGTAGGTCCCCAGCTCGTAGGGGCGCTGGTTGGCCAGGAACTCGTAGAACATCATCGACCCACGCTTGGCGTCGGGGAGCGCTACCACCCGGGCCTTGGCGTCGTTGAGGAAGTTGTCGCCGACCTTGATATCGATGAAGTCCCGCTTCTTCGAACGCTTGACCTTCTTGCCGTCGGGGGGCAGGTGCCACGCCCGGCTCTGGGTAATGTCGGTCTCCTGGTTGAACGGGAAGTAGTCGACGGAAACCTCGGAGAGGGAGCTCAGCACCTGGCTGGCGCTGCGCACCCGTTCCTGAAAGGTGCCGTCGGGCAACACGGTGATCGAACGCTCCCGCAGGATGACCCGCTCGGAGAACTCCTTGGCGCCGATCGCGGGCATCGGCGGCGCCTCCCGCTTGATCGCCGCGGCCCACGGCGGCAGTGAGGGGCCGGCCGACACCGGCTCGAGCAAACCGGCGCTCAGCACCAGTACGAGGGCGCAGGCGGCAAGGCCGCCAAAGCGCCGAGCAGGCCGCGTGACCGAGTTCATCGCGTGCCCTCGGCGGTCCGGCGGAACTCGACGGCGCTACCGTCCGCCCGCCGCACCTCCTTGAGGTACTCGTGGAAGGTGCCGTAGTTCGCCGGGCTGATGGCGAGCCCTTTCAACTCGAAGCGCCGCTTGACGGTGTAGCCGTCATCGGTCCGGGCGAACTCGAGCCGGTAGTCCCCGTAGGGGCTCTTGATGTTGCGGGTCATCGGCGCCTCGGTGGGCTCGAACCCCTCAGGGGCCGAGATCTCCATCTCGGTGATGTCGATCCGCGGGAAGTTCAACACCACCGGATGGACCCGCTCCTCGGCGATCAGGTCCGGCACCGGCGGGATATGGGCCCCGTTGATCCCGAAGCTGTACATCCCGATGTTGTCCCCGATGCCGGCCCCGAAGGACTCCCCGGAGCAGATCAGCTTGAACGGTTCGTTGGGGTCGCCCAGTTCAGGCGCTTCGGCGGTATCGACCTCGAAGTCTCCATGTTCGCCGCAAAGCCGGTACAGGCGCTCTTCTCGTTCCTTCGGCGACAAGTAGCGCAGGTAGTGGTGCTCGGAGAACCCGGCCTGGCCGGTGCCTTCCCGTTCCCATTCGATCAGGATCGAGTCGTTGTCTTCTCCGAACTCCATGCGCCCTCGTGTCGTCTGGACGTTCTGTTCCGCGGGCGTCACCGGGATCTTGATCGGCTCCGGCTTCTTGCGGTTCAGCAGCAGGCCGTCGATGCCGGTGAGGAACCAGGGAACCTGGCCGTAAGGCAGGCTCGACCCGGGATCGACCAGGGTGAAGGACGCTTCGCCGGGGAGCTTGACCGCGACGACCAGATCGCTGAACTGCCGGGAGTTCATGTACTGGGGGTTGTAGTAGTTCCGTGTACGGTTGGGCGCGAAGACCAGATAGGCCTCGGCCCCGACCTGCCGGGCAAAGCCGACGAAGAGCTGATCGAGCTGGAAGCTGGACGCCGTCCGGTTCTCCAGCACCCACGCCGCGGTGTTGCGGGTCTTCTCGTCGACCTCGGCGGCGGCTTCCCGTTCCTCGGCGGACATCAACGCGTCGTTGCGGATGTTGACGCTGAGCCAGTCGTAGATCTTCTTGAGCTTGGGGCCGGGGCCGCCCTCCTGGGGCAGGTTCATCTCCTGCATCGCCGCCTGGAGCGGCTTCTTGCGGGTGAACATCTTGACCGACCCATCCCACTGGTTGGCCACGTTTTTCCAGTACGCCGCAGGCTTCTGCACCGCGCCGGGGCTGCTGTAGTAGAGGATCAGCGTTGCGCGCACCTCACGGTCCGGCGGCATGTAGTCCTCTTCGGGTACCGGCGGCAGGTTGCGCGCCGAGACCCGCATCCAGTTTCCGTCCCGGCCGGTGCCGATCTCCAGGCCGTCTCCCCGGGTCACCATCAGCGACGCCGGGAACTTGTCGTAGGGCTTCCAGCTGTACTCGAACGACCGCACCGGCCACGCGCGCTGCAGCGGGATGGAGTTATCCGAGATGGAGTCGGAGCGGAGATTGATCTTGTAGCCGTAGTCGATAACCGCTCCGGGCACCACGCCGGGCAGCGCGCCCTTGAGCACCTGGTAGGTCAACGACTGGCCCTCATACTCGGTCGAGGGCTGCAGCTCCGACTGGGAGAGTTCCAGAACCTGTCCGTCGGGCAGGATCGTACGCCCCCACCACTGGAGGATCTTGCCCCGGGCGACGTTGTGGGGGATGACCACGTCGGCCAGGCCCAGTCCCTCCCGGGAGAGGATCTTGGCCCGGAGGTGGAACTCGACCTCCTCGTTGTAGGCGCGGGATTCATTCCAGTTGGTCTCGCTGACCAGGATCACGCCGTGCTCGGTGCCCGCGGCGGGATCGGCCTGGATCGCCTTCTCCTCGGCGGTCATGGTCGTGGGGCCCGGCTGGATATCCAGCTTCTTGGCCGCGACGGGCGTGAGAGCGCACAGGGCTGCCAGGAGCAGCCAGATCTTGACTCGCTTCATCGAAGTTCCCCTCTGGATCGCCCCAGCCGGCCCGGGACGTTCTCCCTCGATGCTACACCGCATCCCAATCCAATTAGGAAATCCTCGCATTTTTGTCGGTTTGGAACCTGAACGACCGGGTTTCTTCGCGGGTTTCTTGACCCGGCCCCTTCCAAGATTACGTTTTCCGTATCTCACCTGTGGGTTAACGAGGAGATACCTATATGAGCTGGATGAACAAGAAGAACGAGGGTGGCTCGGCGACGGCACCGACCACCCCGAGCGCCCCGGCAGCGTCTCACCAGAGCACGCCGGCGGCCCCCCGGGAGAGCGGGACCCTGGTCAACATCGGCAAGTCCGTGCACATCAAGGGGGAGCTGACCGGTAGCGAGGACCTGACCATCGAAGGCCGGGTCGAGGGCCAGATCACCCTGAAGAACCACACCGTCCGCGTCGGCGAGAGCGGCCACATCAAGGCCGAGATCCACGCCAAATCGGTGCTGATCTCCGGTGAAGTGGTGGGCAACGTCACCGCCGACGACAAGATCTCCGTCGCCCGCACCGGGTCGGTGGAAGGGGATATCACCGCGCCGCGAGTCATTCTCGAGGACGGCTCCCAGTTCCAGGGCCGCATCGACATGCCGACCGGAGGCAAGACCGCCCAGTTCCCCGAAAAGAACAAGCAGAAGGGCGGCAACGAGCAGAAGACCGGCACCGGCTCCTGAAGCCGGCGGAAATGACGATTCGCGGCGGCCGGCCATCCGCAAAACGCGGGGGCCGGCCGTCTGCGTCTCGCCCCTCGGCTCCTGCTTCTGATAGCATCCTGCGTCCATCATGAACCGGCCTCCCCACACGCCGCCGGCCCTGTCGGTGGTCATTCCGCTCTTTCACGAGGGGGGGCACCTCCGCGACGTCTTGAAGACCATCTGCGCCGCCCTGGACGCCCTCGACGCGCCCTACGAGTTGGTCCTGGTCGACGACGGCTCCGACGACGACACCTGGAGCGTGGTCGAGGAAACCGCCGCCGGACGAAACGACACCCGCGGCATCCGCCTGAGCCGCAACTTCGGCAAGGAGGCGGCGCTCTGTGCCGGTCTCGAGGCCGCCCGGGGACAGGCGGTGCTGGTGATGGACGGCGACCTCCAGCATCCCCCCTCGCTGATCGCCGAGATGTGGAAGCTCTGGAAGGCGGGGGGCGTGGACGTGGTCGAGGCGGTCAAGGTCGACCGCGGCCGGGAGCCGCTGGTCAACCGGCTCGGCTCGCGACTGTTCTACGGCTTCCTCAGCCGCTTCTCCGGCTACGATCTGGACAACTCCACCGATTTCAAGCTGATGGACCGCAAGGTCGTCGAAGCGTGGCTGCGGCTCGGTGAGCGGAACCTGTTCTTCCGCGGCATGAACGCCTGGCTCGGCTTCGTGCGGGTGCAGGTGCCCTTCGAGGTGGCCAAGCGTGCCGCCGGGGCGTCCCACTGGTCGCTGCTGCGCCTGGTGCGCCTGGCGATCACCGGCGTGACCGCCTTCTCCACCACGCCGCTCCACATCGTGACCTTCACCGGCGGGCTGTTCCTGCTGGCCGCCCTGGGGCTCGGACTCCAGACGCTGTTCAACAAGCTGGCCGGCCGGGCGGTAGACGGATTCACCACCGTGATCCTGCTGCAGTTGATCATCGGCAGCCTGCTGATGATCAGCCTCGGCGTGATCGGCACCTACATCGCGAAGATCTATCGAGAGGTCAAGGGCCGCCCGCGCTTCATCGTGCGGGAGCAGGTCGGCATGGAGGCGGAGTCCGATGAAACGGCCTGATCATCCGGGACCGTGGCTTCTGATCGGCGCCGCCTGCCTGTTCGGGTTGGTGATGTTGTTCCACGAGGTCGGTGCCGGTTCGCCGCCCTCGAAGAACGACCAGGTGCTCCACGACGCCATGACCTCCTACGCCGCCCGCCATGGCGGCGAACACTACGTGGTCAATCACTGGTATCCGTCGATCGCCGGCGGTTTCCCGGTGTTCGCCCACTACCCGCACCTGTCTCACGTGGTCGGCGCGGCGGTGACCCGCCTCCTGCCGATCCACGCCGAACCTCATCAGGTCTACGGGATCCTCAACTGGCTTGTCCTGTCGCTGATGCCGCTCGGGATCTACGCCGGCATGCGGCGAATGGACTTCGCGCCCTGGGCGGCGGCCTTCGCCGGAGCGATCTATCCGTTCGTCATGGCCAACCCCTATCTCGGGATCGGTTGGGAGGCGTTCCTCGACACCGGCTCGGGATTGATGCCGCAACTGTGGGGAGTCTTCTTCCTCTTCGCCGCCCTGGGCTGGGGCTGGCGGGCAGTTCACGGCGGGCCCCGGGTCATCGCCGGCCTGCTGGTCGCGGCAGCGGCGATGTCCCATTCGGTGTTCGGCTACATGGCCGCCGCCTCGATCGCCCTGGCGGCGCTGATTCCCTACAAGCAGGTCATCACCGCCCGGCGATTCTTCGGCCTCGGCATCGTCGGCCTGATCACCTTGCTGGTCAGCATCTACTTCATCGGCCCGTTCTACCAGCACATCGACCAGGTGTTGAAGAGCCAGTGGGAGGCCACCTGGAAGTACGACGGCATCGGCCTGATGCCGGCGCTCCAGAAGCTGTGGAACGGAGACCTGTTCGACACCATCGGCCGGGGCATCCAGTCGCTGCCGGGAACCAACCGGATCCTGACCATCGCTGTGGGCGTGTCCGCCCTGGTCGGCCTGGTGCAGGGGATTCGACTGCGGGACGGCCGGCGGCTGTGGCTACTGGCCGGGATGCTGCTCTGGTTCGCGCTCTACGCAGGCCGTACCGCCTGGGGCGGCCTCGTCGATATCCTGCCCTTCGCATGGGGCCTGCCGATGCACCGCTTCGGCTGCGGCGTACAGATCTTCGGCCTGCTGCTGGCGGGCGTGGCCCTCGAGGACCTGCGCAAGCTGGCGGTGGAACGCCTTGGCGCCAAGGGAGGCGTCGCCGTCGGCGTGTTGCTTGCGGCGCTCATGGTCTTCCCGGCCGCCAAGCGGGTCGCCTTCGTCCAGCAGAACAAACAGGTGGTGCAGCAGCGGAAGCAGGCGCTGGATCAGGCCGACGATTACCGCGCCCTGGGCTCCACCCTGTGGCGAGCGGCCGAGGGCCGGGTCTACGCCGGCATGTACTACAACTGGGGCAAGGACTTCACCGTCGCCGACCTGCCGGTCTACGCCATGCTCCAACGGGACGGCTTCGACATGATCGGCTACCCGTTCATCGGCATGTCCTATCCCACCGAGTGGATGGTGCGGCAGCCCTACGCCGAGCGGCAGGACTTCGAGATGTGGGGCATCCGCTGGATCGTAGCGCCCCCCGGGCAGCCGATGCCGCCCTGGGCGGTACCCCGGGCGAGGATGGGCCGCTTCGCTCTCTACGAGATTCCGGGCAGCACCTACTTCGGCTTCGGCCGGGTCTACCCGCTGCCTTCGAAGATGCTCTCCACCGGCGACGTGGCCACCGCTGAGATGACCGAGGTCTACGACATCGGCCAGCAGTGGCTGATGGAGTTCGATCCCGAGAGCGCCCGCTACCTGGCGATGACCGAGTCGATCGAGCCGCTGCCGGACACCGGCCCGCCCCAGGGGGAGCTGCTCGAGATGCAGACCCACCGCTCGGGCATCTTCAGCTGCCGGGCCCGGGTCGGCGAACCGACCGACCTGATCCTGCGGGTGACCTATCACCCCCGCTGGAAGGCCTTCGTCAACGCCGAGCAGGCGGAGATCACCCGGATCTTCCCGGGCTTCATGTCGATCCGGCTGCCTCCCGGCGAACATGTGGTCGATTTCCGCTACCAGGGGCCCAGCTACCAGAAGTGGCTGTTCACCCTGCCGCTGGCGCTCTTCGCCTGGACGGCGGCCCTCAACGTGGGCCGCAAGGCCCAGCCCAAAGCCCCCGGACGTCCGCCGGCACCGGAGGGGGATTCCCGGCCGGAAGACCGGGTTGACGCTCCCGAGGGGTCGTGACAGATTAGCGGGCCACAGAGGCGGAAACACGTGCCCGATTCCCCGCATCCGGACCGTCCGGTGATCCTGGTAACCAACGACGATGGCATCGAGGCGCCGGGTATCGCGGCGCTGGCCGAAGCTCTGTCCGCGCTCGGTCAGGTGATCGTCGCCGCGCCGGACCGGGAACGCAGCGGAGCCGGCCACGCCTTGACCCTGTCTCAGCCCTTGCGGGTCCACGATGCCGGGCCGGACCGCTTCCGCATCGACGGAACCCCCACCGACTGCGTCCACCTGGGTGTATTCAACCTCACGCCGCAGAAGCCGACCCTGGTGGTCTCGGGCATCAATCGCGGCCTCAACGTCGGCGATGACGTGACCTACTCGGGGACCGTGGCGGGCGCTCTCGAGGGCACGCTGCTGGGCATCCCGTCGATCGCGGTCTCGACAGCCACCGACGACGACGGCAACGTCGCCGACTACGGACCGGCCGCCCGCTTCGCCGTGACCATGGCCCGGCGGGTGCTGGAACACGGGCTGCCCGAGCGGCAGCTGCTCAACGTCAACCTGCCGCAGGGCGACCCCAAGGGTGTCCGCATCACGCGGCAGGGGACCCGGACCTACCGTGCGGCGGTGGTGGAACGATTGGATCCCTCCGGGCGGCCCTACTACTGGATCGCCGGGGCGGACATGACGCCGGCAGGGGAGCCCGACGGCGACCACGCCGCCATCGACCAGGGCTACATCTCGGTGACTCCGCTCGACGCGAACATGACCGACACCCGCGGCCTCGCACCGCTGGCCGACTGGGAGCTGCCCCTCCCATGAACACCCGCGCCACCGGAGACCGGATCAAGCTGCAGCGGCTGGCTCAACAGCTCGGCTCCCGCGGCATCAAGGACGAGAAGGTCCTGGCCGCCATGCGCAGCGTCCCTCGCGAACCCTTCGTCGAGGAGGGGTTGCGGGCCCAGGCCTACAGCGAGGCGTCCCTGCCGATCGGGGAACAGCAGACCATCTCCCAGCCCTGGATCGTGGCCCGGATGTGCGAACTGGCCGGTCCGGACTTCGGCGGTCGCGTTCTTGAAATCGGCACCGGCTCCGGGTACCACGCGTCGGTACTTTCCAGACTCTTCGAGCAGGTGTACTCGGTCGAACGCATCGTTTCGTTATCGCAGAAGGCGCGAGGAAACGTTCGCGCCCTGGGGATCGAGAACGTACATTTCAAGATATTCGACGGCGGCTACGGTTGGAGCGAATTCGCCCCCTACAAGGCGGTGATCGTCGCCGCCGCGGCCCCCGAGATACCGACGCCCCTGATCGACCAGCTCGAGGAAGGGGGCAAGCTGATCGTGCCGCTGGCTGACGAACGCCCCTCGGCCCAGCGGAACCAGAAGCTCGTCCGCGTGATCAAGCGCGAGTCGGGCAACGTCACCGAGGACCACGGACCCTGCAGGTTCGTTCCCCTGACGGGCAAGTTCGGATGGAGCCGATGAGCCAACAGACCGAGACGTTCCAGCGACCCACGGGCCTGCGCGGCCTGCACTACCGACTCTACGACTGGGTCCTGCACTGGTCGGGCCACAAGCGCGCCACGCCGGCGCTGTTCCTGTTGTCCATGGCCGAGTCCTCGTTCTTCCCGATTCCGCCCGACGTGCTGCTGCTGTCGATGACGGTGGCCAAGCCGAAGAACTGGATGCGCTACGCCTTCTGGTGCTCGATCGGCTCGGTGCTCGGCGGCCTGATCGGCTACGCCATCGGCTGGGGGCTGTGGAGCGCGGTATCCGGCTTCTTCTTCGAGTATGTCCCGATGTTCTCGGCGGAGAAGTTCGACAAGGTCGCCGCCCTCTACGACAAGTGGAACTTCTGGGTGGTGTTCACCGCAGGCTTCACGCCGCTGCCCTACAAGATCATCACCATCGCCGCCGGCGTGGCCAAGATCAACCTGCTGATCTTCTTCGTCGCCTCGGCGCTCTCCCGCAGCGCCCGGTTCTTCCTGGTGGCCGGCCTGGTCTCCCGTTTCGGACCCAAGATCCAGCCCTGGATCGAGAAGTACCTCGGGATCCTGACCCTGGCCTTCGTGGTGCTGCTGGCCCTCGGCTTCTACGCCCTCAAGTTCCTGCACTAGGGCGGGTTAGGGAGCCCGGCCTCGCCGGGCGAGAGAGCTGGAATCGACGTGGGATCGTTGCAGGGCCCCGGGGGCTCTGTTAACATCGCGCGGCTTATCCGCTCACGCGGCAAAGGCAACAGGTCGGGGAGTAGCGCAGCCTGGTAGCGCACCTGCTTCGGGTGCAGGGGGTCGGAGGTTCAAATCCTCTCTCCCCGACCAACTTCAGCCTTTCTTGCAGCTCGATGGCCGAACACCGGCCCAAAGCCCCTCAGCCTCACACCTCGACTTCCATAACCGCTGAACGGAACGAGCGGGCGCCATATCGAGCGCCACGATTCCTCCTCGAGGCAGGCCACTCGCATCCCGTTTGCGAAGTAGCAGGAGAGCAGCGACAAAAACGGCGACGCCGTGGTCGCGAGCCAGCAACCACGGCGCCACCTACTGGGGAGAATGTTCTCACCGCCGGCCACCCCCCGAGGGGCTTCACGCCGATCCGTGAGGAGGATCTCGAATCGGCGCTTCGACGGTCGCGTCCCGTCAGGCCACAGCGAATCGGGGGGCGATCGCCACACGTGACCTTCCGGGGACCGGATCCCCACTTCCTCGCCAGGCCCCGATAGCCGACGAGAAGGCGCGTCTCCGGCTGTCCACCACGCATCGAACCTTCTCCGCGACTCCTAGGAAGCCGCTTTTGTACATTAAGGCGTCAAAGGAGGCTGGAACCGGCAGTGACCGGAGGATTTTTCTCTCTATAATCGACGGGTCCACCGGGGCGATGGAGAACTCGAGGGGTATGAGCGGCAGCGACGAGGGGGCGCTGTACCTGGAGCTGATCTACAAGGAGCTTCGGGCATTGGCAGCCCACTACATGCGCGGGGAGCGACAAGGGCACACCCTGCAGCCGACCGATCTGGTGCACGAGGCCTACCTCCGCCTGGCCCGCATCGACCGGGTCGAGTGGAAGGGCAAGTCCCACTTCTTCGCCACGGCGGCACGGCAGATGCGCCGGGTGTTGGTCGATCACGCGCGCCGAAAGGGCGCCCAGTGCCGGGAAGCCCAGCTGATCACCCTGAGCGACGAGATCATGGCCCTGCCGGCCAGCGTCGACGTGTTGGTGGTGGACTCCGCACTTGATGGCCTCGCCGCCCGCAACAGCCGCCAGGCCCAGGTGGCCGAACTGCGTTTCTTCGCCGGCATGACCGAGGTCGAGGTCGCCGAGGCCCTGGGGGTCTCGGAGCGCACGGTGCGGGGGGACTGGCGCGTCGCCCGGGCCTGGCTGGCCAAGGCGCTGACCGAGGGAGACGATGGCGACGGGTGACCACGACCGCGCCTGCGATCTGTTCCTGAGGGCGGTGGACCTGCCCGAAAACGAGTGTGAAGCCCTGCTCGACGTTGAGTGCGCCGGCGACGCCGCCCTCCGCGCCGAGGTGAAAGGGCTGATCGACGCCGACCGCAAGGCCCGGGACATGCCCGAGCTCAACCCCGGCGCGGCGCCCGACCCAGCGGCGGCGCCACCCCAACGCATCGGCCCCTACCGCATCATCGAGGAGATCGGCTCCGGCGGCATGGGTGTGGTCTACCGGGCCGTCCGCGAAGAGGGGGTGCGCCTTCAGGTCGCCCTCAAGCTGATCAAGCTGGGGATGGACACCCGCCAGGTCATCGCCCGTTTCGAAGCTGAACGCCAGGCGCTGGCGCTGATGAGCCACGGCAACATCGCCCGGGTCCTCGACGCCGGCTCGACCCCTGAGGGGCGCCCGTTCTTCGTGATGGAGCATGTGGACGGCGTCCCCCTCGATGTCTACTGCGGGGAACATCGGCTCGCCATCGAGGACCGGCTGCGGCTCTTCATCGACATCTGCCTGGGCATCCAGCACGCGCACCAGAAGGGGATCGTGCACCGGGATCTCAAACCCTCCAACGTGCTGGTCTGCGAGCAGGACGGGAAGGCGGTGCCGAAGATCATCGACTTCGGCGTGGCCAAGGCAACCGAGGAGCCGCTCACCGAGGCATCTCTCCATACCCGGGCCGGCGCCATGATCGGCACGCCGGGCTACATGAGCCCCGAGCAAATCGCCGGCACCGCGGTGGATACCCGCAGCGACATCTACGCCCTCGGAGTGATGCTCTACCGCATGCTCACCGGTTCGTTGCCTTTCGGGGGCAGCGCGACTCCGGTGGCCGACGAGGAACTGCGGCGGCGGATTCTCCAGGACACGCCGCCACGGCCCAGCGAGCGTCTGGTCCGGGGCGGGGAACGGGAGCAGGCGCTGGCCGACGAGGTCGGCGGCAAGGTCGGCGAGATCGCCCGGGAGCTGCGGGGTGATCTCGACTGGATCGTGTTCCAGGCGATGTCCCGGGAGCCCGAGCGGCGCTATGCATCGGCCGAAGGACTGGCCCGCGACCTGACACGCTATCTGGAGGGGGATCCGGTGGAAGCGCGGCCGCCGAGCCGGCGCTACCGCCTGGGCAAGTTCCTGCGCAAGCACAAGGCCGGGGTCGGCCTCGCCGCACTGGCGCTCCTGTTGATCGTCGGGGCCGGCGCCGCGGCGGCGTGGGTCACCACTCAGAGCGTCTACGCCCAACGGCAGAGCGAGGTCTCGGAGCTCCTCGTCCAGTCCCAACAGTTCAGCGGCGACGACCGCTGGGATGAGGCGCGTCCCCCGGCGGAGAAGGCGGTCCAGGTCGCTCCCTGGTTCTGCGCCGCCTGGATCAACCTCGGGCAGATCCGGCTGAAGAGCGGCGATTACCCGGCCGCCGTCCAGGCCATGGAGGCGGCCTGCGAGTGCGATCCGAAACGGATGGCTTACCGCCTGCAGTTAGCCGTGCTACACGAGGATGCCGGGGAACATCAGAACGCGGCTGACGAATACAGCCGCATTCTCGAACTCGCCCCGCACTACACCGAGGCACGCTCGAACTACGGGGCTTCGCTACTGCGTCTCGGGCGGCCCGCCGAGGCCGAGGTCGAGCTGCGGCAGAGCATCGAACGCAAGGAAACCCCGATGGACCGCAGCAACCTCGGAACCGCCCTCTATTTCCTGGCTGCGGCCAAGCGCCAGGAAGGAGACGAGAAGAGGGCGGGGGAGTTGATCGGGGATGCCATCGCCCAGTACCGGCACGCGGTGCGGCTGGAAGAGGACTTTGCAGTCCATCGCAGCAACCTCGGAGACGCCCTGGCGTTCGCCGGCGATCCCGAAGGAGCCCGAGCCGCCTACTGCGACGCCGCCCGTATCGCCGAGGTCGACATGGCCAGAGCGCCGGCGAACCCGCGAGAAACGATGCAGGTGGCCCTCAACACCGCCCAGTGCAACATCGACCCGCAGCGGGCCGACGCACTCGCCAGGGCAGCGGTCGACTCCTCGCCCCAGATGTGGAGCCTGCGGGCCAAGCGGGCCAAGGTACTGGCACTCATCGGCAGCGATCGGCAGACCATCCTGGAGGCGATCGATCAGGCGCTGGAGCGAGGGGCGCCACCGAGTAGTTTCGACGGCGCCCCGGAGTTCCAGTCGCTGTGGTCCGATGCGGATTTCTTGCGGCGGGTCAGGGCACCGTAGGGGTCACGTTGGTCCCGCCCGACGGACGATGGCTGATGACCTCCGGGTCCTTTTCGATCAGCAGCTTGCCGTCGGCTCCGTAGGCGTAGACCGTGTACTTATAGCGATCGGCGTCGTAGGACACCGTCGGCTGGGAGGGAGCGGTGCCCCAGAGCACCCCGCGGCCGATCCTCGGCTCGAGGCGGCGGCCGTTTTCATCCGCCGGAAACCGCAGCGCCACTCGCCCGGCGGGGCTCGGCTCCGCCACCGGCCCCTCGCCCCGGATGAAGAAATTGCGGCGGCCCGGGTTCTCGGCTTCCCGCTGGGCGGCCCGCTCCAGCACCTGACGCATCGACTGGCGGCCGGCAGGGCTGCTGATCTTCTCGGCCATCAGCGGGTCCGGCTTGTCGAACTCCACCGCGACCTCGTGGATCGCCGGGTTGAACGACACGATCTCCCAGGTCACGACATGTCCCTGAACGACCGAGACGATCTCGTCGTTGATCACGGGAGCCGGGTGGACGGCTCCCTTGGGCTGGTCCGGAAAGATGATCTGCACCGTGGCCATTGCGTTCTCCTCATTTTTCCCCCTGGACGGGGCAGCCGGTTTCTCCCGGAACTCGGCGAGGACTCACCCGATGGATTCCCCGGGGCTGGACCGAGAGTACCACCGCGGCTCGCCGAGCCCCGGGACCGCACGGCGCAAAAGTGGAGACAAACCGGCAATACGAGAAGTATTCCAATTATCCGTGTCCGCCGATGCCCGTCTTCGTCCCGTCTCTCCGAAACGCCGCTGAAACTGATTGACGCAATCCCATAGTCGAAGTAGGTGAAGGCCAATCCGGGCATGGCATTTTGAAAAATTCGGGAGTTCCCGTGCACCTGGATGGCCACGTGCGCACGGAGCCCCGCAACCAGAAAGTGAACGTGAGGACCTTTATGCGTGTGAACGTGCGACTGCTGATCGCGCTGGCGTTGATCGCCTGCGTGGCCCCGGCCTTTGCCGAGGAGGCCAAGGACCACTACAAGTGCTACGACGCGAAGCCGCTGAGCAGCTTCAACGGCCCGGATGTCGATCTGGTCGACCGTTTCGGCCCGACCCTGGCCGACGTGGTCAAGCTGGACAAGCTCTGCACCCCCGTCGACAAGAACGGCGAGGGCATGGTGGATCCCAACACCCACCTGGCCTGCTACAGCATCAACGACGACCCGGACTTTGCCGACGCCCAGATGGAGATCTGGAACCAGTTCGGTGAAGAGAGCCTGCGCATCACCCGTGCCGGCACCCTCTGTGTCCCGACCGTGATCGACGGTGAGACCGCTTCCGGCGCCGTCGACCACTTCAAGTGCTACCGCGGCGGCACCAAGTTCGACTCGACCATCCCGTACTCGCCTCGAGACGTCAGCGCCGTCGACCGGTTCCGCACCAACGTCGACACCGCCGAAGCCCCGGTCGCCTTCTGCAACCCGGTCGACAAGAACGGCGAAGGCATCGGCAGCACCAAGAGCCACCTCGAGTGCTACAACGTCGAGGACCGGGCGCTCCGCCCGCTGAACGAAGTGCTGAACGTGACCAACCAGTTCGGCAGCCAGCGGATCATCCTCAAGCGGCAGGAATCCCTCTGCGTGCCGACCCGCACCTACGACCACTACACCTGCTACGGCGCCGTCTACAACAACGACGACTTCCAGGTGAGCCTGACCGACGAGTTCGGCAACACCACGGCGACGGTGACCAAGGCCGACAAGTACTGCGTGCCGGCCAACAAGAAGAACGAAGGCCTGGCGGACGCCGACACCGGCCTGACCTGCTACACGATCAACGACCCGGCCGACGTCAACGGTCTGCTGATCGACACCAACAACCAGTTCGGTGACGAGATCCTGCGGCTCAACAAGGCGCGCACCCTGTGCGTGCCGACCAAGAAGGTCGGCAGCGACTCCCACCTCGATATCGAGCACGTCAAGTGCTACCAGGCCCGTTCGGGCCGGGACGATATCCCGTTCAACCAGATCACCGTGCCGCTGACCGACGAGTACAGCTCCGACGACGCCACGCTGATCGACCCGGTCTCCTACTGCACCATCGTGGACAAGAACGGCGAAGGCGCCCGTTTCGACGCCGCCCGCCTCGAGTGCTACGACATCAGCGACTCCTCGATTCCGCCGCTGGATATCCGCGTGGACATCGAGAACCAGTTCGGTGAGCAGAACCTGCTGCTCAAGCGGCGCGAGAACATCTGCGTGCCGACCCGTCAGCGCTAGGTCCTCCGGGACCTGCGACCACGTCCGTGACAGCCACCCGGTCTTCGGACCGGGTGGCTTTTCTCGTTCAAAGGCGAATCCAGCCCGAAAACCGGGAGAGGGCGCCGCTCACGGCCGGAGTGGGGCCGAACGCTTGCCAGCGGGCCCCCGGTGCCCTAGCATGCCCAGCTTGGAGGCTCGGCGATGCTCGTCAGCGACCTGAAACAGACGATCCGAGAAGTTCCCGACTTTCCCAAGCCGGGGATCAACTTCTATGACGTCACCACCTTGTTTCGCCATCCCGAGGCGCTGCGGTCCACCGTGCGCCGACTGGTCGAGCGCTACGAGGGGGATCGCTTCGACGCTCTCGCCGGGATCGAAGCCCGAGGCTTCGTGCTCGCCTCCGCGATGGCCTACGAGCTGGGCAAGGGATTGGTCCTGATCCGCAAACCGGGGAAACTCCCGGCGGAGACCGAAGCCGAGGAATACAGCCTTGAATACGGGTCCGCCACGATGGAGATTCATCGGGACGCCGTGGAGAAGGGGCAGCGGGTCCTGGTGGTCGACGACGTGCTGGCCACCGGCGGCACGGCTCGGGCCGCAGGCAACCTCGTCGAACGCCTCGGCGCCACGGTCGAAGGATTCGCCTTCATGGTGGAGCTCGGGTTCCTGCCAGGTCGTAAAACGCTGGGAGACGAGAGCGTCTTCAGCCTGATCCGGTACGATTGACCGGTGGATCAAGGGGCCTGTAGCTCAGTTGGATAGAGCAGGAGTTTCCTAAACTCAAGGTCGGGGGTTCGACTCCCTCCAGGCCCACCATCCCGCAACCGGTCGCGGGGCCGGGTCCGGCGGGCTAGGCGCTACGGAGTAAGACATGGCTCGGGGCATTACGCGGAAAGAATTGAAGCAGGACGAGTTCGTCGAAGCGGCGTTCTCCCTGGAACAGTGGCTGGAAGAGAACTGGCAGACCGTCGCCAAGTGGGCCGTGGCCCTCGTGGTCGTCGGTGTCCTGATCGGCGGGTTCTTCTGGTGGAACGAGAGCCGGACCGCCGCCGCCAAGTCGCTGCTCGCCGAGGGTATGGGCCATCTCGACAAGGCCGGCTCCGAGGAGGGGACCAGCGCCGACTTCGAGGCAGCGCTGGAGTCCTTCGAGAAGGCCGCCGGCAAGGGGGGGCCTGCCTCCGACACCGCGACCTACTTCCAGGGGGTGGCTCTGAGCCGCCTCGGCCGCCACGACGAGGCTGCCGAGATCCTGAGCAAGGCCGCGAACTCCGCGGTCACTCTGGAAGCCGCCGACGCGGCCCGGCTGGCCCGGGTCGACGCGCTGATGGCCGCAGGCAAGGCCGAGGAAGGCTCCGCGGCGCTCAGGGAGTTGGCCGACGGCGAGGGTGCCTACGCCGGCTATGCTCTGCACCGCCTGGCGGAACTTGCCGAGGAGCAGGGGAACGACACCGAGGCGCAGGGGCTCTATCAGCGCTTCATCGACGACTTCCCCAACGACCCGCTGGCCGTCACCGCCCGCCAGAAGCTGGAAGAGTAGCGTTCGCTAGCGCTGCCCGGGCTCAGTAGCGCCGCAGGTCGTGATTGCCGGCGGCGTCTTCACCGGTGACCTTGTAGAACAGCAAGCCCGATTTGAGGCCCATCTCCGAGTCGTCGACGAATTCCGTCTCTTCGGTGGTTCCGATCTCGAAAGCGCGAATCGAGAAGAAGTACGACGCCCGGTCGTAGCGATAGACGTGGTACCGCGAGATGTACTCGGGACGGCCATCCATGTCGGTGGTGATCGGATCCCAGACCAGCTTCAGGCCGCCGTTGTCCGCCCAGTCCATCCGTAGGGTGTCGACCTCGGCCGGGTTGATGCCGTCGACCTCGAGTTCGTAGACCGAATCACCCTCGATCCACTCCACGCCGTTCCAGGCGGAAACGCGCCACTCATGGACACCGTTGGACAGGGGTTTGGGCACGCGGAGCAGGGCGCCTTGTTCGTCCCCGAGCACGGCGAAGGCCCAGCCGGCCGTGTCTTCTTTCTGATCGAAGACGTGGGAGAAGGTGTCGAATCCGTCGAGACTCATCTCGACACGGAACTTCATCAGGTGGATGTCGTCACCGTCCACGCCGACCCGCAGGATCGGCCGGGCCCCGACGGTCGCGCCGTCCTCGGGCTCCAGCGGGAAGACCTCCTCGATGACCTGGGCTGATGCCGGAGACCACGCCAGCCCGCAGCAGGCGGCGCACATCAGCAGACCGATCAGCGTTCTCTGGTTCACGATTTCCCCCAAAAAGCGGGCCCGGATTCCACGGGCCGCCCGTGCCCCCGAAGCCCTCTGTATATACACCGCGCCCGGCGGCGCCGCCACAGCCCGGGCCGGGCGGCGCATACCGGTTTCCTCCCCGGGGAAGGCCGTGGAGGAGCTTCTGGGGGTCGGCCCCGAGGGGCCGTCAGGCGGGGATCAGAACGGGATGTCGTCTTCGCTGTAGCCGCCACCGTCGACCGGTTCGGCCACCTGGTGGTGCTGAGGCTCCGGATCCATCGGAGCCCGGTCGGACTCGCCACGGGCGCCGAGCATCTGGAAACGCTGGGCCTTGACCTCGGTGGTGTAACGCTTGTTGCCGTCACGGTCGGTCCATTCGCGGGTCTGCAGCGAGCCCTCGACGTAGACCGAGCGCCCCTTGCGCAGGTACTCGCCGGCGATCTCCGCCTGCTTGCCCCAGACCACGACCCGGTGCCACTCGGTCCGCTCCTTGCGCTCGCCGCTCTGGTCGCTCCAGCGCTCGGTGGTGGCCATGGTGAAGTTGGCCACGGCGGTCCCACCCTGGGTGTAGCGCACCTCAGGGTCCCGGCCGAGGTTTCCGATCAAGATCACTTTGTTGACGCTTGCCATCGATTAACTCCTTGAGCGCCGTATTATAGCCCGCCACACGATGAGCGATTCACGGCAACTCCTGCGTAGGGTCAGCGGCATCAGTCTCGCGACGATGATGAGCCGCATCCTTGGCTTGTTGCGGGACCAGGTCCAGTCTTACTTCTTCGGCGCCGGTTTGGTAACCGACGCCTACCTGGCGGCGTTTCGGATCCCGAACCTGCTCCGCGATCTGTTCGCCGAGGGTGCGCTCTCCTCCGCCTTCGTACCGACCTTCACCCGGGAACGGGAACACCACGGTGATGAGGCGGCGTTCCGCCTCGCCCGGCGCTTGATGACCCTGATGGGGGTGCTCCTCGGCCTGGTGACCCTGGCGATTCTGCTCTTTGCCAGAGGAATTCTCAAGCTCTACGTGCCCGGTTTCTCCGGGGAAAAACTGGACCTCGCGGTCGACATGACCCGGATCGTCTCCCCGTTCCTGCTGTTCGTGGCGTTCGCCGCGGTGGCGATGGGGATGCTCAACACCCACGGCAAGTTCTTCCTTCCGGCTCTCGCCCCGGCCTTTTTCAACCTGTCGGCCATCGTGGCGGTGATCACCCTGGTCCCGGTCTACCGCTCGCTGGACATCCACCCCGGCCTGGCCCTGGCGACCGGGGCGATCCTCGGCGGAGTCCTGCAGTTCGCCGTCCAGGTGCCCGCCCTCCACCGGGTCGGATTCCGCTTCCGGCCGGATCTGGCCCTGAGGGATCCGGCCCTGCGCCGGATCGGCCTGTTGATGCTCCCGGCGACCTTCGGACTGGCGGCAACCCAGATCAACATCCTCGTCGACACGATCCTCGCCTCCCGCTTCGCCGGGGCGATCACCTGGCTGTCCCTGGCGTTCCGGCTGATGCAGCTGCCGATCGGCCTGTTCGGGGTAGCCATCGCCACCGCCAACCTCGCGCGGGTGTCGGTCGACGCCGCGCGAAACGACCATGGCGCCATGCGGGACAACCTCGCCGCCGCGTTCCGGACAGCAGCGTTCCTCACCATCCCCGCCACCGCGGGACTGATCGCGCTCCGTGAACCGATCGTGCGGATGCTGTTCGAGCACGGCCGCTTCGGCACGTTGGACAGCGAGAAGACCGCCATGGCGGTGCTGGCCTATGCCCTGGGCCTTTCCGCCTACGCCGTGACGAAGATCCAGGTGCCGACCTTCTACGCTCTGGGCCAGACCCGGCTGCCCGTCATCGCCTCGGCCACGGCGGTCGGCCTCAAGATCGTCTGCAGCCTGCTCCTCATCCGCTGGTTGCCCCGGTTCGACATCGACCCGTTTCTCGGCCTGGCGCTCTCGACATCCGTCGCCGCGTGGACCAACTTCGCGATCCTCGCCGGCGGGCTGCGTCGGCGCATCGGTAGCCTCGGGGGGCGGGGGATTCTCGACACGACCCTGCGAGTCCTGCTGGTCTCCGTGGTCATGGCCTTCGCCGCCCACGAACTCCACCGGATCGTCGAGCAGGCATGGAGCGGGGGCGGTATCCCCGGCGAGGTTCTGCGCGTGCTGATCGCCGTGGCCACGGGGATGCTGATCTTCTCGGTGGGCTGCCGGTTGCTGCGCGTTCCCGAGGCGACGCTGGTCTTCGATCGGCTGCGGCGAAAGATCCTCGGGGGAACCTGAAGCTGGTGTATTCTGCTTCGGCTCCATGAAGGTATTGATTCAGCGCGTGTCGCGCGCCGCCGTGCGCGTCGACGGAGAAACCGTCGGTGCAATCGGAGAGGGGCTGTTGGTCCTGCTCGGCGTAGAGCAGGATGACGAGGAACAGGACCTCGACTACTACGCGGCGAAGACCGCGGAGCTCCGCATCTTCCGCGACGACGAAGGGCGCATGAATCGCAGCGTCGAAGAGGTGGCCGGAAGCGTGCTCGTCGTCTCCCAGTTCACTCTCGCTGCGGCCACCCGGCGCGGCCGGCGGCCCTCCTTCACCGGCGCTGCGCCGCCGGAACGCGCCGACGCCTTCTACCGCAAGTACTGCGCGTTGTTGCGTGAGCGCGGCCTTACCGTCGAGACCGGGCGTTTCCAGGCGATGATGGATGTGGAACTGGTCAACGACGGGCCGGTGACCATCCTGCTGGATCCACCCAAAGGCGCCACGACCCAACGGGCCGGCGTCTGATGCGCCCGCAACGCAAGACGCCGCCCCCGTCACCTCAGGGGTGGTTCGCTCAGTATCTGACCTACCTGATCGCCGAACGGGGGCTCAGCCGAAACACCGTCGATGCCTACCGGCGCGATCTACAGACCCTCGGACTTCATCTCGGCGAGCGGCGCCTGGAGGAAGCCTGCAGGGACGACCTGCTGGCCGTGCTTCGCGGGATGCAGATCGAGGGACGTTCACCCCGTTCCGTCCGCCGCTGGATCGTCGCCATGCGCGGTTTCTTCCGCTACCTGCTGGCCGAGAAGGTGATCCAGGAGGACCCGACCGCTCACCTCGATGCCCCCCGGGCCATGCGCTCCCTGCCCAAGGTGCTCGATTCCGACGAGGTCGATTCGCTGCTGGCCGCCCCGGACCCGGAGTCGGCCTGCGGCGTTCGCGACCGGGCGATGCTGGAGGTGCTCTACGCCACCGGCCTGCGGGTCAGTGAACTGGTCGGCCTGCGGCTCGGGGATCTTCGGCTTGACGCCCGTCTGCTGCGGGCCAGCGGCAAGGGGGACAAGGAGCGGGTGGTACCGCTCGGCGTCGAGGCCGACCGGGCGTTGCAGCGCTATCTGGCCGAGTCCCGGCCCGAGATGCTTGCGGGACGGCGCTCGGACTACCTGTTCATCACCGGGCGGGGTGGGCCGATGACCCGGCAGGGGTTCTGGAAATTGCTCAAGGGCTACGGGCAGCGAGCGCACATCGCCACGCCCTTCTCGCCCCACACCCTGCGCCACTCCTTCGCGACCCATCTGCTGGAGAACGGGGCGGACCTGGTCTCGGTCCAGCGGATGCTCGGCCACGCGGACATCTCCACCACCGAGATCTACACCCACATCAACCGCGAGCGGCTGCAGCGGCTCTACCGGGACTTCCATCCCCGTGCCTGATCGGGGGGCCGCCCCTCCCGACCGGATTCGCCTCGGACAACTGCCGGCGGAGATGCGGGGGCCCCTGCGCGAGATCGCAGGCCTGGCCGCCGAACGGGGTGAACGGGCCTATCTGGTCGGCGGAGTCGTTCGGGACCTCCTGCTGGAGCGGCCGGTCCACGACCTGGACCTGGTTGTCGAAGGGGATGGCCCCGCACTGGCCCGAGCGTTCGCCCGGCGACGGCAGGGTGAGCTGCGAGAACACCCCCGCTTCGGAACCGCATCGGTGACGATCCGGCAGGACCGGCCCCCCCTCCGCATCGACCTGGCCACCGCCCGGAAGGAACGGTACGCCCACCCCGGCGCCCTCCCGGAAACCGGGCCGGCAGCCCTGGAACGGGACCTGGCTCGCCGGGATTTCTCGATCAACGCCATGGCCGTACCCCTGCACGGTAGCGGCGCCTGGCGGGTCGTCGACCCCTTCGACGGGCGGGGAGCCCTGGCGGCCCGCCGCATCCGCGCCCTGCACCCGGCCTCGTACCGGGACGATGCCACCCGGATCTTCCGCGCCGTTCGATTCGCGGCCCGGCTGCGTTTTCAGCCGGCGGCAGCCGACCGGAGAAGGATCCGGGACGCCCTCGCCGCAGGAGCCCTCGACCCGATCTCCGGCGCGAGGGTACGGACGGAGCTGGAGAAGATCTACGGAGACCGGCATCCGGCCCGGGCGGTCGCGGGCCTGGAGCGGCTCGGAGCCCTGGCGGCTCTGCTTCCGGACCATCGATACATCCCGCCGGCCCATCGCCCCCAGCGGCGGCTGGAGCGGCTGGGCCCGGCCCTCGCGAGCTGGAAACTTTCCCTGACCGCCGCCGGGATCGGGCTCCTTGCCCTGGGCTGGAAGCGGGCAGGGCGCGCCGCCTTCGGCCGCAGGGCCGGACTACGGGCGGAGCAGCGGGAAGCGGCGGCCACCGCCCTGGAGCGCTCCTCCCGGCTCCTGCGCTACCTGGAAGGGGAGTCGGCGAGCCGGGCGGGGAGCCTGCATGCCCGTTGCCGGGCGGAATCGGACATGACCGTCCTGTTGGCGCTGCTCCGGGCGGATACCCGGATCGCGGCCACCCGGGCGCAGCGTTACCTGGAGACCTTGCGCCACGCCCGGCCGGCGGTCCGGGGCTCGGATCTGATCCGGGCCGGGGTCCCTGCGGGCCCCTGGATCGCCCGGGCCCTGGCCGCGGGGCTGCGGGCCCGCCTGGATGGCCGGGCCCCCGACGACGCAGCCGAGGCTGCCCATGCCCTGGCCGTAGCGAGGCGTCTGGCTCGCCGCACTTGAGCCCGGAGCGCTCCAGTGCTTCAATGACCTCGGCGCGGACGTCACCGCGCGGGGGAAACGTGTTCGAAGAAGACAGTTTCGAGGAACCGATTCTGGACCTGGAGCGCCGTATCGAAGCGCTCTCCGACACCGGCGACGACCCGGCGACCCGCAACCAGCGGCAGCGCCTGGAGCAGGAACTCCGGGAGATCCGTGAGCGGATCATGTCGGATCTGACGCCCTGGCAGAAGACCCTGCTGGCCCGTCACGCCAAACGGCCCTACACCCTCGACTACATCGAACACATGATCGAGGACTTCGTCGAGATTCACGGAGACCGCAAGTTCGCCGACGACCCGGCGATCGTGGCCGGCTTCGGCGACTTCCGCGGCCGTCCGGTCCTGGTGCTCGGCCATCAGAAGGGCCGGGACACCAAGGAAAAGATCCACCGCAATTTCGGCATGCCCCGGCCCGAGGGCTACCGCAAGGCGATGCGGGCGATGAACATGGCGGAGAAGTTCCGCCGGCCGATCATCACCTTCATCGACACCCCGGGAGCCTATCCCGGCATCGGAGCCGAGGAGCGGGGCCAGGCCGAGGCGATCGCCTTCAACCTGCGCGAGATGGCCAAGCTGACCGTCCCGGTGGTCGCCACGGTCACCGGCGAGGGGGGCAGCGGCGGAGCCCTGGCCATCGGCGTAGGCAACCGGGTCAACATGCTGGAGCACTCGGTCTACTCGGTGATCAGCCCCGAGGGTTGTGCCGCGATCCTCTGGCGGGACCCGTCCAAGAACCGTGAGGCGGCCAAGGCGATGCGTTTGACCGCCCAGCAGCTGGTCGGCCTCGACATCGTCGATGCGGTGATCAAGGAGGTCTCCGGCGGGGCCCATGTCGATGCGGCGCACCAGGCGGAAATCCTCGGCGACGTCGTCGACGAACAGCTGCGCACGCTGGAATCGCTGAACGGCGAGGAGCTGACGGCCCAGCGCCACGAGCGCTTCCGCCAGCTCGGCAAGTTCACCGACGGGGCGTTGTCCGCTTGACCGCCTGCCAGCGTTCCTCGAGCGCATCGAGATCGCAGTCCTGAACCTGCCGGCCCTCGTCGGCGAGGCTCCGCTCCAGAGCGCGGAAGCGCTGTTCGAACTTGCGGTTCGCTCGTTGGAGCGCCCGCTCGGGGTCGATCTCCGAGCGGCGCGCCAGCTGGATCGTGGCGAACAGCAGATCGCCGAGCTCTTCCTCGACCGCATCGGCGTCCCGCTGATCCATCGCCTCACGTAGCTCGCCCATCTCCTCGTCGACCTTGCGCAGCACCGCGGCCGCATCGGGCCAGTCGAAGCCGACCCGGGCGGTCTTGACCCCGAGGCGCTGCGCCCGCATCAGAGAGGGGAGGGACGCCGGGATCCCGGCCAGGATCGAGTCCCGGGCGGGCTTGCCTGCCGCCTCCTTCTCCTTGCGCTTGATCTCCTCCCAGTTGCGGAGCACCTCGTCGGCGTCCTCGGCGGTCTCGTCGCCGAAGATATGGGGGTGGCGGCGGATCATCTTCTCGGCGATCCCGCGCACCACGTCCGGAGCCTCGAAGGCACCCTGCTCCTTGGCCAAGCGGGACAGGAACACGATCTGGAACAGCAGGTCGCCCAGTTCCTCCCGCAACTCACCCAGATCCCCCTGGTCCAGGGCGTCGGCGACCTCGTAGCACTCCTCCAGCAGGTAGCTGCGGAGGGACTCGAAGGACTGCTCCAGATCCCAGGGGCAGCCGCTCTCCGGGTCCCGCAGTCGGTCCATGATCGAGACCAAAGTCTCGAATTTATCGACCTGATCCATGGCTGGGGGGCTCCTTGACTCACCCGGGGCCGGACCGCATGTTTGGCCCGGGTCAGGTCACCTGCTCGTAGGGCTAAGGTGCGATCGGCGTGATTGAAACCGCGAGAACGCCAATGGTACCATCGGCGCACGAAGCGCTCGAAGCCGAGCCGGTGAGGTTGATCGTGAGCGATAGATCGGGTTCCGAGGAGGACGCCAAGCGGCCGATCAAGGTGGTCGACCGGCGTGCGTTCACTGCCGACGGAGAGCGGCGAGAGGGCTCCGACGACGAAGGGTCGCCGGAGGTCGCAGAGCAGCAGCAGGCCCAGGCGCCTCCCCCAACGGAGGAGGCACCGGCGGCGGAGGGCTTCGAACACAAGCCCGTCGAAGAGCCGGAAGGGGTCGACTTCACCATGCTGCTCAACGCCATGGCGCAACCGGCGCTGCTCTTTCTCGGCGAGATTCCCCACCCCGATTCGAATCAGCCCACGGTCGATCTGGTGCAGGCGCGCCTGCAGATCGACATGCTCGATCTGTTGCGTGTGAAGTGCCGCGGCAACCTGACCAAGCAAGAGGAAGGGTTGCTGGACCGGGTGCTTTATCAGCTGCGCATGCTCTACGTCACGCGCTCCGGATCCGCCAACCCACAGCCATAGCCGCCACGTAGCCGTTCGGCGCGGTGTCGAAGCGCTCGTGGGGCCCGGGGTTCGGGTTGAAGCGCGCATTGTTGCTGCTAGCCGTGGGATTGACGCTGGCCCTCTGGGGCCAGGCGGTGGTCCCGGTGTACGCCCAGGAAGCCGACTCCGGCGTGATTCGCCTGGGAGGCAAGCGTACCGCCGACCCTGAACCGGTCGAACAACAGTCCTCCGACTCCGAACAGCATTTCGGCGGCGCCCGCCGTGGCTTCGACTACGACGCGTTCCGCGCCCGCCTCGAGACCTACTGGTTCCAACGCAAGGCGTTCCTGGCCCACGGCCGTGACGGCGACGCCGACCGCCAGGCGGAGCTGATTCGCGCCTTCTGCCTGGAAGAAGGGGTCAGCCGGCTGGAGGGGCTCTCCAGCGCATTGATCTCCGAGGCCAAGCGCTACATGCGGGAAGGGGACTACGCCCAGGCGCGCAAGTCGCTTGACCTGGCCGAGGCCTTCGACCCCGGCCGCCCCCAGATCGCCGTGGCCCGTGCCGCCCTGGCCTACGAGTCCGGACTCGGCTACCTGACCACCGCCGGGGAGTTCGCGCGGGCGTTGCGGCTGTCGGTCCTCGGATCGGCGAGCAACATGACCTTGCTCAATCAGCTCGCCATCGTGTTGCTCGTTGCCCTCCTGGCCAGCATCGCGGTCTTCGCGCTGCTGATGATCTATCGCTACCAGGTGCCGTTCCGCCACGAGGTCGAGGAGTGGATGGCCGCTCACGGCAAGGAGCGGTTCGGCCCCGCAGCCGGCTGGGCGCTCCTGCTCCTGCCGTTCCTGCTCTGGATCGCCGCCGGGTGGGTGGTGGTCTACTGGCTGGTACTGACCTTCCGCTACATGCGGCGCAGCGAACGGCTGGCCACCGTGACCCTGCTTCTCGGCATCGCCCTGGCTGTGCCCGGCTACCGGGTCGCCATCGCGCTGTACGGCGTGACCGCCGATCCGGTCGTCCGCACCACGCTGGCCTCGGCCGGAGGCTCCTACGCCCCGGACCGCATCGTGCGGCTGCGGCAACTGGTCGAGCGCTACCCCGACGACCCGATCTACCGCTTCCTGCTGGCCGGCCTGTACAAGAACGGCCGCTACTTCGAAGAGGCCTTCGCCGAGTACAAGCAGGTGCTCGACCTCGAGCCGTCGATCCACCAGGCCCACATCAACATCGGCAACATCTTCTACCTGTCCGGACAGCACGCAGAAGCCAGCGCCGCGTATACCAAGGCGCTCGAGCTGCAACCGGGGTCGCCGCTCGCGCTCTACAACCTGCACCTGGCCCAGTCGGAAACCTTCCACTTCAAGGATGCCGAGGTCTCCCTGGCCAAGGCCCGCAACCACGACGCCGAGGAGGTCACCCGCCTGATGACCACCTCGAAGGACAAGGACGGGCGGCCGATGGTCGCCGATGCCGAGGTCCAGCTCGGGGCGATCTGGCAGGCCGCCCTCGAGGGTCGCGGTTTCGAGCAACGGATGGAACTGCAGTCCGGCGGGGGAGTGGCCTCGATGGCACGCCGCCTGGTCAACCCGGTCTCGATCGCGTCCCTGCTGGCGATGATCGCCTGCGTGGTCGTGGGCATCGCGTCGGCGGGCAGCGACCCGGCGCGCCGCTGCATTCGCTGCGGCCGCCCGTTCTGCCACATGTGCAAGAGCCGGCGTGAGGGCCACGAGTACTGCAGCCAATGCCTGCACCTGTTCGTCATCGGGGACGGCCTCGCTCCCGAGACCAAGACCCGCAAGCTCTACGAGGTCGACCGCCATGAGCGGCGCAACCGCACGCTGCGCAAACTGCTGTCGTTCCTGCTGCCCGGCTCGGCCCATCTGCTGCGTGGCCGCTCGGCAAGCGGATGCGTGCTGATCCTGCTGTGGATCGCCGCCCTGATCAGCTGGCAACCCTCCGCCCTCGTTCCGCTGGAACAGGTGGCCGGAGCCGATCTGCGCCTAGACCTGCTGCAGGAGGGGGTCGTCCCCGCAGCCTTCGTACTCAACCCCACCGGGGTGCTGGCACTGATTGCCGCCGTCCTGGTCTGGTTCAGCGGCAACATCTGGCGCTGGCGCCGCCGGGAGCTGTGACGTGGCCCTACAGGGAACGCTAAAGGACTTCGGCCTCGCCGATATCTTCCAGCTGATCGGCATTCAGCGGAAGACCGGCACCCTGACCCTCGAGAACGACGAGGACACGGTCACCGTACGTTTCAGCGAAGGCCAGGTGGTCGGCGCCGACACCCGCCTGCGCAACCTCGAGGATCTCCTCGGCTCGGTGCTTGTGCGCACCGGACGCATCACCGAGGCGCAACTGCAGGAGGCGCTCAAGGTCCAGAACGACACGCTGCAGCGCCTGGGCTACGTGCTGGTCGAACAGCGCTTCATCTCCGAGGAGGACCTGCGGGAAGCGTTGCTGATCCAGGTCACCCAGATGGTGTACCGGCTGTTCCGCTGGCGTGAGGGCCGCTACCACTTCGACCCCCAGCAGAAGGTCGAGTTCGAGAAGTTGTTCCAGCCGATCGGCGCCGAGACCATCCTGATGGAAGGCGCGCGGATGATCGACGAATGGCCGATCATCGAGCGCAAGATCCGCTCGGAGAAGATGGTCTTTCGACGCGCCCCCGCCGCGGCCCGGGTCGCCGGGCTCGACGGCGCGGTCGAGTCGATCATCGACCAGGACCTGGAACTCAGTCTCGGCTCCGGCGCCGAAGTTCAGGCTCCCGACCCGGAGATCAGCCTCTCGCCCGAGGAGCGGGACATCCTGCGCATGGTCGACGGCAGGGCTTCGGTGCAGGAGATCGTCGACCGCTCGGCGCTGGGTGAGTTCGACACCTATCGGATTCTCTACGAGCTCCTGACCCGGAACCTGGTTCAGGAGGTCAAGGTGGTCGCCACCGGGGTGACCTCAGGCGCGGCCGCCCGTGCAGGGGTCTGGGTCTCCCGGGCTCTCGTGGGCCTGGTCCTGTTGGCCTCACTGCTCGCGGTGGCGACCCTGGATCGCAATCCGCTGACCCCCTGGAAGCTGGCGGCGTCCAACGGTTCGACCGATCAGCTCCGGGGCTACGCCAGCCGGGTGCGCCTGGAGCGCATCGAGGAGGCGATCCGGGTGTTCTACCTGGACATGGGGACCGTGCCCACCGGCCTCGATTCCCTGGCCAGCGGGGGATACCTGGAGCAGGCGGACCTGCTCGACCCCTGGGGCCGGACCTACGGCTACGAGCTGGCCAGCGGGGGATACCGGCTGTTCGGCTACGACGCCGCCGGCGATCCGGACGAGGATCTCAAGGTCAACCGAAAGTTCAGCGCAAGTCAGCGCATGATGCTCGATGGCGCGATATCGTCGCCGACCTCCGGGGGATAGCTTGACAACCCCCGGGCCCCATCTTAACTACCTGCCGTGCCCAGCGACGTCGCTGGACCTAAATCGAAGACACGCAGGGAGTTAACGGATGAGCAAGATCATCGGCATCGACCTCGGTACCACTAACTCGGTGGTCGCCGTCATGGAAGGCGGCAAGCCGACCGTGATCACGAACCCCGAGGGTAGCCGGCTGACGCCGTCGGTCGTGGCCGTCAACGACAAGGGCGAACGCCTTGTCGGTCAGGTCGCCAAGCGCCAGGCCATCACCAACCCGGAGAACACGATCTACTCGGTCAAGCGCTTCATGGGGCGCCAGTTCTCCGAGGTCGAAAGCGAAACCTCGATGGTTCCCTACTCGGTCGAAGCGGCCGACAACGGGGACGTTCGCATCAAGATCCAGGACAAGCATTACGCGCCGCCGGAAGTCTCGGCGATGGTCCTGCGCAAGCTCCGCGAGGCGGCAGAGGCCTACCTCGGCGAGAGCGTGACCCGGGCGGTCATCACCGTGCCGGCCTACTTCAACGACGCCCAGCGCCAGGCGACCAAGGACGCCGGCCAGATCGCCGGCCTGACCGTCGAGCGCATCGTCAACGAGCCCACCGCGGCGGCGTTGGCCTACGGCCTCGACAAGAAGAAGGACGAGACCATCGCGGTCTTCGACTTCGGCGGCGGTACCTTCGACATCTCGATCCTCGAAGTCGGGGAAGGGGTGGTCGAGGTCAAGTCGACCCACGGCGACACCCATCTCGGTGGTGACGACGTCGACCTGGCGTTGATCGAATGGATCATCGAAGAGTTCAAGAAAGATCAGGGCATCGACCTTACCGGCGACAAGATGGCGCTCCAGCGCCTGAAGGAAGCCGCCGAGAAGGCCAAGTGCGAGTTGTCGACCGTGCCCGAGACCGAGATCAACCTGCCGTTCATCACGGCGGATCAGAGCGGCCCCAAGCACCTGCAGCTCAAACTCAACCGCGCCCGCTTCGAGCAGCTGGTCGACGGCCTGCTGCGCCGCACCCTGGAGCCCTGCCGGATGGCGCTGCAGGATGCCGGCCTCGAGGCCTCGGAGATCGACGAGGTGGTGCTGGTCGGTGGATCGACCCGCATCCCCAAGGTGCAGGAACTGGTCGGCGAGTTCTTCGGCAAGGAACCCCACAAGGGGGTCAACCCGGACGAAGTGGTCGCCATCGGCGCCGCCGTCCAGGCCGGTGTGCTCGGCGGTGACGTCAAGGACATCCTGCTGCTGGACGTGACCCCGCTGACCCTGGGTATCGAGACCCTCGGCGGCGTGTTCACCAAGCTGATCCCCCGCAACTCGACGATCCCGGCCAAGAAGAGCGAGGTCTTCTCCACCGCCGCCGACAGCCAGACCAGCGTCGACGTGCACGTGCTCCAGGGTGAGCGCGAGATGGCCAGCTTCAACAAGACCCTGGGCCGCTTCCGGCTGGACGGCATCCCGCCGGCTCCCCGTGGGGTGCCCCAGATCGAGGTCTCCTTCGACATCGACGCCAACGGCATCGTGAGCGTCACGGCGAAGGATCTCGGCACCGGCAAGGAACAGAAGATCACCATCACCGCGTCCTCGGGTCTCGACAAGAGCGAAGTGGACAAGATGGTGCAGGACGCCGAGGCTCACGCAGCCGACGACGCGGCGGCCCGTGAATCGGTCGAGGTGCGCAACAAGGCGGACCAGTTGGTCTACGCCATCGAAAAGGCCCTCGAAGAGAACAAGGACAAGCTGACCGACGAGCAGGCCGCGCCGGCCCGTGAGGCGATCGACGAGGTCAAGGCCGCCCTGGAGAAGGACGATCTGGCCGAGATCAAGGCCGCCAGCGAACGACTGGAGAAGGCCTCTCACGCCGTGATGGCGGAGGTCTACAAGACTGCCGACCCGTCGGCGGCGGCCGCCGCNGCGGGAGCCGGGGGAGCCCCGGGTGCCGAGGGCGCCCAGGCCGCCGGCGGCAGCGACGACGTGATCGACGCGGAAGTCGTCGACGCGGAAGAGAGCAAGTAAACCGGAGCGGGCGGGTCCACGGGCCCGCCCGCCGTGCTACGGGTCGCTGAAGCGCCCGCGAGGAAGCCATGAAGCAGAACGAGTGGGATCCGCTGCGCGACCTGTCCAGTGTCCAGAAACAGATGAACCGCCTGTTCGAGAGCGCCCTGGCTCGGACGAACTTCGAAACCCCCGGCGGTGTCGACGCCTGGGAACCGGATGCCGACGTGTTCGAGACGCCGGACAAGCTGGTGATCACCCTCGAACTCGCCGGGCTGCAGCAGCAGGATATCGAGCTGCGGGTGGACGGCGACGACCTCCTGGTCCAGGGGCGCCGCGAGATGCACCTGGACGAGCAGCACGCCTTCCACCGGGTCGAGCGGACCTACGGCACCTTTGCCCGGCGTTTCCCGCTGCCTTCCACCGTCGACCGGCAAGAGGTCGTGGCCTCCTACCGCAACGGAGTGCTCGAGATCGAGCTTCCCAAGCTCGGCGGAGACCGCCCGCACGCCATCAAGGTCCCGATCCGCTAGCGGGCACTCGACGCCGTCGTTGGTCGCTCCCGCTGCGTGCTAATATTCGCGCGGGAGCTATCCGAGCATGGACGACGAACGGCGTAAGAGCGAGGCCGGAGGCGAGCCCCTCGACCGCTACCTCCGTGAAATCTCGCGCCTTCCCCGCGTCACCCCAGAAGAAGAACGCGAACTCGGCCGCCGCATTCAGAACGGCGACAAGGCCGCCCTGGAGAAGTTGGTCGAAGCCAACCTGCGCTTCGTGGTTTCCTATGCGAAACGCTACCGCGGCTGCGGCCTGGCCTTCCTCGATCTGATCAACGAGGGCAACGTCGGGCTGATCGAGGCGGCCAAGCGCTACGACCCCGACAAGAAGGTCAAGTTCATCACCTACGCCGTCTGGTGGGTCCGCCAGTCGATGATCCACGCCATCTCGGACCAGAGCGGCTCCTTCCGGCTGCCGCAGAAGCAGGCCAACCTGCTATACCGGATCGGCAAGGCCCAGGCCCAGATGAGCATCGAACTGCGCCGTTCGCCCACCGTCGACGAGATTGCAGGGCGGGTCAAGGCGGAGTCCGAGGACGTCTCCAACCTGCTCCAACTGGCCCGGGAAAGCGTCTCCCTGAGCGACTCCGGGGACGACAGCGACTACAACCTGGCGGACAAGATCGCCCAGGACCTGATCCCCGATGCCGACCGCAGTCTGGTCAAGGCCGGCCTGGGCACCGACATCGACTCCGCCCTGGCCGAACTGAACCCGAACCAGGCCAAGGTGGTGCGGCTCCGTTTCGGCCTGGACGGCGAGGACCCGAAGACCCTTCAGGAGGTCGGGGAGATTCTCGGGCTCTCCAGGGAGCGCATCCGCCAGATCGAGGCGGACGCCCTGCACAAGCTCAACCGCTCCCAGCGCAGTCAGAATCTCCGGGGCTATTTGAACTAATCCGCCGCGCCGCGCACAATGGGGCGGTCCGGGCGCGTCAGGCGCCTTCCCAGGAGATACGGAGCAGAGCATGGCGCAATGTGAAGTCTGCGGCGGATCCGGGTTCAACATCCGCACCGACGACCAGGGGGTCGCTCGATCCACCCGCTGTAGCTGTGCCGACGGCGAACGCACCGAGCATCTGCAACGCAACGCGCGGATTCCCCGGCGCTACGACCATTGCGAGTTGGACACCTTCGAGGAGTTCAACGAGACCCTGCGCGAAGCCCGGGGCCTGGCCGGCGAGTGGCTCGAGAAATGGCCGCGGGTCGAGTCCGGACTGTTGTTCCAGGGACCGCCCGGAACGGGCAAGACCCACCTGGCCGTGGCGATCGCCAAGGCGCTGGTTCGGGACAAGGGAGCCCGGGTCCTGTTCTACGAGCAACGGGACCTGCTCAAGACCCTTCAGGGGACCTTCGATGAGAACGCGGCGCGCAAGGAGTCCGAGGTGCTCGGGCCGATCCAGAACGTCGAGGTCCTGGTCCTCGACGATCTCGGCGCGGGACGGATCACCCCGTGGACCCGGGACGTGATGCACGACATCATCGCCTACCGCTACAACAACCGTTTGCCGTTGATCATGACGAGCAACCACGCTCCGGGAGAAGACGCTCCGGCAACCACCGGGGACGCGCAGCCTGCGGCGTTGACGCTCCACGACCGGCTCGGACCGGCCCTGATGTCCCGGCTCTATGAGATGTGCCGGATCGTCTCGGTCCGTGGTGACGACTACCGCAAGGGCGTGCTCCACGCCCGGCACCGTTTTTGAGGGGGTTCGAGCAGATGGAAGCTCAGATGGGAAACGTCCGCTACGAGGTTCGCGACCGGGTTGCCTGGATCACCATCGATCGGCCGAAGAAGCTGAACGCGTTGAACCGCCAGACCGTGGGCGAGATCGCCTGTGCGGTGGAGAAGGCCAATGCCGACGACGGAGTCGGCGTGTTGGTGCTGACCGGCTCGGGGGAGAAGGCCTTCGTTGCCGGCGCCGACATCGCCGAGATGTCGGCACTGGACGCGACCCGCGGCCAGGAATTCTCCCGCTTCCTGCACGCGTCCCTCGACCGGGTCGAACGCTCCCCCAAACCGGTGATCGCCGCGATCAACGGCTTCGCCCTGGGTGGCGGCTGTGAGCTGGCCCAGGCCTGCCACGTCCGGATCTGTTCCGACAACGCCCGCTTCGGACAGCCCGAGGTCAACCTGGGCCTGATCCCCGGCGCCGGCGGCAGCCAGCGGTTGCCCCGCATCGTCGGCCGCGGCCGCGCCCTGGACCTGATCCTGAGCGGTGAGATGATCGGCGCCGAAGAGGCGCTGCGCATCGGCCTCGTCACCAAGGTCGTTCCCGCCGAGGAGCTGGGCGGCACGGTAGCCAAGTACGCCGCGACCCTGAACGAGCGCAGCCCGATCGCCCTGGCCCGTTCCCTCGACGCCGTCCTGACCGGCACCGAGTCGAGCCTCGAGGACGGCCTGCGTCTCGAGGCCGCGCTGTTCGGTCTGAGCTTCGCCACCGAGGACATGAAGGAGGGCACCCAGGCCTTCATCGAGAAGCGCAAGCCGGAATACAAGGGGCGCTAGTGGCTCCGTTCCCGCCCATGGCCCGGCCGCCGGCGCTCGGCTAGGAGAGCGCCCGCGTGACCCGATTGCGGCTTCTACGACTGCTGCTTCTGGCGCTGCTGCTGCCGTTCCTGGTACTGCTGGCCTTCCAGTTTCAGTCGAAGAGAACGATTCACACCCCCGATGTGATCACCCAGCGTGAAGATGCCTCGATCGGCATCGGCGAGGGGATCAAGTGGAAGAAGGTCGTCGACGACGACCACTACTACGAGGGCTGGGCCAGGGACGTGCGCCAGCTCCCGGGAGGCCGGGCCGAGCTGGACTCGATCCAGCGCCTGGAGGTGCACCGTCCCGGAGCGCCGCCGCTGCTGATCGCCGCAGACCGGGCAGAGGTCGAGGGGACCGAGGGCAACAGCTTCGTGCGGGTCCTCGGCGGCATCGAGGTCCGTGAAGAGGAGCGGGGCCTGCTGGTCTCCCTGCGGGAGATGGAGGTCGATCAGATCGCCGGCGAAGCCCGCTCCATCGGGGCGGTGGAGCTGGCCACCGAGATCTATCGCGGGATCGCAGAACGGGTCGTCTACGGCCTCGACGGGCAACCCACCCGGCTCGAAGTGCTGCAGCTTACCGCCGACGACGGCAGCGGAGTGGTCGCCCGGGAGGGCCTGCTCCACGACGGCACCCGGGATATCGAACTCCAGGGAGAGGTTCGGATCGACCGGGGAGACGAGTTCCTTCAGGGGCAGCGAGCGCGGGTCCAGCGAAACGGCGACGGCGTGATGCAGCACGTCGAACTCCATGAAGAAGCCCGGGGCAGCGTGCTTACCGCAGGCGAAGGACTGCTCGGCTTCGAGTCCCAACGGGCCGATGTCGACTGGGATGCCGAGGGTGAGCCCGAGCGGCTGCACCTGGACGGCGAGGCGGTCTTGACCCGCGGCGCCGAGCGCTTGTCGGCCGGAACGATCCTGCTGACCCGCTCACCCGACGATCCCGAGGTTTGGACCTTCGAGGCTCTGGGCAACGTGAGCGCCGTGGGCACCACCGGCGGCCAGGAGCACGCGGTCAGCGGCGACCTGCTCAGGGGCCGCTTCGCCGGTGCTCAGGGGCTCGAGATCGCGTCGATCACTGGATCGTTCTCCTTCGCGGCGCCGGGGACCCGCGCCGAGGCGGCGGACGCCGAGATCGTGCCCGGACGGGTGCCGGAGATCGTGATGACCTCGGCGCACCGCCGGCGTGCGCGCCTCGCCCGGGGACGCAACCGGGTCGTCGCCGACCGTATCGCCACCGACCGGCTCGGCGTCCGGCTGTTGGCCGAGGGCAACCTCGAGGCCACGCTCTTGAGCGACGACGGCAGCGGAGACACGGCGACACCGGGATTGTTCGAGGCAGGAGAGGCGGTGCACTTCGTCGCCTCGAACCTGGCCAGCGAACAGTCCGGAGACCTGCTGGCCTTCAGCGGTTCGGTCCGAGGCTGGCAGGGGGAGCGCACCCTGTCCGCCGCCCAGGTGTTCGTCGAACGGGCCAGCGGCAATCTCAGGGCCGTCGGAGACGTGCACACCCGGGTCCCCCGGGAAGAGGGCAAGGCGGTCTCGGGGGCGGACTTCGTCCAGGTCAGCGCGGCGATCCTCGACTACTCGGGACGGGCCAAGGTCGCGACCTACGAGAACGACGTGCGGATCCAGCTCGAGGAGGGCTGGATCGAATCCGCCCGGGTCGAGGTCCAGCTCGACGACTCCGGGTCGCTGCTCGAGATTCGGACCTTCGAGGACACCCGTTTCGAGTTCCGCCAGGAGGACGGCCGCCAGCCGGTCTCGGGCTCCGGCGACCGGGCGGTGTACCGCACCGCAGCGGGAAAAGTGACCCTCTTCGGCGAAAAGACCCCGGCGACCATCGATCGTGGCGACCAGGGGGTCACCCGGGGCCGAGTCTTGACCTACACCCTCGAGGACGGCACGTTGGAGGTGGATTCGGGGGACAACGACCGCGTCAAGATCATCCTCCCGGAACAGTCCTGATGCGCCGTGCGGCGCCGGGCGGGTCGGCGCTACAATGGAAGCACCTTGAGTCGTGATCAGGACCAGCTCGACGTAGCCCTGGAGGAACGGCAAGCCCCTTCCGAGGAGCCCAAGACCGCTCCCCGGGAGATCGACCGCTCCCAGGGCCTGACCGCCATCGACCTGGCCAAGCAGTTCCGCAAGCGCAAGGTGGTGGACGGGGTATCCGTCCAGATCCGCCCCGGCGAGGTGGTCGGATTGCTCGGCCCCAACGGCGCCGGCAAGACCACCTCCTTCCACCTGATCCTCGGCCTGATCAAACCCAATCGCGGCCAGGTGCTCCTGGACGGCGCCGACATCACCGAGCTGCCGATGTACCTGCGGGCGCGCCGGGGCATCGGATACCTCCCGCAGGAGGCTTCGATCTTCCGCCGGATGTCGGTAGAGGAAAACCTGCTGGCGATCCTCGAGATGCGCGGACTGTCCTCGGAGGAGGTTCAGACCCGGGCGCAGAATCTGCTGCGGGAGTTCGGCCTCGCACGCATCGCCGGCTCGCCGGGTTACGCGCTGTCGGGAGGGGAGCGCCGGCGCGCCGAGATCGCCCGGGCCCTGGCCAGCGACCCGGACTACATGATGCTCGACGAGCCCTTCGCCGGAATCGATCCCATCGCAGTTTCAGATTTGCAACGGATCGTGGTCAAGCTTCGTGAGCGGGGGCTCGGAGTCCTCATCACCGACCACAATGTCCGGGAAACTTTACAGATCACGGACCACGCGTATATTATCAGCCAGGGTCGCATTTTTCGGCACGGGACACCCGAAGAACTCGCTTCCGACCCTGACGTGAGAAGGGTTTATCTTGGCGAGAATTTCCGGCTGCACTAGCCCGCGTTGGCCGCACTCCGCGGCGCCCGCGAGTACACGATCGTCCCGTTCGCTCCTCCCCGGCGGAACCCCATGGCTCTCGAACAGAAGCTGAATCTTCGACTCAGCCAACGGCTGGTCATGACCCCTTCGCTGCAGCAGGCGATCAAGCTGCTGCAGATGTCGAAGATCGAACTGGTCGAGGAGATCCAGCAGGAGATGCTGGAGAACCCGGTCCTCGAGGAAGGGCAGATCGAGACGCCTGCCGACCGGGAGCAGGAGCAGCAGGAAAAGGAAGCCGCCGCCGAGAAGGAAAACGATCCCTTCGAGGACATCGACTACGAGAGCTACTTCCAGGATGTCGACAGCGGCTACCTGCCGTCGGCGCCTTCGGATTCCGGCGTCGAGCTCCCGTCCTTCGAAAGCAACCTGGCCGAGACTCCGGACCTGACCGATCACCTGACCTGGCAGCTCGACATGAGTACGTCGTCGCCGATGGTCAAGGAGGTCGGCCGGATGATCATCGGCAACCTGAACGAAGACGGTTACCTCCGCGCATCGCTGGAAGAGATCCAGCAGACCACCGGCCATCCGATCGACGTGGTGCGCGACGCCCTGGAAGTGATTCAGGGCTTCGATCCCGTAGGCGTCGGTTGCCGGGACCTGGTCGAGTGCCTGCTGGTCCAGCTGCGCCACCTTGGCGAAGAGGGGACCGCCGCCGAGAAGATCGTCCGCTACCACCTGGACAAGGTGCAGAACCGGCAGTTCAAGCTGCTGGCCGAGACCCTCGAGATCGACATGGAGGACCTCCAGGCCGAACTCGAGATCGTCCGGCACCTCGATCCGCGTCCGGGGCAGAAATACAACAAGCAGGACAGCGCCTACGTCGTGCCCGACGTCTACGTGGTCAAGGTCGCCGACGACTACCAGATCATGCTCAACGAGGAAGGCCTGCCGCGTTTGCGGGTCAGCCCGACCTATCGCCGCATGGTGCAGAAGGGTGCCGCGGCCAACCAGTCCGGCGACGCCAAGGAATACGTGCGCAACAAGCTGCGTTCAGCCTTCAGGCTGATCAAGAGCATCGAGGAGCGCCAGCGCACGATCATGAAGGTCGCCACGTCGATCGTGAAGTTCCAGCGGGAGTTCCTCGACTACGGCATCGAGCGGCTCAAGCCGCTGGTGCTGAAAGACGTGGCCGACGACATCAACATGCACGAGTCCACGGTCAGCCGCGTGGTCAACAACAAGTACATGCACACCCACCGCGGCCTGTACGAGATGCGGTTCTTCTTCCACAGCGGCATCGCCTCGACCCGGGGCGGCGACAGCGTCTCGTCGCTGACCGTCAAGGAGAAGATCCGCAAGATCATCGCCGAGGAAGACCCCAAGCACCCGCTGTCCGACGCGGCGATCGTCAAGGTGCTCAAGGCCGACGGCCTCAAGATCGCCCGCCGCACCGTGGCCAAGTATCGCGAAGAGCTCAAGATTCCGTCCTCGAGCAACCGGAAGCAGGTGTTTCCTGGTTGATCGACGCGGCAAAATGGGAGGTATCCATGAACGTCGACATCACCGGCCGCCACCTGGAAGTCACCCCCGAGCTGCGTGAATACGTCGTCGAGCGCTTGCAGAAGCTGAACAAGCTGCTCGACGTCTCCGAAGCCCATGTCGTCCTCGCCTGCGAGAAGCATCGCCAGCTCGCCGAGGTCGTGCTGCGCGCCCGCGGGGTGCAGCTCAACGGGCAGGAGGAGACCGACGATATGCGCGCCTCCATCCGGGCCGTCATCGACAAGCTCGAGCGGCAGGCCCACAAGCACAAGGAGAAGCTGACCGACCATCGAGGCTCCAAGTTCGGCGAGGCGGCGACCCGTCTCGAGGAACAGGCCCTCGAGGAGCAGGAAGCCTCCTGACCCCGTCACCCCGATCCACCCGGCTCGAGGCCCCCGTGGGGAGGCCTCGAGCCCTGCTTGACCCCTCAAAACCGGACTGGTAGCCTTTTCGGCTGAGCGAGTTACACCCGATTCGGGATCGAGCGGAAGTGTGCCCTGCACACGGCCTCAACCATGGACGAGCCAAGATGAGTGATCCGAAGAAGAGCCGCAATCGTACCGAGTGGGAAGACTCGACCCTGAGCGAGTCGCTGGATCGCTTCCCCGAGCGGAACGTCGATTTCTCCACGGTCTCGAGCCTGCCGATCGAGCGGCTCTACACCCCCGAGGATCTCGGTCCCGACTGGAACTACGATGAGAAGCTCGGATACCCGGGGGAGTACCCCTACACCCGGGGCATCCATCCGACGATGCACCGTGGCCGCCTCTGGACCATGCGCCAGTTCGCCGGCTTCGGCTCGGCCCAGCAGACCAACGAGCGGTTCAAGTACCTGCTTTCCCAGGGCCAGACCGGCCTGTCGGTGGCCTTCGACCTGCCGACCCTGATGGGACGGGACAGCGACGACGAACTGGCCCAGGGTGAGGTCGGCAAGGAAGGGGTCGCCATCGACTCCCTGGCCGACATGGAGGTGCTGTTCGACGGCATCCCGCTGGACAAGGTCTCGACTTCGATGACGATCAACGCCCCGGCGGCGGTGATCTTCTGCATGTACCTGGCCGTCGCCGAGAAGCAGGGCGTACCGATCGAGAAGCTCTCGGGCACCCTGCAGAACGACATTCTCAAGGAATACATCGCCCAGAAGGAATGGATCTATCCGCCGCGGCCCCACATGCGGCTCATCACCGACCTGATGGGCTTCTGCACCGACAACGTGCCCAAGTGGAACTCGATATCCATCTCCGGATACCACATCCGCGAAGCGGGCTCGACGGCGGTCCAGGAGCTGGCCTTCACCCTGGCCGACGGCATCGGCTACGTCGAGGCGGGCATCGAGGCCGGCCAGGACGTCGACGCCTTCGCGCCGCGGCTCTCGTACTTCTTCAACTCGCACAACGATTTCTTCGAAGAGATCTGCAAGATGCGGGCGGCCCGCCGGATCTGGGCCAAGACGATGAAGGAGAAGTTCGGCGCCAAGAACCCGCGTTCGTGGATGCTGCGCTTCCACACCCAGACCGCCGGCTGCTCGCTGACCGCCCAACAGCCCTACAACAACATCGTGCGGGTCACCGTGCAGGCGCTGGCCGCCATCCTCGGCGGCACCCAGTCCCTACACACCAACTCCCTGGACGAGACCCTGGCGCTGCCCTCGGAGAACGCGGTGACCATCGCGCTCCGCACCCAGCAGATCCTGGCCGAGGAGAGCGGCGTCACCAACACCGTCGACCCCTTGGCGGGCTCCTACTTCGTCGAATCGCTGACCGACAAGATGGAAGCGGACGCCATGGCCTACATCAACCGCATCGCGGAGATGGGCGGCATCATTCCGGCGATCGAGGCGGGCTTCCCCCAGAAGGAAATCGCCGACGCCTCGTACAAGTACCAACAACAGATCGACGGAGCCGAGAAGTCGGTGGTGGGCGTCAACCGCCACACCATGGAGCACGAACTCGGCGAGCGCCCGGAGATTCTGCGCATCGGCGAAGAGGTCGAGCGGGAACAGCTGGCGCGCCTGCAGCAGATGAAATCCGAACGGGACGAGGCCCAGGTGCAACGCGATCTCGAGACGCTGCGCAAGGCGGCCGAGACCGACGAGAACCTGATGCCTCTGATGCTCCAGGCGGTGCGCAACTACGCCACCGTGCAGGAGATCAGTTTCGCGCTGGTGCCGGTGTTCGGCACCTACCGCGAGGTGTCGGTGCTTTGACCCCCGCGGCCCAGTGGGCCCGGGTAGACACGGGGAATTCGTGAACGAGCAACGCAGACTGCGACTCCTGGTTGGCAAGGTGGGCCTCGACGGTCACGATCGCGGCGCGAAGATCATCGCCCGCGCTTTCCGCGACGCCGGTTTCGAGGTGATCTACACCGGCCTCCACCAGTCGCCGGACCAGGTTGTGAACACCGCGATCCAGGAGGATGTGGACGCGGTATCCCTTTCGATTCTCTCCGGAGCGCACATGCACCTGTTCGGCAAGGTCATCGAACTGTTGCGCGAACGAGATTCCGGAGACATCAAGGTCTTCGGCGGCGGCATCATCCCCGAGGAGGATATTCCGCGGCTGAAGGAGCTCGGCGTCGTCGAGTTGTTCACCCCCGGCGCCACGACCGAGGACGTGATCTCCTGGGTGCGCGAGAACATTCACCCGCGTGCCGTCTGACCGGTCGGCGCTCGCCGACCCGGGAGCCAGAGCCCCGATGCCCAAGACGATTCTGCTGGCCGATGACAGCGTCACCATTCGCAAGGTCATCGAGCTGACCTTTTCCACGACGGATATGCGGGTCGAGGCGGTCGCCGACGGCGACACCGCGATGGCCCGGATCCAGGAGTTGCGTCCGGACCTGGTCATCGCCGACGTGGTGATGCCCGGCGCCGACGGCTACGAGATCTGCCGCGTGGTCAAACGCGACCATCCAGGTGTCGGGGTTCTGTTGCTGGCAGGCAGCTTCGAACCCTTCGATGCCGAACGCGCCCGTGAATGCGGCGCCGACGGGCACCTGACCAAACCCTTCGACTCCCAGGAGCTGGTCGATCGTGCCCGGGCGCTGCTCGAGGCTCCCGCCGCAGCCCCGGAACCCCAGGCTGTCGTCGAGGCGCCCCAGGAGCCGCGGATCGTCGCCGAGGAGCGCCCTCTGCTGACCCCGGTGCCCGATCCGGAACCGGCTGCCGCAGAGCCCTCGCCCCACGGACACCACGGAGAGCAGCCGCCGGACGACGACGAGCCGGTCGGTTTCGAGCTGACGGAGGTCACCGAGGTCACCGGAAGCCAACTGGGCATCGCGCCGCTTCCCCGGGTGCCCGCCCATCTCGCCGAATCGGATTCGGGGGATGCCGACGAACTCGAAGAGGTGATGGACGATCTGGCGGCCTCCGAGGACGAGCCGGCGTCGCAGCCGGGCTTCGCCACCCCCATCGACGTCAAGGCGGCGACCTCGACCTACGTCGTCGAGGCCCCGTTGGAAGAATCCGATAGCGCCGAACCGCTGGAGGAGCCCCGCCCCGAGTCGGCGGCAGCCCGTCCGGCGGGCGCCGCCGATGGGCCCATTCTCTCCGACGCCGACATCGAAGCGATCGCCGTGGCGGTGGTCGAGCGGATCTCCGACCAGGTCTGCCGGGAGATCGCCTGGGAGGTGGTCCCGGACCTTGCCGAGGCGATCATTCGTGAGCGGCTCCGCGAGCTGGAAAGCGAAAGCGAGAGCTGATGCCCCTCGACCCGGCCGAAGCCCTGGACGAGGCAATCGATCGTGCGGTCGCCGCCGCTCTCGATGAGGACCTCGACGAAGACGGTGACGTCACCAGTCTGACCCTGATCGATCTGGGCACCGTCGGCCGCGCCAGGCTGGTCGCCCGGGAACCCCTGGTGGTCGCCGGCCTGCCCATCGCCCAACGGGTGTTCCGCAACATCGATCCGGCGGTCTCCTTCGAGGCCCGGGCCGAGGACGGCGACGCCGTCGAGGGGGGCACCACCCTCGCCGAGGTCTCCGGAGAGGGCCGTGGGCTTTTGATCGGGGAGCGGACGGCGCTCAACTTCCTGATGCGCCTGTCGGGTGTGGCCAGCCTGACCCGCCGTGCCGTCGACGAGATCGCCGGAACCGGAGCGCGCATCCTCGATACCCGCAAGACCATCCCGGGGCTGAGGCGGCTGGACAAATACGCCGTAGCCGTCGGAGGGGGCGTCAACCACCGCATGGGGCTCTTCGATGCGGCGATGATCAAGGACACCCACCTGGCGCTTCGTCCCGCCATCGAACCGGCGGTGGCGCGGCTCCTCGAGCGGGGCCTCACCCCGGAACAGATCACCGTGGAGGTCCGCTCCGTCCAACAGCTCGAGGCGGCGATCGCCTCGGGCGCCGGCCGGGCGCTCCTGGACAACATGGATCTGGAAGGGCTGCGGGCCTGCGTCGCAGTGGGCAAGGGCAAGATCGTGCTCGAGGCCTCGGGTGGCCTGGCGCCGGGCAAGCTGCGGCCCGTGGCCGAAACCGGTGTCGATTTCCTGAGCCTCGGGGCCCTGACGCACTCGGCGGTCGCCGCCGACGTGGCGATGGAGATGGAGCTCGGGAGCTGAGCCGCCCGCCCCTCGACCGCGAGCGCATCCTGCGGCTCCTGGGTGACGGCGGGCTGTCCCACGAACTGATCGTGCTCGACCGGGTCGACTCGACCAACGAGGCGGTCCGCCGCTACCGGCGCGCCGGCGCTTCGGACGGCACCGTCGTTCTGGCCCACGAGCAAACCGCCGGTAAGGGACGGATGGGACGGGCGTGGAGTTCCGAGCCCGGGCTGGGCCTCTACGCTTCGGTGCTGGTCCGCCCCCAGGCTCCGCCCGAGCGGGTCACCCGCTGGACCCTGGGAGCCGCGGTCGCCGCCGCCGAGGCCTGCGCCGCTCTGGGCTGTCGAAAGGTGCGTATCAAGTGGCCCAACGACCTGCTGGTCGACGGCCGCAAGCTGGCGGGCTGCCTGGCCGAGTACCGTACCCTGGATCCGGAGCCGCCGGAGTTGATCCTCGGCACCGGGTTCAACGTCCACCACGAGGCGGGGGACTTCCCGCCCGAACTGGCCACCGCCGCCACCTCACTGCGCCAGGCGCTCCAGGGGAACGAGCCGAACCGGGAGGATCTCGCCGCGGCCTACCTCGAGCGGCTGAGCGGCGTGCTCGCGGCATTGAGCGCCGGCGACTGGGAGAGTATCGTCGAGCGCTGGCAGCGGCAGGCCCTGGCCCCTGTCGGCGGCCGGGTGCAGGTCCGGCGGGCCAACGGCACCGGCTACGACGCGGTAACCTGTGGGCTCGACGATGCGGGGGCGCTGATCGTCGAGCAGGAGGACGGTACCCGGGTGCACCTCACCCTGGGCGAGTCCGTACGTTTCGAGTAGGCCGTATCCGGCGGAGGTTCATCCATGTTGCTCGCAGTCGACACCGGTAACTCCCACAGCGTGATCGGCCTGTTCGACGGCCCCGAACGCCGGGCCCACTGGCGCATCGCGACCCGCAAGGAGATGACCTCCGACGAGCTCGGCGTGTTGCTGCTGGCGCTGTTGCGCGGCGCAGGCATCGCCGCCGGCGACGTGGACGCGATGATCGTCTCGTCGGTGGTCCCGGACCTCACCAGCGACCTCGACCGCACCGGCCGGCGCTACTTCGACGTGGAGCCGCTGTTCGTCGGGCCGGGGATCAAGACCGGCCTTCCGATCCTCTACGACAACCCCCGCGAGGTCGGTGCCGACCGCATCGTGAATGCCGTCGCCGCCATCGAGCGCTTCGGCTCGCCGGTGATCGTCCTCGACTTCGGCACCGCCACCACCATCGACGTGGTCAACGCGGCAGGGGAGTACCTCGGCGGCGTGATCACCCCGGGCATCGGGGTCTCGGCCGAGGCGTTGTTCCAGCGGGCCGCCCGACTGAGCCGGGTCGATGTTCGCCGCCCCCAGCGGGTCATCGGCCGCAACACCGCCGAGAGCGTGCAGTCGGGGCTGTTCTTCGGCTACGCCTCGATGGTCGAGGGACTGGTCGCACGGGTCCGCGAGGAACTCGCCGAAGACGCTCCGGTAGTCGCCACCGGCGGCCTCGCCGAGGTCTTCCAGGACGCCCTGTCCTGCCTCCACGCCGTCGACCAGGGTTTGACCCTCGAAGGCCTCCGGTTGATCTGGGACAAGAACCGCAAGTGAGCGAGCGGGGGCTTCACGGCTACGTCCGCGCCGTCGAACGGGCTCTGGCCGCCCTCGACGACCGGCCGATCGTGCTCTCACCGCGGGAGTGGAACCTGCTCAGCGACTGGTTCGAGCAGGGGATACCGCTGGCGCTGATCCTCGAGAGCCTCGACGAGCACATGGAGTCCCGCTCCAAGAAACGGATCGGCCGGCCGAAGCTCGGTGCCTTGCGGGAAGCGGTCGGTGAGGCCTGGTCGGTCATGGCTCAGGATCGCGTCCTCGGCGAAGGGCACTGACCTCGATCCCCATGCCGTGAGGCGCTAGACTCGTCCTGTCCCGCTTCGCTTCCGGCCGGAGTCTTCGTGCAGCGCCGCCTGCTCGTCGATGCCTGGGCCGCCCGCCCTGCGGCTTTGGCCGCCCTCGCCCTCGGAGCGGGGATCTGTCTCGGCCGCAAGATTCCACCCGAGGTCGCCGCCGGCTGTCTCGCCGTGGCCTGCGGATTCTGCGTGCTGGCGGCACGCCGGCGACTGCTGGAACCTGCGGCCGGGGTATGGACCCTGGCTTGCGGATTGGCCGCGGTGTTCCTCGGCGGGGTCGCCTTCGAACTGAGCGACAGGGATCGGGCCGAGCGCCGGAACCGGGCTCTCCGCGCATTGACGGCCGGCCCGGCGCCCCGGTCCCTCCAGCTTCGCGGGGTGTTGCTCAGCCCGCCGTCCCCGGACCGCTACGGCCAGTGGCGCTTCCACCTGCGTGGCGAACCGCTGGAGGGCGAACCTCCCTACATCCTCGCCGTCACCGTCCGGGACACACCCGATGAGGTCCGCCCCCGGCTTGCCCGGCTACTGCCCGGCACGAGCCTCGAGCTGTGGGGCCGCCTCACGCCGCGCCTGTCGGGTAGCCGCCGAATCGACGGTTACCTCTCGGTCAAGAACGCGCGCCTGATCGAACGGACCGGTGCCGAAGCGCCCGTCACCCTCAGCCACGGGGTCGATGTTCTGAGAGAACTCCTGCGCAATCGTCTGGATACCGCCTTCCGCGAACATCCCGAGGCTCGCTCGCTGCTCGCAGCGATGCTGCTGGGAGAACGAGACCGCCTGGCGCCGCGCACCGTGGCGAACTACCGGGACGCCGGCCTGGCGCACCTACTGGCGATCAGCGGCCTGCACGCCGGCCTGTTGCTCGGACTGCTGCTGGCTTCGGTGCGCCTGGCCGGAGGTGCGCGGCTGTCCGGATTGATCTTCGGCGCCGGCACCCTCGGGGTCTACGCCTGGACCGTCGGCTCCGGCGCCCCGGTGGTTCGCGCGGCACTGGCCGGAGCCCTCGGCCTGCTCGGGCGCTGCGTCGGACGGGACGCCGATGGGCTGAACTCCCTCGGCGTCGCGGCCATCGCGCTGCTCATGGCCCGGCCGGCCCTGATCGCCTCGCCGGCCTTCCAGCTCAGTTTCGCCGCGGTTGCGGGCATCCTGTCGGGCACGGCCCGACGCTCATCGATGGGACCCCTGGGCGCCGCTCTCGACGTTTCCACCCGGGCCTACCTGGCAACGCTGCTGCTCGTGTTGCTGCACTTCGGACGTCCCGCGCCCGGTGCGCTGCTGACGAATCTGGCGGCGGTTCCGCTGTGCGGCATCAGTCTGGGCGGCGGCATCGCCGCGATGATCACCGCGCCGCTGCCCATCGGGGGCCCGGTCGCATCCATCGCGGCCTGGGCTCCCGAGCGGCTCAACGACGTGGCCCGTGTCGCAGCGAACCTCCCGGGAGCGGCGCGAGAGGTGACCGAGCCCCACCCATGGATGCTCGCCGGCTACGTCGCGGCTCTGCTGCTGCACCTGGGTAGCTTCCGGGTTCGCCGGGCGGCAGCGCTGGCGCTCGCGATCCTGACCGGGTTGCTTCATGCGGGGCCGCCCCCCGGACCGAACCGTCCCCGCATGCACGTCCTCGACGTCGGACAGGGCCAGTCGGTGTTGTTGACCCTGGAGCAACGAACGTTGTTGATCGACGCAGGTGGAAGCGCCGGCGGACGCAACGACCGGGGAGACCGGGTGGTCGCGCCGGAGCTGCGGCGCGCCGGGGTCCGGCGCCTCGACGCGCTGACGCTGACCCATGAACACGACGACCACGTCGGGGGTGCCGCCACGATCCTCGAACGGGTACCGGTCGGTGAACTGTGGCTGCCCGTGGGATGGCATCGGAACCAGCGACTCCGGCGGCTGGCAGAGCTGGCCCTGGAGCGGAAGGTTGCCGTTCGGCAGTTACGTGCGGGTGAGTGGATCCGACTGGGAGAGCGGTCGATGCAGGTGCTCCATCCCGCGGCGGAGGATCTCGATCTGGCAGCCAACCAGCGGTCTCTCGTGCTGCGCCTTCCCGGCGTGGCGCTCCTGCCCGGCGATGTGGAGCGGGAAGGGGAACGCCGGGTCCTGGCTCGCAGCGGCGCGCTGAACGCAGCGATCCTCGTTGCCGGACACCACGGTTCCCGGCACGCCGGAGGCGGGCGCTGGCTCGAGCGGGTCGCCCCCCGGCTGGTCGCGATCTCCGCCGGACGGCACAACCGCTTCGGGCACCCCCACCCGGAAACCATGAAGCGACTCAGGGGCCGGGGAATCCGCATCCGGCGCACCGACCTCGAGGGGACGCTGGTGTTCCGTCTCGGGCTCGGTGGTGAACGCACCGAACCATGGGAATGGAATGAAGCAGAACAGAAACATCCCGGCGAGGAGCAGCGCAATCAAGACACGTCCACGGCCGAGCGGAGTGACTTCATCCATCAGCGGCGGGTGGCGGTCTCTCAGGTACAGCAACACGAACAGCCAAAGCGTGTAGACCGAGGGAACCCACGGTGTTGTCAGCAACGGAGTGCCGATCACCAATGTGCCGACGGCTGCGATAGAGAACCAGGCCAAGACGCGATGGAGACGACGGGAGACGGCGTAGGCCAGGTGACCGCCGTCGAGTTGCCCGACGGGAAACAGGTTGATCGAGGTAATCAACATGCCGAACCAACCGGCCACGTAGAAGTGATCGACGACGACTCCCTCTGGATGCTGAAACAGGACCATTCCGAGAGGTGTGCCCCCGATCGCAAAACCGATCGAAGGAGCCGAATCCGCCGGGCGAGCACCCATGATGCCCAGAGCCAACATCGGGAGTGCCACCACGAAACCTGCGATCGGGCCCGCCGCCGCCATGTCGAAGAGGGCCCGGCGATCAGGAATCCGGCCCCGGATCCGAATGACCGCGCCGAAGGTCCCGAACGGAACGATGCCGGGGATGAAGTAGGGCAAGCTCGCGGGGATACCGTAGAAGCGACACGCGAGGTAGTGCCCCATCTCGTGAGCTCCGAGGACCGCCAGGATACTGAGCGAAAAGGGCAGCCCACTGAGCAGCCGTGAAGGATCCGAGAGCAAGCCTTCGAACAGATCCGGCCAGGACCTGGCGTAGTCCGCCTGGTCCATCAGCGCTCCGGCAATCGTGGTCGTCGCCACCGTGAGCGCCAGCAGCCCCAGGTTGAGCTTCGGGCCGTAGGAACGGCGGCGCCGAGGAGGCCTGGGCAGCGGCGCCGGATCCGGGGGACCTGCGGGTACGGGTTCCATCGAGAGAGATTCTGGCAGCTTCCGGCCGTCGCCGCCCGGGGACACCTCTGACCGGGCTGGAGGACACTTCACGGCATCGAAAGCGGACCGATGCGTCCCGGAGGCCCGCCACGGTCATGGGCGCCCGGGGAACGGATATTGCATAATTAGAGGGCGCCTACACTCGATTCCGGGGGTGCCCCATGAACGTCCGAAAGCCCATCGTTCCGATCCTCAGCCTGATGCTCGTGGCCGTTCTCGCCGGCGGCGAGATCTTCGCCGGCAAGGCCTCCCGTAGCCGCGGTGGCGGCGGCGGAAAGGCCAAGGGCTCCAGCAGCGCCAGCCGGGGTTCCAGCGGCGGAGGCAGTAGCGCCTCCCGCGGAGCCAGCCGGGGCGGCAGCGCCCGTAGCGGAAGCCGGGCGGCGATCCGCGCAGGCCGGGGCAGCAGCGGCGTCCGTATCGCTGACGGGCGCGCCACCTGGCGTCAATGGGGCCGGGGTGGCCGTGGATTCATCTACCGTCCCTACCGTCCGTTCTACGGCGGCTGGGGCTGGGGTGGCCTGGGTTGGGGCGGCTGGGGCTGGGGCGGACTCGGCTACGGCCACTTCGGCTTCCCGTACTCCAACGCCTTCTGGTGGGGCCGACCCGGGTGGTCCATGGGCTGGGGCCTCTGGTCCCTCGGCTACTACGACGACGGACGCTACTACGATGACGGACGCGAGACCGTACGGGTCTCGGGCAACCTTCCCTCGGTGATCGAAACCGACGTACGCCCCAGGCGGGCCACGGTGCTCCTGGACGGCGTCGATGTCGGCCGCGCCCGGGACTACAACGGCACCTGGGACGAACTGGACGTCTCCGTCGGCCAGCACGTGATCGAGTTCAGCTATCGCGGATACAAGACCCTTCGCTACCACGTCAACGTGCAGCCGGGCCAGCGCCTGGTGATCTACGAGCGGCTGGAGAAGGGCGAGGGCCTGGATCCCCGCTCGACCACCGGCCACACCCGGCTGGTGCCTCCCAGACCGGCTCCGGCCGCCGGGCCGACCCCTTCGATGCGAACCGAGGTGGGAACCCCCTCGGCGGTGGTGCCGGCCCCGAGAGAGGAGTCCCGGGACGAGCCCGCCCTACGGCGAGGCCTGCTGCGGCTCGAAGTCTCTCCCTCGGACGCGGCGATCTACCTGGATGGCGAGTTCCTGGCCCGGGCCGACGAGCTCTCACGGCTCCACGGCGCTCTACCGGTCGCCACGGGCATGCACACCATCGAGGTGGTGCGTCCCGGCTACGACAGCCGGACCATCGAATTCGAGGTGGAAGAAGGGGAGCCGACCGAGGTGAACGTGCGCCTCGAGCGCCGCTAGGGGCGGCTAGCTCAGACTGCGCAGGTTCTTGCCCGGCTTGAAGCGGATGGTCTTGCCGGGGGGAATGCGGACCTCCCGGCCCGTCCGGGGGTTGCGCCCGATCCCTTTCTTGCGGGGCTTGACCTGGAACACGCCGAATCCGCGCAGTTCGATGCGCTCTCCGCGCTGCATCGCGCCCTTCATCGCGTCGAAAACGGCCTCGACGGCCTCGACCGCCTTCACCTTCGTGATCTTGGCCTCTTCGGCGACTTTGTTGATGATGTCGGCTTTAATCATCCGGCCTAACCTCCAGGTCGCGACAGTGTATGGAGCGCCGGACGGGGTGTCAAGCGATCGCTCCCCCCTAACCCTCATTGAAAGCTACACTTAGCAGTGCTAGCGTCTCGGGCGTGACCTCTCCGATCGTCGCCATCGTAGGCGCCCCCAACGTGGGCAAGAGCACCCTGTTCAACCGGCTCATCGGTCGCCGTCAGGCGATCGTGACGCCTCAGGCCGGGGTGACCCGTGACCGTCAATACGGCCATGTCGAGGCCCCGTGGGGCAGCTTCCGGCTGATCGACACCGGCGGCCTGACCCCCGGCGAAGACGCTCCGTTCCAGAAGGAAATCGAGCAGCAGGCGGAGTTGGCCCTGTCCGAGGCCGACCTGATGTTGTTCCTGGTCGACGCCCGGGCGGGCGGCACCGCCTTCGACCAGGAGCTCGCGGCCCGGCTGCGCAAGCACCCGCTGCCGCTGATCCTGGTGGCCAACAAGGTGGACTCCGAGCGCCAGGAACCCTTGGTCGACGCCCTCTACGAGTTGGGCCTCGGGGGAGCGATCCCGATCTCCGCCGAGCACGGCGTGGGCATCGACGAGCTGCTGGACGCCGTCGGCGAGCATCTGGCGGACCGGATCGAGGAAGCCGCGGCGGAGGAGCCTGCTGCCCCGGAGATCGAGGCCCCCGCGGAAACAGTCGACGAGGAGCCGGCGAGAGAGCCCGGCCCGCCGGCCGAGGGGATCCGGGTCGCCATCGTCGGCCGCCCCAACGTCGGGAAGTCGTCGATCCTGAACCGGCTCCTGGGCGAAGAGCGGGTGATGGTCAGCGATATCGCCGGGACCACCCGGGATTCCATCGATACCGTGCTGGAACTCGACGGCAGGCGCTACATCCTGATCGACACCGCCGGGATGCGTCGTCGCGGACGCCCCAAGGAAGCGGTCGAGGTCTTCTCGGTCAACCGCGCCCGCAAGGCGATCGAACGGGCGGACGTGACGGTGCTGGTGCTGGACGGCTCCGAGGAGTTCGCCGCCCAGGACGCCCACATCGCCGGATACGTCGTCGATGCCCACAAGCCGATGGTGGTCGCGATCAACAAGTGGGACCTGCTCGAAGACCGGGAACAGAAGGCCAAGGACTGGGAAGAGAAGATCCGTTGGCGCCTGCGTTTCGTGAAGGAAGCCCCGCTCATGTTGATCAGCGCCAAGACCGGCCAGCGCGTCGACAAGCTGATGGACCATGTCGACCGGCTGTACGCCTGTGCCGGAATCCGCGTCCCGACCCCGGAGCTCAACCGCTGGCTCCAACGCATCTCGCGGGCCGAACAGGGGGCGCCGGCCAAGGGGCGGAGCGTGCGTTTGCTCTACGCGGCGCAGACCGGGGTTCACCCGCCGACGTTCACCCTGTTCTGCAACGACCCCCGGAAGATCCACTTCTCCCTGGAGCGTCATCTGCAGAACAGCCTGCGCGAGAACTTCGGTTTCGGCAACGCGCCGATCCGGCTCTTTTTCCGCGCCCGGCGGGACACCCGGGAGCGCGGCTCCTGACCCTGCTCAAGTCCCGTATGGAGCCGCCGATGGCTTCCAGATCGGGCTCCCACACATGCTTGACCCCCTATGGGGGCGGATATATGTTCCGCCAGGGCTGGGATGGTCGGTCTTTTGATCGACGTCGGCCGATTTTTGGTCGGATCCACGCCCACGCTGCGGTTCGAAATACTTCGTTCATCGCGAACCTGGGGTAGGGGACTGTTTGATGGTTCTGTTTAACTACGCAACCAAGGAACTTACCGCCAAGGTGGTCTACTACGGCCCCGGTCTCTGCGGTAAGACCACGAACCTCCAGTACATCCACCAGAACCTGCCCGAGAACATCAAGGGCAAGATGCTGGCCCTGGCAACGAAGACCGACCGTACGTTGTTCTTCGACTTCCTGCCGATCGACTTGGGCGAGATCCGGGGCATGAAGACCCGCATCCAGCTCTACACGGTCCCGGGGCAGGTCTTCTACAACGAGACCCGCAAGCTGGTGTTGAAGGGAGCCGACGGCATCGTGTTCGTCGCCGACTCCCAGGAACAGATGCTCGCCGCCAACGTCGAGTCGTTCCGCAACCTCGAAGAGAACCTGCGCGGCCACAAGATGAACCTGGCCGAGATCCCGCACGTGATCCAGTTCAACAAGCGCGACCTGCCGAAGCTGGCGGGTATCGAGCAGATGAACGCCGCGATCAACAAGTACAACGCGCCGTTCTACGAGTCGGTGGCCACCACCGGCATCGGCGTGCAGGACACCCTCAAGGCCATCACCAAGCTGGTGCTGCTGCACCTGACCAAGAAATACGACCCTCAGGCGACCGCCAGCGGCCGTACGGTGTCGGTCCCGGCGCCCACCGCTGCCGAGCCCGCCGCCCCCGCGGCTCAGGCCGCCCAGCCGGCGAATCCCGCGGCCGCCGACGGCCCGGCAACCATGGCGATCCCCCTGGCCGACGTGGGCCAGCCCGGCGGCGTACCGCTGTCCGATGTCGCAGGCCCCGCCACGGAAACTCCGGACGTCGCCGCAGCTCCCAAGTCGCCGCCGCCGCCGCCGCAGTTCCATCACGCTGCCCCGGTGGTAAACGACGAGGAAGAGACCCTCGAGCCCTTCGCCGAGCAGGAGATCGACGACCTGGTCGGTGAAGTCGCCGAATCGGCCAGCGACGCCGAAGACGTTCACTTCGTCGATCTGGACGCTCCCGCCGATCCGGTGATCCCCGAGACCCCCGCACCGCAGGCAGCCGAGCCGGCCGCTCAAGCGGAGCCGATCGGGGCTGCCCAGTCGGACGTTCCCGAGATCGCGTTCCCGGAACCGGCCGCCGAGCCGCAGCCGGTCGAGGCGGCAGCCCCGGCCGAGCCGATGTTCGAAGAGCCGGCCCTCGAAGAGCCGGCGCTCGAATCGGAAGCGGCGCCCGAGAACCAGGAGGCGGACAGCTTCGACCTGTCGGGCTTCGAGTTCGATGACGTCGACAGCAACGACGACGAGGCCCCGGAAGCCGCGGCGACGGAAAGCACCGAGCAACCGGCCGCTCCGGCCAATCCGATGGTCGCCGAGCCGGCCACCGAGGACATCGGATTCGAGGTGGATACCGACTTCGATCCCGACTGGCAGGTCGAGGTCATGGACATCGACGAAGACGCCGCTCCGGCCGCCGCCGACGCGCCGGCGACCGAAGAGGACACCCCCGTCGAGCACAGCCTGGACATCGAGCTTCCCGACGCTGCGGCAGAGATGCCGATGGCGGCGATTCCCGACGCGACGCCCGAGGTGACCGCAGCCGCGGCCCCCGCACCCTCGGTGGGCTCCGCCGACGCAGGCTTCGAGGCCGACGCTCCGGCCGAAGAGGTGCCGATTCCGATCCAGCACCCCGACGAGAGCGCTCAAGAGGTCGCGGTCGCCGGCGCCGAAGAGGCCGCCGTCGCGCCATCGGCAGCGGTGAGCACCGAGCATGCGGCCGACGAGGAGGCGATCGTTCTCACCGAGGTGGTCGGCGAGAGCGAGCTGTTCGACGCCCCGGACGTCGAGGTGACCCACCTGGAGGCCGCCGGCGAGCAGCAGATCGTCGTCCCGATCGTGGTGGGGCAGGGTGATGAAGCCCGACGCTTCAAGCTCTCGATCGCCATCAAGCTGGATGACCTGGGCTAGTCCCGGTGCCGCGGAGCAGCTCTACCCGTGACCCGTTCCGCCGAGTTCGCGCCGATGCGAATCGATCGGGTATCCTCGATACGAGGAGGATATCCGTTGGCTCGTGCCTTCATGCTGGTCGCGATGGTGGGACTTCTCTGGAGCCCCGCGGCCGCCGACAAGGAACTCAATCTGTTCGACTGGATGGGGCTTGCCCCGATCGTGGTCGACGTCGAGGTGATCGACCCCGGCGGAAAGAACGCTGAGCTCGCCGTGCTCAGCGTGTTGCGCGGAGATCTGAACGCCGGCCAGGACATCCTCCTGACGATCCGGCGTACCAACCGCACCCGCAGTCTCTACGCGGATCAACTCGAACTCGAAGAGGGGCGCCGCTATCTGATGCTGTTGCGCCCCGCAGCGAAGCCCGGCAAGAAACCGACCTTCGATCTGGTTCGAGGGGTCGACGGTGCGCGCCTGGTGCCCTCCGAGGGGGGCAACGTGCTGGTGGATGCGGCGACCATCCTCGCCGAGATCCAGGACGCGAAGAACGAGAGCGTGACCTGGACGCGAATGCGGGAGCATCTGGAAGAGCGCAACCCGGAACTGGTACGGACCGCACTGCAGCATCACATCAAGTTCCGCCGCGGCGGCGCGGACGTGATCGGAACGATTCGCCCGCTGCTCGACCACCCGCGGCCGGACCTGCGCACCGATTGCGCCACCCTGCTCGCGCAACTGCTCGAACGCCATGCTCCGGATCAGGTGCCCGACCTCGGCGTGCTGCTCGGAGAGTTGAGCGGCAAGGCGCGGCGTGACCCTGCAGTCGAGGTCCGCGTTGCGGCGACCCGCGCCATCGACCGGATCGACCGCGAAGGCACCACCGCGATCCTGCAGGAGATCGCCCAGGAAGACCCGGACCAGATGGTGCGCTTCACCGCCGAACAGATTCTGTACGAGCGCAGGCTGGACGCCGCCGCCGAGGACGACAGCACCCCGGCGAACGGTGACGGCCCTGCGGGAGAGAGACGCCCATGAACGCCCCTTCGACCTCGTCCGCCAGCCGCCCGGCTCCCAAGGCCCCGGTCAGTCCGTTCCAGAACTTCGTCGTCCAGTACGGCGAGGGGGAGCGCATCTACACCGAGGGCGATCTGGGCACGACGATGTACATCGTTCAGTCGGGCAGCGTTCGCCTGTTCCGCCAGAGCGACGGCACCAAGCGGGTCCTCGGCACCATGGAGAAGGGGGATTTCTTCGGGGAGATGTCGATCCTCGAAGGGCTGCCCCGGACGACCTGCGCCGAGGCCGAAGAGGATGTCGAGCTGATCGAGATCAACAGCATGACCTTTGACAAGATGATCAAGGGCAACATCGAGATCGCGATCCGCATGCTGCGCAAGCTTTCGATCCGGCTACGTGAAACCGAGCGCCGGGTCGAAGAACTTCAGGTCAAGAGCCCGGGCAACACTCCCGCGCCCAAGGCTTCCGAGCCGGCCGAGCCGGCGCAGGTCCAGGAGGAGGCTGCCGCGGTTCCGGGGTTCGCGCCGGTACCCGACGCGGTCGCGGCCGGGTCTGCGACTCCCGACGGGCCGCCGCTTCCCAACCCGGCGTTGGGCGGAGCCTGCCGCCTCGAGGGCATCGAGGACAGCTCCCTGTTCGAGTTCAGCGGCGACGAAACCCTGATCGGCCGCTACGATCCCGTAACCGACCTCAAGCCGGATGTCGACCTGACCAGCGCCGACATCAAGCGCAGCGTGTCCCGGCGCCATGCCCGCATCGTCCGCCAGGGTGGGGGCTACTTCATCAGTGAAGAGGTCGGCGCTCTCAACGGCACGTTCGTCAACGGGGACAAGCTCGAAACCGGCCGCAGTCACGCGATCAAGGACGGCGATCAGGTCAGCCTGGGCATGGTCAAGCTCGTCTTCCGCTGCTGAGCCCACGGGTTGTCCCGCCTCCTCGGCTGGGGCAAACTGTCTGCGTGAGTTCCAAGAAGCTTTGCATCGCCATCCCGCTGCTGGCGCTGGCACTGGCCGGCCCGGTATGTGCGGCCGATCCGTTCCCGTACCACCTCGCCGTCGACGTCGCGTTCGACCGGGCCGGCGGACCGGACACCCTGCGCCAGACCGTGCTCTCGGACCTGTTGCTCAAGCTGCGCGCCGACGGTTGCTACAGCGACGTTTCCCCCTACAAGGAGGCGGAGCCGGCGGACCTGCTGCTGCGGGTGGTCCTCAGCCAGTACGAAGAGCATGTCGAACATGACCTGAGCCTCGGGGCCAGCGTGCAGGCCGACGAGCCGCAGAACCGCAACCAGTTCACCGCGATCTTCACCGTCCGGGTCGGTCTCGATTTCCGGCTGGCCGGAGACCCCGGCGAGAGCATTCGCAGCAACCGCATCGCGGTGCGGACCCAGGCGCGGCCGCGGGGGCTCAGCGAGGACGAATCGATGATGCGGGAACGCGTGCGGGACGAGGGGATCTTCGACCTCGTGCGGAGCGCCGCCCGGCACGTCTGCCGAGGCTCCCAGAAGAAGCTGGACAAGCAGGTCGCCCAGGCCCGGGAGCGTGCCGGCTCGCGTTGACCCCCAGGGGGTGCCGTGGTAGATTTCGCGCCCGGTCGGTGGTCCGCAACGGACCCCCGGCGCTACCCTCGCGCGGCGCCGGATCGGCCCGCCCCCGCGTGATCTGAAAGCAGAATGACCGGCCCCGGGAGAGCATTCCGGGCACGGCCAGCGAAGGGAGTCCATGAGCGAAGAACCGGCCGCCCGTAGCCCCGAACAGAGCACACCCGAGAAACAGGGCAGCTCTGCCGAGGACTACCGTGTGCGGCTCGAGTCTTTCGAGGGACCTCTCGACCTGTTGCTGCACCTGGTGCGGGCCAACGAGGTCGACATCACCGACATCCCGATCATCGAGATCACCCGGCAGTACAACGAACACCTCGACCTGATGCGGGAGCTGAACCTCGAGGTCGCCGGGGAATACCTGGTGATGGCGGCGACGCTGATGCACATCAAGTCGCGCATGCTGCTGCCCCCCGACCCGACCGACGAGGAAGAGGAGCGCGAAGATCCACGGGCCGAACTGGCCCAGCAGCTCCAGGAGTACCAGCGCTTCAAGCAGGCCGCCGAGAACCTGCAGGCGATCGACAGCCTGCGAGGCCTCGTCTGGACCCGAAACGGCAAGGTGGCCGAGGAGTTCGCCGACGAGGAGCTGCTCAAGGTCGAGATCTTCGATCTGGTCAGCGCCTTCCGCAAGCTCCTGGGCCGTCTGGGCGACGAGGCCCGGCTGCGTCTCAAGCGGGATGACGTCTCGGTCGCCGACAAGATCGCCTGGTTGACCGACCGTCTGGAGCAGAAGGGCTCGATGGAGCTCACCGAGTTGCTCGACGGTCTGGAGACCCGCCTCGAAGGCATCGGTGTCTTCCTGGCCGTGCTCGAAATGATGCGACTGCGCATGATCGTCGCCTTCCAGCGCAAGCTGTTCGGCGAGATTCGCATTGCCCTGCGGGAAGACACCGACGAAGAGGCCGGCCCCGACTCCGGCGGCGAGTACTCGGTGGCCGGTGGCGCTTCCACCGAGGAGGAACATTGAGCGACCGCGCAACCGAGACTCCGTCCGCCGAAGAGCTGGTGGCCGTCGTCGAGGCCATTCTCTACGCCGCCGGCGAGCCGGTACAGGCCAAGGTGATCTCCCGTTCGCTCAGCGGGGTCAACGCCGACGACGTGCGTCAGGCGATGAAACAGCTGGACGAGCGGTTCGAGAACGAGGGTGCCGGTCTGCGGGTCGAGCACGTCGCCGGAGGGGCGCAGATCTCGACCCGGCCGGAGCTCGGCGCCTGGGTCCGCCGCTTCTTTCGCGAGCAGAATCGAACCCGGCTGTCGCCGGCCGCCCTCGAGATCCTGGCCATCGTGGCCTACCGCCAGCCGGTCACCGGCCCCGAGATCATGGCGATCCGCGGCAAGGACTCCTCCGGGCCCCTGAAGAACCTGCTGGAAAAGAAGCTGGTTCGCATGATGGGCCGCAAGAAGGTGATCGGGAACCCGATCCTCTACGGCACCAGCAAGGACTTCCTCGTCCACTTCGGCCTCAACACCCTCGGTGACTTGCCCGAGATGGAGGAGTTCGAAGAGGTGGTGGGACTGCTCGAAGAGCGTCAGGCCGCGGCCTTCGCCGAGGAAGACGAGCCGGCGGAGACCGATGCTGCCGGGGAGGCCGGCGAGGCCGCGACGGCGTCCGAGGCGGGCAGCGAGGCGGTCGAAGCCGCGGCCGAACCCGAGGCCGCGCCGGAAGGGGAGTCCGCTCCCGAGGATCCGGCGATCCCTACCGACCGTGAGCTGCTGGAGTTGCCCCAGGCGGGCCCGGACCACTAGTGGAACGCCTGCAGAAGATCCTGGCCCGGGCCGGGATCGCCTCCCGCCGGGCTTCCGAGGAATTGATCTCCTCGGGCCGGGTCACCGTCAACGGGACCGTGATTACCCGCCTGGGTACCCGTGTCGATCCCTTTGAGGACTCGATCAAGGTCGACGGGAAGCGGATCAAGGGCTTCGAGCGCCCGGTCTACCTGATGCTGAACAAGCCCAAGGGCGTGCTGACCAGCATGGACGATCCCGAAGGCCGCCCCACCGTCGCCGGCCTGTTGAAACGCAGCAAGGAGCGAGTCTTCCCCGTCGGCCGCCTGGACATGCAGAGCGAGGGCCTGCTGATCCTGACCAACGATGGAGACCTGGCCCGCAACCTGATGCACCCCAGCAAGAAGGTGCCCAAGACCTACCTGGCCAAGGTCCGGGGGGTCCCCGAGGCCAACGACCTGCGTCGTCTGGAAAACGGCGTCCGCATCGATGGACGCAAGACCGCCCCGGCCGAGGCCCGTATCGCCCGGCCGGGAACCAACGCGTGGGTCCAGATCACGATCTCCGAGGGCCGGAAGCACCAGGTGCGCCGCATGATGGACGCCGTGGGCCACCCGGTTTCGAAGCTCCGCCGGATCCGCCTCGGCGGCGTCTCCCTGGGCAAGCTGGCGGTCGGCGAAGTGCGCCCCCTGACCGAGGCCGAGGTGGCCCGGCTCAAGCGGGCGGCGGCCACCGAGAAGAAATCGGGCAAACGGCCGTAATCCTCTGAAAACGCATCCCTTGTCTTGACACATCGCGACCGCTTCTCTAGCATGGCTTGTTTGCTGGGCACGGCTAACACGTTTCTAATCACGTAGTTGGACGTTCCTTTCCGTCTCCACGCCGACTGGCGGGAAAACCGGTCGGACCCATTGGGGGGTCCGCCGTATCTGGAGGTTGAGACCTAACCCTTATGGACACCGAGCAGCAGAATCCGAACCCCGAGGCCGTCGTCACCGAAGCGGCCTCCGAAGCTCCCACCGATCAGGCCGCCGCGCCTGAAGTCAAGACCGCCGCGCCGGCGCAGCACCCTGTCGACGAGTTCGAAGAACTCGCAGACTTCGGCGCCGTCCTCGAGAAGTTCGAGGAGGGGGTCAAGACCCTCAAGGAGGGAGCGGTCGTCACCGGTACCGTGATGAAGGTGCTGGACAAAGAGGTCATCGTCGACATCGGCTACAAGTCCGAAGGGGTCATCGACATCGATGAGTTCCGCGGACGGGGCCGCGATATCGAGGTGAACCCCGGCGACAAGATCGACGTGCTGCTCGAGAAGACCGAGGACGCCGACGGCTACGTCGTGCTGTCCAAGGAAAAGGCCGAGCGCCTCAAGGTCTGGGACTACGTCGAGAAGGCCTACGAGACCGGCGAGCCGGTCACCGGCCGTTTCGTCGACCGGATCAAGGGCGGTCTCAAGGTGGATATCGGCCTCCCGGCGTTCCTGCCCGGATCGCTGGTCGACGTCCGTCCCGTACGCAACCTGGAAAGCCTGATCGGCCACGAGTTCCAGGCGCGGGTCATCAAGGTCAACAAACGTCGCGGCAACATCGTCCTCTCGCGTAAGGCGATCCTCGAGGAGGAGAACGCCGAGAAGAAGAAGAAAACGCTCGAGGACCTCGAGGAAGGCAAGATCTTCCGCGGGGTGGTCAAGAACCTCACCGAGTACGGTGCGTTCATCGACCTGGGCGGCCTCGACGGCCTGCTGCACATCACCGACATGTCCTGGGGCCGTATCAGCCACCCCTCGGAGAAGTTCCAGATCAGCGACGAAGTGGACGTCATCGTGCTCAAGTACGACCGTGAGCGCGAGCGTGTCTCCCTCGGCTTCAAGCAGCTGCAGGAAGATCCCTGGGAGTTGGTCCCGACCAAGTACCCGGCGGCCCTGCGTATCCGCGGCAAGGTGGTCAGCCTGACCGACTACGGCGCCTTCGTCGAGGTCGAGGAAGGGGTCGAGGGCCTGATCCACGTCTCCGAGATGTCCTGGACCAAGCGGGTCAAGCACCCCTCCAAGATCCTCAACGTCGGCGACTGGGTCGAGTGCGTCGTCCTCGAGGTGGACCAGGAAGCCCGCCGGTTGTCGCTGGGTCTCAAGCAGACCGAGCCCAACCCCTGGGATCTGATCAACACCAAGTACCGCATCGGCGACAACATCACCGGTAGCGTGCGCAACATCACCGACTTCGGCGCCTTCGTGGAAGTCGAGGAAGGCATCGACGGCCTGGTGCACATCAGCGACCTCTCCTGGACCCGCCGGATCAAGCATCCGAGCGAGGTACTGAAGAAGGGAGATGAGGTCGAGGCGGTCATTCTCAAGATCGACTCCGAGAACCAGCGCCTGTCCCTGGGTGTCAAGCAGCTGCAGCCCAACGTGCTCGAAGACTTCTTCAAGAGCCACGCGGTCGGCGACGTGCTGCTGGGCAAGGTGGTTCGCATTACCGAGTTCGGCGCCTTTGTGCAGCTCCACGAGGAGATCGAGGGCCTGGTCCACGTCTCCGAGCTGTCCCAGGACCGGGTCGACAAGCCCGAAGACGTGGTGCGGATCGACCAGGAGGTCAAGGTCAAGATCATCAAGATGGATGCCGTCGAGAAGAAGGTCGGCCTGTCGATCAAGGGCGCCGAGGGTGCCGAAGAAGCCCAGGCCGTCCAGAGCTACGTCGAAGGTCAATCCAGTGACGGCAGCGCCACCTTCGGTGACCTGATGAGCGCCGCGGTGCTGCGGCCGACCGAGAGCGAAGCATCTGCCGAGGAGGCCCCGGCCGCCGAGGCGGCTGCGGACGCTCCGGCGGAAGCTTCCGCCGAAGAGGCTCCCGCCGAGGAAGCGGCAGCCGACGACAGCGAAGAGAAGCAGGACTGAAACCGGCGTCTCAGGACATGACGGGGGAGGGTGAACTCGGATGACCAAGGCGGACCTGGTGGAAGAAGTCGTCCGCGTCTCGAACGTCAGCAAGAAGCACGCGGAGATCATCGTGAACACGGTGTTCTCGTCGATCGTCGACGCGCTTCAGCATGACGACAAGATCGAGCTGCGCGGATTCGGCAGCTTCCGGGTACGCCGCCGGCGCTCGCGTCAGGGGAGGAATCCCAAGACCGGCGACCGGGTGGAAGTGCCCGAGAAGCGGATCCCGTACTTCAAACCCGGCAAGGAGTTGAAGGACCTGATCAACCACCAGGACGACGACACCCCGTCCGAGGACAACCAGACCGCGACGCCGACCGGCGGCGAGGCTCCCGCCTACGTCGACCCGGAAAGCAACTCCTGAGCGGAGCCCGTCCTCTAGAGAGAAACGCCGTGGCCGGAAACGCATCGGACAAGCAGCCCCAGGGGCGATACTACATCGAAACCTGGGGCTGCCAGATGAACGTCCACGACTCCGAGAAGCTGGCCGGCTCCCTTCACGCCGAAGGCTACACGAAAGCGGAGTCCGCCGAGGATGCGGACGTGATCCTGCTGAACACCTGCTCGATCCGCGAGAAGGCGGCCGAGAAGATGTTCAGCGACCTCGGCCGTATCCGCGCGATCAAGAACCGCCGTCCCGAGCTGCTGATCGGGGTCTGCGGTTGTGTGGCCCAGCAGGAAGGGGAGGCGATCTTCCGCCGGGCTCCCTATGTGGATTTCGTGATGGGGCCCAGGTCCACCGGCTCACTCCCCGAGACGGTGCGCCGTCTACGCGGTGAGACCGTGCGCAAGCGCACCGTGGACACCGAGTACCGCCGGGACTCGATCGAGTTCCCCTTCGACCGGATTCGCCGGGAAGGCCCCCACAGCGCCAAGGCGTTCGTCACGATCATCGAGGGCTGTAACCACCGCTGCACCTACTGCATCGTGCCGACGACTCGCGGCCGGGAAGTCTACCGGCCCATGGACCAGGTCCTGGCCGAGGTTCGTTCGCTGGCCGAGCGGGGGACCTACGAGATCGAGTTCCTGGGACAGACGGTCAACGCCTACCGGGATCCGGAGGGCAATACCCTGGCCGAACTGCTCCACGCCGCCTCCGAGGTAGAGGGCATTCGCCGCCTGCGATTCACCACGTCGCACCCGGCCCAGATGACCGACGCGATCATGGATGCCATGGCCGCCTGCCGGCCGATCGTGTGCCCCTACCTGCACCTTCCGGTGCAGTCGGGGAGCACCGAGGTGCTCAAGGCGATGCGCCGAGGATACACCCGGGAGCGCTACCTGGAGAAGATCGAGGCGCTCAGGGCACGGATCCCCCAGATCACCTTCGGGACCGACATCATCGTCGGCTTCCCCACCGAGACCGAAGAGGACTTCCAGCAAACCCTGTCGCTGCTCCGCGAGGTGGAGTACGACAGCTGCTATTCCTTCGCCTACTCGCCCCGCCCGGGCACCGCCTCCCTGGAGCTCGTGGACAACGTCCCCCAGGAAGAGAAGGCGGAGCGCCTGGCACGGCTCCAGGCGCTGCAGAAATCGATTCAGGAGCGCCGTCAGCGCCGCTGGATCGGTCGCGAGGTCGAGGTGCTGGTCGAGGGGCCCTCGAAGACCAACGCCGAGCGCTGGACCGGCAGGACCCCTGAGAACCGGGTCGTGATCTTCGACGGGGAGACCGCTCCGGGCCGGCTCGAGCGGCTCGAGATCGTGGAGAGCACTCCGTTCTCCCTGCGGGGGCGCCAGGTCACCCCGGTTTCTTGACCCTTCCCCGACCACCCGTAATAATTGGCCTTCGCAGCGGAGCATAGAAACTCCGGCGGCGAGGCAAGTACGCCCACAGTGCCGGGGAGGGGACCGAGACCCATGTCGATTCGGATGAAGGTCAAGGGCTTGATGTTCGACCCGGTGTCGAACATGCCGATCATCGTGCTGCGCGATCAGGAAGGCGCCCAGGTCCTCCCCATCTGGATCGGAATCTTCGAGGCCAACGCCATCGCCCAGCAGCTGGAGAAGGTGGTCTCTCCTCGTCCGATGACCCACGACCTCCTGCGCAACACCATCGAGGAACTCTCGGCCGAGGTCGAGCGGATCGTGATCACCGATCTGCGCGACAACACCTTCTACGCCTCGATCCACCTGCGCCAGGGTGACGGGGCGGTGGTGGTGGACGCACGCCCCAGCGACGCCATGGCCCTGGCCCTGCGGGTCGATGCACCGATCTTCGTCGAGCAGATCGTGTTGGACAAGTCCTCGGGCTCGGGAGGGGACGCGGTCTCGGCCGAAACCGAGCGGCTGCGCCGCTGGCTGGAGCAGGTCGACGCCGACGAACTCGGCAAATACGAGATGTAGCTCGCCCCCAACCGACGGGGAGCTGCGTTCAGCCCCATCGCCCGCTTTGCGACCTCCTAATCGATTTCTTCCAGCGCCGCCGACATCCGCCTTGACACGTCGGCGGGGCCTGTCTACACTCGTGTCGCGTACTCCCAACATCCTGGGGTTACGGACACCCCGGTGCGCAGCATATGGCGGTCACCCCTCCAGAAATGCCCCGGGCCGGCACCCCTGACGAGGTCCGCTCATGTCGATGATCATCGCCATCGCCAATCAGAAAGGGGGAGTCGGTAAGACGACGACCGCGATCAATCTGGCGGCCGGCCTGGCAAAGAAGAACCTCAAGACCCTGCTGATCGACATGGATCCGCAGGGAAACGCCACCCTCACTTATCTGGACGCCGAGCAGGTCGACATGTCGATCTACGACCTGCTGGTCGATCCCCAGGTCACCGCGGAGCAAGTGATCCGCACCTCCGAGCTGGCCGAGCTCGACGTGATTGGCTCACGCATCTCGTTGGCCAAGGCCGAGGCGAAGCTGATCTCGGAGTTCGACAGTCATTTCCGGCTCAAGGACAAGCTCGACGCCGTGCGCGATTTCTACGACTACGTGGTGATCGACACGCCGCCGGCGCTGGGCATCCTGACCGTCAACGCCCTGGTCGCCGCGACGCACCTGATCGTGCCTATCCAGTCGTCCTACTACGCGCTGGAGGGGACCGACGATCTCCTCGACACCTACGAGAAGATCAAGGCGCGCCCCAACCCGGACCTGGAGTTCCTCGGCGTCGTGGTAACCCTCCACGACCGCCGTACGGTTCTGGCCCGGGATATCCGAGAGCAGATTCAGAAGGTCTTCGGCTCGAAGGTCTTCCGCACCACCATCAGCAAGAGCGTGCGGCTCGAAGAGAGCCCCGCCTACAAGCAGAGCATCTTCTCCTTCTCGCCCCGTTCCTCGGGTGCGAGCGAGTACTACAGCCTTTCCGAGGAGGTGATTGGCCGTGTCTAAGCTACGAGGCCTTCCCCAGAAAAAGACCATGCGCCACGACAGCCACTTCGTCGAGGAGATCACCTCACAGCGGTCTCCCTCGATCGGGCGCATGATCGACATCGAGAGCATCGTCCCCAACCCGCAGCAGCCTCGGCAGCACTTCGGTGACCTGTCTGAGATGGTCAGCTCGATCAAGGAGAAGGGGATTCTCGAACCGATCCTGGTACGCAGCCACGAGGGCCGGTTTCAGATCATCGCCGGCGAGCGCCGCTACCAGTCGGCGAAGCTGGCCGGCCTGCACCAGGTGCCCTGCATCGAGGTCGACGTCGACAACCGGGGCATGCTCGAGATCTCGCTGATCGAGAACCTCCAGCGCAAGGATCTGACCCCGTTCGAAGAGGCCGCCGCAATCCAGCGCCTCAGCGACCAGTTCCGCTACACCCATGAGGAGATCGCCAAGAAGCTGGGCAAGTCGCGCACGGTGATCACCGAGGCCCTGAGCCTCAATCGACTGCCGACAGAGATCCAGGAGCGATGTCGGCAGGCCGACATCACCAGCAAGTCGATGCTGCTCCAGATCGTCCGGCAGCCCACGGTAGAGCGGATGCACGCCCTGATCGACAAGATCGACTCCCAGGGCATTACCCGTGAAGAGGCCCGGCAGTACACCCGGGACTCCGGCACCCGGCCCCCTCGGCGGGCCCGGCACTACACCTACCGCTACAAGCCCGAGGACGAAGACTTCCGCTTCAGCCTGACCTTCCGTAAGCCCGAGGTCGAGAAGACCGAGCTGATCGACGCTCTGAAGCGCGTGCTGGACCGGCTGGTTTCCGAGACCGAAGCCGAGGCCGCCGGGCCGGTAGAAGCTGAGGCAGGGCAGTCAGACGCCTGACCGCCCACACCAACGAATACTCCAAGGGCCGCCTTCGGGCGGCCCTTTTTTGTTGCACTCATCACGACGTCGCTCGTCAGAGTCGCGCCGGGTCGACAGGTACGCGCGCCGGCCGGGTCGGATGCCGGGAGCTGTTATCGATCCTGAGGCATCTTGGCGTGAGTCAATGAAACACCGTTTCCACCACTCGCAGGACCGACCATTGAGCCACGCGTCGGTTCGTCGCACGCGTTTCGAGCCCCAGTGATGGAGGTGCAATCCAAGGCACGGACATGAGCTTGAGACCGACCTCCATTTGCTGCCAGCGACCAAGGGAGGCAAAACAGCTCCCGGTGTCAGAGCTCACTGGTCCCACGGACCACATCAACCGGGCACCGACTCGGGTCGGCAGGCAGACAGTTTGCCAGTCGTCGCTAGGAAGAGCGCATCCGCCGGCATTGGGCGTCTCGACGGGTCACGCGAGGGGTGGCTCGTAGCCAGGCTGTTTTGGTCTGGCAAACGCTGTGAGTTGACGGCCGAGCCGGCCGGCAAGCTCCTTGGCCCGAGGGATCAGAGCAGCGACCAAGGCGACACACGCAGCCATCGGCCCTTGGGATCGAACGCGCTAGATGCAGGATTGGGCAACGAGAAAGAAGGGGAACTGCGCCTGGGGAGCTTCGTTCACCGAGCGGCCTGGCGATCTCAGAACGACGAGATTCCCTGAGAAAGCCTCCCCCGGAATCCCAGCCAAATCATGCTGAGTTTACATAACATACATTATCGGACGTAACGTTTATCACTGAGGCGACCCTGCCTCGAGCCCCCCAAGGCGGGACTCCCTCCCCAGACAGACGGGCCCGCTCGCGGAGACACTGGCCGGTCTTGTTAGGAAGCGCCAAGTCGCGCCGAACGCTCCTGGTGGGAATGCACGAGGGAGTGCGCAACTCCGGCCGACCATCCCGGAGATTCCAAGGCCGCGTGCCGCGAGCGAGCGGACGCTGCCAAAGTCGATCGCCGCCAAAGGAATCGGAGAGCCTGGGCAGCCAGGGATTCAGATCTGAGAACAGGGCAATCTCACCCCAGCCCGGACTCCCCTTTCCCGGCCCCTTTTGGCTACCTACGCGCCACCGCCGTTGCACCCGGCGTCGGCTCCCCGAGTTCCTCCGAACAGTGCGGCGCCCAGGTTCGCCGGGCGTTAAACTAGCCCCGATGTTCTCGAGCTTCCGCTGGAATCGCTACGTCTGGTCCGAGTTGGCCGGTCCGACTGCCCTCGGCATGTTGCTCTGGAACTTCCTGCTGCTGATGAACGCGTTCTTCCTGGTGGCCGAGACGGCCCTGTCGAAGAACCTCGGGTGGGGCCTGACCACCAAGATGTTCGTCCTGCAGATCCCCAGCATCCTGGTCATGACCATTCCGATGGCCGCGCTGTTCGCCACGATGATCGCGGTCGGGCGGATGTCGGCAGACCACGAGTGGGTCGCCCTCCAGAGCGCCGGCCATGGTCCCGGCAAGCTGATGCGTCCGGTACTGGTCTATGGATTGCTGGGATCGCTGTTGTCGCTCTTCGTCTACTTCGTCGTGGTTCCCCATGCCAACTATGCCGCCCGAACGATCCGCGGCCAGATGATCTTCGCCTCGAACCTGGCCTCGGACCTGCGCCCGGGCGTGTTTTACGACCAGGTGCGCAACGTGGTGATGTTCGTCGACAACATCGGCAGCGGGGAGAGCAAGAAGCTCGAAGGGGTGATGGTTCATCTGCGCCGCCAGGGCAGTTCCGGCGCCGAATTGATCCTGGCCCGCCATGGGGACCTGGTTCCCCTACCCGACGGCTCCGGCAAACTGGAGCTGCACCTCCATGACGGGGTGCTCTACGCCTACGACGAACGGGACACCGACGGTTATCAGATCGTCGACTTCGACCGGCAGGTCCGCCAACTCGACGCCGCCACCATGCTGACCCAGTTGCTGGAACCGGATCAGAACCGGGTGGTCACCGACATGACCGCCGGAGAATTGCTCGAGGAGCGCCGCACAGCCTACGCCCAGAATGCCGACAACCACCTGATGCGGGAAGCCCGTATCCGCACCGTCGAGATCGAATTCCACCGGCGCATCGCTCTGCCGATGGCCTCGCTCCTGTTCTGCATCCTGGCGGTGCCCCTGGGCATCATCCGGGCGCGTTCGGGCAAGGGCGCCGGCTTCGCCCTCAGCATCGTGGTGATCCTGGTCTACTACGTGGTCTTCACCGTGATGATCAAGCAGGCGACCACCGGGCGGATTCCCCCGTGGCTGGGCCCCTGGGCGGCAAGCTTCGTGATCATCCCCTGGGCGGCCTACGCTCACTGGCGGTTGCACCAGGCGGTCGGCGGCCGCAGCTGGACCGACCGGGTTCGCGCCATTTTCGCCCGGCGTTCGCCTTCGACACAGCCGGTGCCGACGGCCCATCCCGCACCCTCGGGTCCCCTTCCCCAGCCGGATGCGGAACTCGAAGTCGCCAGCGACCCGCTGGCCGCCATCGCCGGGACTCCCAGGCGGTTCTTCCGCCGCATGGACAGCTACGTCAGCCTGCAGTACCTGCGCATGACCGGGTTCTCCCTGGTCGTCGCCTACCTGATCACCGCCATCGTCGAGACCAAGCGACTGGTCGACGGGGTGATGAAGAACGACCTGGGCTGGGACATCCTGCTCAGCTACCTGGCCTACGCGCTGCCCAGCATGCTGAACCTGGTGCTGCCCATCGCCTGCCTCATCGGCGGGATGGTGGCGATCACCGTGCTGACCCGGACCGGAGAGCTGACCGCGATCAAATCCAGCGGCGTCTCCATGCGCCGGGTGACCCTGCCGGTTCTGTTCCTCACCCTGCTGGTTTGCGGCGGGATGTTCCTGGTGCGGGACAAGGCGGAGCTACCGATCAAGCTGCCCTGGTCCGAGGACCCGGTGACGGTCGGCTGGGCCATCGTGCCGACCACCAGCCGCAAGGCCGCCGAACTGAAGGACATGATCCTCGACCGCACGCCGATCTCCCGGATGACCGCAGGAGGACGCTGGGCCTTCGGCACCGGAGGCTCGCGGCTGTACCACTACCGGCTGTTCGACCCGGGCAAGCGGATCTTCCAGGGTCTGAGCGTGTTCGAGCTGGACCGCTCGGGCAGCCGGCCCCGGATCGTCGAACACCATCAGAGCGATACCGCCCAGTACGTCCCTGACCTGGCAGCCGCGGTGGGAGGCGAGACTTCCAACTGGAAGCTCCAGGGAGGCTGGTACCGCACCTTCCCCGAGCAGGGCATCGGGGTCAACGAGGCCGGCCCGGACCGAACCCTCGAACTGGATGCCCCGGCCAACTTCGAACGAAGCGAGAGCCGCAGCATGGGCGGGAGCGGTGACCTCGACGAGCACCTGACCCTGGCCCAGCTCCAGGAGCAGATCGGAGCCCTCGAGACCAACGGCTACGACACCACCCGGCTCCGGGTCGCGTACTTCGGCAAGTTCGCCCAGCCGCTGACCCCGCTTGTGATGGTTTTGCTGGGACTCCCCTTCGCCTTCCGGGTCGGCCGGCGGGGTTCACTCTACGGACTGGGGGTCGCCATCCTGCTGGTCATCGTCTACTGGGCGACCTTCGCCATCTTCAACGCCCTGGGGCTCGAGACCCTGCTGCCTCCCCTGCTGGCCGCCCTGGCGCCCAACGTTCTGTTCGGCCTGATCGGGATCTACCTGCTGCTCTACGTTCCGAGTTAGCGTCAGGGCGCCCCGCGAGGCGGCCTAGCGCGCCCCGTCCAGGTACTCTCGCAGGCCCTGCTGGCGGGGATCGATGCGCAGGGATTCTTCCCAGGTCGCCCGGGCGTCGGCCTCGCGACCGAGCCGCCGGTAGGCCTCGCCCAGCGGATTGAGCAGCTGGGGCCCGCCGACACCCGCCTGCCGGGCTGCGACGAGATGCTCGACCCCGGCTTCGAAGTTCCCCTGTTCGAGCTCCAGCATGCCCGCCTGGAACAACGCCCGGGGCCGCGCTCGGGGATCCTCGATCGCACGCCGCAGCTCCGCCCTGGCCGATGCCCAGTCTCCCCGGTTCCAGTGGATCAACGCCAGGTTCATCCGGGCGTCGCCGTAGTCCGGATCGACCTCGAGGGCCCGGGCCAGCAACTGCTCGGCGTCCCGGTAGTTCTTCTGGGAGATGCGGACTCCCGCCAGGTTGTTCAGGGGTGAGGCGTAGCCGGGATCGGCCTGGACCGCGCGAATCCAGAGTTCTGCAGCACGCTCGGTCTCGCCGCGGGCGTAGTGCAGGCTGGCCAGGTTGTTCAGGACCACCGAGTTGTTCGGTACCTTGCCCAGGGCGCGGGAATAGAGATCGATCGCACGGTCCAACTCTCCCCGGTCCTGGTAGACCAGAGCCAGGTTGTTGTAGGCGCCGACGTAGTAGGGGTCCGCTTCGATCGCCTCGAGGAACCAGCGCTCGGCGGAGGCGTCGTCGCCGCGTTCCCGGGCGATGGCCCCCAGGTGGTTGCGGGGCTTGGCGCTATCGGGGTCGAGCCGGGCCGCCTCCTCGAACTCCCGCCGAGCCTCATCGGGCCGGCCCCGGCCGTCGAGCACCGTGCCCAGGGTGGTGCGAACCGCGGCCGCCTCGGGCTCGACCTCCAACACCTTGCGCAGGTAACCCTCGGCCCGCTCCAGCTCACCACGCTCGATGGCCAGCTCCGCCAACACGTGCCCTGCCGACCTGCGGGAGGTGGTGTACCCGAACGCCTGCTCGAGGAAGGGCTCCGCTTCATCCCCCTTGCCCTGATAGCGCAGAGCGAGCGCCAGATTGACCAGCAGCGAGGGGTTGTCGGGAGAACCCTGCAGGTCTTCGCGGAACAGCGCCTCGGCCTCGACGTAGCGTCCCTCTCCCATCAACGCCACCCCTTCGTTGTTCCGTGAACCGCCGCCCTCGGCGCCGGCATCGGTTCCGATGTAGCCGAGGCCCTGAAGCTTGGCCATCAGGTCGCCGGCGGCTGGATCGTCGATCTGACCGGCCATCAACTCGCGAGGCGGGTCCACCTGGCGGAAACGAACGGGGTGTTGCTCGAAGAACTCCGGCTCGATGGCCTCACCCAGTACCCGGCCCGGCCAGGAACGGGGTACGGGCTGGCCGAACAGCGCCAGCAGGGTCGGCGCGATGTCGTAGATGCTGGCCTCGCCCAACCGATGCCCCGGCCGCACATGGGCCCCGGAGAGGATCAAGGTGCCGAAGCGCCGGTGCCAGTCGGCCGCAGGACCGTGGCCGATCCGCGGGTCGGTGAGCCGGGGGCGTGTCGCGTCGGAGGCGAACCCGTGATCGGAGATCACGATCACCGTCCAGTCCTCCCCTCGCCCCTCGAGCAACTTGCCGACGTAGGCATCGGCAGTCTCGTAGTAGCGGTCGACCATGGCGTTGAACGATGCGAAGCGTTGGGCGTCGACACCCGGCCGGCGAGGCGGCCGGTAAGGCATGAACAGATGGCCGATGGTGTCGGTTCCCTCGAAGTAGACCAGTTCGAGCTCCGGCTCGAACTCCTCGTGGAAGGCCTGCGCGGTCCGCAGGTAGGTCTCCCCCGAGGCGATCAGGGTTCGCAGGTCGTCGAGCATCTCCTGCTCTTCGGCGGGGAACTGCTCCCGGCGGGTGCGCGGACCGTCGAGGTAGTGCAGCACCTGCTCCCAGTCGACCTGCTCGGGGTCGACCTGCATCTTCAGCACGTCGTCGTAGAGCTCGGGGGGCCAGGTCTTGCCCAGGGCGTCTTCGGGGTCCGCCTCGTAGCCGAACAGCTGATAGGCGATACGGTCCGAAACCATGTAGCCGTTGACCGGTTCTGCCGGCCAAGTCGCCCACCAGGCGTTGACCCCGACGGTGGCGCCGGCGCGGGAGAGCATCTCCCAGACCGCGGCGGCCTTGCGCTGGGCGGCCGTGACCGGCTGGGCGGCTCCGCCCTGACCGTCGTCGACGAGAAAATCGTGGACGCCGTGGCGGCCGGGTTCGACACCGGTGGCGATCGAGGTCCAGATCACCGGCGAGAGCAGCGGATTGATCGAGAGCAGTTTGGCCCGGGTCCCGTTTTCGACCAGCCGGGCCAGGTTCGGTACCCGGCCCGCCTCGATCAACGGGTCGAGGATCTCCCAGTCGGCGCCGTCGAGACCGATGACCAGCACCCGGGTCGACGGACGCAGCGGCACGTCTGCGTCGTCAGCGACCTGTAGGAAGTCGAGGCCCCGCAGCTCGAACCCGGTGAGTTCGATACCGAGGGCCTCGAGCCGGGACTCCAGTCCGGTCTCCAGACCGTGGGCCAGCGCCGCGGTGGCCCGGCGCACGCCGCCCTCGCGGTTCAGCTCGGAGCCGACCTCGTCCAACGCGTCGGCGAGCACCTCGGTCAATGGGCGCCCGCCGGTCTTCTGCTGGACCCGGAGCGGGTGATTGACCTGCAGGCCGGCCACCCCGCGGAACCCGAAGCGGCTCCCGTCGGGGGCGGGCAGCATCAGCCGTTCGGCGGAACTCAGCGGGAGTTGCAGCGCATGCCGCGGGTAGCGGGTCAGCGACAACAGTCCCGGCGGCGCCAGGACCAGCGGCCCGTCGACCTCGAAGGCGACCGAGGAGACCAACGGACTGTGCAGGACGCCGACCTCGAGCTCCGGCTGGAGCGGCCGCAGGCCGGCGAAGAGCCAGACCGCGGCGAGAGCGGCGAGGACCCAGCGGACCCGGCGGCCTGACGGCCGGCCGGGTCGATCGCCGGATCGGCCGGAATCAGGCACCGACGTGCTTTTGCAGCTTCTCCGCGATCTGGGTCGTCTCCCAGGTGAACCCTTCCTCGTCCCGGCCGAAGTGGCCGTAGGCGGCGGTCGGACGGTACACCGGGCGGCGGAGCTGCAGGTGCTCGATGATCCCCTTGGGGGTCAGCGGGAAGTGTTCCTGGACCAACTCCGACAGCTTCTCCTCGGCCATCTTGCCGGTGCCGAAGGTGTTGACCATCACCGAGACCGGATCGGCGACGCCGATGGCGTAGGCAAGCTGCACCTCGGCGCGGTCGGCGAGGCCGGCAGCGACCAGGTTCTTGGCGATGTAGCGGGCCATGTAGGAGGCGGAGCGGTCGACCTTCGAGGGATCCTTACCCGAGAACGCACCGCCGCCGTGATGCCCCATGCCGCCGTAGGTGTCGACGATGATCTTGCGGCCGGTCAGCCCGGCGTCTCCCTGGGGACCGCCGATGACGAAGCGGCCGGTGGGGTTGACGTAGATCTTGGTGTCGGCGGACATGTACTGCTCGGGAATGATCGGCTTGATCACGCTCTCGCGGACCGCCTCTTCGATCTGCTCGTTGGTCGCGTCCTGATGGTGCTGGGTAGAGATGACCACCGCGGTCACCTTCTCGGGCACGCCGTCGACGTACTGGACCGTGACCTGGGACTTGCCGTCGGGACGGAAGAAGCCGACGCTGCCGTCCTTGCGCACCGCCGCCAACTTGCGGGTCAGCTGGTGGGCCAGGGTGATCGGCAGGGGCATCAGCTGCTGCGTCTCGCGGCAGGCGTAACCGAACATCATGCCCTGGTCGCCGGCACCGCCGGTGTCGACGCCCATGGCGATATCGCCGGACTGTTCGTTGATCGTCGACAGCACCGCGCAGGTCTCGTAGTCGAAACCAAGCGCCGGGTCGTCGTAGCCGATCTCCTTGATCGTGTTCTGCACGATCCCGCGGACATCGACGTATTCCTTGGTCGTGATCTCCCCGGCCACCAGGCTCATACCGGTGGTAACCAGGGTCTCGCAGGCCACGCGGCCGGCCGGGTCGCCCGCGAGAATCGCGTCGAGCACCGCGTCGGAAATCTGATCGGCGACCTTGTCCGGGTGCCCCTCGGTAACCGACTCCGAGGTGAACAGCATGCGACCTTTGCCCGTCATGGAAACTCCTTAACCTACCGTGATTTGCGGCCGAGCACGCGAGGCGGGAAACGACCGGGATCGAAGCCGGTCATGCTAACACCCGCACCAGAGCAGTTCAATCCGGCCCGGATCAGGCGCTGGGCCCCTCCCGGCGCCGCCGGAACTCCCTTTCCGGAGCCTTTTTCGGCGGCCCCAGCCGGTAGCGAACCCGCCCGGGACCGAGCAGACCGCTCATCGCCTCGGTGAACTCCTTGGAAGGGGAAACCCCCAGGCTGGTCTCCGCCCGGGCGATCAGCCGGAAGGCTCCCGGCTTCTGTACCTCGAAGAAAAGGGGCACACTGCCCTTGTGGGCCTCGATCATCGCCCGCACCCGGTCCACCATCTCCTCGTCGAGGACACCGTCCAGCTTGACCTGGACCGCATCGGCCCGGGCCTCGCGCATCGCGTCCAGCGGCGTGACCGCGTCGCCGATGACCTTGATGTTCTCCTCCTCGACCTCGCACTTGCCGCTGATCAGCACCGGGCGGTCGACCTCGAGCAGGTTCTGACACTCCTCGAAGGCCCGGGGGAAGATCAGCACCTCCATCTGCCCCTCGAGATCCTCGAGCTGCACGATGGCCCACCAGTCCCCCTTCTTGGACTTACGCTTCCGCACGGCGGTGATGATTCCGGCCAGGGCCAGCTCGTTGGTGCCCTCGCTGTTGTTCTTGAGCTCCGCGGTGCTGTGGGAGGCGAAGTCCTGGACCGCCTGGCGATGCCCCTCCAACGGATGCCCCGAGATGTAGAAACCCAGGGTCGCCTTCTCGTGGCTCAACCGGGTCTTCTCGTCCCACTCGGGAACGTCGGGCAGCAACTCCTGGTACTCCTGCTCCTCGTCGGCGCCGTCGCCGCCCCCGCCGAACAGGCTGCTCTGCCCCGCCACCGCATCGGCCCGGCGCTTCTGGCCGAACTCCAGGGCTGAGTCGATCACCGCCGCGAGCTGGCTGCGATGATCGGCGAAGCTGTCCAGCGCTCCGGCCTGGATCAACGCCTCGAGCACCCTGCGGTTGACGTGCTTGCTGTCCAGCTCGCTACACAGGCCGTGGAGCGAGCGGAATTCCCCTTTGCGTTCCCGCGCATCGAGAATGCCCTGGATCGTGCCCTCGCCCACTCCCTTGATCGCAGACAGGCCGAAGCGGATCTGCTTGTCGGCGGCGACGGTGAAGTCGAGCATCGACTCGTTGACGTGGGGTGGGAGCACTTCGATGCCCATGTCCCGGCATTCGTTGAAGTACTTGACGACGTTGTCGGTGTTCCCCTTTTCGGTGGTCAGCAACGCCGCCATGAAGTGCACCGGATGGTGTGCCTTGAGCCATGCCGTACGGAAGGCCACCAGCGCATAGGCCGCCGAGTGCGACTTGTTGAAGCCGTAGCCGGCGAAGTACGCCATCAGCTCGAAGACCTTCTTGGCGTCCTCCCGTTTGATCCCCGCCTCCTCGGCGCGGCCGGTGAACTTCTCCTCTTCCTTTTCCATCACCTCGACCTTCTTCTTGCCCATGGCACGGCGAAGGATGTCGGCTTCTCCGAGGGAGTAGCCGCCCATTTTCGAGGCGATCTGCATCACCTGTTCCTGGTAGAGAATCACGCCGTAGGTCTCTTCCAGCACCTCCTTGGTCAGCGGGTGCGGGTACTTGACCTTGATCTTTCCGTGGCGGCGCTTGATGAAATCGTCGATCAGGCCGCCGCCGATGGGGCCCGGACGGTACAGGGCGTTGAGGGCGATGAGATCCTCGAAGCGGTCCGGTTTGAGCCGCCGCAGGATGTCCCGCATGCCCTGGGATTCGAACTGGAAGATGCCTGAGGTTCGCGCCTTCTGGAACAGCTCGAAGACCTTGGGGTCGTCCAGCGGAAGGTTGTCCATGTCCGGACGGGTGCCGGTAACCCGTTCGATCGACTTGACGGCGTCGTCGATCAGGGTGAGGGTCTTGAGGCCGAGGAAGTCCATCTTGAGGAGGCCCATCTCCTCGACCTCGTCCTTGGCCCACTGGGTCGTGATTTCGTCGGAATCCTTGCTGCCCCGGTAGACCGGCGCGAACTCGACGATCGGCTTCGGCGCGATCACGACGCCGGCGGCGTGGGTCGAGGCGTGACGGGTCACTCCTTCGAGGCGCTTGGCCACGTCGATCAGCTGCTTGACGTCCGGCTCGGTGTCGTAGGCCTGCTTGAGCGCCGGAACCTCTTTCATCGCCCCGTCGATGGTGATATCCACGCCCGGTTGCGCCGGCACCAGCTTGGCGATGCGATCGACCTCGGCGTAGGGAATCTCGAGGCCCCGGCCCACGTCCCGGATGACGGCGCGGGCGGCCATGGTTCCGAAGGTGATGATCTGGGCCACGTTCGGGCGGCCGTACTTGTCGGTGACGTACTCGATCACCTTCTCCCGCTTGCGCATGCAGAAGTCGATATCGATATCGGGCATCGACACGCGTTCGGGATTGAGGAAGCGCTCGAACAGCAGGTCGTACTGCATCGGGTCGATGTCGGTGATGCCCATGGAGTAGGCGACCAACGACCCGGCCGCCGAGCCGCGCCCCGGCCCGACCGGGATGTCCATCTCCCGGGCAACCCGCATGAAGTCCCAGGTGATCAGAAAGTACCCCGGGAAACCCATCTCCCGGATGATCTTGATCTCGACCTCGAGCCGCTTGTCGTACTCCTCGAAGGGGTGCTGCAGGCGGCCGGCAGCCTCCTCGCCCCGCAACTGCTGCTTGCGGGCGGCCAACCCCTCACGGGCGACGTGCTCGAAGTAGCCGTCCAGGTCGAAGCCCTCAGGCACCGGGAACTCCGGCAGCAGGTTATCCTGGGGTTCGATGTAGAAGTTGCAGCGATCGGCGACCCGTGCGGAGTTGAGCACCGCCTCCGGAACCCACGAGAAGAGATCGCTCATCTCGTCGTGACTCTTCAGGTAGTGCTGCTTGCTGTACTGCATGCGGCTGGTGTCGTTGACCGTCTTGCCGGTCTGAATGCAGCAGAGCACGTCGTGGGCGAAGTGATCGTCAGGCAGCAGATAGTGGCTGTCGTTGCTAGCCACCACCGGGATGCCCATCTCCTTGCCCAGCTTGACCAGCGGCTCGTTGATCTGCAGCTGCTCGGTCAGCCCGTGATCCTGGAGCTCGAGCCAGTACCCCCCTTCCCCGAAGACCTCCCGGTACCAGCCGGCCGCCTTCTGGGCCTCCTTGAACTGGTCGCCCATCAACAACTGGGGGATCTCCCCGGCCAGGCAGGCGGAGAGGCAGGTCAGTCCCTCGGAGTGCTCGGCCAGGATCTCCTTGTCGATCCTCGGGCGGTAGTAGAAGCCCTCGAGGTATCCGGCCGAGGCCAGCTTGATCAGGTTCTTGTAGCCGGCGTAGTTCTCGGCCAGCAGCACCAGATGGTGGTAGGGCTTCTGCCCACGCTGGCGGGGTGCCTTGTCGAAGCGGGACTCGGGCGCGACGTAGGCCTCGATCCCGATGATCGGCTTGATCCCGGCCTTCTTCGCCTTCTTCGTGAAATCGATCACGCCGAACAGGTTGCCGTGATCGGTGATGGCGACGGCGGGTTGCCCGTCATCGGCAGCCCGCTTGGTCATCTCGTCGATCCGTTGCGCGCCGTCGAGCAACGAGTAGGTCGTGTGGTTATGCAGATGAACGAAACGTTCGTTGGCTGAGGCCATCGACGATGCACTCTCCGTATCGATTGTACGAGTCGAAGTCGAGTCTTTGGGGGAAGCCCCCCAGGGGGGCGGCGCCCATCGCGCGCAGCGAGGCGCGAGGGGCCTGATGGTACCACGGTGCGCGGGCCGGTCGTCAGTCGATCTGAGTGGCCAGATCCTCGATCGCCGCGTCCGCGGGGAACAGTTTGCGTGCAACCGTAAGGCGCTCCAGCGCTTCCGCCTTGCGGCCTGCCGCGTTCAGGCTTCGGATCCAACCGGCGTGGGCATCCGGCGCCGAGGGGTCCGCCTCGACGGCCCGCTGCCAACCCTCGGCGGCCTCGGCGTTGCGACCCGCCCCGTGGAGCAACCGGGCCAACTCGCGATGTAGATCCGCGTCGGAGGGGTCGGCGTCGACCGCCCGTTCCAGCAGGCCGATCGCCTCGTCCCGGTCCCGGCCGCCGACGATGAGCGCCAGGTTGTAGAGCACCGCCGGCGAACCGCCATCCTCAGCGATCAACTCGCGATAGATTCCCTCGGCCTCGCCGGGGCGCCCCAGCTCGTTGAGAGCCACGGCGAGATTCGTTCGAGCGGCGACATGTCCGGGAACGTCTTGGAGAATTCCACGAAGGTAGGTCTCACCGACGTCGTACCGTCCGGCGGAAAGTAGCCGCTTGGCCAACTTCAACCGCCCTTGCAGGCCGCGGTCCAGCTTCATCAACTCGATTTCATGGGGATCGCTCGGAGCCAACGTGCCGGGCCGGTTCGCAGCAAGGAACGCCTTCGCCTTTTCCAGGTCGCCGAGATCCCGGTAAGCCATCCCGATCGCGTGGCCGATGCCGGCGCCCTCGGGACGCAGCTCACGAGCCTTCCGGTAGCCGGCAAGGGCTTCGCGGGGCGCATTCCGTGCGGCCAGGGCGCGCCCCATCCAGTAGTAGGCAGCCGCGGATTCCTCGCTGCTCAGGACGGTCGAGGCGAGCCTCCCTGCCGTCTCCGCGTCCCCCTGCTCCAGATAGACCGAGGCCAACCAGATCGCCGCGGCATCGTCCCTCTGCAGGGTGACGGCGCGGGCGTAGTGCAGCCGGGCATCGTCCAGGCGTTTCTGGCGACGGGCGAGCCGGCCCAGGTAGTAGTGCCAGCGGAAGTCCCGGGGGTTCAGGATCGCCGCGCCTTCCAGCGCGGCTTTCGCGGCGCTGTCGAACTGGTAGACCAGGTAAACCATCCCCAAGCGGCCCTGGGCCTCGGCCAACTCGCCGCAGCTGCCCGGCTCACCCTGGAGTGTCTCGACCCGTTCCTGAAGGCCCGTCAGCTGCTCGGCAATCGGAGCGTCCATTCCTTCGGTGGAAACCGGCTCGAGGGGTGGCAGCGGCCACGCTCCCGGGTCCCAGCTCGAGGCGGCGTCCGGTCCGTTGGGGAGTTTTTCCTCCACCGGCCACGTCCCCGAGAAGGGAACGAACTCCAGAGCCTGATCCGGTGCAGCTTCGCCGCCGCAACCGGACAGCAAAAGGGTCAGGGCGAACAAACCCGACGCCCATCGGCCGACGACGGTCACTCGGCACTCCCCGTGCCCTGCACCAGCGTGTGCCAGGCGTCGATGGCGGGAGGTTCGAAGCGTTCCTTGCTGCCGTCGGGCCATTCGACCCTCACCCCGGTGACCCCGGATCGCTGCCCGAGCCCGAACAACACACGCGGGTCGTTGGCCGAACAGTAGGACGCGTCGGAGCGGACCCGGCGCCACAGCGGAGCGAGGCCGTCCCGCTCGACCGCGACCCGGGCACCGAGCTGATCCCGGCCCCCCTTGCGGTCGATCAAGCGGAGACCCAGCCAGTGGGCACCCGCCGCCGCCTCGTTGATCAGCAACCGCACCGGCCCGCTGTTGTTGGTCAACAGCACGTCGATGTCGCCGTCGTTGTCCACGTCGCCGAAGGCGGCGCCGCGGGAGACCGCGCTCAGCGCCAGCGCCCCGCCCCGTCCGGTGACCTCGACGAACCGGCCTCCGACGTTGTGGAACAACTGGTTCCGCTCATCGAGCGGGTAGGGATCCCCCGCACGAAGCCGGGCTTCGTCGATCTTGACCGCACCGTTGGCCACCAGCAGGTCGAGCCAGCCGTCATTGTCCAGGTCGAACCAGGCGGTGCCGAAACCGGTGAAGGGTGCGCTGGGCCCGCCCAGGCCGCTGGGAGCGGTCCGGTCTTCGAACAGCCCGCCTCCCAGATTGGTGTAGAGGGTGTTGGTCTCCTCGGCGAAGTGGGACATGAAGAGATCTTCGTCGCCGTCGCCGTCGAAGTCGGCGGCGTCGATTCCCATGCTCGCTTCGGGGGTTCCCTCGAAGTTGAACGCCACGCCTGCCAGCAGGGCGACGTTCTCGAAGGTGCCGTCCTGCTTGTTGATCCACATCTGGTTTGCGACCTGATCGTTGGCCACGTACAGGTCTATCCAGCCGTCCCCGTCGTAGTCGGCGGCAACCACCCCGAGGCCGTTGCCGAACTCGGCGGCCACCCCGCTCTCGAGAGTGCGGTCCTCGAAGCGTCCCTCTCCGAGGTTGCGGAACAGCCGGTCGGGGACCGGCGAGAAGGTCGCCGGCGAGCAGTAGTCCGGATGATCGCTGGGGGTGCGGCAGACCGTGTGATTGTCGACTCGGAAGGTGGTGTAGTTGGCCACGTACAGATCGAGCAACCCGTCCCGGTCGTAGTCGAAGAACGCGGCGCTGGAACCGAAGCGGTCGTCACCGGTGCCCGAGGACCCGGTGATGTCCTCGAAGGTACCGTCACCTCGGTTGAGGTAGAGATGATTCGGTCCGAAGCCGGTGACGTAGAGGTCGATGTCCCCGTCGTTGTCGATGTCGCCGGCCGCCACGCCCATGCTGTAGTCGCCGGAACCGAGCCCGGAACCGACGGTCACGTCGACGAAGCGCAACGTGCCGTCGCTGGAGTCGTTACGGAACAGGCGATCCCGCGGGGCGCCCTGTTCCTTCCAGGGGAAGGTCGCCTGAGCCGGGGTCTTTGCCGGGTCGAGCATGGCGCCCTGGAGCAACAGGACATCCTGATCCCCGTCGCCGTCGTAGTCGAAGAGCGCCGCGCCCGACCCCATGTTCTCGGCGAAGTAGTACTCCCCGGACATCCCGTTGAAGTGGACGAAATCGAGCCCCGCCTCCGAGGCGCGGTCAACCAGGAGCGGACCCTCGGGGAGGCTGCCCGCCTCGACCGAGGGCAACCCGGCCGGCGGATCGCTCACCGTCGCCCCGTTGTCCTCGGGCTCGGAGGGACATCCGGCCAGCACGAGCGCCAGACAGCAGAGCGGCGCCCACTTGCGGGCCGGGCCACCGCGGAAAGGGCCTCTCCGGGAGGTGCGATTCCCTCGACTGCTCACTCACTCCCCTCCGCGGCGCGCCGCTCGTAGAGCGTCAACTCGTAGTCCCCGGCCGGGCGCCAGTAGCGGCGCTGGTTGTAGGACGTGCGCCGCTGGTACTCCGCGGCGAAGCGGGGATGAGCGGCGATCCTTGCATCGATACGGTACCCCGGCTCGACCAGCACGACGAATCGGGGCTCTTGATCGAGAATCCACTCGGGCGGGTAGACCTTGTCCAGAAAACCACCCGGCGCCCGGGCGACCCGGGGCTCGGTCAGCCCCGAGATATCGATCACCCGCAGGCCTCCGTAGTAGCCGATCAGCCCGATATCCATCACGGCAACCGAGTCCCCCTCCCGGCCCTCGGCCTTGAGGGTGTCGGCGATCTTGCGGTGGGCGTCCCGGTAGCCCCGGGCGTTGACCTCGAGCCCGTTGCCGCCGTCGCGAACGACCACCCCGAGGGCGATGCCGCTGGCGATCCAGACCGAGGCGATCGCCGCGATCCAGATCCGCCGCTCCCCGAACCAACGGCGTAACGCTGCTCCGAAGAGCAGGAAGATGAACGGCAGGCCCGGGACCCAGAAGCGGTGCAGGGACATCCAGTCCCCTCCCTCGAGCACCACCGCCGTACCGAGCGCCGCCACCACCGCCGCCGGCGTGCGCAGACGCCGCTGCCACAACGCCCAGACCACGAGCCCCGCCAACAACAAGCCGCCCGCAACCGCTCCCGGAACGGTCTCGCTGCCGAAGGAGGGCACCACCGAGGTGAAGAAGCGTTGGGTGTAGAGCCAGCCCGCCTGAATACGGTCGATCAACGGCGCACCGGTCTTCGCGTAGTAGGTGTTGGGGAACAGGTCTCCGAAATAGAACCAGCGAAACATCAGGGCCGGAAGGAAGATCAGCCCGATCCCCCCACCCCAGGCGATCAGGCGGCGGAGCCGCGTCGCCCAGGCACCTGCCTCGCCGGCCGTGAGACGGACCAGGGCCAAGGCCGCGATCAGCAGCGGGGCCTCCGGCCGGGTGATCGCCGCCAAACCGAACCAGAGCGCCGAACGCATGCCCCTGCCGCTCTGGAGCTCCCGGAGCTGATCCCGTACGCCGAGCACCAGGCACAGGGTGTAGGGCACGGTCTCGAGGGCGCCCACGCTCCAGTAGGCGAAGGATGGATGGAATCCGGCCAGCGCAGCCACGAGCCAATCCACCCCGTCCGGCCGATCGCGCCCCCCGAGCCGCGCCGAGATCCCCGGCACGATGAGCAGGGCCGCGATCCCCGCCAGGGCCGAGAGGGCCGGCGTGATCAGCGGCAGCGGGACGCCGGCCCAGACCCACGGCACCAGGAGCAGGGTCCAGGACAGGCAGGTCACCCCCTCGACCCGCTCGCCCTGGTTGTAGACCAGACCGTCGCCGGCCGCGAGATTCTCGGCGTAGCGGTAGATGATGAAGGCGTCGTCGACCTGCAGCACGGCCAGATAGCCGAACCAGGCCGCGAGGGCGATCAACCCCGGCCAGGCCCAGGTTGCGGGTCGTTGCAAACGCGTCATGACCCGAGGGTTTTAGCCCGTTCCGGGCTCAGGAGCAACCGCCGGCTTCGTGGTATAAACGGGTCATATTTGCCTGCAAAGCTCCACGGTGAGGACTCAGATGAAAGCTCTACGCGACCTGACCTGCAGAGCGGCCTGCCTGCTGCTCATCCTCGGTATGCCCGCCACCTTCGCCGACGACGGCCCCGGGGCGATCCTGAACGGGCTCTACGACCCCGGCCTCGGTCCCGCCGCGGCCGTGCAGGGTGTTGAACTCAGCGTCGGCCATCTCACGATCAAGCTCGACAACGGATCTGCGGCGCCGATCCTGGCCGGGGACAAACCGTTGGGCCTGTTCTTCCAGGGCAGCGGCTCCTACACCTATCGCTCGGAAGAACCGATGGATCAAACCGCCTTCGCGTACATGGCGAACAAGGTATCCAAGTTCGAACCGGCCAAGAAGGGAGATGCGCTACAGGTCGAGGACACCTTCGAGTCCCTGGCCATCATCGGCAGCATCGACCTACCCGAGCTCGGCACCGGGGGCGGCGATCTCGGCGAATCCTTCGGAGAGCACCGCAAGTACTTCGACGGCGTCTGGTGGCTTCCCGAACATGCTCTCGTGCAGCAACTCGCCGACATGCCCCAGAGCCAGGTGGCCTACGCGGAGATCCGCGGTGCCACCGAAGAGGTCACCTATCTCTACGACGGCTCCCGGGACAAGGTCGAGCGCTTCTGCAATCACGAGAAGGCGCGCTACCAGGGTGGCCGTGGCTTGCTGTTCGAACAGACCCTCTCGGAGCAACCGGTGGGACGCAACCGGCTGGATTTCGTCGATCCCGCCTTCTTGCTGACTCATGTCGACCTGGACTTCACGGCCAGCAAGAAAGAAGACGCGCAGATGACCGTGGTGGAGACGATCATCCCCCGGGGTATGGCCCGCAGCGTCTTCCGCTTCGATTTCACCCGGGCCCTGGCCGACGCCGAGGGCGATACCCGTCAATACAACATTCGCTCGATTACCGACGGGCAAGGAAATGAGCTCGCCTTCGACCATCGCCGCGGCGAACTGCTCGTCCTGGCGGCATCCCCGGTCCCCGCCAACGCGGAGTTGAAGCTGACCTTCGAGGTCGACGGGAACTTCCTGATCCGTCCGGGGGGGGATTCCTTCTGGCTGCTGCGCGGCGACGGCCTGCTGCCGAGCCCGCAGGTTCTCGCCGGCGAGTACTGGACCCTCGACACCCGGGCCAGCGTCGAGAAACCCTGGGTCCCGATTGCCATGGGCGACACGATCGAGCGCACCGAGGGAGAAACCCACAACACCGTCGTGAGCAAGATGAGCCGGCCCTCGCAGCTGCCGATTCTCCTCGGAGGCCGCTACTACATTCACGAGGAATCCTTCGACGACATGACGATCCGGGTCGCGTCGTACGGCCAGCGCAACAAGCGCGCCTTCCAAAGCCTGTCCCAGCTGGCACACAAGGTGATCGGCTTCTACGAGCAGTTCCTCGGGGACTTCCCCTACGACGAGTTCAACATCATCGAGATCCACGACACCGGCGCCTGGGGCCAGGCTCCCCCGGCCACCATGTTCATCACCAGCGAAGCCTTCAACCCGCTGACCAATCAGGAAGCGGCCCGGGGCGTCAACGAGCGCTTCGCCCACGAGATCGCGCACCAGTACTGGGGCCATGTGGTCAAGATGGGCTCGTGGGACGAGCAGTGGATCACCGAGTCCTTCGCCGAGTACACCGCCGCGATGGCCATCCGCCAGCTCAAGGGGGATCAGGGCTACAGCAAGATGGTCGGTGAGTGGAAGCGCCAGGCGGGCCTGGTCAAGGATGCCGGAGCGATTCCGGTGGCGATGCGGCTTGCCGACGCCAGCGTCGACGGCAACCTGGCCCGCTTCAACCTGCTGTACAACAAGGGGCCGTACGTGCTCTACGCCCTGCATCAGGAGATCGGCGACGACAAGTTCGCCGCCTTCATGCGCAACTACCAGAAGGGTATGGAGTGGCAGTTCGGCAACACGCCGAGCATGGTCGGCCTGCTGAAGGCGCTCACCGGGAAGGACTACCAGCCGTTCTTCGACAAGTACGTCTACGGCACGGCGCTGCCCGATGCGCCCGATCCGTCCGGCGGCAAGAAGAAGAAAAAGAAAAAGAAGAAGCGGGGCTAGCCGCTACTCCCATTCGATGGTGCCGGGAGGCTTGCTGGTGATGTCGTAGACGACCCGGTTGACCTCCCGCACCTCGTTGACGATGCGGCTCGACACCCGCGAAAGGAAGTCCACCGGGAGCCGCGCCCAGTCGGCGGTCATGAAGTCCTGGGTCTCCACCGCGCGGATGGCCACCACGTTGCCGTAGGTGCGGAAATCTCCCATCACGCCGACGGTGCGGACCGGCAGCAGCACGACGAAGGCCTGGGAGGTGCTGTCGTAGAGCCCCGCCTCGCGCAGCTCTTCGATGAAGATCGCGTCGCAATCCTGGGCGATGCGGACCCGCTCCGAGGTGATCTCGCCGAGAATCCGCACGGCGAGCCCTGGCCCCGGGAAGGGATGGCGGCCGACGAACGCCGGATCGAGCCCGAGTTCGTGCCCCAGTTTGCGCACCTCGTCCTTGAACAGATCCTTGAGCGGCTCGACCAGGTCGAGCTTCATGTGGTCCGGAAGGCCGCCGACGTTGTGGTGGGTCTTGATCGTAGTCGCCGGCCCCTTGATCGCCGCCGACTCGATCCGGTCCGGATAGATCGTCCCCTGGGCCAGGAAATCCACGCCACCGACCGCCTCGGCTTCCTCGTCGAAGACCTCGATGAACGTTGCGCCGATGATCTTGCGCTTGCGCTCCGGCTCGGTAACCCCGGCAAGTTTGTCCAGGAACCGTTCGCCGGCTGCCGCGTGGCGCACCTCCAGGTGGTAGCGCTCGCGGAAATCGCCGAGCACCTGTTCCGCCTCCCCTTTCCGCAGCAGGCCGTTGTCGACGAAGATGCAGGTCAAACGGTCGCCCAGCGCCCGATGGAGCAACAGCGCCATCACCGAGGAATCGACCCCGCCGGACAGCCCGCAGACGACCTTGCCGTCGCCGACCTGCTCCCGCACCTGTTCGATCGCCTCGTCGATGAAGGCGCGCATGCTCCAGTCTCCGGAACATCCGCAGATGCCGTGAACGAAGTTGCGCAGCATCTCGCGCCCCTGGCGGGTGTGATGCACCTCGGGGTGGAACTGAAGCCCGAAACGTTGGTTGGCCCGGTCTTCCAGCGCCGAGAAAGGAGCGTTGCGGCTCGAGGCGGTGCGGACGAAACCCGGAGCAGGCTTCGAGATGTGATCGCCGTGACTGGCCCAGACGAACTGGCGGGCATCGAGGCCGATGAACATCGGGGAATGAGGGTCCTCGATCTCAACCGACGCGGGTCCGTACTCGGCGCTGTCCGCCGCAACGATCTCGCCGCCGAGGTCCCGCATCATCAGCTGCAGGCCATAGCAGATTCCCAGAACCGGCACGCCGAGGTTGTAGATCTCCGGATCCATCGAGGGAGCGTTCTCGTCGTAGACCGACTGGGGCCCGCCGGAGAGCACGATCCCCTTGAGACCCGGACGGCGGACCCGCTCCAGGGCGGCGTCACAGGGCAGGATCTCGCTGAACACGTTCAGTTCGCGGACCCGCCGGGCAATCAACTGGGTGTACTGGGATCCGAAATCGAGAATCAGAATGCTTTCGTGTTCACCGCTCATGCGTGTCGAACTCCCCCTGAGCGGCCGGTCATCCGGCTCACCAGCTGTTCCAACACCGCTCCCGGCTCGATGGAGCGGCTCTTCAACGTGCGATCGGCGTCGAGCAGCAGGCCCGGGAAGGCCATCAACTCCTCGAGCGAGTACCGGCGCAAGCCGGCGATCAAACGATCCTGGATGGCCCACGCCCGGGCCGCCTGGACGACCTGGCGGGAGGAAGCCCCGTTCTCCATCATCGCCTTGGCCTGGAGCATGGTCCGGATGCGCCAGGCCAGACCGCCCAGGATCGCGATGGCGTTCTCCCCCCGATCGGTCAGGCGCCGTGCGGCCGCCACGGCGCGGGCGCCGTCCCGCACCAGGATCGCGTCGGCGACCTCCCAACCGGTCATCGTTCCGGAACCGGCAGCGACCTGCTCGATCACCTCGGGAGTGATCGTGGCGTCCGCATCGTCGCCGAACCAGGCGCGAATCTTGTCCAGCTCGGAGCTGGCGCGATACAGATCCCCGCCGCAGAGATCGTCGAGCAGCATCGCCGCGCGACGATCGAGCTTCATGCCCCGTTCTTCCGCGAGGCTGCGTAGGGATCCTTCCTGGCCGGCGCCCGGCCCCGACGGCTGGGCGAAGACCAGCAGGCTGCCCGCGCCGGCCAGCGCCTTGTGCAGCTTGCGGCGCTGATCCAGGTCCGGCGCCCGGACGATCAGGTAGCTCTCCGGCGGCGGGTCGGTGGCGTAGGCCACGATGGCATCGGGCTCCCCGTCGAGGATCTCGATTTCCCGGACGAAGACGACCCGCTTGGAGGAGAACATCCCCTGGGAGCGGGCCGCGCCGACCACGGTGCCCACACTCACCGACTCATCGGCGAAGACGGTCATCCCGAAATCCGACGCGTCTTCCGGAGCCAGGGCCTTGAGCAAAGCGGACTGGGCCTGCTGCAGATGGAAGGCGTCATCCCCGCTGAGCACGGTCAAGCCCGGCGGCCAACCCTTGTCGAGCTGGTCGCGCATCTTGCGCAACACGTCCGCCGCCGAGGGCGCGTTGCGCGCACCCCGTCGAGCCATCAGAAGCCCTCGAAGATCGACGTGATCAAGGCCAACGCCGCACCCCGGCCGATGTCGTCGAGCGCCTGGCCGGTCTGGTCGAAGAACTCCTGCTCTTCGTCGGAGACGTCGAACTGCTCGCGGAAGAGCAGCCCCGGCTGGCTCCACAGGATCTCGTCGTTGGTCAGGTCCCGCAGGGTCGCCTGGATCGTCACCACCGCCTCGACGCGGCTGGCGCGCCCTTCGTCGGTGAACTGCACCGGGTTGGTGCGGAACTCGGTGACCACCCCGGTCAGCAGCGCGTTGGCGTCCTCCTTGGCCGACACCAGCTTGAAGCGGCTGCGCTTGGCCAGCTCGGCGGCGACCTGCTCGGTCACACGCTGCTCTATCTCCGGCTGTTGGGTGCGGTTCTCGAAGGGGTCGACGGCAATCGCCGAGATGTAGTCGGGGATCCCCTCGATCTTCGTTCCCTGCAGGGCGTAGCCGCAGCCGGCGCACAGCAGCCCGGTGAGGGCCAGCGCGACCAGCGGCAGGCGGCGCCCCGGCCGGATCATCCGACCACCAGGTTGAGCAGCTTGTTCGGCACGAAGATCACCTTGCGCATGGTCTTGCCGTCGAGATGGGCCGCGACGTTCGATTCCGCCTGGGCTGCCGCGAGGGCACCGTCCTTGTCGATGTCCCGGGCGACGGTCACCCGGCCTCGCAGCTTGCCGTTGACCTGCACCACCAGGGTAATCTCATCCTCGACCAGAAGCTCGGGCCGGAACTCCGGCCAGGCCGCCGTGGCGACCAGCCCCTGGCCTCCGAGCTGCTCCCACAACTCCTCGGCGAAGTGAGGGGCAAAGGGAGACAACAGCTTGGCCAGCACCTCGAAGGCCTCGCGAAGCGCGAAGGCGGTGCCCGCATCGACGTCGTCCTGCTTCGCCGGCCCGGCCACGGTGTTGATCAACTCCATGATCGCCGAGACCGCGGTATTGAAGTGCATGCGCGGGCCGAGATCGTCGGTCACCCGCTGAATGGTCTGGTGGGTCTTGCGCCGCAGGGCCGCCCCGCCGGAACTCATGTCGGCGGGCACCGCCGAACCTTCCGCGGCCAGCTTGTCCCGACCCGCGCTGAAGGTGCGCCAGACGCGGCTGAGGAAACGGTAGCAGCCCTCGACCCCCTCCTCGCTCCAGTCCAGGTCCCGCTCGGGGGGCGCGGCGAACAGCGAGAACAGACGGGTGGTGTCGGCGCCGTAGCGCTCGACCATGGCGTCGGGGTCGACGACGTTGCCCTTGGACTTGGACATCTTCGCGCCGTCCTTGATCACCATCCCCTGGGTGAACAGCCGGTCCACCGGCTCGCCCACCTCGACCAGGCCGAGATCACGCATGACCTTGGTCCAGAAGCGGGTGTAGATCAGGTGCATCGTGGCGTGTTCGATGCCCCCGATGTAGAGGTTGACCGGGAACCAGGGATCCGCCGCCGAGCGGGCGAAAGGCTCCCCGTCGTTCTTCGGGTCGACGTAGCGGAAGTAGTACCAGGACGAATCGACGAAGGTGTCCATGGTGTCGGTCTCCCGCCGGGCAGGCTTGCCGCACCTGGGGCAGTCGACGTTGACGAAGGACTCGACCCGGGAGAGCGGCGAGCCGCCGTCACCGGACAGATCCACGTCCGCCGGGAGCACCACCGGGAGGTCGCTCTCGGGCACACCCACCGGCCCGCAATCGTCGCAGTGGATCACCGGAATCGGGGTGCCCCAATAACGCTGCCGCGAGACCCCCCAATCCTTGATTCGATAGTTGACCGTGGCGTTGCCGAAGCCCTTTTCCTCGGCCTCGGCGGCCATCTTCTTGCGGGCCTCGGCGCTCTTCAGTCCATCCCACGGCCCCGAGTTTTCGACCACGCCGTAGTCCGGATAGGCCTCTTTCTGAGTCTCCCCATCCAGCGACTCACCGTCGACGGGACGGATCACCGGCCGAACCGGCAGGCCGTATTTGCGGGCGAAGGCGAAATCCCGTTCGTCGTGAGCCGGAACGCTCATGATCGCGCCGGTGCCGACGTCCATCAGCACGAAATTGGCGACCCAGATCGGAACCTTCTCGCCGGAGAACGGCTGGATGGCGTAGCGGCCTGTGAACACGCCGAGCTTGTCGTCCGCCTCGGCGAAGCGGTCGGCCACGCTCTTGGCCTGCTGCTCGTCGACGAAGGCGGTAACCGCCGCCTCTGTATCGAGTCCCTTGACCAACTCCGCGACCCGCGGATGCTCCGGCGAGAGCGCCAGATAGGTCGCGCCGTAGATCGTGTCGATCCGCGTGGTGAAGACCTCGATCGGGTCCTCGTCTCCTTCCACACCGAACCAGACCCGGGCGCCGTCGCTACGTCCGATCCAGTGGCGCTGCATCGAGCGCACCCGGTCGGGCCATTGGTCCAGGCGATCGATCTCCTCGAGCAGCTCCTGGGCGTAGTCGGTGATCCGCAGGAACCACTGGTCGATCTCCCGCTTGACCACATCCGCGTCGCAGCGCCAGCACTTGCCCTCGACCACCTGCTCGTTGGCCAGGACGGTGGCGCAGTTCGGGCACCAGTTCAACAGCCGATTGGCCCGGTAGGCGACGCCCTTCTCGAGCATCTTGAGGAAGAACCACTGGTTCCAGCGGTAGTACTCCGGATCGCAGGTGGCGAACTCCCGGGACCAGTCGTAGCCCCACCCCAGGCGTTGCGCCTGGCCGCGCATGTCCCGGATGTTGCTGTGGGTCCAGCGTCCCGGGTCCTCGTTGTTCTTCATTGCCGCGTTCTCGGCGGGCAGGCCGAAGGCGTCCCAACCGAGCACGTGCATCACGTCGGCACCCTGCATGCGCTGGAACCGGGAGACGGCGTCGCCGATCGAGTAGTTGCGCACGTGCCCCATGTGCAGCCGACCACTGGGGTACGGCAGCATCTCCAGGCAGTAGAAACGAGGGCGCTCACCCGGCTCCGGGGTCGCGAAGGCGCCGGCCTCTTCCCAGCGGCGTTGCCACTTGGGCTCGATCGCCTTCGGATCGTAGTCGTGATTCGATTCGCTCATCGGCTGACTCCCGGCGACTAGTCCTCGCCGTTCCCCGCGGCCTCGTCGGCCGCATCCCCTGCCGCCGCGGTGCGGGTCCGCTCCTTGGGACGCAACTCGCGGCGCATGTTGTCCAGCAACCCGTTGACGAAGCTGCCGGACTGCTCGCTGCCGAACTTCTTGGCAACCTCGATCGCCTCGTCGAGGATCACCGCCGCCGGCGTGTAGGGCTGGTGCAGCAGCTCGTAGACGGCGAGCCGCAACACGTTGCGATCCACCGTCGACATCCGCTCCAACTTCCAGTTACGGGCGGAGCCGACGATGCGCTCGTCGAGCTCGGCACGGTGCTCGTGGACGCCTCGCACCAGGTCCTCGGCGAAGTTGCGCTGCTCGTCGAAGCGCTCCTGGTCATCCCAGAAATAGGTGAACACCTCGTCGGGGGACGAGCCGATCAGGTCGATCTGGAACAACATCTGGAGCGCGAATTCGCGGCCTCGCCTGCGCTGCCCCAAGGTCAGGACTCGATCTGGCGGTGTACGCTCACCATCTCGATGGCGGCCAGGGCCGCTTCCCATCCCTTGTTGCCCAGCTTGCCGCCGGCGCGGTCGGCCGCCTGGTCCACCGTGTCGGTGGTCAGCACGCCGAAGATCACCGGGAGGCCGGAGTCGTAGGCCACCTGGCCGAGCCCCTTGGCCACCTGGGACGCGAGCACGTCGAAGTGGGGGGTCTCGCCGCGAATCAGGGTGCCCAGGGCGACGACCGCGTCGAAACGGCCGGTATCGGCCAGTTTCTTGGCGGTCACCGGTAGTTCCCAGGAGCCGGGTACCCGTACGACCGTGCGGTCGGCGGCGTCGCCGCCGTGCCGGTCGAGGCAATCCTCGGCACCGGCGAGCAGCCGGCCGGAGACCACTTCATTGAACCGGGAAACCACCAGAGCGATACGGATACCGCCGGCGTCCAGCTTTCCTTCCAAGACGCGGGTCACAGGAGCTCCTTCTTCGGAATGGCGGAAGTATAGAAACGCCCCCGGAAGGGGTCAAGGAAGCCCTCGGAACCGCCCCCGGCTACCGGTCCAGGTAGCGCCCGAGAATCGCCTTCAGCCGGCGCCTGGGCTCCTCCCCGATCGCCTCTACCGGCGTAATCAGGGCGGTGGCCAGGGCATCGGCGCTGTCACAGTCGAATTCGGTGGGGAAACCCTCGACGACCGCCGAGAGCACCCGGATCGCCATCTCGCTGTTGGCCTTGAGGTTCTCGAGGACGCTGTCGACGGTCACGTCCCCCTCCTCCTCGTGCCAACAGTCGTAGTCGGTGACCAGGGCCATGGTCGCGTAGCGAATCTCCGCCTCCCGGGCGAGCCTGGCCTCGGGGATGTTGGTCATCCCGATCACGTCCACTCCGTAGTTCCGGTAGACCTCGGACTCGGCCCGGGTGGAAAACGCCGGCCCCTGGATGCAGACGTAGGTGCCACCGTCATGGGTGCGGGCCCCCGCCGCCTCGGCCGCCGCGCAAAGCGCCCGACGCAGCGCCGGGCAGACCGGATCGGCCATCGAGACATGGGCCGCGACCCCGTCGCCGAAGAAGGTCCCCTCACGGCCCTGGGTCCGGTCGATGAACTGGTCGGGAAAGACCAGATCCCTGGGGTGGATATCCTCCTTCATCGAACCGACGGCGGAGGCGGAGAGGATGCTGTGGACGCCGAGCAGCTTGAGCGCGTAGATGTTGGCCCGGTAGTTGATCTCGTGGGGCAGCAGCGTGTGCCGCCGGCCGTGCCGCGCCAGGAACGCCAGCCTCCGCCCGTGGAGGGTCGCCAGCTGGATCGAATCCGACGGCGCCCCGAAGGGCGTATCGACCCGGACCTCCTCGACCTGCTCCAGCCCCGGCATGGCGTAGAGACCGGAACCGCCGACGATCGCGATCTCCGCCCGGGCGCTCATGCTCCCTCCTTGCGCCCGGCCTCGGCCGCAAGCCGGGCGAGGGCCTCTGCCACTCCGCCGACCTGGTCCACCTCCACGCTGCGTCCGACGCGCCGGAGGGTCAGCTTGCCCGCACCCTCCCCTTCCGACCAGCGGAGCACCTGCCAGGGAACGGACGCGTTGAGCGCCGCCCGCGCCAGGGCACGCCCCTGTCCGGAGACCTCGACCACCACCGGCTCGCGATTCAGCTCTTCCAGGGCGAGTCCGAGCTCGATGCCCTGGACCCGGAACGCGGCCACGTCACCCGACAGCGCCGTGAGGATCCGGGTCGCTCCGGAGCGCAGATCTTCGCCTCGGCCGAGGGCATGGAGCCGGATCAGGGCCCGGGCCAGCCGCACGTTGGCCCGCACCGGACGCCGGGGCTTGCCCAGGAGCCCCACCTCACCGAGACCGCGAATCCGATCGTGGAGCAGGTCCGAGGCATCGTCGGAAAGGTTGTTCAGCGCGAATCGGGCGATGTCCTCGGCGGCCTCCAGGTAACGCTTCTCGCCTGAGACCTGATAGGCGTCGACCAGCCCCAACGCGGTATCCGCCTGGGCAACCAGAAAGCGCATCGAGTCCTTCCGGGGCTCCAGGACATGCTGTACGCCGAGCGCAGGCTGGTAGGCCTGTCGCAGCACCTGATCGATCGCCTCGCGCCCGGCGGCGACCCAGGCATCCTTCTCGAGCAGCACCCCCGCTCGCATCAGCGCCGCACCGGCCAGGGCATTGGTTCCCGCGAGCGCGAGAGGCTCGATTCCCGGGGCCTCACCGTCTCCCCGCCAGTAGCCGCCTCCGTCGTCGCTGTTCAGATCGGCCCACTGGCCGATGGAGAAGGTGCCGTCGGGGCGTTTCAGCACGTCGAGCAGGAAGCCGGCGGTTCGTTCCAGGCTCAGGCTCATCCCGGGATCCGCCTCGGCTCTCAGGGCGAAAACCAGGTCGCGCATCAGATGAGAATTCGGTTCGAGCATCTTCTCGTGCTCGATGCTCTTCCACTCCGGGGCGCCGGCCATGCGATGGAAGCCCCCGTCACGCTCGTCGAACAGCGGCGAGGCGCACATCTTGCGCAGGCTCGAGCGGGCGTGAGGTTGCAACGCAGGCGCCAGACGCGAACTACGCAGCGCGGCATACTCGTAGAAGCCGGGCAGAACGAACTTCGGCGCGAGGCCGAAACCACCCCCCTGCTGGTCGGCGCTCCCGAGCAGCCAGCGCGTCAGGTTGTCCGACGCCTCCAGGCTCGGGCTACCTGCCGGAGGAGGGTCTCCCCCCTCCCGCTCGTACCACTCCGCCGCGACCTCCCGCAGCAATCCGGCCCAGCGCCCCCAGTAGACCCCGGCCTCGCCCAGCAGGAACTCCATCTCGTCGACACCCACCGAACCGATGACGATCGGCTCCGCGACACCGAGATCGTTGGCCTGGCTCAACATCGGCCGGCCGTCGGGCAGCAGCACCGCGATCACCGGTAGCCCGCCGGTCTGGTAGCGCTCCTTGACGTCGGGCCTGCGATCCGGATTGACGATCACGCTGACGAAGCCCTCGTTGGCCAGGGCTCGAATCCGCGGATCGGCCATGACCTCGTTCATCATCCGTTGGGATCCGTGGTTCCAGCGGACCGCCATCACGAACAGCACCGGACGGTTGAACAGGGCCGCGGTGTTGAACGCCGGCACGCCCCAGGGCAACCAGTAGGCCCGTTCTCGAAGTTGTTGCGGCGGCCACCCGTCGAAGGCCGCCTGGGAGGGGCGATCCAGCAGCCCCCCGGCCGGGTCGGGCAAGGGTGGGAGACGGTCCTGTTCAACCGCCTGTCCGAACACCGATCCGGAGCCTGCGATCGCAACGATGACTAGGAGCAAGAGGGTTCGCATCATCTCGGGAGTTCCTCGCGAGGAGCCGCCGCGTGCCCACGAAACGCGGTAGAGCGTGCGTGACGAGGCGGCCTGGGATTATCGACACCCGCTGCGAAGACTGTCAAGGCGCCCCGGCTTTCCGGGTTCGTCGGGGTTTTCCGCTGTTGTTCCGCGGTTTTTCTGTCTGTTACGCATTGAATCTGGATGGGTCTCCCGTAGCTTCGCTATGGACGTGCAGAAGTACACCCACAGAGAAGCCTCAAAGACACATATGCGTCACGAGAATCGGCGCATGTTCGCGGCCCTGGCCGCGGGCCTGGGAGCGGTCTGCCTCGGCTTCGCGGCTCACCACACCGGTCTGCTCGACGGCGCAGCCCACGCCGGCTTCCCTCCTTCGCTGGTGGTGCTTGCGGCGGCCCTGATGGCCATGGCCACCGCCGTAGGGATCGCACACCTGCATCACACACGTCGAGAATTCCGGCGGGTCCGCCGGGGTCTCGTCGCCCGCAGTCGTCAACTGGCCTCCCTGCACGCCCTGGGTCAGGACCTTGCAGCCGCACGGGACCCGGAGGTTCTGGCCCGTCTGGCCGTCGACGCGGCCCGCAGCCTGACCGAGACCGACGCCGCCGGGTTGACCCTGGTCACCGAGCCATCGGGTGAGCTGGCGACCGCGGCCTCGGTCGGCGAGCCGGAGCGCGAGGCGGTCGAGTCGGTGGCCCGCTCGATCTTTGCCGGCCGAGCTCCCCGCGAGTTCCGTGGCCTCGCGGCCCCGTTCCGGGGCGCCCTGGCCGTACCGCTGTGGGTCGACCGGGAGATCACCGGGGTCCTCTCGGTCTGGTCGCGCCGCGCCGAGACCATCCGCTCCGGGCAGCTGGAGCTCCTCGGCACCGTGGCCCAGCAGGCGGCGGTCGCCCTCGAACGGGCGCGCCATTTCGAGGCGGCGAGCACCGACTCCCTGACCGGCCTCGCCCAACGAGAAGCCTTCTTCCAACAGGTCCACGCAGAGTTCGAGCGCGCCCGGCGCTACGGGGGCGACTTCGCTCTGCTGATGCTGGACATCGACCGATTCAAGTGCATCAACGACACCCACGGTCATCTGGCGGGAGACGCCTACCTGATGGAGGTCGGAAGCGTGGTCACCGCACGCCTGCGGGCCGCCGATGTTGCCTGCCGCTTCGGAGGTGACGAACTCGCCCTGCTGCTGCCCGAGACCGGCCGCAAGGGAGCGGCGCGCTTCGCCGAGCGGCTGCGCCGCGATCTGGCGGCGCTGCGGGTGCCCTACGCCGAGGCCGAGATCGGCTCCAGCGTGTCGATCGGCGTGGCGACTTATCGCTCGATTCGCCCGGAGGAGCTGGCGGACCTGCTCGGTGCCGCGGACGAGGCGCTCTACCGGGCCAAGAGCCGCGGGCGCAACGCGGTCGCCATGGCCGGGTCGCGATTCGCCGAACTGTCGGTGAGTACCGGGGAAGGCGCGGGCCGGGTGGCCGCGCAACCGGCCAAGAAGCTCTCTCGAGGGCATTGACCGGCGCCTGAACAGAAGACGCCCCCGGAGCAGGAGGAGGGGCGTTCTTCTGGCTCCGGAGGCGTCGGAGGGGCCACTCATCCCCTCGCACTTAGTTAAACGTGCCGGAAGCCAAAAAGGTCACCATGAATTTCGCCCGCGCTGCATTTTGTCCGCGGTGAACTTTTACAGCCCTTTACAACTACGCGGACGGGTCATCCGCCTCGGCGGCGGCCTCGGCGATAACCTCCTGAACGCTGCGCCCGGTGCGGCGGAAGAAGCGTTCGGCCAGCGACGGCAGCCCACCGCTGGAACGGTCGAGCAGCATCTTCTCGACCCGGATCATCGGGACGAACAGCATCGACGGCCCGGCGACGCTCGGCTCCTCGCGCTCGACCTGGGCGACCCAGTCGTCGAAGGACGCCAGGTCGATCCCCTCGATGGTCGCGCCCGACGCATCGAGCCGGCGCAACACGCCCCAGATCTTCTCCTGGGGTTCACGGAGATACAGCAGCACCGCGCTGCCGGCGCTGATCGGCCCGTCGTCGACCGGCTCGTGGGATTCCGCTCCCTCGACCAGCTCGACCAGGACGCCACCGGCCGAGCGCGGATGCAGGAACGCGACGCGGTGCCCTTCGGCGCCGACGCGCATGTCTCCGAGCACCTGCACTCCCTTGCTCTTCAACTTCTCGAGCATCACCGGAAGGTCCGACACCTCGAAGGTGATGTGATGCAGGCCCTCGCCCCGCTTCTCGAGGAACTTTCCGACGGAGGTATCGGCTCCCAGCGGTTCGAGGAGTTCGATCTTGGTGTCGTCGGCCGGCAGGAAGGCGACCTTCACCCCTTCGGAGTCGACGGTGTGTACCCCCCCGACCTCGAGCCCCATGGCGTCGGACCAGAAGCCGAGACGCTCGGCCAGCCCGCGGACGGCGATGGCGATGTGATCGACCCGCCGAATCATGACAACACCTGCTTCATCACCTGCTCCACACCGGTGTAGGGATCGATCCGCCGTTCAGCAAGGTCGTCGACGAGCTTCTCCAGCCGGTCATCGGGCAGCGCCCGGGTCAGGGCGCTGGCCAGCAGCCGCTCGGACAACACCGCCAGGAACCGGGCGTGAGCCCGTTCGTGACGCCGCTCCCTGCGGCGTCCTGCGGCGGACTCGGCGAAGCGCAGCACCCCGTCCAGCAACTCCTTGACCCCTTCGTTGCGCACGGCGACCGTCTGCAGGATCTCCGGCTTCGGTTTACCGTCCGATGAGATCAGCGACATCATGTAATCGAGCTCTGCCTGCAGGCGGTCGGCGCCGGGACGATCCGCCTTGTTGATCACGAACAGGTCGGCGATTTCCAGGATGCCTGCCTTGATCGCCTGGATGTCGTCCCCCATGCCGGGAACCAGCACGACCGCAACCACGTCGGCTGCGCGAACGACCTCGATCTCGTCCTGTCCGACACCGACGGTCTCGACCAGGATCGGGTCGTAGCCGGCGGCATCCATCAGGTCGATGGCGTCGCTGGTCGCCCGGGACAGCCCGCCGAGATGACCGCGGGTCGCCATCGAGCGGATGAACACCCCCTCGTCCTTGGCGTGGTCCTGCATGCGGATCCGGTCGCCGAGAATCGCGCCGCCGGAAAAGGCGCTGGACGGGTCGATGGCGACCACGCCGACCTTGCGATCCCGGGAGCGGGCCTCGGTGACCAGGCGGTCCACCAGACTCGACTTGCCCGAACCGGGGGAACCGGTCAACCCGATGACCGTGGCCTGACCGGTGCGCGGATAGACCCGGCGCATCAGTTCATCGGCCCCCTTCAGGCCTTCCTCGACCAGGGTGATCGATCGCGCCAGGGCGCGCGGATCCCCGTCCACCAACTTGTCCAGTAGCTCCACGTCTCACACTTTCCGGAGAGGCCCCGGGAATGGGGCAGAACAGCATTATGTCACAGGGGGCCCGGCATCCCGGCTGACCCGGCGCAGGGTGGCGATCGCCCGCTCGAGAGCCTCGTCGTCGATCTCCAGATGGGTCACGAAACGAATCCGCCCCGGCCCCATCGGCCCGGCAACCAGCCCGGATTCGCGCAACGACGCAAGGAGCGCCCCGGCGTCGTACCCCGGACGGACGTCGGCGATCAGGATGTTCGTCTCGACCGCGGCCGGATCCAGCTCGAACGGATCGAGCTCGGCGACCGCCTCGGCGAGCTTGCGCGCCCGGCGATGGTCGTCGGCCAGGCGCTCCACGTGATGCTCCAGCGCGTAGAGCCCCGCCGCCGCGACGATTCCGGCCTGCCGCATGCCGCCGCCGAAACGCTTGCGGATGACCCGGGCCTCCCGCATCAGCTCCACCGAACCGCAGAGCATCGAGCCCAACGGAGCGCCGAGCCCCTTGGAGAGGCAGAACATGACCGTGTCGACCCGGGAGGTGAAGTCCGGCAGCGGACGGCCGCTGGCCGCGGCGGCGTGAAACACCCGGGCCCCGTCGAGATGCACCGCCAGCCGGTGCCTGCGGGCCTCGTCGATCAGGGCATTCTGGTGTTCGGCGCCGACGACGACGCCCCCGGCATGGTTGTGGGTGTTCTCCAGCACCAGCAAGCGTGTCGGAGCCATGTAGTACAGGTCCGGCGAGACCGCTGCGGAAACAGCCCCGGGCGTCAGGCGGCCACGTTCACCGTCCAGGGCCCGGGGAGTCGCCCCCGAGAGCGCGGCCATTGCCCCGAGTTCGTACAGGTAGACGTGACTCTCCCGCTCGACGAGCACGTCGGCACCCGGGCTGGCCTGAAGATGGATCGCGCACTGATTGCCCATGGTGCCGGTGGGCACGAACAGCGCCGCCGGTTGCCCGGTCCATTCCGCCGCCTGCTCCTCCAGGCGTCGAACCGTCGGGTCCTCACCGTAGACGTCGTCGCCGACCTCGGCCTCGGCCATCGCCCGCCGCATGGCCGCGGTCGGACGGGTCACGGTGTCGCTGCGCAGATCGACCGGCTGGCTCATTCCACTCACTCCTCGGATCCGATCAACTCGGAGAACAGCGCGTTGCTGCGCAGACGCCCCTCCGCACTGAGCCGAACGCGATCTCCGGCGGCTTCGAGAATGCCGGCGGCGAGCGCCCGCTCCCAGGCCCCGGCGTAGCGGCGACTCAGATCCACATCGTAGCGCGCCCCCAGCGCCCCGAGGTCCACCCCTTCACGCAGGCGCAGCCCAAGCACCAGCGCCTCCTCGAGCCGGCGGCCCGGGTCCCATGCGTCCGCCCAGTCCAGCGGATCTATGCCCTGGTCCAGGTCGTCCATGTAGCCATCCAGGTCGCGGCGATTGGCCCGGCGGGCGCCGGCGGCGTAGGCGTGGGCTCCCAGTCCGAATCCGGCGTAGGGCACATCGGTCCAGTACTTGACGTTGTGCCGGGAGACCCGTCCTTCCCGGGCGAAGTTGGAAATCTCGTAGAGCTCGTAGCCCGCCCCCTCGAGGGTTGCGACGGTCTTCTCGTAGGCATCGGCCAGACTGTCGTCGTCATCGACCTCGGTACGGCCGTGACGGATCGAACGGGCCAGCGGTGTGTCCTTGTCGGTCTCCAGCAGGTAGACCGAGACATGGTCCGGCTCGAGACCGGCGACCTGCTCGAGGGTGCGATCCCAGCGGGCCAGACGCTCCCCGGGTAAACCGGCGATCAGATCCACGCTGAGTTGCGGGATACCCGCCCGGCGGGCGGCCGCGGCGGCCTCCAGCGCCGCTGCTGCATCGTGGGCCCGGCCGACCGACTTCAGGATACGGTCATCCAGGGACTGCACGCCGAGGCTCAGCCGGTTGACGCCGGCCTGGTGGTAACCCCGAACCTTGTCCCCGTCCAGGCTCTCGGGGTTGCATTCGATGGTCGTCTCGCAGCCGGGCTTCAGATCGAAACGGCGGCTCACCGCCTCGAGCAGCCGGGCGACCTGCTCCGGGCGCATCCGCGAGGGCGTGCCGCCCCCCAGGAAGATGCTGTCGACCTCGGACGGCACATCCTGCTGGAACGACTCGATCTCCCGGATCAACAGGTCCAGATAGCGGTCGATCTTCGCGTCCTGGCCCGCGACGGTGGCGAAGTCGCAATAGGTGCAGCGAATCGCGCAGAAGGGAAAGTGGAGATAGACCCCTGACGGTGCCGGCGGTGCAGGGGGCGCCCCGATCAACTCAGACCCGCCCCAGCACGCTGCGCGGAAGCCAGCCGTTGAGCCCGGTGGGGAGACTGACCTGGAGCCATTCCTCGCGCTGGGCACGGATCTCGACGGTCAGGCCCTCGTGAACGGTGAACAGGGTCGCGTTGTTCTCGCCGGGGCCGGCCAGCACGTCGACCGCCTCGACCAGCACGACCGCCAGTTCCTGACGGTCGACCCGTTCGACGGTCATGTACCAGGACCCCACGATCAGCAGCAGCGCCACCACCGCAGCGACGGTGATCCAGCCCGCAACCGGCCCCCAGCCCCCGCGCCGCAGGGAGAAGAACCCGACCAGCAGACCGAGGAGCCAGAGGCCCGCCAGTCCGATCGCGGCCTGATTGTCCGGGCCGAGGTGATTTTGCAGGGCGACGATCCAGGCCAGCGGGCCGGGAAGCTCCGGCGTCTCGACTTGATCGATGCAGTGGGACTGAACCAGCTCGAGGTTGGCCGCGATGTCCTCATCGGTCGGGTTCAGAAGCCGGGCGCGCTGGAAGTGCAGGATCGATTCGCCCAGCCGGCCGAGCTTGAACTCGGCGTTGGCCAGGTTGTACTCGACTCGAGCATCCCGCACGCCGTAACGCAGCACCGAACGATAGGCTTCGGCCGCTTCCTGGAAGCGTCCATCCTCGTAGGCGGCGTTGCCCCGGTCGAACAGCTGTTCCGGAGTCTGGGCCGAGACGGAAACGGTCAGGCCGAACAGCAGCACCAGGGCGATGGCGATNCGCTTGCTCACAGGATTCGCTCCAATCGATCCACCAGTTCCGCGGCACGATCGAGAGTCTGTCCCCACTGGCCACGATCGCCGGCACCGGGCACGTAACGGGCGAAGTCGCTGGCCTCCAGCATGGTCCGCACCTCCTTGCGCGTCCCGTCATCCACTTCCCGCTCCCGCAGCAGTTCGTCCACCCGGTCGTAGGTCAACCCCGAGGCAGAGGTCCCGAAGCGATCGGCCAGATAGGAGAGCAGCGCGCCCCCGACCTCACCGTGGAACGCGTCGGACTCCAGGCCGTCGAGCTTGCCCCGCACCTCCTGCAGCCGCCGCCGGGCGGTCGCCCGGGCCCGGCGGGCCCGCACCTGACCGTGATCGGCGGACCGCTTGCTGTGCCAGCGCCCCGCCGCGACGATGGCGGGAACCAGCAGCCAGGGTAGCCCGATCAGCGCCAGGAACCAGGGTTGCTGGTGAAGCCGCGGCGCGCGGGTGCGCAGGTCGCCCCGCCGTGCCTTGATGAACGCGATGTCCGTTCGTTGCACCTGGATCTCGCCACGAGTCGCCGCGGCGCCGCCCGAGCCGGAACGATCGCCGCGGCTGACCGTGAGCACGGACGGTTCGGCCTGGAGGGTCCGGTAACTCCCGCTCTCGGGATCGAAGAACGGGAAGCGCACGCCGGGAAGGCGCATCTCTCCCGATGCCAGGGGAACCAGGATCCACTCCCAGCTCTTGGAGGCGACGAGCTTCCCGCTGCGCAGGCGCATCGACTCCTCGGGCTGCGGAGGGAATACCTTCAGATCCGGCGGAAGGTCCAGCAGCGGCGCCTTGACCGACTTGAGGAACCCCTCGCCCCGCACGGTGACCCTGAGCGAGACCGCGTCGTCCACCGCCGCCTCGTTGCGATCCATCTTGACGTCGAGACTGAACTGGCCGACGGCGCCGCCGTAGTCCTCCGGCCGCCCACTCTCGGGCAGGCGCTTGACCGTCAACTCGATCGGCCGGGTCTTGCGCACCACGGTCCGTGAGCGGCCTCTCGAGAAGAGGTCGAAGAAGTCGTCTCCCCGGCCGGTCCGCACCTGGAACTGCCCGATGTACGGATCGAGGGTGAAACTGCCGGCGCTCGAGGGAATCAGCACCTTGCGCACCATGGGGAAGGCCCGGTAGGTCTTGCCGTTGGCGGTGGCCCGGTAGGCCTCGCCGTCGGGATCCACGGTGTCGTTCTCGACCCAGAAGTTGGCGAAGGTCGGTTCCTGGCGAAAGCTGAAGCCCGAGGGGCTGGGGCGCGAGAACAGCGTGACCAGCAGGGTGACCGGCTGACCGACGTAGACCGGGCCCTCCTCGAGGAGCCGGGCCTCGACGAAGGCATCGACCCCGTCGGCCGGCAGGGATTCCCGGGTGCCGCCGCCGCCACGGGATCCTGAACGGGCGATCTGCAGATCGATCGGATCGGTTCGGAAGGTCTCGGCGCCGAGGGTGACCTCGACCGGTGGGATCCGGGCGGCGCCGGGCCCATCGGGATAGAGGCTGTAGGTCAAGGTCACCGAGTTGGTCATCTTCCCGTTGATCCAACGCATCTGCTGCGAGGTCTGCGGGCCGCCGAGCAACTTGAGGTTCTGCAGCCGCGGCAGCTTGGCCCGCGGCGAGGGCAACTGCTTGTCCGCCTCGATCCGAATGATCAGGTTGAAGGCATCGGCCTCGGTGATCCCGGCCGAGGGCTGGACGAAGGCCTGCAGCCGGACTCCCTCCTGGGCTGCAGCCGGAAGGAACACCATCAGCAGCAAGGCAAGGATGCCGAACCATCTCACGCCGGCACTGAGGCAACGCAGGCTCACCAATCCTTCTCCTGCCCCTTGTCCTTGACCTTGACCTTCTTGGCTCGCTCCTTGGCTTCCTGACGTTCCTGTTCGAGGAGCGCGTCAAGCAGCCGCTGGGCTTCCTCCGGAGTCATCTTGCCCGGCTGGTTCGCCCGCTGCTCACCCTGCTCCGGGTCCTTGGGTTCGCCGGAATTCTCGGAGGGCGCATTCTCCGACTCTTTGTTCTCATCGGATTCGGAATCGCCCGGCTGCTGCTGAGGCTCCTTGTCCGACTCCCCCTCCTCGGAATCGGGTGAGGGGGACTGCTGGGGCTGCTGCTGTTGCTGCATCTGCCGCAGCGCCAGCTCCAGGTTGCGCTTGGCGTCGACATCCTCGGGATCGAGACCGAGCACGTCCCGGTAGCGCTCGATGGCGCCCTCGTAGTCCTCCTGGCGGTAGAGCGCGTTCCCGGCATTGAACAGCGCGTCGGCGCGAAGCTCGTCGGATGCGTTCTGCATGGCCCGCTCGAACGCTTCCTGGGCCGCGACGTAGTCCCCCTGCCGGTAGAGCACGTTGCCCACGTCGTAGTAGAGCTCGGGGGATTCCGGCGAATGGACCTGAGCCTCGGTGTACGCCTTGAGCGCCTCTTCCAGCCTGCCCTCGGCGAACTCCCGGTTGCCTTCCTCGGTCAACTTGTGTGCGGCGCCCCCGAGCTGGGAGGCGAGGCCCACCGCGAAGAGGATTCCCAACAGTCTCATCGTGCACCCTCCGAGGATACGGCGCGGCGAACCGCCGAACGTTTGCGGTCGCCGATCAGGGTCTCCACCAGCAACAGCAGCAACCCGGCTGCGAGCGGCCACTGGAAGCGGTCTTCGTAGCGGCGGCGCAGCATCATCGCGGTCTCTCCCTGTTCGAGTCCGTTCAACGCCCGGGCGATGTCGTCAATCTCGTCACCCGCCGGGCTCGCCTGGAAGTACTCCCCGTCGCTGGCATCGGCCAGCTGGGACAACGCCGTGGCGTCCAGCCGGGTCGTCACCACCCGCTCCTCCCGGTCCTTCTTGTAGCCGGCGAGTTCGCCGCGGGAGTCGTAGAGCGGGATCGGAGCGCCCCGCTCGGTGCCGACCCCGACCGAGAAGACGACGATCCCCTCGGCCTCCAACTGCTCCCGGGCTCCTTCGAGGGCTCCGAGATGATCCTCGCCGTCGGTGAACAGTACGAGTGCCCGGCCGCGATCGTCGCCGGGATCCTCACCGAAGGCGCGGATCGCGACCCGCAGGGCCGACGCCAGGGATGTGCCCGGGACCTGCACCCGCTCGATATCGATCGAATCGAGCAGCAGCCCCACGGCGGAACCGTCGGGGGTCAACGGGCAGACCAGGCTGGCTTCACCGGCGAAGGTCACCAGCGCAATCCGGTTTCCGCCCAGCTTGCTCATCAGGTCACCGACCGCATGCCGGGCGAACTCGAAGCGGCTGGGAGCCAGGTCCTCGGCGGCCATGCTCAGCGAGGTGTCGACGGCGACGACCACGTCGACGCCGGCGCCGCGGATCGGCTCCATCCGCGTCCCCCACTGGGGGCGCGCCAGGGCGAGGATGCCGCAGGTCAGGGCGGCGAACACCAGCAACGCCTTGGCGAAGCGGCGATGGCCGCTGACCTCGCCGCTGAAGCGAGCGACGAAATCGGGATCTCCGGCGAAGCGGGCCAGTGCCCGGCGCCGCAACGCCAGGGCGAGCCACAACACCAGGATCAGCAGCGGCAGCAACAGCAGACCCCACAGATACTCGGGTGCGGCGAACCTCACGGGATCCTCCGCAGGCGGGTCGCCGCCGCCAATCGCTCCAGGACCAACAACAGCACCGCCGGACCGAGGAACCAGTGGAACAACTCGGCGTACAGCACCCGGATCGGAGCCTCGACCTCGGTGGTCTCCAGCTCGTCGATGGTCTCGAAGATCTCCCGCAGGCCGTCGGCATCGGTGGCGCGGAAGTAGCGCCCTCCGGTGGCCTCGGCGACCGCACGCAGCAGGTCCTCGTCCAGATCGAGCCGTTGGTGCACGTAGGTGGTGCGGCGGCCGATGGTCGTCGGGATCGGAGCCTCCCCCTCGGTACCGACGCCGATGGTGTAGACCTTCACTCCGAGAGCCCTGGCCACCTCGGCCGCTGCCTCGGGACCGATGGAGCCGACGTTGTTCCGGCCGTCGGTCACCAGCACCGCCACCTTGCTCTCGGCTTTTGAGGGCCGCAGGCGGTTGACCGCCATCGCCAACCCGAGCCCGATCGCCGTACCCCGGTCATCGGGAGGGGTGATCTGAACCTGATCGATGAAGCTCTGCAGCATCTCGTGATCGAGAGTCAGCGGGCAGCGGGTGCTGGCCAGTCCGCCGAAGACGACGAGACCGATGCGGTCCCGGGGACGCTTGCTGACGAAATCGGCGACCGTCGCCTTGGCCACGCCGAGACGGTTGTCCGGACGGAAATCCTCGGCGAGCATCGAGCGGGAGTTGTCCAGGGAGACGACGATGTCGACCCCCTCTGAGGTCAGGGTCTCGATCCGGGTCCCCGACTGAGGCCGTGCCAACGCCACCAGCACCAGCGCCAGTGCGGCGACCCGCAACCAGGGCATCAGGCGCTCGAGGTAGATCCAGGGGCTGCGGGCGATCCGAAGGCGCACCCCGATCCCCGGCAGGCTCAGCCGGGCGTCCCCGCGGGCGCGGCGGCGATCCATGGCGAAACCGGCCAGCAACAGGAGCGGCAGCAATGCCAGCACCCATGGAGCGAGGAAACGGAACATCAGGCCGCTCCCTCGCGGCCGTCCCCGGAAGCCGGTCCCTCGACCGGCCGGGTCTCGTCGATCACAGCGTAGGTCCGCTCGACCAGTCCACGACAGGCCTCCACATCGGATCCGTGCCGGGCGAACTTGACCACGTCACAGTCCCGCAGCAGCGCGCTGGTGCGCTCGATCGCGGCGGCGGGACATCCCCCCTGGCCCAGCAGATCGGCGACCTCGTCGGTGGTGTGCTCCATCAGTTCGAGGCGATAGCGTCCACTCAGGTAGCGCTTGAGAATCCGTGCGACCTCCTGATGGAACAGCTCGAACTGCCCCTGCTCGGGAAGCCGCCGGTCGAGCAGCGCCTGCAGCTCGGCGTAGGCCCACTCGTGAGCCGGTTTGCGCTCGAAGGGATCGGCGGGCCCGGCGGCAGGCTGCAACGTCTTGCCGTAGCGGCGGGCCAACCACCAGGCGAGGCCGGCCACCGCCAGAAGGCCCAGTAGAGCGCCGCCGGCAAGCCACAGCGGCATGTAGTTCGGCGCCACCGAGGCCTGCCCCTTGATCTCGGCGATGGGAGGCGCTTCGTCCTCGGCCTCGTCGGGACCGAGGACGCTGACCACCTGCACCGTGATCGCCTCGGACTGGACCCGCAGGGTCTCTCCCTCGAATTCGGCGGTGAAGCGCAGGGCCGGCAACTCCAGCTCGCCCAGTTCGTAGGCGGCGATGGTTCCGCGCCAGAGCCGGGTGCCCTCGGGTAGGCCGGACTCCCCTGCCTCCGAAGCCTCCTCGCCGGCCTCCTCGTCGGATCCGGTCTCGACCCACTCGCCGGCCAACAGTTCGAACGGGCGAACCGCCGTGATCGGGTCGAATCGATCGACCAGGGCGTCGGCGGGCATGCGCAGCCGGACTTCCAGGGTCAGCGGGTCGCCCAGAGTCGCTTCCCGGGGCTCCAGCTCGACCGAGACCGAAACATCGGGTGCGCTCTTTTCTTCCGCTGGATCCACCGGCTCCTGAGCCCGTGAAGGTCCCGCGAACGCCAGCACGGCGAACAAGCAGATCCAGATGATGGGCAGCCGGCCCATGTCCTAGCCTCCGGCAGCCGCCACGCGGCGGGCCCGCTCGTGGAAGAACTTGACCAGGGGACGTTCGTAGGGCTCCGAAGCGTCGAGTTCGAGCAGCTCGACGCCGTTGCGCCGCATGCGCTCGCGCAGCTCTTCGCGATGTTTCCGTCCCCACTCCGACCAGGCACGGCGCACCCGCGCGCTGCCGGCGTCGAGCACACCCCGCTCCCCGGTCTCGGGGTCGACGACCGAGATCAGACCGACCGGAGGCAACTCGTGCTCCCGGCGATCGTGAATCGAGATCGCCACGACGTCATGCTTGCGCGAGGCGACCCGCAACGACCGCTCGTAGCCGTCGTCGAGAAAATCCGACAGCAGGAACACCACGGCTCGCTTACTGATGACCCGCTGAACGAAGTCGATGGCGGACTTGATGTCGGTGCCGTCCCGCTGGGGTTCGAAGGCCAACACCTCGCGCAACACCCGCAGCGCATGCTCCCGCCCCTTGCGCGGCGGCAGGAACAACTCGACCTCGTCGGTGAACTTGATCAGCCCCACCCGGTCGTTGTTGCGAATCGCGGAGAAGGCCAGGAGCGCCGAGATCTCGGCGGCCAGTTGGAGCTTGGTCGCCTGGGCAGTGCCGAAGCGCTCCGAGCCGCTGGCGTCGACCACCAGCAATACCGTCAGCTCCCGTTCCTCGGTGAACTTCTTGATGAAGGGATGCCCCATGCGCGCCGAGACGTTCCAGTCGATGGCGCGCACGTCGTCGCCCGGCTCGTACTCCCGAACCTCGGAGAACTCCATCCCCCGGCCGCGAAACACCGAGTGGTACGAGCCGGCGAGACTCTCGTCGACCAGGCGCCGGGTCCGGATCTCCAGCCGCTTGACTCGCTGGAGCACCTCCCTCGGCGTCACGGCACCTCCACGGCATCGAACACCCGCTGGACCACCTGGTCCGCGGTGATCGACTCGGCCTCCGCCTCGAAGGAGAGCACCAGGCGATGCCGCAGCACGTCGGCGCCGATGGCCTTCACGTCCTCGGGAGTGACGAAGCCGCGCCCCTTGAGCAGCGCGTGGGCCCGGGCCGCAGCGACCAGGCAGAGGGTCGCCCGGGGGGACGCCCCGTACTGCAGCAGCCCCTCGAGGTCGAGCTGATACTCCTTGGGCTCCCGGGTCGCGTGGATCAGACGCACCACGTAATCGCGAATCCGGTCGTCGACGTAGATCGCATGCATGGCCTCGCGGACACGCTCGATATCGTCGGTCGAGACCACCGCCTCGGCCCGGGGCTCCCGGGAACCGCTCATCCGGTCGAGGATCTCCCGCTCCTCTTCGGGGGTCGGGTAGTCGAGCTTCAGCTTGAGCATGAAGCGGTCGAGCTGGGCCTCGGGGAGCGGGTAGGTGCCCTCCTGCTCGATCGGGTTCTGGGTGGCCAGCACGATGAACGGCGTGGGCAGTGGATAGGTCGTGTCGCCGAGGGTCACCTGGCGTTCCTGCATCGCCTCCAGCAGCGCCGACTGAACCTTGGCCGGGGCGCGGTTGACCTCATCGGCCAGCACGAAGTTGGCGAACAGCGGCCCCTTGCGGGCCACGAAGCTGCCTTCCTTCTGGTTGTAGATCAGCGTGCCGGTCAGGTCGGCCGGGAGTAGATCCGGCGTGAACTGGACCCGCTGGAACGAGGCCTGCACCGCCGAGGCCATGGTGCTGACCGCCAGGGTCTTGGCCAGGCCGGGCACCCCCTCCAGGAGCAGGTGTCCCCGGGTGAGGAGGCCGATCATCATCCTCTCGAGCAGGTAGCGCTGGCCGACAATGACCTTGCGGGTCTCGGCCAGCAGCCGCTCGATTACCTCGGACTCCCGCTGGACCCATTCGGTCACCGATTGAACGTCCTGAGACATCCTTCCGTCATCCCCCGTAGATCGTTGCTTCCAAAAGGTTTAGCCGACGCCGAATTCTAGAAGCGGGCCCCCTGGCTGTCAAACCCGCAACCCTCCATACGCTCGCGCCCCCGGAAAGACGCAGCGGCGTGGACGGAACCCGGGCGGAACCTATATTCGCCGTGCGGGCGGCGCCGGTCGCCGGGGAGGCCCTGTCTGTGCGCCCGCGGAGTGTCTGGGAGAGGTGCAGAAGAAACTCGCAGCCTGGTTCCTGCTGGTGGCGTTGCTCTACGCGCTGGTCGGCATCGCCGTACCCCGCCTGCAGCCGGACCCGTTCTGGCAGGTGATCCTGATCGGCTCGAGCTACGTGGTCATCGGCCTCGGAGTCTCCTGGTTGGTCTCCTACCTGTTGACCCGCCGGCTGACCGAACTGGCCCGGGCGGCCTCGGTGATCAGCCGGGGCGATCTGACCCGGGCGGTTCATATCAAGGGGGACGACGAGACCGCGCAGCTGGCCCGCTCGTTCAGCATGATGAGCGAGAGCCTGCAGAACATCGTCCTCGAGGTCTCCAACGTCGCCGAGCAGATCAACGGATCCGCCCAGAGCCTCTCCTCCACGGCGACCGAGCTGAACCACACCACCGACGAGATCGCCGAAACGACTCGACAGATCGCAGACGGAGCCGAGCAGCAGGCGCGGCAGGTCGCAGGCACGTCCAGCACGACCCGGGAGCTCGCCGGCTCCATCGAGCTGGTGTCCGAGAGCGCGCGTTCGGTTCTCCGTTCCGCCACCGAGGTCTCCTCCCGCACCTCGGGCGGCGTCGCCGACGTGCGGCGGGCCGAAGAAGGCATCCGGCGGCTGGAGATGAGCACCGAGGCCGCGGGCATGCAGGTCGCCGGGTTCCGCTCCAAGGCCAACGAGATCGCGAGCATCGTCAACTTCATCAGCTCCATCGCCCACCAGACTCACCTGCTGGCGATCAACGCCGCAATCGAGGCGGCTCGGGCCGGTGAAGAAGGCAAGGGTTTCGCCGTGGTCGCCGACGAGGTCAGCCGCCTGGCGGACAACGCCAGCGGGTTCGCCGACAAGATCTCCAGCCTGAGCGACGAGATCATCGCCGGATCGGAGCTGGTGGCCGGCGGCATCCGCGAACGGATGGTCATCTCCAAGGAACTGCGGGCGGTGATCCAGAGCACCACCCAGTCCCTCGAGCAGATCCAGCAATCGAGCCGGGACACCGCCGAGCGAGCCGAAGAGATCAGCGGACTGACCGAGTCCCAGCTCGGCGCGGCCTCCCGGGTGGTCGCCAGCCTGGAACAGATCTCCGGCATCGCCCACCTCAACGCCAAGGGCACCGAGGAGGCCTCCGACGCCACTGCGCAGCAGAACGAGTCGATGCGGCGCATGGCGGGCTCGGCCCACACCCTGGCCCAGACATCCGACCAGCTCCGCGACCTGATCGAGATCTTCAAGCTGCGTCCGAGGGCGCGATGAGCGGCGGCCGGGCCCTGCTGATCGGCCTGGAACGCAACCGCTACCGCATCGACGCCGGCGCCATCGACGGCCTGGTCCCGACCGCTTCCATCGTTCCCGTGCCCCGGGCACCCCGCGGCGTGCTCGGCCTGACCGAATGGCGGGGGCGATTGCTGACGGTCATCGACCTGCCGCTGATCCTCGACGAGCGCCCCAACGGTGATGCGGCTTGCCTGGTGCGCCTCGCGTCACCCCACGCCTCGACGGCGCTGTTCGTCCCCGGCCCTGTTCGGCTGGTCGACGATACCGCCGACGTGCGGCAGCTCGAGACCATCGATCCGGTCCGCCTGGTCGAGGCCATCGAACTGCGCCTTCGTTCCCGGCCCTTCCGCGGCAACCGCGGCGTGGCCTAGCGGAAACCGCCATGGACATGTCCCGCTACCGCGCCCTGTTCCTCTCCGAGGCCCGGGAACACCTGCGGGCCGCCACCGAGCATGCCGGTCAACTGGAATCCGGCGGCAACGCCGAAGCGCTGCGCTCGTTGTTCCGCCACGCCCACTCCCTCAAGGGGATGGCCGCCACCATGGGCTACGACGCCATGGCCGGCCTGGCCCACGCCGCCGAGGATCTGCTCGCCGCCCTCCGGGGCGGAGAGACCGCGCTTACCGGGGAGCTGCGCGAACTACTGCGGGACTCGGTGGCCTGCATCGGCCGGATCGTCGAATCGGTCGAGATGGAACGTTGTCCTGAGGATCCGGGCGCCGAAGCGCTGACCCGGCGGCTCAAGGAGCACCTGGCCCAGCCTGCCGCGGCCCCCGGAGCAGAAAACCTGCGACCCGCCGTCCCGCTCGAGTCACCGGAGCCCGCGGCCGGTACTCCGGCGGCGACTACTGCTTTCGACATCGACCTCCGTCTGAGCAACGAACGGGATACCGGAGCCGGAGGGGTGGTGAGCCTGCTGTCCCGCTTCGGCGAACTGGGCCGCCTCGAGACGGTAGAGACCCCCCTTACCTCTCTGGACGCGCCCGACTTCGACGGCAGCCTCAAGCTTCAGCTGATCTCGGAGCTGGAACGGCCCGGCATCGAGGCCCGGCTCGCGGCCATGCCCGGCGTCGCCGGTTTCGAGATCCGCGAACACCCCCGGGCCCCGGACCCGGTGGTCGAGAGCGGAGAGCGCACGTGGATGCGGGTCCGAGCCGACCTGCTCGACCATCAGCTCGAGGATGCGGCGGAGTTGATGCTGCAGCACAGCCGTCTCAGCGCGGCCCTCGGGGAACTTCCTCCCGAGGCGGCCCGGCACCTCGACCGGGTCGAGCTGCTGGTGCGGCGCCTGTTCGGGAACGTGGTCGAGATGCGCCTGGTCCCGTTCGAATCGGTGGTCGAACAGCTGGAACACGGCACCCGCGACCTGGCGACCCGGCTGGGCAAGGAGGTCGAGCTCGAGATCCCCGACACCAAGGTCCGCCTCGATCGCTCCCTGCTGGAGCGGTTGGTGGATCCCCTGCTGCACATCCTGCGCAACGCGGTCGACCACGGTATCGAGGCGCCCGACGACCGCGAGGCCGCGGGCAAGCCGAGGCACGGAAGGATCGGGATTCAGGTGGACCGTCGCGGAGATCAGGTTCGCATCCGCGTTCGTGACGATGGACGAGGCATCGACGGAGAGCAGTTGCGGCGGCGGGCGGTCGAGCAGGGGCTGATGGCTCCCGACGATGCGGCGCGGCTGAGTCAGGCCGAGAGCCTACTACTGGTGACCCTGCCCGGGTTCTCCACGGCCGAAACCACCACCGAAGTCTCCGGCCGGGGTGTCGGCATGGACGCTGTGCGGCACCGGGTCGAGTCCCTCGGTGGACGATTCGATCTCCGTTCGATCCTCGGCGAGGGCAGCGAGATGGAGATGAGCCTGCCGCTGAGCATGGCGGCGGTGCCCGCGTTGATGCTGCGCAGCGGCGAGCGTTTGTTCGCCGTGCCGATCGCATCGGTGGAACGAGGTATCCGGCTGGAAGGACCCCGCGGACGTCCCGTGGCTCCCGGCGCCGGTGAGGACGGGAGTGCCTTGCCCCTGATCGACCTGGCGGAACGGCTGGGCCTCCCCGCCTCGGATCAGGAAGAGCCGGGCTGGGCTCTGGTGCTGCCGACCGAAGCAGGCTCGACCGGACTGATCGTCGACGAGTTGCTCGGCCGCAGGGGGCTGATCGTGCGCCCCCTCGAGGCGCCCCTCAAGGGTCTGCGCGAATACAGCGGCGCGGCGCTGCTGGAGGACGGGCGCATCGCGCTGGTGCTCGATCCGACGGAGTTGATCCCGACGGGGGCGGAGTGGGCCGCAGGCGACGCCCCCCAGGACTCGCGGCCCTAGGCCAGGCCCTCGAGGTAGGGCGTCACGAACTCGCGGATCGTGTCCTTGGGTGCGGCGCCGACCATCTGATTCAGCACCCGTCCGTCCCGGACGACCAACAACGTCGGAATGCTGCGGATCGCGTAGCGATAGGCCAGGAGATCGCTCTCGTCCACGTTGACCCGGGCGACCAGCAACCGCCCGTCGAACTCCCCGGCCAACTCCCGCAGATGCGGCTCGATCGCCTTGCAGGGTTGGCACCAACCCGCCCAGAAATCGACCAGCACCGGCAGATCGGTGCGCTGCAGCCGGTCGTCGAAGGTGTCGTCGGTCAGATCGAGAAGCGCGCCGGAATCCATCGTGGACCTCCGACCCGGTGTGGGCGTGAATCGGCCTCCTGGCCGCGCGGTCCGGGACGGCAGGCAAGGTAGCAGGCTCCGGCCGGTTCGGCCCGGCGCGGGTCCCCCTTCAGCCTGCTACCATCGAAGCATGGGCTTGCGGGCCAGAAAGCGCTTCGGTCAGAACTTCCTGGCCGACCCCGGGATCGTCCGGCGCATCGTCGACGCCGCCGGACTCTCTCCTACGGATCCGGTGCTGGAGATCGGCCCCGGCCGCGGCGCAATGACCGGCACCATCCTCGAGCGGGTCGACCGGGCGGCCGCCGTCGAACTCGACCGGGATCTGGCGGCGCTGTTGCGCAACCACCCCGCCGCCGATCGGCTGGAACTCTTCGAACAGGACGTATTGAAGCTGGACTTCACCGAGGTTCAACACCGCCTCGGTACCAAGGACCCCCTGGTGGTGCTGGGCAACCTGCCCTACAACATCTCCAAGCCGATCACGGCCCGTCTGCGGGTTCAAAGGCAGTCGGTGGACCGGGCCGTGCTGATGTTTCAACGGGAGGTGGCCGAACGTCTTGCCGCTCCTCCCGGGACCCGGACCTACGGCCCGCTGACCATCCTGACCGGTACCTGGTTTCAGGTTCGGACGCTATTCCACGTTTCGCCCGGCGCCTTCCGGCCCCGCCCGGAAGTGACCTCGACGGTCACCGGCTGGGAGACCCGCGCCGACCCACCTCTGCCCGACGAACTGGAGGGGGCCCTCGAGGCCTGCCTGCGCGGCTGCTTCGCCCGCCGCCGGCAGACACTTTGGAACAACCTTCGCGCCGCCCTGGGGAGCGACCCCGCCCGGGCCCTCCTCGACACGACCGGCCTGGAGGGCTCGCTGCGCCCCGAGGCGCTGCCTCCCGCGGCTTACTACAAGCTCGCCGCCGGTTGGCCCTCGACGGACGCTGGCCGATGAAGGCCCGCCTGCTCCTCGCCGGCCTGATCCTGCTGGCCGCCGCGGCGGGATATGCCGCGACCCTCGATCACGGTTTCATCCAGGACGACCATCCGGTCCTGCGGCTCAACCCCATCGTGGAACGCGGGGACCTCGTGGAGATCTGGGGCACCGACTACTGGGCGGGGGTGGGCGGCGGCGATACCCGGCTCTACAGGCCCCTGACCCTGACCAGCTTCGCCTGGCAGGTCGACGGCGACGGTGAGCTGAACACCCGCTCAGCCCATGGAGCCAACCTGCTGATCCACGGCCTGTGCGCCGTGCTGCTGGCGTTCTACGCCATGCGCCTGGGCTCGGGTGTCGCCGGTGCCGGCGCGGCGGGGCTTCTGTTTGCACTCCATCCGATTCACGTCGCCGCGGTGGCGCCGCTGACCGGACGCTCGGAGCTGCTGGCGCTGCTGTTCGGCCTGGCGGCGATGCTGGCCGTGGACCGGGCCCGAGAGGCGCAGGGAAAGGGGGTTCATCGCCTTGCGTGGCTCGGAGCGTTGGCGCTGTTCCTGGCCCTGGCGGCCAAGGAGATCGCCATCGTGGTTCCCGGCCTGGCGTTGGTCCAGCTCTGGCCCCGGCGCCCGAACAAGCAGCCCCTCGGTTGGCTCGCGGCGCGGATCGGCCCGCTGGTCGCGGCGGCCGCCGCGCATCTCTTGGTCAGGTTCCAGGTGATCGGATCGATCGGCGGCCAGTCCCCGCCCCTGTCCGACAATTTCCTGGCGGGCATGACCTGGTTCGAATCGCTCCCGACGCGCCTGGCCCTGGCGAGCCATGCCCTCGAGCGTCTGATCTGGCCGGCGTCGCTGTCCGCCGACTACTCGGGCAACGTGATCCCGGCCGAGAGCAGCCTGTTCGCCCTACGCCCCCTGATCGGGTTGTTGATCCTGCTGCTGGCAGCGACGGCCGTCGTTGCCGCGCTACGCCGGGCGGCGGACTCCGATCGCCGGCGGCTCGGGCTGGCGGCCGGATGGTTCCTGCTCCCCTGGCTGCTCGCCGGGAACCTGTTGTTGCTGATCGGCGTGATCTTCGCCGAGCGCCTGCTCTACTTTCCGTCGGCCGGCTTCTGCCTGTTGCTGGGCGTCGGGATCGACCTCCTGCAGCGCCGCCTCCCCTTGCCCTCCTCCGCCGCCCGACAAGCCGCCGTCTGGGCGTTGATCGCGGCGCTATCCGTCGCCGCCCTGACGCGGACCCGGAGCGAGGTGCCCTACTGGCAAGACGAGGAAGCGCTCTTCCAGCGCGCTACGATCACCACCCCCGACAGTCCCCGGGCCCACTTCACCCTGGCCAAGATTCGCCTGCGCAATCAGCAGGACGAGCAGGCCAGGCAGGGCTTCCAACGCGCCGTCGACCTGTGGCCGCAGTTCTCCTCCGCCTGGTACGAGATCGGCTTGATCCATGCGCGGAGGAACGAGATGGACCCGGCGATCGAGAACTTCCGTCGAGCCCTCGAGGTGCGCCCCGAACACAGCAAGGCGCGCCTGGGATTGGGACAGGCCCTCCACCGCAAGGGACGACTCGAAGAGGCGGAACAGCAGTTGGTGGAAACCCTGAAGCGCAACCCGGCGGAGATCGGCGCCGCCGCCGAACTGGGCCATGTGCTGCTCGACGCCGGGCGCTACGAGGACGCGGCGAATATCTACCGTCAGGCGATCGCCAACGGCCGGGAAGACCTGCGTCCCGCTCTCGATGAGGCCCTGCGACGACTCGGGCGCTGACCCGCCGCCGATCCTGATAAGATGTTGTCGCGGCGCCGGTTGGGCGCCGCACTTTCGATGGGGCGCCCAGTTTGTCGACTGTTTCTCCGGACCACCTGGAGCTGATACCGCTTGGCGGGCTCGGTGAGTTCGGCATGAACCTGATGGTGCTGCGCCACGGCACCGACTGCGTGATCCTCGACGCGGGCATGATGTTCCCGGGTGCCGAACACCACGGTATCGACGTCATCATTCCGGACCTGTCCTTCCTCGAAGACTGCGGCACGATCCACGGCCTGGTGCTGACCCACGCCCACGAGGACCACGTCGGGTGCGTCCCCTGGCTCGTCGACCGCCACCCCGTGCCGGTCCACGGCAGCCCCTACACCCTGGCGCTGGTCGGCCACCGGCTGAAGGAACGGGGCATCGACGCCGAGCTGCACACCTTCGAACCCGGCGGAGACCGCTTCAATGTCGGGCCTTTCGAGGTCGAGACCCTGCCGGTCGCCCACTCGATCCCGCAGACCTCGATGCTCGCGGTCCGCACCCCGGTGGGCATGGTCGTCCACACCGCGGATTTCAAACTCGACCCCGACCCCCTCGACGGTGTGGGGGCCGACTTCCGACGACTGCGGGAGTTGGGTGACGAGGGAGTGCTGGTATTGCTGTCCGACAGCACCAACGCCGACCGCCCGGGCTTCACTCCCGGGGAGCGCACCGTCGGCCCGGGCCTGCGCAAGGCAATCGCCGGCGCACGGGGACGGGTGCTGGTCACGACCTTCGCCAGCAACGTGCATCGCATCCGTCAGATCGCCGAAGCCGCCCGCTATCACCAGCGCCAGGTCGCCCTGATCGGCACGTCGATGCAAAACCAGGCCGAGATCGCCGAACGCCTCGGTCTGCTGAACTTTCCTGCCGGACATCGCATCGCCCCGGACCGGGTGATGAACCAGCGGGCCGACCGGGTGCTGGTCATCGCCACCGGATCCCAGGGGGAACCGATGTCCGCCCTGGCACGGATGGCCCTGGACCGCCACCGGGACATCAAGCTGCAGGACGGCGATCGGGTGATCCACTCGGCCCGGGTGATTCCGGGCAACGAGAAGAGCATCAACCGCATGATCAACCACCTGATGCGCCGGGGCGCCGAGGTGGTCACCGCGGCCGACGCCCACGTGCACGTCTCCGGACATCCTTCCAGCGAGGAACTGCTGCTGCTGCTCAACATGCTGCGGCCGCGGCACCTGCTGCCGGTTCACGGGGAGTTCCGCCAGCTATCGAGCCACGCCCGGCTCGCCGCCGACGCCGGCATGGATCCCGAGAACATCGTGATCGCCGACTCGGGCGACGTCATCGTCGTCTCGGAGAACGAATTCGCCGTACGCGACCACGTCCACGTCGGACACGTATTCATCGATGCGACCCTGGAAAAGGTCGAACATTCGGTGCTGCGGGATCGCCGCCGCATTGCGGGAGACGGCGTGGTGGTCCCGGTGGTCCCCGTCGACCGGGACAGCGGCACCCTGGGCACCCCGGAGCTGATCGCCTGCGGCTTCGTGACCGAGGATGACGAACGTGGCCTGATGGAGGATGCTCGACGTATTGTCGTGGAGTCCCTGGAGGACGCCACCGCCGAAGAGCGCAGCGACGACGGCGTACTCAAGACCCGGGTCCAGACCGAACTGAAGCGTTACCTGAAGAAACGGGTTTCCCGCCGCCCGCTGATCATTCCGGTCATCGTGGAGTCCTGAATCGATGAACCTCAGCCTCGCCCGCCTACGAGACAGCCAGCGCGCCCAGGAGATCCTGGGTCTGGTGCTGTTGGCGCTGTCCGTCCTCAGCCTGCTCTCGGTCGCCTCCTACACCCGGGACGATCCCAACTGGTTCCACTCGGGCGGCGCAGCCCAGACGAGCAATTGGATCGGGGCGTTCGGCGCCAACTGGTCCGAGGCCCTGCTGCAGTTGTTCGGCGTGGTCGCCTTTGCCGTGCCCCCGGTCTTGCTCTTCCTCGGCTGGGCTCAGTTCCGCCACCGTGAGGAACCGACCCCCTGGCTGCGTTTCGCCGGATACGGCCTGCTGACCCTGACCCTGGCAGCTCTGCTGGACCTGCTGTTCGGCACCATCGCCTACGGCGGTGAGCAGTTCGCTCCCGGCGGGGCCCTGGGCCGCTGGGTCGCGGGAGCCCTGGTCTCGGTGCTCAACCGTACCGGCGCGATTCTTGTCGTCCTGCTGATGATCGCCTCGACCATCGTGCTGGTCACCCGCTTCTCCTTCAGCTACGCCGCCGACGTGCTGTCGGAGGGCGCCGCCGGAGCGGCCGGGAGTGCCGGCGCGTCGGTCAAGGATTGGTGGCAAAGCGGGCGCAACAAGCCGAAGAAGAGTGCGTCCAGGCGCAAGGCGGCGGCCAAACGGCCGGAGCCCGAGGAAGACTACGAGGAGTACGAGGAAGAGGTCGAGGAGCGGCCGGAGCCGAACCGGGCCAGCATCCCGGTTCCCCCGACCCTCTCCGGCGACGCCGAGGTTTCCCCGGCTCCGCCTCCGGCGGCGCCCCGGGCTGCCCAACCGGCCGGCCCTCCGCGGGTCGAGAAGCGGGCCGCCGGCGCCGCGCCGCGCAAACCCCGCCAGACCGCCCTGCCGCTGGAACAGAAACCGGGCGAATACGCGCTGCCCGGCCTGGACCTGCTCAACGAGCCCAAGGCTCAGGATGTGGACAACGAGGCGGAACTGCTGGAACGTGCCCAGCAACTCACCGAGAAGTTCCACACCTTCAACGTCGACGGCAGCGTGGTTGCCATCCATCCCGGGCCGGTGGTCACGACCTTCGAGTTCAAGCCGGAGGCCGGGGTCAAGTATTCGAAGATCGCCGGAATGAGCGACGACCTCTGCCTGGCGCTTCGCGCCGAGTCGGTGCGCATCGACCGGATGCCCGGCAAGTCCACCGTCGGCATCGAGGTACCCAACCGCCAGCAGGAAACGATCTTCATGCGCGAGCTGCTGGGTTCGGAGCGCTTCCAGGAATCCCGCTCCAAGCTGACCCTCTCCCTGGGCAAGGACATCGGCGGCCAGGAGTTCACCGCCGAACTCGAGCGCATGCCCCACCTGCTGATCGCCGGCGCCACCGGCGCGGGCAAGTCGGTGATGCTCAACGGCATGATCGTCAGCATGCTGTACAAGGCCACGCCCCACGACGTGCGCTTCATCATGATCGACACCAAGCGGATCGAACTCGGCATCTACGCCGACATCCCGCACCTGCTGGTGCCGGTGGTGACCGACCCCAAACAGGCCTCGGCGGCGCTCAAGTGGGCGGTCCGCGAGATGGAGATCCGCTACCGCAAGCTGGCCGCCGTCGGCGTACGCAACATCGACCAGTTCAACACCCTGATCGAGAAGGAGCCGGACCGCACGATGGAGACCGACAAGGGGGAAGAGGTTCCCCTGAGTCACCTGCCCTTCATCGTGATCGTGATCGACGAGATGGCCGACCTGATGATCGTAGCCGCCGGCGATGTCGAGGAATCGGTGATGCGCCTGGCCCAGATGGCCCGCGCCGTCGGCATCCACCTGATCCTGGCGACCCAGCGGCCGTCGGTCGACGTGATCACCGGAACCATCAAGGCCAACTTCCCCTCCCGTATCGCCTTCCGCGTGTCGCAGCGAGTCGACTCCCGCACGATCATCGATCAGCAGGGCGCCGAGCGGCTGCTGGGCCGTGGCGACATGCTCTACTTGCCGTCGGGATCCTCCCGGTTGCAGCGGCTGCACAGCGGCTTCATCACCGAGGAGGAGATCAACCGGGTCACCGACTTCCTCAAGGAGATGGCGGACCCGGTCTACGACGAGAGCGTGCTCAAGGACCCCGAGGAAAACAAGGGACCCGGAGGTGACGGCGACGAGGAGTTCGACCCGATGTACGCCGAGGCAGTGCGCACGATCCTCACCGAGGGCTCTTGTTCGATCACGCTGATCCAGCGCCGGTTGCGCCTGGGCTACGCCCGGGCGGCCCGGATCGTCGACATGATGGAGCGACAGGGAGCGGTCGGCCCCGCCGACGGCAGCAAGCCCCGGGAGATCCTGGTCGGCCAGGATTACCTGGACGAACTGGAAGCCTCGCCGTAGTAGAACCAATCGCCCGACATACGGAGATCCAGGGGATGAAGATCCGGAAGAAGCTGTCCGCCACGATGATCGCCTGCCTTGCGCTGGCCGGCCTGTCCTGTGGCGGCGACGCGCCGAAGAACGCGCCCGCAGCCGACGGCGCGGCCGCTCTTCCGCCCGCCGAGGCAGCCGCACCGCCGGCCGTTCCCGGCGGAGAGGCGCCGGCCGCGAACAGCTCTCCCTTGACCGACACCGGCCATGCCGGCCGCTGGGCCTGGCACGATGACGGCACGCTTTCGGTCATCGAGATCCGCCAGGTCGACGGGACCTACCAGTTCCGCTGGACCCTCGGCACCCAGGACGGCTCCCGTAGGGTCGATGCGGATTGGGGCACCAGCGAGGAGTTCGTCGCCGGAGAGAAGGCTGCCGACTATCGCTTCACCGTGTCGCAGAGCCCGGATACCGAACACCTCCTGATCGAATGCCAGGCGACTTCGGTCGAGTCCGACACCACCCTACAGTTCAAGGACCGGCTCGAAGTGGCCGATGGCGGGCTCATTCTGCTCTCGCGGATGATCGAGAAGGACGGCAAGCCGACCCCTGAGGGCGAACAGAACGTCCGGCGCTTCACCAAGATCGCCGACCCGCAGTAGACCCGCCCGATTGCGCGAGGCGGGCAGCCTCGCGAACAAGGCCTGAAGGTCGAGCCGGCATGGTCGAGTCAAACCTACCCGGCCTGCGCCCCACTCTTACGCGAGCCCACCCCTTTTCGTAACGGCACACTGCACCGTTGCGAGTCGACAACGCAATCCGAAGTCAAGCGCGTTGCGCGGGATAAAACCCCACCGTACGCTCCCGCAAAAGGACGGCCCAAGGGAGGTGATCGCGATGTAGACGACACCCTGCCCCGAACCAGACTCGAACCCATCCGCTGCAGCCTGTCGCACGCGGTCGAGCCCGGCCCGTGAGTCATCCGTCGTCCTGCCCCCCCCCGGGCACAGGATCGCGGCAGCGACAGCGTCCCACCACGTCGATGGCCGCGCAGTCTACACAGAGAGGACCGCACAATGCGAAACCCAATTGATGTCCGCATCCTATCGATCGCCCTCGCACTGCAGTTCATGATCGCAGGGGCCGCCTTCGGAGCCCAGAACCTCAAGACCGTGTGCGACGTCGGTTGCACCCACACATCCCTTCAAGCTGCCATCGACGCAGTACCCGACAACGCGACCGTCCCGTGGACGATTTTCGTCGGCGCCGGCGTCTGGACCTCGGACACCGCCATCGACATCGACGCCAAAGACAACCTGACGATTACCGGATACGGCGATGAAGCATCGATCATCCAAGCCACTTCGACCTACTTCACAAACGCCACCGCTTCAACTCCGACAACCGCGGAGGAGTTCGTCACGATCAGCGACTCACACAACATCGTGATCCGCGAGATTCAGATCGATGCAACCACAAACGCCCCGAGCACTCTCCCGGTCGACTCGCTGGGCGGCGGGCTCGCCGGCGTGTTCATAGACGGTGGCACCGGCAGCGCGGCGGCGATGGGACCGTTCCGCTTCGAGGACTGCACGATCAAGGGATTTCAGTGGGGCCTGACCGACGACAACCTCGCCGACTCCACCAAGATCGAGGTCTACGGCTCCCGAATCTGGGCCGACTACACTTCCACATGGGCCCGTAGCGGCAACTGGCTCGTCTGGTCCTCCGACCTACGCGCCGACAGTCGACTGACCGACACCGCGACCGATACCGCCATCGGCCTCTACCTCAGCGAGGAGTACCACCGCTTCACCCTCTGGGGCTCTCACGTGCACGCGGAGAGCCATGAGACCGGCACCGTGGGTACGGTTGCCGGACTCTGGGAGTCAGCCAACACGACTACAGATGACGAGCTGGTCGCGATCGGCACGACGTTTCATGCCAAGATGGCGGCGATTCCTACTACCGGGCCAGGAGTTGTCGTCGCCGTCCGGGCTGACGGCGACAGCGACCTTCTCTTCGTCGGTTCCGATCTTCTATACGAGGCTCCGGCGGAAGACGGCGGCAGCACGTTGAGCAGCGGTTCGGTCGGCGGCATCCTGTCAGGTGGCTCCCCCGACGGCGTCGTTTCACTGACCGGAGTCGCGTTCGTCAATCGCGCCGTCGACGGAACCGCCGTCGCAGGGGCGACTCAAGCCGACGTCTACACCACACCCGGCAGCAAGGACATTCGCTTTGCGGGTTCGAGCCCTGCGTCGACTTCGGGCAACAGGTCCAACGCGAAATCCACGGACACCATGGAAATGCAGTCTGGCACCGACACGTTCCAGACCTCGGACACCCTGACCATCACGCTGCCCGTAGCGCTTCCGAACAACAAGTACAAGGTCGCGCTTTCGGTCGACGCCAATGAGACCGTCTGGGTCGACAGCAAGACCGCGACCCAGTTCACGGTCAAGTCGAGCGTGACCAGCGACGCCAGCGTCGACTGGTTCGTGCGCTACAACTAGTTCCGCTCCCGGCCCGGGGTCTTCGCCACGGCCAACGCCAGAGCGAAGCCCTGGGCCACCCTCCGCGGATCCCGGGCGCCGAGGATGGCGCCACAGACCGCCACGCCGTAAGCACCGGCGTGCACCACGTCGGGCACCCGGGGAATCGTGATCCCACCGATGGCGTAGAGCGGGACCGGCCCCAACCGCGGAACAGACGCGCTGATCAAGTCCACCCCCGCCGCAGGCTTACCCGGTTTGGATTCGGTGGTGTAGATGTTGCCGGCGATGACGTAGGCCAGGCTCTCTCCGGCAGCGACCCAGGCCTCGTCAGGGTGATGCATCGAGCGGCCGATCAATACGGTGTGGGCCGCGCCGCTCCACGGGGCATCGGCCGGCAGGTGCAGGCCGCAACCGGTCTCCATGGCGACCGACGCGTGGGTGTTGACGATCACCCGGGTCTCCGGAGGCACCCGTTCGACGATCCGCCGCACCAGCGACGCCAGCGCCTCGGGTGGCAGATCCTTCTCCCGGACCTGGACGATGCCCACACCGCCGGCCACCGCCTCGGCCACGGCCGCAGCCATGTCCCGCGCCCGTGTTCGACGCCGGTCGGTGACCAACATCAGCCGGGGCAGCGGTTCCGGCTTCACCGCTCGATTCGACCCGCCATCGGCGACGAGGCCTCGGCGTAGTGTTTGCGCGGAATGCGCCCGGCGAGATAGGCGTCCCGGCCTGCCGCCGCGGCGTGCCTTACCGCCCGGGCCATGCGCACCGGTTCCCGGGCACGGGCCACCGCGGTGTTGAGCAACACGCCGTCGCAACCAAGCTCGAAGGCCACGGCAACATCCGACGCGGTGCCGACGCCGGCGTCGACGATCACCGGGACCCGGGCCCGGGAGCGGATCAGCTCGATGTTGTGCGGGTTGCGGATCCCGAGCCCCGAGCCGATCGGCGCCCCCAGGGGCATCACCGCAACGCACCCCAGGTCCTCGAGCTTGCGCGCCAGCACCGGATCGTCGTTGGTGTAGGGCAACACCTTGAAGCCCTTGGCCACCAGCTTCTTCGCCGAACGGAGCAGCGCCTCGGAATCGGGCAGCAGCGTGTCCTCGTCGGCGATCACCTCGAGCTTGATCAGGTCGGTCCCCAGCGCCTCGCGGGCCAGCTCGGCGGTCAGGGTCGCGTCGTGTTCGGTGAAGCAGCCTGCGGTGTTGGGGAGCAGACGGTAGCCCCGCTCCCGCAGCACGCCGTAGAGGTTCTGGGAATCGGCGGTCACTCCGACCCGGCGCAACGACACGGTCACGAGCTCCGTGCCTGATGCCTCCAGGGCGTCGAGCAACGTCTGGCGGCTCGGATAGCGGGCGGTCCCGAGCAACACCCGGGAGCCGAGGGAGATCCCGGCGATCTCCAGGCGGTCCGCAGAGGTGTCCTGGCTCCGATCCTGGCTCATGCTGCTCCTCAACCGCCCTGAACGGCGGTCACGATCTCGACCCGGTCCCCTTCGCTGAGCGGCGTCTCCTGCCAGCGGGCCCGGTGCACGACCTCTTCGTTGAGGGCCAGCGCGACTCCGAACGCGCCCGGATCATGGCCGAGCTCGCGCACCAGTTCCAGCACCGAGGCGGCGCTCACGTCGCGGTTCTCCCCGTTCAGCCTGATCTGCATGGTCCTTCCTGCGTGCCCGGCAGCATTGTAGCCCCAACCCCGCTCAGCGCCGCCAGAGCCTCCGGGGACTGAAGGGCTCGAGGGCCGGCGGCAGACGGTCGGTCTCGATCAACTCGGCGAGATAGTGGGCCGACGCCGGGGCCAGCAGCACGCCGCTACGGTAGTGACCGGTGGAGAGATACAGCCCCTCCACTCCGGTGCGCCCGATCACCGGCTCGTGATCCCCCGCAGCCGGCCGCAACCCGACGGAGATCTCGGCCAGCTCCACGTCGTAGATGCCGGGGAGCACGTTCCAGCCGTGGCGCAGCAGGTCCAGGACCGCTCCCGCCGTGGGGATCAGATCGTCCATCTCCTCCTGGGTCGCCCCCAGCAACAGCTCGTTTTCACCCCGGGGCACCAGATAGACCTTCGGCGTCCGTACCACGTGCCGCAGCAGGGACTCCCCCCGAAGGCGTAGGATCTGCCCCTTGACCGGACGGATCCCGATATCCGGAATCGGCAGGCGCACGCCCCGGCCGGTGGCCACGCCGGCGCAGACCACCACCTTTTCCGCTTCGATCAACTGCTCCTGCCCCGCCTCGTCCAGCACCGCGACGCCCCGCACCCGGCCGGCATGCTCCCGGACCTCCGAAACCCGCCGCGACTCGATGATGCCCCCGAGACGTTCGACGGCTCCGTGAAGGGCGCGGCACAGTCCGCGGGGATCGATCTGATGATCCGAACGCAGCCTCAACCCGGACTGCACCCGGCCCGAGAGACGAGGTTCGAGCTCGAGCAGCGCTTCAACATCGAGGGGCTCGAACTCCAGCGACTTGCCTCGCAGCGTTTCAGCGAGGTGCTCCAGGTCTCCGGCGTCATCCCGATCCGCCGCGACCCACAGCGTCCCCTCCTGCCGGAAAGCACAGGAACGCCCGGCGATCTCCTCGACACCTGCGACGAAACCGGGGTAGCGCTCCAGGCTGTCGATGCCGAACGAGACCACCGGCGTATCGTGAATCTCCGCCTCGGAGATCGGTGCCAGCATCCCGGCGGAGGCGACGTAGCCTGCACCTGAGCAAGGCGCCGGGTCGTGGATCCGGACCTCACGCCCACGGCGGAGCAGCTCGTAGGCCAGCGAGAGGCCGATGACCCCGGCACCGACCACGTGGACCGCGGGCTGCTTCATCGGCCCCCCGCATGAGCGTCGAGCCTGGCCCGGAAACGAGCGGCGGCTTCCGCAGGATCCCGGTCATGGGCGACCGCAGAGAGCACGGCGATCCCGTGGGCACCGGCGTCGAGCACCTCACCGACCCGCTCCTCGGTGATACCGCCGATGGCGATCACCGGCTGGTCGACCTCACGGCAGATCCGCGCCAGGGCCTCCAGGCCCAACCGTGGAGCCGGGTTGGCCTTGGACACGGTGCCGTAAACCGGCCCCACTCCGAGGTAGTCGACCGGACCCGCCGCGACCTCCAACGCCTCTTGGTGACTGTTGGCGGTGCCACCGATCAGGAAGCGTTGCCCCAGGAGCTCCCGGGCGCAGCGGGCCGGCAGGTCGGTGCGCCCCAGGTGCACCCCGCGGGCTCCCACCGCGAACGCCAGATCCGCCCGGTCGTTGATGAACAGCGCCACATCCCGTTCATCCAGTCGTTCGCGCATGCGGCAAGCGACCTCGATGATTTCCGCCGCGGCCAGCGGCCGCTTCTCCCGCAGCTGGACGGCGTCAGCTCCTCCTTCGGCGGCATGCTCGGCCAACTGCAGGTGACTGCCGGCCGGCATCGGACTGCCCTGGGTGATCACGTGAAAGCGTGGAACCCGAGGGGACGCCCCGCTCATGACCGCACCTTCTCGAGCCATCCCGAGGCGTCATCGTGACGAAGGAAGAAGAACGGATCCGTGGGTCCCGCGCCCCCGCCGACCGGGATGCCGGCGCGAATCGCGTCGTCGATGAACTGCTTGGCCAGGCCGACGGCATCCTCGAGGGAGGCCCCGCGGGCCAACCAGGTCGCGATGGCCGAGGCGTAGCTGCAGCCGGTGCCGTGCGTGTGCGGAGAGGCGCTCCATGAGGCGCCGTAGCGGCGGCTCCCCTCCCGGGTGACCAGCACGTCGCACCCGGCGCCCTGCTCGAAGTGGCCTCCCTTCACCAGGACCGCCCGTGGCCCCATCTCGAGCAGGCGCTTCCCGGCGCGCGCGGCGTCCTCGGGATTCCGCACCTCGACCCCGCTCAAGCGGGAGGCCTCTTCGGCGTTGGGCGTGATCAACCGCAACCCCGGAAACAGCCTCCGGCCCATGACTTCGAGCCCGCCTGCGTCCAGCAGCGCACTCCCGGTGGTCGCTCCGAGCACCGGGTCGCAGACCACATGCTCGACACCCTCGCGGTCCAGGGCAGCGGCGACCACCTCGACGATCGGCGCCGAGACGAGCATCCCGGTCTTGACCGCGCGGATGTCCAGGTCATCGAACAGGGCGCGAAGCTGGGCCTCCACGACCTCAGCCGGAAGCTGGTGGGTGTGAAGCACCTCACGGGTGTTCTGGGCGGTCACCGCCGTCAGCGCCGAGGCGCCGTAACCGCCGTTGGCCGCAACGGCCTTGAGGTCCGCCTGGATGCCGGCGCCACCGGAGCTGTCCGAACCGCCGATGGTGAGCACGGTTGGTTGCACGCGTGATCCGCCTTGAGATGTCCCGGTTCGCTGTCCCGCCGCCCTTTCGAGGATACCATTCCGGGCTACAATGGGCCTGATCGAGGAATCCCCATGAGCCGCGAAAAACTCACGCCCGGCGAACTCCGCCGCTATGCGCGCCACCTGGTGCTCCCCGAGGTCGGGGTCGCCGGCCAGGAGCGGCTGCGCGCCGCCCGGNTCGCCGTGGTCGGCGCCGGAGGTCTGGGCTCCCCGGTGGCCCTGTATCTGGCCGCCGCCGGAATCGGCACCCTGGGACTGATCGACTTCGACGCCGTCGACGAGGGCAACCTGCAGCGCCAGGTGCTCTTCGACGCCACCGACGTCGGACGCCTCAAGCTGGAAGCGGCCGCCGAGCGGCTGCGCAAGCAGAATCCTCACATCCGCATCGAGACCCACAAGGTCCGGCTCGCCGCCGACAACGCCCTCGAGATCCTCGAACCCTACGACCTGGTCATCGACGGAACCGACAACTTCCCGACCCGCTACCTGGTGAACGACGCCTGTGCGCTGCTGGGCAAGCCCTGCGTCTACGGCAGCATCTTCCGCTTCGAGGGGCAGGTCTCGGTCTTCTGGAAGGGCCACGGGCCCTGCTATCGCTGCCTCTTTCCGGAACCGCCGCCGGCGGGGAGCGTGCCCAACTGTGCCGAGGGAGGTGTGCTGGGCATCTTGCCCGGAGTCATCGGCACGCTGCAGGCGACCGAGGCGATCAAGCTGGTGCTGGAGCGGGGCACGCCGCTACTGGGACGGCTGCTGCTGTACGACGCCCTCGAGGCCCGATTCCGCGAACTCCGGATCCACCCCGACCAGGACTGCGCGCTGTGCGGAGAGCGTCCGTCCATCACGAAACTCGCCGACGAGAAGATCCACTGCGCCACCCCGGCTACCGCTACGGAAGAGGAAAGGGATTCGACGATGAATGTGGCCGAACTCAAAGAACGGATGGACAACGAGACCGAAACCCAACTGCTGGATGTGCGGGAACCCTTCGAACGGGAGATCGCCGTGATCCCCGGTGCGGTGGCGATTCCCCTGGGCGAACTCGCCGAACGATTCGGTGAGCTCGATCGGAATCGTGAGCTCGTGGTCCATTGCAAGACCGGCGGGCGCAGCGCCAAGGCGGTGGCGTTCCTGCGGCAGCAGGGCTTCGAGCGGATTCACAATCTCGAAGGGGGCGTGCTCGCCTGGATCGACGAGATCGATCCGAGCCTGTCCCGCTACTGAACCATCCGGACGAGCATCCCGTGGGACACTAGCGGCGAACGGTACGGAACTGATCGGCGGGGAACCGCCGGCTGCCGACCCCGACCCGCGCCGCAACGAACTCGCCCGCCGTCGCCACGCAGCCGAGGCCGTAGCGGATACTGCGGGCCAGCCCGATCGACGAGGCCTCGGCGAAATACTTGGTCGGACAGGTCACCTCGGCGATGTCGTAGCCGAACCACAGCACCTGCAGCAGCATCTGGTTGTCGAAGACGAAGTCGTCGGAGTTCTCCGACAGCGGCAGCCGCTCCAGCAGGTCCCGGGAGAATGCCCTGTACCCGGTGTGGTACTCGGACAACTTGGCACCGACCATCACGTTCTCGCCGAAGGTCAGCCCGCGATTGGCCACGTACTTCCACAGCGGCATGCCGCTACTGCGGGCCCTGCCGCCGAGGATGCGCGAACCCAGCACGCAGTGATAGAGCCCGTTGCCGATCATCGAGACCATCGCCGGAATCAGCTGCGGGGTGTACTGGTAGTCCGGGTGGACCATGACCACGATGTCGCCGCCATCCTCGAGGGCCGAGGCGTAGCAGGTCTTCTGGTTGCCGCCGTAGCCCAGGTTCTTCTCGTGAACCACTACCCGGGCCTGTTCCAGCTGGTTGCCGATACGGACGGTGTCGTCCTTGCTGGCGTCGTCGACGATGATCACCCGGTCCACGTAGTCCTGGGCGATGACCTCGTCGTAGGTTTTGACCAGGGTCTTCGCCGCGTTGTACGCCGGCATCACGACCACCACCATCTTGTCTCGATACACAACCCACTCCGGACCGATGCGAACGCCTCGCTGGGCCGTTTCCCCCGGAGCCCGATCGACGAACCCCGCGACCCCCGCCATGAGCCGCAAATACTAGCAAAAGAAGGGCTTCGCCCGCTTCCGCAGCGTGCTACAATTTACGGCTGATTGCGGTTCCCAGTAAGAAAGGTCCCTGAATGCGCTCCATGAAGAGCACCCTTCTGCTCGTCATCCTGTTCTTCACCGCCTTCAGCTCGCTGATCTACGAGCTGGTGTGGACGCGCAAACTGGGCCATGTGTTCGGGACCAGCGCCCTGGCGGGCAGCACCGTCCTGGCGATCTTCATGGCGGGTCTGGCTCTGGGCAGCCTCTACGGCGGCGGCCTGCTGATGCGGTCGAAGCGGCCCTACCGCTTCCTGGCCATGCTGCAGCTGGCCATCGCCGTCTCCTGCCTGGTCGCCCTGGCCATCTTCAACAACCTACCGAACTTCTACCGCACCCTGTTCGAGTCCCTGGGCGGAAGCTCCCCGTTCCTGTTCAACCTGGTGCTGTTCGTCGTCGCCGCCGTGGTGCTGGTCGTCCCGACCTTCCTGATCGGCGTCGCCTTCCCGGCGATCGTTCACCTCTACCACCAGGAACGGCAGAAGGTCGGCATGACCGTCGGCAGCGCCTACATGGTCGACACCATCGGCGGTGCCCTGGGCATCCTGCTGGCCGCGTTCTATCTGGTCAGCACCATCGGATTCTGGCGCGTCTCCCTCACCGCCTCGGCAATCAACCTGGTCCTGGCGGTCATGGCGTTGACCCTGTTCCGTGAGGAAGACAGCGCGATCCCCGCGCCCCCCGACGCCCCGGAGGACACCGACCAACGCGTGTCGTTGCCCTCGAAGATCATGCTCTTCCTGTTCTTCCTTTCGGGTATGGGCGCGCTGATCTTCGAAGTCATCTGGATCCGCCACGTCAGCCTGATCTACGGCGGCAGCATGCACGCCTTCGCCATCGTGGTCGTGAGCTTTCTCGGCGGCCTGGGTATCGGCAGCCTGCTTCACAACATTCTGCTGAAGAACATCAAGAACAAAGTCGCACTATTCGCCGGCATCGAGATCGCCATCGGCGCCAGCGGACTGCTGCTGACGGCACTGTTCCCCCAGGCGGAGATCCTGTTCCTCAAGATCTACCAGGCCAACGACACCTATAGCGGCCTGATGTTCTCCCTGGGGGCGGTCTGCGTCCTTGCGCTGCTGATCCCCACGGTGCTGATGGGCATGACCCTGCCGGTTCTGAGTTCGGTTTTCGCCAAGAGCGAACAGATCGGCAAAGACGTCGGCAAGCTGTTCGCCGTCAACTCCTTCGGCGCCCTGTGCGGCTCGTTCAGCGCCGGCTTCCTGATCATTCCGTCCCTCGGCGTCTACTACAGCGCCATCGTGGCGGCGGCGATCTATCTCTTCATCGCCATCGCCTTCATCGTCTGCTTCGAGCCCGGCGCCGAGACCCGACGGGTCTCCCTGGCCGCGCTGATCGCCGTGGGCGTGCTCTCGCTGGCGGGTTTCCGCACCCTCCATGATCCGCAGCACATCTACAATGGCGCCTTCTACCTGGCCACCGCTTACGACAGCGACATCGACGGGTTCGTCAAGCGGCGGGAGGTCGCCCGCAAGCTGCTCCGTTTCCTGGAGCACAGCCCCTACGGTCAGGTTGCCGTCTTCGGCGGCGGGCGTTCCGGCGTGCCGATCACCTTGACCAACAACGGAAAGGTCGAGGCCTCGTCGGACCCGGCCGGCGTGGCGACGCTGACGATGATCGCCCACATTCCGATCACCCTTCACGACAACCCCAGGGACGTGCTCAACATCGGGATGGGGGGCGGGTGGACCACCGCGGCGACCCTGAGCCATGACGCGGTCAAGAACGCGGTGACCGTGGAGATCGATCCGGTCGTGGTCAAGGCCAACCTGCAGGCGCTCTACGACTACAACCACAACCCGCTGGTGCATCCCAAATCCCGGGTCGTCGTCGCTGACGGACGCAACTACATTCAGAACTCCACAGAGAAGTACGACATCATCATCTCCGAGCCTCCGGAGATCTGGGTCAGCGGCGTTTCCGGGCTGTTCACCGAGCAGTTCTATCGCTCGGCGCTGGCCACCCTGAAGCCCGGGGGCATGCTCTGCCAGTGGTTCCCCCGCTACGACCTGACCGACGAGGACTACGGGATCGCGCTCAACACCATCCGTAGCGTCTTCCCCTACGTCTACGAGTTCGACATGACGCCGATCACCAAGCTGGAGCAGTTCCAGGAGCTGGTCATCATCGCTTCGGCCGAACCCCTCGACGTGCCCGCCCTGCTCGAACGCAACGCCCAGCGCTTCGCCGCGGCCGGCGAGGAAGGTCAGTTCGAGCTCCAGCTGACCCAGACCGTCAAGGGCTTGATCTCCCGGGACGACGCCCAGATTGCGGCAGATATCGCCTCGGTGGACACGATCAACCGAGATGACCTGCCGATCCTCGAGTTCCACACCCTGCGCAACCGCTTCCGAAAGTTCCGTCTCGACCGATGAGCCGTCTGCTGTCATGGGTAGTGCTGGTGCTCGGGCTGGTGCTGCTCGGGGCGATGTTCCTGTTCATCCGCATGGGCGTGGCCACCGACCACCTGCATCACGCGCTGGTCAAGGACCCGGAACGCACGCCTCCGCCCGGCAACGTGCTGGTCGCCCCGGCGGACGGCACGATCCTCTACATCCGCCGGGTCGAGGGGGGCATCATTCCCGAAGCGGTCAAACGGGGCGTTTCGGTTCCGTTGGCCGAGCACCTGCGCCTACCCGACGATCGCGCGCTGGAGGACGGCTGGCTGATCGGCGTGTACATGAACTCCGACAGCGTGCATATCAACCGGGTTCCCCTTGGCGGGACCCTGGTGGACCAGCACATCTGGAACGGACCCCACATGGACATGTCGCCGGCCGAATCGACGATCATGCTGACCCAGTTGCTGCCCGGTTGGGTCGGGCTCAAGCGCATGATCGGGCTGCCCCCCTACGACATCGAGGACGAGGCGGACTTCGTGCTCAAGAGCGCACGGGAAACCCTGGTGTTCGACGACGAGCGCGGGAAGCAGACCTTCGTCACCCGCATCGCGGACTTCTACGTGGGCAAGATCCTGACCTGGATCCCCGTCGAGAGCGACGTGGAAACCGGCCAGCGCCTCGGGATGATCACCTGGGGTTCCCAGACCGACGTGTTCTTCGAGGACAGCACCGGCCTCGAAATAAAGGCCTCGGTGGGCGACTTCGTCTACGGCGGGGAGACGGTCCTTGCGACGTATTAGCCTCTGGCACGTGAACATCGCCTTGTTCGCGTTGATCGCGGTGATCGGGATCCTCTACTCCAAGGATCTGGCCTGGGGCGCCCAGGCGATCGCGGAGTATCGCAAGGGCCAGAGTCCGCCGCTGGTCGAATCCCTGCTGCGCTCCGAGGCCTACGAGTTGATGCTTGCAGACGGCGACCCGAAAACGGTCGAGTCGCTACTGCTGCGCTCGCTGGAGATCGAGCCCAACACCAACGCCCGCTATCTGCTGGGACTGGTGTATCAGAGCCAGGGACGGCTGGAAGAGGCCTACCGCGCCTACGACCAGTACCGCCGGATCGACGCGCTGCACCTCGACTCCTGGCTGCGGATGGAAGAACTCCTGCTTGCCGCCGGACGGCTGGAGGAGCGCGCCGAGCTGCTCGACCAGGGAATCGCCCTGTTCGAACGAGCCGCGGTGCAGTTCGAACCCCGGCCCGACCCTGACGTGGCGCAGGAGTTCAACGCCAAGGCCCTCGGCGTCGCGGCCAAGCTCAAACGCGGCCTGAACACCCTTCGCGCCCGTCGGCTCACGGAACCTGCTGAACTGCCCGAGGGAACCACCGCTCCATGAACACCCGCCGCTGGCTCCTGCTGCTGTCGCTGGTTTCCGGCCTCGGGGGCGTGGTCTACGAGGTGCTCTACCTCCGCCACCTGACCACCGTGCTCGGGGACATGTACTACGTCCACGCCGCCTTGCTCTGCATGTTCCTGCTGGGCAACGGCATCGGCGCCTGGCTGGCCCACCGTTTCATCCGCTACCTGTACCTGTTTGAACTGCTGATCGGCGCCTACGCCTTCTCGCTACCGTTCCTGCTGCCGTACTACGAACGCTCGGCGCTCAGCCGCTTGTTCGAGGGTGAACCGGTCCTGCAGTCGCTGTTCGCGTCGGCGTTGCTGCTGGCGGTGCCCTCGGTGTGCATCGGCTTCAGCATCCCGTTGTTCAGCGCCTACATCGATCGTCAGCAGCGCAGCCGGGATGCCTTCAAGTTCACTTATCTGCTCTACAACATCGGAGCGGCGACCTCGGTCCTGCTGGTCGAGTTCTACCTGATCCGCTGGAGTGGATTCACGGTCTCGCTCTACGCCGTAGGGCTGGCCAACACCGCCTGCGGCATCATCCTGTTCCTCAAACGAGAAGCCTGGACGCCGCCACCGGAACCGGAGGATGCCACCGGCCACGGATTTTCCCCCCGGGAATCCCTGGCCATGTTCCTGGCCAGCGTCGGCGCCTCGGTCTTCGTCGGTTTCTTCATCAAGACCTGCTACCACCTGTTCCTGCCCCACCGGGAAAACTTCGCCATCTGCACGGCGATCACGCTCCTGGCCATCGCCGCCGGCACCGAAGTGGTGCGGCGCTTCCGCCCCTCGTTCAGCTTCCTGATCGCCGCGGCCTGCCTGGCTCTGGGGCTCGTCTTCGCCGGTTTCGAGTTGCTGGTGGGCGCCTTCGAGGTGACCTCGGGGGCGCTGGAGGGCTCCGGCGGCACCGTGCCTCGAGATTTCCTCTTCGGCCTCCTGATCGCCCTGCCCTACTTCTTCCTCGGCGCGACGATACCGGCCTTGATGGGCCACGAGGAAAACGTCGCCCGGCGGGCCGGGCATCTGTTGCTGCTATCGGGCGTGGGCAATGTGGTCGGGATGCTCGGGTTCATGTTTCTGGTGCACCCCAACGTGCCGATATTCAGCTCGGTGCTGGTCATCTGGCTGATCCTGGCCGGGTCTCTGCTGGTGCGGAGCGGCCTTCGCTTCAAGCCGGCGGTGGCGACCCTGCTGCTGCTGTCGGCGCTGACCCTGCCTTTCGCCTCGGGACACCCGGAAGACCGGATCTACCTGGTGCACTCCCAGGATGTGCCCGAGGACGCGCAGATCGTCCACTACAAAAGCACCGCCGACAACGTCACCCACGTCTTCGGCAGCAACCAGACCTTCATCAGCTACAACGGCCACCCCAGCATCTACGTCAGCGAGCGCCAACGGGTCAACCGGGCAGAGATCGTCTCCGGCCTGATCCCCGCCCTGGTGGCGCCCCGCCGCGAGAAGGCGCTGGTCCTGGGCCTCGGCTCGGGAATCACCGGTGGAGCAGCCGCCACGGTCTTCGACCGGACCGAGATCGTCGAGATCAACGCCGCCTTCTTCCCATTGCTCAGCGAGATCGAGTTTGCCAACTTCGGCGTTGAGAACAACCCCCGGGCCACGCTAATCCACGACGACGCCCGCAGCTACCTGGCGAACACCCGCGAGAAGTACGACGTGATCATCAACTCGATTCCGTCGCCGACCTACTTCGCCGCCGGGAAGATCTACACCCTCGAGTTCTTCCAGATGGTCAAGAACGCCCTGGAACCCGACGGGGTCTACAGCACCTGGTTCGCGCCGCTGGACATGTCCAAGGACGGCCTCTACACCTTCCTCGCCACGCTGCATCAGCAGTTCGAACACTGCAATCTGGCCGTGCTGCGGCTGGGGTACTACTTCGCCAGCTGCTCGGACAATCCGCTCCAGGCCCGGCCCTTCGAGATGCCCGCCCCGGTGCGCAAGGCCCTGGCCGGCGGCGTGGGCAGCGTCTCCCTCGAAGCCTATTTCGACACGATCTTCATTAGCGACGACATCTTCGCCCGGCTGGACCTCGAGGGCTACCAGTTGAACCGGGACCGTTTTCCGATCATGGAATTCCAGATCATGCGGTTCGACCGCACCGCCAACGAGCTGCAGCGCAGCACCGCCGATCCGGTGCTGCTCGATCCCGGGAGCCTGAACATCGAGTTCATCCCGCCGTCGGACACTGAACGCTTTCTCGACCAGGCCGCAGTGTTCGCCCAGGTGCACCTCGGCCTCTATCAGCGATTCTTCGAGCCCCAGATCCAGGCGGCGATCCAGCGCCAGGACCGGACATTGCTCGACGCCCTGACCCGCCGGGCGGCGGAAGAGCGGCAGCGGCTCAAACGCAAGGACGGGGCATCCACGCCCTGACCGGCTCCGTGCGCGAGCGCTAGCCTCCCGTCGAGCCGCCGGAAAGGCTGTTGGCCTGCCGCCTGGCAGAGGCCGCCTCCTCGGAGCGACCGGCCCCCTCGGCCGCCCTCGACAGCACGATCCACGGCGCGGCACCCTCCGGGTAGGCTTCGGTGGCCCGGCGCGCGATATCGAGCGCGGCGTCGTGGTCTCCCAGGGAGATCAACGCCTCGGCGAGACCGATCAGAACCCCCTGGCTGGACTCCCCCAGACGCATGGCGTGGCGGAAGGCCTCGACGGCGTCGGAGGATCGCCCTTCCCGCAAGAGGGCGCTTCCTAGCAGGGCGTGGGGTCGCGCCAGCCGGGGCTGGGCCTCCACCGCGCGCAGGTAGAGATCCCGGGCCACGGCAACTTCTCCGCGGGCCTCGTGGACAAGCCCCAGGCGGTACCAGGCGCCGGCGCTATCGGGAAAGCGCTCGGTCGCCGACTTCAGCACCTGGAACGCATCCTCGACCCGGCCCAGGGTCAGCGACACGATGCCCAGACCGAGCATGGCATCCAACTGATCCGGATCGTTGTGCAGGGCCAGGGCGAAGGCGTCACGCGCCTCGGCAAAACGACTTTGACCCTGAAGCGCCTTGGCCTGCTCCAGGGTGTAGCCCGCCGCGAGGTAACGGGCGTAGCGCTGGCCGTCAGCGGCGAGATCCATCAGTTCGGGCAAGCCCGCCGACTCCCCTCGCCGCAGCCGAACCTCGAGATCCCGGGTCCGATCGTTGGCCACGGCCAGCTGCCGAAAACCCTCGCGCCGGGGCTCGTCGATCCCCAGCTGCGTCATGCGGGTCTCGATATCCCGGCGGAACCCGGCGATCAGCTCGAGGTTCTCTCCCACGGTTTCGGAGAACAGCCCGTGCGGCGCGTTGAACTCGATGTACGGCAGGTCATCGCTGCTGCGAGGCGCGCCCTCGGCGAAGGCCCGAGCGGCCTCCGTGTCGAACAGGTACCAGGAAGCGATCTCCAGCGCCGACCGCGCGCCGATCTCGCGCAGGCTGTCGCCCACTGGCTCCCGCGCGAAGCGGCGCGCCAGTTCGTCGAGATCTACCGCCGGGAAGGGCTCGTCGGCGCGTCCCAGCAGGATCATGCTGTTGCCCGCCAGGAAGACGCGCACATGGGGAAAGACATCGACGAAGGTCCCGACCACGGCCTGGACGTCTACCGGGCGCATCCGCCAGAGCGGGGCGTAGTGGCACATCACGCCCCCGGGCTTGAGCCGGTCCCGGGCCAGTTCGATGAACTCCCGGTTGAACAGCACTCCGGAACCGCTTAACGAGGGGAAGTTCGGGTGGGAGGAGATGACGTCGAAGCGTTCGTCGGTCAGCTTCATGTAGTTGCGGCCGTCGTCGATCTGCAGGTCGACGACCGGGTTGTCCAGCACCCCGTGGTTCTCTTCGGAGAAGAACTCGGCGCCGGCCCGCACCCCTTCCTCCAGCTCCACCGAAACGACTCGATCGACCTCGTGGATCGCCAGGGCGCCGGTGGTGACGCCGGCTCCCAGACCGATCACCGCGGCGGTCTGGACCTTGCCCGGGTGAAGCAACATCGGGATATGGCCCATCATCCGCTGGGCCAGCATGTCCTGGAACTGGCTCGAGGCGGTGGCGCTGCCGTTGACGGTGATGAAACGCCCCTTGGGGCTGCGAAACGAGATGATCGTGTCGTTGTAGCCCTCGGTGTAGTTGATCAGGCGGTAGTCGGCGAGGACACGGTCGACGGCCAGCTCACCTTCGTCGGTCAGGAACCGCTTGGGCTCGAAGTACACGCCGGCGCCCAGCAGGGTGCGATCCCAGCGCGGGCTGAGCACGAGCCCCGCCACCAACCCCAACACCACCAGCGCCATGGGGGCGGCCCAGGACAATCGTAGCGGTCCCCGCTCGGCCACGATGGTGCCGAAGGCCAGCACCGCGGCGGCCACCACCACCAGATGCATGACCCACTCGGCGCCAATGGCGGGCAGCAGCAGGAACCCCGCGCCGAAGGATCCGACGATCGCTCCCAGGGTGTTCCAGGCGTAGACCCGGCCGATGCGGGCCCCGGCCTGCCCCGGCACCCCGCGATAGAGGCTGACCGCCACCGGGAAGGTCGCGCCGAAGGCCAGCGCGGGAGGCAGCAGGGTGATCAGCGACAGCAACAGCTTGGTGCGGTTCATCCCCGCCAGGTCAAAGCCGGCGGACTGGATCACCGTCAGAAACAGATGAGGCATGCGGTTGACGGTCATCCCCGCAACGAGGGTCAGCACCGCCACGGCCAGCTGGATCAACGCAAGCAGACGAACCGGGGAGCGCACCCGGTCGACCACCGCTCCCATCACCAGCGAACCCACGGCGAGGCCGGAGAGAAACACCGCGAGCATGGCGCTGAAGGAGTAGACGGTGCTGCCGAAGGAGAGCATCAGCACCCGGAACCAGACCACCTCGAATGCCAGGGCGGTCATGCCGCTTCCACAGGCCACGGCCAGGGGCCACCAGGTGGGGTCGGTGGCCGGTTCGACGGTGCCGCCCGGCTGTTCCGCGAATTTCGTCTTCCCTTCGGAGTCCCCAGTCAACGCGTCGGGAGTCCGGGCGTCGATGAACCAGGCGACCAGCGCCACCACGCCGTTGAGGGCCGCCGCGAGCCAGGTGGTACGAGACAAACCCAGGCTGGGAATCAGCTCGAACCCCGCCAGATAGCAACCCAACGCCGCCCCGATGGTGTTGACGAAGTACAGCAGGCCGACCCCCGCCCCCAACCCCTTCCTGCGGGCGAGCAAACCGCGCCCGAGAGCCGGCAGGGTCCCGCCCATCAACACCGTAGGCACCAGCAGCAGGAGCAAACAGAGCACGAAGCGCAGCAGCGATCGCAGCAGCAGTGCCTCGGGGAGAATCGGCACCAGCGCCCCGTAGAGCGCTTCGATCCCGGCCATCAACGCCGGCAACACCAGGGCGTAGAGGCCGATCCCCGCCTCGAGCAGGGCGAACATGCGCAGCGGTCTCGGCGACCGGTCGGCCATCGGCCCCAGCAGCGCCGCGCCCAGGGCCATCCCTCCCATGAACGAGACCAGCACCGTGCTGACGGCGAAGGCGGTCACCCCGAACACGTCGACCAGATGGCGGCTCCAGACCACCTCGTAGGTCAGGCCGCAGGCTCCGCTCAGGATGAACAGCAGGGCGAATGGGAACAGTAGTCCCCCACCGGTGGATGGCAAGCGGCTCACGCCTAGCCGCCTCCTAGAGTGGAGACGTAGACGGTGGCGTCGGAGTCGACCTTGACCAACGGACGACTGAAGCGATTGATCGCACCCGACGCCGAGCGGCCGTCGTCACTGACCCGTACGTCGGGATGTTCGCTTTCGACCCGGCCCCCGGCCGAGATTTCCAGCCGGCAGCCGCCGCTGTCGGGTAGACGCAAGGTGACATCCCCCCCTTCCGCGCGGATGGTGCTGTTCTCCTTGCCCCCCAGGCTCTCCCAGGCGATATCCACCGCGCCGTTCTCCACCTCGAGAGCCATGGCGGCCGAGGCGTCGGAGATCAACACGTCTCCGTCCCGGTTGGTCACCGTGGCCATGCCGCGGATCTTGCTCAGCTCCACCGGGCCGAAGTCGTTTTCGATGGTCACTGCGCCGCCGGAATTCTCGACCAACACCTCGGAGTCGGTGAGGCGCATCTCGAGCGCCTCCTTGAGGTCCCCCATCTCGACCACCAGCCGGTCTCCCTCGACGTCGATGGGTGCCACGGCGGTCTGGACCTCGATGCGGCCACCGCTGGTACGGATCTTCACCGGGCCGCGGCTGTCGTTGAGCACCACCTCCGCGCCGAAACCGGTGACTTCGACCTCCGCCTCGTTGCCTTCAACGGTCACCGCCGCATCGCTATCGATACTCACCAGGCCGCTGGCCCCACGGATCTCCAGGGGCGAACGGGTCAAGCGCAGCGCCGCCTCGGTGATCGACTCCAGGTCGAGTCTGGACCCCGACGCCTCAAGTTCGATCTTCCCGCTACTGCCGACGAGCTTGAGCGCGCCATCCTCGACGCTACCCTGAAAATCACCCTCGATCTTCTGTAACTCGAGTTCCGACTCGCTGATCGCCAGGGAAAGCCCCCCAGCGATAGCGGTAACGCTGCCCCGGACCCCTTCGGCAACTTCGAGTTCGAGGCCCTGGGCCAGGCCGCTGACCTTCACCGTGCCGCCGTAGAGTTCGAGGCGGGCGAGGCCGCGCAGTTGCCGCACGGAGGTCTCGGCGTCCACCGCAACGGCTTCCACATCGCCGAACAGCCCCGACAGCACCAGCTCGCCCCCTTCGACGTCGACGACGACCGACATCTCTTCGGGAACGGCGACCTCCAGGGAGCCGCGCTCGACCGCCTCAGGATCCGTACGGAACCACAGGGTCGAACCGTCGGTGTACAGCGGAATCGGCAGTTCATCCTTGGGTTTCCCCGCCGGCGTGCTGAGGAAACGCAGCTCCCCCGCTTTGCCCGCCCGGACGCGCAAGGAAGCGTAGGCGCCCTCAATCCTCAGGCGGCGCTCCCCCTCCAGCTCGAGGATGCCGGCTGCCTCCTCGACGAGGATCCTTTCTTCGGCCGACACGGCCCCGGCCAGGCCGAGCGCCGCAAGAACCCACAGCAGTAATGAAGCCTTGAGTTTCAAAGTTCCGCTCCCTCTTGTTTCAGGCGGCCCAGGGCCTGCAGGGCGGCCTGTTGCTCGGCCTCCTTGCGGCTGGACCCGATGCCCGACGCGAGCCGGCGTTTTCCCACGTACACCGCGGCCTCGAACTCCGGGCGATGGGCCGGCCCCCGCTCACCGACAAGCCGATACACTGGGGTGCGTTTCACTCGCGCCTGCACCAATTCCTGCAGACGCGTCTTGTTGTCCTCACGAACGAACTGCTCGCCGCGGGTGGCCTGCAGCTCGCCCCGCAACGCGCGATAAGCGAAGCTCCGCGCCTTGCGCAAACCGCCGTCGAAATAGATCGCGCCCAACACCGCCTCGAAGGCATCGGCCAGCAGAGACGGTTTGCTCCGTCCCCCGGAGCGAAGCTCTCCCGGACCCAGCCGCAGCAACTCACCGATGCCCAGACGCCGGGCGGCCCGCGCCAGGGTGGGCGTGCGCACCACGGTCTGGCGACGCCGGGTCAAGACCCCCTCGGCGGCCCGGGGATCCTCCTTCATCAACCACTCGGCGACCACGAAACCCAACAGCGTGTCGCCCAGGAACTCCAACCGTTCGTAGTTCTCGTCGGCCTCGTCGGCGGTGGCGCGGTAGGAACCGTGGGTCAAGGCCCGGATCAACAGCGCGCGATCCTGGAACCGGTATCCCAGGCGTTCCTCGAGGGCATCCAGGGTGGCGACGACAGCCTGCTTCCCGTCCCCGGGCTGCCGGTCCTGGCGAGGCATCCGACGATTCCTACTCGCCGCTCACCGGCGGATCCTCGACCTCGTCGGAGATCTTGCGGAAACGACGGGTCGGAATCGAATCCTCGATGGTCCTGCCGTTGACCTCCAGTTGGTGGGCGATCATCACGTCACCCTCGGGCTCAACCACAAGCTCGTCCATGTAGCCGATTTCCTCGCCGGTGTTGAGCTGCTTGCCGACGCAGCGCACCCGTAGGTATCCGGTTTCCGCCTCGATCCAGTTCTCGAACTGGTAGGTCGCCCGCAGCTTGCCGTGGTAGATCTCCTCGCACTTGCCCTTCCAGTCGCACAGCACCGCCAGGGTGTCGTCGCTGGTGGTCTTGGTCCAACGGAAGTAGTAGCGATCGCCGTCGTGATAGATCGCGAGCTGGGAGGCGGCGACCGGGCCGCGAGCTTCCCAGGTTCCGGTGTACTCGGTCGGCACCAGGGTGATCGGCTCGAGGCTACCCCCGCATGCCGCCACGAGCACCGTGAGTGCCGTCAGCGCCAGCACCGACCAGGAAGTTGTTCTCGATCCCATGGATCCTGCCTCATGCCTCATGTCACGACCTTTCGCGTCAGGACCCCGCGGACTCGGACGCCGCGGGCTCCGCCGGAATCGGCGGAAGATCCTTGATCACCTCGGAGAAACCCGGGAGCGCCCGCAGTTCCGCAAGGCTCTCCTCTTGTTCGAGAACCTGCCGGCTGACGTATCCCTGGGCGATGGCGCCGGTCAGGTTCTGCAGCGCCTCCTGTTCGAGGCCGAGCCGCGCCTGGGCCGCCGCGATCAGCACCAGAAAGCCGGGGTCCGACGTCCCATGGCCCACCGCCTGTTCGGCCACCGCCAGCGCTTCCTCGGTCTTGCCACCGCCGAAGAGCACTGCCGCAAGGCGATAGGTCAGCCCCTCATCGGCGACCCCCAGCAGCTTCTGTTGCTCCTCGATGCCCTTGCGGTAGAGCTCCGCCGCTTCGTCGAATCGCTCCATGCGCAGCAACGTCTGCCCGGCCAGCACCCTGGAGGGCGTGTAGTCGGGATAGAGCTCGACCATCTTGAGGGTGTTGCGCAACGTGTCGTCCAACCGCCCCAGTTTCGATTGGGACATGGCGACCATGTGCAGCACCAACCGGTTGTCCGGATCGACGGCCAGCACCCGCTCGTAGGTCGCGATCGCCAACTCGTGGTAGCCCGCCTCGGCCTGCTCACGCCCCTCGAAGATGCCCGGCTCGAGGTGCAGCATCTCGCGGGGCTGCGGCGCGTTCTCCCGGTCCAACTCGGTGGTGGCGGTCGCACCGCCCAGGTAGCCGAGACTGGCCAGGTAGTCGAGCTGCTCCTGGCTGATCGGGGTGTCCACCGAGGCCTTGGCGCTGGCCGAGGAGTCCCAGTCGGCACGCATCTTCGTGAGTTCGGCCCGCAGTTCCTCGGCCCGTTCGATTTCCTGATCGTAGAGGTTGTTCAGCTCGCCGGGATCGGTGGCGAGGTCGTAGAGCTCCGGCTGCCCCGAGTCGATCAGCTTCCAGTTGTCCAGCCGCAACCCCTCGAGGGGACTCCAGCCGAAGACCAGAGCACCGGAGATCGCCTCCAGGTACAGCGCGCGACGAACGGGATCGGCTCCCTCGACCACCGGACGCAAGCTGTAGCCGTCGATCTCTCCGGGCATCGCCATCCCGGCGTAGTCCAGGATCGTGGGCCCGACGTCGACCAGCGACACCGGTTCCGGGACCCGGCGTCCCGCGCCGACTCCACCGGGAGCCTTGACGATAAGCGGGACGTGAAGGGTCGTCTGGTAGGCAAGATGGGCGTGCCAGCGCTCTCCGTGCTCGTACAGCCCTTCTCCGTGGTCCCCGGCCAGCACGATCAGGGTGTCGTCCCAGGCGCCTTCGGCCTTGAGTTGGTCAAACAACTTGCCCAGCTCGGCGTCGGCATAGGCGAGTTCTCCGTCATAGGGCCGGCCGGCGAAGCGGCTGGAGTACGGGAACGGCGGCTCCCAGGGAGCGTGGGGGTCCCAGTAATGGATCCAGAGAAAGAAGGGCTCGCCCTTGTGGCGGCGGACGAAATCCAGCGCCGTCTTGGTCGAGTCGACCGCCAGCCGGGCATAGCCGTGATCATGATCGCCCTGGTGCCCCTGGCCCCCTCCCCGGACTTCTTTGTCGTCGGGCTTGGGCGGGAGCTCATACTCCTCGAAACCCTGCCCCACGCCGGTCGGCGGTGCGAGGGGGGGCGCCGCTGGAAAGCCGCCGGTGCGGAATCCGGCCTCGCTCAGCATCTCGGCAACGGTCACGCTGTCCTCGCCGAGGGTGAACATGCCGTTGTAGCGCACGCCGTGAACCGGCGGGTAGTTGCCGGTGAACATCGAGGAATGAGACGCCAGAGTCGTGGAGATCGGGCTCTGAGCCTGCTCGAACAGGGTGCCCTCGGCGGCCAGCGCGTCGATCGATGGGGTCTCGGCCTTGTCGTAGCCGTAGCAACCGAGCCGGTCCGCGCGGGTCGTGTCCATGGTGATCAGGATCACCGCGCCGGCCGGCGCCGGGTCGTGGCACCCGCCGAACGGAAGCAGCAGCAAACAGGTCAGCAGCAGAGCCGCTCGGATGAGCCTCATTGGACCTGGGCAGCCATCAGCGCCGCGAAACCGGGATCGGTCCGCACGTTGGCCAGATCGGGATCGCGCTCCAGGTGGCTCAGGTTGGCCCAACCGGCCGCCAACGCACGCTCCAGGTAACCCAGGGAACGCTGGACCTCGTCCTGCCTGGCCGCGGCGCAGGCGAGATCGTAGAGCGCGTTGCGGTCCTCCCCTCCGAGCTCGATGGCGGCATTGAGCAGGATCTCCGCCTTGGCGTGATCCCCGCCGAGGATATGCGCGGTGCCGGACCAGTGCATCAGGTCGGGACGCAGCGGATAGCGTTTGATTGCCTCTACCGAGTGCCCCCGGGCGGTGCCGTCCCCGGTCGCCTCGTAGACCCAGAAGTAGATCCAGTTGAACATGGCGGCCAGGTTCTGCGGGTGATCCTCGATCAGCAGACGAGAACGCCGGGCCTGCCGGATCACCCGGCCGGCCTGATAGTGATGACGGATGCGCTGCACCTCGCTGAGCACGCCGTTGCGCTCCCCTTCCTCGAGGGCCGGAGACATGCGGGGCTCGAAGTTCGCGGCCAGCCCGGCCTGGGTCAGGGCCTGCTGGATCTCGGCGCTGAGGGTGCGCTCGCGTCGCTGCGGCGCCCGCTCGGCGGCCAGGGCGCTCGCGGCGGAACCATCACCCGAGGCCAACTGATCGGTGGCGAAGGATTGCCAACCGTCGCCGGCGTCGACCGCCGTCAGTGCCGGCCAGGCGAACTCGTCATCGGTGGCCCAGGTCCAGGCACGACGCACCCGATCCGGCTCCGGGGACCCAGCCAGAAGGTCCACCCCTTCGACCTGATCTCCCAGGCTCACTCCCGCCAGGGACGCCAGGGTAGCCGTGACATCAGGCAACCAGACCCGCGCGCCGGAGCGACCCGCCGGTTGCTCGGGAGCCCTGAGGATCAAGGGCACCTGCAGGGTCTCGGGGACCAGCCAGTAGGACGCCCCACGGCGACCGGGATCACGCACCCGGTCCTTGGCCTTGGCCGGCGGCGCCAGATCTTCATGGAGGACACCGTTGGTGCCTGCGACCACCACGGCTAGCCTGCCGGACATGGGCTCGAGAGTATCGAGCAGCGCCGTGAGCGCCTTGTCGCTGGCCTCGACGCTCTGGGCGTAGGCCTGGGAAGATTCGTCGTAATTGCGGCCCGAGGTGACCACACCGTGGGGGTCACTCAAATGCACCCAGGCGAAGAACGGCTGGTCCGCCGGCTTGCTCTCGAACCAGAGATTGAACTTGTCCACCACCTCGCCATCGCTGACCCTGGATCGGATCGGGAAGTAGCGCAGAGGCCCTACATCCAGGTTGGCCGGTGCCTCGTACAACTCGAAGCCTTGATCGAGACCACACCCGGATTCAACCAGTGCGGTACCGCTGATCGCTACGGTGCTCCATCCTGCCTCGTTGAGCGCACCGGCCAGTGTCTGCTGCCCGCTCAGGGTGTCCCGGACGTCGTTCCAGACCCCGTGCCGGTCGGGAGCCATGCCGGTCATGAGTGAGGTCAGCGCCGGCCGTGTCATGGGCACCGGGGTTGACGCGTCGTCGAACACCACCGACGAGGCAGCGAGCCGGTCCAGGCTCGGCGTCGGATGACTGCCGCCGAAGGTCGCGGACTGAGCCGTCCCCAGGTCCGCCAGGGTCACCAGGACGATGCCGTCGACCTTGCGCTGGCTGCTCGCGGTCCCGGCTCCGTTGCCGCCGTCCGAAGCGCCGGTGCAGGCCGCAAACGATAGAAAGGACAGGAGAAGAGTGGGGATCAGTAGATAACGAAAAGGCATGGAATTCATGATAGTGAACCCGCCAGCAATCCTGCAAGGTGGTGTCTCGGGCCGTGGAACGCGAAGCCGTCGGGGGCAGCGCCCCGGACCGGCCAACGATGTGGACCGGGCAAAAAAAACCGCGGGGCCGAAGCCCCGCGGTTTGCTTTTGGTCGTCTATGCGGTGTAGTGACTAGCGGGAGCGGGCGCGGATGCGGTCGAAGTTACCGGGACGATCGATCGGCTTGATGCGCGGATCGGCCAGGTTCGGATCGCACTCGACCTGCGTGGCCGGTCCCAGGAAGACCGGATCGCCGCCGTCGCTGATACCGGTGGCAACCCAGACATCCACGTTGGTGTCGGAGCAGTCGGCATCGACGGAGAACGCACCACCACCAGCCGGAACGTTACCGGCGAGGGTCCAGCCGGCGGCCGGATCGCTCGAAGGCTCGGTGGCCGACGAGATGGTGTAGACGTTGATGTTCAGCGCCGGAGCGGAAGCGGTCTCACAGCTGATGTCGCCGGCGGTGGCCGACGGAATGTTGCCGGAGGTGTTCACGGTGCTGCCGGCACGACCGGAGCTGGTCACCTTGTAGACGGGCGGGACCACGCCGGTCATCGCGCCGCAGTTGGTGAAGTCGAAACGGTTCTGACGCATCGGGTCATCGTCGGTGGTGACACGGACGAAGGAGCCACGGCCGTCGGTGCTGGAGGTGGTGGCCCACAGCTCGATGGTCATCGCACCGGAGGCGCAACCGGCGACACCGGCGGAACCCCAGTTACCGCTGGCGTAGAGACCCGGGTAGCCGGCGTAGTTGAACAGCCACTGCGAGACATCGTAGGTGCCGTTGTTGTTCATGGCCTTGCCGGAACCCGGCTCGTAGAAACCACCGGTGACGTCAGCCGGGTTGGTGGTGCCCATGTAGAAGTAGTTGTAGGTGCCGCCATCGAAGGTGGCGAAGCTCTTCGGCGGGCTGCAAACCGCAGCAGCCGGGCTGATGGCGGCGAAGAGAACCGCCGCAGCAATCACGCTAGGAACAATAAAACGTTTCATTACTGACATCCCCCTTAAGACTAGAAGTGCGACGGAACGTGGTTGACGGTGCTGCTCATGCGGACGAAGACGCCTTCACCCGGGACCAGGGTGAACGGAGTCTGCGACTTCGCGCCCGAGAACGTATCGAAGCTATCGGTAGCTTCCAGGAACTGCGAAACGTCGAACACCGAACCCGCACCGATCGAGTTGATCAGGTCCTGGGCATCCGCGGCGGTGGTGTGGTACGGAACCGAGAAGAAGTTGTTCCCCGCGGCAGAACCGGCACCAGTCGCTTCCAGCGGAACCGTCAGGCCAGGATCATGGGAGCCGACCACGATGTAGTCGACGCCGGTGCTCATGCGAATGAACACCGCCTCACCCGCAACCAGGTTGAAGTTCGTTTGCGACTTCGCGCCGGAATAGGTGTTGAAGCTGTCGGTGGACTCAACGAACTGCGAGACGTCAAAGACGCCGCCGCCGCTCGCGGTCACATCGTCAATCAGGTCCTGAGCCGTGTCGATACCGGCCTGACGGTTGTACGGCAGAGCCAGCGAGTTGTTGCCGGCAGCCGAGGTACCGCCCGGCACGGCGTCGCCCGTCGCGGCCAGGTTGTAGTTGAGCTTGAAGCCCATGTTCGAAGCAAACAGAGCACCCGCGCCAACAACGGCCACGGCTACCAGTACTGCAACGACAAACGTCGATTTCCTCATTTCCTCTACTCCTCCGATGGTCACACCCACACAGACAACCCGGAGATCCCCCCGCGGGCACCAAATACGGATGCACTTTCGGCCAAAGACGTCCGAGAATGTACCGGCATTCGGGAAGCCGTCAAGGGGATTCTCCGCGCCCTTCTTGCTGCGGAGGTGACGAGATAGAACTTCATAATTCCAATAACTAATTAATGCGGTAGAAGACCAGATTCGAACCGTTTTCCAGCTTCTCCGCGTACGAGTCGGTCACCTTGACCGCGGACGCGGGATCGAACCTGGTCGGATCTTCCGACCGGTTGACCGTGTGCTCCTCGGCCCCGTTGTCAATCGTGAACACCACCCGATCCCCGACCTTCAGGGCATGTACCTGGATGGCATCCGAACCCGGGCCGGGCTGGTTGCCCAGCATCGAACCGGTGGGGCCGAGAGAGACCAACAACGCCACGCCCAACGCCACCGGAGCGACCGCCGCGCCCAGCACCTGCCAGAACGGACGGAACAACGGTTGCGCCGGGCGAGTCTCCAGCCGCCCCTGAGCGGCCGCCGCCACGATAGAGGCCCGGGCATCGCCCGAGAGGCGCTCTTCTCGCGGCGCACGGGCAGCCCGGATCGCCTGATCCAGCAGGGCCGCTTTCGCCTTGTGCTCGCCTTGAGGTTGATGTCTCATCCCACTTCTCCTGTTCCTTACACCGGGGAATACCGGCGCGGAACGGGAAACGATCAATCGCCCCCGACTTTTTTTTGCTCCGGAGGCGAAATCCCCCGGATCGAGGCCTGCTCCATCAATTCCTGGAGCCGGTTGCGGGCCCGGCCGAGGTGCCGGCGCACGGTGATGGAGGTGATCCCGAGGGCCCGGGCAACCTCCCGGGTATCGAGATCCTCCAGCTCACGCAGCACGAAGACGGCCCGCTCCCGGTCGGATAGTTGCTCCAGCGCACCCTCCAGGGCGCTGCGCAGGGCGTGGGCCTCGGCACTCTCCCCCAGACGGGTGTCCGCCGGCTCCCACTCGTCGAAGCCGTCCAGGGACTCCGCACCGGCCCCGCCCCGACTGCGGGAGCGGTAGTCGTGGGCTGCGTTGACGCTGATCTTGTAGATCCAGGAGTGAAAGGCCCGTCCCCGCCGGAAGCCGCGGAGATGGCGGAAGACCCGCACGAAGACCTCCTGAGCGACATCTTCGCGATCCTGATGCGGGACTCCCATCAGCCGCAGCACCCTCAGGACGCGGCTCTCGTGACGCTCAATGAGCGTTTCAAGCGCGCGCACCTCGCCGTTTTGCGCTCGTTCGACGAGCACCAGATCGGTGGCATCGGGTTCGGGACGCAAGACCACGCGAAGCCCCCGCGACACCGGCCAGGTCCCAGGGAGGCGCCGGCCGGGCGCACGATCCGCCATGGTAACCCCTTCCGCCGGGGATCCCCGGCGCGGCGTTACCGGCGCGCCATGGCGGCGGCCCGGTCCCCGCGAATCAGAACGGGCTGCGGTTCCCCCGCCGGTCGACGCTGATCACCGTGTAGTACACGATGCCGCCCGGAGGCGAAATCTCAACCTCCGTCACGGACAGGTTGTCGACCAGCGGCGTCGGGTCGTTACAGGTCGTGTCGAAGGAGTCGCAGAGCGAATCCCGGGAAATCGGACTGGCGCTCGAATAGACCTCGTAGTGGTCGATCGTGAGCGGCGTGCCGTCGAAGTCCGCAGTCACCGGCGACCAGTTGAAGCGCAGATTCCCGCCGGACGGCTCACAGCTCTCGTCCACCGGGCACTCGCTGTCCAGCACGCAGGACTGCCCCGTCGTGACCGAGCAGGTCCCGACCTTGCCCACGATCAGGTCCGACACCGCGGCCGGGAGCTGATTGCCCAGCCCACCGCCGAACCCATCGTCATCGATCGCCCGCACCAGATAGTGCAGGTCGTCGGGAGAGCTCAGCGCCCCGGGATCGGTGAACGTCGTTTGCCCTCCGGGCACCGTCGCAATCCGGGTGGCCACCGTCGGAGCGAAATCCGGAGTGCTGCCCCGGTAGATCTCGTAGGAGCTCACCGTTTCGTTCTTGGCGTAGATGTCCAGGCTGACCGCGGACCAGGAAAGCACGGCGTCATTGCCGGACTTGTCCAGGGTCAGGTCACTGATGAATCCGGGGCTACGCAGGCCGAGAACCAGGGTCGGGCGACCCGAGACCTCCACCGAGGGCCCCGAGTCGAGATCGGAGCTATTGGTCGCCGTCACCACCACGTAGTAGTCGGCGCCGTTTTCAAGGCCGACGATGGCGTGACTCGTCTCGCCGAAATCCGCCGGTTCCGCGGTCGGCGTGCAGCCGGCGTTCTGGAAGCAGCCGGGTTCCTGACTGTAGTAGACGGTGTAGCGATCGACATCCAGCTCCGGGTTGGGATTCCAGGAGACGTCGAGGCGACCGCCGGTTTCGGCATCGGCCACCGCGACACCGGTCGGCTCGCTCGGCGGGTTGGGGTTGATCGGATTCGCCAGCACGCAATCGGCATCGCCGGGATCGGTATCGCAGGTGGCGTTGAAGTTCGATTGGGCGCTGTCGAACCCATCGGCATCGACCGCCACTACGTAGTAGTAGTAGGTGCGGTTGTTATCGACGGTCGTGTCCGAGTAGACACAACGCGCCGGGTCCGGCGCGCCGCAATCCACCGGCGAAGGGTTGACCCTGGCGTAGTTCTGGTTCTGCAGCAGGCTGCGATAGATGTCGTACTGCGCCCCGGCGGTGTCGCTGCGATCCCAGGAGAGATCGACCACGAGACTGCCGTCAACGGTCTGAACGTCTGAAGCGGGCTCGACGGTGGGGAGCTGCAAACGGGTCGCGGGGTCGCCGAGCAGAACGTAGAACTGACAAGCTTCGAAGAAATTCTGCGTACAGAAATCGGTGACGCTCTTCATCACGATCTTACCCAGGGTGCGTTCCTTGTTGCCGCCGAAGGCCTCGCCCCAGGTAGAGGTCGTCCCCTGCTCGCCGATGAAGCGACGCCCGAGCCCCGAGGGAGCGTAGAGCGCAATCGCGCCCCCATTGGCCGACTTGAGCCAACTCTCTCCCATGGACTGCAACGCCGTCGTGTGGAATCCACCGGTCAGACAGTTGTGCACCTGCACCCAGGGCAAGCGCAGGCCGTTGGTCAGGCCGCCCACTTCATTGCGGCCCGAGCAGAACGGGCTGGAACTGTTGCCGCAAAACACCACGTCATCGGACCACAGATCGAAGTTGCCGTGGCCGATGAACTGCATCATCGCCGCGCCGTCGAAGCCGTCGTCTCCGTTGACGCCGTCTTCGATCGCCGACGTCATCGCCGAGGCGCCCACGGCGCAGCCGGGCAGGCTGCCGTTACAGAACTGAGGGTCGCTCCAGTAGCGCAAGCTCCGATCGGTATGCGGCGGACTCTTCATGTACGAGAGGCCCAGGTCGTTGATCCGCTCGAAGTCGGCGGTCTCGTCCAGGTCGACCACGCCGCCCCGCTCCTTGCCACGATCGGCAACCATCAGAGCATGGCGCTGCCACAGACCACTGACCGCAGACTGCTCGTAGTCCAACACCTTGTTGAGCTGGGTGTCGAGTTCCGATTCGGTGCGGGCACTGAGGCGCCCGATCATGAACTCGGGTTGATCGTCATCGCCGACCACGGCACCGAGCAGCGTATCGCTGGCGTAGTACCCGATCGAGATATCGTCCTTGAACATGATCTTGGTCGGCACGAAGCTGCCGAAGGCCTCCCCGCCGAGGTAGTCCAGGGAGGCGTCTCCCAGCAACAGCACGTAGGAAGGCCGGGTCGCCCAGTTGTCGTAGGCATAGGCCAGCAGGCTTTGAATGCCCGGCGGCCCGTTAAAGCCGAAGTTGAAGTCGTCGTCGACATCGTCCATACAGGCAACGACGGACGATAGGCCCTGCTCGGCCGATCGGTAGGCCAGGAGCGCACTCAACTCGGTGTCCGCGCAGTTGGCCGGATCGTCGAGCAGACTGCGGTGGGCGATGACCAGAATGTCGCCGCCGGCGCTCTGGGCCAGATCGGACACCATATCCGCCTCGAAGTCGGAGCCGCTCGGCGTGCTCAGAGCTCCGGTGGCGAAGACGGCGAATCGCCGCGGGGCCCCGGACCCGGTGTCGTCGATGCGGAAGCGGACATCGACCGAGCCTGCGCCGCTGGTCGAGACTCCGGTCAGGCGCACCGGCTCGTCCACGATCCCGAAACCGGTACCGGCCAACGGCTGGGTCAACTCCCAGACCTCGACCTCGGTGGAAGACAGGCCGCTGACGATGAACTCGGCATCTTCATCGGGCCACTCGAAGACCAGGCTGTCGCCGAGGCTGGCGAAGGTCCGGTCGTACTCGACCTCGATGAAGTTCAACATCACCTGGTTCTGGGCGCCCACGACGGTCGGGGGCACGATCTCGACGGTCAGAGGGCTCGTGAGCTGCGCCCCGCCGGAGAAGCTCCAGGGAATGTCGTGGGTGAACATGACCCGGCCGTCGTAGGTCTGGTCGTCGGTGGCCAGGGTCTGGTCGGTGGTGTTGAGCAGGGTGATCTGGGTCCGATGGTCCGGGTTGGTCCCCTCTTCCTCGGTCAGACCCCGGATCTGCACCGTCACCTGGGCGGTGCCCGTACCGCCGGCCAGCTCGGGAAGGGTCACGTCTTCTTCGCGGCTGATCGTCGCGGCCTGGGTCGGGATCCAGGTCCAGGGGTCCTCGTCCTTGAGCGGCCGGAACGCGTCATCCACTTCGGCCCGGACCGTGGCCCGCACCGTCGTGGGCGGGGTGCGGGAGAAGGTCGGCGCGGCGTCCAGCTCGGCCAGGCGCGCGCGGCTGCCGACCTCGGAGGTCAGGAAGTAGACCGTGTCCTCGTTGAAGTCGAGGTAGTCGAAGATTTCCTGTCCGGGGAGATCGATGCGAAGCGCGGTCTTGGCCTCGTCATCCATGGCCTCGCCCCAGAACTGAATCCAGTCGCCGGCCTCGAGACTGTCGTTGCCGTTCTGGTCGAACACCTGGATCGGCGTCTCGACCCCCTGGGTCTCCAGCTTGTAGCTCGACAGGGGCACCGCCTCGAAGCCGGTGCCGTTCAGGGTGGCGAAATCCAGGCGAACCGGACCGTTGACCCGGGTGCGGATCCGCTGGCGCGGGCCGCTGCCCGCAGCGAGAGACGCGGCCTGAACGCCCTCCTCGGTCGCTTCGATCTGCTGCCGAGACGCCCGGAACGTACGCGCTTCGGCGTAGTTCACGAAAGTCTCGCGATAAATGCTCTCGAAAGGACCCGCGGCGGCCGGTGCGGTGCGGGCCCCGTCGTCGCCGTCGAAGTGGACGGAAACCTGAAGACTCGAAACGACCGAGAGGCCGCCGGTCTCCGGGTCCCACTGGACGGGGCGAAGGTGAACCTTGACGTACCATTGGTCGCGGAGCCGCTCGACGGCGCCGAGCTCGGCCAGCGGCAAGCGTGGATCGAGATACCTCTCGGCGTGTTCCAGGTAGTCTTCGACCTGGGTGAAGCCCAACCGGCCGGCGCTTTCCAGGGGATCGACGCCCAGTAGCGCCGAGGAGACCGGATCCGGCGGCTCGAGACGCACGGTGGGAACCGGGCGCGGACGCACGTCGGACAGGAAGCTGAGGCTCCCTGCCGAGTACTCCAATCGAGGGGTCACCCCGGGCGGGATCGCCACGAGGATCGTCTTGAAAGGAAGATCAGGGGCTCCCGGTCGCGAAGCACGCGATCGGAAGCCCTCAATCTCGATTACCGCCCCCGTTGGCTCTTGATAGGCTCGAACCGGCGGGGTCGTCAGCTCAAAAGAGAACCCCGCGGGCACACCAGACTCCTCGAGGGACCGGACAGCCGGACCAGCCGAAGAGAATGATACCCCCCCTGCGGCCAAGCCTATCAAGAGACACAACGCAAACAAGTTGCGTGGTCTCATGGTCACCTACCGAGGAACCTGGCGCGGTAAACCGCGGAGGTTCCGGAAACGTCTAGACGGATTAGCTCTGGATCGGGCCGGCGGCGCAATCAGCGTCGGTAGCCTTGGCGCAGGTTACCGCGCGGGCTTCGAGCTTTTCCGTGTGGACGATCGCAGGACGCTCGTACGTCTTCTTGGTCATTTATCAGCCTCCCCCTGAAATAGTCGGGTCAGACCCTGTTGTCCAAACTTCAGTCAACCGATGGTCACAAAGACCCTGGAGCCTGGAATCATTCCCAGGTCGCAGGATTTATACGGTGCCCCCTCGGGCATTTCAAGCAGATTTTCTGCCGTCATTCTTGTCTTCAATCTGTAACAATTCGTAAGTCTTGCGAACGGCCCCGGCATTGACCTCCGCCTGGGGGTAGATCCCCAGCGGATCACCGGTCTGGACCTCCGCTACTCCCAGACAGAACTGGAAATATTGGCCATCCTTGTGTTTTCGCAACTCGTCGCTGGCCTGGACCGCCAGATCCCGGACCTCGTTGAGTACCGGCGAGGTGCGCCAGATCCGCTCCAGGCTGTCGATCTCGAGGATATTGGCCACCTGCCGGCGGAAAGCCACACAGGGCAGGATATTGCCGTACGGATCGATGGTGAAGCCCGAGCGGGCGGTCCCGCAGTTGGCCTCGGAGCCCTCGGCGGCGCAGTGGTTGGCCCGCGGAGGGAGCTTGCCGTGGTGCAGCTCCTGGTACAGCTCGCCCCAGTAACGCTCGAAGAAGGCGTCGTCGGGACGCAGGGAGAGCGGATCCTGGTTGCCGTCGTCCTTTGGGGTGATCACCGGGTCGAAAGTCACGAAAAGGCCGCGCTTCTCACCGATATCCCGTACGCCGATCAGCTCGTCCTGGTTCAACTTGGTGATCGGGCACTTCAGATTGACCTTGATCCCGGCCTCGACCAGGTTGTCCAGCGCCTGGACCGTCTTGTCGAAGGAGCCCTTGATGTGGGTCAGAGCTTCATGGCTTTCGGGACGGGCGCCGTGGAGCGAGATCTCCACCTCGTGGGGCCCGAGCTTGGCCAGACGGTTCACGACCTTCTTGTCGCCCAGCAGGAAGCCGTTGGAGTAGACGCGTAGCGCCATGCCCAGGCGGCGGGTCTCGGCGGCGATGGCCCAGAAATCCTTGTGGCACATCGCTTCGCCACCGGTCAGGGTCAGATACAGGACCCCGAAATCCGCCATCTTTTTAAGAGCTTCAAAAATTTGAGGTGTGGTGAGCTCACGTTGACCGGTGGGCGAGTTGTAGCAGAACGTGCAGAGGTGATTGCACCGGTAGGTGATCTCGAACTGCGCGTTCAGCGGGATGGCGTTGGCGAACGCCTTGCCCATCATGTCGCGATACGGGTTGGTCTGTGGAGTTTCGCTCAACGTGGATTCCCCCTCGAGCTCACGGAGTGGCGTTCAGCATGCCGTGCTGCGCCAGATCGTCGATGAAGGCGTTGACATCCTTCAGCGCGTCCTCGGCGCTCACGTCGAACTCACCGGCGATCGCCTCGGCGATCTGTTCCCGGGAGTGCTCGCCGTCCAGCATGGTGAAGATCTTGATGGCCGCCGGGTTGAGGACCTTGACCTCTTGCCGGCCGGACATCACGACCAGTCCGCCTTCGTCCCCGATGGTTCGGAACGCGGTTTCCGGATGACGCAGCGGCTTCTCGGGCGCGGAACTCATGCCGTACTCCAAAGCGGGCGAAGTGCCCTAACAAACTGTAGCAGATACACTTGCGGCGCGAGTCCACCGCGGCCGACCGTAAGTGTACGGTGAACACCGAGGCCCTTCAAGCGACGTTTACGGCGTGTCTTGACCCGGATCACATCCGATCGAGCAGGAAATCGGTGATTTGTCGATGATAGGCCTCCATGGCCTCGCCGTAGACCCCGGTGGCGGCCGTGGCGGGCAACTCGACCAGGCTGGCGTCACTTTCTCGATGTTCGGGAATGTTGCGATACATGGCTTCCGCCTCGGCGGCCAACCTGGCGTCGGAGGCCGGGGTCAGCAGCAGCATATGGCGCCCCGCCAGGCTCGGCAGCACCTCGGCAGCCCGGGCCTCCACCGGGCTGCGCCGGGCGCCCCGCAGGATCGCCCTGGGTAGAAAGCCCAGGGCGCGATCGGCGGGCTCCCATCCCCAGGACGCCCTGCGCTCCAGGGCGAAGGCGGCGTCGGGGTAGAGACCGTCGAGGATCAGCGCCCGCACGTCGGGGCGGTCGGCGGCGGCCAGAACCGCGGCATGGGCACCCATGCCGATCCCGTAGAGGCCTCCGATGCCGGCGGCATCGGATCGGGCGGCCGCGAAATCGATGGCTCCGAGAAGATCCCGCTTCTCGTCGACACCCAGGGTCGAGCGCTCTCCCCCGCTCTCCCCGTGAGCGCGGAAATCCACGGCAAGACAGGGAATGCCCCGGTCGTGGAGCCTCAGCATCAGATTCAGGAGGGAGACCTTGCCCGCCGCCAGGTCATGGCCGAGCACCACGGCCGGCTTCGAAGGGTCGGCGGGCATCCACCAGCCGGCAATCTCGGTTCCGTCCGCCGCCGGAAAGCGGACAGGCTCCACCGGGAGTTTCATGCTGGCGAAATCGACGGGGGTTTCGATCAGACGCGGCGGGACCGTCAGCCGGTGCACGCGGAAGGCGGCGATCCCCGAGAGCAGGGTCGCGGCGAGGACGGACAACACCAACAGGGTGCCGAGCTTGGACTTCCAGAAAAACATCGTCTCCGGTGCCGGCCCCCGTACCCTGGTGCAATATAGGTCCCCGTGAGGCCGGAACCAAGAACAGGGCGCGATCCCCGCACGCCGATCGACTCGCGCATGGCCCTCGCTTGCGGGTTCGTGATCGCCATGGCTTTTCTCGTCAGCGGCTGCGGCTCATCCGAGGCCCCCGCACCGCCCGAGGACGATCCCGAGGCCCCCCCTGTCGCCGTGATCGGCTGGGACGGTGCGACCTGGGACGTGATCGAACCGATGCTCCTGGATGGACGCCTGCCCCATCTTGCGGCGCTGATCGACGGAGGCACCCGGGCACGACTGCTGGCCGAGCCTCCCCTGCTGAGCCCGGTTGCATGGACCACCCTCGCCACCGGGTTCACCGAGGAGGAACACGGCATCGCCGGCTTCAACATGCCGGACCCCACGGGCAAGGGGTCCCCGATCCTCGCCGCCTCGTTCCACCGCCGGCGCGCCGCCCTGTGGCAGATGGTTTCGGCCGCCCCGGAGCGCGAGGTCGGCTTCATCGGATGGTGGACCACCTGGCCGGCGGAACCGGTGCGAGGCTACGTGGTCACCGACCACCTGGCCTTCAACCGCTGGGATGCATGGGCGCGCAGGCCGGAAAACGAGGCGTTCCATCTGACCTACCCGGCCGAACTGACCGACGAACTGAGTGCGGTCGCGGTGCGGCCCGAGCAAACCGGCGCCGAGACCCTGACCCGGTTGGTGGCCTTCAACGAGCGGGAGCAGCAGGAGATGATGGCCGCCACCCGGCCGGTGATCTTCCACGGCCCGAGCGTCTTCCGTTTCGGATACAGCACCGACGCCAGCAACCTCGCCTTCGCGAGGCACCTGCTCGACACCCGGGAACAACCCGACCTGTTCGCGGTCTCGTTCATCCTCACCGACGTCGCGGGGCACGTGTTCTGGCACCACTACCGCCCCGAGGCCTACGCCGACCCGCCGGCGGATGCCGGCCGCCTGGCCGAGGCGATCCCCGACATCTACGAACAGGTCGACCGCTGGACCGGCGAACTGCTGGCCCGCCTGGAGCCGGACACCCGGGTGTTGCTGATCTCCGATCACGGGATGCGCTCGACCGGACAACGTCCGGTTCCCGGCCGAAATCCCGCAGGGGATCACGACCCCGCAGGCATCTTCGTGGCATCGGGGCCGGGATTGCGCCGCGGCGCCGAGCTCCACTCGCTGAGCAGCCTGGACTTCACGCCGACGGTTCTGGCGCTGCTGGGTTTGCCCGTCGCCGACGACATGCCGGGCCGGGTGGTGCATGAGTTGTTCGAGGACCCCGGCCTGTGGAACGGCGCCCGGATTCCGAGCTACGGTGACGGCCGGGACGGCAAGGTGGAAATGGTCGAGTCTCCCGCCGACGAGGCGTACCGGGACCGGCTCAAGGCGCTGGGCTACATCGGCGAGTAGCGCTCACTCCACGTAGCCCAGGTCGCGCAGGATCTGCAGCTCCTCGGGGTCCAGGTCGACGTCGAGCCGCCCTTGCCCCGGCGCGGGCACCAGGCTCAACACGCCGGCCAGGGACTCCGCCGCGGTCGCATCCCGGTCCAGCACGCTACGCCGCTCATCGGGATCGTCCGCTGCGTAGAACAGCCGCCCCGACCCATCCTGCTCCTGGATCAACGTACCCTCGTCACCGCGAATCGAGACCAGATCGCCGCCCCAGAGGCTTCCCTCGGCGATGGCGAAGGGCGCGTCGACGCTGCCCAGGACGCCGCCCGGCAGCGGCGGCCCATCGATCCCCGCGTAGTCGAGCACCGTGGGCAAGATGTCGATCTGCCGCACCCGGTCGAAGCGGGACTCCGGGCTCTCACCCGGGCGCTTGACGATCAGCGGCACGTGCAACAGCTCGCGATGATGACTGTGGCCATGTTCGAAGCCGCCGTGATCCCAGAACTCCTCGCCGTGATCGGCGACGACGATCACCAACGAGTCCTCCCACAGGCCCATGCGCTCCAGGCCAGCGCGCAGCCGGCCGAACTGCTCGTCGGCAAAAGCCAGCTCCCCGTCGTAGCGGGCGATCAGGCTGCCCTTCTCGCCAGGAGTGAGTTCGATCTCTCCTCGGCGCAGGGCGAACAGCTCCCGGGCGTGTCCGAAACCGCGAGGCAACGCCGATGCACCGGCCGGCTCGAAGCGGGTATCGAAGGGTGCCGGCGGGTCGTAGACCAGGTGCGGGTCGAAGTAGTGCACCATCATCAGGAAGTCGCGCTCCCCGACCGACTCCGCCCAGCGCAATGCCGCGTCGGTGGTCGCCCGCGCATCCCGATGCCCCTGGTTGCTGGCGTCGCTGGTATGGAAGTCGTACACGTCGAAGCCCCGGGAGATCCCGGTGCCCGGATTGCAGAAGACCACGTTGACCCAGGCCGCGGTGGCGTAGCCGGCCCGGGAGAGCAACTCGGCCATGGTCGGGACCTCGGGGCGTACCCCCTGGAGTTGGCGGGCGCCCGACTCCGAGGGCTTCATCCCGGCTCCGTGATGCCGCGGCAACACGCCGGTCACGATGCTGGCAAAGGACGGCAGGGTCCAGGGCGCCTGACTCCAGGCGTTGCGGTAGAGCCGGCTCTCGTCGGCCAGCCGGTCGAAGTTCGGAGTCGTCTCCCGGGGATAGCCCATCGACGAGAAGTGGTCTGCCCGGGTCGTGTCCAGCACCACGAGAACCACGCCCGAACGGGGTGACGCATCTCCGGCGCAGGAGAGCGCTCCGGTCAGGGCCAGGACGAGGGCCAGGATCCCCGCCAACCGCACGCGGAGATTCATCGGCGGCTTCAAGACGCCGCCTCTTCGCCGCCGGCGTAGCGGGCGTGGATCTTCTCGGCGAGCTTGCGGCCGACCACCTGGGCCAACGCCTCGGGGTCCGCCGCCTTGACCGCCGCCAGACTCCCCAACTCCTCGAGCAGGCGTCGCGCCTTGGCGGGACCGACTCCCGGAATCTCCAGGAGCTCGGTGGTCAGCGTCCGGCGGCTTCGCCGCTTGCGGTGATGGGTCACGGCAAAGCGGTGGGCCTCGTCGCGAATCTGCTGCACCAGCTTCAGCGCCGGCGAACTGCGGTCCAGCCGGACCGGGTCCGAGCGGCCCTGGAGGAAGATCTCCTCCTCCCGCTTGGCCAGGGAGATGACCGGCAGCATCGGCAGACCGACGTCGGCCAGCGCCCGTACCGCCGCACCGAGCTGCCCCTGGCCTCCGTCGATGAGCACCAGATCGGGCAGACGACGGTCCTCGGCGATCAAACGCCTGTAGCGCCGGGTGACCGCCTCGGCCATCGAGGCGAAGTCGTCGGGGCCTTCCACCGTGCGGATGTTGAAGCTGCGGTAGTCGCTCTTGCGCGGCTTGCCCCCTTCCCAGACCACGAGCGACGCGACGGTGTCGCTCCCCTGGATGTTGGAGATGTCGAAGCACTCGATGCGGAACGGCGGCTCGTCGAGCCCCAGCGCCTCGGCCAACGCTTCCAGCGCCGCCACCCCGTGGGTGTGGTGCGCGCGGAAGCGGCTGTCGAATCCGAGTTTGGCGTTCTTGCGCACCAACTCCAGGAAACGCCGTTTGCTGCCGCGCTGGGGAACGTGGAGTCTGACCTTGGAGCGCCGCAACTCGCCGAGAAGCTCCGCCAGCAGTTCGTGATCTTCAGGCAGGGTGTCGACGTGAATCTCGGGCGGCGGCTCGTTGTCTCCGTAGTACTGCATCAACACCGCCTGGTAGAACGAGGCCTCGTCGGTCTCCACGTCGTCGAAGGTGAACTCCCTGCGTCCCTGAATCTTGCCGCCGCGCATCTGGAACAGCTGGAGCGCGACCTGGGTCCCCTCGCGGTGATGGGCCAGGAAGTCCTGGTCCTCCCGCCCGACGGTGGCCACGTACTGGCGCTCCGCGTACTTGCGGATGGTCTTCAGGGTGTCCCGGTGGCGCGCCGCCGACTCGTACTCCTGCTGGTCGCTGGCCGCCTTCATCTTGGTCTCTAGAGACTGCTCCAACTCCTTGTGCCGCCCCTCGAGAAACAGCCGCGCCGACGCCGTGGCCTCGGCGTACTCCTCCGGGTTGGTCTTGCCGGCGCAGGGAGCCAGGCACTGGTCCAGGTGGTAGTAGAGACAGGGGCGCCGCTTGCCGTCGAACACCTCGTTGCAGGTCGCGACCCGGAAGAACCGCGGGATCATCTTCATGGTTCGGCGGGCGACCCAGGTCGGCGTGAAGGGACCGAAGTAGAGGTTCTTGTCAAGCTTGGCCCGGCGCACCAGTGACACCCGCGGATAGGTGTCGGCGGTCGAGAGCTTCAGGTAGGGGAAGTGCTTGTCGTCCCGCAGAATCACGTTGTAGCGCGGGCGGTGGCGCTTGATCAGGTTCGACTCGAGGATCAGCGCCTCTTTCTCGGTATCGACCACGATCAGTTCGAGATCGCGCACCTCGTCGACCATCTGGGCGATGCGGGCGGGGTGCTGGGCCGACGGCTGGAAGTAGGAGCGGACCCGGGAACGCAGCGACTTGGCCTTGCCGACGTAGATCGGCGTGCCCTCGCCGTTGCGATAGACGTAGACACCGGGCCGGTCCGGAAGGCCGTCGAGCTTCACCTTCAGGCTGTCGCGCCAGTCTCCGCTCACGTGGAGCAGTCTACTCGCCCGAGCGGGCCAGCGCGCGCAGGAGCGGCAGGAAGCCGCCATCCCGACGGAAGGTCAGCTGCCGCACCGGAGCACCCTCGAGCAGGCTGCTGACAACCCCTGCCAGCGGGGATCCGGCCTCACCGATCCGTTCACCGACCCAGGGGAAGTTGGCGCCGAGCCGGGCCTGGGCCAGCAAGGGGGAGACCTCGGCCAGCTCGTGGGCCTCACCGTGGGCCGAGAACAACAGCGCACCGACGGGCCAGCGCCCGGATCCCGGGCTGCCGAACTCCCGGATGCGGAAGGGTGAACCGAGCAGCTCGGGCCGTTCCCCGGAGGTATCCAGCAGCAGCAGATCGTCGCTGAGCGGCAGGGCCCCGCCCTCCCGGGCCAACCGGACCCAGGTGGTCTTCCCCGCCCCCGATTGACCGACCAGCGCAAAGGCCGCGCCGTCGACGACGATGCCGCCGGCGTGCATCAGTGCCGCACCATGCACCGGCAGCTCCCAGGCCATCGCCGCCAGCATCAGATTGACCATGCCGAAGAAACGGTGCCCCGAGTCGCCGTCGTGCACCTGGAGCTCGACCCGGCCGCTCCCCCGTTCGAAGGAGCAGAGCCCCTCGTCCATCTCGATGGCGACCCGCGTCCCACTGAGTCGGGTCTCGAGCTTTTCGCCGCGGAACGGGCCGGGGTCCATCACCCCGCCACTGGGAGTGACGGTGATGTCGATGATCGGGTCGGCGCCCGGGTTCAGAAAACCTTGCCAGCGCTCCCGGACGAGCTCCTCGCAGTCGGCGGGAAACCCGCGCAGGTGCACACCGATCCCGGAAAAGTCTGCCCGTAGATCGACCGTCGCGCGGCTCATTGCCCCCGTGCCATCACGTAGGTACGGTCGAGCATCGGGCGTGGGCGCTTGGTCAGGTTGGTCGTGGCCCGGTGCACGCAGTTTCCGTCGCGCAACACTCCATCACCCCGCTGCAGGTTCAGGCGGTGCGGGTAGATGTTGACCAGGTCATCGAAGCTGCCGAAGGAACGCCGCAGACGATGGGTCCCCGGCAAGATCTCCATCGCGCCGTTGGCCCAGGTGAAATCGACCAGCGGGACGTTGTAGGTCAGCCGGATGGTGCGTTCCTGGCGGTTCGGATCCGGGGTCTCGTCGAGGGTTTGATCGGTGTGCCATTCGGATCCGTCGAACACGCACTCGAGATTCGAACGAACGTTGCGCCAGTACTCCCCGCCGAAGACCTGCTCCACCAGCTCTTCGACCACCTCGCAACGGCGGAAGTAACGGTCGTCCCCCAACGGGCCCTCGCTCAGGTCCGGGCGCTCGTCGAGGTCCAGGCTGAGGCGGTCGGGGTGCTCGGCGTCCTCGACGCGAGAGTCGATCATCTCGCGGATCACCGGCATCAGCTGCTCGTAGGTGTTGCGCACCCAGGTGCGGGGAACGATGCCCCGCAACACGACGAAGCCGTTGAGCTCGAACTCCCGCAGCCAACGCTGCTTCTGGTCCAGGTCGAGGCTCACCGGCTCAGAGTCCGGCCCGGTCGATCGCGTCCCAGTAGCTGTCGTCCTTGCGGAAGTGCAGGTGCGCCAACGGAACCGGGCGCAACACCTGCTCGACCTGCGCGAAGAGGTCGGGGCGATCGGCGAACCGCTCGGCAACGAAGGGCAGGTTGCCCACGAGCTCTCCCAGGGCCCTGGCGCGAGGCACGTCGTGCACCGCCGCTTCGGGCGCCTGGATCAGGCGGAAGCCGGCGGCCAGGGGGAAGCGCCCGACGACCGGCTCGCCCCCCTCGTAGGTTCCACGGAACGGGCTGCCGATCACGTCGAGCCCGCCGTTCTCGCCGGGGAGCAGCACCGAGATGTCGTCGCTGATCACCCGGCCGCGGCGGTTGCATTCGGAGAGAGTCGACTTGCCGGCACCGGACTCGCCGAAGAACAGATAGCCCCGTTCGTTGCGCACGGCGCTGGCGGCGTGGACCAGCATGCCGCCGCGGGTCACCGCCATCCAGGCAACGGCGACACGGATATAGTTCTCGAGAGCCCGGTCCGCGGGCTCGTAGGTCCCCTGAGCCAGCAGGACCTGACCCTCCATCGCGTCGAGATCGAACCAACCGGCCACCCGGTACCCCAGGTAGCGCACCAGGTTTCCCTCGCAGGCGATCAGGATCGGGTTGAGCTCGGGCACCTCGGGCGGATTGAAGAAGTACTCCCGGGGCTCCCGTCCCAGACGCACCCGCATCGCCGGCTGCCCCTCCGATGACGGGCGGGTGTAGGGCGTGTAGCGTGTTTCCATCGTGTGGGCCAGCTCGTCGTCGAGACCACCCAGTTCGAACAGGATGCGATCGAGCTGGAGCACCATCGACGCCGAACCTCCGGCCTCGCGGGGCGCGTCGAAGAAGGATTTCTCGGGGGGTGCAGCGGGTCTCGACATGGGGGCGCATGGTAGCGCCTCAGCAGCGCTCCAGCAATGCATGACCGGCGGACCACTCCCCTGCCCGGAAGCCCGCCGCGTCGACCTCCCGGGCCAGTTCCCGCGCCCCGAAAACCCGGACGGCGGAGCGATGCAACGCTCCGTCGGGGCCGACGAAGCGGGTGTGGCTGTGCCCCCACTCACCCGCCCCGCGCCGGCTCAGCCACTGGATCCAGAGGATGCAGCGTTCGTAAGCTCGCTGCACCCGGCGGGCCGAGAGCCAGAGCGCCCCGTCGGGCCGCAAACGCTCCCGCAGCGCCTGAAGCGTTGCGATCCGCTCCGCGCGCGTCGGAATGAAACTGTAGACGTCGTAGGTGAAGTGCACGCAGTCGAGGCTCGCCGGTGCCGGAGCGAGTTCCCGGATGTCCCCGAGCTCGAAGTCCACCGAAAGCTCGCGCCGGCTTGCCTCCTTGCGCGCCTCGGCGATCATCGGCTCGGAGAAATCGACCCCGGTGACCCGCCAGCCCCTCTCCGCCAGGTCGAAACACTCCCGGCCGGTCCCGCAACCGACGACCAGGACGTCCCCCGGCTCGCTGAAGCGACTCGAGAAACGCGCCTCGAGGGACGGATCGATCCCCGCTTCCTGAACCTGGGCGTAGAACGGGGCCTGCATGTCGTACTTGAACTTGACGCTGTCGGCGGCGCCCCGTCCGGGGCGCCCGCGCCAGGCCTCGGACAGATCGAGCAGCAGCCGCCGGCGGGCATGGCCTCGGGCGACCGGGCTCGCGGGCAAGCTCGTGGAGGCCAGCAGCGAGGCGGCGGGGACCCGGCGCGGCGTCGGGTCCGCATCGGCCATCAAGAGGAACGTGTCGCCGTTCACCTCACGGACTCGCAGCAGATCGGGGATGCCGTCGATGGTCGCGACGACCAGATCTCCGGCTGCGGGTGGATCACCGGCCGCCCGGGCCTCGAAGCGCGTCCCGTGGAGCACCGCCGCGCCCATCCGATCCCCGGCGTAGAGCAACTCCATCGGCGCCATCTTCAACATCAGGCGCAACACCCCTTCGGTAGCGAAAGAAGCGGGGTCGGCGATGAGCAGGGTCGAGATCGGGTGCCAGAACGGGGTCACGCCAGCACGGCCTTCTGCTTGAGGAACCGGATGCGATCCCTGTGAGACGCCGCCTCCTCGAACTCGAGACGTTCGGCCGCATCCAGCATCAGCTTCTCGAGCCGGCCGATCTCCGCCTCGAGGGCGACGAGATCCTCGAAGACCTCTTCGTCCTCTTCCTGCTCCAGCGGCACCGTCGAGTAGTCCGCCTCGATGGGGCTGCCCATCAGTTCGTCCATGGCCCGCCGCACGCTCTCGGGGGTGATCCCGTGCTCGGCGTTGTAGGCCTCCTGGACCCCGCGGCGGCGTTCGGTCTCCTCGATCGCCCTGCGCATCGAGTCGGTGACCTTGTCGGCGTAGAGCACCGCCCGGCCGGCGACGTGCCGGGCCGCCCGACCGATGGTCTGGATCAGCGAGTTCTCCGAGCGCAGGTAGCCTTCCTTGTCGGCGTCGAGAATCGCCACCATCGAGACCTCGGGAAGGTCGAGCCCCTCCCGCAACAGGTTGACGCCTACCAGCACCTCGATCTCACCCCGGCGCAGGTCCCGCAGGATGCGCACCCGGTCGAGGGTATCGACGTCGGAGTGCAGATACTCGACCTTGATCCCCAGGTCCCGGTAGTACTCGGTCAGATCCTCGGCCATGCGCTTGGTCAGGGTCGTGACCAGCACCCGCTCGTCCCGGGCGACCCGCTCGCGGATCTCTCCCAGCAGGTCGTCTACCTGGCCGTCCACCGGGCGGATCACCACCTCGGGATCGAGCAACCCGGTGGGGCGCACGATCTGCTCGACGATGGTTCCGCCGACCAGATCCAGTTCGAAGTCCCCGGGTGTGGCCGAGACGTAGATCGTCTGCCCACGGCGTTCCTCGAACTCCTCGAAGGTCAGCGGGCGGTTGTCCAGCGCCGACGGCAGCCTGAAACCGTGTTCCACGAGAGTCGACTTCCGCGAGCGGTCACCGTGGAACATCCCCCGCACCTGGGGCAGCATCACGTGGCTCTCGTCGACGATGAACAGCGTGTCCGCCGGGAAGTAGTCGATCAGCGTCGGCGGTGGTTCGCCGGGTTGGCGTCCGGTCAGATGCCGGGAGTAGTTCTCGATCCCGTGGCAGAACCCTACCTCCTGCATCATCTCGAGGTCGAACATGGTGCGCTGGTGCAGCCGCTGGGCCTCCAGCAACTTGCCGTTCCCCTCGAGGACCTGCAGGTGTTCCGTCAGCTCGCTGCGGATCGCCGCCACCGCACGCTTGCGTTCGTCCTCGGGGGTCACGTAATGGGAGTTCGGATAGACCGGATGCCGCGGCACGGTCTCGACGACCTTGCCTCGCACCGGATCGAGGCGGGCGATCGACTCGATCTCGTCTCCCCAGAACTCCACCCGGATCGCCTCGTCCAGATAGGAGGGCCAGATCTCGACGGTATCTCCCCGCACCCGGAACACGCCCCGGCGCAGGTCCATGTTGGTCCGCTCGTACTGGATATCGACCAGTTTCCGCAGCACCCGGTCCCGATCGACGCTCATGCCCTGCTCGAGCAGCAGCATCATGCCGTGGTACATCTCCGGCGAACCGAGACCGTAGATGCAGGAGACGCTGGCCACGATCAACATGTCGCGACGCTCGAACAGGCCCCGGGTCGCCGCGTGGCGCATCCGGTCGATCTGCTCGTTGATCGTGGCGTCCTTCTCGATGTAGGTGTCGCTCTGAGGCACGTAGGCCTCGGGCTGGTAGTAGTCGTAGTACGAGACGAAGTACTCGACCCCGTTGTGGGGGAACAGCCGGCGGAACTCCTGGTACAGCTGAGCCGCCAGGGTCTTGTTGTGGGCCAGCACCAGCGCCGGCCGGTTCAGCCGGGCGACCACGTTGGCGATGGTGAAGGTCTTGCCCGAACCGGTCACGCCCAGGAGCACCTGGTCCTGCAGGCCGGCTTCGATGCCGGCGCAGAGCTCCTCGATGGCCTTGGGCTGGTCCCCGGTAGGCCGGAACTCCGATACGATCTCGAACTCCCGCATGGGGTCGAGCCTAGCACGCAGCCCAGGGGGAATCCGGCCCCGGCGGCAGCCTACTGTCACTCGACGTCGTGAGGGAGTATTCTAGGGAGGTGCACCCGAAGGTGAAGAAGCACTGGCGCGTTCTGCTGCTCGGGACCCTGGTCCTGATCGCGGCGATCGCGGGCACCTGGCTCGGCCGATCCATGCGGCTGGGCCTGCCCAACGTGAACGCCCTCGAGGACTACGCGCCCCCGGTCACCACCCGGGTGCTCGACCAGGACGGCAGCGTCGTCGAGACCTTCGCCGAGCAACGGCGCATGCTGGTCCAGCACGACGCCATCGCTCCGGAGTTCCTGCAGGCGCTGGTGGCGGTCGAGGACGCCGGCTTCTACGACCACCCAGGCGTCGACGTCAAGGGCATCCTGCGGGCCGCGGTGCGCAACGTGGCCGCCGGCGGCATCACCCAGGGCGCCAGCACCCTGACCCAGCAGCTGGCTCGCAACCTGTTCCTCACGCCGAAGCGAACCATCCGGCGCAAGGCCCAGGAGGCCCTGCTGGCCCTGGAGATCGAGCGGCTTTACTCCAAGGAGGAGATCCTCCGCTTCTACTGTAACCAGGTGTACATGGGTCACGGCTACTACGGCGTCGAGGCGGCCTCCCGCTTCTATACCGGCAAGCCCGCCCGCGAACTGGACCTGCCCGAGGCCGCCATGCTGGCGGGACTGATCCAGCGCCCCGAGGGGATCAGTCCGTTCAAGAATCCCAAACGGGCCGAGAGCCGCCGCCGTCACGTGCTGAACCGCATGGTCGAGGTCGGCTACCTGACCCGCGAGGAAGCCGACGCGGCCGCCGAGGCCCCTCTCCCCTCCCCGGAGACCCGGCGGGACGACGAGGGGGGCGCCTACTACGTGGAAGGGGTGCGCCGCTGGCTGCAGGATCAGTTCGGCGACACCTCGATCTATCGCGCCGGCTACGAGGTCGAGACCACCCTCGATCCCAGGCTGCAGGCCATCGCCAACCATGCGGTGGAAACCGGACTCCGCGCCCTGGACAAGCGCCAGGGTTGGCGCGGCCCCGCCGGCCGAGTCCCCGAGGGAGAAGACCCGGCGAGTTTCGAGCCGGACTCCTGGCGCAGCGCCCTGTTCGAGGAGGGAGACATCGCCGACGGCGTGGTGCAGTCCGTCGAGCGCTCGACCGCCTCGGTGCGGGTCGGGCCCTACACAGCGACCCTCGACGCCAAGGGGGTCGCCTGGACCAAACAGAGAAACCTCGGCAAGCTGTTTTCCGCCGGGGATCTGATCCACGTCGCCATCGCCACCGTCAATGCCGACGAGGCCTCGATCTCGATCACCCTGGAGCAGGAACCGGAAGTCGAGGCGGCCCTGGTCGCCCTGGACCCGGCGACCGGTGCGGTCCGTGCCCTGGTGGGAGGCTTCGACTTCGAGCGCAGCGAGTACGACCGCGCGACCCAGGCCAAGCGCCAGACCGGCTCCGCGTTCAAGCCGTTCGTGCTGGCCGCCGCCCTCAACGAAGGCTGGACCCTGGCCGACACCCTGATCGATGCCCCCACCGTGTTCCTCAACCCTCGGCAACCGGATCCCTACATCCCCCGCAACTACACCAACCGGTACTACGGCAAGATGACCCTGCGCGAAGCGATGGAGCGCTCGGCCAACGTCGCCACCGTCAAGCTGCTCAACCACATCGGGACCGGCCCGGTGATCGAAACCGCCCGGCGCCTCGGCATCGGCGGGAACCTCGAGCCCTACCCGTCCCTGGCCCTGGGCGCCTTCGAGCTGACCCTGCTGGAGCTGACCGCGGCCTACGGCACCATGGCCAACCAGGGCGTTCGGGTCGAACCCCATCTGGTCCGCGAGGTGCGGGATCCGTCGGGCGCGGTGCTCTACCGGGTCGAGCCCGCCATCAGCGAGGCGATGTCCCCCGAGGTCGCCTACCTGATGAACCAGGTCCTCCGAGGCGTGATCACCAGCGGCACCGGGCGTTCCGCCGCTTCGATCCCGGTCGCTCTGGCCGGCAAGACCGGCACCACCGACGACAACACCGACGCCTGGTTCATCGGCTACTCCCCGGATCTGGCCCTGGGGGTCTGGGTCGGACACGACACCAAACGGACCCTGGGCAAGCGGGAGACCGGCGCCCAGGCTGCGCTGCCGATCTGGCGGGACTTCATGAAGCTGGCCTACCCCGAGGGCTCCGAACTGGAGTTCCCCGAACCTCCCGGAATCCGCCGGATCGTGATCGATCGCAAGACCGGCAAACGAGCCAACCCCGCAGCCGGTTGCGACGCCGGATTCACCGAGGTGTTCCTCGAGGGTAGCGAGCCGGCCTCCTACTGCACCGCCGCCGAACAGCGACAGGCTTCCTGGCCCTACATGTTCCAGCGCTACGAACTGGACGATCGTGGAGCCCTGCGTATCCCGGCGCGGCACGTGCACCAGCTGATGACCAGCGCCGGCGAACTCTCCCTGGACGGCTACCCCGGCCAGCGGCGATTCCGCTGGTGGGACGACGAGCGGGGTAACCTGACGATCCCCTTCAGCATCGTTCCCGGCGGTGAGCCGGAACCTCTGCCTGAGTACATCCGTCGCTATCTGGCGCAGAACGGTGAGAGTCCCGGGGACTGGTTCGGCACCGACGGCCGCTTCGCCGACGTTACGCTGTTCCGTAGCGGCGGCGCGCCTCGCGACGCTCGCTGAACTCCCGCTCCTCGGGGGTCAGGCATCCGGGCAGTAACCGAATATCCAGAGCCCGGGAAAACCCACGGCAGAGCGCGTCGTCGATCTCGTCGTCCGAGACCTCGCGCCCCAGCACCGTCTCGATCCCGACGAAGGCCGCCGGGTCGACCGGCTCACCGGTCCAACGGCGAAAACCCTCCGCCGACACCACCCGCGGGATGGAACCCTGCTGGAGGAACGCGCCCCGCCGCCGAAGCTGGGCGACTCCGACGAACTTGCGGCGTCCGGTGGTCAACTCGTGGGGGGCCGCCTGGGCAAAGCATGCCGCCGAACCCGATGGTCTGCAGTGAAGCGGATCGGCGGCCGGCGCCGGGTCCACCTCCAATCCCAGCAACTCGAAGGTCGTTCGCAGCGCCGCGGTGGATGCGGCGTAGACCTGCTTGACGCTGCCCCCGGAGCGCGGGTCGTCCAACCGCCCGGCCAGAGAGAAGGTCCGCTCCCCCTCGTGGAGCACCACGCGACCCCCGGTCGGACGCCGCTGCCAATCGACACCCTGCCGCTGCCGAGCCGCCGGCTCGAGCACCTCCGCCGGATCTTGATGCTTGCCCAGGGTCAGCGCGGGACGGGACCAGCCATAGAGCCGCAGGGTCGGCTCATGAAGCCGGCCACACACGTAGCTCTCGAGAATCGCCTCGTCCACCGCCATGTTGCGCGCGGCCGAACCGGGGCCGTCGCGCAGAACCCGCCAGGCGGTCAAGCTTCGGGGCGCCTCCGGAACTCGGCGGACCGGATCGAGTATTTCCGTAGCAGCCGCTGGAGCGCCGAGCGCAACATCCCTGCCTGTTGGGCGGCAGCGGTGACGTTGCCCCGGTTCCGCTCGAGCAGTCCGGTCAGGTACTTCTTCTCGAACGCCTCGACCACTGCACGCTTGGCGTCCTTGAAGATCTCGCTCGAGTCGCTGCCCGAGGCCGCCGGCGCAGCGGGCGCCTCGGCGCTGCGAATCGCGTCCGGCAGGTCCCGCGGGTGGATCATCCCGCCGGAGGCCAGAATCACCGCCTGTTCCACGGCGTTGCGCAACTCACGAGCGTTGCCCGGCCAGCGGTGGTGTTCGAGCATCGTCAGACTCTCGGGGGTCAAATGGATCGGCGGCAGGGCGTTCAACTCGCGAATCGACTGGATGAAGTGCCGGGTCAGCAGAGGAATGTCCTCGACCCGCTGACGCAGCGGCGGCACCTCGACCCGGCCCGCCAGTTGCTCGGCGAGACCCGGACGCAAACGGCCCTGTTCTTCAGCCTCGGCCACAGGCATCGAGGTACTGGCGACCAGCCGCACCGCACCGCCACGGCCGAGCAGATCGGAGAGCTTGTCCTGGATCGCACCGGGGACCCGATCGATGGCGGAGATGTAGACCGTGCCTCCTCGGGCGCCGTTGAACGCGCCGACATCCCCCGAACCGAACAACTCGTTCTCGAGCCCCTCCGCCGAGAAAGAAGGGGTATCGATCGCGATGAACGGGGACTCGCTGCGGCCGGACATTCCGTGCAGCACTCGCGCCGCCAGGGTCTTGCCCACACCGGCCTCGCCGGTGAACACGACGTTGGCGTCGGTGGAAGCAAGCCGTTCGATCCGTTCCCGCAGAGCCTCCATGGCCGCGCTGCGACCGACGAGCCCCTGATAGCCGGCGCGGGCGCGCAACTCGTCACGAAACCCGTCCCGCTCCGCGACCAGGTCCCGCTGGGCGACGACCCGTGTGCGCAACGTCGCCAGCGCCGTCGGGGAAAGCGGTTTGATCAGAACGTCGAACGCCCCCGCATCGAGAGCGCGGGCAGCCGCGTCGGTACTCTCCGCGCCGAGCAATCCGACGACCACCAGCCCCGGATGGGCGCCGGTCATTCCCGCCAGGGTTTCCCCGGCGGTGGGTTCGTCGAGTTCGAGGAACAGCACATCCGGCTTGTGCGCACGGACATGCTCGAGCGCGTCCACCGAGGACATCGCCTGGGACATCATCCCCTGGGATTCAAGCGCCGCGCGCAACGCGTCGCGCACGGCCGGGTCACGATCAACCACCAGTGCGGTGGGATGCTCCATCCGAATGCCCCCTATGCGAGGTTTCATGCTCCCGGCTCGGGCGAATACTTCGCATCCGCTATTTCTGCCGGGCACTCTGATGACCATCGGTCGCTTGCGAGCCAAGTATACCGAGGTCCACATCCGGATTGGAACCGAATTGGTGGGAAGTTCTGCGGTTGTTTCGCCCGTGCCCCGAATGTGCCGCGGGTGCAACAGGAAGGCGTCAGGCGCTGCCTTCCAGGGCGCGGACCTTGTCCTGCACATCCCGGTAGTCCGGATCCATCGCCAGGACCGCCCGGAACAGATCCAGGGCGCCGCCGGCCTCGCCGGACATCTCCAGCACCTCGCCCAGATCGTAGTTCAGGCTGCGCGTCGCCTCGGCATCCCCTTCCGCCGCCCGCAGCGCGTCGCGATACCAACGAACCGCACCTTCGAGGTCCTGCTTCTCCCGATGGCACAGGGCCAACATGCTGCAGGCCTCGCGCAGCAGGTCCGGGGAATTGACCGCGATCTGGAACTCGTCGATGGCCTCGTTGATCAGGCCCATCTCCTTGTAGGCGATGCCCAGATCGTAGTGGGTCCGGTGATCGTCCTCGCCGACCTCTTCCTGCACGTGCTGACGGAAGGCCGCGAAGACCTCTTCGATGCTCTCGTCGGACTCGGACTGGGGCGTGACCGTCGGCTCCTCGAACAGATCCTCCTCGAGAGCCTCGGTGATCGCGGTCAGATCCTCGTCGTCGTCGAGACCCGGCTCGGGGACGCCGGGGGGCATGGCCGGTTCGGGAACCGAGGCGGCCACAGGCGCCTGCGCCGCGGGAGCCGGCGCCGCCGGTTCGACCGGGGCCTCGGCGGCCGGGGCGGCCGGCTGCGCGGGGGCGGCCTCGACGGGCTGCTCGACCGGCTGCACCGGCTCGGCTGCCGGTTGAGGAGCCGCCGGCTCGGGGGCCGGAGGCAGGGCCGCCAATGCGGCGTCGAGTCCGGCCTGGATCTCGTCCAGTTCGGGGCCTTCGAATCCCAGGGTGCGCAGGGCGTCGATCTGGACCTTCGCCGGCTCGAGCTGCCCCTGCATCAACATCGAACGAATGCCCTTGAGCAGTTCGGCATCGGGACGCCGGATTCCTGAATCCTCGCTCGTATCTTCCCGGGCGGCCGGCTCGGCAGCCTCGGCAGCGGGCTCGGCGACAACCGCCGGCTCCGGGGCCTCTGCCGGCTCGGGCGCCGCGACTTCGGCGGCGGGCTCCGCCTCCGCGCCGATCTCCGGCTCGTCCTCTTCGAAGCTGGCGAAGTCGATGATGAGTTCGTCGGCGTCCGCCTTGGCCTTGGCCTTGGCCTTGGCCTTGGGCGACTTCGCGGCCGCCTTCTTCGACGCCTTTCCTGCCTTGGCTGCGGCAGGCGCGGGCTTCGGTTCCGCCGACAGCAGGCCCAACAGCTCGAGTTTGGCCCGCTCGGCGTCGGGGATCGTCCCGTGGCCGCGAGCCTCCTCGACGGCCGCTTTGGCAGCCGCGGAATCTCCCGCGGCTTTCTGGGCGATCGCGTACTCGGTGAGCACCGGGATCAGCTCGGCGCCGGCACCCTGCAGCCGCATCAACTTGACCAGCCGGTCCTGGGCCTCGACGTAGCCGGGGAAGCGGGTAGTGACCTGCAGCAGCTGGTCTCGCGCCTGGTCGATCAGTCCGTATTTCTCCAGAATCTCCGCCTGGGTCATCCGCCCGCTGGCGAACTCCTCATCGCTGCGGCTCAACGGCACCGCCGGAGCAGCCAGACTCGGATCGAGCCCGTCGGTGGCAACGGCGGCTGCCGGAGCGTCTGCTGCCGCCTCGCCGTCGGCCATCTCCTCGGGGACCTCGCCCGCTTCAGACGCCGCCTCGTCTTCCGCCGGAGCCTCGGGGAGCATCTCTTCGGCCTCGGAGGCGGCCAGCAGCGGCGACTCCGGACGGATCTCCCGCAACTGGTCCAGCATCAACGAGGCTTCGTCGTGCATCGAGCGGCTGCGGTAGGCCTGGACCAGGCTCTCCAGGGCTCCGCCGCTTCCCTCGCGGTCGCCGATCGCCTTCAGCACATGGTAGAGGCGCTGCAGGGCCGGGATGTGTCCGGGATCTTCGAGGTTGACCAGCCGTTCGAGCGCCGCCACGAGTTCCGCCGCGCTCCCGTCATCGGTCCAGCGCTTGATCGCCGGGTCGAAGGCCTGCCAGACCGGTTCTTCTTCACCGGCATCGATCTTGGCGCGAAAGACCGCCATGAACACGTCGGCATCGGCCGGGCGTGCCGACTCCAGCAGCACCTCGACCGCCTTGTCCAGTTTGCCCGCTTCGTGGTGACAGAGCGCGAGCTCACCGGTCAGTGAGGGATCGTCGGCCCCGGCATGAATCCGGGTGGAGAGCAGGCCGATGGCGGCATCCAGCCGGCCGGCGGTTCGCATGCAGGAAGCCGCGCCGATGACGGCGTCGACGCTGTTCGGATCGACGTCGATGGCCCGTTTGAAATGCAGATCGGCCTGGGCCTGGTTGCCCTGCTCCTGATACAGGCGGGCGACGTTCCCGAAGTTCTGGGCGGCGCGTTCGGTGTCCCCGGCGGCAGCCAGGGCCTCGGCCAACTGGAGACGGTGTGAAGGTTCCTCGGGCTGTGCGGCGATCAGCTTCTCGTAGACCGCCTGAGCCTCGTCGAACTTCTCTTCCGCGATGAGCTTGTCCGCGGCGCGGACGAGGTTCGCCCGGGCATCCCCCAGCAGGTTCTGGCGGAGATAGAGCTCCCCGAGCCGGATGTTGGACTCGGTATGGTCCGGGACCAGGCGCAGGACCTTCTTGTAGATCGCAATGGCCTTGGGGATGAACCCGCCCTCGGAAAAGGACGCCGCGATCTTCTCGTAATAATCGACCGCCTCTTCGTTGCGGCCTTGGCGCGCCAACAGGTCGCCCACTCGATTGAGCGCAGGCATATCACCCGGATTGGCCGCAACGAACTGTTGCAGCTTACCGAGCGCAGCCTGGACACGACCCTGCTTGAGAAGCCTCTCGGCCTCTTTGAGCGCCTTCTCCCTTTGCTCCATCCAAGCTCACCCGCGACCGGAATCCCACTCCTCCGGCCGCGACCACGGTCCCGTACTGCGTTTAGCGAACCCGGCGTTCCGGGATTCTCGCCTTTTTCCCCCGCAGTTTCCGCAGGTAGTACAGCTTGGCCCGGCGAACCTGGCCGAAGCGCACCACGTCAATCTTTTCGACGTTGGGCGAGTGGATCGGGAACGTGCGTTCCACACCCACGCCGCTCGACGTCTTTCGCACGGTGAACGTCGCCGTCAGAGCCTCTTTGCCGCGGCGGGCGATCACGTCCCCCTCGAACATCTGGATCCGGGACTTGTCCCCTTCCACGACCCGCACGGATACCCGCACCCGGTCCCCGGCGCGGAACTGCGGCAGGGACTTCTTCAGCCCTTCCGCGTCGATCGTCTCGATGACGTTCATCACCTTGTCCTCTAGTCGGTCCCCGTGTTCCCCCCGCCCTCGCGGGAAGCGCCACGGGATTCCCCCTGCAAAAGATCGGGTCGCTTGCGCCGGGTGGCCTCTTCAGCCCGTTCCCGCCGCCAGCGCTCGATCGCGCCATGATCTCCGGACTGCAGGACCTCCGGCACCTCGTACCCGCGATAGCGCGCGGGACGGGTATAGTGCGGATGCTCCAGCAACCCGTCGGAAAACGTATCGTCCTCTGCGGTCCCCTCCCGGCCGAGCACCCCCGGCACGAAACGCGAGACCACATCCATCAAAACCAGCGCCGGGAGCTCACCACCGGTGAGCACCATGTCGCCGATACTCAATTCCTCGTCGACCAGGGCCTCCCGGACCCTTTCGTCGACCCCTTCGTACCGTCCGCTCAGCAGCAGCACCCGGTCGAAATCGGCCAACTCTCGGGCAAACCCATGGTTCAGCTTGCGTCCCTGAGGCGAAAGAAGCAAGACCCGCTCGTTTTTGGCCGGATATTGCGTCCGAATCCACTCGATGGCGTCGAAAAAGGGCTCGGGCCTGAGCACCATGCCCCCACCGCCGCCGTAGGGAGTATCGTCCACCTGCCGGTGGGGGCCCACCCCGAAGCGCCGGAGATCGTGGACCCGGAGGGCCACCTTTCCGTCGCGCCGGGCCCGGGCCAGAACCCCTCCCTCGAGGGCCCCGAAGAACATCGAGGGGAACAGAGTGACCACATCGAAGACCATCAGCCCTCCGAGGTGCCCGGCCGGTTCAACTCCCTCAGCCCTTCAGGCAATCTGACGCGGATCCTCCGCTGCTCCCGATCCACCTCCTCGACGATCTGATCCACCAGCGGAATCATCGTCTCGTCATCTCCGTCCATCACCACCAGCAGGTCGGCGCCGGCGGTCTCCACGACCCGCTCGACCCTGCCGACCGGACCGCTGGCGGCGTCCACCACCTCCATCCCCTCGAGGAGACCATGGAAGTACTCCCCTTCAGGCAACGGCGGCAGCTCTGCCTCGGGAACCGACACCGTCGAGCCTCGCATCCGCGCGGCCCGGTCCGGGTCGTCGACCCCCTTGAGCTTCAGCACCAGCCGATCCTTGTAGGCGCGGCTGGCCTCGATCTCGTATCGCGTCCCGCCGTCGCGGGATCCCGCCGAGACCCAGATCGCTTCGAGCTCGACCCAGCGCTCCGCAGGCGGCTCGCTCACTCGAACGGTGATCTCGCCGGTGTTGCCGCGGTGCCCCGCGACTCGGCCGACGTCGTAGCGCTCCGCGGAGTCGCTATTCAATGATCTCGAGCACGAAGCTCTTGTTCAGCCGGGCACCGGCGGTGGCCACGATCGTACGGATCGAGCGCGCCGTGCGTCCCTGCTTGCCGATCACCTTCCCGAGATCTTCCTCGGCCACCCGCAATTCGAGACGGGTCGAGTCGTCCTCCTCGGTCTCGGTCACCTCGACATCGTCGGGGTGATCGACCAGGGATTTCGCGATCAACTCGACCAGTTCCCTCATCAGGCGGTCTTCGGAGCGGCCTTGCCGATCAGGCTCTTGACCGTATCCGAGGGATGCGCACCCTTGCGGATCCACTCGTTGATCCGATCGACATCGAGCTCGACCCGCGCCGGTTCGGTCCCCGGGTCGTAGCAGCCGACAGTGTCCACGAAGCGACCGCGAGGGGTGCGCTGCGAGTCGGACACGACCACGCGGTAGAAGGGGGCCTTCTTGGAACCCATCCTTCTGAGACGAATCTTCAACACCTCAGTCATCCTCCGGGCATCACGCCCAAGCCGGTGCTCCCCCGGGGAACACCTCCGAAACGCGGAAATATAGCCTATTTGCGGAAAAACGGCAGCTTCCCACCGCCGCGGCGCCCCCCGCCCCGCTTTTTCTGGGTCTGGAGGGTCTTCATCATCTTCTTGATCTGGGCAAATTGCTTGAGCAAACGGTTGATTTCCTGGACCGATTGCCCGGATCCACGGGCCACCCGCTTCTTGCGCTTCCCGTTGAGAATCTGGGGGTACTGGCGCTCCTTGGGGGTCATCGAGTCGACGATGGCGATGACCCGGACCAGGGCGCCGGTGTCCAGATCGGCCTCCTTGACCGCCCCCATCCCCGGCAACATGCCCACCACGCTTGAGAGCGGCCCCATCTTGCGGACCATCTTGAGCTGGTCCCGGAAGTCCTCGAGGTCGAAGGTGTTCTTGCGGAGCTTCTGCTCGAGTTTGACCGCCTCTTTCTCGTCGATGGTCTCCTCGGCCTTTTCGATCAGGGAGATCACGTCTCCCATGCCGAGGATGCGGCTGACCAGACGGTCGGGGTGGAAGGTCTCGAAATCGTCGGGACGCTCGCCGGTACCGACGAACTTGATCGGCACGCCGGTCACGTGGCGGATCGAGAGCGCCGCACCACCCCGGGAGTCACCGTCGAGCTTGGTCAACACCGCGCCGGTCAGACCGAGCGCCTTGTGGAATTCGCCGGCGGAGCGCACGGCGTCCTGACCGGTCATCGAGTCGGCGACGAACAGGATCTCCTGAGGACCGAACTCCGCCTTGAGCCCGTCGAGCTCGGCCATCAACGTGTCGTCGATATGCAGGCGGCCGGCGGTATCGATCAACACCGTATCGAACCCGGACTTGCGCGCGGCGACCACCCCGTCCCTGGCGATCTCGAGGGGCGTGCGGCTGCCGTCGTGTTCGTACGCCTTGAGCCCGGCGGTCTCGGCCAGGCGCACCAACTGTTCGATCGCCGCCGGACGATAGATGTCGGCGGGGATCAGGTAGGGGTAGCGCCCCTGCTTCTTCAGCAGCTTGCCGAGCTTGACGGTGCTGGTGGTCTTGCCCGAGCCCTGAAGGCCGACCATCATCACCACCGTCGGCGGCTTCGAAGCGAAGTCGAGCTTGGCGGCGCCTTCTCCACCGAGCAGCGTCAGCAATTCGTCGCGGACGATCTTGATGACCTGCTGCCCCGGGCTCAGACTCTGCAGCACCTCCTGGCCGAGAGCCTGCTCGCGCACCTTGGAGAGCAGCTCCTTGACCACGGCGATGTTGACGTCCGCCTCGAGGAGCGCCATGCGGATCTCACGCAGGCTCTCCTTGAGCACGGCCTCGCTGACCCGGCCCTGGCCGCGGAGCTTCTTGAATACGCCCTGGAGGCGTTCCGAGAGATTGTCGAGCAAGGTTGCGCTCCGCGAGGGATCATCGGGCACGGGGGCTACAGCGGCGTAGCTCCGCAAACAAAGTCGCGATTATACAAAGGGTTAGAGGGAGCGTCCAGGGGCGCTCGTGAGACCGTGGGTAACCGCCGGACCGGGCCTCAGACCTCCTTGAGGAGGTGCCCCATCTTGTCCTTCTTGGTCTTCAGGTAGTCCCGGTTTTCGTCCACCGCCGGAAGCTCCAGGGGCACCCGCTCGACCAGTTCCAGCCCGTAGCCGTCCAGGGCCACGTACTTGAGCATGTTGTTGGTCAGGAGGCGCAGCCGGCGAATCCCCAGATCGTAGAGGATCTGCGCCCCGACGCCGTAGTCCCGGTGATCCGCCTTGAAGCCGAGGCTGAGGTTGGCCTCCACCGTATCCTGATTCTCGTCATCCTGGAGTTCGTAGGCCCGCAGCTTGTTGGCCAGCCCGATCCCCCGCCCCTCTTGCCTGAGGTAGAGAATCACGCCCTTGCCTTCGGCGGAGATCAGTTCCATCGCCCGCTGGAGTTGTGGGCCGCAATCGCAGCGCAGGGAGCCGAACACGTCGCCGGTCAGGCATTCGGAGTGCACCCGCACCAGGGTCGGTTCATCCGCCGTGGGTTCCCCCTTCACCAGGGCGACGTGGGTGCGGTTCTCGAGTTCGGTGTGGAACGCGTGGATCTTCCACTCCCCGACCGCGGTGGGAAGGTCCGGCGAGGCGACCCGTTCCACCAGCCGCTCGGTGCCCATGCGATAGCGGATCAGGTCGGCGATGGCGAGCATGCGCAGACCGTGGGCCTTGGCGAATTCGATCAGGTCGGGAACCCGCGCCATGGTGCCGTCGGGGTTCATGATCTCGCAGACCACGGCCGCAGGCTTCAGACCCGCCATGCGGCAGAGGTCGACCGACGCCTCGGTGTGACCGGCCCGCTTCAGCACACCGCCCGGCGTTGCCCGCAACGGGAAGATGTGTCCGGGACGGGCCAGGTCGTCGGGGCGCGTGTTCTCGTCGACCGCCATGCGAATCGTCTGGGCGCGGTCCGCTGCGGAGATCCCGGTGGTGATGTCGTTGCGCGCCTCGATGGAAACACAGAAAGCGGTGCCGCGGCGGGCGGTGTTGTCCTGGACCATGAGAGGGATCTGCAGCGCATCGAGACGCTCGGGGGTCAACGGCATGCAGATCAGTCCGCGGCAGTGGGTCGCCATGAAGTTGACCATGTCGGCGGTGACGTGCTCGGCGGCGAAGACGACATCCCCTTCGTTCTCCCGATCCTCGTCGTCGACGACGATCACCATCTTGCCCGCAGCAAGGTCGGCGAGGGCGTCCTCCACCTTGTCGAAGGCGGCTTCCGAAGGCTTGTTCTCGCTCATCAGCGTCCCCTCTCGGACAGCAGGTTTTCCATGTAGCGCGCCAGCAAGTCGACCTCGACGTTGACCGGGTTTCCCGGCTTGAGGTCGCCGAGGGTGGTCCGGGCCAGGGTCTCCGGAATCAGCGCCACCTCGAATCCGTAGGGACCGACCGCCGAGACCGTCAGCGAAACGCCCTGGAGCGTGACCGAACCCTTTGGAGCCAGATAGGGGCGCAACTCACGACTCGATCTTACCCGGAGACGCCAATCGTCTCCACGGCTGCGCACCTCCGCCACCGGGCAGGTACCGTCGACGTGACCCTGGACAAGGTGCCCGCCGAGACGATCTCCCAGGCGCAGGGAGCGCTCGAGATTGACCCGGGACCCGGCCCGCAGGCCGCCGAGAGTCGTCTTGTCCAGCGTCTCCTGGACGGCGTCCGCGGAAAAAGAATCCTCACCGATCGCCGTCACCGTCAGACACGCGCCGTCGACCGCGATGCTCTCGCCGAGCACCAGTTCGGCCACCGGCAGGTCCGAAACCACCGTCAGGCGTTTCGACCCACGGCCGGGACGCACCTCGCGAACCTTGCCCACGGTCTCGATCAATCCGGTGAACATCGCTACTCCTCGCCCTGGACCAACCGCCCGAGGGTCAAGAGATCCGGCCCCAGTGCAATGCGCCGGGTATCGGTCATGCGCCAGCCCGCGGCCGGACGGGAAACGGCCTGGCCGTCAACCAGCGGAGTCCCCCCGTCGCTGCCGATCAGAAGCGGCGCCTGGAACAGCGCCATCCGATCGGCCAGCCCCGCCTCGAGAAACCGCGCGACGGTCGCGCCGCCGCCCTCGACGAGCACCGACATCACCTGACGGGACAGCAGGTCCTCGAGCAGGCGGCGCAGATCCAACCCGTCTCCCGCTGCGGGCAACCCGATGACCGTGGCCAGGCCCTCGAAACGCTCCCGCCCGGTCTCCACTTCGGACTCCCGGGTGTAGAGCAAGACGGGGGCCGCCGATTCTCCCTGAAACAACTTCGCCCGGGGATCGAGATCCAGACGCGGCGCGATCACGGCGCGCAGGCGATGCGCTTCGACCCCGGGAAGGCGGACGGTCAAACTCGGGTCGTCGGCGCGCACCGTACCGGCGCCGACCAGCACGGCGTCGTGGCGCATGCGAAGACGATGGGCGAACGCCCGGGCCAACGGGCCGGTGATCCACTGGGAAACACCGGCTTGCGCGGAAAGCATGCCGTCGAGCGATGCCCCCGCTTTGAGCGTGACCAACGGCCGGCCCTTCTCATGGGCCAGGCAGAACGCCTCGTTCAAGCGGCGGGCTTCCTCCTCGAGCAGTCCGACCTCGACCTCGATCCCGGCGTCGCGCAACCGCTGAAAACCACGGCCGTCGACCCGGGGATTCGGATCGACCATCGAGGCGACGACCCGGCGCACTCCGCTCTCGATCAGATGATCGGCGCAGGGAGGAGTGCGGCCGTGGTGCGCGCAGGGTTCGAGGTTGACGTAGGCGGTCGCGCCCCGGGCCCGCTCCCCCGCCTGGGCCAATGCGGCCGCCTCGGCGTGGGGCGAACCGGGCGCCCGATGAAATCCGGCGCCGACCACCTCGCCTGCGGCGTTTACGATCACGCAACCGACCCGCGGATTGGGACTGGTGGTTCCCTCGGCGATGGCGGCGAGGGCATGGGCTTGCTCCATGAAGCCCAGGTCGTCACCGGCGGAGCGAGGATCGGCCAATGCGCGCTACCCCAGAAGACTGTCGACGAAACCGGGACGATCGAACTCCAACAGATCGTCCACCTGCTCGCCGACTCCGACGTAGCGAATCGGCACGCCGAGCTCCCGGTGGATGCTCAGCGCCACCCCGCCCTTGGCGGTCCCGTCGAGCTTGGTCAGCACCACGCCGGTCAACGCCGCGGCGCGGCTGAACTCCTTGGCCTGGGTCAACCCGTTCTGCCCTGTAGTCGCGTCGACGACCAGCAGCACATCGTGGGGGGCGTCGGGAATGACCCGCGCCGCCACCCGGGCGAGCTTCCCCAGCTCGTTCATCAGGTTGCTCTTGGTGTGCAGCCGCCCCGCGGTATCGACCAGCACCAGATCGTTACCCCGGGCCTTGGCCGCCTCCAGCGCATCGAACACCACCGACGAAGGGTCGGCGCCATGGTCCCGTTTGACCAGATCGACATCCGCCCGGGTGGCCCAGGTTTCGAGTTGCTCGATGGCGGCGGTACGGAAGGTATCGGCGGCGACGACCATCACCTTGCGCCCCGCCGCGCGATGACGGGCGGCGAGCTTGCCCACCGAGGTGGTCTTGCCTCCGCCGTTGATCCCGACGACGAAACAGACCCGCGGCCCCGAAGGCGGGCCGGCGGGCTCCGGCACATCGGGAAGGCCGTTCATCAGCACGTCCTTGATGATCGAACGCAGGCCCTCGCCGTCGACCGCTTCCTTGCGGGCACGAGTACGCACCTCGTCGAGAACCTGCTCGGTCAGCAGCGGGCCGATATCTGCGGAGAGCATCGCCGCTTCGAGATCTTCGAGAGACTCCTCGTCGATCTTCTTGCGGCCGAGCATCGACTGGAACCCGGTGGAGATGCTCTCACGGGTTCGGCTGAGGCCCTGGGCCAGTTTCTTGCGGAGAGATGCGAAAGCCATGGTGCTCGTCGTCCGTTCGTGCGGCGTGGCCGCGGGGGTCCTAGTGAAGTCCCTCGATCAAGGTATCCGACTGGGCGCAGGCGGGGCTGCCCGGGGCGATATCGCAAACCCGGCGCAGCTCTTCGCGCGCCTGCGACTGGCGGGACAACCGCAGCAACGCCGTCCCGAAACGGAGATGGTACTCGGCTCGCATCGCCGCTGCCTTCAAGCCCTCGGCGTAGCCGGGACGGGCCACCTCGTACTCACGGGCCGCCTCTTCCAGCCGGTTGGTCCGATCGAGAACCGAGGCCAGCTCGTAGTGGGCGTCGTAGTACTTGGGATCGATCTCCACCGCCTTACGGAACGCCTCCACCGCCTCCTGGGCCCGGCCCTGGGAGGAGTAGACGATCCCCAGATTGAGATAGACCTTCTCGGGCGTCGGGTATGCGCGGTCGGCCAACGCCTTCTGGAATGCTTCGATGGCCTGATCGTTCTTGCCCTGCTCGTGGTGCACGAGCCCGAGGGTGTTGTACGCATCGGTCAGGTAGGGATCGGCCTCCAGGGCCTTGCCCAGAGCTGCCTCGGCCTCGGCATGGCGGCCCGCGATCAACGCGACCTGTCCGTAGTAGCTGTAGACGCTGGCGTTCTGCGGATCGATCTCCGCCGCCTTGTCCAGCACGGTCAACGCGTCAGGCAACCTGCCTGCGTTGACCAGGGACTGGGCTTCCCGCACCAGATTGCCGACCCGGGTCGCCAGATCCAGTTGCGGCTCCGATTTCTTGGCGGCCCGACCACCACCACAGGCGGCAGCGGTCAGAACCAGACAGATCAAAAGGGCCAGTGCCGCGGCGCGACGGATCCCGTAGCTCACGTCCAACCTCCCCGGCCGCGGGAGGGTGTCCGGGATGGAGCGCCCCTCGCGACCGATTTCAGACTAACAGATGACCGGCCTCAGCCGCGGCCGAACAACCGCGAGAACAGAGAGGGCTTGGACCGGGCGCGCTTCAACTCGGGAAGGTCCGGTTCGTTGCCCTCTACGAAGGCCTTGGGCGCCGAGGTCACCATCGCCTGGGCGTATTCCTCGCCGACGATCTCGGCTGCGGTCAGCATCGCCTCCCGCATCAACGGCGGGCGCCCCCGGATATTGTGGGCGTCGGAAGCGATCACGTGTACCAGGCCCTTTTCCAGCAGCTCCCGGGAGTACTCGGCCGCCTCGCGACCGAAGGTCCCGAGGATGCTGCCGGTGGTGATCTGCCCCCAGGAACCCAGCCGCACCACCTCTTCGTAGCGCTTCGGATCGTCCTGGAAATATCGGATCCGCTCCGGATGAGCAAACAGCGGAATGATGCCGGCAAGCTTGAGCTGGAAGATCACGTTCTCCAGGTCGACGGGGTACTGGCTGAGGGACAGCTCGAGCAGCAACGTCTTGCCGTTGTTGGCCAGGGTCGTCGCCCTGCCGTCTGCGATCCGGTCGACCAGGTCGGGACAGAGATGGACCTCGGCACCCGGAAGCAGATCGATGCCCACCTCCTCGGCCTTGAACCGCTCCCGCACCTTCTCCACCAGTTCGAGGATCCCCGGCCGCTCGTTGACGTAGAACCCTTCGCGGTAGTGCGGCGTGGCGACGATGGTCTTGACGCCGTCTCGTTCCGCCATCCGGCCGAACTCGACGCACTCCTCCATGTCGTTCACCCCGTCGTCGATGCCCGGGAGGATGTGGGTGTGCAGGTCGATCATGAACGTTCGCCCTCTTCCCGCCGCAGGGGACGGGTCATCAACCGGTGGATCGCCTCGCGGGGTGAACCGTCCTCGTAGAGAAGCCGGTAGACCTCTTCCACGATCGGCATGTCGACACCCGACCTGTGGGCCAGAGCGCGAGCGGACTGGGTGGTCGCCACCCCTTCGGCCACCGAGCGGCTGGCGGCCACGATATCCTGGAGCCGTTCGCCGCCGGCGAGCCGCTGGCCCAGCTTGCGGTTGCGCGACAACTCCCCGGTGCAGGTCAGCACCAGATCGCCGAGTCCCGCGAGGCCGCTGAAGGTCGCCGCCTTGCCGCCGAGCGCCTCTCCGAGCCGCCCCATCTCGACCAGGCCCCGGGTGATCAACGCCGCCAGACTATTGTGCCCCATGCCCAGCCCGTCGATCACGCCGGCGGCGATCGCCATCACGTTCTTGAGCGAGGCGGCCACCTGGACGCCGGTGGGGTCGTCGTTGGTGTAGAGCCGAAAGGTATCCGACGAGAGCATGCCCTGAATCTGGGTCGCCAACGGCTCGTCGGTCGAGGCCACTACCAGGGCGGTCGGATGCCCCGCCACGACCTCGGCGGCGAAGGTCGGCCCCGAGATCACGGCCAGCGGATGCTGCTCCCCGAGCGCCTCGCGGGCGACGGTCAGCGGGAGCGCACCGCTCCCCTCCTCGATGCCCTTGGCCGCGACCGCGACCGGTACGCCGGAGGCCAGCGCCGGAGCCGCCTGTTCAAGGGTCCGGCGGGCAAATTGAGCGGGAATCGCCGAGATGGCCAACGCCGCGTCCTCGAGACACTGGGCCAGGTCACCGCTCGGGGTCACCTCCGGAGGAATCTCGTTGCCGGGCAGATAGACCGGATTGTCCCGGCGCTCCAGCATGCGCTGTACGAGTTCCGGTTCCCGCATCCACAGATGGACACCGAACCCGGCCCGCGCGGCCTGGACCGCCAGGGCGGTCCCCCACGCACCTCCCCCGACCACTGCGACTTTCTGGCCCAAGAACACTCCAGCGGCCCACGGGTTCCGAGCGGGCCGGACGGCATGTTATCCCGCCTGAGGCCCGGGGGCATCCATCCCCGCCAGCGGCCATTGCTCCAGAGCCTCGTATCGGGCCCCGGCCGCTCCCAGGTGGCTGCGGAACAGCACCACCCGGGACACCCGGAAACGCTCTCTACCTTCAGCACCGGCCCCACCGGCGGCATCGGGTGGCACCGCGGGCCGCTGCCCCCGAACCGCCCGCGCCAGGGTCACGTGGGGGCGGAAGGGCCGATCCTCGGCGGGAAATCCGGCCGATCGTACGGCTCGCTCCACCTCCCGGGCCAGCGGAAGGAGCCAGTCAGCCGGTTCCTGGCGTAGCCCGCACCAGAGCACCCGGGGGCGGCGCGGCCCGGGAAATACCCCCAGATCCGACAGCCCGAGGCGTCCGCCCGGAAGCGAGGAGACGGCCGCTGCGCAGGCGGAAAAAAGCGGCCGACGCTGCGCGGCCGAGACCTCGCCGAGGAACCTCAAGGTGAGATGGAGATTGCGCGACGGAACGAAGCGCCAGCCACGCCGGCCCCGCAGTTCCGCCACCCGGCGTTCGAGCTCCCGCCGAGCGGAAGCGGGCAACTCGATGGCGATGAACAGCCGCACCGCCGTTCAGCGCTGGAGCAGCCGGCGGCGCAGACGGTCCAGGGCCGAGAACACCGCCCGGCGCCGCACCGCATCACGGTCCCCGGGCAGGTTGAGGTGCCAGGCCTCCTCCTCCCCGCCCCCCGAAAGCGCCAGATGCACGAGCCCCACCGGCTTCTCGGCCGTGCCGCCTCCCGGCCCGGCGACCCCGGTAATGCCGATCCCGAGATCCGCGCCGGCCCGGGCGCGGACGCCGGAGGCCAACCCTCGGGCGACCTCCTCGCTAACGGCCCCGTGGGCCGCGAGCAGGTCGGGATCCACCCCGGCGAGCAGGACCTTGAGCTCGTTGCTGTAGGCGATCACGCCCCCCTTGAACCACGCCGAGGAACCGGGAACCGCGGTCAGGGCGCCGCCGAGCAGCCCACCGGTGCAGGACTCCGCCACGGCGAGATCCAAGCCGCTCTCGGCGAGCAGCCGGCCGGCCGCACCGGCCAGGCTCGCGTCGTCCTCGCCGAACAGATCCGCTCCCAGACGTTGCGTCAACCGCTGCTTCGCCGATGCGAGACGCTGCGCGGCCACCTCGTCTGCAGCGCCGCGGGCGATCAGATGAACGGTCAGCTCACCGGCTCCCGCCAGCAGCGTGATCTCGAGCCCCTCAGCCTCGTAGAGATCGCCGATCTCCCGATCGACCGAAGACTCGGTCCGGCCGGCGACCCGCAGTGTTGCGGTGCGCCGGGCCACGCCTGCCAGTCCGGTCAGGCGAGGCGCGAGTTCTTCCTCCCAGATCGACTTCATCTCCGCCGGCACGCCGGGGAGCAGCGCGATGCGGGTCGCTTCGTGCTCCAGGTAGACGCCGGGTGCTACGCCGACTCGATTGCGCAACCACTCCGCCGAAGCGGGCTTGTCCGCCTGGCGTGCCTGCTCGTCGTGAAACGGGTAGCCACGCTCCGCGAAGCGGCCCCGCAGGCGTTCGACCAGAGCTTCGTCACGGGTCAACTCCAGACCGAATGCCGCGGCCAGCGACTCCCGGGTGCGATCGTCGTCGGTCGGTCCCAGACCACCGGTGACGACCAGCACATCGGCGTGCTCGACACCTGCGCGCAACGCCTGAGCGATCCGCACCTCGTCGTCATCGACGATGGTACGCATGCGCACGTCGATGCCGAGACGCTGCAGTCGCTCGGTGATCCAGACGCCGTTGGTGTCGACCCGGCCGAGGCTGAGCAGCTCCGACCCCACCGCGATCAAGGCCGCGCGGTTGCCGGACGGGTTGTGACGGGAATTCATCGGGCTCTGTTTGCCGCCGAACATGCGTGCGGCGCCTAGACGGCGCCGCACGTGAAATCCGAAATGGAATGATGGACTACTTCTGGCCGTCCAGGTTGGTCGGCTGGTAGTCCTCGACGGTCAGGTTCTCGACCGGATCCAGCGCATCGTTGATCGAAGCGCCCCCTTCGACGGCCACGATCTTCGATTCCGAACCCTGGGCGGTCTCGTAGGTCACGATGACACTGCCGTCGGGATTGATCGCCAGCGACGGGAAGCGGCTGTCGATGCCTTCGTCGGAAACGAGACGGCGGCCCATCCAACGGCTGTCCAGGTAGATGCTCAGGTAGACCCGGCCCATACCGCCTTCATCGGTCCACCAGACGACGTAGGGGCGGCTGTCGTCGATGTCGATCTGGGGATCCAGATCATCGCCCAGTTGGGACTGGGTCTCCAGCCACTCGACCTGATTCCAGCTCTGTCCAATCCAGCGGGACCAGCCCAGATCGTAGTCGCGGCCGTTGAAGCGGCTCCAGACGATCCAGGGGTAGTTGTTCATGTTGGGATCCTGGACCATCGCCGGCCACATGTCGCCGTTGAGATCGCCCATGGGGTTGAGGGTCCGCCAGGGTCCGTCTTCCATTCCCGGGAGATCGCTCCAGATCGCCATGTCCGAGACCGAAGCCCGGGCGATGATGACGGTGCGAACGTAGTTCCCCAGCGGGTCGACCTCTGCCGTGACAGCGGCGTGGGCGGCAAAGCCTCCCAGCAAGGTGACGAGCAGGGCGAGAACGGTGAAGGCCCGACGGCAATTACAAAGATGTACCGACATGTTTCCTCCGGACGCTTTCCACGTATTCGTCGAACTCGATGACCTCGGGGAATTTGCGTTCCAGCATCGAACGTAGGTGCCGGAGCCTCCCGAAGGCAATCTTTTCGCGGACCCCGCTCTCTTCGTCCCGGGCCATCCGCCAGCGTAGGTACTCGTTACAGAACAAAATGTCGTAGTAGGACTCGCCGGACCGCGAGGCGAGGGTGTCGGCCTCGGACAGCGAGGTGCGGGCCCGCTCGAAGTCCCGCTTGATGAAGTAGGCCTCTCCGAGGCGGTTCATCGCCAGGGAGGCGGCGCGCCGATAGCCGCGGGTCCGGGCCGCCGTGGCGGCCTGCCGCAACCGGGCGATGCCCTCGTCGGCCTTGCCCGAGGTAGCCAGGCAGCCGCCCAGGTTGATGAGCACGCTGATCTGGAATTTCTCGGCTCCCGAGATCTCCTCGAGAATCTTGTGGGCGCGGGAGAAGCAATCCAGCGCCTGATCCAGCAACTGCTGGTTCTGACCCCGGAGCCCCTCGTCGTGGTAGGTGCTGCCCAGAATGTTGAGCACCCGCGCCTCGGCGAAGGGATCGCCCGAGCCCTCGGCCAGCGCCAGCGCTTCCTTGCAGATGACGGAGGCCAGGTAGAAGTCACCGAACTGGCGATAGACGTCGCACAGGTCGTGCAGGCAGCGAAGACGGGTGCGCGGGTCGAGCAGCTCGCCCTCTTTGAAGATCGAGCGAAGCTCCGCTTCGGTCATGCTGAGCTTGCCCAGGGAGCGGAGGGATGCCGCCATCCGCCAACGGGCGTCGGCGACCTGTTCGGTGGCGTGCTCCCGCTGAGGCGAGGCCATCGCCACCTCCAGCGCGCGCTCGTAGTACATGAAGGCAACGCCGTGCTCGCCCCGTTTGATCAGGTCGTTGCCCTGATCGATCAGCGAGTCGTAGTCGTTACCCTTGGGCTTGAATTCTGCGAATTCCTCAAGATCGAGGACATCGGAGAAGTTCTGCACCGAGACATTGAAGACCTTGGCCAGGGCCCGGAGCTTGTCGAAGGAGGGCACGGCCTTGCCCTTCTCGAAACGGCTCAGCTGGGAGTTGTCGATCGACTCTCCCATCGCCAGCGCTCGCTCTTCGACCTTTCTCAACGTGTAGCCATAGCCTTCGCGTAGCTGCCGCAGGTACTGACCGAGTCGCCGCGGTGCCCTTGCGGCGTCCCCCCGTGTTCCCTCGCTCGCTGCTGCGCCTCTACCGGGACTGAGTTGGCCCATGTGCCCCCCCTTGAGCTTGAGCCGGAGTGAAATAGGTTCTAATCGCACTGATTGTACGTCGATTTCCCGAATGGCGACACGAATCTAGGGCGACCCGCCGATTCTGCGGTCGTTTTATCCGCAGCTTGACCCACACCCCGCCTCTGCGTAGACTTGTGCATTACGGGCCACCACATGACCGATTTTGCGCGGGACCGTCCCGGGATTCGGGAATCCGCGTTCTTTGATTTGCGAGGGTTTCCTTGTCCCAGGCACGTCTCGCCGGCCAGACCGAAACTCCGGACTTTTACCGCCGGATCGGTTATGACCCCGCTCGGGAGACCCAGGCCTTCCGCCGCCTGGCCGAGGCCGATTTCACCGGAAGCAAGGCGGCTTTCCGCAAGCTGGTCTCCGGACTGAAGCTCGACGTGCCCGGTGTGGCCCACGGGCCGGTCATCCTGCTACTCCTGGACGTCCTGCAGCGGGTCAACCGCAAGGTCCACCGGCCCGAGACCGACGAATCGGCCTATCACGACATTCGGGCCTCCCTGGCCGAGCAATTCAGCCGCTACTCCGGCGCCGAGGAGGCCCGCAAGGGCTTCCTGACCACCCTGGGCCAACTGCTGACCCCCCTGACCGTCCGGGAGCGCAAGCAGCACCCACTGGTCGACCGCGCCCGCTCCTACATCGACGAGCACTACAACCGGAGGCTATCCCTCTCTTCGGTGGCCAATCGGCTCCACGTCTCCCCCAACTACCTGTCCCGTTTGTTCCGCCGAGAAACGGGGGGTACCATTACTTCGCATATCCAGCGCGTCCGGCTGGAACACGCGATGCTGCTGCTGGCTGAGGGGAAGCGCAGTATCTCGGAAATCGCATACCTCGTCGGATACCAGAATTACCGCGATTTCTACCGCAATTTCGTCAAGTACGAGAACGCGTCGCCGCGGGAGGTGCAACGCCGCCTCCAACCCGGCGCCGACTCTGAATCCTGAGTTTCGACTCGATCTAAGGGAGAGGTCATGATCAAGAGCCCGTCGAAAGCGGCGGCCGCGGTCGTCGTGTCGCTGCTGCTCGCCCTGCCCGCCGCGGCGCAGCAGAAGGCCGGCGCCGCCGGGAAGGCGCTGATTCAGCAGATGGTCGCCATGAAGGGCCAGGGGGCCCCGGCCATCAAGGCCTACAAGGAGGCGCTGTCCAACGGCGACGCCCAGGTTCGCCGCGCGGCCATCCAGCTGTTGGTCAAGGAAGCCGGCAAGCCCGCCATCCCCGACCTGAAAACGATGCTGGCCGACTCCGATGAATGGGTCGTGATCGCCGCCGGGATCGGCCTGCTCGATCTTGGCGAGCACCCGATGCCCGAGATTCAGCAAGCACTCAAGCACGACCATATGGACGTGCGGATGGAACTCGCCGAACACATCGGCGAGTTCGACCACACGGCGTACCTGACTCACGTCGGCTCGATGATCTCGGACCCGGAACCGAAAGTCCGGCTCGCCTCGGTACGGGCGATGCAGGCCATCTCCTCCAAGGATTCTCTGCAGCCGCTGATGGCCGCCACTGCCGACGCCGAGCGGGGTGTCGCGACCCTGGCCATCCAGGCGCTCGAGTCCCTGGGCGATCCCCGGGCGCTCCAGCGTCTGACCCGCATGGCAAACACCGAGGACCTGGCGCTCAAGCGCGCCGTCGCTCACGCCGTCGTCGTACTCGGCGGGGCGAGCTCCCACGCCGAACTGACCACGAAGCTGCTGGCCGACGAGGACGTGGGCGTGCGGCGGTCGATCTTGAACGGCATGCGGGAACAGCCCGACGAAGCGGCGCTCTCGATCCTGAGCGGTCGGCTGGACAAGCTCCCGACCACCGGCGACCGGCACGCTGCGGTCCTGGTCTACAAGGCGACGGAGTCCGAGAATTCCCACGGGCCCCTGGTCAAGCTGATCGCTGACCCCGAGGCACGGGTGCGGTCCAGCGCGGTGCTCGCTGCCGGCCAGAAGAACGTGGACGCGCTGATGGATGCCGTGGTGACCCGGGTGGAAGACAAGGAAGCGCAGGTGCGCTCCAGTGTCGCCTACGCCCTGGGGCACGAGGGCCGCGAGGCATCCGTCCCCCACCTGACCAAGCTGAGCAAGGACCCCAGCGGAGATGTCCGGGCTTCCGCCGTCCAGTCCGCCGCTACCGTCGGCACCGAGGGTGCTCTGAAGATCGTCCTCGCGGCGCTCGGCGACTCCGAGTCGTACGTCGCGATCCAGGCGGTTCGTTCTCTCGGCAAGTTCGAACAGGAGGCGGCGCTCGAAAAGCTGCGGGAGCTGGCCAAGCACTCCGACTTGCAGGTTCGCCTCTCCGCAATCTCCGGACTGGGGATGCGCAAGGACAAGGGTTCGGTTCCGATGCTGAAGGAACTGGCCAAGGAGCCGGTCGAGGTCGTGCGCCGCGCCGCCCGCTCGGCGCTGGATCAGATCGGAGAATAGCCTCCGGGCGTCGACGCCGAATCGAGAACACGAAGAAGAAAGGCGGGGCCGAGGCCCCGCCTTTTTCGTGTTCGGTCCTTGGTGCCGCCCTCGGCGACACCCCGTTCGGTCAGCCCCCGATCAGGGGCAGGTGTCCGGATCCGGCAGCGAGGCCGATCCGTCTTCCAAGCCGTCGCGGGCGTCCGGCATGTCCGTTCCCATGCCGTAGGTGCTGCTGCCGCACTCGTTGATGCCCCGCACCAGGAAGTACTCGACGGTGCCCGGCGCCGGGTTGCCCGACACGTCGGTGTAGGGCGAACCGCCGCCACTGTTCACGGCGCAGGAGGCGTTCCGGAAGTCGCCGTCGGCCCGGCGGTCCCCGATCAGTCCCTGCACCACGTCCCAGCTGGTGTTGACGCCGGCCGAGGGGCTGCTCCAGGTCAGGGTCACGTCGGATCCGGCTCCCTTGTCCAGGGCCAGGTCGTCGATGACCATCAGCTGCAGCCAGACCTGATCGTTGAACGGATCGCAGTCACCGGTATCCGCCGTGCCGTCGTTGTCGTCATCGGCGTCGCAGGCATCCCCTTCGCTATCCATGTCGAAGTTTTCCTGCCCCGGGTTGGCGGCCAGGTCGCAGTTGTCGCACTCGTTGCCCAGCCCGTCGCCGTCCGGATCGGACTGCCCGGGGTTGGAGATCGAGATGCAGTTGTCGCAGGCGTCGCCGACACCGTCGCCGTCGCCGTCCGCCTGATCGTTGTTGTCCACGAACGGACAGTTGTCGTCGCAGCCGACGTTGTTGCCGCCGGTGCAGGGGTTGTCGCCGGGCGTCCCGTTGCCGTCCCCGTCATCGAGGATGGAGTCGGTGTCGTCGTTGGTGTCGCAGACGTCACCCTGGCCGTCGCCGTCGGCGTTGGCCTGATCCGGGTTGGCGTCCACGTCACAGTTATCGCAGAGATCGCCGACGGTGTCGCTGTCGATGTCCGCCTGCTCGGGGTTGAAGGTCGCCGGGCAGTTGTCGCAGACGTCGCCGGTCAGGTCACCGTCGCTATCGAGCTGACTGGCGTTGGCCACCCGCGGACAGTTGTCGTTGACGTCCGGGATGTTGTCGTCGTCGTCGTCGGAATCGCAAAGGTCGCCGATGCCGTCGCCGTCCAGGTCTTCCTGGTTTGCGTTGGCCAGAGTCGGACAGTTGTCGCAGACGTCGCCCAGGCCGTCGCCGTCGGTGTCGAGCTGGGTGGCGTTCTGCAGGCCCGGGCAGTTGTCGCAAGCATCGCCGACGCCGTCGGTGTCGCTATCGAGCTGGTTGCCCAGGTCCTCCTCGGACATCGAGGTGGCACCGCTGAGGTCCACGTCGCAGAAGAGGATGTCGGTGGCGCAATCGCCGTTGGGGTTGACCGGGCAGTTGTCCGAGACGTCGAGCAATCCGTCGCCGTCGTCGTCGGTATCGCAGGCATCGCCGTCGGTGTCGCCGTCGGTATCGAGCTGCGTCGGGTTGAAGTCGTTGAGGCAGTTGTCGCAGAGGTCGCCGGCGCCGTCGCTGTCGACGTCCTCCTGGCCTGCGTTCGAATCGTTGATGCAGTTATCGCAGGCATCGCCCAGGCCGTCCGAGTCCGAATCGATCTGATCGCCGAGGGCACGCTCGGCCAGGGTCGTGTTGAAGTCGAGGTTGACGTCGCAGTTCGGCAGGAACGTGCAGTCGCCGTTGGGGTTGACCGGACAGTTGTCCGAAACGTCGAGGACGCCGTCGTTGTCGTCGTCGTCGTCGCAGGCGTCACCCTCGGAGTCACCGTCGGTGTTCAGCTGATCCGGGTTTGCCCCGGGGCAGTTGTCGCAGACGTTTCCGGCTCCGTCGCTATCGTCGTCAGCCTGGTTGGAGTTGGAGTTGACCGGACAGTTGTCGTCACAGTTGGACGTCTGGCCGCCGGTGCAGGGGTTGTCCCCTTCCACGCCGCTGCCGTCCTCGTCGTCGAAGACGAAGTCGTTGTCGTCGTCGAAGTCACAAGCATCGCCCTGGCCGTCACCGTCACTATCGGTCTGGTTGCCTTCGGTCAGCTCCCGGGCGGTCACATCACCGTCGAGGTCCTGATCGCAGCGCAGCGGATCGATGGAACAGTCGCCGTTGGGCTCCAACGGGCAGTTGTCGTCGCAGACGAAGAACTGACCGGTGATGCAGGGGCGGTCCCCGGCCACACTCGAGGTGTCGCCGTCGTCGAAGATCCCGTCACCGTCGGCGTCGACGTCGCAGGCATCGCCGATGCCGTCGCCATCGGAGTCGGTCTGGGACGCGTTGGAGTCTACCGGGCAGTTGTCGCAGGCATCGCCGAGACCATCGGAATCGGCGTCTCCCTGACCGAAGTTCGGATCGGCCGGGCAGTTGTCGCAAGCATCGCCCACACCATCGGCATCGCCGTCGACCTGGGACTCGTTGGTATCGACCGGGCAATTGTCGCAGGCGTCGCCCAGGGTGTCGCTATCGGAGTTGGTCTGATCGTTGTCGGTCAGCGGGCAGTTGTCCGCACCGTCGGCGGTGCCGTCGCCATCGTCGTCGGTATCGCAGACGTCGCCCTGACCGTCACTGTCGGTATCGAGCTGGTTGTCGTTGGCGTCGTTGGGACAGTTGTCGCAGACGTCGCCGAACTGGTCGTTGTCGGCGTTGGCCTGGTCGGTGTTCTGGATCGTGCGGCAGTTGTCGTCGCAACCGACGTTGTTGCCGCCGACGCAGGGGTTGTCGTCAGGATCGCCACTGGAGTCGCCGTCATCGGCGATGGTGTCCGAGTCGTCATCGACGTCACAGGCGTCACCGATGTCGTCGTCGTCCAGATCGGACTGGTCCGGGTTGGCGTCGTTGGGACAGTTGTCGCACTCGTCCCCCCGGCTATCGCCGTCGGTGTCGGTTTGCAGCGGGTTGCTCAGGTCCGGGCAGGTATCCGCCAGGTTCCGCACTCCGTCACCGTCGGTATCCACCGGCGAGAACAGGTAGACGCCGCCGGCGACATCCCGTCCGCCCGACACATCCAGGGTGCTGGCGCCGATCACCGCGTCGACGAACCCGTCGTTGTTGGCGTCGCCGCTGGAAAGAGCCCGCCCGAAGTTGCTGATCTCCGAGGGACCGTAGACCACGATATCGGTCTCGTCGGTCACCAGATCGATGACCGCCGGGATCGGATCCTCGCCGAACAGCACGTCGAAGCGGCCGGAGAGCGAAATCGATGGTGAATCGGCCAGCGGCGTTCCGATCAGGATGTCCGGAATCGAATCGGCGTTGACCAGGCCGACGCTGAAGGTCTCGCCCAGGCGATCGCTGGCCGCCGCGCCGTAGATCACCGACAGCATCACTGCCGGATCGTTGAGCTGGTAGGTCTCCTGACCGGGCAGATCGTTCCGGCCGTAGATCACGTAGATCTCGCCCGACTCCTGCCGACGGTCCGCCTCCGAGGGGCCATCGGCCTCGGGGACCGCCACGAGGAGGTCCTCACAGGTCGGACAGGCTGCACCCACGTCGCCCAGTTGAGCCGAATCGAGGCGATCACCGGCGAGATCCACCGGGTCGATACCCTCCAGGGCCACCAGGAACTCGAGCTGGTCGAGATCGACGGTGGTCGGCGGCGTGGCGCCACCCTCGACGATGTAGACCGCGCCCGAATCGACGTCACCGTCGATGTTGTCCGCGGTCAGCGCGCCCAGCGCGAGGTCGTCGAATCCGTCGCCGTTGTAGTCGAAGGCGTGGACCGCGAAGCCGAGCAGGTCGTCGTTCTCGGCGCCGTAGATGCTCATGTCGGCGGTGCCACCCACGGCCAGGTCGTAGACCGCCGCCGGAGTCGCCTCACCGAACACCACGTAGACGTCGCCGCAACGGGCGCACAGGTTGTTCTCACCGTTGCCGGTGCTGGCTCCCATGATCAGGTCGTCGAAGCCGTCGTTGTTGATGTCGCCGAAGGCTACCGAGCGGCCCAGGCCGTCGCCGGAGTCGATGCCGAAGATGGTCGAATCCGAAGCACTTCTCGTCGGGTCGCCACCATCGAGGTCTAGCACCGCCGGGAGCGTGTTGGCACCGAGGATCAGGTGGACCTGACCGCCGCCGGAGACGCCGTTGGAGGGGCCGTCTCCGAAACGTGCCGCGATGGCGAGGTCGTCGATACCGTCGCCGTTGAAGTCACCGGCCGCCAGGCCGTTGTTGCCCAGGCCGTCATCGGGGTCCTGGCCGTAGATCACCATGTCGGGGGCCGTGCTGCCCAGATCGATCGGGGTCGGGAAGATATCCCGACCGAACACGATGCTTACCTCACCCGAGAGCTCGCGGCCGTTGGACGGGCCGTTGGAGGTCGTCGAGGCGAAGGCGATATCGGCAAAGCCGTCATTGTTGAAGTCGCCGGCGACCACGTCGCGGCCGGCGCCGTCACTGGCGTCATCACCCAGGATCTCGACGTCGGGATCATCGACGAACAGGTCGATCACCGTGAAGTCGCAGGCGGTACCGATACCGTCTCCGTCAGGGTCTTCCTGACCCGGGTTGGCCGCGAACGGGCAGTTGTCCGAAACGTCGAGGACGCCGTCGTTGTCGTCATCGTCGTCGCAGGTGTTGCCCAGGCCGTCCCCGTCGGTGTCCCGCTGGAGCGGGTTGTCGTCGTTGGGGCAGTTATCGCAGAGATCGCCGACACCGTCCATATCGCCGGTCTCTTCCTGACCGGGGTTGGCGTCGTCGGGGCAGTTGTCACAGGAGTTGCCCAGGCCGTCGAAATCGGAGTCGATCTGGGCCGGGTTGAAGGCGAAGTCGCAGTTGTCCTCGATATCGAAGACATTGTCGCCGTCGGTGTCGGCATCGCAGGGATCGCCGAGACCGTCTTCATCCAGATCTTCCTGGCCCGGGTTGGTAATGAAGTCACAGTTGTCGCAGGCATCGCCGAGGCTGTCCCCGTCGTTGTTGGCCTGGTTGTTGTTGTCATCGTTGGGGCAGTTGTCGCAGATGTTGCCGATGCCGTCGCCGTCGTTGTCCGCCTGGTCGCTGTTGGAGTCGACCGAGCAGTTGTCGCAGGCGTCGCCGACGCCGTCGCTGTCGCCGTCCGTCTGGCCGCCGTTGGAATCCAGCGGGCAGTTGTCGCAGAGGTCGCCGATCCCGTCCGTATCAAAGTCGGTCTGGGAGGTGTTGGCGTCGTTGGGGCAGTTGTCGCAGGCGTCGCCGATGCCGTCACCGTCGAGCACGTCTTCCTGGCCAGGGTTCGAATCCGCCGGGCAGTTGTCGCAGACATCACCCAGATCATCGTCGTCGGTATCGGTCTGATCGGTGTTGGCGATCAGGATGCAGTTGTCGTCGCAGCCGGTCTGCCCGGTGTCGCAGGGCGTTCCGCTATCGCTATCGAGGATCGTATCGCCGTCATCGTCGTTGTCGCAGACATCACCCTCACCGTCGTCATCGGTGTCGAGCTGGTCCTCGTTGTCGTCGAGGTCACAGTTGTCGCAAACATCACCGAAGCTGTCGCCGTCGGAGTTCGTCTGATCCGCCGGGCCGTCCACCGGGCAGTTATCGCTCACGTCCAGCACGCCGTCGTTGTCGTCGTCGGTATCGCAGGCATCGCCGTCGGCGTCGCCGTCGCTGTTGAGCTGGTCCGGGTTGGCGTCGTTGGGGCAGTTATCGCAGGCGTCGCCTGCGCCGTCCCCTTCGTTGTCGGCCTGACCCGGGTTGAAGTTCAGCGGACAGTTGTCGCCGAGGCCGCGCCGGGTGTCGTTATCCAGGTCGACGGCGGAGATGAGCCAGGTCTCGCCGCTGCTCATCCGGCCGTTCATGTCGCCGTCGGCGTCGGGGACGCCGGCGAGGATCTCGCCGATGCCGTCGCCGTTGACGTCGCCGCCCGCGACACGGCTACCCAGGGCATCTCCGGGCTCGGCCCCCTGGGCCCAGAACTTGAGGAAGAAGGTACTGGCGTCGATGGTGGAAGGCAGCGGGTCGTACTGAACCGCCTGCCCCATGACCACGATGATTTCACCGGAGCCGAAGCGGCACTGGCTCAGCTCCGGATCGCAGTTGGCGATCGGCCCCTCGGCATCGGGCACGCCGATGATCAGATCGTCGAGGGTCACGTCGACGTTCATTCCCATGCCGCCGTCGAAGTAGGTATCGGCGCCCGGAGTCGTCGTACTGCAGGTGGAGATGCCGAAGCCGCAGGTCACGTTCTCGATGGCCAGGGCGACTCCGAGCAGGTCACCCTCTTCGGCGCCGTGGATCGTCAGGTCTTCCGCGCTCAGGCGCAGGTCGATCACCCCGGGGGGCGTCGTTTCGCCGAAGATGACCGACACCCGGCCGGCCGCCGAACGGAAGTCGTTGCTCGGGCCGTCAGCCAGACTGGAGCCGACCGCGAGGTCGTCAAAGCCGTCACCGTCCAGGTTGCCCATGGCCAGAGAGGCGCCGGCGTTGTCGCCTACCTCATCGCCCCAGATGCGGATATCGGCATCGGTCTGCAGATCGACCAACGCCGCCAGGGAGCCACCCCCGAAGACGACCGAGACCTCGCCCGTCTCGCTTCGGCCGCCACCGTCGGGGCCGTCGCCGCCGGGCGACGCGATGGCGATGTCGTCGAATCCGTCGCCGTTGAGGTCGCCGGTGGTCATGACCAGGCCGGCGAAGTCGTTGATGTCATCGCCGCGAATCTCGACATCCGCGGTGTTGCTCGCGTTGAGGTCGACGGTCGAGGCGCTGAGCGGACCGTAGAAGATCAGCGCGCCGCCGAGATCGGGGCGCTCGCCCAGGCAGCGCTCCTCGACGCCGGGGCAATCGAAGTCGCCGATACACTGAGTGCTGCCCGCGAACTCACAGGTTCCGAGGACGTCGTTGCCCGGGTAGCCGACGACCAGATCGTCGATCATGTCGCCGTTGATGTCCGCCACGTCGACGGAGCGGCCGAAGCGGTCGCCCGAATCCTCACCGAAGATCGTGATGTCGGCGTTGGTGGTCGCCGGATCCGGGTTCAGCAGGTCGATTTCCGAGGGCCAGACGGCGCGACCGAACAACACGTAGACCTCGCCGGCAGCCAGGCGGGTGTTGTCCGAACCGTCCGCGACGGGCACGCCGAGGATCAGGTCGGTCATTCCGTCGTTGTTGATGTCGCCGAAGGACATCACCTGGGCTCCGCGGTCATCCCGGTCGATGCCGAAGATGGTCACGTCGGCGGGCTCGGTGAACAGGTCCTGGGTCAGCGGGAACGAGGGTCCGCCGAAACGGATGTAGAGCTCGCCCACCGAGGTGTCCCGGGCGTCGAAGGGGCCGTCGCCGTTGGGAGCCGTACTGACGATGTCGTCGAAGCCGTCCCCGTTCAGATCTCCCGATCCGACCGCGAAGCCTGACTGGTCATCGTCGGTGATGCCGTAGACCGTGTAGTCCTGGCCGTCGGTGAGTAGATCCACCGAGATCTGCGCGAACTGAGCGTGCGCAACACCGAAAGAAAGCAGGACGAGGGCCGTGAAAAGTATAGAGAGCCGGATAGAACCGGCCTTGGCCCGGAGAGCACGAAAGGACATCGGGACTCCTCGTCGGCATTCATGCCGCGATCGATACTGGGAGCCGGCGGGATGGCACATTGGCACACGTGTCCCCGTGTGCTCCCGCCGGGACCCCCTCCCGGTCCCCCGTTTGCGTGTTCTTTCTTACGCTCACAGGGAACGGGAGACAACCCGTTTTTCGGCTCGGGGGCTGCAGAATCCTCCCGATCCGACGTGTACTATCTACGCGACCTATGAGCCGAAAACACCTGCAGAAAACACCGTTCACCCAAACCGCCCTGATCGCAGCCCTGATCCTGGCCGCCGGCTGCTCGGGAGCCGTCAGGCCGCCCCAGAAGGTCGCCACCGCCCCGCTGTATTTGGAGCTGCCTGCCGCCGCAGGGGCACTGGAGCCGGCTCTGGAGGAGCGCCTGGGGCGTGCCAGGAACGGTGACCGGATCCAGGTGCTGGTCGATCTCACTCGCCAGGTCGATCAGCAGGCACTGGCCGCGCGGGTGCTCGCGGACAAGCGCGAACGAAGTGCGCGCCGGGCGGACGTGATCGACTGGTTCGAAACCGTGGCGAACGAACAGCAGGCCACCCTGGAACCGACTCTCGACGGCTGGATCGACGAGGGGCTGATCGACTACTACCGGGGCGTCGCCATCGTGAACCGCCTGATCGTCGAGGGTTCGCCCGACGGCATTCGCCGCCTGGCCGGTCACCCCGCGGTCGCCAGGATACTCGCCGACACGCGCTCCCCGGGGAGTGGCCTTGCCGAGCGCCCGGCATCTCCGGCGCTGGGAGAGTCCTTTACCAGTTGGGCCCTGGAAGCGCTGGGCATCGATCAGGCCTGGGGGCGCGGGCTCGACGGGAGCGGTGTCCGTGTCGGGATTATCGACACAGGAGTCCACGGCCGGCACGAACAGCTCGCCGACCGGATGGCCGGCGAAGGCCGCGGTTGGTTCGATCCGGTCCAGGGCCTCGGCGAGCCCTATGACAACAACGGTCACGGCACCAGCGTCCTGTCGACGGCGGTGGGCCGGGGTGAGAGCCGGCGCATCGGGATCGCTCCCGGAGCGACCTGGAGCGCCGCCCTTGCCAACTGGCAAAACCGGTACTCCCGGGTCCGTATGACCCTGGCCGCCGACTGGATGTTCCGGGTCGCGCGGCCCGACGTGCTGATCAACGCCTGGTCCAACCCCGAGCGTGACGTTTGCGCCGGGTTCGACCTGCCCTTCATCCGTGCCTGGCAGGCCAGCGGCATCTTCGTGGTCTTCCCTGCGGGTAATGCGGGCCCCGGCGACGGCAGCGGGGAGTCCCCTGCCCAGCTCCTCGGCGCCTTTCCCGACGGACGGCCGGTGTTCGCGGTCGCCGCCACCCGGGACGCCGGAGGCATCTCCGACATGTCTTCGCGGGGTCCCAGCGCTTGCGGCGACCACCCGTTCCCGCGGCTCTCTGCCCCGGGAGAGGACCTTCCGATCGCGATCCCGGTCAGCGAAAGCGGCTACGCCCCGGCGAGCGGCACCTCCCTGTCCGCCGGAGTTGTCGGCGGAATCGCCGCCCTGCTCCTCCAGGCAGCTCCTGACCTGGAACCCTGGGAACTCGAGGATCTCCTGATCGATACCGCTCAGGACATCCCACCCTCCGGCTTCGACGGCGCCTCGGGCACCGGCAACCTCAACCTTCCCGCCGCCCTGAAAGCCCTGGACAGCCGCTAGCCGCCCGGGGCGCGCCGAACTCACCGACCTCCCCGCCCAAGGATCAGGCCGCTCCTGCGAAGCCTCGAGGGAGAGGCTTGCGCTGGTCTTTGGCTCGGCCCGGGGGCGGGTGCGGCGATCGCGGTGCGGCGGGTCTTGCGCGAGCCGATCGCCGCCCGCGGAGACGAGCATCCCATCCGGCCGCGATACCTGCCGGACAAAGAAAAAGGGCGGGGCCGAAGCCCCGCCCTTTCCGAAACCCGAAGGGTTTCTAAGCGCTAACTAGTAACGAGCGGCGAAGTTCAGGATGTTGCTCACGGTGGAGATACCATCCGGGTTGCCGTTCTGGTTACCGGCGACGGTGAAGTCGCGCTGCACCCCACCGTAGTTCACGGTGATGGTGGTGGTGTGACCGGCGTAGTTGGCCACGAAGCTAGCGTAGTCGCGGATCATGTTGGCGATCAGCGGGTTGGTGGCGTCGAGGGCGGCCGCGCGGCGGTTGCCGATGGTCGTCCAGGCGCTCAGGTTACCGGCGATGTTCAGGTTGGTGATCATGCCAGCGTTGTTGTTCAGGGTGATGGAGGCGTTGGAACGGTTCATGTTGTACATGAGGACGTCCATGCCTTCGTGGTTGCCGAGGCGACCCATGTTCCACAGGTTCAGCTGGTCGGCCAGGGAGAGCTTGCCGGTGCGGCCGCACTCACCGTAGTAACGACCGGTCGACAGCGAGAGGGACAGGCTACGGGCGCCCGGGCACTCGTCGTTGACCTTGCCGTCGAACGGATCGTCGGACGGATCGGTGGCATCGGGATCGAACGACTTGACAGCCGCGCAACCCTTGTTCTCAGGCGAGCAGTACAGGTCATCGGAGAAGGTGGCTTCGCCGGCGACCGAGAAGTTGTTGTGGGTGTAAAGGGTCTGGCCGCCGGAGGCGTCCTGATCGACGAAGTTCAGCAGCTCGTCGATACCGTCGGCCTGCGAGGTGGCCCACTGCGAAGCGTGGATCAGCTTGGCCTTACCAGTCGTGTCGCGGATTTCTCCCGCGCCGCCCGGCTCGGAAGTTTGGTTGTTGTCGGTGATCAGCGCGTAGTTCGTGATGGCGCAGCCGAAGCCGGTCATCAGAACCAGGCAAAACCCCAGATAGAAGAGTTTTTTCATTCCTAAAAGCTCCTTGATTCCTTGATTATCTCTAACCCTGTAACCGAAAGCCCAATTAGAACTTGTTGTGGGCGTTGTACATGATGCGGCTGACGGTACCGATACCCGTGTTGGTGTGACCCTGCACGTCGAACGAGCGGGAAATACCGTTGTAGGTGACGGTGATGGTCGTCATTTCGCCGCCGTTCGTCTGCAGCCACGCCGCGTAGTTGAGCAGCATGTTGCCGAGAAGCGGGTTAGAGGCGTCAAGGAGGCCGTTGATCTGACCGTTGAGGGACAGAGCAGCGGTGGCTTCACCGGAGACCGGCAGGCTGGTCACGATACCGGCGTTGTTGTTCAGCCGAACGTCGAAGTTCGACGCGTTGAGGTTGTACATGAGGACGTCGCGACCGAACATTTCGCCCATTTCGCCCATGTTGTACATGGAGAGCTTGTCCTGCAGCGACCAGGTGCCGGTGCGACCGCACTCGCCGTAGTAACGGCCAGTCGACAGCGACAGGGAGAGGCTGCGAGCGCCGGGGCACTCGTCGTTCAGACGGGACAGGAACGGATCTTCGTTCGGATCGGTCGGATCGGCGTCCTTGGCGACGACGGCGGCACAGCCCTTGGTCTCGGGCGAGCAGTACAGGTCGTCGGAGAAGGTGGCATCACCAGCAACCGAGAAGTTGTTGTGGGTGTAGAGAGTCTGCGAACCGTCGGACAGCTGGTTGACGAAGTTCAGGAGCTCGTCAATGCCGTCGGCCTGCGAGGTCGCCCACTGCGAGGCGTGGACCAGCTTGGCCTTACCAAACGTGTCGCGGATTTCTCCAGCGCCACCACCAGCACTAGTCTGGTTGTTGTCGGTGATCAGCGCGTAGTTCGTGATGGCGCAGCCGAAGCCGGTCATCAGAACCAGGCAGAAGCCCAGATAAAAGAGTTTCTTCATTCCCTCTGACTCCTTTTCCAGAAGCATAAATTAGAAATACCCCTAACCAGCACATTGGATGGAACGAACGGACAAGCGCTGCAGGTCTATCCCCCCCCTTTCAACTGAACGGTACCGAGTCTCACCTTCGGGCCCGACAGCACGGCTAACTTGGTGCACTACTTTTACGACAGTTCAGTTTTGCGAGCAAAGAGAAAGACATGACCGATTCGTTCTTTTTGATCCCCAAAACCCGCCATTTTCCGCAAGTGCGACGCAGAAGTGTTGCGGCTGTATCATTTACGTAGTCCGGCGGCCTAAGTCGAACAAAAAAGGCCGTTTGCGTGGTGGATCAGAGATAGCCCAGGGCCTTTAGCTGCTCCTTGGCCTCCTCGGTTATGTGGTAATCCACATGTTCCCCGGTGTCCTGGGAGAGCCAGTTGTCCAGGATTCCACCCAGCCTCGATGCCTCATCAGGGTAGCGCCCCGTAGCGTCCTCGAGTTCCCCCGGATCTTCTTCCAGATCGTAGAGCACCCGGCAGGCGTTTCCGGACTTTTCCCCGATTTCGCAGTCTTTTTCCGCGGGCACCGGGATGTGCATCAGCTTGAAGCGACCCTGGCGGACCCAGCGCCACTTGCCGGCCACACCGTCGACCAGGCGCCTGTCGTTTTCGGCGAACCAGTTGCCCCCGGTCTCCCCGAACACCGCCCGGTGGTCCCCCCAGTCCGGGTTGTCCATGAACTCGGTCAGGGACCGCCCGACCCAGCTCTCATCCACCGGCAGGTCCAGAAGGGTCATCACCGTCGGGGCGATGTCGATGTTGGAGACGCTCCAGGGGATCCGGGCCCCTCGGGGCACTCCCATGCCGTCGGGGGCCACGAAGAAGGTCGGGACATGGATCTCCGGCTCGGTGCCCAGGTCCCCGTGCTCGAAGAAGTAGTCGTGCTCCCCCAGGGACTCCCCGTGGTCCGAGGTGATCACGATCAGGGTGTTTTCCATCTGGCCCCGGGCCTCGAGCTCGGCGATCAGCATCCCGATGAAGCGGTCGGTGAAGCGGATCTCGCTGTCGTAGAGGTTGACGAAGGCCTGGACCTCGTCGGGGGGCATCTCGTTGTGGAAGACCATCGAGCCCATGGTGCGGGTCTCGTCGACCCACTCCCGGTAGGCCTGGGCCGGCCTGGGATCCTCGGGGCCGTAGCGGGTGCGCCAGGGCCCCGGAGGGGGGTCATAGGTCCAGTGAGGGTCGTAATAGTGGAGCCAGAGGAACCAGGGGCGCTCCCCATCCCGCTCTCCCAGCCATTTCAGCGCCTTCTCACCGACCTGGGGAGCGACCTGGTGGGAGCGCCAATCGTCGTCGTAGTAGTCGAAACCCTGCTCGAAGCCGCTGTGCTTGACCAGACGGGCGTGGGTCTGGACGGCACCGGTCTCGTATCCGGCGCCTCTCAGGAGCTCGGCGATGGAAGTGTTGGGCCGCTCCAGGGGCATCAGCAGGTTGCGGACCCCGTGATCGTGGGGGTGCCCGGCGGTCAGGAGGGAGGCCAGCGACGGGCTGGTTCGCGGGGAAACCACCGACATCGACTCGAACAGGGTCCCCCTGGCCGCCAGGGCGTCCAGGTTGGGGCTGGTGTCCCGCTCGTACCCGTAGGCGCCGATGTGGTCCGCCCGGGTGGTCTCGATCGAGATAAACAGCACGTTCATCCCGTTGCCCTGGACCGGCGGCCGGCAGCCGGCGGCCATAACGAAAATCAGCGTGACTCCCAGCCAGATCCCGAAGCGGGCCCGAGGCCTCATGGCGTCCCCTCCAGCTTCGATCGTCTCACGAGAAAGGCTGTCGCGCCCGCGCCGGGGGTGCCGTCGATGACCGGGACCCCGTTTCTGCGGGGAACGACCCATTCGGGATCCGCGGCCAGGGCCCGGGCCAGCGGGTCGCGCTCTTCGATCAGCACGCAGCAGACATCGTGCTCCGCCACCGCCTCCCGCCAGAGCCGCTCCCACCCCGGCTGGGTGAACAGGATCGGGTTGTAGACCTCGTCCCGGTACATCTCATAGATGTCGTTGCGGCCGTCCATGAAGGCCCGGTCCTGGGGGTAGAGCCGGAACATCAGGAAACCGCCCAGCCTGTACGAGTTGAAAACCGCCCCCTCGATCCCCTGCTCCGACAGATAGTTCACGGCGTTTTCCGGCAGGGTGCCGAAGGGCTTGAAGGAGAAGTCGGGCCGGAGGGTGACGAAGCGCTGGTCGGCCGGGCGGGAGAAGGAGCCCGAGAGGGCCACGATCACCACCGTCAGCATCAGCGCCGCCGCGCCCCGCATGGCCGGGCTGCCCCAGCCGCTGCCGGTGGGTTCCAGGTTCTTGCGCCAGCCCCCCAGCCGGGCGGCCGTGCCGGCCGCCGCCGCCAGGATCGGGACCACGATCAGGACCGCCAGGGGCAGGTGCCGGATCGCCCCCGAGAACATGTAGAGGAATCCGGCGGCCCGGATCAGGTCCGCCGCCCGGAAGCGCTTGCCCGCTGCCACCAGGGTCACGACCAGGACCGCGATGGTCAGCATGAACAGGGGCAGGTGGATGAAGTCCGGCTTGGACCACTCGGCGTTGCCCCGGTAGATCTCCGGCCGCAGCAGGTACTCGAAGGGGTGGGTCAGCTGCTTGTAGCCATGGGGGTTGAGGCAGGCGGCCAGGGGCGATAGCGCCGTGACCAGCCACAGCCGGATCGCCCGGCCCCGGTGGGGGCCCTGAAAACGGGCCCGGATCGCCTCGAGGGTTTCCCCTGTGGCCTCGGCCCCCAACACCACGATCCCGATCAGGAACGCGCCGTGGATGTTGGCCCAGACCGCGATAACCGCCAGGGTCGCCCAGCCGGCCCAGCGCTCCCCTTCCCGGTCCCGCTGGAGCAGGTAGGTCACCCCGACCAGGGCCAGGTAGGTCAGGATCTGAGGCCGGACCGCCCAGAACAGGTTGCCGAAGGTCAGGAAGGCGGCCAGGATCAGCGCCACCGAGCGGGTCAGCGGCTCCACTCCGGTACGGGCCATCTGAGCCGAGAGCAGCGCCAGGGTGGCGGCCAGGCAGAGCGCCCGCAGCAGGATCAGGGCAACGATGCCCCCCTGGGTCAACCGCCGCACCCCGTGCTCGTCGACCTCGCTGCCGGCGATCGCCGCCGCGATCAGCTGGAAGCCCCACTCCTGGTTGTGCCAGGGGTGGTCGCCGAAGGTCGCGGACCCCACCCCGCGGGACGGGATCTCACCCTCGTCCAGGATCCGCTGGCCGCTGGCAAGATGATAGTGGGCGTCGTAGGTGGCGATCGGAAACAGCGACAACCACGACAACACCGCAATCGCCAGCCACGGCAGGTAGCGGAATGGGTCCGAATTCTTCACCGAGTTCCCTGTTGCATGGCGACCTTCGGTACGGCATCTCCAGCAGACGGGCAACTCCCGGTTGAGTCCGGCACCCGCGAAGCGGGAAAGAGTACCCCGACGTGGTAGATTCCGCTGCTTCGAATGGAGGGCCGATGTCCCGCATCCCACGCAGACTGCTCGACGCGGCGCCCTGGGCGCTGGGGCTTATGCTGGTGGCGGTGTGGGGACCGGACCTGTGGCGGTCGCCGCTCTTACAGGGGGATCTGCCGGGGCATGTGGCGGTCGTCGAAGCGCTCATCGACTTCGGCCAGTGGCCGCTCCCGTGGGGGTTGGACCCCAGGTTCTTCTGTGGCGCGCCGATTGGGACCCTGTACCCGCCGCTGTTCCATTGGCTGGCGGCAACCATCGTGCAACTGAGCCCCGGCTATCTCCCGGCTGAAGTCGGCGTCAAAGCGCTCCTGTTCGCCTACCTACTTCTCCTGCCTCCGAGCCTGTTCTCGGCCGCCCGCGGGCTCGGCCTGCGCCGTGGTGAAGCCTTGCTGGCGACCACCGCCGGCCTACTCGTGCTGGCTCTTCCGATGCGCGGCCTGGGCGGCAGCCTCCGCCAGACGCTGGTCGCCGGGAACGCTGCCAACGCGTTCATTCTCCCGTTCTTCCTCTTCTTCGTCGGCCGGCTGCGCAGAGCAATCGGCGGCCACGGCGGCGGCCTTGCACTCGCCGCGCTGCTTATCGTCGTCCTGCTTGGGCACTTTCTACTCGGAGCGATGGCCGGCCTTTCCCTGGTGGCCTACGCCATCGTCCGCGCCGTTCGAGTGCGGAGCCCTCAACCACTTACTCGCGGCGCGAGTATCTCGGCGATCAGCCTCTTGGGCGCTGCCCCTTTTCTGATCCCATTCGTCGTCCATATCGGTGAAGCATCCCCGGACGGTTTGGTCAACGCACCGCTTCCGATCCCGATCGAGTGGCTCACGCTGCTCGGCCTCGCAGGACTGGCTCTCTTCGCCCGCCCTGGACTCAAGCGCTCACCGTTAGTCGGAGCGCTGCTGCTCTTGGGAATTCTCTACGGGTGCCGAGCGGTGATCTTCCCCTTGTTCGGTGCCCCGCCGATACGGATGGAGTACCACCGGTTCCGGCTCTTCCTGTACCTGGCCCTTGTGCCGGGCGCGCTCCTGGCATTGAGAGCCTTACCCCAAGCGATGGCATTGCGACGGGGGTTTTCGGCTCTGGCCGCGCTACTCCTGGCAGCGCTGCTCCTGGTCCAGCTCGGAGTACTCGGAGCGAATTCGACATTCCGTTACGACGCAACCGGCCCGACACCTCCGGACTATGCGGCAGCGCGATACTCAGATCGGATGAGGGAACTGCCAGTCAGCTCTCAACGCTTGCTCATTCTCTCTGACCCGAAGTCACAGAACGGCTCGTGGCACGGCGTGCAGCTCGGCGGTCTCAAGTACTTCGATTACATGATCGGCCACAACGGCATACCCGCGCTCTATGGGCTCCGCGGTTTGTTCGTCGAACAGTCGCCCACATCTCGTGCGATCTTCGAGCTCGAACGGGCGGCCTCCGGCCCGAGCGCCCGTCCGCACTGGTGGGCGATCGCCGTCGCCTCCGACGCGGAACTCCGCGGAGAGAGCACAGCCCGACTCGCTGAGCGTTTTCGGCGTCTGGGCGTAGATCGGATCCTCGCCAGACACGAAGTATCCGCCGGCGTGCGTAGTCTGGCGATAGAACCTCCGCGGTATCTCGGCGGTGGTTTCGTGCTCTACCAGCTCCCGGCAGCGCCCCTTGTGTGGCGCGAAGACAACGGCGCCCCCGTCGATGCCGACTACGACGGCGGACTGATTCGCGTCTCGCTTCCGGAAGCGACAACGGTCACCGTCTCCCAGGCGTTCAGCTCTGATTGGCGGATCGAGGAAGGGCAAGGCACGATCGAAAGGACTCACGACGGATTGATCCGTGTGGTGGGTGACGGCACGATCAAACTCGCTTTCCGGCCCCGACTCGAAGAGTGGCTCGGCCTCGCTCTCGGCGGCCTGACCTGGGTTGGCATCGGCGCGGCCGCGATGATTCGACGACTGCGCCTGAGGGCGAACAGTCCATGACGAGCAAGAAGAAACCCCAGTCACTCAAGCGTCGCCTGCGCACCCTGGCGATCAACGCCGGCATCATGTTGGCGACGCTCTTCGTCTTCTTCGTGCTGCTCGAGATTGCCCTACGCATTGCCGGGCCCTCCGGCGACTGGTACGCCGCGGGGCCGCAGCGCCAGGCATTCCTCGAAGACCACGTCCAGCGCAACAGTGACCGTTTCCGCGACCGGGAGTTCTCGACGACCCGCAGCGACAAGCTCCGCATCCTCGCCGTCGGCGATTCGTTCACCTTCGGCGACAGCGTCGAGAACATCGACGACGTCTGGCCCCGGGTCCTGCAGTCGCAGCTGGAGAACACCGAGGTCTACAACCTGGGTATCGCCGGCACCAACACCGCCGGCCAGCGGAACATCCTTCGGGACCGGGGGTACAAGTACAACCCTGATCGCATCGTGCTCGCCTTCGTGCTCAACGACCCCGAACCGCCGGACGCCAACACCCGCATCGTCCCGGAGGTCCTCTACCCTCCCCTGCTGCCCATCGGCCAGCCGCTGGATACCGGACTGACCCGGCTGTCCTACGCCTACGCGTTCCTGCGGCAGAAGAAGAACCAGTTGAGCGAGCGCTTCGGTTGGAAGATGACCTACGGGGAGTTCATCGCCTCGTTCTACGATCCCGACGGTGAGTACTGGCAGGCCTTCGCGGCTGAGGCGCGGGGATTGGTAGCCGATGCTCGATCCCAGGGCATCGAGGTCGACGTCGCGATCTTTCCCATGTTCAACGCCCTCGACGCCTACCCCTTCGAGCAGGCGCATACCATGGCGGCCGAGCTATTCGGGAGCACCGGCGCGGGAGTGATCGACCTGCTGCCCTACTATCGGCAACACGCTGACGAATCGCTTTCGATCTCGCCGACCGATGCCCATCCCAACGAGCGGGCGCACCGCATCGCGGCTGAGGTCATCGCCGAACACCTGAAGACGAGGCTGGCCGAGTCCGCGAACGCGGACTCCGAGGCAGGAGAGTCTGCAGGTGCAGACTCTGAAGCGGCTGGGCCCGCGGGTACGGACTAGGACACTCCCGCGTCGCCGACTGCAGATCGGTGCGCGCAAAGTCTGCGTTCGCAGACTCCCTGGGCAACCCGCAGAGCCACCAGATCACGTGCTGAGTCTGCGGATGCAGACTCCCTGGCTACACGACGGCTGGAATGCCTCGCAGTCTGCAGGCAGTCTGCAGGTGCAGACTCGGGAGCGACAACATCGTCCGCGATAGTTCGGCCAAGCAGGGGCGAGTCCAGAAACGTGGGACGGCTGGGCGGGCCAGTCTGCATGTGCAGACTCCGCGACAGCCGTCTCGGCCTTGGGCGCTACTGGTTCGAGATCACGACCGTGCCGTCCGCCAGCACGGTCACACCGGCGGGATCCGCTGCCGGCCGCGTGGCTTTCGGCCGGCCGCTGGGGCTCTCGGTCGCCATCTTTCGCGCACCGGGGTCTTCCAGGTACTGCCGGATCCGCGTCACGTACTTCTGGGTTTCCTTGTAGGGCGGAATCCCACCGTAGCGTTTCACCGTACCCTCGCCGGCGTTGTACGCGGCGAGCGCCAGAGACAGATCTCCTTCGTAGAGGTCCAGCAGGTAGCGCAGATGCTTGGCACCGGCGTTCAGGTTCTGCAGCGGATCCTTGCGATCGGTCACGCCGTACTGCCCGGCGGTCGCCGGCATCAGCTGCATCAACCCCACGGCACCCTTGGGAGACACCGCGTGGGTGTTGAACCCGGACTCGACCCAGGCCACCGCGCGAACGAGTTCCGGCCGCAGCGCGTGGCGCCGCGCGATCTTGCGCATCCAGTCGTCGAAGTGGGAAGCCGGGATCGCCGAACCCATCCGCCGCTCACGCTCCTGGTAGAACCCCGGAAGCGGCTCGGCGTCGGCGCGGCTGACGGTGTCGGTGATCACCACCGAGCCGTCGGCGTCCACGTAGTAGTGAAAGTCCGTCGCCGCCGCCGGCGCCATGAGGCCGAGCACCACGACCAACACCGCCGCACTCAACCAAATGGCGCCAGCCCTGAGCGAAGAAGTTCCCGCAGGGAGCGACTGCGTCGAAGGAAGCGACTGCGTCGAAGGGGACAAACCCTATCCCATACGCCTCGCGATCTCGTCCTTGGCCGCGGCAAGCGCGTCATCGAGCTTGCCCGGGTCCTTGCCGCCGGCTTCGGCCATATCAGGCCGGCCACCGCCGCCGCCGCTGATGATCTTGGCCAGACTCTTGACCAGATCCCCTGCGGGAAGCGACTTGCGCAGGTCCTCGGTCACCGCGACGAGCAGCGAGGCTTTGGGCCCGTCGGCGCGGCCGAGTACCACCACTCCAGAACCTAGTTTCCCGCGCAGGGAATCGGCAAGTTCGCGCATTTCCTTGGGTTCCAGGCCGTCGACCCGCTGGGCGAAGAGCTTGACCCCGGCCACCACCGGGGCGTCGTCGACGCTGGCGCCGACCTGCTCCCGGACCTGGCCCATCTTGAGCTTTTCCAGCTCTCGCTCGAGGCTCTTGGTTTGCTCCAGCCGGCGTTCGACCTCGGCCACCAGGTCCGAGCCCTGGGCCGAGAGCAGGTGCTCCAGCCGGCCCACGGTCTGCCGCAGGTCACGGAAGGTGCTCAGCGAAGCATCCCCGGAGATGGCCTCGACCCGGCGGGTACCCGAGGCGATGCCCCGCTCGCCGGTGACCTTGCACAGGCCGATTTCGCCGGTGTGCCCGACGTGGATCCCGCCGCAGAGCTCCAGGGAGAAGTCGCCGATGCGCACCACCCGCACCTGGTCGCCGTATTTCTCGCCGAAGAGTGCCATGGCGCCCTGGGACAACGCCTCGTCGATCGGCATCAGCTCGGTCTCGATCGGCGTGTCGGCCAGCACCTGGTCGTTGACCAGCGTCTCGATCTCCTCCAACGCCCGCTCGTTGAGGCCGGCGAAGTGGGAGAAGTCGAAGCGCAGCCGCTCGGGCGCGACCATCGAACCGGCCTGCTTCACGTGGGTGCCGACGCACTCCCGCAAGGCGGCGTGAAGCAGATGGGTCGCGGTATGGTTGCGGCTGATGGCCATGCGGCGCTCGGCGTCGACCTCGGCCCGCACCGCTTGGCCCGGCGTCAGCTCACCCTGTTCGACCCGAACCTTGTGCACGATCAGGCCGTCGGCGGGACGCTGGGTGTCGAGTACCGCCAGCCGCCCGGAAGGCCCGTGAATCACGCCCCGGTCGCCGACCTGGCCGCCGGACTCGGCGTAGAAGGGCGTGGCCTCGAGCACCACCTCCCCTTCCTGCCCCTCGGTCAACGACTCCACCGACGAGCCCTCGCGGATCAGCGCGCCCACCGGCACACCGTCCAGCTCCACCTGGGAGTAGCCCTCGAAGCGGGTCTGGTGACTCGGAGCCAACTCGCCGTAGATCGGCGCGGACTTCTCGATCTTGGCGCCCTTCCAGGAGGCCTGGGCCTTGCTGCGCTGCCGGGCCATGGCGGCGTCGAAGCCGGATTCGTCCAGCTCGATGCCCCGGTCCTCGGCGGCATCCCGGGCCAGATCCAGCGGGAAGCCGAAGGTGTCGTGCAGCTTGAACACGAACTCCCCGCTCAGGACCGCAGGTCCGTCACCGGCGGTCTGTTCCAGCTCCTTCTCGAGCATCTCCAAACCGGTAGCGAGGGTATCGGCGAAGCGCTCTTCCTCCCTGCGCCCCACCTCGAGGATCGCGTCCTTGGCGCCGATCAGCTCGGGGAATTGCACCGACAGCCCGTCGATGACCACCGGCGAGATCTCGTGCAGGAAGGGCCGATCGATGCCCAGCTTGCGGCCGTGGCGGATGGCCCGGCGCAGCAGGCGCCGCAGCACGTAGCCCCGGCGGTCGTTGCTCGGCACGACTCCGTCGGAGACCAGCGAGCAGAGCGCCCGGGTGTGATCGGCGATAACCCGCAGGGAAGTGTCCTGCTCTTCGTTCTCCCCGAGCTTGACTCCCGCGATGTGGGCGCCGGCCTCGAGGATCGGCATGAACACGTCTGTGTCGTAGTTGCTGCGCTTGCCCTGGAGTACCGAGGTGATGCGCTCGAGGCCCATGCCGGTATCGATGCTCGGTTTGGGCAGCTTCTCCAGCTTGTCCGGGTGCTGCTCGTACTGCATGAACACCAGGTTCCAGATCTCGATATAGCGGCGCTCGTCGGTCTCGGGGTTGCTCTCCCCCTCGACGGAGGTCAGATCCTCACCCAGGTCGTAGTGCAGCTCGCTGCAGGGTCCGCAGGGACCGGTGTCCCCCATGCGCCAGAAGTTCTCCTTCTCGCCGAGGCGCATGATCCGGTCGGTTGGCACTCCCTCCTGGTCGCGCCAGATGGCGTAGGCTTCCTCATCGGCCTCGACGGCGTCGGAGCCCCCGAAAACGGTGACCCACAGCCGCTCCTTGGGCACGCCGTAGACCTCGGTCAGGAGCTTCCAGGCGAAGGCGATCGCCTCGTGCTTGAAGTAGTCGCCGAAGGAGAAGTTCCCCAGCATCTCGAAGAAGGTGTGGTGCCGCGGGGTGCGCCCGACCATCTCCAGATCGTTGTGCTTGCCCGAGACCCGCAGGCATTTCTGCGAGGTGGTCGCCCGCACGTAGTCCCGCGCTTCCTTGCCGGTGAAGGTGTCCTTGAACTGGTTCATCCCGGCGTTGGCGAACAGCAGCGTCGGATCCTTGGGCAGGATCAGCGGGGAGCTGGCCACCTCGCGGTGCTCCCGCTCGACGAAGAAATCGAGGAACGATCGGCGGACGTCTTGGGCTTTCATCGCTGTTTCCGTCACGGCCGGAACGCTCCGGCCGGAAGAGAACGGTCCGCCGCCCTGGCCGCATGCAGGGCGACGCACCGGATCCGAAGCTTGCAAGATAGCAAAACGGCCGCGGGGGCGCGGAAACGCCGGATCCGGGGGCCCGCCCCTATCCCTGCGGCACCCGGAGCAACTCCGGGGAGGATCGCGGCCCGGGACTCCGGGCCGCTCTCGACGCTAGTTGCCGGAGAACTCGAAGGGCGAGTCCGACGACTGGGGATCGAGGTCGCTTCCGTCCTGCTCGATGGCCGAGGCCATCTCGTCGGTGGCCATGTCCGAGGTCGAGGTGATGCCGGCCACCCGCAGCTTGAACTCGTCGGGGTTGGTCGCCTGGCGCAGCGCCTCGTCGAAGGTGATCAGATCCTGGCTGTAGAGCGCGAACAGCGACTGGTCGAAGGTCTGCATCCCGTACTGGGAGGTGCCGTTCTTGATCGCCTCGCGGATCAGCTTGGTCTTTTCCTTGTTGTCGATGCAGTCCCGGATGTACGGCGTGGAGCGCAGCACCTCGACGGCGGGCACACGGCCCTGGCCGTCGGCCCGGGGGACCAGGCGCATCGAGACGATCGACTTGAGAACCGAAGAGAGCTGAATGCGGATCTGCTTCTGCTGGTGCGGCGGGAAGACCGAGATGATGCGGTGAATCGTCTCGGTGGCGTCCAGGGTGTGCAGGGTCGAGAGCACCAGGTGGCCGGTCTCGGCCGCGGTCAACGCGGTCTCGATGGTTTCGTAGTCACGCATCTCACCGACGAGGATGACGTCGGGATCCTGACGCAGAGCCGAGCGCAGCGCATGGGCGAAGTTCTTGGTGTCGACCTCGACCTCACGCTGGTTGACCAGGCTCTTCTTGTCGCGATGGAGGAACTCGATCGGATCCTCGATCGTCATGATGTGCTCGGTGCGGTTCGAGTTGATGTGGTCGATGATCGCCGCCAGCGACGTCGACTTACCCGAACCGGTGGTTCCGGTCACGAGGATCAGGCCGCGGCGCTCGCCGGCGATGGTCTCCAGCACCGAGGGGAGCAGCAGGTCGCGAATCCCGAGGATACGCACGGGAATCACACGGCAAACCATGCCGACGGTACCGCGCTGCTGGAACACGTTGCAGCGGAACCGGCCGAGGCCGGGCACCGAGTAGGCCATATCGATCTCGAAGGAGTCCTTGAAGTTCTGCTTCTGGCGGGCGCTCATGATGCTGAACGCCATGGCGATGGTGTCCTCCTGCATCAGGCGCTTGTGATCGGTCAACGGCATCAGCCGGCCGTTGACTCGGATCACCGGGTGGCTGCCCACCTTGAGGTGAAGGTCGGAAGCACCCCGTTCCGTGGACGCCTTGAGCAGGTCGTTGATATGCATCGAGACTCCTCTGCCGGTCGTTCCAGAGGCGGATTCAGCCTCGCGGACACAGCTTTGCCGATGGGGTGGAATCTAGGAACCGCCCCCGGGGGAGTCAACTCGGCCCGGGTGGCCGTTCAGGCGCCGAAATCGCCCCAGGCGTGGAGCAATAGCGCCGTGGCGACCGGTCCGGCGGTCTCGGTGCGCAGGGTGCGCGGTCCCAGACTGGCCCGGCGCCAACCCGCGGCCTCCAGGGCGGCCCGCTCGGCGTCCGAGAAGCCGCTCTCCGGGCCGACCGCCAGGCGGACGCGGCCAGGGGCCTCGGCGGCCAGGATCGTCGCCAGGGTGACCGCTCCCGGCCCCCCGTCCAGGACCAGATCGAGGGTGTCCTCGGGAGACGGCCCCAACTCCTTCAGGCGCAGCGGTGAAGCAACCTCGGGCACCCGGCGCCGGCCGCACTGTTTGCAGGCCTCCCGGGCGATGCGCCGCCAGCGTTCCAGCCGGTTGTCGGTGACCCGCGGCGCGTCGGCCCGTTCGGTGTCGACCAGCTGGATCCGGTGAATGCCCACCTCGGTGGCCTTGGCCACCAGCCAGTCGAGCCGGTCCGGCCGGCAGACACCCTGGATCAAATCGATCTCGAGGGGTGCCTCGACCGGGTCGCTGCAGGCTTCACCCAGCCTGACCCGGACGGCGTCCTTGCCCGCCTCGAGGATCTCGGCGGCCCACTCGTTGCCCCGGCCGTCGAAGACGCCGACGGGGTCCCCCGGACCGAGCCGCAGGACCCTGGCGATGTGGCGGCTGTCCTCCCGGCCGAGGGTCAGTTCGTCGCCGGTGGCCCGGGCGTCGTCGTGCTGGACCCGGAACAGGTGGGCCATCAGTCCGGCCGGTGAGCCACGAGAGCGACCCAGGGGTCGCGACCGTGCACCGAGTCCACCCTCAGGCCCGAAGCTTCGAACACCCCGCTCAGCTCCTCGACGTCGTCCCCGAGGAAACCCGAAGCGATGAACAGGCCGCCGGGGCGGACCAGCCCTCCGAGCACCTGCTCGTTGGCGGTGAAGAACGGCCTGTTGATGTTGGCCACCACCCCGTCGAACCCGCCGTCGACGGTTTCGAGCGACCCGGTGATCAGCCGCACTCCGTCGACGCCGTTACGCTTCAACACCTCGGCGGCGACCTCGACGGCGACCGGATCGTTGTCGATCCCGACCACCTCGCCGGCGCCGAGATGACGGGCGGCCATCGAGAGCACCGCGGTGCCGGCGCCGATGTCCAGCCAACGGCTGCCCGCGGCCACCCGCTCCTCGAGCTGCTCGATGCAGAGCTGGGTTGTCGGGTGCTCACCGGTGCCGAAGGCCCGGCCCGGGATCAGGTGCAGCGCGGTCCGCTCGCCCGGATCCGCCTGCTCGTCGCCGGGGACGATCAGGAACCGCCGGCCGATGGCGATCGGCTTGAGGGTCCGCTGGAAGCGCTCGACCCAGTCGTCGTCGGCCACCGACTCCACCCGCACCTCCGACGCGTGACCCTCGGAGTCCAGCAGGCCCCGGATCTCCGCTGCCGCCTCGTCTGCGGTCTCGGCCAGACGCAGGTAGATCCGCACGCGGGTCAGGTCCTCCCCGGCCGGGGTGAACTCCATGCCGCGACTGTCGAAACCGACCCGTCCGGCAAGCTCCTCGGCCAACAGCTCGGGAACGTCGAATACCAGGGTGGTCCAGGGGCGGGGTTCGCTCACCGGGTCTCTCCGATCAGTGGAAGATGTCCTTGACCCGGTCGAACAGGCCGCGCTCAGCGACCTCTTCCCCCTCGAGCTCCGCCAGCTTCTCGAACAGATCACGCTGCTCGTCGCTGAGCTTCTTGGGGGTCACGAGCTTGACGTGGACCAGCTGGTCCCCCTTGCCGCCCCCCTGCACGCCGGGCACGCCCCGGCCCTGGAGCCGCAGCACGGCGCCGGACTGGGTGCCGGCGGGGATGTCCAGGGACTCCTCCCCTTCCAGGGTCGGCACCTCGATACGGGTGCCGAGAGCCGCCTGGGCGAAACCGATCTTGGCCTCGCAGAGAATGTCCCGGTCGTTGCGGGTGAAGATCGGATGCTCGGACACGTGGAGCACCACGTAGAGATCCCCGGGAGGGCCTCCACCGGTGCCCGCCTCTCCTTCACCGCTGACCCGTAGGCGCATGCCCTCGTCGACGCCGGCGGGGATCCGCAGGCTGACGGTCTTCTCGGTCTGGATGCGGCCCTGGCCCTCACAGCCCGGACAGGGCTTGATCAGCAGCCGGCCGGCTCCGCGGCACCGGGAGCAGGTGCGGGCGATGGTGAAGAACCCCTGCTGGAAGGCCACCTGTCCGCGGCCGCTGCACTCGGGGCAGGTCTGGAGGCCGTCCTCCCCTTCCGCCCCGGTACCGCCGCAGTCGTTGCAGGTCTCTGCCCGGGGAACCTGGATCTTGGTCTCCAGCCCCTTGGCCGCCTCCTCGAACTCGATCTCCAGATCGAACAGCAGATCCCGGCCCGCGCTGCCCCGGCGCCGGCGCCGCCCGCCGCCTCCGCCGAAGACCGAGCCGAAGCCGAAGAGATCGCCCAGAACGTCGGCGAAGTCGCCGAAGACATCCTCGTTGAACCCCTGGAAGCCGGCGGCCCCGCCGAGCCCTTCCTTGCCGAACTGGTCGTACCTCGCCCGCTTCTCCGGGTCGGAGAGCACGGAATAGGCCTCCGCCGCTTCCTTGAAGCGGGCCTCAGCCTCGGGGTTGTCGGGATTCTTGTCGGGGTGGTTTTCCATGGCGATCTTGCGATACGCCTTCTTGATCGCGGATGCCTCCGCGTCCTTTTCCACCCCGAGGACCTGGTAGTAGTCCCTGTCCGCCAACGATTTAGGCCTCCTCTACGTCCGCCGATTTCTCGTCCTTCTCGTTGCTCGAGAAAGAACCGGGATCGTAGAGGATAACCTCGGAAAGGATCGCACCGACATCCGCCAGTTTCTCCAGCGCCTCGGTGCACTGTTCCGCGCTGCCGCTGTCCAGCGCCTTGCGGGCGTCGTCCAGGATGCGGCGGACCTTCTTCTGCGCGTCCGCCTCGAGCATCGAGCCGAACTCGCTGAAGGTCTTCTGGTTGCTCTCCACCAACCCCTCGAGGCGCGCCTTGGTCCGAATCAGCTCGGCCCGGTGGCGGTCCTCCTCGGCGTGTTGTTTGGCGTCGTCGATGATTGCCGTGATCTCGTTTTCCGTCAAACCGCCGGAGGGGGTAACGATGATTTTCTGCTCTTTGCTGGTCGCCATGTCCTTGGCCTGGACGTTGACGATGCCGTTGGAGTCGATGTCGAAGGAGACCTCGACCTGGGGCACGCCCCGGGGCGCCGGGGAGATGCCCACCAGCTCGAACCGGCCCAGGGACTTGTTGTGGGCGGAGATCTCGCGCTCACCCTGGAGCACGTGGACCTCGACCTTGGACTGGTTGTCGGCCACGGTGGTGAAGATCCGGGCCTTGCGGGTCGGGATCGTGGCGTTGCGCTCGATGATCTTGGTGAACATCCCGCCGCGGGTCTCGATACCCAGGGAGAGGGGCGTGACGTCGAGCAGGACCATGTCCTTGACGTCCCCCTTGATGATGCCCGCCTGGATCGATGCGCCGATGCCGACGACCTCGTCCGGGTTGATGTCGTTGCTCGGCTCCCGCTGGAAGATCTCCCGCACGGTCTCGACGACCTTGGGGGTGCGGGTCTGACCGCCGACCAGCAACACCTCGTCGATGTCGCCGGGGTTGAGGCCGGCCATCTTCAGCGCCTCTTCCGACGGGCCCCGGGTGCGCTCGATCAGGTCGAGGACCAGGTCCTCGAACTGCTTGCGGGTCAGCTTGGTCGCCATGTGCCGCGCGCCGCTCTCGTCGGCGCTGATGAACGGCAGGTTGATCTCGGTCTCCTCGGTGTGGGACAGCTCGCACTTGGCCTTCTCGGCGGCTTCCTTGAGCCGCTGGAGCGCCAGGCGGTCGCCGGCCAGGTCGATGCCGGTCTCGGCCTTGAAGCCGCGGAGCAACCAGTCGACGATGCGCTGGTCGAAGTCCTCACCGCCGAGGAAGGTGTCGCCGGAGGTCGAGCGGACCTCGAACACCCCTTCACCGAGCTGCAGGATCGAGATATCGAAGGTACCGCCGCCGAGGTCGTAGACGGCGATCTTGCGCGACTCCGGGCTCTCGTCGAGACCGTAGGCCAGGGCGGCGGCCGTGGGCTCGTTGACGATGCGCAGGACGTTGAGGCCGGCGATGCGCCCGGCATCCTTGGTCGCCTGGCGCTGGGAGTCGTCGAAGTAGGCCGGGACGGTGATCACCGCCTCGGTCACCTCGGCTCCGAGATGTTCCTCGGCCATCTCGCGCAGGTGGCTCAACAGGAAAGCCTGGAGCTCCGGCGGCGAGTAGTCGCGGTCGCGAATCTTGATCCAGGCGTCGCCGTTCTGGGCCGAGGTGATGTCGTAGGCGACCAGCTCCCGGGCCTTGGCGACTTCCTGGGAGTCGTACTTGCGTCCGATCAGACGCTTGACCGCGTAGACCGTGTTCTGCGGGTTAGTCAGCGCCTGCCGCTTGGCGATCTGCCCGACGAGCCGCTCCCCCCGGGGGGTGAACGCCACGATCGAGGGGATCGTGCGGCTACCTTCGCGGCTGGCGATCACCTTGGGCTTGCCGCCCTCGATAACCGACACGCAGCAGTTGGTGGTGCCCAAATCGATTCCGATGACCCTACCCATCAGGCGCCCTCGTCCTTCACGCCCTCTCGAGCGGCAACGGCCGGATCAACGGTGACCCGGACCTTGGCGGGACGCAGCAGCGTCCCCTGCAACATGTAACCCCGCTGGAACTCTTCGAGCACGATGTTCGGCGGGTTCTCCCCGGAAGTATCGGTGGAGATGGCTTCGTGCCGTGCAGGATCGAACGGAGTGCCCACGCAATCGATGGGCTCCAGTCCCTCACGACCGAGTTCGTCGAGGAGCTGGCGGTAGATCAGGCGAACGCCGTCACGGAAGCCGTCGGCCTCGTCCTTCGACGGGGAGCAGAGCGCCCGTTCGAAGTTGTCGAGCACCGGCAGGATCCGCTCGGCGAAGGAGGCGACGGCGTTGCGCTGGTAGTCGGCGCGGTCGCGCTCGACCCGCTTGCGGTAGTTGTCGAACTCCGCACGCAACCGGTCGAGACGCTCTTCCGCGGCCTGGCTGTCCGCCGTAGCGGCGGGCGCCGGTTCCTCGTCGAAGGCGAGAACGACTTCACCCTCGTCGACCGGCTCGGCCTCGGCGCGGGGCACCGGTGCCCCGGTGGGCTCGTCATCGTCCACACCGACGACTTCAATTATTTCGATATCGTCATCGAGGTCGGACATACCGCTGCCCTGTAGCAGATCACCCAGCTCGTTCGTGCTCACGCTTAACGCACCCTCGCCACTTCGGTCCCGGCCCGGAGTCCGGCAGTCCGGTCTCCAAAGGGCCATGGCCCGAAGTTAGGCTCTGGCCCCGCCATGCGTCCAGTTGGGCCCCGGAGTTTCTCGATATGCGGGGTTTCAGGAGGTACCGGAGCCCTCCCGGCGGTCCCCCTGCTGGGTCAGGGCGGCGCGGATGAACCCCTGGAGGTCCCCATCGAGCACCCGGTCGGCATCCCCGACCTCGTGGGCGGTCCGGTGGTCCTTGACCATCCGGTAGGGAGCCAGCACGTAGCTGCGAATCTGGCTGCCCCACTCGATCTTTTTCTTCTCGCCGACCTCCTGGGCCATCTTCTCCTCGGCCTCGATGCGGGCCAGTTCCGCCAGCTTGGCCATCAGGAGCTTCATCGCCACCTCCTTGTTCCGGTGCTGGGAGCGCTCGTTCTGGCAGCTCACCACCGTGTTGGTCGGGAGATGTGTGATCCGCACCGCGGAGTCGGTGACGTTGACGTGCTGGCCGCCGGCGCCCGAGGAGCGGTAGGTGTCGATCCGGAGGTCCTTGTCGTCGATCACCACCTCGACGTCGTCGTCGATCTCGGGGATCACGTCCACCGAGGCGAAGGAGGTGTGACGCCGGGCCTGGGCGTCGAAGGGAGAGATGCGCACCAGCCGGTGGACCCCCCGTTCGACCCGCAGGTAGCCGTAGGCGTTGGCCCCCCGCACCGCCATGGTGACGCTCTTGATTCCCGCCTCTTCACCGGCCTGGTAGTCGAGGGTCTCGAGCTTGAAGCCCTCCCGTTCGGCCCAGCGGCTGTACATCCGCATCAGCATCGAGGCCCAGTCCTGGGACTCGGTGCCTCCGGCGCCCGGGTGTACCTCGAGAATCGCGTCGCTCTGGTCGTGTTCGCCGCTGAGCATGGCGCGCAGCTCGGTGGTCTCGGCCCGCTCGGCGAGCTGATCCACGGCGGTACGCAGGTCCTCCTGGACCTCCTCCCCTTCCCGGGCCAGTTCGAGGAAGGTCTGGGCCTCCTCGAGCATGCTGCTGAGCTGGTTCGACGCGTCGACGTCGCTCTGCAGCCGGGCGCGCTGCTGCTGCAGGGTCTTGGATTTCTGGGGGTCGTTCCAGACGTCGGGCTGGGCCAACGCCTCTTCCAGGCGGTCTAGTTCGCCCTGTTTGCCTTCGACATCAAAGGAACCTCCGCAGCGCGTCGACCTTGTCGTTCAGCGCATCGATCTGTTCCGAGATGTCTTGCAAATCTACCCTGGACACATCGACCTCCGTTGAAGTGGTGGACGCATCCTAACATCCGAGAGATATCCCGGGCGGGTTAGCCGAGCTGTTTGATGAAGGCGCCGGAGTAGCCGTCGGCCTTGAGCTTGTCGGCGGCGGTCAGGGCGTCGTCCCGGCTGGAGTAGCCGCCGACGCGAACCTTGAACAGCCGCTGGCNGCCGTCGCTCTCGGAGTCGAGGCGCACCGGGTAGCCACCCTCCTTCAGCTTGCGCACGACCCGCTCGACCGAATCCCGGTCGCGGCCGGCCAACACCTGCACGAAGAACGGCCCGGATTCGGAAACGGTGCTCGACGGGGCCGGAGACGCCTTGGCTTCCATCGTGCCCTCGGCGGTGCCGGTGTCCGACGACGGCTTGGGCGTGGCGGCGGCGGGCTTGGGAGTCGCTTCCGCCGGTTTGCGTTCGGCGGTCTGTGTCCCCTCGGGTTTCGACGCGGGTTTGGGCTTCTGCACCTGGCGCTGGGGCTCGAGCTGCTTCTCCTCGCCGTCCAGGGTGTCGAAGAAGGTCATGTCGCTGCCGACGTCGCCGCTATCGCTGACCTCGACATTCCCCAGAGGATCCGCCGCCGCGGCGGCGCCGCCGAACGCGGCCACCTGAGGCGCCTGGCGCCGCTCGTACCAGCGGCCGGCGAAGAACGAGCCGGCGACGACGGCCATCAGCAGGCCTCCCGCCACGACCAGCGTCATGCCCTCGAGTCTGAACTCGCGAACGTCTCGATCCTGCTCATCAGACATCGGTATCCCCCGCAATCTCCGCCACCCCGACGGAGTTCTTCTCGGCCCGCTTGATCCGCTGCATCGCACGGTCGGCGAGCTGCACGAGCCCTTCCTTGCTCCGGGCATGCAGCGGATAGGACGCGATGCCCATCGACGCGGTCAGCACGATCCCGGTGCCGCCCACATCGTTGACCAGGAAGGGCTGGCTCGCGATCGCCTCGCGAACGCGCTCGGCCACTTCCAGGGCTCCGTGCCACTCGGTCTCGGGCAGCACGATACAGAATTCGTCTCCGCCGAAGCGGAACAGCTTGTCGAACTTGCGCACCTTGGAACGCACCCGGACCGACACCTCGTACAGCGAGCGGCTGCCGGCGGCGTGTCCGTGGTCGTTGTTGACCTGCTTGAGGCCGTCCATGTCGAAGAAGATCAGCGACAGGGGGGCCCGGAAGCGGGAGGCGCGGGCCAGCTCTTCGGGCAGGAACTCCTCGAAGTAGCGGCGGTTGAAGCAGCGGGCGGTGTCGTCCTTGATCACCAGGTCCCGCATCGAGCCGACCTGGATCGCATTGGCTACCGCGGGCCGGGTCATCTCGATCAACTGCACCAGGGCGTCGATCTCGGTCTGCCCCGGCTCCTCGCTGAACACCAGCCAGAGGAACCCGGCGGCGTCGGCGCCGGCGTCCGGCTCGATCCGCAACACGTAGCTCGAAACCACCTGCTCGTCGGGCCACATCTCGGCCAGGGAGCTGAACGGGCCGAGGCCGTCATGGCGCTGGGCGGTCGGCGCCGGCCCCGCGGCCAGGCGGTGGGCCCCCAGTCCCTGCAGCGCGCGAAAGCGCGGATCGGCCTCGGGGACCGAACCGGCGATCGGAATCGTGACCTTGGAATCTTCGCCGGGGCCGAAGGCGAAGCCGACTTCGGCAGGGGTCCAGGCCATGGCCCGCTCCAGCAGGGCCCGCAACTGTTGGTTCAGGTCGAGATGGCGATAGACCTCGAGAATCGCGCCCAACAGCTCGCTGTCGGACATCGTCGAGGTCTCGGAACTACGGGTCCGCATCTCGGCCGGATCCACCCAGATATCTCCCTGGCTACTTCTCGCCCAGCCGGTTGAACGCCTTCAAGAGCTCCACCGGAAGCGGGAACACCAAGGTGGAGTTTCGTTCTGAGGCGATTTCCGTCAAGGTCTGGAGGTAACGAAGTTGGAGCGTCATCTCGTTTTGGGCCATCTTTTCGGCCGCCTCGGCGAGCTGGCTGGAGGCCTGAAGCTCTCCGTCGGCGTGGATGACCTTCGCCCTCTTTTCGCGTTCCGCCTCGGCCTGACGGGCCATGGCTCGCTGCATGGACTCGGGCAAATCCACGTGTTTAACCTCGACCGAGGAGACCTTGATACCCCAGGGGTCGGTCTGGCGGTCCAGGATCCCCTGGAGCTCGATGTTGATCTTGTCCCGCTCCGACAACAGCTCGTCCAGCTCGACCTGGCCGAGAACCGAGCGGAGGGTGGTCTGAGACAGCTGGCTGGTGGCGTAGTGGTAGTTCTCGACCTCGACCACGGCGTTACGCGGGTTCATCACCCGGAAGTAGACCACCGCGTTGACCTTGATCGAGACGTTGTCCTTGGTGATGACGTCCTGGGGCGGCACGTCATGGACCACCGTCCGCATCGAGATGCGCACCATGCGGTCCAGCACCGGGAAGATGAACACCACACCCGGGCCCTTGGGCTCGGGCAGCAGGCGCCCCAGGCGGAAGACCACGCCACGCTCGTATTCGGGCAGGATCTTGATCGCGTTGATGATCAAGAGCACCAGCACGATGAGCGCGCCGAACAGTCCGTAGTACAGGCCCACGTCAGCTCCTCTCGCCGGCGTCCGCCGGCTCGACCGTCAGTTGCATGCCGTCGACGGCGACCACGCGCACGCGCATGCCCTCGACCAAATCTCCGGCGTTGCTGTGGGCGTCCCACACCTCGCCGTTGACGAATACCTTACCGCCCCCATCGAGCACCCGGGATACCTCGCCCACCGAACCCGCCAGCCCCTCGACGCCGGTCGCCACCGGCACGCGCTGGGCCGAGATCGCGAAGCGCAGGGCCACGACCATCAGGCCCCCGACCATCAGGCTCATCGGCACGTAGACGGTCCAGGGGACGCGGAGTTCGGGGATCGGCCCGTCGATCAGCATCGAGGAGCCGAGGATCAGACAGATCAAGCCTCCCAGGGACAGCAGTCCGTGGGAGACGAACTTCAGTTCGAGGACGAACAGCACCAGCGCGCCGACGATCAGCAAGATGCCGAAGGCCGAGACCGGCAGGATCTGCGCGGCAAAGGCGAAGGCGATCAGGCAGACGACACCCAGCACCGCAGGAAAGATCAGGCCGGGGTTCTGGTACTCGAAGTAGAGCCCGGCGAAACCGAGCAACAACAGGATCTGGGCCAGGGCCGGCGACCCCACGACCTCGAGCATCTGCTGACGCCAGTCGAGTTCCACCTCGATGACCTCGGCGCCGGCGGTTTCCAGCACCACGGCGTCGCCGTTGAAGCGGGTCAGCGCGAAGCCGTCGAGCATCTCCAGCAGCTCGTCCCGGTCGGCCGCGATCAAGTCGATCAGCCGAGCTTCGAGCGCCGCGCTCTCCTCGTAGGACGCGGCATCGAACACGGTCTTTTCGGCGGCTTCCTTGTCCCGGCCGCGGCGTTCCGCCAACGATCGCAACAAGGCGGCAGTGTCCTGGTTCGCCTTGCGCAGCAGCACGTTGTCGTCGCTGCCCTCGCCGTTGCCGAACACCGTAGACGCAGCGCCGGTGCGGGTTCCCGGGGCCATCGCCGCCACGTCGGCGGCCATCAGGATGAAGAATCCGGCGGAAGCTGCGTGGGTCCCCGACGGGCCGACCCAGACCACCACGGGCACTTCCGAGGCAAGCATCCGCTGGACCAGGGTCTCGGTGGCGGAGAGCAAGCCGCCGGGGGTATCGATGCGCACAAGCACCAGGTCTTCTCCCTGAGCTTCTGCAGTGTCGATGGCCTTGATGATGCGCTGGACGGTGACGGAGGTGACTTCGGTATCGAACTCGACGTAGCGGACCATAGGCCCGGCGGCCAGGACGGCCGGGGCGAGGGCGATTACCGCAAGCAGCAAGACGACGGTCAGGGGTCGAAGCCGCATGGCTCGATTATATCGGGAGCGGACCTAAGCGATCAAGCTACAGACGTTTACGGAAGGCACCTGCGCCGGAGCGAACCCGGCCTAGCGGCCGCCCCGGAGAGCATCGAGGGCCTGACCCGCCTTGGAGCTTCCGGGATTGCGCTTGAGCGCCTCCTCGAGGGTGGTGATCGCCTCGTCCCGGCGCCCCTTGCCCTCGAGCCAGCGAGCCAGTTCCACCGATCCGTCGACGAAGGAAGGATCCCGGCGCTCAGCCTGGGCGTACTGGGCCCTGGCCATCTGCTCCTCGTCCCGCCGCAGGGCGACGTTGCCCAGGAAGAATGGCGGACGGGGGTCGGCGGGACGGATTCGGCCCAGGGCCTGGAATGCCTCGACCGCTCCGTCGAGGTCGCCGGACTGGATCCGGGCGACTCCGAGTTCGCCGAGCCAGTCGCCGTTGAGTTCCGCCTCCTGGTCGAGGGCCCCCTCGAAGGCCAGCGCAGCGCTGGCGGGATCTCCGGCCTGCATCAACAGGCGGCCCGCCTGCACCAGGGTGCCGGCCTCCCCTGCCTTGGCCACCGCCAGCCGCTTGGCGTCGGCCAGGGCGGCCTCGGCGTCGCCGGCGCGCCAGTTCATCAGGAAGCTGCTGGCCCGGGCCTCGCCGTGGCGGGGGTTGTCGGCCAGCACCGAGTCGATCAACTGCCGGGCCTCGCCGGTCTCCCCCCGGTCGTTGAGGATGCGGGCCAGGTCGACCCGGGCCTCGGTGTTGCGCGGGTCCATCACCAGCAGGTCCCGGAACTGCTTGATCGCCTTGTCCATCTGGCCCGTTGCCTGATAGACGCCGGCCATCAGCCCCATGGCCTTGGGCACCATCACCCCATGGTTGGGGTCCTTGATCGCGGCATCCAGGTTTTGCTTCGCGGTCCACTCGGCCTCGTCGTAGCGGCGCAGTTCGATCAGCGCCTTGACCCGCGAGGCCCTGGCCAGGTGGTTCTTGGCGTTGGCGGCGAGAATCTCGTCGATGACCACCAGGCTCTCGGCGTACTTCTCGTCGGCAATCAGCTGGCGGGCGTCGTCGAGCCGCCGCAACTCGCCGATCATCTCCTTGGGGTCCGGGAGGTCGCTGATCGCCTTATTTTCGTCAACATCAAAGGTCATCCCGTCGGAACCGCCCAGATATCCGAGCTTCCGTAGGTTCTCCATCTGCTCGTCGTCGGCGCTCCTGCTGGCGTTCAGACTGCCCCCGGAAACCGACGCCTCTTTCCAGGCCGCCAGCCTTCCGGCCAGCTCCCGGGCGCGGTCCGGGTCGCTGTCGAACAGGTTGTTCATCTCGTCGGGATCGGACTGCAGGTCGTAGAGCTCGGGCGTCGGCGCCTCGATGTACTTGTAGCGGGAACCACGGGCCGAGTAGAGCTCGCTCCAGCCGAACTCGATCCGGGGCATCAGCGACTCGCCGTAGACCCAGGCGTCGAGGCCGTCCTCCTCCTGGTTGATCCGGGGCATCAGATCCTGCCCCTGGACCTCCGCGCCGATGGCCCGGCCGGTCAGGCTCAGCAGGGTCGGCAGGACGTCCACCTGCTCCACCGGACCGCTGACGCGCACCCCCTCGGACAAGAGCCCCGGCGCACGCATCATGAAGGGCACGTGCATCGCCCCTTCGTAGACGAACAGCCCGTGGGTCCGTTCGCCGTGCTCTTCGAGACTCTCCCCGTGGTCGCCGATCACCACCAGGATGGAATCATCGTAGATCCCGTCGGCCTCGAGCCGGGCGATCAGGTCCCCCAGCGCCGCGTCGGTGTAGGAGATCTCCCGGGCGTACCCCTCGCCGACGATCCCCTCCCGCTCCGGCGGTGCATAGGGATCGTGGGGATCGTAGTAGTGAACCCACATGAAGAACGGCCCGCCCGGACGCCGGTCCAGCCACTCGAAGACCGAGGCGTTGACCTCCTCGGCGGTCCGCTCGGCGGCAAAGAGGTTGTCCTCGCCCCCCTGGTAGCGGTCCTGGTCCACATCGCTGTAGTGATCGAAGCCCTGCTCGACCCCGTAGCCCTTGTTCATCACGTAGGCCGCAATGAACCCGGCTGTGCGGAAGCCCTCGGCACCGACGATCTCGGTCAGGGTCTCGGCCTCGTCGGGCAGGTAGTAGATGCCGTTATGCCGCACCCCGTGGGACGCCGGGTAGCGCCCGGTCAAGATGCTCGAGTGGGAGGGGAGCGTCAGCGGCACCTGGGACATCGCCTCCTCGAACAGCACCCCCTCGGCGGCGATGCGGTCGAGCACCGGCGTCGGCACCCGGTCGCTGCCGTAGGCGCCGATGTAGTCCGCCCGGGTGGTATCCAGGGTCACCAGGATGATCGAACGCTTTTCGGGAGGCGGAGCGCCGCAGCCCAGGAGCGAAAACGCCGCCAGCGCCAGCAGCGGCGCCGCGGCCGCGCGCAAGAGGCTGCGCATCAGGAACTCCGGAAACGCTTCAGCAGAGCCTGCTCCACCGAATCCGGGACCAGGCCCGAGATGTTTCCGCCGAAGCGGGCCACCTCGCGCACCAGCTTGCTCGAGAGGTAGGAGTAAGACTCGCTGGGAACCATGAACACCGTCTCGATCTCCTCGATCAGGCGGCGGTTCATCATGGCCATCTGCAGCTCGTACTCGAAGTCGGAGACCGCGCGAATGCCGCGGACGATCACGCTTGCGCCGATCTTCCGGGCGTAGTCCACCAGCAACCCGCCGAAGCTGTCGACACGCACGTTGGGCCAGGCCTTGACCGCGTCCCGCATGAACGCGACCCGCTCCTCGGTGCTGAAGGTCGGCTGCTTGTTCTCGTTGAGCAGCACCGCCATCACCACCTCGTCGAAGTGGCGGCTGGCCCGCTCGGTCAGGTCCAGGTGGCCGTTGGTAACCGGGTCGAAGGTGCCCGGATAGACCGCAATGCGTTTCACGGATTCTCCCATGAAGGAAAGGGTACACGAGCCCCGGCGAGGCGCATCCTCAACGTGCCGAGGCGGCGGCCCGCAGGAGTTCGCGGGCGTTCTGACGGGAAGCCCGGGAGATCTCGCGGCCGCCCAGCATCCGGGCCAGCTCGTCGATCCGCTGGTCGTCGCTCAACTCCAGCACCTCGGTGACCGTCCGCTCCCCCTGGACCTCCTTGCGCACCTGGAAGTGCCGGTCGCCGTGGGAGGCGACCTGGGGCAAGTGGGTCACGCAGAGCACCTGGTGCCGGCCGGAAAGCCGAGCCAGCCGGGCGCCGACCGCATCGGCCACGGCCCCGCTGACGCCGGTATCCACCTCGTCGAAGACCATCGACCGGGCCTGTTCGGCGTCGCCCAGCACCACGTGGAGCGCCAGCATCACCCGGGAGAGTTCGCCCCCCGACGCGACCCGGGCCAGAGGCCGCGGCGGCTCGCCCGGGTTGGCCTGGAGCCTGAGCTCCGCTCGCTCGGTCCCGCGGGGACCCGGCTCGGCGGCTTCCAACTCGATGCTGAGCCTCGCCTTGGCCAGGGAGAGGTCGGCGAGTTGCTCCTCGACCGCCGGGCCCAGGGTGCCGGCGGCCTTGCGCCGCTTGCGGGTCAGCTTCGCCGCGGCCTTGTCGAACTTGCCCTTCGCCGCTTCGACCTCGGCCTGCACCTTCTCCAGTTCGTCGTCGAAGTGTTCCAGCTGGGCCAGCTCCGCCCGTGCCGCCTCGGCGTGGTCGAGCACCGCCTGTTCGTTCTCGCCGTAGTGCAGCAGCAGCCGCTCGATCTCGGCGTGGCGGGACTCGGCGGACTCCAGCCGGGCCGGGTCGAAGTCGGCGCGGTCCCGGTAGTCGCGGAACGCGTCGCCGACATCCTGCAGATCCAACCGCGCCTGCTCGACCCGCTCGGCGAGCTCCCCCAGCGACGGATCGATCTCCGCCAGCCGCCCGGCGTCCCGGGCCGCGGCGGCGGCGAGGGAGGACGCGTTGGACTCCCCCTCGTAAAGCGAGCCCACCAACTTCTCCAGCAGGTCCTGCACCTCGCCGGCGTGGCGCAGCACGCTGCGCTCCTGGTCGAGTTGTTCCAGTTCGCCGGGCTGCAGCGCCACGGCGTCGATCTCGCTCAGTTGGCGGCGCAGTTCCTCGGCACGGAGCAGGCGGCTCTTGCCCCGCTCGCGTAGATCGTCGAGCGCCTGCTGCCGCTCGAGCCAGGCGCTCCAGGCGGCAGCCACCCCCTCCCGCTCCTTGCCGTGGTCGCCGAAGCGATCGAGCAGGGCCAGCTGGCGCTCGGGAGAGAGCAGGCTCTGGGCTTCGTGCTGACCGTGAAGGTCGATCAGTCCTCCGGCGAGATCCCGCAACACGGTCACCGTCGACGGAGAGCCGTTGATGAACACCCGGCCGCCCCCGGAAGCCGCGACCTCACGGCGGACGATCAGGCCCCCGTCTTCGTCGGGCTCGAGCCCCCGCTCTTCCAATAGCTCTTGCAGGCGCTCGCGGTCGGCGGGTTCGAACACCGCCTCGACCACCGCCCGCTTGGCGCCCCGGCGCACGGCTGCGGTATCCGCCCGGGCGCCGGCGACCAGGCCCAGGGCGTCGACGAGGATCGACTTGCCTGCGCCGGTCTCGCCGGTCAGCAAGTTGAGGCCGGGACCGAAGGTCACGGTCAGTTCCTGGATGAGGACCAGATCCCGAATGCGAAGCGTGGTGAGCATCGGCGTCCGTTGTCGGAGGAGATGCGGACGTTAACACCGGCGAAGTCGGCCGGTCAACGGCTGTGATTTGCCGCCGCCGACATCACGCCATGAAGGTCGGCGGGGCGAATTCGCGCCTGATTGTTTTGACCGGACAACTGGCACTGGTTTAGCATGGAATGACCGGTGCCGAACATCGTCGTGGCGCCGGCCGGACGTTCGTCCGTGGGGCGGAGGCAGAGCCTTGACGCCGAGATCGATCCCGGCACATGAAAGGAGAATCGGTTGATCGCACAGGGCGCTCACAACCTCGATGTCTGGTCGCTGGTAAGCCAGGCGGGGCCGCTGATCAAGGCAATCATGCTGCTGCTGCTCGGCTTCTCGGTCTTCTCCTGGGGCATCATGGCCGAGCGAATGCGCCGTTTTCGCCGCGCCGAGCGCGAATCGGAAAAGTTCCTCGAGGCGTTTCACGAGGGTGGCGGCCTGGCCGCGATCCACGACAAGACGAAGAAGCTCGAGTGGAGCCCGATCGCCGACATCTTCCGTGCCGGCTTCCGTGAGATCAGCCTCAATCCCCCGCCGGAGGGTCAGGCGCTTCAGGGGATTCACCTGGACGCCATCGACCGCACACTGAGAAAAAATGCCACGGTTCAGGCCAGCGAGATGGAAAGAAGTCTCGGGTTCCTCGCAACTACCGCCAGCGCCACGCCGTTTATCGGACTGTTCGGAACGGTGTGGGGGATCATGAACGCATTCCGCGGCATCGGCGCTTCGGGGAGCGCCACCCTGGCGGCCTACGCCCCGGGCATCGCCGAGGCGCTGATCGTCACCGCCATCGGCCTGGCCGCCGCGATCCCCGCGGTGATCGGCTACAACCACTTCCTGGGACGGCTGCGTGAGTTCGACGCGCGGGTGGACGAGTTCATCGCCGACTTCATCCACCGGGTCCAGGGGCGGAGAAGCTAGATGGGCGCGGCCCTCGGCGGAGGCACTGGCGGAGGCGCGCGCAGGCAGCGCGCTCTGGCCGAGATCAACGTCACCCCCCTGGTCGACGTGATGCTGGTGCTGCTGATCATCTCGATGGTGGCCGCTCCGATGCTGCAGACCGGCATCAACCTGGAGCTGCCCGCCGCCGACCACTCCGACAACCTCAACGAAGAACCGCGGTTGGTGGTCTCGATCGACCAGGAAGCCAAGATCCGGATCAACGAACGCCCGGTGCACGTCGATCTCCTGGAAGAACGCCTCGAGCGCTTCGGTCCCGACGAGACCGTGTACCTCCAGGCGCACAAAGGCCTCCCCTACGGCGAGGTGCTGCTGCTGATGGATCGCATTCGCGGCATCGGCATCACCAACATCGCCCTGGTGACAACGCCGATGGAGGATCAATGACCCTCCACCGTCAACCCATCCCACGGTGCGTCCTGAAGGAACGCCGGTGAGCGTGCGGCTGGTCCTACCGGGGAGCATGTCTCCCCGGACGACCTTCACGGTCGGATCGGCGCTCTTTCACGTGACGCTGCTGGTCGCGGTGGTGTTGGCGCCGAGCCTCGCGCCGCGCAAGATCACCGACATCGACGCCGTCACCGTGCGGTTGACCGCCGGCATCCCCGACCCCGGACCGAAGGCTCAGGCTCCCCCGGTGGAACAGGACGAGCCCCAGGAAGCCGATCCGGTCGAGACTCCGCCGGAGCCAAATCGCGAGGAACCGAAGGACACGGCGAGGATTCAGGACGACAAACCCGAGGTCATCAAGAAGCCCGAGAAGGAGGAGACCACGAAGACTCCTCCTCCGAAGAAGACTACTACTCCGAAATCCGAAGACACCAAGGCACCGGCTGACACGACGCCCACCGAGACCCCGCCGACCCAGAACCCGTCCCCCGGCGGCGCCGGCGAAGGACCGGTCGGCGAGGGAGGCACCGGTGTTGCCGCCGATATGCCGGGCGACAGCGAGTACGCCTGGTACACCGACAGAGTAAGCGCAAGACTGAAGTCCAACTGGCGGCAACCGCCCCTGGCCGGCATGCGCGGAACGATGTCGGTAACCGTGACCTTCGAGATCCTTCGCAACGGAAGCGTTCGCTTCGTTGAGATCGATTCGCCGAGTGGGATTCCTTCTTTGGACCGCTCGGCGCTTCGCGCGGTGATCGAGTCCGATCCCCTACCCGCTCTCCCCAACCGCTGGAACCGGCCGACCATGCCTGCCCGGTTCGTCTTTCAATGGACGCCATGATCCGCCCCAACGGAGAACCCATGCATCGATCGATCCGTTCCTTTTTCCTGTTTACGGTTGTTCTCATCGCCGGATACGGAGTCGCAGCCCAGGGGCCGGATGGAATCGGCGACACCATCAACAAGACGGGGCCGGTCAGGATCAAGATCGCGATCCCCGACGCCACGGCCGTCGACGGTTTCGGCGCCGTCGCGCGCGAGTTGATCGAGACCCTGCGCGCCGACCTGGAGTTCAGCGGGGTCTACGACGTGATCGACCCGGCGCTCTACTGGAAGGTCCCGCCGGCGGGCGGCCAGATCCCGCACGACGACTGGCTGAGCATCGACGCCGACGAGGTCACCCAGATCAAGCTGAGCAATCGTTCGGGTCGCATCGACGTGGTCGCTGAGCTGTTCGAGAACAACAGCCGCACCCGCACCTTCGGCAAACGGTACGCCGGCACCAAAGAACTGATCCGCCGGGTCGCCCACATGCTGGCCGACGAGCTGGTGCTCCACGCCACCGGCCGCCGGGGTTTGGCGACCACCCGCATCGCCTTCACGTCGAAGCACGGCAAGGGCAAAGAGCTGTTCCTGATGGACTACGACGGCTACCGCATTCGCCGGCTGACCACGACGTCCACGATCAACCTGACGCCGGTCTGGTCCCCCGACGGCTCCCGGCTCGCTTTCGTCTCCTGGCGGGGCAAGCAGCCGGGGATCTACATCATGGGAGACGACGGCACCCTGCAGAGCGCCGCGGCCATCGACGGGGAGCTCAACGCCGCTCCGGACTGGTCCCCCGACGGACGGAAGATCGTCTACAGCTCCGACACCGACGGCAACTCCGATCTCTACATCCTGGATCTGGCGTCGGGACGCAACACCCGGCTGACCCGCACCCAGGCGATCGAGACGGCGCCGGCCTACTCCCCCAACGGGCGGGAAATCGCCTTCACCTCGGACCGCTCCGGCACGCCCCAGGTCTACCTGATGGGCACCGACGGCCTGAACGTGCGGCGGGTCTCCTCGACGGGCAGCTACAACGAGTCCCCCGCCTGGTCCCCCGAGGGAGACAAGCTGGCCTACGTCTCGCGAATGGACGGCCAGTTCGAAATCCTGGTGCTGGACATCCCCACCGGCCAGTTGACCAAGCTGACCAAGGGCCGGGGCAACAAGGAAAACCCCCGCTGGTCTCCCGACGGACGCCACCTGGTCTTCGCCTGGAACCGGACCGGCACGTACGATATCTACACGATGCGCGACGACGGCAGCGACGTGCGGCGCCTGACCCGGGGCGGCGATTGCTTCACCCCCGACTGGTCCCGCTGAGGCGGCGCTGCACCGCCGATCTGACACGATGAGCCGAGAGAAACGAGGCAACGGAGGAAGGGCGAGAATGAAGGGAGCCGATCTGATGCGAGGACGCGGAACGATCCTGATCCTGATCGCGGTGGCCATGCTGGTGGGAACGGGCTGCCCGCCCAGGACCGTCGATACCCAACCGGCTGCGGATCCCGAAGCGGCGTCGCCGCCGGACGCGCCGTCGATGGGCGGGGGCATCGGCCGGGTCGAGGACAGTGAGCCCTCGATCGTCACCGAGTCCTTCCCCAGCCAGACCATCGAGTCGGCGCCGCTGGTGAATGACTCCATCGAGGAGCTCAACGCCCAGGGGGTGCTGAAGACGATCTACTTCGAGTACGACCAGTCGGAGTTGGACGAAGACGACCGCATGACGATCCAGGACAACGTCGCCTGGCTGGAGAACAACACCGCCTACAACGTGGTGATCGAGGGGCACTGCGACGAGCGGGGCACCATCGAGTACAACCTGGCCCTGGGCGACCGCCGGGCCAAGGTGGTGCGGGACTACATGCGTTCGCTGGGCATGCCCGACGGCCGCATGCGGGTGGTGACCTGGGGCGAGGAGCGCCCGGAGATCGAGCGCACCGGCGAGGCCGCCTGGTCCCGCAACCGCCGCGCCGAGTTCATCCTCGAATAACGAGCGGTACCCGTCGGGCCGCGTCGGGTGCTATAAGAGGTTCGTGATGCAAAAAATCAAGTTCTTGATGATGACCCTGTGTGGCGCCGCGCTGCTCTCGACCGGCTGCGTCATGCCCGACCAGATCGCCCAACTGCGCAAGGACGTCGCCGACGTCCAAAACCAGCTCCGCCGGGTGGAGCAGCAGCAGGAGGATTCCCGGCGCGCGATGTCCGAGTTGCGCACCCAGCTCTCGGAAGAGACCGGCGGGGTCTCCCGGGCGGAATTCGCCGACATGAAGCTCGCGGTGGACGAGGCGGCACGTAGCTCGGCGATCGTCGACGAGCGGATCCGGGAAACCAACCAGCGGGTCGACCGCATGTCCCAGACCATGCAGGAAGTACGGCAGATGGCGCGGCAGCCCGCGACAGGCGGCTCGAGCTACGACTACGCCGGCGGACGGCCTGCCGGCGCCGGAGTCGGTGGCGGCGAGCCGCTGGGCGGCGGCAACGACCGCCCGGCCGCCTACGGCGCCGGCGATGCCCTGCCGAGCCCCGAGGCGCTCTACAACGCCGCCTACGCCGACTACTCCAAGGGCAACTACTCCCTGGCCGTCTCGGGCTTCGAGGAGTACGCCAGCCGCTTCTCCGACAGCGACCTGGCCGACAACGCCCTCTACTGGGTCGGCGAATGCCACTTCGCCCAGGGGCGCTTCGACCGCTCGGTCCAGGCCTTCGACTCCCTGCTGGAGCGCTACCCCCAGAGCGACCGGGCGGCAGCCTCCAACCTGAAAAAGGGCCTGGCCTACCTGGAGCAGAACCAGATCGGCAAGGCGATCGTCCAGCTCCGTTTCGTGTTGGACACTTACGAGGGCTCCGACGAGGCCCAGATCGCCCGGGACAAGCTGGCCAGCCTCGGCGCCAGCGTCTGAGGGCATCCGGCACCCCCCGGGCGGGCGCCCTTGCCGAAGGGCCCCCGGCTGGGCTATAGTCTGCGGCTCCGTCCGGAAGCGACGGGACCAGCACGTTCGAATCAGCACGCTAAAGCACGGGGACGAAAAGGGATATGGCGAACCATAAAGCGGCGATCAAGAAGGCACGTCAGGATGAAAAGCGCCGGCTGCGCAACCGCGGCCACCGCTCGCGGCTGGCCACGGCCGTCAAGAAGTTCCGGCGCGCCGTCTCCGACGGCGACCTCGATGCCGCCAAGGGCCTGCTGCCCAGCACCCTGTCGCTCTTGGACCGCTCGGCCAAGCTCGGCATCATCCACGACAACGGTGCCGCCCGCCGCAAGTCCCGCCTGACCAAGGCGCTCAACAGGCTCGCTGCCAGCGCCTAGGGCGCGGCTCACAACACGGCTTTCAAAGCCCCGGATCGCCTCGGCGGTCCGGGGTTTTTCTTTGTCGGGGGTTAGCTGCCCGAGGCATCCAGCCGGGCCAGCGCCTGGGTCGCCATCGGGTCTCCCGGGCGGATCTCCAGGGCCTGGCGATAGAGGGTCTCGGCCGCAGCGCGGCTCCCCTGCCGCTCCAGGATGCCGGCGCGGAAGGTGTAGACCTCGACCAGCTCCGGATCGAACTCGAGAGCCGTCTCAAAGGCCTGCTCCGCCTCGGCGAGCTGCCCGGTGACCGCCAGCACCCGGCCCAGGCCGTAGTGGCCTCGCGGGCTGCGGGGGTGGGTCTCGGTGGTCTTACGGAAGTGGGCGGTGGCCGCGTCCAGCTGTCCCTGGTCCAGCAACAGTTCGCCGGAGAGCAGCGCGCCTCCCACGTGCTGAGGGACCAGCGAGGCGGCGCGCTCGGCCTCCCGACGGGCGCCGTCGGGATCGCCCGCGTCTCGCAACACCCAACCGAGTTCCGCGGCCAGGGCGGCGGAGTCGGGAAAGCGTTCGACCAGGCGGGTGAAGCTCTTGAGTTGAACCGACGGCGCGCCCCGGGTCATGCGGCGGTAGGCCGCAACCACCCGGTCGTTGTCCGGCTCCAGTTCGACGGCGGCCCGGCAGGCCTCGACCGCCTCGGGGGCCCGGCCGTGTCGCTCCAGCAGCCGCGCCAGTTGATAGCGCGGCTCGGCCAGCCGGGGCGTGAGCGCGACGGCCCGCTGGTACTGTTCGACCGCACCGTCCAGCTCACCCCGGGCACCCAGGACCTCGGCGTAGAGCATCCGCCCCGCACCGTAGCCCGGCGCCTGCTCGACCAGGCTCTGCAGCTCGCGCTCCGCCTCCTGGGAGCGCCCCAGACGCAGGAACGCCGTGGCGGTGTGCATCCGGGCCATGTAGTTCTCGGGCGCCTCCTCGACCAGCCTGCGCAGCAGCTCCAGCCCCTCTTCGGGACGCGGCCCCAGCAGACCCAGGGCCCGGTCGTACTCCCGGATGTAGGTGGCCATCGCCATCGGGTTGCGGCCCCGCTCGCTGTCCGACTGCACGTCGGCGCCGGCGCTCATGTACCCCAGGGCGAGCAACGCCTCCCGGGCGCTCTCGTCGACCGACCCCATGGCCCGGGCCACGGCCTCGCTGTCCTGCCCGTCGATGAACTCCCCGAGATCGAAGGCCATGCGCGCCCCGGCGCTCTGCTCCTGCGCGGCCAGGTTATCCCTCTCGGCGGGATCCTCGGCCACGTCGTAGAGCTCGGGCTCGGGGGCCTCGATCCACTTGAGGCTCCCCTCTCGCCACATGTGCAGCTCCGAGAAGCGATAGGCGAAGCGGGGAACGAACGACTCGCCGTAGATCGGACGGGTCGCGGGGGGAGGACCGCCGGCGATCAGCCGGCGCAGGTCGGCACCGTCCAGTTCCCCCAACCCCTGAGCTCCGGCCAGGCCGGCCAGGGTCGGGGCCAGATCCACCAGCCCCACCGGATCCTCGATGACCGTGTCCTGGGGAACCCGCCCCGGAGACCAGATCAGGAGCGGCACCTGCATCGTCGTCTGGTAGAGGAACACTCCGTGGGTCAACTCGCCGTGTTCGCCGAGGCCCTCGCCATGGTCGGAGGTGACCACGACCAGCGCGTCCGGGCTGAGCTGCAGCCGGGCGAGCAAGCGGCCGACCTGCTCGTCGACGAAGGCGACCTCGGCGTCGTAGGCATGCTCGTGCCGCGACGCGAAGGGCTCCGGCGCGGCATAGGGCGCGTGGGGATCGAAGTAGTGCACCCACAGGAAACGCCGGTTGCCCTCGAGACCGCGCCAGACCTCGAGGGCCCGCTCGGTCACGGTGAAGGCGTCCCTCTCTGGGAAGAATCCGGCCGCGGTCGAGGCATCGGACCCGGGAAGCTGATCGTCGTAGCGGCCGAACCCCTGATCCAATCCGTAGCGGCTCTGCAGCGGGTATGAGGCCACGACTGCCGCGGTGTCGTAGCCGGAGTCCGCGAGGACCTCGGCCAGGGTCACCTCTTCCTCGGGGACGACGAAGGTGCCGTTATCCCGCACACCGGTGGTGCTGGGATAACGTCCGGTGAAGAGGGTCGTGTGGGACGGCAGGGTCACCGGCGTCGGCGCCGACGCGTCGGCGAAGCGCACGCCCCCGGCCGCCAGGCGATCCAGGTTGTGGGTCAGTCCCCCTCCGTGGCCGTAGCAACCGAGGCGGTCCGCCCGCAGGGTATCGATGGTGATTACCACGATCTCCGGCGGAGGCTCGGGCCCCTGGGTGCAGCCGCAGGCGATCAGCGCCAGACCGACCGCCAGACCGGTCGCGAGACCGGCCGCGAGCCTTCCACCGAACCGGGAGATCGACCTCACCGGGTCCGGAGCATCGCCGCGACCGCAGTCGCCGTCATCAACAGGTTCTCGAACAGCTTGACGTAGCCGGTGGTCGACGCACCCGCCTTGCCGAAGCAGCCGCAGGTGATGCTGATGTCCCGGGCGATCGCCTGGCCCACCGCCAGGGTGAACACGATCATCATCGCCGCGGTCAGCGCCGCGCCGCCCCGGGCGCGGACGTTGAGGATCAGCGCCAGGCCGGCCAGCACCTCGATCCAGGGCATGGTCATCGCCGCCAGGTTCTCGAGGGCGATGGGCAGGACCCGGTAGTTGTGGATGTCGGTGGCGAAGGCAGACATGTCCCCGACCTTGGCCAGGCCGGCGAAGACGAACACGCCGCCGATCACCAGCTGGCTGATGCGCACGGTCATCTTGCTACGCGAGAAAAACGCCGCGCCAGCCGCAGCCAGCAGCACCGCCCACAGGCCGACCTTGGTCGGCGTGAACGGGCTGTCCGCGTCGGCAACCTCCTCGGCATTCCCTTCGCTCCCGGCGCCTTCACCCCCCTCGGGCAGGGTCACGGCGTAGCCGGCTTCTTCCCAGATCGGGTAGCCGCCCATGAAGACCGTCACCCTGCGGTGACCGACATCCATCATGGCGTGGGCCAGGTTGAGGGAGAGCTCGCAGGCACCGCCGCCGCAGTAGGTCACGATCGGCCGCCCGCCGGAGTCGATGGTCTCCAGCAGCGCCGGGTCGGTGATCGCCTGCTCACCGGGGATGTTGATCGCGCCGGCGATGTGCCCATCGGCATACTCGAAGTCTTCCCGGGCGTCGATGAACAGCGCCGCGTCGGCGTCGTGCAGGCGCTTGCAGGCCTCGAGCTGGATCTGGATAGGGCGGCCCAGATCGGGAATCTCGTCGCCGGGGTTGGAGGCCGGCGGCGGAGCACCCATGCTCAGCGGGTCGACGGCGTAGTCGTTGCTGACGGTGGAGGCGCCGTTGGTGTCCGGGGCCGCCTCGGCGGCCTCGAGGTCCAGGGTCTCCATCGCGGCCAGCTTGTCCTCGCCGATCCAGGGCACGCCCCAGTCGGACTGCAGGCCGGCGTAGTTGTAGAACAGGCCCAGCAGGGTCCCGGCAATCAGGATGACCAGGGCGCCCTTGAGGAAGCCCTCATCCCCGGAGGTAGCGATTCCGCGTTCAACTGCCATGTCCAGAAACCTCCAGAGGGCCCGCCGGGGCCCGCCAACCCCACATTGTAGTGATGTTTGCGACGGTTTCACCACCAGGCCCGCAAGAGCTCGTGGAAGCGCCGTCGCAAGTGTATTACGGCAGGGACCCGGGCCCCGCCAGACGCAAGGCAGGCGTTTTACCGGCGATTTACCGCTGGGAGGAGAGCGCCCCGCGGGCACTCACGACTGAGGGCCGGCACGCCCCGGCGGCCAGGCAACGGGGCAGCGGTTCCGGCGGCATGCCGGCCCCGGGGAGTGGAGGCTAGGCGGAGGCGGCCACCGCGGGCAGCACCCGCAACAGGTCCAGGGCCGAGATCACCCCGACCGGCTGCTGGCCGTCCCGCACGATCACCCGGTGGATGTGCTCGCGGGTCATCATCAAGGCGATGCGATCCACCGGGGTGTCCTCGGCCACCGCGTAGATCACCGGGGTCATCACGTCTTCGACGGTGCCGGTGTTGGTGTCCTCGATCTGGAAGCCCGTGGGTATGTGGGAGCCTTCCATCCGGGCCGACGCATAGAAGTCGGTGCGGATGGTCAGCTCGTCATCCCGGGAAAGGCTGTAGTAGATCAGGTCGGTCTGGGAGACCACACCGACCAGGTCACCCCGGTCATCGGTTACCGGAGCGCCGCTGATGCCCTTCTCGAGCAGGAGCTTGGCGAGGTCGCGCACATCCATGCTCTGCGGAACGGTGATCACGTTACGGGTCATGATGTCTCGGGCCAGCTTGGTCATGACGGGCTCTCCTTGATTTCCGTAGAAGAAATTGTTCCACGGAAGCGACGGAGAGGCCGGGTGCATAACCGACCGGCTCGGTGCGTTGGATACAAAGCTTTGACTTGCATCGGCGGCGGGCTGTTTTCGCCTCGCCCCGGGGCGGGAATCAGCGGCGGCGCCGGGCCGGCCGGCCGCGCCGGTAGTTGGACTTCTTGCGGGGCCGGGCCTCACCCGAGGGGCGGGAAGATGACCGGCCGCTACGGCGTTCGCTGGGCGGCGGCGCCTCGGGGAGCGAGAAATCTACCCGGCGCAGGCGCTCGTCGACCCGGTCGAGCCGCACCTCGAGCTTCTGTCCCAGGCGGAACACCCGTCCCCGGCGCTGACCGCGCAACTCCAGCCGGCGCTCGTTGAACTCGTAGTGATCGTCGTCCAGACCGTCGAAGCGCAGCAGCCCCTCGACCAGGCTCTCCTGAAGCTGAACGAAGAGACCGAAGTTGGTCACGGCGCTGACCACGCCGGGCATGATGTCCCCCACCCGGTCGCGAACGAAGGCGATCTTCTTCCAGGCCAAAAGCTCCCGCTCGGCGGCTTCCGCTTCACGCTCCAGCTTGGAGCAGTCGACGGACATCCGTTCCAGGCGTTTCTCGTCGGGCATCGCCTCGAAGGCGCCCCGCACCCGGGACGCCCGAAGCAGCCGGTGCACGATCAGATCGGGATAGCGGCGGATCGGCGAGGTGAAGTGACAGTAGGTCGGCGCCGCGAGACCGAAGTGCCCCAGGTTCTCGATGTGGTAGCGCGCCTGCTTCATCGAGCGCAGCGCGACCTGGGCCACCAGCGGCTGCTCCGGTCGACCGTCGGCGGCGTCGAGCAGCGCCTGGATATCCCGCGGGCGCACGCCGTCATCCTGGCCGCCCCGTTTGAGCGCCAGGCCGAAGCCCTCGGCGAAGGCGGCGAGCGCCTCGACCTTGAGCGGATCCGGTTCCTCGTGAACCCGGTACATGCAGCGCAGCTTGCGCCGGCGGAACTGACGGGCCACCGCCTCGTTGGCGGCCAGCATGAATTCCTCGATCAGCCGGTGCGCTTCGTTTCGGGGTTCGACGACGATGCCGGTCATCACCCCCTCGACATCCAGCAGGATCTGCGGCTCGGGAAGATCGAAGTCGACACTCCCCCGCCGGCGGCGCTTGGCCTCGAGCACCTGCCGCAGTTCATTGGCCAGGGCCAGCATGCCGGCGATATCCGGATCGATGCCGGGGATCGTCACCGGCTTGCTCCGGCGCCCGCTCCCCTTCGATCCCTTGCCGCTTGCCTTCTTGCCCTTCTTCCCGGCGGCACCCTGAGCGTCGAACAGTTCGGCGACCTGGGTGTAGGTCAGCCGCGCGCGGGAGCGGATCACCCCGTCGGTGAAGCGGGCCTTGACCAGATTGCCCCGGTCGTCGATCTCCAGGATCGCGCTCTGCACCAGCCGGTCCTCGTGGGGCCGCAGCGAGCACAGGTGGTTGGAGATCTTCTCGGGCAACATCGGCAGCACCCGGCCGGGGAAGTAGACGCTGGTGCCCCGGGCCAGGGCGTCGTCGTCGAGGGCGGTGCCGGGCAGGACGAAGTGGGCGACGTCGGCGATGTGGACGTAGAGCCGGAAGTTGCCGCCGGGCAGCTTTTCCACGGCGATGGCGTCATCGAAATCCTTGGCGGTCTCGCCGTCGATGGTCACCGTCGGCGGGTCATCGAACCGGGTGCGCCGCCGGGCCTCGTCGGCGGGAACCGCCTCGGGGAGCTTCTTCGCTTCGGCCAGCGCCGCCGGAGAAAACTCCACCGCCAGGCCGTGCTTGCGGATCACGATCTCGGTGTCGACGCCCGGTGCCTTGGGGTTGCCCAGGACCTCGAGGATCTCCCCTTCGGGATAGCGGTCGCTGGAGTCGGGCAACACCTCCACGGTAACCGCGTCGCCGTCCCCTGCGTCGAGCTGGAGCTCCGCCGGGACCCGCACCCGGGGACGGGCCGGGTCGAAGGGATGCACCACCCCCTCGCCCTCCCGCAGCCGGAAGATCCCGACCACCGAGGCGTCCCGGCGCCGCAGCACCTCCAGGACGGTCCCGTTGCGACGATCGGCCCGGCCCCGGCCCTGGACCCGGACCAGCACCGTGTCCCCGTCCCGGGCCCCGCCCAGCCCCCGGCGGGGAATCAGGATCGGCGGTCCGCCGTCGTCTGCGGTGACGAAGCCCGCTCCCTGCCCCCGGCGGCGGAACTCACCCCGGATACCCCCTCCGGACTTGGAGCCCAGGGTCAGCTTGCCTCCGGTCACCCGGGCGACCCGGCCGGACTTGATCAGCTTCTGGATCAGCCTGGGCAGGCCCTTGCGATCTTCCTTGGACAGCTTGATCTGGCGGGAGAGCTCCCGCTGGGACACCGGCCGGCCCTCCCGCCGGCCCAGGAGGTCCAGGATCGCCTTCGCGGCCTTGTTGGGCCCCGCGGCGTTGTCTTCGCCCGCCATCTGGTCTCGTGGCCTTTCCGCCGCCTGCCGCGGCTCGTGGGGTTCTTGACACGCCCCGGTCGCGGCGCTAGTTTATCGCGTTCCTTCCCACTGCCGAAGTGGCGGAATTGGTAGACGCGCTAGATTCAGGATCTAGTCCTCGCAAGGGGGTGGGAGTTCGAGTCTCCCCTTCGGCACCAAGACAACAAGTTACCTGCGCCCGACACTCCTGACCCACTGAGTCAGGGTTCGCCGACCCGACTCCTCGCCTCCATGCCTACGCAGGATATCGGCTGCCTTATGCGTGGCCGGAGTCGATCGCGACCCCGAGCGCGGTCTTCCCATCGCGATTCACGGCACTTACGGACGCACCGCGTTCGAGTAGCAGTTCGAGGATGTCCTCGCGCCCGACCGCGGCGGCGTAGATCAACGGCGTCCACTCCGTCGGCCCCCGCGCGTTGACGTTGGCTCCTTCGTCCAGAAGAAGCCGAATGAGGTCGATGCTCTCCCGCTCGACCGCCATGTGGAGCAACGGCTGCCCCAGGCCCGTTTCCTTAGTGCTGAACCTGGCGTTCGGAGAGAATCCCTCACGGAGCAGCCTCCGTAGATCAGCTTCATCGCCACGAGCAATCGCCGAGTAGGCAGCATCTTCAACGGCGACATCAGGGCCGCAGGACAGAGCGGACAGTGAGCAGAACAGCAGCAGCAAAAGCGAGCCCGAACGCATACCGATCACTCCTTCGATGAGTACTGCCGGGCCAGCCAACTGCTCAACCCGTCCAGCCCGGGGAACAGGATCCGTTCGGTCAGGTTGGCCTGATCCAGCTTGTCCCGCACCTCCCACAGGCACTCCCGCTCCAGCACCACCTTGCGCACACCGACCGGCTTGCCCTCGACCCAGCTCTCGAAATTCATCGACGGGTCGGACATCATCGAGAACAGGCCGTACTGGTTGACGATGCGGTCGGCGATCGACGGCGGCTCGAAGAACAGCGCCACCACGTCGTCGAAGGCGGAGTCGAACTTGCGCAGGTCGTCCAACGGAAACTCGTCGCGAATCATGCGCACCGAGAAGACGAAGGCGTAGTTGCTGTCCAACACCTCGTTGAGCCGGGCCGGGAGCTGCTTGGCCACGTCATCGGCGTTGACGCACCAGATGGCGCTGGCCCGGTCGTACTTGTCCAGCTCCGAGGTGGCGAAATGGGCGGCGACCAGCGGGGACCAGGTCCAGTCCAGCAGCCGGGTGGGCAGTCCGTGGTGCTGGGCGGTGGAGAGCCAGTCCCAGATCGAACCGGTCGCCTCGGCCAGGCGGGCCCCGTAGCGGCGGAAGCTGCGCATCAGCGGCGCTTCCAGCTCCTTGTGATGCCGGATCTTGCGCGCCAGTGTGGTCGAGAGGTCGTAGGCCTCATCCCCCAGCCCCCGGAAAACGTAGGGGGAGCGAAAACGCTCGATCCGCGGGTTCCAGGAGTCGACGTAGAGCTGCTCCAAGAGCTCGGCCCAGGATCGGACCCGGATTTCTTCGATGGGCATGGCGGTCCTTCGGCGGAAACCGGGCGGCGCGCCCGGGGTGTGGAGGCGAGCCTACCTCCGACCCTTGCCGGACACAAGCATCACACCTCTAAGCCTCTACCGGGCAACGACTTGAAGCCGACACGTTCCGCCACGAACACGTCACCGCACCGTGACACCAGGGATGCTGGGAGCCTGCTACAACGCTCCACGAACCCCACGTCATCTCCATGCCCCGGAGATCTGGCCCCGGAGAAATCCGGGGCCTTTTTTGTCTGCATCGGCACCGCATACCCGGAATTTGCCTCTTGCCAAGGCGGGGTCGACCGGCGTAGAAAGGGAGATGCAAGGGGATCCCTGGCAGATGGAGGTACGTCCGTCGTGAAGAAATCGACGCTACTTGTTTGCATGATCGCAGTCGCGGCGCTGGCCGCCGGCAGCTTCGCCGCTGCCGCCGACATTCCGCTGTACAAGGTGAGTTTGCCGCCTGCCGAGGTGGGAACGATCTACGACAGCAGCAAGCTGACCGAGCCCGATTTCGGGCCGATCATCGCGGTCCCTGCTCCGCAGCGGAACTCGAAGCCGGCCAACGCGCCGGTCAGCCCCCTGTCCGGCAACGGTCTCGGCTCGATCACGTCCGATCGCGGCCTGGCCGGCGGCAACCTGTTCTCGGGTGGCCGCAGTGCCGACGTGGGACTCAAGACGGTGGATGCCGCCGAGCGCTCGCTCAAGCAGCTGATCACCGCCCTGGAAGCCGAGTAAGGCTCCCGGACCAACCAAACGTGTTGGAAGACGGCCCGTTCGCCTCGGCGGACGGGCCGTTTCTTTTTCGGAGACTCGCCTTGTTCGGGACCGCCCTCCCGGGACCGACTGACTGCCCGTGGTCGGACTAGGGGCGGAACTCGACAGTGACGTTGATGTCCTGAGCCACTCGCCTGCCGTTGACCGTTGCGGGCAGGTAGCGCCACTTCATCACCGCGTCCCGCGCGGCCTCGATGAACCCGTGCTCGTCATCGCCGGATTCCAGCGAGACCACATCGGAGACCCGGCCCTTGCGCGTGATCGTCACCCGCAGGCGCACCTTGCCGCTGACGCCGGCGGTCAACGCGTCGGGGGGATAGCGTGGCGCGATCCGGCGCCCCGGAATGATCTCCGGGGGCGTCGAACCGACCATCAACGGTTCGGCGGTGTCGTCATCCCCCTCGGCGGGCAGATTCTCGCCGGCCTCTTGCTGCGGGTCTCCGGCCTCGTTCTCGGCGGCCGACTCGGCACCCGGCTCCGGCGGCAGCATCGAGGCGCGCATGGTCGGCTCGGTGCCGTTCTCCAGCGGCGCACCCGGCACGGCGGCCGCATCGCCGCCAGCGACCGCCGCACCGTTCTCGGAGGTCGCTCCGTTGGCCGACGGCGCGCCGTTGGCGCTCGGGTCCGCAGCGTCGTCACCGCCGCTCGGCGGCACGTTTTCGGCGATCTCCTGAATCACCGGACGCTCGGGAACTACCGGGTTCTGCGGATCGCCTCCCGGCAGCTTTAGCCAGGCCATCAACGGCGCCTTGCAGGAGGGCTCCAGTTGATCGACGACCCGGCGCAACCCGGTCAGGTCGAAGCGTGTCTGCTTGCGACCGTATAGAAATGCCTCGAAGTTGAGAGAAAGTTTCCCATGGCTCAACGCCTCGTAGACGAAGGCGTCGGGATCTCCAAAGCGAAGCAGCCCACCGGGACGCGCCTCGGTCAGGGATTCCTCGATCTCACGCTCGTCGTCGAAGCGCAGACGCACCGATTGCTGCACGAGCTCCTGCCCTTTGGGCTTGTCGAATCCGGTGATGAAGTAGGCCTGGAGGCTCGTGTTGTCCTTGCAGGCCAACACCAGACGAGGCAGGTAGGCGAAGAGGGACGTGCGGACGCGGTTTTCTGCGGGAAGCTCGAAGGCCGCCGGCATGTTGTCGCGGGCGACCCATTTTCCGGATGGCGTATCCGCATTTTCGGCCACCGCGACCATGCAACAGGCAAGGGCACCCACCACGAAGGCCGCGATCAAACGCCGGAACAACATCTTTCCCCCGGATTAAGCGGTGAGTATATACCGCGTTCCCTTGCGGAGCGTCCAGCAGCAAACCCTGATTCGTGTTCGTCGCGGGATTCTAGTTTTGACCTTCGTGGCCTTCTTCCAGCGCCCGAATCTCACCGATCAGCCGCAGGGCTTCACCCCGGCGTTCCTCACGGAACAGTTTCTTGACCAACCGGAAACGCGCCTCGACGTTGCTGCTGTCCAGCTGAATGGCGTGGCGCAGCTTGCGCTCCCCCTCCACCGGCTCACCGACCAGCAGGTCCAGCCGGCCGAGGTTGGTCCAGGCGTGACTGTGCCGCGGATCGTCGGCAACGACCTGCTCCAACACCTGGCGTGATTCATCCAACCTTCCGGCAATGCGCAGCGCACGACCGAGCAGATAGCGCAGGTGGATATCCCCGGGCTTGATCTCGAGCCCCGAACGGAAGGCATCGAGGGCGTCGTCGTGATCTCCCAGGCGCAGGCGGAGGTTGCCCAGTTGACTGTAGGCAAAGTCGGTGGGCGACAGGGACAGCGACCGCCGGTATTCCCGATCCGCCGCGACCACATCCAACGCCGCCTCGAGCAGCGCACCCCGGTAGCCCACCGCACGAGCCGCGAGCTCGGGATGACGCTCGGCGATCTTCTCCATCACCACCGCGCCCTTCTCCGGCTGGCCGGTGGTGGTGAACGCACGGTAGAGGTAGTCGAGGGAACCGGCGCAGATCTGCGGATCGGCGCAGGCCGCGGTGAACGATTCGATGGCGAGCTTCGGCGCCTGCCGCGACGCCCGCAGGCCTTGTTCGAACGCAGCCCGCGCCTGGCTCGGGTCATCCCCGAGCTCCGGAGGGCCGATGCATCCGCTGGCTCCGATCACCAGCGCCGCGGTTGCGGCTGCAGCCGCAGCGCGCCGACCGGGAACCCAACTCCAGACATAGAGCAGCACCGTCACCAACGCGCAGAGTTTGGCGAAGGCATCGTGACTGCGGGTGTAGAAGGTCGGGCCACCCTCACGGAGCGGCACGCGATCGACGTGGGCTCCCTGATCGAAGGCCATCCGCCCGTTGCGGCCGCGCAGGGTGCTCTGCATCCGGCCCCGGGGGTCGATGAAGCCGGAGATGCCGGTGTTGCCCACCCGCACGTAGGCGATGCGGTTCTCCACGGCGCGGGCGATGGATAGGCGCAGGAGCTGTTCCTGCATCGGGCCGCCGATGCGCCCCTCGCTGGTCAGGTTGACGAAGAAACGCGCCCCTTGCCGCGCCCCCGAAGCGGGGATCGGCGGGTAGGTGTTCTCGTAACAGATCAGCGCCGCGAAGGGTAGCTCGCTCCCCTGCCAGGGGAAGCTCATCGTGCTCATCCCGCTGCCCTGTACGCCGGCGGGCAGGTGCCCCCAGCCCTTGCGGATCAGGGTCCGGTACATGTGCTGGAGCGAGGGATAGGTCCGGGCCAGGAAACCGTCCCAGGGTACGTACTCCGACCAGGGGAACAGCAGCTGCTTGTCGTAGGAGCCGCGGATCTTGCCGGTCTCGTCGACCAGGTATGCGGTGTTGCTGGTCCGGCCGGGAGTCTCTTCCGGACGCCCCATCGAGCCGACCAGGAACCAGGCCTGCTTGCGGGTCGCGAGCCAGGCGAGATCGTCCAGGTACGCCCCGGCGCGCTCCATGTGGTCGAGGATCGCGTTCTCCGGCCAGGCGATCAGGTCGGCGCTCCCCGGCGGAATCAACTCGTCGGTCATCGCCACCTGCTCGAGGTGCACGCCGACGGCGTTGGCCTGGGTGTGGCCGATGTTGGGCTGGATGATCGCCAGGGACGGCCCCGGAGTGAAGGTCACGCTCTGTACCCGCACCGTTCCGTAGGTCAGCGCCACGGCGAACAGCAGCACCACGACGCCGGCGGGCACGGCGATCCGCTTCTGCAGCAGGGCCCCGGTCAAGGAACCCTGGCGATCGCGAACGGCGAAGAACAGGTCGGCGGTCAAGCCGTTGACCGCCGCCATCAGGAACGACACCCCGTACACCCCGGTGACGTCGGCGATCTGCATCAGGTTGGTGAAGGTCTGGCTGTAGCCCAGGCGATAGAGATCGAGATGGGCCAGGCTGAAGGTCGCCCGGGTCAACTCCAGCGCGACCCAGATGAACGGGACCGTCAACGTCCGTGGGAGATGCAGCTTGGCATGGATCCGGCGCATCACCGGCGGGAACGGCAGCCAGGGAAGCATGAAGACCGTGCTGGCGACCAGGGTGAAGGGCACGCCGAAGCGATGGGTCACCGGATAGAGCGCCATCCACGACAGCCACGCCACCGGCACGAAATAGCCCAGGGAGACCTTCGGGTAGCGGTTATCGGTGTAGAGCAGCAGCCACGGCACCAGCACCCAGTACCAGCTGAGGTCGACGGCACGCTCCAGCGCCGGCGGAACCGGCCGGGCCGAGTACAGATAGAACAGCAGCAGCGGCAGGAGCGCCAGCGCCCACCGGTAGAGGATTTGCCCTAGCCGAGCGACACCACGCTTCGGCTCAGGATTCATCGTCTTCTAGCAGCTCGAACCCATGCTCCCGGCGGAACGCACCTTCCGCGATGGCCGAGACCTGGCCGTCCTGCCAACGGATCAGGAAGTTGAAAACCGGCTTGGCCTGGGGGTGAGCGAACTGCTTGGCCGTGTCCATCACCACGCCGGTACGGCCGGTGTTGTGATCCAGGACCTTGGCTCCGACTTGCACGTCTTCCACGTGGGCATCCCTCGATGCTGGGCCGGAAGGTCAGGGCACTCCCGGCGATCTACGTCCAACCGATCCTTCCATGGTAGCAGCCACCGACGTTTTTGAAAGCGCGGCAGTTTCTCGACCCGCCACGTCAGAACACTTACAGAAATCCGCCAAAGTATTGATTTTATGGGGCTTCCCGGGGTTGCACCTCGGTTGACACCCCTCAGATTGCCCGTACCTGTTAGGCATCGGGCGCTTCGGACCGGGCGACCGAGAGAAAGGGAAAGCATCATGGAACTGAACCCTGACCTCAAGAGCATCGAATCCCAGATCGACTGCCTGGCCCGGCTCACCGGCGCCCCCGGCAGCTTCGTCGAGCAGGTTCGGCAACTGTTCGTCCGCAAGGGAATCTCGCTCCAGGAGGATGCGACCCCTTATCTCCCGGCTCTGGAGCAAGCCTTCAAGCGGGAGGAGACGATCCGCAACAGCGCCAAGAAAACCCAGAAGAACCTGGACGAGGTGCAGCAGCACTTCAAGCAGATCGGCCAGTCGTACCGCAAGCAGATCGACCAGCTGAAGAAGATCCGGGAGTCGTTGCAGCGCACCGCCCGCAACCTGCCCGACAAGGGAGTGGCCACGGCGAACGCTCCGGCGCCCAAGGGCAAGAAGCGGGTCCTGATCGCGACCAAGCGGCCCACGGTAGTCACCCGGCCCCAGCGCGATCGCTCCTATCCGATGGTGCCCGGCCCCAAGGAAATGCAGTAGCTCGGCTTGGGCGCCCCGGTTCGGGGCGCTCCCCCCTTGATCAACTAAGGCCGGCGATGGCGCCGGCCATGCGCCGCACGCCCTCTTCGACTCGTTCGGTCGCCAGGGCGTAGGAGAGCCGGACATGGCGCGGCGCGCCGAAGCCCTCGCCGGGGACCACCGCCATCGAGGCCTCCTCCAGCAGGAACTCCGCTACGTCTGAACCGCTCTCGAGGGTCCCCTTGGCCCAACGCCGGCCGAAGAGTCCCGAGATGTCGGGGAACAGATAGAACGCCCCTCCGGCCTTGTTGCACTCGACGCCGTCCATCCCCCGCAAACCGGCCAGCAGCAGATCCCGGCGCTTCTGGAACTGCTCCCGCATGTGCAGCAGTTCGGCGTCGTCGGGCTGCAGCGCCTCGACGCTGGCGGCCTGGGACACCGACGCGGCGTTACTCGTCGCGTGGCTCTGGAGCCGCCCCATCCCCGCCAGCACCTCCTTGGGCCCGGCGGCATAGCCGATCCGCCAACCGGTCATCGCGTAGGCCTTGCTGACACCGTTGATCACCACGGTGCGGTCGCGAATCCCGGCGCCGAAGGAGGCGATGCTGCGGAACTGCTGCCCGTCGAACAACAGCTTCTCGTAGATCTCGTCGGCGACCACCCAGAGATCGTGTTCGACACAACAGGCCGCCAGCGCCTCGAGCTCGGCCGGGTCGTAGGCCGCGCCGGTGGGGTTGTTGGGGTAGTTGAGGATCACCAGCTTGCAGCCTGCGGCGCCGGCGGCGACCAACTGCTGCGGGGTGACCTTGAAGCCGTCGGCCAGCGAGGTCTCCACGTAGACCGCCTCGGCGCCGCAAAGGCCGATCTGCTCGGGATAGGAGACCCAGTAGGGCGTGGGTACCAGCACCTTGTCGCCGGGGTCCAACAGCGCCATCAGCGCGAAGTAGAGGCTGGCCTTGGCTCCCGGAGAGACCACGACCTGATCGAGCCCGTACTCGAGGCCGTTATCCCGGGCCAACTTGTCGACGATGGCCTGGCGCAACTCGACGGTTCCCGGGTTGGGTGTGTAGCGGGTCTGGTTGTTGTCGATAGCCGCCACCCCGGCCTGCTTGATCCGCTCGGGGGTGTTGAAGTCCGGCTGCCCGGCGGCGAAGTCCAGAACGTCGACTCCCTCCGACCGCCGCTGCTGGGCCAGCGCGCTGATCCGCAAGGTGGGGGAAAAACCGATCTGCTGCACGCGCCGCGAAAGCACCGGGGAGTCCTCCTGGCCGGGTTGAGGGTCGAAGCTACCCTACCCTCCGCCTCCGCGGCAAGAGCGACTCGTTACTTGCGCACCGCGAGGAACTCGCGGATCTGGTTGCGCTGCAGGTGAATGCCCTTGATGCTGAAGGCGCCCAGGGCCCGCTCGACGGCCCGGGTCGGGTGGTTCCAACGCCGCCGCATGCGGCTGCCGCTGGGCTGACGCTGAATCCGGTCGTCCCCGACGATGCGGTACTGGGGGCAGACCTCCTGCTCCTCGCCGCCGCTGGCCCGGGCGAAGACCAGCAGCTGGCCGCCGGGCGCGAGGATTCGCGCCAGCTCGGCGCCGAACTCGTCGAGGCATTCGGGCGGGACGAAATCCAGCTGTTCCCAGGCCAGAACCAGATGGAAATTGCCGTCAGACTGGTCGATCCGCAGCGGCGGCCGCGGCGGAGCCTCTTCCCCCTGCTTGGGCTTCACCGGCGCCGGCGGCGGGGTGAAGCTCTCGACGCTGACCCGGCCGCCCTTGCCGGCCAGATAGACCACCGTGTCGCCGCAGAGCGGCCCGAGATCGAGGATCTCGGGCTTCTCCTGCTCGGCGATGCTCTTGAGGACCCGGGCCAGGGAGGGGCTGGATTGCTCTTCCGGCTCGGGAGCCGGGGCAGACCCCGCCCCGGTCGCCCCAGGCACGGCCTGATCGTCCGTTCCGCGCTTGCGCCGGAACAGCACGTCACCACCCCCGGCCGGTCACGTGGCTAGCCCTTGCCGCTGGCGCTGCGGGGCATGTTGGCGGAACCGCCCCCACCCGAGGCGGCCGCCGAACCGGTGCCGCTCGGCGTCGAAGCGGGCTTCTTGGCCCCGCTGCGATCCATGTCCACGGCGCCCTTGAAACGGGCCCCGTCGGCGAGTACCACCCGGGGAGCCTTGATGTCCCCTTCCATCGAACCGGTGGCCGCGATCTCGATCCGGTCGTCGGCGGTCACGTTACCCACGACCTGGCCCACGATGGAGACGCTCTTGGCGTGGATCTCGGCGGTGATGTGGCCGTTGGCCCCGATGGTCAGATGGTGGTCCTTGAGCATGATCTTGCCGTCGACCCGTCCTTCGATGGTCAGGTCTTCGTTGCCGGTCAGCTCACCCTTGATCTGAATCGATTTGCCGATGTTCACGAGTTTCTCCATGGGCTTCCTTTCGGTGGAAACCGAAGGTGCGGGCGCCGCGGGGGTTTGCGCCGCGGGCCGAACGGGTTCCCGGGCCGGTTCCGGCTCGGGACGTTGTCTCCTCCAGGCCATACGATCAGGCCTCCTTTAGCTTCTTCAGCGCCTTGCTGGCTTCGACTTTGACGAGACCAGCCTTGTCGTTGAGCGCCCGCTCGAGCAGGCGGATATCGGTGTCCTCGCCGACTTCGCCGAGGGCCCGGGCCGCTTCGGCGCGCGCGTAATCGTCGAGGGCTTTGGACAGGGAGCTGCGAATCACGTCGATGCTGGAACGATCGCCACCCCGGGCCAGGCTCCAGGCGATGTCGACCTTCGTCAACTCGTTGTCTTCTTCCTCGAGGCGCGCCTTCATCGCGGCCATCGCCTCCTCGTCTCCCGGTGCGAGATCGGCCAGGGAATGGGCGGAGAGGCTGCGAACCTTGTAGTAGGGATCGGACAGCGCCTCGACCAGGACCGGCACCGACGAGTTGTCTCCGAGCTGGCCCAACACCCGCGCCGCGTGGGCCCGAACGTCGTTGGACTCGGAGATCAGCGCATCTTCGACCCGCGGGATCTGTTCCTTGGCGTCCATGTTGCCGATGATGTCGACCACGTGGCCGCGGATCAGTTCGTTCTCGTCGATCAGCGCCAGATCGACCAGCACCTTGAGCGACTCGGGAGTCGCGATCTGGCCGAGGGACCGGGCCGCGGAGATGCGCACGGTGTCGTCGGGGTCGTAGAGCAACGCCTGCAGCGCGGGGATCGACTCCGGATCGCCCAGCTTGCCCAGGGTCATCGCGACCTGCAGCCGCACCGTGTGCTTGGCGTCTTTGTGGCTCGCGGCGATGGGTGCCGTGGCCGACGGATCTCCGATTTCCTCGAGGGACCCGATCGCCGTGACCCGCACCTCTTCGTCAGGATCTTGCTGGAGCAGCTGAATCAATGCGGGCACCGCCTCGACCGCCCGGGAGTCCCCCAGACGGCGAGCCGCGTCGGAGCGGACGATCGGATCGTCGTCCTGCAGCTCCGGGAAGTTCTTGAACACCCCGTCGCCGCCCCCCCCGCACCCGGCGAGCAATCCGGCGGCAACCAGCGCCAGTATTCGCGCGTGAACTTTCATCCTGGCCTTTCTCGTGTTGAAATCAATGAGCAACTTCCGTGCCTCGAAGGCCGAGCCCGGCTTCGGCGCAAGTCGCGGAGCGCCATTATACTCGTTTTCTTTGCCGGTCGGCCCGTCCCGACCCGGACCAGGGAGTGTAGCGAGACCGTGAGCAGACGTCCCCCCGAACCTTGCCGCCCCTCCCGCCCCGGCCGGCGCTCCGTCGCCGCCCTGCTGGCCCTGGCCTTCCTGGCCGGCGGCCTGCTGTCGCCGGAAGCTGTTGCAAAGAAGAAAGATCGGAACAAGAAACGTCAGAAGGCCCTGAGCGAATGGGTCGACGGACCGATCCGCTACATCGCCCGCCCCGAGGAGCTCGAGCAGTTCAAGGTGCTGCGCAAGGACGACGAGCGCGCCCTGTTCATCGAGCGATTCTGGAACCGCCGGGACCCTTCCCAGGACACCCTGGTCAACGAATATCGGCAGCTCTTCTGGGAGCGGGTCCAGGAAGCGAACCGGGCATTTCATTCCACCCGGCCGGGCTGGATGACCGACCGGGGAAGAATCTACATCCTCTACGGGGCCCCCACGAACACCCAGGAAGACCTGTTCTACGACCATGACCGGCCCAGCGGCGGGCAGGGCGTGCTGCGCTGGGTCTACGAGGGCCGTCCCGGGGAACGGATGGATCTGGACCCGGTCACCGTGGTCGCCTTCGAGCGGGACAACTCCGGCGAGTACCGCCTGAGCTACGACCCCAAGCTCAACACCATCTACTGGAACCCGGGAGCCTACGAGGGGGCGCCGCTCCAGGACTACTTCGAAGATCTGCTGGCCTCCTCCAAGTCGGAGATCGGCATCATGCTCGACCTGGGCAAGCTCCAGGAAGTCCCGCCCCAGGAGCAGGTCCTGCTGGAGCGGATCGACACGATCCAGAGCTACGAGACCCACCCCCTCGAGGTCAAGCTGCAGCGCTTCGAACCCCCCGAGGACGACGGCTCCCTCGTGGTCGTGACCGTCGGCGTCGGGCAGGTCAAGAACGCCTCGACGGTGCTGGCGCGGTTCACCCCCTCCGACGCCAGCAAGAAACCGATCTTGATCGGCGAGGGCACCTTCCGTATCGAGGAGGCCGAGGGGGGCAACCTAGCCCAGGGCCGGGTCGTGTTGCCGCCGGATCGCTACAACGTGACGATCCTGCTGGCCGACGCGGCGCTGGGCAGCACCGGCATGTACCGCGGGCCGCTGTTGGTACCCCCCGCCGCCGGGGACCTGCGGCTCAGCGACGTGGTGCTCGCCCGCAAGATCGATCCGGTCGACTACGTGGCGCTGGCCTCCTACAAGGAACCCTTCCACCTCGGCCCGATGAAGGTGCTGCCCGCCCTCAACTCCAAGGTCGCCCGGGGCGAGGTCATCGACATGCTGTTCGAGATCTACGCCGGCGCGGCTCCCTACGCGGTCAACATTCAACTCGAAGGCCAGGAGGACGACGGCAGCTGGACCTCCCTCGGTGCGCCGCAGCAACTGGCCCAGGAAGAGCGCACCGTGGCCTGGGGCCTGCCCACCAGCCCTCGCTGGCCTCTCGGTGAGTACCGTATCCGGGTCGACGTCGCCGACCGGGACGGACTGGGTCAGCGCGCGTTGCTGCCCTTCGAGCTGGTCGAGACCCGCGAGCCGACCGGCACCGTGCCCAGCCTCCAGTTCGTCAGCGAGGGCGACAGCCGATGAACCTCGCACATCGCCGGATCGCGCCGCTGGGGTTCGCGGTGCTCGCCCTACTGCTGTGCACGGCGAGCTTCGGCGAGGAGAAACCGATCGGCCGGGGCACCGTGCTCTGGTCCTTCGACGACGAGCTCGACGCCATCGGCGTGATGGCGGTGGATGCGCCGCTCCGCATCGGTCCGCGCCACAGTTTCTATTTCGGGCTCTCGACCCGGACGTCGATCCTGCAGGCCAACTCCGAGAGCTTCCTGGTCCAGGACCTGGACTACACCGCCGAGGTCGGCGTGCGGCAGTGGCGAACCGGCTCCGCCGGCCTGCGGGTGGCGGCATTCGCCGGCCAGCAAGGGACCCAGCAGATCGACCGGGACGGCCAACCCTGGGTGCGCTACGCCGGCGCCTCGGCGGAGTCCGACGGATTTCGCCGCCAGGAGCCGGGCTTTCAGTGGCGAGGCCGTGGAGCGGTGGTCGTCGACGAGCGGGAGGTCGAGGCGGACGGGCTGCTCCAGGGCAGCCTGCGCTACCGCTTCGGCAATGGACGCAACCGCCGGGTGGTCTTCGGCCTCGAGGCCGAAGTGGACGCGCTGATCGACGGCAGCGAGGATCTGGCCGATTGGAGCATCGGCCCCTCGGTCGGGTTGAAGCTGCGGGGCAACCGCTTCATCCGGTTGTTCGCCCACTATCAAGAAAGCAAGAACCCCCTGGGCCTCGGAGTCGACGGGGCCATCGTCGGCATCGACTTCAGCGAAGGAGACCCCGGCGGGGGTCGCAGACTGTCTCCCCCCGACCTGCGCGGCCACGTCAGCGGCGGCGCAGGCGACGACGGCCGGCTGGCCGGACGCTTCGTCCTGGAGTTGCTGACGCCGAGCTTCGGCGAGTCCGGTGACTACCGGGGCGTATTCCTGGTCGACAGCCACGTATTGACCGCCGAGGACACCGGCGAGGCCTACTGGTTCTACCATCTGGGCGTCGAACGAGCCCGGGACGACCATGTGATCGGCGCCTACCTGTACCACCGCTCGAACCACGCGCTGGCCGAACCCAACGACCGCATCACCAGCATCAACGTCCTCGAGGTCGGCATCGAAACCGATCGCTGGGACCGTCCCGGCACCCGCTGGAGCGACGCCCCCTACGGCGTGTTCGACGCCCGGGCCCGGGTGGGCTGGGTGATCAACTCGAGCTTCGGTGAGGACCGGCGCTATCACGTCCGCGGCGGCGTACGCTGGACGGCGCCGGTGGGGCCCGGGCGCACCAAACCGTTCCTGCTGGTGGAGCTCGAGGATGGAGACGTCAAGCGGCGGCGCTACGCGGCGGGCCTGGCCACCGGGAGCCACAGCGAGGTGCTGCTGGAGTTCCGCAACGACGAGCAGTACTTCGCCGCCGACCAGACCGCGGTGGTGCTGCTCGGTAGTTTCGAGTACTGAGCGGGAGCTACTCGATCTCGGGGAACGAGGCGGGGGCGGCCCGCATCTGGTAGGTCAGGTGCGGAAGCGAGGCCACCCGGGCACGGTCGCCGCCGTAGAAATCGACGCGGTCCTTGCCGTCGGCGGTCTCGAACTCGAAGGAGGCGATCGCCGCACCGGGTGCCTGGTTCGAGAGCTTCCAACCCTTGACCGGCGCCTCGAGCAGCTTGACCAAGAAGCCGGCCGCATCCTCGGCCGCCCAGCTCCGGCCGTCGCCGGTGACCCAGGCGTCGCCGTTGTTCTCGGCCGAGAAGTTGGCTCCCCCCTTGTCGTAGCTGAAGCGGGTCACCTGATAGCGGTTGACGTTGGTCAGGCGGTTGTTGCCGAGTTTGTCGAGGGAGGTAGCCACCGAAGCTAGGGGGGCCGCCTCGGTCAGCATGACCGACGGACGGTCCGCACGGTGAACGTAACGATCCACGCCCTCCACCGCGCCGATGCGCAGCTCACGCTCGAGGCCCTTGCCCTGTACGCTCAGGGCCAGGCCGTCATCGAAGCCGAAGGAAGCGTCATCGGCTGCCATGCCGTCGCGATAGCCGCTCACCGCCAGGGAGTCCAGGGTCGCGAGCAGCCGCTCGATCCGGGCGGACGACGCGGGCATGCGGAAGGGCTCCACCACCCACCAGACATCCCCCTCTCGGGCCATGGTGAAGGAATCCCCTCCCTCGGTCAGGGTGAAGCGCTCGACCTCGGAACGGTTGATGTCGAGCACCCGGGTGTCCCGCAGCTGATCCAGCTTGGGCTCCAGCAGCGGGAAGGCCTGGAGCCCCAGCGTCAGAACCCCATCGCGCCCCTCGACGACCGCGTAGCCGCCGGCTGCGGTGGGCAAGGGATTGCCGATGCGGAGCTCGGGAACCTCGGGACCGGCCACCTGATAGATCGCTTTGGCCGGATCGAGCCCGTAGCTGGACAGCTCGGCGGGGTCTTCGATCACGTCGGTGACCCGTGAACGCTGCATCGCGGCCAGCATGTCGCTCAGGTTCGTACCGTCGGCAAGGTCCTGGACCGGCTCGACCACTCGCCAGACATCCTCCTCGCGAACGAAGCGCCAGTCGGCGCCATCGATCTGCACATCGAGGCCGACGACATCCCGGTCGGAGAAGCTCAAAAGCCGGGCCTCGGCCCGCTCCTCGCGCTCGATGTTCTCGTCTTTTCGCTGGAAGTACCAGGCGGCGCCGACCACGGCGATCAGGACCACGGCCGCCATCACCATTCGCTTCATCACTTACCTCGCCGGCGCATGTAGACCACGAAACCTGCCAGCAGCACCAGCAGAGGGGTGGCGAAGACCACGGCGTAGAGCGTTCTCTTGCGCGACGAGTCGAACTCGATCCGCTGGCCGGCCATCGGCTGGCGGCGGATCGAGATCAGATCCGACTGACGGGTCAGCCAGGCGACGCTGTTGAGGAACAGGTCGCGATTCGTCCGCTCGCGCAGGAAGCCGGTGCTGGCGAAATCGGCGTCGCCGAACAACACCACCCGGGTCAGCAAATCCTCGCCGGCCACCTCTTCCTTCTTCCAGGAAGCCGCGGCGATCACGTAGCGGCCGCTCTGGACCATCTGGTCCTCGGTGAAGACCTGCCCGCGCTCGGTGGTTACCGCAATGCCCGTATGGAACAACAGCTGTTCGCCGGTCTCGAAGTGGCTCACAACCACCGCACCGGGGAACGCGGTCGGAAGGTCGCTGCTGAAGCCGCGCACGGTGTCGTGGACCCGCAGCGATTCAGGCTCTTTGTAGTTTTCGATCCGCAGGTAGTTGCTCAGGGTGCCGTAGTGAGACGACGGATCGGAGACCTCCTGATCCGAAGCCCGCATGCCCCAGACCTCCAGCACCTCGTTGAGGGTCCGGTCACCGTCCTTGTCGAGCATCGCGATCAGACGGCCGCCGTCGGCCAGCCACTGGCCCAGCCGGTCGAGGTCCGCCTTGGGCATCGGCTGCCTGGGATCGGCGATCCAGAGCACCGAGACATCTTCGGGAATCGGCTGTGCGAGAGAGACGTCGGCGACGTCGTAGTACTCGGCCCGTAGCGCTTCGATGGCGCCCTGCATGCTGTTGGCCGCCCGGGACTGGGGGTCCCGCACGCCGTAGCCGCGCACGTAGCCGACCACCGGCCGCCCGGCGCGGCCCGCCTCGAGGATCGCGTTGGTGATGCTCTCCTCGTCTTCACCGCGGAAGACGATCCGGCGATCGCCGCGCACGGCGACGGTCAGCCCGTTGAGCACGCCGTGCTCCCGGCGGTCCAGCTCCAACTCGTCGATGATGCCCGGGGTGCGGGTCACGTCGAAGAACTCGTAGGAAATCTTGTCGCTGGCGTCGAGGTACAGGTCGAGCATGCGCAGGTAGATCTTGCGCACCTCGAGGGCCTGGCCGTCGGAGGCATAGAGCGCGTAGAGCTTGACCGGCTCCTGGAGCCCGGCGAGCATGCTCAGACTCTGGGGCGAGAGCTGGTTGGTTCCCTGCTTGGAGAGATCGATGCGGCCGCCCAGACGCATGCTGATCGCCAGGGCCAGCAGCGTGGCCACCACGATCATCAGCGTGTAGATCAGCGAACTCGCCTGACGCTTGGCCAGGCGCCCGACGTCTCGGGCTTCGGTGGCGTCGATCTGGTCGCGAGTGCGGAAGGTGGCCATCCGGCTATCTCCAGCGGGCCGAGTCGATGACCTGTACGCAGAGGAACAGGAACAGGAACATCAGTCCGCAGGCCAGGACGATGGCGTGGGATTCGATCACGCCGAGGGACATGGTCAGCGAGGCGTTGCGCAGCGAGAGCGCGCCGACGACCTGGTTGGCCCAGCCGCTGAAGCGGCCGAGAAGCAGCTCGCTGAGCCACAGCGGCAGCAGCATCGGGTAGGTCATCAGCAGCGCGACGATCTGGTTCTCGGTCAGGGACGAGGCGAACAGCCCGATGGCCAGGATCACCGCGCCGAACAGGAAGTAGCCCAGATAGGCCGCGCCCAGCGCCGGCCACTCGGGGTCGGCCCAGAAGTCGATGGTGATCAGCAGCGGCAGCGTGAGCAGCAGCATCAGCGCCAGGATGGCCAGGGTGCCGAGAAACTTGCCCAGCACCAGCTGGGTCGTGGTAATCGGCGAGGTCATCAGCAGCTCGGCGGTGCCGTTCTTCCGTTCCTCGCTGAGCACCCGCATCGACAGCGCCGGCAGCGCCAGCATCAGCGCGAGGTTGACCCAGAAGCTCATGAACTGGATCACGTAGGTGCGGATGTTCTGGTTCCCCTCGGCGATCGCGGTGTCGTTCAGGCTCGAGTAGAGGAACACGCTGAAGAAGAAACCCAGGCCGACGATCAACAGGAACATGATGATCACGGTGTAGGCGATCGGCGAGACGAAGTAGCTGTAGATCTCCCGCCGGGTCAGGTTCAGGATCGAGCTCACGCCGCGGTGTCCTCCTCGGTGACGAGGTTGCGGAAGACATCCTCGAGGGTCTCCCTCTCGGGAGATAGTTCGATCAATCCGGCGCCGCTCTCGACCAGCATGCCCGAGAGGCGCTCGCGCACCTCCCCTTCCCGGTCGAGCTTGAGCTGGTACACGCCCGGCTCACCGCGGACCATCCGCTGGATGCCGCCCAGGGCCTTGATGCGCTGGGCCAAATCGTCGGAGTCCCGGGCGACCTTGACCTTGACGTTGTCCGAGGCACCGCCGGCGGTGATGCCGTCGATGCTGTCCTGGGCCACGATCTGCCCTTCGTTGATGATCACGACCCGGGTACAGATCGCGGTGACCTCGGGCAGGATGTGGGTGCTGAGGATCACGGTCTGTTCGCCGCTGAGCTCGCGGATCCGCTGACGGATCTCCATGATCTGCAGCGGGTCGAGCCCGGAGGTGGGCTCGTCGAGGATCAGGACCTCGGGCTCCGGCAGGATCGCCTGGGCCAGCCCGACCCGCTGGCGATAACCCTTGGACAGGTTGCCGATGACCCGGTTCTGGACGTGCTCCAGGCCGCAGAGCTCGATGGCCCGCTCCAGGGCCACCTTCTGCTTGGCCCGCGGCACCCGCTTGAGGCCGGCCACGAACTTCAGATAGCTCTTGACCACCATCTCCCGGTAGATCGGCGGGGCCTCGCAGAGGTAACCGATCCGGGACTGCACGCTCAGCGGGTCCTTGGTCACGTCGACACCGGCCACACGGGCGGTGCCGGCCGACGGCGGGATGAAGCCGGTGATCATCCGCATCGTGGTGGTCTTGCCGGCGCCGTTGGGGCCGAGGAAGCCTAGAATCTCGCCTCGCGCGACGTCGAAGGAGACGTCCCAGACGCAGACTCGATTGCCGTAAGCCTTGGATAGCTTGTCAACGTTTACCATGTGATTTCCACCGGGAAAGACCGCTAAGGATACGGCTAGGCATCGGTGCCGTCAATGCCGCGACGACCTCGCGCAAGGTACGCATCCGCCAGGGCTTCCAGCCTTTCGCCTACCGGAAGCGAGGCTTTCCGGGCCGGCGCCTCCCGGGGCTCGACCGAAGAGGCGGAAAGGGCGGAAAGCTCGGCCGGAAGCGGGGCCGGTAGCTTTCTCGAAGGGGGTGTTTCCCGCTCTCCCTCGCGCATCAGCCGCACCCGGCGGATCCCCAGGTCCGGATGCTGTTCGGCGAGGCGCGCCGCCAGTTGGGGAACGCACTCCTCGAGAACGGTATCCCAGCTCCCCTCGGCGCCGCGTCCGGGCTCGAGGAAGACCTCCAGGGTGCCCCGCCGGATCCCGAGCACACGGGCCCGGCGCGCCACCGCCTCGCCCGCCACCCGGCGCCAGCGATCGACCAGTTGGAGTTCGATCTCGAGTCGCCGCGGCAACTGCTCCCCGCGCACCGAGGTGCGCCCCAGCCGCTCGAACCCTGCCTTGCGCCGCCGCCCGCTCATGGCCGGGGATTGTAGTCCGTCCCCATCGGGAGATCGGCAGGAAAAGCGCCGGACCGGCGCAGACGGCGGGTCCTATCAGGGAGGGGAAAGGGCTCGGGCATCTTCCCGGGAGGGTCTGGGAAGCTGACCGTGTCCGCCCGCTCCGGTCCGGCATGCGGGTCCGGTGGGGACGGCCCCGCCCAGGCGCCCGGGCGCTTGGCCGCACGGCCGCCTGGCCCTCGAGTTTGCAAAGGGGTGGCCAAGAGCCGGAGTCCCCTGTTCACGGGGTAATCGGCGCCTGCCGGGACCGGGGATCCGGCGGAAAACGTAGCCGGGATGACCGCGCCGTTACCGAGGAGCGGTCCGGGAACCGCGGGCGACTGTTGCGGGATGGGGCGCTAGCGAGAGGCGCGCAGATGGCGGTACCAGACGTTGACCGCGCGCTGGTGCTCGGCGAGGCTCTCCGAGAAGGTGTGCCCGCCGCCGGGGGCCGCCACGAAGTAGAGTTCCCGGGTGTCCAGCGGCCGGATCGCCGCGTCGAGACTCTCTCGACCGGGATTGCAGATCGGGCTCACCGGCAAGCGGCCGATCACGTAGGTGTTCCAGGGTGAGTCGTGGTCGAGATGTTTGCGCAGCAGCCGCTTGACCGGCGTGCCGGCTCGCAGCATCCCGTACATCACGGTGGGATCGCACTGCATCTTCATGCCCCGGCGCAACCGGTTGTGGAAGACGCCGGAGATGCGCCAGCGCTCATCGGGCACCCCGGTCTCTTTTTCGATCATCGACGCCAGCGCCACCGCGTCGGTCACGCTGAGCGAGGCCTCCGCCGCACGGGCGATGTAGTCCTTGTCGACGATCTCCCGCAGGCCGGCGACCATCGCCGCCACGATGCGGCGAGGATCCTCCCCCCGGGGGAAGTGGTAGGTATCGGGAAAGAGATAGCCGTCGAGATGCTCTGCCTCGGGCACCAGGTCGTGAATCGGCGCAGGGTCCTGCATCGCGGCCAGCAGCGGCTCGTACTCGGCCACACCGGCATCGGCGAACCGTTGGGCGATCTCCTCCATCACCAGCCCTTCCGGGATCGTGACCGGATGCAGCAGCACGTCGCCGCGCTGAAGCCGCTCGAGGACCTGAACCGCCGAGGCGGCCTGGTGGAAGCGGTACTCCCCTGCCCGCAGGGAACCGGCGCTGCCCTTGAGACGCAGCCAGACCCGGCCGGGGAGCGCCCGGGTCAGGACACCCGCTTCGCTCAGGCGCTCGAGCATCGTGGCCGCGGCCATGCCCCGGGGCAGCTCCACGACCACCTCGTCCCCCTGCCAGGCGGCGTAGGGACGGTGGAGCTCGCGATAGCCCTGGAACAGGACGAAGGCTGCAACGCCGGCAGCCAGCAGCGCCAGTGCAGCCGCGATTCTCAACGCGATCTTCATGAAAAAGGCAGCGGGCCGTCGAGATCGACGGCCTGGGAGTCGAGGTAGCTCTGCAGGATCAGCGTCGCCGCCAGAGCATCGATCACCTTGCGGCGTTTGCCCCGGCGTACACCGCCGCCGATCATCGCGCGCTCGGCCTCGACGGTGGTCAGCCGCTCATCCCACAACTCGACGGGAATCTCCGGGAAGCGGTCGCGCAGTTGCGCGGCGAAGGCCTCGGCCTGTTCGGTCGCGGTTCCCGCGTCTCCCGACAGCAGCAACGGGTTACCGATCACGATTCGGCGGACCTCGTGCTCCTCGATCAGGTCGCGGATCGCCGCCAGGTTGCGGCGCTTGCCCTCGCGCTCGATGTTGCCTACCGGCTGCGCCGTGACTCCGAGCAGGTCGGAGAGCGCGATGCCGATACGGACTTCGCCGAGATCGAGGGCCAGCACCCTACCCGAGGGTTCGCTCAACGGCCCCCCGCCGCAGCAGCCGCGCCGGCCGTCCCGCTCTTGGGCAGCTTGGCGACCACACCGTTGACCCAGTCGAGCATGCTCTGCTCGGCAGGATAGATCGCGCCCAGCAGGTGGATGTAGGTGTCCACCGAGGCGATCTTGCCCCCGCCGCCGAAGTACAGGCGGCTCTCGCCGCAGCGCTTGCCCTGGTTGCCCGAATAGAGCAGCCAGCTGTCGTTGTGACGGTCTTCACGGGTGGTGTACAGGCCCCCGTAGGAGCCGACCACGATGTCGATCCCGGGGACGGTACGCACGATGCGCTTGGCCTCTTCCTTGTGCAGCGCAGCCAACATGACCACCACGTCGACCTTGTCCCGCACCTCCTCGATGTAGGGCCGCACCACGTCATCGGGCTTCTTGATCACCAGGTTGGCGCCGTCGGGACCCGCCTTGGAAAACAGCGGGTTGTAGCGCGCAGCGCCGACGATGCCGACCTTGAGCTTCTTGCCCCCCTTGGGAGCCTCGGCCTCGACGATCACGTAGGGCTTGAACACCGGCTCGCCGGTGTCCTGGCGCACGATGTTGGCCGAGACGAAGGGGAACGCGGCCCCCTTGGTGTTGGCCAGGAACGCGTCGTAGCCCAGGGACAGGTCCTTGGTGCCGACGTTCGCCGCGGCGTAGCCGAGCTTGCCCATGCCCTCGATCAGGGCCTTGGTCTTGGCTTCCCCTTCAGCATCGGGGTTGCCGGTCCAGTTGCCGCTGTCGACCAACAGACGCGGCGCCGTTCCGAAGTTTTGTTCCAGCTTGTCGATTAGCCAGGCCCGCCGGGCCAGGCCCCCTGAGGGGTTCTTTTTTCAGCCACAGGGTTCGAGATAGCCGATCACGTCCCCGGTGTAGATCAGGTGCAGGCCCGGATCCTTGCCCGGCTTCACCAGACCACCGGCCTGGGTCTGGGCCCAGGCGGCGCCGGTCGCGAGCAGGGCCACCGTCAGGACGGCCACGGCCGTTCGCATGATTCTCGTGCTCAAGGTGCTGCCTCCAGCCGGCCGGCCGCCATCGGTTCGGCGCCGACCCGCGATGCATTCGTAACCTACCAAACCCCGCGACCGGTGTCCGGAAAACGGGGCAGGAACCCGGCTCGGACAGAACCGCCGGGCACATGGAGAGGCTGTCGCCTATCCGGGGTTTCCGCAAGTAAAAGACACGTACAAGCGGCCGGGCCGCCGGTTGCCGGGCCCGTAGCCCCGACCAGCGGATAAGTCAATTATAAGAAACCGGCGGCAACTGCAACAAACCGGTCTCCCTCCGGCCCGCCCCCTGTGTAGAATTCCGTTTCCATGCACCAGACGACCACCCTCCGCATCATCCTCGCCTCCGCCTCCCCCAGGCGGCTCGAGTTGCTGCGTCGACTGGGGCTCGCTCCCGAGACCCGGGCATCGGGGCTCGATGAGGAGACCCGGGAGGGAGAGACCCCGGCGGAGACCGTTCGGCGGCTGGCCTTCGAGAAGGCCAAGGCGGTGGTCCAGGAACTCAACGCTCCCGGAGCACTGGTGCTCGGTGCGGACACCGAGGTGGTCTGCGACGGCAAGATGCTCGGCAAGCCCGCCGACGCCGACGAAGCCGGTGAAATGCTGCGCATGCTGCGGGGCCGGACCCACGAGGTGCTGACCGGCGTCTGCATCCAGGGAAGCGACGGCGGGCGGATCGCTACCGCCGTCGGCCGCACCCTGGTGCGCTTCCGCCGCTTCGACGACGCCACCGTCGATTGGTACGTCGCCACCGGGGAACCGCTGGACAAGGCCGGCGGGTACGGCATCCAGGGACTTGGCGCGGTACTGGTCGAGGCGATCCAGGGCTCGTGGACCAACGTGGTCGGATTGCCGGTCGAGATCCTGCCCGACCTGTTCGAGGAGCTCGGCCAGAACCTGTTCGACCTGATCCACCGCGGCGACGACTGAGTCGACACCGCGTTCCCCCGGCTACTCGGCGTAGGCCTCCATCGGCGGACAGCTGCACATCAGGTGACGGTCGCCGTGGGCGTTGTCGATCCGGGCCGACGCCGGCCAGAACTTCGCGTCACGCACCCAGGAGAGCGGATACACCGCCTTTTCCCTGGAGTAGGGACGGTCCCAGGTATCCGCCGTCGCTGCCGCCGCCGTGTGGGGCGCGTGCCGCAGCACGTTGTTCTCGCGATCGGCGGCACCCGCCTCGATCTCACGAATCTCCTCGCGAATCGAGATCATCGCGTCGCAGAAGCGGTCGAGCTCGGCCTTGGCCTCGCTCTCGGTCGGTTCGATCATCAGCGTACCCGCCACCGGGAAGGACATGGTCGGCGCATGGAAGCCGTAGTCCATCAGACGCTTGGCGATGTCCTCGGCGCTGATGCCGGCGCTGTCCTTGAAGGGGCGCGGATCGACGATGCACTCATGGGCGACGAAGCCCTCGCGGTTGGTGTAGAGCAGGTTGTAGTGGCCCTGCAGCCGGCGAGCGACGTAGTTGGCGTTGAGGATCGCGATCTGGCTGGCCCGGGTCAGTCCGTCCGCTCCCATCATCGCGATGTAGGCATAGGAGATCGGCAGGATGCTCGGACTGCCCCAGGGCGCCGCCGAGACCGGACCGATCGCCTGTTCGCCGCCGACCTTGACCAGCGGGTGGCTCGGCAGGAAGGGCGCGAGGTGGGCGCCCACCGCGATCGGCCCCATGCCCGGACCGCCGCCGCCGTGCGGAATGCAGAAGGTCTTGTGCAGGTTCAGGTGCAACACGTCGGCACCGAACTCACCCGGACGGCAGAGGCCGACCATGGCGTTCATGTTGGCGCCGTCCATGTAGACCTGGCCGCCGCACTCGTGGACGACGGAGCAGATCTCGCCGATGGCCTCCTCGAACACGCCGTGGGTCGAGGGGTAGGTCACCATCAGCGCGGCCAGGTTCTCCCGGTGCTGCTCGGCCTTGGCCCGCAGGTCGCCGACATCGATGTTGCCCTGGTCGTCGCAGGCGACCACCACCACCTTCATCGACGCGAGGGAAGCGCTGGCCGGGTTGGTGCCGTGGGCCGACTGGGGAATCAGGCAGACGTTGCGGTGCTCGTCACCCCTGGCCCGGTGATAGGCGCGGATCACGAGCAGGCCGGCGTACTCCCCCTGAGCCCCGGAGTTGGGCTGCAGGGAGACCGCCGTCATGCCGGTAATGTCCGCCAGCCAGTCTTCCAGCCGGTCGAACATCTCCCGGTAGCCCTCGGCCTGTTCGACCGGAGCGAAGGGGTGCAGGCCGGCGAAACCGGGATCGCTGATCGGATACATCTCGGTGGCCGCGTTGAGCTTCATGGTGCAGGAGCCCAGCGGGATCATCGAGGTGTTGAGCGCCAGATCACGCATCTCCAGTCGATGGGTGTAGCGCAGGAATTCGGTTTCGGAGTGGTAGCTGTTGAACACCGGGTGGCCGAGGAAACCGCTCTGGCGGCGCATCGCGGCCGGAGGCTCCCCGTCGGCGGCGGCAATCGCCGCCGAGACCGCGTCGTCGTCCGGCGACAGGCCGAAGGCCAGGGCCAGGTCCTGCAGATCCTCGGGCCGGGTGGTCTCGTCCAGGCTGATCCCCAGCTGCCCGTCATCGTGACGGCGCAGGTTGATTCCCTTGGCGGCGGCGGCCTCGAAGGCGCTGTCGGCCCGCTGGCCGGCATCGACCTTCAGGGTGTCGAACCCACCACGGACGGTGAATCCCCCGCCGGCCAGCAGCCCTTCCAGGGCCGCGGCGTAGCGGCGCACCCGGGTGGCGATCCCCTTCAGCCCCTCGGGCCCGTGGTAGACCGCGTACATCGACGCGATGACCGCCAGCAGCACCTGGGCGGTGCAAATGTTGCTCGTGGCCTTGTCCCGGCGGATGTGCTGCTCCCGGGTCTGGAGCGCCATGCGGAACGCCGAGCGCCCCTCGGCGTCCCGGGAGACACCGATCAACCGGCCGGGAAGCTGGCGAGTGAGCTTGGAGTGGCTGGCCAGGAAGGCCGCGTGAGGCCCGCCGTATCCGAGGGGTACGCCGAACCGCTGGGAGTTGCCGATGGCCACGTCGGCGCCGAACTCGCCTGGAGCCTTGAGCAGGGTCAGCGCCAGCAGGTCGGTGGCCACGACGACCATGGCGTCCGCCTCGTGGGCCCGGTCACAGAGCGCGGCGAAGTCGTCGACCGAGCCATCGGTATCCGGGTACTGCACCAGCGCCCCGAAGACCCCTTCCCTGAAGTCGAACTCCGAGTGGGGCCCGACCTCGACGGCGATGCCGATCGCCTCGGCCCGGGTCTGCACCACGGCGATGGTCTGGGGATGGCAGCGATCGGAGACCAGGAACACCTCGCCTCCCTTGCTACGGCGAGCGCGGCGGCAAAGGGTCATCGCCTCGGCGGCGGCGGTCGCCTCGTCGAGCAGCGACGCGTTGGCCACTTCGAACCCGGTCAGCTCGGCGACCATCGTCTGGAAGTTGAGCAGCGCTTCGAGCCGGCCCTGGGAGATCTCCGCCTGGTACGGCGTGTAGGCGGTGTACCAGCCGGGGTTTTCCAGAATGGTCCGGCGAATCACCGAGGGGGTGACGCAATCGGCGTAGCCCATGCCGATCATCGAGCGCAGCCGGCGGTTGCGGCCGGCCAGGTCGCCGAGATCCTCCAGGGCCTCCCGCTCGTCGACGGCAGGAGGAAGGGACAGCGGTTCCCGCAGGCGGATCGAATCGGGAATCGCCCGGTCGATCAGACTGTCCAGGGAATCGACGCCGACCTTCTCGAGCATCTGCTCGAGCTCGTCTTCTCCGGGGCCGATGTGTCTGCGGACGAACGGGCTCAGGCTTTCCGTGCCACGTCCGGTCGGAGCGATCTTCATCTCGCCGGCCATACGCACCTCCCGGGAGACGGACGCAGCGGCCAGACCCGCGCGGTCCGCTCCGAACAGAGCATCATATACGGATTGTCCAGACCCCGCGCGGGCCGGGGCGGGCCGGCCGCCGGGCGCGAACCGGATCCCGGCCTAGCCGGCGATGAACTTCTCGTAGGCCTCGGCATCCATCAGGTCGTCGAGTTCCGCCGGATTGCTCAGGGTGATCTTGCAGTACCAGCCGTCGCCGTGCGGGTCGCTGTTGACCGTCTCCGGGGAATCGTTCAACGCTTCGTTGACCTCGGTCACCGTGCCGCTGACGGGCAGGAAGATCTCCGAGACCGACTTGACCGATTCGATGCTGCCGAGGGCCCCGTCCTTGTCGACGGACTGGTCGGTTTCCGGAAGCTCGACGAAGACGATGTCGCCGAGTTCCTTCTGAGCGAAGTCGGTGATGCCGACGGTGCCGGTTTCGCCGTCGACGAGAATCCACTCATGGTCCTTGCTGTACTTGCGATCGTCAGGATGCATCGCGTCAGTTCCCTCCGCTAGGCCCGGGGTCAGGCATCTCTCTTGTAGAACGGGGTCGGAACCACCGTGGCCGGCTCGGCGCGGCCGCGACAGTCCACTTCGAAACGGGTTCCCGGCTCGGTCAATTCGACCGGGAGGTAACACAGGCCGATGCTCTTCTCGAGAGTCGGCGCGAAGGTGCCGCTGGTCACCCGGCCCACGACCTTGCCGTCGTGCACCGCCGGATAGTCGTGGCGGGCAATGCGCCGGCCGCCGAGTTCGAATCCGGCCAATCGCTTCTGAACGCCTTCTTCGGCCTGGCGCGCCAGCACGTCGCGGCCGATGAAGTCTCCCTTGGCCAACTTGACGATCCAGCCCAGGTCCGCCTCGAGCACCGTAGTGCTCTCGTCGATGTCGTTGCCGTAGAGCGCCATCTTGGCCTCGAGGCGCAAGGTGTCGCGAGCGCCCAGACCCACCGGCTGCAGCCCGTCGGCCGCACCCGCCTCCATCACGGCGTTCCACAATCCGACGGCGGCGTCGGCGGGCCCGTAGACCTCGAATCCGTCCTCGCCGGTGTAGCCGGTGCGGGAAACGATGCACGAGGCACCGGCGACGTCCCCCCGGCGGAAGGAGTAGTAGCGCAGCTTGGCCAGCTCGACGTCGGTGCAGCGTTCGAGGATCGAGACCGCCTTCGGCCCCTGGAGCGCAAGCTGGCACCAATCCGCCGACTCGTCGGTCACCTCGACGTCGAACCGTCCCGCCTGCTCCTGGAGCCAGGCCAGATCCTTGGGCGTGTTGCCGGCGTTGATCACCAGCAGCAGATCGTCGGCGGCGATCTTGTAGATCAGCAGATCGTCGACGAAGCCCCCTTCGGGGGTGGTCAACGCGTTGTACTGGGCGCGGCCCGGCTTGGGCTTCGAGATGTCGTTGCAGGTGATCCACTGCAGGTAGTCGATCGCCTGGGGACCGCGCACCCGGGCCTCGCCCATGTGGCTGACGTCGAACAGGCCGGCGGCCTGACGCACGGCGCGGTGTTCCTCCAGGGTGCCGCGGTACTGGATCGGCATGCGCCAGCCCGCGAAATCGACCATCCGTCCACCCGCCGATTCGTGCACGTCGTGCAGCGGTGTGCGCTTGACCCCGTCCAACCCGGCTCCTCCCTCAGGAAAGAGCGCATCGTAACACGGGAACCCCGGGGATGCGGCGGTCCGAACCGCCGCCGGCAGCGGTCAGGCGAGCGCCTTGCGGAAGGCCTCGGCAACCGCCCCGGCGGTGGGGGCCGTCGCGGTCTCGCGAGCGGGAAAACCCGCCTCGAGCATCGCCGCGGCGGTGACCGGTCCGATCGCCACCCGCGCGGCGGTCTCGAGAGCCTCCCGCAGCTCCTCGGCCTGTTCGGGACCTTCGGTGGCACCCAGCAGGCCGTAAAGGGAGGAGGGGGAGGCGAACAGCACGCCGTGCACTCCGCCGGCCATCAACTCCCCGGCGGCGGCCGCCGCCTGGGGCGCCGCGACGGTGCGATAGCAGACGACCGAATCGACCTGTCCGGCGACCCCGCAAAGCCCACCCTCGAGCACGTCGCCTCCCACTTCGGGGCGCACGATCAGCACCCGGTCGCTGGGCTCGATCCGCGCCTGCAGGTCCGCCAACAGCCCCTCGGCCCGGGCGTCGTCGGCGATCAAGGAGACGTGGGCGCCGGCGGCGACGATCTGCCGGGCGGTACCGGGCCCCACCGCCGCCAGGCGGACCGGACGGGGAATCTGACGGTTCTCGGCATGCAGGCGCTCGAAGAAAAAATGCACCCCGCCCGGACTGGTGAACACGACCCAGGCGTAGCTTCCGATGTCCCGGACCGCGGCCCGCAGCGGGGAGATGTCCTCGGGTGGCGCAAGAGCGATCGTCGGGATCGACAGGACCTCGGCGCCGAGTTCTTCGAGCCGGGCCCGGGTGTCCCCTCCCCGGCCGACCGGGCGGGTCAGCAACAACTTCTTTCCGACGAGTTCGCGGCCCGCCTCGGAACCGCCGCTCCGCCGCGCGCTTTGCAGCAACTCGCCGGCGCCGCGGGCGAGCATGGCGTCGGCCAGTCGTACTCCGAGAGCCTCCGCCTCTTCAGGCGCCCCCCGCATGGTCTCGCGCAGCAACTTGCCGCCGTCGGCATCGCCGACGACCCCGGTGAGCTGCAGCTCACCGCCGAGCATCACCCCGTGGGCCGCCGCAGGCGCCAGACAGCCACCTTCGAGCCGCCGCAGGTAGGCCCGTTCGGCGGTGACCCGCCAGGTGCTGTCGGCGTGGCCCAACGCGGCGACACGCTCGGCGGTCTCCCGGTCGTCGTCGCGAATCTCGATGCCCAGGGCTCCCTGTCCGACCGCGGGCACGAATCGCTCGACATCCAGCGGCACACCCCCCTCGAACTGCAGCTCCAACCGCTCGATGCCCGCAAGCGCAAGCATCAGCGCGTCGAACTGCCCCTCCCACAGCTTGCGCAGGCGGGTGTCCACGTTGCCCCGCACCGGGACCACGTCGAGATCGGGCCGGATGTGCAGGAGCTGGCAACGCCGCCGCAGGCTACCGGTGGCGACCCGCGCCCCTTCCGCCAGCCCCTCGAGATGGGCGCCCCCCGGACTGATCAGCAGATCGCGGGCGTCGTGCCGTTCGGGAATCGCTCCGAGACGGAGTCCGTCGGGCTGGGTGGTCGGGAGATCCTTGAGGCTGTGCACGGCGAGATCGATGCGCCCCTCCAGGAGCGCCTGCTCGATCTCCCGAACGAAGACTCCCCGGCCGCCGACATCTTCGATCGAATTGCGTTGGTCGACATCACCGGTGGTCTTGATGATCCGGATCTCGACCTCGAGGCCGGGATGGGCCTCGCGCAGCGAAGCCGCGACATGCTCTGCCTGCCAACGGGCCAGGGCGCTGCCACGGGTGCCGAGGATCAAGGGCTTCATCCGTCGTTGCGTCCGCCGCGGACGATGCCCTGGGGCCCCATCGGTTTGGCGTCGTCCCCCGCCCCGTCGCCGGAGGGAGCGTCGGGCCCGTCGGCGGGCTCGCTTTCGGGGTCGATCCCGAAGATCTCCCTGTAGAGCGCCGCCGAGATCGTGGCGTCTCCCCGATCGACCGACCCCTTGAGATGCCGGATCGGACGGTGCAGCAGCTTCTGCACCAGGGAGCGGGCGAGCTGCTCCAGCAACGCGGCGTCCTGTTCGTCCGATGCACCGAGCTTGCGTTTGAAGCGTTCCGCCTCCTGCTGCCCCAACTCCAGGAACGCGTTGCGCAGGGAGGTGATCGTCGGCGCGACCGACAGGCCACCGAGCCAACGTTCGAAGCCGGCGCACTCACGCTCGAGCAGCACCCGCGCCTCCTCGGCAGCCTGGTTGCGTTTGTCCAGGTTCTTGTCGACGACACCGTTCAGATCGTCGATATCGTAGAGGTAGGCGTACTCCAGCCGGTTGACCGCAGGATCGATGTCCCGGGGCACCGCGATATCGATCAGGAACAGCGGCCGGCCGCGGCGGCGGCGCAGCGCCTGGGAAACGTCTCGCTTCGACAATACGGTCCCCGGCGCGCCGGTACCGCTGATCACGATGTCCACGTCGCGCAGGTTGCTCAAGGCCGCGTCCCAGTGAACGGCGCGGCCGCCGATCTGCTCGGCGAGGTTTTCGGCGCGGTTGTAGGTGCGGCTGGCCACGACGACGTCGTGCACCCCCTGCGCCGAAAGGTGCGTCGCCACCAGGCCGCTCATTTCCCCGGCACCGAGCAGCAAAGCCTTGCGGCTTTCGAGCTCGCCGAAGATCTGCCGCGCCAACTCCACGGCGGTGGTGGCCACGGACACGGTGTGCCGTGAAATACCGGTCTCGGTGCGCACCCGTTTGGCGCCGGACAGCGCCTGCTGCAGCAGACGATCGAGGACCGAACCGATAGTGCCGGCCTCCCGCGCCGCGAGATACGCCTGCTTGACCTGCCCGGCGATCTGCGGTTCGCCCAGGATCATCGAGTCCAGCCCGCAGGTGACCCGGAACAGGTGGCGCACCGCCTCGATGCCGTCGTGGTGGTAGGTGAACTTCTCGAGCTCCGCCGGCTCGACGCCCCGCTCCTCGCAGAGAAACTCGCGCAGGGCGGAAAGCCCGCTCTCGGCCGAGTCTCCGTGCACCAGCACCTCGACCCGGTTGCAGGTCGAGAGCAGGTAGGCCTCGCGCACGCCGGAGCGTCCGGTCAGCCGCCCGAGGGCCTCGGCCACTCCGCCGCTGTCGAACGCCAGCCGCTCCCGGATCTCCACCGGTGCGCTGCGATGATTGAGGCCGAGCAGGACGATCATCTAGATGTTGATCCCCGCGACCGCCAGCAGCCCGACGGCTACACCGGCGATGGTCATGTAGGCGGATTTGCGCCCCCGGATGCCGAAGGCCAACCGGGACACCAGGATCACCGCGAAGATGCTCCAGGCCAGAAGCGGCATGACCTGTTTGAGATCGAGTGCGACCAGGCGATGGTTCAGGTCGGCGTTGACCAGTACCCCGGTGCCGATCCCCAGGGACAGAGCGACGAACCCGAGCCAGAGGGAGGCGTAGCCGATCCGGTCGCATGCCTGGAGGGACGGAAGACGGTCCAGCAGCCCGCCGGCACGCTTGCCCTTGAGGGCCCGATCCTGAACCAGGTAGATCACGCTCATGGCCAGCGCCAGGATCAAAACGCCGAGACCGACGGTGGAGATCCCGATATGAAACTGGAACAGGCCCGGATGAGCTTCGGCTCCACCGGCCGCATCGCTCCGCGCCGAATCCAGCAACTCCATGGCGGCCACGGCGCAAACCGAAGCGGCCGGCGGCAGGGCCAAGCCGGCCGCGTGGACCTGAAAGCGCAACCAGACGATCAGGTAAATGGTCAGGATGACCCAACCGAAAACCAGCAGGAACTCGGCGAGGTTTGCCAGGGGCACTCGCCCGGCGGCCATGCCGTACTGGACCAGCGCCGTGCCGTGGAGTAGCCACGCGGCGCCGAAGGCTGCGACCGCTCCGTTGCGCGCGGCATCGGCCCGGTAGAGCAGACCTGCAGCGGCCAGGAAGATGCCGATCACGTAGAAGATCAGCGATCCGGGGAGAAGCAGGTCATACATGGTCCAGAAAACGTAACACCCGGCCTCCCCCGATACAACAAGCGCGATGAGGCGGATCGGGTCCGCTATTCCCGTTCATTCGGCGGTTTGTCCCAGGAGCAGCTCGATTTCCCGGGCGGCGGAATCGTGCCGGGAACACAGGGTCCGGTAGCCCCGGACATCCAGAACGCCCAGCCGGCGCGCCAGGTAGAGGTAGTAGCGGCTCTCGGCCAGGTAGGCCCGAGCGGCGTCGAGCCGCTTGCGCTCTTGCCCCGGGCCCTCGTCGCCGGCGCTGGCCGCCACAAGCGCTCCCCCGCCCCGGGCCACGGTGCGCCGGATCTCCCGGGAGAGGTCCCGCCAGTCCTCCCCCCGCAGGCGGCGGGCGGCGCGGAACGCCTCGATGGCGAAGGCATCCACCGCGCGGAACGCCTTGAGCCTGCGGTGGGTCTTGAGTCCTGCACCCGGTGGCTGGGCCGCTCCCGTCACGGCATCCATCGCCCGCTCCCTTCGGCGTAGCGCCGAACCCGCTGGCGGGCGGTACGCCCATGGAGCACCAGCGCGTAGAGTGCGCCTCTTTCCGAGGTCACGTAGAGGCTTCCGCTCGTACCGCTGCCCCGGGGTGAGAAGGAAACCAGGTCGCTCCCCCCGAAACGAACCGGGTCGTCGGGATTGCCCAGGCTGCCCCTGGAGGGAGGAACCCGCGGGTAGGGCCCGGGACCGGGAAACCCGAGACGGGCTCCGGGAACCTCTCGGGACAACCGCCGGACGCCTCCCAGCCGCCGGTCTACTCCGCTACGGATCTCGGCGCGGCGGATGCCGTTGCCGTTGCCGTCCACAACGCGCTGCCAGCCCCAGCCGCCTTCGCTCCTCTCGAACAACAGCCCGTGAGACCTTCCACCGGCCAGAGCCATCCAGCGCACCGCCTCGAGCTCCGCACCCAGGTGACGCACCCCTGCCGCGGCCCGGCCCTGGTGGGCCAGGGACTCGATCGAGGGCAACGCCATGGTGCAGAGCAGCCCGATCAGGCCCAGGCCGAAAACGAGCTCGGGCAACGAGACACCCGCCGCGCCGGCGCTCAACGGATCGCCCCGACGCGGACCCGGCCCTTGATCTTCTGGAAGGATTTCTCCCCGACGCCGCGGACCTTCAACAGATCCTCGACCCGTTTGAACGGGCCGTTCTCTTCGCGGAAGGCGACGATCCGTTTGGCGATCGCCGGGCCGACTCCGGGTAGGGTGACCAGCTGTTCCGCGCTGGCCTTGTTCAGGTCGATCCGTTCCGCCTTGCCTTCGGCAGCAGTTGCCGGCGCCATGCCGGCCAGCAGGGTGCAGGCGATCAAGAGCAGGACCCAACTGCTCGCTCTCGACGATCGATGATTCATCCTCGGCTCCTCGTGCGGTTGCCCGCTTCGATGGGGCACGGTCGGGTGGACGCCTACCGCCCGCCGCAACCGCCCCGAACGGGAACGAGGACAGCAACGCCGGTGCCAGCCGTGGCCGGGCGAGGCTCGAGGGATTTCGTTCGGGGGGCGGCCGATCGGCCGTCCGGCGGCGGACGCCGGCGTCCGTGGGAGGACGGAGGGAACCGGACTAGAAGCCGAGCCCCGCCTTGGTGGCGTCGAGGTAGAGCACCACGACGAAGAAGACGAGCAAGAACAGCAGCCCGACCTGCATGACCCGCTCCTTGATCGCGATCGAGAGCTCGCGGCGCATCACCCCCTCGACGGCGAGGATCAGGATGTGCCCCCCGTCGAGAACCGGGATCGGCAGCAGGTTGAGGATGCCGAGCTGCAGGCTGATGAAGGCCATGAACCACAGCGCGGTCTGCATGCCGCTCTGCACCGCGCGGCGGGACACCTGGGCGATCTCGATCGGGCCGGACAGCGCCTTGACCCCGATCTGACCACCGACCAACGCCTTGAGCGTGCGGAACAACGTCTGGGACAGGTCGATGTTGACGGTGACCGCCTGGCTGAATGCCTCACCGGCGGAAAAGGAGCGGTGCACCAGATTCGACGGCTGGAGCGACACGCCGATGAACCCTTGTCCATCCTGTTCCTCGGGCACCACCGCGAGAGACAACTCGGAGCCGTCACGCTCCAGGTGCAGCATCACCTCCCGGCCGGGACTCGAGGCCAGGAGCTGGCGCAGTTCCAGTTCGGTGAGGGGCCGCATGTCGTCGGCGCCGACGATCAGGTCCCCCTCCTGTACGCCGGCCCTGCGGGCCGCTCCGTCGAGCACCTCGACCACCCGGCCATGAGAGGGCTCGGTGGAGACCAGGCGCACCAACCAACCGGCCACGCCGAGGCTGGACCGTTCATCGGCCCCGACCTGGAGGGGCAGGGTCAGCTGCTCTCCGTCGCGCTCGACGACCACCGAGACCATCTGCTCGGGCCGCAGCATGATCTGGTTGAGCAGCACCTGGTCCGGGTCACCACGGAGATCGCTGCCGCCGACGGAGATCACCGAATCGCCGACCTGAACCCCAGCGACCTCGGCAGGGCCGCCCCGCTCCAGGTTCTGGACCACCGGGTAGGTATCCGCCGACGGGATCTCGTTGACGCCGTAGATCCAGAAGACGAGCCAGGTGAGAAACAGCGCCAGCGCGATGTTGAACGCGGCTCCGGCGACGAATACGAGGAAGCGCTGCCAACGCGGACGCATCAGGAACTCGTCCGGCGCGCCGCTGCGATGTTCGTCAGCCTCGTCCCCCTTGAGCCGGACGTAGCCGCCCAGGGGAATCGCCGAGATGCGGTAGTCGGTCCCTCCGCGCCGGAACCCGAACAGCCGCGGCCCCAGCCCGACCGAGAAGACCGGAACGCCGATACGAAGCCCCTTGGCCACGATGAAGTGGCCGAACTCATGGATCACGATCAGCGGTCCCAGCATCACCAGGAACGCGCCGACGATCTGCAGGATGTTGATCAGACGATCCATCAGGTCGTAACTCCGGGGCCGAGCACGTAGAGATAGTAGTAGTAGAGGAACGGCCCGGCGAACAGCAGGCTATCCACCCGGTCCAGAACCCCTCCGTGCCCCGGCAGAATCGACGACGAATCCTTGGCGCCCACCGCCCGCTTCAACATGCTCTCGGCCAGATCGCCCAGGATTCCGAGCAATCCGAGGGTCACCCCGAGGATCAGCGCGTGGACCAGCGCCAGCTCCTGGAAGAACCAGAAATGGGCCGCCAACCCGCCCAGCAGGCTCCCGGTCAGGCCGCCGACCGCCCCCTCCCAGCTCTTCTTGGGCGAGATCGAAGGCGCCATCCGGTGCTTGCCGACGGCCGAGCCGACGAAAAAGGCAGCGGTGTCGGCGAGGGCCACGCAGACGAACAGGAGATACAGCAGGTCTCTACCCCACTCCCCGCCGACCTCGCCCAGCCGAACCAGATAGCTCAGGCCGAAGGCGACGAACACCACGGGGAACAGAGTGTGCAGTGCGTTGACGAGCATCTTCGAGGGCTCGTTCTCCTGCCACATCACGAGGATCAGGGTCAGCGCGATGCCGACCCACAGCACCGCCAGGGAATCGAGGCGAGGCTCGGACCCGGTGGCCGACCAGGCCAGGGCCAACGCCGTGAGCATGGCGAGCCCCTTGAGCGGCCTCCCGCCCGCGCGTTCGCAAAGCCGCAGGCACTCCCAGGTGCCGGCAAGTACGACGATTGCGGCGAAGACGACCGAGAACCCGGAGCCGAGCCACTCGATCGCCGTTACCAGCAGGGCGATCAGGACCGCCGCGGTCAGGACACGCCGCATCTCGGGTAGGGTCAGCCCCTGGCGGCCGCGGCGGACTGTTCCGAACGCGACGACGACGTCCCGCCGAAGCGGCGCTCACGGCCCTGGTAGGCGGTGATCGCTTCGAGCAGGTGCCGCAGCTTGAAGTCGGGCCAGAGGGTGTCGGTGATCCAGATCTCGGAGTAGGCGATCTGCCAGAGCAGGAAGTTGGAGATCCGCATCTCTCCGCTGGTGCGAATCAACAGGTCGGGATCCGGGCAGCCGGCGGTGTACAGGTAGCGATCGACGGTGTCCTCGTCGACGGAAGCCGGATCGATTCCCTCGGCCAGCATGCGGCGGCAGGCATCGACGAGCTCGGCACGCCCGCCGTAGGAGAGCGCGATGTTGAGCTGCATCCCGTCGTTCTCGGAGAGGTACTCCACCGCTTCGGTCACCTCGGCACGGACAGAAGCGGGCAGGTCGTCGAGCCGGCCGATGACCTTGAGCCGGATGTTGTTGTCTCGCAGCGCCTGACGCTCCCGGCGGAGGTATTCGCGCAACAGCCCCATCAGGGTGTCGACTTCGGCTCGGGGCCGCTTCCAGTTTTCCTTGGAGAAGGCGTAGAGGGTCAGGACCTCGATGCCCAGCCGCGCGCTGCCTTCGATGGTCTCGCGGACCGACTGCACGCCGGCCCGGTGACCGGCGACCCGGGGCAGGAAGCGCCCCTTGGCCCAGCGACCGTTGCCGTCCATGATCACGGCAACGTGGCGGGGCAGGCGGGCGGGGTCGAGCCCTGCGGCGAGGCGCTCCTCCTCGCTCCCTCGCGCCACCATCTCCGGCGGAAGATTCATCTCGAGATCTGCCCCACCCTTATCGGCATCAGGAAATAGGCCGAAACGGCCTGATTCGCCGGGCGAATAGTAATGCCGATCGGGGGGCGGTTCAACCGGCTCCGGGGGTCAGCTCTCGTAGCCCCGGGGGTGGCTTTCGTGCCACTTCCAGGCGGTCTGGACGATCTCCCCCAGGGTCGGCAGCCTGGGCTGCCAGCCCAGACGCTCCCGGGCCCGGGCCGCCGAGGCCACGAGAATCGGCGGATCTCCCGCCCGACGGGGGGCATCCTCGGTCTTCGGGCGGCGGCCGGTGACCTTGCCGACCATGTCGACCACCTCGCGGACCGAGAAACCCTCGCCGTTCCCCAGATTGAACGACTCCCCTTCCATCCCGCCCTGTTCCAGTGCCCGCAAGGCATGGACATGGGCCTCGGCAAGGTCGACCACGTGGACGTAGTCCCGCACGCAGGTGCCGTCGGTGGTCGGATAGTCGGTGCCGAAGATCGGGACGACGGTCTCCTCACCGGCGAGAATCCCGCGCAGCAGACGGGGAATCAGATGGGTTTCGCGGCGGCGGAACTCGCCGATATCCCCGTCCGGGTGCGCCCCTGCCGCATTGAAGTAGCGCAGGGCGACATAGCGCAGGCCGTAGGCGTTCCGGTACCAGGAGAGAGCCCGCTCGAAAGCCAGCTTGGTCTCACCGTAGGGGTTGGTCGGGCGGGTCGGATGCTCCTCGTCGATCGGCAGGCTGACCGGGTTGCCGTAGGTCGCCGCGGTGCTGGAGAAGACGATGCCCTCGACTTGATGCTCTCGAGCGGCCTCGAGCAGCGCCAGACTGCCCACCACGTTCTGACGGTAGTAGGTCGCCGGGTCGGAGACCGAGTCGCCGACCAGCGCCAGCGCGGCCATGTGAATCACGTGGCGGATCTCGCGCTTGCCGAACAGCTCGTCGAGCCGCGCGCGATCGGCAAAGTCGGAGCGGACCAGCTCGACCTCACCGGGAAGCGCCTTCTCGGAGCCCTCGGACAGGTTGTCGATCACGACCACCGTGCGGCCGGTCTCGACCAGCCGCCGCACGATGTGGCTGCCGATGTACCCGGCGCCGCCGGTGACCAGAACTTCTCCCACGACCTCTCCTATGCGCCGTCGGTGGACGGCTCGTTGGCTCCCGGATCGTAACAAGCCGGATAGGCCACCTGCTCGAGACAGAGCCCTTTCGCCTCGGCGGTCGGCGGGCCCAGCGAACGGTCGCCGGTCTCCAACATAAGATCGACGATCTCGGGCGTCATCCGCCCCCGGGCGATCTCGACCAGGGTACCGACGAGGTTGCGAACCATGTAGGTCAGAAACCCGTCGGCCCGAAAGCGGAACAGCCCCTCGCCCCGGTCCGACTCCACGTAGGACGCCTCGGTAAGGGTGCGCACCCGGTCCTCGACGGTGCAGGCGGCGGCGGTAAAGCCGGACCAGTCCCGCCGGCCCGGGAGCCGCGCCAGCGCCGCGTCCAGGCGCGCCTCGTCGAGGGCGCCGGGCAGGTGGCTCGCGAATCGCAAACGGAAGGGATCGCCGCGACGGGATCGATCCAGGCGGTAGATGTAGCTCTTGGAGCGGGCGTGCTTCCGCGCGTGGAAGTCCTCGGCAACGGTGCGCACCCGGGTCGCGCGCACATCGCCGGGCAGCAGCCTGGCGAGAGCGTGCTCCAGGCGATCGTCGGTCTCGTCGGTATCCAGCAGCACGTCCGCTACCTGACCGAGGGCGTGGACCCCCGAATCGGTGCGGCCGGCACCGCGCACTCTCGCCGGCCGGTCCCCCTGCAGCCGGGTCAGCGCCTGCTCGAGCACTCCCTGAACCGTTCGGTCCCGGGGCTGGAACTGCCAGCCGCAGTACTCGGTGCCGTCGTAGGCGAGATCGATCCGCAGCCGCCGGGCGCTCATGGCGCGGCAGGATCGAATCGAAGCCGGCGCGCCGGTGCGTCGATGGTCACCCGGCCGCCCAGGGGCATCGCCCGCTTGCCGCGGACGTGGCCCGCTCGGACTCCCGCAACCACCGGAATGCCGAGGGGTTCGAACGCCTCGAGCAACACCTGCCGCAGATCGCGATCAGGTGGGAACGGCTTGGTCCGCTGGTGGCCGACGAAGGCGCCGAGCACCACACCGCGCAGCCCGCGCAAACCGCCGGACTGCCGCCACTGGGTCAGCATCCGATCGATGCGGTAGGTCTCCTCGCCGATCTCCTCGAGGAACAGGATCCCGTCCCGGGTGTCCTCGGCGAAGCGGGTGCCGAGCAGATGATTGAGCACGACCAGATTGCCGCCGACCAGGGTGCCGGCCGCTTTGCCCGGGACCCAGATGTCCCGCTTGCGCAGGCGCAGCTCGGTTCGATCCCCGCGCAACATGCTGTCGAGCCAACGCCGGTTGGCCGCTCCGGCGTCGGCGAGTTCTTCGACCACCGGACCGTAGAGGCAACGCACGCCGGAACGCTTCCGCGCCGGCGCAAAGAGAGCGGTCAGGTCGCTGTAGCCGATCAGGAGTTTCGGATGGCGGCGCAGCGCGCGCCAATCGACCCGCTCCAATAGACGCGCGGTGCCGTAGCCGCCCCGGGCAAACCAGACCGCCGCGAGATCGGGGTCGCGAAACATGCGGTTGAGGTCGGCGATACGACGGTCGTCGTCGCCTGCAAGGTAGCCCTCTGCGGCCTCGACGTGATCACCGGTCACGACGCGGTAGCGACGGCGCAGCCAACGGAGCCCCGCGGCGTAGGCCTCGTGGCGAACCGGGAACCCGGTCGCGACCACTCCGACACCGTCTCCGCGAGCCAGGAGCGGTCTGCGCTTTCGGACGCTCACTCCGAGACTTCCCTCTCCCACCGGGGCCTGCCACCCGGCGCACCGATAGGATCGGTGCCGCTATCGAGCCGATCATAAGCCGAATTCTGTTCCCCGGCACCGCCGCTCTGTCGAACGCCGGTGCCGAAGGACGATCATTCATCTACGGGTCCGAAGACCCTCCAGCGACCTACCCGGAAGCTTCGGTCGGGCCGACCTCGAACGCTCCCCTATTTGGTCTTGCTCCGCGCGGGGTTTGCCAAGCCACCGACGTCGCCGCCGGTGCTGGTGCGCTCTTACCGCACCGTTTCACCCTTACCCGCAGTCACTGTGAGACGCCGGAACAAGGTGGCCCGTTCCGGGAGCAACCGCGGGCGGTCTACTCTCTGCTGCACTTTCCGTCCCGTCACCGGGCCTGGGGGTTACCCAGCGCGCTGCCCTGCGGAGTTCGGACTTTCCTCTCCGGGCTTCACCATCGGATCGGCCCGCAGCGATCGTCTCCTCGGCTCTCAAGCAACATGTAAATGTTACAGGAAAGACCCTATAGCTGCAGCATCGAGGTTGTCGGCGTTCAAATATCGTCGAGATAGCGGCGCAACGCCGAGAGCGGAACGGCGCCCTCCCTCAGCAGCCGGGGATGCTCGCGGGTCAGGTCGAGCACCGTCGACGGGGCACCCCCGGGGGTCGGCCCCCCATCCAGGATCAGATCGATCCCCTCGGGGAGGGCCTGGGCCACCTCGGCGGCGGTACGGGAGGCCGGCTGGCCGCTGCGGTTGGCGCTGATGCCGGTGATCGGCCGCTCGAGGGCTCCCGCCAGCCGGCGGGGCAGCCCCAGGCCGGGCACCCGCAGTCCGACGGTGCCGGTGCCTCCACCGATCCGCTCGGGCAACCGGGGGCCGGCGGGCAGGACCAGGGTCAACGGTCCCGGCCAGAACATCGCGGCGAGTTTTTCGAACCTGGGAGGCACCTCACCGGCGGCCGCCCGGGCCTGCTCGACATCGGCGACCAGCAGCAGGATCGGCGAACGATCGTCCTTGCCCTTGAGGTTGTTCAGCCGGGCCACCGCCTCGGCGTTTTCCGCGTCGGCAGCGAGCCCGTAGAACGTCTCGGTGGGGATCGCGAGCACTCCCCCCTTGCGCAGTTCGGCGACCGATTCCTGCACCCGTTCTTCTCGGGGATTGGCCGGGTTGACCGGGATGACGCGGGACAACACGAGGTCTCCATGTCGCACGACGAGTGCGGCCCGAACCATCGGGCGATGGCGGAGTCTATCATGGTCCAGCGACCTGGAAACGCGTAGAGCAACCTCTCGAGGAGCAGACCACGTTGAGCGACCGATCCCCCGCCGGAAAGCGCAACCCGGCACTACGTCACCTTCGCGAGCTGCGTCGCGACCGCCGCTTGCGGGATGCCGAACGGGCGATGGTTGCCGAGGGTCTGCACCTGGTCGGCGAAGCGCTGACCGCCGACGCGCCGATCCGCAGCGTGGTCTGGTCGGCGCGACTGCTCGGGTCACCAGGCGGACTGGAACTACTCGATGGGTTGCGTGCTCGGGACGTGCCGCTGCTGGAAGCCGACGACGAGGCACTGGTGGCGGCCCAGGACGCCCGGTCCGCCCAGCCGATCGTCGCGATCGTCGAACGGCCGGAGACACCTCCGGAACCGCGGGAGGGTGCGCCGCTGTGGGTGGTCGCCGAGGGCGTACAGGACCCGGGGAACCTGGGCGCGATGATCCGCTCCGCCGATGCCGCGGGTGCGACCATGTTCTACGCCACGGGCAACGGCGCCGATCTCTACCATCCGCGCACGATCCGGGGAACCATGGGCTCGATCTTCCGCCTTCCCGTGCGATTCGGAGATGCGGGACGGGTCGCGGCAGCCCTCAGCGAGGACGGGATCCTGCGCCTGGGCACCGTTCGACGAGGGGGCATCCCCTACGACCGGTTCGACCTGGGGCAACCCCTGGCCCTGTTCTTCGGTTCCGAGGGATCGGGACTGTCGGAGTCGCTGCGCCAGGGGCTCGACGCCCAGCTCTGTATCCCGATGAGTCCCGGCGTGGAGAGCCTGTCGGTCAGCGCAGCCTCGGCGGCGCTGCTGTTCGAGGCCGCGCGTCAGCGCAGGGTTGCCGCTCAGGATTCTTGATGGGGCCGGATGATCCGCAAGCGGCGGCGTTCGCTCTTCTCAGGGGCGCCGGCTCGTGGAGTAACGACAGTCGCCGATCCTTCCGACGGCGCCTCGGGGGCGGGAGCCGGAGGCTCCACGACGATCTCCGGTGACTCCACGCCGGCAGGCGACGGCGTCTGAACCGGAGCTTCGTCGCCGGGATCCTCGGTCACGGTCTTGCTGCCGATTCCGGGCAGCGTGAAGGTGAACGTGGCGCCCGAGCCCTCCTTGCCCTCGGCGCGGATCGAGCAGCCGTGCATCCGCAGAATGTCCCGTACGATCGAGAGTCCGAGGCCGTGGCCGTCTTCGTCCCGTCCGCCCTCGGAGCGATAGCTGCGCTCGAAGATACGTTCGCTGTCCGCCGCGGGGAATCCGCGTCCGCTGTCCCGGACGCGCACGCCGACCTGCCCGCCCCGGGCAGTCCGCACGTGGATCTCGACGGTTCCACCTTCCTGATTGAACTTGATCGCGTTGGACAGCAGGTTGACGAACACCTGCATGATCAGGTCCCGGTCGCCGCGCACCTGAATACCGCGGTCCTCGTAGCTCTGAGTCAACTCGACCCCGCGCTGTTCCAGCTTCGGCGCCATCAAGGCGACCGCCTCGTCCAGGGCCGGTCCCAGCGGGAAGTCGGACGGGCGTAGCCGGCCGACCTGGCGGGTGCTGCGGCTGAACTCGAGCAGGTTGTCGATCATCGAGATCAACCGGTCGATGTTGGCCAGCGACACGTCGAGGCCCTTGCGCTGCTCGGTGGTGATCGCGCCCAACCGGCCCTTGAGGATCATCTCGGTGTAGCCGCGAATCGAGACCAGCGGGGTCTGGAGTTCGTGAGAGACGTTCCCCAGCAGGTTGGTCTTCATCTCGTCGAGGACCCGCAGTTCCTTGTTGAGCCGGTCCAGTTCGTCGCTGCGGCGAGAGGCCTGTTCGTTCTCGCGGGCGAGATCGGAGTAGGCGTGCTCGAGCTCCTGCTTGCGTTCCGACAACTCCCGGGCCTGCCGCCGGAGTTCCTCCTCGGAGCGGCGGTGCTCGGTGCGGTCGCGGCAGATCACCATGCGGCCGACGATCCGTCCGGTGCGATCGCGCAACGGGCCCACCAGCAGCTCGGCGTCCCGCCCGTCGGGGAAGCTGACCGGAACCTCGCTGGAACAGGCGATCGGTTGCTCAAGCGCTTCGGCCAGCAGCTCGCCGGATTCGCCGCGCCCGCGCAGCCAGCTACGCAGGCGGCGGCCGTCGAGCCCGAGCAGCTCGACCTCCCGGCAGCCGTAGCGCGCGGCGAAGGCCCGGTTGGTCAACTGCACGATGCCTTCGCCGGCATCGTTGAGGACCAGCACGCCGTCGTCGTTGGACTCGAGGATCGCATCGAGCCGCAGCTCGTTGCGCCGCAGATCGGCGGCAATGCGCCGGCGCTGGGTCTCGTCGCGGATCATCCCCAGCACCGCCGGCCCGCCGTGGTAGTCGATGCGGGTGGCTCGGACGGTCACGTCGGTGTGTCCGTCGGCGAGCCCCACCGGAATCTCGATCTCCTGCTCTTCGCCGGACTCCAGGCGGCGCAAGCCGTCGCGAACCACGAGCAGGTCCCGGGCGCGAACCAGGTCTTCGAGGCCTCGCTCGAGCAGTCCGTCGGCGGAGATCCCACAGAGCCCCGACAGCACCGGGTTGCTGTAGACGAAGCGGCCGGCCTTGGAGACGAAGACCCCCTCTTCCAGCCGGTCGACCAGGGTGCGGTAGCGCTTGTCGGCGTCGGCGACCTCCTGCTCGAGACCGAGCCGCGCCGTGACGTCCCGTACGATCATCAGGAAGCCTGCGAAGTGGCCGCCGGAATCATGGGTCATCCGCACGGCCAGCTGGGCTTCGAAGCGATCCCCGTCGCCGCGGCGCATCCGGGCCCGGGCGTCGAGCCCCCCTTCCCGCTGTTTGCGACGCATCAGCAGGGGCAGCAGGTCCTTCCAGGCCTGCTCCTCGAACAGGGTCGCCGCCGACTTGCCGAACAGCGCATCCTCGTCCCAGCCGAAGAGTTCGCGCCCCGAGGGGCTGATGCGCACCACGTCCCCGTCGGCATCGGTCCAGACCACCGCCGCGTCCCGGGTCGCCTCGAGCAGCGCCCGCAACTCGTTGTCGGTGCCCTCGGTCTCGTGAGAGCGGACCTCCAGATCCTCGCCGAGCCGGGAAACGGCGTCGGCCAGGGCGGCGACCGGTGAACGATCGTCGACCTGGGGCCGGTGGTCGAGTTGTCCGGCGCGGAGATCTTCCACCGCCTGGACGATCTGGCGAATGTCCCGCCCCTGCTGGCGCCGGTGGAGCAGCAGCATGGCGAACAACAGCGCGACCAGCAGCACCATCCCGACCGCCATGACCACGATCAACGCCTCGGGGTTGTCGTCCCAGAAGGCGGACAGCGGCGGCGGCCCGGCCGCGACCACGGCGGGCATCGCCCGCAACCGGGCGTTCCGTTGGCGCATGGGCCGCATGTCAGTGATCCCGGCTCTTCTTGCCGCCGAAGGAGGCCATCGGCCCCGGTCCGGCGAAGTGATAACCCTGAGCCAGCCCCGCCCCCATGGCACGCAGCGCGTCGGCCTCGGCGGCGGATTCGACCCCCTCGGCGACCACCTGGGCATCGAGGCGCTCGGCCACCTGGATCAGCGAGGCGAAGATCTCCTGCTTGATGGCGTTGGACTCGATGCCCCGAACCAGGCTGGCGTCCGCCTTGAGATAGTCGGGGCGCACCTTCTCGGCGGCGGCCAGGCCGGCGTAGCCGGTGCCGATGTCGTCGAGGGCCAGGGCGAAGCCGAGCTCCTTGAGCCGCTCCATCCGCTCGACCAGTCGCGCCGGATCCTCGGTCCCGCGATCGGATACCTCGAGCACCAGACGAGAGCGATCGATCCCGTTGCGGGAGATCAGGCCGTCGTCGAGGGCCCATTCCGGATCGTCGAGGCTCTCGGGAAGCACGTTGAGGAACAGCTTGCCGTCGTAGGAGGCCACGGCGGGCTCGCCCAGGGCCACCTCGCGGCAGAGACGGTCGAGGGCCGCATCGACCCCGACCCGGCCGGACCAGGCGAACATCGTCGAGGGCATCTCGAACATCGAGTCCTGGGGACCGCGGGCCAGCGCCTCGTAGCCGTGGATCTCTTCGGTTTCGAGGTCGACCACCGGCTGGAACAGCATGCGCACCGCCGAGTCGTCGATGATCCGCCGCAGCTCCTCACCGTTGGAGCGTTCTCGCCGCTCGCGCACCCGCTGTTCCCGGGAGCGGGACTCGGCGACCGCCGTGTAGACCCGGCGTTCGAAGCGGTGGTAGGGGCTTAGGGACAGCACCGCGTAGCCCCGCTGGAAGTCCAGGGTGGCGGCCATGTCGTCGAAATCACTGTCGGCGACCTCGCTACGCAGCCGCTCCAGGATGCGATCTCCCAGATCGGCCAGGAAGCCGCCGTCGACCTCGTGCTGTTCGAAGGTCTCGGGCACGAAGGCCAGGAACTCGTCGCCGGCGACCCGGTCGAGGGCCAGCACCGACCCTTCGGGTAGGGTCGAGGCGCACTGGTCCCGCAGCACCTCGGCGGTGCGCCGAAGCACCTGGTCGAGTACCTGCCAGCCGTAGAGCGATTCGACCATCTCGATTCCGTCGATGCCGAAATGCAGCACGCCGATGAAGCGGCGCTGATCCAGCATCCTGCGAAGCTCGTCCAGGACCATGGGAAACGCCGGCAGCGACGTCGCCCGATCATGCAGCACGCTGCGCATCTTCAGGTAGCCGGTGCGGTAGTCCTCGGGGCGCTTCACGCTTGCCCCTCGAGCACGCGGCCGACCCTCGACGCCAGCACGTCGACTTCGAAAGGCTTGGGGATGTAGTCCACCGCGCCTTCCTGCATCGCCTGCATCTTGTCGACGACCTGACCCTTGACCGAGAACATCACCACCGGCATGTGATCGAGATCCACGTCGGCCCGGATGAGCCGCAGCGTCTCCCAGCCGTCCATGCCGGGCATGTTGATGTCGAGCAGGACGAGGTCGTAGGGCATCAGGGCGATCCGGTCCAACGCCTCGGAACCGTGGGTCGCGAGATCGACGTCGTACCCGCTGCCGGTCAGGACCAGTCGGGTCAACTCTCGAATCTCCGAGTCGTCATCGACGACCAGGATCCGGGCCTTGCTCTCCGTTTCGCTCATGCCCCCTTCGTAGAGATACGGAATGAGCCAGAAGTTACCATGCAGATTCTTCACCCGGCAACGGAATAGGCGCTGCTGGCGCGGGTTTCCGGCAATCCCCGCGGTGAATTGAAGGTATTCTCCGGAATCGCCCTCGGTCGCGGAGACCGTTGCGAATTCGTCAGTGGATGAGGACCCATGCGACTCTGGACCATCGGCCACTCCAATCGGCCCATCGCGACCCTGCTCGACCTGCTCGCAGCCCACGCCATCGAGGTCCTGGCCGACGTGCGCACGGTGCCCCGCTCCAAGCGGCACCCCCAGTTCGACGGGGACAACCTGGCCTGGGAACTGGAGCAGAGCGGACGGATCTACCGCCACGAAAAGGGGTTGGGCGGGCTGCGCAAGCCTCGGGCGGATTCGATCAACACCGCACTTCCCGACGGTGGGTTCCGTGGGTATGCCGACCACATGCAAAGCGAGAGCTTCTCCCGGGCGGTGGCGGAGCTGCTGCAGGTCGCCGAGAGCCGGCACGTGGCCCTGATGTGCGCCGAGGCGTCTCCGGTGAACTGCCACCGCTCGCTGCTCAGCGATGCACTGGTCGCCCGCGGCGTCGAGGTGCGGCACATCCTCGACGCGGACCGGGTCGAGCTTCACCGGCGCTCTCCCCTGGCGCGGGTCGAGCCCGGGTCCGGTGCCGGCCGGCCCGCCACGGTGACCTATCCCGGGCTCCTGTTTTGAGCCGGGCTGGAAGCGGGGACTATGCTCCCTTCATGCACGAGACGTTGATCGTAGGAGCCGGCATCGCGGGCCTCGCCTGTGCCCGCCGGCTTCAGGAGGCGGGTCAGAGCACGATGGTCGTGGATAAGGGGCGCGGTGTCGGCGGCCGCTGCGCGACCCGGCGGGTTGACGGCCAGTCGGTAGACCACGGCCCTGCGTTCCTCCACGGTTCCGCCCCGGGCTTCGTCTCTGCGCTCAGGGAAACCCCCGGACGGCGGCTGGAGCCCTGGCCCGCGAAGGTCCACGGGTCCGGCCGGCCGTGCCAGCCGAGCGCCTTCGCCCCCGGGCAGGTGCGGCTCGCCTTCGGTGACGGCGTGAATGCCTTCGCCAAGCATCTCGCCCGGGACCTCGACGTCGAACGTGAGTGCCGGGTCGACGCCCTGGCATTCGACGGAGACCGTTTCCGTGTCGTCACGGCCGACGGAGAACGGCGCCCCTCGACGTTGATCCTTTCGCTACCCCTCGAACAGACCCGCGGATTGCTCGATACCCTGGGTGAAGACTCTCCGGAGATCCGCGGAGTCAGACAGCTGCTCTCGATGGTCTCGACGGTTCCGAGCCTGACCATCCTGTCCGGATACGCCGCAGATCAGGCTGCTCCGGACTGGGACGTGTGCTACCCGGAAGACTCCCCTGTCCTGCAGATGATCGCCCACGACTCCGCCAAGCGAGCAACTCCCCGGAGCCATGTGCTGGTCGCCCAGGCCCACCCCCGCTGGTCCCGCAGGGAACTCGAAAACGACCCCGACGGCTGGAAGCAGGCGATGCTCGTCGAGCTTGAGCGGGTCACCGGCCTCCCCGAATCGTCACGCCTCTGGTGCCAGGCCCATCGCTGGCGCTACGCCCGTCTGGACGCCGGCAGCGAACTGGCGCAGCCGCTGATGGTTCAGGTAGCGGGCGCGCGGCTGGGACTTTGCGGGGAGCTCTTCTCGCCGGGTAACGGCGTCGAAGCCGCCTGGCTCTCGGGGACACGGCTCGCCGAGCGCATCATCGGTGAGCGGGATTGGACCGCTACTCGCTGACCTGTCCTTCGACCACCACCTCGTCGCTCTGCTCACTCACTCGCTGGCGGCGCGAGAAGTCGATGTGGTGTCCCGAGCGATTGGCCTTGGTCTCGAGATAGAAGCGGTTGTGGTGGTTCGGCGGGATGGTGTGGGGCAACCGCCGCGAGACGGTCACGCCGTACTGGGTCAGCTGGGAGACCTTCTCGGGGTTGTTGGTCATCAACTGCACCGACTTCACCCCCAGGCTACGGATCATGTGGGCGGCGACGGCGTAGTCCCGCTCGTCGTCCCGGAAGCCCAGGGCGAGGTTTGCCTCGACGGTGTCCATTCCCGTGTCCTGCAGCGAGTAGGCGCGGATCTTGTTGGTCAGACCGATTCCCCGGCCTTCCTGCCGCAGGTACAGCAGCAAGCCCCGCTCATGCTCGGCGATCTTCTTCAGCCCGGCCTCGAGCTGATCCCGGCAATCGCAGCGGAGGGATCCGAGAGCGTCCCCGGTCAGGCACTCGGAGTGCAAGCGGGTCGTCACGTCCTCTTCGCCGATGACGTCTCCGTGGACGATGGCGACGTGCTCTTTCTGATCGCGGTTGTTGTAGAACGCAACGATGCGGAAGTCGCCGAAGCGGGTGGGAAGCTCGGCTACGGCCACGACCCGTACGCATACCTGATGGGTTCCGAAACCGTCGCAGTCGTGCTCGCGGTCCCGTTCCACCAGATCGTCGAGGGTCCGAATCGATTCGTGCATGTCGTTCTCCCGAACCAAACCAGTCAAGAGCATAGCCTTTTTTGCAAGGCCCGACACCCGCACAGGCCCACCGGGGACCGGGCGGAATCCCGGGATTCACCGCCGATAACGGCCGTGCGGCTCGCGGTATTCCGCTGTGACGGACAGGCCCCGGCGTTGCGCGGCCGGCGTCCTGGAAGTACCGTGGACAGCAAGGGGCGAGGAGGTTGTCGTGAGAGTCGCGCTCTTTCTGATTGCCGCGCTCTTTTGCTCCGTTGCCGGAGCCGCCGAGTCCTGGCCCACCGGGGAAATCATCCCCGAGGTCCCCTGTACCGAAACACCCGAACAGAGCTACTCCCTGTACCTGCCGTCGAACTACGACGGGGCCCGGGAGTGGCCGACGCTGATCGTGCTCGACCCGCGAGGTCAGGGCCCCGCCGCCGCGGAGCTCTTTCGCGAGGCCGCCGAACGGCTCGGCTGGATCGTGGTCAGCTCGAACAACTCCCGTAGCGACACCGTCGAACCCCTCAACGACGCCGCGATGCGGGCACTGGCCACCGACGTGCCGAACCGGTTCGCCGTCGACTCCAACCGGGTCTACCTGGCCGGATTCTCCGGCACGGCGCGCTTCGCCTGGTACACCGCCCGGGCGCTGGACGGCGCCATCGCCGGGGTCATCGCCTGCGGAGCCGGTCTCCCCGAGGCGGGACCCGGTGATTTCGAGACCTCCTTCGCCCTGTTCGGAGCCGCCGGCGACACCGACTTCAACCATCGGGAGATGTTTCTGCTGGACGAGGGTCTACGCGCGACCGACACCCCGCACTGGATCCGCACCTTCGAGGGCCGCCATCAGTGGTTCCCTCCCGAACTCGCCGCCGACGCCCTGACCTGGTTCGAGATCCTGCACGGCCGCGGCGATCCGGACCCGGCCCTGGGCCGCCGGCTGGCCGAATGGCGAAATGCGGCCGAGCGGCACGAGGCCGCCGGGCGCCTGCTGGTGGCGGAGCGTTACTACCGCATGCTCTCGCGGGTCGTGGCCGAACCCGCAGCGACGCCGCTACGGGAGAATCACGCACGGCTCGACCGCTCTGCGGCGGTCGCCGCGCGCCGGGAGTCGGCGACAAAGGCCGGCGCCCGACAACTGGAGTACCTGATGGGACCGGTCAGCAACGTGGCGCGCACGATCCGCACCAGCGAAACCACCCCGGCGGTGCCCCGCCTGGTTCAGCAGTTGCGGGTCAAGTCCCTGCGTGCCGAAGCCCGCAAGGAGGGAGCGGCGGGGCTGACCGCCCGGCGCATGCTGTCCCACGCCTACGTGCAGCTCGGCTCCTACGTCCCGACCGACCTCTGGAGCCAGGGGGAGTACCTGCGAGCGGCAATCAGCCTCGACCTTGCCGCGGAACTGCGGCCGGAGCTGCCCCTGGTTCATGTGCGGCGGGCCCAGGCCTACAGCCGCGCCGGCTACGTGAAGAAGTCGATCAAGGCGCTGGAGCGCGCCCTGGAGCTGGGCTTCGACGACCGGGCCTTCCTCGAACAGGACGCCGAGCTGGCCCGGGTGCGCAAGGACAAGCGATTCGCCCGGGTACTCGAACTGCTCACAACCGGCTGAGGGACCGAAACGGTCTCGATCCGGCTGGCGCGGGCGGGCTAGAATCGCCCCATGAGTTCCATCGAGAAACTACCGGTTGCGGTCGTCGGCGGCGGCCTGGTCGGGTCGCTGCTGGCCCTGGTACTGCGCAAACGCGGCTACGACGTATCGCTCTTCGAACGGCGGGGAAGCCTGCAGGAGATCGAGGAGCAGGCGGGCCGCTCGATCAACCTGGTGGTCACCCGGCGAGGCATCGACGCCCTGGAGCGGGTCGGCCTCGGTGAGGCGGTGCTGGAATTCACCGTTCCGGTCACCGGCCGCATGATGCACGACCGGGACGGCGAGCTGGCCTACCAGCCCTACGGCCGCGACGACAAGGAATGCAACTACTCGGTCTCCCGGGCGGGATTGAACGCGTTCCTGATTCGCCAGGCCCTGGAGCGGGGCATCGATGTGCGGTTCGACATGCGCCTGGCCGAGGCCGACCTCGATAGCGGCCGGCTGCGCTTCGACAACACCGACGGTGAAACGACCGTCGAGGCGGAGACGATCTTCGGCGCCGACGGCGTGGCCTCGGCGGTGCGTAAGGCCTTCGAAGCCCGGGACGACTTCCAGCTCTCGATCGACATGCTGAGCCACGGCTACAAGGAGCTCTACCTCCCGCCGGCAGAAGACGGCGGGTACCGGGTCGAGCGCAACGCCCTGCATATCTGGCCCCGGGGCCATTTCATGATGATGGCTTTGCCCAACACCGACGGCAGCTTCACCGGCACCCTGTACATGCCCAACCAGGGCAAGGACAGCTTCGGGCAATACGCCGACGCCGATGCGGTGCGCGAGCTGTTCCGGCGGGAGTTCGCCGACTCGATCCCGCTGATGCCCGAATACGTCGAGGACTATCTGCAGAACCCGACCGGCGAGCTGGGCACGGTCCGTTGCGCCCCCTGGCACCACGAGGACCGGGTGCTGCTTCTCGGAGACGCCTCCCACGGCATCGTTCCCTTCTTCGGCCAGGGCATGAACTCCGGATTCGAGGATTGCTCGGTGCTGGGCGATCTGCTCGATCAGCACGGCCGGGGCGAATGGGGCTCGGTGTTCGCCGAGATGTCCCGGCGGCGCAAACCGAACTGCGACGCCATCGCCGACCTGGCCCTCGAGAACTTCGTCGAGATGAGCGACAAGGTCGGCGACGACGCCTTCCTGCTGCGCAAGGCAGTCGAGCACCGGATCGAGGTCGCCATGCCCGAGCTCTACCGCTCCCGCTACTCGATGGTGATGTACAGCACCATCCCCTTCCGCGACGCCTTCGACGCGGGGGTGGTGCAGCGAGAGATCCTCGATGAGCTTTGCGCCGATATCGACGACGCCGAGCAGGTCGACCTGGAGCACGCCCGCCGACTGATCGACGCCAGGCTCACCCCCTTCCTCGCCACGAGAAACATCTCGTTCGACTATTGAACCGCGGCACCGGCCGGCGAGAGGGACGCGCAACAAAAGCCCCGCGGCGAACCGCGGGGCTTTGGTTTACTCGAACTGATTCCCGTGACTAGTTGATGTACCAGTAGGCCACGAGGCTGACGCTCCAGCTTCCGTTGAGCGGCGTCACGTTGTAGTCCAGGTTGTAGCTGGCACCGGGCGCCAGCGTGCTGGTCATGTCCAGGTCGTTGTCGCAGGGCGCGTTCTCGTGACAGGCGACGTAGCCCGGGCACCAGCCGGCGCGGGAGAACGTGCAGGAAGGCCAGCCGCAGGCGTTCCAGTTCTGGCAGTCGAAGATCGATGCCGGGGAACAATCGGTACGCCAGGGAATCGCCGACCAGGCCACGCTGCTGTCGACGAGGATCTGGTTGGTGCGCTGACAGAACTCGTCGCAGTTCTGGCAGGAACCGCCCGGGCAGCCGGTGTCGCAACTCTGGCCGTCGGCGGACCCGCCGTCGCAGGCCTGGTTTCCGCCGTGACCCGAGGTGAACAGGCGGGTGAACACCTGCGTAGCGTCCGCCGGGATCGAGAGCGCGGCCGTCGGCGGGCTCTGGTTGCCGAAGAACAGTGTCTGGATGCCGTCGGCCGGCGGCTTGGGCGAGACCTCGTCGGGTCGCTTGCTGAACTCGAACTCGGTAGTCACATGCCAGCCGCCCTGGACGAAGTGTCCGATGTAGGCGCCGAGGTAACGCTCGCCGGTGAACAGCGAGGTGAACGGGGTCACATCCATCTCGAGCACCCGGCCCGGGATCACTCCGGTGCCGTCCGGCGGCGCGGCGTCGGACCCGAAGGGGGTCACCCCGTGGATCAACTCGATGTTGTTGTGGGTCCGGCAGCCACCGCCCTGCTCGATGCAGTCATCCAGCACCATGTAGAGGAACGCCGTGCGATCCCAGGGGTCACCGCAGGTGTTGTAGCCGCCGTTACAGGGCGGGTGCAGGCAGGGGTTCCCGGTGCCGCACTTGCTGGTGTTCTGCTGGGCCGGCGGGTTGCAGAGCTTGGAGTCCATGGTGAACCGGACCAGCACCCGGCTCCAGTCCCCTTCGGGGAAGGTGGCCGGCACCATCAGCTCCCAGCCGTTGCTGCGCTGAACGTGGGAGGGATCGGTCGGGGTGCACTTCTCGGCGCCCCAGCAGAGCTTGTCGTCGTCGTGAGCCCGCACGCGAACGCGGCCGGCCACGGCGTCGATGTGCTCGTTGGAGAACAGCGACTCGTTGCCCTGGTCATCGACGGCGGTCACCGCGATGTACCAGTTGACCCACAGCTCCAGCCCGCTCAGAACGTGCGACGTGGCCGAACCGACATCGTCGACCGACTCGTACACCCCGGGCTCGCGGCCGTAGTAGACCTTGTAGTTCACCACGCCGGGCACGTCGGTCCAGTTGACGTCGATGGTGGTCTCGGTCCAGTCACCGGAAAGCACGGGAGCCGCAAGCGACGAAGCGCGGGTGCGTCCCTCGTTGCCGTCGCCGTCCACGGCGCTGACCAGGTAGAAACCGGGGTTCGGATCGATCCGCGCTCCGGCGTCCACGAAGGAGGTCGAAGCGCTGGTGCCGACCAGGTTGGACCCGCCGGTCTTGTCCGGCACGAAGTCCTTGGTCGCACCCTTGTAGATGTTGTACTGGGTGACGGTCTCGGCGTTGCCGGCGGCGTCGACGGTCACGGCGGGCCAGCTCAACTCGACATCGTTGGGGTCGGCGCCGGGGTTCGCGACCAGTCCGGTCACGTCCGCAGGCGCGGTCACATCGGCCGCCCAGATCGGGCAAACCAGCAGAATGGCGCCCAGCGCCGCGACGGCGGCCCGGGATCCAGCAATCGTTCGCATCGAATTCCCCCCTGACAAGGTTCGTTTCGCCGGCCGACGCACCTGTCGGCAGTCCAGCGAGAGTTATTTACCCCGATTTTCATCGACTTCCAAGCCTGCGGCCGAAAGCAAGCCCGGTTTCGAACGCCGGCGAACAACTAACGTGAACAGCGTTAACGCTTTACATAAGAAAAAGGGGCTATACGGCAAGGCCGGGATTCGGTTAATCTCCCCTGATGGGGGTGCTTGATATGGGGTCTAGAGGGCGTCGCGCCGCGGCGTTGGTGCTGTTGTCTGCGCTCATGTGGCTGCCCGTGGCCGCTCAGGAGACCGGCGGCCGCATCGAGGGCCGGGTCCAGAACGACGGCAAGGGCATCGCCAACGTCGTCGTAATGATCCAGCAGACCAGGGCGGTGGAGCTCACCGACGACAAGGGTGACTTCGCCTTCGCCTCGGTCCCCCCGGGCACCTATACCCTGGTGTTCACCCTGGGCGACAACAACACCGTCCGCGAGGGGGTCGTCGTCCAGGAAGGCCTCGTCGAGGAACTGGACATCGCCGTCGACTGGAAGGGCGGCATCGTCGAGAAGGTCAAGGTCTTCGCCGCCGCCGAGCGTGCGGCCAAGATCGTCGACGCCCCGGCCGCCGTCACCGAGATCACCGAGGAAGAGATCAGCCGGGAAGCGGCCCACGGCCAGGCGCCGAAGCTCCTGGAGTTCAGCCCCGGCGCCGAGGTAACCCAGAGCGGCCTCTACGACTTCAACTTCAACACCCGCGGGTTCAACAGCTCGTTGAACCGCCGGGTCGCGACCTACATCGACGGCCGCGACGTCAGCGTCATCCTGCTCGGCGCCCAGGAATGGGCGGCGCTCTCCGGCCTGATGGACGACATCGGATCCCTCGAGTTCGTCCGCGGGCCGAGCGCCGCGCTTTACGGGGCCAACGCCTCCAGTGGCGTGATCAACATCACGACCAAGTCCCCGCGCAACAGCCTCGGCACCTCGGTACGGATGGTCGGTGGCCAGATCGGCACCCGCGCCATGGTGCTGCGCCACGCCAACCACCTGGGCGGCGACTGGTACGCCAAGGTCGTGGCCAGCATCGAGAACTCCGGCGACTTCGCCATCTCCCGCAACCCCGACGGCCCCGACAACGTCTCGGGCACGGGCGACGATCTCCTCGATCCGGAGTATTCCGAGTTCTGCATGCTGATCGGTGAAGTCGACTGCCTTCCCGAAGAGAAGACCCTGTTCCGCAGCCAGGACAACGACATCATGTCCGGCTCCCTGCGGATCGACCGCTACTTCAACGACGACGAGGGGCTGCTGACCCTCGAGTACGGCGTCTCGGATATCGAGGGCCCGGTGTTCCAGACCGGCATCGGCCGGGTCCAGGTGCTCAACGCCAAGCGCCCGTTCTACCGCGCCTCCTACTCCACCGATCGCTGGAACGTCCAGGCCCACTACGCCGAGCGCCAGGGGGACCAGGTCAACCTGACCCAGGACCTGATCGTCAACTTCGAGCTGGTCTCCGACACCAAGCGCTACGGGATCGAAGGCCAGGGCAACTGGAAGTTTGCCGGCGACCGCGGCCGTTTCGTCATCGGCGCCGCCCACACCGAAGAACGGGTCGACACCACCGGCCCCGACGGCGACCAGACGGTGGTCTACACGCCGATCTCCACCGACCGGCAGGCGATCTTCAGCCAGTTCGATTGGAAGCTCAACGACAAGCTCGAGTTGGTGCTGGCCGGGCGCTTCGACCAGAACACCCTCCACGACACCCAGTTCTCCCCCAAGGCGGCGCTTGTCTGGGAGATGCTCCAGAACCACTCGTTCCGCTTCACGTACAACGAAGCGTTCCAGGTGGCGAATTACTCGGAGTTCTTCCTCAACACCCGCATCTCGGCCTTTCCCATGGGCGGCTTCGTCCAGACGATCTGCAATGCTCCGGTGCCGACCCTGCCGCCGGAGGGGGTGGACTGCGGCATTCCGCCGACCCAGCCCGACGGCAGCCCGACCTTCATTCCGATCATCGCCGTGGGCAACGACGACCTGAAGCTCGAGCAAACCCAGGCCTGGGAAGTCGGCTACAGCGGGCTGTTCGCCCGGCGCCTGTTCGTGACCCTGGACTACTACAACAACCGCAACCGGGACTTCATCACCGACCTGATTCCCCAGGTCGGCACGATCCTCGGTCAGTGCCCCGACGACGATCCGATCGGCGACCCGACCCTCTGTCCGGTCAACCCGGATTTCCTGCCCTGGGTTTCCACCGACGAGGCGGAGACTACCTTCCTGGTTCCCCCCCGTCCGCCGGGCTTCCCCGGGCTCACCGTGGCCCAGGCGCTGCGCAACGCGGTCGACAACTCGGTCGGCGGCCAGAGCCTCGGCTTCCGCCTGGGGCAGAACCTGGACGGCAGCCCGGTGGTCGTCGCGCGCACCTACTCGAACATCGGCCTGGTCGATACCCAGGGTGTCGACTTCGGCGCCCAGTACTTCCTCACCGACAACCTGAACCTGCAGGCCAGCTACTCCTGGTTCGACTTCGACATCCTCGACGACGACCCGCGCATCCGGGACATCCTGCTGCCCAACTCCCCCGAGCACAAAGCCAGCCTCTCGCTGAGCTACGCCGGCGACAAGTTCGACGCCCGGGTCTCGGGCCGCTGGGTCGATGACTTCCGCTGGTCCGCCGGCGTGTTCCAGGGAGATGTCGAGTCATACACCTCCGTCGACCTGGGCATGAACTACAAGATCGATGAAACGTTCAGCGTCGGGTTGAACGTCACCAATGCACTGAACAACGAGGTCTTTCAAGCCTTCGGTGGTACGCTTCTGAATCGCCGGGCGCTGGTCAACCTGACGTATAGGAATTAGAAGCAGAGGTAATCACTCCCCCACCCCATCCGGGCTCGAGCGCAATCGCCGGGGTCCAGGGGGAAGTTTGTCCCGAGTACGGCCCGTTAACGCCGTAAACCCCTCACAACAAACGCTTTAGCACGACCATTCTCCCCGGAATGGGTGTACGCTTCCGGGGATGAGTTTGCGTGTTTTCTTGGGGGTTTTTTGCATGCTTCGAATCCGCACCCTTCTTATGATTCTCGCCCTACTGCTCGCATGCAGCGCAGCGGTAGCACACAGCCCGACCGTCGATGCCGACCTCTCGGACTGGTGCCTCGGCGCCACGTCCAACGGCGTAGGCGGGGCTCGCGTCGAGGACTCCTCGGCCGAGCTGACCTGCGGTAACTGTTCCACCTCGACCAACCAGGCCTGCTCCCTCGACACCGATTGCCCCGGAGCGGAGACCTGCGTCAACCTGACCAGCAAGGTCGAGACGGTCTGGTGGGATAACCGGACCGACGGAGCCGTGAACGACCTCGGCACCGTGGCCGTTACCCAGGACAACGAGTTCCTGTACATCTCCGCCGAGCTCTGGGTCGACCCCGATCCGGTCTCGCTGCCCTTCGGTCAGTTCGTGATCGACTACACCGAAGGGGGTCTGAACGAGTTCGACGATCCGCTGAACAACCTCGTCGCGCCGGGTAACTGCAGCGTGTCCACCGACCGCAACTGCACCTCCGACGCCGACTGCCACTTCTGCGCGATCTCCACCGAACCGTTCCCCTCGACCCGCGTCCGCGCCTGCGGCTCCGGCTGCAACCCGGACATCCCGGCCGACGTCTGCGACCAGTCCCAGACCTGCGTCAACCTGGGCGCCGGCGGACTGAAGCGCCGCATGGGCGCCAACGCCGGTCCGGCCTTCGACGCCGACTACCTGCTGCTGTTCGACTTCAGCTTCTGGCTGGTCAGCGCCGGCGACTCGGTGCTGCTCAAGGAACCCGGCACCCTGGATCCGAGCACCCCGTGGGACACGGTCTTCGGCTGCACCCCGGACTTCCTCGGCGACGACACCGCCTGTGACTTCGAGCCTGCGGTCAACCCGGGCGCCAGCGGCGGCTCCGGTGGACCTCCGGGAGGCATCGAGGTCGCGATCCCGTGGAGCGCGTTCGGCTGCACCGGTTGCCCCGGCGCCTGCAGCTGCCCCGGCTTCGGCCCGGGCCAGGACTTCCGCTTCTCGCTGATGGTCGCTCGCGGCACCACCTCCCTGGACTTCCGGGTGGACGGCGCCATCGAGGACGTCCTCTCCGAGTCCGCCGGCGGCACGACCACCACGTCGACCCAGGACTGCCCGGGCATGGGCACCATGACCACCGCGTGCGAGCTGGCCGACGGCAGCCATGACGCGATGGTTCCGCGGGATGCGGTGCTGGCCAACGAGGTCGCCACCGGCGGCCGCCTGCGCGGCCTGACCGTGGACAAGTCCGGCGGCGACGTCATCCTCGAGTGGGGCGCGTCCTGCTCGGACGGTGACGACGACTACGGCGTGTACGAAGGCACCCTGGCCAGCCTCAGCGGCGGCGTCTACGACCATCTGGTGGTGGCCGGCCTGTGCAGCACCGGCGGTACGACCAGCGCGACCTTCGCGCCCGGGGCCAGCAGCCACTACTACCTGGTGGTGCCCAACAGCGCCGCTTCGGAAGGTTCCTACGGCCTCGACAGCGGCGGCGCCCAGCGTCCCGCCAGTACGTCGCCCTGCGAACCGCAGTCGGTGGGCAACTGCCCGTAAGCCGCGTCGCGGCCCACAGGGCCCGACCCTTCGCACGAATCGAACAAGGAGCCTCCCGGCGTGGTGAGAGCGCCGGGAGGCATCCCAACCGGGGGAGAGATATGAAACATTCAGCCAGCAAGCTGGCGGTCCTGCTCGCCGTCGCGGCTCTGGTCCTTCCGACCGCCGCGACCGCGGTCACGCTGGATCAGCCGGTGACGGTCTACTTCGACGAGTTCGAGGTACCGACCGTCCACGCTCAGACCGAGCATGACGCGATCTACATGCAGGGGTTCATGCATGCCAAGGATCGCTTCTTCCAGATGGACTTCCAGCGCCGCCAGTTCTCGGGCACCCTGTCCGAACTGGTCGGCCCCGGCGCGATCGCGACCGACGTGCAGCTCCGCACCCTCGGCCTGCGCCGCGCCGCCGAAGCGAGCCTCGCGGCCCAGACGCCGGAAACCATGGCCTGGCTGCAGGCCTACTCCGACGGCGTCAACGCCTTCATCCAGAGCCCGGTCGAGCCGCTGCCGATCGAGTACACCGCCCTCGAGATCGACCGCGGCGGTATCGCGCCCTGGACCCCGACCGACACCCTGGTGATGGTCAAGGGTCTGGCCTTCGGCCTCTCGTTCAGCCTGGCCGACATCGACCGCACCCTCGCGCTGCTGACCTTCCTCGGCACCTGCGAGGTGTTGGGATGTAACGGCCTGCAGCTGTTCCAGGACGACCTCTACCGGGTCGCGCCCTTCGCCGCCGCCCTCTCGGTCCCGCCGCCGCCGCCTCCGCCGGGAGCCCCGCCGGCCGACAGCGATCCGCCGGAGGATGAGGAGCATCCGGACTTCTACGGCGATGCCGGCTTCGAGACCCTTGTCCAGAGCTACCGGGACGCGATCTCCGAGATTCCGATGCTCGACGCCATGGCCGAAGAGGACCTGACCGAGCGCGGCTCCAACTGGTGGATCGCCTCAGGCGCCCTGACCGATTCCGGTTACCCGATGCTGGCCAACGACCCGCATCTGGCGCTGGGCACCCCGGCGACCTTCTACGAATTCCACATGATCGTCGAGAACGGCATCAACGCCACCGGCATCAGCTTCCCCGGCGCGCCCGGCCTGGTCCAGGGTTGTAACGAGACCATCTGCTGGGGCTCGACCAACAACGCCATCGACGTCACCGACGTCTACCAGGAAGTGCTGCTGGCCCTCGACCCGAGCCAGCCGACGACTCCGACCCACACCCTGTTCCAGGGCCAGCCGGAGCCGCTGCAGTTCATCCCGCAAGCCTTCTACTTCAACAACATCGGGGATGGCTTCAACAACACGATCTTCCAGGCGGACGTACCGGCCGATTCCGGCGGCGTGACCTTCGTCGTCCCCCGCCGCAACAACGGCCCGATCGTCCAGGTCCAGTTCGACCCCACGGCCAACCCGCCGTTCACCGGCATCTCCGTGCAGTACGCCGGCTGGGGACCGACCCAGGAGCTCGAGGCGTTCCGCCAGTTCACCCGGGCCGCGAGCCCGACCGACTTCAAAAACGCGCTCCAGTACTTCGACGTCGGCTCCCAGAACTGGGCTTACGCCGACATCAACGGCAACATCGCCTACTACACCTCGGGTGAGCTGCCGATCCGCGAGGATCTCCAGTTCCTGTTCTTCCCCGACGGCCTGATCTCGCCGCAGCTGATTCGTGACGGCACCAACACCAGCCGCCACGAGTGGGCTCCGCTGCAAAACCCGCAGCCGAACCAGTCGCTGCCCTACGAGATCCTGCCCTTCAGCGAGATGCCGCAGATCGAGAATCCCGCGGCGGGCTACATCATCAACGCCAACAACGATCCCGTCGGCGACACCTTCAACAACGTCGCCTGGGACCAGTTCCGCGCCTTCTTCAACGGCCGGAAATACCTGAGCTCCCAGTACGCACCGGGCTTCCGCTCCAAGCAGCTCCAGAATCAGATGGATGCGCTGCTTGGTGGCGGCGGCACCGTCTCCGAGGCGGAGTTCATCGCGCTTCAGGGCAACAACCAGCTCCTCGACGCCGAGGTGTTCCTGCCCTACATCCAGACCGCCTACGACAACGCCATCGCTCCCGGCGCCGCGCCGGAGCTGGCCGCCATCGTCGCCGATCCCCGGATCGGTGAAGCGGTCTCCCGTCTGTCGGCCTGGAGCTTCGGGACGCCGACCGGCATCGACCAGGGCTTCGACCCCGGTGATCCTCCGGGCGTGCCGGGACCGGCTCAGGCCAGCGACGCCGATGCCTCCGCCGCCGCCACGATCTACGCCATGTGGCGTAGCCAGGTGGTCAAGCGGGTTATCGACGGCACCCTGGCCAACCTGCCGGTTCCGCTGGACTCCTTCGCCCCGGGTACCTCCCAGGCGATGTCGGCGCTGCGTGAACTGCTCGAGAACTACGATCTGACCGGCGGCACCGGCCGCTCGCTGATCAACTTCTTCCAGGTTCCGGGAGTCGCCGACCAGGAGGTCGCTCGCGACATCATCCTGCTGCAGGCGATCGGCAACGGTCTCGACCTGCTGGCCTCCCCCGAGTTCGCTCCGGCGTTCGGGCAGTCGACGGACATGTCGACCTACAACTGGGGCAAGCTACACCGCATCGTGTTCCGCCACCCGCTGGGCGGCTCCTTCGACATCCCGCCGCCGGGCTCCCCGGACAACCTGGCTGCCGATCTTCCGGGTATCTCCCGGGCCGGCGGTCTGGGCGCGCTGGATGCTTCGGCCCACAGTGCCCGGGCCGACGGACTCAACGAGTTCATGTTCGGTTCCGGTCCGTCGCGGCGCGTGGTCGCGACCATGACCCCCGACGGCCCGATGGTCAAACAGATCATCCCGGGTGGTCAGAGCGGCGCTCCCGGTAGCCCGCAACAGACCGACCAGCTCAACCTGTGGCTGGTCAACGAGTACAAGAACCTGCCGGTCTCCCTGGAAGATGTCGCCAACAACGCCGAGCGCGCCTGGAACATCGACTGCGGTAACGGCAGCGTGGATCCGGGCGAGCAGTGCGACGACGGCAACATCAACGGCAACGACGGCTGCAACACCGTCTGCCGCGTGACCGCCATCGTGACCTGCAGCCGCCCGACCATCGCCGCCTCGGCGGATACCTGCACCGCCACCCCCGATGACTGCAACGTGGTGGCGACCTGCTACGACCCGGACAAGGGTGCAGTGGAGATGATCTGTGCCTCCGACGAGCAAGGACTCGGCGAGGCGGACATCAACGTCACCTGCACCGACGACGACGCCGACGTGACCCAGGTGACCTGTTTCGCCGACATCGTCGACGTGACCGGTCCCAACATCAACGTGGTCATGGCCGACAGCGTCTGGCCGCCGAACCATCGGATGACCCACATCGCGCCGATCGTCACCTCCGACGACGCCTGCGGTCTCTCGACGGTGACCATGGACTCGGTGATCAGCGGTGAAGCCGACGACATGCCGGGCATGTCCGACGGTGAGACCACCGACGACGTCTCCATCAACCCGCCGGGACCGGGCACCCCGCCGAGCTTCAGCGTCCGCGCTGAGCGGGACGCGCAGGGTTCGGGCCGGCAGTACGCGATCACCTTCTCGGCGGTGGATGCCGCAGGCAACACCAGCGAGCTGATCGAGTACATCGACGTCGCCATCGAGCAGAACGGCATGACCGATCCGCTGGCGCTGTCGGTGGGCAAGTCCCCCGCCGGCACCGTGCTGGATTGGAGCGCCGTCGACGGCGCCGAGGGCTACCACGCCATCCGTGGCGATCTCTCGGCCATCGGCACCATCGGTCAGACCTACGACCTGGGCGCCGTCTCCTGCCTGGAGGCGGGCTCTCTCGACACCACCACCGCCGGATTCGAGGATTCCGCGAACCCGGCGCCCGGCGAGGCGTTCTTCTACCTCGTCGAGTACATCGCGGGTGAAGGCAGCGGCTACGGCACCGAATCGGCGGCCAAGCCGCGGGTCCCGGCTGCCGGCGCCTGCCAGTAGCCTCCGCACACACGTCCATCAGGCAAGGGCGGCCCTCCGGGGCCGCCCTTTTTCGTTCCAGGCATACAGAATCCGACCGGTCCGCTAAATCGTTGCTCCGATCGACCGAAAAAGTCTACGATTCCGGGCCTGAAAACGAACCAACCCAACGTTTGGGCAACGAGGAAACCAGATGAGCCAGCAGGTCGATCGAATGATGGAGCAGGTCAAGGCCAAGAACCCGGCCGAGCCGGAGTTCCACCAGGCTGTCCACGAGGTGGTCGAGTCGGTGGCGGTGGTGCTCGAGCAGCGGCCCGAGTATCAGAGCGCGCGGATCCTGGAGCGGATCGTGGAGCCCGAACGGGTGATCATGTTCCGGGTTCCCTGGATCGACGACCAGGGGGACGTCCAGATCAACCGCGGGTTCCGCATCGAGATGAACAGCGCCATCGGTCCCTACAAGGGCGGCCTGCGCTTCCACCCCTCGGTCAACCTGGGCATCCTGAAGTTCCTGGCCTTCGAGCAGGTGTTCAAGAACGCCCTGACCACCCTGCCCATGGGCGGCGGCAAGGGCGGTTCGGACTTCGACCCCAAGGGCAAGTCCGACAACGAGGTGATGCGCTTCTGCCAGAGCTTCATGACCGAGCTCTACCGTCACATCGGACCGAACACCGACGTCCCCGCCGGCGACATCGGCGTGGGCGGCCGGGAGATCGGCTACATGTTCGGGCAGTACAAGCGAATCGCCAACGAGTTCACCGGCGTCCTGACCGGCAAGGGACTCAACTGGGGCGGCTCGCTGATCCGGCCCGAGGCTACGGGCTACGGCTCGGTGTACTTCGCCAAGGAGATGCTGGCGACCCGCAACGAGAAGCTCGAAGGCAAGACCTGCCTGGTTTCCGGTAGCGGCAACGTGGCCCAGTACACCGCCGAGAAGCTGCTGGACCTGGGCGCGAAGCCGGTGACCTTCTCCGACTCCGCCGGCTTCATCCACGACCCCGACGGCATCGACCGGGACAAGCTGGCGTTCGTGATGGAGCTCAAGAACGTGCGCCGCGGCCGCATCAAGGAGTTCGCCCAGAAGTTCTCCTCGGCGACCTACCACGAGACCTCCCGGGACGCCGATCACAACCCGCTGTGGGACATCAAGGCGGATTGCGCCTTCCCCAGCGCCACCCAGAACGAGATCAACGCCCAGGACGCCAAGAACCTGCTGCAGAACGGCATCTACGTAGTGTCCGAGGGCGCCAACATGCCGACGGTGCCCGAGGGGGTCGAACAGTTCGTCGAGAAGGGTATCCTCTACGGGCCCGGCAAGGCGGCCAACGCCGGAGGCGTCGCGGTCTCTGGGCTGGAGATGGCCCAAAACAGCATGCGCTTCGGCTGGACCCGCGAGGAAGTGGACGACCGGCTGAAGACGATCATGTCGAGCATCCACGCCTCCTGTGTCGACGCCGCCGAGAATTTCGGCACGCCGGGCAACTACGTGAACGGCGCCAACATCGCCGGCTTCCTCAAGGTCGCCGACGCGATGCTCGATCTGGGCGTCGTCTGACGAAGACCGACTCCGAGCGGGGCCCGGTTCGTCCGGGCCCCGCGATCCAGCCGTAACGCCGCGGCGAGAGGAGGATCGTGCAGCAACCTCCCGATCGGTCCCCCCTTCCCCAGGAAACCAACCTGCGCCGCTTCCAGGACCTGATGCGCCACCGGGTGCGACACGTCCTGCTGGTCTCGAGCCTCTACGACTGCTTCATCCTCGTCGAGGACGGCCAGGTCAGCGAGGCGATCCACCAGGAATTCCGCGAGTTCAACATCATCGAGTACCCGGACATCACCCGGGTCTCCACCGGCAGCGACGCCCTCGAGCTGCTCGAACGTCACCACTTCGACCTGGTGATCACCACCCTGCAGCTCCACGACATGGGGGCCGCCGAGTTCGCCGAGCGGGTCCGCGAGGCGGGCCACGAGACGCCGATCCTGCTGCTGGCCTTCGAGAACCGCCGGCTGACCGACTTCCTCGCCGTCCACCGGGACTCGCAGATCGACCGGGTGTTCCTCTGGCAGGGGGACGTGCGGATCCTGGTGGCGATGGTCAAGTCGGTGGAGGACCGGCTCAACCTGGACCACGACACCGGCACCCTGGGCGTGCCCCTGATCCTGGTGGTCGAGGACAATATCCGCTTCTACTCCTCGTTCCTGCCGGCGATCTACGCCGAGCTGCTGCAGCACACCCAGGGGCTGATCGCCGAGGGCCTCAACCCGTCCCAGAAGCAGCTCCGCAGCCGGGCGCGGCCCAAGGTGGTGCTGTGCCAGACCTACGAAGAGGCCCAGGAGATCTTCGACCGCTACGAGTCCCACGTGCTGGGGATCATCTCGGACATCGAGTTCCCGCGAAACGGAGTGATGCACAAGCAGGCCGGCAGCGACCTGGCCGCCCACGCCCGGGAACACCGCTTCGACATTCCGATCGTGCTGCAGTCCAGCATTCCCCAGAACGCCGAGCTGGCCCGGGAGCGGGATGCGCTGTTCCTGCTCAAGGGTTCGCCGGTGCTGCTGGATCAGCTGCGCAGCTACCTGCTGGAGCATTTCGGCTTCGGCGAGTTCGTCTTCCGGCTCCCCGACGGCAGCGAGGTAGGCAGGGCCCACGATCTACGCTCCCTGGTCGATCAGCTTGCGGTCGTGCCCCAGGAAAGCCTGATTTACCACGGCGAGCGCAACCACTTCTCGTTCTGGCTCAAGGCCCGGGCAGAGTTCACCCTGGCGGCCAACCTGCGGCCTCAGCGGGTGGCGGAGTTCGCCGACAGCGAGGCGGTGCGGCAACGCCTGATCACCGCCATCGCCGATTACCGCAGCACCCGGGACCGCTCGGTGGTCGCCGACTTCAGCTCCGAGCGCCAGGACGACTCGAGCCTGATGCGCATCGGCAGCGGCTCCCTGGGCGGCAAGGCGCGCGGGCTGGCCTTCATCAATCGGCTGCTCTACGTCTCCAACGTCGGCGCCGAATTTCCCGACATGCGGATCGTCGTGCCCCGGGCGGTGGTGCTGGCCACCGACGTGTTCGACGAGTTTCTCAAGCGCAACGGGCTGCGCCGCTTCGCGCTGGAATGCGAGGACAACGAGGAGACCCTCAAGCGCATCCTGGGCGCCCCCTTCAGCAAGGGGGTCGAAAACGACCTGCGCGCCTTCCTCGAGCAGACCACCGTGCCGCTGGCGGTGCGCTCGTCGGGCCTGCTCGAGGACTCCCCCAACCAACCCTTCGCCGGCATCTACCGCACCTACATGCTGCCCAACAACGATCCCAGCATCGAGGTGCGGCTGGTCCAGCTGATCTCGGCGATCAAGCACGTCTACGCCTCGACCTTCTCCAACCAGGCCCGGGCCTTCCTCAAGATGACCCCCTACCGGCTGGAGGAAGAACACATGGCGGTGATCGTCCAGCGGCTGGTCGGCCGGGACCATGGCGGCCGCTTCTATCCGGTGCTCTCGGGGGTCGGCCGCTCCCACAACTTCTACCCGCATCCGCCGCTGACCCAGGAAGACGGCATCGTCGCGGTGGCCCTGGGCCTCGGCCGCACGGTGGTCGAGGGGGGCAACTGCCTACGCTTCAGCCCGCGGCACCCGAGCCACATCGTCGACTTCGGTTCTGTCGACGGGATGCTGCGCAACTCCCAGCGGCAGTTCTTCGGCCTGGACCTGACCCAGCCTCCCGGCGCAGGGGGCGACGAGGGGGCCGAGCTGACCTCCTACGACCTGACCGTCGCCGAGGAGGACGGCACCCTGGCCGCCGTCGGCTCGACCTATTCGCCGGACAACGACCGGATCTACGACGGGATCCACCGGCCGGGCATCCGGCTGGTGAGCATGGCGCCGATGCTGCGCCACGGACTGTTCCCCCTGGCCGAGAGCCTGGACCGGCTGCTGGAGATCGGCTCCCGGGGTATCGGCGCTCCGGTGGAGATCGAGTTTGCCGTCGACCTGCCCGACGACAAGGATGACCGGCCGGAGCTGGGGTTCCTGCAGTTGCGGCCGCTGGCGGTAGCCCGGGAGAGCGAGGCGCTGGAGATCGGCGATCCGCCCCGGGAGAAAACCCTCTGCCACAGCTGCGCGGTGCTGGGGAACGGCCGGGTCGACAACCTGCGGGATCTGGTGATCGTCGAACCGAGAAGCTTCGATCGAACCCGCAGCGTCGAGGTCGCCGACGAGATCGGACGCTTCAACGCGTGGCTCCTGCGCGAGAACCGGCCGTATCTGTTGATCGGGGTCGGCCGCTGGGGTTCCGCCGATCCCCACCTGGGAATCCCGGTGGCCTGGAACCAGATCGCCGGCGCCCGGGTGATCGTCGAGGCGGGGTTCGAGGACCTGTCGGTGGAACCCAGCCAGGGCAGCCACTTCTTCCAGAACCTGACCTCATGCAACGTCGGCTACTTCACGGTGAATCCCCAGGCAGGCGCGGGCTTCGTCGACTGGGAATGGCTGGCGTCGCTCCCCACCGCCGACGAGGCACCCTTCGCCCGGCGGGTGGAGCTGGAGCAACCGGTGACCGTGATGATGAACGGCCACAAGGGTGAGGGTCTGATCCTCAAACCAGAGGCGGAGGGTTAGCCCTCGCCCGGCTCCGCGGTCGAGGCGGGAGCGCCCTGTTGGGCAGGCGCCTCCTCGCCGACCACATCCCGCGGCGCAGCCTTGCCCTCGGCGCCGGCGCCCGGAACCATCGACTCGTAGGACGCCCGCACCTCGGCCGTGATGTTCCGCGCCTGATCGAGGGCGCTCAGGGCGAACTCGTGCTCGGCCTGGGCCTTGGGGATGCGCAGATCGTACTTGCGCACCGGGTGCAGCGACGCGTGGCGCAATTGCTGCGTCTCGATGATCTCCGCCCGGGCCCGGTCGCGGTGAAGCAGGATCACCTCGAGCTCGGTCTTGGCCGCCTCGATGCGCGCTTCGTGGAGCGCGACCTCACTCTGTAGCCACTCCCGCTGGCGCTGAGTCGCCGCCATGGCCGCCAGGTAGCGATCGACCTGGGCTTGGGCCTGGCGCCGCCCGGACTCGTCTCCGGCCGCCGTGGCGACCTTGAGCGCCCGCTCAGCCTTCTTGAAGTCGCCGCGGTCGAACTGGACGTCGGTGTGGGTGCGCTTGACCTCCGCCTTCTTCGGGCCGAGCTCCAGCTTGAGGGTCGCCAGCCGGACCTCGGCCAGCAAGACCTCCATCTCATGGTCCGCCAGGGTGCGGATCGACTCGGCGGTCGCTCCGGCCAGATGCTCGGATTCCACGTGACGGCTGCCGAAGGGGCCGGCCAAGGCCGGCAGTGCGGCGCAAATGAGTAGAGAGATGACGAGAACGTGCTTCACGGTGCCTCCGGGTGTCGCCGCCGTCGAGCGAAGCTCGCCGGCCGTGCGGGAATCCAGATTGGAATGTCGGTTCCCGGAGGCGCGGATTCAAACCGGGCGCGGCGAGGGGTGCTCACCGCGCCCGGACAGGGCTCGAATCGAGGGAAATCAGGGGCAGACCGCGGGTTCCAGGGCCTCCCGGCCGGCGCCGTAGTTGCCGTCGCCGCAGGCGTTGATCCCGCGGATCAGGTAGTAGTCCCCGTCGCCAACCGGCGGCAGCGGCCGGCTGTCCACGTAGGTGGCGTCGGCAAGCCCGCCGGCCAGACAGGTTCCGTTGGCGAACCCGCTGCCGAGCAGGTCCGACAGGCGGCCGCCGGCCACATCGAACAGGGTCGCGCTCCCCGCCTGATCGTCCAGGCGGTTCCAGATCAAGGCCCCGCCGGCGTCGAAGGCCAACCCGTCGACCACGCCGGGGATCGCCTTGAGCGTAGGATCCGCCTCGGAACAATCGTCGAAGTCCCGGACGCCGTCGGCATCCCGGTCGCCGCCCAGGCGGGCGCCGGAACCCAGCGGCGCGCAGAGGAAGGTGATCTCCCCGTCGGCGTTCTCCCGCAGGGTCGTCAGACTGATCGCTGCCGCGTCCCGGTCCCGTTCCCACAGGCCGCCCGACAGGTGCGCCCGGGCCACCCGGCCCTCGTCCAGTCCGTAGGCGATCAACTCGCAGTGCCGGTTGGCGTCGGCGAGATCGCCCAGAGCGACCAGCGTCGAGATCACGTTCTCCTCGGCGGTGGTACCGGTCGGCGGCGTACCTGCCGGTACCGTCACCGACGCGCCCACCGACGGCTTGGTGCCGGTCTGGAAGTGCAGCATGAAGGCGCTGACATCCCTGACCTGCTGGGCGGTGAAGGTGATATCGAACGGGTTGCCGGCCAGGAAGTGGCGCATGGTCGGGATCGTGCCGTCGTGTGAAAACCCGAAGCCGGTCTTGGAATCCACCGGCGGGGTCACGTAGTCGCCGAAGGTCGGGCCGAGCTTCTCGTACATGTTGCGCAGGTGCGCGACCTTCATGTCCGAGTGGGGCACCTTGTCGCTGTCGCCGTTGAACAGGCCGGCGGTATCCAGCGAGGTCGGCTCCGTCGGCTCCACACCGCCCAGCACGCCGCCGGCGGTGCCGAAGGGCAGCGAGTGGCAGCCGGTGCAACGCAGGCCGCCCAGGCGGCCGTCCAGCTCCTCGGTCAGGAACAGGTTCTCCCCCACCTTCGGATTGCCGGTGAAGTTGCGGTCGGGGAAGAAGATCAGCTGGTTGGGGATCGAGTCGTCCAGGTCCCGGAAGGGGTTGGGCGGGAAGCGGATGCCCAGGGTGAATTCGCGGAACAGGTCCATCTGCTGGGCGGTAAGCCCCGCCGGAGCACCGTTGATCGGACCGATGTCTTCTGCGCCGAGCAGGCCGACGAAGGCCTTGTTGAAGTCCCGCATGGTCGGCCGGTCGCCCCGCCAGTGCAGCGGCTCGAGCATGCCGCGGAAGGTCTGGGTCGTCATCGGCCCCTTCTCGGGATCGAAACCCAGCTCGTCGAAGCAGTCATCCTCCTCGACCGGGTCGCAGGGCCGGGAGGTGCCGTTGTTGGTGCCCTTGATGAAGCGCACGTTGTCCATGGTGTCGGTGTAGAACTGGTACTCCCCTTCCGGGTCGCCCAGGTCCCAGGCCAGCCCGTCCATGTCGCCGAACAGGTGGCAGGTGGCGCAGGAGGCGTCGCCATGGCCGGAGCTGAGGATGCCGTCGTAAAGCAGCCGGCGGCCGTTCTTGATCGTGTCCGAGCTCGGGTCGTGGAGGCTGTCCTCGCTCAGCACCGTCATGGTCTGGATGTCGACGGTGGCCACCGAGTTGGAGAAGCGGTTCAGCACGTAGAGCCGCTGGTCCCCTTCGTTGAGGGCGACACCGGTCGGCCCCTCACCTGCCTCGACCACTGCCGGGGCGTTGCGGTCGGCGCCGAAGACGCAGTCGTCGGCACGGCAGGCGCCGTCCAGGCGGAACACCTTGCGGGAGCCGATGGCGGTCATGTAGGCCGCCGAACCGTCGGAGCGCCAGACCATCATCCCCGGCTGGGAGACGCTGGCTTCCCGTTCGGCCAGGTTGGTCGCGGGGTCGCTGTTGCGGTCGATGTGATCGTTGAGGTCGAGGATCGTGCTGGAACCGTCGCCGGGGGTCACGATGGCGATCCGGTTGTCGACCACGTGGCCACGCACGCCCAGTTCATGCTCGAAGCGGACCTCGTTGCGCGCCTCGGTGTGCGGCACGTAGATCTCGCCGGTGCCCGGACGGACCGATACGTCGAACAACGACGTGCCCAGGTGCGAGACCGAGGTCACCGCCAGGGTTGCCACGTCGATGCGGAACAGATCCTGGTCGGGCAGCGAGATCGGCAGGCAGTTGTTCCAGGAGGTGCCGTTCTCGTCCTCCCAGTTGCCGGTCGCCCGGTTGTATTTCACGATCAGCCCGACGATCGGCAGGCCGCCGCCGTCGGGGGTCGGCAGCGCCGGGTTGCGGGTGATGCCGGTGGGCAAGCCGGGATAGGCCGGAGGGTTGCCGTCGCACTCGATGTCGTTGAGCCCGCCGAGGCGGAAGGAATCCAGCTCCGACTCGTTGTTGGCGATCACGTTGGCGCTGATCACCGTGGTCTCGTTACCCGAACGAAGGGCCACCGCGTAGACTTCGGTGCCGTCGAGAGAGACCGCCAGGGCCCTGGGGTCGTCGGTGAAGAGATCGACCCGCTGGGGCGCCGCGGTGAGGTCCGCCAGATCGAAGACCACCACCGCGTCCTCACCGGCCAGAGCGACGAACGCCTTGCCGCCGGCGAAGACCGCGTCGACCGGCTCGTCGCCGGCATCCAGGGTCTCGACGGTGGTGCCGCTGACCAGATCGACGATGCTGATCGAATCCGACAGGTGGTTGACCACCCAGGCCTCGGTCTCCGAACGGACCACCACCGTCACCGGCTCGAGGCCCACCGGAATCGAACCGCTGTGGGTCAGGGACCCGTCGTTGCCGACGGAGAAGGTCTCGAGCCGGGCGTCCGGGGTGTTGACCGCCAGCAGGGTGCTGCCGCTGGGCGTCAGCGCGATCGGGTTGACATGGGCGCTCTCGTAGTTGGTGTAGGTGTCCTGAGCGATGGCGCTCACGGCGCCCAGCAAAGCGACGCAGGCGAGGCAAACGGCCCCCAAGCGGTGCATACGGTGTCCCCCTTTGACGAGCCGGCGCGACCCCGGCTCCGTTCAGCCCTTGGACCTCGTTATACGGCGCTTCGTTTAGCGCGTCAGCGAGGATAACCGGCGTCGAGGCCATGTCGAAAAAGAAACCGGGCTCAAAAAGAAACGGGGCGCCCGCGGAGGCGCCCCGTTGCCAAACTGCAATCTCTTGAAGGTCTAGTGGCTGAGTTCCATGGTGCCGAGCTCGCGGAGCTCGCCGTCGCGCATGGCGCCATGAGTCCCCTTGAACACACCGTCGGCGAACTCGCCGGTGAAGTTGAAGGTGGTCTTGCGCTCCTCGCTGTCGCTCTCGACCTCGCCACTCAGCTCGCCGGTCTTCAGGTTGCCCGAAGCGGTGCCGGCGTAGACGTGGGGCTTGCCTTCCCACTCGAAGTGGAAGGCCACGTTCCAGGCGTCATCCCCGTTGGGGGTGAAGACCGCCTTGAGGTCGCCGGTCTGGTCGCCGTCGTCGCGGGCCCAGACGAAGGAGCCCTCGAGGGTGACCTCGGTCTTTTCGGCGATCGCGCCGGTGCAGAAGATGGCCAGCACCGCCGCTGCCAGAATGATTTTCGCGGTTCGTTTCATCCGAAGTCCTCCCGATGGATGCCCAAAACGGGCACACCAAGGATACACCGAATCTTGTAAACGGTTGTAAATAGGCGCGATTGATCCGATTCCCGGCCGGTTCGGACCCTGTTCAAGGGACTCGGGAGGCGTCAGGACTCGAAGGTTCCGGGTCCTGAGAGAAAACCGTGGTGATGTACTCCGCCACGCCCGCATCGAACAGGAAGTCCTCTATCTCTTGCTCCGAGTCCCCGGGATCCAGTAGCTCTGCGAACTGCCGTTGGTAGGACTGTGTTTGCTTCCACGCATCAAACTGCGCCTGTCGGAACCGCCGATACCGAGCTCGATCCATCTCGCGACGGGCATGGAGTTGCCCCGCCTTGATGGTCAGGACCGTGTAGCGCTCGTACTCAGAGGCGTACCCCATGTGGACATACTTCACCATCTCTCCGCGGGGAATGATGATGTGTCCGAAGAACCAACTGGCCGACACCCGATCCTCGTCGGGAAACATCTCGACCATGACCGAGCGCATCTGGGTATCGAACTGATCCCCAGGTTTGCGACTGAGGACCTCGACATCAGACAACCACAGCTGTTCGTCCTCGATGCGCCATTCGGCGACATAGCCGCGCCACAGACCCGACGAGATGACATTCCCGTGGGGGCGTTCATCGGGGTGCACCTCGAGGTAGGCCTCTAGAGGATTCGTCTGGATCGAGAGCTCTTCGCCGTCTAGCCAGAGGACATCCCCGGCCTGCGCCGTGGCTGACACCCGTGTAACGGCAAGAGCACAAAAAAGTGCGAGTACCGGAATAATCCTGCTGGGTCTCATCGGTTCACCTCGACCGCAATGTTGGGACTAGCTGCCCTCATGCTACCCCGAAGGGTGGAGGCTGCCGAACTCTCGGGCCGATGGTGCAGTGACGCCGCAGCAAGTCCCCTCGGCAGTGACCGCCGGCCGGTGAGCGGCCCGGCCGAGGGGCCGTGCTTGCTTGCCTGCTACTGCAGCCTGGCGAGGATCTCCTTGCCGATCTCTTTGGTCGACTGCGCCTTGGTGAACCTGGCCACCGGCTTCTTGCTCTCGGAATCAACGAGCAGGATGAACCCGGTGCCGGCGTTCTCCTCGTAGAGCTTGGACAGGCCCAGCGCACCGGCCAGCAGGATCGCCTCGTTGGAGCTGGTCTGGTTGGTCCGGTCGAGCTCCACGAACAGCACCGGCTTGCCGTCCAGTTTGTTGCGCAGCTCATCCACTACAGGCCCCATGGCCTTGCACGAGCCACACCAGTCCGCGTGGAACTTGACCGCGATCAGTTCGGGCTCCTTGGCCGAGGCACCCAGGGCGATCAGGGAAAGGAGGGCGAAGCAGAGAATCATGCGTTTCATCGGTTTCTCCCAGGTAGACGGGCCGAGAGGCCCCTTGGTTGTCCGGTGGGAGGGAACGAATGGGAGGCAAACCTGATTGCGCCGACCCGGATTTTTCCCACAGCAATACCGAAACCGGCGCTAAGCTCCTGCCGATGAAGCGCACCATCGTCATGACGGGGGTCTCCAGGGGCCTCGGACGGGCCTTGGCCGGCGAGTTCGTCCGGGCGGGCCACACGGTGTGCGGTTGCGCACGAAGCGCGGCAGCCCTCGCGCGCCTGACCGAAGAGCATTCCGGCGAGCACCGGTTCGACCGGGTCGACGTGACCGACGACGATCAGGTCCGCGACTGGGCCGAGAGCCTGGCATCACAGGGCATCGTGCCCGACCTCCTGATCAACAACGCCGCGCTGATCAATCGCAACGCCCGGCTCTGGGAAGTTCCGCCCGGCGAGATGGACCTGGTCCTCAGGAGCAACGTCCTGGGCACCTACCACGTCATCCGCCACTTCCTGCCGGCGATGATCGAGGCCGGCCGTGGCGTGATCGTGAACTTCAGTTCGACCTGGGGACGTTCGACCTCCCCTGAGGTGGCCCCCTACTGCGCGACCAAGTGGGCGATCGAGGGCATGACCCAGAGCCTGTCTCAGGAGCTACCCCGCGGCCTGGCGGCCGTGGCGCTCAACCCGGGAATCATTGACACTGACATGCTGCGGAGTTGCTTCGGACCATCGGCTGCGAGCTACAGCGGGCCCCGGCGTTGGGCTGCGACCGCCGCGCCCTTTCTGCTGGAGCTGGGCCCGGCGGAGAACGGCTGCTCGCTGGACGCCCCTTGAAGAGCTCCGCCCGATGAGTCGGCTACCATCCGGGCAGCACCAGCGGGTTGGGAGGGCCGAATGACCACGATCGTCGTCCCGTGCTACAACGAAGAGAAGCGCCTCGACGAAGGCGCCTTCCTTGCGTATGCCCGGGCGCAACAAGACACACGGTTCCTGTTCGTCAATGACGGCAGCACCGACGGCACCGCCCAGGTTCTCGACAGGCTTTGTCGGGAGAACCCCGAACGACTCGACGCCCTTCATCTGCCCCACAACTCAGGCAAGGCCGAGGCGGTACGCCGGGGCGTGCTCCATGCGCTGGACCTGGGTAGCCGGTACGTCGGCTATTGGGATGCGGACCTGGCCACGCCCCTCGAAGAGATCGCTCACTTCTCTCGTGTACTGGACCGACGCCCCGACATCGATCTCGTCATGGGGGCGAGGGTTCAGTTGCTAGGGCGATCAATCCAGCGGAAGGCGCTGCGCCACTACCTGGGCCGCGCCTGCGCCACAGCGGTTTCTCTGGCGCTCCACCTCGAGACCTACGACACCCAGTGCGGAGCGAAGCTCCTGCGGGATACGTCGGAGATCCGGCAAGTGTTCGAGGCACCCTTCATCGCCGGCTGGATCTTTGACGTGGAGATCATCGCCCGCATGATCGCGTTCCGTCGGCGGAAAGGCTTGCCGGATGTGAGCCGGGCGATCGTCGAGTGGCCGGTAGAGACGTGGAACGACGTTGCCGGCTCGAAGATCAAGCTGAGGGACTACGCGGTGGCCGCCTGGAACCTGGGCCGGATCCGTCGCCGATACCTCCGCTAGGCAATCGGCCGCTTGCGGTCTCGACACCCCAGCGCTGACTGCTCGCACGAACCCATCAACAAGGTCGGCGGCCGCCCTCCTCGACCCGGGCCACGGTCGGTGGGCTCCATGCGATCACATCCACAAGGTGATTCAAGCAAGCGATCATGTAATGCCTCAACTTACCCGGGTTGGGGAGATCGTCGGCGGCGAAGCTCACCCTGGAGCAGTAGTCGAGAAAGTGCGAGTCGGCCAGAACGTGGTACACCGCCTTGGGAAGCTTAGACTTCTCCGCCGACCAGTACGATTCGGAACGCACCGCGTAGGTCGCGAAGTGCGGAAACTCGATCTCGATGCAGACCCCGGGATCGGGAACCACCCGCTCGACATCCTCGAATAGACGTCCCGCGACCTCCAACTCCTCTCGGTAACCGGACCCGAGCGCCGGCCGCACACGGAGACGGAGGCCGCAATCGCAATCGTCGAGCAGTTCGAGGTGATCGAGGAACAACCGGTCGAACTGGTTCAGATCCTCGGGAGTCACGGGTTCAACCGGCGCATCTTGCTGGGGAGGGGCCCGGGACATTCCACCGCCGAGAGCGGATCAAGACCGATCACCTTGTCCTCGGCCAAATCGAAAACGATCCGGACATCGTACAAATCCGGGATCGTGGAACACCCCGGCGGTGGCGGCGGCGGAACGTAGCGGTAGGGCTTGGAGAGTTCGACCCGGTACATCAACGGATCTCCGACGTCTTTCCAGAGAACCAGGGTATCGACATAATCCGATGGGCCGAGCAACTCGATCACGCCCGCTCGCGTCAACCCGTAAGCCCGCCCCCCGCAGATGAGATCGGTCAACATGGTCCCCCGTACCAGGGCGTTCCCTGAACGCCAACCGCTCCGATCGAACGGCAGGTCGTCCCCGCGTTGCCCTCGTTGGTCGTTGCAATAGACCTGGCGGTTGCCCTGCCAAACCAAGCGGAAATGCTCCTCCTCCGACAGCGAGGACGGGTTCGAGCAGGATGCGACGAGCAACAGCATCGCGACCAAGATGCATTTCCTCACGAGGCTGCCGCTAGCGACGGATACGCGCCGGAGCGATCGCAGGATCGCGCAATACTGCGATGCCGTCGGGAGTTCCGAAGCCGTCGCGGACGGCGATGTATCCCGGCGCCAGCACCGAGGGGAACGACCAGCGACCGATCCCGTAGATCGAGTAATCCCCACCGGCGCTGCCCAGCAACACGCCCCCACCGACGAAGTCGTAGTACGCCTCGCCGTCGGCCCGGGGGATCTGCCACGGATCGCAGCAGTACGGATCGGACTGACCGATCACCTCCGGCGGATCCTTGGACAGGTCGTAGATCACCGAGCCCCAGGCCCGAAAAGTCCAGTGCCAGAAGCTGACCCGAGCACCTTCGCCGCTGCCGAAGGTCGTGCCGCTACCCCAGTGCCAGAAGATGGGCGCCTGCTCCCCGGGTTCGCTGAGCGGATCCCCGGTCTCGATGTCGAAGAGCTGCGGGGAGATCCACCAGATCGCGCCGCGGGTCGCCACCACCGCGTCGCCGTCAGGGGTGAACTGGGCGTAGGTGAAATGTTCCTCGTCGCTACGCCACATCTCACGGGGATTGGCGCGATCTACGATGTCGACCATCACCATCGGCGCGGCATTGAACAGGTAGTCACCGCAGACCACCACGCGATCGCCGGCGGGACTGACGTCCATGCCGGTCACGTAGCGGTAGTTCGGGATGTGGAAATCGAGGCGGCCGCGGCGACCGTCGGGATGCCAGATCTCCAGGACCGAGTAGCGGGTGATGTAGCCGCGAAACCAGATCACCGAGCCGTCTTCGAGCACCTCTACGTCCGTCACGCCGGCGCCGTCGGAGGAGCTCCAGGCGAAGCGCTCCCTGTGCCGCAGCTCGCGGCCGTCGAACTGCAGGATCTCCAGCGAGTAGCGTCCGGCCACGGCGATGGTCGATCCTCCGGCCGCCATCAGCTCTAGATCGGGATCGTAGTAGCCTGCGGCGGCCGTACCGTCACCTTCGTCGGTCTCTCGCGGGATATCGGGACCGCCGACCAGGCCGCTGCCGGCCACCACCTCCCGCCGTAGAACATCAACCACGTTGAGCGCGTTGTGGGAGGCGTCGTAGGTCACCACGTAGCGACTGCCCAGGGTTACCATCCGTTCGATCTCGACCGGCGCCACCTCGCGATAGCCGGCCACGTGCTCCGGCTCTTGGGGCACGGCGAAGGAGACCGTCTCGATCACCGCCTCACCGCCGGGCTCGTAGATCTGGGCGATGTTGAGCATGCGCCGGTTGATCACCGTGACCAGATCACCCGATTCCCGATCGACCGACACGCTCCACGGGCGCGCCTGGCCGGGTGTGGCGACGCGACCCACGATGGAGCCGTCACGAACGTCGATCAGCACCACCTCCCGGGCCTCACCCGCCGCTACCATCAGCAGCGGACGCGGGCTCAGGGACTCCATCACCCCGCTGCTGCGCTCGAACAGTCCTCCGACATCGAGGCCGGCGATCCGAGAGGGCGCCGCCGGGTCCGTAATGTCCCACAGCTCGATGCCCTCTTCCTCGGCGATGGCCAGCACGATCTGATCTTCGGTCTCGACCAGCTCCAGTTGCTCCACGGCGTGCGGCCTGAGAGGCACGGCGCCGCGCGGCTCCCCGTCGCGGTTCAACAGCACGACCTGCTCGTGCTTCCGCATCAACAGCACGTCACGGGCCGAGGCAGGCAGCAGCTCTCCCGGATCCTCCACCAGCTGACGGGCCAGTTCCAGAGGGGCAGATGGATCGGTGACGTCCAGGGTGATCAGCGCCCACTGGTCGTAAGACAGCTCGGCGAGGAAGAGCAGCAGCGAGCGCGAGTCCTCGGTCAGCGAGATCGGCGATGCGATCCGCCGGAAGTCCAGCTCTCCCAGCGGCTCACCCGAGTCCAGGTCGATCAGCTCGCCGCAGTCCCGCCCGTAGGCAAACACGGCTCCGGTGCCGCGCAAGGCGACGAAGTTGCGGGAGCAAGCGTCGAACGCGGCCAGCACTCGCGGCTCGTCGGGAACCGACAGGTCGTAGACCTGGTCCGGGTGTCTCTCCTGGGGATAGAGCAGCCGCCGGTATCCCGGCTCGTCCACGATCACCGCGCGACCGCTGGCGTGGTAGTTGCGGCCGTTGATCACCTCCTGGTGGGCCAGGGTCCCGGTACGGGCATCGTAGATAAGCAGCAGGTTCTCACCGGGCAGCACCACGCTGTAGCCGGTCCCCTGAAGCGCATGCGCCTCCCCGGCCAGGATCGGCGGCGGGAAGCGCACCGTTCCCTCGACCACGAACCCCTCGGCTCCGGTCGCGACGCCGCCGCGAGTGCTCAGCGGACCGAGCCCCGAAGCCATGGCATGGGCGCGATGCTCCGCGGCCGACGGGGCGCCCACCGGCGGCTCCGAGACCTGCTCCGCCGACGGCGCCACCGTGTCCGCCGACAAAGGCAGGCAGACAAATACGGCAACCAGGATCAGATAGACAAGAGCGGCTTGACGACTCATGAATCCCCCCGGATCGTCGACTCTAGGAGTGATCCTACCGCGTTGGGGGTCCGGGGCGCGCGTCGCCGACACGAAAGTTCGAACCCGGAATCAGGCAGCCACCGTCGCAAGCAACCGGGTTCGCGGCCGAAGCGCGAGCAAAGCGAGCGCGCCGCCCCGGAACCCGGTTTGCCGCGACAGAGCGAAGCGATGGAGCGGGAAACCGGGTTCGAACCGGCGACCCTCAGCTTGGGAAGCTGATGCTCTACCAACTGAGCTATTCCCGCTCGCTTCCGAGGTCCATGGAAGATGGCTGCCGACCCGCGGCCCCTGCCTCCCACCTGCCCCGCATTATAGCCCTACCCCACGCCCTGACGAAATCGTAATCCCCGTCGGAAACAACTACACGCGGAACGGCGCGAAGTTCCCGGTGCGATGTGACCCCACGTGACGATTCTGCAGGTCACGATTACAGCTTCGCCACGACCCGGTGAAGCCCGACTCGCAAACCGGCCCGGAAAACGCATCTGGCCGCGTGGAACCAGCCTTGCAGTAGTGGACCGCGAACGAAGAAACGTTCGGAGGTCCACGCATGCCAACAAAACAACGAAGACTACCCATTCTTAAAGCTCTGCTGGCTGCTTCGTTGCTCACGAGCCCGGTCCTGGCGACCGAGCTGTCTCGTACACCGGCCTCGGGGGGCACGGAAACACCGCAGAACGCGATCGCACCGCGGGAAGCGGCCCGATTCCTCTCCCACGCGACTCTTGGGGCCAACTGGGAGCAGATCCACGAAGTGGCGCGCATCGGCTACAGCGACTGGCTGGAAGACCAGTTCGACAAGCCGATCAGCTTTCACCAACCGATGTTCGACGAACGGGTTCGCCTCGGCGAGGACGAGAACTCGAACACCCGGCGCCACGTCTGGTGGCAGCAGGTCATGGAAGCCGACGACCAGCTGCGGCAGCGGGTGGCCTACGCCCTGAGCGAGATCCTGGTGATCTCCGACGCCAACAACAACGTCAACGGCAATCCCCAGGCGTTTCTCAACTACTACGACCTGCTGCTGACCCACTCGTTCGGGAACTACCGGGATCTGCTGCTCGACGTATCGCTCCATCCGCTGATGGGCGTCTACCTGAGCCACCTGCGCAACGAGCGCTCCGACCCCTCGCGCGGCCGCTTTCCCGATGAGAACTACGCCCGCGAGATCATGCAGCTCTTCTCCATCGGGCTGTTCGAACTGAACGGCGACGGCACCCTCAAGCTCGACGGCTCCGGTACGCCGATCGCGACCTACACCAACGAAGGCATCACCGAGCTGGCCAAGGTCTTCACCGGCCTGGGCTTCGCCAGCGCCGACCCGGACTTCCGCCGCGGCGAGGAGAACTGGCTGCGCCCGATGCGGATGTACGAGGAGTACCACGAGCCGGGACCGAAGTTCCTGATCAAGGGCCTCTACCTGCCCCCGGGCCAGACCGGCATGCAGGACATCGAGGATGCGGTCGACAACCTGTTCAACCACTCCAACGTCGGACCGTTCATCACCCGCCGCTTGATCCAGCGGATGGTGACCTCGAACCCGAGCCCGGCCTACATCGAGCGGGTCTCCGATGTGTTCAACGACAACGGCCAAGGGGTCCGCGGCGATCTCAAGGCGGTCGTCCAGGCGATCCTGACCGATCCCGAAGCCCGGGATTGGCCCCGGCGCAACAACATCGACCGCGGCCGGCTGCGGGAGTCCTACCTGCGCCGGGTGCACCTGGCCAAGGCCTTCGATGCCCGCAGCCCCGCCGGCATGTTCCCGCTGGAAGACGGCAACGCCGTGACCACCTTCGGCCAACGCCCGCTGAGCTCGCCGACGGTGTTCAACTTCTTCCTGCCCGACTACCAGCCGCCGGGAGAGATCCAGCAGGCGGACCTGGTCGCGCCGGAGTTCCAGGTCCTGAACGCCGTGACCACGATCTCGAGCGCCAACGAGCTCCAGACCCAGGTCGAACGGGTGATGAACAACGAGGGCAACGACTTCTACGAGGTGGCCCTCGACTTCAGCGACGAGATCGCCCTGGCCTGGAACTCCCGGGCGCTGGTCGATCGCCTCGATCTCTTGATGACCAACGGCACCATGAGCCTGCGCACGCGCCAGGTGATCCTCGACGCCGTCGACCAGATCGACGACCCCGAAGACCGGGTCCACATGGCGGTCTATCTGCTGGCCGTTTCCCCCGAATACGCGGTCTTGAAGTAGGCAGGGAGAGAACACCATGAAGCGCAACCGCAAAGACAAGAAAGACGAACAGCAAGGCGTCAGCCGCCGCGCCTTTATGGGCCAGGCGAGCTGTGCCGCAGTCGGTACCACCGCGATGTTCTCGAGCATCCTGGACATGGGCATGTTCAACGCCGTGGCCCAGGCCCCTCCCGGCGACTACAAGGCGCTGGTCTGCCTGTTCCTCAACGGCGGAGCCGACTCCTACAACATCGTCGTCCCCCGGGGCGACGCCGAGTACGCCGACTACGCCGCGACTCGTGAAGACCTGGCCCTGCCCCAGGACACGTTGCTGCCGATCAACCCGGCGACCAATCCCGACGGCCGGGAGTACGGCCTGCACCCGGGCATGCCGGAAATCCAGCAGCTGTTCGAACAGGGTAACGCCGCCATCGTGGCCAACGTCGGCACGCTGATCGAGTACATGAACATGGAGCAGTACCGCAATCGCTCCGTGGCCCGCCCGGTGGGACTGTTCTCCCACTCGGATCAGCAGATGCACTGGCAGACGTCGCTGCCGCAGTCGCGCAACGCGGCCACCGGCTGGATCGGCCGGATGGCGGACATCCTGGGTTCGCTCAACACCAACCAGAACGTCTCGATGAACATCTCGCTCAACGGAAGCAACATCCTGCAGACCGGAGCGACCACGACCCACTACACGATCAACCAGAACGGCAGCACCGGCCTGCGGGGCTACCAGGGCACTTCAGCCCTGGACCTGATCCGCACCGAGGCGCTGGACAACCTGATCGACTGGAACTACCAGAACCTGTTCGAGCGGACCTACGCGGCCAAGATGCGCGGCGCCATCGACACCCATGTCGATTTCGGCGCGGCTCTCGACGCGGTCCCGCCGTTCCAGACCCAGTTCTCCGACACCGGGCTCTCCCGGCGTATGGAGCAGGTCGCCCGCACCATCGCGGCGCGCCAGGCGCTGGGCTTCAGCCGCCAGACCTTCTTCGTCAGCCGCGGCGGCTGGGATCACCACGACGACGTGATCAACAACCAGGCGAACATGCTGCCCGAGATCAGTGCGGCCCTCAGCGAGTTCTACGCGGCCATGGTCGAGCTGGGACTCGAAAACGACGTGACCGCCTTCACCGCTACCGACTTCGCCCGCACCCTGACCTCCAACGGCCGGGGTTCGGACCACGCGTGGGGCGGGAACCAGATCGTGGTCGGCGGCGGCATCCAGGGCGGCGACATCTTCGGCACCTACCCGGACCTGGCTCTGGGTAGCGCCCTCGATACCGGCCGCGGCCGCCTGATTCCGACCACCGCCGCCGACGAGTACTTCGCTGAACTGGCGCTGTGGTACGGCGTTGCCCCGGGCGACCTGAGCCTGGTGCTGCCCAACATCGGCAACTTCTACTCGCCGACCGCATCCCGCGGCCCGATCGGGTTCCTCGACCCGGGGGCGGGTACCGGCGACACCGGCACTCCCGGAGATCCTCCGGGCGATCCGGGCGGCCCGGGCAACCCCGGCGGTCCGGCCGGCGAACGTCCGGATTCCCCGCTGCGGGAGATCCAGAAGTTCCGTCAGCGGTTCCGCTAGAGGAACGCAGAACTCACCGAAACAGACAGGCCGGGCGGTTCCGCTCAAGGGGCGGGCCGCCCGGCCGAATAGCAACACACACCGAACCCCCGGTCCGACTTGGCCTATCGCCGGGAGTTCACGTATCCAAGGCCAGGGAGACGGGGACGTGAAACGAGCAACGTGGTGGATCGCCGTGGCGATCGTGGGGCTCTTACTTCCGGGAACGCTTTCGGCGACCACGCGCGACGTGGCCAACACCCAGGGCTTCGCCCTGGCGCTGCCGAATTCGGTGCTGAACGAGATCTCCGGAGGGCTGCTGACGACGCCCTACGACGAGCTCCAGCAACGGCCGTTCAACCTGCTGTTCGTCAACCTCGACCGCAACATCAACCTGAGCCCCTGGAACGGCCAGGAGGGTGATCACCGGCGGTACGTCAACGCCCTGATCGGCAACAACGGCAACGTCAACGTGCGCGGCGATTCCGACGTCTGGCAAGGTGCCTTCATCCAGCGCCAGACCGATGACCTGACCTGGGCCGCCACCGTGGCCTACTTCGCCGACGAGATCGGCGACTCCCGCAACATTCCCGGCGTCGAGACCTTCAACGACACCGACGATCTCAACGGCTTCGACATCCGCGGCGCCGCGGCTTACCGCCTGAGCGACTCGATGGTCCTCGGCGGCGGCATCACCATCTGGGACCGCAGCGTCGAGGAGACCGAGCGCACCTTCCAGGTCGGCGCCGGCGGCTTCTTCGGTGCCGACACCGAGTCGTCCAGCGGGATCGCCATCGACGGCGGCGTGCGCAAGTTCATCGATGACTACCGTAGCTGGGAAGCCCTGATGGTCTACAGCATGGGCGACATCGAAGCCGATGAATTCAGCGAGACCATCGACGCGACCGGTGCCACCACCGACCGCCTGGTGGTGCAGAACCTGGACATCGGCACCCAGACCATCGCCCTGCGCGGCGGCTACAACCGCCTTTTCGACAACGAGAAGGGTGAGGTCCAGTTCCAGGCCGGCTACACCATGGCCGAGAAGAGCCTGGACAACAGCGACCTGGCGTTCTCCGAGACCGGCGGCGTGGTCACCCCCTCGCTGACCCTGCTCGGCGAAAGCCCGGTCAGCACCGACACCCTGTGGGGCCGCGCCTCGACGATCTTCCTCCAGGGCCCCACCGAGATCCTGCTGGGCGCCGGCCTGGCCCTTAGCGGCACCGATGGTTCGACTCGGGTCGACTCCGGCGGCGTGGTCGAGGTCAACGAGGCCATCGACGACTCCCAGACTCTGCTCGACCTCATCGTCGGGTTCCGCCAGCCGCTGTGGAGCGAGCGCATCTCGCTGGTCGCCAGCGCCCAGGGCAACTACGTCGACTGGGAAACCTCCGACATCATCGACGGCAGCGACGCCACCTCCAGCGCGACGACCACCACGACCCGCTACGCCATCGGCATCGAAGGGGTGTACTCCCACATCACCTTCGACCTGGCGTGGCTCTTCGGTGAGACCGCCTCGGCGGCCAACCGTCAGGTGATCGACTTCGACCGGATCGTGCTGTCGGCGACCATGGGCTGGTAGTCCGAGCCAATTCGCAAGAAAACCCACCGGCAGGGAGCCTCCGCGGCTTCCTGCCGGTTTTTTGTTGCCCCCTCGCTTGTTCCTTCCGCCCGGCGTGTGGTAAACATTCAGCGTCTTATGCACGCTGCCCTTGTCCAGTAAAGACGTTTCCCCTGGCGCCGGTCAGGGCTCCAGCCTGCGCGCCGGAGTCCCGGCTCCACGCGACACGTCTATCTCAACGTTCTCCCAATCCAGGACTCTGCCTGCGCGGCGCACCCGGTGCGTCCGGCGGCAGCACGGATTCGCTCCGCCGCCGGTCGGTGGGGCGAGTCGTCCGGTCATGACGGAGTTCCCTTTCACGGGCCCGGCGCCGCGACGCCTCTCAGGCGGCTGCCACGAGGCCTCGGAGACAGGACGTTGACCCTGGAACACACACTGGAAGACTGGGGCTATGGCCCCGAACGCAAGCAGCAGTTCGATGACCTGAATCAGGACGGCTGGATGCCGGCTCGCGTCGTGCGAGCGGCCGGCCGCGAATTTCATATCCGCACCACCGAGGGTGAGTGGCTGGCCGAACCGAGCGGTGCCCTCTGGCGGGATGCCACCGAGGGAGGCGCCCGCCCGGCGGTCGGCGACTGGGTCGCCGTCGAGCCCCGGCCCGGCAACGACCGGGCGCGGATTCACCTGGTACTCCCCCGCCGCAGCAAGATCTCCCGGCGAGCCCCGGGGCACGACGTGGTCGAGCAGGTCATCGCCGCCAACCTCGACACGGTGCTGATCGTCAGTGCGCTGGATCACGACTTCAACCTGCGCCGCATCGAGCGCTACCTGGCCGTGGTCTGGAACGGTGGGGCCACGCCGGTGCTCCTGCTGAACAAAGCGGACGTCTGCGACGAGGCGGATCAGCGGCAGCTCGAGGTCGAGGCGATCGCACCGGGCGTGCCGGTGCACCGCACAAGCGCCAAACACGGCGACGGTATGGAGCTGCTCGAACCCTACCTGTTGCCGGCCAAGACCGTGGCGGTGGTCGGTTCCTCGGGAGTCGGTAAATCCACGCTGATCAACCGGCTGCTCGGCGAGGCGAAGTTCAAGACAGGCGAGATCCGCGAGTTCGACAGCAAGGGCCGGCACACCACGACCCACCGGGAACTGGTGCGGCTACCCGGCGGTGCGCTGTTCATCGACACCCCGGGCATGCGCGAGTTGGCGCCCTGGGCCGATGAGGATGCGCTCAACGACGTGTTCACCGAGGTCGCCGAGCTGGCGGCGACGTGCAAGTTCAACGACTGCACTCACGCCCACGAACCGGGCTGCGCCGTGCGCTCGGGGATCGAGTCCGGCGAGCTGGACGCCGCCCGGGTCGAGTCCTACCAGAAGCTACAGAAGGAACTGAGCCATCTGGCCAAGGACGAACGCACCAAGCGGGCCGAGGGCAAGAAGTTCGGCCGCTTCTACAAGCACGTGATCAAGACCCATCCGAAAGGACGGAAACGATAGCGCACTTGGTACGACGGGGGCCTCTCGCGCAGCGCTTCGGGCGCTCCTCGCGTTCCGACACCACGACGTGGACGTCAGAGCTGATCGCCTGGAAGGCGGTCGACTGTAACCTCAACGGGTCCAGCACCCCATTGTCGCGACTTAGCCAGCGATCATCGAGTAACTCGGGGACGTGTTCGTAGTAGAACCGCAGCACGTACTCCCCGGGTTCCTCGATGGTCGGGCCCCACAGATACGAGGAGCTGAGGGCCACACTGCCTCCCGGCGGGATGACCACGTAGTCATCCACGGTGTAGGGGTTGAGGTTGCCGCACAAACGCCGATCGCTTCGTTTCGGCGTCGCTTCAGGGTGTGGAATGTTCGGTTCGAGCTTTGAGATGATCGACCAACCGGTCCTGGGAGTTCTCCACCCCCACGCGCTGCCGTCACCCGGTAGAGGGACCACCCTTTTTTCGCTTCCGGTGTTGACCAGGCGCACCGAAAGCCGCACTTCTTCTCCAGCGCTCGCCCGCGCCGGATTCGGCTCGACAACGACCTCGAGGTCCGCGTAGGCGTCCGTCAGCGAAAGACAGAGCGCGAGAAGGAGCGACTCGGCAACACCGTGTAGGGAAAGCCGCGGCAATCGTCCCATGAGCGAATCCTCCGTTCAGGGCATTCGGGTATAGCTGCCCTGAATACGGTGGCGGGACGCACGCTGTCTACTTCGTCGCGGACCCCGCAACGATCCAGCCGCCGCCCAGCACCAGGTCGCCGTCGTACAGCACCGCGGCCTGCCCCGGCGCGATCGCCCGCTGGGGCACGTCGAAGCGCACCTCGGCGCGGCCGTCGGGAAGCGGGGTGACGGTGGCCGGTGAACCGGTGTCGTTGGAGCGGATGCGCATGCTGCCGGAGATCGGGCCGTCGAGGATCTCGAAGGGGATCCAGCGGGTGCGTTCGATGACGCAGCGGTCGTTCAGCAGTTCATCGCCGCCGCCGACCACCACCCGCTTCTGCTCGGGCTCGATGCGCAGCACGTAGAGCTTGTCCTGGCTCGGCACCTGGATGCCCTTGCGCTGGCCCACGGTGTAGTCACCGATACTGCCGTGCTCGCCGAGAACCTCGCCGGAGCTGTTGACGATCTCCCCTGCCTCGCGCTGGGCCATCAAACCCTGGCGCTCGAGGAAGCCCCGGTAGTCCTCACCCTTGGCCACGAAGCAGAGGTCCATCGACTCCGGCTTGTCGGCGTTGTCGAGCCGGAACTCCCGGGCCAGTTCCCGCACCTCGTCCTTGGACAGCCGGCCCAGCGGGAACTCCGCCGCCGCCCGCTGTTCGTCGGAGAGATCGAACAGGAAGTAGGACTGATCCTTGGTCAGGTCCCTGGCCTTGCGCAACAGCGTGCGGCCTGTCTTGGGATCCCGTTCGAGAATCGCGTAGTGGCCGGTGGCCACCTTCTCGGCGCCCACCGCCCGGGAACGGGCGATCAGCGAATCGAACTTGATGAAGGTGTTGCAGTTGACGCAGGGGGACGGTGTGCGACCCGCCGCGTAGTCCCTGGCGAAGGGCAACACCACCCGGTCCATGAACTCCTGCTCCATGTCGATGATGTAGTGCGGGAAGCCCATGCGTTCGGCGACCCGGCGGGCATCCTTGAAGTCCTCGGGGGAGCAGCAACGGCCGTAGCGCTCGGCCTCGCCCGCGAGCTTGTCGATCAGCTGCATCGAGAAGCCGACCAGACGCCGCCCCTCGCGGGCCAGCATCGCCGCCGCCACGGAGCTATCGACGCCGCCGCTCATGGCGGCTGCGGTGGTTCCCGAAGTGTTCATGATCGCAAGAAGATACTACCGGCCGAGGCCTTTCCGCACCTGCCCCACCACACGGGGCAGGACATCGAGGAATCGGTCGATGTCGTCGCCGGTGGTGCTCCAGCCGGTGGAGACCCGCAGCGACGAGCGCGCCTCCTCTTCGGACAGCCCCATGGCCAGCAGCACGTGTGAGGGCTCGACCGCCCCCGAGGCGCAGGCGGAGCCGGTGGAAACGGCGAATCCTTCGAGATCCAGGGCGATGACCAGGGTTTCGCCGGGGACCCCGGGGAGGGCGAAATTGGTGGTGTTCGGCAGCCGCTGAGAGGTCTGGGCGTGAAAGCGCACGTCGGGGAAGATCTCCCGCAGCCGGGTCTCGAGACGCGCCCGCAGCCGCACCAGCCGGCCGACCTCCTCCTTCATCCGCTGGGCGGTCAGGGCCGCGGCCACGCCGAATCCGGCGATGGCGCAGACCGCCTCGGTCCCGCCCCGGCGGCGCTTTTCCTGGGCGCCTCCGGAGACCAGCGGCGCCAGGGTGATGCCCTCCCGCACGATCAGGGCGCCGGTTCCCTGGGGCCCGCCGAGCTTGTGCCCGGAGATCGCCATCATGTCGGCGAAGACCTCCCGGGGGTCGATGGGCATCTTGCCCGCCGCCTGGACCGCATCGACCAGGAACGGGATGCCCGCCAGCCGGCAGGCCCGGCCGACCTCTTCCAGCGGCTGCAGCACCCCGGTCTCGTTGTTGGCCCAGTGCAGGGCCGCCAGGGCCACGTCGTCGCCGGAGAGCTGGGTCTTGAAGCGCTCTACGTCGACCCGGCCGTCGGGACCGCAGGGCACGGTGACCACCAGCATGCCCCGGCGGACGGCGTGCTTGGCCGCCTCGTGGACCGCCGAGTGCTCGGTGGCAGAGATCACGATCCGGCGCCGGTCCGTGGGTGCCCGGTCGCTGACCCCGCGCACCGCTGCCGAGATCGCCTCGGAGCCGCCGCTGGTGAAGACCACCTCGCTGGGCTTGGCCCCGGTGAGGCCGGCGACCTGGAGCCGGGCGTCCTCGATCTGCTTGCGCGCTGCGCGACCCTCGGAGTGCATGGACGAGGGATTCCCGCCGGGTCCGGCGAGGATCCGCTGCATGGTTTCCAGCACCTCCGGCCGCACGGGGCTGGTGGCGTTGTGGTCGAGGTAGACCCTCTGGGTGTCGGCGTGAATCATCATCGGCGTGTGGTAGAGTACCGGGCCTTCCGGGGAATAGCCAAGTGTCAAAGAACAGGGAACTTACCGAGGTGCAGCCCGCACCGGGCCTGGCGGCCGCCTTCATGCACCGCCGCTACTACTTTCTCGCCTCGATCATCGTGCTGGTCGTGGACCAGGCGTCCAAGATCGCGGCCCACGCCTACCTTCCGGGGAAGGGCCGGGTCGAGATCATCGCGGGCTTCTTCAACCTGACCTACTCCCGCAACCCCGGCGGCCTGTTCGGCTTTTTCGGCAGTGCCGGCGAACCCTGGCGCACGCTGCTGCTGACCGCCCTGCCGGTACTGGCCATCGTCGCCATCGCCATCTTTCTGGCCAAGACCGACGAACCGGACCGCAGCACCCTGTTCGGCCTTGCGATGATCCTCGGCGGCGCCACGGGCAACGTGATCGACCGCATCGTTCGCGGCGAGGTGGTGGACTTCCTCGACGTCTACGCCTCCCACGAAGGCCTGGCGTCGTGGCTGATGGAAAAATTCGGCACCGTCCACTGGCCCACCTTCAACATCGCCGACTCGGCGATCGTCGTCGGAGTAACCCTGCTGTTGCTCGACGTCTTCCGCCCCGAGCCGAAGAAGGAAGCCGGCGGCGAGCCCGCGGGTTAGACTCGAAGCGATGTTCCCCCACTTCGATTTCGGCACCATCTCCCTGCCCTGGGGCGGCGAGTTCGAGTTCCAACTGCCGCTCTATGGGTTGATGTTCGCCCTCTCGGCGATCCTGGCCTGGATCTGGTTCATGGCCCGGGGCCGCAAGCTCGGCATCGCCGAGGAACACCTGTTCAACCTCTGTTTCTACGCGCTGCTCGGCGGCATCGTCGGTGCGAAGCTGCTGTTGATCATCCTCGACTGGCGGGCCTACTTCAGCGGCAGCCCGAGCGATATCTTCTGGAACCTGTTCGGCACGTTGCGTTCGGCCGGGGTCCTGATCGGCGGGATCATTCTGGGGTCGCTGGTCTTCATCGCCTACTGCCGCAAGCATCGCCTGCCGCTGTTCGTGCTGGCCGACGCCATGGCGGCGCCCCTGGTGATGGCCCAGGCCATCGGCCGCCTGGGCTGCTTCTTCGCCGGCTGCTGCCACGGCGTCCACGTTCCGGCGGACCACCCGCTGGCGGTGGTGTTCACCCACCCGGCGGTACAACAGTATTCCGGCGTGCCTCTGAACACCCCGGTGGCGGCGACCCAGCTGATGCAGTTTGCCAACGACATGCTCCTCGCCGGAGTGCTGACCATCCTCTGGCGCCGCGGCCTCAAGCCGGCGGGGTCGGTCTTCTGGTGGTACCTGATCCTCTACGGCATCGGCCGCTCGATCGTCGAGATCTGGCGGGGCGACACCGAACGGGGTCTGTTCTTCGGCGACCTGTTGTCGACCTCACAGATTCTCGGCCTGAGCGGCGTGGCCATCGGCGTGTTCATGCTGATCCGCGGCCGCACCCTCCAGGCGCGCGAGGCGACGGGATGAGCCCGGAGCTCGTAACCCTCTCGGTGCCCGACGACCGGGAAGGCGAGCGCCTCGATCACTTCCTGGTCGAACAACTCGACGGCTGCACCCGCTCGACGCTGCGGCGCTGGATCGAGCAGGGCCGGATCAAGGTCGACGGAGCCCCCCCTTCCAAACCGGGGCTCGCGCTGCGCCCGGGAATGTCCATCGAGGTCGAGCGCCCCGAGGAAGAGCCGGAGCACCCTGTCGCCGAGTCGATCGATCTCGACGTGCTCCACGAGGACGAACACCTGCTGGTGATCCTCAAGCCCGCGGGCATGATCGTTCACCCGGCACGAGGCGTCCCCGGCGGAACGGTAGTCAACGCGCTGCTTGGCCGGGGCACGCCGCTGGCGCCGGCCGGTGGACTGGCGCGGCCGGGCATCGTGCACCGGTTGGATCAGGGAACATCCGGCCTGCTCTGCGTGGCCAAGACCGACGAGGCCTACCACGGCATGACCAAGGCCTTCGCCGCCCGGGAGGTCCACAAGATTTACCAGGCGCTGGTCTGGGGCCACCCGGATCCCGAGAGCGGCACCATCGACCGGGCCATCGGACGCAGCCGCACCGATCCGACCCGCATGGCGGTGCGCGGGTCCCGTACCCGCAAGGCGGCGCTCTCGCAATACCGGACGCTGCGGGCCATGCCCAGCTTCGCCCTGCTCGAGGTCACGCCGGTCACCGGGCGGACCCATCAGATCCGCGTGCACCTCCAGTCGATCAATCACTCGATCGTCGGCGATGACCGCTACGGCGGGATGGCCTGGCGCAGCCTCCAGGACCCGGCCAAGCGACGGGCGGTGCGCGACTTCAACCGCCTCGGCCTCCACGCGGCAAACCTGGCCTTCCGCCACCCGGTGGAGGACACCGAGCTCGAGTTCCACGCGCCGCTGCCGGCGGACTTCGCGGCGCTTGTCGAACTGCTGAGCACCCAGCGATGAAGTCCCTGGCCTTCATCGGCTGCGGACGTCTGGCGGGCGCGCTGGCCCCGCGGCTCGCCGAAGCCGGGTACCCGATTACGGCGCTTTCGTCCCGGGACGGTCGATCGGCGCGGCGGCTGCGCCGGCGGCTGGGAGGGGGCGAGGTGGTCTCGCCTCAGGACGCCGCCGCCCGGGCCGAGGTGTTGCTGCTGGCCGTTCCCGACGGACAAGTCCAACCGCTGGCGGCCTCGATTGCCGCGGCTCACGCGTCCCTGGCCGGACGGGTCGCCCTGCACTTCGCCGGCGCCCTCGGGCCGGATCAACTGGCGCCGTTGAAACGCAAGGGAGCCGCCACCGGGGTCCTTCATCCGCTGCAGGCCTTCGGCGATCCGTCGGACACCGACGCCATCCTCGCCGACTGTCCGGCACGCATCGAGGGCGAAGGAGCCGGCTTGACCGTCGCCCGGCAGCTGCTGCGGCGGCTCGGCATGAAGCCGCTGGATCTGCCGGCACGGATGACCTCGAGACAGCGCCGTCTCTACCACGCCGCGGCATCCCTCGCGGCCAACGACCTGCTGGGATTGATCAAGCGCGCCGCCGGCCTGCTCGAATCCCTGGGGCTGGAAGCCGATGAGGCCGAGGCCGCGTTGATGCCGATCGCGGGCACGACGTTACGCCAGGCGTCCAGACGCGGAATCGGACCGGCGCTTACGGGGCCTGTGTCCCGCGGCGACGCCGAAACCGTCGCCGGCCATCTCGCCGCAATGGAGCGCGGCCATCGCAGCGCCGCGGAGATCCACCGCCTGCTGTCGCGGGAGTTGATCGAGATCGCCGCCGAGGACGGCCGGCTGGATCGGGCGACCCGCCGGCGACTGCGCCGCGCCCTGGCCGAGCAGGAACGCACCCGCAGAGACTAGGGCTCGCCCGCGCTATCGTTCGTTCCGGCGCCCCTCTCCACCGCTTCTCCTTCACCGGTCGCACCCGCGTCCCGTCGAGCCTTTCGGGGGCGTTTGCGGGCGCGCTCGATGGCGTCCTCCTGACCGGCCAACGTGCAGACCCGCTCGAACAGCTCCTGGTTGAAATCGGCGAGCGCCCGGCGCGGCACCCGGTCGGGATGCGGCGAGCCGGGGAAGACCATCGGTTCACCGATGTGGAAGCCGAGTCGTCCGGGGCGCGGGAACTTCTGCGTGCGGGGCAGCAGGTCGTAGTTGCCGCGCAACCCGACCGGCACCACCGGAACGCCGCTACGCGCAGCGATGTGAGCCAGACCCGGCCGGAACCTCCGGATCTTGCCGTCGTCGGAGATCCCCCCCTCGGGAAACACACCGACCACCTTGCCCTCGGAGAGATAGCCGCACACATCGGCGATGGTCTGACGCGGATCGGCGGCGCTGACCGGCAGGGTCCCGTTGGCGTCGAAGAAGAAACGCCACCCCCGTGACTTGTAGTACCAGGTGTCGGTGATGAGGTAGTGCAGGCCCCGGGGAAAGATCATCGAGAGCCACCAGGGATCGAGAAACGACGCATGGTTGGGTGCGACCAAGAGCGGTCCCTCGGAAGGGATGCGATCGAAGGCGCCGACGATGGTCGGACGCCAATAGAGTCGCAACAGCGGTGCAGTCCACACCGTCAACCGATTCAGCCACACGCTCCTTACCTCCCCCGGCGATGATCCGCCCCGGCCCCAGCTTATCTCCTGCGCCGATTCCCTGCCGAGCCGCCGCGCCCCGAGGCCGCCGGCTTCCCCCCGAGGGCGCTGCTGGCCCCGCCGCGAAGGCCCGGATATATTGGTTCGGTCTCAGAAAACGGGGTGTTCGCCATGGTTCGCAAGATTCTCCTGACCTTGGTCCTGATCGGCCTGCTGCCCAGCGCCGGAATCGCTCAGAGCGAGGTGATCCGCCGCGGGGGCAACGCCATCGCCTTTCCCGCCCGCACCACCGACGGGAACTTCGACGGAACCTGGTACTACGCCAGCCGGGATCACCGCATGGGCCTCTTCATCCGGACCGTCGACGGCGAAGCCCAGCTCCAGATGATCTACCGCAGCAACCGCTTCCCCGAGTCTTTCGACACCGACTGGAACGGCCGCGCCGAGTACCTGGTCGCCGGCCGGCCCTGCGGCTTCGAGTTCAAGATGGTCAAGTCCGACGAGAACGCCATCCACGGAGAGTGGCGTTGGATCACGACCTGGAGCGGCCGGGAGCGGGAGATCTTCGCCAACGCCGAGATCCACCGGACCGGCGACGGGCGCCAGTTGGTCATCCGCTTCCCCGACAAGACCCGCACCCTGCGGGAGGAATCGGGGGACGAGCGGGTCATCGACAGCCCCGAATCCTGGAGCTTCCGCAAGATTTCCCGCCGCATCGTCCGGGTGGAAGAGCTCCCGTTCTGATCGGTTGACCGCCCCCACGGCTCTCCCTATACTCGCGGATCGGGCCGCAACCGGCCTGACCACAAGGCTTTGAGGCCCTGGGCTTTGAGGCCCCGGGAACTGATGCCAGGGGGGTAACGTGGAGTCTCGCGGTCATTGGAGTTCACGGGTCGGGTTCGTCCTGGCCGCCGCCGGAAGCGCCATCGGCCTCGGCAACCTCTGGAAGTTCCCCTACATCACCTGGGACAACTCGGGCGGCGCGTTCGTCCTGATCTACCTGGCCTGCATCGCCGTCGTCGGTCTGCCGATCATGGTCTGCGAGCTGATGATCGGGCGCATGACCCAGAAGAGCCCCGTCGAAGCGTTGCGCGAGGCCGCCGGCCCCGCCTGGTCCTGGATCGGCGGCGCGGGGGTGCTGACCGGGTTCATCATCCTCGGCTACTACATCGTGATCGCCGGATGGACCCTGCGCTACGTCTGGCAGTGTCTGGTCTGGACCATCAACGGCTTCGATCCCGTGCAGGCCGGCGGTGACAAGTTCGCCGGCGAATTCCTGACCAACGGTCCCCTGCAGGTCTTGCTGACCGTCTCGTTCATGGCGCTGACCATGGCGGTGGTCTCCCGGGGCATCGGCGGCGGCATCGAAAAGGCCGCACGCATCCTGATGCCGATCCTGCTGGCGATCCTGGCGCTGCTCGTGGTGAGCGCCCTGACGATGGACGGCGCCGGCGAGGCGCTGGGCTTCCTGTTCACCCCCAACTTCGCCGAGGTCGAATCGATCGCGGTACTCGAAGCACTGGGGCATTCGTTCTTTACACTGTCCCTGGGCATGGGCGCGATGATCACCTACGGGTCGTACCTCAGCCGCAAAGACTCGGTGGTGCGCTCGGCCTCGACGGTGGCGATTCTCGACACCGTGATCGCCCTGGTCGCCTGCGTGATCATGTTCTCGGTCATCTTCTCGGTGCCGGAGATCAAGGAAGGGCTCTCGGGTTCGAAGTCGCCGGTCGGCATGCTGTTCGTGACCCTGCCGACGCTCTTCTACCAGCAGGTGCCCTTCGGCAACGTGCTGGCTCCCCTGTTCTACCTACTGGTCGCCTTCGCGGCACTGACCTCGACGATCTCGATGCTCGAGGTGGTGGTCGCCTACTTCATCGACAACAAGGGCATGGACCGGGTCAAGGCGACCCTGGTCGGCGGTGCGGGTGCGCTTGTGATCTCCCTGGCCTGCGCCGTCTCCCTGGGCGCGATGAACCTGCCGAGCCAGGTGACGCTGCCGCTGCTGGCACCGGGCAAGTCCGGCGTGTTGGGGGTCCTCGATCACGTCGCATCCAACTGGCTGCTTCCCGTGGGTGGTTTCTTCATCACCCTGGCAGCCGGCTGGGCCATCAGCCGCAAGGTCAGCGAGGCGGAGCTGGTCGACGAGAACACGCCGGGTTGGTTCAAGTACGGCGTGTGGAGCTTCTTCGTCCGCTTCATCTGCCCCATCGCCGTGGGCGCGATCATCGTCGCGGTCATCGTGGGCAAGGACTTCAGCTAGGGTTATGCTGCTCGGGTGATGCGCCGCGCACTCATCCTTCTGATCACGCTGCTTCTGGTCGCCGCGACCAACGCGGCAGCAAAAGAGCCGCTTTGGGGGCCGCTCAGCATCGTCGATGCAGGAGGGCCCCTGGACGATCCTGAGGTCGAGAAACATCTGGCCTTCTCCGCGTCGATTTTCGATGCGGTTCGGATCCCCGCAGTGGAGGCCGGCGACTGGAGAACCGGCGAAATCCACAAGGGGCTGCGCTCCTTCATCAAGCGTCGTCGCCGCGAGGGCATGGAGGTCATCGTCGCGATCTCGCCCTGGTCCGAGCAGGTCGCCTACTCCGACAAAAGCACCGCCGAGCAACTAGCCCGATTCCTGCGCAAGCTCCGCAAGCGAGGCGTGAAGCGCGCGATCCTCGACTTTTCTCGTGCTCCCGACCGCCTGGTCGACCTCGAGGACGCTCTACGATTCGGCACGCGATCTGAGCTGGCGCAGATCGCGCTGGCCAACGAAGTGGCGAGTGCGCGAACCGGGATTCAGCTGTGGCTTCACCCCTCGGCCTCCACCGTCGAGGTCCTCGCCGCTCAGCCCGCCTACATCCCTCCCATCGACAAGACCCGCGACTCCGAGAGGAGCCTGGCTCCAGGCATCGGCGTGGTGACCGTCGGAATGGATCTCACGGGGCGCACTATCCCCTCGGCTCCCCTAACAGAACTCCGCAATCACTGGGACGGACGGCCGCTGATGCTCCGTGACGGTTTCCCGCGCTCGGACAACAGCCGCGAGGAGGGTCTCGCCTTGCTCCTCGGCCCCCTGAAGGGCCGTGAACCGCTTGGCGCCACCCTGAGCGCATACTCGTGCCCCGTGCAGTCGGAACTGGCGGCTAACCGCCTCACCCTCGAGACCATCGGCAACTACCTGGATCGCGACACTGCCTACGATGCGGAGGCAAGCCGCAAGAGAGCCGTTCACCGGCTCGCCGGGGAAGACCGGGCCGTGCGGGCGGCGCTGGACGCCCAGTCCCTCGAGTGGGGCGGGTTCATCGGCGAGCTGAACTACCGCCCGGCGGAGGCCGACAACGTCGACGCTGCGGTGCGGCTGCTTCGCTCCCCGGCGGAGCGCATCGGCTGGGACTACGTGCGGAGGCGTTACCCCGAGCGCATCGAGGCGCTGCGGCGAGCCGAGGATCAGGAGTTTGCGGCGGTGGTGATTCGGCGGATGCAGAGCCGGCTGGCGATCGCCCGGGCCTTGCCTCTGGTGGACACCCTGCGATCTGCCGGGAACGAGCAGGAACGTTCGGCGGCGCTTCAGGCGATCGACGCCCTCCGGCGCAAGACCGGCGCCGAGGAGGCCCGACGCCTGCTGGATCTGTTTCTCGAACGAGCCGGGGTGCCGGCGAAGTGAGCGTCCGGCGCTAGCGTGCGGCCTCGGCACTCTCGGCGGCCTCTACCGCCTCGGACGCCGGCAGCAACGCCCGGAACATCGCGCCTCCGCTGGGTGCCGTCTCGACCCAGATGACTCCGCCGTGGGCCTCGACCGCCAGGCGGCAGAAGGTCAAACCCAGCCCGCGGTTGGCCGAGACGCCGGACTCCCGCAGGTTGAGACGGGCGAACTTCTCGAAGACCTGCTCCCGGTGCTCCTCGGGGATCCCCGGGCCCTCGTCGGCTACCGAGACCTCGATCCCCTCCTCACGCATACCGAGAGAGACGGTCACGACCCCTTCAGACGGCGAGTGTTCGACGGCGTTGGTCAGCAGGTTGTCCATCACCCGGCGCAACACGGAGCTGTCCCCCTCGAGGCTGCAGTCATCCTCGGGAGGAGTGATCTCGACCTGCACCTTACGGGACTGGGCGGCGTACTCGACATCGTCGATGGCCTTCTGCAGGAGCTCCAGGGCGTCGACGTTTTCCCGGTGCAGGGTCAGGCGGCCGTGCTCCAGGCCGGCAATGTCCAGCAGATCCATGATCATGTGCTGAATGCGTGACGCCGACGTACGACAGCGGGAGACCAGCGGCTGGTTGACCTCGTCGACCCGGCGCTCCAGCAGGTCGAGGCTGCCCACCACGGCGGTCAGCGGGTTTTTCAGGTCGTGGACCAGGGTCTGGGACAGGGTCTCCTTGAGGGCCTGAAGCTCCTCGAGCTCCCCGTTGCGTTCGGCGAGCTGGCTGCGAGCATCTTCGAGCTCCAGCAGCAGGCCGCGCACGCGGAGCAGCGAGCGCACCTTGGCCAGGAACGAGTTGCGGCGCACCGGCTTGGCCACGTAGTCGTCGGCCCCGTGGTCGAGGCCGAGGATGTGGTGCGGCTCGTCGCCGAGCGCGGTGACCAACATGACCTGGCTCAGACGGGTTCGCGGGTTGGCCTTGAGCTCCCGGCAGACCTCGAGCCCGTTCATCCCGGACATCATCACGTCCAGCAGCACCAGATCCGGGACCAACTCCTGGGCCAGGGCCAGGGCGGTCGGGCCGTCGTTGGCGCAGCGGACCCGGTACCCGGCGTTCTGCAGGTAGCCTTCCAGCAGCTTGACGTTGCGCGGATCGTCGTCGACGACCAGCAGATCGAACTGTCTCGTATTCTCGGCGCTCATGAGACCTTCTCCTCCGCCATAAGCAGGGATTCCACTTGCTGGGGGAACTTCGAAAGGCTGACCGGCTTGGGAGCCACGGCGTGGATGCCGACCTCCCGCAACACGTTCTCAGGGGGTTGCCGCGCGCTCTTGGCGAGGAGGATCAGGGTCGTCCCCACCGAGGCGGTTCGCTCGGACAGGGTCTTCGCCAGACGCAGCACGTCGCAATCGGGTAGATCCTGATCGAGCACGATCAAGTCGGGGCGATGGAGTTCCACCGCCTGCAGGGTTTCTTCTTCGGACCCGGTTTCCCGGGTGTCGAAGTTTCGCGAGCGCAGGGCGCTCCCGGCCAGGCGGCGATCCAGGGAGCCGGCGGCCACCGCCAGCAACACCACGGGACCCGACTCCGGATCTCTCGGAGCAGGTGCCGGAGCGGCTGCGGGGGGCTCTTCCTGGGGCGCCGGCTCGTCGACGGGGGCCTCGGAGACGATCCCGGAGCCGATCAGTGAGGGCACCTCGAGGGGGCCCTCGATCAGGCAGTCGGGGTAGACACAGGTGAAGGTGGCGCCCTTCCCCTGTTCCGATACCACCGAGACCCGACCGTCGTGGAGCGACACCATCTTCTTGACCAGGGCCAGGCCGAGGCCAGTGCCTTCGTACTCCCGCGAATAGGAACCGTCGACCTGATAGAACTCCTGGAACACCCGGGCCGCATCTTCCTCGGAGATCCCGATCCCGGTGTCCTCGACGTCGACGACGAGATCGTTGCCCACGGTGCGAACCCGGGCGGTGATCCGGCCGCCGTCGGGAGTGAACTTCACGCCGTTGCTCAGCAGGTTGACCAGGACCGCCCGGAACATGCCCGGGTCGATATCCGCCACCACCCCCTCGGGATCGACGTCCAGCTCGACGGTCAGGGACTTCTTGTCCGCCTGGGGCCGGATCATGGTGGTCGACCGTTCGATCATGTCTTTGATCGGCGTGGGGCTGCGGCGGATCTCGAGTTTGCCCGCCTCGATCTTGGACAGGTCGAGGATGTCATTGATCAGGCTCAACAGGTGCTCGCCGCTGGAATGGATATCGCCGAGCAGTTCGCGCTGCCGCGGCAGCAGGTCGCCGACGCTGGGCTCGGCCAGTAGCTCGGAGAAGCCGATGATCGAGTTGAGCGGGGTGCGCAGCTCATGGGAGACGTTGGCCAGGAACGCGCTCTTGGCCCGGCTGGCCTCGGTCAGGCGGGTGTTGGCCTCGCGAAGCTGACGGTTGGTCTGGGCCACCCGTCCCAGGGCGTCCTGCAACTCCCGGGTACGCTCGGCGACCTTCAGCTCCAGCTCCGCGTTGAGCGCCTCGATTTCCTCGATCCGTCGCTGGTGCTCTTCCAGACGCTCCTTGTGGCTTCGATAGAACTCGACCAGCAGCCAGCAGGGCGGGATCGCCAGCAGCAGGCCCCAGGGGCCCATGCCGACGTAGATCACCATCATGACCGCGGCGACGGTCAGCCCCATCAGGTACGAGACGCCGGTCCAGAGGAAGGACTCCTTCCAGACGTCGGTCAGCTTGAGGTTCCGCTCGAGGGCGATCGCCACGCTGACCAGGCCGGTGTTGGACAGGAAGAACACCGCGGTCGCCAGGGCCAGCGGCCCGAGGATCGCGGTCACCGCCTGGCCGTCCCCGCCCCCTGCCCAGAAGAAGACCCAACCGGCGAGACCCGCCGCCAGCGGCTGCACACCCAAGTTGAACAACGCACGAATCGGGCGCTGCCGATTCGACCTCTCGGTGAATGCGCCGAACACCGTGGCGATGGAGGTGATCATCGCCGGAATCGTGCCCAGGGCACCCAGGGCGAAGATGACGAAGGGGTGACTGGCGGTCAGCTGAACCCGCAGGGCCGAGATGCGCACCGGCTTCGAGCCGGTCAACGCAGCGAGCACCACCAACAAAGCGAGCATCAACCAGTTGCGTTCGTAGACCTCCGGCGGCGGGAAGACACAGCACGCCACCGCCATCGCATCGACAGCGAGGACGTACAGCCAAAGCGCCGTGGATCTACGGGTCGAACTCAACGCCTACCGCCTCCCGAACGGTCGCGCCGGGCCTAGGGCCGGGCTGCTGCTGCCTGGAGGGTCAGGTCGCCCTGGCCTCCGGCAGGTTGTCCGTCGATCGGTGCGGTCCACCAGCAAAGCGCCACCAGCACCGCCGCCGCCAACCACAGGCCGGGGCGAAGAACCTGCCTCGGCTCATTCTCGAAGTTCCTCACGAGACACCTCCCATGGCGGCGGCCGCCGGCGCCGTCTCGGTCTCGCCGTCGAGGCCGTACTTCTTCAACTTCGCGTAGAGGGTGCTGCGGTGAATCCCGAGCCGCTGGGCCGCGAGCTTCTTGTTGCCGTCGGCGGCGCGCAGCACCTCGACGATGCGCTCCCGCTCGAGGTCCTGGAGGGATCCGCTGCTCGAGCCCTTGGTGTCCTTGCGGCGCATCCCGTCGGGCAGATCCTGTTCCTCGATCACCGGGCCGCGGCTGAGTACGACCAGGCGCTCGACCACGTTCTCCAGTTCACGGATGTTTCCGGGCCAGGCGTAGCCGCAGAGACCGTCCATGGCCTCGGGGGTCACCCCACGCACCTCGCGGCCCAACTTCTCGGCGCTGCGCAGCACGAAGTGCTGGGCCAGGGCCGGGATGTCGTCGGCACGATCGCGCAGAGGCGGCAGGTGCACCGGGATGACGTTGAGCCGGTAGAACAGATCGCTGCGGAACTCGCCGCGGAGCATCGCATCCTGGAGGTTCCGGTTGGTCGCGGCGATCAGCCGCACGTCGGTCTCGAAGGTTTCCTCGCCGCCGACCCGCTCGTAGACCCGTTCCTGCAGCACACGCAGCAGCAGTAGCTGAGTCGCCGGGGAAATGTCTCCGATCTCGTCCAGCATCAGGGTGCCCCCCTGCGCCAGCTCGAAGCGGCCGCGCTTGAGCTTGGCGGCGCCGGTGAACGCGCCCTTTTCGTGACCGAAGAGTTCGCTGTGCAGGACCCCTTCGGAATAGACCACGCAGTTGGCGGTGACGAAGGGGCCGCCCTTGCGCATCGACGCTTCATGGATCGCCTGGGCGGCCAGGCCCTTGCCGGTACCGCTCTCCCCCGTGAGCAGAACCGTCGAATCGGTGCGGGCGACCTCGCGCAGGGTCTCGACCACTCCGCGCAGGGTGGTCGACACACCGACGAACTTGTCGAAGGGATCGACGCCGTCCAGGCGCCGCCGCAACTCCTCGACCTGTTGCCGCTGGCTTTCGAGCTGCTCGGAGAGCCGACGTCTCTCGGCGCCCTGCTCGCGAACCCGGCGGGCCCGCTCGGCGAGCTCGGCCAGGCGCTGGGGCTCGACGGGCTCCAGGAGGAAATCCCAGGCACCCTCGCGGAAGGTCTCGATGATGGCCTGGGCGGGGACCTGGTATCCGACCATGGTCACCAAAAGCGACCGGTGGCGTTCCTTGACCCGTCGCAGGGCATCGGGACCGCCTCCCTCGAACAGATGGTCCAGCACCAGCAGATCGTGGACATCCCGGGCGAGCTGCTCGTAGAGCACACCGGTGTCCCGGACCCATTGGGCGGAACAGCCGGCATCCTCCAGGGTCCGAACAAGGCGCTGTCCGCGCTCCTCGACGGGGGATGCAATCAGGATATTCGGAAGACTCAAGGCACACCTCTCCAGCCGGCCGCGGTGGTGTCGTATGTGTCGGGCGGTGGTGTCGCGAAATCCTGCAAGAACGGTTCCCGCGAAAAGGGCGTCGAAAACCCCGAGAGACCTCATTTATCCGGGGGCTTGCGCAAACCGCTGTCACTCGGGGCCCGGAGCGACGCCACTGGGCGTCATGGCCGGTTTCGTAACCACCGATTCGGCGGGTGGAAAGGCCCGACAACGGGCCGGCGGGACCGCCCCGGACGCACCAGGGCCCGGAACGTGTACAGGATCAGGTCAGTGGAGCAAGGGAGGGAGAGATGGCGTCCCCAACGGGATTCGAACCCGTGTCGCCACCTTGAAAGGGTGGTGTCCTAGGCCGACTAGACGATGGGGACGCACTGTTTTTTCGCCGCGACCCGGCGGATGCCGCACCGCAACGAGCCGGGAGTGTAGCGAAAACCCACCCCCTGTTCAAGCTCATCCGGTTCCAGGGGTGGTGAGCCGTGCTGGGCTCGAACCAGCGACCCTCAGCTTAAAAGGCTGGTGCTCTACCAACTGAGCTAACGGCCCACATATCCCGGAAAAGCCGCATGCTAGTCGCCCGGACGGACGTTCGCAAGGGGTCTCGGCCATGGATTCGCCGGCGGCTAGCGCTTGCCCGCGTTCTCGTGCTTGATCAGGTCGCGGACCTCCTGGACGCTCTTGGCCCAGCCCCGCGCGTAGCGCACGTAGAAGATGGCGTTCTTGCGCTCCATCTCGGCACGCTCGGTATCCCCGTCAGCCTCGTAGGCCTTCCACAGCCAGTAGTGGACGTAGAACTCGGTCGACCGGTGCCCCAGCAGCACGGCGTTGCCCAGTGCCTCCCGGAGCTCCTTGATCGCATCCGCCGGGCGGCCGAGGCCGATCATCAACTCGGCGTAGAGATTGCGGAAGTGTCCGAGCAGCGGGCTGGAGCTCTCGCGGCACTCATCCATCATCCGGGTGCACAGCTCCAGCGCCTCATCGCTCCGCCCCAGCAGATTGAGGCACTCGGCCCGGGCTCCCAGTGCCTTTTGCCGGTTCTGTCCGTCGTTGGAGTCGCCGTAGAGCTCGATCGCCCGATCGAGCTCGGCCATGGTCCCGTCGTAATCGCCCATATGCGTGAGGGACTGGGCGAGCTGGTGACGTGCCCGGGCCTCGAGCTTGCGATCTTCCCTTTCGGTCGCCAGCCGGACCGCCTCACGGGCCAGCGCGGCACTGAAGAAGCTGGCTCCGTCGCAGAGCCACAGGTTGGCCGCCAGGATCATCATGTTGGGGTGCCGCTCGGCGTCCGGGTCGTCCCGGGCGACCTGCTCCATCACGAAGCGCCCCAGATCCCGATAACCCATGCTCATGCTGTGGATGGCGAAATCGAGCATCGCCCCGTGGTACGCGTCCCGGTCATCGCTGGCCGGGTCGTACTGCATGATCGCCGCGAGAGCGTAGGCGACCCCTTGACCGTAGTCCCCGGCTTGAAAGACCCGCAGGCCCTCTTCCCGGAGTTGCTCGATGCTCTGCCCTTCAGGGAGCTTGCCGCAAAGCCGCTCGACCTCGACCAGTTGGGAGACCAGCGCCGGCGAGACGTCATACAGGGAGAGCAGGCTTTGGAGCCGGCGGACGCCGGGATCCAGCTTGCCCTGCTCGACCCGGGCCAGGGTCGAGGCCGGGAAGGGCTCGCCCCGCTGGGTCATCGTCTCGGATACCTGTCGCAAGGTATAGCCGTGCCGGGTGCGCTCCTTGCGCAGCAGCTGGCCCACGAGAACGGACGGTCTTGTCGGTGCAGTTCCCATATTTCTTCCCTTGAAGCTACAGGGCGAATCGCCAAATAGCAATCATTTCTGGACACGAGGGAACTTTGAACGTATGATCGCACGTAGCCGGAGGGCACCCGGGGCTGCAGGCGAGGTGGACATTCGAACCTGCAGCTCCGGGGCTAGCCCCTTCTGGGTCACGCCCATAACTTTTGCAACTACCCCTCTACTAGTTGCACCTTTCATGGGCGAGCGCGGCCCATACTAACGCATCCCGTGACATTTTGAGAGCCAGGGGCGATAATTCGCACCTTTTTCGGTTTTGCCGACTACACCCCGCTCGGAGACTCAAAATGTCCCGCATTCCCCTGGAAACATTCTTCAGAAAACCCGCCCGCAGCCAGGTTCGGCTGTCGCCCGATGGCACCGCCGTGGCCTATCTCGCGCCGTACGAGCGCCGAATGAATGTCTTCGTTCGCGATTTGACCTCGGGCGAGGATACGCGCATCACCTCGGCCACCGAGAGGGATATCGGCGGCCACGCGTGGGCCGATCCGCAACGGATCGTGTTCCTCCAGGACACCGGAGGGGACGAGAACTACCGGCTGTACGCCGTAGGGCGGGACGGCTCTTCGCCCATGGAGCTGACGCCCTTTCCCGAGGTCAAGTGCGGACTGGTCGATGACCTGCCCGACCGGGATGACGAGATCCTGATCCAGATGAACAGGCGAGACCCCCAACTCTTCGACGTCTATCGGGTCAACGTCTCCAGCGGGTCGATGGAATGCATCGCGGAGAACCCGGGAAACGTCCAGCGCTGGATCACCGATCACGACGGGCGCCTGCGGGTCGCCGAGACAACCGACGGCGTGCGCACCGGCGTGCTCTACCGCGAGGACGAGGCAGCACCCTGGCGGGGCATCCTCGACCTCTCCTACCGCGAGACGGTCACTCCCCTGTTCTTTTGCTACGACCGGGAGGCGCTCTACGTCTCCTCCAACGTCGGCCGGGACAAGGCGGCCATTTTCGAGTTCGACCCGGTCCGCGCCGAGACGACCGAACTGATCTTCGAGCACGAACGGGTCGATGTGTCGCACCTGCTCCATTCCCGGGCACGGCGCCTGATCACCGGAGTCGCCTTCGAAGAGGATCGGGTGGACTACCACTTCTTCGACGCCGAGCGTGAGCGGCGGCAGCAGCGGATCGATCAGGCCCTGCCGGAAACCGACAACTCGATCATCTCCACCAGCCGGGACGAGTCCCGGGCGGTAGTCCACGCCGGGGGCGATCGCTCCCGAGGCACGTACTACCTCTACGATGTCGAGGAAGACACCCTCGAAGAGCTGTTCCCCTCTTCTCCCTGGCTCGAGCCCCAGGACATGTCGCCGATGAAACCGGTGCGCATCCCGACCTCCGACGGGTTCGTGATGCAGGGCTATCTGACCCTGCCGCAAGGGGGCTCGGACCGACCGGGACCGCTGGTGATGAATCCCCACGGCGGCCCCTGGGCGCGGGACTCCTGGGGCTTCAACCCGGAGGTGCAGTTCCTGGCCAACCGGGGCTACGCGGTGTTGCAGGTCAACTTCCGGGGATCGGTCGGCTTCGGCCGCAAGTTCTGGGAGGCGAGTTTCGGCCAGTGGGGCCTCTCGATGCAGGACGACATCACCCGCGCGGTCCGCTGGGCCATCGACGAGGGCATCGCCGACCCGAAGCGGGTCGCGATCTACGGCGGCAGCTACGGCGGCTACGCGGCGCTCAGCGGCCTGACCCGCACCCCCGAACTCTACGCTTGCGGGGTGAGCTACGTCGGTGTCTCCAACCTGTTCACCTGGATCGAAGCGTTCCCGCCCTACTGGAAGCCGTTCCTCGAGATGATCTACGAGATGGTCGGGCACCCGGAACGGGATGCCGAACGCTGGCGGGAGACCTCCCCCTTCTTCCAGGCCGACAAGATCCAGGTGCCGCTGCTGGTGGCTCAGGGATCGAACGACCCCCGGGTGCGCAAGGAGGAGTCGGACCAGATCGTCTCCGCCTTGCGAGGCCGCGGCGTGGACGTCGAATACCTGGTCAAGGACAACGAAGGGCACGGGTTCCACAACGAGGAGAACCAGTTCGAGTTCTACCGCGCCCTGGAGGCGTTCCTGGAGAAGAATCTGGCCTGATGCCCCGGCGGAGGATACGGGCTAGGCGACGACTTCCGACGCCAACCAGGAACCGGGCTTGACGATGCTCTGTTCGCGATCGGGGCCGACGCCGATCATCGAGACTTCGGCACCGATGACCTCGCCCAGGCGATCGAGGTAGCGCCTGGCGTTTTCCGGCAGGTCTTCCCAGTGGCGGACACCGGTAGTGTCGGTGGCCCAACCGGGGAGAGTCTCGTACACCGGTTCGATCCGGTCACCCGCCGCGGCGGACGCCGGCGGCGTCTCGATGGTCTTGCCGTCCAGCCGATAGCCGACGCAGATGTGCAGTTCGTCAAAAGCGTCGAGTACGTCCATCAGCGAGATGCAGACCCCGTCGAATCGGTTCAGGCGATTCGAGTAGCGCGCCGCGATGCCGTCGAACCAACCGCACCGCCGGGGCCGGCCGGTCGTGGTCCCGAACTCCTTGCCCCGCTCGCGGATCAGGTCGCCCAGCGGGTCGTCGATCAACTCGGTGGGCATCGGCCCGCTGCCGACGCGGGTGGCGTAGGCCTTGAAGATGCCGAGGGTGCCGTGAACACAGGTCGGCGCGATACCGAGCCCGCTGCAGAGAGAACCGGCCAGGGTCGACGAAGAGGTGACGAACGGGTAGTAGCCGTGGTCCAGGTCGAGCAACGTCCCCTGGGCGCCTTCGAACAGAACGTCGGCGCCCTCGTCGATCCACTGGTTGAGCAGCATCGCCGTGTCGGCGATGTAGGGACGAAGTTGCTGTCCGTGATCCCAGGCGGCGTCGACGAGTTCGTCGAGATTCGCAGGCGCCTCACCGGCGGCCCGCAGCCGCTGTCCGGCAGCGCCGTCCAGCATGCATCCGACCAGCCGCCGCAACTCGTCGCGATCGAGCAGGTCGCCCATGCGCAGGCCCCAGCGAGCGGCCTTGGCCTCGTAGGTCGGTCCGACACCCCGCTGGGTCGTGCCGATGCGCCGTCCCTCCTCGGCCGCGGACTCGGTCAACGCGTCGAGCCGGGTCATCAGTGGCAGGATCACGTGGGCGCGGTCGCTGATGAAAAAGCGGCCGTCAAGCCCGACATCCGCCGAGCGCAGGCTCTCGATCTCCTGCAGTAGCGTGCGCGGGTCGATCACCGTCCCGTTGCCGATGACGCAACGGGTGTCCGGCCGGAACACCCCCGAAGCCACGTGATGCAGCGCGTGGCGTTTGCCGTCGAAGGTCACCGTGTGCCCGGCGTTGGGCCCCCCTTGAAAGCGGGCCACCACGTCGAAGCGGTCGGAGAGGAGATCGACGATCTTCCCCTTCCCCTCGTCGCCCCACTGAGCACCAACTACCGCAATGTTCGGCATGCTTCTGAACCATTGTCCGGGATGCGAGATCCAGGCGGGAAATCGCGGCCGTCCCGTCCGGTGATCCGGGGATCCGCCGCTTCTTGAACCGGGAGTATACCACCTGTTAGCATCTCGGCCCCGTGAGCACCTGGACCTTGCTGTTGGCAGCGCTGGGCTTGGCGATGTTCCTCGAAGGGCTGCCCTACTTCGTGTCTCCCGCGGGGGTTCGTCGGTACCTCGAGGAGATTTCCGGCTTCCGCGACGCGGCCCTGCGACTCATGGGACTGACCCTGATGGCGGGCGGCCTCGGGTTGGCCTACCTCGCCCTGCACTAGTGCGTTTCACGGCGGCTTTCCCCGCCCTGGAGATCGTCCCATGCCGCGTCGCAGCGTCACTCTCGACGGCGAGTCCCTGACCCTCGAACAACTGGAGCAGATCGCGGACGGCGCGCCCTGCAAGCTGTCGGCGGCCGCGCTCAAACGGGGTGACCGCTCCCGGGCCGTGGTCGATCGCGCCGCCGCCGGCGACGATCAGGTCTACGGAGTCAATACCGGCTTCGGCCGTCTCTCGCGGATCCGCATCGACGCTCGGAGCCTCGACGACCTTCAACTCAACCTGATCCGCAGCCACGCCGCCGGCGTCGGCAATCCGCTGCCGGAACGGGTCGTCCGCGCGATCCTGGCGCTGCGGGCCAACTGCCTCTGCCGGGGGCATTCGGGCATTCGCCGGGGAGTCCTGGGACGCATGATCGAGTTGCTCAACGCCGGTATCCATCCGGTGATCCCCGAGCAGGGCTCCGTCGGCGCCTCGGGAGACCTCGCCCCTCTCGCCCACATCGCGCTATGCGTGATCGGTGAAGGAGAGGTCCACTACCAGGGGCGGCGGATGAAGGCGGCTACGGCGCTCAAACGAGCCGGCCTCGCGCCCATTCGCCTCGAGGCCAAGGAAGGGCTGGCCCTGATCAACGGCACCCAGGTCATGAGCGCCATCGGCAGCCTGGCGCTGCTGCGTGCCGAGCGCCTCGCGGTCAGCGCCGACATCACCGGCGCCATGAGCCTGGAGGCCATGCTGGGCAGTGCACGCGCCTTCGACTCGCGCATCCATGACGCCCGCCCCCATCCGGGCCAGCTGGCGTCGGCCTCGAACCTGCGCCGGCTACTCGACGAGAGCAAGATCGCCGAGTCCCACGCCGATTGCGACAGGGTCCAGGACGCCTACTCCCTGCGCTGCATGCCCCAGGTCCACGGGGCCGCCCGGGATACCCTGGCCCACGTCCGCCGGGTCCTCGAGACCGAGATCAACTCCAGCACCGACAACCCGATGGTCTTCATCGACGAGGATGAGTTGATGAGCGGGGGCAACTTCCACGGCCAACCGGTCTCGGTGGCCCTGGACCTGATGGGAATCGCCGTCTGCTCGCTGGGAACCATCAGCGAACGCCGGATCGACCGGATGCTGAACCCCGACCTCTCCCGGGAACTCCCGGCGTTTCTGACCCGCGAACCCGGCCTCAACTCCGGTTTCATGATGGCCCAGGTGACCGCCGCGGCGCTGGTCTCCGAGAACAAGGTCCTGGCCCATCCCGCCAGCGTGGACAGCATCACGACCTCGGCCTCACAGGAGGACCATGTCTCGATGGGGGTCCACGCCGCCCGCAAGGGCGCCTCGATCGTCGAACACATCGCCCGGGTACTGGGAATCGAGGCGATGTGCGCCGCCCAGGCCCTCGACCTGCGGCGTCCACTGACCCCTGGGCGGGGCGTCGCCGCCGCTCACACGGCGGTCCGGTCACGGATCAAGGAGCTGAAGCGGGACCGGGTCCTGGCCGGCGACATGGACCGCGCCGCGGAGCTGGTCGACGACGGCAGCCTGGTGCGGGCCGCCCAAAAGCGGATCGGCCCCCTGGCCTAGCAGAGAATCCGAACTCGGGAATAGGCAAGCGGGAATGGCCTGCCATGAGCGAGCGGGGCCGAAGGCCCCGCGAGTCGAATGGTGGACGGCAAGGGGATCGAACCCTCGACCTCGGCATTGCGAACGCCGCGCTCTCCCAACTGAGCTAGCCGCCCGTACCTATTCGACTGACCCCATCCTCGGCGCCCGCAAGCTCCGGGGACGGATCCCCCGGCCCGGGGGTCATCGGTTTCCGCCGGAACGGAGCCCGATGGTGGGGCGTACTGGATTTGAACCAGTGACTTCCACCGTGTGAAGATGGCACTCTACCGCTGAGTTAACGCCCCAGCCGCAAAAGCCCGCACCTTATAGCACAACGATCCCCCGCCGGGCCAGATTCGCGCCTGATCGACCGCCTGCTGTGCCCGAACGGCGGGGTTGTCCGGTTTGGCGCACCTGAGTGGCACGTCGCGATGACGCGCCGCGTCACGGACCTCTCGATTCCCGCCGTTTCAGGGTTGGCCCAGGATGGCACGGCACTTGCTCAATATGAGGGCGGAACGAAAAACCCCTGACTCCTTTTCCAGACCAGCACGATGGAAAGCCGGCGGGCCACCCCCCCGCCGGTTTTTGTTTTTGGGGACCCTTTTTCGGGAAACCCCTGAAAACATTGGCCTTTTCCCCGCCATTTCACGCCGGAAGCCGCCGATCCCCCCGGCGGGACCCTGCGAACCGCCCTCTGCCCCCCACTGGAATGCGACACTTGGAACCGTCGCCCGATGCGACGCCTGTTGCATAGTGCAACGGTTCGATCTATATCTCTCGCGAGGCGGACACTGACCCGATGAGCACTGCGACACCCCCTTCGATCGGACGTTTCAAGATCCTCCGCGAGCTCGGCCGCGGCGGCATGGGTGTGGTCTACCTGGCGGAAGACCCCGGCCGGAAGGAGCCGGTGGCCCTCAAGGTGCTCACCCGGGGCTTCTCCAGCTCCGCCCTGCGCCATTTCGAGCAGGAGTTCCACATCCTGACCGGCCTCGATCACCCCAACCTGACCGAGGTGTACGACTTCGGCCGGGTGACCGAGCAAGGGGAAGAAGCCCCCTTCTTCACCATGGAGTTCGTCGACGGCGAGACCCTGGACCACCATTTCGACACTCTGGGCCGGGAACTGGACCGGCTCCCCGGCCTGCTGGCCCAGCTCGGCCACGCGCTGGCCTACCTCCACGGCCGGGGCCTGGTCCACCAGGACGTCAAACCTTCCAACGTCCTGGTCACCTCGGCGGGCCAGGCCAAGCTGATGGACCTTGGGCTGGCCAGCACCGGCCACGAGGGCGCCGGCGCCGGCCGGGTGCGCGGCACCGTGGCCTACCTCTCGCCGGAAGCGGCCCGGGGGGAAGGGGTCGACCCCCGCTCGGATCTCTACAGCCTCGGATGCATGGCCTATCAACTGGTTACCGGGCGGCCACCCTTCCGGGGCGACAGCGCCCTGGGGATCCTCCGCGGACACCTGGAAGAGGCTCCGCTGGCCCCCTCCACCCTGAACCCCGAGACGCCGTCTCCCCTCGAGTCCCTGATTCTGAGATTGCTGGCCAAGGAGCCGGCCGACCGGCCCCAGAGCGCCGATCGCTTCCTGCACGAGTTGAACGAGGTCGCCGGCGGGGCGCTGACCATCGAATCCGCGGACACACGCCGCACCCGGGTGCTCGGCGCTGGATTCGTCGGCCGTGCTACGGAGTTGGAACGTCTGCAGCGGCAGGTTCGGGACGCCCGGGCCGGCCGCGGCCGCATGGTCTTCCTGGTCGGCGAGGCAGGGGTCGGCAAGAGCCGCCTGATTCGCGAGCTTCAGGTCCAGAGCCAGCTCGACGGCTTCGACCTCTACATCGGGCGCCCGCGGGAATCCCAGAGCGCCCTGGCCGATGCCCTGGACAGGGCGCTGCTCGACCGCGGAGCCGACGCCTCGGTAAGGGAACGGCTGGCGCCGCTGCTCGGCGAAGAGATCGACGGGAGCGACCGCAATGTCGCCGGCGCTCCCCAACTGGCCAGCGCCCTCAGCGAGATTCTGTCGGATCTCTCCCGGGACAAACCGATCGGCCTGGCCCTGGAAGACCTGCACCTGGCCGACGAAACCACGTGCACGTTGCTGGCATCGGTGATGGAGCGTCTGGCCGACGCGCCGGGTGACCGCCCGAGTGTCCCGCTCCTGATCGTGGCGGCCTACCGCGGGGACGAGGTCTCCCGGGCGACTCCCCTGTTCGAGCTGCTCGAAGGCGCGAGGCGGGTGGATCAGATCGTCGAGGAGCAGGTCCTCGAACCGCTCTCCGCCGACGAAACCGATCAGCTGGTGCGCTCCCAGTGCGGCGCCTCGACGGTACCGCCGGCGTTCCTCGAACGAATCCTGGAAGAGACCCGGGGCAACCCGCTGCACATCGGCGAACTGCTGGCGCTCCTGGCCGAGGAGGGGCACCTGCGTCCCGGCGCCGAGAACCCCTTCGGCTCCTCGGCGCTCCAGAACCTCGAACTGCCCCGCAGGATTCATGACCTGCTCGCCCGCCGCCTCGAACGCGCCGGAGAGGAACCGATGGCGGTCCTCCAGGCCGGGGCGATCCTCGGCGGCATGACCCTCGACCCCGAAGCCATCGCTGCGGTGACCGGCCTGCGTTGGGAGCACGTCGTCGGACGCTTCCTCGAACTGCGCGAGACCGGCTTGCTGGAGCGGGAGCAGGTCGAGGGGCGCGAACCCGAGTACCGGCTCGTGCACCCGGTGCTGGCCGGGCTCGCCCTCGAGTCGATGCCCGCCGGCGAACAGAAGGAGCTTCACGCCCGGGCGGTTTCCTATCTCGAAAGACGGCGGATCCCGCGGCGCCACGGCGCCTGGAGGTCCCTGGCGCGGCACGCCGAAGCCGCCGGACAACCGGGCCGCGCCATCGAGGCCTACCGCCGGGCGGCAGACCTGGCCTGCGACCTGGCGGCCCACCGCGAGGCCGTCGCCGACTACAGCACCGCCATCGATCTCGCGTTGCGCCAACCCGCCACGCCGGCGACGGTGCTCTGCGAGCTTTACCAGCGACGCGGCGACACCCGCGCCCTGACCGGCGACCTGCGCCGCGCCGAGGAGGACTACCGCTGGATGCTGGCGCGGGCCGAGAAGAGTGGCGAGCAACACCTCAAGGCCTGGGCGCACCTCTCCCTCGGCGATGTCCTCGCCGCCGGCGAGCGGTACTCCGAAGCTCAGGATGAACTCGAGGTCGCCCTGGACATCGCCGAGCGGGTCGAGGAACCCGCCGTGATCGCGCGTTCCCAACTGGCGCTGGGCGAGATCCTGGCCCGGCAGGATCGGTTCGACGAGGGTATTCGTTTCCTCGATGCGGCCGCCGAGGCGGCCCGGGACGCCGAGCGCGAGGATCTCGCGATCCAGACGCTATTGCGCAAGGGTGTGCTGCTGCGCGAACACGGAGACCTCAAGGCGGCGCTGGCCTGCTACGAGGCGGTTCGCGAACGGATCGGCGACCGCGCCGAGCCGTCGGTCGAGGTCTCGATCGACGAGGGCACTGCGGTGGCGCTGGAGGTCCAGGGAGACCTGGGCGGCGCCCTCGAGGCCTGCCGGCGGGCGCGGAAACGGGCGCAGGAGCTGGGAGACACCCGGCGCTCGGCCTCCCTATCGATCCGGGTCGGCCGCCTGCTCTCGATGCGCGGCGACATGAACGGCGCCGACGAGGAACTGCGCGACGCCCTGCAGCGTCATCGCGACCTCGGCCTGCGGGAAGGGCTCGCCGCGACGCTCCACGCCCTGAGCCGGCTTCAGTCGCGCAGAGGCCGCTTCGCCGAGGCGGCGCGCAATGCGCGAGAAGCGCTGGAGCTCTGTCGAAGACTCGACCGGCGGGACCTGACCGCGACTTCGCTGATGTTGCTCGGCGGCGTCGATCGAGATGCCGGCGATCCGGAACGAGCCGCGTCGCGCCTCGAAGAAGCCGACCGCATGATGAGCGGCTCGCGCAACCTGCAGTGGCACCCGGGCTTCCTGCTGGAGCTGGCCACGCTGCGCCATCTGCAGCGGAACTACGACGAGGCGATGAAGCTGTTCCAGGAGTCGGCCTTCCTCTCGCGCCGTGCGGGAGATCCACGCCGGGAGGCCCGGGCCTTCTGCGGCCTCGGTGAAGCGCATCTGTCCAGCAACGACTACGACCGCGCGCGGGTGGCGGTGCGCAAGGCGCTGCGCCTGGTGGAGTCTGGAGAATTCGGCCACGAGGTCTCTCTGGCCCGTCTGCTGCGGGCCAGGATCGAACTGGCCCTTCCCGGCGGCGATCTGGTATCCGCCGAGCTCGACGCGGGAACCGCACTCGAGACCTTCCGCGAGTTGCAGCAACCCGAATGGGTCTGGCAGGCCGAGCATCTCGTCGGCCGGGCTCAACTGCGGCTCGGCCGTCGGTCCGACGCCATCGAACGACTGCAGCGTGCCCATCGCTACGTCGACCGGGCCCACGCCCGGCTCGACGGCCGCTTCCGGCGGACCTTCCTCGAACACCCGGCTCGCCGGGAACTGATCGAGGACTGGAAGCGCCTGCGTGTCGAGGCCGCCGAGGAGATCCCCCAGGAAGAGAAGGTCGAATCCGGCGAACTTGCGCGGGCGCAGAACACCATCGAAGCGCTGGAAGGCCTGCTCGACCTCAACCGCAAGTTCCTCTCTGCCGAGAGCACCGACGCACTGCTCGATGCGATCCTCGAATCCGCGCTGCGCCACAGCGGCGCCGAGCGTGCGCTGCTTCTGGTCCGCGACGGCGAGGGCGAAATCGAGTTACGGCGCGGCCGCTCCGGCGACGGGCAGCCCCTGGGCAAGGAGGATGAGCGCTTCTCCCGCTCGATCGTCCAGGCAACCATCTCCCGGGGTTCTGCGCTCAGCGCAGCCGATGCCGAGGCGGACTCCCGCTTCAGCGGTTTCGAGTCGGTCCATGAACTGCGCATTCGTTCGGTGCTCTCGGTACCGCTTCCCGATAGTGGAGGCACCACCGGCGCGCTCTATCTGGACGCCCGCATGAACCGCCGCGCCTTCTCCGTCGAACAGGAGAACCTGGTCGGCCGGCTCGCGGTCCAGGCCGCTCTGGCGCTGGGCCACGCATCCCTGCTGGAGCGGCTGGCTGAACAGAAGCAGAGCGTCGACCGGCTCAACCGCGAGCTCCAGAAGACCATCGCCGCGCAACGGGACGAGCTCGCCGAGGTGCGCGAGGCGCTCTCGTTCAGCCGCACCAGCATCGAGATGCGCTACCGCTTCGAGGACATCATCGGCGGCTCGCCGGTGATGCAGCGGGTCTATCACGTGATCGAGCGGCTGGCACCCAAACGGCTGCCGGTGCTGATCATCGGCGAATCCGGCACCGGCAAGGAGTTGATCGCGCGTGCGCTCCACACCAAGAGCGACCGCAGCAGCGGGCCCTTCTTCACGGTCAACTGCGCCGCGGTCAGCGAGACCCTGCTGGAGAGTGAGCTGTTCGGCTACCGCAAGGGCGCGTTCACCGGCGCCGACCGGGACAAGCCCGGCTACTTCGAGCTGGCCGACGGCGGAACGCTGTTCCTCGACGAGATCGGTGAGATGGGCCAGGCCATGCAGGCCAAACTGCTGCGGGCCATCGAACGGGGCGAGGTGATGCCCGTCGGCGGCAAGACGCCGAGCAAGATCGACGTGCGCATCGTCTGTGCGACCCACCGGGACCTGCCGGCGATGATCGCCGAGGGCGCCTTCCGCGAGGACCTCTACTACCGGGTCAACGTCGGCCGGGTCGATGTGCCCCCGCTGCGCAAGCGGCTCGACGACGTGCCGCTGCTGATCGACCACTTCCTGGCCCGCCAGGCAGAAGAAGAAGGCACCGATCCACTGGAACTCGAACCCTCGGCACTCAAGGCGCTGCGACAGCACCAGTGGCCCGGCAACGTCCGGGAGCTGCAGCACCAGTTGATGCGGGTCGCGACCTTCGCCAAGGGCAAGGTCATCACCGTCAAGGACGTGGCCCGCTACGCCGACCTGCCCAGCTCCAGACCCGGCGACCCGGCACCGGCCCAGGACGATCGCTCGGTGGTCAGCCTCGAGGAGCTCGAGCGCCGCCAGATCCAGAAAGCGCTGGAGTCCGCCGGAGGCAACAAGACCAAGGCCGCGGAGCTCCTGGGAATCAACCGGGCCACCCTGTTCCGCAAGCTGAAACGCTACGGGATCTGAGCCGGCACCGTTGCAAGCTGCAACAGCCGGCGTCCACCTGTGCAACGTGCAACGGTTTCCACAGCGCCTTGAGTAGCCGACGGCGCCGATCATCCTCACCTAAATCACTGCGCTAAAAGCACTTATCAAAAAAGACAAACCTGGATTACGAAACTGGCACGGGGGTTGCTCTATAGGGGGGCAGGCAACGGCGAACCCGAGAGGGGCCGTAGGAGAGAGCGGACAACGTTCTTCGTTTGCTTGAGAACGGTAGAGAACCCCCTCCTGCGATCCGATCGATCCTCGGTCTTTCGAGGGAGCGCTGGCAGCGGAGTGCCACTGGTCGCTATGAGGCTCCACCGGCCCATAGATTCTTGCACTCCCCCCCGACTCCGGCGGCCCGACGTCGCGAAAGCGACGCCGGGCCGTTGTTTTTTCGGGACCGGCCGATCCAATCCCCACCCCCGCGCAGCCGGTTTGACAGCCCGCAGAGCGCAACACTATTCTCGGTTGGCGATGGATCGCTCGAGGCGACGGAACTGGTGGCCTTGCCTGTTGCTCCTGCTCGCATTGCCGCTCGGGCCGGTGCTCGGCGGCAACACCGAGCACGAAGCCCGGCAGGCAGCCCTCACATTCGGGTCGGCGCTGACCGGCGCCGATGCATCGTCGATCCGGCCGCTCCTCCCCTCCCAGGGCAAGATTCAACTGACCCTCGACCGGCTGGGCCCCGAACGCGGCCACTTCAGCGCCCAGCAGGTGGAAGCGCTGCTCGGAGACTTTTTGGCCCAGGGAACGGTGCGGGCCTTCGAGATCCTGCGGCTCGAGTGCGAGGGCTCGCTGGCCCTGGTGCATGGCGAGGCCTCGCTGATCGACCGCCGCGGCCGGCGGGCACGGGTCGAGATTCACCTGGCCTTCCGGTCCGACGGTGAGAGCTGGCAACTACGGGAGATCCGGGAACTCTCCCCATGAGCGGAGACCGGCACGGCTCCGCCGGAACCTGGCGCCGGGTCGCTCTCCTGGTCGGCCTCCCCCTCCTGCTCTGGGGCAGCGCCCAGGTCCGGGCGGTCATCGCCCGTGGCCAGGAGACCCCGACCCGGTCGGAGCTGGCCCGGCCGCTCTCGGCCGCCTTCGAGGACCTGCTGGAAGAAGCGCGGTCCGTCGCCGAGGCCGCCCTCGACGGCGCCACCTGGGACGCGGCCTCCGACGCCCGTCTGGAGCGGCTGGAAGGAACCGTAGAGGGGATCGGCCTGTTCGACCCCGACGGGAACCCGGTGGAGTGGTGGCGCACCCCGGTCGATCCCGCCCCGGCGTTCCTCGCGCCGGCGCCGCCCACCTGGATCATCCGCCAGGACGGTATCCGCACCCGGCTGATCGCCTGCGTCGGGCCGAACAAGCTCGGCTTGCGCGCCCTGGCCAGTTTCGCCATCGACTCCCGGGCAGCCGATCTGAATTTTCTCGAGCTGGCCGACCCGGCGCTTGATCCCCGCGCCATCGTCGACGTCGAGTTCCTCGATACCCGGGCGCTCTACGGCGCCGGGCTTGCCGACCCCGCCGTGCGGGAACGGGACGGCCGGCGCCTGGCCGCCGAGCTCGAGAGCGGAGACCCTCCGCGGGTTCTTTTGCGCAGCGACGAAGGGGTGATCCTCGGACGCGCCGAGATCCAGGCGATCACGCCGGAGCGCCGTGCGTCGGATCTGGAGCGGAGCGGTCGCGCCTGGGCCGCGCTGCTGTTGGCGGTTCTGCCGCTGCTGCTGTTCCGCTGGAGCCACATCTGCCGCAGTCCCGCAGGTTTCCTCGCCGCGCTGGTGACGTTGGTGTTGGTCCGCCAGGCGTTGCTGGCGACCAAGGCATCGATCCGGCTGTTCCCGCGAGAGATGGGTTCCTCGAGCCTGTTCGGGTCGGCGGACTTCGGCCGCCTGCTCGGGTCGCCGCTGGACCTGCTGTGGACCGCGCTCACGATCTACTTCGCCGCGCTTGCCCTGCGGGTCTTCGCCGGTTCGCTGGCCCGCTCCTGGAAGCGGAGCGCGGCGTTGCTGGTCACCGTCGGCGCCGCCCTGTCGACCGGCGCGCTCTACGGAGTCACCCGTTCGCTGGCCGTCGACGCACGAGTCCCGCTGCTGGAGCTCGGCAACCTCGCCCGCTACGACGGACCGGCGCTGCTGTTGCTCGGCTGGTCTTTCGTGCTGCTCGGCTCCGCCGAGCTCTGGGGCGCGGCCTGGAGCCTGCTGCGTGGAGGAGACATCCCGGCAGCGGTACGCCCCCACCGGGTGGTCGTGGCCGTCGCGATCCTGCCCCTGGCGATCTTGGGCATCGCACAGCTTCACTCCCTCGACCAACAACTCGCCATCGAACGCCTGCGCAGCGAGTTCGCCCCCCAGGTACTGGGCCAGACCGACCATCGCCGGGTCACCCTGATCTCCGCGGTGCGTCAGGTGGCCGATGCCCTCAGCAGTCACGAGCGCCCCCGGGGCCGCAGCCGGGACTCCCGTTTCCAGGCCTACGAATTGTGGCTGCAGAGCGATCTCTACCAGGTGGGCTACAAGTCATCGCTGGATCTCCACAACATCGGCGGAGATCGAGTCAGCCATTTCGGCTTCGATCTGCCCGCGTTCGACAAGGAAACCCGGCCCGATCCGGCCACCATGCCGCTGTCCCCGGAGCTTCACCGGGAAGACCTGGGCAAAGGGGCGCAGCAACAGCTGGTGCTTCACGCCGAGGCTCCGGTGATCCGGGACGGCCACGCCGTCGGCGCCGTGGTCGGGCACATCCTCGACGCCCCCTCCAATCTGCCCTTCATTCCGACCAGTCAGCCCTACCTCGCCGCTTTGGGTAGCGGCCGGGGCGCCGGCGTTGAACGCCAGGCCTGGTCGAGTCCTGCATACGTGCTGTACGACCGTCGCGGAACGGTGCTCTACCGCACCGTGGACCAGCCGCCGACCCTGACTCGCGAGCTGGAAATGGCCGCGGCACGGGACGGCACCGTGCGGGTGCGCGCCGCCGAGGAGAGCTACATCGGGCTGCCGCTGCTCGACGGAGACTCCCTGCACCTGCTGATGTTGCGGGCCCGCACGCCGATCGAGTGGTTGGGTGCGCTGATTCGGCTGGTGCTGGTCAGCCTCGGACTCCTGACCCTGTTGTTCCTGTTGGCCAACCTGTTCCGCCGCGACGGACCGCAGGAGCTGTCGCGGGCCATCCGCGGCTCGTTCTACCGCAAGCTCGCGGCGACCCTGCTCCTCGCCGCCGGGGTGCCGCTGCTCGGACTCTCCCTGTTCGTCCGCGGCTACATCGAGAGCCGCGGCCTGGCGGCGCTGGGTGAGTCGGCGGTGCAGTCCGCCAGCGTCGCCCAACGCGCCGTGGAGGACTACCTCGCCGGCACGAGAGAGCCGATCGGTGACGACGACGATGGCGACGGATTCGACGACGGCTCACTGGACGACGACATCCTCTACGGCCTGCGCTGGCTGGTCGAAGCGGACATCCACGTCTACCGGGACGGCCGCCTCGAGGCATCGTCCAAACGGGAGCTGTTCGACTCGGGGCTTCTGACCCGCCGGCTCCCCGGCGACGTCCAGGACCAGATGGTGCGCCAGGGTCTCCCCTACCTGGTGCTGAACCAGCCTCTCGGCTCCGCGGAGATGCAGGTGGCCTACGCTCCGGTGCGGGCGCCGTGGATCCAGGGGTCCCTGGTGGTCGCCGTGCCTAGGGTCCTCGAGGAGCAAACGGTCAGCCGGGACGTGGACCGGGTGCTGGAGGTCTTGCTGCTGGTCACCGTGGCGATGATCGGCCTCGTGATTCTCAGCGCCGCGGTGCTGGCCCGCTCGGTGGCCCGGCCGGTGCGCGATCTGGTCGGCGCCACCAGCAGCATCGCCGCCGGGGACTATCGCACCCGCCTCAGCACCCGCAGCCAGGACGAGGTCGCCGATCTGGTCGACGGCTTCAACACCATGGCCTCGGCGCTGGCGGCCCAGCGCGCCGACCTGGAATACCGCCGCGACTACATGGAGACGCTGCTGGGCCACGCCACCACCGGAGTCGTCTCCACCGACGCCGAGGGTCGCATCGTCACGATCAACCCGGCGCTGACCGCCCTCCTCGGCCTCGGGACCGAACAGCTTGTCCCGGGGCAGCACCTGACCCGCACCCTCGGCCGCGAAGAGGTGCTCGGGCCCCTGGTCGAAGCGCTGGAGCGCCCCTCCCGGGGGGATGAGCCGCGGGATGTGGACCTGCCCGCGGCCGACGGCCAGACCCGCCGCCTGCGGGTGATGCAGGTGGAGCTCCCGGACCCGCGCGGCGCGGCCACCGGATCGCTCCTGATGATGGACGACGTCACCGAGCTGATGCGCAGCAACCAGCTCACCGCATGGGCCGAGATGGCCCGGGCCATCGCTCACGAGATCAAGAACCCGCTGACGCCGATCCAGCTCTCCACCGAACACCTGCAGCGGATCCTGCGGGACCGTGGCGTGCTCCCTGCACCTCAGCTGGAATCCTGCATCGACACGGTGTTCAAACAGGTGCGGGCGCTGCGGGAGATCGCCGGCGAGTTCTCGACCTACGCGAAGCTACCGGTCCTGGTTCCGGAATCCGCCGACGCGGTGGCCTTCATGCGCGAAGTGGTCGGCCCCTACCGGGCGTCGCATCCCCAGGGGGTCGAGATCGAGGAGCACTACAGCGAGGTACCCCCGGTGCGGATCGACCGGCGGGTGCTCGGACGGGCGGTGATCAACCTGATCGAGAACGCCCTGCAGGCGATGCCCGATGGCGGCACCCTGACCGTCTCGGTGGACCGCGACGCCGCGGCCCGGGAGGTGCGCCTCAGCGTCGAGGACACCGGCACCGGCCTCGACCCCGAGGTGCGCAAGCGCCTGTTCGAACCCTACTTCTCGACCAAGTCGTCGGGGACCGGGCTCGGACTCGCCATCGTGCAGCGCTCGGTCGAGGCCCACGCCGGCAGTATCGAGGTCAGCAGCCGTCCCGGCCACGGCACTCGATTCGTCATTTCACTGCCCGGCGCCAATTCGCCCGCCTCCTGACCCGGTCCTCCCCGATTCCGCCTGGGGTATACTCCCGCCCGCGATGCCCCGGGGATCATCCGACAAAGCAAAGTGGTATGCCGACGGCCTGCGCTTCGAATGCCAGCCGGACTGCGGCGCCTGCTGCACCAACCACGGCGACTACGCCTACGTCTACCTCGAGAACGAAGAGATCGAGGCCATGGCCGCACTCCTCGGCCTGACCCGAACCCGCTTCGAGCAGGACTACACCGTGCTGGACGAGGGCTACCGGGTTCTGCGCATGGACCAGCCGGACTGCCCGTTCCTCGAGGACAAGCGCTGCAACGTGTACGAGGCCCGGCCGGTCCAGTGCCGCACGTTCCCCTTCTGGAACGAAAACCTGCGGAACAAGACCAGCTGGAAGAAGCTCCGGGAGTTCTGTCCGGGCATCGATCAGGGTGAGAAGGTCCCTTTGGTCCAGATCGAGCGGCAACGAATCGAACGCGGGGACTGATACTCCGCACAAATTACGATTTTGGTATGCCCGCCAAAGGTGCCAGGCATTAGGTTATTCACGGGATGGCCGTGGAGAGGTACCGGATGATGACCCTGAGGGGATGGGCAGCCCTTGCCCTGGCGACGCTGTCGCTGTTCCTTGCGGCATGCAGCGGCGGGTCCGACGACGGCGCCGCGACCCCGCCGGCCCCACTCGAACCCCGCTCGGGAGGCATCGCGGTCGTCGGCAGCATCACCGCCCCCGAGAACCTCAACCCCTACCTCGGGATGAGCACGATCGAGTCGGGAGTACAGCGGCGGCTGTTCCCGGCACTGGCCTATCGCGACCCCTCGCGACCTGACGGCCACCGGCCTGGCTTGGCCGAATCCTGGAGTTTCTCCGAGGACCGGCTGACCTGCACCTTCAAGCTGGCCGATGCCCGCTGGAGCGACGGCAAGCCGATCACCGCTTCGGACGTACGGTTCACCTGGCAGACCCAGATCTCCGCCGAGCTTCGCTGGCCGAGCGCGGGCAGCAAGGAGCTGATTCGCGACGTCGAAGTCGTCGATCCTCGAACCGTCGTCTTCCACTACGAAAAGCAGAGCCCCTATCAGCTCGAGGACACCGTCGACGGCATGATCCTGCCCGAACACGTGTTCGGCGCCGTCCCCCTGGCGGAGTGGCGTGAGCACGACTGGAACAACCCGCCGGTCAGCGGCGGTCCGTATCTGCTCGAGGAGTTCCGGGCTGCCGACTCGGTGCGCCTGGTGCGCAACCCGGACTACTTCGGGCCGCCGGCCTATCTCGATGAAATCCTGCTGCGCATCGTCCCGCTCCAGAGCAACCTGATCGCCCAGCTCCGCGCCGGTGAGATGCACTACGCCGACGGCATCTCCGCCCGCTCCGCCCAACCGCTCTACCGGGACGACCGGCTCCAGGTGGTCGAGTTCGACAGCGCCGGCTTCGAATTCATCGCCTGGAACAACCGCCGCGCGCCGATGAACGACCGGCGCTTTCGCCAGGCCATGACCATGGCGATCAACCGGGAGGCACTGGTCGAGGAGATCCTGTTCGACAAGGGCTCGGTGACCGGCGGCCCGTTCCGCCAGGGAACCTGGGAACAGGACAGCGACCTCGAACCCTGGCCCTACGATCCCGATCAGGCGGGACGCCTGCTCGACGAGTTGGGCTGGACCCGTCCCGCCGACGGCGGCACCCGCCGGAAGGACGGCAAACCACTAACGCTCGAGATCCTGGTGCAGAGCGGCAACGAACGCCGCGAGGCGGTCTTGATCGCCGCCCAGGCCCAGTTGGCCCGGGTCGGCATCGAGATCGGCATCACCTCGCTCGAGTTCGGCACCATCCGCTCCCGGGTGGGCCAGGGAGACTACGACGGCCTGATTCAATCCTGGACCTTCACCACCGGCAAGGTCGACATCGAGGCGCTGTTCGCCTCCCACCGGCCCGGCGAGATGAACATCGTGGGCTACGACTCCCAGGTGATGAACGACCTGCTCGACCGGGCCTACGGCTCGGAGACCCGGGAACAGGCCAAGCCGCTGCTCGACGAGATCCAGCAGCTGCTCCACCGCGACCAGCCCTACTCGTTTCTCTACCGTGTCGGGCGCATCGGCGTCGTGCAGGAGCGGATCCACGATGTCGCCGGCTTCGATGCCGCCGATCCCCTGGGACCGCTCGACCGGGCCTGGCTCGAGTAGCGATGCTGCGTTACGCGCTGCGCCGAGTCGCCGCCGGGTTGCTCGTGGTCCTGTGCGTGATCGTACTCAACTTCGCCCTGCTCGAACTGCTGCCCGGCGACGCCGCGTCGCGACTGGCTTCCTCCCCTCCCCGGCCGGGCGAACTGGAGATGTGGCAGGAGTGGACCTGCGCCGACTGCCCGATTCACGAACGACTGGGGAGCTGGCTGTGGAACTTCGCCCGGGGCGACCTCGGCACCTCGTTCTCCCGGCAGCGCCCGGTGACCGCCTGTCTGCGCGACGCTCTCCCGCCGACCCTGGCCCTCGCCACCTTCGCGGCGCTGGTCAACCTGATCGTGGGAATCGCCCTCGGCCTCGTGTCGGTGCTGCGGAGGAACCGTGCCGGCGATCAGCTACTTACGGCCGGCGCCCTGGCGCTCTACGCCATGCCCACCTTCTGGCTCGGACTGATGGCGATCCTGGTGTTCGGCTTCTGGTTGCGATGGTTTCCCATCTCGAGTCTCGAAAGCGTGGGGAACGCGGCGATGACACCCCTCGGCAGGGTGGCGGACCGGCTGTGGCACCTGGCGCTGCCGGCGCTGGTGCTCGGCCTGGGAAGCGCCGCGGCGATGAGCCGTTTCGTGCGCACCGGACTGCTGGAGAGCCTGACCGAGGAGTTCACCCGGGCGACCCGGGCCCGCGGCGCCGGCTTCATGCGGGTCCTGTTCAACGCCTTGCGGCACTCCGCCGTCCCCTTGCTTCAGATCCTGGGCCTGACGCTGCCCGTGCTGGTCTCCGGATCGCTGGTGGTCGAGGTGGTGTTCAGCCTCCCTGGTATGGGACGCCTGGCCTTCGACGCGATCATGGCCGAGGACTACCCGCTGCTCCAGGCCTGCTCCGTTCTGGCCACGTCGCTGGTGGTCGCCGGTAGCCTGTTCGCCGATCTCGGAACCTGTCTCGCCGATCCGCGGATCAGGCTGGCGCGCAGCTCGTCATGAAGGACTTCCGCTATCGAGGCGCCGTGGCGCTCCTGGTGCCGCTGGCACTGGTCGCCATCCTCGCCCCGTGGCTCGGCCTGCGAGACCCCGACGCCCAGGAAGACATCCTGGTATTGCGGGATCTCCCGCCGCTCTCCCGAGTCGACGTGGTGAACCTCGCCGACGGCAGCCGGCTCTACGCCCACGAGCTCGAGCCCGACGACGACGGCGGCGTGCGCCTGCGGCGCGGAAAGCGCTGGACCGAGGTCGGAGCGGGTGAACTTGCGGGACCGTCTCCCTCGGACTGGCACGAGCGGCCGCTGTTCTTGTTCGGAACCGACCAGTTCGGCCGTGACCTGGTCAGCCGTGTGATCTGGGGCTCCCGCATCTCGCTGTGGGTCGGCTTGTTGGCCGCGGCTCTGGCCATCGGTCTCGGCCTTCTGATCGGACTGGCCGCCGGGGCGGCCGGCGGCGTGGTCGACGGCGCCCTGATGCGCTTCACCGACATCGTGCTGGCGGTGCCCCGCCTGTTCCTGGTGTTGCTGCTGGTTTCGCTCTTCGGGCGGGGCTTCGGCGTGACCGTCGTGGCCCTGGGCGTCACCTCCTGGATGGCCGCCGCCCGGCTGGTCCGCGGCGAGGTGCTGTCCTTGCGCGAACGCGGGTTCGTCCAGGCCGCCCGGGCCTCGGGGGCCGGACCGCTTCAGGTGGCCCTGTGGCACCTGCTCCCCGGCGCCGCGCCGCCGCTTCTGATCGAGGCGACCCTGCGGGTCGGCGAAACGATCCTGCTGGAAGCGACCCTCTCCTTTCTCGGCCTGGGTGTCCAGCCCCCCGCCGCTTCCTGGGGCAACCTGGTTTCCGACGGCCAGCAGAGCCTGCCCGACGCCTGGTGGATCTCGACCTTCCCCGGCGTGGCCATCGTGCTGACGGTGATCGGCTTGAACCTGCTGGGAGACGCCCTGCGGGACCGCTGGAATCGCCGCTCGGTGGTGGGGCTCGCGCCCCACGGTTGACCCACCGGCCGCTACGCTTCTATCCTCCGGAATCGGGCCCGGCCCGTTTGCGGAGAGACCCTTGAGCCAGATTCGGAACTACATCGACGGTGAATCCCGCCCGGCTGCAGGCGGCGGCGCCCTGGACAACATCGAGCCGGCGACCGGCCGCGCCTACGGCACCATCCCCGACAGCGACGAGCGGGATGTCGAACAGGCGGTGGCCGCCGCGGTCCGGGCCTTCCCCGGCTGGTCGACGACACCGGCGGAAGAGCGCACCCGCTGGATGCTGCGGCTGGCGGACCGCATCGAAGAGCGTCTCGAGGAATTCGCCCGGGCGGAGAGCGTCGACAACGGCAAGCCGCTGGCGTTGGCCCGGCGGATGGACATCCCCCGGGGCGTGGCCAACCTGCGCTTCTTCGCCACGGCGGTGACCCACTTCCGTTCGGAGTCCCACGCCACCGATCACACCGCGCTGAACTACACCTTGCGGCGCCCCCGGGGCGTGGCCGGCTGCATCTCGCCGTGGAACCTGCCGCTGTATCTCTTCACCTGGAAGATCGCCCCAGCGCTGGCCACCGGAAACACCGTGGTGGCCAAGCCTTCCGAGCTGACGCCTCAGACGGCGTTCATGCTGGGCGAGGTCTGCCGCGAAATCGGCTTCCCCGCCGGCGTGTTGAACATCGTCCACGGGCTCGGCCCCAAGACCGGCGGGCCGATGACCGCCCACCCCGACGTGGGCACCGTCGCTTTCACCGGCGGTACCGTCACCGGACGCACCATCGCCTCGGTCACCGCGCCGATGTTCAAGAAGGTCGCCCTCGAGATGGGGGGCAAGAACCCGACGGTGGTCTTCGGCGACGTCGACCTGGACGAGGTCATTCCCGCGACCCTCAGGGCCGCCTTTACCAATCAGGGCCAGATCTGCCTGTGCGGCTCCCGCATCTTCGTGCAGCGCAACATCTACGATCGCTTCGTCGACCGTTTTGCCGCCGCCGCCCGCGACCTGCACGTCGGCGACCCGCTTGAAGACGGGACCGATCAGGGGGCCGTGGTCAGCGCCGCCCACCGGGACAAGGTTCGCGGCTATATCGAACTGGCCCGGAAAGAAGGGGGCACCCTGCTCACCGGCGGACTCGAGGTTCCCGAACTGCCCGAACGTTGCCGGGACGGATTCTTCGTCGCGCCGACGGTGGTCACCGGCCTCGACGCCGGCTGCCGGGTCAACCAGGAAGAGATCTTCGGTCCCGTCGCATCGTTGATCCCCTTCGACGGCGAGGGGGACCTGATCGAGATGGCCAACGGCACCCCCTACGGCCTGGCCGCGTCCCTCTGGACCCGGGACCTGAGCCGGGCCCACCGGGTGGCCGACCGCCTGGAGAGCGGCACGGTGTGGGTCAACTGCTGGTTGCTGCGTGATCTGCGGGTGCCCTTCGGCGGAATGAAACAGAGCGGCGTCGAGCGCGAGGGTGGCGAGGAGGCGCTACGCTTCTTCACCGAACCGAAGAACGTCTGCGTGCAGGTGCCCTACGACCTGCCCGGGAAGGACTCATGAGCGAAGACCGCAAGTTCGTCAGCCAACGGGCCCCGGAGCCGGTAGGCGCGTTCCCCCACTCTCGCCGGGTCGGCAACCTGCTGTTCCTCTCGGGCATCGGGCCGCGCAAGCGGGGTACCAAGGACATCCCCGGCGTAACCCTCGACGCCGAGCGCAACATCGTCGACTACGACATCACCGCCCAGACCCTCTCGGTGTTCGAGAACGTGCGCACCGTGCTCGAAGACTCCGGCTCGAGCTGGGACCGGATCGTCGACGTGCAGGTGTTCCTGACCGACATGAAGGCGGACTTCAAGACCTTCAACGCGCTCTACGCCGAACACTTCGCCGACAACCAGCCGACCCGCACCACCATCGAGGTCGGATCGCTTCCGACCCCGATCGCCGTGGAGCTGAAGGTCATCGCCACCATCGACTGACCTCGGCACGTCGAAGCAGTCGGGGGGCACCCAGGGTGACAGCAGCGCCTACTCCGCCAGGGATCGAAGCACCGCCCGCACCGGGCTGGCGTCGAAGCCGACCAGCTTGAGCGGCAACGCGATCAGCTCGTAGATCCCCTCGGGCACGCCGTCGAGCACGACTCCTTCCAGGATCGCCAGATCGTGGGCCAGACAGCGAGCGTGGCTCGGAAGGTCCTTGGAACTGAACAGATCGACACTCGGCGTGTCGAGGCCGATCAGGCGCCCTCCGCCGGCGGCGAATGCGTCGATCAGCGCCGGCTCGAAGGCGGCGAAGTCCTCATCGAAGGGTTCGGCCTCGGGAGCGTAGGTACCCGTGGCGAACAGCAGCCGCGGCGCCAGCAGCGGGACCGGCAGGAGTTCCGGCGCCATGCGGGCACCCCGCGCCGCGTCGACCCGCACCACCTGGCAACGCCCGAGGTACGGCTCGAGATCACGCTGTTCGATCGACGGCGCGCCGGCACCGTAGTGGCTGGGCGCGTCGGCGTGGGCCCCGAGGTGCACCGTGGCGCGAAGAGTCGACAACGTCAGGTTGTCCCCTCGGGCCATGTCCATCAACACTTCCCGGGAGGCCGGCGTGTCCCCGGGCCAGACCTGGAGCTGCGGCGAAACCGGGGGCGTGATGTCGTAGAGCATCTCGGATCTCCAGGACCGACGTCGGGCGAGGACCGGGCCGGGCTAGAACCGGTGGCGGATCGCCCAGAGATCCTCGAACACCGGCTTGAACAGCGACTTGCGCAGGAACTCGACGCCCAGGCTGCCGCCGGTGCCCCGTTTGTTGCCGATGGTCCGCTCGACCATCTTGACGTGGCGATAGCGCCACTCCTGCTGGCCCTCGTCGAAGTCGGTCATCAGTTCGATCAGGATTACCAGATCGGGTTGGCTCTCGTGCAGCCGCACGATCTCGTCCTGGAGCGGCTCCGACGGCGCGGTCGCGGCGTCGGCGGGACGCTTGCGCAACTCCTCGGGGATCTCGGCCCCACGCTGCTCGAGAAAATCGTAGAAGTGATCGACCACCGAGCGGGTCGTCAGCCGCCGGCGCAGGCGCTCGTAACCCGGGTAGCTCTCGTCGTAGAAGCTGAAGGTCTCGGGCCGTTTGTAGCCGAGTTGAAACTCCAGCTCGCGGAACTGCACCGACTGAAACCCGGATGCGGTGTCGAGGCGGTCCCGGAAAGCGGAGAAGGAGGTCGGAGTCATGGTCTCGAGGATGTCGAGCTGCTGCACCAGGGTCTTCATGATGGTGCGCGTGCGTTTGAAGGTGTGGATCGCTGCGTAGAGATCGCCGGCCGAGAAGTCCGCCCGCACCTTGTCGAACTCGTGGATCAACTGCTTGAACCAGAGCTCGTAGGTCTGGTGGATGATGATGAACAGCGTCTCGTCGTGCTCGGCCGGTTCGGAGCGGGGCTCCTGAAGCTGCAGCAAGCGCTCGATGTGCAGGTAGGTTCCGTAGGTCAGTTCCATGGGGACTCCAGTTCGGATGCGCTCAGCGGGTCGCCCGGTCGAGCACCTGCACGAAGCGCCAGGCATCGTGGAAGGAGTTGTAGAGCGGCACCGGCGCGACGCGGATCACGCCGGGCTCCCGGTAGTCGCCGACCACCCCTTCCCGTTGCAGCGTCTCGAACACCTCCCGGGGACGCTCGTGCCGCACCTTGAGCGACAGCTGACAGCCACGCTGTCGCGAATCGGCGGGGGTGATCACGTCGACCCGGTCGGCGCAGAGTTTCTCCAGCATCCCCGCCATGTAGCCGGTCAGGGACACCGACTTGGCCCGTAGCGAGGTCATGCCCGCCCGGTCAAAGAGCGCCAGCGACGCCCGCAGCGGCGCCAGGGCCAACACCGGCGGGTTGCTCAGCTGCCAGCCGTCGGCCCCTTCCACCGGCACGAACTCTTCCTCGAGGTGCATGCGGAAGCGGGTCTTAGGGTCGTTGCCCCACCAGCCTGCGAAACGCGGGAGGGTCTTGTCCCCTCCGTTGCGTGCGTGAACGAAACAGCCGGCGACCGCACCCGGCCCGGCATTCAGATACTTGTAGGAACACCAGACGGCGAAGTCGGCGCCGTCGTCATGCAGGCTCAGCGGCAGGTTGCCGGCGGCGTGGGCCAGGTCGAATCCGACCCGGCAGCCCTGCTTGCGTGCGGCGGCGGCGATGGCCGCCAGGTCGTAGGCCTGGCCGTTGTAGTAGCCGACTCCGGGGAACAGCACCAGGGCCGTTTCCCTGCCGTGCTTGTCGATGCTCTCGAGAATGTCCTCGTGGCGCAGGCACTCCTCCCCTTCCCGGGGCCGCACCAGCACGATGGCGTCGTCGGGCTCGTAGCCGTGGAAGCGCACCTGGGAGCGCACGGCGTAGTTGTCCGAGGGGAAGGCGTCCGCCTCCATCAGGATCTTGTAGCGGTCCCCTTCCGGCCGGTAGAACGAGACCATCATCAGGTGCAGGTTGGCGGTGAGGCTGTTCATCATCACGACTTCGCGGGGCTCGGCCCCGACCAGTCGCGCGCCGGGCTCGCGAAAGGCCTCGTGGTAGCTGTACCAGGGGTTGGCGCCGTCGAAGTGAGCGTCCACCGCCAGCTTCGACCAATCCTCGAGCTCCTGCTCGATCGCCGCCGCCGTTCCCCTGGGCTGGAGCCCCAGGGAGTTGCCGCACAGATAGACCGCCGGTTCCCCGTCGGGTCCGGGAGGCAGCAGAAACTCGTTGCGCATTTCCCGCAACGGGTCGCGCTCATCGAGCCGCTGGGCAAAGCCTTCGTCGGTCTCGATGATCGGGAAGCCGCCGCGCCCCTGGCCTTGCTCGCTCATCTTCAGAACGCCTACTCGGGCACCTGGAAGCGCACGTAGACCGGCTCCTCCAGATTCGGCGAGCTGACGAACAGCTCGAACTCCTTGCCCAGTACGCCGTCGGGCGGCGCCGGGAAGTACAGCATGTCGACGATGAACCCGAAGCGAGGCAGGATCAGGTTGTCCCGGATCAACTCGGTGGATTCGATCACCTGGGCCCGGCCGGTGCGTTCATTGAACATCCCGGCCCGGGTGGGCGAGAACTTGGTGCGATAGCGGGTGAGCGCAGCGAATTTGTCGAAGGTCAGTCCTTCGAGCTCCGCCAGCCGCACGTCGGGATCGAGGAAGTTGTATCCGTCGATAAGCTCCCGGGGAAGAGCCAGCGGGTAGCGGTTACCCTGGGCGTCGACCAGTTCGAAGGACTCCCGGGCCAACTGCAGGCGCTTGACGCCGGTATTGGCCAGGGCAACCTCGAACGGGATGTAGGGCTCCCCCTCGCGATAGCGGGTGGCGTTGACGCTGACCACCAGGGTGATCAGGTCGCCGTCCTCGATGTAGGCAAAGCGGGATAGCTTGCGATCGAGTTGGCCCGAGGTGGGCACCCCTCGAATCTCTTCGCGCAGCTCGCAGGACGCGCCGACGAGCAGGACGACCAGCAACGATGCGACGATCAGTCCTCGCTTCACGGAATCTCCTCGGTGAAATAAGGCGGCGCTGCGAGGTTAGGACGGGCACCCCGGCAGGTCAAGAGGCCCCCGCGGACCGGGATTGGAGCCAAGCCGCACCCGCCTCGGCCATGACTTCCGGGTCCGGCCGAACCCCGGCGTGATGCTCGAACTGGACCACCGCCTGGGCAACCAGCAGGGAGAAGCCGTCGATGGCGGCAAGGCCCCGTTCCTGGGCCGCGAGGACCAGCGGAGTCGGGCTCGGCCCGTAGACGGCGTCCAGCACGGCCCTGCCCCGCAGCAACTCCGGATCCAGGGCCATCTCCCCCTGTTTGCCCAACGGGGTGGCCTGCACGAGGCCTTCCCAGGGGGCATCCCTCAGGGCATCCAGGCCGCCCGCCTCGACGCCGAGCTCGGCGGCGACGCTCCGGGCCCGGTCCTCGGTGCGGTTGTAGAGCGTCGGCCGCGCTCCTGCCGCAGCGAGCGCCGAGGCGGCAGCCCGGGCGGTGCCCCCGGCGCCCAGGATCGCTACCCGCGCCCCGGCGAGATCGAGGTGCCGGGCCAACAGCTCCACCACGGCGGGCCCGTCTGTGTTGAATCCGAGCGCGCGGCCGGACTCGTCGATGCGCACGGTGTTGACCGAGCCCGCCGCAGCGGCGATCCGGTCCAGCTCGACGCATCGCCCGGCCATCGGCTCCTTGAACGGCATCGTCGCGGCGAAGCCGGCGAAGCGCGACCAGGATTCCGGCGAGCGATCGAAGATCCAGCCCGCGAGTTCCTCCCAGGCCGGCGCCTCCAGCGGCACGTAGCGGGGCCGGCGCCCCAGCGCCCGATAGGCGGCGTTGTGCATCGCCGGCGAAGGGCTCCCACGCACCGCCGAACCGACGATACCGATCAGGTCTCCCGGGTCGATCTCCCCGACCCGATACTCGTCGAGCATCTCGGCCGCGGTGAACTGCCCCGGCGCCGTAAGCCGGTCCGGCCGTTCGGCGGCGTAGGTACCCCAGCTACCCCAGGCACAGGCCAACAGCCGGCTGAGCGCTCCCGGCCCCCCCATGGCAAAGGCGGCAAGCCGCAGCCGCTGCCGGCCCGCGCGCCGCAGCAGATCCCGTAGCGCGCCGAGCTCCCCGGTCGTTTCGGCCACCGGCACGATCTTGAGCCATGCACCGCTGGGCGCCATGGCATCCAGCAGCGGCTCCAGCGCATCGGCCCGGCAGGCGCTGCCGTGATCCGAGAGCACGACCCGCTCGGGATGCGCCGCGGCCAGGTCGGCGCAGTCCGAGCCGTGCTCCACGTCGATCATGGCGCCGCCGGCGAGGGCGGCTTCCAGCATCTTCCGACGCCGGGCGGGAGAGCCGTCGTAGCCGCCTCCGTCGGCGGGCAGGCGCAGGGTGACCAGCAGCGGGCGGCTGCAGGCATCCAGCACCGCCGACAGCTCCTTCGGTTGCATGCGGTCGGCGCGCAACTCGACCAGACCGCAGCCGGACGGGGCGGCGGCGATCCGCGCCAGTGCATCCTCGGCGAGCTCCGCCTGGATCGAAACGACGACGCCGATTCGGTCGCCGAACTCGGGCTCTGAAGTTTGGTTCACATCAGACTCAGCGGGTCGACATCCACCTGGATCGCCCGTGACGGAATCTTACCCTCGACCCGATCCAGCGCCCGCCCGACGGTTTCCACCAGCCGGCGGCGGCCGGCGGACCGCACCAGGATCTGCTGGCGATACTTCCCGCGCAGCAGTTCCAGCGGCGCCGGCCCCGGGCCCGCGATCAACAGCCGCTCGCCGCCGGCTTCCTGCAACGCCTCGGAGAGAGTTCGCGCCCACTCCCGCGCGCGGCCGAGCTCCCGGTCGACCACCCGCAGCTGGACCATCGCCGACAGCGGCGGATAGCGCAGCGCCCGGCGATAGCGGATCTCTTGCTCGAAGAACGACTCGTAGTCATGTTTCGCCGCCAGCCGAATCACCGGATGGTCCGGCTCGAAGGCCTGCACCACCACCGCTCCCGGACGTTCCCCCCGACCGGCGCGGCCGGCGACCTGGGTCAGCAACTGGAAGGTTCGCTCACCGGCGCGAAAGTCGGGAATGCCCAGGGAGTGATCGGCGGACAGCACGCCCACCACGGTCACGTTGGGGAAGTCGTGTCCCTTGGCGATCATCTGGGTCCCGACCAGCAGGTCGATCTCGCCGGCGTCGAACCGGCGCAACACGTCCTCGTGGGCTCCCTTGCGCCGGGCGCGGTCCCGGTCGAGGCGTTCGATCCGCGCCGACGGCAGGTGTCGCCGCAGCGCGTCTTCGATCTTCTCGGTCCCTTCCCCCAGAAGCTGCAGTTCCTGAAAACCGCACTGGGCGCAGGCTTCGGGGAAGCGGTGTTGCCGATCGCAGTAATGGCACTTGAGACGCTGGTCCGAACGATGCCAGGTCATGGCGATGCTGCAGTGATCGCACTGGAAGCGATAGCCGCAGCGCGGGCAGTGCACCACCGCGGCCCAACCCCTCCGGTTGCGCAGCACCATCGCCTGCTCACCCCGCTCCAGCGCCTGCTCCAGCGCGTCGATCAACGGCCTGGAGAGCGAGACCACCTCCCGGGCATCGACGAACTCCTTGCGCATGTCGACGATCGCGACTCGCGGAAGCGGGCGGTCGACCACCCGGCCACCGAGGGAGAGCAGGCGGTAACGCCCCTCCCGGGCATGGTGGAAGGACTCCATCGACGGCGTGGCCGAACCGAGCACTACCGTCGCGTCATGATGCCGTGCGCGCACCATCGCCAGATCCCGGGCGTTGTAGCGCGGCGTCTCTTCCTGCTTGTAGGAACTGTCCTGCTCCTCGTCGATGACGATCAGCCCCAGATCCGCCACCGGAGCGAAGATCGCCGAACGGGCTCCCACCGCGAAACGCAGACGCCCGCGGCGCAACCCGTCCCAGGCTCGATGCCGCTCCCGGGCCGGCAGTCCGCTGTGGAGCACCGCGATCTCTTCGCCGAAGCGGCGACGCAGCTTGCTGACGAGAAGCGGCGTCAGCCCGATCTCGGGCACCAGATAGAGCACGCCCCGACCCGCGGCCAGGACATGCTCTGCCGCACGCAGGTAGACCTCGGTCTTGCCCGACCCGGTCGAGCCGAACAACAGGAAGGGGTGGTAGCGTCCGGTATCCAGCGCCTCGATCAACGGACCGAGAGCGGCGGCCTGGCCGTCGGTCAGGGTGAAGCGAGGCGTTCCCTCTCCGCCCGGCGAAGGGGTTGCAGGGGCTCCGGCGGCCACGGTCTCGAGGGTGACCTGCCCCCGGGCAGCCAGCGCCCGGACCGCCCGCTGGGCCGAGTCCGAGAGAGATGAAAGCGGCACACTGCCGGTCTCGGGAAGCGCCTGGAACGCCTCCCGCTGGGCACGGGCACGAGCGGGAATCGCCTCGAGATCGACACCTGCAGCCCGGGAGACCTGTTTGATCCGGCGTTCCGGCCCGGGGTCGGGGGGCAGCGACGTCTCGATCGCCTCTCCCCAGGAGCAGAGGTAGTAGTCCGCAACGAAGCGGGTCAACTCCAGCACACCGGGGTCGATCGCCGGCGCCCCTTCGACGAGCCCGGTCATCGGCTTGACCTTGACCCCCTCCTCGGGGGGATCGACGGGGAAAGCCACCACCGTAGCCTCGAGCCTTCGCGGACCGAAGGGCACCCGGACCCGGGTCCCGGGCTCGATGCGGCCGGTCAGTGTCTCGGGTACTTCGTAGGTGAACAGGCGGCGCAGCGGTACCGGTATCGCCACCGAGGCGTAGAGCGGCTCGCCGCCGTCGGGGTCGCGAGGGAACAGTCCCGCCGCCGAGGGCTCGCTAGCCTTCATCCACTCGGGCGCGGGCGGCCTTGAGATCTTCCCAGACCTTCTTGCGGTTCTCGACGGTGTACGCCCGCAGCAGGTAGGCCGGGTGGAAGGTCGGCATCACCGGGATACCGCGGAACTCCTGCCAGTTGCCCCGCAGCCGGGTGATACCGACCGATGTGTTGCACAGCAGCTTGGTCGCCGGAGCGCCGAGGGTCACCAGGACCTTCGGCTTGATCGCCTCGATCTGCTGGAACAGGAACGGAGAACAGGTGGCGACCTCATCGGGCTGCGGGTCGCGGTTTCCCGGAGGGCGGCACTTGACCACGTTGGCGATGTAGACCTCGCTTCGCTCGAAGCCGATCGCCTTGATCATCTCGTTCAGTTTTTGCCCGGCGCGGCCGACGAAGGGCTCCCCCTGCATGTCCTCGTCCGCTCCCGGACCCTCGCCGACGAACATCAGGTCGGCGTCGGGATTGCCCACGCCGAACACCAGATTGCGCCGGCGCTCGTGAAGCTTGCAGCGGGTGCAGTCGCCGAGTTCCTCGCGGATCGCGGCCAGCCCGCCGGAAAGCGCTGCGCTCGGTGCTGCGGGGGCAGGCGCCGCTCGCGGCGCCGGAGTCGATGCCGGGGCCGCCGGTTTTGTTGCCGGCGGGCGGGACTCGGGGGACGCCCCCTTGCGTGGAGCGGCCGGCCGGGGATCGGCGGCGGGACGGCGCACCGGCATCTCGCGAGCAGAGGCGGCGGTTCGGGCGGCCGGCGGCGCTGCCGCGGGTACGTGCAGCTCCTTGATGCCGATGTCGCGCAGGTAGCGAATCCACTCGGCGAGTTCGCCGCGTGGATCAAGCATCGCCGGCACTCGCGAATACATGATCGAGAATCGCGTCGGCGATACGGGACTTCTGGGCCTTGGGCACGGTCAGCGGCTCGCGGCCCCGCCCGAGGATCGTCACCGCGTTGTCGTCGGCGTCGAAACCGATATCCGAGCGGGAAACATCGTTGACCACGATGTAGTCCAGGTTCTTGCGCTCGAGCTTGGACTGCCCGTAGGCCAGCACGTCGTCGGTCTCGGCGGCGAAACCGACCAGGAGCAGGCCGTCCTTATGGGCCCCGAGGCCGGCGAGGATATCCGGGCCTTCCTCGAGGCGCAGCTCCAGCGGGCCGCCGGTCTTCTTCAGTTTGCTCGAGGCGGCGACCGGCGCGTAGTCGCCGACCGCGGCCGCCATGAACACCGTGTCCACCTCGGGCCGGTGGCGTTCCACAGCCTGCTGCATCTTGACGGCGCTCTCGACCCGCACCACGTCGACCCCGAACGGGGGCGGCAGGTCGACCGGGCCGCTGATCAGGATCACCCGGGCGCCCCGGCGCTGGGCCGCCTCGGCCAGGGCGTAGCCCATCTTGCCCGACGAGCGATTGGAGACGAACCGCACCGGGTCGATCGCTTCCCGGGTGGGCCCGGCGGTGACCATCACCGTCCGCCCCTCGAGGGCGCTGCTGCGACGGGCGGCCGCAAGGGCGGCCTCGACGATGGCGTCGGGCTCGGCGAGACGGCCGGCCCCGGTTTCCCGTTCGGCCAACCAGCCGGAGCCGGGGGGCACGATCTTTACCCCGCGGCGCTCCAGAGCGGCGAGGTTTTCCCGGGTCGACGGGTGCACCAGCATGCGGGTGTTCATCGCCGGCGCGACGACCACCGGCGCCGTGACCGAGATGTAGAAGGTGGAGAGAAAATCGTCGGCGACGCCTCGGGCGAACTTGGCCAGCACGTTGGCCGTGGCCGGCGCCACGACAAAGGCGTCGATCTCCCGGGAGAGCTCGATGTGCTGGACGACCGCGTCGGGATCGTCCCAGTCATCGGTCAGCACGCGGCGCCCCGAAAGAGTCTGCAGCGTGAGCGGGGTGATGAACCGCTCGGCGTTGCGGGTCATCACCACCTGCACCTCGGCGCCGGCCTTGAACAGGCCGCGGACCACCTCGCAGGCCTTGTAGGCCGCGATGCCGCCACTGACGCCGAGGGCGATGCGCACGCTAGTCCTCGCCTTCCTCGTCGTCGTAGGCCTCGATCGCCTCGGCCTCGATCTCCGGATCGATCTTCTCGACCAGGCCGCGAGCGACCTCTTCCTGGGCGATCACCGTGAACTTCCGCGCCGGATCTTCCGTCCGCGGCCGAGCACCCGCCTGCAGCTGTTCGGCGCGCTTGGACGCCAGCGTGACGAAGGCGTACTTGCTCTCCAGGTCCTCAGGTAGCTTGTACATCGCGTTCTCCTCTGCCCCGATTCACAACAATTGTAGCGCGATCGACCCGGTCAGCGCGGGAGGGTTCCCAGCACTCGCTCGGCGTCACCGGCGCATCGTTCGCGGCGGCGGCGCTCTGCCCGGACGATCGCGTCGATTTCGACGAACGCCCGGCCCAGGTCATCGTTGATTACCAGATAGTCGTAGTGCCGGTACTCTTCGAGTTCCTGGCGCGCCACGGCGAGCCGCCCCTCGAGCTGGGCCGCGGCCTCGCTCTGACGGCCACGCAGCCGCTGTTCCAGGGTCTCGTAGTCCGGCGGGAGGATGAAGATCGACACCATGTCGACGTCCGCCTCCCGGATCTGCTCCGCCCCCTGCACATCCACGTCCAGCAGGAGGTCCGCCTTGTTCAGGGCCTCGCGGGTCACGGCGCGGCCGGTGCCGTAGCGCCGGTCATGAACCCGGGCCCACTCCAGAAACGCCCCCTCGTCGACCATGCGGTCGAAGGTCGCGTCATCGACGAAGTGATAGTCCACCTCGTTCTTCTCCCCTTCGCGCCGGGCGCGGGTGGTGAAGGACACCGAGAAGGAGAGGCCGGGGATCGACTCCAGCAGGCGGCGGGCAAGGGTCGACTTGCCGCTCCCCGAGGGGCCGGACATCACGAACATCGCTCCCGCTCGCGACGCACCCAACGCTACTCCAGATTCAGGATCTGCTCGCGGACCTTCTCGGTCTCGAGCTTCAGATCCAGGGCGTGGCGGCTCAACTCCAGATCGGCCGCCTTGCTGTTGATCGTGTTGGTTTCCCGGTGGATCTCCTGCAGCAGGAACTCCAGCCGCTTGCCCACCGGCTCACCGTCGGGCTTGGAGAGAATGCGGGCCAGTTGCTCCAGATGGCCACCCAGCCGCACCAACTCCTCGGAAACATCGGCCCGGTCGATCAGATGCACCACCTCTTGTTCGACCCGGGCCGGATCGAGCTCGATGCCCTTGGCCAGTTCGCCGAGGCGAGCGGCAAGCTTGGTCCGGATCCCGGCAGGTAACTCCTCGGCCCGGCGGCCGGCGGCTTCAGCCAGCTCCCGCATGCGGCCCGCCCGTTCCAGCAGGTCGCTGCGCAGCGACTCCCCTTCCCGCAGCCGGTCGGCGTCCAGGGCGTCGAGGGCGGCTTTCAGGGCCTGCTGCGCCAGGGGCCCGGCGGCGTCCTCCCCTTCACCGCTGCTGATCTCGAGGATCCCGGGCAGCCCGAGCACCGTGGAGAGATCCAGCTCGCCCTGAACCCCCAGCTCGCTGCGCAGACGGTCGGCGGCCTCGCCGACCCCCCGCACCAGAGCCTCGTTGAGTTCGACCCGGGCCTCCTGGCTGGGGCGCTCGATGGTGAAGCTGGCCTCGATCCGTCCCCGGCGCACCCGGCCCTGGATCAGGCGGCGCAAGGCCGCCTCGCTGCCGGCGACCTCCGAGGGCAGGCGCAGCCGCACGTCGGCGAAACGGTTGTTCACCGTCTTCATCTCGACGCTGACGCGCAGGCCGTTCTGTTCGGCGGTCCCCTGACCGAAACCGGTCATGGATCGGATGCTGGGTTTCATCTGGCTCACCGGGGGTGGACGCGGAAGCGGGCATTGGAGCACAACCGCCCCGGAACGTCAACGATTGCTATAGCTTACGCCTCGCCGAGGACCGCGGCGGCCGCCCGTTCGAAGGCGCCGGGATCCCCCAGGCGGCGACGCACCTCGGCGAGCTCCTCCCGCACCCGGGCGATGCGGCCGGGATCCTCCAGATAGCCGGCCAACTCCTCGGCGATCGCCTCGGGGGTGCACTCCCCCTGGATCAGCTCGGGGACCACCCGGCGCTCGGCGATCAGGTTGGGCATGGCGATGTGAGGCACCTTCACCAGCATGCGGCCGATGAAGTACGACATCGCCTTCATCCGGTAGACCACCACCATCGGCAGGCCCGCCAGGGCGGACTCCAGGCTGGCGGTTCCCGACGCCACGGCGCCGGCATCGCAGGCGGTCAGGATCTCCGGGTAGTGGCCGGTGTGGATCACCGCGTCGGTCAGCCCCGCAGCCGCCACCCGGGCGTCGAGGAAGTCCGCGGGCAGGGTGTTGGCCCGCTGGAGCAGGAACTGGGTTCCCGGCCGGCGCTGCTGGACGATCCCGGCCGCGCCCAGCAGCGGCTCCAGCAGGCGGTCGACCTCGCCCACCCGGCTGCCGGGCAGAAGCGCCACCACCGGCCGCTCGGGGTCGAGTCCGGCTCCTTGGATCAGCGGCGCCCGCTCGGGGGTTTCGGTCAGCCCCTCGACCCCCGGGTGCCCGACGAAGGTCACCGGCACCCCCTCGGACTCGTAGAACGAACTCTCGAACGGGAACAGCACCAGCACCCGCTTGACCAGCCGGCGCATCAACTTGACCCGGGAGCGGCGCCAGGCCCAGATCTGGGGACTGACGAAGTAGACCACCGGCACACCCGCATCGTGGGCCCGGGCGGTCAGGCGCAGATTGAAATCGGGGAAGTCGACGGGGACCAGCAGGTCCGGCTTCTCGGTCTTGAGAATGTCCTCGAGCCGCCCCATGGCCCGTCGTATCGCCGGCAAATGGGCCAGCACCTCGGTGATGCCGACCACCGCGACCTCCGAGGCCTGCTGGACGATCTTGACGCCGGCGGCCTCCATCTCCTCGCCGCCCATCCCGATCAACTCGATGTCCGGATGCTGGGCGCGGAGCGAGCGGGCCAGGCCCGCACCCAGGCGGTCCCCCGAGGCCTCACCGGCGGAGATCATGATCTTGAGCGGCTTGCTCATCAGGCGGCCTCCACCGGCGGACGATCGGATTCGACCTCGAAGCCGACGTGGCGGTCCGCCTCGTCGGTCAACCGGTCCAACTCCTGCTCGAGCTGCAGCCGCAGCCGCTCCTGCTCCTCGTCATCGGCATCCCGCGGCACGTGGATCGGCTCGCCGTAGACGATCACTCCTCGGGAGAAGAGCTTGGGAATGAACGTCTGATCCCAGTTGCGCAGCCGCCGCGCCCGGCCGGCCGAGTAGCTGACCGGCACGATGGGCAGGCCGGCCATGCGGGCGATGGCGATGGTGCCGATCTTGGCCCGCCGCCGGGGCCCCTTGGGCCCGTCGGGAGCGATCCCCACGTCGTAGCCCTCCTTGACCTTGCGCAGGATCGCCTTGATCCCCGAGACCCCGCCTCGGGTCGAGGAGCCGCGGGCAATGCTGTAGCCGAAGCGGCCGAGCACGCCGGCCAGGATCTCGGCGTCGGTGTGGCGGCTCAGCAGGGCGACCAGACGGGTCGTGCGGCAGGCGTAGGGCATCAGCAGGAAGCGGGCGTGCCAGAAGGCGATCAGATAGTGTCCGCCCGAGGCCTCCACGGCCCGCTCCATCGCCTCCTTGTTGACCGATTCGACCCGCATGGTCAGATGCAGCAGCCGGATGAACCGGTATCCCAGGGCCGGGACCAGGGTGACCTTGAGCCGGTCGGTGAGGGCACTCATCGGCGGCCCACGTTAGTGGTTCGCCGCGACCGGGTCAACGGCGCCCCGGCCCCGGTTTCGCTACCATGCGGCAGATGAGCGACCATCACGAGTCCCGGTTGCTGCTTGCGGTGCTCCAGGGGCGCTGGGAGCACTTCGACCGCCTGCTGGACGAGCGGGCGCCGGAACCGTCGGCGTTGCTGCGACTGGCCCGGGAATGCGATGTTTTTCCCTACGTCCACGCCCGCCTAGCCGAGTCCGGGCGGCTGCCGGCCTGCCCTGCCGAGGTGGCCGAAACCCTGGCCGCCTGGCGCCACAAGACCCGGATCGACAACCTGGTCCTGCTGGACCGCACCGAGGCCGGGCTGGATGCGCTGCTCGCGGCCGGAGTCGTCCCCCTGGCGCTCAAGGGGCTGGACCTGCTGCACCGTGCCTACGGGAGCTTCGACGAGCGCACCCTGGACGACGTCGACCTGCTGATTCGCCACGAAGATCTTCATGCCTGCCTGGACGCCCTGGCCAGGGCCGGTTGGGGGGACCTGCCCCAGGACCAGCGGGATCACTACCTGCGCAGCAGCCACCACCTGCCGCTGCCCCACCCCGGACCGCCCCAGGTGGATTTCGAGATCCACTGGAATCTGGCCCAGACCGGGCGCTTCCGCATCGCGCCGGAGGGGCTCTTCGAGCGGGCCCAACCGCTGACGGTCTCCGGCCGCCAGATCCTGAGGATGGACGACCACGATCTGGTCGCCCACCTGCTGCTGCACCACTTCACCCACTACTTCGATCGGCGAATGAAGTGGTCGGTAGACATGCACTGGCTGGTGTCCCGGCCGGGCTTCGACTGGGGACGGGTGTGTGAGCGGCTCCACGAATGGGGCGCCACCGCTGCCTCGGGCATGTCGATCAAGCACCTGCGCAAGGTCTTCCCCGACTGGATCCCCGCATCTGCCGAGCGCGAGGTCCCGGTCGCCGCCTGGCGCAACATTCTCACGGCACCCCTGCGCTCCAGCCATCCCCTTGATATGTTCCTTGCGTCCCGCAACCGCAGGATCCAGCTTTACCTGGCGGCGGTGTTGATGGAAAACCCGCTGGCCGTCCCGGGGTGGTTGATCCACCGCATCAGACGGGACCGTCAGCCGGAGTTGAGCCCGCTGGAAACCTCGAAGGAGTGATCGTGAAGCAACGCGTACTCGTCACCGGTGGCGCCGGTTTCCTCGGCTCCCACCTGACCGACCGGCTGCTGGCCGAAGGTTTCTCGGTCGTCTGCATGGACAACCTGATCACCGGCTCCACCGACAACATCGCGCACCTGGCGGGCAACCGGGACTACCAGTTCATTCACCACGACGTCTCGGAGTTCATCTACCTGGACGGCCCGGTCTACGCCGTCGTGCACTTCGCCAGCCCGGCCAGTCCGCTGGACTATCACGAGCTGCCGATCCAGACCCTCAAGGTCGGATCCCTCGGCACCCACAAGGCGCTCGGCTTCGCCAAGGCCAAGGGCGCGCGCTTCCTGATCGCGTCGACCTCCGAAGTCTACGGCGATCCGCTGGTGCACCCCCAGCCGGAAAGCTACTGGGGCAACGTCAACCCGGTCGGCCCCCGCGGCGTCTACGACGAGGCCAAGCGCTTCTCCGAGGCGATGACCATGGCCTACCACCGGGTCCACGGCGTCGACACGAAGATCGTGCGCATCTTCAATACCTTCGGTCCGCGGATGCGGCTGAACGACGGCCGGGCGATCCCCAACTTCATGATGCAATCGCTGACCGACAAGCCGATCACCGTCTTCGGCGACGGCAGCCAGACCCGCTCCTTCTGCTTCGTCTCCGACCTGATCGACGGGATCTTCCGGCTGCTCCAGTCGGACCTCCACGACCCGGTCAACATCGGCAACCCGCTGGAGTGGACCCTGCTGCAGATGGCCGAGGCGATCCGCGAGATCTCGGGCACCGGATCGCAGATCGTGCACAAGCCGCTGCCCGTCGACGACCCGAAGGTGCGGCAGCCGGACATCACCCGCGCCAAGGCCGAACTGGGCTGGGAGCCCAGAGTCGACCTCAACGAGGGCCTGCGCCAGACGATGGAAGACTTCCGTCGCCGGATCGAGCTGGAGAAGGTCGGAGCCTGATTCCCGGGAGCTACTTGCTCTCGATCCCGGCGAGCTCCTCGAGGAAACCCTCCTGCTCGGCGGTCGGCGCGAACACCGGATCAAGTTGGAGGCCATCGAACTCGATGCCGCCGGTGGGTAGCGTCACCACCATGTCCTTGGACACGCCGCGGCGCACCGCCGAAACGTCCAGGGTGTGCCAGATGGAGTCGACCCGGTTCCCCTCGGCGTCCATGAGGTAGAACAGCACGGTCAGCTTCTCGAGTTCGGTCTGGGTCGGGCCCTTGACCTTGAGGGAGGCCACCGCCGAAACATCGGAGAGGCGGAACGAGCGAAGCTCGACCTCCCACTGGGAACGTTCGGCCAACAGATCCGCCTTGGGATCGCCGCCGCCGCAACCGCTGAGTGCGGCGAGACAGGCCATCAAGAACAGGATGGAAGCGGTCCGGCGGACCCACGAGCGATCAGTCGTCACGAACATCGGAACCCCCTTTGATCGACGCGGCTCCACGGAGGGACCGCGCCGGGGGCTCACCGGCCCGGGAAGTCCCTAGGCGCCGGCCCCGACCTTGAGGTCCTTGTCCGACTTCTTGCGCTTCTTCTTACGCTCGCCGTCGTCGCTGGAATAGTAATAGTAACCCGTGTAGTACAGGTCCTTGCTGAACGACTTGTCGATATCGACGTTGTTCAGCACCGCGCCGATCAGGTGCTCGTTGACGTTCTTGACCTGGGTCATCGCCCGGATGGCCACGTCGCGATCGGTGTGGTTGTGGCGAACCACCATCACGACCATGTGGGCCAGGGTCGCCAGGAGCGGCGCATCGGACAGCGCGGCCGCCGGCGGCGAATCGATCAGCACCCAGTCGTATTCCTTCTGCAGTTCGTTGACGAGCCACAGGAAGCGGTCGCTGGTCAGCATGTCCGGCGGGCTCGGCGGCGTCGGGCCCGCAGGAATGATCTGCAGGGTCGCCGTGTCGGTTTCCTTGGCGAAGGGGCGCCAATCCTTATCCGATTCCGGCGCTGCCAGGAAGTTGGTCAGACCGGGCGAACGAGGCACCTCGTTGTGCACCTGCTGGGTCGGACGGCGCAGGTCGCAATCGATGATCACCACCTTCTCGCCGCCGGTGGCCAGGGCGCGTCCCAGCCGCGAAATGGTGGTCGACTTGCCTTCTTGCGGTCCGGAGCTGGTAACCAGCACCACCTTGCGAGTGCGGTTCTTGCTCGAGAAGATCAGGCTCGTTCGTAGTGATTGATAGGCCTCTTTGATCACGCCGGAAGCGAGTTTCTTTTCCGAGTGCTTGGGAATCACCGAGAGCACCGAGAGACCGAGGTGCTGTTCGATGTCCTTGGGGGTGCGGAAGGTGTTGTCCAGGTAGTCGAGGAAGAACACCAGACCGATCCCGAGGAACATGCCCACCAGGCCGCCGATCATCAGGGCCACCTTCTTGCGCGGCCGGATCGGAGTGTCGGGAATGATCGCCTCGTCGAGGACCCGCACGTTGTTGGTCAGCAGGCCGGCGGCCAGGGAGATCTGGTTCGTCACCTTCGACATCGAGTCGAACACCTGCTTGCGGGTCTCGGACTCGATGCGCTTGGTCTCGAGCCGCGAGGTCGCCTCGCCCAGTTGCTCGGAGCGGTCCTGGACGCTGCGCAGCTGGCCGCGCAGGTAGCGCTCCTGATCGCGCTTGAGCCCGTACTCACTGCGCAGACCCGAGACAACCTCGTCGATCCGGGCAGCGATCTTACGGTCGACGGTCGCAAGTTCGGCGACCTTCTCCTCGTACTTGGGGTGGCCGGGACGGTAGCTGACGTCGGCGGAGGCGATATCCCGTTCGACCCGGATGCGCTGGCGATTGAGTTCCTTGAGTTCGCTGTCCGAGGCGAGCTCGGGCAGGGTCATCGGATCGCCGCCGCTGTCCTGCAGCTCCTTCAGGCGAGTCAGGCTCTTGTCCAGCTTGCCCAGCTCGATCTCGATGCCGGTCAGCTCCTTGCTGTACTGGGATTGACGGTCCCGCACGATGGCCAGGCTGCCGTCGAGGTCGGAGATCCCCGCCTCGCTCTGGGCCTCGCGCCGGGCCTCCTCGGCCTCGATGAGCTTCTGCTCCATGATCTTGACCTGGCCGGTCAACTGGTCGACGGCGAAGCTCACGCTCTCCTGAGCGACTTCCAGGTTACGTTCGACGTAGGCCCGGGCGACCTCGTTGACCCATGCGGTGATCTGCTCGGGATCCTTGCCCTCGATGCTCACCTCGATCAGACCGGTCTCCCGGCGGGGATCGACGCGGATCATGCTGCGGAAGGTCTGCACGGGGTTGTGCGCCGCTTCGAAGAACGGATCCGAGCGCAAGCCCAGGGTGTCGACCACCCGTTCGGCGATGTCATGGCTGCGCATGATCTCGACCTGGGTGTTGTGGTACTTGTTCTCGGCGAACCAGCCGTAGCCCGCGCTCCCCAATCCCGACACATCCTGTCCCGGAGTGATGCTGCTGCTCTTCGGCTGGACCTCGATGACCGCCACCGCGCGATACACCGGGGTGGCGAGGAAGGTCTTGACGGCGGCCAGGGCCACGACCACGACGAATACGGCCGCGATGGTGTAGCGCCCGTTCCAGATCACCCGCCAGTACTCGCGGAAGTGCGCGGTCTGGTCCGGGGAGGCGTTCCCCGATCCGGCGGCTTTGGTTGTGTCGACCATCGTCAGCTCCTCGACGAACCTCGCGGGTTCGCCTCCCTCGATCGGCTACAGCACCCGCTTCTTGACCACCACGACCTCACCGCCGTAAAGCGGCGGATCGTCGGCCTTGCCGTTGCGGATCGCCTTCAGGTTGAACTCGCGCTCTTCGCCGGTGTCGCCGTCACTGAGGACGATCACCGATTTTTCCTTGGCCCATTCGGTCAGCCCACCGACCATCGTGATCGCCCGCAGCAGGGTCATGCCCCGCTCGATCTGCACCCGGCCGGGGGAACGAACCTCACCCTGGACGTAGCAGAAGGTGGCCCGGGCGACGGTGACGATGTCCCCGTGAGAAAGCACCGGGTTGTCGGCGCCGGACTCGAACTGCGCCCGTCGAATGATCGACTCGTCGGAACCGCCGCGGCTCTGCTTGCGGGAGAGGTGAATCACCTCGCCGGCCGTGTCGGAGAACCCCTGGGCGTCACCGAGCACTTCCTTGAGAGTGGTCCCGCCCTTGAGCGGCACACGGCCCGGGCGACGCACTTCGCCCATGACCATCGCCCACTGGCTGTTGTACTCGTCGACGGAGACATCGACCTGGGGATCCACGATGAACTGGTCGAGCTTGGCGGCCAGTTCGGCGCCCAACTCTCGAACCGTGAAGCCCTCGGCCCGCACCTCGCCGACCAGCGGCGCGCTGACGGTGCCGTCCTTGGTCACGGTCAGCGGGACACGGGTCAGGTCGGGATCGTTGTGAACGGTCAGCGTGATCTTGTCGTCCGGCCCCAGCCGGTACTGGGCGTCGGTGAGCGCCGGCGCCTCGACGAACGAGGCGGAAGGCATGACCGAGATCCGCAGGCGCCGGGAATCGAATTCCACCTTGCCCAGCTCGGCGCCGCGGAGCGGGACGCTCATGGCCACCTTGCCGTTACCCATCAACTCGACCACCGCCGGGCCCAACAGGCCGCCGCTGGCCTGCTGCAGATCACCCGGGTAATCCGCCTGGACCGGCAAGACGATGTAGAGCGAATCTCCGCGGTTCTCGACGCTCGACGCCGGACTGTCCGCAGGGAGGCCGATCTCCAGCCGATAACCCACGTCATCCTGGCCCAGCGAGACCCCTTGGGCCGCGATCGCGACCAGGAGCGCCAGGGCGGCGACGGATCCGGGCATCCTCTTTGTTTGCAAGGTCTTGACTCCCTACCAACCGAGTTCGATACCTAGAGAGGTTACCGTACTATCGAACTTTCCGCTTCTGCTGTTGGAATCCCGATTCTGGGTCGTATGGCTCAACCGGACTCCCGCTCTGGGCGCCCAGCGCAGGCTGAGGGCCAGCGAGGCGAAAATCCGGTCGTCCCGGCGCACCAGCGGGCCCTCGTCCCGCAGCCACTCGATCTCGTCTCCGTACTGGTTCCTGGATGCGATCCCGCTGAGGGTCATGCTGGAGTAGCGCAGGAACGGGAGACGGTAGGTCAGCCCCACCTGGCTCCGTACGTAGAAGGTATTGAGGAACGAGGGAAAGGTACTGCGCTGGACGTTGAGGGTCAGGTTGCTGCGGCCGAACTCCGCGAGTTCGAGGTTGGCCCGGCCCACGATGCCGTTGAATTTCGAGCTGGTCTCGACGGTGGCGATCTCCTCGAGGCGGTACTCCTCGACGCCGATCTGGACGAAGAACTGCTGGCCGCCGCCGAGACGCCCCCGCACCCCGAGAAGATACTGCTGCGCCTCCTCGGTCCGGTCGGAGAAGTTCTCGAAGCCTCCGACCCCGTCGGGGTTGGTGTCGAGATTGTCGATCCGGCGATTGACGAAGCCCAGGGTGAACCAGGAGTAGGCGGAGACCGGCTGCCGGTACTCCAGGCGAGCGACCCAACCGTCGGTATCGAAGAACGGAACCCGCTCATCGTTGTCGAACTCCGACGTCTCGTATTCGAACCGCACCAGGAACCCGGGTCGCTGGGGCACCAGGCGGGACCACTCGATCGAGGTCAGGTTGAAATCGAAGGGCTGGGCTACGAACTGCAGTTCAGTGCCGCTGCGCTCGACGGTATCCCGGATCCCGAGGGTGTAGTCGTTGGAGATCGTCAGGTTGTTGCCCGAGGAGAACTGCAGGTCCAGCTGCACCTCGAAATCTTGAGAAGTTCGCCGCCGCAGATCGGTAGTGCTCTCGTAGTCCAGTCGATCCGCCCGGTAGAGAAAGCGGAAGGTGCTGTTGCTGAAGTAGAGCACCGAGTCCAGGGTCGCGGTGGTACGGAAGACGTTGTCCGAGCGGGCGAAGTCCTCGGTCTGCCGGAAGATGTTGTCGTCCTTCTCCACACCGAAGAAGAGGCTCGGGGTCAGCACCCAGGGGCCCTTCTCGAAGCCGTCCTGCTTCTCCGGCCGGCCCTGAGCGGCGGCCAGACCGATGGCGCAAAGGGAGACCAGCAGCAGTACCGCCGGATATCGGGCTGCAGCCGGAAGGAGAAAGGGTCGAAGCGACTTCATGAGGGGGAGGTCGCGGCGCTCAGCGCCTGCCGACCGACTCCTTGACCCCGGAGGCCGGCGGGTCGACCGCCGACTCCTCTTCTTGCTGCCTCGACTGGCGATGTACCAGCCCGAGGAACAACAGGCAGAGCAGGAAGATCACCCCGACGAGCAGGAGCGGCAGCCAGCCGCCCTTGAAGAACACCAGGGCCGACGCTGCGAGCACCATCAACGAGACCACGCCGTAGAGGACCAGCACCGCGTTGCGATGGCTGAGCCCGAACTCGAGCAGCCGGTGGTGAATGTGCTCCTTGTCCGGCAGGAAGATGTGATCCAGGTTGCGCACCAGATACGGCAGGCCGCGGCCCGGCCGCAGGCTGGAGGACCCGAGACGAATCGAGCGGCGCACCACGGCGTAGCTCGTGTCCAGCAGGGGCAGCCCCATGACCAGCAGCGGGATGAACACGGCGACGGTGGCGGGCCCCTTCTGGCCCTCCCGGGCCGCGGTCACCGCCAACACGAAGCCGACGAACAGCGACCCCGAGTCGCCGAGGAAGATCCGTGCGGGGTTGAAGTTGAAGAACAGAAAGCCGATCAGGCTGCCGGCCAGCGCAACGCTGCTGGCGGTGATGCCCAGGTCGCCCCGCACGAAGGAGAACGCGGCGATGGCGATGGTCATGATCGATGCGGTTCCCGCAGCGAGCCCGTCCAACCCGTCGATCAGATTGACCGCGTTGGTGATGCCCACGATCCAGAGGATCGTCAGCGGCAGCGACAGCAGCCCCATCTCGATGCTGCCGCCGAAGGGGCTGGTCACGATGTCGATGCGGAAGCCGCAGATCCAGACGTAGGCCGCCATGGCGGTGCAGGCGGCGAGCTTGAGCCGGAAGGAGACCTGCCAGAGGTCGTCGGCCAGGCCGACCAGGAACATGAACGTGGCGGCCAGGGCCAGACCTCGCCACTGGACCCCGACCGAGGGCACCTTCAGCAGGTTGCCGGTCACCGCAGCGGCGAAGATCATCGCCGAGGTGAAGCCGAAAAACACCGCGACCCCGCCGATTCTCGGAATCGGTTGGGAGTGCATTTTTCGTTCGCCGGGAAGATCCTCCGCGCCGAGAGCGCGGGCGAGACGTACCACGAGCGGCGTGGTGACGACGGTGACCGCAAATGCGACGAGAAGCGTCCCGGCCCCGATCAGGGGAATGCTCAAAGTCTGGACCTCTGCGTCGATCATGACCCGATGCCTATATACGCCAGACCCGATGGCTTCGCAGGGTCAAATCCCACCCCGCTTTCGCCCTGAATTCGCCCCGGGATTCCCGTGACGGCGGAAAGCCCCTACCCGCCGGCCGTGGCGATCGAGGTCTCGTCGAGCATCCGGCGCAGCCGCTCCATCTCCGCGGCGGGCGGCTCCCGTTTTTCGATCTGCCTGAGCAGTCGTCGGGCGGCCGAGGTGTTGCCGTCGGCCAGGTAGACCTCGAACAGTTCGATCCGGTAGCTCAACTGGTTGGGGCTCAACTGGACCGCCCAGCGCAACGCCTCCCCGGCTGCGGCCTGGTCTCCCAGCTCCCGGGCGATCTCGGCGAAGCGAATCGCGCGCTGCACATTACGAGGTTGTAAACGGCGGACCCGCCGCAGGGTCTCGAGGGCGTTTTCGAGCTCCCCTTCCAGCACGTCGATCTCGGCGATCCGGGCATACGCGCCCGGCTCGAACACCGGGTCGACCTCGGCGGAGAGTTCCAACACTTCCCGGGCCTCGGTCAGGCGGCGCTGCCCGAAAAGCGCCAGACCCAGCCAGTAGTGCACCTCGGCGGTGAAGATGTCCGAGGCCGGATCCAGCAGGGCCTGATTCAGCAAGCGCTCGGCGTTCTCGTATTCCCCCCGTCGATGTTCCAGCTTGCCCAACTCCAGCAGATGGTTGAAGCGGGGCAGCATCGGGGTCTCCCCCAGCACCTCCTTCGAGGCTTCGGCGAAGGCCGCCATGATCTCGGGGTCCTCGGGACGCAGGAACCGGAAGGCGTGGTGGGTATAGACCGGCCGGACCCGGGCGGCGGCGCGTACCGCTTCCAGGGCCAACTCCCGAAAGCCCAACCGGCGGAAGGTCAGCGCCAGCTCGTCCATGTAGTAGGCGTCGTTGGGACTGGCCTCGATGGAACGCCGGAGCAAGCCGAGCTCGATCCCGACCGGCCGCGCCACGGCAGAGGGCCCGACCCGCTTGGCCTCGTCGAGGCCTGCGTTGCGATAGACGTTGGCCAACCCGGCCCAGGGCCAGGCCGCCGCCGGCGAGGCCGACGCCGCACGTAGATAGTCCGCGGCCGATTCGCGCAACAGCTTCTGCGGGTCGTCTCCCAGTTCGTCGAGAGACCGGGCCCGGCGCCAGACGCTGATCCGGGTCCGCGCCCGCCATTGCAGCGCTTCGTTGCGCTGGAAACCGACGTCGGCCAGTTCCAGCAGCGGCAAGGCTTCCTCGTACTGTCCGGCCTCGGCCAGGGTCACCCCCTTGCGCAGGCCGTAGCCGCCGACGACGCCGTAACCCGCCCGGATCGCGAAGACCGCGATGAGCAAGACCCCGAAGATCGCAGGTAGCCGGCCCATCAGACCGCCCTCCCCGGCCGCCCCAGAAGCGCCGCGCAGAGGGTCACGAACAGGAGCGCGTTTGCCGGAATCTGGTGATTGAAGTCACCGACGGCATGAATTGCCAGACACAGAATGCCCAGGGCCAATCCCAATCGCTCGATGCGCATCCTCTCGCCGTCGCGCACCGCACGAATCGCGCGCCAACCGAACAGGGCCAGCAGGATCAGGGTCAGGGCACCGGCGACCACACCGCCCTCGATCAAGAGCTCCAGGTAGTCGTTATGCACCTGGTTCCAGATCTTGAACGAGCCCGGCGGGACGTAGGCGGGGAACAGCTCGCGGAAGGTTCCGAAGCCGGATCCGGTCACCGGGTAGTCGGCGAAGATATCCGTCGCCACGTTCCAGGTGGTCACCCGGGAGCCGGCCAGCAACAGCGTGCCTCCTTCCGAGTCGACAAAATCCTCGAAACGCTCACCGAGGGGGGTCAGGCTGATACCCCAGACCACCAGCGGCACCATCAGCACCAGGACCAGCAGCATGACCAGCCGGCCCTTCCAGCTGCGCGCCGCGGCAAAGGCGACCACCGCCAGTGCGCCGAGCATCAGGACCGTCGCCCCCTTGCTGGCCGCGACGATCCCGGCGAGGGTGCAAAGCACGACGCCGCCGGCCAGGATCGGAACCCGGCCCCGCCACAGCTCTTCACGGCGCTGGGAGCGGGCCAAGGCGATCACGTAGCCGGCCATCCAGGGCACCGCCATCTCCATCACGGCGGCGAAGTTGACCGGGTTGACGTAGGGGCCGAAAGGGTTGCCCTCGGGAGTCGGGATGCGCCAGAAGATCTTGCCGTTCCAGGTCGCGGCCTGGAGCAAACCGAAGGCGGCCAGGGCGGAGAACAGGCCGAACAGCACGTAGCGGTAGACCGTGTGCCGTTGGGGGTGCTGCAGCCGTTGGCCGATGGTCATGAACCCGAGCAGGAGAGCCAGGAACCAGAAGGCCCGCTCCCGGGTCGCATCGGGGCGCACCGACAGGGTGCGGGCGCCCTCCCACCAGCCCTCGGCCGGTGGTTCGAAGACTGCACCGCCGTCCTGGACATCCAGTTCGGCGACCCGCTCGACCGAATCCTCCTCGAGCCACGCGATCGCGTCGTCGACGGGCTCGGAGTATCCGGGAACGGAACGTTCATAGAGGGCGTGGGCCGAAGGGCTCAGGGTGCCGATCAGGCCGGCAGGCAGCGGAACCTGCTGGAACAATGCCCAGCCCAGCAGCAGGAAGGCCGGCAACAGCCAACGGCTACGGCCACCGCCGAGGCCCAGGCCGTTCCAACCGTCGCGGATCAGCGCCAGACCGGCACCGGTCACCAGCAGGAACGCCACGGGCCGGTAGGCCCACATGGAAACCCCGCCCAGGAGCCAGGGCAGGATGCACACGGCCGCGAGCAGCAGATAGTCCTCGAGGTCGAGGACCTCGAGAAACTCGTTGGGCTCCCCCAGTCTCACAGCAGGTCCCTGCGCCCCCTCTTTTCCAGTTCCTTCACGACATCGCGAACCCGCTCGGATTGATCGTTGCGAACCACGAGCAGCGCGTCGGGGGTCTCGACGATGCTGACGTCGGGAAGGCCCACCACCGCCACGAGCTTCTCCGCACCGAACACCGCGGTCCCTTCGCTTCCGACCAGGACCGGGCTGCGGTCGAGCAGGCCCGCCTCCTCCAGCAGTGCCGCGGCGGCCTGCCAGGAGCCCACATCGTCCCATCCTGCGTCGAGAGGAACCACCTTAACACCGCGGGCGCGCTCCATCACCGCGTAGTCCACCGACAGCTTGGTGGCCTTGTCCCAGGCTTTTGCCTTGCCGGCCAGCATCCGCTCGACGGCGGTTCGGATCTCGGGTGCGGTGCGGTCGAGCTCGTCGAGGAAGCGGGTGGCGCGCCAGACGAACATCCCGGCGTTCCACAGATACGTTCCGGTCTTGAGGAATCGTTTGGCCTTGGCCAGATCCGGCTTCTCGACGAAACGGTCGACCTCGATCGGCCCCTTGGCCCGCACACTCCCCTTGCACTTGAGGTAGCCGAATCCGGTGGCCGGACGATCGGGCTTGATCCCCAGACAGCACAGATCTCCCGCTGCGGCCGCGCCCGCGGCGCGCTCGACGGCCGCCTTGAACGCGTCCACGTCGCGGACGACGTGATCCGTGGGGAAGATGCCGACGACCGCCTCGGGATCGACGGCTGCCAGGGAAGCGCAGGCCAGGGCGATCGCCGGAGCGGTGTCCCGGGGGGACGGCTCGATGACCAGGCGGTCCGGCCGGAGTTGCGGCAGGAGTTCCCGGATCGAATCGGCAAGGGCCGCCGGAGCGACGACCCAGATGCGGGACGGTGGCGCGAGCTTGCGTACGCGACGCCAACTCTCGACCAGCAGCGGACGCTTGCCCGCCAGAGCCAGAAACTGTTTCGGTTTCCGCTTCCGGCTCTCGGGCCAGAAACGGGTGCCGCTGCCCCCCGCCAGCAGCATCGCGTGGAAATTGGGGGCCTTCGCCCCCCTAGCCACGGTCGATCGCCTGCCAGGTGCGGTCGAGCCCCTCGAGCAGATCGATTTGCGGATCGAAACCGACGAGTTCACGCGCCTGCCCGATATCGGCCAGGGAGTGTTTGACGTCTCCGGCACGGGCCTCGGTGTACTCGGCGCTCACCTCGCGGCCGACAAGTTTGCCGATGTTGCGCATCAGGTCGTTGAGGCTGATGCGGTCGCCGCAGCCGACGTTGTAGGGCTTGCCCAGGGCCTCGGGTCCGGCATGGCAGGACTTGAGGTTCATCTGCACCACGTTGGCGATGTAGGTGAAGTCCCGGCTCTGCTCGCCGTCGCCGTAGATCGTCGGCTTCTGCTCCCGGGCCACGCAGGTGAGGAACTTGGGGATCACCGCGGCGTACTCGCTGTTGGGATCCTGGCGCGGGCCGAACACGTTGAAGTAGCGCAGCGCCACGGTGGGCACACCGTAGAGCTGGTGGAACAGCATGCAGTAGCGTTCCGCCGCCAGCTTTTGCAGGGCGTAGGGCGAGATCGGATCGGTGGCCAGGGTCTCGACCTTGGGTAGCGTCGGGTTGGCGCCGTAGACCGAGGACGAGGAGGCCGCGACGAAGCGCTTGACGCCGACCTCCCGGGCCGCCAGCAACAGGTTGAGGGTCCCGTTGACGTTGACCTCGTGGGAGCTGAGCGGATCGCGCACCGAGCGCGGCACCGACGGGATCGCCGCCTGGTGCAGCACGTAGTCGACACCCTGCATCGCCTGCTGGCAGACATCCCGGTCGCGGATATCCCCTTCCATCAGCTCGAAGGAACCGCCGCCGTCGGAGGCCCAGCTCTCGACGTCGGTCAGGTTCTCCCGCCGCCCGGTCGAGAAGTCGTCGAGAACGCGGACGTCCTGCCCGTCACCCAGAAGGGTCTGGGTCAGGTGCGAGCCGATGAAACCGCCGCCGCCGGTTACCAGGTACTTGGCCATGGTTATCTCCCCACTCCGACGTAGCTGAAGCCGCGGGACAGCATGGTCTCGGGCTCGTAGACATTGCGCAGATCGATCATCACCGGCGACTTGACCAGGGACTTGACCCGGTCGAAGTCGAGGCCGCGGAACTGGTTCCACTCGGTGGCCAGCACGATGGCGTCGGTGCCCTCGATCGCCGCGTACTCGTCGTCGCAGTAGGTCACGCCGCTGCGGTCCTTCTCGGCCTTGGCGGCTTCCATTCCGGCGGGATCGTAGGCCTGCACCTTGGCACCGGCCTCGATCAACCGGTCGAGGATCAACATCGCCGGAGACTCGCGCAGATCATCGGTATTGGGTTTGAAGGCCAGCCCCAGAAGTCCGAAGGTCTTGCCGGCGATGGAGCCCCCCGCAGCCTTGGTGATCTTGTCCATCATCGTCTCGATGCGGTCGTCGTTGACCCGGATGACCGCGTCGACGATTTTCAGGTCGCCTCCGGCGTCCTGGGCGATGCTCAGCATCGCGCGGGTGTCCTTGGGGAAACAGGACCCGCCGTACCCCGGACCGGGGTGCAGGAACTTCGAACCGATCCGGTTGTCGAGCCCCATGCCCTTGGCCACCGCGTGGATGTCGGCGCCGAGCCGCTCGGCCAGGTCCGCCATTTCGTTGATGTAGGAGATCTTGGTCGCGAGGAACGCGTTGGACGCGTACTTGATCATCTCCGCCGTGACGACGTCGGTAACGACGAACGGGGTCTCGATCAGGTACAGCGGCCGATAGAGGTCGCGCAGGATCGCCGCGGCCATCTCGTCCTCGACGCCGACCACGACCCGGTTGGGGCGCATGAAGTCTTCGATCGCGGAACCCTCCCGGAGGAACTCCGGGTTCGAGGCCACGCTGAACTTGTGCTCGCCGGTGCAGGATTCCTGCATGATCTCGCGCACCATCTTGCCGGTGCCTGCGGGCACGGTGCTCTTGGTCACGACGACCTTGAACGAGTTCAGGTTCTCACCGACCGCCTTGGCCACGGCGCGCACGAAGGAAAGGTCTGCGCGGCCGTCGTTACCCTGGGGCGTGCCGACGGCGATGAACACCACGAGCGAATCACGCACGCTGGCCTGGAGGTCGGTGCTGAAGTGCAGCCGTCCGGCCTTGACGTTGCGATCGATCATCTCGTCGAGGCCGGGCTCGTAGATCGGCACCTTGCCGTCCTTGAGGGCGGCGATCTTGCTCTCGTCCTTGTCCACGCAGATCACGTTGCTGCCGAACTCGGCGAAGCACGTCCCGGTGACGAGCCCAACGTAGCCGGTTCCGACCACGCAGATATTCATGACGCATTACCTCCAGTGCGAACTTCTCGCGACCCGGTGTCTGTCCGGTCGCGGTACCATGCGAGAAAGAGCTCCAGACCTCGATCGAAGTCGGTGCGGGGTTGCCAATCCAGCTCGCGGCGGGCGCGGCTGATGTCGGCGCAGGTCCGGTCCACGTCGCCGGGCTGCATCGGCAGATAGCGAATGCGGGGCTCGACTCCCAGGCCCGCGGCGATCTTGGCGATCATCTCGCTCAGCCGCACCGAGCCGGAGTTGCCCAGGTTCCAGATGTGATAGTGCTCCGCCCGGTCGTAGGCGCGGACGATCCCGTCGACGATGTCGTCGACGAAGGTGTAGTCCCGCGCCGAGCTGCCGTCGCCGTACTGATCGATCTCCTGCCCCTCCGCCATCATGCGGGTGAACTTGTGGATCGCCAGGTCCGGACGTTGGCCGGGGCCGAACACCGTGAAAAAACGCAGGCACGCCACCTTGATGCCGAAAAGGTGGTGATGGGCGTGACACAGCACCTCACCGGCCTTCTTCGTCGCCGCGTAGGGAGACACCGGGTGGTCGACGGCGTCATCCTCGGAGAAGGGCACCTTCTCGTTGTTGCCGTAGACCGACGAGGACGATCCGAACACGAAGCGATCGACCTCGTGGCGCCGGCAGGCTTCGAGCAGGGTCGTCGTCCCGGCGAGATTGACCGAGGTGTAGAGCTCGGGTTCCTCGATCGAGGGCCGCACTCCCGCCCGGGCCGCCAGGTGGATCACCCCTTCGACGGCGCAGCGGGCGAACAGCGCATCGACCGTGGCGCGATCGCGAATATCGCCTTCGACGAGCTCGAAGCCGGAGCGGCTTTCGAGCTCGGCCACATTGCGCTGCTTGATCGCCACGTCGTAGAACGGGTCGTAGTTGTCGAGCACGACGACCCGGCGGCCTTCGTCCAGCAGCCGCCGAACGGTATGGGAGCCGATGAAACCGGCGCCGCCCGTGACCAGGATGCTTCCCATGCCGCGTCCTAGAGCTTGTGGATCTTGCGCCGGCCGGCCTTGACCTTGCCGGTGGCGTTCCGCGTGTCGAGAACCAGCGGCGAATGCCGCACGACCCAGTTGAAGTCGTAGTCCGAGTGGTCGGTCACGATGATGACCAGGTCGGCCTTCTTCAGGTTCGCCTCGGTCAGCGCCGTGCGCCGGCAGACGCCCTCCTCCAGCTTGACCTGGGCGTTGAAGGGGTCGTGGAACTGGATACGGGCACCCCGGCGCTGCAGCAGGTTCATCACGTCCAGTGCCGGTGACTCACGCACGTCCCCGGTGTCGCGCTTGTAGGCAACACCGAGTACCAGGATCTTGGACCCCTTGATGCTCTTGCGCCGCTCGTTGAGCAGGCGGGACGCCCGGCGAACCACCACCTCGGGCATGCCGCCGTTGATCTCCGAGGCAAGCTCGATGAAGCGGGCCGAGTAGTTCAGCGTCTTGAGCTTCCACGAGAGGTAGTGGGGATCGAGGGGGATACAGTGCCCGCCGATTCCGGGGCCCGGATAGAAGCGCATGAAGCCGAAGGGCTTGGTCGCTGCGCCGTCGATCACTTCCCAGACGTCGAGATTCAGCTTCTCGCACATCAGCGCGACTTCGTTGACCAGCCCGATGTTGACCGCCCGGAAGGTGTTCTCCAGCAGCTTGATCATCTCGGCGGCCTGGGTGCTGGTCACCGGATGCACGGTCTCGATGGCGGTGCGGTAGAGCGCCGCCGCGATCTCGGTGCAATCCGTGGTGGTTCCGCCGACCACCTTGGGCGTGTTGTGGGTTCCGTAGGTCTTGTTGCCGGGATCGACCCGCTCGGGAGAGAAGGCCAGGAAGAAATCCTTGCCCGCGCGCAGCCCCTTGGCCTCGAGGCGCGGACGGATGATCTCCTCGGTGGTCCCGGGATAGGTGGTCGACTCGAGCACGATCAACTGACCGGCACGCACTTCCTTGGCGATCTGTTCGACCGACGAGACGATGTACGAGATGTCTGGATCGCGGGTCTTGCGCAGCGGCGTCGGCACGCAGATGAAGATCGCGTCCATCTTGCCGGTGCCCCGGTAGTGATCCTGGGCCTTGATCAGACCGTCCTTGACCAGCGGGCGCAGCTCGCGGGTCGGAACGTCCTCGACGTGAGACCGCCCGGCGTTGACGCCGGAGACCTTGCGGCTGTCGACATCGATCCCGACTACCCGGAACCCCTGGCGCGCGAACTCGACGGCCAACGGCAACCCGACGTAGCCCAACCCGATCACACCGATGCGCGCCTTGCGCGACTCGATCTTCCCGATCAACTGCTTGGAGGCATCCATGACTGGCTAATTTCCCCTCGGGGGATCCGTCCCCCGGCACTAGGTGGTGCAAGCCGTAAAATATAGGAAGATCGCTGTTTGGGCGCCATGGTCCCGGGGTGAAATCGGGGCAAAAGTCGGCGGGATCGCCACGCCGCCGCAACCGCCTCGTGGCGTCGGACGGATCCGGGCCTAGGGAGCCGCCTCGGGCCGCCGCGATGAAGCCCTGCCCGACCGGCTGCGAGGGGACGTCCCGGGGGTGCGGGCGGGCGCCCGCCAGTGCCGCTTCTGCCCGGTGACCGACTCGAGAGCGGCCCGGATCCCCTCGACGTTGCGTTCCACGCTGTACCCGGCGATGAGCTCCCGGGCCTCCCGACCCATCCTGGCCGCGAGGCCCCGGTCGGTGAGAAGGTCCCGAAGGTGGCCCGCCAGCTTCCCGGCGTCGCCCCGGGGGAAGACGAATCCCGTGCGGCCGTGCTGGACCAGATCGTCCCGGCACCCGACCCCGTCGCTGACCAGCGCCGGGCGGCCGAAGGTCATCGCCTCGTTGACCACCAGCCCCCAGCTCTCGCCCCGGTCGGAGCAGAGCACCAGGCAGTCGGAAGCGGCGTGGTAGCGGCCGACTGCCGACTGGTTGACGAACCCGAGCATGTGGAGCCGCGGTCCCAGCAGCGGCCGGGCCGCCTGCTCCAACTCGCCGCGCAGGGGGCCGTCCCCCATCACGATCAGGTGCAGGTCGGGGCAGGGCCCGAGGATCTCCAGGGCCTCGGCCAGCAGCAGCGGAGCCTTCTGGCTCGAAATCTTGCCCGAATACAGCAGGACCAGCGCCTCCGGGGGGATGCCCAGTTCTTCCCGGATCGTGTCCCGCTGGGGCAGAAAACGCGCTCGCTGATCCTCGAACAGCGCGTCGTCGATGCAGTAGGGAGTGTCGAAGATGCGGCTGTCGTCGACCCCGAACTCGTGGAAGTGGCGGCGCATGTACTTGCCGATCGAGAGAAAGGCGTCGATCCGGCCGTAAACCCGGCGCAGGGCGAGTCGCCGCGCGGTGCGCTTGAGCAGCGGCCTCGGGTCCCCGGTCTCGTCCCGGTTGTTGCCCCGGAAGAGGATCGCCGTCCCGCTGCGCCGCGCCCCCTCCATCGCCTGGAGGTAGAACAGCCGGGCGTATCCCGGCACCAGTAGGGCGTCGAACCGGGCCTCGCGCAAACGATCCCGGATCTCGGGGGCGTTGAAGACCAACATCCGGCGCAGCAACCCGGGCTCGGCGGCGCTGTTGCTCATGGTGGCCCGGTTGCCCAGCACCGTGTACGGATACCCCTCGAGCAGGGGTACGTCCCAGGCCATGGTCACCCCGAACTGGGGCGAATAGGTCGGACGGACGTTGTCATCGTTGGCGTAGAAGACGTGGAGGTCGATGTCCGGCTGACGAGCCAGGCAGCGAAACAGGGGGACCTGAACCTGAATCGGGTGGGTCGCGCAGGCGGCCAACCGAATCGCCATCGTTGAACCTCGGGGGCTAATGCGCTAATCGCAAACCTGCCGAAGTCTAACAAAGACCCTGCGAATTTAGAACGACTCTTTGAGCCCGGAAAAGACCGGGTTTATTCCTCTTTTTGGCCTTCTTCCTGGAGCTCGATCCCCTTCTTCCGATAGCGCCGCAGCAACCAGCGCATGAACTTGCTGTCGTTGACCCCGGTGGTGATCGATTCGGCGCCTTCGTAGACCCCGCGCTCGTTGATCAGGGCGCCAATGGTGCCCTCGCCGCGATTGATCTTGTCGGTGATCTCCCGCAGGTTCGCCAGGGTCGCGCTGAGGTCCTCGGCGGTCGACCGGGAGAACTCCTCGTCGTGGATCAGCTTGGAGAGCAGCCCGTCGCCGGTCTCGATCTTCTCGGCGGTTCGGGAGAACGAGGCGGAGGCCGTACGCAGGTTCTCGGCAGCGCCGCGCAGTGGGCCGTCCTCGGCCAGCAACTCCCGCAGCGAGGTCTTCTCGGCGCCGACCTCGCCCAGGAGGCCGGCCAGGTCTTCGATGGCGCTCCCCAGGTCGTCCACCTTGCCCGCGAACTCCTGGTCGTAGAGCAACCGGCCGGCAAAGCCCCGGCCCGACCGGATCTGGCCGGTGACCTTCTCGAGGTTGTTGAGGATGCCCTGCAGATCGTCGAGTCCCTTGCGACCGAACTCGGGGTTCTGGATCATCTCCCCGAGCAGGCTCTCTCCCCGCTCCAGCGGCTCGAGAATGCCCTTGAGCGACTGGGTCACGTCGTTGAGGTTGTCGGCGATGTACTCACCCTGCTCCAGCAGCCCCTCCTCGTCGAGCAGCGGGATCTCGGCGTTGGCCGGCAGCGGAGCGCTGTCCGCCGTGCCCGTCACGATCTCCACGTACTTCTCACCGGAGAGCAGCTGCAAGATGCGCAGAGCCGCCCGGGACCCTTCGCGAATTCTGGGCGCATGAAGATTGTCCACACCGAGAACCACCTCGATCCCCTCGGCGGCGGTGTCCGTTGGCAGCCGCACCTTGCGAACGGTGCCGACCTGCACCCCGGAGATCATCACCGGCGATCCCTGTCGCAGGCCGATGGTGTCCGGGAAGATCACCCGGTAGTCGGTCTTCTGGGCGAAGAACGCCGACTCCTCACCGACCACCATCACCGCCAACGAGAGGATGGACAGCGCCAGCGCCGCCACCACGCCGATGGTCAGGTCTCTTCCGCTACGCCTGGGCATAGCCGCCTCCTTGCAGAAAGTCCCGCAACAGGGGTTCCTCGGAACGTTTGGCTTCGTCCACCGTACCGTCGAAGCGAATCCTCCCCTCGTGGAGGAACGCCATGCGGTCTCCGACCATCAGGGCCGATTGGATGTCGTGGGTCACCACGATCGAGGTCACGCCCAGCCGGCTCTGCAGGCCGCGAATCAGCCGGTTGATCGCGTTGGATGTGATCGGGTCGAGGCCGGTGGTCGGCTCGTCGTAGAGCAACCCCCGGGGGGCGAGGGCGATCGCCCGCGCCAGCGCGACCCGCTTGCGCATCCCGCCGGAAAGATCGGCGGGCATCAGATGCTCGACGTTCTCCAGTTCGACCATGCCCAGCACCTCGGTGACCCGGTCGGCCACGGCGTCGGACGTCATGTCCGTGTGTTCGACCAGGGCGTAGGCAACGTTATCGAACACCGACATCGAATCGAACAGCGCGCCGCCCTGGAACAGCATGCCGACCTTCTTGCGGGTGGCCCGCAGTCCGGCCTCGTCCTGTTCACCGACGGATACGCCATCGACGAGCACCTCGCCGGAATCGGGCAGGTGCAGCCCGATGGTGTGTTTGATCAACACCGACTTGCCCGAACCGGAACCACCCAGGACCACCAGGGTCTGCCCCCGGGGAACCCCGAGATCGACGCCACGCAGCACCTGCTTCTCGCCGAAGCTCTTGTGCAGATCCCTGAACTGGATGAAGGGTTGTTCCAACGCCGCCGCCTCAGAAGAGCAGGAAGATCTTGGTCAGGAAGAAGTCGGAAATGATGACGAAGATCGAGGCGGTCACCACCGTGTTGGTGGTCGCCTTGCCCACGCCGTCGGCACCCCCGGTCGCCCGGATGCCGTTGTAGCAGGCCACCGTACCGATGATGACCGCGAAGAACACCGTCTTGCCGACACCGCTGGCGATATCGCCCAGGGTCAGCGAGGCGACCGCACGGCTGATGAAGTAGGAGCGGGTCTGACCGATCTCGAAGACCGCCATCAGCATGCCGCCGAACACGGCGACGGTGTCGGCCAGGATGGTCAGGATCGGCACCATGATCACCAGCGCCCCGACCCGGGGCACCACCAGCTTCTTGACCGGATCGGTGGCCAGGGCCCGCAGTGCGTCGACCTGCTCGGTCACCGCCATGGAACCCAGCTCAGCGGTGATCCCCGCCCCCACGCGGCCGCAGATCATGAGCGCGGTCAGCACCGGCCCCAGTTCGCGGACCACCGATACGGTGATGATGTCGCCGACGAAGGTCTTTCCGCCGTAGGCCGCCAGGGAGTAGGCGGTCTGGATCGAGAGCACCATCCCGGTAAACAGGAGGGTCAGGTTGGTGATGGTCAGGGAGCGGACGCCGATCTGGTAGAGCTGCTCCAGCCACAGATCGAGGTCCAGCGGCCGGCGCAGGGCCTGACGCAGGGTGTCCCATGCGAGCCCGACCATGCCGCCGAGTTCGGTGAGGTATGGGCCGAGAAGACCGGTCAAGGAGCGGCCCCCTCCCGGCATCGGGACGGCACCGGACCGGGCCGGCCAGTCCACCGCTGGTGTGTGACGTGCACCATCCTTCCCGTAACGCGCCGGAGCGCTGCTGGTTCCATCGGCCCCGGTTCGCGGCCCGAAGAAGGCCCCGACTACCGAGGATTGACAGCATAGGGGCGCAATCGCTCCGGGGTCAAGTTGATGCAAATCCGGCATTTGCGGCTACCGGCGGTATACTTCCGTCCCGGTCATACTCCCGGCTCCGGAGGATCGAAGATTTGATTCGCGGAATCCTCAGCCTGGGGACGCTGGCGCTGCTGACCGTGATTCTCGGTCTTCCGGCGCTGGTGATCGCCCTGGTCTACCCGCGCAGCTTTGCCGTGATGCGCTTCGGGCGGTTCTGGGCCCGCGGAACCCTCGCCGTGATGGGGGTTCGGGGCAGCTACAGCGGGCTCGAGCACCTGGAATCGCTGCGCCGCGGGCAGCCGACGGTCCTGGTGGCCAATCACATGTCCCTGGCGGACGTGCTGCTGCTCGTCGCGATCCTGCCGCTGAACATTCATTTCGTGGCCAAGGAATCGCTGTTCCGCATCCCCTTTTTCGGGATGCTGCTGAGGGCGGCCAACTACATCCCGATCGATCGAACGAACCGGCAGCGGGCCATTCGCAGCCTCAAGCGAGCCGCCGAGCGCATTCGCGGCGGCGATCCGGTGCTGGTCTTCGCCGAGGGCACGCGCAGCCGGGACGGCCGGCTCCAGCCGTTCAAGAAAGGGGCCTTTCACCTGGCCCTGCAGGCGCCGGCGCCGGTCCTGCCGGTCGCGATCTCGGGAACCTGGAAGATCATCCGGCCCAGCGAGATCCGGGTACAGCCCGGGGCGGCCCACGTCAGCTTCGGCAAACCGATTCCCATCGACCCCTACCTCCCCTCGGACCTGAACGGCCTGATCGGTGAGGTACGCCAGGCCATCGCCGGGCGGCTCGCCCCCGAGGAGGTCCACCCATCCGACTGGGGCCAGGAAGCCCAGGCCCGGTGAGGCCGGGGCCGCCCAGACTTCTCGACCGGACAGCCCTGGGAAGGCGCCTGCGATTCCGAACCTCCCGCGACCCGCTCCTTCGCCGGCTCAAGGAGCTCAGCCTCGAGACCGGCGTGCCCCTCTGGCTCGTCGGCGGCGCGATCCGCGATGCGGCGCTGGGTCTTGCCGGCAAGGACGTCGACCTGGTCTGCGGCCCCGGTACCCGGCGGCTGGTCGCCGAGCTGCAGAAAAGCTTCGGTACCCGGGGGTTCCGCGTGCGCAAACGAGGCGTGACCACCTGGCGCTTCGACGGTGAAGACGGACCGATGGATCTGGTGGACGCATCCAGGCGCGGCCTCGAGGCCGATCTGCGGCGCCGGGAGCTGACCATCAACGCCATGGCCTACGACCTGGCGGCGCGGAAGCTGGTCGACCCGCTGGGCGGTTTGCCGGACCTGCGCGCCGGCCGGTTGCGAGCTCCGCGACGAGAGGTTCTGGCCGAGGATCCGGTGCGCGCCCTGCGGCTGGCCCGCTTCATCGCCCAGTACCCCTGGATGCGCATCCATCGGCAGACCCGGGCCGCCGCAACCGCGGTCGCCCCCCGGCTCCGCCGGGCGTCGGCGGAACGGCTGCGCGATGAACTGCTCAAACTGCTTCGAGGGAAAGCCCCGCACACCGGGTTGATCGAACTGGAGCGCCTGGGCCTGCTCCCGTCGGTGTTGCCGGAACTGGTTCCCCTTCAGGGCTGCGCCGCCGGCTTCGACCGGCCCGACGTCTGGACCCACACCCTCGCCACCCTCGAGCACAGCACCCGGCTGGGCCGCTTGCCCGCCGCCGACGCAGCCGCTCGAGACGAAGACCTGCTGGTGCTGCGCTTCAGTCTGCTGCTTCACGACATCTCCAAGCCGGAGACCTTTCGGGTCTCGCCCGAGGGCAAGCCTTCGTTCCATGGCCACGAGACACTCGGCGCCGAACGCGCCGACGGGCTGCTCCAGCGGTTGCGGGTATCCCGCCGGACCCGGCGGCGTATCGTGCGGCTGGTTCGCTTTCACCTGAGGCCGGGCAACCTCGCCGACTCCGGTCCGACCCCCCGGGGGATGGCGCGGCTGGCCAGGGACACCGGCGACGACCTCGGCCTGCTGATTCTTCATGCCGCCTGCGATGCCCGCGGCAGCGGGGCGGGCTCACTCGGAGCGGCGGATGCGCGCCGGCGCTGGCGCAGGCTACGCGAGTTGCTGCACAGCCTGGACGGAATGCGGGGACGCACGAAGGCTACCGGGACCCGGCCGCTCCTCGACGGCAGCGAGGTCATGCGCCTCCTCGGTTGGAAACCGGGACCGGCGATCGGCCGGGCGCTGGAGGAATTGCTCCAGGCACAGATCGAGGGCAAGATCCGCGACCCGCGAGAGGCGCGGGAACACCTGCTGAAGCACTGGACGGAGCGTGACGGTGCCGGCGGCGGCGCCGCCTAGATCTCGTAGTTCAGGCGTTCCATGACCGGGCCGCAGATGCGCACGAACTGCGCCTTCTGCTCGTCCGTCCAGGCGTCCCACTTGGGGAACGACGTGTCGCGACTGGCGTTCTTCGGCTTGCCCGCCTGCTCCTCCCAGATCTCCCGGGCGAGGGGCAGATCGAGCCGGTCGGCGACCTGGGTCTGGAACGCCTCGTAGGAGCGGGTGATGTCCTCGAAGCGCACCAGCGGCAGGTCGTGAGACAACAGATCGCGATTGGTGCTGGCCCAGTACCAACAGGCCCGGCCGAAGCGGTCGAGGGAGTCCCATTCGCCGGCGATCGGGTCGTCGGGACGCGGCCGCAGGTTGTGGGTAAACGGATCTGCGGGGGTGAAGGTCGTGCGGTTCATCACCGAGCGCACCTGCGGCCGCCCGTCGCGGACCATGTGCAGGATCGTCGGCGCCCAGCGTTCCTGAAGCGCCGCGACGTGGTATCGCAGGTAACTGTTGACCTCACCGTAGACGGCGCAGCGGCTGGATTCGATGCGGGCCGCGACCAGGCGCTCGCGGCCTCCGGCAAGAAACGGGGCCGCCGATTCGGGACGCCACCATGCGTCGGCCAGAGCGTCGTCATCCCCCCGGGACTCGTGGAACACGGCGCAACCTTCGGTCCGGTCCAGCAGGTCCGCCAGGAAGGTCGTCCCTGCGCGTCCGAGTGCGACGACGAAGAACATCCGCGTGCGGTCGATCGTATCGCGCACTCGCGCCGGCTCGAAGCGCAACCAGGCCTGTCGAAGAAACGTGCTCATCGAGAACCCGCGTGGGGGTAGCCCCCGAAGTCAGAAGTCGAAAATCGAATATACGGCATGTCCCCGGGGCCGCCATGGCGGATCGGAGGGTGGACTCAGCTCGCCTCGGGAGCCTCCACCGGACGCAGCCAACCGAGCTTGGCGCAACCCCAACGCAGGATCAGCAGCACCAGCAGGTTCTTGATGATGAAGGCCGATGAGGCGAGCAAGGCGCCCTCGATCACCATCAGGCGCATCAACAGGTAGATGTAGATCGAGCGATCCAGGGACACCACCGGACTCGTCGCGCAGAACCGGGCGTAGACCCATCGCAGGATGAAACCGATCAAACCCATCCCGATCAGGATGCCGGGCAGGTCGAACTCCCAGTAGAGCTCGCCCGGTAGGGAGGGCGCGATGCTGGTCAGGTTGTCCTGGGGGTTGACCACCCGGAACTTCTGGCCGAACTCGAGCCCGATGCCCAGCTCCGGTTTGTCCGGCCACAAGATACGTGGGACCAGGATGATCGCCGGAGCCATGACCCAGCTCTCACCCTGGAGATAGGGCTCCCAGCGTGGCACGTCCCGCAACACGATCGCCATGGAATTTATCAGCGCCAGCCGGCTCTGGAACGAGCCGACCGACTGGTCCATGTACTCCCCGCGATCCCAATCCCGCATCCGGTCGAAGGTCTGGGTCAGACGGGCGTCGAGGGATTGATCCCAGTCAAAGAAGCGAACCGTGTTGTAGATCGGGAAGACAATGAAGACGAAGATCAGGAACAGGACCAGCAGCGGGACCCAGGGAACCCGTCGGCGGGAATACCAGAAAGCCACGGCGGGCACCAGCACCAGGGTCAACAGCAACTGTTTGCGGCTGACGTTGGCGCGGGCGATCATCACCGCGGCCGGCAGCAGGAACGCCAGGTAGACCAGCTTCTGGGTCTTGGCGAGCTTGCCCGAAAACAGCATCAGGTGGGTCAGGCCCCAGACGATGACGAAGAAGAAGGCGACCTGCCCCAGGAGGCTGGTCAGCCCGGTCAACGCCGAGCCGCCGGCGTAGCGGGCGCGAAAGACCTCGGCCCAGACCACGTAGCCGACCAGGCCGATCCCGCCGACGGCCACCATGAACATGGTTCCCCGGGGAGCGAGATGGACCCGGCCGGGGCCCTTGCCCAGGCGCTTGGTCCACGGGCCGTAGTAGCCGGCCAGGAAGGCCAGATACCCCAGCAGCGCATAGAACGCCGCCCTGGGGATGTAGGGCACGATGTGAATGTCGTAGGCCAGCGACGGGTCGAAGGTGACCCACAGGGCGGCGGCACCGAAGTTGAGGAAGTAGATGAAGCCGAACAGGTGGACGATCTCGAAGTAGTCGAGGTTGCCCCGGACGGCACCAACCACGGCGGGCAGGAAACAGGCGACGAACAGCACCGCCACGGTAATGAAGAGGCCCACGAGCCCCGGATCGGCGCTGGAAAGGCTGGCGATCACCACCGCGAGGCCGACGCACAGCGTCGCCCCCAACAGCGAATTGCGGGAACGCCCGCCCACCGTGCCCTGTAGAGCCGTCATCGTTCGAACCTGTTCGGAAGGTACAGTTACCCAGGAAGACCCTTATACCCCCGGGGGCGTGCCACCGCCATACCGAACTCAGGTTCCTCGCCGGGCTTCCCGCAACAGGGCGAGACCCAGCACCAGCACCACGGTGCCGCTGCCCACGACCAGGGCCCAGGGAGCGCCGAAAAGCCCGTAACGGCCGATCAACCAGATGGCCGCCGGAACCAGCAGGATCAGTCCGCTCCATTCGGCGATGGTGATCGGCACCGTCCGCCCCAGGCCCTGCATGCTGACCTTGAGCATGTGGTCGATGCCCTGCAGGAAGATGCTGATCAGGGCCACGAAGGAGATGCCGATCGCCGCCCTGAAGTCCGCCCCGAAGGCCATCGGAAGCGCCCAGGGTGTCGCCGCGGCGATCACCAGGACGGTCAGCGCGGAGACCGCCACCGCCCCCAGGCCCGCTCTCCAGATGAAGCGCAGCTGCTCGCTTCGTTGTTCGATGCCGGCGAGCTTCGAGAAGGCGACCCCGGTGAGCGCGGTCACCGGAAGGAGCCCGATGCGGGTCCAGGAAATCGCGACGGTGTACTGGCCGAGTTCCGCCGCCGGAAGCATCCCGGCGATGATCAGGCGATCCAGGCTCTGGTTGAGCGCCAGCGGCGCGGCTCCCAGGGTCAGGGGCAACCCGTAGCGCAACAGCTTGCCCCAGGCTCCCGCGGCGGGCTTCATCGGCCGCCCGATCAAACCGCGCACCGCCGCGATCATGATCAGGGCCGCGACGAAGAAGAGCGACAGGTAGATGAACAGCACCGCCGCCGGGTGGTCCAGGTCCACCAGGAACAAGGCGGCGACGACGACCAACCACAACACCGGGCTGACCAGCCGCAGGCGATTCCAGATCGAGATGCGGTGCAGGGCGCGGGAGGTGGCGACGGGCAGCAAGTGGATCGCCGTGGGGACCAGCAGCAGGACGTAGATCTGGCCCAGCCGCACCACCTCGCTCCGCTGCTGTTCGAGAAACCAGGGTGTGATCGCCGCGGTGAGCGCCATCAACGGCACCCCGAAGCCCAGCATCAGGAGCGTCGCCGAGACGGCGTACTCCCCTGCCCGCTCCCGGTCCCGGGCGCCGAAGTAGATCACCGCCTGGGGCAGGCCGAGCTGCCCGACCATGCACAGGATCATCGGCAGGGCCTGGGCGGCGGCGAGCTCCCCTCGCCCTTCGGCGCCGAGCAGGCGCGCCAGCAGGATGCCCGACCCGATATTCACCGCCGCGATGACCATGTTGACCACGAAGGATTCGAACACCTCTCCGGTGAACGACCCCTTTCCCGGTCTCAGGCGGGCAAGCAGCTCACGGAACGTGAGGATGAGATCCTCCTCTCGCCGCCGAGGCGTTCTCCGCTTCGCGGGCAGCCCTGGCCTCGGCGCGGGCGGCGCGGTCCAGCCAGCGAGCCAGATCCAGCTCCATCGCCTCTCGTTCCGCTTCGAATCTCGGCGCGGGGAAACGGCGCGACTCCCGGTACCAGGTCTCGCGCATACGGTTGGCGATGGTGTCCAGGCTGGGCAACGGCGCCGCCGCGCCGGCGCCGGACACACTCCGCTCGGCGACCAGCCCGGGCCAGATCTGCAGGGTCGCACGGTCCAGAGATATCCGCGCATGCTGCACCCGCGCCCGAAGCCCGTCGTCTCCGGCCACCGCCTGTTCCGCCCGGTCGAACAGTGCATGGGCGCGGCTGACGAAGTCCAGATCCAGGTAGCAGTACTGGGGCGCGGCCGCGTGAGTCCGAATGCGGCACTCAGCTTCGGCCGAGGCCTGATCCAGGCCGGCGAGGTATTCGAGGATCGGCCCCGCCGCCGGACCGTAGAAGCCGTGAGCGAACTCCTCGATCAAGGCCTGGACATCCTGCCCCGGATCCTGCATCAGCCGCGTCAGGACCCAGAGCTTGAGATCCCGCATGTCCGAGGTGACCGGATGGGCGTGCTGGATGAAGATCCCCTCGACCCCACGGTCGAGGAAGTAGCGGAAGTCGGCGGCGAGGGGGCCGAGGTTGGAAAGGGGCAGATCCCCCGCAGGCCCGAAGGTCACGCTGTAGTCCCAGATCCGCAGCCGCCGGGTGATCGCCGACCAGGCCTCGAAGAACTCCCGGTACTTCTGGTTCCGCGGGTCCTCGATGGAGCGGGAGAAGTCGCGCCACTGAAGCCCCGAGAGCCGTACGACCAGGTCGTCGGCCGGGCGCTCGTTCCGCGGCGGCTTGAGAGTGTAGTAGTAGGCCAGGGTGTCGAGCCGCACGTCCGGGTGGTCGTGACGAATCGCCGCCGCCAGGCGATTGACGAACCGCAGCAACAGGCCGGACTCCGAGCCGGTCTCGGCGATCACCTTCCGGCAAGCAGCGCAGGCACACGACCGGCCCCAATCGTTGGGGCCCACGTGGTAGAGCTCCGGCGGTTTGCGGCGTTGGCGTCTCGCCCGCCGCTCGCCCTGCTCGATGTAGTCCCGCAGCCGGGCTTCCATCGCCTGATAGAGCCCTTCGTCGGTCAGACAGAGCTGCCCCTCGGCAACCCGCACGCCGCCGATCTCGGAGTAGTACTCGGGGTGTTCGTCGAAGTGCTCATCGGGAGGCAGGTAGAGCGCGAAGGTGTGGACCATGAACGGCGGGCCGTAGCGCTCGGCGCCGCCGTACACCTCGGCCGCTTCGCCGTAGTGGCCGTTGATCCGGTTGCGGGCGAAGAACAACCCCGCCCCCTGTTCGCCATGGATGTCCCGGTACGGGAACGCCGGGGTCCCCGACTCGTCCAGCTCTCCCACCGTGAGCCGGGCATGCCGCGGCACGTCGGTGACGTAGCGGTTCCACCAGCGCACCCCGACGTGGTCCTCGAGAAAGTGAAACACCGCGTAGAGGGTGCCCCGCGGGCTGCCGCCGGTCAGGACCAATCCCTCGGGCACCCGGCGGATCACCCAGGATTCCGGGCCCAACCCCTGGGGATCGATCCCGTTGGAACGGGCCACTCCGGTGTCGCCGACGTAGATACCGGGCTCCGCCGGCGGGTTTCGGCGCTCGCGGCGGACCGCAAATCGGGCATCGGTTGCCCGAACCAGGTGCCGGGAGAGTTCCCGGGCTGCTGTCCGTTCGGCCGGAGTCGCCCTGCGGGGAACGTAGATCCGGGCGCCGCGGTCCCCTTCGGACAGGGAAAGCTCGCCCTCTGCGGCGGAAACTCCGGCGGCAGCCAAAACCAGCAGCAGGCAGAGAAATAGGGGCCGCTGAAGCCGAAATTCCATTTCGTAAGAGTAGCCCCTCCCCCGGGGAGGTGCACGGTGGCACCGGCGGGACCGGAGTCTATATAGTTGCGATTTGGGCTATCGCCGAAGGGTTGAGACTCGCCGGCGACGGGCATCGGGAACCGGTCCCGGCCGCGGGAGACTCACGGGTGATCAACAAGAGCGCCACCATCGCCGTAACCGGCGGGCGGGGTTTCCTCGGCCGTTTCGTTGTCGAAGAGCTGCGGCGGCGTGGGTACTCGAATCCGCTTCCCCTGGGCAGCAAGGACTTCGACCTGGTCGATTCCGCCCGGACCGACGCCTACTTCGCCGAACATCGCCCCGAAGCGATCATCCATCTGGCCGCCGCCGTGGGCGGCATCGGCGCCAACAAGGAGAACCCCGGCTGGTTCTCCTATGCCAACAGCATGATGGGCGCCAACGTCTTCGAGTGCGCCCGCAAGTACGAGGCCCGCAAGGTGGTGACCATCGGCACCATCTGCGTGTACCCCGGCGACGCACCGGTGCCGACTCCGGAAAGCGCCATGTTCGAGGGCTTTCCCGCCATCGACACCGCTCCCTACGGGATCGCCAAGCGCAACGTGTGGATGATGGGTGCCGCCTATCAGCGGCAGTACGGTTTGAACGCGGTCTTCTTGATCCCGACCAACCTGTACGGCCCTCACGACCACTTCGACGAGGCCAAGTCCCACGTGATCCCCGCGTTGATCCGGCGCTTCATCGAGGCCCGGGAGAACGGGACGCCGGAGGTGATGATCTGGGGCGACGGCTCCGCCACCCGGGAGTTCCTCTACGCCGCCGACGCGGCCCGGGGCATCGTCGATGCCCTGGAGCGCTACGACGCCCCGGAACCGGTCAACCTCGGCACCGGCAACGAGATCTCGATCAAGACCCTCGCCGAAGAAATCAAGGCGCAAACCGGCTACGAAGGTGCCCTGACCTGGGACACCGACAAACCGACCGGCGCGCCCCGGCGCAGCCTGGCGGTGGAGCGTGCCCGGGAGGCCTTCGGCTTCCAGGCCGAGACCCCGTTCAAGGATGGCCTCCGCCGCACGATCGAATGGTACGAACTCGAACGCAAGAAGGACTGACCGCATGTACGACGACAATCGGGTCTGCATCATGGGGATGGGCTACGTCGGCCTAACCCTCGCCGTGGCCATGGCCGAGAACGGCTTCGAGGTCCACGGAATCGAGATCAACCCCGAGATCCTCGACACGATCCAGGACGGCAAGGCCCACTTCTACGAGGCGAACCTGGACTACATGATCCGGCGCAACCTGGAGAAGGGCCGGCTCAAGTTCAGCGAGACGATCCCCGAGGGGGACTCGTTCGACGTCTACGTGGTCACCGTCGGCACGCCGCTGGACGACAACAAGAAGCCGCGCATGGACATGATCCAGCGGGTATCCCAGCAGATCGCCGATCACATGAGCGACGGCGCACTGATCATCCTGCGTTCCACCGTGCGGCTGGGCGCCTCGCTGAACGTCGCGAAGCCGAAGTTCGACGCAAGCGGCAAGAAGTTCGATCTGGCCTTCTGCCCCGAGCGGACGATGGAAGGCCGCGCCCTGGCCGAGCTGCCGGTGCTGCCCCAGATCGTCGGCGGCATGAACCGTCAGTCCCAGGACCGGGCGGGCACGATCTTCCAGCGCATCACCCCGACGATCCTCAAGGTCTCGAGCATTCAAACCGCTGAGCTGATCAAGCTGCTGGACAACTCCTACCGGGATCTGTTCTTCGCCTTCGGCAACGAGGTGGCGCTCCTTTGCGAGGCCATCGGCGTCAACGCCACCGAGGTGATCAAGACCGCCAACCTGGGTTACGAACGCACCAACATCGCCTGGCCCGGCTTCGTCGGCGGACCGTGCCTGGAGAAGGATCCTCACATCCTGGTGGAGTCGGTGGCCGATACCGGATTCCTGCCCAAGATGATCCACACCGCCCGGCACCTCAACGAAGACCTGGTCCAGCACGTGTTCGATCGCACCATGCGCATGATCGACAAGAAGGACAACCTCTCGATCGGAATCATGGGCATGGCCTTCAAGGGCCGTCCGGATACCGACGACCTGCGTGGCTCGCCGTCGCTCTGGATGATCGATCACATCCGCAAGACGATGCCCTCGGCCACGATCAAGGCCCAGGACTACGTCTGCAAGGACGAGGCGCTGGCAAAGCTCGGGGTGAAGCCGGTCGACGACCGTGAGGCCTTCGCCGGCAGCGACATCGTACTGATCCTCAACAACCACCCGCGCTACGAGACCCTGGACGTCGAGACGCGGGCGACGACCATGAACAACCCCGGCGTGATCTACGACGCCTGGAACGTGGTCTACCCCAACATCGATCTTCCTGAAGGAGTGAAACTCTGTGCCCTCGGAGCGTAAGTACCTCGTAACCGGCGGAACCGGCTTCCTCGGATCGGCTCTGGTCAAGGCCATGGTCGACCGCGGCGACGACGTCCGCGTGCTGGACAACAACTTCCGCGGCTCCGCCTCGAAGCTTGGCGAAGCCTACCTCGACAAGATCGAGATGGTCGAGGCGGACATCCGCGACGCCGGCGCCGTCGACGAGGCGACCAAGGGCGTGGACATGGTCTGCCACCTGGCGTTCATCAACGGCACCAAGCACTTCTACGAGATTCCCGAGGTGGTGCTGGACGTCGGCATCCGCGGTACCCAGAACACCCTGGAGGCGGCGATCAAGCACGGGGTCAAGGAGTACGTCTTCGCCTCCAGTTCCGAGGTGTACCAGACTCCGCCGTCGGTCCCGACCGACGAACAGGTGCCGACCTGCATTCCCGACACCCTGAACCCGCGCTACTCCTACGGCGGGGCCAAGCTGATCGGCGAGATCCTGGCCTTCAACTACGGCCGCAAGCACTTCGACCGCACCCTGGTCTTCCGCCCGCACAACGCCTACGGGCCGGACATGGGCTTCGAGCACGTGATCCCCCAGCTCGCCCTGCGCATGCGGCGGGCGGCGGCCGAGGCCGGCGGCGGCAAGATCCCGTTCCAGATCCAGGGAGACGGTTCGGAGACCCGGGCGTTCAACAACGTCCACGACTTCATCGCCGGACTGCTGCTGGTGATCGACAAGGGTGAGGACCGCAACCTCTACCACATCGGAACCAACGAAGAGGTCAGCATCCGCGACCTGGTGCTCAAGATCGCCGATCAACTGGGCGTCGAGATCGAGATCCAGAGCACCCCGCGGCCGGCGGGAGGCACGCCCCGGCGCTGCCCGGACATCTCCAAGCTCCAGGGGCTCGGCTACGAGCCCAAGATCTCGCTGGATGACGGGCTGCGAGAGATCGTAAGCTGGTACGCGGATTGGGCCGACAGGCATCCGGAGAAGGCTCTGGAACTGTCCGCCATCTGACGCCCGCAGATCCGGCGACCGGAGGGGAAGATCGATGGGAGGCGACCGTGCAGCGGGTAGGCCCACGGCGTTGCTGTTGCTGCCGCTCCTGGCCTTCGCCTACCCGGTGATCTACGGCCTGCTCTCCCGCAGCCAGACTCCCGAGATTCTCGGCCGCTGGTCCAAGTTCTTCTTCGCCTTCAATCTGTGGAACGTGCTGCTGGTGCTGGCGGCTCTCGCCCTCTGGCGCGCCGGGCGTCTCTGGCTGTTGACGGCGGCCTACCTGCTGGTGGTGCTGACCACCGCGGTCTTCCCGGCCAACAGCCAGCTGGCGGAACTCCCCGGCATGGCCCTGACCATGCCGCTGATCCGCACCCTCTGCGGCGTGGCGATCCTGCTCGCCGCGTTCCTCGCCTCCCGTGGCCCGGCAGGCAAACCCCATAGCCTGGGATTGTTGCTGGGCACCCTGATTCTCTGTGTCTCGGTGCTCGACCTCGCGCTGCTGGGCCTGCTCAGCCTGCGCCCCTCCGAGAACCGCTCGGTGGCCGGGCTGCGGGTCGAGTACGACCTGTCCCGGGTCGACGGCGAGGACGTCCTGCTCGTCGGCGACTCCTTCGTCTGGGGCCAGGGTGTGCCCGTAGCCGACCGGATGGGGGATCGGCTGGAGGCCCGTCTCGACGGCCCCGAGGTGTTCAGCCTCGGCGAACGAGGCACCGGACTCGTAGACTACAACCGGATGCTCGAGGAGCTGCCCGCCGGCGCCCGGGCGCGGTCCACCGTAATCGCTTACTACATGAACGACATGCCCGCCCCCGAGAGCGCCCAGGCCCGGGCGGTCAACCTGATGAAGAGCTTCGGCAAGAGTTTCCCGACGCTGCGGTTCGTCGCCGATCACCTGGCAAAGGCGCTGACCCCCGATGTCGATGCCTACCACCGGTTCGTGATCGGCTGCTACGACGAGACCCACCCCGGCTACGAGCTCCGCTGGCAGCGGCTCGCCGGGCAGGTCGAGACCCTGTCCGAGACCGCCCGGACACGGGGCCGCGAGCAACCGCTCTTCGTGATCCTGCCGCTGATGGTGGACTTCGAGAGCTATCCCCTCGACGATGCACACCGCCGCCTGGGCGACCTCGCCGCAGGAGCCGGTTTCGAGGTCCTGGACCTGTTGCCGATGTTCCGCAGGGAGATGACCGACGGGGTCGCGTACCGCACGGTCCCCAACGACAATCACTTCAACGAAGCTGCCCACGACCGGGTGGCCGAGGAAATCCAGCGGAGCCTCGAGAGCCGCGCAGCTCCGTGAGCCCGTGGGAGCTACTCGGCCTCGGCCGCGGGAACCGTCGCCGGAACGCCCTGGATATCTCCCTGCAGCGCGGCGGTGAGCAGCTCCTCGACCCGCTCGCAGTAGCGATCGAACAGGAAACAGTCGAACAGCCGCCGGCGGCCCGCCTCACCGAGGGTGCGGCGTAGCTCCGCGTCTCCCAGCAGCCGGTCCATCGCCCGGCGCAACGCGTCGACGTCGCCGAAGGGCACCAGGATGCCGGTCTCGCCGTCGATCACCACCTCGGGAGTCCCACCGGCCTTGCCCCCGATGCAGGGCTTCGCGAACTGCATCGACTCGAGGAAGACGATGCCGAAGCCCTCCTGCCCCGAGGGCAACACGAACGCCGCGCAGTGCTTGTAGCGATCCCGCAGGTCGTCGTCGCTCAGGTCCTGCTCGAACAGCACCCGGTCGACAACCCCGTGCTCCCGGGCCAGGGCCTCGAGCCGGGGCTTGTCATCCCCCTTGCCCACGATGCGGTAGCGGGCGTCGGGGTAGCGTTCGGCCAGTTGGGCGAAGGCCTCGATCGCCCGGTCGACCCCCTTCATCGTCTCCACCGCCCAAAGTCGTGAGACGGTCAGGAGCTCCAGCCCCCGTTCCTCGGTGGTCTCCTTGCCCCGGTTCCGCTCGAGCTGCTCGGAGAAGTAGGGATCCAACGTGTTGGGCAAAACGTGGACCCGCTCGATTGGGATCCCGGTCGAACGAGTCAGGGCCGATCCGGTGTTGGCCGACACGGCGAAGGCGAAGCTGGCGTTGCGCGCGGCGATCCGGCGGGAGCGACGCGGCTCTTCCCAGGCCTCGGTGCCGTGGGCGATGAACCCGTAGCCCTGCTTCAGGAACGGACGGGCCAAGAGGCCCGCCGGGGTCATGCCCAACAGACCGATGATCGCCACCGTCGGACGCTTGCGGGCGGCCTCGACCAGGGTACGGCGCGCGGTACCCGCCTGTCCGGCACCGGCGACGAAGCGCATGTGTTTCCAGGGAGCTCCGGCCGCCTCGTAGTCCTCTTCGCTGTCGTCCTGGCTGATCACCGTCACGTCGAGATCCAGCTTCGGCGCCAGGCGGTCCAGAGCAAGGCAAAGCATCTGGTTGAAGCGAGGAATCCCGCCCCGCACACAGAAGATGGTGGACAGCACCACCAGAACACCGGTCTTCATGCTCCGAGACTCCCTTGCTCTGTTTCGACGACGATCATGCGGGTCTTGCCGGCCACGGTCTGTTCCAGTGTGTCGACCGCCTTGAACTCCATGCGTCCCAGATCGGGATGCACCTTGGCCAGGCGCTCGAGAATACCGGCCCGGCCACGATCGGACAGCCCGTCCCGGCCGGTCACCCGCATGACCAGACGCCGCGGCTGTTGCACGACCTGGAACCCGCGCACCTCGCTGCAGGGCCGCACCGCGTGGGAGAACACCTCGGAGTGCACCTGGGTGCCGTCGGGCAACACGAGATAGTCGTTGCAGCGCCCGATCACGCGCCGGAACGAGGTGATGCCCAGGGTCTCTCCCCCTTCCTCGAGCTCGATTTCGTCGCCGATCTCATAGCGGACCAGCGGGAAGCAGCGGGGATAGAGGGTCGTGATGCGTAGCCCCCTACCCTCGGTAGGATTCGACGGGACCTCCAGCAACACGCTGCGCCACGGCACGACGTAGTGCCCCTCGGGCACCGTGTGGGCGATCAGTCCGGACTCGACGGCCCCGTACTCCATCGCCACCGGACAGCCGAACAGCTCTCCCAGCAACTCCGGGGTTTCCGGATGGGGATAGCTCTCGGAGGTGCCGACCACCATGCGCAGCCCGAGTTCCCGCAGCGAGGCGCCTCGATCCCTGTTGGCCTCGGCGAAGCGATGGAGCGCGACCCCGTAGCCCAGCAGGTAGTCGGGGCGGAAGCGAATCATCCGGCTTCCCGCCCGCCGCATCGCCTCCTCCTGCAGGTCGTAGGCGCTGAAGCGGCAGTAGCCCAGCAGCCGGTCCTGAAGTTCCCGCTTGCGGGCGTTGACCCAACCGCGCAGACCCTCGCCCAGCAGATGGCTGTGCCCCCAGATCAGGAACAGCCGGGAGTCCGGGTAGATCCCGTAGGCCCTGCGGCTCCACCAGAGATCCTCCTCGACCCGGCGGTTCTCGTCCTCCCAGGCGGGCAACTGCACCGGTTGACCGGTCGAACCGCCGGTGATGCGCTGAAAGTCGGCGGGACGCCCCTCGCTCGCCCGCGCCTCGCCGGTTTGTTGCACATCCTCCCGGGTCGTCGGCGGCACCGCGGCGGCGAACTGTTCCAGCGAGTCGAACCGCCCGGGCAGGTCACCGGCCGCTGCCGAATCCCGATAGAACGGCACTCGCTGGACGATCCGGCTCCACTCCTGGTTCAGCAGGGCCAGCTGCTCGGCGCGCCGATCGTCGGCAGAAGCCACGGCCGCATATCCGGCCGCATGGCGTTCCAGCCGGTCCCGCATCCGGGCATGGCGCAGGCGGGCAACCCAGGTCACGAGACCGCCCCGAGGGCCCGAACCCACCCGGCCGGTGTGGCGAAAGGCCGCCCGACCGCCGGTTTCACGGCATCCTCGGCCAGCGCCTCTCCATTGAACAGGACCCGGGCATCGCCGGAACTCCCCAGCACCGCCGGCGCCTCGTGAACCAGCCGGATCTGTTCCGGTTCGTAGCCCATCAAGCGGCAGGCGATACGGTCGCAGAGGGATACGTCATCGGCAAACACCAGGGTGCCGGCGTCAACGGCATCCGGAGCCAGAGGCCCCTGCCCTTCTCCGGCGATGATCCCGTCCAACAGCGCCAGATGCCGGCGCTGCGGCGTGTCCTGCATGCGCCCGGAGGCATCGGCAAAGTGCACGATGCGGGCGAGATCCAGGGTCATCCGCCAGGCGGTATCGTTCCCCGACCAGGCCCCGCCGCCGATCACGCCCAGCCGGTAGAGCACCCGGCGGGACATCCGTTCGGCGATCTGGGCGCCGCCCACGATGGCGCCGCCGGAGGCCCGGCGGTTGATCCAGTCGTGGAAACGGGAGAGCCCGCGCATGAAGGCGAAGCGGTCGGGGTACTCGTCGCCCCCGACCTTCGGATTGCCGAACCGGTGATGGGCCAGACAGTCCTTGTGGCCGACGGTGCCGACGAATCCCTTCAATGCGCAGGTGATGCCGACCTTCTCGTGAGTCTTGAGCTTGGGCACGCTCAACACCACGTCGCTCTCGAGGACATCCCGGTGAATCAGGTAGCGATGGGCGCCTGCGGCGTGGAACTGCTCGATCCGCCCGGGGTCGTAGTCCGAGATGCGGTACTGCCGGGGCCCCGCGCCGGGAATGGCGTCGAGCAGGCTGTCGCCGCCCAGATCGACCTCGACCCCGCCGGCGTCGTCTCGCACGGTGACCGAGGACACCCGGCCTCCCAGGGTTCGCGGCGCGACCCGCAGCCGCAGGTCCTTGGGCGATACCGGCAACTTCTGATCGGCGTAGAACTCGGCGACCCGTGCGGCGCCGGTCTCCCGGAGCACCCGCTCGAAGTCACAGCTTTGAAGCGACGAGTTGCCGAACAGGACCCGGCCCTCGGGGCCGGTGGCGATCAGCACGTAGTCGGCGATCGCCCGCAGCACCGCGCCGTGGGTGCACTTGGCCCACAGCGCCCGCTCATCCTCGACCGGGCGCTGATGGTAAACGAAGTTGCAGAGCAGAAAGACCGAACTTCCGGGAGCGATGTAGGCGCCCAGCGGGTTCCACTCGGCGGTGCCGAAGTTTGCGGCGTCGAGGCCCAGATCCCTGAGGCATTCCCGAACCATGGCGTAGACCGGGTTCGGCGCGGCGGAAACCACGCTCAGGCGGTACTCCGGGTAGCGCTCGCCGGGGCTGTAGGCGTCGTCAGGCGCGGGATACGCGAGACCAGGCCTGGATACGATCGAGGCGTTCACGGCGGCCCGCTCAGGACATGGTGGGCTGTCCCACGATCGCGTAGAACACGCGATGCAGGGCGCGGCCGAACCACGAGGTGTAGATCAGCCGGGTGAGATACTTGCTGTGGAAGAAGGTCAGCACCATCCAGTTGCGCGGGGTGCGCTTGAGCACCGCCTTGTAACGCAACGCCTCGAGCCTCTCGGCGTCGTACTCCAGATCCTCCATCCGCCGCGGCACGAATCCGTCCTTCATCCCGTGGCTCAGATGCGCGATGGTCGTGGGGTCGACCGACATCAGGTCACACATGTAGCGATCGAACTCGCCGATGCTGTCCGCCTGAATGATCAGATCCTTGCGCAGCGGGTTGCCGTCGAGAGGACCGTTGCCGTCGAGGAACCAGGTTCCGTCGGCGATCACCATCGGCGACGGCAGGCTCTTGTTGATCGCCAAGAGCGACGGATCGATCATGTAGTGGAAGTTCATGCGCAACGGATCGGGGACCACCCCCCACTGGTTCTTCATCCCCAGGGTCACGCCGGTCATGCAGTGCACCTTGGGCACCGGCATGGTGATGAACACGTCGATCTCGTCCCGCAGGAAACGGGAGAACGGCAGCTTGATCCGGCGCAGCCCGCGGCGCACGTCGAGATGCACCCACTCGGACTTGGTCAGGTTCTTCCAGTGGGCGCCGTGGCGGGCGACCATCTCGGGAATCCCGTGGCCCTCCATGGCCTGCTCGCATTGCCAGGCGCCGTAGCCGCCGTCGGACTCGACGACCCAGACCTCGTTGTTGCGCTTGCGCAACTCGACGACCACCCGCTCGAGAACCTCGGTCGTGGTGGTGACCCCCTGCTTGTGACGGGGATAGGTCAGGTTGGGCTTGATCGCGACCCGCTTGCCTTCAGGCCAGGGGATCGCGTTCAGCTCGGCCTCCCTGTCGAACACTCGAATCATGCATCACCTGTTCCGGAGCTCGCCGCGGGAGCGGCTCCGATCAACTTGCGATAGTCGGCCAGCAGCCGGCTGCCGATCCGCTCCAGGCTGAAATCCTCTCTTACAACCCGGGACGCGTGCTCCCCGTCGAACTCCCGGGAAGACGCCATCCACTCGTCCAGCCGCTCCGCCCAGGTCGCCGCATCGTTGGGAGCGACACAGGGCCTCCCGCCGTGCTCGACCAGGTAACCCTTGAGGGGCACCCCCTCGGACACCAACGCCTCGGTACCCTGAGCCAGCGACTCGAGAGCGGTGTTGCCGAAGCTCTCTCCCAGCGAAGGCAGCACGGTCAGATCGACGGAGGCGTAGGCCTGCGCCAGTTCCGCGCCGTCTACCTGACCCAGGAAATGTACACGCTGGGAGACCCCGTGTCTGGCTGCGAGTTGCTCCATTCGAGCCTGATGTCCGGCTTCATCGGCACCGAAAACCGCGAGGTGAACCCGGTCGGAGCAGCCGGCCAGCGCCGGGATTACGATCTCGAACCCCTTGCGGGGATGGATGCGGCCGAAAATGCCGAGAATCCGGTCCGAGGCCTCCAATCCGAGGCGCTTGCGCAACCCTGCCGGATCTCCGGCGGCACGGTCGGCGAACTCGATCGGGTTCTCGCTGACCATGCCGGGGGTGCCCGCCGAGGCCTCCCGGCTGTTCTCCAGCTCTTGCCTGCTGGCGAACTGGATCGCGCGGGCGCCACGGACCGCCCGGGCTTCCAACAGTTTCCAGTAGAGCGCCTTCTTGCCCGCCTTTTCCGCCAGGGAGATCGATTCGAGGGTGCCGCGGGGAACCACCACGTAGGGCACGCCGCGCATCCGGCAGGCCCTGGGCGCGATCAACATGGGCCAGGTCCAGACCCCCTGGATCACCACCAGGTCGGCGGAACCGACCGCCCCCAGGACTGCAGGCAGCAGCCGCGGGGCCAGGGCGAAGCGCCGGGCGGGCCCGAGAACCGGGAGGGTCCGGATGCGAATCCCCTCTTCCACCCGCTCACCGCTGGGGACTCGGCCCTCGAGATCCGCATCGGTGGTCAACACCGAGACCTCGGCGCCGGCCCCGGCCGCGGCCCGGCACATGTTCCAGATCGAGCGAGCCTGGCCGCCCCAGGACCAGGCCGGCGGGAACACGCCGCTGACCACCAGCAGTCTCAAGCCGGGCCCCGATGGCCTGGACAGGCTACCTCGACGTCCATCGGGACAAGGTACCCAACCCGGGCCCCGGATGCACGGTTCTACCCCCGGCCCCCTAGGGGCAGGGGTTGTCGTTGGGCCGCGTGCCGCCGGCGCTGTCCTGGCCCAGGCCGCCCTCGACGCCTCCGGTGGTCCCGGTGGTCAGATAGAACACCCCGACGCCGGCCGGCGGACTGTTCAGATCCTCGACGAACAGGTCCAGCACTCCACACTCCTGAGACGCCTCGGGGTTGGAGCCCGGAGCCTGACTGTAGACGCCGGTGGCGCGCAGCACCGCCAGATCTCCCCGGTAGAGGTTGAAGCTGTCGATCCCCGACTCGTCGTCCCACTCGACGTAGGTCGGCCCCGTGGGGAAGGTCACGTAGATCAATCCGTCATCCAGATCGCAGTGATCCCCCTGGAAGTCCGAATCGGTATCCGACTGGCTGGGGTTGGGCGCGAACACGCAGTTGTCGCAGACGTCCCCCACCCCGTCGGACTCGAAGTCGTCCTGGGCCGGGTTGGCTTGCTCGGGACAGTTGTCGCACTGATCCCCGCGAGCATCGCTGTCGGTATCCTCCTGGCCGGGGTTCGGAACGAACAGGCAGTTGTCGCAGACATCGCCGAACCCGTCGATGTCGGTGTCCGCCTGGCCTGCGTTTGCCGCGGCCGGACAGTTGTCGCAGAGGTTGCGCACCCCGTCCGAGTCGCTGTCCTCGCCCTGGGCATCCTCGTCGATCAACAGGTCGCAATCATCGTCCATGTCGTTGCAGACCTCGGTCGCGGCCGGGGTGATCGACGGGTCGTCGTCGACGCAATCCCCCTGACACTCGCTGAAGGAGTCGCTGTCGTCATCGCTCTCATCGGAGGGTACCGCGGGATAGCCGGCGTCGTCGCAGTCGTTGTTGATGCCGTCACAGAGCTGGGGCGCACCGGGGAAGACCGTCGCGTCGCTGTCGAGGCAATCCCCGGCACACTCGGCCAGGGTATCGCCGTCGTCGTCCCGGTCCGAATCGGCCAACCGTGGCCAATCGGCGGCAGCACAATCGTTGGCCAACCCGTCGCAAACCTCGGCCGCGCCGGCGAACACCGCGGCGCTACCGTCATCGCAATCCCCGGCACAGGTGGAGATTCCATCGCCGTCAGCGTCGAGTGCGCCGCACCCGCAAGTGCTGGAGGAGAAGTAGAAATTGCCGTCCTCCCCGGAGAAGAAACTGGTGATCCCGTCACCGACCCAGTGGGTGGAGAACCGGAAGGGGTGGATCTCGAGCCCCGGCGTGACCTGGAACGGGCTTCCCAGGAGGGCACCGTGCGCCCCCAGGCGTTGCGCCCAGAGTTCCTTGGCACCCGGGGGCCCGTCGGAGTAGGTCAGCCGGTACTCCTGGCCGGTCCATTCCAGGTCCATCGCCACAGCGCCAATCGCACCGATCACGGTGGTCACGCCACCGACCGGGATGCCCAGTTCACTGACCCGCTGGAAGCGGACGAGCTGGTCGGCGTTGACCCAGGCCAGGCCCCACTCGGATCCGTTCCACGTCAGATCGAACCGGTCCACCGCGGCCGAATCGGAGGTCAAAGCCCGGGCCTCGGCTCTCGGCTCGCCCGAGGCATCGATCGGTACGGCGTGAATCTGCGCGGTGTCCTGATCTCTCCAGGCGGCCAGATAGCCGTTGCCGTTACTCGGGGCCTGTGGGCCGCTCCCCTCACCCAGTAGCAGGATCGGCGACAGGTAGCTTCCGGCCCGGTCGAGCAGGGCGAACCGCACCTCCCGGACACTCTCACGCCAGACGGCGGAGAAGGCTGATCCGCCCCATCGAAGCTGATGGGCGTCTCCCAGCAGATCTCGCGGGCCGCCCATCGGCTCGCCGGCGGCATCGAAGCGGCGGTAGGCGTCGTCGATCAGCGCGCCCAACTCCGCACCCGTCCAATCGAAGGAAACATCCTGAATGTGCCCCGGCGCGCGGGCGATCTCGGTCAACGGGCCAAGGGGTGCGCCGGTGGTATCGAACCGTCCCAGGTAGAGCGCGGTGTTGTCCGCCCAGATCACGGCGAAGAACGAGCCGGTCCAGACGACCTCCAGCCGGTTCAGGCCACCCCCACCCAGGTCCGCGAGGATCACGTCGGCGTTGTCGACGAAGGACTCACAGCTCCGCTCGCAGGGGTCGTCGATGCGCCCGTTGCAATCGTTGTCCCTCCCGTCACAGGCCTCCACGGCTCCCGGGAACAGTGCCGGGTCCAATCCATCGCAATCACGAAGCCCAGCGCACGTCGCGGCGACCAGGAATCCGTCGCCGTCCAGGTCCAGTTCCCCTTCCGGGGGAATCGGCCAGCCTACCGAACGACAGTCGTTGTTCAGCCCGTCACAGACCTCCGGGGCATCCGGATAGGTGGATGCATTGGTGTCGTCACAGTCTCCACCGCAGGAGGAGATCCCGTCTCCATCGACATCCGCGATGCTGCAGTCGCAGTCGATCCGGAGGAAGCGCAGCTCCCCTGCGGAAACCCACAGGGCGGCCAGATTGCTGCCGTTCCAGGCCGTACCGGGACCGGCTAGTGCCGAAGCAGGCCCGAGGTCCTCGGTCCCGCCGAGTTCGATCAGCGCTGGTGAACGGCGGGCGCCGCGAATCCGCCAGGTGCCGGCCTGGTCATCGGCGTAGGTCAGGAAGATCTCTCCTCCCGACCAGTTGAGGTCCGGCTGAACTGCCGAAACACCGACAAGAGACGCCCGGGTCGCGTCGCCGATCGGGAACCCGCCCAGATCGAACCGGCCGACGAACACCGCGGGCATCGGGTCCGTACGATCCTCCCAGGCCACGACCCACTCGCCGATGCTCCAGGAAAGAGCCGGGTTCGAGGCCGGCCCGGTGCCGTCGGTCAGTTGCCTGCGCGGGGACAGCACCACACCGTCCAGATCCACCGAATCGAAGTAGAGCTCCGACTGACCGGAACGGTCATCGGCGAAAACGACGGCGAAGGCAGCGCCGTCCCAACCCACCCGGGGGGTTTCCGAGCGCGCCGGGTCGTCGGTCAGCCGCACATCCGCGATCTCGCGATAGCCGGAGCTGTCCAGCACCGTGAAGAAGATCTCGTCGTTCGGGTCGCGCCAAACGGCTCCGTAGCGCCGGCCGTTCCAAACCAGGTGCGGCTCGAATCCGGATGCGCCGATCCCCCGTGCAGACACTAGGCTGCCACCGGCATCGATGCGAGCAATCTGCAGCTCGCCGGCGCTATCGGACCAGGCTGCAATGTACTCGCTACCGTTCCAGACCAGGACCGGACCGGACCCTTCACCCAGCAGCAACTCGCTACCCAAGGGCACCCCCGTGAGGTCGAGGCGGCGGAACCGAATCTCGTCTGCGCTCCCCTGGCTCTCCGCCCAGATGACGCCGTAGCCGGCCGTCCCCTCGACGGCCATCTCTGCGGTGACCACCGAGGTCGAAGCACCTACGACCTGGGGCAGGCCGAAGGAGGGCGGATCGCAGGTGCGGTCACAGAACTCGTCGATGATGCGGTCGCAATCGTTGTCGATCCCGTCACACAGCTCCGGAGCGAACTGATACACCGTGGGATCCCGATCGTTGCAGTCGTTGCTCGTCGAGTCGTTGTCCGCGTTGCCGTCGCACAGGTCTCCGGTGCCGTCTCCATCCAGGTCGGTTTGAGCAGGGTTGAAGTCGCTTACGCAGTTGTCGCAAACATCCCCGACCCCGTCCCCTTCGAGGTCGGCCTGATCGTTGTTCACATCCAGCGGACAGTTGTCGCAACCGTCGGGGACGAGATCGAAGTCATCATCCGGCGTCAACTCGTCAGCCGGCACCTGCGAGTCGCAGTCGTCGTCGATGCCGTTGCAAAGCTCCGGCGCACCGAGATAGCGATCGGCCGTCGATTCGTCACAATCCCCCTGGCAAGGGCTCTGACCGTCGCCGTCGATATCCAGTTCCGACGCGGGAACGAAGGGCCAGTCGGAGCCGTCGCAATCGTTGGCCCGTCCGTCACACTGCTCGGTCGCGCCGGGGAAGATCGTGTCTACACCGTCGTCACAGTCCCCGGCGCAGGAGCTGAAGCCGTCCAGGTCCCCGTCCACGTTGGAGCAGGGGCAATCGAAGGCGGACCACTGGGCCGCCCCTTCCCGCCACAGAACGCCGAACCCGCTGCCGTTCCAGGCTGCCGCCGGGACCGCAGCATCGGCCGGATCCATGGCGCCGAGGGTCACCGCCAGCTCATCTCCCAGAGGCTCCCCCGCCGCCGACAACCGCTGATAGAAGATGCGGCCGGTCCCGAAGCCATCGAAGACCTGATTGCTCTCGAAGAACAGACCGAACTCTCCACCGGTCCAGATCAGGGAGGGCTCCTTCGCCGTGGAACCCGTGTCGCTGGCCGCCAGGTTGGGACTGCCTGCGGTGCCGTCCGGTTCGATGCGCATGAAGTAGATGTCGAGGGCCTGCTGCCGCTGATCGGTAAAGGCCATGCCCCAGTAGCGCCCCGTCCAGGCGAGGCTCGGATCCTTCGAGATATTCGGCGTGTCGGTCAACAACAACTCGGCATCACCGACGACCGAACCGTCGGCAGCCGCCCGGGTGAAGAAGATCTCCTCGAAGCCGTTGCGGCTGCGCACATGGGCAACACCCAGTTCGCTTCCGCTCCAACTCGCTTCCAGGTTGAACACGCCCTCGAACTGGGGCGTGTCGAAGATGACCGTTTCGCCGATAAACACGCCGGCGGCGTCGAACCGCGCCATCAGCACATCCGAACCCAGATAGGGCGCCAGGAAAACCGAACCGGTCCACTGAACCCGCGGATCACGCCCGGTCGCTCCACCGAAGTTCGTTTCCAGGATCTCCGCGCCCGAGGCGTCGACCCGGGCAAAGCTGAGATCGGTCCCGTTGTCCCAGACCACGCCGTATTCGCTGCCGGTCCAGACCAGATCCGCGTCTCCGGTGCCCGGTCCCAGATCGGTCTCCGGACCGGAGACCGTGCCGTCGCTGCCGATCACCACGAAACGGCAGCGCCCTCCGCTCACGTAGACCGCTCCATACCCCGAGCCGTTCCAAACGAGCTCCGGCCGGCCGGTTGCCGCCGCCGCGGAGATCGTCGTATCGGCACCGTCCTGGGTCGCGTCGCAGGTCCGGTCGCAACCCTCGTCAAGGACGCCGTCGCAGTCGTTATCGAGGCCGTCACACACCTCGGTGGCTCCCGGGAAGGCCCCCGAGTCGCCATCGTTACAATCGAGTGACGTTCCGCATCCGGCCTCGAAGAAGAAGCCGTCGGCGTCGGCATCGGTGCACTGGGCGGACACCGGTGGAGCCATCAAGACCAGTAGAATCGCGGGAAAAAGCAGCCGCAAAGACCGATCTCGCATGACAGACCTCCGGTCGGTTCGGAGTTGGGGAGACGCGCTATGGGCGCAGTCTACGGCGAGATCCAAATAGCGACAAGGAACTTTGTGGAGTCGTCAGGCAAGGAGTCGATCGAACTGGTTCAGCGCTCGCTGAATGCTGTAGTCCGATTCGTATAGCGCACGCGCCGCGTCCCCTTCGCGGCGCACCCGCTCGGGATCGTCCCGGTAGGCGGACACCGCGGCAGCCAGTTCGGCACCGCCACCGAGGGGCACGGGAACACCGCAGCCGCGCTCGACGATATCGGCGACCTCGCCCTCCGACGGCCCGACGTACACCGGCGGCTTGCCTGCGGCCAGGATGCCGTAGATCTTGCACGGCACCAGCAGGCCGGGCATGCGTTCCCGCAGGGTCACCAGGTGCAGGTCGCCGGCAGTCAGGCTGTCGCCCAGGCGTTCGCGGGCGACGTAGGGACGAAACTCGACGTTTTGCAGTTCGCGATCCTTCACCGCCGATTTCACCGCGTCCAGACGTGGCCCGCCGCCGACGAAGGCGAACAGGATGCCGGTGTCGTCCTTGAGCCGCTCGGCGGCGTCGAGCACGGTCTCGAATTCATGGGCCAGACCCAGGTTGCCCGAGTAGAGCACCACGAAGCGCCCGTTCCAGCCCCATTCCTCACGAAGCGGGTTGGACGCGGTGTCCTTGGGCCGGATCGCATCGCCGTCGGCCCAGTTGGCCACGACCAGCACCTCGCTTCCCCGGACCTCTTCGAGTTTGCGCGCCATCAGGGCGTCCAGGGCGATCACCGTGTCCGAGCCGCGCAGCACCGCCCGTGAGATCCAGTCCAGCAGCCGGGCGGCAAAGGACCCGGGTTTGAGCACGCCGAGTTCGTAGGCCAGATCCGGATAGACGTCCATGACCCAGTAGATCGAACGGGCTCCGCGGAGCCGCGCCAGGATCAACCCCAGCAGCGCGACCATCGGCGGAGTCGAGAGCGAGATCACCACGTCCGGCTTCTTGCGGAACAGCAGACGCAGCGCCGCCCCGGCCATGAACGTCAGGTAGTCCAGGGACCGCCCGATCTTGCTGCCCCGGCCGAACCCCGAGGCGAATGTCCGCTCGACCTTGACGCCGCGAATGGTCTCGCGCTTCGGATAGGTGCGGGACGGGTCGGTGTAGCCCCGCCGGCCGCAGATCGCGGTCACGTCGTGGCCCGCCGCGGCCAGACCGGCGCCCAGGTCTCCCAGGAGCTGCGCCGTCGCCGCCTCGTCGGGGCTGTAGTACTGGTTCAGCAGGACAACGCGCACTGCGGTTCCCCGGCTCGCGGCGTCCGGGCAGGACGCCGGCTAGCCCTGGTCAGCCTTCTTGGCGAACCCCTTGCCCACGACCAGCGTGTCCATCTTCGTGCGCATGAAGCAGTCGATGGCGTGCTTCGGTTCGTTGACGATCGGCTCGTTCTCGTTGAACGACGTGTTGAGGATCACCGGCGTGCCGCTCTTGCGGCCGAAGGTATCGATCAGCCGGTGGTAGAGCGGGTTGCTTTCCTTGCTCACGGTCTGCAGCCGACCGGTGCCGTCCTCGTGGGTTACGGCGGGAAGTTCCTTCCGCTTCTCGGGCTTGATCTTGTAGACCTTGAGCATGTACGGAACCGGGTAGGACTCCTCGAAGTACTCGCCCGAACGTTCCTCGAGAATCGAGGGCGCGAAGGGCCGGAAGTGCTCGCGGCGCTTGATGCGGGCGTTGAGGATGTCCTTCATGTCGTCCCGGCGCGGATCGACCACGATCGAGCGGTTGCCCAGGGCCCGGGGGCCCCACTCGCTGCGACCCTGGAACCAGCCGATGACGTCGCCGTTCATCATGCTGTCGGTGGTGGTGTCGCACAGCGCCTGCTCGTCCTCGATCCAGGTGTACTTGATGCCGGCGTCGTCGAGGCTCTTCTTGACCTGGGCGTCGCTGTAGTCCGGGCCCCAGTAGGCGTGAGGCAGCACGTAGTCCCGCGGCATGTCCAGTTCCTGGTTCCAGACCCAGTAGGCCGCACCCACGGCCGTGCCGGCGTCGCCGGCGGCGGGGTGGATGTACACGTCGCGGAACGGCGTGCGCTCGAAGACCTTGCCGTTGGCCACGGAGTTGTAGGCGCAGCCTCCTGCGAGACAGAGCGGCTTGCCGGGGTGCTTCTCGGCAAGATGGTTCAGCGCGTGGAAGTACATTTCCTCGGCCATGGCCTGAACCGAGCGGGCCAGGTTGTTGTGCTTCTGCTCCAGCGGCTCATCCTTCTGACGAACCGGACCGAAGCGCTTGACCCAGGCGTCGGTGAAGACGGCGCCGATCTCCGGCGAGCCGTTCTCCCACTGCATCTCCACACCCTTGGAAGCGTGGAGGAAGTAGTCCAGGTTCAGCTCGAACTTGCCGCCGGGCTTGAGCTGCAGGATGTCGCGAAACTCATCGAGGTACTCGGGTTCGCCATAGGGTGCCAGGCCCATGACCTTGTACTCGTCGCCGTACTTGCCGAAGCCGATGTACTGGGTGCACGCGGTGTAGAAGAGCCCCATCGAATGGGGGAAGCTGACCCAGTCGTCGACTTCCAGCTTGTTGCCCTGCCCCGAGCCGAACATCGTCGAGACGAAGTCGCCGAAACCGTCGATGGTCAGGCAGGCGGATTGCTCGAAGGGGGAAAGGAAGAAGGAGGACGCCATGTGCGCCCGGTGATGCTCTACGTTGTGGAACTGGGCCTTGAGCGTCTGGGCGTCGACGCCCAGGGACTCGGCCAGGATGTTCTTGAGGTCCTTGACCTTGCCCATGTTGGCCAGGCGGTCGCGGATCGCCGAGAAGGACGGACGTTTCTGCAGCGAGAACAGGACCTTCTTGTGCAGGTGCGCCGAGGGGTCGCGGCCGATGGCGACATGGTCGATCTCGCTCGGCTTGATCCCGGCATAGTCCAGGCAGAAGCGAATCGCCTCGGTGGGGAAACCGGCCCAGTGCTTGACCCGGTTGATCCGCTCCTCCTCGATGGCGGCGACCAGCTTCCCGTCGATGACGAGACATGCGGCCGAGTCGCCGTGATATGCGTTGATTCCGAGGATGTTCACCGAGCTAGACTCCTTAATCGGGTACGTGAAACTGCAAGTATCCGGGCAAACGGTCGCGTTTCAACCGCTAAACGCCTACGTGGCCTGCTTGTGCGAGAGCCGCAACGCCCTTGTGGTTCGCGGCTCGTTCCGCTCCAGACTCGCCTAGAACACCGTGTAGATGAACGGCGCGATGGCGGAACTCGACGTCAGCACCACCAGCAGCCCCAGCAGGAGCAACATGATCACGATCGGAAGCAACCAGTACTTCTTGCGGTGCTTCAGAAACTCCCAGAACTCGCCGACCAGTGTCAGATGCTTCATCGGATTCCCTGCCTAGAATTGCTTGGCGTAGCGCTCGATAGTTGGCTCGACCTCTTCCTTGTCGACCCAGTAGGTTTGCTTCTCCCGGCGGAAATCGAGCTTCATCGGGCGCTTGCCGAAGACCCGCATCACCAGGCCGAAGGGAGTCAGGATCAGGAAGAAGAAGATCCCGAGGATCAGCCGGGTGATGAACCAGGAGATGCCTCCGGCAACCGCCATCCAGCCGCTGAAGATCTTCTCGAAGACCTTCGGAAGCAGCGCCGCGAACAGGCTGACCGAAGGGGCGGCGATCAGGAGCCCCCGGGCGACCTCGGGTTTCTGCGGCCAGATCCAGACACCCCAGTAGAACAGGGCGGCCAGGATGCCGAGAAAGGCGGGCAGGGTCAGGCCGAACTGGGCAGCCTGCTCCGCAGTGGTCTTGATTCGCTTTGCCATGATCTGATCTCGCCCCTTGCTCAGTCGAGCTCGAACTCGTCTTTCCAGCTGTCGTCGACCGGCGGCAGGTCCTGTTCCTTCTTGTCGATCACGAACGGTCCCAGCACCAGGTAGTCCATGTTGGTGCGGGTGAAGCAGCGGTACGCATCCTCGGGCGTGCAGACGATCGGTTCGCCGCGCACGTTGAACGAGGTGTTGACGATGACCGGACAGCCGGTCTTCTCGTAGAACCGCTCGATCATGCGGTGGTACGCCGGGTTGTCTTCCCGGGAGACGGTCTGGACCCGCGCCGAATAGTCGACGTGGGTGATCGCCGGAACCTCGGACCGGATCTGCTTGAGCTTGTCCAGACCGAAGGCGCCGTTCTCCTTGACCTCGAGGCGTTTATCCTCGTGGACGCCCGCGACCAGCAGCATGTAGGGGCTGTCGGCATCCATCTGGAAGTACTCGTGCACGTGCTCGCGCATCACCGACGGCGCGAAGGGCCGGAAGGACTCCCGGAATTTGATCTTCAGGTTCATCTTGGTCTGCATGTCGCGGCTACGGGGATCGCCGATGATCGAGCGGCCGCCGAGGGCCCGGGGCCCGAACTCCATGCGTCCCTGGAACCAACCGACGACGTTCTCCTCGGAGAGGATGTCGGCGACACGCCCCGCCAGATCGTCGAGATCGTCGGTGCGATGAGCCACGATGCCCTGGCTCTTGATGAAACGCGCGATCTCCTTCTCGCTGAACTCGGGGCCCAGCAGGGTCGCGCTCTGCAGGTCGCGTTTGCCGTCGACTTTGCGCTCACCGTTTTCCAGCTGGTAGTGCACGAACAGCGCCGAGCCGAGGGCGCCGCCGGCGTCACCTGCCGCGGGCTGGATCCACATGTTCTCGAACGGACCGTTGGCCAGCAGCTTGCCGTTGCCGACGCAGTTCAGCGCCACACCGCCGGCCAGCACCAGGTTCTTGCTGCCGGTCTCCTTGCGGGCGTATTCGGCCATCAGCATCATCGCCTTCTCGGTTACCTTCTGGACCGAGGCGGCGAGATCCATCTCGCGCTGGGTCAGCTGCGACTCCGGCTTGCGCGGCGGGCCGCCGATCAGCTGCGAAAACTTGTCGTTGGTCATGCGCAGCCCGGCGGCGTAATCGAAGTGGCTCATGTCGAGCTCGAAGGAACCGTCGTCCTTGAGGTCGATCAGGTTTTCCAGGATCAGGTCGACGTACTTCGGCTCACCGTAGGGAGCCAGCCCCATCAACTTGTACTCGCCGCTGTTGACCTTGAACCCGCAGAAGTAGGTGAAGGCCGAGTAGAGCAAGCCCAGCGAGTGCGGGAAGTGAATCTCCTTGAGCAGCCGCATCTTGTTGCCCTGGCCATGGCCGAGGCTGGCGGTCGCCCACTCCCCCACGCCGTCGATGGTCAGGATCGCGGCGTCCTCGAAGGGCGAGGGGAAGAAAGCGCTGGCGGCGTGAGACTCGTGGTGCTCGGTGAACAGCACCGTTCCGTCGAAGTCCAGCTCGTCGCGCATGTGCTCGCGCATCCAGAGCTTCTGCTTGAGCCACAGGGGCATCGCCTTGATGAACGAGGGGAAGCCCTTGGGCACGAAGCTAAGGTAGGTCTCGAGCAGCCGCTCGAACTTGAGCACAGGCTTGTCGTAGAAGACGACGTAGTCCAGATCGTCGGCGTTTTTCAGCCCACCTTGCTGGAAGCAGTACTCCACGGCCTTGTGGGGGAAGCGGAAGTCGTGTTTCTTCCGGGTGAAGCGCTCTTCCTGGGCGGCAGCGACGATTTCGCCGTCGATCACCAGGGCGGCAGCGCTGTCGTGGTAGTACGCAGAGATCCCGAGGATCTTGCTCATCGGCCGATTTCCCCCAAATACGAAAGACCCGAGCGGCGCATTCTAGCGCGTGAGCCAGCAAATATCCGCCATGCCCCGGGGGCTGTCAACGGCGATCCTGGGATGCCCCGCCGGGCAGGTTCGAACGACTCGGGGAGATTGCGAAGGCCGGCGGCCGGGGGCGGGCCGAAGCCGGCGGGAAGCGGAACCGCGGGATGGGAAATGTCCCGGAAAACCGCGCCGGGCACGACCTCGAGGCCGCGCCCGGCGAGGTATCAGGATCCGAGTCCGAGCAGCCGGTCGACCTCTTCGCGGAGGCTTCCGGCGGTGGCGATAAGCCCGGTGAACTTGGGCTTCTCGCGATTGAAAAGGGGCGGTTCCCCTTCCTTGGTCACCACGTAGCCGCCGGCGGCCAGCACCAGGGCGGCACCCGCCGCGACGTCCCACTCATGCTTGGGGACCAGGGTCCAGGTGGCGTCGGTCTGCCCGGCCGCAACCATGCCCATCTTGTAGGCCACCGACCCACAGGGCTTGACGTTGAACTTGGCGTCGGCGAAGCGTTCCCACTCGCCGCGCTTGATCTCGCTGCGGCTGGCCAGCACCTCGGCCCCTGCCAGGCCGGGGGTCTCACGGGTGGCGATCGGCCGGCCGTTGAGGGTCACGCCCCCCTCGACCGAGCCGACGACCCGCTGCCCCGTCGCCGGGTTGAAGATGCCGCCGGCAACCGGCTTGCCGTCGACCACCAGACCGATGGAGATGCACCACTCGGGAATCCCGGTGACGAACTCCTTGGTGCCGTCGATCGGATCGACGACCCAGACCCGGCTGCAGCCCAGCCGTGCGGGATCGTCCACCGTCTCCTCCGAGAGCCAGCCTTCGCCGTCCCGCAGCAGCACTTCGTGCATCTTGGCGTCGACTTCGGTATCCGCAGCGGTCACGGGGTCGCCCCCGTCCTTGCGCATGACCTCGACGTCCCCCGGGGTGAAGCGTTTGAAGATCTCGGCGGCGGCGTCGATCGCCTCTTCGATCCGCCGGATATCTTCGGCTCGCTCGCTGGTCATCGACATGATCTAGCGGTCCGCCTTGGCGCCGATGTAGCCCTCTTTCTCGAGGTGCAGGATCACCTGCTGAGCGGCCTCTTCGGGAGTCAGCTTGGCGGTGTCCAGATCGATATCGACATCGGTCGGCGTCTCGTAGGGATCGGAGATGCCGGTGAATTCCTTGATGATTCCGGCCCGCGCCTTGGCGTAGAGCCCCTTGCGGTCCCGCTGCTCACAAAGTTCGAGCGACGTGGAGACGAAGGCCAGGGCGTAGCCACCCAGGGGCTCGATCAGGTCGCGGACCTGCTTGCGGACCTCGGCGTAGGGAGCGATCGGCGCGCAGATCGCGATACCACCGTTCTTGGTGATCTCGGAAGCCACGTAGCCGATGCGGGCAATGTTCAGGTTGCGGTGTTCCTTGCTGAAGCCGAGCTCCGACGACAGGTTGGTGCGCACGATGTCGCCGTCGAGCAGGGTCACCGGGCGGCCGCCGATCTCCAGCAGCTTGACCAGCAGCACGTTGGCGATGGTCGACTTGCCGGCGCCGGAGAGGCCGGTGAAGAACACGGTGAAGCCCTGCTTCGAGCGCGGCTTGTGGCGGCGCTGCAGCTCGGTGGCCACCTCGGGGTAGGTGAACCACTCGGGGATCTCACGCCCCTCGGCCAGGCGCTGACGGAGCTCCGTTCCCGAGATGTTGAGCGACTTGGTGCCTTCGGGAACCTCGTCGATCGGGGTGTACATGTCCTGGTCCGGGAGGTACACCATCAGCTTGAAGGGCACCATGGTCACGCCGAGCTCTTCCTCGTGCTTGCTGAGGAGCTCCTGGGCGTCGTAGGGACCGTAGTAGTCGTTGCCCGCCTTGTCCTTGCCCGGACCGGCGTGATCGCGACCGACGATCAGGTGGGTGCAACCGTAGTTCTTGCGGATGATCGCGTGCCAGACCGCCTCGCGGGGACCGCCCATGCGCATCGAGAGCGGCAGCAGCGACAGCTTGACGGTGTGCTGCGGGTAGCGGGGCAGCAGCGCGTTGTAACAACGCACCCGGGTGTAGTGGTCCAGGTCGCCGGGCTTGGTCATGCCGACCACCGGGTGGATCAGCAGGTTGGCCTCGAGCTCCTTGGCCGCCCGCAGGGTCAGCTCCTGGTGGGCCCGGTGCATCGGGTTGCGGGTCTGGAAGGCGACGACCTTGCGCCAACCGAGATCGGCGAACTGACGACGCAGACGCGCCGGAGTGTGGCGCAGCGCGACGTAGTCGTAGTGGTTGGGCAGCTGCACCCCTTCGAGGCGGCCACCGACGTAGCACGGGTGCGTGTTGTTCAGCAGGTGGCCGACCCCGGCGTGGTCCGGATCGGTCGAGTTGAAGACCGACTTGGCCTCCGCCTCACGATCGGGAGTCCAGACGTCCTCGACGGTGAGCACCGCCAGCATCGTTCCCTCGGGATCGCGCAGGGCCAGCTTGTCGCCGGAGGACAGCTCCGAGGCCCGATCCTCGGGGAGGTCGAGCATGATCGGCATCGGCCACAGGGTGCCGTCGGCCAGCCGCATGTCCGCGCATACGGATTCGTAATCTTTCTTGTTCAAGAAGCCGGTCAGGGGGGAGAACCCGCCGTTGAGGATCAGCTCCAGATCGCACATCTGGCGCGGCGTCAGGTCCCAGGACTTCCACTCACGGGAGGCCTCCTTGAGCTCCTTGGCTCGCGCCTCATCGACCATCAGGTCGACTAACTCTCCACCGTGGGGTTCAATCAAGTGGTCGGACACGGGACGACTCCTCTATCGACTTCTTCGAAGCGGAAAACGGCCATCTGGCCGGATGACGGGCGTGTTGAGAAGCGCGAGATTTTAGCGGTCCGCCCGGAACATTTCAAAGGCACCGAAGGGGAACAGTAGGTCCCGAGGTGACCTAGGTCACGCGGAAAGGCGGATCATTCGCCCCAGGCCGTCGATCAGGAAGGGGCTGTGGCGTTCCACGGATGTCCGCACACAGTCGAGCACGTCCTCGTGGTCGATGGTCCGGCCCGGCGCCAGCCCCGCCCCGGGGTTGGCCACGCAGGCCATGGCCGCCACCCGAACCCCGAAAAACCGCGCCGCCACGGTCTCGGGGACGGTGCTCATGGTCACCAGGTCCGCCCCGAGCCGCTGGAGCATCCGCACCTCGGCGGGGGTTTCGTAGCTCGGCCCCCGGACGGCGGCCAGCACCCCCTGCTCCAGGGGCCAGCCCCGTTCCCGGGCCGCGACCTGCCAGGCCTCGGCAAAGGCGGGATCGTAGGCGGCGTGGAGGTCGAGAAACCGCGGCCCGCCGGGGAAAACGCCCGCCGGGTCGGCCCCGGTCAGGTTGAGGTGGTCGGTGATCAGCACCAGATCGCCCGAGCGGTCCCCTGCCCGCAGCCCCCCGGTGGCACAGGTCTGAAACAGCGCCCGCCCGCCGGCAGCGGCCAGGACCGCCACCGGAAAGGTCACCTGCTCCGGCGTGTAGCCCTCGTAGAGATGGACCCTGCCGCGGAAGACCCAGACGGTTTCGCCGCCGATCCGCACCGCGCGGATCCCGCCGGCGTGCCCCTCCACGGCGCAGCCGGGGAACCCGGGGACATCCCGGGCCGGCACCACCGGCCCCTCGCCCAGAGCCTGGTCGAAGCGATCGAATCCGGACCCGAGAATCACGCCCAGGGCGGGCCGCCCCAGCCGCTCGATCAGAATCCTGGCCGCCTCGACGGCCTGCTCGGGATACGCCTCGGAAGAACCCATCAGAAGAGCTTGAACACGAACACCAGGAATTCCTGCTCGTTCTCCAGCGACGGGATGTCCGAATCCAGGGCGACGCCGTAGCTGAGGTTGATCACCGTCTTCCACGGCCCGATGAAGTTGGCGTTCAGCCCGAACCCGGTGAAGGACTGGTCGTCGACGCCGATCCCCCGCTCGACCCGGGCGGTGTCGACGTTGGCGTCGAGGCGAATCGCCTCGAAGATGTTGAACGAGTAGCCGGTGCGCAGGATCGAGCCCCGGTCGAAGCGCACGCCGCTGCCGGAAAACCCGTTGAGCTGATCGTCGCCGAAGAAACTGAACTCGTACTGGCTGAACCGGTCGAGGTCCTCGCCGTCGAGGTAGTCGAAGCCGACCCGGAACTTCTGGAAGTTGGTCAGGAACCACTCCTTGAATCCGGAGACGCCCCAGCGGGTGTAATCCTCGAACAGTTCGGGGATGGCGACGGCGTCATAGTTGGCCGGGTCGCGGAAGTTGCCCCCCTGGAACTCGAGGAACGGCGTCGACGAACCGCCGGAGAGCGCCGTACGGTCGACCAGCCCGAAGGGCCGCCAGTCGGAACGCTTGGAGCGCTCGTAGCTCCCGGTCAGTGCGTAGCCCTTGCGGTTGAATTCGATCTCGACGGCGCTGGTCGTCAGGGTGTGATCTTCGGGCAGCTGATAGCCCCAGTCGGTACCGTTCTGAGCGTTGAACGTATCGAGCTCGTTCTGGGCGTCGTTGAACACCGAGTACGTGCGGCGGGTCGCCCGGCCGATCAGGTTGAAACGCACGAACTGTCCGGCCGGTACGCCGAGACGCAACGCGATGTTCTGGGGTTGGGTCTCGATACCCTCCAGCTCGCTCTCGTCCCCCTGGGCGAAAATCGTGTCCTGGAAGTCCAGCGCGGTGGCGGTGAGATCGAGGGTCGCGTCGACCTTGCCGCCGAAGAGCCCCGGCTTGCTCAGGGTCGCGAAACCCAGCACGCCGGCGAACAGCACGTTGAGCTGGATGTCCTTGTCGAACAGGTCGTAGTTGAAGTAGTTGACGCCGGCCAGGGGCGCGACGCTGTCGATCGAACGGTCCTTGAACACCCCGGCCGCGGCGAACAACTGGCTGGTGTCGGGCTCCGAGGGGCGCACGGTGCCGTCCTCGAGGCGCTCCAGGTAGCGGAAGCCCTCTTCGGTATCCCGCAGCATCTGATTGTCCGATGCGTAGGCCTCGGCGAGCCGGGCATCGAACTCCGCCTTGGGTGGGTTGATCTGGAAGTCGGTGAAGGTCAACTCTCGCTGCACGACGAAGCTGCGGCCGGCAACCACCCAGATCTGCTGCCCGGTGATGTCGTTCATCATCCAGTAGTCCTCGCCGTCGGGACCCTGGACCGGTGCGAACAGATCGCTCTCCTCGTTGGAGCGCACCGGCAGATCGAGGTTGGTCTGGACCAGCGAAACCTTGAGCCGCTGGAAGTTCTCCCGATCGATCCAGAGCCGGCCGCGGTAGAGGCTCTCGTCGTCAGCCGCCTCGACCGGGTCGAAGGCGAGGATGTAGGCCGCTCGGCCGTTGACGTCCCCTTCGCCGACCAGACGGTAGGCGTAGGTCTTGTCCAGGGTCAGGTCGAGAGGCAGGGTGATGACCTTCTCGGGCTGGATCAGCGGCAGCTCGGGAATCTTCTTCCAGGTCAGTTCATTGCCGTTGATGTAGTAGTCGGTCTGCTCCCACTCCAGTTCCTTGCCCCGCTCCCAGAAGTAGTTGCTCTCGATGGTGATATCGACGTTGGAGCCACCCTGAGCCAGCTGGAAGTGGAAGTCGACCCGGCCCCGCGCGGTCCAGCGGTCGAGCCGGTCGTCCTGGATCTTCTGGACGCCCTGGTAGCGGGCGATGATCTCCTCGGCCGTCAGCCCCCGCTCCCGTTCGACCTCCAGCTCCTCGGGAGGCAATTCGAAACCGGGCGAGACCACCGCCTTCTGGAAGGTCACCAGCAGCGGATAGTCCCGGACCGGAACCCGCAGCCGGCGCTTCTTGTCGTCACCGTCGACGGTCCGGGCGGCGGTGCGCAGTTCCCGGCCTTCGAGCAGATCGACGGTACGCGCGTTGCGCACGGTGCGGCTGTCGACCACCAGGTCCACGTTCTCGTCGGAGCTGCGGCCGCTGCGCATTACGATCAGCGACGAGAAGTCCTCGTCACTGAGGAAACGGGCGGATGCCCCGCCGCCGGGGACGTCGGCGCCTCCCGAGGTGCGCACGGCGAGGCTGCCCAGCGGCGCAGCGCCGTAGCCCTTGCCCAGGACGGCGTCGGCGCCGAGAACCCAGCGGGCCACCTCGTCACCGGAGACGCTCTCCGCCGGCGCGCCGGCCAGTGCTACCGAAGCGCCCTCGGCGAGGGCCCGGGCGGCGACGAAGGGCGCTGCCCAGGGATCCGCCGGGTCGGCCTCGACGTAGGCCCACAGCGACGGTGCCGGCGGGAAGGCCAGCGCCTCCTGGGTGATGCTGCGAATCGATTCGCCGATCGCCCCCTGGTCGGTCGCCGACAGCCGCAGCGGCAGGATGTCGACATAGGCCGAGGCATCCTCGCCCCAGAGCGAGCGCTGCCAATCCAGGTGGTCGACGGTGATCGCTCCCTGGGCGACCCAGAGAGAGCCCCCGACGGCATCCGCCTCGGCCCGGGCGGCCAACGCCGAACGCTTCAGCAGGAACGCGTAGGAGGCGGGATCGAAACCGGTCGGCCCGTCCCACACCTCGAGGACGCTCAACTCACGGTCGAAGGCGCGGACGGCGCTGCGCACGAAGGCGTCCCAGGCATCCAACGCCCCCTCGATCTCCGGAGCCGGCGGACGGCCGCCGGTGTGTTCCGGGTGGCCGCCGGTCAGACACAGCACCACGCGGTGCCCGGCGCCGTGGAGCGCCATCACCCCGGCCCGGATCTCGGTCCAGTCGTAGACCTCGGAACGCTTCTCGACCGCGGCCCAGTCGGCGACCAGGCGCACGAAGACACCCTGCTCTCCGTCGCGGGCCTCCAGCAGCGTGTCGGTGGGAACGCCGCCGGGCCACACCCCCAGGCGGGGACCCCGCGGCAACTCGTCGGCCTCCTCGGCCAGGGCCGGCAAGGTCGGGATCGAAAAAGAGAGAGCCAGCAACAAGAACCAGGCGAACCGCGTTGCGCTCATGCAGCCCCTTCTGTGCACCGGCGGGAACCGGAGTTCCCGGGCGCGCTTCCCCCTCGCGCCTTCGGGCCGTCATTCTTCAGCCAGACCTGACCGCTGTCAAACGGCCCGAGATAACAAGACGGCGCGGGCAGCCGAAAGTTGCAGCGCACACCCCGTGCTATAACCCGAGGGCGGGCCGAAACCCGCCTCCACCCGAAAAAGCCCGCGAAGAGGACCCTATGAGTTCAGAGATCGTGATCGCAGGTGCGGTGCGCACGCCGATCGGCAAGTTCGGCGGCGGACTGGCCGGTGTCGGCGCCGCGGCCCTCGGCACCCACGCGGCGAAAGCGGCCCTCTCCCGGGCCGGCATCGCCCCGGACGCCGTCGACCACACCGTGTTCGGCCACGCCCGCCAGGCGGGCTGCGGCCCCAACGGAGCGCGGCAGGTCTCGGTAGCGGCGGGAATCCCCGTCGAGCGGCCGGCGATGACGATCAACCAGGCCTGCCTCTCGGGCCTTCAGGCGGTGATGTCCGCCTGCCGGCTGATCCGCACCGGTGAGGCCGACGTGGTGCTTGCCGGAGGCATGGAGAACATGAGCCAGGTGCCTCACCTGCTGTTCATCCGGGACGGACAGCGAATGGGGCCGGCGGAGCTGATCGACGCCATGTACCGAGACGGCTTCGACGACCCGATCAGCGGCAAGCGCATGGGCCAGACCGCCGAGACCCTGGCCGAGCGCTACTCCATCGGCCGCGACGAGCAGGACGCCTTCGCCGCCGAGAGCCAGCGCCGGGCCCAGACCGCCCGGGAGACCGGCCTGCTCGATGCCGAGATCGAACCGATCACCCTGGAGACACGCAAGGGTCCGGTCACCATCGCGCGGGACGAGCATCCCCGGGACGGGGTGACCGCCGACGGCCTGGGCAAGCTCAAGCCGGTCTTCGCCGCCGACGGCAGCGTGACCGCCGGAAACTCCTGCGGAATCACCGACGGCGCCGCGGCGATGGTGGTGCTCTCGTCCGACGCGGCCAAACGGCTGGGCGTGCAGCCCATGGCACGCATCGCCGGGCACCGCACCGCGGGCGTCGATCCGGCGATCATGGGCATCGGCCCAGTGCCTGCGACCCGGGAGCTGATGGAGGCGGCCGGACGCAAGATCGAGGAGGTCGACCTGATCGAGCTCAACGAGGCCTTCGCGGCCCAGGCGCTGGCCGTCGACCGGGAACTCCACTTCGACCGGGACAAGCTCAACGTCCACGGCGGAGCGATCGCCCTGGGCCACCCGATCGGCGCCAGCGGAGCCCGGATCCTGGTCACCCTGCTCCACGCCATGGAGCAACGCAGCGCCACCAGCGGCCTGGCGACCCTGTGCGTCTCCGGCGGGCTGGGCGGATCCCTGCTGGTCGAACGCTAACCCGGAAGCCCTAGCGGAGCTGATGCTCCTCCTCGTCCTGGCCCCAGACCTGGACGATGTAGGTGTCGTGCACCAGGGTCACGCTGTCGTCGTCGACCAGCGGCATGAACTGGGCGGTGTCGTTCATGAAATCGACCAGCCGGGAGCGCTGGTAGGGCATCAGGAAGCGGAAGTGGCCGTTGAGGCTCTTGCCGCCCTTCATCCGCAGCCGCACCTCGATGTCCTGGCAGCCCTCCTGGGGCAGGCCGGCGACCTCGTTGTGCCCGGCCACCCGGACCGACGCGATCCGGAACTTGTTGACCAGAGAGACGTTACCCGCCGCGGCCACTGGGATGTAGCGCTCGTTGGGGTCGTTGAGCCGGTCGATCACCCGGCCGGCCAGGCCGTCGGGGCCGACCTCGGGGACGTACATCTCCCCCTCGAGGGTATGGCCGTCCTCGAGCATGATTCCGACCGAAACGACGCGCTGCGGGATGCGAAGGATCTCCAACGGGGCTCTCCTCTGGCGGACCTGCCGATCCGTGGCTCGGGGAGCCAAAGCTAATGCCCCGGAGTTTCCGGGGCCATGGCCTTGCTTCGCGGCCCGCGAGATTTAGATTCTCCTATGGATGGCCGCGTGCGCCTGTCGGGGATCGGTCCCGGCGGGCGGCTTCCGAGGGTTGCATGCCGCTGATCGGAACCTTGTCGACGATGGCGCTGCCGGACCTGCTCCAGTGGCTGGGCCAGGCACGTCAAAGTGGGACGCTTCACGTGGAGCGTCACAAGGTGGTCAAGCGCATCCTGTTCGAGGAAGGCCGGGTCATCGGCTGCTCCTCCGATGATCCGCCCGAGAAGCTCGGCCAGTTCCTGCTTTCCCGGGGCAAGATCACCGACCAACAGCTGCGCATGAGCCTGACGGTCCAGGAGTCGGACAAGCGGCACCTGGGCACGATCCTCGTCGAGATGGGAGCACTCTCCGAAGAAGATCTCTCCTCTCACCTCGCGGCCAAAGCGGAAGAGATCATCTACAGCGTGTTCGTCTGGGAAGACGCCGTCTTCCGCTTCGAGGAAACGCTGACCGACATTCAGAACGTCTTCCCCACCAGTCTCCAGGTCGAGGACATCCTGCTGCGGGGTCTGAAACGCTGGGACGAGATGCAGCAGATCCGCGAGGTGATCCACGATCAGGGCATCGTGCTGCAGCGGAAGAGCGACCGCACGCCGCCGGAGCAGGTAGTGCGCAACCGGATGGCGCGCAAGATCTACGAAGCGATCGACGGCAAGCGGACCGTGGCCGAGATCCTGCTGCTGACCCACGGCTCCGAATACGTCGTGCTCAAGTTCTTGTTCGAACTGGTGCGCAACGGTTTCTGCGAGAACATCGGCATTCGCGAGACCCCACCGCCGTCTCCGCCGGCAACTCCGGCGGCAGAACCTGCCGCGGCCCAGCCGGAGCCCCAGGCCGAGACGCCCGGCGCCGAAGCTCCCGAAGCGGCCGCCGGCGATACCGCCGTGGCCGTGGCTCCCCCGCCGCCGGTGGCCGCTGCCGACGCAAGCCCCGTCGGCGTCCCCGGAGAAGTCGCCCAGGCCCCGGGCGCCCAGGATGCCGAGGAGACCGAGCTGGGCTCGGCGCGGCTGCTGATGTCCAAGGGAGAGTTCGACCAGGCATTGCAGATCCTCGACGGGCTCTACCGGGCCAGGCCCCAGGACGGCAACTTGCGCAAGCTGGTCGCCGAAGCCGAGACCGCCTTCGTCGAGAAGGCCTATCGCCACTACCTGCCGGCAGAACAGATTCCGGTGCTGACCCGGCCGATCGAAGAGCTGCAGTCGGACCAGCTGTCGCCCAGCGAGTACTTCCTGCTGAGCCGTATCGACGGCACCTGGGACATCAAGTCGATCATCCAGATCGCGCCGATCCGCGAGGTGGACGCGCTGCGCACCCTGCGCCGCATGCGCGAGGAAGGGATCATCGAGCTGCGCAACGCCGACGGCAGCTAACCCTCGAGCACGACCATCGCGCCGGCCACCCCCGGCTGGTGACTCAGACTGACCAGGGTCCGCCGGACCCCGAGACGCCTGGCCGCCTGCTCCGCGGCGCCGTGCAGCCTGAGGGAGGGTTCGCCGTTGGGCCCCCGGACCACCTCGATCTGGGTGAACCCGACCCCCTGCCCCCAGCCGGTCCCCAGGGCCTTCATGCAGGCCTCCTTGGCGGCGAAACGGGCGGCCAGGCTGAGGGCCCGGGCGGCGTCGCCCCCGCCAACCAGGCGCTCGTCCGGGGTGAACACCCGGCCCTCGAACCGGGCGCCGTGACGCTCCAGAACGGCGGTGAATCGGGGCAATTCCACCAGGTCGAGACCGATACCGAGGATCATGGGCGAATGCTATACTAAGGCCCGTAGACCCTTCGGCGCGAAGCACTCCAAACATCTCACCCCGAAGGACTTACACGCAAAGTCCTCCAGGAGAACGCGGTGGAACAGCCGGATAAGGTGCTGCTCGACAAGCTGGGTCGGGGAGGCCTGTCCAGGGTTCTGGACGACCTGCTCGACAAGAACCGGCTGGTCCGGTTGGCCAACACCTGCGGCCTGAGCTATCCCGGCATGCGCACCCGTTCCCAGACCCGCGACCGCCTCCTCAGCGACCTCGCCGAGCGCGCCGAGAAAGAGGACGCCACCGCCAAGGCGTTGTTCAAGGCCCTGCGCAAGGAGACCGCCGCCCAGCAGCGCAGCTGGAACCGGCTGTCCGACGAGAAGAAGGTGGCCGCCCTCGACGCCCTGGATCCGGGCCGCAGCCGCAAGCTCGGCCTGCACCTGTTCCTGCTGGCCCGGGACAACGGCGGCAACGGCCTCGATCAACGGCTCGGCGCGCTGCTCAAGGAGCCGGGTGTCTGGCCCCGGGCCCAACCTCCGGCGGCCGCAGCCAAGGAAACCGCCCAGCTCGAAAAGAAGTTCGCCGACCTGCAGAAGAAGCAGAAGGCGCAGCACACCCGGCTGACCAAGTCCCGGGACGAACAGAAGAAACTGAAGCGGGACCTGATCCAGCGCAAGGGTGAGCTGGCGGAGTCCCGCCTTCTGGTCTCACGGCTGCGGGAACAGATCGAACAGTTCAAGAAGGCTGCACCGGAGAGCGCTCCGCCCCCCGCCGCCGAGCAGATGGACAAACTGGCCAAGGCAGTGCGTTCACTGACCACCCAGCAACGCAAACTGACCCACGGCATCGAGAAACAGGCCGAGACGGTTCCGACCGCCACCCTGCCCGCAGGCTCGCTGGACCCGCTGCTCGAGGCGATCGGCGGGCTGCAGAAGGAGATGGCCGGCATGCGGCGCGACCGCCGCAAGGAGCAGAAGGACACCCGGGAGCTGCTCGAACAGCTCGGCACCGAGCTGCGCTCGCTGAAGAAGGCGCGCCAGGCGGCGACCCGAAAGCCGCGGCCGGGCAAGGGAGACCGGGTCGGCGTCTTCGTCGATGTGCAGAACATGTACTACGGCGCCCGGCAGCTGAAGGGCAAACTCGACTTCGACGCCCTGCTCCAGGCGGCGGTGCGGGAACGCCGGCTGATCCAGGCCAAGGCCTACGTGGTCGAGTCGAAGGAAATCGATCAGTCCGGCTTCATCTCCCGGCTGCAGCAGAAGGCCTTCGAGGTGCGGCGCAAGACCTTGAAGGTCCGCTCCGACGGCTCGATGAAGGGTGACTGGGACATGGAGATGGCCCTCGAAATCCTCGATGCCGCGACGAGCCTCGACGTGGTCGTGCTGGTATCCGGCGACGGCGACTTCACCTCCCTGGTCAACCGGGTCAAGCGCATGGGCCCGCGGGTCGAGGTGATGGGCTTCCCGCGCACCACGGCCAAGTCACTGGTCGAGTCCGCCGACGACTATCAGCCGCTGGATCGCAAGTTCATGATCCGCACCCCGGCGCGGTCGAGCGAAAGCGGTTCGTCCAAGTAGCTACCCGGTCCGGGTCAGGAATCGACGAAACCGATCTCTCCCTCGGGGGTGATCCTCAGGTAGCGGCGGTCGTCCTTCCAAAGCGGCAAGATCCAGATCTTGCCCGGCGGCGACGGCGGCTGCGCCTCCAACACCTTCTCCACGTGGAAGTGTCCGAGGATCACCGCGTCATGGTCCGCCAGGAACTCGGCGGCGTAGCTCCGCACCTGCTCCTCGGGAAAGACCTGTTTGTGGGCCAGGTTCGTCCGACGCAGCCGGGTTTCGAGGTCCTCGGCGAGCTTCAAACTGCGCCGCCGGGGCAACAACCGGAAGAGCCCCCAGAACAGAGGCGTGCGGCTGAACCAGCGCCAACGGCGATACTGCTTGTCGTCACGGTTGACCAGGTCGCCGTGAATCGCGTAGAGCCGCAGCCCGCCCTGCTCCTCGTGGATACCCTGATCCCCCGCCCCGTCGAGGGACTCTCCGATGTAGGCCGGAGCGATCCGGTAATCCCGGTTGCCCTCCACGTAGTGCACCGAGATCCCGGCGGCCCGCAACTCGGCGAGCTTCTTCAGCACCGCGGTCTGGTGGGGCTGTTCCATCTCCCGGCGGCCGATCCAGAGGTTGAACAGGTCGCCGATCAGCACCACCCGGCGGGCGGTCTGCTTCAGAGCTTCGAGCATTGCGAGGAAATCGGGAAGATCGGGATCGTCCCGATCGAGATGGGCATCGCCGATGAAGACGAGATCGCGGCCGGCCATCGGAATCAGGGCTCCACGCCGACGGCCGGGCTGGACATGAACTCGCGACGGAAGGCCTCGAAGCGTCCCTCGAAGATCGCCGCGCGCATCCGGCGCATCAGCCGCAGATAGAAGGTCAGGTTGTGGATCGTGTGCAGGCGATGGCCGAGGATCTCGTTGGACATGAACAGGTGGCGCAGGTACGCCCGGCTGTACTTGGTGCAGGCCTCGCAGTCGCACTCGGGATCGAGGGGGGACGGATCCCGTTGGTGGCCGGCGCGCTTGATGTTGACCTTGCCCCGGGAGGTGAAGAGCGTGCCGTTGCGGGCGTTGCGGGTCGGCATCACGCAGTCGAACATGTCGAGCCCGCGGGCCACCGCCTCGACCAGATCCTGGGGCCGGCCGACCCCCATCAGGTAGCGCGGCTTGTCTTCGGGGAGCAACGCCGCCGTGCGGCCCGCGATACCGGCGATCTGATCCTCGGGTTCTCCGACCGCCACGCCTCCGACGGCGTAGCCGGGAAAACCGATCTCCTGCAGCTCGGCGGCGCTGCGCTCCCGTAGATCCATGCAGGTGCCCCCCTGCACGATGCCGAACAGCACACCGGGGCCGTCGTAGGACTCGACGCAGCGCCGGGCCCACGCCGTGGTGCGGGCGACCGCCTCTTCCAGCCGTTTGCGGGGAGCCGGCAGCGCCGGGCACTCGTCGAGCACCATCACGATGTCGGACCCCAGGGCGGCCTGAATCTCCATGCTGAGTTCGGGACTCAGCAGATGCCGGCTGCCGTCCAGGATCGAACTGAACTCGAAGCCCCGGTCGTCCATCTTGACCCGGTCGGCCATGGAGAACGCCTGGAAACCGCCGGAGTCGGTCAGGATCGGGCCGGACCAGTTCATGAAACGATGCAGCCCGCCCAGTTCACCGATGACCCGATGCCCGGGACGCAGAAACAGGTGATAGGTGTTGGACAGCACGATGTCGGCACCCGCCACCCGCAGCTCGGCGGTGGTGATGCCCTTGACCGTGCCGGCGGTCCCCACCGGCATGAAGGCCGGCGTAAGGAAATCTCCGTGCCCCGACCTCGCCACACCGGCACGGGCCGGGCCGTCGACCGCCTCGACCTTGAATCCGAAGGTACCCATCACCGCACCATCATCGCATCGCCGTAGGAGAAGAAGCGATACCCCGAGCGCACCGCCTCGGCGTAGGCCGCCAGGACCCGCTCCCGTCCGGCGAAGGCGGAGACCAGCATCAAGAGGGTCGACTGGGGCAGGTGGAAGTTGGTGATCATCCCGTCGATGACGCCGAATTCGTACCCGGGATAGATGAAGAGATCGCAGCTACCCTCCCCCGGCTCGACCCGGCCACCATCCCGTCCACGATGCTCGAGGGTGCGCACGACGGTGGTCCCGACGGCGATCACCCGCCCCCCGCGCCGGCGGCAGGCCGCGATGGCCTCGGCAGCCTCCTCGGGCAGTGCGTAGCGCTCGGCGTGCATGCGGTGTTCTTCGATGCGCTCGACCCGCATCGGCGAAAAGGTGCCGGGACCGACGTGGAGCGACAACCGCGCGGTCTCGACCCCCCGTTCACCGAGGGCCGCGAGAATCTCCTCGCTGAAATGAAGCCCCGCCGTGGGTGCCGCCACCGCGCCCGGGTTTCGCGAGAAGATCGTCTGGTAGCGCTCCCGGTCGGCGGCGCTGCGGTGATCTCCCGAGGCCCGCTTGATGTAGGGCGGAAGCGGCATCTCGCCGCAGCGTTCGATCGCAGCCGCGACATCCCCGGACACGCTGCGCAGGCGCAGTCGAAAGGTCTCCCCCTCGCGGCCGAGCACCTCGATCTCGAGGTCGTCGTCGATCTCGATCACCGTCCCCGGCTTCGGCGCATGGGACGCGCGAACCCGGGCGTCCCAGCAGTCGGCCTCGCCCCCGATGGGTTCCAGCAACAGCAGATCGACCTTGCCGCCACTTGGCTTGCGCCCTTCCAAGCGGGCCGGAATCACCCGGGTGTCGTTGCTGACGAGCAGGTCGCCGGGGGCGAGCAGCCCGGGCAGCTCCTCGAAGCGGCGATGATCGATCGCACCGCTGCGGCGGTCGAGCAACATCAAGCGCGAAGCGTCACGCCGCGGCAGCGGCTCCTGGGCGATCTGCTCCGCCGGGAGATCGAAATCGAAGTCGCTTCGCTTCACGATGCGATCAGGCCGCGCAACGTCGCCAGGTTGACCCGGTCGTCTTCCAGGTCCTTGTTCTTCGGCGTCTCCAGCACCATCGGCACCTGTTCGAAGCGCGGGTCGTTGAGCAGCAGCCGGAAGGGCTCGAGGCCGAGCTCGCCCTTGCCGATGTGCTCGTGGCGGTCGCGGCGGCTTCCCAGGGGCATCTTCGAATCGTTCAGATGGAACGCCGCGATGGAGTCGAGCCCGACGGCGCGATCGAGGGCGTCGAAGGTCTCGGCGTAGGACTCGGCGTCGCGGAACTCGTAGCCGGCGGCCAACGCGTGACAGGTGTCGAAGCAGATCCCGTAGCCGTCACGTACCGCGACCTGATCCAGGATCCCGGCGAGCTGTTCGAAGGAACAACCGAGGTTGCTGCCCTGCCCCGCGGTGATCTCGAGCAGGATCCGCGTCGGCCCCTCCGCCTGCTCCAGGGCGCGGTCGAGACCGGCAGCCGCCCGTTCGAGCCCCGCCTCGACCCCCTGCCCCACGTGGGAGCCCGGGTGCAGGACCAGACCCGGAACCCCCAGCTCGGCACAACGCCGCAACTCGACGGCCAGGGCCTCGATCGACTTGTTCCACAGCGCCTCGTCGGGCGAGGCGACGTTGATCAGGTAGCTGGCGTGGGCGATCAGCGCCTCGCCGAGGTCGGCGTCGGACACCGCCTGACGGAACGCTTCAGGTTCGCCGTCGGCGAAGGGCTTGGCCCGCCACTGGTTGTTGTTCTTGACGAAGATCTGAAGCGCCGTGGCGTCTACCGAGAGCGCCCGCTCGATGGCGCGAGGTACGCCGCCGGCGATCGACATGTGAGCTCCGAGCCTGGGCATGGCCGGAAGGGTGACACAAGGCCGCCCCGGATTCCAATCGAGGGGAGAGTCGCGCCGGAGAGCCCTGCGGGGCTAGAACAACCAGAGGGCGGCGACCGAGGCGACCAACGCCGCCGCGGCACCGATTCCGATCCAGGGCCAGGAGATCTCACGCCCGCGGGAGAGCTCGGGGATCTCGACGGCCGCCTCGACGGGGAAATCGACCGGATCCAGCTCGGCCTTCAACACATCGTGCCCGGAAGCCCTGCGGAACACCTCGCGGTTGACCCGGGCTTCGGCCAGGTCCCGGCGGCGCCAGCGGACCGAAAGATCGAGCCGTCTCGCCCGCTCCCGGGGTGTCGGATGGGACACGGCGAGCTCGGCCAACGCGGGATCGCCCTGCTCCATGCGTTGCTCGATCCGGTTCAACAACCGCTCGACCGAGGTGACGTCGTAGTGCATCGCGCACATGGCCCGCAGCGCCAGATCGTCCGCCGCGAGTTCCCGTTCGCGTCCGTAACCGATGCGGGTCAGGTCTTCCGCAGCCCAGGCCCAGGTCAGTCCGCCGGCCGCCTCGGTATCCCGCACGATGCCGTGGAAGCCGAGCCGCAGCAGCCGCACGGCGGCGTCGCCACCGGCCGCATGGGCCAACTCGTGCCCCAGCACGAACACCAGCTCCGCCTCGTCGTTGAGGGTGGCCAGGAGGCCCAGAGAAACCACGATGGTGCCCGAGGGCAGCGCCAGGCTGCGCACCGTCCATTCGTCGCAGACCACCACGTTGCCGTGACGCGGAGCGCCCGGGATGTGGGGAGCGACCTCCCGCAGAATCTGGTTCAGATAGGTGTCGAGACCGGGCCCGCGAACGAAGCGCCACAGATCCCGTAGCGCGGAACGGATCTCGACCTCGGTCGCCTGGACCAACGCCGGAACCGGATCGGCGATGAACTCCTCGGAGCTACGGCACTCGTCGCAGCGCTGGGCTTCCCGGTCGAGCAGCTCGTTCCCGGTAAAGGGCAGGCCGCAACCGGTGCAGGTGTAGACCCAGCACGGCGCGTGGCCGATGGTGCGCCGGCTGCCGCAACGCAGGCAGCGCCGAACAAGCTTGAAGCCGAGACTGTGTATCGACGTGGCCGGCAAGACCGACAGCGGGCCCTGGCAGCGGGGACAATCGGTTTCCTCGGGTGTGGCGGCCGGGCGCCCGCTCAGCGCTTCCGACGCTTCCATACCAACTGCCCGAGAGCGACGACCGCCAGGGCGATGAACCCGCCTGCCGGCGCCCAGATCACGAAGTCTTCCTGGAGATGCAGGGCTGCCGCGTAGCCGCCGGCACCGCCGGCGACGAACGCGAAGACGCCGAAAAGAATGTTGCCCAGGGAGCTGAGGAACCCGCGGGAGGGACCCGCCGCCGCCTTGGCAGCGGAGGCCTCGGCGCCGGCCGCGTTGCTCGCCTTGGCCTTCTTCCTGGACTTGGCCTTGGGCTCGGGAGCAGCCGGCGTGTCCCCGGCGGCATCGTCGGGCATCGGCGGAAGTTCGGGGATCTGGATGCCCAACTCCGAGGGGGTCGCCATTACCGTGCTGCTGCCGACTGCGGGAGCCGGCGGCTCGGCGGCGGATTGCTCCGGTGCGGCCGCTTTCGGGGCCTCGGGCGCGGCCGGGACCTCGGGCGCCATCGGCGGCTGCTGAACCAGCGAGGCCGGGCCCGACGGAACCGGGGCCGCCTCGACCGCCGCCTCGGCGGCCGGCTCCGCGGGAGCCGGAACTGCGGCAGCAGGGCTCGCCGGGGCCTGAGCCGCCGGGAGCTCCTCGCCCAGAGCCTCGGCCACGACGCTGTAGGACAGCACCTGGGTCGACGCTCCGTCGAAATTCAGGGCGGAATTCTCGACCTTGGGCGCCAGGGTCGGGTCGTCCAGCCCGATGGTCATCTGGACCGGAGGAGCGGCCGGGACGGCGCTCGGGGCGCTAGCCGCCCTGACGTCGACCACCTGGAAGGCGCTCCCCACCGGAACCATCGAGAACAGGGCGTTGCAGCGGCCGCACCGGGCCCGCGCCGACGACGGCGTCCCCGCGGGAGGCCGGAAGCACGTATCGCACTTCGGACAAGCAACAATCACCAGACCCACTCCAATCCGGACCCTGCCGGCCCGGAAAAATTCCCAAGATGGGGTCAAAGCTAGGGTCCGCCCCCGGGAGGGTCAAGAAAGCGCCAAATGCCTGTCCCGACGGTGTTTTTCGGCGCCGCTCCGGAGGTCTTGGAACCCCCGCCCTGTGGTATATTCCGGGTTTCGACTCGGTCCGGCGCGAAAGGAGCGCATTGATGAAGGTTTACGACACTCCAGACCTGCGGAATATCGCCCTTTGCGGGCACGGGGATTCGGGCAAGACGACCCTGGCTTCGGCCATGCTGTTCGTCGGCGGTGCGGCCAAGCGCCACGGGAACGTGGACGAAGGCAACACGATCACCGATTTCGACGAAGAAGAGATCGAGCGCAAGATCTCGCTGCAGGTCGCAACCGCCCACCTGGAGTGGCAGAACAAGAAGATCAACCTGCTGGATACCCCCGGCTACGCCGCCTTCGTCGCCGACGCCCAGGCGGGCCTCGCGGTGGCCGATGCCGCGCTGATCCTGGTCGAAGGGGTCTCCGGGGTCGAGGTGATCACCGCCCGGACCTTCAAGTACGCCGAGGAAGCCAACCTGCCGGTGATGTTCTCGGTCAGCCGGCTCGATCGCGAGAACGCCTCCTTCGACCGCTGCGTCGAGGCGATCCAGGAGCGCTTCGGCCGCACCGCCTTGCCGGTGCAGCTTCCGATCGGCTCCGAGTCGGACTTGAGCGGTGTGGTCGATCTGGTGCACAAGAAGGCGCTGATCGGTGGCGCCGACGGCAAGGTCCAGGAGGGAGACATCCCCGGGGACATGAGCGAAGCGGTCGAGGAAGCCCGCGCGGCGCTGATGGAGATGGTCGCCGAAACCGACGACGCCCTGATGGAGAAGTTCTTCGAGGAGGGGGAACTCGCCGAGGAGGATTTCACCTCCGGTCTCGCCGCCGCCGTGCGCGAGCGCAAGGTCTTCCCGATTCTCGCCGGCTCCGGCCTCAAGCTCATCGGCGTTCACGGAATGTTGAACAGCGTCGTCGAACTGGTTCCGAGCCCCGATCAGCGGGGTGAGGTCTCGGGAACCGACGCCGACGGCGGACCGGTGAGCCGCCCGGTGTCGTCGGACCAGCCCGCTTCGGTCTTCGTGTTCAAGACCATCGCCGACCCCTTCGCCGGCCGGCTGTCGCTGTTCCGGGTCATGACCGGCACGATCAAGAGCGACACCACCCTGAACAACATGCAGCGGGACAGCAGCGAACGCATGGGCGCCGCCTCCCTGATCCAGGGCAAGAACCTCGAGAACATCGACGAGCTACGCGCCGGCGACATCGGCGCCGTGCCCAAGCTCAAGGACACCCAGACCTGCGACACCCTGGCCGCCGCCGGCGATCCGATCAAGTACCCGGCGATCAACTTCCCGGAGCCGGCGATCTCCTTCGCCGTCGAGGGCAAGTCCAAGGGCGATGAAGAGAAGATCAACTCGGCACTGCTCCGCCTCGCCGAGGAAGACCCGATGCTCAAGATCAGCCGCGATCCCCAGACCAACGAACTGCTGGTCTCCGGAAGCGGCCAGGTCCACGTCGAGGTCAACCTGGCCAAGATGAAACGCAAGTTCGGCGCCGAGGCGATCCTGCATCCGCCCAAGGTGCCCTACCTCGAGACGATCACCCGCAGCGTGGAGAACGTCGAAGGGAAGCACAAGAAACAGAGTGGCGGCCGCGGCCAGTTCGGCGTCTGCGTGATCCACATGGAACCGCTCGCCCGGGGCAAGGGCTTCGAGTTCGTCGACAAGATCTTCGGCGGCTCGATCCCCCAGAACTACCGCCCCGCCGTCGAGAAGGGCATCGCCGAAGCGGCCGAGCGCGGCGTGCTCTCGGGCAACCCGCTGATCGACTTCCGGGTGACCCTGGTCGACGGCAAATACCACAACGTCGACTCGTCGGAAATGGCGTTCAAGATCGCCGGCTCCCTGGCGTTCCAGGAATGCATGAAGAGCGTCCGGCCGACGATCCTCGAACCGGTGATGAACGTCGAGATCACCGCGCCCGAGGAGTGCATGGGCGACATCATGGGCGACCTGAGCTCCCGGCGGGGCAAGCCCCAGGGCATGGAGGCTCAGGGTGGAGAACAGATCATCCGCGCCCAGGTGCCGTTGGCCGAGATGCTCGACTACGCGTCGACCCTCAAGTCGGTGACCTCCGATCGGGGCACCTACCACATGGAATTCGACCACTACGACGAGGCACCGGCGATGGTCCGCGAGAAGATCGTCGCCGAGTACAAGAAGCGCAAGGAAGAAGAGGCAGGATAACAACGTGAAACGCGACTTCGTCTACATCGGCGAGCTTGCTCAGCACGTCGATGAGCAGGTCGTCCTCAAGGGCTGGCTCTATCAGAAGCGCTCCTCGGGCAAGATCAAGTTCCTGGTCTTGCGCGACGGAACCGGCTATCTCCAGTGCATCGCCTTCAAGAAGGACGTCTCCGAAGAACTGTTCGAACAGTGCGACCGCCTGCCGCTGGAATCGTCGCTGACGATTACCGGCAAGGTGCGGGCCGATGAGCGCGCGCCCGGCGGCTACGAACTCAGCATCGTCGACCTGCAGGTGATCCACGAGGCGGGTGAATACCCGATCCAGCCCAAGGAGCACGGCGTCGAGTTCCTTTTCGACAACCGCCACCTGTACCTCCGTTCTCGCACCCCCCAGGCGGTGCTGCGGATCCGCAACGAGGTGGTGCAGTCCTGCCGCGACTTCTTCTACGAGCGCGGCTTCGTGCTGATCGATTCGCCGATTCTGACCCCGGCGGCGTGCGAGGGCACGACCACTCTGTTCGAGACCCCATACTTCGACACCACGGCCTACCTGGCCCAGTCGGGGCAGCTCTACCTCGAACCGGCCTGTATGGCCTTCGGCAAGGTCTACTGCTTCGGCCCGACATTCCGCGCCGAGAAGTCCAAGACCCGCCGCCACCTCACCGAGTTCTGGATGGTCGAGCCCGAGGTCGCCTTCATGGAGCTGCCGCAGCTCCTGGAGCTGGCCGAGGACTTCATCAGCTACATCGTCGGCCGGGTCCTCGACCGCTGCGCCGAACCGCTGAAGATTCTCGAGCGGGACACCACCAGCCTCGAACGGGTGAAGGTGCCGTTCCCGCGGATCACCTACGACGAGGCGGCCAAGATCCTGATGGAGCCCGAGTCCCAGGCCAAGATGAAGGAGGCCGGTGCACCGCTGTTCGAGAACGGCAGCGACTTCGGCGCCCTGGACGAAACGCTCCTGACCGAACGCTTCGATCAGCCGGTGATGGTCACCCACTGGCCTGCCGAGATCAAATCGTTCTACATGCAGCCCGACGCCGACGACCCGACCAAGGCCCTGGGTGTCGACGTGCTGGCTCCCGAGGGCTACGGCGAGATCATCGGCGGCTCCCAGCGCGTCCACGATCACGACCTGCTGCTCGAACGGATCAAGGCTCACGACCTCCCGGTCGAGGCCTTCCAGTGGTACCTCGATATCCGCAAGTACGGATCGGTGCCCCACTCAGGCTTCGGCATGGGTATCGAGCGTTGCGTGACCTGGCTGTGCGGGATCCCGCATCTGCGCGAGACGATCCCCTACCCGCGCCAGATCCACCGCCTCTATCCGTGAGCCCTTCGCCGCGATGAGCGCCGGATCGCAGACCGACCGCGAACCGATCCGCATCGGCATGATCAGCCTCGGCTGCGCCAAGAACCTGGTGGACTCCGAGGTGATGCTCGGCCACCTGGACCGGGCGGGCTGCGCCTTCGTGCAGGATCCGGCCGAGGCGGACGTGATCGTGGTCAACACCTGCGGCTTCATCGATGCGGCCCGGGAAGAGTCGGTCAACACCATCATCGACGCTGCCGAACTGAAGAAGACCGGACGGCTCAAGCGGCTGGTGGTCGCCGGCTGCATGGTTCAGCGCTACGCCGACGAGTTGAAGAAGAGCCTGCCCGAGGTCGACGCCTTCGTCGGACTCGATCAACTGGAGCAGGTGGTGATCGAGGCGGGAGCGGTGCCCCGCTCCGGTGAGGCGGCGCCGCAGCCTGCCCCGCCTGCGGTTGCGGATCCCCTGCGGGTGTTGCCCGCGGAACCGGCGGCCGGCGGCCCGGTACCTGCGGTGACCGGCGGCGACGAGGCGGCGGTCCTCGATGACAGCGGCTGGGGCCGCTCGACCTATCTCTACGATCACAACGCACCCCGGCGCCGGGCCACCGCCAACTGGTCGGCCTACGTCAAGATCGCCGAGGGCTGCGACCACACCTGTTCGTTCTGCGCGATCCCCAACTTCCGCGGCGGCTTCCGCTCCCGCACCATCGAGAGCATCGTTGCCGAGGCCGGGGCGCTGGCCGCCGACGGCACCCGGGAGATCAACCTGATCGCCCAGGACTCCAGCCACTTCGGCCGGGACCGCGGCGAGAAGGAAGGCCTGGCCCGGCTGCTCGAGGCCCTCGACGGCGTCGAGGCGTTGCGCTGGATCCGGCTGCACTACCTGTATCCCAACACCGTGACCGAGCGGTTGATCCGGACCATGGCCGAGCGGCCGCGAGTGCTCAAGTACGTCGACATGCCGCTTCAGCACGCCCACCCCGAGATGCTCAAACGGATGCGCCGGGGTGGCTCGGGCGACAGCCATCTGGAACTGCTGGGACGCTTCCGCCAGGCGATGCCCGAGGCGGTGATGCGCAGCACCTTCATCGTCGGGTTCCCCGGTGAGACCGAGGAAGAGTTCGACTCGCTGATGTCCTTCGTCCGCGACGCGCGCTTCGATCATCTCGGTGTGTTCCTCTACTCCCACGAGGGGGGAACCCGGGCGGCGGAGCTCGCCGATGACGTGCCCGCCGAACTCAAAGCCGAGCGGCGGGACCGGTTGATGGAGTTGCAGCAGTCGATCGCCGCCGAGCGCAACGCCGAGCGGGTCGGACGCACCGTCGAGGTGCTGGTCGAGGGCGCCCACCCGGACACCGACCATCTGCTGGTCGGCCGGATGCGCGGCCAGGCGATGGACGTCGACGGCCAGGTGTTGATCAACGACGGCGTGGCCCGCCCCGGCGTGTTCGTCAACGTCGAGTTGACCGAGGTTCTGGGTTACGACCTGGTGGGGCGGATCGTTGGCGCAGCGTGACTCGTCCTCGCCGGGCCTGCTCTGCCTGGTGATCGCCACCGGATTCGGCACCGGCTACGCCCCGATCGCCTCGGGCACCTTCGGCTCCCTCCCAGGCCTGCTGTTCATCGCATTGCTGAACCCGCTGGGTTGGATCCCGGCGGTCGCCGGTACGGTCGTCGTGACCCTGGTGGGGATCTGGGCCGCCGAGCGGGCGTCCCGGGCCTGGGGCCAGGAAGACCCGGGGCGAGTGGTCGCCGACGAAATCGCGGGCCAGATGGTGACCCTGCTGTTCGTGCCGATCACCCCGTGGACGCTGATCGCCGGCTTCCTGCTGTTCCGGCTGTTCGACATCGTCAAGCCGCCTCCGGCGCGGCAGTTCGAGAAGCTCCACGGCGGAGTTGGTATCATGGCTGATGACCTGATGGCGGGGGTTTACGCCAATCTGGTCCTGCAGTTGGCGCTGTACCTGATGTAAACCACCCGCGGCCGACGGCCGCCGAGGACCCGGATGGACATCTGGAACGGATTCGACGGTTGCCCCGAGAACAGCGGGCCGGTCGTGGCCACGATCGGCAACTACGACGGCGTACACCGGGGGCACCGCACGATCCTCGAACAGGTCAAGGCCGAGGCGGCGCGCCGCAACGCCCGCTCGCTGCTGATCACCTTCGACCCGCATCCCACCCGGGTGCTGGCGCCCCACGCCGCACCCCGGCTGATGCAGACCCGCCGGCAAAAGCTGGACACCCTGGAAGAGGCCGGCCTCGACGCGGTCTGGATCCTCGAGTTCACCCGGGAGCTCGCCGGCCAGACCGGCGAGGACTTCTTCAGCCATCTGCGCAGCCGCATCGACCTGCAGGCGGTGCGGGTCGGCCGCAACTTCCGCTTCGGCCGGGGCCGCAAGGGGGATATCGACGTCCTGGAACGCATCGGTGCCCAGCAGGGCTTCGATGTGGTCGGCGTCGAGCAGGTGCGCACCGAGGGCATGACCGTCTCCTCCACCGCGATTCGCGCCGCCGTCTCCGAGGGAGATGTCGAGGGCGCGACCCGCATGCTGGGCCGCCCCTTCGCCGTCAGCGGCGAGGTGGTCGCCGGGGAAGGGCGAGGCGCCGGGCTCAGCTTCCCCACCGCCAACGTCGATGCCGAGAATGAGCTGTGGCCCCGTGCCGGGGTCTACGTGACCGAGTGCCTGGCCCGTACCCGGCGCTATCCGTCGGTGACCAACGTCGGATTGCGCCCGACCTTCGGCGACGCCGAGAAGCCGACCGTCGAGTGCCATCTGCTGGAGTTCGAAGGGGAGCTGCGCGGCGAGCGGGTCGAGGTCCGCTTCCTGGCGCACCTGCGGGACGAACAGCGCTTCGACGGACCCGACGCCCTGGCCGACCAGATCGCCCGGGATTGCGCAGCCGCCGCGGCCTACTTCGAGAACCAACCGATCGCGGCCCGATGAGCGGCGTGTTTCTCACCTTCGAGGGAATCGAGGGCTCGGGCAAGTCGACCCAGATCCGGCGGCTGAGCGCTCACCTCCACACCTGCGGCGTCGACGTGGTGTTGACCCGGGAACCCGGCGGGACGGACATCGGCCGGGCGCTGCGCAGGGTGCTGCTCTCCACCGAAGGGGAACCGCCCCACCCATCGACGGAGCTGCTGCTCTACGCGGCGGATCGCGCTCAGCATCTGAGTGAGGTGATCGAACCCGCCCTCGAGCGGGGTGCGGTGGTGCTCTGCGACCGCTACCTGGATGCGACCCTGGCGTACCAGGGCTACGGCCGGGAACTCGGCGTCGACCGGGTGCTGGAGCTCCATGCAGCCCCGCCCCTGGATCGACGGCCGGACCGTACGCTGCTGATCGATCTCGATCCCGAAGACGGCATCGCACGGGCCCGGGCGCGCAACCGGGACCTGGGCCTCGAGGCCGAGGAAGGCCGTTTCGAGGCAGAACAGATTCGCTTCCACCAGAAGGTGCGCGCCGGCTATCTGGAACTGGCCGGTGCCGAGCCGGGACGCTTCCGCCTGATCTCCGGCGACGGCACCGAGGAAGAGGTGGAAGCCCGGGTGCTCTCGGCGGTCACCGACCTGTGGCCTTCGCTCAGGGAGATCTCAAGGTGAGCGGGCTGGTCCGTTTCAGCGAGATGCTCGGCGTCGAACACGCCGTCGAGTTGCTGCAACGGGTCATCGAAGGGGATCGCCTGCCCCACGGCATCCTGTTGACCGGTCCCTCGGGCGTGGGCAAGGGCACCTTCGCCCGGGCGCTGGCGGCGACCCTGCTCTGCGAGACCTCCGACCGGGAGGCCTGCGGCACCTGTTCTTCCTGCACGCGGGTCGCCTCCCGCAGTCATCCGGACCTGCTGGTGGTGCGCCGGGTCTCGAAGAAGATCCGCGACCGGGCGCCGATGAGCGACAACGACGAAGGCGAAGCCGAGAAGGACCTCAGCAACTTCATCCGCATCTTTCAGATCCGGGAGATGACCGACCACATCGGTTTCGCCGCCAAGGAAGGCGGGCGGCGGGTGTTCCTCGTGGACCCGGCCGACCGGATGAACACCGAGGCTCAGAACGCCCTGCTGCGCACGCTGGAGGAACCGCCGGGTGACGCGGTGATCCTGCTGGTCGCATCACGCGCCCACATGCTGTTGCCGACGGTCCGCTCCCGCTGCTTCGCCCTGCGCTTCGGCCCGATGCGCCCTGCGGAATTGGCCGATGCGCTGCAGGCGCGCGGAATGAACCTGGACGAGGCTCAGGCCCGGGCCAGCCTTTCCCGCGGCCGCCCCGGCCTTGCGCTATCGCTGGACCTGAAGCGTCTGGAGACGCGCCGCGGTGAGATCCTCGGTGTGCTCGAGGCGCTGACCGCGTCCCCTCGCGCCATCGCCGAATGGCCGGGACTGGTCGGCACGGTCCACGACAAGGACGACGCGGTGTTCCAGGAAGGCCTCGACCTGTTCGAGGAGCTGCTGCGAGACGCCACTCGCGCCGCGGCGGGAGCACCGACCGATCACCTACTCGACGCGCGGCTGGCCGGACGGCTCGAGGCGGTGGGGCATCGCCTCGGGACCGCCCGCGGCGCCGAGTTGATCCGCTCGATCGAGAAGCTACGGGGTCAACTCAGCTTCAACGTGAACAAGACGCTGTTGACTGAAGCCCTGCTGGCATCCGTCGCCGGCGCTCCGGTGCCATAGGACGCTCATCGCGACGACCATGCCCCGAATCGGCAAGCTACCCGCGATTCTGGCAGCTCTCTTGGCATCGAGCCTGATCGGCGCCGGCATGCTTCTGTTGGCTTTGAACGCAATTGCCGTGGTGGCAGGTCCATTCACTCCCGACTGGGTCAATAGCGTGCTCTACGGCTGGCGATACCCCAAACTTCATCAAGAGGACGGGTACGCCATCACCGAATTCGCACCTACGAGCTGGACCCAGTACCAGATCGACTGCGGGCGAATCGAACCCAACGGCACGACGCACGAGTGCACCTTCGACGTCCCCGAAATACCGGTCGACTCAATCCATCTTGCGATCGAGATCGAAGGGATCGAGGTCAGCGAGTTCGGTTCCGTAGAGAGACCAGAACCGATTCTCGACGGACAGCTTCGGATCGAGGTCATCGGCCCCAACAAGGAGATGCTCGCCGAACAAGGCGGCATCGTAGACGCCTTCAGAATATCCGGATCGATGGGATCGAATCGGACTTGGATCTCACCCAGAGGGCGCGTCTCATGGGCCGCGGGCGAAACCTATCGGACGACGGTGACGCTCCATGCGACTCGGTTCGACGGCGAACCACTGGAGGCTCGGCTCCAGATCGAAGGGTCTTTCGCCAAGTAGGCTGAAGCCAGAGCAAGCCGGCTAGCGACTCAGCGACGCCACGGTCTCCACATGAGGCGTCTGCGGAAAGAGATCCACCGGGCGCACCCGGTCCAGCCGGTATCCCTCCGCCACCAGCGCCTTGAGGTCCCGTGCCAGGGTCGCCGGATCGCAAGAGACGATCACCACCCGCTTCGCCTTCCGCCGGGCAATGCCTTCCGCAACGCCTTTACCGAACCCGTCCCGCGGCGGGTTGGCCAGCACCACGTCGACGGGGTCGCCGGGGCCACGCATGGTGCGGCCGACCTCGGCCTGCTGGAAGCGGACCTTGTCGATCCCCTCCCGCTCCGCGGCCTCCAGGCCGCACTCGATGGCCGAGGCATCGGCCTCGCAGGCCTGCACCGTCGCTCCCTTGCGCGCCGCGGTCAATGCCTGGACGCCGACGCCGGAGTAGAGGTCGAGCACGTTGAGTCCGAAGAGCGCCCCCGCCTCTTCCAGGGCGATATCCAGCAGCTTCTCCGCCGCCTCGGGGTTGACCTGAAAGAACGCCGTCGCCGGCAGGCGGAAGCGGGTGCCGCCGATCTCCTCGGGGAGCCAGGTGCGGCCCGAGAGCTTGGAGTAGGTCGCGTCCCCGCGCCGTCCCGGCGCCGAGCGCCACTCGACCACCCCGGCCAGCCGGGGGTGGCGGCGCCGCAGTTCCCGGGCCAGGGCCCGGGCCTCGGGGGTCGCCCGGGGCTCGGTGCGCAGCGCGACCAGCAGCTCGTCGTGGACCCGGGAGCTTCGAATCGCCACCCGGGCCTTCTGCCAGGGGCCCTCAGGCAGCAGGTCGTGGAGGCTGCGCAGCAGCTCGTTGGCCGCAGTGCCCTGGAGCATGCAGGCCTCGATCCGGGACAGCCGGGGCGGCCGTCCGGGGCCGAACAGGCCCAGCACGGGGCTGCCCTGCTCCCTGGAATAGGTGAACTCCACCTTGTTGCGGTAGCCCAGGGCCCGGGGCGAGGCGACCACCGGGTCGACCTCCGCCTCGATCCCGCCGATCCGCCGCAGGGCGTCGGCCACGACCTTGCCCTTCCAGCGGGCCTGCTCCCCCTCGGGGAGCGGCATCCAGGGGCACCCGCCGCAGCGGGACCAGGCGGGGCAAGGGGGCTCCCGGCGCTCGGGCGCCGGAGCCAAAAGGGCGTCGACCTCCCCCTCGACGAAACGCCGCCGGGCCCTGGAAACCCGCGCCCGCACTCGGTCTCCGGGCAACCCACCCCGCACGAGCCAGACCAGTCCGTCGTCCCGGGCGACACCCCGGCCGTCGGAGGAGAGGGCCTCGATCACGACTTCTCGCGATTCGCCGGGGACCGCTATATCCTGGGTAGCCCGGTCATCACGATCCGACATCTGGTATTTTCCTCTTGACACTGTGCACAAAAGACGGGTATGGTCTGACCGTTCTGGCGCGGAGTCTGGCCGGAAATCGTGTATTTCCGGACTGTTCAGAGTGGGGGGTGGATGGTTTGGCAGCGGCTGGCATGTTCGGGTTCTGCTCGCTCTCCCCGGCGGATTGCAGCCCGACCTCGATGCAACACGAATCGGTCGTGAGCCGATTCGTCCCGCCTGCTGCCTTCCGGTCGTTCCTTCGGGAGCGCGCCGCGAAGGTCTTGTCTTAGCGACGACCCACCGCTGGAGTCTTGACCCGTGCCAGGGTTTGCTGTCTCCGGGGAGAGCGAGCAGGGCCCGAACCCGGCAAGGATAATCCATCCTGCCAGATATGTCCCGTTTTCTTTCATAATCCGTCCTGCAAAAATCACGATCCGTCCTAATTGCAGGCTTTACCTGAGCCACGGAACAGCGTAAATTTGTGCCGGTTCGAGTAGTCCAGCTACTCGGATCGGGGGACCGCCCAAACTGCCGGAGACCGGGGGGGAATAATCGGCGGCAGTTTCGGGCGGGCCGTTGCCGGCCAGCCAGTTGCCCACCTCCCTTGGGAGGTAAAACTCCTTAGGGAGAACGTGGCTGCCGTAACAATGAAGGGGTGGTGGCGCCCGTCACCACCCCTTTTCTTTTGCCCACCGCTCTCGCCCGGCCTGGGCCCCACAGCCCGGCTCGTGCTGTCCCACCGCCCCTTTTGTACCCCGAGCCCGGCTGCCTGGCAGGCCTTGCCCCTCGGTTTCCGCGATCCCGCAGTCCGCGGGTTTGGCGGGCATCCAACCGTTTGGCTATCCTCGGTCGCGGCCCCCCACGGCTCTCGGAGGCACCCTTGGAAATCCTGACCGGAGATCAGATGCGCGCCGTCGATCGGCGCACCATCGACGAACTCGGAATCCCCGGCCTGCTGCTGATGGAGTCGGCGGGCCGCGAGGTCGCCGAGGCCTTGCTCGAGGACTACGAGGAAGCAGCGGAGCATGTGCTCGTCGTCTGCGGCAAGGGCAACAACGGAGGCGACGGGCTGGTCGCCGCCCGGCACCTGGCCCGCCGGGGCTGTGCCGTCGGCGTGGTGCTCTGCGCCGCCGAGGATGACCTCCAGGGAGATGCCCGCACCAACCTGATCGCCGCCCGGGCCTCGGGCGTGCCGATCCACGTGGTGGCCGACGAGGAGAGCTGGTCCTCCCAGCGGGGCCGGATCGACCGCACGCCGGTGGTGCTCGACGCCTTGCTCGGCACCGGCATCCGCGGCGGCGCCCGGGGCCTGTTGCGCCAGGTGATCCTCGACCTCAACGCCTCCCCCACCCCGGTCGCCTCGATCGACGTGCCCTCGGGCATCGACGCCGACAACCTCGACGTCGAAGGGGTCGCCGTGCTCGCCGATACGACCTACACCCTCTGCCGCCCCAAGCCTGCGCTGTTGCTGGGGGACGCCGCCCGCCACACCGGCGGACTGCAGGTGCTGCCCATCGGCATTCCCCACGCCGCGGTGGAGGCGGAGAACGCCAGCCTGTCCTGGCTCGATGCCGAGACCCTGGCTCCCCTGCTCGAGCCCCGCGCCCCCGATGCCCACAAGGGCACCTTCGGGCATCTGCTGGCGGTGGCCGGCTCCCGGGACAAGAGCGGCGCTGCGGCTCTGCTCGCAAGGGGTGCCCTGCGCAGCGGCGTCGGCCTGATGACCGTCGCCACCTCGCGCAGCGGGCAACCGCATCTCGCGCCCCAGCAGGCCGAGGCGATGACCTGCGGCCTGGATGAGAACGACGGCGGCGAGATCAGCGATCGAGCGGTCGAAGAGATTCTGAACCTGGCCGGCGAAAGACATGCCCTGGCCCTCGGCCCGGGGCTCGGCACTGCCGACAGCACCCGGGCGATGGTGCTCGCGGTGATCGACGGCACCGACCGGCCGGCGGTGATCGACGCCGATGCCCTCAACGCCGTGGCCGCCGAGGGACCCGGCGGATTGCTCCGGCTGCGCAACCGGGCGGGCCTGGTATTGACGCCCCACCCCGGCGAAGCCGCGAGGCTTCTGGGGGTCACCGTCCCCGCAGTCGAGGCCGACCGCCTTGGATGCGCCCGGCGCCTCGCCGCCGAGTCCGATGCGGTGGTGGTGCTCAAGGGGAACGGATCTGTAATCGCGGCTCCCGACGGTGCCGCGGCAATCAACAGTACGGGCAATCCGGGCATGGCGACCGGCGGCAGCGGAGACGTCCTGACGGGCATTCTAGGAGCGCTGTTGGCCCGGGGGCTTTCCCCCTGGAACGCCGCGTGCCTGGGGACCTATGTTCACGGGGACGCCGGGGACCGGGGCGCGGCGGCCCGGGGTCAAGAAGCACTGATCGCGACCGATTTGATCGATCAGATCGGCGCCGCGATGGAAGCGTTGATCGAAGAGACAGGGTTCACACCATGGTAGATACGAGACGCCCCGACCCCCAGGACAGCATGGCCCGGCCGCGCAATGCCCAGAGCAGCGGACCGGCGCCGGAAACCATCTTCACCCTCAGTGAAGAGGAGACCTTCGAGCTCGGCCGCAACGTGGCCAAGACCCTCACCGGTGGTGAACTGCTCCTGCTCGACGGCGACCTGGGGCTGGGCAAGACCGTCTTCGCCCGCGGCGTGGCCGCCGGACTGGGCGTCGCCCCCGAGGATGTGACCTCCCCGTCGTTCACCCTGGTCCAGGAGTACAAGGGCGGACGGACGCCGCTGTTTCACATCGATCTCTACCGCATGAGCGAGGACGACCCCGACGAACTGGGCACCCTCGGTATCGAGGAGATCCTCTCGTCGGGGGGTATCGCCGTGATCGAATGGGGCGACCGGCTCCCCCGCTACCATCAGCGCGGCGCGATCCGGGTGGTGTTCTACGACCTCGGCGAAGGCTCACGGCGCATCGAGATCATCCCGTCCAAGGGCGAGCCCGGCGAGCACCGCGGCGACGCCTGAGCGACACCCCGCACTCCCCTTCCAACCCCGGCCCGATGACGGCGCCGCGCAGGACCGCGGCTAGTCCAGCTGGTAGTTCGGCGCTTCCTTGGTGATGATCACGTCGTGGGCGTGGGACTCCCGCAGCCCCGCCGACGAGACCCGCACGAAGCGCGCGTCCTCGTGGAGCGCCTTGATGTCGCCGCAACCGACGTAGCCCATCCCCGCCCGCAGGCCGCCGACCAGTTGGCGGACCAGCGCCGAGAGCGGCCCCTTGTAGGGCACGCGGCCTTCGATGCCCTCGGGCACCAGGCTCTTCTCGTCGAACTCGTCCTGGAAGTAGCGATCCTTGGAGCCCTGCTTCATCGCCCCGATGGAGCCCATGCCGCGATACTCCTTGAAGGTGCGGCCCTGGTAGAGCACGGTCTCGCCGGGGGCTTCCTCGGTGCCGGCGAACAGCGAGCCGATCATCACCGTCGAGCCCCCCGAGGCCAACGCCTTGACCACGTCGCCGGAGAACTTGATGCCGCCGTCGGCGATCAGCGGAATACCCGCCTCGAGGCAGGCCTTGTAGGCGGTGGAGATCGCGGTCAGCTGAGGCATGCCGCTTCCGGTGACGATGCGGGTGGTGCAGATGCTGCCCGGTCCCATCCCGACCTTGACGCCGTCGACGCCCCGCTCGATCAGATCCCGCGCACCGGACTCGGTGGCGATGTTGCCGGCGACGAGCTGCACATCGGGATAGCGCTCACGAATGCGTCCGGTCATGTTGAGCACACCCTCGCTCTGACCGTGAGCGGTGTCGACGACGATCATGTCGACGTTGGCCGCCACCAGTGCAGCCACCCGGTCCATCGTGTCCGGCGCAGTGCCGACCGCCGCGCCGACCCGCAGCCGGCCCAGGTCGTCCTTGCTGGCGAAGGGGTACTTGATCTGCTTCTGGATGTCCTTGACGGTGATCAGCCCCTTGAGCCTGAAGTCGCCGTCGACCACCGGGAGCTTCTCGATGCGATGCTTGTGCAGGAGTTCCTTGGCCTGAGCCAGGGTCGTGCCGACCGGCACGGTGACCAGGTCCCGGGAGGTCATGTGGTTTTCGATGGCGTGGTCGTTGGACTCGCAGAAGCGCAGGTCGCGGTTGGTCAGGATCCCGACCAGCTTGCCGCCCGGGTCGGTCACCGGCACACCCGAGATGCGGTAGCGGCTCATCACCTCGAGGGCTTCGAAGATCTTCTGGTCGGGGCGCATGGTGATCGGGTCGACGATCATTCCCGACTCGGAGCGCTTGACCTTGTCGACCTCGCCCGCCTGGGCCTCGATCGAGAGGTTCTTGTGGATGACGCCGATGCCCCCTTCCTGGGCCATCGCGATGGCCAGGCCGGACTCGGTCACCGTATCCATCGCCGCCGAGACCAGCGGCACGCTCAACTCGATACCGCGGGTCAGCCGCGACCGGGTCGACACCTCGCTGGGCAACACGGCAGAGCGGTTGGGTACCAGCAGCACGTCATCGAAGGTCAAAGCCTCAGGGACCGGAGTGTTCAGCATCCAGGGAACCTCTTGAGTGGGATCGGCAGGCCTACGCTCCGCCGGCTCCCTTTCCGTGACATTTCTTGAACTTCTTGCCGGAGCCGCAGGGACACGGGTCGTTGCGGCCAACCTTGGCGTCCTTGTTCTTGACGGTGGTCACCCCACCCTTGGCCGTGACCCCGGCCTTGGAGCGGGAGGCCGCCTCGAAGATGCGCTGCTGCTCGGCCCGGCGTTTGTCTTCCTCGCGGGCGCGGTCTTCCTCGGTCATCGGCTCGAGGCGCATCAGGAAGCGCACCGCCTCGTTCTCGATCCGCTCCGTCATCGACGTGAACATCTCGAAGGATTCCTTCTTGTACTCGATGAGGGGATCGCGCTGGCCGTAGGCCCGCAGGTTGATGCCGTCCTTCATGTGATCCATGGCCAGCAGGTGGTCTTTCCATGACCCGTCAATGATCTGCAGCAGGATGTGCCGCTCGTAGCCGCGCATCAGCTCGGCGCCGACCTTCTCTTCCTTGGCGTCGTAGCGCTCCTCGACCCTGGCCCAGATCGCCGGCTCCATATCGTCGAGCCCCATCGATTCGACCTCGATGCCTTCCTGCTCCGGATCGAAGCCGAAGAAGTGCATCACTTGCTGCCGCAGGCCGGCGTGGTCCCAGTCGTCGGGATCTTTCTGGCCGATGTGTTCGTGGATCAGCCACTCGAGCACCTCCCGGGCCTTGCCCAGGACGTACTCCTTCTGCTCGCGGCCTTCGAGCAGGCCGCGGCGCAGCTCGTAGATCTGCTTGCGCTGCTTGTTGTTGACGTCGTCGTATTCGAGCAGGTGCTTGCGGATGTCGAAGTTGCGCTGCTCGACCTGCTTCTGCGCCCGCTCGATCGCCTTGGTGACCATCCCGGACTCGATCGGGACCCCCTTCTCCATGCCGAGGGTCTTCATCACCGAGCGCATGCGGTCGCTGGCGAAGATCCGCATCAGGTCGTCTTCCAGCGAGAGGAAGAAGCGGGAGGCGCCCGGATCGCCCTGACGGCCGGCGCGGCCGCGGAGCTGGTTGTCGATGCGCCGAGACTCGTGGCGCTCGGTGCCCATCACGTACAGGCCGCCGCTGTCGATGACCTGGTCGTGCTCCTTGGCGCACTCGTCCTTGGCCGTAGCCAGTTCCTCGTCGAAGGCGGCCTGCCAGGTCGACGCATCAGTCTCGCCGGGCTTGACCCCTTTCTCGCTCAGGCGGCGCCGCGCGAGAAACTCCGGGTTGCCGCCGAGCAGGATGTCGGTGCCGCGGCCGGCCATGTTGGTCGCCAGGGTCACCGCGCCGAGCCGGCCCGCCTGGGCCACGATCTCCGCTTCCATCTCGTGGTACTTGGCGTTGAGCACCACGTGCTTGACGCCGGAGCGGCGCAGCAGCCCCGAGAGCTTCTCGGAGCTCTCGATCGAAACGGTGCCGACCAGCACCGGCTGCCCGTTGCCCTGGGCATCCTTGATCTCGTCGACGACCGCGTCCCACTTCTCGCCCTCGGTGCGGTAGATCACGTCGGGGTGTTCGATGCGGGCCAGCGGCTTGTTGGTCGGGATGACCTGGACCTCGAGTCCGTAGATCTTGTCGAACTCGACCGCCTCGGTGTCGGCGGTACCGGTCATGCCCGAGAGCTTGTCGTACATACGGAAATAGTTCTGGAAGGTGATCGTGGCGAGGGTCTGGTTCTCCCGCTCGATCTTGACCCCTTCCTTGGCCTCGACCGCCTGGTGCAGCCCGTCGCTCCAACGGCGGCCGGGCATCAGGCGTCCGGTGAACTCGTCGACGATGACGACCTGGCCGTCCTTGATCATGTAGTCGACGTCGCGCTTGAACAGCACGTGGGCCTTGAGCGCCTGGTTGACGTGGTGCAACACGTCCATGTGGGCGGGGTCGTAGAGATTCTCGATACCGAGCAGCGACTGGCAGGTCTCGACGCCGGATTCGGTCAGGGTGACCGTCTTGGCCTTCTCGTCGACCACGTAGTCGCCGGTGTGCTCGACCTCGTACTCTTTCTTGTCGCCCTGGGTAACCGCACCCTGCTTGAGCTTGGGGATGATCCGGTTGATGTTGTAGTACTTGTCGGTCGAGACCTCGGCGGGACCACTGATGATCAGGGGCGTACGCGCCTCGTCGATCAGGATCGAATCGACCTCGTCGACGATGCCGTAGTTGTGTCCCCGCTGAACCATGGCGTCCAGGGAGAACTTCATGTTGTCCCGCAGGTAGTCGAAGCCGAACTCGTTGTTGGTGCCGTAGGTGATGTCGCAGGCGTAGGCTTCCTGCCGCTCCCGGTCGCTCATCTCGTGCTGGATACAGCCGACGGACAACCCGAGGAAGCGATGCAGGCGGCCCATCCACTCGGAGTCGCGGCCGGCCAGGTAGTCGTTGACCGTGACGATGTGGACACCCTTGCCGGTCACCCCGTTGAGGTAGGCCGGCAGGGTTCCGACGAGGGTCTTGCCCTCACCGGTCTTCATCTCGGCGATCTGCCCCTCGTGAAGGACCATGCCGCCGATGAGCTGGACGTCGTAGTGCCGCATGCCCATGACCCGGCGGCCGGCCTCGCGAACCACCGCGAAGGCCTCGGGCAGGATCGATTCCAACGACTCGCCGTTGTCGATCCGGCCGCCGAACTCGGCGCGTTTGTCCCGCAGCTGTTCGTCGCTCAACTCCTTGGTGCGCGGCTCGAGTTCATTGATCCGCGCCACGACCGGCGTTTTCTTCTTGAGGTACCGATCGCCCTTGGAACCGATGATCTTGGTGAGGAGCGAGTTGAGCATTGCGGGGTTTCACCTATCCGGGAACGGCAGGCCCGGGAACCCGGGCGCCGTGCAGGTGGAGTCGATGTCCGGCCAGCGGCTAAAGAGTCAGTATAGCAGGGCTCAACGGTCCAGCGACTGGAGGCGGGTGGGCCGATGACAGAGCGAAAACAGGAGTGCGTGGGCCACGCGCAGCGTGCCCCGATCGAGCCGGGCGACGACCCGGTGAAGCGGCCCCTGATCGCCCCCGCCGGTGCGCTTATCGATGCCGGTGGCCAGAGCATCGGCGGCCGCCCAGAACAGATCGTGGAAGGCCAGGGCCCGGCCGTAGAGCCGGGCCAGGGGGCGGCGGACATCCCGCCACGTCTCCTCGCCGCGACGAAGGGCCAGCACCCGGCCGACGACGCTGGCCGGGGCCACCGCCGGGTCCAGCCGGGACACGCCGTCCCCCCGGGTGCGGTAACCCCGTCCCCCGCCGGGTAGACGGGCGCGACCGAGCAGCCGATGCACCGCGAGGTAGTCGGCCTGGTGGAACAGCAACAGATCGCCGGGACGGGGGTCGTCGGGAACGAACTCGATGGCCACCGTGTCCCCTGCCCGGAGGGTCGGCTCCATGCTGACGCCCTGGACCGCGAAGGTGCCCTTGCGCCCGGCCTCGGACATCAGGTCGACGGCGGCGTCGACCCATCCCCGCGGCAACTTTTCACCTTCGAGCTTCAACGCCTGCACCGGCTCCAAAAACACAGCTGCCCCGCCGGAGCGGGGCAACGTAGGGGAGTGCTGTCAGAGGGAGTCAGAGGAATCAAAGTCAACCCTCTCGGGGCTCGCGGGGGGGCAAAACCAACTTGCCCCGAGAGGGTTAGACACTGACCAGGAGGAGGTCATGTCGTGCCCTTCCTTAGAGCAACCCTGATGCCAACTTCGCGATCCGCCGGAAATCCCCATCTTTCGCCCTTCGGCCGGTTCCGACGCCAGTTTGGCACCGCCCCGGTGCCCCGGGCCGACGCCAGGGTGACGCGGGACGGCAGTCTTCGCGCCTATTTGGCACCCCGCCCCGCGGAACCCGGCCCTAGTCGCCGGAGCTGGCCGCCTCACGCAGCATCGAGCGGGCGATGACCAGCCGCTGAATCTGGTTGGTGCCCTCGTAGATCTGGGTGATCTTGGCGTCCCGCATGTATTTCTCGATCGGGTAGTCCTTGACGAAGCCGTAGCCGCCGAAGAGCTGGACCGCGTCGGTGGTGACCTTCATGGCCACGTCGGTCGCCATCAGCTTGCACATCGCCGAGAGCTTGCTGATGTTCTTGGCCCCGGCATCCGCCGCCCGCGCCGCCGTGTAGACCAGCTGCCGCGCCGCCTCGATCTGGGTGCCCATGTCCGCCAGCATCCACTGGATGCCCTGGAAGGCGCTGATCGACTGGCCGAACTGCTTGCGCTTGCCGGTGTACTCGATGGCCAGGTCGAGAGCGCCCTGGGCCAGGCCGACCGCCTGGGCGGCCACGCCGGGGCGGGCCCGGTCGAGGGTCATCATCGCGTGCTTGAAGCCGCGGCCCTCGGAGCCGCCCAGCAGGTTGTCCGCCGGCACCCGGCACTCGTCGAGGTGGATCTCCACCACCGGGACGCAACGGATGCCCATCTTGTCCTCGTGCTTGCCGACCCGGTATCCCGGGGCGTCCTTCTCGACGACGATCCCCGAGATACCCCGGGCGCCGCGATCGGGCTCGGTCACGGCGAAGATCGTGTTCAGCGAGGCCACGGCGCCGCCGGTGTTCCACTTCTTCTCGCCGTTGATCACGTACTCGTCGCCCTGCCGTTCGGCCCGGGTGGTCATGCCGCCGGCGTCGGATCCGGCGTCCTTCTCGGAGAGGCCGAAGGAGATCAACTTCTCGCCCGAGGCGATGTCGGGCAACCAGCGCTTCTTCTGATCCTCGGTGCCGCCGAGGATGATCGGGAACGAACCCAGGGCGTTGACCGCGTAGCCGACACCCATGCCGCCGCAGGCCCGGGAGAACTGCTCGACCACGAGGCAAAGGTCCATGACCCCGCCCCCTTCACCGCCGTACTCCTCGGGAATCCACACCCCCGAGAGTCCCGCCTCGCGGATGGCTCGCTGCACCTCCCAGGGGTAGGTCTGCTCGACGTCGTACTTGGCAGCGACCGGCCGCATGACGTTCTCGGCCACGGCCCGGGCGCGTTCGATGTATTCCTGGTTCTTCGGGGTGAGCAGTTCCTTGACCATGCGATCTTCTCCTCGGGTCGGGATCTAGCGATAACGATGCTCGGGGGTGCCCAGAGCGTAGCACCCCCGCCGAAAGCAGCCCCATCGGGCGGGCACGGTCAGGCAGGGGCCCCCTGCTGCTGCGCCGTGGCCACGGCGCGGGTCTCCCGGATCACGGTGACCTTGATCTTGCCCGGGTAGTCCATTTCGGACTGGATCCGGGTGGCGAGATCCGAGGCGAGCATCTCGACATGGGCGTCGTCGACCTGCTTGGAGCGGGCGATGACCCGGATCTCACGGCCGGCGTGCAGGGCGTAGGACTGATCCACCCCCTTCATCGAGTTGGCCAGATCCTCGAGTTGCTCGATGCGCTTGATGTACTCGGCGACGGTCTTGCGCCGGGCGCCGGGGCGGGCTCCCGAGAGGGAATCCGCCGCCGAGACGAGCACCGAGATCGGCGTCGTCATCTCACAGTCTTCGTGGTGCGAGGCGATGGCGTTGATCACCGCAGCGGACTCGCCGTACTTCTCGCCCATCTCGGCACCGATCTCCGGGTGGGTGCCTTCGCGCTCGTAGTCCACCGCCTTGCCGATATCGTGGAGCAGACCGGCCCGGCGGGCTTCGGTCTCGTCCAGCCGCAGCTCGGCGGCCATCATCCCGGTGAAGTAGGCGACCTCCTTGGAGTGGTCGAGCACGTTCTGGCCGTAGGAGGTGCGGAACCTGAGCCGGCCGAGATGTTTCACGATCTCCGGGTGCACGTTGCGCAGGTTGAGTTCCTTGACCGCGGCCTGCCCCGCCCGCTTCATCTCCTCGTCGAGCTTCTTGACCTGGCGGCGGGTCAGTTCCTCGATGCGGCGTGGATGGATGTTGCCGTCCTTGACCAGGATCGTCAGCACGCGGCGGGCGATCTCGCGCTTGACCGGGTTGAAGCCCGAGAGCGTGATGTTCTGACCATCGTCGTCGATGATCATCTGCATGCCGGTGGCCGCCTCGAAGGCGCGGATGTTCTTGCCCTCGTGACCGATGATACGGCCCTTGAGGTCGCTGCCCTCGGGCAGGGCGAAGTTGCTGATGCTCCGCTCGGCGCTCTGGTCCGACGCCGCCCGCTCGATCGCCAGGGCGATGATGCGGGTCGCTTCCTTGTCGGCGTTCCGCTGGGCCTCGTCCTTGATCTCCTTGATCAGACTGGCCGCCTGGTAGCGAGCGTCGGCGGTGAGGTTCGACAGGAGCTGCTTGCGCGCCTCGTCCTGGGTCATCGTCGAGACCCGTTCGAGACGGACGTTCTCTTCCTGGATCAGGTTCTCGAGTTCCTGACGGGATAGATCGAGTTCCTTCTCCCGGTCCTCGAATCCCTTCTCCGCCGAGGTCATCGCCTCTCCGCGCATCTCCAGTTCCTGTTCGTCCTCGGCCAGCTTGCGCCGGGCGGAACGCAGGTCCCGTTCCTTCTTCTGGAGTTGCCGTTTCTTGCTGCGAATGTCCTTTTCAGCGCGATTCTTGATCTTGAAGGCTTCTTGGCGGGTATCGAGCAGGGTCTGCTGTTTGGCCTGTTCGGCGGAGCGCCGGGCGGCTCGGACGGTTTCGTCGGCGCGGGTGCGGCAGGCTTCGAGGCTGCTGCTACCCAGGCGATTGTTCAGGAACCAGCCGAGGGCAGCGCCGACCAGCAGCACCGCGACCCCGGCCGCCAGCTGCATGAGTGGATTTTCCATCGGGCCCATCCTTTCCGCGCAGATGTTACCCGTGGGCAGAAGTAGCGTCAACCAAAGGACTTAGAGGGGCCTACGAGGTGGAGTCCTTACGCATCCGCACCGCCCGGGGGGTGATCTCGACCCGCTCGTCGCCCCGGATGAACTCCAGCGCCTCGGAAAGGCCCAGCCCGCGGGACGGAATCACCCGTACCACCGGGCGGAAGTCCCGGGGGTCGCGGCTGTCGGCGGCAGGCTCCCGCACGATATTGACCGGCACGTCGCCCGGCCCGTTCCGCTCGCCGACGATCATCCCCTCGTAGACCGGATCCCCCGGCTGTACGAACAGCGTGCCCCGGGGCTGCAGGTGGTCGATGGCCCAGTCGGTGCAGCGGCCCGCCCGGTCGGCGACCAGCGCGCCGGTATCCCGCTGGGGCGGCTCGGCGTCCAGGGCCATGAAGCCGTCGAAACGGTGGTTGAGGATGCCCCGGCCGCGGGTATCCGAGAGGAACTCCGAGCGCAGGCCGATCATGCCCCGGGCCGGCACCCGGAACTCGAGCCGGGCCCAGCCGCTGGGATACTCCTCCTGCCCGGCCGCTTCCCCTCCGCGAGCCTCGATCTTCTGAGCCACCACCGCGGCGAATACCGCGGGACAGTCGGCGACGACCCGCTCACAGGCCTCCTGCACCGCGCCCTCGAGGGTCTGGCGGATCGGCTCGGGCCGGGACACCGACATCTCGTGTCCCTCCCGGCGCATCATCTCCAGCAGGATCGACAGCTGCAGATCGCTGCGGCCGGAGACGACGAAAGAGCCCTCCTGCTCCGCGTTGTCCACCCGCAGCGCCACGTTGGCCAGCAGTTCGTTCCAGAGCCGCTCCCGAAGCTCCGAGGCGGCCACCTTGTCCCCCTCCTGCCCCGCCATCGGAGAGTCGTTGGGAGCGATGGTGATCGCAAGCGACGGTTCCTCGGCCCCCTCGGGATGGAAGGGACCGGCGGCCTCGGGCACCGCCAGCATCTCCCCGAGGCGAACCGCCTCGATGCCTCCCACGGCGACGATCTCGCCGGCGAGCCCGGCCTCGGTCTCGCAGCGGTTGGTGCCCCGGTAGCCGAACACCTGGGCGACCTTGCCCGCCACCGGCTCTCCGTCGAAGCGGTGATGCATCACCGTCTGACCGGCGTGGACGGTTCCGTTCTCGACCCGGCCGATGGCCACCCGGCCGAAGAACGGGTCGTAGTCGACGTGTGAGACCCGCATTCGCAGCGGGCCCTCGGCATCTCCCTGGGGAGCGGGAACGTGCTCGAGGATCACGTCGAGCAGGGTTTCCATCGTGCCGTCGGGTCCGTCGGGACGCAGCCGAACGATGCCCCGGCGGGCGTTGGTGAAGAGCGCCGGGAAGGCGCGCTGGGCCTCGGTCGCGCCGAGATCGGACAGCAGGCTGCGGACCTCGGTGAGGACTTCGAGGGGCCGGGCGCCGGGCTGGTCGATCTTGTTGACCACCACGATCAACGCCAGACCCTGACGGATCGCGGCTCGCAGCGGGTAGCGGGTCGGCGGAACGGGGCCCTCGCAGGCATCCACCACCAGGATCACCCCGTCGGACATCGACAGGGCCCGCTCGATCTCACCGCCGAAATAAGCGTGTTCCGGGGCGTCGAGCAAGTGGATCCGGGTATCCCGATGGTGCGCACTTGCGACCTTTGGCATCAATGAAATGGCCTTGAGTCGATCCTCCTCGGCGTCGGTTTCGGTCGGAGACTGACCGAGTTCGATCCGGGCGGACTGCCACAGCAGGCTGTCCAGCAGGGAGGTCTTCCCGTGGTCCACGTGGGCGAGGACCGCGAGGTTGCGAACGTTGCGGATTTGCGTCATCGGGAGGTCGGCTCCCTCCCGGCGGGCGCAACCGGGGCGTGCCGGGAAAGATTTACCTGAAGGCAGGTGCTGAGTTCGGAAAAGGCGAAGGTATCACGGAGGTTGCGACAAAAACAACCGGAGCGGGGAATGACGCGCGCCCTGATTCGGTTTGATTACAGATGAACGACGCATGCTCCGCCGCGATTCGGAGCGCGTCTGAATCCGGGCTGCGAACGCAGTCGAAAGACCCCGAGGGGCTCATAATGGCGAGTCGGCAGGAACAGGCGGAAAGCACCACCCGGCGGGCCCTCGAGGTCTGCGAAGAGGGTGCGTCGCATATCCGCGGTGCCCTGGCCTACGTGCCCCACGTCGCCCGGCGCTACATGAGCTGCGGCCTCCCCTTCGACGAGCTGCTTGCCGCCGGCAACCTCGGCCTGGTCGAAGCGGCACTCCGCTTCAACCCCGACAAGCAGGTCAAGTTCGTCACCTACGCCGACTGGTGGATCCGCAAGTCGATCCTCAAGGCGGTCGAGGAGCAGACCGGCGCCGTCCGGCTCCCCCGCTACCGCCAGGAACAGCTGCGGGTACTGACCGAGGGCCGGCGCAGTTGGAGACGGCACCACGGAAGCGAGCCGGATCGAGACCAGCTATCCGAGGCCACCGGTTTCACCCCCGACGAGATCGACCGCTTGAGCCGCATCGGCAACGGGTCGCTATCCCTCGAGGAACCGGTCGCACCCGGCGCCGAACGAGGGGTCGGTGACCTGCTCGCCGTCGAGCCCTCCGAGGGCCCCCACGACCTGCTGTTGCGCGGCGACCTGCTGCGATTCCTGCGCAAGCAGCTGTTCCGCCTGGAGCAGAAGCAACGCACGGTGATCCTGCTGCGCTACGGCTTCGGCGACGAGGGCCCGATGACCCTGCGCCAGATCGGCCGCCGGATGGGCATCAGCCGCGAGCGGGTCCGTCAGCTCGAACGCCGGGCCCTGATCGAGCTGCGCAACTTCCTCTAGCCCGCCTTCCCCGCGACCTTGTGAGCCGCCCCCAGGGGTGCCACAATCTCGCCCGTGATCGACCAGGAACAACTCGACCGGGAACTCGAGGCAATCTACGACGCCCTCGACCGGGGCGACGCCCGGGCCGCGCTGGACCGTACCGTCCAGGTGCTGGCCCAGGAGGACGACCCGGTGCTGCGTCTACTGGCCGGAGTGGCGCTGCTGGAACTGGAGCGCCCCGCCGAGGCGGAACGGCATCTGCGCCGGGCGGTGGAGATGGACGGCGAGGACGCCGAGGCCCGGATCAAGCTGGCCTCTTCCCTGCACGCCCTCTGCCGCATCGACGAGGCCCGGGAGCAGGCGGAAAAGGGACTCGAGATCGAGGCCTCCCTGGCCGAGGGGCACGACGTGATGGCGATGATCCTGGAGCTGCGCGGCCAGGTCGCCGAGGCGGATTTCCATCTGACCCGTGCCGCCGAGCTGGATCCCGAGATGTTCCCCGCCCCCCAGCGGATGAGTGTCGAGGAGTTCGAGCAGGTCGTCCGTGAAGCGGGCGAGGCGCTGCCCGAGACCTTCCGCCGGCATCTCGACGATGTGGCGCTCAGCGTCGAACCGGTGCCACCGCTGACATTGCTCGAGGCCGAGAACCCTCCCCTCGACCCACGGCTACTGGGGCTCTTCGTCGGGCACGCCCTGGACGAACGCAGCACCATGTCCCCCGGGGGTGAACTCCCGGCGCGGATCTACCTGTTCCAGCGCAACCTCGAACGCTTCGCCACAACCCGGGACGAGTTGCGGGAACAGATCGCGATCACCGTCTACCACGAGCTGGGCCACTACCTCGGCCTCGACGAAGACGAGCTGGAACAGATCGACCTGGCCTAGGGCGGCCGGCCTAGCCGCGGATCCGGTCCCCTTCGACCCAGGCCTCACCGTCCTCGAAGCGCTCCTTCTTCCAGATCGGCACCGACTCCTTGAGGGTGTCGATGGCGAACCGGCAGGCGTCGAAGGCCGCCCCGCGATGAGGCGCCACCACGGCGACCGCCACCGAGGCTTCACCGATGGCAACCACCCCCAGGCGGTGCACCAGGGAGATCGCGGTGATGGCGAACTGCGCGGCAGCCTGGTCGGCGACCTTCCGCAGCTCCCGGGCCGCCATCTCTTCGTAGGCGTGGTACTCGAGCCGCTCGACCCGGCGTCCCTGGTGATGGTCCCGGGTCTTGCCGACGAACAGCGCCATGGCTCCGTCGGTGTCGTGCTGGAGCGGTTCCAGTAGGTCGTTCAGGTCGATCGGTTCCTGTTGCAGTCGGGAGGCGACCCGGGCGGATCCGCTCATGCTCAACCTCCGCTGACCGGCGGCAGGAAGGCCACCTCGCGAACACCCTCGAGGGAGGACTCCCAGCGGGCGTATTCGAGGTCGCAGGCCACCATCGGCCGATAGTCCAGGTCGCCCAGGGCCGGGTAGCGGCGGCCGAGCTCCTCCCAGAGCGACGAGACCGTGGCCGGCGCCGAGAGCTCGACCTCGTCCTCACGCCGGCCGGTCAGATCGGTCAGCGTGGCGAAGAATCGAACCTGGACCTTCATTCCATCGAGCCGGCGTCGGTCGCGGCCAACAGCTCCGTGGCCTTGCCGGTGACCAGATTCACCGCCTCGTCCATTCCGCCGTCGAGAACGATGCCCGAGGCGTTGCGATGGCCGCCACCACCGAACTGGGTGGCCAGGCTGTGGACGTTGACGTTGCCCTTGGAGCGCAGCGAGACCTTGATCTTGCCGTCAGGCAGGTCGCGGAACAGCACCGCGATGCGCACCGAGCGCATGGCCAGCAGAGCCGTGGTCATCTCCGACGAGTCGACGTCGAAGGCACCGCAGCGGTCCTGCAGTTCCCGGGTCAAACGCACCGAGGCAATGGCTCCGCCGGCGTCGAGGCGCAGGTCGGCCAGGGCGTGACCGAGCAGCCGGGTGTAGGCCTCGGAGTTGCCCTCGTAGATCTCCTGGTACGGCCGGGCCGGGTCGACTCCCGCGTCGAGCAGCCGGGAGGCGATGGCGTGAGCCTGGACCGTGGTGGAGTTGAAGCGGAAGAAACCGGTGTCGGTGGCGATGCCCACGTACATGGCCAGGGCGGAAGCATCGTCGGCGACGAAGCCCTGCTTCGTGACCAGTTCGTAGACGATCGCCGCCGTGGCGCAGGCCGCGGTGTCGAGGATGTTGTACTTCCAGGGATTGCCCCGGGTGGGATGGTGGTCGATGCAGAACACCTTGTCGGCGACCTCGAGCATCGGCTGTTCCATCCGGCCCAGACGGTCCGAGGCGGAGTTATCGACCAGGACCACGAGATCGGCCTCGGCCAACCAGGCCCGATGCACGTCGGCGTCGTAGACCGGAATCTCCGCCGCCCCCTCGAGGAAGCGCAGGGTCTCGGGCGCAGGGTCGGAGTTGACCATCCGCACCTTCTTACCCTGTTCGCGCAAATAGCGGGCGACCACGAGCTGAGAACCCAGAGCATCGCCGTCGGGGTTCATGTGGGTGGTCACCACGATGTCCTGGTGGCGGTCCACCAGCTCGCGAAACCGTCCGTGCTCTTCACCACCGATCATGCGCCGCCCCCATGAGGCCCACCGCCGGCCTGCCCTTCGCGATAGGCCCGGGACAAGGAAACATACGACGCCGCGCCCGCCGCCGAGCGACGAACGTGCGATTCTTCAACCTCGCCCAGCAATCGGGCGGGTACGCCGGCGGCGATACGGCCCGCAGGCACCTCGAAACCCTCGCGGACCACGGCGCCGGCCGCGACCAGCGCCCCCTTGCCGATGCGGCAACCACTGAGAAGAATCGCGCCCATACCGATCAACGCGTCATCCTCGACGATGCAGCCGTGGACCACCGCCCGGTGCCCCACCGTGACCCGGTTACCGAGTTCCACCGGGCAACCCCGGTCGACATGGACCACGGTCAGGTCCTGAATGTTGGTCTCCTCGCCGACCCGGATGGGGGCGATATCCCCCCGCAGCACGCAGCCGTACCAGATCGACGCCCGGGCACCCAGGGTCACGTCCCCGACGACGACGGCGTTGGGAGCGATCCAGGCCGATGAGTGAATTTCGAAACGGTTCCGGAAAGAACCGTCCCGGGAGTCGAGGGCGCACATCGTGGGTGTTCTCCCGATCCGCTGAAAAAGCTGGTCAGCCTAGCGTCGCAGGCTTCGGGTGTCAAGCGGCGCAGCGCCCGCCCCGCAAGGGTTCAGCCGCGACGGTCGTGATCGAGGAGAGCCTGCAGGATCAGTGCCTGATAGTGCGCGTCGTAGTCGGCGCGGTGCACCTGCGCGGGGTCTTGCTTGGGCAGGCCGAGCCGCTTTTCCAGGGACTCCTTGGAGGTCTCCGTCCACGGAATACCCAGGACGCCCATGGCCAGGCTCTTGGTGTCGATGCCCTTGTAACCGAAGGGGTTCTTCAGTTCGAAGTGCTCGTAGTAGTAGGAAATGTAAGCCCAGTCGAACACCGCGTTGTGGCCGACGAACACCGGCCGGTCGTTGCGCTTGGTCTGGGAGCGGCACCATTCGGTCAGGCGCTGCATCGCCTCCCGGGGCTCCAGCCCGTCCCGGGTGAGCATATCGGCGTCGAGGCCGCAGACCTCCATCGCCTCGGGCAGGAAGCCAGGAAAGATCGGCTTGAGTTCGAGGTACATCGAATCGCCGAGGACGTGGGTGTCCCCCTGGCTGCGGACCACCGTGCACCCGATCGAGAGCAGGTTGTAGATCGGCGGAATCGGCCCGGAGGCTTCGCAGTCGAGACAGATATAGACCATGCTCTCCTCAGAAGGTTTCCTTCGTGGTCACCAGGAACTGCACGTCGTCGATCGAGGCGTCGCCATCCAGGGGAAAGGCCACGTCGATGTGAACCATCGCCGCACTCGCCGACCGACTCGAACCCACGCGCAGTCCCAACCCTACATCCTTTTTGAGTGAGAACCCACCCCCGTCGGCGAACCAGGCGTCGCCGGCATCGAAGAACACCGCCGCACCGATGTGGGCCAGCCGCGCCAGGTGCCAGTCGGTGTAGAAACGTTGCTCTACGGTGATCAGCAAACGGCGGTCCCCACGGAGAAAACGGATCGGGTAGCCCCGCAGACCGGTGTCCCCGCCCAGCAACAACTGGTTCTGCCCGTCGAGCCGGGACGCGTAGTCCCCCGCCACCGAGAAGAACAGCTGATGCCTGCCGAAATCCCGGACGAAATAGCGCACCTGGGCACCGAGGGTCACGTTGCGCCCTTCCCCCTCCTCGTAGCGTCCTGAACCACGCGCCCGCAGCAGCACGATCTGCCCGTCCCCCGGGCTGCTGCCGTAGCGGTAGTCGACCGACCACAGCGTCCGGTCCAGGTCGGACCCCATCGCGGTCGTCCCCCGCCCCAGGGTCGCATTCAGTTCATGCCCCAGGTTGAGGTCCTCGGTGCGCTGCAAACGGTCGAGCTGGCGCGCCCGGATGAAGCGGTCGTGGATCCACTGGAAGCCGACCCAGGGATAGGCAAAGGTCTGATCGGCCGGCTGCACCGTCGGCTCCCCCTGCAGGGTCTCGAACACCCGGTCCTCGTAGACGAAGCCGACCAGGTAGCGCCGGGTGGTGCGTCGGCGCCGCCCCTCGGACAGCCCGAAGAAGCCGCTGACGTGCTCGGTCCGCTGGCGGAAACGGGCGAAGATCTCGCCGCGATCGTAGAGCGGCTCGATCCGGCGATCGTCGGCGGCCTCCATCCCCGCCGACCAGCGGGAGGCCAGGGAAAAGAACGGCCGCCGCACCGCGAGCCTCTCGGCCCCGCCGTCGCTGTTGTCGGCGAAGCGGGCCTCGAGGAAAACACGGCTCCCCAGCAGGTTCGGGTCGCGGTAGCGGAAGATCTGCTCATCCCGGTCGATCAGGTCGGTGCGACGGACCAGGATCGCTTTCCCGGTGCCGAGGAAGTTGGTGTCCTCGACGCCGATCCGTGTCTCTTCCCGGCCCCCGCTGCGGGAGAAGCCGAAGCCCACCTGAAGCGTCCAGACATCCCGGGTCCGGACCTCGATGTCGACCGTGTTGTCGTCGTAGAGCCGGAACGGGCGGATCGAAGCGTCGAACAGAAAGGGCATCCCGCGCAGCAGCCGTTCGGACTCGCGGAGTACGTCCGGATCGAAGGGATCCCCCCGCTCGAACAGCAGCAGGCGGCGGATGACCTGCTTGCGGGTGCGGACGTGGATCTTGTTGGCTGCGCGGAAGACGAAGTTGTTCTCGTCTTCGCGTTCGGTGTCGAAGACGTTGCCGTTCCGGATCAGGATCGCGCCGATGCTGGCCCCCTGGCGAACCAGGGTCGGCTCATCGACCATGGCCACCGCCGCCGGTAGCGCGGCGGCGGGTGCCCCGTTCAGCGTCGCCTCGGCAGTGACCGCCTCCGCCGTCTCGCTGCCGGCCCAGGCTCCCGCGACCGCGAGCCAGGCCAGCAGAAACGGGCCCGCCTTGCCGCCGGCGCGGATCTGCTTTGGACTGGGGAGGCTCATCGAGCAAAGGATACGTCCGGCTCCCCCCAGAAGCCCCCCGTCAATTCGGCGGGAAAGTGCAAGAATGCAATCGCCGCCGGAGAGCGGCGATAGGAGCCTCGATGCAGCACGTTCGCAGCGGACTCGACCGATTTCTCGAACCGGGGTCGGAACTGGCCGGCTTGGGCACCGGCGCACGCGTCGGCCTGTTGGCCCACGCCGCCACCGTCGACTCCTCCGGCCGCCACGCCGTGGCCCTGTTCGACGCCGATCCCCGACTCGAGCTCGTCCGTCTGTTCGCTCCCGAACACGGCATCTTCGGTGAAGCCCAGGACATGGAGTCCGTCGACGATCGCCCGCTCGACCGGCGCGGCCGCGAGACGATCAGCCTCTACGGAGAGGACCCGGCGTCCCTGCGCCCCCGACCGGAGCATCTCGAGGGCCTGGATGCCGTGGTCTGCGACCTGCAGGATGTCGGCAGCCGCTACTACACCTTCGTCTACACCATCGCCTACGTGATGGAGGCCTGCGGCGAGGCCGGCATCCCGGTGGTGGTTCTGGACCGCCCCAACCCGATCGGCGGCGAGACCCTCGAAGGGCCGATCCTCGACCCGGCCCTCGCCTCCTTCGTCGGGCGTTTTCCGCTACCGGTGCGCCACGCCATGACTCCCGGGGAGCTGGCCCGCTGGTTCGCCGCCGAGATCGGCATCGAGTGCGACCTCAGGGTGGTCCCGATGTCCGGCTGGAAGCGTTCGATGGATTTCGAGGCGACCGGACTACCCTGGATCCACCCCTCGCCCAACATGCCCACCGTCGATACCGCGTTCATCTACCCCGGCGGCTGCCTGATCGAGGGCACCCAGCTCTCCGAGGGCCGCGGCACCACCCGCCCCTTCGAACTGGTCGGCGCCCCCTGGCTGCCGGCCGCTGAACTGGCCGAGCGCATGAGCGCCCTGAATCTGCCCGGCCTGATGTTCGTCGACACCCGCTTCCGCCCGATGTTCCAGAAGCACGCCGGGAAGTCCTGCGCCGGCGTCCAGATCGTCACCACCGACCGCAGCGCCGTCCGCTCCTTCACCGCCTACATCGCCCTCATCCGCGAAGCCCGCAACCTCGCCGGCGACCGGTTCGACTGGCGCCGCGAAGCCTACGAGTTCGAAACCGAGCGCCTGGCCATCGACCTGCTCCTCGGCCGCCACGACCTCCGCCCCCTCCTCGAATCCGACACCCCGATCCAGGACATCGAAGCAGGCTGGCACCCCTCCCTGGAAGCCTTCAACAAAGCCCGAAAGCCCCACCTGCTCTACGACTGAGCGAAACCACCTACCCCAAAGAGCAACCCACGCCCGCTTTCCCTTTGATGAGGCGCTGCTAACGTGCGCGCGAAGCAAAAGGCCCGGAGGGGGTGGGCGCCGGAGGGCGCCTTTGTGCCCGCCGCCCACAGCGACCGTGTGGTCGCGATCAGCTACGCCGCCCGCAAACCCCAGCCGCCGGCAACCACAGCACATCGAAGCCCGCAGACGACTACCCCCTCCGGGCCGCTGCTACATCGAAGTCAGAAGCTCCTGCACAAAAAAAGCTGGCGTGAGTCGCGACCTACTCACGCCAGCCTACGGTGCTCGGTCACAGCCGCGAGGGGGGATTCGCCGCTGCGGTAGCTCCTGGTCGAGATCGAGGAGTCGACGTTTAGGGGGGTTCGACTCATCGACCGTCGTCCTGTGTCTTGAGATTACGACGGGTCCCCTCCCCAGTCACCCGAGGAGGAACCCATTGTGCGGACGGTCCTGCAGCAGCCGACCCTATTGCGCCGTGGGCACGTCACGCATGCGAACGCCCGGCTGTTCGTTGACCAGACCGACACGTTCCGCCTCCCGCGCGAGGGACTGCATCCGGCGAATCGAACGCACGACCGAAGCCCGGGCATCGCTGCTCTCGGGTCGATCGAACAACAACTCCAGGGGAGTCTTCTCGGCAGGGAAGACCCGGACGCGGATATCCGCGTCCGGCTCGAGGCCGATCGCCTCCCGGGCCAGGCGCAGCGCCGTATCGATCCCACCCAGTTCGTCGACCAATCCGATCTCGAGGGCGTCCTCGCCACTCCAGATGCGCCCCTTGGCGACCTGCTGGACCTCCTCGATGGGCATGTCGCGGCCTTCGGCCACCTTGCCGGTGAAGTCCTCGTAGACCCGGTCGAGCCAGGCGTCGAGCCGCGCCCGGCCGGTCTCGCTGTAGCGGTAGGTTCCGGACCACATGTCGGCGTTGCGACCGGCCTGCACCGAGTCGAAGGCCATGCCGATCTTGTCCCACATCTCCTTGGTGTACATCTTGCCGCCGAGCACGCCGATGGACCCGGTGATCGTTCCCGGCTGGGCCACGATCTTCTCCGCCTCCATGGCGACGAAGTAACCGCCGGAGCCGGCCACGTTGCCCATGCTGACGATCACCGGCTTGCCCGCTTCGCGAGCCCGCACCGTCTCACGCCAGATCGCATCGGAAGCGACGTAGGAGCCGCCGGGACTGTCGACACGGAAGACGATCGCCTTGACCCGCTTGTTGTCGACAGCCGCCCGCAGGTTCGCGGCGACACTGTCGGAGCCCATGAACTGGCTCCCGGTGAGCGGATCGTAGCCGCTGGGTCCGCGGACCACCTGCCCCACGCCGTAGACCAACCCGATGGTGTCCCCCTTGCGGTAGGGAGAGCCGGCGCGATCGACGTAGTGGTGCATGAACAGCAGGTCGGCCCGGTCCCCGACCTGTTCCCGCATCTTGGCGTAGACCTCGTCCCGGTAGGCCATGCCGTCGACCAGACCGGCGTCGAGCGCGGCACTACCCAGAAGCGGCGCCTCGTCGACCAACGCCCGCACCTGTTCCTCTTCGAGGTCCCGCTGTTCGGCGATGCCGCGCACCATCTGGCCGAACTGGGAGTACATCACCTTCGCCAGCGCCTCCTCGTGAGGCTCGGTGAAAGAGGTCTCGGTGTACATGTTCATCGCGTTCTTGTATTCGTGGCGCTGCCCCATCTCGGGCTCGACCGAGAGCTTCTCCATGACGCCGCCGAGGAACGGGGTCTCGTACATCAAGCCCGTCAGCCCGATGTCGCCGGACGGCTGCAGATAGATCTCATCGAAAGCCGTGGCCAGGTAGTAGGCGGTGTTGCCGGGGCCGACCTCCCCGAAGGTCTCGGAGAAGACCACCGCAGGTTTCCCCGATTGGCGGAAGCGGAGGATCGCGTCCCGCAGTTCCTGGGCCTGGGCCATTCCAATCGGCGCGGCGCCGATATTGGCGATCACCCCCACGACACGCCTGTCGTCGGCGGCCCGGTCGAGTCCGTCGATCAGTTCGCGCAGAGTCGGGATCTCAACGTTCATGAACGCCGCGAAGGGATCCGGCGAGCGATACTCGATCATCCCCTGCTCGAGGTCGAGCTCGAGCAGCACCTTGCTCGGCACCGACTCTCCACTACCGGACAGGGCCGTCAACAGGGCGAGCCCGAGGAATCCGGCCATGGCGACCAGCATCAGTGCCACGATCACGGCCAACACCGTGACCACAAAGTTCTTCATCGTGTCCTCCTTCGGGGGATCCTACGCGGATGCCACATGTTAGTTCATGGCGCCCGAAGCCACGAGATGGGCACGACTGCTAGACTCGGCCCATGAGCACTCAGCAGACCATCGAAACCCGGCTTACCGAGCGATTCTCGCCGGTTCATCTGGAGATCGTCGATGACAGCGCCCGGCACGCAGGCCATCCCGGTGCGGCCGGCGGGGGTGGGCACTTCCTGGTGACCCTCGTTTCCGCCGATTTCGAAGGAATGCCCCGGGTCCAGCGCCACCGGGCGGTCTACCAGGAGCTGGACGGGCTGATGGGAGGCGCGATCCACGCCCTGGGGCTCAAGACCTGGACCCCGGCCGAGTGGGAATCCCGCTGACCCGACGCCTGTTTCCCCTGGGGAAGGCCGGTTCCGCGGGCCCCCGGACCCGGCTTGGTCGATTCGATCGGAAAAGCGTATATTTGGGGGTCGAGAAAACACGTTTCCCCTGTCGGCGGTCCCGCACCGCAACCCGCAGATAACGGAGGCTGGTAACCCATGTCCAAGCTTAGAGTTACGGCGATTGCCCTGCTGATCGCCTGCTGCATCCCGACGATGCTGTTCGCCGGGAAGAATGACGAACAGATCAAGGCACTGGAGGAGCGTGTGGCCGATCTCGAGGCCAAGATCGACGCCCAGCACGCCGAGATGAAGAAGCTGCTCGAGACCCATTTCGGCAAGATGGAAAAGACCATCGCCGAGTCCGCCCAGAGCGGCGAGCAGCGTGAGCGTCAGGCCCAGGTCCTGCTCGGACAGGTCAACCAGGCCGTCCGCGCCGGCAAGTACGACGAGGCCAAGACCAAGCTCGCCGACCTCAAGAAGAAGTTCGGTTCGACCCAGGCCGCCCGCCGGGCCGCCAGCGTCGAGCGTGAGCTCAACGTCATCGGCAAGAGCATGCCCGAGGACCTCGGCATCGAGAAGTGGTTCCAGGGCGAGTCGGAGTTCGACGCCACCAGCTCCGAGCCCACCCTGCTGGTGTTCTGGGAAACCTGGTGCCCGCACTGCAAGCGCGAGGTTCCGAAGCTCCAGACCATGTGGGACAAGTACAAGGACAAGGGCCTGCAGGTCGTCGGCCTGACCAAGCTGACCCGTTCCTCCACCGAGGAAGTGGTCACCAAGTTCATCGAAGACACCAAGATGACCTACCCGGTTGCCAAGGAAGACGGCAAGGCCAGCAGCTACTTCGGCGTGGCCGGCATCCCCGCCGCCGCGGTGGTCAAGGACGGCAAGGTGATCTGGCGCGGCCATCCCGCCAACATCTCCGACGCCATGCTCCAGGACTGGATGTAAGCGTTTGACGTCCCGGCGGGGCCGAGGCGGCCTCGCCGGGACAGCCGCTCACCCGGCACCCTCCCCGCCCCGGCCGGCATCCGCCGGCGATCCCTCTCCCACCCCCTTGTTAGAATCGGCGCTCCGTCGAGGAGGAGAACCCGTCGTGCCCACCAAGCTGTGCCTGGCCCTGTTCGTCCTGCTGCTCGCCCTGCCGGTCGCGGCCGACGAAACGAACTGCCCCCTGCCCCGGACCGCCCTGGGCGGCGGCGGGCCCGACCCGGATTTCCTGGCCCAGTACGGGTCGACCTACCGCTTCCGCATGGGCCAACCGCTGACCCGCTCGCTGCGCATCACCCCCGACGGCGGCAAGGTGCTGTTCCTCCGCTCCGGTGGCCGCAACTTCGAGAACCGGCTCTACGAGATCGACGTGGCCGGCGGCAGCGAACGAGAGCTGCTGACCGCCGACGCGCTGCTCGGCGGAGGCAACCAGACGATGACCGCCGAGGAACGAGCCCGGCGGGAACGGATGCGCATGGTCTCCCGGGGCATCACCTCTTTCGAGCTGGGGCCCGACGGGGAAACCTTGTTGGTGCCCCTTTCGGGCCGGGTGTTCCTGGTGGCCCGCAGAAACGGCGAGTTCCGGGAGCTGAAACTACCGACGCCCGCCGAGGATCCGCGGCTCTCCCCCGACGGCAAGAAGGTCGCATTCGTCCATCGCGGCGACCTCTACGTGATCACCGTCGGCTCGGGCGAGGTGCGCCGGCTGACCGACGATGCCGACGCCGCCACGACCAACGGCCTCGCCGAGTTCGTGGCCCAGGAAGAGATGTCCCGCTACCGGGGCTTCTGGTGGTCTCCAGATTCTCGCGAACTCGTCTACCAGAAGACCCGCACCACCGGCATGGAGACCCTCAACATCTCCGACCCGACCCACCCCGAAAAGGCTCCCGACGTGCGGCCCTACCCGCGCGCCGGCAAGGCCAACGCCCAGGTGCAGCTCGGCATCGTCCCGGCGACCGGCGGGGCCACCCGCTGGATCGAATGGGACCGGAATGCCTACCCCTACCTGGCGACGGTGACCTGGACTGAAGACGCGCCGCTGACCCTGCTGGTTCAGAACCGGCGCCAGACCGAAGAGCTGCTTCTGGCGGTTCACGGTCCCAGCGCCAAGGCGCGGGTGATCCACGCCGAGACCGACGATGCCTGGGTCGACCTGGACCAGAGCATGCCCCGCTGGTTCGCCAGGGGTAGCGGCTTCCTCTGGACCACCGAACGGGAAGGCTACCGGCAATTCGAAATCCGGAACCGCAACGGAATGCTGCGGCACTCGATCACCCCGCTGCATCCGGGGTATCGCCAACTGCACCACCTCGACGAGACCCGCGGCCTGGTCTACGTCTCGGCGAGCCCGGACCCGACCCAGGCACACCTGCACCGCTTCTCGATCCGCACCGACGGACCGGAACCGGTGCGGCTGACCCGGGGTTCCGGCGTCCACAGCGCCTACTTCGGCGCCAGCGACGAGGTGTTCGTGCAGCAGTCGCGCACGATGCAGGGCACCCGTTTCACCATTCGGCACGTGGACGGCGAGGAGCTGGCGGAGATCGCATCGAAGGCGGAGGTCCCCTCCTTCGCCGGCGAGATGGAGCGCACGACCCGCTTCTCCCGGGTCGGTCCCAGGGAGCGCAGCATGCCGGTGGTGACCATCGTGCCCCGCTCCTACGATCCGAAGAAGACCTACCCGGTGATCGTCCACGTCTACGGCGGACCGACCTCGGTGATGGTGCAGCAGTACCGCAGCCGCTACTACCTCGACCAGTGGATCGCCGATCACGGCTACGTGGTGGTCAGCATCGACGGACGGGGCACCCCCAACCGCAACCGGGCCTGGCAGCGTGCGGTCAAGCACGACCTGATCGAGCTGCCCCTCCAGGACCAGGCGGACGCTGTGGTCGAACTGGGCAAGCGCTGCGCCAACCTGGATATGCAACGGGTCGGCATCTACGGCTGGTCCTTCGGCGGGTACTTCTCCGCCATGGCGGCGATGCGGCGCCCCGACGTGTTTCACGCTGGGGTGGCCGGCGCACCGGTGACCGATTGGGCGGACTACGACACCCACTACACCGAGCGCTACATGGGGCTGCCCCAGGAGAACGTCGCGGGCTACCGTGCGGCCAACGTGCTGACCTACGCAGAGCAGTTGGAACGGCCGCTACTGATCATTCACGGCACGTCCGACGACAACGTGCTGTTCACCCACGCGCTCAAGATGGCCAACGCGTTGTTCCGTTCGGGCAAGCCCTTCGAGTTCCTGCCGCTTTCCGGGTTTACCCACATCGTGCCCGACCCGCTGGTCAGCCGGCGGCTCTACGGCAGGATGCTCGGCTTCTTCGAAACCCACGTGAAGGGGCGAGCGGTCGGCGAGATCGAAAAGCAGGGCTCGTAGAGCGCCGACGGTCAGCCGAAGAAGTGCGGGTCGCAGGGCCGCGGCAACGGAGGAGGACTCACCGCGGGGGCACTGTCCCGCTCACTCGCCAGGTCGTCGAGCACCTCTTCGACCGCTTCGAGCAGCGCGCCGAGCTGTTGCGGGTCGGCGCCGGCGGCATCGAGCACCGGCACCAACCGAGCGACCGCGTCGGCCGGACCCCTGGAGCCGGACCCGAGCGTGGCCGGCTCGGGAGCCAGGGCCTCGGCAAGGGTGGTGAGGAACCTTGATGCACGGGGGTCTCGGGCTCGATGGGACCGGGACGGTTTCATGCGGCACCTCCTTCCCTCGATTATAGCCCGGTTCCCCCCGTGCGGTTTCGCCCCTCCCCGACCGTTCAGGTCTGCTCGACCGCCGTCTTCGCCGCAGGCGGTTCCCCGATGGTCAGGGGCGCCCGGTCGGCAACGGCTCCGCCGACGTAGTCCACCCGGCCGTGCCGGCGCGGGGCCGAGACGAGGTCTTCCAGGTTCGCGCTGCGCAGGGTCGTGGTGATCTGCGCCTGAATCGTGTGCCAGACCGCCTGGGCCGGGCAGTTGGATGCCTCGTTGCAGTCCTCCTCGTGGATCGAGCAGGTGGCGAGGCGGATCGGTCCGTCGGTCGCCTCGACGATCTCGAGCATGTTGATCTCGCTTGCCGGCCGGGCGAGGGTGAAGCCCCCCTTGACTCCGCGGGTCGACTTGAGCAGACCCGCGTGAACCAGCACACGCAGGATCTTGGCGGTGAAGCTCCGCGGAATGTTCTGGGACTCGGCGACCTCATTCTTCAAGATCGGCCGGTCCTCGGGAAGCGATGCGATGTACAGCATGCTCCGGATTGCGTAATCGGCGGCTTGCGTGATCTTGAGTGCCATGGGCTCCCTCCTTGTCCGGAGACTTGATGATCTCCACAAGGTCTAAGGAGCAACGACGGTGCCAATAACCGTCCGCTAGTTCCCGCCGAAAACCGGACAACCGGAGGCGCCAAGGCCTCTAAGTGGGGAATATTCCCCAATCACTGCGGACTATTCCCCAAGGGGGGACGCGGACGGAACGCCGCGTTCAGTCGGTGAGGCCGAACTTCTCGATCCGGTAGCGGATCTGGTCCCGGTTCATGCCCAGCAGCTTGGCCGCCTTGGTCTGGTTGCCACCCGAACGCTGCAGGGCCTGGATCACCAGTTGCTTCTCCAGCTGTTCGAAGTCGATTCCGGCGGGAGGCAGGCGGAAGTCGGTATCCATCGACGGAGCCAGGATCTGGAAATCGTCGGCGGAGAGGGTCTGCCCTTCCGCCAGCAGCATCGCCCGCTCGACGGCGTTCTTCAGTTCACGCACGTTGCCGGGCCAGCGCTGCGCGGTCAGCCGCTCGGCGGCCTCGGGATCGATCTGCTGAACGTCCCGACGGAACTCCCGGTTGAAGCGGTCGACGTAGTGCCGGGCCAGCAGCAGCACGTCCTCCCCCCGCTCCCGCATCGGCGGCATGCGCACCGGCATCACGCTCAGGCGGTAGTAGAGGTCCTCACGGAACTCCCCTGCCTGAACGGCGCGATCCAGGTTGCGGTTGGTGGCGGCGACGATCCGCACGTCCACCGTCAGATCCCGGGTGCCTCCGACACGGCGAAACGATCGCTCCTCGAGGAACCGCAGCAGCTTGACCTGCAGGCTCTGGGGGATCTCGCCGACCTCATCCAGATAGACCGTCCCCTGGTGGGCCAGCTCGAACAAGCCCTGCTTGCGCTTCTTGGCGTCGGTGAATGCCCCCTGCTCGTGTCCGAACAGCTCGCTTTCGAGCAGGGTCTCGGTCAGGGCCGAGCAGGTCACGTTCATGAACGGGCCGCCGGCCCGATCGGAGTTGTAGTGAATGACCTTGGCCGCCAGGTCCTTGCCCGTGCCGCTCTCTCCGGTCAACAGCACCGTGGTGGCCGGGCTGGCCGCGACCTTCCGCAACAGGCGCTTGATCGAGACCATCGCCGGCGATTCACCGATGATCGCGTCGAAGGCGTAGGGCTCCGATTCCCTGGCCCGCAGCGCCCGCACCTCCCGGCGCAGCCGGGTCGTTTCCAGCGCCTTGCCGACCAGCACCATCATGCGGTCCATGTCGAAGGGCTTGTCGGCGTAGTCGAAGGCCCCGGCCTTGATCGCCTGGACCGCGGTCTCGATGCTGGAGTAGGCGGTCATCAGGATGACCACGATGTCCGGGTCCCGCTCCTTGATGTCCTTGAGGATCGACAGGCCGTCGGCGTCGGGAAGGCGCATGTCGAGCAGCACCAGGTCGACGCCGTCTTCACCCAGGTGCTGCCTGGCCTCGCGGCCGTCGGCGGCCTCGAGCACCGCGTAGCCCTCGTCGGACAGGGCTTCCCGCAGCGACCAGCGCAGCAGCTTTTCATCCTCGACCACGAGGACGGTCGGTGACGTCATGAAGCCGTTATATCACCCGAACGCGACCGGCCCGCCGGCCGACCGGGCCTCACCGCAGACTGGTACGATGGCCCCGGAGGTATCTGTGGAGACGCCAGACGGCCCGATGAGCTACTTCGACCGCACGGAGTTGATCGCCGTGGCTCTCGACCCGGAGCTCCGGGTCGAGTGGATCAACCGCGCCGGCGCCGACTTCTTCGGCGTGGATCCTTCCCGGGCCCGCGGGCAGAGCTGGATCGAATCCTTCGTACCCGAAGAATGCCGCGAAGAGGCCCGGGTCACCCTGGACAAAGTGATCCAGGGCGGAAGCGAACCCGGAAAGCGCTTCCACTGCCCGCTGTTCTCACCCGACGGACAGCGCCGGGACTTCAGCTGGTTGGTCTCGGTGCTGAGCGATCCGGGCGGCCCGGGCAACGGCGTGCTGATTCTCGGCGAGGATCTTCGTGCCGACGACGACGCGGACCGCTCGCGAGCGCTGCTGGCCCAGCAGGACATCGCCTTTGCCCTGGATCAATCGACCATCGTGGCGATCACCGACCAGCGCGGGGTGATCACCCACGTCAACCAGCAGTTCTGCAACATCAGCGGCTACACCAGCGACGAGTTGCTGGGCAAAACCCACCGCGTCATCAACTCCGGACACCACCCCAAGTCGATGTTCCGGGAGATGTGGACCACCATCGAACGGGGCGAGATCTGGCGGGGGGAACTGTGCAACAGGGCCAAGGACGGCAGCCTCTATTGGGTCGACACCACGATCGTCCCGTTCCTCGGCGCCGACGGAAAGCCGTACCAGTACATGGCCATCCGCAGCGACATCACCGAGCGCAAGGAAGCCCAGGAAACCCTGCGCCGGCAGAGCGGCCTGGCCGAGATCGGCAAGATGGCCGCCGTGGTGGCCCACGAGGTCAAGAACCTGCTGGCCGGCATGGGCGGCGCCCTGCAGATCCTCTCGGGGCGCATGCCCCAGGAGAGCCCCGACCGGGAAGTCCTGGCCAGCATCCTCGAGCGGCTGGGCAACCTGGATCGCCGGGTTCGCGATCTGCTGCTCTACGCCCGGCCGCAACCTCCGCGGCCGCTGCCCCTCGAGCTCCGGGCGATGATGGAGGACATCGTCGGGCTCTTGCGTAGCGACCCGGACCATGCCGGCGTCGCCGTGGGTATCGAGGGGGACTGCGCGGTGGTGCGCGGAGACGGCGGCCTGCTCCGCGACCTGTTTTCCAACCTGCTGATCAACGCCTGCCAGGCGGTGGGCTCCGGCGGCGAGGTGACCGTCGAACTGGGGAACGACGACGGCGCGTGCCGGGTGGTGATCCGGGACAACGGCCCCGGCATGGACGAAGCGACCCTGGCCCGGGCTCTCGAGCCCTTCTTCAGCACCAAACCTCTGGGCAGCGGCCTGGGGCTGGCCATCGTCGAACGCATCGTGCGGGACCACGACGGGACGATTCATCTGCGGAGCACCCCGGGCCAGGGGACCTCGGTGACCGTCCACCTGCCCTGTGCCGCGGAGAAGCCGGCAGATTAGTTGCGGGCCACTAGGCCCAGCCGCGCGGACGGCGTTCCGGTGCCAGCTTGAACCGGAGCGTCAGGTGGACCGTTCCCTGTTCGCGCACCGTCGAGACTTCCAGGCCGGACCCCTGGAACACCCGGATCATCGGCTTGTTGTCCGCCAGCACGTCGGCGGTGAATCCCCGCAGCCCGCGGGCCCGGGCGATCTCCGCCATCCGCGCCATCAACGCCGTGCCGAGCCCCTTGCCCTGCCAACGATCGACCACGACGAAGGCGATGTCCGCCAGCCGGGTCGCCGGGTCGACGTCGTAACGGCACATGCCGAGAATCTCCTCCCGGCCACCCTCTTCGCGGACCGCCAGCAGCGCCATGTTCTGCTCGAAGTCCAGGTCGACCAGCTTCTCGATGTCCCGCCGCGGGTGGACCCGCTTGTGGGCGAGGAAGCGGCGGTAGATCGTCTCGTTGGAGAGCCGGTAGAGCACCTCCTGGAGCGGCTCCTGATCGGTGAGCCGCAGCGGACGCAGCAACACCCCCTCCCCTGAGCCGAGACGCAGCTTGCGGGACTCGCTCCAGGGGTAGGACGCCCGGGGCACCTGCTGATCGGGGAACACGTAGTGCCGGGCCTTGGCCGCATCCATCAGTTCCCCACGAAAATCCGGATGGGCGATCTCCGTCAGGGCCAGGGCCCGCTCGCGGATCGACTTGCCCCACAGGTCGGCGACCCCGTACTCGGTCACCACGTAGTGCACATCCCCCCGGCTGGTGACCACGCCGGCGCCGGGCTCGAAGGCGGCCTGGATGCGGCTGACGGTGCCCCGCTTGGCCGTGGAGGGAAGCGCGATGATCGCCTTGCCGTCGATGCTGCGGGCCGCGCCCCGGACGAAGTCGACCTGGCCGCCGATCCCGGAGAAGAAGCGACCCTCGAGAGTGTCCGCCGCGACCTGGCCGGTCAGGTCCACCGCCAGCGCCGAGTTGATCGCCATCATCCGTTCGTTGCGGGCGATCACCTGGGGATCGTTGGTGAATCCGGTCGATCGCATCTCGATCATCGGATGGTCATGGACCTTCTCGTACAGCCGCTCGGTGCCCATCACGAACGAGCTGACGACCTTGCCCGGAAGCAGGGTCTTCTTCCGCCCGGTGATCACCCCCTGCTCGATCAGGTCGACGACCCCGTCGGAGAACATCTCGGTGTGAACACCGAGGTCCTTCCGCCCGCTGAGGGCACGCAGAACCGCATCGGGGATCTTGCCGATGCCCATCTGCAGCGTGGCCCCGTCGGGGATCAGGCCCGCCACCTGCCGGCCGATCTCCTCGGAGGTCTCATCCCCCGCCGGGAGCACCTCGGGTAGCGGCGTATCCACCGGGACCAGGTACCGGATCTGGTCGACGTGGAGGAAGGAATCGCCCAGGGTCCGCGGCATGCGTGGATTGACCTCGGCAAGAATCAACTCGGCGGTGTCCACCGCGGCGCGGACGATATCGACGGAGACTCCCAGGCTGACGTAGCCGTGGGCATCGGGCGGACTGACCTGGATCAACGCCACGTCGATTCCGACCCGCCGGGAGCGGATCAGGCGGGGGATCTCCGAGAGGAAGACCGGCATGAAGTCGGCCCGGCCCTCGGCCACCGCCTGGCGAACATTCTGCCCGATGAAGAAGGCGGTGTGGCGGAAGCGGTCCTCGGTCCCGGGAGCGCAATAGGGCGCCGGGCCGAGGGTCATCAGATGCACGATGTCGTTGTCGGCCAGGTGGCGGCCGTGCTCGACCATCGCCTCCACCAGGCTCGCCGGCTCGGCGGCGCCGGACCCGATCAGGATCCGGCGGCCGGGTTCGATCGCCAGAATGGCCCCGGCGGCGTCCCGGACCTTGTCTCCGTATCGACGCTGCCAGTCCATCGGCCCTCGATTCAGAAGCGGGTCCCTCCGCGCAGCGTCAGGATCTCACCGCTGTAGTCCAGAAGACCGTTGCGATCTTCGTAGTCGAAACCCCGAATGCTCGCTCCGAGGTAGATACCGCTGGGCAGATGGTACTCCATGCCGAATTCGACATCCTCGTACTGCTGGCCGATCAACTCGTCGTTGACCAACCCGTTCACGTCCCCGATCAGCGGGTTGCTGCCGTCGGATTCGGTGAAGCTTCCCCGCAGGAAGCCGCGCCAGGCCTCGCCGCTCCGGAAGTTCATCTGCGCCACGATCTGGTCGTTGCGGTTGTCGAAGATCGAGCGCCCCGGCTCGACTCCGAAGAAGCCGGCGGTATCGAACAGGACCGCGACATCGCTGCGCACGTCCTGCTCGGCGTAACGCACCAGGTACTGGACCTTCTCACCTGCCTGGTGCCACCAGCCCAGGGACCAGTTTGTTCCGTCGGACAGCGCGTCCCAGTTGCTGCCGGGGTCGCGAATGTCCGGCGCGGTGTTGCGCGTCTCGAAGTCGAGGAAGGAGAGATCGAAGCGCATGCCCTCGGCAGGCTGGAAGCTGGCCCGGGCCCGCAGCCGCTCGGACTCCCGCGGAGCCACCGCGTTGAACGGCTGGGTGAACTCCCCGTCCTCGTAGTCGACGTTGATCCGGCACCAATCGGAAGGCCGGGTGCTGACCCCGAACACCAGGGTCTGGTCGCCGTCGGACTCGAAGTCCACATCCCGCAGTCCGCCGAATCCGTCACGGGTCAACTCTCGGTCAGCCTCGCGCACACCGATGCGAATCCGCGTGCGCTCCACCGGTATGAACTCGAGGGTTGCGGTCACGCTGCTGTTCTCGAAGTCCAGCATGGTGGACGTGCCCGGGGTGCCGTCACCGTCCACGTCCTCGACCACTCCGTCACCGTCCAGGTCCCGCCGGGCCTGGCCGGTCAGGTCCCGCTCCAGGCTGCGGTAGTCCAGCAGCAGGTTGACCCGGTCGGTGACACGAACGGCCAGATCCAGGTCGATCAGGGTCGTGTCCCCGCGCAGCCTGGCGGTGCTGGTGCCGGTCAACGTCACGCAGACGTCCCCGGTGCCGCCGGCGCAGTCGGCGTCGGAGGCACAGGTTGCCCCGCTGATGCTGCAGGTGCCGCCGAAGGGCAGCCCGTTGAAGCCGATTCCCAGTTGTTCCACCTCGATGTTGCTGTCGAGGCTCTCATCCTCGAGGAAAGTGCCCTGGACAGACGCGGTCAGGCGTACCCGTTCGGAGAGCGGAACGTTGAGCTTGACGCTGGTCAACGGGGTCGTGGAGTCGTCGAACTGGCGCCAGTCGTAGTGACGCAGGAAGCTCGTCTCCTCGAGTCCCTCCTGCCCCTCGGCCAGGTTGTTGAACTCGTTCTCGAAGCGGCGCAGGGAGTGGCGGAAGATCAGATCCGCCGAGCCGAGGCGCACGCTGGCGCCGATCGAATAGCGCTCGGTGTCCTGGTCCAGCGGCGTTTCCAGCCGGAACAGGTCCCGGGAGATGTCCTTCATGAACAACGAACGTCCCCGGCGCTGCCCCTGCTCGAAGTTGAAGAACAGGTTGACCTTCTCGCTGGCCCGGAGCTTGAAATCCACCGTGGTGCGGGTACGGGTGCTGTCGAACAGCGCCCCGTCCTCGGCGGGGACCAGCTCGAACAGGTCGTAGAGGTAGACCTGCGAGGTGTGCTTGATCTTGAGATCGAACACGTTCCGCCGGCCGAGGCGGAACGACGACCGTTCGTAGGGATCGCCTCCCAGGTGGTTCAGCTCGAGGCTGGCGTAGTCCAACGCCTGGTCACCGTCGGAGATCCAATCCAGCGACAGGTTTGACAGGCGACCCCCGCTCTCCAGCCCGTCGAAGTCCTCCTCGTACTTGTTGCGGCTGCCGTCCTGGGACACGCTGCGGTAGAGCACCTCGACCGAGCCGGTCAGCTCCGGATCCTTCTCCTCGGCCTGCACCGGGAAGGACGGAACGAGCAGGAACAGCGCGATGGCGACGGATGAAAAGGCACGTAATCTCATCGCTACTCCTCCAGGAAATACGGACTGGTATTGGATCCGTGGATCGCGCTGTGACACGCGGTACATTTCTCGTTGAGGAACCGGGGCACGCTGTGCCAGCCCGGCGTCACGCTGGCGCTGTGGCACTGGTAGCAGAGGTTCACCTGGGGCTCGTGTTTGAGCAGGTGGCGGTTGGGCGAACCGTGGACCTCATGGCACGCTGCGCAACCGTCGACGGTCAGCGTGTCGTGGCCGAACAGGAACGGCCCCGCCTTCTCGAAGTGACAGTTGGAGCAACTCTCGTAGAGGCTCTTCTCCGTTCGCAGCGTGCGGGTGGCGTGAGGGTCATGGCAACTGGAGCATTCAGCTCCCCCCTCACCCATCGGGTGCGCCCGGGGCAGTTCGAACTGGGCCAGCACCTGCTGGTGGCACGACCCGCAGAGTTCGCTTCCGGTCCGCTCGAGCCCCTGGGGTGCCGTCGAATGAGGGTTGTGGCAGGCGGTGCAGGCCACGTCGTTCTGGGAGTGGATGCCGTGCGAGGCGTCGAACTGGGACTCGGTCCGGTTGTGACAGTCGAGGCAGATCTGTGACGACTCGCGACTGCTCAACAGACCGAAGCGAATGATCGAGTCGAGATCTCCTCCGGACTCGATGTGGTTCGCGGCGGAGCCGTGACAGGATTCACAGCCCGCCTCGGGGAAATCCGACGCCGAACCGTGCCCCGTATGCAACCAGTTCTCGGCGACCGGCTCGTGACAGGCGACGCAACTCTCGTCTCCCGCGTACTCCCCTTCGGCAGCCGCGGGGATCCATGCGGCGGCGAAGAAGACTACGAGCCCGATCCACGTGACCAACCCGCGGTGTCCCATGGTGTCCCCCTCTCGACTCGGATCGTTCCGGTGAGCGATGTCCGAGGAGATAGAAACACCGAGAGCCGTCGCGACACAAGGCCGCGAGCGGACCGATCGGGTTCACAATTGGCGGCGCGGCGCCCTTTTGAAGTGCGGGACTACGGTTGCGCTTCGAGCCAGGTGACGATCTTCCGTAGTTCGTCTTCCTTACCCTCGAATGCCTTGACGTGCTTCTTGCCGTCGAGGTCCGCTTCTTTCCGCAGGTAGCGTTCGAGCCACCCTTCCTCGTACTCGGCGGCGAGTCCCTTGAGGTCCGGCCCGGTCATCTTTCCCTTCATCTTGGCCTCGATACCGGCCGAGGAGACGGCGTGGCAGAGGTTGCATTTGGCGGCGATGAAGGCGGTTTCACCGGGATCGCGCTCGGCGGCGACGACGGTCTGATGAGGCACGGCGAGTTGCGCGACGATCAACGCCGTCGCGATCAGGATGAATGCGGCTGCCAGTACTCTCTTCATCGGATCACCTCCTGAAGAGGACTGTAGCAGTCGGCGGAGCCGCGAAAGCGGACTCGATCGCTCGTCAATGGAGCCCGCCCGCCGGGCGGGTCAACCGGCGGCGATGCGCCAGATCTGGGCCACCAGAAAGCAGAGCACGAAACCCATGACCAGCGGCAGGAGCGCAGAGACCGCGGTCCAGCGAGCGCTCTTGGTCTCCTTCCAGATCGTATAGATCGTGGTCGAGCAGGGGTTGTGCACGAGGCTGAACAACATCAGGTTCACGCCCATCAGCAGCGTCCAGCCGCCGTCGCGCAGCACGCCCCCCATGGCGCTTACGCTGTCGAGTTCGAACATCACCCCGGCGCCCTCTCCCACGTCACTCATCCCCGAGGTCAACACCGTGAGCATCAGGACGGTGGGGATCACGATCTCGTTGGCCGGGATGGCCAAGACGTAGGCCACCAGGATCACGCCGCTGAGTCCGATCAACATCCCGAAGGGGTCGAGGCTCTGAACCAGATGTTGGGCCAGGGAAGCGTCGCCGGCATGGACGTTGGACAGCGTCCAGATCAGGGCGCCGGCGGGGATGGCGAACAGCACCGCCCGGCCCAGAACGATCAAGGTGCGATCGATCAGCGAGGTGTAGAGGGTCTGCAGCAGGCGCGGCGGCCGGTACGGCGGCAGCTCCAGACTGAAGGTCGACACCTCGCCGCGCAGCACCGTGCGTGACAGTCCCCAGGAAACCAGGAAGGTCAACAGGATCCCCAGCACGGCGACGGAGACCACCGCCGCGGCCGAGACGAACCCCGCCAGGTACGGAGGCGCCAGGGAACCGATGAAGATCGTGGCGATCATGATCTGCGTCGGCCAGCGGCCGTTGCACAGGGCGAAGTTGTTGGTGATGATCGCGATCAGGCGCTCCCGCGGGCTGTCGATGATGCGGGTCGCGACCACCCCGGCGGCGTTGCAGCCGAAGCCCATCGCCATGGTCAACGCCTGGCGGCCGTGGGCCCCGACCCGCTGGAACATCTTGTCCAGGTTGAAGGCGACCCTGGGTAGGTAGCCGAGATCCTCGAGCAGGGTGAAGATCGGGAAGAAGATCGCCATCGGCGGCAGCATCACCGCGATGACCCACGCGGTACCGAGGTAGATCCCGTCGAGCAGCAGGCCGTCGAGCCACCAGGGCAAACCGGCCGAGGCGGACAGCCCCTTGAGGAAGGGGTGGATCGTGTCGAGCAGCAGCGTGGCCAGCATGCTCGACGGCACGTTGGCGCCGGCGATGGTGGCCCAGAAGACCACCGCCAGCATCAACAGCATCAGCGGGAAGCCGAAGATCCGGCTGGTGATCAGCCGGTCGATCATCTGCTCGAAGTGCAGCGCCCGGGTACGCCCCTCGCGGGCGCTGACCCGGTCGGCGATACGCGCCGCCTCGGCGTAGATCGTCTCGACCAGCGCCTGGTGCGAGCCGGAACCGATCTGCCAGCGCAGCCGCGAGGCCTCGTCGAGCAGGGTCCCCGCCGCGTCGGCGGGTGCTTCGCCGCCGGCCTCGGCTGCATCCGGCGGACGTAGCCCCGCGAGTTCGCCGCCGCGCACCGCCTCGACGATCCGCTCGTCTCCGTCCAGAAGCCGGAGCGCGATCCACTGGGCGTTGGGCAAACCGGGCGCGGCCACCGCCACCAACTCCGACAAACGCTCCACCGCGCGGCGTAGCGGGCGCGGCCGGCCGCCGACCCGGCGCGGGCGGCAGACGAACTCACCGCTGGCGACCTGCGCGATGGCCTGATTCAGCTCCTGCAGGCCCTGGCCGAAGCGGGCCGAGGTGGCCACCACCGGGACGCCGAGTTCGCGGGACAGGCTGCGCACGTCGATCTCGATGCCGTGACGCCGCGCCTCGTCCATCAGGTTGAGGCAGACCACCGCGCGATCGGTGATTTCCAACACCTGGAGCGCCAGGTTGAGGTTGCGCTCGAGCCGGGTGGCGTCGACGACGATGACCGTGACGTCGGGACTGCCGAACAGGATGAAGTCCCGTGCGATCTCCTCGTCGTAGGACGAAGAAAGCAACGAGTAGGTTCCGGGCAGGTCGATCAGTTTGAAGCGGGAGTCCCCGAACTCGAAGCCGCCTTCGGCCCGGGTCACCGTCTTGCCCGGCCAGTTGCCGGTGTGCTGCCGCAACCCGGTCAGCGCGTTGAACACGGTGCTCTTGCCGGTGTTGGGGTTGCCGGCCAGGGCGACGACGTAGTCCCAGCTGTCCATCTCGACACCGAGACGAACCAGATGCGCCCGGTTGTGAGCGGGACAGCTCGCGCAGTTTTCGGGACTGGGTGCGCTCACGCCACCCTCCGTTCGATACGGACCATGTCCGCCTGGGCCTGACGCAAGGCGATCAGTGCGCCCCGCACCCGGAAGGCGATCGGATCGCCGCCGGGTCCGGTCAACTCACGCTCGACGACGGTGCCGGGAACGAAACCGAGGTCGAGCAGCCGCCTGCGTTCGATGGCGCGGCAGGACGCGGCCAGGCCGACCACCCGGGCGCTCTCGCCTCCTTCGAGCTCGGAGAGGCGGTCACTGGCAACGGGCTCGGTCTCGCCGGCGCCTTGAACCACCCAGAGGTTCGCGGCCAGCACCGGGGTCAGTTCGAGCAGACGGCCGCCGGCGTCGACTCGGATGTAGCGGCCGGTGCTGTCGAGCATGCGCAGCACCTGCCCCGGATGCAGACCGAGCGAGGTCAATTCGGCGTAGACCGCCTCGGGCTCATCCTCGACGTGAACCACCTCGGCGATGCCGTCGCCGTCGTAGTCGGTCAGCGGCACGCCGCGCCGTGGCGCGAGTTCACCGCTGGAGGTCGGGATCGGGTCGCCGTGGGGGTCGTAGCGGGGATGGCCCATGCGGGCGGCCATGGCGTCCGCCTCCCGCGGGGTGGTCTGGTGCTCCCGCCGCTCGGCTTCCTTGTGCCACAGGGACGGCGGCAGGCCGGTCTCGTCGGAAAAATAGCGTTCCCAGAGCCGATGGCTGCGAATGATCCGCCGGGCGTAGGCCCGCCCCTCGTCGGTCAGGCTGAATACGCCGCCGGACCCCGAGGCCAGCGCCATCCGCTCGAGCCGGGAGAGCAACTCCCCGGCCCGGCGCCCATGGATCTCGAGGGCCCCCGAGAGGCTGTTCATCGTCGCCGGATGGCCCCGGTACTCACAGTCGTGGAGGTGCTTGAGGGCGTCCTCGACCAGCACCCGCTCGTTGAGCCGCAGGCGGCGGCCCAGGGAGGCGAGCATGCCCCGCCCCGGCCACAGGGCCAGGATGGTGAGCAATGCGAGGCCCCCGGCGACCGCCAGTGCCCAGACCGGATCGACCATGTTCGCTTTTTCCTCCGGAACCGACCGATTTTTGATTAACCAAAAACCAGGATCTACGATAATACAACCGCCCCGGTTTGCAAGCCTTCTGCGCCCCGGCCATTGCCCCGGCTCGCGGCCCTGTCTATCCTCCCCGGGGTCGGGACGTCCCCGACGGGAACACGCGCACACGGAGAAAAACGCCATGCCTCAGCTTTCGCCGCGGCTCTGCGAAGCGATCAACGAACAGATCAAGAACGAGATCTCCTCCGCCTACCTCTACCTGGCGATGTCGACCGAATGCTCGGCCCGCAGCCTCAACGGCGCCGCCCACTGGCTCCGCCGCCAGTGGGATGAGGAACTGGCCCACGCGACCAAGCTGATCGACTACATGGACGAGCGGGGGGTCAAATCGGAGTTCCAGTCGATCCCTGCGCCCGAGTTCAAGTTCGAAGGGCTGCTGGCGCTGTTCGAGCAGGCCCTGGCCCACGAACAGAAGGTGACCCTCTCGATCAACGGTCTGATGGAGAAGGCGATCCAGGAACAGGATCACGCCGCCCAGATCTTCCTGCAGTGGTTCGTCACCGAACAGATCGAGGAAGAGAACAGCACCGAAGAGGTCGTCGAGATGCTGCGGCTCGCCGGCGACGACGGCTCGGCGCTACTGATCATCGACCAGCGCCTGGGCGCACGCACCGCGGAAGCCAACGCCGAAGAAGCCGAAGCCTAGAGAGCCCTGGTCCCTGCCGGGACCTCAGCTCCCGAACGGGACATTCAGACAGGACCGCCCCGGTGGGCTATGCCCCTCCCGGTGCGGTCCCCCGCGCAGTACCATGATCTGCGCGACCCCCGTCAGGCAAACCCGCCGGCGGGGCGAGACGCGCGGCCCGGTCACGGAGGGCCGCCCCTCCGTCGAACCGGAATGGAGGTGCGGTCATGAAAACTCCCAAGAAGATCCTGCTCACCACGGATTTCTCCGATTGCTCCCGGGAGGCCTTCGACGCCGCGAAATCGCTGGCGGAGAAGTTCGACGCCGAGATCCTGCTGCTCTACGTCGACGATGACCGGCTGCCACCGCTGGTCGGTGAGTTCCCGACCCAGGGGGACCAACTGGCCGAGATCGTGCTCAGCCACCGCAGGCGGGCCTCCGCCGAGCTGGTCAAACTGGCCGGCGCATTGGCCGGCACGGTCAAGGTCAAGGAGCAGATGCTCTGCGGCACGCCCCATCGCGAGATCGTGCGTTGCGCCGAGGAGGAAGGGGTCGACCTGATCGTGATGGCAACCCACGGACGAGGCTTCCTGGCCCACGCCCTGCTGGGTTCCACCGTCGAACGGGTGCTGCGCCACGCTCCTTGCCCGGTGCTCTCGGTGCGCGCACACGCGGCAGCGGCCTAGCCTCCAGCCGCAGCGCCGTTCGAAGCGGCTGAACGAAAAAGAGCCGGCGCCAGGCAAGATTGCCCAGCGCCGGCTCAGGCCGGGGGGTGTCGAGTTGTTACTGTGCCTGGAGTCCGCTGGGCGGATCGGGCACACCGGCGGAGGGTTCGACGACGGAGAAGACTCCGGCACCGGAACCCGCCACACCGTTGGGGTTCGTGACGGTCACACTGCGGTTGTTGGCCGCGGCGCCGCCGGCGATGGTGATGTTGGCCGTGATCTGCCCGCAGGCATTTCGGGTGACGCTGTTGACGGTGATCCCGCTACCGCCGAACTGCACACCGGCTCCGTTCTGGTAGTTGGTGCCGGTGATCACCACGTTCAGAGTCTGCCCCTGCTCGCCCGAAGAGGGACTTGCCTGGGACACGACCGGCCGCGGCCAGCTCTGGATCTCATTGGAGAATCCGGATTCGCCCGCCGCGTTGGACGCGGTCACGGCGAAGTAGTAGTTGGTGCAGTCCTGCAGCGTACTGATCGACGTCTGCAGTGAGTTTCCAGCGTTCTGGTTACTCGTGTAGTTGCCCGACTGAGTGCCCCAGTAAGCCCGGTAACTGGTGGCATCCGCCGAAGCATCCCATAACAGCGTGATGTCGCCGGCCGACACGGAGCCGACCGTCAGACATACAGCGCACAACACCCCGGCCGCGTTCCGTAGCAAGTTCGACATGACCTCCTCCTCGTTGCGTGTCGAATCGCGGTCCGCCCCCATGGATTGCCGGTTTCGTGCCAACGCGCAGACGAACAGGTTGCGCTCGCGACCCGGGCCGCTAAGTCACGCACCTTTCAGCACTTGGAGAAACCTGCGACAGCAGGTGACGATCGGGTTACGCCGGCGTAATCGAGGACTTCCGGTAATTGTGGGAGTCCCGGTTACGGAGTCGTGGAGAAATTGCGGGTGAGATTGGGGCGGGTGGGAATTGGGCGGGCGGGGTTTGGCCCTACAGGAGCCGGACGGCCTGCCTGGGCTGCGGGAACGCGGATAGGGAGGACCCGGGGGAGGCACATACCCTCCCCCGGCAATTGCCTGTCGATCAGGTCAGGTCGGAGAGCTTGGCGCCCTTGGCGTTCTTGATCACCGAGTTGATGCCGTTGTTGCGGCCGGAGGTCGAAGCGTACATCTCGCTGCGCCCGATGACCTCGCCGTTGCCGGCCTTCAGCCTGAAGTAGGGCTGGCCGTTCTTCGCCGTCAGGCGCTCGAACATCTTGTCCTTGGCGTTGCTCTTTACCGACTTGATGCCGTTCTCGGCACTCGCCTTGGTCTTGTAGCGCTCGCTGGTCAGGATTACCTGGCCGTTGCTCGCCTTGAGGTTGAACATGAACTGGCCGCCTTTGCTCTTCTTCAGCTCGAACTTACCCGGCATGACAACTCCTTTCCCCTTCATGGGGTTGCGACGGGATCATAACCCGAGGCGGGGGTTGGAACAAAAAGACGGTCGGCACAAAAAGGAGAGAGAGCCTGACGCGGCCCTCCGACGCTCGCTACGCGAGCATTGGAGGGCACCATCCTTCGCGCGCACCAGCGTAGTGCACGGGTTATTGTGCACGGGTTACGGAAGTGGCTGTTTGAGGGATGGCCTGTCATCCGAAGCGCCAGAAGGGCGCGAAGGATGGTGGAGCTGAGGGGGATCGAACCCCTGACCTCGTGACTGCCAGTCACGCGCTCTCCCAGCTGAGCTACAGCCCCAAAGTGCTCTGGAGAAAAGCTTTGGGAACTTAGCAAGGCTTGGGGAGCAAGTCAACTCAAGTCGCTCAATTTGAACCCTTCTACGGAGAATCTCTGACATCAGCTATCGGAAGGCCGAAAGCGGAATTCTTACCAATATCTCAGTGTTTGTGGCTCCCAGCCTTCCAGGGCTGGACCATCACCCCGATCCAGGAAGAGGACATTGAACGGGTACTTGATTCAAACGTGGCCAAGAAGGATCTCAAGCCCGCTTCTCGGAACAACATGCTCCGGCAACTCTCCGGGTTCTTCAGCTACGCATTGAAGCGTAGGTGGATCAAAGAGAACCCCACCCAGCACATTCCCCTTCTCAAGGTCAGGAACCACCGAACCAGATGGCTGAGACCCCATGACGTTGGAGCCATCCTCAGGCACTGTGATCCTGGCTACGGGATCTGGTGCTGTTCTCAGTGAAGACGGGGTGCCGCCTCAGTGAAACCACCAGCATCACCCCAGAAGATGTCCATGAGGATCACATCATCCTCAGAGATACCAAGAACGGCTCCGTGAGAGCCATTCCCCTGGTGGGTGACGTTCACTCCCTGATTCGTCGAGGGCTCCTCACAGGCTCACACAGGCTCTTCTCAGGTCCGAGGAGTGGGAACCGCAAGGCATCCATCAGACGGTGGTCTGGGAGGCTGTAGAGACAGCTGGCCTCCAATACGGTGAAGCCTCAGATCAAATTACTTGGCACTCCCTGAGACCACTAAATGGAGACTGGTTGCCAGCAACAAACTTCAGGCGGCCAGTAGGGTCAAGCAAATCCATAGTGTCGATGAGATCAAGCAGTGGGCTAGTGACTTCAAGAATCTAGGCGAAGGGGCTTTTCTGAAGAAGTACAAGATGAAGGGGGCCGCCAGGAAGGCCCGCGCCAAGACCACCGATGACCATTACCAACATCATCACCGAACTGGAGACCGAACGGGACCTGCTTCAGGCACAGATTATTGACATAAAGGAGAAGATAGCAAAGAACGAGAAGGCCCTGGAAGCCCTCAAGGAATCCTGACCCGAGGTCTCGCCAACTCACCCGATAGAAAAATAGGGAGCCCCGAGAGGCTCCCTATGAGGTTGTCTAAAGTGCGGCCGTCAAGATGTAAGTCGCGAGAGCCGACACGAGGGCTGAAGCAATCGCAAGCCACACCTGCGACCGCTGCTCCTGTCCAGCCTCTAGCTGCTGGACCCGATGTTCGAGAACGATTAGCTTAGCGCGTAGCCGAGCATTCAAGACCCCTCCGGAAGGTCGTTACCTAAACCCCTGACCCGCTCCGATCGCGGGCATCCAGCCCGGAGAACGGCGCAAGGCGCACTACACCCCTCTGATTACCGTTTCGATATCCAGGTGTATGCAACAGTTGCACTGATTCTCCGTCAACAAACCACAACGTGGCTTGTCCGTTTACTGGCCGATCCCCTTGACACCAAATCCTATACACCACGAAAGCGAATCCGTCAAATCAGACAAAAGAACTGCGAGATGTCGCCTCGAACGTCAGATCAGCCCGGCAATCACCGCCGTAATCGCCGAACTGACCACTGCCACAATCACCGAACTCAGCATCTGCCTACGCCAACGGTAATGACTCTCAAGCAAGCTCAATCGCTGCTCGTGACCTTGAATCTGAACCTCTAGCTTGTTTCGTTTTCCCATCTGACTTCGACCTATCAGTTGCGGCCAACAAGGTGGACGTTGCTGACCGTGCCTACGCGATTCACGGTACACCAGGCTCAGCGAATAAAACCGCAACCAGTGATGAAGGCGTTTTCTACGGACAACAAATACCTACCAGCCACAACCGAACTTGCCCAGCACTCGGGTTGTTACCCGTACTTTCCCAACACTAACCCGGGGTTTCGTGCAGACACGACACCCTCACTCAGCTCAACTCTTGACGGGAATTACTCGTAACGTGTGCGATGGCCCTGAAAGGCCATCCCATAGTATGCACAACAGGGTCTAGACCAGTTGATTCTTAACTACCAATAAACAGGACCTAGATAGCAGCGTCAAACACCCCCTGAGAGGCCAGAGAATCCCCAAGGTCAGGCAAACTAAGTCGAACCATCTATGCTATTGAGTGTAGAGCCACGGATGTGGCTGTTCATTACCTCTTTTAGCCTCACCCGAGATCGGCTGCCCTAACCTCCTGGGGCAGCCTTTCCTTGGGACTTACTCGTAGCAAGAGCACACGGCAAGGGGCCGCTTGCCCTGCTGATCGAACACGTACCAGTAGAGGGCGCTCTTCGCTCCTTCAGCCTGTGTTTCGGCTTCCGCTCTGACTGCCGAGGTCGGACGATCCTCGTAGCAGATCCCGTCAGCGACGACTTCGATGATCTGTGCGTTTACACCGATGGACCCGGGGATGCACCGGTCTAAGGGAGGACCGACGCCCACTGCCCTGTCCTCATCGGCTGGCCCTCCAGCTACTTCGTCTTGCTTCGGAAACCACGGAAGATCGCTAAGGTGGGGCAAGTTCAATGAAACCGTCCAGGCGCCGATATTGAAGGACAGAATCCATGAGCCAACGAGAAGACCAAACAGCTTCCGTATCTGACCAACAGACAGTTGTCGAATCCACCAGTGCAGTGGCTTCCCTGCCAAGCCGGCCGGCTCCGGAACTGGCTCTGATTGCGCTGCGTCCACTTCCCTATTCATGGGAGGTTCAGGTCGTCCTTCATTCGACTGTTCCGGCTCGTCAGACGGCCTTTCGGAAACGAGCCCCAATTGCCTATCACGTTTCACGTTCTGCAACAGGATCTCTAGATGGTCCTTGTATGCCCTTATCAGATCCGGAATGGTGTGCCGATGCCCGACTCGCTGCTGTGCGTATCCGCGCCATGCTCGATGAAACCAAGTACGTTCGCGGTCACCGACGGCGGTGGTCAGTCGTATCGCGGTGGCTTCTTGCCACTGTCGAACTGCTTCACGAAGACGCCGAGGATCATTGGCAAGATCCTGTGAACCCGAGATCTCGGTCAGAGCTTGCAGCCGCTCAACAATGACCTGCTCTTGCTTGGATACGTTCTCTTCGGGCATGAGGGAAGTGCAGCCGGGCTGTTGATTTTGGAGGTACCTTCTTTACGACGCAGACTTCCAGGCAGAGACTACGAGGTTCTTGAGGGATTCCACTAGGTGTTCCACGATGGTCTCGCACAAGACGAAGTAGCCACGAAGGCGAACAAGCCGGGCCTTCCCCTTCCCATGCTGTTCGAGAGCTTCACGGTACTCGTAGTCGATGTCCACGATGGTCGGCTTGAACACATTCTCAACGGTTCGTGGTGAGGTTAGGAACTCGACAAAGGCGAGAAAGCGGGCTCTTCCCGTCAGCTCTGACCTTGCCGGAACATGTCGCCTCCGGTTGTCTTCCCGAAACTTGGCAAGCAGCTCAGCAACTTTCCAGCTGCGTGAGAATTCCGGTTTGCTCTCGAGCTGGAACGTAATCGTGGCTTCACCAGTAGCTGACCGGAGGAATTCGTTCAGTTCGTCCGCACCCTTGATGGAGCCATCCTTTGCGATGGACACGACGAATTCGCGTTCGAATCCCATCTACGAAGCCGCCTTCCAAAGCTGAACCACAAGCTTGACCACGGAGATGGGAAGCTGAGCGACAACGGCAGACCAGAAGGACCAGTAGCCACGAAGAAGGGTGAACCGGGCCTTCCACTTCTTGCCCTCGTGTAGGGCTTCGAAGTGCTCATGGCGCATATCCAGAATGGCGGGCTCCAGTATCTTGTCGAACGTGCCCTTGGAAAATAAGCAGCATGCGAAACGAAGCAGAGCAGAGCCAGGCACGGCAAGAATCACTTTCTTCCGCCCGCCACCAGACGAACTCGCGGGTCGGTGATGGTCGGGCTGCACGCGGAACGCAGGGTACCTTGACACGATGTACTCAACGACTTGGGACGCTGTGTCCTCTGGTGGAATGCCAGCACCAAGCGAGTGCCTGATCAGAACAAAGACTTGGCGACGCTCCTCTTTGCTTAGGGCTAACCCGATGCGATGTAGTCGCTCGTAAACGTATTGCTCCAACTCAACGTCCAGCGACTCGTACATCAGCACCCCTCCGGCAAGAGGGAGGCACCACGAAGCTGCCAAGCAGCAAGCACCTGCTGACCAAGACCCGTGATGGTGAAGAGACGCCGGGGCATCCCTGCCTCACCAGGGTCCTTCTCAAGCCGAGACTCAACGTAGCCCTTGTCAGCCATCCGGCTCAGGGTCACGTAAACAGTCCCCCGCTTCAGCTTGTCAGGGGCAGCCTTGACCATCTCAAGCCCGTACATATCCCGCTTGTTCACGAGGAGTTCGAGGATTAGGGCTTCTTTCGGAGAGAGATTCAGTGAGTTCATACAGGGAGTATGAACGAGTCTTACAAACCTGTCAACCCACCCGGAAATGCGTCAGAAATTGGGATAAATACAGCATGTCGAAATTTCTGTTTTTTTTGAAAGGGGCGAGCGGGTTTTCGGGAAGAGCCCACGTGGCCATCCAGGACGCAAGAGCGCCCAACACTGCGCTCAGGACGAGCATGAGAAGCTGGAGAAGGAGTTCTCCCATACTTCGACTGTACCCCGAGGCATGGCCACGGGCAAATCAGCCCCCTCCCAAATACGGGAATCCGACTAAACGTCTCAAGTCCCTTAGGAAATATCAACAGTGAGACACCACATCAGGAAGGGACTCGAAGATGAAGGAACAGTGGCAGACACTACCGGCCAACAGCCAGTACGAAGTATCAGATCAGGGTAGGGTTTGGAACAGGGAGACGGGGCATCTACTCAGTCCTGGCAAACAATCCAAAGGCTACCTGTCCGTCAACCTCTACATCAGACAACCCAAAGGAAAACCCAAGAAGCGGAAATGCCACCTGGTTCACAGGCTGGTTGCATCAGCTTTCCTTGGTCCCTGCCCCAAGAACCTAAGCGTCAACCACAAGGACGGAAACAAGACCAACAACCAGGTCTCCAACCTGGAGTACCTGACCCTCTCAGACAACATCCGCCATGCAATGCAAACAGGGTTGATTGGTGTTCACGGTGAGAAGAACAACCGGGCCACCATCAGCAGAAGCAAGGCTTTCAGGATCCTGATCTGTTGTTGGTACGGAGCCAAAGACAGGAAGATCTCTGAGAGCTACAAGGTCAAGAAACACATCGTCTCGACATCAGGAACGGGCGTACCTAGAAGTGCTTCGACTGGTACCGAGACAGAGAGGGATTGAGGAAGACCGGCTAGATCGCTTGATTCTGGGTTGTTGTAGCCGTAAGTAGCTGGCCGGAGGTGCGCTATGACTGTTCGAAAGAACTGCCAGTCACGCGCTCTCCCAGCTGAGCTACAGCCCCACATGCGCGGAAGATCGGGCATTCTGGCACGCCGTCCCCTGGGGGTCAAGGAACGGCGCATGGTCTTTCCATTCGGGCCCATCCCGGCGCCCCGGGCGGCGAATCCTGCGGGGCGCCGCCTTGCCCACAAGGACGATATCCCGGGCGCTCAGCTCCACCCCGTCGACCCGGCTGTCCCCCGGAATCCGGGTCCAGGCGGCCAGATCCACCGCCGGAAGCTCGAGCATGCCGACGAAGATCTCCGCGGGCCAGCAGGCGTGGCGGCCGGCGACCCAGAGGCGCTCACGGGGATCCTGCAGGCTGCCGGGTTCGAACGCGGCCGCCTGGATCTCCAGACCGGCAGGCCCCCAGACACGGCGCGGGCCGAGGTTTCCGAGAACGGGGTCGCCCCCTGCGTCGTCGAGCAACACGATGGCGGATTCGTCCTCTTCCGGGCTGTACCAGAGCGAGACCACCGGGGTGCGATCTCCGGACCGCCGCAAGGCGAACAGCCGAACAGGCTCGCTGTCCGGCGGCAAGGCAAGGGGCCGCAATCCACGGCCGGCACAGGCCTCACGCAGACAGTCGACGCCGAAGGCACGGATGGTTGCCGAGCCGCGGCCCTCGGCGCCCCTCGCCACCAACAGCGTGGGCGATCCCTCCCGGTCCACCAGCAGCGCGTCGGTCACCGGCGCGTCCCCCATCAGGCTCGCGACCTGCCGGCCCCAGACGTTGACCACCCGTACCGTGGCACCCTCGACCTCGAGGCCCCAGGCGCGATCGTTCATCTTCCAGGCCCAGCCTGCCGGCAGGAACAGCATGAGCAACGCCGCCAGGACCATGGGCAGCCAGACCTGGCCGAAGTCCGATGGGATCCTGCGCCCGGCTCGCCCGATCCGGAGATGCCCTCCGCTGCGATAGAGGCTGAATCGATCGGGATGGCGCTCGATCGATTCCAGGGCCTGCTGCATCTTGCCTGCGCTCTGGAAACGGTGGGCCGGGTCCGGAGACAACGCCTGGAGCAGCACGCCCCGCACCGACGGCGGCAGCGACTCCGAGACTCCCTCGGGCCCCGCGGGAGGTTCGCCGGCCAACGCCTCGTGGCAAAGCGCCGCGCAGGAGTAGAGGTCGGCGCGATGATCGACCGCCTCCCCTGCCGCGACCTCCGGCGCCATGTACTCCCGAGTCCCCTCGGCGGTCGCCCCCGCGTCGGGAATTCCCATCCGCCGGGCCAGGCCGTAGTCGACGACCCGTACCCCCTCGTCGGTCAGCATGACGTTGTGCGGCTTGATGTCCCGGTGAGTCACCCCTCGGCCATGGAGGTACTCGAGGGCCGATAGCACCGGCACGACCACCGAAAGCGCCGCGGCGAAATCCATCGGGCCGTCCCGGCGCAGCCGTTCCGCCAGGCTCTCCCCCTCGAGGTATTCGCTGACCAGGTAGGGCTGCCCCGACTCCTCCCCCAGGTCGAGGTTGCGTACCAGGGCCGGGTGGTCGAGGTGCAGCAGCAGCTCGGGACGCTGCTCGAAGGATTCGCCGCTGTCCGGCGCCGGCTCCGCGATGACCTTGAGGGCGACGACCCGCGACAACCACTGATCGGCCGCCCGGTAGACCTGGCCCATGCCGCCGCGCCCGATACGCTCGACGATCTTGTAGCGGCCGGCGAACAGGGCTCCCGGCCGCAACTCCTGTTCTTCGAGAGCCGCCCGGCGCCGCTCTGGATCGACCCTTCCGGTCGGGCGACTGTCGCCCTTGTGGGTCAAGGGCGGCGGGTACCTTCGCCGAACTTCTTGACCTTCTGCACCAGGTTCTTGCGGGCGATCCCGGCGTCGACGGCAGCAGAAGTGTAGTTGTCGTTGTGCTTGCGCATCAGCCGCTCGAAGTACATCAACTGGAACATGCTCTTGGCCTCGCGCCAGCGGCAGCTCAGGGCGTGGACCAGCTGGTCCATGGGCGAATGCCGTTCTTCCTGGACCCGGGCCAACGGCGTCGCGTCCCGGTCGAGAATCGAGTCGACGGCATGCAGCACCGCCTGATGCATCATGCTGCGCAGTTCAGCGATGTTGCCCGGCCAGGCATGCTGGCGCAGCGAATCGCAGAGTTCACTGGAGAGCCCGCGGAAGTGCTTGTGCGCGCCGTAACCGAATGCCCGCACGAAATGCCAGGCCAGGGGCACGATGTCCTCGGGGCGTTCCCGTAGCGGGGGCAGCACGATCGGCTGATCGAGGATCCGCTCCAGCAGCACCGGGGCGACGAATCCCCGCTCCTGCAGCACCTCCGGTTTGCGGCGGCTGGCCAACACGAGATGAGGATCCCGGCGCCCCTCTTCGATCCAGCGGGCCAGCAGGATCTGGTCCGCTGCGCTCAGATCCGCCACCTCGTCGAAGAACAGGGTGCCGCCGCGGGCCAGGCCGGCCCATCCGTCCTGCCGCTCGATCGAGAGCTGGGCCTCCAGTTCGTTTTCCGCCAGCTCGCCGCAGCGCACCACCAGGTGCGGACCGGCCGAACGGACGCCACGCCCATGGAGATAGCGGGACACCTGGTCCGCTCCGGTTCCGGTCTCACCGCAGATCAGCGTGACCGGCCCGGTGGACTCCACGGCCGACGCCACCTGGGCGCGCAAGCGGCACATGACCTCGCTATGGCCGAGCAGGGCGCCACAGTCGGCGGGCTGATCGCCGAAGCCCGGGAAGGACGCACCCTGCGACAGCGCCTGGCGAGTCCGCTCGGCTTCGGCGCGATGGCTCTCGTTTTCCAGCACGATACCCAGGGCCTGAAGCACCGGCCGGTGGGTCCGCAGGCTTGCCCGCAACATACCGACCCGGTCGGGCGGGCACTCGAACGAAAGGCAAAGCGGCCGGGGCGCCCGGGTGAGCTCGGACACGACCATCACGGTACCGGGGAAACCCTCGATGTCCCGCACGCGAATCTCGTCACCCTCGGTCTGTAGCAACGCATCGGCCGCTTCGTTCAGCGGGATCGACAGATCGCCGGAACGGGTTCGCACGTTCCAGCGGCCGAGCACCGGCTCGAAGGCCCAGAGTCGAATCCCGTCGGCGCCGATGGCCTGGCGCACCCGCTCGAGGGAACCGTCGAGATCGGGGCCCCCGCCGTCACCGCGATCACGAGACGCCGCCATCAGTTCCGACGCCAGCCCCAGCACATCCCCGTCGCCGCGCTCTCGCTCGCCGGTCAGCAGGCGAAAGACCCGCTCTCCGATCTGCTCCCCTGTCGGGATCGCGCGCTGGGGTCTTGCCGGCGCGGAAGCCAGGACCAACACCCGGTCGCTGACCGCATCGGCCAGGTAGACCATGACCGTGCCGAGCAGGATCCGGTCGCCGGGTTCCAGCAGCGCATCGGTGACCCGGCTGCCGTTGACCCAGGTGCCGTTGGCCGAGCCGAGATCGAGGATGCGCACGCCGGAACGGTCCAGACGGACCTCGGCGTGGATCGCCGAGACACCGTAGCCGTTGAGCCGGAGGTCGCTGTCCTCGGCGCTTCCGATGCGAATGGAACCAGGGCACAGCGGTACCCGCTTTTCAGACGCAGCCGCACCTTTGACGTGCAGGTAGAACAAATGCCGACTCCTGTCCGGGGACGCCCCTGAGTGCTCGACCGGCCGATGGGATTATGGCACAGCCGAGACCTTCATTTACGCCCATACGGCGCCGAAAGCTCACCGCACTATTGCGAGAGCGGGAATTCGGTTCCGGGCCCGTGGGTTACAATCCGCATGGTGAACAGGCCACTTCCCCCGACCGCCGACCGGCCCTGCTTCTCGGCGCCCTGAGAGCCTCGGTGCTGAACTCCCTCGGAGCGCATCTCGCGGGTCAGATCGTCGGCCCCTTGCGTTGGGTCGGACTCGCCGTCGTGGCCGCGGTCACGGCTCTGCTCTGCGGCCCGGCGCTCAACGTGGAACTCGACTGGAGCAACCGGTCGATGAACGCTCTCAGCGCCGATGAGGGAGCCTTCTATCGGGACTTCCAGAGCACCTTCGGCAGTGACGAGGTGCTGGTCGCCACCCTTACCCGGAACGATCTCCTCAGTAGCCCGGGACTCGCCGAACTGGATCGACTGACCCGTCACATCGAACAGTTCGACGGCGTGCGGCGGGTGATGAGCCTGACCAACGCCACCCGTCTCGCCGCGGGAGACTACGGCGCCGAGGAACGTCCGCTGGTCGATCTCGAGCGGCCGGTCGATACCGCATCCATCGAAGGCTTCCTCCAGGGTTCGCCGTGGAGTTCGATGCTGATCTCCGCCGACCGGCGCACCGCCGGCATCGCCGTCGAGATCCACGAGCGGCAGGGAGACGATCTCTATCGCGGCCGACTGGTCGAGGACCTGCGCGGTTTGAAGCGCGGAGCGGAACCGGGCAGCGCGATCCACCTGACGGGAATCACCGCTCAGAAGTACGACACGACCCGCTTCATTCAGCGGGACCAACGGGTGGTGCTCCCGCTATCGATCCTCGTCATGGCCTTCTGCCTCGCCGTGGCGACCCGCCGCATCTCCGGCGTGCTGTTGCCGCTGGCGGTCACCGGCATCAGCCTGCTCTGGACCGTCGGCATCTACCATCTGCTCGGCTTCAAGCTGAACGTGATCACCTCGCTCTTGCCTCCGGTGGTGCTGGTGCTTTCCGTCACCACCGGACTCCACCTGCTCCAGGAATGGAGAGACCGGGCGGTCGACGCCGCCTCTCCCCGGGAGGCGGTGCTGGAGGTGCTGCGCAGGCTGGGCATGCCGGTCCTGCTCACCGGGATCACCACGGCCATCGGACTCGCAGCCCTCGGCACCAGCGACGTCCCCGCGGTACGCCAGTTCGGTCTGTTCGCGGCCCTCGGGGTCACCGTCAGCCTGTTCCTGAACCTCACGGTGCTTCCCGCCGTGCTGGTCTGGATCCCGCTGCCCCGCTCGGCCCCCCGCAGCGTCGGACTGATCGTCAGCGGCTTGATCCAGGTCGCCAACTGGAGCGTGACCCGCCCGCGTGGGGTGATGCTGCTGGCCGCCGCGGGCACCCTGCTGCTGGCAGCCGGTATCGGCCGCATCCACAACAACACCGATCTGATCCGCTTCCTGTCCCCCGACGCCGAGTTGGTCAAGGACACCATGTTCATCGATGAGCGGCTCGTCGGCGCGAACTCGCTGGAGCTGGTGGTCTCCCGGCGGGACGCCGCCCCCCTTACCGCCCTCGACGACATGAATCGGATCGAGCGGTGGATGGAGCGGATCGGCGAGCTCGAACCGGTGACCCACGTGCTCGGCATTCCGGCGGTCATCGCCGAACTCCATCGTGCCGAGTCCGGCGCGGAGACCACCGCGCTTCCCGACGATCCCGAGGACCTGCTGTATTGCTTCGACCTGCTCGAAGCCTCGGACCGCCAGGCGGAACTGCGCCGTTTCATCACGCCGGAGTTCGATCGAGCCCGGATCAACGTGCGGCTCCACGCCATCGGCACCCACGAGGCGACCGGGGTGTTGGAGCAGATCGAGCGGCTCTCCGGTGAGATCCTCGGCGCCGGCTACACGGTGCACCCCACCGGCAGCTTCTACCTGGTGACCCTGGACTCCAACCGGCTGGTATCGACCCAGCTGCGCAGCTTCGGCCTGGCGCTGGCGGTGATCCTCGGCATCATGGGGCTCTGGTTCCGCTCGCTGACCCTGCTCGCCGCGGCGCTGATCCCCAACCTGGTGCCGATCGTCTGGCTCCTGGGGCTGATGGGCTGGCTCGGGATCGACCTTTCCACCGCCACGGCCATGGTCGCCTCGGTGGTGCTGGGCATCGCCGTCGACGGCACGATCCACTATCTGGCCCGCTACTGCCGGGAAAGCTCCTGCGGCTGCTCGGCCAGCGCAATTCGGCAGACTACCCGGGGAACCGGGCGGGTGCTGGTCACCGCATCCCTGGTGATTGCCCTCGGTTTCTGGGTCGGGGCGAGCGGCAGTTTTCGCCCGACCCTATATTTCTCGGTGTTGAGTGGGGCGACGATCCTTGGCGCCCTCCTTTGCGATCTTCTAATTCTTCCAGCATGCTTGATGCTGGTTCGGCCGGAGCCCCGGAGCTGACATGCGCCCTCTGAAGAACCTCTCGCTGATCCTGATCGCTCTCCTGCTCGCGACGCCGGGCGCCGCCGATAACATGTTCGACCCGAGCAACGGGACGATCGTCGAACGGTCCACGGTGCCCCCTGGAGAGAAACGCATTCAGGGGGAGGTTCGCCTGGTCGACCGGGACGGCCACCTGGTCGTCCAGACGGTGCTCTACTCCAAGGTGCTCAAGCGAGTCCTCGGCAGCATCGTGGAGAAAGAAGAAGGCAACTGGCCGGCGGCCCACGACGACTCCATCGCCTATCGCAACTCCCTGAACGAGACGGTCACCATGGTGGTCGATGCCCCGCGGGGGGTCGGCAACTCCCGTCAGCGGGCGGTGCTGATCGAGTTCTTCGTGTGGAACGAGAAGGGCTTCGTCGTCCTCTCGGGCGCATCGATCGACGAACGATCCGATGAGTTCCTGCGGGTGCGGCGACTGGCGGCCCCGACCAACACTCTCGAACTGAACGTGGACTACGTGCAGGAGAACATGGCGCTGATCCTCGCCGACTCCTTCGAGCTCTCCCGGGAAGCGGCCGACGCGATGATCGAGCGGCACCGGAGGAAACCGTGAGAGTCGCCGCGGTCGGCTCCGCCCTCCCCCCGCACTACTACGATCAGGAAGCTCTTCTCGGCGCCCTGCGCAAGGCCTGGGCCGAACGCCATCACAACGTCGGGCGGCTCGAAGCGCTGCACCGCAACGTGCTCGTCGGCGGCCGGCATCTGGCGTTGCCGATGGAAGACTACGACGGCCTGACGAACTGGGGCGCGGCCAACGACGCCTGGATCCGGGTGGCCCAGGAGGTCGGCGAACAGGCGGTGCGCGACGGCCTGAAGAAGGCCGGACTTCCGGCCAGCCGCATCGACGCCCTGATCTTCGTCACCGTCACCGGGGTGGCGACCCCCTCGATCGACGCGCGGCTTTGCAACCGGATGGATCTGCGCAGCGACGTCAAACGCATGCCGATCTTCGGCCTCGGCTGCGTCGCCGGTGCCGCCGGTATCGCCCGGGCCGCCGACTACGTGCGGGCCTACCCCGACCAGATCGCCGTGCTGCTCTCGGTGGAGCTCTGCTCGTTGACGCTCCAGCGGGAAGACCTCTCGATCCCCAACCTGATCGCCAGCGGCCTGTTCGGCGACGGTGCGGCGGCGGCGATCGTCGCCGGCTCCGAGGTCGACCTGCCAGGGCCGGAGATCGTGGCCACCCGCTCGGTCTTCTATCCGGACTCGGAACGGGTCATGGGCTGGGACATCAGCGAGCGGGGCTTCGGCATCGTGCTCTCCGCCGACGTACCCCAGGTCGCCGAGCAGCATCTGGGACACGATGTCGACGCCTTCCTCGAGGACCAGGGACTGAAGCGAGGCGACATCGCCCACTGGATCTCCCATCCCGGCGGACCCAAGGTGCTCGAGGCGATGCAGCGGGCCCTGGGCCTCGGCGAGGAGGCCATGGCCGAGAGCTGGAAGACTCTGCGGGAGGTGGGCAACCTCTCCTCGACCTCGGTCCTGCTGGTGCTCGAGGCGACCATGGAACAACATCGGCCCGAACCCGGTTCTTACGGTCTGATGCTGGCGATGGGGCCCGGATTCTGCTCGGAGCTGGTGCTGCTGCGATTCTGACGCGGCGACCCGGGAAACCTTGGCCCCCTAGCGCGGCTGGTGCACAATGGAACCGCACCTGCGAAAGGGTATCCAGGGTCCGTGAACACACCTCTGCTCTATCTCGGATTGATCCTGCTGGTCGCGGCCGAGCGGTTGCTCGAGCTCTGGATCTCCAACCGCAACGCCCGGCGGCTGCTGCTCCGCGGCGCCGTGGAAGAGGGCGCGTCCCACTACCCGGCGATGGTGCTGGTTCATACCGGCTTCCTCTTCGCCTGCCCGCTGGAAGTCTTCCTGCTCGACCGGCCGTTCATCCCGGCGCTCGGCTACCCGGCGCTGGGGGTGGTCGTGGCGACCATGGCCCTGCGCTACTGGGTCATCGCCACCCTGGGCGAACGCTGGAACACCCGGGTGATCTGCCTGCCGGCCAAACCCCTGGTGGTGGCCGGCCCCTTCCGCTTCATCAAGCATCCCAACTACGTCGCCGTGGTGTTCGAACTACTGGCGCTGCCGTTGGTCCACTCGGCATGGATCACCGCAATCCTGTTCGGCATCGCCAACGCCTTCGTGCTGCGCACCCGCATTCGCGTGGAAGACGCCGCCCTGGCCCGCCACTCCCGTTCGGGACTGGCCGCAGGAGCGTCCTGATGGGCGGGGGCGCGGCGCCGGAAGCGCTGGACCCGATGATCCTCGCGGGCATCGAGAAGATCGCCCGGGAGCATCTGCGCTTCGAAGGCACGATTCGCGGCGACGAGCAGCTGGTCGAGGTATTGGAGCTGGACTCGCTGCGCAAGCTGACCCTGGTGGTCGAGGTCGAAAACCACTTCAAGATCTGCCTCGACGAGGGAAGCGAGGACGAGATCGTCACCACCCGAGACCTGGTGCAGCTGATCGGGAGGAAACTTGGCCCAGACGCCGACCACGCTGATTGAGCTGCTGGAACGGGTCGCAGGCGAGGAACAAACCGGCCTGCGCTTCGTCGACCGGCGGGAGCGGGAGCGTTTCTGTTCCTGGCGGGAGATCCGCGAACGGGCCATGTCGGTGGCCGGCGGGCTGCAGCGCCTTGGAATCGGCTCCGGCGACCGGGTGGCCCTGGTCTACCCCACCGGCCCCGAGTTCTTCGACGCCTTCTTCGGCACCCTGCTGACCGGCGGCGTTCCGGTGCCACTCTACCCGCCGGTGCGGCTCGGCCGACTCGAGGAATACCACCGGCAGACCGCCGGCATGCTGCGGGCTTCGGGCGCCCGTCTGGTACTGGCCGACAACCGGGTTCGCCGCATTCTGGGCAGCACCGTCGAACGGGCCCGGCCGGAACTCGGTTGCCGCACCCTGGAATCCCTGGACGCCGGAAGCTTCCGTCCCGTCGACGTCGACCCTGAAGACCTAGGCCTGGTGCAGTTCTCATCGGGCACCACCGTGGATCCCAAACCGGTGGCGCTGAGTCACCGGGCGTTCGTGACCCAGGCGGCGTTGATCAACAGTTTCTGGCCGGAGAACGAAGGGGTCCATCACACCGGCGTCAGCTGGTTGCCGCTCTATCACGACATGGGCCTGATCGGCTGCGTCGGACCTGCGCTGGAACGGCCCGGCGTGCTGACCCTGCTGCCTCCCGAGGCGTTCATCGCCCGGCCGGCGCTCTGGCTGCGGGCGATCTCCCGCCACCGCGGGACGATCTCCCCCGCCCCCAACTTCGCCTACGCGCTGTGCGTCGACCGGATTCGCGACGAAGATCTAGAAGGGGTAGATCTGAGTTGCTGGCGGGTGGCGCTCAACGGCGCCGAGACCGTCGTTCCCGGCGTGATGCGCGCCTTCGCCGAACGGTTCGCCCCCTTCGGCTTTCGCGAGTCGGCGATGACGCCGGTCTACGGCCTGTCGGAAGCGGCGCTGGCCGTGACCTTCAGCAACCTGGCGACGCCGCCGACGGTCTCCCGCTTCGATCGCGAAGCGCTGTGCCGTCGACAGGCCCAACCCGACGACTCCGGCCGGGAGCTCACCGCCGTCGGCCGCCCGCTGCCCGGCTTCGAGCTGCGGATCGAGGACGATCACGGCGCCCGGCTGGAAGCGGGGCGCATCGGGCGGGTCAAGATCGCCGGGCCGTCGCTGATGAGCGGCTACCTGGGCAAGCCGGAACTGACCGAGAAGATGTTCGACGGCACCTGGCTCGACACCGGCGACCTCGGCTTCGTCTGGGACGGAGAACTGTTCCTGACCGGCCGGGCCAAGGACATGCTGTTGCTCCGCGGCCGCAACCACGCTCCCGACGAGGTCGAGCGGGCGGTCGACGAGGTCGAGGGAGTGCGCACCGGCTGCGCGGTGGCGGCCAGCTACCTGCCCGACGGCGCCAGCGGTGAAGAGCTGCTTGTGCTTGTCGAGGCGCGCAAGGAGGTCCCCGCCGGTTCCTACGAGGACATCGCGACCGAGTGCCGGGCCGCGGTGCTGGCCGGTGCCGGACTGGCGGCGCACCAGGTGATCGTGGTCGCTCCCGGCACCCTGCCCCGGACCTCGTCGGGCAAGCTGCGCCGTCAGGAAGCGCTGAACCGGTTCCTCGCCGGCACGTTGACTCCGCCGGAGAAGGTCACGGCGCTGCGCATCGCCAAGGAGATGGCCCGTTCGACCCTGGCCTACACCCGGGCGGGACGTTCGTGAAGACTCGCGAGCTGCTGGTCGTCGGCGGAGGCCCCGCGGGGCTGGCCGTGGCGATCCGCGCTCGACAGCGGGACGTTTCCGTCACCGTGATCGATGCCCGCAAGCCTCCCATCGACAAGGCCTGCGGCGAGGGGTTGATGCCCGACGGTGTGGCGCTCTTGCAGGAACTGGGAGTGGAGTTGACGGCAGGAGATCGGCGTGACTTCGTCGGCATCCGCTATCTCGACGGCGCGACCCGGGCCGAGGCCCGCTTTCCCACCCGGCCCGGATGGGGCGTGCGGCGCCGGACGCTGCACCAGGCGATGGTGCGCCGGGCGGAAGACTGTGGGGTCGATCTGCGCTGGGGGGTCACCGCGACCGGATACCGGGATGGGGTCGTGGAGACCCGGGAGGGTTCCTTCGAGGCGCGCTACGTGGTTGCCGCCGACGGCCTGCGTTCGCCGATGCGACGACTCGCCGGGCTCGAGGGTGCGCCGGCCAAGCGCCGACGGTTCGGCCACCGGCGTCACTACCGGATCGCTCCCTGGAGCGAACATGTCGAGGTCTACTGGCAGGAGGGCTGCGAGGCCTACGTCACTCCGGTGGCCGAGGACCAGGTCGGGATCGCTGTGCTCTCCGACGACCCGGGCCGGGCCGAGGGATCCTGGCTCGATCTGTTCCCTGCGCTTGCCGAACGGGTCGCGGGAGCGGAGTGCGTTTCCAGGAACCGGGGCGCCGGCCCGTTGCGCCAGCGCGCAAGCCGGGTCTGCAGCGGCCGCCTGGCCCTCGTCGGCGACGCCGGCGGCTATCTCGACGCGATCACCGGCGAAGGGCTCTCGGTTGCCTTCCATCAGGCCTTCGCGGTGGTGGATGCCATCGAGGCGAACGACCTGCCGCGCTACGCCCGGGAGCACCGCCGCATTCTTCGCCTGCCCGACGCTATGACCGGTCTGCTATTGGCCATCGAACGCCGCCCCCGGCTTCGGCGCCGGGTTGTGGCGGCCCTCGCCGCCGAGCCCGACGTTTTCGCGCGCTTCCTTGCGGTGCACGCCCGGGAGGCAGCTCCGATGTCGATCGGCGCCGGCGGACTCGCCCGGTTGCTTCGACGGGTGATCGCGGGCACTCCGGCGTCCGGATCCCGCTCGGTTGCGCGGCCGGTTGCGTGATAGGCTTCGCGATCTTGTCTGAGGAAGCGCATGGCGACCGGTGTCCCCCGCGGTCTTCAAAACGCAGCCAGCGAAAGCGTCAGGATTGCGCAAGCCTTTTCATGAGAGCGCTTTAGTCCCTCATGCCGCCCACCGGCTTTCGCCACACTTCGTCAGGAAACGTCTTGACTGCGCCTCACCCTGCGCTCACGGTGCGAGCAGCGATCATTCGAACCTGGCGGGCGCCTGACTACCTCACGTTCCCGCCGGATCCTACACATGACGGCAAGCGGAAATGGTGAGACCCCTCGGCAGCCGGGTCCGCTCGGGATCTCCGCATGCCTCATCGAGCTGTCCCTGTTCCACTATTGCATTCGTTAGGTTCGCGCCGCTGAGCGTCGCGCCGCTCAGCATCGCCTTGGTCAAGTCCGCGCCGATTAGTGTCGCGCTGTGCAGCTGCGCCCGGCTCAGGTCCGCGCCCACGAGGTCCGTGTAGCGCAGGTCCGCGCCAATAAGGCTCGCGCCACTCAGGTCCGCGCCCATAAGGCTCGCGCCACTCAGGTTCGCCGCCTCGCTCGGCGTAGGTCCTCCTAGGAACGCACCCCCAAGTTTTGCCCTGCGCAGATCCGAATCGAGTAGCTTCGCCGATCTCAAGTCCGCAAGGGCTAGATTTGCCCGGCCCAGGTCCGCCCCAACCAGATCTGCCCCGCGCAGGTCCGCCCCCCTCAGGTCCGCGTCGGTCAGGTTCGCCTTGCTCAGGCTTGCTCCGCCCAGGTCGGCACCACTGAAATCTGCACGAACCAGGCCCGCTTCGATCAACCGCGCTTGGCTCATGTTCACACCGCTCGACCGAAGATCGTAGAGAGTCTCGGAGGACAAGTCGATTCCCCCGAAATCCATGCCGACTGGCAGTTCCGCCCGGATAGACCAGAGTGTCCAAAACAACTGCTCCCGCTCAGGCGCGGTAGCGAGTTCGCTCAGTTCGCCATTGACCTGAACGTATCGGTGTGGCCGGAGGGACTTCGAGATAGAGATGAGCTGAGCAGCCAGTGGGCCAGACAGCACAAACCACCCTTCGTTGTCCTGTCGTCCTTCCAAGTGCTCCTGCCCCACCCGCTTCAGAGCATCCAAGAGCATCGGGACTTGAGCTTGCCGGTTCGCTCCCTCAAGCAGATACGTTTGTTTCTCGATCTTCTTGTTCTGAAGTTCGACTAGCGTGTTTTGCTTCTTGATTAGCTGCCCATGCCAAAACAACAGCATCGTAGGTAAGCTCGCCAGCAAAAGGGCCAACACACCTACTCGAACGTAGCGCCTAACGATTGCGGCGATTAGATCTCCGGTTTCCTTGCTCGAGAGCTTCCCTGCCTTGATCGACTCGACCCAATCGTGGGCGGCGACGACGAGGTTCGTTCCTAGTGTGAGTTTGACAGCATTGCGACCAATGAAACCGAGCAGCTCGTTTCTTGTCGACAACTCCGCGCGGAGCCGTCGATTCTCCTCGGCGAGCTCGACGTTCTTGTCAGCCAGCTCCCTAAGTTGCGTATGTTGGTTTTCTTGCAAGGCATGCTCCCTTAGCAGGGGAACCGCAGGCGGCCAAGCAACTTGAAGGCTCGAGGCCCGATCAGTTGCCGACTTCACTCCGCGGCTTCGTCCACTTGAAAAGCCCCGCTTGCCAGGAGAGTGCCAGCAGCTTGAGGGCACCGTCAAGTTCGGAAGTCGGTAGGCATGCGACCGTTCGTGTGATTACCTCGGTTTCCATCCACCAAGGATGCGGATGAATGGCTCAACCGCCCATGCCGAAGAGGACCAGCTGGGTTGACGAAGCGACCCCAAAACTGACGCTCCGACAATCTCTGAAAGGGAACCCAATTCGATCAAGGTCCGGCGACTTTGGTTGACAAAGAAGTCCCCGAACCCAATGTGCCGGCACCCCCAGAGGTAAGGTCGTCCCCCCGATTCTCCAGACGGCTTCTCTCTCAGCCGAAACTACGCTCCGATCGCTTCCGCCTCCGTAGCGTCCGGGGATCCATATCTCCGAGTCTCTCGACGCCTCGTTGCAGATCTGAAACGAGGCATTGAGCGCGGCACGCCGACCAGAAAGAGCAACTGAGGCAGTCGACGATATCGCCGTCGCCAGCGCTTGCTCCGACCTCGGGAGTTCTTGCGGGGAACTGAAGCACGTCCCCCCCGCCGCCAGCCTTTCGAGAACTCTATTTCTTGACTCCGTCCAGGGACGCGCAATACCATCCGCATTAGTTCCTAGGTGGGATGGCCTTCCCTCGGCCACGGTTCGGGGGAGCGCCAAGGTCGCGGTATCTCCTGGTTGTAGTGCATTTTTGTGACGGGGGGAACGCTTGCCGTCAAAATCGCTACCGCATCGGCGGCAAACTGGTACCGGATTTCCGGTGGCCTCCTCGGCCAGCGTAGGCCGACTCTTCCGTAGCGCTCGTCGCCTCCAAGGAATGACACAGGAGGAAGCCGCGTCGGCAGCATCACGCGTTGGCAACGAGATCTCTCAGTCAGCCATCAGCGATATCGAACGAGGCAGGAACCTCCCATCTCTCACGGGGATGTCAGCTCTCTGCCGCGCCCTCCACATCGATCCAACTGAAGTCTTGGAGCGCCTCGAGTTCACGACTCTCTCTCGCGGCATTGAAATCGCAGATGTCGATGACGAGTTAGAGAACGCCAAATCGCTTTTTCGAAGTGGCAACTTTCGGGGCGCGCTCGCGATCTACGACTCCATCATGGACGTTCTCACAGCTAACTCAGTTGAGCGGCCAAAACTAGCTCGCGTAGAGATCAATCGGTCGACCACACTCCGACGCTGCGGGGAACTCCGTGCCGCCGACGCGTCGGCACGCCGCGCGACGGAACTCGCAGCAGGCAACTCGGCCTTGAGCGCGGAAGCTTTCATGCTCCTCGCATCGATCAACGCCTTCGAGGGACACAGTACGCTCGCCAAGCTATTTGCCGCGCGAGCGGTTGATCTCTCAACATCGGCAAGCGATGCGGTGCGATGCCAGGCCCTGACGCAACGCGGCGCGGTTCTCGCGAGAGACGGGGCCTTCGAGCGGGCGCGCCAAGACTTTCTCTCTGCGAGACGCATCTCCGTGAAGCTGCAGAATCATGCCACTCTGGCGAGAATCGAGGGCAATATTGGCGCCTGCTACCTCGAGACTGGGAGGCTCTCTCTAGCAGCTCGACGTTTCCGCTCAGCCATCGAAATAGCTCACGCCCATTCCGAGCCATCGATCGTTGCGTCTTGGACGATCGAACTAGGGCGCACGAGACTCATGTCAAGAGACACGGAGGGAGCATCCCAACTCGCGCGCAGGGCCCTAGCTCTCTGCGACTCCCGCACCCAACCACTAAACGTCTTTCGCGCCGAGTGGCTGCTCCACAAGGCCAAACCAGCGGAACACCGTGCCCGTCGCAGGAGACGCCTTGACCGTCTCTACCCGCGAGTTCGTACCCACCGCTCAATACCCGCAGTCATCGAGTTCGAAGCCGAGTTCAGAGGACCATCGGGGGTGGAAGATGCGTAGCGCCATCCTTTTCGCTCACCTATTCGTGTCATCAGCACCTTGCATGGCGGAGGTTGGGCTTCAGCAACAAAGCCGGCCGGACGTGCTGTCTCTCGGCACCGTGGTCGAAGATCCAGACCCGATCGGCATCTGGATCCAGTACCGTGCGCACCTCCCCTCCGGAAACACCCTCAACGCCAGCGGGGACGCTCGAGGCGACGGAACGCCCCACATCGTCCACTACGGCGGCAACCCGCTTGTGGCCTGGGCTTGGAACAACGGCCCGGACCACGACATCGCCTTCTCGGAGTGGGACGGCTCCCAATGGATGGTCCACCCACAGCTATTCGTCGAAGCCGACGGCACCCTCCATGCGACCTGGTGCGAATTCGGCCCCCAGGACCGCGTCTGGATGTCGACTCGATCGAGCACCACTCAGATCTGGTCGAACCCGACGAAGGTGACCGACGCCGGAGAATCAGGCTGCAGGCCGAGCGTGGCGGTGTTTGGCGACGACCTCTACGTTGCCTACGAACGGGATTCGACCGAGCCAGGCATGGCTCAAGACATCGTGGTGGCCAAGTCGGTGCCCGGCGGACCGTTTACGAAGGAGTTGGTGGCCTCAACGCCCCGCACCGACCGACTCGACCCGGTGCTCCATGTGCAGGGATCCTTCTTCTGGGTCGACTGGATGCAGGGGGCTGGGATGTTCGGCTGCTCGGAAGACGATTCCGGGACCTGGACCACTGCGGAGCAGATCGCCTGGACGGACGAGAGCTGCATCGGGGTAGAGAGCGTGCGCCGGGAGATTCGGCGGATGGTGGTGCTGCCCTAGGCTCAGCGTCCCAAACTTCTCATTGATTCGAATCGCAACGATGGCCAACAGTTATCAAGTAGAGCTGCTGTTGAGGAGTGTCCAGGAATGGAACTCCGAGAGAAGGAGAGAGTCTTCCGAGATTGATCTGCGCGAAGCGGACCTCGGTGGGGAGAACTTGAGCGAGGCGGATCTCAGCGGGGCGGACCTCAGCGATGCGCACCTCTTCAGAGTGGACCTCACCGATGCGCAGCTCTTGCGAGCGGACTTCACCGAAGCGAACCTCAACGAGGCGGATCTCAGCGGGGCGAACCTCAACGACGCCCATCTCGTCAGGGCGGACCTGATCGAAGCGGACCTCAGCCAGGCGGGCCTCAGCGCAGCGAACCTCAACGACGCAGACCTCAGGGCAGCGGACCTCCGCCAAGCGGACCTCAGCGGGGCGAACCTCGGCGAAGCGGACCTCAGCGGGGCGAACCTTAGCGAGGCGGACCTTGGCGGGGCGGACCTTAGCGAAGCGGACCTCAGCGGGACGAACCTTAGCGGGGCGAATCTTCGCGGGTCGGACCTTAGCTGGACGAATCTCAGCAGGGCGAACCTCAGCGAGGCGGACCTGCGTGAGGCAGAGGCCTTAGCGACGCTCTTCTGCAACGCGGATCTATCGAGATCCGTCGGCCTCGATGAGCTCCGCCACAACGGTCCAAGTACCGTAGACCACCTCACCCTCGCCCGCTCCGGCCCTCTGCCCGAGTCCTTCCTCCGCGGAGTCGGATTCTCCGACGAGTACATCGCCTACATCCCAACGCTCTTCGGAGGCAACGCCATCAACCTCTACTCCTGCTTCATCTCTTACAGCAGCAGCGACCGAGACTTCGCTAAGCGCCTCCACGACAGCCTCCAAGGTCGCGGCGTCCGTTGCTGGCTCGACGAGCATCAGATCCTCCCAGGCGAAGACATCCGCACCGAGATCGACCTTGGGATCCGCGTCTGGGACAAGGTCTTGCTCTGCTGCTCGAAGACCTCGCTCACCGAAAGCAACTGGGTGGACGATGAGATCGAGAAGGCGCTGCAGAAGGAGCAGAAGCTACGCAAGGACACCGAAAAAAAACTCGGCGCCCTTATCCCCCTCAACCTCGACAACTACCTCTTCAGCGAGGAATACCAGAGCGGCGTCAAGAGCGAGATCATTCGTAGAAACGCGGCCGACTTCACGCAATGGAAGAACCACGATGCGTTCGAGGCGGCGTTGGAGAAAGTGATCAAGGCGCTGCGTCTCGACGGCGGGAAACCGCCGGCGCCGGAGCCGCGGTTGGGGAAGGAATCATAGTCTTGGCGAGGAGAGCTAGCTAAAATGGCCTACGAGTACGACATATTCTTGAGCTACAAGCGGCATCCGAGATGGGAGAAGTGGATTGATCGACACTTCTTGCCGATGTTGACACAGTACCTTGGCGAAGAACTCCCGCGCGAGCCGAAGATCTTCAAGGATACCTCCACAATTCAGACTGGCGATTCCTGGCCACTGAGACTGGCGCGAGGTGTGAGTCAAAGTCGCGTCATGATCTCCCTCTGGTCCCCGCGTTACTTCCGAAGTCGCTGGTGCCGATCAGAGCTTGGTCTCATGCTCTGCCGCGAAGAACAGTGCGGGCTCCGGACCCCCGAAAAGCCGCACGGCTTGGTACTCCCAGTCGCGCTGCATGACTGCGAAGGGGATTCCCTTCCTCCCCGGGTGCGATCACTCGCGGCCCAGATGGAATGCTATCAATCACTGTCCGGCGCGAGCATGGGAGAGGACACGCCCGGAGCTGAGGAGCTTGAACGCAGGATACGAGAATGGGCTCCGTCCGTCGCAAGAGCAATTCAGAGGGCGCCGGAACACGATGCAGCCTGGCTGGGCCAATCAGCGGAGGAACTACAACAACAACTCGAAGCCCAGATACGCGGGACGAAGTTTGTGGGACTGAGGTAATCATGGGGACCATAGTGACCTTCTACTCCTACAAAGGCGGCGTCGGCAGGACGATGGCTATGGCAAACGTAGCTGCCGCTTTGGCGCAACAAGGCAAGCGCGTTCTTGCGATCGACTGGGACCTAGAGGCTCCTGGGCTCGACCGCTATTTTGAGACCGTCGGCCATGTAGACAAACGACGAGTCGGCCTGCTAGACCTACTTCAGGACAGCGTTGGCTTGAAGGGCAGGATGCCGAACTGGCGAGCCTTCACGACGAGCGTGACTCTCGAAGGTAGCGGCGAACTGAACCTCCTCAGCAGTGGCCACTTGGGCGAGAACTATGCAGGTCGCGTGCTCGACTTCAACTGGCAGGAGTTCTTCGAGAGACACGGTGGCAACAAGACGGTGGAGTCGCTCCGGGATGAGTGGATGTCGCACTTCGACGTAACTCTCATCGACAGCCGAACTGGACTCACCGACTCCGGTGGAGTGTGCACGATCTACATGCCCGACGTTCTCGCGGTGGTATTCACCGCGAACCGCCAAAGCGTAGAAGGCGCACGAGACGTTGTGGAGAAGGCACAAAAGGCGCGGCAACGCCTGACAGAGGACAGGGCACCGTTGACCGTGCTGCCAATCCCTTCACGTTTCGACGGTCGCTCTGAGTTTGAAGAGTCCCGTCAATGGCTTGGAGTTTTCGCAGACGTCTTCCGAGATTGCTACTCGGGCTGGCTACCGAAGTCGCTGCGCCCGATCGACGCGTTGGAAAGGACGAAGCTCCCGCATATCGCATACTTCAGCTTTGGCGAGAAGATGCCGGTGCTGGACATCGGCAGATCTGACAGAGAAGGGCTGGGCTTCGTCTACCGCGGCCTCGCAAGCCTGATTGGATCTGACTTTTCTGACCTTACGTTCCTCCTCGACAGTGTCCCGAAGAGTGAGCTTGGAGCACCCGACATCGCCGTGGATGAGCCGCCGCCTTCCTACTTGATCCGTAGCCGCGACACCTGGAACCGGTTCCGAGCCAACAACCGTCGGACCATCCCGTCTCTAGCCGGGACCAACCTCGAGGGTGCTGACCTCTCTGGCTTTAACCTCTCAGATCTTACGCTAAGCCATAGCAGACTGGCGGCAGCAAGACTCTTCGAGGCTGACCTTTCTGGAAGTGCGCTGGCGCACTGTGATCTGACGGGTGCCAACCTGCAGCGCGCCCGCCTCGCCGGCGCGGACCTCTCGAACGCGAAACTAGTGGATGCGCACCTCGACGACACAGACTTGGCAGGCGCCGAACTCCGAGATGTTACCGCCCCCGGGGTGTCCATGCGCAACGGAAATCTCGCCCGCGCCGACCTGCGAGGTGCCAATCTGTATAGGGCAAAGCTGAGTGGATCCAGCTTCCGGGGGGCACTTCTTGTCCGAGCCAACCTCCAGGAAGCCGACCTCACCAATTGCGACATCTCCTCTGCCGATCTTGTCGCGACGAACTTCATGAAGTCAGAACTACTGGGCGCAGATTTCGCCGGATCGACATTCGCGGGAACGATACTTGCCGACCTGAACCTCTCGGGAACCAAAGGCCTAGACAAAGTGCGGCACACCGGGCGCATCGTTCTTGACTCGGCAACCCTCGAGCAATCCGGACCATTGCCCGATACATTTCTACGTGGCGCCGGCCTGTCCGACGATTACATCGACTACATCCCAGCCATGTTTGGTGAGCCCGCGATCCAGTTCTATTCTTGCTTCCTGTCGCACAGCCACTCAGACCGAGATTTCGCAAGACGTCTTTACGAGGGCCTCCAAGGCCGAGGTATTCGCTGCTGGCTCGACGAGAAACAAGTGTTGCCTGGCGAGAATATCTACGACGAGATCGACCGTGGCATCCGACTTTGGGACAAGATCCTACTCTGCTGCTCTGAGCAATCGTTGACTGCGAGCAATTGGGTCAACGATGAGGTTGAGAAGGCTCTTCAAAAGGAGCGACACCTGCGAAAAGAAACCGATCGAGAGACCGTAGTGCTGTTGCCACTCAACCTAGACAACTTCCTCTTCAGTGACGACTACCAGAGCGACTTCAAGAGTGAGATCTTGCGAAGAGTTGCCGCCGACTTCACAAACTGGAAGGACCACGACGCGTTCAAGGCGACCCTGGAGAAGGTGATCAAGGCGCTTCGCACCGACGGTGGGAAGCCTCCGGCACCTGAGCCTCGCATAGGGCGGAAATCACCATGAGGTACCGCCTCGGCTCCTACATACGCCACCGCGACGGAGTCCAGTACCGGGCCTTCATCGAGATCCTTGGCCGGCGCCGCTCCCAGGTGGTCCCCAACGCGGAGACCGCGAAGCGGCTGCTGCGCACCTGGTCGGAGGAGAAGGTGCTGATCGAGAACCGGGGCCACGCGGTGCGCCGGGCGGCGCAGCCGGACGTGACCTACGCCGAGATGGGCAAGCACCTCGAGGCCTTCTGGGCCTCAGGAGTGGACCGGGTTCGGACGGGGACGACGCTCCGCGGCTACCGGCTGGAGCTCCAGAAGGTGCTCAAGGTCTGGGGCACCCGCCGCGTGGCAGAGACCCGGCCGATCGACATCCAGCGCTACGCCGATCGGCTCCGGATGAGCGGCCTCTCGACATCCACGGTTCGGCACTTCCTGGACAAGCTCTCAGCGATGCACCGCCTGGCCGTCGACCTGGAGTTGCTTCTCGAGGAGCCCTGCCCCGTCCCCCGGCCCCGACTGATCCAGCGATCGGAGCGACCGGCGATTTCAGAGCCGGCCCTCGAGCGCCTGGTCGCAGCAGCCCGGGAGCACCCCGACTGGCGGGTGCTGGCGGCGATCCTGCTGGCGGCCGACGCCGGCCTGCGCCGGGGAGAGCTGATCCGGCTCCGCCGGCGGGACCTGCGGCTGGACGGCGACCGGCCGTTCATCCACGTGGCCGTGCGGTCTGAGGCGGATCGGACCAAGGCGGGGCGGGCACGGGACGTCCCGGTGCTGACCCCTGAGCTGCTCGAGGCGTTGAAGGCGGCCCCGCTGGGGCCGGCGGAACAGGCGCTCTTCGGGAGCCGGGATCAGGACTACCGGTTCGACTTCCTGCAGAGTTTCTGGAAGTCCGTCCTGGATCAGCCGGCGCAGTTGCACCAGCTGCGGCATCGGTGGGTGACGCGGCTGCTCTCCGGCGGGACGCCGACGGCGGTAGTGCAGCGGTGGGCTGGCATGCGAACTCGGCAACGACGGATCGGTATGCGCACGTAGATGGGCGGGAGGTGCCAGTGGCGGCGCGGGCGGCGCTGCGGCGGCGGAGATGCTCCGAGGCCGGCGGATAGATGACCGAACTGCTCGGAGCTCCTCTGGCCGGTCACAACTCTATGCATAAGGAGCGCGACCACCAGAGGTTCAGGTCGCCCTTCTGGAGAGCGATCTTCGGAGATCCGAATGGACGAACCAACCAAGTTGTGCGTTGCCCCCATCGCGATTCTGACGATCGCAGCTATAGCGTGGTGGGCCAAGACCATCCTGACGCAGACCGAAGCTCCGAAGAGTCAGAACACCCCGATGACCAGGAACAAGGACAGGCACATCAGCCCAGCCTCCCTTAGGCAGGAGAACGCCCGGCTGAGGATGGAAGTTGCGGCCCAGCGTGCCACCACAGATCTCTCCGCGAAGCTGGCCGTGCTGGTCACGGTTGGCCCGTCGCTCGTGAGAGCGATTGAGAACTGGATTCGCGTAGTCCAACGTGACCAGCGCCTTCCGGAACGCGAAACAGCTGAAGTGCTCGCAGGGATAGTCAGGCGCCTTGTGCGCGTGGGAATCGTCGCGGCGGCGGTGGGCTCAGCCCCACTCATTGTGCTCGGAACCCAGTCATGCATCATGTCACAGCAGGTCGCGATCCAGCGGCAGGTCGTGGCACATGACCTAGTTGAGCGATATCTAGCTGACCTTGCCGACCCCCAGGCGCCACAGTTCAAGCGACAGAGAGCATTTGACGGGCTCCTCGCCATCGAAAAGGAGTCGCGTTCGGAAATTGTAAATCTGAACGAAGCCAACCTATCTGGACTGAATCTTCGGGCGCTAGGTACTTTCCCAAAACCGGTGTCATTGCGCGGAGCAACACTCCTGCTGGCACAAGTTGTAGGTGTGAGAGTTAAAGAGGTTGATTTCGAACATGCGAAGTTGGAAGGTGCGAATTTCAGCGACTCAACGTTCTACAAATGTAACTTTAGCGACTGCGATTTCCTGGGGGTAGACCTGGGCAATACCCGATTCTCCTCCACTACACTCGAGCGTGCGAATTTTTCGAACAGCAAGTGGAGTGGCGACGAGTACACGTTCTTGCGACCTTTCGTACAGTACTGTCCGCATTGCGAGAGCGTGGTGTGGCCAAGCGAGTTCGCCCTCGACAACCCTAAGCACTTCACGGAATTGCGGGAGATTCCACAGCTGCGACACGGCGGTGGAATCTAGCCAGGGAGGCCGGTACGGAGCAACAAAATGGACCATGCCTCCAGCCCAAGGGCCGTCTCTGGGTGGGTTCGATCTTGGCGGCGGCAGTGCGGCTGACCGAGCGCATCGAGGGCGCGTTCGGTGGGGCTAGCAAGGCGGTCGCCAAACGGTGCATCGAATACCTGATGGCGCCGCCGGGTTCTGCAGAGCGGGCCATTCCACCTGGGTTTACGGGCGAGTCAGGTTCGCCGGTGGTGGATGCTGCGAGCAAGGCTATTCAGACCCTAAGGGGCAAGGAAGACCAACGTCGAGCCCAGAGTGTCAGGCTGCTTGGGAATAAACCTCGGCTGAACAATATGCGTCCGCCTCCAATTCATCGACGTACGGCACGTGAGTCGCAGTTTCCACGAATAGCGCTCGGACCGAAACTCGAAGCGCGTGAATCGACATACTCGAGATTCTTCGCAGCACGAGCCATTGAGTAACCACGATAGCGAACGCGATCCCCAAGACCGACGTGGTGATCATGTACTTGGCTACGACGAAGTGGATTCTCGATTGGCAGGCAGCGAAGAACTCTCTCGCTTCGTCGTCTGGCAAGTCGTCGATCGCCTTGCTCAGGCGCTCGGTGTAGACCGACTCACCCTTCGGCCCGCATATCGCGACAAGAATCGCTGTCCAGAATGACGTCCGGTCCGCGTTGTGGATGAGTCCGTTGAGCGTCGTTCGCATCACCCCATACGCAGGATGCGAGTGGGGAATTTCTCGCTCCATGCAGTAGTCGAAGAGAGCGTCTCTAGCTTCGAACAACTCCTGGCGATACAGATCCCGGCGACACATTTTGTGCGGGCCGAACCAGAAAAAGATCCAGCCCGCGAGACTCAGCCAAGAGCAAATTGCGATGACAGCGTCATGTTCGCTCATGGTAGATCCTCCGGAGGTGTATCCCCTCGTGCAGTCAACCGGCTGGAAGTTCTCCCCTTGTCGAGTTGCCTCTCCAAAGTCGTGATTCTTCCATGCTCACGCTCAACGAAACTTCGGCGGCGCCTTCTCTCAACCCACCAAGTCAGGACCGCGCACGCCGTCAAAGACCAAGAAATAGCGAATCCGATCGGGACCTTCTTAAGAAAGTATACTCCGAAGCCAATATCGGCGAGGGTGGTCTTGCCTGCAAGGTGAGCGACAATTTCGCTAATCCGACCGAGGCAAAACCAGATGCCGCCGAAAGCGATCACGAGCCGAATGGCGCCACTAAGTTGGCGCAGCACCTCGAAGCGGAATAATTCGGGGGGAGGCCCTTTCCGCCGCTTTCCTTGATTTGATTTTCCCTTTGGCAACTTGCCCGGGATACTACCAGCGTGTGGATTACTCGGTCAACGAAGCTGTTTCCGATTTCGTTCGCACGCTAGAATGGCCAGTCTGGAGGGTGCTGAGACACTCGATCGAAACGCCTTCGGGCCTGAAGCGACTACGACCAGCGCTCACGCAGCGCTCAAACTTCAGACAAAGCGCCTGGGCCCCGCCCTCAAGTGACAGAAAACAAAGGCCTGGAAGCGCATGGGGACCGGTGTCCCCCGCGGTCTTCAAAACCGTTTGTCGGGCGGTCGACCCGTCCGGGGTGGGTTCGACTCCCACACGCTTCCGCCACCGCCTCCTGGGAGCCGAACAGACGGACGACTAGAGCACTCCACGGCGGTGAATCGTGCTCGCCGAAGCAATACGGTGGCGCGACTCGCACAGCTTGCCTTGGCGCGACGGCCACTCATGCACCTTACGCCGCTCGGGACAGAGAGCAGGAAGGGGGCCAGGCTTGGCGAACGAAGAACATCTGCGAATCTTGTGCAGCGGTGTCAAGACTTGGAACCAGTGGCGCCGAGGTGAAGTACGAGATCTTCTTCGCGCCCACTTCGCAAAGAACACCGACTCGGTGAACCTCCGCGACCGGTTGCTCCGCATCGATGACGTTCCAGTAGCTGAGATCTCCGCTGCGGACTTCAGAGGGGCGGACCTACGTGGAGCAGACCTCCAAAGGGCGGATCTAAGTGGTGCTGACCTTCGTGGAGCGAGACTCACCGGAGCAAACCTCATCGGCGCAAAACTCAGCAGAACGAACCTAGGCGAGGCAGAACTAGACGAGGCAGACCTCAGTGGAGGACGTCTTTCTTACGCGAACCTCTCTGCAGCAGACCTAAGCAGGGCCAACCTCACTGACGCGAACCTCTCCGGGGCTGACCTCACCGAGGCGATGCTCGTCAGGACAATCCTCTACCGGGCATACCTCGGTGGCGCGAACCTCAAAGAGGCGGGCGCACTAAGGACGCTCTTTGTCGACACGAACCTCGCCGGAGCTTCCAACCTCGATCAATTGGAACACCATGGACCTAGTTCCGTCGACCACCTCACGTTGAAGCGCTCGGGCCCCCTACCGGCATCGTTCCTCCGAGGAGTAGGTTTCTCCGACGAATACATCGCCTACATCCCTGTCCTATTCGGCGGCCCTGCGTTTACGTTCTACTCCTGCTTCATCTCTTACAACAGAGACGACCGAGACTTCGCCAAACACCTTCACGACAAACTGCAGGGCAAGGGCATTCGCTGCTGGTTGGACGAGCACCTGATCAACCCAGGCGACAACATCCGCGACGAGATCGACAACGGTATCCGCATCTGGGACAAGGTCCTACTCTGCTGCTCGCGCAAGGCGCTCACCGAGAGCCGCTGGGTCAAGGACGAGATCGAGAAGGCATTGATCAAGGAAAGTGAGTTGCTGGACGAAACAGGAGAGGAGCATCGAGCGCTGATTCCCCTCGATCTGGACGGTTTCGTATTGAGTCCCGAATACCAAGGGGGACAAAAGAGCGAGATTATCTCCAGGAGCGTCGCCGACTTCATCGACTGGAAGAAACATGATTCTTTCGAAGCGGCCCTAAGGGGCGTGATTCGCGCCCTACGACCCGACGGCGGGAAGCCGCCTGCTCCGAAGCCACTCCTCGGACGGTAGGAGCTCCGCTACCCCCTTCTCGACAGCGATCAGACCCAGCCCCCTACAAACGGTTGTGGATCCGTAGGTCGATCAGATCGCTTGCCGTCAGGTCGTTGCCGTAGCGCTCCTGAGCCCGCCGCACGAAGTCCGGGGTCACCCCGTGGATCCGGAACTGGACCAGGCGAGACGGCGAGAGCCGGTCGAATCCGACCTCGCCAAGGGCGCGCACGAATTTCGGGGTCACGCCGTGGATCCGGAACTCCACCAGGCGAGCAGGCGACAGATCTTCGAGTCCCGCGTCGACCAGTCCGCGCACGAATTCTCCGCTCACGCCGTGAATGCGGAACTCGACCAACCGCGACGGTGACAGATCCTTGAGCCCGGATCGCGTCATCGCAGCCACGAACTCGGGGCTCACGCCGTGAATTCGGAACTCGACCAGCCGGCCTTGTGACAGTTCGCTCAGACCTGCATCGGCCAGTCCCTGGACGAACTCCGGGGACACCCCGTGGATTCGGAACTCCACCAGCCGCCCCGGCGAAAGGTCTCTCAGGCCCGCATCGGTCATCCCCTGAACGAACTCCGGGGACACCCCGTGAATCCGGAACTCCACCAGGCGCGAGGGTTCCAGGTCTTCGTACCCGGCATCGGCCATCCCCTGAATGAACTCCGACTTCACGCCGTGAATCCGGAACTCGATCAGGCGATTGGTCGAGATGTTGCCGTAGCCCACATCGACGATGCCGCGAGTGAAGTCGAGGGAGACGTCGAGGGCGGCCATCTCGAACAGCTTTTCAGGATCGTCGGACACCTTGAAGCCGATCGCCTGCATGTCGGAGACGTAGGACGGGTTCGGGTGGAACACGAAACGGCCGCGGTGCTTGTCCTCTCCGAGACGCTCGCTGAAGCGGAAGGTACCGGCATCGCGGACCAGAAGGAAACCGGATACGCCACCCTCGCGGCTCATCGACAGGTCATCCCGGTCGACGCTGATACCCATGTGCGAACGGCCCCAGCCGCCCTCGAGACGCAGCTGCAGGTGCACGCCGAAGCGTCCGGGTTCGGCGGTGTACCGCCCCTCGATCCCTTCGGCGCCTTGCTGACCAGGCGCAATCGACATCACGGGCGTGGCCGACGCTTCCGGCGCAGCCGATTGCAAAGGCGCGCTCGACACTGCCGGCGTGATGGACGCCTGCGGCTCGGTCGAAGATTGCGGCGCGGCGGCCGCTTGAGCCACGAAGAACAGCACCGCGAGAGCGGCAGCGGCGACGCCGAAGACCCAGCGGGCGTCGGCGACATTGTTTCGAGAGGGAGAATCGGTCAGGCGTCGAATGCGTTCCACCAGTGAACCTCCATGGGCCGAGACGGCCAAGGGTGCGGTGTCGCGGATGCGTAGTCGTTCCATATCGACGAGCGCCCGCACGTAGTCGTGACGGCGGCGACAAAGGCTCACCGCCAGATCATCGCAGCAGTGCTCGCGCTCATCGCGCACCTGGCGGGAAACCCACCAGACTGCCGGGTGATAGAACAGCAGCGACTCCGCCGCTGCCTGGAGCAGATTGACGAGGTAGTCGTGGCGCCGCACATGGGCCAGCTCGTGAAGCAGCAGGGCTTCCAGCATCTGGGGCGGCATGCCGAGCAGCGCCGAAGCCGGCAGCAACACTACCGGCCGCAACGCCCCCACCACCGCGGGCACATCGACCTCGCGAGATGCGAGCACCTGGACCGCGTGGCGGATGCCGACCCGATCGCACAGTTCGCGCACTCGTTGCAGCAGCGCCGCATCGTCGACCGGCGACGCCGTGAGCCGAATACGCCGCAGTTTCCACCAACCACCGGTGTTCATCAGCGCAAGCGCGATCACGCCGACCCACCATCCGCCGACCAGCGCGTTGCGGATCAACGGATTGTCGAGCTTTGCGGCCAGGGAGGCGAAGGCTGCGCGTAGCGCCAAGATCGACGCCTGCCCGCTGCCGGCAGTGCCGGCTGCGGTCTCCCCGCCCTCGGATTGGGTTGTGTCCGATGGGCCGGCCGGCGACGGCTGCGTGGAGGACGCGTCCGCGAACCGCGGTTGTTCGATCCCCTGCCCGGCCGGCGCGGGTGAATTCAATACGTAGACGAAGGTGATCACCGGCATCGCGCACATCAGGGCCAACGCGACGACGCCGGCGGTGTAGCGGAGGTTCGCCGAGCGCGAACGCGCCAACTGCAGGAACAGGGCGAGAAGGACTGCGATCAGGCAGCCCTGCCAGAGGAAGTGCACCAGGGCCAGGCTCCAGGCGCCGATGATCTCGTTCATTCGGCTCCCCCCTCTCCGTCTTGGGACCGGAACCGTTCAAGAAGTGCCTCGATCTCGGCCAACTCCTCAGGCGACGAAGGTCGCGTGGCCAGGGCGCGCATCGCCAGACGGGCCGCCGACCCGCCGAACGCGCGATCCACCAGGTGCGTGGTGAGCTGGTCCTGCACCCGGTCCTCGGAACAGGTCGCCTGGAACACGTGGGCCCGCGCGGAGGCATCCCGCTGCACCAAACCCTTGCCTTCCATGATCTGGAGGAGCTTCAGAACCGAGGCGCCCGAAACACCGCTGCCTGCGGAAAGAGCGCTCTGGATCTGTTTCACCGTGGCGGCGCCGCGGTCCCAGAGGATCCGCAGAATCTCGAGTTCAGCGCCCGTGGGGCGTGGTGTCGAAGGGTCCATGCCCCCTTCAACGCCACAAAGTCGGAAAGGTTTCACACTTCAGGGTGAAAAACCTCACACACTTTCGTTAAGCTGCTGTCCTGCAGATACTTACAGCGGTTCACCCACCTCTCGACCGTCGAGTTGGCGTCTATCGTGCGCCGTCACGCCCTTGTGGGTGTCCGGAAGCGACCGGCAGAGCGCAGCGAAGCCGCGAGAAGCGCCGTGGCGCGAGCGAGGCCCGCTGGATGCGATTCACGAGCGAACCGATCCGGCGATGTCCTGACAGATTTCGGCAAGCCTCTCATGGTCGGCCTCCCTGCAGTCGTCGTAGTGCATCGCCTCGAAGAAACTCGGAATCTGCGTGTCGCGATAGAAGATGGGATACAGCAACCTCTTTTCCGCCTTTAGCTGCCGTACGTAGGCGGCGGACAACTCATCGCGGCAAACGACGCTATCCCAGTAGCTCGGCGAGTAGAGCGAAACGATGCAGCGAGACGTATCGATCGCGTCAGCGATCTGCATGATCCAGCTCTGCCCTTTCTGTAGCGATGGCTTGTCGCGAAAGACCCTCAGGCGTTCCGCCGAGCTGGTGAGCAGGTCGCCGATGAGCTTTGCCGCGCTTTGGTCCTTGCTCGAGTAACTGAGAAACACATCCCAGTTCGCTTCTCGCTCTCTTGGTTCGGCGTCCTCTCTCTGGATCTCCAGGAACCGATCCTTGGCCAGCCGCGCGTCAGCCTCCGAGTAGGCGACGATCTTGAGAACGTCGAGCGGCATCCCCCGCCGGAACCAGCCGACGGCGGCACGCAGGACCGCAGCCATCATGCGGCCTGCGCCATAACCCTGATCGCCGGCGCCGATCAACGGCATCGCCACCGTCCGCGTGGGGATATTGCTGATCGAGATCGGCACCAACGCGCGAAACAGCGAATCCGCGAGCTCGGGCGGCGTCCCTTGCCAGCCGGACTCGACGCACAACAATCGGTCGAAGCTGCTCGCGCCTACCGAGTGCGAGATCCAGCAGCCAAACTCATCCCGCAGGTCCTGGGCTTTCGCAAACGACAGGTTGTGAACGGAAACACCGTTGCGGTGCAGCGCACCGATCAGCGAAGTCGGTGTGGGCACATAGTCGTTGCGAAACGCAGAAACGACCAAGATGTCCACCGCATGTTCGGGGCCCAGACGGGACAGGTCTCCCCGGTAGAGTTCGATTCGGCGGTCGGTGGCGTCTTGCGAGAGGTTCCAACTGGCCAGAAGGTGCATACGCCATGGTACCAGGGTGACCGAGCGGCTCCGCGGAGTTCCAGCTATCCGGATTGCACACGCAGACCGAGGTCCGACTTACTCGCTAGCGCCCGGCCCCCAGCTTCGCGCCGTTCTTCACGCCGACCTGATGCACCTTCATCAAGTTCGTCGACCCCGGCACACCCACCGGCGCGCCGCAGAGCACCACCACCAGCTCTCCCCGCTCGACCATCTTGCCTCTCAGCAGCGCCCGGTCCAGCTCGGCGAACATCGAGTCGATCGATTTGGCCTTGGCGGCCGCCCGCGGGGTCACCCCCCAGATCAGGCCGAGCTGACGGCGCACCGACTGGACCGGTGAAAAGGCCAGGATCGGCGTGCGCGGACGGAACCGCGAAACCGCGCGGGCGGTGGAACCACTCTCGGTAAAAGCGACCACGTAGCGCGCACCGACGTTCCGCGCCGTGCGGCAAGCGGCGAGACTCGCCGCCTCGGCGACCGACAGGCTCTCGTAATCGGGAAGCTTGACCCGGACCCTGCCGGACTTCTCCGCCTCGCGGGTGATGCTGGCCATCATCGAAACCGCCTCGACCGGGTAGTCCCCTACCGCGGTCTCGGCGGTGAGCAGCAGGCAGCTGCTGCCGTCGAGCACGGCGTTGGCCACGTCCGATGCCTCGGCCCGGGTTGGCCGGGCGTTGTAGCGCATCGAGTCCAGCATCTGGGTCGCGGTCATCACCGGCTTACCCACGTAGTTACAGAGCTCGATCATCTTCTTCTGTAGCACCGGCACCCGCTCGGGCGGCAGCTCGACACCCAGGTCACCCCGGGCGACCAGCAGTCCGTCGGATTCCTCGAGGATCGCCTCCAGGTTCTCGATCGCCTCGGGCCGTTCGATCTTGGAGAGGATCGGCATGTTGCTGCCGTGGCGCGCCAGCAGGCGCCGGGCGGCACGGACGTCCTGAGGGCGGCGCACGAAGGAGACCGCCAACCAGTCGGCGCCCAGTTCCACCGCCAGCTTCAGGTCACGCTTGTCCTTGGCGGTCAGCGCCGGCACCGGCAGCTCGGTGTCGGGCAGGTTCAGTCCCTTGCGATCGCTGATCTCGCCGCCGCGCACCACCTCGCAGACGATGCGGGGTTGGCGCACCTTGCTGACCCGCAGTTCGACCTTCCCGTCGTCGATCAGGATCCGGTGCCCGGGGCGCACGACCCCGGCCAGGGCGCGGAAGGGCACCGGGATCTGCCCCTTGTCGATCCGCTGATTTCCGGCGCAAAGGGTGACGCCATCCCCGGCCTTGAGCTCCTGGGCCTGGCCCAGCACACCCAGGCGAAAGCGGGGGCCCTGAAGGTCGGCCATCACCGCCACCGGGTGCTTCAGCCGGGCGGCGACCTTGCGCACCATCTCGACCCGCCGGCGATGATCCTCGGGACCGCCGTGGGAGAAGTTCAACCGGGCCACATCCAGGCCGGCCTCGACCAGCTTTCGCAGGACTCTCGGGTTGTCGGACGCAGGCCCCAGGGTCCCTGCGATCTTGGCTCGGGTACGTTCCACGCTTTTTCCTTCCCTCTGGACGGGGCCGGCCCCCGGTCCGGGAGCCGTTCGATACGCTGTCGTGATCGGCCCTTCCGGAGTTGCGGCTCCGTCGTGGCCGGGGCGATAGTACAAGAGCTTCGATTACAAAACCGGTCCTTGCCCGTGCCGGGGCGCCCAGGACCTTTATTTCACGGGCGTTTGTGGGGCGCCCGCGCGGCGAGAGACCCTCGCCGGGAACCAAGGAGGCTAGCGTGCCGATCGTTCTCGCCGTTCACGGCGGTGCCTGGAACATTCCCGATGCAGCCGTCGAGGCCCATCGGGAGGGAGTGCGCGAAGCCTTGCGAGCCGGCTGGGCCGCCCTGAGCGAAGGAGGATCCGCCCTGGATGCCGTGGAGATCGCGGTTCGGGTGCTTGAGGAGGACCCGACCTTCGACGCCGGGGTCGGCTCACGGCTCAACCGTGAACGCAAGGTCGAGCTGGACGCCTCGATCATGTGCGGGCGGGAGCTCAACGCCGGGGCGGTGGCCGCCGTACAACGGGTGCGCCACCCGATCAGCCTGGCGCGCAAGGTCATGGAAGAGACCCATCACGTGATGCTCTGCGGCCAGGGCGCCAGTCAGTTCGCCGACGAGATCGGAATGAAACGCTGCCGCACCCGGGACCTGCTGGTCGGCCGGGAACTGGAGCGCTACGAGCGGGTGATGGCCGGCGACCGGCGGCCGGTTCAGGAAGAGTTCGAGAAGCCGGCTCCGATGGGCACGGTCGGCGCCATCGCCATGGACGGCCGGGGCAACTTAGCCGCGGCCACCTCTACCGGCGGCATCCAGGACAAGATGCCCGGCCGGGTCGGCGACACCCCGATCCCCGGCAGCGGCACCTTCGCCGACAACAAGCTGGGCGCCGCCTCCTGCACCGGGCACGGCGAGAAGATCATGCGGGTCGTGCTGGCCAAGGCTGCCGTCGACCGCCTTGCGGGGGACGTCCACCCCTCCACCGCCGGAATGGGAGCCCTGAGCACCATGCGCCGGGTGCGGGGCAAGGGCGGTTTGATCCTGCTCGACCGCTACGGCCGGGTCTCCGCCCGCTTCAACACCCCGCGCATGGCCCGGGGTGTGGCTGACGAGGCCAAGGGCCTGCGGGTCGGCGTCGATCGCGGAGCGTTGCGCCGGTGAGGCTTCCGATCTGGCTAGGCTGGCTGCTGCTGGCCGGGACGGTCTTTACCGCGGGACTGCTGCGTCAGTCCCACGACCGCACCCCTGCGTCGCCGTTCCTGCCGCCGCTCATAGGAAGCCTGCTGTTTGCCGGATTGATCGTGCTGCTGCTGGTGGCCTGGCGGGAGCGCTCCCTCGGAGTGAACCGGGGCAAGGGCATTCGCCTGGGAAGCCTGACCCCGCTGATGCTGATCCTGCTGATCGAGAAGTGGATCTCGAGCGGCACCTACAGCGCCCTGTTTCACGCGGTCGCCCCTCGAGGCGCGAGCGACCCGTTGCTCGATGCCTACTTCAAGGCATTCATCGGCATCGCGTTGGTCGGTGTGTGTATCGCCGTCGCCTGGCTGACCCCGTCGACCCGCAATCGGGTGATCGGCATGGCCCACCCCAATCGCTGGCCCATCGCCGGCGCCGGCGGGCTCCTGATCATCGCCGGGATGTACCTGATCCTGACCCTGCTGGGACTGGCGCTGGGCGGGGCGCTGAGCCTGCGCTGGCCGGACAACTCCGCGGTGGTCTGGTGGAGTGTCGGCGGGCAGGCGCTGCTGGCCTTCGCCGAGGAGCTCTACTACCGGGGCCTGGTGTTGTTCGAGCTGCTGCGCATCGCGCCCCGGCTCGGATTGAAGGCGCCGACCGCACGGCGCTGGTTCGCGCTCCTGACCTCATCTCTGCTGTTCTCCATCGAGCATCTGCCCCTGGACCGGCCGATGGACGAGCTGATGCGCCACGGGGTATTCACCCTCTCCCTGGGCCTGCTGCTCGGCATCATCGTGCTGATCACCCGCAACCTGCACTTCGCCGCCGCGATCCACGCCTGGATCAACTGGCTCCAGCTGCGGGCTGCGCCCCAACTGATCGACAGCGCCGGCGAGCCTGCCCTGCCCCTCAACACCTACATCGCCATCGCCCTGGTGCTGGCGCTGGTGCTGGCCTTCACCATGAGCGGCCGGCGACAGCGCCCGGCGACAGGATAGGGCTCGACTTGTGTGAGCCAGGCCGGGAACCGATGTTTTCCTGGCCATGCTTCGCCCCTCGACACTTCTACTGCTGCTCGCTCTGCTCCTGCTCGCTGGATGCGGCGACGGTGCCGGTGAACCACCCCTCGAGGCGGCTGCCCCTTCGGAAGCACTGCGCTATCCCTGGTCGGTGATCCGAATCCCGGCCTCGGCGGACTTCTACAGCGTCCACTTCATCGACCGGCGCTACGGCTGGATCGCCGGAGGCGGGCATCTGGTTCAGGGTGGGCTGGTCGGCCACACCGAGGATGGCGGTCTCACCTGGGATTTCGAGAACAACGTCGCCCCGACCCGGAGAGGAGCCTCCTTCGCCGTCCGGGATGTGCACTTCTGGAGCGCCGAGCGGGGTATCGCCGTCGGCTCCCAGGGAGTCGTGGTCCAGACCTTCGACGGCGGCCGCGAGTGGACCGTGGTACGCCGCGGCCCGGGCTACGAAACCCTGGTTGATCTGCAGTTCGTCGACTCAGGCCACGGCTTCGCGATCGGTACCCGGGAGTTGCTCGAGACCGTGGACGGCGGAGACAGCTGGACCCCGGTCCGCACCGAGGGTAGCGGCGATGACGGCCGGATGTCCGGCCGGGCGATCCACTTCCTCGACCGCTATCGCGGCGTCCTGGTCGGCCAACACGGAAAACTGAGGCGTACCCTCGACGGCGGACGGAGCTGGCACGCCCCGCTGGCCATGCCCTCGCTCTCCGGCGGGCAGGCGTTCCTCGACGTGACCTTCTCCGGCCGGCGCCACGGCTGGGCGGTGGGCGAGAAGGGGCTGATTCTGCATACCGACGATGGCGGGGCTCACTGGACCCATCAACCGAGCGGCGTCCGGGATCGTCTGACCTCGGTCCGCTTCCATGACAGCCGGCGCGGCTGGGCCGTGGGCCACGACCGCAGGTTGCGACGCTCGGTGGTGTTGTCGACCGACGACGGCGGCGACCACTGGGCCGAAGCCTACGTGTTGCCCTTCGAAGAACTGGAGGGGCTGCACCTCGACGAGTCGGGCGCCCTCTGGGCGATCGGCCGCCACGGTAGCCGCGGGCCGCAGGTGTTGCTGCACCGCCGCCCCGACGGCCAGCTCGCCGGGCTATGACGCCGCAGGCGGGAAAACCACCGACTCGAGCAGCGCATCGAAGGTCGCCAGCTGGGTCTCGGCTTCCTCGGCGGCCAGATGGTAGCGGGTGTAAAGCGCCAGCAGCGCGCCGTCGCGCAGGGTGAAGGCGAAGCGCCGGCGAGAGGTGTGGGTCAGCCGATCCCAGGTGTCGACCACCACGAACCGCTGACCGTCAATACGCAGACTGCGCCGCTCGGCCTCGTCCCGGTGGGCGGCATCGTCGAGTTTTTCCAGAGCCCCCGGGATGCGCAGATCCAATGCAACCGGCCGGTCCAGCCGGTCTCGCTCGACTCCCAGATCCTCGAACACCAGAACGTGCCGCCGCCGCTGCAGCAGCTGCGAGTCGCCGTGGTCCCGGTGGTACCAACCCTCCGGCGGGACCACGCCGAGATGATGCTCCCCGGCCTCGATCCAGAGCAGTTCGGCAGCAGAGTCAGCCGGTGCCTCTTCGGCGCCGCCGCAGGCAGCCAACAGCCCGAGCACTGCCAGGCAGAAGCACCCCCACCCACGGCGGGACCGGGTCAGCGGCGCCATGCCGCATCCTCCACGGGCTCGGGGAACTCCAGACTCTCGACCACCTGTTCGAACAGCGCGAGATCTTCGAGGCTACCTCGGAAGCGAGCCACGTACAGGTGCCCGCGAGACACGACGTAGTACTCCCGGCCCTGCTTGGTCTTGCCCTTGTCGTCCCAGATGTAGTCCACCGCCCGAGCCGACCGACCGTCGACCTCGTGCCTGCCGTCGCGAAGGTCGCGGATCTTGACCCAGGGGGGCTTCGCTTCGGGGTCGAAACGGACACGGTCGACGACCTCGGCGATGGTGAAGCCGGGACGCGGCACGTCGAAATCGACTCGGCCGCGCTCGCCGATGCGGGCGTGCCGGGTCATCAGGCTGGTGTACTCGGCAACCGTGATGAAGGAACCCGAGCGAAGGAATCGAACGCCCTGCAGACCGGCCGATTGGACGCGCTGCCGCTCCCAGTCGCCGCCCGGCGGCGAGAACCGTGCGGGGGCCGCCGACCAGTCGAAGGTCTCCGGAGCAGGCAACGCGAGTGGCATGGAGCCGGCCGCCCCATCGGATCCCGAGCCGCCACATCCCCAGGTGAGGAAGCCGATCGCACAAATCAGCAGAGCGGCGGAGGGGTGCCTGATCATGCCGCAAAAATAAGCCTCGGGCAGCCGCCGGGCCACCGCGGCGGGATGGGACCGCTAGGGCCTCAGCCGCAGGCGAATCGCCCCTCGCGCCCGGGAGGGATCGACGACCCTACCCTGCTGCAGGATCTCCAACTCCCCCCGGGCAACCAAGCGGCGGGCGGCGCGGCGCACCGGCTCCATCAAGGGGCGCCAGGCCTCGGGAGACAGCTTGCGGGCCACTTCCGACGGGCAGATCGTGGCCCCGCGGCGGCGTTGCTGCAGTAGATCACCGATGGCCTGTTCCAGCGCCTGATCGCGCCGGGAGTTCCCGCGGTGGCGGCGGCATCCGGCGGAGCAGAAACGCATGCGCTCCCAGTTGGCCGCCCAGGCCTTGCGCCATTGCATCTCGCGCCCGCATGCGGCGCAGAGCTTCGATTCGGGTGTTTCGTCGCGGCCCAAGGCTGTCCTCCGAAGACAGCCTAGCGGTCGCCCTCGGGCTCGGCCAAGTCCGGCTGGTCGATGACATCGTTGGCTTCGAGGAAATCCAGGATCGACTGCTCTTCGCCGGAGCGAGCCGCTTCGGCCAATCCCTTGACCAGATGCGCGATCCGACTGGCGGACTCCTCGATCACCGACACACCACGAATGGCCTCGGACTCCGGGGGCAGCTGACTGCGCAGAATCTGGGCGCGCCCGAGGATCGTCGTCAGCGGGTTGTTGATGCGGTGGGTCATCACCCGCACCGCCTTGAGCGCCTGCTCCATCCGAACCGCCCTGGAGTGCTCGTGGCGTATGCGCTCCTTGCGCGCCTCGTCGTCGACCCGTTCCTGCAGGGCGGCGACCTGACGGGCCAGCAGCGCCAGGTTCAGCAAGCGCTGGGCTTCGACCTCGCTGGACTCGGCACCGGGGCGCAGCGCCTCGTCGGGCAGTTCCCGGATCTGCCGCTCGTAGTCGTCGAGGGCACGGTCCAGCAACTCTTCCGGCGCGGTGTTCTCACCGATCATCTCCACGGCGCGCTCGTGGAGCCGGCAAAGCGACTCCAGTTCGGGAGAACGGTCGGCCAACAGGCGGCGGATACGGCCCAGCGCCGCGTCATCGCGGTGCATCAGGCACCTCCCGTTTCCGAGTCTGCGCCAGCGGCCAGCGGCACACAGAGCACGAAGTCCGCTCCGCCCCCTTCGCGGTCGCGATAGTCCAGCCGGCCACCGTGGGCCCGCGCGATGGCCCGCGCCTCGTAGAGGCCGACGCCGATCCCCCGGGGCTTCCCGGTCAATACCTCTCCACCCTGTTCGAAGGGTGCGAAGATCCGCTTGCGATCGGCCTCGGGCACACCCGGGCCCCGGTCGGCGACTCGCAGCACCACACCCGGCCGGTCTCCATCCTTGCTGCGCAGGTTGGCCTGGCGAATCTGGAGCTTCACCGGACAGGTCGGCGGCGAGAACTTGAAGGCGTTGTCCAGCATGTTCGACACCGCCCGTGCGAGCTGGCCGGAATCCGCCTGCCAGCCCTCGATCAGGTCGCAGTCCAGTTCGACTCCGTCGACGCCGGCCAGTTCGATGGCATCGTGGGCCACCGCCGCCGCGTCGGCCGGTCCCACGCGCAGCGGATCGGCGCCGCTTGTGATCTCGGTGGTTCGGAACAGATTGTCCAGCAACGCCCCGAGGTTCTCCGAGGCGGCGACGATGGTCTCGAGGGACTCCTTCCGTTCCTCGGCACCGACCTCGTAGTCCCGCAGGAAGGTCGCTGCCGACAACACCGCGGTCAGCGGGGTCCGCATCTCGTGGGACAGGTTGGCGACGAACCGTTCCTTGGTCTTGTCCAGCGCCTTGAGGTTCTCGTGGGCCCGGCGAAGCTGTGCGGTTCGCTTCTGCACCAGATCGTCCAGGCGATCCCGGCTGGCGGTCACCTCGTCATGGAGCCGCGCCTTCTCCAACCCCGACTCCAGGTGCGACGCCAGGGTGGTCAGGAAGCGGGTATCCCGGGACTCGAAGCGGCCGTCGGGATAGGGAGCGTGGGCCAAGACCACGCGGCCGGCGCCGACGGGCACCGAGGCGACGGCGCGGGTGCCGACCTGCCGGGCGGCCTGGGGGCCGATCTCGAGACCCACATCGTCGACCACGCAGGCGCCTCCGGCACCGATCATGCGCGCGACGAGATCCCGCCCGGAGTCGTTGTCCAGCAGTGGGTCCTGTTCTCCGCCGACCGCCTGCTCCAGGGCCAGGGTGCCCTGCTCCCCTTCGACGAGGCTGACCACCGAGGCACCGATCACCGAGCGGGCGGCATCCAGCGCCGACTCGACGATCGCTCCCCGGTCGAAGCTGGCGCCGGTGACCTGCAGGCTGTCGCTCAACTGGCGCAGGGCGTCCGCCTCGTGTTCCAGGCGGTTGGCCAGCGCCGCCTCGGCCGCCAGGCGCTCGCCCAACTCCAGGCTGGCGGCGACTGCATCCTCGACACCGTCTCCCTCGACCTTGATCCGCGTGCGGCCCGGGGCGTCCCGGGCATCGGCCACCGGCGAGCTGACGCCGTGAAGCCGCTGGATGTGGGGCGCGAAGGCGGTGTCGACCTGCTGGCCCAGCGTGGCGATATCGATCTGCGCCCGGGTCCGGCTGTCGGCCCGGTCGACCAGCCCTTCGATCATCCGCTTGCAGGCGTCGACGAAGACTTCCAGCACACCGCGGGACCGCAGGGCCACCGCCGGGTAGCCCTCCCCTGGGTCGAGCCCTAGATAGCGGCTCATCTCATCGACGTCCAGCGCGTCGGGGACGTCTTGCTTGTTGAACTGGAACAGGATCGGCGTGCGGTCGGGGTCCAGCCCGTTGGCCCGCAGATTGGCGTGGAGGTTCTGCAGCGCCCACTGATTCTGCTGTTCCTTGCCCGGGGTCGAGTCGGCGACGAACACCACAGCGTCGGCTCCCGCCAGCACGATCCGGCGGGTGGCGTCGTAGTGCACCTGGCCCGGCACGGTGTAGGCCTTGAGCGCCACTCGGTAGCCGAAGATGTCTCCCAGCTCGAAGGGCAGCAGGTCGAAGTAGAGCGTCCGGTCGTCTCCGGTGTGGAGCGAGACGAGGCGGTTCTCTCCCCGCGGGTCGGTCAGGCGGTGTAGCGACTCCAGGTTGGTCGTCTTGCCGCCCAGGGCCGGGCCGTAGTAGACCAGCTTGGCCTGCAGCGTCTTGTCGGTGTGGCTCCACTGGGCCAACGTCTTCTCTCCCTTCCCGTTCCGTCAGTTGGAGGCCAGGTAAGGCCGCATCGCCCGCACCAGGTCGGCGGCTTCCAGCGGGCGGGGGCAATCAACGTCGAGCGTCTCCGCAATCTCCGACGAGTCGATCATTCGGGAAGCGCACTGAGCGATCCGGCGCTCCAGTTCCCGGCAGTCGATCGGACGCGGCGAGGGCATCTCCTCGGGCGGATGGATGCGTGCGGGTCGCGCCATGGTCAGTCCTCCGCCAGGATCTCGCGCACCCGCCGGATCAACTCCGAAGGCGAGTACGGCTTGGTCATGTAGTCTTCGGCGCCGAGTTCGAGGCCGCGGGTCCGGTCGTGCTCGTGCCCCTTGGCCGAGAGCATGATCACGGGAATATCGGCGGTGTCCGGATCGGCCTTGAGCTCGCGGCAGACCGAGAAGCCATCCCGGCCCGGCATCATCACGTCGAGGAAGATCAGGTCCGGGGCGATCTGCTTGACCTTCTGCAGGCATTCCTCGCCATCCTTCGCCGTCTCCGGTTCGAAGCCCTCGGCCTTGAGGATGAACTCCAGCGGACGGCGGATGAAGGCGTCGTCATCGACGATCAGCACGCGGGCGCTCTCGGACATCAGCGGGATACCTCTTCTTCGATCTTGACGGTGACCAGCGTCACGTCGTCGTGGGACGGCGCACCGCCTCGATAGGCGCTGACGTCGTCGAGAATGCGGTCGGTCAGTTCCCGGGCACCGAGGCAACGGTGCTCGCGGGCCACCGCCACCAGTCGCTCGTGCCCGTAGTGTTCCCGGGCTGCGTCCCGGGCCTCGGGGATTCCGTCGGTGAACAGCAACAGCAGGTCTCCCGGAGACAGATCGGCGCCTACCGGCTTGAACGCCTGCTCCTTGAGCACGCCGAGGACAACACCCCGGGCCTGCAGCTCTTCGTGGGAACCGTCGGCGCGAATGACCAGCAGCGGATGGTGTCCCGCGGACACCACTTCCACCTGCCGGGCACCCGGCTGCAGCCGGGCAAAGAGCGCCGTGGCAAACAGGTTGGCCTGGGAGAAATCGTGGTACAGGGTTCCGTTGACCTCGGAGAGCAGGGTCGCCGCGTCGGCGGCGTGACGGGACTCGGCACGGAAGACCCCCTTGGCCGCCGCCATGAACAGCGCCGCGCCGACACCGTGGCCGGAAACATCGGCGACCAGCAGTCCGAGGCTGCCGTCGTCGAAGTCCAGGTAGTCGTAGTAGTCCCCGCCGATGTTCTCGGCGGCCTGGCAGGAGGCGGCCACGTCGATACCGGCGAAGGAGGGTCCCGACGCGGGCAACAGACCCCGGTGGATCTGGCGGGTCAGTTCGAGTTCGCGACGACGGGCTTCGGCCAGCCGAACCTCCTCGGCCATACGGTCGAGGCGGATGAACGACGAGGTCAGGGTCGCCAGGGCGCTGACGAGTTTGGTCTCGCCGGTGCCGTACATCCGTGCGCCGGCGCGGCCGCGCAGACGGAACAGGCCCAGGGCGCGGCCTTCGGGATCGGGGATCGCCACGGCCAGCTCCGGCTCCTCACCGGGCTCGGTCAGCCAGGGGCGTCCCTCATCCAGGGTGGCCCGGCGCAAAGGTTCCGGCAGACAGGAAGCGGGAGGGTCCCCTTCGAGGCGGGCCACGCAGGCGACCCCGTCGCCGCGGAGCAGCCACGCTTCTCCGTGCTCCGCTTGCAGGACCCGGGCGACCTCCTCGAGAACCATGCCGGCGATGGCGTCCTCGCCCAGCACGGTACCCATCCGCTCGCAGAGGCGGTAGACGAGGGCGCACTCCTCGTAGCGCTCCATGATCTCGGAGCAGAGGCTCTGAATTTCGGTCTCGGCCTCGGACACCCGCGCGTGCAGGTCCTCGGCCGGATCGGTTTGAACGCTGCCCAATCCTCTCCCCGGTCGCTTTCGAACGTTGCTCGAGCGTCCGGATGAGCAGCAATACATAAGCCAAGAGGCGCAATCGTGCGCGACCCGGCGAGATAGGCGGAATTCGGCGGATTCTCCGAGAAACCCCTAGGCGATGCTGACGCTGTTTGTCACCGCAACGGCAGACGGATGACCTTCAATGTCGGTTCAGCCGGCCCGCCAGAGGGTCATCGGCAGCTCCGCCGGGCCCTGTTTGAAGGTCCCCTCGACCTGGGAACCGTCGTCGCTCAGGGTGCCCTCGAAGGTCGCGCCTCCCCCGATGTCCAGGGTCACGCTGCGCCCCTCGAGGGTGACCTGCTGGATCGGCTGGGGGGAATCGGGTCCCCGGTCGAGATTGCGCAGGGTCGCCGTCAACCCGGCCTCGCCCTGCTGGACGTCGAGGACCAACCGGTAGCGGTGCGGCCCCGCGTCGAGCAGGCTCTTCCAGCTTCCGGCGAGCCCGTCTCCAGGCAGCGGGTCGTTGCGGAACTCCGCGTAGATGTCGACGCTCAACTCCGCCGGCTTCTCGCCGCGAGCCAACTCGAAGGGAAGCGACTGCCCACCCTGGGTGAAGGTGCCGGCGAGTTTGTCGCCGGCGAGGTTTCCGGCGAAGGTCGGATCCCCGGGCACCTGGGGAATCGCGAAACCGACCGCGGCTCCGTCGACGGACACGTCCTTCATCGCCGCGCCCCGCACACCCTGTGAGGGGATGTAGATCGAGGCATGCCAGGTGCCGTCTCGCTGCTCCATCTCCACCATCACCTGCAGCGGGTTCTGGGGGACCTGGATCGCGCCGCTCCAGAACCCGGCGGGCCCCTCGTCGGCAACCAGCGGACTGCACAGGGCGGCCGGGAACAGGACCAGGAACAGGGCGATTGCGACTCGCTTCATCGGCGCCTCCTCGGGATCACGACGTTTTCGGTTCAGACTCCCATCGGGTGTCGCCGTTGGTTACGCAGAATCGTCCCCCGGGTTCAAACCATCTCCCACGCGGCCGCGTACAATCCGGCGATGAACTGCACCCTGCGCACCGAAACGGAACCGGACCACCCCCGCGTGGCGGCGATCGTCGAAGCCGCCTTTCGCGACGATCCCCACGGCGACCACACCGAACACCACCTGGTGGCCCGACTGCGGAAGGCTCCCGGCTTCATCCCCGATCTCTCCATCGTGGCGGAGGTCGACGGCCAGTTGCGGGGACACATCCTGCTGACGCCGATCCGGATCGTGGACGAGTCCCGGGAGCACCCCTCGTTGGCCCTGGCGCCCGTGTCGGTGGAGCCGGGTCACCAGTCCCGCGGGCTGGGGGGTGCGCTGATCGAGGAGGCGCATCGCCGCGCTCTGAAGTCGGGGCACGGGTCAGTGGTACTGCTGGGTCATCCGGCCTACTACCCCCGTTTCGGTTACCGGCCGGCGGCGGAATTCGGCATCGTGCTCCCTTTCGAGGTGCCCGCGGAGTACTGCATGGCGGTGGAGTTGCGCGCAGGCGCACTCGACGGCGTGGCGGGCACCGTGCGCTACCCGCCGGAATTCTTCGGCGAGTCTCCGTGAGCGTCGGCATCGGCGCCTGCGCCGCACAGAACCGGCCACGGCTCGCGGACCACGAAGGGAGCCCGGCCGAGCCACTGCCACGCCTGCTCCGCCAGATAGGGGGCAAACAGCGAGAGCGGCACGGCACCGGCCGCCAGCAGCCTCTCGAGGATCTCCCGGTCTCCGGAGGAGAGCCGGCCGCTGCCCAGCCGGCTGCGGGCGAAGCGCTCGATCCGGCGAAAGAGCGCCTCCAGTTCCGCCAGGGCTGCTTGTGGTCGATCAGCCTCGAGCATCGACGCGATCGCCGCGATGTTTCGCCGGCCTCCGGCTCCGAGTGCCGACCCTGCCCGGGTCGGCGCATCGCCGGGCGCCGCCGGCTCCCCTGCGGCGCACACAAAGGCCCGATAGAGCTCGGCAACCGAGCCCAGCCATCGGGCGGCCCGTTCGGGCATCTCGTCGCGCCAGTCGATGGCCCTCAGCGGCGCGGCCGCGCCGATGACGGCAACCCGCACCGCGTCGGCGCCATGACGTTTGATCAGCGCCGCCGGTGACACGGCGTTACCGAGGTGTTTGCTCATCTTCCGCCCCTGGGCCAACACCATCTCGTGGCCCCGGTGGCCGAGGATCGGTTCGTCGAAGGGTAGCTCTCCCCGATCGTGAAGCTCGGCGGTGAAGAACCGGTGCAGGTGCAGGTAGACCACGGTATCGAGCCCACTGTGAAAGCGGTCCACCGGCATCCACGCCGCGACACGCGGCCCGTCGAAGCGAATCGGACCGTCGAGTTCGCACAGGCCGGCGAGCTGGCACCAGACATCGTCGAAGAAACAGTCCAGGGTCGCGCTCTCCCGAACCGCGGTTCCCGCGCAACGGGGACAGGCAATGTCTCGAAAGTCCGGATGATCGGCGAGCCCCTTCGCCCCGCGGCTCCAATCGACATCGTCGGGTAGGACGACCGGAAGCTGTTCCTCGGGTACGGCCACCGGTCCGCATGCTGCGCAGTGCACGATGGGAATCGGCGCCCCCCACGCCCGCTGCCGGGAGATCATCCAGTCCCGCCGCCCGATGCCCGCCCGGCGATCGTCGACCAGCGCCTGAACCAATCGGCGCACCTGCGGACTCCATCCCGAGAGCCGGTCCAGGCCCGCGAGCAACGACTCGGCCCGGGGAGCGATCTTGACGAACCACTGCCACGATCGCCGCAACTCGACCGGCCGGGCGCAACGCCAGCAACGCTCCCGCTCGGTCTGCATGCGGGAAAGGGAGGTGTCGCAGTGTTCGCAATAGGGCACCGCCGCGAGCCGGCGTTCGATCACCCCCTGCTCGAACCAACGCAGAAAGAGCCCCTGAGTCCAGCGGTAGTACGCCGGGTCGCAGGTGGAACGCACCGACGACCAGTCGTAGCTGATGCCGAGCCGGCGCATCTGGACTTCCATCGATGCGATCCAACGCTCGACGTGAGCCCGGGGCGAGACGCCGTGCTTGCGCGCTTCGATCTCGATCGGAATCCCGAAGGCGTCCCACTCGGTGGAGTAGAGCACCGAATCCCCCATCGCCCGGCGGAAGCGGGCGACGATGTCGCCGAGCACATAGGTCCGCACGTGGCCCATGTGCAGCGGCCCGTTGGGGAAGGGCCCGGAGTCGTAGTTGTAGAACTTGCGCCCGTCGGGAAACCGCGGCGCGCGATAGCACCCGGCCTCCTCCCAGGACTTCGCGATACGCGGCTCGTGATCGCGGGGATCGTAGGATCCGCCCAACCTCGCCCCTCCGAGGTGGTACGCCCGACGGGAATCGAACCCGCGTCTCCGGCTTAACAGGCCGGCGCTCTAGCAGACCTGGGTCGTGCAGATCCGTCGGCGCCCGAAGCGCGTCGGTAGGCCGATTGAACCGGATTCCGGGTGCGGGTGGCGAAGAAGTGCCCTCCCGTACGTCCGATCCTCGTCCCCACCGAAACGTCTCTGCACGCGCCAGGCCCGGCTTGGTCCATTGAGCTACGGGCGCACAGTTTGTTTCGGGGGATTCCCCCCTCTTTCACCTTGAACTCTACTATGGTTGGTCCGGGGCGGCCGCGATCCGCCACCGACTTTTTGCGGAGCCAGCGACCATGCGCATCGTGATGTTGACCCTCGGCACCCGGGGTGACGTCCAGCCCTTCGTCGCCCTCGGCGTACGGCTCCAGGCCCGCGGACACAGCGTCCGCATCTGCACCTGCCAGCGTTTCGAGCAGTTCATCACCTCCCGGGGCCTCGAATACGGCTACCTGGACGACCGGCTGATCCAGTTCATCGAGAGCGATACGGTCAAGGAGATCATCGGCTCTCCGCGCGCCGGCATCCTGCAGTGGATTCGCGCGGCGGTGAAACTGCTGCCGCAGATCAAGGACATGCAGCGGGACATGCTGGACGACCAGTGGGCCGCGAGCGAAGACGCCGAACTGCTGCTCTATCACCCGAAGGCGCTGGGCGGACCCCACATTGCCGAGCGGCTCGGTATTCCGGCTTTCGCGGTGCCCCCGTTTCCCGGCTATGTCCCGACCCGGGACTTCCCGCTGTTCATCCTCGGCGGCAGATCGCTGGGCGGTTGGTTCAATCGCCGCAGCTACGCGATCACCCGCCGGGGACAGGCCGCCGTTGCCGGGTTGATCAACGACTTCCGCCAGAAGCTCGGCCTGACGCGGCGTCCCCGCTTCGCCATCGAGCCGACCGAACTGCTCGGCCGCCCGGTCCCCTGGATGCACCCGGTGAGCCCCCATGTGTTGCCGCGCCCCGAGGACTGGCCTGAGCATGCCGCCATGACCGGCTATTGGTTTCTCGACGCCGACGACGGATGGGCTCCACCCGCCGAACTCGAGACGTTCCTCGCCGCCGGCGAGCCACCGGTGTACGTCGGATTCGGCAGCATGGTCACCTGTGAACCGCAGGAGATGGCCCGCCTGGTTCTTGGCGCCTTGGCCCGCAGCGGAGCCCGCGGGATCGTCGGCCGGGGTTGGGGCGGTCTGCAGCCCGAGACGGTCCCCGAGGGTGTGTGTCTGGTCGATGACGTGCCCCACGACTGGCTGCTGCCTCGTTGCTCGGCCGCGGTGCACCACGGCGGAGCCGGCAGCACCGCCGCGAGCCTGCGCGCCGGCATCCCGACCCTGATCGTGCCCCACGTTGCGGATCAACCGCTGTGGGGCCGCCAGGTTCACGAACTCGGCGCCGGCCCCGAGGCGCTGTCGAAGAAGCAGCTGTCGGCGGAGGCCCTGGCCGGTCGCATCGAGGCCGCCCTCGGCTCTCCGGAGATGGCGGCCACGGCGGCGGAACTCGGCGAACGAATCCGCGACGAAGACGGAGCCGCCGAAGCGATGGCCTTCATCGGACGTTTCGGCCCGGAGGTCTGAGTTGCAACCAAGGTCACTCCCACCCCGTTCTCGCCCGCGGAGGGAGCCATGGAACAACCGTACGGCGTGGTCAGCGAGGCGCCGGGGGCGCTGTACCCGACCCTGCACGCCCCCGACCAACGGGTCGGCCTGCACCGTCATCAGACTCCCTACGTGGCGCTGATCCTCGACGGTTCCTACGAGGAATGGAGTGCCGACGGACGCTACCTGCTGGAGCGGGGAGACGTCGTCCTCCACGGCCGCTACCACGCCCATGGGAACTGCATTCGAGAGTCCAGCCGAGTCCTCAACCTGGTGCTGAACGTCGAACCGCCCTGCTCCGCGAAGCGGGTCGTGCGCCTGCAGGGTCTTGCGGGATGGTTGGCGGACATCCGTTGCGACCCGGTCGGGGCCGCGAGCCGATTGCTGTCGGCGGTGATGGACGAAAAGCCTCGGGCACCCCTGCCGCCGCCTACGTCGCTGGCTGCCGCAGCCGAGCAACTGCGCCGAGGGCCGGAGCTGCCGATCACCGATCTCGCCCGGCGCGAGAGCGGGGTAAGCCCCGAGCACTTCGCCCGGTCGTTCCGGCGCCACTTCGGCATGTCCCCGACCGCCTATCGCGCAGAGCACCGCTTCCGCCGGGCGCTCGCGCGTCTGGACGATTCCCCGGCACTCGCCGGACTGGCCGCGGAAAGCGGCTACGCCGACCAGAGCCACATGACCCGGGACTTCCGCGCGCGGACCGGCCATCCCCCGGCACGATTGGCTCGGCTGCGGGCGACGCCAGCCGGCTAGTTCGCGAAGATCAACTGGGTTCAAGACCCGCGCAGCTTGGGCGCCGTACCGTGTCCGCCGATTCACGGAGGACCCGACGATGCAACCCGACTACCGCCTGCGCACCATCATCTCGCTGACCGCAGTCCTGGCGCTGGCCCCGGCGCTGGCTCTGGGATGCCTGACTCCCGGGACCGCCGGCGCCCACGGGAACGACCAGGCTCCCTACGACTATTACCGGGCGGTATTCGAGGGAGATCTCAGCGGCGCCCCGGACGCCCTCGAGGGGAACAGGCCCGTTACCCGGGCCCCGGAACCGGAGGAGTTCCGGGCGCGCTTCCTCGATCGTAGCGACGGGATCGCGATGGAAGACATCGACGACGAGGCGGTTCGGCGTGTCGCCGGACTGTTTCAGGACTACTGGCGAGACACCTTGCTGCAGCCGGCACAGCGAGAAGCGCAGGAATCCTCGCTACGCGACGCGCTGCTCGCTGAACTCGAAAGCGCCGGCTTCGCCCCGGACGGCCTCACACGGGACACGGTGATCGACCTGTTGCCGGAGTTTCTCGAGTCTCGCGGCTACCACGCCATCTCCGGGCGGACTCCCCCGCTGCTGGAGTTGATGCTGTGGAAAGAGAACGTGGACGAGGTGGCATCGGTCGAGCTTACCGACGGCACCCACGAGATTCCGGTGCGGCATGCCGTCGGGTTCCTCAGCCACGGCTGGGGGCACTTCGCCAGCTTCGGTCACGCATCCACCGGGGGCTGGGCCACCCGGGAGCGCCTCTTCTGCGTGCGCTCCTCCTGGAACCTCGAGGGCGAGGGCTACCAGGTCTCGTTCCTCAAACACGAAGGGCAGCACTACGTGGACTACGGCCGCTTCCCGAAGCTGGAGTCGGCGGACCTGGAGTACCGGGCGAAGTTGACGGAGCTGGCGTTCGCCGAGACCCGACTGAACCACCTGCTCGAGCGTTTTCACCGAGGTGGGGTCGAGGGCTCGACCTCACCCCATCCGAGGGCCAACTGGCAGGTCATGCGAGACCTGGCGGAACTCCTGGGCGGAGATGCCGACACTGACGGCTGGTGGGAGAACACCCCGGCGGACCGAATCCACCAGGCAGCACGCCGGCTGCTGGAACGGCACGCCGCCGCCCTGGAACAGGCCGGCCCGGATACGCCGGGCCTGCTGCGCTGACCGGCCGCACACGGAGCAGATCTTCGAAGCTGCCGCCGCGCCCCAAGCGATTGACAAGAAGGCACTTATGGCCGGGACCTCGATTTCGGGCGATTCGAGCTTCGTCCAAACACCCCCTTCGAGCGTTCTACACTGGTGCAGCCCGATGACGGGGGCTGCCCGTGGAGGGGAGATTGCACGGTCCGACCGACGAGGAACTGCTGCTGGCGGTTCGCTCGGGTGACAACGATTCGTTCGGGACCCTGGTCGCTCGCTGGGAGCGTCCGCTGTTCCACTTCGTCTACCGGATGATCTCCCGTCCGGAAGATGCCCGGGACATCTGCCAGGAGACCTTCCTGCGGGTGTTGAACAAGGCGCATCGCTTCAAGCCCGGCGCCAAGTTCTCGACCTGGATGTACCAGATCGCCCTCAACCTCTGTCGCGATCAGCTGCGCAAGAAACGCCGCTGGTCGGCGGTGGTGGTCGAGCGCAACAGCGACTTCGAGCCGGAGCCGGCGCCGAGCGCCGTGCTGCAGGTCGAGGACAACCCCGCCGAGGCGGCGGAACGCACCGAGCGGCGGCAGCTGATCACCCAGGCTCTGGGTGAGATCCCTGCCGAACAGCGCGAGGTGCTGGTGATGAAAGAGTTCGAGGGGATGAAATTCCGTGAGATCGCGGAGATCCTGGGCTGTCCGGAAAGCACGGTCAAGTCCCGGATGTACTACGGCCTCAACGGTCTGAAGGCGGCCCTGGCCAAACAGGGGTTCACCGCCGAGGGAGTGAGCTGATGTCCTGCGTGCACTGGAAAGAGCTGCTGGTCGAACAACTCTACGAAGAGCTGGAGCGCGACAAGGCGCTGGCTCTCGAGCATCACCTGGCCGATTGCGCCGAGTGCCGCCACGAGCTGGAACAGCTGCGTCAGGCTCGTTCGCTGCTGTCCGAGGCAAAACCCGAAGTGCCGACCCTGCCCCGGGTGGTGATGCTGCGTCAGCCCACGTTCCACCGGCCCTGGATGGCCTTCGCTGCAGGCTTCATTCTCTGTGCGCTGCTGATCGGCGGCGGTATCGCTACCGGCGTCGCGCTCGGACCCAAGCTCGGCGGCTCCCAGAGCACCACCGCCACCGTGCTGGAGCCGCTACCCCAGGATGCCGGCAATGCCCAGGCCCCTCAGGTGATCGACGGCACCCCGGTGCGCAACGACTTCGTTTCCAGGGATGAACTGAACAAGGCCCTGGCCAACTACGGCGCCCGGTTCGACGAACGGTTACAGACCAAGGGCAACGAGATCCTGACCCGGGTCGGCCAGCAGCCCCCCGAGATGCTGTTGACCCAGGACGAACTGAACGACGCGCTGAGCATCTTCGACCGGCAGCTGGAAAACCGCCGCCGGGGCCAGATCGAACTGCTGGTCGACCAGCTCGTCCAGACCGAGGCCCGGCTCAAGGCGCAGGAAGACGCCCTGCGCATCCTGGTGCTGTCGGGACAGCCCGGCGTGCGGCCGGAGTAGCCCCGCCGCGAAGCATCGCTCTCTGTAATCCGCCCGGCTGCGGTCAGTCGACCGATTCGCCCAGGTCGGTCAGGTGGTCCGCTGCGGCCGGCGCAAGCTGCGGCCCCTCGTCGGTGAAGGTCCGCGCTTCGGCTCCCAGCGCCGCGCGGAAGGCGTCGATCGCCTCACGCTCCCGGCCCAGCACCGCGAGTTCGCGGCCCAGGTAGTACGAGGCGGTGCCGGCGTTGATGCCCTTGCGATCACCCCAGCGCACCCGGCGCCAGTTCTCGGCGGCCATGGTGGCGTTGCCCGACTCCGACTGCAGCATCGCCAGGTTGCCCAGCGCCGCCGCCGCCTTGTCCGGGAAGGCCACCGCATCCACCGCCGCCCAGGCGGCGAGGACCGCCGGCAGCCCGACACGGTCTCCCGAGGCGAGCAGCACCGGCGAGGTGTCGCCGCTGACCTCGACCTCTCGCGGCGAGGCACCGGGAGCCGCGAGGCGGAAGGTCCGGGAGGTAACGCCCGCCTGCTGGAGCTGACGGCGAATCATCGCGGCAGAGGTCATCTCCTGATCGTCGATGGCCAGCACCCGGTCACCGATCTGCACGCCTGCTCGAGCGGCGGCACCGTCGACGGCGACCTCGACCACCAGCCCCTTGCCGCCGAGCCGGCTGTCGGCGACGGTCAGGCCCCAGACGGTGCGCTGCCAGGTCGGACGGGGAAAGTCATCGGGAGCGGCTTCGAGTTGCGTGACCGTGCGCAGCACCGGGCTCCAGAGGAACCAGCGGTCGGCTCCACCGTCCCGCAGCGGCGGCAGCGCGGCGAAGGCCAGGTCGGTATCTCGCGGCAGCTCCAACTGCATCCAGCCGTCTGCGCGAGTCAGGTCGGCACCCGACGGCGCGGCGACCTCGTTGGGTGCGTTGAACAGGTCGGCGAACTCCTGAAGCTCTCCGGGCCAGCTCGATCCGCCGACCATGGCCACGTTGGGCCGCGGCGTGACCTCGAAGGAGGCGGCGACGTCTTCACGGGCGGTCCGCTCGGCGCGCCATACGATTCGTTTACCCGCCTCGACTTCCAGCACGACCCGGCCGGGACAGACCTTGGCTTCCTCCACCGGGATGAACCCGGCGTCCTCGCCGTTGATCCGCACCTTGGCCCCCAGCGGCTCTCCGGTGACCCGCAACGAGGCGAAGGAAGGCCGCATCCGCACCGGCTCGTAGACCTTGGCCGAACGGTCGAGCAGATCGACGGTGACCAGGTCCCGCACCGAGTGATCGGCGAAACAGGGTTTCTTGTACTGGATCTGGTGTTCGCCCAGCGGAAGGCTGGCGATCAAAAGTTCGCCGGTTTCCGACGGGCGGCCGTAGCTCGACGCCGGCGGTTCGGTGCGCCCGACCTGGGCGCCGTCGACGTAGACGTCGACTCCGGCAGGAATGGTACGCACCACGACGTCACGGGCGTTGGGAACGAGCTGCATCCGCACCGGCTGCTCTTCGCCGGGGGTGATCTGCAGCGCGTAGGTTTCGGGGTCGAAGCCCTTGGCCTCGGCACTCACGGAACGCTCTCCACCCAGCACGGCGAGACTGCCGTCGGGCTGGATCACCACCGGCCGGCCGTCGACCAGCACCCGGGCGTCGGGAGGATCGAGTTCGAAGCGCAGGGTGCCGACCAGTTCGTCACGCACCTTGCGGAAGCGCTCCATCCCCTTGTCCGGGGTCAGGCTGGTGTCGGGGCGGTAGCCCGGACGGGCCTGCAGGATCTCGCGATAGTCCCGCTCCAGCGCATCGAAGTCGCCGAAGGAGGCGTGAACCTGACCGCGCAGCACGATCGCCTCGGTGCGGTCATCGACGGTCATCGACGGATCGCCGAGCAGGGCTTCGATCGAGGCCAGCGCCTGTTCGAGGCGCAGCTGGACCAGGTCGTCGCGGATGGCATCGAGGCGGGCGCGCACGACGGGATCGCCATCCTGTGCGGCGGCCGCGGCGGGATCGGCTGCAGAACCGGCCGTGGTTCCCTCGCCGGGTTGCGGTTCCGCTTCCTGGGCGGCGACGGGCCAGAGAGCCAGTCCCGTCAGCAGCAGCGCTGCAGCGATTCGAATCATCTCGCGCTTCATCACGGCACCCTCACCCAGCCCTGTTCGGAGTCGTAGAGATCGAGAGCCCCGTCGGGACCGAGGGCGATGGCCAGCGGTCGCTGGAGCCCTCGTTGCTCGCAGTTGTAGCTCTCGACCATCTTGCCGCCGGGACCGAACAGCAACACGTTCTGCGCCTTGCCGTCGAGGACGGCGAAGTAGCCCGACGGGTCGGCAGCCGCGGAAAGCGGCCGCTGGAAGCCGGGTTGCCCGAGAGGCGCTTCGCTTCCGTCTTCTCGAATCTCCACCAGCTGCCCTTCGTCGCCGTCGACGGCGACCAGCCGCTGGCCGTCCCACAGCAGCTTTTCGATCTTGCGATCCCGGGACTGCCACAACACCTGGGGCGTCTCCGCTGCCGGGTCGATGCGTCCGATGCGCTGCCCCTTGCGGCCGACCACCCAGATACGTCCGGTGGAGTCGGCGGCCATCGCCTTGATCGGGGCGAAATCACCCTGAGAGGCGACGGGCAGCGCGGTCTGGGGCTGCAGCCGGTAGATGCGGTCCCCTGCGGCGACGAACCCCCGTCCGAGGCCGTCGACGGTCACCGCGCGAATGCTCTCGAGCGCCCACTTGGCGACGGTGCGTCCCTCGGCGCTGACCCGCAGGATCATGCCGCCGCGGGAGTCGACGATCAGCACACTGCCGTCTTCCAGCCGCGCCAGGTCCTTGACGCCACGCAGCTCGGTGCCGGCGCCGGGCCCCTGGGGAAGCTGCCAGTTCCCACCGAGCTTGCGCACTCGCAGCATCTGGCGCACGGCGAGTTCCCGCAGCGCGNCGGCACCGGTGTCGTCGCCGCCATCCCGCTCGACGGCGTCCTGCAGCCAGCGGGCCGCCGTACCGAACTCCCGGCCGCGCAGCTCGAGCCGGGCCAGGCCGACCCGGGCACGGTTGGCCGCGTCGGTATCGGGAAGATCGACGATCAATCTCTGATAGGCCGCGCGGGCCCGGTCGAAGCTCCCTTGGAGTTCATCGAGCCAGCCGACGGCATAGCGGGCGGTGCCGCTCCACTCGGCGCGGGAGGCGCCCGCGACGGTCAACAGGTCGAGCCGGGCGGTCGAGGCGTCCCGGCCGGGCAGCGGCTCCAGCAGGAGCAGGGCGTGAAGCAGACGAGCTTCAGGCGCTCGATCCGATCCACCCAGTCCGCTCAGGACGCTCTCCAGCAGATCCCGAGCCGGTGCGGCGGTGGCCGGTTCGACGGCACCGAGATCCTCGGGCCAGCGGGCGATGCCGAGAAGCAACGCCTGATCCACCAGCGCGTCGTCGGCCAGCGCCCCCTCGGGGTCGAGCTCGACCACCCGCTGGAGCGCGGTGGCCGCCTCGGGAGACCCCTCGGCAGCCAGCCGGCGTGCGACCCGGTACTGCCGCTCGGCGGCGGCGGGATCGGCGGCATGGGCCGCGGTCACGACCAGCCAGGACCCCAGTAGCGCCAGGGCCCAGAAACGGCGATTTGCCCTCATCTCAACTCCTGCCGAAGGAAACGCGAATCGGGGGGTTTTGCCCCGGGAACAGCTCGATCTGCCGGACTTCTTCCTGCCCGGTCGGCTTGAGCTGTACCTTCACCTCGTACTCCCCTGCTGCAATCTGGCTCCTGAGCGGGACGTCGTCCACGTAGCGCCAGTCGCCCCCCTTTTTGCGCAGGAAGACCTTGCAATTGGCCGGGAAGGCCTGAACGACCAGATCGGCGATCCCCGGCAGGTCGGCGGGAGGCTTGGCGGTCTTGCCCGCCTGGACCGTCACCTTCTGGCTGACGTCGATCCAGAGCGCCTCGTTGACCATGCGCAGGGTGTGCCGGCCTGCGGGGAGGGAGACCCCGTCGCCGCCGCGGGTGCGCGGCTCGCCGTTCACGTAGTACTTGACCGTCTGGGGAGTCGCCGGCAGCTGCAGCCGGCCGAGGGGGATGCCGGCGAGCTGAAGTCCCGCCGCGGCGTTTCGTGCCTCGAGGGGGCTCATGCCCGCGGCGAAACGCAGGGTATTGTTCTGATAGCCCTTGGCCGAAACCGCCAGCTCGTTCTCTTCGCAGAGATCCAGTTCGACGCTGACCGGCGAACGGCCGACATCCTTGCCGTTGAGCCGGACCCGGGCGCCGTTGACGCCGGGGTCGACCTGGACGTCGGTCTTGACCGGATCGGTGACCAACACGATCTCGCCGCCGTTATCTGCAGCGCTGACCTGGTGGGTGACCGAGCGGCAACCGTCCTGGGCGGCCAGCACGGCAAACGGACCCTCGGGCTTGTAGCGGATCGAAGTCTCGACGAAGGGCTCGCCGTCGAGGGTCACCTCCAGCCCCTCGGGCTCGGTGCGCACCGTGGCCTCGTACCAGACCTCCGGCGGCGGCGGCGGCTCGATCAGCTCCATGATCTTGTCCCGGTAGACGTAGCCTGCAGCCGCCCCGCCGCCGAGCAGCAGGACCAGCAGCATCGCCGCCCAGGGAAAGCCTCCGCGGCGCTTGCGCTTGCGAGACGGCTTGGGCAGTTCGGGAACGTCCGCCGCCGGGCGCACCACCGTGGGGGCCTCGGAGCCACCCGGACTGGATACGTCGGCGGAGATTTCCGACGCCGCCGCGCGCAACGCGTGGGCGAAGGCTTCTCCGGTGGGGAACCGCTCGTCGGGGTTCTTGGCCAGGCCGCGCTGGACGAAGGCGGACAGCGGGCGGGGCACCCGTTCGTGGAGACTCGCCGGCTCCTCGGGTTCCTCGTTGACCACGCGGAAGATGATCGCGGAGATGGAGTCGCCGCCGAAGGGCTTCTCGGCGGTCAGCATCTCGTACAGGCATGCGGCGAGGGAGAACAGGTCGGTGCGGCCGTCGAGCTGCTGGCCTCGCACCTGCTCCGGCGACATGTAGCTCGGCGTTCCAAGCAACGCGCCGTCGTGAGTGATCTGGGCTTCGGCGCCCCGGGCCAGACCGAAGTCCATGATCTTGACCGAGGTCTCCCCGACCCGCATCAGGTTGGCCGGCTTGATGTCCCGGTGGACGATGCCGGTGGCGTGGGCGAAGTCGAGCGCCTCGGCGGCGTTGGCCACGATCTCGACGACGGTCTTGACCGGCAGCAGGGTCTCGGGCTGGCAGAACGCGTCGAGGGTGGCCCCCTCGACGTACTCCATCGCCAGGTAGGGCACGCCGTCGGCCTCGCCCACGTCGAAGACGGTGACGATGCCCGGGTGCATCAGCTTGCCGGCGGCGCGGGCCTCGCGCATGAAGCGCTCGCGGGCCTGCTGCTGCTCGGTGCCCTGGAGCGCGTCGAAGATCTGGATCGTCTTGATCGCGACGTGGCGATCGATCTGCGGATCATGGGCCAGGAAGACACGCCCCATGGCGCCCCGCCCCAGTTCCCTGACGATCTTGTAGCGTCCGATATTTTCAGCTTGCATGGGAGCTAAGTTATTGAGGTGACATGGCCTAAATTAGCCCGCGTCCCGCCGGAAGTCAAAACTTCCGTGGCTGCGGCCGGCGCCGATCGGGCGCCCTTAATTGCGACCTTTTTGTAGCGCTTCGAGCAACTCGCCTTCGGAGACCGCCACGGTCGGGTCGGCACCTTCGGGCATCCGGCCGAGAGCGACCGGAACGGCGACCCTCAACTGCCCTTCCCGGTTCTTCTTGTCCCGGCGCGCGCCGGCGAGGAGCGCCGTTGCCTCGAGTCCCCCAGGCACGGCCACCGGCAGTCCGTAGCCGGCGAGCAACCCGTCGAGCCGCTGCGCGTCCTGCTCCGGCATGCCGTGGCGCGCGACGGCGATCCGCGCCTCGACCGCCATCCCGGCGGCCACCGCATCGCCGTGAGAGACGCCGTAGTCCGACGCCGCTTCGATGGCGTGGGCCACGGTGTGGCCGAAGTTGAGCATCGCCCGCTTGCCCCCCTCCCGTTCGTCCGCCATGGCGACCTCCCCCTTGATCCGCATGCAGCGGCCGGCCAGCTCGGTGAGCGGCTCCGGCTCCCGATGCAGCAGGCCATCCCGCTTGCCGTCGAGGAAGTCGAACAACCCGGCGTCGGCGATGAACGCGGTCTTGATCGCCTCGGCGAATCCCTCGCGGTAGGCGAACTCCGGCAGGGTGCGGAGTGTCGCCACATCGGCGTAGACACCCCACGGCTGATGGAAGGCGCCGAGCAGGTTCTTGCCGTAGGACAGGTTGACGCCTGTCTTGCCGCCGAGAGAAGCGTCGACCATCGAGAGCAGGGTTGTCGGCACCTGGATCACCGGCACTCCGCGATGCCAGGTCGCGGCCACGAAACCGGCCAGGTCGCCGGTCACGCCGCCGCCGACGGCGACCAGGGCGCAGTCCCGCCCTGCCTCCAGTTCGAACAGGCGATCCTCGAGCTCCGCCTTGGTCTCACGGGTCTTGGAACCTTCACCGGCGGGGAAGGTCAAACAGGTCACGTCGAAACCGGAGTCGGCCAGACGGCGGGCCAACGGGTCGCCGTGTAGCGGAAACACGTTGGAATCACTGACGACGAACAGGCGCCGGGCGGGCGCCGAGTCTTTCAGTTCGCCGAGGAGCCGGTCGAGAACCCCGTCCCCCGCGCGCACGCGGCAACGCCGGGTCCCGGATTCAAAGGCGAGTTCGAAGGTGTGCACGGGCACCTCGCCGGGGCAGGGTCGGTCCGAGTGGCCTGCCGGACCAGAGGGTGTGACGTCGTCGGAGCAAGGCGGAACGGGGCGCCGGAACAGGCACCCCGTTCTGCCGGATAGCCGTAGCTAGCTCCGCTCGAGCTGGGCCAGATGGTCTTCCACCAGCTTGCGGTGGGAGGCATCGTCGAGCGTCTTGCCGAGAAGTTTCTCGGCCGCATTGATCGCGAGAGCTGCGGTCGTAGCCCGCAGGTCGTCGTTGGCCTGGCGGATCTCCGCCTTGACCTGCTCCTCGGTCTGTTTCAACCGCTGCTCGCGTTCCTCGGTAGCCTGCTGGAGGATGTCGGCCTTGAGCCGCTCCCCTTCCTGCTGTCCGACGGACAGCGCTTCAGCACGCTCGCGACGGGCCTGCACGACCAGAGACTTGTGCTCCTCGAGGAGCTTCTGGGCCTCTTCACGGTCGCTCTTGGCCTGCTCGATGTCCCCTTCGATGGTGCGCTGACGCTGGTCGAGCGCGCCGAGAAGTGGACCCCAGGCATATCGCCGCAGGATGATCAGCAGGAGGACGAACGTCACCGCCGTCCAAACCAGGGTCCCCATGACGGGCTTCAGCGGGTTCATCGACCCGCCTCCGCCAGCCGCCAATACCGGAGACGAAAGCCCGAACAGCAGCAGACCGCTGAAAATCAGCCGGAACTGCATGGGGACTCCCTTACCGGAGGAACATGAACAGGAACGAGATCACCAGGGCGAGCAGGGTCGCACCTTCGATCAGGCCTGCCGCGATCAGCATCGCTGCCTGAATCGTACCGGCGGATTGCGGCTGGCGGGCGATACCCTCCATCGCGCTGGCCGCCAGGCGTCCGATTCCCAGACCGCCGCCGATCACTGCCAAGCCGGCACCGATGCCAGCACCGAGGTACGCCATTGCGCTAGTCAGGTTACCTTCCATTGTCCCGGATCCTCCTTAGGGTTTCCATGCGCGCGGTACGCGACCGCCGAATGCATCTTTTCAAAAGCGAATTCTTAGTGTCCGTGAATCGACATTCCGACGAACGTCGCGGTGAGCATCGTGAAGATGTAGGCCTGAACCGTCGCCACCAGCAACTCCAGACAGTAGATGAAGAGCGCCAGCGGAATCGACAGCGGCAGCGCCACTGCGCCGAGAATGAAGATCAACGAAATGAACGCGAGAATGACGAGGTGCCCCGCCAGCATGTTGGCGAACAGGCGAATGCAGAGGGCGAAGGGCTTGACGAACATGCCGAGCACTTCGACCACCAACATCACGGGCACGAGCCACAGCGGCAGGCCGCCCGGCAGCAGATGCTTGAAGTGCCCGATGACGCCGTGGGCCTTGATACCCGCCGCCTGGACGACCAGGAACGAGATGATGGCCAGCGCGGCGGTCACCGACACGTTGCCGGTAGCCGTGGTCGATCCGGGGATCAACCCGATCAGGTTACAGAACCAGATGAAGAAGAAGGTCGTCAGCAGGTACGGCAGGTAGCCGTCTCCCTTGGCGCCGATGGCGCGGCGGGCGACCTCGTCGCGGATGAACAGGATCACCACTTCGATGGCGTTGCGCATGCCGCGGGGAACCAGCTGCCCTGACTTGCGGGCGGCCCCGATGAGGAAGAACAACAGCAGCGCGCTCACGACCCACATGATGAAGACGTGCTTGGTGATCGACAGGTCGATACCGAACACCGTGGGCAGCTGGATCGTGACGGGGAGTTCCCAGGGCCCGAAGTCGTAGATCGGAGAGTCCATCACGTGATGGATGATGTGATCCCCGATGTTGGCCGAGCTGTCGCCGTGTTCGGCGGCAGCCGCCGCGCCTTCGGCCCCTTGCTGGACCGCGTCCGTTGCCGGTTCTGTCATCAAGATACTTCTTCCTCGACCGTCATCGGTGCGACGGCAGGGGTCGTTTTCATGAACCAATGAATTTCAAACGCAGCGAACGGCACGAAGCCGCATCCGAGTCCGGTGACGTAGGCGAGGACCGCATCGGCCCCGGCGAGGGTGGCGGCCAGGGCACCGAGGCCTCCCACCATGACCCGGGCGGCCATGGTGAAGAACATCGTTGCCAGGAAACCGTGGTCGGGAACGCCCTGAAGCTGGGCCATGCGTACGCCGCCGAAGAGACCGACGAAGCCGGTGGCCGCGGCGCCGAGAACCGCCCAGACGATCGCGTGGGGCCAGGCCAGGATGGCGATGGTCGCGGCGACAACGAGAGACGCACCCACTACCGAACCTCCGGTGCGGGCGAAGCGTTTCCACTCGTGTTCGCGAGTTCTCACGATCCGTTCGTTCCCCGCCGGTCGATCATGGCGATCACCCGGCGGTAGAGGCCTACCAGGGCAACGGCGATCCCCGCGAGGAGACCAGCCACCAACAACCAGGGCTTCGTTCCGAACCAGCCATCGAGCCAGTAGCCGGCGAAACCGAGTACCAGCAGCGAGGCCATCATCTCGAAGCCGACGCTCGCGAAGGCCATGGGGCTCAGCCCCCGGGCTCCCTCGGAAGCGCCTTGCTCTTGCTTACGATTCTTCACCGAGAACCGGCAGGCCGGGGACGCGCCCCTTCGCCAACCGGCCGCCTACTGTAGCAGGACTGCCGGATTTCATCATCAGTCAGATGAGGAGGATCAGCGGGGATCGGCAGGAGCGGGCCGGATCATCACCCGAACCTGGTCGCCGGCGGGTGCCAGGCTGTACTCGCGGCCGTCGCGCACCCATTTCAGCGCGCCATTGGGGCTTTTTTCCCCCTTGCCGCCGAAGCGCCGCTCCAGGCCCCGGCGATAGCCGTAGACGAAGTCCTTGGCCGCCTGGGCATCCCGCCAGTAGGTGTCCCAGGTAGTGATCCCGCCGGCCGGAGATCCCGGTAGCTCCCAGCGGGTCAGCTCGTCGCAGCGCCACCCATCGGCGGCAATCAGGCCGAGATTGTCCTTGCCGCTGAGTTCGGCGATCAGCACCGAGAGGGCGTGGGCCCCCAGCACATCCCGGTCGGCCTGGTGGAAGCCGTCCAGCTGCCCTGCCTCGGGATCGACCTCACAGGCCGAGAAGGACTCCCCGTGGGGGTTGAGCACCGCCCAGGTCGAGCGCCGGGAGAGCGCCGCTTCGGTCACCGCCTTCCAGCCGCCTCCCTTGAACGCCTGAGCCGCCTGGTAGTAGCCCTCGCCGTAGGAAAACTCCAGCAGCCTGGCGGAGACCGCCGGAAGCTCGGAGAAGTTCGGCTCCAGCCGCCCGTCGAGCACGTTGCTCGGCCGCAGCCCCCGCTCCACCACCTCACCGGTGAGGCCCATGGCGGCGAAGAGGTACAGCATGGCGGCCAGGTTCGACTGCCCCATGGTCCACGAAGAGCCCGCAAGCAGGCCGTCGGTGGTAGGCCGCAACGGATCGGGCTGCCCCTCCTCGAGCAACAACAGCTGCATGAGCCCGTGAATCATCAACGGCTCGTCGGGCCGGACTCCGGTGGCCAGCAACAGGGTGTCACTGACCTCGTCGGGCTCCGCCGGGTCTTCTTCCGGGAAGATCGAGGGGTCGACCAGCAGGCGTTGGGTGCCGGTATCTACGGTGAACCCTGGAACGCCCCGGGCCAGGGCATCGAGCAGCCGGCGCGGTCCCTCGTCATCTCCCAGACCGAGATCGACCCAGGCCCGGCCCCGGGCTTCCAGCCGCGCGGCGGAGATCACCGTGCCGGCGCGAAAATCCGCCACCGCGTCCCGCGCGGCCTTGCCCGCCCGCACCCCGATAGGCGCCCGGGCGAAGCCGGAACCGCGAATCTTCTTCATCTGTTCGGCGAGATCCCGCAGATCTTCGAGGAGCTCGAGATCCGCCCCCTTGATCGCCGGGCGGGACGGCGCCTCGGCCCCCATGGCCGGCACCATCGAAAGCAACAAACCGAGGGCCGCGACGGCGAAGCCTGCCCGGCGCATCAGCGAGCCGCCAACGGAGGAAACTCGGGAAGCAGCACGATGCGGTCTCCACGTTCGAGTCCGAGGTCGGCGGCGGTACCCGCGGCGACCTCCAGGACGTAACGGGACGCCTGGTCCGGATAGTGCGAAGGGCATGGCCCCTCCTCGGGACAGGGCTGGGCGTCGGTGCTCATGTGCACCACCCGGCCCCGGGGATCGAGCCAGAGGATATCCAGGGCAACCTTGCAATTCTTCATCCAGATGCCGTGGTGCCGGTCACCGGTGAAGACGAAGAGCATTCCCTCCCGCTCACCGACCCGCTCCCGGTACATGTAGCCCCGCTGGCGGCCGGCCGGTTCGTCGACGACTTCGAGTTCAAATTCTTCGCCGTTCGGGAAGACCGCGACCGCCCAACCCGCATCGACCGCCTCTGCGGCCCGGGACTCCGCAGCCCGGGACTGGGGGGCGTCGGCAGCGGCGCAATGGACGAAAGCGAGGAGAACGAAGCCGAGCATGGCCGAGCTGGAAAAGCGTTGCATGTTCAGTCCTGCCGGGTGCTTACGCCCCGGGATCGCTGATCGGCGAACAGGTCGGCGGCGTCGCCGCTTCCGCCCGGCTCTCCATCGGAGCCGTAGCACACCAGTTCGAACCCGGCCCCCTTGCGGGTGTACCCGAGAGGCCGGCCCCAGGGATCGGGTTCGACGCGGTCGAGCTGATCGGGAACGAGTTGATCGAGACTGTCGGGGTAGCTGCGGTTCTTGCGGCGGTATTGATGGATCGCGCGAGCGGTGGCGATCATCAGATCGTTGGCGGTGTGGGATGGGAAATTGTCGATCGCGCCGACCAGGTTGCGATAGTGGGTGATGTCTTCCCGTGCTTTGCGCGCGGTCTCGGTCTCGGGGTACTCGCGCACGACCTGTTCGTAGATCTCGATGGCCCCGCGATAGTCCTGATGGTCGAGGCGTTCGGCGCTCTTGTCGTAGAGCCGTTCGGCGCGCGTCTCGTCGGACGCACAAGCGGTCAAGATGAGCGCCGACGCCAGCAAGAAAGCGATGAGGATGATCCGCGGAAACCCGCGTTCCGAGTTGACTTCCCGCAGGCGCCGTTCGATAATTCTCGCGCTTCCCGGCACGGCTGAAACCTCGAACTGCGTTGGAAGTGGCGCACGTACCACGACCTTCGCGGTGCGTTCGTCTCAAGGTTCACTTTAAATGACGCTGAGGCCCAGGGCAAACGAGATCCCCGATCTGATCGGCCGTCTGGGCAGCCGAAGTGAAGCGCGCATCGATGCAGCCCGGGCCCGGCTGGCGATCATCGGAGGCCGGGCCGTCGAAGGGTTGATCGAGGCCCTCGAAGGGGGCAGCCGCCGCGTCCGCACCCACGCCATGCCCCTGCTCGCCTTGATCGGCGATCCCCGCGGCCGCGAACCGTTGGTCGCCATGTTGCGAGACCGGGATCCCCGAATGCGGGCCATCGCCGCCAAGGCGCTTTCCCGATTCCCCTCCCCCGAGGTTGCCTGCGCGCTGCGCCGCCTCGCCGCCGACCGGGAACAACCGGACGAGGTCCGGGTCGCCGCGGTCCGCGCCGCCATCGATCAGTACGCCGCGGGTCAGGAACAGACCCTCGGCTTGATCCTCGAACATCTTCACGACACTTCCGAGCGCGAGGCCGTGCGCCTGGGAGCGTTCTCGATCCTGCGCCACCTGGACGGGTCCCAGCGCCGCACCATGCTGGCCGCCCTGAGAAGGGACGCCAACGAGGCGGTGGTCGAAAAAGCCCGCCGTTACGGCGCTCCGAATCAACCGCCGCGCGAGGACCGCGACCCGGTCGAGGTGCTGATCGAGGAACTGGGCGAAGACGACTACGGCCGCTGGAACGCCGCGGTCCACCGTTTGATCAAACAGGGCCGCAAGGTGGTCGTGCCCCTGGTCGAGGCGATGCAGAGCCGCTCCCACGACCCCGAGTACTGCACCCGCGCCGGCATGGTGCTGAAAGCCCTCGGCCCCCGGCGGGCCAAGGCGCTGGCCGACCTGATCGAAACCGTCGACGAGCCGCTGCCGCTCCAGGTGCTGGTCGAGGTGATCGGGGCCATGGGCGAAAAGTCGATGATCTACGGGCTCAAGGATCTGATCGACCGCATCGCCGAGCGCCCCCAGGGCGCCACGGAGTTGACCGGCTTCGACATGATGCAGCGGGTGCGGGCCAAGGCCCACCTGGAGTTGGCGCGCATCGGCAGCCGGGTGGCGATCCAGGATCTGCGCGACGCCCTGGCCGACCGCGACCGACGGGTCGAACTCGAAGTGCTCGCCGCCGTTGAGGCGATCGGCAAGCGGGACGAGCTCCTCGACCTGCTGCGCGCCTGGCCCCGGGAAGATCGCTACATGCGCGAACGCATCGCCGAGGTGGTGCGCACGATCATGAAGCGCGAACGCATCCGCCGAAACAACAAGATGTTCCAGAGTCTGGCCGGCGAGTCCCGCCGGGCCTTCGAAGCGATCTGCCCGCAGCCGGGCCGGCAAGGCCTTCGCCGGGCTCCCGTACCGCGGCCTGCTCCGTAGTTGTACCCTGCCTCCGCTTATGCAGGGCCTCCCGAGACATTGGATGGAGTCCGGTTCATGAAGAAGCTCGACGTTCGACAGATGGAGGTGCGCGGCAAGCGCGTCTTCTGCAGGGTGGACTTCAATGTCCCGCTGGACGGTGCGCGGGTCGCCGACGACACCCGCATCCAGGCGGCCCTGCCCACGATCCGCCTGCTCAGCGAGCAAGGCGCCAAGGTGATCCTGGCCTCGCACCTCGGCCGCCCCAAAGGCCAGGTCAAGCCGGAGATGTCCCTGAAACCTGCTGCCGAGTGTCTGGCCGGGCATCTGGGCCGACCGGTCGCCTTCGCCGGCGACTGTGTCGGAGACGAGGCGAACTCCGCGGCTCACGCCGTCGAGGCGGGCGGCGTGCTGCTGCTCGAGAACCTGCGTTTCCACGCCGAAGAGACCGGCAACGACGAGAGCTTCGCCGCGGCCCTGGCCGGCCTGGGTGAAGCCTACGTCAACGACGCCTTCGGTACGGCTCACCGGGCGCATGCTTCCACCGCCGGCGTTCCGTCGCGGCTGCGCCCCGCCGGAGCGGGGCTCCTGATGCAGAGCGAACTGGAGCATCTGGGCGCGCTGGTCTCGGCACCCGAGAAGCCCTTCGTTGCGGTCCTCGGCGGCGCCAAGGTCTCGGACAAGATCGAATTGATCGACAACCTGATGCCCAAGGTGGACGCCTTCGTGATCGGCGGCGCCATGGCCTACACCTTCCTCAAGAGCCGCGGCATCGCCGTCGGCGGCTCCCTGGTCGAGGGGGACAAGCTCGATCTGGCCAGGGAACTCAGCGAGAAGGCGGAGGCCCAGGGCAAGGAGATCCTGCTCCCCGTCGACCACGTGGTCGCCGTGGGCGGGAACGACGACGACCACCGCCCCACCCGGGGCATCGAGATCGCCGACGACGAAGCGGGTATGGATATCGGGCCCAAGACCGCCGAGGCCTGGGCCCAGCGGCTCGGCAGCAGCAAGACGGTGCTGTGGAACGGTCCGGTCGGCCGGTTCGAGGTCGAAGCGTTTTCCGGCGGCAGCCGCCGGCTGGCCGACGCCCTGGCGGCCGCCGGCAACACTTCGGTGGTCGGTGGCGGCGATACCGCCGCGGCGGTGCGCAAGTTCGGCCTCACCGGACAGATGACTCACGTCTCCACCGGAGGCGGCGCGTCCCTCGAGTTTCTTTCCGGCACGACCCTTCCGGGTGTCGCCGCGCTGGATGACGCGTGATGCGGCGGCCGCTGGTCATCGGCAACTGGAAGATGCACCTGGGTCCGCGGGATGCCGAGGCGTTGGTGCGCGCCGTCGACGAAGGGCGTCTGTCCTCCAACGAGGCACAGGCCGGGGTCGCGCCCCCCTACATCTCGATTCCTGCGGTGAGCGCGTGCCTGGCAAACAGCGAGCTGTTGCTCTGCGCCCAGAACATGCACCAGGAGGAGAAAGGCGCCTTCACCGGCGAGGTCTCTGCGGCGATGCTGACCGAGGCCGGAGTCAAGATGGTGCTGCTGGGGCATTCGGAGCGCCGCACCCTGTTCGGCGAGACCGATGAACAGATCGGGCTCAAGGTCGCGGCGGCCGCGGCCCGGGGCCTGGTGCCGGTGCTCTGCATCGGGGAAACCGAGGAGCAGCGCGACCGGGGCGAAACCCTCGAGGTGGTCGGCCGGCAGCTCGCGGCGGGCCTGGGAGACATGCCCGTTTCCGACGGCAGCGAACTGGTGGTGGCCTACGAGCCGGTCTGGGCCATCGGCACCGGCCGCACCGCCACGCCGGAGCAGGTCGACGAGGTCCACCGGGCGATCCGCGGCATGCTGACCGAACATCGCGGCGCCGTTGCGGCCGGCGGTGTGCGCCTGCTGTACGGCGGCTCGGTCAAACCGGGCAACGCCCGGGAACTGTTCTCCTTGGCCGATGTCGACGGCGGGTTGATCGGCGGAGCCTCGCTGGAGGCCCGGTCTTTCCTCGACATCCTCTTCGCCGCGCGGACCGAGTAGCCCGGGCCCGAGCCACGATTCTCGGAATAGGCGCCTTCAGACGCCGCCGACTGCTGGTACAATCCCGACCGCTTCGGCTCAAGGAGGAGCCGCGACGGCCGATGGTGCTGGACCCCGGGGGACGAAAGTCCCATTGTGGGGAAGGTCGTCGCCGGGAGGAATCGTGAAGCACGCGGGGAGTTTGTTCTTTGTCCTGACGGGCATCTGGCTCGTCTGGTCGGGCCATTTCAACCCGCTGCTCATCGGTTTCGGTCTCGCCTCGGTCCTGCTGGTCCTGGTCATCGTCGGCCGCATGGGGATCGCTGACCACGAAGGCGCGCCGATCGAGGTCCTGCCCCGAGCCCTGACCTACGCTCCCTGGCTGCTGCTCGAGATCGCCAAGGCCAACATCGACGTGGTTCGCGTCGTGCTCTCGCCGAAGATGCCGATCTCCCCCAGCCTGTTCGAGTGCGATTCGACCCAGAAGTCCGACCTGGGCCGCACCATGTACGCCAACTCGATCACCCTCACACCGGGGACGGTCACCGTCGAAGTCAGAGAGGGGCGATTCAAGGTCCACGCGCTGACCAATGCCGCTGCCGACGGCGTGAAGAGTGGCGAGATGGACCGCAGGGTGACCGGTGTCGAGGGGCAAGCGTGATCCTGGCAGCCTCAGCCGGCGCACCCGCCGGCATTCCCGACGCCATGTTCCCCTTCCTGGTCGTGACGCTGATCGCCAGCTTCGTGACCATGGCCCTGGCGCTGACCCGCGCCTCCCTGGGGCCGACCACCTTCGATCGCATTCTCGGCGTCAACATGTTCGGCACCAAGACCGTGCTGTTCATCAGCCTGATCGCCTTCGTCACCGGCCGCCGGGATTTCATCGACCTGGCTCTGCTCTACGCGCTGATGAACTTCATCGGCGTGATCGCCGTGCTGCGCTTCTCCAAGTACAAGCAGTTCTCCGATCTGGACGAGCAGGAGAGCCAAGGCAGCCCTCCCGGAGTCGAGGAATAGGCGATGGAGATGGCCCTCGACATCCTCAGCTGGCTACTGATCGCCTGCGGTGCGCTGCTGGGCATGGTCGGCGGGATCGGCTTGATCCGGCTCCCCGACTTCTACTGCCGGCTTCACGCGGCCGGGGTGACCGACACCGGCGGCGCGACCCTGTTCCTCACCGGCCTGATGCTCCAGTCGGGCCTCTCGCTGATCACCTTCAAACTGCTGGCGATCCTGTTCTTCCTGCTGGTCACGAGTCCGACGGCGACCCACGCCCTGGCGTCGGCGGCGCTGAGTGACGGCCCCGAGCCGCTCCTCGACGGATCTCGTGCGAAACGACGCGGAGGTGGGTCATCGCGAAACTGATCGACATCATCCTGCTGACCCTGCTGGTGATCACCACCGTGCAGATCGTGCGGGTTCGCAGCCTCTTCGCCACGGTGATGCTGACCGGCATCTTCAGCCTGCTGGGCGCCGGCTGGATGATGACCCTCGACGCCCCCGACGTGGCCTTCACCGAGGCGGCAGTAGGTGCCGGCATTGCCACGGTGCTGATGCTCAGCACCCTGGCGCTGACCACCCGCCGCTCCAAGACGCCGACGGGAAACAAGCTGCTTCCCCTGCTGGTGGTCGGCGTGACCGGAGCGCTGCTGGTCTGGGCCACCCTGGACATGCCGCACCTGGGCGACCCCAGCGCGCCGGTGCATCAACACGTCGCTCCGCGCTACCTGGCGCAGAAAGAGATTCACGGCCACGCCGCGCAGGCGGAAACCGGCGTGCCCAACGTGGTCACCGCCGTGCTCGGCAGCTACCGCGGATACGACACCCTGGGTGAGACCACGGTGATCTTCACCGCCGCCATCGGCGTGATGCTGGTCCTCGGCGGCCGGCGCCGCCGGGACGACGCCTCGTCGAAGCGCAAGGGCAAGGCCAAGGGGAAAGCGGCATGAGCCCGGTCCGCCGCCAGCACGTGATCCTGCGGGTCGTGGCCAAGCTGCTGATCCCGTACATCCTGCTGTTCGCCCTCTACGTGCAGTTCCACGGCGACTACGGCCCGGGCGGCGGCTTCCAGGCCGGCGTGATCTTCGGCGCCGCTTTCGTGCTCTACGGCCTAATCTTCGGCCTCGAGCGGGCCAAGGCCGCCGCGCCCCCGCGCATCATCGAGATCCTGGTCTCCCTCGGAGTCCTGCTCTTCGCCGGAGTGGGCGTGGCCTCGATGTTCAAGGGGGGCAACTTCCTCGACTACGGCGTGCTCGAACATGACCCGCTGGCCGGACAACACCTGGGCATCCTGGTCATCGAGCTCGGCGTGGGCATCACCGTGACCGCCGCCATGATCACCCTGTACTTCTATTTCGCCGGACGCGGGAGGGCCTGATGGAGACCTTCCTCGGCCTCTACAACTACTGGGTGGTCATCTTCCTGATGATGACCGGCTTCTACACCGTCATCTCCCGGGGCAACCTGGTGAAGAAGGTGGTGGGCCTCAATATCTTCCAGGTCTCGGTGTTCCTGCTCTACATCAGCATGGGCAAGGTCGAGGGGGGCACCGCCCCGATCCTGGTCGACGGCCAGAACGTCGCCTACTCCAACCCGCTGCCCAGCGTCCTGATCCTGACCGCCATCGTCGTCGGCGTCGCCACCACCGGTATGGCGCTGGCCCTGATCGTGCGCATCCAGGAGGAGTACGGCTCGATCGAGGAAGACGAGATTCTGAAGATGGAGCAGTCGGACGCATGAGCGCCCATCTTCCGGCCCTGCAGATCGCCCTGCCGCTGATGGCGGCACCCTTCTGTCTGCTGCTGCGCAAGCGGCAGCTGGTGTTGGGCTTCGGCATCCTGGTCTGCTGGCTCTCCTTCGCGGTCTCGGTCGGACTGGTCCGCCAGACCCTGGAAGTGGGCGAGATCGTCTACTCCCTCGGTGGCTGGGACGCGCCCTGGGGCATCGAATACCGCATCGATCTGCTCAACGCCTCGATGCTCGCTCTGGTCTCGCTGATCGCCGCCATCGTGCTGACCTACGCCCCGGCCAGCCTCGCCCGGGAGATCCCCGAGTCGAAGCAGTACCTGTTCGTGCCGGCCTACCTGCTGTCGATGACCGGGTTGATGGGCATCGCCATCACCGGCGACCTGTTCAACGTGTTCGTCTTCCTCGAGGTCTCGTCCCTCTCGTCCTACGCGCTGATCAGCCTGGGGCGCGACCGGCGGGCGCTAACCGCGACGCTGCAGTACCTGGTGCTCGGCACCATCGGCGCGACCTTCATCCTGATCTCCATCGGCCTGCTGTACATGATGACCGGCACGCTGAACATGGCGGACATGGCCACCCGCATCGGCGCGATGGAATCGATGCGGACGGTCCACGCCGCCTTCGCCTTCTTCTGCGTCGGCGTCGGCCTCAAGGTCGCGCTGTTCCCGCTGCACGTGTGGCTGCCCAACGCCTACACCTACGCGCCCTCGGTGGTCACCGCGTTCCTCGCCGCGACGTCGACCAAGGTCTCGGTCTACGTCCTGCTGCGCTTCGTCTTCAGCGTCTACGGCTACGAGTTCGCCTTCTCGTCAATGCCGCTGGACACCATGCTGCTGGCGCTGTCGCTGCTCGGGATCTTCGTCGCCTCGGCGGTGGCGATCTTCCAGCGCAACATCAAACGCATGCTGGCCTACTCTAGCGTGGCCCAGGTGGGCTACATGGTGCTGGGCATCAGCTTCGCGTCGGTCAGCGGCCTGACCGGCGCCATCGTCCACATCTTCAATCACGCCCTGATGAAGGGCGGCTTGTTCCTGGCCATGGGCTGCATCGTGCTGCGCATCGGCTCCGCCCGCATCGACGACATGGCGGGCCTGGGCAAGCGCATGCCGCTGACCATGTTCGCCTGGGTACTGGGCGGCCTGAGCCTGATCGGCGTGCCGCTGACCGTCGGTTTCGTCAGCAAGTGGTACCTGATCGAAGCCGCGCTGGAAAAAGATCTCTGGTGGGTCGCCGGACTGGCGCTGCTCAGTTCACTCCTGGCCGTGCTCTACGTCTGGCGGGTGGTCGAGGTGGCCTATTTCCGTGAAGCTCCCGCCGGTGCGCAACGTGAGGAAGCGCCGCTCTCGATGCTGATCCCGACCTGGCTCCTGATCGGAGCCAGCGTCCTGTTCGGCATCCGCACCGAATGGACCGCCGGCATCGCCCAGAAGGCGGCGGCGCTGCTGCTGGGAGTGGGCCCGTGAGCGGCGGGGACACCATGGCCCTCTGCCTGGCGCTGCCGCTGATCGGCGCGCTGTTGACGCCCTTGATCGCCCGCATGGGCGAGAACGTGCGGGAGGCCGCGACCTTCGTCACCGGCGGCACCCTGTTCGCCCTGGTGCTGTCCCTCGTTCCGGGCGTGCTGCGCGGCGATACCGCCGGCTTCGACCTGGTGGAGTTGCTGCCCGGGCTCGCGATCAGCTTCAAGCTCGAACCTCTGGGTATGTTGTTCGCCCTGGTGGCCTCGGGCCTCTGGATCGTGACCACCGCCTACTCCATCGGCTACATGCGCGGGCACCACGAGAAGAACCAAACCCGCTTCTTCATGTGCTTTGCCCTGGCGATCTTCGGCGCCCTGGGCGTGGCCTTCTCGGGCAACCTGTTCACGCTCTTCATCTTCTACGAGGTGTTGACCCTCTCGACCTATCCGCTGGTGACCCACCACGGAGACGAGAAGGCCCGCAACGGTGGCCGGATCTACCTGGGCATCCTGATCAGCACCTCGATCGCCTTCCTGCTGCTGGCGGTGGTCTGGACCTGGAACCTGGCCGGCACTCTGGACTTCCGCGCCGGCGGCATCCTCGAGGGCAAGGCCGACGACAAGACGGTCATGATCCTGCTGGCGCTGTTTGCCTTCGGTACCGGCAAGGCGGCGCTGATGCCCTTCCATCGCTGGCTGCCCGCCGCGATGGTCGCCCCCACCCCGGTCTCCGCCCTGCTCCACGCCGTCGCGGTGGTCAAGGCCGGCGTGTTCACGGTGATGAAGGTCATCCTCTACATCTTCGGACCGGAGCTGCTGCGGGATACCGGCGTGTCCGAATGGCTGATGTACGTGGCCGGCGGCACCGTCTTGATCGCGTCGCTGGTGGCGATGACCAAGGACAACCTCAAGGCGCGGCTGGCCTACTCGACGATCAGCCAGCTGTCGTACATCGTCCTCGGCGCGGCCCTGGCCACGCCGGCGGCGCTGATCGGGGGCAGCATGCACATCGCCATGCACGCCTTCGGCAAGATCACCCTGTTCTTCTGCGCCGGCGCGATCTACGTGGCGGCCCACAAGACCGAGATCAGCACCATGCGCGGCATCGGCCGCGTGATGCCGGTCACCACCATCGCCTTCATGGTCGGCGCGATCAGCGTGATCGGCCTGCCTCCCATGGGAGGAGCCTGGAGCAAGTGGCTCCTGGCCCTGGGCGCCGCCGAGGCGGAACAGGTGGTGTTCATCGCGGTGTTGATGATCAGCTCGCTATTGAACATCGCCTACCTGCTGCCGATTCCGATCCGCGGCTTCCTCTTCGCCCCCGACGGGCATGAGGGGGGCAAGGTGGCGATCAAGGAAGCGCCGCTCTTCTGCGTGGTGCCGATCGTGTTCACCGCGGTGGGCTGCGTGGTGCTGTTCTTCTACGCCGACAACCTGTACAGCATGCTGCTGCCCCTGGCCGGAGGTGGAAAGTGAGCGAACATCACGGCCGCCCCGTATGGTCCGAGCTGCCGCCGATCGTGCGGCGCATCATCTGGATCCTGGTCGCGGTCAGCGCCGTATCGGTGCTGGTCGAGGTCTTGCCGTACCACAAGCACGGCCACTACCCGATCGAGACCAGCTTCGGCTTCCACGCCTGGTACGGCTTCGTCTGCTGTTTCATGCTGGTGGTCGTCGCCGCCCAGATGCGCAAGGTGCTGATGCGCCCCGAGGACTACTACGACGACGAGGACAGTGAGCCCGGCCCGGGTAACGGGGAGGATTCATGAGTTTCCTCCACTACCTACCCCCCGGCTCGATCCTGATCCTGGGCGGCCTGATCATTCCGCTGCTGAAAGGCCGGGCCAAGCAGGCGCTGATGCTGGCGCTGCCGGTAGCGAGCTTCGCCCACCTGCTGGCGCTGCCCGAAGGCAAGCTGCTCGAGATCGCCTTCTTCGACATGACCCTCAACCCGATCCGGGTCGACGGGTTGAGCCTGACCTTCGGCTACGTGTTCCACATCGCCGCGATCCTCGGCGTGATCTTCGCCCTGCACGTCAAGGACGACATGCAGCTGATGGCGTCGATGATCTACCCGGGATCGACCCTGGGCGCGCTCTTCGCCGGCGACCTGGCGACCCTGTTCGTCTACTGGGAAATGATGGCGATCGGCTCGGTCTTCCTGATCTGGGCCAAGCGCACCAACCGGGCCTACCGGGCGGGCATGCGCTACCTGACGATCCAGGTAGGGTCCGGCGTGTTGCTCCTGGCGGGCATCCTGCTGCACTACGCCGAAACCGGGTCTATCGAGTTCACCCTGTTGGGGACCGGCAGCCTGGGCCGCAACCTGATCCTGCTGGCCATCGGCATCAAGTCGGCGTTTCCGCTGTTGAACAACTGGCTGCAGGACACCTACCCGGAATCCACGGTCACCGGCACCCTGTTCCTCAGCATCTTCACCACGAAGCTCGCCGTCTACGCCCTCTGCCGGGGCTTCGCCGGCACCGAGATCCTGATCCCGATCGGCGCGATCATGACCGCGACCCCGATATTCTTCGCGGTGATCGAGAACGACCTACGCCGCGTCCTGACCTACAGCCTGAACAACCAGGTCGGTTTCATGGTTTGCGCCGCCGGCGTCGGCACCCAGATGGCGATCAACGGCGCCGCGGCCTACGCCTTCTGCAACATCATCTTCGAGGGGCTCTTGTTCATGACCATGGGTGCGGTGCTCTACCGCACCGGCACGATCAAGGGCTCGGAACTGGGCGGCCTCTACCGCACCATGCCCTGGACCACCACCTTCTGCATCATCGGCGCCGCCTCGATCTCCGGCTTCCCGTTCCTCAACGGCTTCATCAGCAAGTCGCTGATCCTCGAGGCCACCGCAGGCGAGCATCACACCATCGCGTTCTTCGTGCTGCTGTTCGCCTCGGCCGGCGTGTTCCACCACTCGGGCATCAAGATCCCCTACTTCGCCTTCTTCGCCCACGACTCGGGGATGCGGCCCAAGGAAGCACCCCGGCACATGCTGGTGGCCATGGGCATCTCCGCCGCGCTGTGTATCGCCATCGGCAGCCCCTGGGGCGCCCAGTACTTCTACGAGTTCCTGCCCTACCCGGTGAACTACGAGGCGTACACCACCGGCCACGTGGTGGCCTACTACCAGCTGATCTTCTTCTCGGCGCTGGCCTTCACCGCCCTGCAGCTGCTCGGCCTCTATCCGCCGGAGCTCAAGTCGGTCAACCTGGACACCGACTGGTTCTACCGGCGGGTCGGCAAGAACATCGCCCTGGGCATCGGCCGGGTTATCGGGATCGTGCAGCGCTGGCTGGCGGGCTTCTCGGTGCGCCGGGTCTACAACGCCATCGACGGAGTCCAGCGGGTCTACGGCCCCGACGGGGTCTTCGCCCGCACCTGGCCCACCGGCGTGACGGTCTTCTGGGTCACGGTGATCTTCGCCGTGTTCCTGGCCGCCTACTACAGCTAGATTCCCCCTAAGCCCAATATTCGCAGTCATTTGGCGGCGAATTATTGCTGGCTCCCCTGCCTCGATGCTATATTCCGGGGGTTTTGGCGGGTCTTTCGCTTTTCATGTGCTCGCGACAGGCGAGCTGACGGGTACATCGTGTCGATTCTGCTGACCATCATCCACGTCATCGTCAGTGTCTTCCTGATCCTGGTGGTGCTGCTTCAGACCGGCAAGCGCGCCGACCTCGCCGGAGCCTTCGGCGGCGGCGGCAGCCAGACCGCCTTCGGCCCCCGAAGCGCGGCGACCTGGCTGTCCAAGGCCACTACCGGAGCTGCGGTGGTGTTCATGCTGACTTCGCTGAGTCTGGCGGTGGTCTCGAGCAAGGCCACCCGGGGTGGCGGCACGGTGCTCGACGACATCCCGGCTCCGGCCGCGGGCGTCACCGAGACCATCCCGGTCGACCCGGCCGATGGATCCGCACCTGCCGAGGCCGCTCCGGCCGAAGGCGGCGACGCCTCCAGCGAAGGAGACGACGCCGGTAGCGACGGCTCGACCCCGTAAGGGGGAAATCGGGTTCCGCCCCGGCGGTCCCGATGCTATCTTGTCTGACTTGCCCCGTGCCGAAGTGGTGGAATTGGTAGACACGCCATCTTGAGGGGGTGGTGGGCTAACGCCCGTGTGAGTTCGAGTCTCACCTTCGGCACCAGTAGGATTTCTCCCTCCCTGCCAACCAAGCCCTAGCGCATCCTTCGATGTGAACCCGTCGGCGCGCCCAACTCTCTGCCGAGCACATGTCCGACCTGGCTCGGAAGCACCCGATCCAAGTCACCAACCCTGACGGACCCTCGCTGCCGGCGCCCCAACACCTGCTCACAAGAGTTGCGAGCGGTGCCTTCGTCAGCGCACGCAACAAGGCGGACCTGCGTCTCGTAGTCCGACCACCCGTTGTCCTCGGAGACACTTGTGCGCACTTCGATCGTCGGAACTTCGGCTCGTGGATCGGCGATGTGGTAGCCGGCCGCACGCAGTCGTGGCTCCACGTAGTCGCGTATCGCCGCTTCGACGTACGCGGAACCGCCGGCGCCGACGCGAATATCGAGCCTAAGTTGGCGCGACTCCAACAAGTTCCTCCGCGGGGAGGCGCCAAACTCGACGGGCTCTCCCTGGGTGACCACCTCGAACTGCTCGATCCCGTCGATCGCAATCAACGGATCTATCTCCGGAATCCCCTGAACGAGGACCTTGAAGTCGCGTCCTCGGGAGCAGCCGGCTGGTTCGCCACGGTCTTCGGTATGAGCGAACGTTCCGCAGGAGAACAGCAAAACAGCGCCGATAGCCAGCGATTTGGAGGAGGGTCGAATCACAGGATCTCTCCTTCCCAGGGATCCTAGTGCGCGTTGACTCCAGGGCAGCGGAGCAGAATCGATCCGCTCTGCAAGGCCACCGCAAAGCCCGATTTGACAACCCAGACAACTCGTCTTAGACTCACCCTATCAGACACGGCGTCTGAACAGGGAGACTCCGATGGCTTCTCGCCCCCGCGCCGACGTGACCGATGCCGAACTGGCCGTGCTCAAGGAACTCTGGGAGCTGGGACCGGCAACCATCCGCCGGCTGACCGACCGGCTCTACCCTGACGGCGGAGCCTCCCAGTACGCCACGGTCCAGAAGCTGCTGGAACGCCTGGAGCAGAAGCGCTGCGTCAAACGCAAGGCCGAGGGGCGGGTCAACGTCTACTCCCCGGTCGCCGGCCGTGAAGATCTGATCGACCTGCGCCTGCGGGATACGGCGCAGAAGCTGTGCGAAGGCTCGCTGACGCCGCTGCTGACCCATCTGGTCGGTTCAAGCCGGCTCTCCGGTGACGAGATCGCCGACCTGCGCCGCCTGGTCGAGTCCCTCGACGACGACAAGAAGGGAGGGAGCCGCTGATGGAACGCTTCCTCGAGATCCTGCTGCTCAACGCAGCAAGCGCGACGCTACTGGCGATCTGCGTCGCCGGGATCACCCGCTTCGTCGAACGCCCCGCGATCCGCCACGCCCTGTGGCTTCTCGTGTTGCTCAAGCTGGTCACGCCGCCGGTGCTGGAGATCTCGGTGCTGCCGGCATCGCTTCTCCCCTCCTCCGCGACGCCACTGACGGAAGCGACCCTTCCGTCGACCGGAGCCACGGCTCTCCCGGCCGTGACTCTCCCCACAATCGCCGAGAGTTCCGCACCGGTGGCGGCCGATCCCGTGACCGTCTCCACACCGGCACCGCTGATCGATCCACAGGCACTCTGGCGCAACTGGCTGCTACCCCTGTGGCTCGTCGGTTCGGCTGCACTGACCTTCTTGACCCTGTTCCGCGCTCTGCGTTTCGAACGGCTGATCGCCCGGGCCCGGCCTGCCGACGAAGCGCTGCTGCAGCGGGTCGCCGCGTTGGCTGCGTCGGTGGGCATCGACAAGGTGCCCGGGGTTGCCCTGGTGCGAGGCAACCTGCCGCCGCTCCTCTGGGCCTTCGGCAGTCGCCGCCGGCTACTGCTGCCCGAGCCGCTGCTGGGCAGGCTCTCCGGCGACGAGCGTGACGCCCTGATCGCCCACGAGCTCTGCCACCTCAAGCGCGGCGATACCTGGGTGCGCCACCTGGAGACCCTGACGGTGCTCGCCTTCTGGTGGCATCCGGTCGCCTGGTGGGCGCGGCGCCAACTGCGCGAGAGCGAAGAGCAGGCCTGCGATGCCCAGGTGGTGGCCCTGCGTCCCGACCTGCGGCGGGCCTACGCCGACGGCCTGCTCAAGACCCTGGAATTCCTGTCCGAACCCCGCGGTCCGCTGCCCGCGTTCGCCAGCGGAGCGATCCTCCACACCCCTCAGTTGAAGGAGAGACTCGTCATGATCATGCAACGCCCGACCTCCCCGGGACTCCGCCTCTGGCAGCGCGCCGCCATCGCCCTGCCCTTCCTGGCCGCGCTCCTGATCTTCCCCACCTGGATGCAGCCGGTCGCCGGCGAAGGCAGCCCTGCCGAGCGGGAGCTGGCCCTGGCCGAGCAGAAGCTGATGGAAGAGAAGACCCGTATCGAACTGCTTGAACGTGAGTTGGCCACCGAGCGCAACCGGCGTTCCCAGGAGCAGTACGACCTGGCCAAGTTGAAGACCGAGTACGAGCGGGCCTACGCCCAGGCCGAGGAACTACAGGCAGCCGGCCGCAGCGCTGAGGCCGCCGAACTGATCGCCGACGCGGAACGCCGGCGGGAACGGCTGGAATACGACCGCCGCCTGACCGGGCTCGACCGGGAACACGCCCGGGCGCAACGGCCGGCCGAGCTGGAGCTGCGGAAGCTGAAGGAAGAGATCGCTCGAGCCCACGCTCTCGGGCGGGAAGGCGCGGTCGCTGAACTGCAGCAACACGCCACCGACCTGATGCGAGACATGGAACGGGCGGAGTTCCATGCGCGGAACGAACAGCTGGAGCGAGCCGAGCGACTGCTCGAGCGGGAACTCTACTCGCTCAACGAGGCTCGGGACCGCCAGCTGGCCAACGACCACGTCTACGAGGCCGAGCGCAGCGCGGCTCTCGCCCGGGAACTCGCCGTACAGGCCAGGGAACTCGACCGCGAACGCGCCCGCCTGCGCGGACATGTCGCGGCGGCGCCGGAGCCCCGGGCCGAACCCCTTCCCGAGCTGCGCGACGAGCCGCGCCGGATTCGCCGGGAGCGCCGGGAGCCCCGCGCGCCCCGTCCCTCCCGTGGCGTCACGATGACGCTACCCGCTCCGGCTACGGCTCAATCGCCGGGTACACCGGCCGCCCCGGGCGCCCCCGGAGCCGCGCCGTCGCCGGTGACGATCACCGTGCCGCGGGCGACCGACCCGGCGAGCAGCCCGCTCCACCGCCTCAAGCAGGTCGAGACCGAGCGGCTGCAGTTGATGCAGCGGCTGGAGGCCATGGAGGTCGAAGCCAAGATGACCCGGCTGGAGCTGGAACGGCTGCAGAAACTGAGCCGTCGTCTGGAGAAGATGCTCAAGCGGACCGAAGAACGGACCGACGGTGTGATTCGCTAGATCCGGATTTCGATAAACCGTGACTCGGGCGGTGCGGGACGACCGCGCCGCCCGTCCTACCACTCGCTGTAGTAGGTTCCGTCCAGCGCGATCCCCGGCGCCAGGCTGTATACGTCGTAGACGTTCTCCCCACCCCAACTGGTGCTGTCCCAGTCATCCTGGTAGGAGCGCATCCCCCACTCGTCGAGCCCGGTGAAGGGATCGATCGGAACGCGGTAGAGCAGCTTGACGGTCTTGGCCTCGGGAGAGTTCGGGTCGCCGAGCTCCACACCTTCGACCAGTGACTCGAGATCGATGGGATAGCCCATCTGGTCGATGTCTTCCTGGATGATCAACCCTTCATCGACGTACTTGCGGTACTGGTCGATGGCGGCGCGCATGGTCTCGAGCCCGATCTTGAGCTCCGCCTCCATCCGCCGCTTGTCGTACCAGTGATAGATCGGCACCACCGCGGTGGCCAGCACCAGCAGGATGGTGATCGCCGCCAGCAGCTCGATGAAGGTGATACCCCGTTGGCCCATGGACCGGGAGACGGGGCGATTGCGCAGCTCAGAGATCATCAGGTGTCCTCGCTCTAAGGGTACGACCCGTGGCCCGGAATCGTCTACCGCTGCCAGCGGCAGGCTCTTTTTTCCCGAATTTTCCCGGGATACCGGGGTAGGGTGCCCTCGAGGAGGTGCCCTGTTGGCCCGGTCCGAAACATCCGCCGCCCCGCTGCCCGATCTGCCGCCTGCGGTGCGCTTCATCTCCGGCTTCTACTACTTTGCCGCCCTGGTCGGCGTCGCCGGGGCCGTCTCCCGGACGATCCAGGCCTTTCAGGGGGGCGCCGTGATGATCGCCCTGCCGATCGGGGTCGGCATGTCCGCCTGGGCCATCGGCCGGGGCCTGCGCCGGGGCAGCCGGCGCTCCTGGTGGTGGGCGCGGCTCTTTGCAGGGATCACCCCGCTCCTGACGATAGCCTTCGGGATGGTGCTGCTCTTCGTCGGAAACCAGGTCACCTATTCGACCCCCTTCGGGCCGGCGGGCGAAATCTCCTCCCGGAGCCCCTGGCTGCTGGCGGCCCTGCTTGTGGTCATCGCGTTCTGGAGCTGGCAGTTCTGGAGCTTGACCCGGCCTGCAGTGAAACAAATCTTCCTTCGCGAGGCTTCATCGAAGAAAAAACGCTAGGGCCCCCGGACGGGGCACCCAAGGCCCCACGGAGGACACGATGTCCGAAGCTGCCTCGACGGCCACTCTGTCTCTGGACGCCGCCCGGACCTACCAGCGCGACCTGGTCCCGGCGCTGTTCGAACCCTGGTCCGAGATCCTGGCCAACCGGCTGGAACTGACCGAGCGCTGCGAGGCGCTGGACGTCGGCTGCGGCACCGGCGTGCTGGCCCGGGCGATGATGCGCCGGGGCGCGGAGGTCACCGGGCTCGACCCCGATCCGGCGATGCTGGCCGTCGCCTCCGAATCGTCGGAGCCGGCGACCTGGGCCGCGGGAGAAGCGGATTCGATCCCCTGGTCCGGCGGTCGCTTCGACGCCGTCGGCTGTCAGTTCGCACTGATGTTCGTCCGGGACCCGGGTGAGGCGCTGCGCGAGATGCAGCGGGTCCTGAAACCCGGAGGCAGGCTCACCGTGGCGGTCTGGGATTCCCTGGACTCCTGCGAGGCGATTCGGCGGCTGGTGCTGCTGCTCGAAGACCTGTTCGGCAACGAAACCGCCGGCAGGCTACGCCGTCCGTTCTCCATGGGCGACCGTGGAGCCCTGGCGCGGCTCTGCACTCGCAGCGGCATTCCCGCCCGGATCGACACCCTGCGGGGCCGCGTCCGCTTCCCCTCGCTTCACACCTGGATCGACGCCGACGCCCGGGGCTGGCTGCAGCTCGGCGACGACGAGTTCATCCGGCTGATGGCGGTGGCGGAAAAGGAACTGGACGAGTTCGTCACCGAGGAAGGCACCGTCGAGTTCCCGATCCGCGCTCACGTGATCACCGCCCGCAAGCGCTAGCCCTCGGCAGCCTGCGCCCGCGCCATGGACTAGACTGCGGGTAATGACCCGGCGTCGACTCAGTTTGCTCCTCGTAGCCGTCGCGGCCCTTGCCCAGTTCGGGAGCTGCTGCGGGCCCTGCGGCTGCGGCCGCTACTTCGCGCCTGACCGGGAGCTACATCGACGTATCGGCGAGGATGAAGTCACCGGCACCTGGTGCTTCAACCGCTACACGGTTCAGCTGTTGGCACGTGCCGGCCATCCCGGCGCCGAGAACACTCGCATCGTGCTGCGCCCCGACGGCTCGTGTCACTTCCGATCGGTCCTGGAGGAGGATGCGGTATTCGACGAGTACAAAGACGTCGAGAGCAAGGACTGCTCGTGGAAGCTCCTCTGGCTCAAAGAAGCGAAGGTCAACCTGCTCGACCTAGAAGGGGTCCCTATGGCCGGGAGATCGTACGACGACGGCGAGCAGGCGGTCTTCTATCGCGGGTTCAAGTTCACCGGGACAAGCGACGGCCTTACGATGTTCAGCGTTCTTGGCGACCCCGACGAATGGGAGTTTCTGGAATACATCCGCTGCGACGAGGAGACACCGTGAATCTCAACCAGGTCACCCTGCCGTCCATCGACATCGAGGCCAGCAAGATCTTCTACCGGGAGATGGGGTTTACGCTGATCGTGGACAGCCCGCACTACGCGCGCTTCGAATGCCCCGAAGGCGAGGCGACCTTCTCGGTGCACATCGTCGATGAGGTGCCGGCGGACACCGGCGTGGTGATCTACTTCGAATCGGACCGGCTTGATGCCCGGGTCGAGGAGCTGGAAGACATCGGGTTCGTCTTCGATCAGAAGCCGACGGAACAGCGTTGGCTGTGGCGCGAGGCGCGGCTGAGGGATCCCAGCGGCAACACGATCTGCCTGTTCCACGCCGGCGAGAACCGGCGCAACCCTCCCTGGCGGGTCGAGGGCAGCTGACCGGAGCGAGCGCTAGATATCGGGTGGGCGGCGCTTGCGCCACCAGCGGTTGTTCTTGAGCTTCTCTTCCCGTTCGCGATCCCGGTCCCGCTTGAACCAGCGCGCCCATCCCCGGCGATGCTCCCGGCAGTCTTCCTGCGGCTCGGTGCCTTCGAGGAACAGTTCGGTAGTGGCGTGGCGGCAGCCGGAAACCGCCCGGCCGCCGGTGTCGGGATCGACATGGACCCGCACGATCCCCGGCGGCGCCGGGAAGCGGGCGTAGCTCCGCTCCATCCCCGCCCGCTTCATGATGTCGACCCAGATCGGAAGGGCGCCGGTGGCGCCGGTCAGGCCGGTGCGGGCGTTGTCGTCGTAGCCGACCCAGACCAGAGCCAACAGCCGCGGCGTGTAGCCGATGAACCAGGCGTCCCGGGTGTCGTCGGTGGTGCCGGTCTTGCCCGCCGCCCGCCCCTGGAAGCCCAGAGCGCTGGCCCGCCGCGCCGTTCCGTTCTCGAACACCCCTTCCATCAGGTGGGTCGTCAGGAACGCCGCCGCCGGATCGATCGCCCGGGTCGACTCCCTCCGCCGGCTGAACAGCACCTCCCCCTTGTCGTCGCGCAGCTCGCGGACGATGGTCGGGGCGATGCGCTCCCCCTGCCGGGCCAGGGTGCCGTAGGCGGTAGCCATCTCCAGGGGCGTCACCTCCATGGTGCCGAGCGCGATCGAGGGCAGCGGCTTGAGCGGCGAGCGGACGCCGGCCCGGCGCGCCACGTCGACCACCCGGTCCAGCCCCGCGTGCCGCGCGGCGCGAACCGTGGGCACGTTGAGAGATTGCTCCAGAGCGCGGCGTGCGGTCACCGGACCGCGGAACTCGCCGTCGTAGTTCGACGGGGACCAACGCTTGCCCCCCGAGGTCAACTCGATCGGTCCGTCCTCGATCAACGTCGAGGCGGTCAGCCACCCGTCCCGCGCCTCGGCGGCGTTCTCGAGCCCGGCGGCGAACACGAAGGGCTTGAAGCAGGAGCCGGGTTGGCGCTTGGCCTGGAACGCCCGGTTGAACTGGGACCGGCGGTAGTCCCGCCCGCCGACCATGGCCAGCACCTCGCCGGTCTCGGGCCGGGTCACGATCACCGTGCCCTGCAGGGTGCGCTGCTCCATCTGCCGCTTGACCACCGGGTAGTCCCGTTCCAGCCGCTCGAGGCCGGAGGTCAGCGCCTGTTCCGCAGCCTGCTGAATCGAGGTGTCGATGGTGGTGTAGACCCGGCGTCCGCCGCGGAGCGCCTCTTCGGGGAAGAAGTGGGTCAGCTCGGCGTTGACGTAGTCGACGGCATAGGGCGCCCGGGCGAAGCCCCCCTTGCCGCTGCCCAGCACCACCGGCTCGGCCTTGGCCGCCTCGAGCGCCTCGGCGTCGATCGTGCCCAGCCGATGCATGGCGTCGAGCACCTGATCCCGCCGGATCGTGGCCCGCTCGAGATGCTTGAACGGGTTGTTGCGTCCCGGGCTCTGGATCAGGCCCGCCAGCAGTGCCGCCTCGGAAACCGACAGGCCGCTGACGTCCTGTCCGAAGTAGAAGCGGGAGGCCGCCTGCACCCCGCAGATCGCCACCGAGCCCCGCTGGCCCAGGTAGATCTCGTTGAGGTAGACCTCGAGGATGCGGTCCTTGGAGTAGCGGGCGTCGAGCATCATCGCCATGGGCAGCTCGCGCAGCTTGCGCCACCAGGTCCGCCGCTGATGCAGGAACAGGTTCTTGACCGTCTGCTGGGTGATGGTGCTGCCGCCCTGGACGATCCGTCCCGAACGGGTGTTGGCCAGCGCAGCCCGGATCACCGCCCGCAGATCGACGCCGCCGTGATCCCTGAATCGTGCGTCTTCGGCGGCCAACACCGCGTCGACCACCCGGGGAGGAATCCGCTCGTAAGGCAGCACCTCCCGCTCTTCCTGGCGGGCGCCGTACTGGGTTGCCAGCAGCTCCGGCTCGAGCTCCAGCGCCTCGATCCTCCGCCGGTCCGCGCCGCGAATCGACGAGACCCGCCGGCCGCCGAAACGGATGCGGATCAGCCCCTCGGGAGGTGCCTCACCCGGTCCGTCGAAGGGGCGCATCACCACTTCGAGGGTGTCCCGGTCGACGCGATAGCGACCCGGTTTTTGCGGCGTCGTTTCCGAGCGCGCGTATCCGCAGCGTTCGAAACGCCGGGCCACCGACTCGAGGGTCGCCGGCGCGCCGGAATAGAGGGTCCAGCCCGCGGAGTAGATCCGCGAGGGGTTGGCCCACAACCGGCCTTCGAAGCGATCGCCCACCGAGACGTAGAGATGCAGGATGAAACCGGCGACCAGGACGAAGGTGACCGAGGCCAGAGCCGCTATGAGGCGGTTCCGGGCCCGGCGCTGTTTCGCGCTGCGCCGCCTACGGGGACGGCGTTTCTTCGCGGCCTTCTTTTTCTTCGCCGGCATCGCGCGAGCAGCATAGGCCGACCGGGGCGCATACGCCACCCCTGAAGACGCCTATGCGGTCAACGATGAAACGGTCGGTCTCAGGCCTGCCGCAGGGTTTCCTTGAGCGGCTTGCCGGCCTTGAACGCCGGAGCCCGGGTCGCCGGAATGTCCAGCGTTTCACCGGTGTGCGGGTTGCGTCCCGCCCGTGCCCGGCGATCCCGCGCCTCGAAGGTACCGAAGCCGCTGATCGCGACCTTGTGACCATCGACGAGCTGGGCCGCGATCAATCCCACATGCGGGTCGGGATCGAAAATCGCATCGATCGCACGCCTCGCCTCACGCAGAGGCAGGCCGGTGCGCACAGAGACCTGTTCGACGAGCTGCGCCTTGTTCAACGCGTCCTCCTTCGCGGGTTCATCGGCAAAGGAAGTCAATCCGAACGCGTCTTGTGGCCCACTCCCCTTCGGGAGCGTTCGCGGATGAACCCGCAGTTACGGAACCAAGCGCATGTCCTTGAGCGAGGAACGCACGACGAACACCCGTTCGTTGTTGTCCTCCTCGTCCACCGGGAAGAAGAAAAAGCCCGGTGCGTCGTCGGGAGCCTCTTCGGGAATCGTTCCCCACATCGACTCGCCGTCGGCGAAGGTGACGATCGCCTTGCGGCCGTTGGCCTTGGCCTGGTCGAACTGTTGCCGGGCCACGAAGTCGCGGTTGCCCAGCCAGCTCTTGACGTAGAACAGGGCCTTCATCGAGTCGACCTGGACCCGCAGAGGGATCCCACCTCCTTCGGCCGGGAGCAGGAAAAAGGTCTCCGACGCCGGATCGAAATCCTGGGTCAGCCCCTTGTGGATCGTGCCGTCCTTGAGGTGGACCACGACCTTGTTTTCCATCCCGGACCTCCGGTGCCGGAAGCTGGACATGCCCCGGCAGTAAGAATCCTAACCTTTTGCCCCCATTTCAGGCAATTCCTGGTTTCGGACCCGCTGGATCCTCGACCCGGCGGGGCTCTCCGGGGTCTGCTCAGGCCAGGGCGGGATCGGCGAGCCCCGCCTCGGCGAAGCCCCGGGCCCGCAGCAGGCAGGCATCGCAGCGGCCGCAGGGCCGGCCGGATGCATCCGGGTCGTAGCAGGAGACCGTCCGGCCAAGATCGACCCCCAGCTCCACCGCCCGGCGGACGATCTGCCCCTTGGTCAGCTCCAGCAGCGGGGCGTGGATCCGGAAGGCGCTCCCCTCGACCCCCGCCCGGGTCGCCAGCCCGGCCAGGCGCTCGAAGGCCTCGAGGTACTCGGGGCGGCAATCGGGGTAGCCGCTGTAGTCGATGGCGTTGACCCCGAGAAACAGGTCGCGGGCCTCCAGAACCTCGGCCCAGCCCAGGGCCAGGGAGAGCATCACCGTGTTGCGGGCGGGCACGTAGGTAACCGGAATGCCCTCGGCAATCTCGCCGTCGCTGCGCTCCTTGGGGACGTCGACCGCCTCGTCGGTCAGCGCCGAGCCGCCGAGCACGTCGAGCTCGACCCCGACCACCCGGTGGGAAGCCGCACCGAGCGAACGGGCCAGCTCCTCGGCCCGCTCGATCTCGACCGCGTGGCGCTGGCCGTAGCGCACCGTCAGCGCGTGGGCCTCGAAGCCCCGGTGCCGCGCTTCGGCCAGGGTGGTCGCCGAGTCCATGCCTCCGGAGAGCAACACCACCGCACGCATCGGATCAGACTCCACGGAGCACGCCGGGCCAGAGCAGCTTGTGCAGTTGGATCTGGAGCTTCACCGTCAGCCCGTCGGCCAGGATCCAGTCGGCGAGTTCTCCAGGCTCGAGACCGTCCTGCACCGGCGAGAACAGCACCGTGCAACGCTCGGCGAGAGCGCGGTCGCGGACCTGCTCCGCCGCCCAGCGATAGTCCTCGCGATCGGCGATGACGAACTTGAGCTCGTCGTCGGCACCGAGGTGCTCGAGGTTCTCCCAGAGGTTCCGCTCAGCCTCCCCGGAACCAGGGCACTTGATGTCGACGATCCGCTTGACCCCCGCCGGGACGTCGGCGACCGAGAGGCTGCCTCCCGTTTCCAGCATCACCCGGTAGCCCTCGGTGACGAGCCGATCCATCAGCGGGATCGCCTCCTTCTGCAGCAGGGGTTCCCCCCCGGTCAGCTCGACCAGACTGCAGCCGATTCGTTCGACCTCGGCCATCACCTCATCCACCGACATCGGCTTGCCCTCGTGAAAGGCGTACTCGGTGTCGCACCAGACGCAGCGCAGGTTGCATCCGGTCAGCCGGATGAAGGTGCAGGGCTCCCCGGCCCGGGAGGATTCCCCCTGGATCGAGTGAAAGATCTCGTTGACGGTCAACACGTTGGGCATCTTAGCGCGCCGCGGAGGGCTCCGCTCCGGGGCCCCGGCGGGGTTTGCGCCCCCCGGCGCCGGAACCCAGATTCAAGGGAGGTTCAACCGTTTTTCGCCGAGGTCCTTTGCTGATGGAACTTGTCTCGATGGGAATCGTTCCGGCCGCCGTGGCGGCGGTCGTCGGCCTGATCCTCGGAATCGTCCTCGGTAACCGGGGCAAGGGTGATCTGAGCCGCCGAACCCAGCACCTCGAGGACCAGCTCGAGCGGGCTTCGGTCCGCGCGCGGGAGCAGACCGCCGCCCTGGCCTCGGCCCGAACCGAGGCCCAGTCGGTCGCCAGCCTGGTCCGCTTCCTGCCCAGCATCGTCGCCGAACTGAACCAGCCGGAGCTCGAGATCAGCCACGTGCCCAAGCTGATCGTCCGCCTGGCGGCGGCTCTGTTCGAGCCGGAGCAGGTGCTGTTCTACATGGTTCGCAAACCGCGGGACGCCGGCGGGCAGCCCGAACTCTACCTGCGCTACCAGCGGGGTATTCGGGAGGTCCCGGACTCGGCGGCGGTGATCCCCTTCGGCCAGGGCAAGATCGGCTGGGTCGCCGCCAACCGGGTCGAGATGTCCCAGGAGGACTGGCGCAACGCCAGCCGCACCGACGGCCAGGCGTTCCAGAGCCACCTTCCCGGCGTCGCCCTGGATTTGATCGGACCGGTGGTCCAGGGATCCCGGGTCCTCGGCGTGATCGTAGTCGGCAAGCCCAAGGTCCGCCCGCGGGACGAGAAGCTGACCCTACAGATAGTGACGAACCTCGGCGCCATCGCGCTGTCCCACGCCATGAACCTGTCGAGCGTGCGCAACGACGCCAACAAGGACGGCCTGACCGGCCTATACAACAAGCGATACCTGATGAAGGGGCTGGCGGAGATGATCCGCAACGCCGAACAGTCCGGCCAGCCGCTCAGCCTGTTCCTGTTCGACATCGATCACTTCAAGGTGTTCAACGACACTCAGGGGCACCAGGCGGGCGACGTGCTGCTCAAGGCGCTGTCTTCCCTGGTCGCCTCCCGGTGTGACGGCGATGCGATGGTCGCCCGCTACGGCGGCGAGGAGTTCGTCGTCGTCATGCCGGGGACTCCGCCGGAGCGGGGCATCGAAAAGGCCGAGGCCATTCGCAAGGCCATCGCGGAACACCCGTTCACCCATGGTGAGAGCCAACCTCTGGGCCACGTCAGCGTCAGCGGGGGCGTCGCGGGCTTCCCCACCGACGGCACCTCGGCGGCGACCCTGCTGGAGTTCGCAGACCAGGCGCTCTACGAGGCCAAGCGGTCGTCGCGCAACAAGGTCCTGCGCTACCGAGGCGTGACCATCGGAGTCGATCCGGACGTCCCGGTGGAGCTGCCGGCCACCGAGGCCGGGTCGGTCCCGGGGGCCGAGGGCCCCCACCGGTAGATCGGCGCGGGAGACGCCCCAACCTGTTGCGGGAGGGGNTGCCCGGTGTACCATGGCTTGTGGGAGGTTGAGATGAGCGAACGCGTTGCTGCGAGTCCGGTGCCCGCCGCGGGGTTCGAGCCCCGTTTTCGCGGGACCATGCGCTCCGACGGCGACCTCGGCCCTATCGAGGAACGCTACGGTCGCCGGCTGATGCGCCTGATCGACCCCGACTCCGACGAGGCCTCCGCCCTGCTCGACGCAGGCCGGGTCGAACTGGTCGGCCCCGACGGCGCCCCTCTGGGCGCTACCCCGCTGGAACAGGCGTACCTCGAGCTGGAGCGACGCCTGCGGGATCGCCTGGCCCAGATGGACGAGGAACTGGATTCCGAGTTCCGGGCGCTGTCCGACTGCCTGGACCGGGTGCGTGACCGGGAGCGGCGCTGCGGGCGCCGGGCGGGCTAGTCAGGCCTGACCGCTAGGCATCCTGCTTCATCGCGGTCTTGATCGCTTCGACGATGAAGTTCTGCATGGACGGGCTCTGGCCACGAACCGCGTCGTAGACCAGGCAAGGCAGCTTCAGCGAAATCTGCACTCCGTTCTCGTTCAAACCGTCGAGCCACGCGGTGAACTCCGCCCAGGCCTTGAAGGTCAACCCCTCGATCGCGCCCTTGGGGTAGAGCTCGATCAGCTCGATCTCGTCCTTCAGCCGGAACAGCACGTCATCTTCGCGATGATCGGCGAAATCGCTGTAGGCAAAGAACTTGACCTCGCCGGCGGTCTGATCCTTGCCCTTGATCGAGACTTCGGGATTCTTGTTGCAGCGCATCATGATGTAGTCCCCTTTCCCGCGGAAATGGAAGGCGAGAATGGGGTCGGTGCGCGGATTGTCGTCGGATGGGGTCTTGAGCGCCCGGTACACGCGGCGGGCGATTTCAGCGTTGGTTCTATACATCGTGACTCCTGACCAAGACCCAAAAGACCTGTTTTACATAGGGGTGGAGTATACGGGTCGCTATGACCCGTCTCAACCGCGAATCTGCGCGAACCGCCAGTAAACCCGCTCGTCTCACTGTGAGACAGTGAGACCGTTTACGCGTCTCCACCCTCAAACTATTCAAAACAAGCAACTTACCCGGTGAGACCCTCGAGACTGTCTCACCGTGAGACTTTCTCCGTACTGCAACAGGAGGTCATCACCCCAAGTAAGCGCTTTAATTTCAGCACTTTAAGGCTCGACCCGAACACGGGACACAGGTCGGCCCCGGCCTTGCTCTAAAGGAGGGCGCCCCCGAATGGAATTGCTGGGAGGGTAGGAGCCATGAGAAACCTCATCACAATCGCAATCGCAATACTCGCTGTCGGGTCTTGGGTTGCAGCCGCTCCGGACCACTTGGACACGAATCAGCCCCGAACCGGGATCCAAAAGATCTCGGGTGATTTGTCCGAGTTGCTGGAGCAGAACGGTGAGCCCCAACGGGTCATCGTGAGCTATCACGATCGCGTCGACGCCGGAATGCTCGAGCGTCTCGCGCATCGTGGCGCGGATGTCCACCGCCGCCTCGACAAGCTCGCTGCGATCGCCGGCACGATGAACGTCAACGAGATTTACGAGCTCGCCGCCGATCCGGCCGTCGCCTCGATCTCTCCGGACCGTCAGGTCTTCGGCTCGATGGACATCGGCGTGGGAGCCACCGCGTCCGATCGCATCGCCGAGAACCTGGGCTACACCGGCAAGGGCGTCACCATCGCGGTGATCGACTCCGGCGTGGCGGTGACCGAAGCGATCCCGGCCGGCCGCATCCGCGCCGCTCTCGACTTCACCGGTGAAGGCGTGGTCGCCGACGGTTACGGACACGGCACCCACGTGGCCGGCATCATCGCCGGCTCCGGTCAAGGCAACGCGATCCGCGGCATCGCCCCCGATGCCGACATCGTCTCGCTGCGCGTCCTGGACGGCGACGGCGCCGGTTACGCCAGCAACGTGATCGAAGCCATCGACTGGGCCATCGACAACCGCGTCGAGTACGGGATCCGCATCCTGAACATGTCCCTCGGACATCCGGTTCGCGAGTCGTACACCACCGACCCGCTGAACCGCGCCGTGCAGCGCGCCTGGGCCGCCGGCCTGACCGTGATCACCTCCGCCGGAAACCGCGGACGCGACGGCTACATGACCACCAACGTGCCCGGGAACGACCCTTACGTCCTGACCGTGGGCGCGATGAACGACCTCAACACGATCGAGCGGGCCGACGACATCGTCACCACCTACACCAGCCGCGGTCCCTCCGCCCTGGACCACGTGATGAAGCCCGACCTGGTCGCCACCGGCAACCGCCTGATCTCGACCCTGGCCCCCGGCGCCAAGGTCGGTTCCATGTTCCCCGACCGCATCATGCCCGACGGAAACATCGAACTCTCCGGTAGCAGCCAGGCCGCCGGCGTCGTGAGCGGTGGAGCCGCGCTGCTCCTCGAGCGGAACCCGATGCTGACCAACGATCAGCTCAAGACCATCCTGATGTACTCGACCGATCGGATCGAAGAGAGCCCCTTCGCCGTAGGCGTCGGCTACCTGCAGCTGGTCCGGGCCCTGGCCTACACCGGCCGCTTCCTCCCGATCCGCTTCAACAGCGCCTCGCCGATCGTGCTCCGCACCGAAACCGGCCTGGAGCTGCAGGCGGTGGACAGCCTCGCCGGCCGTCCGACCCAGCCCTCCAAGCTCCAGCGCCTGTTCGACGTGGTCGAAGCGGCGGGCGAGCGTGGCGTGGCCGCCCACGGCGCGCTGTGGAGCGACGGCGCTCTGTGGAGCGATGGTGCCCTGTGGAGTGACGGCGCTCTCTGGAGTGACGGTGCGCTTTGGAGCGATGGTGCGCTCTGGAGTGACCAGGCTCTTTGGAGCGACGCGGTCCTTTGGAGCGACTCGGCTCTCTGGAGCGACGGTGCCCTGTGGAGTGACGGTGCCCTCTGGAGCGACTCGGTGCTCTGGGGTGATTCGGCTCTTTGGAGCGACTCGGCCCTCTGGAGCGATTCCGCGCTCTGGGGTGACAGCGCTCTCTGGAGCGACTCGGCTCTGTGGAGTGACTCCGCCCTCTGGAGCGACAGCGCGCTCTGGGGTGACCAGGCTCTCTGGAGCGACGGCGCTCTTTGGAGCGACTCCGCCCTCTGGAGCGACAGTGCGCTCTGGAGTGACGGTGCCCTGTGGAGTGACGGTGCTCTGTGGAGCGACTCGGCTCTCTGGAGCGACTCGGTCCTCTGGAGTGACGGCGCCCTGTGGAGCGACTCGGCTCTCTGGAGCGACAGCGCTCTTTGGAGTGACTCGGCTCTCTGGAGCGACAGCGCCCTGTGGAGTGACGGCGCGCTGCTGGATGACTAGATCGTAAGAATAGGGATCGTGAGTTGGTTGTGGTGCTCAGCCGGCCATCCTTAGCTCCACTCGGGTGAGGCATTCATCCGGTCCTGCTGGCGATTCCTATGGGGAGGCCGCGTCGCAAGACGCGGCCTCCTTTCGTTTCAGGCGACGCTCTCCCGGGGTTCGCGCAGCAGGCCGAGGACGATTCGGGCCGCACGCACCGGCGACACCGGCCGCGAGAACAGGTGACGCAGCCGGCGCCGGTCCAGGCTCCCCTGCCGCACCTGCTCCAATAGACGGCGTCCCAGTCGATCACCGATATCGCGGGCGGCCGCCCGCCGTAGCCGGCGCGAACCCTCCAACTCCTTGCGCAACGCCGCGGGTAGGGCGACCCGCCGCGAACCCTGCTCGAACTCCCGATGCGCCGCGAGCACCCCGCGCACCTCGGGCCCGGGAGCCTCGACACCCTCGCCCTCCCCGGGGCTCCCCAGGAGGTAGTCGGTGGCGGGATCGACGAGCCGGGCTCCGAGATAGGCCAGGGCCTCGTTGTAGGCCGCGCCGTAAACGCTGGGCAGCAGATGTCCGCGATAGTCGTCGTTGGCGATGAACAGCCGGCCGGTCAGCGCGGCCCGCAGGAAGCGGGCGGCTTCACCGGCGGCTCGTCCCGGAACGTAACGGCTGAGGAACATGGCGTTGCAGCGGGGGTCGAACAGCGCTCCCCGAGCCTCGAGCAAGCGCCGGGCCTCGTCGATCTCCTCGGGCACCCGGCCGTACTCCTCGAGGATCGGTCCCAGGAGTTCGGTGGCCTCGGGACCGGCGTAGACCTCGGGAAAGGCATCCTCCAGGTCCTCGGCCCAGCCCGCCTGGTGGTTCAGCCGGTGGCGATCCGCGCGGATGCCGAGCCAACCGAGCAGCACGCCGACCAGATGGTGCACCGCCGGGGTGAGATCGACCTCCTCGTCGGAAGGCACGTCTCCGGCCCAGCGCTCCAGAACCTGGCGGTAGGCCTCGTACTTCTGAAGCGGGCTCAGGTGAAACACGGCGTAGGTGCTCTCGTCGACCCGGACCGGGCGGTCGAGCTGCCGCCCTTCGGCGACCAGCTTCCAGTAGAGCGGATCCGGGTTCTGGAGCACGGTGACCCCGTCGGCCTCGAGTCCGGCGCGGCCCAGGCGCGCCTGCACCCTGCGAGGCAGGTGGGCCGGTGCCAGGTGGGACTCACCGAAGAAGACCATCAGGCAGGCGTCGGGGCGCTCGCGCAGGATCGAGACGATGCGCCGCGCGGCGTGATCGTCCCGCCGCTTGAGACCACCCAGTCCCCGCCTCGGCGGCGTATCGAGCGCCAGCACCGGCACGTCGCATTCCCGGGCGGCGCTCAGCAGCGCCCCGAAACCTTCCCAGGGATAGCCCCAGTCGTCCCGGTAGTGGATCCGCTGGCGGAACTCCTCGTCGGTCAGGAGCCCGCTTTGCAAGTGGTCCAGGGTCCGTTGCTGACGGGTGAAGACGAACTCGACGCCGAGAATGACGTCCTTGCGCCGGGATGCGAGACGGCGCAGCAGTTCCGCGGTGTAGGTCTGGTAGCCGGGCACCGCGTGGTAGTCGCCGACGTAGACCAGCGACCGGCTCGCGCAGACCTCGGCGAGCTCTTCGGCGTCCAGCGACTCCCCGGCGCTACGGGGCCAGGTGGAGAGCGGGCGGAAGTAGGGATGGTCCCGGGAGCCGTCCGCCTCGGCCAACTGGCTGCGGAGCCGCTCGACGGCCAGGCGCTGACGCTTCAGCAGGGTCCGGGAAGATGGAGCCGCACACACGGGGTTCGGATCAGCGTTCGGCCGCCTGGCCCTCGGAGTCCTTCTTGCCGGTGATCTGCTCTTCCTCGCGCATTCCCGACTTGAAGTTGCGAATTCCCTCGCCCAGCCCGCGGGCCAGATCCGGAATCTTCTTGGCACCGAACAGGAGGATCAGGATCGCCAGGATGATGATCAGTTCCATGCCCCCGAGGGGCCCGATTAATGCCAGCGGTGTCATGTCTGCTCCTCTCGTGGGCCTTGCCCCACTCCCCTATTGTCGTTCTTTCCGGGCTAGGCGTCGAGGATCTCTCGCATATTGCCGATTCGGCGGGTTTTGCGCCGGCTATCCAGGTGCTCCAGCAGCGGAATCGCGTTTTTTCGGCTGACTCCCGCCAGTTCCTTGAACGCTCCGACGTCGATCCGGGTGGAGGTCTGCCGGTACTCCCGCAACCGGGCCAGCAGATCCGCCTCGGCGTCGACGTGGAGGACCCGCCCGTCGGCAAGCCTCAGCAGGCGCCCCTGGAGGTACAGCCACTCGATCAGGCGGCCGTCCCGATCGTCGCCGGCCTCGATCACATCGGCGGGAGCCAGCGGATCGAGCGCGGCCTCGCGGAACCGGGCCTCGAGCTCGGCGACCCGGGCCTCGTCGGCGGCGGTCAGTTCGACCCGGTGATCCGCGGACCCGACCCACTCCCCTTCGAGCCGCACGGCCCCCTCTTGCCGGAGGAGTTCCAGCATCCCGCGCCAACCGTCCATGGGGATGTCGCCTGAGATCCGGCCGCGGAGTTCCTCCCGGGAGATCCCGGGCCGCAGCGGTTCGGCACGATGGAAGGCGTTCAATTCCTCGGCGACCTGCGCCCCCACCTTCGCCCAGGTCGTGCCCGAGAAAGCGTGTCCCGCGAAGAGGTGAGCGGACTGCTGCTGCGCAAGGCTCTGCAGGATCTGATCGATCTCCCCTGCCGAGCGGCCCAGCTCCGCGGCGAGGGCCGCCGGCGACGCACCGGAGAAACCGGCGCGCTCCAAGCGAAGTGCCGCCGCTTCGATCGGGTCGGTATCGCGCAGGCGCGCACGTTGATCGTCGCTGAGCCGCCGCGGAGGCCGGCTGTCGAGCACCACGCCTCCGCCGATGGTGTGCACCGGTGCCGGCAGCCGCAGGATGAAGCGGTCCCCCGGAACCAGCAGAGCGGGTTCGTCCAGCCGTACCGACATCAGGCCCTCCGGAGCGTCCCGGCCCAGCGGGTGCAGCCGGGCGTTGCGCTCGGCCGTGCCCTGATGAAGACGAACCTGCCCCCCTTCCAGGTGTCGCGGCTCGATTCCCGGCAGCAACTCGACCTCGGCGATCAGGCGCCGGGTCGAGACCAGCGCTCCGCGGGTGGTCAAGGTGGAACCCCGCGGCACCTCGCCGCGCTCGAGCCCCTGCAGGTTGACCGCAGTGCGCTGCCCCGCGACCGCCCGGGGCACCTCCCGGTGATGCACCTGCAGGCTGCGCACCCGGCCCCGCTTCCCCGAAGGAAAGACCTCGACCTCATCCCCCGGCGCCAGGCTTCCCGAGACCAGGGTGCCGGTGACCACGGTTCCGAAACCCTTGAGCACGAAGGAGCGATCGACCGGGAGCCGCGGCACGCCGTGCTCGGCGCGGGCAGGAACCTGTTCGAACAGCGCGCCGAGCCGCTCGCGCAAGACGTCGAGCCCATTTCCGGTCTGGGCGGAGACCTGGACGATCGGCGCGTCCTCGAGGAAGGTGCCCGCGAGTTGCTCCCGCAATTCCAACTCGACCACCTCGACCAGCTCGGGTTCGGCGAGGTCGGACTTGGACAGCGCCACGATCCCGTGGCCGACATCGAGCAGCCGGCAGATCTCCAGATGCTCACGGGTCTGGGGCATCACCCCTTCATCGGCGGCGACCACCAGCAGCACCGCGTCCACCCCGGTAGCGCCGGCGACCATGTGGCGCACGAAGCGCTCGTGGCCGGGCACGTCGACGAAGGAGATCCGCCGTTCGTCATCCATCTCGAGATCGGCGAACCCCAGCTCGATGGTGATGCCCCGGGCCTGCTCCTCCTTGAGCCGGTCCGGGTCGACACCGGTCAGCGCCTTGACCAGGGTGCTCTTGCCGTGATCGATGTGACCGGCGGTGCCGACGACGAGGTGCCGCATCGCCTGCTCAGTGATTGCGCCGCTCCGCGCCTCGGAGCTCGCGCCGCACGTTCCGTCTCAGATCCTCGAGATTGAACGGCTTGTTGAGAATCGACACGCCGTTGGAACGGGCGGTCTCGAAGGGCTCGTCGCTCATGGTGTCCCCGGTGGTCAACAGCAGCCCGCGCACCGGGCCGGGCCGCCGCTCGCACAGCTCATCGTAGAGCTGGCGGCCCTGAACCGAGGGCATGCGGTAGTCGGCGATGACCAGACCGAACTGCTCCCGGTCGACCTTTTCCAGCGCCTCGGCGCCGTCGTGCACGGTCTCGACCCGGTAGCCGTCTTCGCGCAACGCCTCGGCGATCATCGCGGCGATGGTCTCCTCGTCGTCGATCACCAGCACCCGCTCGGCGGCGATCGTCCCCTCGGCCCGAGGTTCAGGGGCGGCCCGCTCGATCGGCGTTCCGGCCTCGGCCTCGGCCGTCACCGGCAGCTCTACGCAGAAGCGGGCGCCGCCGCGTTCCGAGGGTTCGACGAAGACCCGGCCCTGATGGGCGGCGATCATGCTGAAGACCAGGGACAGGCCGAGGCCGGTACCCATGCCGGCTTCCTTGGTGGTGTAGAACGGATCGAAGATCCTCTGCCGCAGCTCCTCGGGAACCCCGGGGCCGTCGTCGTCGACCTCGATGCAGACACGGCCGTCGACGCTGCGGGTGCGCATCAACACGGTGCCCCGGTCGGCATGGCCGATGATCGCCTGCTGGGCGTTGGTCAACAGGTTGACCAGGATCTGCTGCAACTGATGCCTGTCGGCGAAGGTTCCCGGCAGGTCCGTGTCGAGGTCCAGCTCGATGGCAACCCCCTTGACCCGGAACGAGTACTGAAGGAGCGAGCGCACCGAGCGGGCGACCTCGTTGAGGGAGACCATGCTCCGTTCGGCCTGTTGGTTGCGCACGAACAGCAGCAGGTTGCGCACGATCTTCTGGCAGCGCTCCGACTCGGAAACCAGCGTCTCGACCCGGCCGGCCAACTTGGGATCCAGAGCCGGCGACGCGCCGACCAGCTGCGCGTAGCCGAGGATCGAAGCCAACGGGTTGTTCAACTCGTGAACGATCCCGGAAATCATCTGCCCGAGGCTCGACATCTTCTCGGACTGGTGCAGCTGTTCCTCGATGCGCCGGCGTTCGGTCACGTCGGTCAACACGACCACCAACCCCTGCTGGGCTCCCGCAGTGTGCCCGAAGGGCGAAAGGGTCACCGTCCAGTGGGTGCCGTCTTCGGTGCGGGCCGCGGCCTCGCTGACCGGCTCGCCGCCTTCGAGCACCCGCCGAGCCAGAGGCCCCAGATTGAGCGCCCCGATCCGCTCCAACGGCCGCCCGGGAGATTCACTGCTGAAGCGGGACAGAAGCTCTGCGGCCGCGCGGTTGGATTGCACCACGCGCAGATCCCCATCGGTCAGAAACACCGCCTGGGGCATCGAATCGAGGATGGCGCGGAAGCGGCCCTGCTCGGCCTGCTTGAGCGTCAGGATGCGGTCGAGGTGTAGCGATAGTTGGTTGCTGGCGCCGAGCAGCAGTCGCTGCTGTGCCGCCGTTAGCGGCGCCGAGGGAAACACCGCCAGATAGCCGATCGTCTCGTTGCGGCGGACCAGCGGGAGTCTCGACGGCTCCGGCCCGCCGTCGACCGGGCGTTCGCCGGCGGCCGCATCGTAGTCGAGGAGCCGGCCCTGAACGATCCGCGCCACGGTCACGTCGTGCCACTCGGCAGCAGCGTCGATCACCAGCGCTTCGAGATCTGCGCCGGCGAAGGGCCGGGAGGCGCGCACGTCGGCGGTCACCTCGGTGTTCTCTCCCTCGATCAGGAGCGACACCACCGCGTCGAGATGCAGGGCGCCGCTGAGCCCCTCGGCCACGCAGGCGAACAGGTCCTCGGTATCCGCCGCCTCGGCGGCGCGACGGCCGAGATCCTGAATCAGGTGAAGTTCACGTGCCTGGGCTTCGAGACGACTTCGCGCCCCTTCGCCGGCGGCCATGGCGCCGCGCCATGCGGCCAGGGCCTGGGCCAGGCGGTCGATCCAGTCGGCGGGGGCCAACGGGCCGGCCTTCGAACCGACGACGACACGCCAGTGAGGGCTTCCGGGGACCGGAGAGACCACGCAGCCTGCGGGAGCCGACGGATCGGCGGAGGCCTCGATTACGATTTCGTAGTCGGGACTAGGAGCGACGGAGGCTACGGCGGCCAGGGCCTGCTCGGGACGCTGCGCGATCATCAGCCGGTTCCAGTCCAACGGCTCGTTGGCTCCGCTGGAACGGACGGCGGCGACGACGGCTGGGTAGGCGTTTGATTCAGCCATGCAAGGTCCGGCGACCGGAGAACGCCTCCGATCCGCGGGCTACTCTAGCATGGCGGAGAGCGGGAACAGCAGCCCGTGCGGGACGCTAGTTCTCGAGTTTGGGCTTCTTCGCGACCGGGTTGACCGGGAACGGCTGCTTGGGCGGCGCCTTGACCATGCGCTTGCGGGCAAAGACCTTGCGCAGCCGGGTCTTGGCCTGGCATTCGATCTGGCGCACGCGCTCACGGCTGATGCCCATCCGCTCACCGATCTGCTTGAGGGTCAGGGACCCGCCGCCGGTCAGCCCGAAGCGCATCACGATGACGGTGCGCTCCTGCTCGCTGAGATGGTCCATCGCCTCGCCTACGAGGGAGCTCGCCTCGCGATGGATCAGGTCGTCCTCGGCGCTGGTGTGCGCTTCGTCGACCAGGTAGTCGGAGATCGGCGTGGTGCGTTCCTTGCCCACCTTGTCGTCGAGGCTGACCTCGCGCATGTGGAACTGCAGCACCTGTTCGATCTTGGACATGCTCTTGGAGAGCCGTTCGGAAATCTCTTCCCGCTTGGGCTTGCGGCCCAGGGAGCGGCGCAGGGAGTTCTCGGCGTCGCGGATCTCCCGGACCTTTTTCATCTGGTAGTTGGGCACCCGAACCATGTTCGAGTGCTCGCTGAGGGCCTTGAGGATGGACTTGCGGATCCACCAGATCGCGTAGGTGATGAACTTGGTGCCCTTGGTCGCGTCGTAGCGACGGGCGGCCTCGATCAGGCCGATGTTCCCCTCGTTGAGCAGATCCTCGAAGGGCAGGCCCAGGTTGCGGTATTCGCTGGCGACCTTGACGACGAAACTGAGGTTGGACTCGATGAGCTCGTTGAGCGCGGCCCGTGAACCGTCCTTGACCGCCTTGGCCAGGTCGATTTCCTGCTCCTTGGTGAGCAGCGGGTACTGGCGGATCTCGGAGAAGTACCTGGAGAGGACCGATCCACGGTCGTTTTGTACTGGATCCATGCGGCCTATGCCCCCCGTGCTTGAGTCTGAATCACAAAGTTGTCATTACCGCAGCGACCGGGTGACGGCAACGCGTAATTGCCTTGACCCTGGTACCGGCTCGCCGTACTCTCGGGAGACAGTTCATTTAAGTAATTAAATTTTGCTGTAATAACAATCAAGCTAAGCGGCGTTTTCTCAGAGCAAACTCGACGTCGGAACACGTCTGGGGAACGGGGTTCCGGGGTTTCCTTTGAAAACGGCCCCTGGATGGCGACCTCCCGGCAAAGTGGAAAACCCGCCCACTCGGGTTTTTTTTGCCGCTGCTGTAGAGTCTCGACCGCTCGAGAGCCACGAGTTTATGTGGCTGGCCGCATACTGTCAAGAACCAAACCCAGGCTGAAAACCCGCACCCACAGAGCGTTTTGGCTGTATATTGCAATCCTGTAATTAGAGGATTGTGCCATGGCAAGAGTTGTTCGCAGACGTCAACGAGTGCCGGTCGGGAACAAGGTCCGCCAACTGCGGAAGGACCGTGGCCTGACCCAGTCCGAGCTGGCCCAACGAATCGGTGTGCAGCAGTCCGACCTGTGTCGGATGGAGAACGGCGAGTACAAGGTCTCGCTGGACACGCTGTTCAAGATTCTGGCCGTGTTCGGCATGGATATCGGTGAGTTCTTCCGCGAAGAGTTCCCGCGTGCCGCTCCCTCGGACCTCGACATGCAGTTGCTGCGCTACTTCAACCAGTTGGATGAGCGCGGCAAGATCGAAGTGCTCGACTACATTCGTTACAAGTCGTCGCGGCGCTCCGAATCCTGCTGATTTTTCGCTTTAGCATAATGAACGGCGCGTCCCCTGCGCGCGGACTATCTTCGATACCGTGAAAAACGAAGAACACAACGAACGCTACCGGTCCGCCATGGCGGAAGGCAAGGCGAAGACCCTCGAGGGTGATTTCGCCTGCGCGCTGGAGTGTTACCGGTCCGCTCGTGAGGCCGGCGGCGCCATGGACTCCTCGGAGTCGGTGGACCGCGCCGAACTCAACATGGCCATGGTTCGCCTCCAGATGGGCCAGGCCAAGCGCGGCGAGGAAGGTCTCCGCGAGATCCTGCTCCGCGCCCGCAACCAGCGCATCGCTTTCTCCGCCGCCTACAACCTCGCTTCCAGCCTGCGTAAGCAGGGGCACTACGAGCGAGCCCTGGGTTATGCCCGCCGCGCGATGGATCGAGCCGCCGAGCTCGAGGCCCACGACCTGCAGGCCGGCGTGCATACGCTGACCGGGAACATCCTGCTCAACCAGAGCTATCCCGACGACGCCCTCGTCGAGTACGAGACCGCGTGGCGCCTGCACCACGAGGCCGGCCGCCCCTCGCTCTACTCGCTGGCGATCCTCAAGGAAAACATCGGCTACTGCCTGCTTTTGATGGACCGCCTGCCCGAGGGCATGCAGCGGCTCAACGAGGCGCTGGACCTCGCCGAGGAAGCGGGCGACCGCCGCTGCCAGGCCGAGTGCCTCCAGGACCTGTGCTACGGGCATCTGCTTCTCGAAGAATACGAGGAAGCGATCCTGATGGGTGAGCGCGCCCTGCGCCGCGCGGTCAGCAGCGACTATCCCGACATCGAAGAGAACTGCCACTACCTGCTGGGCGAACTCGGCAACCGCATCGAAGATCCCGACCTCAGGGATGCACACTTCGACCGGCTGCAGGAGCTCCATCCGGAGTTGCCCATGTTGAAGGAATTCCTATGCTCGGTGGACGTCGCCAGCATCATCACCCTCAAACGATGAGACGCTTCCTGGCCATCATCGTCGTGCTCCTGGCCCTGGCCGGAGTGACCGCCCATGCCGATGTCGCGATGTCGGTCGAGGGCGAGGTCCACTCGGTCCGTTCGGAGCACTTCTCGGCACCTCAGGGCGAGGTCGGCACTCTGCTGCTGCACCGCCGCCAACTGAGCGACGGGACCACGATCCAGGCCGCCATCGAGGGAACCACCGACCTGGCCGTCGATACACATCCGATGCTCGCCGTGGTCGGTGAGCGTCTGGTGCTGGTCTGGTCCCGGGACGAAGGGGACGGCGTCGATCTCTACCAGGCGGTGTGGCAGGCCGGCTCCTGGAGCGCGCCCGAGCTGCTGATCTCCCGCTCCAACGACACCGAGAATCCCACCCTCCGCCACGACGGACGCCTGATCCACGTGGTCTGGAGCGAGTCGGGCAACGACGACGACGATGACGGCAACCGCTGGTTCCGGATCGCGCTCAACGATCGCAACCTGCGGATCCAGTTCGGCCCTGAAGAGCTCCCCGGCGGCAACAACGAGGCCGACCTCGTGCCGATCAACGGCGAAGACGGCGTGTCCACCGAACCCTCCCCCGATCTGACCTACATGGCCGGAGAGGTGGAAGCGCCCGGATCGGACAGCGGCGCGATCTTCGTCTGGGGTATCCGCGACGAGCCGATCCCGATCGACTTCAACCGCGGCTTCCACCTGCCCGACGACGTGCGGGACGTCCAGGACATCCGCGCCGAGTGGCTCGGCGGCCGGCTGACCCTGACCTTCGTCCACGCGCGCACGCTGTACTACACGGCGTACGAGAGCGGTTCCTGGTCGGACCAGAAGCTGGTGCTGCTCGAGGGGAACCTGAGTGCCGACGCGGCGCGCCGGTTGATCCTGGAGAGTGCCGAGGCCAGCGCCCTGTCCGAGGGTATGCAGGACTAGGCGCGATTCAATGCAAACGCTGGATGGAGCCACCGCTTGCGGTGGCTCCTTTCGTTTCGGGGGATTCCCCGGACGTTCTCCTCGAACGCTCCCCTAGTGCAGGAAGTCGTCCTCGTCACGAGGCACGACCTTGAATTTGCGGCGGACCATCCTCCAGCGAAGCTCCCGGTACAGATCGCCGACCCGCCACCACTTCTTCAGATACACCAGGCCGACGATCAGCCCGCCGAGGTGCGAGACGTGGGACACACCGCTACCGGTCGACCCCATCGTGGCGAAGAACTGGATCGCGCCGTAGATCATCACCGCGGTGCGGGCCTGCATCGGGAACAGCATGAAGAACATGATCACCCGGGTCGGAAACACCAACCCGAAGGCGAGCAGCACACCGTAAATCGCGCCCGAGGCGCCGACGGTCCAACTTCCGGCCGAGCCCGTGAGGTAGCCGCCGGCGAAAATGAACAGCGTCGCGCCGATCCCGCAGACCAGGTAGTAGCGGAGAAACGCGCGCCCGCCCCATTGACGCTCCAGTTCGCCGCCGAACATCCAGAGCATCAACATGTTGAACAACACGTGGAAGAACCCGCCGTGGAACCACATGTAGGTGAACGGCTGCCAGACCCATCCCCGCACCGTCAGCGCCGGCGACATCCCGAAGATCGGATTCAGATCGATGGTGCCCGTCCATCTCAACAGTTCCTGCACGACGAACACCGCGCCGCAGGCGATGATGATCTTCTTGATCATCGGCGTCACCGGCGGGACACCGATCGTGGCGCCTCCCGAGCGGAAGCTCGGGCCCTGGCGATAGAAGCTCATGGTCCCTCTACCTCCACCAATCCCAGTTCGCGGTCGACGTAGATCCAGATCGGTTCCAGATCGATGGTGCCGAGCTCCTTGCCGTGATAGCCGCAACAGGTGCAGCCCTCGCGGCTGTCGCCGGGACTCCCGCAGCGGATGGTCTGCAGCTTTCCGTTGATCTTGACCGAAAGGTCGTAGCCCCAGACGCCCCGCTTGTTTTGGATCCGTAACCTCAAACTGTTGTTCCCATCCTTGAGCTTGGGCCCCAGATCGACCCATCCTCCCACCGAGCGACCTCCACGAATGAGCAACTCATCTTCGAGGTAGATCTCGGCGGAGTCATCGGCATGAGCACTGCGAATCTTGATATCCAGCGGCGGCGCGTCCGGCTTGGCGAACTCGATCGACGCCACCTCGGCGCGAGGCAACGTGATCCGGCGGCGGTCGGTGTCGACGACCACCTCTTCACCGTCGAAGCGGACGACCTTGCCGGTCACCACCGTCCCGTCCCGCCGCACCACCCGATCGCTCCCGGCCCACAGGGCGGGGGCGAGGATCGCGAGCAGCAACAGGAGCACCGGCACGCGCCGGGCAACGCGTGGAAAAGCAAGGGGCATGCGGTATTGCATCCAGATCAAGACGGAATCTGAGCATACCGTGGCACGCCGCCCCTGTCGAGAAGACGCCGCCCTCACACGGCTGTTGGAGGCGTTGGTCCATTTCACCGGACTCGAGCGGGCCTACCTGGTGGGCAAGGGGCCCCACGGCCCCCGTGTCCATGCCCGCTACACCTCACGGCGAGACGGCCGGGAGGGCATCAGCCGCGGCCTGAGCCGCCGCGCCCTGGGGGGCGCGCCACGGGGTATCGCCGACCTGCGCCGCCCCGCTCGCCACGAGGACTGCTGGGTCGAACAGGCTTCGGTACGGCGGCTGGAGCTGCGCTCGATGATGTCCCGGCCGATCCCCGGTCGGCAGGTCGGGTTGGCGCTGGTCCTGGATAGCCGCAGCCCTCGCCGCGATACCGAGTTCCGGCGCATGGCTCCGGTAGTCGATCGCTTCGCCGGCCTGATCGGCGCCCTGCTGGAACCGGAAGAGACCCCCGAGACCGGCTCCGACGATCTGGGGCTGGCGGGACGGTCCGCCCGGATCGAGGAGGTACGCCGGGCGATTCGCAGCGCCGCCCCCTACCGGGTTCCGGTTTTGATCCGCGGTCCGTCGGGAAGCGGCAAGGAACGGGTCGCCCGGGCGCTTCATCGGCTCAGCGGCCGCCCCGGTGCCTTTGTCGCCGTGAACTGTTGCGCCCTGCCCGAAGCCCTGCTCGAAGCGGAACTCTTCGGCGCCGTGCGCGGCGCCTACACCGGGATCGACCGGGACCGGCGGGGGCTGTTTCGTCGCGCCGAGAAGGGCACCCTGCTCCTCGACGAGATCGGCGACATGCCGCCGGGCATGCAGGCAAAGCTGCTCCGTGTGCTCCAGGAAGGTGCCGTTCGCCCGGTAGGTGCCGATACCGAGGTGCCGGTCGACGTGCGCATCCTCTCGGCGACCCACCGGGAGCTGGACGCTGCCGCCGCCCGGGGACGTTTCCGGGCAGACCTGCTCTACCGGATCCGCATGCTGCCCATCGACCTTCCGCCGCTGGCCGAACGGGTGGAAGATCTGCCTGAACTCTGTCGCGCGTTGATCGGCGATCTGGCCAAACGCCACGGACTCAGCCCCGGGGCTCCGGACCAGCGGGCGCTTCAGCGCCTCCGCCGCCACTCCTGGCCGGGAAACGTCCGCGAACTCGAAGCGGTGCTGGTCCGCGGCCTGCTGGCCGCCGGCGGCGGAGACATCCGCGAGGAGCACCTGCTCCTCGATGACGAGGCTGCTTCGGCATGCGGCTCGCGGCTCGAGCGGGAGATGATCGAGCAGGCGCTCGAGGCGACCCGGCACAACCTGACCCGGGCCGCCCGGCGGATCGGTTGGTCCCGGCAGAAGCTCTACCGGCGAATCGAGAGTCTCGGCGTCGCGCGGAACCCGGACGCCGATCGAGGCTCCTGAACGGCTACTCCCGGTCGGGGCGCTCTTCCCGGGGCACCATGTCGTCGGCCAGCTCCACGTTCCAGTAGGCCTCATCGAGGAAGGTCTTCCATTCCTCGTGGCAGCGGCCGATCCAACCCGCCCGCAGGATCGGGTGTCCCGCCGGTTTGCGTGGTTCGCGAATCAACTTCATGCCCGCCTCTTCCGGCGTGCGATTGCCCTTCTTGCTGTTGCAGCCGATGCAGGCGCAGACGACGTTGACCCAGCTCGATCCCCCGCCCCGGGAGATCGGCATGATGTGATCCAGGTTCAGCTCGCTCTGGGCGAAGCCCTTGCCGCAGTACTGACAGCGATTGCGATCCCGGTGGAAGATGTTGCGCCGGGTGAAGCGCACCTCCCGGTGCGGCAGCCGGTCGTAGTAGACGAGCTGGATCACCCGGGGAATGCGGATGCTGCGGGTAGGGGTGCGGATGATCCAGTCGCCGGCACCCGGCGGCAGGTCACACCAGTTCTCGAAGTCGTAGGTGATGAAGTCGTCACCGACCGCCTTGGCCCGGCCGGCATAGAAGAGTCGGAACGCGCGTTTGACGTCGGTGATCTGGACTGCCTGGTAGAGACGGTTCAATACCAGGACTGCATCGCGGCTCATGTTGCGGCGTCCTCCCGGGCCGGCGGTATTCCGGCCTCGTAGCTCACTCGTTCAACCGTGTTACTCCTGGACTCGGGGTCAGTTCCTCCCCCGCACGAGTCTTTCGACGGCTTGCTCGACCTCGGGGCCGAAGCCGTCAGCGCGAAGCACGATGTTTCCCTGGCCGTCGACGACCAGGTGTGTGGGCACATCCTGCACCCCACATGCGGCTCCGACCTTGTTGTCCCTGTCGAACAACAAGGTGCCCGGCGGGTCCTTCCGTTCGGCGAACTCTTTCAACTTGGCTTCGGTCTGCCGGGTCGAGACCGCGACCAGCAGGAGCTTGTAGCCCCGGCCCGACCAACGATCCGACAGCTCGCGCACCTGCGGTAGTTCGTCCCGGCACGGGGGGCACCAGGTGGCGAAGAACACCATGTGGGTGGCGGCCGAGCCTCCGTCGACCGACGCGTCGCTGCCGCGCAACGGATCGCGGGCGTTCAGCGGAAACGAAAGGTCTCCGGCGAAGGCGCTTCCGGCGCAGAGGAATGACAACAGAATAAGAAGGACGGCCGGCACCGCTCGACGAACGAGCCGCGCGGCCTGGAGCCTTGGTGGGTCGGAACTCCGCCTCACGCTATTTGCTCCTTTCGCCCTGCCTTGCCCTGCCCCTGGATCGGTTGCCCAGGGATCAGGCGCGCAGGACCAACATGCGGACGGCCTGATAAAGGAAGTAGGCCGCGACCGCCATCATACCCAAGCCGAAGATCCATTTGACCGCGTTCATCCAGCGGCCGGGCTTGGGCAGGCTGGCCAGGGTCCCGGCAGAGACGCCGACCAGCAGCAACAACATGCCGATGCCGAGCCCGTACACCAGGAGCAGGAACCCGCCCCAGGCGATGGCGCCGGTATCGGCTACATACACAAGCAATACGCCGGTTACCGGCGCCGTGCAAGGCGCCGCGACGAAACCGGCGGCGAGGCCCATGAGGAACGCGCCGAGATAGCCGCCGCGCTGGGCCCCCTGGGCCTGAACGTTGGAGAAAACGCCCGGTACCCGGATCGTCACCACACCCAGCATCGCCAGCGCGAAAAACAGGAACAGCAGGCCGATCAGGCCAAAGATCGCCGGATGCCGGGTGAAGGAGCCGAACTGGGCTCCGATCATCGCCGCGATGACTCCGAGGACCCCGTACATCAGGCCCATGGCCAGGACGTAGATTCCCGACAGCCCGATCGCGCGCTTGCGGTCGCCCCCCGCGGCGCCCCCGATGAAGGTCGCAGTGACCGGGATCATCGGATAGACGCAGGGGGTGAGAGAGGTCACCACGCCGGCCGCGAACACGTAGAACACGGCCGTCGGCGACCCGGCCTGGAGCTGGGCTTCCAGCATCTCCTTGAGGGCGTACCCCCATTCGTTGGCTACCTGCTCCAGGGATTCGAGCATGATCTAGAGAACCTTCTCCACGCGGTCGACGAGCTGCTGCTTGCTCAGCAGACCGACATGCTGGTCCTTGACCTGTCCATCGCGAATGAACAGGAGCGTCGGCACCGAGAGGACCGCGAACTTGGCGGCGGTACCCGGGGCGGAATCGACGTCGACCTTCACGACCTTGACCTTCTCGCCGTAGTCTCCGGCGACCTCGTCGACGATCGGCTCGAGCTTCTTGCACGGCCCACACCAGGACGCGGAGAAGTCGACGACCACCGGCTGCTTGCTCTGGAGGACTTCGCTTTCGAAGTTGCTGTCATCGGCCTTGATCACTGCACTCATGCAACACCTCTATGGCGCGGATTCCGACCCGGAACCGCGGTGGCCCACGGCCCGCGACAGGCCTCGCCACTGGAAAAACGAACGGCACCCGCGGGAGCCGCGGGGCCGCTGCGCTCGAACCCTCCCAGCCGAAGCGGGAGGGGTACCCGGGCGCGAGAAAAGATTATAGATCGGAGTGGACGACTAGCGCAGCAGGGAGGATCGGGCTCCCCGGAAGGTAGGCCGCCTGCTGGAGTTCAGGCTCACCTTCGAGCCGGATCGTCTCGAGATCCGGGTAGAAGTTCCCGCGGACCCGAAGCCGGGAGCCCCGCATCCTAGGGTCGAAAACGACCTGGCGAGCGGCCTGGGAATCGGGGTTCACGTACCAGTAGCCGCCTTCCTCGAGCTTGAGGGCGTTGAAATGGCGGCGATGGGTGCAGGCCCGCTGGATATCGACCGATTTTCCGGCCTTGTCGCACTGGAGATCGACCACCGTGGCGGTGCGGACCACCGGCTCCGAGACCGGCCCCTGGTCTCCGAAGCCGGGGAACAGGGTTACCGCGGCCAGGGCGATGACGGCAGCGGCGGCCACCATGGCCACCTGGGGCGACAGGAAACGGCTCCAGAAGCCTCCCTGAGAGGCCTGGGCGGTCTCCACCGGCGCGAACTCCTCGACCTCCTGGTCCAGGAGGCTCGAAAGGCGGGTTTCAAGCCCCGGAGGGGCCACGGCCCGTTCTGCCTTGGATTTGATTACGCTCAGGAATGAATTCTCTACTTCGAGATACCTGGCGCACATTTCGCAGCCGTTCAGGTGCCCCTGAAGCTGCTCGCGAAGCTCAGAATCGACTTCGTCGGCTTGAAAATGGTAGATCTGCTGCTTGAAAACGCCGCAATCGACCTTCGGATTCGAGCTCATTCCCCTGGTTTCCTTTTCCTCACCCCTGCTTACCAACACTGGAGGGGGGCTTCCCTATTCCACGGCGTTTCGCATATTCCAATAATTCGTTCTGGAGCAGCTTCCTGCCGCGGTGTAGCCGGCTCATGACCGTGCCGAGGGGAATCGACAGAGTCTCGGCGATTTCCTTGTACGACATGTCCTCGACCAGGGCCAGCAGGACCACCGACCGGTAGTCCTCGCTCAGGCTGTCGATCGCCTCCTGAACTTCGGTATCCAGCACCCCCTCGGAGAGGATCTCCTCGGGCGAGCGTGGCTGGTTCTGGTTGAGGAACTCCTCCTGGACCACCTTGTCGTAGATCGGCTCGATCTTGTCGAAATCGACCTCATCGGGGCGGACCTTCTTGGCCCGGTACCGGTTGATGAAGGTGTTGCGCAGGATACGGAAAAGCCAGGCCTTGATGTGGGTGCCCGGCTTGTAGGAGTCGAAGAAGCGGAACGCCCGGAGAAAGGCCTCCTGGACCAGGTCCTCGGCGTCCTTGGGGTTGCGCGTCAGCTTGAGCGCCAGGTTGTAGAGCGCGTCCAGATGCGGGAGGGCGACCTCCTCGAATTCGGCTTTTCGCTCGTGAGGGACCTTCCCCACTCCGGCCTCCTCTTCCGGACCATCCCCGATCGCGGTGCGGCCGACCGGGACCTCGTAAGCTACAACGGGTGTAAGGCAGCGGTCAATCGCGGCCCGGCGGCGGCACCGGCGGGCCGGCGAGGACGGAGGCCCGGTCTGCTAGCATGCCCCTCCCGGCCCGCGCCGGCTCCGAGTGCACCTCTCATGATGACCCAATCCGGCCACGTCCCGCTGTCTGGCGCCCTCGTCGAGCGGCTGCGCGCCGCCCGGCGCATCCTGCTGTTGACCGGCGCCGGCGTGTCCGCCGAGAGCGGCCTGGCAACCTTCCGCGGCCCCGACGGCATGTGGGAGGGACGGGATCCGATGAGCCTGGCCACCCCGGAGGCCTTCGCCGAGGATCCGGAGACCGTGTGGCGCTTCTATGCCTGGCGGCGAGAGCAAGCCGCCCGGGCAGAACCCAACCCGGCCCATCGGGCGATCGCCGCCCTTCAGCAGGAACGGTCGGGCACATCGCTCGTGACCCAGAACGTCGACGGCCTCCACGAGCGCGCAGGCAGCCCCGAGACCGTTCGGCTGCACGGAAGCCTCTGGCGACTGCGCTGCACCGGCGGCTGCGGCGAAGACGAGGACCTGCGGCAGGACCTGGGCACGTTGCCGGCGCGCTGCGCCTGCGGCGAGCTGCTGCGCCCCGGCGTGGTCTGGTTCGGCGAGTCGCTGCCTCAGGCGGCCATCGCCGCAGCGACCGCGGCGGCCGAGAGCGCCGAACTAGTCATCGTCGCCGGGACATCCTCGGTGGTCTACCCGGCTGCGGCGCTGCCTGAACTGGCTCGCCGCCACGGCGCGTACGTCGTGGAGGTCAACCCCGAGGCGACGCCGCTGACCGGCCGGGTCGACGAAGCGCTGCCCAATCCCGCGGGAACCGCCCTGCCCGCCCTGGTCCGGGCGGCAGGTGTGCGGTTCGAGGAGTCCTGATGAGTCGCGTGTTGTACATCGACGCACGTTCCGCCGGCGCCGCCGGGGACATGCTCCTCGGCGCCGCCATCGACCTCGGCGTTTCACCGGCTCAGGTGCGCAAGGCCCTGGAGGGTCTGCCGCTCAGCGGCTACCGGCTCAGCAGCCGTCGAATCACCCGTGCCTCGCTGCGGGTCCGTCGGGTCCACGTGCGACTCGACGGCGACCACCACGCCCATCGGGGCTGGCGCGAGATTCGGCGGATCCTCTCGAAGAGCGGGCTGGCCCCCGCCGTGCGCCGCCGGGCGGAAGCAGTGTTCCGGCGCCTGCTCGAAGCCGAGGCTGAGGTCCACGGCAAGACCTTCGACAGCGTGCATCTTCATGAGGCCGGCGGCATCGACGCCATCGTCGACGTGGTCGGCACCTGCTTCGCGCTGGACCGGCTCGCCCCCGACCGGATCGTCGTCTCACCGATGCGCACCGGTTTCGGGCAGGTGCGTTGCGCCCACGGCGTGTATCCGATCCCCGCTCCGGCGACGGCGCTCCTTTGCCGGGGCGTGCCGGTCTTCGCCGGGGACATCCCCGGCGAGCACCTGACCCCGACCGGCGCCGCGCTGCTCACGACCCTCGCCGATGAATGGGGTGAGATGCCGGCGATGACTCCCGAGACGATCGGCTACGGTGCAGGCTCGCGGGAAAGGGAAGATGACCCCAACGCCCTGCGCATGGTCCTGGGACACAGCGGAGACGTCGTCGAGGAAGGGGCCGGCGACGAGGTGGTGGTCCTCGAGTGGGCGATGGACGACATCGATCCCCAGCGCTTGGCTCACGCCTGCGAACGCCTGCTCGAGGCGGGCGCCCTCGACGTGACCACCGCGGCGGTGACGATGAAGAAGGGCCGCAGCGGGCACGCGTTGACCGCACTCTGCGCCCCCGGCGATTTCATGTCCCTGTCGGACCTGGTGTTCCGCGAAACCGGAACCCTCGGCCTACGCTACCGCCGGGAACGGCGGCGGGTGCTCCCCCGGGAGACCGCCCGGGTGAAGACACCCTACGGGGCCGTGACGCTCAAGGTCGGCATTCTCGACGGTGAGATCGTACGGGCCTGGCCGGAGCACGACGAATGCGCCACCCTGGCGCGCAAGAAGAAGGTATCCCTCGAGGCCGTCCGCGAGGCCGCTCTGCGCGCCTATCGCGAACTGCCCGCCAAGAAACGCCTGGCCCGGAAACGCTAGGCAAGGAGAGACGATCGTGGACGAGAACAAGCCCGAAGCCCAGCCGCCTGCCGGCTCGCCTGCGCCCGACGCCAAACCCGAGGCTCCCGAGGAGAAACCGGAGCCGAAGATCAGCATCGACGACTTCTTCAAGGTGCAGCTGCGGGTGGCCCAGGTGCTCGAAGTCGAGAAGATCGAGAACGCGGACAAGCTGCTCAAGCTGCGGATCGATCTGGGCGATGAACAGCGCCAACTGGTGGCGGGGATCGCCAAGGCCTACACGCCGGAGCAACTCGTCGGCAAACGCATCATCGTCGTCGCCAACCTCAAGCCGGCCAAGCTGCGGGGAGTGGTCAGCGAGGGCATGTTGCTCGCGGCGGACCTCGACGGGCGCCCGATCGTGGCGAGCTTCGACGACCCGGTTCCGCCGGGAACCCAGGTTCGCTAGAAGGTGGAGACGAAGGGAGGGCGGCCTCGATCAGCCGCTCTCCTCGGTTTCCCACATGTAGCGGATCTGGTCCTTACGCAGGAACAGGTTCGGCCCATCGGCGGCCGTGATCTTGATCATCGCGACGTCGTAGTACTCGATGGTGCCATGGACGAGCTGCCCGTCGACCAGCTTGACGCTGACCGGCACACGCGCGTCCTTGGTCTTCTCGAGGTACTCCGCTTCCTTGCCCGTATCATCGGGAGGCGGGGTTCGCTTGGGAGGTCTACCTCCCCGACCCTGCTTCCCGCCGTGCCCCTTTCCGGCAGCCACTGTCCACCTCCGTGACCGATTGCCGGGACCGATCCCTGCCGCCTTCACCCCCTGAAGACTGCGTCGTGCCGGCCTCTTGATGCAACGATTGTATTACGACCCGGCGTCTTCGGCTTGCACGGCGGTAACGGCTGCTGCAAACACGACATCTCTTTCTTGACATCCACGTGACAGGTCGTTGGCCGGACGCGAAAGTCCCTGGAGAATCGGCCCCACCGCCGTGGCCCCGGCCAATCGTTCGGTGAGCTTGTAGGCGATGTTGCCGGCCCCCAGATCGGGGAAGACCAGCACGTTGGCCCGGCCGGCGACCGGGCTGCCGGGGGCCTTCTTTTCGCCGATGGCGGGCACCAGCGCAGCGTCGGCCTGGAGTTCGCCGTCGACCTCGAGGCCGGGGGCGTCCTTGCGGATACGGGCCAGGGCCTCGGTGACCTTGTCCACGTCGGCGTGGGAGGCGCTCCCCTTCGTCGAGAAGGACAGGAGCGCCACCTTGGGTTCTCGCTCGAGCAACAGCCGGTACTGGCCGGCGGTGCGGATCGCGATGTCCGCCAGCTGGACCGGATCGGGGTCGGGGACCATGCCGCAATCGGCGTAGGCCAGCACCGACTCCCCCGCCTCGGTGGGCCGGCGTAGCTCCATGAGAAAAAACGAGGAGACCACGGCCGCGCCCGGCGCCGGCCGGATCACCTTGAGCGCCGCCCGCAGGGTGTCCGAGGTGGTATGCACCGCCCCGGCCACGGTTCCGTCGGCCTGGCCGCTGCGCACCAAGGCCGCGGCGAAGTACAGCGGGTCGTCGAGCAGGTCCTCGAGGGCCTCCTCTTCCATCGGCCGATGCTGGGTGGCGGCGCGCACGGCGGCGCGGCAGCCCCGGCGCATCGTCTCGTCCCCGGGGTCGATCAACGCCACGTCGCCCAGGGACACCCCGGCGGACACGGCGGTGGCCTCCACCGCGGCGACATCCCCGATCAATAGCGGCCGGGCGATACCCTCGGCGGCCAGGCGGCTCGCCGCCTTGACGGTGCGCGGATCGGTGGCTTCGGGAAGGGCGATGACCTTGTCCAGGTCAGCCGCCCGTTTCAGGATGCGGTCGAGTGTGGCCATGGGCGCATCATAGACGCTGAGGTGAGCCGCTGCGCCGGAGCTTCGACTCGAAGAACTCGACGGCCAGCAGCACCAACGCCGGGCCGTACTGCAGCCAACGGATGCTCCAGGGCACGTCGGTTTCCCAACCGATGTAGGACACCGGCACCGTCAGCGCCAGCCACAGCCAGCCCCGGGAAACCAGCAGACAGGCCAGGGGCAGGACCCACAGCACATACCAGGGGTGCACCGTCGGCGAAAGCAGCAAGACCACTCCCAGGGTGGTCAATGCCTGCCTCTCGGGGTTCCGCCCCTTCCAGGCGATCAGAAGCGCCAGGCCGCCGGCCGCGGCGGCGACCAGGATGCGGGCGACCTCCCGGGGCCAGACGTAGGGATAGAGCGCATCCCAGAACGAGCCGCCGAAGGTGGATTTGAGCCATCCGATCAGCTGCTTGAGCAAGCTCGACGGATCGAACTCCCGGAGCAGGCCCTCGAGCCCGGCGTAGAGAAAGGCGTTGTGTTCCCAACGCTCGCCGTAGGCGAAGAGCCCCGAGCCGACCGCGGGCCCGGTCAGGGCGTAGGGCAGCAGCAGCGCGACGAACACCAGGGTGAAGGCGCCGAGCGCCTGCAGCGCTCCCGCGCGGCCGACCTGGCGCAGCCGGTGGGCCAGCACCATCGGCAGCAAGATCAAGGGCATCAACTTGGCCTGCACCGCCCCGGCCAGCGCTCCGCCCGCAGCGATGCCGTGCTCTCGTCGCAGGAAGGTCAGGGCGACCAGCACCAGCAACGTGCCCAGGGGTTCGATGTGGCCGCTGCCCGCGGTCTCCAGGATCGCCAACGGCGACCAGGCGTAGAGCACGACCCGGGGTCGAGGGAAGCCCCGCACATCGAGCATGTGCAACAGCAGCAGGCAGACGCCGAAGTCCAGGAGCCCGACCGACAATTTGAGCAAGGTCGGCCCGGAACCGAGGAAGGCCAGCAGCAGGAAGAACATCTCGGCGAGGGGTGGGTAGATCGTACGCAGTTCCGGGTGATTGATGCGCGCCCAGTCGTCATCCCGCAGTTCGGCCAGTTCCTCGTCCAGAGGGGCGTGGGCGAAAGGGTGGATCCCCGCCTCCTGGACCCGTCCGTCCCACAGGAAGCGGTACAGATCGTCTGAGAGCATCGGATCGCCCCACGCGGCAAGGAGGCGAAAGACGAGGCCTGCGATCAGGGCCATCCTGAGTGGGTGCCGGCCGCCCTTGCGGCAGAGCCACCAGGCGGCCGCCATGCCGCCGGTGAGGCCGGCGTAAGCCCCCAGAAACCACGGCAGCTCGCCGCGGAGATCTCCGGCCAACGCCAGGCCCAGATAAGAGATCGCCGACAGAATGGCGAGGGCTAGAATAAATCCGCTACCGTGGCGGTTTGTATCGGCGGAGGCCACGCGTGGCATTGTAGAGGTACGTCCGGCACCTTCACAGGGGCCGATGAGGGGTGGCAGAGCTCGTGGATCCTGTTTTTCGCTGGCTGATCGTGGGCGCGTACTTCGCGATACTGCTCGCGCTCAGTGCCTACGGTGCCCATCGCTGGTACCTGATCTGGCTCTATGCCCGGCACCGGCGCCGGGACTGTACCCCCGCTCGCCGCTTCGACGAGCTACCGGTGCTGACCGTCCAGCTCCCCCTGTTCAACGAGATGTACGTGGCGCCGCGTCTGATCGATGCGGTCTGCAACCTGGACTATCCCCGGGACCGGCTGGAGATCCAGGTCCTCGACGACTCCACCGACGAGACCACCACCATCTGCCGCGAGATCGTCGAGCGCAAACGCGCCGAGGGCATCGACATCAAGCTGATCCACCGCACCGACCGCACCGGGTTCAAGGCCGGGGCGCTGGAGGAAGGGCAGCAGGTCGCCCGGGGTGAGTTCATCGCGATCTTCGATGCCGACTTCGTGCCGCCGCCCGATTTCGCCCAGCGCCTGATCCATCACTTCACCGACGACAAGGTCGGCATGGTCCAGGCGCGCTGGGGGCACCTCAACCCGAACTACTCGGCGCTGACCCGGGTGCAGTCGATGCTGCTCGACGGCCACTTCGTCATCGAGCACACCGCCCGCAACCACTCGGGACGTTTCTTCAACTTCAACGGCACCGCCGGCATCTGGCGCAAGACCACGGTTGCCGACGCCGGCGGATGGCAGCACGACACCCTGACCGAAGATCTGGATCTCTCGTACCGGGCGCAGATGAAGGGCTGGAAGTTCGTCTACCTGCCCGACGAGGTCACGCCGGCGGAGTTGCCGGTCGAGGTCAGCGCGTTCAAGACCCAGCAGCACCGCTGGGCCAAGGGATCGATCCAGACCGCCCGCAAGCTGCTGCCCAGACTGCTGCGCAGCGACCTGCCGTTCATGGTCAAGACCGAAGCGGTGATGCACCTGACCGCCAACATCGGCTACGTGCTTATGGTCGCCCTGGCGATCCTGGTGGTGCCCTCGGTCTGGCTCCGCGGCAGCCAGGCCGCCTGGCAGGTGCTGTTCATCGATCTGCCGATCTTCACCCTGTCGTCGCTGTCTGTCGCCGGGTTCTACATCGTGGCTCAACGGGAAGCCCTCGGGTCCTGGCGCGGTATCGCCCGCTGGATCCCGTTCCTGATGGCCATCGGCATCGGCCTCTCGGTCAACAACGCCAAGGCGGTGCTGCAGGCGCTGGTGGGGCACGAGTCCCCCTTCCGCCGCACCCCCAAGTACAACCTCAACCGGGGCGAAGGCATCTCCAGTCGCAAGTACCGCGGGGGCCTGAGCCTGGATACCTGGATCGAGCTGGCGCTGACGGTCTACTTCACCGTCGGGCTGTCGGCGGTGATCGCCTCGGGGTTGTGGGGCGCGGTACCGTTCCTGATGCTGTTCCAGATCGGCTACGGCTACACGGCGCTGATGACCATCGTGCAGAGCGGGCAGCGAGGCGCCGCGGCGGCACCGGCGACGAAGTAGACTCCCCTACATGGAATTCCGGGCAACGCTGTTCGGGCCGCCTCGGGCGAGGACTGTCCTCGTCATGCTTTGCCTCGCCCTGTGGGGCGGGGTTCTCGTGGGCGACGACAAGCCCGGCGAGATCGTCCCGCCCGGCCTGGATCCCGAGGCCCGACGAAGCCTCGACCGCCGCCTCGTCGCGGCCGGCCCCGACGGCGCCTTCTCGGCCCGCGGCTGGAAACGGATCGCCCGGGCGGTCGGCGATGCCCGGGTGCTGTACCTCGGTGAACCCAACCACGGGTCCCGCGAGGTGTTCGCGCTGCGCACCAGGCTCGTCCGGGAGATGCATGAGCGTCTCGGCTTCGACGTGATCTTGCTGGAAGCCGGCTTCGGCGAGGTCGCGACCGCCATGGCCCGCACCGAGCCCTCCGCGGCCGGGCTGAACGGAGCCATGTTCGGAGGCTGGCGCACTTCGGAAATGCGCGAGCTATTCGCCTACGCCCTGGAGCAGGGTCTCTCCCTCGACGGCTTCGATGTGCAGCGGACCGGCGGCGGCTTCCGGGCCTGGCTCGACGCCTTTCTCGCCGGCGACGGCGCGACCGGGGCGGTCGGCGCCGACCTCGAGCAGCGCTACGGGCAGGCCTATCTGAAGCTTCGGGATTTCAAAGCGCCGGTCACAGGCTTCGCCGCAGACGTCGAACAACTGATCCGGGACTACGAGGAACTCGCGCGGCGCATCGAAACCGCCCGCGGCGACGACCCAACGGACGCCCGGCCGGCGGAAGCTTCGATCCAGCACCACCGGGAGTACATCCTGCGTACGCTGGAGAACCGCGCCGAGTTCCTGCGCTACATGCTCGCCTTCCGCCGGGACAACGACTGGAACAAACGCTGGGCCGCCCGGGACCGGATGATGGCAGAGAACGTCGCCTGGCTGGCCGAGCAGATCTATCCCGGCCGCAAGATCATCGTCATCGGCCACAACTTCCACATCGCCCGCCACAACGAACGCGAGGAGGTCATGGGCGAGTACCTGGAGGGGTTGCTCGACCGGTCCTCCTACGTCCTGGGAGCCTACTCGGGGCGGGGTGAGTTCGCCGACAACTCCGGCAAGCCCGAACCTCTCAGCCCGCCGGATGAGCAGCGGCTCGACATCAAGCACGTGATCCTCGGGATGGAGGCACCGATCGGTTTCCTCGACTTCCCGCCGCAACCGCACCGCCGCTGGGCATGGCTAGACCGGGAGATCGCCGTCCACGACAGCTTCATCGATCTGTCCCGCGGCGACTCGATGATCCTGCGCAAACACTTCGACGGACTGCTGCTGATCAAGGACTCGTCGGTACCGCAACCCTGAGTCCGCGAATGCGGATTCGATACGGCGCCGACCATCGTCCGCGAACGCGGACTGCCTGGGCTTTCGACGCCTAGCTTCGCTACTTGCCCGTTCCCAGCCCTCGCACCTCGTCATCCAGCCCGGTCATCTCCCAGCGCCCCAGCGCGATCGGGATGCTGTCGACCCGGTTGAGGTAGTCGAAGAAGTCCTTGAGGCTGAACGCCTCGCCCCCCTCCTCGAGCTGCTTGGCGTAGTCGGCCAGGGTGCGCTCCAGCAGGTACTTGCCGGTGATATAGCTGGTGCCGTAGCCGGGCTGGCGCAGATACAGGTGCTGTTCGAAGATCAGCAGCTCCTTTTCGGTTTTCATCCAGCCCCGGGGCGTCCATTCCATGTGGACCGCCCCCGCCTGCTCCATCGTCATTTCGTTGGCGTGGGCGTAGAGAGAACCGAGCCCCCGGGCCGCCCGCTGGGCCAGCATGATCCAGATCAACTCCCGGGCTCGCGGCGTGTCGTCGTAGAGCCCGGCGTGCATGAACATCTCCTCGACCCCGGTGGCGGTACCCTCGTTGCGGCTGTCGAAGATGTTGTAGAGCAGCGCGCCCTGGCGGATCGGGCTCGGGTGGGGGGTCTGCTCCATCCGGGCCAGTTCGAACCAGTGGTAGAAGTGGCTGTAGAGCGGTCGCGCGTCGTGGTGGGTCACGATCCAGAAGAAGTTGCGGGTCTCCTCGGGGACGAAGCGGCCGAGCCGCTCTCGAAGCGCCGTCTCCATGTAGGGCTCGACGGTCAGGATCTCCTCGTCACGCAGGAAATCCATCAACTGGGTCGCGCCCCGGTCGGCCAGGGCGTCGTACTCCTCGGGGCTCGACGCGGGCTTCAGCGGCGGCAGGTGACGGTTGCGATGTTCTTCCAGCTTGAGGGAAGCCCAGGCCCGATCCAGCTCACGCTTCAGCAGCCGCACCTCGTCTTCCCAGGTCAGCGGCACCAGGTGCACGTGCTGCATGTACCAGGTGTAGTTGTCCTTGCCGATGCCCGAAGGGCCGGTCTTCTTCGGAGCCTCGGCCTCGAGCCAGTCGACCAGTTCCTGGGTGGCGCGGATCGATGCAGCAAGCGCCTTCCTCAGTTCCCGGTTCTCGGTCTCGATACCCTCGAGCACCGCACGCTGACGGCGTATGTCGCGGATCCCGGTAACCCACAAGTCCCGGGCATTGCCCGTTAGGTTCCTGCGCGCCTGTTCCATCAGAGGTGGAATCACGGCAAGTTCCGCGATGAGCCGCTTTTCTTCGGCGGCACTCAAGGGGAACTCGTAGCTCCAGAGCTCCACCACGGCGTGGTGGGTCGGCCCCTCGTGAGCGGGCACGTCGCTCTTGTAGGTCCAGACCGATTTGTAGAACGCGGGGTCGCGCTCCCAGGGCCGCAGCACCCGGCGATTGAAGTCGTAGCCGTTCATCTCGGCCCGCACGAGGTGCCAGTCGACCTGGTACTCAATGGGCCATTGAATCGGATTGATCGCGCCAAGACGCTTCCGCAGCGATTCGAACTCGGGCTGCCGTTTGTCGAACGTGGCAGCGGTGTAGTCCGGCGCCCCGTCAAGCAGCGGAGGGTTTTCGAATGCACGCCAGTCGAGGAAGAGCTCGACGAGCTTGGCGTGCCCCTCGGGCGCTCGGACATCGGAGCCCGAGGACGCGGCGACCGAGAGGCATGACAACAGACAGGCCAAGGCGACGACGTATCTCATGCCGAGAGGTTATCCCAGTCGACAGCCCGACGAGAAGCCGGCGATGCAAACGCGGCCCAGGTGGGCCGCAGCGCCGCTCAGGAACCCGGCGGCGACCAGAGCAGTCCGGGAAGCCGCTCCCCTGCCTCGGCCCCGGCCGAACCCACCGGGGTGATCACGTAGCCGTTGGCTCCGCTCAGCGACAGCACATCCCCCGACGAGGCGTTGGTCACCGGCGCGGCGTGCCAGCCTTCTGCGGTCTGCCGCAGCTGCGCCAGGTGGAAGGTGACACGTGGCCCCCGGGCCCTGAGGGGCGCGTCGAGCGCCGCCTCGATCTCACCGACGAAGGGATCGGCATGGCCCAGCATCTTGCGCAGCGCCGGTTGAACCAGGGTCACGAAGCCGGTGAAGGTCGAGACCGGGTTGCCCGGGAGCCCCATCACGAGACAGGGGCCGCAGCGGCCGGCCAGCACCGGTTTGCCCGGCTTCATCGCCACCTTGTGGAACAGCACCTCGGTGCCCGCCTGCTCCAGCGCCTGACCGACGAGGTCGTACTTGCCGACGGACACACCGCCGGTGATCAGCAGCACGTCGTGGGACAACCCTTCGCGCAGCGCCTCGCCGAGCCCCTGGGGCTCGTCGGGAGCGACGCCGAGATAGTGCCCGTCGAGTCCCATCTCCTGAAGCTGGGCGACCAGCGCCGCGGCATTGCTGTTGCGCACCTGATGATCCGCGGGGGTTTCCGCGGGGTCGACGATCTCGTCTCCGGTGGAGAGCACGGCGACCCGGGGCGCTTGGTGGACCGGAACGGTGGTGCACCCCACCGAGGCCAGCGCGGCAATCTGCGCCGCACCTACGGGCGTGCCCGCGGCCAGCACGGGGGCGCCTGCCGGGCGATCCTCTCCCCGGTAGCGGATGTTGCGCTCGGGTTCGACGGCGTGGACGAACCGCACGCCGGCCTCGGTCTCCTCGGTGTGCTCGACCATCACCACCGTGTCCGCGCCCGGCGGCACGATGGCCCCGGTGAAGATCCGCACCGCGTGTCCGGGCTCGACCCGGGTCTCCCCCACCGCCTGCCCGGCGCGGACCTCGCCTCCCGGCTTCAGCACGGTGCCGGCCTCGGCAGCATCGGCGGCGCGCAGGGCATAGCCGTCCATGGCGGAGCGGTCGGTCGGTGGGAAGTCCCGGTCGGCAGCCACGTCGATAGCCAGCACCCGCCCCCGGGCGCCCCACAGGGGTACCTCGGCCACGGGACGGGGGGATACGGCATCCAGCAGGATCTTGCGCGCTTCGTCGAGGTTGATCATGCCGGGATGATAGCGGTGGCTCATGCCGCGGGCGAGCGGGCGATAACCACCCGGGGAATGCCCCGCAGATCGTCCTGCACCGCGATCTCCTCGTAGCCGGCCTCGGTAGCGATCTTGCGAACCGGGTCGGCCTGCCCGTAGCCGATCTCCAGCAGCAGGAAACCGCCGGGGCGCAGCAGCCGGGCCGCGGCGGGAATCAGGGCCTCGTAGGCCTCGAGGCCGCTCGGCCCGGGGACCAGCGCCTGCTTGGGCTCCCAGTCCCGCACCTCGGGCTCCAGTCCGTGCCACTCCAGCTCGGTCACGTAGGGCGGGTTACTCACCACGGCGTCGAAGGCTCCACGCCATTCGGCGGGGGGCCGGGCGAAATCTCCACCGACCACCTCGACACGTTTCAGCAACCCCGGATGATCGCGGTCGACCCGCGCGACGTTGCTCTCGGCGGCGGCGCGGGTATCCGCCGACGCTTCCAGTGCCGACAGGCGCCACCCGGGCCGCTTCACACCCAGGGCGATCGGGATGCAGCCGCTGCCGGTGCCGAGGTCCAGGACCCGGGCTTCGCCGGGAAGCTCCAGACTCAACACCGCGTCGACCAGGCCCTCGGTCTCGGGACGGGGTATCAGCACCCGGGAATCGACGGCGATGTCCACCCCGTGGAACTCCTGGAACCCGGTGATGTACTGGAGCGGCTCGCGATTGGCCCGGCGCACCACCGCCGACTCGAAGGGCCCGAGAACATCCTCGGCGAGGATGTCGGGTCGGCGCACGAACAGCCCGCCACGGTCGCAGCCCAGCAGGCAGGACAGCAGCAGCTCTGCGTTGAGCCGGGGCTCTTCGACCCCGGAGCCCTCGAGCCTGGTCGTTGCGCGCTCGAGCGCCGCGGCAACGGTCGTAGGGGGCCTGGGCTCGTCTCGATCGATCATGGCCTGTTCAGACTGCGGTCGGGCGGGTCTCGCTGGTCAGCCGGCGAGTGCGGGCAACGCAGTGGGCGCGCCGCCGCCGGGCGCTACATCTCGGCCCGCAGGCGGTCGGCGCGATCCTGGGAGACCAGCGCCTCGACGATGTTACCCAGCTCCCCTTCCATCACCTGGGTCAGGTTGTGTACCGTCAGCTTGATGCGGTGATCGGTGACCCGGTTCTGGGGGAAGTTGTAGGTACGGATCTTCTCGCTGCGATCGCCGGAGCCGATCAGCGAGCTGCGCTCCTTGGCGATCTCGTCGTGCTGCTCCTGGACCATCTTGTCGTAGAGCCGCGAGCGCAGGACCTTCATCGCCTGGGCCTTGTTCTTGTGCCAGGACTTCTCGTCCTGACATTGAACCACGAGACCGGTGGGCAGGTGGGTAATCCGCACCGCCGACTGGGTGGTGTTGACGCTCTGGCCGCCGGGGCCCGACGAGCAGAAGGTATCGAGGCGAATGTCCTTCTCGTCGATCTCGACCTCGACGTCGTCGGCTTCGGGCAGGACCGCGACGGTGACCGCCGAGGTATGCACCCGGCCCTGGGCCTCGGTCTCGGGCACCCGCTGCACGCGATGCACGCCGCTCTCGAACTTGAGCCGGCTGAAGACCCGGTCCCCTTCGATCATCGCCACGACTTCCTTGACGCCTCCGGCGGCGCTCTCGGAGACATCCATCGTCTCCACCTTCCAGCCGGTGCTCTCGGCGAAGCGGGAGTACATGCGGAACATCTCGGCGGCGAACAGGGTCGCCTCGTCACCGCCGGTGCCGGCGCGGATCTCAAGCACCACGTTGCGGGCGTCGTTGGGGTCGGTGGGCAGCAGCAGAACCTTCAGTTCCTGCTCCAGCTCCTCGAGGCGGCCCTCCAGACGGGTGACCTCCTCCCCGGCCATCTCCGCCATTTCGGGATCGCCGGAGTTCAGCAACTCCCTGGAGCCCTCGAGCTCCTCGGTGGCCGCGCGGAACTCACGGTAGTTCTCGACGATCGGCTTGAGCTCGGTGTAGGTCTTGGTGACTTCCTTGTACTTCTCACGGTCGGCGACCACCTCGGGGTCGGCCATCGACTCGTTGAGCTCTTCGAAGCGTTTTTCCAAGCCCTCGAGTTTCTCGAGCAGCTTCGCGTCCATGGTTGCCGTCGCCATCCCTTACCCCGCCATGCTGTCCAGGAACTCTTCGTTCGTCTTGGTCTTGGTCATCTTCTCGCGCAGCAGCTCCATCGCCTCGACCGGCGACATCTGCTGCAGCACCTTGCGCAGCACCCAGCTGCGATCGATCTCTCGCTGGGTCAGCAGCAGCTCTTCCTTGCGCGTTCCCGAGCGCAGCAGGTCCACCGCGGGGAAGACCCGGCGGTCGGCCAGACGGCGATCGAGGTTGATCTCCATGTTGCCGGTACCCTTGAACTCCTCGAAGATCACGTCGTCCATCCGAGAGCCGGTGTCGACCAGGGCCGTGGCCAGGATGGTCAGCGAACCGCCGTCCTCGACCTTGCGGGCGGCGCCGAAGAAACGCTTGGGCTTGGCCAACGCGGCGGAGTCGAGACCGCCGGAGAGCACCCTGCCCGAAGCGGGCATCACGGCGTTGTAGGCCCGGGCGAGGCGGGTGATCGAGTCGAGGAGCAGCACCACGTCATGGCCCGCCTCGACCTGGCGCTTGGCCTTCTCCATCACCATCTCGGCGACCTGCACGTGACGGGCGGCGGGCTCGTCGAAGGTGGACGCGATGACGTCCCCCTTGACCGAGCGCACCATGTCGGTGACCTCCTCCGGGCGCTCGTCGATGAGCAGCACCATCAGCTTCACTTCGGGATGGTTGTCGGCCAGCGCGTGGGCGATGGCCTGCAGCATCATCGTCTTTCCGGTACGCGGCGGCGAGACGATCAGGCCGCGCTGCCCCTTTCCCAGAGGCACCATCAGGTCCAGCACCCGGCCGGAGATATCCTCACCCGGCGACTCGACGCGCAGCCGCACGTCGGGATAGACCGGGGTCAGTTTGTCGAAGCGCTTGCGGGTCTTGGCCTGCTCGGGGGTCACGTCGTTGACGGTGTCGACCCGGGAGAGCGCGAAGTAGCGCTCCGAGGCCTTGGGCAACCGGATCTGGCCACAGACGGTATCGCCGGTCTGCAGGTTGAAGCGGCGGATCTGCGACGGGGAGACGTAGACATCGTCGGGCCCCGGCAGATAGCTGGCGTCGGGGGCCCGCAGGAACCCGTAGCCGTCGGAGAGCTTCTCCAGCACTCCCTCGGTCACCAGGGTGCCGTTCTGCGCCGAGTAGGCGCGCATCACCCGGTAGACCAACTCGCGGCGATGCAGGTTGGTCGCGTTCTCGATCTGAAGCTCCTTGGCCATCTCGACAAGACTCGCCGCGTCGCGGTTCTTGAGCTCACGGATGTCCAGGGCCAACTCTTCGGCGCCCTCGACGGCAGCGGCCTCGATCTCGCCGTTGGTGCCGTTGGTGCCGTTTTGGGCTTCCTTGCGAGAGCCCTTCCGGGAGGCCGGCTTGGACCGCTTCCGGCGGGGCCGCCGTGATTCGGTCTTCGTCGGAGCTTCCTGCTGTTTGGTCATGTCAATGCCCGATCCAAGTGTGCCCAGATCTGACGGATACCCAGCCCTGTGCTGGAGGACGCGAGAATCGGTGCCCCGTCTTCGGGGAAGGGTCCGAACTCATCGGCCAGAATCCGCGCCGCGGCCGTTCGTTTGTTGCCCGACAGTTTGTCGGCCTTGGTGGCCACGATCAGATGCGGGACGTCGTAGTGTTCCAACCACTGTTTCATCGCCCGGTCGAGCCGGGTCGGTTTGTGTCGTGAGTCGACGAGCATCAGCGCGATCGCGATCCGGTCCCGCCGCCGCTCGAGAAAGCCCTCGATCATCGGAGCCCACTGGGCCTGCACCGACTTGGGCACCTTGGCAAAGCCGTAGCCCGGCAAGTCGATGAAGTAGAAGGCTTCGTTGATGCGATAGAAGTTGACCGTCTGTGTCTTACCCGGCGTCGACGATGTCTTGGCCAGCTTGCCCGAACGGAGCAGCCGGTTGATCAACGACGACTTGCCGACGTTGGATCTCCCAAGGAAAACCACGTCGCGCCCCGCCGCCTGCGGCTCATCCTGCGGCCGCGCGGTAGCGCGCTCGAAACGACTCGACAGAACCTTCAACGGACTCGATCCGAACTCGGACCGCCTTTGGCCACCGACGCATGCCGGCGACGTCAGACGCTAGTTGACTGGGCTCCCGGCATCTCGCTCGCCGATCGAACCTTCGGGATCCTTGCCGGGCATCTCGAGGGCGGTCAGCGGGCCGGACAGGGCGACTTCGAGCACCTTGTCCATGTGTTCCACCAGATGGAACGAGAGCTTGCTGCTGATGTCATCGGGGACCTCTGAGAGGTCCTTCTCGTTGTCCTTGGGCAGTACGACGGTATCCGCGCCGTAGCGGTACGCGGCCAGCACCTTCTCCTTGACGCCGCCGATGGGCAGCACCTTGCCGCGGAGGGTGATCTCGCCGGTCATCGCCACGTTGGGATGGACCGTGACCTCGGCCAGGAGCGATACCAGGGCCGTGGCCATGCTGATGCCCGCCGAGGGGCCGTCCTTGGGGATGGCGCCTTCGGGGACGTGCACGTGGATGTCGTACTTGCGGTAGAAGAGCGGGTCGATGCCGAGGCGCTCGGCCCGAGAGCGGACCCAGGACATCGCCGCCTGGGCGGATTCCTGCATCACGTCACCCAACTGCCCGGTGATGGTCAGCTTGCCGCGGCCCCGCATGAGGGTGGCCTCGATCGGCAGGATCTCACCGCCGGTCTCGGTCCAGGCCAGCCCGGTGGCGACGCCGATCTCCGGCTTGCGCTGTTGCTCGCGGGGCGGCTGATAGCGCGGGATCCCCAGGAGTTCGAGCACCTTGGCCGGAGTGATCTCGGGCTTGTCCTCGAGCTTGTCGGCAACCGCCTTACGCGCCAGCTTGCGGCAAACCGAGGCGACCTCGCGTTCGAGGTTACGCACGCCGGCTTCCTTGGTGTAGCGCTCGACGATCTCGCGGATCGCCTCCTGCTCGAAGGAGACCTCGAACTTCTTGAGGCCGTGTTCCTTGATCTGCCGCGGCACCAGGTACTGTTCGGCAATCGCGATCTTCTCGCGCAGGGTGTACCCGGGGAGGCGGATCACCTCCATGCGGTCGCGCAGCGCCGGCGGGATGGTGTGCATCACGTTGGCGGTGGCGATGAACATCACCTCGCTGAGGTCGTACTCGGTGTCGAGGTAGTGATCGAGGAAAGTGTGGTTCTGCTCGGGATCGAGAACCTCGAGCAGCGCCGCCGACGGATCGCCGCGGAAGTCCGCGGCCATCTTGTCGACCTCGTCCAGCAGGAACACCGGGTTCTTGGTGCCCGCCTTCTTCATCATCTGGATGACCTGACCGGGGAACGCACCGATGTAGGTGCGGCGGTGGCCACGGATCTCGGCCTCGTCGCGAACGCCACCCAGCGAGAGCCGCACGAACTTGCGGCCGGTGGCCCGGGCGATCGATCGGGCCAACGATGTCTTACCGACACCGGGAGGTCCGACCAGGCAGAGGATCGAGCCCTTGGGCTTGGACACCAGCCGGCGCACCGCGAGGAACTCGAGGATGCGTTCCTTGACCTTGTCCAGGCCGTAGTGATCGCTGTCGAGGATCGACTCGGCCTTTTCGATGTCCTTGAGCTCGCGGCTTTTCTTCGACCACGGCACCGAGAGCAACCACTCGAGATAGTTGCGCGAGACGGTGGCCTCGGCCGAGACCGGCGGCATGACCTCGAGGCGCTTGAGTTCCTGGAGGGCCTTTTCCTTGGCCTCCTTGGGCATCTTGCACTTCTCGATCTTGAGCCGGAACTCCTCGACCTCGTTGACCCGCTCGTCCTTGCGACCCAGCTCTTCCTGGATCGCCTTCATCTTCTCGTTGAGGTAGTACTCCTTCTGCGCCTTCTCCATCTGCTTCTTCACGCGGTTGTGGATCTTCTTGTCCACGCGAAGTTTCTCGATCTCGGAATCGAGCACCTTGCGCACATGATCGAGGCGCTCGGTGGGAGAAACCATCTCGAGCAGGCTCTGCTTTTCCTCGACGCCGATGGGCAGGTGGGCGGAGATGGTGTCGGCCAGCTTGCTCGGGTCGCTGATGCGCACCGTCGAGAGCATCGTCTCGTAGGGCAGACCGGGCGAGTACTTGATGTAGCGTTCGAACAGGGTCGCGACCCGGCTCATCAGCTCTTGCAGGTCGGCGTCGACATCGGCCTTCTGCTCGATCTTCTCGAGCACCACTTCGAAGTAACCGTCGGGGCCTTCGTCGATCTCGACGAGCCGCGCCCGGGCCTGCCCCTCGACCAGCAGCTTGACGTTGCCGTTGGGGTTCTTGAGGTGCTGAACGATGGTCGCAATCGTGCCGACGGAGTTGATCTCCTCGGCCGACGGATTGTCGACGGACGCACGCCGTTGCGTGGAGAGAAACAGCTGCTTTCCGTCGCCCAGAGCCCGCTCCACGGCAAGCAGAGAGGGCTTACGGCCGACGACGAACGGAACCATGGTGTGTGGGAACACCACGATGTCCCGCAGTGGAACCATCGGTAGTCTGATCACGCTATCCTGCGGACGATCGGCGTCCAAGAGAAACTCCCTCCGGCGCCCAAAAAAGGGGCGCACAGGCATGATAGCCGTCCTTGCGGACCGGAGCGAGCGACTTTTCTGACGGAGAAAACCGAGCCGGACTTAACTAGCCCGCTTTCTCCATAACGACGAGCGGGTTGCTCTTGTTGAGCACCACGTCTTTGCTGATGACGACTTCTTTGACGTCGGTCTGAGAGGGTAGCATGAACATCATCTCGAGCATCAGCTCTTCCATGATCATGCGGAGCCCGCGAGCGCCGATCTTGCGCTCGATGGCCTGCTCGGCGATCGCCTCGAGGGCGTCGTCGGTGAAGCGGAGCCCGACGTTCTCGAACTCGAAGATGCGGTGATACTGCTTGACCAGCGCGTTCCGCGGCTCCTGGAGGATGCGGACCAGCGCCGGAGCGTCGAGCTCGGTCAAGGTCGCGTGCACCGGCAGGCGGCCGACGAACTCGGGGATCATGCCGTACTTGACCAGGTCGCCGGGCTGAACGTCGGCGAGGATCTCCCCGGTGTTCTTTTCGGCCCGGGCCTTGACGTCCCCGTTGAAGCCCATGGTCTTGCGGCCGATCCGCTGCTCGATGATGCCGTCGAGTCCGACGAACGCACCGCCGACGATGAACAGGATGTTCGAGGTGTCGACGGGGACGAACTCCTGGTGCGGATGCTTGCGGCCACCCTGGGGCGGCACGTTGGCCACGGTGCCTTCGAGGATCTTGAGCAGCGCCTGCTGCACACCCTCGCCGGAGACGTCGCGGGTGATCGACGGGTTCTCACCCTTGCGGGCGATCTTGTCGACCTCGTCGATGTAGATGATGCCCTTCTGACACTTCTCGACGTCGTTGCCCGCCGCCTGCAGCAGCTTGAGCACGATGTTCTCGACGTCTTCGCCGACGTAGCCGGCCTCGGTCAGGGTGGTGGCGTCGACGATGGCGAAGGGCACCGAGAGGAGCCGCGCCAGGGTCTGGGCCAACAGGGTCTTACCCGAACCGGTGGGGCCGATCAGCAGGATGTTGGACTTCTGCAGTTCGACTTCGTTCCGGCGCCGGGAGATTTCGTTTCGCTTGTAGTGGTTGTAGACCGCGACCGAGAGGCGCTTCTTGGCCTCTTCCTGGCCGATCACGTACTCGTCGAGGAACGCCTTGATCTCGACCGGCTTCGGCAGCTTGGTGCGGCCTTCCTGTTCTTCGGCCTCGCGCTCTTCGGCGATGATGTCCAGACAGATGTCGACGCACTCGTCACAGATGTAGACCGTCGGCCCTGCGATGAGCTTGCGCACGTCGCGCTGACTCTTGTTGCAGAACGAGCACTTGAGACCGTCGCCTTCGACTTTCTTGCGTGACATCTAGCTAGTCCTTTGCTGCTGGCCGGGCCATCCCCTCGCGGGTCAGGCCTCGGAACCTCTCTGGGTGATCACCATGTCGATGATGCCGTATTCCTTGGCCTGATCGGCTTCCAGGATGTAATCCCGGTCGGTGTCCATAGAGATCTTTTCCATCGTCTGACCGGTGTTTTCAACCAGTATTTTGTTCAACCGCTCCCGCAGCCGGAGTATTTCACGGGCCTGGATGTCGATATCCGCGGCCTGGCCCTGGGCCCCGCCGTGAGGCTGGTGGATCAGAACCCGGGAGTTGGGCAACGTGAAGCGCTTGCCCTTGGTTCCGGCCGACAGGATCACCGCCGCCATGCTGGCGGCCTGGCCGACACAAAACGTACTGATATCAGGCTTTACGAAGGTCATGGTATCGAGGATCGCAAGTCCCGCGGTAACGGAACCGCCCGGGGAGTTGATGTAGATCGAGATATCCCGATCCGGATCCTCGGCTTCCAGGAACAACATCTGGGCAATCAACAAGTTAGCCAGATGGTCGTCGATCGGCTCGCCAAGGAAGATGATGTTGTCCTTGAGGAGCCTCGAATAGATGTCATAGGACCGTTCGCCGCGGCTGGTCTGCTCGACGACATACGGGATTAAAGGCATTTAAACATCCTCCCCTTGAATATTAGCAAGGGAGGTCAGCAAGTCAAGCGTAGCCTCTCTAACCAATTGATTTTGAAGGGCTTGCATCCCAGCACCCTCTTTGAGTCGCTTTTTCAGCTCCTCGGCGGGCTGTCCGGCCCGCTGGGCCTCGATCTGGATGCGCTGCTCGATCTGCTCGGGGCCGACCTCCACCGATTCCTCCGCGGCGATGGCGTCCAGCACGATGCGAGCATGGACCGACTTCCGGGCGCCTTCCTCCTGGCGGCCGCGGATGTCCTTCCAGTCCAGCTCCATCTGCCGGGGGTCCATCCCCTGCATCATCAACGAGCGGACGAAATCTTCCAGACGCTGGTCGATTTCCCGCTCCACTAGAACTTCGGGCAGGACGACAGGGTTTTCCACAAGAACCTTGTCGAGAAGCGCCTGCTGCATCGCCTGGTCCGCCTCTCCCTTGCGGCGGGCGGTCAGATCCTCCCGGATGCGCTCCTTGAGCGCGGCCAGATCGTCGAAATCGCCCAGATCCTTGGCGAACTCGTCGTCGAGCTCGGGAACCTCTTTCCGCTTCACCTCGTGGACCTTGATCTTGTAGCTCACGTTCTTGCCGGCGAGCTGCTCGTGCTCGAACTCCTTCGGGTATTCCACCGCGAACTCGAGCTCCGCTCCGGCGGTGGCCCCTTCGAGCTTCTCGTTGAAGGCGGGCAGGTGATGCTGGGAGCCGACCTCGACCATCACGTTCTCGCGATTCTCGGGCTCGGCGGCACTCCCCTTCTCACCCTCGGCCTCTTCACCCTCGGCCGCCTCCGCCTCGGCGCCTTCGACCACCGAGGCGACGTCGGCCATCAGCACGTCGCCGACACCGGCGGCCCGGCCTTCCTCGGTCACCAACTGGGTGCGCTGCTGGCGCAACTCGTCGAGGAACTGATCGATGTCCGCCTCGCCGACCGGCTGCTGTTCCCGGGCGACCTCGATGCCCTTGTAGTCCTTGGGCTGGACCTCGGGCATGACCTCGAGGGTCGCCTTGAAACGGAAGGGCTGGCCGTGCTCGAAGTGCACCTCGTCGACCACCGGGTCGCCGATGACCTGCAGCTTCTTGTCGTGCATCGCCTCGTGGTAGAGCCGGGACATCAAACGGTCGCGGACCTCATCGTCGATCTCGCTCTTGAAGCGCGCCTGGACGACGGTCAGCGGCGCCTTGCCCGGGCGGAACCCCGGGATGTTTGCCTTGGCGGCGTAGGCGCGAAGAACCGCCTCGGTCTCGCCGGCCACGGCGTCGATGCCGGCCTCGATCTCGAGGGTCTTCTTGACGTCGCTCACATCGGTCAGTTCGATCTTCATCAGGTCCCCGTATCGTCCCGGCTGCATTCCCGGGGATGGCGCTTCAAAACGTCGTCGGAATCACGGCCTGGGCCGCGTGGGTCGTGGGGCGCTTTGAAGGGTAACCGTCCGTCGTAGGTACGCGTGCCGGTTAGGGCGAAGGGCGCTTGCCCTGAGTTCGCCGGAGGCTGTTTGCCCCGGAGAACCGCCGTTGGGCAAGGCCAAGGTTAAAGTGGTGAGCCGCCAGGGAATCGAACCCCGAACCCGCAGATTAAGAGTCTGCTGCTCTGCCAGTTGAGCTAGCGGCCCACACAGGACCGCGGATATTAACACGAAACCTGCAAAAGGTCCGCCCGCCCCGGCGGGCTGGCGCGGCCCCACGCTGCATGGCAGAGTCGGAGCGGGAGGCGCGACGCGCTCCCGCCGCCCCCTCGGAGATTCTGCGATGCCTCGACGACGACCCAGAGCCTTCCCGGGCACCCCTTTTCGGTCCCTGGCCGGCCTGGTGATGCTGTTGCTGGCGATGCTCCTGCTCGCCCTGCTCCCGGTGAGCGTCGCCGCCGCCGGGGACACTCTGACCCTGACGGTGCGGATCGAGGGGCTCAAATCCGACCGCGGCGGAATCGCCATCGCGATCTACGATTCGGAACAGGCCTTCACCGAGCGGACCGCGCCGCTGCACAAGGCCTTCCTGCCGATCGAAGACAAGAGCTGCAGCTGGGTGTTGACCGACCTCACCGCGGGTGACTACGCCGTCCTCGTCTACCACGACCGCAACGGAAACGAACAGCTCGACACCAACAAGCTGCGGATCCCCAAGGAACCCTACGGCTTCTCCAACAACGCGAGGGGGAGCTTCGGCCCGCCGGGATTCGACAAGGTCCGCTTCACCCTCAGCGAACCGGAGCAGACCATCGAGATCGAGGTCCGCTAGCGCCCGGGACACCGCGATGCTGCTGCCCCTGACCTACGTCTGCCCCCACTGCGCCCAGGCCAGCGAGACCTCCGCCGACCCCTCCCAGGGAAGCTCCCAGCAATACGTGGAGGACTGCCAGGTTTGCTGCCGCCCCCTGCTGTTGCGGGTCGGTGTCGAAGATGGCGAGGCCTGGGCCGAGGCCAGCCCCGAGTCGGAATAGCCCCCCGGCAGCGGGCGGTTACAATGGGTCCGTCGTTCTTCTGTTCCCGAGGTCCACTCCGATGGCTCAACGGTCTCCTGCCCGTCTACGGCTCACCGGTTGCCTGGTCGCGCTCGTCGCGGTGCTGACCACCGGCTGCGGCAGCTGGCACCGGGCCGGCCTCGATGACGAGATGCAGGACCTTTGCGACAAGGTGGGCCGCCGGGTCTCCCTCGATACCTGGGAGCGCCCCGAGAGCTGGGTCGGCTACACCGCCGCCGAGCTGGAAGAGCAATGGGGCGCCCCGAAGAAGGTCACCCTGCTCGACGACGGACGGGTGCGCTACGCCTTCGAACGAAAGCTGACCGGCAAGCGGGACTACTGCGCCACCGCGGTCAAGAGCCCGCCGGTGACCGCGCCCTCGGTCCTACCCGATCCCCAGGGGCACGTGGCGGCCAACGCCCCGCCCCCGCGGGGCAAGGGGCCCGGAGACGGCGACCTGCAGGTACCGGTCGTGGTCGGCCGCCTGGAGGCGGAGTTCATCCTCGAGGCCGGCGAGGTCGCCGAACAGGAACTGGGGACCATCCGCTGGAAGCGCCGCTACCGTTACCTCGGCGCCCAGATGCGCACCGAGTAGCGGGTCACTGGCAGGGCGCGCAGTCGTCACTGCACGCCGGATTCGAATCGTTGCAATCGATGGCGGCGCAGATTCCGTCGCCGTCTGCGTCGACGCAGCTGTCCGCGCATGGGATGACCCGCTCGGTGCCGCCGGAGTCCGCGCCGTAGCTGCCCGGGTTCGGAAGCACCGGCCGGGTCAGGTAGTAGAACGCTCCCCCTGCGGCGGGTATCGCCGGATCGATCACCTCGGTCAGGTCGCCAAGGGCCAAGGGCGTGCAGCCCAGAGACATGTCGGGCAACTCGGCCCGCACCGTCTCGTGGAAGGTCGCGCCCACCGGCACCGGCCAGCTGTAGGCCCGGTTGTCCAGAGGGTCGAAGAAGCCGGTGGTCCCGCTGTTCTCGTCGATCACGCCGTAGCCGAGATCGCCGGGGCATTGGTTGTCCAGCCCGTCGTTGAGTTCCGGCGCCCCGGGATAGATCGTGCCGAAGGCGTCGTTGCAATCCAACGGCGCAGAGCACGAAGGCGCCGAGCCGAAACCGTCGCCGTCGAAGTCGAGACAGTTCTGGTCTCCTTCGACCGAGCCGATGTCGCACTCCCCGAGGTTGCGCACCACCTCGGCCTGGTCCCGCTCGCTACAGGCGAAGGCGGTGCCCGGAAACACCGGGCTACCCGCATCGATCACCGGGCTGCCCACCAGCGGCCGGTAGGTCTCGGTGGACCCGCCGTTGTCTCCCAGGGGCCCCAGGGCCGGATCCTGATTGAGGATGTTGCCGGTAGTGTCCCCGACGATGCTGCAGCCCGTGGGCTGCTCGATCAGGTTGTAGCCGCGGCTGTCGACGGTGGTGGAGCAGTCGCCGTTGCCGTTGTTGGCCACGATGGTGCCGGCGAGCACCACGGTCCCGGAGCCGCTGATCCCGCCGGCTCCGTTGACCGCACTGTTGTCGACGATGGTGCTGCTGCGCACCTCGGCCCCGCCGCTCTCGAGGACGATGCCACCGGCTTCGTTCCCGGTGCCCTGGTTCTCGGCAATCGTCGAGTCGGAGATGGTCAGCATCTCCCCTTCGTGGAGCACGCCGACATCGTTCCCCCGGATGGTCGAGCGCTCGATCGTGGCGAATCCGCCGAAGGGGCCCGGCCCCCTGGGCTCGGTGCGGATCCCGGTGCCGTTGTCCTCCACGGTGCAGCGGTTGAGGAAGACCCGCCCCGGATCAGCGCCTGCGCCGCCACCGTTCTCGGCGAGCACCCCGGTACCGCTATTCCGAATCGTCGATTCGGTCAGATACATCAGCCCCCCGAGGTCGGCGAGCACGCCGATTCCACCGCCGGAGATCACACTGTCGCGAACGTTTACGATCCCCTCCCACAGGCTGAGGCGCCCCATCGCGCAGCTATCGATGTGGTAGGTCCCGGGCTCGCTGACGAACACCTCATCGAGATACAGGCCGCCGAGATAAGCGTCGGGGGAACCCGCCGCCACCCCCTCGAAGGTCGTCCCGAGAATCCGGCTCTGATCGCTTCCGGCGCCGAGCAGCGCCTTGGCGCCGACCCCTCGCAGGTTGCCGAACGCGCCGTCGACCACGAAGTCGCCGGGCGGTACCCGGATACCGCAACCGTTCTGGGCCAGCACCACCGCCTCGCGCAGGGTGCAATCGGAGACACACTCGCCGTCATAGGGCCCGTCCGTCGCGGTGGTCACCGAAATACCGCAGTCACAGACATCGCCGACCCCGTCCTGATCGACATCCGCCTGGGAGGGGTCGGCACGCAGCGGACAGTTGTCGCGGCAATCGGGGACGCCGTCGCCGTCGATATCGCTCGAGGAGTCTTCATCGGCACAGTGGTCGCCGCAGGTGCCGTCGCAGGTCGCGCCGCAATCGGCCCGGGTGTCGTCGCAATCGTCGAAGCGGCAGAGGCCGTCGCCGTCGTTGTCCACGCAGTCCTGGCGGCAACCGGGGCGGGTATCGTCGCAGTCGCTGCAGGCAGGCTCTCCGTCCCCGTCGAGATCNGTGACGCAGTCGGCCGCACAGGCCGCCTGGAAGTCATCGCAATCGCCGGCACAGGTTGCAATGCCGTCGTTGTCGGCGTCGGTGCAGTCGAAGGAGCAGCCCGCCTCGGCATCATCACAGTCGCCGGCACAGAGGAACACGCCATCCCCGTCGCCATCGACGCAACTGTCGGTACAGGTATTGATGCTGTCGTCGCAGTCGTTGCTCGCGCAGACCGCGTCGCCATCGGCGTCGGTACAGTCCAGCCCACAGGCCGGGTTCAGGTCGTCGCAATCGACTCCCTGGGACAGCCCGTCGCCGTCGAAGTCAGGGATCGTCGGCTCGGGGTCGACGCAATCGGCAATCCCGTCGCCGTCGGCGTCGGGATCCAGCGCGCTCCAGACCTCGATCGTCTGGAACGGGGTCGCCGCGTAGATCGTCCCGTCGTCGGTGACCTGGGTCCGATCGTTGGCGTCGATTCCGATCGACCAGACCGGGAAACCCTCTTGGTTCGCGATCTCGACTCCGCTGGTCGCCCCGGAAAGGTTGAAGTAGTAGTGGCCGTCGCCATCGAGTTCGATGTCGTTGGCGCGGTCCGGCAGCCGATCCAGCGGTACCGCACCCTGCAGCCCGTTACCGTCGTGGATCTCGACCTGGTTCGGAATGCTGACGATGAAGTGCCCCCGGGCCAGATCGTCGACAGCGAACCCATCGATGACCGTCGACGACACCGGGTAACTCGTCAGGAACGTGCTGTCGGGGAAATAGATACGAACCGAGAGGGGTGGATCCGGGCTCCCCCCTTGGTCGATGACGTGCAGCTTGCCGGTGGAGTCGACATCCATGCGGCCCGGATCCTGAATATTGCCCGGGTCGAGCAGTCCAAGGTAGCCGCCCGTATCGAGATACCGCTCGACGCCCAGGCTACCGCTGAGGAACACGCGCCCGTTGGAAAGCGCCTGGATGTCGCTGTAGGCGCCCCCCTGGGTCGGGAACTCGGCGAAGAGCTGCCCATCGAGGTCGGTGATACGAACGCACGGGGTGGTGCCCGGCGGGCAACCATGGTTGGTGACGAAGTAGAGCCGGTCGTTGGCCACGGTGAAGACGATGTCGCCTGCCAGGGTATCGAGCAGCTGCGGCGGATCTCCACAGGCCGCTCCGGCAGGAACCGGCGCCAGCACGGCCAGCGCAACCATCCAGACCGCCAGGGCAAGTCGACTCATCGGGGCCCCTCCAACTGTTCGGAACGTACCTCGCTGGGAGAACGACGGGAAGTAATATTTAAAAGAACCGGACCAGCCTCGGCTGCGGAGTGATCGTCCGCTGACGCCTGGGCTAAGCTGGTAGGGAAGAATCGAGCGGAAAGGCGACCTGAATGCACCCTGACGCAACCCAGTCGCGGCGACTCCGAGCCGATCGCGCGCGAGCGCCGGCCTGGGTGGCGCTCTGCCTGCTGGCCCTTGCCCTCAGCGGGTGCGCCTCCCGCCAGGCAGCGCCGGCTCTATCCGCCGCCGAGGTGCAGAAACTCTGCGACGACGCCAACCTCCAGGTCCTCGTCGACCCGTGGCAGCGGCCGAGCTGGAAAGGCGAAACCCGCGACGCGCTGCAGACAGAGTGGGGCGAGCCCCGCAAGGCGACCGCCCTGCCAGACGGCAGCACCCGCCTCTCGTTCCGCCGGGAACTCACCGGGCGCCGCAACTACTGCCTGACCGCCGACACCGTGATCGACACCCGCTCCCTGGGCACCCTCACCTCACCCCGGGAACAGATGCCCGCAGCCTTCGTCGACCACGCCTACATGACCGGCACCCGCGGCGTAGGTGAAGCGGACGTCAAGGTGGTGGTCGGCCGGGTCGACGCCGTGTTCGTGGTGGATGGGGATGGCGTGGTGGTGGAGGAGAGCGTGAGGCCGGTGCGTTGGAAGCGCCGCTACCGCAGTCTCAAAGAGCACGCATCGACACCATGAGCCAGGGCGCGGCTAGCGCCGCGAACCGCCTCCGATATAGCGGAATTCCGGCGTCGAGTTGTCGCCACAGATGAAGCACTGCTCCCCGAGCATCAACGCCGACTCATTCTTCTTGGCCATCCGCTGGGTGAGTGACCGAAGGAAGTCCTCCTTCGTCTGGTTCTTGCTGTCACTGGCCAAGCTGACACAGTTCCCGTCCTTGGTCAGCGTACCGAGTGCCGCTGCCTGCTCGTCGGAACACACCAGCACGGCCATCGGATAGTGCTGAACCGCGTCGAGCTTCTTGCGGAACTTCCGCTCCACCCTGGAAAGCTGGCCCTCTTCGTTCCCAACGGTGGCAAGGAGCAGCGCCCGTACGGGGTTCTCCCCTTCCTTGTGCAGTTCTGCAGCCCGCTCCAGCAGCGTTCCCGATGTCGCACCGAGCCCCACAACAAGCAAACAGCAAGTCACGGCTAAAGCCCACTTGGTATGTCGCATGATGTCCCCCGACAAATTGGCTGGCACACCCGGAGAGATTCGAACTCCCGACCCTCTGCTCCGAAGGCAGNTGCTCTATCCAGCTGAGCTACGGGTGCGTGCAAGTGATCGGAGTCTAGCATGGGGCCGGAGCTGTCCCGGAAGACGGCCCGTGGACACCACCGGCCCCCGGGACGTCAGTTGACGCAGCAGCGGTGGCCGACGTCGCAGGCCGCGTCGATGTCGTCCCTTTCGTCCCCGGGCGTCCAGCAGGTGTTCTTGCAGATACCGTCCCAGTGTTCGCCGCAGCGGGTGGGATCCGGGTCGCCGGACTTGCCCTCGCAGAACTCGTAGACGCAGTTCGCCACGCCGAAGGCGATGGCGTTACAGACATCTGCCTTTGTCGGCGAGCGGATCATCCGGGTGAACCCGCAGACGAACGCGAAGGCCTTGTCCACCCTTCCTCCTTCACCGCAGCAGGCGGCGCAATCGTCGAAGAAGAGATGGGTCACGCAGCGCCCGCCGCCGGCATCGGGTGCGACGCCACGGCAGTCATCGACCATCGACGGCAACACGCGGGCGAGGCGTAGCCAACCGAAGACGAGGGTGCGCCAGGCGTTCTCCTCGGTCTCCGTGACCGCATCCAGGGCCGGTTCGAGTTGGGCCAGAACCGTCCCGAGCAGGCGGTAGACACGCGACTCGGCGAGACGTGAGCAGTCGGCGATGTCGTGTCCGATCAACTCCAGCTCACCGGCCCGGGTCAGGCGGTAGCGCACCGTACCCGCCCCGGCCACGTAGACGCGGACTTCCCCGTCGGGGGTGTCGGCACTGCGGTGGACCAGCTCCACCTCGATCCGCTCGAGCCGATGCCAGGCGTTGAGGGTCGAAACCGACTCGCCGATATCGACCAGCCCGTCCAGCGGCCCCTCGGGGGTGCGGACATGAAAAGAGGCCGGGACGCGGGCTCCACTGGCCGGGTCGCGCTCGAAGCGGACCTCGAAACCGGTAGATTCGCCCAGCTGCCCGGCCCCGACCTGCCCATCCACCACCTGCCCGGCCACCACCGGCAGCCCGGCCAGGGCCGTCGCCACGCAGACAAACCCCAGAACCAGCGCGGCCACCGGCCGCGAACGAGAGAACAGCATGCGCACCTCCGCAGGAGGCTCAGGCACGGGACTCCGGGAAGATTGGGCGCCGCAGGCGCAGGGTCACCCGGTTGGGTTGTTCGGGGACAACTGGGGGGTTCGGGGACCGGCAGGGCCGGGAAAGGGGCGCGAGGTGTGGGGTGAGTGACGGGGCTTGAACCCGCGACCCCCAGAGCCACAATCTGGTGCTCTACCAACTGAGCTACACCCACCACACGTCTTGCGCGCTCCGGAGGACCGGAGCAACGCGAGATTATAGCGCGCCGGGAGAAACGGTCCAACCCGGGCGCCGGACGTGACTTCAGGCCCTTGCGGGGGTCATTTAACCTCTAGGCATTGAACCGGGATCCGAATCCGGCATCCGCATAAAGGAGAAACCCATGAGTGTGGCCAAGGTAACCGAGATCATCTCCTCCTCGTCGAAGGGCTTCGACGCCGCCGTCGAGCGGGGCATCAAGCGCGCCTCCAAGACCCTCAAGAACATCACCGGCGCCTGGGTCGAGAGCCAGAAGGTGGTGGTCAAGGACGGCAAGATCACCGAATACCGGGTGGTGATGAAGGTGACCTTCATCCTCAAGGACTAGTTCCACCCCGCCCGGCCCAGGCCGGGCCGACATGCTCGAGGCGGTCGGTCCAGACGCCGACCCCCTCGGGCAGCTCCCTCACCGCCGACGCATCGTCGAAACCGGTCGAGAACCCCTCTCCTCCGTAGTCGCCGAGGAGCACCACCCTGCTGCCCGCGGCGTCCATCCGGCGCACGAAGCGATGGGGCCAACCCCAGAGCCAGGGGGCGACGTTGGCCGGAATGGTCAGCAGGCTGTCCCGGCAGGCTGCAGGGACGTGGCCGCTCCAGCCGAGGGCGATGTAGCGGCCCAGGCAACGCTTCAACTGCGGCCGGGTCACCGATCCGAGTTCGGGGTGAACCGCGACTACCGGCCCCACCGATCGTGGCCCTCCGGTCAACCAGATCTTTCCACCCCGCCCCGGCTGAAGTACCGCCAGGCGCCGGGCCATCAGCTCTCCCGAGGCGGCCTCACTCCCCTTCATGTCGATGACGAAGTCCCGATCGGGGAAGGCGTCCAACACCTCTTCGAGAGACGGCATCATGCCGCCCCCCTTGCCGCGAAAGGGAAAGGTCTCGCCACCGTCGGCGGTGTAGCCGTAGCCGATGTCCAGTTGCTGCAGGTACTGAAGCGACTGCTGCCGGGTCACGCCGCTTCCGTCGGTGCGGCAGTCCAGGGTCCAGTCGTGAAAGACGGCGAAGCGCCCGTCGGTGGTGGGGTGCACGTCGAACTCCACCGCATCAGCACCCAGACGAAAGGCGGCCTCCATCGAGGCCAGGGTGTTTTCAAGCAAGGCGTGGTCGGTTGCGACCATCCGGGCGGCGGTGCAGGTCTGCCCGGTGAGCCCTTCACGGTCGAAGTCCTGAGCCAGGCCGCGATGGGCCACGAGGTAGGCCCTCGCCTCACCGGGTCCGGCGATCCAGGAACTGTTGATCAGCCAGATCGCGACGACGGCGATGGCGACGAGTACAGCTAGGCGTTTGATCCATTTGCGCAGCATGATTCCCCCCGAGATATAGGGGATCCATCCACAGCAGATGTCGTGCCAGAGCTGGGATCAGCCAGGCGCTCAAGCGCCTGCAAGAAAAGCGCCTTCGAATGTTCCGGCATCGGTTGGGTTGGGGTAATCAGTGTGGGCCGAGCGACACAATGTGTCTCAATAGCCACTACCGAGCACCAAATGACCGAATCGACTCGGCTCTCGGCTTGAGAAAACAGCCCGGCCCGCCGAGTTGAGCTAGCTGCGTTGATCCCAGCCGACTACCACACCGTCCTCAACCGTGACGCGAAGGCGGTACCGGTTTCCACCTTCATGGCCGTACTTCCAGATTTCCTTGGACTTCGTCTTGAGCAACTTCTCATCCTTCGCAGCTGGCGAGCCCAAGGACTCTAGAAGTTGGTCCGCCGTTTCACCCTGCCACATCACTTGCCCGATAATGTCGTTGACAACTTGCTCGTCGTCGTACTTCGCCATCAGGAGCGCGCGGCGCTTTTTCCGAGAAGAGGACTGCGCCCAGTACACAAACACGAAAAGTGCCACCACCGCCACGGCGGGAACGACCCACCCTACGGTGTCGACCACTGCCTTTCCGAGCCAATAAATGAAAACAAAAGGCACAGCGAGCAAGATGCAACCACCTAACAACTTGTCCTGAGCTTTCGCCACAGTTCGTGCTCCTAGGGTTGTGGCAAGGGACCGAGGAACCGTCCCGGGTGCGCAGTTGTTTGCATCAGTGTATCCCGAGTCAGGGCTGATAGAGCCGACGGACTTCCCGATCGGCCCGGGGATCGACGCCGACCACCGCTAAGAGGCCTCACGGCCCGGTACGGTTAGGCGACCCGGGCGACGATCGTACGCAAATCACTCTTGAGTCGGGTTTGGCTGGCACGCCCGGCAGGATTCGAACCTGCGACCCACGGCTTAGAAGGCCGTTGCTCTATCCAGCTGAGCTACGGGCGCGTGCGGATAAGTGGAGCGTTGACGGCGAGTTGGGAGGACTGCCTGGATTGCTGCTCCCGGCCCTGAGTAGGAGTGTCCACCGGGGTGTCCAGCTCACGCATCGCCGCATCGACCGCGGCCATGCTATCCACGAGGTGTTCCGGTCGCAAGTGAGCGTAGCGGAGCGTCGTCTGCATCGAAGTATGGCCCAGGATCTCTTTCACCTCGGCAAGCGGGCTCCCTGCCTGAACCATCCAGCTCGCAGCCGTATGGCGCAGCGTGTGGAAGGTCGCGTCCACGAGACCCGCTGCTTTCATCGCTGCCTTCGCTTGTTTGGAGATCCGGTTTCGGGCTTCCCGGCTTGCGTAGGACACCCCGGCTGCATCTACGAACACCCAAGGCGTCCTCAGGTGCCGAACCACGCCATCGAGCACCTCCGCCGCTGTCCGATTGATGGGCACGGCCCGCGAACAACCAGTCTTGTTGTCCGAGGTCACGTTTATCAGCCCTGATCGCCGGTCAATATCGTCCCAGCGAAGCTTCGCCAACTCGCCTAGCCGCATTCCAGTCGAAACAGCCAGAGCATCGGTCGCAGCCGCGAATCGTCGAGACTGTCGACCCGATTGTTGACCTCGCCGCCACAATCAGAATCCGCGATTGTCGATTGTCGGGGCCGTCTATTAGGACAAGCAATCAGACAATCTCCGTAGCTAGGCCACGACTTGGATTGTAGAGACGATTGTCGCTATCGAGCTGGATTCTTTGAAGCAATCACCAGTCTGGCGCGCCGTTTAGCGCGCGCCCAGAAAAGTGGTTTGCAGCGCTCAGGCCTGACAATGGGTGGGCGATGCCCCGGAAATGTCGAGCCGCGTTGCCTATGGCGCGCTTCGCGCGCCATGCAGCCGAAAAGAATGCAGCATGACGAACGCACCGGAACGACCGAATGGCTAGCGTGGCCACACGCGCGTGAACGGCGCTGGCGCGCCCAGATATGGCAAGAAAAGTGCCCAGGACGGCCTCAGAAGGCTCTTGGGCGCCTTTTCAGTCCCTCCGAGCGGAGCAGCGGCCGGATTGGCCGCGACGCCCTCAGAGCCTCCCAGGAGCCCCAGTGACACGATGACAACGACCACAGCGCAATCGCCGAGCCCGTCTCCCACCTCGAAGCCTCGCCGCACCCGGGCAGCCAGGCGAGCCCGCGACCTGCTCATCGCCCACCTCATCATGGCGGGCGTGAAGGATGCTGAGATTCGAGGGGCCGTGGGCGTGTCGCCGCGGCACTATCGGCGGATCATAGCGTCAAGCGGGTTCCACGAGATGTTCCTCACAGTTGAGCACGCAGTCAGTGTGGCGATGAGCAAAGTGATCGTCGCTGAAGCAGCGGCGGTCCTGGTCGGGCGAGGCAACTACGGACAGTCGATTTTGCCTGAACTGCTTCGCTGCTCGCGGCAAGCGCTCTTGCAGCAGTGTGCGGAGCCGGAAATCACTGGCGCGCCACAGCGTGCGAGTTCGCGGGCCTCAATCGGGAGGGCGTCCGTCCCTAAGGGGTAGCAGCAGGACTTGACCGCTCGCGGGGAAGATACCGCGTTCCCGGGAGAATCTCGCCAGATCCTCTAAGGCACATGGTAGAGTCTCGTCAAATCCTTCGGTCTTGTGATCGACACGATGGCGTCATCGGGCACGAGGCTGCTTACCGAGTTGGAACGAAGGGGACTAGTATGGCCAGGCTCCCAAAACGAAAAACCTTGGATGTCGACCCGCGAATGACGCGCCCTCTGTGGCACACCCTGGTTTGGGTTGCCCTTATGGCGATCGGCCTGACGCCGATTTGCGCGAATCAGGACCTCGACGGCCACGTCGCGCACGACCGTCTATCAATCGTGGCACAGGCCCCAGGTACTCCCCAAGGCTCGACGTTCGAGAGTTTCTCGAACAACGAAAACGTGTCTCTGTTCAACGGGAATCTTTCGGTCGTTCACGCGAGCTCTCCCAGCTACCCGCTCGATGGCGATGCAACCCTCGGCTTGATCAGGGCGTATAGCTCAAAAAACGCGATCTATGACTTGGTCAAGACCCAGGCGTGCCCGTCGCGACTGTGGGAACACAACATTGCAGGCGACAGTTGGGTTGGCTTCGGTTGGACGATGCACCTGGGCAGGTGGTTCCACAAAAGCACAGACCTTCCGCCGGACCCGGTGTGCAACCCACCTAGCCCGGTGATCCCCCCTGAACCCTACAACAGCTCCGGGCAAATATTCGAGATCCCCAATGGGACAAGGTTCGATGGTTCCCAGGCGACGCCCTTGCTTGAGTACCATCCGCAGCCTTTCAACACAGCCTCGGATGTTTGCGCCGACAGATGCGATTGTGGTGTCTTCCCCGACATCGACGCCGAGTGTCAGCTGGACTGTCATGAGTGCCAGCAGAACAACTACTTCGAGTATCCGCATTGGGACATTCGGTTCCCTGACGGAACCGTGTATCGAACGATTGATGTCCTGCCCTACGACACCTCGAACCCGGCTGAATTCATCGAAAACTACGGACGTGCCGGTTGGTATACCAAGGAGATCCTAGACGCCAACGGGAACTCCAATGTGAAGGTGACCTATTGGGGCGAAGACGAGGCCGCGTGCATCGCTGAAGTCGGAGGGACTACATGTCCATTTCCCGAGGCGATTCGAAGCGTGAAAATACGGCGGGAGGGTGCACTGCCTCCAGGAGCTGACGGTGATGGGTTTCTAGAGGTTGTTTGGACTGACCTAGGGCCGAATACGAATCCGGCGAGCGCGGGCCGACTCGCCAGCTTGCATGCGCTTGGGTTCCAGGGGCAGGTGGTTAGCTACGAGTTTTCGTACCAAACTGCCACAATCGATGGTGTCACCGTGAGCCTGCTCGAACGGGTAGACCTACCCAGCATAGACGGCACACCAGCAGGCAGCGTTTCCTATCAATACACTGATGCTCCCATAGGAGACGGGCTGAACACTATCGAGCCGAGATACGGCGTCATGCTTGACGAGATCACCTATCCGACCGGCGGAAGATCCACCTATCAATACGCTCAGTATATCGCGGGACGTCTGCCCATCTTCCCAGGCGTAGCTCCCCCGCGGCGGCGGGAGTTCGGCGTAGCATCGCGAACCGTATATCCATTCTTGGACGATCCAGCAACCGCCGCAGACGAGTCAACCAGTAGCTACACTTGGAGTTGGTCAAGGGAGTTCGATGCCGAAGCGGCTCAGACTCCTGAAGGACCTTTTTCCGGGGACTGCGCCGATCCCGTGACACAGGACTTCTCTGTCACGAAACCTGATGGAACAAAGAAAATCGTTGAGTTCACGGGCCACCCCTGCGAAGCCGCAACCATACCCTCGCCTGGTTTGGTCGCGCGCGAGACATTGCAGGACGCCGCCGACAACCCACTTCGAACGACAACCAACGAGTACGATACCGCCCAGCTGATCGCAGGAAAACCCCATTCGATCACCCGATCGAAAACCGTTGTTTTTCACGACGATACCGGAACGTGCTTTGGGGCAACGGGAGCTGGCGGTGCGCACGAACGTTCGATGGTGACCTACAACTACGGTCGCACCACCGAGAACTCATGGAGTACAAGGCTAATTCTAGGCGACTACCTGGACAACAAGCTGCTCACCTACACAAGCTACTCAACTGAGCCGTGTTTCGCAGAGAATCACATACTTGGCCGATACGATTACGTCTCCAACTTTGACGACTCGTCTGCTCAGAACCGTCAGGACGCGTTGTATGAGTTCAATTGCGACGGCTCATTGAACTGGCAACGCGAGATTCCTGAGTGGAGGGACTACTCGTTCCCGCAAACCGACCCTACCGACTACGCGACTTGGGATGATTGGACTCCAGGGACCACTGAGCCGCAAGCAACGGCATCTGACGTGGTCGCAACCTATGCATACAGTGCCGGGGGCAACCCCACCGAAATTCACCACAGTGGAGGCGACCCTTATCCAGGAGAAACTGACACGTCGACTTACGCCGCTCAGTTCACGTGGGAGAACGGTCTAGGCAAGACATTCCGAATGGGAGATGGCACAAGTTGGCTGACCTACGATTCGGAGCTAAGCGCCTCCGACCCTGCGGGCTTCGTCACTAGCTCACAAGAGCCTAACGGGATAACCGCCAGCTTTTCGTATGACTCATTGGGTCGCGTCTCCACGATGTCAGCACCGGCCCCCGAGCACCCGCAACGGTTCTACTATCCGAGCCTAAACCAGGCACTCCTGATTCAAGGCGGATCGGCTACCACATTCGACAGCTCGGATGATACGCAGAATTACAGCGAACTCTTGTTCGATGGCCTCGGTAGGGTTTCGAAAACGCGCATGGTTTTGCCTGCGGGCGGCTCCTACGTCATGGCAGCTCAGATAAAGAAGCATGATCAGATGGGAAGGCTTATCTTTGAGTCTGAATGGATCGAAGAAGCCCAACTATCTTCCCTTGCCACCCGTACTTGGGCATCCTCAGCAGGTGATTATCAAGTTGACGTTGTCTTGCACCCAACTACAGGAGAGCCTTGGGGCAAGGTGTTCTTCTACGGGGAGCCGAGCGTGGCCCCCGCCGATGCCGGGAACCCCTTGCGGGCTGCGGTGGACCCACTTGGACGTGTGCACCGAGTCGTTGGCGCGGATCTGGCCACAGCGGATACCAGATACTGCGGACCGCACCATGAGGTAACAACGCGCGCGGTGCAGACCGGAGTTGAGAACTTGCCGACCGATGATGGCTTGTCGGATCTTACCGTTAGGTACTACTTCGATGGCTTGAATCGACTTGCGCTAGTTGATGTCGAACCATTGGCCGGCGAGGCAGGCGCAGCGGTTGGAGCTGATGCCGAGTATCGCTATGACTTCCGAGGCAATCTCTCGCATGTCAACCTCGTTGACAAGCTCGAGTCAGATCCTTTCTACAAGTGGGCCAACGATGCGATAGCTGATCAGCAAACAAGGACATTCTCGCACGATGCGCTGAACCGTCTCACATCAAGCACAAACCCTGAGCGCGGCACATCCCTGGTCGATGCATATGATGCACTCGGCAACGTTTTGGCAACGCGCGACCAGGTTGGAATCAATAGAGGGTACTACTTCAAGAATTCCTACGACAGCGTCGGCAGGCTCGTTCGAAAGGAGAGAATCTATGACGATGTGAGCGCCGTTGATCGCCTTTCGGGAGACGGCGGTTTCGAAGGCGGGCTTTCCGGCTGGGTTGATGGAACGATCGACTGGTCGACCAACCTCTTCTCTCCATCGCCAGCAGCGGATCCGGCCTATTGGAAGCCGATCAACTACGGCACGAACATCTGTGTCGAAGCGCCCACCTTTAGCACTGGCAACCAAACCGGAGCGTACTTTGGTGACGTAGGCAACTGCAGCTACGGAAACGCACCGGCCAATCCTCAAGCGCTTCGGCGTCAAGTGACACTTAGTCGCAACGATGCTCTCAGGTTCAAGTTTTGGCGCCAGGTTCGAACCGGCGCGGGGAGCCTCGACCGGTTTATCGTATTCGTGGTCCCGACTGCGGATGGCAACAGCGTAGCGAGCAGACGAAATCTACTTGAGATGGACCAGGACCAAGCCTCCTTCGCGCGATGGCGTGAAACGCAGAACATGAGTCCGGGCGATCTCTATGCCCCAGATGATCCCGCCGCTGGCAATTGGCCGGATGACGGAACGACGACTCGTGACTTCTACATTTACTTCGTTTTTGAGAAGGGCGATTCTGTTTCGGCGAACATTGGCCCGGGCCTGGTTATCGATGATGTTGTCCTTGGACGCCCAGGAGCAGAGACACTTGCCGAGTACGAGTTCGACTCAAATGCATGCGATGGGAGTTCGTCTGAGATGGGCGGCGACGCGTGCACCCACGGAAGTGGGGCTAATCTTCATCTTGGTCACCTTGTACAGGTCCGCTCCTATCAAGATGGAAGAATGGTCTCCGAGAAGACCCTGGCATACAAAGGACTCAATGGGCGCCTTTCTGGTTTCCGAACTCGGCTTGACTGGGAAGGGCTTGGTAGATTCGAGGATTTCATCGTCGGTCGCAGCTACGACAACCATGGCCGAGTGGCGACATGGACTGGAACGTACCAGCCGGGTGAGGCTATGCGGCTCTACGAGCAAGACTATGCTAGAGGCAAGCTGGTTGGTCTCCGGCAGGGTGAGACTGAGTTCATCGACCCCGCCCAAGACTCCGTGGCCTTTTCACCGTCAGGCGCATTGGAAAAGTTAGTTTATGGAAATGGGGCGTGGACCGAGATTCTGCGTGACGAGCTGTATCGCCCAAGCCGTGTCCTTGCGATGGGACCAGCGGAGCCAACGGGCCTGCAGCTCTGGAGTAGCGGCGACTACGCCTATGATGGTGCCGGAGCCGTGTCGCGAATTGGCGAGCAGCGTTTCTCTTATGATCGGGCTGGTCGATTGACCCATGCAAGTCTAGTCCCGCAAGCGACTGCCCCCGAAGCGCTTCCCACTACAGTTGGCTATGGCTATGACGTCTTCGGGAACATGGAGGCAAGAGATTGGGGCGTTGATTCTCTCGACGACACAGCCGGTGCGCCTAGTCAGTTCGAGTTCCTGGGACGTAGCTATGGGTTGGCGCAAGGAGCGAGTGACAATCGCATCAACAGCAGTGGGGTGCGATACGACGGGAACGGAAACATGCTTCGATTCGACAAGGGCAATGGCTTCGTTGGAGCAACCTGGACATCAGAGAATCGAATGCTGTCGCACATAGCCAGCGACCCCGAACTGCCTTCGGGATTCGTTGCGGGCAGGTATACCTACAACGCCGACGGAAATCGCCTGGTCGAGTACTCGGAGTCCCCGCATTCGGGCACCGGCGTGCCGACCCTAAACGTTCGGGCTGTCAACGGCGCTCTCATGGCGAAGTTCGAGCCGCAACCCTTCTCGTCGCCTGTCCTTGTTCGCGAGTACGTATCCGGCTACCAGCAAACCCTCGTCGAGCGCGGTGTCGTATCGAGCCCGTCGGGGCTTTCCGCGAGCTCAGCTCTCGAAAGCGGCGGCAGCTACGGATTCGAGGTGCTCGACGACCCGATCGGCGCTTCCTATCTTGTCGACGTTCGGACGCACTCAGGTGTCGTGAGCCAGCTGCAGGGCGTCGTTCCAGACGGGGATGGTGTGATCTGGATCGGGGCTTCAGATCTTGCGGACGGCGATACAAACTTCGTTCGGGCCCGAAAGGCCGATGGATCGACCAGCTACTCAGCTCCCGTAACCGTTGCAGTCGACAGTACCGTCACCGCAACCTCATCCAATCAGGTTAGGGCCGTAAGCGCGAGCCGCGTCGGGGACAACGTCGAGATTCACTGGGACCTGTTCCAGCCAAACGGCCAGACAACATACGTGCACTTTGAGCGTGCCGATGGAGGCGGGACAATCCTGCTGACACCCATGGGCGTGCCCGCCGGAGTCACAAACCTAAGCCTCCTCAGTCAAGCGCTAAGTTCACCGTGTGGGTCTATCTTTACGACCACCGGCCCGCAATCAAGCATGAACCCAAGTATTGGAGCCGAACCAAAGAACTTTGGCCATTTAAATGGGACAAGCGAGCCGGATTGTGGTGATCCCCCCGTTCCTCAGCCCGGCTACGTGTTCTCCAACTACTTTCAGCACCACGATGCGCGCGGGAGTGTCCGGATAGTAACCGACCAATCCGGCGCAGAAGTGGCAGCCTACGACTACTACCCTTTTGGCGCGTTCTTTGGAACGAACGGTGTTAGTGAGAACACGAAGCTTTTTGCGGGTCACGAAAGAGACGACAAAGCCCAAGCTGATTATATGCTCGCGCGCTACAACGACCTTGGGTTGGCGCGATTCCTGAGCCCTGATCCGGTATTCGGCGATCCCGCCTCCCCGCAGCGCTGGAACCTGTACCCATACGCCCTAAACTCGCCACTCACCTATGTTGACCTAGATGGAAGAAACCCAGGTATCGTTTGGATTGATGGTCCGATCCCGCGCCTCGACATTAGGAGCGGGAATGCAGTCGTTGACAATACAGCCCTTGGCGTCATCAACCAATCAGTCAACATAGTCAATAGCGGCGCCAACTTTGGACTCAGGCTAGGTGAGGCCGTAGAGCAGGCCATCTTGCCCTTGGGCCCTGCCGCCCATCAAACGCCCCACCCAGGGGACGACGGCGTTTGGGCGGCCGCGACGGCACTGGGGCGATTTAGTCGATGGGCTCGTGGTTTCTATGCGCCCAAACCCTTGACTGCTGCAGAGCGCGTGCGTGCCAATGCTGCCAAGGGAGTCGCGGGAGAGGCGGCGGCCGGAATCGTCAAGAACACCGAACGCATCGAATCCCTCTCGAAGACCGCGAAATACCGAACTCCGGACGTGCTTGACCACACACTGAAACTCATCGGCGATGTGAAGAACGTGGAGTACCTAGCAAAAACCAGGCAGCTGCAGGACTTTATCGATTGGGGTATCAAGCATGGGTACGATTTCCAGCTAATTGTACCCGAAGGCACCACGCTCTCCAGGCCACTCCAAGAACTCGTTGACGCCGGCAAAATCGAGAGAATTGAGCTCGTGTTGCCGGACTAGCGAGCGAAAGGGATGCTATGAGCAAGAAGTCAGAACTAGATTCGATAGACCACCAGCTTCGCGAAATCGTGCTCCAAAACCCGTCACTGGGCGAGTCCTATCTTCGCATGCTCGAAGCGAATCCCGCGGCATACGAGCGCATGCGCAATCGGGTTCGTGAGCACAACAAACGGGCTGCGGGCTTGGAGGAACGACTCCGTGCGCTCGGGATCAAAGTCGCTTCGATTGCGGGCCTATCTGGGGTTAGCAAGACTGACTATCGCCGTGCTCTTCCCCTGCTTTTGGAGGAGTTGCCTAGGGCCAGCGCATCAGGCCTGAAAGCGTCGATAGTCTCCGTTCTCAACAACGAGTGGGCCAGGCCCGATGCGATCGATCCGTTGATTCAGGAGTTCGCTCGCGACGAAGACCAATCGCTTGCTTGGGCAATCGGAAATGCGCTTAGCGTTATCGCTGACGACTCGGGGGTTCCGGCAATCGTTGAGTTGGTGCGAGAACCGAAGTTCGGTAGCGCACGTGAGATGCTCTGCGTTGCCCTCGGCAATGCCGAGACGGAGCGTCCGCTCGCAGTGGAAACTCTGATGAACTGTCTGGCGGATGAGTCGTTAGCGGGGCACGCAGTGATGGGACTCGGGCGACTGAAGGCGGTCGAGGCCGTCGACGCTGTTCGGAAGTTAGAAAGCCACAAGATCCCTTGGATTCGGAAAGAGGTTGAGTCTTTCCTGAAATCCTCCCACGACTGGAGGTAGTGGGTTGCACGCCCCGATAAGGGGCTATCGCCTGCCCCAGAGGGGCGGCCCCTTGTCCACACTGGCAGTGTAATGGCTTGCCGCTTCCAAGGCGCACGGCAGTTTATCGTGGGGTTCAGTTGCACTATTCGTGCACGACTCCGCTGCCAGCGCATCAGTTTGGCCTGAGGGTCTTCGCAAATTGAGATCTGCGCATGGCAAACCCCGAGCATCCCGCGATTCTTGAGCAAGGCGCGGAGACGTGGAATGATTGGCGCCGAACGTCCGCGGCCCAGCCGGACCTGCGCAATGTGTCGTTGTTCGATTCGAAAAGCATCAAGCTGGCAGATGAATCTCCGCTCTTCCATCCGGTATCGCCCGACCGGATGTCGGTGCGCGCGACCCGCAGCCTCGCTGGAATTGACTTTTCGTGCGCCCTTCTCAACGGCTCCCAGTTCGACCTCGTCAACATGAGTGGTGCCAACCTTGAAGGCGCAGACCTCGGGGGAGCATTAGTCAAGGTCGTCGACCTGAGGGAGGCAAACCTGTCGGGGGCCAAGCTCCACGCTAGAATCACATTGCCTGGCGGTCGTTTGACCCACGGGACAAGCTTTATCGGCTGCCTAATGGAAGGCGCATCTCTCGATAGATCCAGCCTCACAGGCGCGACTTTCGAGAACTGTCGCTTCGGCGGTGCGGATTTCAGCGAGGCAAACCTAAACAACAACAGATTCATCAATTGCGAAATGGGTCAGGCGAAACATCTCCATACTGTTCGGTCGTATGGCCATTCTGCGGTGGATCACAGGACGCTGGAGCGTTCACCTAACCTCCCGAAGGCTTTTCTTCGATTGGTGGGCCTGCCAGATGCCTTTATCGACAACATCCCCGCGATATTCGGCTCCCCATTCGAGTTCTACAGCGCCTTCATCTCTTATGCCTTGCCCGACGAGGAATTCGCGCGGCGCCTTAGTGCTGACCTGCGAGACAATGGCGTTCGGTGTTGGTTCGCCCCCGAAGATCTCAAGGCTGGCGACCGCATCATGAATACCATCAACGATGCCATCCGTGTGCAGGACAAGCTGATCGTCATCTTGTCGAAACACAGCATCGAGCGTGATTGGGTGGAGCACGAAGTCAAACAGGCGTTGAAGGCGGAGGTGGAGCGAGGGCGCGACTTGCTCGTGCCTATCCGCCTTGACAACGCTGTTTTCGAATGCGGCTTCGGGTGGGCCAAGGAGATCCGAGCGGCCCACCGCCCGAGCGGGCGCCACATTGCGGATTTCACGGACTGGAAGAACCACGAGACCTATGGGAGCGCGTTCGAGAAGCTGCTGCGCGACCTAGAGCATCGCGAGAGCGGCGACTCGTGAACGCTCCACGGGGGCCCAATCGGATCGACGAGCACGCTCTGCGCAAGCGATTCGAAGCGACCACGCTATATGGAAAGAGCCAGAAGGAGCGCGCGGCTGCGTTCCGCGGGTATCTCACGCTAGCTCGGGAGGGGTTTCCTGCATTCATCGAGGACGCGATAAGGATTAGCCGCCTGCGGAGCCGCGACCCAGCAAACCTCTACCGACTCCAAGCCTGGATGCTTCAAACGGTACTACCGCTAGAAACCAGAGAGGCGATCGCAAAGCAGGCCCTAAAGGAAGCAACAGGAGAAGAAGAGCTTGATCGCTGGCGACGAGAGCTGAGCGCAACCCGCTGCCTAATCCGCGCTGTGCGTTCCGTCGGAGATGGCATTGTTTGGCGCCTCCTCAACCACGATCGTGCCGCGTACTATGTGCTGGGCCAGGGGCATCAGCAGGGCAAAATTGGCGTCTCGGGCCTTGAGCAAGAGCTACTGAGTCTCGGAGGGCAACTCGGGGAGGAGGGCGGCACACCGATCATGTGCGCGCTCACGAATGTGTTGCGCATGGGTGACCTGCTCGTCTTCAGGGACGAAGTGCAAGGAGCTGCTCACGTGACCCTAGTCGAGGTAAAAACCAAGAAGGGCAAGAGCCCTCGGGTTCGCAGGCAAAGGGAACGACTTCGAGAAACCGTGACCATTCTGGACGGCAAGCACGGCACCGTGCATCAGACACCGACGACGATCGAGGGCTCGGACTTCGTTCACGAGTATTTTCTCGGCTCTACACTGAACGTAATTCAGGAGAGCGCGAAGGCTGGCTCCGCGATGCGCTGCCTCGGCGACCACCTCTGTGTAGAATGCCATACGATCGCATCCTACGATGCGGACCGACTCGCCCGTGTGAGCGCCGAAGCGCAGACCGTGGTCCAAAAGTGGGACAGCGCGGGGGATTCGTTTGTCGAACTCTCGCCCTGGAAGGCTCTGACATGTGAAGCCAATCGGGCGCCGTTTTCGGTGTTTCCCTTCCCGGAGAGTGTTGTTGCCGGAATTCTCACAAATCAGATTCTATTGAACTGTTGGCTCAACGTATCCAGCGTTCTTCGAAAGTTCGAGCGTTCAGGTTGGCAGGTTGAGAATGACTTGGAGTCCGGGGTTAGCGAGGCGTTGAGATCTGGGAAGGACCCGCGAGAGAGCCCTTTCGCCACCCTACGGAGGGGTGGCCTGCATCTCGCCCTACCTGCCAGTACCGGCGTCCGCTTGGCTTTCGAGTTCCTCAAACCCAAGAGCCTGATCAAAGAGGCGAACGGCATTTTCGCCAAGGGCCCGCCGATTGAACCCCGAAGACCGGGTTCCGGAGAGCTACGATTCTACTTTAGCGAAGCCAAAACCTGGTGGTAGCAGGGTCGGTAGTGCCCTGCCAATGCTTGCCTTGCCACGCAAGGCGATTCTCCGGGGACTCAGAGAAATGATCCGGAGATCTACGCAGCTTTCCAGGGGGCCCCATCGCGACGACGGAGGGGGGGGAGTACCGGGGTCGCTTGGTCACCACGCCCATGTGTCCACCTGGGTGTCCATGCCCCTCGGACTCGTCGGAACTCCTCGTACAAGTCGGACACGGGTCTGGTGGACAAAGGAAACCCGGCGCTATTCACGCCGGGTTTTGAAGTGCTTGAAGGGCTTAGAAGGCTGTTGCTCTATCCAGCTGAGCTACGGGCGCGTGCAATGTGGACGGAGTCTATCGGATTGCGGTGCGGGACCGCATCTCTGACTTCAACCGGCGCGACCGATGGTCTCCAGGAGCGCCGTGAAGCCGGGCTCTTCCCTCAGCGCATCCACTCGCGGATCCACGGCCAGCACCAGCGCCGACGGTTCGGGAAGCTCGACGCTGCGCTCGAGGTGCTGCAGCGCCTGCTGCCGGTCGCCGCGGGAGAGCGCGATCAGCGCATGGACGTAGACCGGAATGCCCCAGGCCGGAGCGTCGCCCACCTCGAGTTCGCCCTGCTCCAGCCGCGCGCGGGTCCACCACTGCCGTAGTTCCTCGGAACGCTCGGCTCCATCGAGGCGGGACAGCCGTTCGAGGAAGGCCGGGTCTGCGCCGGCGAGGCGCATCATCTCCCTACCGTGGCGGAAGCCGTCCTCGGGGCGACCGAGCCTGGAGTAGGCGTCCTGCAGGCAGTAGTGCGCGGCGAAGGTGTCCGGCTGCAGCTCCAGCGCCCGCTGGGCCTCGCGGATCGCCTCCTCGTAGCGCCGGGCATAGAAGTAGACCCAGGCGGAATCCAGGTTGATCACCGGCGACAGCGGATCGAGTTCCCGGGCGATGCCGATCTCGCGCACCGCTTCGTCGTGGGCACCCAGCGACGATAGGAAGTAGGCAAAGGCGTGGTGCAGGCGCGCGTCGTCGGGCGCACCGGCGACGGCGGCGCGGTAGTCCGCCTCGGCTCCCTCCCAGTCCCAGTCGAGCATCAGCCGGGTCTGGGCCCGCACCACCAGGGCCCAGGGGGTGTCGGGATCCTGATCCAGCACCTCTTCGGCTCGCTGTCGCGCATCACGCAGCAGCGGACCGCGATCCTCGGCTCCGAATGCCTGGCGCATCACGCTGCGCGCCAGCCCGACCTGGGCCGGCAGATGATCCGGCTGCACCTCCAGGGCCCGGCGGAAAAACGCCGCCGCCCGGGTGCCGCTCGCTTCTTCCTCGGAGTCGAGGACGTACTGCCCCTTGAAATAGGCGTCGGCGGCCAGCGCCGAGGTCGCCGACGTTTCCGGCACGGACTCGGGCAGGTCCCCGGCAGGAAGCGCGATCTTCCAGAGCATCAGAGCCAGGACACCGACCGCGGCGACCGCCATGGCGGGACGCAGCCAGCTTCGGCCCTGCCGCCCGGAGGCAGGCGCCGCATCGGAGGCGCCGCCGAGTCCGCGTTCGCGGACTGCCGGCTCCGGGACGGACGGTTGCGCCGCATGCTCTTCGGTCGAGATCGGTGCGATGAAGCGGTAGCCCCGGCGCGGCAAGGTCTCGAGGAAACGGGGTGTCGCCGCCTCGTCCCGCAGCGCGCGCCGCACCTGCTTGATGGTCGAGTTGAGGCCCGCGTCGTAGTCGACGGAGACGCCGTCCTCCCACAACAGGCCGATCAGATCGTCCCGGGTGACCAAACGGCCCCCCTGTTCGACCAGGTGTTGGAGCGCCCGCGCCGGCTGAGGCGCAAGCCGCACCTTGCGGGCGTCGCGGAATAACTCGCCGGTGGTCGCGTCGAAACGATAGGGGCCGAAGCGGTAGATCATCGAGGACTCCAACTCGATATTACTCAGTTACTTCCGCGATCAGCAACAGATCCGGCAACGATCCCGGGCTCCCCTGTCGATTCCGTGGAACCTTCGTCCGCGTAACGCGACGCCCCGGGGCCCGCTCGCCACCGTCGGCTCCCGCGCGGGTACGAACGCCCCTCCCCCGCGCAGGAAAAAAAGCGACCCCGGGGCGCCCTTTCCGAGGACGCCCTTCCGCTGAGGGAGAACGAGATGCTCAGACGCTGCTGGATACTCCGGACCCTGATCGGCCTGACGCTGCTGGCCGCAACCATGCCGGTTCTGGCCGAGAGCCCGGCCGAGATGCGCCAACGAGCCCGGGAACTGACCCGCCAGGGTCAATGGCAGGCCGCGGTGGAGACCTATCGCGCAGCGCTCTCCGCCGAACCCGAAGAGCCCTGGACCTGGTTCGCCCTGGGCAGCGTGCTCCACGGCATGGGCGACCATCAGGGTGCCGTCGACGCCTGGAGGCAATCGCTGGAACAGCAGGTCACGGTGCCCGCGTACGTGCAGTACAACCTGGCCTGCGGCCACGCGCGCCTGGGGGATGAAAACGAAGCCCTGAGCAATCTGCAGCAGGCCATCGCCAGCGGACTCTTCTCCGGCGAGTCCCTGGAGCAGGACCCCGACCTGCAGAGTTTGCACGGCGTCCCCGCCTTCGCGGAACTGGTCAAGGCCGCAGACCGGGCCCACCGCCCCTGCCTGCACTCGTCGGAGCACCAGGGTCTGGACTTCTGGCTCGGCGAATGGGACGTGCGGATCCCCGCCGGCTTCCTGGCAGCCCGGGACATCGTGACCCGTTCCGACGACGGCTGCGTGATCCGCCAGGCATGGCGGGGCACCCTGGGCTCCACCGGCCGCAGCTTCACCTTCTACGACCCGGTGCGGGAGGTCTGGACCCAGAGCTGGATCGGCGCCAACGCCACCGTCGGCACGATGGAAGGACGCATGGTCGACGGCGAGCTACAGCTCGAAGGCCCCGGTGGCCAGGCCGGAACCCGGGTGCGGACCCGCTGGGTCCGCATCGACGACAACCGCATCGACCTGCTCACCGAGACCTCCCAGGACGGCGGCCCCTGGAGCCTGACCTCGACCCTGCACTACCACCGCCGCACGGCGGGCTGAGGCCCTCCCCCACAGGGCCACCGCCGGGTCGCATGACCGATTGTGACCCGGCGGCGCTCGCCGTTTTCAGCCCCGTAGCCGAGCGAAAGCCGAAAGAAATCTCAGAGTTTTCGCCGATGGCGCCGCGACATCAGCGCGGCACCTAATCGACTGCACTTGAGTAACTTTTTCAGCTTTCCGCGACGAGACTACCCGCTCCGGAGCCGTGTCGGGGTTTTCGCCTCGAACCTGGCGGGGCTTTCCGGATTTCGGACGGTGCGTCCGCGGCCAATCCGGTCAGGTTTCCTTTTGACAAGGCCGGAGGCGTCGAGTATCAAGTCCCTGCCGGGCACCTGGGGTCCCGGGGGGAAACATGAGATTGGCGACGCGAATCACGGCATCCCTGATGGCCGCAGGGTTGCTGTTCGGTGCGGCCAGTGCGGCTCCCCCCGAGCGCCGGGAGCGAGCTACGCGCTATCTCCAGCCGGACCCCTTCAGCCGCACCTACGTGGCCCTGGCCACCAATCCCGGACTCATCACCGTCAAGCTCTCGGAGCGCGCCACTTCGGCGGACGAACTTCGCCCGCTACTCGAGGAGTTCGGCGTCTTCCGCATCGAACGCCTGCTCGAAGGCGATCGCGCCTCGACCCGGCCGGAGTCCCTCGTCCCGACAGGGCCCCTTGAACTCCAGGGACGCTACCTCGAATTCGAGATCCCCTACGGCAAGCGGCACAAGTTGCTTCTCGCGCTCAAGGAATCAGAGCTCGTGGACAGCGCCTACCTATCGCCGGTGCCGGCTCCGCCGCCGGGCGAGTCCGGCGTCGATCCCGACCCGGCGACACCGAACTTCGTCGACCACCAGCGCCACCTGCTGGCCCCTCCCTTCGGGCTCGGCGCCTTCGAGGCCTGGTCGATTCCAGGCGCCCGGGGTGAAGGGGTGACCATCGTCGACGTCGAGTACTCGTGGCGCACCCATCACGAAGACCTGACATCGCTCAAGGACAAGCGCATCTGTTTCGCCGACCGGGACTTCTATCGCAACCACGGAACCGCTGTGGCGGGCGTGCTCTCGGCCGACGAGAATCACTTCGGCATGACCGGAATGGTCCCCGAAGCCGAACTGCTGCTGGCGAGTCAGTATCCGCCGGGCCGCTCGGCCAGCGTGGCCCGGGCGATCTACTGCGCTCTCGAGCAACTCGAACGGGGGGACATCATCCTGGTCGAGGCTCAGGCCTACGGGCCCGGCGGCCAGCTCGTGCCGGTCGAGTGGCATCAAGCGGAGTTCGACGCGATCGCCGAGGCGACCTCGCGAGGCATCATCGTCGTCGAGGCCGCCGGAAACGGCAATCAGAACCTGGACGCCGCGAAGTTCCAGGGAGTGTTCAACCGGAGCGTACGGGATTCCGGCGCGATCCTGGTCGGCGGGGGCGCGCCACCGAACAGCACCCAGCCCGAAGGTTCGCGGCTGAACTTCTCCAATCACGGCTCGCGAGTCGACCTGCAGAGCTGGGGCGAGTACGTCGCCACCACCGGCTACGGCGCGCTGTGGAACGGTGAGGGAGATCCGAACCAGGCCTACACCTCCCGCTTCAGCGGCACCAGTTCCGCGTCCGCCCTGGTCGCCGGCCTCGCCGCGTCGATTCAAGGGGTTCAACGCGCTCGTGGCGCGGCCCCGCTGGACTCGCGCCAGATGCGTGCGCTGCTGATCGAAAGCGGCGCGCCGCAGCTGGCCGGACCGCATCAGGGATCGATCGGCCCGCGCCCCGACGCACGCCGGGCGCTCAACGCGCTCTCTCCGGTCTGGGTCCACCAGATCGAAGTCGACGACTCCGCGCCGGGGGGCAACGGAAACGGCCGGGTGGATCCCGGCGAAACCGTCGATCTGAGCGTGCACCTGATCAGCTCCGCGGAGAATCCGGTGCGGGTGCTTCATGGAGAACTGAGGACCGACCTCGCCCCCTGGATCCGCATCACCGGCTCGGAGATGGGCTGGCCGCTGCTGCTCCGTGGCCAACCCCAGGCCGGGTTCGAGACCTTCCGGATGACCGTACAGCCCGAGACCCCCTGCGGTGCGAGCCTGCCCTTCGAACTGGCCCTGAGCCTCGATGACGGCACCACCAGACTCCCCATGCGGCTGGAGCTTCCGGATATCTGCGCGCCGATGATCTGCGACGAGCCGGCTCCACGCCCTTCGCTGCCGACCCTGCGCGCCGAGAAGACCGCCACGGGCAACGTGCGCTGGTCCTGGCTGGACGAGGGTATCGCCGGCTACCGGCTCTGGCGTTCCCATTCAGCAACGCTGGGACGTCCCAGACTGGTCGGCGAGACCAGCGCGACCTCTATCGACGAGCCGTCCGGCGAGACGGTCACCGAGACCAGCTTCTATCTGATGCGCGGAATCAACCGCTGCGGCTGGGAACAGGGACGTGAGGCCGCCCGGGATCTGCCCGACTATCCCCGTCCGACGACCCGCTTCTCCAGACCGCTACCCGGATCGTTCTAGCCCCGGCACCCGGGGAATTAGAACTCCCGCGGTTATTTTCCGGCCGACTCATCGAGATTTCTTGTCTTCCGGCCACATGTTGCTGGACTGTCCGCAGCGGTCGCCGTAAAGAGACGGTCATGGCTATTCGTGAAGAAGTCATTACCCGGCACTGGGGGCGAAGCGTCGCCGCGGCGGTCATTGCCGTCGGCATGATCACGATCGGCGCCCTCGCCCTGCTCAACGTCATCGAGCTGCTGGGCTAATCTCCGATTCCCCGGCGCTCTCCGGCGCCTCGGGCCGCTCCAGGCCCCACCCGACATGGCAAGCTGACATCGAACCTTGTCGGTTCACGCTCGAACCCGGAATACCCGCGATAGGTCTGCAGCCGCCGCGACGGCCGGACCGATCCCCGGTGGATGCCGCCAAGCGTGGTGTTTTTTCTTGGGGGGAGGGGTGGTACGCGCGGCAGGATTCGAACCTGCGACTTCCAGCTCCGGAGGCTGGCGCTCTATCCAGCTGAGCTACGCGCGCGCGCTGGCAAGCCGAAATACTAGCACGCCATTTCGGGCTGTCACGGGGCCGGCCGAGGCATCCCTCGGGGGTTGTGGCGGAGCAACCCAGCCTCGGTCCACAGGCGGGTTTGGGCGTACCCATGAGAGGCCCCACAGCTCGGCTCGGCCGCCGACTAGTCTCACCGAAAGCGCCCGGCGGCCGAGCCATCTTCTCCCAGTGAGGCACGGGGCGCCTGCTTCTTCGGTTGCGGGCGCTCCGTTTTAGCTCCGCAGCTATACTGCCCTGTCCGGAGGGGGGCTTTCGGCGGAGGCATCGGTGAGCGACCTCGAGCGTTGGCAGCGCTGGCACGACGACCTCTGGACCTACTCCATCGACTTCACGATGATGCGGGCCCACATCGGGCGGCGGATGACCGCCGTGCGGGGGGCGGACGGCTGGACCCTGGTCGGTCCGGTTCCCCTCTCCGACGGCGCCGGCCGGGAGTTGACCACGGAAGCACCGGTGCGGCGGCTGGTGGTTCAAACCGCCTTCCACAACACCTTCGTCCCCGAAGCCCATCGTGACTGGCCCGATGCGGAGATCTATCTGACCGAGGGCGCCAAGAAGGAAGGGCTCGCGCGGGAGCAGATCCGGCCGCTCTCCGGCTGGCCCGCCGAGCACGGCGAACTGGAACCCATCCCGCTGGAAGGCATGCCCCGGGTCAACGAGGTCGCGCTCTACCACCGGGACAGCCGCTCGCTGATCCTCGCCGACTGGATGATGCACTTTCCCGAAGGGGGCAGCACCTTCGGCACCAACCTGTTTCTCAAGCTGTTCCGCTGGGTACCCGGCACCCGGGTGTCGCCGCTCTACCGCATGATGATCAAGGACAAGCCCGCGTTTCGTGGCGCCGCCGAGAAGATCTCGGCCCTGGAGGTCGAGCGCGTGCTGCCGGGACACGGCGAGCCGTTGACCGGCGGTATCGGGGAAGCGTTGGCGTCTCTCGAACAGCAGAGCGTCGGCTGAACGGAAGCTAGCCGGCGGCGGCCGGGACGCGTCAGCCGTCACCCAACAGCTTGAACATCACGTGCGCGTCGACGAATCCCTCGGTCGGGTGGCGGAAAGCACCGGGCAGCGTCCCGACGATGTCGAAGCCGTTTTTCTGCCACAGCCGCACCGCACCGGTATTCGTCGCGACCACCAGGTTGTACTGCATCCCGCGGTAGCCGGCGCGGCGCGCCTCTGCCTGGGAATGGACGCACATCGCAGAGGCCAGTCCCCGCCCCCGGGCCCGCTCAGAAACCACGTAGCCGCAGTTGCAGACATGATCGCCGGGTCCGGCCTGATTGGTCTTGATGAAATAGGTGCCGAGGATGCCCTGCTCCCGGTCCGGGTCCTCGCCGGGTTCCTCGGCGACGAAGACGAAGCGGGGCTGCTCGACCCACATCTCCCGGGCATCCGCCTCGGAGATGTCCGTCGGCACCGCGTAGGTTTGCCCGGCGCGGAACACCGGTTCGAGAACGGCCCAGACACCGGGCCAGTCCCGAGGCTCGTAGGCGCGGATCCGCATCGACATCAGGGCACCACCCAACTGCCGTCCCAGCCCGCTTCCGCGGCGTGGAATCGTGCGCGGCGGTGCCCCTCCCGGGACAGCTGAAGCCAATCGAGGGACTCGGCGTCGAGGCGCAGCACGGCGAAGTTGTCGAAGCCGTCCCCCGACAGTGCGCCGGCCCCGTCGGCGTCAGACGGGGAGCCGGGGGGAAACAGCCGGGCGTAGTCCTCCTGCAGGTGGCTTCTGTCCCCCCAGGCCTGCCGCGCTACGTCGTCTCCGTGGTGCACGGTGACCCGTCCGGCGACCCGCAGTTGTCGCAGCGAGTCCCGGTCGAAGAACAGGAGCTCCGCCCGCGGGTCCGTCCGCAGCTGCTCCACCTTGGCGGTACGCACGTCGGTGTAGACGCTGAGGCGAAGGGGTGCGCGCCGCAGCTCGCGAAGCACGACGACCCGCGCCGCCGGGCCGGCCGTGGCCAGGGCAGGCCAACGATAGGCCGAACCCCGCTCCAGCACGCCTGCCTCGAGATCGTCGAGACACTGTTCGAGAACCGCTGTGAGTGCTTGTTCCATGAGTCTCCTGCCGGCTGCGGATTGTAGCGCGACAGGCGACCGTCCCCGGCGGCGACTCAGGTATCAGGAACGCCCCAACGCATCCCGGGACGCGCGCAACTCTTCCCGCGTCTCGGCGAGAAATGCGGCGTCCTGCTCCGAGGGCTCGTCGATGGCCGAGAGGGCGGCCACGGCCTCCTCGAGCAACGAGACCGCGCGCCGGAGCGCGGCCCTCTTCCGCCCGGCGTCCGGCGACTCCGTCGCGAGGCTCTCTTCCACCGTCGCCGCCTGCCTTCGAACCCGGGCGGCATTGCGCCGGTGATTCGCTTCGGGAAGCTCGGCGACCAGCGCGTCGCAGACCTCGATCGCCTCGCCCAGCGCCTCGAGCCCGCCGGCGAACTGCCCCAGGGCGACCTGTCCGTCGGCGTGGGACGAAAGCGCCGCGGCCAGATCCGATCGGAAGAGCGCCGACTCGGGAGACCGGGCGAGGATCTGACGGCGTATCCGCAGCAGTTCGGCGTAGTGCTCGGCGCTGGCTTGCTCGTCGGCGCGTCGTGCCTCCAGATCTCCCAGGTCGTGGTGGCTCGCCGCGGTGTTGCGCAGCGCGGTCGTGTCGTTGGGGTCGGCGTCGGCCAGCCCGCGATAGAACGAGGCAACCGATTCAATCTCGGTGATTCCCCGATCGAGCTCCCCCTGGTCGACGTAGGCCCAACCCAGGTTGTAGCGCAGGTTGGCCAGCACCGGGCGCAGCGGTGCGTGCCGTTCCGCCTCGGCGGCGAGCCGTTCGCGCAGGGGCGGCAAGAGTTCGAGGGCCTTCTCCGGCTGGCCGGCGAAACGATAGCTCTGACTCATGGAGTTCAGGGTTACCGCCAACGCCTGGAACAACTCCGGCCGGTCGGGGTGGTCGCGGATCAGCGCCTCCTCGATGTCCCAGGCCCGCTGGAACTGCTCGATCGCCTGATCTTGCACGGTCAGTCGCTCATAGATGTAGCCCAGCCGGAAGTGCACGGTGTCCAGGCGCGGCTCAGCCAGGTCCGAATCGGGGACGCTCTCGGCGATGCGCTGACGCGCCTCCAGGGCTTGCCGAAAGTGCACGATCGCCTGTTCTACATCGGCGAGATGCCGCGCCAGATCTCCCGAGAGCAGGTGCCCCTCCACCTCGACCAGCCGGGACTCTATACCCGTCGGATCGAGTGCCGCCAACCGCGCGGCGGCCGCCTGCCCCTTGGCGCCGCTGGCCAGGGCCGCCTCGGCGTCGCCCAGGCTGGGAGCCTTGGGGTCGCCCTGGATACGGGCGACGCGGAAATACCCCCGGGCCACATCCCGCCACACGCCGACGTCATCCCCCGCCTCCTCGGCGAGTTCGTCCAGGTAGGCCAGTCCGGTGGAGACGATGCGCTCCCGCGCGGCGGTCTTGCCCTCACCGACGATGGCGGCATCCACCTCGGTCAAGAAAGTCGTCGCGAGTTCACGTACATCGTCGAAGCGCGCGTCGGCGATCGCCCGTTGCCGGGCCTCGCGCAGCGCGAAGTGGGTGCTGATCGCGGTGCCGGCGATCAGCGCCAGCACGACTCCGCCGACCGCCAGGGCCGACGCCCGGTTGCGGGCCATGAACCGGGTGGCGCGATAGCCCAGAGTGTCCGGCCGGGCCAGCACCGGGAAGCGCTCCAGGTGGCGACGGATGTCCTCGTCGAACTGCTCCACCGATCCGTAGCGGCGGTCGGGCTCCTTGCGGATCGCCGTCAGGATGATGTTGTCCAGGTCACCTCCCAGACGTTTGGCCAGGGAGCGGGTGCCCCCTTCCCTCTCGGCCACCGGCGACGAGGCCACTGCGCTGCTGGGACGGGTCGGATCCCCCTCGGTGACCACCCGCTCGAACGCCCGGGGTGCCAGATCGTCGGCGCTATAGGGCCGCCCGCCGGTAAGCAGCTCGAACAGCACGACTCCCAGGGAGTAGACGTCGGTGGCGGTGGTGACGTTCTTCTCGAGCATCTGCTCGGGGCTGGCGTAGCGTGGCGTCATCGCCCGGGTCCCGGTGTGGGTGGTCGCGTCGCCGGCGCCGTTTTCCAGCACCTTGGCGATGCCGAAGTCCAGCAGCTTCACCGATCCGTCGCTGCGGACCAGGATGTTGCTGGGCTTGATGTCCCGATGGACCACCAGATTGCGGTGAGCGTGCTGCACCGCCGCGCAAACTTCACGAAACAGCCGCAGACGCTCCACCACCGACAGCCGGTTCTCGTCGCAGTAGCTATCGATCGGCGTGCCCTCGACGAACTCCATCACCAGGAAGGGAACGCCCTCACCGGTCGCACCGCCGTCGATCAGCATCGCGATGTTCGGGTGCTCCAATCCCGCCAGCACCCGGCGTTCCTGTTCGAAGCGGCGCAATACGTCGGCGGTGTCCAACCCGACCCGGATCAGCTTGACTGCGACCTGCTTGTCGAAGGCGCCGTCGCCCCGCTCCGCCAGGTAAACCCGGCCCATCCCTCCGGTGCCCAGCAGCCGTTCCAACTTCCAGGGGCCGACGGTCTTGCCCAGGTCCGGGTCGGGTGCCGCGGGGTCGGGAGGTGGATCGAGGAACTTGCCGGCGGCGTTGTCCGCATCCAGCAGCGACCGGACCTCGGCGAGCAGCGCCTCGTCGCCGCCGCATTCGGCGGCCAGGTAGTCGCGGCGGGCGTCCCCCTCGAGGTCCAACGCCCCCTCGAAGATGCGCTCGAGCCGCGCCGGATCAACCATCGGCTTCCTCACCGGTAAGTTCCCGGTAGAGCCAGGCGCGGCCGAAGCGCCAACGGCGTTCGACGGTGCGCACGCTGACGCCGAGCACCTCGGCGATCTCTTCGTGGGTCAGACCGCCGAAGAACCGTAACTCGACGACCCGCTCCTGCCCCGGGTGCGCCCGACCGAGGCGTTCAAGCACCTGCAGCAGGGCGAGGGCATTGGTGTCCCGGACCTGACCGAGGGTTAACGCCTGCTCGAGATCCACCCTCTGCTGTCCGGCCCAGCGTTTGACTCTGCCCTTCCCCTTGTGATGATCGAGGAGCACCTGGCGCACCGCCCGGGCGGCGACCGCGAAGAAGTGCGCCCGGTCGACCCAGCCGCTCGCGGTGTGATCGATCAGTTTCAGGTACGCCTCGTGGACCAGAGCCGTGGCCTGCATGGTGTCCTCCCCCGCCCCCGCCAGGTAGTGCTGCGCAAGCCGGCGCAGCTCTCCATAGATCTTGGGGAAGAGCTGATCGACGGCCGCGGCATCACCGCCGGCCGCCTTCGCGAGCACGCGAGTGGTCTCGGCACGGTCCGACATGACGCCAGTCTACACCCCGTAAACGACGTCTACTGCAGCCACCCGACAGCCCGCTACGACCTTTCCCCAACCGTCCTCCGCGTCTTTTTCGGAAACCGCTGTCGGGTTCTCCCGGCCTTTGTCGTTTGCGGGTCGAACACGAACCGTCGGCGCCACCGGCGCCCTCAGGGAGAAGGCCATGAAGTACAGCTCATTCCTCCGCGGCAGCCTGCCGGCAATTCTTCTGATTCTCCTCACCGGGCTTCTCGGTGGCGGCGACGATCTCCAGCAGGAGCCGACTGGTCCGCCGGAGCCCGGAGCTCCGCAAGAGGAGGCGCCGCCGGTGCTTCCGGTGAGCTTCGAGGAGAATCTCGGCCAACTGGATGCGGCTCATCGTTTCGCCGGGCGGGGGCGCGGCTTCCGGGCGTTGCTGGATGACCAGGGCATGACCGTCGAGGCCCGTTGGGCCGCCGACGGCTGGCAACCGTTTCGCTTCGAGTTCGGCGATGAGAACACACGCGCCGAGACGGCGCCTGACGCAGAGCTTCTCGGGCGGACCCACTACCTCTCCGTGGAAGAGCCGGCTACGCAACGAGTCGACGTTGCGACCTACGGCGAGATCCACTACGCCTCGGTCCGTCCGGGCATCGATCTATCGATCGGCGGCAATCGCGAAGCTCTGCGTTGGACCCTGCACATAGCTCCGGACGCCGGACTCGAAGATCTCATCATCGGGCTGGACCCTGCGACAACCGTCGAAAGCGCGCCCGACGGGGGCCTGGTCCTCCTTTCGGGAACCGCGAGTCTGCGCAACAGTCCACCGACCGCCGTGCAGGGCTCCGGCGACGACGAGGTGGAACTGACGGCAACGCTGATTTCCTTCCCGGGCAGCGGCCTCGGCCTGTCGGTGGCCGGTCGGGATGAGAGCTTGCCGATGACGGTGCAGTTCACCCTTGCCAACGAACTGGCGATGTCCTCGCCGGACACGGGGCAGCGGGACGTGCACGTTGCCACCGGCACCGACGGATCGATCTACCTGGCGGCACGGACCCCTGAGGATCGGATCCTGATCACACAGATGACCGCCGCGGGCGCTTCGGTGCTCGCGACCACCTATCTGGACCTTGGCACCGGCGAGCAGCCCGCGGGCCTCGCCGTCGACCGCTCGGGCCGCATTGCCCTCGCCGGTAACACGGCCGAGGGAGGCCTGTTCGCGGTCTGGATCAGCGCCGACGGTTCCAGGGTGGACCGTGCGCTGACGCCAACGACCTCCGGCGTCGAACAGGTGCACGACCTGGCGTTGGATCGGCAGGGACGGCTCTGGATCGCAGGCAGCACCACCAGCGACGACCTTCCCCTGACCGAGGGCGCAATCCAACACACCCGGAACGGCGGACGGGACGCCTTCGTGATGGGCTGGGACCCGGATTCCGGCGAACTGGTCTGGTCGAGCTACTTCGGAGGCCGCGGTAATGACGACGCACTGGCCATCACGCTCGACGGCGGCGATCGGTTGTGGGTCGGAGGAAACACCTACTCCGACGACCTGGAGCTTCGGGATGCGTTCCAGCCGGAACCCGGCGGTGACCGCGACGGGATGCTGGTGGCGATCGAACCCTGGGGCGCCGGCCTGGTTCGGGCGTCCTACTTCGGAGGCAGTGAACAGGACTCCCTGCGCGGGATCGCCGTCGGGCAACGAGGCGCGATCTACCTCGTCGGCTCGACCGCGAGTAGCGACATGCCCGGGAACAGCGGCGTAATCTCTTCTTCCGACACCGCGAAGGATCGGGGCTACGTCTCCCGCATCGAAGCGGACACCACGGCGATCGAGCCGCTGGCCTACCTCGGCCGCGGAGGAAGCGACGCCGCAACCAGCGTTCTACTCGATCCGGCGGGGCACGTATGGGTCACGGGTAGTGGATTCGCCACGCGTCTCGATGGAGATCTGACCGCGATCGAAGAGACCCACCGATTCGACGGCGCTCACGGGAGCATTGCGCTGCTTCCCGACTCCCGGCTGGCCCTCGCCTCCCGGGGGCAAGCGCACACCGAGCAGGGAACCCGGCCGCTGGAGCCGGAAGGGCGCGGCGGCGACGCCTTCCTCGCGCTCCTCGGTTCCGAGAAAGAAAGCGTAGCGGCGGTCGGCTGCCCGGGCAGCATCAACTTCGACAACGACAACGGGAACGGCCTGTGGGAAGAGGCGGCAAACTGGGACACCGACTCATTCCCGGTGGCTGCCGACGACGTGTGCATCGACGGATTCGACGTAACGCTCTCATCGCTCGACTGGATCGCGGCGACCTTGACCGTGCAGAACGGATCCTTGGACATCACCGGCGGCTCGCTCAGCGTCGGAGGCGCCTTCCCGGGAACTCCCGGGACGGCGGATCTGGGCATCGTTCCCTTCAGCACCATCCGGGTCGCCGGCGCCATCGATGTCGCCGGGCTCACGGTCTTCCACGGCGGCCTGATCGAGGGTGGCGGTACCCTGCGGACCAACGGCGGCATGGAGCTCGAAACCGGCAACGGCAAGGACATGCTCGGTGGAACCACCCTCGAGACTCAGGGCACGAGCAACTACATCGGCTCCGGGGTTCGCATGGGCAACGGCAGCATCATCCGCAACTCCGGAACCTGGGAGATCACCAACAGCGGCGATTTCGTCGACATCGGTGGGAACGGGACCTTCGTGAACACGGCGGCGGGCACCCTGCGCAAGACCACGAACACCGGCACGACGACTTTCTCGTCCATCGCGCTGCAAAACGATGGCGCCGTGGAGATCCAGGCCGGGCTGCTACAGCTCAGCCGTGCCTCGGACAACACCGGCAGTTTCCAGGTCGACAGCGGCAGTACCCTGCGCACCACCAACCAAACGGTGAACTTCGATGCCGGCGCGACGATCAGCGGCGCGGGCATCCTCCGACACGCAGGGGGTACGGTCAACATCAACAGCGGAGCCGCTCTGACCGTCAGCCAGCTACGGCTGGAGAGCGGCACCCTCAACCTCAACACCGGATCGACCTGCACGCCGGATACCCTGACTCTTGACTTCGGCACGCTGAACTCGGCCATCGATCTGACCGTTACCGGGTTGACCACCTGGAACGGAGCTATCTACGACGGTGGCACCGCGTTCAACCCGAACGGTGGATTGGTCCTGGCCGGCGGGAGCGGCAAGGACATCCTCGGCGGCTCGACGCTCAATACCTCTGGAACAGTGGACTACTCCGGATCCGGCGTCCGCCTCGGCGGCGGATCGGTGATCAACAACAGCGGAACGTGGGAGGTCACCGGAGCCGGCGACTTCACCGACATCGGCGGCAGCGGTACCTTCAACAATCCCGCCGGCTCCGTGCTGCGCAAGAGCGGGAACGCCGGCAACACGATCTTCTCGGGCATCCTTTTGCAAAACGATGGCACCGTCCAGATCCAGGCTGGGCTCCTACAGCTCAACCGGGGGACGACCGTCTCCGGAGACTACGAGATCGATGCCGGCGCGACCCTGACCAGCACCACGCAAACCTTCAACTATGAGTCCGGCTCCTCGATCAGCGGGGCCGGCTTCTATCGCCAGAGCGGCGGAACCGCCAACTTCAACAGCGGAGCCTCCCTGACCACGGGCCAGGTCACGCTGGACAACGGCACGATCAACACCGATGCCGCCGCGACCTTCGACCCGGCCGCCCTGCTCATGAACTTCGGCACCCTGAACGCCGGCAACGACGTCACGATCACCGGATCGACCATCTGGAACGGCGGAGTCTTCACGGGTGGCAACGCACTCAACCCCGATGGAGGACTGACCCTGGCCGGCGGGAGCGGCAAGGACATCCTCGGCGGCTCGACGCTCAACACCTCCGGAACGGTGGACTACTCCGGATCCGGCGTCCGCCTCGGCGGCGGATCGGTGATCAACAACAGCGGAACGTGGGAGGTCACCGGAGCCGGCGACTTCACCGACCTGGGCGGCAACGGGACGTTCAACAATCCCGCCGGCTCTCTGTTGCGCAAGAGCGGCAGCAGCGGCACGACCACGTTCTCGGGCATCGTCCTGCAGAACGACGGCACCGTCCAGATCCAGACGGGGATCCTGCAGCTCAACCGGGCGGCCACCGTCTCGGGAGACTATGAGATCGATGCCGGCGCGACCCTGACCAGCACCACCCAGACCTTTGACTACAACGCCGGAGCGTCGATCAGCGGGGCCGGCTTCTATCGCCAGAGCGGCGGGACCGCCAACTTCAACAACGGCGCCTCGCTGACCACGGGCCAGGTCACGTTGGATAGCGGCACGATCAACACCGATGCCGCCGCGACCTTCGACCCGGCTGCCCTGCTCATGAACTTCGGGACGCTGAACGCCGGGAACGACGTCACCATCAGCGCATCCACCATCTGGAACGGCGGAGTCTTCACGGGTGGCAACGCGTTCAACCCAAACGGCGGGTTGACGCTCGCAGGCGGCAGCAGCAAGGACCTGCTCGGAGGTTCGACGCTCAACACCTCTGGAACGGTGGACTATTCCGGATCCGGCCTTCGCCTCGAAGGTGGAGCAACCATCAACAATGGTGGGATCTGGGATATCTCAGGCAACGGAGATATCGGCGACCTCGGTGGCGGCCTCAACTTCCTCAACCCCGCCGGCTCGACCCTCCGCAAGAACGGCGGCACCGGTACGACCACCGTGGCCGGCAGCTTCGTCAACGGCGGCACCGTAGAGTCCCTGGTCGGCACCCTCAGCTTCACCGGCACCTACACCCAGAATAGCGGCGCGACCCGGCTCGTCGGCGGGGCGCTTGGAACCGATTCCAACAGCACGCTGGAACTACTGGCCGGCATCCTCGAAGGCTCCGGCAGCCTGCCGGGCAACCCCAACGCCAACGGAGGTTCGATCAACCCCGGGGTCGGCGCCGCGGCCGACATCATTTCGGTCACCGGCAACTACACCCAGTCCGCCATCGGCAGCTACGACATCCATCTCGGCGGCACCACGCCGGGACCGGGCGGACACGACCAGGTCACCATCAGCGGAAGCGCAAGCCTCGACGGCACCTTGAATGTGACCGAGATAAACGGGTTCGCCGCTCAGGAGGGTGATCAGTTCGTGATCATGACCTACGGCTCGGCCAGTGGCAGCTTCTCCACGCTCAACACCCCCGCGGTTCCCGACCCGGGCCTCGAGTGGATCGTCACCGTCGAGCCGACTCAGGCGCTGCTCAGCCTGGTGCGGCCCTGCGCCGACACCGACGACGACGGCTACGCCGTCTGCATCGGTGAGTGCGACCCGGCCCCCGGCGACCAGTGCGGGGACTGCGACGACATCGACCCCGCGATCAATCCCGGCGCCGCCGAGGCCTGCAACCAGACCGACGACGATTGCGACGGCATCGTCGACAACGGCCTCGGGTCGATCCCCGAGCTGTGCAACGGCGAGGACGACAACTGCAACGGCGTGATCGACGAGGGCAACCCGGAAGGGGGCGGCTTCTGCTCGGTCAGCGGCGAGCTTGGCGTCTGCGCCGAGGGCACCGAGACCTGCATCGACGCTGCGCTGGAGTGCGTGCCCGACCAGGGCCCGGGACCGGAGCAATGCGGCAACGGGCTCGACGACGACTGCGACGGCCTGACCGACGAAGAGGGTGAGGACAACGACGGCGACGGCGTCAACAACTGCGACGACAACTGCATCGAAGCGTTCAACCCACCCAGCGACTGCGACAACGACCCGGGGACGCCGGACGAGCAGTGCGACGCCGATGGAGACGGCATCGGAGATGCCTGCGACTGCAATCCGGTTCCCGACCCGATCGGCAACACCTTGCGCGTCGACAAGGGACCCGTCGGCGACTGCGATAACGACCCGGCGACGCCCGACGAGCCCTGCACCGAGCTGAGCTGGAACGGGGTCGGCGGTGTCTCCGAGTACCACGTCTACCGCGGCTACATCAACGAGGGCTCGGACTTCAGCTACAACCAGCAGTGCCTGGAGGCCAACGTCAGCGCCACGGCCGCCACGGAACCGATCAGTCCGAACACCTTCACGGCGTTCTTCTACCTGGTCAGTTCCAAGTGCGCCACCGGCGACGTCGAGAGCAGCCTGGGCACCGATTCCGCCGGCGCCGACCGGGGCCAGCAGTTCACCTGCCCCGACCCCACTCGGGATCTGGACGGCGACGGCACCGAGGAGGCCATCGACAACTGCCCCGGTTTCCAGAACGCGTCGCAATCCGACGCCGACGGCGACTCGGTGGGCGATCCTTGCGACAACTGTCCGGCCGATCTGAACCCGGGCCAGCAAGACCTGGACGGCGATGGCCTGGGCGATGTCTGCGATCCGGACCAGGACGGCGACGGCATCCTGGAAGACGACGGCGACGGCAGCGCCGACCCCTGCACCGGCGGAGCGACCGCGAACTGTGACGACAACTGCCCCCAGACCGCCAACGCCGACCAGGCGGACGGCGACGGGGACGGCATCGGAGACGCCTGCGACCCGACGCCCTAGTTCGAAAGCAACCCATGGGGAAGGCTGAATCCGCCGGCGGGACGAAGATCCTGTCGGCGGATTCTCTTTTTCAGCCACCGAACGGACTGCTTCCTCCTCCAGTCCTCCGCTGCCGTTGCGAGGCCGCAGCGAAGTGAACCCTGGGAGGTTCGGGTCGACACGATAAGGAAGGGTGTCCGCTTTCCGGGCGCCCCGACTTCACGACCCACCTTGGAGGACACATGCGCCATACGCTGCCGACCCACCGAAAATCGATTGGGCGACTCGAAACCTCGCGGTCAGCGCCACCTCTGCGTCGCGCGCTGCTGATGATCTCCCTGCTCGTCATCGCGATCTCCCCCACCTGGGCCATCGACTATGACTTCGACAAGCTGCTGCTCAAGGATCCGGGTTCGACCAGCGGGAAGAACTCGATCTGCCTGCCCTACGGGATGGACCTGGACCTGGTCGACCCGCTCAACGCAGGAACCGCCAGCGACCTGGAGTCGGCGATCGAATCCGCCGCGAGCGGTGCGGATATCGTCGCGGGCGTCTACCGCTATGATCGTGCCAGCGACACCCTTGTGATGCACAGCGGACCGTCCACCGACTTCACCCTGGATCCGGGGGATGGGTACGTCGTCGACGTTCAGGATCCGATCTCCGGGCCCACCGGTGAGAACGACTTCGTCTGGCGGTTCTTCGGGGATCACGACCGGACCCGCGCCGCGCGTTTCGTTTCCAAGAGCGACTTTGTCGACCCCGGCTGCACGACCACGGGATGCGCGCGATCGGTATCCGGCAGGAACTACTACTGCGCCCCCTACGACGCGACCGCCCGGTGGGCTTCACAGCTGGAAGATCAGATCAACGACGACGCCGGCCTGGACATCGTCTTGTCCGTCGAAACCCTCAGCCTCGCAGGGCAAACCAACCAGGTCTATACCGGCAAGGCCAAGGATGACTTTCGGCTGGATTCCGGGGTCGCCTACATCGTCCGGGTCAACCAGAGCCACGACTTCGTACCCGAGGTCGCGCCGGCTGCGGCGCTGATTCGCACGACGGAGCAGACGCTCCCGGCCCGTCCCGACCAGAACCTCCCTCTGTACTGGGACGACAACGGCGGCACCTCGACCCTCAACATGCTGGCAACCGGCACCAACAGCAACCAGACCACCTACGAAGGTTCCGATCTGTCGGATCTCGCAAGCAGCTCGACCTCCTTCGAAACGACCACGGTGGAGTTTCGCCAGACCTATGCCGACGGCACCGATTGCAACCTGACGGGAGCCGCGCTCGACGCCGCGCTTCTGGCCGGCACCTGCTTCTTCGGAGCCCCCGGCGAGATCTACCGCAGCGTGCTGGGCAGCTTCAACATCCCGGCCCAGGGTCCGGTACCCCAGCGCCTCTATGGCTGGTACCACGCAGAAGTGCTCGAGTCGGGATGCGGCGACTGCCCGGCCTTCCACGTGGGCTACGACCTGACTCCCAAGATCGGCGTCGCGGTCTCCGAGGACGACGGACTGACATGGCAAGATCTCGGCTTCGTACTGGAGGCTCCTTCCAGCACCTTCGACTGCCTGTCCACCACCGGTTTCGTCGGCGGTTACGGAGATCTCTCCGTCGTTGCCGACGCTGCGGGCAGCTACGTCTACGTGTTCTTCACGTCGTACCGCTCCGACTTCAATGAGCAGGGGGTCGGCATCGCCCGCTTCCCCGCTTCCGACGCCAGCCTGCGCAAGCCCAAGCAAAACATGGAGATCTGGAAGGACGGCGAGTGGACCCTCAAGAACTACTGTAGTGCCAACCCCACCATCGGTTGTTCGGCGGACGCCGGTTGCCCCCGCGGCGATGTGTGCGTATCCGAGGACGGTATCGAGACGATCCACGCCCCGGTGGCCCGGCACCGTGGATGGCACCCCCACTCCGACGAGCAGGCCTGTTGCCGAGACTCGTCCGGAAAATGCAATTACAACGGACAGGCCACCAACACGACATGCTACGAGGACTCCACCTGCCCGGCGGACACTTGCACCTTCGGCCAGACGTGCGCCTTCGGCGGACAAGCCTGCGTCGACGATTCCGACTGCTCGGTCGGGACTTGCATCGGCGACAACGGCACCTGCTCCGGCGGCACCAACAACGGCCAGCTGTGCTACTCGGACCAGTGGTGTCCGGGCGGAACCTGTGTGCTCGAGACGCCGAACAACCCGGCGCCGAGCTGCGGCACCCCGAACATTCCCTCGCGAGCCGGCAAGATCTTCTGGGGTCCCGGCGTGCACTACAACGAAGCGCTGGATCTGGCCGGAGAACCGCCCTACGTGATGGTTCTCTCGACCTCGAAGGTCCCCTTCGACTTCCCCGATGACGACAGCTGGATCTCTTTCTCCGGCGATCTCGCCGATCCGACGAGTTGGACCGAGCCTCGGTTGTTGTTCCAGAAGCTGCGCGGGAAATGCGTAGGATCGAACAACGTGCTTTGCGAGCTCAACTCCCAGTGTCCGTCGGGAATCTGTGGCATCGAAAACCGCTACGGAACCTGTTCCGGCGGCACCAACGACAAGGGACTCTGCGTCGATGACACTCACTGCCCCAGCGGCACCTGCGATCAGTGTGAGATGGCGGCCCTCGACTGGGATGGGACCCCTGAGCGTCCCGTCCAGGTCGTCGGAGACGGACCCGACGGAACGGACCAGTTCGCCGACACCCTGTCGCCGCGCTTCTTCACTCGTGGTCGAAGCTACTGGGACCTGGAGTTCGACGGCTGCAGCCAGTCCCGCACCCAGGCATGTGACGCATGCCTCGGCACGGGCTCCTGCAACACCTGTTCACCGCGAGACTAGTCGCGGGGCACGCCTCTGAACCCACGCGCCGGCGGCCGACCGTGCCGCCGGCGCGTACTCTGGATCCTCTTCTTGACATGCTCCTCACGAGCGGCGTACAAGGACGTCAGCGTCCGGGAAGAGCCTGGAGGAGAGGGTAGGATGCGGTTCATCGCGACCTGGCTCATGGCGTGTCTGGCGTGGATACCGATCCATGCACAGACCGTGAGGCAACTGACCGACATCCCCGCGGTCGACCCGGTGTTCGAGTTCCCCGCCGAGCCCTTCATCGACCGCCTCGGGGTAATGGCTGCGTTCAGAGCTCAGCGCACTTCCCTGGTTGCTGTAGTCGGCATCGTCTCCACCGACGGCGGGCCGGTGCAACTGATCGGCGAGGCGGCGGGCTCTGACCCGAGATTCTTTACCACCAATCTCCCCGCACTCAGTTCCGACCTTCAGACCGTCTTCTTCCTCGCCGATCGCAACCCCATTTGCACCGGCGAGAACGAGCTGTATCGCGCCGACGTCAATGGCGGCAACTTGACGCGGTTGGACGGCACGACTGGTTGCGGAGGGAATCCGCGCCACCTCGACGTCTCGGCAACCACCGACGTCGGCGTGATCGCGACCCTCTCGCTGGACGGTTATGGTCTCCATACGGTCGATTTCGACAGCGGCTCCCTCGATTTCGTGATCGGCACCTCCCCCGATCCCCGGCCCCGTATCGACGCGAACGGAGAAACCATCGCATCCGTCAACGCCGATGGCGTATTCCATGTGCAGAGCGATGGAACCAACCAGGAGCTGCTATCCGTCGGCCTCTGCTGCACCGTCGATATCGATGAACAGGGGCGCTACGTGCTCGTCGCCTCCAACGACGACCCGGTTGGACTGAATGCCGACGGCAACGGGGAGTTGTTCCTCCATGACCTCGCCGACGACTCGATCGCGCAGATCACCGACACAACCACCGGCGGCAAGGGTTTCCCACGTCTCAGCGGAGACGCCCGATGGGCCTATTTCTCATCGAGCGCCGCTTACGCGGGAGATCCTGGGGGCACCGAGCAGGTTTACCGGGTCGATGTCGCAAGCCGCCGCATCGAGCGAGTGCTGGCGGGCCGGGTGTTCGGCGATAGGGTCCGCGAGGGGCCGCCCTTCGCGGTGGACCTGAGCGGCGATCGGGTCGTCGTCGCCGCCCAGAGCGATTTCCTCGGCACGAACCCCGACGGTTCCCTGGAGTTGTTCTTCATCGACTTCAGCGTACCGCCGACCTTCACCGTGGGTGCCGGATCGCCCACGGAGCTGACCTGGTCGGCTGACCCGCGAACCGACACTTGGGATATTGTTCGAGGCGACCTGTCGTCTCTCGCAGCAGGGGCCGGAAGCGATACCGACCTGGGAACGGTGGTCTGTGTCGAAGAGGGATCAGTCGATAGCGCGGCTTCCGACCCCGCTATCCCGGCCGCCGGTCAGGGGTTCTTCTACCTGCGCCGTTTCGGATTCGCCGCCGACTACGGAGCGAACCCCGCCGGCGGGCAGCGAATCGCGAGCTCGGGCGACTGCAACTGAGTCCTCGCGGATTCGCACGCAGCCTGCGGCCCGATCCAGCCAGCGCGATTTCAGCCGGTCAGACCTTCCGCAGGTGACGGGGTTCCAGATTGGGCAGGTAGAGTTGGTAGTGCCCGCCGATGAACTTCACCCCCTGGGTGCTTTCATCCACCGGCATACCCTGGTTCTGACCGAAGAACCCATACGCCGCCGTGGTAACCGACACAAGCAAGAACCCGGTCATGGCGTTCCACTCCCGGGTCACGGCGGAGCGAACCCGTCCGTACGCTTGATCGGAGACTCCGAGCCGGCGAGCACGCTGCTGCGCCACATCAAAGCCCTCGACCTGGAATGGGCGGCCGTCGGTCAACTGGATCGTCGTGCTGTCGTGATAGTTCCACCAGGGCGTGATCCCGCGGGACCCGACCAACGGGTACTCCGTGAACTTGTAGAGCCGCGTCCCTGGGCGCAGCAGGACGCGATGAACGCCGAATTGGGTGGTGAAGGCACTCTGGTGATCGGCAGGTGCCTCACCGGTGAAGCTGTAGTTTTCGTTCAGAGCCATGGGCATTCCTTTGCCGAGGGATGGGTCCAGCTACAGGGTAACCGACTTCCCGGTCTTTTCATCGCCCAGCGGTTCAGTCTTCAACGGGTTGATCGCTCAACCGGGCAACTCCTCCCGCTCACTGCGGTAAATGCCAGTCCCGTCTCCTCGCGTGTTGCAAAATCCAAGGACCGCATCCCCGCTGCCCTTGATTTCGAGCCTGAACACGTGCCCGTACCTGGATTGACCGACCCACACACCCTCGATATCCCTGATCTCCAACGGCACCAGAGGAAGCACTGATTTGGCAGCAACTCCCGACAACGGGGCGGAGGTAAACGCAATCACTGCAATCGACAAAGCCAGCTGGATCATTCGCCTGGAGCTGAGGGAGCTTCTGGGACTTGGTCTCATTGAACACCTCAAATGGAAACCAGGAAACGTGACCAGGGAGTGACCCCAGAGAACTGCGGGATTCGCCCCAAGCAGCCGAGCGAAGCGAGGGCGCGTGACCGAATCCTGCCACCCCGGCCACGAAGGAGCCGAAGGCGACGCGTGGTCGGGGTGGCAGGATTCGAACCTGCGGCCCCCTGCTCCCAAAGCAGGTGCGCTACCGGACTGCGCCACACCCCGACATCAAGTGCTTTCTGCGGCCGAATCTAACAGTGACCCGAGACCCGGTCAAACCGGGGACTCGCCCGCTCATTGCCCCTCGAATGAGAACTCGAGCAACCAGTAGGCGTCCATCGGTTCGCCATCGAGGAGCGGCGGGGAGCACTTCCAGTTGCGGGCCACGTCACCAAACGCGTTGTATAGCGCTTCCAAGCGGTCTCGGAGCTCTTGTTCGTGGGGCAGTCCGCCCAGGAACGACGTCTTGACCCCTTTCACATAGATCGTCCCGTCCGCTCCGGCCACGACGGTAACGTACACCGGGCCGAGCAGATCACGCGCGTGGATTCCTTCAGGCAGCGCCGGAAGCACCAAGGTGTCGGCGAGGACCACCGGCTCGGTGACTCCCCCCTCTCCGGCGACGGGCAGACGGTCCCCTTTCGCCATCTTGCGCATCTCATTCTCGCTCAGGCTCCGAAATGGGTCGCGCGGCCCTGAGGGTTCAATCGGAGCCTCCATCGCTTTCAACACCGACCGCGCGCCTCGTTGCGCCGCGAGCCAGGTCGTGATCCACCCAGCGCCCTTGGACCGGAGCGAGATGCAATCCGCCTCGCAGCGTAGCGCGACGATCAGATCGACGCGTTGCGGCTCATCGGGCCAGGGCCAGGCCGCAGCGCCGACGGCACCGGCCTTACCGGGCAGATATGCCAGGACGAGGCTTGCCTTCTTGAGGTCTTCTTCAACCAACCCGCTGAGCCGGCCGGGCTCCGTGACGGAGGTATCGACCCTTCGGAGTTCGCGTAGCTTCTTGTCGAGAATGACAACCTGGGCGGTCTCGCCGAGCTCGGGCACGAAGGATGGATCCAGGGATATCTCGACACGGACAGCCGCTTGAACCGCGGACAGGCAGAACAGCATCGAGGTCGCGACAAGAATCCGAGAAATCATCAGGCTCTCCTAGTTGGGCCACATCGGATCGGCCGGCTGGCCGATGGTCCCGAGGGGCGCCGGGGCCGGGGCGAACGAAACCTGGATCGAATAGACCACGGGCACGGGTTTGCCGTTTTGCCGCGCCGGATTGTAACGCCAGTTGCGAACCGCACCGACGGCGGCTTCGGCGAGCCCCAAGCGCTCCCGGCTGACCTTGAGAACCCTGGGCTCGCTGACCGAACCGTCCTCGCCGATCACGATCGACAGCACGACCCAGCCGCCCAGTCCCGACGCGCGGAGCTGAGAAGGAAAGCGGGGCTCGACCTTATCCACGAGCCGCGGTTCGGTGACGCCCTCGAGCCCGACGACCTTCACTCCGTCTCCGCCGCCGACCGCGGCAATGGCCAAGGCTGGATGCAACTTCAGAAGCGGATCTCTCCCCTGCTCCGTCAAGATCTCCCGGGCAGCCAGCAAATCGACATCAAGAGCATCGAGAACCTCTCCCGGCGACGAAAAGCCCTCGATCTTCGGGTCGACCCGGAACTGTTCCCACCAACTATCGGCCAGTTCGAGGGCACCGCAGTTCTTGCGGCAAAGATCGACGGCGAAGAACTCCAGTTCGTCCCGCCGCCAGGCGCGCGGCCAATGACCGCTGGCCATCAGGCCGGGCCGGGTCGGCAGCCACGCCGTGAGGTAGCGTGCGCCCTTGGGCACCGCGTTGATCTCGAACAATGCCGCCGGCTCCTTGCGGCGCACCTTGTCCAGCGGATACTCGGCGATGATCTCCAGGTCGGCGTTGAGCGCGGCCAGGCGCATCCCCTTCCCCTGGGACCGCTTGATGCCGTCGGGGAGCCGCACCGCGACATCGAGGGCCTGGACCGTGCCGAAACCCAGAACGACGCCGACGATCAGCGCTGCCCGGAACAGGACGCCGCCCTGGTTGAGCGGCTTCATTTCGTCGTTCCCGTCGTCAGCAATGCGAAGAAGATACGGACCTCGAAGTACACATCGACCGGCTCCCCGTCGCAGCGCGCCGGCTGGTAGCGCCAGCGACTGACGGCGTCCTCGGCCGCCTGCTCGAACCCGTAGCCCCGCTGTTCCGAGCTCAGCACCTTGATCTCATCGACGCTGCCGTCCTTGCGGATCAACGCCTCGAGGGTCACGATGCTGCCGATCTTCTTCCTGCGGGCTTCCACCGGGTACTCAGGCTGCGGTTTGTGCTCGGGCAATACCTTCGGAATCGACAGCGCTCCTTCGCAGGGTTCCAGCAGGCGGAGGTCCCGCTCCTTCCCCCTGGACGGAGATGCTTTCTTCTCCGGCGCCGTCGGCGGGTCGTCGGGCATCGGCAGATTGACGCTGACCTTGCGCGCCGGCGGACGGCGGCTGAGCCGCGCCAGCATCCTCCGCGCCTCGTCACCGGTCTCGAGCCAGGCCTGGAACCAGCCAGGGCCGGCATCGGCCCAGGCGCCGCAGGGACGCAACGCATCACGGTTCCCCGAACACAGGGTGCTCATCCCGATCTCCAGAGTCGGCGCCCCCTCGGGAGGCGGCCAGGCAACGCTGCCCAGGAGCCCTGGGGTGCTCGGCACGTAGGCCACCAGATAGGCCGTGGACCTGGGAAGCTCTCCCACATCGAATTTCGCCCGCCGGTCGGAGACCAACCCAGCCCGTGACTCCTCGTCGGTCTCCTCGAGACGCAGGGAAACCGGTGCCAGCATCACCCGGGTCCCGTCCTCGATGGTGTGGGGCAGCCGGGGGATCACATCGATGGCCCAGGCGGTCGATCCCAGAGCGAAGGCCGCGGTGGCGGTCAGTAGTCGAGTCAGGAAACGCACGTTCTCTATCTCCGATCCGAGTATACCCACGCCCCGGCCCACCGCTTGCCGCCCTCCCGCCCGCTCCGCTATCTTGACGCGCCTGGCCCCGCTTCGACCCGGTCGAGCATTCCGGGGGTCACAACCGCCACAAGGATCCATGCGATGAAGATCGGCCTCTTCGGCTTTCCGCTGACCGGAAAAACCACGTTGTTCGAGCTGCTTACCGGCACCGCCGCCCAGGCCCAGCATGGCCGGGGTGAGGGGCAGGTCGGGATCTGCAAGGTCCCGGACCCGCGGCTGGACAAACTGACCGAGATGTACTCGCCGAAGAAGCACACCCCGGCGACCATCGAGTGCGTCGACGTGGCCGGTGTCGAGAAGGGGCAGGCGGCCAAGGCGCTGCCTCTGGACCAGCTCCGCACCGTCGACGCTCTGGCCCATGTAGTCCGGGCGTTCGAGGACGAGGCGGTCCCCCACTCCGAGGGCCCGATCGATCCGCTGCGGGACGCGATCTCGATGGAGGCCGAATTGATCCTGGCCGACATGGTCGTGGTGGAAAAGCGGGTCGAGAAGCTGACCCTCAACGTCAAGAAGATGAACAAGGCCGAGGACAAGCGCGACCTGGAGTTGATGAAGCGCTGCCTGGCATGTCTCGAGGAAGAGCAGCCGCTGCGCAACCTGGAGATGACCGAGGACGAGGTCGTATCGCTGCGGGGCTACACCTTCCTCTCGATGAAGCCGCTGCTGGTCGTGGTCAACGCCGGCGAGGATGCCGCCGACAAGCTCGACGGCGGTGCGGCGGCCTTCGGGCTCAGCGAGTTCGAGGGCAAGCCCAAGACCTACGTCACGGCGCTGTCGGCCAAGATCGAGGCGGAGATCGCCCAGCTCGACGCCGAGGACGCCGAGGTCTTCCGCAGCGACCTGGGCATCACCGAGCCGGCGCTGGACCGCATGATCCGCGCCTCCTACGACCTGCTGGGCCGGATGTCCTTCTTCACCGCCGGTGAAGACGAGTGCCGGGCCTGGACGATTCGCAAGGGCACCATCGCGCGCAAGGCGGCGGGTGCGATCCACAGCGACATCGAGCGGGGCTTCATCCGCGCCGAGATCATCGCCCATACCGATCTGGTCGAGGCGGGAAGCTGGGCCGCGGGCCGGGACAAGGGCACCCTGCGGCTGGAAGGCAAGGAATACGTGATGCAGGACGGCGACGTCGTCAACTTCCGCTTCAACGTCTAGCTCATCGCTCCTATCAGTCGCTTGACCAGCGTGGTGTCCTCATCGGGCTGCACCGTCCGCAGATCCAGCACGAGCTTGTGATCCTGCACGCGGCCGACTACCGGCGGGTCGCCGAGGCGTAGCGCCTCTTCCATCGCGCCGGCGTCTTGTCCTTTCGGCGCCGAAACCACCAGCAGCTTCGTCGGCCGCTCACCGATCGGCGAGGAACCGCCGCCGGTGCGCGAGACCCCCTTCTCGATCTTCATCCGTCGGCGGGCGCCGGAGCCGAGTTTGTCCTCGACGGCGGAGATCACCGCCCGGGCACGCTCCTCGATCTCTTTCGGCGAGAGCCCGAGCATCCTCAGGGTCGGCACCTCTTCCCGTTCGGCACCACGCACGTAAGACGACAAGGTCTCGTGGAGCGCCGCGATCATCAGCCGGTCCAGCCGCAGCGCCCGAGCCAGCGGTTCCGCCCGCAGCTTCTTCACCAGATCCGGACGCCCCACCAGGATCCCGGCCTGGGGCCCGCCCAGCAGCTTGTCGCCGCTGAAGCTGACCAGGTCCGCGCCCTCGTCGAGGATCTCGCCGATGGGCTGCTCATCGCGAATGCCCAGGGGCTCGAGATCGACCAGGTCGCCGCTGCCCCAGTCGACGCAGAGGGGAACGCCCCGCTCCCGGGCCAGGCCGGCCAACGCCTTGACTCCGGTCTCCTCGCTGAAGCCGACGATCTTGAAGTTGCTGGTGTGGACCTTGAGCAACATGCCGGTCTTCTTGTTGATCGCCTTGCGATAGTCGGCCAGCCGGGTGCGGTTGGTCGTGCCGATCTCGACCAGCTTGGCTCCCGAGGCGGCCATGATGTCCGGCACCCGGAAGGATCCGCCGATCTCGACCAGCTCGCCCCGGGAGACGATGACCTCCTTGCCGGAAGCCAGGGTCCGCAGCATCAGCATCACCGCCGCGGCGTTGTTGTTGACCGCCAGGAAGCCGTGTCCGGGGAACAGCCGCTGGAACAGCGGCGCCAGGTGGGCCATCCGGCTCCCCCGCCCCGCCGCCTCCAGGTCGTACTCCAGGTCCATGTAGCCCTGGGCCGCCTCGGCGACCCGGCGCGCGGCCCCCGGGCCCAGGATCGAGCGGCCCAGATTGGTGTGGACCACCACCCCGGTGGCGTTGATCACCCGGCGGGGGGAGGGCCCGAGCATGGCCCGGGCGGCCCGGTCCACCGCCGCGGCCAGGGCCCCGGGCCTAGACGCTCGCCGGAGTTCCTCCGTACCAGTGTCTGCACGGGCGAAAGCCCCGCGGAGATCGGCCAGTCTCGACCGGAGCAGGTCCGTCACCAGCGGGGTGCCGTACCGGCGGCAGAGAGCGCCGAAGCGCGCGGTCTGCAGCGTGCGGGCAACTGAGGGTAACGTGCTGAGCAGCAACTGTTTACGGGCGACGCCGTCCTTCACCGGGACCTCCGGAGCGGTTTGCACGAACCCTGGCCCAAACCTATACTTCGCCCCGGGTCGCGGCCTGAAACAAGCATTATACGGAGTCCCGGTGGACGTTCTTCCCGTAGAAGAAATCGAGGACGATCTTGCCCGCATGGATCGTGGGATCCGGCAGCTCAAGGTCCAGTACGATCAGTTCTTTGCGGGCGCACTGCCCTGCGAGCCGACCGAACTGCGCCGTCAGCTCGACCGGCTGTTCCGGCGCTACGCCAACGCTCCGCTGCAGAAGTACCAACACCGCTACCACCTGGCGACGCTGACGGCCCGCTACAACTCCTTCCAGGAGCTGTGGGGTCGTTCAGTCCGGGCCCTCGAGGAGGGGGAACGCCCGGCTCCGGCCGTCGCCGGCCGAGCGGGAATGCGCCGGGACAACGTCCTGGCGGCTTGCAAGGTGACCGGCACCAAGGTGGAGGCTGCCGGTCTCAAGAAGCTCTACGAGAAGTTCATGGAAGCCCGGCGCAAGAGCGGGGTCGACGGCGAGGTTCCCTTCGCGGCATTCGGACGCAAGATCGCCGGCCAGGCCCGTCAGCTCCAGTCCCAGGCCGAGTGTGACGACGTCGAGCTTCGTGTCATTGTCGAGAACAAGAAGGTCTTGCTCAAGGCGAGGCCGATTCGTTGACCCTGAACCACTCCGGGGGGAGTAGGCCATGAGGCGCATTCGCCTTCAGAACATTTCGACCCTGCTGCTGGTGAGCACCCTGCTGCTCCCGGTCGCATTCATCCCTGCCGTCCAGGCTCAGGATTCCGAAGCCACGGAAACCGAGACCAAGGAAGAGGAAAAGGCCCGCAAGGCTCGCGAGCGCCAGGAGCGCATCGACGCCTATCTGGCCGAGCGCGCTCGCAAGAAGGCCGAGCGCGACGCCTACAAGGCGGAACGGGCGGCGAAGAAGGCGGGCAAGGACGCGCCCCAGAGCAATGCCGGTTCGGCGCAGCCTCCCCAGGCGCCGGCCGCCGGCGGCGGTGCCCCGGCCCAGACGCAACCGGCCCAGACGCAGCCGTCTCAGGCGCAGCCGGCTCAGACCCAACCTGCTCAGGCCCAGCCCGCAGCCCAGGCCAAACCGTCGCCGACCCCGGCCGAAGAAACCCGCCCCGACCCCGAGTCGGTAGAGAAGGCCCGCCGCGAGGTCGAGAAGGCCCAGCAGCGGGAGATGCGCGCGGCCGAGAAGGCCCGCAAGAAGGCCGAACGTGAAGCTCGCAAGAAGGCCCAGGAAGCCGAGGTGCAGAAGGTCCGCGACATGACCTCGACCAGCGGCCCCACGGTATCGGGCAAGAAGGCCGACCGCGCCGACAAGCCCCGGCGCCGCAAGGGCAACCTGGCCAACACCCAGTCCCGGCTGCGCCGCAGTGATCTCGGTCAGGATCCGCGAGTGGTCGAGTACCTCGACCTGTTCGCCGGTGGCGGCGCCAACTCCGGCCAGTACGCCACCTTCGCCAACTTCCTGGCCCAGAGCGGCTACCTGCAGGATTCCCTGGTCTACTACGAGCAGGCGCTGCAGCTCGATCCGAACAACTCCGACCTGTGGCTCAACCACGGCACCATCGTGCGCCAGCTGGAAGACTACGGCGACGCCATGAAGTCCTTCGAGCGGGCCATCCGCCTCGACCCGAACAACGCCCTGGCCCACTTCAACCTGGGTGTCGCGTTCCAGCGGCAGAACCGCTACGAGGACGCGGTCTCGTCCTTCACCTCGGCGCTCCGCCTCGACCCGACCCTGGGCGAGCCGGCCTACAACCCGCTGGCCATCGACAACGAACTGCTGGTCCCGGTCAAGCTCAAGCTCTACAAGACCCAAAGCGGCGCCCTGGGATTGCCCCTGGTCGAGGTCGACGAACAGTAGTGATCCGGAAGGGGCTCATCGCGCTGTTGCTGCTCGCCGCCGGCTGCCTGCCGGCTGCGGCCTGGGCTCCGGAAACCCGGGTCCAGATGGCGGACAAGGCGATCCAGATGATGCCGCAGTCGCTGCGCATCGCCCTCGAGAGCCATCGCCGCGACCTGCTCCGCGGCCTGCTCGAACCCCACACCCGTGAAGACGGGATGGAGCATCGGGCTCCCTGGGACGGCGGCACCCTCGACGCCACCATCGAGAACCGCGCCCGGGCGCTGGTGCGATCGGTAGAAAAATCCGCCGGCTTCGACGAGATCGCCGAGCGCTTCGGCATCCTGGCCCACTACGTGCTGGACGCCGGCTTCCCGCCGGGCTCGAGCGGCGACGGGGCGCTCCGCTACCCCCATTTCGCCGGGTTCTGCGCCCAGAAACAGGAAAAGTTCCCGCTGGTCTTCTACGGCCATGACGCCCCCGCCCTGGGCCAAGACGACTTCCGGGCCTACGCCCTGGAGATGCTGGAGCGGGCCCGCGACGAGGACCGGCAGCTCGCCCGGGCCTACGCCGCGGCCGGAGATCCGCCGGATCCCGGCCATTTCGACGATCGCTCTGTCCCATTTGCCGTCGGCTCGCTATCCTACTCCCGCGCGGTCACCGACGTGACCCGCGTCTGGATCGCCGCCTGGCGGCTGTCGAACGGGGACACCGGGCGCACGCCCTACCTCGACGACTAGTCGTCTCCTCCATTCCACGGGGTATCGGAGGCGGGTCTCGAGAGACCCGGGGTGGTCCTGTTTTTCTAAACGCGACTGCGTGGGCCCTCCGACGCCGGCGGCTACGGGGGGTAGGGAGGCTAAGCGCGATGGATCGGATTCGGCGGGCGTTGGTCAGCGTCTTCGACAAGGACGGTGTGGTAGAGCTCTGCAAACGGCTGCGAGGGGCCGGAGTGGAGATTCTCAGCAGCGGCGGCACCGCCCGGCTGCTTCAGGAGCAAGGGGTCGAGGTGCAGCTCGTCTCCGACTACACCGGACATCCCGAGATGCTGGATGGCCGGGTCAAGACCCTGCACCCCAAGATCCACGCCGGCATCCTCGCCGTGCGGCAGAACCCCGGCCACATGGCCGACCTCGAGACCGCCGGCTACGACCCGATCGATCTCGTGGTGGTCAACCTGTATCCCTTCGTCAAGACCGCGGCAGACCCGACCACGACCCTGGCCGACGCCGTCGAGATGATCGACATCGGCGGACCGACCATGGTCCGCGCCTCGGCCAAGAATTTCGCCGGGGTCGGCGTGGTGGTCGATCCCACCGACTACGATGCCGTGGCCGGAGAGATCGAAAACGACGGCACCCTGAGCGACGCGACCCGCCGACGGTTGGCCGCCGCCGCCTTCGCCCACACCTCGAGCTACGACGCCGCGATCCAGGAGTACCTGACCCGGGACGAAGAGAAGGTCGCACCGGACCAACTGGTGCTGAGCTTCCCCAAGGTCCAGGACCTACGCTACGGCGAGAACCCGCATCAGCGCGCCGCCTTCTACCGGGACGAAGGATCTACCGGCCCGTCGGTCGCCCGGGCGACCAAGCTTCAGGGTAAGGAGCTCTCCTTCAACAACATCCTCGACCTGGACGCGGCGCTGGCCCTGGCTGCCGACTTCAGGGACCCGAGCTGCGCCATCATCAAGCACGGCAACCCGTCGGGCGCCGCCATCGCAAACGGCCCTCGTGAGGCCTTCGACCTGGCGCTCCAGTGCGATCCGACCAGCGCCTTCGGCGGCGTGATCGCCTTCAACCGTCCGGTCGACGGCGACACCGCCACCACGATCGTCGAGAACTTCTACGAGGCGGTCATCGCCCCTGAGTTCTCTGCCGAGGCCCGGGAAGCCTTCGCCAAGAAAAAGAAACTGCGCCTGTTGGAGACCGGCGACCTGGCCGGCTTCGTCCGCGACCGGCTGGATCTACGCCGGGTCACCGGCGGCCTGCTGGCCCAGGACTGGGACGCGTCGGAAGAGAACGTGCTCGACTGCGAGCCGGTCACGACCCGCAAACCCACCGAAGAAGAGTGGAAGGCGCTGGCCTTCGCCTGGGTGGTCTGCAAGCACGTCAAGTCCAACGCCATCGTCTACGCGACCCACAACCGCACTGTGGGCGTCGGCGCCGGCCAGATGAGCCGCATCGACTCCTCGCGCATCGCCCAGCAGAAGGCGCGCAGCCCGCTGACCGAGTGCGTGATGGCCTCCGACGCCTTCTTCCCCTTCCGCGACGGCCTGGATGTTGCGGCGGAGGCCGGCATCACCGCGGTGGTGCAGCCGGGTGGTTCGATTCGCGACAAGGAAGTGATCGAGGCGGCCAACGAGCACGGCATGGCCATGGTGCTCACCGGCCACCGCCACTTCCGCCACTGATCGGCAACCAGACTCGATCGGCAAGTCGACAAGGGGCGGGCTCCAAAAGGCCCGCCCCTTGTCTCATTCGGCCTAGCTCAATCGCTCACGGCGCGCAGGCGGCCGGGTTCTGATTCACTCGTTCGCCGCCGCCCGAGTCGTTGCCCAAGGTTCCCAGGCCGCAGACGGCCTCGGCCTGCACGAGGTAGACGAACGCCTCCCCGGCCGGCGGAATCGTAGGATCCTGGATCTGACTCAGAGTCAGGTCCTGGCCAAAACAGATCCCGTAGTCCGCGCCCCCCAGACCGGAGAGCAATCCACGGGTCACCGAATAGCTGTCGGCCAGAGCGTCACTCTCCCAGACGAAGAGCGCGAGGGTCGGAGTGAGTTTGGCTCCCTCCAACGACGCAACTTCAGCCGGAAGTCCGCCGGGTACCGTCGGGGCGCAGTCGCAGACGTCGCCGACCTGATCCCCATCCAGATCGGCCTGATCGGCATTGGCATCCAGCGGACAGTTGTCGCACGCGTCGCCGACGCCGTCGCCGTCTCCGTCCTCCTGCCCCGGATCCGAAGCCGCGGGACAGCCATCGCAGGCATCGCCCAGCCCATCGCCGTCACCGTCAGCCTGACCAGGGTTGAAGTCGGCCGGGCAGTTGTCGGAACCGTCGGCCACACCATCGGAGTCGGCGTCCGGCCCGACACTTCCCGAGTTGAGCGCAAGCTCCGAGGTTCGCGGAGAGGCCACACTGACTTCGGTAGCGCTCGCGGTGTAGGCCGAAGCCGAGGTCACCGTCACCGACCAGGAGCAGTCGCCGGCTCCGTCGGTGTTGCAGGTTGTTTCACCCAGGAAGACGTCCATCTCGCCGAAGCCCGAGGGGTCCGCCACGTTCAAGCCATAGACATGGATCTCGTAGTCCCGATCGGCGCCCGCGTTGAGCACTCCGTCCACCTGATCGTCAGACCCGCCGGGCGTCACGTTCACGATTTCGGGCCGATTCAGCGGCCTCCCCGGAACATTGGCGTCGGGTCCGTCCGGGAGGATATCGACCGCGAGCCCGCCGTTGTCACGAATCTCGTTGCCCACGACCGTTGTATTGCCCTCGTGGACCACTCCGTCGCCACCATTGTGGGCGATCACGTTGCAGGTCCCCTCACAGGTGCCGCTCGGGAGCCGGCTTCCGCCGACCGTGACTGTTCCGAACCCTGAGTCGACCCCGGCTCCGGTGTTCCCGCTCGGGGTCACTCCGTCGGGAAGCACCCCGATCAGATTGCTCTCCAACCGCCCGAGGGTGTTGCCTGCCGCAATCACACCGGCACCGTCGTTCCCCGCGATCACGTTGCCGCCGCTGGGAGCCTCACCGACCACAAACTCGTTGTCGCTGACCACGACACCCGCCCCCCCGTTGGGTGCCGGCCCTCCGGCCGCATCGACGCCGATCCAGTTCCCCCGGATGAAGGTCCCACCTCCCTCGCTTGCAGTGATTGCGCCGCTTGCGTTTCCGGCGATCACGTTCCGCTCCCCGGGGTTGTTTCCGCCGACGTCGAGCCCACCGAAGCTGCTCCCGGCCTTGGCGGCCCAGCGAATCCCGTAGCCCGGGTTGCCCGGCACCGTGACGCCGTCGGCCGCCAATCCGATCAGGTTGCCGTCGATCGTCAAGGTCGCGATATCCGAGTTGATGCCGTGCTGGTCGCAACCGGCGATCACGTTGCCCGGCGGCGAGCCCGGAGCGGGCGCATCGCCGCCGACGGTATGGTCATTGACAAAGTCCAGGCCTTCGACGTCGACACAAAGCCCACCCAGCACACTCACGCCGTCGGCAGCCAGTCCGACGAAGTTCCCCTGAATCAGGGTGCGCACACAAAAGTTACCGCTGATCCTCACGCCTCCCAGCACGTTGCGCAGGGAGGCGCTCGATCCCCCGACGAGGTTGTCGGAGCAATCGGTCGGAGAACTCAGCCTCACCGTGCCTTCCCCGACCCGCTGGGCTCCACTGGCGTCCGTTCCGATCAGGTTTCCCTGAACCAGATTGTCATCGCTGATGCCGATCTGGATCTCTCTGACGGTGTGCCCGGCGATCAGGTTCCCCGGAGGCTCGCCCGGGACCACAACCGACCCGCCGACAAGGTTCGCTCCCGTGGCCGGGACCCCGAAGCCATCGAGGAGGACTCCGGTGCGTTGAGGCAACGCGGCCGTGCCCGAACCATCGAGGCCGATGAAGTTACCCTGGATCAGGTTGTCGAACCCCTCGACGACTCGCACGCCGTCCAGGTTGTTGGAGATCACGTTGCGCTGAGACACCGTCGCCCCACCGATCCGGTTGCGGCTACCCGCCACCCGGACCCCGTAGCGTCCGTTGCCGCTGACGGAGCCTCCGCCGGAAGCATCAGGGCCGAGGTAGCAATCCTCGACGACGTTGTCCGAACCGTTCAGCTGGACTCCATCGGTGCCGAAACCGTTGATCACCAGCCCGCGCAGGGTCACGAAGTCGCTATTCGCCACCAGGCCGGAACCCGGCACCGACGTGCCCTGGATCTCGATCCGCGTCGCACCGCCGGTGGCGCCCTCGATGGTTGCGGACTCGGTGATGGGCGGCAGCGCCGTTACCGGGGCGATGGTCGGCGTTCCGCCGCCGAGGGCGAACTGAATCGTATCCGCGCCGGCCAGCGCATTCGCCTCCTCGATCGCGGCGCGCAGCGTGCAAGCCCCCCCTCCGGCATCGCACGCACCGTCGCCCGGGGAGGCATCGCCTGCGTCGCCGGCGTCATTGACGGTCAGCGTCGCCAGGAGCGTCTCGGCAAAGTGGATCCGACCGTCGAAACCCAGGTAGGCGCTACCGCGGCTCGACGTCTTCACACGAGACCCGGCCGGAACCGCGGTCGCCGCTTCGCTGCGGTCCATCGCCCAAACGATCCGCTCCGGACCCGCCTCGACGAGCCGCGGGGCTGCAACGGCTTCTCGGCGATCCGCACCCAGGCTCAGCATGCGATCCCGCCCGAGCAGCACCTGCTCCCCGCCGGCGAGCCGGACACCGATGGAAGTCGCTCCCCTGCCCTGGGGTTTGAGCAGACGGAGCCCCTGGGCGGCGGACGGGAGCCGGACCACCTCGGGTTGCGCCGCCAGCGCACCCTGTGGCCCCTCGAAGACCAGCAGTTCGGCACCCTCGCGACCGGAGGTCCCCACCACTATGTCGGTCAGACCATCGACTCGGTTCACATCTCCGGCGACAAAAAAATCGAACCCGAGTTGCAATGACCGCGGTTCTCCGGCGGCCAGGCGCAAGACCCCGTCGTCGAGACCGAGATGCACCGGCTGCAGACGGGTTCCCCTCGAACGCGCCAGCAGTGCGTCGGGATGACCGTCCGCATCGAAATCGCCGACGAGCATGCGCTCGTAGCGCCGGTCCAGACGAAGTTCCCTGGCCTCAGGCCGGCCGCGCCTTTGCTCGACGTCGCGAAGCAAGATCAGGCGCGTAGCACCCTCTAGAGGCTCGAGAACGAGCAGATCGGGTAAACCGTCCCGATCGTAGTCCCCCGCGGCGAGCGAGGCCGCCGGGTCGGAAACGCGAAGGAGCGTGCGCCCTTCGGGCTCGGCTACGAGCGTTCCTGCAAACGAGAACAGACACAGTGCGAAGACTGCGAGAGACCGCATGATGCCCCCTTGTGCGGTAGCGAACTACCCTCCTGCAGGGAGCATACGTCCATTTTCACGGGAGAGGTCCCGCGAAGAAGCGACAAATACAGCGGATGGATCGACCGCTAGGGAGCGTCGATGGCGCGGAACTCCAGCTTCTCGATGGTCTGGTAGTAGATCGAGTCCCGGGCCTGCTCCTGGTACTTGCGGGCGAAGCCGAAGAGCGCCTTGATGTCCGGGTCCTCGGCATCGAGGGCCACGGCGTCGTTGAGGTACTCGATGGCCTTGTCCGGGTCGCCCGCCTTGAGCGCCACCAGGGACATGTTGAACCAGCCGTTCCGCTTGTAGCGGGAGACCACGCCGGGGTCGACGGTATCCGGCAGCCGGTACAACCGGCGCAGCGCCGAGTGGAAGTCGCCGTCCTCGAAGGCGAGGCGGGCGAACTGCAGTTGTTCCCGGGTCTCGCTCTCCGCCTTGTAGCGCTTGCCGGCTTCGAGCAGCCCGTCACGGGCTTCGGCGTCGTCGGGATCGATGGACAGCACGGCGTTGTAGGAAACGATCGCCGCCTCGTACTGCCCGTCGGACATCGCCTTGCGCGCGTCGACCAGGTGTTGGGTCGCAATGGCTGCGGGAGTCAACGCGGTTTCATCCGGGGTCGCCGCCGCGCTCTCCACCGCCGCGGCGGCTGCACCCTTCTCTGCGGAGCCGGCCTCGCGTTTGGCCGCGGCTCGTTCCAGCGCCTGGGACAGCGCGTCGGGCTCCTCGCCCTGTTCGCCGCCGATACCCGCCAGTTCCTGGAGGGCCGTCACGCCGACCATCGGCAACACGAACCAGGCCGCGGCGCCCAGCGCCACGATGCCCAGCACCGCGAGCAAGGCGATCTTGGCCAGCTTGCCTCCCTTTCCGGGTGCCTTGGCCTTCGCCTTGGCCAAGGTCTTGGCCTGGCGAACGCCCGGCTTCTCCGGCGGCGGGGCGCCGAGCTGTTCGGCCAGTGACAGACCGGAACCCTCGGCGTCCTCGTCGTGGGTGCTGGCCTCGCCGGTGTCGGTCAACGGCACCGATCCGGCCGCGGCGTCCATGGCGTCCTCGGGGGTTTCGGCCGCAGCATCGTTGCCGACGAAGCCGCCCTCGAGATCGTCGAGGTCTTCGATGGTTTCGGAGCCACCGCCGACGGTGGCGGCCCGCTCGGGAGACACGTCGGTCTCCTGAATCGCCTGGAGGCTGAGCCGCTGCTCGATCTGTTCGAGATAGTGCTCCGCCTCACCGTGCCCCGGCGATGCCTCGAGCACCTTCTTGAACCGTTCCTGAGCCTCTTCGAAGGCGTCGTGCTCGAAGAGCTGCACTCCTTCGGTGATCCACTCCTCGAGTTGCTGTCCCAGCGCGTTGCTCTGGCTCTGGATCTTGCCCTGGAGCTGAAGCGCCTCCTGGTTGGTCTCATCGAGAATCAGCACCCGGGTCAGGGTGCCGAGGGCGTCGTCGTTGCGCCCCTCGTCGATCGCCGCCCGAGCCTCGACCAGCAATTCGTGAACCCGGCCGTCGAGCATCGCCCCGGCAACCTGGGGAGCGGGCTCGCCGCCGTCGCCGGCGTCCATCGATCCGAGGGGATCGTCCAGGTCGAGCTCGATGGAGTCCACGTTGGGGTTGGCGGGATCGGGGGTCGCCATCGCCGGCGCTGCGGGCGCGGCCGGCGCCGGGGGTTGGTTCGCCGCCGCAGGCTGGGCAGCCTCGACTTCCGGCTCGGCATCTCCCTGCCACACGGTCTGAGGCTCGTCCCCGTCGGGCTCGAAGCGCCCGCGACGAGGTTCGTCCACCGGGACCTCACCGGCCAGATCGAGGGATTGAATCTCCTCGACGTCACCGATGTCGATGCCCTCTCCCTGGCGATCGGGGGTCGGAATCTCGTTGGGCGACGGCCGGAAACCCGGCTCGGTCTGCACCCGGTGACTGGCACCGCTCGGCGGGCCGTCGAGCACCGCGAGGGAGTCGTCGAAATCTTCGTTGTCCATCGCCGACACGTTGTCCGCCTGATCGAGCAGGCTCTGGGCCTCGACGTTGGCCGGATCGACGTGGAGCACGTCGTGGCAGGCGGCCATGGCATCGCGGCGCCGCCCGGCGCTCAGGTGCGCCCGGGCCAGGCCGAGCTTGCCGGAGACAAACTCCGGATCGGGCTCGGGCATCGCGATGGGCACCGGCGCGCCAGAGGCCGGCTGCGGCTGGGCGTCGGCGCCGGCCGGAATCGGCGGCGGCGTCTGGGCCGCAGGGGGACCCTGGGGGTCGACCGCCGGAATCGAGCCGGTCTCGCCGAAATCGAGTTGGAAATCGAGATCGCCGACGTCGGCGGCGGACACCTCGGCGACCAGGGTGGCCGGGTCGGCGGGCGCCGCCGAGTCCACCTGGACCGCGGGCGCCTCGGGCACCGGAGGCGGCGTGGCCTGTGCCGAGGGGGCGGCGGCCGGCGCGTCGGGCTGTACCGCCGCGGCACCGTCTCCCTGGGTCAGAAGCCCGCAGAGACGCACCCCTTCGCGGGCCCGCTCATCCTGGGGATTCAGCTCCAGCAGTTGCTGCCAGCTCACCTGTGCCGCGGCAAAATCGCCGGACAGGTACTGCTCGGACGCCTGATGGTGGAGTTGCTCGACCTGCTGACGGTCCATCTCGCCGGATCTCCGGAGTCGTCAGGTCCCGAACGGGCGCCATTCCGCGATTTCCGCGGCCCCCAAACGCCCCGGCGAATATAGGTCCCGGCCCTCGGAGGGGCAAAAAACGGAGACTTTCGGCTGGTCGCTGCCCGGCCGGGCAGCGTTCAGGTCAGGAAACCCCGCCCCGGGCGCCTTCGAGGAAGGTCTTGCGGCAGCCCTCGGAGCAGAAATAGTGCTCCCGGTCCCCCTCCTGGACGATCAGGGCGGATTCCTTGGCCAGGAAGGTGTTGCAGATCTTGTCCCGGACCATCGGGCCCTCGAGGCGCCGTCCGGATGCCCGGCTTCCGGCTCCCCTGGGCGGCGCCTGGCCCGGCGCCTGAGCTCCACCCGGGGCCTGCCCGCCTCGCTGGCCGGCCCCCTGGGCCGAGCGCAGCAGTCTGCCGACGAACCACATGGCCGCCGCGGCAAACACCAGGCTGAACAGGCGGGAGATCAACCGGCGTCTCCGTTGCGGGCCGCATCGAGCCGCTCGCGCAGCCGCTGCACGTCGGTCTCACCGGGGCGCATCTGCTCCAGGCGGGCCATGGCGGCCTCGGCCTGCTCGTAGCGTCCCAGGTCGAATCCGGCGACGATCACCGTGTTGAACAGCGCCTGCCAGTGGTCGTCCTGAATCTCGCTGGCCTCGCCGAACAGCTCCAGCGCCCGGTCGAACTCGCCCAGCCGCTTGTAGCAGATCCCCATGTCGACCTTGAGGTTGGGATCCCGGGGAGCCGCAGCGATGGCCTGGGTGTAGAACTCGATGGCCCGATCCCAGCGCTCGGCGTCGTGGTAGAAGTTCGCCAGCTGCGGTTTGAGGTCCGGACGCAGCTCGACCACCCGGTCGAAATAGCGGTCGGCCTCGGGCCACATGTTGGCCCGGGCGTACAGGCTGGCCAGCTGGCTCAACGCCGCGTCGTCGTCGGGGTTGGCGTCGAGCTTCTGCTTGAGCTCCTGCAGCATCTGCTGCATCGGGAAGGCTCCCCCGCCCGCGGCATCGGCGGCGGGAGGGCCGGCGGGACCGGTCGGCGGCGGGGTCTGCCCGGCGAAGGCGCTCTGGTTCTCGTTGAGTGGCCGGTCGCTCCAGGCCGTGAACAACATGAATCCGAGCAAGGTGCCGAAGGCGATGCCCACGACGAGATAGATGGCCTGATCCTGCTTCAAATCCGGCTCCTGAAATGCACGATTTCAGGCTATCCGAGCGCCCCGGAGGCGTCAAGAAAGCCCAGGCCGACATGCTACTCTGCCGGTCCCATGGACTCCCCGGCAAAAACCAACCTCTACGGTCTGGACCGCCCGGCCCTCGAGGCCTGGAGCGAGGCCCGGGAGCAGCCCCGATTCCGCGCCGGCCAGATCTACCGCTGGATGTACGGCAGGCAGCGGCTGGACCCCAACGAGTGGACCGACCTCCCCGGCGCGCTGCGGGAACGGATCGTGGCGGAGCACGTGGTCGAGACCGGGCAGCTGGCCGAAAGGCTCGAGGCCTCGGACGGCACCATCAAGTACCGGGTCGAGCTGCCCGGCAGCGGCTCGGTCGAGTCGGTCTACATGGTTCAGGACGAGCGGGTCACCCTCTGCATCTCGAGCCAGGTCGGCTGCGCCCTGGGCTGCGACTTCTGCATGACCGCCCGCATGGGCCTCGTGCGGCACCTCACCGCCGGCGAGATCCTCGGGCAGGCCGCGATGATCCGGGACGACCGCGGGCTCCACGAGCGTCCCTTCAACATCGTGTTCATGGGAATGGGTGAACCGCTGCACAACTACGACGCAGTGCTCTCGGCGGTGCGGACCCTGACCGACCCCGAGGGGTTCGGCCTGTCGCGCAAACGGATCACCGTCTCCACCGTCGGCCTCGTGCCGGCGATCGACAAACTGGCGGCCGAGCCGGTGCGGCCGCGGCTCGCGGTCTCGCTCAATGCCACCACCGACGAACAGCGGGACGCGCTGATGCCGGTCAACCGGCGCTACCCGCTGGCGGTGCTCCGTGAGTCGCTCCGGCGCTACGCACAGCACACCGGCGACACCTTCACCTTCGAGTACGTGATGCTTGCCGGGGTCAACGATTCCGACGACGACGTGCGGCGGCTGGCCCGGCTGGCCCACGGGCTGCCGGTCAAGATCAACCTGATCCCGTTCAACGAGGTGCCCGGAGAACTCCCCTACCGATCCCCGAGCCGCGACCGGGTCTTCGCCGTCCGCGATGCCCTGCTCGGCCGCAACGTGCGCACCAGTATCCGCTGGAGCCGGGGCGCCGATGCCCGGGCGGCCTGCGGCCAACTCGCCCTCGAGAGCGGCAAACACAAACCGAAGCGGGAGGCTTCCTCGTGATCGATCTGGCTAACAAGGTCGCCGTGGTCACCGGCGGTTCCCGAGGCATCGGCGCTGCCTGCTGCCGGGTGCTCTCGGCATGCGGAGCCAAGGTGGTGGTCAACTACCGGGTGGAGACCCCTTCGGCCCAGCTGGTGGTCAAGCGGATTCAGGAGGCCGGCGGCGACGCCTTCCCGCTGGACGCCGACGTATCCAGGGTCGAAGAGGCGGAGATGCTGGTCAGCGAAACCGTCGACCGCTTCGGCTCCCTGGACATCCTGGTCAACAGCGCCGGGATCTGGACCGGGGCGCCGGTGGAAGAGATCAGCGACCGCGAATGGCAGGAGATGGTCGGAATCAACCTGACCGGCACCTTCCAGGTGACGCGCGCGGCGGTGCCGCACCTGCGCGAATCCAAGGGCACGATCATCAACATCTCCAGCACCGCCGCCCAACGGGGCGAGGCGGGCCACAGCCACTACGCCGCGACCAAGGGTGCGATCCAGTCCTTCACCAAGTCGCTGGCCACGGAGCTCGGCGGAGACGGCGTGCGCACCAACTGCGTCGCTCCCGGCTGGGTCGAGACCGACATGACCCGGGAGACCCTCGAGTCGGAGTCGCGTGAGGGCATCCTGGCGCAGATCCCCCTGGGCCGGGCGGGCACCCCCGACGACATCGCAGGGGTCGTCGCGTTCCTCGCCTCGGACCTCGCCGCCTTCATCAACGGCGAGATCGTCAACGTCAACGGCGGCTCGGTTCTCTGCGGTTAGAGCGCGGTGGGCCGGCAGCCCGGCGGCAGCCCGGCGGCAGCCCGCGGCGGACGCCTAGTTGTTGGCCCGAGCGGTGGACGTAGCCAGCAGCTTGTCCTTGCCCGCGTCCTCATCCCGCACCCGGCGCAAGCGAATGCCCTGGAAGCCGTGGCGGGTCAGGCGGTACTGCAGCTCCACCTCGTGAAAGCAGAGCATGTCCACGCTGTGGTCGTGGCCTGCCAACCGCATCGGGCGGGGCGGGTCCTGGCGCTGCATCGCCGGGAACACCGCGAAGAAGCGGCCTCCCTCGACCAGGGAGCGGCGCACCTGCTCCAACATGCGGTCGATGTCCTCGAGGCGCGGCCCGACGATGGACTCGACGGCCACCGCCACGTGGAAACTGTTGCGGAAAGGGGTCAGGTCGCGCAGGTCCCGGCGACGGAAACGCACGCTTCCGCCGACGCAACTCTTGCGCGCACGAGCCAACGTCCGGGGTGCGTAGTCGATGGCGACGCAGTGACCGAAACGATCGGCCAGTAGCGGCAGCAACGCACCGGTGCCGCAACCGAGATCGGCGACGGTCTTGCGTTCGGCGTCGGGGACCTTCTCGAGCAGCCCCTGCAGCGCGGTCAACGGCGCGGGACCGTGGCTTCGAAGCTTCTCGGTCCGGGCGAGCACGGCGTCCCAGTCTTCAGGATTCCAGAGCACCCATGACCTCCGTCGACTCCCCCACGGCAATCAAAACTTAGGGGGAACGCCGACGAGGAATCAACGCATCCAAGTGCATTTGAAACGGGGCTCCGCGATGCGGACGAATGGCCTAAAGCGTAAGCTCTGCAGCGAGGAGTACGAGGATGTCATCCAACACCTCGAGTTCGCCGAGGGCCGCGCCGGCAACGGTCGGCCGCACGTGCCACACACCGTCGCGATTCGCGACGTGAAAGTACGCACCGGCGGTTTCCCAGCCGAGTACTTCCCGGCCGGAGTCGGCGCCGCGGCGCAGCACCCGGAACTGACGACCATCCCGAGTCGCCAGGAACCAGGCCGCTTCCCGTTCGCTGCGTTCGGCGCTTCCGCTACTGCAGGCGGTCGCCTCGGCCGCTGGCCGCCACTGCATGCCACGCCATTCGCCTGCACGACGCAGCGGCGAACGATCGGAAGAAGCCAGATCGGTGACGGTCCAACCGTCCCCCTCGCGGTCGGCGCGGAAACGGGGCGTTTGGTCGGCGGCGATCTCGAACCCGTCCCCTCGGCGGGCCAGGACGAACGTCGTTTCGGAAGTAACCGAGGTCACGGCGATCAGCGCGCTCCGGGAAGGTGGCCGCCGGCGACCGGAGTGCTGGGCACGGTCTCGCCGCGAAGCAAACGCAGAGCGTTGGCTGCGGCGGCCCGGACGTACTCGTTGGGATCGGCGGTGGCCTGTTCGAGGATCGGCTCCGCCGCCTCGAGGCCGGAGCCTCCGAGCCCCTGGGCTGCGCGGACCCGCAGTTCCCACTCGGCGTCGTTCTGGATCATGAAGGTGAAGGCGTCGAAGGCACCGACCGGATCCAGGCTGACGGTTCCCGCGGCCGCGGCCCGGCGGACATCCTTGTCCGGATCTTCCAGGGCCTTGCGCAGCCCGGCGATGGCCTCATCGCCACCGATCAGCGCCAGCGACTCGGCCGCGCGCTGGCGGACCCAGCGATCGGAATCCTCGGACACCTTCCGGGCCAGGGCCGCCGCCGCCCCACGGGACTCGAGGTCGCCCAGCAGCTTGGCTGCAGTGGCCCGCACGAAACCGTGGGAATCGTCCAGGGCGGTGAGCGCCTGCTCCTCGGCATCGTCGGCGCCGATCTGCACGATGGCCCACAGCGCCGTGGCCCGCACGTCGTGGTCCGGGTCGGCCAGCGCCTCGCGGATCTTGCCGACGTTGTCTTGACTGGGCTCGGAGCGCCACTCGGCGATCGCCATGCGGCGGTCGGCGGCGGAATCCCCGCAACCTGCGAGCAACGCCGGGAGCACCAGCAGCGCCGGCAGAGCGATCCTTCGTGGCAGCGTCAACATCGAGACGATTATAGGACGAGGGCGCGAGAGGCCCCCATCGCGCCGGCGATTCCCGCGGGCGAACGCCCGCAGGGGCGAGGCTAGCGCCCGCGCCGCAGGCGGAAACCGAGCTGATGCTGGGTCGCGACCACCGCCTCACGCAACTCGAGCCCCGACGCACGCTGGGCCGCCAGGGTTGCCGGGACCATGCCGGCGGTGGCTCCCAGCCCGGCGACGGCGCCGGGAACCTCGTGGAAGCGATGGCCGTTGCGGTCTTCCAGCACCAGGGTCGCGGCTCCCCGGGCGTTGGTGCCCGAGACGACCACCGAAGCCGCTCCCATCCGGCGCAACTGCCGCGCCCCGTCGATGGCCGAGGTCTCCCACTCGGAGCCTCCGCAAAAGGCGGGCAGGTCGGTGTCCCGCAGGGCGACCACCTCCGCCCTGGGGAACAGGTGCTCGCGAATGGCGGCGAGGACATCGTCGTCCATCACCCGGGTCTCACCGACATGAACTACCGGCGCGACCACCAGGTCCATCGGGCCGTAGGTGTCGATCATCTCGGCGATCAATCGGACCTGCTGGCGGTCGCGGACGATGCCGATCCGGCCGTGACGCGGCGCCGCTCCGGCGCAGACCATCTCGAACTGTTGCGCCAACAGGGTCAGAGTCACCGGTTCGATCGACTCGACCCGCACCCGGTCGGCGGCGAGGACCGCAGTCACGATGGTGCGCGGTAGGCACTGCTGCTCGGCGATCAACCCGGCGTCGGCGGTGGTTCCCTCGAGGCCGAGGTTGTCGGCCGCGTGGACGCTCAACACTGCCGGGAGGGTGGCCATCAGCTCTCCCCGCCGGCCCCGCCCCGCAAGATGCGCCGTAGCGCCGTCGCGTCGGACAACGCGGCGAGAAGATCCAGCAACCCCAGACCGCTGACCGCGCCGCGGAACCAGCCGGACTCCAGCCAGCCACCCAGGGCGGTGGTGGCGAAAACCAGCGTCCCCTTCTCCCATAGCGGCGTCCAGGGCGCGATCAACAGGAACACACCCAGTCCCGCGAACAGGTAGACGCGCATGGCGCGATGGAGTTGTGCGGCCAAAGCAGACTCCCGGCAGGTTACCGGGGCATCCTAGTGCCCTGCCCCGGGCGGCTGCCACCCATTTCCCCGGAGGCGCCGCCCCGCAGGACGCGGTCCTGGATCGACTCGGGGATGGGGGGTGGCGGAGCAGCGACCCACCCGATTAGACTCCCGGCATGCAAAAACCCGTACCCCTGCTCGATCTAAAGGCGCAGTTCGACGGATTGCGCGAACCGGTCTACGAGGCGATCCGCGAGGTCGTCGAATCCCAGGGGTTCGTGCTCGGCCCACGGGTCGAGGCCTTCGAGGCGGACGTCGCGGCCTACACCGGCGCGAAGCACGCCATCGGCTGCGCCTCGGGGAGCGACGCGCTGATCCTGGCCCTGGCGGCCCTGGAGATCGGCGAAGGAGATCAGGTGCTCACGAGCCCCTTCTCCTTCTTTGCCAGCGCCTCCTGCGCCTACCGGGTCGGCGCCCGGCCGATCTTCGCCGATATCGACGCCGAGACCTTCAACCTGGATCCCGAGTCGGTGGAGCAGGCGATCACCGACCGGACCAAGGCGCTGATGCCGGTGCACCTGTTCGGACAGTGCGCCGAGATGGAGTCGATCGGCGCCCTGGCCGAGAGCAAGGGCCTGCCGGTCGTCGAGGACGCGGCCCAGGCCCTCGGGGCCCGCTACGAGACCGACGGTGGGCTGCGCATGGCCGGAGCCATCGGCGGTATCGGCTGCTACTCGTTCTTCCCGTCGAAGAACCTGGGCGGCTTCGGTGACGGCGGCATGGTGGTCACCTCCGACGATGCCCTGGCCGAGCGGCTGCGCATCCTGCGGGTCCACGGCGGACGGCAGATGTACCACCACCCCTTCGTCGGCTGGAACAGCCGGCTGGACGCACTCCAGGCGGTAGTGCTGCAGATCAAGCTCAAGCACCTCGACGCCTGGTCCGAGGGTCGGGCCAAAAACGCGGCCCGCTACGATCGCTGGTTCGAGGAGACCGGCCTGCCGACCGAGGGAAAGATCAAGCTGCCGGTTCGCATGCCCCGGGCCCGGCACATCTTCAACCAGTACACCCTGCGGGTGGAACAGCGGGACGCGCTACGGGAACACCTGGCGGGACGGGGTATCGGCCAGAGCGTCTACTACCCGGTGCCCCTGCATCTGCAGGAGTGCTTTGCCGAACTGGGCTACCGGGAGGGAGACTTCCCCAGGGCCGAACAGGCCTGCAAGGAGGTCATCTCGCTCCCGGTCTACCCCGAGCTCGGCGAGGAGCAGCAGCGCGTCGTCGTCGACGCACTGGTCGACTTCTACCGCTAGCGCCTCGCAAGGGACAAGGACTCGATCAGGGAGCCGCGGGGCTGGCCGCGGTCTCGTCGTCGTCGTCATCGTCGACGACGCTGTAGATCAGCGCCACACCGGCGAGGATGCCGACGACCACCCAGACCTTGTTGGTGTTGGAGAGGCCGGCCCAGCGGGTGCCGAGGCTGGGGTTGATCTGAGCGTTGATCCCGGCGGCAGAATCGGCGGAGACCTGCTGGAGGTCCCGGCGGGCCAGCTCGCCCCGAGCCAGGGTCACCGGCTGGGAGGCAACCGGCGACGCTTCACCGGACGCATCCCGGACCGCCAGCGCGTAGGTTCCGGGATTCAGATCGGCGAAGCCGTAGATGCCGTCCTGATCGGCCGAAGCCTCGGCGACTTGCTCACCCTCGGCATCGAACAGCACCACCTCGAGTTCGGTGGCCGGCTTGCCGGCCTCGTCGAGCAGCATGCCTTCGAGAGTCGCGCCCTGCCCCATGGCCCAGACCGGCGTGACCATCAGCACGAGGGTGAGAATGAGGAGACGCGCCACGTTGCGGCGCCAGGGGGTGGCCTTCTCGGTCAGCGAGTTCATGACTTCCTCCGGGTGAGCGGCGTCGTGCCGGGCTCGTCTTCAGGAATCGACGGTCTCGAAGATATCGGATCTGCGGTAAAGAGGATAGAAGGGCCAGCGAGAAAGCTTCTCGGTCCCCCCCTGTTCCCGGTCGACCAGGCAGAGCACGGCGACCACCTCATGGCCGGCCTCGAGCACCGCGTCGATCGCCTTGAGGGTCGAGCCTCCGCTGGTCACCACGTCGTCGACGACGATGACCTTGGATTCGGGCTCGAGATCTCCCTCGATCTGGCGTCCGGTGCCGTGCCCCTTGCTCTCCTTGCGCACGATGAAGGCGCGCAGCGGCTCCTCCCCCTCCTGATGGCTCAATGCGGCCACCGGGCAGACGATCGGGTCGGCTCCCAGGGTCATCCCGCCGATGGCGTCGGCGCGAATCCCGTGCTCTTTCAAGGTGTCGAGGATCACCCGGGCGGTCAGCCAGGCGCCGTCGGGGCGCAGGGTGGTCTTCTTCGAATCGAAGTAGAAGTTGCTCTTCTGCCCCGACGCCAGGACGAACTCCCCGAACATGAGCGAGTGCTCCTTGAGCAAGTCCTTCAAACGCGCCTTGTGATCACCCATTCAGAAGTCCCTCTCTGCGCTCAGGCCGCAGCATTTTCGCCCTGATTCCGTCCAAAAAGAAAGAATAACCAAAATATTTGCACCACGCTCTTTCAGTCACTATGTTCCGGCCCCGAACGCCCGTGGGGAAGGTCCGACGGCCAGCACCCCAATGTATCTCAAGGAGTCGGAAGTCATGATCGAACGGTTTCGTAGCAAGGCGGCCTCGCCGGTTGTTTTCCTCGTTCTTCTCGTCTCGATGAGCCTTCCGGCATGGTCTGCCGGGCCGGTCCTCAGCGGCCAGGTGCTGAGCCTGAGCCAGGACAACGCCCCGCTGGCCGGCGCCCAGGTGCTCGCCCGCAACACCGAGAGCGGCGAGACCTACCGCTCCGCGATCACCGCCGCCGACGGCAGCTTCAGCCTCGAAGGCCTGCCGGCCGCCGAGTACGACCTGGCCGTCGAACACGGTGACGGCGTCTACGTGATGCCCGCCGCCATGAAGCTGACTCCGGTCACCCCCCAAAACGTTCAGCTCGGCGTTCGCGCCAACGCGAAGGCCAACAAGACCAACAAGAAGCGCAACGCCTCGACCCGTCAGGGAGCCGGCAAGTCCCTGTGGTCGAACCCGCTGACCGCTACCGGCATCGTGCTGGGCTCGGCCATCGTCGTCGGCGTCGTCGTGGACGAAGCGGACTCCGACGATGACAACAGCAGCCCGAGCGCCCCTTAAACTTTAATTAACAGCGACAATCACTTTAAGCTGTTGATTATTTAGACACATTCCGGTCATAATCACGATGATGATGAACCGGCCACAGGCCGACGCCGAAACTCCCGTAGGACGCGAGGAAGCGTCCCAAGAGATCAACCTCCTCGACTACTGGCGCATCCTCCGTGAACGCCGGGCAGTGGTCGTGGTCACGGTCTTTCTGGCCGTTGTTCTCGGGGCGCTCCACGCTTTCCTCAGCATCCCGAAGTATCAGGGGAAAACGACCCTGGAGATCCAGCGGCAAGGGCCCGACATCCTCACCTTCGAGGATGTGGTCGGATCCGATCCGCTGGGCTACCAGGACTTCTACCAGACCCAGTACAAGATCATGCAGAGCCGGACGGTGCTGCGGATGGCGATCCAGCGGGTCGACCTCCTGCACCGCCCCGAGTACGTCAATCGCAAGCAGCCTCCGGTCAAGCGCCTCGTGCGCTGGACCAAATCCACGCTGCTGGGCAGCACCAGCACTGACGACCCGCTCGACAAGGCGCTCCAGTTCCTGGAAGAACGGCTGCGGGTAAGCCCGGTCCGGGCAAGCCACCTGGTGGAGGTCTCGGTGACCGACCGCCATCCGGAGTTGGCCCGCGACCTGGCCAACGCGGTGGCCGACGCCTACCAGCAGTTCAGCCTGGAAGCCCGCTACAACATGACCGAGCAGGCCAGCGAGTTCCTGACCAAGGAGGTCGCCCGGCTGCAACACGAGATCACCGACCTGGAGCGCGAGCTTCAGGAGTACGGCACCGACCGGGCGCTGGTGGCGCTCCGTGACGGCCGTGAAGACATCAGCGAGGCAGCCCTCGCCGGGCTCAACGCCGGACTGACCGAGGCCCGCGGCCGTCTGGCCCTGGCCCAGGCACGCTTCGAGAGCGTGCGGGACTCCGCCGACGCGGCCCTGCCCGAAGTGACCAACAGCCCGCTGATCAACCACCTCAAGCAGGAACACGCGCAAGTCGAACGGCGCTATGGCCAGATGGCCGGCCGCTTCCGCGACGACTGGCCGGGGCTCGCCGAACTGCGCGACGAATTGCAGCAGGCAACCACCCGGCTACAGTCCGAGGTCGCCTCCCTGGCCAACCAGGTGCGCAGCGGGGCGGCCGCCGAGTACGAGCAGCGGCTGGGCGAGGTCTCGCACCTCGAACGCGAGGTCGACCGTCAGAAGCTCGAGGTTCAGCGGGTCAACCGGGACGCCATCGAGTACGCCTCGCTGGGCGCCGAGATCGCCACCCGGCGCAAGGTGCTCGACGAGCTGGTCGCCCGTCAGAGCGAAACCCAAACCTCGGAACAGCTGCGCGGCACCCGCGCCAGCAATATCCGCGTGGTCGACCGGGCCGAAACCCCGGACGTGCCCGCGTATCCCCGCAAGACCCTCAGCCTGATGATGGCGATGATCATGGGCGTGGGCTGCGGCGTGGTGGGCGCCTTCCTGCTGCACTACGTCGACAACACGATCAAGAACGAGGTCGATATCCAGCGCAGTGCCGGGGGTATCCCGGTGATGGGACACATCCCGCTCTACGAACCGCTGCGCGTGGTCTACGGCGGACAGCAGCTCCCCGGCGAAGAGCCGGCCGCGAAAGCGGATGCGGAGCCCAACTCCGACCTGGCCAGCCAACAGGACCCCCGCTCCAGCTTCGCCGAGGCGTTTCGCAACCTGCGCACCTCGCTGATGCTGGCCTCGGCGGATCAACCGCCCAAGACCCTGGTCGTCACCTCCTGCGAACCTTCCGACGGCAAGTCGACGGTGTCGCTGAACCTGGCCAGCGTCCTGCTTCAGATGGGCCGCAAGGTCGCTCTGATCGACGCCGACCTGCGCAAGCCGCGCATCGCCAAGGCGCTGGGGCTCCCCAACAACGTCGGCCTTTCGAACTACCTCAGCGGCAACGCCGAAGTCGGCGAATTGTTCCAGCAGTGCGCCATCGAGGGACTGCAGGTGATCACCAGCGGGCCGATCCCGCCCAACCCCTCGGAACTGCTGGTCTCAAACGGCCTCGAGGCGTTGATCACCCGGCTGTCCAACGAGGAGGGCTTCGACCACATCCTCGTCGATTCGCCGCCGGTGATTCAGGTCGCCGACAGCATGATCCTGTCGTCCAAGCTCGACGCCACCATCCTGGTCGTGCGCGCCGGCAAGACCACCCGCGAGGCGCTGTCCACCGGTGCGTCGCGCCTCCTGACCCGCCGGGCCAACGCCATCGGAGTGGTGCTCAACGCCGTCCCCGAAGGGTCCTCGTACTACGCCTACGGACGCTACTCCTATCGCTACGGCTACGGAGAAGAGGAACCGAAGAAGCGGGGCGCCCTGGCGCGCCTGACCCGCGCGGCGAGCCGCCAGAAACGAGCCAGTTAGAACTCCGGGACCGCAGCCGCCGACCGGCGGCTGCGGCCTCCAACTTCCATGGGCGATCGTTCGAGGAGCGAATTGGGGGAGCGCGGCCACAACCTCGTGCGCACGGCGTTGCTGCTGCTCGTGCTCTGGACGCCCCTGCCCTTCGGTAGCGTCCAGCCCGGCTCGGTCCTGCTGATCCAGATCGCCTCCGCTCTGGCCTGCCTGATCGCCCTGGCCGGCACACGCCCCGAAGACCTGCGCCAGTGGATGACCGGTTGGCGCCTTCCGGCCGCCTGCTGCGCCGGAGTACTGCTCGTCGGCGGACTTCAGCTGTTGCCGGCGCCGGGTGCCTGGAGCACGCTGCTGGCCGAGCCGACCTCCAGGGCCCGCGAGTTGGTCGCTCCCTTCATCGGCGACGCGGGAGGCGCCCGCGCCCTGAGCCTCGCCCCTCTCTCGACCTGGGATGCGATGCTGCGCTTCGCCGCCTACGTCGCCGCGGGACTGGCCGCCGCCGTGGTCTTCCGCAGTGCCCGGGCGCGGCTGGCCCTGGCCGTCGCCATCGCCTCGATCGGCGCGTTCCAGGCCGCCTATGGTGCGGCCGAGTACCTGTCGGGACACCAGCACATCTTCGGCTACGCCAAGCGCTTCTATCAGGACGAGGCCTCGGGCACCTTCATCAACCGCAATCACTTCGCTGCGTACCTGACGCTGACCCTCCCCTTCTGCCTGGCGCTGGCGGTCGAGGGGCTTCAACGCCTGCGGCCGTCGCTGGGTTTCCGTGAACGGATCGCGGAGTTCGGCAAGGCGCCGTCGCTTCTGCTCGTCGGCGGCGTGGTGGCGACCGCGCTGGGCTTCATGGGCGTGGTGCTCTCCTACTCCCGGGGCGGATTGCTCGGCGCCCTCGCCGGACTGCTGGTCTTCGTCCTGCTGGAACAGCGCAGACGGAGAACCGGCCGCTTCGCCCTGGCGCTGACCCTGACGGCACTGCTGATCCCGACGCTATGGATCGGTGCGCACGAGGTGCGCGCCCCCGGCGAACGCTTCGTCCAGGGTGCCTCGAGCCTGGAATCGGGAGGGCGGCTGACCGTCTGGAAGGAGACCGCGCGGATCAGTGCGGACTACCCGGTCCTCGGCTCCGGCCTCGGCACCTTCGCCGAGGTGTTTCCCCTGTACCGGCCCGCCACGCTGGAAAAACGCTGGGGCAATGCCCATAACGATTGGCTCCAGCTCCTGGCCGAGGGGGGCCCGCCGGCTCTCGGCGCGATGCTGCTGCTGCTCGCCGTGACCCTGCGGCGGTTGCTGCGGCGCAAGGACCCGATCACCTCCGCCATGTGCGCGGCGTTGGTCGCGATCACCCTTCAGGCGCTGTTCGAGTTTCCGTTGCGGATGCCGGCGATCGCGCTGCTGACCGCCATGATCGCGGGAGCCGCCTACGCCGTGGCGCCACTGCCCCGGATCGACACCCGGGAGGCCGGCCGCAGGCCCGGCACGGCGCCGGTTCAGCCGCTATCGCGATTCAGCCCGCGCCAGACCTCGACGTAGCGTTGCATCTGGCGGTTCACGTCGAAGCGCTCGACGATCCAGGCCCGGTTCCGCCGGGCCATCTCCTGCCGCTGCTCCTCTCCGGCTGCCAAGAACCCCCGGATCGCCTCGGCCGCCTGTTCGATGCCGTGAGGCTCGACCACCGCGCCGGCACAGTCCGGGCCGATCAACTCGTCGATGCCGGGAGTCCGGGTCGCGACGCAGAAGAGCCCCGCGAAGAGCCCCTCCTTGATCACGTTGGGCAATCGCTCGCCGGGCTTGGTCGACATCAGCAGCATCACCCCGGCACGAAGCAGGTGCTTCTGGACCTCGGCGCGAGGGAGGAACCCGGTGAACGTGACACGATCGGCGATGCCCCGGTCGCGGGCGAGCTGCTCCAACGCCGCCCGTTCGGGGCCGTCGCCGATCATCAGCAACCGGGCTCCCGCCGCGGACTCCCCCAGGGCGGCGAAGACCTCCAGCGCCTCGTGCATGTTCTTGGACTTGATGAACCGGCCGACGGCGGCGATCACCGGCTCCCGCGTGACCTCGGGCCCGGGCTCGTCCACGGGAATTCCCCGGTGCACCACGTGGACCCTGGACCGCGGAGCCATCTGTTCGAGACGCTCCCGGTTGACCTCGGCATGGGTGAAGAGCGCCAGCGACTCGGCCACCGCGACCTGCGACGGCGGGTACTCCGCCTCCAGATCGTAGGCTCCGAGAAAAACCGTGACCGGCTTGCGCGATCCCATGCCCCGCAGGGCCACCGCCACCAGCGACGGGTAGTGTCCCCAGAACAGATGCACCCGGTCGACGGGAGACCGGTGCAGCCGGGACGCGATATCGAGAGCGCGGGGGGCGAGGATCAGGCTGCGCCCCAGCAAGCCGCCGCGACAACGGGCCACCTGCCGAAACAAGCGGAAGGCAGCCAGTGGATGCCGCAGGGCGGCGCCGAAACCGCGAACGAGACTCCCGGCCCCGTTGTAGGACCGATGGAGCGGCGCGACGCCGCGCTCGACGGCGAGCTGTTCGGTATCGGACTGCGCAGGCCGGAGGCTATGCACCTCGACCTCGAGCCCCTGGGCGATCAGCGCCCGGACGTCGGAACAGGCGAAGGTCTCCGCCCCGGCAGGGAACAGCATGGTCACGTAGGCGATCCGCAAGCTCGAAACCTCCGGCTGCGAGAGCAAGCTGGTATTCTAAGCGCGGCGACGAGATAAAGGGGACCCGTCACGGATGTGCGGCATCGCTGGATTCCACGGGAGCCTCCCTGAGGGAGACACCCGGCAGCTGATCGAAACGATGACCGGGTCCATTCGCCACCGCGGCCCCGACGAGTCCGGCTACTTTCTTTCCCCCGAACGCTCGACCCTCCTGATCAACACCCGGCTGTCGGTCATCGACCTCGAAGGAGGGAGCCAGCCGATCAAAGCCGAGGACGGGTCGGCGGTGGTCGTCCAGAACGGCGAGATCTACAACTACCAGGAGCTGCGGGACGAACTGAAGCGGGAGGGCATGCGCTTCCGCACCCACAGCGATACCGAGGTGCTGCTCGCCGCCTATCGCCAATGGGGCCCCGGGTTCCTCGAACGGCTGCGCGGCATGTTCGCCATCGCGATCCTCGATCGCCGCAGCGGAGCCCTGCTCCTGGCCCGGGACCGGCTGGGCATCAAGCCGCTCTACATCTGCCGGCGCCCCGGCGGATTCGCGTTCTCCTCGGAGATCAACACCTTTCGCGACTGCGGCCTGACCTCGGGAGAGATCGCGCCGGAGAGCGTCGGGGACTTCCTGGCCCTGGGGGTCGTCCGCGAACCGCGCACGATCTACGCCGACGTCGAGGCGGTCGAGCCGGGCACCTACGTCACCATCGACGGGACGGGGCTGCAGAAACACCGCTACTACGAGTGGCGCCATGAGCCCGAGCAGACCGACCCGCAGACCGTTCAGGCCTGGACCCGGGAGGCGTTGGTCGCATCGATCAAGGATCACCTGGTCGCCGACATCCCGGTCTGCGCCTTCCTCAGCGGCGGCATCGACTCGGCGCTGATCGTCGCCATGGCCGCCCGGGAACTCGACGTTCGGCTGCCGACCTTCACCGTCGGCTTCGACGATGCGGCCTACGACGAGAGCGACGCCGCCGCGGCGATCGCCTCCCACGTGGGGAGCGAGCACGCGGTGCTCCAGGTCGAGATGAAAGGGCTCGACCCGCAGGAGATCGAGGGGATCATGGATCGCTTCGGTCAGCCGTTCGGCGACATGTCGGCCATCCCGACCTACGTCCTCTGCCGCGCCGTTCGCGCCCACAGCAAGGTCGCGCTCTCGGGGGACGGCGGCGACGAGATGTTCATGGGCTACAAGCGATTCGGCTACGCCGAGGCTGCCCGGGTCGCATCGACCCGGCTGCCCCTGCGGGCCGGGCTGAGCCTGGCGTCCGGTACCCGGGCACTCGCTCCCGCATCGATCCGGCGTCCGCTGGGACGCTTCCTCGAGGTGACCCGGGCCGAAGGCAGTTCGAGAATCCTCGCGATGAACCGGCTCTTCGCTCCCGAGGAGGTCTCGGTGCAGGGAAGCCCGCTCCCCGTCGACGTGGCCGCGCCCTTCGGCTGCCGGGCCGCGGCGAACTACGCCATCCGCACCGAACTCCCCTCTCACTACCTGCGCAAGGTCGACATCTGCAGCAGCGCCGTCGCCCTGGAAGCCCGGGTCCCCTTCCTCGGTGAGTTCGTTCACCGCGTGAGCGCACGCATTCCCGACGATGTCGCCTTCTCCTGGCGGCAGAACAAGCCGATCCTGCGCCGGCTGGCCCGGGAGTACCTGCCCGAAGAGATCACCGGGTTGGCCAAGCGCGGGTTCGCCGTCCCCCTGGACACCTTGCTCGAACCGGGAGCGCTGGCCGATCTCGAGCGGCGCCTGAAACAACCGGACCGGCCGCTCCGGGAGTTCCTGCCCGCCGCGACGATCGAGACGGTAGTCGACGAGTTTTCCCGGGGACACGACCCCGCAGTCCGCAGCCGGGACGCGGTCTGCCGCCGGTTCTTCGCGGCCTGGACCCTGGACACCTGGCTCGAGCGGCGAGCCTGAGGACCCCGTGCGCGTCGTCTACCTGCACCAGTACTTCAACACCCCGAAGGAGGAGGGCGGGACCCGCTCCTACGAACTGGCCCGCCGGCTCGTCGAACGGGGACACCAGGTGCACATGATCACCAGCCGCCGCGACGCCGAGGCGAAACGGGGCGGCTGGGAGCAGAGCGATATCGACGGCATCGACGTGCACAGGATCACGGTCCCCTACAACAACAAGATGGGGGCGGCCGGCAGGATCCGGGCGTTCCTACGCTTCTCGGTCCTGGCCGGCCTCAAGGCGATGAGCTTCGACGCCGACGTGGTGTTCGCGACCAGCACCCCGCTTACCATCGTGATCCCCGGACTGTTCGCCTCCAAGCGGCGGCGCAAGCCGATGGTCTTCGAGGTCCGGGACCTGTGGCCCGAGATCCCCATCGCCGTCGGCGCTCTGAAGAACCCGCTGATGATCGCGGCGGCCCGCCGGCTGGAGAAGATCGCCTACAACAACTCCTTCGCCGTCGTCGCCCTCTCGCCGGGGATGGCCGAGGGGGTCGCCGCCGTCGGCTACCCCCAGGAACGAATCTTCACGATTCCCAACGGCTGCGACAGGGAGCTGTTTCACGTCCCCGCCGAGCGGGGAGCAGCGTTCCGCCAGGCGCACCCGTGGCTCGGAGATCGCCCCCTGGTGCTGTACGCCGGCACCGTCGGCCACGTCAACGGTCTGGACTACATGGTCCAGCTCGCCGAGCATGTCGGCCCCATCGACCCGGAGGTCCGCTTCCTGGTCGTGGGCACCGGCAAGGAGGAGGCGCGCATTCGACGGCTCGCCGAGGAACGGGGCGTGCTCGACAAGTCCTTCTTCATGCTGCCGGCGGTCTCCAAGACCGAGATGCCCGATCTGCTGTCCGCCGCGACCCTCTCCACCTCGTTCGTGATCGACATCCCCGAAATGCGGCACAACTCGGCCAACAAGTTCTTCGACTCCATCGCCGCGGGCCGGCCGGTTGCGATCAACCACGAGGGTTGGCTGGCCGATCTGATCCGGCGACGTGAACTGGGCCTGGTCATGCCGGCGGGGGCGCCGGACCGGGCCGCCGCAGGACTGGTCGACCTGCTCCGCGACGCGCCCCGCCTCGAGAAGATGTCCCGGGCAGGCGTCGAGGCGTCCAAGACCCTGTTCGATCGCGATCGGCTGGGCGCCCAGCTGGAGCGGGTGCTGCGGGCTGCGGCGGAGCGGGCAAACCTCCCGGACCCGGGAGAACTCGCCGAGGTAACCGGAGAGCGCTAGCGCCCGGTTCGGGACGGCAACGGTTCTTGACCGCGGGGGTTGCCCAGCCGGATGCGAGTCCCGGTGTTGGCGAACAGCATCTCGTGTACCAGATGCAGCGCGGCGGTCACGGTCAGCAGCAGGATCGCCGAACGGATGTAGGTCACGAAGGAGGTTCGGGCGGCGAAGAGCAGCACCTGCATCATCACTCCCACCACCAGCAGGCCTACGGGCCGCCGGGCCCAGACCGCCATGGCGGTAAGCAGGCGTCCCCACAGAAATCCGACCAGCAGCGGGCCGAAGATCCACAGGTTCAGCATGCTCTCGATGACCGCGTTGAACGCGCGGCTCCCCCCTTGCCGATAGACCGCGGGGAAGTAGGTCTTGGCCGCCCACTCGGTCGGACTCAACGGACGATCCGGATAGATCGCCTTGGGCACCAGGCAGAGCGCCGCCTGGAGATAGGTCGGCCGCATCTCGGTCAACTCGGTGTGATCGACGATGTAGGCATCGGACAGCATGGCGAACCCGCCGAACTCCGAGGTCGCCGGGTTGAGCCACTTGGCGGTGAACCCGGTTTGAACGGTGGAGGTCCACTGGTCCATCGGTGTGGACCGGATCCTGCCGAACACGATCATCAGCACGATCAACGCACCGATGACCATGTAGGTGCGGAGAGCGACCGAGCGGCCGAACAGGGACACGAACATGACCCCGAAGATCACCCCGACCACCAGCTTGCGGTCGCCGATGAAGAGCATGTCCGCCCAGCCGAAGGCGCCGACGAGAGCCGCCAGGGCGTAATAGTGGCCGCGGGTTGCCGACGCGCGGCGCAGCGTCCAGGCGGCGAACACGGCGCACGCCGAGAAACCGAGCCGGAACAGATCGAGGGCCACCGACTTGTTGGCGTAGATCTCCATGCGGGAGCGCCGCACCACCGACCAGCCGTAGACCGCCTCGGCCAGGATGAAGTAGGCGAAGCAGAGCACCCCCAGCAGGATCAGGAAGGCCCAGAGAGCCCGGCGCTCACCGGTGTTCTCGACCGCCATCGGCGCCCTGCCCTTGCGCCCCTCTCCCAGACTGATCGCCACCACCAGACACAGCAGGAACAGCGTGCTGTAGTAGAGCGAGATCGATTGGCGCTGGGCATCCAGGGCCAGGGAGTTGACGTAGATCAGGGTATCGAGCGGCCCGGAGCCGGCGTAGACCCCGAACGAGAGGAAGAACAGGCTTCGCGGGTCGAAGAACCCGAACCAGCGCACCAGCAGCACGCCTCCCGCGACGTAGAACATCAGGTAGAGCAGGGCCTGAACCTGCCAGGCCCCCGCCAGACTGAGCAGCACCTGGACCACGAAGCCGAAGGCGCTGACCAGGCAGAACAGGGCGGCTTCCTGCCCGTAGGGCATCGCCTTCCTGAGTGTTCCCGCGTGGGTCAAACTCGATCCTCCCCCGGCCAGGCTCCTGGACGGATCCGTGGCCCCGTTACCCGACATAAGAAGTATAGGTTCGGCACGCGGCCTTGCGTCAACCTCGGAGCCCTGCGAGCTGCCGCAGGGCGTCGGAGCGCTCCCCCGGGCTGAACAGGAGCCACAACCCACCGGCCCCGAGGGCGATCTCGAGCACCAGGGTAGGCAGCCAGGCCGGAGTCATCCAGGTCACGGCGCCGAACAGCGCGAAGATCGCCACCAGAAAGATGCCCAGCCGGGCCCTGAGCGGGCCCTCGACCGCCGGCGAGAGGTGCTGCAGGCGTCGCAGGGTGACGCCGCAGATCAGGACGTCCGCGAAGCGTCCGCAGAGGAACATCAGCGCCGCCCCGATCAGTCCGTGGTGGAGCACCAGGAACGGGCCCGCCACCGCCATGACCACCAGCCCCGCCGCGAAGCACCAGGTCTGGGTGGAGAAGTCTCCCAGGGCGTTCAGCAGCGCCGGGCCGAAGTAGCCCACGGTCTGGACCGTCACGGCGATCACCACGACCCGGATGATCCCGTGGTGGGGTGCGTACTCCGGACCGAAGAGCAGGCCGGAGAGCTCCCGCGACCAGAAGAAGGCCGGGAAGGACACCAGGACCTGGAACAGCACCGTCCCGCGCAGGATCAGGCTGTAGCGGGAGAGCTGGGACGGGTCGAGTTCCGCCGAGAGATGCGGGAACACGGCGCGGCTGACCACCGCCGCGATCAGGTTCAGCCGGACGGTGATGCCGTGATGCGCCGCGTAGAGCCCAAAGGCGGAGACACCGAGGAAGGTGGTGACGAAGAACCCGTCGAGGGTCGAGGCGAATGCCGCGATGGCCTGGAACAACAGCAGCGGGCCGACCCGGGGATAGAGCCAACGCAGGCTCTCCGCCGTCTCCCCCGGCCCGCTCGCCTCCTCCACCGGGCCGAGACCCGCCGCCAGCTGCCGGAAGCCCAGCAGCATGGCGACGAAGATCACCAGCGTGGCGAAGGCGTAGTGGGTGACGTCGTCGGAGCGATAGGACCAGGCGGCGAAGAACAGGTAGATCGTGGCGATGCCCAGACTGCGGACCACCTGGACCAACCCCACCCGGTGCTCGGCGATCAGGACGCCCGCGTAGGGAGAGGACAGCAGCCAGCAGGCCACCGCCGCCGCGATCAACAGCGACTCGGGCCATCCGTAGTCGCCGAGCCCGAACGCCTGGGTCGCCAGGAGCGATGCGCCGAATCCGATCGAGGCCAGGATCGCCCCGACCGACTGTCCTGCGCGGATCACCGGCCGCCGCCGCCCTCGAGAATGGAGCAGCTTGACCAGGGGCAGGCGGATGCCGTCCAGGGCCGCGGCCAGGTTGACCAGCATCAAGATGAAGGTGAGCTGGCCGAAACGATCGGTGGGGACGTTGCGGCTGAGGATCGGAAGCGCGATGAGCGAACTGACGGCGGCGGCGGCGAGAGCGAACCCGCTCATGCCCACATTTCGGATGACGCTCTTGAACACCGATTCGCTCCAGCGCGACCGCCAACGGCGCCCATTCCGCCCGAGGGATGGAGGAGGATACACCGCACCCGGCCCGGCGCGCCGTGATATCCTGACAAGGAGAGCGGTAGGCGGGAAGAGTCCGTACCCCTGGAGCGGAATACGACGCGTGCAAGTCTATCGGCCCTGGCTCAAGCGCCCCGTGGATGTCTGCCTGTCCCTCATGGTTTTGATCGCCGCCGGGCCGCTGCTCCTGATCACCTGGCTCCTGGTCAGGTTCCGCCTAGGCAGCCCCGCGTTCTTCCGGCAAGCCCGTCCGGGACTCGACGGGCGTCCCTTCGAACTGCTCAAGTTCCGCACCATGACCGATGCCCGAGATGCCGAAGGACAACTGCTGCCCGACGCCGAACGGCTGACTCCCTTCGGACAGGCGTTGCGGGCCACGAGCCTCGACGAACTCCCCGAGCTGATCAACGTCCTGCGCGGCGAGATGAGCCTGGTGGGTCCGCGGCCGCTCCTGACCGACTACCTGCCCCTCTACAGCGATCATCACGCTCGCCGGCACGAGGTTCGTCCGGGCATCACCGGCTGGGCCCAGGTCAACGGCCGCAATGCCGTGCCCTGGAACGAGCGTCTCGACATGGACGTCTGGTACGTCGAAAACGTGAGCCTCACCCTCGACCTGCGCATTATGTTTCTCACCGCCGCGACACTGGTAACGCGGCGCGGAATTTCAGCCGACAACCACGCGACCATGCCGCGCTTCACGGGGTCCGAGAACTGCGATGAGTGAACACGTGCCGAACACTTCCAAACAGCATCCGCCGATCACCATGTCCGCTCCGGACATCGACGCCTCGGACCTCAAGGCGGTGGAGGAGACGCTGCGTAGCGGAATCCTCGGCCTCGGACCCTGCGCCCGCGGCTTCGAGGAGGCGGTGGCCGAGCGGTGCGGGGTCAAGCACGCGATCACCCTCAGCTCGGGGACCTCGGCGCTCCACCTCGCGGTGCGGGGGCTCGGCATCGGCGATGGGGACGAGGTGCTCGTGCCCTCCTTCACCTTCGCCGCCAGCGTGAACGCGATCCTGTATGAGCGGGCGACGCCGGTGTTCGTCGACATCGAGCCCGAGACACTCAACCTGTCGGTCGAGGACTGCGAGCGGAGGATCACACCGAAGACCCGGGCGATCATGGTCGTCGACGTGTTCGGCCACCCCGCCGACTGGGACGGACTCGAGGCCCTGGCCCGCAAGCACGACCTGCTGCTGATCGACGACTGCTGCGAGGCGATCGGCTCCGAATACCGCGGGCGTCCCCTGGGTTCCCTGGGCAACGCCGGCGCCTTCGCCTTCTACCCCAACAAGCAGATCACCACCGGCGAAGGGGGCATGCTGGTCACCGACGACGACGACCTGGCCACCCTGGCCCGCAGCCTGCGCAATCAGGGGCGAGACGCCATGGGAGCCTGGCTCGACCACCCGCGGCTGGGGTTCAACTACCGGATGGATGAGTTGAGCGCCGCCCTGGGCCTGTCTCAGTTCCGGCGGCTGGATGCTTTCATGGAGCGCCGCGCACATGTTGCATCCCTGTATACTGAGAGGCTGGCCCAGCTCCCCCGGGTGGAAGCACCCACCGTGCAGGACCACGTAAAGATGAGTTGGTTCGTCTACGTGGTCCGTCTCGCCGAGGGACTGGACCGCGATCCGGTCATGCAGAAGATGGAGCAACGAGGCATTCCGGTGCGCGGCTACTTTCAGCCGGTGCACGAGTTGACCTACGCAAGAAAATACATAAATTCCTCAACCAGCGGGCTACCTACGACCGAAGCCATGGCCCGTCGAACGGTAGCCATTCCGTTCCATAATCATTTGAGCGAGGCCGCGGTCGACCGGGTGGTCGAGGTTCTCGCCGAGGTTCTGGATGAGTCCTAGCGCAGCCAGTCCACGCAACAGCAGGTCCCTCTGGGCCTCGCGTTTGCGTGTCGGCGCGGTACTCGCGACCGACGCGGCGATCACCGCCGGCGCACTCTGGATCGCGACGCTGCTCCGCTTCGACGGCATCATCCCCGCTCCCTACGCCTCGACCCTGCCTGCGTTCACGCTGCTGCTGGTCTGCTACCGGCTGCTGGCGCTGATCGGCTTCAGGCTGCATCGCTGGTCGTTCCGTTTCTCGGGCCTGAACGACGCCGCCCGGGTTTTCCTCGCGGCGCTGTTCGGCACCGGGATGTTCCTGGCGACCTTCTACCTGCTGCGCGACCCCGGCCCGCCCCGCTCGGTGATGGTGCTCGAGCTGCTGCTCTCGAGTCTGGCCATGGCGATGCTGCGCTTCTCTCCGCGGCTGGCCGGTTCCTACGTGACCGACTGGCGCCGCACCCGGGAAGGCGCACTGCGCACGGTGATCGTCGGTGCCGGCGCCGCCGGCGAGATGCTGCTCCGCGATCTTCAGCGTTCGAGCAACCACCCGTTCCAGGTCATCGGCTTCCTCGATGACGACGACGCCAAACAAGACGTGATCCTCGGCGGCAAGACGGTCATGGGCCGTATCGGCGACCTGGCCAAGGTCGCCCGGCGTCATCAGGTCGAGCAGGTGCTGATCGCGATCCCCCGGCTGTCGGGCGAGCGCATCCGTGAACTGCTCTCGATGTGCGCCGACCTCAAACTGCGCTTCAAGATCCTGCCGGTCTCCTACGTGTATCTGCAGGACCGCGCCGCCGCGGCGGCGATGGAAGACCTCTCCCCCGACGACCTCCTGCAGCGCGACGTGGTCAACTTCGCCGACAGCGAACTGGCCTCCGGGCTCAAGGGAAGGGTGGCGCTGGTTACCGGCGCCGCCGGGTCTATCGGCCGGGAGATCTGCGCCCAGCTGCTGCGCGCCCAACCGAGCACGCTGGTCATGGTCGACATGAACGAAAACGAGATGTACCTGCTGAAGCGCCGCTTCGAGCAGGAGTGTCTCGACGCCGAGAACGTGATCCTCGAGGTCGCCGACATCCGCGACGAGCGGCGGATGCGGGACCTGTTCGAGCGCTACCGCCCCAATGACGTGTTCCATGCCGCGGCACACAAGCATGTGCCGCTGATGGAAGCCGCGCCCTGCGAGGCCTTCAAGAACAACGTGATGGGCACCCGCATCGTGGCCGAGGCGGCCAGCGACAGCGGCGCCGACCGGTTCGTCTTCATCTCTACCGACAAGGCCGTGCGGCCGACGAGCGTGATGGGGCTGAGCAAGCGTGTCGCCGAGGAGTTCGTCCGTTCGATGAACCAGCGCAGCCAGACCGCGTTCTGCGCGGTGCGCTTCGGTAACGTGCTGGGCTCGGCGGGCTCGGTGGTCCCGATCTTCCGCAGCCAGATCCAGGCCGGCGGACCGGTCAGCGTGACCCACCCCGAGGTCAAGCGCTACTTCATGACCATCTCCGAGGCGGTGGCCCTGGTGCTGCAGTCGGCCTACGGCGACTACGGGCCGCTCTGCGTGCTCGACATGGGCCAGCAGATCAAGATCGTCGATCTGGCGCGGCAGATGATCACCATGTCCGGCCGCACCCCGGACACCGAGATTCCGATCGTGTTCACCGGGCTGCGCCCCGGCGAGAAGCTTTACGAAGAGCTGCTGACCGAGGAAGAGGAATCGACCCGCCGGGTCAGCGACAAGATTTTCGCCGCCGAGTCCCGGCCTCCGGCCGACGATCTCCACGAGCGGCTCGGGGAGCTGATCGCGGCCGCCAACGCCGAGGATGTCGACGGGGCTCTCGAGGTCGCCAGCTGGCTGGTTCCCTCGTACGCGCCGACGCCCACCGGCAAGCCCGAGGACCAGGCGGCGGGCGACCAGACTCCCGCCGCCGAGCCCGAAGCGGGCCACCTGCCCCGCCTGCCGCGCGTCGCCCCGTCGTGAAGCGCGCCGCGGCGATCGCCGCGGGCCTCGCGGCGCTGACGCTCTACGCGCTGCTGGCGGTCTCGGTCTTCCGTGCCGGCGGCGACCCGCAGCAGTCCGGCCTGCTCGGCCCCGAACCCCGGGAGTTGACCCGGCGCGCCGAGGCCCTGGTGCAACAAGGGGTCGACGCCCTCCAGGACGACACCCTTTCCGCCCAGGATCGCTACGGGACCTTTCGGGAGAAACTGCAGGAGGCCGAGCAGCTGCTCGAACGGAGCCTGCGGGCCAATCCTGCCCAGGCGCGGGCGCTGACCACCCTGGCCTCGGTGCGCTTCGAACTGGATCCTCCCGAACGCCTCGACGGACCGCGGGCCATGGAGATCCTGGAACTGACCGAGGCGGCGGCCGAGTTGGCGCCGCGAGTCCCCTCGATCCACCTGCGCCTCGGCCGGGTGTTGATGGCGATGGGGCACGAGGAGCGTGGCGGCGCGATGCTGCTGGAAGGACTCGACGGCGACCCCGAGCGCGCTCCGGAGGTGTTGGCCTTCCTGCGCCAGCGCGGCTGGTCAGCGACCGAGCTACAGCAATCCTTCGGGACGAGCCCGACCATGCTGCTCGGTCTGGGCCCAGCCTTCGCCGAGGAGGGGCGGGTCGACGATTACCTGCAGGCTCTCGAGGACCATCCGCACTTCAGCGGACGGATCTTCCTGAAGAAGTACGGGAACGTCGGCCTCGAAGCGGGCCGCGCCGCGCGGGTCCGGGACCGTCTGAAAGCCCTGCACCCTCTCGATGAGAGCCGGGATGAAGCGGAGCGGCTGGCTCAGCTCGCCCGGGCCGAGATGGAATCGGGAGATCCGCGCAGCGCGGTGCCTCATGCAGCCAGAGCCGCGACGCTGGCACCCGGCGACCGGCGCATGATCGAGATCCACGCCGGCGCGCTACACCAGGCGGGTCAACCGGTCGAGGCGATCGACGCCTACCGGCGGCTGCTGCAGCTGTTTGCCCGGCAAGATCCGGGGAGCGATGCGCGGGCCGGGACCTATCGGCGCATCGGACAGGCCTACGAAACCGCCGGCGACATGCACGCCGCCTTCGAAGCCTACCGGCAAGCGCTGACCCTGAACCCCGAGGAACCGGTGGCACGCCGGCGGCTGGAAGCCCGGGGAACCCAACCGGGAATCTAATCTCGGTCGACCCGCCGCACGACCTTGGCCGGAACGCCGAAGGCGACACTGTCGGCCGGTATGTCCTGATTGACGAAGCTATGGGCGCCGACGACGGCGTTGCGCCCGATGGTCACGCCGGGCATCACCGTCGAATGGGTCCCGATCCGGCAATTCTCTTCAAGCACCACCGGTCCGGTGCGGTCGTCGATGGTCGACGCCGAGTAGATCGCGCAATGGGCGCCGATCTGCACCTCCCGTCCCAGGGTCACGCCGTGGCGGGCATTGATGTAGGTGAACGCACCGATGTCGGTGTGGGAGCCGAGCACCAGGTTCTCCGGATGCTGGACCATCCAGTTGTACTCGGTCAGCTTGCCGTGCTCGATCTCGGGCGCTTTCCAGTCGTCGAAGCGGTCGCTCATCGGTTTCCCCTGCGTGGGTCTTCGAGGTGAAGCGATCCCGGGTGGGACCGGGGGAAGCGTACCGTCACACCCGCGGAAAACTCAACCCAGCGACTTCTCGACCAGCGACGTCAGGTCCGACAGGGTGAACGGTTTTTGCAGCACGCAGCTATCGGCCTCGGGCTGCAGGTGCCGGGGAAGCTCCCGGGCGTCATACCCGGTCGTGTAGATCACCGGCAGTTCGTGGCGAGCCCCCTTCAGCTTGCGCGCCAGCTCGAGGCCGCTCTCACCGGGGAGCACGAGATCGGTGACCACCACGCCGATGTCCGGATGGTCGGCAAAGCAGGTCATCGCCTCGTCGACGTCTCCGGCCTCGATCACGGCGAACCCCCGGTTGCGAAGCGCCGTTCGGGCCACATCGCGGATCATCTCCTCGTCGTCGACGAACAGCACCTTCAGCGGCGCGACCGCCGCCGTCTTCCCCTCCCGGGTCACCGACGGCGCGGTGACCGTCTCCGCCGAGGGCAACAGCATCCAGCCCGCCGCCGGGAGGCCCCGGCGGCGATCCAGCTGCAGGAACCCGCGGTTCTGCTTGATCAGGCCGAACGCGATGGACAATTCGGGATCTTGAGCGGCCAGGTCGTCGCCGGAGACCTCGGCTGCCGCCTCGGACGGCCCGGCGTAGGACCGCTGCATGGCGCTGACGGTGAAGCAGGCGTAGCTTCCGGCGCGCAGCCAGGGACGATCTTCCAGGAGTTCGGGACCGACCTGCCGGTGGTCGGCGGTCACCGTCACGCTGCCGGCGGCCTCCAACCCGTCACAGGCCCGGGCGACCAGCACGTCGAGGGCCTGGCCGATCTGGGCCCGGTCGGCCCAGACCCGGGGAGCGGCCGGATCCACGGCGAGGTTCAGTTCGACACCGGCGGGCAGCCACTCCCTCCAGGCATCGAGCCGGCTCTCGAGGAACTCCCCGGCCTCGATCGCATCGGGGGTGTCCGGCTGCCGGCCGTTGAAATCGAGCAGCCGCCGGCTCAGGGCCTCGGCCCGGGCCGCACAGTCGCGGGCGCTCTCGAGAGCCTCGCGGCCGCGGGCGTCGAGCCCGGGGCTGCCTTCCAGCCGGTCGAGCTGGGCGCACAGGATCGTCAGCAGATCGTTGAAGTCGGCGGCGAGCCCGGCGGAGAGTTGCGCCTCGACGGCGGGTCCGGCAACAGGGTCCCCTTCCCGGGGTGCGCCCGGAGTCTGGGATCGCTGGGGGCCGGATCTCATGGCCTGGAATACCTCCCAAGAACCTAGCCGGAATTAAAGTAAATCAGAATCAACTATTAAATAAAAGGTATTTATTGGGCTAATTGAGCAAATATGCCAGGCCACCGTGTAGGTTCTGCGGCCTGGCTGTCCGAGGCTCCTAGGGGTGCTGGCAAGGGGTCCGGGAGGCCTGTAGACTAGCCGCACTTTGCGATGGACCACGCGCCAGGGACTCCTCGCGGCCGCAGCCTTTCTGGTCCTGCTGGCCGCATCCGGTGAGGCCAACGCCCAGATCCGGAGCGCTCTCGAGCCCCCCGACCTGGATCGCTATCTCCGCTGGGGCCCGCTGCGGGTGCGGCCGAGCTTCCAGATCCGCAACGTCGGCTACGACGACAACATCCTGCTGCGGGCGACGCCGAGGATCTCCGACTACCGGGCGACCCTCTCCGCCGGCGCCGAGGGGGTGGTGTTGCTGGGCAACGCCGCCTTCCTGACCTTCGATCAGCGTTTCGACTACACCGCCTATCTCGAGACCAGCGAACAGAATTTTCTCAACACCAACACACGGGCGCGGATGACCGTTCCCTTCGGCGGCTTCGGCTTCTTCGGGGAGTTCGAGATCACCGACGCCCAGGAGCGGCCGGTCGATCGAGAGGACATCCGGCCCCAGCGGCGCACCGACCGCTTCAACGTGGGAGCCATCGCCACCCTGGGCTGGCGCACCGAGATCGAACTCGCCGTGGGACGCCAGGATTGGCGCTTCTCGGATACCGACGGCACCAGCCTCGATCCCAACGATCCCGCCGCCGTACCCTTTGTCACCGAGAACCTCAACCGGGACGTCGACACGGCGCGTCTGAGCGCCACCTACCGGCTCAAGGGCCGGGCCCAGCTGACCCTGCGCTACGAGCGGGAAGACGTGGAATTTGAATTCCCCGGCCGGATCATCGGCGTCGGCGACGTCCGGCGGGACGCGGTCGAGACCCGCATCCTCCCGGGGATCCGCTTCGGTGAAGGGGGGGCCCTGACCGGGCACGTCGAGCTGGGCCGCTCGCAGATCGAGGCGGAATCGCCCGAACTCCCGGACTTTTCCGGCTTCGCCGCCGACGCGGAACTGCTCTACCGCCCCGGCCGCCGGACCTCGTTCCGGCTGGTCTACCTGCGCCGGCCGGGCTACGAGATCTCCAGCAACAACCGCCTGCTGCTCAACGAAACGATCGCCCTGCGGTCGGTCCGTTACCTGAACCGGGTCTTCGGCGTCGAGCTGGGCACCTCGGAGACCACGATCGAACTGTTCCCCAGTATTTCCGGCGACTTCGCCGGAACCGACGGCCGCGTCGATACCCTGCTACGATATGACGTGGGTTTGCGGCTGCGAATGTCGGAGAATTCCATCGGTCGGCGGGTCGAGTACGCGTTCCGGGTAGGGCGCTATCGCCGGGAATCGACCGACCCCAATTTCGACAACAGCCAGTCGACGTTCGGTATCGATGCGATCGTCGGCTTTTGACCCCGCCGGTCCCCGGCTACATCTTGGAGAATCGATGCGTCTCCCGGATCGTCTGCAAGGAAGATCGATGATTCTGTCTCGTGCAATTGCCACCTTTTTGCTGCTCCTCGCCACGGCGACCGTCGCCATGGCGCTGGCCGAGCCTTCGCCGGAGCAACCGAGGGTGATCGAGATGCAGCGTCAGGATCCGGCGCGAGACACCGAGGAGACGGCGCTGGCCTACGCCCGGCTGCGGACCGACTACCGCATCGGCCGTCAGGACCTGCTCGAGATCCGGGTGTTCGATCTCGAGGAACTGGACCAGACGGTGCGCGTGGCCGACGACGGCTCGATCTCGATGCCGCTGCTGGGCCGCCTCTCGGTCGCCGGCAAGACCAAGACCGAACTGGAAAAACAGATCGCCGAACTACTCGGCGAACGCTACGTCCGCGACCCCCAGGTGACCGTCTTCGTCAAGGAGTACGAGTCCAAGAAGGTCGCGGTCACCGGCGCCGTCAAACAGCCTGGGAGTTTCGCCATGCTCGGGCAGAAGACGCTGCTCGAGATGATTTCCCTGGCCGGCGGGCTCGACAAGGATGTCGGCAAGGAGATCATCGTCTTCCGTCGCGACGACGGCGGGGAGTCGACCCGGCGCATCCCCATCGATCTGGATCAACTGGTCTACGACGCCAACCCGGCGCTCAACATTCCGATCCTCCCCGAGGACATCGTCTACGTGCCGGCGGTGGCGAAGATCCGCATCTTCGTCAGCGGCGCGGTCAAGAACCCCAACCTCTACGAGGTTCCCAAGTCCGAGCCGGTCACCGTGCTCCGGGCGATCACCCTGGCGGGCGGCACCACCGACCGTGCCGCCGAGAAGCGCATCCAGATTCTGCGCACCGAGAACAGCGGTGAACGTGTGACGCTCACCGTCGATCTGCGCAAGATCAAACGCGGCAAGATCGAGGACCCCATCCTGCGTAAGGACGACGTGGTTCTCGTGCCGGAGGGTTTCTTCTAATGTTCGACGGCGCCCTGCAACGCTCGCACCTGCTCGACTACTGGCCTACCCTCGTCCGTCGACGTTGGGCCATCTTCCCGTGCGTCGCCGCAGGGGTCCTGCTCGCATTGATCGGGTCGTTCCTGGTCACGCCGATGTACCGCGCCACCGCGACGGTTCAGATCGAACGGCAGAACCCGAACATCCTCAACGTCAAGGACATGAACTCGGTCGACTACTCGTGGGCCGCGTACGCCGACTTCTACCAGACCCAGTACAAGATTCTGGGCAGTGAAGCGGTGGCCCGCCGCGCCGCCGAACGGCTCGACCTGCTGAACCATCCGTCGTTCGAGGCGGGTCAGGCTTCCGGATCCTGGCTCTCGCGGTTGCGTTCGATCATCCCGCGGCGCAGCCCTTCCCGGGATCTCGACCCCACCGAGGCGGTGACCATGCAGGTCCGCGGGGGCTTGCTCATCTCGCCGGTGCGCAACTCTCAGCTGGTCGAGGTCTCCTGGTCCGGCCCCGAGCCGGAAATGACCGCCGAGATCGCCAACGCCGTCGTCGACGCCTTCACGCATTTCAACATCGAATCCCAGTTCACCGCTTCGGACCAGGCGACCGAGTTCCTCGTCGATCAGACCGCCCAGCTGACCCGCGAGATCTCCGCCATCGAGGAGCGCCTGCAGGAGTACGGCGAGGCCCGGCGCATCGTCTCGATCGACGACAGCAACAACATCACCCTGCGTGCCCTGGCCGACGTGGCCCAGCGGCGCACCGAAGCCCAGACGAGCCTGGCCCAGGCCGAGGCGGTCTACCGCGCGCTGGTCGAGGCCGAACCCTCCTCGCTGCCCCAGGTGCTCGAGAACTCGCTGATCAACCAGCTGAAGTCCGAACACGCGGCCTACGAGGCGGAGCTGTCCCAGCAGGCGCGGCTGTTCAAGGAAGACTGGCCTGCGCTGCGCTCGCTGCGCTCCAAGCTGGACCAGGTCAGCGAGCGCCTCGAGTCGGAAACCCAACGCATCGCCGAGGGCGCCGTACTCGCCGCCCAGTCGGATCTCGACCGGGCCCGCCGTGAGTACCAGAACCTCGACCGGCTGCTCGGTGAACAGGAGGACGCCGCCCAACGGCTGCGCAAGGACTCCATCGAGTTCGCCAACCTGCAGAGCGAGGCCAACAAGAAACGCGAAACCCTGGACGCGCTGATCGCCCGCCAGAACGAGATGGCGCTCTCGACCCGGCTGAAGGACCTCGACGAGACTTCGAGCAACATTCGGGTCGTCGACCGGGCCAAGGTGCCGCTGGCGCCCTTCCGCCCCAACACCCGGTTCAACCTGGCGCTGGGGTTGGTCTTCGGCGTCGGCTTCGGCATCGGCCTGGCGTTCCTGCTCGACTACGTCGACAACACCATCAACGAGCCGTCGCAACTCGAAGCGCTGAGCACCGCCCCGCTGCTGGCGATCGTTCCACGCCAGGCCGCCGAGGCCAACGCGGGCAAGGAACAGCAGACCCAGGGCCTCGACAGGATCGTGATGCTCGACGGCCGTTCCCGCGCCGCCGAGGCGTTCCGCGAACTGCGTACGGCGATCCTGCTCAGCAGCGCCGGCCAGGCGCCGAAGCAGCTCGCGGTCACCAGTGCCGTGCCCGAGGAAGGCAAGTCGTCGGTAGCGATGAACCTGGCGATCGTCCTGGCCCAGCTCGGCCGCAAGGTCTTGCTGGTCGACACCGACCTGCGCAAGCCGCGGCTCGATCGCGCCTTCAAGATGCCCAACAAGCGTGGCGTCAGCACCTATCTCTCGGGGCTCGAGAAGGACCCGGTCAGCCTGACCCACGACGGCGGCGTCGAGGGCCTGAGAATCCTGCTGAGCGGCCCGATCCCGCCGAACCCGTCGGAGCTTCTGAATTCCGACGTGTTCAAGGAGATGGGCGAGGCGTTCCTCGAGGCGGGCTACGACCACATCGTCTACGACACGCCGCCGGTGCTCTCGGTCTCCGATCCGCTGGTGGTGGGTGCGGTCACCGACGTGACCATCCTCGTTGCCCGGGCCCAGTCGACCTCGCGGCACTCGGTCCGGCTGGCCCTCGAGAAGCTGGAGCAAAGCGGCCATCCGCCGATCGGCGTGGTGTTGAACGACGTCCGCGCCACCGGCCGCGTGTACCAGGGCTACTACTACGGCACTTACGAGACGCCGGAGAACGAGCGGCCCGAGGCCGAAGACAAGCGCGCCCACGGCGCCTGACGGCGGCACGATGACCCGGCGCGACTCCCTGGCCACGGCGATGGCCTGGAGCCTCGGTGCAGTGATCGTGATCGCCCCGCTACCCTTCGGGTCGATCATTCCGCCGGCGCGGGTGGCCCTCGAGGTCGCCGCCCTGGCCCTGGCCTGCGTCTGGGCGCTGAGGGAATGGGTCCGCGGCTCGGACCCCCTGCCCCGGGCCCTTCTGATCGGGCTCCTGGGAGTGCTGCTCCTCGGCGCGTTCCAGATGGCGCCGCTCCCGTCGGGGGTTCACGGCGCGCTGTCTCCCCGCTCCGCCGAACTGCGAACGACCACCCTCGCCGCCGAGCCGCTGCTCGCCGCCGAGAGCCGGGTGCTCGAGGTCGAACCGGAACAGCTGATCCGGCCGTCGACCCTGTCGGTGGACCCCGAGGCGACCGCCTCGGCCCTGCGTACCGGAACGGCCTACGCCGCCCTGCTGCTGGTTGCGTTGAGCGTCGCTGCTGCGGGGCGCGGGCGCCTGCTGCTGCTGGCCGGCCTGCTCTCCGCCGCCTTCCAGAGCCTCCACGGCATCCTCGTGTTCCTCTCGGGGCACGATCAGATCTGGAACGTGGCAAAACGGGTCTCTCTCGACGCCGCCACCGGGACCTACATCAACCGCAATCACTTCGCCGGCTTCGTCGCGGCGGGATGCTGCTGCGGAGCGGCCCTCGCCCTGGGTCTGATGCGGCGTCGAAACCCCGATGCCCAACACCCGCTGGTGCGCTTGCTCGGCGCCGACGGCAGCCGTGTATTCATGCTCTGGATGCTGACCGCCCTTGCGCTGGCCGGGCTGCTGCTGTCCTCTTCGCGGATGGGCATCGCCGTCGGCATCGGCATGCTCTCGATCACCGTCCTCGGCAGCATGCGGGGAGGAGCACAGCGCAGGCTGCTGGCCCTCGCGGTCTTGCTGCTGTTTGCGGCGATTCCGCTGGCTCAGGTCGGCCTGGAGGCGTTGTTCGAACGCTACGGACAGTCCTTCGACTCTTTTGCCGAGGGCCGCTCGACGGTCTGGTTCGACACCGGCCGGTTGGCGACGGCATTCCCGCTGACCGGTGCGGGCTTCGGCACCTTCGCCACGGTCTACCCCAGCTTCCGCTCGGCCAGCGTGCGCCTGTTCTACGAACACGCCCACAACGACTACCTGCAGTTCGCCGCCGAGGGCGGACTGATCGGCGTGCTGCTGATCGGCCTCGTGCTGTGGGTGTTGGTGGGACACCTGCGGGCCGCCCTCACCGGGGTCAAGGGCACCACCGGTTTCGGCCTCGCCGCGGCTCTCGTCACGCTGCTCTTGCACACCGCCGTCGATTTTCATTTCCACATGCCGGCCAACGGCGCCTTCATCGCCATTCTCGCCGGCGCGTTGATCGGCCTGCCCCCCAAACGACGGGAACTCCAGTTGGTTCGAGAAGAGCCGGTCCGACCCCACCGGTTCCGCAGCCCGGCGGTGGCGGCCCTGTTGATCACGCTGGCGCTGGCGGCGACGGCATCGGGCGCCGACAGGGCCCGGCAGCCGGTCGAGGCCAAGGACCTGGTGCGCTCCACCATCCTGCAGGCGATCGAGGTCGGCACCGAGGATCAGACCGTGCGGGACGCCCTGCTGGCCATGCGCCAGGAGTTGGCCCGCAGGCCGCTCCAGGCCAAGACCCGCGCGATCTACGCCATGCTGCTGTTCGGCGCGGGGCGGGATGACGAGGCGCTGGAAGCCGCGGCGTTCCACGCCCGGCTCGCGGCGGGCCAGGCCCCGGTCACCGTTCCGGTGGTGCGCTACGCGACCAACATCCTGGTACGAACCGGCTACTCCGACGAAGGGGTGGAACTGGTCGGGCACATGTTCGGCTACGCCCCCCGGGACGCAGCCAAGCTGCTGGCCCAGATCGAGACCTTCGTCACTCCCGAGGCGATCGAGAGCGCCCTCTCCCAGCGCCCCGAAGCGTGGGTCGCCCGGACTCGACAGCTCTCGGGATCGGGACGCCGGGACGAGGCGATGGACACGGTGCGGAGCGCGTTCCAACGTTGGCCCGAAGACCTCGAGGTGCGGATCGAGACCGCGACCCAGGCGTTGACCGAAGGGGACACTCCCCTGCTCGACCGGGCCCTGTCGGGGGATCTCCCGCGGGTCGACCGCGCGGCGCGGCTCTGGGGCTACCGTGCGGTGCGACACGCCGAGACCGGCCGAACCGACGACGCCCGGCGGGACGCCGTCGCCGCCGTCGAGCTCGACGGCTCGGATCCGTCGATCCTGCGGCTCGCCGGCGACGCACGGGCGGGCATCGGCGAACATGACGAAGCCCGCACCCTCTGGCGGCGGGCGCTGCACCGTCTCCCCGACGACGGCCCGGCAGGCGCCCGCCTGGCGGTGCTGGTCCGTCTGGCGCGCCTGGAGGATCGCCGTGGAACCGGCAGTGCCGCGCTCTCGGCCTGGCGCTCGGTCCTCAGCCTGGCCCCGGACAATCCCGAGGCCCGGCGCCGGGTGGACGAGCTGGCGGGATTCCGCCGCTAGTCCGGGCCGGCGTTGCCGGGCAACCCACCCCGGCATACACTGGCGGCTCGATCAGGAGGTAACGGATGACTCGGTTCGTGGGAAGCGCCCTGGCGGCGCTGATCGTGATGGGCTGCGCGGCAGGCGCCTTCGCCGCCGACGACGAGGCCAAGGCGGATGCCGGCTCGATGGCCCTGGCGGAACTCAAGGGCAAGGTTCAGGACGACACCGAGCGCCCGATCCGGGGCGCGGTGGTGCATCTGTTCCACCTGGCCAACGAGACCATGACCCTGTCCGAGCCGACGGACGGCGGCGGCGAGTTCGAGCTGGTCGGGGTGGCCCACGGCTACTACGACGTGGCCATCGAGACCGCCGACGGGACCTTCCCGGTGGCCGAAGTGATGAACGTCGGGCCCAAATCCAAGGCGACGTTGATCTTCACCCTGATCCCCGATGCGGAACGCTCGGCCGATGCCACCGCCCGGCGCCCGTTCATGGGCACGGGGCAGGCCGGAGCCGGCCGGGCCGACCTGCGGAGCAAGCCCCGGGGGATCGATTTCTGGAAGAGCACCAAGGGCATCGTGATCCTCTCCGCCGCCGGCGGCGCCGCCCTTCTGGCCATCGCCTACGAGGACAACACCGACGAGTTCCAGGCCAGCCCCTCGGCCCCTTGACCGACCGTCCGCAAACGCGGTGGCCGGACCGCGATCCATCGGCCGTGAGGCTTGACAGAAGCCCTGGCCGGACTGAGAATATGCGACGCTTCCATAACCACTCCATGTCCCCCGGGAGGCCTGTTCCTATGAAAATTCAACTACGTCGAGCCCTGGCCCTGGGCATGGCGATTTCCGTCCTTGCACTGACCGCCGTTTCCCCCGCCCTGGCCGCCGAACAGGCTGCGCTTCAGGGCAAGATTCTCGATGCCGACGGCCTCTCGCCCCGTGCGGGCGTGGTCGTGTCTCTGGTCGACGAAAACGGCGAGACCCTCTACCGCTCGGAGCAGTCCGACGCGCAGGGCCGCTTCAGCATCGACGCCCAGGCGGGTAACTTCGGCCTGGTCGCCAGCACCGACGAAGGCGCCTACCTGGCCGCCGACGAGTTCGCCGTCAACGCCGGCAGCAACGAAGCGGTGGTGCTGGCGCTCAAGCCGACGACCTCCCTGGCTCCGGGCCAGCAGGCGGCGGCGTCGGGCGCGTCCAAGACGACCAAGTACATCATCGCCGGCGTGCTGGTGGTGGCAGGCGTCTTCCTGATCGACGAACTGTCCGAAGACGAAGAAGAAACCAGCAGCCCGTTCTAGCTGAACGAGCGACTCACGGAATTCCAGAGCCCCGGCCGGCACGACCCGGTCGGGGCTTTTCCTTTTGCGGGGTGCGTCACCGGGCCGACAGGGACGGTGACCTCCGGCTAGCCCGTGTCCTTGAGCACCGACTCCCGCAGCTTTTCCGCCTCGTGCCGCGACGCGTCCCGCCAGTGCCCCAGCTTGCGTTTGCGCTCGATCGCCTCGCGGGAATAGCGCACGCTCGAGACCAGGCGCCCATCTTCGGTAAAGAAGTGGGTGCGGCCCCGCCCGCCGAGGATCACCCGGGTCCCGCTGCGTGCGTCGACGAGCACATCGTCGGTCGACGCAGCGCGGGTATCGTCGACCGCCTTGCGGGTGGGGCGTTCCCCCGATTCATGACGTTCGTCGGCATGCCGGGTCCGGCGCCCTCTCGAACGGAGCTCCCGCTCGAGGCGCCTTACCAAGCCGCGCAAGATCGCCTCGACCCGTTCATAGGCGGCGTCGGGCACGCGATCACGGTTCTTCGATCCGCGGGGTAGCCGCACGGTCTGGAGCGCGCCCTGGGCCCAGCGCACCGGGCGCCGCCAGGGAAGTTCCCGTTGACGGTCCCACAGCGCCGCCAGGTCCTCACCCGACGGCGAACGCCCCAGGATGTTGAGCCCCAGGCGGACGTTCCCCTTGCGGCCGTGAGACGCCGCGACCTGAAAGGTCAGGGCCAGCACCCCGCGCCCCTCCTCGAGCCGGGAAGGCACCGGGAAGAAACCGGCGGCGACCTGGGCCAAGAGCTCCTGGGAGCGGGTGCGGAAGGCCTGGATCACCTCTTCCCCCAGCTCGTCCCGCCCCTGGAGCAGGGTCAGAAATGCGGGAGGCGTCCTGTAGAGGCGATCGACCTCGGGCAGGCGGCGTTCGAGGCAGAGCTGGGCGAAGTCCACCCACACCGGCAGACCGGTCGGGGCGTAGCCGGTCAGCACGTGACGCGAGGAGGGCGGCTGGGTGTGCTCGCACCGGGTGCCGCTGCAGCGGTGACAGAAGGCGTGGCCGGGGCGGAAGGCCGCCTCCTGCTCGATGGCGTCGTCGAGCAACTCCTCGAGGCTCGCCACCAGCCGGTCGGCGAAGGGTTCCCCCTCGTCGCCGCCCGCCTTCGGCAGGCGCAGCGACGCCACGATCTCCCCGATGCGGGGCTCGATCAGGTGCCCCCCGGGCCGTCGATCCAGCAGTTCCCGGATCAGCGACCACAGGGCCTGGTGGATCTGCTCTCCATACTCGCCGGCCCGGTCAGACATGGGACCATTATGCGTGGAAACGCAAGGACGCGCCGAGGGAGGAGAACCGGCGGTCCGGGCGGCCCCGCTGCGGCATGGACTGTTAACATGGAAGGGTCGGTCTCCCCGGGACCGGCGCGGCACCCCTAAAGGAGTGGGCAACCGCCTGATGGTGAAGCCTGGCGATCAGAACAGATCCGATGACCGGCCGCTGATGCGCCAGACCTGGGGAAAGCTCGCCTTCTTCCACTGGACGGTTCCCGCCGCCGAGGTCGACCGACTGCTGCCCGAGGGCATCGAGCTCGATCTGTTCGGGGACCAGGCCTGGGTCAGCGTGGTGCCCTTCTCGGTCAGCGGGCTGAAGGCCTCGCTGCTCCCGCCGCTACCCGGGCTGCTGACGTTCAACGAGCTGAGCGTGCGCACCTACGTGCGCGCCCTCGGTTTTCCCGGCGTCTGGCATTTCTCCCTGGACGCCAGCAGCGCCGTTGCGGTCCAGGCGGCCCGCATGGCGTTTCACCTGCCCTACTACAACGCCGAGATCGAACTCGGCGTCGAGGCGACCCAGGCTCACTGCCGCTGCCGGAGACGGCACCGTAACGCACCGGCGGCGACCTTCGAAGCCCGTTGGGCGGTGGGCGAGAACCTGCGCACCTCGCGACCGGGAAGTCTCGAACACTTCCTGACCGAACGGCACTCGCTGTTCACCTCCCACAAGGGGCGGCTCGAGCGCTTCCGCGTGCGCCACGACACCTGTGCGCTCCGCCGCGGCACGCTGCTCGAGTTGGAGTCGACGATGATCGAGGCGGCGGGCATTCCCTCGCCGGGTGAACCGCAACTGGTGCACTGCGTCGACGAACTGGCGGTCGAGGTCTGGCCGCTGGAATCGGCGGAGGCTCAGCGAGTGCGGGGAAAGAGCACCGGCACGTCGCCGGCGTGGCAGATCGAGTAGCGGCTAACCGGCGCTGCTCTCGGGCACCTGGCCGAAACGGCGCTGGCGCCGTTGGAACTCGGCCAACGCCGTTTCAAGATCCGCCGCCGTGAAGTCGGGCCACATGACCGGCGTGAAGTAGAGCTCGGCGTAGGCGCATTCCCACAACAGGAAGTCGCTGAGGCGTTGTTCGCCGCCGGTGCGGATCAGGAAGTCCACATCCCGGTAACCGTCGCCGAGACCGCCTGCCGTGGCGAGACGGCGGTCGAAGGATTCCCGGGTCGCCCCCTCGGCCTCGAGAGCCGACGCCGCGCGCAGGATCTGATCCCGGGCGGAATAGTCGATGGCAAGCCGCAGGTCGAGAGCCCGTCCGCCGGAGGTCGCGGCCTCGGCCTTTTCGATGCTGCGCACCAGGCCCGGATCCAGCCGGTCGCGGCGCCCGATCATGCGCAGCCGGACACCGTTGCGCACGCTGCGGCGGGTCTCCGAGGGGATGAACTCTCGAAGCAGCCGCATCAACGCCTGGACCTCTCCCTTGGGGCGCTGCCAGTTGTCCGAAGAAAACGCGTAGAGGGTCAGCGCGCCGATGCCCATCGAAGGCGCCGACTCGACCACCCGGCGCACGGCCCGCACGCCGGCGCGATGGCCGGCGGCCCGGCGCAGCGAGCGCCGCTGGGCCCAACGGCCGTTGCCGTCCATGATGATGGCGACGTGCAGGCCGCCGGCGGTATCACTCCCCGCGGGTGGCATGAATCAACGCCTCCATGTGATCGAGGTAGCGGCGCAGCGCCTTGCGGCCCGAGGCGGTCAGGCGGAACTCGGTTCGCGGCACCCGGCCCTCGAAGGTCTTCTTGACGACGATGTAGCCGGCGTCCTCGAGCTTGCGCGCGTGGGCGCTGAGGTTGCCGTCGGTGGCATCGAGGGTCGACTTGAGCTGGTTGAAGGTCACCGACTCGTTGACGGCAAGGGCGCTGACGATCCCGAGGCGGATGCGCTCGTGGATCACCCGGTCGAAGTCGGGGATCGCTCCCTTGAGCGGCTCGCTCCCCTGCTCCGCAGCAGCGCGCGGACGACGGGTCGCTTCCTGGGCGGATGGGTTTCTAGCCACCGTGCCTCCTCGCGATGATCCAGCCGAAGATCAGGTGCAGCCCCCCGAAGCCGGTGGCGAGAAACAGGTCGCCCCAGGCCACCGGCGCAAACAGCGCCACGGCGCCTACGGTCATGAAGGTCACCCCCATGACCGGAACGACCCGCACCGAGAAGGCGCCTCCCGCCACGACGGCCGTGCCGTAGAGCAGCAGCCAGACACCGGGCAGGCTCTTGCCCAGGCCCGCCTGGTAAAGGAACACCGTCAACAGGATGCCGACCACCAGGGCCGGAGCCAGACTCAGGGCGAACTTACGGCCGGGGCCCGTACTGAGCGGCTGACGCGCCGCCCGCGCCTTGCGCCGGATGGCGAGCCCCGAGAGCAACAGCGACAGCAGCGCCGCCACGACCCAGACCGCGATCCAGTCACGCTTGGTCTCGGTCATGCGCGCCAGCGGCGTGGCCAGCAGCGCACAGACGCCCACCGCGATGGTCGCCCAACCGGACACCGCGGTGAAAGACGCGGCGTTTTCCATGGTCTCGCGGATGTAGCGCAGATCGGCGATGGCTCGATCGTGCAGGTGCACCACCGGTTGCCGGGTCTGCTCGACAGGTTGTTCGACAGGTTCACTCATGGACATGGTGAAACGTACGGTACGCAAATACCCCCGTCAAGAAAAATACTTTGCATTGCAAAGTCGTTTGCCGTAAGACTAGAGGGCCGATGGATGCCCGCCCGGTTGAGCGGGCCCGGCGGAGGAACCGCCCAGATGAAACGGACGATCGAATCCGAGAAAACGGAACCGGTCCCGGTGCCCCAGGCCGCCCCCGTGCCCCCAACGCTCAGACGGCGGTCGCGCATCGTCGCCGGGAGGCGGGAAGACCGGCCCGAGCGGCCCGGAGCCGTGCGCGGCATGCGCGGCCTGTTCGTGATCGCAGCCCGAAGGTCCCGGCCGACCTCGGTTCAGGAGTCCTGAGTCTTCAGGCCCGAGGCGTACTCGTCTCCACGCCGGCGCGGCGGAGCCGCGCTGCGCCGCAGACGGCGGCGGAGTTCCGCGGCGAGACCCCCGGCGAGCCAACGGTCCGCATCGACGCAGCTCATCGCCGGGGCGAACCAGTCCCCCTGCATCCGTCGACAACCGTGGGAGGCCACGTGGTCGGCCAGGGCCGCGTCGTCGATTCCCCGGGCCATCGGCTCCAGCCCGAGACTCCGTCCCAGGGCCACCACCGCTCCGGTCAAATCCTCGCGCTCGGAACCGCCGGCGAGTTCGGGACCGAAGCGGATCGCCGTTGCCGGAATCCGGCACAACCTGCCCAGCTGGCTCTGGCCGCTGCCGAACCCGTCGACGATCAACGAGACGCCGAGCAGCCCGAGGGACTGCAGCAGGTCGTCGGTGGGCCGGCAGTCACCGAGCAGCGCCGACTCGGGAAAGGTCAAGGCCAGAAGACGCGGGTCGACCTGCCGCTGTTCCAGCATGCGGGACAAGCGGTCGACGAACTCCCGGTCGCGGAGCACCCGCCCCGACAGCGGGACCGTGACGCTCAACTCTTCGTGCCCCGCCTCCCGCCATGCGAACAGGTCGCGGAGCGCATGATCGAGCACCCGCTCACCCAGGGCCCGGGACCAACCCCGGTCTCCGGAGGCCGCCGCGTCGACCGGAGAGAGCATCTCCCCGGCCACCGCGCACTCGGGCAACGCTTCCATCGAGAGGGTCTTGCCCGCGACGGTGTCCAGGACCGGTTGGTAGCGCACCACCCGGTCGTCGGAGTCCAGGGAACGAATCCACGCCCGTTCGCTGCGGTTCTGGCGGTCGGCCCGGGCGTTCATTTCCCGGGAGAAGAACAGGTGCTTGCGATCGGCCCGTTTCTTGACGGAGTACATCGCGCGGTCCGCGTTGCGCACGAGGGTCGCGGCATCCGTTCCGTCGCCGGGATAGGTCGCGATGCCGACGCTGCCGCCGATCCGGACCGGGTTTCCCTGCACGCGGAACGGCTCTTCCAACGCTTCCTGTAGCTGCTGGGCCACCCGCGCAGCGTCGAGATCGTAGGACAGGCCCTCGACGAGGATCGTGAACTCGTCGCCACCGAGCCGGGCGACGACGTCGCTGTCCCGAACCGCCAGCGAGAGCCTGCGGGCGGCCAGGCACAACACCTCGTCCCCCGCCTCGTGGCCGTAGGTGTCGTTGACTCCCTTGAACCCGTCGAGATCCAGGAACAGGACTGCGAGACTCCGGCGCCGGCGATCCGCCGAGCTGATCGCCTGGCTGAGCAGGTCGTAGAACAGCAAACGGTTGGGCAGATGGGTCAACGGGTCGTGGGTCGCGAGATGCTGCACCTCGTCCCGGGAGCGGGCGAGATCGATCAGCATCCGGTGGCGCTCCATGGCGTGGCGAATCGTGCGCACCAGCAGCCGCGATCCCAGTTGATCCTTGACCAGAAAGTCCTGGGCGCCGGCCTGGACCGCCTGTAGCGCGACCCGCTCGCAGTCGTAGCCGGTCATCACGACGATCGGCAACCCGGGGAGCAGTTCGCGAACCCGGTCGACGGTCTCGACACCCTGGGAATCTGGGAGAGTCAGGTCGAGCAGCACCAGATCGAAAGCCGGATTGCCGGCTGCGAGAACCTCGGCCTCGGCCATCGACTCCACGTGCTGGAGATCGAAGCGCGCGGCGTCGGCCGCCTCGAGGGTCTCCTCGATCAGCACCGCGTCGAAGGCGCTGTCCTCGATCATCAGGACTCGGATGATCGCCGGATCACTGGGGTGGTTCATGGTCGATCGGTTCCTTCTGACTCCCTGCTAAGAAAAACTTAAATTCCCGCAGCAGAAAATCAAACCGATCGCGTACTTTTTGCCCGGCTACGCGCTTTCTTCCCTTGGATCAGGCCGCAGCCAGGTCATGGTGAGCAGGATCAGGAAGGACACGCTGAGGCTGACCGCTCCCGGAAGGGTCCCCGGAGCCATCCCCAGGGCGCCCGGAAACAGGTCGTTCCGGGCCAGAAACTCGAGGCCGAGGTTGAGCCCGGTCCCGACTGCGATGGAGGCCCCGGCAGCCGCCGCTCCGACCCGGGGCCAGGCCAGGCCGATCAACAGGACCGGGGCCAGCCCGGCGGCGAAGGTGCTGAAGGAGAAGGTCCCCAGGGCCGCGATCAGGTCGCCGTAGGCCAGGGCGAATGCCGCAGCGACGCCGGTGAGGGCGACCGTCGCCCCCCTCGCCGCCAACACCTCATCTCGCAGCGGCCGCCCGAGGGCACGGGGCAGGTCCCGCATCAACGCCGCCGCGCCGATGTTCATGAACGAGTCGGCGGTGGACATGATCGCCGCCAGCAGCGCCGCCATCGCCACGCCGGCCAGGGCGGCAGGAGCCAGTTCGGCCAGGTAGGCAAGGGTGGCCTTATCCGCCTGGGCCACCGGCGCCAGCCGGCCCTGGGCCACCAGCGCCGGGATGGCCAGCCCGAGACCGAGCCAGACCAGGAGACAGAGCGACTGCGCGCCGCCGATGATCGCCGGCAGGAAACGCAGACGCTGTACGTCGGCGATCATGAAGAACTTGTGCACCATGTGCGGCTGACCGGCGACGCCGACACCGAACACCAGGAAGAACCCGGCCAGCGTCGCCTGCGGCAGCCGGCCGTCGGGATCGAGGAAACCGGGACCGAACGCCTCGGAACCGGCGACCGAGGAGAGCACCGCATCGGGACCGCCCGCAGTGTGTACCGCGTGCGCGCAGAGCAGCGCCGCCCCCGCCAGCATGATCGCTCCCTGGAGCACGTCGGTGTAGAGACCGGCCAGCATCCCGCCGAACAGGCTGTAGGCCAGGATCACCGCCGCACCCAGGGCCACCGCCAGCGGCAGCGAGGAGATCCCGAAGACCGACTGGAACAACACCCCCAACGCCTTGAGCTGCAGCCCCAGATAGCCGACGACCCCGGCGAGAACACAACAGGCCGCCAACCCCTGCACCCGCCGGTCATCGAAGCGACGGGCCAGCACGTCGGCAACGGTGAAGACGCTGCCGTCGGCGCTCATCTCACGGAGCGGGCGGGCCAGGGTCCAGCAGAGGAAGGCCGCGGTAAAACCGACCGGAAGGGCGATGAACAGCGACCCCGCACCGACCCGGTAGGCCAACCCGGGGCCGCCGAGAAAGACGAAGGCGCTGAAGGCCGCGGACATGGTCGACAGCCCGACCGCCCACAGGCCGGCACGTTGCCCGGCGATGAAGTAGTCCCGCGGACCGCGGACCCGCCGGGCGGACCAGGCGCCGACGCCGGCGAGCATCACCAGGTAGACCCCGGCCAGAAACAGGGTCATCGCCGCTCCCCGGCGCGGCGCTTCGATTCGGCTTTCCGCGGGCGGGCCGCCACGAGTCGCTCGAAGGTCGCGGCGTAGGCCACGGCGATCAGGATCAGGGCCACCGGGCCGAGCCAGATCAGCGCCCAGCGCATCGCCGGCCAGCCGTCGAAGCGGAGCATGCCGACGAGCCCCGCTGCCAGGACACCCCCCACCAGAAGGCCGACGACCAGGAGCACCCCGACACCGGACCCGGCGCGGCGAACCACGCCGCTGCAGCCGAGCACGATCAGCGCCGCCGGGAGCAGCGTCGCCGCGAGCAGAGACACCCCGGTTGCCGCCGGATGGGCAGAGAAGGCCGCTCCCAGTGTGCCCAGGGCGCACAGGGCGATCAGCGCGATCGATCCTCGTTCGAGAGCCTGCATCGGAGGCGCGCATTGTACGCGGATTGACCCGGCTCGCGGCGGATCCCATGTTTGCCCCGATGACGATTTTGAAAGCGGCGACGCGCCTCGGGGTGGCGGGGCTGGCTGCGGCGGTCCTCCTGGCCGCCACGGCTCCCGATGCCTCGGCACGGCGCAAGAAAAAGGAAGCGCCTGCGCCCGAGGTGCGGACCCTCTGCACGCTGCCCGCCGGAGAACTGCTCTACGTCGGCCGCAGCGACGGGCTCGTCGTGATGGACCCGGCCGACCCCCTGGCGCCCCGGGAGCTGAGCCGCATGCGGCTACGCGCTCCGGTTCAGGATCTGGCCCTCGAGGGTCAACGGCTCTACCTGGCCATCGGAAGTCGCGGCGTTCTGGTGATCGACGTTTCCGATCCCGCGGCCCCCGAGGTGCTCGGGGAGTACGACACGCCCGGGAGCGCTGCCGCCCTGGCCGTACGCGAAGGCATCGTCTGGGTGGCCGACGGCACCGCCGGGATCGCCGTGATCGATTTGAACAACCCGGAACGGCCGGTGCTCGAGACCACCCGGCCGACCCGCAACCGGGTGCGCGGCATCGCCCTCGAGGGAGATCTGCTGGTCACCGCCGAGGGCACGGCAGGAGTGCGCGTGTTCGACGTCAGCGGAGACGCGGACCGCCCTCGGCCGCTACCGGCGCCCAGGGGTCTCGACGGCGCGCTGGATGTGCTGCTGCGCAACGGAAAGCTTTACGTTCCCCGGGGCCGCGCCGAGATCGCGGTGCTGGTCTACGACGGAGACACGTTCGTCCCTGACGGGCGGCTATCGACCGCAGGGAACCACGTGCGTCACCTGGAACTGGAAGCGGACACGCTCTACGCCAGCATCCCTCGCGGCGTTCTGAGCTACGACCTGCTGGCGGAAGGGAGTTCGCCGGTGGAGACCCGGCTGCGGGGCTCACTCTCCGCGGGAGCCCTGGCCGGGGCCGGAGAGCATCTGTTCCTGTCTGCCGGAAACGGGGGGCTCGCCGTGCTGGAACTCACCGCCGAGGGCCCCCGCCGTCTGGGGAGCTCCGGGCGGCGCATGACGATCCGTTTCGAACGCTGACGCGGAGCCGGCGACCGCGGCGGTTCAGGAACCGCTCTTCGACAACTTGAGCTCGACCACCGTTTCTTCCCGGGGCTTGAGCTTCTTCTCTTCGTACGGGGAGGGCTTGTAGCCCTCGGCGTTGCCACCGATCAGGATCCACCCGGGCTTGAGCCCCGCGATGCTGACCCCCTTCTGGTTGCTGGGGAAAGGTCCCTGGCGATGACCGCTGCTGTAGGTCAGGGTGATCTCGCCGCCGTCGATCGCCTTGCCGCTGTCGGCATCGATCAACTTGATCAGCAGGGACGCGGCGTGCTCCAGTCGGATCGGGCCTTCCTGAGGCACCGCGGCAACCAACCGGGACAGGTAGCCGTCGGCGGTGATGCGCACGGTGTCGATCGGCGCGTCGACCAGGGTGTAGAAGCCGCGCTCGTCGCTCTTGGTGCAGAGCCCCTCGGTATCGCCCAGGAGGTAGCAGATCTTGGCGCCCTCGATCGCCTCACCTGCCGGGTCGACCAGGAATCCGCTGACCGCCCAGAAACTTCCGGTGGAGGCGATGAGGACCAGCCCCAGGGCCAGCATTCGATGGATGTTGCGCACGTTCTTGGCTCCTCTAAACGGTCCCGGGCCCACGGGAGGCCCGGCACAGAGTAGTACCGCCTAAAATACCAGGGTACAAGCGACTTAGCCCAAAAGCCGCCGACGGGCCATCCGCGGGAGGCTGGCGCCGGGGGCCAGGATCCCTTACAACTGGAAGGCCCTTCGGCAACGACCGGCTCCCGGAGCCGCGGCGGTCCTTTCAGTCTGGGCGATGAAAGGTCTCGCACTCGATCCCGCCCTTCCCCGGTAGAGGACCTGTCGATGAAACTCCGTACCCTGCTCCCCTGCTGTCTGGCGCTGCTGTTCGCCGTGGTCCCGGTCCAGGCCGCCGACCCGGAGATCAAGAGCGAAGACGATCGGCTGATGTACGTGCTGGGACAGCTGTTCGCCAAGAACGTCGCCCAGTTCGAGATCAGCGAGAGCGAACTCGCGCTGATTCAGTTGGGGTTTGCCGACGGCGCCCTCGGACGCGACGAGCGCGTCGACGTCGCCGGATTCGCCCCCAAGATTCAGGGCATGCTCCAGGCGCGCGTTGCAGCGGCGGCGACGAAGGAGAAAGCCGCGGGAGATGCGTGGGTCGTCGAGCAGGCGGCCAAGGAAAGCGGTTCGGTCACCTCCGAGAGCGGCGCGGTCTACCGCCAGGTGTCGGCGGGTGACGGCGCGTCCCCCGCGCTGACCGACAAGGTCAAGGTCCGCTACCACGGCACCCTGCGCGACGGCACCGTGTTCGACAGCAACATGGAACCCAACGAGGACGGCACGGCCAAGGATCCGCTGGAGCTGACCCTCCAGCAGTTCGTTCCCTGTTTCCGCGACGGCGTCGGCAAGATGAAGGTCGGCGGCAAGGCCGTGCTGACCTGCCCCTCGGACACCGCCTACGGCGATCGTGGCTTCCCGCCGACGATCAAGCCCGGCGCGGCGATCCGCTTCGAGGTGGAACTGGTCGAGGTGGTCAAGCCCGAGGCTCCGGCGACGCCCACTCCCTGACGCCCCGGCGACCGCGGAACGGCTCAGCGCAGCGAGAGGATCTCGGCGCGTGGGTTGACCCGCTTGATCGTCAGCTGCACCCGCTCCCCGAGCTCGACTCCCTTGAGCCCGGGGACCGGGTGTTCCACCAGGGTCTCGTCGAGCAGCACCACCGGACGCGGGGTGACCTCCACCACCGTTCCCTCTACCTGCTGCCCGACCCGTTCCTCGAGATAGCGCAGCAACCAGTAACGGTTGGCGGCTCGCTCGGCCCGGCGGGCATCCAGGTCCGCCCGGTCGGTGGTGGCGCAGACGCGCTGCAGCGCCTCTTCGTCGTAGGGCGGCTCCTCGCCTGCGAGCACCGCAAGGATCTGCCGGTGAGTCGCCAGGTCCTGATAGCGTCGTAGCGGTGAGGTCGCCTGGGCGTACGCCTCGAGACCCAGCCCGTGATGCCTCCCGGGCTTGAGCCCCGCCTCGCCGCGACGCATGCCGCGGCGCACCCGGCAAATCGCCACCGGATCGACCACCGGACCGTCCGGTCCCGGCTCGGCAGGCGCAGCCTGGCGCCGGTGAATCGCCGGCAAGCGGTGTTCGGCACAGAAACGAGCCGCGAGTTCCCCGGCCAACACCATCGTCTCGGTGACACAACGCCGGGCGGGAGACTCGGCATCCATCCGCTCGAGTTCGATCCGGCCATCGGCATCGACCCGCAGATCCACCTCCGGCGACTGGATGACCACGGCCCCTGCGGCGATCCGCGCCCCCTCGCGAGCAGCGGCCCAGCCGGCCAGCCGCCGCAACGGCCCGGCACATGGGTGCTCCTGGCCGTCGATCGCACGGTCGCTCTCGTCGTAGGTCAATCGGGTGCCGACCCGGATCAACGAACGGGTCAACCTCCAGTCGCGAAGCTCGCCGTCGGCGCCGAAGGTCACGAGGAAGCTCAGCGCCGGGCGGGGTTGATCCCGCACCAGGCTGGCCGCCTCCTCGGAGATCGCGGCCGGGATCATCGGCAACCGCAGGTCGGGGAAGTAGTGGGTGACGCCGCGACGCAACGCTTCCTCGTCGACCGGATCGCCGACCGGGACGAAGGCGGAGGGATCGGCGATGTGGATTCCGAGATGAAGGTCCCCGTCGACCTCGCGGAGAGAAACGCCGTCGTCGATCTCCCGGGTCTTGGCGCTGTCGATGGTGAAGACCGGCTCGCCGGTCAGATCCTCCCGCGTCCCCTGCGGCCCGGCGGCGGCGGCGGCAGANGCCGCGCCGATGATCGCCGGGGCGAAGTCCACGCTCAGTTCGTAGCGCCGGAGTGGAAGGTTCTCGTCGTCGCTCTCGAAGATTCCCGCGGCACGCAAAAGACGGAACGCTCCCTCGTGCTCCCGGTCGAATCCGATGCCCGCCGCCGAGAGCGCCTCGAGGGCCAACGCGCGATCCCGTTCCTCGGCGGCATCCTCGAAGAGCGCCAGCTTGCGCAGGGCCTCGCCGTACCCGGCGAAGGCGGCGTTGTCCGGAAGCGCGGCGAACTCGCCTCGGGGGGCCGCTGCCCAGGCGGCAAGCGCCGCGGCCTTCTCCGCCTCCCGTGCCCGAGCCTGCTCTCGCTGTTGCCGCAGCCGCTCGACCTGCTCACCGGGCCGCGGGGCCCAGTCATCTCCGCGGCGCTCGAAGTGAAGGCCGTCGGCTGCGAGAGCCCAGAGCAGCACACCCCTCTCCCGGGGCCCGTCGCTACCCAGCGCCAGCTCCGCCAGCGGCCCGAGACTGAGCGGTCCCGGTTCTTCTGAAGCCAGTTCCCAGACCAGGGGCAGATCGCAGTCCGCAGCCCCGGACTCGAGATCGGCGCGGGCTTGCTCGACCCGGCGATTGGCTTGCTCCCGATCGACGGAGCCGTCGGCAGCGAGTGTATCGAGGTGCAGGGCGAGTCGTTGCGTCGTGACCCGGCGTTCTTCGCCGGTGCCGGCGAAGACCCGCCATCTGCGTTTCTCCTCGGAGGCGACGACGCCGACGCTCAGGGTCTGCTCGTCCCAGAACAGAACCAGGTCGCCGGGACGCGGGCTCACCGGCACGCCTCCTGGAGCCCCGCGGAAGCGGTCAAAGGGGACAGGGCAACGAGCGGGCCGCGGGTCACGGTCCCGCGACGGGGGTCACGCGAATACCCTGGCGGTCGAGCTGACTGGCCAGGGTGCGGTACTGCTTGTTCTCGGGCTGGAGCCACATGGCCAGGCGCAGATGCTCGGCCGCTTCCTGATGGCGGCCGAGGCGCACCAGGGCGGCACTGAGGTTGCCGTGGATACGAGGCATGCAGGGCTGGCGCCGCACGGCGGTGCGCAGCTGCTGCACTCCTTCCTCGAGGCGTCCCTGGAGCACGTAAGTCGAGCCCAACGCCTGGGCGAAGGTCACCCGGTCAGGCAGGATCTCACGGGCGGTTTGCATGTGGGCGACCGCCTGATCGGCCATGCCGAGCTCCCGCAGCAGGAGCGCGAAGTCGAGGTGGCTGTCGGCATGCCGCGGAGCCATCTCGAGAACCTGCTGCCAGGCGTAGAGCGCATCTCGCGCGCGGCCGACCCGCTCGAGACAGGAAGCGCGGCGCCGCTGCACGTAGGCCTGGAACGGTCCGTCGGGCATCCGCTCCATGTAGGCGTCGTAGAGTTCCAGGGCCTGGGCGAACTGCTTGTTGATCCACAGCCGGTCGGCATCGAACAGCGTGTCGTGATCGAGCATCGGATCGATGGCCACCGCCCGGGCCCGAGCCTCGGCGGCGGCTTCGGCATCTCCCCGGCCCGCCAGCGCCCGGGAAAGCAGGTACCAAAGCGCCGCGTCTCTGGGCACCTCCTCGACCAGGGCCTGGAGTCGTTCGGCAGCTTGCTGGTGATCTCCCGCCTCGGCAGCCTGGATCGCCGCGAAGCGCCGCCGTTCCTGCTCCGGATCGATCCGCCCCGGAGCCCGCAGGTGGCGCTTGAGGGTGCCGCCGATCCAGCGGGACGCGGTGGGCATGTACCCGCCGATGGTCGAGAGGGACAGGGTGACCAGGTCGCTCTCGACACCCCGGTCCCGCAGGGCGACCAGGGTCTCCAGCGGATCGACCCAGGGGGATTCGGACACCTGCTGGGACAACGCCGAGCGGGTGGTGAAGTAGTCGACGTCGATATCGAGCAGCACCGGCTCGTCGAGGGCCGGCAGGTCGTCCAGCTCGCAGATGTAGATCGGCGTGCCGAGCACGGTGCCGCGAATGACTCCGTTGGCGATGCGCAGCTTCTGCGCCTCTTCCAGGGAGATCATCTGCATCTTGTAGACCAGGCGCTGACGCACCAACTCCCGGGCGGCGGCATCGTCGGGGAGCGTGCCGTCGGGAACGACCCAGATCAGCTCCCGCACCAGGCCGAGGCGCACCGCCGGGTAGATGAAGTTCCAGATCGAAAACCCCGCCAGGGTCCGATCGTCCATCGCGTAGGGATGGACCTCGAATTCGCCGAGGCGGCTGACCTCGCTGGCCGCCAGCCGGGCGATGGTCTCGTCGGGCAGCCAGTCGAAGTCGGCGTGGCCATCCAGATGAACGACCACCCGGTCGCGAACCCCGGCGTCCCGCCAGGCGAGCAGGGCCGACGAGTGATTCTCGAACAGATGCACCCGGGGAATCGGTTCGGCGCCGACCACGCCGGCGCCCGGACCGTTCTGGGCCTCGGAAGCGTTGCAGCTCCAGAGCAGGGGCAGCGCGCAGAGCGCCGCCATGGCGACGCGATACCGCCGGCGCCCTTGGAGGCCCGGCGAGTCGGCGCGAAGTGCCGGGCTTTTTTGGCTTGATTCCACCGATTGCATTCCCGAGAAACTATATCCCCCGGGTTGCCGCGGTGCCATCGGCAGCCGGACCGCCACGGGTCAGCCCCAGGGGCCCTCGTCCAGGGGACGGGTGCGGTCTTCGTCGCGCCAGGATCGGACCTGTTTCTCCCCCAAGAGCCCCTGCAGCAGCACCGGGCGGCCCGCCCGCAGGGCCGGGAACTCCAGGGTGCCCCGCCCGGGATCCGCCAGGCGGATCCCGCCCCGCTCCACCCGTTCCCGAACCTGGCAGAAGCGGGTCAGGAGTTCGAAGTAGACCGGATCGACCGCCCGGTCCGGCCCCCCGGCTCCCTGCCGCCGCTCGAGGGTGCGATAGAGCTGGCGCAGCACCCGCACCGCGGGGGTCAGTTCCCGCAGTGCGGCGGACGCGGACGCTGGGGTAAACGGCTCGGTCAGTGGGGAAGTCGGCATGGTGGAGCGCACTCCCGGAGGCCGACGGGACGGCAAAACGGTAGCCCTCTGTGCGGCCCGGCGTCAAGCCGCGAGCCCCGGTGCCGATCCTTGACGCTGTGAAGGCGCTCCGCTACCGTTGAGGGCTTCTCGCAAACCGGCGAAAACACCGTCGGAACAGCTCGTCCGGCCCAGGCAGACGCGGCCCCAGGGAGTCCCCGTTGAGCGACCAGCACAAGTACGACGTCACGATTATCGGCAGCGGGCCGGGCGGATATGTGGCCGCCATCCGCGCCGCCCAACTCGGTCTCGCCACCGCCGTGGTGGAGATGGCCGACCGCCCAGGCGGCACCTGCCTGCACTGGGGCTGCATCCCGACCAAGGCGATGCTCCACACCGCAGAGGTGCTCGAGACCACCCGTCACGCCGGCGACTTCGGCGTGAAGGTGGCCGCGGGCAAGCTCGACCTCAAGGGCCTCGACGCCTACATGAAGAAGATCGTCGACGGCAACGTGAAGGGGGTCGAGTACCTGTTCAAGAAGAACAAGATCACCTTGATCAAGGGCCGTGGAAAGCTCGCCGGCCAGGGCAAGGTCGAGGTCACGCCCAAGGACGGCAAACCCTTCCTGGTCGAGACCGCCTGCACCATCCTGGCCACCGGCACCGAGATCAAGGGGCTGCCCGGCGTCGAATTCGACGGCAAGCGGGTGATCAACTCCGACCACGCCCTGTTCCAGGGCCGGGTACCCAAGTCGATGGTGGTCCTCGGAGCCGGCGCCGTCGGGGTCGAGTTCGCCTCGATCTACAAGAGCTACGGCAGCGACGTGACCATCGTCGAGCTGCTGCCCAACCTGGTGCCGATCGAAGATGCCGACCTGGGCAAAGAGCTGACCCGCAACTTCAAGAAGCGGGGCATCGACGTCCACGTGGGCACCTCGGTGGACAAGGTCGAGGTGGGCAAGACCAACGTCAAGATCACCGCCAGCAAGGGCGGAAAGAAGGTCGAGCTCTCGGCCGAGACCCTGCTGGTCGCCATCGGCCGCCGTCCGCTGACCGAGAACCTCGGCCTCGAAGGGACCGGCGTCGAGGTCGACCGCGGGTTCATCAAGGTCGACTCGATGATGCGCACCGGCGAACCGGGGGTCTACGCCATCGGCGACATCGTCCCGACGCCGGCGCTGGCCCACCTCGCCTCCCATGAGGGCATCGTCGCCGCCGAACATGCTGCGGGCCTCGAACCCCACGCCATCAACTACGACCTGGTGCCCTCCTGCACCTACTGCGATCCCGAGGTCGCCTCGATCGGCCTCTCCGAGGCCGAAGCCAAGGAGCGCGGCTACGACGTGGCCGTGGGCAAGTTCCCGTTCACCGCGATCGGCAAGGCCAAGATCCTCGGCGACACCCGCGGGTTCGCCAAGATCGTGACCGACAAGAAGTACGACGAAGTGCTGGGCGTTCATCTGATCGGCCCGCATGCAACCGAGCTCCTGTCCGAAGCCACGGCGGCGCTCAACCTCGAAGCAACGGCCGAATCGTTGTTCAACGCGATTCACGCTCACCCGACCCTGTCGGAGGTGATGGGCGAAGCCGCGATGGCCGTGCACGGCCGTCAAATCCACCTGTAAGGGAGAAGTTCGATGCGTGTCGATGTGGTGATGCCGCAGATGGGCGAGTCGATCGCCGAAGGGACGATCACCCGCTGGATCAAGAACGTCGGCGAGACGGTTCAGCGGGACGAGCCGCTGTTCGAGATCTCGACCGACAAGGTCGACGCCGAGATCCCCTCCCCCGCCGCCGGTACGGTGGTCGAGATCAAGGGGAACGAAGGGGACACCGTCGCGGTCAACGACGTGGTCGCGGTGATCGAGACCGAGGCAGGCGCCGCCGAGGCGGCCCCCGCTCCCGCGGCCGAGGCTGCCCCCGCTCCCGAGCCTGCTCCGGCCCCAGCCCCCGCTCCGGCGGCGGCTCCTGCTCCTGCACCGGCCGCCCCGGCGCCGGCGGCACCTGCGCCGGCTGCCGACCGGGAGAAGACCTTCACCTCGCCGGTGGTCAAGCGCATCGCCGCCGAACACGGCATCGACCCCGCCGTGGTGCCGGGCAGCGGTGCCGGTGGACGGGTGACCAAGAAGGACATCCTGGCCTACATCGAGAGCGGTGCTTCTGCGGCAGCGCCGGCCGCTGCTGCCGCGGCTCCCGCGGCGCCGGCGGCTCCGATGAGCAGCCAGCCCGACGCCCCGTCGTTCCGGCCGGGCGAGCGCATCGAACGGGTCCCGATGACCAAGATGCGCAAGATCATCGCCGACCACATGATCGAGTCCCGCCGAACCTCGGCCCACGTCAGCTCGGTCTTCGAGGTCGACGTGACCCGCCTGGTGCAGCTGCGGGCCAAGTACAAGAAGGCCTACGAGGAGCGCCACGGGGTCAAGCTGACCTACACGCCGTTCTTCATCAAGGCCGCCTGCGACGGACTGCGCGCCTGGCCGATCCTCAACGCTTCGGTCGAGGGCGACAACATCGTCTACAAGAAGGACCTCAACATCGGCGTCGCCGTAGCCCTCGACTGGGGCCTGATCGTGCCGGTGGTCAAGAACGCCGACGAGTCCTCGATCGCCGGGCTTTGCCGCAAGGTCAACGACCTGGCCGACCGGGCCCGCTCGAAGAAGCTGAACCCCGACGAGGTTCACGGCGGCACCTTCACGATCACCAACCCGGGGATCTACGGCGGGCTGTTCGGCCTGCCGATCATCAACCAACCCCAGGTGGCGATCATGGGCATCGGCGGCATCAAGAAGCGGCCGGTGGTCGTCGACGGTGACGCCATCGCCGTTCGTTCGATGATGTACATCTCGATGTCCTACGACCACCGGGTGGTCGACGGCGCCGTCGCCGACCAGTTCCTGGCCATCGTGCAGCGCGGCCTGGAGAACTTCGACGAGTCGCTGCTCTAGCAGGGCTCCCCGCCTGACGGCGTACTGGTTGGGCCGGCTCCCCTACGAGGAGGGGCTGGCCTTGCAGGCCCGCGCCGTCCAGGCCCGCCGGGCCGGCACCATCGGCGACGTGTTGCTGCTACTGGAACACCCGCCGGTGGTGACCCTGGGCCGGGGCGCCCACGAGGAGCACCTGCTCCACACTCCGGAAGAGCTCGAGGCCCGGGGCATCGAACTCCACGAGGCGGGGCGCGGTGGCGATGTGACCTACCACGGTCCGGGCCAGCTGGTCGGCTACCCGATCCTGGCCCTCGAGACCGGACGCCGGGACGCTCACCGCTACCTCCGGGACCTGGAGCAGGCGCTGATCGACCTGGCCGGCGACTACGGCCTCGAGGCCGGGCGAATCGAGGGGCTGACCGGGGTCTGGGTCGGAGAGGAGAAGCTGGCCGCCATCGGGGTCCGGCTCTCCACCGGGTGGATCACCTCCCACGGGTTCGCCCTCAACGTCGCCGAGGATCTCAGCGGCTTCGAGAACATCGTCCCCTGCGGGATCTCCGACCGGGGGGTGACCTCCCTGGCGCGGCTACTGGACCGGGCTCCGGAGCTCGAGGAGGTCGCCGAACGGGTCGCCGGGCACGTGGCCCGGCGCCTGGGCCGCCAGCCCGCCGAGGTCGGCGTCCTGCAAGGGTTTTCGATATAGTCTTGAAACAGGGCAGGAAAGTGAGGATGCGGCTTTGAGTTGCGGAACCGAAGGAAAACGGCGCCCCGAGTGGCTGAAGGTGCGGCTCCAGACCGGGGAGAAGTACCGCGAGTTGCGCAAGATGGTCGACGAGCTCTCGCTCAACACCGTCTGCGTCGAGGCCCGCTGCCCCAACATCTACGAGTGCTGGAACGCAGGCACCGCCACCTTCATGATCCTCGGCGACGTCTGCACCCGCCGCTGCGGCTTTTGCAACGTGCACAGCGGCATGCCGCCGGCCGGCCCCGACCCGCAGGAGCCCCGCCACGTCGGCGAGGCCATCCAGCGCCTGGGACTGCGCCACGCGGTGATCACCAGCGTCGACCGGGACGACCTGCCCGACGGCGGCGCCATGCACTTCCAGCGGGTGATCCAATCGATTCACGAACTGAATCCCGGCTGCGCCGTCGAGGTGCTCACGCCGGACTTCAAGAAGAAGGAAGGCGCCCTCGACGTGGTGCTCGCCGCCCGTCCGGAGGTCTTCTCCCACAACGTCGAGACCGTGCCGCGGCTCTACAAGCCCGCCCGGCCGGGATCGCGCTACGACCACTCCGTCGGCCTGCTGGCAGCGGCGGCGCGGCGCCGCGACCGTGACATGCCCGACATGCGGGTCAAGTCGAGCATGATGCTGGGACTCGGCGAACGGGACGAGGAGGTCCTCGAGACCATGCGCGACCTGCGGCAAGCCGGAGTCGAGGTGGTTGCGCTGGGTCAGTACCTGCAGCCGACCAAGGAACACATGCCGGTCGAACGCTTCGTCGAACCCAGCCAGTTCGACGCGTTCCGCGATGCAGGGATGGAGATGGGCTTCTTCCACGTGGAAGCCGGACCGCTGGTCCGCTCGTCGTACCACGCCGAACAGCATCGTCCCGACCCCGAGGGCCGTCACACACCTGCGCCTACCGCCGGCGACGACGGACTGCTGCAGATTCTCTAGGGACCGGGCTCTCCGGGGAACCGGTCAGTTGGTGGAGTTCTTTTCCTTGGGGCGGCGCATCAGCGGCGGCCCCAACTTGCGGCCTTCCAGAAAGTCGTCGATGTCCTTGAGCATCGCCGCGACCTGTTCCTCGCTACCGCCGACGTAACGCCGCACGACGATCCCTTCGGAATCGACGATGTAGGTGGTGGGGATGATGCCGGTGCCGCCCCAATCACGGCTGATACGCCGGCCGTCGACCAGCACCGGATAGGACACGCCGAGGCGGGCGACGGTTGACCCGATCAACTCCGGAGCCAGCTTGGTGTCCTTGGCGACGCCGATGATCTGGATCTCCCCTGCGGCCCGTTCGTCGAGCAACTGCTGAAGCAGCGGCATCTCCTTGCGGCAGGGTTCGCACCAGGTAGCCCAGAAGTTGATGACGGTCAGCTTGGCCAGGGACCAGTCGACGGCGCGGTAAGTACCCTGAACATCGAAGCCCTTGACCAGCGGAGCCGGTTGATTGGGCGCGACGACCAGATTCCCCGCCAGCGCGGGAAGCACCCCGGACAACAACATCGCCGTAAGGATCAGGTATCGCATCGAACGCATCGGAACCCCCGAGTCGGCCGGCAGCAAGACAGCTTGCACTAGAGGCCGAACAAAAGGCTACGCCAGGATCCGTGAGGATGCCACCGACCGAAGCCTGCTGGGGAAGGAAACACCGAGGAAGGAAATGGAGCGGGAAACCGGGCTCGAACCGGCGACCCCGACCTTGGCAAGGTCGTGCTCTACCAACTGAGCTATTCCCGCGCCTAGGGTGCTGCCACCAACTTCCGTTGGCGACCGGCAGAATGTACCAGAGGCCCCGGACTTCGTCAACGTTCCCCGGGGCGGAAGGCATCCCGCAGATGGCGCACCCGCGGACCCGCCTCGAGAGCCCCGAAAACCTCGACGACATCGAAGCGGCAGGGACGCTCCAGGCGGTCGAAACGCTGGAGCCAGGCCAGGGCGGTCCGGGCGATTCGGCGCCGCTTGACCCGCCCGATCGTCTCCCCCGGGAGGTAGCCGGCAGCCCTGCGCCGCGCCTTGACCTCGACGAAGACGATCTCCTCGCCGTCACGGGCGATCAGATCGATTTCTCCATGGCGCCAGCGGAAGCGCCGGGCGACGACGACCATCCCCGCACGGCGCAGAACATCTTCGGCCAGCGCCTCGGCATCTGCGCCGTAGCGGTAGGGGCTCCGCGGTTCGGCCAACCCGGTCATCAACCACCCCCCTGCCGGCGTTTGCGGGCATCGCGCAACCGGTCGCGGATCGGCGTGGGGCGGCCGCCCGAGAGACCGCCGAGACGCTTGCGCAGCTCGGTGCGGAACTTGACGCTGTAGAACCGGTACTTGACCCGCTGGCGCACGGTCAGATCCGCCTCGATCGCCTGCCGGATCCTCCGCTCTTCGCTGCGCAGCTCCAGTTCGATCTCGTCCAGGCGTTCGAGCAGGCTCTGGAGTTCGCTGTCGGCTCCGCCGTCCTCGAAGGCGATGCGCAGGCTGCGTGTCGTGGCAGCTCGTTCGCGGCGGGCCTTGCGGCGCAGCGCTTCGAGCTCCTCGACCAGCGGCATGATCGTCTCGACCTGGCTGTCGGTCACCGCCACGTGCCGCCGCAGGCCGGCCTCGTAACGCCCTCGCAAAGCGGACCAGAGCTCGGTGTCGACGATGGCGTCGCCGCCCGCCTGCCCCGCGGCATCTCCGGCGTCGCCGCCGTCAGCCGGCGCCTGGGACGCAGCCGGGGTGGCGAGCAGCGCCAGCCACAGGACCATCAGGATCGTTGCAGGGATTCTCATGCCTCGGTCTCCTCGCCGCGGAGCCAGTTCAAGAGCTCTTCGCGGCTCGCCCCGTCCAACGTCTCGGGCTCCGGCAGCAGGGGCTCGGTCCCGGCCGGCAGAAGCTCCCAGTCCAGTTCTCCGCCCAGGCTGTCCTCGAACCCGTCGAACAATCCCTCGGCGTCGTCGCCGGCGGCGGCGGCGNGCAACTCATCCAATCCTTCCAGCAGCGAAGGATCGCCGGGCAGCAGACCGTCGAGGGTCTCCAGGGCAGCCTCTCGCCGGGGGTCCACGACCCCGGGATCGTCTTTCCCGATCCCCGGCAGGGTCAACAGCGCCACCACCGCGAGCACGGCGGCGACGGCGGCAATCTTCAGCCAGGGCCCGCCGCCGGCGCCCCGCCCCGCAGCCGGTCCTGGGGCCACCCCCGTGGCCGGTGCGTCGGCATCCGCCTCGATGCGGGAGCGGACCCGCTGGTCGAAGGTCTGCCAGTAGCCCTCGCCGGGATCCGGAACAGGGTCCCGGCGGCCGGCCGGAGCGGCCAGCATCTCCACCAGCTCCCGGCTGGGCGCGCAGGCCTCACACGCCTCCAGATGGGCTCTCAGGGACTCCAGAGCCTCCTGCTCTACCGGGCCGCCGTCCCGCCCCAGGAGTTCGGCCAACTCGCTCTCGAACCGGACACAGGGATTATCGGTGCTCATAGCGCCTCCTGGGCTTCGGCGGGGATCAGCCGGCGTCTCAGATTCGAAACGGCTTGATGTAGATGGGCCTTCACCGCTCCCTCCGAAAGCTCCATGACCCCGGCTACCTCCCCGTAGGTCATTTCCGAGAAAACCTTCAGCAACACGACCTCCCGCTGGCGGGGCGGGAGCGACAGGACCGCCTTGCGCACCTCCGAGCGGGCCTCGATCCGGTCCAGCAGCGCATCGGCGCCCTCGGTGTCGTCCTCGGAGGTCCGCTCGACCTCGTCGAGCCCGTCCTCGGGACGTCGCCGCCCGATCAACGAGCGAGAGACGTTGAGAGCGATCCGGACCAGCCAGGTGCGCAGGCTGGCGTCCCCGCGGAAGCCTCCGATGGCCTTCCAGGCCTTGACGAAGGTCAGCTGGGCCGCCTCATCGGCGTCTCCGTGATTCCCCAGGACGCGCCACGCCACGGCGTACACCGTCTGACGGTGACGCCTGAGCACCTCGTCGAAGGCCTCGGACTCTCCCCGGCGCAGCCGCTCGAGTAGGGCCCTCTCCTCCGCCGCTCCATCGCGCTGGGAAGCCGCGTTCACGGTGGTTGGACTCCCGAAGTCCCCCCGGAGTTTAGTGTCCGACGCTGACGATCTCGTAACCGGCGCGGTCACCGCCGGACGCAACGGCCGCCTAGCCCAGCCGCCGCTTCCAGCGGACCCCCTGGGGCGTGTCCTCGAGGACGATGCCCCGGGCCGCCAGGTCGTCCCGGATCCGGTCCGCCTCGGCGAAGTCACGGGCCTTGCGGGCCGCCTGCCGGGCTTCGATCTGCGCCTCGATCTCGGCGTCGATCTCCTCAGCGGGGCGTTCCAGTACGGCCATCACCGAATCCATCCGCTCCAGGGTATCCCGCAGCACCTGGAGGCTCGCCGCCGGCAGCGCCTCCCGGTCCATGGCCGCGTTGCTCTCCCGGACCAGCCGGAACAGCGACCCGACGGCCCCGCTGACGTCCAGGTCGTTGGCCAGCGCCGCCCGGAACTCCTCGAGCCGCTTGGCGCAGAGCGCCTCGAACTCGGCATCGCTGCCGTCGGCAGCACCGTACTCGTCGAGCCGGCGGGTGAAGTCGTCCAGCCGCTGCACTTCCTGGGTCGCCTTGCCCATGCTCTCCAGGGTGAAGTTGACCTGGCTGCGGTAGTGGGTCGAGAGCAGCAGAAAGCGGATCGCCCGGGGGTCGAAGCCCTTCTCCAGAAGATCGCGCAAGGTGTAGAAGTTGCCCTTGGACTTGGACATCTTCTCGCCGTCGACCATCAGGTGCGCCGAGTGCATCCAGTAGCGCACGAACTTCTCGCCGGTGGCCGCCTCGCTCTGGGCGATCTCGTTTTCGTGATGCGGGAAGATGTTGTCGACGCCGCCGGTGTGCAGATCGAAGCCCTTGCCCAGGTACTTCATGCTCATCGCCGAACACTCGAGGTGCCAGCCCGGACGGCCGCAACCGAAGGGGCTGTTCCAACCGGGCTCCCCTTCCTTCTGGCCCTTCCACAACACGAAGTCCCGGGCGTTGTCCTTGTCGTACTCGTCGCTGTCGATCCGCGCTCCGTCCTGGACCTCGCGCTTGTCCAGATGGGACAGGCCGCCGTAGGCCTCGTAGGCGCCGATGCGGAAGTAGAGCGAGCCCTGGCTCTCGTAGGTGAAGCCCTTGTCGGTCAGGGTCTGGGCCAGGTCGATCATCTCCTCTACATGTTCGGTGGCCCGGGGGTAGCGGTCCGCCCGCTTGATCCGCAGGGTGTCGATATCTTCAAAGAAGGCCTCGATGAAGGGTGCCGTGACCTCGTCCAGGGTCTGGCCCAGTTCCATCGCCTTGTTGAGGATCTTGTCCTCGACGTCGGTGATGTTCATGACCTGGGTCACCTTGAAGCCGTTGAGCTCCATGGAACGCCGCAACAGGTCTTCCCAGACGTAGGTCCGGAAGTTTCCGATGTGGGCGAAGTCGTAGACCGTGGGCCCGCAGGCGTAGAAGCGGACATGCCCCGGCTCCGCCGGCTCCAGCGGCTCCAGTTTCCGGGTCATGGTGTTGTAGATGATCATGCGCAGGCCCCCTCCCCTTCCGATCGGGGGATTGTAGGGATCCGGGAGGCCGATTTCAAAGGGAAGCCCGGGAACCGCACCGGCGGCGGAAAAGAAGAAGGCCGCCCTTGCGGGCGGCCTTCGTAGCAGTCGTGACTGGCTCGGCGCTTAGAACGAGAGCTTGGCGCTGAGCTGGTAACGGCGACCGAAGCGGCGGCGCGCCTGGTTGATGCCGTTGACCTGGAACCCGGACTCCAGGTCGTTGTTGTAGACCTGGTAGGTGCCGTCGTTCAGGGCGTTGAAGACGTCCACCGAGACCGAGCCGTTCAGGCCGCGGCCGAGGCGGAATTCCTTGGTCGCCTTGAAGTCGAAGTTCCAGTAGGGACGGTTGCGCTGGTCGTTGCGCACGCCGGTCGGGTACTGGAAGCGGGTCCGGCCTTCCTGGGTGCCCAGGGTGTTGACCAGATCGGCTTCGCCCGGATCGGGAGCGATGGTGTCGAAGGACAGCGACTGGACCAGCAGCGAGTACGGCAGGCCGGACTGCCAGCTGATCGTCGTACCGAGACGCACGCCCCAGGGAGTCTGGGTAGTGGCGTTGACCTTGACCACGTGGCGCTGGTCGAAGGACTGGAAGCCGAACTCGTCGTCGATGGTCGCGGCGTCGTTACCGAGGATCTGGTCGAAGTCCTCACCGTTACCTTCGGCGATCGACCAGGTGTAGGAGCCGCTGAGCTCCCAACCGCGGTACTGGCGGCGAATCAGCTCGAAGACCAGGCCTTCGTAGTCGGCGGAGTTGAAGTTGCCGAGCACGATGACCGAGTTCCAGAACGGGTTCAGCTTGTAGAGATCCGGCACACCGTCGGGACGCTCGATGATGTTACGGCGAGCGACCAGATCGCCGGAGGTGGCGCCGGTGCCGTTGGGGTTCGCCGGCTCGATGAAGTCGCCGGTGCAGTCGTCGATGATGCCGTCGGGACCGGTGGTGAAGTCGATCACCGGGTCGCCGGGCTGGAAGGTGTCGAGGCAGGTACCGAAGTCGCCGGAGATGTTGTTGGCGTCGATGTCCTGCAGCTGGTTGCGGAACTCGCGACGGACGTACGAGATCTTCATCGAGGTTTCGGCGAACAGCTGCCGCTCGAAGCTCAGGGTGAACTCGTCGTTGTAAGGAGTCTTGAGGTCACGCTCGGTGAAGTTGACCGTGGCCGCCGGGTTGATCGTGCTGCGCACGTCCTGAATGGCGTTGACCGCGAAGCAGGAGGCCAGACCGCCGGGGCACTGGATACCTTCGGCCGCGGCGTTGGTCACGAAGGGAGCGTCGAGACCGATGGTCGCACGGGTCGGAGCCAGTTCGCGGGTCGCCACCAGCAGCGGGAGGTTCTGGAAGAAGCGGCGGCCGGTCACGGCGAACTTGGTCTTACCGTTGGACCAGGGGTCCCAGGTCACGCCCAGGAAGGGCGAGATGTTGGTGTTCTCGATGTTGATGTCCTGGGGACGGCGCTTGACCTGCTGGAAGCTGGCCTGGACCGTCGAGGGGCCGAAGAAGCTCTGCACCTGCTGCTGCGGGATCCCGAGGATGCCGGCCAGCTGGGTGACGAAGGCGTCGGTGCCCTCGAAGGCGGTGAACGCCTGGGTACGAGCGGTGGTCGAGCTGACGCCCTGGGCGATCAGGTCGACGTAGCGGTCGTACTCGGCCTGGGGATCGAACGGGGTGCGCCCCTCGGCGTTGATCACCTCGCGCTCGATGCGGGCGCCGACCTCGATGGTCAGGTTCTGAGCGACGCGCATCTGATCGCGCAGGAAGAAGGACCAGCGGGTGCCGGTGGCCCGGGCGCGATCGGTCTCGGGAACCGAGATCTGGGCGAACACGGTGCCGACCCGGTCCAGGTTGACGCCGGTGTCCGGGTCGATCGGCTCGCGAGAGAAGAACGCCGCGCTGGGGTTCTGGGTCAGCTGGCGCACGTAGCGCTCGTTCTCGATGCTGATCCCGGTGCGGAACTCGTGGCTGACGCCGAGCCAACGCTTCTTGGCGTAGATCGTCGCGTCACTGGAGGCGGCGAAGCGCTGACGCGCATCATTGAAGATCTGCCAGTAGGAACCACTGGTTTCCTGGGTTTCGAGGTTGGTGCACTGAGCGCCCGAAAGGAACTCGGCACCGGGGCCGACGCCGAAGCAGTTGTTCGGGATGCCGGTGGTGGTCGGTCCGAGGCGGAAGCCGCCGTCGAGCCAGGAGACCTGGCTGGTGACGAAGATCTGCGGCGAGTAGGGCGCGGTCCACTCGACCGAGTAGACGTCGTTGATGTCCTCGAGGAACAGGCTCGCCTCGGGGGGCTGGGTCGAGCTGACGCCGAAGTTGCGGGTCTCGCTCGGGTTGCCGTCGAAGCGGAAGATCAGCTTGTTGCGGTCGGAGACCTGCCAGGTGATCTGATCGGAGTTGATCTGACGGTCGATGGTCACGACGTTCAGGGCGCCGACGGTGTTGACCGGCAGTTCCTGATCGACGATCTCGTGAGAAAGGCGGTACCACAGGCGGTCCTTGATGATCGGACCGGAAACCTGGATCGAGGGCCGCAGCGACTCGAACTGGGGCGCGCGATCGTCGGGGAGATCGAGGGCGCCGGTGCCGTCGAGGTCACTGGAGCTGTACAGGAAGTTGAACACACCCTCGAAGGTGTTGCCGCCCTGCTTCTGGATGATCTGGGCGAAGCCGCCCTGGGCGCCACCGAACTCGACGCCGGCGCCGGCCGCGATGACTTCCATCTCTTCGATGGAGTCCATGTTCACGTCGCCGGAGCGCTGACCGGTCAGCGGGTCGACGTTGGACACGCCGCTGACGATGGCCTTGAAGTCGCGGGCGCGGGAACCGTGAACGTTGGGGTTGCCGTCACCGTCGGCATCCTGCACGCCGGGGGCGAGGGTCAGGATGTTCTGGTAGGCGCGACCCTGGACCGGAAGGTCCTGGATGAAGTCGTCGCTGAACTTGGTGGCGGTGCTGCTCTCGGTCAGCTCGACCACCGGCCGGTCGGCGACGACCTTGACCTTTTCGACGTAGTCCTCGGCCAGCTGAACGGGAACCATGGTCCGCTCGCCCAGCTTGACCCGCTGGTTGTCCAGCTTGGTCGTCCGCATGCCGGGGAACGAGACTTCGAGGATGTATCCCCCGCCGGCGCGAAGCACCGGGAACTCGACGGTCCCCCGCTTGTCGGTAATCGAGGCGGTGTCCTTCACCTGCTTCTCGGCGCTGCTCAGCTTGACCGTGGCGCCTGGAAGCGGATTGCCCTCTGTGTCGGTCACCTTGATGATCAGACCACCTGTCGAGGCACTCACGGTGCCGACGGTCAGCCCGACCAGAACTAGGAACGTGAGAATTCTTGCAAACCGCATGACCCCTCCCGAAGGTCGTTACCTAAACCCCTGACCCGCTCCGATCGCGGGCATCCAGCCCGGAGAACGACGCGAGGCACACCACACCCCTCTGATTACCATTTCGATATCCAGGTGTATGTACCACTGCGCTGATGCTCCGTCAACAAACCACGACGTGGCTTGTCCGTTTCTTGGCCGATCCCCTTGACGCCTTATTCTTAAGGCGAAAGGGGTCCGATTACCGGGCGACCGGGTAGGCCTTGCTGCATCGGCTCCGCGACGGGGAGGGCGCGGGTCCATTTATTTGGATAAAAGGGGGTCCCGGAGCCCGTTCATAGGCCAACCAGGCGGAAAACGCCGGATTTGCGGCCGGGATCGGGCGCCGATCGGGGTCAGGGCGTGATCTTGAGCCGCTTGATCTTCTCGTTGAGTGTCGTCGGCTTGAGCCCCAGGAGCTCGGCCGCCTGCTTCTGGACCCCGTTGGCCTGGCGCAGGGCGGACTCGATCAGCTGGCGCTCGAAGCGCTGGACCGCCTCGTAGAACTCCATCCCCTTGGGCAGGGCCATCGACGGAGGCAGCGCCACGGGGTCCCGCAGGTCCGGCGGCAGCAGGTCCGGGGTGATCTCCTCACCCTGGGCCATGACCACGCCCCGTTCGATGGTGTTCTCCAACTCCCGCACGTTGCCGGGCCAGCGGTAGTTGAGCAGCTTCTCCATCACCTCGGTACTGACCCCGCGGACCTCCTTGCTGTTCTCGTCGTTGAAACGGGCCAGGAAGTGGTCGATCAGGATCGGCACGTCTTCCATTCGCCGGTGGAGCGGAGGCAGGTTGATGCTGATCACGTTGAGCCGGTAGTAGAGGTCCTCGCGGAACCGCCCCTCGGCGACCAGGGTCTTGAGATCCTCGTTGGTCGCCGCCAGGATCCGCACGTCGACCTTCTTGCTCTCGACGGCGCCCAGGGGCAGGAACTCTTTCTCCTGCATGACCCGCAGCAGCTTGGCCTGGACCACCGGGGCCACGGTGCTGATCTCGTCGAAGACGATGGTGCCTCCGTCGGCGGTCTCCAGGAGGCCCGGCTTGTCGCCGGTGGCCCCGGTGAACGCGCCCCGGGTGTGGCCGAACAGATTGTCCTCGAGCAGTTCGGTCGGAATGCTGCTGCTGTTGACGATCACCAGGGGCTTGTGGGCCCGGGGGCTCCGCCGGTGGATCGCCTGGGCCACCAGCTCCTTGCCGGTGCCGCTGTCGCCGTGAATCAACACCGTCGAACGGCTGGGGGCGACCTGGTCGATGAAGCGGTAGACCTCCTGCATCGCCCGGGACTTGCCCACGATCTTCTCGAACTTGTGGCGCTGCTCCAGCGCCTTCTTCAGGCTCTCGTTCTCGCGGCGCAACCGGGTCGCCTGGACCGCGTGAGCCACCAGGGCCCGCACCTCGTCGTTCTTGAACGGCTTGGTCAGATAGTGGAAGGCGCCGAGCTTCATCGCCGCGACGGCGTTCTCCACCGAACCGAAGGCGGTGATCATCACCGCGGCGACTCCCGGTTGGTGCTCCTTGACGAAGCGCAGCACCTCCAGGCCGTCGGCGTCGGGCAACATCACGTCGATCAGCACCGCGTCCCACGGCGTCTCGGAGTCGAGCAACTGACGGCCGGTGGCGGCGTCGGAGGCCACCTCGACCCGGTAGCCCTGCTTGTCGAGCACCGTCTGCAACACGTCGCGCACGACCGGCTCGTCGTCGATCACCAGGATGCGGCCGGTGGTCACGTCGTCATCCAACAGGGCGGCTGCGGGCAGGCTGTCGTTCGAAAGGTCCATATGCACCTCAGGCCATGGCTTCGGCCGAAGTCTCGACGGGCAATTCCAGGCGGAACCGGGTAAAGCGGCCGGGGGAGCTCTCGGCCGTGAGCTCTCCCTGGTGTTCCTGGACGATGCCGTAGCTGATGGACAGGCCGAGGCCGGTCCCCTTTCCGCGCCCCTTGGTCGTGAAGAACGGATCGAAGATCCGCGGCAGATCGTCTTCGGCGATCCCCATGCCGTCGTCGGTCACCTCGATCGCGGCGCGGGCCCCTTGCCCGACGGTGCGGATCGAGATCTCGCCACCGGGCCCCACGGCGTCCCGGGCGTTGAGCAGCAGGTTGAGCAGGACCTGCTGGAGCTTGCCCCGGTTTCCGCGGACCGCTCCGTCGGCGGGGTCGAGGTCGGTCACGATCTTGATGCCCCGCTTGCGCACCTGGGGCTCGAACAGCTGCAGCACCTCGCCGACGGTCTCGTTGATCGAGAGCGTGGTGAACGAGGTCTCCTCGGGCCGGGCCAGGTTGAGCAGCGAGTTGACGATGTTCGAGGCCCGCTGGGTCTCCCGGTCGATCTTCTCCAGCTGAACCCGGCGGGGGTCGTCGGCGGGAAGATCCTCGAGCAGCAGTTGGGCGTAGCTCGAGATTCCGGTCAGCGGCGTGTTGACCTCGTGGGCCACGCCGGCGGCCAGCAGGCCGAGGGAGGCGAGGCGTTCCTGACGCAACACCTGCTCCTCGAGTTTGACCCGCTCGGAGATATCGTCGAACGTCACCACCGCCGAGCGGTCGTCCCCGGATTCGACCAGGGTCACGCCGAGGTTGACCACCACCCGGCGCCCCTTGCCGGTAACCATGGTGTAGCGGAACAGGCGGCCCTGCTCTCCCGAGGGCACCTTGGCCGCGGTGTCCATGATCGAACTCTCGACCCGCGGCGAGAAGATCTCCCCGAGGGGCCGGCCGATGGCCTCGGCCCGGTCGATCTGGAACATCTCCTCGAGGGCGCGGTTCCAGGCCTGGACGCGATTCTCCTGATCCGCCATCAACAGACCGACCGAGGTGCCCTCGACGATCTTCTCCTGGCGGGCGTGCAGCAACTCGATCTGACTGGCGCGAGACTGCACCTCGCGCAAAAGCCGCGCCGCCTCGAGCGCCGTCGACGCGTGGGCGCAGAGCGTGCCCAAGAGCGCCCGGTCGGCGGTGGACAGCGGCTCTTCGGGAGCGTGGCGATCGGCGATGGCCAGCACCGCCCGCAGCCGGTTCTCCACCTTCATCGGGAACAACCAGCGGACCCAGGGGAAGGTGCGCAGCGATCCGGGGTTGACCGGAATCACCGACTCCCGCTCGAGAATCTCCAGCTGCCGGGGTTCCAGTTCGAGCAACTCTTCTTCACCCGTATCGAACCGCCCCGCCTCGTCGCCGATCCAGACCCGGGCGTCGGACAGATCCAGCGTCTCCTTGACCCGGTCGGTCAAGCGGGTTTTCAACCGGTCCAGATCGGTCTCGGCGCTGAGCTCCCGGGCCCAGTCGAGGAGGGTCGCGCGGTAGCTGTAGCGCTCCCGGTAGAACGCGCGATCGACGCCGCTGCGTACGAGCCGCCGCAACTGCGGGTAGGCCAGCACCGCGGCGAAGATACCGACGTAGCGCGCGCCGCTGGCCGAGAGCCACTCCATGCCGTGGACCGCCTCACGGGCGGCGGCATAGGCGGCAAACGTGAAGAACACAGCGGTGACTTCCGACAGGCCGTTGCGCAACAGCAGATTCAGGTCGTAGAGCCGGTAGCGGGCCAGCGCCGCGGTGAAGGTCGCAGGCGCGATCAGAAGCGGCAGCACCGAGAGGAACGCGGCCCAACGGGGCAGCGGTGCCGCGGCGATGGAGAAAGGAATCGCATAGAGCGCCACGAAGGGCGCGAGCCCCGCGGTAAGTCCCCAGAGGAGCCAACGGATCTGGCTGCGGTAGAGGGTCGACGAGGTACGGGTGTGCGCCCGGGCCAACAGGAACATCGAGATCAACACCGCGGCGCAGAGCAGGAAGGTCTCCGCTCGCTCACGCAGCTCGATCGCGGCCACCGGATCGGCGAAACGGTAGGCGCCCCCCTGCCCCGCCGGCGACAACCAGACATCCATGGCGAAGAGGCAGGCGCTGGGCAGGTAGGCCAGCATCACTGCCAGACGCCCCGCCGACATGGAGCGGCGCGACAGGGTCAGGGCGAAGTGCAGCAACAGCGCCGGCGCCAGGGACCCGGCGATGACGTCGACCCAGTAGATCAACCAGTCGAGGGCGTCGGCGCGCCCGGTGTGGCTGAGCACGAACTGGGCGAACAGGCAGTAGGCCAGGCCGGCATAGATCCGGCCGCCTCGCACGTTGGGCCAGCGCAGACGGATGAAGACCCCCGAGGCGAGGAACGCCACGCCTACCAGAGCGAGGTAGCCATAGGGCTCGGGGCGCCCTTCCAGGGTCGGCGCCAACACCGTGCGAATGATCTCGGAGCCGCGGAGCAGTTCGAGGGTCGCGCCGTCGGCCCGGTCCCAGGGGAGGTTGCCTGCATCCAGAGCGCTGGGCGCGGCGGCGCCGTCGACCCGGATCAGCACGTCACCGGGCAACACGCCGGACTGCGCGGCGGCACCGTCGGGGTCGACCTCCAGGGCCAGCGGCCCCTCGGCGGCCTGGACCCAGGTGACCCCGGCGGAGGGCACCGGCGCGTCGAGGCGGCGAACAAACGAGATGGCGCCCAGCACGCCCAGAAGGAGTGCCAGGATCATCGCCGCCGCTCGTGCGCCGCGCTTCTGGTGCGCCATGCGTCGCCTCTCCCGCAAATTTCCTCCTGTTTGAACAGCAAACGCCGGGCCAGCCCGCCGCGGGCCTCGAGGCACCGGAACAGGCCGATTCCCGGCTCCGGAGCCCGCGACCACGATCCAAAATTTAGGATCAGCCTGCGAACAGACCAACCCTTTGGATCCAAGGGACCGGAAGTGCCAGCTTTTTTAGAGGCTTACGAGGGGATGCGGCGAGGGTTCAGAAGATCACCGAAACGCCGGCGCTGACCTGATGGTTGGCGCTGGTCAGCACCTGCTCGACCTCGACCGGCTCCTCGGGAGCGTCCAGGGTCGCCGCCCGGGCCGCCACCAGCAGCCGCCAGGACCCGCCCCGCTCGCTGAGGCGCAGGAGACTCTGAACCAGTCGGAATTCCAGGGACTCCTCGACGAGGGGGAAATCCTGCACGGTCTCGAGGCTCCGCTCGGAGACCTTGCGGTACTCCAGAACCACATCGGTGCCGCTGGGGATCACCTGGATCGCCAGGCTGCCGTTGGTGAAGTCGAGTGCGTGGTCGCCGAGCACCTGGAAGGGCGCGGCAAAGGCGGAGAGCGCCTTGAGGGTGCCGGTCGCTTCCCCCCGGGCAAACTCGAAGGAGGCCCGGGTGGTGGTCCAGTCGTGCTCGATGCCGATGCCGGCCCGGCGCGAGGAGGCATCGCCGTTGCTGAGGAAGATCGGCTGGACGGCCGAGAGGTCCCCGCCGGCGGTGTCTAGCTGGGTGGGCTGGAAGGAGAAGGCCCCTTTCAGCCGGGTCGTGCGGGTCAGCGGAACCAGCACATCCCCCTGATAGCCCAGAGGCTCCGCCACCTCGAACACCGGACGCAGGTCGCTGTCGCTGACCTCGTCGATCGATTGCTCGGAGGAACCGGAGTGGTAGGAGAGCAGCAGACGCAGTTGCACCCAGTCTTCGTTCCACGCGGCGCCGACCCGCGGCACCAGCAGCGACCGGCGGTCGGCGACCAGCGCCTGGCGGTAACCGACGCCGGCGATCAAGGTCAGCGGACCGCTGACCGACCAGTTGTCCTCGGCGTTGAGGCCGAGGCTCCAGCCGTCGACCCATCCGGCGCTGGCGGGCACCACCGCATCGGTCAACGGGCGGACGGCGGTCAGGGGAAGCTCTTCGAATTCGGCACGCAGGCCGACCTTCACCTGGTGACGATCGGCAGGGGCGCTCTCGTAGACCCCTTCCGCACCCATGCGCCGGTTCAGCAGCGCCGGCTCGTACGGAAGCCCGGGGGACGCGATCCCCGGGTCCTCGACGCCGGCGGACAGCGCGCCCATGGCCATCGAGTGGTTCTGGTAGTCCATCCGCACGGACACCCGGGAAGCGGCGCTGATCTGCTTGGACCAGGCGGCGTCGTAACCCCAGGAACGGCGGCTCTGGGCGGAGCTGAGCGAAGGGTCGAGTCGCTCGAGGCCGCCGGAGTTGTAGAACGCCTTGACTGCCAGGGCCGCGTCGGCGCTGGTGTCGTAGGACAGGTCGAGGCGCAGGCCGGAGTTCTGCCGGCTCGCGATATCGCCGATGGAGCCCTCGCCTTCGCCCTGCAACCGCTCGCGGTAGCCCGAGAGACTGATGTTGCCCCGTTCGCCCAACGAACTGGAGAGACGCATGGCGGTTTCGGAACCGCGCAGCGACGAGGAGTTGGCCTCGATGCCGCCGCCGTTGGCCAGGGAGAAGCTGTGGTCCAGCCGCAGGTCGATCTCCCGGGCCACGCCGGCCAGGAACATCGGCTGACCGGCTGCGGGTTCGATGGTGCCGTGGGCCGCCGCCTCGGTCTCCCGCAGGATGCTGCGGCGAGGCAGGCGCAGGGCCCAGGACGCATCCCGGGGCAACTTGCCCTCCTGCGCGGCCTCGGACGTTTCGGCGGGACGCATCAAGAGGTCGATGGATGAATGAACGAGGGTGTCGATCTTGCCGAGGTAGGTGCGGTAGCCCCGCTTGATTGCGGCGACGCGGTAGAGGCCCGGAGCCAACCCGGCGACCCGGAAGCGCCCCTTCTCGTCGGTGCGGGCGGTCGCCGCCGGGACCGCGTCGACCAGGTTCTGCAGCAGGAGCACCTCGACGTTGCCCAACAGGTTGCCAAGGCCGTCGTGTGCAATTCCGGACAGGTGGTGAGGTTCGGTGACCTGGTCGGATGCAGACACCGGCGCCTGGATCAGGGCAAGCAGGACAATGATGGCGAACGCGAGGCGCGAGCTGCGCATCCCACTCTCCTCGGGGCCGGACCTCCCCTCAGAGTCCGACTGGTGCGATCTTAAGGGTGCTGCCCGGGACTTGTCAAATCTCCATACGACAATAAGTTAACGCTCCGGAGGCTCGTCAAACCATGAGATTCGGCCGGACCCTGCTGATTTTGCTGACCCTGGCGCAATTCCTGCCAGGAATGTCCGTCGAGGCTGCAACTTTCGAGCTGCGCCCAAAATCGGTCATTTCTCTCGACGTACGGCCGATGATCCAGGTCGCGGGCCAGTCCGGCACCCTGGCCCCGCGCCGGCTGGACCTGGACCCCGCCGACGGCGGAGTCCTCGAGTTCGAGGTCGTCTGGCCCGTAGGCGAGCGCAGCCGGCTGCGGCTGTTCGCCCTGCCTGCCGGCTCCACGGAGCCGGACGTTCACCCGGTTCGCCTGGAGGCGGAGCTCGTGCTGGAGGACCGCACACGGGTGGTCGCCCGGCGGGAGTTGAGCCTGACCGAGGGGCGAACCGGCCTGTTCGAGCTGTTCCGCCGCGGCGCCGAGTCGCTGTCCCTGGCGATCTCCGCCGAGGCGACGGTGATTCACGAGTTGGCGCGGCCGAGCCTCGGCCTCCCGGTCGGCCTGCGGGTAGAGGTCGAGTACATGGGACCCCACGGTGCGGTGCCCCTCGAGACCAATCACCTCTCGACCTTCCTCGGCGAACCGGTGACCTATGCCTTCGATCGGGGTGCCGACGACTCCCGCCAGTCGATGCACCTGACCCTCGAGCCGGTGTCCCGCAAGGCGGACCTGCTGGAAATCCGCATCGAGTTCAGCGGCAGCCTTCCGGGCGAACAACGGCTCCTGCTCAGCCGCCGCGAGACCCTGTTCACCACGCGACAGACGACGAGCAGCCTGCTGGTGACGCACGGCGAGCCCGCCACCGGTTACCGCTTCCGCATCACGCCCGACTTCTAGACGCTCCCGCGAATCTGCGAGGCGAACGGCGCGGAACCGACATCCTGCTACAATCGAATGCGTGCGCATCGACGCGGAAACGCCGCCGACCCACCCTCGCGGGCGCCTGCGCGGCGCCGGTCGGCTCCTCGACACCCCACTGATCGTCGCCCTTGCTCTGCTCGTTCTCGCCGTGCCGCTCGGCGCGTCGGCCTACGCCGAGGCACCGCCGGAATCGATCGCGATCAGTGAGGAGTTGCGGCTCGGCGTTCGGGACGGCCGGGACATCGAACTCCACGTGCGCCCCTCGGACAACGACGACTACCGCAGCCTGGCCGAACGCCTTTGCGCCAACGCTGCCGCCGCCGATGCGATCCGAGCCTGGAACGGCAGGGTCGCCGTCGATCCCTCGGTCTGGATTCGCGTGCCGCTGCCGCTGCTCTCGGCGGACTACCGCGTCCTGGTCCTGCGCAGCCTGTTCCCCGAGGACCGCTACGACGGGGAAGACTGGGTGCACGTGGCCCGGCGCGGACGGCTGCCGCTCTACAACGTCGGGCTATGGCAGGTCGCCGAATGGTTCACCGGAAACGGAGAGCACTTCGCCACCCTGCAGCAGGCCAATGCCCTGACCTCACCGGAACTGACCGCGGGGCAGCAGGTGCGCATCCCCGCGCGGCTGTTGATCCCGGCGTTGCGGCTCTCCCCGCGTTCGGCCGACGGCCTGCTGGAATACGGCGCCGACGGCGCCGGTTCCTACGCCGGCTACCGACTCAAGTCGGGCGAGGCGCTCTACACATCGGTGGTGGTGCGCTTCACCGGCCGCAGCGGCTCCGAAGACGTCAACGCCCTCGCCGCCCAGATCGCCGAGCGCAGCGGCGTTCGCGACGCCCGGGACATCCCGGTCGACTACCTGATCAAGATTCCCTTCGACGTGCTCGAGCCGGACTACCTGCCGCCGAACCACCCCCGGCGGCTGGAAGCCGAGGCGGCCCGGGCGGAGATGGCCGAGGCCCTGGCGCGGGAACCGGTGCGGATGACCGAGGGCGGCCTCGAGGGTGTGGTGGTGGTGATCGATCCCGGTCACGGCGGCGCCGATCCCGGGACCCACGGCAACGGTATCTGGGAGCGGGACCACGTCTACGACGTCGCCTGCCGGCTGAAGCAGAAGCTGGAGCGCTACTCCGCCGCCCAGGTCGTGATGACTTTGAAGAACGCGCAGAACTGCACGATCCAGAACAAGGACAAGCTGCCAGCGTTCACCAAGGGTGAGATCCAGACCGACCCACCTTTCGTTGCCGGCAACACGGCGCAGGCCCGGGTCGGGGTCAACCTGCGTTGGTACCTGGCCAACTCGATCATGCGCGATGCGGTGAAGAGAGGGGTCTCCGCCGACCGGATCGTCTTCCTCTCGATCCACGCCGACAGCCGCCACCCCTCGCTGCGCGGCACCATGGTCTACGTCCCCGGCGCCAAGTACCGGGCACGGACCTACGCCCACAACAGCAAGACCTATCGCCGCTTCTCCGAGGTGCGCGAGAAGTCCTCGATCAAGTTCTCCCGCAAGTCCAGGGTCCGCTCCGAGGCGATCTCCCAGAAGCTGGCCAAGGAGATCGTCGCCTCGTTCCGCCAGGCGGGGCTGCCGGTGCAGAAGCACCAGCCGATCCGCAACCGGGTGATCCGGGGCAAGGGGGTCTGGGTCCCGGCGGTGATCCGGGCCAACGCGATCCCGGCGAAGGTGCTGGTGGAGCTGCTGAACCTGCCCAACCCCAAGGACGCCGCGTTGATGGCCTCGGCCCGGGAACGGGACCGGATGGCCGGCGCCCTGTTCGACTCCCTGTTCGGCTACTTCGGCGAGGAGCCCCCGGAGCTCCAGGCCGCCCGACCTTGACAGGTTCGAGCCCCGATTCTAACTATGGACGGTGGACGGGCCGGATCTCCAGGCCAGGAGAGGAACCGGTCCGGGATCCCGTTTGCGGAGGCCCAGGACAGATGCCGATCTACGAATATCGCTGCAAAGACTGTGAAAACGTCATCGAGGTACTCCTCGGGATGAACGCCCGTCAGCCCCGCAAGTGCAAGGAATGCTCCGGGACTCTGGAGAAAATGATCTCCCGCACCTCGTTCCAGCTGAAGGGCGGCGGTTGGTTCGACCAGGGCTACGGCGCCGGCTCCGGCACCGGCAAGTCCTCGGGCGGCAAGAGCGAGGGCAAGTCCTCCTCCAAGCCGAAAAAGGCGGCCAAGGCCGCCGGCGGCAAGAACGACTGACCCTCCCCTCCCCGGGGCCTCCCGGCCCCCGTCCCCGGCCAAATTGACCCGGTTCTGACCCGCATGGAATAATCCCCGGTCTTTTGCAGGCCTACCCGGGCCTCGAGCAAGGAGATCGGTTCCATGCGCGTCCTCGTCGTGGGCAGCGGCGGCCGTGAGGCTGCCCTGGTCTGGGCTCTGCACACCAGCCCCTCCATCGACCGGCTGTGCTGCGCGCCGGGCAGTGCCGGCATCGCACGCCTCGCCGAGCGCGTGCCGATCTCCGTCGACGATATCGACGGCCTGGTCGACCACGCCGTCGCCGAACGCTACGACCTGGTCGTGGTCGGCCCCGAGGCACCTCTCTGCGCCGGACTCTCCGACCGCTTGCGCAGCCACGGCATCGATGTGTTCGGGCCGTCGGCAGCCGCCGCCGAGCTGGAGGGCAGCAAGGCCTTCTCCAAGGAGTTCATGGCGCGGCACGACATTCCCACCGCAGGCTTCAAGGTCTTCACCGAGGCCGACGCCGCCCTGGCCTATCTGCGCGATCCCGGCACCCGCTACCCGCTGGTGGTCAAAGCCGACGGCCTGGCAGCGGGCAAGGGGGTGATCCTGGCGGACACTGCCGATGAGGCCTGCGCCGCCGCGGCGGACATGCTCGACGGAGGCGCCTTCGGCGATGCCGGCCGGCGGGTGGTTATCGAGGACCGGCTGGTCGGACGCGAAGTCTCCTTCTTCGTTCTGAGCGACGGCAGCCGCTACGTCGAGCTCGCTACCTGCCAGGACTACAAGCGCGCCCTCGACGGCGACGCCGGCAACAACACCGGCGGGATGGGCTGCTACTCCCCGTCGGTCTACCTCGACGCGGAGACCCGGCGCACGATTCGCGAGAAGGTCATCGAACCGACCATTCGCGGCATGGCCGAGGAGGGCCGCGCCTATCGCGGCGTGCTCTACACCGGACTGATGCTGACCGAGCAGGGCCCCCAGGTGCTGGAGTACAACGCCCGCTTCGGCGACCCCGAGACCCAGGTATTGATGCCCCGGCTCGACGGCGACTGGCTGCCGCTGCTCCAGGCCTGCGCCCGGGGCAGCCTGGAAGGGGTCGAGCCCCGCTGGAAGGATGAAGCCGCGGTCTGCGTCGTGATGGCCGCCGGCGGCTACCCCGGCTCCTACGAGAAAGGCACGGCGATCGCCGGTCTCAACGACGCCGAGGGACAGCCCGGCGTGATCGTCTACCACGCCGGCACCGACGGCGGCGACGAAGAGGGCTGGAAGACCGCGGGCGGGCGCGTGCTGGGGGTCACCGCTACCGGCGCGACGCTGGCAGACGCCCGCGACCGGGCATACGCCGCGGTGGAACGGATTCGCTGGGACGCCGAACACCACCGCACCGACATCGCCCTCGACGCCATCAAGCGCGACGCCTGATCGAGATCACGCCATGGGTTTCCACACGATCACCTTGGGCTGCAAGCTCAACCAGTTCGACACCGCCGCGATCGAAGCGGAGCTGATGCGGCGGGGCCTGTCACCGGCTGCGGATGCCGGCGACGCCCGGGTGGTGATCGTGAACACCTGCACCGTGACCGGCAAGGCGGATGCGGAAGCCCGCAAACTGATCCGGGGCGTCCGCCGGCGTAACGCCGGCTGCAAGCTCCTGGTCACCGGCTGTTACGCCGAACTCGACGGCGAACGGATCGCCGCCATCGACGGCGTCGACCGGGTCTTCGGCAACCGGGACAAGCACCGGCTCCCGGAGATCCTCGACGAGGTCGGTATCGCGGCGCCCGAGCAGAACACGGGCGATCTGGACCGGGGTTGCGATGCGCTGCACTTCGGCGATCGCTCCCGGGCGTTCCTGCGGGTGCAGGAGGGCTGCAACCTTCGCTGCTCGTACTGCGTGATCCCGAAGGTCCGGGGGCTCAGCCGCTCGACGCCGCCGCAGCAGGTGGCGGAGATGTTCGGCAGCCTGCTCGGAAGGGGCTACCGGGAGGTCGTGCTGACCGGGGTCAACACCGGGGACTACGGCAAGGACCTCGATCCACCCCGCTCCCTGGCGGACCTGCTGCGTGAGCTGCTGGAAGTTTGCCCGGACGCCGACGCGCCCCGGCGCAGCCGCATCCGGCTCAACTCCCTGGAGCCGCTGACGGTGACCGACGAGATCATCGCGCTCATGGCGGCAGACCGCCGCCTGGCGCCCCACCTGCAGGTTCCGCTGCAGTCCGGCTCCGAGACGATCCTGCGCCGCATGCGCCGCAACTACCGGCTGTCGCAGTACACCGACCGGCTGGAGCGGCTGCGGTCGGCGGTGCCCCACGTGGGACTGGGTGCCGATGTGATCATCGGATTCCCCGGCGAAACCGACGAGCTGTTCGAGGAGTGCTACCGCTTCATCGAGAACTCGCCGCTCAACTACCTTCACGTGTTCGCCTGGTCGCCCCGCCCGGGAACTCCGGCAGCGGACCTCGAGGATCGGGTGCACGGGTCGAAGGTGAAGGAACGCTCGGCGCGGCTGCGGGAACTCGCCGCCCGGCTGGGGCTGCGCTTCCGCCGGGGATTCGAGGGGCGCCCGCTGGATGCCGTCATCCTCGGCCCCAGGGAGGACGGCCGGATCCGGGCGTTGACCGGGAACTTCATCGAGGTCAGCCTGCCCGCCCGAACCGAAGTCCCCCGTGGCAGCATGCTCGACGTGGTGATCACCGAGGCCCGGGAAGAGGAAACCCTGGCCGTGCCGGCGGACAGCGGACAAACAAAAGCCCCGCCGGCGGATGCCGGCGAGGCCGTCGAACTCGTCTGAGCCCTTCCCGGCTGAACTAGCCGATCAGGTCCTTGAGCGTCTTGGCCACCGTGAATTTGACCACGGTCTTGGCCGGAATCTGAATCGCCTCACCCGTTGCCGGGTTACGGCCGACCCGGGCCTGGCGGTGCTGCACCTTGAACTTGCCAAGCCCCTTGAGCGGAACTTCGCCTCCGGCCCGAATCTGCCCCTCGATGATCGAGGTAAGGCCTTCGAGCATGGCCTTGGCGAGCTTGCGGTCGGTACCGGTCTCGTCCGCCAGGGCTTGAATCAACTCCGTTCTCGTCATCAGCGCTCCTCCGTTGGGCTGTGGTCGAGCGGCGTTGTACCACCGCTGTGGAAGGAAAATCAATCAAGAATCGGCGGTTTTTGGCCCAGAATGCGATCGGCCACCCAGGCCGCATCCCCGCCGGCAGCATCTACACGCCGGTCTGCGAGGGCATAAACGGCCCGCCGCTTATCGAACATAACACGAAGAGCGACCGCATCGAGCCCCTGCCAGAGCGGCCTCCCCTCCCCGGCTCCGACCCGGCGGCGCACCACTTCCAGCGGCAGATCCAGCCAAACCGACGTCCCGGCGCCGCGAATCAGCCGGCGTTGGGCGTAGCCCAGATAAAGCCCGCCACCGGTGGCGACTACCCGGCCCGGAGCCGAGAGCGGCTCATCGACCAGGTCGCTGAGCACTTCCCACTCGAGCCGGCGAAAGGTGCCCTCGCCGTCGGTCCGGAAGATCGACTCGATCGGCTTGCCGCTTCGCTCCTCGATGCGCCGGTCGGTGTCGACGAGTTCCCAACCGAGACGGCGGCCGATCTCGGCGCCGACCGAGGACTTGCCCGAACCCATGAATCCGACCAGGAAGAGCGGACGGGGCCTGTCCATCTCAGGCCTCGGGCCCGGGCTCGAGAGGTTCGGCCGGTTGGATGAACCACTGCACCCGCTCGACCGAGGGCCAGAGCGCGCCGACGATCAGGAGGTGCGCCGCGACCCCGAGCAGGGTCAGGGGCTGGCCGGTCAGAAAGTAGGCCACCGCCGCCAGCAGCGCCCCGCCCTCCGATACCGCCAGCGCGACGATGAAGGCCTGAATGAAACGCCGTATCCGGGTCTCGCCGTCAAGGGCCGAATCCGCATCGGCCCGCCCCTTGGCGGCGAGGAACAGGTGGTAGCCCGCCGCCGGAGCAACAAGGCCCAGCGCCCCGGCCACGATCTGGAGCGGCCGCATCGCCTGATCCATGCCGCCCATCCCGAACAGATAGGCGGGGATCAGGAACAGGACCGGGCCCGCGCCGAGGCCGAGGGCGATCAGGCGCGTGGTGCGGACCGCGCCTTCCACCGTCGCGCTGCCGGCCCCGACGCTCACGCCGGATCTTCCTTGAACCCCTTCTCCCCCGCCTCGACGGGAACCACCATGCGGTTGGCCTGGGGAGTCACCGGACAGGCGAAGCGCCCGGGATCGCCGTAGGCGCAACTGGGGTTGTAGGCCATGTTGAAGTCGAGAACGTAGCGCCCGTCCTCCAGCATCTCGATGTCGATGTAGCGGCCCGCCGGGTAGGTCTCGTTGCCCGATGTGCTGTCGGTGAACGGCAGGAAGGGAGTGCCCACGTCAAGCAGCTTGTAGACCTGCAGGATGTGGACCTCCCCGTGCATGCGGAAGGTCAACCAGCCGACCTTCTCACAGGGGCGTTGCTGGCCCGACGTGGTGATGATCTGGAATCGTTCGGGTTGGGCGTAGAACTGGATCGGCCCCTCGAACCGATAGTCCGCGTCGGCCTCGAAGTACTCGAGCCCCTGGAACGACGGCCGGTCCGCGGGCAGTAGCGGCGACTGCTCCGGGTCGCGCATCACGTCATCGCGGCTCTCACGCCACTCGGCAAGGGACGCCTCCCAACCCTCCGGCGCCTTGCCCGCGGCCATGCGACCGTCGCCGCCGGCATCGCAGCCGGCGCAGAGCAGCGCGAGCAGCAGTACCGCCCCCAAAGCGCGCACCACGGCCGCCCCGGTCACCACGAGACCGGCACCCGCAGGAGTCGTTCTTCCTTGTCCCGGTAAAGCAGGTAGCCCTGGTCGCGCCCCAGCTTGTAGAGCCGGGTCGTGATCTCCACGTCGCCGCGGCAGTAGCTCTCGATCAGGTCGATGCGTCCCTGTTTCCACCATTGCAAACTCTGCAGGCCGTCGCCGGCCTTGCGAATACCGAAGTTCGCCTCGCCCAGGTGATTCAGCGAGAGACGGAACCCGGTTCGACGGTAGATCTCCTCGAGCATGTCGCAGGTGCGGATGCGCGACAGATCCTGGTCGGTGTAGCCCGAAAGGACCGGCAGATCGAAGCGGTCCAGGTTGAATCCGACGACGCGATCGGCCATCACCAGATCGAGCAGCAGCCGGTGCACGTCACTCTCATAGTAGGTCACGTAGCAGTCCGCGGCCGCATCGTAGACGACCGCCAGCGCCAACCCCATGCGATCGACGTTGCCCCAACCGCCGACGTCGGCGGCGCTGTGCTGAGTCTCCACGTCGAGAACCAGCACCCGTTCGGCGGTAGTGACCGCCGGCGCCCCGCCCCTCGGAGGCGCGGCTCGGGGCTGCATCTCGGAACCGGCGGCGGGCAAGGCAGCGGCCGCATTCCCCCCATCGGGTCCCGGCTCGAGTGCGCCGGCCCGGGCAGGCGCGGCCGTTCCGGGCTCGACATTGCCGGCGCGGACGATGCCGTGTTTCCGCGGCGGCCGCGCCGCGGTCTGTTTTGCCAGGGCCTCCAGGTCCGCCGGCTCGATCGTCTCCAGTTCGGGGATCGCCTCCCGGCCCTCGAGGAATCCGAGCACCAGCAGCGAGGCTCGCTTGTCCAGCGGCTTGTTGCCGTTGCCGCAGCGGGGGGACTGAATGCAGCCGGGGCAGCCCTCCTCGCATTCACAGGACTCGATCATCGCCCGGGTGCGGGTGATCAGATCGGGCAGGTCGCGGAAGCCGCGGGCGGCGAGCCCCGCCCCGCCGGCCATCCCGTCATAGAGGAAGATCGCCGGCCGGCCGAGCTGAGGATGGCCGGTGTAGGAGATGCCGCCGACGTCACCCCGATCGGCGATGGCCAGCAACGGAAACAGCGCGATCATCGCGTGCTCGGCAGCGTGGATCCCGCCCATGAAATGCAGCCGGCGCTGCTTGAACGCCACCGGCATCTCGGGCGGCAGCTCGATCCAGAACCCGACGGTCTCGAAGATGAGCGGCGGCGCTTCCAGATCGTGGGCCGAGATCGGCTCGCCGCCGAAGAGCCGCTTCTTCTGGAACCCGCGAATACGCACCGTGACCTTGAGCCGGCCCAGGCCGACGCCGACCCGGTGAGGCGTATCGCTCCCCGGCACCGGCAGTTCGAGTTCCCGCCGGTCGAGCCGCTCCAGAATCTCGGTCTCCTTCTCCCCCATCACCACGGTGTAGTAGTCGACCCGGGCCTGCTCGACGGTGGCCTTGCGTTTCTCGGTGTCCAGGTCGGTCACCAGGAAACTGCGTCCACCGTGCAGGTAGATCGCACCGGGATGACACTCGTGATGGACCCGCATCCCGTCGATCTGTCCCAGCAGCCGTCCGCTGCGTTTTTCGACGATGGTGAAGGGCTGCGCCGCGGTGCGCAGATTGACTTCCCGGTGAGGCTTGCGCCGGAACGAGAAGTAGCGTTCCCCCGCGGCATCGAGACGCAGGTTGCCCTCGTCGAGCATCTTGTCGGCGAGAGCGGTCCGCGCTTCGCCGGCCCGCTCCAACTCTTCGCGGTCGATGGGCCGCTCACTGGCCGCGCAGATCAGGTGCCGCTCGGCGATGAACGGGTTGTTCGGATCCAGCACCACCCGCTCGAAGCCCTTGTTGAACAGAAGCTCGGGGTGTTGCGCCACGTACTGATCCAGGGCGTCGGGCATCGCGATCATGATCGCCAACGCCTCCCGATCCTTGCGGCCGACCCTGCCGATCCGCTGCCAAGTGGAGGTCAGCGATCCGGGATAGCCGACCAGGACGCAGACGTCGAGGGCGCCGACGTCGATGCCGAGCTCCAGAGCGCTGGTCGAGAGCACCGCGCTCAACTCTCCGCGAAACAATCTGTTCTCGAGATCACGCCGTTCCTCGGGCAGGTAGCCGGCGCGATAGGGCGCGACCTTCCCGCGCAACTGCGGTTCCTGCTGCACCAGCCACGTGTGCAGGAGTTCGGTAGTACGGCGGGCCTTGGTGAAGGCGATGGTCTTGAGCCCGGCGTCGGCGGCCCGGGCCACCGCCCGCACCGCGGTGGTGTAGGGGGACACGGCAACCGGGTTCAACACCCTTACGTGGAGCGGCGCCGACGGCGCGCCGCTCTCGTCGACCATCTCGAACGGCTCGCCCACCAGGGTCTCGGCAAACTCCCCGGCGTTCCCCACCGTCGCCGACGCGCCGATGAACTGCGGGCGCCCCCCGGCGTCGGCGCACAGGCGGCGTAACCGCTGCAGGATGTGGTGCACGTGGGCGCCGAACACCCCGCGGTAGACGTGCATCTCGTCGAGCACCACCCAGCGCAACTGCCGCAGGAAGTCGGCCCAATCCTGATGGTGGGACAGGATCCCCATGTGCAGCATGTCCGGATTGGTGACCAGCACCTCCGGCGGGTCGGCGCGGATCTTCTTGCGCCGATGCTGCGGCGTGTCGCCGTCGTAGATCTCGAAGCGGGGCGTGCGGAACGGTCCGAGCGCCGAGGACAACTCGCCGAGACTCCCGACCTGATCCTGGGCCAGGGCCTTGGTCGGATAGAGAAAGAGCGCTTTCGACCGAGGATCCTCGAGGGCGGACTCGAGCACCGGCAAGGCGAAGATCAGCGTCTTGCCCGAAGCGGTCGGGGTGACCGCCACCACGTTCTTGCCCGAGCGAGCCAGATCGGTCGCCCGGGCCTGGTGGGCGTAGAGCTGCTCGATCCCCCGGTAGCGCAGCGCCTCCTGGAGCTGTTGCGGAAACGGCCGCTGGGGATCGGCGAACTCGGGCCGGCGGCCTTCGACGGTGCGGCGATGCACGATCATCGGCCCGAGCCGGGAGTCGCTCTCCAGCCGCTCGACCAGGGATCGCACCACCGGATCGGCGGCGCCGGGGGTTTGGGGGGCTCCACTCACCGAGGCGATTGTCGCACGAAAGCCCGGTCGATTCCCGCCGAAAAACAGGCCGGCGGACCGGAAGCCGGCGAAGCGCCTAGTCCCGGGGCTCGGCGCGCAGGGTTTGCAGCCCCCGATCGGTTCCCAGCAGCAGCACGTCGGCAGGACGCCGTGCGAACAGCCCCGAGGTCACCACCCCGGCAACCCCCTCGATCCGGAGCTCCAGTTCGGCGGGGTCGTCGATCCGGAGTCCGTGGACGTCGAGGATCACGTTGCCGTTGTCGGTCACGAAGTCCTGCCGGACCACCGGGTCGCCACCGAGGTCCTGGAGCGCCCGGCCCACCTGGGCCTGGGCCATCGGGATCACCTCGACCGGAAGGGGGAACGCGCCGAGGCGCTCGACGAGCTTGGCCTCGTGAGCGATGCAGACGAACAGCCGGCTGGCCGCGGCGACGATCTTTTCCCGGGTCAACGCGCCGCCGCCCCCCTTGATCAGCCGCAGCTCGGCGTCGGACTCGTCGGCCCCGTCGACGTAGATCGGAAGCGGCCCGGCATCGTTGAGTTCCAGCACCGGGATGCCTCGCTCCCTCAATTGCCGGGCGGTTGATTCGGAGCTCGCCACCGCGCCCGGAAGATCGGGAAACCGGGTCGCCAGGGCGTCGATGAACAGATCGGCGGTGGAGCCGGTGCCGACTCCGACGATCCAGTCCGGCTCGACGTACTCGAGGGCGGCCTCGGCGGCGAGGCGTTTCTGGGCACTGCTGTCGCTCATGGCCAAAGCGTAGCAGCCACGGCGGCCGATCCGGTCGGGAAAACCGGTGGCGACGCCGATCCCCCGCTTTGACTAGAATGAGCCGCGGGGGTGGTTTTTGACCGCTGATTCGAATCAGTCCTGGGATCTGGAGGAGGTCCGCCGCGTCCTGGTGGCGGCTGTGGCCAAGGCCTGCCCGGCGTGGCTGGCCGGCGACCGGGAGGACATCGTCCAGGGGGCGATGATCCGGGTCGTGCGAATCCTTGAGCAACAAGGTGAGGAGAATCGGATCCGCAGCACGTCTTACCTGTGGCGGGTCGGATATACGGCCACGATCAGCGAGATCCGGCGCCGGCGCCGCCAGCAGGAGGAACCCGTGGACCTCGACGCTGCGCCCGAGCCGGTCGACCCCGGCACCCCCGATCCGGAGCGCGTCTCGGCATCCCGCGAAATCGGCCGTGGGATCGAGGACTGCCTCCTGGCGATGATCGAGCCGAGACGCCTGGCGGTGACCCTGCACCTCCACGGCTACGGGTTGAAGGAATCCGCCGCGATGCTCGGCTGGGACGTCAAGCGGGTGGACAACCTGCTCTATCGCGGCCTGGGCGACCTGAGGAAGTGCCTGAGCGGAAAGGGGCTGGAACCATGAGCGAAACGGCCCGCAGCGAAGACCTGCGCCGCGGTCTGGAGGAACTTGCGCGGGGACACCGTCCGAGCGCCCCGGACTCGGTCGTCGAGGAGGTCTGGAAAGCGACCCGGGGGGAACTCCCGTCGGACCAGACCCGGGAGCTGATCAACCGCTCGATCACCGAACCGGAGCTCGCTGAGGCGTTTCGCCTCGCCGCCGAGATCCAGAAGGAGATGCCCGCAGAGCCCGCCGCGGCCGGCGGCGCCCGCTCCGGGTTCGGCTCACGCCTCGCCGCGTTGGGCGCCGTGGCGGCTGCGGTGATCGCCGTGGTGTTGCTCTTGCCGGTGTTGCGCGGACCGGACTCCCCCGCTTCAGGCGCCGGCGAGGTTCAGTTCCGCAACGACGCCGAACTCGTGCTCGCTTCCCCCCAGGATGGCGGCATCGAGCTCCGGCGGGACGCTCTGGAGCTGACCTGGACCGCCGGTCCCGAGGGCACCCGCTACGACCTCGAGATCGCCGGAGTCGATCTCGCCGTGCTGCACCGTGCCGAGGGTCTGACCGAGACCCGCTACACCGTCCCCGCCGACGCGGTAGCCGGCGTCGAGCCGGGCGACCGCTTGCTGTGGGGCATCGAGGCAACCGAGCCCGACGGCAGCAGGACCACCTCCCGCACCTTCGTCGTCGTCCTGCAATGAGCCGGAAGGCGGTGGCGGCGGGCCTCCTGCTGACCGCGCTCTGCTTGCTACCCGCCGCGGCCGAGGAGGTGGACCTCTCGGCGGTGCGGAGCTTCGACGACTGCGACCGGATCGTCGACCTCCACCCGGACTCCTTCCGCGCCCACCGCTGCTATCGCCTGCTCTCCCGCAAGACCGGGCAGCACGCCGAGGCCATCCGCAGACTCGAAGCCCGCCGGTCGGTGCGGCCCGGCAACGGACTGATCCCGCTGATGCTCGCCTCGATTCGCTACGACTCCGGCGATCCGGACCGGGCGCTCGTAGAGATGGGAGACGGGATTCGGCTGCTGGAATCCGCGGGGCGAACCCGAGACGAGATCGAGGCGCGGCTGCGCATGCGCTTCATGCTTGCCACCCGTGGCGATTTGGCCGCGGCCGACGCCGAACTGGAACGGGCCGCGGCGGTCGCCGAGACCCTCGACGACGAGCGGATACGGGTCGCGATCCTGATCATCCAGGCCGAGAGGGCGCGAGAGCGAGGAGACGACGGGCTCGCGCTCTCGCTGTTTCTCCAGGTCGAGCAGCGGTTGGGGCCCGACGGTTCACCCAACCAACGAGCGATCACCTATTCCCGCATCGGCGGAGTCTACCTGACGCTCAACCGCTACGAACCCGCCATGCGCTACTTCGAACGGGAGATTGCCCTGCGGCGGGAGCTGGGAGATCGCTACGCCGAGGCGATTTCGATGGACAACTACCTGCGCTGCCTGTTCTACACCGGCCGCACCCCCGCCGCCGAACTTCGCCCGATGATTGAACGTTCCGTAGAGACCGCGAGAGAGCTGGGGAACGGCCCCATCGAAGCGGCGATGCTGCGGATGCTCTCGGAGATCGAGAGCGACCAGGCAGCCCGCATCGATCTCCTGACCCGCTCGGCGGAGCTCGCTCGCCGGTTGCGCTTGAACGGCGAACTGTCCCTCTCGCTGACCCTGCTGGCCGAAGCCACCCTCTCGACCGATACCGAGACCGCCTTCGAGCACATCGAGAACGCGACCCGGCTGGCCAAGACCCGGGGCTACTCGCCCCGCTGGGCTCATGCGCTGGCGATCAAGGCGCACATGCGCCGGCAGATCGGCCCGCGGGAAGACGCCCTTGCCGACTCCCTCGCCGCCCTCGATGCCGTCGAGATGCTGCGCACGCTGCACTCCGACGACGAGGTGCGCACGACCCACTTCGAACGCTGGTCCGGGGTCTACTACTCGGCGGCCGCCTACATCCTCGGAGACCCCCGGGGCCTGCCCGATGACGAAGCCATGGAGGCGGCCCACCGGGTGATCGAACGGATGCGCTCACGCCGTCTGCTCGATCACCTGGACCGCACCCGCAGCGCGACGGTTTCGGGCGCGGCTCCGGAACTGGAGGCCCGCCGCAGGGCCGCACTCAACCAGATCGCCTTGATCCAGCGAGACCTGCTGGATCCGGAACTCGAGAACGACGCCCGGGAACGCTTGCTCGCCGACCTGACCCAGCGGGAGCTCGACGAACGGGAAGCCCGGGCGCTGCTGGTCCGGGAGGATCCGCGCTTCGCCAGGCTGGAGCAGCCCGAGATCCCCGAGCTGAAGCAGCTACGGCAGAGCCTCTCTCCCGGCCAGGCGGTGCTCTCCTACCAGCTGTTCCGGGCGGACACCTCGGCCCTCCTGGTGCACACCGCCGGCGAGAGCCGCGTGTATCCGATGCCGACCCGGGACGAAGCGGAGGCCGCGGTGCGGCTCTACATCGGATCTCTCGAACGGCGGGACGAACTCGAGGGGGAGCTTGCCGCCCGACTGCACGGGATGCTGCTTGCCGATGCACTGGACGACCTGCCCGGCGAGGTCACGCGGCTTCTGATCGTTCCCGACGGGCCGCTCCAGCGACTGCCGTTCCATGCGCTGCGCGAAGGGCCGGAGAGTGCGCCCCTTGCCCGCCGCTACGCCATCGGCGTCGCGCCCTCGATCTCGACCTGGATGCGCCTGCGCAACACCCCTTCCGAGGCGGGCAACGCCGTGCTCGCCCTGGCCGACCCGGAACTGCGCGCCGAACAGAGCGAAACCTCGTCGCTTCGCGCCTGGAGCCTCGATCGAGTCGGAGGACTCGGCTCCCTACCCCACGCCCGCCGCGAAGCCGCCGCCGCGGTGCGCCGGCTCGGATCGGGATCCGAACTGCACACCGGCGCGTCGGCCAGCGAACACCTGATCAAGACCGAGGACCTCACCGGCTTCCGCATGATCCACTTCGCCGCCCACGCGCTGCTGGACGATTCGCACCCCGAGCGAGCGTCCCTGCTGCTGACCCCCGGCGATCCCGGCGAGGACGGACTGCTCCAGGTGCGGGAAATCGTCGAGCTCGGCCTCGACGGCCAGGTGGTGGTGCTCGCGGCCTGCAAGAGCGCCGCTGGCCGGGAGGTCATGGGCGAAGGGGTCGTCGGGCTGTCTCACGCCTTTTTCCAGGCGGGTGCCCGGGCGGTGATCGGCGGGCTGTGGCCGCTGCGCGACGACGAGACGGAACGATTGATCGACGGGATGTATGCCGAACTCGCCCGGGGCGCGTCGGTCGTCGACGCCCTGGGCGCCGCCCGGCGGCGAGCGCTGGATGCCGGCGAACCGGCGGCCGCCTGGTCCGGCGTGGTGGTGATCGGCGACGGGGACTACGTGCCGCTACCCGGTGGTTCTGCCGCGGGCAAGGCCCGGCGCATCATCGGCGCTGGACTGTTGCTGGTGGTCGCGCTGGGGTTGTTCCTGCTGTCCCGGCGACGGGGAACTCAGCGGTTCTCGGCGGTCGCGTCGAACAACCCGCTGAACTCGCCGTAGCCCTCGGCCTCCAGCGACTCACTGGGCACGAAGCGCAACGAGGCGCTGTTGATGCAGTAACGGAGACCGGTCGGCCGGGGGCCGTCGTTGAACACGTGCCCCAGGTGGCTGTCGCCGTGCTTGCTGCGCACCTCGGTGCGCACCATGAAGTGGGAACGGTCCTCGAGCTCGACGACGTTCTCGGCGATCAGCGGCCGGGTGAAGCTGGGCCAGCCGGTGCCGCTCTTGAACTTGTCGGTGGAACTGAACAGCGGCTCTCCACTGACGATATCCACGTAGATCCCCGCCTGTTTGTTGTCCCAGTACTCACCGGTGAAGGCGCGCTCGGTGCCGTCCTTCTGGGTGACCCGGTACTGCAGGTCGGTCAGGCGTTGTTTCAGCGACTCGTCGGCAGGTTTGACGAAGGCACGCCAGTCTCCGCCTGCAGCAGCGGCAGCAGCAGCGACCTTCTCCACATCCGGCTTGCGCGTCGGCAGCGGCTCGTCCCCCCAGGCGTTGGCCAAGAAGCCCTCCCGTCCGGAGCCGACCCGGTAACGCATGTAGTGCCGGGCGTTCTTCTTGTAGTAGTCCTGGTGGTATTCCTCGGCGACGTAGAACGGACCGGCCGCCTCGATCGGAACGACGATCGGTTTCTGGAAGCGGTTGCTGGCTGCGAGTTCCGCCTTGGATGCCTCGGCCAACTCACGCTGGCGCTCGTCGAGAACGAAGATTCCGGTACGGTACTGGGGACCACGATCAGCAAATTGGCCGCCGGCGTCGGTCGGATCCATCGAACGCCAGAACACATCCAGCAGCGTTGCGTACCCGACGCGGGTCGGGTCGTAGCGCACCTCGACAGCCTCGGTGTGCTTGGTCCGGCCGCCGGAGACCTGCTCGTAGGTCGGGTCCTCTATCTCACCGCCGGTGTAGCCGGAAACCACCGAGTAGACGCCGTCCAGTTTTTCGAAGGGGGGCTCCATGCACCAGAAGCAACCACCGGCGAAGATCGCCACCGCCTCGGGGCCGTCCTGCGCCATGGCCTGGGCGGGAGACCCGCTGGCGGCGTGCACCGTGCCTTCGTTGACGCCGCCGCAGGCGGCGACGGACAGAATGAGCAGACCGAGCAGGCCGCCGCGCAGGGCTGCCGAATGGACCGATTTCATGGTTTCCTCCGCATCAGGCGTATTCGCTGAAACCAACGCTTCGGATGCTAGCGGTATTCCCCGGCCGACGCCTCCCACACCTCGAGGCAGTGCCAGGCGACCTCCCGCCCCGCGCCGATTTCCATTCTGGAATCGCGACAATCCCGGACAGGTTCCGCCCGCAGCCCCCTCGGACCGAGGGATACGCTCACCAGGTCCTCGGCGTGGACCAGCCCCGCGATGGCTCCCTCGCGCAGGAAGATCAGCTTCGGCCGGCCCCGCAGCTCCCGGGTGAAGCCGGCCATGGCCTCGGAACCGAAACGGGTGACCACCTCGTGCCGGTCTCCGGGCTGCCAGCCGTCCAGCGATGGCTGTACGCCCTCGGCGATCTCCCGGTGCATCGTCGCCAGCCTCGCGTAGTCGACGCCGTCGAGGTAGTTGATCACCGGGCTGATCAGCGCCAGCCAACAGACGCCGGCCAGTCCCAGGAAGCGCAGTTGCCGCGGCCCCCGGCCCAGGGTCGCCAGCACCAGCAACATCAGGATCATCGCCAGAGCGGGCACGTAGTAGAACCGCGAAGAGATCTTCGACGAGAAGGCGAACAGTCCGGTCGAGAGCAGATAGAGCGCCGCGGCGAAGCGAAACTCCCGCACCGCGAGCAGGGCGACCACCAAGCCGACGATCGCCAGCGCCATCCAGACCTCGGGGAACCCGAGCAGCGGTGAGGCCAGCCGATAGATGTAGAGGGACATCCGCACCGGAAGGTCGGTCAAGGACAGTCCGCCGTAGGCGGACGTACCCCGGTCGATCACCTGCAGGTAGAGCACCGCGTGGAGCGCCAGCAGGGCGAACGGAGGGACCCGGGTCCAGAGCGGCCGCTCCCTGCGCAGCAGCATCAGAAACGGAACGACGATCCAGAGTTCGTAGGCCAGCGACGCCGTCACCAGCATCCCGAGAGCGGCCCAGGTGCGCCCCTTGAGATCGGCGATCAACGCCAGGAGCGAAAAGCCGACGCAGAGGATCACCCCGATGGCCGAGATCCAGTAGACCGCCTCGTTGGCCAGGAAGCTGCCGTAGAACAAGAGGCCGGCAGTTGCGGCCACCCGGGGCGACTGACCGACCGACCGGACGAACCAGGCCACGATCAGCGACACGCCGGCGTGGAGTCCCAGCGACGCCAGATGCCCGAATGGGGCCGAAGGCCACAGCGCCAACAGCTCGAACCACAGCCGCACCAGCGGGCGCAGGTGCGCCGAGACCGGCTCCCAGAGCGTAACCCCGCGGTAGGCGTCGGCCAACAACTCGAAGTCGTCGCCGAAGAAGTAGTTGCCGGCGCGATGCAGGTAGATGCCCGTCGAGGCCAATGCAGACAGGGCGGCGATGGCCGGAATCCAACGTGGGATCCCGGGGCCGTCGGAGCGGGAAGCGCTGGCGGGGCTCGAGGCGTTCACGCAGCTAACCTAGGTTCCGAACCGGCGCGGGCCACCCCCTCGGAGGAAGGCCCGGAAACGTCTGGAACGGAGAGGGGGGAAAGACTATCATCCTTTCCCTTCAGTACGTTGGAACGGGAGCTTTCATGCGCGGAGTTCTGGCTCTTTACCAAAGCACGATCGGCAAGAAAGTCGTGATGGCCGTCACGGGCCTGATGCTGGTCGGCTTCATCCTCGGCCACATGGCGGGGAACCTCAAGATCTACCAGGGTGCCGAGAAGTACGACGCCTACGCCGCCGGTCTGCGCGAGCTGGGCAAGCCGTTGCTCGGTCACTATCAGGCCATCTGGCTGGCGCGCCTCGGCCTCTTGGCCGCCGTCGGTCTGCACATCTGGTCGGCCCTGTCCCTGACCTCGGCCTCTCGCAAGGCCCGCGGCACCGGGTACAAGAAGTTCGACGACGTCAGCATGAGTTACGCCTCACGCACCATGCGCTGGGGTGGCGTGATCCTGTTGGCCTTCATCGTCTATCACCTGCTGCATCTGACCGTCGGCACGGTCCACCGCGAGTTCGAGTACGGCGCGGTGTACCAGAACGTGGTGCTCGCATTCCAGCGCTGGCCGGTATCGGTGGTCTACATCGTCGCCAACCTGGCCCTCGCGATGCACCTCTACCACGGCATCTGGAGCATGACCCAGACGCTGTCGCTGACCAACAACACGATCCTGCGCGTGCGGCGCCCACTGGCCGCCGGCATCGCCCTGGTCGTCCTGGCCGGCAACATCTCGATTCCCCTGTCGGTCATGCTCGGCGTGATCTCGCTCTAGGAGGTTCGGACGCATGGAGCTCAACGCAGCCATTCCTTCGGGCCCGATCGAGAAGCGCTGGGACAACCACCGCTTCGAGATGAAGCTCGTCAACCCCGCCAACAAGCGCAAGCTCAGCGTGATCGTGGTCGGCAGCGGCCTGGCCGGTGCCTCGGCCTCGGCAACCATGGCCGAACTCGGCTACGACGTGCGCTGCTTCTGCTACCACGACAGTCCGCGCCGGGCCCACAGCATCGCCGCCCAGGGCGGCATCAACGCGGCGAAGAACTACCAGAACGACGGCGACAGCGTCTTCCGCCTGTTCTACGACACGGTCAAGGGGGGTGACTTCCGCGCCCGGGAGTCCAACGTCTACCGGCTGGCCCAGATCAGCGTCAGCATCATCGACCAGTGCGTGGCCCAGGGCGTGCCCTTCGCCCGGGAGTACGGGGGCATGCTGGCCAACCGCTCCTTCGGCGGCGCCCAGGTCTCGCGCACCTTCTATGCCCGGGGACAGACCGGTCAGCAGCTGCTGCTCGGCGCCTACCAGGCGCTGGCCCGCCAGATCGAGTTGGGTGGGGTCAAGATGTTCCCCCGCCACGAGATGCTCGACGTGATCCTGGTCGACGGCCGCTGCCGCGGCATCGTGACCCGGGACATGGTCGACGGCACCGTCCGCTCCTACACCGCCGACGCGGTCGTGCTGGCCACCGGCGGCTACAGCAACGCGTTCTATCTCTCGACCAACGCCAAGGCCTGTAACGTCAGCGCCGCCTGGCGGGCCCATCGCCGGGGTGCCGGCTTCGCCAACCCCTGCTACACCCAGATCCACCCGACCTGCATCCCCCAGAGCGGCGACTACCAGTCGAAGCTGACCCTGATGAGTGAGTCGCTGCGCAACGACGGCCGCATCTGGGTGCCGAAGAAGGCCGACGACAACCGGCCGGCGGCGCAGATTCCCGAAGGGGACCGGGACTACTACCTGGAGCGGATCTATCCCAGCTTCGGCAACCTCTCCCCCCGGGACATCGCCTCCCGCCGGGCCAAGGAAGTCGTCGACGAGGGACGGGGCGTCGGACCGTTGAAAAACGGGGTGTACCTCGACTTCGCCGACGCCATCGGCCGTCTCGGAGCTCCCGCCATCGGCGAGCGCTACGGCAACCTGTTCGACATGTACGAGCGCATCACCGGCGAAAGCCCCTACGAGATGCCGATGCGCATCTACCCCGCCCCGCACTACACCATGGGCGGGCTGTGGGTCGACTACAACCTGATGACCACCATCCCCGGGTTGTTCGCCATCGGCGAGGCCAACTTCTCCGACCACGGCGCCAACCGCCTCGGCGCCAGCGCCCTGATGCAGGGGCTGGCCGACGGCTACTTCGTGATCCCCTACACCATCGGCAACTACCTGGCCCGGGGCGGCCTGGATCCGGTGGCCGAAGATCACGCCGACTGCAAAGGGGTCGAGCAACAGGTCAACGACCGCATCCAGAGGCTCTTGACCGCTTCGGGCAAGCGCACCGCCGACTCCTTCCACCGGGAGTTGGGCCGCATCATCTGGGACAAGTGCGGCATGGCCCGCAACAAGGCCGGCCTGGAAGAGGCGCTGCAGAAGATCCCGGCGTTGCGCGAGGAGTTCTGGGAGAACGTGCGGGTGCCCGGTGTCGGCGCCGACCTGAACCAGGAGTTGGAGCGGGCCGGCCGGGTCGCCGACTTCCTCGAGCAGGGTGAACTGATGTGCCGGGACGCCCTGGACCGGGACGAGTCCTGCGGCGGTCACTTCCGCGAAGAGCACCAGACCGGCGAAGGTGAGGCGGCTCGCGACGACGAGCGCTTCTCCCACGCCTCGGTCTGGGAGTGGACCGGTGAGAACCAGGCCCAGCGCAAGAACGTCGAGGAACTGACCTTCGAGTACGTCCAGCCTTCCCAGCGGAGCTACAAGTAATGAACCTGACCCTACACGTATGGCGGCAGGCGGGCCCGAACGACAAGGGCCGGTTCGAGAAGTACGAAGCGCGGGACATCAGCGAACACGCCTCGTTCCTCGAGATGCTGGACATCCTCAACGAAGAGCTGGTCGAGAAGGGTCAGGAGCCCATCGCCTTCGAGCACGATTGCCGCGAGGGCATCTGCGGTTCCTGCGGCATGGTGATCAACGGCGTACCCCACAGCAAACAGAAGGCGATCACCTCCTGCCAGCTCCACATGCGCAGCTTCAAGGACGGGGACGAGATCTGGATCGAGCCCTTCCGCGCCACGGCGTTCCCGGTGCTCAAGGACCTGGTCGTCGACCGCAGCGCCTTCGACCGGATCATCCAGAAGGGGGGCTACGTTTCGGTGCGCACGGGCAACGCCGTGGACGCCAACGCGACCCCGATTCCGAAGACGGACGCCGACGCCGCATTCGACGCGGCGACCTGTATCGGCTGCGGCGCCTGCGTCGCCGCCTGCCCCAACGCCTCGGCGATGCTGTTCACCTCCGCCAAGGTCTCCCACCTGGGTCTCCTGCCCCAGGGGCAGCCCGAACGCTACAAGCGGGTCGAGGCGATGGTGGCCCAGATGGACCAGGAAGGCTTCGGTAGTTGCACCAACCACGGAGCCTGCCAAAATGCCTGTCCCAAATCGATCAGCATCGAGTACATCGCCCGGATGAACCGGGACCTGATGAAGGCCAAGCTGCTCGGCTCGAAGGACGACTGAAACCGATGAAAACCCTCAAGAGCTACGTCTGCGGGGGCTGGCACGAGGCCGACGGCGGCTTTGCCACCCTGTACAACCCCTCGACCGAGGAGGCGATTGCCCAGGCCTCGAGCCAGGGGGTCGATTTCGGCGCCGCCCTGGCCTACGCCCGGGAGCGGGGCGGATCCGCCCTGCGGGAGCTGGACTTCCTGGCCCGGGGCGAGCTGCTCAAGAACATGTCCAAGGCGCTCTACGAGAAGCGGGACGAGCTGATCGCCCTGTCTCTCGAGAACACCGGCACCACCCGCCGGGACGCCAAGTTCGACCTGGACGGCGCCACCGGCACCCTGCACTACTACGGCGCCCTGGCCTCGGCCCTGGGGCCGAACAAGGTCATCGTCGACGGCGAGGGGCAGAAGCTCGGCCGCTCCGCCCGGTTCTGGGGCGAACACGTACGGGTCCCTCTGCGGGGCGCCGCCGTGCTGATCAACGCCTTCAACTTCCCGGCCTGGGGCTTCGCCGAAAAGGCGGCCGCCGCGATCCTCGCCGGCATGCCGGTGATCATCAAACCGGCGACCAGCACCGCGATGGTCACCGAGCGCTGCATCGAGATCCTGGTCGAGGCGGACGTGGTTCCCGACGGCGTGATGAGCTTGATCTGCGGTTCCGCCGGCGATCTGCTGTCCCGGTTGGATTCCCAGGATGTGCTGGCGTTCACCGGATCGGCGGACACCGCGCTCAAGCTCAAGAGCGGCGACAACCTGCTGGCCCAGTGCACCCGGGTCAACGTCGAGGCGGACAGCCTCAACTCGGCGGTGCTGGCCGGCGACGTCGAACCCTCTTCGGAAACCTGGGGCCTGTTCCTCAACGATGTCTTTCGTGAGATCACCCAGAAGAGCGGTCAGAAGTGCACCGCCGTGCGACGCATCTTCATACCGGCGGAACACGCCGATACGATCCAGGCCGAGCTGGCCCAGCGGATGGGGGACGTGGTGGTCGGGAACCCCACCGATCCGTCGGTGACCATGGGTCCCCTGGCCAGCGACGCCCAGCTCGCCGACGCCATCGAGGGCACCAAGAGCCTGGCGGCGGAGTCGAAGATCGTTCACGGCCATGGTGAGCGGGTCGACGGAGCCGGCGCCGAGGCGGGCAAGGGCTACTTCTTCGCCCCGACCCTGCTGCGCAACGACGACACCGGCGCCGACGATCTGGTCCACCGCCGGGAGGTGTTCGGGCCGGTGGCGACCCTGCTGCCCTACGACGGCTCGGCCGAAAAGGCCGCGGAGCTCGTCGCCATGGGCGGCGGAAGCCTGGTCGCCTCCTACTACAGCGACTCCGACGACAACGCCGCGACCTTCCTGGCGGCGGCCGGCCCTTTCAGCGGCCGGATCTACCTGGGGTCGGAAAAGATGGCCGAACAGGCGCCCGGATCCGGCGTTGCCCTGCCCCAGAGCCTCCATGGAGGCCCCGGCCGGGCCGGCGGAGGTGAAGAACTGGGTGGCCTTCGCGCCCTGAACCTGTATACCCAACGTGTGGCGCTCCAGGGCAGCCGCAAGATGCTTCAAAACCTGACCGGAAACACCTCCGAGGAGTAGGGCCCATGACCGCCGAGCTGAGGCCGACCCGACGGATGTTGATGGGGCCCGGCCCCAGCGACGTCCATGACCGCGTGTTGCGGGCGCTGTCCGCCCCGGTGCTGGGACATCTCGATCCCGAGTTCCTGGCGCTGATGGACGGCATCCAGCAGATGCTGCGCGGCCTGTTCAAGACCGAAAACCGCATGACCATGCCGATGTCGGGCACCGGCAGCGCCGGCATGGAAACCTGTTTCGTCAACCTGCTCGAACCGGGCGATGCCGCCGTCATCGGCGTCAACGGCGTGTTCGGCGGACGGATGGCCGAGGTCTCCGAGCGCTGCGGCGCGACGGTCACCAAGGTCGAGGCGCCCTGGGGACAGATCGTCCCCGAGGACGCGATGATCGAGACGATCCGCCGGGTCAAACCCAAGGTGGTCGGACTGGTCCACGCCGAGACCTCCACCGGAGCCTGGCAGCCGGTCGAGGCGATCGCCGCCGCCGCCCGGGAGGTCGATGCGCTGTTGATCCTCGATTGCGTCACCTCCCTGGGTGGTTGCCCGGTGGAGATCGACGCCTGGGGCGTCGACGCGGCCTACTCCGGCACTCAGAAGTGCCTGAGCTGCCCGCCGGGCTTGGCGCCGGTCACCCTCGGCGACCGGGCCATGGCCGCGGTGGCCGCCCGCAAACACAAGGTCCAGAGCTGGTATCTGGACCTGAGCCTGCTGGCCAACTACTGGGGCGGTGAGCGGGCCTACCACCACACCGCGCCGATCTCGATGAACTACGGCCTCTACGAGGCGCTGCGCATGGTCTTCGAGGAAGGCATCGAGGCGCGCCACGCCCGGCATCGGCTGCACCACGAGGCGCTCTACGCCGGGCTTCAGCAGATCGGTATCGGCCTGGCCAACCAGGAGGGGCACCGGCTGCCGATGCTGAACCCGGTCGAGGTGCCCGCGGGTATCGACGAAGCCTCGGTGCGCAAGGAACTGCTGGAACGGCACAACATCGAGGTGGGCGCCGGGCTCGGTCCCCTCAAGGGCAAGGTCTGGCGGGTCGGCATCATGGGAGCCTCCTGTTCGGCCAACCACGTGGCGCTTTTCCTCTCGGCGTTGGAAAATGCTCTACGGAGCCGCGGGGCGAAGGTCGGCGCAGGAGCCGCCGCCGCCGCGATGCAACACCTGGAAGCCGCCGAGACCGCGGCGCGCTAGCGCGATTCGCACGGAGGAGAGCTGATGATCACCGTCACCGATCTGGCCAAGGAAAAGGTTCTCGGCGTCATGAAGGACGAGCAACGGGACGGAGCCGGACTGCGCATCAGCGTGCAGGACGGCGGCACCTCCCGGGTGGCCTACGGCCTGAGCTTCGTGGCCCCCGATGACGTCGATCCCGCCGACACCCAGATCGACGCCGGCGCGTTCAAGCTCCACGTGGCACCTGATCAGGTCAAGTTCCTGGAAGGCGCCACTCTGGACTTCGTCGACGGCCTCGAGGAGAGCGGCTTCAAGGTCGAGGCCCCCAACGCGGGCGCGCCCAAACCCGAGGGCCCGGTGGCCGAGAAGATCCAGCAGGTCATCACCGACCGAATCAACCCGGCGATCGCCTCCCACGGCGGTTTCGTCGATCTGGTCGGCTACAAGGACGACATCGCCTACCTGCGCTTCGGCGGCGGCTGCCAGGGCTGCGGCGGGATCAAGGCCACCCTGCAAAACGGCGTGGAAGGCATGATCAAGGAAGCGGTGCCCGAATGTCAGGGCATCATGGACGTCACCGATCACGCCTCGGGCAAAAACCCGTACTACCAGCCCTAGTCCGCGTCCGGCTCCCCGGCCCCGGGCGTCGCCTTGCGGGTGCGGCCGGGAATCGATAGCATCCGTCGCGTGCCGCAACGTGCTCAGCGCCAGCTGCTTGCCCTGCTGCTGCTCCTCGGAGTAGCCGCCGGGGCGACCCACGCGCTGGTCCACGTCCACGAAGCCGAGGATCAGGCGTCCTGCGCCGGCTGTGCGATCCAGCACGAGGCCCCGACGCCGGTGGAACCGGCGCCTCCGGAGTCCGCGGACCGGCAGGTCTCGGCCCTCGGCGAGGTGTCCCGGAACGCGACCGTCGATCGGTTGATCCTGGGTTCCGCCGCCCCCCGCGGCCCGCCGATCTCCTGAATCGGCTTCCCCTTACAACCTGACACCCTCTCCGGATCTGGTGAAACCACCTCTGGTGAGGGAGGGTTGCGGCCCCAGCGCCGCCCTGCCCGCGGAGCGCGCTCCGCCCTCTTTGCAATGTTTCGAGCCGCCCATGCGGCCTCGACCGAGGTCTGGAATGAACCGTCTGTCTTTGTTCAAGGCGTGCGTCACCACGCTGCTGGTCTGCTTGTTCTCCGTTTCCATCGTCAGCGCCGCGGAAGTCAGCGGCCGCGTGCTCTCTCCCGACGGCTCCGCCGTCAGCGACGCCACCGTCACGCTGGTCGAACTCAACCGCCGCACCGACGTCGATGACCAGGGACGCTTCAGCTTCTCCGATGTTCCGTCGGGGGACTACCACGTACTGGCGCGGAGTTCGCTGTTCGGCGGAAAGGTCGCCGAGGTCTCGGTCAACGGCGGCGACGCCGAACTGGAACTGACCCTCGACCGCTCCCAGCACCGTGAGCGTATCGTGGTCACCTCGACCCGCAGCGGTCGCGGCACCGGCGAGGTGGTTTCGCCGGTCAACGTGATGGACCGCTCCGAGATCAGCCAGCAAGGCGGACTGACCCTCGGTGAGACCCTCTCCTCCCAGCCGGGCCTGCGCTCCACCGGTTTCGGCCCCGGCGCCGGCCGGCCGATCATCCGCGGCCAGGACGCGGGACGGATCCGGGTGCTCGAGGGAGGTGTCGATGTCGGTGACGCGTCGACGACCAGCCCGGACCACGCCGTCTCCTCGGACATCGCCACCGCCCAGCAGATCGAGGTCGTCCGCGGCCCCGCCACCCTGCTCTACGGCAGCTCCGCCGTCGGCGGCGTCGTCAACATCCTGGACAACCGGGTCCCCTCCTACGTGCCGTCCGATTCCCTGAGCGGCAGCGTCGAACTGCGCTACGGCAGCGCCGCCGAGGAACAGACCGGCGCCGTCGTCCTCGACGGGGGCATCCAGACCGGAGGACGCACCTCCTTCGCCTGGCACGTCGACGCGGTCAGCCGCGAGACCGAGGATGTGGACATTCCCGGTCAGGGCGTCCAGGGAGATCCCGAGAGCCCCTTCGGCACCCTGCCCAACAGCTCCGTCGAATCCGAGACCATCACCGCGGGCGTTTCCGCCGTAGGTGACTGGGGCTTCTTCGGTGTGTCGGTCCGCGAGTTCGACACCGACTACGGTATTCCCGCCGAGCTCGAGGAAGAAGAGGAAGAGGAATCGATCTTCTCTCGCAACGTCGGCGTGGACAGTGGCGGCGACGGCATCCGCATCGACATGGAGCAGAAGCGCTTCGACGTGCGCTCCAGCTTCAACCTCGCCGAGGGTGCGCTGTTCGACACCTTCGACTTCCGCGCCGGCGTGACCGACTACGAGCATGCCGAGCTGGAGGGCGCCGAGGTCGGCACCGAGTTCTTCACCGAAGCGGTCGACGCTCGTTTCGAACTGAAGCACGGCGCCGGCAAGCGCCTCAGCGGTGTGATCGGCCTGCAGGTCTCCGAGCGGGATCTGGAAGCGATCGGCGCCGAGGCGTTCCTGCCCGAGAGCCAGACCGAAAGCGTTGCGCTGTTTGCTCTGGAGCGCCTGGAGCAGGAGAAGGTCCACTACGAGTTCGGCCTGCGCCTGGAGAACCAGGAGAGCACCACCGAGGCGACCACCGCCGCCGAGGCGGACTGCCTCAACCCGACCTCCCGCAACTTCGACAACCTCTCCGGTTCCTTCGGCGCCGTGTGGCTGCCCGGGCCGGACTTCTCCCTCGGCGCGACGGTCACCCACGCGGTGCGCGCGCCGGGTGCCGAGGAGCTGTTCTCCTGCGGCCCTCACGTGGCGACGCTCTCTTTCGAGGTCGGTGATCCCAACCTGCGCAACGAAACCGCCCGCGGCCTGGACGTCTCGCTGCGCAAGCGCACCGGCCGCCTGACCGGTGAACTCAACGTCTTCATGACCCAGTACGACAACTACATCTACGAGCTGGCCACCGGCGGTATCGAGGACGGCCTCCCGGTCTTCCAGTTCACCCAGGCCGACGCCGAGTTCCGCGGCTTCGAACTCTCGGGCCTGTTCGAGCTGCTCCACGGCGACGGCCACGACCTGGACCTGGAGTTCGTCGGCGACACCGTCCGCGGCGAACTGCGTGACGGCGGCATGAACCTGCCCCGAATCCCGGCCACCAGCCTGGGCGTGGGCATCCGCTACCGGGGTCAGAACCTGTACGCCAACGCCCATGTCCGGCAGTTCGACGATCAGGACCGCATCTCGATGAACGAGACCCGCACCGAGGGCTACACCCTGATCAACGCCGCGGTCGGCTACCGCTTCTCCCATGCCGGCTTCGTCCACGACTTCTCGATCCAGGGCTTCAACCTGGGTGACGAGGAGGCGCGGCTGCACACCTCGCGGCTCAAGGACTTCGTCCAGCTGCCGGGTACCGACCTGCGCGCGATCTACCGGCTGCTGTTCTAAGCGTCCCTTCCCCGAGGGAACCCTGGGGACCTCGGGCGCGTAGTCATCGAGGAAGCCTTCGGCACCGGACCGTCGGGTCCGGTGCCGCGGGCGCCGGTTTTGACCGCAATTCCGCGGCCAGGGCCGTGTATCATCTCGATCGATGAGCGACCAAGCACCCCGGGAGCGCAAGCTGCTCGACCTGAGCCCACGCCAACAGACGGCCATCGCCGCGGCGGCCACGATTCTCTCCGCCGCGATCATCCTCGCCGCGGTCCTCGGCCTCGGCTGGGTGCTGGCCGCCTTTTTCGGCCGCTTCTCCAACGTGTTCCTGCCCCTGGCGGTCGGGGGCATCGCGGCGCTGACCTTCTCCCCCTACTTCCGGCTGCTGCGGACCAAGCTCAAGATGCCGCCGGTGGTCGCCCTGGTGGTGGTCTGCCTCTCGATCCTGCTGCCGGTGGTCGGCTTCGGCTGGTTCTTCGGCGCCATCGCCTTCGATCAGATCTCCGAGCTGGTGTCCCACGCACCCGAGTGGTGGGACAAGACCTCCACCCGGGTCAAGGCCGAGCTTCCCGTGGTGCGCCAGTTCTTCGAAGAGAATCCCTGGGGCCAGCGCATCCAGGAGGCGGCACGCTCCCAGCAGGAGGCACTCCTCGACGGCCTGCAGAAGTTCGGGGTGGGAGCGCTCTCCGCCGGGCGCGGCATCTTCCGCGGCATCGGCACCCTGGTCGCCTGGGCGGTGCTGCCGGTCTACTTCGCCTTCTTCCTGATGGCCGCCGGCGGACGCCCCAAGGGGGGCGACATGTCCCACTGGTTCCCCTTCCTCAAGGCGGAGACCCGGGAAGACGTCGTCTACCTGATCACCGAGTTCATCAACATCATCGTCGCCTTCTTCCGCGGCCAGCTGATCATCGCGTTCCTGCAGGGGCTCCTGTTCGCCATCGGGTTCAGCGCCGTGGGGCTGCGCTACGGCTTCGTGCTGGGATTGATGCTCGGCTTCCTCAACATCATCCCTTACCTCGGCAGCATCATCGGCCTCGGTATCGGCCTGCCGCTGGCCTACTTCCAGGAGGGAGGCGGCCCGGTCACCTTCGCCCTGGTCATCGTGATCTTCACCATCGTGCAGATGATCGAAGGCTACGTACTGACCCCGCGAATCATGGGCGACCGCACCGGGCTCCACCCGGTTGTGATCATCGTCGCCGTCTTTTTCTGGGGCTCGGCCCTTCAGGGCATCCTGGGAATGATCCTGGCGATCCCGCTGACCGCCTTCCTCGTGGTCTTCTGGCGGCTCGCCCGGGAGAAATACATCAGTGAGTGGCTCTAGCATCCGCCCTGTCCTGATCGTTGCCGTGGCCCTGGGGCTTTGCGGCGCAGTTCAATCCGGAGAGCCTGTCATGCACAAGATCAGCGGCGAGTTCGATATCCAGCTCGAGCCGCGGGACTGGGACCACCAGGAAGAAGATGGCCGCTTCTCCCGCCTGGCCATGACCAAGACCTTTCGGGGCAGCCTCGTCGGCTCGTCCAGCGGGCAGATGCTGGCTTGGGGCGGCCCCCCATCGCCCAGCGGCGCCTACGTGGCGATCGAACGCTTCAGCGGCACGCTACAGGGGCGCGACGGCAGCTTCGTGCTTCAGCACCGGGGAGTCATGGGCGCCGACGGCCAAACCCTCGAGGTCACCATCGTGCCCGAGTCGGGCACCGGGGATCTCGAAGGGATCGAAGGCACCATGACGATCCAGAGAGAGGGCTCCCAGCACCGCTACGAGCTGGACTACCGGCTGCCGGGCTAGCGCCTTCGGCCCGGCCGCTAGCCCTCCCCTCCCATCTGGTGCAGGTAGACATCCCGCTTCGGGTAGGGAATCTCGATGTTCTCCCGCTTGAACACCCGGTAGATCTCCATGAACAGCTCGTGGGTTCGTAGCCCGCGGTTGACCGGGTCGTCGATCCAGCAGAGGAGCTCGAAGTCGACGCTCGAGTCGCCGAAGCCCCGCATGCGCACCCGGGGGGTCGGGCTGTCGATGATCTCGGGGTGATCGATCGCCACCTGGTTGACCACCTTGCAGACCTGATCGAGATCCGATCCGTAGGCCACGCCGAACTTGAGGCGAATCCGCTCCTTGATCCAGTGGCCTCCGGATTCGTTGACGATCTTGGCGTTGGCGATCACCGCGTTGGGCAGGGTGACCTCGATGTCGTCCCGGGTCTGGAGCCGGGTGCTGCGGATGCCTACGTTGACCACCTTGCCCCGCTCACCGGTATCGAGCTGGATCCAGTCGCCGATCTTGTAGGGGGCGTCGGTCAGGATGAAGAAACCGGCGAAGAGGTTGGCCAGGGTGTCCTTGGCGGCGAAACCCACGGCGAGGCCGATGACCCCGGCCGAAGCCAGCCAGGCAGTGGGATCGATATTCCAGGCCAGCAGGATCGCGTAGCTGGCGCCGCCGAGAATCAGCAGCTTGCCCACCATGTCCAGCAGCGGAATGGTGCGATCCTCGATCAGCTTGAAGCGTTCCCCCTGGCGTCTCAACGCGTCGAGCAGCAGACGGCAGGAACCGAAGAGCGCCTGGAACCAGACGACGATCAGCAGGGTCTTGATGATGCCGATGGTCGCCCACTCCACACCCGACGGCAGCCGCATGACGTGGGTCGCGATGATCAACCCGGTAAAGAATACCGAGAGGAAGACCGGTCGGTGCATCTTGGCGACCAACTGGTCGTCGACGTCGGACCGGGTGCGGGCGGTCAGGCGCTTGAGTACCTGGGTCACGAACAGGTCGACGATCTTGGCCAGCACCAGCGAGACCAGGACGATCGCCAGGGCGCCGAGGATCGGGTGCTCGACCACCATGGCCCATGCTTCGGCCAGCGGGTCGGGGGCCCATTCGGGCAGGGTCGACCAGTCGAAGGCTTCCGCCCCGTCCGCCGCCTGGGCGGCCTCTGCTGCTTCGGTGGCCTGGGCGGCGCCTGCATCGGTCGAGGGCGGCGCCGCCTCCTGTGCCGCCCCGTTCGCCTGCTGTTCCGCCGCTTCCTGCGAGTCCTGCTGAGCCATGGGTCCCTCCGTCGAATCGAGCGGCGATTCTCTCACAGCCCGGGGAGGGTTTGCTGCGGGCTACTGGCAGGCGTCGCCGATTCCGTCGCCGTCGCTGTCCGACTGGTCGGGGTTCGGGACCAGGGGGCAGTTGTCACACGCGTCACCCACGCCGTCGGGCTCGGCCGGTAGCCCGCGGTAGTACAGGCCGACCGCATCGATCTCTTCCCACTCGGGAATGCGGGTGTGAATCCTCACCCCGGCGACCTCGTAGGCAGTGGTCTCCCAGCGCAGGACGAACTCGTCGTTGCAGCGGGCCGGGTCATCGCCGGACCAGATCTCCCGATAGACGCCTCCGGTATCGATCAGCTCGATGCGGAAGACCGATCCCGCCTCGTAGGTCTCGCGGATGCGGATCCCGCTGACTCGATGGGCAGGTTCGTAGCGCAACTCGAGCCACTCGGGCGCATCCCCGCCCTCGAGGGGGGACCAGGCGCTGGAGCGGCTGACGCAGCTCCCGGTGTCCGGCGGGCCGGTCGCCTGCACGGCGCCCCAGTGGTCGGGGGTGAACTCGCTGCTGGCCGTGGCCGAACTCGCCCATTGAATCAGCTCGGCCTCGGCGCCGAGATCGGTGTCTTCCTGAAGCGGGTTGGAGATGTCCGGACAGTTGTCGACGTCGGCGCACAGTCCGTCCTCGTCGGCGTCATTCAGCGGATCTTCGGGACATGGATCCTCGGACTGGCAGATTCCGTCGCCGTCGGGATCGTTGGCCGCCTCGTCGGGGCAGAGATCGCAGACATCCCCGATCCCGTCCCGGTCCCGGTCGTGCTGGCCGAAGTTGGCCCGGTCGGGACAGTTGTCGCAGGCATCGCCCAGGTTGTCCCGGTCGCGATCCGATTGATCGGGGTTCGGCACGTCGTCGCAGTTGTCGCAGAGGTCCCCCAGACCGTCGAGATCGCCGTCCTGCTGGCCTGGGTTGGGCCGCCCCGGGCAGTTGTCCACATCGCCACAGATGCCGTCCTCGTCCTGATCGTTGAACGGATCGAAGGGGCACGCTTCGCAGGCATCCCCCAGACCATCGCCGTCGGAATCCAGCTGATCGGGGTCGGGCACCGCGGGACAGATGTCTTCGAGATCGCAGATGCCGTCGCCGTCGGTGTCGATCCCCGGTACGTCCGGGCAGGGATCGCAGGCGTTCCCCTGGCCGTCGGCATCGTTGTCCAGCTGGTCGGCATTCGGGGTCTCGGGACAGTTGTCGAGGTCACCGCAAACACCGTCGCCGTCGATATCGTCCGACGAGTCGCCGGGGCAGGCGTCACAGGCGTCCCCCTGCCCGTCCTCGTCCAGGTCCTCCTGCCCCGGGTTGGGCAAACCGAGACAGTTGTCGCAGAGGTCNCCGGCGCCGTCCCCGTCTTCATCGGCCTGGGCCGGATCGTAGATCGTCGGGCAGGTGTCCTGATTGCCGCAGAGGCCGTCGCCGTCGACGTCATCGATGGTCGATCCGGGGCAGGGATCGCAGAAGTCTCCGATACCGTCGCCGTCGATGTCGGGCTGCAGCGGATCGGCGATGGCGGGACAGCCGTCACAGGCGTCGCCGACACCGTCGCCGTCACTGTCGAGCTGATCGGGGTTGGGCGTATCCCAGGAACAGTTGTCGCACGAATAGCCCCAGCCGTCGCCATCCCGGTCGGTCGGGTTCCCCTCGTACTCGGGGCAGCGGTCGCAGACGTCACCCCACTCGTCACCGTCCAGGTTGCTCTGGTCCGGGTTCGGCAGCTCGGGACAATTGTCAACGTCGGCGCACAACCCGTCGCCGTCGGCATCGTCCCGGGCGTCCCGCGGACAGGGATCCTCGTCGTCGGGTTGACCGTCGCCGTCGTCGTCGTCATCGCAGGCGTTGGCCCGCCCATCGCCGTCGGGATCCCCTTGCTCAGGGTCAGGGGTATCAGGGCAGCCGTCACACGCGTCGCCGACCCCGTCGCCGTCACGGTCCTCCTGGTCCGGGTTGGAAACCTCGACACAGTTGTCGCAGTCCCGGCCCCAACCGTCGTGATCGACGTCGGAGCCGCCATAAGCCACATCGGGGCAGGTATCGCATACGTCCCCGAGGTTGTCCGCGTCCCGATCCTCCTGGCCGGGGTTGGCGTCCCTCGGGCAGTTGTCCTCATCGTCGCAGAAACCGTCGCCGTCCCGGTCGACATGCTCCTCAGCGCGGGGACAAGGGTCGTCGTCGTTCTCGATGCCGTCCCCGTCGATGTCCGGGTCGCAGAGATCTCCGATGCCGTCCCGGTCCAGGTCCTCGAGGCGCCCTTCGAAGGACAGGTCCGGGCATGGATCGCAAGCATCGCCCCAACCGTCACCGTCCCGGTCGGCCTGATCGAGATTGGCGTGAGAGGCGCAGTTGTCGCAGCTGTTGCCGATTCCGTCGTGATCCCAGTCGAACTGCTCCGGCTCGGCGAGGTCCGGGCAGAGCTCGCAGGCATCGCCGAAGCCGTCGCCGTCCCCGTCGAGCTGCCCGGGGTCCGGATCCCAAGGACAGATGTCGCAGGCCCCGCCGATGCCGTCGCCGTCGAAGTCCGCCTGCCCGGGGTTGGGGGAAACGGCGCAGTTGTCGAAGGACGCGCAGAAACCTTCCTCGGGAAAGATCCCGAGGGCCACGGCGGCGCTCTGCAGACAGGTGGTGACGATCTCGGCCGAACGCGGGGCAATGCCTCCAGGGGGCGCGAAGGCCATTCCCTCGGCCATGGCGCAAAAGGCCTCGGCGGCGGTGTACGTGTCTCCGGCTTCGAAGGCCTGGCGGGCGCGCTGCACACGCTCCTGAAGCGCCACCCGATGAGCCGGATCGTCGACCGACGCCTTGTCGACGTGGTTTTCCAAATCCTCGAAGCCGTGGCAAGGAAAGACGTAGTAGGCCAGCATCGCGGTACCCGGCTTGCCCGGATGCGGATCCAGATCGGTGTCCTGGCGCCACTGGCCCAGGTTGAAGCTGAACAGCCGCTCGTCCCCTTGCGGGCGGATACCGCCATAGGATCCGGCGGTCCAACTGGTGCGCACGGTTTCCCCGGTGCGGCTGTCGTGGTAGTGAAGCCGGTAGTCCTCTTCACCGCAACCGGGTCCGGTGAACTGTTGCCAGACATACGCCGGCCCGAACTGTCGCTCGTAGAGGGACGTCAATTCGAACGGGAGACTGATCCGTCCACCGTTGATCGCCTCGAGAGCGCCGGTGCGAGTGTCCACGATCCCCAGGTTTTGGTAGCCGCAGCCGTCGGCGCAACGGTACGCGAACGTCAGCTGCTTACCGTCGAAGCGCACGGGAACCCCGTGGGCGTCGAGCGAGCGTTGCGCGCCTGCATCGATGTCATACAGTCCGAGACGCCCATCCCGGTCGGAGTAGGCCATCGCCCCGGCCTGGAGAAACGGCCAGGCCCAGGAATCGAAACAACGGGTCTGCCCGCCGGGGAAGGTTGCGCAGGCGGCCCGGCCGTCGAAGGCGGTCGCCGCGTCTCCGTCCGTGCGCATCGACCCCGCGAAGCCGTAGTACCAGAACCAGAAGTCCTCGACTTCCATCCCCGCGAACTGCGGCCCCTCGGGCAGGTGGTCCGCCCCGGGAAGCCGGATCCAGTAGAGTTCGGACCAGACGTACCAGAGGAACCAGTAGCCGTCGGAGCGCACCTGGCGCTTGTAGAACACCACGTTATCGCCCAGGACCGGCTCGTCGGCGCCGATACCGGTGTTGAACTCCTCTCCGCTGATGGTGTCGAGAACCCGCAATCTCCAGGGCGCATCTCCTTCGCCACCGGCGACCGAACCGGCACCGTAGTAGGCGATCCGTCCTCCGCGAATATCTACATCCCGGCCGGCGATCGGCTCCGACGTCTCTCCGGTGGAAATCCGGTGCCAGCGGAAGGTGTCCCCCTCTTCCCAGGCCACGAGATCGCCGTCGGCAACGAAGTCCTCGGAGATTCCCAGGTAGCGCACCTCCTCGGTGCCGATGCGGTAGAGGGTGACCCTTCCCGAGTCGTAGAAGGAGACCCGGCCGTTACCGTCAAAGTCGACTTCTACCTGATTCTCCTCCTGGAGAAACACGACGTAGTCCCCATCTCCGACGAGCTTCTGGCAGGTGTCCCCCATGCCGATGCAGGAAGGAACACGGGTATTGACCAGACTGCCCGTCGCTTCGGGTGCGCAACTCTCGGGTTGGCTCAGGGGTCCGGACTTCGCCTCTGCCGGAGGCGGGCTCCGATCGCTGCGGCGCAGCTCAATCGGAGGCACGAGGCGGCGCCGGTTGCCTTCGTCGTCGGTGAAGGCGACGAGCAGGTTCGGCACCCCCAGATGTCCGGGCACCGGCTCGGCAAACCGGACTTCGAGAACCAGCTCCGCACCGGGCTCGAGGCTCTCCCCCGCCCCGGCCTCGAGAGGCAGGGCGCGTCCTTCCAGGTCCCAGCGATCCGGCCCCGGCTCCGGCGTCATCACCTGCCGGGTGGCCTCGGTGAACGTCGCAACCCAGCGCAGCCGGGAGATCGAGAGGTCACGGATCGGCCGAGCCGAGCGGTTGCTCAGGATCAACCGCGCGCGGCCCTCGCGGCCCGGCGTCGACGGGACCGGGTCTTCGGCCACCACCACGAGTTCGTCACCCCCGTCGTCGAGGCCCCGGAGGATGTCGTCGTAGAGGGCCAGGACGTCGCTTCGATCGGCGCCGGGGCGGACCGCAATGCGGACCCCCTCACCCTGGAGGCGCTCGAGAAACGGGGCCGCGAGGCCTTCGTCGGCCAGCAGCGGCGGGCTCAGAGATACCGGTCCGGCCGAATCGTTGATCCCGCGGTCGCGCCACTTTTCGAGGGTTGCCTCGAGGGAATCCGCCGCGGAGGCCGCGGTGACACACGCCAGCCAAACCAGCGCGAAGATGAGTCGCGGCGCGATTCGCGGCATGTTCCCCCCTATGCAGCCGGCCGGCGCCGTCCGCATTTGGAAGAGTATACCGCCCTCACTTCGCCGAGCCCCAAACTGTCGGATAGAATCGTTCGATGTCGAACACCCCGCAACGAGCCGTCAACGGCGAAACGGTGGTGCTGGTCCACGGCCTGTGGATGTACAGCTGGGCCATGAGCCCGCTGTCGCTGCGCCTCCAACAGATGGGCTTTCGCACCCATAAGTTCTCCTACCCCTCGGTGCGAAAAGACCTGGAGGCCAACGGCCGGCAGCTGGCCGCCTACGTCCAGGGGCTCGACTGTGAGCGGGTGCATCTGGTCGGCCACAGCCTCGGCGGCCTCGTGATCCGCGCCATGCTGGGCACCCACTCGGGGCTACCCGATGGCCGGGTCGTGACCCTGGGGACGCCCCACCTCGCCAGCCGGCCGGGCGACGTGATGATGAGCCACAAGATCGGACAACAGATCGTCGGCGCCTCGATCCGCGATCTGACCGACGGCACCGTGCATTCCTGGCAGGTGCCCGAAGGTCGCGAGATCGGCGTCATTGCGGGGACGATGCCTGTGGGGCTGGGTCAACTGGTCACCCGGTTCCGTGAACCCAACGACGGCATGGTCTCCCTCTCGGAGAGCAAGCTTCCGGGCTGCACCGAGTACCTGGTGATGCAGGTGTCCCACACCGCGCTCGTGTTGTCACCCGCCGTCGCCGAGCGCATCGCGTCCTTCCTGACCTGCGGCCGCTTCACCGGCGAACGAGCGGAAGCGGTCTAGGGATCAACCGGACAGGTGTCCGCGTCGCGCGCCTCCCTGCGAGCGAACATGCGGACACGTGTCCGCTTCCGTCCCGAGCATTCGTCGGACGCTCGATCCGCTTGATCGGCTGCAACTGAAGTCCGTGCCTTGACGTAGTGCGAGGCGAACCGTAAGTGAGCCGGACACGGATGGGCACCATGATTCAACGACACGAACTCTGCACGGGGATTCTGATCGCAGCGCTGATCGCCGCAACTGTCGGCTGTTCCACATACCGGGCGCCGGGACTTGCGTCACCCCCTTCGAACACGTCACAAGAGTCCGCGCTACCGAAAACGGCGGCGCCGGACGAGTGGGTGCGCCGCGAGCCGCCGATGCGGGTAAGCGTCGTCGATAGCCGCACGCGTTTCCCCGACGTGCTCCACGTCGCCTCGCCGGAGAACCGGGCTCGAGCCCAACGTCTGACGGCGAGTTCGGTTCCGCGAGTCAAGCCGGGCAAGGGCGCCATCGCGCTCAACACGAGTAGCACCTCGAACGGGACGCCCGCCGCGACCGTACCACGCTCCCTCACCGAGTCTTTCCCCCGGCCGACGACCACCTTCGCCCGCAGCTTCGAAGCCCCGGGCCAACTGGACAACCTCAACGCAACCCCACCGGACCCCCACGGCGCCGTCGGACTGAATCACGTCGTAAGCGTGATGAACATCACCATCTCCACCTTCCAGAAGGACGGCACGCTCCTGTCCACCAACTTCCTGCGGGATTTCTTCGTCGACTCCCTGGATGTTTCGACCATCGCGGACCCGCGGGTGATGTACGACGACCGGGAGGACCGCTGGATCGTCAGCGCTCTCGAACTGACCATGCTGCCCTGGACCTCGCGGATGCTGGTGGCGGTATCGGACACCGGTGATCCGACCGGCTCATGGACCCAGACCTCGGTCGACACCCTGCTGACCATCAACAATCTGGAGACCTTCGGCGACTACCCCGCCCTCGGCCTTGGTGACGACGCGATCTTCATCACGACCAACCAGTACTCGACAACCGGCTTCTTCTTGCAGGATGCCCGGGTGCTCGTCATCGCGAAAGGCGTCGGCAGCGGAGGGCTCTACGACGGAGGCCCTGCCACGGTCAGTGTTCTGGACCCGCCCGGAGATTCGTTCAACTTCTCCCTCAGCCCCGCCAAGCTGTACGGGCCCCACCCGGATGCCGGCGTCGGCACCTACCTGACCAGCTACAACGGTCTGATGGACGAGTTCGACAACGCCTTTCTGCAGCTGTTCGCTCTGACCGATCCCCTGGGTGCCCCGGCCTTCACCCAGGAGTTCGTCAACATGGGGCAGGTCGACAGCTTCGATCCGACGCCCCCGGCACCCCAGTGGTCCGGCGCTCCACCCGTCGACAACGGCGGGCGCCAGCTCCAGAGCAACACCGTCTGGCGCAACGGATTCCTCTACGTGTCCACCGAGCTGACCCCTCCGTCGGGCCCCGACGCCGGCCAGGGAACGGTGCACTGGGTGCAGATGAACGCGACCACCGTCGGCGCGACGACCGTTGCGGATCAAGGGGACATCGGCGGCGAGGAGATTGCGCCACAGACCCGCACCTTCTGGCCAAGCGTCGCGGTCAACGCTTCCGGCGACCTCGGCGTGACCTTCTCCATCTCCGGGCCGAGCCTGCACCCGGGCGCCGGTTTCGCCTTGCGAGCGGCGACCGACCCGGCGGGCAACACCCGCCCGGTGGAGATTCTGCGGGAGGGGCGGACCAGCTTCACCTTCCTCGACGGCACGCGAAACCGCTGGGCGGACTACACCGGCGCCGACACCGATCCCGTCACAGGCTGCTTCTGGACGTTCAACGAGTACGTCGCCGACTGGAACACCTGGGGCACCGCATGGGGCGAGATCTGCACGGACTGGATCTGCGGCAACGGCAATGTGGATCCCGGCGAGACCTGCGATCCTCCGGGACAACCGGCGGGTTTGCCCGACGAGTGCCGCTCAGAGTGCCGCTTCTGTGGCGACGGAGTGACCGATCTCTCCGCCGGCGAGCTCTGCGACGACGGGAACAACACCTCCGGCGACGGATGCTCGGCGACCTGCCGGCCGGAGTTCTGCGGAGACGGCACGACCCAGGGAAACGAGAGCTGCGAGCCACCGGTTGCGGGACCGGGACCCTCCGACCGCTGCCGGGAAGACTGCACGTCCTGCGGTGACGGCAGCGTCAACGGCGGCGACAACCTGCTGATCAACGGTAGTTTCGAGGCGGGCACCTTCGCCGGCTGGACCGTTGCCCAGAGCGGCGACGGGAGCTTCTCTGTCGGGCAGCCCGGGGTGCTGGTCGCGGGCAGCGGGTGGCCGACCGAGCCGAACCTCGGCGGCAACGCCTACTACGCCGTGGCCGACTCTCGACTTCCGGGGACTCACGTGGTCTACCAGGACTTCCGGGTCCCCGAGGGCGCCACCTCGGTGGTGGTCGCGTTCGAGATGTTCGCCAACAACTGGAACTCCTTCACCAATCCGGCGTTCCCCCCGCTGCCGAACCCGGGCACCTTCGTCGACCCCGCGGGGCTGGATCACACCACCCCGTCGCCGAACCAGCATGCGCGGGTAGATGTTCTGAGCCCCGGTGCAGATCCCTTCGACACCGGAGCTTCGGTCGTGCGGAATCTCTACCTCGGCGCCGATGCCCAGAGCCCGCCCGCTCAACCCTATGTCGCATACAACGAGGATCTGACCGCCTCCCTGGTCCCCGGCGAGACCTACCGGCTGCGCTTCGCCACGACCCAGAACCAGAGCGCCCTGAATCTCGGGGTGGACAACGTGAGTGTTCGTGTATCGCAGCCGGAGGGCTGCGACGACGGCAACAACAGCTCAGGCGATGCGTGCCAATCCTTCTGCCAACCCTGCCCTCCCGGAGTGTTCCCCGTGGTTCAGGCACTCAGCAGCAGTCAGTTCGGCTGGGACGGCACTCTGGCCGACATCACCTGGATCGTCGGCGACCTGGCGGACGTGGCCACGCTTTCGGGCACTCAGTTCTTCGCAACGGCCACGACGGTTGCCGACGCCCTCGCGACCCCCGGCCCGGGATCGGGAGACTTCTACCTGTTTCGCTTCGATTGTCCCGGCTCGACCTGGAGTTCCGGCGGAGCGGGCGAATCGGGAGACCGCGACAGCATGCTTCCCTGAGCACGGGTCGAGTTTGAACAACCTTTGAGATCCCTTTGAGGGCGATCGCCGCGGAATCCTCCTACTGTTCCCGCAGTGGCAGAGCACTCGGAACAGGAGCCCGTGGTGAACCTACGTAGAACCCTCCAGCAGTCTCTCATAGTCTGTATCGTCTGCATCCTTCCGGTCGCGGCGCAGCCCATCGAATGGGGCCCGGTCTACTGGCCGGAGCCCAGCTCTGAACCCTGCGGCGAGTACATCGGTTGGAGCCAACCGACCCAGGGCACCTTCCAGATCGACCGGCGCTTCGAGCAACTGGGCAAGCCCGAGGTCGGCGACCGGCTGGATATCATCAGCGGATACCAGGCGCTGCAGAACGGCGCCATCAACGGCCCGACGCTGCTGGAAGCCAAGATTCCGCTCGTCTCCCGCCGAACCACCTATCTGGTCGGCGCTTCTCCCATGCCCACCGCGGCCGAGGACAACCTCACCTCCCGGGGCATGATCCGCTTCGAAGGCTGGGGCCGTGGGATCGTGAACTACCAGCAAACCACCTTGCGCACCCGGATCAGAGACGCCGCCGGCAACGTGCTTCACGAATTCAACCCTGCCGAGAGGACCAGCGGGAGCATCCCACCGGTGCTGTTCCCCGTCTTCATCCACAACTGCACCGGATTCGAGGCCAACGTCCCTTTCAAGGTGGACTACGGGGTCTACGATCAGCTCCACTCGACCAATGCCTACACCTTCGCCACCGGCGGTACCTACAGCTACGAAACCGAGGTCATGAAGTATCAGCCCCTGGAGCCCCATGGATGGGGCGATCCGCTGGGCTACAAAACCGAGGTCAAGTTTCGCGTGGTCGACACCCGGATACCCCGGATCGTGGTCTACCCCACCTGGGACACCGACCATGACTACGGTTTGACCCGCACCGCCATCGAGGCGATCCTCGAGCGCAACAGCCGCGTCGTTGCCGAGCAGTCCAAGAAGGAACTGGTGACGCACATGCCGGTCGCCGAGGGAGACCCTCAGCGCAAGATCTGGACATCTACCGTCACCCGCAAGCTCCCCGGAGTCTTCGCCTTTTCCACCCTCAAACAGGAAATGGTCACCCTGGCCGGGATGGGGAACTACGACCTGGCGATGTACTACGTGGACGAGAAGGGATACGAGGATCTCCTCGGAACCGGCACAGGAGGGATCGCGGCGATGAAGAACCTCGCCTTCATCAAGGGGGAGGCGAGCAAGTTGCTGGACGACGATGACCGGGACAAGGACGCCCGCGTGTTCATGCACGAGTTCGCACACACCACGATGACGGAGCTCTGGGGAGCCGAGGACATGCTGGACGTCTGCGGACTCGACTACCACAACGAGGATGTCGGGCCCTTCTGGGGCATCGCGGTGCACGACGAGGAAACCGGGCAACCCAAGGACCTGGACACATTCGACTTCATCAAGGTCGGCGACTACATGGCGCAACAAGAGGATCGCCCGATCACCACCATCATCGACTTCCACTCGAACCAGTGCACCTGGCGGCACCTGACCGACGCGTGGAGCAAACCGCTGATCGATCCCGACCTGATCGTGGTCGCCGGTACGGTTCGGACGCTGGTGCTCCCGCCCACTCCCCGCGGGGAACTCGGGCGGATCTACCACAAGGTCGGAGACATCAAGGGGCCTACGGCGGCCGGACGCTATCGCATTGACCTGCTCGACGCCTTCGGCAGTGTGCTCGAGAGCCACCCCTTCGCCGTCAACATGGCCCACTCCGAGTCCCTGTTTACCAGCGGCAAGGGAGTGTTCAAGTTCGAGCTGGAGACCCCACCGGGCCTCTATGAGGTGCGGCTCTACGAGGACCAGCAGCTACTCGACACCCGCCGCTTCACGCCCAACCCACCCGTGGTGGGCAATACGTTGACCATGACCCGCCTGGCGTCAGACTACAAGGCGGGCTGGGTCGACGTACGCCTCGACTGGACATCCAGCGACGCCGACTTCTTCTCGAACCTGGTACACACGGTGCAGTACAGCGAGGATGGCGCGGTCTACTTCGATACCGGCGTGTTCGAGATTGACGGCACATCGACCACGATCCGGATGTCGACCTCGGCCACCGAGCTTCGGGTGTGGGCCAACGACGGCGCCCGCAGCGACGACGCGGTCTTCGAGGTCAGCCCGTTCTGCTGGTTCAACGCGACCTGTACCCTGACGCGACGCTAGCCGACGCTGGAAGCGAAGCCCTCCCGGGAAAAGCCTCGGGAGGGCTTCGTCCTCGCGATCAGACCGGACAGACGATCACGTCGGGGCCGCTGCATTCGCGCCACACGTGATGGGGCACACCGTTCAGGGTCATGATGCCCACGTAGCAGTATCCCGGTGGAATCTCGTCGCAGTCTCCGGCGATGGCCTCGGCCCGGATCTGCGGTTGATTGATCTCGACGGACGCCGCTGCTCCTTGCGCGGCGAGCTCAGGCGGCTCCGCGGCGTGTTCAGCGGCAGACCCGACCATGATCCCGAGAAGTGCGATGGTTGCGCAAAGGGTGGTCATCTTCTTCCTCCATGAACCGAGGCGTCGGCGCCTGGGATTTCGGCGAGTATACGCGCCGGCCGCGCCACGCCGGCCGCCATTGAAACGTCCCCACGGCGACATGATCTGACTCGTTCGGGACAAGGCGCGGAACCCTGGATCGCGCTCAGGGCCCTGATCCCGGCAGGACCCTGCCCTCGGAACTCACACCGGTGGGGAGAACCGAAAGAACACGCAAAACGTCCCGAACACCGCCAGCAGCACCGAGCAGACACCGAGGCGGACCGACCAACCGAACTGGGCCAGGATGGTCCGAGCACCTTCCCCACCAAGGGCCAGGGCAAGGCCTCCCAGATGGACGGGAACCAAGGCCACCAGGCTGTAGAGGGTGCAGAAACCGACCAATCGATACTCGTTGAACCAACAGGGAAAGTCGCAGATGAGTTCAAGCGCAAAGATGGCATTGAGCATGGTCTCGATGCCCCACAGATACGCGGGAGTCATCGCAAGGACGTAGACTGCTTTCCTCGCCGGGCGCGCCACCCGGGGCATTCCCAACGGGCGCCCAAGAAAGGCGCATAGCGCCAGGGTGACGTAAAAGACCGCGAAGTGAATCGTCAGTGGGTAGAGTTCGACGATGAAGTCGATCAGCCGCAGCGTGACCTCTTGCACCTCGCGCACCTCCTTGCAAACAGTCTAGTTCCGGTTCAGGGGGCGCCGGGAAGACGTGCGGTGAGGCTACCGCGCAGGCACGAGCCAGGAACGGGTCGGCGAAGGAGAAGCCGCGGACCGGCTCGAGGTGGGAATTGGAGGCCCTCCCCGGCAGAAAGCCGAAGAGGGCCTCGAAGAGACTATTCCGAACGGGTGTAGGTCGACTTACCGACCACGAACCAGTTCTCGCCGCCGTCGATCGAGACCTCGGTCTCCACGAGGAAGCTGTCGGCCGCCATATCCTTGAAGTGCACCTTCAGGAAGAACGGGCTGCCGAACACCTGTTGGGTGGTGCCGGTCTCCTGGTTGGAGACGGTCATCACACCTTCTTCCATCGGACCTTCCAGCACGGTCATGAAGCTGGCCTGGTTGTCCACGCTGGTGATGCGGTACTGCTTCTGGAACTGATCGTAGGTCATCTGCCGGATCGTTTCGTTGCCCCTCTCGTCGGCCTGCACCTCCTGCATCATGCCGCCCTTGAGCATCTTCGCGATGGTCGAAGTGGCCGTCGACTCCTGGAACGGGCCGGTCGGCGACTGACGCGCCTCGACCTTGATGTTCCACTTGCCGGCGAGGGCGATCAGCGGAGCCATGCCCGGAGGCGCCGGCATGCGGAACAACGCGTCGTCGATCGACCCGTTGGCCTTGACGTCCGAGACCATGAAGATCCGGTCGCGGGTGTACCACTGAGACTCGACGTGGTGCGGGATCTGCACCCCGTTCACCGCGCGGAAATCATCGAAGAAGGTGCGCGCCGGCATCGGGCGTCCGAAGTCGGAGCCCGGCGCCACACGAGCCATCTCGAGATAGGTATCCGGGTCGAGGTACCAGGTCTCCTCGCTCTCGTCGGCGCGGGTCAGCTTGAGTTCGATCGCCGGGAAGCCCTCGTACTCGGAGTTCTCGCTGACCAACTCCACCGTATGCCCCTTGGCCTTCCAGTCGATCAGCGGCGAGGTGAAATCGAACTCACGGGTCTGCCAGGCCAGGTCGGGGCCTTCGATCGGCTTGGCCCCGGGGCCGCGCATGCCGTGGTCCCACCAGGCGGCTTCGCCGTCGCTACCGATCACGATCACGTGACCGTTCATCGTGGTATCCAGGTGGTACTTGTTGCCCTGCTTGCGCACCATCTTGAACGGCGCGTCCTTGCTGAAGGCACGGAAGGTGCCGCTCAGCTCCAGCGACTGCAGGGCGTCCCAGGCCGCCTTGCCCCCCTTGGCCTCGGTGTGTTTCTGCACGATTTCGTCCAGGCTCGCCGCCGAAACCGGCAAGACCATGGCCATCACCGCGACCGCGCAGAGTGCGCGACCGAACGTCATCGCTTTCATCGTCATCCCCCTCAGCCCTTGACGTTGAAGCTGACCATCTCTTGATGGTTGCGCAGGTAAAGCCGCCCCTTGGATAGTGACGGCGCGGTCCAGTTCACGTCCTTGTCGGACAGCGCCTGGAAACCACCCTTCTGTTTGAAGCCCTCGGGGCTGGCCTCGATCAGCATCAGCTTGCCCCGGTCGGAGAGCACCATCAGATGACCGTCGGCCAGGATCATCGAACCCTTGCCCAGGCCGCGCTTGCCCCAGGCCATCTTGCCGTCTTCCAGCGAGATGCACTTGAGGGTCGCGTTGTCGAAGCCGTAGATGTAGCCGTCGTGGACCACCGACGACGAGAAGTGGTTGCGCATGAAGCGGCTGGCCCAGACGTCGTCGACCTCGAGCCCTTCGGCATCTTCGCGGACGCGGATCATCTTGGCGCCGATTTCACCGACACCCGAGGCGAAGATACGATCGGGGGCGATGAACAGCGGCGAAGCGTGGGTTTCGCCGCGCGGCCATTCGTAGGCCCAGACCTCCTTGCCCTCGGCGTTGACCGCCCGCAGCTTTCCGCCGGCGATGTAGACGAAGCGGCGTTCGCCTCCCATCGAGACGGAGATCGGCGAGTTGTAGCCGGTCTGCCCACGGCCGTCACCGATGCTCCAGGCCATCTCGCCGTTGCTCCGCTTGAGAGCGACGAAGGACTTGCCTTCCTTGCCGCCGGCCTCGACGAAGACGATGCCGTCCTCGATGGCGATCGAACCGGAATAGCCCCAGGTCGGCTGGTCGGCACCGACCAGATCCTTGAGGGCGACCTTCCACTTTTCCTTGCCGTCCTTGGCCGCCACGGCGATCACGTGGCCGTAGGAACCCACCGAGAACAGCATGTCGCCGTCGACGGTCGGCGTGGAGCGCGGACCGTTGCCGAACTCGGTGTCCAGCTTGTCGCCGACGACGGTCTTCCAGATTTCCTTGCCGCTGGCGGCGTCAAAGGCGGCGATGAACTCGACCTCCTTCTCCCCTTCCTTGCCGGCATACATGGTGTAGAGACGGTCGCCGACGACCGACACCCCCGAGTACCCTTCACCCAACGGCACCCGCCAGACCTCTTTCGGTCCGCTCTCGGGCCAGGCGTCGAGCAGGCCGGTCTCGGGCGAGATGCCGTCCCGGTTCTCGCCACGGAACTGCGGCCAGTCGTCCCCCGCCACGGCCGGTAGCGCCACCAAGATCAAGAGGGCAGCGGCGACCGCCATCGAAACTGAACGCATCATCGAAACACTCCTCCAGAGTTGAGTACCTGCCAGGACGGTCCTTCGGGACTGCCCTGCGAACACCGGTAGTTACGGAGGGAACCGCCTCTGGGTTCGACCGTCCGACTCCCGATTTCGCCCTATCTTCACCTACGGGCAGAGTTCAGGCAAGCCGGGGTCTCTGGCTTTGGGAGCGCGGGAAGGACGCGGCGCAGCCTCCCCGGGCTGCGCCGCGCCACGGCAGGATCAAACGGGCCGGGTCAGGTCAGCGTTCCAGCGGCCAGGCGGGCTCCCGCCGTTCCAGCGCCTCCCGGACCCCTGAAGTACCCGCCGGCGGGTTCAAGAGAAAGGCGCCCCCGGTCCAGGGTGGTCCCTCGGTGAAGGTCGCGACGAAAGCATCCGACGGATCGCTGCCCTCGGTGGCGCTGTAGAGGGCAAGGAAGGTGTCGCCCGCCGAGGTCAGGCCGACGTAGTCGCCGAGGAACAGCCCGGGGGTCGTCACCAGCGGCGCCCGCAGGATGTCGAAGCTCTCGGCGGTCAGCCGCACCTCTCCGCTCCAGTTGCGGGGGTCGGCGCAGTTGCCTCGGGCCCGGGGCGGGATCTGGCCGGCGACCGGCGCCAGCTGCAGCGGTTCGCCCCCGTCGGCGTCGGGCATACAGGTGATCGCCCAGTGGTCGGTCAGCGACTCCGGCTCGTCACCATTGTGGCGGAAGTCGTAGTAGGTGATCGCCACCCGGCCCTCGTCATTGACGTGCACCGAGGGCACGAAGGCCTGACGGTTCAGGATCGGAACGTTGATCGGGGTGCGGTTGACCGGAACGGGGGTGGTCCAGGTGTCCCCGTCATCCCGCGAGATCGAAAGCGCGATCATGTCCCACTGGAACCCGTTGAAGCGGGCGTCGGTCCAGACGGCGTAGAGGGTGCCGTCGTTCCGGTCCACCGCAACGTCGAAGAGAATCGACGAGGCCCGGATCGGGATCTGGTTGTCCGGATCGCGGATGGCGAAGGTCGGCAGCATCTGGGCCACACGAATCGACGGGCCGTCCGGTCCGCCGGGTTCCCAGCTCTCCCCGCGATCCTCCGATCGCTTCAGCGCCACGAACTGCTGGAAGAACGGGACGAAGCCGACGTCGTTGAAGAAGTCGATCACCGTGCCGTCGGGCTGGACCACGATCTGGTTGCCGATGGTCTGCCCGGTCACGCCGGGATCGTGGACCCGCTGCACCGCTTCCCAGCTCTCGCCGCCGTCGGTGGTGCGGGTGAAGACCGCCGGCCCGCCGCCGTTGACGAAGTCGAGCCGGTCCCAGGTGGCGTAGACGAAGCGGGCGTCGTTGGGATCGGCGGTCATGGTGTTCTTGTCGTTGAACACCGGCGGGAACTCGTCGATCAGCGACAGCGGGTCGCTCCAGGTCAGTCCTCCGTCGCCGGATTTCTGCACCACCATGGCGTTGCGGCCGGTGCGGCCGTCGGTGGCCAGGGACATGTGGTACGCGGACCCGTCGGCGCCGAAGGTGACCCACGGATCGCTGGCCCGCAGGAACGGCCCGCCGGTGCATAGAGTCAGCCGCGGCATCGGCTGGGCGTCCCAGGTCTCGCCGCCGTCGAAGCTGACCGCCACCCCGGCCCCCCGGGCGGAACCGTTGGACCAGCGGTCCTGCTGCCAGGTGGCGATCAGGTGCTGGGGATCCAGCGGGTTGACCGCGATCCAGGGCTCGACCTCACTGGCGGCGAAATTGGTCCCGGGCTGGAACTGGGGAAAGTCGGCGACGCAGTTGGTGAAGGGGCTGTCGCCACTGACCCGCACCAGCCGATCGGGCGCGGACTGCCCCCACAGAGGGATCGCCAGCAACAGCAAGACGGAGCATTGCAGAAGAAAACGAGACGGTTTGCCCATGTGGCACCTCGCGAGAAGTGCCCCTCCTGAGGCCGGAGTCTAGCGGAAACGACGGGTCAAACGGCCGGAAAAGTCGTAAAAAGGGCGGGACGGCGCGGAACAGGGCTCCGCAGGTCCCGGCCGGCCCGGCCGGACATTCGCCCCGCTTTCGCATGTGCCAAATCCCGGCGCAAGTGCTACTGTACGCGGGTTGTTCCGACGGGTTTGACCGCCTACAGCACGTGATCGAAGGAGCTCAGCCATGCCGAGCAAGGGCCAGCGGGTGAACATCAAGCTGAAAAGCAGCGAGTCCCCGCACATGTACCACACGACCAAGAACAAGCAGAAGACGCCGGCACGGCTCGAACTGAAGAAGTACGACCCGGTGGTCCGCAAGCACGTGATGTACAAGGAGTCCCGCTAATCATGGCCAGACGCTGCGAAATCACGGGCAAGGGCCCGAAGTCCGGGAACAACGTCTCCCACTCCCACCGCAAAACCCGCATGCGGCAATTGCCGAACCTGCAGGAAAAGCGGATCTACGTGCCCGAGCTCAAGCGGACCATTCGCGTCAAGCTGTCGACCCGTGCCCTGCGCACCATCACCAAGAAGGGTCTGATCCCCTTCCTGCGTGACAACGGCATGACCCTCAAGGACATCGCCCGCTAGCTCGACCGTCGCGGCCCCGGCGCCGCGAGCCACGCCGACACCACCCTTCGTCGAGACCGACCGGTTTCCGGTATCCGTGTGCCTGGGGGCCGCTCCCGCCGACTCGCTGCATCGCCCCCGCAGAACGGAACGTCAGTTTGCCCCATCGGGCGTCTATCCCCTCGCCTGCGCGTAGCACCCCCCAATGTGCCCGGTGCCGATTCGCGGCTCCGGCACCCAGAGCTTGGGGGCAGCATGGGAGGGGATGCATGCTTTCGTGGCGCACCCTGTTCCGACGGAGCCTGATCATCGGGATCGGCTCACTCTTGATCACGTCGGCATCGGCCGAGGAGAGGAAGAAGGAGAAGACCCGCAACTGGTTCGGCGGCTTCGAGGTGCGGTCGCTTCAGACGGCCGTGCCCGACGACACCGCCTTCCGCATCGACGATCCATCCTTTGGCGTTGAGGTAGAACAGTCCATTCCGTTCGACCGTGGCCGACATACCGGCTATCGGGCGTTCTTCGGGTTCGAGAACCCGGACGGGCGCGGAGTTCGCTTCCGCTTCCAGAACCTCAACACCCACGCGAGCAGCCATCGAAGCCTGGCCGCCGGCGAGACGTTCCTTCCCTTCGGCGGATCCACCGGCTTCGATCCGGCTTTCCCCATCGCAGGGCCGGACCGGATGGTCGCGTCTTCGTCGGTAGATTCCTTCGCCTTCGATGCCGAGGCCTTCGTCAAGAAGCGCTTCGACAACATCGAAGCGACCTTCTTCGCCGGAGTGCGCTACGGCATCCTCGAGCAGAGTCAGTGGGCGCTGCTGAGCGACGCCGGGATCTCCGCCAGCATGGAACAGGACTTCCGAGGCTGGGGACCGACCCTGGGCGCCGAGGTCCGTGTCCCGTTCGGCGATGGACGCTGGGCGTTCTACGGCGGAACCCGGGCGAGCTACCTGACCGGCGACAGCCACTCGAACGGCCTGCTGCTCGACGGACAGACCCTGACCGCACTGGACGGGTTCCGCCGTCCGGACCGCAACCGCTCGGTGCTGGTGCAGGAAGCCAATCTCGGTCTGGAGTTGGACACGGCGAAGCTGCGCTACCGCCTCGGCTATGAGATCGAGAACTGGAACAACAGCGGGTTCAGCCCCGACGGCAGTGGCAACACGTCGTTCAGTGGTCTGGCCTTCTCGGTGATCTTCAAGTAGCCACCCATCACGATCGACCAAAGACGCCCCGCGGCACCAGGAGGTAACCGCGGGGCGTCATCGCGCGTTTCGAATCGTTGCGGCGCTGCCTCTACGGACAGATCAGCGCATCCCGCTCGGCGCCGGACGAGTCGTACCCCGCCGTGCCGTAGCCGCACGGCGTCGAGGCGCGGACCAGGTAGAACACCACCTGATCCCTGGCCGGCACGAAGGACTCGAGGGTCGACTGGTCGGCACCCGACGTTTCGATGCACTCCCCCGGCCCGGTCTGGGAGAAGTCGGCCGCGTCGTCAGAGCGAATCGAATCGTAGGACGGGGTTCCGCCGGGCTGCAGCGGCGGCATCCAGCTCAGGGTCGTGTTGCCCAGGCCGTCGTCGGAGAGGCGCAGGTCGCGCACCTCGCCGGGCACCGCGTAGGCGCTGCCGTCTCCCGGAGAACAATCCACGGGATTCCCGTCGCTATCCCCCGGCTCTCCCGGGTCACAGATATCCCAACCGTCGCCGTCGACATCGGGAGCGTCCTGGGTCGCGGGCGAACAGTCGTTGTCCAACCCGTCGCACTCCAGCTCGTCCTGGCCCGGATTGACCGCGGGGTTGCTGTCGTCGCAGTCGCCGTCGACGGTGACGTAGTCCGCCGGCGGGTAGCAGGTGTCGGTGCCGCCGGAGTTGCGCCCGTATCCGTCTCCGTCGCCGTCGTAGTACCAGATCACGTCGCAGCGAGCCTGGAGGTCCATCTCCCCCTCGCCGTTCCCCTGAGGCATCAGCCAGATTGAATGAGGGAAGTGCGGGTCGTCGGTATCGACCCGGGCCTGCCAGTGATAGAGCTCACCCGGCGTGGTCGAAACGGTCCGGCTCAGCTCGTCGTAGACGCTTCCGTCAGATCCCGGTGCCCCGCTGTTGTGGGTCGAGCCGCTGGTCGTCGCGCTATCGGAAAATACCGTGCCGAAGTCCCTGCGCTCGACCTGGAGCCGCACCCGGGTACGTCCCGCGGCGCTGCGGCCCAGGGCGGTGACGCGGAAACCGGTCGGGGTGTCGGTCAACGACAGCAGCGGCATCACGTAGGAGCCGTCCCATGCCTTCTGCCGCGGAATCAACGGAAGCCCCGGCCGGCCTCCGCCGTAGTAGAGCAACGCTTCACCGGCCCAGAGGCCGGTATCGACTCCGGGATCGCCGACGATCACGTCGCTGAAGCCGTCTCCGTTGACGTCTCCACCTCCCGCAACCACCTCGCCGTAGGAGGCACTGGGCGCCCATGAACTCCCGCTGGCCAATCCACCTGCTCCCCCACGATAGAGGAACGCGATGCCGTTGGTGGTCTGGCCCTCGGCGCCGAACACCAGATCGCTGTAGCCGTCGGCATCGACATCACCGGCGGTCGAGACGTCGTAGCCCAGCCGGTACCCGGTGGAACTGCCCTCGAAGGTGCGGTTCGCAAAGGTGGGCAGTCCGGTCACGGCGCCATGAAACACGAGGACCCTTCCCGCATCCGGGCGCAGGCTCGTGTCGTCCCAGTAAGGCGAACCGATCGCCACATCACTGAACCGGTCACCATTGACGCTCCCGGCGCCGGCGATCGAGAAGCCGAAACGCTCGTTGGATTGAACGCCCCGGATGGTCCAATCGGAGGAATAGTCCGGCCCCCCGGCGCGCCCCTCGAACAGGAACACCTGCCCCGCGTCGGCCCTCACCCCGTTGTCGGCGTAGATCGCCGAGATCAACACGTCGCTGAAACCGTCGCCGTCGATGTCGCCGGCACCGGCGACCTGGCTGCCGAACTCGGCGTCTGCCTCGCCCCCCTGAAGGAACCAGTCGGCGTCATCGTCCAGGTCCCCGCGATAGAAGATCGAAACAGCCCCGCGGTCTACGTTGTAGCCGGGCTCGCCGACGATCAGATCGCGGACGCCGTCTCCATCGACGTCCCCGGCGTCGGCGATGGATTCGCCGAAGCGGCCAAGGGTCCAATCCCCGGTGGCGAAAATTCCGGTGCCCGCCAGTCCGCCGTCGCAACCGGTTCCGGCCTGGCCGCTACCCACGGTGAACACCGCCCCCTCTTCGGGCCAGTCACCGTCGTAGCGGGGCGCACCGGCGAACAGCTGGTTGCCGACAAAGGCCAGAGAGTAGCCGTACTGCATCTGGCTGGAGAATCCCGGCGGGTCCCCGTACTTGCAGGGATCGTCGGGGAGCCCGTCGGGACCGCCCCAGTAGATGAACACCCGGCCCTCGTTGTTGGCCCCGGGAGCACCGAGGGCCACGTCGGAGTAGCCGTCGTCGTTCTGGTCGCCGATGGCGATGGCCCGGGCGGTCTGCTGGCCCAGGAAATAGTTATCCGTGGAGTCCCATGCCGCGCTGTTGGCCAGATCGTCGCCACCGCCGTGGTAAACGAAGGCGCGCCCCTCTCCACTCTGGCCGTTTCGGTAATTGTAGGCGGTGACCAGCACGTCGCTGAAGCCGTCACCGTTGACGTCACCGGCGGTATCGACCCGGAAGCCGTAGTAGGCGTCCGACTGATCGCCGTCGCCGAACCAGTAGGAGCTGGAGCCCGGTCCGTCGGGCCCGCCCAGGTAGACCCGGGCGGTTCCCTCGTCGGTCTGGCCGTTGTCCTCCAGCGCGGCGCCGACGATCACGTCGGCGTAGCCGTCCCCGTTGACGTCCCCGGCAGTGCCGACCGAGCGGCCGAACTCCGCCGAGGTCTCGTTGCTGTCCCGGCTCCACAGCGGCGTCGACAGAATGCCGCCGCTGGAACCCTGGAAGATCTGCGCCCGCCCCTCGTTGCCGTGGGTGTCGTCCCACAGGCGGCTACCGATGATGATGTCGGCGTAGCCGTCTCCATTGACGTCCCCGGCCCTGGAAACGCTGTAGCCGAACTGCTCCGACGCTTCATCCCCCTGGAGGATCCGCGCCGGGGTCTTCGATGGATTGGCCGCACCGTGATAGATCCAGACGCGGCCCCGATCGGTGAACGAGCTGTCGTAGAAGGGAGAGGCGACGATGAAGTCGTCGTACCCGTCGCCGTTGATATCCCCGGCACCGGACAGCGACCACCCCATGAACGCGTCGGTCTGGTTGCTCTCGACGTTCCAACCGGCGGATACCAACCCGTGGGTGCGGTTGCCGTAGAACAGATAGACTCGGCCCTCGTTGGAACTGCCGTTGTCGAAGAGGTCCGAGGAGAAGATCACGTCGTCGTAGCCGTCGCCGTTGACGTCGCCGGCGGCTGAGATGGCCTGACCGCAGCGAGCCGAGTCCTGCTGTCCGGAAAAGGTGAAGAGCGGCGTAGTTTCAATGCCGCCTCGTCCACCGATGAAGAGAAAGACCTGCCCCTCATCGCGGAAGGAGCCGTCCCACGAGGGCGCGCCGACCATCACGTCGCCGAACCCGTCGCCGTTGGGGTCGCCGGCAGTCGAGACCATCGCGCCGAAGCGGGCGAACGCCTGGTTGCCTTCGATCACCTTGTCCGGAGTACTGGAGAGACCGGACGCGCTCCCCATGTAGATGAACACCGCGCCTTCGTCGGTCTGACCGCCGTCGTACTGATCGGCACCGACGATCAGGTCGCCGAAACCATCCCCGTCGAGATCGCCCGCGGTGGAGGCGCTGAAACCGAATCGCGCATCGATCTGGTTGCTTTCGGCGGTGAAGGAGGGGCTGGACACAACCGGGTCGACGTGGAGCGGATAGATCGCCTCGCGGTCATCGACCACGATGAACAGCCTTTCACCCGCAAGCTCCAGCCAGGAGTCGACCTCTACCCCGGCCGCATCGTCGACGTACAGCCGGTCGTAACGGGCTACCGGCAGTCCCCGGGAATCCTCGAAGCGCACCCCCTGGCCCCGCTCCAGCCAGGCCGCGGTCAATCCGGGATCCAGTCGAAGCTCGATGCGCAGCGGCCCGTTTCCCGGTAGCGGCGCGTGGACGGTGAAGCCCTGTTCGATGCCCCGCTCGTCGTTGACGTACCACTCGTCGATGCCACCCCGTCGCAGGGTGACCCGCTCCTCGGCAACCTCGACGATCGGCTCGGAAACCTGCCGCAACTCGTCGTCCCGGCCGATGGCGGCCAGCCGGAAAGTCAGGCGCCAGGAGTGGGCTCCTTCTTCGCCGGCGGTTTGCCTACGCGGGGTGATCACAACCGTTCCGTCCACGCCGATGTGGGTGCGGAAGCCCTGGGCGCGGTTGGGCGCCGACCAGCCGCCGGCCGAGGTGTCACCGGCGAAGCGATACTCCCGCGCCGCCAGACCGTCCACGGCCCGCTCCAGCCAACCTTCGGGAATCGCGGAGTCCGGCGCGTCGGCCCAAACCGTGGTGAACAGCAGCGCCAGTACCGTCATGGTCCAGAGCGTCGTCGAAAGCTTCCGGTGCATCTCCGTCTCCTGATTCGGCGGCCGGCAGTCGTTGCCTGTTGGTGGGATAGGGACGCGCCGGCGCCTCGGGATTCCTCAGGCCGGAACCCGTTTTTTGACCGGGGGGTGGGATAGACTCGAAGTGTGGTGCTTGCCCCGATACGAGGTGACCGGTGACGGTGTTGTGGTTGCTCTTGACCCTGGGTACCCAGGGGCTGTTCGTCTGGCAGCCGGCGACCGGGATGACCGACGGAGACGCCGGCGACTTCCGGCAACAGCAGGAGTTGATCCGTTTCTGCTCACACCCCGACGTCGATGTGCACCGGCTGTACCTGCTGTTCGATCCGGACGCCCAGGACCCGGCTTCCCGCCGCGCGTTGATCACCGCCGCCGATGCGCTGGACATCGGGGTCTGGGCGCTCAACCCCGGCTCGCTTCAGCACCGCTGGGCGTCAACCCTCAAGCGAGGCCGCCCCGCCGACCATCAGGCCGTGCTCGACTGGCTCGACGGAGTGCTGGCCTATCAGCGCGCGGCTCCGCGGGAGGCGCGGCTGGTCGGCGTTCAACTGGACATCGAACCTCACCGCGCCCGCCGCGGCCATCGAAGGATCTGGCGGGACCGGCAGGGCGGGCTTCGCCACCGGGGGAACCGGCGGGTTGCCCAGCAGTTCGTCGAGTTGCTCGGCCGGGTGCGCGAGAGGCTCGACCAGTCGGGAACCGGCTTGCGCCTCGCCGTCAGCCTACCGACCTGGTACGACCGGAACGACGACGAGGAGTCCTTCATGCTCGGGGGCAAGAGCCTGGCTCAACACGTCCAGGACCGCGCCGACCTGGTGACCCTGATGGCCTACGTCGACGATGCCTCCCGGGAGTCGCTGCGCCGGGTCCTGGACTCCATCGAGGATGAGCTGGAATACGGCCCGGTGGAGATCGCCTTCGAGACCGCCCGGGGTGCCGACCCGAGCCTCTACCGGTCGGGGGTTCGAGAACTCGAGCGACTGCGCCGGCGAACCACCGAGGCACTGAGGGGACGACGCCACCTCGTGGGCACCGCGGTCCACCACTACGGGGATGCCTACGGCAGCGACCGGCGGCGCTGGCGCCTCCCCGAACCGTAGGGCCAACGGCGGCTCACGAATCGTTCAGCTCCCGACCTGTCCGGGAACCGCCTGGCGGCCGCCGCGGAACACCCCGTCGATCGCCGCGAGGCTCCGCACCGACTGCGCCGGATCCTCGGAGAGCAGCAGGAAGTCCGCCGGGGCACCGACGACGATCCGGCCGGCATCCGGCCGGCGGTCGATCACCCTTCCGGGATTCCCGGTGGCCATGGCCAATACCTCGAGGGGTGGGATCCCCGCGTCTTCCAGCATGCCGAGCTCCTCGTGCAGCGAGCTTCCGGCGGGAATCTCCATGCCCTCGAGGTCGGTGGTGTCGGTTCCGGCCAGCAGCACCACGCCCTTGCGATGGAACCGCTCGGCGATGGCCTGGGTCTTCTCGATGAACCGCACGAAGTGCGGCGGCAGGTCATCGCCTCCCACCCGGCGCCGGGCGATGGCGCGGTAGATCACCAGGGTCGGCGCCACCGCCACCTTGCGGCGAACCAGACACTCGAACAGCGGCTCCGCATCCGGGGACATCAGCCAGTCCATCGCCTCGACGTTGGCCTGGATCCCCTGGGCCTCGCTCTCGGTCACCGAAACCAGAGCTTCGACGAAGGAACCGATGTGCTCGACGCCTGCCATCCCCTGCTCGCAGGCCTGGAGCGGGTGCATGCCCAGCGGAATGTGGCCGACGACCTCGAGGTCGTGGCGGGCCGCGGCGTTGACCACCGCCGGCAGCAGCTCCGGTGGCAACGCCCGGTGGACCTTGATCTGAGTCGCCCCCGCAGCGGCGAGGCGGTCCACTTCGGTATCCACCTCGTCTTCGTTCGTGACCACCTGCTGGAAGCCGGCGAAGGACTCGCCGTTGAGCATGAAGTAGGCCGGATAGATCGCGGGGCGCGCATGGGCACCTTCTTCGATCTGCTGCTGCAGCTCGGTGAGGCGATCAACGTACCCACCCAGGTCGCGCACCGAGGTGATCCCGTGAGCCAGGAAATCCCCGGTAGCGAGACCTGCCCCCTCGGAACTGCGCAGATGCACGTGCACGTCCCACAGCCCTGGCGTCAGGAACCGGCCGGCCCCGTCCAGGGTGCGCCCGGCTTCGAACGCAGGCGCTTCGCCGGCGGAACCGACGTAGCTGAAACGACCGTCGCGCACGGCGACGGTCGCGAGCTCGCCTCCGGGGTCCTCTCCGCCGTAGACCCGGACGTTCTCGATGACCAGGTCCGCCCGCTCAGCCGGAGCGCACCCCGCCAACGCCAGCGCCGACAGCGCGACCCATCCCGCCAGACGGCAGACTGTCGCCTGGCCGCGAACCTCGCTGCTTCCGCGCATGGATCCTCCCACAGGCGGTGATGCCGCCTGTCCGATCAACGCGCGGGAAGTCGAGAAGTTACACCGGCATCGCGGGGGTGACCGCCGAGATATCCCGCTCGCCGGTACGGATGCGCACCACCCGCTGGAGCTGGGTCACGAAGATCTTGCCGTCTCCCACGTCGCCGGTCCGCGCCGCCTGGACGATGGCGTCGATGGTCTGGTCGACGAAGGGTTCCGACACGCCGATCTCGAGGCGGATCTTGTCGGTAAGCTCCATCTTGACCGTGGTCCCCCGGTAGGTCGCCACCGTTTCGGTCTCGCCACCGTGGCCCCGGGCCGCCGAGATGGTCAGGCCCCGCACGTCGACGTGGTACAGCGCCTCGAGGGTGTCGTTGAGCCGTTCGGGGCGGATGATCGCGGTAATCAGCTTCATCGTCTTCTCCTCGGGTCAGCCGACGTCGCCGTGGGTTGGGGCGGTGGCCAGCTTGAAGCTCGGCGTATCGGCCATCATCGACGGAAGGGGTGTGTCGATCAGCAGCGCACCCTCGCCGTCGGCGTAGGCCTTCTCACCGTGTGCGGTGACGTCGAGCCCGGTAGCCTCGTCGCGAGCGTCGACCCGTAGCCGCAGCACGAGCCCGATTCCCTTTGCAATCAAGAAGGCGACGGCGCCGCTGTAGACGGCGGCGACCACAATCCCCAGCAGCTGCACGGCAAACTGGCGCAGGTCCCCTTCGATCAGGCTCGAGGCGCCACCCCAGGCAGCCGTGGCGAACACCCCGGTCAACAGGGCGCCCGCCGCTCCTCCCAGTCCGTGGGCGGACAGTACGTCCAGCGAGTCATCCAGTCGCGTGCGGGTTCTCCAGAGCAGCGCAAAGTAGCTGGGCACCGCCGACAGGCCGCCGATCAGGAGCGCGGCCATCGGCGAGACGAATCCTGCAGCGGGGGTCACCGCCACCAGCCCGACGACGATCGCCGTCGCCGCACCGATCGCCGTCACCTGGCCATGACGACGGGCGTCGAGCAGCATCCAGACGATGATCGACGCGCAGGGCGCCAACACCGTGTTGGCCACGGCGAGGGCGGCGGTCTCGTTTGCCGCGAGTGCGCTGCCGCCGTTGAAACCGAGCCAACCGAACCAGAGCAGCCCCGATCCGAGCAGCACCGTCGGTACGCTGTGAGGCAACAGCGCCTGCCGGCCGAAGTCCTTGCGCGGGCCCAATACCCAGGCGATCACCGCCGCGGTGATCCCGGCGTTGATGTGCACCACGGTGCCGCCGGCGAAGTCCAGTGCCCCCAGTTCGGCCAGCCAGCCGCCGCCCCAGACCCAGTGACAGATCGGGGCGTAGATCAAGAGCGTCCACAGCGCGATGAAGGTGACGAACGCGCCGAAGCGCATCCGCTCGACCACGGCACCGGCGACACACCCGGCCGCGACCATGGCGAAGGTCGCCTGAAACACCGCGAACAGCAGATGGGGAATCGACCCCTCGGCGGCCAGATCCACGCCGGCGAGGCCCAGGTGCTGAAGCCCGCCGAACCAGCGGCCCTCGCCGCCGAAGGCGAAGCTGTAGCCGGCGAAGCACCAGACCACACAGGCCACCGCGGCGCCGCCGAAGCACATCATGATCGTGTTCAGGGCGTTCTTGGAGCGGACCATCCCGGCATAGAACAGGGCCACACCGGGCACCATCAACAGAACCAGGGCGCAGGAGATCAGCATCCAGGCCATGTCCGGCGAGCTGAGGGCCCCGGCCTGGGCCAGGGGGACGGGAACCGACGACATCGCGAGCCTCCTCGGGTGGTGGCCGGGGATCCATCCTCCCCGGCGACGCCGAAACCCTACGCCGGCGAACCACCCACTGCAAGCGATTTTTAACAGATTCAGCTCAACTCTCGGACGATATCAGCACCAATAGCCACTCATTTTGATCTTTGACACCACTCTCGTGCACTATCGGCACAATTCTGGTATCACTCAATCTCACCCTTCACCCAGGAGAAGATCGATGAATCTGGAGCTGTTCCCCACCACCCCGGCGGAGATCCTGGCCTACTGCAAGGAGCGTGAAGTTCGCTTCGTGCGCCTGCAATTCATGGACATCCCCGGCGTCAGCAAGAACGTCGAGATCCCGGTACGCCAGCTGGAAAAAGCCCTCGACGGGCAGATCCTGTTCGACGGCTCCTCGATCGAGGGCTTCGTGCGCATCGAGGAGTCGGACATGCAGCTCCGGCCCGACCCGGCCACCTTCCACGTGCTGCCCTGGGGACGCAATCCCGGCGAGGTCGGCGTCCTGATCTGTGACGTGGTCGACCCCGACGGCAACCCCTTCGACGGCTGCCCCCGCACGGTGCTGCGCCGTGTGGTCGATCAGGCCGCCGAACTGGGTTTCACTCCGATGCTCGGACCGGAGCCGGAGTTTTTCCTGTTCGAGCGAGACGCCCAGGGAGCCCCGACGGTGAACACACGGGACCGGGGCACCTACTTCGACCTGGGCCCGATCGACCGCGGCGAAGCCTGCCGCCGGGATATCGTCGCCGCCCTCGAGGCCATGGGCTTCGAGATCGAGGCCTCGCACCACGAGGTCGGCGAGGGGCAGCACGAGATCGACTTCCGCTATGACGAGGCAATCGCCACCGCCGACAAGATCGCCGTCTTCAAGAACACCGTGCGCCGCATCGCCCTGGAGCACGAGCTGCACGCCACCTTCATGCCCAAACCGGTCAACGGCCGTGCCGGCTCCGGGATGCACGTGCACCAATCGCTGTTCAAGGGCAAGCACAACGCCTTCGAGGCCACCGACAATGAACTGGGCCTCTCCCCCACCGCCCTGCACTACATCGGCGGTCTGCTGCAGCACGCGCGGGGAATGATGGCGGTAACCAACCCGCTGGTGAACAGCTACAAACGGATGGTTCCCGGCCACGAGGCGCCGACGTCGGTGGTCTGGTCGACCAAGAACCGCTCTCCCCTGATCCGCATCCCCGCCCGCCGCGGTACGGGCACCCGGGTCGAACTGCGCATGCCAGACCCATCCTGCAACCCCTACCTGGCCTTCGCCGTGATGATCGGTGCCGGGCTCGAAGGGATCCGGCAGAAGCTCGATCCCGGCGAACCGGTCAACAAGAACATCTTCACCATGTCTCACCGGGAAAAGCGACGGCTACGGATCGACGAGCTCCCCGAGAACCTGGGCGAAGCGTTGCGCATGCTGGGCAAGGACCCGCTGATGCGTACCCTGCTGGGGGACCACGCGTACCACAACTATGTCGAGGCCCGGAGCATGGCCTGGCAGGAGTACAGCCGGCAGGTCCATCCCTGGGAGCTGGAACGCTACCTGGCCCGCTACTGATGGTTGGAGCGTAGCGCAGCGCAGAAAGCGAGTCGGGGAGACTAGAAGAATCCCAACGCCATCGGCTCGACCTCGGTGACGGGGCGGAACAGCATCGCGTATCGATCCTCGTCGCCGGGCCAGCTGTCGTAGCGCTCGACCAGTTCGAAGCCGTCTGCCGACATCTCGGCGAGAAGATCCTCGGGCTCGATACCGTGGCCGCCCCGGTCGGGCACCCCCTCGAGCTCCGGCCACCCCGGCTGGATGCGGATCTCGACCACCAGCACCACGCCACCGGGCTGCAGGGCCCGGCGAAAGCCGTCGCGCATCGCCCGGGGGTCGGTGAAATGGTGATAGACCTGCCGCAGGAAGATCGCGTCGCAGCAGCTGTCCGGTAGGCCGAGACTCTGGTCATCACCGAGCAACACCGTGACATTGTCCAGCTCCTGCCGCTCCACCCGATCGCGAATGTCCACCACCAGGTCCTCCTTGACCTCGGTCGCGAACACTCGTCCACCGGGGCCGACGCGCTCGGCCAGAGCTAAGGTCCAATCCCCGTCTCCCGCACCGACGTCGGCCACGGACATCCCTTCCGCCATGTGCAGGGTCTCGAACAGCCTCCCGGCCTCGGCAGACGGCGCCCGCGTCCCGGCACACGCGCAGTTGACGGCGAGTATCAGGACAAGAAGCACTGGAAGCCGGACCGGGCGGTTCTCCATCGCGGGCGCTCCTTCCCAGGGAAAAGGCCTGATTCCAGGCTACCCGCCGAGATCGGCGCCCACGGTAAAACTTCGTAAACGCCGGGTGTAACGCCCTCGCCGAACCCGGGACCTGTCCTGTGTGCGCCCTACGCACCCAAACAAAGAGGACACGACATGACGGAGCAACAGAAACAGGCGGTCCGGGAAAGCTGGAGCCAGGTGGTCCCGATCGCAGACAAGGCGGCCGAGCTGTTCTACACCCGGCTGTTCCAACTGGATCCGAGCCTCCGGCACCTGTTCAAGGGGGACATGGCCGAGCAGGGCCGGAAGCTGACCATGACCCTGAACCTCGCGGTCAAGAGTCTCGACCGGCTCGATCAACTGACTCCGGTGCTCCAGGACCTCGGCCGCCGGCATGTCGGCTACGGCGTAAAGGACAGCCACTACGCCGCGGTCGGCGCGGCGCTGCTGTGGACCCTGGAGCAAGGCCTCGGAGAGGCGTTCACCGGCGAAGTGCACGATGCCTGGGCAGCGACCTACGGGCTGGTCAGCGGGGTGATGATGGACGCGGCGGCGGCCGCCGCCTGATCCCGGCCCGCAGCGAGACGTATCTTTCGCAGGTGCTCTTTCGTCTCCCCGGCTGCAAGCGCAAACGCGCAGAGGGGCAAGACAAAGGAGCATCATGCGAAAGTACGTCCACCGGCTCGTGCTGGCGTGCGCCGCGATCCTCGTCGCCGGCTCCACCCAGGCCGACCATCGAATCTCACCACGCTACGACATCGAGGCCCTCGAAACCTGGCTCTGTCTCGACTGTGACAGCGGAGGCTGGCAGCGGGAGCAGCTCACCGAAGACCTGGCTCACTACCGCATCGACCTGACCGTCGGCCCCGGTGCCTTCGACAGGATCGTGCTGCACCGGGTCACCGCCGAACGCGCACCGGGACGCCCGTTGCGGCGCCAGCCCGGCGTGTTCCTGGCCCACGGAATCGTTTTCGGTTTCCAGGGGACGTTCCTTTCAAGCACCGCCTTTGACGGGGTCGACGACAGCCGCTCGCTGGCCGTGTTCCTGGCCCGCCGGGGTTACGACGTGTGGGGGCTCGACTTTCGCTGGCCCAACGTCCCGGCGGACACTTCGGACCTGGAGTTCATCGACTCCTGGGGTATTCAACAGGATGCCGACGATCTCGGTCTGGCGCTGACCGCGGCCCGGGTCAGCCGGCTGCTCAGCGGCAACGGCCTGGCGCCGATGCATCTGCTGGGTTACAGCCGTGGCGGGCGAATCGGCTACGCCTATCTCAACGCCGAATCGCAACTCCCCCGCCCGCTGCGCCAGGTGGCCGGCTTCATCCCGCTGGACGCGGTGTTCAAGGCGGGCACCCCCGAACTCCGCGGACGCGCCTGCGAGAACGTGGCTGCGATCGAGGAGGCGCTTTCCGGCGGCACCTACGTCGATGATTTCAGCTTCCTGCCCCTGGCCGGAACCCTGGCGACCCAGGACCCCGACGGCCCCTCCCCCGTGTTTCCCGGACTGAGCAATCGACAGGCGTCGTTGATCATCGGGGCGCGGCCCAGCGAAACCGGATTCCATCTGGTGGGCGGGACCTTCGGCGCCAACGGCCTGCCCACGGGGCTGCGCTTCACCGAGGAGGCTTACTGGAACTCCTTCCTCGGCGGCGCAGGAGCGTTCCAGCCGCTGCGCGGAAGCCTCGACGCATCGCGCATTGCGTGCGATGAAGAGGACGTTCCCTGGGACGACCACCTGGCGGACGTTCGCGTGCCGGTCTTCTACGTCGGCGCCGAGGGCGGGAACCGCGAGACAGCCGCCTTCACCACGACCCTGCTGGGAAGCGACGATGTGGAGACGCTGGTCATCTCGCAGCTTCCGCCGGGACAGAATGCCTTCGACTTCGGGCACCTGGATGTGCTGACCGGAACCGATGCCGAGGAACTCGTCTGGGAACCGATCCTGGACTGGCTGCGCCGGCACCCGGCCCGACGACGCTAGCGACACGGGGCGCCCGGACCTTCCGGGCGCCCACCGAACTACGGTCGCAGGAAGATATCGAAGGCGGCCCAGTGGCGCGGCTCGGGGTAGCGTTCGGCCACGCTGCGCCGCGCCCGGGCCAGCGCTTCGGTCGGTTCCACGCCCTGCTCCAGCTCCCGATGGAACGCGATCATCAAACGCGCCGTCGATGCGTCGTCGGCCGTCCAGTGGCTGACCACCACGCCCCTGGCCCCGGCTACGAGGAACGCCCAACCGAGGCTGATCACCCCCTGCCCCGGCACCGCTTCCCCCTCGCCGGTGCGACAGGCCGAGAGTACGACCAGCGCGTTGTCGAGGGGCAAGGACAACACCTGCTCTCCGTTCAGCCGCTCTCCACTCGAGAGCACGATCCCGCTTCGCCGGGGATCTCTGGCCGAAGCCAGCGCGTGAGTCGAGAAATGCAGCACGTCGTAGCCGGAATAGCCCCGGCGATCGAGCTGCGCGGCGGTCAGATCTTCACCGGAGATCAGGTCTGCCCGCTTGCCCCAGATATCGGTGAGCCCGTTCAACTCGAACGCCGACCAGGGGAGGGTCTCGAAGCCGCCCTGGGGGAAGACCGGATCTCCGGCCAGGAGCACCCGTCGAGGCGAGAGAGAAGCGGCAGGAGGGATCGAAGGTAGCGGCGTGAACGCGACCTGGAGAGACTCGCCGAGATACTCCCCTTCGCCCGCAGCGCCCGCCGGCAAGGCCGCGAAGGGCACCCGCGCGATCTCACGATCGGGAACGATGACCATGCGCCGCGACTCCGCCAGCCAGGAGTTCACCGGTTCGAGCAACGCCTTGCGGAGGAAAGCGCCGTCGGTTCCGCCCGCGGGAACTGCACCGGTGTCACCTGCCCTGCCGATCAGGCCGCTACGGAAGGACTCGACCCGATCACGCAGGACACGAGCGCCGGGTAGCAGCGCCACACGCGACTCCCCTGTTCGGATCGCCAGCAACAGACCCCGGTCTTCGCCGATCAGGTAGCTGAGCAACAGCTCACCCGGCGCGAGCCCTCCGGCGAGCTTGGCCAGATTGGCCGCCGGCAGCGGGTCGCTCGATGCGGAGGTGACCCGCAGCGCCCTGGATTGAGCCGCTTCCATGAGCTCGAGGACGCGCTCAGATCCGTCGCCGGCGCCGCTGCCTTCGATCGCCGCGCACAGATCGACGTAGGGATCCGCCCGATCGCGAAGGAAGTACAGACCTTCGTCGAGCGGGTCCAGGGTTTCCTGCTGGGCCTCGAAAGGCGCGATCGCCTGCTCCAGAACCTGGATCGCGGCGTCGTAGCGCCCTGCTTCCAGATGGACCTTTCCCAGAATGCGCCGGGCTTCCCAGGCGTTCTCGGCGGAGCCTGCAGCGAGACTCCGTTCCACCGCGTCCCGCGCCAGCGTGGTTGCCCGCTCGAGTTCCCCTCCGCGCCAGGCGGCATCGGCCTCGAAGGTGAGCGCCGTCAACGCGACCAGCTTGTTGGAGCCGGCCCCCTCCGCCGCCTTGTTGAATCGCTCGGCCGCCTCGGCGTGCTCTGCCCGGGCAAGGGCGACGCGGCCCAGGCCGAACTCCCGCAGATAGGCCGAGCGGCCCGCGGGATCGATCTTCAGGTACCAACTCTCGGCCTCGTCCACCTCATCCCGGGACATAGCGACGACGCCGAGATAGTTGGCGGCAGATTCGGCACGGGGATGCCCCGCCGCAACGGACTGCTCGTAGGCTTCGGTCAGGTAGCGGCTCGCCTCGCCGGCGTTACCCAGGTGGGCCGCCACCACGCCCCGGTTGTGGGCGATGCTCGGCAGCCAGGCGGTGTTGCCGACGGCTCTGGCATGTTGCTCCGCCTGCCCCAGATGGAACAGCGCGTCGGAGTACTCCCCTCCGTTGCGCAGCAACCAGGCGAAGCTGTTGTGCACCCGCGCCAACAGGTCCCGGCGCTCCGCCCGTTCCGCTGCCGCAAGCGATGCCTCGTAGAGTTCTCGCGACGCCTCGAGGTCGGCAGCCAGGCCGAGCCCTCGAGCGACCTGATAGGCACAGCGGGAGATTCCTACCGGCTCATCGTCGCGCCGGGCGCGATCGAGGCAGCTCCGATAGTGATCGGCAGCTTCGTCCCGGTTCTTCTCGAAAGCTGCGACCTTGCCCTGGGCCCAAGCGGTCTGCCAGATCTCGCCGCAGCGTTCGGCGGCCGCGGCGAACACCTGCCGAACTCGCTCGGGTTCATGCTTGGAGAGTTCGAGAAAACCGCCGAGCCAGATCGAGTCTTCGGCCGGACAGTCCCCGAGGGCCGCCACCCGCTCTTCGAGGGTCGGCACGGCTTCGGCCCCTGCCAGGGCTTCGACCGGCGGCTTTGAATCAGGGTTCGGCGAGCCGGACGTACACGCGACCGCCCACAACATGAGCGGCAGCATCCAAGCCCGGGCCGAGATGGTGGCCCTCAACCGGGCCGGGATCAGGGAGGCGGCGGATTCTGATTCGCCGGCGTGACCAGGTACCGAGTCTCGAAGCCCTCGGTGTCGTGCACCGTGGTGCTCTGACCGGGTGTGGTTTCCTCGAGTTCCTGCCACTCGCCCTGCTCTCCGTTGCCGGTGCCGCCCATCACGATGGTCAGGCCGAAACGGGTGCCGTCCCCCATCGCCATCGCCGCGTTCGCCGCGGCGATCGGGGCGAACACCCCGCCGCCGGGGCATTCGCACGCCGGATCGGGCGCGACGGAATCACAGTCGCAGTAGCACGGACAGTTCGGATCGTCGGAGCCACTGCCCTGACAGACGCACCATACACGCTGATTGGCCGTCGCCGGGCAGAGACCGGGATCCCACTCGAGAAAGAGCACATCCGGCTCGCAGATATCGCCGCCGGTGCAGCAGGCATCGCTCCCCAGCTGCTTGGGACAGACATCCGCCTCGATGAAGCAGATCAGCCCGACCGCATCCACCGTCCGCGGTCCGGCGTCGCAGGGCTCTCCCATGGCGCAGAGCGGAATGGTGATCAGCGCCCCGTCGCGGTCCAGACGATGGATGTTGTGCCCTGAGTTGTCGGCGAAGAACAGGCTGCCCCAGCGGTCCGCTTCCAGCAGGGCCATGTCGACGACCTTGCCCGGAATCGTGATCGGCGTGTCGTACTCGCAGGTGGTCGGGTCGATCTCCCGCACCTGGCCCGCCGCCGCATCGTAGGCCAGCACGGTGTGGGAGTTGGGCCCGGGGCCGGCGGTCTCGACGGCGGTGAGGTTGCCGCCGAAGGTGCATTCCCGGCCGTTTTCCAGGTTGCGCAGGCTTCCGGCGGTTCCCTGGGCCAGGACCGGGAACTCGCGGAGCGGAGGCGCGGCCACCTCGAGAGACTCGCGCTGTTCGAAGTTGTCGGGCTCCAGACGGTGGACCCGCTCGACGGCGGGCGGCCCCAGATCGAAAGGAATGCCGACCCGGTAGACCTCCCAGGCCTCGCCGGCGTCGTCCCGCACGGTGATCCAGCCACGCACAGCCCAGGGGCCGAAGGGAGCATGGGACACCTTGACCGAGATGCCGTCGGAGTCGGGAATGCTGAGCAGGCCGGTGGCGATCAGCGGCGAACAGTCGCCGCCGGTAACCAGGCACTGCTGATCGAGCACGATGTAGCGCGCGCGCTCGGGGCTCGGCGGATTGGTGCTGGCCGGCTGGGTCGCCGCGACGAACAACAGCGAGTGCGCCCGCCCGGATCCGATCAGGTACTCCTGGGGTCCGGAAGCATCGATGCCCCGCAGGCGAAGCCCGGGGGTTCCCAGGAGGTTGCCCAGGTTGACGCCGCGAACCAGCGAGCGGGTGGCCCGTTCGTAGACGAACAACCAGTCGGTCTGACTGCTGACGAACACGTGATCGGTGCCGAATCTCGGACGTTGAGAAACGGCGACACCCCATCCGGGCTCGGGGTTGCCGTCCAGATCCGCATCGGGCAGGGCCACCGTGACATCGATGGCGTTGTCGACGGCGTCGATGACGGTGAAGCTTCCGTTCTCGTTGGCGACCCAGACCTCGTCGGACTGGGCGAAGGCGGCCGCGGCCCCGAGCAGCAAGAACAGGCCGGCGAAGATGTATTTCCTGGTGTGATTCATGGTCTGGTCTCCGGCCCACCGGGTACCAACGCCAGCGAGCGACGGAACAACGACTTGCCGTCGAGAGGCGACCCCGGCTTGCGCGCACGGATCGCGATCTGCAGGTCCCCGTCTGCGGGAAGCAGCTGTGGGAACATCGGAACCGAAACGGTGAGCCGGCCGTCCCGCTCGACGAAGTCCGACGGCGTCAGGTCGGACGACGTGAGTTCGCGGTCGCCGGCGAAGAGGACGAGTTCGAGCGCGAGCCCATCCTCGAGGTCTTGGGGAATCAGGTCGGTGCGCAATTCGAGCAGCAGCGCCTCCGCAGCGGCAGGCAGGGAGAGAGGTGCGGCGGTGGCCGCGTCGCCCCGCACCGCCCGTTCACTCTCCACGATCACCCGCTGAGGCACGGCAAAGGGGGAAAGCGCGGGCCCGTCGGGCGTGTCGCGCAGCGCCAGGGGAACCAGCACCGCCAGGACCAACAGATAGGCGAGTGCCGGCGCCGGGGCGAGCAGCGTGGCCCGCAGGGTCTGCCAGATACCCGCCCAGACCGACTCGCGCGGCGCCGAGATCTCCGCTGCCGGCGCGGCGGCGATAGAGGCATCTACCTCGCGCAGGATCTCGAGAGCTTCCCGGCTGAGTTGCGAGCGCTCCAACCCTCGCTCCACCCGGGCGCGCAACTCCGGATCCAGAGAGGTGCGGTCTTCGGCGTAGGCCAATAGCAGGTCGGGATGGACGTCGGCATCGAGTCGTCCCGGGTCGGTCTTCGCCGAGGCGGTAATGCCGCGCAGGTCTTCGAGGGCGGCCCGATACTCCGGGCTATCGCGCAGACGCTCCTCGACCGACCGCCTCTCCTCGGCGCTCAGGGTGTCGTTGACGTACCACGGCAGGGCGTCGATCGGGTCATCCTTCGACATCAGCTTCCCCCGCTCATGCGGCGCCTTCCGAGTGCTCCCGGTAGATGTCCCGGGCGCGCTCCAGGCAGCGATGCACCCGGACACGTACGTTGCCCGAATGAATGCCCAGACGTTGGCCGGTCTCCTCGGCGGAGAGCCCTTCGTAGTAGACCAGCGTCCACAGTTCGCGACACGCTTCGGACAGACGCTGGAAGATGTAGGCGGTCAGCCAGAACTGTTCTTGCCGCTCCAGCCGGTCGTGGGGATCGGGATCGGCGCCGGCGGCATCGAACTCCGATTCCGGCTCCTCGTGATCCTCGCGCCGGCGCGCCCGGTAGTACGCCTTGATGCACTGGTTCTTCGCCGTGTTGTAGACGAAGCGCTGAAACGCCTGGGCGTCCCGCACCTTGTCCCGGCGCACCAGGTCCAGCAGGATCAACAACACGTCCTGCACCATCCCCTCGGCGTCGGGCAGGCGCCAACGCCCGCCGTGAACCACCGCAGAGACCCAGCCGCGCACCGTGTTGACCGCCTCGTCGCTCCCCAGGCGAAACTGTTCCAGCGTCGCGGGAATCGATTCGGGATGGGTCGCCGTTCCGCTCATCATCGATCGCTTTCGACTCGCTCCAGGAACCGCCGGCTCTTCCAGCCGGCAAAAGGCGGTCATTGTTCCACAGGTCCTCGGCGCGGGCTGCCGCTCGGCGGAACTGCTGCGGATCCGGTGCTCGGTCCATGCCGTCTCCTATACGGCCCTTCCACTCCCGGCGCAGCCGGCGCGGGGCTCGGGGCCTCATCGGACAGGTCCCTGCCGGCCGAAAACCGTTACAGCCACCGCCGAGAAGCCCAGGAGTGGCTAGACGACGTCCCTCCTCGATCGGGGCCACCGGAAGGGATTTCGCCTGATTTCCGGCCAATAACCGCGATTTCAGCCCCATCAGCCGGCCGGACCGGACCGCTCAGCCCGCCTCCCCGCCCGTTCGCCCGGCGGCTGGACGTCGAGACCCATCCGCGCCCTATACTCGGCAGGAAACGAACCATCGAGAAGCCACAAGTAAGGAGGCCACCATGAACCCTCCCACCCAAGGCCCGCGGCCGGAATGGCCTGCGATCGCCCAGGCTCTGTGGCGGCGCCTCAGCGCTCACCCGCTGGACGACCCGGAATCGAGCCTGCCCTTCTCGCGACGACTGGCGCGGGACAACGGCTGGAGCGAGGCCTACGCCGCACGGGTCATCGAGGAGTACCGGCGCTTCTGTTTCCTCGCCTGCGTCGCAGGCCAGGAGGTCACGCCGTCGGACCAGGTGGATCAAGCCTGGCACCTGCACCTGCTCTACACCCGGGACTACTGGGGGCCGTTCTGTCGCGATGTTCTGCGGCAAGAACTGCACCACGGGCCGACTCGAGGCGGACGCCACGAGGGAACCCGTTTCGGCGATCAGTACGCGTCGACACGCCACGCCTACCTGAGGTGGTTCGGCCATCACCCGCCGGCGGACATCTGGCCGGGAGCACGAGAGCGGTTCACCCGGGACACCCGCTGGGCCAGGATCAACCGCGACGACTACTGGCTCGTGCCGAAGCTTCGCCGCGGGCGCGACCGATCGACCCCGGTGTTGCAGCGATTCGCCGCACTGTTCTCGGTGGCGGGTGTTTCGCTGGCGCTGAGTTCCGTCCGCGCGGCGACCCGCGAGCTTGTCGATGAGCGGCCGACGACCCTGGAAGCGGCGGGCTACAACCCGCTTGCCCTGGCGGGTCAGCCGTTTCTCGTCTTCTTCGGCGTCACCGGTGCACTTCTTGCCGCGTTCTGCATCGTCTCGATCTACCGCCGCTCCCGGTCGCTCGGCCGCGGGCGCGGCCTGACCGCGGCGACGAAGGATCTCGACGTCACCGCCTGGATCTGTGGCGGCCCCCAGCGGGTGCAGCTCACCGCCCTGGCGCGGCTGTCCGACGGTGGCCACGTCACGGTCTCCGGCAAGGGAGACCTAGCCGCTCAGGAGGCTCCCGGCAAGGGTGCGCCCCCCATCGATCGAGCGCTCTACGAAGCGATCGCCGACACCGACGCCAAGGCCGGCGCTCAACTTCTCGCCCACCCCCCGCTGGCGGTACGGACCGAACTGGAGGCAATTCAGCGACGGGCCGAGGAGCAGGACCTGCTGCTTTCGAGAGATGAGCTCCCGTGGGTCGAGATCGCCGTTGCGGTGCTGGCGCCGCTGGGGCTGGCCGGCGCGCGCATCGCCGCCGCGATTCCGGCGGGCCGCCCCTTCGGCTACCTCGCCCTGTTGACCCTGGTGCTGATCGTCGTCGGATTGCTCGGGACCGTTCGGGCGCGAACCCGCTTCACCGAAGGGGGCAACCGGAGACGAATGGATGCCTGGACCGAGGCCGAGGCACTCCGCGGCCGGCCGGAACGCTGGGAGCTCAGCGGCTCCGACGTGCTGCTGGGCACTGCCGTACTGGGCGGTACATTCCTCGCCGGCACCGCCCTGGCCGACGTTCAGGAGGCGGCAAAGCGCCACGGCGGCGACGCCGGAGCAGCCTACGGAGCCGGCGGCGACGGCGGCGGCGACGGTGGCGGAGGCTGTGGTGGCGGCTGCGGAGGCGGCTGCGGCGGCTAGCTCTCGTCCGGCCCATTCGAGTGAAACACAGGGGCTCCCGGTACGTTAAGCTTCATGCTTGCGCGCCGGGAGGTCCGGCGCCTCGAAGGAGCCCCCCGTGAAGCGACGCGCCGTACTCTCCCTCGCCCTCCTCCTGTTCTGCCTGCCGGCTCTGGTCCATGCCGGGCCCGACTGGCTGCGCTATCCGGCGATCTCTCCCGATGGCGGCCAGATCGTGTTCAGTTTTCAGGGAGACCTCTACCGGGTGCCCTCCGCCGGTGGCGCGGCGGTCCCGCTGACCCTGGACGAGGCCTACGACTTCATGCCGGTCTGGTCCCGGGACGGTTCGACCCTGGCCTTCGCCTCGGATCGCCACGGCAACTTCGATATCTACACCATGCCCGCTCAGGGAGGACCGGCAACCCGGCGCACCTTCGATTCCGCCGACGACCTTCCCAGCGACTTCAGCCCCGACGGTTCCGCCGTGCTGTTCTTGTCGGCGCGACTGGACACGCCGGAGCTGTCCCAGTTCCCCTCGGGCATGTTCAGCGAACTGTACGAAGTGGCGCTGGACGGCAGCGCGCCGCGGCAGATCGTCTCCTGGGCCATGCCCGGCGCCCGCTACGACGCCGACGGCGGCAAGATCGTGTTCCACGACATCAAGGGCTACGAGGACCGCTGGCGCAAGCACCACCGTTCGTCGGTGACCCGCGACCTCTGGACCTACGAACCGGCCGGCGGCCGCTTCACCCGCCTGACCGAAGACTCGATGGAGCAGCGCAACCCCTGGTTCGAGGCGGANGGATCAATCGTCTACCTCGGCGACGAATCCGGGATCTTCAACGTGCGGCGCCGCGCTGCCGACGGCACGACGACGGCGCTGACCGAGTTCGACCGCCACGCGGTGCGTTTCCTCAGCCGTGCGGACAACGGCACGTTGTGCTTCGGATTCCACGGCGGCATCTACACCCTGGCCCCCGGCGGCAAGCCGCAGCAGGTCAACATCGAGATTCGCACCGACCCGGCAGGAGTCGCGCCACGGGACATTCGCCAGCAGGGAGGAGCCCGCGAGGTCGCGCTATCACCCAACGGCAAGGAGATCGCGTTCATCGTGCGGGGAGAGGTGTTCGCCACCTCCCTCGAAACCGACGTGACCAAGCGAGTTACCGACACCCCCGAGCAGGAACGCTCCATCGACTGGAGCCCCGACGGCCGCTCAATCGTCTACGCGTCGGAGCGGGACGGCAGCTGGAACCTCTACCGCACCAAGCTGGCCCGGGACGAGGAGAAGTATTTCTTCCGCGCCACGGTGCTGGAGGAAGAACCGGTCCTGGTAAGCGATGCCGACACCTTCCAACCCCGCTACTCCCCGACCGGCGACCACATCGCCTACCTCGAGTCCCGCACCACCTTGAAGGTACTCGACACGAAGAGCGGTGAAAGCGTGGTGGCGCTTGCCGGTGACCGCAACGTCTCCTACGCCGACGGCGATTTCGGCTACGCCTGGGCCCCCGACGGCCGTTGGCTGCTGACCCAGTTCCTCTACCCCGGCTACTGGATCAGCGAGATCGGGCTGGTCTCCGCCGACGGCAAGGGAGAGGTCAAGAACCTGACCGAGAGCGGCTACTTCGACGTCAGCCCCCGCTGGTCGCTCAAGGGCAAGGCGTTCACCTGGCTCTCCAACCGGGACGGCCTGCAGGGTCACGCCAAGACCGGGCCCTCGGAGTACGACGTCTACGCGGCCTTCCTCGACCGTGAGGCCTGGGATCGCTTCCGCCTGACCGAAGAGGAATGGGAGCTGCTGCAGGAGGCCGAGAAAGAAGAGGAGAGCGAAGAGGGCGAAAGCGACGGGGAGATCGACGACAAGGACTCGAAGAAGAGCAAGAAGTCCAAGAAGAAAAAGGACGCCGAGAAGTCCGGCGAAGACAAGGACGAGAAGGACAAGAAGAAAGAGATCAAGCCGCTGAAGCTGGACCTCGACGACCTGCGGGAGCGCCGGGTTCGCCTGACCATCCACAGCTCGCGCCTCTCCGACGCCGCGATGACGCCCGACGGCGAGAAACTCCTGTATCTGACCCGTTTCGAACAGGGCTACAACCTGTGGGTCACCGAACTGCGCACCCGGGAAACGAAGATCCTGACGCCGCTCGGAAGCCGCGGCGGCGGCGGTATCATCCTCGACGAGAAGGGCAAGTTCGCCATCGTCAACGCCGGCGGCGCGATCCACAAGATCGACATCGACTCGGGCAAGTCCAAGCGGGTTTCCTTCCGCGGCCTGATGGAGCTGGATCCCATCGCCGAGCGGCGGGCAATCTTTGCTCACGCCTGGCGTCAGGTGCGCGAGAAGTTCTACAAGCCGGACCTGCATGGCGCCGACTGGGACCGGCTGCGCGAGGAGTACGAGCCCTTCCTCGGGAGCATCACCCGGGACCGGGACTTCGCTGAACTGCTCGGCGAGATGCTCGGTGAACTGAACGCTTCCCACACCGGCGCCCGCTACCGCCCGATGGGAGGGGACGGAGACGCCACTGCGTCGCTGGGTGTGTTCTTCGATCGGGACTACAGCGGGTCCGGGCTACGCATTGCCGAGGTGATGCGCCACAACCCGATCGCCAGCGGCGAGTCCAAGCTGGCGCCGGGCGTGATCCTGGAGAAGATCGACGGCGTGCCTGTCGGTGCGGGCATCCCGCTGGCTCCCCTGCTCAATCGCCGGGCCGGCGAGTACACGCTGCTCTCCCTGCGCTCAGGCGATGAGAGCTGGGAGGAACGGATCAAGCCGCTGAGCCGCGGCCGCGAGCGGGAGCTACTCTACCGCCGCTGGGTCGAATCCCGCCGCCAGGAAACCGAACGGCTCTCGGGAGGACGGGTCGGCTACGTCCACGTCCGCGGGATGAACGACAGCAGTTACCGCACGGTTCAGGAAGAAGTCCTGGGCCGCCTGGCGACCAAGGAGGCGGTGATCGTCGATACCCGTTTCAACGGCGGCGGCGACCTGGTGGACGACCTGAGCATCTTCCTCAGCGGCAAGCAATACATGGACTTCGTGCACCCCGACGGCCGGGTCTTCGGCATGGAGCCGTCGCGGCGCTGGACCAAACCGTCGATCGTGATCGCAGGCGAGGGTAACTACTCCGACGCCCATTGTTTCCCCTGGGCCTACCGGGAACTGCAGATCGGCAAGATCGTGGGCATGCCGGTGCCCGGAACCTGCACCTTTGTCTGGTGGGAACGCCAGATCAACGGCAGCGTGGTCTTCGGCGTGCCCAACCTGGGCATCAAGGGTGAAGACGGCCGCTTTCTGGAGAACCTGCAGCTCGAACCGGACATCCGGGTGGAGAACGCCCCTGCCGACGTGCTCGCCGGAAAGGACGCCCAGCTCGAGCGGGCGGTCTCGGAGCTGCTGCAGGAACTCGGAGGCTCCTGAAGCGTCGACAGCCGGCCTGTCGACGGCACTGAAACCGTCGGGCATCGTAGGGCGTTCCGGTTCGGTGAGGAGGAGGCAACCGATGTTCCGTACGAGCTGTCTGCTGTTGATCGTGATGACTGCCGGGATCCTGCCGGCGCAGGCTCAGGAGTCCGCGCCGGATCCCCTGACCCGGCTGATCGAGTCCGGGCATCGAGGGCTGCGCTTCGGCGAGGCGGGCCCTCAAGGTCCCGGAGCCGAGTTCCTGGTGGAATCCGGCGCCGCTGCGCATTTCTTCCTGATCGGCGAGAGCCACGGCAACCCGGAGACGCCGGCGCTGTCCTCCTGGCTCGCCGGCCGGCTCAACGCCCACGGCTACCGGACACTGGCCGTCGAGACCGGCCCGGTGGCAGCACAACGGATGAAACGCCTGGCCGCGGAGCCGCAGCCGATGGAGGCCTTCCAGCAGTTCCATCAGCGTTGGCCACTCTCCATCGCCTTCTTCTTCTGGAAGGAGGAGGTGCAGATGCTGCTCGAGGTGCGGGAACTGGGATGGGATGTCGTCGGGCTCGATCAGGAGTTCGTCGGCGCCGGGCGCTACCTCCTCGATGAGCTCCACGGCCTGGTGCAGGCTCCCCAAGAGCGGGCTCAGGTCGAGAAGTGGCAACAGCAGGCCGCTGCCGGCATGCAGAAGTTCATGGAAACCGGGGATACAGGCGCGGGGTTCCTCAACTCGATCGACACCGAGAGCCTCGACGGGTTTGCGGCGGCCCTACCCGCCGACGCGCGCCAGGCCCGCCGGATCGTCCAGGAACTCAGCGCATCGGCCACGGTCTACCAGCACTACCAGAACAAGCGCTACTACCTGAACAACTACGACCGCATCCAGCTGATGAAGCGGCATCTCGCCGAGTACATCGCCGAAGCGGGCGGCCTGGAATCCGCGCCGAAGATGCTGTTCAAATTCGGGTCGGCCCACATGGGACGGGGCTACAGCCCCTTCCACCAGCTTGACCTGGGTAACGCGGCGGCGGAGCTCGCCGTCGCCCGTCTCTCCGATTCCTTTCACCTGGACGTCACCGCGCTGGCCAGCGTGCGCAACGGCGAGGAACGGGATTGGACGGCGGAGAGCCCCTACCTGGCGCGCTTTGCCGCAGCGATGGGCGAGAACGCCTGGGGCGTGTTCGACCTGCGTCCGTTGCGCCCCTTCTTCGCCGCCGGGAAGAACCGGGAAGCCCACCCTGAACTGGCGGAGCTGGTGTACCGCTTTGACGCCCTGGCGGTGGCCCCGAAGTTTCACGAAGTCGAGGCGATGATCCCGCTGCCGTTCTAACCCCGAGCGGCCTTGAGATCATCGATGGTCGTTTCGAGCTTGGTGATCTTCTCCCGCTCGGATTCGGCTGCCGCCTTGGCCTCGGCAACCTTCTCGGCCGGAGCCCGCTCGATGAAGTTGGCGTTGCCCAGCTTCTTTTCCATGGCGTCCAACAGCTTCCGCGACTTGTCCGCCGCCTTGCCCAGGCGCTCCAGCTCCTCGTCGAGATCGACGTACTTGCCGAGGTCGATGTAGAGCTCGAAGGCCTTGTCGAAGTGGGAGATCATTCCCGGCGATCGCTCGTCGACGAACTCGATGGTGTCCAGCCGGGCCAGGAAGCAGAGCGGCTCCTGGGACTGCTCGATGATTTGCCGCGCCTCGTCGGCCAGCGGCTTGACCTGCACGGTGATCGAGAGGTTGTCCTTCACGTTGCTCGACGCCCGGAGCTGACGCACCGCGACCACCAGGCGCTGGAGGATGGCGAAGCGCTCCTGGATCGCGGCGTCGGGGGCGGCGCCGGTAGCCGGGAAGCGATCGAGAGCCAGCATCTCGCGGGGCTCGTCCCCCTCCCAGAGGCCCAGACCGCTCATCGCCGGACGCAGCCTCAGCCAGAGTTCCTCGGTGACGAAGGGCACCACCGGGTGCAGCATCCGCAGGGTGTCGGCCAACACCCGGCCCAGCACCTGTAGCGTTCCCCTACGCTCCGCCGCGTCGTCGGAGGCCAGCCGCGGCTTGCTCAGTTCCAACGCCCAGGAACAGAAGTCGTCCCAGACGAAGTGGTACAGCTCCGAGGCCATATGGCCGAAGTCGTAGCGATCCAGCCCCTTGCGGGTCTCGACCAGGGCGTGGTCCCGCCGCGCCATCAGCCAGCGATCCCGGTCGGTGGGTTCGGCAGGCGCGGCCTGTTCTCCGCGCTCGAGCTCTTCTTCGAGGGCGGTGATCACCCGGCCGGCACCGTTCCACAGCTTGGTGATGAAGTTGCGGCCTTCGGTGAAGCGGGCGAAGGAAAGCCGCACCCGCTCCCCTTCGGTGATCGAGTAGACCAGGGTCCAGCGCATGGCGTCGGCCCCCACCCCGGGGAATCCGTCGGGGAAGTTCTTCTCGATCCGCTTGAGCAGCTCCTTCATGTTGGTCGGCCGGGCTTCCATCACCGGCCGCTTGAGGTCCTCGACCGATGCGCCGTCGATCACCGTCAGCGGGTCGATCCCGTTGCCCTTGGATTTGGACATGGTGATTCCGCGATCGTCGGTGACCGTCGAGTGCAGGTAGACGTCGTGGTACGGCAGCTTGTCCTCGAACAGGAGCCCGGCGAAGTTCATCCGCGCGACCCAGAAGAACAGGATGTCCTTGGCGGTCGAGAGCACCGACGTCGGGTAGTAGCGCTTGAAGTCGTCGGTCTGCTCGGGCCAGCCCAGGGTCGACAGCGGCCACAGCCACGAGGAGAACCAGGTATCGAGCACATCCGACTCCTGGTGCCAGGCGCCGGGCTCGGCGGCGACCCGCTCGGGGGTCTCCATCGCCACCAGCGTCTCGCCGGTCTCGCTGTGGTACCAGGCAGGGATCCGGTGCCCCCACCAGATCTGGCGGCTGATGCACCAATCACGAATGTTCGAGAGCCAGTGGACGTAGACCTTCTCGTGATGCTGGGGGTGGAAGCCGATTCCGGACTCGCCGGCCCCTCGCACCCATTCGCCGTCGCGCAGCTCGTAGCCGCTGGCCTCCAGTGCCTTCCTGGCCAGGGGCTCCATCTTGACGAACCACTGATCCGACAGACGGAACTCGATCGGCACTTTGCTGCGGTAGCTCTTGCCCACCGCCATGCGGTGATCACGCACGTCCGCCAGGAGCCCTTTTTCCTCGAGCTCCTCCAGCGCCTTCTTGCGGGCGGCGTAGCGCTCGAGGCCGCGATAGCGCTCGGGCACCACGTCGTTCATCGTGGCGTCCTCGTGCATCACGTTGATGCCCTCGAGACCGGCACGCTGGCCGACCTCGAAGTCGTTGGGGTCGTGAGCCGGAGTGATCTTCACGCAGCCGGTGCCCAGCTCCGGATCAGCGTGTTCATCGGTAATCACCGGGATGCGCCGTTCCTGAAGCGGCAGGATCAGCGTCTTGCCGACGAAGTCCTTGTAGCGCTCGTCGTCGGGATGGACCGCCACCGCCACGTCACCGAACAGGGTCTCCGGCCGGGTCGTGCTGACGGTGACGAACTTGGACGGATCCTCTTCCAGCGGGTAGCGGATGTCGTACATCTTGCCCGGCGCGTCTTCCTTCTCGACCTCGTCGTCGGAGAGCGCCGTACGATCGACGGGACACCAGTTGACGATCCGCTTACCCCGATAGATCAGCCCCTGCTCGTAGAGCGAGACGAAGGCGTGGCGCACCGCCAGATTGAGCCCCTCGTCCATGGTGAAACGGGTGCGGGTCCAGTCGCAGGAGCAGCCGATTCGCTGGAGCTGCTTGAGGATCTCGTCGCCGTACTCGTGCTTCCATTCCCAGATACGCTTGACCGTCTCCTCCCGGCCGAGCTCCCGGTAGTCGATGCCCTGGGCGTCGAGCTGCTTCTTGACCACGGTCTGGGTCGCGATGCCGGCGTGGTCGGTGCCGGGCACCCACAGCGCGTCGAAGCCGTCCATCCGCTTGTAGCGGATCAGCACGTCCTGGATCGTGTTGTTCAGCGCATGGCCCATGTGGAGCCGCCCGGTGACGTTCGGCGGCGGAATCACGATCACGTAGGGCTGGGCGTCCTTGCGCTCGGGATGCAGCAGCGCACCGTCGGCCCCGTAGGCCGGCTGGAAGGCGTGGGCGTCACGCCACCGCTGGTAGAGCCGGTCCTCGGCCTCTTTGTAGTCGAAGCGTTTGGGGAATGCGCGGTCGGACACGATCGAATCTCCCGGGGCGCCGCCGGCTCCGGCGGCGGCCGGTCCGCACGGGGCGCAAGATGCCGCAATGTACCAGTTCACCGGGCAAAGCCCAACGGCGCCGCCGGCCCCGCGAATGGAAGTCTCCGGATATAATCGCGGGATGACCAAGACGATGAAGACGATTTCGACCCTGCTGGCCGTCGCCTGCCTGTTGGCCACGGCCCCCCTCTTTGCCCAGACCGACGCCGAGCGGGAGGTGGCCGCCAGGCTGGCAGGCGGCGCCCTGATCGACGGTAAGGCCTGGGACAAACTGGCCTACCTGACCGACCGCATCGGCCACCGGCTGAGCGGATCCGAGGGGCTGGCCAAGGCGGTGACCTGGACCGCCGAGGAGTTCAAGCGCGACGGAATTCCGAAGGTCTGGACCGAAGAGGTGATGGTCCCCCACTGGGTCCGGGGCAAGGAAGCGGCCCGCATCGTCGCCCCGGTAGAGTGGGACCTGGCGCTGCTGGCCCTGGGCGGAAGCGTCGGCACCCCCGAGGGGGGCATCACCGCCGAGGTCATCGAGGTCGACAGCCTCGAGCAACTCAACGAGCGCAAGGATGAGGTCAAAGGCAAGATCGTGCTGTTCAACAAGGCGATCGAGGCCGGCTTCGACGCCAAGTACGGCTACGGCTCGGCGGTACCGATGCGGGTCGTCGGCCCCTCCCGGGCCGCGCGCCACGGCGCCGTGGGCATGCTGATCCGCTCCCTGGGCACCGCCGACTTCCGGCTGCCCCACACCGGCACCCTGCGCTACGAGGACGGGCTGCCCAAGATTCCCTCGGCCGCCATCGCATCCGAAGGTGCGGAGCTGATTCACCGACTGCTGGCCTCGGGAGACCCGGTCAAGGTCCACATGGAGCTCGGCGCCAAGACCCTGCCCGATGCGCTGTCCCACAATGTGATCGCCGACATTCCCGGCCGGGAGAAGCCCGAAGAGATCGTGCTGATCGGCGGCCACCTCGACTCCTGGGATGTGGGCCAGGGCGCCCATGACGACGGCGCCGGCTGCGCCATCGTGATGGAGGTCATGCGGCTGATCCAGAAATCGGGAATGAAACCCCGGCGGACCATCCGCGCGGTGCTGTTCACCAACGAAGAGAACGGCCTGCGAGGCGGGCGCGACTACGAGAAACGCCACGGCCACGAGACCCACGTCGCCGCCATCGAGAGTGACAGCGGCGGCGCCGAGCCGGTCGGCTTCGGCGTGAGTGCCGGCGAGGGAGGCGTGGCGATGATCGAGGAGATCGCCTCGATGCTGGAGTTCATCGACGCCCACCGAGTCGCCTCCCGGGGCGGCGGCGCCGACATCTCTCCCCTGCGGGTCCACGGCGTGCCGCTGATGAACCTGCGCCAGCAGTCCTTCAACTACTTCGACTACCACCACACCGAGGCGGACACCCTGGACAAGATCAACCGGCAGAATCTCAACAAGAACGTCGCCGCCCTGGCGGTGATGACCTGGCTGCTCGCCGAGCGGGAAGAGACCCTGCCGCGCAACGAGCCTCAAGAGGGCGATTGACCCGAGAGCGGGCAAAGGGGGCGCCCTGGTGGCTGCGCCTGGTGCGCATCCCGGCGCTACTGGTGTGCGTGCTGACCGTGGCCGGGTTCCTGGGCCGCTACTGGTGGCGCTTCGACCTGGCCTCGCACTTCCGGGTGCAGTACGCGCTGGCGCTTGCCCCGGTGGTGCTGTTGATGCTGGCGACCAGGCGATGGCGCCATGCCGCGGGGTTCGGCCTCTTCCTGGCGGTCAACCTGGCGTTGATCGCGCCGCTCTTCTACTCCTACAGCCCGATCATGAAGGGTGGTACGCACCTCACGACGCTGGCGCTCAACGTGGAACATCCCAACGAGCGGAGCGACCTGGTGCTGGCCGAGCTGGCTCGCACCGAACCGGATATCGTTGTCCTTCAGGAGGTCGGCCGCCGCTGGCTCTCCGAGCTGACTCCGTTCCGCGAGCGATACGCCTACAAGGTAGAGCTACCGCGCAGCGACTACTTCGGGATCGCGCTCTACAGCAAGTATCCGATCCTCGACCACCGGGAACTGCACTACGGGATCGTGCAGGTGCCCTCGATCGTGGCCCGTCTCGACGTCCAGGGACAGGCCCTGACGGTGGTCGGCACCCACCCGCTTCCGCCGGTCAGTGCCTTTCACTCCGAAGAACGGAATCTCCAGCTCCAGGGGCTCGCCGAGATTGTCGCCGACGTCGAGGGCCCGGTGCTGCTGCTGGGCGACCTCAACGCGACCCGCTGGTCCCACCACTTTCAGCGGCTGACCGAGGAGTCCGGATTGCGGGCGCCCCACGGCCGCTACCGGCCGACCTGGCCGGTGGGCAAACCCTGGTTCTGGATCCAGATCGATCACGGGCTGGTGCGGGGTCTCGCGGTGACCGGCTCCAGCACGGGTAGCGATGTGGGCTCGGACCACTACCCCCTGTATCTGGACGTCCACATCCCCGGAATGTCCCCGCGAACTCCGTAGCTTCCCCTCCGACCCCGTTCCGTGATTAAATCTCGCCTTTTGCAGGGCTTGGGTGCTGCCGTACTGCCGCACCCCGGGGGCCGCCGGGAGGCCGGGGCGAGGAAATCGCCGTAGGTTCGACCCGGCGGGGGGCCCGCGAACCGAGGAGAGTTGCATGAGTCAGCCGAGAGAGCAGACCCTGTTCGGACACCCGACAGGGCTGTACACGCTGTTCTTCGCCGAGATGTGGGAGCGCTTCTCCTACTACGGCATGCGCGCCCTGCTGGTCTTCTACATGACCAAGGGCTTCCTCGGCTACGGCGACTCCGACGCATACGGGGTCTACGGCGCCTACACCGCGCTGGTGTACATGACGCCGTTCTTCGGCGGCATGATCGCCGACCGTATCCTCGGGCCCCGCAAGGCGGTGATCCTCGGTGGCCTGCTGATGGCGGCCGGCCACCTGGTGATGACCTTCGAGAACGAGATCCTATTCTTCACGGCCCTGGCGCTGTTGATCGCGGGCAACGGCTTCTTCAAGCCCAACATCTCGACGATGGTCGGCTCGCTCTACCGTCCCGAAGAGAAAAACAAGAAGGACGGCGGGTTCACGATCTTCTACATCGGGATCAACCTGGGTGCGGCGCTGGCTCCCCTGCTCTGCGGTTACGTCGGCGAGACCTATGGCTGGCACTGGGGCTTCGGCCTGGCGACCCTGGGCATGCTGATCGGGGTGGCGATCTTCGTCGCGCCGACGGTAATCACCCAGGCATTGATCGGTGGCGGCGCCCTCGCCACTTCGATAGCACTGATCTACTTCAGCCCGGACAACCCCTACGCCACCGCCTTCAACTGGTTCATCGCCATCGCCCTGGTAATCTCCGGCGCCATCGCCACCATGGCCCTCCAGCGAGGCGGCCTGCCCCGGGACATCGGCCTTCCGCCGGATCCGGAAGGGCTCAAGGCGCCCTCGCTCGGCGGCCTCAGCCGAGAACTCACGGTCTACGTCGGTTCGCTGCTGTCGGTTCCGGTGTTCCTGCTGCTGGTCTCGGGGTTCTCTCCCTTCACCGGCGACGGCGAATCACTGCGAATCATTCCCGAGTCCACCGTGGCCAACCTGCAGGCTTCTTCCAGCGCCCTGACCCAGGTGCTCGCGGTGTTCGTCGGCGAGATCGCCAAACCGGCGGGCTTGATCCTGACCCTGTCGGGACTGATCGCCTTCGTCTACCTGATGGGGCAGGCCTTCAAGCAGCCGCGGGTCTCCCGCAACCGCATGTTCGTGGCCATGACCCTGATTTTCTTCTCCGTGCTGTTCTGGTCGTTCTTCGAGCAGGCCGGCAGCTCGCTGAACAACTTCGCAGACCGCAACGTCGACCGCGTGGCGGCCGAGCGGGTGATCGGCGAGAGCGAGGTCGGGCAGACGATCCGCATCCAGCCGACCCAGGCCCAGCTCGGGTATCAGAACGGCGGCGTGGTGTTCACCATGGATACGCTGACCGAGCTACGCGAGGACAACGAGGCTCCGGACTTCGAGATCGACTGGACCGTATCCGCCGACAACGTCGGCATGATGATCGCCGAGCGGAACAGCGAGATTCCGGCGAGTATCTTCCAGGCGGTCAACCCGACCTTCATCCTGCTCTACGGCCTGTTCTTCACCGCCGTCTGGGCCTTCCTGGCCAGGATGAACATGGAGCCGAGCACCCCCTACAAGTTCGCCCTGGGTCTCCTGCAGCTTGCCCTCGGCTTCGCGGCGTTGTGGTACGGCGCCCAGCAGGCGGACGAGCGAGGCATGGTCGGCGTGATGTGGCTCGTGCTCGGTTACATGCTGCACACCACCGGAGAGCTCTGCCTGTCCCCGGTCGGCCTGTCGATGATCACCAAGCTCTCGCCCAGGGTGTTGGTCAGCACCCTGATGGGCACCTGGTTCCTCGCCACCGCGTTCGCCCAGTATCTGGCCGCGATCATCAGCCAGTTCACCGGCGTCTCAGAAGGAGGCGAGGAAGCGGGCATTCCGGTCCCCATCGAGACGGTTAATGTCTACGGGGACGTGTTCGGCCAGATCGCCATCGTCGGAATCGTTTCGGCGGTGATCTGCTTCATCCTGGCGCCGCTGCTCAGCCGCGGCATGCACCAGGACGACCCCACCGAGTACTAGGGCCCGAGACCCGGAAAACCAAGAAAACGGAAGGGAGCCCGGCTTCCCGGCCCGGCCCCCTTCCGGCGGTTCTTGACGGCGGCCGCTCGTCAAATTCTGCCCACTTTGTCGGGGCCCGGGCTCCAGGGTTCAAAAACAAGGGCAAACTTTTCTCCGAGGGGGTCGAAACCTATATTCGGCCTGGATGAACCCCCTCATCCTGACCGTCTTCGGGACCCGCCCCGAACTGATCAAGCTCGCCCCGGTCATCCGGGAGCTCGAGGCCCATCCGGGCCTGGGCTCGATGGCCGTCTCCACCTCCCAGCACACCGACCTGCTGGAGCCCTTTCTGCGCACCTTCGAGATCGGGGTCGACCACGATCTCCAGGTGATGACCCCGGGGCAGAGCCCCGCCCAGGTCACCGCCCGGGTGCTCGAGCGGCTCTCGGCGCTGCTGACCCGGGTCCGCCCGGCGATGATGCTGGTCCAGGGAGACACCGCCTCGGCCATGGCCGCGGCCCTCGCAGGCTTCTACGCCGGCGTACCGGTCGGGCATGTCGAAGCCGGACTGCGCACCGAGGAACTGCACAACCCCTTCCCCGAAGAGATGCACCGGCGGGTGGTCGGCCGGGTGGCCGCGCTGCACTTCGCCGCGACCAAGGGGAATCGGGACAACCTGCTGGCCGAGGGCATCGAGCCCCAGCAGATCCACCTGACCGGCAACCCGGTGGTGGACGCCCTCAAGACGACCCTGGCGACCCACTCCCCCAGCAGCAGCCTGGCCCGGCTGCTTCAGGAGGTGGGCGACCGCAGGCTACTGGTCTTGACCACGCACCGCCGCGAGTCCTTCGGCGACACCATGCGCCGCAATCTCGAGGTGCTGCGAGACACCCTCGACCGGCGGGACGACATCGGCCTGGTCTTTCCGGTGCATCCCAACCCGGCGGTCCAGACCGTTTCCCGGGAAATCCTGGGCGAGCGGACCGACACCTGGCTCGTTCCGCCGATGGACTACCCGGATTTCGTGCACCTGCTGTCCCGAGCCTGGATGGTGCTGTCGGATTCCGGCGGCATCCAGGAAGAGGTCCCGAGCCTTGGGCGGCCGCTGCTGATCCTGCGCTCGAACACCGAACGCCCCGAGGTGGTGAATTCCGGCTTCGGCCGGCTGGTCGGCGACGACCCGGCTCACCTGGCCCGGGCGCTCCAGATGCATCTGGATGATTCCTCCTGGGTCGACTCGGTCGCCCAGGCCCGGAACCCCTTCGGCGACGGCCGCGCGGCCGAACGCATCGCCGGCCTGATCGCCGAACACCTGGAGCGTCTCGCCGCATGAACACCGCAAGCCTCTCCCTGGACCTGGATAACCTGTGGTCCTACATGAAGACCCACGGGGACGCCGGCTGGGAACGCTACCCGAGCTACCTGGATCGGATGGTGCCGCTGGCGCTGCGCTGCCTGGAAGAACGGGACCTTCAGATCACCTTCTTCATCGTCGGCCTCGACGCCAGCCTGGCGCAGAACCATCAGGCGCTGCGCTCGATCGTCGAGGCGGGCCACGAGGTGGGGAACCACTCGTTCCATCACGAGCCGTGGCTTCATCTCTACGACGACAGCCGCCTCGAAGATGAACTCTCGCGAGCCGAGAACGCCATCGTCACCGCCACCGGCGTTCGGCCCGACGGTTTCCGCGGACCGGGGTTCTCGCTTTCGGAGACGACCCTGCGGGTACTGGCCCGCCGGGGCTACCGCTACGACGCCAGCACCTTCCCGACTTACCTCGGTCCCCTGGCCCGGGCCTATTACTTCTGGACCGCCAAGCTGGACGCCGAGGAGAAGAAGCGCCGGGCCAAGTTGTTCGGCTCGGTGAAAGACGGCCTGCGGCCGCTCAAGCCCTATCGCTGGGAGCTGGGCGAACGGCGCATGCTCGAGATCCCGGTGACGACCATGCCGGTCAGCAAGGCACCGTTTCACGTCAGCTACCTGCTGTTCCTCTCGATGCGCTCGCATCTTGCCGCCTGCGCCTACTTCCGGCTGGCTCTCGGCATGTGCAGGCTGACCGGGGTGCAGCCGTCGCTGTTGCTGCACCCCCTGGACTTCCTCGGCGGCGACGATTGCCCGGAGCTGGCGTTCTTCCCGGCGATGGGGGTCGACGGCGAGGCCAAGCGGCGCTGGACCGGCGACTACCTGGACATCTACCGCAAGGCGTTCCACGTGGTCCCGATGGGTAAACACGCAGACCTGCTGGCGGACGCCAGCCTGCCGCTGCGCAAACCGGACTTTCCCCGGGAAGACGAGACCGCCACCCCGCCGACGGAGCCGGCGCCGCAAACCTGACTTGTGGGGAGGCGGCAACGACCGCCGGACCTGGATCAGCCGCCGTGGCGGCCCTTGCCGTTCTGGATGCGGTAGAAGAGCCCGGTCGGATCGTCTTCCAGAAGTTCGAGCTTGCCCACTACCGTGACCCGGCCGGCGCTGTACTCCAGCGCGCCGTCGAGCTTGATCTCGACCACCGACTCCGGACCGAAATCCACGCAGAAGGTGCAGCCGGCCATCGGGATCCCGGTCAGCAGGAAGTGACTCTGGTTTTCCGAGGCCTCGTCCAGAGGAAACATGAACCCGGTGATGGTGACCGTGGTGTCCTTGAGGGCCAGCGCCTCTTCGGGCCAGGCGATCTCGTACTCATCGCCGCCGTCGCCGACAGGCACCCACTGCACCGACGTAAGCGAATCCCAGGGGACCTTGTCGCCGGCCACGGCGGGGACCGCCGCGAACAGCAGGCAGAGGGTCAGCAGCAGGGAAACAGCTCGGGACATCCGGGTACCTCCACGCAAGGGGTACCCGAACCTTAACCTCGGGTCAGAGTTCGCGCAATATCGGTGCGGTAGGCCTGGATCGCGGGGATCAGCGCCGCGACCACACCGACCGCCGGCGCCAGCAGCACCAGCCACAGCTCCCGCGGGACCCAGAGCGCCCCGGTCAGCTCCATTTGCCGGGCTTCCCGGGTCCAGCCGCCGAGGATCTCGGTGGCCAGGTGGCCCAGGGCCATACCCAAGAGGGTCCCCGCCAGGGCCAGGAGCAACCCCTCGAGCAGCACGTGGATCATCAGCCTGGCCCGGGAGGCGCCGAGGGTGCGCATGATCGCCAGGTCGTAGCGCCGGGAGCGCAGGGCGTTGTAGAGCGAGATGAACAGGCTGAGCGCCGCGGTCAGGATCAGGATGCCGCCGAAGGCGCGGATCGCATCGAGGCCGACGCCGAGCAGCGAGAACATCCGCACCGTCTCCTTGGCCGGCGAGGCCGCCTGCATCGAGGTGTTGTTGTTGACGTAGGGGGGCAGCATCGCGGCGGCCAGAGGCGAGTCGGCGATCAGCAGCGCCGTCAGCTCCCTTCCTGGGGCCTTCATCTTCGGCATCTTCGTGCCCGGCTTCAGCTGGATCTTCGGTTTCTTCTCTTCGGGCTTCTCGTGGACCGCCCAGACCGTTTCCACCGAGGTCAGCAGCACCCGGTCGATCACGCTGCCGGTCGGCTTCAGGATGCCGACGATGCGCAGGTGTTTGTGATCATGGTGATCCCCCTCGCCATGGAGGCCGTGGGCGCTGAAGATCTCGTCGCCGATCCCCAGGCCGGTCTCGGCGGCGACCCTGGAGCCGAGGACGATCTGCTCGATGCCGTCCCAGAACCCGCCCTCCGCCAGCTCGGCGCCGTAGAGATCCGCGTAGCCCGGTTCGGTGCCGACGATGCGGAACCCGCGGTAGCTGTCTCCCAGCGCCATGGGCACCGAGGTGATCACCCCGTGCATCTCTCGGATCTTCTCCGCCTCTTCCAACGGGATGTTCCCGGTGGGCGTGTCCATGTGGTAGACCGCCGAGAGAATCAGCTGGATCGGGCTGCCCTTGGCGCCGATGACCACGTTGACCCCACCGGAGTTGCGCTCGAGGTTCTGGCGGAACTGGTGGCTGAACAGCAGCAGCACCACGATGGTGGCCACGCCCAGCGCCAGCAGCAGCGTGTTGAGCAGCGTCTCCAGCGGACGGCGCCGGATGTACGAGAAGCTGAGTTCGGCCAGGTTCATCCCAGATTCACCCGGCGCTCGAAGCGCTCCTTGACCCGGGTGTCGTGGGTCGCCACCACCAGGGTCGCGCCGCAGGCCTCGGCCTGGCCGAACAGCAGATCCAGCACCTGGCCGCTGCGCACGTCGTCGAGGCTCGCCGTCGGCTCGTCGGCCAGGATCAGCTTCGGTTCGTTGATCACCGCCCGGGCCAGGGTGACCCGCTGCTGCTCACCGACCGAGAGTTCGCTCGGGTAGCGCCCCGCCTTGTCCCGCAGATCGAGCCGGGCGAGCACCGCGTCGGCGACGGCGCCGTCCTGAGACATCCCGGCCATGTAGCGGGCCAGGAGCAGGTTCTGCTTCACGGTGAGAGTCGCCAGCAGGTGCATCTGCTGGAATACGATTCCGATGTGGCGGCCACGGAAACGGTCGATCTCGCCGGCACCGATGGAGAGCAGGTCCCGGCCGGCAATCTCGACCTTGCCGGCACTGGGTCGCAGCAACGCCCCGAGAATGTGGAGCAGGGTCGTCTTGCCGCTGCCCGACAGGCCGAGCACCAGCAGATGCTCCCCCTGCCGCGCCTCGAGAGCGTCCAGCTGCAGCACCGCCTGTCCGTCGTAGCGATGTTCGATCTGACTCAGGGCAAACAAGGCTGCGCGGCTCCTAGAAGGACTCGATCAGGCGGTCGACCACCTGGGGCAGGTTTTCACTCCAGTCCCGGGCCAGCGGGTCGATGGCCACCACCTCGCCACCGATATCCTGGGCCACGACCCGCGCGCTGTGTTCGACCATCTGAGGCTGTACGAACACCGTGCGCAGTTGTTCGCTGCGGGCCAACTCCACCAGTTCCGCAAGCTGCTTGGGGCTGGGCTCCTTCTCCCCTTCCTCGATGGCGGTCTGGATCAGACCGTAGCGGTCGGCCAGATAGCCCCAGGCGGGGTGGAAGACCAGGAAGCGGCGGCCACGATAGGGCTCGAGTTTGGCCTCGAGCTCTCGGTCGAGGCGGTCGATCTCTTCTAGTACGGCTTCGAGGTTGGTCGTGAACTCGTCGGCGTGTTCGGGCAAGGCCCGCATCAACGCGTCGCCGCTGCGCCTGGCCAGGGTTGCCGCCGCCCGGGGCGAGACCCACACATGGGGATCGTGGTGGTGAAACTCCACCCCTTGGCAGCCGGTGACGATCTCCATGTCGGGATTGGCCGCGACGAAGCGATCATGCCAATCCCCCTCGAAGACCAGGTCGGGATGGCCGATCTTGATCCAGGCGACCGCCGCCGAGACTTCCTTCATCTGCGCCATGCTCGGCTCGAAGGTGTGGGGGTTCCCCCCAGGCGGGATCATTACCTCCACGTCGACCCGGTCGCCGGCGATGCGCTCGACGAAGAACGCCTGGGGTTCGACGGAGACGACGACCACCGGCCGGGTCTCGACGCTGCCGCAGCCGGCGAGCAGGAGCGCCGCAAACACCGCGGCCACGGTGAGGCACGCCCTGGTGCTGAAGCGCTCAGCCTGCACAGCGATCACACCGGCCGTAGAGCACGATCTCGTGGGACTCGAGCTCGAAGCCTTCGGGAGACAATTTGCCGATGGCCCCGGGACAGGCGTCGACGTCGTACACCCGGTCGCAACTGCGGCAATGAAAATGATGATGGTGCTGCTTGCCGGCCCGCTCGTAGCGGGCCGGGGCGCCGGGCAGCTCCACCGGGCTCAGGAAGCCGCTGGTCGTCAGGGTCTTGACCGCGCGGTAGACGGTGGCGATGCCCAGGCCGGGGACCTCCCGGCGGGCCTCACGCAGGATTTCCTGGGGGCTCAGGGGCCGAGCGCTGGCCTCGAAGACCCTTCGGATCGCATCACGCTGGTTGGTCTGCCGCTGCATCGACGGAATGATAATCGATTCTCAATACCGAATCCAGAGCCTCCGGCCCCAAAAAAGACGGCGCCCGGATGGAAGCCGATTCCATCCGGGCGCCTCGGGCCAACGGGGGGTTGACCGATGTTCGCCTAGCTGTTTTCGCGGAACAGGTGGACATCCCGCTGCGGGAACGGAATGGTCACGCCGGCCTGGTCCAGGCCTTCCTTGATCTTCTGGTACATATCGAAGCGCAGATCCCAGTAATGCTCCGGCTTGCAGTAGGGGCCGACCAGCAGATCCACCGAGGAATCGCCGAGGCCGGAGACCGCGATCAGCGGCGCCGGGTCCTGCAGCACCCGGTCGTCGGCCTTGAGCACGTCGGAGATCACCTGACGGGCCTTGTTGATGTCGTCGCCGTAGGAGATGCCGATGGCGAGATCGTTGCGCCGGTTGGGATGATCGGTGTAGTTGCGGATCTTGGCGCCCCAGATCGCGGCGTTGGGCAGCACGATGGTGACGTTGTCCAGGGTCAGCAGGGTCGAGGCGAAGACGCCGACCTGCCGCACCTCACCTTCGTCTCCACCGGCCTCGACGTAGTCGCCGACCCGGAACGGGCGGAAGAACAGCAGCATCACGCCGGCGGCGAAGTTCGAGAGGGTGCCCTGCAGCGCGAGGCCGACGGCCAGGCCGGCGGCACCGAGGACCGCGATGAACGACGTGGTCGGAATGCCGAACAGGCCCAGGACGGCGATGCCGACGAAGGCCAGAACCATGTAGTAGACCAGGTTGGACAGGAACGGGATCAGCGTCTCGTCCATCTTGGCCCGGCGCAGCATGCCCCTCACCGAGCTGCGAACGATCTTCGCGATCACCAGGCCGAGAATCAGGACGACGATCGCCCCGACCACCTGGAGCCCCCAGGTCGACACCAGCTCGGTCATCTGCTGGGTCAGTTTCGACAAATCAAAATCCGACATCGTCTCCTCCGTGTTTCCTTACGTCACGCACCCACCGGGGTGCCGGCGACGCAAGTATGGACCGCCCGAGGCCCCGGAAGTCACACGGATCGCCAGGATCGTCAGGGTCGTGAGAGACTGACCGGCCAGGGAACCGGGAAGCACCCTCCGGCGTTCCACCGGATGCTCGCGCCGGAAGCGTGGGCCAGCCCCCGTTCGCCTGAGGAGAGGCCTTGACCGAATCGAATCCCAACTACTCCGGCTCCGCCCGGATCTCGGTGCTGGATCCGCTGTCCCAGGCCCTGGACTGGACCGTGCGGGTGCTCTTCGGGCCGATCGACCCGGTCAAATGGCTGACCCTGGGCTTCTGCGCCTGGCTGGCCTGGCTGGGCCGTGGCGGCGGCTTCAGCACGGGCACTCGCTACACCCGAGACGATGGTGACTGGAGCTTCGCCCGCGGATGGGACAGCTTCATGTCCGAGTACGGAGTCCTGTTCGTCACCTTCATCGCGATCATCGTCTTCATCGCGGTGTGCGTCTCCATTCTGCTGCTGTACCTCTCGAGCCGCGGCATGTTCATGTTCATCGACGGCGTGCGACACAACCGCGGGGATGTCGTCGCCCCCTGGCGCCGTTTCGGCTCTGCGGCCCTGTCCCTGTTTCTGTTCCGCCTCTGCATCGTCCTGGCAGGGGTCGCTCTCTTCAGCGCGCTGGGCATGACCCTCCTGCTCGGCGGGGTGGGAGCCTCCGCCCTGGGCGCCGAGGACCCCGAACCGGCCTGGCTGATGCTGCTGGTCCTGTGGCTCCCGGTGGTGCTGATCGCCGCGGTTGTCTGGCTGGTGTTGTCCGTGGTGATCAACGACTTCGTCGCGCCGCTGATGTGGCTTCGGAACTGCCGGGCGCTCGAGGCCTGGGGAGCGCTGCTCGGGCTGGTACGGATTGCACCGGGGAGCTTCCTGCTCTACCTGCTGCTGAAGATGTTCATCTTCGTCGCGCTGACCCTGATCGGCTGCATGCTGGTCTGCGTGACCTGCTGCATCGCCGCCCTCCCCTACATCGGAACGGTGCTGATGCTGCCGCTGTTCGTCTTCCGCCGGGCGTACTCGCTGTACTTCCTCAGCCAGTTCGGCGGGGACCTTGCGGAACTGGCGCCGCGGGAAGACCTCCCCGCGCCTCCCCCTCCGGCACCTCCCGCAGCCGGTGGACCGGGTGCGGCGGAGGCGACCGCGTGAAGCTGGTCCGCCGCCGGCCCGGCGAAGCGACCACCGGGTTCCTGATGGCTCTGGGCGTCGCGGTGGTTGTCGCCGCGGTGGGCGCGACGGCGTGGGTCGCTCTCGGACTACCGCTCCCCGGCTGCCGTTTTCGCGAGGCCACCGGGATTCCCTGTGCCGGTTGTGGGACCACGCGGATGTTCCGGGCGCTGGGAAGCGGCGAGTTGGGTGCGGCGTTGCGCCTCAACCCGCTGGCCTTCAGCGTGCTCAGCGGCGGCATCGGGCTGGCGCTGATCGAAGGCCTCCGCCGCATCGTCGGGCACCCGGGGTGGCGGCTGGTCTGGCACCGGCTGGACTGGATCTGGATCGCCATCGGCGTCTTCGGCCTGCTGGGAGCCAACTGGGCGTACCTGATCCGCGCGGGGATCTAGCGGCACCAGACCGACTTCGGCTCGCACCTCGACCATTACAGGCACCCTGTAGTCCGCAAGACGCCGTATGATACGGGCAGCCTGATCACCATCGTGAACGGCATCACGACGCTATGAACGCGCTGAAGGACTACGTACGGGAACAGCTCTGCGATGAGGGCGACGAGGACGAGTAGTCCCTGAGCGACCAGAGCCCACGGGAGCGCTATGGGTCACACAATGCACAAGTTCCCTCGAACACTGGTGTGGGTCGGCCTCACGGCAACCGCCATGACCTGCGCGCTGGGAACAGCCGTCGACGGTGCAAGTTCCAACGACCCATGGCACGTGCCAGTACCACGGTCCGCCGACCTGCGGGTGTTGCCCCGTCATGAGATCCACGCCTCGCGCATCCTTGCCGTGCTGCCGGCGCAGCGAAAGGAGGCCATCGCCCTCCTGAAGGCATCACCGTTTGTTCTGATCGACCGAGACACCGCTGCACGCCTGCTCGAGCGTCCTGAGCTGAGCGCGGACGCGCAGCTGTACGAGGCGGCCGCAAGGGCAACCGAACGCGCCGACCGGCTTCAGCGCATAGCCCTGACCAAGGCCGGCGAAGAGCAAGAAAAATGGTTGCGGCGCGAGGACGAAGAGAGACGCACCGTCGAGCGTGCCCTCACCCTGCGCGGCAGGCTCGAGCCCTACCTCGCCCGAGCGGTTGCGTACCGGCGCTATGGGATTCACGGGGCCTACTGGCTGGGCGACGACCTCGTCATCGGCAACAGCGCGCTCGGAGGCACCCTCGGCGAAACCCTGCGCGATCCGGTTGTGATCTTCCTGGAACGAGAGCCCCGCCGGCTCTACACTGAGGCCAGCCTCGCCGAGTAGGGAACTTCTAGGCCCTATCTATCCACTCAGGGGACCCAGGTTGAACACATCCGAGACGATCAGCCTTGTAAAGCGCTGGCCTGAGTCCAGGCTGCCGTGACAACGAAAGAACAACCCTACGCATGACCCGCAGCGGCTCCTGTCAAGGCTACGAATGGGCCGTACTGCAAACCGAGCCTCCTGATTGGGCGACGATAGCCCGCGATCAACACATCGGACTTCACTGCGTAGTCACTTCCTTTGACAGTGGACCACTCCGACCGGACAGGGACGAGACCGCAGCAGGGTGGCGATCCGTGGGCGAACTCATGATCAGCCCGCCGCTCACCAGGTCGATCGAACTCCCTTTCGAGCAGTACGACGAGTGGTACTTCGTCGATTCTGCAGAGTTCCCGATCCCCGCGCCGGAGGTCTTCGTCAACTACATCGGCTTCAGCCTCGTACCGGCTCGAGATATCCACCGCCGTGAGCACCTTGCTCGAGAACGTAGCCAACGGGACGCGCTGGAGCAGATGCAGGGTCGGTTCTGGGATCAACTCGCTCGCATCTCCCCGGTCACCTACGTTGCGTCCGGTGAGCTGTTCTTCATCGCAACCCGCGACAACGGGTTGATGGGCGCTGTTTGTGGAAGCTCGAAGCCATGAAAGCCCCGCACGGGCCCACGGATCTGACCAGCCGAGCCGGCGTTCCCAGTTGACAACCCGCCGACTACCCGATTCAGACTGCTCGCCGTATAATTTCTCAGGTCCCAACGAGGAGCTACTGTGCAAACGAAGCAGACCGTGCAGGAGTTGCTGGATCGACTCCCCGACGATTGCACCATCGACGAGGTGCTCTACCACCTCTACGTTCTCAGGTCCGTCCAGCAAGGACGGCTAGAGATCGAGGCGGGCAACGGCATCCCCCACGCCCAGGTCGTCGAGGAGCTCCGTCGCGAATGGCTGACGCCCGGCGGAAAAGGAGGCCGAAACGAATCGCGTTCTCCTGATTAGGCTAGAAGGTGACTGACAAACAGCTTCTCGAACGACTGAACCTGCTCCAGGGGGATATCACGACGCTTGGCGTCGATGCCGTGGTCAACGCGGCCAACTCCGCATTGAGTGGTGGCGGCGGAGTGGATGGTGCCATTCACAGAGCGGCGGGACCGCAACTTCTCGACGCCTGTCGAACCCTTGGTCGCTGCCCTCCCGGAGAGGCTGTCGTAACCGATGGCTTCCAACTACCTGCCCGCTGGGTGATCCACTCGGTCGGGCCGGTCTGGTATGGCGGCTCCCGCAATGAAACGGGACTACTGTTCCGCACCTATTCCTCGGCGATGGCGCGGGCCAGAGAGATCGAGGCCAGGAGCATCGCGTTCCCCGCCATCAGCTGTGGTGCGTATCGCTTCCCCGTCTCACTCGCCGCCGAGATCGCCCTTGCCGCGTTGATCGAGGAGCTCCGAAATCATCCCGTTCCCGAGTCGATCACGCTATGCAACTACAACCCGGCCGTCCACCGCGCATACCAGAAGGCGCTCGCGGCACACCAGGAATCCAAGTAGATGCTCCCCCTCGATTCACACCGCTGGGGTGAGCTCCGACATGCGTACGGAGGAGCCTCCGACGCGCCGGACATGATTCGCCGGCTAGTCCAGGCATCGTCCGACGAAGCGTGGGACGAGCTTTTTGGTTACCTGCTCCACCAGGGCGACACCTACACGGCGACCTACGCTGCCGTTCCTCATCTACTCCAAGCCGCGCGCGAACAGTCGGCAGGCAAACAGGTCCTGTACTGGTCCTTCGTTGGCGGCGTGGCAGTACATGAAGCGCCTACGGAGCTTGCCGCTGACATCCGCACGGCTTACCACCAAGCGCTCGAGGTTGGCCGGGAGTCGCTCCGGCAACTGCTCGAGAGCCATCGCTTCCCGACAATCGAGGCCTTCTATCTGCTCGAAGCGGCCGCGGCACTTCACGGCCGTAGGGAGATCGCCTGGGCCCTCGGGGGGCTCGCGAACGAGGAGATCGAGTTGGAGTGCCCGTCCTGTGCCGTGGGGCTCTCTATCGGACCGGACCGAACGGGCCTGAGATACCGAGTCCGGGGGTTGGACATCGCTGGCGCGCCAAGCGTTCCACCAACTCGCATCGAAGTCGCTCCGACGCACATCGCGCCGACAAAGAGTGCATGCAGTGACTACCGCTGGCTGTTTGGCCTGGCATCTAGCCAGGGCGATGCGAGAGTTCTCCACGGGGTCCGCGCGCTGTTTGGCAAGGGACCATGCCCTCACTGCAATGCAGCGATCGACATCAATAAAGCGATCGACGAGCCGAGAACGAGAGGTACGAGACTTGAGCGATGAAGGGCACCCCAGCAGCGCTTCCGGGCCGGAGAGCACCTTCGATCTCCTCGACCGGGTCCGCGCGCGGCCGCACATGTTCGTTCGACAGGGGCGATTGGAGGAACTCGAGGCAATGCTCTGGGGGTTCGAGTATGCATTGCTTACACGTGGAATCGTTAACCCCTTGCCGTCGATGATGCAATCGGGTTTTTCGCAATGGCTGCGACTCAAGTACCGCTGGAGCCTCTCTGCAGGTTGGGCCTACGCAATCCAAGCCCATGCAGCACCAGGACAGTCATCTATCGACTTGTTCTTCGAGCTCTTCGCCCAGTATCGTGAGCTCAGCAAGACCGTCGAGCTTGAGCTTACCCTCTCTCCCCACCACCAACCCTCTGACGAGATGGACCGCCCGGAAAAGGTCCAGGTCCTGCGCTATCGACCTGAGCCACTACACATAATCCGTCTGTTCTATCCGCACCGAATCGAAGAGACGTGCGTCAGCGGACCAAATGCGGAAGAGGCAACGAAACTGCGCGACGCAATCGATTGGCTCACCAGGCGGCTCGGCATCCAAGAACAGGATTTCGAGGACTAGTCAGCGCGCGCTACACACGCCGGACAGGGGCTGGCGCGCCCATTGGTTCAACGCTGACGGACGGCCTTCGCACCGCTGCTCAACCCGTACAGCACCGCCGCGATCAGGATGATCAGCGGCCCGGTGGGCACGTTAACCTCGGACAGCGCGTACGCCGCGAACAAGCCCGTCGTGCAGCAGAAGGCGCCGATCAACGTCGCCAGCAGCATCATGCCGCCGATGTTGCGCGCCCACTGGCGGGCGATCGAGGCAGGGATGGTCAGCAAGGCGATCACCAGGATCACCCCGACCACGCGGATCAGCGTCACCACCGCAAGGGACGTCAGTAGGTAGAGGAGCTGACGGATGAAGGTCACCGGCACACCGGCGACCCGGGCGTGATCCTCGTCGAAGGCGACGGCCAGCAACTCCTTGCGGAACAGGCCGACGACGCAGACCACGAACACATCCAGCGCGCCGACGAAGGTCAGGTAACCCTCGGGCACGAACAGGATGCTGCCGAACAGGTAGCTCATCAGGTCCGGGGCGTAGCCCGGCGACAGCGAGATGAACAGCATGCCCAGGGCCATGCCCACCGACCAGACCATGGCGATCAGGGTGTCCACTCCGGTGCGCAGCCGCTGCTCCAGCACGCCGATACCGAAACCCGAGGCGATGGCAAAGACCGCGGCACCCGCCATCGGCTGCACGCCCATCAGATAGCCGAGCCCGACCCCGCCGAAGGCCGCGTGGGACAGCCCCCCGGAGATCGACGCCATCCGCTTGACCACCACGTAGGTACCGACCACGCCACAGGCCACACTTGCCAGCAGCCCTGCCGTCAACGCACGCTGGAAGAACGGGTACTGGAGCGCTTCGAGCACCTAGCCCTCCGCCTCGGCCGAGGCGCCATCCCGGGACGTCGAGGGCGCTGCGGCGTAGCCGTAGACATGCTCCAGCATCTCAGGGGTCACCCCGCCTGCCGGATGGAAGTGCACTCGCCTGTTGAGACACGCGATGCTGTCGACGTACTGCGACACCAGCGCCACATCATGGGCCACCAGCACCACGGTCATGGTCTCGCTCAGTTCTTTCAACAGCGGGTAGAGCCGGCCGCCGAAATGCGAATCCAACGCGGCATTGGGTTCGTCCAGCATCAGGATCCGGGCGTCCATGGCCAGGGCCCGGGCGATCAGCACCCGCTGGAGCTGGCCTCCCGAGAGCCGGCCGATCTGCCGGTCGGCGAAGGGAGAAACTTCCATCCGCTCCATGGCCTCGGCGGCCCGGGCACGATCGGCATCATCGTATCGGCGGGTCAGGCCTCGGTTGCCCAGACGGCCCATCAGCACCACGTCGCACACGGTGATCGGGAAGCTGCGGTCGAAGCTCGATTGCTGAGGCAGGTAGGCCACATCCCCCCGAGCGCGCTCGGGAGGCTCTCCATAGATCGCAACGGAACCACGGTCCGGCTTCCACAGACCCAACATCACCCGCAGCAGCACACTCTTGCCGCCGCCGTTGGGACCGATGATGCCGAGGAAACTCCCCTCGGCTACGGTGAAGCTGACCTCCTCGAGTACAGGCGTGCGAGCGATGGAAAGCGAGACGTCGCGGACCTCGATGGCCGGGCGGTCAGCGGCCGCCATCGTTCCGGTCCTCACGGGGCGTCAGCCCGAATAGCCCCGAGGAGGGAACTCTGAGGGGCGCCTCCTCGGCCGGGGCCGGGCGTGGCTGGGTCAGGTTGACCTCGATGTCCGGTTTCTGTCCCGGCGCCAACAGCACCACCCGGGCCCGCGGAAGCACCGTGCGCACCATGTCCAGGAACAGATCATTGCGGGCCTGGCCCGGAATCGCCCGGTTGCGGGCCAGCACGCTACGGAAGCGTTGGGCAGCGCCGCGAGCGCTCTCGGTCCGTGCCTTGGCCGCGGCGTTGGCCTCCGAAAGCAGGCGCCCGGCCTCACCCCGTGCCAGCGACACGGTTCGTCCACGCTCACTCTCGGCGTCGTTGATCAACCGCGCGGCCTCGGCCCGGGCATCGCTGACGCTGCGGAAGGCGGTCGCGGCTTCCACCGGCGGGCTGACCGACTGCAGGTTGAGGGAGACGACGGTGATGCCGGCGTCGTAGCGGTCCATCGCCTCCTGGGCGTGGCGCCGCACCTCGTTTTCGATCTCCGCCTTGCCGGCAGTCAGCACGTCGTCGATCTGCATTCCGGCGACCCGCTCCACCAACCCGGCGCGAACCGCCTGAGCCAGGAGCGCGGACGCGTCGTCCACCCCGAACAGGTATCGTCCGAGGCCGGTGATCTTGTACTGGGCTACCAGCCGCACATCGATCACGTTCTCGTCGCCGGTCAGCAGGGACAGCTCCGGCAACTGGTCGCCGCGAATCTCGAGGCTCTGCACCTCGCCGGTGGGCGCTCGCTCGACCCGGTAGATCGGACCCAGCGCCAGCCCCCAACCCGGCTCGACGGCGTCGTCGACCAGCTTGCCCATCCGCAGGAGCGCCCCGCTCTCGGACACGCCCACGGTGTAGAACCCGGACATCGCCCAGACGGCGAGCACCACCCCGAGCAAGCCGATCCCGGCGACGCCGCGATGGCGCCCCAGGAATTCCGCCGCGCCCCGAATCAGGCGCACGCTCAGCGGAGAGTTTGCCGGCTCACTTGCCACTCAACACCTTCATCAAGCGGGAATCGGATTCGAGGAAGATCGTGGTCTGGTCGTCGATGATCTTGTCGTAGCTCTCGAGAGTGCGCAGGAAGCGGTAGAACTCCGGATCCTTGGCGTAGGCCTCACCCAGCTCGGCGAGCGCCGCGGCCTCCCCTTCGCCGCGGATCACCTCGGCCTCGGCACGAGCGGTGGCCAGGGTTTCCTCACGTTCCTTGGCCGCTTCTGCCTCGATCTTGAGCGCTTCTTCCTCACCCTCACTGCGGTACTTGGTAGCGATGCGGGCGCGCTCGGCGCGCATGCGGTCGATCACGCTGGCCCGGTTCTGGGCGGGCAGGTTGAAGCCGTTGATCTGCAGGTCGACCACCTCGAGGCCGAAATCCTTACGGGCGACCTCGTCGACCTCGCGGGCGACGCGGGCGGCCAGGTCCCGCAACCGCACTTTGCCCGGCTCGACGTTGATGAAGCCCTCCATCGGTTCGCTACCGACGGCGGCGCCGAGCTTGGCCTGGGAGACATCGAGCAGCCGCGCTTCAGCCTGGCTGCGCGTCTTGACCGTCCGGGCGAAGTGCAGCGGATCGGCGACCCGCCAGCAGAGGAACGTGTCGACCAGGACGTTCTTCTTGTCCAGGGTCAGGAACTCCATCGGTTCGTTGTCGAAGACCAGGAGCCGGGAGTCGAGACGCATCACCCGGTCGACCGGCCAGGGCGCCTTGAAGTGCAGGCCCGGGCCCGAAGCCTCCTCGGCCGGTTTACCGAAACGGGTCACGATGGCCAACTCGGTCTCGTCCACGGTAAAGACCGCGGTCCGCACCCAGAGCAGCACCAGCGCCGCGACGATCAACAATGCCCAGTTGAAGCGCATAGCTTCCTCGCTCAGTTCTCGTTGTCCGGCGGGAGCGCGGGGCTGTCGCGCCAGAGTACGACCCCCTTGCCCGCCGACCCCGAGGGCAGAATGAACTTTTCCTTGTCGGCCAACACCCGTTCCGATGTCTCGAGCCAGAGCAGGTCCTTGAGAATGCGCCGATGCCTGGCGTAGACCTCGGCCTGGCGCATGAACCCGCGAGCCTCGCCGGCCGCGACCTCGGTGGCGGAGTCCGCCTCCGCCCGGGCCCGGGCGATCTCCCGGACCGCCTCGCCCCGCGCCCGGGGTACCACGCCGGCCTGCTGCCGGCGGGCCTCGTGGATGCGGGTCTCGCGATCCTCCTTGGCGCTCGATACGTCACGGAAGGCGTAGACCGCCTCCTGCGGCGGATGCACGTCGACCACGTGAACCGCGTCGATCCGCACCCCGGCGCCCAGCTCCTTGAGCCGGAGACCGGCGTCATCTCGGATGAACGCTTCCAGCTCCGGACGTTTCGACGTCAAAAGCTGATCCAGGGTGTGCCCGGCGACGAACTCCCGGGCCGATGCCATGGCATAGAGCCGTACGAGATCGGCGCGCTTGCCGACCTTGTAGAAGAAGGCGTAGGGGTCGTCGAGCCCCCAGTGCACGGTGAAACTCAGCTCGAGCAGCTTCTCGTCGCCGGCGATGTAGCCGGTCTCGTCGGGCTGGGCGTTCATGGCGGCGACGGGACTGTGCCACTGACTCGGGTCAGCCGACAACCGGAGCTGACGGCGCCGCTCGACCAGGGTCAGGTCGGTGCGGAAGCCGGCGTCGCTCTTGCGCGGGTAGTCCACGCGGCGCATGGTGAAGCTGCCGAAGGGGGCCGGCGGCACCCAGTGCATGCCCGGGCCGAGGTCCTTCCACGTCACCTTGCCGAACAGCTGACCGTAGCCGGCGTGGCCCGGCGGCACGATCTGGACACCGCTGGCGGCGTAGATCACCGCGGCGACAACCAAGACCAGGCCCAGCTGACGGGCGCGGCCGCCGCTGGCAGCCGAGCGGAAGCTCGCCGGCAGCACGGCGGTCAGCGAGTCACGCACCGTGGCCCAACCCTCCCGGGCCACGCCGTGGCGGAAACGCCAGAGCACCAGCCCGCCGAGGATCACCCCCGAGAGAATCTCGATCCAGGAATAGCCGTGCTCCATCGCCATCGAGAACCGATCGAGCACCTGCCATCCGGTGACGGCGATCAGCGCATCGAGAGCCAGGCCGCAGGCCAGCGACCCGAGGATGATGCCGAACAGGAAGGCGCGGACGAAGCCCCGGCCGAAGTTGCGGGTCAGGATCACGATCGCCGCAGCGTTGGTCGCCGGTCCGGCCATCAGCATCACCAACGCCGCGCCGGGACTGATCCCCTTGGCGATCAACGCGGCCGCGACCGGAGTCGAGGCGGAGGCGCAGATGTACATCGGGACCGAAGCCACCAGGATCAGCAGCATCGGCACGATGCCCGAACCGAGGCCCCAAACCGAGAGGTCGTCGGGGAACAGCGCCGTGATCAGCGCCGTCAACCCGATGCCGATCACGAGCCAGAAGGCGATATCGTCGAGGAGTTCGGTGAAGGCGTAGCGCCCGGCCCGGCGTACGATGGAGCCCAACGCCGGCGGCTCCGGCTGACCTTCGACCACCGGCGGGCGGCGGCCGGTGAAGCCGTACCACAGCGCCTTGAGGAAGGTCCCGACTCCGACACTCTCCCCGTCGTCATGATCGTGGTCGTGCCCCGCGTGGGAATCCTCGCCGCTCTTGCAGCAATGGTCCGGCTCCTCGACCTCCTGGGCGCGGGCCGCCTCCCCGGGCCAGGCGATGGCCAGGATGCTGGCCCCGATGGCGGTGACCAGACTGGCCACCGGGCGGACGATGGCCATCAGCGGACCCATCAGGCCCCAGGTCAACAGGATCGAGTCGGCTCCCGACTCGGGCGTCGTGATCAGGAAGGAGAGGGAGGCCGGCTTGCTGGCGCCCTTCTTCTTGAGCTCGATGGCCAGGGGCACCACGCCGCAGCTACAGATCGGTAGCGGCACGCCGAACACCGCAGCCCGGGCTGCCGAGAGCAGCCCCTCGCCTCCCATCCAGCGTTGGATCGCCTGCCGCGGCAGCAAGACGTGCAGGAACCCGGCGGCGGTCAGGCCGAGCAAGACGTACGGCGCCGCCAGAAGAAAGACGTTCAACGCGGCGGCCAGGATGGTCCAGACGAGCTGCAAGCGACTTTGCCTATCTGCCGTAAATCAAGAGAGCAAAGGAGTTTATAACATGTGCCCCAGCAGCGCGCGATGCACGCCTCGGCCCCTAGGCGCCCCGCCTGCCGAAAAAGTTCCAATCCCGGAGAACAGGACCCCGCCGGCCGGGGTTCTCCCCGCCCGACACGGCAATGAAAAACGGGAGCGCGCTCCCCCTATGCACCCTAGGAGAGATTCCGATGAACCGAGGAATAAAGGTCGCGATCGTGGCGTTCGCTTTGATGGTTGGATTCAGCGCCATGGCGGCGGAGTTCGAGGTCGAGATCACCAACATCACCCGAGGACAGACCTTCACGCCGATCCTGGTCGTGGCCCACGACCCGGATATCGCCCTGTTCAAAGTCGGTGAGCCCGCGCTTCCGGAGCTCGCCGAACTGGCCGAGTCCGGCGCCACCGGCCCCCTCGACGCTTTGCTGAACACCCTGCCCCAGGTCGGCGCCACCGCCGCGGGCACCGGGCTGCTCGGCCCCGGCGAGACCACCACCATCGTCGTCGACGCCGGCGGCAAGTTCAACCAGATCAGCTTCGCCGGCATGCTGATCCCGACCAACGACACCTTCGTCGCCATCGACAGCGTGCGCATCCCTCAGGGGAACCAGCGCAAGGAGGTGTACGCCATCGCCTACGACGCCGGCAGTGAAGCCAACGACCAGGATTGCGTCAACATGCCGGGCCCCCGCTGCCCCGGTGGACAGGGCTCGTCGGAGCCGGCCGACAGCGATGAAGGCTATGTCTATGTCGGCAACGGTTTCCACACCCTGCCGCAAAACGAAGGCGAGACGATTCTCGGGCCGCTGGTCTACGACTGGAGAAACCCGGTCGCCCGCGTGAAGATCAGCCGCGTCCGCAAGTAAGTAGTTTTTGAAACGCCCGGCGGCGCGAATCCGTGCCGCCGGGTTCGACCGATCTAGAGGGGATACCGGCTTGGCCACAGCGGCCGAAATGCGAACCGACTTCGAGCGCACGGCCATGCCGTGCGTCCCGTCGTTGGCGCGGGCCGCTCGACGCTTCAGCCCCGGCGGAGACCCCGATGATCTGGTCCAGGAGACGCTGCTCAAGGCCTTCCGCACCTACGGAAACTTCAAGCACGGTACGAATTGCAAGGCCTGGCTCTTCTCCATCCTGCGCTCGGTGGTTCTGAATCAGAAGCGCAGTCACGTCCGCAAGCCTCCGATGGAGTCGATCGGCGGCCCGGACGAAAAGGAGGCGGTGATGCCCCTTGCTTCCAACGAAGGTCGCGGCGAAGATCGTCGTCGCGACGAGGTCCGCGAGGCCTTCTCGCGGCTCGATGCCGACCTGCGCTGGATCCTGCTGCTGGTCGATGTCGAAGAGTTTTCCTACGCGGAGGTCGGCCGCATTCTCGACTGCCCCGTCGGAACGGTTTCATCCAGGGTCTACCGGGCCCGCCAGTCCCTGCAGGACCAACTGCAGTCGCTGGGCGGCCCGCGACCCCAGGTACATCCTCGATGACGCCGTTGACCGAACAGGAGCGCATGCTGCTCCACCAGTACGCCGATGGCGAGCTGAGCGGCGCCGAGCTCCAGCAGGCCGAGGCCTTGCTCGCCGAGCGCGAGGAGGCTCGCGCCGAGCTCGAAGCGATTCGAAGCTCCAAGGCCGGCCTGCGTAGCGCGCTCACCGACGAACCGGTCGACACCACCTCGCTTGAAACGAGGATTCGCGCAGCGCTGGACGACGAGGTCGCCGCCCTCGACGACGCCGAGGCCCTGGCCGACTCCGGCCTGGGCGCTGCACCGATCCCCATGCCGGCACCGCAGCCGACGTCGAGCACCTCGAGCTGGACGGTGCCAGCGCTCCTTGCCGCCGGCCTGGCCGCCGTGGCGATGCTGGTGTTCTGGCCGGGGAGCCAGGATGGCACCGATGCTCCCGTGCAACCGCCAACCATCGAGGCTCCTGCGCCGATTCGCCTGGCGCTCGCCGAGGAGGTCGCCCGCGACGTCCAGGGGCTGGTGGGCGGCGATTGGCAGCTGGCCATCGACTCCGCCGACGGGCCGGAGATCGAAGCCTGGTTCGAGGAAGAGGGCATCGCCTTCGAGACCCGGGTGTTCGACCTGGCGATGATGCAGTTCGGCCTCGAAGGGGGCAGCCGCAAGACGCTGGCCGGTCACCCGTCGGCCGCCTTCGCCTACCGCGGCCCCGACGGCAACCTGGTGCTCTGCCAGATGTTCCCCGGCGACGAGTCGGAACTGCCCGACGGCGTGACCATCACCGAGAAGGACGGCATCACGTTCTACTCGTACCAGGTCGGCGAGATCTCGATGACCTTCTGGCGGGAAGGCCAACTGCTCTGTGTGCTGGCCTCGATGCTCGACGCCGATCAGGTGCTCGGCCTGGCCCAGGCCAAGGCGATGAAGGTCTGACCGCACCGATCTCCCGGTGAGTCCCGTTCCTAGGGATAGACGCGAGTGCGCGTGTCTTCGTATCAAGCGACATGGACACGCGGCCCCACACCGCCATCACGAAGGAGACTCGATGCAACGTCCCCTCACCCTCTCCGGACTCGCCATTTGCCTGATCGTCGCCGGATGGACCGGCAGCTTCGCCGCCGATTGCGACCAACCGATCCTGGACACGCTGGCACAGCGCCAGATCTCCTGCCTTGCCGAGTACGGAACCGCGGATCGGGCCAGACGGCTCACCTCGGACACCTGTCTGGACGGCATGGGAATCCTCGCTCAGGTCTGCGCGCAACGACACGGCAACGAGGCCCTGGGCATGCCCGAAGACTTCGAGGCCGGAAAACTGGTGATGCTCCACCGCGAGGGCACGTTGTCGACCTTGATGGAGACCGACGAACACCTCGAAACGATCAGAGAGCTGAACCAGCCGGCCGGAAACTACCTGTTGGTGCTGGTCAACGGCGCCAGGGATGAAGACCGTTTCGTCGGTCGTGTGCGCGGCAGCATCTCGCTGAACGGCAGCCCGTTGGTCGATACCGAGACCCTGGAACAAGCGGCGACGCCGTTGGTCGTGCCGTTGGAGCTTCACGGCAAGGATCAACTGGCCTTCTCGCTGGAGCCGGCAGCGGACAGCGTCTCCCCCGGCTGGCTTCAGATGCTGCTGCTCGAGGACACCGAGTAGGCTCAGCGGGCTCCAGGATCACCCGGGGCGCGGTGCGCAGCAAGCAGGCCGAGCACCGCGTCCAGCAGGTCCTCTCCGCCGATCATGGCGTAGTCGTTGTGGTCGGCCCCTTCGATCAGCAGGTACTGCTTGGGTTCGGCAGCCGCGTCGTAAAGCCGGCGGCTCTGAGCCTCGGGCACGATGGCGTCTCGATCACCTGCGACGATCAACAGCGGACAGGCGATGCTGCCGATGCGATCCAGGTTCGGGTAGCGGTCCTTCAACAGCGGCCGCACCGGCAGGAACGGATAGTGCCCCGCCGCAACGTCGGTCATCGAGGTGAAAGGCGAGCGTAGAATCAAGACCGCCGGCGGCCGCTCGACCGCCAGCGCCGTGGCGACGCCGCTCCCCAGGGATTCACCGAAGTAGGCGATCCTTGAGGGCCGCGGCTCGGCGTCGTTCTCCAGCCAATCCACGGCGGCGCGGGCGTCGGCGAGGAGCCCCGCCTCGGTCGGCTTCCCCGGGTTGCCCGCATAGCCCCGGTAGTCGGTGAGCAGCACCGCGTGCCCTGCGTTGGCCAGGGCGTCGGCCAACGGCGTCATGCCGGCGCGGCTCCCCGCGTTGCCGTGGAACAGCACCACCGCCATTCCCGTCGGCTCTCCCCGCCCCGGCAGATACCAGGCGCTCAGGCGCAGCCCGTCCGCGGTCTCGAACTGAACGTCACGCGCCCCCGGGAGAAGTGACTGCACCTCGGGAACCGCTGCGGGCGGGATGTAGATCAGGCTGCGCTGGAACCGCCACGCCAGGAAAACGAGAAGCCCCCAGAGGGCCGTGACGCCGATCAGGATCTTCAGCAACATGCGTAGGCGGCTCATGAACGGTTCCGATGGTCTCGATACCGGGCCATTCTAAGGGCTGTGGCACAGTCGCGGTCCCGTATACTTCGCGCGAGGGGCTCCACGTCCGCGCAGCGGACGGGAGGGATTGTCATGCGCCGCACCATTTCGCCGCTCCTTTCCGTACTTACCCTCGGGTGTCTCGCCCTCGCACTCGGCAACCGGCCCTCCGCAGACGTGGGAGACCACGATGTCGCCCCCGAAGGCGCTTCCCCGCCGCTGGCGCTTGGTGAGCGAGTCACCATGCCCGACACTCCCACCGCTCAGTTCGACTTCTGGCTCGGAAGCTGGGAGGTCCAGAACCGCCACCTCCGCGATGGCCAGTGGCACGACAGCGGAACCGCTCGCGCGACGATCCGGTCGGTGGCCGGCGGGCGCGCCGTCCTCGAGCAGTGGAACGGCACCGTCGGCGGTCAACCCCTGATCGGTTTCAGCCTGAGGGCCTGGGACGGAGAGGCCTGGCCCACCTGGCTCTACTGGCATGGCGGCACCCTCGGCGCCTGGGGGCAGATGATCGGTACCCGGGAGGGTCGCACCATGGTGCTCACGCCGCCCGGAGGCGAATCCCCCCGCTACACCTTCTCCGATGCCTATGGCGACAGCGCCCGCTGGTCGGAATCGCGCAAGGGAGAGGACGGAAGCTGGACCACCAGCTGGATCATGGATTTCCGCCGCGACGAACCGCCGGTAGCTCTCGACGCTGCAAGCGCGGAGGTACGCGAACTCGGTAACTCCGCGCAGTTCCTGCCCAACCGTGAGCAGGTCCAGCGCCTGGTCGGCTCCTTCTCGACCTCGGGCGAGATTCGCCCGGCAGGCAAGGCACCCCGCACAGTCACCGTACGCACCACGGCGACGTCGATGACCGACGGAGCGGGGCTGCTGCTGTTCGTCGACTATGAGAAGCACCATTCGGCGACGGCTGTGGCCTTTGACGGGCGAACCAAGCAATGGGGCGCGATACGTGCGGACAGTGATCGAGCAGGCATGACCCGCCCCGCCGTTCGTTGGAGCGAAGACGGGCTCGAACTCGGCCTCGACGGCGGCTGGGTTGAACGCTGGAGCTGCGCAAACGAGAGTTGCCGCTGGAGCCGCGAGCAGACCTCGGGCTGACGCCGCGCGGCGAAACGCTAGAACAACCAGCTGAGCTGCAGGTACCCGAAGAGGGTCCGAGGCTCTTCCGGCGACCCGGGCGCCTGGCGGGCGAAGCGGCGGGTGTAGAGCGCCGAAAACCCGAGTTCCCCCTTGAGGGTGCCCGGGATCAGCCAGTAGCGGGCCATCCCGTCGAGCTGGTGACCGATGAAGCGGCCGGAAGCGCCGCTCGGGTCCCGCAGTCGAGGGACGATCCAGACGTCGCGGGCCGAGGCCAGACGGGCCGACTTGTAGGCCAGCCGGGCGAAGAGCCGTTTCGAGGGGCGCAGCTCGAAGTGGGCCCCCGGCGCGTCGAGGTTGGACCAGGCAATGGCGGCGTAGATATCGGTGGCGCCCAGATCCCGGCGGCGAGGACCGTAGAAAGTCTCCCAGCGCTCGAAGTCGCCGTTCTCGGGGTCGTCGTCGCCGCTGGCCCGGTCGTAGTCCAGGGCGACGCGAGGCGACCAGGGGTGACCGAAGGTGTAGCCGACCTCGACGTGCACCCGGTGGGCCCGAACGTCCACATCCCGGGTATCCAGCGGGTCGCTTGTCAGGCGCTGTTCGCCGAAGCGGATCATGGCGTCGACGTCCAGATCGAACGCCCCACGCGCCGGCACGAAGCGGGCGCGGAACCCGGGCCAGATCAGCCGGCGGTTCGGGGTCTGCAGATCGGAACGATCCCGCTCGTGCTGGCCGTAGATGTAGTACTCGGGCTTGAAGCGTCCCGGCGTCTCCGCAGCCGTGAAGTGGGCACCCCAGAAGTGAACGCCCCAGCTCTCCTCGTCGGCGGAGATGTCGTTGTCGACCAGACCGCTCTTGTCGAAGGGCAGGCGGCGCACCGGAACGACGTAGAAGACCTGAAGCTCCTGCCCCTCCTGCCAGTCGATCTGGAAGTGGGCGCCGGTGAAGGCGTTGATCGTGTTGCGAAACACGTTGCGCCCGACGACCCGGCGGCTCCCGGTGCCGATGGTTTGCCGGCCGAGGGTGAGCACCTTGCGCGGTCCGCCACCGTCGGCATCGGAGAGATCGATCCGGGCATAGGCTTGAAGCAGGTCCGCGGCGTCGACGACGGTGGTGCTGAGGGCCGAGCCGATGTCCCCGCCGTAGGTGCGCGCATCGATGGCCTCGAGGCCAAAGGTGGCGCGGCCGGTCCAGTAGCGGGCGTGAAGCAGCGTGCGTGAGAGCGCGATGTCGTCGGAACGGGCGAGCCCGGGACGGAACTGCCCGTCCAGGACCTGGTAGCCCAGGCGGATCTCACCGTCGAAACGGAACGCGGGCTCTTCCGCTTCGCCCGCCCCTTCGCCGGCGGCGACGAGGGTCGCGGCCAGGAGGGTCAGCAAGGCGACGGCCCATCTACCGAGAGCGTCCCTCCCGCCGAAGCGGGCCAGGTTCCGGCCGACCTTGGTTCCAGCGCGGTGCATGAACCGGCTTCGCCGTCAGTCCAGCGGGATGCCGCGCTCGGCCAGCATCATCGGGATGTCGTCGTCGATGCGATAGACCCGCAGGCCGTCGACTCGCATCAAGCCCTCGCCTACCGGCGCATCGACCGGCGAACCGTCGACGTGGCGCAGCTCCTGTCGGTCGATCCGCTCATTGAGTGCCTGGCGCTCCTCCTCGGTCAGCGGACGCAGCTCCTGACCGCTTTCAGGGCAGCGCAACATGGCGCGCAGGCGTTCATCGATCGGCATCTCGGCTCTCCCTGTTGCGGGTCGGTTCGGGCTGCTATGCTAGTGCCCCCGGCAGCGGCTGCGCTACCGGCAGGAGGAGGAAACCGTGAAGATGCCGTCCGCCGCTCGACTCTCCCTGGTGGCCCTGGGCCTGATGCTGCTGGTCCCGGCAGGCTCCGCCGCCGCCGACAAGCGCCCCTTCACCATCGAGGACTACTACAAGGTCAGGAACCCGGGCTCGATCTCGCTGTCACACGACGAGTCTTCCCTGGTCTACTCCATTCGGGAGACCGACCTGCCGAGGGGCAAGGCCCAGAGCGACCTCTGGCGGGTTCCTACCAGCGGCGGCGATCCGGTGCGGCTGACATGGACCGACGACGTCAGCGAGAGCTCCCCGGCCTACTCCCCCGACGGCAAATACATCTCGTTCCTGGCCAAGCGGGGCGATCAGGAGTCCTCCCAGATCTGGCTGCTGCCCACCGGAGGGGGTGAGGCCCGAGCGCTCACGTCGCTTTCCACCAGCATCGCCATGCCGGTCTGGTCTCCCGACGGCAAGTACATCGCCTTCACCAGCCGGGTGTACCCCGAGTGCACCGGAGACGATGCCTGCAACAAGAAGCGCGCCGATGCCCGCAAGGGGGGGCCGAGCACGGCTTACGTCTCCGATGAGCTGCTCTACCGCCACTGGGACTTCTGGGCCGACGGCACCGTGCAGCACGTCCTGGTGGTCGAGGTCGAGAGCGGCGAGGTACGGGACATGACACCCGGGGACTCCGACGCACCGGTTTTCACCCTGTCGTTCGCGCCCCACTACGACTTCTCTCCCGACAGCAAGGAACTCTGCTTCACCCGCAACGGCGACCCCACGCCGGAGCACGCCTGGTCGACTAATGCCGACCTATGGGTCGTGCCGCTGGCGCCCGACGCCGACGGCAACACACGGGCCGCACGCAACATCACCGCCGCCAACAAGGGCTGGGACGGCCAGCCCAAGTACTCCCCCGACGGCAGGTTCATCGCTTTCCGCCGCCAGCTGCGCGCCGGCTACGAGGCGGACATGCTGCGGCTGATGGTCTATGAACGGGAAAGTGGAGCGATTCGGGAGCTGACCGCAGGGTTCGACAACTGGGTCGAGGACATCGTCTGGCGCAGCGACAGTTCGGGGCTCTTCTTCGCCGCACCCGACCAGGGCAACCACTCGGTCTACACGGTTCCGCTTGCCGGCACGGCCGGGCGCCCCGGAGATGGCGTGCAGCGGGTCGCCGAGTTCGCCTCGATCGACGAGTTCGTCCCCACCGCCGACGGCACCCGGCTGTACGTGGCGCGGCGCGCGGTCGGTGCCCCCAAGGAGCTCTGGGCGCTGTCGCTGCGGGATCGCCGCGGCCCCCGACGCCTGACCCGGCACAACCGGGAACTCGAAGAGACCGTTGACATCCGCCCCGCCGAAACCATGTGGGTCGACGGCGCCAACGGCCGCAAGATCCATGTGTTCCTGATCAAGCCCCACGGCTTCGATCCGTCGAAGAAGTATCCGACCATCCTCAACGTCCACGGCGGGCCCCAGGGCATGTGGTCCGACGCCTTCCGCGGCGACTGGCAGGTCTACCCCGGCGCCGGCTACGTGGTCGCCTTCGCCAACCCACACGGCTCCACCGGCTACGGCCAGGCGCTGACCGAACAGATCTCCGGCGACTGGGGCGGCGCGGTGTTCGAGGACCTGATGAAGGTCAGCGACGCCCTGGAGAAGCTGGACTACGTCGATGCGGACCGCATGGGCGCCATGGGCTGGTCCTACGGCGGCTACATGATGAACTGGTTCCAGGGGCACACCGACCGCTTCAAATGCCTGGCCGACATGATGGGGCTGTTCGACCTGCGCTCGTTCTACTACGCCACCGAAGAGCTGTGGTTCCCAGAATGGGACCTGGGCGGCCCGGAGTGGAAATCCAAGCTCTACGAGAAGTGGAGCCCCTCGGCCCACGTCGACAAGTGGAAGACGCCGATGCTGGTGGTCACCGGCCAACTCGACTTCCGCGTGCCCTACACCCAGGGGCTGATGTCGCACACCGCACTGCGGCGCAAGGGCATCCCGTCGCGGTTGGTGGTGATGCCCGAGGCCGGCCACTGGCCCGGCTGGTACGACATGGCGCTCTACTACACCGCTCACCTGGACTGGTTCCACCGGTACCTGGGCGGCGACCCGGCACCCTGGTCGGTCGAGGACTTCGTAGGCAACCGGGTCTTCGACAAGGACACCGGCGAACGGATCGACGAGGAATAGGATGACCGGCTTTCTCATGCTCGGCCTGCTGCTGGGCCTCCGTCACGCGCTGGATGCGGACCACCTGGCGGCGGTAGGGGCCCTGGCCAGCGGCCGCAGCGACGTAAAGGAAATCTCCCGGCTGGGCCTCTTCTGGGGTGTCGGCCACGCGCTGGTGCTGGGTCTGGTCGGCGGAAGCGCGCTACTCCTGGGGCGGGTCATCGACGAGGGGTTGGCCTCGACCCTGGAACTGGGCGTCGGCCTGATGCTGCTCTGGCTCGGCGGCCAGGTGATCTGGCGGCTGTGGCGCGACCGGGTGCACTTCCACGCCCACCGCCATGGAGACGACGCCCCGCACTTCCACGCTCACAGCCACCGGGGCGAAGGGGCTCACGCTCAGAGCGACCATGCCCACAGCCACGCCCGCGGGATCACCGTGCGGGCGCTGCTGGTCGGCATGATGCACGGCATGGCCGGCTCCGCTGCAGTCGTGGTGCTCTCCGGCGGACAGGCGCCCTCGGCACTGGCCGGCCTGGCCTACCTGTTGCTCTTCGGCGCCGGATCGATCGTCGGGATGACCGCCCTCAGCGCGATCATCGCCGTGCCTCTGAACCGTGCGGCACGGCGCCTGACCTGGAGCTACCGGTTGCTTCAGGCCGCCGTCGGCGTCTTCACCCTGGCGGTCGGCATCCAGGTCGTCCGCGAAACCTTCCCCGGCGCCGCGGAGTTCCTCGGCTGAACCTGCGCTCGAGGCCGGCCCAGATGCCGCTCGGTAGCTCGATCATGGACAGACCTCGATGTTCCGCTCGGCTCCGGTGGAGTCCTGCCCCCAGCTTCCCACCCCTGCAGGGCACCCGTTGCGGGCTCGGCTCAGGTAGATGAACAGGTCCCCGGCCGCCGGCAGACTCGGATCGGCGATATCCCGCCCGGCCTGTTCCGACGCCAGACATGTGCCTGTGGCGCCTGGATCTGCGGGAGAGTCCGAGCGAGTTACGTCGTAGCGCAGCGATGAGCTGAAGCCTCCGAGATCTGCCGGCGGATCCCATGCCATGGACACCGGATCCAGCCAAACCATACCGCCGGTCTCACCGGGAGTCCCCCAGATCGTCGAGTCGGCGTCGTGACAGTCGCCGGCGCAACTCGAGATCCCGTCGCCGTCTCCATCGGACTCGTTGGTCCCGTACAGTGCCGGCCAGGCGTAGTGGCCGCAATCGTTGTTCAGGCCGTCGCAGACCTGCGCGGCGCCGGGATGGATCGTAGGGTCGCTGTCGTCGCAATCCACCTCAAAGCCGCCGGGGCAGCTCGGATTGGCCAGATCGGCGAACCCGTCGGCGTCCTGATCGACGCATGGGCCCAGCTCTTCGAAAGCGCCGACATCGCAACGTCCCGCCACCCCGCCCCGGGAAGCGCCGCGTTGATCCTGGCGCAGGAGCGTATCCGATGCCGCCAGGCACCCGCTCGGCGTTCCGCCGTCGATCAGCGGGCTCCCCGGCTGGGGCGCATGGGTCGGCGTCGGCCCGCCGTGGTCCGTGAGCGGCCCGAGCTGCGGGTCCGTGGAAACCTGATCGTCGACATCCAGCCGGCACGTATCCCTGTTCTCCACGTTGTAGCCGAAAGTCAAGATCGTGCCGCTCGCCGAGCAGTTTCGCTGACCGGTGGTCCTTAGTGCGGTATTGGCCAGGAGCAAGGTCACGTCGTCGTCGACGTAGAGCGTGTCGTCGCCCGTACCGGAAGTATTGTCGAAGAACGTCGAGTTCCAGATCCAAACGATGTGCCCGTTGGCCGAGAACGCGTTCGCGTAGAGCCCGCCACCCTCGTCGTCGGCGTGATTGTGCGACACTGTCGTGTTGATCAGGTGCGCTTCACCCGGACCGATGTAGAGCCCACCGCCCCCGTCGCCGGAAGTGTTGTGATGGAAGCTGCTGCCGACCACCTTCAGCCAACCGTTGCTCTCCTGGTAGATGCCGCCGCCCGGCCAGTTCTGTTGGAACGCCGAAGTGTTTCCGTCGACTTCGCTGTCGATGATCACGGCGTCACCGCGCATGTAGATACCGCCGCCGCCGATCCCCGCGGTGTTGTTGCGAATGCGGCTACGGCGCACGACGTTCAGGGCTCCGCCCTGGTTCCAGAAGCGTAGACCGCCCCCGTGGCTGGTGGTCGTATTGTCCTCGATCAAGCAGTCGTTCAGCTCCGAGTACTGCCCCGTCGAATAGAAGCCGGCCCCCGTGCCCGTTGACGAGACGCTCCCGTTACCCGCCATGCGCACCCGTTCGAGAACCGCCACACCCCGGTTGATCACCCCCTGACTGACTCCGCCCTGGAACGTCAGATCGGAGACAAAGACCCGCCCCCCTTCCTCGCCCGGATCGAGGTCGGCCACGAACTGGGAGCCTCCGGCATCGACGATCGTCAGGTCCCGCCCCGCCCCCAACACCCGGGTTTGTTCGATGGGCAGCGGGCCGCCGCCGTCGAACTCCCGGAACAGCACGTAGGTGCCGGCAGGAACCGCAACCGACATCTCGCCTCCCAGCGCCCCGGCTTCCTGGACCGCGGCCCTTAGCGAGCAGGTGCCCTGGTTGGTGGTGCAGATACCGTCGCCGATCGAGGCATCGTTGCGGTCTTCGGTGGTGTCGACCAGGAAGCCTCGGGTTTGCACTTCGTGGGAAGCCGCCCCCTCCGACGAGCCCTCCGAGCTCGTGACCACCGCGTAGTACGTCCGATCGGGGGGCAGTCCCGTCGCCGCAAACGGCGACTGAACGCCGAGGTAGCGCCGGCCGCCGGTCAGGCTGTTGACGTTGTGCGGCGTTACACCCGGCTCCTCGGCCAGATAGACGTTGTAGTGGGTCGCTCCCAAGACCCGGGACCAGCGGAGCGCCACCCGGTCGGGACCGAGATCCGCCTGGATCCAGATCGGGGGCGCCGTTCCTGTGGGCGCGGCAGGTGCGGGAGCATCGTGAAGGAAGATCTCATGGTCCTTGACGATGGCCGGCTCGCCGTACCAGGCGATCTTTCCTCGAGAAACCTGGGGATTGATCACCGAGGAGGCGGCGCTGGTATCGACCAGCTCGCGCCGGCCGTCTGCGTATCGCAGCAGCCGTCCGTCGGGTGTCACCCAGGTCACCTGGCCGTGCTCCAGCCAGATACCGAAGCGTCCGGCCCGCACGGCGCGATCGTCGCGATGGCGCACGAGCGGCATCTCCCCCAGAAGAGCGATCTCGACCGCTCCCTCGGCGTTCAACTCGCCCCAGGCGACGTGCTGCCCGTCGGTCACCGGGCTCACCTTGCGCCGGTGCTCGCCGAAAGAGAGCTGCACGATCTCCACCGACGGCTGGTTCAAGTCGATGAGGAATACCTGGGGCGTCCCCAGCACCTCCTTCACGTAGAGAATCCGGCCGTCCTCGAAGAACAGATCGCTGGTGCTGAGCGGCCCCGCGTCGAGCACCGTCGTGGTCACGCCGTCGAAGTAGTGCAGCTCCGGCAACCGCTGGGTGAACACATCGTCGCTGGGATTCCAGAGCCAGACCGCCTGGCAATTGCTGGTCCGAACCGCCAGGGCTCCCTCGGCCCGGCCGTTCCCGGACACCGACGTCGGCGCCCCGGTGGCCGGGTCCACCTGGAACACGTGGATGATCACCAACCCGTTGTCCACCGCCTGCATCGGCATGAACAGGCATCCGTCTGCGATCGCCACCCCTTCGGGATTGGCGGCCACCGGGTTCTGCTCGTCATCGAACTGATTTGCCGCGACGGTGTCGACCGGCACCGGCGACTGCCCGGGGGTCCAGACCCATGCGTGGTCCGCGCCTCGCCTCCACGCCCCGATCACCTCCCCGGGGCCGGCGCCGCTGCCCAGCCCGAAGGAGAACTTGGCCACGAGGTCCAACGCAGGGTCACCGGGGTCGAAGGCCTGCACCAGGCTCTCCTGGGTGCCGTCGTAGAACATCACGTCCTCGTCGTCGGCGACCCAGAGGATCCGCCCGTCGACGTGGGCCCCGTGATTGGCCCCATAGGAGTCCTCCCGGTTGTTGTCGGTGATCTGCAGCGCGGCATGGGCCGAGACGGCGAAAAGCAGCAGGAAAACGGCGGTCAGCGCGGATCGGATCTTCATCGGGCACCTCCAGGACGGGCGCCGATTGCGGACGCCTCACTCGGGGAAGCCCGAACAATCCGGATAGGTTACGGCTCGGCCGAAGATTCCTCGGCGCGCCCTCGTGTAACTTCCCACCGCAACCCGGGCCGTACTCCCTGACGCCGATGGACGGCGACAAGGGAGATGAACATGAGAAGACACGCTTTTCCGGCCGGACGGCTCGCACTGGCCTGGGTCGCCATCGTCTGGTCCACCACGATCTGGGCCGCGCCCCAGCCGGTGGAGTTGATCAAGGACATCAACACCGAACCCCTGCCCCGAGGCTCGACCCCGACAGCCCTGACTCCGTTCGACGGCCGGCTGTATTTCACCGCCACCAGCGACCAGGGCCGCGACATCTGGAGCACCGACGGAACCCAAGCGGGGACGGAGCTGCTGCGTGATCTCGAGTTGCGTAGCGATCTGGGCGGGCCCCTGGACCCGGCGGTGTGCGGCGCGGCCGGCGACACGCTGTTTCTAACCGCGGGAGACGTCACCGGCTACGAGCTGTGGCGCAGCGATGGAACGGCCGAAGGGACGTTCCAGCTCAAGGACATCGACCCTCGGATCAACCGGGTTCGCAGCGGCACCTTCGGCACCTGCATCGAACTGGGCGGCCGGCTGTTGTTCGGCGCCCAGGACGAGGAGCACGGGAGCGAACTGTGGCGCTCGGACGGCACCGAGGAAGGAACGGTGCTGGTTCGGGACATCGTGCCGGGCCCCGATAGCGGCGGCGCGGGGTTCCTGATGCGCTCGGGCGACACCGCGTATTTCCGCGCCCGGGTCTCGGGCAGCTCTTTTGTCACGGAACTCTGGAAGAGCGACGGCACCGAAGCGGGCACGGTCCGCGTCGCCGATATCAACCCCACAGGCAACGCCAGCCCGAACTTCTTGACCGACATCGGGGGCACCCTCTACTTCGCCGCCAACGAAGGAGACGGGCCGGAACTGTGGAGGACCGACGGCACCGAGGAAGGAACGGTCAAGTTCGACATCGACCCTGCCGGATTCGGCTCCAATCCCCAGAACATGCTCGATGTTGATGGAATGGTCTATTTCGACGCTCAGTCGGGGACGGACCCTCGGGGCCTATGGCGTCACGATCCGGCTACCGGCCTTAGCGAGCGGGTTTCCGAGCGTTGGCCCAACGTCGGCCTGAGCGCGGCGTCCCGCCGCATGGCCTATTTCGACGGAGCGGTCTACTTCCCTTCCGACGACGGGATCCACGGCGACGAGCTGTGGCGCTACGTCATCGCGACCGGAGCCACCGAGTTGATCGACATCTTCGATGGGGGTTCCTCGTTCCCCCGGGAACTGACCGTGATCGGAGATTCCCTGTTCTTCGTGGCGAGCGGCCAGGTGCTCGGACGCGATCTCTGGCGCGTTGCAGCCGGATCGGCCTCAGCATCCCGCATTGAACTCAACCCCGGTGGTTTCTCCTCCCCGTTCGGCCTGACGAGCTTCCAGGGAGACCTGTTCTGCGCGGCCAGCGACGCCGAGGACGGCTACGAGCTGTGGCGCGTGGGGCCGAACGGCACCTCACGCTCCAAGATCGTGGTCGCACCCGACGCGACCCACCCGGCCCGGCCGCGGCCCGGCATCGTGGTCGACGGAATACTCTACTTTTCCGCCAACGACGGCCTCGTGGATCCCGAAGACGGCACCCCGCAGAACCGCGAGCTATGGAAATCCGACGGTTCCGGGACCGGAACCGTGCTCGTAGCCGACCTACATCCCGAGGGAGGTTCGAACCCGAGGGAAATGGTGACTCTCGGAGGGTCGATCTACTTCACCGCGGACGACGGCAGCGCCGGCCGGGAGCTCTGGAAGCACGATCCCGGCGACGGGTCGACGACACGAGTCACCGACCTGAACCCCGGTGGCGGCAGCGCCTTCGAGCCCTTCTCGAGCTACGGATACGCCCTCACACCGGCGAACGGCCTGCTGTTCCTCCGCGCCCGAGACGCGTCGGGCGAGGGGCTGTGGAGCCACGATCCCGCCGGTGGTCTGACCGAGCGGGTGCTCGAATCGCCGGTGCAGGAGATGGCGGAACTGAGCGGCGTTCTGTATTTCGTGACCCAGGGCGAGCTCTGGAGCCACGACCCTGACGGCGGTGCGACGCTGCAGGTGTCCGAGATCAACCCCGCCGGCTCATCGGACCCCAGAACCCTCACGGCTTTCGAAGGAATGTTGTACTTCTCGGCCGACGACGGCACCGTGGGACGTGAGCTCTGGCGCCACGACCCGCTGGCCGGGGTGACCGAGCGTCTCACCGCGATCAACCCGAACGGAAGCGCCATCCAGATCCCTCGGGTCGATTCGCGGACCGGGCAGGCCACTCCGTTCGCCTCGCTGGGAGATGCGCTGATCTTCTCGGCCAACGACGGCGACACCGGCTGGGAGCCCTGGCGCTACGACATCACCCACGGAATGGCGGAACCCGTAGCCGACCTCAACCCCGAGGCCAACTCGTTCCCGCGGCTGTTCAAGCGGCTCGGCGGTGCGCTGCTGTTCTTTGCGGGGAACGCCGAGCAGGGCGAGATGCTGTGGAAACTCAGCTCTCCCGGGGCCGAGCCGGAGCTCGTGGTCGACCCGGATCCCAGGGACAACTCTTCCAGAGCGGCCGATCAGGCACGTGTCGTCGGGGACCGGCTCTACTTCACCGCGCCCCGGAGCTTCTTCCTGCTGCAGAACGACCTGTGGCGCAGCGACGGTACGGCGGAAGGGACCGAAGCGGTCGAGATCGAGCCGGGCCGCCCGCTCGGCATCTCGAACCTGATCGACCTCGACGGCCGCCTGCTGTTCAACGTGGAGCGTTTCAGCCGCCCGGGAGAGCTCTACGGTTTTGCCGACGAGGAGGACGAGCGGACGGTCAGGATCGACATCAAACCCAGAACATCAACCAATTGCCTGCACATCGACGGCGAAGGGGTCGTACCGGTCGCGGTCCTCGGCGGCCCGGACTTCGACGTCGATCTTGTCGATATCCCGAGCCTGCGCTTCGAGGGCCTTGGTGTGGGAACCTGCTGCGGCGGCAAACTCAACTGCCGCAAGAAGAAGGTCGACGAAGACGCCTACCTCGATCTCGCCTGCCAGTTCACCGACGACCTCGATCGGTGGACCGGGAGCGCTCCAACCGGCAACTTGAGCGGAGCGCTAGCGGATGGAACCCGGTTCCGCGGCAGCGACGCACTCTGTCTGGTGGATTGAGCGGACCGACCCGGCCCCGGCTCGAGTCTTCTCGGGCCGGGGCACCCGGAGCTAGCGCTGCCCCCCGCCCTTCTCGGCCAGCTCCTCCAGGGCGCGCTCCAGGTCGCCACGGAACGGGTGCGCATCATGTACCAGGCTGAGCGCCCTGCGAAGCTCCTCGGCCGCCGCGGCCGGATCCCCGGACCGTTCCAGCGCCGTCGCCAGAGTGGCCCGGGCGTAGGGGTCCTTGGGAGTGTCGGCGACCGCTCGCCGTGCCAGGTCAAGAGCGTCGGACACGATCGCCGAATCGGGAGACGCATCGGGCGTGCAGGTCAACATCGCCCAGGCGAGGTTGTTCCATTCCTCGGCACTCGAGTTCGGCTCCGCGACCTGTTCTCGCAGCGAGGCGACCAGTCGCGGGCACGGCCGCGCCAGCCCCACGGCGTCCGCTCGCCGCAGGTAGAGCTCGACCAATCCTCCCGCGCAGAAACTGAACTGCCGATGGCCGCGCCCGTGGGCCGCTTCGACCCGTTCCATCGCGTCGTCATAGACCCGGATCGCCTCGTCGTCCCGCCCCCCGTCGCGCAGGGCGTCGCCGAGGACGCACTGCACGTCCAGCGTGTTCAGATGATCGGCGCCCAACGCCCGGCCAAAGCCCTCCAGGGCTGCCCGGTATGCGTCGACGGCGCCCTCGTAGTCGCCGCGATCAACCAGGAGACGGCCCAGATTGCGAGTCAACATCAAGGTCGTCGGGTGTTCCAGGCCGACCACCTCCCGGGCCAGTTCCAGGGCGTCCCGGTAGGTCTGTTCTGCCGCGCCGTAGTCACCGCTATCGGCGTAGGCGTTGGCCAGCATGTTCAATGCGCCGATGGTCCGGGGGTGCTTCTCACCGAGCACCTGACGGAAGCGCTCGACGGAGTCGACCAGAGTCGCCCGGGCAGCATCGTGCTCACCCATCCAGTTCAAGACCACACCCAGATTCGCCGCGGCGTCCATGGCGACCCTGTCGGTGACCCCGTGACGCTCGGTGCGATCACGGATAAGCCGCTCCCAGATCGCGCGGGCCTCGCCGTAGCGGCCGAGGTTCCGTAGCGCCATCGCATGGACATTCTGCATTCGCTGAGCGTTCTCCTGCTGGAGCTCACCCTCTCCCGAGTAGCCCTCGACCAGGGCTTCGAGGATCGGGAGCGCCTCGGCGTTGCGCCGCAGCTGGACCAGCAGCAGCGCGAGTTGCGACATCGACTGCAAGGTATCCAGATCCCGCTCACCGAACTCGGCCCGCCGAGTATCCAGCGCTTCCCGGATCAGTTTCTCGGCCGGCGCGTACAGACCCAGGTTCTGGTAGACCTCGGCCATCTTGGTCAACAGACGAGTGCGCACCCGGGGTTCGTCGTGGAGCCGGTCGGCGATCCGCTCGACGCCCTGATCCAGCACTTCACGGGCCGTCAGCGTCTCGCCGAGGTTCTCGCCGGGACTCGACTTGCCGAACATCTCGACCATGAACTGCAGGGATCTATTGGCCGTCAGCGCTTCGCTACGGGCATCCGCCTCGGCGGTGCGGGCACGCAGCAGGCCGTAGCTCGTCCCGACGAGTCCGGTCAACAACCCCACCAAGGCCAACCCGGCCAGTGCGACCGGCAAACGGTGCCGCCGCACGAACTTGCCGACCCTGTAGGAAAGGCTCGGTGGGCCGGCCTGCACCGGGCGGTCTTCGAGTGCCGCCATCAGGTCGTCGGCCAGTTCCCGGGCCGAACCATAGCGACGGTCCCGGTCCTTCTCCAACGCCTTCATCGCGATCCAATCCAGGTCCCCGCCGAGAGACCGGCGCAACCGGCCGGGGTCGGTCCCACGCCTCGATGCGATCTCGTCGAGGCGGCCCTCCAGGGTGCTGAGGCGCTCGCTGGGACGCGGGGGCGGGTCCTCCTGAATCACGCGCAACATCTCGGCCAGCCCCGCTCCCCGCAGAGTCGCCGCGTCGAAGGGAAGCTCACCCACCAGCAGTTCGTAGAGAATCACCCCCAGGGAGTAGACGTCGGTGCGGGTGTCGATATCGGCGCTGCCCCTGGCCTGTTCAGGACTCATGGTTTCGGGGGTACCGACCACGGCGCCGGTCTGGGTCTGCATCACCGATTCGAGGAACGGGTCTCCCGTGGACTTGGCCACGCCGAAATCGATGATCTTCGGTCGTGGAACACCCTCTTCCTCGGCGACCAGGACGTTGCTCGACTTGAGGTCCCGGTGGATCAGCGCCTTCTGGTGAGCGTGCTGCACTCCGTCACACACCTGAATCAGAAGTTCCAGCCGCTGCCGGGCGTCCAGCCGCTTGCGATCGGCGTAGCGGTTGATCGGTTCACCGTCGACGAACTCCATGGCGAAATAGGGCCGCGCATCGGGGCCGATTCCGGCGTCGTAGATGCGCGCAATCGCCGGGTGGTCCATCCGAGCAAGGGCCTGGCGCTCCGCCTCGAACCGCAGCAGCACCGTTTCGCTCTCGAAGCCGGGACGGATTACCTTGAGCGCGACCTGGCGACGAATGGGCTCGACCTGTTCGGCGAGCCAGACCTCCCCCATGCCCCCGGCGCCGATCTTGCGGAGAAGCCGGTAGGGGCCGATCTCCTGGGCTTCTTCCAGCGACGACGACACCGTGAGCGCCAGAGTCAATGCACACCGCGGGCACACCTGCCCCGGCGCCGATGGATCGAGCCGCGCATCGCACTCTCTACATCTCTTACGGTCGGACATGCCCGTGCCCTCGCTACCTAATCGTACCTCGGTACCGCGTCGCCCCTTTGCAGGAAACCGCGACGGTATACTGAGCCGGCTCGGCACCGACCTATCCGGCCTACACCGGGTCAGGCCCGAATCGGCCGGAGAGGTTACGGACGGGCCCGGAATCTGATGCACAAGCCCTTCGACACCACACGCTGGAGCCTGGTGCTGCGCGCCGCCGGGGACAGCCCCGACGCCCGCGAAGCTCTGGACCTGCTGCTCCGCGCCTACTGGTACCCGATCTATGGCTTCGTGCGGCGGGAGGTCCGCGACGCCGAGAAGGCACGTGACCTGACCCAGGCCTTCTTCCTTCACCTGATGGAGAAGGAACTGCTCAAACGGCCGGATCCGGCAGGACGTTTTCGAGCGTTTCTACTGGTCGCGCTCAAACACTTTCTGGCCCACGAACGCGCCCGGGAGCAGGCGCTCAAACGCCGGGCCGACGACCCTCGCCGTGCCATGCCCCTCGACGACGCCGAGGAGCGCTGGCTGGCCGATCGTACCGACCTGAACCCCGAGCAGGCCTTCGACCGGCGGTGGGCTGCGACGGTGATCGGTAACGGCCTCGAGCAGCTTCAACGCTCCTACGTCGAGGACGGCAAGGGGGATGTGTTCACCGCCCTGCAGGGCCATCTCACGGGCGCCGGAGATCCGCCCCCCTACGCCGTGGCCGCGCAACGGTTGGGCCTCAGTGAGGGGGCGATCAAGGTGGCGGTGCACCGCATGCGGCGACGGCTGGGGATCGCCATGCGTGAGGAGGTCGCTCAGACCGTAGCCGATCCCGGCGATGTCGACGGAGAGCTGCGCTATCTGCTGTCGATCCTGGGTGACGATGCGGACTAGCCGGTGCCGCGCGGCCGCAGAGGGCCGGACCTGCGAGCGATCAGGCGCCGTCGTAGCGGTAGCCCGCGCCGTAGACCGTGCGGATGATTCGAGGCTCCCCGGGGTCGAGCTCGATGCGCTTGCGTAGCTGCGAGATCTGCTGGTCCAGGGTGCGGCTGTTGGGCACGTGGTGCAGGCCCCAGCAGACCTCGAACAGCCGCGCTCGATCGACCACCTCACCCTTCATCTGATGCAGCAGACGCAGGATGCTCATGTCGCGCAGGCTGACGTCGATCAGCGTCTCCCCCCGGCGCACTCGAAGCTGGGTCGGCAGCACCTCCAGATCGCCCATGGCAAAGGGCCGGTCGTCGCTGCGGGCGGATCGCTGGATACAGCGGCGGGTGACGGCGCGAATGCGAGCGATCACTTCACGGACGCCGAAGGGCTTCATGATGTAGTCGTCGGCCCCGAGTTCCAGGCCCAGCACCTTGTCGACCTCCTCGGAGCGGGCGCTGATGAAAATCACCGGTACATCTTCATTGGACCGGCGGATTCGCCGGCAAACCTCGTAGCCGTCGAGACCGGGCATCATGATGTCGAGGCAGACGAAGTCGGGCGCCTCCCGCTCGAATAGACTCCACGCCGCCTCGCCGCTGGGGGCGGTGACCGTCTCGTAGCCCTCGTCACGCAGGATCTGGTCGAGGCCCGCGAGAATATCCGGATCATCTTCGGCGATCAGTACCTTCACCTGAGGCTCCTCGGGTTTGCCGGCCCTATCCGTCGCCTGCCCGGGGACAGTGCAGGGTCAATCGGAAGGTGGCGCCGGCGTCAGATGGGATCAACTCCAGATCGCCCCCATGAAGCCGGGCCAGATCCCGCGCCAGCGCCAGACCGATCCCGGTCCCGGCGACTCCTTCGGTCAGGCCATCCGAGAGTCGCACGAAGGGCTCGAACACCCGCTCCCGGTCCTTGGCGGGGATGCCCGGGCCGGCGTCGGCCACTTCCAGGGTTACGCGATCTCCGTCCTGCGCCGTCGAGACCGCCACGGAGCCTCCCGTCGACGCGTACTTCTCGACGTTGTTCAGCAGGTTGCCGACGATCTGCTCGAGTACATCCCGATCGATGGATGCCGCGCCCGAGGCAGAAAGCCGCAGTTCGGGAGTGACCCCGGCCCGGCGCAGCGCGGGGGCAAAGCCCTGCACGACGTCTGCGACCACCTCATCGACGACCCCGGAGGCGCGGTGCAGCTTCAGCCCCTGGCGTTGCCCGCGGCCGAAGGTCAGCACGTTGCCGATCAGTCGGCTGAGGCGCCGGCTCTCGGAGACGATCACCTCCACGTTGTGGCGCCCCCGTTCGGACTCTTCCAGGTCTTGCTCCAGGAGCTCGGCATACATCCGAATGTTGGTCAGCGGGGTCTTGAGCTCATGGGACACCTGATTGACGAAGCTGACCCGCTGAGTCGCTTCCCGCATGGCCCGGGACTGCTCCCGGTAGAACCAGACCGCCATCGCCGCCAGAGCCAGACCGAGCAGCACCAGACCCAGCATCAGATTCGCCAGCAAACCCTCTCCCCCGCGTAGCGCCGAGGGTGCGAAGTACTGCAGGCTCCATGCGCCGAGGGGAGCGGACAGGTTCGACTGGAAGTCCGGAAGCGCGTCCTCGGCCGGCTCGAAGGCGCCCCATTGGTAGATCGTTCGGCCGCTGCGATCCAGCAGCCGAATCCGGCCTCCGGCGATATCCGGCTCCACCATCTCGGTCTCCGGCAGCACCGCGATCAGCTCGGCGATCAAGCGGGAGCGATTCAGTTCCGCGGCGAAGACCCGGTCGCCGTCCCGTCGCCAGAACATCAACTCCAGGCCGCGGCTGGCGTACCATGGATGCCACCCCTGATTCGAGGGCCCGGCTCCTGCACGGGCGGGCAGACCCCGTTGCTCGATGGAGCTCGTTGCGTCCGTCTGTGCTGCTCGCTGCTCGGCAGTGGCGGCAGCGGCGAACACCGCCCCTTCCTCCCAGAGTGCACGGGTACGTTCCAGGCTTCGGCGCTCTTGCTCGGTCACCGCCCTGAGCGGGGGGAAGATCAACCGCCCGTCCCGATCCAGGATGTAGTACTGATCGCAGAGAGGCGAGGTCCGCAGAAGATCGCGAAACGCATCCGGCCCACCGATCGGCCCGGAGGTCTCCTCCACGATCGTCTGCCCGACGGCGGCCAGGGCTCCTTCGAGCTCGAGCTCAACGGCGCGGAACTGCCCCGCGACCAGCTTGCGGAACTGGCTCTCGAGGACAGCCTGCTCCCCCCGAACGACACGCACCCCCAGCCATCCCAGGATGACCAGGGGTACGACCACGATCGTGGCAAGCACGATGATCAGTCTTGGCTTCAATCGTCCTTCTTCGACTTCTTCGTTTCTTTCTTCTTGTCGTCTTCCCGCAGGATCGGGGCACGCTGGGTAGCGCCCTTCATCTGCAGCTGGACCTGGACCTTTCGCTCGCGCTTCCAGGCCTCCCCTTCCAGATTCTCGCCTGCGATTACGTTCGCGGTTGCCTCTTGATCCAGCTGAACCGATCCAAGCTCCACAGCGTTCTTCAGCAGGTATTCACTGTTCGAGTTGTACGCCGCCCGGGACTCCTCGATCTTGCCCTGGTCGCGCAACGCCATGGCCAGTTCGTTGTTGGCCCGGCCAATCTGGCTGACCACGTCGATCATCACGTCCCGGTTGGTCCGCTGTTCGACCAGTGCCGAATCGCGAGTGAAGGCCACGGAGGCATGGGCATTGGTTTGCGTCGAACGGCCCGTTGCCAGGTCCCGGTACTGAACCTGCACGTCCCCTACCCGGCGAGACTGTCCTGCGTAGCCCGGGGCCAGCTCGACCTCGAGCAGCAGGTAGCGGGTCTGGTCGCGGAATACCTGGTTGAGGCTTGCGAAGACCTTGGAACCCTGAATCTGCGCCTTGCGGCCGAGCACCCGCACCGGGCGGACACCCGGGGGACACTCGATCCGAATCGTCACACCCTGGGCGACGGTAGAGAGCGCATCGCCGAACTCGGTGGCGAAGGCATATTCCAGATCGGAAGACTCCTCGACGAAGAAGTGGTTGCCGTCGCTGGACATCGCCAGGCGGGTCATCAGGTCTTCGTTGTAGCTCAGCCCCAGGCCCACTGTGGTGACCGCGATCCCTTCGCGGGCCAGGGAGCTGCCGAGATCCGCCAGTTCGCCCGGAGATTGCGGGCCCACGTTGGCCAGGCCGTCGGAGAGCAGGATCAGGGTGTTGACCCGGCCTGCGTCGAGGAACTTGCGAAGTTCCGCGGCCCCCTTGCTGACGCCGGCAAAGAGCGCCGTGTTTCCACCGGTCCCGATCGAGCGAATACGCGCGTAGATCGACTGCCGGTCGGCCAACTTGGTCGCCGGCACCAACACATCGACGGTGTTGTTGTAGGTCACGACGGAGACGATGTCTTCCGGCCCCAAGCGGTCCAGCGCCGCGATGGCGCCCCGCTTGGCTTCCTCGATCTTCTCACCGGACATCGAACCCGAGCGATCGAGCACGATCGCCACGTTGACCGGCGCCCGGCGCCCGCGGCCGCGATCGACTCCGGTCAAGCCGACTCGCAGATACGCGGTCTGGGAAGGCCCGGCCAGGGCGTAGGGGGCCGCCAGGCGAACGTCGAGGTCGACGGCGGGCCGGGTCGTTGCCGACCAGGATGGGAAACCGGCGGCGAGGCCGAACAGCACGGCGAACAACGTGAAAGCGACGGCTCGAGTGATCTTCATGGGCGTCTCTCCTTGCATGTAACCACATCTTCGGGTGACTGCAAAAAGCGTACGCCTCGGCCGGATTCGCCGGGTCAGCCAGGGGCAAGAACAATGTCAGAAGATTGTCAGTCGAGGTGGCGACCTACTCCCCGTCGGGGTCCTCGTCGAAGATCGCCTCGTCGACCGGAATCCAACCACTAAGCATGAGTAGCAGGCGCGCGGCCTGATCGTCCTCTTCGAGGAACACCAGCAGACGCTTGATTGCGGCGTCGGCGTGAACCTCCTTGACGAACTCCTCGGCGCTATCCAGGAGATCCGGCCCGGCAGCCTCGGCGACCACTCCCAGCGATGCAACACACCCGGCGAACATCACGAGCCCGGGCATATGGTCTTCCGGCTCCCAACTCCCCTGCCCATGCTCCGCTTCCAGGATCTCGCCGCTCTGCCGCGAATAGATGAACGGATCGGCTCCTTGATCGGCGAGGACCAACCAATCGTCGTCCCACCCGTCGATCAGATCGGCCGGGTCTTCCCGGAAGCGGTAACCTCGTTGGTGCTTCCAGAGGTTGGCCAGGGACGGAAAGAAGATGTCGTTGCCCAGCGCCGGCACATGGGTGTCGACGGGGCCGATCCGGTCGTAGAACTCGGCCAGCTCCTGGGGTAGCGCAAACGAGCCTGTCCAGTCGCTGCTCGGCTGGGACCGGACGGTACCGAGCTGTTCAAAGAGCTTCCGGGCTTCTTCGTGCAGATCCACGTGACCTCCCGCGGTTGCGTTCGGGAGGAGGGTAGCACCGAACTACACGGGCCTTGGCAGGGGCCGGCCAGACCCTCAGCTCATGCGCTGGGGTTGACGGCGGTGTCCACCGGGGCCGGATCGACGGCAACGTCCTCCCGCTTCTCCACCCCGCGCACCACCGGCGCCGCCAAAGCGATCATGGCGACCACCACGCACACCGCACCTCCGGCCAGGTACATGGCGCGGACACCGGTGACCTCGGCGACCGGTCCCGCCACCGCGAGACCCAGCGGCGCCATGCCCGCCGCAATCGAGCCCCAGAGCGCGAACACGCGTCCCTGGAAATCGGCGGGCACCACCGCCTGCATCAGCGCCATCAACGGACCGTTGATCACCGTCACCGTCACGCCCACCAGCGCCATGGCGGCGAAGGCGAGGATCGGCGCCGAAGCGGGCACGATGCCGAGGAGCGCCACCGCCCCTCCCAGGCCGATCAACCCCGCAAGGGCGGTGAACACCTTGCCGCGGAAACCACCCCAGACACCGAGCACGATGCCGCCGGCGATCAGGCCGATGCCCATGGTCGACTGCAGGCTGCCCAGCATCAACACCCCGCCGTTCAGATCCTGCTTGACGAACAGCGGCAGCAACGAGAATGCCGGGGCCAGCAGCAGGTTGACCCAGGACATCAGCGCCACGAGCACCAACATGCCCGGGTTCTGCAGCAAGTAGCTGAAGCCGGCCCGGGTGTCCGCCAGGAAACCCGCCTCGGCGTCACCGCTGCGCTGGGGCTGGGGCACCTTCACGAAGAGCAGCGGCACGATGGCGACCAGGGCGCTCAGCACATCGACCCACATCACCGAGGACATCGACAAGGCCGCGACCAGCAGCGCCCCCAGGGGCGCGCCGATGATCACGAGACCGCCCTGGAGCGCCTGGTTCAGGCCCTGGATGCGGGTCAGATGTTCTTCCGGAACCATCAGCGAGGTCGACGCGGTCATCGCCGGCTGATGGATCGCCGTGCCGAGTCCGCGGACCAGCAGGGCCGCGAACACCCAGCTCAGGCGTACATCTCCCATGGCGAACGCCAGGGCCAGCACCGCGGATACGACGGCGATCATCCCGTCGGCCAGCAGCATCAGGCTCTTGCGGTTCGACCGGTCGACCAGGGTCCCGAGCAGGGGCCCCAGCAGGACCGCCGGTGCCAGGCCCAACAATCCCGCCACCGCCACCATCGAGGCGGACTCGGTCTCGAGGGTGACCCACCAGATCAGGGCGAACTGGACGGCGTAGCTGCCGACCAGGGAGATCGCCTGGCCGGTCCAGATGACGAAGAACGGGCGGAGACGGGGATCGGGGCTCTGGGACATCGGGCACCTCTCGACAGAGTTCCAATAAACGACTCCATGTGATTATTCGACTGATTTTGAATAATGGCAAGCCTGCTAATATATTTTTCTCGCAAGTACTGAAGGGAGTACGACTTGAGCCCGACCCGAAAATCTCCACCACCAGGCGACGAACCCGCCGGCGAGGGATTCGAGCCCGCCGATCTCCAGACGATCACCGACCTGGAGACGATCCGCACGATGTCCGATCCCCTGCGGATCCGGATCCTCGAGGCGTTCATCGAGTCGGAGTGCACGACCAAGCAGGCGGCCGAGGCCATGGGAGAGAAACCGACGCGGCTCTACCACCACGTCGACGCGCTGGAGAAAGCGGGGTTGATCCGGCTGACCCGCACCCGCCAGAACCGGGGAACCCTGGAGAAGTACTACCGGGCGGTGGCCAAGCTGTTCCGGGCCGACGAGAGCCTGTTCGGCCAGAACCCCGAGCCGGAGCAGATGCTCGAGAACGCCAAGGGCATGCTGGACGTGGTGCGCGGCCTGACCGCCACGGCGACCCAGGAACTGGAGGATCTGGTGGCCCGCGGGGAGGCCAGCGGCCTGGCCGAACGGGCCATGCTGAGCTTTCTCGAACTGCGCGGCAGCGAGGAGGATCTCAAGAAGATCGAGCGCCGGCTCAAGCGGCTGATCCGGGACCTGGCCAAGCTGGCGGAGAATCCCCCCACCGAGGGGGACAAGCGGCTACGGCTGATGCTCGCCTTCTACCCGCTGGATTCCTGACCTAGTGACTCGAGTGGCCGCCGTGGTCCATACCCGCATGGCCGGCGTTGCCCTCTTGCCCGTGGCCCTCGTGACCGCTCTCACCACCGTGCCCCGGGTGGCCGGCGTGACCGGCGGGCTTCTCGGCCAGATTGCTCAGGTCGATCCGCGGGCGCTCCAGTTCCACCGGCGCCCCCTCCCCTTCCACGATGCGGAAGAACTTGCCTGCGGGCAGATCGCGGAAGGTCTGGGTCTCGCCGGTCACCGGCCAGTGCAGCCGCAGCTCGTCGACCTGGGCGGCCTGCCCCAGCCCGATCTCCTGGCGTAGGGACGAGGCGCCGAAGCTGCCCCCGGAGCTGACCACACCGTAGACCGTGCGGCGCACGTCCCCTTCGGTGATGTCCAACTCCAGTTCGACCCCGATGGCGGAGCGGTTGCTCTTGCGCCCCTCGATCTCGAGGGCGATCCAGCTGTTGCGCGGCTCACCCTCGTTGAGGAAGAAGGCGTTGGAGAAGGCGTCGTCGGGGTAACCGCCTCCCATCTGGGCGAAGATGTCCTGGTCGCCGTCGTGGTCCAGATCGGCAAACGCGACGCCGTGCCCCTTCTGCAGATGCCCCACCCCGGCGGCCACCGTCTCGTCGACGTAGCCGGCACCGGCGAGGTTGCGGTACAGCACGTTAGGCACCAGATGGTCGAAGGCGGGCCGCCCTGTTCCCAGGTAGATGTCGGGGTAGCCGTCGTTGTCGACATCGCCGAAGTTGGCGCCCATCGGCGTACGGATGCCGTCGAGGCCCCATTCCGCGCTGACATCCTTGAACTTGCCCTCGGCGCTGCCGAGGTAGAGCGTCACCGGCTCTGACTGGACATCGTTGCCGAAGTAGTCCCCGGCGACCTCTTTCAGGCTGCCGCCGTAGCCGCCGACGAAGATATCGAGGAAGCCGTCGTTGTTGGCATCGAAGAACCAGCCGGAGAAGGTGCGCTCCTTGCTGCCCAGCCGGGCGATGCCCGCTTCCTCGGCCACGTCGGTGAAGGTCTCGTCGCCGTTGTTGCGATAGAGCCGGTTGGGCTGGCCGTAGTTGGAGACGAACAGGTCGGCGTCGCCGTCCTTGTCGTAGTCCCCCCACGAGACCGCCTTGACGTGCCCCATGTTCTCGACGCCCGCCGGCCCGGCGATGTCGGTGAAGGTGCCGTCGCCGTTGTTGCGATAGAGATTGCTCTCGATCATCTCGTTGCCGGCGTAGAGATCGACGTGGCCGTCGTTGTTGAAGTCTCCCCAACTTGCGGCCAGCGACGGCCAGGCATCCATCAGGCCGGCGGCCTCGCTGACATCCTCGAACTTGCCGGGCGCCACCTGGCGCAGCAGCGAGTTGCGTTGGCGGCCGTACCACAGACCCATCCAACCGCCGCGGATCACGTAGAAATCGAGCTTGCCGTCGTTGTCGTAGTCCGCCTGGATCAGATTGAAGGCGGCATGCTGGTCGTCGAAGTCGCCGGCCTCGGCGGTCAGATCGGTGAACGTGCCGTCCCCCTCGTTGCGATAGAACAGCAGCGGCTCGTCGGTGCAGGGATCGCAGGTCGAGGTGACGATGTCGAGTAGGCCGTCGCCGGTGAAGTCGTCGACGATCGAACCGCCGACCAGGTTGAAGGCGTCGACGCCGAGCCGCGGAGCGATGTTGCGGAAACGGGCCGCCGGCTCCTCGCCGGTCAGGATGCCGATCGGCATGCGGTACATCTCGGGCACACCGTCGGGATAGTTGTCCGCCGCCATGTGGGCGACGTTGAGCAGCCAGCGCACTCCCATGTCGCTGTCGTCGTCGGCGAGGAAGGCGTCGAACACCTCGATCGCCTCGTGGGCCGAGGAGGGGTCGACCCACAGGCCGCCGCCGTCGAGGGGGAACAGGCAGGACTCTTCGTTGTAGGCAGCCTGGCAGTTGGCCACCTCACCCCGGCGCATCAGTGCGATGCCAAGGCGGCGGCGCATGCGGTTCACGATCTTGACCGGCTGCTCGCTCTCCAGCGCCTCATCGAGGCCGGTGCGAAGCTGGTGGATCGAGTCCTCGACCCTTCCGATCTTCAGCAGATCCGAGGCGAGCTGGCTACGCGCTACCAAGAGCTCCCGACTGACACCCAGGGCCTCGGCGCTGGCCACGGCCTGCTGGAGCTGGCGCATCCGCTCCTGGCCGTAGTACTGGGCGTCTCCCTCGGAGAGCCACTCACAGAGTTCCGGAAGCGGGGTCGGCTCCCAGGCTGCGCGCTGGGCGCTGCCGAAGCCGCCGAAGGCAGCCGCGCCGCCGGCCAGCAGCATCAGCCCCGCGGCGAGAAAGCCGGGCAGGCGCGGGCCGGGGGCCAGCAGCAAGAACAACCCGACCACCAGGCAGAGCCCGCGCAGGACGTTGATGATCATGATCTGCTGGGGGTCGCCCAGAATCTTGTCCGGCGTCAGCAGCCAGCCCACCGATCCGGCGTTGACCAGCAGGGCGGTCACGATCAGCAGCAGCCCAGCCAGCCGCTGCATCCATCCGGCCCTACGGCCACTGTCACTTGCCACGTCGGAACTCCGTGCGCGTTCGAGCCCACACTCCCCCTTCGCAATCTAGACGATGGGACGCGGACTGCCCAGCCGCAGAGGAGACCGGCCCGGTTCAGGCCAAAAGGTCGAGAAACCGGGAGGATTCGGAGCTGCGGCTGCCGATGGCGTAGGGGGTGGCTTCGGCCGGCGCCTCCGCCGGCCGCCCGAGCTCCTCCGCTTCTTCGGCCTTGTCCTTGGCCAGCTCGATCCGGGCCTTGGCCGCCATCTGCCGGGCACGGGCGGCGACCTGGCGATCCTTTCCCGAGGGTTCCGCCGGGGCCAGGGCGGCCCGCACGATCCGCTCGGCCTTCTCGATGGTGGCCTGGGGGTCCCCCGGCACCGGCGAGGTATCGATCTTGACCTCACCCCCCACCGCGTAGAGCTTGCCGTCGGGGCCGCGCTCGAACTCGTAGGAGACCCCCTGGGCCAGATCCCCTGCCGCCGCCTGATGGGCCGCCTCGTGGGCCCGGACCTCCCGGTCTCGAGCCTGCAGCTCCCGCACCTTCTTGCGATCGGCCTCGGAGAGTTCGCCGGGGCGAGTGCCCTCTTCGTCGGAGCCCAGGGGCGGCGATGACCCGGGCGCCGGCGCACCGGCCCCGGACAGACCGGGGTCCGCTGGAGCGAGACCGGTCGCCGCCGCCGCAGTGGCGGCCGCCAGGCTGGTGTCGAGGGCGATGGACATGGTTCACGACGGCTATCGGCCGGGGCGAACCGGAACTTTAGCCCCTAGCGCCGGCGCAGCACCCGGCGGCGGAACTCCCGGACCACCGGCAGCCGGTCGAGCCAGGGCCGGGCGTCCGCCCGGGTCGAGTCGAACTCCGCAGGGGGTCCGACGAAGCCCGGCGGGATCTGGCTGACCCAGCGGGGCGGATCCTCGTCATCCTCCAGGTAGTGGTATTCGAACCCGGGCACGAACAGGTCGTCGTCGGCATGCACGTCGACCACCCGCACCCCGAAACTCGAAAGCTCCTGTGAGGTCGCCTGGGGCGGCACGACCCAGACGTGCCGCGGCGCCGCCATGAACAGGTACTGGATGCGCCGATTGGTCGAGAGGATCCGGTAGCGGTCGATCACGCCGCCGTAAAGCTGGCTGCTTGAAGCGGTCCGTTCGACCACGGCGCCGAAATCCGGCTCGTAGCCCGCGGCGAAGCGCAGCGACTCGGGAACGTTGCGGCGGCCGAACACCGCGACCCGCCGCCCCCCGTAGATCCGCTCACCTCGAAGCGCCGCAGCCTCACGGGCCGCGGTGAAATCCCGGTAGGGCGCGATACGCCCCGGCGGTCCGTTGCGCAGCACCAGGAACAGCGGCCGCTCGTCCTGGACCACCTTCTTCTGGCTGCGATTGATGTCCTCGATGGCGCCCTGAATCTCCAGGGGCAGGTCGGTGGTGGACTCCACCGACTCTTCCACCTCGTAGCCCCGCTCGTTGCGGTAGTGCACCGCTCCCTTGCCGATCCAGAACTCATCGTCGTTGGCCACCAGGTGCGAGGCCGCCCGCCAGACCAGCGAGAGATCCTTGTAGAAGATGCGGGGATAGATCGCGCCCCGGCCGTTGGCCCCGGCCAGGTAGGCGATGAAGTAGCGCACGGAGGGGTTCTTCCGCGGCCGCGACAGGTAGAAGCGTTTGCCGAACAGGTCGACCCGGTAGGCCGGGGCGTAACGTGGCTGCAGCAGTAGGCCGGGGTCCCCCTTGGCCTCCCCCGCCGGAGCCAGGCGCGCGCCGGCATGCAGCAGCTCGCGAAACTCCCGGGCGATGGCCGCAGGCGGCCGCGGATCCGGCCTTACATCGGTGACGATCGGGTCGGGCTTGCGGTTCAACGTCGCTCCTCGGACCGTATCCGGCATCGAAGCGCCGGCTGCGGGAGCGGCATTATGCCTCGCGGCGCGCTATCCGGTGGAGTGAATCTCGATGGATTCCCGAGACGACGGCGCGGAGTTCAGGGACGGCCGACCGCGGCGCCGGTGTAAGAGAGCCAGGACTCGCTGCACTGATCCGATGCGCGGGGCTTCCAGCCCCGCATACGGGAGTCGAGCCAGCGCACCTGGGCATCCCGGCCGAGGTCCTTGCGCGCGCCGGTCCCCGGCGCCGCCACGAAGAACCGCACCGGGCCGGCGGCCGCGTCGATCACACCGGCCAACGCCACCACGCCGCCGTCGGTCTTGACCAACGTTCCGGTCTTGCCGGTCAGGCTGCCGGCGGGAAATGCCAGCCCCGGATAGTTGCGCAGGGTGGTCCTGCCGCAGCCGATCACCGGCAGCAGATCCCCCAGCGTCAGCTCCGCCTTCGTCGCGGCCTCTTCGAGTTCCTTCAGCAGCCGAATCACCTGACGGGGCGTCATGCGGTTCCGGTCGAGCCCCGACAGCGACGCGAAGCTAGGCTCCTCACCCGCCCAGCGTTTGCGGAAGTAGGCGGTCATCGCCTCGGCATCGCCGAGATGATGTCCCAGCCGCTCGATATCGTTGTTGGAGTAGTCGTTGAATCGCTTGAGCATCCGCTTGAGCGGATTGGAGCGATGTTCGACCAGCGGCGCCACCTCGAGCCCTTCGGGAGGCAGGCCGGCGACCGCGCCCACCGGCAGCTCCAGGAACTGCACCTGCTCGGGCCGCTCCTTGCGCAGCGCCTCCATCGCCCGGCGCATGCCCTTACTCCACTCCGCCGGTTGCCACGCCTTGGACAGACGCGCGGCCATCTTCTCCGCCCGGGCCTGCGGGTCCTCCAGGGTGCCCTCGGAGCCCCCCTCCCAGCCGATCCAGAAGGCATCGTCAACATAGAGGGTGCCCTCGACCCGCCGGACCCCCGCCCGGCGAAGTTCGGCGACGACCAGCTGGGCGTTTTCCAGGTGAAAGTCCGGATCGCCTCCGCCGAGAACCACCAGATCCCCCCGGACCACTCCTTGCTCCAACGGACCGCTCGTGGCGAACCGGGTCGTGAAGCGATGCTCGGCGCCCAGTTCCTCCAGGGCCCACAGGCTCGTGGCCAGCTTGACCACCGAGGCGGGGTTCATCAGGCGGTCGGCGTGACGGGAATCTTCCCGGTCGCCCTGTTGCCAGTGCCAGACCAGCTCGACCGATCTGGAGGACGCGGCCGGAGCGGCTGCCGAGGAAAGAGCGGCAACGGCGAAAAGGATCGGCAGGAGGCGGCGAACGCGGCGGCGAGGGGTGCGATCGAACATGGCTTCGAGATTACCAGCGTCCGGCCGGTCGCGCTTCTCATCTCCTGGCGATGCATCCCCCGAACCGGGCAGATTCGGGGCCAGTGGCTATACTCCTGGTTCACCCGGACTGCCGTCCGCTAGCGAGGGCCCGAGATGAAGCTGTTCGTACCGATCCTTTTCGCGATCCTGACCGCTTGCTGCTGGGGGCTCTACGGGCCGACCATCGGCAATGCCCAGACGCGCATGCCTCCCCCGGACGGCTGGTCGCCGTTCAAACCCTACGTCTTCATCGGCATCGCCTACCTGGTGCTGGCCATCGGCGGCGGACTGCTCGCGATGTGGTTCAAGGGGGACAGCTTCAGCTACAGCGGCGAGCACTTCATCCCGGGCAAGTGGGGCTTCCTCGCCGGCAGCCTCGGCGCCCTCGGCGCGCTGTTCCTGACCACCGCGATGATGACCAGCAAGGGCAACGCGTTGCTGGTCATGCCGATCGTGTTCGGCGGCGCGGTATCGGTCACGGCACTGTTCTCGGCGTGGCGGCTTGCCGGCAAGACCGAGATCAAGCCGCTGATGTGGGTCGGAATGGCGTTGGTGGCGCTCGGTGTGGTGCTGGTCGCCAACAACACGCCCCACGCGCACCCTCCGGCGAAGCCGGCGGGCCAGGCGGGCTCGGCGTCAGACGGCGGGCACTAGCCCTCGATTCAGCGGACCCGGTAGAGCAGCTGCCGGGTGCCGTCGCCGGTGGTCAACATCAGCTTGCCCGGCTCGGTGTAATAGCGGGCAAAGGGCACCCAGGGTTGATCCGCCGTGCCGCGGATGTGGATCACCTGGCCTTCGGCCTTCCACAGCCCCCTCTCCTCGACGCCGCCACTGCCCGTGTCGCCGCCCCAGCCGGCGCCCCCCCCGGCCACCCGGGAGCCTCCGAGGACAAAGCGACCGTCGGCGGTCAGCTCGAGGTAGGACTCGGTAGCCAGGGAAGCGTCGCCGCTGGTCATCGAGTCGGACATACGCCACAGCCCGACCAACTGCTGCGGCACACTCCCCGCGTTCCCAGCGGTGCCGGTGGCGCCGCCGCCGGACCCCGGCGCACCGGCTCGGAAGACCAACGGGATGTAGTTCTTCTCTCCACTCATCGGGTTGGTTCCGACCAACACCAACCGCAGCCCTTCCTTGTTGCGGGATACCTCGAAGGGGATCTGACCGCCGGCCTGGGGATCGACCAGCACACCGGCGGCACGGCCGTCGGTCACGCTGCCGGTGACCATGTAGCGATAGCCCTGGGCGTCGATTTCCCCGGAAAGGAAGCCGTCGGCGGAATGCTCGAGGGTCAGGGTCGCGGGCACTCCCTGGAGCTCACCGTGCCAGGTTCCCGAGAGGTTGCCTGCCGCCGCCGCGGACGTCGCCGCGAGCGCAACGATGACGACGAGGGCAGCCCGGATCGCCGAGTGGTGAGACATCGAGGGTCGTCGTTCGGTCATGGTTCCTCCGCGCCGCTTGCCTGCGGTGACACAGGAGGGACGCCGCCGACCAGCATAGGTCCTCACCGGTAGCCGGTCCAACCGGGATTTCGATGCTAGGCTCAGGCCAATCAATCCCGGAGGAGTTCGATGCGCAAACTGCTCATGAGCCTGCTGTTGGCCCTGCTGGCGACCCCGGGAATCCCGGCCCAGAGCGATGCCGACGCCTCACCCGGCGACCGTCCCCCGCGGGATTCGGAGATCGTCGAGGAAACCGGGAGCTCCCTGCTGCAGCTTGACGTCACCGTCGACGGGCCGGAGGAGTTGATCAAGGGGCTGACCAGCGGCGACTTCATCCTGAGCATCGCCGGCCGGCCGATTCATGAGTTCACCGTGGACCGCTTTTGCGCCGACCCCGCCGCCGCGCGGCGGGCGGCGGCCGCGACACAGGATCCGGAAGCATCGACGCCGAACGCCGAAATACCCGTCGCCAAACCGAGCTACGTCTTTTTCTTCGAGCAGGGATTGACCACCATGCGCGGCCGGCAGCAGGGGTACCACGTCGCCTCGGACATGATCGACGCCCTGATCGGTGACGGCGCCCGGGTCTCCATCGTCTCCAGCGGAAAGCGCTTCAAGAAGTTCGGCGAGTTCACCGACGACCCGATCAAAGCAAGGCAGGCGCTGGAGGCGATGATGGATGACCATCGCCACTGGGATCCCTACCTGGCCGAGGAGCGCGCGCGGCAGGGCCGGGTCAAGAGCACCCCCTGCCCGATGAAGCTCAGCCTGGCCAGCATGTACGCCCGGGAAGAGCAGGCGCGGGTCGAGCGGGGAGCATTTCGTCTGGCGGCGACCATCGAAAGCCTCACCTCCGTCGACCCTCCCAAGGCGGTGTTCGTATTTTCCGACGCGCTGCGGGAGAAGGCCGGCTGGCACTATCTGTCGGTCGCCGAATCGGCGTGCGGCCTGCCCGTCGACACCGTCTACTCGGAATTCGCCTTCGAGCGGCTGGTCGCCGCGGCGGCCGCACGTTCTACCCGGCTCTACCCGGTCTACGCCCAGGGACTGACGGTTCAGTTCAACGACCCCGACGACCCCGGGATCTCCACGCTCCTGACCAGCCCGCAGAACACCGTGGCCCAGACCGAAGACACGCTGATCTCCATGGCGTTGGAAACCGGCGGCCAGGCCTTCGTCGGCGGCTTCAAGACCGACTACGCCATCGAACAGGTACAGAAAGACCTGGGCTGCATGTACCTGCTGAGCCTCGATCCACGGGGCCTGCCGTTGGACCGGCCGTTGCCGGTAACGCTCAATAGCGCCCTACCCGGAGTCGACGTGCGCACCCGGGGGCAAGTCGTGGTCCAGAGCCGCAAGGCACGCCGGGAGGCGGAACTCACCGCCGAGTTCCTGGCCGCTCCCGACCTCAACGATTCGGCCCTCGGCCTCAGCGTCGTGCCGATCGAGTCGACCAAACGCGGGATCCAACATCTCGTCCAGGTCGTAGCTCCCGAGCGTGGCCGGTCGGGGGTCTGGGACTTCGGCATCACCATCAGCTCCGACAACGAGATCGTGCATCAGGTATCGGGCCGGTTGGAGAAGGTGCCGTCCCGCCGTCCGATCGTGATCGAGACCCTGGTAGACCTCGGGCCCGGCGAGTACGACTTCACCGTCCTGCTCACCGGGGTCGACACTCGGGAGCACCTCTCCGCCAAGTACCGGGAGGCCATCGAGCTGGATCCGCGCGACGCACTCATCCTCCCGAAGATCGTCGCCCAGCAATCGATCCGCGGAGTTTTCTGGCGTGATGGAGAGGTGCGAAACTCGGGCAGTCTGTTCTACGACCAGCTGGTCAAACTCAACTCAACCCAGCCGGTCACGCTGACGGCGCTGGTCTGCCGGCCGCTCAAGGACAAGGACGGTCCGGTTCTGCGAGCCGACCGGACCCTGCGGGGCTTCTCGATGGAGAAGGCCCCCCGCAGCGTCGAGGTCGATCTGACCCGGGACCACTGCGTCGCCTTCCGCGACATGGTGCCCAACTCCTGGATGAGCGAGGGGCCCTTCGAGATGTCGCTGTCCCTGCACGACGCGACGGGCGAACAGGTGCTCTCCCGCAGCAAGACCTTCATGATCGAGGACCGGCGCCCCAGCGCACCGTAGCGCCCGGTCGGTGGCAGGTGGCGCGGACGCTGCGAATCGATTGCCGCAACGTTTGGCTGTAACGCTCCGGGCCTTGCGAGGACCTTGATAGTGTCCTCGCAAGAAACGGAGGGATCTCATGAGACTGCGCCACCTGCTCGTCGTCTTCGCCTTTCTGCCCCTCGCCGCCTTCGGGCGCCCTGACGAAAAAGCGGTCCCCCAGCCGGTGGACAGCAAGCTTGTCGAGGAGGTCCAGCGCAAGTTGCTCCAGCTCGACGTCTCCGTCGACGGTCCGCCGGAGTTGATCGGCTCGCTGAGCGACGACGACTTCATCCTCAGCATCGCGGGCCGCCCGATCCACCGCTTCGAGGTGGACTCCATGTGCGCCCAGCCTCCGACCTCCGCCACTGCGTCTTCGGATGCGGCCACGGACAGCGCTGCCGAGCAGGCGCCGCCGCTACCTTCGGCCTCTGCTACGGCTCTGCGACCCACCTACATCTTCTACTTCGATCAATCGCTACTGACCATGCACGGACGGCAGCGTTCGCTGCATCTGGCTCAGGATCTGCTCGATTCCCTGTTGGTCCCCGGCGCCGGAGTATCGATCGCCTCCAGCGGCAAGCGGCTGAAGTTCTACGCCCGGGACACCGACGATCCCGACACTTTGCGTCAGGCCCTGATCACGATGATGGACGATCATCAAAACTGGGACCCCTACCTCGTGGGGCAGTCGGCCGGCGCCGGGGATGTGAGTCAGACCACCGGAACCATGCGCCCAGAGGCAGCCTGTTGGGCGGCCTACGTCAACGCGCGCTACCTGGCCTGGGAAGAGGCCGAGGTCGTGGAGCGCTCCAGCTTCCGACTGTCTGCTGCCATCGAGGCCCTGGCGACCACCGACCCGCCGAAGGCGGTGTTCTATTTTGCCGACGGTCTCCGCAAGCGAGCCGGGAGGCACTTCGTTCAACCTCTGGCCGACAAGTGCGGGATTCCCCTTTCGCAGGTGTGGTCCGAGTTCGCCTTGGAGCAACTCACGGCGACCGCGGCGACGTACTCCACCCGGCTTTACACCTTCCTTCCCGACGGCCTGCGCCGTGACGGCCTGCCCCTACTGGATCCGGCCAACAAACGAGCCGAGGCGGAAGACACCATCACCTCGCTGGCCCTGGAAACAGGAGGCCGTGCGTTCATCCAGGGCTACAGCAACGCGTACGCCGTGGAACAGGTGAAGCAGCACCTGAGCTGCTTCTACCTGTTCAGCCTCGACGCCCGAGGCCTGCCCGTCGATCGTCCGTTGGGGGTCACCCTCAACACCACGATTCCCGGGGTCAAGGCGACCACCCGCGGGCTCGTGGTCATCCAGAGCGAATCGCAGCGGCGCCGTTCGGAGATCACCGCCCAATTCCTCAACCCACCCTCGGCCGAAGACTCGCCCCTGGATATCAGCGTCGTGCCGATCGAGACCGGGCGCAAGTCGTTCCAACATCTGATTCAGCTACGTTCGCTCTCTCGTCAGCGCGCCCGGGCCTGGGATTTCGGCGTCACGGTGATCCATCAAGAAAAAGTGGTCCATGAGGTTTCGGGACGGATCGAAGGAGCCCCCAGCGACGAACCGATGGTGATCGAATCGATGCTCCCGATGGAGACCGGCGAGTACGAGATCATCGCAGTGCTGGCGGAAGTCGATGGGCCGCAACGTCTCGGAGCGCGTCATCGGGAAACCGTCGAGGTCGATCCCCGGGACGCGTTGATGGTGCCGAAGATCGTGGCTCAGCAGCGGGTACGCGGCACCTTCTGGCGCGACGGCGAACTACGAGCCGGCGGCAGCCTGTTCTACGACCGCTGGGTCGAACTGCAGTCCCGGGCACCGGTGACCCTGACCGCTCTCGTCTGCAGGCCGGCGAAACAGGAAAGCGGCCCGGTGTTGAGGGCGGAGCGCACGCTGCGCGGCTTCTCGATGTCCAAACCGGCGCGGAGCATCGACGTGGACCTCCGCCGGAACACCTGCGTCGCGTTCCGGGACATGGTGCCCAGTTCGTGGCTCAGCGAGGGCACCTTCGAGCTGGAGCTGGCGCTGTTCAGTGAAGATAACGAGCCGGTCGCGGCCGCTCGGCGCACGTTCCTGATCGAGGACCAGCGGCGGAGCGGGACACCCTGACACGACGCTCCTACGCCTGAGCCTTGCGCGCCGCGATGAAGCTGCGGATGCCGCCGACCAGCAGCAGGATGCAAAGCACCGCGGTAACCGACTGGGCGACCACCGCCATCGGACGCTCGGGGGTGGTTCCCCCCAACCATGAGACGGCGCCCAGCAACCCCTTGAAGGTGCCGCCGATGGCCAGGAGCGCGATCAGCATGGCCACGTGCATCACGTGCTTGCGCAGGCTCTCCTTGCGGCCGAGCAGGCCCAGGAGCGCCAGCACCGCACCGATGAAGGCGGGAATCAGCGCCGTGACGCTGGCCTGCCCCGAGGCGACGTAACCGCCTACGCCCAGGGCGATCAGGACGAGACCGGTGAAGAGGGTCTGTGCAACCATCGTGCGTTCTCCTGAAAGGATGGGTCGGACAGTCTTCTAAAACCCCGCCCCACTGTCAACCGCGGGCTCCCGCGGCCGTGACGCACTACACTGCGCCGCGGAGGAGAGAGCTTGAGTCCGACGACCGGGGTTTGGATCGCGTTCATCTCTGGCCTGGCCTGGGCCGGGCTGGATATCAGCCGCAAGTCACTGACTCGCGACACCAGCGCTTTCGTCATCGCCACGGCGTTGACCCTGGGCGCCTCGTTCCTCTTTGCCGGCTGGATGCTGTTCGAGGCGCCGCGAATCGATCTCGAGGCCTATCTGCTACCGGGGCTGCTCTCGATCCTGTTCGCCACGGCGACCCAGGTGCTGATCGTCGAGTCGGTGCGGCACACCGAACTGAGCCGGGCTATCCCGATGCTCTCGCTGACCCCGGTGGCCACTTCGGTCTTCGGCGTGCTGATTCTCGGTGAGCACCCGGAGCTGCTGGAATGGGTCGGTATCGGCCTGGTCTTTGCCGGCGCCTTTGCCCTGGGGGTCACCCGGGACGAGGGGCATCGCTTCAAGATCGACCGGGGTGTGGCGCTGATGCTGTTGGCGGCGCTGAGCATCTCGGCCGCGGCGCCCTTCGACAAGCTGGCGGTGCAGGCCAGCAACACCTCGGTTCACGGGATGGTGCAGAACGCGGGGGGCACGTTGCTGCTGCTGGGGCTCCTGGCATGGCGACGGGAACTGCCCCAGCTCCCCGGCATCTTCCGGCGCCGCCCGGCGATGACCCTTGCGGTGCTGCTGGGCTTCGCCGCCATTGCGCTCCAGTTCACCGCCTACCAGGTGACCATGGTCGGGCACGTGGAGACGATCAAGCGGGTCGTCGGCCTGGTCGCGTCGCTGCTCGCCGGCGCCACGATCTTCGGTGAGCGGATCACCCTGAAGAAGATCCTGACCGTCGCGGCGATGGGCGCCGGAGTGGCGCTGCTACTGGCCTGATCGCTCGTCGGCATCGACGCCCAGGGCGTCGAGAGCGATCTCGTCGGGGTCCAGGTCGTCACGGTTCAGCAGCACGATCGCGGCATCACCGCTCTCACGGCGCCAGTAGAAAGCGGAACGAAACCCGCGCCAACCGCCGTTGTGCCAGACGACCCGGCGCCTCCCCTCTCCGAAGACGCCCCATCCAAGCCCGTAGGGTGCGGGAGCGCCCTCGGCGAAGGTGGTCGGCTTCCACGCCTCTTCGAGCAGTGCCTCGGAAACGCCGGTACGACCCTCGATCAGGACACGCAGGAAATGCAGCATGTCCTCGAGGGTCGAAACGATGCCTCCCGAGCCGTGGACGTAGTCCAGCGGGAACGGCGGATAGTCACTGAAGCGGCGGCGAAAGCGGGCGAAACCGGCCGTCGGCATCGGCCCGGACTGGAGATAGCTCGAATCCATCCCCCATTGGTGGAACAGCTCCCCGAGGTAGTCCGAGGCCGGCCGGGCCAGCACCCGTTCGAGGATCTGGGACAGCATGTCGAATGCGCTGTTGTTGTAGATCATCGGCCGGCCGGGGACCCGGCGGGTGGGACGCGTCCGGGCCAGGCGCGCCAACAGGTCGCTGCTCTCGAAGCGCTCGGGGCCCCGTTTGATCAGCCGCAGGAGCTCGAACTTGAACATCATGCGCATGTAGGGGTCGGGCAGCGTGCTGGTGTGATTGAGCAGGTGACGCAGCCGGTTGTCCCCGTGTGCCGACAGCTCCGGCAGGTACCGCGCCACCGGATCCTCGAGGCTCAGTCTGCCCTCGGAACACAGCCGCAGGATCGCCAGGGAGAAGATCGGCTTGGCGATGGAACCCAGGCCCATGGGAGATTCCGCCGTGAGCGGCGCCGCGGGGTTCAGACGGGCCAGGCCGCGGGCCTGACGGACCTCGACATCACCGGCCCGCACGAGAGCGAAGCAGCCTCCGGGGGTCGAGTCGGCGATGTCCGGATGAAAAGGTTCGGCGTCGGGTTCCATCGACGGGGTGTACGAGCTCCCCGCCGGCCGGTTTCGCGCCTAGGGCTGGGCCTCGGTGTTTCGAGCCCGGGTCTTGCGCAGCAGATCCCGCACCATCGAACCCAGCTCCTCGTGGGAGTAGTCCTTCTGGTCCTCCCGCTCGTAGGGCTTGATGTGCTCGGCCGGCAGGTCGTCCATGTAGCGGGACGGGGTGACCTCGACCTCCTTGCCCCGCAGCACCCGTTTCTTGGCCGCGGTGAGGTACAGCCGATCCTGGGCCCGGGTGATCCCCACGTAGAACAGCCGCCGTTCCTCTTCCAGATCGGCGGGGGCCGCCTCGCTGGCCTTGGGATCGGTGGTGCGGCTGTGGGGGATCTGCCCCTCGATGCAGCCGATCAGGAACACCACCTTGAACTCCAGCCCCTTGGCCGCATGGAGGGTCGTCAGGGTCACCCCCGAGGTCTTCTCCTCCCGGTCGTCGTCGCCGTTGAGGGTCACCCGCTGGAGGAAATCCTGGAGCGACTTTCGGTCCCGCTGGGCCTTGGCCTCGTAGCGCTCCAGCCACTTGAGCAGGTGCAGCACGTTCTGGTAGCGCTTGTCCCCTTCGGCGCCCCCCTCGGCGGACTCATCCAACGCGCGGCGTAGTTTGATCGTCTCGACCAGGTCGACCGCCGCCCCGTGGAGGGAGCCGGTCTGCTCCAAGCGCTGGCGGGCACCCGAGAGCAGCGTGTTCAGGTTGCGGATCGCCGCCTTGGCCGCGTCGGGAATGCCTTCGATCCGCTCGGCGAGGAAGCAGGCCTTGGCGAAAGGCATGTGGTGCTGCCGGGCATAGCCCTCGATGTGCTGCACCGACCGGGCGCCGACTCCACGGGCCGGGTAGTTGAGGATCCGGCGCAGGGAGATCTCGTCCCAGGGGTTGACCACCACCCGCAGGTAGGCGGCGACATCCTTGACCTCCTTGCGGTCGAAGAACTGCTGTCCGCCGAACAGCCGGTAGGGCACGTTGGAGGCGGTGAGCTCTTCTTCGATCAGCCGGGCCTGGAGGTTCGAGCGGTAGAGCACCGCGACCTCCTTCATCGGCAGGTCCGAGCGGAGTTCGTTGATCTCCCGGGCGACGAACTGGGCCTCGTGGCGCGGGCTCTCGCAGGTCACGACCCGCACCGCATCCCCGCCGTCCCGGGCGGCCCGCAGGGACTTGGCGTGGCGCCTCCCCTGCCCGGCGGCGATCACGGCGTTGGCCACCTCGAGGATCGGCGAACGGCTGCGATAGTTGGTCTCCAGCTTGATCAGCGTGGTACCGGGGAAGTGCTGCTCGAATTCGAGAATGTTGCCGACGTTGGCCCCTCGCCAGCTGTAGATCGACTGATCGTCGTCACCGACCACACAGACGTTGCGCTTCTCGTTGGCCAGCAGCTTGACCAGCTCCAGCTGCACTTCACTGGTGTCCTGGAACTCGTCGACCAGCAGGTGCCGGATCCGCTGCTGCCAGCGGGCCCGCACCTCGGGCTCCTCCCGCAGCACCCGCACCGGGCGGCAGACCAGGTCGTCGAAGTCCAGGGCGCGCATGACCTTGAGCCGCTCTTCGTACTCGGGATAGACCTCCCGGGCGACCCCGTCGTACTCGTCGTTGCTCGAGCCGACATCTTCCGGCGCCTTCATCGCGCTCTTCCAGTTGGAGATCCGCGCCAGAATCGACATGGTGTCGAAGCGGCGCTTGCCCGCGGTGGCCTTGTAGGTCTCCCGCAGGATCTCCTTGACCACACCCATGGAATCCGCCTGGTCGAAGATCGTGAACTTGCCGTCGAGCCCCGATACCTTGGCCTCGTCCCGCATGAAACCCAGCCCGAAGCGGTGGAACGTCGACATGCGCAACGCCTTGGCCTTCTTGCCGCCGACCAGGGGAACCATCCGTTCGGCCATCTCCCCTGCCGCCTTGTTGGTGAAGCTGACGGCGACGATCGACTCGGGATCGGCGCCGCGCTTCACCAGCCGCGCGATGCGGTGGGTGATGACGCGGGTCTTGCCGCTACCGGCGCCGGCGAGAATCAGAAGCGGTCCGTCGCCGTGTTCGACTGCAGCCTGCTGGGCGGGGTTGAGTTTGACCATGGGGTGCGCGTCGGGCCTCCGGGTTCGCGATGTGGATGACGAACGAGCGGATAGTAGCGGGAGTCGAGCGCAGTTTCCCCGTTGAAAGTCTCCACGGAATCTGGCAGAGCGACTAAACGCTTCACCCTCCGGCTCCGTACCAGTAGCCGAACGTTCCAACAGACAACACGCGGCCTGCGGCCGAACGGGACCCACCGGCCGAGCCGCCCGAACACCTACAAGGAGGCTCGACCCATGGGGATCAGTGCGCGAAGTGCGCGTGCGCGAGGCTTCACCCTGATTGAACTGTTGATCGTGGTGGCGATCATCGGCATCATCGCCGCCATCGCGATCCCGAACCTGCTCAACTCCATCGACCGTAGCAAGCAAAAGGCGAGCATGGCGGATATCCGCGCCCTTGGTGCCGCCGTCCAGCACTACGCCATCGACAACAACGTCTACCCTTCTGTGACCAGCATGGCCGGCCTGGAGTCGGTGCTGGAACCGACCTACATCGTAGCGGCGCCGACGACTGACGGCTGGAAGAACACCTTCAACGTCCAGTCCGCTCCCCTGGGCTTCACCATTTGCTCCGGCGGGAAAGACGGCGGGCCCTGCACCGTCGTCGGCGGAGGGGGCGCCACCCACAGCTTCGACGACGCCATCATCCTGATCGACGGCCAGTTCGCCCAGTGGCCCGAGGGACAGCAGCGCGAATAGACAGGCTCCCACCCGGTCTCGCGATCGCGATCCGGCCCAGCCTCCAGCGAACCGGGCATCCGGATCGTCGATCGCGAGACCACCTTTGACCCTCCCTGAGGCGCACCGTCCCGGTTGCTAGCGCTTCTGGGTCGCCAGCCACTGCTTGTTGGACTTGTCCAGCGACGCGGCCGTCAGGTACTCCCCGGCCAGCACCTTGCGCAACTCGATCAGATGGGGATGGGTCGGCATGATGTCCCACATCAACCGGTAGGTTCCCACGGCCATGCCGTACTGTTCGTTGAAGGCGTAGGCGTCCCCGCGGCGCATGTAGGCGCTGACGAAGCGAGGGTTCTTGGCAATCGCCTTGTCGAAGGCGGCGATGGCGTCGTCGAAACGCCTCTCGTACATCAGGTACCAGCCGGCGTTGGAGAGCCCTTCCGGATCGCTGGGGAGCCGCGGCGGCGAATGCTCGAGGGCCGAGACGTTGACGCCGGTCTTACGGGCGGACTCCTGAGTGTAGTTGAACAGGAACAGGTCGAGTTCGAATTGCAGAGTCTGGCCGAACTCCTCGAGCCCCACCGCGGCGGCGGCGACCTCCATGTCCGCCTGCACCTGGAGCCAGCGTTCATCCTTGCTGTTGACGGCGACTTCACCGGGCGCCCGCAGATGCAGCACGGCCTCGGTCTCCCGGTCCTTGACGATCAGTTTGCCTTCGAGGGCCACGTCTTTGCCCTCGACCCGGCTGCGGTGACTCTGGAAGGCGAAGAACGGGTGACTGCGGAAGTCCAATGCCTTGGCCAGAGGCTTGGCCAGCTTGCCTTCGTCGTTTTCGAACCGCTCGGTGTGGAACATCAGCGTCGCCGAAGTGGCTTCAGGCCGGGTGTGGCGATAGAAGAAGGTCCCGTTGAACTTGGGCACCGCGACCTTGCCCGCACCGGGAACGGTCAACCAGACCTTCATCCGCTTACCCGAGGTCATCAGGCGGGACCCCATCTCGAAGCCCTCGGCGGGGCCGGAGACCTTCACGTCCTGCACGACCGGGGCCTGGGCCACCGCAGCGGGTAGCGTCAAGGCGATCGCCGACAGCAAGAGGAGCAGCCCCGTGAGTGGGGCGGCGGTCGGGCGGATACGGACAGGCAACTGCATGTTTTTCCTCCGTGGGCCGTGAAGGGCCGAAGCGGCGCCTCGATTCGAGACCCGGCGGGTTCGGTGCCGGAATCGCGCCGTTTTCGAGGCTACGGAGGCCGCGCAGTTTTCACCTGACCGGCCCATGACCCTCCCATGACGGCTGTGTGACCGGCCTGACCGCGGCCGAAACGCCTTGACCCGAGCGAAAAACGCGTGGTACCTGAACTCAAGGAGGGGTCGACCATGGGTCTCGTTCGCCACCTGCTCCCGGCACTGATACTCGTTGCCCTGGCACCGGCTGCCTCGGCTGCGGAGCTGGCTTCCGCCGACATCGCGGCCATGGATGCGACCCTGGCCGCAGGCAACGAGACCGACCGCCGCGGCACCATCGCCACCGGCGGCAACGGCCGCTGGATCGCCATCTGGCCGGTGGATTCGGACCTGGTGATCTCCCGCAGCGACGACCGGGGCAAGAGCTGGACGACTCCCCAGGCCGGCTTGCTCGGCCCCGGCTTTCGGCCGGCCCTGGCTTCCGACGGAAACGGCGCCTGGGTCGCTGTCTGGCAGGCGATCCCCGGAAACCTCGGCAGCGACATCGACCTGTTCTCCTCGCGGAGCCTGGACAACGGCCTGACCTGGAGCGATCCGGTGGTGGTCAACCAGGGTGCCGAGACCGACGACGCCACCGACGACCCGCCATCCCTGGCCACGGACGGCCGCGGCCGCTGGATCGCGATCTGGGCCTCGACCAACCCGATGGGGGGCACGGCGGGCAGCGACTTCGACATCTTCATCAGCCGCAGCGACAACTTCGGCGCAACCTGGGGACCGATGACGCCGCTGCGGGATACCAGCGACCCCGGCGGGTTCGCCGGTTTCGACCTGCGGCCCACCATCGTCGCCGATTCTTCAGGCACCTGGGGCGCCGTCTGGATCACCAACAACGACATCGACGGCACCATCGGCAGCGACCAGGACGTCGTCGGCACCTTCAGCCCCGACGGCATCAACTGGGAACCGGTGCGGGCGCTCAACCCCGACGCCCAGACCGATTCGGTCAGCCAGGCAGAGGCGAGCCTCGCCGGCGACGGCCGCGGCAACTGGACGGTGATCTGGAACGCCCCGGAGATCGTCTTCTGGTCGGTCTATGCGGCGACCAGTTCGGACAACGGCGCCACCTGGAGCGGAGGCAACGCGATCCACCCCTCCTACTCCAACGGCGGCGTTTCCGAACCGCTGTTGATGCGGGACGCCCGGGGCAACTGGATCGCGCTCTGGAGCGCCTTCTCTGCAACGGTAGACTCGATCAACCTGGGCCAGGATTCCGACCTGCTGCTGTCCTACAGCCAGGATGCGGGGCAGACCTGGAGCCCGGTCGAGGTCTTCAACAGCAACGCGCGCTCCGATGACGGCGGCGACTTCGGTGCCGCCCTCGCCACCGACGGCGACGGCCAGTGGGTCGCTCACTGGATCTCACCGAGTACCTTCGGCGGAACCATGGGCATCGACCAGGACGCGTTCTACGCGCCCTTCGGTTTCTGCGGCGGGATCGTCATCAGCCCGGACGCACCGACGGAGATTCGAGTGGTCCCGGACCTCGACGGCGGCAGCTTCGACCTGGTCGCGGGAGACCTGTCGGATCTCGTGGCCGATTCCGGCTTCGATTCCGCCGAGTGCCTCGGTTCCTTCGCCGTCAGCCCGGCCCAGGACCCGTCACCGGCTCCCACTCCGGGGAACGGGCGCTACTACCTGACCCGCGGCACGAGCGTGTGCGTCGACGGAGGCTACGGAGACTCGAGCCTGGATCCGGACGCACGAGACGATCTGGACACGATCTGCCCCTGAGTCTCATTCGGCGGGCAACGCCCTACCCGTGCCCCTGGATCAACCGGCGTGCCGCCCGGCGGGCAGCCTGGGCCGCAGACGTATCCCCCTCGACGTACGCCTGGACGATGGCTCCCTCGAACAACAGAGCGAGACCGGCCGCCAGTTCCCGGGGCCGGGACAGACCGGCTTCGCGGGCCAACCGCTCGAGCCGCTCCCGGTTCAGCTGCTTGTTCCTGCGGGCGACCTCTCGTCCGGGGTGGCCGGGCCCCTGAAGTTCGATGGACGCGTTGACCAGAGCACAACCGCGGAAACCGTGGGCGCCGAGGAACTCGTCGAGAAAGTCGAAGACCGCCATCAGGCGCCGGGATGGAGAGCGGGAGGCTTCGATGCGCTGCTCGATCGCCTCCTCCCAGTTGGCGCTGCGCAGTTCCATGACCGCCGTCACCAACTCATCCTTGGAGCGGAAGTAGCGATAGAGGGTCGGCTTGGTCAGCCCCGCTTCGGCGACGACCTCATCCAGGTTTGTGCGTTGAATGCCGCGCTCGTAGAACAGGCGGGCCGCCGTTTCGACCAGTTTGCGGCGGCTCTGGGCGGGGTTTCTCGGGCTCACACCCTAGAGAATACACCCGCCGCTCAGCGCCTGGCCCGATGACGCAACCTGGATCGGGCTCCGGGAGCCAGCACGTAGGTCTCGGACACCTCCAGCGCCCCCGCGCGCTCTAACCCGGCGCGGGCCCTCTCGAAGTGCTCCCGGTTCTCGAAACTCGCGAACCAGGCGACCGAGGGCCGGTCTTCGATGAAGCGCAGCAGCGGGAAGTTGTTCGGCTCGTCACTGCTTCGGAACAATCCCAGCGAGACCGCACCCGCCGCGACATAGGCCGGGATCACCTCCTGCCGAAGGGAGGCGACCAGAGGGCCGCTCTGCTCATCGAAGCGAAAGAGCTGGGCGACCACGATACCTGCGCTCTTCCCGGCGGATCCACGCTCGAACCGATCCTCGAAGGCTCCGTCGGAACCCACCGGTTCGAGAAAGTGAACATGGGCGGCACTGGCAAGCATGCCCCGTAGCGGAGGACTGGTTCGCTGCCAGTGCTCTCCCATGTAGAAGCGACCCAGCCCCGCGCCCCGTTCCTCCATGCTGCGGTAGCCCCTCAGCCAGACGAAATTGAGTGGATCACCCAGGTCGCGGAACTGGCCCCAGATGCGCATCCCCTCAGCTTCCTGGGACTCCAGATAGTGCTGCTCGAAGTAATCGAGAAGCCGGTCCCGCTGCTGCTCCTGGGCCCGATAGACCCGGAGCTCCAGATACCTCGACCAGCCTGCGGCGCCGGACCGGGCCACCGGCTCCTGCTCCCAGGAGACCGTCGAACCGCCGGGGACCTGCTTGAGCACCCGGAGCACGTAGGGCGCTTCCTCGGAGATCCAGAAGGTCAGCCCCTCGTCCCCCTCGATCTTCCAGCATGGCGTCGGATAGCCGCCGGGCCCGGGAACCGTCTCCTTGCCGAGCACGGCCAGGTGGCGGGTGACCGGGCTCAGCACCGTCGACAACGCCGGGAACCGGGCCTGATACCCCTCCTCCAGGGGAAAGGTCGCGACCAGCAGGCCGTAGAGGAACCAGTCGAAGACCGGGGCGGCCAGAGGAACGACCTGGGGCTCCTTCTGCCCTGCCGCGAAAACCCGAAGCGCCTTGTCCTCGAACTCCACCCTGGTCATGGGTTGCCCGTCGCTGGACTGCAGCTCGAAACTGAGCGGCTTCATGTCCTGCGCCCGGAACCGGTTGATCAGGACCCGCTCGCCCCCCGGGTCCTGAATCTCCTGGCGACGGGTGAGGACCCGCCCGGACCCGGTGCCCTCGGCGGTGAGGCGGTCGGTCCAGCGGCCTTGAAAGGTCACCTGGCCGTCGGGCCCCCGGCGGGTGTAGCTCCAGGCGTTCTCGTAGGGCTCGAGAAAGGCGCCGGTGACCGCACCATCTCCCGGCTGGACCCACGGAGATTCGGTCGGCTCTGCCGCAATGGACACTCCCGCCGAGAGCCCTCCGGCGAGAAAGATGAGGATCTGAAAGATCTGAGTCGCGCCTGTCGTCGCTCGCATTCGAACCTCCTTAGTTTACTGACTAGTAAGTTACGCCAGCGACAGAGCGAGGTTTCAACCAGGGAGGATTCTCGGCATCCGGAGGAAATCAGCGATCCGCGATCACGGGGCGGGAGTCATCGGACATCAGCATGCCGATCAGCAGGATGGCGAAGGGATAGGCGGTCCAGAGCGGCCGTCCGTCAACCACCGCCACACCGAAGGCAACCAGCACCAGGGTCGCGCTGGCGGCGAGCCCGGCGAGCAACGGCAGCGCCAGCGGCTGACTCGCCAGGCGCTCACGACGGGCGCGCCCCGCCACCAGCCAGATCAACAGCAGCCCTGGGAGACCGAAGGTCAACGCCAGGCTCAACCAGCTACGCAACTGCGACAGGCCGGCAACGAACCACTCGGTGGTCAGCCCGTGGCTCCTGTCCTGCTCGAAGGGAATTACCCCCCAGGCAACGTAGGTCGCCAGGAGGCAGGCCCCGATGCCTGCGACGCTCCAGGCGATACCTTGCCCCCGAGCTCGCAGCTGGGCCACCACGAAAGGCAGCAGTGCGATCAACATCGATTCCCGCACGAGGCAACCGGCGATGAGCGCGGAGAGCATCACGCCGTTGCTGCCGGCGGCAAGGCCGTACGCGAACAGGCTCAGGAACAGCAACAGCACCGGATCCACGTAGCCGATGGTGCCGTAGTAGAAGGTGGGAAAGGAGAACACGAACAGCGCGCCGCCCAGGAGCGCGATCCTGGGCTCACCGGTCAAGCGCAGCAAGGAGGCGTAGAGCAGCAGGGCCGCGCCGCAGAGCGACAGGAAATTGACCACGTTCAACGCGGTCAACGGCTCCAACGGCAAGTGGCTGGCCAGCCAGGGAGCCAACGGCCGGCGGGTATAGGGCGCGGCCAGCGGCTCCCCGGGAGCCTCGCCTCGCAGAAAGCGGACGACATCCACGTAGTAGGCGGCGTCCGCCTGGGCCACCCGGGCGTCGGCGCCGCCGGCGGTCACACCGCCGATCAGATGATCGACGCGGTTGAACCGCAGACCGGTCACCAGGGCCATCGCGATCATGAGCAGCACCCCGCTCGCGATCGTCCGCTGTGTCCCGCTCAGCGCCATCGAGACCTACTCACGTCCGGTTTCCCGCAGCGACCGTCGCCGCGGCTGAACTGAACATGCCCCGGGCGTCACGAAAGGGCGACGACATTTTGCGCTAGGGGGTCGCTCCTGCGGACGCACCGGCCCCAGCGGTTCCCACTCCCTTGAGGTAGCGGTCGAACCACTCGATCATCTCCGCCTGGGTATGCAGCACCGATTCCCTGGCCCGGTAGCCGTGGCTCTCGTGGGGCAGCATCACCAAGCGGGCGGTTCCGCCGTTGCCCTTGATCGCCTGGTACATCCGCCGGGACTGCATGGGGAAGGTGCCCGAGTTGTTGTCCGCCTCACCGTGGATCATCAGCATCGGCTCGTTGATCTTGTCGGCATGGAGGAACGGCGAGATGCCGTAGTAGACGCTCTTGGCTTCCCACAGGGTGCGCCGTTCGGACTGGAAGCCGAACGGGGTCAGGGTCCGGTTGTAGGCGCCGCTACGGGCGACCCCGGCCTTGAACAGATCGCAGTGGGCCAACAGGTTGGCCGTCATGAACGCCCCGTAGCTGTGGCCGCCGACCCCGACCCGCTCCGGGTCGGCAACGCCCATCTCCACCGCCTTGTCGATGGCCGCCTTGGCCGAAGACACGATCTGATCGATGAACGTGTCGTTCATCGTCTCGGCGTCGCCGATCACCGGCATGGTGGCGTTGTTCATGATGGCGTAGCCCTGGGTCACCAGGGTCAGATGGGTGATCCCACGCATGCGGGTGAAGCGATTGGGTGAGGCACTCACCTGCCCCGCGGTCTTGGCGTCGTTGAATTCCCGGGGATAGGCCCAGACGATCAAAGGCAGCCGGGTCCCTTCCTTGTAGTCCGCGGGCAGATACAGTTCGGCGGAGAGCGGCACGCCGTCTTCCCGGGTGTACTTGACCAGCTGGCGCTTGATCCCGCGAATCTCGGGTGTCGGATCAGGGAAGCCGGTCAACGCGCGGGTCGATCCCTGCTCCAGATCCCGCAGCCGGTAGTTGAGGGGGGTCTCGGGAGTCTCGTAGGAGGTGATCACCATCGGCTTGCGGCCGGCGGCACCGGAGACCACCGCCACCGCCCGCTCGTAGCTGCCCTTCTCGCAACGCCACAGCCGCTCGGTCTCGAGGGTTTCGATGTTCTGACGGTCGATGAAGGGTAGGTTGCCCTCGGGGGTCGCCCCCGAACCGGCACGGTAGATCCAGGGTCCGTGCTGCAGCGGAACCGACATGCCGGTTTCGTCGACGGTGGTGACGACACTGCCCGGGTCGCCGTACCGATCGCGCAGGCTGCGGTCCTCCAGCACCTTGGGCTCGCCCCCCGAAAGATCGTGGAGCACGGTGCGAATCCAGCGGCGGTCACGGTCGTACTCGGTGGTCGCCATGCGGTTGCCGGCCAGGAAGCCGGCGCCGAAGACACGGTGTTCGATGTCGGCCAGTTTCGCCGGCGTACCGGTGAACGGTGCGGCGAGCTCCAGCACGCGGTCCCGGTGCGGCACCTTCTTCTTGGGGTCGCCGCCATCCAGCGCCTCGGCCCAGACCAGGGTGGCCGGCTCGCCGGCGCGCCACTCCACATCCCGGCGCCCGGTGCGCACACCGCCGATGGGAATGCCCTCGGCCAGCGGGACGTCGGCGACCCGGTAGACCTCTTCGCCGGCCAGGTTCCAGACGGCGATCTCCTGGGGGAAAGATCCCATGGTCTGCAGGTAGGAATACGGACGACGGATGGTGGTGACGAGCAGATGCTTGCCGTCAGGCGCCGGATCGGCGGCGCGAATCGCCGGCGCACCGAGCTTTCGACTCGAACCGTCGAGCCCCACGATCGCCAGCTGCACGGTGGTGTAGTGCTCGAACATCGCCTCGTCGTGAGGGTTGGCCAGCAGGTCCTGATAGGTGCGGGTCGGCGACGCGTTGCCGGCGGTCTCCTGGATGTTCGGTCCGCCGGGAGCCGAGGGAGCCGACGGTTCCGCCCCGGCTTCCTCGGGCACCTGGGCGACCAGCAGGTGCTTGCCGTCGGGCATGAACCGCGGACCGCCCAGAACGGTATTGATTCCGCGCCCATGGCCGCGCACCTCGCCGGGGTCGGCCATACGCAGGGTGTGAAGATGGGTGCCTGTCTGGGAGGTCACGGTGAAGGCCATCGCCTCGCCGTCGTGGGACCAGTAGGTACCGGCCAACCCCTGCCCCGGGGCGAGCGGGTAGTCCAGCAGCACCTCGCCGCTCTCCACCGCCACCACCGAGAACCCGTGGGGGTAGCTGGTGCGGAAGCGTCCATGGACCGTCGGGTCGATACGCATCCCCGCGAGCCGCAGCATGCGCCGAGACAGATCGGCGATCGACGGCATTGCCGAGCTACGAGTCAACACCATGTAGCGCCGGTCCGGGCTGAAGCTGACCGAGGGCGCCGGTTCGGCATCGAGAATGTCGACGACGTTCCGGGGCGGCAGGTCGTAACCGGCGGCCGCCTGGGTCGCCGTGGCGGGCAGGACGAGAGCGGCGCTCAGCAGGGTGAGCGCGAGAGCGAAGCGAAGCATGGTTCCCCCTGGTCCGGTGGAGGTACGAGCCGGCTTCATGGAAGCCGGACTCCGGACCGTCAGGCAGTATACGCCGATGGGCTCGGGGGGTTCGCCCGCTCAGGATCCCCTGAGGCGCGAGCCGCGCACCGGCGCCACGGCGCCGCTCCCGGGCTCCGGCCTGGCCGGAGCGACCGGGGCCAGTGAGGGCCTGATCGACTCCTCCGGCGGACTCCCGGCGGGCAGCGTGTACTCGATGATCAGCTGCGGACGGCGCTCCGGATCCGGGTGTTCCCGGGAGTCGAAGCGCTTGGCGGTGGCGTTGCTGCTCTCGTCGCCGATCAGGATCCAGCCGAAGTTGCGACCGGGACGAAGCATCGCCTCCATGATCTCCCTGCGCATGCCCGGGAGCTCCTCGAAGGTGTAGAAGCCGGGCTCACCCACCAACGCCCAGGCGATGGGGAAGAACTCGTAGTCCCCGCCCGGACGGTCCCAGGTCGAGATCTCGAAGAAGGTGTCCCTCCAGGTGGCGTCACCGGGCATCGCCTGGGCCCCGGCGCCCTCCGCCCCGGGGGCATCCGAGCCGGCCTCACCCCAGTGCCGGTGCAACGGGTGCACGGTCACGAAGACCTGCGGAGCGATGGTCTTGGACATCGCCAGCCGCAGACGCACGTCGGTGACCTGCGCCCCGGCGGGAAACAGCGCCGGCGACGGCAGCCTGAACTGCAGGAGCGCGCGGCGCCTGGGACCGAAAGCAATCTTTCCGGCGAAGAGGTGCTGTCCGCTTCCGTTGCTCAGCGCCGGGTCTTCCTCGAACAGCGTGTTGTCCTTGACCGGATTGAGCACCAGGGTCTCCGCCAAGGCCGGCGCCGCGACGATGGCGCAGGCAAGGGTGAAGACCGCGAGACCGCGGCCACTCAAAAGATGGCGAATCATCGGTGGTTCTCCTTGAGGGGGGTGAACGCGGTGAACTTACGGGGAATCGTCCTCGGCCACCAGGAATCCGCGACGGGCGCAGCCTGCGGAACCGGCGAGGCGGGGGTACGGCCGGCGGCCGTACCCCCTGTTGCCGATCAGGTGCCGATCAGACCGAGCTCGGACAGACTCAGCGAGGAGTAACTGGGGAACACGGTGTCCGCGTTGGCCGGCAGCGCTCCCATGTGGTCCCTGAGAATCTCCCAGAACACTGCGCGGTAATCGGTGATCGTCTCGAGGTCGCGGTTGTCGTGGGCGAAGATGTCGCCGTTGGCCCAGTTGGAGCCGTCGGCGTTGTAGACCCCGCCGTTGACCGGGCCGCCGGCGGCGAACACGCAGGTCGAACCGCCGTGGTCCGTACCGAAGCTACCGTTCTCCCGCGAGGTGCGGCCGAACTCGCTCATGGTCACGGCCATGGTGTTTTCCCAGATGCTGGAGTAGCCCCGGGGCTCGTTGGTCGCGACCCCGCTGAGCGCGATCTGCACCGAACGAATGCCGTAGCCCAACACGTTGAGCCGATCCCGGTGCACTCCGGCAAGCTGGCCCTGGTTCTCGTGGTTGTCGAAGCCGGTGAGCTCGGTGCCGGCGATGCGGGTGCCGTTCAGCCCGTCCCCTTCGAGCAGCGAGAGCACGCAGACCTTCAGGGCGTTGAAGAACGGATAGAACGCGGCAGCGAACTTGCGCCCCCCGGGCCCCGACGGATCCGCCGGGTTCGTCGCCGCAGACACCGGGAACAGGTACTCCCCGGTGTTGGGGTCGGTCGGATTCCAGTTGGTGTGATCCCAGGCAGCGTACTCGTCCAGCGTGTCCAGCAACTGGATCTCGGACGCCTGCAGGGCATCCCGGTACTTGGTGCCGTGAGGCAGCTGGGAATAGACGTCCCGCCAGCTCTGCTTGAACTTGTCGGAACGGGGCGGCTCGTAGGTGTAGTCGAACTGGTCCGGGTTGCGCACGTTGACGTGGTAGGGAGGCACGCCCCGCATCAGCACCCCGCCGTTGGGCGCGGTGAGCGCAGGCAGGCTCGCGTTGAGGTCGAGCCCTTCTTCGCGCATGTAGCGGTAGAGCCAGCCCTCGAACAGGAACGTGGGCTGGGTCGGATCGCCGTTTTCCCAGATGCGCTGCCCGCTGAAGTGGGAGCGGCTCATGTTCTGGTAGCCGACCCGGTGAATCGCCGCCAGATCGCCGTCGTCGAACACCTTCTTCAGGTCGTCGAGGGCCGGATGGAGCGAGGCGAAGCCGTTCCCCAGGTCGATGGCATCTCCCGGAGGAACGTAGAGCGTGGGCCGGTTCACGGCGTTGTACGCGGAATCGCCGTGGGGAATCAGCGTGTTGACCGCGTCATTCCCGCCACGGAGGAAGATGAACAGCAGGCGCTTGTCTTCATTGGCCGCCATCGCCTGGCGCACCAGCGGAGTCGGAATCAGCGACGCCGCTCCCAGGCCGGCCAGGGTCAGGCCGGACTTGTGCAAGAACGCACGTCTCGAACAATCGGCACAGTGGTCTTTCATCGGTGGCCCCCTACTGTTCCAGGAACTGTTTGAATCCCATCATGAAACCGACGGTCTCGCGGACGCGCTCGTCGGTATACGGAGAAGGGACACCCGAATCATCGGTATTGAGGTAATCGAGCGCGACCTGGCGCTCGAACGGCGTCATCTGCCCTCCGAACAGAACGTCGGCAAAGAAGTCGACGATCTCCTCGTCCGTGGTGAGGCTGTATTCGGAGACCATCAGGTTGATCTCCTGGGCGTAGCTGGCGTTGAGCACGATGTCCATGCCGTAGTCCTGGCGATCCAGCTGGGCGTTGGTGCCGAGCCAGTCCCCACCGGACTCGGAGTAGCCGGTGGGAATCGGGTTGCGGAACGGTAGCTGCCCCATGCGGTTGATCCAGTTGCGCAGGAACGGCGCGATGAACGATTGCAACAGCCCTCGCGTGGCCCGGTACCCGGTCACGCCCTGCTCCCAGGGTGTCTTCAGCTTCTGACCGACGAAGTCCGGGTTCAGCACGTTCGCTTCCGAGAGCACGGCGCGCAGGATCTCCCGGTTGTCGCCGTTGTGCAGCGTCCAGGCGTCGACGACCCCTTGCACCATCTGCGGCGTCGGATCCTCGACGATGAAGCGCCGGAGCAGCTTCGTCGCGATGAACTCCTTGGTCGCCGGATGATCGGCGATCGTATCGAGCGCCAGCTGGATGTCGTTGATCCCGTCGGCCGGATTGCCCGACGTATCCGGGATGATCGTCTCGTAGGCCGTACCGGCAAACAGAATCTTCTGCCCGGTGTCGTGCTCGTTGGAGCGGAAGTTCGTCGCGCGCTGTCCCGCGGCGTCGTTGGCGATGCAGGGAGCCGTCGGGTTGTCGATGTCGGCCAGCGCCTTGTTGCACACGTTCCAACCGGTCAACACCCGGGACAGTTCCTGAACGTCCGCCTCGGTGTAGCCGTTGTCCACGCCCATCGAGTGCAGTTCCATCAACTCCCGAGCGTGGTTCTCGTTGGGCCGGTCCTTGGTGTTGATGTTGGTATCGAGGTACAGGATCATCGCGGCGCTGAGCGCACTGGCCTCGAGTATCTCGCGGAAACTGCCGTAGAAGGCCAGATCACGGAAAGCGTCCATCTCACGCTGCTGCATCTGGGCCGTGCGCAGGTTGCGGTCCGCCGCCGCTCCCGGGGTGTTGTCGTAGACCTTGCGGAACTCGGTGTTGAAGTGGTTGAACCAGAACTCGGTGGTGTGGTGCTGCAGTTGCCGCAGCGAGTAGATGCTCTCGTCCAGCAGGCGGTACTGCAGATACCCCTCGTTGACCGGCGGATCCCAGCGAGTCCAGAGCTGTGCCCGGGAATCGCCACTCTCGTCGATCGTCAGCGGGTCGAGCTGTTCGTCGCGGTACGCCGTGAAGCCCAGGGTCTGCAGGCGGTCCCGTCCCCACTCGCTCCAACCGTATCCCAGCCGTTGCAGCACGTGGTGGAACATCACCGCGTCGCACTTGCCCAGGGACTCCCGCTCGACCGCGTCGGAATCGGTGCCGAGGGTCCCCTCCTCGTCGGTCGCGTTCTCCGCCGACAGCAGGTAGACGTAGACCTCTCCGACTTCGGGGGCCGCTGATGAGACGACGCTGGTGCCGACCACCTCGTCGACGTGGCAGCGAGGCGGGTTGCCCACCTGCAGGTCGCGCAGCAGCCCACGGTAGACGTTGTAGTCCTGGGCAGTGACCGTGGCGTCCCAGCTCAGGGTCGAGCTGTCGCTGAACTGAACGTTCAGCACCTCCGCCGGCGGAGCGGCAGCGGCGCTGCCTGCCCATACCGCGCACCACAAGACGGACGTGACCAGGAGCGCGGCTCCCGGCCGTGACAGAGTTTTCATGGGTCCCCCTGCTCGCCGCCACGCGGATCGCGGCCCGGCAATCGGCAGGCACATGCCCGATGCGGCATGAGCCGACTCGGCAGAGCGGGACAGATGGATCCGCCGCGATGGCCCCCCCATGCGCTGGCGGCTACCTGCCGACTCTACCCGGGCCCGGGAGCGAGGGTCAAGAATTTACATTATTGGGCGCCGTTCGGACCAAACTCAGACTTCGTCCAGGGACGCGCCGCCGGCCCACCCGGACCGGGCCACCCCCTGAATGATCCGCTTGCTGCGGTGCCCCTGGAGCGGGTGGTGCTCCATGGAACGCTCCTCGGCCAGCTCCAGCGCGATCCGGTGAGGGGTGGCGCCGGACCGCTCGGCCTCGGCCAGCACCTGGAGCGACAGGTTGTAGATGCTGTTTTCCCAGTCGTCGCCGAGATGACGCTCGAACACCGGATCGGGCTCGATACGGCCGGACTGTTCGTCGGCGCAGTTGACGATGCCCATGCGGTTCACCAGGAAGTCGGGCATGTAGAGAATGCCGCGCTCCTGTAGCCGGCGATCGTCGGACTCGGGATCCTCGAGCTGGTTGTTGGCCGCGCCGCAGACGATCTTCGCCGCGATGTGCGGAATGGTCTTCTCTCCGAGCACGGCGCCGGTGGCGTTGGGCGAGAGGATGTCCACCGGTTCGGCGAAGAGGGAGCAATCACCCCGCTCGACGATCCGCACCTCGAGGTCCAGACCGGGGTAGGCCGCGCGAAGCCGCTCAGCGCAAGCGGGCTCGATGTCGCTGCCGACGATCCGCCCGACTCCCCGCTCGCACAGAAACCCGACCAGCGGCTCGCCGACATGCCCCAGCCCCTGGATCGCCACGCTCTTTCCGGCCAGACTGCCCAGGCCCAGATGGGCCAGCGCCGCCTCCATCCCGCGGACCACGCCGCGAGCGGTGGGCACCGACGGGTTGCCGCTGCCGCCGAGACTCGCCGGGATACAGGTCGTGAACCGGGTGCGCGAGAAGATCGCCGCCATGTCCTCGACCGAGGTGCCGACATCTTCGGCGGTGACGTAGCAGCCGTTGAGCCCGGTCATCAGCTCGCCGTACTCCTCGTAGATCCGGCGCCGCACGCCGGGATCGGAGGCGTCGGCGCCGGTTCCCCGGGCCATCACTCCCTTGCCGCCACCCCACCACAGGCCGGCCAGGGCGTTCTTCAGCGTCATGCCCCGGGCCAGCCGCAGGCCGTCCCGCAGGTAGTCCTCGACGGTGTCATAGGTCCAGAAACGCACCCCGCCGGCGGCCTGGCCGCGGCAGGTGCGGTGCACGAACGCCCCCTGCAGCGTGCCGGTCTCGGGGCCGAGCTGAACGAACACCCCCTCGTGCCTGTCGAAGTCCCGTGCATCCTCCTGGAGCAGCGCCGCCAGGGGCTGGAGCTCGGGATGCGACGGCACGACCTGTTGCCGCTCGTCGTTCCAGATCAGATAGAAGCGGGTGATGTTCCGCTCGCGCAGGAAGCCGCAGAACGCTTCGGGGGTCATTCGGGTGATGTCGCTCATGATGGGCTGGATTCTACGACTCGCAGAACGTTTCCGCCGCTGGATCCGGCGGGCGATCTCTGCTTGACTGGGCCGATGTCCGCGACCTTCGAAAAGGCCTCGCCTCCCTTCGCCCGCTACGTGGCGATCGGGGACAGTTCGACCGAGGGGGTCGACGATCGAGACGCCGCCGGACGGTTCATCGGCTGGTCCCGCCGGCTCGCGGCCCACATCGAGGCATCCCGCCGGACCCGCGGGCTCGAGCCCCTGGAGTACGCCAACCTTGGTGTGCGCGGACGATCCACCCGGGAAATCCTCGAGAGTCAGCTCGAACCGGCCCGGGCGATGAAGCCCGATCTGGTGACGGTGTTCTCGGGCACCAACGACGTGCTGGCGCGGCGCTTCGACCCGGACCGCCTGCGGCGGGACCTACTGGCGCTCCAGCAGCCCTTCCGTCGGGAAGGTGTGGCGGTGATCAGCTTCACCCTCCCGGTGCTCACGCCGCTGATGCCGGCGGCTCGGCTGGTGGAAGGACGCATCCGCACCCTCAACGCCCTGCTCCATCAGGTCTGCGCGGAAACCGGTACGCTGTTGATCGACTTCGACGCCTACGCCTTCGCCGTCGATGACCGGTTTTGGAGCGAGGACCGGCTCCACGCCAACGGCGCAGGACACGCCCGCATCGCCCAGGCTCTGGCGGAAACCCTCGGAGTCGAAGGGGTAGACGGCAGCTGGAAGGAACCACCCGACGCTCGGCCGGAGGCCGGATTCGGAAGCCGGCTCGCCGCCGAGGGACGCTGGATCCGGCGCTACCTCTTGCCCTGGCTCTGGGACAAGGCCACCGGCCGCACCCCCGAACCGCCGGGTCCCGGGCAACCGGAGCTGGCCCCCTTCCGGGTTCCCGAAGCCGGCTAAATCCCCCCGGTTCCCGCCAAACCGCGGCTCGACCCCACAGCCCTGCTAATCAAATCGGGTTTGGACCGTCTGTGTTCGGGGCAGCCGGAGGGGATGCCATGGGAAGAAGACGACTGGACCACATCGAGCGTCTCGATGCGCGTCTGCAGTCCCTGGCGGACGAGACCATCGAGGACGTGCTGGAGCTCGGCTGCGGCGACGGCCGGGTGTCCGGCTATCTGTCCCAGGCCCACGGGTTCAACGTGGTCGCTGCCGACGTCGACCCGGCGCAGATCGAATGGGCCCGCCGCCAGAACCCGATCCACAGCCGGCTGCGCTTCTCGGTGGAGGACGCCACCGAACTCTCCTTCGGCGACGACTCCTTCGATCTCGTCGTGGCGCAGAACCTGTTTCAACATCTACCCCGCTGGCGCCGGGCCGTCGGCGAGATCTCCCGGGTGCTGAGACCGGGCGGGCATTTGATCTGGTTCGACCAGGCGACCCCGGGAGCTTTCCGCCGATTGATGGCGCGCCTCTCGCCCCGTTCCGGGGTCTACACACTGGACGAGGTTGCCGAGTGCTTCGCCGCGGTCCGTTTCCGGGAGACCTTCCGCGAGCGGGTCCGCCAGGGACCGATCGCACGCTACCAGTTGGTGCTGCGCAAGGCGACCTGAGATGTAGACTGCGCTCCCATGAGAGCGCAACGATGAGCCGGACTACCTGCAGTAAACGCCCGCTCTACCCGGGCCGGCGACTGCTCGCTCTTTCCGGTTTGGCGACCACGCTCCTGCTCACATCCGGTTGCCCGATCTGCCGAGTCCCACCCCGTCCCGCACCCTACGTGGCGGAGTCCGGTCCCCGGCTGATGACCGACCGGGAGACCGGCCTGAGCTGGAACCGGCAGGTCGGCGACGAGCGTTCCTGGGAAGATGCAAGGGCCTGGTGCGAAGCGCTGGAATTCGCCGAGCGGGACGACTGGCGGCTGCCGAGCCTCGAAGAGCTGCGCCGTCTATACGACACCCGCTTCGAGCAACCCTGCGAGGACGAGAAGAACCCCTGCCACGTCGACCCGGCCCTGGAACTGGGAGGGGCCTGGTTCTGGAGCGGCACCTCGGGTGGAGCGGGCCGGCGCTACTACATCGACTTCCGCTTCGGGACCGAGTTCTCGCCGATGCTCAAACCGGGATTGAAACGCCGGGTGCTCTGCGTGGCCGACGCGAAGACGGGCAGCCCGGAGCGTTAGCCCGGAATCCCCGGCCGAACCTTGACGGTCTTCTCCTTGCGGATCTGCACCGTCCCCGGCTTCGCACCACGGGGCTTGGTCACGTACTGGGCCAGGGTCATGCTCACCGGCGTGGTGCCGCCCCCGCGCGCCTTGGAGTGATAGGCCGCAATCGCCGCCGCCGCTTCGAGGGTCTGCTTGTCGGGATCGCCGCCGTCGACGAACAGCACCACGTGACTGCCGGGCATGCCCTTGACGTGAAACCAGTAGTCGTTGGCGCCGGCCAGCTTGATGCTGAGGCGATCGTTATCGGCGTCGGTCTTGCCGGCGAGCACCTTGAAGCCGCCGGGGAGTTCGTACTCCCAGGCTTTGATCTCCGGCCTCACCGCCGTGCGCACCGCAAAATCGCCATGCTCCATGATGGAACGCCGCTCTGCATCTGGCAAGGGCAGGGCGGCACCGGATAGCATGCCCCTTACGCGCGCGAAGGGAGCACACAGATGGACGTCGTCCTGCTATCCCGCCTACAGTTCGCCCTCACCATCATGTTTCACTACCTGTTCCCGCCGCTGACCATCGGCCTCGGCGTGGTGCTGGTCTATCTCGAGGGCATGCACCTCAAAACTCGCGACCCGCTCTACCACAGCGCGGCGCGCTTCTGGACCAAGATCTTCGCGCTGAACTTCGGCATCGGAGTCGCCACCGGCATCGTGATGGAGTTCGAGTTCGGCACCAACTGGGCCGTCTACTCCCGCTTCGTCGGAGACGTGTTCGGCTCGGCGCTGGCCGCCGAAGGGATCTTCGCCTTCTTCCTCGAATCGGGCTTCCTTGCGGTGCTGGTCTTCGGCTGGGATCGCGTCGGCCCCAGGATGCATTTCTTCGCCACCACCATGGTCGCCCTGGGCGGGATCTTCTCCTCGGTCTGGATCGTCATCGCCAACAGCTGGCAGCAAACACCGGCCGGGCATCACATCGTGCCGATCATGCGGGACGGCGAGCCCTGGATCGTCGGCGGAGAGCCGATGATGCGGGCGGAGATCGTCGACTTCTGGGCGCTGGTGTTCAACCCCTCGACGGTGCAGCGGCTGGTCCACACCTGGATCGGTTGCTTCATCATGGGCTCGTTCTTCGTGATGAGCATCTGCGCCTGGTACATCCTGAAGGGCAGGCACCTGGAGTTCGCCCGGCGCTCGTTCAAGGGCGCGCTGGTGCTGGCGACGATCTCGAGTCTCGCAGCGCTGGTCAGCGGCCACTCCCAGGCGCAGAACGTCTACCGCACCCAACCGGCCAAGCTCGCCGCCTTCGAGGGACACCTCGAAAGCGGCCCGGGGGACCTGAGCCTGTTCGGCATTCCCGACGCCGAGGAAGGGACGATCCACCTCAACCTCGCCGTGCCCGGCGGGCTGAGCTTTCTGGTTCACAGCGACTTCGATGAGCCGCTGATCGGGCTGGACAAGTTCCGTCCCGAAGACCGGCCCCAGGTCACCATTCCCTTCTTCACCTACCACGTGATGATCAGCCTCGGCATGTTCTTCATCGCCGTGACCCTGTTGGCCTGCTTCCTCTGGTGGCGCGGCACGCTCTTCGACACCCGCTGGCTGATGTGGGTCTTCGTCGCCTCGGTGCTGGCCGCGGTCGCCGCCAACCAGGCCGGCTGGGTCGCCGCAGAAACCGGACGGCAGCCGTGGATCGTCTACCCCCCGATGGTGGTCGACGCCCAGGGGCAGCCGATCCTGGATGCCGAGGGATTCGTCCAGTTCGAGAGCAGCGAGGTGCGCCACGCCGACGGCCGGATCGAGATCCGGCCCGACGGCCTGCGCACCACCGACGGCGTCAGCGAGGCGGTGACCGGCGAGCAGGTCGCAGGCTCCATCGCCATGTTCGGCTTCATCTACCTGCTCCTCGGCGCCCTGTGGCTGTTCGTGCTCAACCACAAGATCCAGGCGGGCCCCGAAGAACCGGAGCCCGCCGAGCCGGACCTGCTGCGAGCCGCCGGCGCGCTGGCATCCCACGAGGGCTCGCTGACCGGCGACCGCGAGACGGCGAGGGGTTGAGCATGGACTACAACCTGATGTGGTACGGCCTGCTCGGCGTCCTGCTCGCCGGCTACGCGGTGCTGGACGGCTTCGACTTCGGCGTCGGCATCCTGCACCCCCTGGCCCGCACCGACCACGAACGCCGGCTGTTCGTCAACGCCATCGGCCCGATGTGGGACGGCAACGAGGTCTGGCTGGTGACCTTCGGCGGGGCGCTGTTCGCGATGTTCCCCGAGGCCTACGCCACGATCTTCTCCGGGTTCTACCTGGCGTTCATGCTGCTGCTCTGCGCGTTGATCTTCCGGGCGGTCAGCCTGGAGTTCCGCAGCAAGATGCAGTCGCCGGCCTGGCGCAAGATCTGGGACTTCGGCTTCTTCGCTTCCAGCCTGCTGGCGCCGCTCCTGTTCGGCGTGGCCGTGGGCAACGCGATCCTCGGCGTGCCCCTCGACGAGCGCGGTGTCTACACCGGCGGGTTCTTCGACCTCCTCGGGGCGTATCCGCTGCTGGTCGGCGTCATGACCGCGGCGCTGTTCGCCATGCACGGAGCGATCTATCTGTTCCTCAAGACCGAGGGAGAGGTCCAGGAACGGTTGGGGCGCTGGATGTGGCACACCTGGGGTGTGTTCCTGGTGCTGTACCTGCTGACCACGATGTACACCCTGGCCCGGGTACCCACCGCCCTGGCCAACTTCGAGCGCTTCCCCTGGGCCGCCGGCTTCGCGGTCTTGAGCGTGCTCTGTATCGCCAACATTCCGCGCACGGTCTTCCGCGGACGCTACGGCCAGGCCTTCGCCTCATCGAGCCTGACCATCGTGGCGCTGGTGTGCCTGTTCGGCTTCGCCCTCTTCCCCAACCTGGTGACCGCGAGCAACGACCCGGCGCGTAGCTGGACGCTCTACACCGCGGCCTCCAGCCAGAAGACTCTCGGAATAGGGCTCTGGTTCGCGCTGATCGGAATGCCCTTCGTGTTGACCTACACCGGGGTGGTCTACTGGACTTTCCGCGGCAAGGTTCAGATCGGCAAGGAAAGCTACTGAGCGTCACGCGCCCTGGGCGTCGATCCAGTCGGCGAGGGCTTCGTGGCCACGAACACGGGCCAGGTCGGCGGGGCCGTGGCCTTGTTCGTTGCGCAGGCCCGGGTCGGCCCCGGCGGCGATCAACGCCTCGGCGACATCCTGTAGCCCATGGGCCGCCGCCAACCGAAGCAGGACCCCCGGCCGGGTGCCGCGCAGGGCGGCGTTCACGTCGATCGTCGGAAGAAGTTCGATCGCCCGCTCGCCGAGGCCGAGTTCAATGGCGTCCCATACATCGAGCCGCCCGGGCAACGTGCGCAGGTAGTCGATCACCGCTCGCTTCTCACCATGCTGCGCCCAGGCGAGCGGCGTGCAGCGGTAGCTTCGATCCAGCAGCGTAAGGTCGGCGCCCTGCTCGGCCAGCAGCCGCACCACGTCGAGATGGCCATCCATGGCAGCCCGGTGAGCCGGCGTCTCTGCCCAGACCTTGCCTCGGGTATTCACATCCCAACCCAGCGCCAGCATGGTGCGCACCCCGGCGACGTTTCCCGAGGCGGCCGCTTCGCAGATCTCGCTGCGGTCACGATCGTCGAACCCGTCGAAGAGCCCGGGGTCAGCCGCGAGCCGCTTTCGTGCTTCGTCGGCATCCCCCGCGGCACAGGCGGCGATGAACCCGTCGACCGGCTTCATCGCGTCGGATGCGCCCCGGCTCCGCAGCCAATCCATGATCGATCGCTTGCCCGAGCGCGCCGCCAGGGTGTACGCCGTGCGGCCCTCGCGATTGGGTCGATCCAGATCGGCCCCGAACTCCTCCAGCAGCTCGAAGTACTCGAGCCCCCGATCCCGCCAGACCGCCTGGTGAATCGGGTCGTTGGCAAAAGGGGTCGGGCCGTTGGGATCGCCGCCGAGTTCCAGCATCGAACGCAGGCCGGCGAGGTCCTCGTAGTCCAACTTGTGGCCCAGGGCGATTCCCTGCTGCTTCGGCTCGAGCTTCGGGAAGATTGCCGGCGCCGACGGCACGCCGTCATGCTCGACCATGTGGTACGCCGTCTCGCCGTCGTTGGGGTCGGCCCCGGCGTCCATCAGCAGTTCAGCCAGGTCGGGCCGGTTGGCGATCCCCGCGGCACCGTAGAGCGGAGTCTCCCGATTGCCTTCGGCCTCGTTTCCGTCGATCCAGTAGTCATCGGGGTCGGCGCCGGCATCGAGCAGAAGCCGGGCGATCTCGACCATGCGATCGGCGCGCTCATCGCCCGCCCGCAGCAGACGGGAGAAACAGAGATAGAGCAGCGGACTCCAGTTGCGGGTCCCTCCCGAGGCCCGGGCCAGCGCCGGATCGGCGGCGAGGAGCCGCCGCGCCGCCTCCAACTCCCCGGTAGCCGAGGCGACCCAGATGTCGGCACCCGCCGCAGCCGGGTCTGCGGCCACCGCGGCGGCCACCCCCTCGGCCGATCCCGCACGGTGCGCCTCGGGAGTCGGAAGGGTGGCCTCCAACAACTCCTGGCTCGGACCCTCGGCGGCCACCGTTGTCTTCAGATCCAATCGTCTACTCATTGCACGCTCCTTACGGACAAAACCGTAACGAGTTGCATCCCGGAAGAGAACCCCGGGAGTTGACATCCGAGCCGGAAGAGGCGACTTTTGCCTGCCGATGAACATCCCGCGCCCCAACGTCCTGATCTCCTGGCTGATGATCGCCGTATCGGCCCTGGCGCTGTTCAGCGCGGCGTTTTTCCGGGTCGAGGCGCCCGCCGAAGGCCCGGTCGATGACCGGGGCGGTCTGGCGGTGCTGACCTTTCAATCCAAGGTGATCGTCGCCGGCGACTCCCTCGGCTCGCCGATGGAGCATCAGTTGCCGGCGCTGGACCAGTACGCCGCGACTCCACGCCTCGCCCGGGCGCTGGCCTCGGTTCACGCCTTCGTGACCGATCCCGAGGAAGAACCCCACGGGGCCTGGAACCTGCTCGAGCGGAACTTCCCGATCCTCGACGAAGACCCCGCGGAGATGGATGCCCACCTTCGCGTCCGCCGCGCCATCGAAGATCCCGCGAGCGTCGACGACGAGACCTTCGCCGCCCTGGAACAGGATCTGGGCTGGTTCGCCGAACTCCTGCGGGCCCGCGGTCTCGACGAGGACGATCCGGTCCGGACACAGCTGGTCACTTCCGCCGGGCTGGTCTTCGCGGTGATGGTCGGGCTCCTGCTGACTGCCGGCGCCGCCCTGGTCGTCGGCATCGGGCTCCTGATCGTCGCCGTCGTGCTGGGAAGCCGGGGTGAGGTCAAGGTCCGCTTCGAGCCGGACCTGGAGCTCGCGCCGCTCTACCTGCGGGCCTTCGCCATCTATCTGGCCGCGATGCTGGCCGTCCAGGTCGTGCTGCCCTTGACCGGCATCGAGTCAAGGGTGATGGCCTTCGGCGGTCTGGCTGCCGCGTCGATTCTCGGGGTTGCCGCGCCGGTGCTGCTCGGCCGCCCCTGGAACCTCGCCTGCCGGGAGATGGGCCTCCACACCGGGGAAGGGCTGCTCAAGGAGGCAGGGGCCGGAATCGTCGGCTACGTGACCTTCTTGCCGTTGGTTGCGGTGGGCTTCGGGATAACCGTTCTGTTCGCGGTGCTGCCCGACCTGATCGGCTCTCCCGGCGGTGAGGAAGCCTCGGTTCCGTTGCACCACCCGGTCGCCGCCTGGATGGCCGAGGGCTCCCTGGCCGCCCGGCTGGGCGTGCTCTTTCTGGCCGCGGTCTTTGCGCCGGTCTTCGAGGAACTGACCTTCCGGGGCCAGTTCCTGCGGGGATTACGCGGCCGGCTGGGCTGGCTGGCGGCGCCGCTGGTCATCGGCGTGATCTTCGCCATGATCCATCCCCAGGGATGGGTCGCGATCCCCGCACTCTCGGGTTTGGGCCTCTCCTTCTGCCTGATTCGCCAGTGGCGGGACTCCATCGTGGGGCCGATGGTCGCCCATGGGTTGCACAACGGCACATTAGTGGCTTTGATGTGGGTGGCCCTGAGCTGATCCCGGCTCCCGGCCGGGAGACGACCCTGATGCCTGATTCGACCCTGCTTTTGCCCTCCGGGGCACCCCGTTCCCTCCGCCTGCGCCGTCTGGCCTACGCCGTGCTCCTGCTCGGCCTGGGTTGGCTCACCGCCGTGCCCGCCGTCGCCAAGGAGAAGGCTCAGCCGGCCCTGGACGAGCAGGGACGCGCCCTGGCCCTCGAGTCCTTCGACTACGTCTGGCAGACGATCCACGACAAGCACTGGGACCTGTCGAGCATCGACTGGGACGGCGCTCGCAGCGAACTGCGCGCCGAGATGGAGCAGGCCAAGAGCTCCGCCCAGGTGACCCGGGTGCTCAACGAGCTGATCTCGCGGCTGGGCATGTCCCACTTCGTGATCATCGACTCCGAGGCCTACCAAGAGATGTCCGGGCTCTCCGGCGAAGGGGACGACGGCGACCGGCCCTCGAGCGGCGGTGACGCCGGCTTCGATCTGCGGGTCCACGACGGCAAGGCGCTGGTGACCCGGGTGCGTCCCGGCTCCCCCGCTTTCGAGGCGGGCGTGCGGCCCGGCTTCGAGTTGATCAAGGCGGACGACCGAACCATCGACGACCTGCTCGAACGGATTGACCGCGGCTACGCCGGCACACCGATGTACGAGTGCGCTGCGTCCTCCGCCGCCCAGGCCACCGTGGCCCGGGCCGCCGGCGATACCGCCAGGGCGGTCTTTCGCGACGCGCGAGGCAAGAAGCGCAAGATCGAGATCCAGTCGACCCGCCCGACCGGCACGCCGGCGAAGTTCGGCTACCTGCCGACGATGTACACCGAGTTCGACTCCCGGGAGCTGGGAGACGCCGGGTACATCCGCTTCAACGTGTTCATGGATCCGCCCAAGGTGATGAAGGCCTACGGCGACGCGATCAAGGAGTTTTCCGGCAAGGACGGCATCGTGATCGACCTGCGCGGCAATCCCGGCGGCATCGCCGGCATGGCCATGGGCATGGGCGGCTGGCTGGTCCAGGAAAAGGGACTGCACCTCGGCACGATGATCACCAAGGACACCACCCTGCGCCTGGTGCTGAATCCCCGGCTCGGATCCTATGAAGGTCCGGTGGCGGTGCTCGTCGACGGTTGCTCGATGTCCTCGTCGGAGTTCATGGCCGGCGGGCTGCAGAGCCTGGGCCGCGCCCGGGTCTTCGGCACCCCGACCCCCGGCGCCGCGCTCCCCTCGGTCATCGAGAAGCTCCCGACGGGCCAGGGGTTCCAGTACGCCATCGCCAACTACGTTGCCGCCGACGGCAACCCCCTGGAGGGGGTGGGCGTCCAACCTGACGAAACCGTGATCCCCGATCGCGAGCGCCTTCTCGACGGAGGTGACCCGATCCTCGAAGCCGCGCTAGACTGGATCGAGTCCGAGGCCCGCCGGAAAGGGTCGGTCGAGGATGACTCGACCCCGTAATCCCCGGTAGCACCCGGATTCCCCGAACCAAGCCCCCTAATCGATTGGAGAACAAGATGTCCCAAAGAACGCTCCGCTCCGCCCTGGTGCTGCTCGCCCTCGGCGTCGCGTTCCTGCCGGCGTTGGCCGAAGAGATGCCGACCGCCGAGCAAATCATCGACCGCTCGGTCGAGGCCACCGGCGGCAAGGCCGCCTACGAGAAGCTCAAGAACCGGATGATCAAGGCGACTTTCTCGCTGCCCGCTCAGGGCATCACCGGCGCCGCGACCATTTACGAGACCGACGACAACCGTAACTACACGGTCATCGAGATCCCCCAGCTCGGGAAGATCGAGCAAGGGAGCGACGGCGACGTGATGTGGGAGAACACCCCGTTCAGCGGGCCGTCCATCGTGGAGGGTTCGATGCTCGAGCAGCGCAAGCGTGAGAGCATGTTCAACTGGGAGCTCAACTGGAAGGAGCACTACCCCTCGGCCGAGACCGTCGGCAAGGTCGACGTCAAGGGCAAGCCCGCCTGGGAGGTCAAACTGACTCCCGAGTCCGGCTCCCCGGTCAGCCGCTTCTACGACGTGGAGAGCGGCATGCTGGTCAAGAGCTCGGCGGTAATGGAAACCCCGATGGGTGAGATGCCGTCGATCAGCTACTTCGAAGACGTTCGCGAACTGAACGGCCGCAAGGTCCCGTTCAAGGTGGTCCAGGAAGCCGCGGGGATGCAGCAGGTGCTGGTCCTCGAAGAGGTTCAGGAAAACATCGAGATCGACGAGGCGACCTTCAAGCTCCCTGAAGCGATCAAGAGCCTGGTCGAAGCCTCGGCGGCTGCTCCGACCGAGTAGGCGCAGGTAGCCTGCCCGACTCGGCCCCGGCCGGGTTTTGAGCATCCAAAAGGCCGGTCCCGACCCGGGGCCGGCCTTTTTCCTTGTTTCGGCCCTTTTTCCTGCCCCCGGCGGCCCCTCCCGCCTAACCGATCCATCCCCGGCGCGTTGATACCCTCCTATGGACGCTATCGGAGCAAGCTTGAGGGGCATGACGATCCGCGACGAACGAGAGGATTTCGGGCGGCTGGTCGAGGAGCATTCGCGCTCCCTCTACCGCACGGCCTACCGGATGACCGGGAATTCAGCCGACGCCGACGACGTGGTCCAGGAGACCTTCCTCCGGGCCTACCGCTACCGGGATCGCTTCGACTCCTACGACGCGGCGACCCCGTGGCTGTTCCGCATCGCGTCCAACTACGCCGTCGACCTGCTGCGGCGCCGGGGCCGCTGGAAGCAGAGCGAGATCGACGAGGCCACCTCGCCGCTATCCTCCGCCGAGCCCGGCCCCGACCGCATGCTGCGCAGCGACGAGATCTCCCGCAAGGTACAGGAGCGGATGGCGGTGCTGACGCCCAACGAACGGGTCGCCTTCACCCTGCGCCACCACGAGGGCATGCCGCTCAAGGAGATCGCCGAGATCATGGAGATTCGCGTCAACGCCGTAAAGAACCACGTGTTCCGCGCGGTGCGCAAGATGCGCGCCGGCCTGGAACCCCTGGTCGAAGCGCCGAAGAAAAACGACGGGGAGCAAGCCCGATGAAACATCTCAACGAAGAACAGCTGATCCTCGCCTACTACGGCGAACTCGAAGAGGCCGAGCGCCGGGAATCGGAGGCTCACCTCGAGAGCTGCGAGACCTGCCGCGAGGCGCTGGCCGCCCTGGAGCGCGACCTGGGAAACCTCGAGCTCGAGATTCCCGAGCCGGCGCCGGACTACGGCGCGGAGATGCGCCGCCGGGTCGAAGCCGGCGCCCGCTTCCGCGGAGGCAGTCGCGTCTGGACCGCACCGAGGCTGACCGCCGTCGCCGCCGTCGCCGCGGCGCTGATCGCCGCCTTCCTGCTGGGCCGCGTCACCGGACCTGACTCGTCCTCCCCTGCGGTGAACACCCCCGAGGCCCGGGAGCAGCTGATGCTGACCGCCGTCGGGGACCACCTGGAACGCTCCCAGCGCCTACTGCTGGAGTGGAGCAACACCGATGACCCCGGTGAGCTGGGCGGGTCCCGGGACCTCGCCGCCGAACTCGCCGACTTCAACCGGCTCTACCGCCGCACCGCCGACGCGGCCGGACGGGAGCCGATCGCCGACCTGCTCAACGAACTCGAGCGCATCCTCGTCGAGGTGGCCAACTCGCCGAGTGAGCTCGACCCCGAAAGCTGGAACCGTCTGCGGCAACGGATCAACGACCGCGGTCTGATCTTCAAGATCCGCGTGCTGGAAGAGACCGTTCGCCGCGAACCGGGCGCCCCCGAGAGCGCCCCTGGAGACGAAGTATGAACCCGTGGAAGCTGATTCTCTCTCGCCGGCCCCTGGCCGCTCTGCTTGTCGTGCTCCTGTTGGCGGGCACCCTGGCGGTGGCCAAGGACGGCCGCGACGCCTACGACCAGGGCACCAGGTACATGGACCGCGGCCGCTACCCCGAGGCGGTCGACGCATTCGACAGCGCCATCGAGGACGGCTACCGAAAGGACGCCTCGATGTACTGGAAGGCGTACTGCCTCCATCGTTCCGGCCGCACCGATCAGGCCCTCGACGTCCTCAACTCCCTACGCAGCAAGTATCCCGACAGCCGCTGGGCCGACGAGGCCAAAGAGCAGGAGACCGAGATCCGCAGCGAGTACAACAGCGGAACGGCCGGCACGGTGCGTGACGACTCGCTCAAGCTGATCGCGCTGCAGTCGCTCCTGATGTCGAATCCGGACCAGGGAATCCCGATCCTCAAGAAGTACCTGAGAAGCGACCGGACCAGCGAAGAGAAGGTCAAGGCGCTCTACCTCCTGGTCCAGAGCGGATCCGAGGAAGCGGTCGCGATGTCCGCGGAGATCGCGATGGAAAGTGACGACCCGGAGCTGCAGCTCGCCGCGATTCGCAACCTGGGGATCTTCGGCGGCCCGCAAAGCGAACGGCAGCTGGAGGATCTCTACTGGAACAGCCCCAATCGCGACGTGAAGCGCCGGATTCTTCAGTCCTTCCAGATCAGTGGAGCGGTCGAGCCGGTGGTCCGGGTACTCGAGGAGGAACCTTCCGCCGAACTCCGCGCCGACGCGATCCAGACCCTGGGCGTGATGGGCGCCACCGGCATCCTCGATCGCTACTACGTCAAGGAGACCTCCGAAGAAAACAAGGCGCGCATCCTCAACGCATACATGATCGCCGGCGCCCACAAGCAGGTGCTGCAGGCGGCCCAATCGGAACCCTCCGCCGACCTGCGGGCCCGGGCAGTCAACCTGCTGGGGGTGCTGGGTGCGACCGACGACCTCTGGACCCTCTTCCAGCAGGAAAAGGACATCGAGATCAAGAAGCGCATCCTCAACGCCTTCGGTATCGCCGGCGACGGCAAACATCTTCGCGAGATCGCCAGCCGGGACAGTGAGCCGCTGGAGCTTCGCCGGGCCGCCGTGCAGGGCCTGGGCATCGCCGGCCAGTGCCCCGCCCTGGCAGACCTCTACGGCAAATCCAAGGAGTACGAACTGCGCCGGGGCATCCTCCAGGCAATCATGATCTGCGGGGACGCCAAGGCGTTGATCCGCATCGCCCGCGAGGAAGACGACCCGGAACTGAAAGCCGCCGCCGTGCGAAACCTGGGCAACATCGGATCCCCCGAAGCCACCCAATTCCTGATGGAGCTGCTCAATGAGAAGTAATGCGCGTTTCTTCTGGATCCTGCTGCTGCTGGCCGCTCCTCTCCTGGGCGCGAACAACGCCGCGGCTCTCGAGACCATCGACGCCGCGATGCAAAAGCACAGCGCAAGCGGCGCCCTGGGTGACCAGATCGAGCGTTTCGGCGGCAGCGCCCGCAACGGCGTCTGGATCGGCTGGCTGGTCGACAGCGTCGAAAGCGGCGGCGCGATCTGCAGCTACCGCAACTCCAAGGGCTGTCACTGCGTGCTGGAAGGCAACCAGGAAGGCTGGACCATGCACGGTGGCGACCACGACGGCGTCGTGCCGGTACCCTCGGGCCAGGTGGCGGTGCTCGTCCGCGCCAACTCCCGGGGAATCGACCGGATCCGCACCTACGATGCCGCCTGCAAGCTCGACTTCGGCGGAGCCACACTGCACGTCATCGAAGGGGTCGACGACCGAGACAGCCTCGGCTGGCTCGAGACCCAGGTCGACACTCCGGCGCGCAAACTGCGGGAGGATGTCGTCGCCGCCATCGCCCAGCACGAGGACAGCAAGGCCGACCGCCTGTTGCGCGGCTTCCTGGAGGGTGACGGCCCGCGCAAGCTGCGGGAGAACGCCGCCTTCTGGTTGGGAGCCGCCCGGGGAACGGCGGGCTACGACGCCCTGGTCGCGACCTACCGCAAGGAGAGCGACTCCAAGTTCCGCAAGGAATTGATCTTCCCGATTCACCTCTGCAAGGACGAACGTGCCACCGACTTCCTGGTGGACAAGGCCCGCAAGGATGACGACCGGGAAGTCCGCAAACAGGCGCTGTTCTGGCTGGCCCAGCGGGCCGGTGAACGGGCCGAACAATCGTTGATCGATGCCATCGACGACGACCCGATGATGGAAGTGCGGCAACAGGCGGTCTTCGCCCTGAGCCAACTCCCCGAAGACCGGGCGGTGCCGGCGCTGATGGAGATCGCCCGGGGCGAGGACCGCCATCCGGAGATCCGCAAGAAGGCGCTGTTCTGGCTCGGCCAGATCGACGACCCGCGGGTCCTGGACTTCTTCGAGGAGATCCTCGAGGAATAGCCTCGGCGGCCCGCATCGGATCACGAAGCTAACCCCGCGACGGCCGGGTTCCGGAAAAGAGCAACAATCCGGAATCCGGCCTCTTTTTTCGGTTTCGCAGAATCACGCCCGGTCCAGCCGTACCTTTCCCGGGTGAGCGTTGAAGCCCATTCGCTACGGTCCGCGCTGTCCCCCGCGCAGGTAGACCAGTTCTACCGGGTGGGATTCGTGACCCTGCGCCGGGTCTTCGGCCCGAACGAGCTCGGGCCGATCCGCCGGGCCTTCGACCGGCTTCGCGGCGACGCCGAACGGCTCGCCCTCGACACCGAGCACTCCCCTGCCGAAGCCGGCGCCCCCGCGATGGTGATGCACCGGGGCTCCCAGTTCGTGATGGACGCCGCCCCCCATCGGATCCGCCGGGTGGTCTGGTGCGGCGCCTCCGAACCGGTGCTGGCGCTGATCGGCGCGGATCCGCGGTTGCTGGGCCCGGTCTCCCAATTGCTCGGCTCCCGCAAGATGGACCACCTGATCAACCAGGCTCATTTCAAGAGCCCCGGCGACGGGGTCGCCTTCCCCTGGCACCAGGACAGCACCCACCGGCGCTACGGCACTCCCCAGTGGCGAGATCTCAACGGCCGCGGCAGCTACGTCCAGACGGTGATCGCCGTCGACGAGGTGACCCGGGACAACGGCCCGCTGAGCTTCATCCCGGGGAGTTGCACCCGCGGGCACCTGGACCTGCCGGGAGACGGCAGCCTGCCTCCGGAGTACGACCCGGCCACCGCGGTCCGGCCGGAACTGCAGCCCGGAGACGTGGTCCTGTTCGGCCCGTACACCATCCACGGCAGCGAGCCCAACGAGTCCACCCGGCCCCGCAGGGCGCTGATCAACGGCTACGCCTACCCCGGCGCAAACTCCCGGACCTATCCCGGCGAGGGTTCCGGCCGCTCCCTGTCCGTCGGCATCTGATCCTTACTGGTATTCTGTAGGGCCATGTCTACCGGCCGGGCCCAACGCGTTTTCCTGCTGCTGGCGCTGTTTCTGACGGCGCCGCTGACCGTCGGGCTGTGCCTGTCCTTCGCCCCCGACCCCGAGGCCATCGCCGCGGCGAAGCCGCTGATCCACCGGGAGGAGGGCAACGTCGGCTCGGAGACCTGCCGCCCCTGCCATCTGGAGCAGCACGCCAGCTGGAAGAAGACCTACCACCGCACCATGACCCAGCGGGCCCATCCGGAAACCGTGGTCGGCGCCTTCGACGGGCAGACCGTGCGCTACATGGGCAAGGAAGCGCGCCCCTTCCAGCGGGACGGCCGCTTCTACATGACCATCCCCGCCGAGGAGGGCTCCCGGGAGGCGGAGGTCGTGCTCGCCGTCGGCTCCCGGCGCTACCAGCAGTACTTCGAACAGGTAGCGGTGGCCGACGGTCACATCTACCGGCGGCTGCCGGTCCTCTGGCACATCGGCTGGGAGCGGTGGCTGCACATGAACACCGTGTTCCTCGGCCCCGACGACGCCGACTGGGACGCCCACGCCACCCGCTGGAACGACAACTGCATCTTCTGCCACAACACCGCGCCGCGGCCGGGCATCGAGCAGGGCTACGCCTTCGACTCCCACGTGGCGGAACTCGGGATCGCCTGTGAGTCCTGCCACGGCCCCGGCGAGGCGCACGTAGCGGCTCAACGCAATCCGGGCACCCGCTACGGCTACCACCTGAGCGGCGAGGTGGCCGACGACATCGTCAACCCCGAACGCCAGGATCAGGCCGAGGCTGTCTCGGCCTGCGGCCAGTGCCATGGGCAGCGGGTGCCGATCGAGGACGAACTGATCGTCGACTGGATGCACACCGGCCCGACCTACCGCAGCGGGGATGATCTGCTCGATCACGTCAGGCCGGTGACCCGCGACCTGCCGCCGCCGAAGACTGCGCGGCAGGATCTGTTCAGCCAGCGTTTCTGGTCCGACGGCACACCGCGCCTCTCCGCCTACGAGTTCCAGGGAGTCATCGAATCACCCTGCTACAAACAGGGGCCGATGACCTGCGGCTGGTGCCACTCGATGCACGGCGGCGATCCCAAGGGCATGATCTACGAGTCGATGCGAGGCAACCGGGCCTGCGTCCAGTGCCACCAGGACATCGGCGCCGACGTGGCGGGACACACCATGCACGCCGCAGACTCCAGCGGCTCCCAGTGCCTCGACTGCCACATGCCCAAGATCGTCTACGGCATCCTGGAAACCCACCGCAGCCATCTGATCGAGGTTCCCGATCCCGCCCGCGACGCCGAACAGGGACGGCCCAACGCCTGCACCATGTGCCACCTCAATCGCAGCCCGCTGTGGGCCGCCGAGGAGATGCAGCGCCTGTGGGGAGATGCCTATCGCCGCCCCGGATACCGCCAGGACAAGGCACCGCTGGAAATGTCCGACGCTGTGGCCTCGCTTCTGACCGGAGACCCGGTGCAGCGGGCGGTCTACGCCTCGGCGGCTGGACGCGCCGGACGCAAGCTGGAGGACCCGGGTCAGATCCACGCCACCCTGGCGGTAACCCTCGGCGACGGCTGGCCCAGCGTGCGTAGCTTCGCCCAGCGCAGCCTGGCGACCTACGACGACCTGCCTACCGAGTTGCGGGAGACCGTGGCCGAGTGGGACCACACCCTGGCGGAAGAGCGGGGCGCCATGGCCCGTGCGATCCTCGACTACCTGAACCGCCAGGGAGTTTCCGAAGTGCCGACCTACCTGACCGACGACCAACGCCTGCTCGCGCTCCTTGAGCTGCAAGAGGGGCGCATCATCTCCATCGGTGAGTGACATGAGCGAGAAGGAAACCCGCGACCCGGCAACCGGCAAGGCCCTGGCCTGGGGTTGGGGGCTGCTGGCGGTGTCGCTGCCGCTGGGGTTGACCCTCGAGGCACTCCACGCGTTGAAGGTCTCGAGCTACCTGTCGAGCCCGATGCGCCGGGAGCTCTGGACCCTGGCCCATGCCCACGGCAACCTGCTTGGGATCCTCTGCCTCGCCTTCGCCGCCGTGGGGCTGCGCACCCTGCCCGACGCCGCGTCCCGCGGCTCGGTTTCCCTCTGGCTGCGGCTGGGCGCGGTGATCATGCCCCTCGGCTTCTTCGCCGGAGGCATCCTCAACTACGAGGGGGATCCCTCGCTGGGGATCCTGCTGGTCCCGGCGGGTGCGATCTGCCTGCTCTACGCCCTGGGCCGGGCGGGACTTTCGGCCTGGAGGGTCGCCGGTTCTTGAGCACTCCGGTTCAGGCCGGCCTCTACGGCTTGCTGGTCCTCGTGCTGATCGGCTTCGTCTGGGCGGCGCCCTACGTGCCGACCCAGGACGGACCACAGCATGTCTACAACCTGGTGCTGCTCGAGGGGCTCGGCCGGGAGGCACCCGAGGTCACCGAGCACTACACCCTGGGAACGCTGGCGAACCCCAACCTCGGCTTCCAGCTCGTGGGCTTTCCGCTGCTCGATTTGTTCTCGCCGCTGACGGTGGAGCGCATCTTCCTGACCCTCTACCTCGGGCTGTTCGCGGCGGGGGTGGTGGTGCTGCTTGCGGCGCTCGGCCGGCCGCCGTTCCCCACGGCGCTCCTGGCTCTGCCGGCGGCGTTGAATTTCACCCTGCTGATGGGTTTCTACAGCTACGTGCTGGCGGTACCCCTGCTGCTCTTCGCCCTGGCCACCGTGTGGCACCTGCGTGGCAGTGGTCCGGTGTTGCGATTCGCGGCGTGGAATGCCTGGGGCCTCGTGCTGTTCTGGACCCACCTGGTGCCCTTCGCCGCCTTCGGGCTCGCCCTTCTGATCTGGCCGTTTGCCTGGCGCGGCCTGCTCGCGCCCAACGAGGAACAGCTCGCCGGCGGCGAGATGCCGGAACCCGAGGAACTGCTGAAGCTGGCGCCATCCCTGGGCCGCCGGCTGCGTGAGACCGTACTGCTCTGCTTGCCCATGGCGGGACTGCTCGGTTGGTTCCTGCTGCGGGGCGGCGGTGGCGACATCGCGTTCTGGCGCCTGCCCCATCAGTTGATGGGCGACCTGATGTTCTTCTCGACGGTGGCGATCTCGTCGCTGCAGACGGTACCCGGCGTGGTGTTGCTGGCGCTGGTGCTGTGGGGCCTGTGGAACCGCTCCCGCGGCAGCGAGCCCCGGCTCGACGACGTGAACGCCCGCAACGCGCGCCTGCTCGGCGACACGCCGACCCGCTGGCTGGCGATGCTGGCGCTGGGGTTGGTTTTCGTCTACTTCGCATCGCCCCGGCGCTTCGGCGGTGGCGGCATCTTCAACGAGCGTTTCCCCTGGCTGATCCTGCTGGTGTTGTTGCCGCTGTTGCGGCTGCCCTCGCCGGGGTTGTTGCGCCAGGCGTTCGGCGTGGCGGCGTCGATCATGGCCGCGGTAAGCGTAGGCCTCAGCCTGTGGTTGTTGTGGCCCATGGCCGGAAGTGTCGAGGCTTTCGTCGCAGGACGCGATCTGGTGCCGGCGGGAGCCACGGTGGTGACCAGCCGCTTCGATCCGGCGATGGTCTGCCGCACGCCCGGCTCGTCACCCTGGCCACGCTTCGACCCCCTGCTTAACGCAGGCGCCCACTACGGCCTGGACGGTGCCGTCAATCTGGGGAACTACTCGGCTTTGCTGCCCCACTTCCCGATTCGCTTCCGCGCGGACGCCTCGACGATTCCCCATCCGCTCGACGCGTACTGCCGGGCGGGCTCGATGGATTGGGGCACCTGGCCGGTGGTCGACTACATGCTCGCCTGGGGCGTCGACGCCGACGATGCGGCGGTGCTGCGCCGCAGCTTCGATCCGCTGGAGGTGCGCATCGGCAGCGAGGCGTCGAGTCCACCGCTTTCGGTCTGGAAGCGGCGAACCGCAGCCGGCCGGTCCGAGGTGCGGCGATGACCCGCTACGCTCCCCGGATCGTGCTGCTGTTCATCCTGGCGCTGGCGGCCTTCGTGCGCTTCCAGGGCATCGGTTTCGGCCTGCCCTACCTGGAAGCGCGGCCCGACGAGACGACCATCGTCGAACATGCCATGGGCTTCTGGAGCGGTGATTTCAACCCGCACTTCTTCGCCTACCCCACCTTCTTCATGTACATGGTCTCGGGGTTGGGGGCGCTCAAGGCAGGGATCGCGGGAAGCTACCCCGCTTCCTACTTCTCCGAGAACACCCCCGAAGTCTATCGGCTCGCTCGGTCGCTCTCGGCGTTGCTCGGGGTGTGGACCGTCGGCCTGACCTATCTGGTGGGCCGCCGGCTGTTCGACCGGCGGGTCGGGCTGGTCGCGGCGCTGTTCCTGGCGCTCTGCTTCCTGCACGCACGAGATTCCCACTTCGGCGTGACCGATGTACCGATGACCGCCTTCATCATGGGCGGAATGGTGTTCGTCTCGCGGATGGTCGGCCGACTGGATGGCAGGCAAGGCGGCGATGGGCAAGGACGTGCTTCTTTCCTGAGCTACGCCGGCGCTGCGATTCTCGGCGGGCTGGCAACCTCGATCAAATACAGCGCCGCGCCTTTCTGTTTCGCCATCCTCGCCGGGCACCTCCTCGGCAGTGCCGGACCGAGTGTCGACGGCGGCTCAAAGCAGGAGGGCGGTCTCTTAAAGGCGCTGCTCTCACCGAAGCTGGGGGGCGCCGCGGCGCTCATGGTGGCGGCGTTCTTTGCCGGGTCGCCCTATCTGCTGCTGGACTTCAAGAACTTCGTCGCGGAGTTCAGCGGCGAGATCCGCCACCTGGGGGTCGGACACCGGGTTGTTTCGATGCGCGGCTGGTTCTACCACCCGATCTTCTCGCTGCCCTTCGGTATGGGGCTGCCCCTGTACCTCGGTTCGCTGCTGGGTGTCGGCTACGTCGTCTGGCGCTACCGGCTGCGCGCGCTGGGACTGCTGGCCTTCCCGCTGGCGTTCTACCTGATCTCGGGGAAGGGCTACACGGTCTTCGTGCGGTACATGATTCCGCTGCTGCCCTTCCTGTGCATCACCGCGGCGGTGCTGGTGTGCGTCGTGGCCGCCTGGCTGATCTCCAAGTTCTCGCCGCGGGGCTCGACCATCGAGGCGGTGAACCGGATGCGATTCGCGGGGATTGCGGCTGCGCTGGCGATACCGCTGATCCTCCCGTCGGAGATGGCCATCAGCGGTTTCAACCGGCTGAGCGGCATGGATGACAGCCGCTTCCTGGCGGAGCAGGCGCTCGACGAGCACTCGACCAAGAACCATGAAGCTCTCTTCGAGAACGATGACGACGACCAGCACTGGAGCGTGGCCCAGACAGGCTCGGACTGGAGTCTGCTCGGAGTGAACTCCGCCTACGGATGCGATGGCGTCGTGCAGCGGTTCGTCGCTCCGCTCGGTTTCTCCAACCTGGCCTGGGACTCGGCTGCGAAGCGCTTCCGACTCAACGACCCGCTCATCGAGGAGGACCCGCGGTATTCCGCTGAGGCACTGGACGCCATCGGACTCGGCATCGTGCCCCATCACTTCGTGGTGCACCGTTCCCCGCTGATTCCCTACGACCAGGTACCGGAAGAGATTCCGGCAATGCTGGAGCGCTGCTACGAGCGATTCGCGGTGATCGAGGGCAACGGCCCCGATGTTGAGGGGTTGCCCTACGATCAGCAGGATGCGTTCTACCTGCCGCTGCGCGGCTTCGACCGTGTCGTACGCCCGGGACCGGATATCGAGCTATGGGCGCGAAAACCCGGAGTGACGGCGGAAGACTGCCTGCCTCGATAGTCCGCGAACCCGGACTCCGTCCCGGGGACCCGGCTTGGCAATCGCCGGCCCGGGAACCCAACTTGACCTCTGCATGGTCACGCAATCCCGAACCGACAAGAGCCGCCCCGGGCCAGGCCACCCTAGAGCGCCTGCTGGCCAACTCACCCGGCTCCATGGGACAATTCCTTCATGAGCGAAGCCCCCTCGAAACGAAGTCCACGGCTGCCGATCATTGGCCTGGCCGCTGTTCTCGGCCTCGTGGCCCTGGGCACCGCCGGCAAGCTCTCCGCCCGGCCGAAGACCCAGAGTTCCCCGACCGTGCGCGGGATCGTGGTCTCGACCCACACCAGCGGCCACGAGTGGGGCCTCGACGTGATGGGACCGACCCTCGACGACCTCCGGACGGTCGGCGCCGACTGGGTCGCGACCCATCCCTACGCCGGCATCCGCAAGGACGGCTCGGTGCGCTATCAAGACTTCGATCCCGAGAATCCGCCGGAGTGGCTGGTGCGGCCGATCCGCGAGGCCAAGGCCCGGGGCATGCGGGTTCTGATCAAGCCCCACCTGGCCTACTGGGGTTCCGGCTTCAAATGGCGGGGTGAGATCGAGTTCGAGAGCGCGACCCAGTGGGACCGCTTTTTCAACGCCTACGAGGAATGGATCGTCAAGATCGCCCGGGCCTGCCGCGAGGCCGACGGTCTGGTGGTCGCCACCGAGTTGGACAAGACCCTGCACTTCGAGAAGCGCTGGCGGGGAATCATCGAGAGCGTGCGCAAGGAAACCGGGGCCAAGCTGACCTACGGCGCCAACTGGGCGGACTACGAACGGGTGACCTTCTGGGACGCCCTGGACATCATCGGCGTCCACGCCTACTTCCCGTTGACCGACAGCGAGGAGCGCCCCACCCGCAAGCAGCTCGAGGCCGCCTGGAGCAGGCGCATGGGCATGCTGCGCACCTTCGCCAAGAAGCATGACCGGCAGATCGTGTTCACCGAACTGGGCTACAACCGCTCCTTCGACGCAGCCCGGCAGCCCTGGGCCTACCCGACCGACGGCGAAGAAGCGGAGCCGTTCCAGGCCGAGTGTCTCGAAGTCGCCCTGGAGGCAGTGGAGAACGAGCCCGTGGTGGTCGGCTCCTTCCTCTGGAAGTGGTTCCCCCGCCCACGGCCGGTGGGACGCAACTTCCAGTTGGCCACTCCGCGGATGATGGATGCCATCCGCTCGGTCTGGCAACCGGGCGAAGGAGCGGATCGGGCACGCTAGAATGCGTGCATGACCCCGGCCAGGCCCGATTCGATCACGGCGACGACTGCGGACACTCCTGACCGCAGCGCCTTCCTTGCAGATCTCCGGCGAGTGTTCGACGGCGAGCGGCTGATCACCGGCTACGCTCAGCGTCTGACCTACGAGGCCGACGGCCACCTGTTGCAGAAGGCGATGCCCGAGGCGGTGGTCTACCCCGAGACGACCGCCGAGGTGGTCCATGCGGTCCGCTGCTGTCACGGACACGGGGTGCCCTTCCTGGCCCGGGGCGCGGGCACCGGCCTGAGCGGCGGCGCCGTGGCCGCGGCCGGCGGGCTCCTGATCGAGATGGCCCGGATGAACCGGATCCTCGACGTCGACCCGCGCAATCGCACCGCACGGGTGCAGCCCGGCCTGGTCAACCTCAAGCTCTCTCAGCAGGTCGCCCGCCACGGGCTGCGCTACGCCCCAGACCCTTCGAGCCAGGCCGCCTGCACCATCGGCGGCAACATTGCGGAGAACAGCGGCGGCCCCCACACCCTCAAGCACGGCGTGACCACCAACCACGTACTGGCCCTCGAGGTGGTGCTGCCCGACGGCGAGGTGCTCGAGATCGGCCACGCCTCGGGGCCGGCCCCCGGCTTCGACCTGACCGGGCTCTTCGTCGGCTCCGAGGGCACCTTCGGTATCGTCACCGAGGCCACCGTGAGGCTGATCCCGCAGGCGGCGGGAGTGCGCACCTTCCTCGCCGTCTACGACTCGATCGACGACGCTTCGGAGACGGTCAGCGCCACCCTGCGCGCGGGCATCGTGCCGGCGGCGATGGAGCTGATGGACCAGCTCTCGATCGAAGCGGTGGAGTCGCATCTCAAGGTCGGCTTTCCACGGGACGCCGCAGCAGTGCTCCTGATCGAGATCGAAGGCACCCCGGCCGAACTCGACGCCCTCGCCCGGCGGGTCGTGGGCATCTGTCGCGAAAACCGTTGCCGCGATGTACAGCAGGCCCGGGACGAAGCGACCCGCAAGCGGCTGTGGAAGGGGCGCAAGCAGGCGTTGGGCGCCATCGGCCGCATCGCCCGCTCGTTCTACACCCATGACGGCGTCGTCCCCCGCTCGAAGCTGCCGGAGATGCTGCGCCGCATCGCTGCGATCGGCGAGAAACACGGCGTGCGGATCGCCAACGTCTGCCATGCCGGCGACGGCAACCTGCACCCGATGATCCTGTTCGATCCCGACGATGCCGAGCAGTGCGCCCGGGTCGAGGCGGCCGGGCATGACGTGCTGCAGACCTGCGTCGACCTGGGCGGCGTGCTCTCGGGCGAACACGGCATCGGCCAGGAAAAACGGAACTGCATGCACTGGATGTTCGATGAGGCGGACCTGGACCAAATGCGGCGGGTCCGCCAGGTGTTCGACCCGGCCAACCTCTGCAATCCCGGCAAGGTCTTTCCCACCGGCGCCCGCTGCGGCGAGATGCTCGAGCACCAGGCGCGGCGCACGGGGGGCTGGCTATGAGCCGAATCGCCGCGGAACTGGAGCGGATCTGCGGCGCCGACGCCGTGAAGGCTCCGCAAACCGGCGCGGCGGATAGCTCATCAGCCGCCCAGGCGAATGCCTCCGACGCGCCGACGGTGCATCCGGCCGATCTCGAACAGCTCCGAGAGATCGTGCGCCTCGCCGGAGAACAAGGCTGGCGTATCCAGGCTCGCGGCAGCGGCACCCGCCACTTCCCCTGGGAGCGAAGATCGCAGGCCGATCTCGCTCTCAGCGTCGATCGTCTGAACAGCGTGCGGGATCACCGCCCCGAGGATCTGGTGCTCTCGGTCGATGCCGGAGCCACGCTGACCGACATCGAGGCCCACCTGGCGTCCCACGGCCAACGCCTTCCGCTGGACCCGTTCGCGGGAGACCGCGCGACCCTGGGAGGTAGCCTGGCCTCGGATGCCTTCGGGCCCCGCCGCTTCAGGCTCGGCACCGCACGGGACTGGGTCATCGGCACCCGGCTGGTGCGGCCCGACGGCGAGGCGGTGCGTTCCGGCGGCATGGTGGTCAAGAACGTCACCGGCTACGACCTGACCAAACTCTATATCGGCTCTTACGGCAGCCTGGGCGTCCTGGTCGAGGCCAACCTCAAGCTCGCGCCGAAGCCTCAGGCCGATGCGGTGCTGCAGGTTCCGGTCAACGACCGCGCCGAGGCGGAACTCGCCGTGCAGGCGGTCTACGAGCAGGCGCTGCCGCTGGCCTACGGCATCTTCCTGGACGGCGGCGAAGCTACCGGCGGCGTCTCCCGCTCCGACGGGCCGCGGCTGTGGCTCCACTTCGAGGGGGTCGCCGAGGTGTTGGCGGAGCAGGTCGATCACGGCGCCCGCACCCTGGCCGGCGAACTGTCGCTGGAGCCCCATCGGGATGCCGAGGGGTTCGCGGCGGTGATCGGCGAGGTGCGGGAACTCCTGGCCGGCGGCTCGGCCGAGGGTGCTCCGGCCGCTGCGGAGACTCGACTTCGAGCGCACACACCACCCGCCGCCCATGCCGAGCTCCTGCGGGATCTGGACCTACCCCCGGAGCTTTCCGTCGTCGGCCTCCCCGGTTCGGGCATCAGCTGGATCCTCTCCTGCGACGACCGGCTGGTCGGCGAGTTGGAACGGATCCGCCTGGGGACCCGCAGCCACGGGGGTTTCGTCGTCGTCGAGCAGTGGCCCGACGAAGCGCCGGAGGTAGTCTGGATCGAGGTGCCACCTCCCGCCCGGGCGATGATGCAGAAACTCAAGGCGGCCCTGGACCCCCAGGGCGTTTTCTGCTGCGGCCCCTTCGACTTCCTCGAAGCCACGGGATGAAACCGACCGAGCCGCTTTCCGCCGATGCCGCCGCGGCGCTTCGCGCCGAGGTCGGCGAACGGGTCGACGAGTGTGTGCACTGCGGGTTCTGTCTTCCCGACTGTCCGACCTACGTGCAGTTGGGAAGCGAGATGGACTCTCCCCGGGGGCGGATCTACCTGGTCAAGGCGTTGACCGATCGCCGCATCGCGCCCGACGAAACCGTGCTGCGGCATCTCGACCGCTGCCTCGACTGCCGGGCCTGCGAAACCGCCTGCCCCAGCGGCGTACGCTACGGCGAGATCATCGAGGGGGCCCGGGCCCACCTCGAGCCGCTGCGAGAACGCGGATGGTTCGCCCGGCGGCTGCGCAGTTTTGCCCTCAACACCCTGCTTCCCAACCACCGGCTGCTGAAGCTGGCCACCCTGCCCCTGAGGATCGCCGAATTGACCGGCACCCGCCCCCTACTGGAGCGGCTGCCGGGAGCTCCGGGACGTTTGTTGCGCATGGCGCCCCGGCCGAAGCAAGGGCCGTTCTTGGAATCCGCGGAGCGCCACGAAGCCCAGGGTGAGCGCCGAGGGACGGTGGCGCTGTTCGCCGGCTGCGTGATGAACCAGACCATGGGGGAAGTTCACCAGGCCACCGCCCGGGTGCTGGCCCGCCACGGCTTTGACGTGGTCACTCCCAGGGCCCAGACCTGCTGCGGGGCGCTCCACGTACACAACGGCGAACGGGACACGGCGCGGGAGCTGGCGCGGCGCAACCTGGATGCCCTGCTCGACCCCGGGATCGACCACGTCGTGGTCAACTCCGCGGGTTGCGGCGCACAGCTACGGGAGTACGGCCACCTGCTTGCCGGTGACCCCCGCGCCGAGGCACTGGCGTCACGCACCCTCGACGCCGCGGAGCTGCTGGGCTCGCTGGACGAGGCCGAGTGGCCGACAGCCCGCGCCGAGGCAGAAGAGGCCGGTTCGCTGAAGGTGGCCTACGACGAGCCCTGCCATCTGCTTCACGCCCAGGGGGTTTCGTCGGCGCCGCGCAGGCTGCTGGCGTCGATTCCCGGTGTGGAGCTCGTCCCGCTGGAAGAGGCCGAGATGTGCTGCGGCAGCGCCGGGGTCTACAACCTGGTGCAGCCGGAACTGTCCCACAAGATCCTCGAGCGCAAGCTGGAGCATGTGGCCGAGAGCGGCGCCGAGGTGATCGTGACCGCCAACCCCGGGTGCCACCTGCAGCTGACCGCCGGACTGCGCCGCTCGGGATCATCGGTGCGGGTCATGCACCTGATGGAACTGCTGGACGAAACGGCCGGGCACTCCTAGCCGAACATCGCGCTCGACTTGCTCTCGTGGACCGGTCCGGCCCGGACTACTCGCAGGGCTGTGCCGGGCCGTACCAGACCGTCGCGACCCTCCCGTCGACGATCTCGTAGCTGGCCACGCTGCACTGGCTCCTGCGCTCTCCGTCGCGCTCCCAGCTCGCCTCCTCGATGGCGAACACCGTCCGCTCTCCGGCGCTCATGAAGCGCAACGTCGAACGGGCCGACGGGATCGCCTTGAAGTAACCGGTCATTCCCTTGCGCATCTCGTCATGACCGACGGTCTCGAAGGAGGTCCCGGCGGCGACGTTGTCGACCTGGACCCAACGGACGTCGGGCGCCAGGAAGGTCAGCATGGCGTCGACATCGTGCCGGTTGAACGCCTCGAGCAACCCCTGGACCACCCTCTCGGGACCAGACTCTCCCGCAGCCGGGGCGGTCTCCCCTGCCGGGACCGAAACCGCTGCGAGCAGGCACACCAGACTCGTCCAGACCCACCTCATCTGCACTCCTCCCGTCGGATCGGCGTCCCTCGCCGGAGTTGGACCGTGAGTATAGGCTGAGGAGTGTGCAAATCCCGGCAGAACAGGCTTGATGGCCGTATGCTCTAGGCGGCTCCATGCGGGCCGCCGGCCGGGCCGGAAACACTTGAAATCGAACCATCCGGGGGGACTCACTCGATGCGACGCTACCTCGTAGCCCTTGCTGCCGCTCTGCTTCTGACCGGCACCGCCACGGCCCAGACCGTGCGCCAGATCACCGACTTCAAGAACGACCTGGCGGGCCCTCCGGTGCTCGACGACGCCGGCGCCTTCGTCTACTGCGGCGCATCTCCGGACCTGCTCGGCCAGAACGGCGACCACGCCTACCAGATCTTCCGCTTCAACGCGGCGGACGGCAGCGCCGAGCAGCTGACCGACGTCGAAGGGGGCGTTTCTCCGGTGGTCAGCGTCAGCGACGACGGCGTGTGGCTGGCGTTCGCCTCCCCCGCCGACCTGACCGGCGGCAACCCGGACCGCAGCATCGAGGCCTTTGCCCGCCGGGCCGACGGCAGCGAAACCGTACAGCTGACCGCGAACGACGCCGTCAACGCCGGCAACGTGAGCCAGGTGGTCCTCTCCGGCGATGCCGGCAAAGTGCTGATGCTCGGCCGTATCGATCCCCTGGGCACCAACGCCGGCCTCGAACCCCAGCTGTTTCTCGTCGACCGGGACGGTTCGAACCTTGTGCAGCTCACCACGATCACCACCGGCTCCTTCGGCGCCATCAGCATCAGCGATGACGGCACCCGGATCGTCTTCGGCCACAACGCCGACCTGACCGGCGGAAACGCGGACCTGGGGAGTGAGGTCTTCGCCATCGACCCAGACGGTACCAACCTGCGGCAGCTGACCAACGTGCCGGTGGACTTCGGCGCGACCGCTCCGGTGCTCTCGGGGAACGGCGTGCGCATCGCCTTCCAGACCTCGGCAAACCTGACCGGCGGCAACGGGAACAACCAGACCGAGATCCACGTCGTGGACTGGGACGGCACCAACCTGCGCCAGGTGACCAACACCGTTGCGGTGTTCGGATTCGCCGGCGACCCGTCGTCCCAGCTGCCCTCGATCACCGACGACGGCAACAAGGTCTTCTACTTCTCCAACTACAACTCGATCTTCATCAACCTCGACGGTAACTTCGAGATCTTCAGCGAGAACGTCGACGGTTCCGGCCTCGATCAGGTCACCTCCAACTTCCTCTCGGCGGGAAGCCTGCTCCCCATCGTTTCCGGTAACGGCAACAGGGTGACCTACTACTCGGTGGGGGACAGCATCACCCTGGACGTGGCCACCGGCACCGGCGGCTCCGACCAGAGCCTGTTCCCCTTCGTGCTGCAGCTGACCGGCGACCCCGCCCTGGCTCCCGACGGCAGCCGGGCGCTGTTCACCCAGACCCCCGACCCGCTGTTCGGCAGTTCTGCGCTGTGGAAGGTCGAGGCGGACGGCAGCGGCGTCAGCCTGGTCACCGCCACAGACCTGGGCTCGGTCTCCTCGCCGGAGTTCGCCGGCGACGCGGAAACGATCGTTTTCTCGGCCAACGGCGATCCGTTGGGGCTGAATCCGGACACGGTCAGTCAGATCTTCCGCATCCAGCAAGACGGCACCGGCCTGCAGCAGCTGACCAGCGGCGGCGCCGACAGCTCCTCGAGCAACCCGGCGATCTCCGATGACGCTTCGCGGATCGTGTTCGACTCCAACGCCGACCTGACCGGCGGCAACGCGGACCTCTCCCGGGAGGTCTTCGCCATGGACGCCGACGGCATGAACCTGGTGCAGCTCACCGCCGGCATTGTCGATACCAGCAGCCGCCGGCCGCGGATCGACGCCACGGGCACCTGGGTCGTGTTCGAATCCAACGCCGACCTCGACGGCGGCAACCCCGACGGCAGCTTCGAGGTCTGGCGGGTACAAAGCAACGGCACCGGCCTCGAGCGGTTGACCAGCGACCCGGCGGCGGGCTCCGGCGGACCGGATATTTCCGACGACGCCACGGTGATCAGCTACCAGAGTTCCGCCGACCCGACCGGCGGCAACGCCGACGGCAACAGCGAGATCTTCGCCTACCGTCCGGCCACCCTGAGCACCCTGCAGCTCACCAGCACCAGCGAGGGGAACAGCGGCGGCGCCCGGCTCAGCGGCAACGGCGCCTGGGTCTGGTTCTCCTCGGATGCCCCGATCGCCGAATCGGACGCAGACACTCCCACCGACCTGTACCGGGTCCCTGCGGCCGGAGGCACCATCGAACGGGTCGGCGCGCTGCGGGCCGGCGTCCTGGGCGGGGTGCTGCCCATCGACCTGGGCGGCGGCACGGCGGTCTCCGCCGACGCGGCGGGCGAACGTGCGCTCTTCAGCGGCATCGGGGACTTCACCCAGGCAAACCGGGACCTGCTGGCGGAACTGTGGCTGATCGACCGGGCCGACACGCCGGTGTTCACCGTGGGCAAAGCGGACCCGACGGTCCTATCCTGGACCCACGGTTCAGGACCGATCCGCTACGACGTGATCCGCGGAGACGTGGCCAACCTGGCCGCCGGCGGCGACCTGGGCGCGGTGACCTGCCTCGAGGAGGACTCCCCCGAGGCCTCCACCGAGGGCTTCGGCGACACCCTGCAGCCGACGCCGGGACAGGTGTTGTTCTTCCTCTACCGCGGCAGCGAGGGGTTGAACGCGGGACCGGGTTCCTACGGCCAGGCCAGCGACGGCTCGACGCGCACTCCGGCGTCCGGCGGCTGCGTCGACAACTAGACGTCGAGGCGAAGCAAACTGTCAGCCTGGCGGGCGGTCCGGCTGTGCTAGGGTTCGGCCCTGGCGGCCGTCATACCCGCTTTCACGGAACGGTGACCGGCCGACGACCAGGGGGAATCCCGTGCTTCGCTCGATCAAGATCGCACTGCTCGTTCTGTGCCTGCTCTCGCTGCTCGCCTGCAGGTTCGAGCTGAGGTCCGACAAGATTCGTATCGGCGATGAGATCGATCCCGGCGAGCGCGAGAGGATCGAACAGCTGACCCGGACACTCCTCGACACACTCCGCAACGGAACGACCGAGGAAGTGGTGGCCCTCTTTCATCCGGCTGTCCGTGAGAAGCCCGGCTTCCACCAGAACACCCGACGGTTCCACCTGGTGGTCCAGGACTACATGTCCAAGGGCAAGCTCGGGCAGGGTTTCGAGGATTTGCAGACGTATCAATTCAACCGCATAGGCGGCGGAATGCTTCCGATGGTCGCACGGCCGAAAGAACCTCTCCCCCACACGATGACCACGGATCCCGGCCCCTACTCCGGGGCGGGGCATCTGGTCACGATCCCATCGGATGTGTCGGCGGCGGAGCACGCCCTTGTCGTGCTCTCGATTCTGGATGATGATCGCTATCACGTCATGATCGGCCATCTCGGACTCCACTCGCTCGGGGGCAAGAACGGCCCGGAGTGGTACGCCGCCGCGCTTCGCGGCGAAGACACCGACCCCATCGCGGCGACCTGGTGGCGCTGCTTCGCGGCAGCCCAGACCTTCCAGCCGATCCCGCAGATGCGCTACGACGCGATCCTCGACTTCGAGAAGTTCTACATCGAGAAAAAGCAAGAACTGGAAAGCCGCTGGACCTTCCCGATCGAGGTCGACGAACTACCGAACAACATCTCGGTAGTCGGGTTCGAAATGCTTCAGGGAGACGATGGCCTGGTCCCCGCCGTCAGCTACGCTTCGGACCTGCTCCTGACCGACGACGCGGCCCTGGAAGCCCAGGCCGCGGAACTCCTGGTGTGGGCCGAAAACGAGTTCGGCGGCTTCTGCTCCGCAGACACCGAGGCGATCATGTTCCTCGCCTTCGAGGAGATGCCGTTGGATCAGTCCCGCGGTTACGACCGCCACGGTACCCGGGTGGATTGCCCGAACTACGTGCCCCGCGATCAGCGCTGACAGGGGCTAGCGGAGCACCCCGCGGGCCCTCAGGACGTTGCCGGTTGGGCAGCGCTCAGCTGCGCCAGCGCGCGGCCCAGTTCGTCCATGGTGAACGGTTTGGACATGTAGGCCACGCGAGCATCGCCGAAGGACGTTTCACGGATGATCTGCTCGGTGTAGCCCGAGACGAACAGGGCACTCAGGCCGGGTTGGATCAGCCGGGCAGCGCGGAACAGGTCCGGGCCTCGCATGTCGGGCATCACCACATCGCTGAGCAGGATATCGACCGGCTTCCCGGCCAGGACGTCGATGGCGTGCTCGGCGCTCCGCGCCACCACCGTCTCGTAGCCGAGCACGGCCAGCATCCGGCCGACCACGTCCCGCACCCCCGCTTCGTCCTCGACCAGCAGGATGCGGGTGTTGGCCGGCGCCTTGAGCGACATCGGAACGTTGGCCTTCTTCTCCGCGGCATCGGCGCCCGGCTTGACCGACGGCAGGGTGATCTCGAAGCAGCTCCCCACCCCGGGCTTGCTGCGGCAGGTCAGCGTGCCGCCGTGCTGGGTCACGATCCCCTGGCAAATCGACAAACCGAGACCGCTGCCGAAGTCCCCTTTGGTCGTGAAGAAGGGATCGAAGATCTTCTGCTGTAGCTCTTCGTCCATGCCGCCGCCGTTGTCCTCGACCTGGATCCGCACGGCGCCGCTCTCGTCGAGGCCGAAGCTGAGGTGGACATCGCCCCCCTCGGGCATGGCGTCCACGGCGTTGATGATCAGGTTGAGCAGCATCTGCTCCATCAGCCCCGGGTCTCCCTCGACCCAGATCGGCTCTTCCGCCAGGGAGATGGTCAACTTCGTATCTTCCCGAATGATCGAGGTGGTCAGGTGCTCGACGCTCTCGGCGAGGTCCGACACGCTGATGTGCTCGAGGGCCAGCCGCTGCTTGCCGCCGAAGGTCATCAGGTTGCGGGTCAGCTTGCGCGCGCGGTCGGCGGCGTCTGCGATCAACCGATGCAGGCTGGCTTCCTTCCCCTGGCCCCGCGACGTGATCTGCAGCGTCTCCACTGCCCCGCCGATAACGGTCAACAGGTTGTTGAAGTCGTGGGCCAGCCCGCCGGCGAGACGCCCTAGAGACTCCATCTTCTGGGACTGCACCAACGCCCGCTCGGCCTCGGCTTTCTGCTCGCTGAGCAGCGCGATGGTCGCCAGATCGGACAGGGTGCCGACGAAGTTCGCCTCCTCGGCCCGCCAATCCCGGGTGTTGCCGGTGTGCTCGATACAGATCACGCCGGCAGGTTTGCCGTTGACCAGGATCGGCGCGTCGAGCAACGAGTGCACGTCGTTGGCCCGTAGATACTCGGCCAACTCCGATGTCCGCTCGTCGGTCAGCGCGGCATTGACCATGACGGTGCGCTCGTTCTCCAGCGCACGGAAGTACGCGGGAGCCGTGTCGCGCGCCAGGCTGGCCCCGCTGCTGTGCTCGTTGGAGCGCAGGTCGTAGTGGTCGACGCAGTCGATCCGCGTGCCGGCCGCATCGAAGAGCCAGATATTCGCCCGGGCCGCCCGCAAGGTCTTGGCCGCCCGCTCGGTCAGGTTCGTGAACACCCGCTGCAGGTTGCCGGGAACACTGAGCTGCATGTGGGCCAGATCCGCGATGACCTCGGCGTAGTCCTGGTCGGCGCTCCCCTCCCGGGCGATCAACGCCGCGACGTGAGGGGCGCTCAGAATGGCGATCGAGGCCATCATCTGGCGCTGGGTCAGCGAGATTCCGTCGACCTCGGAGTGCTCCGAGTCCAGCACGCCGATCACCTCGCCACGATGCACGATCGGCGTCGCGAACTCCGAGCGGCCGGGATAGTCGTCGGCGACGTAGCGGCCGTCCTTGCGGACATCGGCGACGTATTCCTCGACCCCGGTCTGGGCCACCGACCCGACGATGCCCACCCCGATGGGCAACCCGATCCGGTTGAGAATCACCCCTTCCGGTCCGGTCTTGGGGCCGATCGCCGCGGTCTGGGTCAAGACGTTCCCCAGCCGCACGTACACCACGCAGTCTTCAAGCTCGGCCAGCTCCTCGACCGCCGCCGCGATGGCCCAGCAGACATCGTCGAGGCTGGTGTAGGCGTTCAGCTCGGAGTTGATGACCTGCAGCCGGTCCAGCTGGGTCGCATTGAGCGGGGTATTGGACATTGGGACTTAAATCGTACCAGCGAGGCAGTGACTGTAGAAAAAGTTCCAGCTTTCCCGATCTCGACGGACAAATCCGAACAAGTTCGATGGATGGTCCGGTTTCAGAGCCCTCAGGGCCTGTAGGGTCCGAGGCGAGGTATCCAGCAGCGGACCTGGCGGCAATAGCGGCGGTACGGCTCACCGAAACGACGCTCCAGATCCTGCTCTTCCAGCGGGCGGAAGATCAGCTGCCAGATCAGGGAGCCCATCAGGGCGTAGAGCGCGACCAGCGACGAGCCCCACAGGAGCGCCACCATCAAACCCTGACCGATGCCCGAGACCGCCATCGGATTGCGGACGTAGGCGTACGGCCCCTCGATCACCAGGTCGGTGGCGTGATCCATCGGTAGCGGCGTGCCCCGGCCCAGCCGGGACATGATCCAGGCACCCCAGACTCCCAGGCAACTGATCGCGACGAACAGCGAAGCCGAGAGCGGGAGCTGTCCGGGGAAGGACAGACGCGGGATGCCGAGCCGGTCCTCGATCCAGACGATGACCCAGGGAATGACTCCGAGGATCAGCGTCCAGACCACGACGATCTGCACCAGGGTCTTGCTCCAGATGTAACCGGTCGACCCGGCCGCACTGGGACGGAACATCTCGGCGCCGAAACGAGAGACCCCGATGGCGAAGACCCCGCTCCAGATCGTGGCCGGCGCCATCAGCACCACAGAAAGCCAGGCCTCATCGGTCCGGAGGGCGAAGGCCAGACAGTAGAAGGTCGGATAGGTGACGAGCCCGGTGGCAAACCAGGCCGCCAGCGCCCTGTCCCGGTGGCCGACCCGGCAGAGAAACGCAGCGAGCAGCGAGCCCACGGCAAGGAACAGCACGTCGGGCATCCAGAACGACAGCAGCACCGCCGGGTCCTCTCCCATGCGGAACCATTCGCGGCTCTCGGGCCACGCGATCAGCAGGCCCCACCAGGCCAGCACACCGCAGCCCTGGACGGCGTAGTAGGTCGCGGCGAAACGCTGAACCGTCACGGGGACCTCAGGGGCGAAGCCGACGCCGGGGGTGGCATCGGCCGGTTCGCGCCCAGTCTAGTCGTCTGCTCCCAATCCCGGAAAAGAAGTGCCGGAGGTCCTGGGGTAGAGGACCTCCGGCGCGCAGAAAGGAGGGGTCGAATCAAGTGCGAGCACGGTAGGAGACCTCGTTAAACCGGCGGTTATCCATGGGTAAAGACGGGGTCAAGTTCGTGGCGTTGCCTCTGGCGGCCCGGCGTGTACACTCCCGCCCATGGTCAGAAGAAACCCTATTCCGGGAGTACTGCTGCTGCTGCTGGTCGCCGCCCTCACCGGCTGCGGTGGAGAAAGAAGCGACACGCCGGTCGTGGACTGCGACCGCGGCACCCTGGATACCCGCTACTGCGACGCAGACGGCGATCTGCTGGCCGACCCGCCGGCGGAACCTGCCGACCTGCTGGACCCGAGAATCCTCAACTTCTCCTACACACCGGTTGAAGACCCGGCCCAGTACAAGGAAACCTGGCAGGAGTTCCTCGACCACCTGTCGGAGGTGACCGGGAAGCGGGTGGTCTATTTCCAGGTGCAGTCCAACGCGGCCCAGATCGAGGCGATGCGCGCCGGACGGCTGCATGTGGCAGGGTTCAATACCGGCAGCGTTCCGTTCGCGGTCAACGTCGCCGGCTTCCAACCCTTCGCCATGATGGCCCACGACGACGGCAGCTACGGCTACCACATGGAGATCATCACCCGGGCGGACTCGGGTATCGCCGACGTGCCCGGACTGCGGGGGAAGACCCTGGCCTTCACCTCACCGACCTCCAACTCCGGATTCAAGGCGCCCTCGGCGCTGCTGAAGAGCGAGTTCGACCTGATCGCCGACCGGGACTTCGAATCGGCGTTCTCCGGCAAGCACGACAACTCGATACTCGGCGTGGCCAACGGGGACTACGACGCCGCCGCAATCGCCGACGAGATCCTGATCCGCATGATCGGTGCCGGCCTGGTGCAGCGGGAAGAACTGCGCACGCTGTTCCGTTCGGATCCGTTCCCCACCACCGCCTACGGACATGCCCATGGTCTCGATCCGGCCCTGGCCGAGAACATCCGCGAAGCCTTCTTCACCTTCGATTGGGAGGGCTCGAAGATGGCCGCCGCTTTCGGCGACAACGCCGGCGACCAGTTCATCCCGATCACCTACCAGGAACACTGGGAGGTGATTCGCACCATCGATCGGCAAAACGGTGTCGAGTACACCTCCGAGCGCTGATCCCGCGGTCAAGCTCGAGCTTCGCGGGCTTTCCAAGCGTTATCCCGGCGGCGCCGAGGCACTGCGCGACGTGGACATGCGCCTGGCCCCCGGCGACGTGCTGGGGCTGATCGGCCCCTCGGGCGCGGGCAAGAGCACCCTGATCCGCTGCATCAACCGGTTGGTCGAACCCAGTCAGGGCTCGGTGCGGCTCGACGGCGAGGAGTTGACCTCCCTGGGCGCGGGAGCGCTACGCCGTGCCCGCCGCCGGATCGGCATGATCTTCCAGGAGTTCGCCCTGGTCGAACGGCTGACGGTCATGGAGAACGTGCTCTCGGGACGGTTGGGCTACACCGGGCTCTGGCGCAGCCTGGCCCGGCGCTTCCCCCCGGAAGATGTCGAGGCCGCGCTGAGCCTGCTCTCACGGGTCGGCCTCGAAGGGTTCACCGACCAACGGGCGGATCGGCTTTCCGGCGGACAACGCCAGCGCGTGGGGATCGCCCGGGCGCTGATCCAGCAGCCCGAGTTGCTGTTGGTCGACGAACCGACGGCAAGTCTCGACCCCAAAACCGCCCGGCAGATCATGCGCCTGATCTGCGAGCTGGCAGCGGAACGTTCGCTGACCGCCGTGGTCAACATTCACGACGTTCCCCTGGCGACCCGCTTCCTGCCGCGGATCGTCGGCCTGCGCGACGGACGGGTGGTCTTCGACGGTCCCGCGTCGGAACTGACGGCAGAGGCGCTGACCGCGATCTACGGCGAAGAGGACTGGCGGGACACGGCCGCCGACGGCGACGAAGATCGACACTCCGGCGCACCTCACACGGACCGGGAGGCATGAGCCGGCGCACCGGCCTGATCCTGCTGCTGTTCGCCGGCTACCTGGTGGCGGCCCTGGCCAGCCTGGAGATCGACGTCGAGCGGGTCGCCGAAGGGGTTGCCCGGGGTGGCAAGTTCCTCGGCGGTTTCCTGCAGCCGGACTTCGCCAGCCGCTGGAGCGATGTCTCCTCCGGGATGCTCGAGAGCCTGACCATGACGGTGGTCGCAACCCTCGCGGGGCTGCTGCTTTCGCTCCCCGTGGCCCTGGGCGCCGCGCGCAACATGGCTCCGACCCCGATCTACCTGGCCTGCCGGGCCATCGTTGCCACCTCCCGCAGCCTGCACGAGTTGGTGATCGCGATCCTGTTCGTCGTCGCCGTCGGCTTCGGACCGCTGGCCGGTGTGTTGACCCTGGCCTTCGCCAGCGTCGGCTTTCTGGGAAAACTGCTGGCCGAGGAGATCGAAGAGATCGACCCGGCTCAGCTCGAGGCGATCCGGGCCACCGGCGCCCGGGGGCCCCAGCGCCTGTGGTACGCGGTGGTGCCTCAGGTCACTCCCCGGTTGGTGGGACTGACCCTCTATCGCCTCGATATCAACTTCCGCGAGTCCGCCATCATCGGCGTGGTCGGCGCCGGCGGCATCGGCGCCACCCTCAACACCGCCTTTCAGCGCTACGAGTACGACGTCGCCGCGGCGATCCTGATCTTGATCATCGCTGTGGTGTTGCTTGCCGAATACGCCTCGGGTCACGTGCGCCGGAGGGTGATGTAGTGCCGGTGGTCGATCAGGCCGGACGCAAGATCTGGCAACGGCGCACCCGCGGCGAGAGCCTGGCCCGCTGGGCGGGTTGGTTCGGCCTGGTGCTGTTGATCGCGGCCTGCTGGCGCTTCATCCACGGCCAGACCGTCTGGGAATTCGTCTACGACGCGCCGTATCAGACCATGGACCTGATGCAACGCTCCTGGCCGCCGGACGTGGCCTACCTCGGCGCCCTGGCCCGACCGGTCTGGGACACCCTGAACATAGCGACTCTCGGCACCCTGCTCGCGGTGGTGCTCGCGGCGCCGGTCGCGTTCCTCGCGGCCCGCAACACGGCCCCCTCCCGGATACTGCGGGGGGCCGCATTGCTCACCATCGTCTCTTCGCGCTCGATCAACTCCCTGGTCTGGGGACTGGTGCTGGTCGCGGTCTTCGGCCCGGGTGTCCTGGCCGGGATCCTGGCCATCGCCCTACGCTCGATCGGATTCGTGGCCAAGTTGCTCTACGAGGCGATCGAAGAGATCGATCCGGCACCGGTCGAGGCGATCGAATCCACCGGTGCCCGGCGCCTCCAGGTGCTCGGCTTCGGCATCGTGCCCCAGGTGCTGCCCGCCTTCGCCGGAATCTCGGTCTTTCGCTGGGACATCAACATCCGGGAGGCGACGGTACTCGGACTGGTCGGGGCCGGCGGCATCGGCATTCAGCTCGAAGCGGCCAAGGATTCACTGGACTGGCAGCGGGTCGCTATCATCCTGCTGTTGATCCTGGGGCTCGTGGTGATCAGCGAGGCGGTTTCGGCGCGGCTGAGAAAAGCCGCGTCCTAGGCCGCTCTAACCGATCGAGGTGTCCTTGCCCGCCAAGCCGCGCAGAGTTCGCCATCTCATCCTCGTCTTCGGCGACCAGCTGAACGACGACTCCACCGCCTTCGACGGATTCGACGACGCGCAGGACGCCATCGCCATGCACGAGGTTCGCGAAGAGGCGAGCTACGTGCCCCAGCACAAACAGCGCATCGCCCTGTTCTTCGCCGCGATGCGCCACTTCCGGGACGGCCAGCGGGCCGCGGGACGCACCGTCCACTACCGGGAGCTGACCGATCCGGACAATCGAGGCAACTTCGCCGACGAGATCGCGGAGCGCATCCGCAGCCTGCAGCCGGCACGGTTGATCGCCGTCGAGCCCGGGGACTGGCGGGTCCGGGAGGTCCTGCGGGAGACCGCCAAGCAGCATGGCGTCGAGCTGGAACTCCGGGAGGACGAACACTTCCTTTGCTCCCGGGAACAGTTCGAGAGCTTCGCCGAAGGCCGCAAGAACCTGCTGCTGGAGTTCTTCTACCGCGCCGAACGCAAGCGCCTCGACCTGATGATGAACGGGAAGGAGCCTCGCGGCGGCGCCTGGAACTTCGACAAGGAAAATCGCGAGAACTTCGGCGCCGAGGGCCCGGGCAAGATCCGGCCTCTGCGTTCGTTCCCACCCGACGCGCTCACCCGGGAGGTCCTGGGGATGGTGGCCCGGGAGTTCCCGGACTCCCCCGGCAAGCTGGAAGGCTTCGACTACCCGGTCACTCCCGCCGACGCCCGAAAGGCGCTCACCGACTTCATCGAGCACCGCCTGGAGAACTTCGGCAGCTACCAGGATGCGATGGTCACCGGCGAACCCTTCCTCTACCACTCGCGGCTTTCGAGTTCATTGAACCTGCACCTCCTGGATCCCCGCGAGGCGGTCACCCAGGCGATTCGGGCACTGGACGACGAGCGGGCGCCGATCAACGCCGTGGAAGGATTCGTGCGCCAGATCGTCGGTTGGCGGGAGTATGTCCGGGGCATCTACTGCCTCAAGATGCCCGGGTACGCCGACATGAACGCGCTGAACGCAGACCTCGAGGTACCCGGGTTCATGTGGACCGCCGAGACCGAGATGCGCTGCATGGGCGACGCGGTGGGCCAGCTGGTCGACCACGCCTACGCCCATCACATCCAGCGCCTGATGGTCCTGGGGCTCTACACCATGATGCTCGGCGTACGTCCGTTCGCGGTCCACGAGTGGCACATGTCGATGTACGCCGACGCCATCGACTGGGTCTCGATGCCCAACGTGGTGGGCATGAGCCAGTTCGGCGACGGCGGCATCGTCGGCACCAAACCCTACTGCGCAACCGGCAAGTACATCGACCGTATGAGCGACTACTGCAAGAGCTGCCGCTTCGACCCGAAAAAGTCCACCGGCGACGACGCCTGCCCCTTCACCACCCTCTACTGGGACTTTCTGGCGCGGAACCGTTCGACCCTGAGCAAAGTGCCGCGGATGAATATGCAGCTGCGGAACCTGGACCGGAAGAGCAAGGGTGAGCTCCTGGCGATCCGCGCTGCCGCGGACGGAATCCGCCGGGAAAGCTAGCCCCGAAGTCCCGCCGGCAGTGGGTTTCTTGCCATGGACCGGCAAACAGCGTATAACGAGGCCGTGACCCGCTCGAGACGCATCTGGGCCCTAGGTGTGCTCGCCTGCTTCCTGTTCGCAGGCGTTTCGGCCCTTTTGCACGCCCACGAAGGGGAACACCACGCCGATCACGAGCATGACTGCTCGATCTGCGTCGTCGCCGATCAATCCGCCGACCTCCCAGGCGTCGGCTCGATCCCGGCCGGCCTCCGGGCCATCGACGACACGGCACCGACGGCCTGCTCCTGCGACCGCCGGCTGCTTGCATCTCCCCGCGTTCCCCGCGGCCCTCCCTGCTAGCCCCGCTCTAGCCTGCCCAAAAACCAGTCCGCCTGACACCAGGCGAGTTGCGCGCTCGGTTTGACGCCGAGGACCGCTGTCCTCGGTCGTCTACAGATTCAACAGATCGCGCCACAGACTTCGGATCCCGAACGGCGATCCAAACCCGGGCATGCCGGTTCCCCGAGGACTCATCCGTGGCTGCGCAAATCGGCGCTCCCGATGTTCGTCCCGTGTGGTCTCGGCGGAGGAAAGACCGTGGCTACTCTGCAAGAAAGATCAACCGAGGAGACCCTGATCTCCCTGGTACCGAAACTACAGTTGACTGCAAGCCGCATCATCAATCGCAGCGATGTGGCCGACGACGCCGTCCAGGAGGCGTTGATCAAGGCCTCGGAAATGACCTCCGAGCCGGAGAATCTCGAAGGCTGGTTCTACCGCGCGGTGGTTCACCGCAGCCTGACCGCCCGGCGGGCCAGCCTGCGCCGCTCCCGGAACGAGCGTTCGGCGTCGGAGGCCCATGTCCCCGGCTGCTGGGCCTCGTCCACCCCGGCCGTCGAGCTCGAATCCAAGGAACTTCAGGAACACATTCTGAGTGCCCTCGACAAGCTCCCGCGGGAACAGCGGGACGCCTTCGTGCTCCACGAAATCGAGGGGATGGAGTACCAGGAGATCGCCTCGGTACAGGAGGTGCCGATCGGGACCGTGCGCTCCCGCTTGAACCGGGCCCGCATGTCCCTGCGCCAACACCTGACGATCTACCGCAGCCGCTGCCCGGCGTGCAACCCGGCTCGGCGCACGTCTCCCGCTCCGATCGACTACTGACGATCGACCGAGCCCGAGACGTTTCGGCCGGAGAGCCGGAGCGAGCTACGGATCAGCAGCTCGCGAGCTGCAGCGCGACATCCTCGGCACTGGGACGGCTGGACAGCCAGCCGTCCACCCGGCCCCGCCCCGCCGGACCGAAGAGGTCCCGACCGTCGTGCCGGTCCCCGAGCAAGAGGAAGCTCGGAGAAGCGGGCGCCGATCTCAGGTAGTCCATCAGGATACCCGCGCCGTCTTGCGGAAGGTTGCGGTCGCAAACCAGAACGTGGACCTGGGTGGATTCGAGAATCCCGATGGCGCGCTCGGCCGAGTCGCACTCGAGAACATCGTCCACCGCGAAATCCGAGCCGCGGAAGGCACGGTTGACGATCCGGCGCCGTACTGTCGAACCATCGACGATCAAGACGTTCAAGGCGAGACCTCCTTCCAGTTCGAGGAGTCTCTTCGGCGAACCCGCGTCGATCTTGAGCCCTGGACCATCGGAATACTCGGCGAGGGAGTCCTCAGCGAGCTTCCTCGGTCAACGTCGTCTCCGGCAGCACCATGCCCGCCAACTCCGAGAGCGACGGGAAGGCCCAGAGAATGCCTTCGTCGGAGCTATCTCGTTCGATCACCGGGTGGACCACAACGACCAGTTCGATCACGTCGTCCTGCTCGCTGAACCCCTCGAAGAGATAACCTAGGCCCGGGACACTGCGCAGACCAGGAGTCGAGGTAGAGCTCACCGAGGCGGTCACCGAACCCAGTCCCGCCAGCAACATCGCCTGGCCGTCCTTCAGCCGGGCGCTGGTGCGCAGGGAGCGGGTCTCGAAGGCGGTGCTCGCCTGGGAGCTGCCGGTGGTGTCGCTCAGCACCGACGTCAGCGTCGGATCGGGAAAACTGATCTGGGGTTGAAGGTCCAGGGTGATTCGATCGTCGGAACCGACCAGCGGCCGCACCGCCAACTGCACGCCGAAGGGCCTGAAATCGACCGCCTCGAACACACCGGAGTCGGCGTTCCCGAAGGCGGGAGCGAAAGAAGTCGGGATCGGCACCTCACCACCCACCTGGAACTGCGCGATCTCTCCCGACAACACCTTGAGAGTCGGCGCCGATACGGTGCGGGCCAGCCCCCGGGTCTCCAGCAGCGAAAGCAGGCTGTCGAAGGCGAAGCCACCGGCGACGAACTGGGCCTGGCCTCGCAGGCCGCCGGCGATCGATTCCAGCACACCCTGAATATCGTCCTGGCCGGTCGAGAGCCCGGAGTCCTGAATCCGGTCGGACCCTACCGGGGTCCGAAGCGGCGGCTGATCCTGGTCGGCCATGGCGGCGACCAGGTCCGGCGTGAAGTTCAGCAGCCGGGTCCGGTTGATCTCGTAGAAGCGCACGTTGACCCGCACCTGAGGCACGTCCGCCACGTGGATCACCGAGAGGATCCGGCCACTGGCAACCTCGAGCATCGTCCCGCGGGCGATGTTGGACTGAATGTTGTTGTTCAGGTTGATGATGCCGCCGCCACCGCCGAGGCCGCCGCCTCCGAGGCCGCCGCCACCACCTCCTCCTCCTCCTCCTCCGCCGCCGCCGGCGCCGCCCCCCTGGCCGCCGTTCTGGCCGCGGCCGGAAATGAGGGAGCCCCCTTCGTTGGCCACGACGCGAATGTCCGAGCGATCGATGCTCTGACCGAGGAACAGGCGCGATGCGAGGGTCAGCACCCGCACAAGGGCGACCTGGTCCTGAACCTCCCCGTGAAGCACCAGCACATCTTCGGTGTCGTCCGGCAGGTTGCCGCGCTGGATCCGCGAGACCTCGATGTCATCCGCCCCCATCAACTCGGCGGCGGCACGAATGCGGTCCTCGATGCGGGCCGGGAGCGTATCCAACCGGATCAGGTTGATCACCTGGCCGGCGCCGCCGGCACCCTCCTGGACACGCAGATCGTCACCAGGCTCCTGCGTCTCCTGGGGTGTGCTCGGATCCGGATCCCCCGCGGCGCGCACCAGCGGAATCGAACCCCGGGAGCGCCCGCGGGATCCCGCCGACAGATACGAACGGGCCGTAGCTTCCGCCGCCTGGGAATAGCTGGTATCGGGAACGTTGCCCCGCAGCACCAGGGCGTCCCGGTCGGGCGCCGACTCCACCCGGATATCCGGGTGGATATCGTTGAGCGCTTGCTCGAGCAGGGAGAGATCCCGCTCGACCGCGAGGCGCTGCCGCACGGTGGTCCCGTCGACGAACCAGATGATCAGCGATGTGCGCCCGGCCTGCCGCCCGAGCGCGAGCAGCTCACGGCTACTGATCAACTGCACGTCGGCGATCTCACCGTCGCCGACGGCCAGCCGCAGGATGTCCTTGCCGTAGGTAAGGCGGCGATGGTGCGCCACCTGCAGGGACACCTCGGCCCAGGCCACCGACGCCACCAGCATGAGCCACAGCGGGACCAGCACTCTGAGCCGGCGCAACGAGGTGAGAAATCCGGATGTAGACGACGGTCGGTTCATTGGGTCAACCCTCCAGCCTCGACGCGTAGACCACGCAGTCGGCTGAGCGGTGCGGGCCACTGCGGCTGCAGGCGAACGGCCTCTTCGTAGAGCACTTCAGCGCCCTTGAGATCTCCGGTGTACTCGGCGATCAGGCCGAGATTGAAGGCGACGCGCCAGGAGGGGGCGCCGAGGACCTCGGCCACCTGGAGCTCACGGCGGGCTTCGTCGAAACGGCCGACCACGAAGAATCCGGCAGCCTGGCTTTCGCGCAGGCCCGGATGGTCCGGGCGCAGCAGGATCTGCCGCTCCAACAGCGCCAGGCCCAGGCGAGACCCACCCTGTTCGAAGGCGAGCTTGGCCCGGAGGACCGCCGCCTCGGGATGGCTCTTGTCGTCTGCGAGAACCCGGTCCAGCATCTGGATCGCCTTGTGGTTCTCGCCGCGCTGCGAGGCGAGAAGCGCCTGAACCAGCGCGACTTCACCCTCGTCGGGGCAGATGGTCGCGAGCCGGTTGAGCTCCCGGTCCATCGCCTCTCGATCCAGTTCGTCGCCCGGGGCCAGCAGGTGGTCCTCACGCCAGGGCTCGGCGGCGAACCGCACCCCCTCGACGATGCCCGCCAACTGCTTGGCCGGCTGCAGGCACTTGACCTTGGTCTCGGGCCGCTTGCGTGCGCAACCTGCCACCAGGATGACGAGCGCGAGCACAACGAGCACGCGCCGGGCGTTTATACAGAACATTTCCACACGCTCCCTAGCCTGCCCGCTGAATCGCACTCTCGGCGAGCTTGATGAACTCGTAGACGGCTGGTCCCAGCACGACGACGAACAACCCGGGCAAGAAACAGATCACAAGAGGGAAAACCAGCTTGACCGGTAGTGACTGGGCGCGAAGCAGCACCCGCTCCCGGCGGCGCTGGCGCACATCCAGCGCCTGCTGGCGCAGCGCCTCGGACAGGCCGGCACCCGCCTGCTCGGCCAACACCAGCGCCGAAACGAACAGAGACACCCCGGGAACGGCGACGCGGGACGCAAGGTCGCGCAGCGCATGCACACGCCGCTTGCCCGCGACGATGTCTCGCTGGAAGCGGGCCATCTCTTTCCAGAGCGGCCGATCGGACGCGTCCGCCGCGAGAATGCGCGACAATGCCGCATCGAATCCGAGCCCTGCGTCGGCGAGCGCCCCCAACAAATCCAGCAGCACCGGCAGGTCCGCCTCGATCTGCTCGACCCGTTGACGGCGGGCCGAGCGAACGACCAGCGTCGGCGTCAGCGCCAGAAACAGGAACAGGATGTAGGGGGAAGACAGCACCAACGGCGCCATCGCACTGGTCGTGCCTCCGGGGATCTCGAGAAGGAAGTTCGCCAGCTGCTCGGGCAGTTCCGCGGCGCTCACGGCAACACCGAGCAGCGCACCGGCCAGGGCGAAGGCGGCCGTGATCGCGACGAAGGCACCGGCGGCCGACGGGTGACGGTACCCGGCCCGGCCGAGCCACGAAGAAAGGGCTCCTCGCGGGGTCGTTGCCGAGTCCGGCTCCTCGGCTTCGTCCATGCCGGCGAAGAGCCGGGAGCGGGCCCGCACCCGGCGCTCGATGTAGACCGAAGCGGGCACGGCGGCAACAGCCAGCACGACCACGATCAGGATGAAGGCATAGAACCCCATCATCCCTCCAGCCGGCTGAGGCGGGACATCCAGGCCAGGCCCAGCGCCTGCAGGATCATGGCGCTCCCCAGCAGCATCGCGCCGAGGTCGGTCACGAGGAAGCCGAGGAATCGCTCTTCGTTTGTCCGCCACATCCCGAGGGCCAGCAGGTAGCCGATGATCAGGATCGCGACGGCCGAGAGCTGCGCCTGGACCGACTGCGCCCGGGCTCGCTGGGCCAGCTCGATCCGGTCACGAATCGTGCGTGCCACGCCGACGAGCACATCGACGAGACTGCCGCCCGCCTCGATATTGACCGCGATACTCAGGGCAAAAAGGCGAACGGTAACAAGCGGCAAGCGGCGCTCGAGATCGGCAAAGGCGCGGCCCGGCGCCTCCCCCATGCGCAACCGGCCCGCGAGGTTCTCCAGCAGGGGCCGAAGCGGCTTGCGCGATTCTCCGATCGCACTCTCGATACCCACCGGGAGACTCGCACCGGCGCGCAGAGCGCCGATCATCAGGTCGATCGCCTCGACCAGCTGGGTTTCGATCTTGCTGGTCAATTTCTCCACCCGCATCTCCTCGAGCAGGAGCAACGCGACCAACAGCTGCACGGTGATCGCCACGCAGTAGAAGGCGCGCAAGCCGAGGAGGTAGGCGATCAGCCCGACTGCAGCCGCCACGAACCAGACCAGTGCCCGGCGCTGCTTGAGGACCGAGCCGACCACCGGCGCCGGGGCCGGCTCATCGGCGATCTCTCCGGTTTCAGCCGCGAACCGCTCGAGCACTTGCTGACGCCGCGCCTGGACGTACAGGTAGCCGCCGGTCGCGACGGCGCCGGCGAGCAGCAAGATGAGCCCGAACTCAACCACGGCGGGTTCCGGGAGGACCGAACAGGTCGGCGGGAAGATCGACGCCCCGTACTCGCCAATCCACCAGGTCGCGGGGGGTGATGCCTGTCGGCTGGAAGGACCCGGTGATCCGGCGCCCCTGACGGCCTTGACGCTCGAACTTGAAGATCTCCTGAAGCAGCGGCGTCGAACCTTCCATGCCGACGATCTCGGCGATGGACTCGACCCGCCGCACTCCATCCTCGAAGCGGCGCACATGCACCAGGAAGCTCACCGCCGAGACGATCTGTTCACGGATCGCCCGCGAGGGAAGCTCGAGGCCGGCCATCAGCACCATCGTCTCGAGCCGCGCCAGGGCATCCCGCGGCGTGTTGGCGTGGACGGTGCTCATGCTGCCCTCGTGGCCGGTATTCATCGCCTGGAGCATGTCGAGGGCTTCCCCGCCCCGGACCTCGCCGACGATGATGCGGTCGGGCCGCATACGCAGGCTGTTGCGCACAAGATCCCGCACCGAGATCTCGCCGCGGCCCTCGACATTGGGCGGACGCGCTTCCATCCGCACCACGTGCTCCTGGTCGAGCACCAGCTCCGCGGTGTCCTCGATGGTCACCACGCGTTCGTTGGACGGAATGGTCTCGGCCAGTGCGCCGAGGAGCGTCGACTTGCCGGCGCCGGTGCCGCCGGAGATCACCATGGATGCCCTGGCCCGCACGGCGCCGTCCAGGAATCGGACCATCTCGGCGGACATCATTCCCAAGCGCATCAGCTCGCGACGTGTCAGGCGGGATCGCCCGAAGCGGCGCACCGAGATGGTCGGGCCGTCGATGGAGACCGGAGGGATCGTGGCGTTGACGCGGCTCCCGTCGGGGAGCCGCACGTCGACCATCGGCGACGAGGCGTCGATCCGGCGGCCGACCCGGGCGGCGATGCGCTCGATGACCCGCATCACGTGCGCCTCGTCGCGGAAACGCACGTCGGTGCGCTCCAGCCGCCCGTGACGCTCGGCGTAGACCTGCCCCGGAGCGTTGACCAGGATGTCGCTGACCGCCGGGTCCAGCATCAGGGGGACCAGCGGACCGAGGCCCAGCGCGTCGTCGGCCAGCTCCTGGGCCAACCGCCCGCGCTCGCTGGCATTGAGCGGCAGCTCTTCGGTCTCGAGCACTTGCTGGACGAACTCGCCGACCGCCGAACGCACGGTGTCTTCATCGGCGTTGAGGACGTTGCGCCGGTCGAGCTCTTCGAGCATCCGCTCGAGGAGCCTTCCCTTGACCGACATCGAGTCGGCGCGACTGGTGGGCGGCTCGGACCCGGCCGGGGTCTGGGAACCCGCCAGCTTGTGAACGAAACGGCGGCGATCGAGGCTCACGATTCGACCTCCCGCCGCGTCTGTCCGGGCAGACCGACGATCTCGTCCCGCACGCCGCCCAGCGCGCGGCCGAACCCGAAGCGTCCTCGGAGCCTCAGCCCCAGCGGCGAACCGGCGTTGGAGGCAACAAGCAGCTGCTTGTTGTAGGGAATGACGTGGTCGATATCCCGCTGGAGCCGCCGGGCAATATCCTCGGGACGCAGCTCGCCGACGAAGCGCGGATAGTTCTGGTTGAGAATCAGGCGCCGGCGATCCGGCGGAATCTGCAGGCCGTCCAGGGTATTGGCCAAGGCCTCGGCTCCCAGCGCCGCGGGCACCATGCCGTGGAACACCAGATAGATCAGATCCGACAGGTCGACCAGTTCGACGACGAGCTCGTCGAGCAGCGGGAAGGTGTCGACGATCACGATGTCGAACGCCCGCCTGGAGAGCCCCAGGATCCGGGTCAGGGCCGAGACGGTCACTTCGGCAGCTTCGTCGGGATTGGTCGGAGCGGCCAGCAGCCGAAGACCCGACGAGTGGGAGGTACACATCTGCTCGAGCATCGTCTCGTCGAGACGATCGTGTTCGCGCACCGCGTCGACGATGGTGGTGCTCGGAGCCAGATCCAGCATCGAAGCGCAGACGCCGAGCTGGAGCGAGAGATCGACCAGCAACACCCGCATGTCGGTGACCGCGGTAATTGCCGTAGCGGTATTGACCGCCATGGTCGACTTGCCCACGCCCCCCTTGTTGCTGATGAACGAGACGATCGCCCCCGAACGGCTCGACCGTCGATGGGGCCGCATGATCCAGCGGTCGTAGATCGAGCTCAGTTCGGTGCTCGAAACCGGGCGGCGCAGGAAGTCTCGCGCATGGGAACGGAGCGCCGCGATGATCCGGTCGGTCTGCCCGTCGCTCATCCGGTCGTCCTGGAACACCCCGACGACGACCGATTGGGGCGATACCGTCTCGACCTCATCGCAGAAGGACTTGAGCGCGTCGATCCCCTCATCGAGATCGGCGAAGACCAGCGCCGGGCTTCGCGCCCGCGCGGACTCGATCGCCTGGCGATAGTCCGAGGCGAAGGTCAGCTGCGGATGCAGGCTGGCTGTGCTGTCGACGGCGGCGGTGAACTCCGACCGCAGCAGCGGGTCGGAGGTCACGACGAGGAGGCGTTTGGTCCGTTCCATCTCAGCGCACCAGCGCCGCGGCGAGCAGCGGCTCGTCCAGGGCGTCGAAGGAGGCGAGGACCTGAGCCAGATCGGCGGCATCCAGCCCCACCAGCGAATCCCCGGGCCGGGGCGCCGCGTTGCGACGGGCCATCCGGCTTGCCTGTTTGGTAAAGGTCAACTGACCGGCGATGATCGCCACGTCTTCCAGGTAGCCGAAACCGACCACCCGCTCGACTCCGGAGACCAGCTCGTAGATCGGCACGTAGCCCTCGCCGGCGGCAGTGGGCGCCGGCCCGGATCGCTGCACTACGGCGCCGATGTCGAACGAACCGTCGAGGAACGTGCCGACGGGAAGGATGCTGCCCGTGACGGTCACGACTCCGACCGGCTGGATATCCAGAACCGTCGGGGCGCCTGTGGTCAGCCCGTCCCAGAAGGTGCGGGTCAACCCGAAGTCGGTGCGACCAAGGAGCGCCAGGCCACCGTCCCGCGCCCCGATCGAACCGGCGCGGCGGGCATCGGCGATGGCGACCGCCCGTAGCCCGATACCGTCGCGGCGAGCCGAGGCACCGTCAACCTCCTCGAAAGACATCACACTTCCCTGGCCGAAGAGGAAGGGCAAACGCGGACCACTCGAGCGAGTGCCGGCCACGTTCTCTACATCCCCGACCCGGCGCAGGCGCACCAACATCGAGAATGCGGTCGGTGCGTCGGGGGTGGCGGCCGGGAGGAAGTCGCCTCGAGTGAAATCAATGTCCTCGACGGACGCGCCCCCATCGACGAAGGAGCCGGCGACCATGTCTCCGCCGATCTCGTTCACCAGATTGAGCTCCAGCAGCGGGTCGTAGACGCCGTTGCCCGACTGGCCCAGCTGACGAATCCAGGGGGAGCCTGCTCCCGCGACTTGCTGAAGCTCGAGGGTCGGCCCAGCTCCCAACCGCAGCGCATCGGCGGTGAGGTCTCCGTCATCATCGAAGATCGTCGAGACCAGTGACTGGGCGTCGAGCCGGCGCTCGCAGTCCGCTGTCGAGGGAGCACATCCCGGGATGACTCCGGACTCGTCCCGGCCCTGAAGGGCGAGCAAGCTCGCTCCATCGGCGGCGACCTGCATTTGCCCCCGGCTCCAGCTCATCAACGCCAGATCGACGGTGAGCGCCGCCACCGCCATCAGGGCAAACATGAACAGGGCGACCTGCACCAGGGTCGCTCCCCGCTGGGAATCGGCACGACTCATCGATCAGGTCCGGACCGCGGCACCGCCCGGAATCCCCGCTCGGCGCCGCGAATGGTCTCCACGACCGACATGCCCCCGGGTCCGATGCCCGGGTGCGCGGTACCGTTCCCGTGAAGATTAGAGGGATCCGCGACAGGTTCTTCCGAATTTCCGGAGCGAGGCACACAGGTCAGCTCCGCCTTGACCGCCAGCGCCTGGGTCACGGCGAACACCTCCTGAGGCGCCACCGCGATCACGATCTCCTGGATCGGACGGGACTGGTTGATCGCACCCCGGGTCAGGGTCTGGCTGAAGACCGGCGCCGCGCGGGTCCCGATCGGCGAGACCACGTAGCCGTTTTGCACGATCAGCTGAACCGACGCACTCATTCCCGAAGCGGAGAGCCCACCCTGGCCGCCGAGGACACCGGTCATGTCGATCTCACCGCCGACGCTTCGATTCAGCGGCACCGTGGAAACGAGGTCGAAGCGATCTCCCGCGCGCAATCCGAACAGCCCGTCGACCCGCTCCGCCGGCAAGCGAATCGCCCGCATTCCCGGGGGGATACCCGCGACCAGACCTTCCCGGGTGCCCGGGGGCAGGAAATCGTTCTCCGTAAAGGCGTACCCGGAGGCCTTGTCCCGGGCCAGGACCCGCCCCAGGATCTCCGACGTGGTCATGATCCCCTGGGCTCGCACGTCCTCGGGATCCAGGTAGGCCACGCTTGGGTTGGTCGTGCCGGGAACGAACAGGTGCTCGCGGCGAATCTTCTCGAACGCTCGCAGCGGCACCGAACTCAGGGGCACCACCACCTGGCCGGGCGGCGGGCCGGAAGCCCGCCTGGGGGGCTCGGGCCACAAGTCGAACAAGGCGATGACCAGGACCGCGACCAGCACCAGGCCGAGCAGCAACGCCACCAACCAGATCCAGGCCCGGGAGGCCGGACTCCGTCGCGCACGAACTGCGCTCATCTGAAAACCTCCCGGCGAAATGCAGCCTGAGCCGCCAACAGCCGTCGATAAGGGCGAACGTCCCGAACCAGCACCGCCTGCCGTCCGAGACCGTAGCGGCCCGCGTAGGGGCCGTAGGCGTTATCCGGGTCCCGCAGGGACTGCCCCGCCTCAGGCAGGTCCGGGTTCCCGTCTCCGTCCACGTCGAGGATCGTGACCCCGCCGGCAGTTTCGTCTGCCGCTTCGATGGGAAACGCCAGGTTGGGTTCGATCGGACCGGCGGCCAGGCTCTGGCGATACCCCGAAAGAGCTGCGGACTGGAAGGGATAGTTGATTCGAAGCACCGCCGTGCCACGGAGCGGGCCCGCCGCGAGCATGCTGAAGTTGCCGGATCCCGGGACCGAGTTATCCCGAACTTCTTCCAGAACGGGAACCCACTCGATGGTCTCGACCCCGTTGAGCTCCCGGGTGACCACCCGCGGGACGCCCACCGCCAGGCCCGACGGCGTCGACGGGTCGATCAACAGCGCCCCCGGGTAGCGCAGCAGGTTCCGGGTGGTCCCGTCGATCTCGACGGACTCGTTGATCATCACCGGGCGCAACAGCTGATTGACCAGCGGCAGGTTCGCCAGGAAGTTGTCGAGGTCCGCCTGGGTCGCGAAGGCGGCCCGATCGATGACCAGTTGGTCGGGATCGAAGACCCGCGCGCGCACCTCCGGTTGCTGGAGTGCCTGATCGAAGGTCATGCCGGCGGGCAGTGGAATGGTCGCGATTTCCCGGGCACCGGCGCGTGCGGCCTCCTGGATGACCTGGGCGACGAAGACCACCCGGCCGATCTCGATGGTGGCCGCGATCATCAGGTACAGAACCAGGGAGACCAGGGCGAACTCGACCAGCGCCGAGCCGCGCTGGCTCCGTCGCTTCGCTTCGTTGCGATCGGTGCCGGCCGGAGAGGTCATGTCTCGAATCTCCAGACGTATGCCAGGAGCCCGACCGCAATGGCCGGGACGTAGGCGAAATCGTCGCGCTTGCGCGCAAGGGCCCAGAGGGCCAGGACGCCCCCGGCAAGGGCGATGTAGATCAGGAGGTTGAGAAAGCCCAGGGGCCCGACGCTCGCCGCCAGCGCGCCTACCAGCTTGACGTCACCGCCGCCGAAGCCGGCAAACGCATAGAGCAGTGAAACGATGACCAGTCCGAGAAGAAGACCGCTACCCGCCGTGAGCCAACCGATCGATCCGGTGGCGACGCGGGCGGCGGCGATCAGGAGGGCGGCCACCCAGACCCAGTGGGGAACCTCACGAGTGCGCACATCGATCACGGCCGCTATCGAGACGACGCCGAGCAGTGACCAGAAGGCCCACATACCATTCCCCCGAAAACACAAAGAGGCGCCCCGGGCGAAGGCGCGGCCTGCGCCCGGGACGCTTCACCATCTCCGCCGACCCGCAGGTAAGAGGGGCTGGGGCCGGCGAGACGCCAGAGTCGCTTAGGGCTCGACGATCAGCGAGCTGATCTGACCATCGGCAAGGCCGAGGTTCGATCCGAGACGCTCGGTTTCCGAGTTCTCGAGAATGCCCGGCTCGGTCGCGTTGGTGATGTTCAGGGAGATGGTGTCCGGAGTCGCGGCGTCACCATCGGCGTCCTGCGGCAGGGTTTCGATGATCTTGCCGCTCAGGATCGGAGCGTTGTCATCGGCGTGGGCGCCCGGCAGCACCGCAGCGACGGTACCGACGAGGTCGTTGGTCTTGTGGCCCATGACGGCCACGGCGGCGGAGGCGATCAGCGCGACGCCGGCAACCAGCAGGCCGTACTCGACAAGGGCAGCCCCCCGCTTGTCGCGGAGCATTCCACGGAAGAACTTCATTGCGAACTCCTATTCGTCGACGAAGAGTCTGAATCAGGTCCCTGAGCCCACATGAGCACCGTGCCGGTGGGCTCCCACTGTCTTGGTGCCCTCCGCGGCGCCGGAGTTCCCGAGAACCCGTCCGGATCGCCGGAATCCCGGCTCCCCCGCCCTCCGGCCCGTCAAAATGCCGCACTTTCCGGGTCTGCCGGATCGTCGCTTTAGGCCTGTTTGACGCCGTGCCGTCCTCTGTCGGACACACTGCCACCCCCCGTCGGCGGGTGCCGAATCGGGAACTCCGATCCTGTGACGCCGGAAGGCCCGGAAACGGGCCAACTAGGGGTGAAACCTTTCTTTTTCAATCATTTAGTAGCAGTCGACAGGTAGGAACGGGTCCGAATTTCCGGCCCCGGGATGTCCCCTGACTGAAACGATTCCCGTTAAGGAAGGACTAAGGCATCGAGAGCTGCGGCGGCACCCACCTTGCAATTCGAGGGGGTCGATGCCAAGGAGACGGTCATGAAGAGGTTTCTGATCCTCAGTCTTGTCGCCATCGGGGCCCTGGCCGGCTACGCCGCCGCCACGGCTCTGCCCGGACAGGACACCGAAGACAAGGGCCCGACGCCCGCGACCATCACGGCCCCCGAGGTGCGGGTCGCTCCGCCTGTGGTCGAAGAGCCACCGGTGGACCACCAGTTGATCCTCGATCTGGTGCGCCAGCACCGCCGAACCGCGAGCGACCACTGGCGCCAGGCCCTGGCCGATGCCGTCTACAGAGAGTCCGTGGAAGCGGGAGCCGACCCGCTACTGGTCGCCGCCATCGTCGCCCGGGAGAGCTCCTTTCAGAGCCGGGTGGTCAGCCGCGCCGGCGCCGTGGGCCTGATGCAGATCCGGCCCTTCGTCGCCGAGGACGTCGCCCAGCGCAACGCCTACCCCTGGGAGGGAGACACCACCCTGCACTCCCCCGAGCACAACGTGCGCCTGGGAATCACCTACTATCAGGAGTTGATCGAGCGTTTCGACGGAGACGAGGCGATCGCTCTGACCGCATACAACCGGGGTCCGTCGATCGTGAGCCAGGAGCTGCGCGGCGGCGAATTTCAAGCCAACCGCTACTCGCGGGAAGTGATCGACCTCTACGAACGCTTGCGCGCCGAGCGGGAATCCAAGGCCGACAACTCCTGAGCCGGGTCGCCGGTGACCGCCGGCTTGACCCGCACCGCCGAGACCTCGATCACGTTGTCCGGGTCGATGTAGCGCGCCCTGAGCCAGCGCACGCCGAACAGATCGAGAATGCCCCGCCACAGCCGGTTGCCCACGCCGTACTTGGCCTCGCCGTAGCGCCGGGCCCGGTGATGCACCGGCACCTCGACCACCCGGGCTCCCCGCCACTGGACCACTGCAGGCAGGAAACGATGCAGGCCGTTGAACGCCGGCAGATCCCGCACGAAGCGAGTGCGGAACGCTTTCAGCGAACAGCCGACGTCGCACATCCCGTCGCCCAGCGCGAACGAGCGCACGGCGTTGGCGATCCGCGACGAGGCCCTGCGCACGAAGGTATCCCGCCGGTCGACACGCACGCCGCAGGCGACGTCGCAACGGTCGAGTTCGGCGATCAGCCGCGGAATGTCAGCCGGGTCGTTCTGCAGATCGGCGTCGAGGGTCACGACGATCTCCCCCCGGGCGCGCTGGAATCCGGTGACGAAGGCCGCCGACTGACCGGCGTTGCGAGCGTGTTTGAGCACCCGGATGCGGGAGTCTTCCCGGGCGTGCTCCTGCATCACCTCGAGGCTGCCGTCGGTGCTGCCGTCATCGACCAGCAACAACTCGTAGTGCAGCGGCGTCTCGCCCATGGCCTGGCGAATCTCACGGCACAACGGCTCGAGGCTCTCCACCTCGTTGTACACGGGAACGACGATCGAAACGTCGGTATCAGCCACGCGACTCCCCTCTCACAACAGCGCGCAGATTATGCCTCACAGTTAGAGGTGGGGAAAGGGGCGAACCCTTCGGGTCATTCGAGATAGGGCTGAAAATCCTGGGGAAGCTCGGCGAGGATCTCCAGCGCTCGGCCCGGCACCGCCGGATCGGGCAGGACCAACCGAGCACAGTGCAGAAGATGGCGGACCGGGCCCGGCTCCCGCTCCCGTGGATCGCCGCGGCCCTCGACCATGTCGAGAAAACCCTGAGGATCGCGGCCGTAGAGAATGTCCCCGAGAATCGGATGGCCCATCGCGTCCAGATGAACCCGTAGCTGGTGCCGGCGCCCCTGGCGGGGATAGAGGCGCAACAAGGTGTGGTTGACGCCGCGGCCCTCGACCTGCCACCCGGTCCTGGCCTGTTGCCCGGCTCCTGCCCGGCGCTTGTCGCGAATCGGCGAGTCCGGGTCATCTTCGATGGCGAGTTCGATCTCGCCCCGGTCCTCCGCGACCCGACCGCGAACCACAGCCAGGTACTCCTTGGCCACCGCATGGCGCTCGAAAGCTCCCGCAAGCTTGCGGGATACCTCCGGGGTCGCCGCGATCAGCAGCACCCCGGTGGTCTCCCGGTCCAGGCGATGCACCAGCCGCAGTTCCTCCACCCCCTCCTGGCGGCGCAGCATGCGGATCAGGCTGTTCTCCTTGACCTTGTTGACCGGGTGCACCGGAAGGCCCGAGGGCTTGTCGACTGCGAGCCACCCGTCACCCCGGCGCAAGACCGGGATCGGCACGTCCCGCACGATCTCGTCCGAGGGCTTCGGTTCGATGCGCACCTCGCCACCGGGCATCACCGGGCGCGAGGGACGGGGTTCGTCGCCCCAGGAGAGGCTGACCCGCTCGCGAATCGCCTGCTGGATGCGGGAACGGGAGACCCCTGGGATGCGCTCCTGCAGGAAACGATCGAGACGCTTGCCCGCATCCTTGGGTCCGACGGGGAAGACGGTACGGGGTTCGCTCATCGACCGCCCAGCGCGGCGAGCAACGCCTCGACGATCGGACGGTTGGCCGCGGGCATCTCCAACCCGGCGAGGTCCGTGGGCGCGACCCAGGCGTGCTCACGGCCGCCGTCGATGCTCAGCGTACCGCTGCAGTCGACCGCCAGGAACACGTGCAAACGAACGGTGCGATCGGGGTAGTCGTGCTCGATCTTGATCAGCGACCGGAAGCCTGCGGCGCGGAGCCCGGTCTCCTCGGAGAGTTCACGAGCCGCGGCTTCGGCGGCGGTTTCGCCCGTCTCGAGCTTGCCGCCGGGAAACTCCCAGAGGCCGCCCTGATGGGCATCGCTGCGGCGCCGGGCCACGAGCACGGCGCCGTCACGCAGTGGGACGGCCAGCGCGATCTCGAGCCGCACCGTCCCCATCGAGCGCTACTTGGAGTAGTCGTAGAAGCCGCGGCCGGTCTTGCGGCCCAGCCAACCGGCCTCGACGTGCTTGCGCAGCAGCGGGCAGGGGCGGTACTTGGGATCGCCCAGCCCCTCGTGGAGCACCTCGAGAATCGCGAGGCACGTATCGAGGCCGATGAAGTCGGCCAGGGTCAGCGGCCCCATCGGATGGTTCATCCCGAGCTTCATGATGGTGTCGATGGCTTCCGGTTCGCCGACGCCCTCGTAGAGGCAGTAGATCGCCTCGTTGATCATCGGCATCAACACGCGGTTGCTGACGAACCCGGGGAAGTCCCGGCATTCCACCGCGGTCTTGCCCAGCTTCTCGGCCAGCTCCAGCGTGGCCTTGGTGGTCTCTTCGGAGGTACCCAGCCCGCGGATCACCTCGACCAGCTTCATCACCGGCACCGGGTTCATGAAGTGCATGCCGATGACCAGTTCCGGGCGCTCGGTGGCGGCTGCGATCTTGGTGATGGAGATCGACGAGGTGTTGGTCGCGAGGATCACGCCGGCGCGGCAGACCGAATCGAGCTCGGCGAAGATCTTGGTCTTCACGTCGAGGTTCTCGACCACTGCCTCGACGACGAAGTCGCAGCCGGCCAGCTCCTTCAGACTGGTCGCACCGCTCACGCGGCCCATCACGGCGGCCTTTTCCTCGGCGGTCATGCGTCCCTTGTCGACGCCCCGCTGCAGGTTCTTGTCGATGGTGGCCAGGCCCTTGTCGACGAAGGCCTGCTGGATGTCGCACATCACGACGTCCAGCCCGGCAGCCGCCGTGACGTGGGCGATGCCGTTACCCATCTGGCCGGCGCCGATCACTCCGATCTTCTGAATGCTCACACTCAACTCCGCTGGACGGCCATGGCAACCGCGTTGCCGCCGCCGAGGCACAGGGCCACGATGCCCTTCTTGGCACCGCGGTCTTCCATCGCATGAATCAGGGTCGTGAGGCAGCGGGCGCCGGAGGCGCCGATCGGGTGACCGAGGGCCACCGCACCGCCGTGGACGTTGTGCTTGGAGGCGTCGACGCCGAGCACCTTGCCGAGGGCGACCTGCTGCACCGAGAAGGCCTCGTTGAACTCGTAGAGGTCGACCTCGTCGGCCCCCCAGCCGGTCTTCTCCCAGACCATCCGCACGGCGGTCTCGGGCGCCATCATCACCAGCTCCGGCGCCAGGCCGCTGGAGGCGTAGGCCACGATCTCGGCCATCGGTTCGAGACCGAGGGCTTCGGCCTTGGCCGCCGAGCAGACCACCGTGGCGGAGGCGCCGTCGTTGACCCCCGGGGCGTTGCCCGCGGTCACCGTGCCGCCGTCCCGCTTGAACGCCGGGCGGAGCTTGCCCAACGCTTCGAGGGAGGTCTCACGCCGGGGGGACTCGTCGGTGTCGAAGACGATCGGATCTTTCTTCCGCTGGGGCACCTCGACGGCGACGATTTCCTTCTTGAACTTGCCCGCATCGATGGCGGCTACGGCGCGTTGGTGGCTCTGCAACGCCCAGGCATCCTGCTGCTCGCGGGTCACCTCGTAGCGTTCGGCAACCACCTCGCCGGTCATGCCCATGTGGTAGTCGTTGTAGCAATCCCACAGGCCGTCGTGGATCATCGAATCGACGATCTTCTGGTGGCCCATGCGGTAGCCGTTACGCGAGCCGAGCAGCATGTGCGGGGCGTTGGACATCGATTCCATGCCTCCGGCGACGATCAGCTCGGCGTCGCCGGCCTTGATCGCCTGGGCGGCGAACATGACCGTCTTGAGGCCGCTGCCGCAGACCTTGTTGACCGTGGCGGCGGGGATCGTCTCGGGCAAGCCGGCGCCCATGGCCGCCTGGCGCGCCGGGGCCTGGCCCAGACCGGCTCCGACGACGTTGCCCATCAGGACCTCGTCGATCTCGCCGTGGTCGATGCCCGCCCGCTGGACCGCCTCACGGATCACGATCGAGCCCAGCCGGGTAGCCGGAATGGACGAGAGGGTTCCCTGGAACTTGCCGATCGGCGTTCTGACGGCACTGACGATCACGGGATTCCGCATGAAGGGCCTCCGGGTGGGGTTCACGCCGCAGCCCATGGAGGGGATCGGCGCGTCGGTCGCGTTAGAAGCTTCAGATAGCAGGTAGAACGGGGATTCTAGCCCAGACTCAACCGGGCGGCCATGCCAGGCCCCGCCCCCCGAGCAGGTGCACGTGGAGGTGGTGGACGGTCTGGCCGCCGTCCTCGCCGCAGTTGTTGACCAGCCGGTAGCCGCCCTCGGCGATTCCCAGCTTTGCCGCCACTTTCCGGGCCGCCAACAGCAGTTTCCCCAACAGCGCGCCGTCGGCCTCGGAGGCGTCGTTCATCGAGGCGATGTGCTTGCGTGGGATCAACAGCACGTGGACCGGCGCCTGGGGGCTGATGTCGTGGAAGCCGTAGACCTCCTCGTCAGCGTAGGCCTCCTCGGAGGGGATCTCCCCCGCCGCGATCTTGCAGAACAGACAGCCGCTCACGAGCGGATCCTCTCGATCGACGCCCCCAGCGCCCCGAGCTTGTGCTCGATCGGCTCGTACCCCCGGTCGAGGTGGTAGACCCGGTCGATCACCGTGACCCCGTCGGCCACCAGCCCCGCCAGCACCAGGCTGGCCGAGGCGCGCAGGTCGGTGGCCATCACCTGGGCACCGGTCAGCTTGGTCGGGCCGACCACCACGGCGGTGTGGCCGTCGATGCGGATGTCCGCGCCCATGCGCAGCAGTTCACCCACATGCATGAAGCGGCGCTCGAACACCGTCTCGGCGATGACCGAAGTGCCGTGGGCCTGGGTCATCATCGCCATGTACTGGGCCTGCATGTCGGTGGGGTAGCCGGGATGGGGTGACGTCCGCAGATCCCGGGCCTCGATGCGATCAGGGGCGGTGACGGTGATCGTCCGCTCCGAAACTTCGATATCGACCCCGGCTCCGCTGAGCTGTTCGAGCACCGGCCGCATGTGGAACGGATCGCAATCGACCAGTTCGAGCCGGTCCCCGGCCATGGCGCCGGCGATCAGGTAGGTCCCCGCCTCGATGCGGTCGGAGATGACCCGGTGTTTCGCGCCGTGGAGGAACGGCCGACCCTCGACAAGGATCTCGTCGGTGCCGGCGCCGTGAACCGACGCGCCCATGGCGTTGAGCAATTCGGCCAGGTCGACGATCTCCGGCTCCTCGGCGCAGTTGATCAGGGTGGTCGTGCCCTCGGCCAGGCAGGCCGCCATCATCAGGTTCTCGGTGGCGGTCACCGACTTGGTCGGGAAGCTCAGCCGCGCCCCGTGGAGCTTGCCCTCGACCCGGGCCTCGACGTAGCCGTGCTCGAGGGTCACGTCGGCGCCCATGCGCTGCAGCCCCTCGATGTGGAAGTTGATCGGGCGCTCGCCGATGGCACAGCCGCCGGGCAGCGAAACCCGGGCCCGGCCGTAGCGGGCCAGCAACGGCCCGAGCACCAGTACCGAAGCCCGCATGGTCTTGACCAGATCGTAGGGCGCCTCGTGGGAGGCGTAGCGATCGGCGGTGATGATCGAGGAGCCGCTCTCGGTCTCGGTGACCGACGCGGCCAGTTGCTCCAGCACCCGCAGCATGGTGCGAACGTCCCGAACCTTGGGGAGCTTCGAGAGCTCGACCGGCTGGTCGGTCAGCAGGCAGGCGGCAAGGGCGGGAAGGGCGGCGTTCTTGGCACCGGCGATCTCGACACGGCCATTCAGCCGGGCGCCTCCGGTGATCTTCAGCTTGTCCATGAAGCCCCATGATAGCACCGGAAGCGCGCGCTATAATGCGCCGTTTCCGACCAGGAGACCGCCATGCTCGACCCGACTTTCGTCCGGGAGAACCCTGAAGCCGTCGAAACCGCGCTGCGCAACCGCGGGATGGACGCCTCTCTCGAACCGGTGCAGGCCCACGACCGGCGCCGGCGGGAACTGCTCGTCGAGGTCGAGGACCTGCGGCGGCAGCGCAAGGAAGCGTCGAAGTCGATCGGAGAGCGGATCAAGGCGGGCGAGGACCCGGCCAAGGCCAAGGACGAGGTGCGCCAGATCGGTGACCGGATCACCACCCTCGAACAGGAGCTGAACGACGTCGAGCAACAGCTCACCGACCAGCTCTCCACCTTTCCCAACCTGCCCGACGAGAGCGTGCCGGTGGGCAAGAGCGAGGAGGACAACCCGGTCACCCGCACCTGGGGCGAGCCGCGGTCTTTCGACTTCGAGCCCAAGGCGCACTGGGACCTGGGACCCGAGCTGGGCATCATCGATTTCGAGCGGGCGACCAAACTGACCGGCGCCCGCTTCGCGGTGATGATGGGGGCGGGCGCGCGGCTCGAACGGGCGCTGATTCAGTTCATGCTCGACATGCACACCGGAGAGCACGGCTACACCGAGGTGTTGCCCCCGTTCATGGTCAACGGCAATTCCCTCTACGGCACGGGACAGCTACCGAAGTTCGAGGAGGACCTGTTCAAGGTCCACCCCCACGACTTCTACCTGATCCCCACCGCCGAGGTGCCGCTGACCAACCTCCACAGCGACGAGATCCTCGACGTGGAGCAACTGCCGATTTCCTACACCGCCTACACCCCCTGCTTCCGCAGCGAGGCCGGGTCCTACGGCAAGGATGTGCGGGGGCTGATCCGCCAGCACCAGTTCGACAAGGTGGAGCTGGTTCACTTCACGACGCCGGAACAGTCCTACGAACAACTGGAGAAGCTGACCTCCCACGCCGAGGAGGTGCTGAAGCGTCTGGAACTCCCGTACCGGGTGGTGACGCTCTGTACCGGCGACATGGGCTTCGGCGCCGCCAAGACCTACGACATCGAGGTCTGGCTGCCGGGGCAGCAGGCCTACCGCGAGATCTCCTCCTGCTCCAACTGCACCGACTTCCAGGCCAGGCGGGCCAAGATCCGCTACCGCGCCGAAAAGGGCGCGAAGCCGCGGCTGGCCCACACCCTGAACGGCTCCGGGCTTGCGGTGGGTAGAACGCTTCTGGCGATTCTGGAGAACTTCCAGCAGGCCGACGGCAGCGTGGTGATTCCCGAGGCGCTGCGGCCGTACATGGGTGGGATGGAACGGATCGGCTGAAGCCGAGCGAGTCTCCGGCAGTCCTGCGCGAACCCGCGGTCCGCAACCTCTGGCCGGGTGGCGATGGTTTGCCCATCGGCTTCGACGTATGATCCAGGTATCGCGCCGGGTTCCCCGCGCGGCCGGGGGCCTCGGCGCCACCAGCGCCATGAGGGGGGGCTTCTGATGAGATACTTCGTCTCGACCGTCTGCGCCTTGGCCCTGAGCGTGGTTCTCTCCGGAGACCTGAGCGCCCAGGTGACCCGCCAGTGGACCCACGTTGAATCGAGCCGGTTCGGCCCGGCGGCCATCGACGGCAGCGGTGCGACGATCTACGTCTCCGACTCGGCCGACGCGTTCGGGACAAACCCGGAACGGGCCTGGCAGCTCGTATCGTGGGACGGCTCGACCGGCGCAGGCTCCCAGTTGAGCAGCTTCGGCGACGGCGTCTCACCCTTTGGCCGGGTCTCGGTCAGCGATGACGGGCAAAAGCTGGCATTCCTCTCGGCGTCGGACCTGACCGGGCAGAACCGGGACCAGAGCGTCGAGGTGTTCCTGATGAACTCCGACGGCACCGGAATCGTTCAAGTCACCGACAACCCGGCGGGCTCGGATCCGATCGACGACGCCATCCTCTCCGGGTCCGGCAATCGGGTGCTGTTCCGTTCGGCGATCGACCCCCTCGGCACCAACCCGGGGCGGGGCCGCCAGATGTTCATCATCGACGTCGACGGCACCAACCTACAGCAACTCACCTCGGCGCCCTCCCTGTTCCTCGGCGGCGGCATGTCGATCAGCGACGACGGCTCCCGCATCGTGTTCCACGACACCAACGATCTGACCGGCCAGAACGCCGACCGGAGTTTCGAGATCTTCACGGTGCTGGCCGACGGGACCGGCCTCCGGCAGTTGACCACCGACGGCGGCACCGAAGGCCACCTTAGCGGTAACGGCTCCCGAATCGCCTTCGCCAGCGAGTTCGACTACACCGGTGGCAACCCTGACGAATCGAACCAGGTGTTCCTCGTCGACTGGGACGGAAGCAACCTGACCCAGGCGACGCTGCAGGACTCCTGGGCCGAACTACCCCGGCTGACCGACGACGGATCGGTCCTGTTCTACCTGGATACGCTGGTCGACCCCGTCGAGAACCCCGACGGATTCCGTGAAGTCTGGCGGGTCAACGCCGACGGCAGTGCGCGTAGCACTCTGACCGACCACTCCACCTTCTACGGCATCGACGATCTGGCCGTTGCCGGAGACGGGAGCCGCGTGGTCTACCGTCAGTTCGGAGCCGATATCTCCTTCGGCAACAACCCCGACGGTGGGTTCGAACTGGTGATCCGCGACGGAAACGGCGCGAACCCGCGACAGCTGACCGACAACCCGATCCACCCGCTGTCGATATTCCCGCCCACCCTTTCCAGCGACGGCAGCCGCCTGAGCTACGTTCAGACCTACGACGTCGTCCGCGTCGACGAAGGCCAGGCCCCGGTGACGCTGGTGACCCTGACCGACGCCCTCGCCGACCGTTCCTCGATGACCGGCGACGGCCAGACGATCGTGTTCGAGACCCAATCCAACATCCTGGGAACCAACCCGGAACAGGACCACATCCTGCTCGCGGTGGACGCCGACGGCTCCAACCTGCGCCAGGTGCTTCCGGAGCCGCTGTCCTCGGGCGGGGTGTGCGGAGATCAGACGCCTGCGGTGGCGCGCGACGGCAGCTGGATGGTGTTTCAGTCCTGCCACGTCTACACCGGGGATTTCCGGGAGTTCGGCGCCGAGCTCTACGTCGCGCGCCTCGACGGCAGCGGTATCCAGGTGATCACCGATGACAACGACAGCCAGTTCAAGTTCCCACGTATTTCAGGAGACGGCTCCTGGGTCGTGTTCAGCAACGGGAGCGGGATGTATCGCGTCCGGAACGACAGCACCGGACTGCAGCTGATCGACGCCCTGGGGAGCAGTCCCGACATCGACGGCGACGGAAGCCATATCGTCTACAGTTCGCGGGCCGACCCGCTGGGCACCAACGCCGACGAGAACTTCGAGATCTTCCTGTTCCAGCCGCCGGGACTGATCACACAGCTCACCGACACCACCGTGGTCGCCAACTCGATCCCGACCATCAGCGAGGACGCCGCCTACGTCTACTGGAGTTCGGACGCTCCGTTCTTCGGGGCAACCAGCGGGACCGATCTCTACCGGCTCGAGTTGGCCGGCGGGACGATCGAGCGTGTCGGAGCGCTGCGCCGGGCGCCTTCGAGCTACAAGGCGGCCTTCCCCGGCGGGCTCTCGCTGACGTCCGACGGCCGTGCGGCAGCGTTCACCAGTGCCGGCAACTGGATCGACGACAACGCGGACCATTCCACCGAGGTCTACGTCAGCGATTTCGGAGCCGTTGCCTCCATCAGCGTCGGGCAAGCCTCCCCCACCCTGGTCAGCTGGGACGCCGATCCCCGCTGGCGGACCTACGACGTCATTCGTGGAGATGTCGCCGAGCTGCAGGCCGGGGCCGGAGACACGGTGGAACTGGGAGCCGTGACCTGTATCGAGGACGACTCGGCGGATCTCGACACGGTGGGCTCGGAAGACCCGGACGATCCGGTCCCCGGGCAGGTGTTCTTCTACCTGCGCCGTGGATCCCCGGGTCCCGCCGGACCCGTCGGCGACTACGGCCAGGGCAGCGGAAGTAAGGAGCGCCTCCCGCTCTCCGGAGATTGCCTCTGACGACCTGCCCGCCGGGTCACCCTGCGCTAGACTACCGGCGCGTGCCCTGCGGAGGGGTGGGTGAGTGGTTGAAACCGCCGGTCTTGAAAACCGGAAAGCGCAAGCTTCGCGGGTTCGAATCCCGCCCCCTCCGCCATGGCGCGCGGAGCGCGCCGTGGCGGAGGGGGCGCGATTCTCGGCGCCTCGCACTGTGTGCTCGGCGGCGAATCCCCTTTTGCCGGTTTCCGGAGCTACCGCACAGCCTCCCAGGTCCTCGCGCTGCGCGCTCGACGTCTGCGGCAGGAAACACCGTTGGGGCTCCTCATCTCTGACTCTCAATAATGCAACAGCAAAGGCAGAGTTTTGATGCTTGATGCGGTTCGGGAGTTGCTCTCCGGTTCGTATGGGGTCGACGGGGAGCTGAAACGGCTTCCCGGGGAGAACGAAAACTACTCGGTGACCGCCGGAGAAGGCGGGCGCTACGTGCTCAAGCTCGCCGATGCCGGGCTGCGGTCCGACGAGTTGGAGCTCGAGCACCAGGCGGTGGAGCATGCCCAGGCCGCGACCCTGGGGGTGGCGCTGCCTCGAATCAGGCCGACGAAACGTGGGAGCATCGAGGCCAGATCGGCGGGAGCCGGCGGCTTGCGCGGCCGGCTGCTGGAGTTCGTCAGCGGGTCGGCGTGGTGCGATCGGGAAACCCCGCCTGGAACCGAGACGCTGCGGGCGTTGGGCAGCCTGCTCGCGCGGCTCGACCTCGCCCTGGCCCGGGTCTCTCATCCGGCGGCGATACGGACCCACCGCTGGGATCTGACCGCAGCGCGGCAGCACCGCCCCAAGATCGGGCTCGTCGAGGATCCTGCCCGGCGCCGTCTGCTCGAGCAGGCGTTCCATCTCTACGGCGCCTGTGCCCTGCCCCGACTGGGTAACCTGCCCTGGTCGTTGATTCACGGCGACGCCAACGACGAGAACATCCTGCTCGACGGCGATCGCATCTCCGGTCTGCTGGACTTCGGCGACTGCCTGCACAACCCGACGGTCTGCGAGGTCGCCATCGCCCTGGCCTACGTCATGCTCGAACGGGAGGACCCGGTCGAGGCAGGCGCCGCGATGGTCGGCGGCTATCACTCGGTGCGGCCGCTGAGTGCCGACGAACTGGCGGTGCTCTACCCGCTGATCTGCGGCCGGCTGGGCACCACGGTGACCGTGGCCGCCGAGCGGCGGCAGATCGATCCCGACCACCCCAACTGGTTCGTCAGCGAGGGGCCGGCCTGGCGGCTACTCGAGAAGCTCGGTGCCGACGACCCGGCGGAGATCGGTAGTGCCCTGGCCGCCGAAACCGGAATCGATCCCTTCGCCGACCGGGGCGCTCCGCTGATGAACCTGCGGGAGGCGAGGCGGCGGCATATCGGGCCGGCGCTGTCATTGAGCTACCGGGAACCGCTGAAGATCGTGCGAGGCGCCGGCGCCTATCTCTACGACCAGCGGGGCCGTCCCTACCTGGATCTGGTCAACAACGTCTGCCATGTGGGCCACTGCCATCCCCGGGTAGTCGAGGCGGGACAGCGGCAGATGGCGCAGCTGAACACCAACACGCGCTACGTCTACGACGGACTGACCGCCTACGCCGAACGGCTGAGCGGCAAGCTGCCCGCCGGGCTGGACGTCTGTTTCTTCGTCAACTCGGGCAGCGAGGCCAACGAACTGGCGCTGCGCCTGGCCTGGACCGCCACCGGCCGCAAGGATCTCCTGGTGGTCGATGGCGCCTACCACGGACACACTTCGACCCTGATCGACATCAGCCCCTACAAGTTCATGGGCAAGGGGGGCCGGGGCCGCCCCGAGCCCTGGGTCCACGTGGTGCCGGTGGCCGACGGCTACCGGGGCGTCCACAAGGGTATGAGCAGCGAGACCGGCCGGGCCTACGCCGACGACCTGGGCCGGGTGATCGGCGACATGTCCACGCCGCCTGCGGCGTTCATCAGCGAATCGCTGCTCGGCTGCGGAGGCCAGGTCATCCCGCCGGCAGGCTACTTTCAGCGCGCCTACGAACATGTCCGGGCCGCCGGAGGCATCTGCATCGCCGATGAGGTCCAGGTCGGTTTCGGCCGGGTCGGCAGCCGCTTCTGGGCCTTCGAGCTCCAGGATGTGGTCCCCGACATCGTGGTGATGGGCAAGCCCATCGGCAACGGCCACCCCATGTCCGCGGTGGTCACCACCCGGGAGATCGCCGACGCCTTCGCCAACGGCATGGAGTTCTTCGCCACCTTCGGCGGCAACCCGGTTTCCTGCGCCATCGGCATGGCGGTCCTGGACGTGGTCGACGAGGAGGGGCTGCAGCAGCACGCCCTCGAGGTCGGCAGCCGCTTCAAACGCGGATTAGAATTAATCAAAGAAAAGCACGCCCTGATCGGGGATGTCCGCGGGGAGGGGCTTTTTCTCGGGATCGAACTGGTCCGGGACCGGAAAACCCTGGAACCCGCAGATACCGAGGCCGCGGAGCTGATCGAACGGATGAAGCGCCGGGGTGTCCTGCTCAGCGTCGACGGCCCCCTTCATAATGTGCTCAAGATCAAGCCGCCGATGGTTCTGAGCGCCGACGACGTCGATATGGTCCTCCGGACCCTCTCCGACGAGCTGACCGTCTTATAAGAATTAACAACGCCTACCCCATCGGCGTCGTTGACACGACAGCCATATGAACGTAAAAACCGCGTGTCCCCGGAATTCTCGGGGTCGCGCGGCACGATCCGTCCACGGTGCCGCTGCTTAAGGGTCACCGCCAAGGGGGGCTTTCATGCTCAAGGGTTCCGGGACCGGCGCGGTCCGTCTGAATCGTTGCTATCACGTCATAATTGCACTGCTCGTCGCCGCCGTATCGCTTCCGGCCATGGCGGCGCCCGACTGCTACCAGGGGATCAACACGCTGACCCTCGAACCGGGGCAGACGATTCATCTGGGCGACCGGGAAATCCACGCCCGGGCCGAACGCACCACCATGTTGAACGACGACGACGACGTGATCCCTGCAGTGGCCGTCGACCTGCTGATCCGTTGGCGGGACACCCGGCAGCACAAGAGCCGGGTCGGCACCTACCTGCCCCACCTGGCCGTCGAGTACGACGCGACCTGGCAGAGCGGCAGCTCCGAGTCCGGCGACCTGCAGTTCCGGTTGACCAACGACGGCCCGGGATACGGTAAAGACCTCGTCATTCCCGAGACCGCTTTCGACCAGGACAGCCTGCGGCTCTCGTTCCGCATCTCGAAATGGGCCAGCAACGCCGGCAACGCGGAGACCGAAGACAGCTGCCCGCTGCCGACGACTCTGGGCATGGAGATGGTGCTCGGCGAGCTGAACCAGGCCCCGGCGATCGACTACGGGACCAGCCTTGGCGAGGTGGACGAAGATCCGCTGCGCATGCGCCTGGTGGGTAGCCTCGACCCGCGCGCTCCCGACAACTACAACGACATCTGGGGCTGGAACAACGGCACCACCTTCCTCGCCATCCTCGGTGGCGTGAACGGCACGTCGTTCGTCGACATCACCGATCCGACCAACCCGGTGGAAGTCGCCTACTTCTCCGGCGTCAACAGCTCCTGGCGCGACATGAAGGCCTTCGGCAACTTCGCCTACGTCGGCTCCGAAGGGGGTAGCAGCGGCATCCGGGTGTTCGACCTGAGCGACCCGCTGAACCCGGTGCTGGTCCAGACCTACACCGGCGGCATCTCGACCTCGCACAACGTGGCCCTCAACGAGGACCTCGGTCATCTGTACGTGGTCGGCGCCAACAACGGCACCCGCATCCTCGACGTCGCCACCGACGGTGCCAACCCGGTGGAACTGGCCGATTGGCAGGTCCGCTACGTCCACGACGCCTACATCACCGGCAACACCGCCTACTTCTCCGAGATCAACAACGGCGTGCAGGAGATTCTCGACTCCACCGATCTGAACAACCTGCAGCAGCTCAAGATCTGGTCGACTCCGCTGAACTTCACCCACAACGTCTGGGCCAACGACGACCAGAGCGTCTGCGTGACCACCGATGAGACCACCAGCTCGCCGGTCGCCGCCTACGACATCTCCGACCTCTCGGCACCCGGCGATCCGCCGCTGCTGTCGGCGTTCCAGCCGAACGCCTCGACGATTCCGCACAACGCCTACTTCGACGACGCGCCGTTCAACACCCGCGTCGCCGTGTCCCACTACGGAATCGGTCTGCAGTACTTCGACCTGACCGACCCGCGCAACCCGGTGACTCTGGGTAGCTACGACACCCTGCCGTCGGGCGACACCGGCACCGCCGGCGCCTGGGGCTGTTACCCCTACGACCCCCGCGGCTACATCCTGATCAGCGACATCTCTACCGGTCTCTACATCTTCGAGTACGAGCCCACCGGCGGCGTGTTGACCGGCTCGGTCACCGACGGCGGCAGCGGCAACCCGGTCGAGAACGCCCGGATCGTCGTGCTTGCCGACGGCCAGGAGACCTTCTCCAACGACGCCGGCGGCTTCGGCCTCTACGCGCCGGAAGGCCCGGTGCAGCTGCGGATCAGTGCTCCGGGTTACAGCACCGCGCTGATTTCCGGCGAGGACATGCTGCTCGACGGCAGCGTCCAGGTCGACGCTCAGCTGGTGCGCCTGCCCACCGGGCCCCTCGACGGTGTCGTACGCCGGGCGGACAACCAGAACCCCATCGCCGGCGCCACCGTCGAGATCCCGGCGCTGAACCTCTCGTTGACCACCGCTGCCGACGGCACCTTCACCATCGGTGACGTGGCGGTCGGCGGCTACGTGCTGACCGCCAGCGCCTTCGGCTTCTCGCCGGAGGAAACCCGCATCCTGCAAACCACCGGCGGCACCAGCGGCATCGTGCTCGAACTCGGTGCGGCCTTCCTGGCCGACGATGCCGAGACCGACCAGGGTTGGTCCCAGGGCGTCGGTGGCGACACGGCGAACACCGGTATCTGGGAACGGGGCGACCCGATCGGCAAGAGCGGCGGCAACGTCCAGCCGGAGGACGACGCGACTCCGGCCCCCGGCGTCCAGTGCTTCGTCACCGGCAACACCGGCGGCGGCAACGACACCGACGACGTCGACGGCGGCGTGACCACCCTGCTCTCCCCCAGCTTCTCCCTGGCCGGCGTCGATGCCGCCCAGATCGAGTTCGCCCGCTTCGTCTCCACCGACGGCGGCTTCTTCGGCGGCGGCGGTACCTTCCGCGCCCAGGTCTCCGACAACAACGGCGGTAGCTGGATTCCGCTGGAGCAGATCTCCGACGACGAAAACCAGTGGACCCGGGTCCGCTTCGACCTCGGTGCCTTCACCAGCTTCACCAACACCATGCAGATCCGCTTCCAGGCCCAGAGCACCGGCTCCAGCAACTTCAGCGTGCTCGAGGCCGCGGTCGACGACATCCAGATCACCCGGGCCTGCACCCCGGCGTTCAACCAGAACGCCAACGACAGCGACGCCGACAACCTGGTCGACGCCTGCGACCTTTGCCCGGCCGACCCGGACAACGACATCGACGGTGACGGCCTGTGCGGCAACGTCGACAACTCCCCCTTCGACGCCAACGCCGACCAGATCGACACCGACCTGGACCAGATCGGCGACGCCTCGGACAACTGCGTGGCCGACGCCAACCCGGCCCAGCGCGACCTGGACGGTGACGGCATCGGCGACGCCTGCGATGACGACATCGACGGCGACTCGGTGCTCAACGGCACCGACACCGACGACGACAACGACGGCGTGGACAACGCCTCGGACAACTGCCCGACGGTGCCCAACGACACCCAGCAGGACGAGGACCTGGACAACATCGGCAACGCCTGCGACGACGACGACGCTCTGGTACAGGGTGTGATCGTCGACGGCAACCAGATCCGCTGGGAGCCGGAAGCCGACGCCGACAGCTACAACGTCTACCGCGGCGACCTGGGCACTCCGGCGCTGCTGCCGCTGGCGGATTGCTTCGCCAACGGCCTGACCACCCGCTACGTCAACGACCTCGATATCCCGACCCGGGGCGACGGCTTCTTCTACCTCGTCTCGCGGGATGCCGGCGGCACCGAAGGGTCGCTGGGCGATCAGTCCAACGGCGCCCTGCGCGTCGTGAACAACGCCTGTCCGTAAGGAGAAACGCAGTCATGAGACTCCGTAAGCAATCCTTGCTTCTCGCCGGCACCGCCCTGGTCGCGGTCGGATGTGTTATCGCGGTGGGTTCCGACTTCGGACGGCGCACCCTGGATCTGGTTCCCGGCGTACCCGGACCGGCAAGCCAGGAAGCGATGACCACCACGGTCACCGGCGAGACGTTGGCCGGAAAGGCCAAGAACCACCATCACGGTCCCGCCGACGCGTTGGCCGGTCTGCCGACACCGTCGCCGACCGCCCGGCCGGCGATCGGGAGCGGTCCGATTCGCTACACCATCTTCGGCCGCAGCCCGCGGGTCAACCGCGAGGTGACCGGCGAAGTAACCCATGAACTGCACGGCATCCCCGCCCGCCCGGTCGACTCCTTCGTCTGGGATGGGGAGGGGTCCACGCCGGTCGATGGAGAGCTGCTGCTCAGCATCGACCCGGTCACTGAACAGGGTGTGCTTCAAGCCTCCTGGAAGGACCGGCACGGCGACTGGCTCTACGAGCAGTTCACTCACTACCACCCGCACCACCCCTCGGGTGTCCGCTTCGGCACGTCGAAGTCCGCCCGGGACATCATGCTGAATGAGGCAGCCATCGGAAACGTCTACCTTCACGGAGACACCACCGCAGGCCTGCCCGTACTCCCGACCGTCTACACCTACTTCGGACTGTGGGGTAAGGGCACCAGCACCCTCAACGGTTCCGAGTTCCCCAACGTCTACGGGCTGCCCTCCCCCTACTGGGACGGTCACCTGATGGCGACCATCGGCGCGCGGCAAAACGACGGCACCGTGCGCACGCTCGACGGGGGTATCTACAACCCCAGCCAGGGTGCCAACGGCATGCTGACCAACGACGACATGGAAGTGCACCTGACCTGGCACGACGAGCGCTTCCCGATGGCGCCGGGGAACTTCCCGCCGATCTTCGACTTTTTCTACCACCTGGTGTTCGAGGACGTGATGATGCAGATCGTCCAGATCGACACCATCGGCGGCCCGTCCCGCTCCTTCGCCGCCGGGCTGCCCCAGACCACTCTGGGGAGCAGCGGCAACAACTTCGGTCCCGCACCCCAGGCCGGTGCTCCGGTGAATCTCGATGAGGCGCGTCCCGCGCTGAATCGGGCCTTCTCCCGGCTGGCCGCGCTGGATCCGGCAGCCGCCACCGCAAGCCGCTCCAACGACGACAGCATCGGCCATCTCGGCGCCATGCGCTTCCATGCCGAGGCCGCCTCGCCCCGGATCAACCGCCGGGCCACCGGCGAGAGCCTCAGCTCCGTCGGAGGCGTGATCGCGTCGCCGGTGGATAGCCGGGTGGTCGACGGTCAAGGTTCGGTCCGTAGCTCCGGCAACATCCAGATGCTGGTCGACCCGGTGACCAACGCCGGAGTGATCGAGGCGAGCTGGACCGACGACAACGGCACCTGGACCTACACCCAGAACGTGTTCGCCATGCCCTCCGATGAGGCCTCGGGCCTGCGGATGGACACCAGCGTGGCCAACGAGGTGATGCAGTACGGCGACCCGGTGTTGATCAACGCGATGCGGCACGGCGACACCGAGGCAGGAACCGACGAACTCCCGACGGTCCACAGTTACCTGACGACCCAGGGCCCGGCGCAGATCACCTTGAACGGCGTGCCCTTCGAGAACACCGTCGACGGACCGGGGGCCCCCTGGATCGGTGAGATCGAGATCACCGAAGGAATCCGCAACCCCGACGGCACGATCAAGACCCGCCGAGGCGGTTTCTACGGCCCCGAGAACTCCGACGACGGATTCGTCGAGCGCTACGACCTGGAACTCCACCTGACCTTCCGCGACCAGGCGGGCCTGCCCGGCGAGAACGTCCCCGCCGAGCATGACTTCTTCTACAACGTCACCTTCGAGGACGTGCTGCTCGAGATGGTCCAGGCCGACCGCGTCAGCTTCGACGTCTCGAGCCCGGGTTCGGTCAACCAGAGCGACCGCATCCAGCGCCAGTAGGCGCCGGCCAAGCCGACACGAAGACGCCCCGCTTCGGCGGGGCGTTTTTTTATTGCTTGGTGCCCGGCTCGAACAGGTCGATGGCCAGGTCGAGAGCCTCTTCGGTCCCCAGGAGGTAGACCTCGTCTCCCACGTGGAAGCTTTCGGTCGGGTCCGGTTTTTGGAGCAGCCGGCCATCGCGGCGAGCCCCGACCACCAGCGCCCCGGTCACGCTGCGTAGCCGCATGCTCACCGGAGATTTGCCGACCACCGGCGCCCCCTCGCGAACCAAGACCGTCTCGACCTTGAGCTCGTCGAGACCCCGGGTCTCTCCGACCCGGGACCGGGGAATCGTCTGACGGCGATCACTGGTCTGGGAGATCGCGCGCACGTCGCGGATCCGCTCCTCGATCACGTTGCGCGGCACCTCGATCCGCCGCAGCATGCGGGCGATGACCTCCACCGCCCCCTCGACCTCCTCGGCGACCACGTCCCGGGCGCCCAGCTTCAAGAGCGGCTCCCGCTCGAGCAGGTAGTGGCTGCGGATCAGGATCGGCACGTCTGGCGCCACCCTGTTGACGGTGTCGACGGTCCGCTGGGCGGCGGCAGGGTCGTTGATCAGTACCACAACCAGTTGCGCATCCTCGACGTGAGCGTGGTGCAGCGCCTCGGTGCTGGTGGCGTCGGCGTAGTACACCGGCAGCCCCTCGGCGCGGGCGGACCGCACGTTGTCCGAGTTGAGCTCGAGCCCGACGAAGGGCTTGTCGATCTCCCGCAGCGAGCGGGCCGCCAGACGGCCGGCGAGACCGAATCCGATCAGGACCACGTGGTCCCTGAGCGTGGCGTGGGAGGGTTCCGCTTCATCGATGCCCCGCACCCCGATCAACCGCTCCAGCGGCGCCAACAGCTTCTCGCCGGCGGTCACGTGAGGTGCGGCCCGCACCAGGATCGGCGTCAGGAACATCGAGAGCACCCCGGCGGCCAGCAGCGGCCTCACCGCGGTGTCCCCGATCAAGCCGCTGGCCTGAGCCTGCTGGGTCAGCACGAAGCCGAACTCACCGAACTGGGCCAGGCCGACACCGGCGAGCCACGCGACCCGGGCCGGGAAGCGCATCGCCATGGCGGCCAGGGTCGCCACCGCCCCCTTGGCCAGCAGGAACCCGGCGAGCAACCCGCCGACCAGGATCGGCTGGGCCAGCACCACCCGGATATCGAACAGCATGCCCAGCAAGACGAAGAACAGGCTGACGAAGGCATCCCTGAGCGGCAGGATGTCCCCCATCGCCCGGTGGCCGTACTCGGTATCGGCGACCACCATGCCGCCGAGAAAGGCCCCCAGCGCCAGGGACAGGCCGACGTGGGAGGTCAGCCAGGCGGTACCGATACAGATCCCGAGAATCGCGATCAGGAAGACCTCGCGGCTGCGGCTGGCGTCGACCAGAGCCAGCAGCTTGGGCACCACGAAGCGGGAAACCGCCACGATCCCGATGAGCACCAGTGCCGCCTTGCCCAGGGCCATCAAGACCGCCCCGGCGGCGCCTCCCGCCGAGCCCGCCTGGGCCAGCAGCGGCACGATCAACACCATCGGAACCACGCAGAGGTCCTGGAAGATCAGGGTGCCGACGATGAATCGGCCGTGGGGAGCATCCAGTTCCCGGCGCTCGACCAGGGCCCGCAGCACGATCGCCGTCGACGACAGGGCGAAGACGAAGCCGTAGAAGGTCGCGCGACCCGGCGGCTGCCCCAGTGCCGTGGCGACCAGCGCCGCGATCCCCGCGGTCAGGCCGACCTGGAGAAAACCTCCCAGGGCCACCCGGCGGAAGATGTCCTTGAGCCGGGCGAGGGAAAACTCGAGACCGATGGAGAAGAGCAGCAGAACGACGCCGACCTCGGCCAGCACCTCGATCGAGTCGATGGAGGTCGCCAGACGCAGGCCGTAGGGGCCCATCAGCGCGCCGGCCGCCAGCAACCCGGCCACGGTCGGCAGCTTGAACCGCGACAGCAGAATCGTGACCGCCACCGCCAGCGCGGCGACGACGACGAGCTCATCGAGAAGCGGTAGATGCCCCATCGCCGGGCATCATACGGCATTCTGAAGAGAGCAGCTGGCGCTCGGTACCGTGGCTGATCAGCCTCGGCTCAGGAGATGCGACAGCTTCTCGGGAGCTCGCGGAAACAAGCAGCAAACTGTCTTGCTGGGATCAGATTTGCTTGGACGGGTAGACCTTGAGCTCCATGGATTACATCGAGTTGCGGGTCGGCACCCCGCGCCCTTCAAAAGTACGGGCAGTGAGAATTAGCTCGCCAACGTGCGTCCTCAAGCGTATCATTCGCGAAGATTCAGAATTGCTCGGCACTCCGACATTGAGGTCGCCTACATGCGTACTTCTCACATACTCGTCGCAAGCCTGATTTTCCTAGCTTCCGTTGGCGGAGCAACTGCGGAAACGCCTCCCCTTGAGGAAATCGTAGACCGTCAACCTCTTGCGCTCGACCGCATGATCGAGGCGGAAACGGCCCGCCAGTTTCGCGATCTCATAAGGGAAGTTGCGTTGGAGCTTCCAGAACGCGACAGGAAGTACATCGAGGCCGCTCTAGTGAGAATGTCCTTGCGAGAGACTTGCGACGATGGGACCCCATTGAGGGGCCTGCCGCAGCAGCTATTCGTCGAACTTTCACCCGAAACAGCAACTCGCGTTGCGAGCCGAGTAATGAAGCGACTAGAGTCTAGAGTTGTCGTGGAAGTCCAACATTCGCCCGAACGATACTCCAACCTGATCAATCGTCTGCCCGAACTGCGACGGGCCGTCCGATCCGCGACGAAAACTGCTAGGCGGTGAGCCCAGCATACATTCGCACGACCACTGGCGATTCTGCCATTCCACCAGAACCGAAGACGTCTCGAGCAGCACTCCCCAGATTGGCGCCGCCGCCAGAACCGACGCTCGCAATGAATGTCAGTTTTTTGGGGTTGTGGTGTCCGGGTTCGACTTCAAGTTCACTAAGCTAGTAGTAACTGCGGGATAACTCTGGGCCGTTCCGGAGGCATTCAGTCCTTCTGCCAGGACCATCGTTCAGCGGGCAGAAAGACTTAACGCAGCTCACGACGCAGGAGATGGCAATGAGAGTAGTTCTTCTTTTTGTTTTGGTCGTAGTTACGCTCGGCTGTCCGGCAGGTGAATCCTCCGTGGAGACAACCCAGGCCGATTCGAACTCATCTTACCTGCCAGAGGAGACTTTGGAAGGTGATCGACCCCGTACTGGTTCACCCAACATCAATGTCGACCCTCGTAGAGACTGGCACCCAACAATTGCAGGGGGCACGGACGCCCGGGCCGCCCTGGAACGGGGGGTGCGGCACGAAACCGACTGCAGACCTTTCTCCACTCGCGGCCTCGCGCTTGGCATGAGTTTCGGAGAAGTCGAAGATTCCTACGGAGCCGCCCCTACAGCCGGCGTGATCCTACACAACAAATATTGCTACTCGTGGTCTGGAGGATCGTCGAAGGAGTCGGAAGTACTCTGTTTTGATCCTATGTCGTGCTCTCTCAAGACGTTCGCGGTGGAGTTTCCCGGCGGCGATTGGCAGGCACAATGCCCGGACGATCTAGTTCAGGCGGTGAGCAAGAGGTTGCCTGGCGTAGAGTGGCACGAAGAAGTTGGCCTAGGCATGCTTACCCATGATTCTCGACCTGCAATCGCCTGGAGTGATAGCAGGTGCAAGCGAGAGGTCCGGATGGTCTGTGGAGCGGGAAGAATCCGCCTTGTGGTGGGCGACACATCAACTCAAAGTGTCGACGACCTCTTGTTTGGGGACCGCCGTGAGCAGAATCGTCGATGCGTGGTGCAAGGCGTTTTGAAGGAACCCGAGATCCACGTCGACCCCAGAGTCTTGGAACAGCTCCGTCACCACTTCGATCCCGACTCCGACTACATCGATTGACGTATGTGGTTGGGCTGATCGCCATCGCCTTCTAGCTGCTCCACAGCACATTTCGAGTCGAGCTGAACGGGACTTAGCGGGAAGAACTTCTCCGGCGTCGTCCGGAGGTCCGCGCATGAGATCGGCCTGCGCAAGCCAATCGCAGCTGAACCCAGCCCTGCAACCGGAGACACCACCTCGAACTAGCTGCCCCGAACAATTCGAGTTCGGCCTCTCGCGGCTTCACGCCTTTCGCTGAGATAGGAGACTGCTCGCATTCGCGACAAGCGTCGATGTGCTTGAGCCGGATTGTGTTTTGTCGGCCTCGGTGGCGAGTATGTGGCAAGACTTAGAACCGCGAACGGAAGTGACGCGGCGCAGGGGAAGGCAAATCGAGATGAACAAGCCGCCCTGGGCCGACCGTCGGCAACAGTGAGACCGAAGAGCTACCCTGGATCAAGGCCACATTGGCGTGCGCTGGCGGAGAGGGAGGGATTCGAACCCTCGGTAGGGGTGAACCTACGCAGGTTTAGCAAACCTGTGCCTTAAGCCACTCGGCCACCTCTCCGGGCACGCTGTCTTCCCGCTTTTTGGACGCGGGAACCGGAGGATTCTAGCGCTTTCAACGGGTCCGTCAACAGGCCCCCGGGCGTCCACGGCGTGGGCGCCACGCTTTTGCTATACTCCGCGATTCCGCGACAGTATTGGGGTGTCGTCCAATGGCAGGACATGCGGCTCTGGACCGTAGAATCGGGGTTCGAATCCCTGCACCCCAGCCACCCCCGTACCGCGCCTGATCTACCCCCCGCCCCGGCCCTGGTCCGCCGCCAGAGCTTCCTCCAAGGCCCGTCGTCCATTCTCCGGCTCCGGATCCCCGTGGGCGGGACAAAGCACGTCAGGAGACGTCTCCAGCAGCCGGCGCACGCTCTCCCGGCTGCGCGCCGGATCCTGTTGATGGTCGTCGGGAACGAAGAAGAAGGTCTCCCGGGCCGCCCGCATCAGCAGGTCCGCGATGAACAGCACCCTGCGCCTCCCGGGACTGGTCCAGTCCAGCACGAAATGGGGAGAGGTCGGCCCGGGCCGGTCCAGCGCCGTGAGCCCCCCGGGCAGGCTGGCTCCGTCGCCGAACCAGGCGTCCGGCCGGCCCCCGACCCGGGCGCCGCTTGGGGCCCAGACCGGCACCTCGAGCTCACGCTGCAGCCGCCAGGCGGACCGCTGGTGGAAGCCTCCGGTGAGGCAGATCGCCTGCACGGGCCCCAGCGCCTCGGCAGCCATCGGGTCCAGGGGCAGCGGATCGATCAGAATCGCTCCCTCAGGGCCCGCCACGGCGTAGGCCTCGCTGCGAAAGTCGATCCGCTCGTCGTGGATCGACCAGTGCCACAGCCCCGGCTCGATCGGGTCCAGGCGCTCGGCTCGGGTCATCGGCTCGGACAACGGGCACCTCGTCTTGCGGCGATGTCATGACGCGCCACCGGGGTCGGGATATGCTAGCGTGCGGGCGGCCTTGCAGGACAGGCACCCTGTGAGGAATCCAGAACATTTCGGGGAGGCACCGAATGGGTGAGCGGGTAGCGCTGATCACGGGCTCGGGCGGCGAGATGGGACACGGGGTGCTCCCCCGCCTGCGCGATCAGGGTTTCCGCATCGTGGCCCTCGACCTCTACGACCTACCCGAGACCCTCGGCCGCTACTGCGTCGAAACCGTCCGCGGAGATATCCGGGACGAGGGCCTGATGGGTGACCTGGTCCAGCGCTTCGCCCCCGACTGCGTCTACCACCTGGCAGCCATGCTCTCGGCCCACTCCGAGGCCGACCCGTTCATGGCCCACCAGGTCAACGTCGACGCCACCTGCAGCCTGCTGCGCCAGTGCGAGGAATCCGCCCGGCAAAAGGGCCGCCCGGTCCGCTTCCTGTTCCCCAGCAGCATCGCCGTCTACGGCCTGCCTGATGCGGCGACCAAGGTCGAGGCGGGAGCGGTTGAGGAAAGCGACTGGAACCACCCCAGAGGCATGTACGGCTGCAACAAGCTCTATATCGAGCTGTTCGGCACCTTCCTCGGCCGCCGAGCGGGCAAGGCGGGCGAACCCGGGGTCGATTTCCGTTCGATCCGGTTCCCCGGCCTGATCAGCGCCGAGACCCTGCCCACCGGCGGCACCACCGACTATGCCCCGGAGATGATCCACGCGGCGGCTCAGGGCAAACCCTACAGCTGTTTTATCGACGAGCATTCCCGGCTGCCGTTCATGACGATGCCCGATGCGGTCCAGGCGCTACTGGACCTTGCCGAAGCGCCGCCCGAGTCCCTCTCGACCCGGGTGTACAACATCCGTGGCTTCAGCCCGAGCCCCGCGGAGATCCGCAAACGGGTGCTGACCCATTTCCCCGACGCGCAGATCGGCTTCGACCCGGTTCCCTCGCGGCAGGCGATCGTCGACTCCTGGCCGGCCGACGTCGACGACTCCCGAGCCCGCAGCGACTGGGGCCTCTCGCCGGAGCATGACCTGGCGGCGGCGATCGACGACTACCTCGTCCCCGCCCTGCGCAAACGCTACGACGGCGACTGAACCCCACTTCGATCGAGTTTCTTGCTGCGGCCTCTCACGAGGTCTCGCTATAATCTCGCGGGTTGTCCGCTAAGCAAGCAAGGAGGTCTGGAGAACCATGGCTAAAGCACGGTCCAAGAAGCGCCCGGCCAAGAAGGCTTCCAAGCGGAAGCCGGCGGCGCGCAAGACGGCAAAGAAGAAAACCACCAAGAAGAAGGTCGCCAAACGCAAGGTGACCAAGAAGAAGACGGCCAGGAAGAAGGTCGCGAAGAAAAAAGCCGCCAAGAAGAAGGTGGCGCGCAAGACCGCCAAGAAGAAGGTAACCAGGAAGAAGGCCGCCAAGCGCAAGGTGGCCAAGAAGAAGACCGCCCGCAAGGCCACCAAGAAGAAGGCTACGCAGAAAAAGGCCGCCAAGAAGAAAACGGCCAAGAAGAAGGTGACCAAGCGCAAGGCGGCCAAGAAAAAGACCGCGAAGAAGAAAGCCACCCGCAAGGCGGCGCCGAAGAAGGCTGCGAAGAAGAAAGCCGCCAAGAAGAAGGTAACCAAGAAGGCCACCAAGAAGAAGGCCGCGAAGAAGAAGACGGCCAAGCGCAAGGTCGCCGGGAAGGCGGCTGCCAAGAAGACCACCAGGAAGAAGGCGACGCGGAAGGCAGCGCCGAAGAAGGCCGCGGCCCGCAAGGCTCCTGCGCGGAAGGCACCGGCCCGCAAGGCGGCCTCTCGCCGAGCCCCGGCGCCGGAAAAGGCGATCAGCGTGGCCCCCAAGGCCGAGCCGGTGTCGCCGCCGCTGAAGGCCCGCAAGCCGCTCCAACCCGAACTGCTCACTCCGCCGCCGCGCCCGGTGGTCGACATGCCGGTGCCGGTTTCGACCACCGCTCCGATCCGGCCCGACGACGTGATCAGCCCTCGGGAGCGGGGTGGCGGCCTGCCCCCGATCGAGGACTAGGCAACCTCCAACCAACTGCAAACAAAGGAAAAGGCCGGCGCATCGCCGGCCTTTTTCATATCTGCCCGAACCCGGCGCCACCGCCGGGCGCTGCCCACGGCTAGAGCTTCCAGTGCTCCAGGTTGCGCTCGAGGCCGGCAATCTCGTCCACCGGCTCCCCGCCGGCGATGTGCCGGGTGCTGTAGACCACGATCAACAGCCCGAGATAGAAGGCAACCACCGTCGACAGCACGAACAGCGGCGGCAGGTTGCCCACCGCCATCCGCGGCAGGAAGTCCGAGAAGTGCTGCACCATCTGGGGGTGCTGCGCCTGCCCCGGCAGCGGGTGCATCATCAGCTTGACGAACCAGCCGCCGAGCATGATCAGGAAGATCCAGGCGAAGTTGCGGCGCAGCCGGAAGCCGACCGCCTCGAGGAAGGTGGTCTTGTACTTGGGCAGGTCGAGATCCATCGCCACCATCTCCCGCCAGGAGAGCATCGGCGATTCGAGCTGCCGGGTAACGACGGGCACGAGGAAGTTCTCCTCGAGCATCCGCACCCGCGCCCGGTAGACCTCGAAGTAGCGGAACCGCCGGGCCTCGATCATCAGGAACACCAGGATGATCAGGTTCGACAGCAGGATCATCACGTGGGGGTTGTCGATCGAGCTGAACGAGAAGGAGAGCATGCCCGCCGAGGTCAGCACCGCCCAGTTGGTGGTCGCGTCCAGCCGGTGCCGCCACGAAGTGGAGCGTCCCACCTCGCCACGGTAGAAGTGCACCATGACGCTGAAGTATTCCTGCCGGGTGAGGTCGTAGTCCTCGAAGCCGGGCTTCTCCGGCTGGGGCGCCGCGCCGGCGGCGTCCGGATGGGGCATCCCGCTCACTTGCTCGAGGCCAGGGCCTGATTCAGCACCCGGCGGACCGTCTCCACCTGGAGCGGCTTGGTCAGGATCCGATTGGGAAGCCCCTCGAGGAAGCGCACCGTGTCCTGGCGCACCATGTCCCCGGTGGCGAAGACGAAGCGCCGCAACAGCTCGGGACGCTCCTCGGCGACCAGCTCGTAGAGACGCTGGCCATCCATCCGGGGCATGCGGATATCCGCCACCACCAGATCGAACTCGGCACCCTCCAGGCGCTGCCAGGCCTCCTCGCCATCCCGGGCAAGGATCACCTCGGCACCGTCTTCCCGCAGGATGCGAGAGAACAGGTCGAGCACCACCGGCTCATCTTCGGCCACCAGGACCCTCATGCCGTGGAAAGGGCTGTCGTCCTCCCGGGAGGGGGATATCTCGTCCTCGATGACCTCGGCGATCGGCGCCCCGGAGATCGGAAGCGCGATCTCGAAGCAGGCGCCCCGCTCGGTGTTGCGCACCAGAATCTCGCCGCCGTGCTCCTGCAGGATGCCGTAGGAGAGGGAAAGACCGAGGCCGGTGCCTTCGCCGATGCCCTTGGTGGTGAAGAACGGGTCGAAGATCTTGTCCCGCACCTCTTCGGAAACACCCGGACCGCTGTCCTCGATCTCGAGGCAGACCCGGCCGTTTCGCACCAGGGTTCGCGCAATGACCACACCGGGCTCCCCGGTGCCCTGAATCGCTTGCTCGGCGTTGTTCAGCAGATTGAGCACAACCTGCTCGATCTGGTGATAGTCGAACGAGGTCTGGGGCAAGTGGGGATCGAGTTCGAGCTGGACCTCGACCCGGGCGGAGCGGAGCTGGTACTCCTTGAGCTCCAACAGCCCTCGCAGACAATCGTTGAGATCGTTCCACTTTTTCTCGAGCGGATGTTTGCGCGAGAAGGACAGCAGGTTCATCACGATCTTCTGGCAGCGGCGGGCCGACACCAGGATCCGCTCCAGATCCCGCTCCTGCGACGGATTGGCCTCCTGGCGCAGCAGTTCGGCGTAGCCGACCACGCCGGAAAGCGGGTTGTTCAGTTCGTGGGCCACGCCGGCGACCACCTGGCCGAGGCTCGAGAGCCGCTCGGCCTGAACGAGGCTCCGCTCGGCCTGGCGCAGCCGGGTCACGTCGCGACCGATCCAGACCTTGCCCGAGGTCTCACCCCGAGCGTCATGGAGCGGAGCGGTGATCAGGTCCATCTCGAGTTCGCCGTCGGCCCCCTCGATCCGCACCTCGGAGCGTTCGATCCCCTCCTCACCGGAGAGGGCCTCGGGGCCCCGCTTGCATTCCATCGGAATCACGTCGGTCAGCCGCCGCCCGACCACGGCCTCGGAAGACAACCCGACCAACCGTTCGGCGCCGTGGTTGAACTCCCGGATGCTCCCGGCGGTATCGGTGGCCACGATCAGATCGGGGCTCCCGTCGAGGATGCTGCGCAGGGTCTCGCCGGTGGCCCGAAGCTTCTCAGCCTCGTCGGCGACGTCCCGGTAGAGCAGCGCATTCTTCAAGGCGTTGGCCGATGCACCCGCGGCCACCTTGCAGAAGCGGATCTCAGCCGGAGTGAACGGGGTCTCCCGCCGGGTGCGCAGGAACAGACAACCCAGCACCTCGCGGCCGAACATCAGGGGCAGCACCAGAACGGCGCGGTAGCCCTTCTCCAGCAGCACGTCCCGCACCGGCTCGACCACCGGATCGCTCTGGACGTCGTCGATCACCACAGGCTCCCGGGTCTCCAGGGCCTTGCGGATCTCGGGATACTTGTCGATCTCGATCTCGAGCATGTCGACATCGGGCCGATCGCTGGACGCGACGACGAAGCCGTGCTCGTGGGAATCGTCAGCCAGCAGGATCGAGCAGCTGCGACTCCCGGCGAGCTTGCCGACCCAGTTGACGATCTGGGTCATGACCTGCTTGAGGTCGAGGCTGCGGGTCACGGTGTCGGTGATCTCGAGCAGGGCCCAGAGCTGGGCGCTCTCCCTGCGGGCCCGGGCCACCAGGGTGCTCTCGCCGGAGATGCGCTCACCGAGCGCCCCGAAATAGAAGCCCGCTGCGACGATGGTCAGGGCCGGCGTCATCACACCGGCGAGCAGGTCCTGCCCCGAGAGGCTGAAACTACCGAAGCCGCTGACCAGGTAGACCGCCAGGGCCGCGAGCACCGCCGCCAGTGCCCGGCTGCGATCCCCCATCAGGCCGGCGAACAGCACCAGGCCGAACAGAGACACCGCCAGCACCGTGGATGCGGGGGTGATGGCCAGCACCACCGCCAGCAGCAGGGCGTCGACCAGGAACAGGTTCTTTTCGAACCGGCCGGGTTCGACCCGGGCGCGGGGCATGAAGTGGATCGCCGCAGCGGCGACCAGGGGTATCAGGACCGCGAGTATGGCGCGGGTCGGGCTGACGGCGGCGAAGCCGCCGGTGACCGCGAGCATGGACAGGAATAGCCATCGTGTCGGATAGACCAGTCGGGTCGCCGGCACATCCCAGAATCTCACCCAGTCCTCCCCTGCAGTCCGTTCAGCCATCGGAACACCCCGCACTACAAGGACTTGGGGCGTCCCAGGAGGCCGAATATTGGGCGGGGTCCACAGGGGGTCAAGCTGCCTTGACAGGAGGGCTTCGGGCAGCCAAAATCTCGTGGTTGTAATCCAGGGGCTATCGTCTAGGGGTTAGGACGGGTGGTTCTCAGCCACCAAACCGGGGTTCGAATCCCCGTAGCCCTACCAACCCATCACAACTCGAACGTGTCGATCAGGCCGGTTCTTCGGACCCCGTCGTGCTTGTGGCCTCGCCCACGGGCGGGCAGACGATGATGTCCAGGTGGGTCGGGAAACGGGTGTCGGGACAGATCCGGGTCAGGATGCTCAATACGTTGCGGCGCACGTCGTCCACCCGGTCGGTGGTCATCCGGTCCTCTACCAGCTTGCCCACATAGCTGTCCTCGCCGATGCGGCAGATGGTGAGGAAGTCGGAGCTCTCCTCGGAGACGTAGCGTTTGTCGGCTCCCTGGAGGTACTGCAGCTGGCGCTTCAGCGAGCCGTCCATCTTGAAGCCGACGAACAGCCGGTGCCGATCCAATAGCTCGAGCAAGATCTCTCCCTAAGCGAAGGCTCAGCTTACCCCAAGAACGTCCCGCGTCCCAGAATCCGGCGGGGGCGGCTAGGCCGGCACCCCACCGACGAGGCCCAGGACCTCTTCGGTCTTGGCGGCCAGCAACCCGCGGTCGCCCCGAGTCTCCACGTTGAGCCGGATCAGCGGCTCGGTGTTGGACATCCGAAGATTGAACCGCCAGTCAGCGAAGTCCAGCCCGACACCGTCGGTCTCGTCCACCCGCAGGGCGCTCCCGGCGTAGTGGGCCTTGACCTGCTCCAGCACGGCCCGGGCGTCTTCCACCCGCCGGTTGATCTCGCCGCTGGCAGGGAAACGCTCCACCCGCTCGCCGACCAGGTCGGCCAACGACTTGCCGGTCACCGCGATCAGCTCGGCGACCAGCATCCAGGGGATCATCCCGCTGTCGCAATAGGAGAACTCGCGGAAGAAATGGTGGGCGGACATCTCACCGCCGTAGGCGGCGTCCTCCCGGCGCATGACCTCCTTGATGAAGGCGTGGCCGCTCTTGCACTGGTACGGGCGCCCACCCGCCTCGTCGACGATCTCGACGGTGTTCCAGGTCATCCGCGGGTCGTAGATGATCGTGGCGCCCGGGTGGCGGTCCAGTACCCGCTGGGCCAGGAGCCCGACGATGTAGTAGCCCTCGATGAATTCGCCGTTCTCGTCGAACAGGAAGCAGCGGTCGTAGTCCCCGTCCCAGGCGATGCCGAAGTCCGCCTTTTCCCGGCGCACCGCGTCGACGGTGGCCTGGCGATTGTCGGGCAGCAGCGGGTTGGGGATCCCGTTGGGGAAGTTTCCGTCGGGCTCGTGGTGGATCTTGATGAACTCGAAGGGCAGGTGCGGTTCCAGCAGATCGATGATGGCGCCGGCGCCGCCGTTACCGGCGTTGACCACGATCTTGAGCGGCTTGAGCTTGTCCCGATCGATGTAGGTCAGGAGGTGCTCGACGTAGGCCGCGTGGATGTCGACGCTCTCACGCTTGCCTTCGCCGGTGGACGGTGCGTACTCCCCGGTCAGGATGATCTGCTCGATGTCCTTGAGCCCGGTGTCGCTGCTGATCGGCTTCGACTCCTCGCGCACGAGCTTGAGCCCGTTGTAGTCGGCGGGGTTGTGGCTGGCGGTGACCATCACGCCCCCGTCCAGCTTCAGATGCGCCGTGGCGAAGTAGACCATCTCGGTGCCCCCCCGGCCGATATCGACGACGTCGACGCCCGAGGCCTGTAGCCCCTTGCACAGGGCCTCGGCGAACTCGGGGCTCGACAGCCGGATGTCGTGGCCGACGGCGATCCGCTTGGGCTTGAGGAAGGTGGCCAGGCCGCGACCGATGTTGGTCACCAGCTCCGGATTGAGTTGATCCGGCACCCGTCCCCGGATGTCGTAGGCCTTGAAACTCGCGAGCTTGTCCTGTGCCATGGTTCCCCCGTTTCTTAGCGGAACTGGACCTTATCAAACCCGCAAGCCAGATCAAGCCTGGGTTCGTCACATCCCGGCGACAGCCTGAAATCCGGCCCCCGGGCCCCCGGCTGGTGAGCCCCCCGGACCAGGAGATATCCTGTGGTTCCTGGAGGATCCTACGCATGAGCGACGAGACGAAACGGCGAATCGAACGAGACACCATGGGCGAGATGGAAGTGCCCGCCGAGGCCTACTACGGGGCCTCGACACAGCGGGCAGTCCTTAATTTCCCGGTCTCCGGGCAGCGTATGCCCGGCCGGTTCGTCCGGGCCATCGGGCTGGTCAAGTGGGGCGCCGCCCGGGCCAACCTGGAGCTGGGGGCGCTGACCGAGGAACGGGCCAACGCCATCGAGCAGGCGGCCCGGGAGGTGTTCGAGGGCAAGCTCGACGACCACTTCGTCGTCGACGTGTTCCAGACCGGCTCCGGCACCTCGACCAACATGAACGCCAACGAAGTGATCGCCAACCGGGCGGCCGAGCTCCTGGGAGGCGGCCGCGGGTCCCGGGATCTGGTCCATCCCAACGATCACGTCAACTGGGGCCAGTCGAGCAACGACGTGATCCCGACCTCGCTGCACCTGGCTGCGCTGCTGGCGATCCACGAGGAGCTACGCCCTGCCGCCGAGCTGCTGCACCGTGAACTCGAAGCCAAGGCCGAGACGTTCTGGGACGTGATCAAGACCGGCCGGACCCACCTCCAGGACGCGACGCCGATCCGTATGGGCCAGGTCTTCCGCGGCTACGCAGGCCAGCTCGAACGTGGCCTCAGGCGGATCGACCAGGCGGTGGCCGAGCTGGAAGAGGTCGCCCTGGGCGGCACCGCGGTGGGCACCGGGATCAACACCGACGCCCGTTTCTCCGCCCGGGTCTGCGAGCTGGTCTCCGCCGAGGCAGGCGTGACCATCCGCGAGAGCGAGAACCACTTCCAGGCCCAGGCCACCCTGGACTCGGCGGTGGCCGCGTCGGGGGCGCTTCGCACCCTGGCGGTCAGTCTGATGAAGATCGCCAACGACATCCGCCTGCTGGGCTCCGGGCCCCGTTGCGGACTGGGCGAACTGAAGATCCCGGAGATCCAGCCGGGGAGCTCGATCATGCCGGGCAAGGTCAATCCGGTGATCGCCGAGTCGGCGATCCAGGCGGCGGCCCAGTGCGTGGCCCACGACCTGGCCCTGGTGCAGAGCGGCCAGTGGAGCGTGTTCGAACTCAACACCATGCTGCCGCTGGCGGCCCACAACCTGGTCGGGAACATCGAGCTGCTGGCGGCGAGCTGCCGCAACTTCGCCGAACGCTGTGTCCGCGGCCTCGAGGCCACCGAGCGGGGCCCCGAGTCGGTGGAGCAGGGCCTGTCCACGGTCACCGGCCTCGTGCCTTTGATCGGCTACGACAAGTCGGCGGCCATCGCCAAGGAAGCGGCCAAGACCGGCCGCACCGTCCGCGAGGTCGCCCGGGACACCACCGACCTGACCGAGGAGCAGCTGACCGAGGGGCTCGATCCGTTCAAGATGACCCGCCCCACCTAGATCGAAGGCGACGGCGGTGCCCGGCTACTCGGGCATCGCCGCCAGCTTGATCACCGACAGCGCGGCCCCCTGGGGGTCCCGGATCATGCAGAACCGCCCGACCTGGGGAACGTCCATCGGCGGCACCAGCACGCCGCCCCCAAGCTCCTTGGCCTTGGCGGCCGTGGCGTCGCAGTCGGCGACGGAGACGTAGCTCATCCAGTGCGGCGGCACCTCGCCCATCTCCTTGGTGATCGCCATCATGCCGCCGATCCGGGCCTCGCCCAGGGTGAACATCGTGTACATCCCGGTGGGCATCGGCATCTCGTTGGCCTGCCAGCCGAAGAACTCGCCGTAGAACTGCCGGGCCGCCGCGGTGTCCCCGGTCATCAGCTCGTTCCAGCAGACCGCACCATGGTCGGCGTTGGGGACCCGCTCCCCTTTCGGTGTCTTGGGCTGCCACAAGGCCACTGCCGCTCCGGTCGGATCGGTCAGGACCCCCAGGATGCCCGCGTCGCCGGCCGGATAAGGCCCCATCACGACCTTGCCGCCGAGACCGGCCGCCCTCTCCAGAGAGGCCGCCGCGTCTTCCACGGTCACGTATGGCATCCAGTGCGGCGGCACCCCCGCCTGCTTCATCTCGTCACTGAGGCTGTACATCCCGCCCAACGGGATCTCGCCGTTGCGGATATGGGAGTAGACGCCGACCGGCGTCTCGTCATCGGTCGTGGTCCAGCCGAAGAGGCCGCCATAGAAGCTCTTGGCTCCGGCGGCGTCGCTGGTGGCCAGGTCGTACCAGCAGAAGTGCCCCGGAGTGGGCGATGGGTGGCTCATGGCGTGTTGCTCCTATTCGGCCGCCGGGACCCCTGGGTTGCAGGGCCCCCTAGAACGGAAACAGCTGGGGAATCAGGAAGGTCGCGGCCAGCCAGTACATCAGGGCCAGCGGAGCTCCCACCCGGAAAAAATCACTGAAACGGTATCCGCCCGGACCGTAGACCAGCAGGTTGGTCTGGTAGCCGATGGGCGTGTAGAACGCCGCCGAAGCGGCAAAGGTAAGCGCGATCAGGAACGGCCGCGGACTGACCTGCATCTCCCCGGCACAGACGATGGCAAGGGGCGCCAGGAGTGCCGCCGTGGCGGTGTTGGACATCACGCCGGTCAGGCCCAGCGCCATCAGGAAGAACGCCCCCAGCACCGCTGTCGGCCCGAAGTCTCCGACCAACCACAACACGCCGTTGACCGCGGCCGAGGCCGCGCCGGAGTCTTCCAGGGCGACCCCCACCGGGATCAAGCCGGCCAACAGGAACACGACCCGCCAGTCGACGTCCCGGTAGACCATCCGGGCGGGCAGGCTGCCGGTCAAGACCATGGCCACCGACCCCATGACCGCCGCAGACGAGATCGGATACAGCTCGAGTGCCGCCACGGCGACGACACCGACCACGATGCCGATGGCGGTCAGCGCCGCCCGCGGATTGATCACCGGAAGCTCGAGCTCCTGCAGCACGACGAACTCGGAGTGCTGTTCGAGCCGCGGGATGTTGTGGCGATGGGCCAACAGCAGCAGCTCGTCACCGGTGCGCAGCCGCACGCGGCCGATCTTTTCCCGGATGTCCGAGCCGTGGCGGCGGATCGCGAGCGCCGTGGCGCCGAAGCGGCGGCGGAAATCGAGCCCCTTGAGCGAGCGGCCGTCGAGCACCGAGTTGGGCGAGATGACCACCTCGATCAGGGCGGAGTCGGCGGAGTTGAGATCGGCGTCGTCGGGATGCCGGCCCGGCTTGACGCCGAGCCCCGCCGAATCCCGCAGCCGCACCAGCGCCGCAGCCGGGGCCTTGACCAGCAGGACGTCCCCTTCCTGGAGCATCTGCTGCTCACCGGGCAAACCCATCATCTCCGAACCGCGAATCAGGCTCAGCACCTCGAGGTCGTAGCGTTCCCCGAGGCGGGCCTCCCGCAGGGACTTGCCGGCCAGCGACGTTCCGGGCAGCAGCACCACCTCGCTCAGGTAGCGGTTGAGGTGGAACCCCTCGGTCATGCTCTGGGGCTGGACCCGCTCCGGAATCAGGCGGTGCCCCAGCACCAGCATGTAGGCGCCGCCGGCGAGGAACAACAACACCCCGAGATTGGAGAACTCGAACATGCCGAAGGGTTCCTGGCCGCTCTTCTCGGCCAGGGAACTGACGAGGATGTTGGTCGAGGTGCCGATCAGGGTGCAGGTCCCGCCCATCATGGCGAAGAACGACAGCCCCAGCAGCACGCGGCTGGGGCTGATGCCCCGGTCGTTGCAGGCACGCAGCGCGATGGGCAGGAAGATCGCGACCGCGGCGGTGTTGTTGATGAAGGCCGAGACCGGCCCGATGATCACCGCCATCAGCAGCATCAGTCCCAGCGGATTGGAGGGTCCGTACTTGAGCAGGCGGTCGCCGATGAACTGCACCACCCCGCTGGCCTGGAGCCCGGCGCTCAGCACGAACATGCAGGCGACGGTGACCGTGGCCGCGTTGGAGAACCCGGAGAGGGCCTGGTCCGGCGTGACCACGCGGAACGCCACCAGCACCGCCAGGGTCAACATCGCGACGAGGTCGGCGCGGAGCCGTTCGGTCACCAAGAGGAACATGGCGACCGCCAGCAGTCCCAGCACCAGGATGGCGTCGTTGCCCAAGAAGACTCCTACCCCGCCGTGTCCGCCGGCGAAGCAGGAATTCTACTTGACCGCTAGAGATTCGTGACGCCCCGAATTCCACGGCCTCCGAGCGGGGCCGGAACGAGGATCAGGCCTGAACGATCACCGGTCTGGGGCGGATCAGCCGGATGAACAGCATCAGGATGCCACCCAGCAGCAGCAGCGGCAGCAGGGGCACCAGCACCACCCCGAAGACCACGGCCAGCAGGGCCAGAACGGCCGAAACCGCCGCCCCCAGCACCCCGGCCAGCACCCCGAACAGGGCCCCCACCAGCTTGAAAGGCAGCAGAATCAGGCGGATAGCCAGCTTGGCCAGGAACGTCAGCAGCAACACGGGCAGCAGGATCAACCCGCCCAGGATCACGATGGTCGCCAGAATTTCCATGCGGTTCCTCCCCGGGGCCGGCCCTTGCCGCGCCCGGCTTCGATGGAGGGAACGGCCGAGGGGCCCGAAGGGTTCCCGGGGAATTCGGCCGGGAGCTCGGCCGGGAATTCAGCCGCGGACGATCGAGGGACGGGCGTTGCGATTCGACAGCTGGACCCGGTTGCGCCCGTCGTGCTTCGCCCGGTAGAGCGCCTCGTCGGCAGCCTCGATGACCGCGTCGGCATCGTCGCCGTGCTCGGGGAACGAGGCGACCCCGATGCTGACGGTGACCGGCTTGCGCAGAGCTTCCCGGGTCGATTCGGCCACCCGGCGGCGAATGCGCTCGGCGGTGTAGACCGCTTCCGACGGGCCGCTCTCGGGGAGCATCAACAGGAACTCCTCCCCTCCCCAACGGGAGGCGTAGTCGCTGTTGCGCAGGCACTCGCGGAAGACCTCGGAAACGTGGACCAACGCTTCATCGCCGAGCGGGTGACCGTAGGTGTCGTTGTAGGCCTTGAAGTGATCGATGTCGATCATCAACACCGCCAGCTCGTGACCGTAGCGGCGGGCCCGGGAGATCTCCTGGACCAGGATCTCCGACAGGTACTTGCGGGCGAACAGCCCGGTCAACCCGTCGGTGATCGACAGGGCGTGCAACCGGCGGTTGTTTTCCTGAAGTGCCCGGTTCTTGGCGGCAAGTTCGTCCTGGGCCTCGCGGAGCCGCTCGACCATGTCGTTGAACACGCGGGTCAGGTAGCCGGTCTCGTTGCGCGAGGTGACCGGCAACCGGACATTGAAGTTACCCCGGGCGACCGCCTCTGCGCCGGCGGTGAGACGAGCCAACGGGCGAACCAACATGACCGAGAGCATGTAGGCCACCGCACCGACCACCGCGAGCATGATCGCGGTGATCACCACGGCGGTCCAGCGCAACCGATCGAGATCGGCGTAAGCCACCGCCTGCTCACGCTCGGCGACTACGCCCCAGCCGGCCAGGGTTACCGGCCGCACCATGCCGATCACCCGGGTACCGCGGATCCCGTCGAACCGGTGCTGCAGCGCCTCGCCGGTGAACAGGGCCTCGGCGGCGGCGGGCCCCAGACGTAGTTGCCTGGCTCCGTCCCCGGGCCGGCCCGAGGTCGCGATTACGTAGCCGGACTCGTAGGCCAGGTAGAGTTCGGTCCCCTCCCGGGAAGCCAACGCTGCCAGGACACGCTGCACGACCTGGAAGTCCATGCTGGCCACCAGCAATCCCGTCCGGCCGGCTTCTCCTTCGATCGGCTCGGCCAACATCAGGGTCAGCGTGCCGTCTCCGGCGTTGCGGGTGGGTTCGCCTACCAGCGGTCCGTCGTAGTCGGGGCGCAGCCAATGCTCGGGAATGCGGTCCGCCAGGGGTTCGCCGGAGGTGCCGGCAAGCTCCTCTCCGTCGGGACCCAAGATCCACAGGGCGCGCTGATCGGGGTTTCGGCGGCTCACCTCGGCGAGCGCCCCGGCCAACGCCTCCGGATCGCCGGCGTCTTGCCGGGCGAGTTCGGCTGCACCGGCACTCAACTCGTAGGAACGGCTACGCAGCCAGAGATCCACCTCGAGCGTGCTGTGGTCGGTAATGCGCCGCAGCTCTTCCGCGATGCGCCCTTCGAGCAACTGCCGGGAGCTGCCGTAGTACAGCCAGCCCATGGTCAGCGACGGAATCAGCGTGGCCGCCAGCGAAAACACCAGCAGCTTGCGCCAGATGCCGCGGACCGCGATGCGGTCGAAGATCGTCGCGACCGATGATTCCAGATTCAAAGGATTCTCCGCGCAGGGGGCGCGGTACGGCCCGGGGGAACCCCGGCCGGGTTGCCCTCCGATACCCCCACATGCGGGGCGAAAGATGGGTCCCGGCGGAGGCTCGGGTCAAGCCGTGGTAGCGCGGAGAAGCCCGATCTGGCGCCGGATCTCGGCGCTCGCCGTCCCTCCGCGCGAGGTGCGGCGCTCCGCGGCGGCGCGGGGGTCGATCCACAGCTCCCGGTCGGCCTCGGCCAGCAGCGGATGGAAGTCCGCCGCGGCCTCCGGGGAGAGGCTGGAAAGATCGGTCCCCTGCTCGTCGCAGTGGCGCACCATGCGGCCGGAGACCTCATGGGCCTCGCGGAAAGGCACGCCGCGGGAAGCCAACCAGTCCGCCACCTCGGTGGCGAGGCTGAAGTCCCCGCGCAGCTCCTGTTCGAAGCGGTCCCGGCGGAAACTCAGGGTGTTCCAGACGCCGGTGGCGATCCGCACCGACTCCCGGGTGCTCGACACCACCTGGAACAGGAGCTCCCGGGTCTCCTGGAGATCCCGGTTGTAGGCCATCGGCAACGCCCGGCAGAGGCTGAGCAGGCCGGTGACGCCGGCCTGAATCCGCGCCGAGCGACCACGCAGCAGCTCGGCGGCATCGGGGTTGCGCTTCTGGGGCATGATGCTGGATCCGGTGGCGTAGCGCTCGGACAGACGCACGAAGCCGAACTCCGTCGACGACCACAGCACCAGCTCTTCGGCCATGCGCGAGAGATGTCCGGCGACGATGGCGCAAAGCGCCGCCACCTCTTGCTCGTGATCCCGGGCGGCCACCGCGTCCATGGCGTTTTCGACCATGCCCCCGAAGCCCAGCAGCTCGGTGGTGCGTTCGCGGCGGATCGGATGGGGCGTGCCGGCCATGGCGCAAGCGCCCAGCGGGTTGAGGTCGATACGGGTCAGCGCGTCGGCGACCCGCTGCCTGTCCCGTGACACCGGCCAGGCGTGGGCCAGCAGCAGGTGCCCCAGCAGGATCGGCTGCCCCCGCTGAAGGTGGGTGTATCCCGCCATCAGCACGTCGCCATCGGATTCCGCCCGGCTCAGCAGCGCCGAGAGCAGCTCTCCCAGTTCGTCGGAGAGCGCCTGCAGGTTGCGGCGCAGCCAGAGGCGGACGTCGGTAGCGACCTGGTCGTTGCGGGAGCGGGCGGTGTGGACCTTCTTGGCCGGTTCGCCCAGGCGCTCGACCAACCGGGCCTCGACCGCCATGTGGATGTCTTCGAGCTCGTCACCGGGCACCCAACTGCCGGCCCGCAGTTCGGCGCGGACATGTTCGAGCCCTTCGAGCAGCCGCGCAGCCTCGTCGTCGCCGAGCATGCCGGCCTCGGCCAGCATGGTCACGTGGGCCCGGGTGCCGTCGATGTCTTCGTCGAGCATCTCCAGGTCGATCTCGATCGACGAGGAGAACCGCTGCATGTCGTCGCCGGTGGGTTCGCCGAAGCGCCCGCGCAACTTGCTCATGACCGCCCTTCTTCGCCCGCGAGGCCCCAGAAGAGGGGCCCTAGGGGCAAACGCCGTTGACCGTGCGTTCGTTGCCGCCGCTGTCCGGGCCGAGACCGCCCTCGAAGTCGCTCTCGACCTCGATCTCGTTGATCACCTCGGTCTTGAGCCCGACGGCGCTCACCAGATAGAACAGCACCTCGTCCTCGACGAACCCGGGACGCGCGGCGTCGTAGAGATCGGTGGTCGCGAGCTCCGAGGCAAAGCAGGAAGGCGGCGTGTAGAAGCTGTCGGTGGCAAACCGCTTGGACAGCAGTGCTCCGCGGTAGACGTTGTAGGTCTGCACCGGGTAGAGCTGCAGCATCATGTCCACGGTCTCGGGCACGTCGGACTCGGCCAGCCAGCGCAGCCGCTCGCCGCCGGGGCGGCCCAGCACCACGATGCCGTCGTCGAGATCGCAGGCGTCCCCTTCGCCGTCGCCGTCGCCGTCGGCCTGGGTGCCGTTGGCCCGGTCGGGGCAGTTGTCGGTGAGGTCGTCGACGCCGTCTCCGTCCCGATCGGCATCGGCGGCGTTGTCCAGTCCGTCGCCGTCTATGTCAGCATCGCAGGCGTCGCCCTCGCCGTCACCGTCGGCGTCGAACTGGGTGACGTTGGCGATCGCCGGGCAGTTGTCCCCGGCATCGCCGATGCCGTCGCCGTCGCCGTCGGCCTGGTCCGCGTTGGCCGCTCGCGGCGCGTTGTCCACGTCGCCGCAAACACCGTCATCGTCGGCATCGTCGGCCGGGTCCAGCGGGCAGGCATCGCACACATCGGCGATCCCGTCTCCATCCGAATCACCCGATGCGGTGTTGTTGGCGGCGCGGCAGGCCGGCCCGCCTCCGACGCCGTCACCCAGGTAGACCTCGACCTCGTCGACGGCGCACTCGAGCACCCTCAGTTCCGGAGAACTCGAGGGAGAATCCGCGACGAAGCGCAGTTGGATATCTCCGTTGCCCGACCCCGGATCGGAGAGGTCGACAACAGATCCGAGATCGAAGCTCACCCGGTTCCAGGCCGCGGCCTCGTCGGTGATTGATTCGAGGACCGTCCAGGTGGTTCCTCCGTCATTGGAGACTTCGGCCTGGCAGGTACCGCCGGCGAACAGCCCCGCCTGATTGGAGGCCCAACGGCGGAAGCTCACCGAAACGGTCTGTTGCGGCCGGGAGACCAGCGTCGGCGACTCGAGCGCGGTGAAGCCCTCGTCGACGTCGTCGTCCTCGATGATGTTCGGTTGCGCGGGGTCATTCCCGGTCACGAAAGCACTGCCGCTTCCAGACGCGTCGACACCCGGCTGAATGGTCCCCTCGAAGTCTTCTGGACCGGTGCCGTTAGGCACGCCGTGCTCCCAGAAACCGTCGGTAGCCGTGTCGACCATGGCATCGACGGTCCAACCGCCGTCGCCGCCGTCGAAGTCTTCAGCCGAAGCGGCCGGGTCCAGTTCGAGGAACACCTGTGTCGATACGGACAGATCGAGTCGGCGCTGGCCGAGGGCGAAACCGAAGCGCTCCGCCATGAGCAGCTGCCGGCCGACCGGAGCACCGGCCAGGGTGAAATCACCGTTGGCGTCGGTCACCGCGGAGATCGTTCCACCCTGGAGGCTCACCGTCGCACCGTCGACGCCGGTACCGTTGGCCGCGTCGCAGCCTCCCGTCCCCGCCTCGCAGATGCGTCCGCTGAGGGTCACCCGGTCGAGAGGCTCGAGGGCGACGTCGAAGTCGAGCCGGCCTCCCAGGGGCATGCTGCCGGCATCGACCACCGTGGGGCGGTAACCCCAGGCCGAGACCCGCATGCGCACCGGGCCCTCAGGCGCGTAGATGCCGTAGGTCCCTTCGTCCCGCAGATCGCCGTGGATCGCGTCGGCGATGGAGAACGCCTCACTGCCGTCTTCCAGCAGGATCCGCGCACCGGCGATCCCGCAGTTGCCGCTGCAACCGGCCTCCCGGACGAAGCCCGAGAGGGTGCCGCCGGTGGGGTTGTAGCGAGCCACGCTCAAACCGGAAACCGAGTCGACCAGGTAGACCTGATTGACCGGGTCGCCGTTTTCATCGCGCACGAAGGGATAGACACCGACGGCTCCCAGGAAGCCGTCGTCCCCGGAAGGGAAGGTGTCGATGGCCGCCAATACCACCGGCGCCTGGGGCCGATGGAAGTCGACCAGGAAGAAGCCCAGGCCGTAGTGGGCGATCCAGACGTTGTCGTCGTCGTCGACCACGACGTTGTTGACCGACGCTTCGGGGTTCGGCTGGAAACGCCCGATCAGCTCCGGAGCCATCGGGTCGGTAGCGATGTCGTAGACGGCGACGAATCCACCGTCGCTCTGATCGCTGGTGTACAGCCGGGTGCGGTCGGCGTTGGGCCACGCGTTGTTGGTTGCATCCCCCGGGGTCGTCGTCTGGGAGCGCATCACCGCATCGATCGTGTCCAACTCGGGAGGCGTGCCCGGCACGACCATCCGGTCGGCGACCTCGAGCTGGCCATCGTTGACCTGGGAGAGAAACACCAGGGCGGGATCGACGAACACATCGTGGGCGAACCGGTCGGTGGTCACGCCGGTCACGTCGCAGGGCATCGCCGGACCGCATGGCGGATCGGTCGATTCCGCCAGGCTGAGTACCCGGGTGCCGGTGTCCGCGCCCGCGACCCACAGTTCCAGTGTCGTCGGATCCAGGAACAGGTTCTGCCCCCGGTTCAGGGTCGCGTTGAAATCAGGCTCGGTCGTGGGGAACAGCGGCACGGCCATGTTGACCACCTGCACGCCGACGTTCCCGCTTCCGCCCCCGATGATGTACAGGAAACCACCCTGGTCGCCGAGCTCCAGCGACTTGACGTCACGGGAGGAGTTGAAGGGGCCGGTGAAATCCTGGATCTCATCGGGCAGGGCCGGATCGGTGACGTTGATCAGGAGCGCGCCCGAGGAATAGGTCACCAACGCCAGGTCGGTCCGCTCCATTTCTTCGCTGGACGTATCGACGCCGGAGAAGCCCCAGGCGTCGATGTAGCGGAAGCCGGCGCGGGGGTTGAGGACGCCGACGATCTCCAGGCGATCGGCGGGAACCGTCGAGGCGCTGACTGCCTGAGGCTGCGGCGGCGCCGTGGGCAACTCACTCGGCTCGAGGGTCACGTCGAGGCTCAGGCCGGCGGCGCGAGTCGAGCTCCCCTCGAGCCCCCCTTCGAGCACCAGCTCGAGGGACACCGGTCCACCGGAGCCGGGCCAGGGCAGGTCGGCACCGTAGGCCGGGCCCCGGGGCGACATGCGAAAATCGAACGACCCTTCCTGCACCGCCCCGGTGCCGTCGACCATACGGTAACGAACGTCGAGGTACGGGACGTAGGAGCCGGACCGAGGAGTCCGGGCGATCGGGTCGAGCTTGCGTGCCAGCAGGTCGATGGACAGGCCGTCGACCTCGCCACCCGGCCCCGGGAGGACACGATGCCCCGCAGGCAGGCGCTGGGCGGTCACCTGGTAGACGTTGCCTTCCAGGTTGAGCCGTTCTCCGAGTTCCAACCGGTAGTGGGTCGAGGGAGCCGCGGCGCCCAGACACAGCAGACTAACGGCGATCAGCCATCCGAATCGCTTCATCACCCGATTTCCCAGCCCCCTCTGACTTTCGATCGTACCGCCCTCCGGAGCGGGGCGCGACCGAACGCGCCCTCCTCCGCGGTGTGCCGGCCGCAAGACGACCGGCCGAACCGGCCTACAGGTCGAACTTCACACCCTGGGCCAGCGGCAATTCGGTGCCCCAGTTGATGGTGTTGGTCTGGCGCCTCATGTAGAGCCGCCAGGCGTCGGAACCGGACTCGCGGCCGCCGCCGGTCTCCTTCTCGCCCCCGAAGGCTCCGCCGATCTCGGCTCCGGAGGTGCCGATGTTGACGTTGGCGATCCCGCAGTCGCTGCCCCGATGACTGAGGAAGGTCTCGGCAGTGATCAGGCTGTCGGTGAAGATCGCAGAGCTCAGCCCCTGAGGCACGTCGTTATGGTGCTTCATCACCTCGTCGAGGGTCTCGAACTCGATGACGTAGAGCAGCGGCGCGAAGGTCTCTTCCTTGACCATGGGCAGATCGTGAGTCGTCTTGACGATGGTCGGCTCGACGTAGTGCCCGGGCCGGTCGACCCGGTTGCCGCCACAGAGCACCTCGCCCCCCTGCTCCCGCACCTTGGCAACGGCGTCGAGCATCATCTGCACCGAGCCCTCGTCGATCAGCGGTCCCATCAGGGTGTTCTCGTCCAGCGGATCGCCGATGCGCACCTGGCCGTAGGCCTTGACCAACTTCGCGGTGAAGTCGGCGGCGATCCCCTTCTGCAGGAACAAGCGGCGGGTCGTGGTGCAGCGCTGGCCGGCGGTGCCGACGGCGCCGAACAGCACGCCGCGCAGGGCCAGATCGAGGTTGGCGTCGTCCATCACGATCAGGGCGTTGTTGCCGCCGAGCTCCAGCAGGCTGCGGCCCATCCGCTCGGCGACCACGGTTCCGACCCGGCGGCCCATGCGGCAGGAGCCGGTGGCGGAGATCAGCGGCAGCCGGCGGTCGGCGATCATCCGCTCGCCGATCTCGTCGTTGTCTCCGATCACCAGGGAGAACAGTCCCTCGAGACCGTTGCGCTCCATCACCTTGTTACAGATCTGCTGGACCGCCACGGCGGTCAGCGGCGTCTTGGGCGACGGCTTCCAGATCATGCTGTTGCCGCAGACGGCGGCGATGGCCGCGTTCCAGGCCCAGACGGCAACGGGGAAGTTGAAGGCGCTGATGATGCCGACCGGTCCGAGGGGATGCCACTGCTCGTACATGCGGTGGGACGCCCGCTCGGAGTGCATGGTCAAACCGTAGAGCTGGCGGGAAAGACCGACGGCGAAGTCGCAGATGTCGATCATCTCCTGGACCTCACCGAGGCCCTCGGAGTAGATCTTGCCGCACTCCATCGTGACCAGCTTGCCCAGGGGTTCCTTGTTGGCCCGCAGCTCCTCGCCGAGCTGGCGGATCACCTCACCGCGTTGGGGCGCGGGCATCATCCGCCAGGTGGCGAAGGCACGCTCTGCGGCGGCGACCACCGCCTCGTAGTCCGCGGCCATCGCCTGGGTGACCGCAGCGATCGGTTCACCGTCGGCGGGGTTGTGGGACACGAGCTCCGGCCCCGATGTCTGGATCCAGGAGCCGGTGCAGGCTCCGGAGTTCCGGGGCTGGACCCCGAGCGATTCGAGTAGCTCGTTCAACGCGATACCTCCAAGGGGATGCCCCGTAAAGCCGGTGTGGCAGGGGTGCTGCCGGAAGCGTTCGATTCTAACAGAGGGCGGGGATCAAAGCCGCGGGGGCTCCAGCAGGAAGCGGACGCTGCCGCCGGCCCGCTCCAGGGCGCCGGAATCCAGCTCCAGGCGCTCCCGCAGGGAGGCCGAACCGAGCAGGTACGGCCCCTCGGGGCCCCGGATCAGCAGCAGGGCCTCGACCCGCCGGGACCGGGAGATCAAATCGGCCGACGCCTGGGGGCCCAGGCCGGCCATGGCCTCGGCGATCACCTGGGCATCGCCGGCGCTGTCCGCCGTGACCAGGACCGCCTCGAGGCCCCCCGCCCCGGGAGCCGGAGCCGGGTCGCCTCGAAGAGAGGCCAGACTGCCGTGGACCGCCATTCCCCGGGTGATCAGGCGCAGGCGGCCCACAGGCTCCGCAGCATCGTCGCCATCCCGCAGGGGCACCACCCAACCGTCGGTTCCCGGGGGCGCCATGCCGGCGTAGAGCACCGGGCCCAGCTCGATCTTGCCGGCCTGGACCCCGAAGGCCACGAAGGAGCGCCGGGCCAGATCGATGGCAAAGCCCTCGGCCACCGAGGACAGGTCGACCTGCAGCCGTGGATCCGCCAGCCGCACCGCCTGGGCCTCGTCGTAGAAGCGGACGCTGCGGTAAGTCGGCACCAGGGCCCCCTCGGGGGCCACGAAACCGGGCGGCTCGATCAGGTAGGTCGGGTCCCAGTCCCCCCGGGTCGCCCGGGCCCAGGTGGTGACCAGCTTCAGGCAGCGGTAGAAGTCCTCGTCCTCGACCGGGTGGGGCCCGGCGACCGCGTCCCGGTTCAGCCGGCTGAGACGGCTCTCGGGATCGCCGGCGTCGCTGTCCTTCTCGAAAGCCTCAAGGGCCTCGCCTACCCGCCGAAGGGTCTCCTGACCGGATTGCTCGGTGCCCACGAAGAGGTGCGCCCTGGCCTCCCGGCCGAAGACCGGCCAGTCGCCATGGACCTCCCGGGGCTCGGAGCAACCCGCAAGGGCCGCGAGCAGGATCGGGAGAACCGGCAGGAGCCGGCTCAAATCGAGGCTTCTAGGGCCAAAGTAAGGTAATTGCATCGCCGCGATACTATTGTAGACAGCCTGCGGCTTCTCGCGAATCAGAACCAGGGAACGGCATGAGTACTCAGGACAAGTACGGTTTCAACCTCGGCTACATCGACGAACTCTACGCCCGCTATCGCAACGACCCCGGGTCGGTCAGCGAAGCCTGGCAGGAGTTCTTCGCGGACTACCAGCCCGGGACCGGCCCCGCGGCTCCTGCGGCTGCCGCCCCGGCAACGGGAAGCACCCCGGCGCCGGCAAAGCCGGCTCCCGCTGCGGCCCCCGCCGCGCCTGCGGCCAAGCCCGAGGAAGCCCAGGTCATCGTCGGCCCCGCCGCGGCGATCGCCTCGAACATGAACGAGAGCCTCGGGGTCCCCACCGCGACGTCGGTGCGCCAGGTCCCGGTCAAGCTTCTCGAGGAAAACCGCCGGGTCATCAACCAGCACCAGGCGGTCACCGCCGGCGCCAAGATTTCATTCACTCACCTGATCGCCTGGGCCATCGTCCAGGCGCTGGGCCGCACCCCGTCGATGAACGACGGCTTCCGCGAGATCGAAGGCAAGCCCCATCGCCTGCGCCGGGACAAGATCAACCTCGGCCTGGCCATCGACATCGAGAAGCGGGGCAAGCGCCTGTTGATGGTGCCCAACATCAAGGACGCCGCGACCCTCGACTTCCCCGGTTTCGTCGCCGCCTACGATGATCTGGTGCAGCGCGCCCGGGCCAACGAGCTGAAGCTCCCGGACTTCGAGGGCACCACGGTGACCCTGACCAACCCGGGGATGATCGGCACCGCGCTCTCGGTACCGCGCCTGATGGCCGGCCAGGGCACGATCATCGGCGTCGGCTCCATCGGTTACCCCGCCGAGTACACCGGTATGGCCCCGGAGGTCATCTCCGAGCTGGGCCTGTCCAAGATCATGTCGCTGACCAGCACCTACGATCACCGGGTGATCCAGGGCGCCGAGTCCGGCGCCTTCCTCCAGATCATCGGCAAGCTGATGCTGGGCGATGACGGGTTCTTCCACCGGGTGTTCCAGGAGCTGCATGTCCCCCACGAGCCGGTGCTCTGGGCCGGCGACCAGAACCCCCAGGTCTTCGCCAACAGCGGCAACAGCGAGGCGATCGCCAAGCAGGCCTCGGTGCTGCAGCTGATTCGGGCCCACCGGGTGCGAGGGCATCTCTACGCCCATCTGAACCCGCTGGGCTACGAGCCCCAGCCCCATCCGGAGCTGGAGCTTTCCCACTACGGGCTCAGCGTGTGGGACCTCGACCGCCGTTTCATTTCCGGCGGACTTGCCGGCAAGAGCGACACCCTGCCCCTGCGGGAGATCGTCGACACGATTCGGGACACCTACTGCCGGCACATCGGCGCCGAGTTCATGCACATCACCGATCCCGAGCCCCGGCGTTGGCTGACCGACCGCATGGAAGCCTCCCGCAACGCCGAGCCCTTCGATCTCGAGCAGCAGAAGCAGATCCTGCGCAAGCTCAACGGGGCCGAGGCCTTCGAGAAGTACCTCCACACCAAGTACCTCGGCCACAAGCGCTTCTCCCTGGAGGGCGCGGAGTCGCTGATCCCGATGCTGGATTTCCTGCTGCAGGACGCAGCCCGGGACGGCGTCGAGGAAGTACTCGTCGGCATGGCCCACCGCGGGCGGCTCAACGTCCTCGCCAACACCGTGGAAAAGAGCTACGCCCAGCTGTTCGAGGAGTTCGAGGAACGCCCCGACGCCAGCACCTCTCACGGCTCCGGCGACGTCAAATACCACCTGGGAAGCGAGGGCACCTTCGAGGACAAGGAAGGGCGCTCGGTCCGGGTGCGAGTGGCCTCGAACCCGTCCCACCTGGAAGCGGTCGACCCGGTCCTGGAAGGCATTGCCCGGGCGCGCCAGGACGTATCCGGAGACAAGGACCGGGAACGCATCGTGCCGGTGTTGATCCACGGCGATGCCGCCTTCGCCGGACAGGGTGTGGTCGCCGAGACCCTCAACCTCTCGAAGCTCAAGGGCTATCGCACCGGCGGCACGGTGCACATCGTGGTCAACAACCAGATCGGCTTCACCACCGGCCCCGCCGACGCTCGTTCCTCGATGTACCCGACCGACCTGGCCAAGATGGTCCACGCGCCGATCCTGCACGTCAACGGCGACCAGCCCGAGGACGCCGTTCGGGTGATCCGCCTGGCGATGGCCTACCGCCAGCGCTTCAAGCAGGACGTGGTGGTCGACCTGGTCTGCTACCGCCGCTGGGGTCATAACGAGGCGGACGATCCCTCGTACACCCACCCGATCCTGTACGCCAACATCAACAAGCGCCGCTCGGTGCGCAAGCTCTACACCGAGCAACTGCTGCGCCGCGGGGACATCGACATCGAGACCGCCGAGAAGGCACTGGCCGACTACCACGAGCGCCTGCAAGAGGTGCACGACGAGGTCAAGGCGATGGAGCCGGCGGAACACTGCGCCAAGGACGACGTCGCCGACGACGCCGACCGGGTCGTCATCACCTCGTCTACCGGCGAATTCGACACCGCCGTCGATCGCGAAGCCCTCGAAGAGGTGATCGCCGGCCTGCAGCGGGTCCCCGAGGGTTTCAACCTGCATCCCAAGCTGGGCAAGCAGCTGGACCTGCGCCGCACCCGCTTCGAGCAGGACAACATCGACTGGGCCCTGGCGGAGTCCCTGGCCTTCGGCTCGCTGGTCCTCGAGGGCACCCCGGTGCGGCTCAGCGGTGAGGACAGCGGCCGCGGCACCTTCAGTCAGCGCCACGCGGTGCTCTACGACTACAAGAACGCCGAACCCTACACGTCGCTGGCCAACCTGCGTGAGGGCCAGGCGCCGTTCTGGGTCTACGACAGCCTGCTGTCGGAATTCGCCGTGATGGGCTTCGAGTACGGCTACAGCGTCGAGAGCCCCGAGACCCTGGTGATGTGGGAGGCGCAGTTCGGCGACTTCGTCAACGGCGCCCAGGTGATCATCGACCAGTTCCTCGCCTCGGCCGAGGCCAAGTGGGGCCAGAAGAGCGGTGTGGTGCTGTTGTTGCCCCACGGTTATGAAGGGCAAGGCCCCGACCACTCCAGCGCCCGGGTCGAGCGCTTCCTGCAGCTCGCGGCGCGGGGCAACATCCGCGTGGTCTACCCGAGCACGCCGGCCAACTACTTCCACATGCTGCGCCGTCAGATGGTCGACCCGGACAAGAAGCCGCTGGTCGTGCTGACGCCGAAGAGCCTGCTGCGGCACAAGGCCTGCGTCTCCGCCGCCGACGAACTCTCCTCCGGCCGGTTCGAACCGTTGATCGAGGATCCCCGGGATCCGAAGCCGGACAAGGTGCGGCGGGTGCTGCTCTGTAGCGGAAAGGTCTACTGGGACCTGATCGCCGCCCAGCAGAAGGGCATGGGCGAGGACGTGGCCATCGTCCGCCTCGAGCAGCTCTACCCCTACCCCATCGACGCGGTCAACCGGATCACCGAGAAGTACGCCTCGACCCGGGAGATCGTCTGGGTGCAGGAAGAGCCGCGAAACATGGGCGCCTGGACCTTCCTGGTGCCCCGGCTGGAGCGCTGCCTCAAGCCGGGCCAGGAGCTGCGCTACGTCGGCCGCCACGGCGCGCCCAGCACGGCGACCGGCCACTTCCGGCGCCACGAGGCGGCCCAGAAGATGCTGGTCGAGCGGGCGCTCCAGGGTGAGAGCCAACCCCTGGTCCGAGCGGCCCAGTAGGCGGCCGGCCGGACCCTATCCCGACCGCAGCGATCCACCGGAGTGCCCGGCGATCGGCTAGAATCGGCCTTCGTTTTTCGAATCCGATTCTCGATCCCTGGGGGGGACGCTCGATGTCCGAGATTGCCTGGGCCGAATCGCTCTCGGCCGCCAAGGAGCAGGCTGCTGCCGACGGTAAGCTGCTGCTGACCTACATCTACTCACCCGGCTGACTGGGCTGCCGCCGCATGGATGCCGTGACGTATCCACAGAGTTCCGTGGCCGCCGCCCTGCAGGATTTCGCGCTCTTCAAGGTCAACATGATGGAGCGCCACCCCGACTTCAAGGAGGCCTGCGCCGGAGGCCGGGTGATGTGGGGACCGACCTTCATCGTCGCCGACGCCAAGGGTCGTGAGGTGCGCCGTTGGGTCGGCTGGTTGCCCCCCGAGAGCTACGTGGCCGAGCTCTCGTTCTGCAAGGCGCTCGCTGAGTACAACCACGGCAAGTTCGCCGAGGCACTGGCCGGGTTCACCGCGCTGGTCGACGGCGCCGTGGGCACCGAGATCCACCCCGAGGCGCTCTACTGGCAGGGAATCGCCGGCTTCATGGCCGGACGCCAGGACTGGGACGCCCTCAAGGCCTCATGGCAGCGCCTGGCCTCCGAGTACGAGGGCAACCGTTTCGCCACCCACGCCTCCGTCATCGAAGACGCTCCCTAGCGCTACTCCGGGCGGGTGCCCAGCGCGGACTTCAGCGCATCGCCGAGGTTGTTGGAGAAGCCATCCCCGGTCTGAGCCGGCATCGGTTCGGACTTGGGCTGGCGCTCCCGGCGAGGCCGGGGACGCGGCCGGGAGGTCTCCTCACCCGGCTTCGGTCCCTTCCCGGGACGGGCCAGACGGATGCGGCGGCCGCCCTCCTCGATCTCCACCACTTCGACATCGATGTCGTCACCGACAGGGAAACGGCGGGTCAGATCTTCTCCACGCTCGGTTCCGGTCCAAACGTTGGGCATCAGGCCGACCTGCCCCGGGGCGAGCCAGACGAAGACGCCGAACTTCTCGACCTTCTGTACCTTGCCCTTGAGCGAGGCGCCCGCCTCGACGACGACCGGCTCGGCACCCTCGGCCGGAGCCGGAGCCACCGAGATGCGCTTGCGGCCGGTGTCGACCGAGAGCACGACCCAATCGAGCTCGGTGCCGGCGTCGAGGCCTTCGCGCCAGCCGCCCGACTTCGGCGGGAACTCGCGAGCAGGAGCCAACGCTTCGAGCCCGGGCTTGAGCTCGATGAAGGCGCCGAAGTCGGCCAGACGGCGCACGATGCCCTTGTACGAAGTGCCTTCCTTGAAGTCCTCACCGACCGAATCCCACGGATCGGCCTGGGCCATCCGCGCGCTCAGGGAAATGCGTTTCCCCTCGTCGGCGATCTTGAGGATCTTGACGCTGATCGTGTCGCCGACGCTGACCGCGTCGGAGACCTTGGCGATGCGGGCGTGGGACAGCTCGGAGATATGCACGAGCCCCATCACGCCGGCGCCCAGGTCGACGAAGGCACCGAAGTCGGCGGTGCCGTTGACCCGGCCCTGCATCACACCACCTTCGACCAGGGTGGCGCGCACGGCTGCGGCTTCCTCGGCACGCTCCTCTTCGAGCAACGCCTTGCGGGAGAGGACGATGTCCTCACCGCCGCGGCGGAACTGGGTAATCTTGAACTGGTAGCTCTTGTCGATGTGCTGCTCGGGCTCGTCGACCCGGCGCAGGTCGATCTGCGAGTGGGGACAGAACGCACGGCTGCGGCCGACGCGAACTTCGTAACCACCCTTGATCACCGCGGCGACCTTGCCCTCGACGGGACGGCCGGCACGGAAGGCACGAGCGAGAGCGGGATCACGCGGCTTGCGCGGTTCCTTCTTCTCACCCTCCTTCTTGTCCTCTTCTTTCTTCTCACCGTCGGCAGACGCGGCAGCCGCTTCACCCTCGGCAGGCGCAGCTTCGGCGGCAAGTGCGTCGGCGCTCGCCTGGGCGGCGGGCGCAGCATCGGCAGGCGCAGCTTCCGGTGCCGGGTCGGCAGCGGGCGCTTCCGTAGCTTCGGCTGCGGGCTCCGCCGTCACGGAAGGTTCGGCCGGGGCGTCGGCGCTTGCGGCCTCTGCAGGGACCTCCGGAGTCGCCTCCACCGAAGGCGCTTCAGCAGGCGCATCCGTGGCGGGTGCGTCGGAAGCCGTCGCAGGCGGAGAAGGTTGAGAATCGGAGTTGTGCGGCTTGTTTTCTTCGCTCACGGGAAGCCCCCAGTGCTTGCGGACCCCTCCCCACGGAGGCGTTCGCCCGAGTTGACAGTGTTTCTATACGGTAAGGACCCTGCGCGCGCATTGTGCCATATCTGGTTCCTCGTTGAAATGTCTGTGAACTCATGACAGCGCGGGGACCGTGTGGCATCCTCGCCCGCGATGAAAGCAGTGGTCATCACGGGTCCCGGCGGTCCGGAGAAACTGGCTTTTCTCGACGTTCCGGAGCCCTCCGCCGGTCCTGAAGAGGTTCGCGTTCGTGTGCGCGCATCCGCGATGAACCGTGCGGATTTGTTGCAGCGGCGAGGCCTCTACCCCGCCCCGGCAGGTGAGCCCGCCGATATTCCGGGCCTGGAGTTCGCCGGCGAGGTCGAAAGTTGCGGCGAACGGGTGCGAACCCTGAGGCCCGGCGACCGGGTGATGGGCATCGTCGGCGGAGGCGGCCACGCCGAGAAGGTGGTGCTCCACGAGCGCCTTTGCCTCGAGGTTCCCCCCTGTCTTTCCTGGTCCGAGGCGGCCGCCGTGCCCGAGGCCTTTCTCACCGCCTTCGACGCCCTGCTGGACCGCGGACGGCTGATCCCCGGCGAGAGCCTGTTGATCCACGCAGCCGGTTCCGGCGTCGGCACCGCCGCCCTGCAGTTGGGGCTCGTCTCGGGCGCCCGGGTTGTGGCGCTGTCCCGAAGTGAGGACAAGCGGCGGCGCCTGCAGGGGATGGGTGCAGGGACGGTGCTCGATCCCTCCCATCCGCAGATCGCCCAGGAACTTCAGATCGCTGCAGGGCCCCAGGGGATCGATGTGGTGCTGGACAGCATCGGCGCCGCGGCCTGGGAACTCAACATGTCGGTGCTCGCCGAGCTGGGCCGCATCGTGATCGTCGGCCTCCTGGGTGGAACCCGCACCGAGGTCCACCTGGGGCAGCTGCTCGCCCGACGGGCCAGCGTCGTCGGTACCGTGCTGCGCACCCGGCCGCTGGAACAACGGATGGATCTGGTGCAGCGCTTCGCCAAACAGATGCTGCCGCTGCTGGCCGAGGGGCGCCTCCGCGCGGTGGTCGACAGCGAACTGCCGCTTCACGACGCCGCCGAGGCCCATCGCCGGATGGAGAACAACGCCAACTTCGGCAAGATCGTGCTGACCGTGGGGTCCCCTTGAGCGAACTGGCGCGATCCCTCGCCGACGCCGGGTTCGCCGGCGCGCTACGGGAGGAGTGTCCGCTGGCTCCCTTCACCACCTGGAAGATCGGTGGGCCGGCGGAACTGCTGGCGGAGCCGGTGAGCCCCGAGGACCTCGTCGTCGCCCTGGGGTGGGCCGCCGGACGGCGGATCCCCTGGCGGGTTCTGGGCAACGGCTCGAACCTGTTGATCCGTGACCAGGGCGTGCGCGGACTCGTGCTGCGGATCCGCAAGACCCTGGACGAGGTGACCTGGAACGGGCCCGAGGTGACCGCCGGTGCGGGGGCTCTGTTCCCAGCCCTGGCCAACCAGGCGGCGCGCCGCGGGTTGGCGGGGATCGAATTCGGCGCCGGCATTCCCGGAACCATCGGCGGCGCGGTGGTGATGAACGCCGGCTGGCACGAGTTCGAGATCGGCAACCACATCACCGCCGTCGACTTCGTCGGCGCTGACGGGACACGCCGCCGCATCCCCCACGACGACTGCGACTTCGCCTACCGCGACAGCCGGTTTCATCGCGAGAAGGGCATCGTGCTGGCCGCACGGTTGAAGCTGACGCCCGGAGACGCCGGCGAGATCCAGGCGCGCCTCGACGGCTTCGCTTCATCTCGCAAGGAAAACCAGCCGACCGAACTCCCCTCTTGCGGCTCGGTGTTCATCCAGCCCCCCGGCGACTACGCCGGCCGCTTGATCGACGCGGCGGGACTCAAGGGAACCCGGGAGGGGGCTATCGAGGTCTCGGATAAGCACGCCAACTTCTTCGTCAACACCGGCGGAGGCACGGCGGCCCAGGTGCTGGCACTGGTGGAACGGGTCGAGCGGGAGGTCGAGGAACGCTTCGGCGTGGCGCTGACCCGGGAGTTCGAACTCTGGTAGGCGGCTGATCGCCGCCGCGACTCAGGCTTCGGCCGGGGCGTCGATCGACGGCCCGGGGGCCGCAGGCGGATCGGTCGACGGCGGCGGATCGGCGTCGATCAACTCCCGCAAACGCTCGACGAAGGTGTCGCCGGCGTTCTCGAACACCACGTGGTCCGCCTCTTCGACCAGTAACCCCTCGAAGAGCTGCCGCTTGCTCTCGACCACCTGGCGAACCCGCTCCTCGATGGCGTCCCGGGTGACGAAGTGCAGCACCTGGACGCTCTCCCGCTGACCCATGCGGTGCACGCGGCCGACCCGCTGTTCCAGTACCGCCGGGTTCCAGGGCACCTCCAGGTGCACCACCACCGACGCGGACTCCTGCAGGTTGAGCCCCTGGCCGCCGGCATCGGTGGAGAACAACACCCGCAGGCTCGGGTCGTCGCGGAACTCCTCGAGGATGCGGGTGCGGGCCGAACCGGCCAGACCGCCGTGGAACACCTCGGCTCGCTCTCCCCGGTTCTCCAGCAGCTCCCGCAGCACGAAGTGGGCGAGACGCAGCATGCGCTCCCACTGGCTGAAGACCACCACCTTCGACGGGGTCTCCTGGAGCAGGTCGTCCATCACGTGGACGAACTCCTCCAGCTTCGGCGCGGCCAGGGTACGGATCTCCGCCGGCCCCGGCGGCTCGCCGTTGCCCAGGACCCGCTTCTCGAACTTGGGCCAGGCGTGCTGGGCCAGGCCGTTGCACAGGATACGCATGCTGGTCAGCCCCTGCAGCAGGGCGCGAATCTCGTTGGGCCGCAACGGCTGGTTGCGGGACAGCAGCGCCGCGACCCGTGAAGCCAGCCGCCGGTAGGGGCGGCGCTGAGCCGCGGTCAGTTCGGTCCAGAAGGTGTTCTCGGTGCGCGCCGGCAGCTGGTCCAGCACCTGCCCCCGCTCGCGGCGCAGGAAGAAACCGCTGAGCCGTGAGCGCATGATGTCCAACCCCTGGTAGGCCAGGATGCGCCCCTGGGGATCGGCCACCGCGTGGAACGGCAGCAGCCGCCAGCGGGGGCCGAGAGCTCTGGGGTTGAGGAACTCCACCAGCGAGTGCAGCTCGGCCAGCCGGTTTTCCAGCGGCGTTCCGGTCAGGATGAACGCGTGGGGGCTGGCCAACTCCTTGGCCGCCTTGGCGGTCTTGGTGTCCCAGTTCTTGATCCGCTGGGCCTCGTCGAGGACCAGGAGATCGGGCTTCGCCTTCTTGATCACGTCCAGGTCGCGCAGCACCAGCTCGTAGTTGACGACGAGGAAGCCCTTGCGCCAGCGCTTGTAGTCGGCGAGGCGCAGGGCTCGGCGGCCCTCGACCACCACGGCGTGTTCGCCGCAGGCCTTGTGAATCTCCCGGCGCCACTGATGCTTGAGGGACGCCGGACAGACGATCAGCGCCTTCTTGGCGTCTGCGGCACGGCGCAACAAGAGCGCCGCGACGATCGCCTGGATCGTCTTGCCCAGCCCCATGTCGTCGGCGAGAAAGGCGCGGCCGGTGCGCGCCAGGAACAGCGCCCCCTGGACCTGATAGCGATGCAGGTCGAACCCGAGATGGGGCACCACCTCCCGCCAGGTGTCGCTGTCCTCGTCCAGGTCGGCGAGTTCGGCGGCGGTCTTCTCCTGGGCCTCGACCGCTTCGATCTGCCGCGGCACCTCGGCGTCCAGGTCCCAGGTCCAACCCCGGGCGCGGCATTCGGTCTCCGCCGCCTCCAGCGCCTGCCGGGCGAACTCCGCCGTCTTGTCCGCCTCGGGCGCAGGCAACATCCAGCCGTCCTCGCCGAAGAACGGGGTCAACGACTCGGGCAGCTGATCGACCGGCGGGTCGACCCGAATCTCGCGCAACGGTTCGGGCACCGTCTGCATCCACTCGCGGGGGCGCCACCAGGCGGAGAACAGATTCTCCGGCAGGATCTTGCGCTTGCGGGAGAACCAGGCCTTGGCCCGTTCGACGTGCTTGCACGTTCCGAGTTCGTTCTTGGCGAAGTCGGGACAACTGCACGAGGCCTGATCGAACTTCTTGCCCCGCAGGGTCACGGTGTAGCTGCCGGACTTGCCCTTGCCGGTGACCTTGAAGCGCGGAGGGCGCACCCGCCCACCGGCCAGACGCTTGACCTCGGCCTTTTCCCGCCGGGCTCGCTGGCGGCGCGCCTTGAGCTCTTCCTGAAGCTGCAGCCCGACCCGTTCCTCGCGGGTCAGGGTGCGTTCCATGCCGCCGACCATGACGAAGCCGGGGGTCGCCGGCGCCTGCTGGATCACCCGGCCACGGCCACGGCTGAGCCGCCCGCGATAGCGGCGGCGCGCGGCAGACGCTGAAGACTCCTCGATCGATGGCAGCGGGAAGCGAAGCACCTCGAGGGCGGCGACCGCGTGTCGGCAAACCTCGTGGGTCTCGTCGTCGCAGGTGCAGCGGCTGACCAACTCGTCGCCGTCGACCTCGACGCTGACCGAGTAGGGGTGTGCGCGCTCGCCGCGGACCTTGGCCTCGACGGTCTTGCCGCCGGGAGTCAGGCGTAGAGACTCGACCTTGCCCAGAAGGGCATCGCGACGGCCGCCCCGGGCCACGGCATCCCCCGCCCAGACCGCGAGGTTGCGGCTAAGCAACCGCTCATGGGCAGGGACCTTCGGCTTGGGCAGCTCGGTCTTGCGGGTCTTTCGAGTCTTTCGCGGCACGTAGTCGCCCGGGTGTCGTTTACCAGTGTGTGCCGGGGCATTCGCCCAGCGGAAAAGGTCTAGTTTGCTCCAGCCAAGCCCCAGAAATCAACCGGGAACGCCCACCCTCCGTGGCTTCAGCGAAGGAGGGGCCGGGGCCCTTGAACACGAATCAGCCAGCCGATAGCATCCACGAGCTATGCCAACGAAAACCCCGACGAAAGCCCGCAAGAAAAAAACGACAACAAGAGCCGCAAAGCCCCGCCGACAAAGGGTTTCCGGCGATCATGCCCCGGTGTTGGTCCAGCGTTTCACGGCGTTTGTCGCCGAAGCCTGCCCCTTCGCCCTGCAACCGGCGGTGGCCGCCCTGGAGAGCGCGCTCCGAAAAGCGCCCCTCCGTGAGCGGAACCGAAAGTCGGTGCTGGCGCTGATCGACCCCTTCGAACAGGCGATCCGGCGCCAGGCGCGGCCCAGCGCGGCGCGCAATCTGCCTGACGCGACGCCGACGGTTCCGGTGGCTCAGCGGCTCGATCAGGCGGTCGACGGGCTGGTCGAAGCGTGCGAGGGCTTCCTGCGCCGGGAGGCGATCGCCGCGGACCTCAAGCCCGCCGAGAAACGGGAACTCCTGCGGGGCATGATCCTGACCCGGGCGGTCGACAATCAACTCAAGGCGTTTTTCATGGGCGGCGACGTGCGCTACGGCGCGGCGTCGTTCCAGGGCAAGGGTTTCCGCTCCCTCGGCCAGGAAGCGGTCTACGGCGCGGCCCTGCGGCTGCGCCGGGGCAAGCGCTACCAGGACGAGGACGGCGGCTACCGTGGCGACGTGGTCGCTCCGTTGATTCGCGACCTGGGCGCGGCCCTGGGCATGCACCCTCACGAAGACACGGTGTTCCAGACGCTGAATGCGCAGATGGGCAAGGCCGGGCCGCCGATGAACGGCAAGGACTTCCACATCGGTGCGCTGGAACACGGCATCCTCCCCGCCTCGGCGCCGCTCTCGATCTCGTCGATGACCGCGGCCGGCCAGGCGCTGGCCTTCGCCCGGCGCAAGGAGAAGCGGGTCGCCGTCGCCTTCATCGGTGAAGGGGGCTCGTCGCTGGGTGAGTGGCACGAGGCGATCAACCTCTGCGCGGCCCGGCGCTTCCCGGCGGTGTTCTGCATCGAGAACAACCAAACCGCGCTTTCGACACCGGTCCATGACCAGGCATCGGTGCGGCTGTTCGCCGACAAGGCGGCGGGCTACGGCGTGCCGGGCATTACCGTCGACGGCACCGACCCCGAAGCGATCGCCGCGGCCTTCGGCTGGGCGGCGGACCGGGCGCGGAGCGGCAAGGGCCCGGCGCTGATCGAACTGATCGCCATGCGCATGTGCGGCCACGCCCACCATGACGACATGCTGTACCTGGGTCATGAGCCCCAGCCGAGCTGGGACTACCCCAAGCCCAAGGCCCAGGGCTACGCCGACAAGAAGCGCTACGCCTACTGGGCCGAGCGGGATCCCATCAAGACCTACGCCGCCAAGCTGGAGGCCGAAGGCGTGATCGCCGCCGGCGACCTGGAGGCGCTCAAGGAAGAGTGCGCGGCGATGGTCGCGGCCCAGACCAAGCGGGTCATCGACCAGCCCTGGCCCGAGGCGGAAGACGCCGGCCGCGGCGTGTTCGCCGACGAGGCGCCGCGGAAGCACATCGAGGTGCTGGAGGATCGCAGCCCGCTGCGTTCCCGTCCCCTGCCCCCGCTGCCCGACGTCGAAAAGGCACCTGCCTTCGATCCCAAGGGGAACACTTTCCTCGAGGCGGTGATGATGGGGGTGGGCGACGCCCTGGCGGCCGACGATCGCACCTTCGTCTACGGCCAGGATTGCGGCGGCAAGTACGGCAACGCCTTCCTGCTGCTGCGGCCGCTGCTGGAAAAGCACAGCAGCCAGATCTGGAACTCGACGCTGTCCGAGGCGGGCATCCTCGGCGCCTGCACCGGTGCGGCGCTGGCCGGCCTGCGGCCGATCGGCGAGATCCAGTTCAACGACTTCGTCGCCACCGGCTTCAACCAGTTGGTCAACAACGCCGCCAAGATCCGCTACCGCTGGGGCGGCAGCGTGCCGATGGTGGTGCGCATGCCCTGGGGCGGCTTGCGCAAGGCGGGTCCGTACCACAGCCAGAACACCGAGCCCTGGTTCTATCGGACGCCCGGGTTGAAGATCGTGACGCCGTCGACGCCCCATGACGCGCGGGCGTTGATGGCGGCGGCGGTGGCCGATCCGGATCCGGTGCTCTACTACGAGCACATCGGGCTGTATCGCGATCCCCGGGTCAAGCAGAAGCTGAGCCCCAAGGCGCCCAAGCCGATGAAGATGGGTCAAGCTGCGCTGCGACGCTCTGGAAGCGACCTGGCGATCGTCTCCTACGGGGCCTACTCCCATGTCGCGATGCGGGTCGCCGAGAAGCTTGCCGCCGACGGCATCCAGGCGTCGGTGCTCGACCTGCGAACGTTGGTGCCGCTGGATCGGGAGACCCTGCTGACCGTGGCGCGCCACTGCGGCAAGATCCTGATCGTCCACGAGGACTCGCGCACCGGCGGCATCGGCGAGAGCCTGGCGGCGATCATCCAGGAAGAGGCCTTCGAGGACCTGGATGCGCCGGTCCGGGTGGTCGGTGCGCTGGATACGCCGGTGCCCTACTCGCCGCCGATGGAAGAGGCGTTCCTGCCGAGCGAAGCGCGAGTGGAGCAGGCGGCGAGATTGTTGGCGGGGTACTAGCCCCGATTTTCAAGAGAGTGCAAGAAGCCCATGGAACTCACAGGTCAGATCGTTCAGGTGCTGGAGGAGAAATCCGGCACGTCGGCTCGCGGTGAATGGCGCAAGCAGGAGTACGTCATCGAGGTCCCCGGTGACTACCCCAAGAAGGTCTGCTTCATGGTCTGGGGGGACAAGATCGACCAACTGCAGATCCGCCAGGGGCAAGAGCTGACCGTCCACTTCGATCTGGAGAGCCGGGAATACAACGGCCGTTGGTACACCGACGTAAAGGCCTGGAAGATCGAGCGCGGCGAACAGCCTCACGACGACGCTCCACACCCTTCCACGCAAGAGGAACCGCCTCCGTTCGAGGACGACGACATCCCGTTCTGAGTCCGGCCGGCGACAGACCTCGCATCTGCGCGGACCGCCCCGCTCGTTGTTGCGCCACCCCGCCCTTTTCGCGGTACGCTAGCGGGTCATGAGCATGCACGACGACGACATGACCCGTACGAGCGGGCCCGCACCCACCGGCCCGTCGACGCCCGGGCCCGCCACCGATCCCGGCCGGCTGCAGGCCGGCGACGTCGTGGCCGAGCGCTTCCGTATCGTCAGCTTCCTCGGACGCGGCGGCATGGGCGAGGTCTACCGCGCCGACGACCTGCACCTGGGCCAGTCGGTGGCGCTCAAGTTCCTGCCCGAGTCCCTGGCCGCGGATCCGAAGCGCCTCGAGCTGTTCCGCAGCGAGGTGCGGATCGGTCGCGAGATCACCCACCCCAACGTCTGCCGCATCCACGACATCCAGGAGGCCGGCGGGCGGATCTTCCTCAGCATGGAGTACGTCGACGGCGAGGACCTGGCGTCGCTCCTGGTCCGCATCGGCCGACTCCCCGAGGACAAGGCGGTGGAGATCGGGCGGCAGCTCTGCGCCGGGCTTGCCGCGGCCCACGAGCGTGGCGTGATTCACCGCGACCTCAAGCCGGCCAACATCATGCTCGATGGCCGCGGACGGGTGCGCATCACCGATTTCGGCATCGCGGCAGTGGCCGAGCACATCGGCGACGAGGGCCACCGGGTCGGTACGCCGGCCTACATGGCGCCGGAGCTGCTGCGCGGCGGCAAGGCCTCGATCCGCAGCGACGTCTACGCCCTGGGCCTCGTGCTCTACGAGCTGTTCACCGGCAAGCCGCCGTTCAAGGCGGACAACGAGCGTGAGCTGCTGGCGATGCAGACCAGCTCGCAGGTGACGAGCCCCGCCGACTACGTGATCGATCTGGACCGCACCGTCGAGCAGGCGATCCTGCGCTGCCTCGATGCCGACCCGGAGGAGCGTCCGGGTAGCGCCCTGGCCGTGGCGATGGCGCTGCCCGGCGGTGACCCGCTGCAGGCCGCCCTCGCCGCGGGTGAGACGCCGTCTCCCCAGATGGTCGCGGCGATGCAGGGCAAACGGCGCCACCCGGCCATCACCGCTGCGCTCGCGCTGACTGCCCTGCTCGCCATCGGCTTCTTCGCCCGCATGACCGCCGAGCGCTCGGTGCTCGAGTACGCTCCGCTGGACCGGCACCCGATCGCCCTGATCGACGCCAGCGGCGACATGCTCGACGATCTCGATTTCGCCGAGCCTGTCGAGACCGCCTGGGGCTACGGGATCGTCGAGCCCTATCTCCGCTGGCTGATCGACGAGCGAGAGGAGGACCACTGGCAGGCGCTACGGGAGCCCCGGCCCTCGGCCACCTACTTCTGGATGCGGCGCACGCCGATTGCCTGGGGTTACGACGGGCTCGACTTCGACCGCGGCATCGTGACCCAGTCAACGCCGACGCGGGGCATCGCCGGCGAGGTCTACATCGCCCTCGATCTCGACGGCCGGCTGCGGCGACTCTACGCGATCCCCGGCTGGCAGACCCGCGACGCCGGCGACCCTGCCCTCGACGAGACGAACGAGGCCGACGAGACGCTCTTCACCCGGCTGTTCGACCTCGCCGAGCTCGATCCGGCGGCCTTCGAGTCGATCGAGCCCCGCTTCGAGACGCCGTATCGCACACACCACCGTCGCGCCTGGACCGGGAAGTACCCCGAGGCGCCGGAGATTCCGGTGCGCATCGAGGCGGGCAGCGCCGACGGCCGGGTCGTCTACTTCCGCCTGGTGCCTCCCTGGGAGGAGCCATCGGACGAGGAGGCGGACGCGACGCCCGATCCACCGCCCACGCTCTTCGACCGGATCCGCGCCGGCCTGCGGGTGGTCAACGGCTTGAACATGCCGGTGACCATCCTGCTGCTGTTCGTCAGCGGCTACCTCGCCGTTCGCAACCTGCGCTCGAGCCGCAGCGACACCGCCGGAGCCGGGCGGGTCGCACTCTTCGCCGGCATCGTGACGGCGCTGGCCAAGTGGGTCTCCGGCAACTCACTGTTCACCCGCGGCCAGTTCGAGCTGCTCGACATCTTCGCCTGGGGCGTGTTCATGGGCGCGGGCTCGTGGGTGGTCTACATCGCCATTGAGCCGGTGGTACGCCGCAACTGGCCCAAGGTGCTGGTGAGTTGGACACGCCTGTTGCGCGGACAGGTGCGAGATCCCGCGGTCGGGCATTCGGTCCTGACCGGGCTGGCTCTCGGCGCCGCCTTTGCCCTGGTCCATCGCGGGGTGTTTCTCGCCGCCTCCGATACCCCCTTGACCGACGTCTGGTACCGGCAGATCCCGAGCTACCGGCACCTCGACTACGTCTCGCTGCTGATCTTCCTCGCCGTGCCGTTGATCCAGGTCTTCATCAACGTGCTGATCCTGGTCGGGCTGTTGCGGCTCACCCGCAAGCCCTGGCTCGCCGCCACGCTGCTGGTCCCGGTCATCGCGCTTTTCAGCGACCACCTGGTCAATCATGATTGGTCGCCGCTGATCGTGATCGTCTACGCCGGGCTCTCGGTGCTCGCGCTCCTGCGCACCGGCGTGCTGACCCTGGTCATCGCGCAGTTCACGATCATGGCCGTGTATGGCGTGACCTGGACCTTCCAGCTCGGCTCGTGGTTCGCGCACCAGACGATCGTGGGCACCGCGATGCTAGCGGCCCTTCTGCTATGGGGCATCGTCGCATCGGCAGCCCGGGAGCGCTCGGTCGACGATTTGCTCAAGCCAACTCGCTGACCCCGATCCCGTTCCCCTCCCGGCGTCCGCAGCTCGTCCCGACCATCCGCGGAGTAACTGCGATCCCTCCGTGACGCTTCCGCCGCCCCGCCCGAGCGTGTTAGGCTCGCGCCAACGGTCCATGCCACGCGTTTCGCCACCGATTCGGTCCCTCCGAGGAGGACAGGTCCATGAAGCGAGCCACGAAGTTCTGCATCGCGCTCCAACTTGCCCTGATGTTTGTTGCCCTTTCCTTCGCCCAGGGCGCCGATTCTTCGCCGCCCCTCGACCTTTCGCCCGTGAAACCGAAGCCGCCAGCGTCCGCCGGCGAGGCGGACACCATCACGGCGGTTGTCGTCCGCTCCTGGAACGACGGCAACGCGAGCGGCTGGCGGGAGCTGAACGCAGAGTGGCCGCTCTACGGAGACACCCCCATCGAGATCGACATCACGAGCCTCGGTGGCGCCCTCTCGTTTACCTACGAGGATCTGGTAAGGATCGACGCGGACGTGGTGATCCTCTCGGACCCGGCGGGAGGGTTGCGGCAATACTCCGATGAAGAGATTGCGGCGATCGAGAGGTACGTCATGGAGGGCCACAACATCATCGGGACGTACCTGGTGTTCCGTTGGGTGCCGGGGAGCGTATCCGCAGACAATAGCGGGTTGCTGCCGCTGTTCGGTTTCCAGCGCGGTATCGCTCTGTTCGACGGCAGCGAGACCATCTCCAACGTATTCGAGCAGCAAGACGCGAGCAGCTCGCTGTTCAACGAGCTCCCTGGACCTACCTGGTTGTCCGAGGGATATCCCCAGAGCCAACGGCCAGAGGACCTGGCCTGGGGCCCGGAGGAGCTGGCTGGGGCCAGGATTGTGGCAACGGCGGATTCCAACGTGGGCATCGTGACGGTCTACGACGCGCCGACCTACCGGGCGACCTACATCTCCAACATGCCCGAGTTTCATGGTGGAACCGCCGACAAGCAGCTGCTGTACAACGCCATCGCCTACACCGAGCAGCGCTTCGTCATGCCCTCCTTCCGGACCCAACGAGCCAGCGTCCGTTTGTCCGATCCCGAAGGGGATGCGTTTCAACTGGTCGCGGGTTTCGCGTTGGATCCGAGCAGCGATGGAATGGACCCCGCCTTGGAAGAGGTGGAACTGCAGTTCGGTGGATTCACCCAGTCGTTGCCTCCCGGAAGTTTCACCTGCATGGGGTCGGACTGCGTTTACGAGGGGGCCGGGCCTGGGATCACCCGGGCTTCGATTCAAGAGTCCGTCCTTGTGTTTGAAGTCGAGGGGCCGAGTTTGTTCGGCGCCCAGAAGCAGGTGAGTATTCGTGTCACGATCGGCAACGACGAAGGACGGGCGAACATTCCGCTTCAGGGAGTGCTGTCCTACACGGATCCCGGGACGTTGGACGAATGACCACGCCGGTGACTTTCGTCCTGTCCACATGTCTCCTGATCGCCGGATCGAGCGCCGCGCTCGCCGAGGAGCCGGCCGCACCCACCGAGCCTCCGGTCTATGAGGATCTCCGCCAACGGCTGGCCGGTGGGGACCTGTCCGTCGACCTGGTCGAGCTGCGCTTCGCCTACGCCAGAGAGACCGACGAGTCGGGGCACTTCGTCGACCGGGACCCGGTCGGGGCGATATTCGAGTTGCTGGACCAGAGCGAGTGGGCGAAAGCGCTCGAGGCTGCGAAAGCCGCGCTGGCGAAGCGATACATCGATCCGGAGGCTCATCTGGGCGCAGCGGTCGCCTACGGGCAACTCGGTCGAGAGGAGGAGTCCGACTTCCATGCCCGCGTTTCCCGTGGGCTGATCCAATCAATCTGTCATGAGACCGACGGCCTCGATCCTGAGCGCCCCTGTGCCGTTGTCGTCATGTACGAGGAGCAATCCTACATGCGGGCCCACGGAATCCGTTCCCACACCCAGGGGCTCGTCACCTGCGGCGGGGGCGTACCCTGCGACCGGATTGAGGGAACGACCGAGTCGGGTGACGAGGTGGTTCTCTATTTCGACATCTCGGTGCCGATGGCCAAGCTGTCCGGAGCCCTGAAGCGCTGACGGTCGCCTGGCTCAGAGCGTTTTCTCGAGCGTGTTACACTCCGACCAATCGGGCGGGGCACGCTTCCCGCCCGGAAGAATCGGGAGACTCACTCATGCGTCGCTGGATCATCCTGCTACTCGTGCTCGTCTTCGCCATCAACTCGGCTCCGGCCAAGAAGAAGAAAAAGAAGGATCGCGAAAACGCGAAGCCCATCGCCTGGGGAACGATGGCCCAGAACGAAGGGTGCGTGATCTTCGAGGAGTCGCGCAAGACCAAGGGCAAGTTCTGGGTGATCGCGGTGACCACCAAGACCACCGGCAGGCTCAAGGTCATCGAGACCCAGAACTACACCCTCGAACAGACCGAGTGGGAGGCGACCCAGGAAAGCCTGGACGCCCTGTACCAGCTTGCGGTCGAGCACCGGCTCAAGCTCGTCAAGATCCCCAAGAAGTACACGCCGGAGCAACTGGAAGCGGCCCGCAAGATGTGTACTGAGCCCACCATCCCCGGGACGAGCAAGGACTAGGCGTAGCCCGATCATCTCCGAACCCGGCCGGAGCGGTATGCGGTCGCCGTGGGTAGGCTCCTGGCGTGGGCTCTGAGCCGACCACCGACCAGGAGGCGGGATTTCTGATGCGCTTCAAGAACCTGATCCGGTGGATAGCCGTGGTCCTTCCGCTAGGGCTATCCCACGCCGGAGCCCTGAGCGTGGATGTGTGGCACGAGACGGCCATCGCCCCCCAGGAAGTCGTGGTTACCGCGTTCGACGAACAACTCACCGCGCTGGCCGAGTTCCGTGACCGGATGGATGAGACCGGGGCGGTAAGCCTGGTCATCGAGGCCCTACCCAGCGACACTCAGCTGATTACCGCCCATTGTCCGAACACTGTAGGAGTCATGTCGTCCGTGGCCTGGCCGCGCCGACGGGATCGGAGCCGTCTAGAGATAAGACTCTTCGATACCTGCCGGCTCGAGGACTGCGACGCGATGGGCGAGCATGGCGCGCTCTGGTTCGAGCGCTGGCGGAGCCAGCGGGACCGGGCTCTGCTTCGCCTTGCTGCGCGTGCGTCGCGCACGGACAAGGGCATGCCCAAGGATTGGCCCCTGCGCGTGCGCGATCCGCGCCCGAGAAAGCAGAAGCGGCCCACCTACCCCTTCACCGCTTCGGTGAAGGAGGTCGAAGGCAACGTGACGCTGCGGGCCACCGTCCGTAGGGATGGCTCGGTTTCCGACATCGAGGTGCTCGACTGCGACACACCGGGCTACGGGTTCGAGGACGCCGCCGTCGAGACGGTTCAGCGCTGGACGTACAAACCGGCCAGATTCCTCGGCGAACAGGTCGAAATGATGCTCACCGTGAAGGTCCACTTCGAGGTCGAACGTTCCACGGCTTTTCCGTAGGTGGTGCAAACTCTCGACGACTACTCGAACCAGCCGCCGCGGGCCTCGACACAAACAACGAAGGGCCACGTCCCGGAACGGCACGGTGTTGGTCGAGGCCATCGAGGACCCGGCCCCCAAGTAGCCACATTTGCTACCCTGCCCGGACGATGAGCCAGATTCTCGTGTTCGCCGTGCTGGCTGTGGCGCTGATCCTCTTCATCTGGGGGCGCTGGCGCTACGATCTGGTCGCCTTACTGGCGCTGCTGGCGCTGGCAATCCCCGGCATCGTCCCCGCGAACCAGGTGTTCTCGGGCTTCGGCCACCCGGCGGTGATCACCGTCGCGGCGGTATTGATCGTGAGCCGTGGTCTCACCCGCTCCGGCGTGGTCGAGTTGATCTCCAAGCTCCTGGATGCCGCCGGTGATCGGCCGGTGCTGCAGTTGACGGCGTTGTGTATCGTCTGCGCCGTCTGCTCGGCGTTCATGAACAATGTCGGCGCGCTGGCGCTCCTGATGCCGGTGGCGCTACAGATGGCGCGACGCAGCGGAACTTCGCCGTCGCTGCTGTTGATGCCGCTGGCTTTCTCGTCGCTGCTCGGCGGCATGACAACGCTGATCGGCACGCCGCCGAACATCATCATCGGCAGCTACCGCGCCGAGGTCGCCGACGAGCCATTCGGCCTCTTCGACTTCGGCTATGTCGGCCTGGGCGTAATGTTGGCCGGAATGGCGTTCATCATCCTGGGCGGTTGGCGGCTGATTCCGTTGCGCAAGAAGCAGGCATCCACCGACGAGCTTTTCGAGCTGCGCGACTACACCACCGAGCTCAGCGTTCCGCCGGAGTCCCGGCTGGACGGCGCCCGCCTCAAAGAGCTCGGCACGCTGACCGATGTGGACGTGGTAGTCGCCACGGTGTTGCGTGGCGACGAGAAGTTCTACGCGCCCAGCGGCAACTTCCAACTCCGCGGAGGCGACTCGCTGATCGTCGAGATCGATCCCGAGAGCCTCGGTGCTCTGCTCAAGGCGACCGGGCTCGCCGCCGAGAGCCAGCGGGACGCGGCGCGCGAACAGATCGAGGGAGAAGAGACGGCCCTGTTCGAAGCCGTCATCAGCCCGGGCAGCCGATTGGTCGGTCGTAGTCCGACACAGCTCGAGCTGCGCGCGCACTACGGGCTGAACCTGGTGGCGTTATCGCGACACGGCTCTCGGATTGTCAAACGCTTGCGGGACATGACCTTCCGACCCGGGGACGTGATGCTGCTGCAGAGCGCCGACCCGGACTATCGGGACACCCTGGGCCGACTGGGCGCGTTACCGCTCGCCCCCCGCGAACTCAGCCTCAGCGGAGCGTCCCGTCACATCGCCATCGCCGCCACGATCTTCGCGGCCACGGTTGTGGCGCTGATCTTCGGCTGGCTGCCTGCGCAGACCGCCTTCACGGCCGCGGCGGTTGCCATGGTGCTGACCGGGGTCGTCACCCTGCGCGACGCCTACCGCAACATCGAGTGGCCGGTGATCGTACTGCTCGGCGCGATGCTCCCGGTCGGCTCGGCTCTGGAATCGAGCGGCGGCGCCGCATGGATCGCCGAGCGGCTGGCGAGCGTCGCGGTAAACATGCCGCTACCCCTGACGCTGATGTTCCTCCTGGTCGTGACGATGTTTCTTTCCGACGTGATGAACAATGCCGCCACCGCGGTGATCATGGCGCCGATCTCCGTGAGCGTCGCAACGACGTTGGGGGTGGGTAGCGACCCGTTCCTGATGGCGGTCGCCGTGGGAGCATCCTGCGCTTTTCTGACGCCGATCGGGCACCAGTCCAATACGCTGGTGATGGGGCCGGGCGGCTATCGCTTCGGTGACTACTGGCGGCTCGGCCTGCCGCTGGAGCTGGTGATCGTGGTGATCAGCGTCCCCCTGCTGCTGTGGGCCTGGTCCGGTTGAACCACCGAACCAACGGCGGATCGTTCTCGGTTCCGAAAGCGCAGCCGCGAGAATTCCCCTGCGAGTGAAATCATCGGAACTGTCGCTTCGTCTCCAATACGTCGAATAACGACATGGAGGGGCTCCATGGACAATCCGGGAGCAGGCCGAATCTGGCGACCTGCTGCGGCCATCATCCTGTTCATCACCGCTGCCGCCCTCGGCGTAGGGGCGATTTTCTTCGGGCCGGACCTGTTCGAACAGGCCGCGGGCTCGGTTTCGGTACTGGAAGAACGGCCGGAGATCACGACGCAGCTGGCCTTGCACCTCGGCGGCGAGTTCACTGTTGCCGACCGTGTTTCCTACGGGGAGCGCTCTCTCTCGGTGGGGATCAGGAAACCGGAAGGCGACGTCCAGGACCCGGATGACAGCCGGCAGGTCGCCCAACGAGCCGCGAAGATCGCCTTCGATGCTCACCCCCAAGCGGCGGAACTCACCCACGTCTCGGTCCAGTTCCTGACGACGTCCCGGCTCGGGCCCATCCGCTGGGAGGAGAACTCGGATCCGTACCGGTTCACCCCCGAGGAACTGACGGACTGAGATCCACCCCGCGGGAGTGCGTGACGCGCTTGCAACCATGTGGCCGTGATAGTGTCCCGAAGCCAGGCGACATACAGCCCGGTTGAGGGAGAGCACATGGATCTCGGCACACTCATCCGCGAAGCTCGTACTTTCGAAGACTGGATCGTCGAGCTTCGCCGCACGATTCATCGCAAGCCGGAATTGATGTACGAGGAGGTCGAGACCAGCGCGCTGGTGCAGAAGACCCTGCGCGAGCTCGGGATCCCGTTCGAAGCCGGTATCGCCGAAACCGGGGTGCTGGCCACCCTCGGCGACTCCGACGGCCCCTGTGTCGCCCTGCGCGCCGACATGGACGCGCTACCGATCCACGAAGAGGCGGATGTCGACTTCAGGAGTGAGGTTCCGGGCAAGATGCACGCCTGCGGGCACGACTGCCATACTGCGATGCTCCTGGGGGCGGCCCGGCTGCTGAAGTCTCGGGAAAGCGAGATTCGCGGAACGGTCAAGCTCGTCTTTCAACCTGCCGAAGAGGGGGGCGCCGGCGGAAAAAGGATGCGCGAACACGGGATCCTTCGCGCCCCCGAGGTCCAGCGCATCTTCGGGCTCCATGTCTGGCCGCTGGCGGACAGTGGCGAGATCGCGTCACGGGCCGGCACCTTCCTCGCCGCCGCTGCCAGTCTCGAGATCCGCATCCAGGGCAAGGGAGGCCACGCCGCCCTGCCCCACCTGACCATCGACCCTGTCGTGACCTCGGCGAGAATCATCTCGGAACTGCAGACCATCGTATCCCGTGAGGCAGACCCCCTCACTCCCCTCGTGATCAGCATCACGACGGTGCACGGTGGCGACGCACACAACGTGATCCCAGAAGAGGTCAAACTGGGGGGAACCATCCGTACGCTCTCTTCGGAGCACATGACTGCGGTGCAATCACGCGTCAGGGAGGTCGCCGATAGAATCGCCGTGGCCAATCGCTGCCAGGCCGAGGTCCACTATCCGGGCGAGGACTACCCGCCGACAGCCAACGACGCCGAGTGCTGGCGCCTCGCCGGAGACATCTGGAAAGACGAGTTCGGCGGGCAGACGGTGCACACCTCACCGCCGATCATGGGGGGTGAGGACTTCGCCTTCTATACCGAGGAGGTTCCGGGGTGCTTCGTCGGCCTCGGAATCCACAACCCGGATGAAGGCTGCACCTTTTCCGTCCACCACCCGAAGTTCAAGGCGGACGAGTCGGTGCTGCCCCTGGGATCGGCGATGCACGTCGCCTACGCCTTCCGTTCTCTCGAGGAGTTGCGAGCGGGATAGCGAACGGAGCGAGAAATGGGCGTGGCCGGCCGGGCTCCCCCGGCCGGCCCGCTACCTATCGATTCCGGTCGCTATCGCTCGGGGTCGCTGGTTGCCCGTCCCGGGAGCAGACTTCCGGCTTGGGAGCCTCCGGCGTCTCGCCCGCAGGTGCCTCTCCGTCCAGATCCTGGTTCGTCGGGGGAAACGTCAATAAGCACCGAAACTGCCGAGACGTGCTCGGACCTGCCCATGGTGAATGCGCCATGCAGTAGCCGCAGGTGTCTTTCCCGGGTACACCATCGCAGCTCGTGAATAGCGTCCAACCCGAGGGTTTCAGGCACTTACATTCTCCGGCCCCGGCCGCGCTCGCGCCGCAGGCCGCCGACACGGCAGGCGTTTCCGGGCCCTGTTCCAAGGACTCCGCCTGCTGCGCGCCGACTGACGAAGGCGCATCCTCAGCGATCTCCTCCGCCGCGACTCCGAATGCAGAAATCACGACCAGAAGCACGAAGACTGGACAAATTGATCGTTTCATACCGCTACCTCCTGTTGGACTGTAGATAGCCGCAAGGAGTCCGCTGGATCTCAACTTGCCCAGTCTTTCTTCGTTTTCTCCGAATCCCTCGAAGCGCGGCCGATCCGCTCCGACAATCCCGGAAGAGAGAACGCGGGAAAATCGAATCCCGTTGACAAGCATCGATGCGTCGGTGTAACTACAGATCAGAGGGGCGGGAGGACCATGTCATGCGGAAATTCGGTTCCCCGGCGCTATGGCTTTCGATAGCCATCGGACTGCTCGCGCTATCTCCCGGTGTTGCGGACGAAGTGGGCGACCCGTTCCCCTGCGAAACGGTTTGCGTCCCGATCCCGACGTTCCCGTTCATCCTGTGTGCCCCTAGCTGCGGGGATCCCGGCGCGCCGGGGCCCGGGCTAGCCGATAACGGCGCCTGCGAAGTCGCGAGCTTCGAACCACTCTCCATCGATTGACCGGTCTCTTCCGGGGCTTCCCCGCCCTCAATCCGGGCGGGGAAGCGTTGAACCAGTCATCGAACCTCCCCTCCGAGCCGGTAAGCCGCAACGGCGACTCGCCGGACGCGCACGTCAGCGCCGGAGTCGCAGGTCGTGAGTGCCTTCCAGGTAGGTGCCGCCGCGGACCTTCCGCTCCACCAGCTTCGGCGTGAGCTCGGGGCGGTCGATTTCGGGATAGCGCTCGTTGGTGAAGCGCATCTCGGTGGTCAGCGACCGGTAGCCGTCCGCTTTCACGATGATGTGGATGTGCGGCGGGGGTCCGTAGCTGGACGGGCGAATGGTCTCGAACTCGTAGCGGCCCTGCTCGTCGGTGAGGATACGCCCGCGATACTCGAAGCCATCCATGTCGTAGTCGCCATGGATGTCGGAGTGGAACGCCTCGATGACCGCACCGGAGACCCCCTTTCCGGTGTCCGCGTCAAGGACGCGGCCGCTCATGACCAGCGTGACCCCCTCGGCGAAGGGCGGGCTGAGCTTCGCACGGAATGGGGCACCTCCCTTGTGGTTCGGACCGGTGCCGGTCTCGGGTGTGGCCTGCCCGAAGGCCGGCGCGACCAGGGCGGCCAACGCCAGGAGCAATGCGCACAGGAGAAAAGGCTGCTTGGATAGACGTTGCATGAGCGGGCCTCCTGACTCGATTCTACGAGTGCCCGCCGGGAGCCCGCGAAAGCTTTACCCTTTTTTACGAACGAGAAACTCCGGCACGTGCCCGGACATCAACCGCCCGGCTGAGTATCGCCATCGAGCGCCGAGTACCAGGCCCTGAAGATCGCCGGCATGACGGAGTCGGCGAAAACGAACCAGTCCTCGAACTTGCCGCTGAGCCGGTAGGCCTTGGCTGCGGCCTCCCAGGAATCCCCGCGCCCGTGGGCGCGTCGGGCGGCGTCCTCCATGGTGTCGAGGAACTCCTGATACAGGCGAAACTCCTTCAGTGACGCGGTCACACCGTGGCCGGGCACGTAGATCGTGTCGCTTTCGCGGGCCAGCGACGCGACCGCCTGCTTCAATGCCACAGGGTCGGCGTCGCGGTAGTTGGGGACGAGGCGGTTCCAGACCAGGTCTCCGGCGAACACGACATTGGGGTCGACGACCTCGATGGCGACGTCGCTGTCGGTGTGCCCCCTGGTCGCGCTCAGCTTGACAACCCGCCCACCTAGATCGAGATCCGTGACCTCGTCGGCCAGCAGGGAGACCTCGGAGGTCAACGACTTGACCTCCCGCCGGTCCTCGCCCTCGGCAATCAGGTCGCGGGTCGTCTTGGTGAGCCACATCGTCGGCTTCTGCCCGCTCTCCAGGTAGCCGGAGCTGCCCGAAACGTGATCTCCGTGAAAATGCGTCACGACGAAATCGGTCGGCCAGCGCCCGGTCAACTTCTTCGCGCACTCGGCCAGCCAGGCTGCCCCGCGCGGCCGCTGAAAAGACTCGACGGCGAGCACGCGCCTCGAACCGGCGATGATCCCGCCGTTGCACACCGTCGTGTAGTCGGACTGCTCGAACGGGGTCGAGATGTGCGACCAGACACCCTCGGCGAGCTTCTCGATCCAGCCCCAGTCCTGGACGAACATCCGCTCGCGCTCCGACGAGGCGAACGCACTACGGAACGTCGCCGGCCCGAGGCTGGCGAGGGCCAGCAGGTACCCGGCACAGGAAACGCTGGATTTGAGAAACCCGCGCCGAGAACAGCAGTCGGTAGAGCCCAAGTTCATTGCAACAACCTCCCCTACAGGCGATGCCCGTCGCCGCCGCGTTCGGCGCCCCCCCGTATTCTAGCGGCCTTGACCGGCTCGGCGGCGATGGGTGCATTTTCTTCCGATCATTGAGCCCCTGGTTTTGGCGACGATCCGTCGCAAACGGTCGGTAATACAGATACGTTCTCGTTCCACACCTTCGACAACACTCTCAAGTCTCTCACTTACTGCACCTTTCACAGTCAACATGTCTCTCGATTGTCACTCCCGGTCCTCAACGGTCGCGTAGACTAATCTAGAACCCTTCACCGATCGCCGCTCAACCGACCGGTGCCTCTTCTCGATCGGGATCGCCCGACCACCCTTGTACGGAGGAACTCATGCGGCTACTCACTGCTCTCTTCGCTTTCCTGTTCACGGCAGGAACCGTCGCGGCACAACCTGCGACCTACATCACGGTCTGCACCACTGGCTGCGACTACAACAATCTTCAGACCGCAATCAACTCGATCACTGACAGCAGCATCACCAAGCCCTACACCGTATTTATTGAGTCCGGGATCCTGTCGGTCGACACCGACATTTCCATCGCAAACAAGCACTACATCAACTTCGTGGGGCATGCGCCCGGCGCATCGGTGGTCGAGGCATCCGCCAGTTGGTTCACCAACACCACGACCGGCAACTTGCTCACGATCTCGGGCTCGACGAATCTGACTTTCCGAGGATTCACGATCGACGCGTTCGAGAACGACGACGGCACTCACGTGAAGGATTTCGGCGCAGTCATCAGCGAAGACTGGTTCGATGCCGGGGAGAGCGAGTACATCCCAAGCGACGAGATTCTGATGGAGGACATGGAGCTACGCGGATCGGTCTACGGCTGGTGGCACGCTGATCCCCGGCCCGACAACGGACGCTTCCGGATCTTCAACAGCATTGTGTTCTCCAACCACTACGCGCTAGTCTTCGATACGGCGATCTGGCACATCTTCGGCTCCGAGATCCGCGCGGTAAACGACGGCACGAAGAGCCAGGATGGGGCAACCGAGAACGCCTTCGGCATCCAGCAGATCGGAGGAAACATGGTTGTCTGGGGATCTCACGTGCATGCAGAATCGTCCCTCGACACCATCGACCAGGTTATCGGCTACCGCTCTCAGGGCAATATCAAGGGGACATTCGTCGGCACCACCCTCCACGCCCGGCTGACGGTCGACGGGGTCTCCGCCGAAGTCGAGGCCTTCGACATTCACTCCGGTGCCGCGGAACTCCACCTGATCGGCTCAGAACTGCTCTATGAGAGCGCTACTAGCGACACCGGCAGCACGATTGCCGGACTTGGCTACCGTGGTGGCGCCTCGGGCACCACCCTCGATCTCGTGGGAACGGACATCATCGACGGCGGCGGCAGCGGCGGTAGCACCCGAGGAGATCTCGTACAGGTGGTGAGTTGCCCGGGACCGCCGGTGGCGAACAACTGCCAACCGACGATTCGGGCCGCGGGTAGCAGCATCCAGTCGACGGCCAACGCCGGCTCCAAGGCCCTGACGACCACCTTGGCCCAGTCGGAGAACAACACGAACATGCAGTCCGGGAGCGCGACCTTCACTGGTGGGGGCTCCGTCTCTGTCAACCTACCCGTCGCTCTTCCCTCGAGCGACTACCGGGTCTTGTTGACAGGCAATTCGCTTGAGTTGTTCTCGGTTACCGGCAAGACGAGCACTGGATTCACGATCAACTCGGCAGCACCCGGAGGATCCAGCGCGACTGTCGATTGGCTGCTGATCCGGTAGTATGACGGCACGAGGCGGCGACCGGTTCGACGGACTCGGTCGCCGCGCCGATTCAGTCATCTTCTGGACGAAGCGCTCATTGCCACTGAATTGATGTTCGGCCAACTACGGTGAACGCTCTGAGCGGGACACAGATCGCATGCTCTCCCCGCACCATCAAGATGCACTTGTGTTTTCGAGGGAGAAAACGGCCCTGCCCGAGTCGCCTAGGGCAGTGCCCGGGGACATCCGCTATCCTCGAGACATGCGTGGAGTCCACACATTTGAATCCGTCGAGGAGTTCTGCCTTCATGTGCTGGAATCTCCTGACCTGGAATCCAAGCTGGTCCCTCCGCGGGGGCCCGATGGCGGCAGATTGGGAGAAGCGTCGACCGGGAAGCCGATCTTCATCGACCGGCCGGCGCGGGCCGATCTGATTCAGATCCGGAACGGATCGGACAAGCTCCCGCATCTCCACGAGCTCGAGGACCCTCACGCCCGAGCGGTCTGCCTCGAGCGGTTCGCGAACCACGAACTGATGGCCGTGGAGCTCTTCGCCTGGGCCTTGCTCGCCTACCCGGAGATGCCCGCCGGCCTGCGTCGCGGCTTGCTCCACGTGCTGGAGGAGGAGCAGGGCCATGTGCGGCTTTACGTCGACCGGCTGAACGATCTCGGTTCAGGCCTGGGGCAGAACCAGCTCTCCGACTATTTCTGGCAGCAGGTTCCCGGCATTCGGGCAAGCACCAACGGCCCCGCCGCGTTCCTCTGTGTCATGGGTCTCACCCTGGAACAGGCCAATCTCGACTTCTCGCTTCTGTACCGGGACGCGTTTCGCCGGCACGAGGACGAGCTGAGCGCGGCGGCCATGCATGAGGTCCACCTCGACGAGATCGGCCACGTGCGTCTCGCGGCCAGGTGGTTGACGAAGGTGACGAACGCCGAACGGGATGTGGATGCGTATGCCGAACACGTCCCGTATCCCCTGTCGGCAGCCCGGGCAAAGGGGCGCCGCTTCGATGTCGCCGCACGACGCCGTGCCGGACTCAGCGAAGATTTCATCGACTACGTCCGCCACGCCCGGCCGTACAGAAAGACCGATCCGAGCGCGACCCGTTGAGTGGGCCCGGGCGAGAATCCCGGACGACCCTCTACGCCAACTTCGGAGCGGAGGAGAAGCGGGACGCCAAACGGGCCGGCCGGGAGCTCCTGCGCCTGGCTTCCCTGTGGCAGGGGCTTTTCCCTCAGGATCCGGACGTCCTGTTGCCGCCACAGGCGTTTCCGCCCGGCACCCGGTGGGAGCGGGCGACCGCCCTGGGACGATCGGAAGCTACAGCGATCTCGAAGCATCCTGACTCGTCGGCCCTCGTCGCGGGCCGGCTGGCCTCCGCCCGGGGATTCGTTCCCTGGCTGCCCGACGACAGTTCCGCCGATGAGAGCATGCGCCTCGAAGTAGAGAACTGGGGGCCCGAGCCTCGAACGGTGGCCAAGGTCCACGACAAGGCCTTCGCGGTGCGGTCGGCCGCGGGTATCGCAGACACGACCTGGTCGAGCCTTCCGGTGATCCTCGCGCCACAGGATCTGCGGAGCCCGCAGACCATCGAAGACCGGGTCGCCGAATGGCCTGCCGGATGGCGAAGGAGATTCACGCTCAAACCACGGATCGGAACGAGCGGCCGCGGGCGCGTTTCCGGCCGGGACGGGCGCCTCGACGACGCCGGCCGCAGGAGCCTGGCCGGCCTGGCCTCGAAAGGCGGCGCCATTCTCGAGCCATGGTTCGACCGCGTGGACGACCTTTCCGCCCAGTACTGGATCGAACCGGGCCGCCAACCTGAACTGCTCGGAACGACCCGCCAGCTCCTCGCAGGCAGCGGCATCTACCTGGGCAACGAAGGGGTGTTCGAGGTCAACGCGAGCGGCCGCATCCGGGTGCGCTCGGGCCACGAGGCCGATCCACCGCTGATCGACGACTCAACGCGGCTCGTCGAGCTAGCCGCCGGCGAGGGGTTCTACGGACCCTGCGGCGTCGACGCCTTTACCTACCGAAACCGGATCGGTGAGGAGGCGAGCGAGTCGCTGCGCTCGATCGTGGAGCTGAATGCGCGTTTCACGACGGGTACGATCGCGCTGGGTTGGCTGGAGAAGGCCTGCCGCGAAGCCACCAGCCCCGGCAAGCCCATGTCCGGTCGATGGCGCTTTCTCTTCGCTCCCGAGATGGCGCGGAAATACCTCGGCGACCATGTGATGCCACAGAGGAGTGAGGGTTGGTTGACCTTCGCCATCGGCCCCCGATCCGATCCGAGCCTGTTGGCGCTGACGGTGACGGGCTAGCGATCCTCGCCGAAAGGCCACGACCGATCGACCAACTCGAACTGGCCCGAATCATCGCAAACCGTGTGGCAATCCGAGGAATAGGCGTGACCGGTGAACTCGACGGTCCCCCCGTCGGGGCAGAGGGTTTCGGCCGATTTCGCGCAGTTCTCGACGCTGTAGGGCGTGCCCACCAGAGCGCCCCCAACCAGGACTGCGGTGCAGACGATGGCAAACAGGACGCCCCTGCGAAGCTTTTGCTTGTTCATCGAACCCTCCTCCAGCGAGATCCTAACCGGTTGGCCGAGCGAAGTCTACGGCCTCTGACCGCGGGCCCTGAGCACCCGCTCGACCTTGATGGCGAAGATGCTCAACAACTGCGCCTCGACCTCCACGCTCTCCAGATGAGCGAAGGACCGGCCAATGGCTTCGAGGGTGGCAACTCCCTCGGGACGGTGGTGATGCCTGCGCAGCAGGTACTCGGACCCGGGCCCCGGCGGAAGCTGGACCGTGCGATAGCTCTGACCGGGGACGTCGGAGACAAACTGCCGATACATCCGCGTCGCCTGGCTCCAGTTGCCATCCGGCACGATGAGATTCACCGGACGATCCTCGGAGCTGACCAGTTCCGGCGTGATCCGCTCCGCGTCGCTCCCGGGAAACAGCAGCCAGTTCGCATGCTCCCCGTCCACGACTTGCCGATAGTCAACGACGTGTCCGGCCAACCCCCTGACGTAGACGGCACGATTGTCGAGGCAGAGAGCCGCCAGCATTCCGCTGTTGGAGGTCTTTCTCAACTCACCGACCTGAATGACGAGGCTCAGTCTGGTTCGGGTCCGGATACTCGGAATTCGTGAACACAGGCATTGCGGCTTGAGCAGCACACACCTGGAGCACTTGCGGTCGTCCACGATCAAGGACTCCAGGAAGTCCTGATTCACCGCGGAGTTCATCTGCCGGCCGCTCCCAGTGCAGGTTTCAGCGGGCCAGGTGCTCGTCGAAGTAGTCACTCATCGACGAATGCAGGTGCAGCAGCGTGCCCTCACGCTCCCGAATCCCGTGAGCGCGATTCGGATAGGAGAGCAAATCGAACTTCCTGTTGTGCCGCACCAACTCGTCGATCAACCGTTCGCTGCCCTGATAGTGCACGTTGTCGTCGCCGGTCCCGTGGACCAGCAGCAGCTTGCCCTTCAGGTTCTTCGCATGGGTAATCGGCGAGCCCTGCTCGTATCCGTCGGCATGCTGCTCGAGCAGCCCCGAATAGCGCTCCTGGTAGATCGCGTCGTACAGGCGCTGATCCGCCACCGGCGCCCGGGAGATTCCCGCCTGGTAGAGGTCCGGATAGCGGAACAGCATGTTCAAGGCCATGGATCCGCCGCCGGAGTGCCCCCAGATACCGACCCGCTCGCCGTCGATGAAGCCCCAGCGTTCCTGCATGGCTATCTGCGAATCTGCCTGGTCGCGAGAAGACAGGATTCCGATCCCGCCGTAGAGTGACTTGCGGAAATCGCGCCCGCGCAGGGACGGGGTGCCGCGATTGTCCACCGACGCGATCAGGTAGCCCTTCTGGGACATCAACAGGTGCCACATGTGGCGGAGGCCGCCCCACCTATCACGAACGGTCTGCCCGGCGACTTCGCCGTAGACGTAGTTGATGATGGGGTACTTCCTGCTCGAGTCGAAACCCGGCGGGTAGATGATGTAGCCGTCGAGGGCCAGGCCGTCTTGCGCCTGCACCTGGAAGAACTCGTGGGCCCCGAGTTCGAGCTCGGCCAACCGATCGATCAGCTCCTGGTTGTCCTCGAATGTCTGCAGCACCTCGTGCCCGTCGAGCCGAACCAACCGATACTGGGGCGGCTGGACGAACGACGAATGGGTGTGCACCGCGTGACGCGCATCCTCGGAGATCTTGTAGGCGTTGGTGCCCGGGTATTCGTCCGGGGTGATGCGCTCCTTCTCGCCGCTGCCGCTGAGCGGAGCCCGGTACAGGTAGCGCTGGGCCATGTTCTCGGGAGAGGCGGTGAAATAGAGCCAGCTTCCGTCCACATCGACCTTGACCAGCGATGCGATGTCGTAGTCGCCGGGCGTCAGATCCGTGACCGACTCTCCGTCCCGCGAGACCTTGTGAACGTGCCGCCATCCGCTTCGTTCGGAAACGAAGGTGAATGCCTCACCGTCGTCGAGCCACTCGACATCATGAAAGTCGTCGAGATAGTGCTCTTCCTGATCGGTGAAGATCTTGCGGCCGGCACCGGTCGTGGCGTCGACGAGGTAGACGTTGTTGGTGTCCTGCTTGCGGTTGACGTGCTGAAGCAGGATCTCATCGCTGCTGTCCGCCCACTGCATCCGCGGAATGTAGTTGTCGCGAGGATCGCCCGGCACGGAGGCCCAGGCGGTCTTGCCCGACCGCAGCGCCACGACGCCGATGCGCGCGGCCGAAATGGTCTCGCCGACCTTCGGATACGGAATACTGGTGATCGTCGGGTACAGCGCATCGGTGTTGTTGATGATCATGAAGTCCCGAACGCCCGAGGTGTCGAATTGCCAGTAGGCAATTCGCGAGCCGTCGGGGCTCCAGCGGAACCCGTCGCGAATACTGAACTCCTCCTCGTAGGCCCAGCTCATGATGCCGTTGATGATCGACTCGTTCTCCCGGCGGGTCAGCTTGTCGATCCTTCCGCTGGCCAGATCCTCGACGAAAACATCGGCTTCACGCACGTAGGCAACCTTGCTCCCATCCGGCGAGAACTTGGCGAACTGCATGGTGCTCGGTTTCGCGTCGGGCCCTCCGAGCCTGGTCAGCTCGCCGCTTTCCAGATCGAGCACCGCGTAGTCGCCGCGAGACTTGACCCGCCAGACCCGGACACTGTTCGTGTACAGCAGAAGCTTGCTCTGGTCGTCGGACCAGGCGTAGTCGTCGATGACCAGAGGCCTGTCGTCACCGGCAGGGACCAGGTCCTCGGCAGAGAGGATGACCGTGCGCTCCAGTGAACCGAAGTCGTAGCTGACCAGGTCCTTCGGCCGCTCGACCAGGTCGCCGTTCTCGTCGACCTCCATCTCGGCGTCTTCGTAGGCCGGACTGGTCTCGAGAACCGTGAAGGATTCGCCGTCGGGATGCCAGCGCGACGCGACAGGCCTTGCCGCGTCGTAGAGGCGCTCACCGAATACCGCCTCATTGGTGAGTCCTTGCTCCGGTTTTACCTCAACCGCCTGCTGCCGGCAGGCCGCCGAGACGACGATCACCGAGAGCAGCACGCCAAACGACAACAGGGCAGAGTACGACTTCATGATTGAGCCTTCTTGCTATGGCTGGAATGAGGGTTGCTCAGGGAACGCGCAGATTATCACGGCCCACGCCCGCGACCACGGTGGCCCTCCGGGCGGAGCCGGCGGCGGCACTCTGCGCTGAAAACGAAAGCACGGTCACCCTTTTTGCGTGTACTGCGCTACGATCAAAGCGGTTCACCCGAGGAGACCATGGACGAGCAACAGGCACGGACCACCCTGGAGTCTCGCGTCGCCGACGGCGCCAGACTGGCGATCGGCTCCGAGTCCGACTGGGCCAGCATCAAGCGGCTGCTGGAACGCTGCCTCCTGGCGGGGATCCCGGCGATGCTCGCCGACTGCCCCGGCGGCGGCTGACGGACCAAGGGGCGCCTCCTGGTCCAGGAGGCTGATGCACCGAAGCTGGCCACGTTGCTTCGAGGCGACTGGGAAGCAGAGCTGGAACGAAGCGGTCTCGGCTTCGTCGCCCCCAAGGAGCCCGTGGGCTCGGGGGACGGAGTGCCCTGCCCCGCCTGCGGCACCAATGCCCCGCTGGTAGACGGCGCCTGCAGCGACTGCGGGTTGACCCTCGGTTGACGCGCCGACACTACCGGCTATCCCCTTCAGGTAATGAACTGTATGCTGATGCGCTTTGCGGCCCGGAGGGGCCGGGCTGACAACCTCCTCGGCTGCTCGCGGCCTACTCAACCCACGGATGCTCGATGATCGGACAGAAGATTGCGCACTACGAGGTAACCGCGAAGCTGGGTGCCGGCGGCATGGGCGAGGTATATCGCGCGCGAGACACCCACCTCGAGCGTGACGTCGCCCTCAAGATCCTGCCCGAGGCGTTGACCGGCGACGCCGACCGCCTGGCCCGTTTCGAGCGCGAGGCCAAGACCCTCGCCGGCCTGAATCACCCCAACATCGCTCAGGTCTACGGTCTCGAGGGAGACGGCGCGACCCGGGCGATCGTGATGGAGCTGGTGGACGGGCGGGACCTGGCCGGCATCGCCGGCCAATCCCGGGTTCCCCTCGAGGACGCGTTGCCGATCGCCCGGCAGATCGCCGAAGCCCTCGACGCAGCCCACGAGCAAGGGGTGATTCACCGCGATCTGAAACCGGCCAACGTGATGCTGACGGCGGATGAACAGATCAAGGTGCTGGACTTCGGCCTGGCCAAGTCGACCGATGGCGCGGCGGTCGGCTCGAGTTCGGGGGACCCGGTCGATTCCCGCACGATGACGACCGCGCCGACCCAGGCCGGGGTCATCCTCGGCACCGCTGCCTACATGAGCCCGGAGCAAGCGCGCGGGAAGCTCGTCGACAAGCGTTCCGACATCTGGTCCTTCGGCTGCGTGCTCTACGAACTGCTTACCGGGCAATGCGCCTTCGACGGCGAGACCATGACCGACGTTCTGGCCGCGATCGTACGAGCCGAACCGGACTGGGCGCCCCTCGAGCGGGTGGCGCCTCCACGGCTGGTGCGGTTGGTGCAGCGCTGCCTGCGCAAGGATCACAAGGAGCGGCTGCGGGATATCGGCGAGGCGGCGCTGACGCTCAAGGAGATCGCCGCCGGAGACGACGGCCGGATCGCCGCAGCTCCGGAGACCCCGGAGAATCCACCCAGCGCCGGTCCCTGGAAGATGATCGCCGGGGTCGCCGGCCTTGCCGCCATCGCCCTGGCCGCGCTTCAGTTCGGACCCTGGAACGCCGAGTCGAGCGCCACCGGCAGCGGCGAACCCGCGGTGAATGCCATGTCGTTGCTGACCGACTTCGCCGGCTCCCAACGGTCGCCCAGCCTCTCGCCCGACGGCAAGCAATTGCTCTACGTCGCCGACGATGGGGGCGATCTGGACATCTTTCTGCTGCGGGTCGGCGGACAGAATGCCGTCAACCTGACCGCCGACTTCGATTCCGACGACGATCACCCCGCCTGGTCCCCCGACGGCGAGAGCATCGCTTTCGATTCCAACCGGGATGGGGGCGGTATCTTCGTCATGGGTGCGACCGGCGAGTCGGCGCGGCGGGTCAGCGACGAAGGCTTCCACCCGGGCTGGTCCCCGGATGGGAAGCAGTTGACCTTCTGCGATGAGAACATCGTCGATATCTACTCGCGCACCTCGGACAGTCCACTGCACATCGTGGATGTGGAGACCGGGGCAAGAAGCGTGATCCCGGTCTCCGAGGATGTCGCTCAGGGGCAATGGTCCCCCGACGGCCGCTGGATCGCCTACTGGACGGCGCAAACCGGCCAACGGGACATCCGGGTGGTCTCGACCACGGGCTCCGGGGAGTTCATCCCGATCACCGACGATACGGCCACCGACTGGGCGCCTCGCTGGGCTCCCGACGGAAGGTCCATTTACTTCGTCAGCGACCGCGGAGGCAGCCCCGACCTGTGGAGGATCGAGGTCAACCCGACCACCGGCCAGCCGGTCGGCGCGCCCCGGGCGGTGACCACCGGAGTGGCGCGTGTCGCGTCGTTCAGCATGGATAGCGCTGGAGAGCGGATCATGCTGGGCGTTTCGAGCCGGATCGAGTCCTTCGAACGCATCTCGTTCGATCCTCGCACCGAACGCCCGCTGGGCCCCGCGGAGCCGATCTTCTCATCGAAGAACCACATCGCCCAGTTCAGCCTCTCCCGTGACGAGCAGCGCATCGCCTACCGCGCCGGGGCTCTCCAGGAAGACCTGTTCACGATCCGGGTCGACGGCACCGATCGTCGCCGCCTGACCAACGATCGCGCCCGGGACCGTGGGCCGGACTGGGGCCCCGGCGATGACTGGCTCGTCTTCTACTCGAACCGTGGGGGCGACTACGAGCACTGGGTGATCGGAGCGGACGGCACCGGCCTGCGGGCGATCGCCACGGAGCCGGTCGAGGGAATCAACGACCCGAGTTGGTCCAACGACGGCAAACGCATCACCGCAACCGGAACCAGCTCCGGTTCTGCGATCTACGATGTCGATCCCGCCTGGTTCGAACCCGGCTCCGATGTCGAGCCTCACCAGATCACCGAGGGGGATCAGTTCGGCTTCATCGCGCTGGGCTGGTCGACCGACGACCGGCATTTCAGCGGGTGCACCGACTGGGATGGCGACTTCGCCACCTACGCGCTCGACTCGAGAGAGATCACGACTCTGCGAGACGAGGATGGGGCGTCGATCCCTTGCAGCGGGACGGCTCTCCTCGACGGGTGGCTCGATCCCGCCCGCTTCGTGTTCTGGGACAAAGCGAACAGCCGGGCCGTCCTGTGGGACCTGGAGGATCGGCAGCTCCGCGAGATACCCGGCATTCCCGGTCCGAGCAAGTTCGAGGTCGGCGATGAAGGCCGCACGCTCTATATCGTGCGCACGATCCAGGACGCCGAGATCTGGATGCTGGAGCTCGAACCCGAGTAGCGCGACGCCGCTCCCGAGCTTCATGCCGCTGTGCCGGGACTCGCGGGCTATCATGAAGCGTCACCGGCCTTGGCGCGGGCCTCCTCAGGTGGCGTCGAGCAATGCCTCACGATGCAGAACGGAGTAGCCATGCCCGCTGACCAGGGACACGATCGACGCACCTTCCGGCGCTACCGCAAATATGCGGACCAGATGGTGACCGCGGTGCGCCTGGACCTCGCTACCGAAGGCTTTCACTACGAGAAGTGGGGTGGAACCCAACGCTGCAAGCCCGGCGACTGGATCGTGCGCAACGGCGACGACACCTACACCGTCGACTCCGACGCCTTCGCCGCCACCTACGAAGCGGTCACACCCGGCCGCTTTGCCAAGACGGCCATCATCTGGGCTCGCCGAGCAGAAGAGGCCGGGACCATCGTCACCCTCGACGGATCAACGACCTATCGAGCCGGCGACTACATCGTGAGAAACGATCCTGAAGGGACGGATAGCTATGCCGTGCCTTCCTCCGAGTTCCAACGGATGTATGAGGCCCTGGACTAGCGGCGTCCTACCCGTTGCCGGACGCTCCGGCCTCGAGGCGGTCCGCCATGCGGCGTAGCGCGGATACCGGCCCTCCCCTGCCTTTCCCGGTCTTCGCGCGGGCCTGATACAGCTCGGCCAACGCCCGCAACTGCCGAATGGTCGATTCGAACTTCCGTGCGGGCCGGGCCACGCCGCCGGCCGCATTCTGATAGAGACGCAGCACATCCTCCTCGACGGCCGCAGACGAGAGCTTGCGGTCCAGCAGGACGGTGGCTAGCCGAGCATCGGCGATGCCGACGGCATCCCAGAAACGGTAGGTGGATGCATAGCGCTTGCCGGCTCGGTGCTCGCACTCGAGCGCCAGGGCCATGCGCTCCTTTCGCAAGCTCCGGTTCTTCGTCTTGGGCCCCTGATCCAGCACCGCGTCTAGGTGCAGTCGGTTCAACAACGCGTAGAATTCGAAAGCCTGATCTCCCGGATGCCGCTCCGCCCTCTCGTACTCGTCTCGCGAAGCCTTGACCATCGGCTCGATCGACGGCCACTTCTCATTGCCCCGGGCCAGGATCACCGCCTTGATCTTGTAGGCGCTTGCCCTGAACGTCCTGTGAGCCAGTTGCGTCGTCTGGGCCAACTGCAGGTGCTCCAGACCTTCGACCGCCTGGATCGTCGTCGCCTCGTGAAGCCGGTCCAGCCGTGCAATAGCCGCATCCACCAGCTTTCCGGCATCGGCCCGCTTCTTGGGGTCGGTCGCCATGTACTCGGCGGTCCGGGCTTCTAGATTCGCCAACTGCTGGATGGTGGTGATCCCCAGCGACTCATGAGGGTCGATGCTATCGAGGGACCTCAGGTAGGACTTTCGGGCCATGGCGAACCCGGCCATTCCGCAGTCGCCGTAGATCTCGCCGATCTTCCCCTGGACATCCGGCCGGTCGATCCACGACTTGTTGACCACCCTGGCCAGGATGCCATCGATCTTCTTGGCGACCGCGTCGACATCCCCGCCGTCGGTGGCGTCGCTCTTGACCTGCCGTAGGGCCTCGATCAACTCCTCCGGAGCGACGAAAGGCCGGGGCGTCCAGTCGCTGCCGCCGCGGTCGGTGCGCAACCGGAAGTCCGGATCGCCGTAGGCCTGGTAGGCGCCCCACGTATTGGAAGCCGGGAACGCCTCGTAGGCAGCCCGCCTCGCCGCGTGAACGGCGTCTCCGAAGCTGCGTCCGTCATCGACGAACTCGGTGAAGAACCGGCAGGCAAACTCCTTCGCCGCGCTGTCGTCGACGGCCCACCCCGCGGCCACGACGCAGCGCGCGCCCATCTCGATCAACTCCCGCGAGATGCTGTAGGCCAGCCGGTTGGACCCTTCGATCCCGGCATCGGTCTTGGCCAGGTGGCAGCAATTGAGGAAGACGACCTCGGGAACCACCGACATCTGCCCGATCTCCGCCGCAGACAGGACGAAACCGCTGGAGAGCACGATTCCCGTTCGGGGTTTCTTGTCGCCTCCTCCGGGCAATGCGTGAATGCCGTGCGCCGAGATCACCAGGATGCGGTAGCCGCCGTCGCTGAGCGCCGCGATGACCTGCCGGTAGTCGGGGTGAGCCGGCGGCCTGGGTTCGGCGCAGGCGTAGCCGGCGCGTTCCAGGATCTTGACGATCTCGACGCCCTCTGCCGCCGCCCCGGGCAAGGGCGCAAGGCTCTCGATCACCTTGTCTTTCGAGTCCTTCACCTCGAAGCGCTGATCGAAGCCGTCGGTCCGCGGGTCGGCAATCACCAGCGCCCGCTTTTGCGCCCGGGCCTGCCTTCCCCGTCGGGCACGGCCGGAGGCCAGCTGCCGGACGATATTGGTTCGCAAGACCGCCGGCACGTCGTCGGCCTGCATCATCTCCCACGGAAGGTCGGCGGTGTAGGGGTCGACGACCAGCACGATACGCTCGGCCTCTCGGGCGATGCTCTTGAACTCCACCGGAACCAGCAGGTAGTACAACGATCGCGCCAGCGCCTCGTCGTAGTGCGATGAGTGGACGGTATCTTTCACCATCCGCTCGACCAGGCCGGGTTGGCGTTGATTCGCCACCTTTTCGGCCCGGGCCCGTTGGGACAGGTAGAGAAACCGTAGGCGGTTCGCGATCGGAGAGACCCCCTCCTCCCTGGGCTCGGTTCGGGACGAGCGTTCGCGACAATCGGCGGGGCACTCGTCATCGGGGCGATCGGCGTTGGACACGATGATACGCGGCCAGTAACCGGCACCGCCATCGATGGTCATCCGCCGGCGATACCCGGATCCGTGACCCAGTTCCGTCGCCGGGATCACGTGGGCGCCCGCGTTTTTCAGTTCGCGGCCTACGCGCTGATTGATCTGGGTCAACGCGTGAGCCGCGGTGATCGCCTTCTCGAGGAATAGTTCGACAAATCGCAACTCGCGCACCGCCAGCGGCACCGAACTCGACTCACGAAACTCCCGGTTTGCCTGGCAGACGCCGAGGACCACCGAGTCGATCGAGTTGGAGATATCGATATTGGTCGTCGAGTTGTTGCCCAGCAGCAAGCTGGCGAGCACGATCCCACCGGGTGCGGGCTCCTCTGGTTTCTCGGGCGTTCGCTCCTGCATCTGCTCACGGAGTCGGAGCAAGAGCTCGAGCACGCCGACCCGCACCGTGCGGGTGAGCTCGCCGGTGGTCAGACGGTCGGTCATCTCACCGAGCCCCACCACCAGGGCGCCCCGCCGTGTCCCGCGCTTCAGTTCCTCGGGGTTTTGAGGTTGGAGCACAATCGCCGAGGTGCCGACTTGCCCGGGATACAGGTCGAGCTGATCCCTCTTGCGTAGCGCGCCGCCGACGAGGGTCCGGTCGATCTGGCTCTCGGCGCCGGCGATCGGATCCCCGTCATAGTGGCCGCACATCACCGGGTGAGCCGAATGCCGGAGATCCATCGCCATCACCGAAACATCGAGAGGCTCGGTAGTCGCGACCGGCTCGTAGGGCAACGGCCCGCCCCCGATGGCGCTGCGAGCCACCGATTCTGCCGTCGGATAGGGCTCCGGGCCTGCCTCGTAGCTGCGAACCGCCAGAGACCCTCGGGCACTGGGCAGCCGTCCCAGCTGAGCCGTCTCTCCCGACTCGAGCAGATCCAGGATGGCCGGGAAGTACTTCTTCTTGCGGGTGAGGTCCGCGTGGCTCACCGGCATGTACCAACAGCGGCCGTTGTCCACGAGGAAGTCGAGCTTCCCCGACTCCCACGTGACGGAGCCATCCCCCTCCGGCGTGCCCATCATGCGAAGCCGGTCACCGGTCGTATCGACGCCGCAGGGGGTGCGCTTGTCCTGTCCGAAGACGTAGGCGACGCTGCTCAGCGGCTCGATGGGCCGGTGTTGACCGTTGGCATCGAGCAGGTCGCCTTGCCAGAGCGCCCTGGCCCGTGCGATGGCGTCCTCACCGGGTACCCCTACCGTCCCGTTGCCGAACCAGCGATCCCGATGCAGCTCCTGATACGCCCCCCAGGTATCCGCACTGAAGTAGTCGTCGTGTGCTCTGGAATTGCCCGTATCGACGAAACCCGGCCGGGGCAACAGCTGCACCGCGCCGGGGAAACCCGAGACGACGTTCAGGAGTGATTGGAGCTTCTTCGTAACGTCGAGACGCGCCAGCTTGCGGATCGACCCCGCCTTCCCGAGGAGCGTTTCGACCATCAGATGGGACCCGTTGTTCGGCGTGCCGAGCATGACGAAACGGCCGCCACGACGTTCGGCCAACCGCTGCCACACATCCGGGTGCCGGGCGATCATCGCCCGGGTGACGAGCCCGCCCATGCTGTGGGCCAGAATGCGCACGGGCTGATCGGGGTTCTCATCGAGGGCCTGGGCGACCCGCTCCGCGAGCAGGTCGGCGGTCTCCTGAATCGGCTTGCGCCAGTCGTAGTCCCACGGAATGACCGCGTGGCTCTCCTCGAGCTCATCGGCAAGCTTGCCGTAGAACATGCGGAACAGTCCGTCGATCTCGACTCTGTCCGCGAGCCCCTGATAGCGCAGGCTGCCCAGACCACCGGCAACCAGATCGGCAACGTCGAACCAGACCCGGCCCCGTCTACCCTTCCTGAGGTGCGACCCCATGGTGCCGGGAATGAACACGACCACCGGACGGGTGTTGGGCTCCTCCGGCCTGTCCGCGCCTTTTGAACCGGAACGGCGGGTATCCGCCTTCGGCTCCTCGAACGAGGACAACGGCTGAAATCGCGTGGCGTCTCCGGCTCCGAGAAGCCAGCCGCACAGAGCCTCGCGGGTCACGTCGTTCTTGAAGTAGCGGAAGTGGTTGACCTTCGGATTCCGGCGCAACAGGTAGCTCGCCCCCTCTTCCCGCGCAAGGCCGGCGAACATCGAATCGGTGTCGACGACGAGATCGTTGTCGTAGGAATCGAACAGCATCCAATCCGAGAACATCAGGCCGATCCGGGACAGGACGTGGCCGCCCTCGGCGTCGCCCGCGATCACCGCCATTTCCACACCGCGCTGACGGCCGGCGTTGGCCAGCATCTCTCCCAGCGGAGCGTCGGTCATCATCGACTCGATCCCCGGTACCAGATGCGCCTCGACCCGCTTGTCCGCGATTTCGAGCACGATGCGCTTGAGCATCCCCAGCACCGGGACGAGGGCCGGGCTGGCCACGGAACTCACGACTTTGTTGAACAGAGACAGCAGGCCCGACAGGAACAGGTCCAGATTGTCCGAAAGGGCGCGGGTCCCTCCCGCCGGGCAAGCGACACGGACATAGCGCTGAATCCGGAAGTCCTTTTCCTCGAGCAGCGCCCCGAGTTCCTCGAGCTTGCCCAACTCCTCTTCGTTGTAGGCGTCTTCCAGAGCCGAGGCATCGACCCGCTCTTCTCGCCGTTCTCGCGCCGCTTTGCGCGCCTCGCGGTAGATATCGATCTGCTTCTTCCCCAGCTCGCGAATACACAACAGGTCCCCGACCAGGCCCCCGCGAGAGTGGGTAACGAGATGCAGCGCCGCCCCTTTGGGAAGCGTCCGCGCCAACTCCAACGCATTGTCGATGGGGCTCTCGGAGAACGTTCGATGCTCGAAGCCGTAGATCCCCCCTGTTGCCTCGCCCTGCAGTCGATTCCAGTCGGCGACCGATGCGCCGAGACCTTCGAAGCTACCCATGGTGCTGGAGGCGGTTCCATGAATGAACACGAGCATCGGACCGTTCGCGGCGGCCTCTTTCAGGCGGGAGTCCTGCGCAACGAGGCGGTCTTCCGGTTTGACCTCCTGTCCGCTCCAGCGGTAGAGGCCGGGGGTGCCTCCCAGCCTCGATTCGATCAACGCCATCAGCGCTTTGGCGCCCAAGGTCGAAACCGAGAAGGCGGCCAGTTCCTCCAGCCGATCGGCCAGCTCCTCCTGGACCTTGTCCTTGACCCAATCGACCGCCTGCTTCTTGGCGGCATCGACGATCGCGTCGCTGCCCAGGTCAAACACGGTGAGCTTCGACCAGATCCAGTCACCCAGCCCCCGTGAGGCTCCTGCGGGATCCTTGAGCAGCTCGAGATCGATCTGGCCGGATTGGGCCTGCCCCGGGTAGAGCCGTTCGAGGAGTTCCGACAGCCGGTCGGCGCGGGTGAAGTAGGTGGTCCCGTCCTCGGCCTCGAGGGCGATGAGCCGCTCTCCATCAGCTTGCCTCTGTCCTTCGGCCGCCGATACGCTGCGGGTGCTGCGCGAGATATCGAACTCACCCTCGACCCTGATCAGGGCTTCGAGGGGATCCGGCGGCGCCTCGGCGCTTCGCGAAGCCGAACTGAGGATCCGCGGCAGCCCTCGCTGCGGGGCTTCGACGCCGTTGAATAGAATCTCGATGGCCTTCTTGTCGTTCGGCACAGGTAGCTCTCCCTAGCGTACGGATTCCGCTCCGTGCGGGCGCGCAAACGAGGGTGGGACCGGCAACGCCGTTCGAGCCCTCCACGAGGAGCGCGGCAAGGACTTCTCTGGGTCAAGCGTAGTCCAGTTCGTCCGGGTTTCCAATCTCCAATTGCCATCCGCGACCGAGGGACATCGCGGATTCGGGAGGAGCGGCCGTCCCTGTCCGGGACGGCGGGAGCGGAGCAACCATCTCGCTGCGGGGCGCCGCAGAAGGTGCGGCAACCTAGAGCTACTAGAGCTTCCGTCACGGCCGCCAAGCTTCACGCCCGCAGGACGATTTCCGGGCTAGGATGGTCGGCAGAAACGGGCGTGTTCCCGAGTTCGCAACCAAGCAATCGGAGACCGACATGGACCTCGACAAGATCGGAGAATGGCTGGATTCCGTCGACCGCAAGTTGAAAGATCCGAGTCTGGCGCGTGACCTTCACGAGGCCAAACTCTCGAAGCCGGTGGCCCTCAAGCTTCAGGGCGCGACCTTCACCCTCGACGGCAAGGCCGGCATCCACGTTCACAACTCCAAGGACGACACCGATGAAGACGGTGTGCTGTTGACCAAGGAGGGGGAGAGCCTGGAAACCGATCACCACAAGATCCCGCCGCAGATCTCCTTCAAACCGAGCAAGGTCTGGCTGAAGTACCGGGCCGAGGCGACGGCCAAGGGGTCCGCCTCGCGCAGTCTGGAGGATCTCGGGTTCTCACTGGACGGGAACGCCGGCGTGAGCCTCAGCTCCTACCGGGTTCATGGCGGGGAGGAAAAACTCAAGGATGCGGTCCTCGGAGACCTGAAGTCGTTGAAGACCATCCTTTCTGCGCGCCAGGTGCGAGAGCTCGAGATCGGCGAAGCGGTGTCGATGCGGGCCCATGGTCGCATCGAGGGCTCGCTCACCTTCGCCTGGAGTGATGTCTTCACCACACAGATGAGTGTCCTGACCGACACGCTGGCGACCAACGAGACCCTGGGCATCAAGGTCGGCGCCAACGCCTCGGCAGACGTGACCTTCCGCGTCAACGACGAGTTCGTCCTGACCTTTGCCCGCGACCACAGCGCCCACGTCCGTGTCGCCGTGCGCAAGGCCAAGGACCGCCGTTTCGGCGCCAAGCTGAGCGCATCGGTCGGCGTCGAGTTCGCCGACCCCAGGAAGGTCCAGGAGGTACTCAAACCGGTGCTCGAGGGTGTGCTCGGCGAACCCGAAAGCAAGATCGAGGAGATCCTCGCATTCCGGGAGCTGGACGACCTGAGCGAACGGCAGCGGGAGATCGCGGAGAAGGTCATCGACCGGCTGGGGCTCGACGACGCATTCGCCGAGCTCGAGGATCTGCGCGACGAGGTGAAGGCCCTGCGCGTGAAGCTCGAAGGGCTCTTGAAGCAGGCTGCGGAGCTGAAGGCCAAGATCGGCCTGAGCTACGAGTACTCCCGGGTACGCCAGAAGACGAGCCTGCTCCAGGCGAAGATCGCCAACAACAAGATCTCCGGATACCACGCTCCCCTGGTGAAGGGGAAGCTGCGCCCCATCCTCGACGACATCGACGCAGGCGCGGCAGGCGTCTCGCTCGAGAGCTACATGAACCAGGACTCCCTCAAGGTGCGCCGCGCCTTCGGATTCTCGCTGGGGATCGGAAAGTGGTGGAGCCTGAGTGACCGCAGCGAGAAAGAGCTGGACGAAACCGTGGACATCCTCGCGCGCCCCGGTGAAGAGACCCGGAGCCGGGTCAGCTTCCGCGGGCTGAGCGCCTTCGAGGTCCGGGCCGGCAGGAACCAGAAGAGGATCAGCGGCGATCTCAGTGCGTCGATGGACGACTTTTCGGCGAGCCTCGAGCCCAAGGCGAACGAGTTCGACTTCGGGTTCCATCTGATGTTCCAGTGGGGTGAGCGGAAGCTCAAGCGGGACGAGATCCCGCTGCATATCGACCACGCCATGCTCTGGCGCGCCCTCGCCCCCGAAGAACGGGAAGACTGGACGGCACAGGTAGGCACCGGCTTCGGCGACAAGCAGGACGTGGAGATGACCTGCCAGGTGAAGTTCGACGACACGGCGTTCCGCTGGTTCATCATGGGTATCGGCGAGGACCAGGACTTCGAGGACGCCCGGTTCGGGCAGGCGATGGGAGCGGCGATGCCCTGGACCGATCGGAAGGCCCTCCGCGAGGTGCGGCAATCCGAGGAGCGGCGGCGTCGCTACTACGGAGCGCTCTGGACCCGGTACCTTCAATCCCCTTCCATGCAGGCCAGCGGGCTCGAAGCCCTGGCCAAGGAAAACTTCCGCGCGTGGCGTTTCCCCAAGGTGGCCCGCTTCGAAGGCGCCGGAAACCACGCCACCAGCATGGGCATGCTGGTGGCCCGCAACACCCAGATGCGTCGCCGTTGGAAGGAGTTCCACGCCGGCTGCCTCAGGCTGCAGCGCGCGATTCTCGACCGGAAGCCCTACACCGAGATTCGAAAGGCGTACCGCTCAATGCGGCCGCTGTGGAGCAATGAGCTGCTGGCACGTGCGCTCGGCATCTACATGCTCGATCGGGCCTCCGAGGGAGCGCCGTCGATCAAGGCGGGTGTCGAACGGGTGCTGACCGTCACCCGGGACGCCAATAACGCCAGCGTGTTGACCATCAGCCTGTCCTGAAGACCCACCCCGCACTCTCTATCGGGGCACCTCGGACTCGCCGGGGTGCCCCGCCGCCCTGCCGGAACGGAAGGCCTCGTGCCGCTAGCGCCTGCCTCGCGCAAAGCGCCGCACCTGGTCCATCATGTCGTCGAACAAGACGTTCCTGGGCGTGCAGACACTCCCGTCGAGGCCGATCACGTCCTCCTGCAAGACCAACCCACCGTGGGTCACGCCCTTGCGCTTGGGGATGTAGTACGCCGTGAACCGGGAGCTGCGCCGCTGCAGCTTCTTGATCCCGGCGATGTTCGCGGTCTCGTCGGCATGCGAGTGGGCGGCGAAGACCCGCTTCTCGAACGGCTGCTTCGAGTCGAAGTCGCCGATGATCCCGTCATTCTCCTTGATCAGCCTGACCAGTTGATGCGCCCCGTCCTTGTCGACGTACGCGTATTTGACCGGGTTGTTGCCGACCAGCGGCTTGTCCCGATCGCGTCTGTCCAGGAACTCCTTCGCCCGCTTCGAACGCAGCAGGCGCTCCGCCATGTCACCGACCAGGCCGCTTCCCATGGCAACCAGGTCCAGCGCCGCCGAGAAGAGGTACAGATCGCCGGTGATCCTGGGAGACTGGCAGGCAACGTTGAAGCTCAACGCGCCTCCCGTCGAGAGGCCGCCGACGCTCACGTGGCGAGGAGTCGCCCGAGCAGCCGCAGCCACCGCCCAGCGCACCTGGCGCTTCCACTCTTCGAGCTCCACCTCTTCCATTCCGCGGGGTTTCTTCAGGCCGTGACAATGCAAGAGCGGCAGGTAGACGTTGTACCCCAGCGTCTCGTGGAAGAAACGCCCGATGTCCGTCATGTAGTGGGGTGAGTCGCTGAGACCGTGCACCAGTACGATCGACCTCTTGGCCCCTCGCCGGGTCTTGTAGCGAGGCTCGCATCCGACGCGAACGGTCCGGTCAGAGAACTGCTTGAAGGTGCGGTAGTAGTTCTTCCATACGGTTAGTCCAGGCATCTTTTTCTCCCGCGGCGGGTGTCCGAGCCGGCCGGCCTTTGCGACGACTATACCCTGACCGGGCCGTCGCGGTCTGCCGGATTGAACCGCTAGAGATCGCCTGCAGCCTCCTTCACGCCGGCGGCGTGCGCAGGATCTTCTCCATCGCCTTCCCCCGGGCGAGTTCGTCGATGAGCTTGTCCAGGTAACGGAGCTTCCGCATCAACGGCTCTTCGACCTCCTCGACCCTCACGCCGCAGACCACCCCCTTGATCAAGGAGGCGTCGGGGTTGAATGCCGGAGACTCTTCGATAAAGGCCTCGACGGTAACCTCCCGGTCGAGTTGTTTCTCGAGCCCGGCCTGATCGTAGCCGGTCAACCAGCGAATGATCTCGTCGACCTCCTCTTTCGTTCGGTCCTTCTTCTCGGCCTTCTGAACGTAGAGCGGGTAGACCTTGGCGAAGATCATCGAATAGACGCGGTGTTTGGCCATGCTCAATCCCCTTCTCGTGACGGGACCCTGCGCAACACCTCTAGAGCGTTGCCCGCCACGCTGTACTCCCACCAGCCGGCGCGATCTCCATCCCGGTGGAATCGTTGCAGCATATCCGGCTGCCCGGAACGCCGGAAGACCCAATCGCCGACATGTATGACCCGCTCGAGTTCCTCCTCGCCGGAACGAACCACCAACTCGTCACCGTCAAAGGTGGCCGTCAGAACCCTGAAGTCCTGGTAGTCCCCCTCGATCATCCGCCTCTCTTCAGGAGTGAGCGCGACCGGCTCGAAGGCGGCCCCCTCCGGCTCCAGGCCCAGCAGGAGCGCCGCGACCTCGGCCTCGTACTGGTGCGCGTGGGGCACATCGGGTCCATTGGTATTCGCCACCACCGCGACCTGTAGCGACGCCTCGGGGTAGCTGTAAAGAGCCGCTGTACCGCTGAGGTAGGTTCCGGTGTGACCGTATCGCGTTGCGCCTCTGAACTCCCCCAGTCTCATGCCCAGCCCGTAGGGAATCTCCGCGGCCTGCTCCGTGCCATGCAGAACCGTCGGCGCCCGCATCAGGGCGAGGGATTGACCGCTTACGATTCCACCCGCGTCGAGGCGGATCATCCACCGGAGCAGGTCCGATACGCCGGATCGCACGGCGCCCGATCCACCCCAGGCCGACATGTGGAGGCCCGGTGCGACCCGGAGCGCATCCCCGTCGCGCCGGAAGTGGCCGGAGACCCGGTCCTCCGGTGGAGCCTCGCAGACCAGCATTCCGTTGGGCCCGAGGGGCGCGATCACATACTCGGTGACGTAGCGGTCGTAACGCATGCCGGAGACTTCAGCGACCACCTCGCCCAGGAACAGATAGCCCGGGTTGGAGTAAACGTGGGCTTCTCCCGCAGCGAACCTCACGCCCCCCTGGGCCAACTCCACATCGGTCACCAGCTCCGCGCCGAATCGTGGCCCGAAGTAGTCCTGTGGCGCATCGAACTCGTCGACCTCCGCGGAAACGAACCCGGGCGTGTGCCGCAAGAGCTGTTCGAGGGTTGCCTCCGGGTAGTGAGACGGTATCCAGGACAGATGGTCCTGCGCCCGGTCCTCGAGAGACAACCGGCCCTGCTCGACCAACTGCATCACCGCGGCAGAGGTGAACACCTTGCCGATGGAGCCCAGGTCGAATCGGGTATTCGTGGTCACGGGGACGGTCCCGCCCGCGTCCGCCCAACCAAACCCTTTTGCAAAGACGACCTCGCCGTCCAGGGCCACCGCGATGGCCAGCCCGACGATCCCGTCCTGGGCAACGGCGCGCTGTCCGATCGAAACAACCGCCGAGCGAGTCTCCCCATCGAGGGTTGCTGCAAGTTCGGCCTCGGTACCCTTGGATGAGCCCTGACAACCCATCAGAAGGCAAGCCGCCAGCAGTGCCCACCCCCATCGGCAGTGGACTGAGCCCCGGTGCGGCTCCCGGCGAGCCGCGCGGCAAAGGTCGACACCCAACATGGCTCGCTTCATCAGATGGCCTCCTGGGCATCTTTCATACCAACGTTCATTCCGTTGAGGCAACCAATGGCACCTCTCCAGCGACCCGTCGTGATACCCGTCGTAGATTCCCTCGAACTCTCCGATCGGGTACAGTGATCGGATGAAGAATCATCCCCAAGCCGTTTACATTCTTTTACTTACCTGCCTAGTCTCCTCGGCGCCGGCCCTCGGCGATGACTGGCCGCAGTACCGGGGAACCCAACAGGAAGGCCGATCGAACGCCGGCGGTGTGTTCGACGACGACAGTTTCGGGCTGAGCCTTGCCTGGAAGCAGGGACTCGGCCGCGGGTACTCCTCGGTGCTCGCAGTTTCAGACAGGGTGATCGCGACCTACGGCGATGGGGAAGCCAACTGGTTGGTGGCGATGGACGCCGCCGGCGGACGGCGCCTGTGGAGCTATCGCACCTCGGACTACTACCCGGCCCATACCGGGTCGGAAGGGGGCCCGAGCAGCACGCCGACCATCGACGGCGGAACGGTCTTCGGCGTCAGCCGCTACGGCAAGCTGTTCGCCCTCGATCTGGCCGACGGCAAGGAGCGCTGGGCACGCCAACTCGAGGATGGCCCGCTCTCGCGCACGCCCCACTACGGCTGGACCACGTCTCCGGTCATCGTCGGCGACCTCGTCGTCCTGCTGACCGGCGGAGATGCAGGACACTCGATCACCGCATTCGATCGCCGTAGCGGAGAGCCACGCTGGCATACCGGCGAAGGCAGCGTCAGCTACCAGACCCCCGCGATCCGCACCATCGGCGGACGAGAGCAACTGGTGGCGGTCAACGACCAGAAAATCATGGGCCTCAACCCGGAGAGCGGCGAGATTCTCTGGGAGCATGAGCACGGGACCTACATCGTGGAAGCCTTCGCTCAGCCGGTGACCATCGGCGAGAACCAGCTGCTGATCAACTCACTCCAGGAAGTCGTGGCCTATCGCATCGACCGCGAGGGAGATAGCTACACCGTTGAAGAGATGTGGCGGAACCGCAACCTGCGCTCCTCCTACGCCGTCCCGGTCGTCCACGAAGGGTCGGTCTTCGGACTCTCACGCAACATCCTTGTCTGCCTTGATGCGGCCAGCGGCGAGGTTCGCTGGAAGTCCCGCGAACCCGGAGCCCGGGGCCTGATCCTCGTCGACGGGCATCTCCTGATTCTCGACCGCAACGGCGCCGTGGTGGTCGTCGAGGCCGCCGGCGACGCCTACCGTGAGCGCGCCCGCCAGGCGGTGTTCGAGCGGTACGGTCACGTCGCGCCGAGTTTTGCCAACGGGCGCATCTACGTGCGCAACGACGACGAGATCGCCGCCCTCGATGTGGTGGATTCCTCCAGCGGCGGCGACGACGGCAGGCCGGATCGCGAGTTGCTGGGACAGTTCGGGAAGTGGGTCGGCAGGACCGAACAGACTGAAGACCCGCAGGCCGCAGTCAACGCCTACCTGGAGCAACAGGAGACCCTGCCGGTAATCGAGGGGAACCTGGTGCACTTCCTCTACCAGGCTCAAGACGAGGCGGTGGCCATCTCCGGCACCTTCCTCGAGTGGTGGGACCCGGTCCCGATGCATCGGGTCGCGGGCACCGACCTGTTCTTCCGCAGCATGAAGCTCGATCCCGACGCAGTCTGGGAGTACAGCTTCCACCCGAACTTCGAGGGCCGAGCAGCCGACCCGCATAACCCTCACACCATCGGCTCGGCGTCCGAGCTCCGCATGCCGGGATGGAAGAGCCCCGAGCATATCGTCGAGAAGGAAGAAGGTAACGGGCGGCTCGACAGCTTCGAATTCCGCAGCGACGTGATGGACACCACCCAGCGAGTCCAACTGTGGCTTCCGCCGGGCTACGGCCGAGGCTCCGACCGCCACGGGGTCGTCTACGTCTACAACGGCGCGGGAGCGCTGCGGGTCGGGGAACTGAACCACACCCTGGACCACATCGTGGGCTCCCGGGTAGCGCCGGTGATCGTGGTGTTCCTGCCCTGGCCCCGGGCTCTCGAGGAGTACGGCGGCGGCCGGTCCCCGGACCTGAACCGCATGCTCGCCGAAGAACTGGTTCCGCACATCGACCGCAACTACCGCACGATCCCCGAACCGGCCTCCCGGGCTCTCGCGGGACCGGCCGAGGGAGGCATGCTGGCACTCTACGGCGCGCTGAAGCGCCCCGACGTCTTCGGCGCCGCGGCGGCCCAGGGCTCGAGCCTCCAGGTGGTCATCGCCGACGAGATCCTGCAGATGATCGCCGCCACCGCAGCGTCCAAGCGGCCGAAGGTCTTCGTACAGTGGACCCCCAACGACCAGAAGTTCGGCGAAGGGGGTATCGACGCGGTGGAAGGCAGCCGCACGCTGTATGACGCGTTCAAGAAGGCGGGCTATGACCTGCACGGGGGCGAGCGCCCGGGGTCCCGCGGGTGGTCGACCTGGCGCGCCTACTACGACGACATCATGGAGGCCTTCTTCCCGCTGGGAGACGACTAGGGCGTTGAGTGCCAACCCCCGACGCGAAGGGCACCGTCGTGCAGGGTAGGTTGCTCGGACCGATGAAGGTCATCTCGATCTTCGCTGCCTTCGCGTCGGTCGGGGTATTCGGCATCCTGTTGGGCGCAGCGTTGTGGGCGGCCGGCGAGCACACCGCCGGCCTCTGGATACTGGCGTTCGGCTTCGTCTACACGACGTTCCCCGCGACCCTGCTTGCGGCTCCCCTGTTCTGGAGCCTCGTTGACCGCCCCCGCCTTCAGCGAGCTTTCACCGAGTGGCTGCAAGAAATCGAAGCTCCGCAGCAGTCCTGACGGTTGGGGTTGCGAAGCGCCTCCCCAGCCCGTAATTCGGCATTTCGGGGCTGCCGGACAACCCCGGGGGAGGATTCCAATGCTGGAGCTGCTGCTGTTTGCCGTTCTCGGCCTCGGCCAAAAAAGTCAGGTCGTGGACATGCCCGAGGTTCACGTCTCCTCGGTCAACGTCTACGGCGTGCGCACCACCGATCCTGAAGCGATCTGGCGCGCGATCCGCCTCGACCTGGGCGGCCCGGTGCCCAAGACCGCACCGATTCAACGGCGGCTCGAATCGATCGACGGCGTGGACGGCGCCGATATCTCGGTCGTCCACGCCGGCTCCCAGGCCGCGGTGTTCATCGGTATTCGAGAGAGCGCGAGGGTTCCCGGACCTCCGGCCGGATCCGACCCGCTGCTGGCGCGGCTCGCGTCCCACGAACTCAGCGATCGCTTCGCGGGGGCGAAGATCCTGGCGCGGAATACTCGAGATCGGGATCCCGAGCTGCTCGGCTCGCTTCAGGCCCACTCGCTACCGAGCCTGTTGGAGATGGCCCGCTGGCACAGCCGGCGCCACGCCCGCTACTCCCTCGAGATCCTGGCCCGGGTCACCGGCGAGCGTGAATCGGATATCCAGGCCCGGCTCGAGAGCCTGCCTCGCGACCCCGACGCCCAATGGCAGTGGCTCGAGGCCATCGAGGAGCGCCTCGCGGCTCACGAACGGTTCGTCAACGGCGAACTGGAGAACCCGCTCGGCGATCTGACCCGCACGGTCAGCGGCGCCCCGCAGAAGAAGCGGGTGCTCTAGCCTCCAGCCCCGCCGAGGCCACCCACCCACAGCCGAAATCAGGGGTTCCGCGAAAAAATCGCGGGCCCCGTCCTGCGCCTGTTAATCCATCGGACTATACCGCGTATATATACCGAGTATCTAATCCGATGGAGGCGAGGAATGAGTGTTCGCAACAGCCTGCTGGCCCTGATCGCGGCTCAGCCGGCCCACGGCTACGGCCTGAAATCCGAGTTCGAGAGCTCAACCGCCGGCGAATGGCCGCTCAACGCCGGTCAGGTCTACACGACCCTTTCCCGCCTCGAACGTGACGGCCTGATCATCCCTGCCGGAGACTCCGGCTCCCGAGGTGAGGCCGGCGAGCTGGATCGACGCGCCTGGGAGGTCACCGCCGAAGGCCGCGAGGCCTTGGCCCGCTGGTTCGATACGCCGGTGGAGAACCGCTCTCCCCGAGACGAAGTGGTCATCAAGGTGCTGGTGGCCATCGCCACACGGCAGGCGAACCTGCGCCAGGTGCTGCAGACCCAGCGCTCGGCGACCATGAAGCGTCTGCAGGAATACACCCGCCACAAGATCGAAGCCGATCCCGACGAACAACTCGCGTGGCTGCTGTTGCTGGACGCGATGATCCTGCGCGCCGACGCCGAGATTCGCTGGCTCGACCTCTGCGAACAACGCCTGAAGCAACTGGACGAGGAGCGAGGGTCATGATCGCCGAGGTGGTCACTCAGGAACCTGTCCTGCAATTCGAAGGAGTCAGCCGGGTTCACGGCAGCGGGCCGACCGCGGTGCGCGCACTGGGTCCGGTCAGTTTCAAGATCCGCAGTGGAGAGCTCGTCGCGATCATGGGGCCCTCGGGTTCCGGCAAATCCACCCTGCTCTCTCTTGCAGGGGCGCTCGATGTTCCCAGCAGCGGAACCGTACGGCTCAACGGCAGAGACCTGGCCAACCGCAACCCCGCGGAACTTTCTCAGCTACGCCGTCGAACGGTCGGCTTCGTCTTCCAGGAACTCAACCTGCTTCCGGGCCTGACCGCCGTCGAGAACGTCCGCCTTCCTCTGGAGCTGGACGGTCACCCGCTCGGCGACGCTCACCAGAGGGCTCTGGAAGAACTGAGCCACGTCGGCCTCAGGGACCTCGCAGATCGCTTCCCCGACAACCTCTCCGGCGGCGAACAACAGCGGGTCGCCATTGCCCGCGCGTTTGTCGGCCCCCGTTCTCTGTTGCTGGCTGATGAACCGACGGGCGCCCTCGATTCGGTCACCGGCGAGTCGGTCGTGCGGCTCCTCAAGAAGCAGTGTGCATTGGGCCGCACGGTGGTGATCGTGACCCACGACGCCGCACATGCGGGCTGGGCCGACCGGGTGCTCTACCTACGGGACGGTGAGATCGTCGACGAAACCGTTGCCTCCACGGCCGGTGCGGGGGGAATCGAATCGTGAAACCTCTGTCCGGACTACGCGCCCTGACCGCCCTGCTGCGGGTCGAGCGCCGGCAGTTGCTCAAGAACCGCTGGCGCTCCCTGCTGGTGCTCGGACTGGTGGCGATCCCCGTCGGTGCCATGGTCGCCGGCTCAACCCTCGCCCGCATCAGCCAACGGACGCCGGCGGAGAACCAGGCTTCGATCCTGGGCACGGCGGATCTGCGCATCGACGGAGTGGAACACTGGGAAGACAGGGAACGGGCACTCGCCGGGCTCCCGTCGACAGCCCGCACCCTCGAGGGCTATCACGGCTACGAACAGGTCGGCGTGCCGGGCCGCAATCTTCGCGCTCGGTTCTGGGCATTCCCTCCAGATTCAGCGCCGCTCAGCGAACCCGACGGCCTGGCGGCGGGATTGCTGCTCATGGCCGGGGGACGCGCACCGCGGAACGCCGGGGAGGTCGCGCTCTCCCGGGCGCTGCTCGACGGGCTCGGAGTCGCCGTCGGCGACGAGGTCACCCTCTCCTACGGCCGCCCGCGCCGCATCACCGGCATCGTGGTCGACCCGGAAGATCTTGCGCTGCCCCTGATCCTGCGCACACCAGCGGCGGTGGAGCTCCCGGCCACCGCGTTTCTGCTGGCACAACTCGATGGCTCCATAGAAGCCACGTCCGAGAACGTGGCGGCCGACGCCGAGCGGATTGCCACCGAACTACGTCAGGCCGAGCTGACGGTCCGTACGCGCGGTGACGCGGCGGCCAGCGATCCCTTTGCGGCACTGTTCGTGTTCGCCCTCGGCGTCATCGGCCTGTTCGAGTCCTCGCTGGTGATCTCGGCCGCCTTTGCCGTCGGCCTGCGCCGCCGCCAGGTCGAGATCGGGCTGCTGGGCGCCAACGGCGCCACGCGCGGTGGAATCACCCGGGCGTTGCTGGCCTCCGCCGGCGGGATCGCGCTTCTTGGCGGGGTCATCGGCACCCTCCTGGGGGTCCTCGCTGCTCTTGCCGTTCATCCGTGGCTCGACGGCCTCACCAACAGACTCTGCGGTCCGTTCGAGTTCGGCCCCGGCCAGGCGGTCGGCCCCGTGGTGCTCGGCATCCTCGCGGCGGTCCTGGCCGCGGTGTTGCCGGCGCGGGCCGCCGCACGGCTGGGCATCCGCGAAGCGCTCTCCGGCCGTCGCCCGACGGCGGCGCGCTCTCGCATCTGGCTCCTGCTCGGTGCAACCCTCGTCGCGCTTTCTCTTGCCCTACTACTCGTGCCCGAGGAAGGCTCCCTGCTCCTCGGCCTGGCCGTCGTACTCGGCCCGATTCTCGGCATCGTCGGTTTCGGAGCCTGTGCCCCCTGGCTGCTGGACGGCCTGGCCCGCAAGGCGGCACCGCTGCCGCTGCCCTGGCGGTTGGCGATTCGCGACGCCGGGCGCTTCCGCGAACGCAACGGCGCGGTGGTCACGGCGATCCTCGCCGGAATGTGTATGAGCATCACCATCGCGGCCCTGGTCGGAGGTCTCGAACAAGCGCTGGCCGATTTTCCACAGCCCTACCGGGACGACCAGCTCTGGATCGAGGGGCCCGACGCAGAGGCTGCGGCCAGGCGGATCGCCGCCGAGCTCCCATCGATCGCCGTCACGCCCCTGGTGGCCGCGTACACCCATGGGGAGCCGGTTCGCTGGCAGACCGAAGCCGAAGCATTCACCCACAAGTCTCCCTGGATCGCCGTCGGCGACATGGAGGTCGCTCGCGTGCTCGGGTCGGCGACGGCCGCGCCGGCGTTACGGCGTGGAGAGCTGGTCTCTCTGGACTCGAGTGGGGACGAGGTCCCATCGGATATCCGGTTGAACTCGTGGGTCGATGGTCGCGAACTCCCGCTTCCGAAGGTGTCCTCCTCTGCGACCGGGCAGAACGTGCGCGAACCGGCATTCCTGGTCGGCGCCGCCCTGGTCGAGGAACGAGGCTGGGCAATCGGGCCGCCGCCCAGCCATACGCTCGTCCCCTGGGTGGTGCGCCTGGATGCGCCGGTGCGCCCCGACCAGTTGGCTCGTGCACAGCAGATCGCGGCAGAACAGATCCGCACAACCGTCGATGCCGGCCTGCTCCAGGGCAATAACTTCGACCAGGCGTTCTACGCCGTGCTGTTGATCTGCATGGCCACCGGGCTGGTCATCGTGCTGATCGCCACCGCGCTATCCTCCGCCGAGTCCGCCCCCGACGAACACATCCTGCACACCGTCGGAGCGGCCCCGTCGGTACTCCGCGGGCACGTCGCCGCCCGCGCCGGGTACCTGACCCTGCTTGGCTGCACACTCGCGGTACCGGCCGGGTTGATCGTTGCCGCCGCCCTCGCCGGCGCCGTGAATTTCCCGTTGCCTTTCGTGGTGCCCTGGGCGGGAGTCCTGATCGTCATGGCCGGTTTCCCCGCCCTGGTGTTCAGCGTGACGTGGGTGTTGTCCTGGTTCGGACGTCAGGCCCGAAGCCTGCGGTTCTCCACCTCATGAGGAGCAAGACGATGCACGGACTTCTAACTGCCGGGCGCATCCTGGCCTGGCCGCTGCTCGCCGCCGCGATCCTCTCCGGCGCCCCGCTCGCCGGCGAAACAAGCGGGATCCGCTGGGAGGACTACACCGGCCGCGGGTTTCGCAACGCGCCGCTAGAGGGAGAGTTGGGCCGGCTGCGGGTGCCCGTGTTCCACCGAGAGCCGACCGGCGACACCATCGACCTCGCGTTCGTGCGCTTCCGCACCACCCATCCCGACCCGGGACCACCGATCGTCTTTCTGGCGGGAGGGCCCGGCGGTTCCGGCATCGAGGCTGCGGCACTCATGGCCAGCCATCCGCAGATCCGGTTGCTCGAGCACGCCGACGTGATCGGCATGGACCAACGCGGCACCGGCCTGACGCGCCCCGATCTCAGCGAGCCCGGATGGATCGAGACGCTCCCTTTCGACGAGCCGATCGACCGGGGGAAGCTCGCCGCCGCCGCCGCCCGGGCGGCGGCCCGAACCTCGGATCACTGGACCCGGGCCGGCGTCAACCTGGATGCCTACAACAGCGTGGAGAGCGCAGACGACCTCGACACACTCCGCCGGGAGCTGGGTCTCGAAAAGATCGTTCTGTACGGGACGAGCTACGGATCCCACCTGGGCCTGGCGTACTTGCGGCGCCATGGGTCCCACGTGGAACGCGCCGTTCTTACCAAGGTCGAGGGACCGAACCACACCTGGAAGTTGCCCGGGACCGTACAGACCGCGCTACGACAGGCACACGCCCTCGCAGTCACCGACCCATCGCTTTCCGAACGAGCTCGGGACCTGACCGGAATGCTGCGGTCGCTTCTGTCCGAACTCGATCAGCGCCCCGTGGAACTCCCGGCCGACGACGACGGTGAGGCGGTGCTCATCGGCTCCCTCGATCTACAGGTAGCCGTCTCCCGCGCATTGGCAGCGGCCCGGGACATCGAGCAACTGCCCGGAATGCTCGAGACGTTCCTCGATGGTGACTGGACCGCCCTCGGCCCGACGGCCCGCGATCTTCGTCGCGTCAGTTTTCTCCCGATGCCGCTGATGATGGACTGCGCGTCAGGCGCCACTCCCGAGCGCCGGCAGCGCATCGCCCGGGAGACCGGCGACGCGAACAACCTTCTGGGTGACGCGATCTACGCGCCGCTCTATCCCGAAGCCTGCCGGGCGGCGGGAGCCCCGGATCTGGGAGACGAATTTCGGCAACCCTTCGAGACCTCGGCCCCCACCCTCTTCGTCAGCGGCACCCTCGATATTCGGACACCTCCGTCCAACGTGGAGGAACTGCTCCCGGGATTCAGCCGGGGCATCCACGTCGTCGTGCGAAACGCGGGGCACCCCGCCCGTGAGTTGATGTCTCGAGAGTACCGCGACCTGCTGCAGGCCTTCCTGCGCGGAGAGGCGGTAGAAGACTGCACGATTCAACTACCCGAGCCGATCTTTTCCCGCCCTCCGGATGAAGCCGAGACGTCCGACTAGGGTTCGGACACGACCGGGTCCCCGAGGGAGAGCCCGCCCGGTTCCACGGTCGACCCGTAGACTCCGAGGCACCCCTCCCGTTCCTGGGCCACCGCCCGCAGCACCGCCGGATTGCGCTCGGAGGTTTCAGGATCGACGGTGATCACCACGCAGCGGCCGTCCCGTTTGTCGACCCGCAGGCGCGCGCTTCCGATTCGCAGCGTGCGCCCGACCCAGGCGTCCTCGGGAAACGGCTCGTCGGTTCCGGTGTCCACCAGGATGTTGGGCCGGAAGCGCGCAACCTCCAGAGGCTCCCCCACCAGCTCCCCCAGTTGCCTGACGGTCTGGACCGTGATCAGGGACAGCGGAAAGGTGTCGAAGGCGCCGCGGTTCTGCTTGATCGCCGACGCCCCCTTCGGCCACAGTTCAGCGGCCAGCTTCGGCTCGTCGACGCCGAGCCGCACACCGGCGGGGGTTCGCACCTCAACCGCCGAGCTCTCGGCCGCGGTCTCGTCGACGAACGCCGGGCGGTACTGCTGCATCCCGGGGTTCTGGCGGATCGTCAGCCAGGGGAAGCCGCTTCCCCGCACGTCATCGCGGACGAAAGCCCATCGGCGATCGCCATCCAGCCCCTGCCAGCCGACGTCGGCTCGCTTCAGGGCCTCGGCAGCCATGGATTTGACGGGATAGCGCCAGAGACCGACCACGGTCCCGACGCGTTCGAGCGCGGACACATCAGACATGGTTCACCTCCCGAAGAAGGCGCCCTTATCGACTATGTCGGAGCCCTGGTGCCGAGCGTGACGGTCTGAGAAACCGCTGCAGCGCCCCTCGGCGGTGGGGCCGCTCGCCGGACCGGCCGGCGAGCCCGCTTGGGATGCGCTACGTGCGCACTCCGGCGCAGCACTCGATGTAGTCCTCGAGACTGTCGCGCAGGTTCTTGTAGGTTCCCCGCAGGGTACTCAGGGTCTTCTCGGCGTGGAACGAACCGCGGGCACCGGCGAAGGCCTCGTACGCCCGGTTCATCTCCCGGATCTCCGAGGCCATCTGCCCCAGAATCGCGAGGCTCTGTTCGTCATTGGTCCGCTTCGCCTCGTCGAACACCACCCGCATGGCCACGACGAACGAGTCCATCCGCTTGCGCATCGCCTGGACGTTGTTGGTGCAGCACTCGAGCACGCTCATCATCTGCTCGTCGCTGTTGTTCGAGCGCAGCCGGGAATCCCCTTTGCCCTCGGCGGCACCGAGCACGTGCTTCACCTTCATACCGGCGTTCTTGATCTGGCCGGCGAGCGCCCTGAGGTCGGCCTGCATCTGGCCGGCCGGGCCGGTGATCGCCGGCTCCTCGACCTCGGGCTGGCTGCCCTTGGATTTCTTCTTGGCCACGGCGGGCGTGCCGGCCAGTCCGGCGATCAACAGCGCCGATACCACGACAATCCAGAATCTCTTCGACATCTTGCGTCTCCGCGGATCTGCGAGCGGGGGTAAGCCCCCGGACAACCCTTCCTTGTTACCGCGCCCCGGCCCGGTGCGCAAGGGCTGCGGGCCGCTTGGCCCGGTCCCGGGATCCGCGGTGCTATCATTCTCGGCCTTCCCGGAGGATCCCATGAAGAACCCGAGCGGCCCGACCGACCCGGCCGCCGCAGGGCGCGCTGCGGATAGCGCGGGTGCCCGAGACGTCGAGAATCTGGCCCAGGAATTGACCGATCTGGCCCGAACCGAGCCCGATCAGCTCGGACGCCGCATCGGCGACCTGACCGTGCGCCAACAGGCCGAACTGGCCCTGCGCCTGGGTCCGGCCGAGCGCCTGGAGCTGCTGCTCCACGCCCCGCGGCCGATGCGCCTGGTCCGCTCCCTGCCCGATTCGGAGCTCTACCTGACCGTGCGCCGGGTCGGCCCGTCGGATGCCCTGCCGCTACTGGCCCTGACCTCCGCCCGGCAGCTCACCCACCTGATCGATCTGGAGGCCTGGCGGGGCGAACGCTTCGATCCGGGCCGAGCCGGCGCCTGGGTCGCGGTGTTCCTCGAGAGCGGGGAACCGACCCTCAAACGCTTCCTGCGCAGCGCCGACGACGCGCTGCTGGCGGCCCTGTTCAAGGGCTGGCTGCACATCGAGCAGGTGGAGATCGAGGACACCCCCGAGGTCAAGGGCCCGGGGTTGAGCGAGTCCGGCGACGAGCGAGGCGGGATCTCCCCCGACGGCTACCACCGGCTCTCGCCGGAGATCCCGGAACATGCCGCGGCAGCCCGGGCGATGCTGCAGGTCTTTTACTCGGATCAACCCGAACGCTACGAGCGGGTCCTGACCGGAAGCCTCTGGACCCTCCCCGCCGAACTGGAAGAGGAAGCCCTGCACTGGCGGCGCAGCCGCCTGGAAGAACACGGTTTCGTCCCCTGGGAGGAGGCCATGTCCGCCTTCGCCGCGCCGAGCGGCGTGCGCGCCCGGGCCAGCGTCCCCGTGGGCGACGACGAGGACGCGGTGCCGGTTCCCCGCACCGCGCTGCGGGTGATCGACGGCGATTCGGTTCTGGCGCCCGCCATCGGTCGACTCCCCGGCGGCGAACAGGAACGCTTCCTGTTCGAGCTGGGCTCGGTGGCCAACCGGGTGCTGGTGGCCAACGCCGCCGACCTGGGCGATCCGGACAATCATGAAGTCGCCCTGCGCAAGTCCCTGGGCTACGTCGGTATCGGCGTCGAGATGCGTCGCGAACAGGGTGAAGACCCGGGCGCAGTGCTGGCGTCGATTCCAGCCATCGAACTCTTTCGCGAAGGGTACGCACCGGCCGAACGGCTCCAGGGCCGGGCGCAGGCACTGAGCGAATCCGGCTGGGTGTCGAAGCACGCCCGTGCGCTGGAACTGCTCGACCCGCCGCTGCGCCCCCGCGTCGAGGGCCTGCTGCACACCCGCCCGGACTATCTGGTAGTGGAGGAGGGGGACGGCGAGAGCTTCTTCCGGGACTTCCAGACCCTGGGAGAACTGGACGAGACCCGGGTCGCGCTGGAGATGGCGGAGTTCCTGGGACGTCTGTTCCTCGAGCGATTGGATCTCGATGCTGAGCTGCTGCTCGGTGGCGACCCGACCGGGGAACCTCCCCGTTTCAGCGTGCTGTTCGGGACCATGCTGGCCCAGCACGTCAGCACCGGCCGCCTGACCACCGATCCCCTGCCCGAGGCGCCGTTGCGCGACTTCCTGCGCGAGCTTCCGGCCTACCGGGATTCAACCGAGAACACCCAGCAGGCGGTGAGTTCTCTGGTCGGCCGGCTCGAGAAGGATGGCCGGCTCGAAGGGTCGGAGCCGGCCCTCCTGACCCGCTTCGGCCGGGCCTGTCTCGACCAGATCGTCGAGGAGTGCGGACGGCTCGATCCCGCCGGGCCGATCGACCCACGCTTTGTCTCCAGCCTGATGATCGCCGTCGAATCCTGAGGAGAGTGGCATGTCCGACGAGAAGCTGAAATCCGCCTACGAACTAGCCATGGAACGGCTGGAAAAGAAGGACCGTGAGGACGGCATCGAGAACCGGCCGTTGACCGACGCCCAGCGGGAGCAGATCGCCGAGCTGCGTCAGGACACTAAAGCGAAGCTGGCCGAGGTCGAGATCCTTGTCGCCGGAAAGCGGGCCGAGGCCGCGGGGGACCCGGCAAAGCTGGCCGAGGTCGAGGAACACTACCGCATCGATCGGCGCCGACTGGAAGACGGACTCGAGACCGCCATCGAACGGATCAAGCGCGGCGAGTAGAGGCTAGGAGGCCGGGCGCCGGGACTGGGCCTTGGTCCAGCGGCGGAAGCTGTCCCGGGTTCGGACGCGCACCTCACCGTTGAGCCCGTCATGGGCGATCCCGCACATCTGGTCCCCTTCGTAGTGCAAGACCCCCGGCTTGTCCGGGGTGAATCGCAGGGTGTACCAGCGATCCGGGATCGCGATTTCCTTGGTGTCGTACTCGGGCACCCCGAACATGTAGATGTAGTCGGTACTGGTCAGCCGGAACTCCGCCTCAGTGTCCACCGGCAGCACCACCTCACCCACGCTGTAGAGATCGTCTCCGTTGCCCAGTTCTCCGTCGGGGCCAGGATAGCGGAAGTGCCAGGAATAGCCCATGCCGGTGACCTCCACCGGGTAGGGCTCGGGGATCTCCACCTGGGGAACCGGCGCGCACGCCGGGGCACCCAGGGCAGCGCCCAGAATGAGGCACCCGGCAGCCAGACGGCGCCGCCAGGGAGACATGGCTGGGAAATGACTGGGATACACGGTTTCTCCGCTCTCTTGTAGTATACGGCCGGGTGGGCGATGACACCCATCGGCGGCATGCTGCCGCGAAAACCCCATCGCACTGCGGAAGATCCGAGGAGGAATCATGCGTCCCGTGCACCACAGCCCCCTACTCCTTCTGATTCTGGCCCTGGTCGCATTCAGCGGCTGCAGCGGCGACAAGGAGGAGGGGACCGACAAACCTCAGAACGCCAGCAACGATTCGGGCCTCGAGATCCTCGTCGATCTCCCCGATTTCTCCCTGACCGACCAGAAGGGCAACAGCTTCGGCAGCGCCGACCTCGAGGGCCGGGTCTGGATCGCCGGGTTCATCTTCACCCGCTGCGGCTCGGTCTGTCCCCAGCTCACCGGGCGGATGGAGGTGGTCCAGGGTGACCTGATCCACGAGCTCAGCACCTTCGGCACCCACCTGGTCAGCTTCTCGGTCGATCCGGAATACGACACCCCCGAGGTGCTCTCGGCATACGCCGACAAATACGGGGCGATGGGCGATCACTGGACCTTCCTGACCGGCACCCGGGACGAGATCTGGCAGCTCAGCGAGAACGGCTTCAAACTCGGCGTCGGTGAGGCTCCCGACAATGCGGAGATGCCGATCTTCCACTCGGAAAAGTTGGTCCTGGTCGACGGCGAAGGCCGGGTCCGCGGCTTCTACGACGGCACCGACCGCGCCTCGGTCGAGACCCTGATCCTCGACGTGCGCAAGCTGCTCCACACCGAAGAACTTCACCGCCTGCGCCGGGTCGACTACCCGGTCCCCTCGGCGGACGTGGTTCCCGCCGGCTGGATGAAACCGCGGCAGAGCCAGCAGCAGTCCCAGGCCGGACAGATCGGCGTGTTCCACGACTTCACGTTTACCGACGCCGTGATGGATAGCGGCATCACCTTCTCCCACGGAGTCGTCGAGGACGCCGGCAAGTTCTACAAGGCGGTGCACTACGACCACGGCACCGGCCTGGCGGCGGCGGATGTCGACGGTGACGGCCGCACCGACCTTTTCTTCGTCAACCAGCTCGGAGTCAACGAACTGTGGCGCAACGCCGGCGGCGGCAAGTTCGAGAAGATGATCGACTCCCCCGACCTGCGTATGCCCTACAAGACCGGCGTCAGCGCCTCGTTTGCCGATGTGGATAACGACGGCGATCCGGACCTCTACGTCACCACCGTCAAGCAGGGCAACCAGCTGTTCCTGAACAACGGCAAGGGCCGCTTCAGCGACGCCACCGACGGCTCCGGCGTCGACTACGTCGGCCACTCGTCGGGCTCGATGTTCTTCGACTACGACAACGACGGCCTGCTCGATCTGTTCGTAACCAACGTCGGCGAATACACCACCGGCGAGATCGGCCCGGGCAACTACTACGTGGGCCACGGCGACGCCTTCGGCGGCCACCTCAAGCCCGAGCGCAACGAATCCAGTCGTTTGTTCAAGAACCTGGGTGACGGCAAGTTCCGGGACGTGACCGAGGCGATGGGGATCGTCGACGTCAGCTGGAGCGGCGACTGCACCCCGCTGGACGTCAACGGGGACGGCTGGCAGGACCTGTACCTGCTCAACATGCAGGGCCACGACCAGTACTACGAGAACCAGGGCGGTAAGCGCTTCGCCAAGAAGAGCCGGGACGTGTTCCCCAAGACCTCCTGGGGCGGCATGAGCGTCAAGTCCTTCGACTTCGACAACGACGGCGACATGGACGTGATGACGACCGACATGCACTCGGACATGACCACCCCGGCGACGGTCAAGCTCACCGAAGAGAAACTCAAGCCCGCCGGACCGGACAGCGGCGAGGCCTTCCGCATGCACTGGCCCGAGTCCTTCCTCAACAGCAACGGCCAGAGCGTGTTCGGTAACGCCATGCACCGCAACGACGGCAACGGGAACTTCGCCGAGGTTTCCGACGAGATCAACGCCGAGAACTACTGGCCCTGGGGCTTCAGCGTCGGCGATCTCAATGCCGACGGCTGGCAGGACGCCTTCGTCGCCACCAGCATGAACTACCCCTTCCGCTACCAGGTCAACACCGTGTTCCTCAACGACGGCGGCCGCTTCGCCGACACCGAGTTCATCCTCGGCGTCGAACCGCGGCGTGACGGCCGGATGGATCGGCCCTGGTACCCGCTGGCCTGCGCCGGCGCCGACAAGGACCACGATCTGTGCGGGTCGCTGGGGCTGACCGAAGACGTGATGATCTGGGGCACCCTGGGTTCACGCTCCTCGGTGATCTTCGACCTGGACGGCGACGGCGACCAGGACGTGGTGACCGCCGAATTCAACGACGGCCCGATGGTGCTGATCTCCGATCTGGCCGCCAAGACCTCGGTCTCCCACCTTGAGATTGCCCTCGAGGGGAGCCGCTCCAACCGGGCGGGCTTCGGTGCACGGGTCGAGGTCAAGTCCGGGGACACCACCTGGACCAAGGTCCATGACGGCAAGTCCGGCTACATGTCCCAGAGTCAGATGCCGCTCTACTTCGGCCTCGGCGATGCCGAGCAGGCCGACGAGATCGTCGTGAGCTGGCCTTCGGGTCAGAAGGACATCATCTCCGGCCCGGTGGCCGCCGGGCGCCGGATTCGGATCGTCGAAGGCAAGGGCCTGCAGTAGACAAAGAAAAACCCCGGGCGGGCCTCCAGGGGCCCGCCCGGGGTCGATGTTTTCTTCCCACCCTGTCCGAGCCGCCGCCGTGGTGCTCGCTCGAGCTGCTTCCGGGGGTGCCGGAAACCTAGCGGTGCCCGCGCCCGCCGCCGCCCGGTCCGGGGCGGTTGCCGGAGTTCCCCTGAGGGGTGACCGGCGGGTTGTTGGGATCCCAGTACGGATCGCCGTAGGGGCGCATGTTGTCGTAGGGGTTGTCGTACATCCCCTTGTTCATCGACCCGTAGCCGGAGTAGTCGCCCAGAGTGCCGCCGCCGGTAGCCGCCTGTAGCGGGCGGCCTCGCAGGGTAAGCATTACAGGCACGGTCGCCAAACCGGCCTTGATCAGGCTCCTGCGGTCCAGGCGAGGCTTTGCTGTAATCCCATCCTGGGATTTCTTGTTGTCTCGTTCGTCCGAAGCCATTTCTATCCTCTCCGGGACATTCCTTGTCCCTAAGGGAAAAAATCCACCGTCGGTTCGGAGCTGTGCCTTAATTGCCCACCAACGTACACTGCCCTTTTGTTGGCAGCAAGGCATTGGGCGTGAATTTGTTGCACGCCGCACCGCAGCGGCGGGAAATACTTACACACAGCGTACTTCTGCTGATTGAATTGGCGGAATCGGCGGTGAATACCGGCAAACCGGTCCCACATAAATTGAGACCGCGAAGGCGGCAAATAGTCACAGCAGCCCCTGCCCCGGGCTCGGGGGGGCTGCTCGGGCCTGTCGGGCGGGTATCTAGTGGCCGGCGGCCAGGAGTCCGGGATCTAGGAGTCCTGGATCAGGGCCTGGGCGTCCGCCCACTCGAAGGCGCGCAGGGTCGTGGTTCGCACGTTCCCGGAGGCGCCCAGGGCCAACAGCACCGAGGCCGCGATCTCGTCGGTGGGCGCCTCGAGCACCAGGACGCCGTCATGGCTCCCGATGGTCCAGTACTGGGCGACCACCCGGGCGCCGGCCTGCTCGGCCAGCTGGTTGAAGCGATCGGCCCGCTGGGGGGAGTCGCGAATCTCCCGGATCCCCTGATCGGTGTAGTCGAGCAAGGCAATGAACGTGGTCATCGGGTCATCCTCCGTGGACGGGCAGGCGCGGTCACGATGCCTCCTCCCAGATCTTGCACAGCTCGACGATCACCTCGACGGCGCGATGCATATCCTGGACGGAGACCCATTCGTAGCGAGAGTGGAAGTTGTGCTCTCCGGCGAAGATGTTGGGGGTCGGCAGCCCCTTGAAGGACAGCGCGGCACCGTCGGTGCCCCCGCGGACGGCGTTCATCCTGAGCGGCAGGCCGACCCGTTCGATCGCCTGGCGGGCGTGGTCGACCACCTTCGGGTGCCGGTCCAGCACCTCCTTCATATTGCGATAGGACTCGGAGATCTCGATCTCGACCCGGGCCGGCGGGTGCTCGGCGACCACCTCCCGGGCGATCCGGTCCAATAGCTGTTCCTTTTCGGCCAGGGCCGGGGTGTGGAAATCCCGGATCAGGCAGCGGACGGTGACCGCCTCGGTTCCCCCTTCGATCACGTAGGGGAAGACGAAACCCTCCTTGCCCTCTGTGGTTTCCGGCGACATGCCGTCCCTGGGCAGCCGCGAGACGAAGTCGGCGGCCAGCTTGAGGGCGCTGACCATCCGGCCCTTGGCGTAGCCGGGATGGGCGTTGACCCCGTGGAAGGTCAGGACCATGGAATCCGCCGAGAAGGTCTCCATCTGGAGCTCGCCGAGAGTCTCCCCGTCCATGGTGTAGGCGCAGAGGGCGCCGAAACGCTCCACGTCGAAATACTTGGTCCCGCGGCCGACCTCCTCGTCAGGGGTGAAACCGACCCGGATCGGGCCGTGAGGGATCTCCGGATGGGCCATCAGGTACTCGACGGCCCCCATGATCTCGGCGACGCCCGCCTTGTTGTCCGCCCCCAACAGGGTCTTTCCCGAGGCGGTGATGATGTCGTTCCCCATCTGCTCGTTGAGGTGCGGGTTGTCGGCGAGGCGGATCACTACCTCCGGATCGTCGGGCAACACCAGGTCCTTGCCCTGGTAGTCCCGGTGGACGATCGGCTTGACCCCCGCTCCGCTCATTTCCGGAGAGGTATCGACGTGGGCCAGGAACCCGATGGTCGGAACGCCGGCCTTGCGGGTCGTCGCCGGCACGGTGCCGAAGACGTAGCCGTGGCGATCCATCTCCGCATCTTCGACACCGAGGTCGCGCAGCTCTTCGACCAGCATGCGCAGGAGATCGAACTGTTTCTCGGTACTCGGGTAGGTGGTCGAGGTTTCGCAGGACTGGGTGTCGACGGTCACGTATCGGAGGAAACGCTCGACACAGCTCGTCTCGATGCGCGTAACGGACATGGCTCTACTCCGCGATTCAAGTGGGTTCATGCCCGCATCGTCGTCGCCGTGGCCCCGATCCGGCGTGATGCGGACTTCATAGATTACCTGAGAATGCCGCGCCCGGGGCGGCCTTCGGTCATGCGGGGATACCCTTGCCCGAAGGACGAGGGGTTTGCTACGATACTGCGTCGCTACGGGATGTTCCCGCCTGCGACGCTGGGAAGTCCCGAATGCCGCTTGCCCTTGGCGTCATCCCGGCCCGCTACGCATCGACCCGGTTACCCGGCAAGCCACTCGTCCCCCTAGGCAACGCACCGCTGATCGAGCACGTCTGGAGGCGAGCGAGCACCGCTGCGGGCTTCGATCGTGTCGTCGTCGCCACCGACGACACGCGGATTGCCGACGCTGCCCACGGGTTCGGGGCCGAGGTGATGATGACCTCGCCGGACCATCCCAGCGGGACCGACCGTGTCGCCGAAGTCGTGCGTTCCTCGGGGGATCGCTACGACGTGGTGGTCAACATCCAGGGAGACGAGCCGTTGGTCACGCCCGCCAGCCTCGACCGCCTGATCGACGCCTTCGAGGGTGATGACGCCCCGTCGATGGCAACCCTGGCCGAGCCGCTGAGCGACATCGACGAACTGCACAACCCCAACGTGGTCAAGGTGGTGCGACGCCGGGACGGACAGGCGCTCTACTTCTCCCGCTCCCCGGTCCCCTACCATCGGGGTGCCGCCGGGGCCGATATGCGCGCCGCCCTGTCCGCTCGCACCGGCGGCCTCCGGGGTTATCTCAAGCACCAGGGCATCTACGCCTACAGCCGCGAAACCCTGCTGGCGCTGGCCGGCATGCCTCCGTCTCCCCTCGAGACCGACGAGGCGCTGGAACAGCTGCGGGCTCTGGAAGCGGGCTACTCGATACTCGTACTCGATTCGGATTTTCGTTCCCACGGCGTCGACACCCCCGACGACGTCCGGCGGGTCCTCGAACTCATGAACGATTCGGACGGCGCCGGCGGCGCCGCACCGGGCGCCGCCGAGGGCGCCTTACCTGGGGAGGCACGGTGAGCAAAGATCGCAACACCAAGTACATCTTCGTGACGGGCGGAGTGGTTTCGTCGCTGGGCAAGGGGCTCGCGGCGGCATCCATCGCGCGCATCCTGGAGAGCCGTGGCTTCACCACGGCGCTGCAGAAGCTCGATCCCTACATCAACGTCGACCCCGGCACCATGTCGCCGTTCCAGCACGGCGAGGTATTCGTCACCGACGACGGCACCGAGACCGACCTGGACCTCGGGCACTACGAGCGCTTCACGTCGATGACCGCGACCCGCGATCACAACTTCACCACCGGCAAGATCTACGGCTCGGTCATCGAGAAGGAACGCAAGGGGGACTACCTCGGCGCCACCGTGCAGGTCATCCCGCACATCACCGACGAGATCAAGAACTCGATCCTCAAGATCTCCGAAGGGGTCGACATCCAACTCGTCGAGATCGGCGGCACCGTCGGCGACATCGAGTCTCTGCCGTTCCTCGAGGCCATCCGCCAGTTCCGGCTCGACGTCGGCGCACGCAACGCGATCTTCATCCACCTGACCCTGGTACCGTTCATCTCGGTCTCGGGTGAGCTCAAGACCAAGCCGACCCAGCACTCGGTACGCGAGATGCGGGCCATCGGCATCCAGCCGGACATCCTGCTCTGCCGCAGCGACCGTCCGGTCCCCGCCGACCTCAAGAAAAAAATCGCACTCTTCTGCAACGTCGGCGACGACGCGGTGATCTCGGCTTGCGACGCCTCCTCGATCTACGAGGTGCCGCTGGCGCTCTCCGAAGAAGGCATCGACGAGATCATCATGAAGCTGCTGGACCTGCCCTACCGGCGCAAGGATCTCTCCAGCTGGGAAAACCTGGTCCACAAGATCCAACACCCGCGGGACGAGGTCACCATCGGGATCGTCGGCAAGTACGTCGCCTACGAGGACTGCTACAAGTCCCTCAGCGAGGCGCTGCTCCACGGCGGGCTCTCGTCGGACGTGCGGGTCAACCTGAAGTGGATCGAGGCCGAGGAGATGACCAACGGCAAGCTCGAGTCGGAGCTGGCCGGGGTCGACGGCATCCTGGTCCCCGGCGGCTTCGGCATTCGCGGCGTGGCCGGGATGGTCGAGGCGGTGCGCTACGCCCGGGAAAAGAAGATCCCGTTCTTCGGGATCTGCCTGGGTCTGCAGTGCGCGGTCATCGAAGCGGCCCGCAACCTCTGCGGACTGAAAGGCGCCGACTCCACCGAGTTCGAGGAAAAGACACCTCACCGGGTCATCTTCAAACTGCGCGACCTGCTCGGTGTCGACGACCTCGGCGGCACCATGCGCCTCGGCGCCTACCCCTGCGACCTGGCCGAAGGCTCCTTCGCCCGCACCGCGTACGGGGAGCCGTTGATCTCCGAACGGCATCGTCACCGCTACGAGGTCAACCACGAGTACATCGATCAGCTCGAGCAGAACGGCATGCGGGTCACCGGGAAGTCCCCCGACGGAAAGTTCGTCGAGATCGTCGAGATCGCCGACCATCCCTGGTTCCTGGCCTGCCAGTTCCACCCGGAATACAAGTCGCGTCCGCTGAGCCCGCACCCGCTGTTCCGGGAGTTCATCGCGGCCTCCTACTGGAACCGCTGCGCGAAGAAACGCCCGGCGGGCTCGGAGAACCAGGATGTCTTCGCGTCCCGTTCGGATCGCTGACGGGCTGGAGGTCGGCAGCGGCGCGCCGCTGCTGTTGATCGCCGGGCCGGACCTGATCGAGAGCGAAGAGCACGCGATCAAGATGGCGCTCGCGCTGCGGGAGATCGCGGCGGAGCGCAACGTCCCTCTGATCTACAAGTCCTCCTTCGACAAGGCCAACCGCACCTCGATCCATTCGGAGCGGGGTCCCGGCATGGAGGAGGGATTGCGCATCCTCCAGCGGGTCCGCGAGGTGACCGAGCTGCCGGTCACCACCGATTTCCATCTGCCTTCCCAGGCCAGGGAGGTAGCCCGGGTGGTCGACCTGTTGCAGGTGCCTGCGTTCCTCTGCCGTCAGACCGACATGTTGGTCGCCGCCGGCGATACCGGCCGGGCGGTCAACGTCAAGAAGGGGCAGTTCCTGGCACCCGGGGACGCCGAGCACATCCTGGGCAAGGTGCGCAGCACCGGAAACCCTTCGGTCATGCTGACCGAACGGGGCGCCAGCTTCGGCTACAACAACCTGGTCGTCGATTTCCGTTCGCTGTCCCGGATGCGTGACCTGGGCGCGCCGGTCTGCTTCGACGCGACCCACTCGGTCCAGCTTCCCGGAGGCCAGGGAGCCTCGTCGGGAGGTGAGCGTCAGTTCATCCCGATGCTCGCCCGGGCGGCGGTGGCCGCCGGGGTCGACGCGGTGTTCTTCGAGGTTCACGACGACCCGGCCAATGCTCCCTGCGACGGTCCGAATCAGATCCCGCTGCAGCAGTTCCCCGAGGTGGTCGACTCGCTGCTGGCCATCGACACCGCCCTCCGCAGGCGAGAGAGCTCCGATTGAGCCCCGATTCGCCGGTGAGCACACGCCCGCGCTTCCCGGCCCGGGTGCTGCTCGTGGTGCTGGCGCTGGCGGCCCTCGTCGGCTGCAGCGACCCTGCCGAGGACCCTGATCCGGCGGAGTCCCGGGCCCCCGAGGAGGCGGCGGCGCTGGCGCTGTTCGAGATGGCCGAGCTGCTCGACGCCGACGAGGAGAAACTACGCAACACCGTGCGGGAGGATTTGATCGAATCCGACCGCACCGCCCTGCTCGACGCCATCGCCCGGCTCCGCGGCGAGTCGCCCCCCCGCATTCAGGGGGTCGAACCGATGATTCCCGACGACCGGCAGATGATCACCCTCGAGGCAGACCTCCCCGACGAGGGCCTCGCGGTCTTCCGGGTGCTGGCCGAACGGGACGCCGAGGACCACTGGAAGGTCGTCTGGTTCTCCGGCCCCGGCATCGAATGGCCCGCTCCCCGGATTCGCGGGGAAGGCCTGAGCAGTTCATCCCAATCCAGGTAGACCGGTCGCGGTCGGAACCGCTCGCAGTAGAATGAGACCGATCACATGAGACCCACCGCAGGAGTCAGGGAGGCATTCTTGGTTCGCGACACGGCCAAACGGGTCCTGGAAATCGAGTCCCGCGCCATCGCCGGCGTCGCCCGGCGCCTCAACCGCTCGTTCGACGACGCCGTCGACCGGGTGCTCGAGTGCCGCGGGCGCATCGTCGTCACCGGCATGGGCAAGTCCGGCATCATCTGCCACAAGATCGCCGCCACGCTCTCGGCGACCGGAACCCCCGCCTACTTCATGCACCCCGCCGAGGCGATCCACGGCGACCTGGGCATGATCGTCGAGGGGGACCTGCTGCTCGCGGTCTCCAACTCCGGCGAGACCGAGGAGATCGTGCGACTGCTGGAGATCGTACGCCGCCTCGGCGCGTCGATCATCGCCATGACCGGCGACTCCCGCTCGACCCTGGCCCGCCACGCCGACCTGCACCTGGACGTCAGCGTCGACCAGGAGGCCTGTCCCCTGGACCTGGTCCCCACGGCCTCGACCACCGCCGCACTGGCTCTGGGCGATGCTCTCGCGGTTGCCTGCTACGAGCAGCGGGGATTCTCCACCGAGGACTTCGCCCGCTATCACCCCGGAGGCCGGCTCGGACGCCGGGTGCTGCAGGTGCGGGAACTGATGCACGTCGACGACAACCTGCCCAAGGTCCGGCGGGACGCCCCGCTGTCGGAAACGATCCGGGAGATGTCGACCAAGAAGCTGGGCATGACCTGCGTGGTCGACGGCGAAGGCTCCCTGGTCGGCGTCGTGACCGACGGCGATCTGCGCCGGCGTGTGCTGACCTGCAACGCGCCGCTGCAAGGGGTCGCCGCCGACGCCATGACCCCCTCCCCCACCACCATCGGCCCCGAGGAGCTGGCCTCCCGGGCGCTGGGATTGATGGAGGAGAAAAAGATCACCTCGCTGCCGGTGACCAAGGAAGGCCAGAAGCTCGTCGGGGTGATCCAGATCCACGACCTGTGGCGCACGGAGCTGTTCTAGATGGAGCTGTTTCGGACTTGGAGGTGCCGGGGATGAACGCGCCCGATGCGGTGATCGAGCGGGCCAGGCGCATCCGCTTCGTGCTCCTGGACAACGACGGCGTGCTGACCGACGGACGGCTCTACCAGTCCGCAGGCGGCATCGACGCCCGAGCGTTTCACACCCATGACGGCCACGGCATTCGCATGGGCCAGGCCGCCGGCCTCGAGTTCGGCATCATCTCCGGCCGCGAGTCGGCGATCGTGCGCGAACGGGCCGAGGAGCTGGACTTCAACGAAGTGCACCTGGGCATCCTGCGCAAGGGAAAGTGCCTGGACGAGATCCTCGAGCGTCGCGGCTTCGACGACTCGGAGCTGTGCTTCGTCGGCGACGACCTGATCGACCTGCCGGTGCTGCGCCGCGCGGGGCTGTCGGTGGCGCCGCAAAACGCGCGGCCCGAGGTCAAGGAGCAGGTCCACTGGGTCACGCCCAACGCCGGTGGCGATGGTGCGGTTCGGGACCTGATCGACCTGCTGCTGCGCTCGTCCGGCAAGTGGGACGAGATCACCGAGCGCTACTTCAGCTGACCGCCGGCTAGAGGCGGCTGGTGTTCATCCCGCGGCCGTTTTCCAGGGCGACACTGGTGTCGACCCGCTCCACCTGGCGGCGCAGGCTCGAGGCCCGGGCTTCGCCGATGTGGTCCCGCAGGGTGTCGATCTCGATCTCGATCAGACGCCCGTACTGGCGCGCCGGATCCTCGACCCGCTGGTCGATGACCACCTGGCGCAAGGACGCGGCATCCCAGGAGCCGTCGGCCCGCATCTCGGCGCCCTCGAACGGGTCCGCCTCGAGCCGGGTGGCGCAGGACCGGACGAAGTTGACCGCTCCGGCACCGACCTCGGTGCGGATGATCCGGTACACGATCTTCTGCCGGGCGTTGAGCCGGGCGATGTGGAAATCCAGATCATCCGGCGGCTCGAAGGCCGGTAGCGCCGGCTCTTCTTCCAGGGCGGCCTCGACCTCGGCTCGGGGAATCTCCGAGGTGCTGTCCTTCGGGATGTCGCCGGCAGCCTCGACATCCTCCCCGGCCGCCATGTCGGCAGCGGCGGCCTCGGCGGAGACCTCTGCCGTGTCCTCGGCGTAGGCAGCCTCGGCTTCGGCGACCGGCGCACCGATCAGCTCGTCAAGCGCGGTGTCGTAGTTGTCCTCGAATTCGCTTCCCGCTTCCTCGGAAGCCGCTTCGCTCTCGGGCTGGACTGCGTCCATCGCCTCGAAGGATTCGCCGGCATCGGCGTCGGCATCCACGGAGTCTTCGGCGTCATCGGATTCGTCGGAACCGTGCCCCTGCAGGGCGGCCTCGACCGCTTCCCGCGGGATGTAGGTCGTGCTGTCACCCGACGGCACGCCGGGCAGCGCCTTGAGCCCGTCGATGATCGCCTGCTCGGCAGCGTCGACCTGCTCCGCTTCTTCGGCAGCTTCTTCCGCCTCGACCGCCTGCTCGGCCACGGCTTCGACCGTCTCGTCGTCGCCGGTCTCGTCAGCGGCCTCGACCTCCTCGGATTCGACCGAGCCGGCGGCCTCCAGTTCCTCGGCCTGTTCGGCAGCGGATTCCTCCGCGTCCATCCCGTCGACCTTCCAGGAGTACTCGACTCCTTCGGTCTCGACGCCCTCGGCCTCGAACTCTTCGTCAGCAGGCTCGGAGTCGGCGCTGTAGTCGCTCTCTTCGCTCGCTTCCGGCGCCTCGGCCTCGGCAGCAACCTCGTGGTCGGCCTGGGGCTCGGCCTGGGGCTCGGCCTGGGGCTCGGCCTGGGGCTCGGCCTGGGGCTCGGCCTGGGGCTCGGCCTGGAGCTCGGCGTGGGCCTCCTCTTCGGAGACCTCCGAGGCTTCCTCGGAAGCCTCGACCGGCTCTTCAGCATCTTCAACCGGCTGCGCTTCGACCGCTTCGGCCTCGACGGCCTCGGGCTCGACATCGGCCGCCGGCGCTTCGATCGAATCTTCCGCGGCACCATCCTCGGCCGTGCCGGCCTCGACGGCCGGAACCGCGGCCACCGTCGCCGGATCGGCCTGTTCGACCGCGCCCAGGGTGCGCAGGGTCCACAGCACCTGGCAGACCCGGAAGTCTTCCAGCCGGCTGTGGATGCAGACATCACGCGGGGTCGTGGGCTGGCGCAGAAACGAGACCACCTCCCACTCCTCGGTGCCGACGCTCATGCGGTCGAGCACCTCGAGGTAGTCCTTGGTCAGGGTCAGCGGACGATCGAGCCCGCCGCAGCCCTCGCGAATGCGCGTCCAGGAGGTGATGCGGCGCTGCCCCGCCGCGACCAGCGACTCCAGGGACAGGGCGAGGGTGATCTCCTCGACCGTCGGCAGCTCGCCCGATACGAACGTGTAATCGCCGGTCTGCCAGTGGAAGGTGTCGAACACGATCTCGCTGAGCTGCTCCCGGACCAGATCCTGGAGTTCATCCTCCTCGATCACGCCGAGCTGGCGCAGGATCGCGCCGACACGCTTGTTGGAGAGCAGCCGCTTGGCGGTCTCCTCACGGTCTTGCAGCGAGATGACGCCCCGGCGCAACAGATACGCGACCAGGCCGTCTTCGATGTCGTTGCTGGTTGCGAAGACGCAGTTGCCCTCGCGAATGTGGAAGGTGCGCTCACGGGAACCGCTGCTGACGTAGAGCACGCCGGTTTCCCGGCTGCGGCAGAGCCGCACCATGATCGGAGCGATGCCCTCGGCATCGAGCAACCCTTCGAGGGAGGCGCCCTTCGCCGTGCTGGCGCTAGCCTCGACCTCGCTGATCACGCCGAGCACCTTGAGCGCCCAGAGCGTCTGATAGATCTCGAAGTTGGAGAGGAACACCTCGTCGCAGAGTTCCTGGATGCTGCTGTTGTCCTGCAGCCGGGCGACGAGCAGCTTCTCGCCCTCGTTCAGCTCCAGGCCCTGCAGCGCGTCTTCCCAGTTCTCGGTGCGGCGGAACACCGTGCGCAGCGGGCCGACGCTGCGGCGAATGCGGATGAAGGAGCGGATGCGCCGGATCCCCTGCATCAGGATCTCGGGGGTGCGCATGCCCAGGGTGATGACCTCCTGGGTCGGCAGCTCGCTCTCCTCGAAGCGGTACTCGCCATGCTCCCAGGTGAACAGGCCGAGCACGATCTCCTGGATCTGGGTCAGCACCCCTTCGACCAGTTGCTCCGGCTCCAGGTGGCCTGCCTCGACCAACAGGGTTCCCAGGCGCTTGCCCGAATCGAGACGGCCCAGCACTTCGTCCAGCTGTTCCAGCCGGACCATGCCGATCCGCAGCAGGAGCTCACCCAGACGGTCGTCGGGATCGCTCGAACTGGCGAAGACGATCCGGCCGTCCTGGATGTAGATCGACTTCTGCACCGATCCGTGGCTGAGATTCAGCACGCCGGTGCGGCGCCGGCGGCAGAGCGCCCACATCAGATCGGGGACGCTGATTCCCTCGAGACGTCCAGAGACCAGCCCCGGAGAGACTTCGGGCTTCGTGCTGCTATCCATCTGCTTGAATTCCCTCGCGTTTCCTACCCAGCCGCGGCAAAGGCCCGCGGAGTACCCCGGGCAAAAGTTAGGCCTCGTCCCCCCCTCGTCAAGCCCGCCCGCCACGGGGCCCGGTCCCCGTTTCCGGCGGAAAGCGGCGCTATACTGCCGCCGTGCGCGCCCTTCCCAGAGCGATCGTCCAGGCCGTGGAGCAACGAGGCCGCGGCCTGACCCTGCTCGGGATCCGGCTGGCGGCGATGGGAGACATCCTTCGGGCCCTGCCGGCGCTCCGGCTGCTGCGCCGGGGCCTCCCCGAGGCCCGGCTGCTGGTGGCGGTGGACGACCGCTGGGAGCAGGTGCTCTCCGGGCACCCCGATATCGACGGGCTGCTCCTGTTCCCGCGTAAGCGCCTGGCCTCCCGCTCTCCCCTGGCCCGTCCCGCCGAAATCGCGGCCTGGCGCCGGCGCCTGCGAGCCGAAAAACCGGACCTGACCGTCGATTTCCACGGGAACCTGCGCAGCGGGCTCAGCGCCTGGCTTTCAGGTGCTCCGGTACGGCTGGGGCACGCCGGGCACCAGCAGAAGGAAGGCAACTCGCTGATGACGACCCACCGGGTCGATGCGGGCCCCCGGCGGCGCTCCCGGATCGAGCGCAATTTCGATCTCGTCCGCGCCCTGGGTCTCCCCGTGGAGCCCTTCCCCGAGGGAGCCCTGCCGATCACCGACGAAGCCAGGGCCACCATCGGGCGGCTATCGGCAGAGCTGGGACAGCCCCACGGGGTGATCAGCCCTGGAGCCAGCGCCGCCCAGGCCTACAAGAAACCTCCGGCGGAGCTGCTGGGGGCGGCCGCCCGGGCGATGGCCGCCCGGGGCCTGGTGCCGCTGGTCGCCTGGGGTCCGGGGGAGGAGCCGGACGCCGAACAAACCGTCGCCGCCTCGGGAGGGGTCGCCCGATTGGCGCCACCGACCAGTCTCGACGAGCTGCGGGCGCTGATCGCCTCGGCGAGCCTCTTCGTCGGCGGCGACAGCGGACCGACCCATCTGGCCTGCGCCCTGGGCTGTCCCGTGCTGGGGATCTACGGTCCGACCGATCCGGTGGTCAACCAGCCATGGGGAGTGCCCCACGTGGCGCTCCACCCTCCCGGCGCGACCTACACCGGCATCAAGAAATCCGACAGGAACCAGACCTTCGCCGGCCTGGACGGCGATGCCGTGGAGGCCGCGGTCACCGAACTGCTACCAGCCCAGGCGGTGCAGGGCCATCAGCCAGCGCCCCACCGTCCGGCCTGAGGTCATCGCCTCGCCGAGTGCCGCATCGTCGGCCGCGTAGGCGCCGTAGAGCCGTTCGATGTCCTCGAGGGGCCCACGGTCACCGAACAGCTTGCGGTAGGAGCGCTCCAGACGGAGCAGCGCCCGGCGCCTTGGGGCGGCGGGCAGAGAACCCGGGTGCAGGCGTCCCTTGTCCAGATCGATGACATAGGCCTCGTAGCCCGCGTCACCCGTCGGCCTGAGCAGCAGGTTGCCCAAGTTGAGGTCCGGGTGTTCGAATCCGATGTCGTGCATCTGCCGCACCGCGCCCATGGCCGCGTCGAGACCGCCGGCGTCGAGATGGTCGCCGCGAAGCCAGGCGGCGAGGTCGATGGCGCCCTCGATCTCCCGGGTCGCCAGCCAACCGCGGTAGAGGCCGTTTTCCGCCGGTTCGATCCGCAGGGCCACCGCCTCGGGGGTCGACAACCCCCGTTCGATGCAGGCTGCGGGGAGCCGCAGGTTGTCCAGCAGACGATCCAGGGAGGAGTGGCGATCGCGCCACAGCTTGCCGGCCAGCCCGCCGCGGCGCAGCGCCTTGAGCCTCAACACGCCGGGCCCGAGAGCGACCGTCGCCGACGCTCCGCGGCCGGAACCGCCGCCGNACTCCCGCAACCGGGACTGCCAACCGTCGAGCCGCTCCAGCCCGGCGCCCAGCACCGCCTCGCTCCAGGCCTCGGCGACGACCAGAACGCCCGATGCTCCCTCGGGGGCGCGATGTTCGACGAATCCCGGCAGCGACGGCAAGCGCACCCGGTCAGACCTCGGCTCGGGCCTTGTCGTCCCGCCGGTCCCGCCGCGAGACCAGCCATGCCGCACCGCAACCCACGAGGTAGAGCACGATCATCGGCACAGCGAACACGCTCATGGTGACCATGTCGCCGGTGGGTGTGATCACCGCGGAGAAGATCGCGATCACCAGCACCGCGATGCGGAAGTGCCGCAGCAGGAAACCGGGGGTGACCAGACCGAGACGGGAAAGAAAGAAGATCAGCAGCGGTGTTTCGAACACCAGCCCCATGGCCAGGATCATGCGGCTGACGAACTTGAACGCCGAGCGCAGGGTGATCGACGAGTCGAACAAACCGGTGTCGGAACCCAGGCTGATCAGCCAGTCGGCGGCCACCGGCACGGCGACCAGATAGCCGAAGGCTCCCCCACCCACGAAAAACAGCGTGCCGAACACCAGGAAGGGCACGATCATGCGCCGCTCGTGGCGATAGAGCCCGGGAGCGATGAAGGCCCACAGCTGGTAGAGCAGGTAGGGAGTGGCGATGAACACCGCGGCCAGGGCGCAGGTGTTCAGGTAGATGGAGAACGCCTCCATCATCTCGATCTGCTGGAGCGACTGCCCTTCGGGGAGCCGGCTCTGGATCGGCTTCATCACGAAGGTCAACAGCGGGTCGCGGAAGGACCACATCGCAGCCAACATCACGATCACCGCGATGGCGCTGCGGAACAACCTGGAGCGCAGTTCGTCCAGGTGGCCGAGGATCGACATCGCGCCCTCGTCCTGCTCCTGGGCCGCTTCGGGTCCGCTCACGAGGTCTCCCGGGCCTTGTCGGACTCGGGCATCGGGGTCTTGGCCGGAGCGCCGGTGGGTTCGTCGGGCCGGGAAGGCGCCGGAACGCGCCGGCTCACCGACTGCGCCTGGCCTGCGCCCTCGCTCTGGCCGGGGCTCGGGCTCGGACTCGGGCTCGACTGGGCCTGATCCTCGGGTGGCGAATCGGGGCAGCCCTTGCCGCCGCCGGAGTTATCGAGGCCGACCGCCTCGCGCAGCGGATCGAGGGAGGTCACCCGCTTGATCTGGTCGCGGGCGTCGGTGATTTCCTTGGTGGTCTCCCGGACCTTTTCCATGTTGACCTCGCGCTCGAGGTCCATCTTGAGGTCCGACGCGGCGCGGCGGAAGCCGGCCATCGTACGCCCCATGGTGCGCCCGATCTCGGGCAGCTTGCGCGGACCGAAGACCAGAAGGGCGATGATCAGGATGAGAAAAAGCTCGGAGCCGCCGATCGATCCCATAGCGTGTAACGCCTCCAGGGTGACCCGGCGGCAGACTACTTGGCACCCCCTGGGGTGTCAAGAAACCGCCGGCCGCCGCAGCCGTATTACCCGGCGTTTGCCTGGCTCACTACGACCACCCTATAATTTCGGTGTCTTTTCGCCGAAAAACAACGAGGTCCCCCCGATGAAGAATCCCGCCGGACGCGTCCTGGTCGCTGCTCTCATCCTGACCCTGGCTTCCCTGGCCGGGGGATACATCGGCAGCGGGGTCCAGGCGGACACCGAGACCACCTCCGACCACCTGCGCACCTTCAGCCAGATCCTGGCGCTGGTCGAGGATAACTACGTCGGCGACACCGAACAGGGCGAGCTGGTCGAGGGCGCGATCCGCGGCCTGCTGGCGGAGCTCGATCCCCACAGCAACTACCTCGATCCCAGCAACTTCGGCGAGATGCGGGACGAGCAGCGGGGCAAGTTCTACGGCCTGGGCATCCGCATCACCAAGCGCGGCCCGGACAAGCCGCTGACGATCATCACCCCGATCGACGGCACCCCCGCCGACGAGGCCGGCCTGATCGCCGGCGACGTCATCTTCAAGATCGAGGGCGAAGAGACCATCGACCTGACCGTCCGCGAGGCGGTCAGCCGGCTCAAGGGCGAGAAAGGCACCAAGGTCACCATCACGGTCCAGCGTGGCGACAAGCGCTTCCCGGTGACCCTGGCCCGCGGCGAGATTCCGATCAACAGCCTGCGCTCGGCCTTCATGCTCGACGACACCACCGGCCTGATCCGCATCTCCAACTTCACCTCGACCACGTCGAGCGAACTGGACGAAGCGGTGACCAAGCTGCAGGCCGAGGGGATGAAGCGGCTGCTGCTCGATCTGCGCGGCAACCCCGGCGGCCTGCTGGAGCAGGCGGTCCAGGTCTCCGAACGCTTCATCGATCCGGGCAAGATGGTCGTCTACACCCGGGGCCGCGTCCCCGGTAGCGAGCAGGACTACATCGCCCGGGACGGCGTGCCCCGTCTGGACATGCCGGTCGTCGTGCTGGTCGATCACAGCTCCGCCTCGGCGAGCGAGATCGTCTCCGGCGCCATCCAGGATCACGACCGGGGTCTGGTCGTCGGTGAGACCACCTTCGGCAAGGGGCTGGTCCAACGGGTCATTCCCCTGCGCGACGGCGGCGCCCTGGCGGTGACCACCGCCAAGTACTACACGCCGGCCGGCCGGTTGATCCAGCGGGACTACTCCGATCTCGACGACTACTACTTCGAACTGCGCGAAGACGATCCGACGGCGACGACGGTCGCTCCGACCGACAGCGAACTGCCGAGCGAGGTGTTCTACACCTCGCAAGGACGCAAGGTCTACGGCGGCGGCGGCATCACTCCGGACTACACCATCAAGGCGGAGTCCGCGTCGGTGCTGTTCAGCCGGATTCGCCGGGAGAACCTGTTCTTCGATTTCGCCGTACGCTACGCCGCTCAGCATCCGGAACTGAAGCGCGGCTTCAAGGTCACCGACACCCTGCTCGAGGAGTTCCGCGCCTTCATGAACGAGAAGGACTTCGAGTACGAGCCCCTCGACTTCGAAGAGTCCAAGGGAGACATCTCCCTGCAACTCCGCGCCCAGATCAGCAGCGTCGTCTGGGATCAGGTCGAGGAGAGCCGGGTGCTGGCCGAGGAAGACCCGCAGATCCAGAAGGCCCTCGAGGTGTTCGAAGAGGCGAAGAAGCTGGCCGAGCGGCTCGGAGCCAGCGACTCCAAGGGCTAGTCCGGAAAGGGGCTAGTCCGGCCCGGGCAACACCAGCTCGACGCGCAACGCAGACTCCCCTGCCCGGGTGAATCGCAGCGTGCCGCCGTGGCGTTGAACGACCTTGCCGCAAACCGTGAAGGCCAGGCCGGTTGCCTGCTCGACTCCACCGTCGATTCCCATGAACGGTTCGCAGCCCCGCTCGAGCGACTCCCCGGCCTGTCGCGGGTAGTCGGGAACCTCCGCGGTAACTTCGACCGGGGCGCCGCCGCCGACCGAGATCGAGAGCGGGCCGCCGGCCAGTTCCTCGAGACCGGCGAACAGGCGAGAGCACAGGTCCCGTAGCGATGCTTCGTGCCCCAGCACGGGCGCGTTCTCCTGCGAGCTCTCAATCGACGCCGTCCGGGTCAGACCTTGCGCTGCCTGTTCGATCAACGGCAAGAGGTCGACCGGCTGTCTCGGTAGCTCTGCGTCGAGGCGAGCAAGGGCGACCAGATCATCGACCCGGCGATAGGCCAGGGAGGCGCAGGCCTCGATACGAGTTCGCGTCTCTGCGGCCCTGGGGTCCGAAAGTTCGAGTTCGACGAGACGCCGGGAGAACGCCGCCAACCTGCGAACCGGCGAGACCAGATCGTGGGCGGCGCGAAACAGAAAGCTCTCGAGGTCTGCCGGGTCGTGGGCGAGGGCATCCACTCCCGCGTCGAGCGAGAGGGTCACCAACCGCTCACCTCCGGGCAGAATCTCGACGCCGACGGCGACGGTGACGAACGCGGGATCGGACGCCACCCAGCGAATCGGAACCCGCTTGGCCGCCGGCGCGAACGCGTCGGCAAACGCGGCCCGGCGCAACGCACGCCGATCGGCCGGATGCACCGCAGACAGCAGCTGATCGACCGACTCCAAGCCTCCGTCGGGTGCTGGGGCGTTCCGGAATTCGGGCCAGCGGCACCAGGTCACGACGGCGTCGCCGGGTGCCTGGACCCAGGCGCCGTCGACGAGGGCCTGGAGGGCTCTCTGCGCGGCAGCCATGGCCGTGGTCGAAGTAGCCGAGGGTTGACCGGTGTCCGACGTTTGACCGGGCATCGAGTGAGCGTCCCCTACCTGGCCGGCGCGCTCTCGGTCATCTCATCGAAACGGAAAACATGGCGCGCCCGGCGGAGAACTCATCGTCATCCCGCCCGGAACCTTGAAAGGGAAAGCCGTGAGAAGGCCGCGATGCGTCAAGCGTGGAGGGTCTGGATCAGCCGCAACTTGCCGTCGATGGTGTCCTGGTGGAACCGGCGCAGGAGCCCCAGGAATCTGCGGGGATCGAGCACCGCGGCGCCGTCGAGAAAACGCACGGCGAAGCGCCGGGCGTCCCGGTAGCGGCGGCGTACCGCCGGATCCCGCTCGACGAAGCGAGCCTTCTCGAACAGGTGATAGCGCAGCCAGGTGCGGCTTCGCGGAGACAGTCGCCCGCTGCGTCCGGCGAGGAAGCGGGCCAGCACCAGGTACTTGCTGACGTTGGCCTGAATCTCCAGTTCCAGCATCGAGACCGGCAGCCGCCGCGCCGCCCGGTCGGCCAGGCACAGCAGGTGGTCCAGCTCCTCGACCAGCGTGGCAAAGGGGTCGACGTTGCGATCGCCGAGACCCCGCTGGGGCGGATGGCGCTCCAGCGCCTCGATCATCCGGTCGGGAAAGTAGATGCAGGCTCGCAGGCCACGGTCGGTCTCGCGGACGAGCACTCGGGAACCGTCGCCTCCTTCGCTGCCGGCGGTCGCCGCGCCCGAGTCCAGTCGCCGCTTCACGGCGCCCGCCGATACGTTGCGCACCGGCCGGCCGTCGCCGTAGAGCCGGCGGTAGCCGTCGTCCCCGATCAGGAACGCTCCGACATCGACCCGGCCCGCCTCGAGATCGTAGGTCCGCTCCAGCAAGCGCTGGACCTGTTCGATCAGCGAGCTGCTCACGCACCGGCTCCGTAGGGCACGTAGTCGAACTCACCGTCGGCGAAGCGAATGTGCAGGGTGTCGTACCCCAGATGGGCCCGGGCCTGTTGCAGCACCCGCTGCTTGGCCTCGTCGGCGTCGAAGGCACGCTGCCCCGCCCGCACCTCGCGCAGCCAGGTCACCAGTTCCCGGCGGTCCCCTTCCGGGCGCCGGTCGTCCCGGCGGATGCGCTTGGCCAACTCCACGTTGCAAACCGCTTCCAGCGTCGCCGCCAGATGCCGGGCGCCGTAGATCGGCGAGAAGCCCCGGTTGAGCAGCTCCTCCCGGGCGGAATCGTCCAGCACCAGCCGCAGGCCGTGGACCTCGTGGTAACGCCGTGCAATCCGCTGGAACTCGACGTCGAGAATCCGTTCGGCGCTGTCCCGTCCCAGCCGCTCGAAGTGCACCATGCGCACCCGGTTGACGAACTCCGGCGAGAGCGCCTTGCGCAGGTCCCGCTTGACGTCGGCGTCGATATGGCTGGCCCGGGCTTCCTCGTCGATGAAACCGACGGGTGCCGAGCGCTGCTGGGCATCGCTGTAGCCCAGGTTCGAGGTGAAGAACACCATGCAGTTGGCGAAGTTGAGCACCGTGCCCTTGTTGTCGGTGGTCGTGCCCCGATCGAGGATCGAGAGGAAGAAGCGCCGCAGCTGCGGGTGGGCCTTCTCCACCTCGTCGACCAGGATCACCGCCAGCGGCGCCTTGGATGAGCGTTCGTGGAAGGTGGTCAGGATCCCTTCCTCGTCGGAGCGGATGAAGCCCCGGGTGGCGCCGCGCAGCTCGTTGATATCCGACGGGTAGGTGTAGTTGGGGCCCTCGATGGTCAGGAAGGGCACCTCGGCCTGCCAGACACCTTCGAGCAGGCGGCAGAGGCTCTCGACCAGCAGGTTCTTGCCCACACCGGTGGGGCCTACCAGGAAGTAGGCCGGCGGCTTGCGCAGGTCGCGGGTGCCGGCGGCGAACAGGCTGAACTCATCGCAGAGGGTCTGCACCGCCCCCTGCTGGTCAATGACCGTCGCATCCAGGGCGTCCCGCAGCCGCTCGATATCCAGCGCCGAGAACAGGATGATCCGCTCGTAGGCCGAGAGCAGCTCGTCCCGGGAGAGCCGGGCCTCGGATTGCCCCTGGCCACGGGCGGCCTCGACGTAGGGATCCTCCTCGGTCTCGAGACGCACCAGCGCCTCGGTGTCCTGGACCGCGGGAGCGGCATCGATCAACGCCTCGGCGGCGGCAGCCATCAGCGGCATGCCGCGCATGGCGTCGGCCAGCTCCTCGGGATCGGGAGCCTTGCCGTCGGGGCTGTGGATCCGCTTGAGAATGTCGGCGTAGGCGCCGAAGCGATCGGAGCACTGGCGCAGGAAGACCACTTCTTCTTCCAGCGGCAGCATCAGGAGCTTGTTCTGCTTGAAGAATTCCTTGAGCCGGCGATCGTCGGCAAGCATCGCCAGCACGTCGCTGGCTGTGCGGTAGGCCCGGGCGCCCAGCTCCTCCAGGTCGTAGCCCCGGACCTCGCGCAGGCCCAGCAGCCCCAGATCGAACAGCGCCTTGTCGCCGATGACCCGTACGTCGTCCGGCAGCCGGCGGACCCGGCGCAGGACCTGCCCCTGCCCCTCGGGGGTGGAGGCGGAGTCGTCGTCGGCCAGCTTGTCGACCAGGCGGTTGAGCAGGCCGCTCTCGGTCTGCATGATCCGGCGGACCCGGTCCTCGGAATAGACGTCGTTGAGCAGCAGGCTGCATTCGAGGACGACCCGCAGCAGATGCCGGATCTCAAGGTCGTCGGCGCTACCGGCGGGCAGCACCTGGGAGGCGACCTCCCGCAGGCGGGCCTCGAGAGCCGCCGGGTTTATGGGCTCGATCCGGCCCGGGGTGTCGTCGCGCTTCGTCTCTCCGGCCATCTGCGCACCTCCGATCCCCCCGGAAATCCCACCCCTGGGCCGCTTTTCTCCGTCCTGGGGACGGATCCGCCGGCCCGAGAGGCCGCCCGGAAGCGACCCCTTCCAGTCTAGATTGGGTCAACCTCCCGCGCTGGCAAGCCCGAATCCCGGCTTTTTTTCGTGGGCGACCTTGACATCCCCCCGCCCCGATTCCATCAAACGGGCACTCGCGTTAGGCGAGAACTGAGCGATCAAAACGTAAACCATTCAATACCAGTCAGTTAGACCACCCTGACAGGAGGTTCGCTAGCAATGAAAGTGACGCCCCTTTACGACCGCGTGCTGCTGCAGCGTGTCGAAGAGAAGGAAACGAAGAAGGGCAGCATCATCATCCCGGACACGGCCAAGGAAAAGCCGATGGAAGGCAAGGTGATCGCCGTCGGCGCCGGTCGCGTCGAAAAAGACGGCCAGCGGACTCCCCTCGAGGTGAAGGTCGGCGATCGGGTGCTGTTCGGTAAGTACGCCGGCACCGAGATCAAGATCGACTCCGAGGAGCACATCATCCTGCGTGAGGACGAGATCCTCGGGATCATCAAGTAGCCCGTTTTCCGGCCACGCCGCATCCGCGGCGTTTTTTGATTTCGCAAAAGATTCTGCAGATAGAAAATTTTTGGAGGATTGCCAGCAATGGCTGCTAAAGACATCAGTTACGCCGAAGACGCTCGCCAGAGCCTCCTTCGCGGCGTGAACCGCCTCGCCGACGCGGTCAAGATCACCCTCGGCCCCAAGGGCCGCAACGTGGTCCTCGAGAAGAAGTTCGGCTCCCCGCTGTCCACCAAGGACGGTGTCTCGGTCGCCAAGGAAATCGAGCTGACCGACGCCCGCGAGAACATGGGCGCCCAGCTCGTCCGCGAGGTCGCCAGCAAGACCTCCGACGTCGCCGGTGACGGCACCACCACCGCGACCGTGCTGGCCCAGGCGATCTTCCGCGAAGGCGTGAAGAGCGTCACCGCCGGTGGCAACCCGATGGACATCAAGCGCGGTATCGACTCCGCCGTCGAGGTGGCCGTCAACGACATCCGCAAGCTGTCCCGCCCGGTGGCCGGCAAGATGATCGCCCAGGTCGGCACCATCTCCGCCAACAACGACGGCAGCATCGGCGACATCATCGCCGAAGCCATGGACAAGGTCGGTAAGGACGGCGTCATCACCGTCGAGGAGGCCAAGGGCCTCGAGACCTCCCTGGAAGTCGTCGAAGGCATGCAGTTCGATCGCGGCTACCTCTCCCCCTACTTCGTGACCGATCCGGAGCGGATGGAAGTCGTCCTCGAAGATGCCTACATCCTGATCCACGAGAAGAAGATCTCCTCGATGAAGGACCTCCTGCCGGTCCTCGAGCAGGTTGCCAAGCTCGGCAAGCCGTTCGTCATCATCGCGGAAGACCTCGAGGGTGAGGCCCTGGCCACCCTGGTCGTCAACAAGCTGCGCGGCACCCTGCACGCCGCGGCCGTCAAGGCCCCCGGCTTCGGCGATCGCCGCAAGGCGATGCTCGAGGACATCGCGGTCCTCACCGGCGGCAAGTGCATCACCGAAGACCTCGGCATCAAGCTGGAGAACGTCTCCGTCGACGATCTCGGCCGCGCCAAGAAGGTCGTCATCGACAAGGACAACTGCACCATCGTCGAGGGCAACGGCAAGGCCAAGGACATCGAAGGCCGCGTCAAGCAGATCCGTGCCCAGATCGAAGAGACCTCGTCCGACTACGACCGCGAGAAGCTCCAGGAGCGTCTGGCCAAGCTGGTCGGCGGTGTCGCCGTGATCAAGGTCGGTGCTGCCACCGAGTCCGAGATGAAGGAAAAGAAGGCCCGCGTGGAAGACGCCATGCACGCCACCAAGGCCGCGGTCGAGGAAGGCATCGTCCCGGGTGGCGGCACCTCGCTGCTTCGCTCGGCGGCCAACCTGGACAAGGCGATCAAGAACGCCGACAACGATGACATCCGCATCGGCATGCGCATCGTCAAGCGCGCTCTCGAAGAGCCGGTCCGCCAGATCGCCAACAACGCCGGCTACGAAGGTTCCGTGATCGTCAACCAGGTCAAGGAACTCGAGAAGGAGAAGGGCTTCGACGCGCAGGCCGAGAAGTTCGTCGACATGGTCAAGGCCGGCATCATCGACCCGACCAAGGTCGTCCGCACCGCGCTGCAGAACGCCGGTTCGATCTCCGGCCTGATGCTCACCACCGAGGCTCTGATCAACGAGATCCCGGAAGAGAACAAGGCCGGTGCCCCGGCCGGCGCCCCGGGCGGCATGCCCGACATGGGCGGCATGGGCGGCTTCTAAGCCTCCCACGCACCTAGCGACTGCTTATGGCCCCGGTCGGCATCTGCCGGCCGGGGCTTTTTCTTTGCTCGCGGCAAAACGATAATTCCCGGTCAGTGTGCCACCGAAGGCATCCTTGCCCTTGTGTCCCGACGATCACTGGGGTATACCTGCGCGATGCTTCAAAGGTCGTTCACGCGCCGCGCGCTGGCGGTCGCCCTGTTGGCGATCCTCGGTGCGGTGTGGCTCCCTGCCACTTTCGGGCACGAGCACGACCACGTTCATGGCCAAGACCTCGGCCATGAGGAAGGCGATCACAGCGCCCCCTGCGCCACCTGCGTGGTCGAATCGGCTCACGCCGAGGATGCACCCTCAGACGGCGGCTGCGCTCAGCCTGCTCCCGCTCAGAGCCGTCTGGTCGCGATCGAAGACGTCCGGCCGGACGGCCACACGACGCTTCGGCAGGCCGGGCGCGCGCCACCGGCTGTCTGATCCCTCCTAGTTCCGTCGATCGCTGTCCTACTCGGGGCTCCCTGTCCTGACTGGGGCGTAGGCGCGCCACCGGATCCATCGGAGCCGTGGGCACCGGCGGTCGATCGCTCCGTTCGTCGTTCCTGCCTGTCTGCCACCACGGGTCTCAACCCGGGGGCGGACTCAGGAACACCCTGACCCTGAAAATTCGCGCGACCAACTTACGAGGATTGGAATGAAGTCACGATGGACCGCTGCCCTTTTGTGCGTCGCCATGGCGCTCACGCTCGGTTGGGCCCGAGCCGAGGAAGACACCTCCTCCGAAGAAAGCGCCGACGAGTCGACCCGCTCCTCTTCCGTCAAGGAAGAGGTCACCGTCGTCGGCACGCGGCCGGCCTACCGGGGTGAGTTCGATGACCGCGAGACCCCCCAGGCCGAGCAGACGATCGACCAGGAGGTGTTGACCAACGCCGGAGCGTTGGACCTCAACCAGGCGCTGGACCTCTCGGCGTCGGTTGCCCGGCAGAACAACTTCGGGGGGCTGTGGAACAGTTTCGCCGTGCGCGGCTTCGTCGGCGACGAGAACCTGCCGAGCAACTTCCTGGTCAACGGCTTCAACGCCGGCCGTGGCTTCGGCGGACCGAGGGATCTCTCGGGCATCGAAAGCGTCGAGGTGCTCAAGGGCCCCCGCGCCGCGCTGTACGGCCGCGGTGAGCCGGGCGGCACCATCAACCTGGTGACGAAGCGCGCCTACCTGGGAGCCTCGAGAAACGAGATCTCCCTCGGTGCCGGACGTTTCGACACCTACCGCGCCGACTTCGACTTCAACGTGCCCACCTCGGACACCTTCGCCTTCCGGTTCGTCGGCTTCTACGAGGATGCGGAGAGCTTCCGGGACACGATCGAAACCCAGCGCCAGGGCGCGACTCCCTCGTTCCTCTGGCGTCCGTCGGACCGGACCCAGCTGGTCTACGAGATCGAGTACAGCGAACAGGAGCTTCCCTTCGATCGCGGAGTGCTGGCGGTCAACGGTCAGCTCGGGCTGATCCCCGAGAGCCGGTTCCTCGGCGAACCCGGCGACGGCCCGATGCAGGCAGATGTGCTGGGGCACCAGATCGAGTTCCAGCATGACTTCAACGACAACTGGGGCATTCTCGCCGGCGTCAACTTCCGCGATACGTCGCTGGAAGGCTTCTCCACCGAGGCGGAGCTCTCGGCCAGCCGCCAGCAGCTGTTCGTCGACGGTGAAACCCTGACCCGGCAGCGCCGCTTCCGCGACTACGATTCGGAGTACCGGGTCTTCCGCGTCGAACTCAAGGGTGGTTTCAACACCGGCAGCGCCCGGCACAACCTGATCGTCGGCGTCGATTCCGACCGCTTCGAGAACGACCAGGTGTTCTTGCGCGCCCGCGCCCCTTCGCTTGCCAGCAACCCGACTCTCGAGCAGCTGCAGGCGATCAACATCTTCAACCCTGTCTACGGTCAGTTCCCGCTGCCGACCCCGACCCCTCTGACCAACCGGGTCGAGGTCCAGGAATCGGTCGGCCTCTACATCCAGGACCAGATCGACCTCAGCGACCGGGTGGCCGCCCGCCTGGGCGTGCGCTTCGACGACTACGAGCAGAACCTGAACAACCGCGCGTCGGATACTCGTTCACAGCAGACCGAGGACGAGGTCAGCCCCCAGTTCGGCCTTGTGTTCGACGCCACCGACGACGTGGCGCTCTACCTGGCCTACGGCGAGAACTTCCGCCCCCTCTCGGGCGCGGACTTCGACGGCAACCCCTTCGCGCCGAACCGCGCCGAGTCGGCGGAGATCGGCGCCAAGTTCGCCCTACGCGGCGGCAAGCTCAGCGCGACCGCCAGCATCTTCCAGGGTGAGCAGGAGAACATCCTGGTCGGCGACCCGGTCAACGCGTTCTTCAACATCGCGGCAGGTGAGGCGGAAACACAGGGCCTCGAGTTCGACATGCAGGGCGAGGTCGCTCCCGGCCTTCAGCTCTGGTTCTCCTACGCCTACGTCGATGCCGAACTGACCACCGACGGCCTGGATCCGAACTTCGCGCTTCCGATCGCCGCCGGCGACCGGTTGCTGAACATCCCGGAACAGACCGCGAGCCTGCAGCTGGCCAAGCGTGTCGATCTCGCCGGCCGGGCGACACGGATCGGGGGCAACGTGCTCCACGTCGGCGAACGGCTGGGAGAGGTCGCCACCGACTTCGAGCTGCCCGAGTACACCCTGGTCGGCCTGTTCGCCAACATCGACTTCGAGAACGGCATCTCGCTGAGGGCCGAGGCGAACAACATCTTCGACGAGGAGTACTACACCAACTCGTTCTCCCAGCTCTGGATCCAGCCCGGGATGCCCTTCAACTTCCGGCTGGTCGGGAAGTACCGCTATTGAGCGATCCCGGCGCCCAGAGACTGGAGGCCGACAACCTCTGCGTGAACCGGGGCGGCAAGTCCGTTCTCGAGGACCTGTCGTTCTCGGTCGCGTCGAGGGAGGTCTACGCCCTCCTGGGCGGTAACGGCGCAGGCAAGTCGACGACACTGCTGGTGTTCCTCGGCTTCCTGCCCGTTGCCCGGGGAGAGGCTCGAGTCAGCGGCAAGACCGCATCGGCGCACCCTAACGAAGTGCGCCGGTGCGCCGCTTACCTGCCGGAGAGCGTCTCGCTCTACCCGCACCTCACGGCCCGGGAGAATCTGGACTATTTCCTGAAGCTCGCGGGTATCGCGCCCCAGGCGACGGCGGTCGAGTCGGCGCTGGACCGGGTCGGGCTGCAGTCCTCGGTGCGAGACATGCGCATGGGAAGTTTCTCCAAGGGCATGCGTCAGAAGGTAGCCATCGCCCTGGCGCTCCTGCGGGACACCGAGATTCTGCTGCTCGACGAGCCGACATCGGGGCTCGATCCCAGGGGCATCGACGAGTTCCATGGCCTGATTCGAGGCCTGTCCGACGCAGGCAAGACGGTCCTGATGGTGACCCACGACGTCTACGGCGCCTGCCAGGTAGCCGATCGCATCGGCCTGCTGCGCGATCGCAAGCTGGTTGCGGAGTTCGAAGCGCCTTCCGGCGGACGCATAGATACCGAGACCGTTCATCGCGCCTTCGGCGGGGGGTCGCTGTGAGCACCCTCATCTCCATCGCCTTCGAAGAGTGGAGACACTGGAGCCGGTCTCGAATGGCGCTCTGGGCCGGGGGCGTCCTTGCCGCGCTGTTGATCACGACCTCGCTGGTGACCGTCGCGCGAATGGATGCAGAGCGACAAGCGCGGCTCGATCACCAGCAAGGGGCCGAGGATGCGTTCACCTCACAGCCCGACCGACACCCGCACCGCATGGTGCACTACGGACACTATCTCTTTCGCCTCCCCTCGCCGCTGACGGCAATGGAACCGGGAGTAGATCCGGTAACCGGCCAGGCGATCTTCCTCGAGGGTCACCGCCAGAACACCGCGGCCGGCTCCGAGGCCAACCGCAGCGCATTTCTCGGGGATCTTTCCTGGCCGAGTCCGGCGCTGCTCTACCAGTTCTTCGTTCCGTTGCTGCTGATCCTGCTGGGGTACGCGGCGGTGGTGCGCGAGCGAGAGAACCGCACCTTGGTGGCGCTGATGTCACAGGGGGTCGGCGGCGGCCGGATCATGTCGGGCAAGGGGCTCGCCCTCGGCGCCGCGGCGGCCCTCTCCTTGTTGCCCGCGCTGGTCATCGGCGGGCGGGCTGTCCTGATGGGCGAGGCCTGGAGCGCGGTGGCTTCCATGCTGGCCGTCTACATGGGCTATCTGGTCTTGTGGTGCGTGTTGGTGCTGTGCATCTCTTCCTGGGCCCGTACCCGGGGTGCCGCGCTGACCTCCCTGCTGGCGCTCTGGCTGGTAGTCACCCTGGTCATTCCCGGGATCGCCGTCCACTGGGCCGCGACCACCTCCCCCTCCCCCGGGAAGATCTCGACGGATTTCGCCATGCAGGCCGAGCTGCGGACCATGGGCGACGGGCACAACGCCTCGGACCCCGCCTTCGCCGCCTTCCGCGACCGGGTGCTCAGCCAATACGACGTCGACGAGATCGAAGAGCTCCCGGTCAACTGGCGCGGTCTCGTGGCGGAACACTCCGAGGCCAAGCTGACCGAACTGATGAACCGCTACGCCGAGCAGCGCATGACCCAGGAAGAGGCACAGGCCCGGGCCGTCGGACTCTTCGGCTGGTTGTCCCCGTACCTTGCGATCGGCAACGCATCGCGAACCCTGTCCGGCGCGGACCTGGCGACGCACCACCGGTTCCTGCGAGAGGCGGAGCGGGTCCGCTTCGATTTCGTGCAGTCGCTGAACCGGGCTCATGCCGAACAGATGGCCTACGCCGACGACATCAACCGTAGCCGGGATGCCGCCGCCGAGCGCCGGACCCGCATCAGCGCCGACAACTGGAAAGTGCTCGAAACCTTCGAGTTCGAGCCCGCCCCGGCAGCGGAACGGATCGAGCGGGCGCTTCCTGCCGTTGCGATGCTGGCGCTGTGGCTGGCTGCCGCGGCCGCAGCGTCGGTGATCGCGGCCCGGAGGCTCGGTCTCCAATGAGCGGCTCCGCCCTGCCCCGGGAGTTCTGGCTGGTTCTGCGCGACCGAGCCTTCGTCGCGTGGCTGCTGGCGACCCTGCTGCTGGCCGGCTTCGCGGTCTGGTCCGGCAGTCGTGAGGTCGGACAGCAACTGGAGCTCGTTCACGAGCTGACTCGAGCCGACGACGAGGATCGGCGCACGACCTTCGGCCAGCAATCGGACTGGGGCAGCGCCGCCTACTACACCTTCCATTTCACTCACGAGCCGCCGTCCGAACTGGCCTTCGCGGCGCTAGGGCAGCGGGACAGCATGCCCTGGAAACACCGGGTCCGCATGCTGGCCCTGGAAGGACAGATCTACGAGTCCGACCTGAGCAATCCCGCCATCGCGCTTTTGGGACGTTTCGACTTCGCCTTCTTTGCCGCGCTGCTGCTGCCGGTGATCCTGATCGCCGGCCTGATCGACCTGCGGGCCGGCGAGCGGGACGCGGGCCGTCTCGAACTGCTCGAAGCGACCGCGGCCTCTGCGGCGGCGCTGTGGCGGCTACGCGGCGGGCTTCGCTTGCTCCTGATCTGCCTGGCCGCGTTGCTGCCGCTCTGGATCGGGGGGATCGTGAACGGCGCAGGTGCGTTGCCGGTGCTTCTGGCCTCGGGGGTGGTCCTGCTGCACGCGGCATTCTGGGGTCTGCTGGCGATGACGGTCGGGAGCCGGCAACAACCCGCCGTGGTGCTGCTGATCGGCATGATCGCGGCCTGGCTGGTGTTCGCGCTGGTCGTCCCGAGCACCGCGCGGGTGGCTATCGATCGCATGGTAGAGCTCCCGGCCCTCGCCGATATCGCGCTGACCCAGCGGGAGACCGTCAACGACGCCTGGGACCTGCCCAAGGAAGCGACCATGACCCGCTTCGTCGAACGCTACCCGGAGTGGGAGCACTCGGCCGAGATCTCGCGCCCCTTCGAATGGAAGTGGTACTACGCGTTCCAACAGGTCGGCGATCAAAGCGTGGAGGAGATCTCCGAAGCGCTTCGCCAGGGCCGCCGCAAGCGCGATCGCTACGCCGGGTGGGCTGCCCTGCTCTCGCCGCCTGCGCTGGTCGAGCGGACGCTGCAGCGGCTGGCGGGAACCGACGCGGTTTCGCTCCTGGAGTACGAGGAGAAGGTCCGGGATTTCCATCGGCAGCTGCGGGAGTTTCACTACCCTCGCCTGTTCGAGGACGCATCCTTCGACCCGGCGGGCATCGATCAACTGCCGCGGTTCGATGCGAGCGCGGCGAACGCTCCCTAGCTCCCGACTCGGCGCTCGCGCCGGATGCGAACCTGCGCTCGCTCTTTTTGAATGCCGGTTTCCCACAACTGCAATGCGGGCATGACAAACCGACCAAGCGATGTCCAGGAACGAACCCGTACGCCCGGATAATCTCTCTATCCCCCACAATTAATTGAACTTGCAGCCCCGATCGGTCGGTTATGCTCCGCGGCACCGATCGGACCGAGGGTCCGACACCGGCCGGCTTAAGTGAATGAGTTGTCGTCCATCGATGACGCTAACGGAGGGGCATTCATGAAACGATCCGGGACTACCGTGGGGAACCTAGCGTTCCTCTGCACGGCGCTGGTCATGGCGCTAGTCATTCTGGGGTGCGGCGTGGCCGTTGCGGACGAGATCCGCAGCGACGAAAGCGCTCGCACCTCGCAATCCGATCTGCAGGTCGACCAGGCCGAGCTCGAGCGCACCGAACCGGCGCTCTCGGGCCGCGCTTCGGCCGAAGACCTGAACCGCATCCAACTGCCGCCGCTGAAGGAAGGCGAAGTCCGCGACCCCAACCGGGTCAGCGTGCTGATCACCTTCGATCCTTCCGCCGGCCGGCTGTCCGGCGAGCGCAACGAACTCAAGGAGTTGGTGCGCGCCCGGGGCGGCTACCTGCGCTACGAGTACGGCCAGATCATGCCGGACATGATCAACATGCGGAACGTGCCGAGCGAGATGCTCGACACCCTGCGCAGCCTGCCAGGCGTGGTCAAGGTCGAGCTCGACCAGTACCACCCGAACCTGGTGCGGCTGGACGAGGCGACTCCCGCCGTGCGCGCCACCACGGCCCAGCTCGCGGCTGCCGGGCACAACGTCGACGGTAGCGGCATCCGCGTCTGCGTCGCCGACACCGGCATCGACGGCGACCACATCATGTACACCGACCGCATCGATACCGCGGCCGGCCGCGACTTCTACAACAACGACAACAACCCCGAGGATGACAACGGCCACGGCGCTCACGTCGCCGGTATCGCCGTCGGCGGCGTGCTCTCGGTGGACCTCGGCTGCGACGGTCCCGAGACCTTCCAGGGCGGCGCTCCCGGCGCGACCCTGATCGGCGCCAAGATCCTCAACTCCTTCGGCGGCGGTAACGACTCCGACATCATCGCCGGCATCGACTACTGCGGTGACCAGAGCGCCAGCGGCGGCCGTGCCGACGTGATCAACCTGAGCATCGGCACCGGCAACTTCACCAGCGGCTCCTGCACCCACTCCTGGGCGGTCGCGGCCAACAACGCCGTAGCCAACGGCGTGGTAGTCGTCGCCGCATCCGGTAACGAGAACAACTCCAACTCGATGGGTTCGCCGGCTTGCGGCCAGGACGTGATCGCCGTCGGCGCCACCTACAAAACCGACTACCCCAACTGCGAGGACAGCACGGCGAACTTCAACTGGGGCTCCTGCGTCGACAACAGCCCGTCGGCCAACGACGTGGTCTGCTTCAGCAACGAGAGTGACCACCTGGACGTCTCGGCGCCGGGTTCGGTGATCCTCTCGGCCAGCACCGCCGCCGGCGGCAGCTCGATCACCGGCCAGAGCGGCACCAGCATGGCCTCGCCGATGGTCGCCGGTATCGCCGCGTTGATCCTCGAGGCGGACCCGACCCTGACGCCCGCCGAGGTGCGCCAGATCCTGCGGGACGGCGCCGTCGACCTCGGGCCCGCCGGCTTCGACCGGGGCTACGGCCACGGTTTTGCCGACGCGATCAACTCACTGAACCTCGTCGGCCCTTGCGGCAACGACGGCGACTGCGACGACGGCCTGTTCTGTAACGGCGCCGAGACCTGCAACGCCGGCAGCTGCGAGTCGGGCACCGCCCCCTGCGGCAGCGGCACCTGCGACGAGGCCACCGACACCTGCACCCAGCTCGCCTTCGAGTGGGACATGAGCAGCAACCCCGGCTGGACGATGGAAGGCCAGTGGCAGTACGGCCAGCCCACCGGCGGCGGTGCCGAGCACGGCCTGCCCGATCCGACCAGCGGCGCCACGGGACCCAACGTCCTGGGCTACAACCTCAACGGGGACTACCCGGCCAACCTGCCGGAGACCCATCTGACGTCGACGGCGATCAACCTGTCGAGCTACACCAACGTGACCCTGCGCTTCCAGCGCTGGCTCAACGTCGAACAGCCGGCCTACGACCACGCCTACGTGCGGGTCAGCAACAACGGCACCAGCTGGACCACGATCTGGGAGAACACCGCCGAGGTGACCGACTCCAGCTGGACCCAGCAGGAGTTCGACATTTCCTCGATCGCCGACAACCAGTCGACGGTCTACCTGCGCTGGACCATGGGCACCACCGACGGCTCCTGGTTCTACAGCGGCTGGAACATCGACGATGTGCAGATCTTCGCCACCGGCGGCGGCCCGACCTGTAGCGACGGCGTGCAGAACCAGGGTGAAGACCGCATCGACTGCGGCGGCCCCTGCGCAGCCTGCGAATGCACCACCGACGGCGCCTGTGACGACAACAACGTCTGTAACGGCGACGAGACCTGTGACGGCTTCGGCAGCTGTGCCGCCGGCACGCCTCCCGTCTGCGACGACGGCGCGTTCTGCAACGGCACCGAGACCTGCGACCCGGTCAACGGCTGTGAAGCCGGAACCCCGCCGAACTGCGACGACGGCGTCGGCTGCACGACCGATTCCTGCAACGAAGGCACCGACTCCTGCGACAACACGCCGCAGAACAGCTCCTGCGACGACGGCCTCTACTGCAACGGCGCCGAGACCTGCGATGCCGTCAACGACTGCCAGGCCGGCAGCGACCCCTGCGGCGGCGGTGCCTGCGACGAAGCGGCCGACGTCTGCCTCGACTGCTCGGTCAACGCCGACTGTGACGACGGCCTGTTCTGCAACGGCGCCGAGATCTGTAACGCCGGCACCTGCGTCTCCGGCACTCCGGTCAACTGCGACGACGGCGTCGGATGTACCGCCGATTCCTGCAACGAAGGCACCGACTCCTGCAACAACACCCCGAACAACGGTGCCTGCGACGACGGCCTGTTCTGTAACGGCGCCGAGACCTGCGATGCGGTCAACGACTGCCTCGCCGGAACGGCCCCGAACTGTGACGACGGTGTCGGCTGCACCAGCGATTCCTGCAACGAAGGCANCGACTCCTGCGACAACACCCCGAACAACGGCGCCTGCGACGACGGCCTGTTCTGTAACGGCGCCGAGACCTGTGACGCCGTCAACGACTGCCAGGCAGGCAACGCGCCCTGTAGTGGCGGTGACTGCGACGAGGGCGCGGATGTCTGCATCACCGACGGTGACGTGGTCTGGATGTCCTTCCGCAGCAACACCGCGGTGCCGGGCGTCGGCACCGTGACCGACGACGACATCGTCGAGTACGACGTGGCCAACGACACCTGGACCAAGGTGTTCGACGGCAGCGACGTGGGCCTCGGCTCCTACGAGATCAGCGGCCTGGCGCGGCTGGGCTCGGGAGACCTGCTGCTCAGCTTCACCGCGGCCGGTTCCGTCGGCGGGGTGAGCTTCGACGATTCCGACGTCCTGCAGTTCACCCCGACCTCGCTGGGCGACACCACGGCGGGCAGCTTCCAGATGTACTTCGACGGAAGCGACGTCGGCCTGACCACCAACGGTGAGGACGTGGACGCGCTGACCCTGATGAGCGACGGCCGGATCGTGATCTCCACCCTGGGTGGCGTGAACGCCAGCGGCGCGTCGGGTGCCGACGAGGATCTCTGGATCTTCAACGCCACCAGTCTGGGATCGTCGACGGCGGGCTCCTTCGAGCGCCTGTTCGACGGCAGCGACGTGGGGCTCAACAACTCCAGCAGTGAGGATGTCGACGCCGCGGCGATGACGACCTCCAACAACCTGCTGCTGTCGACGGTCGGCAACTTCAGCGTGACCGGCGTGAGCGGCGCGGACGAGGACGTGATCGAGTTCGTGCCCGGTACCTACGGCAACTCCACCTCGGGAACGTTCTCGATGTACCTGGATCTGACGTCGCTGGGGATCGTCTCCAGCGAAGACGTCGGCTCGCTGCACTTCGAGAACTGATGGCAGCTCTCGAGAACTGACGAACCGCCCGGAACGGGCACACCAGGGGCCAGCGCTTCGGCGCTGGCCCCTTCCTTTTTGGGGTGACCCGAGGTAGGCGCCGTGGGGTGCCCGAAAGCACGGGACCGGCGTAGCCCGGCAAGGATCGCGGGACGACACCGGTAAGGATCTCCGTCATCCTGGCCGGCCGGTGGCCACCAGTGGCACCCCGCGATCTAGGGTTTCGTCGTGCCGGGTTGCGAAGCGTTACGGCCTGACGCCGGAAAATCGCAACGAGTTCGTTTTTTCCTTCCGCCTGCCGTTTTCTCGCCCTGAACTTGCCGCTTTTGCCTTCCGATTCCGTGTCCCATGTCGATCGGCAAGCACGACGATCAGCGAGCACAGCAAGCAAATACCCCGTTTCCACGGGGCATCCTGGCCGGCCGGGCCTGCTTGTGGAGGACACGATGAACAACAACAGACCGATCGCGACAAGTTCGATCGCGCCAGGATCGATCGCGCCAGGATCGGCTCCGGTGCGGACCTTGCTGACCTGCCTGGTGTGGCTGGCCTGCCTGGTTGCCGCCGCACCGGCGCTGGCTCAGGTCGACCCCGAGCTCAGCCTTTCCCGAAACCCCGGGGATGACGCGGTCCAGCTCAGCTGGACCGGGGGCGCTCCGACCTTTGAGGTCTATCGCTCCTCGGATGCTTCCGACGTGATCACCCCCGGCAATCGTCTCGGCGAGGTCCAGGGCTACGGATTCAATGACCAGCCCCCCGTCGGCGAAATCTTCTTCTATCGAATTCAATCCCGCTCGGACTGCCTGCGCCCGATCGGCGACACCGCCGCCCGGCAGTCCCAGCCGGCTCAGAACTTCGGCAACGACCCATCCCTCTTCGCGGGAGACGACGGCAAGGATCGGACCTACCTGAAGTTCTCGCTTGACGGGATCCCGGCCGACGCCATCGTCGACAAGGCCACCCTGATCCTGCAGCAGACGTCCCTCACTCAGGGGAACCCGTTCGAGATCTACAGTGCGGTGGAAGCCTGGGCCGAGGACGCCCTGACCTGGAACGACCAGCCGAATCTGGGCTCTCTCTACGCCGTCGAGAGTCAGGCGGCAGGGAGCGGAGCGCGGAGCTGGGATGTGGCCGGACTGGTCGATGACTGGCTGTCGGGATCGACGCCGAACCACGGATTGGTGGTAATCGCCAACGGTAACCTGGCGGAGTACACCTCCCGCGAAACCGACGAGACCTCGGTGCCGCGGCTCTGCGTGCAGTGGCGGGACCCGGTCGAGGACGCCCTGCTCAACCTGGAACAACAGTCTCCCGAAGGGGTCCGCTCCCGCTTCGGCGCAGCCACGGTCGAAACCCTCGACGTGCAGGTACCGGCCAGCTCCGGCGACCCGGTGGATGCCGCCCTTCAGTACCTTCAGGACAACCGCATCCTGTTCGGCATCGAGAGCGCCTGGGTCGATCTGTTCCTCGACCGCATCCGCGAGTGGGACGGCATGACCGCCGTGGCGTTCGGCCGCAGGGTCCAGAACATTCCCGTGCTGGACGAGACCCTGATCGTCTTCGTCGCCGACGGCACGGTCTGGGGTTCCTCGAGCCGGCTGCGCGACGACCGGACCTTCGAGGGGCAGGTGCGGATCACCCCCGAACAGGCGCGGCAGTTCGCGCTCAACGAGCTCTCGGGGGAATACCCCAACGTGCGCACTCTCGGGGCGCCGCGACCCTACTGGGTTCCGCTCAACGAAGACGATCCGGAGCCCGAGGTCGCCTTCTGGGTGCCGGTCTCCGGCCTTTCGACCAACGGTGATCTGCCGCTCAACGGGGCGGCCTTCATCGATGCCGAGAGCGGAGCGTTGCTGCGGATGGTCGACATGGTCCACGAGGCGGCCGAGAACTTCCAGGTGCGCGACGCCGAGAACGAATCCAGCGACACCTGCTGGCTCTTCCCCTGGGAGAACAAGCCGATCTGGTTCGACGAGGACGGTCCGCTGCCGGCCTACCCGGGGCAGCCGGCCGACCTGTTCGGCGACGGCCAGCGGGTCGCCGACGGGATCGACGACGTCTACGACCACTTCGTCGACAACTTCGGCTGGCGCGGCATGAGTGGCCGGGGTGAGGGGTTCCGCGCCTACGTGCATTGGAACGACGTCGAGTTCAACAACGCCATGTACACCTCGTTCTGCAACATCATGAGCTTCGGCGACGGCTGGACCGGGCTGGATATCATCGGCCACGAGTTCGGGCACGGCCTGGCGTTTCATGCGATCCCGCTGTTCTGGGAAGGCCAGCCCGCGGCCATCGGCGAGCACATCGGTGACTTCTTCGGCTCCCAGCTCGACGGCAACTGGCAGCTGGCCGAGGACCGCGCCGATGCCGACGCCCGCACGATCCGGGACATGTCCAATCCCCCGCTGTTCAACGACTGCGAGGGCATGCCCGACCCGGACCACATGGATCTCGTCCGGCCGATGAGCTGCGACAAGGGTGGCGTGCACGCCATCAACGGCGTGCTGAACAAGGCGGCTTACCTGCTGACCGACGGAGACGCTCACCGGGGCATCGTGACCAGCGGCATCGGGCGTTTCAAGGCCGGCCAGCTGATCTTCTCGGTCATCGTCTCCCACACCCACCCCTGGTCCAACCTGCGGATGTTCGGCGAGGAGGCGGTGCGCGAAGCCCAGCGATTCCTGCGTGACGGACTCCACGGGTTCACGGTGAACGACGTCTGCGACGTGATCAACGCCTATGCGGCAGTCGGCATCGGCGATCCGGACACCGATTGTGACGGCGTGCCCAACGCCCCGGCCGATGACGGCGACGGAGACGGGATCCGCGACGGGTTGGACAACTGCCCCAACGTCAGCAACCGCACTCAGTTCGACCTCAACGGCGACGGCGAGGGAGATGCCTGCGACGGTGATGACGACGGAGACGGTGTACCCGACGACACCGACAACTGCCGCCGGCGAATCAACCCGGGGCAGGAGGACACCGACGGCGACGGAATCGGCAACGTCTGCGACGACGACGACCGGGATCGGGTGCTCGATCTCGACGACAACTGCCCGACCTCTTACAACCCGGACCAGCGGGATTCCGACGGGGACGGCATGGGCGATGCCTGTGACGAGGATCCGGACAATGACGGAATCTTCCCGGCGGACAACTGCCCGCTGCACTTCAACCCGTCCCAGAGCAACAGTGACGGTGACACCCTCGGGAACGCCTGCGACAACTGCCCCTTCGACACCAACGAGGACCAGGCGGACATGGACCGGGATGGCGAAGGGGATGAGTGCGACAACGACCGGGACGGCGACGGCGTGCCCAACGGCAGCGACAACTGTCCCGACGTGATCAACGCCGCCCAGTTCGACAACGACGGCGACGGTGTGGGGACCGCCTGTGACTCCGACGAGATGGCCTTCTTCAGCGGCCTCGCCGGGGCCCAGCAGCTGGCGCTGTTTCTCCAACACAACGACATCGCCGAAGTCATGCGGCTTCGCGTCGAGCCCTGCAGCGTGTTGGACTGTCCCGGACGGCTGGGGCCGAATTTCAACACCAGCGTCACCCTGAGCGCCTTGAATCACGACTACGCGATGCGCATCGTCGACGATCGCGGCTTCGCCATCGCCGACGGGCTCTCCTTCCAGGGAGCCCCGGTGACCATGACGTTCAGCGTCGATCACGAGTACTTCTACCAGGACGGCATCAGCGGGCTGGACTACGTCGGTCGCGAGTACTTCCTTGAGCTGATCGCCCCGCCGGGCAGCCAGGACGGGCAGATCCTCGAAGGGTTCATCGAGGTGAACAGCTCCCTGGATTGACTTCTACCTGGATTGACTTCTGAGGGCTGATTCGGCCGTCGGATTGATTCGGCCGTCGGATTGAGTCGCCGGGACTGACTCGGCCGGAACTACCAAGCCAGGCCCCGGGAGCGCACGCCGCGTTCCCGGGGCCGTTTCTTTTTGGCCGGTGCTATCGTCGATGCATGGAGATCGGAGCCACAGGTCTGGACGAAGGCCGCATTCTCATCGCCGGCTGCGGCTACGTCGGCGCCGAGTTGGCGCGTCGGCTGGTCGGTGACGGCGTCGAGGTCACAGGGCTGGGGCGCCGCGCCGAGGCACCGTTGGAGGCCATCGATTGGATCCGCGGCGATCTGGCGGACCGGGACAGCCTGACCGAGCTGGCCACCCGAGGATTCGACGCCGCGGTGTTCGCAGCCTCCCCGTCGAGCCCTGACGAGACCGGCTATCGGCGAATCTTCACCGAGGGCCTCGGGAATCTGATCGACGCCCTCGCCGCCGCATCGCCGGCCCCGAAGCGCCTGCTGTTCACCGCCAGCACTGCGGTCTACGGCCAGACCGACGGCGAGTGGGTCGACGAAGACTCCCCTACGAAGCCTCCGCGCTACAACGGCCGCATCCTGCTGCAGGCAGAACGGTTACTTGAAGCCGCTCCCTTCACGACCAGCTCGTTGCGTCTCGGGGGCATCTACGGGCCGGGCCGTACCCGCCTGATCGATCAGGTCCGCCGGGGGGACGCGAGCCTCGATCCGGGGCCGCCTCAGTTTACCAATCGGATCCATCGAGACGACGCCGCCGGAGCGCTGCGGCATCTGCTGGGAGTGGAGTCCCCGGCTTCGGTTTACCTCGGCGTGGACTCCGACCCGGCGGCGCGAAACGAGGTCACCCGCTTCCTTGCAGAACGGCTGGGAGTCCCCTGCCCCGCGGTTGCCGACGCCCCCGCTCCCCGGCGCGCGGGGAGCAAGCGTTGCCGCAACACGAGGCTGCTGCGAAGCGGCTACCACTTCGCCTACCCGAGTTTTCGCGAGGGATACGGAGAGATGATCGAGAGGCTCTAGAGCCGCGCCAACCGGATCGCGGCGGCGATGGAGCTACCGCGGCAAACGGCCCGGGTGTTGCGGGAGATCATCGAGGATCTCGTGCCAGGGCGCCTTGTCCCTGACGAAGGTGTGGCACTGGGGACGGATGCCCGGATCGGCGTCGAGAGCCCCCAGGCGAATCGACACTTCAGGACCATCGGGCCAGGTACCGCCGAACAGACTGGATCCGCAGATCTCGCAAAACGCCTTGACCGCCGCGCCCTCGGCAGGGGTGTAGATCCGGATCCTCTCTGCGCCGTCGAGTAGCTCGAAGTGCTTCCGCAGCACACGTCCCTGGGTGCCCAGAGCGGCGCCGGAATGCTTGCGGCAGCGAACGCAGTGGCAGTTCCCGGCTCGCAGGAACGGGCCGGTGACCCGAAAGCGTACCGCCCCGCAGAGGCAGCCGCCGGTCACCGGTTCCCGATCCTGGGCCGTCATCTTCGCTCGACCGCCTCTATTCGACCGTGGCCGCGATCATGATCTCGACCTCGTTGGCGATCGAGCTGCGGTTGGACGGGTCGTGGGTCGGACCACCCAGGTTGAAGGCGGTGCGGTCCAGGGTCGCGCTGCCTTCGATCTTCAGCGGCGCGGTGCTGACCACATCGAACTTCGCGGGCACGTCCTTGGTCACACCCATGAAGGTCACGGCGGCGGTCGCCTCGTAGCTGTTGTCCCCCACCTTCTTGACCCGGTCGATCTTGACCGTCGCGGTCGGCAGCTTGACCACGTTGAAGAAGTCAGGCTGGCGCAGGTGGTCTGCAAGCTTCGACGAGTTTTCCCAAACAGAGGCCATGTCGATCTCGAAGGTCACGCTGCCCTTGGTCAGATCTCCCTCGGGAATCGAAACGTCGGTGAAGTGCCACTTCTCGAACTTGCCGTGGGCGCTGTAGCGCTCGTTGTGGGCCTTGAACTCGAGACTGCCCGGGGCTTCGCCGGCACCGGCAGCCACCGAGGCCAGAAGAGCCACCAGCGCGGCGGTCATCGTCATCGTTCTACGCGAGAGTTTCATGTCCATCTCCTGAGTGGTAACGGGGATCCGGAAAACTGCGACCGCCCTACGAATCGGGCAGCATCAAGACGTCCAGGTGAAACTGCAGTGTGTCATTGGCCGGAGCCGGGCCATCGGGGCCTTCGACTCCGAAGGGCTCCATCAGGCGGATCTCGAAGCCGGCCTGGACATGGAGCCGCGGTTTGCCGTCGTCACCGACGATCGGCTCGAGCTGAGCCGCGACATCGAGCGGAATCTCCTGGCCCATCATCGTGAACGTACCCTTGGCGGCAACCCGGGAGAGGTTGCCGAAGCGCAGCGGCTCTTCCGGCGCGCTCACCTCCGCCAGCTCGAAGCGGGCGTCGGGGAAGCGCTTGACCAGGATCATCTTACCGTGGATCGCGGCATCGAGGGTTTGCTCGCCCATGGTCACCGACGAGGTGTCCGTCTCGATCCAACCCTTGGCTCCCTGGAGGGAATCGGGGCTCTCGAGCGCCAGTGCACCATCGACCTGACCGACCTCCCCGGTGTAGCGGTCGAGAGGAGCCGGGAAGCGGAAGACCAGCCGCGGCGCGGCGCCCGGCTCCGACGGCTCGACTCGCCAGCGAGCCGGCAACTCCAGGTTTGCCGCCGCGGCGGAAGAGCCCTGGGCGCGCTCGGGAAGCGGCAACCCCGCCTGCTCCCAGCTGACCTCGGCCACCGTCGCCGGCACCGGGTCGAAGCCATCGCCGCGGGTCGAACCGGTGATCTGGGCCATGACCTCGTTTTCGAGCTGCCGCGCGGCCGCAGCGAACACTCTGTCCCGTTCGTCCCAGGAACCGGTATGGGGGGTGTCCTCCCCGACGAATACCGGCTCGATGCAGTTGAACTGCGAGAAGAGCGCCGTCGAGACCCACAGCCGACCGGCCTCGTCGAGGTAGGGGTGGAAATCCATGTAGAACGCCCGGTCCGCGGCGCCGAGTTCGATGGACTCACGCTCGCTGAACCGTTGGAACCCGGCGAGGATCGCGGCGCGAGCTTCAGCCGTGAAGCTGTCGGCGTCCAGGCCCTCGGGCAAGTGGCCGCTCAACCCGGTGATCTTGATCGGCGCGCTGACCTGGGCGCGGCCCAGCGACGCCACCGCGACATTCTTCGCGGTGTACCCACCCGGTTGAGGCGGCACCGCCCGCTGGGTGCGCACGAAATGCGCGACCTTTCCGGTGTCGACGTAGCGTCCCTGGAATACGGCACGTCCGCGGGCGCTCTGGTAGACGAGCAGCGGCGTGAGATGCACCTCGGCAGGTGCCTGCTCCGCCGTGTCGACCACTCGTAGCCGCAGGCCGAGTTCACCCGCCAGGGACTCGAGTGCGGGCCGGTGGGTCGTCTCGACGCCGTCGATGATCGCGCCCTCGGCGCTGGAGCGGACGAAGAGGATCAGCTCCTCGTGGGTCGTCGCTGCGCCGGCGGCGAAGCCCGGCGGCACGGCAGACAAGACGCAAACGAGAAGCAAACAGGCTGTGCGAAGTACATGCATCACGGCACCATTCTGGCACCGGGCCTCCCACCTCGCACATGCAACGAAAAAGGCCGGGGAGCGGAACACTCCCCGGCCTCGTTTGTGGTCGTTTCTCGGGCGAATCAGGGCCCGATGGTCGTCAGATCCGCGTTGCCGCTAGATCAACACCACCAACCCCACCAGGGCCACCACCAGCCCCACCAGAGCCTCCAGCCCCACCAGGGCCAGGTCCACCAGCCCCAGGACCAGATCCACCAGTGACCCCAGATCCAGACGCTGAACCAACCCCAGCCCCAGAGCCACCAGTTCCAGCCGAACAGCCAGGACCACCAGCCCCACCAGTGCCAGGGCCAGAACCAGCCCCAGCCGAACCAGGTGCCCCAACCGAAGGGGCCCCACCACCAGTGGTGTCCGCCGATCCAGCCCCAGTGCCACCAGGACCACCAGCCCCACCACCACCAGGGGTTCCAGCCGAACCAGCCCCACCAGGCGCCCCAGCCGGCCCAGTTCCACCAGCCCCAGGGCCACCAGCACTTGACCCAGCCCCACCAGTTCCACCAGAAGCCGAGTCCGCTCCAACCCCAGTAGCCGTGCCACCAGAAGGGAGACCAGGTCCACCAGCCGTTCCAGTGATAGGGATGCCAGGCCCACCAGGTGTTCCAGAAAGGCCACCAGCCGCACCAGCCGAACCAACCGCTACCGGGCCACCAGCCGACCCAGGCGTTCCAGCCCCACCATGGCCACCAGCCGTTGATCAGGTTCCAGCCCCAGACCGGAAGCCAGGTACACCAGCCGAAGGCACCCCAGTAGGGCCATATGCCCCACCAGCCGTACCACGGTGCCCAGGCTCGCCAGCCCCACCAGCGGAAGGGTGCGTACCACCAGGTGACCCAGGGCTTCCAGACCCACCAGGAGGCGAAGGGTCCGCCGAACCAGACCCAGGGGCGCCACTGCCACCAACCCCAGGGACCGCCGAACCACCAGCAGGTGCGCCAGGCCCACCAGCCCATGTTCCAGGCACCCGGGTGCCACCACCAGCCCTTGCCCCACCAGAACGGGTTCATCCCGAACCAGTTGAGCGGACAGGGAAAGAACATCGGCACGTTGTAGGCGCTACCCATCGGGCCGATCAGCTGCCCCGGGATGAACCGCTGCATGTGACGGCCGAAACGTGGCGCGTACTTGGCGCCGCGGTTCTCGTAGAGCCTCGTCTCCGGATCCCAGAACTGCCCCATGTAGAGGAACGGGTTGCCGATGATGCTCTCGTCGGCACCGGTCGGCGTGTTTCCGGGATCTTCGAAGCGCGGCGTGCCCTCGGCGTCGTAGGTGATGCGCTCGACGATGGAGCCACCGCCGTCGGTGACCATCACGATGCTGCCGCGGACGTCGTCGTGGACGTAGTAGAAGTCGCCGGTGATCAGGCTCTCGACACCGACCAGTTCGTTCTGCGCGCCGTAGAAGAAGCGCATGTCGGGCACGCCGGCGCCGAGGTTGTACTGCTCGATCAGACGGTCGCCGTCGTACACGTAGCGCGTATCGACCCCGGTGTTCAGGTCCCGCTTGACCACCCGGCGGTTGAGGGCGTCGTAGGCGTACTGGGCGATCGTGCTGCCCGAAACCTCGACCTCCACCAGCCGGTTGAACACGTCGTAGATGTACGTACGGTTGTCTTCGGTAACCATGTTGCCGTTGGCGTCGTGGCCCAGGTTCTGGCCGTCAGCCACCGGCGTGTTGCCGTCGTCACCGAAATCATCGGGGATTCCGTCGTCAAGGGACGGGTTGGGATCCCCGTACTGGTTCATCACGTTGGGCGTGTTGGCGAAAGGCGTGCCGTTGATGATCCGGCTGAGCCAATTGCCCACGTCGTCCAGGGTGTACTGGATGCTGGTGGGCGACGCCGTGCCTACATCCCGCTCGTAGCCGATCAGCCGGTAGGCGCTGTCGTACTCGAAGGCGTCGAACACGCCGGGGTTGTGCAAATCCCGGGACTCACGGGTGATGTTGCCCATGGCATCCAGGGAGTAGTCGAACCCGGCCTGGACGGCGTTCCCGGGGTCGTAGTGCCGTACCGCCCGCACCCGCTTGAGTCCGTCGTAGCCGATGTTGTTGATGCTCAACGGGTCGAGATAGGACTTGCGGGTCCCGTTGCCGTGGAACCGTTGGGCGATCCGGTCGGGGAAGATCCGGTCGTAGTTGACCGAGAAGCCGCTGATCGGATCCTGGATCCCGAAGATGTAGCCGAAGGGGTCGGCATTCACCTGGGGCGTCGTACCGCTGGGGTAGAAGCTCTGGGTGCGGTTGCCGTTCCCGTCGTACTGGTGGCTCTGGGCGTAGAGGATGCCTCCGTTGAACTGGGAGCTCTCCTCGCGGATCCGGTTGAGGGAGTCGTAGATGAACTCGACTTCGGTGAAACCCGCCGGGGAATCCTCGGTGGCCAGCACCAGACGGTTCATGCCGTCGTAGTCGAAGGTCTGTTCAACCGGACGAACGTCCGGCCCGGGAGAGACGGCGCGGAGGATCGGGCGGTCGGCGACGTCGTAGTCGATGACCACCTGACTTCCGTTGGGGTCCCGGACCTCGACGACGTTGTCGTTGGCGTCGTACTCGTACTCGACCATCAGCCCGTCCGCCTGAATGTCGCGGATCTTGCGGCCCAGGGTGTCGTACTCGTAGGTCGTCGGGTTCCCGTTGGGGTCGATCTGTTGCTGGATCGCACCGTCGAGGTTGTACTCGGTCATGTACACGATGTTGCCGACCACGGCACCGCCGCCGGTGCCGCCGGCACGCATCACCCGGTCGATGCGGATGCGTCGATCGGTTGCATCGTAGGCATAGTCGATGGTGTTGCCGAGCTGGTCGGTCATCTCGAGCACGTTGTCCCGGCTGTCGTAGCGCAGGGACTTCTCGAAGCCGAGGTTGTCCCGCACCAGCAGCAGCCGGTTCAGCCGGTCGTACTCCATCTGATCGACGAAGGTCTCGACGCCCGCCGGCCCCGTGGTGTTCTCCAGCCGCTCGACGACGTTGTTGTTGGCGTCGTAGACGAACTGAGTGGCGTGTGTGCCGGCGTCGACCTCGAAGACACGGCCGGCACCGTCGTAGTTGTAGTCCGTGGATGCGCCGCCGTCGTTGCCGGTGACGGTGCGCTGGCTCTTGCGGTCGTACTCGGTGATGACCTCGATGACGTTGTCGCCATCGAAGGATTCGTTGAGCGGAAGACCACTGTTGTCGAGGACGTGCTGCCCCAGGTTGACCACCCGGCCGACCTCGTCGTACTGGTAGTCGGCCCTGTAGACCGTGACGCCGAAATCGACGACGGTCACCCGCGCGATGGTCTCGTCGGAGTTGTAGCGGACCTCGAACTGCGAGCGGCCGGGCACCACGTCCGAACGGACCCGGCGATCCATGCCGTCGTACTCGAACAGGAACGGATTGGCGCGGCCGTCCTCGTAGGTCACGAGGTTGCCGTTGGCGTCGTAGTCGTAGCGCTGGACCGACGATCCCGGCGGGCCCGTCGAGGCGTCCCGGTCATCGTCGCCGCGGCGGAGCTGGTAGATCAGTCCCCGCTCGTCGTAGCGCATGGTCTGGAATACGCCCAGTCCGTTGGCCTGACTCTCGGGCAGCTCGACGGCGATGCGCCGCTCCATGGCGTCGTAGAGGTATTCGGTCCGGGCGAAGACGCCACCACCGATCTCCTGCTCCATGGCGGTCATGTTGCCCAGCAGGTCGTACTCGAACAGGACGTCGATGAATCCGCCGCTGTTGGACAGGTCGCCGAGATCCTGGATCCGGCGCTCGACGATCTCACCCCGGGCGTTGTAGATCGTCTCGGAGACGTAGCCGTTCAACGGAGGCTCGGTGGCCAGGTTGATCGAGCGGGGTGACGTACCACCCCGCCGAACCGAGACGATCTGACCGGCCTGGTTGAGCTCGAACACCGTGCGGGTGCCGTTGCCGTCGACCGAGGCGGTGAGATTGCCGGTTGGGTCGTACTCGAAGTCGTTGACGATCTGCGCCGCCGCGGGATTGAGTCCGTTGGCCCGGCGCGCGATCTCCGCCGCGTTGAGGAACGGCGCGGGATCGTCGTCCAGTACCTTCAGGGACAGGTAGCCGCCGGTCGCCGCGTTCAGGACACGTCCGTCGAGCGGTACCGGTGAGGGGTTTCCGTCCCCGTCGGGGTCGCTCTCGGGGTGGTAGCGATAGGTACTGACCACGTTCTCGGGGTCGATCTCGATTTCGAGCTGCCCGAGAGCGTTGTAGCGGTAGCGGGTCTCGATCGTTTGGAACGGCGCGCCCTCGATCGCCTGCTGGCGACCGCCGGGGAGCAGCGTGGCGTTGGGCTGACGCAGCAGGATCGGGTTGCCGAAGTTCTGCTGATCGGTGCCGTCGCCGTTGAGATCGCCCAGGAACAGCGGAACACCGCCGAGGCTGATGTTCCAGTCGGCGACCTGATCATTGACGCCGTTAAGGTTGGGGTCCCCTTCCTGCCAGTCGAAGAAGTACTCGGTCGTCTGGCCGGCCGGGTCGATGATCACCCGCTGTTGGTTGTAGAGGGTCTCGTACTCGTAGTTGACGACCACGTCGGCGAGGCCGCCGCCGAAGCCGTCACCCCGCACCGGGTCGGCGACCCGGCGAACACCCAGCAGGTTGCCTCGCTGGAAGCGGTCCGGGTTCCCGGTGTCGTAGAGAAATTCGACGAAGTTGCCCATTGGGAACAGCGTCGAGAGCCGCTCGCCGGTTGGCTCGTAGTGGTGCTGGGTCTCGAAAAACGGTGGGTCGGTCGGACGGATGCCGATAGTCAGCACCCGCTCGACGGCGACCTGCCCGTCAAGGGTGAACTCGTACTCAGTGGGTACGCCGTTGCGGTCGATCAACTGCAGTTGACGCGGACCACCCGGCTTGTTCAGGGCGTACTGATAGGTCCCGCCTGCGCCTCCGGCGCTGCCGAAGTCCTGCTCGAAGACCTCGTCGTCTGCGTTGTACTGGTTGACAAGGTAGGGGTTGGCGTCACCCGGAGCCGTGATCGAGACCAGGTTGTGGTCAAGACGCGAGTCGCCGGTGTTGTTGGTGTAGGTGAACCTGGTCGTGCGGCCCGACGGGAAGTCGTTGCCGGTCGAGGTGCCGGTGATGGCCGGGGTGGTGACCGTTTGGAGGTCCCCTTCGGCACCGTCGGCGGTACTGCCGTCGTAGTACGTGTAGCGCACCTGACGGCCGGCAAAGTCCTCGACCATCGCGAGACGGCCGGTGGCATCCCAGTAGTAGCTGATGGTGCGGCCGAGGGTGTCGACGACGTTACAGAGCAGCCCGTCCGGGTGGTAGATGAAGGACAGGAAATTGCCGCTGCGGTCCCGGATCTCCAGCAGGCGGCCCTCGAGGGGGGTGCCGTCGAAGCTCTGGTAGCGGTACTCGGTGCCGTCTCGGTCTCGCAGGATAAAGTTCCCGCTGACCGGGTCCTGGCGGATCTTGTTGTAGATGCCGGCCTCTACCGGCTCCCACTGGGCGCCGACGTTGATGTAGTCATCCTGGCGGCCGGTGCCGTCCAGATGGATCAACCCGCCGCCTCCGGAGATCAATCGCCGGTCGTAGTTGAAGGTCCAGTTGTAACCTTGCTGGCCGTCATGGTTGATCTGGCTTCGGTAGAAACGGACATGGCGGAAGCTGATCCCGCGACCGGGGATCTCCATATCGGTCTGCTGCAGGAAGAACTCCCCCGTATGCAGGTAGATACCGCCGCCGGCCAGGTTGTTGACCTCGTTGGCCACGGCCGGGTTTCTCGGTGGCTCGATGCCCTGGATCTGCCCATCGACGTCGGGGCCGTTGGGGTTGATCGTGTCGAGCAGCGGCGCGGGGAGCGTTGCGCAGGGGTTCACGTTCGGACGGTTGCCACCGCCCGAATCGACCCCGAAAATGCTCTCGCTGACCCCCTTGGTGCCGACGGCCAGGTATGTAAACACCTGACCGGGCGCAGGATCGGGCGACAGGTCGCTGAAGCTGTTGGTCGGTAGCCCGACCGCGAAACAACTGCCGTAGTCGGCAGGCAGAGTGGCCACGGAACCGCGATAAATGTTGTAGCCGTCCACTCCGGGAATTGCGTCCCAGTCGAGATCGGTCTTCGACTGGAACTGCAGATTCTGCACCTCGGGGACGGCGCCGGAAGGGAGAGCAAACGCAGGAAGTGCCAGACACAGCACCCCCAGCGACAACATCCACAGACGGATGGTTCGCGTCATGCGTCCTCCTGGGACTCAAAGCTGTACAGGCCGGGCAGGTGTGACGGAATGATTTGGTCGGTGCTATACCGGGGGCGTTACAGATTCGAGATTAAAAATTAGAGATGAGCCGAGAACACACCCAGGCACTGTGGGCGCTGGTCCTGGTGCAGATCCTGTTCGGAGTGCACTATTTCGCCGCAAAGATCGTGATTTCGGCGATCGAACCTGCTGCCTGGGCGTTTTTGCGGGTTTGTGGCGGGGCCGCCTGTTTGTGGCTCATCACGGCGTGGCGCAGGTCGCCGTTGCCGGATCGTCCGCAGGACTATGCGCTACTGGCTCTCTACGCCCTGTTCGGCGTCATCCTCAATCAGGTCTGTTTCGTCGAGGGGCTCAGCCGGACGAGCACCGGCCATGCATCGATCATCATGACGAGCATTCCGGTGGGCGCACTGGTCTTCGCGCTGCTCCTGCGGCGAGAGCGCGGCTCGCCGCGGAAGGGCCTGGCCGTGGCGGTCTCCCTGATCGGCGTGCTGAAGATCCTGGGAGTGGGCCCTGCCCTGGCGGAATCGGCGGACGCAACCCTTCAGGGGGACGTCCTGGTTCTGATCAATGCGCTGTCGTTCGCCTTTTTCCTAGTGATCTCGAAGCGCCTGATGGCGAGGACCGACCCGATCAGCGGCAGCGCGATTCTAATGAGCTTCGGCGTACTCGGAGTCTCCGCCGTGGGGCTCCGGCCCGCGATCGCCATCGACTACTCGGCCGTTCCCCCAACAGTCTGGGTGTGGGCGGCCTTCATCGTCGTCGGCCCGACAGCGCTTGCCTACATGCTGAATTACCACGCGCTCAAGCACGTCGAATCGTCGACGGTGGCCCTCTTCATCTACCTCCAGCCAGTGGTCGCAGTCGCCCTCGGCGTGACGGTTCTGGGAGAACGTCCAGGCGTCGAGGTGTGGCTAGGTGCCGCCCTCGTGTTCATCGGCGTCTTTCTGGCTCGGCCCACCGCCAAACAAGAGGAGCGCTAGCCGCCTATTTGGTTTTGGTGCCCCGAGGCGCCGGCAAGCGGCTGACAAGGCACCAAGGGCACCAGTGCCGCGGGGTCACCCGAGCGGATGGCTCTCCGGGCCTGCCTCGGTCGCGCCGTTCTGAGGAGGTTCAGGGGTACGCTCAGAGTCTGCGCCTGCAGACTCCTCGAAACTGACGCCTTCTTCGCCATGCCCCACACTACCTCCTGCCCCAGCGATCCAGACCGGAAGTCGGAATGCGGCGGCATCGTCGTCGTGCGAGGAGTCGCGGCCGCTGACCGCTGGGGTCCACCTCAAACCCTGAGTCCCTCCCTCGGCGACCCTACCCTGGACCCGAAGAAGACCTGAGTGAATCAGCGCGTGACAGGTTCTGCACACCGCTACCTCGTTGGACATTGACGTTTCGCCTCCCTTCGAACGGAAGACGATATGGTGACAGTGCTCCGCCCGCCTGCTACATCGTGGATTCCCGCATCGGTGCAACTCCCGCCCCAGGATCTTCCGTCGCATGGGAGCCGGCGTCGGCCCGTCAATCGCAACGATCTCCGCATCTCCCAACCGTCGTTCGACGACCTCCGGCTCCACCTCGACCATCCCGTCGCGGGTTCCCATTGTTGAACGACGACAGCGCGGGCAGTGCTGATAGATGACCTTCGCCCGACTCCGGAGTGTGGCTCGAGAATTCGCCGACGCTGCCAGCCCATTCTCACCGCTCGGACCTTTGGCTGAGTCCCGATGGCCGGCTTCGGCAGGCCCACCGGACTCGTGCTGCTCAGAAAGGAACAACAGAACGTCCTCAGCCCTGAGCTCTGCGGCCCCTGTCTTCCGCTGAATCTGCTGGCCCACGGCCTCCAGCCACCTTCGAACTTTCTCCATATCCGACCGCTGAAAGCGAAGAACCATCCGCTGGTGCAGGTTCGGCAGGCCAAAGCCATCTCTCCGAGGAGCGTCTCGCCCGGCTCGATGCGCCTCCCGCGCCTCGGCAACCGTCTGCTCCGCGCCGCGCTCCGCGAGGAACTCCAGCCACTTCGCCTCGGATGCCGGCTTTGCCGCACGAGTTACCGCCTTGAGGACCGACCAACTGATTCGCCCCCGTGCGAACGACTTCTTGAGCGCCGGCAACTGCAGCAAGGACCGACTCACCCGCAAATACTCGAAGCACTCGGCCCGTCGCAGATGTAGGTTGGATTCGGCATAGGATGCGATCGAGGAGAACCCCAGCTCCAGGTACCCCGCAGATTCATCGAGGGATCGCATCGCTTCGCAAAGGGCGAGCCGCCCCCGATTGCCTACACGAAGCGCCTTGAGAGCGAGCCCGTGCAGCACCCTCGGAGCGATCCGAACGACCTTGCTCGACTTAGAGGTCTTCTCGGTAGAGGGCACCTCATCGGCAGAAGACGCAACCCTCGAGTCAGCCTGCTCTACGACTTCAGACACTTCCATAGCACCTCCGAACTACGAAGAGAGTGGGCACGAGCGCTTCGGTGGCGGGACCCCACCATTGCGCTGCTTGTCAGGTTGGAGGCGAGAAGAGAGTATCCATGAGGCGGGGCGAGCACCATACCTAGGCAGCAGCCGGGCGTTGTGCTTCCGAAACTCTTCCCGGCTCTCCGGGCCGGATCCGGATGAGTACAGGAAGTACATTGGCGACGAGGCGAAACCCGGAAACGGACCCGGGGGCAGAACCGCGAACTGGCCCGCGCCCACCGTCAATTCACCAGGTCGAGTAGATACTCAGTTCGATCCAACCGATCGACCGAACTCGGCAAAGGGTACCCTCATAGAGTCTGCAGGTGCAGACTCCAGGACGCGGCTCGAAGCAGGCTACGGAGGTTTCAGCAAAAGGGTTGGGTGACCGGGCGACACGAGACGGCCCGACCGCAGTTGACAGCCGCGCGGGAGTGGTTTGCGGCAGGACTAGCCAACAGAACGACTTAGATATTGAACAGACCGACCTAGATGTTGAACAGATAGGAGAACTTGACGAAGACCTGGCGACCATCGCGATTCAGCGTGCCATCGGTCCTCGCCACCTCACGTCCATTCGGCCCGTCGATCAGATCGAAATTGCTGGAGTTGGTGTTGTAGCCGACGTAGAGCGCCGTCCAGGGGTTCCAGAGGTAGCGGACCAGCAGGTCGATATTCAAGTTCTCGTTGTCCGTCAGACGGGTCCGCTCGGAATCCGGATCCAGACGGTCGTGCTGCAGGATCGTACGCAACGACAGTTCCTTGGAGAACTGCCAGTTGGCCTGTATCCGCGAGATATCGTTGCGGAAAATGCGGCCACCCCCGCCGAGCGCCGACAGCTCGTTGTGCAGATAGCGCATCTCGATCCGCAGCGCCGGCAGCGGTCGCCACAAAGCGTTGGCCGATGCCGAGAAGAAATCGGCGAGCGCCGGCGCCTCTCCACTGGGCGGAACGAAGTTGATTCGCTCCCCCACGTTGAGACCCGCGCCGAACTCGATGGTGCTGTACTCGGTCGAGCCGAAACTAACGCCCCAGGTCTCCTGCTCGAACTCCGTCGTTTGCCCGAGCGAAGGGAAACCCTCAGGAGTCAGCGTTTCGTTCGTCCTGTCATAGCGCAGGCCGACATCCATGCCCCCGACCCAGTTCCAGCTGAAGGAGGGGTTGATCGTCCAGTCGAGCGGATTGCCATCTGCATCCCAGATTCGCCGAATGAAGAACGCCGGCCCCCATTCGGAGAACGGCGAGTCCACCGGGCGGAACCGGTAGGAACTGCGGTGGTGGATATCCATCGCGTCCGGTCGCTGCCTGGCTCCGAGAAAGCCAAGGTCCGTGCGAAATCCAGGGCTGGTATACACGATGTGGTTGTGGGTATTGAAGTGCTGCCCCTCACGGTCGACGCTGACGTTGTACGCCATGCCGTCCAGCTCGGTCCCATCCAGCCGCTCCGTAGCCGCCGAGGCCACCTGAAAATTACCCACCCAATTCGGGTTCAGCTTGATGCGCCCATCCACAGCGCCAACCCGGTTGTAGGCGTCCGCCAGCTCGCGATCGGTCAATAGCACCCCGACCTCGGACTGGTTCGCGATATCCCGGTTCACACGCAGAATCCCGACCGTCGCCCGCTCATCAGCAAGCTCTGGGTTTCCAATTGCTTCGACCGGCGATTCGTCATCGATCAATAGCGCACCGATCTGATAGGGCCCCCGCTTTCCGGTCAGCTTGGCGCCGACCCGCGGCTCGACAATCCTCCGGGTGAACACCAGGTTGATCGGCGTGCGAAAAGCATCGGCGTTCTCCAGAAAGAACGGACGCTGCTCGGGAAACTGCACCTCGAAGCGTTGGTTCGCCGTGATCTGCGGCTGATCCGATTCGACCTGGCTGAAGTCCGGATTGATCGTCGCGTCCAACACCAGACTGTTGCGAATCACCATCTTCGCGTCGACACCGAAGTCCGAATCGAAGTCGTCCCGGGCAAACGCCGCCGCATCCCGATCCAGCACATTGACGTTGCGCAGGAACGAGAACGGAATGATCTGAATATTCCGCCCCGGCCGGATCTCCCGGATCCCGTGCATATCCGCGCTCTGATTGAGCCGCCCCTCGATCTCGTTGGTGTATCGCGGCCAGTAGGACTCTTCGCTATTCCGCGGAACCGAGCGGTTGAACATCACCCGCCAACGCTGCTCCGGTACATCCGGGAACCGCAGGCTCTTGAACGGGATGGACATCACCACCACGTAGCCCTGGTCGGTACGCCGGCCGTCGGAGCGCCACACCGCCTCGAAATTGGCGTCGAAGTCCCCTCCCTCGTTGAACTGGGCATCGAACTGAATCCCCAGAGGGTTGCAGAGGAACATGTACGCGCGGCGTTGATCGGCGAAGGTGTCGATCAGAATGTTCAGGTTGTCGTCATCGAAGACGTTGCCCCTCGGCGAGAGGTTGGCCCGCACCAGATCCGGCTCATCATCGAAGGCCAGGAACGCCACCTCGAGAGCCTTGCGACTGTAGGCCAGGTAGACCTCGGTGCGCTGGGCGGGAATCGCGCCGTCCACGGGAACTCGAGAGATGAACGGCCCCGTCGCCGCAATCCGGCCGGCGAGATGCACGGGAACCTCCATCCCCACCGCGAAGTCCTCGAGCTCGAAGACCACATCCTCGACGTACGGGATCTCGATGCTGCTCTCACCGATTCGAGCGGCGATCCCCCCGGGAGGCGGCCCTTCCCCCGCAGCAGGCCCGCTTCCGACAACAGGCCCACTGAACCCGCCCGAAACCGAGGCTCCTTCCCCCTTGTTCAAGGCGTGGCCATGCCCGCGGCGGTCGGAAGCACAGAAGGGGCACTCATCCCCGGTGCTCGCAGCAAGACCCAGGTCGGCAAAGCAGCTACCACCGAGCCCGATCAAGACCGCTAGAACGAAGCGAAACACCGCTCGCCCCCGCTCAGACCTTGACCTGTTCCTTGATGCGCCGCTTGCGCAGGACCTCTCGCTTGGAACGGGAGAGCTCCGCCTTGCGCAGCCGAATCGTGCCCGGCGTGATCTCGACGTACTCATCGTCGCCGATGAACTCGATCGCCTGATCCAGCGACAGGCTCCGCGGGGGCCGCAGGGTCACCAGCACGTCGGAGGTGCTGCTGCGCATGTTGGTCAGCTTCTTTTCCTTGGTGATGTTCGCGTCCAGATCATCCTTGCGATTCCGCTCGCCGATGATCATCCCCTCGTAAACCTCGGTACCCGGCGGAACGAACAGCTCCCCCCGCTCCTCAAGGCCGAACATCGCGTACGCCGTCGACTTGCCCGCCCGGTCCGCGACCAGCGCCCCCGCCGTGCGGGTCGGGATATCGCCGAACCAGGGCTTGTAGCCGTCCATCAGCGAGTTCATCACCCCGGCACCCTTGGTGTCGGTAAGGAACTCGTTGCGGAAACCGATCAAACCGCGAGAGGGAACCTTGAACTCCACCTGAACCCGGCCGGTGCCGTGGTTGACCAGATTCGCCATCTGCCCCTTGCGAATACCCAGCTTCTCGGTCACCACCCCGAGAAACTCCTCTGGTACATCCAAATACAGGTGCTCCATCGGCTCGTGGAGCTTGCCCTCGATTTCCCGGGTCAGCACCTTGGGCCGCGAGACCGTCAGTTCGAAGCCCTCCCGGCGCATGGTCTCGATCAGGATCCCCAGTTGCATCTCGCCGCGGCCGCAGACCTCGAAGCCGTCTGCTGCCCGATCGGATTCCCGGATCTGAATCGCCACGTTGGCCATGCTCTCAGCCATCAACCGCTCGCGGATCTGGCGCGACGTCAGCAACTTGCCTTCGCGGCCGGCCAGCGGCGAACTGTTGACCATGAACATCATCGACACCGTCGGCTCATCGACGTGAATCCGCGGCATCGGGTTCGGATTCTCCAGATCGGTGATGGTGTCACCGATGTGAATCTCGTCGATCCCGGCCACGAGGCAGATGTCGCCGGCGTGGACCGAGTCGACCTGCACCCGCTTGAGCCCCGAATGGGTGTAGAGCGCCGAGAACTTGACCGACTCGACCGGCCCCTCCTCTCGGCACAGCCCGTAGCGGGCATTCATCTGAAGCGAACCGTCGAACAGCCGCCCCAACGCCAGACGCCCGACGTAGGGGTCGTAGTCCAGGTTGGTCACCAGGAACTGCGGCCGGGCCTCGTCATCACCCGCCGCAGGCGACACCGTCTCCATGATCGTCTCGAACAGCGGCAGCAGGCTGTCGGAACCATCGCCGACCTCACGATGGGCCAGACCATCCCGGGCCACGGTGTAGAGGATCGGGAACTCCAGCTGCGACTCGTCGACGTCCAGATCGATGAACAGGTCGTAGACCTCGTTGACCACCTCCTGGATGCGCGCATCCTTGCGATCGATCTTGTTGATCACCAGGATGATCGGCAGGTGGCGCTGGAGCGCCTTGCGCAGCACGAAGCGGGTCTGGGGCAGCGGCCCCTCCGCCGAGTCGACCAGCAGCAGCGCGCCGTCGACCATGTGCAGACTGCGCTCGACCTCGCCGCCGAAGTCGGCGTGCCCCGGCGTGTCGACGATGTTGATCCGGGTGCCGCGGAACTCCACCGCGGTGTTTTTCGCCAGGATCGTGATGCCCCGCTCCCGCTCGAGGTCCATCCGGTCCATGACCCGGTCCTCGACGGTCTGGTGGGCACCGAACGCCCCCCCCTGCTTGAGCATCCCGTCAACCAGCGTGGTCTTGCCGTGGTCGACGTGGGCGATGATGGCGATGTTGCGGACTTCGGTCTTGCCCATGGCTGAAATGCCTCACGAAACACGAGAAACGTAGGGGTTTCGATCTCGCCACGCGGCAAGGATCATCAAAGTTGATATCAGAACGCCGCGGGGCCATCAAACGGCCCGGCATGGCCGCCCCTCAGTACTGCCCCGGGCACTCTCCGCCCGCCGGAAACGCCGGTTCCGGCAGCCGCCGGTCGCCGGGCAGCCGGTAGCCCTGCAGAATCTCCGCCGAGGCCTGCTCCAACCCCGCCGCATCCAGCACGACCTGGGAGAAAGACGCCTCGGGAGAGAGCCCGATCACGTGGAATTCCCTGTTCTCACCACCGGGCGATTCCAGCGCGGCGAGCACGTCCCGCAGCCCCCCGATCGGCCGGCCATTGACGGTCTCGACGATCTCGTCCCGCAGATCGTGATAGCCCCGGTTGTACCCCGAGGGGAAGACGCTGGTGATCAGCACCACCCGCCGCCGATCCGGAGTCTGGGCCTCTTGCTCGTAGAAGTAGCGCGCCATCAGATGCGGCGGCGCCTCCTTGGTCCACTCGTTGCCCCAGGTACGCAGGTAGGGCACGTCCAACTCCCGCATGACCAGCCCCCCCACGATCAAGAACGGCGGAGGGGTGTGGCGGTCTCCGGGAATCAGATCCAACGCCGCGGGATAGGGCCGCAGGGTGATCTCGAGGGATCGCTCCCTGCCGTCCCGCAGCACCTTGAGCGGAACCCGCTCACCGATCCGGCGTCCCGCGGTAAAGAGGTGGCTCAGCCGCAGGCGGCCGAAACGTTCGTGAAGGAAGTATCCCTCGGCGTCGACCGGGTAGCCGTCGACCTCCAGAAGGATGTCTCGGGGCTCCAGGGTCCCGCAGGCGGATCCGCCCCAGGGAATCTGGCGAATCAGCACCCCGCGGGGCTCGCCGGACTGCCCCAGATAGCGGGAGACGGCGGCGTCGCCGTTGACCTGCCACATGGCGCCCAGAGCGGGGAACGCCTCGTAGGTATCCGCCGCGGCGCGTTCCAGGAACTCCCGGACGATCTCGATCGGAATGACCCGGCTGATCTGCTTGGACTGGGAGGCGGTGATGCCGACCAGGCCCTGCTCGCCGAACACGGGCTCGGCCCACCCCCCGCCGGAGAGATCGGTCCGTAGCTGGAGGAAGGCGTGTTCCGCCCGGCCGCTCCAACTCGACTCGACCTTGAAGCTGACGATCCGGGACGACGCGGCCTCGATCTGCCGGCCGTTCCAGCGGACGCTGCGCAGGTCCCCGCCGGTCGGGGTCTCGGCGGCGAGCGTCACCGGCTCGAGCATGCCCCGGGTTTCCTCGTCGTCGATGGCCAGCAGCGCCAAATTGATCGCGGGGTCGATTCGCACGATCCGCGGCTCGACCGGCCGGGACCGCCCGAACACCTCGAGCTGGATATAGGTCGCGAACTCAAGGGTGTCGGCGGTGGTCAGCAGATGCCGGTCGTCGATCATCACACCGTTGGCCGAGCGGTTGGCCGGCGAGCGCTTGATCCACGGCCGGTCCTCGTCCCAGGCCTGGAGGCTCATGCTCAGTCCGACGATGCTGCGGCCGTACTCCTCGCGGGGATCCCCCTCACGGCCGTTCCCCTGCTGGGCCGCCGCCGGGAGCAGAACCGCGGCCGGCAAGCTCACGACGAGCAAGACCACCGACCTCACGAATACCGAAAGCGGCGACACGCCGTTCACCGGCCGCCCCCTCATAGCCGGCGGTCCTTCGCGATGCCGTAGCGCTCCAGGATCTCGGCGTTGGCCTCCTCGACCCGCTTGCGATCCAGCACGCCGACGCGGCGCTGGTGATGGAACTCCAACACGTGGAAATCTCCGTCGTGGCCTTCCAGGGTTTCGATCAACTGCTCGAGGCTCTCGATCGGCTTGCCGTTGACCTGGTCGACCACCTGATAGCGGAACCAGGCCATGTCGGCGTTGACCGGATGGCGCAGCCGCCGCAGCAACACGACCCGCTCGCTGAAATCGACGACCTCGTCCTTCAATGGCTCGACCAGGAACTCGGTACGCATTTCATTGCGGGCGGTGTAGTACCAATCACCGCCGAAGGTTTTCATCAGTTCAAGGCTGAGCGGCATGAACAGTAGGCCGCCGTAGACGAAATAGCGGGGCGACCGGTCGTAGGCGTGCTCGCGGAGGTGCCGGCCGTGGGAGCCGGTCAGGTCGAACTCCTCGACGACCCGCTCGCCGTCCCGGTGCACCCGCACCGAAACCCGCTCGCCGATCTGCCGGCGATCGATCAGGAGGCCGAAATCGATCCGGCGCTCACCGTCGTCGATGGTGCCGTCATTGGCCACCCGGTAGCCGTTGACGTTCAGGATCACGTCGCCGATCCGCAGATGGCCGTCGGCGCTGGTGCCCTTGTAGACTCGACGCACCCGCACGCCGGTGTCCTGCTCCCGCAGGCCGGCGTGGTGCCGGGCGCTGGGGTTCTCCATCGCCTCGTAGTCGACGCCAAGTTCCGGATACCCGTCGTAGCGCCCGTCCTCGACATCCTCGAGAAAACGAGCGATGACCTCCGGCGGAATGAAGTAGCCGGCGCCCTCGAGACCCAGGTTGGCCTGGAAGGCGACGCCGACCACCAGGCCGTCCTTGACCACCGGGCCGCCGCTGTTCCCGGGGTTGATCGCCGCGTCGGTCTGCACGGTCAGGTGCACGTCCATGCCCGAATGCAGGAACAGCTGCTCCTCGATGCGGGAAACCACGCCGCGGGTCGAAGACAGCCGGTCCCCGCCCACCGGATAACCCAGGGTCTCCACCGCCGCGCCCAACTCGGGCAGGTCGCCGATCAGAAGCGGCGGCACACTGCCCAACGCCTCGGGGTCCAGCGGCCGCACCAGCGCCAGATCGCAGTCGTGAGCGACATGCACGACCTCCGCCTCGTAGGGCTGGGGGTCGTTGTGCACCAGGATCAAGAGGTGCCGGCTGTCGCTGACCACGTGGGCGTTGGTCATGATCATTCCGCCCTCGACGACGAAGCCGGAACCACTGGCCTCTGAAACTCCGCCGACATCCCAGGGGGAATGCCAGCTGTAGCGCTGGGAGTAGTTGACGATGCGCACCACCGAGGCTTCGAGGCCGACGCTCTCCTGGGCGCGAACCGGTGCGGCCGCCCCGCCCAGGACGAGGGCACCCAGGCCGAGCCCGGCCAGCGCCAGCCATCCGAGGCCGAGCCCGGCCAGGGCGATCCAGGCGGTGGCTGCGCGCCGGGTCCGAGATCCCTTCATGAATAGACTCCGCGGTTGATCAGGATCGAAAAGGGATCAGGAACGGGCGCGCCCGCTCGGCGCCGCCGGCTGCAGCGCCAGCCGCGCCAACAGCTCGGCACCCCGCGGCAACACCGACTCGTCGATGTCGAATTCCGGCGTGTGGTGCCCGGGCCGATCCGGTCCACCGGCACCGAGGAACGCGAACGCGCCCGGGCGCGCGTTGAGGAAGTAGGAGAAGTCCTCGGCGCAGGCCATCGGCGGGCACTCGATCACGTTGTCGTCGCCGACCACGTCGCGAGCCAGCTCGCTCATGTGGGCCGCGGCGGCTCCGTCGTTGACCACCGCCGGGTAACCCTTGTGCAGCTTGTAGTCGACCTTGCAGCCGGCGGCGGCGGCGGTTCCCTCGATCACCTCCTGCACCCGGCGGCGCAGGGTCGCGCGAACGTCCTCGCGGAAGCTGCGCATGGTGCCGTGGAAGCGGGCGGTATCGGGAATGATGTTGCAGGCGGTGCCCGCCTCGAGCACGCCGACGCTGACCACCGCGGCTTCCAACGGATCCACCGCGCGAGCGACCACGGTCTGAAGCGCGGCCACCGCCTGGGCGGCGGCGACCAGCGGGTCGATCGTCTGGTGCGGCAGGGCCGCGTGGCCGCCCCGGCCGACGAAGGTCGCTTCGAATTCATCCTGGGCCGCCATCAACGGGCCCGGCCGCAGCTGGAAGGTGCCGGACTTCATGGTCGACCACAGGTGCAGGCCGTAGACCTCCCCTACGTCGGCCAGGTCGAGCACCCCGTCCTGAATCATCTTGTCGGCGCCGCCGAAGCCTTCTTCACCGGGCTGGAAGCAGAACAGCACGTCCCGCTTCAGGTCGCCCCGCCGCTCCGAAAGCAGGGTCGCCGCGCCCAGCAGCATCGACATGTGGCCGTCGTGGCCGCAGGCGTGCATCCGGCCGGGGATCTCCGAGACGTAGGGACGCCCCTCGACCTCCTGGATCGGGAGGGCGTCCATATCCGCCCGCAACAGCACCGCCGGTCCCCTGGACTCGGGGGCGCGCAGCACCCCGACCACGCCGGTCTGGGCCACCCCTTCCCGCAACTCGTCGAGCCCCAGGGGCTCCAGCCGGGCCTTGAGATAGGCGGCGGTCTCGTGTTCCTCGAAGCCCAGTTCGGGGCGCCGGTGGAGATCCCGGCGCCAGGCGGTCAGGTCGCCGGACAGGGCTTCGGCCCGGCCTTTCAGCTCATCTTGGCTCATGGCAGGCATTGTTTACCGACTCGACAAGCAGGGCAAGAAGCCCGGCGTGGAAAGCTCCGGTTAGGCGCGATAGACTGCCGTTTGCGCCGTTTACGCCCTCTAAAGGAGAGAAAGTGAGCGAACAGACCCCGCAGCGCATCCGGGTGGGCCACAGCCCCGATCCCGACGATGCCTTCATGTTCTACGGGATCCAGGCGGGCAAGGTCGACTGTGCCGGCTTCGAGCTGGAGCAGATCCTGGAAGATATCGAGAGTCTGAACCGCCGGGCGCTCAAGGGCGAACTGGAAGTCAGCGCCGTCAGCATCCACGCCTACCCGCACCTGGCGGACAAGTACGCGCTGATGTCCTGCGGCGCCAGCATGGGCGACGGCTACGGGCCGATGATCGTGGCCAAGCAGCAGATGTCCCCGGCCGACCTGCGCGCGAGCAAGGTGGCGATCCCGGGCAAGCTGACCTCGGCCTACCTGGCGATGAAGCTCTACCTCGGCGGCGACTTCCCCCACGTGGTCACCCCCTTCGACGAGATCCTCGAGACCGTCGAACGAGGAGACGCCGACGCCGGCCTGATCATCCACGAAGGCCAGTTGACCTACGAACGCCACGGCCTGCAGCTGGTCAAGGACCTGGGCATCTGGTGGGGTGAGGAGACCGAAGGCCTGCCCCTGCCCCTCGGCGGCAACGTCGTGCGCCGAGACCTGGGCGAAGAGACCATGAACACCCTGACCCGGGTGCTGGCCGACAGCATCGCCTACGGCCTCGATCACCGGGAAGAGGCGCTGGAGTACGCCCTCGGCTTCGGCCGCGGACTCGACGGCGGCCTGGCCGACAAGTTCGTGGGCATGTACGTCAACGACCTGACCCGGGACTACGGCCAGCGCGGCAAGGACGCGATCACCCGCTTCCTCAACCGCGGCACCAGCGCCGGCTTCGTACCGGGTATCGAAAAGCTCGAGTTCGTCGACGGCAAGTAAGCGACAGACCCTCGGGGGCACCGAAACGAGGTCGCGATCATGAGCGGAAACGCGACGGCCGGCGCCGTCGAACAGCTCCGCGCGCTGCGAGAGGGCTGCGCCTTCGCCGATCTATCGGCGTCGGCGCGGATCATCGCCCGCGGACCGGACCTGCTGGACCTGCTCAACCGCCTGAGCACCAAGGAGGTCAAGTCCCTCGGCCCCGGCGAGGGCAAGCTGACCACCTTGACCAGCAACAAGGGGCGCATCGTCGCCCTGCTCGCGGTCTACCACCTGGGCGACGACGGCGTGCTGATGCTATCGGCACCGGGTAGCGCACCACGGGTCATCGCACACTTGAACAAGTACACCTTCGCCGAGCGGACCGGCCTGGAAGATGCCGGGGACGCCTGGCATGGGTGGGGTGTGCTGGGGCCGAAGGCGCCGGAGGCCCTGGAGGCTGCCGGGCTGCCGGTGCCGGAAGGCATGGGCGTGGCCCGGGGAACGATCGGCGGACCTGACGGCACCGACGATCATCAGGTCCTCGTGTTGGGCCCGACGCCGGTAGCGCCGACGGTCTACACCGTGCAGTCCGCGAACGCGGACTCGAGGGCAAAGTCTGCAGGTGCAGACTCCGACAGCAGCTCCGGGCGGTCTGCACATGCAGACTCTCACCCGGTTGCCGTAGCACTCCGCCATGGCGTCGAAAGCTGCGGTGGCCTCGATGTCCGCGCCGAAACCCTCGCCGCCTGGAGCATCCTCGACGGGATCCCCGGCGCCGAGGAACTCAACGAAGACCACAATCCCCTGGAAGCCGGCCTGTGGGATTCGGTCGACTTCGACAAGGGCTGCTACGTCGGCCAGGAAGTGGTCGCCCGGCTCCGCACCTACGACAAGGTCACCCGCGGCCTCTACGGCATCGTCGCCGCCGCCGACCCGGCTATCGCCCCCGGCGCCCCGCTGTTCGACGGCGACCGCAAGGTGGGGACCATCACCCGGGTCGCGCCGAAACCTGGAGACGAAAGCCGCGTGGTCGCCATGGCCTATGTGAAACGTGCGGCTCTCGCAGAGGGTAAGGCACTCTCCGTTGCAGCCCCCGAAGGATCCGTCACCGCATCCCCGAGAGAGCTACCGATCTCCTCCGACTGACCCGGACGGGCAAGGGGGACGCCCGCTGAAGAAAGAAACCAAGTTCGCGGTCGTCGCCGTTCTCGGCTCCACCTTGCTCTGCTGCAGCGTTCTGGTTGTCGGGCTGTTCGGAGTATCCTGGCTGTTCGGCCAGCTTCTGGGCAGTACCTGGATCGACCTGAGCGAGTTCGAGGCCTGCATCGAAGTCCGCGCGAACCACATCGAGGCTACGGTCCCCATCACCGGATTCCGCCTCAGTGAGATGGACGGAACCCTCCTGATCGACGGCCACGCCGCCCCGGGCTCGGAACTCCTGATGGTGGAACTCTGCACGGGAGCCCGCGTTTCCGAGCTGAAAGAGGAATTGACCGCCGAGGGATGGAACGTCTCCTCTCGACCGGGCACCGAACTCCTGCCCGGGAGATCGTACGTCGCCCACATCCAGCACGATGACGGCAAAGGCGGCCTCGAGACCACGGAGATAACGGTCAAGCTGCCTGCCGAGTAGGCCTCGCTACCCCGCCAGCATCGTCTCCACGTGCAGCTTGCTGGAAGCCGCCAACGCCTCCAGGTCATACCCACCCTCTAGCGTCGAGACCAACCGTCCCCCGGCGTGTTCATCCGCGATGGACATCAGGATCTTCGTCGCCTCGCCGAAGGCTTCCGTCGATACCTCGAGATTCGCCAGAGGATCCGCCGCGTGAGCATCGAAGCCCGCCGAGACCAACACGAACTCCGGTTGAAACTTCTTCGCCGCCGCCCGCAGCCCCTGATCCAGCGACGCCAGGAAATCCGCGTCACCGGAACCCGGCCGGAGCGGCACGTTCAGCGTCGCCCCCTCCCCTGCTCCGATACCGGTCTCCTCGGCCATCCCGGTCCCGGGATAGAGCGGCACCTGATGACAGGAGAAGAAGAACACATCAGGATCTTCGTCGAAGATGTGCTGGGTCCCGTTGCCGTGATGCACGTCCCAATCGCAGATCAGCACCCGCTCGACGCCCCGCGCCCGCAGATCCGCCGCCGCAACCGCCACGTGGTTGAACAGGCAGAACCCCATGGCCACCGCCCGCTCGGCGTGGTGCCCCGGCGGCCGCATCGCGGCGAAGCCCCGCTCCAGCTTGCCGTCTAGCACGGAGCGGCAGAGGGAGACCAGCGTCCCCGAGGCCTCCCGGGAGATATCCGCGCTCTCGGCGCAGACGGCGGTATCGGTCGAGTGAAAGACCTTCTCCCCCCGGGAGCAGGCGGCATGCGCCTCACGGATGTAGTCGACGTCGTGCACCCGGGCCAGCCACTCTTCCGACGCCCGCACCAGCTCCACCGGCTCGCAGCGCTCGGGTATCCCGGCGGCCTCGAAGGTGCTCCGCACCCCGACCAGACGCTCTACGCACTCCGGATGATCCGCCCCGGTGAAATGCTCCTCGAACCGCCCGTCCACGATCAGCCCGAACCCTGCCATTGATCTTCTCCATTCATGCCCGGGGTCCATGCTTGACCACGAACGTCTGAACACGACCTGACAACCGTGCCGATGCACCACGGCGAACGCTCCCCGGTCCCTCGGGAGTCTACCTCCCGGCCCCGCAAAACTCCCATCCCCCGTAGGCAAGCCCCTCGTTCGGTTCCCTGGTAAGCTCACCCCATGGCCCCCAAAGACCACGTGCTGCTCCTGGCCACCGACCAGTCGAGCATGGTTCCGGCGATCGAGAAGCTGCTGACCGATGACGGCATTCCCTACACCCTCGGGGTGATGCCCGGTCCGCCGCCCCGTGCGGTGTTCACCGTGCCCGGCCACCGGCTCGATGACGCCCGGGTCGCCGTCGCCAGCGAGATCCCGATGGACTTCCGCGACGCCGACGACCACGTCGACGCCGACGAGGAGGAGGCCGCCGATCAGCGGGCGCGGGAGCGGGAGGCGCTGCAGAAGACGGCCTTCCCCGGCAGGGAGATCTTCATCGGAGCAGCCCTGGCCACCCTGCATCTGGCCATCGTGTTTCTGCTGGAATCGCCGCTGGTTTCACGGATCGCGACCTTCAACGCCTGGGGCCTGCGCCCGGAACTCGCCGCCACCGAGCCCTGGCGGCTGGTCAGCTCGCTGTTCCTGCATAGCGACGCGGGCCACGCCTTGCGCAACGCGGTCTCGATGATCGTCTTCGCCGTTCCGCTGATGATCGAACTGGGGTTGGCCCGTACCGGGCTGATCTACCTGGTCTCGGGACTGGGGGGCGGACTCGCCGCCAGCATGGCGACGAGCGCTGGCACCACGGTGATCGGAAGCTCCGGCGCGGTGGCCGGCCTGTTCGGCGCCTGGGTCGCCATGCGGCTGCGCACGGCGGTGCTGACCCGCAGTTCGTGGCGCTCGCGCATGCGGGCAGCGGGTGTTGCCGTGCTGGTGCTGCCGTCGTTCCTCTCGCCGTTTTCCGCCGACGGCGGACGCATCAGCGTCTCGAGCCACATCGGCGGCCTGCTGGCGGGTCTGGCGATCGGTGCGGTGCTGGCCGGGGCGCTGATCCTGCAGCAGGAACGCAGCCGCGGCTCGAACCCGCCCGGCGGCGGAAGTTCGAGCGGCGGAAGTTCGAGCGGCCCGGGCGGCTCAGCCGGTCAGGCCGACGATATTGCGCTCAGCTTCCGCCGAAGGGACTGAAGCTGCGCTGCACCTTGACGTCGTCGGGCAGTTCGACGATGTAGACCCCCGGCTCGATCTCGACGTTGGTCTTCATCTCGTTGAACTCGACCACCCGCACGTTGCCGTCGGCGCTGTGGTACTCGACCCGCACCGGAAGCATGGTCTCCTTGTGCACCCAGAAGCGGACGTCCTCGATCCGCTTGCGCACCCGGCGCTTCTTCGGCGACATCGACAGCAGGTAGGTGTCGGGCACTTCGGGGTCGGCAGGCAGCAACTCGAGGTTGTAGGTCTGGGTCAGCTCGGCGGAACCCTGGCCCAATCCGAAGTAGCGGAACAGGCGCTCGCTGCGGCGCTTGACGTTCTGCCGCTCGGCCCGGTTCTGCTCGGGGTAGTAGCCGACGTACAGGTCGTTGGCGATGACGAAGCGCATCGGCTCGGGGGTCTCGAACTCCCAGCGGATGGCATCGGGCTTGGTCATGAAGAAGGTGCCTTCGTAGACCATCGGATCCTGCAGCAAGCGGTTGATCGTGGTCATCTTCAGTTCGGCCCGCAGGGTGCGGATCGACTGCTGCACCTCGTCGAAGCGGCTGAGCACCGATTCCAGCGAAGGTGTGTCCGCCGCGCCGGTGGCACCCTGGGCGACGGAGAGCGAGGCCGGCGACAGGGTCGCGGACGGCTGGACAGCAGACTGGGTAACCGACTGGGCGGAAAGCGGCAGCGCGGCGGCGGCAAGTAGGGCCGCGGCCGGCAACATGACAGACAAACGGTAGCGCGCCATGCGCGTCCTCCTCGGAATCACACCCCCTCGAACGGTGATTTCCTGGCGCTGGTAGGGCGCCGGGGCAGGACTTCAACCGTACCAGCGGTTCCGCGACACCGTCAAGCGACGCGGCTATAATCGGTCGGATGAAGCGAGCTCTCTATCGAATGACCATCCTTCTGGGCACAGCTCTGCTGGGCGCGACCCTGCTGGCTGCGGCCGGCGCGGAGTCCGGAGGCAAGCCGCGTAAGAAGGCCCCGAAGAAGGCCACGCCGAAGCTGTTGGCCGCGATCCTCGGCGCCGAAGATCGCCGGGTGGTCGATGAGACCCTCGAGGCCTGCCTCGCCTCCCCCGACGCCGAGCTCCGTCGCCATGCGGCCCGGGCCATCGGCCGGATCGGCGGCGCCGGCGCCCTCGGACACCTGAGCGCTGCGGCAACCGACACCGATGCAGGCGTGCGGGCCCAGGCGGCCTTCGGGTTCGGCCTGATCGGTGGACAGGAGAGCCTCGATCTGCTGGCGACGATGACCGAGGACAAGGACCCCGGTGTTCTGCTCGCGGTCGCTCGCGCCCTGGCGCTGTTCGACGAATCCGATGCCAACACGTGGCTACTCAAGCTGCTGGAAAACCCGGACCCTGACGTCCTGACCGCGGCCTGCCTGACTGCCGGGCGGATGAATGCCCCGAATGACGCGGTCACCCCGCTGCTGCGGCACTCCAATTCGAAGAGTCCCGAGGTCCGTCTCGCCGCGATCTGGGCGCTTTCCCGCCTGGGTGCCGTGCGCACCGGCGCCTTCGGGGTGCTGGAGACCTCGGGGGTGGAGCCGCGGATGCTGACCCAGATCCGCGCGCGGCTGGTCGAGCTGACCACCTCCCGGGACCCGCGGATCCGCGCCATGGCCGCCGCCGGCCTTTCGGCGCCGACGACCCGTACCGAGGTCAAGGCGATGACACCGCGGCTGACTGACCCGGACCGCATGGTGCGGGTCGCGACGATTCGCTCCTTCGGCTACCCCAACGCGAAGATCTTTCCCTACCTCAGCAACTCCATCGAAGAGTCCGACCAGCATCTGGTCTGGGCCTCGATCGAGGCGTTGGGGCGGGTCGGACCGAGCGCGTCGGACCTGCTGGTCGACCGCATCATCAAGGCGCCGTCGAACTGGATCCGCGAGGAGGCGATCCGCTCCCTCAACCGGATCAACGCACCGCTGGCGGCCAAGACCGCCAACGGCGTCACCCAGGTCGATTCGGCCCGGCTGCGAGCCGCGGCGGCGATCCCGCTGTCGGCGGTGGACACCGAGCTCAGCCGGGAGATCGCCGAGCGGCTGCGCAAGGACCCGTCGCCCCAGGTACGGGCGATGCTCCCCGGCGCGCTGCTCGACCTGGAAGATTCCATGCAGGAAGCCCTGGCCGACCTGATCGCCGACCCGTCTCCCCGGGTCCGCGCCGCCGTCGCCGCCACCGCCGGGCGCCGCATGTGGGGCATCGACAGCAACGAGGAAACGGTACGCGACGCCCTCGCCACCCTGGACCGGCTGTGGAAGGAGAGCCTCGACGATCCGCTCCCCCGGGTGCGGTTCGAGGTGCTGAACGCGGCGCGTCGTCTCGGTAAGGACGACCGCGGCCGCAAGTACGTCGACCTGGGCCTGGCCGATCCGGACCGCCGGGTGCGCATCCGCGCCGCGAAGCAACTCGAGGAGGTCTTCGGCGAAACGGCTACGGTCGAGATGGCCGCCACCGATCTGGACGCCAAGACCTACCGGGAGATCCTGCGCTGGGCCTCGGAACCCCGGGCCGCGGTGGTGCAGATCCGCCGCGAAGGCTTCCGCCCCGGACGCTTCACCATCCGCTTCGACCTGGAACATGCCCCGATCACCAGTTGGCAGTTTGCCCAGCGGGCCGAGCAGGGACTCTACGACGGCCTCGAGGTCAGCCGGGTGATCCCCGGCGAGCTGCTACAGGTCGATGTTCCGATCGACGGTGACCGCGCCGGAATCGAGCCGCTGCGCGACGAGCCCTCGATGCTCAGTTTCGGACCGGCGCGTCTGGGCATGGCCCGCAGCGGGCCGGACGAGAGCCTCGGATCCTGGTTCATCACCCTGGGGCCCCAGTGGCACCTGGACGGCCGGTACACCGCGTTTGCCCACGTGGTCCAGAACTACCTGGGTGTGACGACGCTGATGTATCCGGGGGACCGGATCGAGAAGATCGAGATCTACCAGGGTGACGGCAGCGAACCGCTCAAACCGCTGCCGGCGGAGAAGGCGAAGTAGCTACTTCGCCGCGCTGGCCTTCAACTCGGGTCGGTCGGACTCCGAGTCGTCGGAGTCGCCGTCGCCGAGCCCACCCAGCACGTGGCCTTCCATCTCGGTGACCTGCTGATGCACCCGCTCGCGAATGGTCTCCCAGCGAGCCGCGGGGATCTCGAGGAACGCCTTGGCCACCACGGGATCGAACTGCACGCCGCTGAACTTCTCGATCTCGTCGCGGGCGNCGTCGATGCTCAGCGCCTTGCGGTAAGGCCGGTCCGAGGTCATGGCGTCGAAGGTGTCGACCACGGCGAAGATCCGTGCGCCGAGAGGAATCTCCTCCCCCTTCAGCTGTCGCGGATAGCCGGTGCCGTCGTAGCGCTCCTGGTGGCAGAGCACGATATCCAGCGCCGGCTTGAGGAAGGAGATGTGCTGCAGCATGCGGTAGCCCATCTCGGGGTGGCGCCGCATGGCATCCCACTCTTCGTCGGTCAATTTGCCGGGCTTGTGCAGGATCGTATCGGAGACGCCGATCTTGCCCACGTCGTGGAGGATCGCGCCACGGCGGATCCAGGTGAGCTGCTGCTCGGCAGGGCCGGTCTCGTCGTCGGTCAGGCCCATCTCGGTGGCCACGGTGACGGCGTATTCGACGACTCGGGCGGAGTGGCCCAGGGTCTCGTTGTCCCGGAAGTCGAGGGCGGTGACCAGGGCGCGCAGGGTGTGTTCCAGGGAGCTGTCCAGCCGCTCGTTGAGGGCGTGGACCTCGGCGGTGCGTTCCGCCACCAGGGTCTCCAGCTCTTCCTGGTAGGCCTGGTTCTCCCGGAGCAGCCGGCGCTTCTCGAGCACCCGCTCGACGGTGATCGCGACCTCGTCGAAGTTGAAGGGCTTGTTGACGTAGTCCGCGGCGCCCTTGCGGATCGCGCCGATGGCGATGCGGGTGTCGACCACGCCGGTGACCATGATCACGTCGATTTCGGGGTTGAACGCCTTGATGTTCTCGAGCAGCGAGATGCCGTTGGCTCCCGGCATGTCGATGTCCGAGAGCACCAGGTCGAGGCCTCCCTGCTTGACCCGCTCGAACGCCTCCTCGGCGTTGGGGCGGGTTTCACAATCGTAACCCTCGTCGGCGAGCCCGACGGCGAGCAGGTCACGGACGGCCAATTCGTCATCCACGATCAGGATGCGGGCGCTCTTGGTGGTCATCTGCTGCGGATCCCCTTCCACGAGGTAGCTCATGCGCGCATGGCTCGTATCGGCCGCGCGCGACGGGAGTTTAGCACTCAGTTCTCGTGGTGAAGTGTGAAAGATAGGTCCGTCGGGAGCGAATTCAAACCAGGGCCAAAGGTAGCCAAAGACTCAGGTTACCTGTTCCCAATCGGCACCGACCTTGACGTCCACATCCAGCGGAACCGCCAGTTCGTGGACCTTGCTCATGGCCTCGACGGTCAGCTCCTGCACGGCGTCGACGGCATCCTCCTGGACCTCCAACAGCAGTTCGTCGTGGACCTGGAGCAGGATCTTGGCGGGGAGAGCAGCCTTTTCCAATGCGGCTTCGACATGGAGCATGGCGATCTTCATCAGGTCGGCGGCGGTGCCCTGAATGGTGGTGTTGACCGCCGCTCGCAGCGCCTGCTCCTGGATGCCCCGGTGCACCCGCTGTCGCAGCTGTGGGAAATAGCGCACCCGGCCGAACAGGGTGCGGACCGCGCCGTCCCGGCGGACCTGGTCCTTGACCCCGTCGATGTAGCCCCGCACGGCGCTGAAGCGCTCGAAGTAGGCCTCGATGAAGGCCCGGGCCTCGGCCCGGGTCATCCCCTGCTCCCGGGCCAGCCGGAACTCGGACATGCCGTAGAGCAGACCGAAGTTGACCGCCTTGGCCCGGCGGCGCATCTCGTCGGTGACCATCTCGGGGAACACCCCGGCGACCTGGGCAGCGGTGTGGCGGTGAATGTCCTCCCCGCGGCGGAACGCCTCGATCAGGCCGGCGTCGTCGCACATGTGGGCCAAGACCCGCAGCTCGATCTGGGAGTAGTCGGCGGCCAGGAACAGGTGCCCCGGCTCGGCGACGAAGGCGGTGCGCACCTTGCGCCCCTCCTCGCTGCGCACCGGGATGTTCTGCAGGTTGGGGTCCGACGACGAGAGCCGCCCGGTGGCCGCCCCGGTGGGGTGGTACCAGGTGTGGACCCGGCCGGTCTCCTCGTTGACCAGCGCCGGCAGGGCGTCGACATAGGTGCCCTTGAGCTTGGACAGCTCGCGATAGGAAAGGAGCAGCCCGGCAATCTCGTGCTGTTCGGCCAGCTCCTCGAGGGTCTGGGCGTCGGTTGAGGCGACCTTGCTCTTGGCGGTCTTGCGCCTGGACTTGAGACCGAGCTTCTCGAACAGGATCTCCCGCAGCTGCTTGGGGGAGTCGACGTTGAACTCCTCGCCGGCCAGTTCGTGGATCTCCTTGCGGGCCCGATCGAGGCTGGCCTCCATCTGGCTCGACATGGCCGCCAGCCGCTCGACGTCGACCTTGATGCCGTGAGCTTCGATCCGGGCCAACAGCGGCAGCAGCGGTCCGTCGATGGAGTCGTAGAGTTCGACCAGCCCGCCGTCCTCCAGCCGCTTGTGCATCACCGGCGCCATGTCGAGAATCGCCCGGGTCTGAAGCGCGGCGAAGCCGGCCATGCGCTCGACCTCGATGGTCGATGCCGCCTTCTGCTTGGCGCCGGTGCCGGCGAGGTCCTGGTAGCGGGTCAGCGACCGGGTCAGGAACTCCTCGGCCAGCCGCGAGGGCTCGTAGCCCCGCCGCTCGGAGTCGATCAGAAACGCCGCGACCATGGTGTCGAGCTCGATGCCCTCGAGGGGCATCTCCGCCCGGCGCAGGGTGTGAAGCGCGACCTTGGCGTCGTGGACCACCTTGCCCACGGCGTCGTCGGCCATCAGCGGCGCCAGATGCTTGCGCAGGGTGTCGAGATCGAGCTGATCGGGGACGCCGAGGTAGTCGTGTCCCAGCGGCACGTAGGCCGGTTCTCCGGTGCCCGGCGCCACGGCTACGCCGATCAGCCGGGACTGAAACGGCGAGCCCTCGATCCGAACCGAGACGGCAAAGCGGCCGGACTCCCGGCAGTCGGCGACCAGCGCCTCGAGAGCCGCCGCATCGAGGATCGTGCGTACGTTCTCTTCCGCCATCTCGGCTGCGGACTCCCCGGCGGTTCCGGAGGCGCCTGCTTCGGTTCCCCCCTCCGCCGCGGCTTCGCCGCCGGCGACGGCGGCCTCCATCTCCTCGGCCAGGTTCTTGAAGCCCAGATGTCCGAAGAGGGTCGCGACCTTCTCGTTGTCGGGGGACCCCATGCGCACGGCGTCGGCGTCGAAATCCACCGGCGCGTCGACGCGCAACACCGCCAGTTCGCGGCTCATCCGCGCATCGGCGGCGTGTTCCTTGAGGGCGAACCAGATACGGCGGGAGCTCTTGGGGTCGAGCCCCTTGAGCAGCTTCTTCAGCTCCTTGACCGCCTTGGCTGCGTCCTTTCCGGCGACCCCGTCGACGGAGCCGGGCAACCCGGCCGCCTGCAGCGCTTCCCGGGCTGCGGCGAAGCGCTCCTTCATGCCCTCGTCGACCTCGAGTTGGAGCAGCGCCTCCAGCGCGTCGTCCAGCGCCGCGCCGTCCTTACCCAGCGACGCCGCGGCTTCCGACGCCACCGGATCCGCCCCCTTGAACGGGGCCATCGCCTCGAGCATGCGGTCCTTGATCTCATAGACGGCGACGAAGGCCTCGGCGCGGGTCAACACCGGCTCGACACCGCCGTAGAGCGCCACCACCGATTTGGCGGTCTTCTCGCCGACGCCGGGGACGCCGGGGATGTTGTCGACGGAGTCCCCCATCAGGCCCAGCACGTCGGCGACTTGCTCCGGCTTGACCCCGAAGCTCTCGACGACGCCGCCGGGATCGAGCTTGAGGTTCTTGGTCGGGTTGAGCACCTGCACGCCGTCGCCGACCAGCTGCAGCAGGTCCTTGTCGGCAGCGACGACCATCACCTCATGCCCCGCCTCCCGGGCCTGCTGGGTCAGGGTCGCGATCAGATCGTCCGCCTCGAAGCCGGCCAGCTCCAGCACCGGAATGCGGTAGGCCTCACAGACCTGCTTGGCGTAGGGCAGCTGGCGGGTCAGGTCCTCGGGAGCCGGCGGCCGGTTGGCCTTGTACTCGGCATAGGCGTCGTGGCGGAAGGTGCCGCCGGACAGATCGAAAGCCACCGCCAGGTATTCCGGCTTCTCCTCCTTGAGCAGCTTGCGCAGCATGGTGGTGAAGCCGTAGACGGCGTTGGTCGGCATTCCCTCGGCGTTGGTCAGCCCGGGAATGGCGAAGTAGGCGCGGAACAGCTGGGACGTTCCGTCCACCAGGTACACGGTCGATTGAGGCATCCGCGCATCATAGCCCAGCCCCCTCGGCCGTGGCCGGACCCTATACTTGCCTCATGTCGCTGCACCGCTGGACCGTGCCGCTGGCCTGCCTGCTGCTCGTGGTTTTCTTCGCCGCGGGCTACGTCTCGATGCGTGGCGACTCGGCGACCTTCGACGAGACCGCCCACCTGCCGGCAGGGCTCAGCTACCTGGAACGCCACGACTTCCGCATGAACCCGGAGCACCCGCCGCTGCCGAAAATGTGGGCGGCGTTGCCGCTCCGGCTCGGGATCGGCGGCGCGGGCGGTGAAGGCCCCCACGCCGACTACGACTCCCCTGCCTGGCAGGGCCGCAGCGTTCAGCCGGGCACCACGATGAAAACCGCCGCCGACCAGTGGGAGTTCGGCTTCGAGACGATCAACGGCCCGCTCGACCGGGTGGCCCGACGCGACCCCTCCGGCGCGTTGATCCCCGGCCGCACGATGATGCTGCTCTGGGGCGTGCTGCTCGGCGCGCTGGTCTTCGCCTGGTCCCGAGAGCTCTGGGGGGACGCCGGCGCTCTTTTGTCGCTGGGGCTCTACGCGTTGTCGCCGACGATGCTGGCCCACGCCCGGCTGGTCACCACCGACACCGCCGCGGCTCTCGGCTTCACCGCGACGCTCTGGGCCTTCTGGCGCTTCACCCGCCAGCCCGGCTGGGGCCGGATGGTGCTGGTCGGCCTCTGTCTCGGCCTGGCGTTGACCATGAAGTTCTCGGCGCTGTTGCTGCTGCCGATGCTGGCGGTGTTGGGGCTGCTGTGGAGCAGCCTGCCCAAGCTGCGGCACAGCGAGGCCGGCGCCCACCCGGTCAAGCTGGAACGGTTCGAGCGCTCCCAACGCACCAGCCGCGCCCTGATCTGCCTGCTGCTCGCCCTGCTACTGGCGGTGCCCTGCATCTGGGCGGCCTACGGCTTTCGCTACGTCGCGGTGCCCGACCCGGCCTACACCCTGGACTGGCCGGCGGCGAAGGCCGGCGACGGCATGCGCGCCAAGGCGATCCAGACCGCCCTCGAGTACAAGCTGTTGCCTCAGGGCTGGATCTACGGATTGGCCTACACCCTGGGCCACGCCGATACCCGCCGCGCCTACCTCAACGGCGAAGTCTCCGAGACCGGCTGGTGGTCCTACTTCCCATTGGCCTTCGCTTTGAAGACGCCGCCGGCACTGCTCGCGCTGCTCGCGGCGACCCTGGCTTCGGGAGTGCGCCGGGGAGGCTTCCGCTCCTACGACGGCTGGTGCCTGGCGGCGCCGGCGTTGATCTATTTCGTGGTGTCGATGGGCAGCAACCTCAACATCGGCCACCGCCATCTGACGCCGATCTACCCGCTGATCTTCATCGGCGTGGGGTCGCTGGTCTGGCAGGCCGCAGCGTGGAAACCGGGACGCTGGTTGCTGGCCGCCGCGCTGGCCGCCTACGCCGGCTCCTTCGCCCTGGCCTCCCCCGGATATCTCTCCTACTTCAACCTGTTCGCCGGGGGCGCCCAGGGAGGCGCCCGCCACCTGCTCGATTCGAACCTGGACTGGGGCCAGGACCTGGGCCGGTTGAAACAGGAGATGGACTCCCGGGGTATCGAGCGGGTCTACCTGCTCTACTTCGGCACCGCCGATCCCGCGGCCTACGGGATCGAGCACGTGCCGATACAGATGTTCCTGCCCTTCCGAAGCGTCGGCTTCCCGGCGAGCGGACCGGCACGGCTGCCGCGAACCTTCGACGGCGAGGGACCCGAGTGGATCGCCGTCAGCGCCGGCATGCTCCACGGCCTGTACCTCGACGCAAGCGACGACTGGGCGGTGCTGGCCCTGCGCCTCGGAGCCGCCCATCGGGGGCACGTGGCCGCCTGGCAGCGGGAGGGCGCAGGCCGCAGCTTCCGCCGCTACCTGATCGACGCCGGCGTCCTCGACGAGGCCCGTGCCGGGCAGATCGAACAACGCACCCGGCCGGCCTGGATCGAACACTTCCGCGAAAGCGCCACCCCCGAGGCACGCGCTGGCGATTCGATCCTGCTCTACCGCATCCCACGCGGATAGAAGGCGCCGACAAAAAGAAGGGGCGCCCGTAGGCGCCCCGTAGCGAACCGTCGCGCGCTGCCGCTACTCAGGGTTGCGGAATGTTGTTGGACCGCAGGTTGTAGTGATGCGAGTCGCTGCTCGGCCAGCTCGGCGGCTCGTAGCAGGTCATCACCGACGAGTCGTCGGAGTTGACCGCCTCGAACAGCGCCAGATGGCTCTGCCAGCTGTTGTTGAAGTTGAAGCCTGCCTCGAAGTGCAGGTGCGGCCCGGTGGAGTTGCCGGTGGTGCCGACGAAAGCCAGGATCTCGCCGCGGCGCACCACGTCCCCCTGTTCGGGGACGATGCCGTCCTCGGGAGAATGCAGGTACTGGACGAAGCTGCCGTCCTGATGCTGCACCGAGACCACGTTGGCCCGGCAGCCGTCAGGGTTGTTGCAGCAGGTGTGGCTGGGACAATCCGACGTCCGTAGGCAGTCGTCGGCCATCTGGGCCTGGTTGCCCTCGGTGACCATCCGCACCACGCCGGCACGTGCCGCCAGCATGGTGTCTCCGCAGGGCGCGTCCATGTCGTAGGCGAACACGTCGGAGTGTGTGTTGTCGCCGCCCGACTGGTTCCCCTGGCTCTGGACCCAGGAGTTCACACCCTGGGGGAAGGGCATGCGGTAGTAGGCGTTGACCGGCGTGGGCGAGCTACAGAAGTTGACCACGTCCCGCACGACGGTCGGCAGCGAACAGCTGAACTGCCAGGGCAATCCGTTGTTGATCCCGCTGACCCGGGGCCAGCGCAGCCCCGCAGCCTTGGTCACACCGACGAAGGGCTCGAGCCACTCGGCACCACCCGGATCGATCACCGGCCAGAAGTCGGTACGGCCGAAGGTGAAGGAGTGCTGCTCGTAGATCGGTTCGATGTAGGGGCAGCGTTGGAAGCCGCCGCTGGGCAGCGGGCACATGGCGAAGCCCTCGGCGGCAAAGAACGGCTCGGTCCCCTCGTCCCAGACCGAGACGACGATCTTGCCGTCGACCCAGGTCTGGTCGAAGGCGGAATTGAAGCGATCGTCGACGCTGAGCTCGTTGCGGTCGTAGGTCACGACGCAGCGCTCACCCTTCTCCCGCATCGACAGCTCGTAGTGGTCGGTGCGCAGGAAGTGCGGCTCGCCGCAGTCCAACGACGCCTTGGTGCCGAAGGGCAGCAGGCCGTTGCCGCGAGTGCAGTCCTGGACCCGGGTCAGCACCTCGACGAAGACCGGCTCGTCGGGATCGATCTCGGCCCACATCGGGAGCGGCGTGTCGCCGGGCTCCAGATCGTAGGCCATCACCCGGTCGTTCTTGGCGATGCCGTCCCGGTCGATGTAGTCCAGGATCACCGTCAGCGAATAGCGGCGGAAGGTCGGGTTGAGCGGCTGGATCGTGATCGGCCCCTCGGAAGGCTCCGCCGGTTTGCCCGTCGGGTCCGGCGGCGTGCAGACGTTCTCGGCGGCGAAGCGCATGCCCCCCTCGAACATGTACCGTTCGCCCAGGCGGTAACCTTCGGGATCGTGCAGCACGTAGGGGCCCTGGAACTGCGGCGCCATGCGCTGCACCGGCACGAAGCGGAAGCGCAGGCAGTTGTTGGCGACGATCAGGTCGGCAAGGTCGACGAACTGGGCGGCGGTGATCACGCCGGTGCCGTCACCGAAACGGAGCCCTTCGACGCTACCGCTGACTCCCTCGGCCATCGCACCTGAGAACTCGGCATCGTCGGCGATGGCCAGGCGCATCCCGCCGATCTCCACCTCGCGGCCGTCCCGCACCGACAGCACCTTTCCGGTGGCGCTGAAGGGTTCGGCCATCTCACAGGTCGCGGCGAAACCGGTGCGCACCTCCCGCACCTGGGTCGAGAGCGTTCGAATGTCGTTCTCGGTCAGACGCAGGGGCATCAGCTGGAGTTCAGCCGGGGTCGCGTCCCCCTCGCCGCCGTGGTCGATCAGCCGGTGCTCCGCCTGATGGACACGGGTCTGGGCGTGGACCCGCGCGGTCTCCACGTGAGCCATCGCCGTGGTCAGGGCGTCCATTCCGCCGCAGGGATTCCCCCGCCGGCCGAAGCGCTCGGCCTTGGCGATCTCCCGCCGGGCTGCATCCAGCGAAACCTTGACCGCCGTGGCTCCCGGATCGTCTCCGATCTCGGTCATGGTGCGGGTCAACGTCGTGCTTGAAGGCGCCAACACCGCCTGGGGGTCCCGGGTCAGGTCGATCGCCGAACAACCGGCGATCACCTGGGTCCCGCCCCGGCGGCTACCCGGACAGGCGTCCAAGCCATCGAGCACGCCGTCCATGTCGAAATCCTGAATCGGACCGGGCGCGCGGAAGTTGTAGGTGCGCAGGATCTCGAGATCGAGCAGATCGACGACGCCGTCGCCGTTGAGGTCCATCAACCGCTGGGAGCGCAGGCTCTCGGCGGTATCGATCTCCGGAGGCTCGGCGTCGATGCCGTGGAGCAGGAACAGCTCGTCGGCCTCGGTGACCACGCCGTTCTGGTCGAAGTCCGGGTCGCAGCGGTTGCCGAACCCGTCCCGGTCGGTGTCCCGCTGGTCCGGATTGGCGTCCAGCAGGCAGTTGTCCATGTAGTCGAAAACGCCGTCGCCGTCGACGTCTCCGTCGGGTGCGCCGGCCAGGCACAAGCTTGTTGCCGCGGCCAACAGCACGGCGCAGCGGATGGTGAATCGAAACATCTGGCGTCCTCCCTGAATCCCCGATTGCGGTGTCGCTGTGGGGAAACGGAGGCCGCCACAAAAGTAACGCTCCTTTTTCAGGGATCCGGATCGGGCCCGGCGCGCAACGAAAAGGGGCGCCCGAGGGCGCCCCCGATCAGCGGGATCTGCCCGATTCAGGGCTGCGGTTCGTTGTTCGACCGCAGCTCGTGATGGTGCGAGTCGTCGTCGGGCCGGTTGCGCGGCTGGTAGCAGGTCAGGGTCGACCCGTTCTCCGAGTGCACCGCCTCGAACAGCGCCAGGTGATCCTGCCAGTTCCCGTTGAACAGGAAGCCGGCCTCGAAGTGCAGATGCGGGCGGGACGAGTTGCCGGTGGTGCCGACGAAGGCGATGATCTCGCCCCGCTTCACCACGTCGCCGACCTCGGGCACGATGCCGTCCTCGGGCGAGTGCAGGTACTGCACCCTCGAGCCGTCCTGATGCTCGATGGTGATGCCGTTGGCGCCGCAGCCGGTCGCGGTGGTGCAGCAGGTATGGTCCGGACAGTCCGAGGCCTCGACGCAGTCCCGGTGCCGCTGAGCCACCGCCCCCTCGGTGACCATGCGCACGATACCGGCCCGCGAAGCGCGCATGGTCTCACCACAGGGCGCGCGCATGTCGTAGGCAAAGGTGGTGGCGTGGGTGCTGTCTCCGCCGGAGTTGTTGCCCTGCCCCATGGTCCAGCTGTTGATGCCCCGGGCGAAGGGCATCCGGTAGTAGGCGTTGGTCGGTGTCGGCGAGCTGCAGAAGTTGACCACGTCCCGCACCACCGTCGGCAGCGAACAGGAAAACTGCCAGGGCAAGCCGTTGTTGATCCCGGACACCCTGGGCCAGCGCAACCCCGCCGCCTTGGTCACCCCGACGAAGGGTTCGAGCCACGCGGTGCTGCCGTCATCGATCACCGGCCAGAAGTCGGTGCGGGCGAAGGTGAAGGAGTGCTGCTCGTAGATCGGCTCGATGTAGGGGCAGCGCTGGAATCCGCCGCCGGCCAGTGGGCACATGGCGAAGCCCTCGGCGGCGAAGAATGGCTCGGTNCCCTCGTCCCAGACCGAGAGCACGATCTTGCCGTCGACCCATGTCTGATCGAAGGCCGAGGCGTAACGATCGTCGACGCTGAGCTCGTTGCGGTCGTAGGTCACGACGCAGCGCTCCCCCTGCTCCCGCATGGCCAGTTCGTACACGTCGGTACCCAGGAAGTCCGGCAGCCCGCAGTCCAGGGCCGCCTTGGTGCCGTAGGGCAGCAGGCCGTTGCCCCGGCGGCAGTCCTGTACCCGGGTCGTGACCCGGGCGATCACCGGCTCGTCGGGATCGACGTCGTCCCACAACTCCAGCGGGATGTCGCCGGGCTCCAGATCGTAGGCGATCACCCGGTCGTTCCAGACGCGGCCGCTACGGTCGGTGTAGTCGAGCTTGACCGTCAGCGAGTAGCGGCGGAAGGTGTCGTCCAAGGGCTGGATGGTGACCGGACCCTCGGAGGGCTCCGAGGGTTTGCCGGTCGGGTCGGGAGCGCCGCAGGTGTTCTCCGCCGCGAAGCGCATGCCTCCCTCGAACATGAAGCGCTCGCCGAGCCGGTAGCCTTCGGGATCGTGGAGGATGAACGGTCCCTGGAACTGGGGCGCCATCCGCTGGACCGGGACGAACCGGAACTTGAGGCAGCTGTTGGCCACGATCAGGTCGCCGATCTCGACGAACTCGGCGGCGGTGATGACGCCGGTGCCGTCCTTGAAGCGCAACCCCTGGACCGTGCCGTCGATCCCCTCGGCCATCAGGCCCGAAACCTCGGCATCGTCGGCGACCACCATGCGCAGGTCCCCCATCTCGACCCGGCGGCCGTCCCGCACCGAGAGCACCTTGCCCTCCATGGTGAAGGGCTCGGCCTGTTCGCACATGGCGGCGATGCCGCTGCGAGCTTCGCGGACCGCCCGGGCCAACAGGTTCAGGTCGGTTTCGGTCTGGAGCTGCAGCAGGAGCTGCATTTCTCCCGGCGTGACGTCCTCGGCGCTGCCGTCGAAGTGAAGCGCGCCGCGGGCCGCAGCCAGCCGCGCCTCGGCCTGAATCCGGGCGGTCTCGACGTGAGTCATCGCCGCGGTCATCGCCTCCATGCCGCCGCAGGGGTTGCCCGTGCGCAGCATCCGGCCCGAGGCGTCGATCTCCCGGCGGGCGGCGTCCAGTGCCACCCGCACGGCGGTGGCCGACGGGTCGTCGCCAAGTTCGGCGAAGGTGCGGCTCAGGGTGCGGGCCGGCGGCGCCAGCACCGCCTGGGGGCGTTGAATCAGGTCGACGGCGGAACAGCCGGGCACCACCGGCTCGCCGCCGGAGCGATTGCCCGGGCAAGGGTCCAGACCGTCGAGCACTCCGTCCCGGTCAAAGTCCTGGACCGGTCCCGGCGCACGGAAGTTGTAGGTGCGCAGGATCTCCAGATCGAGGACATCCACTACCCCATCCTCGTTGAGGTCCAGCAGGCGCAACACCCTCAGGGTGTCGGCGGTCTCCACTTCCGGCGGCTCGGCGTCGATCTCCTGGAGCAGCATCCATTCATCGGAGCCGTCGACCACGCCGTTCTGGTCGAAGTCCGGATCGCAACGGTTGCCGAAGCCGTCCCGGTCGGTGTCCCGCTGACTCGGATTGGCCTCGAACAGGCAGTTGTCGCGGTAGTCGAAGATCCCGTCGCCGTCGACGTCGGTGTCCGGCGCGGCGAGACACAGGCCTCCGAGCAACCCCGCCGACAGGCTGATGGCAATGAGTTTTCTGAACATGATCGCGCCCTCCCGTGTTTCCCCGACAGCGATGTCTCGCTGATGGGAAACGGAGAGCCCGAGACAAGTAACCGGAAGGTTGCGATCAGGGATCGATGCCCGCCCGGGTCACCAGATAGGTGGCGAAGGTGCCGAGCCAGTGGCCCCCTTCGTAGTGCTCGCCGGTCACCGAGGCCAGGCCCGAGACCCGATGAACGTCGGCGGCCGCGGTCAGCGCCTTGCGCCGGGGGTCTTCGGCGGGCAGGCCGTGGGCGATCCCCTCGAGCATCCAGGCGCGGCTGAGGTTCAAACCGTCCAGGTGGGCCAGCTTGCCGTCTGCCCGGTCGGTGACCACTGCCAGCGGCAGCCACTCGGCGGACCCGTTCAGAGGCAGGTCGGGCATGAAGCCGCCGAGCCAGGCGGCGAAATCCGGCGGAGTGAGGATCCGGCGCATCAGGTCCGCCTCGGCGAGACAGGGTGAGAGGAAGTCCTGGCCACCGGGTTCGTAGGCCAACGGGCAGTCCCTGTCGGCCAGGTAGTAGTCCCGGGAGCGCTGCACCAGGAGTTTCTCCAGCCGTTCGTCACCGGCGGCCCGGGCCCAATCCAGCATCAGCCCGAAGGCAAAGGCGGTCTGACTGTGCTCGCCGACGCGAATCGGATAGGCCAGCTTCGGTAGCCACGCGGCGACCCGGTCTGCGCAGAGCTTTTCGAGCGGCGCCAGATTCCCGGCCCAACCCTTGGCGTCGGGATGCTCCCAGGCCCGCAGCTCGGCGGCGAGCTGCAGCAGCCAGGCCAGCCCGTAGGGACGCTCGAAGCTCGCCCTGCCGTCACGGGAGAGGTAGGCGACCTCGACCACGATGTGTTCCGCGGTGAGGCTGCGCCCCAATGCCGCTCGAGCCTCGGCGGCGAAGGGCGCCTCAGGATAGAGCCGGGCCAGCCGCGCCAGCAGCCAGTGGCCGTGGACCGCCGAGTGCCAGTCGAAACAGCCGTAGAACGCCGGGGTCAGCTTCCGCGGCGGCAGCACGTCGGCATCCGCGTCCATCACGTGGGCGATCTTGTTGGGGTACTCCCGATGGACGCATTCCAGCGCCAGGCGGGCCAGCCGGCCGGCACCCTCGGCGTCGAGGGCGGCAGGGCCGGGCGCCCCGGCGGCGGCCAGCGTAACGATCACGTAACTCATCGAAGCGGTCAGCATCATAGTCGGCATGCTACAACGGAGGGGACGCCACAAAGCGCGCTGCGTTACCACTTTAGGGGTGGCGTCTTTCCTCCCCCAGCCGGATATTCGCGATATGCGCCGACAAGTTCTCGCTCCGCCCGTGCCCGTCTCCATCGACGGGTTCGCCGGTGAGGAATGGTTCAACCCGGTCACCGTCCGCCGGGAGCAGATCCGTCTGGCGCTGGATTCCGCCGAGCCCGCCCAGCGCCCCCTCGACCGGGAAGAGCTGGCCGAGGCCCACGAGGCGGATCCCACGCCCCGGCACCTGCTGGACCCGGCCAAGGGCTGGTTCCGCACACTGGAGCGCCACGCCAGCCTGTTCCTGAGCCACCATGTCTTCCCGCGGATTCCCGGGATTTCGATTCCCTACACCCTGCAGCTCGACCGCAACCTGCTGGTCAGCGAGGCGGATGTGGCCCTGCGCGGGCTGGACCCGAAGCTGGACGGCATCAAGGTGCTGTTCGTCTCGGACTTTCACGCCGGCCCGTTCCTCTCGCCCAAAGCGCTGGACCGCACGCTTCAGCGTCTCGCCGGGCTGGATCCGGATCTGATCCTGGTCGGCGGCGACTTCGCCTCGACCAACGTGGCCGAGTTCGAACGCTGCGCTCCGGCGCTGCGCCGGCTGCAGGCACCGCTGGGTGTGTTCGGGGTGATGGGCAATCACGACTACTACACCGAGGACCCCGCGAAGCTGTGGCGGGTCATCGAACAGCACGGCGTGCGCATGCTGCGCAACGACGCCCTGCGGGTCGAGCGCGAGGGGGCGTCGCTTGTGGTCGCCGGCCTGGACGACTACCTGATGGGGACGCCGGACATGACGGCGACCGCCCGGGCGATCCGCCGGGAGCGCGGAACCACCGGCGCCCCGACGGTGATGCTGTCCCACAACCCCGACGCGCTGTTCGAAGCGTCGGCGGCGGATGTGGATCTGATGCTCGCCGGCCACACCCACGGCGGCCAGGTGCGGGTGCCGAAGCTCCCGGTGCTGGTGCGGATGAGCCGCTTCCGGCTCGATCAGGGCCGCTACCAGAGCGGCCCGACCCAGCTGATCGTCAGCCGCGGCATGGGTGTTTCGGGGATTCCCGTACGCCTCTACTGCCCCCCCGAAGCGACGCTGGTGACCCTCCGCTCGAAAGCCGGCTAGCTCCCCCGCGGCTTCGCCTGACGCCACCCCGCCACGACGACTCCGCCCCGCACCTCGCCCCCATAAAGATCGAGCCGCTCCATGCGGAGCGGCTCGACAAACGGTCGGTCTGTGAAGGAGTGACTAGTTGAGGTAGCTGCGGAGCTGCTGCCAGCGCTTGGAGTGCTGGAGCTTGTCGAGGGCCGCGGCTTCGATCTGACGGATGCGCTCGCGGGAGAGCCCCATCATCTCGCCCACCTGCTTGAGGGTCTTCGGCTCCTGACCGGTGAGCCCGAAGCGAAGAAGCACGACCTTGCGCTCCTTGCCGTCGAGCTCGGTCAGCGCGCCGCGCACCTGTTCGCGCAGGGTGTGACCGAACAGGGTGGACTCGGCCGACGGAATCACCGTCTGCTCGAGCTTGTCCTGCAGGTAGAAATCATGTTCTTCGTCGATCAGCGAGTTGAGGGAAGCTCCCTCTTCCGACGCCTGGAGCAGCAGGGTCACTTCGCTGGGCGCGACCTCGAGAGCGGCGGCCACCTCGTCGAGGGTCGGCTTGCGCTGGAGGACGGCGGTCAGGGTGCGGGTGGTCTTGACGATGCGGTGGAGCAGGTTGGCCTGCTTCTGGGGCAGCCGCACCGGGCCGGATTGCTCGGCCAGGGCCTGGACGATCGCCTGGCGGACCCACCACACGGCGTAGGTGATGAACTTGACGCCCTTGCCGGGATCGAAGCGCTTGGCGGCCTCGATCAGGCCGACGTTGCCTTCGTTGATCAGGTCGAGGAAGGACAGGCCGCAACCGCGGTACTTCTTGGCGTAGGAGACGACGAAGCGCAGGTTGGCTTCGACCAGCTCTTGGAGAGCGGCGGCGTCGCCGTCCTGGATCTTCCGGCCGAGGACCTTCTCTTCATCGGCGGTGACCCGCGGCAACTTGGACAGGTCGCTCAGGTACCGTTTGAGGAAAAGCGAAGAATCTTGGCTGGAGGCCTTGGACCGCTCTTTGACCGTTTGCTGCGCCATCTCGAACTCCCCCTCGCCCCGCAGGGCGTTTGTTGTTCCTTGTGAGCGATTAACCTCTCGGCCGCTCGGCCGGAACATTGAGTCGGAAATGGGCGGATTCCAGGGTGGGACCAAGAAAATATATGCGCTTTTGCAGAAAAGGCTATTTCTCTTAGGAAATCCAGATATCCGTTCGGTTTTTTTTCTTCGTTTTGTCCTCGAAACGGCAGCGGAAAGGCCCCTCGAAGGGGGTCTCGACCGGTTAGCCGGGGGTAGGGGCACCCCGGCTAACCTCAAGTATTTTAAAGAATTAGGGGGTTCTTTCAGCGTTCCTGCAGCCGGTGGCTATCGGGCGCCCCCAGGTCGAGGCCGTAGACCTCCTTGAGCTGATCGATGCGCTTGCGGGTTGCAGGGGAGAAAGGGTGTTTGCCCTCGAAGGCGTGGAGCACGATCCCCTCGAGCAGGTCTCCCAGGGTGATCTCATGGAACTCGGCCAGCCCCTTGAGCACCTTGAGCAGCCGCTTTTCCAGCCGGACGCCGGTCTGGACCCGCTCGACCTTGAGCCGGTCGGCGGTGGCCCCGCCGGCCGCGGGCCGGGGTGCGGACCTGGATGCGGTCTTCTTGCTCGGACGGGGGGAGCTCTTCGCCGCCGCCTTGCGGACGGGTGCCTTGCGGGCGGGTGCCTTGCGCTTAGCCATCGATCGACTCCTCATGCGTCTCCGCTCCGGCCTGGGAGTCAGTCCCGGCGCCCTCGACCGGTTGGACCCGGTGGGTCACCAGCCGCTCTCCGGTGGATAGATAATGTTCGATCGCCTGGCGCCACTCGGCGATCCAGCCGTCGAAACAGTCCTCGGTGACCCCCTCGATGAAACGGTCCCCTTTGGGGGTCAGGCCGGTCAGGTCGTAGCGCACCCGGGCCGTGCAGCCGGCATCCGCCGGGCTGATATCGACGGACACCCGAGAGACGTGGGATGACTCGGCAACCATGGCGTAGCGAACCCGGCCCCGGCGAGCGCCCTCACTCCCCTCCCGGGCGTACTCGGTCAGGGTCCAGACCGCCGGCCCCGGCGGCTCATGGTTGGTACGGAAGGCGAAACCCGCCTCCATCGGCTCGGGCACCTCGCCCAGGGGCTCGGGATGCCACCCCTCGGCCCAGTCCGCCTCCCGCAGCGGACCGAACAGGGGAAAGACCGCATCGAAGGACCCGCTGAGCGGCAGATCCGCCTGACGGGTCACCCGGCGGTGAGTGGTCGTGTGCTCGGACATTGCAACACCTCCATGCTTCTCGCTCGATCAATCACGTACCTTGGTACCAAGGTACACACATCACACCGACTGCGCAAGCTGTCGCTACCTGGCGCGAAAGGCGCCGCAACCCGATCGAAGCGTCGCACTCTCGCAACTTCCTTTGACGCACCGGCAATCTGTATGGAGTCGTGACAAGAACGCGAGACTTTCTGCGCTGGATCACCGGTTCGTCGGAAAGATGCCTTGCAGCCCGTGCTATACGAGGGGCGTTCCCGCGCGAAGCCGGCCGCGCATGAATCTAGGCGCGGCTCTGCAAACCAGCCGCACATCTTTGGAGGGGTATCCATGACGTCGTCTCGTCGACTGCTGGTTCTGTGTGTGTGTCTGCTCGCGAGCGTCGTTGCGCTCCACGCGCAACCGACCTCGTCTCTCTCCGTTGACTCCTCAACCGTCCCCGGCGTCTACGACGCCCAGAAGGAACGGGACGACCAGCTCGCCGTCAGCTCCTGGCTGATCGGGTTGGAAGGCAAGAGCGTGTTGCCCGGCCTGGTGGCTGTGCCGAACACCGATGCTCTGGACCAGCTCTCTAAGTCGCCGACCAACGACGGCCGACTGATGGTCGGCGTGACCGCCGACGTGGGTGAGGTCGTGAACTTCCGCCGCGTCGATTCGGCGACGCTGCTCGCCGGCGGACGGGTCCCCCTGGCCGGCGGCTTCGTCGAGATGCTGCCCGACCGCATGGTCTGGATGACCCGGGTTTCCAGCAAGGGCTCCCTCGCCACCCGCCTGTACCTGACCGACGTCGAGCTTCCCGCCGGCTCGGAGCTGTTCGTCTACTCCATCGAGGGTGAAGCCTTCGGCCCGTACACCTTCGACAGCGACGAGAACCGGGGTGAGCTCTGGACCCACACCGTGGTCGGCTCCGAAATTCGCCTGCAGCTCCACGTGCCGCGGCATCAGGTCGCCGGCATCTCCAAGGCCCGGCTCGAGATCTCGGCCGCCGCTCACCTGGGCGACCGTTTCATCTCCACCGTCGATCCCCAGGGCAAGGCCCACTGCAACGGCAACGCCAGCTGCGTGCAGAACGCCTCCTGTTCGTCGATCCCCAGCGCCATCCAACCGGCCCGGGACGCCGTCGGCCGCATGCTCTATCAGGTCGGCAGCGGCTTCTTCCTTTGTTCCGGTGGTTTGCTCAACGACACCGACAGCTCGTCGACCATCCCTTACTTCATTACCGCCAACCACTGCTTCGCCACCCAGAGCGCGGCCAGCAGCCTCGAGGTCTACTTCCAGTACAGCGTGGCCTGCGGCACCAGCAACTGCCCTGCCCCGGGTTCGACCAGCGCGCCCCGGGTCCTCGGCTCGACGCTGCTCTCTACCTCGTCGGCCCAGGACTACACCTTCCTGCAGCTGAACCAGTCGGCTCCCGCCGGCAGCACCCTGCTCGGCTGGACCACCACCGCCGTGGCCAACTCCAACAACACCCAGCTCTACCGGGTCAGCCACCCCTCGGGCCAGCCCCAGGCCTACTCCGAGCAGCGGGTCAACACCTCGCGGCCGACCTGCAGCGGCGTGGGACGCGGCAACTTCATCTACAGCGTCGACAACTTCGGCGCGACCGAAGGGGGCTCCAGCGGATCCCCGGTGCTCAACAGCAGCGGCCAGGTGGTCGGACAGCTGTTCGGTGCCTGCGGCACCAACACCGGCAACGTCTGCGACTCCAACAACAACTCCACCGTCGACGGTGCTCTGGCCGCCTACTACAGCTCGATCTCCCAGTGGCTCGACCCGGCGCCCAGCGGCTGCAACACCGGCAACCCCGGCAGCGCCAGCTACTGCTCCGCCTCCTGTCCCTGTGAAGCGGGCGGCGGCGACTGCGACAGCAACGCCGAGTGCGAGTCCGGCCTGATCTGCGCCACCGACACCGGCCCGAACTACGGCTACGCCTCTTGGGTCGACGTTTGCGAGGTGCCGAACTGTCACGTCGGCGCCCCCGGTAGCGCCAGCTACTGCTCCGCCTCCTGCCCCTGCGAAGACGGCGAAGGGGACTGCGACAACAACAGCGAATGCGTCGCCGGCACCGAGTGCGTCGACAACGTCGGCCCCAACTACGGGTGGGCCAGCTGGGTCGATGTCTGTGAGACCACCGGCGGCGGCAGCAACCCTGATTCCTGCGTCGGCAACTGCGGCAGCCAGGCGCCGGGCGGCTGCTGGTGCGATTCCCAGTGCGCCTCCTTCGGCGACTGCTGCTCGGACAAGGTTGCGGTCTGCGGACCGTGATGATGGGTGTGACCTGAGCCCCGAGTGAATCGGAGGTCAGCGGATTGAACGCGAGGGAGGCCCGCCGGGGCCTCCCTCTTTTCGTTGTTGGGCGCGGCCGCGGTTGTGCAGGGCGGCGGTGGCGCGGGGTCGGTGACGTGCGGCCTCGCGGGAGCGCGGGAGCTGTACAGGGTCTCCCCAGAAACAGCCGTTTTTCGTTGCACGTGTGGCAGCAAATGACACAGATGACGCATTTGCTGCCCTCCAAGGTGCGGAGGGTGGCAACAGGTGACACACGTGCCGCGGCGAGGGGACCACCTGGGAGAGAACCCCCATGGCCGGTACGCTATCCTGCTCGAATGCGAAACATGACGAAGGCAATGACGAAGGCAACGACGCAGGCCCCGCAACGGGCCCTCACGGCCCTGCTCCTGGTCGCGCTCATCGCACCCGCCCTGGTGGGATGCAGTGGCGCCGGCGGAACCGACGGCGATGACTCTTCCGACGGCGCGGCCTCGGAGACCACCTCCTACACCGTCCGCGGCAAGGTGGTCGGCCCCTCCCAGGAGGGCAAGGCGCTCAAGATCGAGCACGAGGAGATCCCGGATTTCATGGCCGCCATGACCATGGATTTCCCCCTCGAGGATCCGGCCGACGCCGAGCGCTTCCCCCCCGGCAGCCTGATCGAGTTCGAGTACCTCAACGCCGGCTTCGACAGCCGCATCCGCAAGATCGAGATGTTGCCCGAAGGAACGGCGCTCCAGCTGCCGAGCACCGCAGGAAACGACCGGGCCGACGGCGACGGCGGCGCCTCCTCCGACGGCGACGGCGACGGCGACGGCGAGGGTCACTGATCGATGTCGTCGCCGCGGCAACTCGGCCTGTTCGAGGACATCCGTCCGGCGAACCCGCGCCGCAAGCATGTCGAGCCGGCGATCCCGTCCAAGGACGTGCGGGCCGTGGCGGGCAAGCTGCCGTCGCAGATCTACCTGGGTACCTCCTCCTGGTCGTTCCCCGGTTGGCAGGGCATCGTCTACGCCGACGGTTTCTCTACCGCCAAGCTCGCCCGGGAGGGATTGCAGGCCTACGCATCCCATCCCCTGCTCCGTAGCGTGGGAGTCGACCGCACCTACTACGCGCCGATCGACTCCGACACGTTCCGCAACTACGCCGACCAGGTGCCCGACGACTTCCGCTTCCTGGTCAAGGCCCACGACGCCTGCACCCTGCCCCGCTTCCCCGATCAGCCGCGCTACGCCAAGGCGGTGGTGGGTGAGAAGAACGAGCTGTTCCTCAACCCGCGCTACGCCTCAGACGAAGTGGTCGGACCTTATCTGGAAGGGCTGGGCGAAAAGGCGGGGGTGCTGCTGTTCCAGTTCACGCCCCTCGACCCCAAGGAGGTCGGCGGACCCGACGCCCTGGCCGACCAGCTGCATCGCTTTCTCGACGGCCTGCCTGACGAGGGACGCTACGCGGTCGAACTGCGCAACCCTTCGCTCCTGAACCGCAACTACCTGGACGCTCTCAAGGACAAGGGTGCGGTGCATTGCCTCAACGCCCACCCGAGCATGCCGCCGGTGCGGATGCAGAGCGAGATCGATGGAGCGCTGGCGGGAGACGCGGTGGTGGTGCGCTGGATGCTCTACCCGCGTTACGCCTACCAGCAGGCCAAGAACCGCTACCAGCCCTTCAACCGGCTGGTGGACGAGGATGCCGCGACCCGCAACGCCGTGGTCGGCCTGGCCAAGACGGCAGTCGCCGAGAACCGGCCGCTGTTCGTGATCGCCAACAACAAGGCCGAGGGCTCGGCCCCTCTGAGCCTGATTCGCCTGGCCGGCGCGATCGTCGAGGATCAGATCTCGTAGTACCATTTCGCGGCTATGACTCGATACCAATCCGACGGCTCGATTCGCCGTTTCATTCGTCACCACTACCGTCACTTCAACGCGGCGACCCTGAGCGACGCCGCCGACGCCTACGTCGCCCACCTGGAGCAGGGCGGGAAGATGATGGTCACCCTGGCCGGCGCCATGAGCACCGGGGAGCTGGGGCTTTCGCTGGCGGAGATGATTCGCCAGGACAAGGTCCACGCGATCACTTGCACCGGCGCCAACCTGGAAGAGGATCTGTTCAACCTGGTGGCCCACGACCACTACGAGCGCATCCCCCACTACCGGGAGCTGAGCGCCGAGGATGAGCAGGCGCTGCTGGACCGGCAGCTCAACCGGGTGACCGACACCTGCATCCCCGAGGAAGAGGCGATGCGGCGCATCGAACACTTCGTCGAGGCGGAGTGGGTCGAGGCGGACAAGAACGGTCAACGGGGCTTCCCCCACGAGTTCCTCTACAAGGTGATCCTCAACCCGGAGCTGGAGCAGTTCTTCCAGATCGATCCCGCCGACAGCTGGATGATGGAAGCGGCGAAGAAGAACCTGCCGATGTTCGTTCCGGGCTGGGAGGACTCGACCCTCGGCAACATCTACGCCGCCCGCTTCATGCAGGGGAAGTACTCCAACCTGCAGATCGTCAAGAGCGGCGTCGAGGCGATGGTCGAGCTGGCCACCTGGTATCAGGAGACCGCGCCGAAGAGTTCCATCGGTTTCTTCCAGATCGGCGGCGGCATCGCCGGGGATTTCCCGATCTGCGTGGTGCCGATGCTGCACCAGGATCTGAAGCTGACCGAGGTGCCCCTGTGGGGCTACTTCTGCCAGATCAGCGACTCGACCACCAGCTACGGCTCCTATTCCGGTGCCGTGCCCAACGAGAAGATCACCTGGGGCAAGCTCTCCGCCGAGACCCCCAAGTTCGTGATCGAATCCGACGCGACCATCGTCGCCCCGTTGATCTTTGCCACCGTGCTCGGCTGGTAGCCGAAGCGCCTCCCCCAACGACCGAAAGGACCCGCGAGACCATGCCTGCCATTCAAGCCATCGACGAAAAGCGCGCCCTGGACCACCTGATGAAGCTCCTGGCCCTGCCCGGCCCCAGCGGCGGCGAGGCCAAGGTCTCGGAGTATGTGCGCAATGCCCTGATCAAGGCGGGCTACCCCAAGAGCGGGATCAAGAACGACAAGGCCCACAAGAAGATCGGCCGCGGCTTCGAGATCGGGAACCTGATCGCCAAGCTGCCCGGCCGCGGGTCCAAGAAGAAGGACCCGCGCCTGCTGTTCATGGGGCACATGGACACGGTGCCGCTGTGCAAGGGCGCGGTGCCGCTGCGCAAGGGCAAGCGCATCGTCTCCAAGGGCAACACCGCCCTGGGCGGCGACAACCGCACCTCGATCGGCGCGCTGCTGGCATTGGCCGAGACCCTGGCGGCCTGCGACCTGCCCCACCCGCCGATCACCCTGCTCTGCACCGTCGGCGAGGAGAACGGCCTGTTCGGCGCGCTCCACGTCAACGTCAAGGACCTGGGCAACCCGGCCATGGGCTTCAACGTCGACAGCGACATCCCGGGACAGATCGTGATCGGCGCCATCGGTGCCGACCGCTGGGAGGTGGACGTCCGCGGTATCTCCTCCCACGCCGGCGTGCACCCGGACCACGGTGTCTCGGCAACCTTGATCGCCAGCCGGGCCATCGCGGACGTGTCCGAACGAGGCTACTTCGGCAAGATCACCGTCGGCCGCGGCGGCGCTTCGAACATCGGCACGATTCAAGGGGGCGAGGCGACCAACCAGGTCACCGACCACATCTTCATCAAGGGCGAATCGCGTAGCCACAACAAGGCGTTCCTGGGCAAGATCACCAAGGAATACGAGAAGGCGTTCCAGCGGGCGGCCAAGAGCGTGCGCAATCACAAGGGCAAGCCGGGCAAGATCGAGTTCCGCAGCGAACGGGACTACGACGCCTTCCGCATGTCGAAGAACGCCCCGCCGGTCAAATTCGCGGCGGCCGCGGCCAAGCGCCTGGGCCTGCCGGTCTCGACGCTGATCGCCGACGGCGGCATCGACGCTAGCTACCTCAACAGCAAGGGTGTACCGACGGTCACTCTCGGTGCCGGCCAGCACGCGGCCCACACCGTCGACGAGTACATCGAGATCCGCGAATACCTGGACGGCTGCCAGCTACTGACGGAGATCGCCCTGGGCTAGCCGTGGAGACACTGGTCGTTGTCGTCGTGGTCTCGGTCCTGCTTGCTTTCATGCAGGGCGCGGGAGCTAACCGAGTTCCGGTTGGAAGGGATGGACGGCTGGTGATCGCCTTCGGCCGCCGATGGCGGCTGCTGTGCCGGCTACTCCTGATCGTGCCCATGCTCGGGCTGGCTGCCCTCCTCTACTGGAGCCCCCCGGATAACCGGAGCGACTGGGTCATTATCGCGCTGACTTTCCTGTTCTTCGGTGGGCTCGGCGCCCCGCTCGTCTACATGGCGCGCATCACCGTGGCGCTCAACCCCGACGGCATTGAACGACGAGCTCCCCTGCGGCGCCCCAGGCAGATTCGCTGGCCGGACATAGAGACGGTGCAGTTCTCTCGAACCCTCCAGATGTTCTCCATCCGGAGCCAGGACGATGAGAGCATCTGGGTCTACTGCCAGATGGACGGCATCCGGGACATGATCGCAGCCATGGAAGGCAAGGTTGTCGGGAAGGGTCTCCGAGGCGGCGCTCCGCGGGAAAGCGTGAAAGCGGCGAAGGCCGCCTATGGCGCGTTCCGCTCGGGCAGTTCTTGATTGAGCCTCCGGGTTGCCGCTTTGGTGGCTAGAATCCGTTTCACCGGTTGGCGACGCGCGAACCGGTGTCGCCCGGGTGAGCGACCGCCCAGGAGGAGCGGATGAGTGACGCGCGGGAGCGGTTCGCCGCGGTGCAGCGCATCTTCGACGAGGTGATCGAGCTGCCGGCCGCCGAGTGGCCGGCCAAGCTCGACGCGCTGTGCGGCGACGACGCCGAACTCCGCGCTGAGGTCGAAAGCCTGCTCGAGGCCGATGCCGCCGCGCCCGCTTTCCTCGATGACCCCGCTGCCGACTTCGCCGCCCCGGCGATGGATCGGCCGGAGAGCTCCCCCGCCCCGGTCAGCGCCGGCGAGACCCTCGGCCCCTGGAAATTGCTCCGCGAGATCGGGCACGGGGGCATGAGCGTGGTCTACCTGGCCGAACGGACCGACGGCCAGTTCGATAAGCAGGTCGCCGTCAAGTTGATGCGCCACCCCGGCGGCAACCGTAGCGAACACGAGCAGCGCTTCCTGGCCGAGCGTCAGATCCTCGCCTCGCTGGAGCACCCGAACATCGCCCGTGTGCTGGACGGCGGGATGACCTCCGGCGGCTGGCCCTACCTGGTGATGGAGTACGTCGGGGGCAAGTCGCTGACCGGCCACTGCTCGGCGGAATCCCTCGGCGTCGAGGCGCGGCTGGAGCTGTTCCTCGCGGTCTGCGACGCGGTGCAGCACGCGCATCAGCGGCTGGTGGTCCACCGTGACCTCAAGCCCTCGAACATCCTGGTCTCCGGCGAAGGCGCCCAGGCCTCGGTCAAGTTGCTGGACTTCGGCATCGCCAAGCTGCTCGGCGAGGACGACGGATCCGGCGTCGCCGCGACCCGTACCGGCCTGCTGTTGATGACGCCTGAATACGCCGCGCCGGAGCAGATGCGCGGCGGCGAGATCACCACCGCCACCGATGTTTACGCGTTGGGGGTGGTGCTCTACGAGCTGTTGACCGGCGAACGGCCGTTCCAGCTCGAGGGCAAGACCCCGGGGCAGATCGAGAGCGAGGTCTGCGAGACCGAGCCGGAGCGGCCCTCAACCCGCACCACCGGGCCGGTTACCGGCGGCGACGACCGGCGCCCCAACGAATCCCCGCAGCGGCTGCGCCAACTGCTTCAAGGCGACCTCGACGCCATCGTGCTCAAGGCGCTGCGCAAGGAACCGGGAGAACGCTACGGCTCCGCCCGGGAGCTGGCCGAAGACCTGCGCCGCTACCTCGGCGGACTGCCCGTCGAAGCACGGGTGCCCTCGCTCGGCTACCGGGTCGGCAAGTACGCCCGGCGCAACGCCCTGGGGCTCGGTGTGGCGTCGGTGTTCCTGCTGACGCTGATCGGCTTCACCATCGCCATGGCCTACCAGCGCGGGGTGGCCCAGCAAGAGCGGGACCGGGCCCAGATCGAGGCGGACAAAGCGTCGGAGGTCTCGGAATTCGTGCTGGACCTCTTCGCCGCCGGAGATCCCTTCGAGAACCGCGGCGAGACCGTGACCGCCAACGACCTACTCGACGCCGGCGTCGAACGGGTCGGCGAGCTGGAGCAACCGGAAACCCAGGCGGCGATGCTCGGGGTGATGAGCCGCGCCTACAAGAACCTCGGCGACATCCGCAGGGCCCGGGACCTGGCGGCACAGTCGCTGGAGATCGTGCGGCCGCTGGCCGATGAACAGCCAGGTGCGCTGGCGGTCGCCCTCAACCAACTGGCGATCCTCGAACGCACCCTGGGCAACCGGGACGCCGCCCGGGAGATGTACACCGAATCGGTGGCGATGGCGCGGGCCGCGGGCAAGGAGGAGTCTGCCGGGGTGACCCTGATGAACCTGGGACACCTGCAGACCCTCTCCGGCGACTACGACACGGCCGAAGCGACGCTGAACGAAGCCCTCGAGATCCACACCCGCTATCGGGGTCCCGAGGACATCGCCGTCGCCGACGTCGAGGCCAAGCTGGCCTATCTCATGTACACCAAGGGGGACCGGGAAGCCGCCTACCCCCACGCCAAGCGCGCACTGGAAATAGGACGGGCCGACCTCGGACGGCACCCGCGGGTGGCGGAGTTCGCGTCGACCCTGGCGGTACTGGAACGCCGCCGCGACAACCTCGACGAGGCCGAGACCCTCTACAAGGAGGCGCTGGAGATCACGCGCGAGATGCTCGGCGTCGAACACCCCAAGTACTCCAGCCTTCTGAACAACTACGCCCAGCTCCTCCGCGCCCGCGGCGACAAGGAGGGAGCCGCCGAGCACATGCAGGAAGCCCTGGCCATCACCCGTGAACGCGTCGGCCCCGAAACCCGGCAAGCCGCCGGCCAGATGCTGAACCTCGGCCGCGCCCTGGAAGAACTCGGCCGGCTCGACGACGCCGCGGAACTGCTCTACGAAGCGGAGGGCGTGCTGCAGCGCCTCTCCCCAGGCACCGTGGAACAGGCCCGGGCGCTCCTGTTCATCGGCCGGATCGAACGCAAGCGGGACCGCCACGACGAGGCGCTGGACTACATGGAGCGGGCGCACCGCATGTACATCGACGCCCAGGGCCCCGAGCATTCCCGGACGCTGTGGGCCGCCCTCGAGCTCGGCAACGAACGGATCTACCATAAGCAGTTCGCCCGCGCGGAGCCGCTGTTGCTCGACGCCTACCGGCTGTTCAAGGAGCGGGACGGCGAGGAGAAACGCTCCACGGTGAACTCCCGGCGCGGACTGCACAAGCTGTACACGGAGTGGGGCCGGCCGGAGGAAGCGGCCAAATGGGCCGAGCCGGAAACAAGCGCTGACGAGCGCCCCTGACGCGGAAGCCCTCCGGGCACCGGCCACGGCTTCATCAAGCCCCGCATCCCTCTTGCCTCATCAGCGTCGTCGCCGTACGATCCGCCCTAGAACCGGGCCACGGAGGGGGAACCATGGGTTCGTCGCGGCAATGTCCAATGCTCTGCGCACTCCTGCTGTGTGTCGGCCTGGCCGCCACTCCGGCGTTCGCAACCTGCGGCAACGACGTGATCGATCCGGGCGAGGTCTGCGACGGCGCGGACCTGGGCGGTCTCGACTGCACCGACTTCGACTGCGCCGGCGGCACCCTGATGTGCAAGGCGGACTGCTCCGACTACGACACCGACGGCTGCGGCCGCTGCTCCGGAGGCGCTACCTTCGTACTACCGGATGACACCTGGTTCATCGGACGCGCCGGCATGATCGTCGAACGCAACGGCGACGCACTCACCCTGCACTGGGATGTGTGCGAACCGGCCGGCCTGGACGCCTTCGCCATCTACGAGGGAGATCTCCACAACTTCGGCACCCACCTGCCGAGAACCTGCAGCGCCGGCGTCGACGACACATCGCCACTCCGGACCTACACCCTTACGTTCACGCCGCTGTCGGGAGACCGGTACTTCCTGATCGTTCCCCAGCGGGAAGGCAACGACGGCGGCTACGGCCCAGGGCCCCGGGCGCAGACGAGTTCGATGCCCTGCGGGCCGCGACGCTCGGCGCCGTGTTTTTGATTTGACGTTCCACCACCGAGCCGACCGATGAGCGGACTGCCGAACTGGGCCCGGCCGCACTTCGTTGCGGGAGGCGGCGACGCCTACCTAGCCTTCGCCGTTTACGGCGATCTGCCCAACGCACTGGCCGTGCCCGGAAGGAAGTACCGAGTCGGCACCATGCCGGACGGCCTCGAGGTCACAAGTCATACCTCGGGATCCAGATCAGGGCCGGATCCCAATCGGCAGGGAGCGGCGTGGGACTTGCTCTTGGACGAACACCCCAACCTCGCCGCCCGCATCGAAACTCAGTCACGTTTTGTCGCGGTGAATGGTTCTATTGCCGCCCCCTCAGACCTCAACTACCTGCGAGATGTCGTCGGGTTGATTCAGTGGCTTTTCGACTCAGGAGGTATCGCCACCTACGATCCGCAGGCGCTCAAGTGGTGGGATCGGGAGGAGTGGCGAGATCACGCCTTCGAATCGACCACTGGAGCTCCGAACCATCAGGTGGTCATTCTCTCTACCAACGTCGACAACGGCGAATGGCTCCACACCCGAGGAATGCGGAAGTACGGCAGGCCGGACCTCAGCATTCACAGCGTCCCGCGGGAGCTGCGGACCGGCGCAGTCGAACTGCTCCGCCGTTTCATCGATTTCCAGGCTCTGGGCGGAAGAATCCAAGAGGGGCAGGCCATCGAGATGAATGGGCTCCCCCGCGGTATGACCTGCGCACATCGTGGCACACTGGACGACCCGGACTTCAACAACCGGCATCTCGAGATTCTCTGGCCGATGAGCTGACCCGATGGCAATCAAGGTGTTGCTTGAGATCGAAGGCGAGTTCTGCGGCCCTGCCAACCGCGGCACCGTCCGCCATATCCAGGTACTCCGCGAGGTGCTGGGAGTCTCCCTGGCCCAGGCCAAGGAGCTCGTCGACCGTTGTGTGTTCGAGGGAGAGACCGTCAAGATCGAGATCGAATCGGAAGCGGCAGCCACGCGACTGATCGCGCAACTCGAAGATCTCGAGAATCCTCCTAGAACCCGAGCTTGGATTGACCAATGACTACCTTGAGCATCCGGCAGATGCAGGCCTGGGCTGCCCTCTGTCTCGAGCGCTACTGCGTGGCGCGAGAGATCCGACACCCGGATGTGGAGGCGCTAGTGGGTCATCTGCTCGGCATCCTCGTGGCTGCCGACCTGCCCATCTGGGTAACTGAGGCACGCCGCCTCCGAGTCGGCGGCTTGGGGGACCCCATCCCGAAGGATGTCCTGGATTCGATCTCGCCTCTTCACCAAGAGACCTTTCATCGGCTTGTGGAATGCGCCGTAGAGGTCGGGATGTGCGACATGTGGGGGGCGCCGACTGACGCTCCCCAGCGCTTCATGGACGAGTGCCGGGCCATCCTATCCGCGGAGTTCATCAAGGCACCGAGCCTTGAAACCGTTGCTGGCTTCGATTCGGAGCCACTGCCGTGGGGAGGCCCACTGCCTCGCCACGTTTTCGAGCTGTTCTTGCGCGAGAACCTTGCTCAACTCACCGCCGCAGACTTTGCCGGCTTTTGGAGTGGATCCGACTACGAACAGGCGCACTACGTTCTTCCGCCGCCGACAGCCGCATCGCGCGCAGTGGTCGAGCAACAGCTCGGGTATCCCCTGCCCTCGTCCTACGTAGAACTGATGCGAAACCAGAACGGTGGATTGCCCGCAAGGACGGCGTTCCCCACTAGACACCCGACCTCCTGGGCGGACGATCACGTAGCGATCCACGGCATTCTGGGTATCGGAGACTCGAAGCCTCACTCACTCTGCGGGGATCTCGGCAGCCGATTCATGATGGAAGAATGGGGATACCCCGACATCGGCATCTACTTTGGCGATTGCCCATCCGCCGGACACGACATGATATGCCTCGACTACCGGAGAGCCGGATCAGCTCGCGAACCGACGGTCATCCACGTGGATCAGGAACGCGACTATCGAATCACTCATCTGGCCGAATCCTTCGTGGACTTCGTGCGAGGGTTGCGCCGCGCGGAGGAGTTCTAGTCATGACGCCGGAGATAGTCGACGCCGTATCGAGCACACAATGAAAGACCCGCAGTGGATCATTCCCGCCGGTTCGATCGTGTTGGGACTCGGGTTTCTTCTTGCGGCGATCCGCCGACAACCTCCCCTCGCTTCATTGGGCACGGCCAACGGGCGAGTCGTTCGGGCGACGGTTCGGGCTGATGACGGTCACTTCCGGCCCGACGTGGCCTACGACTACGTCGTGGACGGCGTGAGCTATCGAGGTGACACCATCCATCTCGGTGGTGATCTTGGGTTCACGCTGAAATCGCCGGCGTCCTCGGCCGCCGGCCGGTACACCGTGGGTGAGGACGTCAAGGTTTACTTCGACCCCGCTGACCCCAAAGTCAGTTGCCTCGTCCCTGACGGGCGAAAGCGACGATTGTTCTTCCTCGTCGCTGGAGTACTCGCGCTTGCTATCGGGTTGTCGTCGCTCGGTTGGTTCTAGAGTGGACCATCGTCACGATTGAGAGAAAAACCAGTGCAGAGAATGATCATCGCTGCTCTTGTGGTCCTTCTTGCGGCTTCCCTCGTCGCGTGGCGTTCTTGGTCAAGAGACCAGTCGCGCACGCAGAAGCAGATTCTCACCGTGGAACGCATGAAGCGCATCAACTCCGCTCTACGCGAGTATCGAGAGACCCACGATGACGTTCCTGCCGACCTCGAGACACTGGCCCGCTCGCTCAACTCTGACGATACTGCTCGCTTTGGTGGTTTCGTCGATCATTGGGGCCAGCCCTTCGTGTACGAATCCGACGGCAACCAATTTCTACTCGCGTCACTGGGTAGCGATGGCCGCCGAGACAACCCTCGCGCCACCACAACCGAGGCTCAAGAACCTCTGAATGTCTGCGGAGATTTCGCTGCAGACCAAGTACTCACATCGGACGGCTGGATCTCCGCCTGCTACAAGTATTGAACCGCGCAGGACGGCATAAGAATGACGAGGGCTTGGCTTCAGAGCGTCAACGGACTCGCCGACGGCCGCCCTCTCGCATCTGCTCCGCCTGGCCCAACCTCTCCGCCAACAAAAGACCAGTTGCCTCGTCGCGGACGGGCGAAAGCGTCGATTTTTATTCGTCGTCGGCGGCGTTCTCTTCAATCTCGTCGGGTTGGGCTCGCTTTCAACAGCTGAATGCTCGCCGGCTCAGTCAGTTAGCAACAGCACTTGAACTGAACCAACGCGGTTCTTGGTTCGTCTGTAGCCCTCCGATTCTTCGAATACCACCCACCTGCTAGACCCAATTGGCAAGCGAAAGACTTGCAAATTCGCCGCAGAAAGCCACTCGTTTGCGGCACGTTTCCCAAATCCGGGATAGGCTCGAACCAGATCGAACAGCCAACACGCCTGGGGTCCCCACCCCGCAACGGGAGTCCTGAGAATGAGACTTTTTGCCGTCGCTCCGCGGAATTTCAGCATTCGCCTCAGCCTCATCGCCGCCCTGGTTCTGACCGCGCTCTGCAGCGTTTCCGCGCAGGAGACCTGGTACGAGGACGTCGAGAACCAACCGGTCACCGACCATTTGAGCGTGGTCGCGACGGCACCGGGAGTGCCCGAGGGCTCGATCTTTGCCGGGTTTGAGAACAGCGAGAACGTCTCGATGTTTGGCGGGAACCTGCTCGTGTCCCATCCGAGCAGCCCGAGCTTCTCGCTTGACGGCGGCAGCAGCGTTGGCCTGACTCGCGTCTACAACTCGAAGAAAGCGATCTACGACAACTACGTCACCAACGACTGCATCGGCATGACCTGGGAGCAGGACGTGCAGGGCGGCGACAGTTGGGTGGGATACGGCTGGACGATGCACCTAGGTCGCTTCTACCAGAAGAGCGACATGGATCGGCAACGAGCTGAATGCCTGCCGCAGAACTCCCCAGATCCGCAACCCGACCCAACCTTGTACTCCTTCGGTTGTCAGAGCTTCGAGGACAGCCAGGGCACCACTATGGATGGTTCCCAAGCTCACCCGAACGTGCTGTTCGAAGCAACGCTAACCGCGGCGGAGGCGTGTGGGCCGCAGAACAGTTGTGGCTGCCCCATGTTTGGCGAGGAAGGATTCGATCCTCAGTGCTTTGTAGATTGCACAACGTGCTGGGCGAACCACACGGCCTCCTACACATCGTGGGACGTGACTTTTCCCGATGGCACGCTGTACCGAACCAAAGAACTCATCCAACCGGACCAGTCCAACCCCGCTCAGTTCGTCGAAAACCACAACCGTGTGGGCTGGTACACCAAGGAAATCTTCGACGTCTACGGTAACGCCGGCGTCCTCGTTGAGTACTGGGGCGAAGATGAAGCGGCGTGCATCGCCGAGGTCGGCGGCACGACCTGCCCCTACCCCGAAGCCATCCGAAGCATCAAAGTCAAACGAGAGGGCCTGGTCCCTCCCGGCGCCGACGGCAATGACTACCTCGAGGTCATCTGGACCGAACTCGGTCCGAGCACGGATCCGGCAAGCGCTGGCCGCCTCCATAAGCTCCACGCACTCGGATTCAACGGTCAAACCGTCACCTACGAGTACAGCTACCGGTCCGAGACCTTTGACGGGTACACGGTCAGCGTACTGACAGGCGTCGACCTACCCGCCATCGGTGGTCAACCTGCGGGCACCATCGACTACGACTACACCGACGCCCCGCTGGGAACCAGCGTCAACACCTACCAGTCGAAGTACGGGCTGATGCTCGATGAGATCCACTATCCCCTCGGTGGAATGTCAAAGTACGAGTACACCCAGTACACGCCAGGTGTCGTCGAACAGGCGATCAAGAACTTCACGGCTCCGGACTCCTGGGTCGAGAGCCATCGCCCTCTGGATCGCATGGACTACGCCGTCAGCAAGCGGACGATGTATCCGGTCCGTGACGAGACCACCGGCAACCACGACCCGGCCTATCACTATGACTGGACCTGGGAGAGATCTTTCAAGACAGACTGGGACGAGCACAATCCATCAGGAAACTGTGTGACATGGGCCACCGTTCAGGATTTCTCCATGACGAACCCGGACGGCACCAAGACCGAATTCGAGTTCACCGGCCACGCATGTGGTGACGAATACATCAACCCGGGCAATGACGAACCCCAAGGCCACACCAAGCAAGAAACGACCTTCGACGCCGCGGGGACTCCACTTCGCACCTCGGTCAAGGAATACGACTGGGACGTGACCGGAAAATGCGGAACGGGCTCAGGTGACCAGGCATCCAAGGTGCTCGAGCGCTCGACCACTACAACCTTCCATGACGACACAGGCACTTGTTTCGGTGGAACTAGCGGCGGCGCGGCCCGCACCACCACCACCACGAGCTATGGCCTGAACTCCGACAAGTACTGGACCACCCGGCGACTGACCAGCGATTACCTCCCAGACGATCGCGTCTCTCACACCAACTACGTCACCAGCACCTGCCAGCGTGACAATCACGTGCTCGGTCGCTACGACTGGGTCACCATGATCGAGGGTTCGGGAACCGATAACCGCTCGAGCCGCAGGTTCGCATTCGACTGCGAGGGGGCCCTAACCGAGCGGCGGTCGCTTCCCGACTGGGAGGACGACTCGTCCGTCCCGACCACTGAAACCTACGCCACCTGGGACGCCTGGTCTCCGGCAGCGCCGCCGTCAACGACCCCCAACGACCTGATCAGCCAACACGCGTACACATCGGCCGGAAACCTGCAGCAAGTGGACTTCAGCGGAGGCGATACCTACCCCGGCGGCAGTACCCGCAGCACCTATGCTGCTCAATTCACCTGGAACTACGGCCAGGCCACGAACCTGAAGGTCGGAGACGGCACGAGCTTCCTGCCCTACGACAGCCAATCGGTCACCCTCGACCCGGCCGGCTTCGTCTCGAGTTCCCAGGATCCCAACGGGGTCACGACCCAGTTCACCTATGACGCTCTTGGAAGGCTGGAAGAGATCGATCCAGCCTCGACCGAGCATTCAACTCGCATCAACTACCCGGACCTGACCGAGACTCGCGTGATTCACGGTGGATCGGCGTCCGATGTGGACCTCGCCGACGGCCAGCAACTCTACAGCGACATGACCTTCGACGGCCTTGGCCGGATCATCGAGGAGCGCAAGGTCGTGCCCGGCACTTCCGGCAGCCAGGACACCATTTCGGTGCGGTTGGTTCGCTACGACATGATGGGTCGACAGGTTTTCCAGTCGGACTGGATCGCGGAATCGGAACTGACTCCACTGGCCAGTCGCCCGACCTGGGACTGGACCGACACACTCACCGGCGAAACCTACTCGATCGACTACGTCACCTGGGATGATGGCGGCGTCACGCGGCCCCGCGGTGTGGTCACCTTTTACGGCACGCCCAGCACGGTTTCCGGTGAAGAGAACAATCCGCTTCTCGTCACTGCCGACGCCATGGGCCGGGTTCACAAGGTCCTCGCTGCCGACGGCTCGATCACAGAAACCGCATATTGCGGACCTCACCGTGAAGTAACCGTCCACGGCGTGCAAACCGCCGCGCCGTCAACTGGAAACGACGGCCGCTCGAACGTCACCACCCGCTACTACCACGATGCCCTAGACCGGCTGGTGCTGGTGGACGTTGAGCCGTTGGCCGAAAACACCACAGATCCGGTGGTCGGCGCCGACGCCGAATACTTCTATGACCCGTTGGGCAACCTGGTCTACGTCAACCTGATCGACCGCCTGCCCCAAAACCCGTTCGAAGCCTGGTTCGCCGACACGATCGGCTCCGGGCAGGAACGGACTTACGAGTACGACGCTGTCGGCCGCCTGCGCGAGAGCACCAACCCGGAGAATGGCACCACCACCGTCGAAGCCTACGACGTACTGGGGAACGTGCTCGCCAGCCGCGACCAACTCGGCGCCGCCACCCACCGTGGCTACTACTTCAAAAACACCTATGACATGGCCGGCCGCATCGTCGAAGCCTCTCGGGTGTTCGACGGCGGCGGCACCTCCGATGTCCTCTCCGGGGCCGGTGGATTCGAATCCGGCACCACCGGATGGGAAGTCGGCACGATCAACGAATCGACTCAGGACTTCACGAGCGGCACCAGTTACTGGACCACGCTCGACTACGCTTCCTCAAGCTGCAGTGTCCCGGCGCCTCCGGGATCCACCTCCACGGCAGGCCTGTACTTCGGCGACACCAGCAACTGTAGCTACGCCTCCGCAACCGACGTGCAGCACGCGCTACGCAAGCAGATCACGCTGGGCCGTGAGGACATGCTGCGCTTCAAGTTTTGGCGGCAGGTGCGTGGCGGAACCGGCGACCTGGACAAGTTCCGGATCTACGTCACGGACTCGAACCAGGGCCTGAGCACCACCAATCGCCGCAACCTGCTGGAAGTGGACCAGAATCAGGCTTCGTTCGGGGTGTGGCGCGAAGCGCAGGCGATGCGCCCCAGCGACGTGTTCTCTACGGCGGAATGGGCAGACAACGCCAGCAAGACCATCTACGTCTACCTCGTGTTCGACAAGGGCGATGCGGCGACCGCCAACATCGGAACCGGCCTCGTCATCGACGACATGACGGTCAGCAAGGCCGCCAGCGAGCTGCTTGCCGAGTACGTCTACGACTCGCCGAACACCTGCGACGGAACCTCTGGGGAGCTGGGCGGTGCCGCCTGCGATCACGGCCCCGAGTCCAATAGCTACCTGGGCCAGCTCGCCCAGCTCAAGTCCTATCAGGAGGGTCGCCTCGCGGCCCGCAAGACGCTGGTCTACCAGGGCCTCAATGGACGCCTGTCCGGCGTCCGCACGGAGATCGACTGGAAGGGCACTGGCGACTTCGCGGACTTCGTGACCGGCTACAGCTACCAGGACCACGGGAAGCCCGCGACCTGGACCGCACCCTACCAGCCAGGAATCGAGACCGGGCGGGACTACGTCTACACCCACACCCGAGGATTGCTGAACGGACTGGAGCAGGCCGACTACGACTTTATCGCCCCGAATAGTCACTCGGTGCACTATTCGGCCGCCGGTGCCCTGAACAAGATCACCTTCGGCAACGGCGCTACCAGCGAAATCACGCGAGATATTGTCGGTCGCCCGTCGAATATGCTCGCCACCGCTCCCTGGGCTTCCCCCTCCAACACGGTCTGGGCTTCCGGGGCCTTCGAGTACGACGGCGCCGGGAACATCGCCGCGATCGGCGGGCAGACCTACGTCTACGATGTGGTCGGCCGCCTGGTCGAAGCCAACGTGCTCCCCCAGGCCACAGATCCCGACGGCGACGCCAACAACGTCCGCTACACCTACGATCTCTACGGCAACATGACCTCGCGGGACTGGGGCCACGACGGCAACTTCGCGGCCACCGGAACACCCGCCGACTTCGAGTTCTTCGGCCGTCAGCACATCGAGACTGCAGCCCCCGTCGAAAACAACCGCATCCACGACACCGGCTTCGCCTACGACGCAAACGGCAACATGACCCGCTACATGAAAGACGGCGGGGGCGTCGGCTCCACCTGGACATCACAGGGCCGGATGTCCGCCTACTACGCAGCCAATCCAGAGACCAGCGGCGGCGTGGTGGCCGAGCGCTACGTCTACGACGCTGACGGCTACCGGTTGGTACAGTATCCCGACTCGCCCCACACCGGAGACGGCGTCCCGCTCCTGAGCATCCGCGATGCCGCCGGCCAGCTCCTGGCGCAGTTCGAACACAAACCGCTGGAAGCCAGTCCGACGCTGAAGAAGGAGTTCGTCTCGGGACTTGGCCAACTGCTGGTGGAGCGGGATGTGGTAGAGGCTCCCTCCAGCGTCTCGACCAACTCCGCCCTCGAGAGCGGTGGCAGCTACGGCTTTCAGGTGCTCGACAACCCGGTCGCCAGCGAATACACCATCGACATCCGCACCCACAGCGGCATCGTCGCCCAGCTCCAGAACCAGGCCCCTGATGGAAGCGGGGTCCTCTGGATCCCCTCCACAAACTTCACGGACGCAGACACCAACTTCATCCGCGTCCGCAAGCAAGACGGTTCGACGTCGTACTCGGCGCCGGTCACGCTGTCGCCGGACAGCTCGGTGACGGGCTCCTCGGCCAATCAGGTGCGGGCGATCAGCTCCGCCCGCGTGGGCGCAAACGTCGAGATCCGCTGGGATCTGTTGCAGCAGAACGGACAGACCACCTACGTGCACTTCGAGCGCGCCGATGGAGGCGGAACAATTCTGCTGACGCCGCTCGGCGTGCCTTCAGGAGTCACTTCGCTCAGCTTGCTGCATCAGGCGTTGAGCGCCCCTTGTGGGACAGTCTTCACGACGACTTCGCCGAGCTCGACGTTGAACCCGAGTGTCGGGGCGGAGACCAAGAATTTCGGCCACTTGGAGAACACGGCGGAGCCGCCTTGCGGAACGCCACCATCTCCCACGCCCGGCTACTCACTGGCGAACTCGTACCACCATCGCGACCACCTTGGAAGCCTTCGTGTCGTCACCGACGAGGCTGGCGCGAAAAAGTCGAGTCATGACTACTACCCGTTTGGCGGTGAACTTGGCGCAACAGGCGGGCCGAGCTTCCGTCGTTTCACGGGTCACGAGCGCGACATCTCGTCCGGGATGGACTATATGCTCGCGAGGTTTGGGTCTGGCGGACTAGGACGATTCTTGGCGGTCGACCCGGCAGTAGAGAGCGCACTCCCACAAGTACCTCAAACGTGGCATCGGTACTCGTATACGTTCAACAACCCAGTATTGCTGGTTGACCCGGACGGCGAGATCGTCGCCACTGCGAGTGGAGCCGCCGTAGGAGGAGTATTCAGCGGTGCTGTTGCACTCTTTCAAGGCAAGAGTTGGAAGGAGGTCCGAAACGCTGCGATCGGTGGTGCTATCACTGGTGCGATGGTTGGTTCGGTGGTCGATACCGGTGGAGCTTCCCTCGGCGTAATGGTCGCGGCTGGCTCAATTAGCTCCGTGGCGGGCGGAATGGTTGAGGACGCTCTCAACGGTCAAGCACCTACCGTGGAGTCGGTGGTTGTGGATGCCGCCGGAGGTGCCGCCGGGGCGATGCTTGGCGGCATAGCGGACGAGGCGCTGGACATTGCATCCAGCGCGACGCGCTCTTTGTCGCGACGCGGCGCTCAGTCCCGAGCTGAGTCCGCCCTTGGAGATGAACTCGCGGAACTCGCCAGGGCACCAGCGAGCATGCGCCCTGCTACAGTGGTTGGAGCAGCGAACAGGAGAACAGGCGAAGCAGTTGTCGGGCGCTCCTATCCCGGGCCCAAGGGTTGTTGTGCCGAAGTCGACGCAGCTCAAAAGCTAGGCGGCAAAGCTCGTGATATCGTGTTCACGAAACCAGTACGTCCACGCAACGGGAAGTTGATACCAGTTTGCGAGGCTTGCGGCTTACGATTCGATGTGTCGCAATTCCCTCCAGGGACGAAGTTCCAGGGGCCGCGATAGAACAGTGAACACCACCGCACGCGGACTCAACATAGGGGCCACGGTAGTGAAACTTGGCGCGATAGACTGGGAGTCATTCCCTGGACCTTCAAGCTATGACGCTGCGAGAGTTCCTCGCGCCCTCACCGCGGTGGCGCAGGCGGCGTCTAGACAGGAGGCTGAAGAAGCATACGACTGCCTATTGTTCGCTGTGGGCAACAACCATCGCGGCACAGTTTATCCGTCGGCGCTCGGCGCCCTTCCGATTCTGCTCCGTGTGGCATTGGACGGTGGCGTCTGGGCCAAGTGGGCAGCTCTTGAGATCTTGCAAGAGTTCAGCCACTTCGATTCTGAGGCAGGCTTCGAAAACTTCCCAACGAAAGATGGGGAGATAGTGGAACTGGCCAGCGCCATCGACAACGGCCTGACCCAGGCTCTCGACCTACTAGTCCCATGCATTCTCGACGGCCGCCAAGAAGAAATAGTACGGGTGAGTGCCCTGAAGCTTGCCGGAGCCATCTCCGTGGAGCATCCGATCCTAGCCGCAGGACTGCAAGACATGCCGGAACGCAGCGAGCACGGGGCATTCGATGCCGAACGACGAAATTACTTAATCACAAGAGGTCTTCGTTAGCTTTCGGCCACCGCACGGGGTCGCCAGACCACGAAGCGCCGGCTGACAGTTGCCCTTTAGGATCCGCAGCTGTGGAAAGGATGCGAGGTCGAGCGCTGACTTGAAGCGCAAACGAAAGCCGAGCAACTCGATTTGCTTCTGCGCCTCCAAGGCCTTGCAATCGACGGTTCCGGACGCATACACCTCGACGGCGCGAAGCCTCAGGCCAGCGAGGAAAACCAGGCTGGACCCCTTCTCATCCGGCACCCTAGCCCAACCGAACTGCTGAAACGTTGTGATCGGCTGCGCACCTCGCTTGCTCAGGAAGCCACGCCCCCGGGGCGCGAGGATCGGCCCGAAACACACTGATTCAAGCAACTCGATCTTGGACATCTGAGGCGCCCTTCGAACGTGGTGCACTCGGTGATTGTCGGACACAGGCTGCGCCAGTCGAGGACGCGGCTTGGCTACTCGAACGTCAACTCGCCAGCCAACGGCCGCCCCAACGCCACCCGCACCCGCTCCGGCTCCCCAAGCGTCCCAAGCAAGTACATCAGCTTCACCGTAGCCGCCTCGGTCGTCATATCCCCGGTGCCCACTGCCCCGGCCTTCGCCGCCAGCCTTCCCCCGGGATAACGCGACAAATCCACCTCACCATGGGTGCACTGCGATGCGATCGCCACCACCATGCCCTCATCGCACAGCGCCGAGATCGCATCCCCCACGATCTCCTCCCGGGTCGGGATGTTGCCCATCCCGTAGGACTCGATCATCACCCCCTTGAGGCCGGAGCCCCGCAGCCGGTCGAGTACCGGTGCGCCGTTCTTGGGGATCAGGTTCAGGCTGACGACCCGGTCGTCGAAACCTCCTTCGACCCGGAAGGCGCCATCCCCTTCCCGCGGCACCGGTACGGCGGCGCGGGGATGAAAGCTCGCGCCCATCTGGGCCAGCGGCGGGAAGTTGGGCGACGAGTAGGCACTGTAATCGAAGGAGCTCGACTTCTTGGCGCGGTTGCCCCGGTGGAGCATGCCGTTGAAGTAGATGCTGACTTCGTTGATGCCGCGGGTCGCCACGTCGCACGCGCCCACGAGGTTGGCGCGGCCGTCGCTGCGGGGGTCGACCAGCGGGCGCTGGGAGCCGGTCAGCACGACCGGCTTGGGTAGATTGCGCAGCATGTACGACAAGGCGCAAGCGGTGTAGACCATGGCGTCGGTACCGTGGGTGATCACCACACCGTCGACGTCGTCGATCCGTTCGCCGATGCGCTTGGCGATCGCTTCCCAGTGGGAAGGGGTCATGTCGGTGGAGTCGACGTTGAACAGCGCCTCGGTTTCGATCTCGGCGATGTGGGCCAGCTCCGGCACCTGGGCCAGCACGGCCGGCGAGATGTCCTGGAGCGCCAGCGCCCGGTCGGGGTGCCGGGGCTGCATGCCGAGGGTTCCCCCGGTGTGAAGCATCAACAAACGAGCCATGGGCGCATGGTAGCAGCGTCGGCGCCGGCTCGTGTTCGCTACCTGGTCCCTCGGCTAGCCCGGCGCAGGCGGCTCGCCAGGAGTGGCTTCCCGGCCCACGGCCCCTTCCACCGGCGCTCCGCAGTGGGGACAGACCGCCCAGCCTGGTTCGAGCTCGGCGCCACAGGATTGGCAGTCGGTGGACGTCGGCCGACCGCAGTAGGGGCAGTGCTTGAAGTCCTCGCGCAGCTGCTGGCCGCAGCCGACACAGGGCGCCCCGCCGGCATGGTGGCCGGCTGCCGACGCCACGCCCGTGCCCGCTGCGCCGCTCGTAGCGGCACCCCCGGGCGGCGCTGCGCCGGTCGTGCCATCTACGTTGGCTCCGCCTCCCGGCGTCAGCCTCCCACCGGCGACACCGGAGACCACGATCAGATAAACGATCAGTCCGATGATTCCGGCAAAGAAAGTGAGCGCCCCCCAGAGGATCGCCTCCTGGCCGCGCTTCTGGGCGTCGACGAAGACCCAGATCGCCAGCGCCATGTTGATAACCCACCAGATGCCGAGCAGTTGTCCCAGCGGACCGAACAGGCCGAAGCCGCCGAAGGGTGAACGGTATCCGTCGTCGAACAGCGTACGCAGCACCGCCACGCCGACGATCACCATGGCCGCCAGGATCACGAGCCGCATCAACCTGCTCTTGGGAAGCCAGTTCATGCCGCCTCCTGCTCAACGCGGCGAGCCCGCATGATCAAGGGCAGCACGGCGACGCTGCTCAGCGTGAGGTAGGCCAGCAGCCCGGCGAAGGCGAAGCCGGGCGCCGCCTCGAAGCCCCCCTCGGCAAAGGCGATGGCCAGCGCACCGTAGAGCGCCAGCAGTCCGGCCGCGCCGACCCCCATGGCCAACCAGGCCCGCACCGGCCGCCGAATCAGCGAGCGCCGGATTCGCGCGTCGAGCCAGGCCGGCACCTCGGCACGAGCGGAATCCCGCAGCGCCTGCAACAGCACCTCGGTCCGCGCCTGCTCCAGGCGGCACGCGGCGCACCCTGCGAGGTGGGCGGACATGGCGGCGTCCTCCTCCTCGCCCCGGTAGAGCCGGCTGCGAACGTCTTCACACTGCATCTCAACCATTGAACCACTCCTGGAGCCGATCCCGAAGGGTCGCGACTCCACGATGAACCGTCGTCTTGGCCGTGCCCTCGGCCATCTGCAACATCTCGGCAATCTCCCGATAGTGGAAGCCCTGCTGGTGCTTGAGCAGCACCGCCGCCCGCTGCTTGGGGGTCAGCGCCTCCATCGCCTGCTCCAGCTCCTCGCGGAACAGACTTCCTTCAGCTTTGCGGTCGGGGCCGGCGCCGCTGTCGACCAGGCGGTCGATCACGGTCTCGCCCCCCTCCTCGCCCAGCGGCGCGTCGAGGGAGGGACCGGAGCGCAGCTTCTCCCGCCGGATCCGATCCCGGGCGGCATTGGCGGCCACCTTGTAGAGCCAGGAGCGGAACCCCGCGCCCCCCGGCTCGTAGCGTTCGATCGACTCCATCACCTTGATCCAGACCTCCTGGAGGACCTCTTCCGCCTCGGGCCGGCGCAGCATCCGGCACAGGAAACCGAACAGCGGCCGTCTGTGCCGCTCGTACAGCTCGGCCAGCGCCCGGTCATCGCCGCGTCTGGCCTCGTCGACGAGCCGGCGGTCCGGATCGCTCATCGATGCGGTCTAGCCTCCGTCGCAGCCGCTCCATCGACCGCTGCCAGGGGTAACGCACAGGGCCTGGAAACCGTTTCGCGGCAGGTGGTTGGCTCGTGGTGGCCGGGCCGACACCCGTTCGCTCGCCGGGGGCCGGCGGTGGGGCGGGGGCCGGCGGCGGGCCCGGGTCGGCTCGGCGGCCGACTGCTAGACTCCCGGCCATGAGCGACGAACTGCTGAACTGCGTGGAGATCGAGCCGGCCCGGCCGGCCGAGCGGACGGTCCTGTGGCTCCATGGCCTGGGGGCGGACGGTCATGATTTCGAGCCGATCGTGCCACATCTGGGGATGCCCGAGGACCTGGCGGTCCGTTTCGTCTTTCCCCACGCCCCGCGGATTCCGGTGACGATCAACATGGGCCTGATCATGCCCGCCTGGTACGACATCCGCGAGATGGATCTGCGCCGGGAACACGATATGGACGGAGTACGTCGCTCGGCGGACCAGGTTCGGGCGCTGATCGAACGGGAGCGCGACCGGGGGGTGCCGCCGGAACGGATCGTGCTGGCCGGGTTTTCCCAGGGGGGCGCGATCGCGCTGTATCTGGGGCTGCGGTTCCCCGAGCGGCTGGCCGGAATCATGGCGCTTTCGACCTATCTGGTCGGTGAGAACCTGGCCGAGGAGGCCGCCGAGGCCAACCGCTCGACGCCGGTGTTCCAGGCCCACGGGACCCACGACCCGATGGTCCAGGTTTCCCGCGGCGAGGCGGCCCGGGACGCCCTGGTCGCCGAGGGCTACTCGGTGGACTACCGGGCCTACCCGATGGAGCACCAGGTCCATCCCGACGAGATCCACGATATCGGGGAGTGGCTGCGCAAGGTGCTGGCCTAGCGGCGGCAGGGAGACCTCCGGGGGTTCTGTCCCAGAGACCCGGGGCTTCGCGGCAACTGTGTCATCTATTGCCCGAGAGGGCCTACTTTGTGGGCCTTTTCTGCGTGTTTTGTGGCATCTGGTGACACACTCGCGCTGAAAAACGGAGCCCCTGGAAACACACCCCCACCCCCCTCGGCCCGGCCCGACTGAAGAAAAAATCGCCGCGGTCTGAAACCGTTTCCCCGCTCAATGCATTCTGTATACAGTGTGCAGATGAGAAAGATTGATCGACCGAGTTTGAGCCGTGAAGTCGCCGCCCGGGTCCGCCGGGAGATCGTCGAAGGCGGTTTTGAAGAGGGATCTCGCATCAACGAGGTCGCGCTGGCCGAGGAGCTCCAGGTCAGCCGCACCCCGTTGCGCGAAGCGCTCTCCGCCCTGACCGCCGAGGGGTTCCTCGAGAACATCCCGCGGCGCGGCTTCTTCGTGCTGCCGCTCAGCACCAAGGAGTTCCTCGACCTCTATGCCATGCGGGCGATTCTCGATCCCGCGGCGCTGGAGTCGGCGGGACTCCCCTCGCCCGAGCAGATCGAAAAGCTCGAAGCCTTGAACGAAGAGATCAAGGCGGCGGTCGGTGACGCCGACCGGGTCATCGAGCTGGACGACCGCTGGCATCTGGAGCTGGTCGGCCACGGCCCCAACGACGTGTTGATCAATCTGATCTGCCAGTTCATTCGCAGAACCCGGCGTTACGAGCAGCGCTACCTGCGCGAGGCCGAGAACGTCGCGGTGGCCACCGGTGAGCACGAACGCATCATCGAACGCCTCCGCGCCGACGACCTCGAAGGCGCCTGCGCCGCTTTGCGCGCCAACATGCAGTCCGGCCTCAAACCCATCCTCGCCTGGCTGCAACAACGGGAGAAGGAATCTTGAACGGCTCACTGATTTGGAATCGAACTCACGCAAAGCGAAGCAGCTCCAGCCGTGCGCACGGCGCTCCACGCAGTGCCCTCCGGCTATCGAACCGCCCCTTCCCGATCGCGGCGCTGATCGCCGTGCTGCTGGGCGTGGCGCTTTCCGGCTCGATCGCCTGCGCACAGCCATCGGCCGAAGACGATGCCGACAATCGCGTCCTGACCAACGCCGATTTCGTCGGCGTCTGGCATGCCGCCCGTAACTTCGGTCCTGAACTTCGCGGGGTCCTGAACCTGACTCACAGCGGCGATCACTGGAGCGCCCAGGCCGGGCCGCTGCAGGCATCGGCGATGCTCGAACCCGGCGGCAACGCGCCGGTGGAACTGCACTTCTCAAACGGCGCCAAATTGCGCGGCAAGCCGGTCGACGGCGGCAAGCGGTTCCAGGGCATCTGGATCCAACCGCGGGCGACCAGCATCACCTACGCCAGCGCCGCGCCGCTGACCCTCGAACGCCGGGGCGACGGATTCTGGTCGGGACCGATCCCGGCGCTGGAAGATGACATCAACTACTACATCGTCGTCACCCCGGGCGAGGACGGATCGCTCAAGGCCTTCCTGCGCAATCCGGAACGGAACATGGGCCGTTTCGCCCGGATCGAGACCTTCCGGCGGGAAGGCAACGAGATCACTTTGGTCAACCGCAACGGCAACAGCGGCATGAGCGGCACCTACAATCCCGAGGTCGGGGTGATCTCGATGTTCTCCTACTACACCGGGACGACCTTCGACTTTGTCCGCCTCGAGGACATCAACGACAGCGGCTTCGTCCCTCGCCGAGACCCGGCGCCCTACAACTACCGCACCCCACTAGCGCTGGATGACGGATGGAACGTCGCGCACGCTCAACGTGCCGGCCTCGACGCCTCACGCCTGGAGGCGATGGTGCGGGAGATCGCCACGACCAAGACCGAGTCGGTCAGCACCCCCTACGTCCAGGCGCTGCAGGTCTCCTACAAGGGCAAGCTGGTGCTCGATGAGTACTTCCACGATTTCCACCCGGAACGTCCCCACGACACCCGCTCGGCGGGCAAGAGCCTGACGTCGATGCTGGTCGGCGCCGGCGGGATGCACGGTGTGGACATCGACCTCGCGACCTCGGCCTACGCCGCATTCGGCGACACGCCGGAGGATCCGCGGCGCAAGGCGATGAACGTGGGGCACCTGCTGACCATGTCGCCGGGCTGGAACTGTGACGACGACGACGACGAGTCGCCTGGCAACGAAGGGACCATGCAATACCAGACCGAGCAGCCGGACTGGCGGCGCTACGCCCTGGACCTGCCGATGGCCACCGACCCGGGCAGCAAGGCGATCTACTGCACGGCCGGCATCAACCTGGCGATGGGGGTGCTGGAGCAGCAGAGCGGCCGGCCGATCCCCGAACTGTTCGACGAGTGGTTCAGCCGGCCGATGGAGATGCGCGGCTGGTTCATGAACCTCGACCCGCTGGAGAAGGGCTACGGCGGCGGCGGGATCATGCTGCGCCCCCGGGACAAGATCAAACTGGGCCAGGTCATGCTCGACGGCGGCCGCTGGAACGGCAAGCGGGTCCTGCCCGAAGCCTGGGTCAAGGACTCGGTGCGCGCCCACGCCTCGATTCACGAGGAGGGGGACTACGGACTGGCCTGGTGGCGCATCACCTTCGATGTCGACGGCCGTGCGTACGACGCCTTTTACTCCAGCGGCAACGGCGGCCAGATGGCGATCGTGATTCCGGAGCTCGAGGTGGTGACCTCGTTCATGGCCGGCAACTACGGCGACTACGGCACCTGGCGCCAGTTCCGGGACGTGCTGGTACCGAAGTACGTGATCCCTGCGGTGACGGCGGGAGCGAAAACGGCACCCAACCGCTAGCCCGGCGCATCCCGTCCTACAATGCCCCGATGGACCGCATCGATTTTCGTTCCGACACCGTGACCTGGCCGACACCGGCGATGCGCCAGGCAATGACCGACGCGCCGCTGGGAGACGACGTCTACGGCGAAGATCCGTCGATCAACGCCCTGGAGGCCGAGGCCGCGGAACGCCTGGGCAAGGAAGCGGGGCTGTTCGTCGCCAGCGGCACCATGGGTAACCTCGCCGCGATCCTGGCCCACACCGGTCGAGGCCACGAAGCCCTGGTGGCCGCCGACGGGCACGTGATGCAGTGGGAGGCGGGAGCGATCGCGACCCTGGGGGGCGTGGTGCCCCGGGCCCTCGGCACCGACGCCGACGGCAAGATGGATCTGGGCCAGCTGGAGCGCTCCGTCTGCGTCGACGACCCGCACCTGCCCCGCACCCGGCTGGTGCTGCTGGAGAACACCTTCGGCTCCCGGGACGGCGTGCCCATCGAACCGGACTACTTCGACGGCGTGCGCTCCTTCGCCGACCGCCATCAGCTCTCGGTGCACCTGGACGGAGCGCGGCTGTTCAACGCCGCAGCAGCGCTGGGAGTGCCGGTCACCACCCTGACCCGCTCGGTGGATTCGGTCAGCTTCTGCCTGAGCAAGGGGCTCTGCGCGCCGGTCGGCTCGGTGCTCTGCGGCGACGGGGCGTTCATTCACGAGGCCCGGCGTCAGCGCAAAGCGCTGGGCGGCGGCATGCGCCAGGCGGGTCTACTCGCAGCCGCAGGCCGGGTGGCACTGGCGGAGATGACCGAGCGGCTGACCGAAGATCATCGCCGTGCCCGGCTCCTGGCCGACGGCCTGGCCGGAATCGACGGCATCGTGATCAAGCCCGAGCGGGTCCGCACCAACATCGTGATGTTCGGGCTCGCCGCGGGGGCCCCGCTGGGCCGGGACGCGTTGATCGAACGGGTCGCCGAGGAGAGCGGCATCCTGTTCGGCCCCGAGGGGGACGGGTTCCGCGCGGTGACCCACTACTGGCTCACCGACGAGCACGTCGACCGGTTGGTTGCGGGTATCGCCGCCTGCTTGCGTTAGGTGCCGAGCCAGCCCTGAACTAGTGCAGCGGACGCAGGCGCTCCAGCACGTGGATCGCGCCGAAGGCGCCCGGCATCTCCTCGATCTTCTGGAACCCCAGCTTTTCCAGCGCCCGCAGCGACGCCGCGTTGGGCCCATCGGCCGCAGACTCGACCCGCTCCCAACCGAGCTCCCACGCCAGTTCGAGCAGCGCTTGCCCGATCTCGGTGGCGTAGCCCCGGCCGGAGAAAGATTCGGGCAGGGCGAACAACAGCTGCGGCTCAGGCCCGATCTCCGGAAAGACGAAGTAGCCGCCGAATCCGAACGGCTCCGCCCCGGCGTGCTCGGCAACCATCCAGAGACCGACCTGCCGCTCGTCGAACAGGCTGTCGCTGGCCTCGAGGGTCGCGGCGCACCAGTCGGCGTCGACCACCTCGCCGTCCAGCAGATAGCGGCGCACATGTTCGTCGGTGGCGATTTCCAGCAGCGGGCGCAGCCCGTCTTCGGTCAACCGGGTGTAGTGCAGTCGCGGGGATCGAGGGCTCACGAATCCGAACCTTCGCCTTCGGCTTCCCCTTCCGCGCCGCCCCCCGCCAACTCATCGATCCAGGTCATCATCAACGGGTTGAACGTCTCCGGCTGGGTCATGTGCAGGTAGTGGCCGACCCCCTGCATCAGCACGGCGTTGTAGTCGGCGTAGCGGCGGTTGCCCTCGATGTTGGTCGGCGGCTGGGCACCGGCGGCGTTGATCGCCCGGATCGGCGCCCCCGCCTCGCGGAACCAGGCGGGGAAGTCGATGGTGCCGAAGTCCCGCATCAGCGCCATGCCGATCTCGGCGCGGTCGCCGTTGCAGCCGCTGGCGCGCACCTGCTCCAATACCTCGGCGTTGCCCTCGGGCACCATCATGCCGACCATGTTCTCGCAGGTGCCGACGAAGTCGGCATCGAAGGCGGTCAGGATCTGTTCGACCTGCTCGCCGGCGAAGACGAAGTCCGCCTCGTGGAGGGTATCGACGGCCACGATTCCGTGGACGCGCCCGGGCAGGAGCGCCGCCGCCTTGAGCGACACCGAGCCACCCATCGAGTGGCCGACCAGGATCAGGTCTTCGAGGCCGAGGTACTGGGCCAGGCCGGCGACATCTTCGCCGTACTGGGCCACGGTCCAGGCCTCCCGGGTATCCGGCGCCTCGCCGTGGCCGGGCAGGTCCATGGTCACCGTGCGGTAGCGCTCACCGGCGACCGGGAGCTGGGCGTCCCAGAACTTGCGGTCGCACATCCAGCAGTGAATGAACACCAGGGTCATCTCGGCGTTGGGGTCACCGCCGATGTGGTACGGGATCTCGATCCCGTCGCTCGTGGTCCAGACGTGGGAGCCGGGATCGATGATCGAGCGAGCAGCGTCGACCATGGCGTCGGAGGCCGCGGCGTCGTCACCGCCTCCCCCACCGCCGCATCCGGCCAGCGTCAGGAGCAACAACAAACCACAGAGCGTCATCGATCGCATCAGATTGCCTCCCGCCTGATCCCCCAGGCGCAGCCAGCGTATCATCCCGTCATGAACAAGACTCCCATGCCGCCGGAAATGTTCCGCCACTACGCCCTGGGCCTCGAGGCCGGGCGTCTGGAAGCCCGGGGAAACCTGGAGCGGGAGCGCACCGAATCGATCCTGCGCCGCTATCTGCCGGCGCCGCCGGCGGAGCTCTACGACGTCGGCGGAGGGACGGGGATCTACGCCTTTTCGCTGGCGGCCAAGGGCTACACCGTGCACCTGCTGGACGTGGTGCCCGATCACATCGAGCAGGCTCGCCGCCGCGCGGCGGGGGGCAAGGATGCGGGCGACACGAACGCGGCCAACGCGCCGGCAACCATGGAAGTCGGCGACGCCCGCGCGCTCCCGCGCGCCGACGCTTCAGTCGACGCGGTCCTGCTGCTCGGCCCGCTCTACCACCTGACCGAGCGCGCCGACCGCATCGCCGCATTGACCGAGGCAAGGCGAGTCCTCCGCCCCGGCGGCCTGGTCCTCGCCGCGGGGATCTCCCGCTTCGCCTCGATGCTCGACGGCATGGCCCGCTCGCTGCTGGACGATCCGCAGTTCCGCACCATCGTCGACGGAGACCTGATCGACGGGCAGCACCGCAACCCCGGCGAACACCCGGAGTACTTCACCACCACCTTCTTTCACCATCCCCGGGAGCTCAGCGAGGAGCTGGCCGACAGCGGTTTCGAAGGGGCGGATGTGCTGGCGGTCGAGGGGCCGGCCTGGCTCCTGCCCCGGCTCCAGGAGTCCGGCGACACAGAGGCGCGGGAACGCTGGATGGCGCTGCTGGAACGCACCGAAAAGGAGCCCTCGCTCCTCGGCGCCAGCGCCCACCTGATGGGAATCGGCCGGAAACCTTAGCGCCCGGGACACCCCGCTTGCCATCGACCCCGGTACAGGGTACGTAAGACCTCGACACGTGGCCTTTTCCGCTCTTCCGCGACCCGGCCACGTTGCTCTCGGGGGAAATCATGTCGAACGTGTCCGACCGCGGCACTCTTGTGCTCGCGGCCCTGCTCCTGCTCTCCGCCGGCCCGGCCATCGCCGAGGAACCGCTGGATCCCGACGATCACCAGATCAAGGCCGAGGAAACCTCCCAGCAGATCGCCCCCGGCCTACCTGGGATGCTCTCGGCCGAGCCGACGACCAAGGGCCTGGAGTACAAGCGGCTGACCCCGATCGACGATCAGGAGTGGCTGACCACCGACCCGGGCTACCTGTGGCTGCTGCGTCAGATCGATGCCGGCGTCGCCGACACCCGGGTGATGCGCCAGCACCACTTCCTCAAGCAGCGTCTCGCCCCCTTCGACGTGCCGCCGCCGCCAGGCTGGCGTCAGCAAGGGCTCGAGCGCCTGATGCAAGCGCCGGCACCGACCACGGCGAGCACCGAGTCGGCGCAGATTCCCGCCGACGGCCGCTGGCTGCCTATCGGGCCGACCAACATCAACGGCCGGGTCACCAGCCTGGCGCGGATCCCCGGCATTCCCGAAGGCATCCTGGCGGGCATGGCCGACGGCGGCATGTGGCGCACTGACGACTACGGCAGCTCCTGGGACTCGCTGACCGACCGGGAGGCGACCCAGGCCACCGGCGCGGTCGCCGCCGACCTGCATGAAGCGGGGGTCTACTACTGGGGCACCGGCGAAGGCAACGCCTCCGGCGACAGCTACTCGGGCATCGGCATCCTGCGCAGCGACGATCGCGGCGTGAGCTGGGGCCCCAACGACGACGTCTCCAACTCCTTCCGCTGCCTCGAATCCGATCCGGCCAACCCCGGCCGGGTCTGGGCCTGCGGCGACGCCGGCCTCTATCGTTCCGACGACGGCGGGCTCAGCTTCAGCCTGGTCGGCGGTGGGTTGCCCAACTCCTTCCGCGGCACTGAGCTGATCTTCGATCCCACCGACCCGCAACGCATGTGGGTCGGGCTGTGGGGCAACGGCGTCTGGTCCAGCACCGACGGCGGCACCAGCTGGACCCAGGTCGGCGGTGGGCTGCCGGCGGACATGGGCCGCAACGCCCTGGCGATCTGCGAATCCGACCCCAACGTGATCGCGGTGGCCTCCGGCCTCAACGCCGGCGACGTCTGGCGCTCTACCGACGGCGGGGTGAGCTGGAACCTGACCGGGTCGGATCCGAACCACTGCGGAGGCCAGTGCTGGTACGACCAGGTGATCGGCATCGCCCCCGACGACTGCAACACCATGTACGCCAACGGGGTGTTCTTCAACGTGACCCGCAACGGCGGCAACAGTTGGAGCGGCACCGGCAGCTCGATCCACGTCGATCACCACGCCATCCTCACCGGACCTGGCGGTGAAGTGATCGTCGGCAACGACGGCGGCATCTACCGCAGCACCAACTACGGCGGTTCCTTCAGCCGCATCAGCGTCGATCTGCCCTCGTCCCAGTACTACGGCGCCTGCGGCAACACCACCACCGCGGGTTGGCTGGCCGGCGGCACCCAGGATCGGGGTACCCACCGCTACCGCACCAGCGACGGATGGCGGGGCATCCTCGGTGCCGACGGCGGCTACTGCGCCGCCGACGGCGACTTCGTCATGGGCGAGTTCCAGAACACCAACCTGCGCCGCTCGACCAACGGCGGGAACTCCTTCTCCGACGCCAACTCCGGGATCAACCCCGGCGACTCCCGGCCCTGGGTCGGCATCATCGAACAGGACCCCTCCGACGGACAGACCCTCTACGTCGGCACCAACCGGGTCTACCGCAGCACCGACTTCCACGCGACCCCATGGCAGCAGATCCTCGGCTCGGTGTTCTTCAACCGCACCGTGAGCACCCTGGCGGTCTCGCCGGCGGATCGCAACGTGCTGTGGGTCGGCTTCAACCAGGGCGGCGTGTATCGCACCGACAACGCCCTGGATCCGTCGCCCAGCTTCAGCGATGTGCGCGGCAGCCTGCCGCTGCGCACGGTGTCGCGGATCGAGCCGCACCCGACCGATCCGTCGGCGGCCTGGGTGGTCCACGCCGGCTTCGGCTACCCCAAGGTTTCCTTTACCGACAACGCAGGTTCCAGCTACACCGATGTCAGCGGCGACTTCCCGGATATCCCGATCACCGATTTACTGGTCGACCCCGGCGACACCAATGTGCTGATCGCAGGCACCGATCTCGGCGTCTACCGTTCGCTGGACGGCGGCACCACCTGGCAGAGCTTCTCCGAAGGGCTGCCGACGTCGGTGGTCGCCGAACTGTTCCTGCATCCCAACGACGGCGAACTGATCGTTGCGACTCACGGACGCAGCATGTTCCGCTACGAGCAGGCCTCGACGGACCCGGTGGCCGTGCCGGACGGCAGCGCCGTGGCCGGCGCGCCGATGCGGCTGGCGTTGACCGACGGCGGCGACCTGCGGGTGCGCTACGACAGCGAGAGCTGCACCGCCCACACCTACCACCTGTTCTGGGGGTTGCTCGCCGACGCTTCGTCGGGGAGCTACCAGGGCAGCTTCTGCGACATCGGTCGCGGCGGTGAGGTGGTGCTGCCCCTGCCGGGAGCGGCGGGAGATGCGCTGTTCTTCCTGCTGAGTGGTGCGTCGGCAGCCGGCGTCGAGGGGCCCCACGGCTACCGGTCCGACGGCAGCGTGCGGCCGGGCCAGGGCGTGGGACAGTGCGGCGTGGCCTCGCAGCTGACCACGGCTACCTGTCCCTAGGTCATTTGCCGCCTGCGCCAAGGGACGCTCGAAACAGGATCCGAATCGGCGCGTCGCGACATCTGCCGCGACGCGCCGCGTTTCCTCTTCGTAGAGCGCTAGAGCTGATCGCCGGGCTGCAGCAGCCCGATCAAGAGGCGCATGATGCGCTGATCTTCCTCGTCGACCACGCCATCCTCGTTGAGGTCGGAGAGGCACGCCGGGCCTGGGCAGGGGCCCTGGGACTGGATCAACGTCACCAGGTCCAACACGTCCACGCTGCCGTCACGGTTCACGTCTCCGAAGATCGGAACCGGCGCCGAGGACCGCTCGATGTAGCGGAAGCTGGTGCGTGACTGGTTGATCACCGTCTCCTCGGTCTGGGTCGCCGGGTCGTAGACCATGACCCGGGTGCCGCCGGCGTAGAGCAACTTGCCGTTGCCCAACCGCACGATGCCTCGCGGCGAGGTGATGATGTTGGTGAAGGCCGCGGATTCGTTGCCGAACCCGTCGTAGCTGTAAAGCCCGCGGGGTGTACTGAAACCCGCAGCGATCACGTTGCCGTCAGCCTCCAGCTGCAGCTGCTGCGGGAAGTCGATCCCGGTGACGCCGTCGGAATCATGGAAGGTCGCCAGGAACGCCCCGTCCAGGGAGTACTGTTCGATGTTCTCGCCGCCGTTGGCCTCGGTGTCGCTGTTGGTGATCAACACGTCGTCGTCGCGAAAGACGATATCCCGCGGCGTGCCGACCTCTTCGGCCCACAGCTCCACGGCGCCGGTATCCAGATCGACGCGGTAGACCCCGCGAGCCGTGCGCGAGCCGACGTAGGCGGCGCCGTCGCGAACCGTGATCCCCTGGAGCGCATCGAGCCCCTGGTCGGGCCCGGCGATCACGTGCAGGAACTCGCCGGTGATCGCGTACTCCAGTACCGCGTCGGCGTTCTCGTCGGAGACGAGGAAGGTGCCGCGACCGCTGTCGACGATGTTGATCGGCTGGACCATGTTGCCGTCAGCCGGCACGTAGTCATCGGACAGCACCGACCCGTCGAAGGGATCGAAGGCCCAGATCTTGTCGCCCGAGGAGTCGGGGATCAACAGCACGTCGGCAGCAGCGCCGGTGAAACAACAGAGGGTGACGATCAAGGCGGCGAGGGCGGTGGGTCTCATGCAGGCTCCTCTCGAAGAATGATCCATCGGTGAGGGGGCCTGCAGTATAAGCGGGAACCAGTGCACTCCTAACCGCGAACGACGCTCAGTAGATCCCGGACGTCGACGTTGCGGGCGCGCTCGGCGACCTGGGACTCGTAGCCCGGGTAGAGCGCCTTGCCTTCGGCGACCTTGCTGCTGAAGAGTTGCTTCAGGGAACTCATCTCCAGCTTGCGGCCGCCGCCGTAGTAGCTGCGGGCGACCTGGCCGAGGGCCCAGGTGGTGGCGAAGGCCATCACCGGGCCCACCGCCGCCTTGCCGATCTTCGCCGCCTTCTTGCCGAGGGTCTTCTTGAGAATGCCGCCCAGCAGATTGCGGGCGTAGCCCTCGAGTACCTGGGAACCGAGGCCGACGCCGACGGTGGCCAGGAATTCCTTGATGTGGCCACGATCGAGGGTCACGCCGAAGCGGGCGCCGATGCGGTAGACCATCTTCATCTGGAGCGGCAGGATCGCCATGGTCGCCAGCGACTGGGGCAGGAGCTCCAGGGCTCCGTTGAGGATCGAGTAGCGGACGATCATGCCGTCGACCTCTGGATCCTCGGCAGGCGTGGTCTCGTCGGTGGCCGGCGATCCGGCGGCCGGAGGGATCGGGGTCAGCAGATCGTCACCGGCATCCAGCGGCGCGGCGGCGATGGCTTCCGCCTCCTGGCGCACCGGCTCGGCCTGGGACTCGTCGAGGCCGAGGCTGTCCCGCAGCCGGTCGAGAAAGATCCGCTCGGGTCCCGAGGTCACCCCGTCGGCATCGCAAACATGGACCGCCATCTCGAAGGCCAGGGTCCTGGTTTCCGCGGAACCCAGGGCGGCGGTCTCGGCGCTCAGGTCGGTCTTGCCCAGGATGACCTTCTGATAGATGGCCGGCGCCGACGGCACATCGTCGAACCCGTCGAAGATCTGCTTCAGCCGCTCCCGCTCCGGATCGGATTTGCTTCCGTCGGCGAGGGCGGCCATCAGACAAATAGCGGTAATGGCTTCCTGTTCACGAGGCTCCATGCGGGCAGACTCCTTCCCTTCTTCTTCCCAACTGTGGGTTGTGCCGGTGATACGCCGCCGGTCGGGCTTCGGTTCCCTATCCTAGCGAGGCTATTCGGTGATCGCCGCGGCGAACGCCCTTAGAGGCCGAAGCGCGACGGGGAGTAGGGCGCCGGATCGATGGCCGGTGTGTTGCCGCCGATCATGCCGGCCAGCAGTTCGCCGGTGGCTGCGCTCTGGCTCATGCCCAGCACGCCGTGGCCGCAGCCGAGCCAGACACGGGGCGCTCGCTGCAGCGGACCGATCAACGGCACCTCATCGACGCTCATCGGCCGCCAGCCGAACCAGTCCTCACCGGGCCCCAGATCCAGTGGGTGATCGAGGAAACCCCGGGCACCCTCCAGCAGCTTGTCCAGGCGGCCGCGGTTGAGGGAGGCGTCGAAGCCGCAGAACTCCATGGTGCTGCCGAGGCGAAACCCGTGAGGCCATGGAGTCGCCACCACCTTGGGCTCGAAGAAATAGAGCGGCGTGTGCATCGGCTCGACGGCGACCGGCCAGGTGATCGAATAACCCTTGGCCGGCTCGACGGGCAACCGGGCGCCGAGAGGGCGGGCCAGCGCCGTGGCCCAGGGGCCGGCGGCCAACACCAGATGCTCGGCGGTGTACTCCCCTTTTGTCGTCTCGACCTGAACCGCGCCGGCTGCGGACACGGACGAACCGTTGGAGCCGGAGCTGCCCGCGTTCGAAGCACCGGCGGTGATCCGCTTCACCTCCACGTCGGTCTCGACGGAAACACCCTGGCGACGGACCGCTTCAGCCAGCGACGCCACGTAGCGGCCGGGATCGATATGCGCGTCATCGATGGCGTAGATCGCGCCGGCGAGTCCTTCCCGCAGCAGCGGCTCCCGCTCCCGCACCTCTTCACCGCTCCATACCTGGTGCCGTACGCCGAGCTCCCGCATCTGTTCGTGGGCCTCGACGTCGTGCTCAAGCGCGGCCTGGGTACGAAACACCGTGGTCAGTCCGCCGGGGCTGAAGGCACCGTCGAGCTGCTCTTCCCGCACCATCTCCTCGATCAAGCGGCGAGTCTGGCGCAACAGCGCCGAGCGGGCCCGGGCGGCTTTGGCGCGATGCCCCTCGGTACAGCGGCGGGCGAACCCCAGTAGCCAGCCGATGCGCGACGGCGAGAGGGTGGGCGCGATGCGCAGCGGCGCCCCGGCGTCGAACAGCGCCCCGGCCGCCGCCTTGAGCGACGACGGCTGGGTCAACGGATCGGCATGGGAGGGGGTGATCAGGCCGCAGTTGCCCTTGGAAGTCTCCCGGCCGGGCTGCCCTCGTTCCAGCAAGGTCACCGCCGCGCCGGAACGCGCCAGGAAATAGGCGGTGCTGAGACCGATCACTCCGGCCCCGATCACCAGTACATCGGCACTCTTTCTCGCAGCAGATCCTGCCATCTGCGAAACGATACGCGATGGTCCCGCCCCCGGCTCTCAAAAAAGCGGAAGGCCTCGGGTCCCTATGGCAGACTATGGCGTCTGTCGCTATTCAAACGGAGAAAAGCATGTTCCGTCGGACCCGCCCCCTGCTGATGTTGCTGTTCGCGGCCCTTCTGATCGCCTCCCCTGCCGCTGCCAAGCGCGGCAAGAAGAGTGAGAGCGACGAAGGCCCGAAATCGAAGATGAGCGCCGAGACCTTCAAGGGTCTCGAGATGCGGGGCCTGGGCCCGGCGCTGATGTCCGGCCGCATCGCCGACATCGCGATCCACCCGGACAAACAGAACACCTGGTACATCGGCGTGGGCAGCGGCGGCGTATGGAAGACCGAGAACGCCGGCACCACCTGGAAGTCGATCTTCGACGGCCAGAAGTCCTACTCCATCGGCTGCATAACCATCGACCCGCGGCACCCCGACGTGATCTGGGTCGGCACCGGCGAGAACGTCGGCGGCCGCCACGTGGGCTACGGCGACGGCATCTACCGCAGCCGGGACGGCGGCGCCCACTGGGAACACCTGGGCCTCGAGAATTCCGAACACATCGGCAACATCATCGTGCACCCGGAGAACTCCGAGGTGGTCTACGCCGCGGTGCAGGGACCGCTGTGGTCCCCCGGCGGCGACCGGGGCCTGTACAAGACCGTCGACGGCGGCAAGAACTGGGAGAAGATCCTGGGCGGCGGCGATTACACCGGCGTCAACGAGGTGCGGATGGATCCCCGGGATCCTGAAGTGCTCTACGCAACTACCCACCAGCGCTACCGGAACGTCGCCGCACTGATCAACGGCGGCCCGGAGACCGCGATCCACAAGTCTACCGACGGCGGCAAGAGCTGGCGCGAACTGACTCACGGCTTGCCCAAGGAAGACATGGGCAAGATCGGCCTGGCCATCTCGCCGATGAAGCCGGACGTGATCTACGCCACCATCGAGGTCGGCCACCGCAAGGGGGGTTTCTTCCGCTCCACCGACGGCGGCGAGCACTGGGAAAAGCGCAACGACTACATCTCCGGCGGCACCGGCCCGCACTACTACATGGAGATCTTCGCCAGCCCCCATCACTTCGACCACGTCTATCAGATGGACGTCTGGATGCACTTCACCGATGACGGCGGCAAGAGCTTCAACCGGGTCGGCGAGCAGGCGAAGCACAGCGACAACCACGCCCTGGCCTTCAATCCAAAAGATCCGGACTACCTGCTGGCCGGTTGCGACGGCGGCCTGTACCAGAGCTGGGACCGGGGCAAGACCTGGACCTTCGTGGCCAACCTGCCGGTGACCCAGTTCTACAAGGTCGCGGTGGACTACGATGAGCCGTTCTACAACGTGTACGGCGGCACCCAGGACAACAACACCCAGGGCGGCCCCTCGCGCACCGACAACATCACCGGCATCCGCAACAGCGACTGGTTCATCACGCTGTTCGGGGACGGCCACCAGCCGGCGGTGGATCCGACCAACCCGGACATCGTCTACTCGGAGTGGCAGGAAGGAAACCTGACCCGCTACGACCGGCGCACCGGTGAGATCGTCTACATCCAGCCGCAGCCCCGCGAGGGAGAACCCTCGGAGCGCTTCAACTGGGACGCGCCGATCCTGATCAGCCCCCACGACCCGGCGCGGCTCTACTTCGCCAGCCAGCGGGTCTGGCGCAGCGACGACCGGGGCGATAGCTGGCGTCCGGTCAGCGGCGACCTGAGCCACGGCAAGGATCGTTTAACCGAGCCGATGATGGGCAGGGTTCAGAGCTTCGACGCGGTCTGGGACCTGTGGGCCATGTCCAAGTACGCGACGATCACCTCGCTGTCCGAATCGCCCCAGGTCGAGGGCCTGCTCTACGCCGGCACCGACGACGGCCGGGTGCAGGTCAGTGAAAACGGCGGCCAAAGCTGGCGGGCGATCGATTCACTCCCGGGTGTGCCCGACGGCTTCTTCGTCAACGACATCAAGGCGGATCTCCACGACGCCGATACCGTCTACGTGGTCGCCGACGATCACAAGAACGGCGACTTCTCTCCCTACGTACTGAAGAGCACCGACCGGGGTAAGCGCTGGACCAGCCTGCGCGGGGATCTGCCCGACCGGCACCTGGCCTGGCGGTTGGTCCAGGACCACGTCAACCCGCGGCTGCTGTTCGTCGGCACCGAGTTCGGCGTGTTCTTCAGCGTCAACGGCGGCAGCAACTGGATCAAGCTGACCGGCGGTACGCCGAACATTCCCTTCCGCGATCTGGCGATCCAGAAGCGGGAAAACGACCTGGTCGGCGCCACCTTCGGCCGCGGCTTCTGGGTACTGGATGACTACACCCCGCTGCGCACCATCGACGAGGCGCTGCTGGAAAAGGATGCGGCGCTGTTCCCGGTGCGTGACACCTTCTGGTACGTGGAGAAGCGGCCGCTGGGGAACCGCCCCAAGGCGTCCCAGGGAGACGCGTTCTACTCCGCACCCAACCCGCCCTTCGGTGCGGTGTTCACCGTGTACCTGAAGGACGACATCCTGACCAAGCGCAAGGCGCGGCAGAAGACGGAGAAGAAGCAGATCGAGGATGGGGCTGACACCCCCTACCCTGGCTGGGACGAGGTCCACGAGGAAAACGTCGAGGAGGATCCGGCGCTGCTGTTCACCGTGACCAACTCCGCCGGAGAGGTGGTGCGGCGGCTGAGCGCGCCGGCCAAGGCGGGCTTCCAGCGCATCGCCTGGGACCTGCGCTACCCGATGACCCGGCCCTGGACCGAGAACCCCACCCGCAACCCCTGGCAGTCGCCGTACCAGGCGATGGCCATGCCCGGCACCTACAAGGTCAGCCTGGCCAAGCGGGTTGCCGGCGAGATCACCGACCTGGGAATGAGCGAGACCTTCGAGGTCAAGCCGCTGCGTGACCCGGCGCTGCCCGGTTCGCCGGCGAGAGACGCCGTGTCCTTCCTGCGCCGGGTGGCCGAACTCCAACGCAAGGCCCAGGGTACCGGCTCGACCCTGCGGGAGGCCCGGCGCAAGGTGCGGGCGATCCGCGAATCGCTGATGAACTCCACAGTCAGCGGCACCGAGCTGGACCACGAAGTGCGCCGCATCGAGCGCGCGCTGATCGATCTCGGCCGCACCCTGAGCGGTGACCGGGAGCGGGACAACTTCGGCGACCCGGGCCCGGTGTCGATCTCGTCGCGGATCAGCGTGGCCTCGATGGGCACCCAGTACTCGCTGTACGGACCGACGCCGACCCACCGGGAGAGCGCGGGGATCGCCGAGCGGGAACTGACCAAGCTGGGAACGTCGCTGAAACAGTTGCTGGAGACGGATCTTCCGGCGCTGGAACGAAGGCTTGAAGCGGCGGGTGTGCCGTGGACGCCGGGACGGCTGTTCCCGTAGCAGGGTTCGGCGTCTCGCGATCGCTCTTAGGTAGCTAGTAGCCCCTCAGTCTCGGTCGAGGCTGGGGGGCTCTTCTTTTTGGCGTCCGCCCCCTCCGCGGCCAACTCATCTACAGCAGGTCCGTCGGCCTTGCCGGCTCCCAGTCGGCTCCGACCACCTTCCAGGTCTCTCCGCTACGCTTGAACTTCAGGTCGACGCGAAGGACGTCGCCGTCAAACGCAGTGAAATTGATCCGGGTATTGATCGGCCTACCGGCCAGGGCGACCACCGCCTTGTAGCGGGCGGTGCCGTCGCCGGCCACTTCGAGTTCCTGCTCACGGGTCCAGACGTAGACGGCGCCGTGGCGTTCCAGGTGCGAGGCAACCAGAGCGCGGAGCGCCTGTTTGTCACGGCCGCCGGCGTCGGCGAAGGCCTCGTCGACGTGGGTCATCAGGCTGTCGAGGTCCCGGGCGGCGGAAGCCTCCGATGCGGCCTCGACGGTCTTACGGATTCGTGTTTCGGGGCTCTCTCCTCCGCAGGCGACGGCACAGAGCAAGAGGATCAGAAGCAGGGGGCGGATGTGGTTCATGATGACCTCCGAGGGGTGATACGAGCGTGAGGCACCTGGCGTCCAGGAGTGCGTTGCTATCGGCCCGGCTCGAGACGGTCGCGGAGCAAATGCTTGAGGTCTGCGGCGTCCTCGATCGAGTCCAGCGTGTCGGCGTCGATCAGGATCTCCAGTTCAGCCCCGGTGTTTCTCAGAAGAACCACCGGCAGGCGATCCTTCCTTTCGGGGTGCCGCTTCCTGAACTCGTCCCTGTGCAGGAACTCACTGGCCGCCGGCAAATCCTCGACGAACTCTTTCCACCCGGCTCGTTCGCGAAAGTAGCCGTGGGTCAGGTTGCAAAGGGCACACTCGTAGGTCTCGGGCGAGAAGATCTTGTGGGCGATATCCGCCATCGAGTTGAACACACCGCTGTCGGCGTTGTAGACGAACAGTAGCGTTGGACGGGACTCGGCGTTCATCGCGCTATCGTAGTCGAGCTGTCGTCCGGTGGAGGATCGTTTAGGCGCTTCATACCGGATGGACGCCGGGGAACCGGCGGGCGGCCGAAGCCAGGTTCTTGCGCAGGATCGCCGAGAACGCTCGGACCAGCGCCGCCTCGACAGGCACGTCCAGGGTCGCCAGCTGGATGCGGCGGCGGCCGACCCGGGACACCAACGGCACCGCGACCACTTCCGGGTGCAGGTAGAAGGTCGCCAGCGCCGGCAGCAACGCCACGCCCATGCCGGCGGCGATCATGCCCTGGACCATGCCGTAGTCCTCACTCTCCAGCACGACCCGGGGCTTGAAGCCCTCGGTGGAGGAAAGGCGGCTGAGCAGGCGACGGACGTTCTGAGCGTTGCCGCCGATCCAGGGTTCGTCGGCAAAGTCGCGGATGCGCACCCGCTTGCGGTCAGCCAACGGATGATTCCGGGCGACGCCGATGTAGAGCGACTCCTCGCAAAGCAGGTCTAGTTGGACCAGCGGATCCGGGTCCAGGGGCGCCTGGGTGAAATCGAACACGACGGCCAGGTCGAGGGAGCCGGCCATCAGCGCCGGCAGGCTCTCGTCGGGGTCGGCGTCGTCCAGGCGAATGCGGGCGTCGGGGTAGCGGTCGCGGAAGCGGGCGATGATCGTCGGCAAGAGCGTGGCGGCGGCGGTGGCGACCGTGGCCACCCGGATCTCGCCGGAGATCACGCCGGCCAGGGCGCGGACGTCGCTGCTGGCGCGCTCGACATCGTCGAGGATGCCGTTGCCCCGCTCGAGCAGCAGCCGGCCTGCCGGGGTCAGCGAGATGCGCCGGGGCCGGCGGGCGACCAGCGACACCCCCAGCCCCTGCTCCAGGGCGGCGATCTGCTGGGAAACCGCCGACTGGGTGTGCCCGAGGGTCTCCGCCGCGGCGGTGAACGAACCGCTACGGGCGACCTGGCGCAGGGTTTCCAGGCGTTGGAGCGTGATCATGACTCATTCATTAGCAGAACTTATCGGTCAGATCAATAAATTACTCTGGAGCTAATCAAAAGTGGTGGGTAGGTTTGCCTTGTCGCGGGAGAGACCGCGCCTTTCGAATTTGGTCCGGCCCTTCGGCTCGCTTTGCTCGCTCAGGGCCTCGGGCGCTCGCTTCGCATGGCGAAGCGAACGCCCTCGGGAGGATGACACCGATGAAGAAGCTTCAGATCCTGCTCGCGTTCGCCGTGGTCTACATCGTGTGGGGTTCGACCCACTTCGCCGTCAGCATGGTGATCGACACCGTGCCGCCCCTGGCTGCCGCGGCCATGCGTTTCCTGTTTGCCGGCGGACTGCTCTACGGCCTCAGCCGGGCGACGGTGCGCGAGCGCCCGACCCGCGCTCAGTGGCGCACCGCCTGGATTCTGGGCGCCCTGCTCCCCGGTGCGGGCAACGGGCTGCTGTTCATCGCCCAGCAGTACGTCTCCCCGACCATCGTGGCGCTCCTCGTCGCCACGGAGCCGGTCTGGATCGTGCTCCTCGCCGCCGGCTGGCTCGGCGAGCGGCTGCGGCCGATCTCCTGGGTCGGGATCATCCTGGGTAGCCTCGGCATCGTGTTGCTGACGAATCCGTTCGGCGTCGAGGGAGCCCACCGCATCGACCTCGCCGGTGCCGGACTGGTGGTCCTGGCCACCTTCGCCTGGGCCAGCGGTTCGATCTACGCGCGCAAGGCGGCAACCCCCGATTCGGCGCCTCTGGGTGCGGGAATGTTCATGCTGACCGGTGGCGTGATCCTCGCCGGGATCGCGGCGCTCCGCGGTGAGTGGGGTGCTCTGGCTTCCGCGGAGATCTCTCCCGAGTCGCTGTGGGCGTTGTTCTACCTGATCGTGATCGGCTCGGTGCTGACCTACTCGGCTTACAGCTTCCTGTCGCGGAACGTTTCGGCGGGCAAGCTGGCGACCTACGGCTACGTCAATCCGGTGGTCGGCCTGGCGCTCGGCGGTCTGTGGGCCGGTGAAGTCATCGACACCACGATGCTGATGGCCAGCGCGGTGATCATCGGCGGAGCGGTATTGCTGGCGATGCCGCGGCCGAGCCGGCCGCGGACGGCGCGGGCCTAGCCGGACAACTACCCCTCGAGGTGGGCCTTGAGCCAGGCCCGGGCGAAGCGCCAGCGGCGGTTCACCGTGGCCACGCTGAGGTTCAGCGCCTCGGCCACCTCGGGGACAGTCATCCCGGAGAAGAACCGCAGGGTCACCACCTCCTCGGCCTGGCCGTCGATGGCCCGCAGCGCCTGCAGCGCCTCATCCAACGCCAGATAGTCCACGTCGGGTGAGTCCCGCATGGTGGCGATGTCGGTGGGCGCGGTGCACTCGAACTGGCGGCCGCGCTTGAGCCGGTTGGCGGCGCGGACCCGGTCGATGATGGTGCGGCGGGTGACCCGGGCGACGGTGGCCAGGAACTGGGCCCGGTTCTGCCAGCCGGTGTAACGCTGCTGTTCCATGCGTAGGTAGGCGTCGTGAACCACGTCGGTGGTCTCGACCCGGCCGCGGCCGGCGCCGCCGTAGACCCGGTTGTCGGCGATGCGGCGGAGCAGCGGATAGACCCGGGAGATCAACTCGTCCCGGGCGGCAACATCCCCTTCCCGCCAGCGCACCAGCAGGTCGGTGATCGGCAGGTCGGCGCGGGCGGCGAAGGCTTGAGATGGCTCCACGGGTCCTCCCCGGCCGCCGGTGTGAGGCGGCTCCTTGGGATGACGCGCCGTCGGGAGAAGAATCGGCTCACTTGTTGTTCGAAGAGTCTGCAGGTGCAGACTCACAGTCTGCGGACGCGGACTCAAGTCGCAGTCCGCGGTTGCAGAATCTCGAGGTCTCAGTCTCCAGACGCGGGCTGGAGTTTCCAGTCTGCGGTTGCAGACTCGGATTCGTCCAACGAACGTCCCTGAGACAGTCTGCACATGCAGACTCTGGCTCGTCCGACGAGCACTGGCTCCGATGCAGTCTGCACATGCAGACTCTGGCCCGTCCGGCGAGCACCGGCTCCGATGCAGTCTGCACATGCAGACTCTGGCTCGTCCGACGAGCACCGGCTCCGGAGCAGTCTGCACATGCAGACTCAAAAAGGACCAGAACACAGGGAAATTCCGCGCACCCCACGAACAAGAGGAGTCTGCAGGTGCAGACTCAGAAGCCAGTCTGCGAACGCGGACTCTGCGAGGCGGCGACTCCGGAGCCGTCCGCGCACGCGGACTCCATGGGTCAGCCCTGCTCCAGCAACCCCCGATAGTGCGCCGCCCGATCCGGCCGATCGAGCCGGGTGTACAACTCCGTCAGCCGCCCCAGCGCCCGGCGGGTGATCCGATGCTTGTTGCCGATCGCAGCCTCGAGCACCGGATGCGCATCGAGCAACAGCGCCTCCGCCTCCCGCAACCGCCCCTGCCCCATCAGCGCATTGGCCAGCGCACTCCGCGTCGTCGCGCCGTTGCGGCTCTCCCCCTGGCCGAGTTCAACCCGCAGTTCCAGCGCCTCCCGCAGCACCTGCTCCGCCTCCCGGGGCCGCCCGGAGTCGGTCAGCACCTCGCCCAGCGCCACCAGGAAGAAGCCCATGTTGGGGTGGGTGCGGCTGTTGTCTCCGTAGGCCCGGTCCCAGATCGAGATCGCTTCCCGCACCAGCGGCTCAGCCTTTTCCGGTTGCTGCATCCGCCGGTGGAACATGAACGCCTGGTTGTGCAGCAACATCGCCAGCCGCGGATGATCCGCTCCCCAAAGCCGGCGCTGCAGGGTCTGGCTCTTGTCGTAGGCCGCCGCCGCCTGATCGAGTTCCCCTTTCAGCATCAGGATGTCGGCGAGGCTGCCCAGGTCGAGGGCAATGACCGGGTGATCCTCCCCGAACAGGCGCTCCCGCATGGCCAGGGCGTCCCGGGCCTCCTGCTCCGCGCCGTCGAGATCCCCCTGCTGCCGGTCCAGCGCCGCGAGCCGGCTCAGGATCGAGGCGGCCACGGGGCTGTCGCCGGGAACGAGCTGCCCTTGAAGCTCCAGCGCCCGCCGCAGCTCCGACTCGGCCTCGTCGTAGCGCCTCAACGCCTGCAGCGCCTGGCCCAGGATCGCCTGGCTGCCGATGTGCACCTTGTCCAGCTCACCGACGGAAGCTCGGGTGCGCTCCAGCGCCAGCCGGCTGGTCTCCACCGCCTCGTCGAACTTGCCGAAGGCCATCTCGAGCTGGGCCCGCAGCTGAAGATCGCTTCCGACCTCGGCGTCGGGCCGTACCGCCGCCAGCAACGCATCCACCGTTTCGAGCCCCTGCTCGAAATCCCCGCGCTGGTACTGCAGGCGCCCCCACTGATGCACCGTCTCCAGGTACAGCTCGTCCTCGGTGCCGAACACCTCGCCGCGAATATCCCGGGCGCCGCCGATCAAACTCTCGGCGCTCTCGTAGAGCCCCAGGCTCAGGTGCACCTTGCCCAGGGTGTGCATCATCGCGGCCTGCAGCTCCGGCTCTCCCGCCAGCTCGTGCTCGATCCGCCGCGCAGCGTCGTCGAGCACCTCCCGCGCCGTCACCGTCTCGCCCCGGTTGTGCTGGGGATCGACCCGGCGGTAAGACTCGAGCAGAAACTCGGTGACCGCCTCGGCCCGCCCCTGGGCCAGCCGCGCCGCGTCACGCTCCCGTTCGAGATCCCGGGACTGCATGTAGGTCAACACCGAGAAGATCGCCAGGGTGCCGACGATCGCCGCCGCCGCGGTCACCGCCGGCGCGTGCATGCGCACGAACTTGCGCGCCAGATAGGTCCAGGTCGCCGGCCGAGCCTGCACCGGCCGCCCTTCGAGGTAGCGTTCCAGGTCGTCGGCCAGGTCACCGGCGGAACCGTAGCGCTGCTCCGGGTCGTAGCGCAGCGCCCGCAACACGATGTTGTCCAGGTCGCCGCCGAGCCGCCGCTGGATCGCACCGGCACCCTGGCCGAACGCCTCGGCAGCGCTATGGGCGCCGGCCGCATCCTCCTGGATTCGCCGGCGCCAGAGGGTGCTCGGCAGCGCCGGTTCCCGGGTCAACGCCCGCTCGATCTCCGACGGGACCCGCGACTCCCACGCATGGGGCAACTGCCCCGACAACAGTTCGTAGAGCAGCACCCCGAGGCTGTAGACGTCGGTCGCGGTGGTGATCGCCTTGCCCGAGATCTGCTCGGGCCCGGCGTAGCCCGGGGTCAGCGCCATGGTCATGGTCATAGCCGCCCTGGTCGACCCATCGTCGCCGCTGAGCAGCTTGGCGATACCGAAGTCGAGCAGCTTCGGCTCTCCTTGCGCCGTGACCAGGATGTTGCTCGGTTTGATGTCCCGATGCACGACCAGATTGCGATGGGCGTGACGCACGGCGTGACAGACCCGCACCGCCAACCGCACACGCTCGTCCACCGACAGCCGCGCCTCACGGCAATACTCGGTGATCGGTTTGCCGTCGACGTACTCCATCACGAAGTAGGGCACCCCCTCGGCGGCGGTACCGGCGTCGAGCAGCCGGGCAATGTTCGGGTGTTCCAGGCCGGCGAGGATCCGGCGCTCGCTCTGCAGCCGCCGCTCGGCGAACTCGCCGACCGCCGCCAGGGCCACGACCTTGATCGCCACGGTCTGCTCGTACTGGGCGTCATCCCGTTCCGCGCGGAACACGGTGCCCATCCCTCCGCGACCGAGCACCGAGGTCAGCCGGTAGGATCCGAGGGTCTTGCCCAGCCAGTGCTCTTCGCTGGCCTCGGCCAGGGAGCGGACCAGTTCGGCGACGGGCGGTCGATCCAGTTCGGTGACGCTTTGACGGTCGGCGGCGAGCAGCGACTCGACGGCCCGCTGGAGTTCGGTGTCGCCGCCGCAACGTTCGTGCACCCGGGCGGTCTGCTCCTCGACGGGAAGCGAGGCCGCCTCGTCGAAGATCTCCTGGGCGCGTCGCCAGAACTCAGCGTTCAACCGCTGTCCTCCAATCGTTGCGAGAGCCAGGCTCGTGCGAACCGCCAGGATCGTACCGCGGTCGAGCGGCTGATCCCCAGCGCCTCGGCGACCTGCTCGAGGGTCATCCCCGAGAAGTATCGCAACTCGACGACCCGTTCGGCGCGTTCGTCGATCTCCCCCAACTCCTCGAGGCAACGATCGAGATACTGCCAATCCACCGCGCGGTCCACCTCGCCGCCGACCTTCTCCAGCGAGACCCGCACCTGACCGCCTCCCCGTTTGACCCGTTTGCGGCGCCGCACGTGGTCGACCACCACCCGGCGCATGACCCGGGCGACGATGGCCAGCAGGTGCGCCTCGTTCTGCCAATCCATCCGCTGCTGGCGCACCAGCTTGAGGTAGGCCTCGTGGACCAGATCGGTGGTGTCCAGGGTCACCGCGCCGCCGCCGGCAAGGTGCCGCGAGGCCAGGGCGCGCAGCTTGGGATAGGCCAGATCGATCAACCGCTGAAACGCGTGGGCGTCCCCTTCCCGCCAGCGCTTCAATAGCTGGGTCAGGTTCGGATCGGCGGTCGAGGGGCTCATTGCTGCAATCCCATCAAACTTTTTCCCCTTTCGGTGACCCGGTTCCGCCGCGAAGGGCGCGTTCTGATTGTATGCAGCGTTTCATCCCTTGCCCGAGGCCAATTTGCGCGGGACATTGGCGGTCTGAGCGCTGAAACCGAGGAGGAGATCCGAATGCAAGCCGAGCAGCGAACTTCATCCCGGCCCGCAGCGAAGCGGACGGCCGGACTCGCGCTGGCCGGAATCGCCCTGGCGGCGGCCGTGTTCTGGGCCGTCCCGGCGACCGCCGGCGACCTCTGCGAGATTCTCGACATCTTCAGCCACTGGGAGCTGACCTCGGGCAAGATCCAGGTGGTGCCCGACGGCGGATGCGATATCGGCGTCGACGTGGGCGGCGGCGGCGGCCCCGATCTGGAACCTGCCTGGGTCGGCTCGAAGATCGACACCATGCCCGGCGGCCTGCTCTACGAGATGAACCTGCGGATGGACAGCTTCCATCTCGATTCCAGCGACCGGGCCCGGGTGTTCCTGCTGACCGAACTCAGCGACAGCACCATCGCCAACGGCGACGGACTGGTCGAGGTGTTCGTGATGCGTCGCCGCATGGACGATCGCAACTACCTGATGCTCTCCTGGGCCAGCGACGACGAGTCCGGCTCTCAGCAGGCGCAAGTTCCGCTCAACGACTCCGGCTCGACGCTGGTCATCGAGTGGCTCTGCTCCTCGTCGGCCGATGCCCGGGACGGGGTGATCCGGCTGACCCAGGACGATCAGGTGATCGCCGACATCGAGACCAAGGTCCACCATCGCAGCCCGGTGGAGGTGCGCTTCGGCCTGACCGGCGGGGGGAACTCACCGGGCACCGTCGGCACCCTGCGCTTCCGCCCGATCAAGTCGGTCTGGTACCACGAGCCTTGATCGGTTGAGCAAGATCGGGAGCAAGTCCCGCTGAGCAACTCTGGCCGAGCGACTCCGGCCTGACACGAACTCTGCTCCGATGACGCGTCGTCCTCGCGAGAGCCATACCGGCTCCCCTGCCGCGGTTCCCGCCGGCAGGTTTCGCGTACGCGCGAAGGCGCGAGGAGGCAGAGATGAAGCACAAGAAGATCTGGGCGTTCGGTACGGCCGCGGTGATGGCCCTGACCCTGGTGGCCGCCATGGCCATGCCCTCGGGCACCGCCGAAGCGCGGCCGGGTGGTGGACCGGGTGGCGGCGGACCGCAATGCGGCCCGGCGTCCCTCTGGACCTGCGACATGCCTGACGGTTCCCAGCAGACCGTCGCCGGCACCGTCTGCGATATCGCCAAGTTCGAGCGCCGCACCGGCGCCAGCTGCAGCCGCTAGATCAAGTCAGAGAGCCCCGGTCGCCTCCGCGGTCGGGGCTCGTCGGGTCGCACAGGCCTGCGATCAAGCTCAGCCAGCGGTGCCGGCCCGGCGATCGCCGGCGCCCTGCACCAGTTCCCGCTGGATGCGCAGGGCCAGATCCCGCACCAGGGTGCGGATCTCATCGCGGATCAGCCGGGCGCATTCCAACCGGTCGCTCTCGCTACCGGGCAGGTTCCTGAAGTCTGCGATGTTCCAGATGACCCGTTCGGCGTGCTCGCCGTAGAGGGTGTCCATGTTGCGGTGGAACAACGGACAGACGGCGCTGGTCGCGCCGTCGCAAAGGGTCACCACGTAGTCGTAGAGCTCACCGTCCCGGTAGCGATCGAAGACCGAGACCGCGGTTCCCCGGGGAAGCTCGACACCCAACTCTTCCATCACCTGGAAGGGAAGCCCCTTGGTCAGTTCCCCTTGTTCCAGGCACGCGCTCTCGGCGTCCAGCAGTTCGCCGGCGTCCAGCCGGGCAAACGCCTGGGCGATACGGCTTCGCCCGCCGAGCAGACTGCAAACAAAGAGAACCTTCGGCTTCATCGGCTGTGCGCCCCTGCTCCCCCAAAAGGAGAATGTCGGGCCCTCGGCCGGGAGGGTCAAGTCGTTGAAAACGGAGCCGTTTCACGCCCGAACGCCTGCGACCGGGCCCGGGAAACGGCCGCCCCGGCGCAGCGGGAAACCCGCTTTGGACCGAATGCGACCTACCCTTCCAACCCCCACCCCCTCCCCGGCGTTGTTGCGGTCGTGGATCGCCCGATAGCCGGCCCGCCGCCGGATCGAGGCGACCGGGGAGACCACCGCATGAAAAGCTTTCGAATCCTGACGGCCGCGCTGACCGCCCTCCTGCTGGCGGCGCCGCTTCTGGCCGGTCCCAACGACAGCGTGCACGTCGATCGCGGCGACATCCTCGACCGCGGAGTCAGCAGCCTCAACGGCCGCATCCAGGTCGAAGAAGGCGCCCGGATCAACGGTGAAGTCGAATCGGTCAACGGTTCGATCCGCATCGGCCGCGACGCCCAGATCGAATCGGTCAGCTCGGTCAACGGCTCGATTCGCATCGGCGACAGCACCCAGATCGAACGGCGCGTTTCCAGCGTCAACGGCTCGATCAGCCTCGACCGCGACGTCCGGGCCCAGGGCGTGGCCTCGGTCAACGGCAGCATCGAACTGAGCGGCGCCGAGGTCGACCGCAACATCGAGACGGTCAACGGCCGGGTCGACCTGCTGGACGGCTCCCGGGTCGGCGGCGACATCGTAATCCGCGAGCGCAGCGGGTCCAGCCGTCAGGGCCAGCCCCTGCGCATCGTGATCGACGGTTCCCAGGTCGACGGCAGCGTGATCAACGAGGAAGACAGCATCGACGTCGAGGTCGTGCTGCGCAACGGCGGCCAGGTCGCGGGCGAGATCCGCGGCGCCGAAGTGATCCAGGAATAGCTCCGGAGCAAGACCCTCCCAGGTCGGATGCCCCGCCGGAGTGACCATGCACTCCGGCGGGGCTCGTCGTTTTCGGACCCCGGTACTGCAAGTACGACGGCTACGGACTTGGAGCCCGGGGAGGTTCGTGGAAGAATCGGCGCCGGAGGATCCGTGCCCCGCGCCCTGTTCGTGATCTACGACTTCCCGCCCGCCACCAGCTCGGGCGTCTTTCGCCCGTTGCGCCTCTTGAGGCACCTGCCGGAACATGGCTGGGACGCGACGGTCATCACCGCTCGGGTCAGCCGGGGCAGGCGCACCGACCCTGCCCTTTCCGACCGCATCCCCGAGTCGACCCGGGTGATTCGCACCCGGGCACCGGAACCACGGATCGCCCAGCTCCTGTTGATGCGCCTCGGATTGGGCGGCGCCGCACGCTGGATCGATCGGTGGAGCCGGGTCCCGGACCCTCAACGCTTGTGGGTCGGCCCGGCAACCCGTGCGGCCCTCGCCGCGATCCGCGCCGAGCCACACGATCTGGTGTGGACCACCTCGTCGCCCTACAGCGCCCATCTGGTCGGGCTGCGCCTCCGCCGCGCCTGCGGGCTACCCTGGATCGCGGATTTCCGCGATGAGTGGACGACCCACCCCGATGTGATGGCCCTGCTGCCCACCGCGGCCCACCGCCGCCTGCACCAGCGGCTGGAAGGCGAGGTCCTGGCCGAGGCGGACCACCTCACCGGCGTGTCCAAGGCCTTCGTCGACGACTTGCTGCGAACCGCCCAGCGGCCGCCGGACGGGTCCAGCGTGATCCCCAACGGTTTCGACGAGGCGGACTTCGCCTCCGATCCGCCGGCACCCTCACCGGACCGCTTCGTGGTCTGCTATCCGGGCATGGTCTACGGAAGGGGCCCGTTCGAGACGTTCCTCTCGGGTGTGCGGCAGGCCATCGAACGGGGGCCGATCCCGGCGGAGCGCTTGCGTCTCGAATTCATCGGCCACGGCAACCTGTCCCTGTCTGCTCCAGGGCTTCCCGAAGGGGTGTTCGTCCCCCGGGGCCAGTCCCCTCACGACGAGGCCACGCGCAGCCTGCGGGCAGCCTCCCTGCTGTTGCTGCTGGCCGACCCTGAGCGGGGCCCCGGGCTGTTCCCGGGAAAAATCTTCCCGTTCCTGGCGTCGGACATTCCGGTTCTGGCCCTGATTCGCGCCGATTCGGCGGCCGGGCAGGTGCTCGCCGAGGGGGGCAACGCCGACCGGGTGGATCCCGACGACGCCGCGGGGGTCGCCGAGGCGCTGGTGCGCCGCTACCGGGCCTGGGAGCGGCGGGAAACGCCGGCCAAGACCGACCCCGAGGTCGTGGCGCGCTACTCATCCCGGACACAAACTAGGCACTGGGTCGAACTGTTCGACCGGGTGAGGCAAGCGTGCGGCAACCGATCAGCGTGATCATTCCCAGCCGGGGGGATTCTCCCTTCCTGCGGGCCGCGCTGCAGTCGGCGGCCGACGCCGGCGCCGCCGAGATCGTCGTCGCCCTGCCGGAACCGATCGACCCGGCGCCGGAGCTTTCCGTTCCCTTGGTGCAGGTGCCGGTGACGCGGCGCCGCTGCTCGGTGGGACGCAACGCCGCCATCGCCGCCGCGCGTCATCGGCGGGTCGCCCTGCTCGACGACGACGATCTCTACCTGCCCAACCATCTCGAGGTGCTCGATCGCCTCTTCGACGAGTATCCCGACGCGCCTCTGGTGACGACCCGGGCCCGTTACTTCGAAGATGACTCTCCGGACGGCACCGGCGTACCGCCGCAGCCCAGGGACACCGACCGCATCCACCCGGATGCTTCCGTCGGCACACGGGTCAGCCACCGGGAGTTGCTGATGGCGACCTACTTCGCCGTCTGTGCCGTGGGCGTCGACCGAGACCGGATCCCGCCGGGTGCCCTGCACTTCGACGAGGAGCTTCCGGTCCTCGAAGACTACGAGACCTGGCTGCGGTTGACCCGCTTCGGCGACGTGGCCGTCGGCGACGAGGTCACCCTCTGGATTCGCAAGCGGCCGAAGAGCGACAGCCGTAACGTCAGGGCGATGGCGCAATACGGGTTGCGGATCCTCGGAGAGCGAAGCGAGGAGGCGCGAGAAGCCGGACTCAGCACCGACGAATGGAACCGGCGCCTGGGCCGGCTCTGGCATGACCTGGCCTGGGCCGAGCTGGCTCACGGAAGCGGCGCCGAATGCCGACAGGCGCTGGCCCGGGCGCGCCAACACGGCGTGCGCCATGGACGGGACAGCATCTACCTGCTGGCCAGCTGGCTGCCTCTGGAGCTTCGACGACTAGGAGTGGATACCGGTGCGACCCACTGATCTACCCCTCGAGCGCTGGGTGGTTCCAGCCGGCGAACCCAAGACGATCGCCATCCTGACCGGCGGCGACCTGCGCCACGACCGGTTCGCCCTGCGCATCATCGAGAGTTTCGGTTCGCGGGTGCTGGGCTGGTACCGCTACCGGCCGGCGGCCGGCAGCGCCTCGACTCCCGCTCCGTCGCTGGGGCGGCGTGGCCGGGCCTGGCTGGCGGCATCAATGCGCGATCGCGGCCTGCGCCGCACCCTCGGCGACATGCCGCTGCTGGTCCGGCGCAAACTCGAAACCCGCCGGATGATCCGATTACGGGCTCGGCGCCAGAGCGACGTGGAGAAGCGACTCTTCGGCGACGAAGTGATGCGGCTCGGCGCCGCATCGCACCTGCGGCCGGTGGATGTCGCCGACCCCAACGCCCCCGAATTCGTGGAGACCATGACCGAACTGTCTCCGTGGCTGCTGCTGACGCTGGGTGGCCCGCTGTACCGTAAGCCGCTCCTCGGGGCGGCTCGGGGAGCGACCCTCAACCAACACGCCGGCTGGAGCCCCGAATACCGGGGCACCAACACGACCGACTGGGCGCTCCATCAACGCCGCCTCGACTACGTGGGCAACACGGTCCATCTGGCCGCCACCGGCGCCGACTCCGGCTGGATCCTGCGACGGGCCCACCCCGCGTTGACCCCCGACGACACCCCCGAGTCGATCTTCGCCCGGGTAGTTGCGGTCGGCACGGAACTGATGATCGAGGTGGTGCAGGAGCTGATCGACCGGGGTGAGACCCTCGCCGCTCCCCAACCCCGGGATCGCGGCCGAACCTACCTCTCCCGAGACCTGGGACACGACGTGCTGCGGCGGACGGCCCGGGACTTCGAGGACGGCTGGCTCCCCGAAGAGCTGCGCCGGGCGGCGACCTGGTGATGCTGCGCCCCGGCTGGTACGTGCTGCTCTATCACGAAGTGTCGTGGGAGGAACCGCCGGCACTCCGCGGTATCGGCGGCATGACCGTGCCCCCCGATCGCTTCGAAGAGCATCTGGCGGTTCTCGAAGACGCAGGCCGGCTCTGCTCGCCCGACGAGGCGATGGAACGCATGGCGCGGGCGGGCGAACAAAGCGGCGGCAAGGCCGGGAGCGCGAGTCTCGACGAGCCGTTGATCAGCCTGTGGTTCGATGACGGCTACACCGGCGTGCGGCGCTACGCGGCGCCGGCCATGGCCCGGCGGGAACTGACGGCGACCATCTCGATCTGTAGCCGCTTCGCGCTGCGCCAGGAGATGTACTGGCGTTGTCAGCTCGGCACCCTGGCCGCATCCGACGGGCTGCGTTTCCTGCGGTCCCGCATGCGCAAGCTGGGTGTCGACCCCGGCGCGTCGGTCAAGGACACCACCATGGACGCGTTCACCCCCGAGCTGCGCGATGCCGTGGAGAAAGCCTACCGCAAGCATCTGCCGGAAGAGGCGCGGCTCGATGCCTTCCGCATCTTCGACACCGTCGACGGTCTACGGGCATTGGCCGACACCGGCTGGACCCTGGCCAACCATTCGGCGGCTCACTGGCCCATCGGCGAGCGCGCGGCGATCGAACACCTGGAAGCCCAGTTCACCGAGTGCGAAGAGGCCTGCGCAAAGGCGGGTCTGAAGCTCTCCGACGATTGGGTGCTGCCCTTCGACCGGCAGCGAGCGGATGAACTGGAACTGGAGTTCCGGCGGGTCGCCCCCGAGCGGCGGTTGGTGCTGGTGGGCAACCAGGTCAACCGGGCGGACACGTTGGAGCGAAGGGTGATCTCGCGAATCGTGGCGCCGCCGGTCAGCGGCAACGAGTTGATCGCGCGGATGAAACGGGCCGCAGGCTAGAAGATCCAGTGCGGTCCCGGCCGCGCCGAGGTCCGCCGGTGCCGGGAGATCTTCCCCGCCCGCCCCAGTGCCCGGAAGAATCCGCGGAAGCGCGCCGACGCTTCGTCGAAGCGGCCGCGCAGCAGCAGTCGCGAACCGAGGCTCAGGGTCTCCCACGCCGCGCCCAGCCACGACCGCCACATCGGGCTATCCGGCCGCTTGACCGACAGCACGTGCCGCAGATAGATCCGGTTGGCCCGGGCGGTCACCTGGCGCATCTTGTCCCGGCTGCCGGACTCCCCGCCCCGGGCGTGAATCGCCTCGGCCGAGGGCACCACACCGAGCTTGACGCCCAGGCGCGCCGCTCGCAGGCACCAGTCGTCATCCTCGCCGTAGAGGAAGAACAGCGGATCGAAACCGCCGACCTTCTCCAACGCCTCGCGGCGCATCAGCCAGACCGCCGCGTTGACGAAGGGCACCTCGTAGACATCTCGGAGCGAGCCGGACTCGAGGTCGTGGAACAGCTCGGGGTTGGTCTGCCCCAGGGTCGTGGCGAAGGGACCGTCCAACTCCGCGCCGCCGGCATCCCGGTGCAGCGGACTGAAGACGCCGACCTCGGGATGCCGTGAGGCCACGTCGAGCATCTGCGCCAGGGTCTCCTCGCCGAGGAACGCGTCCTGGTTGAGCAGCAGCACCCACTCGGCGCCGTGCTCCCGGGCATGATGAAGGCCGAGGTTGTTGGCCACGCCGAAGCCGAGGTTCCGCTCCTGGGGGAAGCAGGTTGCCTCGAACTCCCTGGCGATCTCGACGCTGCGATCCGAAGACCCGTTGTCGATGATCACCACCCGGGTCGGCACGCTGCTCTGACGGCAGGAATCGAGACAGCGCTCGAGCCAGGGCTCGGCCTGGTAGGTCGCGATCACGGTCCAGACCAGCGGCGCGGATGCAGGTGCACCGCTGCCTGACGGCTGCTTCGCGTCGGGCGGTCCCGGTTCGGGCTGAGCGTTCTCGGGCATCATGCGAATCGTCGGTCGGTCGGCCCGGGAAAGCAAGTCGCACCCGCCACGCGGATACGGCACCCTCGTCGAGGCTTCTACTGCGGCGGGTCGACGGACACGCGCAGGGTCCGCCCCACATTCACCTGCACCGATCGGGGCGCGCCGGACCGGGCGCACGCCGCGTCGGCGCAGCTCTCCAGGGTGTAGTCGCCGGGAAGCAGGCCGGGAATGGTCACGGCGCCCTCCTCCAACGGGAACAGCGCCGGCTCGACTCCGTAGAGGCTGCGCTCATCGGCGGCGATCGCAGCCGGCGCCGTGAGGCGTACCGCCGCCGCGCTGCCGGAAACATCCAGCGCGCCCGCCCGAGCGACGAAGCGGGGTTCGACGATCAGCAGATCTCCCCGTTCGAGCCAGGGCTCGCCGAGGATCCCCCGATCGCCGGTCTCGAACACCGTGCGCACGGGAATCAGGTAGGGGTGGTACCAGTCGATACGGGCGGCGAGCCGCCCTTCGCCCAGGCCGACCAGGTACAGCGCATCGTAGGTTTCACGCAGCGCGGGATCGAGCTTCAGCGTCTCGCCGGTGTCGGTCGCCGCCTCACCGCTGAAGGTGATCTCCGCGTCGTCGACGCCGGTGGCGCGGGTACCGTCCCGCAACAACGGCGCGAGCTGCAGTGCCGGCGCACAGAAGAGTTCGGTGTGGCCGATCGGGAGCGCCTCCCCCTCGCCCAGGGTCAGGGAGTAGCCCTCGCCGGGCAATACCTGCGCGTCGTACCAGGTCCAGAGTTCCGCATCGGCGGCGAGCATCGCCAGACGGTAGGCGCCGGGTTCCAACGGGCCGATGATGAACTCGTCGGCGTCCTGCCCGCCGAGCGGATGATTGTCGAGGCGCACCACCGCCCCGTCGCCGCCTGCCTCCTCTTCGCCGGCGCCCGCGTCACCGGCTGGCGGACCGGGAGCTCCGGTGTCCTCCGCATCATCCTCGAACTCGGGAAGCTCCAGGTAGGCCGGCTCCTCTCCCTCGCGGAAAACCCGGAAGGAGACCGCCGCCGGCGCGCCGCGGCCGTCGTCACAATCGACGCTGCCGCGAAAGGAGGCCGCCGGCAGGACCGGCAGCTCGAGCTCGACCCGCTCCCCTTCCTCGACCGTCAACTCCAGCTCAGCGGCCGGCTCCTCCCCGGCCACCGCCACCCGGGCGAAACGGGTCAATCCACGCTCGCCGCGCACCCTCGCCGCAACCCGGTAGCGTCCGGGGTAGAGGCCGCGGTGCACCGCCCAGCCGCTCTGGTCGGTCAGCGCGGTCCGCTCTCGCTTGTCTCCCTGGAGTTCGAGGTCGGCGGGCGGCGTCAACGGCTCATCGCCCAGGTACTCGACGCTCAGCTCGACCCCGGCAAATGGGTTCTCTCCCCCCTCCCGGGCCTGGCCGATGATCTCGGCACCCCGGCGCATGTTGACCGTGGCGCTGCGATAAAACTCGCCGTCGGGGTCGAACTTCTCGACGGTGGCTCGCCCGGGGAGCCACTCCCGGTGCCCGGCAACGACCACCAGGTTCCCCGCGTCGGGAAACACCGTGGCCGAACCGAGGTGTCCGGTGCGGTCGGTATCCAGCGGCTCCGCACCCTCGAGCAGCGGGTCCTCGTAGACCTCGACGACCGCCCCGCGTAGCGGCACCCCCTCGGGGTCCTTCACGTGGACGTACAGCGGCCGTTTGAGCTTGCCCCCCTTGCCCTCGGCCAGTTCCACGACGAAGTCCTGGCGGCGGAACTGCCCTCGCGCCAGCGACGCCTCGATCCGTTCCGGCTCCGCCGAGGCGATCAGATCGCTCTCGGGCGCGATCTCCCACACGCCGCTGGGCAGATAGATCTCGTAGTTCCCCAGGGCATCGAGTTCCTGGGGCACCACGGTGGTAGGAAGGGGCAGGCCGCGCTGCTGGAGCGACTCCGCCCAGGGACCGGGCTCGATCAGCCGCGCCCGTAGCCCGACCGGCTCCCAGATGTTTCCCAGCACCGAACAGGGCGCCGCGAGTAACCAAGTCACCACCTGGGCACTGCGGTAGCGGGCCAGATCCAGTTCCGCCGTGGCGGTGGTAAGTTCATCCCCGTTGCGCACCAGGGACTCGAGCACGTACCCCGCCTCTCCCTCGAGGCCCAGTTCCCAGCGCCCTTCGGGCAGCTTGGTCTCGAGGACCGGGCGGCGAGCGTTCAGCCGGTAGTCGGTACGGAACCCGGTCTCGGGATGCTGCAGGGTCAGGCGGGCGGCAGGCGCCCTGGGGCTGTCCCATTGAAGCTCGACGGTCACCGGCACCCCGCGCCAGAGGACGATCGAGGTGCTGAGCTCCGAGTCCTCATCGACCACGGTGACCACCGGCGATGCGGCCAGGGGGTTCAACGCCGGATCGACCCATGGTTCGGTATGGGGCACCCGAACGCTGAACCCGTAGGTGCCGGGGGGAACGTCCTGCAGGGTGACCCGGCCGCTTCCGTCGGAGATGCCGTTGTAGCGCCAGACCCAGCGCCGGGCGGCGTTGTCGCCGAGGCTGCCGGCCGCGGCCAGACTGACCCGCAGGTCCGGCACCGGGGTGCCGTCCCGCTCGACCAACTGAACGTGAATCGTGCCCGCATGGACGGCGCCGGCGCAGACCGCCAGCAGGCACACCGACAGAATCAGTGAGCGCATCGACCGTGATACGGGGTGGACGGCAGGAGCGTCCAGCGGCGCCGCGCGGCGAGAGTCGGGCCGCGCAGCGACCGGCCTAGCCCTCGGCCAGGATCAGCACCGCCGAGGCGTTGAACTCGTAGGGATCCTTGCGGATCTCGAGGCTGCCTCCGGCTTCCTCTTCCATGTGGGCCCGGTCTTCCGCGGTGAGTTCCTTGGGGTAGAACGAACCCTGGATCAGCACCCGCTTGCCGATGGCCTGCTCGGGGAACTTGTACTTACCGCCGCAGCCGGTCTCCCAGCGGACCATCGAGGTCTTGCCCTGGTCGGTAACCTGCATCCAGCAGCCCTTCTTCTTGCAGACCGCGACGATCTCGGCCTCGACCAGCAGCGTGCGGTTGAAGTAGTCCGACGGAGCGGCGTCGACGGTGGCGAACTGGATCACGTCGCCGGGCTCCATCGCCTCACCGATCCGCTCGCCGGCGGGGAGCGACCCGCCGGCCTGGCCGACGGTGGTCACGAGGATGCCCAACAGGACAGAAGAGACCAGCAGGGTCAGGACCGAACGCTTCATCGAATGCCTCGCATACAGGGGGTGCAGATAGAGCCATCTGGCGGATGGCTGGGGCGGCAGGATTCGAACCTGCGAATGCCGGGACCAAAACCCGGTGCCTTACCGCTTGGCGACGCCCCAACGCTCCGGCCGGACCGAAGCGGCCCGACGGCAACGCACTTTACATCAAGATCCGGGAGCGTGGTAGCGGCCCACGTACTCCCGCAGGGCCTCCCGCCAGGGACGGGGCGGCCGGCCCAGGGTCTCGGCCAGCAAGGTGGTGTCCAGAGGGGAAAAATCGGGGCGTTCCAGGGTGGCCGGAGGGGCCGGCCGGATCGCGACCTCGACCCGCCCGGCGTAGCCGGCTTCCTCCACGGCGGCGCCGGCGAGCTGAAAGCGGCTGCAGTGCCCCGCGTTGACGGTGTGCAGAATGCCGCCGGCTCCGAGGTCGAGGAGCGCCAGCAGCCAGCCGGCCAGATCGGGAGCGTAGGTCGGCGAGGAGACCGGCTTTTCGACCACCTCGATCCGGTTCTTCTCCCGGGCCTGGCGCAGGATGGCGTCGACGTAGTGGGGACGCTCCCGCTCGCCCGGGCCGTAGAGGGTCGAGGTGCGGGCGATCAGCGCCCCGGGCAAGACCTCCTGCACCGCCCACTCCCCTTCCAGCTTGGAGCGGCCGTAGGCCTGAACCGCGCAGGTCGGATCGTCCTCGCGGTAGGGGCGGTCCGCCTTGCCGTCGAAGACGAAATCGGTGGAGACGTGGAGCAGCGGAATAGAGAGTTCCTTGCAGGTCCGGGCCAGGGCCCCGGGCACATCCCGATTGATGCGAAAGGCCAGCTCCCGCTGATCGTCCCGCTCGGCGCCGTTGACGTCGGAGTAGGCCGAGGCGTTGATCACCGCCCCCACCCCCGCTTGCGACAACGCCGGAGCGATCCGGTCGAGGCGCTCGAGATCGAGCTCCCGCCGGGTCAACGCCACGAAGGGCCGCCGGGACTCCTGCAACAGACGCACCAGCGCGCCGCCGAGCATTCCGGCCGCACCTACCACGGCAATCCTGGTCTGGTTGTGTTCGCTCATCGTTTCCTGGTTGCTCGGGTTCCTGACTGCCGGGGTCCCGGGTACCCCCCTGGTCCCGGGCTGCCCCGGCTTCCCGGTTGTCTAGTTGCTGAAGTTCAGCAGCTTGCCGATGCCCTGCAGGTCGATCTGCACCTGCCAGTCGTCACGATTCTCCAGGGACTCGAAGTCCCGGTTGAAACGCTGGACCATGATCGTGCAGCACTGGGTGCGGTAGGTCATGCGGATCTGGCTGTTGGGAATCCGGCGCCGGTCTTCCTCGGGATCGAAATCGATCGAGCCGTCGACCGCCAGCTCCAGCCGGTCCTGGAACAGGCGGGTCGCCGCGGTGAGCCGCAACTGGGTGTCCTCGGTCTGCAGCGCGCTCAGCGGCTGACGGTTGATCAGCGAGAAGCGGGTGAAGGCCCACTGGTTCTTGAGCGACCCGGACACCGTCACGTCGGAGATCTTGTTCTGCAGCACGTCGAAGCTGCTGCGCAGATCGAGGCTGACGTTCTGGGTCGGGTTGAAGCGCCCGGTGATGGTCCAGGGGGAGAACGGGCTGGTGTCCTCGTCGCCGGTATCGAGCAGGCCGTCGGGGTTGGCCGACGAGAGATCGGTCTCGAAGGAGCGGGACTGGCGCAGTTCCAGCGAGGCGATCTCCACCGCGACCCCCTCGTCCTCTGCGGTGGCCTGGGCGGCCCGCTCCTCGGCGCCCGGATCGGGGGTCAACCCCGGAGGTAGCTGGATCGCCGAGGCCAGCGGCGCCTTCTGATTGCGGCCCCGGGGCCGCTTGGCAAAGAGGCGCGAGCGGATGCCGTAGCTCAAGGTCGCACCGGAACCGGCGACCCGGTCCACCTCGTCAAAGCGCAGGATGTCGTCGATCCGGTCGAACTCGTCGAAGAACCCGTAGGACAGGTTCGGTTCGATGGAGTGCTTGTACTTCTTCGAGTACTTGCTGTCGGGCCGCTCGAACACGCGGAAGAACTTCGGCCCGACAATCTCCAGGTTGGCGCCGAACAGGTCGCGGGTCAGCGACTCGTCGACGACCCGCAGCTGACTCGACGTGAGGTTGGTAACCGGATCGGTGACCGTGATGTTCTCCTGCTGCTGGGTCCAGTGGGTCACCCGGTAGCGAACGCTGGGGGTGATATCGAGCCAGGGCTTCGGCGACCAGGGCGCGGTGATCGTGGGAAACAGATCGGCGCGGAAGTAGTCGGCGTTGTTGGGCTGGGTCGACTCGGTACCATCCTGGCGAATCGAGGCCAGAGAGGACTCGAAGGAAAGGTAGAACGGACTGTCCCCCAGGCGGCGGCTGCGACCACGCCATTCGATCTCGGGCAGCGTCGACTGGGTCAACTCGGTGCCGCCGGAGAAGAGCTGCTCACGGCGCAGTTCGCGCACGTTGAGGCTGGTCCACTTGCCGTTTCGCGAGAACTCCAGCCGGGCCAGGATCGTCGGCGACGAAACCAGGTTGAGGTCGTACTCGAAGTCGCTGAAGAAGTTGAAGTCCGAGACCAGGTTGATGTCGGCGACCATGCGGAAGCCGTTGCTGAAGCTCTGGGTCTGCTTGTACGAGGCCCGGTAGCGGCTGCAGGGCGCCTCGTCGGCAGGACAGAAGGGCGGACTCGCCACCTTGTCCCGGATGAAGAACCCGTCGATGATCGCGTTGCCCTTGTCGTTGGGCACGAAACGCAGGGTACCGCCGCCCCCGAAACCGGAGACGGTGTAGTAGCGGCCCAGCAGAGTCAGGTCCGCGCTGCGCCCGATGGGAATGAACAGCGGCTGATTGATCACGCGGCCGCGGGACGCCGTGCGCCCGAAGTCCGGCAGCAGCAACCCGGCGGCGCGGTCCCGCTTCACCGGCCAGATCACGTAGGGCAGGTAGACGAACGGCACCTTCCCCGACTTGAGCCGCGCGTTGTACATGTGGGCGTACTTGTTGAGCCGGATGTTGGCGCTGCTGACGCTGAACGACCAGTAGGGCACCGGCTGGGTGCAGGTGGTCACCGTCGCCGAGTCGAGGTGCAGCTTGTCGCTGCCCGTCTTCTCGGCGCTGTCGGCCCAGAAGTAGTAGCCCCCCTGCACCTGGCCGATGGCGTTTTCGATCAGTCCGAAGTCTTCATCCAGGTCGTAGGTCACACGAGAGCCGGAGATCCGGTTCTCCTGCCAGACCATCAGAATGTGCCCCTCGGCGTCGAGGTAGCGCCCCTCCTTGACCTCGATGCGGTCCGCCTGGAGCAACACCTCCCCCCAGCCGATGGTGACCTTGCCCTCGAGCAGCAGATCCTTGTCGGGTTGGCCGCGAATCCGCTCGGCTTCGAGGCGGGTGAAGCGTCCGCCGCTGGGGATGACCTGGGATTGGGTCGGCGACGGCGCGGCCGCGTCGGGAGAAGCCCCGGTACCCTCGGGCGCAGACTCTCCCTCCTCGGTCGCAGGCGCATCGGTACCCTCCGACGCCGTCTTCTCGGGAGGCTCGGTGGGCTCGGGATCCTGGGCGACAGCCGGCATTGCCAGGAGGGCAACGGCAAGCAACAGGGAGGTGATCTTCGGCGCCGAAATCACGGGATCGAGTGTAGCCTCGGCCGGTGGTCTGTCAACACGGCCAGGCCACGCCGCTAGAACTGATCCTGGTAGGGAAAGAAGACCCGGCCGCCGGCCAGCAGAGGTTCCACGTCGAGCTTTTCGTCGAGGCCGAGGATCATCGGCTGAGCCCGGCGGCGGGTGGTCCGGCGCAGGGTCCAGCCCCCCATCCGCTCGATGACCGGATCCTCGATCCAGCCGTAGAACTTGCGCAGCCCCTCGGCCCGGGCGATCGCCGCGCCGTGGCGCAGGACCCCCTCGATCTTTCCAGGGTCTCCGCCGACGGCCCCGACTTCCCGCACGCTCCACTCGCCATGCCCCTCGACGGCGATCAGGTAGCCGACGAAGCGGCCGTCCTCGAGCACCACCGTGGCCCGGTGGCGCAGGCGGCGATCCCCCAACCGGCGAAAGAAGCCGGCGGTGCGCACGAACAGGAACTGCCAGTGCTCGGCACTCCGCTCGATGGCCAGGGGTTGCCGGGCACACCAGGCCTCATGAGCCGCGCGGACATCGGGCAGATGCTCGGCGCGCATCTCGTCGGAAGACCAGTTGCCGGGCCCCGGCGGCGAACCTGTCAGGCGGCCCCAGACCTCGGTGCTGGGCAGGGAGCGGAAACCGAAGTCCGCGTAGTAGCGGGTCCCGATATCCGAGAACAGCAGGGCGACCACATCCCCCTCGTCTCGCGAGTGGTCGAGCACCGCCGAGATGAGCTCCCGGGCATGGCCGGCCCGGCGGTGCTTGCGCGGGGTGAAGACCGCGCCGACGATCGACGCCCGTCCGGCGGTGCCGTCGATGACGATCCGGGGATGGTAGAGCTTCAGGCTGGAGAGCAACTCGCCTTCATCGCCCAGCCAGACGAAGTAGCGCACGTTGCGCTCAGCCCAGGGTGTGGAGGCCAGCTCGGACCAGAACTCCCGGTACTCCGCCGGCTTGAGTCCCCCGCCCCAGAGTGCGTGAGACTCGGCGTAGATCCGGTCGATCTGCTCACGGTTCGCCACGGCAAGTCGCGCCATGGCAGTCATTGTACGGTTCGGGATTGGGGTGCGGGAGAGGGTGTCGGCAAGGAACGGACTAGAACGGTGCGGTGGCTTCCTTGGGACAGCGGCAGCGGCCCATGCGGCGGCTGCAGGTGAAGCAGTAGCCGTTGCGCTCGAAGAACTCGACCATCTCCTGTTGCCAGGCGTCGAGGATCGAGAGGCGATCGAGCACCGTCAGCCGGCCCGAGACAGAGGTGTCCCCGAGCCATCCCCGCATGTTCGAGAGGGAGTCGTGGTACGCCTTGCGCAGCTCGAAGATGGTGAGATCGATCTCGCCGTTGGTCTGGATCATTGCCCTTTTCGCTCCCCGGATACGCGTGGAGAGTATCGCCAAGCGAGCTTCGGGACCGCGGGTTTCGATATCAGTTGCGGTATTTGTGCCGCAAATGCTCCGAAAATCGCCGCAATCCGCCGGGGCCTCCTGATCTACGGCCATTTTGGAAGGGCGCCCATAACCGAACGCGTTTTCTTGACTTAGCGCGATCCGATGCTGCGGACCCATGTGGAAAAGCTGTGGACGAAGAGCCGATTGCGATGTGACAGCTTTGTGTCAAGATTGGTCCACTAAAATGTGCTAGTCGGCAGAAGCTTCTTCTTTTCAGCTATTTAGAGGAAATGCTATTGCGAAGGTTTTGCGCCGTAGCTGCAACATCAGCGTGTTCAGCGATTTCCACAGAAGCGCAACTCCCGCGATGCACCCCGCGCTCATTCAGAATTATCATAAGAATTGCGAAACAGCAGCAGAACGAGGGCCTGGAAATGAAACGGCCGGGCTCTCGCCCGGCCGTTTTGGACCCTGGATTCGGTGCGACCCGGACTAGCTCACGAACTCCTTGAGCTGCTTGCTTTCCTGGGCCGACTGGATCTTCTTGAGCGCGGTCGCCTCGATCTGGCGCACCCGCTCCCGCGACAGCCCCATCACCCGGCCGATCTCCTCGAGGGTGTACGGGGTGTCCCGTCCGATGCCGAAGCGCAGGCGGACGATCTCCTCCTCGCGCGGGTTCAGCACCTTCAGCGTGGACTCGATCTTCTCGCGCAGCTCGCGATCGACGGTGCGCTCCAGCGGATCTGGAGCGTTCGGGTCGGCCACGAAGCGCAGGAGACCCGGGCTGTCGTCATCCGCCGACATGTCCTCGAGAGCCTGCGGATCCTGCACGACGCCCAGCACCTCTTCGACCTTGGCCACCGGCATCCGCAGCTTGCGGGCGATCTCCGGCGGCGTCGGCTTGCGGCCGAGAGTCTCGGCCAGTTCGCGAGAGACACGGGCGATCTTCTTGATCTTCTCGTTGACGTGCACCGGGATGCGGATGATGCGTGCCTTGTCGGCGATCGCTCGCTCGATGGCCTGCTTGATCCACCAGTACGCGTAGGTCGAGAACTTGTTCCCGCGCTCGTACTCGAACTTCTCCACCGCCTTCATCAGGCCGATGTTCCCTTCCTGGATCAGATCCATGAAGGTGATCCCGTGGTTCAGGTACTTCTTGGCGATGTGAACCACCAGACGAAGGTTGGCCAGGATCAGCGCGTCCCGGGCGTGGTTGAGCCGGCGCTTCGCGCGCTTGGCCTCACGCACCAGGGTGGTGACCCGGGCTTCCTTGTACTCGCGCTCGTAGCGCACGACCTTGCCGTAGAACTCCTCGAGATCGTCCAGCGGCCATTCGCGGCCGCGCTTGGGACCTTCGAGGTCGCCCTCGAGGCAGTGCAGGCGGCACTGCTTCGGCAGCTTGAGCGCAATGGCGGCGATCGCCTCGCGAGCTTCCTGAAGCTCACGGGCCAGCGACACTTCCTGCGTCTCGTCGATCAGCGGCGTGGCACCCATCTCCCGCAGGTACAGCGGGAGAATGGCGGCAGCCGGCTTCTCGGCTTCCGCGGGCTTCTTCTGCACGCGGCGCTTGCGAGTTCCCATCAGGAGCTCGGACGTCGTGTTCCGCGTGAGACGAGCTCGCGTCTCGTCGAAGTCCATCGATTCGTCGATGATTACCTTCCGCGACATTTTCTTTGACCCCATGCCCGGCGGGGACTGCCGGGTCCTTTCTGCGTTTGCAGCCCTATTCCTATGAAAGAAATGGGCCAACCCCCCGACGCATTACATCCTCGAAATCAAGCCTACAACAGATTGCCACTTTGTCGGGTATTTTCAACAATTTAAAGCGCAGAGATGGCTCAACCGGGGTATCGGGAAAATGCCCGGCCGGAGCCAAGTGCGTCATTCTGGTACAGATACCGACTGCGTGCCTTTTCGGCGTAGTTCCTCCCGCCGGCGCCATGGCCGATTGCGGCGCAGACCTGTAACATCCGGAACACTTGGAAGTAACCGCGGAGAAGGCCCGTGCGCAAGGTGAGAGTTGTGGTCGCGCAGATTGCGCCCCGCCTCGGTGAAGTCCAGGCCAACCTGGAGCACCACCTCGAGGTCATCGAACAGGCCCGCGAGGCCAAAGCCGATGTCCTCGTCTTCCCTGAACTGTCGCTGACCGGTTACGAGCTCCGGGACCAGGTGGCCGACTGCGCCCCCGATTGCGGGCCGGCGGTCAGGCGGCTGGCCGAGGCCTCCACCGATCTGGATCTGGTCGTCGGCTACGTCGACGAATCCCCCGCTCACAAGTTCTACAACGCCGCGGCCTACCTGAGCGGCGGAGAGATTCGCCACGTTCACCACAAGGTCTACCTGCCGACCTACGGCATGTTCGACGAGGGCCGCTACTTCGCCCGGGGCGACGTGCTGCGCACCTTCGATACGAGCTACGCGCCGGCAGGCATGCTGGTCTGCGAGGACGTCTGGCATCCGACCTCGGCCTGGCTGATGGCCCAGCAGGGAGCCAGCATCCTGTTCGTCCCTTCCAGCGGGCCGACTCGCGGTGCCCGCCCCGGCGAGGTGACCAGCGTCGAGGTCTGGCACGAACTGCTTTCGGTCACCGCCCAGTTCCAGACCGCGTGGGTGGTCTACTGCAACCGGGTCGGCGGTGAAGACGGTCTGATCTTCGGAGGCGGCTCCATCGTGATCGATCCCTTCGGCCGCACCGTCGCCGAGATCGAGCCGCTGGCCGAGGGGCTGCTGGTCGCGGACCTCGACGGCGAGGTGCTGCGCCGGGCACGGACCGCGTATCCCCTGCTGCGGGATGCCGACGTCGAGATGATCTACCGGGAACTGGGCCGGGTGCGGCGCACCCGCTTCGACCTTCCCGGCGAGGATCCGGAACCCTCGACATGACCCGCTACCCGATCCACAAGGGCGAACACAATCCCACTCCGGGTCTCAAGGTCGACCCCGAATGGTCGGTGCGGATGCTGACCGATTTCATCGCCCGGGAGGTGCGGCGCACCGGACACCACAAGGTGGTCCTGGGACTCTCCGGCGGACTCGATTCGGCGCTGTCCGCCTTCCTCGGCGCCAAGGCGTTGGGCCCCGAATCGGTGCACGCCGTGTTGATGCCCTACCGCAGCAGCAGCGCCGACTCCCTGGCCGACGCGCAGAAGGTGGTCGATGCCCTGGGCATCCACGCCGAGACCGTCGAGATCAGCTCCATGGTCGACGGCTTCGTCGGCGTTACCTCGGGCGAGATCGACCGCAACCGGTTGGGCAACGTGATGTCCCGCTGCCGGATGACGGTGCTGTTCGACCGCTCGGCGGCACACCGGGCGCTGGTGCTGGGCACCAGCAACAAGACCGAGTTGCTCCTGGGCTACGGCACCCTCAACGGCGACCTGGCCTCGGCGATCAACCCGCTGGGCGATCTTTACAAGGCTCAGGTACGGCAGCTCTCGGCTCATCTGGGCGTGCCCCGGTCGATCCTGGACAAGCCCCCCTCGGCGGACCTGTGGCCGGATCAGTCCGACGAGAAGGAACTCGGCTTCAGCTACGACGAGGTCGACCGGCTGCTGGCGCTCCTGATCGATGCCCGCATCAGCCGGGCTTCGGCGCTGGAGCGAGGGTTCTCGCCGGAGATGATCGACCGGGTGACCAAGCTGGTGCTGCGCTCCCAGTTCAAGCGGCGTCTGCCGGTCATCGCCAAGATGTCGACCCGCTCGATCAACTGGGACTTCCGCTACCCCCGCGACTGGAAGAGCTGACGCGCCGCCCCTCCGCGGCCGCGTGCTAAAGTCTCCGCCGTGTCCGGCACCCTTTACGTGGTCGCCACTCCGCTCGGCAACCTGGAAGACATTTCGCCTCGTGCGCTCCGCCTGCTGCGGGAGGTGGATGTGGTCGCGTGCGAAGACACCCGGCGTACGGGGCGGCTGCTGGCCCGCTATGAAATCGAGGTTCCGACCCTCTCCTGTCACCGGTTCAACGAACGGGAGCGGCTGGATCCGATCCTCGAACGGATCCGCCGGGGTGAACGGGTCGCCCTGGTCTCCGACGGCGGAACGCCGGGGATCGCCGACCCCGGAGCGGCCCTGGTCGAGGCGGCGCTGGAAGAGGGGTTGACGGTGTCGCCGATTCCGGGGGCCTCGGCGGTGACGACGCTGCTCTCGGCCAGCGGCATGCCGGCGGACCGCTACGTGTTCGACGGCTTTCTGCCCCACCGGGCAGGCGAGCGCCGGAGGCGGCTACGGGAACTGGCCGGCGAGACCCGTACGGTGGTGGTCTACGAAACACCCCACCGCATTCGGGAGTGCCTCGCGGATATCTCCGAGGTGCTCGGCGAACGGAAGCTGGTGCTCGGACGTGAACTGACCAAGGTCCACGAGACCCTGCTGCGCGGCAGCGCAGCCGGCGTGCTCGCGCAGCTGGGTGACGGAGAGATCAAGGGAGAGATCGCCCTGGTCCTCGACGGTGCCGACCCCACGGCGGTGCATCGGGATGACCGGGCGGAGCAGGTGCTGGCGCTCTGGCGCGCCGCCCTGGAAGAAACCGGCGATCGGCGGCAGGCGCTGCGCCGGGTGGCGAAGGACAGCGGGATGAAACGCGCGGAGCTTCAGCGCTATCTTGCGGAGCTTGGCGAGGACTGAGATGGCGAAGAAGGGCAAGGGCGACAAGAAAAAGAGCGAGCCGCTGCTGGCGCAGAACCGGGCGGCCCGGCACAACTTCGAGTTGCTGCAAAAATTCGAGGCCGGCATCGTGCTGACCGGCACCGAGGTGAAGTCTGCCCGGGAGGGCAAGGTCAACCTCAAGGAAGGCTACGCCAAGCTGAAGAACGGCGAGGTGTTCCTCATCGGCGTGCACTTCTCCCCCTACACCCACGGGGGCTACGACAACCCCGACCCGCTACGGGTGCGCAAACTGCTGCTCAACCGCCACGAGATCCGCAAGATCGCCAAGGAGGTCGACACCGGAGGCAGCGGCGGCCTGACCCTCGTTCCGACGCGGATGTATCTCAAGAACGGCCGGGTCAAGGTCGAGATCGCCATCGCCCGGGGCAAGAAGAGTCACGACAAGCGGGAGTCCAAGAAACGGCAGGAAGCCGATCGCGAAATGGCCCGCGCCCGCGGCACCCGCCGCGTCGCCGACGGCTAGCGGGCTTCTTCGGGGCGTTTGATGTAGCGCTTGATCTCGCAGTTGTGGCCGTCGATCTCGGCCTGGCAGACCACGGCGCATTCGCCGGCGGCATCCTCGGGAAGCTCGATGTTGGTCGTCAGCCTTCCGTCGGGGTCGGTGCTTCCGCTCTCGAGCTGCGTGGGCTTGTGCTCGGTGGAGATCAACTTGACCACCACGTTGGCGGCGGACACCGGCCGGTCGGTCTCCTCGTCGACGACGCGCAGGTGCAGCACCGGAGACTCACCGAAGATCAACGTCGGCGCGTTTTCCATCTCGATGCGAACGTGGCGCAGGCCGGGCTGCTCGACCAGGTAGTCGAGGACGACCTCGTCCAGGCTCTTGTTGCTGATGATGTTGTAGCCGAAGGGCTTGGGGCCCTCGGGGTCGAAGCGGCCGTTGCGGATGTCGCGGATCAGGTTCTGATGCTGGACTTCCATCCGGCGCAGGACCTCGGTCTCCGCTTCCTCGCCCTGGGGCACGAGCTCCTCGTACTCGGACTTGACCGAGGTGATGATCTCGCCGCCGCTGTAGACGAGGCTCTCGATGATCGGGTTCTTGAGACCCTTGTCCTCGGTCTGAACGTGGTAGACCCGTCCGGCGTAGTCGACGTCGGTGTTGAAGCCCGTAATCATCTCGTTGCTAACTTAGGCAGCTACCTACCACAGTGTCAATCCACCCCGGTTCCGGGCAGTTGGAGGCTGCGGGCGTGGAGTCCGATCAGCTTGTGGATCAGCCGGGCCACGGTGAAATCGGCGTGGGATTGCCCCGGAGCGGGGGCCAGTTCCACGGCATCGCAGGCCACCACCCGGCTCATTTCGAATAATTCCGTCAAAAACGAAATCGTTTCCCACCAGTCCGGCCCCCCCGGCTCAGGCGTCCCGGTGGCGGGAATCAGCGCCGGATCGAAGTAGTCGACGTCGACGGTCAGGTAGACCGGGCGGCCGGCCAGCCCCTCGAGAGCCCGTTGGGCCCAGCCGGGGCGAGCCATTTCCCAGCCGTGGAGCACCCGGTACCCCGGAATCCCGGCCCGGATGCGCTCCGCCTCCTCGACGGAGTAGCTGCGGATCCCCAGGGCCCGGACCTCGGCGACATGGTCGAGGCTGCGAGCGACGGCGCAGGCGTGGCTGTGGGGCGAGCCCTCGTAGCTCTCCCGCAGATCGGCGTGGGCATCGAGCTGGACCAGCACCAGGCCGTCTTGCCGAGACGCCGCTGCGGCCACCGCTGCGGGGGTCAGCGAGTGCTCGCCGCCGAGGGTCACCACGAACTTGCCGGCATCGAGCAGCTCCCCGACCCGGCCGGTCAGGCGCTGGAGGCTCTGCTCGATGGGTCCGGCGGTATCCACCGGGGCGGGGTCGGTCCAGATCCCGGCCCTGTAGGGCTCGAAGCCGAGCTGCTCGTCGTAGAGCTCGACCTGGGTCGACGCTTCCAGGATGCCGGCGGGGCCTCCCGCCGTTCCGCCGCCGTAGGAGACCGTAGCCTCGAGGGGCATCGAGACCACCGCGACACGGGCCTCTTCGAAGGGGGCGTCGGCGCCGTCGCCGAGAAACACCGGGGTCTTCACGCTCAATGAAGTGCTCCTCGTTCGAGGAATCCCGGAGGCTACCCGGGACGATCTGCAGCAGTACGAGCGGGGATCGAAGTCGCCTCCGAAAACCTCGATCCCCACCCGGCGGCAGTTCCCATCGCCGGCGGGGGTCCCGAACCGGCCGGCGCTGGTCGGGAGCACCCTGCTCCCATCCGCGCCCCTCGAGAACTGCAACGGGCGAGCCAGCTCACCCCGGTTCGAATCCCGGAGCAAACGGCTGCATCGGTGGGGTGAACGGTGCGCACGCGGCGTCCGTCAGCGGACACCGCGTACGCGAACGGTCGAATCGTCAGACGCCGGGAGTCGCTTCGCCGGACGCCTCAGGTTCGTTCTTGAACAACACGCCGCCGAGCAGACCACCCAGGGTGCAGAAGATGAGGCCGAACAGGCCGTACATGATGATGCCCGAGATCACGGTCATCCCCATGCCGACGGCTTCGCCGCCGCCGCCGAAGCCGTCGCGGGCGTCGTCGGGAATCTCGATCCCCATGCCTTCCATCATCTCGAACATCTGCTCGGGGTCCGACGGCATCACCAGACTGAATCCGGTGGCCAGCACCGTGGCCGCAAGGGTGAAGAACACCGCGGTCAACAGGCCCACGATCACGCCGTCGCCCACGCCGAACGCGGCTCCGACCGACTTGGAGTCCTTGGACAGCAGGAACGCCGCCAGGACCCCCGCGCCGATCGCGATCAAGCAGCAACAGATATTCACGAACGGGATGCCCGAGGCAGCACCCAGCCCGAGTCCCGCAATCAGAGCCGGTTTCAACTTCGACGGACTGTTCATTCGATCTCCTCCTGAGCGGATCAGCCCTCGGGGGGAGCGTCCTGCTCACGCCGGGGCGCCTGCACCGTAACCGGGGCCGCCGCCGGGGCGGGGTCGACGCGGAAGAGCGCGCCGCCGATCACGCCTCCGAGGGTACCAAACACGGCGCCGACGATCAGAGAGAAGAACAGGGCGAAGATCAGCTGGACCAGGCCGGACAAACCGGCCAGGGCGGTGCTGCCGAACCACTCGGCAACGCTCAACCCGTCGATGTCCTCGCCGAAGGCCTCGAGGAAAGGCACCGAAACCGTCCACATGCCCAGAATCAGGAAGCCGAACAGCGCGCCGAAGACCGTCGAGGTCATGGCGTTGATCAACCCGGTCCAGAGTCCCAGCATCGCCCCGGGGCCGGCGTCGAAGGGATACCCGACTCGGCGGCACTCCTGGGAGTAGAACAGCGCCGCGACCAGCGAGGAGCCCCAGACCGTGCCGAAGCAGGTCAGGCAATCCACGCAGCCGCAGCAGCCGAGGGAGGTCCCCGCGGAGATCAGGCCGAAGATCACGCCCGGGATCAGCGCCCACTTGAACATGCTCGGTTGCTGCAAATCGTTCCTCTCAGACCGCCGATTCGGAGTCGGCCGAAGGCGCCGGGGCGGTTCCACCCCGGCCTCGCGCCCATTGCAACGCAATGGCGGCAACTCCGGTTCCCAGGAACAGGCCGATCACCGCTCCGGTACCGACCCCGAGGAGTGCCCGGGGCACATTGGGCAGATTGGGCAATCCCAGGATCCCGAGCCCCACGTCCAGCACGTTGAGCCCCAGGGCGGCCAGGAACCAGGAGGTCGGGGGCCGGTAGCCGGGCCTGGCCAAGAAACCGTAGGCCCACAGCCCCAGGGTCCCGCCGGCATAGAGCCCGATGCATCGGGCGCAAACCGCCATGGGCTCACCGTCGATCATCAGGCTGCGCCAGGGCATCTGGTGGCAGCTCGGCGATGCCAGCAGGCGGATCACCGCCGCCGGCCCCTCGGCGAGAAAGGGGGGCAAGGCGAGGGTCACGGTGAAGGCGGTGGCCAATGCGGCCACGGCCCATACCAGCCCGCGGCTCCACCAGCGCTCCTTTCGGGTCATCGGTCCTCCGGTCGCTCCTGTCGGATTCTATCGAAACCCAGGAGGGTGGATATAGAATCCCGGCGTCTCGATCGATGGAGGGGCCGATGGCCGCGACCCGCAAGACCGCGAAGAAGACCGGCACGAAGAAGAAGGCGCGCTCCCGCGAAGACGCCACCTCGATGGCCGCCCGGCAGCGGGACATCTCCGTCTCCGAATTCTTCACCAAGAACCGCCACCTGCTCGGCTTCGACAACCCGCAGAAGGCGCTGTTGACCACGATCAAGGAAGCGGTGGACAACTCCCTGGATGCCTGCGAAGAGGCGGGCATCCTGCCGGAGCTGATGATCGAGATCATGGAGATGGGCCCCGAACGCTACCGGGTCGCGATCCAGGACAACGGCCCCGGCATCGTCAAGGCCCAGGTGCCCAAGATCTTCGGCAAGCTGCTCTACGGCTCGAAGTTCCACCGCCTCAAACAGCAGCGGGGCCAGCAAGGCATCGGTATCTCGGCGGCGGGCATGTACGGCATGCTGACCACCGGCAAGCCGGTACGGATCTTCTCGCGCACCGGAAAGCGCAAGCAGGCCCATCAGTTCGAGGTCGCCGTCGACACCAAGAAGAACGCCCCGGTGGTGAGCAAGGACGACGTGGTCGAGTGGCCGGTCGACCATGGCACCCGGGTCGAGATCGAACTGGAAGCGACCTACAAGAAGGGACGCCGCTCGGTGGACGACTACATCGAGCAGACCGCCCTGGCCAACCCCCACGCCACGATCTTCTACTACCCGCCCAAGGGAGAAGCGGTTCAGTACCCCCGGGTCTCGCCGGAACTGCCCAAGGAAGCCCTGGAGATCAAACCGCACCCTTACGGCGTCGAACTCGGCATCCTGATGCGGATGATGAAGGAGACCCAGGGCAAACACCTGCGGAGCGCGCTCCAGCAGGATTTCAGCCGGGTCAGCGGCGCCGTGGCCGACAGGATCATCGAGGAGGCCAAGCTGTCGCCCAAGGCGCGGCCCAAGAGCCTCAACGCCAACCAGCTCGAAGCGCTGTTCAAGGCGATTCCCAAGGTCAAGGTCCTGGCGCCGCCGACGGCGTGCCTTTCCCCCATCGGCGAAGAGCTGCTGGCCCGCGGACTGGACACCCGGATCCCGTCGGATTTCTTCACCGCGGTGACCCGCCCTCCGGCGGTCTACCGGGGCAACCCGTTCCAGATCGAGGTCGGCCTGGTCTACGGCGGAGAACAGCCTGCCGACGAGCTGGTGACCCTGTATCGCTTTGCCAACCGGGTGCCGCTGCAGTACCAGCAATCCGCCTGCGCCATCAGCAAGTCGGTGCTGGGTACCGATTGGAAGAAGTACGGCCTACAACAGTCCCGGGGTGCCCTGCCGACCGCGCCGATGTCGGTGGTGGTGCACATCGCGTCGGTCTGGGTGCCGTTCACGTCGGAGTCCAAGGAGGCGGTCGCCTCCTACCCCGAGATCATCAAGGAGATCCGGCTGGCGCTGCAGGAAGCCGGCCGGCGGTTGGCCACCTTCGTGCGCAAGCGGCGCCGGGAGGCCGACGAACTGAAGAAACGGGCCTACATCGAGCGCTACATCCCCCACATCGGCGACGCCCTGGGAGATATCCTCGGCTTCTCCGAACGCAAGAAGGCCAACACGGTTTCCAACCTCAAGACGATCCTCGAACGCAGCCGCAAGATGGGCTGAACGGCGGAGCGCCGTTTGGGCGGCGGCGAAGATCGCCGGACCCGGGAGACGACCATGATCGAACTGATCTGCACCAAGACCTGAAGCACCTGTCGCAAGGCGGTCGCCTTGCTCGACGAACACGGGATCGAGTACCGCTACCGGGAGTACCGCAAGGAGCCGCTCTCGGCGACGGAGATCCGCTCGGTGCTGAAGAAGCTGGGCCTGAAGGTCCACGACGTGCTGCGCAAGAACGACAAGGCGTTCAAGGAGCTGAGACTGCGCGGCGATGAACCGGCGTCCAAGCTGATTCCGCTGATGGCCGAGCACCCGACTCTGCTGCAGCGCCCGATCGGTGTCGCCGGCAACAAGGCGGTGGTCGGCCGCCCCCCGGACAACCTGCTCGAGTTGAAGTAGCCGGCGCCGGGGCTAGCCCCCGGCCAGCCTCTTCAACACCTCCCGAGCGTGGTCGTTGTCCGGGTCCATCTCCAGCGCCCTTGCGTAGTTCACGCCGGCCAGCTCGTCGTTGCCCTGCTCGAGATAGGCCTCGCCCAGGCTGTCGTAGCCGTTGGCCACGTCGGGGTAGAGTTCGACGTTGAGCGCCAGCACCTCGACCGCCCGGTCGTACTCCTCCCGGCCCATCAGGTAGTAGCCGAAGTCGTTGAGCGGGTCGGGAGAGTAGGCGTAGGTCGCATCCTGCTCGTCGATCACCCGCCGGTAGAACGCACCCGCCTGTTCGATACCCTGGTCTCGATAGAGCGGCGCGAACTCGCTCAGGATCGGACGCTTGACCTCAGGAAGCTCCTGCCCCAGCAGAACCGCCGTCAATCCGTCCCGTAGCAGCCCTGTGGGGCAGCGGCTGTAGTTGGAGACCACGGCGAAGCCGCTGTTGCTCTCGGGCAGGAGCATCAGGTAGCTGCGGAATCCATCGTCTCCACCGCTGTGGGCCACGGTTCGTTGTCCGTCGACCTCGCCGATGAACCAGCTCAGGCCGACGTGGCGCCGCCCCCACGCGGGGCCGGGTTTCCACAACTCGTCGAACGCCGCTTCGGACAGGATCCGCCGGCCGTCCAGTTCGCCCCGGTTGAGGTTGGCCTGGATCCAGCGGGCGATCTCCGGCGGGTTGGAGTTGAGGGTCGAACTCGGGGCGTGGCGGCGGTTGTAGGGGTAATGCCCCAGGGCCACCGGTTCGTAGTCCCAGCCGTGACCGGTCGTTCGCCGCTCCTGCGGGATCTCCGGATAGAAGAACGTGCTGTGGGTCATGCCCAGCGGCTCCAGGATCCGGGCCTCCATGAAGTCCTCGAAGCTCTGCCCGCTGACCTTGGCGATCAGGTCACCGAGGGTGTCGAAGGCCCGGTTGCTGTAGCGCGCCTGCTCCCCCGGCGGGGCGATGAGGCTCTCGTCCGCGAGCTCCCTTACGTACTTTTCCGCCTCACCCTCGCCGCTCTGCGGGTTGCGCCAGTCGTAGTCCGAGACGTCGGGCATGCCCGAGGTGTGGTTGAGCATCTGGCGAATGGTGATCTCGGCCGCAGCCGCATCCTGCAGCTTGAAGTAGGGCAAGTGGGAAACCACGGTATCGTCGAGCCCCAGCTTGCCGTCCTCGACGAGTTGCATGATCGCCGTGGCGACGAAGGGCTTGGATACCGAGGCGAAGTGCAGCAGGTGCCCGGCCTGTAGCGGCGCCCGGCTCTCGGTGTCGGCGACACCCCGGGTGGCGCTGTAGACGACCTCCCCCTCATGAACCACCGCGACGCTGAGACCGGGGACGCCGTGGGCCTCGACTACGGCGTCGATGAAACCGTCGAGGGTCTCGGCCATCGGCGAGGCTGCCGGGTCTTCCGGCGGTGCAGCAGCGGGATCCTCATCGGAACTCGAGCCGCAACCCAGCGGGAGCAGCGAGACCAGGACCACGATCAGCCAGGCAATGGTTCGACGACGCATCGGGCCACCTCCGAACGGGAGTTCTCCCGGGACGGAAGTCGCCCCTGCCCCCTTGCCCGAACAACGCCGCCGGGGCGGGTGCGGTTACAGGGCTGCGTTCGGTTTCGACCGCTACTTCTTGCGGTGGTGCAACTCCACCGGGTGCTGTTCCCGTTTGCGCTCGTACCAGTTCTGGTAGAGATCGACGCAGAACATCAGGATCAGCACGAAGATCACGATCCACTGGGGCACGTAGGGGAAGGAATCGTCGCCGACCTTCAGATGAGCGACATGACCGCCCTCGAGGAACAGCACGAAGCCGATCAGCAGCATCACGAACAGGCCGAGGATCTCGAAGTCCGGGTTCCTGCTCAGGTAGTCGGCGATCTTCGCGGCGAAGGCCAGCATCAACGCCACCGAGATGACCACCGAACCGACCATCACCGGGAAGCGGTCGGTCATGCCGACGACGGTCAGGATCGAATCCACCGAGAAGAGCAGGTTCATCGCCACGATCACCGTGACGACCTCGGCGAACTTCCCCGCCTTGCCCAGTTCCTTCTCGCCGACCCCCTTGGCCTTGACCCGCAGTTCCTTGATGCCCTTCCAGATCAACACCAACCCGCCGAGGATCAGCACGATGGACTTGACGTTCCACTCGGCTTCGAAGTGAATGCCGAACAGATAGGTGTCCATCGAATTGAAGACCGAGATGGCGTAGGTCAGGATGTAGCTGACCAGGGACAGCAGCACGATGCGGAACAGCATCGCCAGGATCAACCCCCAGCGCACCGCCTTGTCCCGCTCGCTGGGCGGAAGCTTGTTGGCGATGATGGTGATGATGATCAGGTTGTCCGCGCCCAGGGCGATCTGCACCAGGGTCACCGAAAACAACGCCACCCAGAATCCGGGATCCATCAAGAAATCCATGTCTCAGCAAATCCTCATTGAACGGGGACGCGCATTCTATTCCGGAAAGGCCTCGGCCAGGGCCTCCCAACGCTCGTAGAGCTCGGCCAGCTTCGATTCCGCGTCGGCCAGTTCCTTGCCGATCTCCGCAGCAGCCTCGGGATTGGAGTAGACCTCGGGATCCGCCTGGCGAGCCGTCAGCGTCTCGATCCGGCTCTCCAGCAGCTGGATCTCCTGCTCCACCGGCCCCAGCTGCTCCTCCCGGGCCTTGCGTTCCCGGTAGCGCCGGTTGCGCTCCTCGGCCTCGAGCCGCCGGGATTCCTTGTCTTTCTGGCGGGCGGCCTGTTTTTCCGCCGGCGTGGACGAGGCCACCGGTTGGTCCGGACGCTCGGTGTCGTCCAGGGTCACCGGCTGCCCCTGGCTCGCCCGCCAGCGCTTCCACTCGACGTAGCTGTCGTAGTCGCCGGGATGCACCTCGGCCCGTCCGCCACCCACGATGGCGATCGAGGTCGCCACCCGGTTGATGAAATAACGATCGTGTGAGATCAACACGAGGGTGCCCTCGTACTGGTTCAGCGCCTCCTCCAGCACCTCGCGGCTGGGCAGGTCGAGGTGGTTGGTCGGCTCGTCCAGCAGCAGCAGGTTCATCGGCCGCACCAGCAACTTGCAGAGCGCCAGCCGCGCCTTCTCCCCTCCGGAGAGCACACCGACCCGCTTCTCCACCGCTTCACCCTTGAACAGGAAGCTGCCGAGCATCGAACGAAGCCGCGGCCGGAGGTCCAACGGGGCCACCGACTCCATCTCTTCGAGCACCGTGGCCTCGGCGTCCAGTTCGTCGAGTTGGTGCTGGGCGTAGTAGCGGCGCACCACGTTGTGGCCCAGCTCCAGCTCACCGTCGTCGTAGTCGACCTTGCCCGCCAGCATCTTGAGCAGCGTCGATTTGCCGGCGCCGTTGGGGCCCATCAGCGCAATGCGCTCCCCTCGGCGCAGCATCAGGTTCAGCGAGCGGTAGACCTCGTTGTCGCCGTAGCTCTTGGCCAGGTCTTCGATGCGCACGGCGATATCGCCGCTGCGGGGCGCCGGCGGGAATCCGAAGCGCACGCTGCCCCCACGGGACTCGACGTGGATCGTCTCCTGCTTCTCCAGCGCCTTGATCCGCGACTGCACCTGTTTGGCCTTGGTGTTCTTGTAGCGGAAGCGTTCGATGAAACGTTCGACCTTGGCCCGCTCCTTGGCCTGCTGCTTCGCCGCGGCCTCCAGGCGCTCTTCCCGTTCCGCCCGCTCGGTCAGGTAGTTGTCGTAGGAGCCGGGGAAACGGGTGATCACCCCGCGGTCCAACTCCACTACCTCCCGCACCATGCGGTTGAGGAAGTAGCGATCGTGGGACACCACGACGAAGGCGCCCTCGTAGGCGTCGAGAAACTGCTCGAGCCAGTCGATCGCCTCGAGGTCCAGATGGTTGGTCGGCTCATCGAGCAGCAACACGCCGGGCTCGCCCAGCAGCAGCCCGGCGAGGACCACCCGCATGCGCCAACCGCCCGAGAGTTTCTCGACGTCGGCGTGATGCAGGTCCTCGGTCACACCCAGGCCCGAGAGAATCGCCCGGGCGCGGGCTTCGACCTCATCGCCGCCCAGCGCCTCGAACTGCTGGCGCAGTTCGCCGTAGCGCTCGGTCATGCCTGCGAGTTGCTCGTCCCCTTCGGTGAGCCGGGACATTTCTCGCTCGAGCTCGGCCAACCGGTCCTCCAGGGTGCGCACCTCCGGGAAGCCGGCCAGCACCACGTTGAGCACCGAGCCCCCTTCGATGGTCTCGACCTCCTGGGACAGATATCCGATACGCAAGGCGTTGGGCTTCTGCACACTCCCGCCGTCGGGGCGGTCCTGGCCGGTGATCATGCGCAACAGGGTGGTCTTGCCCGCCCCGTTGGGGCCGACCAGCCCCACCCGGGACTGGGGCTGGATCGTCCAGCTCAGCCCGTCGAACAGGACCTGCGGCCCGAATTGCCGCTCGATGCCTTCCAATCGAATCACGCCGTGCTCACCCTGAAACCGTCCGCAGCAACCGGGGCCGCGGGATTGACCCGCTGCCGGGTTTTCGGGAGAATCCCGCGAACGTACCGACTCAAGCTACAACGAAAGGGCCCCCAGATGGAATCCGGAGAAAGCCTCGAACAACTAGGCGCAGGCGTCGGCATGCTGATGGCGCTGCTGATCGGGTTCGGGATCGCGCTGATCCCCCAGATCATCATCAACCTGCTGCTCACGTCGCTCCTGAACGGGATTCCCGAGCAGTACCGCAGGACCTCGCCGCTGATGATCTGGCTGCTGCTGGTTCCCTGCGTCAACCTGATCCTGGGATTCTTCGTCTACCCCAAGCTTCCCGAGTCCTTCCGCGCCTACTTCGACGCTCAGGGGGACCAGAGCCACGGCGACTGCGGACAGACCCTCGGCTGGGCCATCCCGATCCTGTTCCTCACGGCGATGATCCCGTACCTCGGCTGCGTCACCGCCATCGTCGGACTGGTCATCTTGATCGTCTACATGATCAAGCTGTTCGAGCTCAAGAAGCTGGTCCAGAGCGGGTCCTCGACCTCGGCCATCTGATCGATGACGGGCAGGCGTATCTCCGGGACGCTCGGCGCCGGCGGCCTGGCGGCCGCGACCGCCCTGGCGGTGTCCTTCGTCTACACCCCGGCAACGCTGCCGCAGATTCCGTTGTGCTGGTTCTCCCGGATCAGCGGAATGTCCTGCGGCGGCTGCGGGCTGACCCGGGCGGTCTGTGCCATCTCCCACGGAGACTGGCGCGCCGCCTGGGAGTTCAACCCCTTCGGTTTCGTCTGCTACGGGGTGCTGTGGCTGATCGCCGCGCTACCCCTGATCGAGTACGCCTCGCCGGGGAGCGCCGGGCGGATCCTGCGCAGCCGCCTGGCCGGAATCGCCGGCGCCGCGCTTGTGATCGGCATCAGCCTACTCGGCATCTCGAGGATCCACGGCGCCGGATAGCCACCGAGGCCCTCGTGTGGTTTCCGCGGTTTCGCGGAATTATATTTTGCCGCGAACGCCCTTCGGCGAACGCGAGGCCACGTGCGCATCCAATTTGATTTCAACAAGTTAGCAGCGAAGACACTCTGCATCCTGACGGTCGCCCTGGCCCTCGGTTCGGCGGCTCCCGCCTCGGCGGAGACCTGGCCCTACCGGTTGGAGATCCCCGAGGGGCGAAGGGCGGGCTTCGAGCTCTCCTTCGACGTCGAACACAAGGGCGTGCTGGCCATCGAGGCCGAATGGACCGGCCTCCCGGTGCTGACCTTCAAGATCGAACCGCCCAACGGCCTCGGCATCGTGCGCCGGTCGGGTCCGTCGCCCCAGCGGATCGAGGTGCTGGTCGACGAGCGCGGCCTGAGCTCCAGCGGCCAGTGGAAGCTCTCCATCCAGTCGCTGGCCAACGGCAAGGGTGGGGACGGCATGCTCTGGTTGATGCTGCCCGACGATGCCCCTCCGCCGCCCCCGCCGGCGTCGGACCCGCCGCTGATCGCCGCGGCCGACGCTCCGGAAACCGCAGCAGCGGAGCCCTGGTTGATGGCCCGGCGCGCTCCCCGCGGCGCCAGCGAACAGCAGATCCGGATGTTCGACTCGGTGGAACAGCTGCGACAGGAGCTGGTCAGTCCCGAGAACACCCTCGGGCTGGACAACTGCCGCTGGCAGGGAGACATGCTGCGCTACGTCAGTTACTGGCGTGACCGGATGCACGAGACCGGCGAGATTCCGCCGGTCGCGACCCGCCGCTACCTCAAGCGGGTGGTCGAGGCGTACCGGGACGTGGAGAAGCTGCGCAACGGCGACGACCCGATCCTCGCAGGCCCGATGCCCGAGCAACGCTCCCGCCAACGTGCCTGGCTGCGCGTGCGCGGTAAGCGAATCGAGAAGATCGAGCGGGCGCTGGACATGCTGTCCGACGACGTCCGCGACGGCCATGCTCCGGAACTCCGCGAGCAGGACTGGCCGGTGCGCCTGCTGGCCTGCCTCGCCGCCTGCGAGCGGCATTTCGACCAGCGTCTGCTGATCGGCGAGGAGAAGGCGGACAACCTGGAGCTGACCCTGGCCCAGTGGGACGCCATCGCCGCGGCGGCCCGCACCCTCGAGACCATGGTCTACCTGGTCGACGAGGGACAGCCCGCCCGGGACGCCGTCGCCGGTCGCTGAGCCCGGACGGTAGCCGCCCCCGCCCCACGACAGTTTGGCCGGGAGCTTGGCGCTCCCCGGAAGTCGTCGTATGCTCCCGCCAGGTGCCGCTCCACCTCGGAGCGGTTTTGCGACTCAACCGTCCGAACAAACCAGTCAGGGGGTACCGATGAAGGGACTCGGGGGCTTCATGGTGCTGATGGGCGCCGGATCGTTCGTCTTGAACATGATGGAGCGTGAGTTCACGCTGCTGATGTGGATCGATAACTGGGGCACCACGGTGGGGATGGTCATCCGCATCGCGTTGATCGTCGTCGGCGCCGGCCTCTGGTTCGCCGGGAAGAAGCAGGAAGACGCCGCTGCCCAGGCCGGAGACGCCGGCTAGGTCCGATGGCCGTCTGCGAGCGAACAACCGGACGGCGAGCGCAACGCTGCTCCCCCTCCCGTCGACGCCGGTTCTTGATTCTCGGACTCGCGTTCGCGGTACAGGCTGCCTACCCGTGCGACACCGGGCGGGTCATCGAACCGGGCGCCTACACCCTGAAGCGAGCCGTACTGGTGTACGAGGCGACCGCCACGGATGCGGATTTCACCTTCGACGTGTATCGCGCGTGGAAGGGGCCCGATCGTGGCCGGGTACGGCTGGATTGGCCGAGGGAAAGGCTGAACGGCTGCGACGGACACTATCCGGTCGTGGCCGGAAAACGCTACCTGCTGACGATCAACTGTGGAGAACCGGTCGCAGGAGACCGTTTCGTCTGCAAATCCCGGGCAGAGCTCGTGACCGAAGTTCCGCGCGAGCTCGACCTCTTGACCCACGGTGAGCCCTTCTACGCGGCGGAGGTGCGGACGGCCATCGGGGAATGGGCAGCCGGTCGAAGAACCCTGGAGGAACTCGCAGCCTGGTCGCGCCAGCGGTTCCGCTTCGGAGAACCGCAGGACTGGGTTGAGTTCGAAGGCGAGTTCTGGTCTCCGTCTCTCGCCCTGGTTCACCTGGTCGACGATACGGTCAGCTCTGTGCTCGGTTTCCAGGGTCCGTACGGCTCCCCGAACGACGCGTTTTCGGAAGCCGAACGGCGCTGTTTCGAGCAGGAGTTCCGCGAGTGCGCCCTGCCGTTTATCTACGACGGGCTGGTACCCGACCCTGAGATCGATCCCTGGCCGGTGCTCGACGACATCGTCGAAGAGGCCCGCAGCGCCTGCCTCGACCACGAGTGATTCGATCCCCCGCTACTCCACCCGCAGGAAACGGTAGCCGCCGACCTCGCTGCCCCAGACCTGGGTGTCCTCGGCATCGAAGCCCTGGTCCCAGCTGACCATGCCCGTGGCGCCGATGTCGACCCGGGTCGTGGCGTAGGACGCGCCGCGCAGGGCGCTCTTGCAGAGGTTGCCCAGGGTGCCCCCGACGACACGGTCGCCGGCGAACTTGAGCAAGACCTCACACCCGGTGCGGTAGGTCAACGAGTCCGGCGTCGCGTCCTGGAACCGCTGGGGGTCCTGCCAGGCGCCGACGTAGGCCTCGGGGCCGTCCAGTTCGAAGATGCGGCTCTCCATCACCTCGTCGGACAGCCGGGTCAACCGGTAGATCCTCTGGCGGTAGGGACTCTCGGGAGCCGATGCGGCAGCCTGCTCGACGTAGAGCCAGAACGCATCCTCACGCTCGGGCCAGACCCGGGCGACGTGGAGCTGGATGTGGAAGAAGCGGTCGTCGTCGATCGACTGCTGCTCGCTGCTGAAGGAACCGCTCATCCACTCGACGAGCTGCGCCAGACCCGCGTCTTCGGTCTGGGCGGGTTCCGGCGCGGGCTCCGGAGCGGTCGTGCCGCCTCCCCCGCCGCCGCAGGCAGCCAGAATCAACAGCAACCCAGCAAGCCATGCCACACGCTTCATCGCATCCTCCTCGCCGCAACGGGCGCGAGCAGTCTAACCCTCGGCGCCGTCTCGGAGGAGGGCTTCCGCCTCGAACTCGACCCGCCAGTCCGGATCGATCAGTTTGCCGATACCGATCATCGTCGCCACCGGCTTGATCTCGGCGAAGAACTCGCCGTGAACCCGGCCGACCGCTTCCCAGTCCTCGATGTGGGTCAGGAACATCCGTGTCCGCACCACGTCCCGAGCGCTGCCGCCCAGCTGCTCGATCGCCTCGATCATGATCTCGAAGCAGCGGCGGGCCTGGGCCGCGGGGTCTCCGACACCGACGGTCTTGCCGTCGGGACCGATCGGCGCCGTCCCGGCAACCTCGATGCGGTCGCCGATGCGTAGAGCCCGGCAGAATCCGAACTGCTCTTCATAGGGACTGGCACTGGTGATCCGGCGCGTCTCGGACATGAGCAGCGAACCTCGTTCGAATGGCCGGCGAAACTACCGGCTGCGATCGTAGCAGACCGCATTCGACGGCAGTTCGGCGCACAGGCCGGCAATCGTCTCGGTCAAGGACACCTCCTCGAGGCCGGAGAGTCCTGCAGCGTCGGTCGCTCGCCCCGTGAAGACCAGGTCCGCGCCACTCCCTGACGCGCTGGCGCCCCGCAGTTGGAGCTCGTCGCCGAGTTCGTAGCGTGTGACCAGCGGTCCCGGGCGTGAGACCAGAGCCAGCGTTACCGACGGCTCCGGAGACAACCGGAGCGCACCCCGATGCGCGACCTGCTCCCAATAGCCTCGAATGGTCATCTCGTCAGGACCGCTCAGATGCACCTGGGGCGGGGCTGAGGACCATTGAACGCCGATCGCGTATTCGTCGCCCGGCTGGTAACCAACCACCGCATTCAGAGCACCGGCCGGAAGGCGCAGTTCTCGCTGGGCGGGCAACGCTCCGTCGCAAAGATCCGACGCCCCGGCCAGAACATCCCAGCGCCGGGTGACTACCCGCGACTCGGGAACCGGCTGGAGCGCCAGCGAAATCTCAGGCGGAGTCCGGTCGACCACCTCCAGAGGCTCCGTGGTTCGAGAGATCGCTCCCAGGCGATCCTCTACCTCCAGGGTCACCGAGTGCAGCCCCTTGTCCAGTTCCAGCTCGAGCTCCGGCCCGCGACCGAGGGCAACCTCATCGAGGCTCCAGGACCAGGCCGCAAGGTCATCGCGGGTCCCCGATGAAGAGTCCGGATCCGTGGACCGGCGACCATCCAACCTGACCGGCGTCCCCTCCGCAGAGGCGCACTCGATGAGCCCTGTCGGTGCAAAGTCCGCCTGGGGCGGCCGGTTCATCGACGGGTCCCGGGCGATCAGCACCTCACGGCGACGGTAGGAATCCGCCAGCCGAGAACCGGCGACGAAGCCGTGCCGCAGGGTTTCGGCCTCGCCCAGAGGTATCGCTCCGGCGGCCTGGTAGCCACCGTCAGGAAAGCCCAGCATCAGAACGCCATCGCGAAACTCGTAAAACGCCTTGTCGTCGCTACGAGGCGTGTAGCCGGGGCGGGCGAAGTATTCCTCGGACTCCCAGACACGTTTCGGCGTGTCCGAGGTGAGGTCGTACATCACGGTCTTCCAACCGCCCCAGGTCCAGCGCCAGAAGACGGCCTGCTCTCCCCTCCCGGATCCGTAGACGAGCCCGGGTGACCAGTAGAAGAACACCGGAGACGGCTCGCCGGGATCTCCCAGCGGCTCGCCGCTGACTGCGTCGAGCATCACCGGAACGAACCCCGCCACCGAACCTCGAACCCCCATCACGGCGTTCCCTCGCCGGGCCAGTCGGGCAAACGCATAGCCCTCGGCTCTCCATCGAACTCCGGGAGGGGCGCCTGCGGGCAGGTCGACCACGGCGAGCACGCCGTCGAACCAGATCGATCCCCATGAGACCAGCGCCGAGCGCTCGTCCGGCGCGAGCTCCAACTCGAATGCGTCTCCACCGAGGGCTAGCTTGCGGCGGCTCCCATCCAGGTCCGTGGTGATCACATTGAACGGATACCTGGTCAGGGCGATCACCCTCCCGTCCCGGGTCAAGGCCAGATCGGAGATCGATCCGTCGCCTGGATCGAGATAGCTCCGGCGCCGCAGTTCGACCCGTCCGTCGCGAATCTCGAACAGTTCGAAACCGCTACGGGCTTGAACCACGAAGAAATCCCCGGCCGCCATGACCCGCGGTTTGGTGTAGCGGCCGGTACTACGTTCCAGCCCGGTCTCGGCGATGACGCTCCCATCGGACCCGTCGAGCACCACCAGGGCGTTGACGTTCGGATCGACCAACACCACGTAGCGCCCGGCGACCGTCGCCATCCCGACGATCTCGAAGGGACTGACATGGTCGAGAGAACCGAGATACTCTGCCGGAGCCGGGGCATTCCAGGAGAGCAGGTCGATGAACGCCTGGCCGCCGATCCGGAAATCCTCGAAGAACCTCTTCAGACGCAGAGCGGCAACCCGAAGTCCGTCTCCTTGATCGAGAAGCGCAATCGCCGAGGCGGGTTCGGGCCCCTGGCTCCATCGGGCGATAGTCTCCCCATCGTCGAGATCGACGAGCAGCAACTCCGGAACATCGGGATCGGCCAACGCGATCCATGGACGGCCGGGTACGGTTCGGATGGTCGACAGCGCCCGCGGGACGGACGGGATGTTGACGTGAATGTCCGTATCGATCTCCCAGCGGAGCCGAGGCACGGCGGCATCTGCGAGATCGAGTAGCCGGGTCCCTCCAGGCTCGGAAATCAGCAGATGGGTCCGTTCTTCGAATTCGATGAACCGGTATTGCGCGAAACGCGACAACCCATTGATCGCATGAAGCGGTTCTCCGTCGCGGATCCGGATGAGCTGCAACTCCTCTTGACCCTTGGCCAGGGCCAGCTCGCCGCGAGAGTCGATGGCGACGACCTGATCCGACGATCCTGGGAGCAAGGGCGAGGACAACTCGACCGGATTCGCCGGATCTTCGAGGCTCCAGAACCTGAGTCGCGCGGGCGAAGGGGAGCGCGGCCGCTCGGTCCAACCGAGAACCTCGGATGCTCCGCTCCCTCCGATAGCCGCGCTCCAGATGTCGTCCTCCGGAACGAACTCTCGCCGCACATGCCCGTTGGTCACGTCCACAAGCCGCGCGCAGTCCCTACCGAAGACGAAACCGACGCTACCGCGGGGAGCAAGGACGGTCGGCCGCTCGCAGATTTCGAAGGTGGAGATTCGCTCGGGCCGATCAGGATCCGAGAGATCGTAGACGTGGCTCGGGGCGGGGTCCTGATAGGAGGCTTGCTGGTAGTCGACCACCAGCAGATTTCGATCGGGCCCGGTGATCCCGGCGTCCCAGAACCGCTGCAGAGAGCCGTCAGGATTGCCCAGGGAGTCCGAAAACCGGAGCTCACCCGTGGTATCGAAGATCAGGAGGGAAGCATCGCGGGTCGCGAGCACGAAACGGCCGGCGACCTGTTCGAACACGAGGGCATCGGTCGCGATCGGCGGCGGGAGGCGCACACGCAAGGCCTCAACCAGGACTTCGCTGGCCGCGACCTCGGACGGGACGGCAGATTCCATCGCCCTTCGGGCGTGGGCCGAGACCTCGTCGGAGAGAGACTCCGGTGGCGCGGCTCCAAGCGCCGGCAAGGCCGGCAAGCACAGGAAGAGAAACGCTTGGCGCAAGTTCATCGACTTCCCCCCTTGGAAGTGAACGTTGCGCCCAGTCTAGTCGTCCCTGCTCTCAGACCGAAACATCCGAGCCGACAGTTTCCCCGGGGAACCGTGGATCAATCCCGCTCGGCCAGTTTTCGCTCGAGCTCCTCGATCCGCCGATGAAGCGGCGCCACGGCAGCCTGCACCTCGGCCTCGGTGAACCGCGGCTGGATATGCTGGGGACAGTTGGCGTCCCAGGCCTCGACGTCGAACAGCATCACCTGCTCGGGCCGGCCCGGATAGTCCTCGTCGACGACCCGGGCCAGAAGCTTCGCGTCGTTCTCCACCACCCGCACCCGGCCCCAGATCTTGATCCGCCTGCGGTTCGGGTAGTCCATCAGGAACAGGAACGCCTTGGGGTTTTCGGCGAAGTTCCCCTGGGAGATGTACTGACGGTTCCCGACGAAGTCGGCGAAGGCCAGGGTCTTGTCGTCGAGCACCTTGAGAAATCCGGGGATGCCTCCCCGATGCTGGATGTAGGGCTGGCCGTCGGCGGAGGCGGAGCCCAGGTAGAACGAATCCCGCTGGGCCAGGAACCCGGCCAGGTCCGGCGTCACCCGGTCTGACCAACCTCGCGTCTGCTCCATCCGGCCGTAGCTTTGCCGGGAGCCCTTGCGCTCCTGAATCTCCTTGACCTTGGCGCTGAAGGCGATGTCGCTGGTGTACTTCCGCGTGCCGCTTCGCTCGCTCATGCTCTCCTCCGGGGTCGTCGTCGGAGTGGCTGGAACAGCCGGGAGGCGTTTCCTATTCCGGCTATCATCGCCGGCATGTCCGAGCACCTGGAGCATGCCCGCATCGCCTTCGACCGGGGCAACCTCGAGAGTGCCGTCGAGGCGGTACGCCGGGCCCTGGCCGAGGACCCGGATATCTCCGAGGGGCATGCCCTGATGGCCCTGTGCCTGCTGGCGAAAAGCGAACTGGGGCCGGCCACCTGTTCGGCGGTCACGGCACTGACCCTCGACCCGGACTCCCCCGCCGCCCACTTCGTGATGAGCTGGATCTGGCTCTCCCGGGGCCGGCTGCGGGACGCGGCGACCCAGATCGAACAGCTCTTCGCCCTCGACCCGGGAGTCGCCGACAACTACAGCCTGCGAGCGGAGCTTCACCGCCTGCGGGACGACGAAGAGGCCTGCCTCGCCGACCTGACCCGGGCGCTGGAGCTCGAACCGGAGAACGCCCTGCGTCTGGCCGAACTCGGAGAGTGTCACCTGCGCCGGGGAGAACTCGCCGTGGCCCGGCGCCATGCCGACGACGCCCTGGGCCGCGATCCCGAGAACACCCATGCCATGGTGTTGCTCGGCAACCTGGAACTACGGGCCGGCCGCACCTTTGAAGCCCAGGAACTCGCCCTCGACGCGTTGCGTATCGGCGTTGCCGGCGGAGGCGCGCTCGAGCTGCTGATCTCCGCCAAGATGCGCCGCAACAAGTTGACCGGCGTCTGGTGGCGCAGCGCCGCCTGGTTCGACGGGCTCGGCCTGAAGCGGCAGGTGCTCTACGGCAGCCTGGCGGGAATCGCCTACGTGATCGCGGCGCTGATCGCCAAGAGCTTCGGGCTCGACAAGCTGGTGCACGGAGTCTTCTGGGGGCTCGTGATCTACGGCGTGGCCTCGAGTTCACTCTTCGACACCCTGCTGGAACGTGAACTCAAGGACGTGAAGCTCGACCCGAAGTTCTGACCGGAATCCCGACAGCTTCGAATTGCTAAAGCACATCCGGGCAGAAAGCCTGCAAACCCCTTCGACAGCTTGCCCCGGCCTGAAGCGGCGCCACATGTTGGCCCCTGTCTGCGAAGTCATGTCCTTGAACGAAGGACACGGTCAACGCACGAGGCAAGGACCGGCTAATCGACGATGTTCCCGACGGGTTCGCACAGGACGACCCTGCCCGGAAACGCGAGCGACGGCGGCGTCACGAAGGCGCGCCGGTTCGTGCAGGCGGCGCTCTGCCTGCTCGCCGCGCTGATCCCGTTCCCGGCGACGGCGCTCAACGTCTGCGAAGACAACGGCGGAGCCGGTTGGTTCATGCCGGCGACCGCAGACCCGGGCGCCGGACAACCCGGCGAGTTCGTCGTCATCGACATCCCCTTCGCCCTGGGCCCCAACGCCATCGTCCTCGACATGAACGTCGAGATGGACATCACCTATCCCTGGGTCGGTGACATCCGGGCGAACCTGATCAGCCCCGCCGGCACAAACGTCGCCCTGTTCGACCGGCCGCGGACCACGGCGGTCAATCACCGGGCGCCCTGGGGCTGTTCCCGGGATCACTACCGGGACGTGGTCATCGACGACGAGTCGAACGAGGGAACCATCGAAGCGGCTCGCTGCGCCGGCTTCCCCGTCTACAGCGGAGACTACGAGCCCCATGTGCCCGGCACCCTGGCCAACTTCGACGAGGAGGCGCTCGACGGCACCTGGACGATCCTGATCGAGGACGCGGTGTTCTACGACCAGGGGCGCACCAACTACGGCTGCCTCGATCTGGTCTACGCCAACCTGCGCTTCGATCAGTGGGTCAGCACCGACCCGGCATGCGGCGACCAGCTGGAAAACCTGGCCGTACCCAGCGGCACCGACGTCTACTACTGCTACGAGGTCGAGAACACCGGCGAGCGGCAGTTCGAGATTGCGGCTGGCGGCACCGGCGACGACCTGGGCCACGATCTGACCGGCCTGGAAACGACCTATGCGCCGGGCGCGGTGGAGACGGTGATCGTGGGACCCTTGACCGCCGGCGTCGACCTGCCCCAGGGCACCACGACCCAGAACGCGACGGTCACCGCCGAGGGAGACGACGCCGACTTCCCTTCGACGATCACCATCAGCGACACACAGACCACCGTGCTCGATGTCACCGTGTCGCCGGAAACCACCATCGTCCTCGCCGTGAGCGTGGTCTCGGATCCGATCAACGGCACGTTGAACCCGGTCTCGATGCCCGGCGCGATCCTGCGCTACACCATCACCGTCGAGAACATCGGGCTCGGGGCGTCGAACCCGGACACGGTGGTGATCTCCGACTTCCTGCCGCCGGAGACCCGGCTGGTGCTGCAAAACCCGCTGGCCCCGGTCACCATGAGCCCCGGGGCGGAGCCCAGCGGCCTGAGCCTGGTCGCCACCGACGTGGGCAACGATCTGTCTCCTCTCTCTTCGGGGGGCAACCAGGTCAATCTATCCAACGACGGCGGCTCGACCTTCCTCGCGCCGGGAGGCATCTCCACCGACGGCAGCGACGTCGACGCCACGGTGCCGGCGATCGACTTCATCCAGGTGCGGCTGAGCGGCACGATGAGCGCCGACGACGGCGCGGCGCCCTACCCCGGATTCGTGCTGACCTTCGACGTTCGGGTGGAGTAGCCGGCACTCCACGTTCCGCGGGTTCAGTCGATCGCGCGCCCCGCGTAAAGTTCTCCCAGTCCGCAGTGTTCGATGATCTGGTCGCGGTAGACCTTGACCCATGTAGCGACCTTGGGCTTGGGGATATCGAAGAACCAGATATCGAGGGTCTGGCCCAGATCGAGCAAGAACACGTCGTCATGGCTGCGCCGCAGGCGGCGAATGAACCAGCAGGCCAGCGATCCGCCGCACTGGAACAGCACCACCGGCTTGCGGCTCGAGGACGCCCGGGCCCGGTCCAGGGCGATGCGGGCCGCGGCCAGCACCTCTCCACGCATCAGCTGGGTGTTCGCCGGAGGGATCGACAGATGTCGGAAGTGCGGAAGCTGCCAACGCCGGCCGAGCAGGCCGAGGCGTTCGGGACCGATCAGCACCACCGGATGTTCACGGCACAGTTCGGGCAACCGGCCGAGCGCTCCGCTGATGGCCCAGCGTTTCCAGAGGGTCGCGTCGTAGAGCGTGCGCTCCGCGGTGAAGTAGCGGGTGAAGCGGGCGAAGCGTTCGAGGTTGGCCTCCCCCGGCGGGTCGCAGGGAAAGACCGACCCGTCGGCGGTAGGGAACCCCTTGAACGCCACCGCCTCCAGCAGGCCGGGATCGTCGTTGCCCGATTCGAGGTCCGCCTGGAGTTCCCGCAGGAAGCCGTCGACGAAGGAGCCGGACCAGTTCCAGCGTTCGAAGCAGAGCCGGGTGGCCAGCGCCCGGAGCTGCTCGCCGCCGGCGAAGGTCAGGCGCGGGTCGGCGCTCATGCGTTCGGCGGTTGCCGTAATCGCCTCGATCGAATCCCATACACCGTGGACCACCCGGGCGAAGGCGAAGGGTTCATCGGCCTCGATGCGGTCGAGCAGGAAGCCGGGCTCGGGGTGGCGGAAACGGTAGACCTCGCCTCGATGCTCGTAGCGCAACTCGCCGGCAGAGGAGAACCCCCGCGCCACCTCGTCGCTGACGGCGAGCTCCTCAACCCGATGGGCATGCCGCGCCCGGAACGGAACGTCGATCTCCGGGAACAAAGCCGTCAGTCGCACCCCCTCGGTCGGCTCGCCCCGGTGGGCGACGAAGTGCTCCCAGGGCTTGTCGCCCGCCTCGGGACGGGCCATCCGGTAGAGCAGCGGATCGAATCGGGGGTTGGGCATGTTCCCCATCCCCTCGCCGGTTTCCCGGTAGTGAGCGCGGGGATCCACCGACTCGGGAGCGTCGGCCAGGTAACGGCTGCGATAGAACGCCTCGTCGAAGACGTAGGGGTCGGACGCACTCATCGGCGGCACTATATCCGATCGCCGGAGCGGCGCGGTCCGCAGCAACAGGTGACAGGCACCCGGTTTTCGCGGTAGCTTTGAAGCGCCTGCCGCCGTCGGCGGCCTCCGTGAATGGGGTATGACATGCGTAAGACGACCCTCGCCCTGAGCCTGATCGGCCTGGCCCTGACCGCCCTCGCCTCGCTGCCCTGCCTGGCCGCCGAGGGTTTCATGACCGACCGCAAGGCGGCATTCAAACAGGCGACCCAGGACGACCGGCCGCTGCTGATCGACTTCCAGACCACCTGGTGCGTGGCTTGCCGCACGATGGAAAAGACAACCTGGGTCGACACCGATGTCGTCGCGGCGATGGGCGCCTACGTGCCGCTGATGGTCGACGGCGAACGGGATCACAACCTGGTCGCGCGCTACCGGGTCGAGGCCTACCCCACCATCGTGATCGCAACCCCCGACGGCGCGCCGATCCTGACCCTGGTCGGACTGCAAACCGCCGAACAGATGAAAGCCCATCTCGCCGCCGTCACCGCGCGCCTCGACGATCTGGCCGCATGGGCCAGCGCCGCCAGCTCGCGCAAGCCTGAACCGGTGGCGCTGCTCGGCCTGGCGGATTTCGCGCTCTCCCGTGACTCCGGCGGCGAGGCGGAGCGGATGTTCCGCGACGTGCTCCGGCGCAAGAAGGGGCTCGACCCCGGGATGCGCCGGGACGCCCAGCTCGGCCTCGCCCGGGCGTTGATCGAACTTGACGAGTGCAAGGACGCCGGCAAGTTGCTCGATGAGATCGACTCCCGGGATTCCGGCGACGACTCCTTCGCCGGCCGGCTGGAGCAGGCCCGGGTGTCCCTCGGCAGCTGCGAGTCCTGACCCCGGCCGTCCCGGGCGGGCAACCCCTGCCGATACAGCCCCGATACAAACCGCTTCGACAAACGGGGTACAAAACCCCGACAATCCCGACACAGCCCCGCCACTCCGTTTTCGCTATGGACTCGCTTCGTCCAATCGCCGTATAAGTGCGGGCATGAACGGCGTTAGCCGCCGCCCGGCGGCCCGGCGCTGGTCGTAGCAACCGCGGGAGGAGCCAGGGGTAAGGCGATCCCCGCGCTGACAGAGGGGGATAGCGATGGAAAGCCACCTGGCGAGGCGGAGCCTCGTCTTCTTCGTGTTGGTCTGCGCGCTCGTGACATCGGTATCGGCGCAGGTCCTGCCCTGGTCGGTCAAGATCGAAAAAGTCCTGGACAATACAGCGGAGGCCGGCGACATCGCGCTGTCGCCGACCGGTGAGATCTGGCTGCTCGAACGCGCGGGTACCCTGCGCGTATTCCGCGACGGTGCGCAGGTCGCCACGCTGGCCGTGCCGGTCAGCACCACCTGCGAGAGCGGTCTGCTCGACGTCGCCTTCGATCCGAACCACGCGAGCAACGGTCGCGCGGCGATCTCCTACGTCACCGGCGCCGGACAGGTGCGGGTCGACGAGGTGACTCGCGTGCCCGGCGGCGTGAACCTCGGCGGGATGCTGATCGACCTCGGCACCACCGCCAGCGGATGCCGGCCCGGCGGCGGTCTCGAGACCAGCGCCGACGGCAAGCTGCTGGTCGCCGTAGGTGATCTCGGTGTCGGCGCCGACGCGCAGGATGACGCCAAGTTCGCCGGCAAGCTGCTGCGCGCCGAGTTCGACGGCGCGGTGCCGGCAGACAACCCGTCGGGCACCCTGGTCTGGGCCAAGGGCTTCCGCCACGGCGCGGACCTGGCGCAGAACCCGAACACCGCCCGGGCCAACGGCACGGTCTACATGACCGACCGTGGTTCGAGCACCGTGGCGGCCGATGAGGTAAACGCCCCGGGTGAAGGGGGCAACTTCGGTTGGGATTCGGTGAGTGGCAGCGGCGGCGGATTCGACGATCCGATCGTCTCCTACAACCCGGTGGTCGGCACCGAGGGTCTCGCCACCATCACCAGCGACAAGTTCGGCGACGCCTCTGAAGGTTCGTTGACCTTCGCCTGCCTGGATGTCGACGAGATCCGCCAGGCCACGGTCAGCGGAGCCGAGGGAGACGCCCTCAACGACAGCGGCGTGTTCTACAACCCGGCCGGCGACCGTGACGGCACGCCGGATGCCGGCTGCCCCGGTTCGATCCACGCGCTGGACGAAGGTGGCGACGGCTGGCTGTACGGCGTCAACGACGGGGCGAACCCGGGCGTCTGGCGCATGTACAAGGACACCATGGGTCCCCGCGAAGTGTCCGCCCCCGGTTCTCCCTTCCGCTTCACCGTCGGCAAGTCCGGCGGCGATCTGGAGTTCGGCTGGGAAGACCTGGGCACGCTGGATGCAGGCTTCCCGGTCCGTAACGGCGGCCAGCACTCCCAGACCTACACCGTCTGGGAAGGCACGCTGCCCATCGCCAGCTACGACCACACCGCCCTGCTGCGCACCGACGGCAACAGCGCCGGCCTGCGCCGGCTGACCGCGACCACCACCCCCGGCAGCGGCGACCGCTACTACCTGGTCACCGCCCAGGGTGAGAACGTCGAGGGCTCCGCCGGACGCGCGACCGACGGCACCGAGCGCAACCCGATGACCGACTACTGCCAGAACCTCGGCGCCGGTCAGTTCATCGGCGACTGCGCCGACGAGTTCCGCCACGTGGACACGGGTGAGATCCTCAAGCTCACCGACTACAATCCGCGCTCGCCGACCTACCTGCAAGAGGTCGGCCTCTCGGACTACCGCGGCCGCGTGATCCACATCGACCTCAGCGCCGACGACTGCTTCTGGTGCAACGTCCAGGCGGACTTCTTCCACGACGTGGATGTCGAGTTCCGCGATCGCGACTTCGTACTGCTGGTGATCTTCACCCAGAACATCGGCGGCTTCGCCCATGCCGACATCAACGACTGCATCGCCGATGCCGCGTCCTGGGCCGATGCTCACAACGAAGACTCGCCGATCCTCTGCGACATTCCGCGGGTGCCCAACCCGCAGAACAACGACGAGCGCCGGGGCGCGGTGACCTACAACTACTGGCACGGTTCCAGCGGGACGCCTCCCGGCGAAGACTGCGGCGGTACGCCCCAGAACATCTTCGTCGACCAGGCGGGGGTCGTTTACGACTTCCAGTGCGGCGCGTTCCTCAGCTCCACTGCGGTGGACAACATCGTGGGTCCCGAGACCAACCCGGAGACCTGCGAGTGACCTGTAAGCAGACCCTGCGGCGGCGGCCTTCGGCCGTCGCCGTTTTTCTGTTCCTGGCGGCCTGTTTGACGCTTCCCGGCTACGCCGGCGAAGAGGCCGACCCGGAAGAGCCGACCTCCTCGGCCCCCGAGGACGCGGTCATCGTCGGCGACGCCTCGCCCACGGTGACCAGCGCCCTCCAGGGCAAGGAAGGCGTTCGCATTCAGACCCTTTGCACCCACTGCAACTCGGCCAACATCCAGGTGGGTGGACTCTCCCAGGACCTGGTTCCCATGTCCCAGGACGGTTTCCCGGTGATCGGAGGCCTGGCCACGTCGCTGGTGCTGACGGTGCTGCCCGCCGACACCATCGCCGAGGCCGAAGTGCTCAAGGGCCCGGGCGAGGCCGCGGAGCCCTCTCAGGCCGCCGGGGGCGTGATCGCCCTGACCGGCGCCGACCCGGGCGATCTTCCCTGGCTCGACGTCAACAGCGGCTCCGGTTCCTTCGACCGCCAGTTCGCCAACCTGCGGTTGGCCGGCGAGCTGACCGAACAGGTCACCGCCTCAGTGACCTTCGGCATGGACAAGGCGGACCCGATCGACGACGACAACAACGGCTTCAACGACGTGGGCCGGGTCGACCGGGAGTACTACGACGCGCGTACCACCATCGCGCTGGGCCTGAACCACACGCTGAACCTGGCGACCGACTACATCGGTGAAGACAACTTCAATGCCCGGGGTGCCTTCGACATCTTCGGCTTCCTGCGAGATGGCGAGGACCAGTGGACTCGCGAGGACACGCTGCTCGAGCGGCGCTCCCACCGGGCCGGATGGACCTGGAACCAGCGCAACGGCGGGACCCTCGCCGTGCGCGGCCTGACCGCCGACCGGGACCAGCGGGTGCTTTCCCAGCTCACCGCGATCCCCGACCTGTTCGGACCGGGCAGCGACCAGCTGTTCGACCGCTTCCAGATCGAGGAAGAGAACCACTGGGTCGGCGCCAGCTACGACCGCCCGATCGGCTTCGCCTGGCGCATCAGCACCGGGATCGAATCGAGCTATCAGCGGGTCGCGGCCAACTCGGTCAACATCTTCACGCTGATCGGCGGGGGCACCCCCGATGAAGCGGAGGAGGCCGAGGACAAGGTCGAGCTGCAGTCGGCCTATTTCGACGCCGGCTGGGCTCCGAGTACCAAGTTCGACATGCTGTTCGGCGTACGCTACGACGATGTCGAACTGAGCCACGACGAGATCAACCTGGGCCGGGTGATTCAGAACAGCCAGGAAGACTCCCAGGTCTCGCCGCGAGTCACCGTGCGCTGGTTCCCCTCCACCGGCTGGACCCTGCGTTTCCTGGCGGGCCGCACCTTCCGGCCGCCCAAGCCGATCCTCGCCGAGGTCTGTTGCGGCCAGTCCTACCAGGACAGCAGTTCCGCCCGGCCCGAGACCGCCACGACGGTGGGGCTGGAGACGATCTTCCAGCCGGATCCGGAATGGCGGGTCAGCGCCTACGTGGCGCGCACCGAGTTCGACGATCACCTGCTGCGCCTGGTGGCCTGGAGCCAGTTGTTCATCCAGACCTACGCCCTGGCCAACGTCAGCGAGGCTCAGGCGGACACTGCCGAGATCGCCATGCGGTACACCCCGGGCGGGGCCGGCGGCCGGCTGCAGGTCGACACCAGCATCGGCTGGCTCGACTTCAGCAACACCGGAGCCCGGGACGTGCCCGTCGAGGTCGCGCCTCCGTCGTTCGCCACGACCCAGACGGTCCTGGTGCCGATGGACGAGATCCCGTACCGCCCGGAGCGGACCGGCTCGATCGCCGCGACCTACCGCTTCGCCGACAAGTACCTGGTCTCCATCGGCGGCAACTACACCGGCGAGATGTGGATTCAGCAGTTCAACGCCGACGGCATCAGTCCCAACGGGCTGGAGCCCGAGTTCCGCCGCACCGACGACTTCTGGATCGGCACCCTCTCGGCGATCATCCCGCTCAACGAGACCGTCGAGTTCCAGATCAACCTGGACAACTTCACCGACGAGCTCCAGGACGACCTGGGCGATCCGACCACCGACTACAACTGGGGCCCGCTGGCGGGCCGCACCTGGTCGGCAGGGCTACGCATCCACCTGAACCGCTAGCCCCCGACCCCACGACCGACACTGCCGAAGCGCCACTCCCCCGGAGTGGCGCTTTTCTTTTTGAGCGTGAAGTTTTTTCTCTTTTTTTTGGCAAATGCCCCAATGAGGTTTTTGAGCACTGTCGGCTCAAGAATTGAAACAAGTCGCGGGGGTGTCCGCCGGAAGCTCTGAAACTATTCCGCCACGCGCCCTTCGACTCTTCCGTTTCGCAGACTCGGAAAACGCGCAGAAACCGTTCACAAGCAAGGTTTTACGCCTGTTTCGCGCTCCCTATCTTTCGATTTGGGTGGCTACCAAATCGCTAGGGGAGATACGAAATGAAGGCACGAAGCCTGTCCCGGCCCATCATGATCGCGGGCCTCGTCTGCGCGATCTCGGCGACCACGATGGTCGCCGCCAATCCGAAGGTCGTGCTCGACGTCGGCGTCGAACGCGAAGAGGTGCTGGTCGATGACAGCGGCACCTCGGTCGTCGAACGGCGGCCGGTGACCCGGGCCAATCCCGGCGACCTTCTCGTCTACACCGTGACCGCCTCCAACTTCGGCGTCTCTCCCGCGGCCAACGCCACGGTCGAGGACCCGATCCCGAACGGCACGGTGCTCGTCCTCGACGGCTTCGGCCAGGGACCGCTTCCGACCGAGGCCAGCCTCGACGGCGGCGAAACCTGGCAGACCTTCCCGGCGGAGGTCGAGGTCGTGCGCAACGACGGCGTGCGGCAGGTCCTGCCGGCCCCCGCTCCTTCCTACACGCATCTGCGCTGGGTGCTCGATGGCCAGTTGGCTCCCGGTGATTCCAAAGACGTTTCGTTCAAGGTCCGCGTCAACTGACGCACTTTCCCTTTCAAGGTCAATCGAGGGGTTTGCTGATGAAGCAGACATTGCGCACCAGGTTCGGGCTGGGCGCGGCTATCGCCGCTCTGGTCCTCCTCGCGACCCCGGCGCTCGCGTTGGGTACTCCCGAGGGCACTCCTATCTCCAACACCGCGACGGTGAACTACGAGGACGACAACGGCAACCCGCTGTCGGCGACCTCGAACACCGTCACGACGATCGTGGCCCAGGTGGCTGCTGTCGATGTCGATCCGGATAACGCGTCCAGCGCCGATCCGGGCGATACCGTCACCTACCTGCACACCGTGACCAACAACGGTAACGGCGACGACACCATCGACCTGGCGGCCGTCAGCAGCCAGGGCTGGACCGTCACCATCTACCTCGACGACGGCGACGGCGTGTTCGAGGGCGGCGCCGACGATACGGTCGCCTCCGACACCGGCCTGCTGAGCGCCGACGGTAGCGTCGACATCTGGATCGAGGTCGTCGTGCCGGCAGGTACGGCCGACGGCACCGTCGACACCACCACCGTGACCGGTACGTCGCAGTTCGACAGCGGCGTCTCCGAGTCGGCCACCGACACCACCACCGTCGACTCCCCCGACATCAGCGTGGTCAAGTCGGTGTCGCCCACCGGCGATCAACCTCCGGGCACCACGCTGACCTACACCATGGTCGTGACCAACAACGGTAACGCCGCGGCCAGCGCCGTGGTGCTGACCGACGCGGTTCCGGCCAACACCACCTACGTGGCCGGTTCGATCACCCAGGACGCCGGTTCGCTGACCGACGGCGGCGGCGACGACAACGGTGACTTCGGTGCGACCACGGCGGGTACGGTCACGGTCACCATCGGAACCCTCGCGGCTTCCGGCGGCTCGACCACGATCACCTTCCAGGTGACGATCGACTAAGACCCGGGACTCATCTGAGTCGGATACGAAAAAGGGGCGGGATGCCGTTTACGGCGTCCCGCCCCACGCATCTAACCCTCAAGCCGGGATCGATGTACGCCATGGCCGGTGGAAAGCCAAAGCCTCGCGTAAGCGGCCTCCTCCCGGGAGGTCCGGCCCCCGCACGCCTCGCGGGCCCGATCCTGCTCCTGTTGCTCCTCGCGCTCTGCACTCCGGCCGCGCTGGCCCAGACCTCGCCGGGCACCGAGATCACCAACGTCGCAAGCGCCAGCTTCCCGCCGGGGCCGCCCGGCAACCAGAACGCGCCGATCCAGATTCAATCGAACATGGTGCGCACCGTCGTGGCCGAGCTGGGCTGCGTCGACACCGCGCCACAGCTCAGCGTGAGCCCCTCGGGTACCGTCGCTCCCGGCGACGCGCTGACCTATCGCCTGCGCGCGGTCTTCGCCGGAACTTCGTCGGACAACGTGACCTTCACCATGCCCTTCGACCCGGGGCTCGAAGATCCGACCTCGTTCACCGACGGCACCGCGACCCTCGAGGGGGGCGGAACCGTCCCGGTGACCGCGAACTGGGATCCTCTCGGCCGGGTGCTGACCTGGTCGCTCACCTCGGTTCCGGCGAGCGCGGTGTTGATCCTCGAGGTCACCGCCGCGGTGCGCGGCGATCTCCCCGCCGACAGTTCGGTCACCGTCGGCGTCCAGGCCGACGCCGACGGCTGTCCGGCCCCTGTCGACGGCAACCAGGTCACCACCGCCGTCGTGCCCCCGGTGCTCCAGGTGCGCAAGCGCGTCGATCGGGCCACCGCCGCTCCTGGCGACGCGGTGGTCTACGACGTCGAGATCACCCATCTGGGCACCGAACCCGCCCTGACCTCCCTGGAGCTGCGGGACATCCTTCCGGTAGGCACCCGCTACGTGCCGGGCACCGCCCGGCTCGACGGGGTTCCGCTGGCGGATCCGCAGATTTCTTCCGACGCCGCGTCGATCCGCTTCCCGCTTGGCGCCTTCGCTCCGGGGCAGGTCGCCGTGTTGCGTTACGCGGTGATCGTCAGCGCCGGCGCCGAACGAGGCGAGGCGATCAACCGGGCCAAGGCCTTCGCCCTGACCGCCGGTGGCGCGGCGATCGAATCTCCGGTGGCCTCGGCGATCTTCACCGTGGTTCCCGGTCCCTTCCGCAGCGAAGCCTATTTGATGGGCCGGGTCTTCGTCGACGACGATCTCGACGGACTTCCAGACGCCGACGAACCGGGCATCCCCGGCGTCCTGGTGATGATGGAAGACGGCCGGGGTGCGGTCACCGACATCACCGGCCGCTGGCACCTGGCCGGAGTCCGCCCGGGCATGCACGTGTTGCGTATCGACCCGTCGACCCTGGGCCCCGAGCTGTTGCTCAAGGACGCCGGTTTCGAATGGGCCGGCAGCCGCAAGACCCGCTTCGTCCAGGCACGGGCGTCCAACCTGGTGCTGGCGGATTTCCCCCTGGCGCCGGCCCGCCTCGATCGCTGCCGCATCGGCGCGGGAACGGCGGAGATCGAGCTGCCGAAGCCCTTGCTCGTACGGAACGACAAGCTCAACGCCGCCGCAGCGACCCACCTCGAGGCCGCCGCCGCCTGGCTCAGCGCCCGGGGCGGCGATGCCGACGGCAACGTCCGGGTCGAATGCGGCGACCCCGCCTCCCGCTTCCTGCCGCACCGGGAGCTCCAGGAACTGCTGCGCACGCTGCTGGCCCGTCACGACAGCCAGGGCAGCTGGGAGACCGCCGGCCTGCGGCCCGCGACGGGAGCCGCTAGCGCCGCCGCACCCGGCGGATCCTCCCTCGATCGTGCCCTCGGAGGTGCCCGCGGAAGCACCGGGGTGCACACCGCTTCCAACGGATCCACGGGAGCCGGCCCCGCCGGCGGCCCGAAGGCCGGAGCGGCCGCAAGCCCAGCCGGCGCGAAGGCCGGCCCGGCTAGTGCACCGGCGAAGCGGGAGTCCCCCTTCGACCACATCCTGCGTACGGCGCCGAAGAAGACCACCATCCTCGAACCCGCCGACGGCATGCGCACCGCGCGGGCCTCGGTCAACGTGGACGTGCTCTACCGGTTGGGCACGACGCCGGAGCTGCGGGTCAACGGCAACATCATCCCCAACTCCCAGATCGGTATGACCTCGTCGCTGCCCTCCCGGGGCCTGGCGGCCGCCCGCTACGTCGGCGTCAAGCTGCGCCACGGGATCAACGATCTCGAGATCCGTTCGACCGGGTTGGACGAGCGGGGCGAGGCCCAGGTGATCCTGCCGGGAACCACCGTCGGGCTGCGACTGTCGACTCCCGAGCAGGGATGGGTCGCCGACGGCGTGACGCCGGCGGAGCTGATCATCGAGGCGGTCGACGCCGCAGGGGTCCGGTCGATCGAACGGCCGGTCATCACCCTCGACATCAAGGGCGCGGGCCGGCCGCTCAGTGCCGACCTCGACCCGCAGACGCCGGGGCATCAGGTGCGGTTGAGTGACGGGTCCGCCCTGGTGCGTTTCGCGCCGCCCAGCGTGCCCGGCCGGGTTCACATCACCGCCGAGGGTGTCCGTTCGGAGAACGAGATCTTCATCGACGTTCGCCCCGCGACCCGCTCCTGGATGGTCTTCGGTCTGGCCGAGGGCCGGGTGACCGACGGCGCCGGGATCGAGGGGGACGGCGGCGGGCCGCCGGCCCTCGACGACGGAATCAGCGATGACGGCGGACGAGTGGCGCTGTTTGCCCGTGGGCCGATCGGCGAACGTTCGCGACTGACCGTGTCGATCGACAGCGAACGGGATCCCGATGACGACCGGCTGTTCCGCGGAGACCTGGAGCCGGACCTGTTCTTCCCGGTCAGCGGCGACGACAGCCGGGAGACCGACGAAGCGCCGACCCAGTCCGAGGTGTACGCCCGGATCGACGGACCGGCGGGCTTCGCCCAGTACGGGGACTTCGCCACCAGCCTGGAACGCACCGAGCTGGCTCGCTACGACCGGCGGATGACCGGAGCCTCGGGCCGGGTGCAGAACGGCGCGTTCACCATGCAGGCCTTCGCCGCGTCCTCGGACCAGTCGGCGGCCCGGGACGTGTTCGAGCCCGACGGCAGCTCGGGACCGTTCCTCCTGAGCGGCAGCCCGATCGTGGCCAACTCGGAGACGGTGCTGATCGAGGTCCGCGACCGCTTCCGCACCGACCAGGTGCTGACCCGCTATCCCAAGATCCGGGACGTGGACTACGACCTCGACCCGATTGCGGGCACGATCCTGTTCCGCTCGCCGGTGGCGCCCTTCGACGGCGAACTGAACCCGATGCGCATCGTGGTGCTCTACGAGGTGCGTTCCGCGGTGGACGACAAGGTCACCGGCGGCGCCCGCTTCGCCTTCCAGGCAGCCGAGAACTTCGAGATCGGCGCCAGCTCGATCTACGAGGAGCGGCCGGGAGACGACCTGGAGCTCCACGCCGTCGACCTCACCTGGCGCCCCAATCCGGGCACGATGGTGCGAGGCGAGTACGCCGAGAGCGAGTTCGACACCGATTCCGACGCGGTGCGCCTCTCCGCCGCCGGCCGCAGCGGCCTGGATTTCGCGTGGGAGGTCAGCTACCAGGACCTGCCCGAGAACTTCGCCAACCCGTCGCTCCTGGGCAGCCCCGAGCTGGGCAGCAAGCGCGCCGGGGCCAAGGTGCAGTGGGAGCCCGGCGACGACTGGCGGGTCAAGGGCGAAGCGTTCACCCAGGAGGACCAGCGGGTCCAGGTCGAGCGGGACGTGCTTTCAGTCGACGCCGAGAAACAGTTCGAGAAGGTCGCGGTACTGGCCGGCGTGCGCCGGGTGGAGTCGGACAGCGTCGCCCAGGGTTCCGCCGAGTCGACCATGGGCCGGGTCGGCATCCGCGGTTACCTGACCTCACGCCTGACCGCCGAGGTCACCCGGGACGAACTGCTCGACGGCGAGAACGCCATCGGCTTCCCCACCCGTACCGCCGCCGGCCTGTCCTACGAGTTCTTCGACGGGCAGCGGCTGTTCGCTCGCCAGGAGATCGAGTCCGGCGACGGGCCCGAGCGGGACCGTACGGTGCTCGGGATCGAGAGCCGGCTGGGAAACCATACCCGCGCGCTCAATCAGTACAGCCTCGAGGACTCGGTGGACGGCTACGCGCTGCGTTCGACCACCGGGGTCGAAACCCTGTTGCCGGTCTCTTCCCGCAGCGCCCTGCGTTTCTCGCTGGCGCGGCTGGATACCGTCGACGGCGCCGATCTCGAGGACTACACCACCGTCGCCGGCGGATACGAATACCGCGCGGGCAGCTCGCTGTTCTCGACGCGGTACGAGCTGCGCCACGGCACCCGGGACGACCGGCACCTGCTGACCGGCGCCGGCGCGATTCGGCCCGGCGAGGCCTGGACCCTGTTCCTCCGGGAGCGTGTTTTCCTCACCGACCCGGAAGCTGGGGAACGGGCCTATCGGGCCGAGGGCCTGTTCGGGGTGGCGTTCCGCCCCGAGCAGGATCGCTTCCGTTGCCTGATGCGTCTGGAACACTCGACCGGCAGCGGCTCCGCGGCGGGCAGCGGCGGCGTCTCAGCCGGCGGCGCTCCCTCGGATCCGGGCGGCAGTGCCTTCGATACTCCGGCCAACGGCGGCGTGCCCGGACTCGGGACCGACCCCGGCCGCGGCGCCGGCATCGTCGACCGGGACAGCTACACCCTCTCCTTCGCCGGGGGAGCGCGGTTGAACAACCGGCAGCGAATGGCGGTCACGCTGATCGGCCGGCAGGTCGAGGGGGACCGGGAGATCGGACTTCCCTCGACCTGGACCCATCTGCTCTCGCTGCACCACACCGCCCAGCTCCACGATCGCTGGGCCGCCGGCTGGAGCCTGCGGCGCTTCACCCAGGAGGAGACCGACGTGGTCTCCCACGGCGCCGGGCTCGAACTGAGCTATCTGGCCCTGCGCAACCTGTGGATCACCGGCGGCTACAACTTCGCCGGCCTGGATGATCCGGACTTCCCCGGCCTGGATCAGAGCCGGGAGGGGGCGTTCCTCTCGATCCGGCTCAAGTTCGACGAGGATTCCTCCCTCCGCGACCTGCGACTGGACCGCTAGCCGGTCCTCAGGCCCGGCTCCGCTTCGCGCCGGAGCCTCGGGATCGGTCCGGATCCCCACTTCTCCGCCTGGCCTTCGGCCCAGCCAGAAGTTTAATTTTTTAATTAATTCCAGTCCAATAGCGAGCCGCCGATAACCCATGGGCAGAACACGGGCGCCGGCGGTGGACCCCGGCCCATACACCGATAATATTAAGAATCACATATGTGGCACATACGTAACAACTACCCGGAAGTCACAAAAGGCACACGCGAGCACCTCCGCGAGTCGAGCCGTGGCGAGCGAGGAGCCGGCATGCTGCTGGCCATCCTGGTCATGGCCACCATGTTCGGGCTGATCGCGGTGAGCTTCGTCTTCCTGCAGTCGGCGAAGCAGTCGATCAGCCAGCAGTTGGCCTACGAAGGCCAGACCACCAACGCCGCCCAGGCCGGACTGGTGGACACGCTGTCCTGGTTCCGGCGCCAGACGGTGCAGCCGGTCTCGAGCTTCGCACCGGTGCTCGATGCCACCGCCAGCCCGCCGGTCAATGAAACCGACGATGCGTCGGTCGGGCTGGTGCGCCAGTACGAGATCAGCGACCTGGGCAACGTCTGGGGCCGCTACGAGGTACGCATCTCGGAGGTCGCCGACGTCAGCCAGCAACGGGGCAAGGACAACGCCGGTTCGGTCTGGGAGTTGACCTCCCACGGTTACGTCTACATCCAACACGACGACACCAAGTCCTACGACGAGTCGCCGAACCGGATCCTGACCCAGGTCGAAGCACGCACCGAGATTCAACGCCTGACCCTGGTGCCCCCGGCCAACGCGGCGATCAACGCGGACCGGGGTGACGCCGTCAGTACCGCCAGCAGCACGCGAATCTTCTCCGACGGCAACATCGGCATCGCCTACCCCAACAGCACCGGCAGCCCCTCGCGCAGCGGGGAGGTCAAGGCCGCGATTCTGCAGAGCACGGTCGCCGACTACAACTCGGAGATATCCGCGGTGTTCGGGGTGTCCCAGCAGGAGCTGATCGCCATGGCGGACATTCGCGCCGCCTCGGCGGCCGATCTGCCGGACAGCCTGCCCGGCATGTCGCTGGTGGTCATCACCGGCAACGCCACCTTCACGTCGGCCCAACCGCTCTCGGGCGTCGGCGTGCTGGTCGTGTTCGGCGATCTGACCCTCAGCGCGGGCTCGGCCAGCAGCTACAACGGCTTGATCTACGTCACCGGCGACTACACCCAGGGCGCTCCGTCTTCGATCAGCGGAGTCGTGATCGCCAAGGGAGATGTCGCCATCCAGGGATCCAGCGACTTCTCCGAAGTCAACTACGACCAGAGCATTCTGTCGCAGATCCAGCGCAGTCTGGGCCAGTACCGGTTCACCCGGAACCAGACCTTCACCCGGATCCAATAGTGATGCGAAACGTGAGAATCGACTCCCGCAACCCCCAGAGCGGCCTGACCCTGGCGGAGGTCCTGGTCTCCCTGGGCATTCTGGCCATGGCCATGCTCGCCGTGTCGGTCTTCATTTCCGCCTCGTTCCACCAGACGCGGCACAACGCCGACAAGGACTTCGCGGTCCAGAAGTCGATCGCGATTCTCGAAGAGCTCAAGTCGATCGTCGAGATCAACGACGGGCAGGATGTCACCCTGCTCGACGACTACGACGACGGGATCTCGTACAACAATGTTCTGACCGTGCAGGACGGCGTGACCCATCCGGCGCACGCCGCCAGCGGAAACCTGGCCAACGGGACCGGTTGGCAGTACGAGCGCCAGGTCTCGGTGCAGAAGTTCGCCAGCCTGCAGGCCAACGACGTGCGCCTGGTCAACGTCAAGGTCTTCGGTTGGGTCGAAGGGGAGCGGGTGCTGCTGGCCGAGACCGCCGGCGTGATCCGCACCATCGCCGACAACTACCCGCCGACCCAGGTCTACGACGTCTACCTGCTGGCCATGGAGAACGTGCCCGGATGGTGGGTCTACATGGCGAACCTGGTGCCCTTCGTCGGCACGGCGATTCAGGACCTGCAGGCCCGCAACCCGGGCCTCGAGTTTCGCACCCACTGGATCCGCACCCTGGCCTACGGCCGCGATGAGGAGTACTTGCCCTACTTCAACGTGGGGAGCGACTCCAACGCCGACATCGATCTGGCCTACTTCTATCCGTCGACCATGCCCAGCGGAAGCGCCGTCGACACCTACTACGTGCCGGACTCCCTGCGGGGCCGGGCCAACGTCGACGGTTCGATCATCAACGGCTACGACGCCACCGACAACCCCGCCCCATACGCCCTGGCCGACCACTTCAACCACGCCATGCGGCTGCCCCAGGAGCGGGACCTGTTCGACGCCCGGGTCCTCTCGGGAGTCGAGGACTCGGGAGCGCCGACCTTCCGGCTGCTGCTGGAAGACATGTTCACCAACCCCCACGACTACACCAACGCGATCATCATCAACGTCCACGGCGAGCTGTTTCCCTTCCCGCCGCTACGCAACTACAGCGATCCGGCCAAGGACCCGACAACCCACCCGGAAGTGCGGGTAGTGACCCATCCGGAGCGCTTGCGCTACGACAACGACGAAGACATCCAGCTGCGGGTCTACAGCTATCTGACCGACCCGGCCGCATCGACCGACCGGCTCAGCGTGCCGATCTCGGTGCTGCTTGAAGGGGTCAACGCCAGCGACGTCTCGGTCGCCTCGATCGAAGGGGGCTTCGACGGCTCGGCCTACTACCGGGAAACCGACTCGACCGACGACGGCGGCAACGACATGTACCACGAGCTCACCACCGTCTCCGGTGGGACCCTCGTGCGGTTGCACAACAGCCCGCTCAAGACCCCCTGCCCCGGCGGCAACTGCAACCTGGGCGGCCTCGACCCGAGCAAGCGGCTCTACAACCTCGACTACATCCCGACACCCCTGGACTCCGGCACCGGTTCGTTCTCCCGGGACCTGCGCCATAGCGGCGACAGCACCAAGAACACCGCGCGCTGGATCATCAACATCGACCGCGACGGGCTCGGCGACGACCGGCGCTGGGATTTCCAGACCCGCATCGACGACGATCTGACCACGGGAACCATGTACCCGAGCCCGGACAAGCCGGCCAACCTGTCGGAGACCTACGTCTGGCGGGGCGACGACACCTGGTCCTTCGGCGACGGGACCAAGGACGAACCCGGCCATGTGCCGCTGACCGAGCGCTTCCAGATCATGGGCGATCCGCGCCACAACCCCTACGCCGACCTCTACGAAGCCTACGACCTGACCAACAACCCGTTGGGCACCGGCTACAACCGCTACTTCGACGACTTCCACGACGGCTCGGGGAACTTCGCCAACGACAGCGACTACTGGCCGGGCTTCGCCGTCAAGAACGACGGCGACAGCCGCAACGACCTCTGGCAGAGCCGCATCGAAATCGACATGAACCGGGCGTTCCAGACGTTGCGCCAGGCGGTCACCCGCTCCAACTCGCTGTGGACGACGATGACCGGCTTCTCCTACTACTACGTGGGCATCGGCAACGAGATCGGCTACGACTCGGCCAACGGATTCGCCAACTCGATCCCGGTCTCGCGCAAGCCCTTCGACGGCGGCTCCGGCTCCCGCAACGAGATGTCGATCACCACCGCCCAGAGCGGCGGCGTCAAGTACATCAAGGAGAACACCACCAACGGCTGGTGGGGCCTGAACTGGCTGGGCGAACTCTACCCGGACACTGCGTACACCGGCTGGTCGACCAAGGGCAACCTCGCGACCGGCACCGGCAGTCAGCGCTACATTCGCGTGCGCCGCGACGCGATCACCGACAACCTGCCGGCGGGCACCACATTCGAAAACGCCCAGCGGCGGACCCAGCAGGAAGGCTGCACAACCTTCTTCAGCGTCGGCGCCAGCAACTCGAAGTTCCACCACACCTTCAGCGGCGGGGACGGCGACCTGCAGTCCGACGGGCAGGAGATCGCCGACCGCTTCAACTTCGGCATCCCGGATACCGTCAGCGCCAACCGGCCGTTCTACTTCAACCTCAACGGCTCCGGCGGAGTGCCCGACAACTACCTCGACTCGATGTACGTCGGCAGCTCGTCGCTCACCGCTTCGGAACTGGCCGAGTTCTATGACCACCCGTCCAGCGGGGTGACCACCAGCGCCCTCCTGGGCGTGGACGGCCCCGGCGAAGACATGGGCTTCATCGTCGTCAACGGCATCGCCCAGACGGTGCAGACCGGTAGTGCGTTCATGAGCCGCTGGTCGGTGCTGACCATGCTCCAGAGCTTCATGGTCGGCGGACTCTACAGCGGCTCCGAGCGAATCGTACAGGTGCCGCAGACCGAACTGTTGACGCCCAACGAACTGACCGACCTGGACGACCCCAGCAGCATCTCCCTCACCTGGCAGAGCGAATGGAACCGCTGGGACGGCCTGGACTACACCGAGAACTACGCATCGAACTTCAGCGAGAGCGTCACCCTGGACTACGTGGTGCTCTACAGCGAAGACAACGGCGCCACCTGGGCCTACGTCCAGAACGGAGCCGCGGCGGTGCCGGGAGAGCGGCCGACCGGCTCGATGCCGACCACCACCGCGACCGCCCTGTCCTGGTCGGTGCCGGCCTCGAAGTTCCCCCAGGGAAGCTACGTGATCCGTATCGAGGCCTATCGCCGCGGCCTCGACCTGCACTACGCCTATCACCAGCGTAAGGTCTACATCAAACGATGACGAAGTCTGCCCACCGTTCCGCATCGCGCGACCAACGAGGCATCACCCTGCCGGAAATGCTGGTGGTGACCGCGCTCCTGAGCGTGATCGGCATCCTCTTCTTCCAGCTGTTCACCGGCACGGCCAAGACCTCGATGATGCTGGAGTCCCGCGCCGACCTGAACACCCTGGGACAGCGCTCGGTCAACGAGCTGCGCAGCCAGCTGATGCAGTCCCGGCTCGTGCTCGAGGGAGACGCCGTCGGCCAGAGCTACCTGACCGCGGCGACCCTCGACAGCAGCACCCCGGTGCTGACCGGCACCAAGCTGCCGAGTATCGACTCCACGGGAACGATCGAGCCGGAGACCAGCGGCAGCGATCTGGTGGGTAACTCGATCCTGTTGGTTCGCCAGCACGATCCGGTGGAGATCTCGATCGACCACGACGCCGACTCGAGCACGGCGAACATCGACTTTCTCGCCGACACCTACACGTTCCAGTACTTCTACCTGACCCAGCGCAGCGGCCGGGACTTCGGCAGCACCGGGAGCTACCTGGATCTGGTGCGGACCGAGAGTGCGACCTACGCCGACTACTTCCAGCTCAGCGGACTGACCGCGGCGGTCCGGGCGCAACTGCACACCGCCCTGATCGCCCAGGACATCGATTGGGCCTGGGACCCGGGCGAGTCGGCGAGCAGCGCCTTCTACGCGTTGACCACCGCCGGCGGCCTGACCGGCCCCAACAGCGGCCACAAGATCGATCTCAGCTCGCCGGAGTCCATGCTTCCGGAGTTTGCCGGCGGCCGGATCACCGGCAACATGACCTACTCGGTGGCCCGCAACAACGTGATGGTCAGCAGCGGCTACCTACCGAGCCACAAGCTGGCTTATCCCAACGGCGAATTCCCCAGCGGCTTCGAGGTGCTGATCGTCGGGCCGTCGGGCTCCCGGCGGGTATTCATCCGGCTGGCGCTGATGTCCGACCAGGCGAATCAGATCCTGGGACACGCCAACGAGATCGTGATCGCCAGCTCCGACTTCTGACCGGTCGCGCCGCTCAGTACCAGGCGCGCTGGTTGGTCTCGGCGTGATAGAGCGCCAGATCCGCCCAACGCCTCGCTTGCTCTTCGGGCACGTGGGGCACCGTCATCGATCCCGACGCCAACCGGATGTTGAGGTGGGTCAGCCCCGCCCGCCGCTGCCCCGGGGTCTGCCGGAACCCGACTTGCTGCACCTTGAACAGCGGAAACACCCGGACCCGCCGTCCGATGAACCCGACCCGCACGTAGCCGAACTCTCCATCCACACCGTAGCCCCAGCGGGACCAGCGCAACCGGGTCAGCCCGTAGGCCAGCCCGTAGAGCAACGGGACGGCCGCCGCGAACAGCCAGTGGGCAAAGATGGTCGGAGGCAACGTCAACAGCAGGATCGGCGGCGTCCAGCCGAAGAGCAGCACCCTGGAGATGAAGCGGCGGCGATCGGGCCGGGAGTATGCCGCCGGGCCCGCGCCGGCATCGACGAACTCCCGGGTCATCGCATCGGCCTCGGCGGGCTCGAGGGCGGGAACGATGAAGGAGGTCTGCGGCACCGGCATACCCGATGAGTCCACCTGCTGGCTGCCGGACCCGGTAACCTCGAGCTTCAGGTTGGCGATGCCCAGGAGGCGCGCCACGGCATTCTCGCGCCGGACCAGCGCCTGGATCTTGTGGCGTTTGAGAGCCACTTCGTGCCGGTTGAGCAGCCCGGCGCTGCGCCGATAGGTTTCGCCGCTTCGCTCGAGGCGATATCCGTAGTAGCGGAACAGCGCTCCGGCCATCGACAGCAGCGGCAGCACCAGCAGCCCGCCGGACACGCCGGCCAGGAGGGCCAGCCGCCCGAACAGGCCCCCGTCCCGGACGCCACGGACGATGCGCTGGATCAGATCCTCGAACAGCGGAAACCAGATATCGTCGCCGACGCTGAAGATCGCCCCGAGGATCAGCGCGACCCAGACCAGACCGCTGGAGGTCAACCCGTAGCGGGCGATCTGCCCCGGAGTGCGCTGGATCAGGAGTTCCGGCGACGGGGGGGAAACCGCTTTGACCGCAGAGTCGCCGGGGCCTCCGTCGGCGGCGGACCCCTCAGCGGGAACGTCGGACGGGACCGCCGGCGAGGCCGCGGCGGCCTCGGCCAGCATCGCCGTGCGCAACGCGTCGGCTCGCTCCCTGCGGATCCCCCCGAGCTTGACCTCCTTGCTGGCGCTCCCCGCGGTGTCGACCCCCAGAACCGCGAGCCCCAGCGGCCGCATGTAAAACGGTTCCTGGATCGAGATGTTCTGCACGCGCTTGAAGTCGATGGTCAGGCGTTCGTGCTGAATCACCCCCTGCCGGACAAGGAGCTGCCCCCGGGACACCTTGTACTGGAAGCGCAGGTAGCCGAGGAACGCCCAGACCAGCAAGATCAGGCCCAGCGGAATCAGGGCCAGGAGCAGCCAGGTCCAACGCAGCTTTTCGACCGTGGCGAACACGGCGACCAGGGGCAGCAATGCCTGGAGCCCCTGGGTCAGGATCCCTTTCAGGAACCTTCCGATGTTGAGCAGGATCGCCGTCGGCGATGTGCGCTGCCAATCCTGCTCGGGCAGGTCGATCAACTGCGTTCCTCGAGCCGGCCGGTGACGTAGTCCCGCAACTCGGTGGCACGCTCGGCGGTCAGGCCGTCGATCTGGAGATCGACGCCGGACGCGCCGGCGGTGTAGAGCTTGAGCGAAGCCAGCCCGTAGCGCCGCTGAAGCGGACCCGACGAGACCTCGGCATGTTGCAGTCGGTTGAGGGGGAGCAACACCGTCTTGCGAAAGATCACCCCGTTGCGATACGCGATGTCGTGCTCCCGCAGGGCGTAGCCGGCGAGCCGCGCACGCCGCACCGAGAAATAGAGCGGGGCCGAGGCGATCAGGCAGCCCAGCAGCAAAATACCGCCCAGGATCAGCGGGATGGCGCCGACCAGGATCTTGCCCTTGATGTAGAGCGCTCCCGAGATGATGCTGCCGCCGATCAACGGGACCGCCAGAACGGCAAGGGTGATCAGAAGCCCCTGGACCATCACCTCCCGGGGGAAGTTCGGCGCCATCGGCTCGAACTCGATATCCACCGCCCTGGGTAACTCCTCGGCGGGGATCTGTACGTTGCTGAAGCTCATATTTCGGCCAACCCCTTGAGACTACGCGAGAAGCATACTTGAGGTTCCCTGGCGCGGCGCGGCTCCGGGTGCTACGTTCGATGTGTCTAGTGAAGCCGGATTCACCGGCCCGCGGCGTACAACAGGGTCCCTCGAGGATCACGCCGCCAAGAAACTCCCCTCCCTGACTCTGTTGTTTAGGTAGGCGACGCCGTACGCTCCCGCTCCGTACACGGTCGAGCGCGTGCCGCCGAAGAAAGCACTCTCTGTATGTCCGAAACCCGCACCGAACCCCAGAACGGGTTCGCCTCATTCGAGTTCGATCCGCGCCTCGAGCGCGCCATTGCCGACGCCGGTTTTGCCGAGCCCCGGCCGATTCAGAAACAGACCATCCCCGCCGCCCTCGACGGACAGGACGTCCTGGGCCTGGCCCAGACCGGCACCGGCAAGACCGCGGCCTTCGCCCTGCCCCTGCTGGACTACGTCCTCGAGAGCCGGGAGCGCCAGCCGAGCGCCCTGATCGTTGCGCCGACCCGCGAACTCGCGACCCAGATCGCCGAGGAGATTCGCAGGCTGGCCAAGTACACCCGCATCCAGGTGGCGACCCTCTTCGGTGGAGTCTCCCTGGGCTCGCAGCGCACCGCGTTGCGCCGCAACCCCGAGATCCTCGTGGCCTGCCCCGGCCGGTTGCTGGACCTCTACCGCCAGGGTGACGTGCGCCTCGACCGCATCGAGACCCTGGTGCTCGACGAAGCGGACCACATGTTCGACATGGGCTTCCTGCCGGACATCCGCAAGATCCTGGAGGCACTGCCCGAGGACCGCCAGAACCTGCTGTTCTCGGCGACGATGCCTCCCGAGATCCGCAAGCTGGCCAAGGGGCTGCTCTACAAGCCTCATGTGGTGGAGCTCGAGTCGACCCGGCCTGTCTCGACCATCGACCACGCGCTCTACCCGGTGGACCCCGGGCGCAAGATGCAGCTGCTCGAGAAGGTGCTCGGCGACGGGGACTGCACGTCCGCAATCGTCTTCACCCGCACCAAGCATCGGGCCAAACGTCTGGCGCAACAGCTGAGTCGTTCCGGCCATCGGGCGGTGGCACTCCAGGGCAACATGTCCCAGAACGCCCGTACCCGGGCCATGGACGGATTTCGCAAGAAAGAGTTCGACGTGCTGGTCGCCACCGACATCGCGGCCCGCGGCATCGACATCGAGCAGGTTTCCCACGTCGTCAACTTCGACATGCCGACCACTCCCGAGGGCTACACCCACCGCATCGGGCGCACCGGCCGTGCCGAACGCCAGGGCCGGGCCTACACCTTCGTGTCCGGCGAAGACCGGGAGATGATTCGTGCGGTGGAGCGTCGCATCGGCGCGATGATCCCGCGGCTCAGCGTCGAGGGGATCACCGGCGAGCTGCCGGCGGATCGGGAGCAACCCAGGCGGCGGCCTTCCGACCGTCCCGCATCCTCGCGGCCGCGGCGGCGGCGTCGGCGCCCCGCCGGCTCGAGGCCGAGGAGCCAGTCGGGAAACGCGTCCAAGCCGGGCCGCAGCGCAGGGGGATCCCGGTCGAAAGCGAGCGGAACCGCTGCCGGTGGCTCGCGAAAGTCGGGGAACGCCAAGAACAACGGCCGGAGGCGGCGGCGCGCCGCCAGCTGACCCGGCGGGCGCTACATCACCGGAACGTCGAAGACCGCCACGCGGCCCTGCCCCTCGTGGTTGAGCTGCACCCACAGACGGTACAGGCCGGCCTCGGGGAATCCGTAGGGGAACTGCACCTGCTCCCGGGCCGTGCCCTCGCTGCCGCGAGGGTCCCGGCTGTCGACCTGGGTGGTTCCACCCGGGTAGATCTCGGCGAACACGTCGGCGTCGGCCCGCATGACCGTCAGCCGTCCCGGTTCCCCTTCGACCGGAGCGGCCGCGACGACCGCCCCCTCCGGATCCAGTAGCTCGAAGGTCAACGGGTAGAACTCACCGGCGATCAGCGAGCGCGACTGCGGCAGGACCCACCGCACCCGGTAACCCTCGCCGGCGTCGGCGGTCAACTCGTCGAGCCGGGTCGAGCCGAAGGGAGCACTCTGGACCCCGGTTGCTTCCCTCGACCGCACCCGCCCGTCGGCAACCTCGAAGGACTCGGTCACCGTCAAAACTTCCCCGCTTTCCCGGGTCACCTGACCGAATACCCGGTACTCCCCCCTGACCGGAGGTTCGAACCGGAAGCGGAAGGCGCTCGGCCCGGACTTCTCGGGGTTGATGTGCCAGAAGTGGTCGGCGTCGGGATAGCGCACGATCGTCATGTGCATCATGTGCCCGCGTGCCGGGACGATTCCCAGTTCGCGCTGCCCGCCGTCCCCGCCGAGGGTCAGTACGGCCTCGACCGGCCGGCCGGCGGCTACCGGCCCCAGCGTTCTCAGGCTGCCGACGATCCTTCGACTGTCGGCGACTTCGTACAGGGCGTGGACCTGCGACCAGTAGTTGCCGATGAAGGCCAGGATGACGGTGAACGCGGCGCCTCCCAGGGCGCCCCAGATGCGTCCGCGGCGGATGTCGACCGGCGACGGCACTCCCGCGGACTCGAGACGGTGGGCGTTGCGCCCCATGCTGCCCAGGATCAGGAACCCGCTGAAAAACAGGAACGTGAGCATGCCGATCAACGTGCCCGCCAGCCCGGGCTCGATGGTCTTCGGCGCCGGGATCTGGGCCGGCGCGGCCACACTCAACGTGCCCACTCCTCGAACACCCTCGAGGCGCGCCTGGAGCCGCCAGACCCCGGTGACCATCAAGGGCACCGGAGCGGTGAAGAACGCGGGATCGACCTCCGAGGGGACGCCGTCGACCCAGGGTGCCGCGTGCTGCTCTCCCTGGGGCGGCACCGCCCGAATCTGAACCGAGATCTGTTCGTCGGCGGCGCGATCCTGGATGCGGACCTGCACCTCCGCCTCTCCGGGGATCGCCTCGGGCATGTGAGCGATCAGCAGAATGTCGTAGGGACCGGCGAGATCCTGAACGAAGACGTGCGGGCTGTTGAGATGCGCTCCGGCAGGCAGTGCCGACAAGAGAAGCAGCGCCATCAGGGCGGCTGCCGACCATGCCCTGCGCGTCCACCCGGTCATCGAGCCACCCGTCGCATCCAGTCCCCGGCGTAGGTCGCGAGCCAGGCCAGGAGGGACGCCGCGAAGATCGCGATGATGAAAGACAGAATCGAACCCAGATCGAAGTCGACCAAAGGCACCGCCCGTGGCTCGCGGTCGAAGGCGCTGGCCGGTACATGGCCGGCGAGCAGCCGGTTGGCGCCCAGGGGGGAAACGACGATCCCGGAAGAGATCCAGTTGGCCACGTTGAACGTGATCACGAAGGCCAGCCCGGCGCGCAGCGAGCTCCGCACCCGCTGCTTCAGCGAAGCGGTGGCCATCCAGGCCAGAGCGAGGCCGGGAATGAACAGCAGCATCGGAAACAGCGGCGGGAAGAAGTGTTCGACCTCGTGGTAGACCGGCCCGAACTGCGGGGTGGCGGGGAACAGCTGAAAGACCTGCATCAGCGTCAGCATCAGCATCACGTAGAGCGCGCCGCTGACCGCGGCGGCCCAGCGCCAGCGCAGGTAGCGTTGGATCAACACCATGGCGAAGGGGAAGGTCGTCGCCGAAGAGATGACGAACGCCTTGGCCCGCACCGCCAGCGGCCCGTAGTACGGGTCGACCGCGATGGTCAGATGGGCCAGGAACAGGCCCCAGATCAGCAGCACCGGCAGCCGGTAGCGGTTGGTGCCCAACTCGCGCTGTTCGTTGTGGTAGCGAGCCACGACCATGAACTGGCCGAAGTAGAAAATCGTGATGCCCCAGGCCAGGAGCGCGTGGGGCGGCGAGAACACCGAGACGTCGAGGCCGTAGACCCGGTGCCACCAGTCGTCGAAGACGATGGCGGTCAGCTGCAGGAACATGCCCCAGAGGGTGACGAACGCCCCCGATGGGCCGCGGAACCCGAGGACCTTCAGCGCCGGAGAGTTCTTGTTCTTGCCGAATGTGAAGCTCAAGACCAGGCCGCTGGCGTAGATGAACGCGATGATCAACGAGATGTAGATCACCACGTGGGGCAGGGTCCAGGTCGAGTCCCGGCCGATGCAGCGATGCCACTGGATATCCCACTGCCAGCCGAGCAGCATGGCCAGGCAGGAGGCGACGGCACAGGCCACCGGCACCGGGACTCCCCACGAACTCCGCGGTGTCGTCACCGGGTCACTCTGTCGGTTGAAGCCGCGGAGTGCGCTGCGATCTCGAGACCCTGAGGTTGGGCGTCGAGTACGCCGAGGAAAGCCGCCAGCGCCGCGGCCTCGCGGCCGGACAGCTCCAACGGGAGCAGGTCGGTGTGCCCGATGATCGCCTCGGGCGGGTCGTCGTAGTGCGCGACCACGTCGTCCAGGGTGGCCAACTGCCCGCGATGCATGTAGGGCGCGGTGCGGGCCACGTTACGCAGGCTCGGAACCTTGAACGCTCCGACCAGTTCGAAGCCGGAGGTCTTGAGGAAGCGGATGTCCTCGCAGCGGGAGGGCTCGACGTCTCCGTGCTCACTGGAGCAACCGAACTCGGCGGCGGCGACTTCCGGCGCGCCGTCGATCCGTCCTACGTCGAACCGCTCGCCCGGGATCGGCGGCAGACCGATCGAATGGAAATCACCGTTGGTCAGCAGCGGCCCGCTGTGGCAATCGGTGCACGCGCCCTGGCCGATGAAGATCCGCAGTCCCTCCGCCTCCAACTCGGTCAGGATGCCCGGCGGGCCGACCCCTTCGGCGGAACTGCCCAGGGCATCCGCGTACTGATCCAGACGCGTGGTGCCGGGGACGATCTGCGCCTCGAAAGCGGCGATCGCCTTGGCCGCGTTCACCGCCACCTCGGTCACGGCATCCCGATCGGTGGGCGCCATGCTCTCCCAGGCCGAGATCGCCTCGGCGTCTCCGCGCGGCCCCGCATCGGGAGGAAAGCGGCCGGTGTCGCTGAGGTCGGGAAGCTCGCCGAAAAGCGGTTCGTAGTGCGATCGGTACGACGACGCCATCAGCTGGGCGATCCGGGTTCGCGTCGTGCCCTGCTCATCGGGATCCTCCAACGGATCCAGCGCCTGGGCCCAGAGGGTGTCCCTGCGACCGTCCCAGAAGAGCCAGCGGGAAAACCCGGCGCCGACCAGAGTAGGCGTGTTGCGGTGCCCCTCGGCCAGCCCCTTGCCGACGGTTCGGCCGTCGGTGAAACCACGTTCGGGGTCGTGGCAGGTCGCGCAGGAGATCTCACCGTTGGCGCTGAGACGTTCGTCGAAGAACAGTTTGCGCCCCAGTTCGACGGCGCGCAGGTCTTCGGCCACCCGGTTCGAGGGGTCGGGCTCGGGCGCCGCCATCCCCGTCAGGGACAGGGACTTGATCAGCGCGACCTCCTCGGGGTTCCAGCTGTGGGGATGCCTCGGGTGGAAGCTCGAGATCACCACCGTCGCCACGCCGCCGAGTAAGGCCACGGCGCCCAGGGCGACGAAGCGATGCAGCCATCTGCGGCGGCCGTTCTTCACGGGAGCTCCACCTGCCAGACCACCTCATCGCTGAGAGCACCGGCCCAGACCTGCAGGCGGAAGACCCAGAGCCCCTTCATGCTGAACTTGATGCCGTCGACCCGGTATCTCCCGGGCTCGACCTCCCCGGCGACCTCGGGAACCGTCGGGAGACCGTGTTGGTGGGCCGGCATCCCGCCCTGGATCGCGATCCGTGCGTCCCGCACGGGCGCGCCGTCGCCGTCCCGGAGTTCCAGGGTCCAGGAGTGGATCTGCTGGAGTTCGATCGGCGTGGAATCGGGCGAGAAACGCCCTTCGAAGTGCCCCTGTTCAGAGGAGACGAAGCCCGCCTGTCCGTCGGCTCCTCCGGCCCCGCCGCAGCCGGCGGCGACCAGGATCAGGGCGGCCAGCGACCACGCCAGCGGGCGTGGCCAAAATTGGCTATTTAGCATCAAAAAAGGCATAAAAGGGGGAGTAGCCTTTAGTCAGAGATCAATTCTTGAAGTTCCCACGTAGCTAATATGCGCCTGAACCCTTTTTTTACCCCGTGATTCTGCCAAAGGCCAGAAATACGTCGGCTTCTCCAGATTGTTTCCACATCGGTCAAGCCGGGCGTCTCGAACTCGGGCGCCTCCCCGGCCGATCGGAGCGGATGGACGAACCGCAAGAAGTCGGGTAAACCACCTCTATCTGTCGCATCTCCGACTCAACCGGTGGCGAATCCGGACCACCGGGGTATGTTACTGCGACATCGCAAGTGTCCGCCTGTCAGGACACCTGCTGGAGGGGCTAACAATGCGTTTCGTGGCGTGCCTCACGGCCATGCTGCTGCTGGCGTCGCTGCCGGCATTGACCGAGGAGCCGGACGGTTCGTCCGGCGAAGGACCGGCCCAGGTCCGGGATATCGCCCCCGGCGACAAGGTCGTCGGCGAGAAGGTCCAACTTCAGAAACGACGGGAATGGTTCTGGTCCAGCCGCACCGCCGGGGTGGAATCCCGCCGCCAGGCAGCCCGGATGCGGCTGCTCGGCGTTCAACAAACCCGCGAGATGCTCGAGCGCCAGGTCCTGCGCCGCAGCTTCGGCACCGACGGGCTCGACAACTGGGAGCCGATGGGTCCCGAGCCCTCCCGTTTCGGCGGCTGGGCCTTCGGCGACATCTCCGGCCGGGTTACCGCCCTGGCCGCCGATACGGCCGGGGGCACGCTCTATCTCGGCGCCGCCGCCGGCGGATTGTGGAAATCCACCGATGACGGCGTGAGCTGGCAGGCGATCTTCGATCAGGCGGGCACCCAGACCATCGGCGCCGTCACCGTCGACCCCAACGATCCCCAGACCCTCTGGGCCGGCACCGGCGACTACATCGAATCCTGCGAGGGCTACTTCGGCATCGGCCTGATGCGCAGCACCGACGGCGGCGTCAGCTGGGAGCCGCGCAACGGATCCGGCAGCTCGACCCTCGAGGACCTCTCGAACTTCTCGAGTGTCGTCGTCGATCCCCGGAACTCGGACCATCTGCTCGTGGGTGGACGTATCCGCGGCTGCACCGGCGACGGTTCCAGCACCACCGGCGGCCTGTTCACCAGTGACGACGGCGGCGCCACCTGGACCGAGCGGCTGACCGCCTCGATCTACGAGATCCAGCAGGATCCCAGCGTGTTCGACACCTACTGGGCTTCAACCAACCAGGGCATCTACAAGTCCACCGACAACGGTCAGAGCTGGATCCAGCAGACCGCGTCGGGGCTGCCCACCGGGAGCACCGGGCGCACCGAGCTCGCCATCGCACCCAGCGACGGCAACACCGTCTACGCGCTGTTCGACAGCGGCAACAGCGGCGACGAGTTCTGGCGCACCACCGACGGCGGCGCCAGCTGGAGCCTGATGTCTTCTGGCGGCGACGCCTGCGACGGCCAGTGCTGGTACAACGCCGTCGTCCGGGTCCACATCAGCGATCCCGACACCGTCTACCGCGGCTCGATCCGGATCTACAAGTCCGAGGACGGCGGCGCCACCTGGGCCGACCTGTCCAACCCCTGGGGCTCCTCACAGAAGGTGCACCAGGACATGCACGTGCTGCTGATGGACCCGTCGGACCCGAACAAGGTCTGGGCCGGCGGCGACGGCGGCCTGTGGCTCACCGACGACGGCGGCGCCAACTTCAGCAACCGCAACGGCAACCTGGGCATCACCCAGTTCTACGCCATCGACGTGCATCCGACGAACACCGACATCATCTGCGGCGGCGCCCAGGACAACAGCTCCCTGGCCCGCGGCGGCGCCGACAACGTCTGGGACCTGCAGGTCGCCACCGGCGACGGTTTCGTCTGCCAGTTCAACACCCAGGACACCGACATCGTATTTGCCACCTCGTACCCCGGTTTCCTGCCCAACATCTACCGCTCGACCAGCGGACTGTTCGGCGGCTATTCGATCGTCACCGGGTTCGGGAGCGGCATTCAGCTGTTCGACCGGATCAACTGGGTCACCCCCTACCTGCTTGACCCGACCAACCCGAGCACCCTGTACCTCGGAACCCACCGGGTCTACCGCTCGGAGAACAACGGCAGCAGCTGGACCCAGGTCGGCCCCGCCGATCTGACCGGCGGCTCGGGCAACTTGCGGGCGCTTGCGATCAACCGGGGGCACCCCGACGTGCTTTACTCCGGGTCCCAGAGCGGCCGCATCTGGCGCACCGACAACCGTGGGGACAACTGGCTGGACATCACCGCCGGGTTGCCCGGCGGCCGTCAGATCACCGACGTCGCCGGCGACCCCGACGACGCCGACCGCGCGCTCGCCACCGTCGGCGGGTTCAACACCGATCATCTGTGGGAGTGGACCGCCGCCAGCGGCGTCTGGAGTCCGGTAGGCAACGGCCTGCCCAACGTTCCGGCCAACACCGTGGTCTTCCGGGACGGCGGCGACGTGTTCGTCGGCACCGATACCGGGGTGTTCCGCAGCACCGACGGCGGCGCCAACTTCAGCCCCTACATGAACGACCTGCCCCAGGGCATGGTGGTCACCGACCTCAAGTACAACGTGGCGGCGGAAGTGCTGACCCTCGGCAGCTACAGCCGGGGCGCCTGGCAGACCACCGTGGGCAACGCCGGCGGCGGCGGGAATCCGGGCGAAGTGGAGAACACCCTGCTGCTGCACCGGGCCGGGCCCGATATCCAGGCCAGCTGGGATGTCTCCTGCAACGACGCCTCGACGCCGGGACAGACCTACTCGATCCAGTCGGGAAGCCTGGCGTCGCTGCGTAGCGGTGCCTACGACCACAGCCCGGTGGATGACGCCTGCAGCCTGACTTCACCGGCGACCTTCACCCCGTTTGCCGGAGACCGCTACTACCTGGTGGTGCCCAACAGCGGCGGCAGCGAAGGGGGCGCCGGGGTCGACTCCGGCGGCGTCTCCCGTCCGCAGCCGGACGCAACCTGCGGCGTCCGCCAGGTGGCCGCCTGTCCCTAGGGGACTTCACCGAACCCGTCCGTATGAGCGAGGGCCCCCCGGTTTTCTCCGGGGGGCCTTTCTTCGTCGGACGCCAATCAGCGGCGCGTTCCCGAACCCCCGGTTGCCCGCCGATGGCCTGCTAGACTCGACGGCCATGCTGAAGGCAGGACACAGCTTGTCCCACTACCGGCTCACCGAGGCCATCGGCGAGGGCGGCATGGGCCAGGTTTGGCGCGCTACCGACGAGCGGCTCGACCGGGACGTCGCCGTCAAGGTCCTACCGAGCGCGGTCACCGGGAATGCCGAACGATTGGACCGGTTCACCCGCGAGGCACGCGTCCTCGCTTCGCTCAACCACCCCGGCATCGCCACGATCCACGATGTCGACGATCATGATGGCGTTCGGTTCCTTGTGATGGAACTGGTCGAGGGCGAGGATCTGGCCCAACTCCTGGCGCGAACCGGTGCCCTGCCGGTCCCCGAGGTACTCCGCATCGGACTCCAGGTTGCCGAAGCCATGGAGGCCGCCCATAGCCAGGGAGTGATTCACCGCGATCTCAAGCCGGCCAACATCAAGCGCGCCCCCGACGGCAAGATCAAGGTGCTGGACTTCGGTCTGGCCAAGGCGATGGACCCGGAGGCTTCGTCCGATGCCCAACCGGTCGAGATGTCGCCGACGGTGACCTCCGCCGGCACCCTCGCCGGCGTGATTCTCGGCACCGCCGCCTACATGAGCCCGGAACAGGCCCGCGGGCGTCCGCTGGACAAGCGCACCGACATCTGGTCCTTCGGTGTCCTGCTCTACGAGCTGCTGACCGGCACCAACCCGTTCCGCGGCGACACCATCGCCGACTCGGTCGGAGCGATCATGCATCGTTCGCCGGATCTGAATGCCCTGCCCGACGACACACCGGCCGCGGTACGGCGCCTGCTACGTCGCTGCCTGAGTCGTGAGCGCGGCAAGCGGCTGCACGACATCGCCGACGCCCGCCTCGAGTTGGAGGAGGCGATCGAGGACCCGCGACGGGATCAGCCGGCGACCACAGCGGCGCCCGAGGCTCGCTCGACGACGCGGCCCTGGCTCCGGTTTGCGGCGGTGCTCCTCCTACCACTGTCCGCCGCGGCAGGCTGGTGGCTGGCCTCGCGTGAACCGGCCGCAACGGCAGAGCCGGAGCGACGGTTCGAACTGGCGCCGGAGACCGAAGTCCAGAGCGTCAAGATCTCCCGTGACGGAAAGACCCTCGCATACGTTGCCGACAACGCGCTCTATGTCCGGCCACTGGATGAGCTGGCGGCTCAACGGGTCGCCGACCTCGACCCTTCGAGCGTGCCGCGGATCTTCTGGTCGCCGGACGGCCGCTCGATCGGCTTCGCAACCATGCGGGAGATCCGGCGCTACGACCTCGAGGATCGGGCGCTTCGCCGGGTGGCCACCCTGCCTGTCGCCCCCGAATACGTTACCTGGGGCGACGACGGCTACATCTATTTCACCGAGTTTCAATCGGGATGCAGACGCGTCAACGAAGCGGGTGGGGTGGTCGAGGAATACCTCTCCCGCCCCGAGGGCATGTTCGACTACCACGGCTTCGACCTGCTCCCCGGCGGGGGGGCTATCTACGTACCCCACTTCGACGAAGGAGCCGTTCGGATCATGGTGGAACGTCCGGGGAGTGCTCCGGTGAGCGTTTACACCTCGGACAGCCCCATCTCGCAGCCGCAGTACCTGGCCAGTGGCCACGTTGCTTTTCACCGCGAAGATCCTCCCGCCGGTATCTGGACGGTTCCCTTCTCCCTCGACACCCTCGAGGTCACCGGGCAACCGGTGTTGATCGCGCCCGAACTGGTCGACGCGTCCTTCTCCGAGCATGGAGACATGGTGTTCACCAAGGGGGATATCGGAGAACGCAAACGCCGGCAAGAGATCGTCTGGGTCGATCGCACCGGCGAAGTGACCCGCAGGCTGCCCACTCCGGTCTTCGAAGCATCCCACATGGCCCTGTCGCCGGACGGATCCCTCCTCGCCCTGATCGCCAACGGCGTGGGCCGCAGCGTGCAGACCGAGCTCAACCTGTGGCTCTACGATCTGCGGCGCGATTCGGCGGTGCGGCTGACCGAGAGCGGCCGGGTCCGGCCGGTCAAACCCGTCTGGAACGCCGCGGGAACTCACATCGCCTTCTCCCAGACCCTCGGCGGAAACCAGGGTGCGGTCCTCTCGATCGAAGCCACCGGAGGTGGTCCGGCGGAGCGGTTGATCGAAGGCGCGACGGCTTTCTTCTTCGACGTGAGCCCCGACTGGTCTCAGGTCGTGGTCGTCGAGGGGTCGATGGACCAGGGCACGAAGTTCGACCTGGCTCTGGAGCAAGTCGACGACGCATCTTCACGTGAGGTCCTCGCAAACGGGCCGGAGATTGAAGGTGGGCCGGCGATCCATCCCGACGGTGAGTGGCTCGCGTACTTCAACGGAGCCGTCGGCGAGGTGGACATCTACGTGAAGAAGCTCGAACCCCAGGGCAGCAGATGGAAGGCCTCGGTGAACGAGTCCGGTTTGCCGTTCTGGTCCGCCGATGGCAAGCGCCTCTACTTCCAGCAGATGCGGCCGAGCCAGGATCAGAAGATCTTCGAGGTAACGTTCGACGGTTCATCGACGCCCCCGCGGCTCGGCCGCGAACGCTTGCTCTTCAGCGTGGAGCCCGGATCCAGCCTGGTTTCCGTCGACCATCAGGGGAACTTCATCCTAGCCACTCCCATGGCTGAGGAGGGGGAACAACCGGATCGCTCCGGCATCGTGCTGGTCCAGAACCGGCGCAGCCCGTCCTAGTCCCTCTCACGAACCGGCCGACCGGCCTTTTTAGACTTTTTTGCGCAGGGGTGAAACCTCCTCCCCCGATCTCTTCTGTACATCCCGAGACGACAACCGCCCCACCCCTCCGGGGCGCAAGGAGAGACTGCAATGTGTGCGCAATGTGAAATGCTGAACGCCGACGCCACCGACGCCTTCGCGGGCAAGATGCTGGGCGCCCTCAACGGAGCCGCTCTGGCGATGATGACCTCGATCGGCCACAGGACCGGCCTGTTCGACGCCATGGCCGCCTCCGACACCCCGGTAACCAGTCAGGAACTGGCCTTCAAGTCCGGCCTGCAGGAGCGCTACGTCCGCGAGTGGCTCGGCGCCATGACCACCGGCGAGATCGTCGACTACGACGCCGAGACCAGCCGCTACGACCTGCCGGAGGCCCACGCCGCGGTCCTGACCCGGGAAGCGGGCGCCGGCAACATGGGGATCGCCGCTCAGTTCATTTCGGTCCTGGGAGGCGTCGAGGACAAGATCGTCAATTGCTTCCATCAGGGCGGCGGCGTGCCCTACGAGGAGTTCGGCCGCTTCCACGAGGTGATGGCCGAGGAGTCCAACGGAACGGTCGTCGGCGGCCTGCGCCCCCACATCCTGCCCCTCTGTGATGGGCTGGAAGCCCGGCTGGAGAAAGGCATCTCGGTCCTGGACGTCGGCTGCGGCCGCGGCCGGGCGATGCTGGCCCTGGCCGACGCCTACCCGGCCAGTCACTTCACCGGCTACGACCTCTGCGCCGAGACCGTGGCCTACGCCCAGGAACAGGCTCGCGCCCGGGGCCTGGCCAACGTGCGCTTCGAACAGATGGATGTGACCCGGTTCGACGCCGTCGAGAGCTTCGATCTGATCACCGCCTTCGACTCGATCCATGACCAGGCCGCTCCGGCGACGGTGCTGTCCAACATCTCCCGGGCGCTCAAGAAGGACGGCGTGTTCCTGATGCAGGACATCTCGGCTTCGAGTGAGGTCCAGAACAACATCGGCCACCCCCTGGCGCCCTTCCTCTACACCATCTCGACGATGCACTGCATGACCGTCTCCCTGGCTCAAGACGGCGCCGGCCTCGGCACTTGCTGGGGCCGCGAACTGGCCGAGAAGATGCTGCGCGAGGCGGGCTTCACCTCGGTGACGATCAACAGCCTCGAGCACGACATCATGAACGAGTTCTACGTGGCAACGAAGTAAGCGGAGTCGAAGAAAACACGCTCTCCGTTTTTGAGACGGGGCGGTTCCGTAGGCACCCCCATCGGAACCGTCCCGTTTCTTTTTTGTATCGAAGAGCCCGGGCGCACCACGGCGGAGGATGCAGGAGGTGCGAGACCGCCCGGGCGCTGCCTGCGGGAACCGGTCGGCACGATGACCTGCCGGCGGTGATCGGCAAGGCGATCGGAGCGCTGGAGAGCGGCGCCGGCGAGATCCGCGTATTGCTCGGATTGCGCTGAACGGACTTGGTCCCCGGCGCGGGTGGACGTAGACTCCTGCCAACGGCATTCGGACCTTGGGGGGGGACATGAGCCACTTTGCCCGTTGCTGCGTCGACCGGCTTGCGCTGACCATCGTGCTCGCTCTTTGCGCCACGTTGCCTGCCGCCGCCGAAACCCCGTGCGCCGACGTGTCGGCCTGGATCGACGGGGCGGTAAGTGCCGGCAGGGTCCCCGTCCGGGATGCCACGATCCACTGGACCGGCAGCGAGGCGATCGTCTGGAGCGGAGAGGTGGGCTACCGCTTCGATCCGCTGCTGCAGCAATGGCAGAGCATGTCGCTGGACGGTGCGCCCCGGGGCAACGGGCCGCTTGCGGCCTGGACCGGCTCGGAGCTGCTGGTCTTCGGCGGCGCCCGGTCGGCCTTCACCGACCAGACCGCCGACCGGGCGGCGCGTTATGATCCGCTGACCGACAGCTGGCAGGAACTCCCGCTGAACAACACACCCGAGGGCCGGCGTCAGGCCGCCGCCGCCTGGACCGGCCAGGTGTGGATCATCTGGGGCGGGCTCGACGCCGACGACGCCGTGCTGGGGAACGGCGCCTGGTACAACCGGCTGGCCGACTTCTGGTTCCCCACCACCACCACCGATGCCCCCGCCGCGCGCTACGGCCATTCGATGACCTGGACCGGGTCCGAGGTGCTGCTCTTCGGCGGGAGCGCCAACGACGGCGGTAACTTTGCCGATCTGCACGCCTTCGATCCGTCCAGCAACAGCTGGGATCCTTTGACCGGACCGCCCGGCGAGCCCGGACGGCGGGAGCATGCCGCGGTATGGAGCGGCAGTGAGCTGATCGTCTTCGGCGGCATGCAGGGCAGCACCCGGGTCAACAGCGGCTGGCGCTACGACCCGGTCACAACCATCTGGAGCGCGATGTCGACCACGGGCGCGCCGGCAGCCGGCGCGACCACCCGCGCCGTGTGGAGCGGCAGCGAGCTGATCGTATGGAACGGCACAGCCGCGTCGTCAGGACGCTACGACCCGGTCACGGACTCCTGGTCTCCGATGAGCTCGTCGAATGCGCCGGCCGCGCGTATCCGGCATGCCCTCGGCTGGCTGGACACGACCGCCATGGTCTGGGGCGGAGGCGTCGCCGATGGCGGGCTCTACGATCCGGCAACCGACAGTTGGTCGGCGACCGACCCCGGCCTGCCCACGCGCCCGATGCGCGCCCACCTGGCGGCATGGACCGGAAGCGAAGTGCTGTTCTGGGGCGGCCAGGCCCCGGCGGACAACGCCCTGGCCAGCGGCTATCGCTACTCCCCCGGCGCCGACAGCTGGACATCGATGAACCCGGTCGGGGCACCCTCGGCTCGCGGCTTCGCCGCCGGCGCCTGGACCGGAAGTGAACTGATCGTCTGGGGCGGCCAACTCTCGGACAACGGCTCCGTACGGCTCAACGACGGCGGCCGCTACGACCCGGCCACCGACTCCTGGACACCGATCTCGACGGTGAACGCCCCGTCGCCCCGCTCTCATCACCGCGCGGTCTGGACCGGAAGCGAGTTGATCGTCTGGGGCGGTTGGACCGGCACCGGCCGGGACGTGACCGATACCGGCGGCCGCTACGATCCGGCCACCGATACCTGGCAGACCATGTCCACCGTCGGCGCGCCCCCGGCGAGCCGGGATCAACCGATGGTCTGGACCGGCTCCCGGGTGATCGTGTGGAGCGGCGGAATCGATCTGCCCGGCGCACAGATCACCTTCGACACCGCGGGAGCGGCCTACGACCCGGCCACCGACACCTGGAGTCCGATCGCCGACTCCGCCGCCGCAGGGGTCGAGGGGCGCACCCTTGCAGGCACTGTCTGGACCGGCAGCGAGATGCTGGTATGGGGCGGCCTGGGTGACGGCGGCACCCTGGGGGCCGGAGGCCGCTACGATCCGCTGACCGACAGTTGGACCGCCCTCTCGCTCAACGGCGCTCCCGGAGATCGTCGCAACCCGCTGGCGGTCTGGACCGGCCAGGAGATGCTGATCTACGGCGGCCAGAGCGGCACCTTCGCCGAGACCGTGAGCTACCTCTCCGACGCCGGGCGCTACAACCCGGCGGCGAACGTCTGGTCCTACCTGCCCCTCGGCGAAGATTTCGGCCCCCGCTCGGTGCACGCCGGCGTCTGGGCCGGCGACCGGCTGGTGACCTTCGGCGGTTTGAGCGACGGCGGCTGGCACAACACCGGCGCCGTACTCGAGTTCGGTCCCGACGTCGACGCCGATCTGGCCTGCGACCTGTCGGACAACTGCCCCGGCCTGGCCAATCCGGACCAGGTGGACTTCGATGGGGATCTTTTCGGCGACGCCTGCGACGTCTGCCCCTCGACGCCCGACCCGGCGCAGCAGGACTCCGACGGCGACGGCCTGGGGGATGCCTGCGTGCGCTGCTCCGACCCCGACGGCGACGGCGCCTGCGACGCCCCCTCGGGAACCATCGGCGATCGCTGCCCCGCCGCCTACAACCCGGACCAGAGCGGCCGCAAGATCGTACTCAGCGGCTCTCCCTTCGACGGCCTCGAGGTGACCCGGAGCTTCCTGCGCAACTGGGTGAGCAGGCCTCTGCTGGTGCTGGACGGCGACCTGGAGAACGACGGGGTGTCCGACCTGTTCAGCCAGCTTCCGCTGAAGGAGCTGGACCGAAGCTCGTTGGGCGCGGCGGAAGCAGCCGGCCAGGCCGGGTACACGATCGCGGGGGTCTTCGACGATCGGGCGTCCTTCGAGGTCGCCGGAGATCCGATCGTGGTCTACACCTCGCCATACGACGGCGGCACAGCTCCCGTAGCCGTGACCGCCCGGCCCGGCTACCGGTTGTCCCGCCTCGGCCGCAAGGTCATCTCCGACCATGTCGACGGCGAGCCTTGCGACAGCTATTCGCCGCTTGGCTTTCAAGGTGCAGACTTCTATTTCGCGGACACCCTCACCGGAGAGAACGAATGTTTCGGTAACGACACGACCACCCGCTGGATCAGCGACGACGGCAGCTGGCTGACCTGGAACGAGTGGTGGTCCGACGGCTTCGAGGGCCATTCGGAAAACTACATTCGAAGCATCGACTTCACCAACACACGCTCGCTCGGGCCTGGCAGTTCCATTAGCCGGCCACCGCCGACAGTGAAAGTTCGCGAGGACGGCATGGCCGCGATGTACGGCTCCTATGCTCCGCAGGTTTTTCTGGCGGAGGGGGGCCCGCCGGGGACGGGACCGAGCGATTGCCCCAGGGACACGGCCGTCTTCAGCGACGAGGGATCGCGAATTCTCTACTTCAGGGACGACCCCGATCTTCTCGAGGAGGACCATGACCTTCTCATCGGATACGTCGACAGTTCCAACCATGATCTGCTCGACACAGGAACCGTCGAGCAACTGTACGACGCTGTGTTCTCTCCTAGAGAAACCTACGTAGCGATCATCGGCGGGCTCCTCGCCGGGCTTGATCGCTCGCTCTATCTCTCACCGACCACCGGTGGGCCGCTCTCGCTCATACCTAGCCAGGGGAACGATGTTCAAGCCGTCGACTTCGCCCCGGACGGCCTGCACCTCTACTACACGGTGCGCCGCCCCAGCGATCTGAGCGACGAGCTCTGGCGGATACCCATCAGCGGCGGCGCCCCCCGCAAGATCGGACCGACTCCTGCGATGGGCGCGCCGGGCGTCGGTGAGTGGGTCCACAAAGAGGGCCGGGTGATCATCCGCGGCAACTTCGATGGAGCGACCTCTCAGCTGTATTCCGCCGCGCCTGACGGGCGCGAACTGCGCTGGATCGAGCTTCCCAGCGGCTCCGACTCCATCGACGCCTTCTGGACCGGGTTCGACGGCGGCATCGTGCTGCGGCTGCAGGGCTCCGACGATCTCTATGTCGCGCCGCTTGGCGGAGGGCGGGCGCTCCGGCTCAACGAGCCCGGGGTCGAGGACTTCCCCTCGGATCCCCAGATCGCCGAGGACGGCAGCTTCCTGATCTACGAGGCACAGATCGGCGGCGGCGACCGGGAGTCAGTGATCTACTTCGATCAGATCCCTGACCGGGACGGCGACGGGATCCTCGACACCTGCGACTGCGCACCCGACGACGACACCAGCGGCCAGTCGCCGGGGATCGCCACCCTGTCCTTCGCCGATGCCGGTACGCTCCAGTGGACCACCGACGGCGTTGCGACTTCGTGGACGGTCTACCGCGGAGATCTGTCCGGTCTTCCCGCAGACGCAGGAACCTGCGTCGCCCAGGACCTGGCCACGCCGGGTTACAGCGAGCCGGACACGCCGGTCGCCGGAGAGGTGTGGATCTATCTGGTCGCCGGGCAGTCGATCTGCGGACCGGGGCAGGTCGGCCCGGACTCCGTCGGGGAAGCGCGGTCGGTCGACTGCCCCTGAGCGGTCGCCCGGACTTCGTGAGCGCCGTGCAACGGCGGCGGGTCCTTGACTCGTTTTGGGGGATTGTCTAGCCTCGGCGGTCCAACGCGCCGCATCGCGCGCGTACGGCTACAGGACCATGGGCGAGACCAAGAGCGGCACCTCAGCGCAGGACGGCGTCCGCCGGATCGGTCGCCTCAAGAGCATCCTGTTCGGCATCGTGGCGATCGTGCTGTTCTTCGGCCTGATCGAGGCGGGGCTGTACGTCGCCGGCGTGCCGACCCTGCTCTCCGAGCGGGATCCCTTCGCCGGTTTCTCCTCCCAGGTTCAGGTCTACGAGCGGGACGAGGAAAGCGGCCGCTACCGCACTCGCTCCCGGGCGGCGCGACACTCCTTCAACATCCAGGACTTCGCCGCGGAGAAGCCGGAGAACGGGCTGCGGGTCTTCGTCATCGGCGGTTCCAGCGCCTACGGTTTCCCCTGGGGCGCATCGGTGGCCTTCCCCCGGCTTCTCGAGGCGGGGCTACAGGCCTCGCGGCCGGAGCGGCAGGTCGAGGTGGTCAACGCCGCGGCGATGTCCTACGGCTCCCACCGCCTGAGGATCCTGACCCGGGAGTTGCTGCAGTATGAGCCGGACCTGCTGATCGTCTACGGCGGGCACAACGAGTTCGTCGAACGCCGTTTCTATCGCGACCTGCTCGAACGGCCCGAAGAGTTGGACCGGCTGCGCGGGATGCTCTACGGCTGGCGGCTGTATTCCCTGTTGAGCAGACTGCGGGAGCGCGGCGCGGAAGAGCCGACGGGTGAGGATGCGGATGCGGCGGAAGGCGGCGGCCTGCTCGGCGTCGACGTGGACCGGGAATACTCGGTCAACGTCTCCGACGAGGAGATTGTCGAAGTGGACGCGCTGTTCCGGCAGAACCTGGAGGCGATCGTCGCGGCGGCGCGGCAGGCGGGGGTTCCCGTGCTGCTCAGCACCGTCCCCTCCAACCTGCGCGACTGGCGCCCCAACCAGTCCCGCTTCGATCCGGAACTCTCCTTCGAGCAGCAGCAACAGGCCGGCGAACTCCTGGCCGCGGGCAGCGCCGCCCTCGAGCAGGGGGACCCGGCGACGGCTCTGGAGCGGCTGAAGCAAGCGACCCGGCTGGCCCCCGGGCACGCCGAAGCCTGGTTCCAGTTGGGCCGGACCTACGAAGCGCTGGGCCGGATCGAGGAAGCCCGAACCAGCTACCGGCGCGCCCGGGACCGGGACGCTCAGCCGGCCCGGGCGGTCAGTGCCCTGAACGAAACGATCCGCGACGTGGCCGGCCGGGAAGAGGTGCTGTTCGTCGACGCGGAACAGCGATTCGTCGACGCCTCCGCCGACGGGCTGATCGGCTTCAACCTGATCGAGGACTACGTCCACCCCAACCCTGAAGGCCATCGGCTGCTCGCCCGTGAACTGTGGACCCGGCTCGAGCAGAGCGGCGCCCTGGGCAGTCGCGGCACCGCGGACCCGGCGACGTTCGAAGCCGCCATCGCGGAGGTGGCGGTCGATCCCACCGAGGGCGAGACCACCCCGAGCCTGCTGTTCAACCTGGCCGTGGTGCTGGAGAACCAGGGCGCCACCGCCGAGGCGATGGCCAAGTACCGGGAGTGCATCGCCCTCAACCCGAATCACATCGTCGGGCGCAGCAACCTCGGCCGCCTGCTCAATCTGGAAGGCCGCCACGCCGAGGCCGCCGAGCAGTTCTCCCAGGCGCTGCGCACCAAGCAGGACCACATGGCCGCCATGATCGGCCTCGGTGAGTCGCTGCGCGGGCAAGGCCGAATCGACCAGGCGCTGCAATGGTTCAACCGGGCGACCGCGACCGATGCCGGATCCGCCGCCGCGTGGAACCGGCTCGGGGCGACCCTGGCTCAGCTCAACCGCTTCGCCGAGGCGGAGCCGGCGCTGGCCAGGGCGGTGGAACTGGCGCCGCGCAACGCCCAGCACCAGGTCGACCTGGGCTACACCCTGCTGTTCCTGGGCAAGATCGAACCGGCCGAGGCCGCCTTCCGCGCCGGCGCGGAGTTGCGCCCCGACGACAGCCGGGCACGCAACGGGCTGGCGGCGATCTTGATGGAGCGGGGGGAACTCGACCGGGCGGAACAGCTTTTCCGGCAGAACCTCGCCGCCGATCCCCGGGACGCCATGGCCGGTCAGGGCCTCGGCGAGGTCGAGCGCCGCCGCGGCGCGGGACGCTAGAGCCCTCGCCGGAAACATCCACGAGTGCCCATCGGGGTATGCTCCCGGCGGAACCAGGGAGGTAGCTCCGCCATGGGCAAGACGCTTGACCGAGATCGCGCCGGCCGCCGCACCCTGCTGAAAGGGATCGGCGCCCTCGGCGTGACCGCGACACTTTCATCCCGGACATCGGCCACAGCCGTCAAGAAGGCCGACGTGGCGATCGTCGGGGCCGGGGTGTTCGGCACCTGGTGCGCCGACAAACTTCAACGGGCCGGAAAACGGGTCACGTTGATCGACGCCCTGAGCCCGGCCCACAGCCGCGCCTCGTCGGGTGGTGAAAGCCGGGTGACCCGCTGCGGCTACGGCAGCAAGCAGGTCTACTCCGAGTGGTCCTGGAGTTCACTCGCCGACTGGCAGGCTCTCTCCGCGCGCAGCGGTCTGCCGATCTTCCACCCACTGGGCGTCCTATGGATTCACCGCGCTCCCGACGAACTGGTGCAGGCCAGCACCACCGTTTTGAAGAAGCTCGACATTCCACACCGGCTGTTATCGGCCAGGGAGCTGCGTGAGCGCTACCCGGTGATGAAGACCGTCGACGGAGAGGCGGGCTTTCTCGAACCCCGGGCCGGCGGGTTGATGGCTCGGCGCTCGGTGCAGCGGCTCGCCGCCGAGCTGGAGTCCCGCGGCGTGACGCTGGCCCGCGGAAGGGTCCAGCCGATTCGCCGGAGCCAGGGTAAGGAGGGTGCGCTCTCCGCGCTGACCACCTCCGACGGCAGGCGCATCGATGCGGAGCAGTTCGTGATCGCCTGCGGGCCCTGGTTGGACCGGATCTGCCCCGAGGCCATGGCCGGCCGGCTGTTCCCCACTCGCCAGGAGGTGCTCTACTTCGGAGCGGGTGCCGCCGCGACCGGCGCGCTTCCGGTCTGGGCGGACCTGCCCTTCTACGGGCTGCCCAGCATCGAGGGACGCGGCTTCAAGGTCGCCGACGATACCCACGGCGCAGCGATCGACCCGGACAGCGCCCACCGGCGACCGAGCGCTGCGGCGGAAGAGAAGGCCCGGGGCTTCCTGGCCCGCCGGTTCCCGTCACTTGCCGACGCGCCGCTGGTCGAGTCCCGGGTGTGCCAGTACGAGAACAGCTCCGACGGCCACCTGGTGATCGACCGTCACCCCGGCCTGGACAACGTCTGGCTCGTCGGTTGCGGCTCCGGCCATGGGTTCAAGCTCGGCCCCGCGGTCGGCAGCCACGTCGCCGAGCTCGTCACCGGCAAAGCCAAACCACGGGAGCCCTTCCTGCTGGCTCAGAAGGAGCGCAAACAGGATCGGGCCGTCCAGTAGCCCCGTCTACTTGCGGCGCACGAGCTCGACCCGGCGATTGAGCGCCCGCCCGTCCTCGCTCTCATTGCCCGCCACCGGCGCCGCCGGACCGACACCCAGCGGATGCAGCCGGCCGCCGTCGACACCCCGGGAGACCAGCGCCTGAACCACGCTGCGGGCTCGGCGCAGAGAGAGATCCTGGTTGTAGTCCAGCGCGCCGACGTCGTCGGTGTGCCCGACCACGTAGAGCCGCATCGAGCGGTCGGCGTTCAGCACCTTGACGATCTCCGCCAGGGTCGCATCAGATTCGGCGCGGAGGTCCGCCTTGTCGGTATCGAACTGAATCCCGTAGAGCGCGACATGTCCCTTCTCGCCGATCGCATCACGCATCTGTCCGGCGTCGATGAACTCCAGGGTCGCCTTGAAGTCCTTGATCTCGACGATCTCGATCAGGGACACGGTGCGGCCGGCAAGCTCCTTGTTGGAGTTGTTGTCGGCGATGACGCTCGAGAAGACGCCGACGTGGTAGCGGGCGCTGTCGGTCGTCACCCGGGCGTAGCGATAGCTCGGAGTCTTGAAGGTGTGGGCGAAGCCGAGCAGGTAGAACGGGTGCTTCAAACCGTCGGTGGGAAGCATCGTTTCCCGGGTCCAGAAGGTGGTGGACAGGATATGGCCCGAGCAATCGTTGCGACAGACGTAGACCTCTTCGACATCGCCGAGATCGGCCAGGGCGGTCTCGTAGTTCTTCTGAACCATCAGCGGGGTGTCGCCCGATTTGTTCAGGTAGAGAATGCGGGTGCGCGCCCCTTCGGCGTGGACCGCCGCCGGCTTCTTGTCGTCCCCGGCGCTGAGGAAGGCCCCGGCGTCGTAGGGCACCTGGTCGAAGCCGATGATCTCCGACCCGGACACCCGGGGAATCCGCGCATGATCCCCGGAGTCCGCCATGTCGGCGGCGGCACAGGGAAGGCTCAGCAGCAGGATGGTCAGGCTGGTCGCAAGCACTCGGTGGATCATCTCGGCTCTCCTCGGGTTCGGTTCTCTGCGTCCCCGCGCAACTCGGCGGACATCGGGTATGTCGGCCCTACGGCCGGGGCGTAACACCAGCCGGTCGAGATCGACCAAACAGATCGATGCGACGGACGACGATAGAATAGGCATGAACCCCATCCGGAGAACCTCGATGAAACACAAGCTGGCCCCGGCGCTCCCCTGCATCCTGTTGCTCGCCGCAAGCGGCCTCCTGGCGGCGGATCCGCCGGCCTGCGACGTGAGCGGCCTGGAGCCGGGCCGCGGCGGCTATTTCGAGGCTGCAGTGATCGAATCCCCCTCGCGTACCGCCGAAATGAGCGGCTTTGCCGGCGGCTCCAGCGAGGAGCGGGGCTACGCGATGCACATGACCGTGCCCGGGGGCAAGGGCGCTGTCCTGTTCTACACACCAGGCAAGGAACGCCCGGAGCCGGGCCGCTACCCGATCGTCGACTACATCGGAACCGACGCGACCCCCGCCCCGGGACAGTTCGTGGTCAACATCGTGCCCCGCGAGGGCATCGTCGGACTCAGCGGGTACTTCTCGATCAAGGGCACGCTGACCGTGGTGTCCTCCACGCCGGACCACGTCAGCGGCTGCCTGCATTTCTCCGCCCAGGACATGCAGGGCAAGAACTACGTCGATACCGTCGTGCGCTTCGTCGGCCTGAACCAGGACCACTAGCGGCCATTAGCGAGAGGATGGGCTAGCCCGTTTCGCCCCCGGTTCCGGTATGCTTCGGGACGCGGTGTCCACCGCCGCGAGAGAGGGGGCCGGTTGAGCAGCGACGATCCCACCATTGACGGATCCTCGGGAGAGGTGTTTCCAAATGACGACGGGGACTCGGGGCACGGCCTCGACTCCGCCGAAGCGCCGACCATCGACGGCTCCGCGGCCGACTACGACGGGCAGAAGGCAACCGCCCTGCCCGACTCCATCGGGCCTTTCCGCATCCTGTCCCGCCTGGGCGAGGGGGGCATGGGCGTCGTCTACGAGGCCGAGCAGGCGGAGCCTCGACGCCGGGTCGCGCTGAAGGTCGTCCGCGCCGGTGCCTTCGCCAATGAAGCCCAACTGCGCATGTTCCAGCGGGAGGCGGACATGCTGGCGCGGCTCAAGCACCCGGGCATCGCCGCGATCCACCAGGTCGGCCACACCGGCCAGGGCCAGCCCTATCTGGTGATGGAGCTGGTGCGGGGCCTGCCGCTGGACGACTACCTGAAAACCCGGCCGCCGGTGGACAACGAGAACGAGTTGGGCTTCCGCCTGAAGCTGTTCCGGCGGATCTGCGAGGCGGTCCAGCACGCCCATCAGCGGGGCATCATCCACCGCGATCTCAAACCCGCCAACGTGCTGGTCAGTGAAGCCCAGGAGAGCGCGAGCCAGAGCGGCGCCTCGGCCAGCGATCTGGGGCTGCCGCGAATCAAGGTCCTCGACTTCGGTCTCGCCCGGGCGATGGACGCCGAGGCAACCCAGGTGACCGAGGTCGGAATGATCAAGGGCACGCTGCAGTACATGAGCCCCGAGCAAACCCGGGGGCAGCCCGAGGATGTCGACACCCGGGCCGACGTCTACTCCCTGGGCATGCTGCTGTATCAGATGCTGACCGGCGCCCTGCCCTACGACCTGCAAAAGGCGGCGCTGAGCGCGGCGATGAAGGTCATCTGCGAGCAGGACCCGCTGCCGATGACCCAGAGCTGGTCCGGCTTCAAGCCGGATCCCGACATCCACACCATCGTGGGCAAGGCCCTGGAGAAGGAACCCGAGCGGCGCTATACCAGCCCCGCCGCGCTCTCCGNCGACATCGACCGCTACCTGGTGTCCCAGCCGATCCTCGCCCGGCCGCCAAGCGCCGTCTACCAGATCCGCAAGATGATCCGTCGGCACCGCGCGGCCTTCGGCTTCGCCGCGATGAGCGCCGCGGCGCTGGTGATTGCCACCGTGGTCAGCGCGACGATGTACGTCCGTGCCGAGCGTTCCGCCGAGGAGGCACGCATCGAGGCGGCCAAATCCAGCGAGGTGTCCCGCTTCATGTCCGGGCTGTTGCAGTCGGTGGGACCGTCGGTCGCCCAGGGCCGGGATACCGAATTGCTTGAGGAGGTGCTGGAGAACACCGTCAAGCGCATCGACGAGGAGCTCGAAGGTTCTCCGGAGGTGGCGGCGATTCTCAAGTCGTACATGGGCGAGGCCTACTTCGACATGAGCAACCTGCCCGAGAGCGAGCGGCTGTACCGGGAGTCGCTGGACATGCTGACCGAGCTCAACGGTCCCGACGACGAAGACACCCTGCGAGTCACCTCCAACCTGGCGCTGAACCTGACCCATCAGACCCAGATCGAGGAGGCCGAGCAACTGTGGACCACGGTCATCGAGGGGCGCAAACGCACCCTGGGTCCGCGACATGGCGAAGTAGCCAACGCCCTCGCCCACGCCGCCGACCTCTACACCCAGAAGTCCGAGTACAAACGGTCGGAAGAAGTACTGCGGGAAGCCCTGGAGATCCTGCGAGAGCAGGAAGATCCGAACCAGCAGGTGCTGGGCATCACGATCAACACCCTGGGCAATGCGCTACACCACCAGGGTGAGTACGATCAGGCTGAAGCGCTCTACCGGGAGGCGCTCCAGATCCACACCGACGCCCTGGGCCCGACCCACCCCGACGTGCTGGTCGACCTGCACAACCTGGCCTACGTGCGCAAGAACAAGGGGGATTTCCAGGGCGCCGAGGAGATGTTCCTCGAGGTGATCGAAACGCAGAAGGAGATCTACGGCGCCGACGATCACCACGACGTGGCCCGGACGATCCAGTCCGTGGGCGGCGTGCGGCAATCGGCCGGCGACTTCCAGGGGGCCAAGGCCCGCTATCTCGAGGCGCTGGCCATGATCGAACGCCTCGACGGCCCGGAGTCGGCCGCCTACGCCCGGGCACTGAACGACCTGGGTGTAGCCGCCGACCTGTTGGGTGAGGACGCCGAGGGAGAAAAATACCTGCGCGAATCGCTGCGCATCCGGCGAAAGATCTTCGGAGACGTCGACGACTCGGTCGCCAGCACCCGGGGCAGCCTGGCCAGCCTGTTGATCGGCATGAAGAAGTATGACGAAGCGACGGAACAACTCACCGAGGCGATCCGCGTCCAGACCCGGATCATCGGGCCCGACCATCCACAGATCGGCATCCTGCGCACCGACCTGGGCCGGCTCTACGTCAAGATCGACCGGGATGCCGAGGGCGAAGCGATTCTGCGGGACGTCCTGGACAAACGCCTGGCACGTTTCGGCGAGGAACACGCCTTGACCGGCCGCAGCTACTACGAAGTCGCTACGGTGCTGGCCAAGTCCGACGACGACACCCGCTTTGACGAGGGGATCGCGATGTACCACAAGTCCATCGCGAGCTACAGCGCATCCAAGGGCCCGGACTACCCCGCGGTGCCGATCACCAAGCAGGCCATCGCCAACAACCTGCAGAGGCGCGGCCGCTACGCCGAGGCGGAAGCGCTGTTCCTCGAAGCGCAGCAGGGGCTGGAGAAATCCTACGGCGCCGAGCATCGGCGCGCGATGCGCAACGTCCGCGCCCTGGCCGAACTCTACGAAGCATGGAACGAGGCGGAGCCGGCCCCCGAACGCGCCCGCAAGGCCGCCGAATGGCGAGCCAGACTGCCGGCGGAGGATGCGTGAGCTCCGGGCGGGACGCCCCGATCCCCGGCCTGGCGATGTTGAACCGGGAAACCGAGGCCCGCTTCGACGCGATCCACCAGCGCCACCGGGACCGGATGGAATGCCGGCCCGGCTGTTCGGCCTGTTGCCGCGCCCGGCTCTCGGTAACCCGGCTGGAGGAGCACGTCATCCGCGCGGGCCTCGAAGGGATGGAACCCTCGGCACGGCAGGCGATCCGGGAGCGGGTGAGCGAACCGGGCCGAGAGTTCTGCCCGGCCCTGGAACAGGATGGCCGCTGCGGGATCTACGCTCACCGTCCGTTGATCTGTCGAGGTTACGGCGTCCCCCAGCGCCGCCACGGGGAGGTCCCGATGGTGCAGCCTCCGGTCGTCGACGTGTGTGACCTGAACTTCACCGACGTACGGATCGACCGGCTCCCCCAGGAGGACATCCTGGAGCAGAGTGCCATCGAGGAGCGGGTCGACGAGCTCAACCGGGCGTTCTGCGAGGAACGGGGCCTCGACGAATCGGAGCGAGTCCCCCTGGCCGAGATCCTCGCCTGACCGGGTCCGACGGCGGGCAGGCGCTCACTGCCGCATCTCCACGGCCGGATGCAGTACAATCCTCGACTCGCCAGGGGGAGAATCGATGGCTGGGCTCGCTTGCAAATTGATCGGCCACAAACCGGATCCGTGCGGAGTCTGCCTGCGATGCGGCTCCGCCAAGGGCTCGACCCATCAATGGGAACCGGCCGAACGGGAAAAACCCTGCTACCGGCGTGAGGTCTGCTCGGTCTGCGCGAAAGAACGGGAGCAACCCGAGCACGACTGGGACTTCCAGGAAGTCGGCATGGTCTGTTCCCGCTGCGGGCTCCGAGTCTAGCGGCACTCCTCCGAGACCAGCTCCCCCTCGATCAGTACCTTGCAGGCGTGGGTGGTGTACTCCAGCGGGTCGCCGTCGAACAGCACCAGGTCCGCATCCTTGCCCGCTTCGATCGAGCCGACCCGGTCGGCGATGCCCAGCATCTCCGCCGGGGTCAGGGTGATCGCCCGCAACGCCTGCTCCGGAGCCAGCCCGACGTGTACCGCGGCCTGGGCCTCGTAGAGGATGATCCGGGTCTTGGGCACGTAGCTCTCGAAGCCGCTCTGGATGGCGAAGGGAATCCCGGCCTGAGCCAGCTTGACCGCCGTGTCGAATCCGGCGTTCTCCATGTCACCGCCGGATCGGATCATCGTCGGGTGCAGCATCACGCCGATGCCCGCGTCGCGAATCTCGTCGACCATGCGGTAGGACTCCGCCGCGCCGTCGAGCCACAGCTTGAACCCGAACTCCTTTTGCAGGCGCAGCGCCGAGGCGATCTCGCCTGCGCTCTGGGCGGTGATCATCAACGGAAGATCGCCGTCCAGAACCTTGGCCATGGTCTCGTGGGCCAGGTTGCGGTCCGGCTGCTTGTCACCCTTCATCCGCGCGCGATAGGTGTCGGCGGCGACCAGCGACTCGCGCAGCATCGAGACCACCTTGGCCCGGGTCCCCGGCGAATCGAAGTTGTGGCTGACCGACGGCCCCAACGTGGCGGCCACCGAGGCCTGCTCCCGCAGCACCACATCCTCGACGGTGCCCCCGCGGGTCTTGGCGATCAGGGTCTGCCCCGAGATCACCGCACCGGTCCCGTGTCCGGTGTGGATGGTGGTGACGCCCAGAGAGCGGGCGAACTCGACCAGCGGCTCGATCGGGTCGTAGGCGTCCACCGCCCGTAGCTCCGGCTGAACCGGAGAAGATTTCTCGAGCTGGTCCTGGTCCTGGACCTGGCCGCGATCGGAGTTGTAGATCCCGGCGAAGCCCATGACGGTGTGCACGTCGACGAGCCCGGGGGTCACCGCGGCCGCTTCGTGTACGGGAACCCCCGAGGGGATCCGCACTCGCGAAGCCGGGCCGACCTTCTTGATCTTTCCGTTTTCGATCAGCACCACGCCGTCCTTGATCGGCTCTCCGGAGACCGTGTAGACCACGCCCCCCTTCACGGCCAGGTCCGCCGCCTGGAGCGGCAGGGCGGCGAACAGCAACAGCAGGGCGCATCCCCAGAAGCATCCGATAGTTCGACGCATCAGCCTTACCTCCAGCACGCGTGATCGTGCTCGCCCATGGGCGAATACACATGCCAACCGCCGACGGCGTACTTGTGGTGCTCGGGGTTCGATGCGTCGTAGACCCTCTGCCCCTCGACCCAGGTTTCGAGCACCTGGGTGTGCACGCTGAACGGATCCCCCGAGAGAATCACGAAGTCCGCGTCCTTGCCCGGCTCGATGGAGCCGACCCGGTCATCGAGACCGAGCTGCCGGGCGGGCACCAGGGTCACGGCCCGCAGGGCCCCCTCTCGGGTCATGCCGTTGCGCACCGCGATCGCCGCCGTACGCAGGAACAAACGGGAGTCGGTGATCCAGTCGTCGGTGTTGATGCTGATGGCGACTCCGGCCTTCTCCAGCAGCGCCGGAGCGTCCATCCGCATGCGCAGGATCTCCTCCTTGCCGCCGGGGGAATCGACCAGGGTGAAGGAGACGCCGATGCCCTCGGCGGCCAGCTCCTCGGCCAACATCCAGGACTCGGTCCCGTGCTGGATCACGGGCTTGAAGCCGAACTCCCGGCTCAACCGCAGGAGGGTCGCGATGTCGTCATGGCGGTGGGTGTGGAACTGTACCCGGCGTTCGCCGGAGAGAATCTGCCCCACCGCCTCGAGGCCGAGATCCCGCTTGAACGGTTTCGACCCTTCGCCCTCATCGTCGTTGTCGCCGTCGTCGCCGCCGGCCTTCTTGCGGGCGTAGTCCTGAGCCCTGGTGAACAGCTGGCGCACCATCGCCGCCGATTTGGCCCGGGTGCCGGGGAAGGGTTTGCCCCGCATCGAGTTGGTGCCGTTGGCCATCTTCATGCTGCCGCAGATACCGTGGGTCGCATCTTCGCAGAAGAGCCAGTCCTCGATCTTGCTCGGGTCCTTGCGCAGCTTGAGGTAGATCGTCTGCCCCGACATCAGGTGTCCCGAACCGGGCATCACGTTGATGGTGGTCAGGCCTCCCGCACGGGCGCGCCACATGCTGTCGTGCAGCACGTTGACCCCGTCGAGGGCCCGCACGCCCGGGTGCAGCGGCCCGGAGCTGTCGCCCCCCGAAACCTGCCCCAGGTGTGAGTGGGTGTCGACCAGACCGGGCATCAGGATCTTGCCCGGGATGTCGATCATCCGTGCGTCCCGCGGAACGTCGACGTCGGGGACGTCTCCGACGGCGACGATCTTTCCATCGCGAACCAGCACCACGCCGTTGGCGAAGTCCTCGCCGCCCATGGTCAGAACCCGGCCTCCACGAAAGGCGATGGTCTCAGCCGACACCGCGCCGAAGACCAGCGACGCCATCACGGCGGCTATCCAGAATGATCGCAAACGCACGGTTCCCTCCTCCGGAGCGGTGGCGCGCTCCGCAACGACGGCGAGCATATCACCGTAGCCGTGGCTACCGGGGCTTGACGAACTTGAACACGAAACGGTCGGTCTTGTCCCGGCGGACGGCTCCATCGGCAAAGATGTTCCAGTCCCGGGTGTCGTCGGGGTTGGCCAGCAGATCGGACTCCCCGGCCAGCTCGAACCCGGCGGCCAGCACCTCCTGCCGAACCAGCTCCGCATCGATCCGATGCAGCCCTTCACGCGGATCGAGTGCATCCCGGGCACCGGAACCTTCCTCGGCGTGGTGGTCGATGATGCCGAACACCCCACCCGGACGGAGCGCGTCATGGACCCTCCTGAGGAACTCGGCGCGATCCGCCTGATCGCCGTCGGGGGTCGGCAGCCAGAACAGGTCGTGATAGAAGCGCACCAGGATCGCCGCGTCGAGATCGGCGGGGAGCTCCATCTCGTCCAGCTCGGCATCGATCCGCTCGATGTTACGGCGGCCGGCATCGCTCAGACGAGTCAACCGCGTGGTCAACGGCTCCTCGGCGAAGCGCGCCAACACGAAGGCGTTGTTCTGAGCGTAGACCATGCCGTCGCCGCCGACCGCAGAGGACAGCAGCTCGGTATAGAAGCCGCCGGTGGCCTGCAGGTCGGCAACCCGCATGCCCTCGGCGATGCCGAAGAAGGCCAGCACCTCGGCAGGTTTGCGGTCAGCATCCCGGGCGCGATCTTCCTCGGGCCGCAGCGGATCGGCCAGGGCCGACTGCAGCTTCGCCGGATCCGGCCCCGCCGGGGCCGCGACCTTGCCTGCCTCGGATCCACCGTTCGCCGCAGCGTCCGGCCCGGCGGGCGCCCCGCAACCTACCGACGCCAGGACCAACAGAACCACCACCAACATCGCTCTCATGAATCTCCTCCCGCGGCCTACGCCGCAACGGCTTGCCCCGGAACCGCAACCGCCCGGGAGATCGTCACATTCCCGGGCAGGTACGTATCTTCCGCCGCGCCCGATCCGTCGTACCGGTCCTGAGCCGCGGAACGGAGCATTCCCGCTTCGCCCAGGCTCCCAATGGAGGTCTAATGATGCGAGTTCTCGCCGGGATTCCTCGGGCCGCCGTCCTCGGCGCCACCACCCTGTTCTCCGCCGCCCTGCTCATGATCACCGGCGCCTGTGCCGGCGAACCCCTGGACATCCAGCCGTTTCTGATGGAAAGAGACGCCGAGGTGCTCCTCGCTCGTTCCGCGGCGCCCCCGGCCATAGGACGGGAGGCCACGGTGCAGGTGCTGACCGCCCGGGGCTTCGAGACGGTGGCGACCGGGAGCAACGGCTTCGTTTGCATGGTCGAACGGTCGTGGTCCGGGCCGGCCGCTTTCAGCGGCGACCGCAGCGTGTTCCTCAACCCACGGGTCAAGGCGCCGATCTGCTACAACGCCCCGGCGGTCGAGACCGTGATGCCGCGCCAGGCGCTCAAGACCCGCCTGGCCCTCGAAGGCGCCGCAGCCGAAACCATCCGCCGCGAGGTCGATCGCGGCCTCGCCGACGGCAGCCTGCCGGTCCCACCCCCTTCCGCCATGGCCTACATGCTTTCCGCCGGCCAGTATCTGAGCGACCGGGCCAAGAAGGGCATGCCGCACCTGATGCTCTACATCCCGTACGCGACCAACGAGGAGTGGGGCGGGTTCGTTCCCGGGACACCGCAAGCCTTCGTGCTGTACGGTGAAGGCAGCCCCGAGGCGGTGGTCATCGTCCCCTCCTCGCGGTTCGTCGAGCTGTCCGAAGTAGGAGGCTGATCAACGCCGTGCGCGGTCCCGACGAAGAGCTTCGCAAGAGCCTGGAACAACAGCGCGGCCGCTTCCTCGAGGCGGTCGCGTCGTTGCGCCCGCGGCTACACCGATACTGCAGCCGCATGCTCGGCTCCCCTCTCGACGGTGAGGACGCGGTTCAGGAGACCCTGGCCAAGGGTTTCTACAACCTACCGGAGTTGCGGGAACCCAGGGACCTCCAGGCCTGGCTGTTTCGCATCGCCCACAACGCCTGCATCGACGAGTTGAGGCGGCGGCGCTCCAAGCGGGAAGAGTCGATCGAGGGAGAACCCGAGGGCGCGCCGCGAGAAGACCCGGTGCTGCGGGGCCAGGAACTGGAACAGGCGTTGCGCTTGATGGTGCACCGCCTGCCGCCCAAGGAACGCGCGGCCCTGGTGCTGAAGGACGTGCTGGAGTTCTCCCTGCGCGAGATCGCGGGGATCATCGACTCCACCGAGGGCGGGGTCAAGGCGGCCCTCCATCGGGGCCGTGGAAAGCTGGCCGACGCCCAACACCAGCCGGCTCCCGAGCCCTCCCGGCTGGAACCGGCCGACCGGGCGCTGCTCGAACAGTACGCCACCCGCTTCCAAGCCCGGGACTGGAGCGGACTGGTCGAGCTGCTGCGATCCGATGCGCGGCTCGAGGTGGTCGAGATCTTCGACTCCCACGGCCACGACGGCTTCACCTCCCGCTATTTCTTCAACTACTCCCGCCTCGACTTCCAGTGGCGCTGCCGGCCCTCCCGGTTGGAGGGGGCGCCCGTCCTGGCCATTGACCGGTTGGAGGAGGGCCGCTGGGGGCTCTTCTCCCTGATCCGGCTGGATCTGCGCCAGGGCCGGGTCGCCGGGGTCCGGGATTACCTCCACGTACCGCGCTATCTGTTCGAGGAGCTGGAGGGTGCGGTCTGATTCTCCGCAGGAGCCCGAAATCCGGGTTGACAGGGCTTCCGATCCGCCCGATCTAGGTAGGCTGCCACCCGATACACTTTAGATACGATGCGGCGGCAGACTTCCCGGCAGGGGCATCCCCGACCCGGGGCTGGAGATCGGAATCATGACCCTCGCGGGCAAATACATCCATCTGGTCGAGGACGATGACCGCATCCGCAACGAGATCGTCCAGGCGCTCGAGTCGACCGGCGCGGTCATCACCGCCAGCGAGACCTTCGAACAGGGTCTCGAAGCGTTGTCCGCGCCCTTCGACCTGGTGATCCTCGACCTCGGACTGCCCGACGGCGACGGCCTCGAACTCTGCCGCTACCTGCGGCTGGACGGCCGGGAAGATCCGGTGATCATGCTGACCGCCCGGGACGCGACCCGCGACTGCGTCAAGGGGCTCGACATGGGCGCCGACGACTACATGACCAAGCCGTTTCAGATGACCGAACTGCTGGCGCGGGTACGCAACGTGCTGCGCCGGTCGGGACGCTCGGTCGGCATGCAGAAGCTCGAATGGAACGGCATCGAACTGGACCCCGAGGCCCGGGTCGCGCGGCGCAGCGGCGAACCGCTCAACCTGACCCGGCGGGAGTTCGACCTGTTGGCCTTCCTGCTGCGCTATCCGCGCCGGGTCTGGACCCGGGAGAACCTGCTGCAGCGGGTCTGGGACAACGCCGAGGCCGGCGAGACCCGGACCGTCGACCTTCACGTGCGCCGTCTGCGCGCCAAGATCGAAGAAGATCCGCGGGACCCGCGACTGATCGCCACGATCTGGGGCGTGGGTTACGCGTTGCAGGCACCCGAATGAACAAGCCGCGCTCGATCCGCTGGACCCGCCGCACCGCCGTCTGGCTGTTCGGCGTCGTCGCGCTGACCTTCGTCGTCGCCAGCGGCGCCAGCTACTTCGTCGGAAGCGCGATCACCACGGCGGTTCTCGACGGCATGCACTACGCCCCCGGCGCGCTGTGCGAGGACGGCCCCGAACCCTACGTCGAATACACCGGGAGCCTCGCGGCGGCGGTTGCCGAGGGGTTGCCCGATAGCTCCCCGATCGACCAGGAGTCGATCGCCGGCGTCCTGGGCGACAACTGCTACCAGGGACAGTTCCCCATCGTGGTCGACAACGACGGCACGGTGCTGTTCCGGCCCGAAGGGATCGAGGAGTTCCCGCAACGCTGGCCGATGCCCCTCGAGCAATGCTCCCAGGTCCATGTCTTCGGCACGGAAGACGAGATCTGGCGCTCGTTCCATTCGCCGCTGCACCGGCCCGGCTACCACCTGGTACTGATCGATGTCGCCGCCTGGTCTCCGCTGGAAGGCCCCTCGTTCGGCGAGATGCTTCCGGTCCCCGAGGACTTCGCCACCGTGTTCGATCCGCGCTCGACGCTGAGCGCGCGCACCCATTCCGCGGGCAAGCTGGCGGAGATCGCCGGCTTCCTGGTTGCCGGCCTCACGGTGCTGATCGCCTCGTTGCTGCTGGCGCGACTGGTCGTCCGTCCGCTGGTGCGCCTGTCGGACCAGGCCAGTCAATCGGTCTCTCCGGAGAACGTGCTGGCCCAGCCCTTCGAGGCTCCGGGCCTCGGTGAGGTGGAATCCCTGACCGCCTGCCTGAACGATCTGCGCGGCAGGGTCAACGGCCTGGTCACCGATCTCAAGACCTCCGACCGGCGGCGGCGAGCATGGGTCGCCCAGATCTCTCACGACCTGCGCACGCCGATGACCGCGCTGCGCGCCTGCCTGGACCGGCTCGAATCCCAGGTGAGCCACGAGCCGGTGTTGATGCACAAGAAGTCGCTGCGGGAGACGATCAGCACCGCCCAGCTCGACCTGGACCGGCTGCTCGAGATGGCGCACGACCTGTTCGAGATCGCCCGCCTCGAGCACTCCGGAGACCTGGCCCTGGAAGAGGTCCTGCCTGCGGAGCTGGTGCGCCGCACGGTGCGCGCCATCGAGCCGATCGCCCGGGAGCGGGCGGTGGAGCTGGAGGTCGACCTGGATCCGGAAGCTCCGGCACTGTCCGCCGACGGCAACCGCCTGACCCGGGCCCTGGAGAACCTGCTGCGCAACGCCATCCAGCACGCCCGCAACAAGGTCGCGGTGGCCGTCGAACGCCATGGCGACCGGCTGCTGTTCCGGGTCACCGACGACGGCTCCGGTTTCCCTCAGGCCCGTGGACTGATCGATCTGGACAAGGCCGGCTCGGTCACCCGTCCCGACGGTTCGGCGGGACTGGGGCTGATGGTGGTCCAGCGGGTCGCCCGGGCCCACGGCGGCGAGGCCGGCGGCCAGAGCGAGCCGGAACGGGGCTCGGCCATGTGGATCAGCCTTCCGCTCAAGGCCAGCGCCACGACCTGAAGCCGACTCCTGCCCGCTTCCGGGCTGACCGTCAGACGACCGCCGGGGGCCTGCGGATAGTCCGTCCGCTGCTAGCTCCAAAGCCCCTGCTCCCGGAAACAACCTCGATACAACTGGGATAGACCTTAGCGCTGTCCACCTCGCGGCAGCGGGTCGACATCGCCGACTCCCTCCGGCTCGGGACCGGCGGATCAACCCCCTTGGGGCGCGTCTCGGTGAATCCCCCCGGAACGCAAAGCTTCCGCTGACTTGGCGGATGCGCCCCGGATCGACCGGCCCGCTGCCGCCTCTTACCCCTTCAGCAAGTCCGGCCTACGCCGCCCGCGGGCGCCACCGCTCGACGGTGTCGGGCGTGTCGCGACGTGTCGGGCTGCGACTGTCGCCCGATCCGACACGCCGGCCCGAAAGCCCGCCGTTCCGTCGAGACTGTCGGCCCATTCCGCCCCTCGAGGCCGTGGCATGACTCTTGGAACATGGAGCGGCGAGTGCGTTTACCCCCAGGAGCCCGACCGATGCACCGACGCCACACCGTTCTTGCGATCCCCTGCCTGCTGCTGGCCCTGGCCGCCCCAACGGCCGAGGCTCAACGTTTCCACCGAGACGTGAGCTCCGACACATCGGGGCGGAGCGGAGTGATCCAACGCACCGCGCCTGACCCGGCGCCGGCGCCGAAGATCGCGCCGAAGCTGGAAGAGCAGATCGAGCGAGGGGACCGGGCCATGGTCGACGTGATCGTCCGTTTCCGCCCGGGGGCCCTGCGTTTCCAGAAGTTCTCCCGCCAGTTGGGCGGTGAGTCGCGCCACACCTTCCAGCGTCTGCCGCTGCAGGCGATGCGCATCCCGCTCTCCTCGGTCGAAGCGCTGCGGCGCAACCCCAACGTGCTCTCGGTCACCCTGGATGCCCCGGTCTCCGCTGCGTCGGTTTCCGCGCGGAAAACCGCCAACCTGGCGACTCCCGGTAGCCCCCAGGAGGTCACCCCGTCATCCACTCTCGGGATCGCCGTCCTGGATTCCGGAGTCGGCAGCCATCCCGACCTGAACGTCTCGCAACGGCTCGACTTCATTCCCAAGCACATGGTCTGCGGGGAGGAATCCCAGCGGGTCGATCGTGGCCTGCAGGTGCTCTACCGCTTCGACGAGATCGAAGGGGGCGTGATCCGCGACGTCTCCGGAGTCGGTAGTCCGATGGATCTGACCATCGAGGATTCCGGCGCCGCCCTGCTCAAGGGGGACGGCCTGGTGCTGTCGTCGGCCAACCGCGTGTCCAACGGAACCAACCACAACAAGATCTTCATGGCCAGCCAGGCCAGCAACGAGTTGACCGTCGAGGCCTGGCTCGTGGCTGGAGATACCAACCAGGGCGGGCCGGCACGGATCGTGACCCTGTCGCTGAACAGCGGTAACCGGAACTTCACCCTGGGGCAGGACGGCACCCGCTTTCACGCTCGCGTGCGCACGACGACCAACGGATCCAACGGCTTCAACGAAACCCTGGACGGCGACAGCTCGGTGCAGTCGAGTCTCCACCACGTGGTACTCACCCGGGACGCCCAGGGCACTACCGTGCTCTACGTCGACGGCGTGGCCCAGGACACCGACCACATCGGCGGCAACTTCAGCAACTGGGATCCGAGCTTCGATTTCGCCCTGGGGAACGAGTTCAGCACCTCGAGTGACTCGACCCACCGGGATTGGGTCGGCCGTTACGAACTGGTCGCCGTCTCCTCGGCGGCCTTGACCGCCCAGGAAGTGCAGCAGAACTTCGCCGCGGGCAGCCCCCACTCGGGCAACTCCTGCTCGAACCCGGTGGAACAGACCGACCCCTGGGGCCACGGCACCCATGTCGCCGGCCTGATCGGCGCCAACCTGGGCGAGAGCGGAGACCGGGGCATCGCCCCGGGCGCCAAGATCCACTCGTTGCGGGTGCTCGACCACGACGGCCGCGGCAACACCTCCGACGTCATCGCCGCCCTGGACTGGTTGCTGGTCAACGGGGCGCAGCAGGGCATCCGGGTGGTCAACATGTCCCTGGGTAAGGCCATCGAGGAATCCGCCGCCAGCGACCCGCTGGTGCTGGCGGTCGAGGCGCTGTGGGATGCAGGCTTCGTCGTGGTCTGCTCCGCCGGCAACTACGGCCGTGACGGCAACTTCACGATTACGAGCCCGGGCAACTCCCCCAAGGTGATCACCGTCGGGTCGCTGACCGATTCCGGCACCGGCGAGGACTTCAGCGACGACTACACCTCGAGCTTCTCCTCCAAGGGACCGACGCTGATCGACCACTACCTCAAGCCGGACCTGCTGGCTCCCGGGAACCGGGTCGTCGCCCCGATGTCCGACGAGGCCGGCCTCAAGCGCCTGCTCAGTGACCGCCTGGTGGCCTGCGGCGCCAAGGAATGCGCCGACGACTACCTGGAGCTGTCGGGAACGAGCATGGCCGCCGCCATGGTCTCCGGCGCCGTCGCGCTGATGCTCAGCGAGGAGCCGGGGCTCAACCCGGCCACGGTCAAGGCGCGGCTGATGCGCTCGGCGCGCAAGATCGACGCCGACATCACCCATGCCGGCGCCGGCGTGATGGACGTCCAGGCGGCGCTGGCCGAGACCGGCACCGTCAGCGCCTCGCCGTCGCCCCGCATGCACCGCTCGGGTGAGGGCGCGGTGATCCTGATCGAGGACACCGCGGCACTCTGGGGCGACCAGCAATGGTCTGCGGCCTACCTCTGGGCCGACGCCTACCTGTGGGCCGACAGCTTCGTCGAGGCCGACGGCTACCTGTGGGCCGATGCCTACCTCTGGGCCGACGCCTATCTCTGGGCGGATGCGTATCTGTGGGCCGACGCCTACCTCTGGGCAGATGCGTATCTGTGGGCCGACGGTTATCTCTGGGCCGATGCGGTCAAGAACATGAACGGGCTGATGGTCGGGCAGATGTCCGCCGCCTCGTCCCGCCTCAACGACGACCCCTGATCCGCCTGACTCCGGCGGCCTGGGCTATCGTCATCGAGTTGCCCCGGCCGCCGGGAATAGTTCGGCGAACCTCACGGTTCATGGACGGGCTGCGACCAAGCGCAAGGAGGCCCGTTCATGGCACCCCGATCCAGTGAGAGAGTCCGTTTCCCCGGCGCCCTGGGAGGCCTTCTGGCTGCCCGGGTCGAGCGCCCCGCCGGCGCCCCGCGAGCCTGGGCGCTGTTTGCCCACTGTTTCTCCTGCTCCAAGGACCTCAAGGCGGTCGGACGGATCACCCGCGCCCTGACCGAGCGGGGCTTCGGGGTGTTGCGCTTCGACTTCACCGGCCTGGGTGAGAGCGACGGGGACTTCGCCGACACCAACTTCAGCTCCAACCTCGACGACCTGGTCGCCGCTGCCGACTTCATGCGCCGTGAACTCGAGGCGCCGAGCCTGCTGATCGGGCACAGCCTGGGAGGCGCCGCGGTGCTGGCCGGGGCCCGGCGGATTCCCGAATCCCGGGCGGTCGCCACCATCGGCGCGCCCAGCGACACCAAACATCTGGTCGGCAACCTGCTGGCCGATCATCCGGAACTGGAAGACGCCGAAGAGGCGGAGGTGCGTCTCGGCGGGCGGCCGTTCACCGTCAAGCGCCAGTTCCTCGAGGACCTGCGGGAACATACCCTCGAGGAGAGCATCGCCGGTCTCGGACGCGCCTTGCTGGTGATGCACTCGCCGGTCGACGAGACCGTCGGGATCGAACACGCGGCACGCATCTACGGAGCCGCGCGGCATCCGAAGAGTTTCGTCTCCCTGGACGACGCCGACCATCTGCTGCTCCGCGACGAGAAAGACGCACGCTACGCCGCCGAGGTGCTGGCCTCCTGGGCCGGCCGCTACCTGCCGGCCGACGACGGGGCACAGGAGCCTCTCCCGGAGGGCACGGTGTCGGTCCGCGGCGGCAAGGGGTTCGTCCAGGAGGTCCGGGCCGGCCGCCACCGCCTGGTCGCCGATGAGCCGCAGCGAGTCGGCGGCGAAGACCGGGGTCCCGGCCCCTACGACCTGCTCCTCGCCTCGCTGGGCGCCTGCACCTCGATGACCCTCAGGATGTACGCCGACCGCAAGGAGTGGCCCCTGGAAGAGGTCGAGGTCACCCTGCGGCACCGCCGTGTTCACGCCAAGGACTGCGCCGATTGCGAGAGTGAGACCGGACTGGTCGACGAGATCGAACGGGAGGTCGAGATCCGGGGCGATCTGGACGCGGAACAACGGGCGCGATTGATGGAGATCGCCGACCGCTGTCCGGTGCACCGCACGCTGCACAACGAGATCAAGGTGCGTACCCGGGCGGTCTGACGCAGAACCCTTGTCCCCCGCCCCGTTTCCCGGTATCTACTCCCCGGGGGGTACAGGGGGATGATCATGAACGAGTATCGAGGCGAACGGTTGCTGCGCGCCCTGCTGGTCTGCGCGTTGGCCGTAGCTCTGGCGGCCTGCGCCGGCGCACAAAAGAAACCTGCGCAGCAGCCGGAGGCCGAGCGGGAGCGTACCGAGCGCCGCCCGAGCAACTGGTTCATGGAGCAGCGGCTGAGTTCCTCGGGAGTGATCCCGGTCGGCGCCCGGCGCAACGCCCTGGCGGCGATGACCCGGGCCGGGCAAACCGAAGCCGCAGGAACCTGGATCGCCGAGGGCCCCCAGAACGTCGGCGGCCGAGTGACCGCCATGGGTGTCGACCCCAACGTCTCGTCCCGTATCTGGATCGGCACCGCCGATGCCGGCGTGTGGCGCTCGGAGGACTCGGGAGTCAACTGGACCCCGGTCTTCGACGACCAGTCGACCCTGTCCATCGGCGCCATCGTCACCCACCCGACGCTCTCGAACGTGCTCTTCGTGGGCACCGGCGAAGATAACGGCGGCGGGTACTCCTACGACGGCGACGGCATCTACAAGTCCGAAGACGGCGGCAACACCTGGACCCATCTGGGTCTGGCCGAGACCCGCCGGATGCAGCGCATCGCCATCGACCCGACCGACCCCGACGTGCTGTTCGTTGCAGCAGGCGGCGACGTGTTCAACCGGGACAACAACCGGGGCGTCTACCGCTCGACCGACGGCGGGCAGAATTGGTCACAGGTCCTGTTCGTCGCCGACGACACCGGCGCCATCGACGTCCAGATCGACCCCTCGAACCCGAACCGCATCTTCGCCGCCACCTGGCAGCGCATCAGCGAGGGGGCCAACTGGACGGTCAACGGCGTGGAGTGCGGCGTCTATCGTTCGGTCGACGGCGGCGACAACTGGACCCGGTTGGCGGGCGGGCTGCCCTCCGACGCCGACGTCGGGCGCATCGGCCTGGCCGTCGCCCCGTCGAACCCCCAGATCGTCTACGCCAACGTGATCGGCTCCAACGGCCGCATCCGCGGCATCTACAAGTCCACCGACTCCGGGGACAACTGGACCAAGGTCAACAACTTCATCATCGAGATCGCCTCCAGCGGTTTCTCCTACTACTTCGGCAAGATCCGGGTCGACCCGCTCAACCCCGACGTGGTCTACGTGCTCGATCAACAGATGTGGCGGTCGACCAACGGCGGCAACAACTTCAACACCTTCGCCGGTTCGGTTCACGTCGACCACCACGCTCTGCAGGTCGACGGCGCCGGCCGGCTCTACTCGGGTAACGACGGCGGTTTCTACTCGAGCTTCAACAACGGCGCCAACTGGACCCAGTCGACGACTCTCCAGATCACCCAGTTCTACGACATCGGCATCGACACCCTCGATCCGAACCGCCGCTTCGGCGGCGCCCAGGACAACGGCACCAACCGCACCACCACCGGCGGGCTCAACGACTGGACCAACGTGCTGGGCGGTGACGGGATGGAAACCGAGGTGGATCCGACCGACTCCAACTTCGTCTACGCGGAATCACAGTTCGGCAACATCAACCGCTCGGTGGACGGCGGCGACAGCTTCACCTCGGCGCAAAACGGCATCGACGGCAGCGAACGAGCCAACTGGGTCACGCCGATCGTGCTCGACCCCACCGTGCCGTCGACCCTCTACACCGGCTATCAGCGGGTCTACCGCTCGACGGACCGCGCCCAGAACTGGACGGCGATCAGCCCCGACCTGACCATCTGCCCGACCGACCACTGCGGACCGGACTTCGGCGGCGGCAACGACGGCCACGAGGGCGAGGCCCACACCCAGAACCTCATTCGCGAGACCATCACCGCCATCGGCGTATCGCCGGTGGATCCCGACGTGTTGTGGGCCGGCACCGACAACGGCCTGGTCTGGTCCAGCGGCGACGGCGGCGCCAACTGGACCGAGCGGGAACCCCTGGGCCTGCGCCAGTGGGTCACCGACTTCGCGGCGGACCCCTTCGAGGCGGACAAGGTCTACCTGACGGTCACCGGCTACCGGGTCGGCACCAAGGTGCCCTACATGCTGGAGTCCGACGACCTCGGCGCCACCTGGCGGGACATCGGCATCGGCCTGCCCCAGGTCCCGACCAACTCGGTGGTGGCCGACCCGCTCTACAAGGGACAGCTCTTCGTCGGGACCGACGTCGGGGTGTACCTGACCGACGACGGGGGAACGACCTGGCAACGCCTCGGGGACAACCTGCCCAACGTGGTGATCCAGGATCTGGTGCTGCACCAGCCCTCCCGCACGCTATACGCCGGAACCTTCGGCCGGGGGCTCCAGACCTTCGACCTGAACCAGCTCCCGGTTCCCGACCGCGACTCCGACGGGGTGCTCAACGTCGATGATTGCGCCCCCGAGGACGGCGGCAGCTTCGCCTCCCCCGATGAGGTCACCGGCCTGCAGCTGGCGGAAGGCGCCGGGCAGACCGATCTGAGCTGGGACAGCCTGGCAACCCAGGCCGGCAGCGGTGTGGTCTACGACGTGGCGGTCGGCTCCCTGGCCTCGCTGCAGCTCGACGGCGGAACCGCCAACGCCGCAGACCTGGTCTGCGGTGCCGCGACCAACGCTACCGGCGACCCCTTCGTGCCGGCGGCCGGCGAGGGGCGCTTCTACCTGGTGCGCGGCCGCAACGTCTGCGCCGACGGCAGTTGGGGCCGGGACAGCAGCGGCACCCCGAGGACCACGGCGGCCTGCCCCTGAGGCCGTAGCTAGGGCGCCGCGCTCTTCGCGGCGCTTCGCAGTTGCTTCAACATCTCCCGGGCATTGTCGTTGCCCGGATCGAGTTGGAGGGACAGCTCGTAGTGCTCGATGGCACCGGCGTGATTGCCGGCGGCGGCCAGGCCCTCGCCGAGGCTGTCGTGGGCGTTGGCCGACTGCGGGTACATCTCGACGTTCAATTCGAACACCTGGACCGCGTCGACGGGCTTCTCCTCGGCGAGCATCTGGTAGCCGACCTGGTTCAGCACGTGTTCGCCGAAGTCGAAGGTGCCCCGTCCGTGGTACGTGGCCCGCAGATCGCGGTAGCGGGCGACGACCGCGCCGGCGCCGGCACCCTCGGCGGCGTAGGCGTCACGCAGCTCCTCGGCCAGCGTCGTCGGCCGGGCGTGGCCGCGATGACAGGTGTGGCACCACATGTTGACCCGCGCAGGCCCGCCGGGTTCGATGGTGCGCAGCTTCTTGTTGATGTCCCCGAGCATGTCCAGCATCACCCGGGCGGTCTGTTTCTTCGGGTTCGCGTCGGAGACGAAGTCGTAGGCTCCCAGCGGAGCCCCTTCCTCGCCGTCGTGACAGTGGGAACAGCGCACTCCGAGAGCGCTGGTGAAGCCGGTCATCACCGCCCGCAGGTTCTCGGCGGGCAGGTCTGCGGGGAGCGAGGTGAGATTCTCCGCTCGTTCCGGCCAGCTGAAGGGCGCCGGCTCCTCGGCGAAGACGGCAGCGCCTGCGAGGAGCGTCGAGAGAACGAACAGACGGGCAGGACGTCGTGACATGGATCCCCCACGAACGCCCCTGCCCCAAGCTTACCCCAACGGGGCCACCAGGAGACGGCTAGCCTTCGCGGCTCGCTTCCAGGGCGTAGACCAGGGGCAGCTTGTCACCGAAGGGTTCGAGCCGGTACTTGCGTTCAGCGACCTTGACCACCTTCTCGAAGCAGTCGTAAGGGCTGTAGTCGAATTCCTCCAGCCGCTCGAGGCGCAGCCCCTGCTTCAAGAGCGCGGTGACCACCTCGCCCAGGCCGTGGTTCCAGCCGACCGACTCGATCTCCTGGTCCTCGCCCCCGTCGGTGTAGGTTCCCTGCTGGGTGAAACGCAGCGGGCCGCGGTTGAAGTAGGCCTCCTCGATGAAGGAGAGCTTCTCGTCCCACATCCAGACCAGCGGGTGGAACTCGATCAACAGCAGCTTGCCGCCGGGAGCCAGGTAGCGCCGCACGATCTCCGCCCAGCGATCCATGTCCGGCAGCCAGCCCAGCACGCCGTACGAGGTGTAAACCCGGTCGAATTCCCCGTCGAGGTGGTCGGGGAGCGAATAGAGGTCGCAGCAGACGAACTCGGCGTCGAGACCCATTTCATCGTTCAGGCCGCGTGCGGCGCGGATCGCCGCGTCGGAAAGATCGACTCCGGTGACCTTGGCGCCCAGCCGTGCCAGGGAGAGGGAATCCTGACCGAAGTGGCACTGGAGATGCAGGATGCGCCGGCCGCGCACATCGCCGAGGATGCCCTTCTCGATCTCGTTGAGGGAGCAGGCGCCTTTCCGGAAGGCATCGACATCGTAGAACTTGGACTCGAGGTGGATCGCCGTGCGGCGGTTCCAGGCCTCGCGATTGGTCTCGAAGGCGTCGTCACTCATCAGGCATCTCCCTGGTTCGGATCACCCCGGCGTGAATCCCCCTGGGCCCGCCGGATACCGAAGCCGCTGCGGCGATAGGCCGCGGCCAACAGCAGCGAACAGACCGGACCGCCGTAGCAGAAAGCCGCCCAGGGAAGATAGCGCACCGTCGGTACTCCCAGGGTCGTGGCCATGAAGATCGCCGAGACGGTCCAGGGCATCAGCGGCTCGACGATGGTGACCGAATCCTCGAGAGAGCGAGAGAGGTTCTGAGGCGCCAGCCCCTGGCGCCGGTATGCGTCCCGGAACAAGCCGCCGACCACCAGAGCCGTGACTCCGCCGTGACTGGTCACGCCGATCATCGTCGCGCCGGCGGCCATGGTCGCGGCGATCAACCCGAAGACCGAGCGTACCGAGCGCAGCAGCGCCGAGATCAGCCGGTCCAGCGCCCCCGAGACATCCATCGCTCCGGCCAGCAGGAACGCCGCCAGGATGACCAGCAGCGTGCCGGCCATGGAGTTCATGCCCCCGCGGGAAACCAGCGTGACGAATGCGGGGTCGAGGGAGCCCGGATCGAATCCGCGGGATGCGACCATCTCCGGGCGGAACCCGAGCACCGCCGACTCCAGCCCGTGCTGCAGGCTGAAGCCCCTGAAGAGGCCGAGAGCGACGGCGACCAACGATGACGCTCCGATGGCCAGCGCAGCGGGCACCCGGGTGACGATTCCCGCGACCACCACCAGCAGCGGCAGGAGCGCGACCGCTCCCGGGGCGTAGACCCGTTCGATCTCGGCCAGCAGCGCCGCCGCCGCTCCTGCGCCCTCCCCTTCGACGCCTCCGGCCCACAGATAGAGAACGACGCAGACGGCGAAGGAGGGCACGGCGGTGTAGAGCATGTGCCGCACGTGGGCGTAGAGATCGGCGCCGGCGCCGAGAGCGCTGATGTTGGTCGAATCCGACAGAGGCGAGAGCTTGTCGCCGAAGTAGGCGCCCGAGACCACTGCTCCCGCGGTCAGCGCCGGGTCGGCCCCCAGGGCGCCGGCCATGCCCATCAGCGCCACCCCCATGGTCCCCGCCGAACCCCAGGAGGTCCCGGTACCGAGGGACATCAGCGCCGTTGCCAGGAAAGCGGTCAGGGTGAAGTACGCCGGGTCGATCAGCTGAATGCCGAAGTAGACCAGCGCCGGAATGGTGCCTCCCAGCATCCAGGTGCCGATCAACATGCCGATGGCGAGCAGGATCAGGATCGCCGGCAGCACCGCCGCCAACTTCTCGCCGGTGGCCCGCTGGATGTCGAGCCAATCGCGACCCCGGGAAACGGCGATCACACCGGCGACCAGGGCAGCCCCGAGCAAGATCAGGATCAGCAGGTCGGTGCTCATCTCGAGGCGGGTCAGGCCGAAGATGAACAGCGCCAGCATCACGCCGAGGGGCGCGGCGGCGGCGGCCAGGGAGATCGGACGGCGTTCCTCAGTCACCGCGCAACGCCCGGTCGAGATCCTCGATCAGGAGTTCCGGCGGCTCCAGGCCGACCGAAAGGCGAATCAACCCCGGCGGGATCCCCATGGCGTCGGCGTTGGCCGGGCCGCCGCTGGTCTTGGCCGCCGGCGCCACGGCCAGGCTCTCGACCCCGCCCCAGCTGACGGCGGTATGGAAGTAGCGCAGCCGGTCGATCACCCGGCGGACCTCCTGCCCCAGCCTTTCGGGGGCACCGTCGAGGCGCAGACTGACCATGCCGTTGCCGCCGCGTAGTTGCCGGGCGGCAAGAGAGCCCGGCTCGTCCACGTCGGGGTAGTAGACCTCGGCGACCCGGGAGTGTCCGGCCAGGAAGGCGGCGACCTCCCGCCCCCCTCTCTCGTGCTGCTCCAGGCGCGCCGGCAGGGTTCGCAGCCCGCGGATCAAGAGCCACGCGTCATGAGGGCTCAGGGTGCTGCCGAGCTGCATGAAGCCTTCGTGAAAGATCCGCTCGTAGAGATCCTCTCGCGTGACCAACACCCCACCGACCACATCGCTGTGGCCGCCGATGTATTTGGTGCAGGTGTGCATCGAGATATCGATCCCCTGGGTCAGGGGCTTCTGCAAAAGCGGCGTGGCCCAGGAGTTGTCGATGGCGGTCAGGATGCCCCGCTCCCGGGCCAGGGCCGCGAGGGCCGGCACGTCGAGGACCCGGTTGAGCATGGAGCCCGGACTCTCGAACCAGATCAGCCGGGTGTCGGGCCGCAGAGCAGAGGCGACGGCGTCTGTTCCGAGATCCAGCACCACGTCATGTTCGATGCCGAATCGCTCCAGGCTCCCCGCAAGCTTGACCGTCGGCCCGTAGTTCTGGTTGACGAACAGGATGTGGTCGCCCCGAGAGAGGAGCGCGAAGAAGATCGCGGCGATCGCACCGATTCCCGAGGCGAAGGCGATGCCCGCATCCCCCTGTTCGAGGCGAGCCAGCTTCCGCTCCAGTTCGGCCACCGTCGGATTGCGGCCTCGGGTATAGACGAAGTTGGCGTGCTCGGCGGCGAGCCCCTGGGCCAGGCGCTCGAAGGACTCCTGGACGAACAGCGAGCTCTGATAGATCGGCGGCATGACCGCGCCCTGATGGGCCGCGAGGTCCTCATCGTGGCCCAGACAGAGCGCCACGTCCTGGGGATCGAGTTTCATGACGCGCATCCTATCGCGGACCGGGCCGCAGGCGGCGCCAATCGTCAATTGTCGTCGGGAGTCGGGCCTGGCCGTGACGCTCGACGGCACGAGGAAACCGGTGCCTACCCCGAATTGCCGACGGCCCGCTTTCGGCGTTGCGCTTTTGAAATCCCCAGCAGCTGCGATTCCTGCGTAACCGCATCATCCGCAAACAGTTGCACTGGTGACTTGAGGCTGGCGGGGTTTTCGGCGATCGGTATTGGGATTTCCCGCGAATCGATAATCTTGAGTAGGCATGGAACTCGCAATTCCCGGGGCACGCTCAATCGATCAAGGGAGATCACCGTGTTCCGTTCCGTCGCCAGCCTCAAGTTCGTTATCGCTCTCGTCCTGACCTTCACCCTCGGTGCCGCGGCCCACGCCGCCGGCGAACGGCTCACCGTCGAGCTGCATCAACCCTTTGAAGTCAACGGCACCGTCTACGACGGCGGCCAGGTCTCGGTAAAGGTCCTGCGCCAGCACACCCCCTCGATCGCTCTGAGCGAGGTGTGGGTCGGCGATCAGTGTGTCGGCATGCTGATGGCCCACCGCTCCGACGCTCCGGCGCTCCCGAACAGTGAGGACACCCTGGTGTTCCGCCGCTCGGCGGCAGGCCACCTGCAGCTCGTCGGCTACGCTCTCCGGGGCCAGGCGGACAACTCGCTGTACGGCTACGGAAAGAACTCCCGGGACGTGCGCGCCCAGTGGCGTGCCCCCCAGGCGGCCGATGAGGCCGTGCTCGTCGCCTCTCGCTGATTCCGAAATCGAATTCCCTCCCCCCCACCACGCACTCGGCGCCGGGCAACCGGCGCCGTTTTTTTTGCCCGGACAGGTGTCCGCCCGAAGGCCGCAGGACGGACCGGAATCCTGTTGAGAGACGGGCTTGCGGCCGCACCGTCGGGGAGGGAGACGGCGCGGGTTCAGGCCCGGCGGGCCCGGGATACCCCGCGGTCCGAGGGCACGAACATCAGCGCCGCAACTCCTTGATGGACCGAGAGATCGAGCTGGCGCCCGGTGAGGTTGCTCAGCCCCAGCGAACCCGGGTTGAGGCGCTTGCGACGCATGGTCCAGCGGGTCCCCCGCAGGCTGACCGTCGCCCTTCCGCAGGGGGCCAGAAGCGACACCGTTCGGTTGGAAACCGTGGCGACCCGGCACCCCTTGTGGGTCAGGATCACGATGCCCCGGTCGGTAGGGGCCAGGATGCCGGCGAACTTCTTCGACCAGGACCCGAGCTCCAGCAGGTTGGCCCACTCGTGGTCCATGCGGCCGCCCGCCAGGCCCGCGACCAACACCACGTGAACCCCTCGGCGATGAGCCGCCTTCAAGGCCGCGCCCAGATCGCTGATGTCCTTGTCGCGGGGCAACAGAATGCGGGGAACGTCTTCAGGAAGAGAGGTCGCCGAGTCGCCGTCTCCGACGAACAGGTCCGGCTGGCGCTTGGCGCTGCGACAGGTTTCGATACCCCCGTCGACGGCGACCATCAAGCAACTGTCGGCGAGGGCGCTGACGAAGCCGGCTGCCCGCTTCAACTCCGCGGTGGTGCTGCCCTGCAGAACGAGCAGCGCTCCGCGCACCTTCCCCCTCAGTCCCTTCAATTGAATCTCGGGACGATCGCCCGCGGCAGCCGCCATCCTTCCCTTCCCCGTGCTGGCTCTGGTGGAAACACCCGAGCGTACCGCAGGAACGGAGCAAGCCGCAAGACGAAAGAGGCCCGCCTTGCGGCGGGCCTCACAGCAAACGTCAAAACTTCGAGTCGGTATCAGGCGCCGTAGGAACCGCCGCTCACGATGTCAATGTCGTGACCGTCCGTGCCGGCACCGGTACTACCGTTGCCGTTTCCCTCGGTCTGACTGCCCACGCGCACAGCGTGCTCACGCAGCGCCGGGCCGAAGGCCAGGTCGAGCACCTCCTCCACCTCGCGAACGAAGTGGAAGGTCAGCGCGTTCTTGACCGGATCGGAGACATCCTCCAGATCCTTCTCGTTCTTGTCGGGCAGGATGATGTTCTTGAGTCCCGCCGACTTGGCAGCGATGACCTTCTCCTTGATTCCGCCGACCGGAAGCACCTTGCCGCGCAGGGTGATCTCGCCGGTCATGCCCAGTTCGGGCTTGAGCGGAATGTCGGTCAGCAGCGACACCAGCGCGCAGGTCAGGGTGACACCCGCCGACGGACCATCCTTGGGAATCGCACCGGCCGGCACATGGATGTGGAAGTCGCTCTTCTCGAACAGCTCCTCGTCGATGCCCAGCGACTCGGTGTTGGCGCGGATCCAGGAGATCGCTGCCAGCGCCGATTCGCGCATCACGTCACCGAGGCGGCCGGTCAGGGTCACCTTGCCCTTGCCCCGCATCCGCGACGCCTCGATGAACAGGATCTCGCCGCCGGCCATGGTCCAGACCAGCCCGGTCGAGACGCCGGTGCGTCCGGCCTGCTCGGCGACCTCGCGGAAAAACCGCGTGGGACCGAGGAGATCGGGCACCTTGTCGTGGTCGACGACGGTCTTGTCGGTGTTGCCCTCGACGATGGTCCGGGCCACCTTGCGGCAGATCGTGGCCACCTCCCGGTCGAGGTTACGCACGCCCGCCTCGCGGGTGTACTCGGTCACCACCCGGCGCAGGCCGTCGGGCTGGATCTCGAGCTGCTCGGTGGACAGACCGTGGTCTTCCAGCTGCCGCGGCACCAGATGGCGCTCGGCGATGGCGATCTTTTCTTCCTCGGTGTAGCCGGGAAGCTGCAGCACCTCCATCCGGTCACGCAGGGCGTGAGGGATGGCGTCGAGGACGTTGGCGGTGCAGATGAAGAAGACCTTGCTCAGGTCGAAATCGACCTCGAGGTAGTGATCGGAGAAGGCGCTGTTCTGCTCGGGATCGAGCACCTCGAGCAGCGCCGACGACGGATCGCCGCGGAAGTCGTTGCCGACCTTGTCGATCTCGTCGAGGACGAAGACCGGGTTCTTGGTTCCCGCCTTCTTGATGCCCTGGATGATCCGGCCCGGAAGCGAACCGATGTAGGTCCGGCGGTGGCCGCGGATCTCGGCCTCGTCACGCACGCCACCCAGGGACATGCGCACGAACTTGCGGCCCATCGCCTTGGCGATCGACTTGCCCAGCGAGGTCTTGCCGACTCCCGGAGGGCCCGCGAAGCAGAGGATCTGCGCCTTGAGGTCCTTCTTGAGCGAGCGGACGGCCAGGTACTCGAGGATGCGGTCCTTGACCTTGGTCAGGTCGTAGTGCTGATCGTCGAGGATCTTCTTGGCTTCCTTGAGGTCGAGGTGATCTTCGGTCTCTTCCTTCCAGGGAAGGTTGATCAGCCAATCGAGGTAGGTGCGGGAGACCGTGTACTCCGCCGCCTGGGGCGGCATCTTGGAGAGACGGTCGAGCTCCTTCTCGGCGGCCTTCTTGGCCTCTTCGGGCAGGCCGGCAGCCTCGATCTTCTTGCGCAGTTCTTCGATCTCGGCGAAGCGGTCGTCGTCCTCGCCCAGCTCCCGCTGGATCGCCTTCATCTGCTCGCGCAGGTAGTACTGGCGCTGGGTCTTGCCGACCTCGTCGGCGACCTGGGACTGGATTTTCGAGGAAATCTCGTTCAGTTCGAGTTCACGGGTCACGATCTCGACCAGCTTCTGCACCCGGTCCTTGACGTTGGCCCGCTCCAGCAGCCCGATCTTCTCCTCGACCGAGATCGGCAGCACCGAGGCGGCCAGATCGCTGAGCCGCGCCGGATCTTCGACACCGGCGGAGAGGACCATGTCGGCGAGGTCCGAGGAGATGTTCTGGGAGACGTTGGCGAAGCGCTGGAACTGGTTGACCAGGCTCCGGACCATGGCGTCGAGCTCGGTGTTCTTGTCGACGGCATCGTCGAGTTCGGTGATCGAGGCCTTGATGTAGGGCTCGGTCGCCGAGAACCGGTCGACGCGTACGCGGCCCATGCCCTGAATGATCAGGTTCACGTTGTTGCCGCTGAGCTTGACGACCTTGAGAATCCGGGCCACCGCGCCGAGGCGGTACATTCCCGTCGGATCCGGATCGTCGTCCGAAGGATTCCGCTGGGAAATCACGGCGATCGGCTTGCTGTCGCGCACCACATCGTCGAGCAGATTGAGCGTCTTACGCCGCCCGACGGAGATCGGCATGATCGCGTGTGGAAACAGCACACTGTTCCGCAGCGGAAGGACTCCGATTTCCTTGGGAATCTGGATTTGCTCCATTAATTAGCCCTTATTCGATAGTGTCAGACTTTCAAGAAGCTAAGCTCCCGACACGTATTCTGCAACCGAATCGGCCCCCTCACCACGGCTTATTCCGCGCCTTTTTTGCTTCTCCCGAATACGAAAGCCACGGGCCCCCGAGGGCCCGTGGCGCGGGTCGCTCAGATTACGTTTTCGTGCTTTCCGCGGGTTGGATTCAGTGGACCTGAATCTCGACCTTGCGCGGCTTCGCCTCTTCGAGCTTGGGCAGCGTGATCTCGAGCACACCCTGCTTGTACGTGGCCGCGATGCGGGCCGCGTCGACGGTGGTCGGCAGCCGGAAGCTGCGGTTGAAGCTGCCGTAGACCCGCTCGAGGCGGTAGGCGTTGTCTTCCTTGATGTCGGTGTGGCGCTTGCGTTCGCCGCTCAGCACCAGGGTGCCGTTCTCCACGTTGATCTCGATGTCTTCTTTCTCGACACCGGGAATCTCGGCGCGGATCACCAGGTCATCGCCGCTTTCGAAAATCTCGACGGGCGGAACCCAGGCACCGTAGGTGTCGCTGTCCTGCCATCCTTCGTGGGCTTCGGACAACGCACGGCTCAGTCGGCTCTGCATGTTGGCCAGATCGCGAAAAGGATCGAATCTCACCAGGCTCATCTCAATACCTCCTTCACCCGTGTCTCGTTGCCCCCAATCTCTCGGGCGATCACTGGGTTAAGACCGCATCCGGGGCGTGTCAAGGTCGCGGCATCCCGTTGGAGCATGGCGACTTACACCGTCTGCGGCGACAGCTACGGGTTGGGATGCGGAAGCGCGCCTGTCAAGGTCGCGGAAGGACGGGCCGGCGCTGAGAGGCGGTCAGCCCTCGAGCTTCAGCTTGTCGGGCAGGTCGTTCTGCTGGGTGCCCGGGTTGGCCAGCGAGCCGGTGAGCGGCATGTCGACCCAGGTGAGGTACTTGCCCAGAGCCAGCAGCATGAACTCCTGCTGGAACTCGAAGAAGTCGGCGTCGAAGCCGGCGCGTTCGCCGTCGTGACCGGTGATGGTCAGCATCAGGCGGCGCAGGGCACCGGGGTGCTGCTGCTCGGCCTCGCGGATCAACGCGAACACGTCGTTGGCGGCCCGGGCGAAGTCGTCGCCGCCGACGACCTCGTGTTCCAGCAGCACCACGCCATCTTCCAGGCGCTCGATGGACGAGCGGGGGGAGAGCACCATCGCCCTAGCCGTAGAGTTTTTCGTGGTGCAGCGCCACGAGGTTGTCGGGAATCGGCCGGTAGTCCAGGGGCTCCAGGGAGAAGGAGCCCCGTCCCTGGGTCTGGCTGCGCAGCACCGTCAGGTAGCCGAACATCTCACCGATCGGCACGACACCGCGCACCACCGCCATGTTCTTGCTGAATCCGGTCTCCTCGACGATGGCCCGGCGTTGGTTCAGGGTCTTGTGCACGTTCCCCAGGAAATCCTCGGGGACCCGCAACTCCAACCGGCCGTAGGGCTCCAACACCTGGGTGCCGGCGGCCTGGAGCGCCTCGCGGAAGGCGTGGCTGCAGGCGGTGTTGAGGGCGATCTCCGGCTGGCCGACCTCGTCGAACTTGACGCTGTCGAGACAGACCTTGATGCCGGTCACCGGGTAGCCGTAGAGCCCGCCGCCGTCGGCGGCGTTGGCCATCGAATCCATCAATCCGGGCAGGTACTGGGGCGGTAGCTCCCCCTGCCGCAGCTTGCTCTCGACCTCGGCCTTGGCTCCCTGATTCGCCAGGGGCTCGACGGAGACCCCGACCTTGGCGAACAGGTTCTCGCCGGCGACCTGGCGGGCGTACTCGCCGGTGCCCGACGCCGCCGCGGCCGCGGTCTCGCGGTAGGACACCCTCGGCTTGCCGTAGTTGACCTCGACGCCGAAGTCCCGCTGCATGCGCCCCAGGACCACCTCGAGATGAAGCTCGCCCATCCCCGACAGCAGCGTCTGCCCGGTTTCCTCTGAGAGAGTGCTCTGGAGGGTCGGGTCTTCCCGCTGGGCGCGCTCCAGCACCTGGGAGAACTTCTCCCGGTCGCCGGCGGTGCGCGGCTCCACCGCGATGGACACGACGGTATCGGGGAAACGGATCGTCTCGAGCAGGATCGGTTCGTTCTCGGCGCAGAGGGTGTCGCCGGTAGCGGTCTTGTGCAGACCGGTCACCGCGACGATGTCGCCGGCGACGATCTCCTTGAGCGCCTCGCCGCGGTCGGCGTGCATGCGCAGGATGCGGCGCAGACGCTCCTTGCTGCCGGTGCGCGGGTTGATCACCCGGCCGCCGGTCTCGAGCTTCCCCGAATAGACGCGGATGTAGTACATGTCCGCCGCGTCCTTCGCCTGGATCTTGAACATCAGCGCCGAGAAGGGCTCCCCCTTCTTGGGCGCCCGTGTCAGCTCCTCGCCGGTCTTGGGATGGGTGCCTTCCACCGGCGGCACGTCGAGGGGCGAGGGCAGGCAGGCGCAGACCATGTCGAGCACCGGCTGGATGCCGATGTTCTTGAGCGCCGAGCCGCACATCACCAGGGTCGCCTTGCGCGCCAGGGTGATCGCCCGCATCGCCTCGAGCAGATGCTCCTGCTCGATCGGTTCCTCGGCCAGGAACAGCTCCATCAATGGGTCGTGGCGCTCGGCCAGGGCCTCGATCATCGCCGCCCGGCGGGTCGCCGCCTCTTCCTGCAGCCGCTCGGGAATATCGCTCTCGGTCATGTCCCGGCCCAGGGTGTCGGCGTCGAACACGATGTAGCGTTCGTGAACCAGGTCGACGATGCCGGCGAACTCGGCGGAGGAGCCGTCGGGGAACTGGATCGGGATCGGCTCGGCGGCCAGCCGGTCCTTCATCGATTCGACCGACGCGTCGAAGTCCGCCCCGATGCGGTCCATCTTGTTGACGAAGGCGATGCGCGGAACCTCGTAGCTGTCCGCCTGGTACCAGACCGTCTCGGACTGGGGCTCCACTCCTTCGACCCCGTCGAACACCACCACCGCGCCGTCGAGCACGCGCAGGGAGCGCTCCACCTCGGCGGTGAAGTCGACGTGCCCCGGGGTGTCGATCAGGTTGATGATGTGCTTGTTCCACTCGAGGGTCGTCGCCGCCGCAGAGATGGTGATCCCGCGGCTACGCTCGTCCTCGCGGTAGTCCATCACCGCCTGGCCGTCGTGGACCTCGCCGATCTTGTGGCTCTTGCCGGCATAAAAAAGGAAGCGTTCGCTGGTGGTCGTCTTACCGGCGTCGATGTGGGCCACGATGCCGATGTTGCGGACGCGTTCCATGGAATTCTGGGCCATTTACCGAATCTCTCCAGCAGGGTATGCAAACAGAAGTGGGGTCGCGAGGAGCGGCCGTAGGGCGTGCGGGCTACATGACGTAGTCGCCGTCCTCGGGTCCGCCCTCCCCCTCGTCTTCGCGCTGCTCGCGGTCGCGGCGGGCGCGCTCATCCTCGATGGCCTGGAGGATCTCGTCCTCCTCGGGGATCCGCACGTTGTGGATCGCGCCCAGCAGCAGCAGCCCGTGACCGACCAGCGCCGGATCTTCCTCGAGCCAGTCGCGCAAGGGCTCGATCAACTCCTCGAGCCCGAACAGGCTGACCCACTCGGCGGTATGCCCGGGGCCGACCTCGGCCATGAACCATTCCAGATAGGTCGCCACCGCCTCGTAGGCGGTCGCGGTGCCGAGATCGCAGAGCAGGACCAACAGGCTGTGGGCGGAATCGGGGTCGACATGGCCGGACTCGATCATCGATCCGGCCGCGGGGATCACCGCCTCGCCCATGCGGGACAGCGCCCGCTCGGAGGCGCCGAACACGTAGGAGTTCTCGTCGGCGAGGTACTCCATGATCTCGGGGACGAAGTGGATCGCCCGCAGTTCACCGAGAGTCTCGAGCGCCACCACCTTGGGGAAAAACGGCCCCTGGGCCTCGAGCATGCGCAGGCACCAGTCCTGGGCGCGCTGGGCCTTCTCGGCGTCGTCGCGGCAGACCACCGCGATGGCCGCAGGCAGGTCGGCAAGGGTGAAGGCGGTCTCGACCTCGGCCAGTGTCAGCAGGCGATCGAGGTGCCCCCGGGCCCGGCGCAGGGACAGCGCGAAGTTCTGATAGCGCGCTACCGCGAACGCCGCCGACAGCTGGAAGCCGAGCACCCACTGCTGGAACTGATGACCCAGTCGCTCGACGTCACGCAGCGACTGGGGCGTGGCAAAGGCGCCGATGGCCGCCTCGATCCGCCGCGGCAGTGGATCTTCGGGGTCGTCGGTCAACTTGCGGGTCTCCGCGCAGGTCCAGTCGGCCAGGGAGCGAACGATGTCCGCCAGTCCGCCGGCGCGGAAGCGCTGACCCAGCTGCTTGAGGGTGGTCTCCCCCATCGCGGTCAGGATGTCGCAGTCGTAGCCGGATTCCACCGCCTTGATCGTCTTGCGCAGTTCGATGCGGCCCGAGGGACCGGTGCGGAAACACCAGCCGGCGTCGTCGATCTGCAGCGCATCCATCAATGCGCGGAACGCCTCGCCGGCGCGGTTGGTGCCCCGCCACTGGAGCGCGGTCAGGAACTTGGCCAGGGTGTCCGGGATCTCGTCGGCGTCGACGATCTTGAGCACGCCCCGCAGCGCCATCGGGTCGGCCAGCAGCTCGACCCGGCGATCGGTGGTCTCGCGGACCAGTTCGCAGGCGTCGGTGGTGCCGAGGTCGGCCAGGGCCTCGATGATGATGCCGAAGGCGGACTCGTTGGGCTCCTCGGCCTCGAGGGCTGCCCGGGCAAGATCGACGGTGCCGGGATACCCCAGGCGGGCCAGGGCCTGCAGGCAGAGCCCCGGAGTGGCGCCCCGCAGCACCCGCAGTCCGCGGACGAGCACTGCGTGATGCTCGGGACCGCCGTGCTCGCCCAGGTGCCGGGCGACCATCGCCGGGGTGGCCTCGTGATCGTCGATCAATCCGTGAGCGATCTTGTCGCAGCAGTCTTCGGGGTAGTGCCGGATCAGCCGGTCGATCGCCCAGTAGCGGACTTCCGAGTCCTCGAAACGGGCGAAGCGAGCCAGCTCATCCATGCTCCAGATGAGTTCGCTCATGGGTCCCTTTCCTGCGGCGCGAATGCGCCGAACGAAGGACTTATCCTACCGCACGGGGCAGGCTCGACGCCCGCGGCGGAGCGGCGGCGGCGAGAGACCGCTCAGGAGCCTGCAGCCCCCAGCCGGTCCAGGGCCCGCCGGGCCTCGGCCAGCCAGCGGTCGGCGGCCGCAACGCCCTGTGCCGCTTGAGCTTGGGCCATCTGCCGGGCCCTGGCGTAGGCCGCCCGGGCCTCGCCGGGCTCGTCGACCCCTTCCAGTGCTTCGGCCAGGGCCATCACGTTGGGCGGATGACTCGGCATCAACTCGACCGCAGCCTCTGCATGCTCCAGCGCCAGGTCCGGGTCGCCGGGCCCGCTCGGCCAGCCCGGTGCACGCACATATACAAGGGCCAGCGCCCGGTCGGGGCCGGCGTTGTCCAGCTCGGGATCGCCCTCGATCGCCTGCTCGAGGAGCGCCACCATTCTCGGCAAGGCATCGAGGCCGGTGGATGATCGTTCCCGGGCCTGGGCGCCGAGGGCCAGCGCCAGCCAGTAGGCGCAGCGGGGATCTTCCGCGGCGGCGCGCAGGCACCACTGCCCGGTCTCGACCGCCCGCTCGGCGGCAGCCCGCCGGGCCGCGGCTTCGGTCTCCCGGCCGGCCAGCCAGATCGACGCCCTGGTGGCCGCGGAGAGCCACTCCACCGACTCCGGGTCCGAGGCGGCCGCGCCCTGCCAGAGCTCCGCGGCCTCCCGCACCGCTTGGAGAGCGGCGGCCGCGTCGGCAACCTCCCGTTGCTCGAAGAGTGCCGCGGCGCGGGAAGAGGCTTCGGCGGCCGGAAGACCGCCGCCGGAACCGGCCAGCTCGCTCAGGGGCCGCGGCTCACGGAGCGCCGGGCGGCAGCCCGCAGCAACCAGCAGCAGCCACACCAGAAACAAGAGCGCCCACGGGCTCCGGGTGACCGCCGGCATCAACGGCGAAGCGCTTCCAACGCATCGGCGTCCACGGGGACGAACCGATCGACGCGCAGCGACTCGAGCACTTCCGGGTTGGTGTGATGCATCTCCAGCAGCGCCTGCCGGAGACTCTGCACCCCGACCGGCAGGGCGGAGTCCGAGGGATCACCCACGATGCAGACGAGGGTCAGCGGCAACGACGGAGAGGTGGCGACCACCTCGAGCTCCGCGGCGAACCGCAGGGACCCCAGAGCGGCACGCTGCTCGGAGTCGATCAATACCGCCTCCGGCTCTCCCTTGGACGCCCGGCGCAACGCCGAGCGAATGCGCGATTCGAACGCAACCGTCGTGGAATCCGGAAGTGCGCCCCATGCCGACAACACCGGACCGCGCACGAACTCCGGGGCGTAGCCGATCTGGCTACTGAGGGTCATCCCGGCCAGGTCGCCGGCCTCGCTCACCTTCCCCCTGGCCGCCACGAGGCTCCAGCGTTCACCGGAGTCTCCCCGTTGAACCTGTACCAACGGCGTCAGCGACAGCTCCTTGCCGAACGCCGCCCAGACCGCCGTGGGGACCATCACCAGCCGGGCTGAACCCTCGACGGCAGCCCGCCCTTCCTCGAGAGACTTGTAATAGGTGACGCGGGGAGGTAACGGCGCCCCGGCAGCGCCGGCCAACGCCTGGCCGAACGCATCCATCGTCGGCTGGGCCTGCTCGGTGCTCCCGGGATATCCCGGCGCCCACACCACGATATCCAGGGCGGCGGCGGCCGCCGCCGACGACGACACGGCCAAGCAGATGAGCAGCGCAACGATCCGGGAACGACTCATGCAGCCATCGTACCGCGGCGACCGGTCCACGGCACACGGCGGCGGCTGCGCTGCGCCTCAGCGCCGGGCGAGGCCCAGCAGGATCAAGACGTTGGGCAACACGACCATCGAGGTCAACAGACAGGCCCCGACGCCGAGTAGCAGCACGATCCCCAGGCTCTGCATCCCGCTGTGATCGGCCAGGGTCAGGCTGCCGAAACCGATCATGGTGGTCAGTGAGGCAATCAGGATCGCACGGCCGGTGTGACGCAGCACCGTTTCCATCCCCTCGTTCCCTTCGTAGCGCAGCCGGCTCACGATGTGAACGCCGTGATCGATCCCCACCCCGATGATCAGCGGGACGGCGACCAGGTTGGCGAAATTGAAATGCACGTCGAGCAGGCCCATGCCGCCGAGCATCCAGGTCGCGCCGACGGCGAGGGGCAGCGCGGCGAGCAACGCGTCCCGCAGGCTGCGGAAGGTGATCAACAACACGATCAGTACCAGGCCCAGTCCGGCCGCCACCGCCTTGTAGAAGCCGTCGGTGATCCGCCGGGACATCTTGAGGAACATCAGCGGAAATCCGGTGGCGTTCTCGGAGACCCTGCGGGAGGCTTCGACGTAGGGAGCCAGCCGGTCCGGATCGAACACGTTGCCTTCGGGATAGAGGAACGCAAGGTAGCGGCCACTGCCGGTGACAAAGCGGCTGCGCAGCGGCTCGGGGAGGGTCTCGACCGTCGGCGGGGCGGATGCCGCGGCAGCGCGCAGATCCGCCACCAGGCGCCGGGCCCAGTCGAGCAGCCGGACCTGCCCCGCGCTCCAGGCCTCGACCTCGGCAGGGCCGGCGGCGGCGGCGATCTCGGCAACCAGCTCGGCATCCTCGAGAGCGGCCTCCAGCGGTTCGACCAGTTCGGACACCCCGGCATCGAAGGCGTCGGCGGCCGCGGCATCCAGACTGTCGATCAACGTCTCGGCCGAATCCACCAGATCCGCCGGGTCGACCGCCCGGGTATCGGGAGCGAGCCGCACCTGCGCCAACATGGCGCCGAGCCTGGCCACCGATCGGCTCGAAGCGTCGGCGTCCCGCGGCAGGTAGCGCAGCACCGACTCGAAGCGCGCGACGTGAGGCTCGGCGGCCGCGCGCCCCTCGAGTTGGCGCAGCGCGTCCAGGTCGTCCACCGCCGCCACGTTGAACAGCGGCGACAGGGTGGACTCGCGAACCAGACGCTTTTGGTAACGCACCGACTCCGCCTCGGCCGGCAGCAGCTCCAGCAGATCGGTATCGAAGCGGATCCCCGGAATGGCGAGGAGTGCCGCCGCAGTCAGGGCGAGAGCCCCGAACACCACGGTCCGTGGGTAGCGGCAGGTAATCCCCGCCAGCCAGTGGGCCCAGACCCGGTCGACCGCCGCCGCGCGGCGCGCCGGCCGGGTGTCACGGCGCGCGCGGCGTTTGCCGTATAACACCAGGATCGCAGGCAGGGTGCACAGCGCGGCGAAGAGGCAGAGCACCACTCCGACACCCGCGACCAGCCCCAGCTCGGCGAACCCGCGGAACTCCATCAACAAAATCGAGAAGAAGGCGAAGGCGGTGGTCAGGCCGCCGACGAACACCGCGGGGCCCACGTGGTGATAAGCCCGACGGGTGGCCTCCACGGGATCCCGGTTGTGCGCCTCCTCGAGTTCGTACTCGGAGACCGGATGGATCACGTAGTCGACGCCGACGCCGACCAGCGTGGAGACGAAAGAGGAGGTGATCAGGTTGAGGTAGCCGAGATGCAGGCGCACCGCACCGAAGGCCCAGATGATCCCCATGAATAGCGCCGCCAGCGCCAGGATCGCGTGGGCCCGGTAGCGGAAAACGAAGAACGTCAGGATCGAAACGCCGATCACCGCCAGGATCGAGGTGGTGATGGCGTCCTTCTGCACCGTGGCCATCTCCTCGACGGTGGTGGCGGGCTGCCCGGTGAACGAAACCGTGTAGCTTCCGGCTCCCGGCGGGGTCTCGGCGAGCCGCGCGTCGGCCAGCCGGCGCATGCCGTCCACCAGCTTGCGCAGCGCGGGCAGACGGCGGTCCGTCCCCGCCGGAGAGATCACGATGAAGTGAATCCGCCCGCCGCCGTTGCGTCCGCCGCGTAGATAGCCGTCGGCCTGCTCCGCGTCGGATCCGGCCAACACCGCCAGAGGCGGCCGGGACTCGAGTTCCGCGAGCACGCCGTCGGGGTCCTCGAGGAACCTGCGTTGGAATGCGATCAGCCGGGACAGCTGGGAGACCCCGGCCAGCGCCTCTTCGCCCGCCGCGCCCTGGGGCGCCCCCGCCTCGAGCCGGGTGCCGATCGCCCGGTTGAGCGCCGCGAAACCGTCGATCCCGGGAAGGAGCTCGAGCAGCGCGCCGCGCTGGGCGGCCGAACCGGCGATGCGGTCGAGTTGCTCCGGCGGATATAGATGAAGGCCGTGCTGCAAGAGCCACTCGGTATCGACCTTGTGGAACACGTGCTGCACCTGAGGGCCGGCGGCGAAATCGGCGGCGAGGCGGTCGACGAAGCCGCGGAGGTCTTGATCGGAAACCGACTCCGGCGCCTCGACCGCCGCGATCAACGCTCCGCTACCGCGGAACTCCCGGGTCAACGCTTCCAGCCGGATCTGGTCGGGGTCGTCGGGAGGGGCGAGATCGACCCTGGAGGTCTTCATCTTGACCCCGCTCCCCAGAACCAGGGCCACCAGGGTCAACACGATCGAAGCGGCGAGGACGAGTCGAGCCCGGGCGAGGACCGCCGTCTCCAACCGGTTGATCGCGTCGCGTAGCACCTGGGCCTCCAGCACGAGCGGTTTCGAGCACCACCCGTTTCTCCGGTGCATCTTCGCACGTTGCCCGGGGCTTTCAACAGACAAAGCCCCGGCCGGAGTCCGGCCGGGGTTCGCCTTTTGCGTTGCGGTGTATTCCGCGGCCTCGCGGATACCGCGTGGGGCCTAGAAGTCGCCGGGCACTTGCTGGGCGGTGCTGACGCTGACGGTCTTGGTGCAACCCTTGGGAGTCTGGGTTCCGCAGGAGTTGTTCAGCTTGATGCAACCGGGCGGCGTGCACGCCCAACCGTTGCCGGCCCGTTGCGGCTCACAGCCTTCCGGCTGGCAGTCGGGGTCGGTGCAACCCTGATGGGTGCAGGTCACGGTGGTCCGAACCTGGGAGCCGGCCGCGGTGGTCACTTCGTAGACGGTGCGGATGCCTTCGAGCACGTCGCCGTTGTCCAACTCGGTGCGGAAGGACTCGGGCTCACCCACCGGCACGATCGAGGTGGCGAGCAAACCGAACATCAGCGCCTCCGATTCACTGAGCACGATGTCCCCTTGCGGCGCGATGGAACTCTTGACGCTTTCGTCGTAGCTGACGTGGCCGAGGCCGCAGGTTTCTCCGGCGTAACCGGCGGTGGCGAACAGTGCGATGGCGACCAGCGAAACGATCATCTTCTTCATGACTCTCTCTCCGTTTTGTTCGACGGTTCATTCCGTCGCTCGAGGGGGAGTGCAACGACCGATCGATTCGCGAGAAAAAACTTTTTCCGCGACGCGCGAACACGCCGGACACCTTGCATTACGGCGATCGCAAATTTTCTTTCGACCTCGCGACGAGCAAATCCACCGGGGGCAAAAGCGCGCAACGCGGACTCCCCTCCAAGCGAGTTCGAGAGGAGACGCCATGACCCAACAATCGATCGCCGAACAAGTTCACGCCGCAGTTATCGGAGACAGCGAAGCGCGGGACTGGATGTATCGCGAGTTTCACAGCGCGCTGCACCGCCGTCTGGCCGGACGCTACGGACGCTGGAAACGGCTGGAGATCGATGACCTGGTGCAGGACCTGTTCGTACTGCTGTTCCAGAACGACGCGCAGGCGCTGCGACGCTTCGTCGAAGGGGTGCCCTCGAAAGATCAAACCTCTGGCCGCCTCGCCGGCTATCTGTGGGACGCGGCCTGCGGCATCATGGCCAACCGGCGCCGCTCCTACGAACGGGCACCGCAGTTCGAGGAGGCCACTCCCGACGTCGCGACCGCGGAAGACCTCGAGACCCGCGCTCACGGCCGCGCGCTGATCGCTCGTCTCGAAACCGAACTCCGCCGCTCCGAAACCCGGGTCTATCTCTACTACCGGCTGCGTTGCGTCGAAGGACTGACTCCTCGGGAGATCTCCCACGTGACCGGTTGGACCCGGGAAGAGACCTACGCCTTGCGTGGAAAGTTCCGCGAGTTCGTGCAGGCCTGCACTCCCTCGGGGATGAAGTTGACGCGCCGCAGACAGGCTGCCGACGGACCGCCCGCCGTCCGCCGGTAGCGGATGTCCGCTGAAAGCGTAAGGAGCGGCAGGACATGAGCGAGAAGCGAATCGATCGGCCCCGGGGCCTCGAAGATGAACGGCTCATCGCCTACCGTGAGCGCCGCCTGACCCAGGCCGAGCGTGCCGAGATCGAGTCCCTTCTTGCCGAGCACCCCGAACATCTGAAGCGACTCCTGGAGTTGGCCGGCTCGCCGCTGCGCACCTCCGACGACGACGATTGAACTTCCCTCCTCTTTTCTGAGCCCTTTTCCCCATCGTTTCCGCCTCTTCGATCGGTGAGCCCCAGAGGCTCGAGAACATCCGACATGGAGAGGTCCTGACGATGGCTAGCATTCAATTCTTACAAGCCGCCTGGATCAAACGACCGGCGGGCATCCTTCCGGTGCTGATCCTTCTGGCGCTGGCAGCGCCGCTGGCGGGGGCCGCCGAGCCTGGCGGCGCCGAAGACCTGGAGGCCCGGCGGGCTCTGGGCCAGGTCTACTGGGATAACCGGGAGTGGCCCGAGACCAACGCCGGAGCGAAACCGGCCTACCGGGACGCGGTCAGCGACGCGGAGTTGCTGGCCCAGTGGCAGGCGGTGGAAGCCCGGCGAGACCTGCTTCAGCGACGCTGGGGCATCGAGATCACCCCGTCGATGCTGCAGCGGGAGCTGAACCGCATCGCCGCGAGCACCCGGGACGCAGCCCGGCTCACCGAGCTGTTCGATGCGTTGGGCAACGATCCTCAACGGATCGCGAAGCACATCGCCCTACCGGTCCTGGTCGAGCGCCTGGCCGAAAAGAACTTCGAAAGCGACGGTTCGATTCATCGGCAAACCCTGAATGCCATCGATGACGCCTGGAAGGCCGGCCTGACGGCGGCGGACTTCCGCGCTCTCGGAGCCGAGACCGAATCCTGGCGCCGGGGCCGGCCCGAAGCCGGCCACGACGCCCGGCGGCTGACCGATGACGAGTGGGAGATGGTCACCGACCGGCTGCGCATGGATCTCGACGTCGAGACCCTCCAGGCGGGGCTGGTGAGCCCGATGCTCCAGGACCGCTCCTCGTTCTATCGCGTCGCCGTCGAGCGCGCCGACGGCGATCACCTGACCATCTTGCGCAAGGCCTGGCCCAAGCAGACCCTGAACAGCTTCATGGCACAGGACTCGGCCACGACGACGGCCGCAGGCACCGGTGGCAACCGGGAGAACGGCGACCGGCTCGAACCGATCCCGCTGCCTCCGGGTTCGATCGAACTCCCGACGCCCGACGACGCGGTCTCGAGCTGCACCGACGACAGCTGGCGCGGACCGATCCGCCAGCAGCCGGGTGCGCGTTTCGGGCACACCGCCGTCTGGACCGGCAGCGAGATGCTGATCTGGGGTGGTTTCCACCGGGGCAGCTTCGGCTACGACGATGGCGGCCGCTACGACCCGGTGACCGATACCTGGACAGTGCTTCCCTCCGCGAACAGCGCCGCGCGCACGGGACACACCGCCGTCTGGACCGGTACCGAGATGTTGATCTGGGGTGGTTCCGTCGACGATGCCGATGCGGGCCTGCGCTACAACCCGACGACCAACACTTGGTCTTCCATGAGCACCACCAACATGCCGGCGACCCGCGATCTCCACGTCGCCGTCTGGACGGGCACGGAGATGATCGTCTGGGGTGGATGGGACTTCGGCGGCGGCCGCTACAACCCGGCCACCGACACCTGGGGCACGATGAACCAGTTCGGCCCGACGGAAGCGCCCTACTCGACCGCGGTCTGGACCGGCAACGAGATGATTGTCTGGGGTGGCGGCGAGGACGCGTTCTCGATCACGGGGGATTCGGGGCGATACGACCCCGTCACCGATACCTGGTCGAGCCTTCAGTTCTTCCCCCAGGAAGATCGCGCCCGGCACACCGCGGTCTGGACCGGCAACGAGATGATCATCTGGTCTGGAATCTATCTGGAGTTCGACCCGGAAACCGAGGAGGAGTTCGAACTCCCCTCGAACACCGGCGCGATGTACGACCCGGTCACCGACTCGTGGACCAGCATCTTCGGACCCAACTCCCGCTGGGCTCACACCTCGGTGTGGACCGGTAGCGAAATGCTGATCTTCGGCGGCAACGATTCACCGGTGAACCTCGAGTCCTTCGACCCGGTCAGCGAGTCGTTCACGACCCTGCCCAACGCGGCTTTCGTGATCAACCGAACCGAACACACGATGATCTGGACCGGCACCGAAGCGATCATCTGGGGTGGAGTCGATATCTTCAACCCGTTCTTCCCGATCGACACCGGCCTGACCTGGACGCCGGGCACGTCCAGCTGGGGCCAGACCTACGCCGACGCGATCCCCAACCCGCGAAGCAACCACTCCGCCGTCTGGACCGGCAGCGAGATGTTCATCTTCGGAGGTCGCAGCGAAGGGGGCGGCTTCGAGAACGGCGGGATCTACGACCCGTCGCTGAACTCCTGGTCCTCCTACTCGACGACCAACGTGCCGAGCTTCCGCCAGCGGCATCGCTCGGTGTGGACCGGTACCGAGGTGATCGTGTGGGGCGGTTTGCTCGCCGACTGGCTCGGCACCGGCGGACGCTACAACCCTGCGACGGATACCTGGACCGACACGACTACCGTCAACGCCCCCGCGGCCCGCGGCAACCATTCGATGACCTGGACCGGCAGCGAGATGCTGGTCTGGGGTGGCGGCGCCTCTGGCCTGTTCAACGACGGCGGCCGTTATGACCCCACGACCGACAGCTGGACCGCGATGTCGACGGTGGGTGCCCCCTCTGCACGCAACTCGACGCCGTTCCTCTGGACCGGAACTGAAGCGATCGTCTGGGCAGGCTCTTCAACCGGCGACGGTGCGCGCTACAACCCGGCCACCGACAGCTGGACGCCGATGTCGAGCACCGGTGCCCCCAGCGCCCGCGGTGGACACACGGGTGTGTGGACCGGCACCGAGGCGATCTTCTGGGGCGGCAGCACGAGCTCCTCGGGGGGCGATACAGGCGGCCGCTACAATCCGGCCACCGATAGCTGGCAGCCGACCAGCCTGACCGGCGTGCCGACTCCCCGGCTCTCGCACACCGCCGTCTGGACCGGTGAAGAAATGGTGGTCTGGGGCGGTCGCCAGAACTCCACCGATTGGGACAACGGTGGGCGCTACGATCCGGTTACCGACAGCTGGACCTCCACCACGCAGACCGACGCGCCGACCGGCCGTTATGCCCACAGTGCGGTCTTCACCGGCAACGAGATGGTGGTCTTCGGCGGCCAGATCGACACCACCTTCTTCAACCCGACCCACGGCGCCTACTGCGCCTCCTCGGCCTGCACGCCGCTGACCTGGTTCGAGGACCTGGATAGCGACGGCTTCGGCAACCCGCTCGTCACCCTCTCCGACTGCACTCAACCCGCGGGCTACGTCGCCGTAGCCGGCGACTGCAACGACGGCGACGGCAACGTCTGGGCCACCCCCGGCGAGGTGTCGGGTGTCCAGCTGGCCAAGGGGCTCGGATCGGTGGTGGACATTCTCTGGTCCGACCCCGCAAACCTCGGCGGTCAACCCGGCTCGCTGGAGTTCGACACGCTTCGGGCCGACGATCCGTCGGACTTCCTGAGCGCGGTCTGCCTCGAAACCGACGGCAGCGACAACGCCTCCACAGACACCAGCGACCCCGCAGCGGGCAGCCTGTTCGCCTACCTGGTGCGTGCCGGCAACGCCTGCCCCGCCGAGGGCACGCTGGGAACCGACTCCGACGGAACCGAAAGAACCGGGGCGGTCTGCCCCTGATGGCCACGGCAACGCGCACCTGACCTGACGGTCCCCTTTTGTACGCCCGGTCGTCTTCGGACGGCCGGGCGTTTTTGTTTTCCGGGGTAGGATGGCTCGATGCGGCCTCCCCTCGACAGTGACCAGATCGACCGGCTGTTCGATGCGGCTTACGACGAGTTGCGCCGCCTGGCGGCCCAGGTCGGGAAGCACCGGGCGGGCGCGACGCTGAACCCCACGGCGCTGGTCAACGAGGCCTACGTCCGGCTGCGCCGGCTGCTCCGGGTCGAACCCGCATCGGAACTTCACTTCCGGCGGATCGTGGCTCAGGCCATGCGGCAGGTACTGGTCGAGGCCGCGCGCCGCCGGCAATCGCAGAAACGAGGGGGAGACACCCCGTTCGTTACCTTCGACGAGGAACGGGATACCTGGACCGTCGCCTGCGATTCGGTGATCCGGCTCGATGAGGCGCTCGACGAGCTTTCCCGGCTCCATCCCCGGCAGGCGCTCCTGGTCGAGTGCCGCTTCTTCGGCGGCTTGCGTGGCCCGGAGATCGCCACCTTGCTCGATGTTTCTCTCGCCACCGTGGAGCGGGACTGGCGGCTGGCCCGCGCCTGGCTCTCGCTTCGCGTGCGCGGCGAACCGGCAGCAGAGTAGCCGTGGATATCGCCCGCTGGACCCGGATCCAGCAGATCTTCGACGCCGCCCGCCAACGTCCGTTGAGCGAACGGGACGCCTACGTGCGCACCGAATGCGCCGGCGACGGGGAACTGGCCCGTGAAGTGCTGGCGCTGCTGGCCGAAGACGAGGAGCAGGGTTCGCCGCTGGACGGAGGGCCGGGCGCGTGGGCCGGCGACATCCTCGACGATCGCGGCGTCCCCGCGACGATCGGGCCCTACCGCATCGAGAAGCTCCTGGGCGAAGGCGGTATGGGAGTGGTCTACCTCGCCCGGCGCGACGACCTGGACCATCTGGTGGCGATCAAGCTGCTGCGCGACGCCCGGCTGTCGAAGAGTCGACGCGACCGTTTCCTGCGGGAGCAGCGGGTGCTGGCCGGGTTGACCCATCCGTCGATCTGCCGGCTGCATGACGCAGGGGTGCTGGCCGACGGAACGCCCTATTTCGTCATGGAGTACGTCGACGGACTGCCGCTGACCGAATACTGCCGGCGCAACCGCCTCGGCCTGGAACGGCGCCTACTTCTGTTGCGCAAGATTGCCGACGCGGTGCGCCACGCCCATCGCCGGGCGTTGATTCACCGGGACCTCAAGCCGTCCAACGTCCTGGTGCTGCGTGGCCCCCAGGATGAAGAAGCGACGGTGCGGCTGCTGGACTTCGGGATCGCCAAACAGATCGAAACGGCGGCCCAGGCACCCACCGAAACCGCCGCGGGGATGATGACCCCCGCCTACGCCGCGCCGGAGCAGCTCGCCATGGAGCCGGTCGGCGTCTACACCGACGTCTACGCCCTGGGCGTATTGCTGTACGAACTGCTGACCGGTGAGCTTCCTCACGATGTGGCCGGGCTGGCCCCCTTCGCCGCCGCCCAGACGGTGCTTTCCCAGGACCCGATTCGCCCCTCCCAACGGGTTCGCCGGGCAGCGGAGGCGCCTGCCTTCACCGCCGACATCGGACGGCTCGCCTGGGGCGACCTGGATGTCCTTTGCCTCAAGGCGATTCAGCGGGACCCGGAACGCCGCTATCCCACCGTCGACGGGTTGATTCGCGACCTCGATCACTTTCTCGCCGGACAGCCCCTCGAAGCCCGGCCGGACAACGTCGGCTACCGTTTGCGCAAGTTCGTGACCCGCAACCGCACCGCGGTGATCGCCGGTACCGCGGTCACGGTCACCGCCGCGACCCTGCTCACCCTCAACACCGTGCAGCTTTCGCGGGCCCGGGACGCGGCGGTCGAAGAAGCGTCCCGCACCCAACGCGTCCAGCAGTTCCTGATCGATCTGCTGCAGGGGGGTGACGAGGCAGCGGGCCCCCGAGACGGACTGAAGGTCACGACATTGCTCGAACGAGGTGAGCGGGAAGTCGGAACCCTGGACGGCAAGCCCCGGATCCAGGCGGAGGTGATGCACACGCTGGGGGGCGTTTACCGCACCATGGGCCGGCTGGAACGATCGGAGTCCCTGCTGCGAAGAGCGCTGGAACAGCGCAGGAACGAACTCGGCGCCACCGACCCTGAAGTCGCCGAAACTCTCGCCGAGCTCGGCCTGGCACTGGCGGACCGTGGAGAGCTGGAAGCAGCGGAGCAGCACGTGCGAGAGGCTCTGGGAATCGTGACCGGGAACCTCGCCCCCGATCACCCGCGCCATGCCGCGGTGCTCCAGGCATTGGCCAGCGTCCTGATCGACCGCGGCGCTTACGAGCCGGCGATTGAACAGGCCCGCAAGGCGGCGGCGATTCAGGAGCGAAACGGAGATATCGGCGGGCGCCTCGAGAGCCTGGGCTACGAAGCCAACGCCCACTTCTACCTGGGCGACTACGAGACCTCGGACAGCCTCAATCGTGAGCTGCTGGCCATGACCGCAGACCACCGGGGCGAGGAGCACCCGTCCTATGCCACCTGCCTGATCAACCTGGCGGCCACCCGGCGCTGGCTGGGCTACCTCGACGAAGCCGAGGCGCTCTACCGGCAGGCACTCCGGATCAACGAGGACTTCCACGGCCCGGATCACATCGTCGCCGCCTCGAACCGCACGTTGCTCGGAGCGGTCCTGGCCGATCAAGGCCGCCCGGAGGAGGCCCGGGAGCTACTGGTCGAAGCCCTGGCGATCAACGAGGCGACCTACGGCACCGGCGGCTACGAAGTCGCCCTGGTGCTGAACAAGCTGGCACTCCTGGACCTCAACCGGGGCGATCTCGATGCGGCCGAGGCCGGCTTCCGGCGAGAGCTCGAGATTTATCGAAGCGTCGTCGGCGACACCCATGCCTCGGTGGCGACCGGGTGGTCCAACCTGGCGACCATCGCGTTCCGCCGGGGCAACCCCGCCAGCGCCGAGACCCTGCTGCGGCGATCCCTCGGGATCTATCTCGAGGCCCTGGGCCCGGCGCACATAGATGTCGCCTTCGTCAAGATCAAGCTGGGCCGGCTTTTGGTCGATGCCGGCCGCCACGCTGAGGCGATCCCCGAACTGGTTTCCGGCATCGAGATTCTGGAAGCGCAGGCCAACCCCTCCCTGAGCTGGATCGAAGCCGGCAAGGCTGCGCTACAGAAGGCACGGCAAGAAAACGGCGAGCCGGTGGGCTGAGCGGCATCAACCGCCGGACATGGCGACGAAGCAGGAAACCGGCATGCCGACGAACAGCAGAAGGCCCGCGTAGAGGATGTAGCGGCCGACCCCCGGCTTCGAGCTGACGAACCGTTCAACGAATTCCGCTTCGCTCATCTGGGCATCCGGGGACTCCGGTGCGGTGCGTTGGAGTCTGCCGTAGGCAGCCCGGCCCTTGCGCTCGCCCACTCCGCGGTTGTGCCAGCTGAATGCCATGTTGCTCTTGATCACCACGTAGATCGTCGCGAGAAAGACGGCAAGAATCAGGATCAGTCCCATGGTGCACCTCCGGTGACACTCCGGAACGCCGTGTTCCGGGCCGGCAGCCGTTTCTTGCCACCGGAGATGCACTACGCGAACCGTCGGCGAGCCCCCTCATGGCCCGCCGTTTTTTTTCAGGGAGTCGACGGGTCGGGCATGACGTAGCGCAGGCTCTCGTTGGCGTAGCGAGGCACGAAGGGGAGCCCGGCCGGCGGGTCGGTCAAGATCCAGTAGGCTCCGCCGGCCTTGTCCTCGCCGCCGGGCGAGGAGATCTCACCGGTTCCGAGTTCCGCCCAATCCACGTCGACATTCCACGCGTACGTGTCATGGCCGGTAAGCTCCCGGCGGCCGGTAGTGCGGGCGATCATGCGGTAGAAGGTCGGCGTCCCGTCGGCCGGCGAGAGGAACGCCACCGCGAACCGGGACCGATAGCCCTCGGCCAGGGGCAGCGCGGCCAGCACCAACCCGGCGGTGGAGGCGTCGAAGAGCGGAAGCGGCAGCTCCCCTTCCTCCTTCTCGACAGTTCCGTCCAATGCCTCGCGGGTCAGGCGGTAGGCGTGCTCTTCGAACTCGACGACGAACCAACGGGCGAAACCGACCTGTTTCAGCCGGTCCAGCACCGGCTGCGGCGTCTCGTCCCCCAGCCGGCGCTCGATCCGGCGGGGCGCCAGGGTCCGGGCGTCCAGGGTCACCGTTGTGGTCGCCTGCCAACCCTTGTGACGAAAGGTCTGGGTCCGCACCCACGTATCCCCCGCCCGGCTCAGGGTCTCGTCGATCCGGCTCCCCCGGTCGAACCACTCCCCTCCACGGAACAGGAGCTCCTCCCAGGTGTACTCGAAGGGCCGCAGCGCATCGCCGCGCAGCGCCGGATCTCCGGGGCGAAGATCCTGCTCTCCTGCCGAGACCGCGGTCGCCAGGCAACAGAGAAACAACATCACACCGACGGCGGGAAGCCCTCCGGGCACTTTCGTGAGAATCGGACGTCTGGACATGGCGTACTCCTTTTCGCTCGAGAAACGGAGCCGCTTTGTACGGTCGCCGGCGTGAAACCGCGACTGAGATGGCGATGACTTCGGACTGAGCCCGCAAGCCCTTTCACGACAACGTTTAGACCCGACACTGATTTCCGGTTCCAAAGCCGCTTCGATGTGGTCCGAAAACCCTCGCGCAACGTATTAAACCGGTGCATGCACTATCGATTCGGACAGTTCGAACTGAACGCCGGCGAGCCCGAACTCCGCCGGCGCGGGCGGATACAGAACGTGCCGGCCCAACCCCTGCGCCTCTTGCAACTGCTGGTCTCCCGGGCCGGCCGGGAGGTCTCCCGGGAAACGATCATCGCCGAGATCTGGTCCGATGGGACGTCGGTCGCTTTCGATACGGCGATCCACACCCTGATTCGCCAACTCCGCGAAGTGCTGGGGGACAACGCCCGGAGCCCGACGTTCATCGAGACCCTGCCCAGGCGGGGCTATCGCTTCATCGCACCGGTCGAGCAGTTCCCCGCGGGTTCCGCGGGTGCACCGCAGGCCGCGTCTCCGCCGGTTGCGGACACCTCTCCCTCGCTGACCGCTTTCGTTCGCGAGAACCGGCGCCGGGCCGGGCTCGCCGTGGCGCTGAGCATCCTCGGCCTGCTGGCCATGATCCTCTCCGCCTTCCGTCCCGGCGACCAGCGGCCGTTGCGCCAGGCGGGCGGCGTCGCGACGGTCGCGTTGCTGCCCCTTCGAATCGACGGGCTCGACGCGGCGCCGGGCTTGACCGAGCAACTGATCGACTCCCTCGGCCGAATCGAAGCACGGGGCCTGCGCATCGCGGAAGCCGGAAGCACCTGGCAGCTCGGCCGGGGAGATTCCCGCGACCGCGCCGCCCTCTTCGGCATCGACTATCTGATCGAATGCCGGGGTAGCCTGAGAGGAGACCGGATCGAGGGCACCCTGGAGCTTCATGAGACCCGCAGGCGCAAGGTACTTCGCGCCGAACGGTTCACCCTTGGCGCCGAGGACCTGGAACCGCTCGAGCGGGCGCTGGCCAGTCGCATCGCCGGAAGCCTCGCGGCGGCCCTGGAGTCACCGGTCTCGCCAGGGCAAGCGATGCTTCACGGCCCCGCGAGCTACCGCGCGCTGATCGAGGCTCAGTACCTGTTGCGGCTCGGCGATCGGGAGAGCGTGGCCCGGGCGGTCGAGCGGTTGCGCAGCGGGCTGTCCGATGATTCCGAGTCGGCGTCCCTCCACGCCTGGCTCGCGCTGGCTCTGGGACGACAGGCCTTCAGCTCGGTCCCGGTTCCCCCGGGATTGATCCGTGAGGCGGATCACGCGGCCCGGCGCGCCGAAGAGCTGGATCGTGAGTCCCTTACGCCCCGTTTGGCCCGGGCGTTCACCGCGCTCTATCTGCAGCGACAGCCCGAGGTGGCGCGACAGGCCCTGGAGCGCGCCCTCGAGATCGACCCGGGTTCGGCGGAAGCCCACCGGCTTCGAGCCGCCGAGCGGGCGATCGCGGGACACACCCTCCAAGCCCTGGATCATGCCCGGATCGCCCGCGACCTCGATCCGCTCAACATGGCGGTCCGCGGAGACGTCTGCTGGTACGAGCTCTACGCCGATCGCTTCGCCGAGGCGATCGTGGAGTGCCGCCGCGCTCTGGATCTGGAGCCGGAGGATGGCTGGAGCCTGATGGGCCTCGCCGTAGCCCTGGAGCACAGCGGCAAATCTCACGAGGCGGCGGGAGTCCTGGCCCGTAGCTTCCGTGTGCCTGCCGAGGTGGAGCGAAAAGCCCTGGAGCAAGCGGATCCGGCCACCTGGATCTGGGGCAGGCTGGCGGAAAGCTACTTCTCCGGCCGCGCGGCGGACCGGGTCGACGGCTTCCTGGCGGCGGTGCTCTGCGCAGGCGCCGGCGATACCGATCGCGCCATCGCCATGTTGGCGCTGGCCGAGAAACAGCGCAGCGGTTGGCTCCCCTTCCTCGGTGTCGATCCCCGTTTGGATCCGGTGCGGGAACACCCCGGCTACCTCGAGATTTCCGCGAAGTCGAGGAAACCTACGCCTCCGGTTGCTTCTAGTATCTAGTGTCCCGCACGGGACACCCGGGCGACGCGGAGGAGAGTGGTGGCCGAGAAACCGATCTGCCCCGAATGCGGGGCTGCCTTGCCGGGAGAGGATTCCCTCTGCGAGGCGTGCCTGCTGCGGCGAGGCCTGGAAGCCTCCGCGCCGCTCTCCCCGACACCCCGCCCCTCGGATCCCGGCCCCTCGGCGACATCCCCCGAACGCATCGGTCCCTACCGCATCCTGCGCCGGCTAGGCGAAGGGGGCATGGGTGTGGTCTACCTCGCCCGGCAAGAAGAAGAGCTGCAGCGGGACGTGGCGATCAAGCTGATCAAGCACGGGGTCGACTCCCAGGAGGTCCTGGCTCGCTTCGAGATCGAGCGCCAGGCGATGGCGCTGATGAACCATCCCGGCATCGCCCGGGCGATCGATGCGGGAACCTCCGACCGTGGCGAGCCCTATTTCGTCATGGAGTACGTCGACGGGGAACCGATCACCCACTACTGCGACCGGCGGCGGCTGGATACCCGCTCCCGCCTGCGGCTGTTCGTCGATCTCTGTGAAGCGGTCCAGCACGCCCATCGCCGCGGAGTGATCCACCGGGATCTCAAACCGTCCAACGTGCTCGTCGCCGAAACCGACGGCCGGCCGGTCCCCAAGGTCATCGACTTCGGCGTGGCCAAGGCGACCTCCCAGCATCAGCTGGCGTGGAACGTCTTCACCCAGATGGGGCACCTGATCGGAACACCCGAGTACATGAGCCCGGAGCAGGCGGACATCACCGGCTACGACGTCGATACCCGCAGCGACGTCTTCTCGCTGGGAGTCATGCTCTACGAGTTGCTGGTCGGGCGCACGCCCCACGACGGCAGATCGCTGAGAGACGCGGGGCTGGCTGCCATGCTCCGCGAGATCCGAGAAACCGATCCCCCCCGGCTGACGGCGAGAGTCTCGCCGGTGGGCCAGGGCGGACGCACGGTCGCGCGGGATCGTGCGACCGACCCCGCCGGTCTCGCGCGGGACCTGCGAGGCGAGGTCGAGTGGATCGTCATGCGCGCTCTGGCCAAGGACCGGGATCGGCGGTTCGGCTCCCCTCGCGAGCTGGCCGAAGATATCGAGCGCTATCTCGAAAACCGCCCGGTTCGGTCGGGCCCGCCTGGAGCCGGCTACCGGCTGCGCAAATTCGTCAAGCGTCATCGTCTCGGAGTGGGTATCGGCGCGGCAGCGCTGGTCACCCTCCTGGCCTTTACGGCGGTCACCACGGTTCAATCGCGGCAGATCGCTGCGGAACGGGACAAGGCCGAGCTCGAGGCCGAGACCGCCGGGCACATCGCCGATTTCATGACCGGACTCTTTCGCACGAGCCGGCCCGACGAGGCGCGCGGGCGCCGGGTCACCGCCCGGGAGTTGCTGGACAAGGGAGCGCGCAAGATCCGCGCCGATCTTCGCGACGACGAAGAGCTCCGGGCGCGGCTGTTGACCGTGATGGGCAACTCCTACCGGAGTCTGGGCCTGCTCGAAGAGGCCGAACCGCTGCTGGACGACGCGCTACGGATCCGCGAGACGCAACCGGGCACTCCCCGGCTACGCTCGCTCACGAATCTGGGCAATCTCTATGGCGACATGGGACGCTACGACGAGGCGGAGACGTTGCTCGCGGAAGCGGCTGCGGAGTTCGGCGAGCAACTGGGGCCGGGCCACACCGACACCCTCGAGAGCCGCGCGGCCCTTGCGGCCCTGCGGCTCCTCCGCGGGGAGTACAACGAGGCGCTCGCCGAGTACGAGGCGATCCACGAGGCCCGGCAGCGGACCCTCGGCGTGGACGCTCCGAAAACACTCGACGCGCTCGGAGCCATTGCCGCAGCCCGCTCACAGATCGGGCACCACGACGAAGCGGCTGCGACCTACGAGAACATCCTCGAAATCCAGCGAAGCTCCCGCGGGTCCGATCATCCCGACACCCTGTCGGCGATGAACAACCTGGCGGCAGCCTATGTCCCCGCCGGCCGGGACGCCGAAGCCGAGGCCCTGTTCGCCGAAGCGCTCGACGTCCAGAAGAGCGTTCTCGGCGCCGAACACCCCGACACGCTGAGGACCCGCACGAACCTGGCGCAGCTGATGCTCAAGGGCCGGCGCTATGACGAGGCGGAACCGGAACTGATCGCGTTGATCGATCTGAAACGGCAGGTGCTGGGTGAGGACCATCCTTCGACCGCTCACGCGCGCCAGCTCCTGGCCGGGGCCTACGCCGGAACGGGCCGGTTCGAGCTGGCCGCCCCGCTGTTCGACGAAGTGGTGGCGGCCCAGGCCCGTCTTCTCGGCATGGATCACCTGCAAACCCGGCAGGCTCAGTTCAATCAGGCCTACGTCTACCTCCAGACCGGCCGGGTCGGCGAGGCCCGGGCCAACTTTGCGGCCATCGCCGACTACTGCAGCCGGGAGCTGTCCCCCGAGCACGACTTCTGCCGGGCCAACAGCCGGGCACTGCAAGCGGTCGGCAGCTAGCAACCGGGGCCTGCCCGGCAGGGCGTTGCCGCCCCGGCAACCGGGGTAGAATCGGGGGCTTCACGGAGCCTCCGATGCAATACACCCCCTGGGTACCGCAATCCGAACCGTTGGCCGCGTGCATCGACACGATGTTCGTCCTCGAGAACTATCGTCCGGAGCATGCGCGGGAACGGATCGTGCCCGACGCAACGGTCACCCTGGTGATGGAACTCGATGGACGGCCGAGACACGTCTACGAACCCGGCACCGACCGGATCCGGCAAACATTCCGGGGCGCGTGGCTCTCGGGAGTGCACCGGCACTTCATCACCATCGGGGACACGAACTTCGACTCCACCCTGATGGCCACCCGGTTCAAGCTCGGCGGCGCCCGGCCATTGCTCCCGGCCGACCTCGAGGACCTGAACGACCGGGTCGTTCCGGCAGAGGAGTTGTTCGGTGACGCGATCCACCGGTTGCGCGACGAGATCCTCGCGCAGGAAGACTCGGCGGCTCGACTGGCGCGAATGGCCTGCTTCTGGGAAGGCCGTCACGACCCGGAGCAACAGCCGCCGGAGGCAGCCGCGACCGCCGTCGCGACCCTGGTCGAATCCCCGGCAGAGGTGTCCATCGCCGACCTTGCCCACCACGCGGCGGTCTCCCCCAAGCATCTGCTGACGCTGTTCCGACGCCACGTAGGGCCGACCCCCAAACAGCTGCAGCGCATTCTGCGCTTCTACCGGGTCTTCGAACGCCTGCAGGCGGGGCAGGTCCAGGACTGGGCGGAGTTGAGCCTGGAGTTGGGCTATGCCGACCAGTCTCACTTCATCCGTGAGTTCACCCGCTTCTCCGGCTACCGGCCGGCGGAGTTCGCCCGCAGAGATTCGGACCGGCCGAACTTCTTCCCCGAGGACGACGGGGACGGCCGGTAAGAAATATCCAATCCCCGCCCGCGACTCTCGTCTAGGCTTAGCCTCTTTGCGGAGGTGATCGATGCACGCAGGGATTCGAGTCGGGGCGTTGCTGGCCTTTCTGCTGATCGCCGGCATGGTTCACGCCGGCACAGACGAAGGTTCCGGTCCGATCCGGAGCCGGGTCGTCGAGACCGAGGCCGGCGAACTGATTCTGGTTCAGGAGGTCCGCCTTCGGGCCCCCCTGGCGAAGGTCTGGGAGGCGTACACCACCTCCCAGGGCTGGCAGGGCTGGGTCGCACCCAAGGCCCGGGTCGATTTCCGCGTCGGCGGGACCATTCACACCCAGTACGACCCGGAGGCCGAGATCGGCGATGCCGGGACCAACACCCTGCACATCGTCAACTACGTACCCCGCAAGCTCCTGACCCTTCGGGCCGAGCTCCAGGACAACTGGCCCGAGGTGATGAAGCGGGACGGCGAGCACCTGACCAACGTCGTGACCTTCGAGGCGGCATCCGCCGGTGAAACCCTGCTGGTCTCCTACGGCATCGGCTACCGCAAGGATCCGGCATACGACCGGCTGATGGAGTTCTTCATCAAGGGCAACGAGGCGCTCTACGGCGAGTTGATCCGCCACGTCGAGGGTGGAAACTGAAACGGCGGGCCCGGAGGCCCGCCGTCGTGGTCGTTCGTGGCAGAAGAGTGCTAGGAGAGGTCGAAGCGGTCCAGGTTCATCACCTTGCCGAAGGCGGCCGCAAAGTCCTGGGCGAACTTGGCGCCCGAGTCCTCACAACCGTAGACCTCGGCGAGTGAACGCAGAACCGAGTTCGAACCGAAGATCAGGTCGACGGCGGTACCCATCCACTTGACCTCCCCGGTCCCGTTGCGGCCCTCGTAGACGTGCTCGCACTTGGACGACTTGTCCCAGTTGACGTGGTTGTCCAGCAGGTTGACGAAGAAGTCGTTGGTCAGAGTTTCCGGCTTGCTGGTGAACACACCGAGCTTCGAGCCGCCGCTGTTGGCGCCCAGCACCCGCAGACCACCCACCAGCACCGTCATCTCCGGCGCGGTCAGGGTCAGGAAGTGGGCGCGATCGACCAGCATCTCCTCGGGAGTCCGTCCGTCACCCCGGGTGAAGTGGTTGCGGAAACCGTCGACCTTGGGCTCGAGCACGGCGAAGGAGTCGACGTCGGTCTGCTCCTGGGTCGCGTCGGTGCGTCCCGGCGAGAAGGGCACGCTGACGGTGTGCCCCGCCTTCCTGGCCGCCTCCTCGACGGCGGCGCAACCGCCGAGCACGATCAGGTCGGCCATCGACACCTGCTTGCCGCCGGCGTTGAAGTCCTTCCGGACCCCTTCCAGGGCCTCGAGCACCTTGGCCAGCTCGGCGGGGTCATTGACCTCCCAATCCTTCTGGGGAGCCAGGCGGATGCGGGCGCCGTTGGCTCCGCCACGCTTGTCGGTGTCGCGGTACGTCGCCGCCGAAGCCCAGGCGGTCGAAACCAGCTGGGAGATCGAGAGGCCCGCGGCCAGGATCTTGCCTTTCAGTTCGGCGATTTCCGCATCGCCGATCAGCGCGTGATCGACCGCCGGGACCGGATCCTGCCAGATCAGTTCCTCCGACGGCACCTCGGGTCCGAGGCAGCGGGCGCGCGGGCCCATGTCGCGGTGTGTCAGCTTGTACCAGGCGCGGGCGAAGGCGTCGGCGAACTCCTCGGGGTTCTCATAGAAGCGGCGGGAGATCGGCTCGTAGATCGGGTCCATGCGCAGCGCCAGGTCGGTGGTCAGCATCATCGGCGCATGGCTCTTGGAAGAGTCGTGGGCGTCGGGCACCGAGCCGGCACCGGCGCCTCCCTTGGGAGTCCACTGCTGCGCTCCGGCCGGGCTCTTGGTCAGCTCCCACTCGTACTCGAACAGGTTCTCGAAGTAGTTGTTGTCCCACTTGACCGGGTTGGTGGTCCAGGCGCCTTCGAGGCCGCTGGTGATCGAGTCGACGCCCTTGCCGGAACCGTGGCTGCTCTTCCAGCCCAGGCCCTGCTGTTCGATGGCGGCACCCTCCGGCTCCACGCCGACGAGCGCCGCATCGCCCGCGCCGTGGCACTTGCCGAAGGTGTGGCCGCCGGCAACCAGGGCCACGGTCTCTTCGTCGTTCATCGCCATGCGGGCAAAGGTCTCGCGGATGTCGCGGGCGGCGGCCAGCGGATCGGCGTTGGCGTTGGGGCCTTCGGGGTTGACGTAGATCAGACCCATCTGCACGGCGCCCAACGGGTTCTCCAGGTCACGGTCGCCGGTGTAGCGCTCGTCACCGAGCCACTCGGTCTCGGAACCCCAGTAGATGTCCTCTTCGGGCTCCCAGATGTCGGCGCGGCCGCCGGAGAAGCCGAAGGTCTTGAAGCCCATCGATTCCAGCGCGCAGTTGCCGGCGAGGATCATCAGGTCGGCCCAGGAGATCTTGCGGCCGTACTTCTGCTTGATCGGCCAGAGCAGCCGGCGGGCCTTGTCCAGGTTGGCGTTGTCGGGCCAGCTGTTGAGGGGCGCGAAGCGATGGCTTCCCGAGGCGCCACCGCCACGGCCGTCCTGGATGCGGTAGGTCCCGGCGCTGTGCCAGGTCATGCGAATGAACAGCGGTCCGTAGTGCCCGTAATCCGCCGGCCACCAGTTCTGCGAAGTGGTCATCAGCACGTTGATGTCCTGCTTCACGGCGGCCAGGTCGAGGGACTTGAACTCCTCGGCGTAGTTGAACCCGTCATCGGTGGGATCCATCCGCTCCGAGTTCTGGGTCAGCGGCTTGAGGCTCAACTGGTTCGGCCACCAGCGTTCGTTCTTGGTGCTTCCCATGTTCATGTGTGCCCCGCCGATCACCGGGCACTTGGATTCCGTGCTCATCTTTCCTCCAGCTTGATTGCGAATGCGGGTTCGAACCGGGGGCTCCGCGGGGCCGCTCGGGGTGGTCCGCCAGGCGCCGTTCAGCCTCTGTCCGGGTTCATGAGCACGTTAGCAAATGCGCCATAGGATGGAAATACCGTTTATCTCTAACGGCCATAGCCGGAAGCTATTGACCGAAGACGATCCCGGTCAGCGCCTGCTCGATCTGCGGGCCGACCTCGTCCCAGCGGCTGGGTTTGACCGTGGCGGTCACGATCACCTCGCGGCCGCCCTTGATCAACACGACCGCGGCGAAGCAGAGCGGGAACGCCAGCCCGGGCACCGTGCCCTTGTAGACGACGAAGATGCCGTCCCGGCCGCCGATCGACCGCACCTCGGCCCGCACCACGTCGACACCCGGCATCTGTTGCACCGACTGGACATGGTGGGCCAACAGCACCTGGATGTCGCCGGTGCCCGGCAGCGGAGCCTGCTGAACGTTGAAGTTGTCGTGAAACTCGTCACGCAACGGCCCCATGAGCTGGGGCGTGTTGTTGACTCCCTGGTGAGCGGTCCAGCCATCCGGAGCGGGTATGCGCATCCCCAGATAGGGATGGACCCACCAGCCGTCCTGGAGGTACGGGTCGGTCGCATTGGTCAGCCAGCGCGACAACGATGTCGCTACCTTCTTGGCCAGATCTTCCGGGCTGTCGAAGTGGTCGCACGGCCGGCGGAGCAGCTCCCGCTTGAAGGCCTGGAGCTGTTGCACCGCCTCCTGGATACCGTCGACCTCGCCGGGGGCGGCCCCGACCAGGCGATCCTGCTCCTTGTCCGCGGTCCACGGGGCACTCTCGTCGACGAGAAAGGTGAAGATCGGAAGTCCCGCGTTCTGGGCGGCGTCGACCTCATGCCAGGTGATGCTCTTGGCGCTGCCCTCCGAGGTGGGCGGCACCCAGCCGTAGCGGTGGGCCACGATGACAACCAACGCGTCACAGCCCTCGACCAGGTTCCGGCAGGCCTGGAGTGACCAGCTCGGTTGGGCTCCGAAGGTCTCCATGCCGACCGCCTTGTGGCCCAGACGGTCGATCACCTCGCGAACTTCGCTGCGATGCTCGCCCAGATCCCTGGCCGTGGAAGAGATGAAGACCCTCAGCGTCCTTGCCATGACTTGTTCCTCGATTTGCCGGCGGCGGCCGACGGGTGCGGTCGGTCGCTTCTTATGGCGGAATCCTCCCACGGATCGGCTCAACGGGTGTCGAGAAAACTGCCGCTCCCTTCGACGGGCTATCATGCGCCACACAGGAGGAGCATCCAATGATTCAACGGATCGTTCTGGTCAAGTTGAAGGCGGAGTACGACAACCCGGCCGCCCGTACGGAGATCATGGACAAGAGCCGCGCGGTCCTGGTGCGCTGCCATGGGGTGAAGCACGTGGATATCGGCGCCCCCGCCGACGAACGCTCGGCCAAGGACTGGGACCTGTGCTTGATGGTTCGCTTCGAGCAGATCGAGGACGTGCCGGTCTACGTCGACGATCCGGTTCACCGGGAGTACGTGGATACGTTCCTTTCGCCGCGCACCGAGATCAAAAAGGCCTGGAACTTCGAGGTATGAAAATGAACCGGAACCGGACGTGGATGATCTTGTTGTTGCTGCTCTCGCTGAGCGCCGCGCCGGCGGCCGCCGGTTTCGACGGCTGGTTCACCGGCGACACCCTGCGGGTCGACCTCTACCACTCGGGAACCGCCGCCGAGGAACGGATCGCCCTGGGCCGGTTGCGTATCGAAGGTCCATGGCCGGGAAGCCGCACGCGGCTCCTCGATGAAACCGGACTGGGCAAGTACCGGGTCGAGGTGGTGGCGCTGCCCTCCAACCGGGTGATCTACAGCCGCGGATTCGCCAGCATCTACGGCGAGTGGGAGACCACCGGCGAAGCCAACCAGGGCGTCTGGAACACCATCGAGGAAGCGGTGCGCATTCCCGAGCCGAAGGCGCGCTTTCAGCTGCGCCTGATGAAGCGCGCCTCCGATCAGACCTTTGCCCAGCTGTGGACCCGCACCATCGACCCGGCCTCCCGTTTCGTCGACCGTTCTCCGGTACCGCCGGCCGACGTGGTCGAAATCGAGGTCCACGGCGACCCCGCCACCAAGGTCGATCTGTTGATCCTGGGGGACGGCTACGCCGCAGATCGCCGGGACAAGTTCCTGGCCGACGCCCGCAAGGCCAGAGACGCGCTGTTCGCCGTCGACCCGTTCAAGAAACGCCGCAAGGACTTCAACACCCGGGCGATCTGGACTCCCTCCCCCGAACAGGGTGTCGCGCGCCCCCGGGCCGGCGTGTACCGCGAGACGCCCCTGGGCGCCCGCTACAACACCTTCGATTCCGAGCGGTACGTGCTGTCCCTCGAGGACAAGCGCTGGCGGGACGTTGCGGCGGCGGCTCCCTACGACACGGTGTTGATCCTGGTCGACGAACGGAAGTACGGCGGCGGCGGCATTTTCAACCTGTACGCCACCGCTGCCGCCGATTCGGCCTACGCCGACTATCTGGTGGTCCACGAGTTCGGCCACAGCTTTGCCGGGCTGGGTGACGAGTACTACAGCTCGTCGGTGGCCTACGAGAAGTTCACCGCTCCGGACGTCGAACCCTGGGAGCCGAACATCACCGCCCTGCTCGATCCCGAGAAGCTGAAGTGGGCGGATCTGGTGGATGGGACCCCGCTTCCGACCCCCTGGGGCAAGGAGGCCTACGACGCCGAGTCCCGGGCCTACCAGGAGCGCCGCAACGCCATGCGCGCCGAGGGGGCATCGGAAGCGGAGATGGAAGCGCTGTTCGACGAGGTCAAGAAGGAGTCCACGGCGACCCTGGCCGCCGAGAAGCACGCCGGTAAGGTCGGCGCGTTCGAGGGCGCGATGTACGAGTCCCGCGGACTCTACCGCCCCCGGGCGGACTGCATCATGTTCACTCGCAACGATGTCGGCTTCTGCCCCGTCTGCTCCCGGGCAATCGAGCAGGTGATCGACCTGCTCAGCCGCTGAGATCGACCGTGGCCGGCGGCGCGACCCCGATTCGAGGCAAGGGTTTCCGAGCGCGGGCGGTGGTGCGGCCGGCGGCCCTCCTGGCCATCGCCGCCTGGAACATCGGCGCCGCGGAGCCTCCCGATCCGGCGGCCAGCGCCGCTTCCTTCGATCGGCTGGCGTGGCGCAAGGCCGAGACCGCCCACTTCACCGCCTACAGCCAGCTGTCGGAATACAAGACCCGGCGCAGCCTCGCGGAGTTCGAGCAGTTTCGCGACTTCCTCGATCGCGCGTTTCCCGATCAACGCCGGGAGGACCTGCGCAAGACCTACGTCCTGGCTTTCACCTCGGAGAGCGCCTACCGCCCCTACGCCAAACGCAACCTGCAGGGAGTTCCCCAGGATGTAGGAGGCTTCTTCATCTCCACACCGGCCGGGAACTTCATCACCATCGAAGCCGGCCCACGCAGCGCATTCCGGCCGGTGGTCTACCACGAGTACATGCACCACTTCCTGACGCCCCGCTACGGAGCGCTGCCGCTGTGGTGCGAGGAAGGGCTCGCCGAATACTTCGGGTTCATCTATTTCGCCGGCGCCAACGGAGTGGCGGGCAGCGAGATCGAGCACCACGTGGAGACCCTGCGCGAGACCGGCCTGCTGCCGCTCACCCGGTTGTTCGGCATCTCGGCCTACTCGGGCGAGTACGACGAGATCGGCCGGGCCGGCCCGTTCTACGGCACGAGCTGGCTGCTGGTGCACTACCTGCTGAGCGACGCCGGAGGAAAGCCGCTGGGTGTCGAGCAACTGCTGGCCATGGCGGCACAACCGGGAGCGCTCCAGGATTCGATCCTGGCCCACCTCGGTGTGAGCGTCGACACTCTGCAGTCGCGGCTCGAGGCCTATCTGGACCGCCGGGTGTTCAAGACCGCGACCTATTCGGCGGGCAAGGCGATCTCCCTGGACTCCATCGACGTGCAGCCCGCCGGCCGGGTCGAGGTCGCCACGCGTCTGGCCGAACTGCTGGTCTTCGCCCATGAGGACTCTGCCTCGGCTGCGGCCCACCTGGCGGAGGTTGCCGGGGAAGAAGGAGCCGGCGCCGAGACCGCTGCCATCGGCGCGTACACGACCTATGCCGCGGGAGATCCGGCCGCCGCCGAAACTCAGTTCAAGAGCGCGACCGAGAGCTATCCACAAGACCCCTGGGTCTGGCAGCTCTACGCCCTCAGCCGGCTCAGGACTTTTCAGCGGGAGAGCGGGACGATCTTCCGCCGCCAGGAGGAGGTCCCGGCCAAGGCCCTGGAGGCGCGGGCATTCTTCGAGCGCAGCCTCGAGCTACAGCCGGGAAACCCCGACGCGCTGTACGGGTTGGGCTCGACCTACCTCAACCCGGGGAACGAGGACACCGCTCCGGGCATCGCCGCGCTGGAGCAGGCCCGGGAATTGTTCGGCGGCCAGCTCGCGGTCACCACCGCCCTGGCGTCGCTCTACAGCAACTCCGGCGAGATCGAACGGGCCGACGCGCTGTTGCGGGACATTCGGCGCAAGGCCAACAAGCCGGACCTCGTCAACCGGGTCGAGAACATCCTGTTGCTGGGCCGCCAGGAACGGGCCAACGATCTCTTCCGCGCGGGACGCTACGACGAGGCGCTCTCCACCATGCGTTCGATCGTCGACGGGCTTCCGGCCGGACCGGGCAAGGAGGTCGCTCAGGAGAACCTGGAGTTGATGAAGGCGCAGGCGGTGAACCACCGCTGCGTCGCGCGCTTCAACGCGGCACTGGATCTGCTCAAGGCAGGGAAGACCCGGGAAGGCCGAGCGGGGATGCTGCCTCTGAAGGAGGAGTGCACCGAACCCTCGCTAGCCGACCGGATTGCGGAGATCCTGGCCGCTACCGCGCCGCGGCGACGCTAGGGGCCGCGGCCCTACAGATAGCCGAGCGCCCGCAACCTGGCGAGGGATGCATCCTCGGCGGGATCCGCTTCCGCGTCCCCCTCCACCACCCGGCCCAGTCGCGGAAGGGTGCGGTATTCCTCAGCGATCAACGGGGGATGTTCCGCGTACCACTCCGGCGACAGCACTTCGGCGAGAACACCCCCCTGCCCCGCCGGCGGCTGCAGCCGCGCGTCCTGCGGCAGGCCCAGCAGATGCAGGACCGTCGGCGCCACCTGGTAGAGGGTCGCCGGCGAGGTGAAGCGGCCGGGGGCGATCTTCGGACCGGCCAACACCATCATCCCGTCGAGGCGATGACCGCCGGAAACGTCCCGGTGGCGCAAGCGCACCGGATCCATGGCGAAGCTCGCCGCCCCGTCCCGGACGCGGGTCGCGGTCAGCGCAGCCTGGGCGAATTCGACGGTCAGCGCCGGCATGCCGGGCATCCAGTCCTCGCCGTTCAGGTGGTTCTCGATCCGGTCGAAGAGCGGCCCCTCTTCGACACGCAAACCGCGCAGCCGGGTTTCGATCTCCTCGGCAAGGGATGCGGCCTGCTCCCGGGGCACGATCCCCTGGGACTCGGTTTCGACGAGGTTGAGCCAGATACGTTTGCGCTCACGATAGAGCTCGGAGATCGCCCAGGCGGTGCTGCGCGTCCAGTCGAAATCGCCGCTCTGGAGCTTGCGGATGTAGCCCAGTTCGCTCAAGACCACTTCCAGCTGGAAGTGGAAGGCTTCCTCCGGGCGCATCGGACCACCGCCGTGATCGGAGACCACGACGATCGTCGCATCTTCCGGAGCCAACGCCACGATCTCCCCGACCACGTGATCCAGGTAGCGGTAGTAGGACGGAATCACCTGGGCCAGGGCCGGATCGCGGGGCGGCTCGTCGGGGAAGGGCACGTAGTCCGGATCCATGTCCTTCCAGGTGACGTGCTGGGCGATGTCCACGCCGGCGAAGTAGGAGACCACCAGGTCCGCCGACTCTCTCGCGACCGCCCTGCGCAGCAGATCGAGACTTCGCTGATCGTCGTGCAGGGTCTCCCGCAGGAAAGGGGTGCGCCCGATGGCCTCGAGAGCCCAGCCCGGGGGTGAGCTTGCCTCGAAGGACGGCCCGGCGTCGAGCCACCCCTCGGGATGAACCTGGCCCGGCCGGGCCGCTGCCGGGTCGAGACCCCGGGCCAGGTAGACCCCTTCGATCGTCTCGGCCGGGAAGGAGCCGAACCAGTTGACCACCACCGACCGGCCTCCGGCGGCGCCGACGTGATCCCACAGCGCCGGCGAGCGCCGATCCAACGGCCCGGACTCGACGGTGCGGTAGCTACCCGGAACCCGCTCGGTGAAGTTCACCACGCCGTGGACATCCCGCGGCTGGCCGGTGGCGATGGTGGCCCAGAGCGCCGGCGAGATGGTCGGGTTCTCCGAGCGCAACACCCCAGAGCTGCCCCGCTCGATCAGGGCCGCCAGGTGCGGCAGCTCTCCAGCCTCGAGCAGCGGATCGAGCATGTTCCAGCCGGCGCCGTCGAGACCGATCAGCCAGACCGGAGCGGAAGGAGCGGGGATCGCACCCTCCAGGGTGCCGTAGGCGGGTTGCCGGGAGGATTCTCCAGGGGCGCAGGCCACGAACAAAAGCAAGAGGAGCACGAGCCACAGCCGCGGCGAGGGTCCTGTCCCGTTACATCCGGCTGCCCGCTTGCGGTCGCCTTGCTCGAAGCTACTCCATCGCCTCACGGGCGGTCCTCCCCGCCCTCCATGGATCCGGCCGGAGGGCGAGGCAGAACATCGTGCCGCGGCCCGGCGAACGCCAGTCGGCGCCCTCTGGAACAAAAAGGCCCCGCGGCGAACCGCGGGGCCCTGAAGGTCTGAGTGGCCTCGGCGAGGAGCACCTCCCTCGCCGCAAACTCGAACTAGGCGTGCCGGATGTACTCGAAGTCGAAGCCCTGGTTGTTGATGCCCCGCTTCGGCGGCGCCAACCAGTTGGCGATCTTGCCCGGCTCCAGCACCGGCTTCATCAGGCTCTTGATGTAGACCCGGTCCTCGGCGGTCGGCAGCCACTGGCTGGCCTTGGCGTTGAACTCGTCCTCGGAAATCGGGTTGCCCAGGGTGTCGAAGTGGCGCCCCTGGTAGATGCCCATCTTGCGGTTGAAGCGCTTGTGGGGCAGCGTGATCTTGTAGTCGATGCCGTTCTCGGCGATGCACTTGTTCCAGCGGTCGACACCGCGCTGGTTGTCGTCGACGTACTGATCGCGCAGCACCTCGTTCATCGCGGTCCGCAGCGGCACCTCCTTCTTGGAGATGTGGCCGTTCTCGGCGACGTCGACCTCGTAGAACTGCTCGAGGGCGACGTGGTCGTCGAACTTCTTGCCCTCCCAGGCGCGGCCCTTGAGACCGGCGCCGAAGAAGTCCGCCGCGTTGGAGGAGATCTCGCCGCCGAACAGGTCGAGGCTCGAGGAGTACCAGAAGTTCACATAGCGCTGGACCGTGTCGAGGTCGATGCCGCCCAGGGCACGGGCGTCCTCGTTGGGGTCTTCCTTCATCAGCTCGCAGGCGCGCTGCACCACCCGCATGACGCCGGTCTCACCGACGAACATGTGGTGCGCCTCCTCGGTCAGCATGAAGCGCGTGGTGCGGCTCAGCGGATCGAAGGCGCTCTCGGCCAGAGCCAGCAGCTGATACTTGCCGTCCCGGTCGGTGAACATGGTGAACATGAAGAAGGACAGCCAGTCGTCGATCGGCTCGTTGAAGGTGGTCAGGATGCGCGGCTTGTCGAAGTCGCCGGAGCGCCGCTCGAGCAGCTCTTCCGCTTCCTCACGGCCGTCGCGGCCGAAGTGGGCGTGGAGCAGGTAGACCATGGCCCACAGGTGGCGGCCTTCCTCGACGTTGACCTGGAACAGGTTGCGGCAGTCGTAGAGGCTCGGGGCGATCTTGCACAGGAGGCGCTGCTGCTCGACGCTCGCGGGCTCGGTGTCCCCCTGGGTCACGATCAGGCGGCGCAGGTGGTTGCGGAACTCACCGGGAACCTCCTGCCAGGCGGGCTGGCCGTAGTTGTCCCCGCAGGAGATGCGGCGGTCCGCCTCGGGCTCGGCCAGGAAGATGCCCCACTTGTAATCGGGCATCTTGACGTAGTCGAAGTTGGCCCAACCCTTGGAATCGACGGAGATCGCGGTCCGCAGGTAGATCTGATCTTCCTGGAAGTCCTCGGGACCGGCTTCCTTCCACCACTTGAGGTAGTTGGGCTGCCATTTCTCGAGGGCCCGCTGCAGGCGTCGATTCTGCGACAGGTTCACATTGTTGGGGATCTTCTCGTGCAGCTGCATCAAGTCCTCCTGATGTCGAACACGGGCCGTTCGGGTTTGCCGTACATGGTCAGGGCGCCCTTCTCGCCGACGGCGTTGGGACGCTGGAAGATCCAGTTCTGCCACGCGGTCAGGCGGCCGAAGATCTTGCTGTCGCAATTCTCGGCGCCGGGGAAGCGCAGGTTGGCTTCCATGCCGGTCAGCGCGTCGGGAGACATGCTGACCCGCTCCTCGATGGCGATGCGGACCTCTTCTTCGTAGTCGATGTCGTCGGCCACCACGGTGACCAGCCCCTCGTCCTCGGCGTCGGCCGGGTCGTAGCTGCGCAGATCGCCGAGCAGCTCGCCCACCTTCTCGGGGGTGCCCAGGTAGCGGGTTTCCATCCGCGACGCACCCTGGGACATCTGATAGGCGCCGGCGTTCATCGCGGTCAGCGCCAGCTCCACCGGGTTGTCGGGATCGTCGAGCATGTAGGAGCGGTCGGCGGCCATGGCCATCTCGAACAGGGTGCCGCCGAAGCAGGAGCCGGGCTCGAGCAGCGCGAAGAAGGACTTGGCGGTCAGATCCAGCCGCCGCAGCACGCGGCCGATCAAGAGCCGTACTTCGCCGACGAACCAGTCGTCCTTCAGGCCTTCCAGCACGCCGTCCATGGCGACGACCTTGTCCAGTTCGCCTTCGGTCTTGAGCAGCACCAGGCCGATCTCGGGTTCGTTGATCCGCAAGTGCAGCAGCGCGTCGTCGAGTTCGCGGAAGGCCTGGATCGGCCACCAGGCGGCACCCAGCTGGCGGATGCCGTCGGCATCGGTCGGTTGGTCCCCTTGCGGCCCGCGGACGGTCAGCTTGGCCACCCGCTCTTCGCGGTCGATCTCGACGGAGACGTTGGGATAGACGATCGAATCCTCTTCGATGGTGCGATCGAGGGGCGTGAGGGTGATGCCCTCGCTGGCCTTGCCCGGCGACGAGGCGGCGAGTTCGGCGGCACGCTTCTGCACGACCTCCTCGAACTTGCTGCGGGGGGCGACGTGATCGACCAGGCCCCACTTCTTGGCCCGGTTGCCCTTCACCCCTTCGGCGGTGGTGCAGAAGATGTCGGCCAGATCCCGGCGCACCTTGCGCTTGTCCACCAGACGGGTGAGGCCGCCGGTACCCGGCAGCACCGCCAGCAGCGGCGTCTCGGGCAGGCTGACCGCCGAGTTGCCGTCGTCGATCAACAGGATCTCATCACAGGCCAGGGCCAGTTCGTAGCCGCCGCCGGCACAGGTGCCGTTGAGCGCCGCCAGGAACTTCTGGCCGCTACCCTCGGAGGCATCCTCGATACCGAGGCGGGTCTCGTTGGTGAACTTGCAGAAGTTGACCTTGAAGGCGTGGGTCGAGCTGGAGAGCATGTGGATGTTGGCGCCGGCGCAGAACACCCGGTCCAGCCCGCCGGTGACGACCACTGCTCTCACCTCGGGATGCTCGAAGCGCAGCCGCTCGATGGCGTCCCGCAGTTCGATGTCGACCCCCAGGTCGTAGGAGTTGAGCTTCAGTTCGTAGCCCGGGCGGTGGGGCTCGTTTTCCTGCACGGCCATGGTCAGGCGCGCCACCGGGGCATCGACTTCCAGTTTCCAGTGCTTGTACTGGTCCGGACTCGTATCGAAGGTGATGCGCGCGGGGCGCTGGGTCTCGGTTCCGCTGGTCACGCTATCCTCCAAACTCTCAGGACGTGCATTATACTTCGCCCTGCAAGGCTAGGCAGAGCGGATTCGATGCACTATAGTGCACATATGCCGTCTTCGCCGCAATCGACCTCCATTCTCTCTCATCTGGCCGACCGTGTGCGCTCTTTGCGCCGGGCAAGGGGCTGGAGCCGCAGCGAACTGGCGGCCCATTCGGGGCTGTCCTCCCGCTTCCTGGCCCGGGTCGAGGGGGGCGACGGCAACATCTCGGTTCTGCGGCTGGAGGAGCTGGCCACCGCCCTCGCAACCACGCCGGACGCCCTGTTGCGCGCTCCGGCGGCCGCCCGGGTGGTGGCGCTGGTCGGCATGCGCGGCGCCGGCAAGAGCACCGTCGGCCCCCTGCTGGCTTCGCGGCTGGAACTCCCCTTCGTCGAGATGGACCAGCGGATCATCGAGGCCAGCGGTTTGCCGCTGGAGCAGATGTTCGAACTCCACGGCGAGCCCTACTACCGGCGGATGGAGCGGGAAACCGTTCGGGAGATCCTCGATTCCCGCCAGCCCCAGGTGCTGGCCGCCTCGGGCGGGGTGGTCAACGAACCCTGGACCTGGGAGCGCCTGCTGGAGCAGGCCACGGTGGTCTGGCTACGAGCTTCCCCCGAGGAACACTGGAACCGGGTGGTCGGCCAGGGGGACCACCGGCCGATGGAAGGCAACCCCGACGCCATGCAGGAGCTGCGGGCCATGCTGACCGCCCGGGAACGGATGTACGCCCGGGCGGATCTCCTGATCGAGACCAGCGGCCGGGATCCCGAAGCGATCGCCGACGAGATCGCCGACGAGCTGAGCGAAGCCGCCTGAGCCCGGCGGCTCGAGCAGCGGTCAACGGTGGTAGCATCGCGGACTCGATGAGTTCGCGACCCGACATACGACTCCGCCCGGCCCTTGTCCTGGCCACTATCGCAGCCCTGCTCTTCCTCTCCCTCGCCTGGGGTCAGGAGCAGAGTTCCGGTGATCCGTCAGCCGACGCCGCGCCGCCTGCCGAGGTGCCCTCACTCGCCCCGCTCCCCGGCATCGAGATCAAGCCACCCCTGGTCGGACTATCGGGCCTGCCCACCACCATCGAGATCGCTCCTTCAGCGAAGATCGATCCGCCGGCCCGCTTTTCACTCCTGGGTTCCGACGGGGCCGAACTGGGCCAGGGCACCCTGGAGGGTGACGGCGCCACCAGCATCGAGGTCGAGCTGCCGGCAGGCCGCTACGATCTGGACCTGCGCCTGGACGATCCACGGACCTCCGAGGGGAGCACCGCCTCTCTGAGAGTGATCCCCGCATGGCTCACGATCTTGCCGCCGGTGATCGCGATCCTGCTCGCGCTCATCTTCCGACAGGTGATCCCGGCTCTGCTGGTGGGAGTCTGGAGCGGAACCTGGCTGATCTACGGCGACCCGTTCACCGGCGCGCTCAGGGCGGCCAAGTATCTGGTCGATGCGGTGGCCGACGGCGACCACGCCTCGATCATCGTCTTCTCGCTATTCCTCGGCGGCATGGTCGGGGTGATGTCCCGATCCGGCGGCACCACCGCCCTGGTCGAACGCTTCACGCCCCTGGCCACCTCGACCCGCCGCGGGCAGCTCGCCACCTGGCTGATGGGCCTGGCGGTGTTCTTCGACGACTACGCCAACACCCTGGTCGTCGGCAACACCATGCGCCCGGTGACCGACCGGCTGAAGGTCAGCCGCGAGAAGCTGGCCTACATCGTCGACTCCACCGCCGCACCGGTCGCGGCGCTGTTCCTGGTCTCGACCTGGATCGGGTTCGAGGTCTCGCTGATCGGCGATGCGCTGACCGCCATCGGCTCCGACCGGGCCGCCTACACGGTCTTCCTGGCGGCGATCCCCTACAACTTCTACCCGCTGTTGGCCCTCGCCTTCGGTTTCATGATCGCGGCGACCGGCCGCGACTTCGGCCCGATGCGCACCGCCGAGAATCGAGCCCGGGGCGGCCAGGTGCTGGCCCCCGGTGCCGTGCCCCTGGCCGACTTCGAGGGGGGCGAACTGGAAGCAATCGACGGCCGGCCCCGCCACTGGAGCAACGCGGCGATCCCGGTGTTGCTTGTCGTGGCGGTCACCTTCACCTCGCTGTGGCTGACCGGCCGCCAGTCGTTGATCGACGCCGGCGATCCCCTGGGAACCCGCTCGATCTTCTCGTTGAAGCTCGTCGACTTCGGCAGCGTCATGGGCGAGGGCGCCTCGTACGACTCGTTGCTCTACGCCGCCACTGCGGGACTGATGGTGGCGATCTTGCTGGCGCTGGTGCGCCGCTCGCTCACCCTCAGCGAATCGATGACCGCGATGATCGGCGGCTTCAAGAGCATGCTGATGGCGTTCGTGATCCTGACCCTGGCCTGGGCGATCTCCCGGGTCTGCTCGGATCTGAACACCTCGCAGTTCATGGTCTCGTCGCTGACCGACCGGCTCCATCCCGGCCTGTTGCCCACACTGGTTTTCGTGCTCTCGGCGGCGACCGCTTTTGCCACCGGCTCGAGCTGGTCGACCATGGGCATCCTGATTCCGGTCGCCGTACCCACCGCCTTCGAGGTGGCCAAGGCCGCGGGCTACGCCGACGGCTCGGCCCAGGGCATCCTGCTGGGCTCGGTAGCCTCGGTGCTGGCCGGCGCGATCTTCGGCGACCACTGCAGTCCGATCTCCGACACCACGGTGCTCTCGTCGATGTCCTCGGGCTGCGACCACATGGACCATGTGCGGACCCAGCTGCCCTACGCCCTGACCGTCGGCGGGGTCTCGATCATCCTCGGAACCCTGCCGGCAGGCTTCGGTTTCCCCGCCTGGGCCGGACTGCTAATCTCCCTCGGCGTGCTGGCCGCCGCGATCCGCCTGTTGGGACGCCCGGCGGCGGCCACCGGATAGAGCCCTCCTTCGCCAAGGCTTCGGAGGGTGAAGGAGAACACACCGATGCTCGGGATACGCCGCGAAGACAAGAACCGCTGGGAGCGCCGGGTACCGCTGATTCCCGATCACGTTACCGAGCTGGTCGACGAGCGCAACGTCGCGATCAAGATCCAGCCGTCGGAGCGCCGCGCCTTCCCCGACCGGGACTACCGGGCCGCCGGCGCCGTGGTCGATGAAGATCTGAGCGACTGCTCGATCGTGATGGGGGTCAAGGAGATCCCCACCGAATTGCTGCGGGCCAACCAGGCCTACCTCTACTTCTCTCACACCACCAAGGGCCAGTCCTACAACATGCCGATGCTCAAGCGGCTGCTGGAACTGGGCTGCACGCTGCTGGACTACGAGCAGATCGTCGACGACCGCAACCGGCGGCTGGTGTTCTTCGGACGCTTCGCCGGCTACGCCGGGATGATCGACTCGCTGTGGGCGCTGGGCCAGCGGTTGACCGCGGAGGGGATCGAGACCCCCTTCTCCGACGTGCGGCTGGCCCACGACTACTCGGGTCTCGACGAGGCGACCCATCACCTGCACCGGTTGGGAGAACGTATCCGCCACAACGGTCTGCCCAAGGCGCTGCGTCCCTTCGTCGTCGGCTTCACCGGCTCGGGCAACGTGTCCGAGGGAGCCCAGGAGATCTACGACCGGCTGCCGACCCAGGAGATCCTGCCCGAGGAACTCGACGCCATCGTCACGCCCGAACGAGCGCAGAACGTGCTCTACAAGGTCAAGTTCTCCCGGGCCGACCGGGTTCAGCGCAGGGATGGCGGTCCGGTGGATCTCGACGAGTTCGACGAGTTCCCCGACCGCTACGAGAGCGGCATGCCCCGCTTCTTACCGCACTTGACCATGCTGGTCCACGGAGCGACCTGGATCCCGACCCAACCCCGGCTTGTCTCGCGCAAGCATCTGGCGGATCTGTGGTCCGGGGGCACACCCAAGCTACGGTTGATCGCCGACATCTCCTGCGACATCGCCGGCGGCGTCGAGGCCACGGTCAAGCCGACGACTCCCGACAACCCGACCTTCGTCTACGATCCGGACACCGGTGAGATTCGTGACGGCGTCCAGGGCCGCGGCCCGATCGTGATGGCGGTGGACAACCTCCCCTGCCAGCTTCCCGCCGAGGCATCGGAACACTTCGGCGACGGCCTGTTCCGCTTCATTCCGAACCTGGCCCGCACCGACTGGAGCAAGGACCTGAACGACCTCGGTTTGCCCCCGGAACTGCAGCGGGCCATCATCGTTCACCGCGGCGAATTGACGCCGGACTTCGCCTACTTGAAGCACGAGCTCGACTAACGTGAAAAACGTCCTGATGCTTGGCGCGGGGATGGTCAGCCGACCGATCGCCCGCTACCTCCTCGACCGCGAAGACTGCGAGCTGGTCGTCGCCAGTCTCTTCGCCTCCGATGCCGAGACGATCGTCGACGGCCACCCGTCAGGCCGCGCCTGTTCGATCGACGTCACCCGGCGGGACCAGCTGGAGCCGTTGATCGACGAGGCGGACCTCGTGATCAGCCTGGTCCCCTACGACTTCCACGCCCGGGTGGCCCGGCTGGCCATCGCGGCGAAGACCGACATGGTCACCACCTCGTACGTCTCGCCGGAGATGCGCGAGCTGGACGCGCCGGCGAAAGAAGCGGGGATCCTGATCCTCAACGAGTGCGGCCTCGACCCGGGCCTCGACCACATGTCGGCGATGCGCATCATCGATGCGATCCATGGCCGCGGGAACACCGTCGTCGAATTCGACAGCTCTTGCGGGGGACTGCCTTCCCCCGAGGCCTCACACAATCCGTGGCGCTACAAGGTCTCCTGGAGCCCCCGCGGCGCACTGCTCGCCTCGCGCCAGTCTGCCCGCTACTTCGCACGGGGACGGGTCAACCACATTCCGGCGGGCACCCTGTTCAGTCACTTCGAAGAGCGGGAGGTGCCGGGCCTCGGTCCCTTCGAGGTCTACCCCAACCGGGATTCGCTCAAGTACATCCGCCGCTACGGCATCGACCAGGTCCGTCATATGTTCCGGGGCACCTATCGCTATCCGGGCTGGTGCCGGGCGATGCAGGCGGTGGTCCGCCTGGGCCTGCTCGGCATCGAGCGTCACCGCTGGGACGAGGGCACCACCCTGGCCGGGTATCTCGCGACCCTGATCCCCGGTCAAGGGGAGGATCTGCGCCGGCGAACCGCCGAACACCTCGGCCTCGGTGCCGATGACGACATCCTCGAGCGCCTGGACTGGCTGGGCCTCTTTTCCGACGAGCCGCTCCCGGATCTCGACTGCTCGGCCCTCGACATGATGGCCGCCCGTTTCGCCGCCCGGCTGGGCTACGGCGACGAGGAACGGGACATGGTGCTGCTTTCCCACCGGATCGTGGAACGGGCCGGCGACGGCAGCGAGACCGACCACCGGGCAGAGCTGGTCGCCTACGGAATCCCGGGCGGCGACACCGCGACCTCCCGCACCGTCTCCCTGCCGGCAGCCGCCGCGGCCAGGATGATCCTCGAGCGAAAACTCCCGCTGACCGGAGTCCACACGCCGGTCCTGCCGGAGATCTACCAGCCGATTCTTGAAGAGCTCGCCACCTGCGGTATCGCCTTCGAGGAAAGTTCGGAAAGTCGCGACTGAACGTCGTTTGCCGCGGCCTGCGACCGGCCGTACACTTCGGCGGTACTTATGGGGTGTCCTAAGGGGGGACTCTGCATGAATCACCTGCGCACGATCTTCGCCCGACTTTCTCCCTGGCTGCTGCTGGCCCTGCTGGCCGTTCCGACGGCGGCCGACGACACGCAATCGGGCGGTTGGATGGGCGTCCTGCTGCAGACCGCTCAAGGCGCCAAGGCCGATCTCGCCAACGGAGAGATCGCCGGCGTCCTGGTAACCGGAGTGATCGAGGATAGCCCCGCCGCCGACGTGGGCCTGCGGGCTCAGGACCGGATCCTGACCGTCGACGGCACTCCGGTCACCGGCGTCCGGGAATTGATGGCCCGGCTACGCGCCCTCGAGCCGGATGCCTGGGTCTCCCTGGAAGTCGACCGCGGCGGGAGGGACCGGGACATGCGCCTCCGTCTCGGCGAACGCCCCGGCCGGGACAGCCGGATCGAGATGCGTCGCGGCTGGATCGGCATCACCGCCATCGAGCTACCGCCGGCGCTGCGAGAACACTTCGGCGCTCCCGAAGAGGCCGGGGTGATGATCTCCGCCATCGAGGAAGGCAGCCCCGCCCAGATCGCCGGCATTGAACTCGGGGATGTGGTCTACCGGGTCGAAGGGCTCGACATCACCTCGTACGCCGAACTCAAGCGCCGCATCGTGCGGGGCGGCATCGGCAACACCCTGGAGATCGAGGCCGCCCGGGGTGGCGTCGAGATCGTGCTGGAAGCCCTGGTCGACCGGGAGCCCGAGGAAGAAGTGCGAGGCGGCCGGCGGGACCCCTCAGGCGGTCCGACGGCTCCGCGCGGTCGATAGAGATTCTTCGCCCTGGTGGCTGCGCTGCAGCTCGCGAAGCTGGGCGTACTTCATGAACGAGCCGACGGCGGAGATCACCGAAACCACCAGTCCGTCCAGCCCACCCATCCAACCCCGGCGCAGCAGGTAGTTCTTGAAGAAGGTGAACGCCCCGTGGGCCACCGCCCCGAGCGCGGTGGTGCGCTTGCCCTCTTCGTGAAGCAGGCGTGCGCCCCGGCGGCTGTAGCGGAAGATCTTGTTCAGGTACTCGCCGTAGTCGGCGTAGGCGTAGTGCAGCATGTGACCGGGCAGCAGCCCGACCTTCTTGGCGTCGAGCTTGGTGTGCCCCTTGCGGTCGTCCCAACGAACGTGCTGCTTGTGGTAGAGCCGGCCGCGAAAAGCGGGCCAGAGCCCTGCGCAACGAACCCAGCGATCGCCGATGTAGTTCTTCTTGCGGAAGCCGTAGGCGTGGTGGGTCGGGTTGTTCAGATCGAGGCTGCGGATCGTGGCCACGGCGTCCTCGTCCAACCGCTCGTCGGCGTCGAGGCTCAGGATCCAGTCGTTCTTCACATGGGAGCGGCTGACGTTCTTCTGGGGGCCGTCACCGAGGTACTCCTGAGAGATGACCCGGGCGCCGCAGGCTTCGGCGATCTCGACGGTGCGATCGGTGCTGAGGGAGTCGACGACGATCACCTCGTCGCAGACCTGCTGCAACGAGCGGATGCAGTCGGCGATGTGGCGCTCCTCGTTGAGCGTGGTGATCGACCCGCTGATCATGCCCCTCTCCCTGTCTCGAACCTTCCTATCATCGCATCAACCGCCGTTTCCGGCACTCAGCCGTTGGCGAAATCGCCGGCTCTGGCGCTCCCGGCCGTCGGGATAGCGCGCCTGGACCCGCCAGACGAGCCCGTGGGTGCCCCGAAGCAGGCCCTCGGTCCCTGCCGGCAGCCTGAACTCCGGCCGGCGCAGGTCGCGGACCAGGGCCACCGGGTTGAGCTCGTCGGTCAGCACCTCGACGGTGTAGACCACCCCCGGTCCCAGTGAATTCCAGCGCAGGACCGGGTCGCTACGGGAGATCTCGCTGCTCTCGGCGGGCAGCACCTCGATGCCCCCGCCCTCGAACTCGGGCACCCTGAGCCGGTCGACACCCCATAGTACCGATCCGATCAGGACCACCGCCGTCGCCACGACCCCGGCCAGGCGCCCCCAGGGCGCCCCCTGGGATTCCGGCTCCCCGTCGGGGAACCGGACGATCTCTCCTCCTGATCCCGGGTCGCGCATTCCTCGAATCTACCACGCAAACCGGGCGGGACCGGGCCCTCGGGGGCCCCGGCGCGGAAGCCTCCCCGCGGCCCCTGCCCGGCGACCGTCCCCCCGGCGCCGGCCGGGAAACGCCCGGTCCGGCGTGCTAAATTCCCGCTTCATGAGCCACAAGCGCACCCTCGTCACCGCCGGTCTCCCCTACTCCAACGGTCGACTGCACGTCGGCCACATGGGTGGGGCCTACCTGCCCGCCGACACCTACGTGCGCTACCTCCGCGCCCGGGGCCACGAGGTGCTGTACATCTGCGGCTCCGACGACAACGGCGTGGCCTCGCTGATCTCCTCCCGTAAGGAGAACCGTCCGGTCGAAGAGCTCACCGCGGACTACAACGCCCGGCAGAAGGCGGACTTCGACGGGCTGGGCATCTCCTTCGACGTATTCGGCGGAACACACCAACCGGACTACGTCGAGACCCACGAGCGGCGCAGCCAGACGATCTTCAACGCCATCGCCGACAAGGGCTTCTTCGAGAAGAAGACCACCCGTCAGTTGTACGACGTGGAGGCCGGTCAGTTTCTGCCCGACCGCTACGTCAAGGGTGGCTGCTACCACAAACGCGCCGACGGGACCGACTGCGACAACGACTCCGCCTACGGCGACCAGTGCGAGGCCTGCGGCAACGCCATCGAACCGCTGGAGCTCAAGAACCCGGTGAGCACCATCACCGGGTCGGTGCCCGAGGCCCGGGACACCACCCACTGGTACCTCAAGCTCGGCAGCTTCGAGAAGCAGCTCGGCGAGTGGCTCGAGTCCAAGCGCGAGGCCCGTCCCGGCTACCCGGCGTGGCGGGAGTGGGTGCTCAATTTCTGCCTCGGCCAGATCAAGCAGGGGCTGCCCGAACGCGCGATGACCCGGGACCTCGACTGGGGAGTTCCGGTCCCCCTCGACGATCCCGACGCCGCGGGCAAGGTGCTCTACGTCTGGTTCGATGCGCCGATCGGCTACGTCTCGTTCACCGAGAAGCTGCTGGCCGGGAAGGGAGATGACTGGAAGCGCTGGTGGCAGGATCCGGAGTGCCGGATCGCCCACTTCATCGGCGAGGACAACACGGTCTTCCACGCGCTGATCTGGCCGGCGATGCTGATGGCCGAGGGCAACTACCAGCTCCCCTGGCAGGTCGTGGCCAACGCCTTTCTCAACATGAAATTCCCCGGCGCCGACGAGCAAAAGATCAGCAAGAGCCGGGGCAACGCGATCTGGATCGAAGACTACCTCAAACGCTTCGATCCCGACCCGCTGCGCTACTACCTGACCAGCATCGCGCCGGAGAAGAACCGCACCGCCTTCGACATCGACGACTTCATCGCCCGCAACAACGGCGAGCTGGTCAACGCCCTGGGGAATTTCATCAACCGTTCGATGATCTTCGCCGGCAAGTACTTCGAAGGAAAGGTGCCCGACGCGGGCGCGCGGAACGAGGTCGACGAAACTCAACTGAAGGCACTCGCCGACGCCCGGGACGAGGTCACCTCGCTGATCGAACAGTTCCGCTTCAAGGCGGCGTCCGAGGCGCTGATGGCGCTGGCCCGCACCGCCAACGGTTACTTCGACGCCAAGGCGCCCTGGAAACAGCGCAAGGAAGATCTGGCCGCCTGCGGCACCACGATCAATGTTTGCCTCCAGACGGTGCACACGCTCTGCACGCTGATGGCACCGTTCATGCCGTTCTCGGCCGAACGCTGCGCCGGCATGCTGAAGATCGATCCCGCCCTCCCCTGGGACGGCGCCACCGCGGAGCTTCCCGGCGGCCACGGCCTCGGCGAGCCGGAGATCCTGTTCAAGAAACTCGACGCCGACGAGCTGTTCGGTGAGGACGCGGGCTAGCGCCGACCGGCTTGCACCCGCGACAGGAGATGACGATGGCTTTCGTGAAACTGGCCGAGACCTCTGAGCTGAGCGACGGTCAGATGGTGATGAAGGAGCACGGCGAGCGGGAGATCCTGCTGGCCCAGGTCGAGGGCAAGGTCTACGCCATCGACAACGTCTGCCCGCACCAGGATGCTCCTCTCGATGAGGGAACCCTGGGCGACCGCAGCGCCTTCCACGTCACCTGCCCCTGGCATGACGCCCACTTCGACATCCGCAACGGCAAGGTCGCCCAGGAAACCGACTGGGCGGAAGACATCGCCAGCTTCAAGGTGGAGATGCGCGAGGACGGGATCTACGTCGAGGTCGACGGGTAGCAGAGCAGGGTCGTATGGCTTGGAACGGCCCCGCGATCCGAGGCTGGCGGAAGGGGGCTAGCGGAAGGAGGCCAGCGGCCGGCGGCTCGAGAGCGTCTCGAGGCAGACCCCTTCCGACAGGGTCCGCGAGCGGCTGCGGCGCATTTCCAGCCAATCCCAGAGCCGCCCGGTCAGAAGCGAATCGGGCTCGGCCAGGGCGTAGCGCTCGGCGTTGTGCCGGGCGAGATCCCAGTGACAGTTGCGGGCGGCCGACATCACGATCGTCGGCCCGATACTGCGAATCAACCCCTGAAGCTGGAACCCGTCGATCTGAAGCGCCTGGAGCTCGTCGACGATCCCGGCCGCGTCGGCCGGCCGGTTCGCCGCGCAGGCGATCTCGATCCGCTTGTGGGCCGCGGCAAGCATGCGGTCCTCGGCGCTGGTCGACCCCGGATAAATCTCGAGACCGATGCGGCCGATTTCCTGGGCTCCCTCGAAGTCACCGGCGTCGTAGGCCTCGCGGAACGCCTGGGACAACAGCATGTTGACCCCCTCGGCGCGGCGGGCCATCTCCGGCAGGAAGCGCTCCGCCCGGCGGACACAGGCCGCGGCCTCGAGCGGGAGGCCGGACTCCATCGCCTTCCACGCCGAGTTGATCCAGGCGAAGCCGGCGGCCTGGTCGACCCGGACCGGCCAGACCTGGGCCTCATCCCGGGCTGAGCGGCTGAGACGGCGGCCGGTCTCGTCGGTGGCCCGGGCCCAGGGGCCGACCCCGCCGGTGGCGATTCGCGGGTCGATGTCGAAGCCCAGGGGTGCCGTGGTCTCGACGTAAATCACCCGTTCACCGACCCGCAGGCTGACGAACAGATGGCCGGGTGTCTCGATGATCTCGGGCCGGTAGCCGAGCTGGCGCAGAACCAAGCCGTAGAGCAAGGAGGCCGAGAGGCAGTTGTAGCGCCCCTGGCGAACGACCTGCTGCAAACCGTCGGCGGCCGGGTCGTACTCGGCGAGAAACTTCTCGTGCAGGATCGTGTGAATCCGCCGTGCCCGGCGATAGCTCGGCTCGCGACCGTCGAAGCGGTCGATCAGCGTGTCGATCTCGAGCCGGATCGTCGCGACCAGTGCTTCCCGTTCCAGCACATTGTGAATGCCGGTGGCCCGGAGCATCTCGTCGAGCACGATCTCGTCGGCCACCTGCGCAACGACGTCACCCTTCGCCGGCGACGCCGAAGCGGCGACAGGCATGAGGGCAGCGCAATACAGAGCCACGAGGGCCGCCAGGACCGGTTTCAGGGATCTCACGACCATCCTCGATCGCACGTGCCCCGACGTGCGAGGAAACATGGTGGAACAACGCCGACAGGCGCTTGAGTGGATGTCTCGACCGATCGGAATATTGGGCCCCGATTTCCCCGAATCAAGGGAAAAGCACCGACATATGAGTGCTTTTCGGTGGATTCCGGATACGAAACCGTAATCACCCGTCGCGGTTTACGACGCTCGGTCCGGAGACTAGTATTTGAGTTGTGATGCTTCGTCGTCTCCCCCTCGACGCCGCGTTCAAACTGCTCCTCGCGCTCCCGCTGGCGCTTTGCGCCGCGGAGGCCGCCCAGGCGCAACTCGGCGGATTGAAGGCCCTGGTGCTCGACCGGGCCTCGGAGCAGTCCGAGGATCCGGCCGGCCGCATCATGGCGCTCGACCACGGCCTCGAGGCCATGGGCATTCCCCACGACCTCTTGCCCTTCTCCGACGCCGCGGCCGGCATCGACCCGGCGGTGCATCCCCTGGTGCTGATCAACAGCCACCTGGAACAGGGCGAGGTGTCCCCGACCGTTCGCGACGCTCTCGAGCAGTACGTGCGGGATGGCGGCACGCTGTTCGCCATCCAGGTGCAGGACACCACGCTGCTGCCGTTGTTCGGCGCCGATGCGGAGACCCGCACCCGGGACGCCTTCTGGATCGACTTCGCGACCGCCGCCGATCCCGCGCTGTTCTCACGCCACGACCACCCCAACGAACGCACGATCCGCCTGGCGGACCCCGGCTTCGTCGCGGAGAACTTCGACTGGGTCGGGTACTACGAGATCAACGAGGACGCGACGGTGCTCGCGACGCTGCGCGGGATCGACGGCAGCCCAAAGGGCCCCTGCCTGCTGCGCCGTGACCTGGGCGCCGGCCGGGCATACCTGTTCGGCGCCACCTACTTCACCACCCTGCTCCGCGGGGAGGCCGGCCGGGATGCCGAGGCCCAGCGAATCTTCGTCAATGAACTGGAGCCCGGCGGAGACGCGGTGCGCCTGTTGCTGCTCGGCGCCCTGGACCGGGCCACCGGCGGCCACAGCGCCCGGCTCCATACCCAGCCCGGCACCCAGGACACCTCCCTGATCGTGAGCCACGACTGGGACAGCTTCGATGCGTTCCATCCCGGCGAATGGGGTGAACCGATCGCCCTGCGCTTCGCCCGGATGCACCGGGACCTGGGCATCCAGGCGACCAACTTCCTGACGACGAAGTGGTTCACCGACGCCGACAGCCCCGCCTACTGGGATGCCGGGTTGGTCTGCGACGCCGCCGCCGAAACGCCGCTTCCGCTGGGCTCCCACTCGGTCGGCCACCGGACCGACTTCGCCGACCTCCCGGTGGGCAGCCGGGAAACCACCTGCGCCGACTACGACCCGGAGGCGGCCACGGTCAACGATGAAGTGCGCTGCTCCAGGGAGCGGATCGAAACCGATGTATCCGCCTGTCTCGGCGCGGCGCTGCCCCCGGTGGACAGCTTCCGCTCGGGCAAGCTGCTCTGGCCGCCGGCGCTGCCCCAGGAACTCGAGGCCGCCGGCTATCGCTACGACGCCAGCCGCAGCGGCCCCGACTCACTGACCTACTACCCGTACCGCTTGACCGTCGACTCGGCGTTCTCCGAGGAGACCGAGGTCATCGAGGTGCCGCTGGCCCTGGACGATGTCGATCTGGCGCCCGGTGACCCCGGCCGGGTAGTGCAGCAGTGGCGGCAAACCGCCCGGGACCTGGCGGCTAACGGAGCTCCCGTGGTGTTGCTGGTCCATCCCTCCAGGGGACGCAACGACTACGGCGACCCCGAGTCGGGAACACTCGCCAGGTCCCGGCGAATCGTAGCGGCGACCACCGCACTCGAGCACCAGGCACGGCAACAGGCCGGTGAGATCAACCCCGACGCCGAGTTCAAGATCGAAGCGCAGCAGTCCTTCATTCGCTTCGCCCAGGGGCGGCAGTGGCCGGTAATGGACCTGCGTAGCTACGGGGAGTTCTGGCGCGCCCGGGAATCGGTAACGCTGGTCCGCGCCGAGTTCGACTCGACCGAAGAACGCTACGTGGTGGTCCTGCGCAACGACGGTCCGGCCGGCGCCACCGGTATCACGCTGGAACTCGGCGACCCGGTCGTCGTCTCCGGCGTGGACTCGACGGCACCGGTTGCGGCGCAGGCGGCCTGCCGGCGGGTGCGCCTGGATCTGCTTCCTCCCGGGATTCCGGTAACCCTGACCCTCACCGTCGCGGCAGCCGATGCCGACGGCGACGGCACCGTCGATGGATGCGATGTCTGCCCCACCGTCAGCGACGACCAGGCGGACTACGACGGTGACGGTATCGGAGATCGCTGCGAACTGCGCGGCGACGTCGATGGAACCGGCCGGGTCAACGGAGTCGACCTGGCCCGCCTGGCCGGTGCCTTCGGGATCGACGACACCCACCCCCGCTACGACCCCGCCTGCGACCTCGATCGCAACGGCGCCATCGACGGCGGCGATCTGGCGATCCTTGCGGCGGAGTTCGGGAACGTTCGCTAAGGGTCGCCCGGGCCCGGCCTCTGCGGCCGGTCATGAATCCGCGACCCGGTCGCGACCTATACTCCGAGACCAGACGCGGAGGCCGGTTGCCGACAGAGAGTTCCATTTCCCGCGAAGAGGCCGATCCCTCGGTCCGGGAACAGCTCGAAGCCCATCACGGGCAGGCTTTCGGCTGGTGCGTCACCTGCTGCCGGGGAGACGTGCAGCTCGCCGAGGATGTGCTGCAGACCGCCTACCTGAAGATCCTGGAGGGGCGGGCACGGTTCGCCGGGCGATCGAGCTTTCGCACCTGGCTGTTCTCGGTGGTGCGCAACACCGCCCGGGACAGCTGGCGGGCACGGTTTCGAAGACACCGTCCGCTGGCGGAGCTCGAACACGACCCGGCCGATGCCGACGCGGCGGGAGAGCAACGCCGAATTGATCTGTTGACCCTGGATCGGGCGGTGGGAACCCTGCCCCGGCGGCAAGCGGAACTCCTGACCCTGGTTTACGGTTATGGGCTGACCCTCGACGAGGCGGCAGTGGTGATGCGGGTCACGCCGGGAACGGCGGCGACCCATCTGCACCGGGGCAAGAAGGCGCTCCGCTCGAGGATGGGACGACGAGAGGAACGATCATGAGCCATCAAGATCGCGATCATGAACAGGCGTTGGCCGAGCTGGCCCGCCGGCGGGACGGCTCCGCGCCGCCGCTCGAGCACCTGCTGCAACGTCGTCCTTCGGCGCGGAGGCCGGTGTTGCTGCCGGCGCTGGGCCTCGGAGCCGCAGCGGCGGCGGTGGCCATGATGCTGTGGCTTGGAAGCCCCGCCGAACCCGCGCCGGAACCGGTATCCCTGACGGCGTGGCGCGCCCCGACCGACGTCTTCCTGCCGCGCCTCGACTCCATGCTCTCGGGCGCACCGCCGCTGGGAGACCTGGACCTCAAGATCTACACGGCCGACGGCCCGGTGCCGGAGCCCGAAACAGGAGCCCGATGATGAAACGCGCAAACACCTTCATGCTGTTCGCCGCCGTGCCCCTCTTGCTGGCCGGCCTGGCACTCCCGGCTACCGCCGACGAGTTCGAGGACGCCGTCGACGCCGCCCTGTTCGACCCGGAACTGATCATGCAGTACCAGGGAGAGATCGGACTGAGCAAGGAACAGTCGATCGCGATCCGGGATACGCTCAAGGCCCACACCGAGGCGATGACCGGCATCCAGTGGGACCTGGTGCCGATGCTGCAGGAATTGACCAAGGCGCTGGAGCCGGCCAAGGTCGACGAGGCCAGGGTCAGGAAGCTCCTGCGCGACATTCTGGAACAAGAGGCGAAGGCCAAGGAAGAGCAGCTGGTCGCCATGGTCCGGATCAAGAACACCCTGACGCCGCAACAACAAGCCAAACTGCGGGAGCTCAAGAAGTAGGTCTTGGAGGATCGATCACGGTCTCGTACCCCTCCGGGCCGGTGACGAAGGTTGCGCACGCCGATGACCGTTGCGTCATCGTCTCACCTGCATCCCTCGCCGAAGACTCGCATTCGGGAGGGTTTCGGCCCGCCCCTCGATGGCAACCTCTTTGCTTTACCTGCCCGGCGGAGGGAGTGCCATGAACGAGCAGACGACGGTCTATGACCTCGGAGATATCAGTTCCGCCGCCAAACCCCGGCAGGCGCCTCGGCGCCCGGTAACGACCCAGCCGACCGCCGCCCCACCCCCGCGGGCCGCCCCCATCCCGGGTAAGAACCCCGCGCACTCGCAGCGATGGCAGGCGCTGCAGCCGGGAGCGGCTACCGCAGGGACTCTGTCCCTGTTCCTGCCCGGCGCCGGCCAGGCGCTCCTCGGGCGTCCCAAACTGGGTCTGTTCTTCGTCAGCCTGCTGGGCCTTTTCGTCTGTTGCGGCTGGGCAGTCCTGGCGACCCTCGAACGTTTGAACGACACGGCGGCACTGCTCGGTGCCCCCCGCAGCCTCGCTTCCTGGATCCTGGTGGTGCTCTTCGCCGCCGGCGCCGCGACCCACCTGGCCGCGGTGCTCCACGCCCACGACCTCGGCGAAGCCCGGCGAGGACGCAGTCGTCCCTGGCCGGTGGTCTCGATGATCGCCTCGCTGCTCATCCCCGGATGGGGGCAGGTGCTGAACGGCGACCGCATCCGCGCGGTTCTGTTTCTCGGCGGGCTGTGGCATCTGGCCGGCGCCTGGATCGTGGTGCTTCCGGTGCTGCGCTACCTGATCGAGTCCCCGATGGTCCCGGTGCGGCCGCTGCTGCTCGGCCCGGTGCTCCTGGCCTGCTCCACCTGCGTGCTATGGATCCTGGCCACCTACGACGCCGCCGCCGGCGCCACGATGCGCCGGCTCGAGCGCTAGCCCGCAAGCCCGGGGACAATCTCCGTCGCGCTGCTAATATCCCGGTCCCGGAGGGACACGATGGATCTCGGACTGCGCGACAAGGTAGCGATCGTCACCGGCGGAACCCGCGGAATCGGCAAGGCCAGCGCGGCCGCGCTGCTGCGCGAAGGCGCGCGGGTCGTCATCTGCGGGCGCACGCCCGGCACCCTGCGGGAGGCCGAGGCCGAACTCTCCCCTCTCGGCGAGGTCTCCGGGCTCGAACTCGACGTCACCGATGCCGATGCCCCGGCCCGGCTGGTATCCGAGACCACCGGCCGCTTCGGCCGGGTGGACATCCTGTTCAGCAACGTCGGCGGCAACCGGCGCAAGCCGTTCCTCGAGACCACCGATGAGGACTGGGCCGAGCTTCACGAGTTGAACCTCGGCTCCCACATCCGGCTGGCCCGGGCGGTGGCCGCTCCGATGAAGGAGCAGGGGCAGGGAGTCATCCTGTTCAATGCGTCGATCTTCGGCCGCGAGGCCGGCGGACCGGAACTCACGATCTACAACACCACCAAGGCGGGAATGATCAGCCTGGCCAAGATCATGGCGCTGGATCTGGCTCCCTTCGGCATCCGGGTCAACAGTATCGCCCCGGGCTCGATCCTGTTCCCCGGCGGAAGCTGGCACAAACGCCGGGAGGCGGATCCCGATGGCATCGCCCGCTTCGTCGAACGCAACCTGCCACTGGGACGCTTCGGCCATCTCGACGAGGTCGCCGACTTCGTCGCCTTCATGGTCTCCGAACGGGCGAGCCTGCTGACCGGATCCTGCGTCAACGTCGACGGCGGCCAATCCCGCTCGCTGATCTGACCGATGGGAGCCACGAGAACAGGCCGCCTGCTCCGGCGGCTGCCCTGGCTCGGCCTGGTGGGGGCGGCCATCGTCAGCAAGGAGCTGAGCCAGTACGCCCGTGAGTTTCCGCTGGAATCCGGCTGGCTTGCACGGCTGCGGGACTGCTACCCGAACTTCGCCGGAGTCGTCTGCGGCGCCGCCGGCGGCATGTTGTTCCGGCCGGGATTCGACGCCGACCGCTGGTTCCGCGGAAGCGTGGCGGTCGCCACGGTGGTGATGCTGGGATGGGAACTCAGCCAGCTGCGCACGGCGCTGGTCTTCGACCGGCTGGACCTGGCTGCATCGTTGATCGCCGCCATGCTGCTGACCGGCCTCTACGCCCTGGTCCGTGATCCCGGGCCGGGCCGCATGGGCAGCCGGACCGCCTACGACGCTCCCGACGCCTGGGCCGCCCCCGGTTCGCCGAAGTAGCCCTCGGCGATGCGGCGAAACGCCGCGATCTGCCCGGTCGCCCATTCCGGCGATCGCCCCAACTCCAGTGCGAGTACCTCAGCGACCTTGGGCGCCGCTTCCCAGGCCGCCACGGCATCGAACAGCAGCGAGCGGGACCGCCGGGAGAGTACGTCGTCGACGGTCCGTGCCATCTCGTGACGGGCGAACCACAGGATCTCGCCCGCAGTCAGTTCAAGCCGCGGATGCACCGGCGCCGCGTAGGCCGGGTCCGATTCGATCAGCGTCTGGATCGGAATGGCATCGGACCCGTAGACCGCCAGTCGGCCGAACTTCTCGGCCCGCTGGTGGTTCCCGTGAATCGAGAGCTGTTCGGTGACGCAGGGGAAGCTGTCGAGCCCGGCGAACAGCGACGCCTGGTCGATCAGGTCTTCCGCCATCTTGCGATAGGTCGTCCACTTGCCGCCGGCGATGGTCACCAGTCCCGAGAGCGGATCGATGAAGATCGTGTGGTCCCTGGACAGCGAAGAAGTCGTGTCGGCGTCGGCCGCCTTGACCAGCGGCCGGATCCCGGCGAACACGCTCTTGATGTCGGCCCGTGTGGCGGGGCGGGACAGGTAGCGGTTGGCGTTCTCCAGGATGAATTCGATCTCCGATTCCATCGGCACCGGCTCGAGATCGCACTGATCGATAGGCGTGTCGGTGGTGCCGACCACGGCGACGTGATGCCAGGGGATGGCGAACATCACCCGGCCGTCGCTGGTGTGGGGCACCATGATCGCGGCCTCGCCGGGGATGAAGGAGCGATCGAGCACGAGGTGGACGCCCTGGCTCGGCGAGATCATCGCAGGCGCGTCGGGATTATCCATCTTGCGCAGACCGTCGGAGAAGGGTCCGGTGGCGTTGATCACCACCTTCGCCGCGACCCGATGTTCTTCGCCTCGCTCCAGGTCGCACACGGTCAACCCGTCGACCCGGCCCGATTCATCCTTGTGTAACGCCGTGACCTGAGCGTAGTTGAGCAGGGTCGCGCCCTGCTCGGCGGCGGTGCCGGCCAGATTGATCGCCAGCCGCGCATCGTCGAACTGGCCGTCGTAGTAGCGGATGCCCCCGCGCAAGCCTTCGGTGGCGATCGTGGGGATCTCCGCGACGACCTCTTCCTTCGACAGCATCTTCGACTTGCCGAAGCCGTACTTCCCTGCCAGCAGATCGTAGACCTTGAGGCCGACCCCGTAGAAGGGAGACTCCCACCATTCGTAGCTGGGAACGATGAACGCCAGGTCGTCGACGAGATGGGGAGCGAGCTGGCGCATCACGCCCCGCTCCTTGAGGGCCTCCATCACCAAAGAGACGTTGCCCTGCTGCAGGTAGCGCACGCCGCCGTGAACCAGCTTGGTCGAACGGCTCGAGGTGCCCTTGCCGAAGTCGCTCTGTTCGAACAGAACGACGTCGTAGCCGCGGGATGCGGCGTCGACTGCTCCACCGAGGCCGGTGGCCCCACCTCCCACGATAGCGATGTCCCAGGGACGGTCGCGTTCGGCCAGGCGGCTGGCCATCTCGCGACGCATCACGGCTGTTCCCAGCCCTTCGAGCGTTCGACCGCATCGGACCAGCGCGATCGCAACCGCGCCGCTTCAGCCGCGGCCATCTTCGGCTCGAAACGCTTGTCGACCCGCCAGTTGGCGCGCATGGCGTCGATGTTGGGCCAGTAACCCACGGCCAGTCCCGCCATGTAGGCCGCGCCGAGCGCCGTGGTTTCGACCACCGTCGGACGTACCACCGGCACACCCAGCAGGTCCGCCTGGAACTGGAGCAACCCGTCGTTGACCGCTGCACCACCGTCGACCCGTAGTTCCTTGAGTTTGAAGCCGGCGTCCTGCTCCATGCTCGAGACCAGGTCGGCGACCTGGAAGGCGATGCTCTGGAGCGCCGCCCGGGCGATGTGGGCCCGGGTCGTTCCGCGGGTGATCCCGATCATCATGCCCCGGGCATAGGGATCCCAGTGGGGCGCACCGAGTCCGACGAAGCCGGGCACCAGATAAACGCCGCCGTTGTCCTCGACCTGGTCGGCGAGGGCCTCGACCTCCTCCGAGCGGCGGATCAGCTGCAGGCCGTCCCGCAGCCACTGCACCACCGCGCCTCCGATGAAGGTGCTGCCCTCGAAGGCAAAGTCCGTTCGTTCACCGCGGCGCCATGCCACGGTGGTCAGCATCCGGTGCGCCGAAGGCTTCACTTCCGCGCCGGTATTGAGCAACAGAAAACAGCCGGTGCCGTAGGTGCACTTGGCCAGACCGGGCTCGGTACAGAGTTGACCGGCCAGCGCCGCCTGCTGATCGCCGATCATGCCCGCCAGCGGCACACCGCCGACGAAGGTCACCGTTTCGATCTCGCCGTAGATCTCGCTGCTGCCCCGCACCTCCGGCAGGACCGCACGAGGGATGCCCAGCAAGTCCAGCAGGTCGTCATCCCAGTCACGGGAGTGCAGGTTCCAGAGCAGGGTCCGGGAAGCGTTGCTGGCGTCGGTGGCGTGAACCTTGCCCCCGGTCAACTTGAAGGTCAGCCAGCAGTCGATGGTGCCGAAGGCCAGTTCCCCCGCCTCGGCCCGGCGCCGTGCCTCGGGGATGTTCTCGAGCATCCAGGCGAGCTTGGTGCCGGAGAAGTAGGGATCGAGCAACAGGCCGGTTCGCTTCTGGAAGATCTCCTCGTGCCCTGCCTTACGCAGCCGGTCACACATGTCGGCGGTGCGGCGGTCCTGCCAGACGATGGCGTTGCCCAGCGGCTCACCGGTCGAGCGGTCCCACAGCACCGTGGTCTCCCGCTGGTTGGTGATGCCGACGCCACGCACGTCGGAAGCACTCGCTCCGGCACTGTCGAGGGCTCCGGGAATCACCGCCGACTGGGTCGCCCAGATCGTCTCGGCGTCGTGCTCGACCCAGCCCGGCTGCGGCAAGATCTGCTCGAACTCCCGCTGCGCCGAACCGCGTATCGTTCCCGATTCGTCGAACACGATCGCTCGCGAGCTGGTCGTTCCCTGGTCGAGCGCCAAAACGAATGCCATGAAACCTCCTGTCAGGCCGGGAATTATAAATCGGCGCGGCGGCGAAACCTACCGGCTGTGCGAAACGTCTTCCTGGTGAACGCGATGATGCGAACGTCGGATGCACTCGGCGGGTTCCGCCGAGCGGAACGTAGCATCGAAAAGACAGGCGCTGTCGGGGCGGCAAGCCGGAGCGGACTCCCCCTCCCCCTTCTCCGGGCTCCCCGGCGGCGTCGCACACCGCGGAGCAGTCGGGGGACGTCGACGCCCCTCGTGCGGACTCCGGCTGTTCCGCGGCCCCTTTTGAACTCGGTAGGGGATCGTTCAGGCCCGGGCGGGGCCGGCTACTCCGGGTTCGCGGCCTTGCCGGCGGGGCCGGGCGCGGTGACCGGAAGATCCACCGAAGCCTCGGCGGCGACCTGCAAACGGCGGGCGACCTCGGGATCGAGCCCCAAAGTCGGGAGCCCCACCGGAGAGCGGCCGTAGATCTTGGACCAGATCACGCAGGCGGCCAGGTAGCTGCCGAGCCGGGAGGGGTGGCTGCCGTCGGCGGCGTGTAGCGCGATCGGACGAGACTCGTCGAGCAGGACCCTGTGCCAGGCTTCTCCGACCGGGGCGACCTCGGCGTCGATCTCCAGGGCGAGCGTCCTGTAGACCTCACTGAGCGGACGCAACATCTCCGGACGATCCCGCCGGGACCAGGTCATGAAAAGCAGCGTGCGCGGCGTCGACGGCGCCTCCTTGATCTTGCCGTTGAGCGCCCGGGCCCAGCGCCGCATCCGGTCCGGATTGCGCACCGGGCGGACACTCTGCTCCTGCAAGACCACCCAGTCCCAATCGCCGCTGTGAATGCGCTTGAGGGTCATCGGGTTCGAGGCGTGCCGTTCCAGAGTCGCGCCGCCGCTGGCGACCATCAGCGTGATCAGCGAAGGGCGGGTCTCCCCGGCCGACGAAAGGCGCTCGACCATGGCAGGCAGGTTGTTCTGGTAGGTGTAGCTGTTGCCCAGGAACAGCACGCGAATCGGATCCTGGCCCGGCGAAACGGCCTCCGATTCCTGTGCCTGTGCGGCGACCGACGCCAACAGGCCGGCAACCGCTGCCAAGAACAGCAGAGACAGCGGGCGGCCGGTGTGCGGCAGCATCGGTCGAGGGTTGCTTATGCGAACTGGACCAGCCGGATCCGGACGTTCCGGCTCTGGCTCTCGGACTTGCGCCACTGCAGCAGGATCGGGCTCTGGTCGGTGCCCTGGACGATCTCGCTGGAACTGCCGCCGAGGTCGCTGACGAGGTAGCTGACCGAACGCTTCATGCGGAACAGCCGGTCGGCCGGTACGGCGACGAAGCGGGCGATGAAACGCTCGATGAACGACTCGTTGAAGCCGGTCACGTCGAACAACTGGTTGACCACGGTGACCAGGTCGTACTTGGCGTAGTCGATGGTCTTGTTGGCGATGGCGACGGGGTCTCGGCGCTTGGCGTCGCGAAGCAGGTTGCGCCCCTTCTCCGACAGGAAGCGCAGCGGGTCACGCAGCACCTCGCGGAGATCGTTCTGCATCAGCAGGGTCTCGTACAGGTTGACCGTCAGGCCGGCGTCCCGCTCGTCGGCATCGAGGGTCAGGTCGATGCGGCCCTTTTCGATGCCGTGGGTCGTGGCCAGTTCCCGCAACTTCTCGAACAATCCGACCTGATCGCCCCGCAGGTTGACCGAGTCGATCGGGTGCATCGAGACGGGAATCGGCAGGGTCTCCTCGTGAACCACCCGCTCCTCGTCGTAACCGAGGACCGCCGCGTTGCGCTTACGCGGTTCGCCGTCGTCGGCCAGACCGTCGAGATCGACGAAGTAGACCGGCGAATCGATGTGGTTGTGGTACGTGACGCAGTTGCGCAGGCCGGCGCCGATGTAGCGCAGGTGCGAAGCGGCGTTGCCCGCCTTCTGTCCCAGCCGGCCGAACTTGTAGTCCGCCTGCTGCGGGAAGAGCTCCTGGATCAGCTGCAGGAAACCGTCGACCCCCTGGTTGCGTCCCAGACGGGAGCCCAGGCTCTGCTCGAAGAAGCCGGCGGTGGTGTGGCTCGAGCAGAACAGCGTCTTCTGGTAGTGACCGACCATCTCGTTCACTTCCCGGACCGATTGACGCAGGTCGGCGACGTCGAGCCGGCCTTCCGGTTCGAGGTCGAGACGGTATTCGAACGGCGTAGCACCCATGAGGCAACTCCCTGGAACGCCGGACTCGACAGGCACAGGTCGGTCGCGAGCCGCAGGCATCCAGAGACTACTTTAATTCAACGGGGGTAGCGGCGCAGCCAATTCGGCCACTTTTTTGGGCGAAATCCGTGATTTCCGGCCAGAATGGCCTCCATGAGCACCCCGGAGACGCCCCGGTCAGGAGCCGCTCGCCCCCGCCCGGGAGCCCTCCCGGCCCTGCTCTCGGTGCACTTCATCGGCACCCTGGGCTTCAGCATCGTGATCCCCTTCCTGGTCTACCTGGTGACCCGGCTGGGGGGCAACGCCATGATCTACGGGGCCCTGGGAGCGACCTACTCCGCCTTCCAGCTGGTCGGGGCACCGGTGCTGGGCCGCTGGTCCGACCGCTTCGGCCGCCGGCGCATCCTGCTGCTGAGCCAGGCCGGCACCCTGCTGGCGTGGCTGTTGTTCCTGCTGGCGCTGTGGCTACCTCCCACCGAACTGTGGAGGGTCGAGTCCGGCCGGCTCGGTGCCTTCGTGCTGACCGTACCGCTGGCCGTACTCTTTCTGGCCAGGACTCTGGACGGCCTTACCGGCGGAAACATCTCGGTGGCCAACGCCTACATGGCGGACATCACCACCGAGGAGAACCGCAGCCGCAACTTCGGCCGCATGTCGATGGCGTCGAGCCTGGGCTTCGTGCTTGGCCCGGCGTTGGCCGGCCTGCTCGGCTCCACGTCCGCCGGCGAGATCGTCCCGGTAAGCGTCGCCGCGGGCATCTCCCTGGCAGCGCTGGCGCTGATCTACTTCGCCCTGCCCGAGTCGAAGCCCCTGGCCGAGCCGGAAATCCCCCACGGCACCGTGCGACGGGCGCTGGGGGCCGAGACCAAGGGCTGCTACGACGAATCCACCGCAACGGGCTGGCGCGGAGCTTTGGCCCGCCCGGGCATCCCGTTGATGCTGGGGCTCTACTTCCTGACCTTCCTCGGCTTCAGCGTGTTCTACGCCGCCTTTCCGATCTATGCGTCGACCCTCCTCGGCTGGCCGGTGGCTTCGCTGGGAGTGTTCTTCTCGACCATGAGCGGAATGATGATCCTGGTGCAGGGGCCGGTCCTGTCCCGGCTGTCGAAGCGCTTCAACGACACCACGTTGATCGTGGCCGGCAGCGCCATCCTCGGCACCAACTTCCTGCTGCTGGTGTTGGCCGATACCCGGGCCGCCTACGCCGCCGCGGTGCTGTTCGCCCTGGGCAACGGCCTGATGTGGCCCAGCTTCCTCTCGCTGCTGTCACGGCTGGCCGGCCGGGAGATGCAGGGCACGGTGCAGGGTGTCGGCAGCAGCCTCGGCAGCCTGGCCAGCATTCTCGGACTGCTCGGTGGCGGTGTGTTGGTCAGCCGTCTCGGTCCCGAGGCCTTCCTCGTCGCCGCCGGCGCGATCTACGTCGTTGCGCTGATCGGTCCGCGGCTGTGGGGACTGGAACGGCGGGAGTGCCCCGCCAAGTAGCGACGGCACTCCTCGTCTTGGCTTCCAGGCGCCCTTGTCTGCCGGCGACGGCCGGCCGGGCTCGGGCTACTTCCGGCGAAAGAAGATCGCGACCACCGCACCCACCACCAGGCTGGTGACGAAGGTTCCGATCAGACCGGGAGCGGCGTTGGCGACCGGCGACTCCATGAGTGTCATGCGCCCCTCGATCTGCTCCTCGGGCATCCCGCTCTGCTCCAACAGCGGCAGCATCGCGTCGGCGGCCTCGGACAACGCGTCCGGGAAGACAACGGTGGTCAGCACGTAGGAACCGATGAAGATGACTACACCGGCAACCAGGCCGATCAACGCGCTGATGCCCAGCTGGGCACCGTAGCCGTTCTTGTCCGCGTTGCCCCGGAGGGCCCAGATGATCACCGCCACGTTGATTCCGATCGCGGCACCGAGAAAGATCGGTTGAGCCAACGACGGCCTCGCGTGCATGCCGGTGGCCATGATCAGGGCCGAGAGCAAGGTCACACCGACACCCAGAATCACCGCAGGCTTAATCGCGTTCAGCACTACCCCCTCCTTTGGTCATTGAAACCAATACGGTAAACGGATCGTGAGGGTTCTACGGCCGATGGATTAGAATCGGCGGCCGCGACGAGAAGGATCCATGACGCTGCCCCCAGACACCGAACTCCTGCATTATCGCCTCCAGCAGAAGCTGGGTGAAGGGGGTATGGGCGTCGTTTACCGGGCGGTGGACACCTCCCTGGACCGTCCGGTGGCGATCAAGCTGCTCCCCGAGGTGCTGTCGGCCCAGACCGACCGGCTGGAGCGCTTCGAGCGGGAAGCCCGGACACTCGCCAGCCTCAACCACCCGAACATCGCCACGATCCACGGGCTCCACCAGGCCCAGGATCCCGAGGGCAACCCGGTGCGGTTCCTGGCGATGGAACTGGTCGAGGGCGAGGACCTGGCCGACCGCATCGGCCGTGGCCCGCTCCCCCTGGACGAAGCGGTGGAGATCGGGTCGGCCATCGCCGCCGGACTTTCGGCGGCACACCTCAACGGCATCGTGCACCGGGATCTCAAACCGGCCAACGTGCGGCTGACCCCCGACGGGCGGGTCAAGGTGCTGGACTTCGGCCTGGCCAAGGCGTTCCTGCCCGGCCAGGCCTCGGGCTCGGGGCCGGTGGGCGCGGTGTCCTCCGGCTCCGGCGCCATGGCGCCGACCCTGGCCGACTCTCCGGCATTGGCCGATTCGCCGACCATGACCTCCACCGGCACCCAGGCCGGCATGATCATGGGCACCGCGGCCTACATGTCTCCGGAACAGGCCCGGGGGCGCCCGGTCGACAAGCGCACCGACGTGTTCGCCTTCGGCTGCGTGCTCTACGAGATGCTGACCGGCAAGCAGGCCTTCGGCGGCGAGACCCTGAGCGACACCCTGGCGGCGATTCTCAAGGACGAACCCGATCTCGACGCGTTGCCGCCGATGCCCGGCGGAGCGCGACGGGCGCTGCTGCGCTGCCTGCGCAAGAACCCCGACGAACGCACCCACGACATCGCCGACGTGCGCATCCAGTTGAACGAAGCGCTTGCGGCCGGTGACGACGAGAGCGAACCGAACGTCACAACGCCTGCCCGAAGCGGCTTGCCCTGGTGGCTCGCCCTGGTCGGCGGCCTCGCCGTCGCCGGCTTGATCATCGCGGTGATCGTGTTGTCGACCCAGGTGGCCAGGGAGGCGCCGCCGGAACCGACCACCCGGCTGACCGTCGACACCCCCTTCGACTTCAGCGAGACCTTCGTGCAGCAGGTGGTGTGGAGCCCCGACGACCGCGAGCTGATCTTCACCCGCTTCCCCGAGCGGGAGGGTGAATCGAGCGTGCTGATGCGCCGGCGGCTGGATCGCCTCAAACCCTCGGCGATTCCGGGAACCGAGGGCGGGATGTTCCCCTTCCTCTCACCCGACGGCGCGTGGATCGGGTTCACCCGCGAAGGCTCGATCTACAAGATGCCCGCCCAGGGCGGACCGGTGGTGCGCCTGGCGTCGTTCGACCGCTTCGTCTTCGGAGCCGCGTGGGCCGGCAACGGAACGATCTACTTCTCCACCCTGGATCCCGGACGCAACCGGGGCACGCTGATGCAGGTCCCCGATAGCGGCGGCGAAGCCCGCCCGCTGTTCGAACTGGGCGAGGACGAGCGGGACAACGACTTCGGTTTCCCGGTGCTGCTGCCGGGAGAACAGGGGCTGCTCTTTCTCAAGGCCTCGCTCAACGCCGGGCTCTCCCCCGAGAACGTCGTGGTCGAGTACTTCGAGTTCGCCGGCAATCAACGCAAGGTGCTGATGGAGAAGGTCACCTTTCCCCGCTGGGTCAACTCGGGGCACATCGTCGCCGTCGACGCCGAGGGGAGCATCGTGGCCCAGCCCTTCGACCCGGTGGCCGTGGAGCTGAACGGGCCGGCGGTGACCCTCCCGACCCAGGTGCGCCTGCTGAGCGGATGGTTGCCGGCGCTCTCGGTCTCCAGCGGCGGCTCGCTGTTCTACGTCGAAGGCCAGCGCAAGGTGGAAGAGGAACTGCTGTGGATGTCCGAGGACGGCTCGACCACCGCGGCCGGGTCCGACTTCGCGCCGTTCGGCGACGTCGTGCTCTCACCCGACGGATCCAAGGTCGCCTACACCGTGGTCGAGGCCCAGACCAGCACCCTGATCGTGGAGGATCTGCAACGCCGGACCCGCACCCCGGTCGACCGCGCAGGCTGGAGCCCGGCATGGACTCCCGACAGCCGCGAGCTCGTCTACTCACAGCTATTGGAGGGGGACTCCGCCCGGGGCCAACTGGTCGCCCGGGCAGCCGACGGACGGGGCGAACCGAGGGTGCTCGCGCAACGTTCCCTGGCACCCTTCCCGCTGGGCGTGTCGACCGACGGCAAGCGGGTTCTGTTCAAGGAGCGAGACCCCTCCTCCGGAGGCATGCAGCTCTGGGAGGTGCCCTTCTCGGGAGGCGACCCTCGCCGGGTCGAAGGAGCCGGCAGCACGGTCATGGCCGCGGCCTACTCTCCCGACGGCCGCTGGATGGCCTACCAGTCCGACCGTGAAGGGGGCTTCCGCATCTACCTCCGCAGCCTCGAGCCCGGAGCCGGCGCGGACATGGCCGTCTCCGGGGATGGCGCGCTCTGGCCGATGTGGGGCGCGGATAGCCGCACCCTCGACTTCGTCTCCCGCGACCCGATTAGAATCCAGCGGGTTCGTCTGGACCGGGACGGTGTTTCCGCCGCGGCACGGACGCTGCTGACCCCCAACGACTCCCAAGCCGTCGACCTTCGCATCTACAGCGTCGCCGCCGACGGCCGTTGGCTGGTCACCCGGCGGGCCGGCGGCGACCTGGCCGACCGCCAGGTAATCGTGCTCGGCTGGGACGAGGAGCTGCGCAGCCTCGCCCCCGCGAACTGACCCCGCAACCCCAACCAAACCACCGCCGTACAATGTTCCGGGGATCGGGACATCGAGGGCACCATGCATCGACGGCACCGCCGCATCGGACTCGCCTGCGCAGTCATCATCCTGCTCTGCGTGCCCACCGCCTGTGACCTGGACGATATCGGCGGATCACCGGACAGCCCCGAGCCCCAGGTCTGCGCCGGCTACCCCGACTGGGAGACCTCGGACTACGTGCTGCCCTACGACATCGGCCGCGCCCACCGGGTCTCCCAGGGGAACTGCACCAACGCGTCGCACCAGCGCACCCTGAGCTATTCCTACGACCTGGAGATGCCCTTCGGCTCGACGGTCACCGCGGCCCGGGCGGGAATGGTCTACGCCATGCGTATGACCCAACCTGCGGGGAGCCGCGGCCTGACCGCCTCGAACTGGCTCCAGGTGCAGCATGACGACGGGAGCATCGCCCACTACGTGCACCTGGCCCAGTTCGGCAACCTGGTCGAGGTCGGCGATTTCGTCGACGCCGGCGATCCGTTGGCCATCACCGGAGATACCGGAGATGTCGGCGACTACCCGCATCTACACTTCGACGTCACTCCGTGCGACAGCAACCTGTTGTGCAACACGGTGCCGATGACCTTCCGCAACACGACACCGAACCCCGACGGGCTGCAGTGGGACGTCATCTACGAGGCGTTCCCCTACTAGTGGCCACTACGCCTTGCGGCGCGCCTTGATCAGCTGCCAGTCCTCGTGCCAGCTGCCGTCGGGCTGCTGCAGGTCGCCGTGCCAGAGGAAACCGTCGTCGGTCATGTCGGTGAAGCGAACCCGGAAGGTGCGTCCCTGGGGTCCCTTCCCGCGGAAGTGGATCTCGCCGTTGTCGGTCGTGACCCCATCCTCGAGACCGAGCTGGGTCCATAGCCCGGTCTGGGCATCGATCCACTTCATCTGCCAGCGCCCCGCCTTGGGATCCCAGGCGCGGATGTTGGTGCCCAGGGCGATCAACTCCCCTTCGGGGCCGAAGCCGCGAAAAGTATCCGCCATGACCTTGCCGTCGAGGACGTACTCCCCTTTCCAGGTGCCGGTGTAGCGATAGACCACTTCCCCTTCGGGAGACCGCACCTCCCCCTCGCATTCGAAACCCGTTTGCAGGAAATCCCAGAGCGCCGGGCGCGGAATCGGCGCGGCGGCCTCCTGGGCGACACAGGGCAATACGCAGCAGGCCAGCAATAAAGCGGCGACGATGATCCGAACCATGACGATCCTCCCGGCCCCTCGGCCCCCGTCGGCGACGGAGGGCTCGCCGGCTGTATACGGGAGGGGTGCCGGAAAGATCGTGGAGCGGCCTCGGAGGGTCTCTTTCTGCGGATTGGACGCCGCAGCCGCGGATCGGCTCCGTCGTCGATTTGCGCGCAGCACGAACATTCTTATATTCGAAGAGGTGCTGAAAAATGACCTCATCCTCGGTGCGATTGCCCTGCTGGCCCTGGCCGCGGTGGTCGCCCCCGGGACCGAGGCCCGCTCCCCGCGGATCAGCGAGCCCGCCGTCGAAAGCGCCTCCCGAAATCTCGCGGCGACCGCTCCGGTCCAGGCCGAATCCGGCCGGATCCTGACGCTCCTGGACTACTTCGACGGCGGCCTGCGGGCGGTCGATCGCTTCGTCGACGAGAAGCGCTCCTCTCACAGAGACCTGTCGGCGGTGCTGGACCGTTGCCGGGCGGCCTCGGTGCTGATCGAGGTGCGGTACGGCCAGAGCGGCAGCGGCTACCAGACTTCGGCCGCCAGCGGCGTGGTTCTCGAAGGTGGCCGCCGCCTGCTGACCGCCGGCCACGCGGTCAAGGGGCTGGACGAATTCGAGGCCACGGTCACCCTCCCCGGCGGAACCCGCCGGGACGTCAAGCTGATCCAGGCCCAGTACGACCGCTTCGGCGGAGCCAACCGAGACTGGGCGATCCTCGAGGTCTCCGGACCGCCCCTACGCGGTGTGCCCGCCATCCGCCCCGCCCGCGCAAGGGAAGGCGAGCTGGCTATCGTCGCCGGCTACCCGGACCACATCGGGGTCGACGCCACCGGGCGCGCCGCCTGGGCCGGCGAGAACTCGAGCTACCTGGCGCCGATCGTGACCCTGGCCACGGTCGAGCGCGCCGACCCGCTGCTCCTCTCGCCCGAGGCGGGAGCGATTCCGACGCCGGGTATGAGCGGCGCCCCGGTGTTCAACGCCGCCGGCGAACTGATCGGAGTGTTCGTCTCGATCGGACGCCGCAGCTCCGAGAGCGAGATCCGGCACACGTACAACGCCGCCTCCCTCGAGTCCCTGATGGGACGGCTGCGCCACGGCCGGGTCGACGCCCGCTAACCAGCCAACTCCCTCCCGGCTGCAGCCGTTTTCCGGGCCTTCCGGCCCCCCGGCGCGGGGATTCCCGCTTCCCTGAAAGTTTTTCGACCCCGGATGTCGCACTTCGTGCGCCGATCGCGTGTATCCCCTGCGCCCGGGATTCTGCGGGAGGAACCGCAGTACCGGAGCGCCGGAGGTTCGGGCATGCGCGGTATGAAGCACATCGGTTCCCTGGCCCTGCTACTGGTGGCCGTTCTGGCCGCCACGACGGCGTCGGCCCAGACGAATGTCAGCGGAACGCTATCCACGGACACGACCTGGGATCTGGCCGGATCACCCTACGTCGTTACCAGCACCGTAACGGTGATTGGAACCGACGGCGCCGACGCCGTCACGACCCTGACCATCGAACCCGGCGTCGAGGTCCGTTTCCGGACGAACACCCGGCTCCAGATCGGGAACAACTCGACGGTCGGCGCCCTGGTCGCCGACGGCAACGCCGGCGGAGGCCCGGCAACGATCCTGTTCACCTCGGACAACGCATCGCCGGTGCGGGGCGACTGGCAACGGGTGATGTTTGAGGGCGCCGCACGCGGCGACCTGAGCGTCATTCGCAACGCGGTGGTCGAGTACGCCGGCCGGGGCACGGGCGGTGCCGGAGTGACCATCTCGCACAACGCGGGAACGGTAACCCTCGACGAGATCACCATCCGCGAGAGCGGCGGGCACGGGCTGCGGGCTCAGACCGGCCCTGCAGATATCTCCAACTGCGTGATCGAGACTACCGACGACTTCGATATCCGGCTGGAGAACAGCGCGACGGTGCTGCTCGGTGTCGATACCTGCACCTTCTCCAGCGTATCCTTCGCCGGCGCGAATCCCGAGGCGACCTGGTCCGCTGCCACCGTCATCAACTGGGGAGCCGTAACGTCGGTGATCGACGTCGATCAGTTCGGGGCGCTCTACGCTGCCGCGAGCTTCGATTCCAACGTCGCCGGCGCCGAGGTTCAGATCAACGGCACCAACATGGAGCGGGACGCAACCTGGGGCCCCCGAGGCGGGACGATCCGGATCAACGCCAACAAGGTGGTACGAGGTGAGGACGGGCCCGATGGCGTCACGACCCTGACCCTGGAGCCGGGAACCACCGTAGAGATGGGGCCCGCGGACCAGATCCAGATCGGAAACTCCTCGCTGCCCGGACGCCTGATTGCCGATGGTGATTCCGGTCCGGGCGCCCCCGCCCAGATCCTGTTCACCAGCGACCAGACGACCCCCGTGCCGGGAGACTGGCGCCGCATCGCGTTCGGCGCCAACGCAAAGGCGGACTCGGTGTTTCGCAACGTCCGCGTCGAGTACGCGGGCAGCAACAACAACGAAGGGGCGATTCACCTGCTGCAAAACGAGGGCCCGATCACCATCGAAGACACGGTGATTCGCGACAACCTGCGCAACGGCCTGCGAGCCGAAGACCCGTTTCACCTCGACGGCTGCACCTTCGAGAACAACGCGCTGGCGGATGTCCGCCTCAACGGCAACAGCAACGTCGTCGGCAGCGTACTGAACTCGACCCTCAGTGATATCGACTACGCAGGCAACCAGCCGGACGTCAGCTGGAGCGGTAACACATTTACCGACTGGGGAACGCTGCAGTCCCGGGTCGAGCCCAACGCGGTCTCAGGCCTGCTGGCAAACAACACGTTTCTGTTCGGCCCCACCCCGTCACTGTTGATCCGCCCGGGAAACGTCGGCCGGGACAGCCTGTGGAGCAATCGTGCCGGCCGGCTCGTGGTGGACGGCGAGGTGACGACCCAAGGCTTGGAAGAAGCCGACAGCCTCACCACCCTGACCCTCGAAGCCGGAACGGAGCTGGCATTCAACAGCGGCGGGCAGCTCGTGGTCTCGTCGAACCAGACAACCGCCGGAGGCGAGTTGATCGCTGAAGGCACCGCATCGGAGCCGATCCTGCTGACGAGCAGTTCCCTCACGCCGGCTCCCGGCGACTGGCGCAACATCTCGGTGCGCCCCCAGCCCGGCCCCAACACCCGGCTCAGCCATGTGATTCTGGAGTACGGCGGCTCCAGCGGCCACGGACTCTACATGGAGCCCGATACGTTCGCCGTGCCGTTGCGGGACATCACCATCCGCCACTCGGCGGGCCACGGTATCCGCTACGCTGGCGGCACCATCGATCTGGCCGGCTGCGTGATCTCGGATGTCGCAGACTATTCGATCAGCTACGGCGCCCTATCGGCCGACGGGGTGGTCTCCGGCTGCACCTTCGAGAGTGTCAGCTACACCGGGAGCTCGCCGACCGCGGTCAAGTGGAACGACAACGACGTACACAACTGGGGCGCGGTGCGATCGCTGCTGCCTTCCACCGATATCTCCGAGTTCATCGCGGGAAACCGGATCCAGGCGGTCCCCGGTGCGATCACCGACGTACTGGCTCAGGTCGTCAGCGAGGACGGCCGGTGGACCGACGCCCTCGGCACCTACAACATGACCGGTTTCTCATTGTCGATTCGCGGAAACGACGCCAACGACGGCACTGCGACCCTCACGCTGGGGCCGGGGGTCGAGGTCACGACCCGCCCCTTCGACAGCATTTTCGTCGGCGACAGCACCGGCGCGGAGAGCGGCCGGCTGATCCTCGATGGACGCGCCGCCCATGGCGGAGTCGACCCGGTGATCATCCGCAGCTCCACCCCGTCGGCTCCGGAAGCGGACTGGAACGGCATCGCGGTGTTCGATGAGGGCTACCTACAGATCCTGGGCGGCGCCGAAATCTACGACACCGGAGAGGCGCTCTCGATGAACTCTTCGAGCCTGCTGGAGCAGATCGACGGCCTCAAGGTCGGAAACTCCACCGACGGGATTCGCATCAGCGCCACCGCGGCGGTGACCGGCGAGCTGATGCAGCGTCTGGACCTCGACGTCAGCGCCATCGGCCTCGACGTCAGCACCCACAATCTGGACGTGATCGACTCCAACATCCTGGCCGGGACCATGGCGATCCTGAACCAGGACCCGACGCCGTTCTGCATCGACGCCTCGAGCACTTACTGGGGAGATCCGAGCGGCCCTTCGGGCAACGTTCCCTCGACCGGTTGCGAGATCGACACTCCGTCCGGGAGCGGCTCCGAGATCTCCGAGGGGGTAATCTTCGACAACGCACGGACGACTCCCTTCGTCGCGCCGCCGAACAACCCGTTCCTCTACTTCAGCTCGGGCGACCGTATCTTCTGGGATCCGGTCGACGGGGCAGTGGAGTACGACGTGTACCGCCAGCCGCTGAGCAGCGCCGGGCCGGGCGCCTTCGCCGTCTGCCGCAACGACCTCGATATCGATCGAACCGACGAGGAATGGATCGATCTGGAGGATCCGCTGATCGACTCGGGCTTCAGCTACCTGGTGGCCGCGGTCAACAGTTCGGGAACCTCGGGCTCGATCGGCCGCGCTACTGCTGGAACCCGGCTGAACAGCGCCGCATGTCCTTGATACCGGGGCGCGATCCCGTATGTTGTCGGGATGCACGACACCCGGGACCAGGGTCCGGGCAGACAGGCCGCAGGAGACGTCACCCAGTTGCTGGCTGCCCATCGGGCCGGCGACGCCGCCGCTCTCGACCGGCTGATCGGCCTGGTTTACGACGACCTACGCCGTATGGCCCGGGTGCGCCTGCGCGGGGCTGCGCCGGGAGCGACCCTCGATACGACCGGATTAGTTCACGAAGCCTGGCTCCGCCTGGCCGGCAGCAACAGGCGAGCCTGGGAGAGCCGCGAACACTTCTTCTGTGTTTGCGCCAAGGCAATGCGCCAGATCCTGGTCTCTTCAGCGCGGAGGCGGCTGACCGCCAAGCGTGGAGCCGGCTCCGTCGATGCGACCCTGGACGAGATCGACGGCGCCCAGCAGGAAGACCCCGCCTCGATCCTGGCACTGGACCGTGCCCTCGAACGCTTGCACGGGCACAGTCCCCGGCTGGCTGCCATCGTCGAGTGCCGGCACTTCGCCGGACTGACCAACGAGGAGACCGCCGAGGCGCTGGGCGTTTCGGCCCGCACGATCAACCGGGAGTGGATCCGCGCCCGGGCCTGGCTGCGGGCGGACCTAGCAGGCATCTCCGGCGACACCTCCGATGAATCCTGAACAGCTCAGCCGCGCCGACCGCATCCTGGAACAAGCCCTGGATCTCGAACCGGATGACCGCGCCGCATTCGTGCGGGAGAGATGCGGGCGCGACGGCGCATTGCTCGCACTGGTCCAGGCATTGGTAGCCTCGGCCGAAGAGGACGACGCAACGCCGCTACCGGGCGGTTCCGATGCAGAGGCGGCGCTTCAGGTGCTGGCCGGCGAGGTTGAAGACGCCCCACGGGGCGGCGAACGTATCGGCCCCTACCGGCTGGTCCGTGAGATCGGCCGGGGCGGCATGGCGGTGGTCTACCTGGCCGAGCGGGCCGACGGCGGCTTCGATCAGCAGGTCGCGATCAAGCTGATCCGCGAGCGCGGCCATCGCGAGGACGTACTGAGACGCTTCGAGCGGGAGCGCCAGGTGCTGGCGCGCATCGCCCACCCACATATCGCGCGGCTGTTCGACGGGGGCACCACCGACGACGGCCAGCCCTACTTCGTGATGGAGTACATCGAAGGGGTGCCGATCGACCGGCACTGCGATGAACAGGAGCTCTCGATCGGAGAGCGGCTGACGCTCTATCGCCAGGCCGTTTCGGCAGTGGCCTATGCCCATCGCAACCTGGTGGTGCATCGGGACATCAAACCGTCGAATATCCTGGTGGGGCACGACGGCACGGTAAGGCTGCTGGATTTCGGCATCGCCGGAGAGCTGACGCCGGCGACCGAAAGCTCGGAACTGACTGCCGACCGGCCGCTGCCGATGACACCGGCCTGGGCCAGCCCGGAACAGATTCGCGGCAACACGGTCACCACGGCGTCCGATATCTACCAGCTCGGCCTGTTGCTGTACCAACTGCTGACCGGGCGCTCCCCCTACCGGCCGGCGTCCGACGATGTGGTCTCGATGGCCAACGCGATTCTTGACGACACGCCGACCCGGCCGAGCCAAGCGGCGCTAGAGGATGACGAGGCCACCGAACCTGCAGCGGCCCGTAGCGCCCGGCGCCGGGCGACCCCGGCAGCGTTGCGCCGCAGCCTGGCCGGTGACCTGGACAAAATCCAGCTCAAGGCGTTGGCCAAGGACCCGGATCGCCGCTATTCCTCGGCGGCCCAGCTAGATCAGGACATCGAGAACTACCTGCAGGGCTTGCCGGTCAGCGCCAGGGCCGACTCCCTCTGGTACCGGCTGTCCAAGGTGGTGCGCCGACATCGGGTGGCGACCGCGTTGGCCCTGCTCAGCGTCGCATCGCTGGCTGCCCTGGCGCTGATCTCGACTCTGCTGTCCCTGCGGCTGGCCGACGAACGGGACCGGGCCAACGTCGAGGCCCGGACCGCCGAGGAGGTCTCCGACTTCATGATCGAACTCTTCCGAGTTTCCGATCCGGGCGAGAACCGGGGTGAGTCGCTTTCGGCCCGGGAGATCCTGGACCGTGGCTCCGAGCGGATCGATCGAGAACTGGGGGGACAGCCTGAGACCCAGGCCGCGTTCAAGAGCGTGCTCGGCCGGGTGTATCAGAACCTGGGCAGCTACGAACAGGCGCTGCCGATGCTCGAGGACGCCCTGGCGCTACGGCGGGAAAGACACGGCATCCCATCGCTGGAAGTGGCCGAGAGCCTGGATCAGCTCGGTTGGCTCTTGCAGCAGAGCGGAGAAATCGAAGGCGCCGAAGCGCTTATCCGCGAGGGGCTTTCCATGCGGCAGGCGATACTCGGCGAGGGACATCCCTCGGTCGCCGAGAGCCGGAACAATCTGGCGCTCCTGCTGCACAAACGGTCCCGCTACGAGGAGGCAATCCGGCTCTATCGCGAGGCACTCGCTGCCCAGCGAGATCACTTTGGAGGGGCCCACGTTCAGGTTGCCAACACCTTGAGCAATCTCGGGCTGTCGCTGATGCGAATCGAGCAACTCGACGAGGCCCGGACGGCGAACGAGGAAGCCCTGGCGATGCGTAGGGAGCTGCTGGGCGGAGACCATCCCGACGTCGCCATCAGCCTGGACAACCTGGGACAGGTTCATCGCCTGCTCGAAGACCCCGAACGGGGCATCGAACTGATGCGCGAAGCCCTGGAGATTCGCAAACGGGTGTTCGGGGACAGGCACCCGGCGGTGGGCCAGAGCCTGAACAACGTGGCCGTGATGTCGGCCCGCAGCGGCGATCTCCCCGGCGCGACGGAGATGTTCCTGGAGTTGCTGGCCATCGACCGGGAGACTCTCGGCGAGCAACACCCGGACTTCGCGCTCTCGACCTTCAACGTCGGGATCCTGCACCGGATGCAGGACCTCCACGAAGACGCTCTGCCCTACTTCCGAGATGCCCGGTCCGTGTTCCTCGCGACCTATGGCGACGACCACGAGATGGTCGCCCGCTGCGATACACAGGCCGGAGACTCACTGCGCGCCCTGGGGCGCCTCGATGAAGGCGAGGGATTGCTGCTCTCGAGCTACGACAAGCTGGTCGACATCCTCGGGCCGGCCCACGCATACTCCAGAACCGCCGCCGAGGGCCTTGCCAGGCTCTATGAGACCCGGCAACAGACCCGAAAGGCGGCGCTGTGGCAGGAGCGGGCGACACCACCCGAGGCGGACACCTCGAACTAGTCCCCGCCCCCGCTGCGGCTTAGTCCGGCCGGGCGACGCGCACCGGATCCGGCGGCTGGGACAGCAGCTCGACCTCCTGGGTCTTCAACAGCTCCATCGCGATCTCCACCGCCCGCTCTAGCTGCGGATCCCGCCCCTGGGCCACCAGCTTCGGCAACTGCTCGACCTCGACGTCGGGACCGACCCCTTCGTTTTCGACCCGCCACTCGCCGTTGACGTCGAAGAACCCACCGCGGGGCGCGGTGATGAAACCGCCGTCGATCAACCCGGGAACGTCCCAGATACCGACCAGGCCACCCCAGGTCTTGGTGCCGACCAGCGGTCCGAGGCCGCGCTTTTTGAACATGTAGGGCAGCATGTCGCCGCCGGAGCCGGACATCTCGTTGATCAACATCACCTTGGGCCCGAAGATCGCGCCGTTGGGTGCGGTAAAGGGCTGGCGATCGCCGATGGGGTTGTTGAAGTAGCCGAGCAGTTCCCGGCTCAACAGATCGACGATGTAGTCGGCGATCGATCCACCGTGGTTGAAGCGTTCGTCGACGATGATGCCCTTCTTGTCGATCTGGGCGAAGTAGTAGCGGGTGAAGGAGGTATGTCCGCCCCACCCGGTGTCGGGAACCCAGACGTAGGCCAGCTTGCCGCCGGAGAGCTCGTCGACCTTGCGACGGCTGTCCTCGATCCAGGCCCGCTGCCGTAGCGGCCGTTCACTGCCTACCGGGACGACGGTGACCCGGCGGGCCCCCTCCAGCGTCGGCTTGTCGTTGACCTGGATCACCGTCTGGCGCCCGGCAGTACCGGCGAACAGCTCGTGGGGGTTCATCTCCGCCGTCAGTTCACGATCGTCGACGGCAAGCAGGTAGTCCCCTTCCCGCACGTCGATGCCCGGACCGCTCAGCGGCGCACGAAGTTGCGGGTTCCAGTTTTCTCCGTCGTAGATCCTGGACAGCCGGTAGCGTCCCCGATCGATCTCGAGATCCGCGCCGAGCAAACCCACCGAAACCTGATCGACCTCGGGCTCGTCGCCGCCCCCGTTGAAGGAGTGCCCCACGGCGGTCTCGCCGCCGAGGATGTCCAGCAGGTAGTTGAGGTCCGCCCGGTGGCGGACGTGGGGCAACCACTCGCTGTAGGCCTTGAAGGCCCAGTCCAGGTCGAGGCCGTGGACGTTGTCCACGTAGAAGTAGTCCCGCTGGTAGCGCCAGGCTTCGCGGAAGATCTGTCGCCACTCGGCGGCTGGATCGACCTCCATGCGCAGCCCGCCCAGGTCCAGCATGCCCTCACCGCCGCCACCGGGGGCGGCCGGTCCGGCCGGGGCGATGCGGTAGTTGTCGCCGGGCATCGCGGTCATCAGCTTGCTGCCGTCGTGTGAAAGGGCGAAGGCGAAGATGCCCTGGGCCGCCGGCTTGGCCTCGCGCTCCTCGAGGGAGTAGTGATGCAAGGTCAGTCCGGGCTGATCCGGAACCGACTCGGCGATGAACAACGAGCCCGGAGCTCCCGCCCGAATCCCGGCATACTCGCGAGTGGGCATGTTCAGCGCGAGGATCCGCTGGGACAGGCGCTCGAAGTCGATGCGAACCTCGGGAGCATCGTCCCCCTCGCCGTCATTCTCTCCAGCGGCCTGTTCGTCCTTCTTGTTTTTCTTACCCTTGCCGTCGTCTTCGGCCGGCTCGTCCGAGCCGCCCTTGGCCTCCTCGTCATCGCTGCGGGGAGCCAGCGGCGACGGCTCGTCGTCGGGCAGCACCGCGACGTAGACCGAGCTGTGGTACGGCACCTTGACCGAGCTCAGATCCAGCCAGCCGACGTTCAGTCCGTAGTCGGTGCTGGCCAGGAAGTAGAGCAGCTTGCCCCCCTTGTCCCAGGCCGGACTCTGGGCCAACGACAGACCGTCGGAGATCAGGTGAGTCTTCCCGGTTTCCACCGAATAGACCGAGATCGCCGTGAACTGGTTCTGCAGACGCTTGGTGTAGGCGATCCACTTCGAGTCCGGCGACCACTCGGGGTAGATCACCCGCTGGGGATGGGCGAAGCCTTCCTCGTCGACCAGCTTCGCCTTGCCGCTCTCGACCTCGACCACCCACAGCTTGCGGTCGGCGTCGCCGAAGGCGATGTGCTTCGAATCAGGCGACCACGCCGGGGTGTAGAAGAAAGTCGGATCCGCGAGGTCGATGCGGCGGCGCTCACGGCCGAACTGGTCGGCGATCATCAGGCCGTACTCGCCCCCCTCGTCACTGAACCAGGCGATGTGCTGTCCGTCGGGCGACCAGGCGGGGGCGCGATCGGCGGCGCCCGGCGAACGGGTCAGGTTGCGCACGTCCCCCTTGTCGGCGGGGACGGTGAAGATCTCCCCTCGGGCCTCGAACACGGCACGCTTGCCGGTCGGGGACAGACCGAAGTCGGTGACCTGGTCCGCCGCCTCGACCCAGTGCGGCCGGGCCCAGGGGAAGTCACCGCGAAGCTCGATGGAAAGCCGTCGGGGCTCCCCGCCGGCGGCCGCCATGGTGTAGAGCCAGCCGCCGTTCTCGAACACCAGCGTGCCGTCCCCACCCTCGAGGCTCTTGCAGTCGAATTCCTTGAAGAACGTGCGCTGGGTCAGCTCACCGCTGCGGGCGTTCCAGGACCAGACGTTCATCGCCCAATCCCGGTCGCTGAGGAAGAACACGTCGTCCCCGAGCCAGACCGGCAAGCGGTCGTCGGAACCTGCCCAGGGCAGCTTCTGCACCTCGAGGGATTTCAGATCGATCACCCGGATCGGCTGGGCCTGCCCGCCCCGGTAGTTGCGCCACTCACCGTCCCAGGGAGTGACCTGCTGGTAGGCCATGCGCTTGCCGTCGGCGGAGTAGTGGCCGTCCTCGACCCTCGGCAGCGGCAGCCGCGCAGGCATCCCCCCGTCGAGGGAGACGGTGAAGAGCTGCGGATGCGCCCGGGGTTCGTTGTGGCGGGTGGAGTTGAACAGCACCGACCTGCCGTCCAGGGTCCAGCCCCGAACGTTGTCGCCACCGGGATGCCAGGTCAGGCGGCGAGGTTCCCCCCCCTCGACCGGCACGACGAAGACATCGACGTTACCGTCGTACTCGCCGGAAAAAGCGACCATCGAACCGTCGGGAGAAAGGTGCGGCGAGGTCTCCGCGCCGGGAAAGGTGGTCAGCCGGCGTGCCTCACCACCGCTATCCGAAGTAACCCAGATGTCGTTGGCGTAGACGAAGGCCAACTTACCCTCGCCCACCGTCGGATTGCGCAGTAGCCGTGCCTCGGCCGATACCGGCAGCGAGGCCGACAGGGCGCCCAGCGCCAGACAGACTCCCAGAAACCGTTTCATGTTCGCGCGCCTCCCCCCGCGACGGCCGAAGCGCAGTAGGGGCGCCCCTCGAGCCGCTCGCAGACCTTCAGATCATAGGACAACTACGAAATTCGCCGTGATTTTGTTGCTGTCGCCGTTATCCGGCCGGGATCGCGCAGGTCTGCTGGCGCCAACCTGTCCGTCCCCTTACACTCGCAACGATGACCACTCGAAATCGCCTCGTTTACGCCGCCCTCTGCTCCGGCCTGTTTCTGATCCTGACGTCGCTCCCCGGCCAGGCCGGGACCCGCGTCAAGGCGGAAGGGGGCCCGCCTCCCTCCGAGCGGGGGGGCTGGGTCAAGGTCCAGCCCGAGATCGCCATGCTCGAGGGCCACAAGGGCCGATTCCATGGCGTCGGCTTCGACGGCGCGACCTACGACGCCGAACGAGGCGAGGTCCTGATCTACAAGTCCTACGACGACGGCGGCAAGCGCTGCGGCAGCATCTATTCCCGGGCGATATACGGCTACAACGCCGAGACCAACCAGCTGCATCAGCGCAGCCTGCACAACTGGCAGACACCGACTTGCGGCAAGAACGACACCTGCCCCCTCCCCGAAAACGATGAGGCCCCGACGCCCGGTGACCGCCACCCCTACGGCAACTTCGCCTGGGCCGATGGCGCGGTCTACCTCTACGGTGGCGCCAACAAATCGCTCCAGGCGAGCTGCGGCCAGCGGAGCGGCCACCCCAAGGACACCTGGAAGCTCGACCTTCAAAGCGGCAAGTGGACCGACCTGGGCAACGCCAAACCGGGCGTGGTGCTCGAGGGCTGCATGGGCTACGACCCCGAGGCGAACCTGCTGGTGATGTCGACCAACGGCAAGCGGGGCTGGGCCATGAAGCTCGGCGGCTCGAAGGCGAACTGGACTCCGATCAAGCAGAGCATCCCCCACAACGGCTGCCGCATCGCCTGGGATTCCAAGCGCAAGCAACTGGTGCGGTTCGGCGGCGGGCCTCCGGGCCGGGGTGGCGGGAACGCCCTGGCCGGATTCGACTCGGATTCGATGAGCTGGAAACAGATCAAGCCCGAGGGAGAGATCCCCGGCGCCCGGCGTTTCCACGGCTTCGACTACGATCGGACCAACGATCTGTTCGTGATGTTCGGAGGCAAGGGCAAGAAGCCCTGGGACGACACCTGGACCTACGACCCCGAGTCCAACCGCTGGGCGCGGCTGGAACTGCCGGCCTCACCGGGACGCTCCCCCTTCGTGGCCATGGCCTACGATCCGAGGTCCGGTGCGTTCTTCATGTCCCGGGGCTCGGCCAAGAAGTACGACTTCTGGCTCTACCGCCACGGCGAGAGCTCGAGCGCCGGCGAAGGCCAGGGCGAGGGCGCTGCTGACTCGCAACCCTGATTCCGGCGCGGACTCGCTGCCGGCTGCGGACTCCGGCAGATTGGATCACGCGGTCGCGATTTCCATCGGCGTCTGCACCCTGCTGCTGATCGTCGGCGCGGTGCGCACGGCGTCCTACGCCGAGGCCGGGCGCTGGTTGCAGGACAGCTGGCTCGGCTTCCTCGCCTACCAACCCGACAGCGCCGCCAGCGTGCGCTACTTCAAGTTCCTCGCCACACCCTCGGTGGTGGCCGTGCAGTACTTCCTGTTCCGCTTGCTGAACCGCGGACATCGCCCGCCGGTGGACTTGCCCCATGCCTCCGCGCGGACCATGGACTTCAGGCCTCTGTGGCTGCGTGTGGTGCTGACCACCCTGGTCACCGCCAACTGGCTGGTCATCGAGGTATTCAAGTTCGCCGGGCGCGAGGAGTTCTATCCCTACTCCCCGCTGGAAGACGCGACGATCAATCTGGTGGTGCTCGGCTTCAGCCAGTTGGTGTCGATCGTGGCCATGAAGCACCTGGCGTTCGGGCCACTACGGCAGCCTTCGTAAGCATCCACCCCACTGAACCTCTCGCTCGGCCGCCCGACTAGACGGGCAGGGGCACCGCCGCCCCGGAGAAGGAGGTTCGAATGAGATGGATCCGTATTCTCGCGATTTGCCTGGTGGTCGCCGGCCTGACCCACAGCCGAAGCTAGTTGCCCACCTTGCGCGGAAGCGACCGCTGGGAACCGCCTGCGGGCTGGGCGCCCCGCTTCCAGGACTGCTGGGTCTGTTGGTGTTTGACCTTGGGCTTGCGGGCCTCGGATTCCTGGCCGTCCCGCGGCTCCTCGGATTCCGCCGCCTTGGCGGCCTCCTCGGCCTGTTTGGCCCGCGCTTCGCGCCGGGCGGCCTCGTCGGCCTTCATGTGGCACTGCTTGTACTTCTTGCCCGAGTCGCAGTGGCACTTATCGTTGCGCCCCAGCACCGGGGAACTCTCTGTGGTGTCGTCACTCATAGGGCAAGTCTAGCAAAGCGGCCCTCCGGGGGCGCCCCGGCTCCCACACCCGGGGCCGCAAACTTGCTGGAACCCCGCGATCGGCGGCGCCGTTCCTTACAATCCACGGCCTTCAGACGAGGAATCCGACGTGAACGACAACCCGATGGAACGGTTGACCGAGCAAACGCTGGAACGGATTCGTTCGCTCAACGGGAACCTGGATATCCGCGTCGAACGGGGTGAATCGAGCACGACCATCGACCTTCCTCCGGGACTTCGAGCGGACTTTCGTGTCCGGATTCTCGTTCATGGCGACGGTGAACCCTACCTGGAGGCCATTCCGACCCAGGGAGACCCGGAGGCAGCTTTCTGGAGTTGGGAGTTCGAGGAGACCGACTTCGACTCGACCGCGGAAAGGGACCGCGCCTTCCTGGAAGCGCTGCGGCTGATGTTGACCGCTCCCTGCCGGATCCAGATGAAGGTCGGATTCGTCCTGGTGCTCTTCTGGTGCGAGATCCGCGAGCGCGGCGACTGGTACCAGATCGACGACGGGATCGGGTATCTGAAGTGGACGTTGCGGAGGAGACCGCCGGAAATCACAGGGAAACTCGCGCAGTTCGTCTCGCCGGCACTCGCCGTTCGCTGAGCCGACGCGCTAGCCCGGATGGATCACTGGGAGGTCAGCTGCTGGTGCAGCCAGGCCTTCGAGAAACGCAACTCCCGGTGGACGGTGGCCGGCGACACCGAGACCGCCTCGGCGATCTCCTCGTAGGACAGACCGCCGAAGTAGTGGAGTTCGAGGATCCGGCTCTTGCGCGGGTCCTTCTCGGCCAGGGCCTTGAGCGCCTCGTCCAGATCGATGACGTCCTTGTCCGGCGCATCGGCGATGGCCAGGGCCTCGTCGAGGCCGACCTTGTCCGCGCCGCCCCCCCGCTTGACCCGGCGGGCCGCCCGGGCGTGGTCGATCAGGATCCGGCGCATCATTCCGGCGGCCACGGCGAAGAAATGGACCCGGTCCTGCCAGGCCACATCCGCCTCGATCAACCGCACATAGGCCTCGTGGACCAGTGCCGTGGTCTCGAGAGTGTGATTCTTCCGCTCCCCCCGCATGTTGCGGCGGGCCAGGCGCCTGAGCTCCTCGTAGACCTGGGGCAAAAGATCGTTGAGGGCATTCTCGTCTCCCTGTCGCCAATCTAGTAGGAGACGGGTTACGGTCTGCTTGTCGGAATCGGCCATACGCTAAGGATAGTGTTTTCGGCCACGGACGACAGCAACAAGTATTCTGCGCCCGGGCCCGGGCCGGAACGCCGCGCCGTCGAGCCACAACGAGGTGGGCATGGGAGAGAGCCGCTGGGAGCGCCTCCAGGCGCTTTTCGAACAAGCCGCGGACATGGACCGCGAGGAGCGGGACGCGTTCCTGGAGCAGGAGTGCGCCGGGGACGCGGAACTGCGGCGAGAGCTGTCGGCCCTGCTGGACGCGGATACCAGCGGCCCCGACGAGGCCCACGAGGATTCCAGCCCCAGCCGGGTGGATGCCATCGCCGCCCGGGCGATCGTCTCGGCCGCCGAGGGGGTCAGCCGCTCCCAGACCGACCAGACCGTGGGCAAGCAGGTGGGCCCCTACGAGATCCAACGCCGGCTCGGATCAGGCGGCATGGGCGTGGTCTATCTGGCCCGGCGCAAGGATGAAGCCTTCGAGAAGCAGGTCGCGGTCAAGGTGCTGCGGGCCGGCCTGGACAACCACGAGGCGGAGCTCCGTTTCCGGGCAGAACGCCAGATCCTGGCCGACCTGGACCACCCCAACATCGCCCGGGTGCTCGACGGCGGCTCCACCGACGACGGCACCCCCTACGTGGTGATGGAGTACATCGAGGGGGAACCCCTCGACACCTACTGCGACAAGCGCAAGCTGTCGAACACGGAGCGATTGGAGCTGTTCCGCAAGGTCTGTTCGGCGGTGCAGCACGCCCACCGCAACCTGATCGTGCACCGGGATCTCAAGCCCGGGAACATCCTGGTCACCCCCGACGGCGAACCGAAGCTGCTCGATTTCGGCATCGCGAAGCTTCTCGACCCCGCTCGCTCCCCCCATACCCTGCCCCAGACCCGGGCGATGATGAATCCGATGACCCCCGAGTACGCCAGCCCGGAGCAGGTGCTGGGGGACACCCTGACCACCGCAAGCGATGTCTACGCCCTGGGCGTGGTGCTCTACGAACTGCTGACCGGAGTCGCCCCCTTCGAGCTGCGCACTCACCAGCGCTGGGAACTCGAGGAGGTGATCTGCAACACCGAGCCCGAGCGGCCCAGCACCGCGATCCACCGGCTCGCCACGGGCAAGAAGGTCGTGGGCAGCCGCCCGGCGCAAAAGAAGAAGCTGTCGGCGGAGAAGATCGGAAACGCGCGCAACACGGCGCCGGAACGCCTGCACCGGGAGCTCGAGGGGGACCTCGACAACATCGTGATGATGGCTCTGCGCAAGGAGCCCGAGCGGCGCTACGCCTCGGCGGAGCGGCTTTCCGCCGACATCGCCAACTACCTCGACGGCCACCCGGTCAGCGCCCAGACCGACAGCTGGCGCTACCGCGGCGGCAAGTTCGTGCGCCGCAACAAGCTGGGTGTCGCCGTGGCGGCGATCATGGCCGGACTGGTGGTCACCTTCAGCGTCTCGATGGCGGTGGCGGCCAACCGGTTGGCCGAGGAGCGGGATGCCGCCGAACGGGAGCGGCTCAAGGCCGAGCGCTCGCTGGAACTGCTGAACGACGTCTTCAAGCTGGCCGACCCCAACCAGACGCCCGGTGAAACGGTGACCGCACGGGAGCTTCTGGACCGCGGGGCCGAGAAGCTGCTCGAGGGCACCGACGACACCCCCGAGGTCCAGGCCGAACTGCTGTGGACCATCGGCAGGGCCTACAAGCATCTGGCGCTCTACGACCGGGCGCTCAACGTATTGGAGAAGGGGTTGGAGCGAAGCCGTCCGGCGCTGGGCACCCACCGGGCGGTGATGAGCCTGAACCAGGAAACCGGCTACGTGCTTCAGGCCATGGGTCGCTACGACGAAGCCGAAGCGCGGATGCGCGAAGGCCTCACCATGGGGAAGAAGCTCCAACGGCGCCAGAAAGACGGCAACTACCTCTCCGCCGGGCTCAACGACCTGGGGCACATCCTGTTCAAGGTCGGACAACTGGACGAGTCCGAGGAGATGCTCCGGGAGTCCCTGGCTCTGGCGCGCAAGCAGGAACACGATGTATTGGAGAGCATGGTCCCGACCCTCGACAACCTGGCCCAGCTCCTGACCGAGAAGGGACAGCACGAGGAGGCCGAGGCGTTGTTTCGCGAGGCGCTGGCCTTCCGCAGCGAAGGGCTCGGAGAGAACCACCCGGACCTGCTGATCACCAAGAACAACCTGGGCATCCTGCTCAACGACATGAAACGCCACGAGGAGTCGGCGGCGATGCTGCGGGAGTGCATCGACGCCGCCCGGCGGATCCACGGCGATCATCATCCCCAGGTGTCCACATCCCTTGCCAACCTGTCGCTGACTCTGCAGGAATCCGGAGATCTCGTGGGCGCCGAGGAGGCGCTGAGAGAAGCGCTGGCGATCCAGGCGGAGGTGCACGGCAAGGTGCATCCGGACTACCAGGCGACCCTGGGCAACCTGGCGACGTTGTTGAACACGGCCGGGCGCGCCGAGGATGCGGAGGCGGCCTACCGGGAGTCGTTGGACCTGGCGACCCAGCTCGAGGGCCCGGCGTCGCTGGACGTCGCGATCCAATCCAACAACCTCGGCAAGTTCCTGGCCCGCTGGGGCCGCCTCGACGAGGCGGAGCCCTTGATCCGGCGCACCGTCGAGATCCTGGGTGAACAACTGGGCGAGGATCATCCCTACTACGCCTTCTCCCTGGGCAACCTGGCCGACCTGCTGCTCAAACAGGGCAAGCACGAGCAGGCGCGGCGGCGCTTTGCCGAGTCGCTGCGGCTGCGTGGCGAGATCTACGGCAAGGAGAGCGCCGACTACGCCACCGGCCTTTGGAACATCGCCCAGTTCCAGGTAACGATCGGCGAGGTGGACGAGGCGATCAAGACCCTGCGCCGGACCCTGGCGCTGCGCGAGAAGGTGCTTTCCGCCGACCATCTGGATCTGTTCTCAACGCTGACATCGCTGGGATCCCTGATCAACCAGAGCGCCCCCGCAGAGGCGGAGCCGATGCTGCGACGAGCCTGGGAGGGCCGCAAGGCGGCGCTGCCCGAGGGGCACTGGCAAATCGGAGCCGCCGAATCCCTGCTCGGGGAAGCGCTGATCGGGCTGGACCGGCGGGAGGAGGGTCTGGCGCTGCTCGAATCCGGCTACCGCATGGTTCTGGCGGCGTTGGGGGACGAGGACCCGCAAACCGAGCGGGCCCGGGAGCGGCTGGAGAAGTACCGCCCCTGAGGAGACCGGACCGGTCCAGGGGCCGACTTGCGCAAACCGGGACGGCCGGTGCATGATCCTAGAGACGGCGCCACAGGCGCCTCCTGCCGGCAGGCTGTCTCCCCCACTGCACCCAGGACAGCCCATCCCGGCGATCCCGTTTCGAGTAGGAGGAAGAACGATGAAGAAGTTTGCAATTTCCGCGATTGTCGTGCTGGCCCTGGCTCTCAGCGGCGCGGCTCTGGCCCACGATCACGGTGACGGAGAGACGGTCACCCTCGAAGGAAAGATCGTCTGCGCCAAGTGCACCGTCGGCGAAGACATGGAAAAGTGCCAGAACGTACTGGTTGTCGAGCATGACGGCGCCCAGGACCTCTACTATCTGGCCGCCACCGAGGCCAACAAGAAGTTCGGCGACGTCTGCATGGCCAAGAAGCCGGTGCGGGTCCAGGGCACGGTCAAGAAGGAAGACGGCAAGACCTGGATCGCCGCCTCGAAGATCGAGAACGTCGAGAAGAAGGGCTGATCCCGCCCGCATGAGCGGGGCGGTGGCCGACGCCACCGCCCCTCGTTACCCGCCTCACACCCAACCCTTCCCAGGCCCGATCCAGCCCTCTCCCCTCCCGCCCCCTTCCACTGCCGGCCTCGGCGCCCCGAGCCGAATCTCCTCGAAAATTGCCCGCAACTACGGGCCCCGGTCTCTTTTCTTCTCATGCATGAGGGCGGTCCCTCGTGACCGTCGCTTCCATCAGTGACGGCGGCAAACAGCAGCCGGAACCAAAAGGCGGGACGGCCGCCGAGCAAGGAGAGCGCAGGATGGCGAGCAACGAGACACCCCCGGCAACCGGACAACCCGTCGAACTCCCGGAAGACTTCGTCCGGCAGATGGAAGAGAGCTTCGAGACCGACTTTTCCAGCGTCAAGGTCTACGCCGAGTGCTCCGACGCCGACACCCAGGGAGCCGCCGCCTACACCCGGGGCGAATCGATCTACATCGCTCCCGGCCGCTACAACCCGGGCGCGGCCGACGGCCAGGAACTGATCGCCCACGAACTGACCCACGTGGTCCAGCAGCGTGAAGGGAAGCGGGAACCGGACAAGTGCCCCCAGGCCGACGCCGAAGCCCACCAGTGCAGCAAGCTCGCCGTGGCCAAGAAGAAGGTCATGCGGGCCATGGGCAAGAAGTGAACTCAAAGAGCATTTCAAACATTCTGATCGCCACCGCGATCGCTTGAAGGAGAGAACGTCATGGCAGTGGATATGTTCCTGAAACTCGAGGGCATCGACGGCGAATCCCGCGACAAGGCCCACGGCAAAGAAATCGAACTCAAGGCCTGGAACTGGAGCATGACCCAGTCGAGCGCCGGCGGAGCGGGCAAGGTGGCGATCCGCGACATCGTGATCACCAAGCTGGCCGACAAGGCCTCGCCGAACCTGATGGCCATGTGCAGCAACGGCAAGACCGTCCCCAAGGCGGTGCTGACCGTGCGCAAGGCGGGCGAGGATCCGATGGAGTACTACATCATCACCCTCGAAAAGGTGCGCATCTCCTCGATCGCAACCGGCGGCGCCGAAGGCAGCGACCAGCTGACCGAGAACGTGACCCTGGCGTTCAACAAGGTCAAGGTCGAGTACCAGCCGCAAAAGGAAGACGGCTCCAAGGATGGCGGTGCGGTCAGCTACGGCTGGGACATCGTCGCCAACACCGCCGCCTAGCCCACCGCAATCCAACCTCCTCAATTACAGGTGAGGTCAGGGGCCGCTGCCCCTGACCTCTTTTTTTTGCGGTGATGTACCTCGGATCAGCGCTTGGGCCGGCGAAAGATCTCGCAGCCCCCGCCGACCACCTTTCCGTTGGCGCAGGTTCCGACGCAGCTCTGTTCCCGGATATAGCTCGCCGACTCGAGCTCCGAGCCCTTGCGCTCGCAGAGCCGGTTGACGAAGACGCCGCAGTCGAAAAGGCTGCTGCACGGATCGGGCGCCGGCGGCACCGGCACCTGATCCGACGCCTCGAAGCCTCCCAACGCCAGCGCCGCCAACAGCATCAACCCAGCCAGCAGTAGAAGCGCACGCTTCATCGGCGCCTCCTAACCTCGGGGAATGTGACTACGCGGGCAGTTGGGCTGGACTTCGCCGCCGTCGGAGCACTGGCCGACGCACTCCCCCGAGATGTAGTTGAAGTAGCTCCAGACCACACCCTCGTGGCGCCGGTTGCAGGCCCGGTCGAGTTCATAGAAACACTCGAGCGCCGTGACCGGGCAGCGCCACACGTGGCGGCTGCTGCTGTCGAGGCCGGCCGGTTCATCGAGCGGATCTGTCCAGGACTGGCCCAGCCGCTCGGCATGGCCGTCCTGGGCGCCGGAGGAAAACGCCGGCGGCATTGCCGGAGAAGCGAGCAGCGTGGACTCGAGGCTACCGGCGGAAACGGCCGTGGCGAGCAAGGCCAGGGAACCGGCAAGAAGCGCGATGCGAACGAGACGAGTCATCGTATTGCCCTCGGGAGGCCCAACGGGGACCAGGGCAATCTCGGCCTGCAGCCGGGCGACGTCGCGCTCAGCGCCGGGGTAAGGGGTTACCGATCCGCAAGTTCAGCGGCGAAACTCGACGTTGTCTTCGGGTCCATCCACCTGCACGTGCAGCTTGGGGAGCGCCGACTCAGGGTCGGCGGTATCGGAGTACTCGCTCAGCCCCAGGATCTGCATGTTGTCCGGAAGACGAACGGTGACTCCCCCGGTCGAGCTGGCCTCGATCAGCAGTTCGGAGTCACCGCGCCACTCCCCATCCAGATCGATGACCAACCCTCCCATCGAGTTCGCGGTATCGATCACCCGAGGGCTGGCGTTGCCCAGGTCGTTGAGCACCATGCCGCCCATCCGGTTGCGGGTGACCAACCGCTCCATCGGCGCCACCAGCGGGCGGTCGAACGAAACGACGCCGGCCCCCTGGGTCACGTCCAGCTCGAACTCGGTGATCCAAAGGCCACCCAGCTCCAACCGGGATCCGGCGCGTGAGACTCTCCCGCCGATGGCGATCGGCATGTCCGGGGGCAGCGAAATCTCGATTTCCGGCTCGGTCCCTTCCATCATTCCCATGCTCTTGAGCATCGCCAGGATCGCCGATCCGGTGCGCTCGAAGTAGACCGAGTAGGTCCATCCATCGTCGCGGGTCTCGAGAGACTCGGTCAACGTGTACATGTTCCTGTCGTACCGAGCCCAGACCTGGGGCAGAGAACCCGGCTCACCGGGAACGACCGTGAACTCCTCTCCATCCATCAGGGCCAGCTCGAGCCGCCCGACGGGCCCGGCCCAACCGGGTATGGCCTCGGCGATGACCGAACCCTCGGAGTTCCCCGCACCTGCGGGGCTCTCGGCGTCACCGCTACCGCTACCGGCTCCGATCCGGGCCGCCATGGGCAGGTCGGCGACATGGGTCCGCTCCTCCAGCTGCTCGTCTTCGGCGGTCATCGCGACGAGCCCCACGGAGCCGCCCCCGATCAGGGCCACCAGGACGATCAATCCCAGACAGCCGAAGCAACCGAAGAGAACGTACTTTCCCGCCTTGCCAGCCATGCGCCTTACTCCCTGGAAAACGGCGGCATCTCGACGCCGCACCGCAACAGGATGCCACGGGTCAGCGGCGGAATCTCACATTCTCCATCGAACCCGAGACCGCGACGTCGAGCCTGGGCAGGGCGCTCTCGGGGTCGACACCGTCGCCGAACTCACTCAGGCCCAGAATCTGAGCCTGTTTCGGCAAACGGACATCGAAACCGCCGGTCGCCGCGGAGTCGATCCTGAGCTCGCTGTCCAGCCGCCAGCTACCGCGGAGATCCAACGCGAAGCTCCCCATGGCATTGTCGGCTTCGATCAGGAGGGGGCTGGCGTTGCCCAGGTCGGAGAGGTCCACACCCCCCATGCGATTCTTGACGCTCAGGCGCTGCATCGGCGCAGCCAGGGGGTCATCGAAGGTGATATCCCCTCCGGCCTGCCGCACGTCCAGATCCAGCTCGGTCAGCCACATGCCTCCGAGTTCCAACCCGACGCTCCCCCGATGGATCCGGCCCTGGATCTCGATCGGCATGTCCGGAGGCAGCCGGACCTCGACCCGGGGCGGGGTCGCATCGAGCACTCCGATTCCCCTCAGCAATCCGAGCACGAAGGGCCCGGTGCGCTCGAAGGAGACTTCGTAGACCCAGAGCTCACCGCGGGTTTCCAGCGACTCGGTCAGGGTGAACATCCTCGAATCGTAGACACCGTGGACCTCGGGCATCGAACCGGGCTCGCCGGCGGTGACCAGCAGCCTCTCGGCATCCTGCAGGTCGAACACCACCCGGCCCACCGCGGGAGGAAGGGCTTGCGGGTCGTAGGAAACCAGTACCTCGTCGACGGAGGTGCGTTCGCCCCCGGGCAGCTCGGCGACGAGGGTCTCGTCCCGAAGTTGCTCTTCTCCCGAGGTCACGGCGACGATTCCGACGGTGCCTGCGCCGATCAGGAGCGCGACGGCCACCACGGCGAGGCAGCCGGAGCAACCGTAGAGTACGAACTTGCCTGCCTTTCCACCGCTCGCCATCAGCCGTTTCCCCTTTCGGAAAGAGGACGTTTCGACCCGGGCTCAGATTACACTTGCCGGACGATGAGCGATTCCAGCGCAAAGAAGGGTTCGATCCTCACGCTTCTCGGGCCGGGCATCCTGGTGGCCGCAACAGGAGTCGGCGCCGGTGACCTGATCAACGCCTCGATCGGCGGCTCGGAACTGGGGCTGACGGTGCTGTGGGCGGCCTGGGTCGGCGCCCTGCTCAAGTGGTTCTTGAACGAAGGCATCGCCCGCTGGCAGATCGCCACCGAGACCACGCTGCTGGAGGGCTGGGTCCAGAAACTGGGTCGCTGGATCCAGTGGGTGTTCCTGCTGTATCTGGTGGCCTGGACCTTCTTCACCGGCGGGGCGCTGGTCAGCGCCTGCGGAGTCGCCGGCACCGGCCTGTTCCCGCTCAGTTCCGATCTGGGCAACTCCAAGATCCTGTGGGGCATCCTGCATTCGCTGGTCGGAGCGGCGCTGGTGCTGCTCGGCGGCTTCAAGCTGTTCGAGCGGATGATGGCGTTCTTCATCGCGATGATGTTCGTCGCCGTGGTCTTCACCGCAGCGATGAGTTCGCCGGACTGGGGCGCCATGGCCTCGGGGCTGCTGATCCCTCGAATCCCCGGCGGCGACATCGCCTGGGTGCTGGGCCTGCTCGGCGGCGTCGGCGGCACCGTGACGCTGATGTCCTACGGCTACTGGATCCGCGAGAAGGGGCGCCGCGGCGCCGAAGGCATGCGCACCTGCCGGCTGGATCTGACCGTGGGCTACACCATGACCGCGATCTTCGGCATCTCGATGATCGTGATCGGCTCCAAGGTCGACCTGCAAAAGGGACCGACGGTAGCCCTGGAACTGGCGGGCCAGCTCGAAGCGGTGATGGGGCCGGCGGGCAAGTGGGTCTTCCTGGTCGGCTTCTGGGGCGCGGTGTTCTCGAGCCTGTTGGGGGTGTGGCAGAGCATCCCCTACCTCTTCGCCGACTTCCTACTGCTGACCCGCGGCGCGGCGAACGCTCCCGGTTCGGTCAACGCCGACCTCGACGCGACTCCCGCCTACAAGGGATACCTGGCCTTCATCGCCCTGGCTCCCCTGCCGCTGCTCTGGATTTCGCTCAAGAGCGCCCAGAAGATCTACGCGGTGATGGGCTCGTTCTTCATGCCGCTGCTGGCGCTGACCTTGCTGCTTCTGAACAACCGGCGGGGCTTCGTGGGGGATGAGTTCCGCAACCGCTGGGCCTCGAACCTGGCCCTGGTGGGAACGCTGGGGCTCTTCGGCTACCTGGCGGCGGTCAAGGCGCTCGGCCTTTGAGGGCGAGGCCCCGGGGCGTGGGGTTAGCCATCCCCCTGTTGGTCGGAGTTCTCCTCGTCGCGGCAGGGTGCGCGTCGGTGCCGGAGCCGGAGCTACGCCTCTACACCGTCGACTGCGGAAGCATCGCGGTCGACGATATGGCGCCCTTCGCCGACGACGGCAGCCTCGACGGAGAGTCCGTCGACCTGGCCAATCCGTGCTTCCTGGTCCGCCACGGGGCCCGCTGGTTGCTGTGGGATACGGGACACCCGGATTCCCTCGCCGGCACCGCAGGCATCGCGGGCGGCGGCTTCCATTCGACCCGAACCGGCCGGCTCGTCGATCAGCTCCGACGACTCGACCTGACGCCGGAATCCATCGACTACCTCGCCCTCTCCCACCACCATCCCGACCATGCGGGCAATGCAAACCTGTTTCGTCAATCGACCTGGATCGTCAGCCGCGCCGAGCATGAGCACATGTTCTCCCCCGCCACCCGGGAGAACCGCGAATTCTTCGACCGCTACTCGGATCTCGAGCATTCCCCGGCGCTGATCTTCGATCGGGAGCACGACGTGTTCGGTGACGGGAGCGCCACTATCTTCACCATGCCCGGCCACACCCCCGGGAGCTCCGTATTGTTGCTCCGGCTAGCCGAATCGGGAGCGCTGTTCCTGACCGGCGACCTGTACACCCACGAGCGCGCTCTGGAGTCCAACAGCGTGCCCCGCTTCACCATGAACCGCGAGGAGCTGCTGGCTTCGCGCCGACGGTTCAAGAACCTGGCAGCCCGCGAGAAGGCGCGCATCGTCGTGCAGCACGCCAAGCCTCACTTCGAGAGCCTGCCGCGGTTCCCGGAGTTCTTGGACTGAGTTTTCCGGCAAGAACCGAGCTAGAGCGGCACCCTCTTGTGGACGAAGCCGCTGAACCCGCCCGGCAGAACTGCGGCACTCCCCTCGGGAAGCCCTGCCGATTGAAGAATCGGCTGCAGAACATCGAGCATCACCTCTGCATGGGCACCGGAGCAGTAGATCGTAAAGATCCCGTCGGCCGATTCCTTGTGCTCGACATGCCCCGCCCCGGACTCAACGAGGGCTTGGGCCACGTGGCGCTCCAGCCGGGACAGCGCCTCCAGCTCATCCACGGTCCCGAAGTCATCCGAGAGCGGGATCGTCAAGCGAAGCTCTTGCCCCATGCTCGTCATCGGTGGTGGAGGGAACTCGAATCGAGTTGTCGCGATCAACCCGCCTTCCTGCAAGTAGAAGCGGAACTTCAGATCTTCGGGCACACGAACATCGGAAGCGTCTCGCGGGGTTGCCTTGCTCACCCTGGCCTGCCAGACAGCAATCCCGGCGGCGCGAGAGTGTTTCAGCTCGTCGGCAACCAGCCCGGCAATCTGGCGAGCCCAGAACCCTCTTCCACTGACATCCTTCGGTAAAGGCCCAACCAGCGTCACACGCCACACCCTGAACTCCCGATCGGGGCCCGGCTCCACGAACACGAAGTGCGCCGGGTAGGCGTCGCTCACCCGCATGTAGATCGATTCGCTCTTTTCCACCAAGAAGGCTGCGTCAAACATCGCTGCAAGCGCCGCGCTTTCCTCCTCCGTCGCCGGCCGCGATTGTGGTTTCGCGAAAGAGGGTTCGAGCCAGAGTCCGACCGCCACGATGGCGCAGAGCAGAGCGCGGAGAAGGCCGGCTCGGCCGGCCCTAGCGGCCTCCGGGCCTTGCGCCACCGCCGTCTGGCCGGGGATCATCCACATCCTGAACCCAGGATACTCCAGTCCGCCCGCAAGCACGACTCACCCTACCGGCCAGCCGAAGCCCCAGCGCTGCAGGTAGGCGGACCAGCGGGTCTCGACCGACACGAGTTGGCGATCGGTGATCTGGAACCGGTTCTTCTCGTACCCCTTGATCGTATCCAGGTAGAGTTCGACCTGGGGTCTGGCCGCCTTCCAGCCATCGATCTTCAACTGTCGATGCACGGCCTCGACCTGCCCGACCGGATCCGCCTCGAGCCGATCGAAGCGCACTTCGCAGAAACGATCCTCGGGCAGGTCCACAGCATCGGCGTAGAGCCGGTCCATCAGCCGGGGGAACATCTCCAGCACGAACGCCTCGATGTCGAGTTGCTCCCAGGGTTGAAGCGCGAGTTCCGACAGCATCCGCCGGTAGTAGTGCACCGTCGAGACGAACACCTCGTAGGGGTTGCGGTAGATGTGCACGAACTTCGCCCGGGGGAACATCCGGAGCAGCCAGGGGATCTGGGCGGTGTAGACCGGGTTCTTGATCAACAGGTGCGGCGTGTTCTGATGCACCGCGATCTTTGCGTAGAGCTGCCGCAACCTTCGGCCGCGGCGTTCGAGTTCCACGGCCGGCACTCCATCGAAGAAGACCGATCGCTCCCACAGCTCCCGGAACCGCCGCGGAAAGTACAGCGCGTGGAACACCGACAGGAGCTGCATGTTGGCCAGCGGGATCTCATCCTCCTGGGGCGAATCGGGCCGCACGGCCACCCGGTCGATGTGGCGATCCTCGGGCAGCGCCTGTTCCAGCAGCGGCCGCAACCAGGTGCCCAGGGTCAGAAGCTCCCAGGGGATCCCCGAGGCCAGCGGGGAGATCAGGCCGAAGGCCGGCGAGCGGCTCATCAGGTTGTGGAGATGGGTCGTCCCCGAGCGCCAGTGCCCGACGATGAACAGCGGCTCCGGCTCGGGGCGGCCCCGGCGCCTCAAGGCGAAGATCGGCTTCTCCAGCAGCCGCAGCGGCAGCCGGGCCAGGCCGGATCCGGCGAACATCAACCCGTGGTGGAGGTGCCGGGCCGAGGGTAGCCCGTGGCGGGCAAAGGCTCCGAACAGCGTAAACAGATCCGCACCCATCAACGGATGCCGGGTTCCCGCCGGTTTGCCCCTGGACTGTACCCGTTCCCCGCTCAACGGACTGCGCTCACCCCGTGGGCGCGAAACGGCTAGAATGGAAGTTCACTCCCGGCGCGCCGACAGGGCAGGTTACCACCGGGACCGATGGGATGGAACGACACCCGATGAGCAGTTCTTCTACCGAAACCGGTTTCGACCTTCGAGGGCTCGTCGAGTCCCGCCGGGACGAGACCATGGACCTGCTGAAGGACAACATCAATCCCAAGCTGGCCAAGGTCTTCCGCACGATCGGCTTCGACCGGGTCTACCCCCGGGGCGAGGGCGCCTACCTGTGGGACCGGGAGGACAACAAGTACCTCGACTGCCTGACCGGCTACGGCATGTTCAACATCGGCCGCAACCATCCGGTGCTCAAACAGGCGGTCCGCGACTACCTGGAGATGGACGACGCCTGGAAGATCCAGATGGCGCCGATGACCCTCCCGGGACTGCTGGCCGAGAAACTACTTCAGAAGATCCCGCACCTGCAGAAGGTGCACTTCACCAACTCCGGCACCGAGTGCGTCGAGGCGGCGCTCAAGTTCGCCCGCTGCGAGACCGACCGGCCGCGGGTGCTCCACGCCAGCCGCTCCTTTCACGGCCTGACCTACGGCGCGCTGTCGCTCAACGGCTGCGAGAGCTTCCGGGAAGGGTTCGCGCCCTTCATGCCCGGCTCGGCGAAGATTCCCTTCGGCGACCTCGCGGCGCTGGAAGAAGCCCTCGACACCTCGCCGACCGCCGCGCTGATCCTGGAACCGATTCAGGGCAAGGGGGTCTACGAGGCCGACCCCGCCTATCTGCTCGGCGCCCAGGAGCTATGCCGAAGCCACGGTACCCGGTTGATCGTCGACGAGGTGCAGACCGGCATGGGCCGCACCGGCAAGCTCTTCGCCTACCAGCATGTCGAAGGCTTCGAGCCGGACATTGTGCTGATCGCCAAGTCGCTCTCTGGCGGCTACGTGCCGATCGGCGCGGTGATCATGCGGGACGAGATCTACGAAGGGGTGTTCTCCACCCTGGACCGCTGCGTGGTGCACTCCTCGACCTTCGGCCAGGGGGGCCTGGCCATGGCCTGCGGCCTGGCGACCTTCCACGTGATGGAGACCGAGGGCTGGATCGAGAACGCCGCCGACAAGGGTGAGAAACTGATCGGCGGCCTGCGGGCGCTGGTCGATGAGTTCGAGCTGCTCAAGGAGATCCGCGGCAAGGGCATGATGATCGGCATCGAGTTCGGCGAGCCGACCTCCTTCTCGCTCAAGACCGGCTGGAAGCTGATCCACAAGGCCGACGGCGGTCTGTTCCCCCAGGCGATCATCATGCCGCTGCTCAATCAGCACAGGGTGCTGACCCAGGTGGCGGGACACCACGTCGACATCATCAAGCTGCTGCCGACCCTGACCTGGAGCGACGAGGACGTGAGCTGGTTTCTCGGCGCCTTCACCGACGTGCTGAAGAAGGTGCACAAGTTTCCCGGACCGCTGTGGAGCACGGCCAAGGATCTGGCCAAGGCCGCGGTCACTTCGAGACGCTGAACCACGGGAGGGTTCGATGTCGATTGACGGCAAGAGCGACCTGCAGGGCCTGGAGCGAGCGGCCGCGGTCGCCCGGGAAGTCCTGGAGACGGTCCGCCATGAAGTACGCCCGGGGGTAACCACCGGCTCCCTGGACGCCATCGCCCGCCGCATCTTCAAAAAGCACGGCGCCCGCTCGGCGCCGACCCTGGCCTACGGGTTCCCCGGCTACATGCTGATCAGCATCGACGACGAGGCGGTTCACGGCGTCCCCGGCGACCGGGTCATCCACCCCGGCGACGTGGTCAAGCTGGATGTCACGCCCGAGCTCGACGGCTACGTGGCCGACACGGCCATCACCGTCGCGGTGCCGCCGGTCACGGCCAGGACCCGCGCACTGATCCGCTGGACCCGGCGATCGCTTGCCGAGGCCCTCGAGGTGGCCCGGGCCGGCGCACCGATCAACGCCATCGGCCGGCGCATCGAAGAGACCCTCCGCCCGGCGGGCCTCGAGGTGGTGCGCGAACTCTGCGGACACGGCGTGGGCCACACGGTCCACGAGCCGCCCCAGATCCCCAGCGCCTACGAACCCTGGGCCGACGAACCTCTGACCGAGAATCTGGTGATCACCATCGAGCCGATTGTCACCGAGGGCTCCCCCCGAGTGTTCACCGACGACGACGGCTGGACGATCCGCACCCGGGACCGGAGCCGCGTGGCCCATTTCGAGCACACGCTGGTGATCCGCGAGGGGAGCCCGCTGGTGTTGACCGCCTGACCGGACCCCGCGTAGGCTCGGACCGTTCCGCCCCCGCAGATCGAGAAGGAAGTTCCCATGCCCCAACCCGCCCGCCGTTCATTCGCCTCGATCGCACTCCTCGCCACCCTCTTCTCGATGGCCGCCGGGTGCGGCGGAGCCTCCGACCCGGCGGCGACGTCCGCCGGCTCTGAGCGGGAAGACGCCGCGGTGCTGTTGGCCCGGAGCACCCTGATCATGGACACCCATGTCGATGTCCCCTATCGCCTCGACGAGAAATGGGCGGACATCTCCCAACGGACCGACGACGGCCACTTCGACTACCCCCGGGCCAAGGCGGGCGGCCTCGACGCCCCATTCATGTCGATCTACGTGCCCGCCAGCTATCAGACCGAGGGGGGCGCCAAGGATTACGCAGACTCGCTGATCGACATGGTGGAGGGCTTTGTCGAGAAGTGGCCGGACAAGTACGCCATCGCCCGAAGCCCCGCCCAGGTGCAGGAGATCTACGGACGCGGCCTGATCGCGCTGCCGATGGGTATGGAAAACGGCGCCCCCGTAGAAGGAGATCTGGCCAACCTGCAGCACTTCTTCGACCGGGGCGTGCGCTACATCACCCTGACCCACTCGGAGAACAACGCGATCTGCGACTCCTCCTACGCCGACGAGAAACTGCACCAGGGCCTGAGCCCCTTCGGCCGCGCGGTGGTTGCCGAGATGAACCGGCTGGGCATCATGATCGACATCTCCCATGTCTCCGACGACACCTTCTGGCAGGTCATCGAGCTTACCGAGGCTCCGCTGATCGCCTCCCATTCTTCGGCGCGGAAATTCACGCCGGACTTCGAACGAAACATGAACGACGAGATGATCAAGGCGCTGGCCGAAAACGGCGGCGTGATCGGCATCAACTTCGGCTCCGCGTTCCTCACCGCGGCCGCCCGGGAGTACTCCTCGAACATGTGGAGCACCGTCGGCGCCTGGGTCGAGGAGGCCGGCGTCGAGTGGAACAGCCCCGAAGGCCAGGCGCTGCGCAGCAAGTTCTACTCCGAGAACCCGCCGGTGCAGACCACCCTGGGTGACGTGGTCGACCACATCAACCACGTGGTCAGCCTGGTCGGCGTCGATCACGTCGGCTTCGGCTCGGACTACGACGGCGTCTCTTCCCTACCCCTGGGCCTCGAAGATGTCTCGAAGTATCCCGACCTGATCCGGGCGCTCCAGGACGAGGGCTACTCCGACGAGGACATCGTCAAGATGTGCAGCGGCAACTTCATGCGGGTCTGGGAAGCGGTGGAGAGGATCGCCGCCGAAGGATAGCCGGCGCCCCGGCAAGGGGTTCTGCTGGTATGATTCCGCCAGCTTTCAGGAGTTCCAACGCCATGACCCGCGCAATGTTGTCCGGCATCCTGCTGTTCCTGGTCGCCTGCCCTGCACTCGCCGAGGAGCTGCTCCCCTCCCCGACCTGCGTGCGCCAGATCCGGGCGGCGCGCATCGCCGAGATGCAGGAGCGGCCAGACCTACAGCTCGAGAACCTCAAGCGGGCCCACGAGAGTTGCCCCGAGTCCGCGAGCATCCTTGCGACGCTCCTCGAGTACCACCGCAAGAACGAGAGCGCCCCAGAAGAGGTCGAGCGCTTCCGCAAGCTTCTGATCCAACGCATCGGCAATCCCCAGGCTCCGCTGCCCCCCGGCGCCCTGCGCTATCTGGCAGAGAACCCGGAAACGGCACAGGCCGAACTGGAGGAACTCCTGCGGGTCACCCGCCTGAGGCTCGAAAGCACCCCCGAGGACGTGCACCTCCTGAAGGTGACCGCGCACCTCCAGGAACGCCTGGAGAAGGTCGAAGACGCACTGGTTACCTACCGGAAGCTGATGGAGGTCAAACCCAGCGGCCTCGTCCGTCGACGCCTGATGGACTACGCCCTGCTGAATGAACAGTGGGAGGAGGCCTTGAGCCTGCTGGAGCCGGTGGTGAAGAACCAGGAAAAGTTGGCCATCGGGACCATGAGCGCCTACCTGATGCTGCTGGCCAAGACCGGCAAGGTCGTCGAGTTCGCCGAATGGCTCGAACGCTTCGACGGCTCGCTCCCCGACAGCAAGGAGCGTCTGCATCCGATGCTCACCTCTTTTCTGCTCCAGACCGCCTGGGATCTCTACGACCTCGGGCACGTCGAAGCTTCACAAGGGGTTTTCCGCAAGATGTTGGCCCGGGCTCCCGAAGACCCGGTCTCGCAAAAGGCCATGGTCTTCCTGTTCGGCACGGCCGACGACCGCCGTGCTCAACAGCAGGCCATGGCCGAGAAACTGAACCAGGTCGAAGACCCCGAGGCATTGCTCCAGGAAGGGGTTCAGCAGCTCGCCGGCAACAACTTCCAGCAGGCCTACGACCTGCTGACCCGGGCCGCGGCAGCACTCCCGCAGCACGAGCTGGCCCAGCTCAACCTCGGACTCGCCGCGATCCGCATCGAACGCTGGAGCGAGGCGGAAGCCGCGCTGGCCAGGGCGGTGGCGATCAACCCCTCTCGGGCCCAGGCGCATTTCAACCTGGGAATCTCGCTCTCCTACCTGGAACGCTACGACGAGGCGATCAAGACCCTGGAACACGGCCTGAGCCTGGACCCGAGTTTCGCGAACGCGCACTACTACCTGTGGCTTTGCCATCGGAACGCCGGCCGGCCCGACGAGGCCAAGAAGCACCTGGCGATCTACAACGAAGCGACGCCCCGCTAGAACTTCTTCACGTAGCGCAGGAAGGCCTCCTCGAACTCCGCCGGTTCGCCATAGACCTGACGGAAGGCGTCGATCGCCGGGTAACCTTCGGCAACGTAGAGGATCAGGTCGGGGAACTTCTGCTCCCAACCCTCCTGGCCATGCCGCAGGAAGTGCACGGCCAACCAGGCCGTCGAGTAGTAGACGTCATGGCGGGTACCGTAGAACTCATCCCGGCTCGAGCCGAGGAGCTTCTCCAGGGTGATGTTTTCCTTGCGCGAGACCGCCTTGCGCACGGTGTCGGCCGAGATCGACTGGTGGGACTTCCCGATCAGCACGCCCCAAGGCCCCCCGAAGAGCCGTTTCTTCGGGGTTCGGCCGGGAATCAGCACCCCCTTCTTCACCTGAGAGTTCCCCACGTACTCGGCAAAGCCCTCGTCGAGCCAGCGGGGGAACACCACCCCCGGCTTGGCCAGGTAGCGATCGATGAACGCGTGGGTCGATTCGTGCAGCATGATCGCGAGCAACGACTCGCGGGTCGGCATCTCGGTATGGAACGCGAGCAATCCCAGTGGCGAGTAGAACCCCGCCGACCACTCCACAGACTGGCCTCGTAGCTGCAGGCCCTGGTACTGGGCCCGCGTCTCGAACATGAAGACCACCACCCGGTACGGCTCGGGCTGGGCCTGGATACGTCCATCGAGAATACCGTGGAGCGCCTTGAAGGTCGCCTCGATGTTGTTGGCCACCACGGCCGCCATGCCCTCTTGCTGAGAATCGGTGTAGACCACCACCAGCGGAGTGGCGTGCTGTTGAACCTGTTCCTGCTTGAGCTGATCGTTGGCCAGCGCCGCCAACTTCTCCAGCCGCTTCAGCCGTGCCTCGATCGGCATGCTGAGGATCTCGCGCCGCAAGGACTGTCCGCGGTTCGAGCCTCCGGAGTCCATTGCGGAGCTCAACAGCGACCGGCCGCGCTCCAGCACGAACTCTCCCTCGGGCTGTTCGATGCGCTTGGGAAACTGGACGCCCCAACTGAGTTGGGTCGCCACCGGCTTGCCGTCCTCGAGGGCGGGGGCGTAACGCCAACGCTCGAGGGTTTCCACGACAACCCGGCGGAAGGCGTCGTCCAGCTCCGACGACGGGCGGATCGAGAGGATCTCGACCTCGGCGACGCGACCGAGCGCATCGACCTGGATCTGCACCTCGACCTGGGGCTCCAGATCGGTTCCGGCAGCCTCGATCGGCACGATCAGGTTCGGGGTGTAAAGCGGTACCGGCGGGAAGCGCTCGGGCTCGGCCGCGGCGGAGAAGGCAAACGGGGCCAGGAGAGCTAACAGCAGCCCCAATGGGCGCAAGCGAGTGCCGGGCATGTCGATCCCCCGAGGGCCCGTTGCGCCCGGCCGGCTTATTCGCCGACTTCGATCCGCACCGGAATGTCGTGACGACGGTAAAGGCAAGTTCCGTCGATATCTTCGCACACGTAGTAGACGGCGTATACCGGCAGTCGCACACCCTTCTCGGCCCCGGCCGGAACCTGGACCTCGAATTCGACCCGGCGGGGTTCGTCGCTGATCCGCTCCCGCGGGATCGGCACGGTCAGCCGGCGCCGGTCCACCTGCCAGCCCTCGGGCGGATCGATCCAGACCGCCAGTTCCCGGGCTTCGTTGTTCCAGTGGGTGCCGGTCTGCTCGTTGGGCCGGAACTCCAGGTGCACCCGCACCGATTGCCCCGGCGCCACCTTCTCGGGCACCACGACCTTCTCCACCTCGATGAAGCGTCCCTGATCCCGGGTGACCTTGCCGCCGGGATCGGGCTCTCCCACCTCCGAAGCATCGGCCTGAAACTCGCGTTGGGGTGAGGTCAACTCGGCGCCGGCGGGTTCCACCACCAGCGGCAGCGGCTCCTCCTCACGGGCGCTAATCGCGTCACGGGCCTCGGCGACCCAGTCGTAGAACGGGTAGGGCTTGGCCTGGCGCGGCCCGTACTGCTGGATGCGGCGGCGCCAGATGTAGTTATTGGGATCGATCTCGAGGGCACGGCTCCAGTGCTCGATGGCGTCGCTGAAATCCGTGGCCTCACCCTCGGGGCTGTCGTAGCGCATGCGCGAGGCGGCGGCCAGACGGAAGTGGGTGTAGCCGTGATCGGCATCGAGAGCGACCGCACTGCGGTACGCATCGATCGCCTCGCTGACCCGGCGCTCCCCGCCCCACAACACGAGCTGTTCGGCGTAGGCCCGCCACGCGTCTGCAGTGCCGCTGCGAATCGCCTCGGCCTTGAGTCGGGAGATGTCCCGGGAAGCGGCGCGGCGGCGATCGCCTCCGTCACCCGCTTCCTTGCCGCCGGTCTTCGAACTCTCTCCGTCGGAGGAATCGCCGGGAGCCGGATAGGTCTTGTCGACGAACAGCTCGCCGATGTTGGCGGCGTCCCGCTGGCGCAGGCCGACGTGACGCACGATGCCGTGCTCGTCGATCGCCACGGTGACCGGCACGACGGTGACCTCGAGCAGATTGAGGGAGTCGACCATTAACGGCCAGTCCATCTGCTTCCACTGCATGAACAGCCGGGCCCGGTCGCCGTGCTGCTCCTGAAGGATGCCGAGCATCACCAGCTTGCCGTCTTCCTGAAGTTGCCTGGTCGCTTCGTGCCACCCGGGCACGTGTCTTCGGCAGCCTGCTCACCAGGAGGCGAAGACGTGGAGCACCACCTTCTTGCCGCGGAAATCCCGGATCGACAGCGGCTGACCGTCCTCGGCCGAGGGCAGGCTCAACTCGGGAAAGGGTTGACCGACCTCGAACGGGATATCGAGCCCCTGGGCCAGGGCGGTGGTGGCGGGCATCAGCAGCAGGGCGGCCAGCAGCCCCCCCGCGACGAGCGCTCGATCGAACACACACTCCTCACGGATCGCCCGACGGGGGACGGAGCATCGGGCGTCACGTTTATTATGCATCACCTGAAGTATGCTGCGTGACCCAATCCCGCGGCAAGGAAGGAAGCCAGGTGCAGGTCCCACCGTTCAACAAGTTCATGGGCATGGAGCTCGTCCGCAAGGAGGGGGGTGTCTGCGAGGTCGCCCTCGAGCTGCAGCCCCATCACTGCAACCGCCGGGGCGTGGCCCACGGCGGGGTGGTCTCGACCCTGCTCGACACGTCGCTGGGAGGCGCCGTGGTCTCCTCGATCCCCAAGGAATGGTGGTGCGCCACCATCTCGCTGAACGTCCAGTTCATCTCCGGGGGGCGGGGGCGGCTGACCAGCCGCGGGGAGGTCACCCGCCGGGGCAAGAGCGTCGCCTTTGCCCGGGGGGTGGTGCTGGACGAATCCGAGCGTCTGGTGGCCTCGGCCGAGGGCTCCTGGCACCTGTGGCAGAACAAGCCGGGGGTGATGGCTCCCCCGCCCCGGGACCACGTGGTCCTGCGGGGCAGCGGCGAACGGGTCGCCGTGGGCAAGATCGTGGCGGTCGGCCGCAACTATGCCGCCCATGCCGAGGAGATGAACGCCCAGGTCGGCGAGGAGCCGGTGCTGTTCGAGAAGCCGTCGACGGCGCTGGCCCACGGCGGCGACACCCTGCACCTGCCCCGGGACCGAGGGGCGATCCACCACGAGGTGGAGCTGGTGGCGTTGATCGGGAAGCGTTGCCGCAAGGCTTCTCCTGAAGAGGCGGCGGCGGCGATCGCGGGATACGCCGTCGGCCTCGACCTGACCCTGCGCCAGATGCAGTCCGGCTTCAAGAAGCGGGGCGAGCCCTGGTTCCTGGCCAAGGGCTTCGATCAGTCTGCACCGGTGTCGGTGGTCGCGCCTGCGGCGGAGGTAGGCGACGGCTCCGGCCTCGACATCTCCCTCGCCGTCAACGGTGAGATCCGGCAACAGGACAACACCTCGAGCATGGTGCGCTCGGCGGCGGACCTGGTCGCCTTCATCTCGCAGCTGGTGACCCTCGAACCCGGCGACCTGGTGATGACCGGTACGCCCGCGGGAGTCGGCCCGGTCGAGCCGGGCGATCGACTCGAAGCGACGATCGAGAAGGTCGGCAGCCTGAACCTGCGGGTCGCGGAGTAGCCGTGGCGGCGAGCGGCAAGACGGTTCTGATCACCGGCGGCTCCGAAGGCATCGGGCGGGCCGCGGCGAAGATGTTCGCGGGGCGGGGCGATCTGGTGATCGCCACCGCCCGCAACGCCGCGCGGCTGGACGAGTTGGTCGCCGAGTGCCCGCCGGGGCGGGTCGTGCCGCTGATCGCCGATGTGGCCGACGCCACGGGCATGGAAACGATGGCCGCCGAGATCCTCGAGAACCAGGGCGTCCCCGACGTGGTGATCGCCAACGCCGGCATCGGCCTCGACGCCCGGATCGAGGAGACCAGCGACGAGCAGATGGCGCGGGTCCTGGAGATCAACGTGATGGGGGTGCTGCGCACGGTGCGCCCCTTCATCTCCGGCATGGTCTCCCGGGGTAGCGGCCGGATCCTGCTGATCTCGTCGGTGGTGGGGAAGCGCGGGATCCCCCACTACACCGCGTACTCGGCCAGCAAGTTCGCCCTGCAGGGAATGGCTGAGGCGATGCGGCCGGAACTCGCCGGCACCGGAGTGACCGTCGGATTGATCTACCCGTCGTCGACCGAGAGCGAGTTCGCAAAGCGGCGCCTGCGCAACGGCCCCGAACAGAAGGGCACCCGGCTGGCACGGCACTCCGCCGAATCGGTGGCACAGGCCATCGTCTCGATGGCGGACTCCCGGCGGCGGGAGATGGTGTTGTCGCTGGAGGGCAAGGCGATGGCCTGGGTCAACAAGCTCTCACCGGCGCTGATGGACTGGATCCTGACTCGGGCGTTGATGAAGGGCCGGCGCTAGAAGCCCGGCCTGCCGGAGACTCGCCGACAACACGCTGCCGGACGCGGACTACGAGTCCCGCAGGTTCAACAGATAGAACGCCGCCACCACCAGCGAGTGGGTGATCTCTCCACTGGCGATCAGCGACGGGATCGACTGCAGCGGCACCGTCGACAGCTCGATGTCCTCGTCGCCGTCGGGTTCCTGGGGGCCGGCCTGATACGCGCCCCGGGCCAGGTAGGTGAAGCAGGTGTTGTTCTGGATCGCAGGGTTGGGTTCGACCGAACCCAGAGGGATCATCTCGGCGCAGGCGTAGCCGGTCTCCTCGCGGAGTTCCCGGGCCGCGGTCTCGACCGGATCCTCCCCGGGCTCGCACATACCGCCGGGGATCTCGAGGGTGAAACGCTCGACGCCGACCCGGTACTGCTTGACCATCACGACCTGGTCGTCGTCGGTCAGCGGGATGACGTTGATCCAGTCGGGGGCCTCGATGACGTAGTAGTCCCGAGGCGCGTCGTGGCCGTCCAGCTCGTAGCCGACCTGCTGGACATCGAAGACCCGGCACGGGGCGACCCGCCGGCGACTGACCCGGCGGGGCGTCTTCACCGGGGGTTACTCGCTGGCGGCTTCGGCAGCTTCGCCGCCGCTATCACCCCCGGCCTTCTTGGCGGCCGCGGCTTTCTTCTCGTCGGCAACCACCAGGCGGCGGCGCTTGCGCTGGGCGCGCTTGAGCTTCTTGCGCATGGCGCGGAGCTCGGCCTGGCCCAGGGACTCTTTCTTGTCGGCAATCTCGGCGGCGAGCTTGCTCTCGGCTTTCTTCAGCGTGTCGATGGTGAGCAGCGGCATGCCTGTCTCCTGAAATCGTGTCGGTGGGCCCCAAAGGCCTGGAAACAAACCGGGAATGTAGCACAGGCCCGGGGCTGCTAGCATTCCCCCATGTCCCTCTACAAGCGCCACGTCTTCGTCTGCGTCAACGAGCGGCCCGAGGGCAGCCCCCGGGGCTGCTGCGCCCTGGAAGGGGCCCGGGAGATCCGGGCCCGGCTGAAACAGTCGGTCAAAGAGGCAGGACTCAAGGATGAGGTCCGGATCAACGCCGCCGGCTGTCTGGACCAGTGCGAGGTCGGCCCGGTGATCGCGGTCTACCCCGAGGGAATCTGGTACCAGGGGGTCACCGCCGCCGACTGCGACGAGATCTTCGAGGTACACATCCGGAACGGCCGGCCGGTGGAGCGGCTGCAGCTGCACCAGCGGGTACCCAAGGCCAAGGCGTCCCCGGCGCCCGGGCCGCCCCAGACCGAGGCGGCCCCCGAGACCCCGGCCGAGTGAGCCGATCCCCGGCGATCCCCGAGCTACGCGCCGACCTGCTGGCCTGGTACCGGGAGAACCGCCGGGACCTCCCCTGGCGCCGTACCGGCGACCCCTACGCGATCTGGGTCTCGGAGATCATGCTCCAGCAGACCCAGGTGGCCACGGTCATCCCCTACTACCAGGCCTTTCTCGAGCGGTTTCCCGACGTGGCCTCCCTGGCCGCTGCCGGCGAGGAGGAGGTCCTGGCCCGCTGGAGCGGGCTCGGCTACTACCGGCGGGCGCGGATGCTCCACGCCGGCGCGAAGGCGGTGATGGAACGCCACGGCGGCCGGGTGCCCCGGGACCCCGCCGAGATCCTGGCGCTCCCCGGAGTCGGCCGCTACACCGCCGGGGCGATTGCCAGCATCGCCTTCGACCTCTGCGAACCGATCCTCGACGGCAACGTTCGGCGGGTCCTGAGCCGCTGGTACGCCCTGGACGATCCGCCCGGGAGCGGCCTCGACCGCACACTCTGGGAGCGGGCCGCCCTGCTGGCCCAGGGCCCGGACCCCGGCGACCTTAATCAGGCGTTGATGGAACTCGGGGCCACGGTCTGTTCCCCCAAAGACCCGCGCTGCTTGACCTGCCCGGTCCGGCGCCATTGCGAGGCTTGCCGCCAGGGACGCCCCGAGGCGTTCCCTCGACCGGTGCCCCGGGCCAGGACCCGGACAGTGCAGGTGGCCGCAGCGTGGATCGAACGGGGGGACAAGGTGCTGCTGGAGCGCCCGGCCGGGCTAAGCCCGTTCCGCGGCAACTGGGACCTGCCCGCCCGGGAGATACCGGCCACCGGCGGCAAGGGGCGTTCGACGGGGGCAGCCGGGGCCGGCGAGGCTGGCGCCGCCGGCGTCCTGGCCCGCGAATTGGAGCGGGATCACGGCCTCGAGGTCGCCCCGGAAGCCCAGGCAGGCCGGGCTCGCCACGGCATCCTCGACCGGCGACTGGATATCGCGATCCTGCCCTGCCGGCTGCTCAAAGGACGGGTCTCGGGGCGCAAGAACCTGCGCTGGGCGCCCCTCGCGGAGCTCGAAGAACAGGCGGTCTCGGGGGTGACCCACAAGATCCGGCGGGCCCTGGCCGGGCGCCCGGGGAAGCAGCCCGTTTGATATATTGCCCAGCCCGAATCCCTTCGAAAATCCTAGAGGAACCCATGCAGACGATTCAGCCCGCGCGCTTGCTTCCCGGTGTCTCTTCCGACTCCCTCGACAGCGGTTCCTCCGCCGGCGGCGGGGGTAAGCAGGCGACGACCCTCAAGGGCAAGGCCCTGATCTTCTGGGACCCCGAAACGCCGGGCAAGAAGCTGGACGCCATCGACACCGACCAGATCACTCCGGCGGCCTACTGCGTGTCCGAAGGGCTCGACACCCTCGACGAGAAGTGGAAGGTCGGCTCCTTTTACTACCTGATGCCCGACTTCCGGAAGCGGGTCCACAGCGGCGAAACCTTCGTCATCGCCGGCGACCGTTTCGCCATCGGCTCCTCCCGCGAGATGAGCCCCGCCGGACTGAAGGCGGTTGCCGAAGAGGTCGGCCTCGAGATGGTCGTGGTCTGTGGCGAGAACATGGGGGACATCTTCCGCCGCAACTCGCTGAACCTCGGGCTGCATGTGGTGCAGAGCCCCGAGGCGGTGGCGGACGCCCAGGACGGCGACGAATTCTCTTTCGATCCCAAGAGCCGCGCCCTGCGCAATGAGACCCAGGACAAGGACTACACGCCGGTCCCGCTGACCGCCAAGGAAGAGGACATCCGCCAGGGCGGAGGCATCTTCGCCGTGGGACGCCGGGAGTTCGCGGCCTCGGTGCGCCAGGAACCCCGGGTGGAGTGGCCCGACGCCTCGATCGCCGACGGCTTGACCACCACCGAACAGATCATCTGGGCTCACCGGGTCGACAAGAACGCCGAGGTCGTGCCGGGCAAGACCCTGCGGGTCTACGCCGACCTGCTGCCGGTCTCCGACGGCACCGGCCCCTTCGCGATCCACACCTTCAACCAGATCACCGGCGGCAACACGATCTACCCGCGGCAGATCGCCGTGGCCAACGATCACTTCGTGTTCACCGGCAAGGACTCGGACGACAAGCAGACCCAGATCTCGAAGCAGTTCGCCGAGAAGTACGACATCCGACACCCGCACTACGCCAACCCCGGCGACGGAATCTTCCACTTCTACTTCCCCGAGCAGGGGCTGGTGCTGCCCGGATTGATGATCCCCGGCGCCGACTCCCACAGCCGGGCCTACGGAGCCTACGGCGCCATCGGTATCGGGGTCGGCTCGACCACCTCGGGGTTCGGCTGGTCCACCGGCTACATCTACTTCACCCTGGCCAAGGCGCGCCGGGTGACGCTGCGGGGCAAGCTCCAGCCCTGGGTCAGCGGCAAGGACATCGTGCTCAAGCTGCTCGAGACCTGGGGCGCCAGGCAGTCCCAGGGCATGTCGGTGGAGTTCATCGACGCCGACCAACAGCTCCCGATCGCCTACCGCAACACCATCTGCAACATGATGGCCGAGGGAGAATCGCAGAACGGCATCTTCGCCGCCGACGACATCACCTACAAGTGGTACGCCGAGAAGGGCATGTCCGAATCGCAGCTGCCCTACCCGCGGATCAAGCCGGGCAAGAACGCCCGCTACGCGATCGACGAGACCCTGGATCTGTCCTCGGTGGAACCGATGATCGCCAAGCCCTACAGCCCGGGCAACGCCTTCCCGGCAGGTGAGGTGGCCAAGGAACGGATCAAGTTCGACAAGGCCTACATCGGCTCCTGCACCAACGGCAGCTACGACGACCTGCTCTCCGCCGCGCTGATCCTGCGTGCGGGCAACCGTGCCGGCGCCAAGAAGGCGGTCACCGACTTCGTGATCTTCCCCGGCTCCGGCGGCGTGAAGCAGCTGATCGAAAAGCCCGACTCCCGGCTTGACGGCGAGTCGATCGCCAACGTGCTGCGGGAAGCCGGCGGCCAGATCCGCGACTCCTGGTGCGGCCCCTGTTTCGGCCAGGGCGCCGATGCCCTGGAAAAGGGGGAGGTGGCGATCACCACCTTCAACCGCAACTGGCAGAACCGCATGGGCCTCGGCGGCCTGGGCTACCTGGCGAGCCCGGCGGTGGTCGCGGCCTCGGCGCTGGTGGGCTACATGGCTCCGCCCGATGAGCTCGGTATCAGCTGGGAAGCGGGCGAGTTCGGGGTCTAGGCCGCTCCGCATATCGCTACCTGCGGGGCCGGAACTCCGCTAAGATCGATCCATGGATTCTGCGCCGGAGAGCTACGCCAAACGCGTCGCCGCCCTGACTCCCGCCGAGAAGGTGCGGCAAGCGGAAGCCCTGCGCCTATGGTCCCGTGAGTACCTCAAGCGGACCATTCTGCGCGAAACGCCCGGCATCTCCGGCGAGGAACTGCGCTGGGAACTGGCGCTCCGCATCTACGGTTCGGACCCGAAGTTTCGTGCATGGGCCGAGGAGCGGCGCAACCGTGCTGCCCGCTGACTCGTTCCTGCCGGCCCTGAATCGCGTCACCGAGATTCTCGACAGGCTCGAAATTCGATACCACCTGACGGGGGGCATCACGGCCATCGTGTATGGCGAGCCGCGGATGACCCAGGACATCGACCTCGTGCTGGTCCTGACGCGGTCGGCCGCCTCGAAGGCCCGCTCCTCAGCGCACTGAAGGACGCGGGATTCGAGTTCAGTTCTGAAACCGCTCGAAAGGCAATCGCCGACAGGAAGATGTTTCAACTGCTCGATCCGGAGCTGGTGCTGAAGCTCGACCTCTACGTCCGATGCTTGATCCCGGGGGAACTTGACCGATCAGGTATGGTCGAAATCTCGCCTGGATCCGTTTTCCCCGTGGTATCGCGTCGGGATGCCGCACTTTCGAAGCTGATCTGGATTGATCACGGTAGCCATCGCAGCAGACGAGACCTGCGACGGCTCTTCGAAGGTGGCACCTCGGACGAACAACGGAGCATCCGCGAATCGGCGACGGCCATGGGCATGCAAGACCTCCTCGGGGAGGTACTCGCAGAGTCGGACGAACTCGATATCTGACGCCGTGGCGCGCAAACTCACCCGCCTCGAATCGACTCCGCGGCGCGTTTGCCCAGGAGCAGTGCTCCAACGAGCCCCGGCGGCTCCTGGGTCAGTCCCGGCGATGCCAGGAAGCTCTCGGTGTCCTGTTCGATCTCCGACAGGGCGTAGCCTGCAGCCGCCGCGCGATAGGCGGTGCGCACCCGCTCGTAGAGGGAGGCTCGCTGGAACACGCCGCCACCGAGGATGATCCTCTCGGGGCGCAGTGCAAAGGTGAGGTTGGCGCAGAGCGTTCCGATGTAGAACGCCTCGATGCGCCAGCCGTCGTGATCGTCGGGTAGTTCTTCGGCAGGCGAGCCCCAGCGTTCAGCCATCGCAGGGCCGGACGCCAGGCCTTCGACGCAGTCGCCGTGGTAGGGGCAGACGCCGGGGAAGCGCTCATCTCCTGCGGCCCGGGGCACCCGCATGTGGCCGATCTCCGTATGGCCCGCCCCCCTGACCGAATCGCCTGCGGAGAAGACCCCGACTCCGATGCCGGTTCCCACGGTCATGTAGGCAAAGTGGGAGAGCCCGCGGGCCGCGCCTGCCATGCCCTCGGCCCGGGCGGCACAGTTGACGTCGGTGTCGATGCGCACCGGCGCGCCCAGGGTTTCCCGCACCGCGCCGCCGATGTCGAAGCCCTGCCAACCCGGCTTGGGAGTCGTGGTCAGGTGGCCGTAGTTCGGCGAGCCGGGGCGCAAGTCCAGCGGGCCGAAGCTGGCCACGCCGGCACCGGCGACAGGGCCGTGGGCCGCCGAGGCCCCGGCAAAGAAGTCCCTGACGTCGCGGAAGGTCTCCTCGGGGGTGCGGGTGGCGATGCGCGCCAACTCCAGCACCGCACCCTCACCGTCGGCGACGGCACAGATGAACTTGGTGCCGCCGGCTTCGATTCCCGCGACCAGGCCGTTCTTCTCGGTCAAATCGGGCTCCGCTTCGATGGTGGGCCGAACCCTGCGATCCGGCAGCGCGCAGGATACCGCCAACAGGGCCGCGGGGAGGAGCGGCCGGCGAGAATCCACTTTCCCATGATCTTCGAACCCGATTCGTAAAATCTACTTCAATAGACTATATTAACCGACGGAGGCACCTGCTCATGACCCAGCTCCACGTCATCGGACCCCAACCGGCCCGCCCCGAGTTCTCGGTGAGCGATATCGAACGGCTGGTCCACACCTTCTACGCCCGGGTGCGTGAGCATGAATCGCTGGAGCCGGTGTTCGCCCGCCGGGTCACCGACTGGCCCTATCACCTCGATCGTATGGTCGGCTTCTGGCGTTCGGTGCTGCGCGGCGAACCCACCTTCCAGGCGTCACCGCGAGGCAACCCGCCGAAGCTTCACTGGTCCATCGAGGAACTGGAGCATCGTCACTTCACCGAATGGCTGGCACTGTTCGGTGAGGTCGCCGAAGAAGTCTTCCCGGCGGAACATGCGGAGTACCTGCGCAGTCGAGCCGCTCGAATTGCCGTGACCCTCTCCCGGCACGCCAAGGGACCACGGAGCTCTTCCGCGTCGTGAGCCGCCGGAACAGTGGACTGCTGCCTGAGACCCGCACCCGGATTCTCTCCACTCTCAAGCGGCGGGGACAGGCGACGGTGGACGACCTCGTGCGGGCACTGGATCTGTCCAAAACCGCGGTGCGCGCCCAGCTGCTTCGCCTCGAAGAACAGGGCCTGATCGCCCGGGCGGCGCCACCTGAGCCGGCCGCCCCCGGACGGCCGCCGCTGGCCTTCAAGGTCACCGGCAAGGGAGACACCGTCTTTCCTTCCGACGACGGTGCGCTGCTGACCCGGCTACTGCGCTTTCTGTCGGACAACGGAGAGACCCGGATCATGGAAGAGTTCTTCGCCGAGCTCTGGCGGGAGCGGGAGGCGGAGTACGAACGGAAGCTGGGCCGGCGCAAGGGGCAGCGAGAGCCGCTGGCCTCCAGATTGGCCGCAGCCAGGCAGGTGCTGGCAGCGGGCAACTTCATGCCGCAAATCGAACGGGTGAAGTCAACCGGCGCGGATCGAGAAGCGGGAGTGTGCATCCGGGAGTGCCACTGCCCCCTCCCGGCAGCGGTGCGCGCCACCCGTATCCCCTGCAGGCTCGAGGCGGAGTTCCTGGAACGGGTGGTCGGAACGGCGCCGAATCGAATTCGCTACACGACCCCCCGGGACCCGGTCTGCACCTTCGAGTTCCCCGAGCCTCACTGAGTGCCGTTGATCTCGAACCGCTGAAGCGCCGACACATCGGCGCCCCGGGCCTCCGCCGCCTGGAGCGCTTCCAGGGCCAGCTTGCCCTCGCCCAGCATGTCCGAGGTGATCGCCAACAACAGGTAGCCGTCGGCCGAGCGCAGGATGCCGTCGTCCTTCCACTGCTTGAGCCGGCGGTGGGCCACATCCGGCTTCCCGGACAACACCTCGTAGCGCGCACGCAGGATGCCCAGACTCCGCCCGACCTGGCTGGTTTCGTAGGCCCGAGCCTGGCCGGCGCGAATGGTCTCGACGATGGCGTCGTTGAGGGAACTCCCCACCCCCTGCATCGCTCGCCGAGCCCTGGGGGACGTGCCCGAGCGCCAATCAAGCATGGTGTTGATCGTCGAGAGCCGGCTGCGGTAGCGGCGACGCCCGCCGAACGATATCTGCTCCTCCGCCGCCTGGAGCGCCTCCCCCGCCTCGTCGATCCGCCCCTGGTCCAGGTAAAGCCAGGCGAGGTTCGTGTGGGCGCCTGCGTCGAGGATGCGGCCCTCGAGCCAGAGCACCTGGGCCTCGAGATTGGTCTTGGGCGCGCCCGGATGGACCGGCTGTTCGAAGACCGAACGGAACAGCTCCTCGGCAGCCGCGTTATCCCCCTCGGCCAGCAGGCTCTGTGCACGGCGCAGCGCCGTACGCTTCGGCGACTGCTCGGCGCTGTAGAAGCGGCCGAAGACCGCACGCTCCCGGTCGAGCCAGAAGGAGCGCGGCGGATGATCGAGGGGCAGATCGAAGCGGTAGACCGGATCGCTCATCACCAGCTTGCCCGCGACCCGGGATTCGCCGTCGCCACCGGCATCGACCACCACCTCCACCGGCGCGATCACCGGAACCGAAGCCGCCTCCTGGGACACCATCTCCCGCCGCATGTCGTAGCGGCCGTCGTCCAGCGGCACCGCGCGCACCGCGTAGCGATACGGCGCCTGCTGTTCGGCGGTGCCGACCACCCGCCACGCGCCTCCGGGTTCCTCGACGAACTCGTAGCTGTAGTAGACCTCGGGCAGCCCGGTACCGTAGATCATCCGTTCGGCGAAGGGCTCGAGGTCGATGCCGGTGTGCGCTTCCAGATGCGCGATGAAGTCTTCCGTGGAGATCGACTCGAAGGCGCGATTCGCGGTCAGGTCCCGCAAGCTCTTGAGGAACTGCTCTTCCCCGACGAACTGGCTCAGGGTGTTGAGCACCACGGCGCCCTTCTTGTAGACCACGGCGCCATAGGCGGTGGGCCACAGCCGGGAATTCAGGCGGCGGCCCAGGGTCAACGGCCCCAGGGATTCCACCGGCCGGCCGTCGGGAGTCAACTCGGTCAGGATCGACTGCCAGTCGCGAATCGGCCCGGAGAACATCCGCGGGTCCTGGGCGACCGAACGCCCCCACAGCATCGCGGCGTAGTTGGCCATGGCCTCGCTGATCCACTCGTCGCGATAGCTGCGCCAGCCGATGACGTTGCCCCACCACTGATGGGCGATCTCGTGGGCGACGACACTTCCGCGATCCTGAACTCCCGACAACACCTGAAAAGTGCCGAAGTCCTCGAGCAGGCTGCGCGAGAGGGTGACGAACCCGAGCAAACCCTGGGAGAACGAACGCGCCGCGGTGACCACCGTCAGCCGGTCCAGCGGATAGGGCCCGAACTGCTCCTCGTAGAGGGTCAGGCTGGTGCGCAGGCTGTCGTGAAAATCCTCCCGGATCTTCTCGGGGATCCGGGCACCCTTGCGGTTGAACGCCAGCTCGACCTCGATGTGGCCGACCTGCAGGGTGTCGATGACGAAGTCGCCTATCTCGAAACTGAAGGCGGCCGAAGGTCGATCGAGCTTTCGAAGCTGCCAGCGCCGCCGGCCCGGCGCCTCCCCTTGCTCCACGACCTCGCCGCTGGCCACGAGCTGCAGCTTGCGGGGCCACTCGAAGCGGGCGTCGTAGGTCGCCCGGTCGATGTCGCCGGCGTGGGGGTACCAGTGCACGGTGTCCCGCAGGAACAGGATTCCCTGGTCCCTGTCGAGCATCGCGCCGTGGAAGGCGGCCTGTAGTTCCAGGGTCTGCCCGGGCGCCGGGGCTTTCTCGAGAAACACCTGGGTGTGGTTGCGGGCCTTGCGGTGGAACAGCGCGTTGCCGGCGCCGTCGCGGATCGAATCGTAGATCAGGTCGGCGCTGGCCTGGAGCCGCACCACGCGACCGACACCCGGAAGCGCCCTCAACCGGATCGTCGCTTCGCCTGCGAGGTCGCGGAAGTTGTTGTCGATCTGCGTGTCGAGGCTGTAGTGAATACTCTCGTAGCCCGAAGAGCCGGGAGCCGGGGTACCGTCACCACCCGCGAGCGCTGCCGAGTACCAGGTGCTCCACTGGCCCAGATCGCCGAGGCCGACGCCCAGCATGTGACCCTTCCGCTGGCGGCTCTCGATCTCCCGCTCCCGGGCCCGGCGCTCCTTCTCACTGGGAGCCAGCAGCGGGGTGAAGTGTTCGATCTTGACTTGCTCGTGGGCGAGAGGGTCGACCGAGAGCACGAAGGGGCCGAGACGCGGACTCCCTAGCCAGGCTGCGGTGAAGGCCGGCCGTGGGTCGCTCTCCGCCCCATTCGCCCGGGTCGCGTTGAGCAACATGCCCCCTGTAGCGTCGATCCGGCGGCGTTCGGGCGAGTCCCGCCAGCGAGCAAACAGTTCGGCGGCGGTGGCGGCCAACTTGCCCGGCGAAGGTTGCTGCTCGAGGGCGCGGAGGCGCTCGAGTACTTCTCGGTCGCCGACTACCAGCGCCGCCTGACTGATCGTCTCGTCGAGGGCCTCGTCTCCGGTGAACAGCGCTAGCTGGCCGGCCTCGACCGGGTCCGCGGTCTGCAGCCGAAGCCGTGCCTCACCGAGGAACAACAGCTCCATGGAGCTGTCGGTGGCCGGAACCTGGAACAGGTGGCCGCGAAGGATGTCCAGCCGGGCGTTGCCCAGGGGCAGGGTCAGACCGTCGGCGATTCGCGCCGCTTCGAGCTGCGGCGAGGCGTCGCGAATCGAGCGATAGGCAGCATGGATGCCGCTGGCATCGGAATCGACAGCCCGGGAGCCAACAGCCTCGGCGTGGGCAGCCGCTGGCGGGACGCCACAGCCTGAAAAGAGCACGAACAGAACGGCGAGCACCGCGCTGATCCGGCTGACCGACACCATGAACCGACCTCGCTGCTCTGGCCCCTCACTGCCTCATGCGCGGCATTGCGCAAATCCTACTCGGAGCCACCAACGGGAGCAAACCTCTCCCCGGGGGCGGGCAGACCCGCCCAGGTGCAAATATGCGCCGAAACATCGATGATGGGGATCAGGAGGGGGAAGAACCGCGGAACAGGACCCGCGACCACATCGAGCGGTTGTCGGCGACCATCCGGTAGCCCAACCGTACCGCCCAGATGAAGGGCGGAACCTGGAGCAGCGCCGCGGGGACCCGCCACCAGCCGGGAAGGGTCCGCAGGACGTGGAGCGCGGCGTCCCCCCCCTTGAGGATCGAGCCGTCGGGGCGCACCACGTGCATGTCCCGCTCACAGGCCTTGCTCAGCTCCGGCGTCATCGGCGGGGATGGGGCCTGCTGATAGGGCGTGAGGGTCAGTCGCCCGTTGGAGTCCTTCCGGGCGGCCCAATCCGCACAGCGACGGCAAAGGCCGCACTGGCCGTCCCAGAGGACGAGGGTTCTGGGGCCGGGATCGGGCATACGGATAGTTTAGCGCCCGGAGTGGACCTGGTTCCACACGTCCCCCTCCTCGCCCTCATCTTCCGGCTGCGGCCGCTTCTTCTCTCCCCTGGCCCACGGCCAGACGGCGTAGCCGAAATCGATCCCGAGCACGAATCCGAACCACGCTGTCGCCAGGATCAGCACGCCGTAACCGAACCCGGCTGCAGCCAGCACCGCCACGCCGAATGCGCTCACCGCCGACGCTCCGCACAGCACCCCGCGCAGCCCGCCCCGCTCACCCTCCCGAGCCTCGGCGTGAAGCCCCTCGCCGACGACGAACCCCGCAGCCGGCCCGGCGAACAGGGCAAACTGCTCCGCCCAGATCAGCCAGACATCGATCCGCTCGTCGAACACCGTCCACGGTCGATGCATCCAGCCGAGGGCGACGCAGGCCACGCCCACCCGCAAGAGCGCGAAGAACCGCAACAGCATGGTTCGAACTTGCACCGCCTTCGTGAAGAGGGCTCGCGGGTGGCGCGCCGGCGGAGTTGGCGATCCGCAACCCCGGTTTGACACCCCGCGCCCGATCCGCAACAGTGCCGGGGAACCCCGGAGGATCGCAGTGGGAGAACTTCGCAAGCTCTGGATCGAGGGGCCGGCCGGCAAGCTGGAAGCGGCGGTACGGGTCGCCCGCAACGCCCGGGCAGCCGCGGTGGTCGCCCACCCGCATCCCCTCCACGGCGGCACCCTGCACAACTCGGTAGTGTTCCACTCCGATCGCGAGTTGCACCGCACCGGCTTCACCACCCTGCGCTTCAACTTCCGCGGGGTCGGTTCCAGTGAAGGGGTTCACGACGAGGCCCGGGGGGAGGTCGGTGACGTCGAGGCGGCGGTGACCTGGCTGCGCGGCATCGCCGCCGACCGGCCGTTGATCGTCGTCGGCTACTCCTTCGGATCGGTCTGCGGTATTCGTTGCGCGCTGCGCAACGAGAGCGTCAAGGCGCTGGTCGCCATCGGACTGCCGGTGCGGCGTTTCGAACTGGACGGGGATCTTGCCGGCTGGAACCGCCCGCTGGGTGTGGTCCAGGGCAGCGAGGACGAGTTCGGTACGCCCGACGAGGTCGAGCCGCTGATCCGCCAGGCGGATCCCGACGCGATTCTCGAGGTGATCGAGGGCGCGCCGCACCTGTTCCCCCGCCGGGCCCAGGATGCCGCCGCCGGCGTGGTCAAGACCGCCGAGGCGCTGCTCGCCCGCTTGTAGCGTTGCCGCCGGGACGAGGGACCGATGAACCGACGAGACGAACGCGAGATTCAGCAACTGCTCGGCCCTGCTTTCGAACGATTGCTCGAAGGGTTCGAACAGCTCCCGGCCGACGAGACGACGCCCCCCGGCAGCGCGCGCATCCCCGCAGTGCTCGCCGAGGTCGCCGAGCGGCTCCACGACAACTATCCCTACGCCCACCCGCTCTATGCCGGGCAAATGCTCAAACCACCTCACCCGGTGGCCCGGCTGGCCTACGCGCTGTCGATGTGGATCAACCCCAACAACCACGCCCTGGACGGCAGCCGCGCCAGTTCTCCGATGGAGCGTGAGGCAGTGGCCGATCTGGCGGCGATGTTCGGTTGGCCTCAACACCTGGGCCACCTCTGTAGCGGCGGCACCATGGCCAACCTGGAAGCCCTCTGGGTCGCGGGCCGCCTCCGACCGGGCAAGATTCTACTGGCCTCGGAAGATGCTCACTACACTCACGGCCGCATCTCCGAGGTGCTGGGTATCCCCTTCGAACCGGTTCCTGCCGACGACCTCGGACGGATGCGCCTCGACGCGCTGGAGGCGAAGCTCGAGGCAGGACATGTGGGCACCGTGGTCGCGACTCTGGGCACCACCGGCTACGGTTCGGTGGACCGCTTGCCGCAGATCCTCGAACTGGCGGGGCGCCACGGCGCTCGGGTCCACGTCGATGCGGCCTACGGTGGCTACTTCGGCCTGAGCTCCCGCCTGGGAGAAGAAGCCCGGGCCGCGTTCGACCGGTTGACCGATGTCGATTCGGTGGTGATCGACCCTCACAAGCACGGCCTTCAGCCCTACGGCTGCGGCTGTGTTCTGTTCCGCGACCCGGCGGTGGGACGGATCTATCGCCACGACTCCCCCTACACCTACTTCACCTCCGACGACCTGCACCTCGGGGAGATCAGCCTGGAGTGCTCCCGGCCGGGCTCCTCGGCGGTGGCGCTGTGGGCCACCCACCGGCTGCTGCCTCCGACCCACGGAGGTGAATTCGCCGCGGGGCTCGATCGCTGCCTGCAGGCCGCTGCGCGGCTCCACGGCATCCTCGCCGCCGATGACCGCTATCGCACCGCCCCGGCACCGGTCCTCGACATCTTGATCTGGGCACCTCACTGCAACGACGGCGAGCGCACCTCGATCCGCTCCCAGGCAATCTTCGACGCCGCCGCCCGCAAGGACCTGCACCTCGCCCTGCTCAAGGTGCCCGCCGCCCGGGCCCGCGCCTGGTGGCCCGGCCTGGAAATCGGTGATGCTCCGGTCACCTGCCTACGCTCGGTGCTGATGAAGCCGGAACACCTGGACTGGGTCGACCGCATCGCGGCGCTCATCGGCGAAGCCCACGACGAGGCGGAGGCCGCGTCGTGACTCCCGCCATCCAGGCGCTGAAGCGGCGCAAGGCGGAGTTCAAGGTGCTCGAGTACGACCCGGCGATCTACGGCGATGATTCCGCCGAGAGCTACGGTGAGGCGGTCGCCCGCGCCGTGGGAGCCGAGCCCGCCCGGGTATTCAAGACGCTGATCGTGCAGCTCGAGCCCCGGGGACTCGCCGTGGGTGTCGTGCCGGTCACCGCCAACCTCGATCTCAAGGCGATCGCCCGGGCCGCCGGCGCCAAGAAGGCGGAGATGGCCGCCTCCCGGGATGCGGAGCGCTCCAGCGGCTACGTCCTCGGCGGCATCTCCCCCTTGGGTCAAAAGCGTCCGCTACCGACCTTGATCGACGACAGCGCCGATGGTTTCGAGACCATCCTGGTCAGCGCCGGCAAACGGGGCCTGCAGATTGAACTCGCACCCGCGGCGCTAGCCTCCGCCTGCGACGGCCGTTTCGCCCCGATCGCCCGCTGACACTCCCCGTCAGCATCCCCGCCGAGCAGGGCGCGGCCGGCCGGACCGGCTGGTATGATCGAAGGGTCGCCAAGGGCGATCCGCCGCCTCCCGGCGACGGTTTCGGAGGACCCATGCCCCGCCTGATCGAACAGCCGACCCGCATCGCGCCTCACGGCAACAAACCCAAGGTGATCGACGAGTACACCGGCCGGGTCAACAGCGGCCACGAGAGCGTCAGCGTGGCCAAGATGCAGTCGCCGCCGGGGTGGTCCGAACCGGGTCAACGTCCGGAGTTCGAGGAGATCACCGTCGTGCTTTCCGGCTGCCTCGAGGTTGAACACGACGGGGGCAACCTGTCGGTGCGCGCCGGCCAGGCGGTCGTGGCCTCACCCGGCGAGTGGGTCCGCTACAGCACTCCCGAAGGCGCCGAGTACGTGGCGGTTTGCCTGCCGGCGTTTTCCCCCGACACCGTGCACCGGGACGAGGACTGATCGATGCGGCTTCACCCCGCTCTCGTGACACCGGCGCGGATCTTCACGATCGCCGCCCTGCTTCTCGCGGCGCCCCTCACGGCGGCCCAGAACGAGAACGACACGGCGAACTCGCCGGATAGCGCATCCTCCGGCTGGTCCCTCGATCAACGTTACGAGCAGCTCTTTGCCGGCATGCTGGCCTCTCCGGGCGACGTCGACTTCCAGGCGCTCCGCGCGGCCTGGGCCCGGCACGAAACCTACGACCCTTACCTCAGCCGCAGCACCGGCTTCCAGAACGCGCTGATCGCCCTCAACGGCGCCATCGAACAGCGGCGATTTACCGAAGCGGCTTCCCTCTGCCGGCTGCAGCTCGACCGCTACTGGATCGAACCGGACTGGCAACGGGCCTGCGAGAAGGCCTACCTGCAGAGCCGGGACAGCATCCAGGCCACGGTGCATCGCTCGATTCCTCCCCGCAACTTGAGCGCGATCCTCGACAGCGGAGACGGGCTGACTCCTGCAACCGCCTTCCGCGTGGTGACCACCGGTGAGCCCCCTCGAGTGCTGGCGACCATGGGCTACACCGTTCGCACCCGGGGTCTGGTTCAGCACGACGGTGCCACCTACGAACTGGTCACCGTCAAGGAAGATCCGATTCCGAGTTCCGTCGAGGGAGAGGATCCGGAACCCCGGCGCTTCTGGTTTGACGTCGCCCCGATTCTGAGTTGGCTCGACCGGAACGTGGACGCCGAGTGAGCCCTCGCAGGTTCGACCCGTACCAACAGGGTCTGGGCGTCGCGTCCGCCTGGCTCGTCGCCGTACTCGCGGTGATCGCCGCGCTGATGGTGCGGGATTTCTCCGCGCAGAACCTCCTGGTCCGCTGGGGCTGGTGGATCCTCGTCGGCGTCGCGATCCTGCGCGCCCTCTACCGCAGCCACATCTACCGCAAGCGCTCGAGATCGGCGCAGAAGAGAGACCATGGCCACCCTGCATGAAGACGGCAAGAAACGCTGCGATTGGGCCAAGAATCCCCTGGCCGTCGCCTACCACGACGAGGAATGGGGTTCGCCCCTGCACGACGACCGGCTGCTGTTCGAGTTCCTGATTCTCGAGGGGGCCCAGGCCGGCCTGAGCTGGGACACGATCCTCAAGAAGCGGCCGCACTACCGCAAGGTCTACAAGCGCTTCGACCCGAAAAAGGTGGCCCGTTTCGGCAAGGCGGACGTCGAGCGGCTGCTGGCCGACCCGGGCATCGTGCGCAACCGGCTCAAGGTGGAGTCGTCGATCCAGAACGCGAAGCTCTTTCTCGAGGTCCAGAAGGAATTCGGCAGCTTCGACGCCTACATCTGGGACTTCGTCGGCGGCAAGCCCCGGCTCAACCGCTGGAAGCAGATGGGGCAGGTCCCGGCGACCACGGCCGAGTCGGACGCCATGAGCAAAGCACTCAAAAAACGAGGGTTCCGCTTCGTGGGCTCCACCATCTGCTACGCCTTCATGCAGGCCACCGGCATGGTCAATGACCACACCACCGGCTGCTTCCGCTACCGCCAGGTCTGAGCACGTTTCCGTAGGGTCTAACCCCCCGGCCAAAACTCGCGTATAAAGAGTTGCTCAGCCAACGCACTCCGGAGGAAACGTCCATGAATTCGCCCCTGTTCAAGGTCCTCGGTCTGTTCGCAGCCCTACTGCTCGTCGCAGGTTGCGGCGGCGGCGACTCCGCCCTCACCTACGAATTGCCGCAGGTCGAGTGGGATCCGCCGGCTGACCGTTCGGACCACGTGGACACCCTCCACGGCGTCGAGGTCGCAGACCCCTACCGCTGGATGGAACAGGCGGATGCCGCCGAGGTCGCCAGCTGGGACAAGGAACGCAACGCCACCTTCGAGGAGTACACCTCGGCGTTGCCGGTGCGGGACGTACTGTACGAGCGCTTCCAGGAACTCTGGCGCTACGACGACGAGTCGACGCCGAACCCCTGCCTCCTGGCCGATTGCGAGTTCTTCTCGACCAAGAAGGCGGACCAGGACAAGTGGGTGCAGCACATCCGTGACACCAAGAGCGGCGAGACCCGGGTCGTGCTCGATCCCAACACCTGGGGCGAAACCGAGACCCTGGCCGGCTTCAACCCCTCTCCCGATGGGAAGTTCATCGCCTTCGGCAAGGCCAACGCCGGAGACGAGAACCCGGTCATCCGGGTGATGAACACCGAGACCGGCGAGATCCTGCCCGACACTCTCAAGGGCTGGAAGCAACGGGGCGCCTCCTGGCACCACGACAACTCCGGGTTCTACTACTCGGCCAACCCGCTACCGGGCGAGGTTCCGGCCGGAGAGGAGTTCTACTGGAACCGGGTCTACTTCCACAAGCTCGGAACCCCCGCCGAACAGGACGAACTGATCCTCGACGATCCCGAGGTCAAGGAGCACTTCCACTTCGCCGGCGTCACCGAGGACGGCCGCTGGCTGATGATGTACCGCTACGCGTTCAACGCCCAGTCGATCTGGATCAAGGACCTGACTCGCAAGAACGCCAAGCCGGTAGCGCTGACCACCGACATGGAGAACGATTACCTGGCCACCATGGTCGAGGACCGCATCTTCATTCGCACCAACCACGACGCCCCGAACTACCGGGTGATGACCACCACTACCGACAAACCCGGGCGGGAGCACTGGCGCGAGATGATTCCCGAGGCGGCGGACAAACTGTCGAGCATCAGCGGCATCGCGGGCCACCTCTACCTGACCTACCAGCACAACGCGACGACCAAGATCGAGGTTCGTGACCTCGACGGCGGCAAACTCCACGACATGGAGCTGCCCACCGTGGGTACCGCGGGAGTCAGCGGCTACTGGTCGAAGCCCGAGGTCTGGGTCGGCTTCAGCAGCTTCGCCCACCCCTCGACCACCTACACCTACAGTGCCAAGGATCGTGAGCTGACCCTGTACAAGGAGTCGCCGATCAAGATCGACGTGTCGGACATCGTCGTCGACCAGGTCTGGTATCCGTCCAAGGACGGCACCGAAGTCAGCATGTTCATCGTCCGCCACAAGGATGCCCCCAAGGACGGATCGACCCCGTTCCTCTTGACCGGCTACGGCGGCTTCAACGTCTCAATGACGCCCCGTTTCTCCACCGGCTACGCGGTCTGGGTCGAGTCCGGCGGCGGCGTCGCCATTCCCAACCTGCGCGGGGGCGGCGAATACGGCCAGGCCTGGCACGAGGCGGGCATGCGCGACCAGAAGCAGAACGTCTTCGACGATTTCATTGCCGCGGCGGAATACCTGGTCGACAAGGGCTACACCGCGTCCGAGCGTCTGGCGATCAGCGGCGGCTCCAACGGCGGCCTTCTGGTCAGCGCCGCCGTGACCCAACGCCCGGAGCTGTTCGAGGCGGTGCTCTGTCAGGTGCCCCTGACCGACATGGTGCGCTACCACCACTTCGGCCTGGCCAACATCTGGAGCGAGGAGTACGGCAACGCCGACGATCCGGAGATGTTCCCGCACATCCTCGAGTACTCGCCCTACCACGCGGTCGAGGAAGGCACCGACTACCCGGCGATCCTGGTGACGGGAAGCCTCAACGACGCTCGCACCGACCCGGTCCACGCCCGCAAGTTCGCGGCGGCCGTGCGCTGGGCCGACGCCGACAAGGGTCAGAAGCAGCCGATCCTGCTGCACCTCCAGGGAGACTCGGGGCACGGCGGCGGCGTGACCATCGACACCCGGGCCGACCAGACCGCCCGGCACTACGGCTTCCTGATGTCGCAGATTCAGATGCCGGCCGCGAAGCTGGAGAACCGCAAGGGGTAGGCGCTACCCACGGAGACCGCGTTGAAGAGCAGTTGCTTGCAGACTTTGCTGCTCGTCGTCGTGGCGGCGATCGCCACGTCGTGCAGCTCTTCGGGGACGTGGGAACAGATCGGCGTGGTCGGAGTCGACTCCGGCCAGTTGGTTCTGCTCGACCCGGCCTACATCGAGGGTGGCGACTGGGTCCCCGAGGGGCAGGGCCAGGAGTGGCGCGTGCGCTACTGGGGCCGAGACGCCGCCAGGCTGGCCCCGGACTTTGGAGAGTCCCCGATCGAATGCTCCGATGCCGGCACGGCCATGGCTCTTGAAGCGCGCATCAAGGAGCGGGCCCGGCAGCAGGACCTCGCGGTCTTCACCTGGGCGCAATCCGGATCGAGCTACGACAAGTGTGCCGAGTTCTCGGAAAGCGCCCGGCAGGCCGGACAACTGAATTTCGCCGCCGGCCATCCGGGCCTGGGTGTCGCCTTCGCAACCGTACACGGCGACGGGATCTACCCGGTCATGGGTCGCTACGATGGCGATCTGCTGGTCGAGGTGCGCATCGACCTCCGGCTCGACCCCGAGCAGCGGCTGCCTGCAGCTCCGTAGGCCGGCCTCGAGGGGATCAACGGTTGGCGACCAACCAGACGTCGCGGCGGCTCAGCCGGGTGCGCTCGAGCACCCGCATGCGATCGACCAACTCAGGAGGCAGCAGATCGACCACCTCCGCGTTGATCGCGGCGTAGACCACCTCCTCGTTCTGCAGGTGCTCGACCAGGCGCTCGTGCTTCCAGACCTCTTCGGTGTAGACCCCCTTTGAGTAGAGGGCGAAGGCCTCGGGGGAGTTCCCCAGGTTGAAGGCCAGCACCGGATGCCCGGCGGCACGGGAATCCGCCGAGGCTTCGGCCAGCTGCTCCGAGAAGTCCCGGGCGGATTTGACCGGATCCATGGCGGGGTAGATCAGGGAAGCCACCAGCAGGTACAGCCCGACGAAACCGAACGCCGGCGCCAGCACCCCCGCCAGCAAGCGGCCCCGAAGCAACATGCCCAGAGCCGCGATGCCGCCGACCCCGAGACTGATCGCCACGGCGACGACGACGGCAAAAGGAATCTGCGGATGGTCCCCCAGGTTCGCGACGAGAGCCGCCGCGCCCAGCACGAGCAAGACCGCGGTGATCGCCTGTCCGGCCAGGACCCAACGCCTGGAGATCCGGGTGGCGGCCTCTTCACCCCACCCGAGCACGTGCCCCACCCCCCGAGCGGTCAGGAGGGCGAAGGCGGGCAGCGACGGGAGCGCGTAGAGCTCCCGCTTCTCGGTAGAGATCGTGAACACGATCAGCACGAAGAACGCGGCGACCAGCAGGAAACGGTCGAACGTGACCCTCCGGCGCATGGCCAGCAAGACACCCGCCGGCACGATACCGGTCCAGGGCAGCAAGTACGGAGGCATGACCTTCAGGTAGTACCAGAACGGCTGCTTGTGATGCATGCCGCTGATGCTGCGATCGATGAAGTGTTCCCGCAGAGCGCCGTAGACCGAATAGTCGCCGCCGGTACCCAGGGTCGCCGCGACCATCCAGCCGGCGAGCAGTCCGACGAACAGCAAGATGCCCAGAGGTGAGAGCAAAACACTCAACGACGCACCCGGCTGGAAGCCGCCATGGGCCTCGCCACCGGGCACCGGCCCGGGAGCCGGGCCGGCGAATCGATCGACGATCCCCGTAATCGCCACGATCCCGACCGGGAGCAGCAGCCCGATCGGCCCCTTGGCCAGAACCGCCAGCGCCACCGCCGCCCAGAAGAGCAACCCGGGGCCGAGCCCTTTCCACTCTCCGGCCCGGCGGGCGACGAACGATGAAAGGGCGACCCAGATGCAGAAACAGAGGGTCGCGTCGATCTGGCTCCAGCGGGACTTCTCCCAGAACATCACCAGGGTGCAGAGGATCAACCCGGCAAGCGCCGCGGTCCGGGGATCGCCGTAGCGCCTTCCCAACCGAATGGTAAGCAGCAGCGTACCCAACCCGGCGAGCACCGACGGCAGGCGCGCGGTGAACGAGAACACCTCACCGAAGGGCAGGGAGAACAGCGCGATCAGCCAGAAGAACAAGGGCGGCTTGTCGGTGCTGATCATGCCGTTGACGTGGGGCACGAACCACTCGCCATCGGCGATCATCTCGCGAGCACCCTCGGCGAAGTAGGGTTCGTCGGGCGCCCAGAGGTCGTAGCCCCAGAGATTGCAGAGGAACAGGACCGCCGCCAGCAGGACGACGGCACGGCGCGGGGTCATCGGCTCTCCGCCACCTTCAGCGCCGGGACGACCTGGAGCAACGAGGATGCGTCGGCGATCGGGACCGGCTGCCCCTCGCCGTAGGTCCGGTCGCACCAGAGATCGAGGGCGAGCAGCGAGAAGAGCGGCTTGCGGTGATCCGCCCGGCGCGCCAGGTGCTCGTCGAGCAGCCGCCGCACTCCTTCGTGGCTGAACAGTCCGCGGGCTTCCATCCGTTCGCGGGAGAAGCGATGCTGCAGCCGCCCGCCCAGTCCCCGCAGCAACCAGCGGGAGAACGGGATGTTGAAGCCGCGCTTGCGACGGGTCAGCACCTCTTCGGGCACCCGCTTGCGCGCCGCACGGCGCAGGATGCGCTTGCAGTTGGTGCCTCGCAGCTTGTGCCGGGAGGGCAGCGCCGCAACGAACTCCGCCAGATCATGGTCGAGGAACGGGGCCCTCGCTTCGAGGGAAGCCAGCATGGTCGCCCGGTCGACCTTGGTCAGCAGGTCGTCCTGGAGGTACATGGTGAAGTCGGTGTAGAGCAGTTCGGCCAGGCCGTCGGGGAAGCGATGACCCGCGACCCGGTTCTTGGCGCAGGCAAAGGGATCGTCTCCCGACAGGAGCGTGCGCATCTGCGGCGAGAGCACTTGATCGTGCCGCTCAGGCGGCAAACTGCCGAACCAGCGATGATGCCGTTCCACCGGCGGCGCCTCGGCCGCGCTGATGAAGCGTTCGAGCAGGTAGTCGGTGCCGACGTTGCCCATCGAAACCGGCGCGAGCCTGCGCAGCCCGGCGGCGACGGTGCGCTGCACCGGCCCGGGCAAGTGCGACCAGTAGGAAGCCACCCGGTTGCCGATGTAGGTCGGATAGCCGGCGAAGAGTTCATCGGCTCCCTCACCCGAGAGCACCACACCGACGTGGTTGCGGGCGAAACGGGCGAGCAGATGGGTCGGCAGGGTCGACGCATCCCCCAGGGGTTCGTCCATTCCCTCGCCGATGCGGCGCAGCCCCTCGTCCAGTTCGGCCTCGCCCAGGATCACCGGGAAGAACTCGGCGCCCAGCGCCTTTGCGGTCTCCTTGGCATCCGCCGACTCATCGAACTCCGGATCGACGTGGCCGATACCGAATGCCGGCACCCCGGGGCCGACCTGATCGCTCAGATGGGCCAACACCGTGGCGGAATCGAGTCCGCCCGACAGGAACACGCCGACCGGCACATCGCTCCGCCGGCGGCGGCGCACCGCCTCGGCGATGCGGGCGTCGGTTTCCGCGGTCAGGTCCTTTTCCGAACGGCCGCGGCACACGCCACTCTGGAAGCAGGGCGCAAGGTCCCAGTAGGGCTCGACGGAGACCTCGCCGTCCCGGTAGATCAGCCGGTGCCCGGCCCGCAGCTTGCGCACGCCGGCGATCGGCGAATAGGGCCCGGGAATGTAGTCGTGAAGCAGGTAGCGGCGCAGGGCCACCGGATCGACCGCGCGGGGCACGTCGGGGTGCTCGAGCAACGCCCGCAACTCGGAAGCGAAGACCAGCTGGCCCTCCCCCTCCCAGTAGTAGAGCGGCTTCTCCCCCGCCCGGTCCCGGGCGATGACCAGCAGCTGCTTGCGGTCGTCCCACAGGGCGAAGGTGAACATGCCGTTGAGCGGGCCGACCAGATCGACGCCGTGCTCTTCGTAGAGATGCGGCAGAACCTCGGTGTCGGTTGCTGTGCGGAAGCTGTGGCCCCGCTCGGCCAGCGCCTCCCGCAGGGAGGCCGAGTTATAGATCTGGCCGTTGCAGACGCTCCAGACGTTGCCCCGTTCGTCGCAGAACGGAGTGGGCGGAGCGGCAAGATCGATGATCGAGAGACGACGGAAGCCGAGGCTGCAGCGAGCGAGATCGGTGAAGCCCTCACCGTCGGGGCCGCGGTGATCCAGGGTGCGGGTCATGCGGCGCACGATCTGCGCGCGCTTTTCCCGGTCGTCGGTCCGCCCGACGACGCCGGCCAGTCCACACAAGCCCCTCAGTCCTCCAGGTTGTTCAACGTCCGGTTATTCGCGTCCGGTCGAGGCCACGGAGACGCGAGCGGCCCCGATCTTATCACCGCTGTCTGCGCTTGCTTCAGCTTTACAATTCTTAACCGGCGCCCCGTCGTCCGGCCCCGCCAGGTGCCGCAACTCGAGCTCTTTCAGGGCGTTCCGCTTGAGCGCCGAATACTGGGCCTCGTTGTGGGCGAGGATGAAGCCCCGCGCACCGTCGAGGGCCGCCCGCTGCAGCAGGTACTTCTTGGCCAGTTCGATCGGGTAGATGAAGGGCAGGGTCAGACTGGAGACCTTGCGGCCCCGCTGGAACTGTTCTTCAGCCTTGAGCCGGGCATAGTTGGCCAGCTTGGTCTGATGCTCGGCGGAGCTGCGGCAGAACTCATGGAGGAACGGCGCCTGGGCCTCGAGGGCGCGGCCGGACAGCTCCAGCTTCTCGTGCACCGCAGGACAGGTCCAGGTTCCGCGGTCCCGGTGATAGATCCGCGCCTTGCGCTCCCGCACCATCGGTTTGTAGTGGCGTAGCGGCTTGCCCATGAAGACCGCCGTGCGACGCAGCACCATCCCCGCCGCATCCGAGGCCATCAGACCGGGGAGCGCGATGGTCAGCTCACGCCGCAGGTCCTCGCTCAGCCACTCGTCGGCATCGAGCACCAGCAGCCACGGATAACCGACCTGGGTGGCGGCGAAGTTGCGCTGTGGTCCGTAGCCGAGCCACTCCTGCTCGACGACCCGGGCACCGGCGCGGCAGGCGATCTCTTGGGTGCCGTCGTCACTACCGGAATCGATCACCAGTTTTTCAGCGGCGAAGGGCACGCTCTCCAGACAGCGCTCGATGTTGTGGGCTTCGTTGCGGGTCAGGACGACCAGGCTGATCGGAAGCACCCCCTCCTCCTTCCCGTCGGCGTCGATTCCCGCCGGGGTCCGCACACGCTCTTCCCGGGCGTTGTGCTTGCGCAGGTCACGGTTGTAGCGGATGTGTTCGGGCTTGACGTAGCCACGGCCGTGATCGAGGTGAATACACATGGCCCGGTGGCGAATCTGATGCCCCACCACGCCCATACGCATCAGCCGTTCGCCGAGTTCACGGTCCTCACCGCCGTAGGCCATGCGCTGGTCGAAGCCGTTGGTTTCGACCAGCAGCTCCTTCCAGGTCGAGGCGTTGTGCCCGTTCCACGAGGCCCGGGTCGGGGTCAATGCATCGAGCAGCGCCCCCAGGCTGCGAGGGTAGGCCAACCGCAGCAGCCGGCGATTCAGCCCGGCGCCATGACGCCACAGCCAGCCGAGGGAGAACGCCTCGCCCGAGCGGATCTCCTCGTCGCCGATCGCCTTGCTCGCCGCCATCGACAGCTTGATGTAGCCACCCGAGAGGAAGCGCTGAGGCGCGGCGAAGCGCACGTGCCAGGCGAGGAAGTCCCGGCGAGGAATGCAGTCGCCGTCGGAAAAGACCAGATAATCGCCGCCGGCCTCGACGATGGCTCGGTTGAGAATCATCGTCTTGCGGAACCCGTCGTCTTCGTGCCACACGTGCTTGAGCGGGAACGGAAGCGTCGGACCGACCTGCTCGATGGTCTCGAAGGTCTCGGGGCCCGAGCCGTCATCGGCGATGACCACTTCGTCGGGCAGCCGGGTTTGAGCGGCGTAGCCGACGAGCACCTTGCGCAGCCATTCCGGCTGGTTGTACGTGCTTAGAACGACTGAAACCTTCACGCGCGAACCATCCTCCGCGACGTAGCGTTCCGCCGCGAACGAGCCAGCTTGTTGATTCGCCTCTAGTGTAGCCGACCGGCAACGGCATTCGCCCGAATACAGGAGCGTCATCGGCCTGGAAACTCGATCGACGAGCGATGAGCCACCCTGCGAAGAGCAGCACTCCCAACGTCGAAGCACCGGCCCAGAGCGGCCAGCCGCTCCCTCGCACCAGCGCCCGCTCGACGCTGCCCCAGCCCATCACCAGGGTCATCAGGTAGATCCCGCCGAGAAACTGCCGCTCCAGGCGGGGAAGGCCGGGCTCCAGCAGCGCCCAGGCCAGGAAGGGCGAAAGCAACACGAATTGGTTGAACTCGACGGCGGGACCGAACGCCAGCATGTATGCGAAGGTCACTCCCGCGCAAAAGGTCAGCCGCCTCCGCTCGCATCCGCCGGCGCGCTCGACCGCGACGCAAAGGACCGCAACCGCTAGGCCCGCAACCACCTGGCACAGGCGATAGGACGGAAGGTGAAACGGCAGGCCGCTCAGCTCCCACAGGTGCCAGGCGTCCCGGAAACTGGTCCAGCGCTCGGCGGAACTGTTGGCCAGATGGCTCATCCACGCGACGTACTCCGTCACGACGAAAGAGGGAGGCGCGGTCAGGAACGGGAGCGCGCCCACGAGCGCGCACGCCGCCGCGGCCGGCAGGGCCAGCCGGGGCCGTATCAGCACCAGCACACCGGCGAGAGCCACCGGTGCGAGCTTGATGTGAATCGCAACCGCCAACAGGGCCGCGGCGGACATGAGCCGACGTCGGCTGAGAGCGGCCAACGCGAGGAACAGACAGGCGGCCGACAGCGCGTGACTCTGCGACGACCAGACCCCGCGCATCACACCGGGTAGCGCCAGCAACACAAGTGCGGCTCGGCGCTCGGTGGTCCATCGCCCTGGAAGAACACCGTGGGTCAGGGCCAGCACGCCGAGCAGCCACAGCGCCATGGAAGCCAGGATGAAGAGGACGTTCCCCACGCCCTGGGGAAGTATGGCGAACGGGGACACGAGGAGCGCGAACACCGGCGGGTAGCGGAACAGGCCGCCGTCGTGGATGTACAGGGACACCCCGTCCCACCAGTTGAGCGCCGCCGCCCGAAAGAAGGTGAAGTGCTGGCGATGCGGTGAGCCGATGACCTTCAGGCAGGTCGCCAGGGTGATCAGCCCCCAGGCCGCACCCGCCCAGTACAGGATGGGGCGGCGCCGACCCATGCCACGGCGGAAAGCTCGCGATACCGGCACCCGACGCTCCCTGGGGAGCGACGAGCGCCTCGACTCGAGACCTCACACTCCCCGAAGGGTATGCGTCTTCCCCGGGGAGAATCCTTCGCGGCGGACCGAGAAATCTTTAGCCGAAGAGAATCAGGTCCTTCTGCACCGGCCCGGCGATCTCGGGAACGCCGTCGAGGCCGATGAACATGTCGACCTCGGTGCGCACCGCCATCTTGCCCGGCAGGTAGATCCCCGGCTCGATGGAGAAACAGATTCCCGGGACCAGCAGGCGGTCATCCTTGGTCTCGAGGTTGTCGATGTTGGCGCCGTTGCCGTGGACCTTGATGCCGATGCTGTGGCCGGTGCGATGCAGGAAGTGCTCGCCGTAGCCCTCGCGGACCACCACGTCGCGGCAGGCCTGATCGACCTCGTACCCGTGGCAGGGAGTCCCTGAGCCGAAACGTTCGCGGACCAGTTCGATGGCGGCGTCCCGGGCGGCACACACCGTGTTCCAGATCTTCACGTACTCCGCCGGCGGTTCGGTGCCGGCGTAGGCGCACCAGGTCACATCGTAGAAGATCCCCGGCGGCTCGGTCTCCCGGGCCCACAGGTCGAGCAGGATCGTATCCCCCGCCTTGAGGGTGTAGGCGTTCTCCGCCGTCGGCTGGAAGTGCGGATCGGCGGGATGATCGTTGAAGCCGACGATCGGGTGCTCGTCGTCGTCGTAGAGCCCCTCTTCGGCGAAACGCTGCACGATGTGTTGCTGCACCTCGAACTCGGTGACCGCCCGCCCCTCGCGCAGGGCGTCGCTCATCATCAGGAACGCTTCGTTCTTGATCTCGTGAATCTTGTCGCCGGCGCGGCGGTGGCTGTCGAGGCCCTCCTGATCGGTTACCGCCTCGAACTGCTGAACCAGCCCGGCCGAGGAGACCACCTCGGGCCCCATCGAACGAATCAGCTCGATGGTGCCGGCGTCGACCACCGAGACATAGGGAATGTTGCACATCGGCGAGTACTGCATCGCCAGCTTGCCCACGCCGGAGAGTATCTGCCGCAGTTTCTCGTGGAGCTCGGTCCAGGCCAGGTAGAACTCCTGGCGCCCGGGCAGGCTGTCCAGCTTCCGCGGCTCGACCTTGTGGCAGAGTCGCACCGGCTCACCCTGGGCGGGCATGAAGTAGAACCAGCGTCGGGAGGCCATCTCGGCGGTGTCGAGACCGAGAATGCGGTAAGCCATCAGGTCGCGGTGATGAAAGTCGTAGAACAACCAGCCGTCGACGCCGGCATCGCGCAGCGCCTGCTGCATGCGCTCCAGATTCATGTCATTCCTCCGGCCTGCCCGAGGTCGTCGTTGCGCCGTACGACGTCGGCCAGGGTGGTTCGATCGAGAATGGCGGAAACCGCGTCGCGCACATCCATCAGCACGCCATAAAACCCGGCCTGGCGCGGGTTGCGGTCCATCAGTTCGCGGAGTTCGGCGGCGCTGGCCATCGGCGCCAGGGGGCCGTCGAGGACACGGGCGACCTCGCCCAGCAGGATCTCCGCAGGGTCCCGGGCCAGCTCGTAGCCGCCGTCGACGCCGCGCCGGCTGCGGACGAAACCGCCCCGCTTCAACTCCAGCAGGATGCTCTCCAGAAACTTGGGCGGGATCGACTCGAGCCGGGCGATTTCGCCGATGGCCACGACCCCCTCTCCGTAGCGTTGAGCAAGGAGGCAGAGCGCCCGCACCCCGTACTCGCCGCGTTTGGAGACCTTCATGCCACGAGGCTCCGGGTCTTCTCGAAGAACGCCTCGATGGCGTCGAAGAAGGCTTCCGGATCGTCCAGCGAACCGATCTGCACCCGCAGGTCGCGACCGCCGGGCAATCCCTTGGTGTACCAGCTGGTGAAGGTGCGCAGCTTGTTCATGATGATCTTGATCGGTTCCTCAGCCAGCACCATGCGGAAGTGCTTCAGGATCAGATCCCGGCGATCATCGAGGCTCGGCTCGCGCAGCGGCAGGCCGGCCCGCAGTTCGTTGATCTGCCGGTAGATCCAGGGGTTCTTCATCGAAGCCCGTCCGATCATCACCGCATCGCAGCCGGTCTGCTCCCACATGTCCATGGCGTCCCGGGCGGTGTTGATGTCGCCGTTGCCGACGACCGGAATCGAGAGCGCATCCTTCAGCTCTGCGATTCGCGTCCAGTCGGCGCTACCCCGGTACATCTGCTTGCCGGTGCGCGGGTGCAGGGCGACCGCCTGAGCCCCTTCTTCCTGACAGATCTTGCCCAACTCCAGGAAGTTGATGCGGTTGTCGTCGATGCCGGCGCGAAACTTGACCGTCAGCGGGATCGTCAGCCGCTTGCGCACCTCGCGCACGATGGCGGCGGCGTTGTCCAGGTCGGCCATCAGGGCGCAGCCGGCGCAGCCCTTGAGGATCTTGTTGGCCGGGCAGCCCATGTTGATGTCGCAGGCGTCGGCACCGATTTGCTCGACGATCGCGGCGGCATCCGCCATCCGGTCGGGCTTGGAGCCGTAGATCTGGATCGAGATCGGACGCTCCTCCTCGACGAAGTGCAGCTTGCGCAACATCTGCTTGCAGTTGCGCAGCAACCCTTCGGAGGAGATGAACTCCATGGTGACCAGACCCACCCCGCCCAGCCGGCGCAGCACCAGCCGGAACTGCCGATCGGTGATCCCGGCCATCGGCGCCAGGATCAGCGGCGGGTCGATTTCCAGATCACCGTAGCGGAGCATCCTTTCCTCGAGCCGGTCCCGGAGGAGCGGCTAGCGACCCTTGAACTCAGGAGTGCGCTTCTCGGCGAAGGCCTTGAGCGCTTCAACCCGGTCCTCGGTCTGGAGCACACCCTGGTAGCAATCCCACTCGAAGCGGAGCGCGTCGGGCAGGGCCATGTCGGCCCCCTGCTCCACCGCCTTCTTGGCCAGCCGAATCGCTACCGGCCCGTTGGCCGCGATCTCGCGAGCCATCGCCATGCATGCGTCATCCAGCTCGTCGGCGGCGACGACTTGATCGACCACGCCGTCGCGCAGCGCCTCGTCGGCGCCGTGCATCCGCGCGGTAAAGATCCAACGCTTGGCCCGGGCCAGGCCGATCATCCGCGGCAAACGCTGGGTTCCGCCGGCTCCCGGGATGATCGCAAGCGCCGTTTCGCGCAGGCCGATCTTGGCGTCCTCGGAAGCGATGCGGAAGTCGCAGCCGAGAGCCAACTCGCAACCGCCCCCCGCCGCGGCTCCGCGCAGCGCCGCGATGGTCGGAAACGGCAGACGCGCCAGACCGTGACAGGCCTCGCCGAGCTTGGGTACGAAGGCCTTGACCTCCTCCTCACTCATGCCCTTCCGCTCTTTCAGATCAGCACCGGCGCAGAAGTGCTTGCTGGTGCTGCGCACGATCAGGCAGCGGGCGTCGGCGTCGTCGAGCAGCGCCTTCTCGGCGTGGAGCAGGTCGCCGACCAGGTCGCGCCCCAGGGCGTTGACCGGAGGGCGGTCCAGGTGCAGGACACGCACGCCGTCGTCGTGACGGTCGAGCTTGATGCAGGTGTAGTCACTCATGTTCTGCTCTGTTCCTCGCGGACCGCGCTAGCTGCCCGCCGGCGTCAACTCGCCGGAAGGTGCGAGAGCACCGTCGGTGCCGACCTTGGGCGGATCGTAGTCGTCGGGGACCTCGATCTCGATGCGCAGCAGCGCCATGGCGTGGGTCTTGCCCTGGGCGTCGTTCTTCAGGCTCTCGGAACCGCCTCCGCCCAGCGAGTCGTGGAGAATGAAGTTCAGGCCGAGGATGTTGGGCATCTCGTAGCGGTCGACGCCGCCACGCACGATGCTGCCGAAGTGCTGCTTGACCCGATCGGTGGTCAACCATTCCTTCATGATCTCGTAACCGCGTTGGTCGTAGGCCATCACGCCGACGTTGGATCCGTCACCCTTGTCTCCCGAACGGCCGTGAGCCATGGCGTACAGCGGAATCTTCTTCACGACACCTCCTCCACGTGAACTTCGGGCTGCACAAGGTGCTTGGGGATCAGCGTCGGCCAGTAGCCCAGCACCTCGGTGGCCTTGGGCCGGCCACCGGCAAATCCGGTGACCCCTGGAGGTCCGGAGGTGACCAGCGGCGCCAGTTCCTTACCGAAGCGGTCGACCGCCTTCTTGCTCGGGTCCTTGACGCCGACCCGCAGGACGACCTCGTTGACCCGCCGCGGTACGTCGATGATCTCCCCGTGGCAGGAATCGACACCGAGGAACTCGGTGCTGGTCTTTTCGTAGGTGTAGCCGGCCTGCTTCAGCCGGCCCCACAGCGCCTCGGCACAGACCCGCGCCTTGGCCACCGGGTCGGGGCCGCTGACGGTGAGCTGTCCGATGGCCTTGTAGCCTTCGAGGTAGGAGATCGAGACCTTGTAGGTATCGGTCGCCTCCCCTCCCTTGATGCCCGAAACCCGGACACGGTCCTTGGCTTCCTGCTCGAGTTGGATCGAGGTGAAGTCGACGACGCAATCGGGGGTGATGTAGCGGTTGGGGTTGCCCATCTCGTACATCAGCTGCTCGCCGACGGTGTCGACGGAGACGAGGCCCCCGGTGCCGTCGTGTTTGGTCACCACGAAGCGGCCGTCCTCGCCGAACTCGAGCACGGGATAGCCCAGGCGATCCCAGCCTTCGACTTCCCACCAGCGGGAGAAGTTGCCGCCGGTGCACTGGGCGCCGCACTCGACGATGTGCCCGCCGACGGTACCGGCAGCCAGCAGGTCGTACTGCTCGGGCCCCCAACCGAACTCGGCGATCAACGGAGCCAGCACCAGTCCGGGATCGGTGGCGCGGCCGGTGACGAGAATGTCGGCGCCCTGGCGCAGCGCCTCGGCCAGCGGACGGGTCTGAATGTAGACGTTGGCCGACAGCACCCGGTCCTGGATCTCGGAGAAGGGCTTGCCGTCGTCGAGGTTCTCGAAGGGCACCCCCTGGCCGCGCAGTTCGTCGAGACGATCGAGAATGTCGTCCCCCTGCACCGTGCCGATCTTGAGCCCGGTGGCACCCGCTTCCTTGGCGACCTCGAACAGCGCCTTGCGGCAGGCGGTCGGATTGACGCCGCCGGCGTTGGCCACGACCCGGATGTGCTTGGCACGCAGCGTGGGCAGCGTACGGCGGATCATCTCGACGAAGTCGGTGGCGTAGCCCCGGTCGGGATTGCGCCGACGCTGCTTCTGCATGATCGACATCGTGACCTCGGCCAGATAGTCGAGCGTCAGATAGTCGAGCGGTCCTTCCTCGATAAGACGCACCGGAGCGTCAACCGAGTCGCCCCAGAATCCTTGCCCGTTGGCGATACGAACGATGCGACCCTGCGACATGCTTCTCCCCTGCGATCCCCATTGGAGGTCGGCGGACGTTTACGAACACGGATTGCCGGCCGGTTTGAGCGACTGGGGATTATATCAGGCGGAGGGGTCGATTCCCCGGCCTGCGCCAGGGGTGGGATCCACCCTCAGATCGAGCGGAAAACGTCGGTGTGGCGCCCTGCCCGCTGGAACAGGTCGGCCAGGGTCACCACCAGAGCCAGGACCACCGGGCCGTAGATCTGGAGCGGCGTCCCTCCCGGGAGCACGCTCATCAGGTAAATCCCCGCTCCCGCCTGGATTGCCGCCCGCAACAGGTCGGCCCACGGCCCCCGGGAACGGCCGAACTGGACGAGGGAGTTGTCCAGCCCCCCGACCGCCAGCTCCGCCGCCAGCACGCCCATGATGGTGAACGCCGGAGCGCCCCCCAGTTCCATGGCCGGGAGCATCCCGGCCGGCAGGGCCAACGCCAGCGCCAGCAGGCGCAGCGCCTCGACGGGCGAGCGGGCAAAACGGCGCATCAGCACGCCGCGCATACCCCAGACGTACTCGGCGCCGCTGTAGAGGGTGATCCCGACGATGAAGAGCATCAGCCCGTAGTTCGCCTGATCCGGCGTCAACAGCAGCCGCAGCACCAGGATCGTGTTGATCAGGATCGCTCCCGAGGTCGAGCGCCAGCCGGGGAGCCGCCCGGAGATGAAGGCCCGCAGCGGCGGCAGCAGCGCCAACGCTCCGGCGACGATCAGGATCGGCCGGATGATGTGATCCTCGGGATACATCCAGATCAGCAGCAGGAAGCCTCCGCCGGCCATCTGCACGGTGGTCTTGAGCTTGGCGATCCGCGAGGTCTTGAACTCGAACTTCTCTTCGAGAGCGATGCTGCGCAGCACCGTGACCAGGAGTTCACGGAAGAAGATCGCCGCCACGAACAGCATCCGCACGACGTCGGAATCGGCCAGGGGCAGGTAGGCGGCGACCAGGAAGATCTTGTCGACGATCGGGTCCAGCAGTCCGCCCAGGGGGGTCACCCCGTAGCGGCGGGCCAGGATCCCGTCCAGGGCGTCGGTCAACCCCAGCAGGATGTAGACCCCGAGGGCACCCAACATCCAGAACTGGCCGGTGGCGGCATCGCCGGCCTGGCTGAGGGCGAATCCCTTGTAGTAAAGCGCCACGGGCACGGGCAACAACACGAAGCGCGCCAGCGTGACCTGATTCGCGGTGACCCTCATAGCCCTTTCGATCGGCGGGCGGGCCGCAGGCCGGACTTGACCTGGAACCCCCTCCGGCGCAACGTTTTACCACGCCGTGGCCGACAAGACCGGCGGGATGCCGACCGGCCCTTGAAGGTATACGGCTGTGCTATGCTGCGAATTCCGTCGTGAGCGTGGTGCGTGGCCGGCAATAAAGCAAGGCTACCCGCGACACGATCCGAGTGGAGCTAAACGCCGGCCCGATGCGCCAGGCCTCGACGCCCGAAGCGGCGGCGGCCTGGCCCGGACCGGATTGAACCGGCCGCACGAGGCCACCCACGCAGCGGTCCGCCGGACGACGCGCGAGGGGTTCCCGCCCCCCGTCTCCGATGCCGGACTGCCGCCAAGTAGAGGGGCTTAAAACCCGATGTCCAAGACCATGCTCGTCAACGTGCGACACGTTGAAGAGTCCCGCGTCGCCATTCTCGAGGACGGTGTCCTCGAGGCCTACGAGATCGAGACCGTCAACCGGTCCAGCATCAAGGGCAACATCTACAACGCCGTCGTCGAAAGCGTGCATCCCTCGCTGGAAGCCGCCTTCCTCAAGATCGGCCCGGACCTCAAGGGCTTCCTGCCCCTGGACGAGGTCAACTTCAAACTGCTCCCCGCCCGGGGTGAGCGCGGCCGCGGCGGCCGCATCAGCCAGCACCTGCACCAGGGCCAGAAACTGATGGTCCAGGTGGTCCGCGAGCCCTTCGCCGGCAAGCCGCCCAGCGTGAGCACCTACTTCTCGCTGCCCGGCCGGGCGTTGGTGCTGATGCCCGGAGTCGACTCCGCCGGCGTCTCGCGCAAGATCGCCGACGGCAAGCAGCGCGACCGGCTGAAGCAGATCATCGACGAGCTGAACCCGCCCGAGGGATTCGGCCTGATCGTGCGCACCGCCGGCGTCGGCCAGACGAAGACCGAGCTGCAGCGAGACCTCAAGTACCTGCTGCGCCTCTGGGAGTCGGTGCAGAAGGCCTCGATGGGCTCGACCTTCCCGGGGCTGGTCTACCGCGAGCGGGATCTCGTGATCCGCACCATCCGGGACTACTTCACCCCGGATATCCGCGAGGTCTGGATCGATAGCGAGGAGACCTACGAGCGAGCGCTCGAGTTCGTCAAGGATGTGATGCCGACCAAGGCCAAGATCATCCGGCACTACACCGGCCAGCGGCCGCTGTTCAACAAGTACAACCTCGAAGAGCAGATCGAGTCGATCTACAAACGCCGGGTGCAGCTGCCCTCGGGCGGCGAGATCGTGATCGACGGCACCGAGGCGTTGACCGCCATCGACGTCAACAGCGCCCGCTCCAGCCGCTCCGGCGACGCCGAGGAGAACGTCACCCAGACCAACCTCGAGGCGGCGACGGAGATCTCCCGTCAGCTCCGCCTGCGCGACCTGGGCGGCCTGGTCGTCATCGACTTCATCGACATGTACCAGATGCGCAACAAGAAGAAGGTCGAGAAGCGCATGAAGGAGGCGATGAAGGGAGACAAGGCCAAGCACGACATCACGCCGATCTCGCGGCTGGGCCTGATGGAGATCGCCCGGCAGCGAATCAAGGGCGAGAAGATGGCGGCCTCGTACACCACCTGCCCGAACTGCGAAGGCTACGGCCTGATCAAGAACGTCGAGCCCGCGGCGCTGACCGCGCTGCGCAAGCTGCAGACCCGCAGCGCCCGCGGCGGCATCGGCCGGATCCAGCTGACGCTGCCCGGCGACGTGGCCTACTGGATTCTCAACAACAAACGGGACGATCTGGTCGACCTCGAACGGCGCTACGACCTGCGTATCGAGATCGTGAGCAAGGACTCGATGCTGCGCCACGAGAGCGAAATCGAGGTCTTCGCCCGCGAGGAACCTCCCGCCGAGGCCATGGCCTCGCTGCCCCCGCTCCCCCCGGCCGAACCGACACCTGAGCCGGCTGCCGAAGCCGCGGCGGACACTGCGGCCAAGGGTGACGGCGACGAGGGGGACGAAAGCGAAGCGGCCGACAAGCCCGCGCGCAAGCGCCGCCGCCGTCGCAAACGGGGTGGCCGCCGTGGCGGCGACGAGAGCGCCGAAGCGAAGGAAACCGCCGGCGACGAACAGGATTCCGCCGAGGCTGCGGAGCCGCAGACGGTCGAGGCCTCGGGTGCCGAGGAGCGGCCCGGCGACGGCGATCAGGCGGACGATGCGCCGCGCGACGATGGACCGTCCCCGGACAACCCGCGTGAGGCTGCCCCGCACGAGGCTGCCGATGCCGGAGAACAGGACGGCAAGTCCGCTGCACCCGATGAGTCGGGAGCGGAAGAGGGCGAGGGTGACGGCGCACCGAAACGCCGCCGCCGTCGCCGTCGTCGCCGCCGCTCCGGCAGTGCCGCGGCCGAGGGTGGGCAAGAGGGCGAAAACGGTGCCGATTCCGGCCAGGAACCGGCGCCACGCCCCGAGCCTGCGATCGTGCCCACCGGGGTCCGCAGCGACGAGCTGATGCCCGCCGCCCAGGCCGGTTCAGGCCGAGGACGTGGCGGCGGCAGGCGCCCTCGCGGAGGCAAGCGCGGACGGAGTTGACAAGCTCCGAACAGCCGGACAACGGGTCACATTGCACCGACTCCGACCGGGCCGTACCATGACCTCCTAAGGGTTATCCCAGGAGATCAACGTGGAAAGGCATCCGGCCCTCGAAAGCGAACTCCAGACTGCCGGCGCGGCGCGCTCGGCACTGTCGGAGTTGATCGGCGATACGCCGCACTTCGACGTGCTGCACGCCGGCCTGCTCGTGGGCGCCTTCGACCGGGACGATCTCGACATCGAGAGCGACCTGGCGCGGATCCGAGAACTGGGCAATGAAGCGGCTCGCCGCGCCCATGGGCTGGAGAACCCCTTCGCCCGCCTGGACGCGGTCCGCGAGCTGCTGTTCGAGCAGCTCGGCTTCCGCGGAGGCGACGTCGATGACCCCAAGGACTCTTTGTTCCACGAGGTTCTCGAGCGCAAGACCGGTTCGCCGCTGGCGCTCTCGGTCCTGTTCCAGCGGGCCGCCTCCGACGCCGGTTTCGAGACTCGCGGAATCGGGCTGCCGGGACACTACGTCTGCGGTGTCCGTTACGGCGGCCGTGACCTGCTGATCGATGCCTACCACCAGGGTGCGGTCATCGTCGAAGAAGACTGCCGGGAACTGGTGACCCGCAACACCGGGCGGCCGAGCTTCTTCCGCCGAGAACTCCTGGACGGCGTCGACGACCGGACCACCCTCGGCCGCATGCTGGGGAACCTCAAGCGGGTCTATCTGTCCCGCGAGGACTACCGCCGGGCCCTGGCGATGGTCGAGTTGATGCTGGTCGTGAAGCCCGGCGATACCCAGGAACGGCGCGACCGCGGGATCCTGCTCTCGCACCTGGGCCAGCCGGACAAGGCGCTGGCCGAACTCGAGACCTACCTGGAACTGGAACCCTCGGCTCCCGATGCGGCCTCGGTCCGCGGCCGCATGGCCTGGCTCCGCCGCCGCCTGCAGTAGCCTCCCCCCAGGCCGCCACCCGGACCCTTTCGCCGATCCCGGCCACTCTCCCCGCCGAGGATTTGACCTCGGTCAAATCTAGCCCCGTTCACGGCGCCAAACCGCCAATCCTGCGGCCACGGGGGTTCTCCGGCTTTCGCAACCACCCGCCCGAGGCGCTAAGATTGGCGTCTTTACCTTTGCGGAGTAGCGAGCGAACACGTGGCCTCTCAGACGACCCAGGAAAAAGGCGGCACCACACTGGAACAGTCGAGTGTCGTGATCCGCTTCGCCGGCGATTCCGGCGACGGCATGCAGCTCACCGGCAGCCAGTTCACCGCGACCAGCGCGCTGGCCGGGAACGATCTGGCGACCTTCCCCGACTTCCCGGCGGAGATCCGCGCCCCGGCCGGCACCCTGCCCGGGGTCTCGGGCTACCAGATCAACTTCTCGTCGGACCAGGTGTTCACGCCGGGCGACGTGCCCGACGCGTTGGTGGCGATGAATCCGGCGGCCCTCAAGGCCAACATCGACGAGCTGAAGCCCCAGGGAATCCTGATCGTCAACACCGACGCCTTCAAGGCCAACGACCTGCGCAAGGCGGGCTACGACGAAAACCCGCTGGAGAACGGCAGCCTCGACGGCTACCGCACGGTCAAGGTCGAGTTGACTTCGCTCACCCGCAAGTCCCTGGCCGAACTGGAGCTACCGACCCGCACCGTCGATCGCTGCAAGAACTTCTTCGCCCTCGGGATGGTCTACTACCTCTACGGCCGCTCCCTCGAACATTCGCTGGCCTGGATCGAACGCAAGTTCAAGGGCAAGAGCGAGCTGGTCGAGGCCAACCGCCTGGCGCTCAAGGGCGGCTACGCCTACTGCGAAGCGACCGAGGTGTTCCACGAGACCTACGAGGTCGCCCCGGCGAAGCTGCCGGCCGGCACCTACCGCAACATCGCCGGCAACCAGGCGCTGGCACTGGGCCTCCTGGCCGCCGCGGAAAAGAGCGGACTGTCGTTGTTCCAGGGGTCGTATCCGATCACCCCGGCGTCGGACCTGCTGCACGAACTCTCCAAGTACAAGAACCACGGCGTGGTGACCTTCCAGGCCGAGGACGAGATCGCGGCCATCGGCGCGGCCATCGGCGCCTCCTTCGCCGGCGCGCTGGGAATCACCTCGACCAGCGGACCGGGCATCGCGCTGAAGGCCGAGTTCATGAGCCTGGCGATCTCCGTCGAGCTCCCGCTGGTGGTGATCAACGTGATGCGCGGCGGGCCGTCGACCGGACTGCCGACCAAGACCGAGCAATCGGACCTGCTGCAGGCGATGTACGGCCGCCACGGCGAGACCCCCTGCATCGTGATCTCGGCTTCCTCGCCGGCGGATTGCTTCGAGACCGCCTACGAGGCCTGCCGGCTGAGCGTCGAGCACATGACGCCGGTGATCATGCTCTCCGACGGGTTCATCGCCAACGGCGCCGAGCCCTGGAAGCTGCCGTCGACCGGCGACATGAAGCCCTTCGCCCCGAACTACCGCACCGATCCCGAAGACTTTCTGCCCTACAAGCGGGATGAGCAGACCCTGGCCCGGCCCTGGGCCATTCCCGGCACGCCGGGACTGGAGCACCGCATCGGCGGATTGGAGCGGGCGGAGAACACCGGCAACGTCTCCTACGATCCGGAGAACCACGAGCGCATGGTGCACATCCGCGCCGACAAGGTCGCTCGCGTCGCCGACAGCCTGCCCCCTGCCGAGGTCGATGGGCCGGCCGGCGGCAAGCTGCTGGTGCTCGGCTGGGGTTCGACCTACGGCTCGATCTGCGGCGCGATCCGCGCCGCCCGCCAGGAGGGCATCGAGGTCAGCCGGCTGCACCTGCGGCACCTCAACCCGTTCCCCAAGAACCTCGAGGAGATCCTGGGCTCGTTCGAACGGGTCCTGCTGCCCGAGAACAACATGGGCCAGCTGCATCTGCTGCTGCAGGGACGCTTCCTCAAGCCGATCGAGTCGCTGACCAAGATCAAGGGCCAACCCTTCAAGAAATCCGAGATCCTCGCCAAGATCCGCGAGATGGCGTAGAGGCACCGATGACCGTCAAGCTGACCAAGAAGGATTTCGCCACCGACCAGGAAGTGCGCTGGTGCCCCGGCTGCGGCGACTACGCGATTCTGAGCGCCGTGCAGCAGGTCTTCCCCGACCTGGGCATCCCCAAGGAAAAGTTCGTCGTGATCTCGGGCATCGGCTGCTCCAGCCGTTTTCCGTACTACATGAACACCTACGGCTTCCACACGATCCACGGCCGCGCTCCGGCAGTGGCCACGGGCGTCAAGGTCGCCAACCCCGACCTGTCGGTCTGGATCGCCACCGGTGACGGCGATTCGCTCTCCATCGGCGGCAACCACATCATGCACCTGATGCGGCGCAACGTGGACGTCAACGTCATGTTGTTCGACAACCGCATCTACGGCCTGACCAAGGGGCAGTACTCGCCGACCTCCGAGACCGGCAAGCGGACCAAGTCGTCGCCGTTCGGCTCGATCGATCCGCCCTACAACCCGATCACCCTGGCCCTGGGCGCCGGCTCCAACTTCGTCGCCCGCTCGGTGGACGTGTTCGCGCCGCACCTGAAAGGGGTGCTCAAGCGGGCCCACGAGCACAAGGGCACCTCGTTCGTTCAGATCTTCCAGAACTGCAATATCTTCAATGACCACGCCTTCGACGAGTTCCGCGAGAAGGGCATGCGGGACGACAACCTGTTGATCCTGGAACATGGCCAGCCGCTGGTTTTCGGCAAGGACCGGGACAAGGGTGTGCGGCTCAACCACGGGGTCACTCCCGAGGTGGTCACCCTGGGTAACGGCGTGCGGGAAGAGGACTTGCTGTTCCACGACGAGGCCGCTCCCCTGCCCTACGCGGTGATGCTGTCCCAGATGACCCCGCCGGACTTCCCGATGCCCGTGGGGGTGCTGCGCAAGGTCGACGCCCCGACCTTCGAGCGCGGCGTCCACGAGCAGATGGAGCAGGTTGCGGCGGCCAAGGGCCCGGGCAACGTCGACGCGCTGATCCGGGGCGGGGATACCTGGGAGGTTTCCTGACCTTTCCCGCCTCGACCCGGGCGATTCCGCGTTAGAATCGCCGTTTCGGGGTACACGGAGGGGTCATGAAACTCGATCTCAGCGAAAAAGACGGCATCGCGATCCTCGAGCTGCGAGGACGCCTGACCGTCGGAACCGACCAGCTCCTGCGCGAGGCGATCGACACCCTGCTCGGCGCCCATCGCAGCAACATCCTGCTGGATTGCACCGAGCTGACCTTCATGGACAGTCAGGGCATCGGCGAGTTGGTCTCGAGCATGAAGACCGTCAAGAAGTTCGGCGGCCAGCTCAAGATCCTCAAACCCGGCAAGCGCATCAAGGACTCGCTGGAACTCTCGGCGTTGCTGCCGGTGTTCGAGATCTACGAAGACACCGAAGAAGCGATCGAGAGCTTCGACCAGCCCTCCGAGGAAACCGATGACTAATTCGCGTTTGCCGGCGGCGCTGTTGCTCCTGGCCGCGCTGGGTTTCGGAGCCGGCTGCGCCGGACAGGGCTCGGCGGACACGACAGCCTCTGCGGATGACGTTGACGCCGCACCGGCAGGCAACCTCGCGGACAGCGATGCCGAAACCGATTCCGCGCCGCTGGTCGAGATGAAGAACGCGATCAAGGCCGCCGACAACCTGATGGTCGCCGGCCAACCCTCCCGGGAAGAACTGCAGGCCGCCGCGGATGCCGGCTACACCACCGTGGTGAACTTTCGCGGTCTCGACGAACAGGGCGCGTGGGACGAGACCGAGTTCGTCGAATCTCTGGGCATGCGCTTCGTCCACTTCCCGATCACCGGCCGCGAGGACTTCAACCGGGAGCGCATCGACGAGTTCAACGCACTGCTCGAGGAGCTCGGCGACGAGCCGGCGGTGCTTCACTGCGCCAGCGGTAACCGCATCGGCAACCTGTTCGCCCTGCGGGCGGCGTGGGTCGACGGCGCCGGGGCCGACGCGGCCCTGGAGGTCGGCCGCAACTCCGGCATGCGGCGTGACGGGCTGGTGCGGGAGCTGCTGGGCGCACCTGAAGCCGAACAGGAGTAGCCCCGCAAGCCCGGTCCGGCCCCGGGCCCGATCGTCCGACCCGACAGCTCCAGTCCCGGCAACCCCTTCTGCACGCGAAAGATGCCCGCCCGAGGAACTTGGATTTCTTCTTGGGAACTGGACGTTTCCACTCAAACCTCGCGCAAAAACTGCACTCCGGCCCTGCTTCGGGAGGTGCGGAATAGGGTAAGCTCCGCTTGGCCGGTTTGGGAGGAATCGCCTCGTCGCACCCGACGGGGCACGCGTCGTGATGGCCTGGGATGCGGGAAAGAACGTTCGTTCTGCGCCGGAGGTGCTGCGTCACTTCCTCGACTCCGGCCCTATCCGCATGCTGTTCGATCAGTCTCCCATCTTCGCCTATCTCAAGGACACCGAGAACCGTCACATCCGCGTGAACCAGGCGGTGGCGGATTCCCTGGCGGCGGAGATCGATCAGGTCAACGGCGCGCCCTGCGCCTACTGGTACCCGGAACACGCCGACGCATACTTCGAGGACGACCTCGAGGTCATTCGCACCGGCCGTCCCAAGACCGGAATCCTCGAGCCCCACCGGCGACACGACGTCATGGGGTGGATCGAGACCGACAAACACCCGATCTTCAACGACCACGGCGAAGTCGCCGGCGTCCTGGTGCTCGCCCGTGACGTCTCCGAGCGGGAGTACTACCGCGACCTCTTGCAACGCACCTCGCGGGTCAAGGCACTCGAGAAGATGGCGGCGGGCGTCGGACATGATCTGAACAACCTGCTGTCGGTGATCCAGGGGGAACTGGAACTTCGCGTCCACGACAAGAAGCAGCTCTCCACGGTCTACGACGCGGTGGGCCGTGCCGCCAAGCTCACCCGGCAACTGATGGGACCGGTGCGGTCCAGTCGCGAGCCCCTCACCACGGCGAGGGTCGACCGGGTGGTCGAAGAGGTTCGCCGGCTGGTTCGATCGTCGATTCCTCAACAGGTAGTGGTCCGCACCGAGTCGATCGGCTACCCGGAAGCCCGCTGCCGCCCCCTCGAGCTCGCCGAAGCGCTGACCAACCTGTTCGTCAACGCATGGGATGCGATGCCTGACGGCGGGTCCCTGACGATCATCACCGAAAAGACCCGCGGCCCCCGGGGTGAGCCCGTGGCCGCCATTCGCGTGATCGACACCGGAACGGGCATTGCCCGGGCGCACCACGAAGCGATCTTCGCGCCGCTGTTCACCACCAAGGGAGGCGACGGCACCGGCCTCGGCCTCTCGATCGCCCGCTCGTTGATTCGTGACATGGGCGGCGAGCTGGTCGTCGAATCCCGCGAGGGGTTCGGCAGCGAGTTCCGCGTGCTGCTCCCCCTCGCCGACGGCCCGGCCCAGGGATCAGGGATCTAGGGACAGGCAAAGGGAGACAGGGCAATCTCCATGTCCCGGCTCTCGGCCTGCCCCTGGCCGCCGGAATCATAGCTGCCGCTCCCCGGCCCGGTCGCGTCCCGCACGAGAAACCAGAACCCCTGGCCGATTCCGGGGTCGATCGCGTAGGTCAGTGCACTCGGAATGTAGTCGTCGACGAGACATTCCTCCGTCGCGACCGCGAAGTCCCCGGCTGTCGCGTCCAGCTGTTCCAGGGCGCCTCGAACCACGTCGAATCGCTCCACTGCACTCTTGGCGCACCAGGTCAGCTGATCGCGGTTCACCTGAAGCAACAACGGAGGGATCGCGTCGAACTCCGGTGCCGACTCGGAGATCGCCGCCTCGGCGAGGGATCCCGCGACCTGGTGGGTACCGGTCTCGACCCGTGTCGAACTGCCGTCGGAGTAGGTCACGGTCAAGGTGGTGCCGGCGAACTCGGCCGGCGACACGAAGGCCCCCATGCCCCCCTCACCATCGACATCGGCGAGCACGACGATCTCTTCGCAGGAATCGAAATCGGCGAACTCGATGGTCAGCTTGCGGTAGACCATGCGGGCTTCCGGCTCGGTCTGGAAGAATCCCTCGGACCAGATCAGGTCTCCCGAGAAGCCCGAGTCCCCGACGGTGTCCCGCAACTCACCGGGCTGCCCGCCCGAGGGCTGCTCCGGATCGAACACCAGGTCGAACGGCGACCCGCCGAGATCCCACTCGAGGCGAGTAATACGCAGCCCCGGATCCGAGCCGTGGCTGACACGCAGTTCATCACCGGGCGCGCCGAAAACATCTTCACCGTAGAACCCCGAAGTCTGCACCTCGGCCCCTTGTGCAGCGCCGGCAACGAACAGCAGCAGCAGTGATGCCGCCTGAACCCTCAGCTTCATGGGAGTCTCCTTCGGGGCCTTCATGCGGCTCCGCTGTCGAACTCCTAACGGAGCCGGGAGACGAAGTAACGAACCCTCGGTTTGACAACCCTGAGATCGGTGCTACCTTCCCCCCATCGCGCGGACGGGCCGCGCGGAACCGCCGCACGCCGGCGCCTCTTCCGAAACGAGGGCATGTAGATGTTCAAAGCTCCAGCCACCGTGGCCGTTGTAGCCGACCCTCGTCCCGCCCGCGTACGCGCCTAGCCTCTTACCCGGCCTGAAAGCGTAGACCCGCCGGAATCCCCGGCAACTCGGGCGGAGCCGACGACCCTCGGCGCTCCGGGACCCCGACCTCTTTCCGCGCCCAGCTGTTTGATTCGCGGCCGTGGGTGACCTGCCGTCCCCACACACGTAGTAACTGGCGTCGCGGTGCCCCGTGTCGGAGCCCGGGCTCAGCTTTCCTCAATCTGTTGTGTAATCCCTCTACGGGAGCGGTTCGAAATGAGTTCAGAACAGGCAAAGGATGCGGACAACGAGTTCCGCATGGGCTGGGGACAGGCGATTCGCGAGTCCCTGGCCGGAAAACAATTCGATTTCACCAAACTGGATCTGAAGAAGGCGATCCTGCTTCTGGCCATCCCGATGGTGATCGAGATGACCATGGAGTCGGTCTTCGCCGTGTTCGACGTGTTCTTCGTCGCCCGGCTCGGCGCCGACGCGGTCGCGGCGGTCGGCCTCACCGAAGCGGTGCTGACGCTGATCTACGCGGTGGCGATCGGTCTGGCCATGGCCACCACGGCCATGGTCGCCCGGCGCATCGGCGAGCAGGACAACGAAGGCGCGGTGCGCGCGGCGACCCAGGCGATCGCCCTGGGCATCATGCTGTCGGCCGCGGTCGGGATTCCTGCCGCCATCTTCGGCGACGAAATCCTGCGGCTGATGGACGCCGAGGAGTCGACCATCGCCATCGGGTCCGGCTATACCTCGATCCTGCTGGGCACCAACGCGGTGATCTTCCTGTTGTTCCTGAACAACGCGATCTTCCGCGGTGCCGGCGATCCGGTCATCGCCATGCGCAGCCTGATGCTGGCCAACGGCATCAACATCGTGCTGGACCCTTGCCTGATCTTCGGGCTCGGTCCCTTCCCCGAGATGGGGGTCACCGGCGCCGCCGTGGCCACCACCATCGGACGAGGCACCGGGGTGCTCTACCAGTTCTGGGCGTTGCGCCAGGGCTCCGCGCGCGTCCGTTTGATCGGACCGGCGTTCCGGCTCCACCTGCAGACGATGCTGCGGTTGGTTCGGGTGTCGCTGGGAGGCATCGGCCAATTCCTGATCGCCACGGCAAGCTGGGTCGTCCTGATGAAGATCATGGCGCGGTTCGGTGCCGAGGCCCTGGCGGGCTACACCATCGCGATCCGCATCATCATCTTCGTGCTGATGCCGAGCTGGGGCTTCTCCAACGCGGCGGCGACGCTGGTCGGCCAGAACCTGGGCGCCAAGCAGCCGGAGCGGGCGGAGAAGTCGGTCTGGTTGACCGGGGCCTACAACATGGGCTTCCTGGCGCTTGTGACGGTGATCTTCGTGATCTTTGCCCCGCAGCTCGTCGGGATCTTCACAGACGACCCGGCGATCCAGACGGTCGGCGCCGAGGCGCTCCGGGTGATCAGCTACGGCTACGTGTTCTACGCCTGGGGCATGGTCGTGGTCCAGGCGTTCAACGGCGCCGGAGACACGATGACGCCGACGTGGATCAACCTGTTCACCTTCTGGACGTTCCAGATTCCGCTGGCCTGGTTCCTGGCGACACGGGCCGGGTTCGAATCGGCGGGGGTGTTCTGGGCTGTCGTGCTGGCGGAATCGGTGCTGACCGTTGTGTCGATTCTGGTGTTCCGGCGCGGCGCCTGGAAGCTGCGAACGGTCTAGCTCCTCGATGACCACAAACCGTTTCGTGACGTGGTCCGGGTGCCCTCGGCATCCGGGCCACGGCACGGGCGATCAGCCGCCGGTCTGCGGACGGCAGTCCACCCGGAAGAGCATCTCGTCCCGCTCCATCACCTGGGGGCCCGGCTTGCGGATGTCGACCCAGAAGCAGTGGAACTCCGCCGTCACCGCCGGCTCGCCGGCGTTGTCCCGGTTCCAGTCCTCGCACAGCTGCTCGACGTAGACCCGGCCGAGATCAGGAACCTCGTAGATCCGGTCGAAGTAGCTGGTCCGTCGAGCGCCGGCACCGGACCAGGGGGCGGGAGGCGCCGCGGCGGTGATCGGATCGCCGTCGCGCATCAGGTCGACCCGTCTCCCGGAACTCAGAAGCGCCGGGGCCACCAACCAGCCGTCAAAGCCCAACACATCGGGGGAATACATCGTCCAACGCTGCTCCAGGTAGAAGGTGCGGGTCAGACGGTCGAAGGGGCTCCAGGCCTGATCGCGCCCGGCGAGGATCGAAGCGGCACCGATCAGCGACACGCCGATGAAGCCGGCGCAGGCCCAGGTGGATACCCGGCGGGCCCCGCCGAACCGTAGGGGTTCCGGCGAAGCAGCCACGGGCCCGAAGCCCAGCAACTTCCCGTCCCAGAACGCCGTCGGCAACAACACCGTCGAGGCCAGGATGGCGAACAGCGGGAATGCTCCGAGGACCAGGAACACCGCCAGCAACAGGTGAAAACCCCAGAGGCCCGCCACCGCCGCCAGCCGCGCCGGCCCCTGGGCGAAGGGTGTGAACAGCAGGAGCGGCAACACCATCTCCAGCGGCCGCACCAGGTAGGTCGAAGCATCGAGCAGCGCTTTGTACGGCAGCAGCAGTTCGGCCAGCGGCGCTGCGCGCCACTTCTGGGCCAGCACCAGCCAGACCGCGTTCATCTCCTCGGTCCAGGCCGGCCCGGTCTTCAGGATCCCGGGCATGAAGTAGATGGCCGAGAACTGCAGCAACATCGCGAAGGTCGGAACAGAGGCCTCTACCGTGGTGCTGCGCCGGGCCACCCTGCCCTGCATCCGGTCCAGGGAGAAGTGGCTCCCCAGCGGCAGGAACGCTCCCCAGAACAGCAGCACCAGCAGGATCTGATCTCCGAAGTTGGTGACCGTCGGGTTCCGCGCCTGAAGCATCGCCATCAGGAGCCAGCACGCGGCGCAGGCCGGTTGGCTGCGGTACCCGAGCATCGTCGCCAGCGCTGCGACGACGATCGCCGCAGGAAGCAGCCAGGGGATCACCCCGGGAGCCATGTGGAACGGCAGGTGGTAGACCGCGGACTTGACCGGGTCGAGCCGGGCGATCATCTCGAGGGACACCAGCTCGTAGCTGACGATCATCTCGCGGTAGATGCCGTAGTAGGTGGAGAGACTGAGCAGCACCGCCAGGCCGATCCCGACTCGGAAGAGCGAGATCGAGCGCGTGTCCAGGGAGATCGCGCGCAGCAGCAGGGTGCGGATGTCGGAGCCCATCACGGGATTATACAAAGCCGCGCGGGAGCACGGTGGTATCGCCCGGGCCTGAAACGGTAGGTTTTGGACCTGGGCCGGCGGCCGTACTAGCCGCCGGTGACCATCCCGATGCGCAGGCCGTCCACGCCGCTCTTGGCCGAATCGACGATGCGCATCACCGCCTCGTAGTTCAGACGGTCCTGGGCGCGCAGGAACAGCACGCGGTCCTCGTCGGCCCGGTTCTCGAAGGTCGCGGCCACCTGCCCCGCCAGATCTTCCACCGGCAGGTAGCGGCCGTTGAGGTCGACCTGGCAGCCGGCGGGAAGCCCGTCCTGCTGCATCGGCTTGGTCGCCGGGCAGGTGGTGTAGTCGATGCCCAGCACGATCTGCTCGGGACGCTCGGCGTCGGCCACGGTGGCCGGCGCCGTCGACGGACGCGGGATATCCATGTCGAAGCCGCGCATGGTCAGCGGCACGATCACCATGAAGATGATCAGCAGCACCAACACCACGTCGACCAGCGGCGTGACGTTGATTTCCGAGTTGAGACCGCTTTCGTCTCCGCCGACATCCATCGCCATCGGTTAGCTCCCGGTCTTGACGTCTTCGTAGCGTTCGGTGATCAGGCCGACGTTCTTGAAGCCGGCGCTCTGCACCGCCAGCATCGCCTGCTTGACGGTGCCGTACTCCAGGCTCGCGTCACCCTTGATCACGACCTTCCAGTCGCCGCGCTCGGCGGCGGCCTGCTGCATACCCGCCTGGAAGTTCCCGGCGGGCACCTCGTCCTCATCGATCCAGAACTTCCCGCCCGGCTCGATGGAGACCATGATCTGCTTGCCGTCTTCAGGCTTCTCCGGCGGCTTCTCGGTCACGGGCAGATCGACTTTCTGCCCGCCCACAAGCTGCGGAGCCATCACCATGAAGATGATCAACAACACCAGCACCACGTCGACCAGCGGCGTGACGTTGATGGTGGAGTTGACCTTGTCCGGTTTACCGGCTTGCATGGGCCGCCCGCGCCTGGCCGCTGCGCTTGTAGAGATGATCGACCAGCTCCGAGGCGGCGCTGCTCATCTCGACGTTGAAGCGCTCCAGCACGCCGGTGAAGTGGTTGAACGCCATCACCGCCGGCACCGCGACGAAGATACCCAGCGCCGTGGCGATCAGTGCCTCGGAGATACCGCCGGACACCGCCGCGACGCCGCCGGAACCGCTCTCGGCGATTCCGGAGAAGGCGTTGATGATGCCGACCACCGTACCGAACAGCCCGATGAACGGCGCCGTCGAGGCGATGGTCGCCAGGGCGCCGAGCCCCTTCTTCATATCGCTGATCGTCTCGACCTTGGAGCGGTCGAGCGCCCGGGACACCAGTTCGATACGGGTACCCGCATCCCCTTCGGTCTGGGTCAGCTCTTGCGCCCCGGCACAGACCACCCGGGCCACGTGGGATCCCGAGTGCTGCTGGGCGTTGCGGATCGCGTCCTGAAGCTTGCCCTCCCGCAGACTGCGACTGTAGGTCGACATGAACTGCGACGACTGGCTCGACGACTGCTTGAAGCGGCGGTACTTGCCCAGGATGACGCTGACGGAGTAGATGGAGAGCACCAGCAGGCAGACCATGACGGCCATGCCCACAATCCCCATGCTGCCGAGCATCTCGGAAACGTTCATGACTTACTCCTCGGAGTGACTTCTTCGCTTAAGGGAGTTGCGGGGAGTCGGGGCCTTGCTCCTGCGCGGCCTCCTCGTCCTCGATCTCGGCCCGCAGCTCGGCGGGGCGCGCCTCGCCCGGTTCCTGCACGGCCTCTTCGGCCAGGTTCGGTTCGGCGGAGCCGAAGCGAGCCAGGTAGGGCATCAGCGGAGTGACCTGGAACGGCATCTTCTCCCGGGCGGAAAGCAGCGCCACCCGGTTGTTCTTCATCAGCGAGATTTCCGCCGTCCAGGGATCGACCTTGACCCGACCGCCCAGGGGCAGGGCCGCGGTCTGGTTCAGCGCGCCGGGCACGAGGACCGGGGCGGATTCGAGCACCTTGGGCATGCGGTAGAGGGTCGTGCCCTCGGCCATCTCATTGCCGAAGTGGGGGCGGATCAGCGCCGGCAGGGTGTTGGCCCGTTCGGACAACGCCTTGAGGAACAATCCGGCGTTGCCCAGCTTGTCGGCGTAGGGAGACGCTTCGAGCAGCAGCTCCGCCTTGGCGTCAGCCTGGCGATCCTCGGCAGGATCCCGCTTGAACTTGAAGCCCTTGAGCGCTTCCTTGTCGTCGACCAGCATCTGGTCGCTGAAGGCATAGCGGGTGTCCAGGCGGTGCCCTTCGAGGATGTGACCCAGCTCGTGGGCCAGGACCATGGCCAGGCTGGCCTCGTCGGGCAGCACGTCGATCAAGCCGCGACTGAGCACGATGGTGTGGCCGATGGTGAAGGACTCCAGCGGCGTGGTCATCAGCACCCGGCAGCGAACCGGCGGGTCGATGGTCAGACCGTTGGTCACCTCGAGGTTGGCGACGACGGTGGCCAGCACCTCGTCCACTTCACCCTCGGGGGCCAGCAGGCCCGCCTTCTGCAGCCGGCGCAGCACGTTCTCTTCCGCTTCCCGCGCCCAGGCCCGGGTGCTCTCCACCGGGGAGATTTGTCCCGGAGTCTCGCTGCGATCGTCGGCCAGCTCCGACTCGATCATGATCTTGGCGAACTCTTCTTCCTCGGAGGTCGCGCTGACCTTGTAGCCCCACAGGCGGGTCTGCCCCTGGTGGGTCAGGGTGGTCTTGCGGCTGATCTGCTCCGATTCCTCGGTGTAGACATAGGCCGGGAACCAGATGCCCGGCGCCATGTTCAGGCGCCAGCTGTCGAAGTGCAGATCCGAGCCGAAGGCGGAACCGTAGACTCCGTTGAAGCGCACGATGTGGAACTGCTCGTCCTCGACCCAGATGCGGCCGGTGAAGCGGTTGCTGCGGGCCCGGCCGATATCCTTGGGGACCACGTCGAACACCAGGGTCCGGATCTCACCGAGGAAGTCCCGGCGGATGAAGTCGAAGTCGTAGTACTGGCGATCCAGGCCGCCCTGATCGAGCACCACCATCTTGGCGAAACCGTCGGACTGCAGCGACGCCGAGTAGAAGTCGTCGAACAGGGTCTGCAGCTTGCCCGAAGAACCCTTGCGGGAGCGTTTGCGCTTGGTCGCAGCCGCCTGGCCGCCGTCACGCAGGTCGAGGCGACCCAGGAAGTAGCGGTCCTTGACCGGCAGGAAACCCATCTCGGTGTCCGGCTTGACGGTCTGCAGGTAAGTCTCGACCAGCGGGTTGTACTCGCTGAGCCGGCTGGCCATGGCGCGCTCGTTCTCGACGATGCGATCGAGCACCTGGTCCAGGCGAGACGTTCCTTCGCTCGCCGCGGCCATGCCGCTGCAAAGCGCGATCAACGCCAGCACCGACAACCATCGGAAGTTCGACATGTGGACTCGCACGGTGGATACCCTCCCAGCTAGGCGAGCTGAAACACGATGCGCAGCCGCGCGGTGTGGTCCACCGCCTGGCCGTCGCGTCGCGCAGGTTTGAATTTGATCTTCTTAGCCGCCGTGATGGCGGCCTCGTCCAGACCGTGTCCCAGAGACCCCACGACTCCGAGAACCTCGACCTTTCCGTTTGCGATGAACTTGACTTCCAGCACCACCTCACCCTCGACGCCGAGATCTCGAGCCTTCTGGGTGTAGACGGGCTGGGGTTTGGACAGAATCTCGACCGGAGTGTCCGGTTTCTCACCCGGCAGCTTGCGCTTGCGCTTGGGCTGGGCCACCGGCTCGCTGTTGCCGAACCCACCCTGCTTCACGCTGCCGCCGGGGCGGCGGTTCGAGGCGGCCTTGGTCGTACTGCCGAAACCACCCTGGCTGACCTTGCCCTGGGGCCGCCGGGCAGCCTGCCGGGGGGCGTCGTCGGCGAAGTTGGCGGCGGTTACCGTGCGCGCCTCGCGGCTCGGCGTCTTGTCCTTGGCCTCTTCGGTGAAACCGGTGTTGGTCACCCGGCGGGTCGGCGCCGTGCGTTTCTGCCGCTTGGCATCGTCGGTGAAGTTGGCGCTGGCCACGATGCGGCGATCGCCGTCGGCAGTCGGCCGGGCCGCGCTCTTGACCTCGAAGCCGCCCAGGTTGGCCTGGCGGGTCGGCTTCGGCGCCTCGCGCCTGGCCTCGGCCATGGCAAAGGAGCCGGTCTCGGTGCGACGGGGCTCCCGCTTGGGCAGCGGCTTGGCGTCCTGTTGCTCGAACAGGTTGGTCTTGACCTTCCGCTTCGGCGGCTCCGGCTTCTTGGCGACCACCGGCTCGGGCTTCGGCTCCGGCTTCGGTTCGGGCCGGCGCGCCGGCTCGGGCACGACCGGCTCCGGTTCGGGCTCCGGCTCGACGATCGGTTCCGGCTCCTCGAACACTTCCTGTTCGGGTTCCGGTTCGGGCTCGGGGATCGGTTCCGGCTCCGGTTCCTGCAGCTCGGCAACGAGCTCCGGCTCCAGCTCCGACTCCGGATAGAACACGACCTCCACCGGTTCCGGCTTCTCTTGATGCGGGAACAGGCGGGCGGGCAGCACCAGCAGCAGGGCGATCACGAAAATGTGAATCCCGATACTGATCGCAATGGTGGACAGACGCGACGACGCATCGGCAGGACTTACACGTTCGTGTACTTCCGGTTGCGTTTTCGTAGCCAAGCTTCGAACGCCTCGCGATACCGGCCAGGCCGGAAACCAACGTTTTCCCTCGGAGTCTTCGACTCCACGGCCGCCCCCCCGCACCACGCGGGTCGTCGACGGCTATTTGGTTTGCAGGAAGCACGCCATCCTCGTTCACGCGGCCGGCCGCGTTTCTGAGGACAGGTCCTCCCCTTCTTCCGGGAACTATCGGGACTGGTGGGAAACATCAGGACCGGAGGTAGGACCGGTCAAGAGCTGGCGGGGAAAACTGGGATTGGAGGAATTATCGACTCGGTAATCCGAGCCGGCGGGAGATTTCGTTGCGGCGCGGATCACCGCTCAGTCCGTCCAATCGCGGGTCGACCTGCAGGAACATCAACCAGGGGTCGCGATAGTCCCAGGCCCGCTCCACCGCGTCGAAGGCGAGTTCCTTCTCCCCTGCCTCAGCGGCGGCCATCGCCAACTCGAGTTCCCCGGCAGGGCGGCGTTCCCCGTCCCGGAGCTCCCGTAGACGCCGCTGCCTCAACGCCGCCAGGATCTCTCCCGCTTTGCGGCCCTCGAACTCCCGGGCGACCTCCGGCTGTGCGTAGGCGGTGTAGGCCAACGCCTCTCGCTCCCGCCCGAGGGCGACGAGGCCGTGGTACATGCAGGCCTCGGCCCAGCCGTAACCCTGCCCTTCGAGAATCCCCCGGCACTCGGCGAGGCCTTCCTCGTAGCGATCCGCGAACAGGTAGTACCAGCCCAGGTCCGACAACACGCTGAGGGAAACCGGATCCAGCTCCGCCGCGCGCCGGACCGCCCCGATGGCCTCGTCATGCCGCTCCAGCGCGGCCAGGGCCCCCGCCCACCAGTGGTAGGCCATGGCGTAGTTCGGAGCGAGTTCGACCGCTCTGCGGAACTCCCGATCCGCCCCGGTCGCGTCGAAGTCTCCGTAGAGCCGGACGAACCCGAGCGCCGCGTGAGCCTCGGGCGAGGACGGATCCAACTCGAGGGCACGCTCCGCAGCACGGCGGGCCGCCGGAAAGGTCTCCATCGGTCCCAGCGCGGAACCCCAGGTGCGCAGGTTGTGGACGTTGGCCAGCCCCGCCCACGCCGCGGCATAGTCCGGGTCGAGGGCGATCGCCTGCTCGAAGTGGGCGACCGCCTGGGGATAGCGCTCGGACTGGAAGGTGTTCCACTCGTAGCGCCCTCGCAGGTAGGCCTCGTAGGCCCGGGTGTTGCGGGTGCCGGCCCGAGCCTGGGCCAAGGGTTCGTCGGGCAGCAACTCCAACGCCAGTGCCTGGGCCACCCGCACCGCAACCTCACCCTGAACCTGCAGGACGTCATCGAGAGGAACGTCGTAGGCATCACTCCAGAGGTGGGTCTGATCCGAAACCTGGATCAGCTGGGCGGTAACCCGGAGCCGGTCCGCCGACGCGCGCACGCTGCCTTCGATCACGTAGTCCACTCCGAGTTCCTTGCCGATCACGTCGACGGGCTCGCTGGAATCCCGATAGTGCATGGCCGACATCCGGGCGATCACGCCGAGACGCTCGGGCTGAAGCCGGCCCAACTGCATGATCAACTCCTCGGTCATGCCGTCGGCAAAGAAGCGTTTCTCCTGGCCGTCATCCAGATCGACGAAGGGCAGCACCGCCAGCATGACCCGCCCGGTTGCGGCACCGGCGGATTGGGGTGCGTTGCGTCTGGCGTCGGCCAACCACCAGGCGGCCAACAGCAACAGCGGCAACAACGCGATCCACGGCGTCCAGCGGCGAACCCGGCCTCCGGCGGAAACGCGGTTGTCCTTCGCGTCGACCGCCCCGAGGGCTGCGGCGCTCGGCGCCGACGCGGCGGACGGTACCGGCTCCACCGGCGCGATGAAGCGATACCCCCTGCGGGGCAGGGTCTCGACGAATCGCGGGCTGTCGGCGGAATCTCCCAGGCTCTCCCGCAGCTTGCGCACGGCGGCGTTCAGGTTGTTGTCGAAATCGACGAAGGTGTCGTCACCCCAAAGCCGCAGGCGGAGCTCGTCCCGGGTGACCAGCTCGCCGGGGCGCTCGAGCAGCGCCGCCAGCACCTGGAAGGGCTTCTCCGGCAGGTGGACACGGGCGCCGCGCTTGGTCAACTCGCCTGTGTCCGGAGAGACCTCGAACACGCCGAATCGAAGGTGCCCCGCCGTGTGGGGCCTGGCCGGTCGTTCACCCATGGGCCTTCCTGGAGTGGGCTTCGAGTCTAGCACCGGAGCCCCTTCGAACCGTGCTTCCCGGCGCTTAAGCCGAGCCCCCAAACTGCTGAATAAAAAAGGCTTATGGATTCACCTGACTTTCAGGCGGAGTGCAGGCCCCGGCCCTTGGGCCTGGACCCGATTCCGGGCAGTTTCGAGACCTCGATCACCCGAACAAGGAGGCAACCATGCGAAACCTGCTCTGCCTGCTGCCGGCGCTCGTGATGGCCGGCTGCGCGACGACCCATCGAGAGGGGCCCGCGCCTGACCCGCTGACCTACCCGGCGACACCGACCGTGGATCAGATCGACACCTATCACGGGGTCGAGATCGCCGATCCCTACCGCTGGCTCGAAGACGATCAGGCGGATCAGACGAAGCGCTGGATCGAGGCCCAGCAGGTCGTCCTCGAAGACTACGTCGAGGAGGTGCCCCGCTTCGACCAACTCGAGAACCGGGTTCGGCGGATCCGAGAGTTCGGCGCCTACGCGACGCCGGTCCGAGGAGGCGAGCACCTCTTCTACACCTATCGCGAACCCGGGGCCCAGCACCCGGCCGTGCACCTGGACGGCCCCGGCGGAACCCGGCCGCTGCTTCCCTTCGAGGCGGTCCACGATGAGCCCGGTCACGGATCGGCGGGGATCGCCCCGAGCCGCGACGGAAAGTACCTGGCCTGGGCCGGAACCGATCCCAGGGGCTGGGGCTTCCTCGACGTCGTCCGGGTGGCCGACGGTGAGGTGCTGCAGGAAACGATCGAAGGGGTCGCCGGAAACAGCGCGATCTGGGACCGGGGCTCCCGGGGCTTCTTCTATCAGAAGTACGGGACCTACGCGGCGCTGATGGAGGGAGCCGCTCCCGCACCCCAGATCCGCTACCACCGGGTCGGCACCGACCCCGCAGCGGACCCGGTGGTCTACGAACGTCCCGACCGCCCGTCGATGCTGTTCAACCCCCGGCTGAGCAGCGACCTGCGCTACCTGATCGTCCACCTCAACGACGGGAGCCGCACCCACAACCAGGTGGTCTACCTCGACCTGGACGCCGACGGTGCCGAGTTCACCACCCTGATCGAAGAGGCAGACGCGTCCTATCGCTTCGAGGCCAATCAAGGAACCCGCTTCCTGTTCCGGTCCACCCTGGACGCGCCGCGCAGCCGGGTGATCGCCGTCGACCTGAACCGTCCCGAGCGGGAACACTGGGAGACCGTCGTCCCCCAGCAGGAGAGCGCGATCACGGCGGTCAGCCATATCGGAGGCCGGCTGGTGCTGCAGACCACCGCCCACGCGCGGCCGGTGGTTGAGGTCTGGAGCCTGGACGGCCGGCGGGAGAAAAGTCTCGACCTCCCCTCCATCGGCCTGCTCTCCGGCTTCGCCGACCGGCCGGATTCCGACGAGGCGTTCTACCGGCTGAACAGCCTTGTCGATCCGGGCACGATCTACCGGGTCGACCTGGACACCGGTGACAGCGAGGTCTACCGGCGGATGGAGCTGGCCCACGATCCCGACGACTACGAGATCCGCCAGGTGTTCTATGAGAGTGGAGACGGCACCCGGGTGCCGATGTTCCTGGCCCACCGCAAGGATGTCCCCCTTCGCGGCGAGAACCCGCTCTACATGTACGGCTACGGTCACGGCGGCTGGGTCGCCTTCCCCTGGTTCCAGCCCTTCCTCGTCGAGTGGATGGATCTCGGAGGCACCTACGCACTGCCCGGCCTGCGTGGCGGCGGTGAATACGGCCTCGAGTGGCAGGAAGCGGGCACCCGCCTGAACAAGCCCAACACCCTCGACGATTTCATCGCCGCGGCGGAATGGCTGGTCGACAACGGCTACACCCGGGCCGATCGCCTGGTAGCCAACGGCGGTAGCGCCAGCGGCGTCGTCCCGGCGGCGGCGGTGATTCGCCGGCCGGACCTTTTCGGCGCGGCGGTGATCGACTTCCCCTTCCTCGACATGCTGCGCTACCACCACTTCACCACGGTCAAGGGCTGGACTCGCGGCTACGGCTCGGCGGACGACCCCGAAGAGTTCGCGGTGCTCCACGGCTACTCGCCGCTACACCGGATCGAACCGGAGACCTGCTACCCCGCGGTGCTGACCATCGTAGGTGAGAAGGACACGGCAACGGTACCGATGCACGGCTACAAGTTCACTGCCGCGCTCCAGGCCGCCAGCGAATGCGGGCCGAGCCTGCTCAAGTTCGTTCCGGGAGGCGGACACTACAGCTACGGGACGACCCCGGCCGAGTCCGCCCACACCGAGGCGGAGATCCTGGCGTTCCTGGTGCGCACTCTGGGAATGGAGATGCCTGACCGCTCGTGACCCGATTCAGCGTTCCCCGAACCAGGAGAGTGCCTGTTCCCACAGGCGCTCTCCCTCGGGACGGAAGAAGCCGACGTGCCCGATCCGCTTCATGCCGACGTCATCGGGTCCGACGTGGCGCCGCTCGACGTCGCTTGCGCTGTAGCCCGACATCATCTCGTCGACGGCGCGGCGGGTGCCCCATGCGTCGTCGACGAAGCTGTAGGCCAGGATCGGCGAGGTGAAACGCTGGTAGTTGTGGAGCGGTAGAGTGGCGTCGTCGAACAGGTAGCGGCGGCTGCGGCACCAGGACGACCATTCCCGGGCCACTCCGAGAGGTAGATCCTCACCGGAGCCGAACATGCGCCAGGGCAGGTAGCCGTAGATCGTCGTGAGCAGCGGGAACAGCACGTACATGTAGAACCAGACCTTCTGCTTCTCCGAACCGCCCTGAACTCCCCAGTAGCCGCTCTGGGCCGAGACACCGACCATGCCGGCGATCGCCGAGGTGTTCTCGATCAGGCCCGGAAGCTGCCCGCCGATGCTGTGGCCGAGCACGAAGGTCTTCCGCGGCGCGTAGGTCGCCTGGACCCATTCGAGGGCGCCGCGCATGTCCTGGAGGCCCCAATCACGAGCCCGGGCCTTGAACCCGCGAAGCCGCCCGGGCCCGGAATCGCCGATCCCGCGGTAGTCGTAGGTCACCACCTGGTAACCCCGCTCGGCGAACCAGGCGGCGCAGTGGCGGTAGAAACGGCGGGGGACTCCCGTGGCGGAGTTGATCACGAGAGCGTCGGGGCCGCCCTTCTCGAAGACCGTGGCAGCGAGCTTGAACCCGTCGCTGGCCGGCATCTCGACGTCGCGCATTCCTTGCGTTTAGCCCGGGTCACCCTGGCAAGGCAAGGACTTTGCGGCGAACAGCGTTCAATCGTTGGAACGAGTTTCGGCGTGGCGCCGGCGCAAGGAGAGATCCGAGGCTCTCTGCTTCACCGTCTTGGGCGCCGCCGCGTCGTCGCACAGCGGGACCCCATCGACAGCGTCGTCCGTGCCGGCAGCTAACCGGCGCCGCAGCGCGCCACCGCGAGTAAAGGTCACCGCATCGGCGGCGTCCCGGCAGGTGGCTTCGGCGGCCGCGCCGGGAGGCGCAGCAGCAGGCTCGCCCGCCGACGGCGCGGGCTCAGCGCCGGGAGGCGCGCAGGCTACGGCCAGGAGCGAGCCGGCCAGGACCGCGACGGCAATCGATAGCTTGTGGCTGCGCACTGTCAGTTCAGTCCCCCCAAGGGCTGATGGCCGGCCTACGAATTCCTGGACCTCTTGAACCCCAGGGAGTCACCAATTCATCCCTTTGTCGGCAAAAATGTTCATGTAGCAAACAATTCGGCCGGACGAGCGGGGCGGGAAGCGCCACAGTCGCGCGTCGGTTGTTCCGAACACCCCGGGACGGAGGAACCCAGGGGCTCTCTCGACGTAGGATGACCGCGGAGGACCGTGATGACTCGCTCGAACAACCCCCAGGCCAGCCAGATGGCCGACGAATCGATGGTGCGCGGCCTGTCCGCCCAGGCCCGGGCGATCTGGCCCCAGGAGCAGGAGCTGCTGAGCAAGTACGCCCTGCCCGAAGCTCCCCGGATTCTCGACCTGGCCTGCGGAACCGGAGAGATCAGCGAGCGCCTCGGCGCGCTCTTTCCCCGGGCGAGCCTGTTGGGGGTGGATATCGACGCCGCCCACCTCGAAAAGGCGGAGGCCCGCTGCGCGGCTCACGGTGAGCGGATGAGCTGGCTCGAAGGGGACATCTACGAGGTGGACCTGCCCTCCGGCCACTTCGACCTGTCGGTCTGCCGCCACATCCTGCAGGCGGTCCCCGACCCTGCCCGGGTCGCCCAACGCCTGGTCGAGGCGACCCGCCCCGGCGGAATCGTCCATCTGGTCGCCGAAGACTACGCAATGATGCACTTCCACCCGACCCGGGGGGACAACGACCGCTTCTGGCTCGACGGCCCGATCGTCTTTGCCAACCGGCTCGGCTCGGACCTGCGCAGCGGGCGCACCATGTTCACCATCCTCAAACGGCTGGGTCTCGAGGACGTCCGGGTCGACTACGTGACCATCGACCCGATGCGGGTGCCCCGCGAGGTGGTCGCCGAGATCTGGGTCGCCTGGCGTGACGGCTTCGCCGAGCCGATCTCCCAGGAGACCCCGTTCAGCTCCGAAGAGGTCCACGACCAGTTCGAGAGCATGATCGAGTGCATCCGCAACCCCGAGGGGTACTTCATCTGGCACCTGCCGGTGGTGTCGGGGCGCCGATCACAATCCTGAAAGCGGCTTCAGGCCGGAGGGGATACGGCCGATAAGGGGCGACCGGGTGATGACCCATGGAGCCCCCAATTGAGCGAACATCTCGGCCGCACCAAGGATCAGGCGGACTACGGCCTGGGCGAACACGCCTTCGACGCCGACCGCATGGGTCTCGTCGACAAGGCGGAGCTGACCGACAAGCTCATCGCCACCTTCGAATCGGACAGCTACCAGCCGCCCCGGCTTCCCGCCGTGGCCATGGAGCTGATGACCCTGTCCCAGAACCCCGACGTGGAGTTCAAGGACATCGAGAAGGTGCTGGAGCAGGACGCCATGCTGGCCGGCGAGATCCTGTCGATCGCCCGCTCGGCGTTCTACGGCGGCATCGGCCAGATCACCAGCCTGCATCAGGCCCTGGTGCGGCTGGGCCTGGCCAAGCTGCGCCAGGTGGTGATGCAGGCGGCGATGAGCGTGCGGGTCTTCCGTTCCAAGGCCTACGGCCCGTACATGGACCGGGTGCGGGAACATAGCCGCATCACCGCCCACGCGGCGCGGATCGTTTCCCAGTACACGCCGTTCGAGGAGGAGCAGGCGTTCCTTTGCGGCCTGCTCCACGACGTCGGCATCGCCGGCATCCTGCTGATCCTCGGAGACGTGAAGCGGGGCGAGAAACCGCCGGAGCTGGCGGTCCTGTGGCCGACGATCCATGACGCCCACATGCGGGCAGGCGAACGGATGGTCAAGCTCTGGGATCTACCCGTCGAGATCGCAATGGTCGTCGGCGCCCACCACGACGTCTGCATCCAGGGGTTCGACCACCCGCTGGCGGCGACGATCTGCTTGGCCGAAGACATCGTGCGCCGGCTGGACCGGGGCCTGGTGCCGACGGTCAACGGTGAAGTCGTCGAGACCAAGGCGGACTGGGGCATGGTCGGCCACGGGCGCATCGACCAGAGCACCCCTCAGGCGTTGGAGCGGGCGCGGACCGCGCTCGGCATCACCGAGCCTACCGAGGAGCTGATCCTGCAGGCGACCCGGGATTGGCTGGAGAAGGATGCGGAGTAGCGGTCAGGGCGTGTCGGTCATGCCGACGACGACCAGATTGTCTCCCTCGTTCACCGGAGGCGTCCCGAAGACGATCAGCAGGATGCCGCTCGCCGGAGCCCTGATCTCGGCCCGAGGGTTCCCGTGATAGTCGGTGATCGTTCCCAGAAGGGTACCCTTGGGCACGTACTGTCCCGCCTGAATCCGCGGGGCGAGATGCCAGACGCCATCGTGTTCGCTGTGGACCCGGGCACGGTCGACGATGAAGTGCGGGGTATTCGTCGGCGCCGGCTTCCCGGGGGCGATCTTCAGATCTCGGATCACGCTCAGGGCGCCTGACACGATCGGGTCGATGAATCGGTCGTCTACCACTCCCAACTCTCCCGACTCGACATCCATCGACGGGACTCCGAGAGCGACCGCCTGGGCGCTGGTGTAGATCCTCGACCGGGACTTCGACAGATCCCCCTTGAACAGCACGATCGTGTCCAGCCCGAAGGCGAGGGTCATTTGCCGGGACTTCGCCCGGATCTCATCACTCCCCGCTTCGGCGTAGTAGGCCGTGTACGCGGGTCCCAACCTCTCGTTGGCGTCTCCGGAGTGAATGTCGATCAGGTAGTCGGATTGTTTGATGACGGTCTCGGTCAACACATGGGCGATGCGTTCGGTGACCGTTCCGTCGGCCTTGCCCGGAAAGGATCGGTTCAGGTTCTTGAGATCATGGGGCCCGAAGTAGATCGTACGGCGTTGAAAGGCCGGGAGGTTCGCGTTGTGGACCACGATCACGGCGCCGGACATCTCCGCCGGATCCAACTCTCTCACGACGCGATGCATCGCCAGGATCGGCGAGTACTCAGCCCCATGGATTCCGGCGACCAGGGTCAGAACCGGACCGTCCGCGGCTCCGTTGAAGACCGTCACCGGGATCGACGTTGACACGCCGTCGCCGGCTGCGGGGACCTCGATCATCCCCTGGACGACCTCTCCCCGCGGGACGCGAACGTTCCCCAGGTCCAGCGTGTCGTTCGCCGTGAGCGGCAGCGTCGAGACCGCCCAAACAGCCAACGCGAGAGAGAGCACCGCCTTGCGGTCTGCGTACATCGGACCTCCGCAATGAGTTCTGTCGTTCGATCGGCACTATAGCCCGGGAAGCAGCAGCGGCGCTCTTGCCATGCACTGAAGTAGACTGGGTCATGCGCACCATGACGAACACCGGCCTGCTCTGCGGACTCCTCACCCTCGCGATCCTCTCCACGGCGGCTCAGACCCCTCCCGAATGGACGGCCGAAGGGCCCCGGGTTCACCCCGCGGCGGCCTCCTTCGAAGTCCCGGTCGAAGTGAGCGCCACCAAGCTTTACGTCGACGTCGAGCTCGGAGGAAAGACCCGCCGCTTCGTCGTCGACACCGGCTCCCCCTCGATGATCGACCGGAAAATCGTCGAGGAGCTGGACCTCCCGACGGTCGGCACCAGCAAGGGCCGGGACGCCCACGGCGCCGTGATCGAGAGCTCGATCGTCCAGGCGTCACTGACCCTCGGCGGCGTGCGCTTCGACAAGGTCCCGATGTTTGCCGCCGACTTCTCGAGTTCCCCGGTCACCCGCGCCTTCATCGGCGACGGTGTTCTCGGCTCGGAACTCCTCCCCCTCGGCGCCTGGCAGATGGACCTCCGGCAATCCATGCTGCGATTCAGCACCGATGCGTCCCGGCTTCCACACGTCAAGAAGGCGACCAAGGTGAAGCTCGACGACTTCGGCTACCCCCACTACCCCTATCTGGACGTCCGCTTCGACCGCGACGCCCGCAGCAAGGCAATGTTCGATACCGGCGCCCCTACCTACTTCACAATCTCACCTCCGGACCTGGCCGGAACCGAGAGAGCCGGAGGGATCGGCCGCACCCTGACGGGCTACGGCTCCCCGGGTGGCTCCCTGGGCGGTCAGGCACCCGCCGGAGAACAACAGCTGGTCGAGTTGAAGGCGCTATCCATCGATAAACTGAAACTGGGCCGCGTCGTCGCCGGACGGCGAGATGCTCCACCGAGCCTGATCGGCGCGCGGTTACTCGAGCGCTTCATCGTGACCTTCGATTCCGCTGCGGGGCTGGCCTACTTCACCCCCTACGGCAAGGGAGACCTACCGTCGTCGACATTCGGGTTCACCCTGGCCTTCGACCAGAGGATTTCGGTCGGCGTGGTCTGGAACGGCACGCCGGCGCACAAGGCGGGGCTGCGCGCCGGCATGCCCTTGACCTCGATCGACGGCCGGGCAACGCAGTGGACCCCCGAGGGACTCCGCCGCGCGCTGGCGGCCATGGCCAAGGACGAGATCACGGTCACCTGGGAGGGCGGCTCCGCCACCCTTCAACGCAGCGATCTCCGGGGCGCGAATCGGAGTAGTCACGCCGGCTGCGATCACGGGCAACTGAGCGTCGTCACCTTGTTGGTCGCGCTGCACTGGAACGAAGCACGGCTCCCACGCCGCTCGCTGCCGCTGCTGTCGCGGCCCCAACTGCTCTCGTAGACGCCGGTGCCGTCGACGCCGACCACCATGAAGAACAGATCCTCTGCGGGGGCGGAGAGCCAGTCGTGGCTCCCGCTCACGCCAATCGAACACTCGGACCCGGAAGTCCCGTAGCTTCCGACATCGGACAGGTTGCCGTAGATCAACTGGTAGTCGGCGGCGGTGCAACTCGCCGCATCCCAGGTCACGCGTAGTTGCGAGCCATCGAGATCGAGGCGCTCGGTGGTCAGGGTCGCCTCGGCGGGAGGCAGAGGCGAGTCGTGGATCTCGAGCAAGCCTCCCGGCGTCAGGTCGCGACCCACGAACGCGGGATGGTCCAGCGGGTAGCGGTCGGCCCGGAAAATCGAGTTGTTGGTAGACGTGGCGCCCTGAGCCAGCTGAGTGTCGACGGCCACCGGATTGACGTAGCGCCAGGTGATGTCCCCGCTCGGGGCCACTTCCCGGATCGTGGCCTGGCCGCCCGAGGCGATCAAGGTGCTGCCGTTGGGCAGACGCTGGGCGCTGGAGAGCCCCCCGGAGAACAGGTTATCGGGAACCGGGTCCTGGTAGCGCCACGCGGCCTCGGGCGGCCCGTAGTTGGCGCCCGGGTCGAGGGTGTAGTTGCTGCCGTCGACAGGCGGAACGATCTCGTCCACGGTGGAAAACAGGAACCTGCCCTCCACGTTCCGGTTGTTGAACACCAGGATGTTGCCGGCACCCTCCAGCCCCGGCTCGATCCACTCGGCATCGTGCTGGAAGAACAGCGTGCGATCCTCGTCGGTTCCCCGGCGGTAAGCCTGTGGATTGCCCCAGCGATAGAGCAGGTCTCCGCCCATGCCCGAATTACCGCCGGTGTGCCCCGCAGCCTCGGCCATGGTCGTACTGTGGTCGATGACCCAGATCTCGTCCCAGAACGGCGTACTGATCAGGATCTGATCCAGTTCGGGGTTGTAGTCGATCGAGTTGAAATGCAGCCAGTCGGGCTGCGGGTTCCGGCCGTTCTCGAAGTTCACGTCGATCAACTCGGGGTGGTCGGCGACCACACCGAAGTTGTCCTTGGTCGGGTCGAAGTCCTGAATCAGATGATCCCAGGCGCGCCACTGCCAGATGATGTGACCGCCGCTCGGACCGACCGGAGCGATCTCGACGATCTTGTCCGGCCACATCTCGGCGGCCGCCGTGAGCGGGTCGCGGCCGTTCTGGATCGCCTCGGCCTGGGAGATGTACTCCCAGACGATCAGCAACACGTTCCCGTTGGGCATCACCTCGATGTCGTGGTGGTGGCGCTGGAACTCGTCGGAGAAGATGAAGTCCCAGACCAGGTTGCCTTCCCAGTCGAAGCGCTCGATCCGGCCGCCACGGCCGCCACGGTTGAAGCGGAGGATGCCTTCGGGTTGGTAGCGGCCACAGCGAATCATCGAGCCGTCTTCGAGCAGATACACCGAGTTGCCGGTCGGCCACTGGCTGGTCCACTGCTGGACCACCCTGCCCTGGTTGTCGATCAGGTAGGTATCGAACCCCTGGAGCGGCCCGTAGAGCGTGTAGCCGGGGAACGCGTCGTCGGTATCCAGAAAGAGTCCGACCGTTTGTTGCGCCCTCGCCTCCGGCAGGAAGAATGCCGCAAGCGCGACGGCGACGACACCGGCGATGAATCGGAGACGACGCATGGCACCCCCCGGTCTGGTGGCCGGTGGCACCCACTCGCCTGGCGCCTGAGTGTTGCAGGCCACTTGTTGCTCGGAACTGGCCTCACCATACGGCGAGGCTGAAACCGGGTCAACCGGGCCGCGCACGTCTCAATGAAAGAGAGGGCCGAATGAAGGGGCCACGCTCTCTTTGAAAGCGTGGCCCCTTTTCTCTGCATCTACGCCGGGACAGGATCAGAGCGCAGAAGCGGGCTTGCTCTGGATCCGCGGCCAGTTCTTGTCGGCCTTTCTCAGGTTGCCCGCAGTGTCCTGCAGCCAGGTCGCCTTGATGTCTGGATTCAGGTTGAAGTAGAGCTTGCCGTCGACGATCTTCCAGACTCTCGGGTCACCGTCGAACTTCTTTCCCACCGACACGCCGTAGGCGCAAAAACCGCCGAACTGCGGCTGATAGCGCGCGGGGTTCTTTTCGAACCGCCGCTTGTTCGCCTCGCTGACGAACCGGTAGGCGGCACCGTCGCGCTTCACCGAGTGCTTGGCGCTTCCGATCATCGCAACGCCGTCGGTGAAGTACGCCACCGGGTCGTAGCCGTGCATCGCCAGCGGGGCACCGGCGCCGGTCAGGCCACCGGAGACGTTGATCTCTTCAGCCCCGTGGGCGACCGAGGCCAGGGCCGCTGCGGCCAACAGGATCATCACGATTCGGGCGGTCATCTTGCTTCGCATCTCAAGGCTCCTTCTTTGGAAATCACTCTCTTTTGCCGACGACCCGTTCCCTTGTCGGGCCGGGCCGTAACGAGAGAGATTCTGATCCGGATTGAAACACCTATCGATAGCCAGAAGTCCGCCTCTTATGACCAATCGTCCGGCTATCGGCAGCCAGGTGCTACGATCAGCCACAAGGAGGCCGGATCATGGACGTACTCAGCGACATCCTCGACGCGACCAAATTGGAGGGGACCCTCTACTTCTCCACCGAACTGCACCCGCCCTGGGGCATTCGGGTGCCCCTCCACGGGCGCGTCGCCCGCTTTCACCTGGTGGTTCGCGGACGGGTCTGGGTCGGTGTCGAAGGGGAGCAGGAACCGGCTTGCCTCGACGCCGGCGATCTGGTTCTGATCCCACACGGAGCGGTGCACGATCTGAGAGATGCTCCTGAAACCCAGGTCGAGACCCTGGACCGGGTCCTGGAGGTCAGCGGCTTCGATGGCCGGGGTTCATTGACCTGGGGCGGCGAGGACCGCGGCGGACCGACGCGCCTCCTTTGCGGGCATTTCGCGCTGGATTCGAACGTGCAGCACCCTTTCTTCGAACACCTCCCATCCACCATCGTGGTGCGCCGGGAGGAGGGCGAGGGACACTCCCGCTTGGACGACCTGATCCGGTTCATCAGCCACGAGGCGGATGCACAGGGCGCCGGCAACCATGCGGTGATGCGCCGACTCTCTGAAGTGCTGTTCATCCAGGCGCTCCGCGTCTGGGCCTCCCGTGCCGACCATGAAGAGGGCCTGCTCGCGGCCCTCGCCGACCCCGAACTCGGAGAGAGCCTGGGACAGATTCACGCGGAGCCGGCCAACGACTGGTCGCTGGAAACCCTGGCCCGGGCCGCCGGTCTCTCCCGCACGGTCTTCGCGGAACGCTTCAAACAGGTCATGGGCCTGCCGCCGATGCAGTACGTGACCCTGTGGCGCATGCAGCGCGCCCGGCTGCTGCTTGCCGAGGGAGAACAGACCCTGGAGCACATTGCGGAGCTGGTCGGCTACGAATCCGCGGCAGCGCTCAGCCGGGTGTTCAAACGCTGGGTCGGTGAGCCGCCGGGAAGCTATCGAAGGCGAGCCCGCGGCGAGGTCTTGCCGCAGCCATGAAGCGACAGCACCTCACCCGGTCAACGGGCTCCAATCCAAGCCTTTCCGGCTCCTGCATGCGGATTCCTCTCCATCTCGACAGCCTTTGAGCCGAAACACGGCCGCAATGCGCCTCAGGTCATGAGCGGGGCAGACTGTCCCGCGCGAGACGGAGGAAAGCGATGCATGTCTCACGCTGGTTGGTGGTGTCGTTGGTTGCAGGCGCGCTGTTCGGGGCTCCGGCGTGGGCGCTCGATGTCGATTCGGTCTTCATCGGCGCCGTCGAAGACCGTGAGCAGGATGCCAATCTGGTCTACGTGCTGGTCGTCTCGGTATTCGCTGAGGACATCGCGGGAGGACGGGTATTCCGCCCCGGCAACCCGACACCGATCTGCGAGCTCGACTTGGAGGACGGAACCTGCAACATCCTTGGCACCAGCCTGGCCGATTTCTGCAGCCGCTTCGGCTTCGGTGACTTCCTGATCGAGATCGACGCCGCGGCCGGCTCCGACGATACAGTCACCGTGTTCTTCGATCCCGGGTGCGTCGATCCGATCGACGGCGATCCCGACATCACATCACCCACTCCCGGGCAGAACATCGCACCCAACCCGGGTCCCGCCGACTTCTGCATGGACTGCGTCAATTGCGGGCAGGAGAACTATCAGTTCGAGCTTACCGAACTCGATGCCGGGGACTTTCAACGGGCCAGTTTCGCGCCCCGCTGCTGGGATCCGGGAGTTTGCCTACCGACGCTGGCCGGCCAGGAGTTTCGCGTCTCGGCGATCGAACTCTTCTCGGACTTCGAGCCGGCGGTAACCGACGGCGGAGACGACTTCACCTACGTCTCGTTCTTCCAGACCGCCAACCTCGAAGTGTTCGACGTCGTCGATCCGGCGCCGACGACCCCGCCTGCGGTTCCCGCCGGGACCGGGCTCTCGGAGCCCGCTAGCGTGGCCAAGCTGACGGCGGACGGCTCGAGCCTGGATCTGACCTGGGACGTCGACAGCTGTTGCGCCGTCTCGGCCCACCACCTGATTCACGGCCTGTCCGCAGACCTACCCGCGGCAGCTCAGGGCACCTTCAACGTGGCCGGCTCCCAGTGCAGCACCGGCAGCTTCGGCAACTTCAACTGGACCGGCGTGCCGCAACCCGCCCAGGGAGACTTCGTCTGGTGGATCCTGCTGGCCAACGACGGCGGCACCGCCGAGGGCTCCTGGGGCGAAGACAGTGCCGGCTTCGAACGCTCCGGGCCGGGGCCCGGCGGTATCTCGAACACGTGCGGGTTGTCCGCGCGCAGCCTGGCCAACACCTGCGGACGCTGATAGGCCCCTCTCTCGCAGGCTACTCCCGAAGGACGACCCTGCGTTCAGCGCCGCCGGGCGGCTCGAAACAGCGTAGCTCGACAACCCCGGCTCTGCCCGAGACGAGAACCCATGGAATACCGAGGTCCCAGCGCTGCATCGAAGTGATGTCTCCCTCAGAAAGCCGCAGGACACCCGTTGGGTGCTCATGGTAGATAGCAACCAGCTCCTTACCCAGCCGTAGGCACTGCCTTCGAACTCGGCTGAGTTCCGCCACGGTGATGCGGAACTCTCCCGGACCGGCAATCGCATTCGCCATCCGCACAGCGCGGGCGGCGATTCCGGCGTCGCCGATAAGGGCGCCGACGCGCTCCCGCGACGCGGGATCCGACAAATGAAGGGCCAGATCCCGAATCGCGGAAGCATCGAGCTGAAGCACCTCGCCTTGGTTGGTGCTTGTCCGGCGGAAAATCAGATCCGAGTGCATTCCCGCAACCCCGTCATCGGGTCGACGCGGCAGACGGTGACCGGAACGCCACTCTCGGCTCCGACAATCACGGCCGAAGCGATCAAGAGACCTCCGAGAACCCGCAACAAGTCTCGGACATCAGGATCGTCTACGCATTCCGCAACGGCCAGGAGCACCAGGCCGGCGACGAACAGCACGAGACTGACGACTGCGCCGACGGCGTCGTTTCCGTCCAGAGCCGGCGAACTGCCGGTATCTTGCAGTGTGCGGATTTCGCGATCGAAGAACCAATCGGCGTGTACCAGCGCCGCCCCGATGTATTCACTCCACGCGACCGGCTCCCCTTCTCCGCAACGATCTCTTGCGGGCAGCGTCAGTGAAAGCAAACCGCGACCTCGCCGCAACCAGGTCCGCGCCAGAAGATCCAGCAATCGGTCTTCTCCAAACATCAAGGGCCGAGCCTGGTCCGACACCACGTTTGCCGCGCCGAACGGGCCCGATACCCGCAGCCCCCCTTTCTGTGAGCGGATCGTCGTTTGCGACTTCTCGATCATCGCCGCTACCCGATGAATGAGATCGGGATGCACTCCTTCGCGATCGAACAGCGATCTCAACACTTTCTGCTCCAGCGCGCGGGACACCAGATCCGCAGGAACGACCTTCTTCCCGCAGGCCTTCACGATCCGGTTGAACAACTGCGCCGACTCTCCCGATGCGACGTCTCTTCTGAACCCTCGCAGAACCGGAACGGCCAGCCGGCGCAACTGCAATTGTGCTGTTCGAGCTGCCTCGATCCGAAGCTCGAGAGAGACCTCCGGCTCAGGTTCGTCGTGCGGGCAGTCGATGCGCCTTGTCAGGTACTCGAGCAGACCGACCGCAGTCGGCGCCAGGGAACGAACATCTACGTGCTTGTCGCAGTGACTCATGCCAACACTCCTCGGGTGGCCATCGCGCCCAACGCGGCGGAAACCTCGGTGTGGTAATCACCTGAAATGTACCGATAGGTGAACGGACGCAGTAGTGTTGGAATGACCGATTTACCCAGGTCCAGCAACCACGCATCGATCTCCGGGAGTTGTTCCCGGACCGGCCATCGATCCGGGAACAGACGGTATACCTGGCTCTCCTCGCGCCATTCGGCAAGGTCACCGAGCTCGGAGGAAACGTCTTCCCCATCAATCACTGCTGAATCGACCCTCGACCGGAAACCAGCTCGAACGAGAACCGTGTCCCCTTCGGAGTCCGAACCGTAGTCCAGCCAGGCCGACTCGAATCCGCCGATCTCGTAACTCACACGTCCGGCACCTCGTTGCGCGCCACCACCGGGCCGGGCGACGTTGAACGGCGCACTGAAGGTCGCCCGGCGGCCTGCGGCGCGAGCCCAGCGAGACTCCAGTGAGGCTCGAATCACCGGCTCGGTGCTGAAGAACGCAGCCGTACCCCAACCGGTGAAGGCCCTCATCGCCGCGGGATCGGCCAGAGATGTGCCACCGGTCATTTCCATCCCGATCGAGAGCACCGTACCGGCTGCGCGGTTCGAGCGGACACCCACAGCAGTCGCGGCGAGCCGTGAGATCCCGGCCAGCGGCAAAGACGGCGATGAGCCGAAAGGCGCGATCTCAGGCGCGACCTGCAAGCGCCCGCTTCTCGAAATCTGCGCACCCAGATGTTCGGCCACCATGCGGTCCAGAGGAGCGTCCCGATCCGCCCGGGTGGTCGCCCGCCCGGTATCCATCGACGCTTCCACCCGTAGCCGCACTTCATCGCTGTCGACCTGAATCGGTGCGATCACGGTGACGCCGACGTCCCCTAGGTGCACTTCGGTGGTTTCGGGGACGGCATCGACCGGTATCCGCCCACGGAACGGCGGTGGAGCACTGCGGAAGCTCTCGAGGTCTACTCGAGCCGCGAAACTCTGAGCCGTCTCGATTGCACGAACGACGACCGCTGCGGTCAGCCGAACCAGGAGCGAAGGGGAAGACTCCTGGGTCACCTCCGTTCCGCGCACCCGGGCTCGGATCCGAAGGTCGTCCGCCTCGAAGGTGATCGGTACGTCACCAGGACGAATCGGCCAGGCGATGACCGGCGCCGTGGCTCGAATCGCCCCGACCACGTCCCGGATTCGGTCCTCGAGTGCGGGGTCCAGCCCTTGCGGCAGCGGAGCATCCAGTGTCGATAGCCCTTCGTCGCGCAGCGCGCCGACGACGACCGAGGTGATGGCTTGATCGCTGAACTGGGCCACAGCGTCGAAGCCGGTGGCTCTGATCTCCGACAACTGCTGCACCGGTGCAGGCAACAGGCTCTCGAGAACGCCGGGGTCGAGTTGAGGCAAGCCTGGCCCGATCAACGCCTCCGCGTAGCGACGATCCAGGGTTCGAAAGTTTGAAAACTCTGGCATGGGAACTCTCCAATAGGACCGACTCGACATCGCCCGGGGTGAGCTCGCAGCTGGTCGGCCGTGTTCGATATGCTGAGGCGACCCGCAGCCCCTCGACCGAACATGAAACTCCCGGAAACTTCGAACCGATCAGAGCCCTGCAGCGATGAAGCTCAGCGAAGGGCGGTTGTCGCCCGGGCTGGGTACGAGCGGGAGAGTCGCTGGAATACAGCGAACGGACGGTGCGCGGCCGGCTATCGAACGTCGATTGGAGCGTGGAGCTCAAAACCGGCGCCGGCCTCGAGCGCGAGGCCGGCGTCGCGATCCAGCTCACCCGTCGATGGAGGGATGGGATCGGAGCTCCAGAACAGCGCGGCTTCGTAGCGCCCCACCGTCTCCATGGGGACCGTCACCTGCAGCACGTCGCCGACTCGCGTGCAGGGTTCGGGGTCTCCGCATCCCCAGTACAGGACACCGTCGCGGTATAGCCGCACTCTGGCCTCTGAGGGCCCCACACCTTTTGCGCTGATTCGCAGGGAGTCGCCGGGGTGGGCGGATTCGCCGCGGCGCACGGCGTCCCCCTTCAGAACACGAGCGGTCAACTCCGGGGGCCCCTCGGGGCCCGCCGTGAAGAGCCACGCCACCCCCACCAGGGCGATCAGCGCTGCCGCAACAAGAGCGAGGCCGCGCAAACGGCCGCCGAGCCTCCCCGATCCGGATTGGTCGATCCTCTGCCACACGCTCTCTTGCCAGCGCTCATCTCCAGAGTCCGACTCCCGTAGCGCTCGAAAAATCGCCTCGTGGGCGCGATGAGCCGCGGCGCATTCCCGGCAACTCGCAAGGTGGCTCCGAGCCTCGGCATCGTGTTCGCGCTCGGCAAACTCCTCGAGATAGCGACGACACTCGCTCACGGAGTGACCCCCTTCGCCGACAGGCAGCGCCGTAGTTTCTCCAGGGCGCGCAACACCCGCATGCGCACCGCGTCCGGGTCCACCGCCAGCATGCCCGAGATCTCCGGGTAGGACAGTTCGACCGAAACCCGCAGTACTACCGCCTCTCGGTCAGCATCGGACAGCTTCGCGAGACAGTAGCCGAGAGCCTTTCGAATGCCGATCCGTTCAACGCGCTGACCGGGAAGGGTGCTCTTCTGCACCGGCTCCGGCGGGTCGGAATCCACCACCCAGCGCTGTTGCCGCTTTCGATGTTTCGCCGCGTCCAGGCACCGGTTACGGGCGATGCTCAGCAGCCAGGTACGGAAGGTCGATTGACGGCGGAAGCGCGGCAGCGCCTCGAAGGCCTGGACGAAGGTCAGCTGGCGCACATCCTCGGCCAGATCCTGCTGCCTCAGCAGCATGAGGCACAGGCGGAAAACCGCATCGCCGTAGCCCTCCATCAACGCATTGAGCGTGGCCTCGAAGTCGTTGCGCTCCAGGGCGGCGCGAGCTTCGAGTTCGACGTCTTCGACCATGCGTTCCGCTCGGCGCCGCGCACAGGCAGGCGCGGACAAAGGGCTGGTAGCTGGTGATGTTTGGATCATACCACGCATGGCCTCCGCTCATTTAGGCGACTCGACCAGCGGACAGCGAACAACTTTTTCAGTTTCCGACGATTCCGCAGATTTCCTGTTCGGGTTCATTCGATACCGGCGCCTACCGGGTCAATCAAACCGTGGGCAGCAACCCACAGCTCGAAGACTTGGAGGATTCGAATGTCTAGATTTCGCTCACGAAGTACTCCGGCGCTCGTACTGGCGATATTGCTGGGTTGCGCCCTATCCGGCGCAGCGCACGCCAATGAGTGCTTCACACCTCTCGCGTGGCAGCCGGAGCTACAGGACACCCCTCTGGACGCCGACGACAACTTCATCGACGACCGCCTCGACGAGATGCCGGTCGGCGCGACCAGCCCGGTCATTGTCTTGCTGAACCGGTGCGGTGAGCCCGAAGACCTGGATCGATTGTCCGACTTCGGCCAGATCCGCCTGATCAGCAAGTACGTCAGTCTCGCCATTCTTGACGACGTTTCCCACGCAGACCTCACAAGACTCGCCGCGGACCCGATCGTCGCGTTCATCGAGCAAGACGGGAAAGGGCTGCTCTCGCTGGATGTCAGCAACCCTGCGGTCAGGGTGCGGCCGAGTCCCGACTACTCGCCGGACACCGTGGACGAACAGTACCCGGCGTTCGACGGTACCGGCATCAACATCGCCATCGTCGATAGCGGGGTCGACGACGGAGGCACCGGCGCAAGCGGAACCGTGCACGACGGATTGCCCGGAGCGAAGTTCGTCGGCGGAGCGGACTGCACCAGCGGCACCTGCGTCCTCGGCAATCCGGACGACCAGCACGGGCACGGCACCCACGTCGCCGGCATCGCGCTCGGCACCGGCGCAGGCTCGGAGAATGTCGGAATCGCTCCGGGAGCCGGCCTCGTGGATCTGCAGGTCGCCAACCCGGACGGTAGCGTTCCCTCGAGTGCGGTGCTTGCCGCGCTGGAGCTTCTGCTCGACCGCGATGACTGGGATGTGCGTGTCGCCAACCTCAGCTTCCAATCGGGTGACAGCACCGGGACCGACAGCTGGTCCGTGATGGTGAACCGATTGGTCTTCGAGGGAATCGCGGTGATCACGGCCGCCGGGAACTGCTCGAACGCCGGGCTGGCTCTCGGCTGCGTCCTGACACCATCTCCGGGAGCTGCACGAGATGCGGTTTCCACCGCCAACCAGGATGACCGAGGCACCATCCAACGGGCCGACGACACCATCAACCCGGACTCGATGCAGGGCCGTACGATGCAGCGAAAGCCGGACATCAGCGCACCCGGCAGCAACATTCTTTCGGCCGATTCGGACACCCTGTCCGGCTACGTGCCGATGAGCGGCACGTCGATGTCGGCGCCGCACATCGCCGGCTGCGTGGCTCGGCTGATCCAGGCCGCTCCTTCCATCCGCCCCCTCTCGATTCGCCAGCTCCTGCTGGACACGGCTGAGGACTTTGGCCCGGCGGATTGGGATATCGCCTGGGGCCAGGGCTCCGCGGACTGTTTCGCCGCCATGGATCAACTCATGACGACTCCGGGGACGGACCTACGTTTCGAGGTCTACCTGGGCCGGGCCGGTGAGCCGACGTGGTGGCGCTCGCCGAACGTGTACCCCGTCGACCCGACGGTTGAGGAGGGTGAGCCCAACCAGATTCGGGCCGAGGTCTGGAACGACGGCCCCAACCCGGTATCCGACTACTCGGTGCGCATCGGCGTCTACAACTTCAGCAACAGCGACGCCGACTACTTCGTATGCGAGGTTTCCCCGGGCTTGCTGGCCCCCGGAGGCCGGACGACCGTCACATGCCCCTACCGCCCTCGGGTTTCCGGAAGCCCTCCAGGGACCGTTCACGCCTGCATGAAGGCGGAGATCGTCTACTCTCTGGACACCGACTTCGGCAACAACCGCGCCCAACACAACGTGAACATCCGGCAAACCGCGTCCCCTGCCCGCTTCCGCATGGAGGTCGTGAATCCCACCGATTCCGTGGTCACGACGGTACTGACACCGACGCCCAAATGTGGTGAAGGACCGAGCAACTGCTGCGACGCGCGAACCACACCGGGGTGCACCGATGCGGCATGCCAGGCCGAAATCTGCGCACAGGACCCGTTCTGCTGCACCGATCAATGGGACTCTTTCTGCGTCGACTCGGCGAACTCCAGCAACATCTGCGTTCCTGGGTGCCTGCGTGATTTCTCCTGCCCCGGTTGGGAGGCCAATCTGAGCCAGACCAACTTGACGCTGCTGCCCGACGATTGCCCGGTTCCGATCGAGATCGAACTCGAACCTTTTGACCCGACCGAGCGAACGGCGCGCTTCGACATTCCCGTGATCCTGGAGGTTCAGGGAAGCAACTGCTGTGAGCCAGGCAACCAGACCGGCTGCTCGGACCACATCTGCGAAGCCATCGTCTGCACCCGGCGGCCGGAATGCTGCGGGGGACCCTGGACCGACGAATGCGCGAGCATCGCGGTCACCGAGCCGAGGTGCGAACTCGGATGTGCCGACCGTGTCCTCGATACCGGAGGCGTGACTGCGATCGCCGAGCTCGGCTGCCAGATCACGGATCTGACCCCGTCGGTCGGCGCCGGCGGTGAGGTGCTGTGGTTCTGGGATGCCGCTTCGTACTCGATCTGTCCGACCGTCTGGGACTTCGTTCGGGGTGAACTCCCGATCATCGACGGGGACTTCTCTTCGGCTCAATGCATCGCAAACGACCTGATCAAGCAGGAGTTCCTCGACCAGGAAATCCCGGACCCGGGGTCGGGCTTCTACTACCTGGCCCGAGCCGGCGGCGACGAGCCGGGCACTTTCAATAACGGTACCCAAGCGGCCGATCGGGACAGCGCCCTGGTGCAGGCCTGCCCGTAGAGCCGGCGACTTGGTGGGCGGAGCCCGCTCCGCCCACCAAGTATCGCGAATCACGCCGGAGCTCAACGAGAAGGTCGGATGATAGACTCGCGACAACGACCTCGAGGATATCGATGCACATTGGCGAGGGGCGGTCCACTCCGAGATGGATGCTGGCGGCTCTGGGCTGCATGGCCCTGTTTGCCGCGTTGTGTCCCGGGTGTAGCTCCGACCGGCCCTCCGCTGAGAGCGACCTGTGTTCGGACTCTTTCAACCGCGGCGACTTTGCCGCGGCGCTCGAACACTGCACTGCGGCGTCCCCCGACCACACCTGGATGGCTGCCACAGCACACTACGCTCTCGGGCAGTTCGAGGAGTCGCTGGCCATGATTCCAAGCCTGGTCGGAGGTTCGCGCGAAGCGGATGGGCGGGCACTCGCAGGGTCGATCCACGCCGACAAGGGTGACTTCGAACGCGCTGAGCTCGAGCTATCCGAAGCCGTCAACCTCTACCGCGCGGCTGGGCGCCACGAGCTCGCCGCAGGCTGTTTGTACCGGCAGTTCTACATGGCCTGGGAGCGCTCCAACTACCGGGAGGCCTTTGAAACCGCCCGCGGATCGTTGCAGGAGGCCGAGCGCGCCGGGGATCCCGGCCTGCGTTCACAGGCTCTTCAGGCACTGTTCTCGGTGCTGTACGAGGTCGGAGATCTCGACGCCGCCAGTCGCGCCCTGGATCTCGCGCACCGTGTGGAAGAAGATTCAAGCCCGTCGGCGCGCGCGCGCCACCTCCTGCACCAGAGCGCCATTCGGCTCGGGCAGGGCCGCTACGAACTGGCCCGCCACGCCTCCAGAGAGGCCCTTCAACTGGCGGGGACGATCGAGGACGCCGCACTGGCCCGGTCCGCAGCGCTGAACCTGGCCGAAGCCTGCCTGGCCCTCGGCCATGCCACCGACGCCGCCGATGCGGTCGCCGAGGCCTGGAAACGGCGCGAGCCGGAGGCAGTCTCCGCCGCCCTGCGCCTCTATCAAGCCAGGGTCCACCGGGCGCTCGGGAAAGAGGGCCCGGCTGAGCAAATGCTTCAAGCGGCGTTGGTAGAGCATCCGGCGACCGAGTGGGCCTGGGAGCTCGAGTTCGAACTCGGAGAGCTGCTGGCAGGGCGTGGGGAGCAGGCAGCTGCCGAAGCAGCCTTCGACCGTTCCGCGGCACTGGTCGACGAACTCCGAGAGCGGTCTGCCTACCAGGAACTCAAGGCCTGGCTTGCGGCGCGCAAACGACGGCCCTACCGCGCCTTGTTCGAAGTTCAGGCGCAACGAGGTGCGGCTCAGGCAGCGATCCATACGAGTGAACGCATGCGCGCGCGCGCCTTTCTCGACGCGCTGGTGGAATCACGGCGCGGCGATTCCTCTCGGGACGGTTGGGCCCGGGTCGGCGAGCGCCTCAGCGAGGTGTCGACCTGGCTTCCTTCAATGAACCGCACAGCGACCGCTGAGTTGAAACCGGTCGGCAGCGTGCTGGAAGGACTCGCCGATCATCATGTACTCTCCTACGTCCGGGGCCTCGAGCACTTGTGGCTCATCGCCCTCTCCGAGGGCCACCCGACGCTGCGGCCGCTGGCGTCCCTCGAGCAAATAGCGCCGCTGGTCGCAGAGAGCGTGCGGCAGCCCGACAGTGAATCAGCCCGAAAGTTGTCTGAGCTGTTGCTGCCTGTAGATGCCCTACCTTCGCCCGGCCAACGGATCCACGTTGTCCACAGTGGGCTGCTGCGAAACATCCCGTTTGCCGCACTGTGGTTCGACGGCGAGCCGCTCGTCGCTCGTCATCCGATTGCCCTGGCGCCCAGCCTCCACGCACTCTTGCCGATCCGGCACGATGCCCGTGCGGAACAGCGAGCCGTAGTCGCCGTAGACCCTCGACGCAACCTTCCGGCAGCCGCGGCCGAGGGAATCATGGTCGCCCAAGCCTTGGGTGTAACCCACCATGAGGGTGTCGATGCGACGGCGGCGGTCGTACTCGGCGCGAAGAACGCCGGCCTGCTGCATCTCGCGGCTCACGCCGGTGTCGATCTCGGGGGCCCCTGGATCGACCTGGCGGACCAGCGCGTGAGCGCCGCCGACATCTTGCGCGAGCGCATGGCCCCTCGACTCGTCGTGCTGGCCAGTTGCTCTTCGGCCTCCCGACGCCACGAGGAGCCGTGGGGCTCGCTGGCAACGACCTTCCTGGCTTCGGGTAGTCGCCACGTCGTCGCAGCGCTCGGCTCGGTCGACGATCTGGCCAGCCGAGATTTCATCCGGCGTTTTTATCAAGCGAACGGGGCGCACGATCCGGTGCTGGGCGTAGCTCAGGCCCAACGAGCGTCTATCCGAGCGGGCGAACCCACTTCTTCCTGGGCCCCGTTCGTCGTGATGGCAACCGGAAGAACCGAAGGAGCTCGATGATGAGAGCGTTACTTGTCCTACTGGTGTTGACGGTGCTCGCGTGCACCGGATGTGTCGAGCAAGGGGATGTACCTGAACCGTCGCGCGAGCCTGTGCGCGACCCCTCGGGAGACTTTACCCTCCGAGCCGAACCCGAGGGACTGCACGTCGAGCCGCGCGTCGAGGGTTCCCTGTTCCTGGCGTCCTGGATCGATGAAGCCGGCGAGGACCATCTGGTTCTGATTGATCGCCCGGTGATGCTCCCCGGCCTTAGCCCGGATGGGGTGTCGATCTACCACGTACTCCCGACCTACTGCGACCTCAAGTCCATCGAGTGCGGTTCTTGCTTCACCGGTCGTGGCGAGCCGTCGTGTATCTCGCCGCCTCCGCCCCGCTGCCCTCCGTTCTGCAGGCCGTAGGAGAGTCATCGACCGGCGCATGCGTCCCGCAGCCTGGGAAACAGCCACGGCCGCCAGGCCGGCTGTTTCGCCAGGGCTGCGAACAACTAGCCGAGGGAGAGTTCGAGGGGTATGACCTCGCCGTTTCGCCGCACCTCGAGCTTCAGCGGTGAGGATCGCAGGGCCGTTACACGCTGCTGAACGCCGAGCTCGTCCACCGCGACACCGTTGATCTTGATGATCGTGTCCCCCGCCCGTAAGCCGCCGGCTTCGGCAAAGGAACCCGGCTCGACGCCGGCGATCGAGAGCTCTCCCTCGAGGCCTCCCAGGAGCCGCATGCCGTAGCGCTTTTGCCCGGGAGGTGGGCCGACTACCCGGCGGACCTGTCCCGGCCCGAGTGCCACCCGCTCCCCGCTCTGCGTCTGGGGCGCAATCCGTATCCGGCGGTTCGCGTGGTCGAGGGTCAGCGCCACGTTCACCAGGAAGCGTTGGCCGAGGTTGCCGTTCGGGGCGTCGTGGAATGTCAGCCTCGGCTTCGGAAGCACCATGCTGCCGATCCGCACATCCCCGTCGAGGCGTGCTCCGAGGATGTCGACCTTCGCTCCGACCAGCCGTGCCTGGCCGACCACGGTCGGCGCCGACTCGAGCGCGAGGGAATCCACGACCGATAACGGCAGTGCCAGGAGACCAGGCGACCCGGTGTCGAGGTTGACGCAGTTCGGCTTTGACGCGACGTGGACGGTGATCGAGGGCTTGCCCGTCTGCGCGCAGAAGTCGAAGACATCCGACCCGTTGGCCTCGGGCAGCAACTGATCGCTGATCGTGAGCTGCTTGGCTGCGAAGTCGAAGGTCGCGCTCCGGCCCTTGAAGACCGAGCTCGACAGGACGCCGACGGGTACGTCGCCCGCTCCCAGCACTTTGAGCAGCTCGATCTCCAGTACGTCGAACGCCCCCAACGGCAGGGTATCGAGGCGGACCCTCTCCAGGCGCATCTGCCTGGCGGGGACGGTACCACCCAGGGGACTGCCGATCTCCGTTTCCCCGGTTGATTCGAGCCCGAGTTCGCGGGCGATCGAGACGTCGAGGACCGAGATATCGGCGCCGGTGTCGAGGATGAAGCGGTACGGCCCCACTGCGCCGATCATCAGATCGACGGTCGGGCGGCCGCCCCAATCGCCCAATGGGACCTGTTTCGTGTCAGCGAGAGCAGCGCCGCCCATCAAGATGCAGGCGATCAGGACGAGGGCGCGTATCGGGCCGGGGCATCCGGCGTATACGGTTGGCTTCTCGCGTTCCACAGTTCGTTTCATGGGCCTTGCCTCCATTTCGGTATGCTGTCGCAGCGTTCTCGGCGGGTTCGACATATAGTACGAATCGGACTATAGTTCGATTTCACCAGGATCGAAAAAAGACGAGAAAGGGACTGCCCGTTGGCTGACCGGGATCTGAGTGACCTGGAAGCGGTCGTGCTGGGTCTTTGCTGGGCCGAGGGCCCGTGCACCGCCTACGCCGTGCGGCGGACCGTGCAGGAATCGCTGTCCGCGCAATGGAGCGGCAGCGCAGGGGCGGTCTATCCGGTGGTCAGGCGGCTGGAGGCGAGGTCGTTGATCCGGTCCCGCGACCAAACCACCGGGAAGCGTCGCTCTCAGGCGCTGGAGATTACCGCCAAGGGCGTGCGCGCCCTCACCGCCTGGATCGGGCCGCCGGTCGCCCGCGAGGCGCTGGCGATCCCGGCCGACTCGCTGCGGGTTCGCCTGCGGTTCCTCGAGCTGCTGGAGCCCGAGGCGAGGGACGCCTTCCTCGCCGAATCCATCGCCGAGGTCCGGGCGCTGGTGGAAAAGGTGCAGGCCGATGTCCGCCGTGCCGTCGCTGCAAAGGAATCGCCCTTTGCCGTCGCCATGGCACGGGGCGCTCTGCACGCCACTCGGGCGCGATTGAGGACCCTGACGGAGCTTCAGGCCGAACTGGCGGAGTAACCATTTCGGCAACCGGACCTGGCCCATCTTCCACCACGCGAATCACGTGCCCGAAACCGGCGTGCCGAATTCCAGCGGACCAGCGGTCTGTGTCGGGTTTCGAATCTCTTTCGCCTTCGCGCTCCCCGGGTCCCATGCCTTCCGGGCAACCTGTATCGCCAGGGAGACACACCTCGACCAGATCCCGGCACATTTGAACATCCGTTCACCGGGAGCCGCGGACGTGCACGGACGGCACCCGTTCCTCCCGGCTGCTCCTGTCCCGGATTGAAGTCAGCGGGGCCGGACGCTTCCCGGCGTCGCGGTATGCTCCCGGGCAACGGAGGAACGATGCGCTCGATCACCCTACTGCTGGCCCTTGCCCTGACCGGCCCGACCCTGGAGGCGGGACTTGTCCGTGCGATAAACGGCGTCGAAACAAGTCGGACGTGGCTGGGAGAACTCGACGACGCCGGAACTTTTATCTTCTCGGTCAGCAATGCCGACCCCCTGGGCACGAACCCCACAGGCCGGAACCAGGTCTTCCGTTGGGATGCCGACACCGGCGCGGTCACCCAGTTGACCGCCCTTCATGACGGCGTTGAGGTCGTCGGCTATAGCTGGCCCTACGGAAGCGGCGTGTCGGTCTCGGACGACGGCCAGCGGATCACCTTCGTGTCGAAGGGAGACCCCCTCGGCACCAACGACGACGGCAGCCCGGAACTGTTCGTGATGGAGGTCGACGGAACCGGTCTGACCCAACTGACCGCCACAACCGACGTCCGTAGTTCCATCGGTGTGTTTCAGATCTCGGGGAACGGTCAGCGGGTTGTCTTCTCTTCCGACGCCGACTACTTCGGCGCCGTCCAGTGGAAAGAGGCCTACTCCGTCTTCACCGACGGATCCGGGCTCACCCGGCTCTCTCCACCGTTTGCGAGCCAGGGGGTGATGCACCCGACGATAAACGACGATGGCACCCGCGTGGCGATGCTGATCCAGCCGGACAACCCGATCTACACCGTCCAGGCCGACGGTACGGGCGGCAACCTTCTCCTCACCCAGCCCGGATGGAATTTCACGCCGTTTCTTTCCGGCGACGGGTCCCGCATCGTCTACACGTCCAACGGCCCTTTCCCCATCGGGCCTCCTCCCGGCTGCTCGGGAGGCCAGCAGGTCGGGATCGTCGACTGGGACGGGAGCAACGAACGCCGCCTCACCGGCTACTGTGTCGGTGCCGGGGCGGAATCGGGGGAGGCTCGACTTCCGTCGATCGATGACTCCAATCTGGAGGTGCCCCACGGCGCTTTCACCAACTATGCAGCGCCGGGGACCGGCACCTTCTGCCAATCGACCAAGATCTTCTCGGCGCCGACCGACGGCGGCGATATCCGGCAGCTGACCGGCGCCGACTGCGCGGAGTACTACACCGAATGCGGTGCCACGCGGATCTCGGGAGACGGAACCAGACTCGCGGTGGGCTGTCGCGCAGGCCAACTGGTGCCCGGAGACAATCCAAAGGAGATGGGTCAACTGTACTCGATGGATTCCAACGGCGAGAACCGGCTGCAGCTGACCGACGACCGCCAGGGACAAGCCTTCGAGCCGGACATCACCTCAGATGGCACCCGGATCGTATTCGTCTCGGACGCCGACCTGGACACGATTCCCGAACCGTACCCTCAGCTCTACCGGGTCGGAGCCGACGGTCATGGGCTGGTGCCGCTGACTCAGTTTGCGCAGCGGACCCGTCGCCCTGAAGAGCCGTCGATCAGCGACGACGGAATGACAGTGGTATTCACCTCCCTCGGCGATCCGCTGGGGACAAACCCGACCTGGGATAGGGAGGTCTTCGCCGTCGACGGTGATGGGCAGAACCTGAGGCAGCTCACGGAGGCGACCTTCCGGGACTCCCATAGCGCCTCGATCTCCGACAGCGGCAACGTGGTGACGTTCTTGTCGTCTGCCGACCTAGGCGGCCTGAATCCGGACCAGGTGGCCAGGGTATGGACCATTTCCCCCGACGGGTCCGGGCTCACTCCCATCGGCCCTCCCGACGGCGTTCCCAGCGTACCCAGGCTGGACGGGTCCGGAACCTGGGCCGCCTACATGTCCGATGGGCTCTACCGGTCGAGAGTGGACGGTACGGGCACGGAACTGTTGAGCGCCATCGACGGATGGGATGTGGACATCAGCAAGTCGGGAGACCGAATCACCTTCGTCTCCAACGAGAATCCACTGGGCACCAACCCGGAACAAAATACGGAGATCTTCCTCTACGAGGTCTCGACCGCCACCGCGACCCAGCTCACGACGACCACCGGCGGCAGCAACAGGCAACCCCGGATCACCCGGGACGGTAGCGCGGTATTCTTCATGAGCGATTCTCCGGAGTTCGAAACCAACAGCATTGCCCGAATGAACCGCATGCGCGTCGACCTGGGTACGCACGCCATCGACCGCGTAGACGCTCTCGAGGTATGCGGTTCCGTCCAGTTCCGGTCGCCGGCGGTTCCTGACGAGACTGGAGATCGGGCGGTATTCACGGCGTACGGTGATTGCAACGGAGAGAACCCGGACGGCAACCAGGAGCTGTTCCTGGTCGATCAAGGCCTCGACGGCGAGATTCACGTCAGCCCCGGGAATCCACCCACCACGGTGGATTGGTTGGCCGAATCAGGCCTTCGCCGCTACGACGTGATTCGCGGACACCTCTCGGAGCTGAGTTCCGGCGCGACGACGGATCTGGGCGATGTGCTCTGCCTCGAGAATGACTCTCGCGACCTGGATACCGTGGGCGACGAGGACACCGCACTGCCCCCGGTCACCCAGGGTTTCTTCTACCTGTACCGGGGAACCGAGGGAGGAAGCGGAGGCCCGGGCAGCTACGGTACTTCATCGAGCGGCCTGGAGCGATTGCCGGCGAGTGGCGGCTGTGACGACTGAGAGCTGCTGCCTGAGAGTCTGCGCAGCCGGCAACGCCAAGGTGTACGGCTAGTTCGGCACCCGGATCTCTTCGACCAGACGCTGCACCTCGACCGGCGGCTCCGGGGTCAGCCGGCTGACCGTCAGCGCCACGGCGAAGTTGAGCATCATGCCGACGAAACCGATGCCCTCGGGGGAGATACCGAGGAACCAGTGTTCTGCGGTGTTCTCGATCAGCGGCGGAAAGAAGACCTTCTTGTAGGCCTCGATGTAGCCGTAGGTGAAGAACAGTCCGACGAGCATGCCGGCGACGGCGCCCTGGCGGTTGACCCGTTTGACGAAGATGCCGAGGAATATCGCCGGGAAAAGCGACGCCGCGGCCAGGCCGAAGGCGAACGCCACCACCTGAGCGACGAAGCCGGGCGGGTTGTAGCCGAGATAACCGGCGACCATTACGGCGAAGGCCGCCGAGATGCGGCCCGCCATCAGCTCTTGCCCCTCGCTGATCCCGGGCATGAACACGCTCTTGAGCAGGTCATGGGAGATCGCCGCCGAGATCACCAGCAGCAGGCCGGCGGCGGTCGACAGTGCCGCAGCGATCCCGCCGGCCGCGACCAACGCGATAACCCAGTTGGGCAAACCGGCGATCTCCGGGTTGGCCAGCACCATGATGTCCCGGTCGACGGTCAACTCGTTGCCCGCCCAGCCGAGGACCTCGGCCCGTTGGGCGAAATCCGGATTCCCATCGTTGTAGTACTGGATGCGTCCGTCGCCGTTGCGGTCCTCGAAGGTCAGTAGCCCGGTCTGTTCCCAGGTGCGGAACCATTCGGGGCGATCGTCGTAGCGCAGGTTTCCGTCAGGCGAGCCGACCGCTCCCGTCTGAATGGTATTGGTCAGATTCAACCGCGAGAGCGCACCCACGGCGGGGGCCGTGGTGTAGAGCAGCGCAATGAACAGCAGCGCCCAGCCCGCCGACTTGCGGGCGTCCCGCACCCGCGGCACGGTGAAGAAGCGCACGATCACGTGAGGCAGCCCGGCCGTCCCCAGCATCAGCGCCGCGGTGATGCAGAACACGTCGATGGTGCTCTTCGACCCCGAAGTGTAGGCGTTGAAGCCGAGGTCGGTCACCACCTGGTCCAACCTGTCCAGCAGGTTGACCCCGGTGCCGGCGACCTCGCTGCCGAAGGCGAAGTGGGGAATCGGGTTGCCGGTCACCTGAAACGAGATGAACACCGCCGGCACGGTGTAGGCGAAGATCAGCACGCAGTACTGGGCCACCTGGGTGTAGGTGATGCCCTTCATCCCGCCGAGCACGGCGTAGAAGAACACGATCCCCATGCCGATCAGGAGCCCGGTCTCGATGTTCACCTGCAGGAACCGGGAGAACACGATGCCCACGCCGCGCATCTGCCCCGCCACGTAGGTGAAGGAGATCGCGATCAGGCAGAACACCGCCACTACCCGGGCACCCTGGCTGGCGTAGCGCTCGCCGATGAAGTCGGGCACGGTGAACTTGCCGAACTTGCGCAGATACGGCGCCAGCAACAGCGCGAGCAGCACGTAGCCACCGGTCCAGCCCATCAGGTAGACCGAACCGTCGTAGCCGGCGAAGGCGATGATCCCCGCCATCGAGATGAAGGACGCGGCCGACATCCAGTCCGCCGCCGTCGCCATGCCGTTGGCGATGGCGGGCACCCCTTTGCCCGCCACGTAGAAATCGCCGGTGCTCCGCGCCTTGGACCAGATCGCGATGCCGATGTAGACCGCGAAGGTCAGGCCGACGACCAGATAGGTCAGGGTCTCGAGGGACACGGCTTCAGTCCTCCTCGACGCCGTGCTTGCGGTCGAGGGCGCCCATGCGCACCACGTAGACCCCGATCAGAATCAGGAAGACGAAGATCGAACCCTGCTGGGCGAACCAGAAACCGAGCTTGAACCCACCCAGGGGGAGCCGGTTGAGCGGCTCGACCAGCAACACGCCGAACCCGAAGGAGACCGTGAACCAGACGGCGAGCAGCACGCCCAGCAGACGCAGCGTGTCTCGCCAGTAGGCTGCTTGCTGACGACTTCGTGACTCCATCATCATCCCGTCTCGTGCGATACTTCTCAAGTTGCCAGGCTATGGTGGCCAAGCGCTTCGCCTGATACGACGAACCGAACCTTAACACGCAGACCCGACCGCATGGCGGCTAGGCTGGCCAGTATCGGATCGACGCCGGGAAGTAGATAGGATTCAACCTATCTTCGGTTCACAGAGGTAACCATATGTCCGAGGACTCACCCATCACCCCGACACATGAAGCGTGGCGCGAAGAGAATCGACGGGCGATCGAAGCACACAACAAGCGCATCAAGAAGCACGGAACTTCACTGAACCCCGAATGGATCGAGGACTGACGCTGGCCTAGCCCCGGTTCATCCGGTGGTCGATCAGGTCGTCGACTACGGCCGGGTCGGCGAGGGTCGAGGTGTCGCCGAGGTTGCCGTAGTCGTTCTCGGCAACCTTGCGCAGGATGCGGCGCATGATCTTGCCCGAGCGGGTCTTCGGCAGGCCCGGCGCCCACTGGATGAAGTCCGGCGAGGCGATCGGGCCGATCTGCTGCCGCACCCAACCGACCAGCTCCTTGCGCAGCTCTTCGGTCGGCTCGTTGCCGGCGACCAGGGTCACGTAGGCGTAGATGCCCTGCCCCTTGATGTCGTGGGGATAACCGACCACCGCCGACTCGGCCACCTTGGGATGGGCCACAAGCGCGCTCTCGACCTCGGCGGTCCCCATCCGATGCCCCGAAACGTTGAGGACATCGTCGAGGCGGCCGGTGATCCAGTAGTAGCCGTCTTCGTCCCGCCGGGCGCCGTCACCGGTGAAGTAGCGGCCCTCGAACATGGTGAAGTAGGTATCGACGAAGCGCTGGTGATCGCCGTAGACGGTGCGCATCTGACCGGGCCAGCTGTCCTTGATCACGAGGCTGCCCTGCCCCGGCCCGTCGATCTCGTTGCCGTTCTCGTCCAGCAGCGCCGGCTGCACGCCGAAGAGCGGCTTCGTCGCCGACCCGGGCTTCAGCTCGGTGACTCCGGGTAGCGGAGAGATCAGGATGCCGCCGGTCTCGGTCTGCCACCAGGTGTCGACCACCGGGCAACGCCCCTCACCGACCACGTGGTAGTACCACTCCCACGCTTCCGGGTTGATCGGCTCTCCCACCGAACCCAGGAGGCGCAGGCTCTTGCGCGAGGTCTTCTTGACCGGCTCGTCTCCCTGCTGCATCAGCGCGCGAATCGCCGTCGGCGCCGTGTAGCAGATGTTGACGTCATGTTTGTCGCAAACCTGCCAGAAGCGGCCGGCATCGGGGTAGGTCGGGATGCCTTCGAACATCAGGGTCTGGGCGCCGTTGGCCAGAGGCCCGTAGACGATGTAGCTGTGCCCGGTTACCCAACCCACGTCGGCGGTGCACCAGTAGACGTCCCCCGGGTGATAGTCGAAGACCACCTCGTGAGTCAGCGATGCGTAGACCAGGTACCCGCCCGAGGTGTGCAAGACCCCCTTGGGCTTTCCGGTCGAGCCCGAGGTGTAGAGGATGAACAGCGGGTCCTCGGCGTTCATCGGCTCCGGCGGGCAGTCCTCCTCGACCGCCTCCTCGGCTTCGTGAAGCCAGATATCCCGCTTGTCGTTCCACCGGATGTCGCCCGAGGTATTGAGTACCACCAGTACGGTCTCGACGATGTCGGTGCCGGGTAGTTCGAGCGCCTTGTCCACGTTCTCCTTGAGCGGCACCTTGCGTCCGCCCCGCAGCCCCTCGTCGGCGGTGATCACCACCGTCGAGTCGCAATCGGTAATGCGTCCCGCCAGGGCATCGGGTGAGAAGCCGCCGAAGACCACCGAGTGCACCGCACCGATCCGCGCACAGGCGAGCATCGCCACCGCGGCCTCGGGGATCATCGGCATGTAGATCGTGACCCGGTCCCCCTTCTGCACGCCCCGGGACTTGAGCACGTTGGCGAACTTGCAGACCCGGCGGTGGAGCTCGCCGTAGGTGATCTTGTCATCCTTGGAAGGGTCGTCCCCCTCCCAGATGATGGCGACGTCGTCGGCCTTGTGGGGCAGATGCCGGTCCACGCAGTTGGCGCAGACGTTGAGCACCCCGTCCTCGTACCAGCGAATCGAGAGATCCTTCGAGGCGTAGGAAACGTTCTTGATCTTCGACGGCGCCTGGATCCAGTTGATCCGGCCGGCCTGCTCGGCCCAGAACCCGACGTTGTCCTCGACGGACCGCCGGTACATCTCCTCGTAGCGCTCGGCGTTCACATGGGCCCGCGCCGCAACCTCTCCCGGCACTCCATACCGCTTCGAACTCATCGAATCCTCCGTTCCGGCTCCTACGCACTCACGGGCCGGTCGTAGCGCCGACGGCTGACCACCAAGAGGTCGCCTTTCTTGCGGCGTTTTCGATAGCCGAACAGGTGGAACACCTCGAGGGGGTAGAACCGCGCCACCCGGGTGTTGACCACGAGGGTCCGTTCGAACTCCGGATGCTGGCTCACTCCGGGCAGCCAGTGCATCAACCCTTCCAACTTGAGCCGCCGCAGGTAGGTCGAAACCACGAGCCACAGGCGGCTGAATTCCCGGCAGAGGAAGAAGCCGTCATTGCCCTGCCCCTGGTAGAGCGGCAGCAGGATCATGCCCGACTCCACCGCCCGCACCTGGCCGCGACGGTCGTCACCCAGATGCTCCTTCTTGGCCACCGGCTGGAAGTTGCGGTAGCCGGGGCGCATGCGGAAGTCATCCTCGGAAGTGATCGCGTGACGGCGGCGTACCTCGATCACCTTGGGAGTCGAGGCCGACGCCTTCTTCAACACGTCGATCCAGCGCTCGGGCTCCGGGGTCCGCGAACGCTCGATGGCGCCCGAGGTACCCAGAGCCCGCCACAACACCGCCTCGTGATGGTCGATCGACTTGGGGCAATCGTGCTGCCCCGCCTCGATCCCCAAAGTGACGTAGCCCCGGTTGTTCATGAATTCCAGGAGCGCCCCGTCGACCTGTTCCTCCAGGCCGAGGATCAGCGGCAGCCCGACCTCCATGGCGAAGGCGCGGTTGCGCAGGGTGTCGCCGACGGTCAGGAACGGTGCCCCGTCGGCCGAGCTCGTGTGCATGTCGATGAAGTAGATCTCACCCCGGGCGCGGTCTACGGCAGCCCGGATCTGCTCCCAGATCTCCTTGAGCTCGTGATCCTCGGCGTCGAGCCCGCCGGCGACGTTCCCGGCCATCACGCTTTCGACCCGGCGCTCGCTCCACTGGCGGTTAAGGTCCCGGTCGAGGTAGCGCTGCTTGCCGTTGAGCGCCTTGAGGTTGCCGTTGATCGCGACGATCTCGCCGCGAACCGGAATCTCCTCGGCGGTCAGACGGTCGAGCACCCGCCGGGCGGCGATCACCCCCGACGGCTCGTTGCCGTGGATCCCACCGACCAGGATCAGCGTCGGCCCCGGCGCCTCGCCGATGATCTGGCGGTTGATACGCCGATACTCTGTCGGAGCCGTCAACAGCCCCGCCCCATCACCAGACATCGTCGTTGACTACTTCTCTTTGAGTTTTTGCTCGAGCAATTCGGCGGAGACATTCATGAAGTCCCACTCGGTGATCACACCGACCAGGCGCTCGTCCTTGACCACCGGCAGGCAACCGATGCGGTGCTCCCGCATCAACTCGATCGCCTCGAGAGTCGAGGCCTCGGGGCCGATGGTGTGGGGGTTGCGGCGCATCACGTCGCTGACCGGAATCTGCCGGCCATCCTGAGCGGTTCCGCCGCGAGCCATCAGTTTGAGGAGGGCGCGGTAGGAGATCAGGCCCACCAGGCGCTGTTCGTGATCTTCCACCGGGATGTGCCGGATCCGCTCCCATTCCATCAGGCTGGCGACCAGCTCCAGGGACTCGTCCTCGTGGACGGTGTACAGGTCGGTGGACATGTATTGTTCGACCTTGAGGAAGTTGTGCTTCCAGCCTCCGGCTTCCTTGAGCTTGGCCGGCCCCCACTCGTGAACTGGCTCGCCGGAGTTCTGGCGTTCGATGGTCGCGGCGACCAGCGCGTTGAGCTGCTCGCTCTTGGTGCCCTGGCCACGCATCTGCCCGAGCGACTGGACCAGCCACTGGGAACCGGTCTGGTGCGAGCTGACCCGCTTGTCGATGATGCCGAGATAGCGCTCGACCTCATCCTCGGGGATGCCCCGCTTGAGCAGGCCTTCCTCGGCCAGGGGCATCAACTTGTCGCAGATCAGGTTGGTCGCGGGCAACACCTCGCCGTGGAGCCAGGTCAACTGGGCACCCAGCCCCTGACGCGCCGCCGAGGTGAAGTTCATCGCGGCGTCGGAGAAATCGATCACCTGGGTGATGTCGCCGTAGCGGGCCGAGAGCGCGCTGATCAGTCCGAACCAGAAAGCGGAGTTGGCCACCTGGTCGATCACCGTCGGGCCCGAGGGCAGCACGCGGTTTTCGATGCGCAGGTGCGGCTTGCCGTTGAGGATGCCGTAGCAGGCGCGGTTCCAGCGGTAGACCGTGCCGTTGTGCAACCGCAGCGCCTTCAATTTCGGAATGCGCCCCTCGCGCAGATCCTGCAGTGAGTCGTCCTCGATGTCCGACGCGACCAGCGCACGGAAACGGGAGATGTCCTCCTGGAACACCTCGAGCACCGAGTTGCGGCACCACTGGGTGCCGAAGGTCACCCGCGGGCTGCGATCCCGCAGGTGGTGGGTCGAGCTGCGGGTGTCGACCGCCTGCTGGAACAGCGCGATGCGGGTCTCCCGCCATAGTTGCCGCCCGAACAACAGCGGCGAGTTGGTCGCCGCCGCCAGCACCGGCGCAGCCACCACCTGGGACACGTTGTAGAGATTGGCGAACTCGTCGACCGCAACCTGGAAGTGAACCTGGAAGCTGGCGTTGCACGCCTCCAGCATCACGGTGTCGTGCTTGAGAATCAGTTCGTCGAGCCCCTTGATGTGGAACTCGTAGGCACCGCCGCGCATCTCGCTCATGGCGTTGTTCAACGCGTGATAGCGGGGCATCGGCGTCATGTTGTCCAGGCCCAGATCGGACTGGCGCATGGTCGGCAGGATGCCGGTCAGGCAGTGCTTGATGCCCTGGGATTCACCGACCTTGCGCAGCTTGGTCAACAGCTCGTTGAGCTGGTCTTCCATCGCGGTCAGGCATCCGGCGCCGAAGGTGCAGGGGTCGAGGTTGGCCTCGAGGTTGAAGAGGCCGAGTTCGGTGGTGAAGTGCTCGTCGTCGATGGCGTCGAGCATCTCCATCGCCGCAGGGGCCGGACGCCAGTTGGCGTCGACGAGGAACAGCTCCTGCTCGGCACCGATGCGGCGGATGCCGCTCTCGATCATGCCCTCTTCGATCATCAACTCCAGCGCACGCAGATCGCCCAGCAGGCGCCGCATGAACTGGCGTCGTTCATCCCCGGTAGCAGTTCCGAGGGACTTCTTTTCACCCATGGTTCACCCCGATGGCCGGTCCGGCTCCGTCGCGGAAGGACCCGAGCAGAGCATACCTCATGCGCGCCGGTTCGCCGTACCCACGGCGACCTCCGTTCCGGTCTTCTTTCCAGGTACCCACCCGGCGGCCCAAAGTCAACGGATCAGGCCTGTTTGGCGGCCTTTTTGCCGGACTTCTTGCCGGACTTCCGGCTTTCGCGCCTGGCCCCGATCTTTTCCCAGAACTCGTCGCTCTTGCGGAACCGCAGGTGACCGTAGGCACCCTCGGCGACGAAGCTGTCGACGTTCGCCATCAGCTCCTCGACGCGGTGCGGCATGGCCCAGGGCAGGGCCACGCAGCTCATCAGCGACGCGCCGGCCAGGGTGACCGGGGCCCGCTCGGCCTTGTCCACCTCGTCCTGGTAGAGCCGCCACAGACCTCGGATCGGAATCCAGCCCCGGCGGGGCTCCTCGGGAGCCTTCTCGGAGTTGTCGAAGGGAACCGCCGCGGTGACCCAGCCGTCGCGCCCGGGCGCGATCAAGGCGAAATCGTCACCCAAGGAGGGCCGGGGGGCGGAAAGTTCGACCGCCGTCGTCTTGCCCGAATTGGAGCCGCCGGCGAAGATCACCGCCTTGCCCTCGTCGATCACCCCGGCGCCGTGAATGGCGAAGCCCCCTGCGTCCACCGCCGCCTCGGCGACCACGTAGCGCACTGCGTTCTCGAGGCTGCGCCCCACGGGCTCGCGCTCCAGGGGGGTCAGCGCCACGGTCCAGACACCGGGCTCGTCCCGGCAGAGGCAGAAGGCGTAGGAGACGATCAGGACCCTGCCGTCGACCTGCTCGGCCTCGATCCGATAGGTCTCTCCCCGGCGAGCGCGCAGCCAGGGTTTGTCCTCTTCGCTGCGCCGCACCCGTATCTCGGGGGTCCCCACCGCGGGCTCGTCGACCGAGAGGAAACCGCCCCAGCGAGCGTCGAGCACCTCGGCCATGGCGGTGTCGAGACCGGTCAGGCGAAAGCACCAGTCCCCTAGAGTCAGCACCCGGGTGACATCACCGTGGGGCTCCTGGGCCTGATCGTAGCGGGTGGCCAGACGTTCGAGATCCATCGGCGCAGTTTAGCAGCCGGCCGTGCGGTACACGTCCCGGGCGCCGAGGCCCTGCTAGAATGCACGCCCTATCAGGAGCCCCCGGATGAGCCGCACCGATCCCCTCCCGCTGAGCCGCGAGCGTTTTCTCGAGTACTTCCGCCAGGCGCAGAAGCCCCGCGAGTCGTGGCTTGTGGGCATGGAGATGGAGCGGATGGCCCGCCACGCCCGGACCGGCCGGCCCCTGCCCTACGACGGTCAGAGCCCGTCGATCCTCGAGATCCTGCGCTACCTGCGCCAGCACCGGGGCGGATCGCCGATCTACGAGGGAGAGCATCTGATCGCCCTCGACGCCGACTGGGGCTCGATCTCCCTGGAGCCCGGCGGCCAGGTGGAGTGGTCCTCCCGGCCTGCCGCCGACCTCGCCGAACTGGAGGGGCACCTCCAGGCTCACCTGGAGATCTCGACCAAGGCCGCCGAGGAGCTCGGGGTGCGCTGGATCGACCTGGGTGTCGATCCGGACCATCACGTCGACGAGATGCCCTGGATGCCCAAGGCCCGCTACAAGATCATGCGCCCCTACATGGGCGCCCGGGGCCGGCTGGCCCACCGGATGATGACCCAGACCGCCAGCATCCAGTGCGCCTACGACTTCGCCTCGCCGGAAGACTGGACCCGCAAGTTCAAGGCGGCGGCGTTGATGGCCCCGGTCGCCGTGGCGCTCTTCGCCAACTCCTCCCAGGTCGAGGGCCGGGACTCGGGCTACCGCTCCTTCCGCCAGGCGATCTGGCGGGAGACCGCGCCCGAACGCTGCGGCCTGCCCCCGGTGGTATTCGAGCCGGACTTCGGCATGGAGCGCTGGCTGGACTGGATCTGCGAGGTCCCCAGCATGTTCCGCTACCGGGTGCGGGGCCTGGTGCCCTGCGGCGGCGTCCCCTTCAGCAGCCTGATGGAAAAGCAGGGCTGCGACGCCCTGCGGGACGAGGACTGGGAGCTGCACCTCTCATCGATCTTCACCGACGTGCGCGCCTACTCCTATATCGAAGTGCGCATCGCCGACCTGCTGCCGCCGGACCTGCTGATGACCGTGCCGACCTTCTGGACCGGGCTGCTCTATCACGAGGACGGGCTGGATGCGGCGCAACGCCTGGGCGAGAGCTGGGACGACTACACCGCCTGGGTCGATGCGCTCAACGCCGCCGGCAAGCAGGGGCTGGATGCCTCTCCCGGCGGGCGGTCGCTGCGGGAGTGCGCCGCCGAGATCCTGAAGGTGGCGTCGGCGAACCTGGGCACTGCACCCTGCGTGGGCGACGTCGACGCATCCCGGGCCCACCTGGCGCGGCTCGCGGCGCGCCACGACCTGACGATCTAGCGTCAGCAGCGCCGCAGATCGCCCGGCCACCCGTGGAGCGGGGTGGTACCATCTGGCTCTGCCCCGAAAAACCTGGAATCGAACTCAAGGAGATGTCGATCATGGCCTCTGTGTCCGCCTACTTGCGTAAGAACCGTCAGCGCAATCTGGACGAACTCATCGATCTGCTGCGCATTCCGAGCATCAGCACCGATCCCGGGCGCAACAAGGACGTGCGCAAGGCCGCCCAGTTCGTCAAGAAGCACCTGGCCGATTCGGGCTGCACCAAGACCGAACTGATCGACACCCCGGGACACCCGATCGTTTACGGCGAGTGGATGAAGGCTCCCAAGGGCGCGCCGACGGTGCTGGTCTACGGCCACTACGACGTGCAGCCGCCGGAACCGCTGGACCTGTGGGAAACGCCCCCCTTCGAGCCGACCATTCGCAAGGGCAAGCTGTTCGCTCGCGGCTCCGCCGACGACAAGGGTCAGTACATCATTCACCCCAACGCGCTCCGGGCCCATCTCGAGACCAACGGCACCTGCCCGGTCAACGTCAAGTTCCTGATCGAGGGCGAAGAGGAGATCGGCTCGCCGAACCTCGACCCGTTCATCAAGAAGAACCTGAAGAAGCTGAAGTGCGACGTGGTCGTGATCAGCGACACCCACATGATGGGCAAGAAAACCCCGTCGATCTGCCACGGCCTGCGCGGGCTGGCCTACCTCGAGATCGAGGTCACCGGCACCAAGGCGGACCTGCACTCGGGCACCTTCGGCGGCGCGGTGGTCAACCCGGCCAACGCCCTGGTCGAGATGCTGGCGACCCTCAAGGACGCCCGGGGCAAGATCAAGGTCCACGGCTTCTACGACGACGTGCGCAAGCTGACGCCGAAAGAACGCCGCGAGTACAAGAAGCTGCCCCACGACGACGAGAAGTACCGCCGCTCCCTGGGTGCTCCGGCGCTGTGGGGTGAAAAGGGCTTCAGCACCCTCGAGCGTATCTCCGCCCGTCCGACCCTGGACATCAACGGCATCTGGGGCGGCTACCAGGGCGAGGGCGCCAAGACGGTGATCCCGGCCAAGGCCTACGCCAAGATCTCCTGCCGCCTGGTCCCCGATCAGGACTCCAAGGACATCGCCAAGAAGGTCCAGGCCTATCTCAAGCTGGTCTCTCCCGACTCGGTTAAGGTCAAGGTCAAGAGCCTTCACGGCGGCGAGGCCTGGGTCGCGCCGACCGACCACCCCGCGCTCCAGGCGGGAAGCCGCGCCTTCAAGCGCGCCTTCGGCAAGGATGCGCTGTTCACCCGCGAGGGTGGATCGATCCCGGTCGTGGCGACCTTCGACAAGCTGATGAAGGTGCCGACGGTGCTGCTCGGCATCGGTCTGCCCGACGACGGGCTCCACGCCCCCAACGAGAAGATGGACGTGGATCAGTTCCACCGCGGAACCGAGGCGGCGGCGTACCTGCTGGAAGAGTTGGCCCGCTAGGCGCGTCCGGCGCTTTTCGCCGGGATTCCCAACTTTCGCATCCGGAAGCGGAGTGTGCTCGGGTTCATCCCGAGCAACTCCGCGGCTCCGCCCGGACCGGAAACCCGCCAACGCGTCGCCTGCAACACATGGCGGATGTGCTCCGCCATCGCCTCGTCCAGAGTCTGAATTGCCGGCGTCGTCGTTTCCGAGTGTCGCGACGATACGGAACGACCGGGGCGGAGAGGGGGAAACACGAGCAGGTCAGGCGGCGAAACGATCAGGGCCCGCTCGACGATGTTCTGCAACTCCCGCACGTTGCCCGGCCAGTCGTAGGCCTGCAGTCGCTCCAGATCCCGGTTCGAGATCCGCGGTGTAACCCGCCGGCTGAGCTCCTGAGACTTCCGCGCGACGAAGTACTGCACCAGCGACGGTATGTCCTCCCTGCGTAGACGGAGGGGCGGAATCCGGATCGGCAACACGTTGAGCCGGTACCAGAGGTCTTCGCGAAACTCCCCTTCCCGCACCATTCGGTCCAGATCTCGATGTGTTGCTGCGATCACCCGGACATCAACCTCGATCGGTTCCGTGCCGCCGACCCGCTCGAAGCGCCGCTCCTGCAGCACACGCAACAGTTTGACCTGCGCGTCAGCACTCAACTCGCCGATCTCGTCGAAGAAGAGTGTCCCGCCGTGGGCTCGCTCGAAGCGCCCGCGCTTCCGCTGCAGCGCCCCGGTGAAAGCGCCTTTCTCGTGGCCGAAGAGCTCGCTATCCAGCAGCGTGTCGGGAACGGCGCCGCACTGAATCGAGATCATCGGGCCGCCGTTGCGAGTTGACGCGGCATGGATCGCGTTGGCCACGATCTCCTTGCCGGTCCCGGTCTCTCCGAGGAGAAGCACCGAGCTACTTGCCGACGCCACCTGACGCACCTGCTCCATCACCTGCCGCAGCCCGAAGTCGGCACCTACAACCTCGTTACCGATAGAGCGTTTGAGATCTGCACTCAGCGCCCGGTTATCTTCGGACAGCTTCTCCTTGATGCGGTGCAGGTCGCGGTAGCGCCGGGCGTTGCCCATGGCGATGGTCATCGGCTCCCGTACCGACTCCAGCAGAGAGACATGCTCCGGCTCGAACCGGTCCAGACCGTTGGACCACGCGAGCAACGCACCCATGACTTCGGATCCGAGCTGAAGCCGGGTGAAGATCGCCGAGCAACGTTCGAGGCCGGGGAAGAGCGCGAGCAAACCCGGCGGCACGCCGTCGGGCCGGTTGATGCAGAGGGTCGGGGGCCCGCTCTCGCTGCGCACGTAGGTCAAACCTTCGCCCGACAGGCGGATGCCTCCAGCGTCGTCTTCCCAGAGCGGCTCCACGTCGGGGTCGGACGCCAGAGCCACGGTTTCAATCCGCAGCGCCTCGACGTTGGAGAAACCGAGACCGATCGCGTTCACCGGCATCCGACCGCGCATGTACTCAAATGCGGCCTCCAACGCCGGCTCGATCTCGAGGCTGCCGCAGATGCGGAGCGTCACCTCACGGAAGAACTCACGCTCAATCGACATCACACCCTTCCCAGAATTCGCAATATTTTGCGAATTCAAGAATATACCACGCTCACAATTCGCAATATGCTGCGAAAAGATCGGCCTCAAAACGCACAACTCTTTTATTTTCAGATAATAAGCGATACGGCACGCTTATCGCTAAATGTGGCCTCGCGAGCGCGAATCCTTTGCTCCCCGGGACCACGCTGATGAAGCCCAACCGCCACCGCAACAGCCCCAGGACAGGAGCCGCAGGGTGCGATGGCCCTGAGCTGCCCTCGGGCAAGTGGATCGAATGGATTCGAGTCCGGTCGTCGAAAGACGCGCTGCAGAGAGTGATGCACAGCTTGAGGTCACAGCTCGAAGCGTTGACCGCCTCGACATCCAGTGCCGAGACCTTTCTGCTTCAGCACGCGATGTACGAGGGGGACCTAGCCCTGGTGATCGTCTGGCGGACCGATGACCCACCACGTAAGAGTCGCGAAGGTCTGGCGATCGCCGAGCGCCTCGAAGAAAACGGAACCGTCGACCATGCGGTCTGGCGGCAGACAACGCCCCTGTGGGGATCACCACAGTAGTGCGGAAAGGAAGTACGTCCGATGTTCGGAAAAATGGTCTCAGACATGATGGTCAAGCCGCACCAGTCGCCTCTGTTCGACGACCCGGCTAACTACGGGATGGACTACGAGAACGTCAGCTTCCAGACCGAGGACGGGGTCACTTTGCGCGGCTGGATGATCGACGGGGGCTCCGACCGTGTGGTCATCCAGACCCACTTCGGGGTGCAGTGCAACCGGGCCGGCTACGACCCCAAGGGCAAGGGTCTGATCAAGATGTGGAAGAGGCCGATCGCCTTCCTGCGACAAGCGCGTCACTTTCAGCAGAACGGCTACTCGGTGCTTATGTACGACATGCGAAACCACGGCGAGAGCGACCTCGGCACCTGCCCCTGGATCTCCTGGGGGCCTGAAGAAGCCAAGGACGTGATCGCCGCCACCAGATTTGTCTCGGACCACCCGCGCTACCAGCAAGCCGAGATCGGGCTTCTCGGCATCTGTATGGGTTCGGTCTCGACGACCTACGCTTTCGGCATGGGCAAGCAAGGCCTGGGACGATTCGAAAACATCAAGGCGACGGTCGCCGTCCAACCGCTGCACTACAGAGAATTCGTCAAGGCCTTCGGCATGCCCGGCTTCCTCAATCGCGCGGGCGGCAAAACCTCCCTGGAGCGGCTAGGCTTCGACCTGAACGAAAGAACGTTCATGAGCGACGTGCATCACATCACCTTGCCTACCATGGTCATCCAGAACCGCAACGATCCCTGGACCGACCCGGCCCTGGTGCAACGATACTACGACCAGTTGGGCGGCGAGAAGGAGCTGCTCTGGCTTGACCTGGCCAAGAGCCGGGCCGCGGCCTACGACTACCTCGGCACCAACCCGGAAGTCCTGACTCGCTTCTTCGACCATCACCTCGGAACCGGGGCTCACGGGTAGGTTGCCGTGAAACCCGCCCTTCGCTACCTCGTAATCGCCATCGCCGCCATCGCCGGCTTGGGAGTCCTCATGGCGCTGCTCGGGCACAAGTCTGTCCACACCGAAATCGAAATCCCGGCTCCCGCCGAAGACATCTGGCAGGTGCTCACCGACCCGGGTGGCTACGGCGAGTGGAACCCGATCCTAGTGCGCGTCGAAGGCGAATACCGTGGCGGCGCGCGAATGCGCTACAAGATGCGGAACCAATCCGGCAAGGACAGCGACGTTCAGTCCAAGGTCGTCGCCTTCATCGCCGGCCGCGAACTCCGTCAGTTCGGCGGCATCCGCGGCGTCTTGACCTTCGACCACACCTGGCAACTGGAACCGATCGAAGCGGGCACCCGCGTGACTCAACGCGAGGAATACCGGGGCATTGGGGTCTGGTTCTGGGACCCGGGCTGGGTCGAGGAGATGTACCGCAAGGCCAACGCCGGCCTGCTGCAGCGAGTGCAACAACTCAGGGACCGCCGCACCACACCATCACTCCCGCCGAAATCGGCCGAAGGACGCTAGGGCCTGGCCAACCGGTACACCGCCGTGAACGGCGTGCTGCCCCGCTCCGCCATCACACCGCGCTCGGGATTGGCGGCCAGCCGCTCGAGAATATGGAACGCGGTCTCTACCGCATCCGGCTCGCCGACCGCCTCGGCCAGCTGATCGCAGGTCGCGCCCTGATCCCCTCGTTCCCGCAGAGCGTCGAGCAGCCGTAGCTGTAGATCGAGCACCGAAGCCGCCGCCTTCTTCCCGGCCTCGACGCCGGGCTGGTGGTAGGCGTTGATGTTGACCAACGTGGCGTAGAGGCCGACCGCCCGCTCGTAGAGCGCGACCAGCATGCCGACGGTGTGGGCGTCGACCCGGCCGACGGTAATGGTGATCGAATTACGGCCGTTGTCGTAGAGCGCCTCCCGGGTACCGAGACGGAAGCCGCCGAGGAAGTCCCCGGCGGTGATTCGCGGCTCGACCTCGAGGCTCTCCCCTTCCCGGTCCCGCAACACCTCGATGAAGGTGGCGAAGAAGTTGGGCACGCCGTCCCGTAGCTGCTGCACGTAGGCGTGCTGATCGGTCGAGCCCTTGTTGCCGTAGACCGCGATGCCCTGATGCACGACGTTGCCGTCGAGGTCCTTCTCCTTGCCCAGCGACTCCATCACCAACTGCTGCAGGTAGCGGCTGAAGAGCGCCAGCCGATCCTTGTAGGGCAGGATCACCATGTCCTTGGCGCCCTTGCCGCCGCCGGCGTGGTGCCAGGCCAGGGCCAGAAGCGCGGCAGGGTTCTGGGAGGTCTCCGGCCGGCGGGTCAACCGGTCCATGGCGGCCGCCCCTTCGAGCATGGCCCGGACGTCGAGCCCCTGGAGCGCCGCCGGCAACAGGCCGACCGCCGAGGTTTCGGAGACCCGGCCACCGACCCAGTCCCACATCGGGAAGCGGCGCAGGAAGCCCTGCTCCTGGGCAACCCGGTCGAGCTTGCTGCCCTCCTGGGTAATCGCCACCGCGTGGGGGCCGAAGTCCACGCCCTTGCGACGGTAGGCCGCCGCCGCCTCGAGCATGCCGTTGCGGGTCTCGGGGGTGCCGCCGGATTTCGAGATGACCACGGTCAGGGTCGAGAGCAGATCGTCGCCCAGACCGTTCAACACACGGTCGATGCCGTCGGGGTCGGTGTTGTCCAGGAAGTGCGGGGTGAGCCTGTTCCCCTGGCCACCCAGGGCTTCATCGACGAACTGGGGACCGAGGGCGCTGCCGCCGATGCCGACCACCAGCAGATGCTCGAAGCGATCGGCCCGTGCCGGCTTGACGCTACCGTCGTGCACCTCGGCGGTGAAATCGAGAACCTGCTTCACCGTGTCCCGGATCTGATCGCCGATCTCCGCAGCCGGCGCCAGTTCCGGCGCGCGCAACCAGTAGTGCCCGACCATCCGCTCCTCGTCCGGGTTGGCGATGGCACCCTTCTCCAGCTGCTCCATCGCCTGGAAGGCGGCGGTCATCGGATCGCGCATGGTTTCCATGAAGTCGACGGGCAGGTCCATGCGGCTCACGTCGAGACGGAAGGAAAGTGCGGGCTCGTCGAAGAGCCAGGTGCGATAGCGATCCCACAGCTCGCGTCGGTTCATGGGGCGATCCTCCGGAAGGTTTGGTCGTGTACCTTATCAGAACGAAGCAGGGTCCCGGCCCGGATCCGCGGCCGCAAGGAGTGGAGCGAGATGAACGACTACGACGTGATCGTGATCGGTGGCGGCTCGGCGGGAACCGCCGCGGCGCGGGAGGCAACCAACGCCGGCGCGCGCACCGCCATGATCAACGACGGAGAGCTCGGCGGCCTCTGCATCCTGCGCGGCTGCATGCCCTCCAAGGCACTCCTCGCCAGCGCCCACGCCATGCACGACCTGCAAAAGCTCGACGGCTTCGGTATCCGCTTCGAGGGCAAGGCCACCCCGGACTTCGAAGCGATCGTTTCCCGCAAGGATGCACAGGTCGCCCGTTTCAAGCGGGCCAAGATCTCTTCGATCGAGTCTCAGTCCTACGAGGTGATCGACGGCCGCGGCCGCTTCGACTCGACAGGCTGCCTGCAGGTCGGCGACCGCACCCTTCGCGGCGGGCGCTACGTGATCGCCGTGGGTTCGGTGCCCAACGTCCCGATGATCGCCGGCCTCGACGACGTGCCCACCCTGACCAGTGATGAGGTGATGCGGCTGCGCACCCAGCCGGACAAACTACTGGTCGTCGGCACCGGCGCCATCGGCCTCGAGATGGCTCAGTTCTTCGCCCGCATCGGTACTAAGGTGACCCTCGCCGGGCGGGGCCCGCTGCTGGGCAACCTCGATGCCGAGTGCGGCGCGGAACTGACCCGGGCGTTGGAGCACGAGATGGAGGTGTTCGCCCCGGCAGGCCTCGACGGCGTCCGGCCCGAAGGCCACGGGGCGAGGGTGGTGCTGTCCCACGAGGGGCAACGGATCGAGCGCAGCGTCGACGCCGTACTGTTCGCTACCGGCCGCCGGCCCGCTCTCGAAGGTCTCGGCCTCGAGCACGTGGGGCTGCGGCCTTCCAACCGCGGTCTCGAGCATGACGCCGGAATGCGCACCGAGAACCCGGACATCTTCGTCGCCGGCGACTCCACGGGGCGTCTGGCGCTGCTGCACATCGCCAATCAGGAGGGAGCCATCGCGGGATTCAACGCCGCAGGCGGTACCCCCGAGCGCTGCATCGACTACCGCTTGAAGATGGGCGTGGTCTTCAGCGATCCCCCCTTCGCCCAGGTCGGCCTGTCGGAGCCGGAGTTGATTCAATCGGGACGGCCCTACGCCGTCGGCCGAGCCCGCTTCCCCGAGACCGGCCGGGCCATCACCATGAACACCGAGCACGGCCTGTGGAAGATGTTCGCCGACAAGGAAACCTGCGAGATCATCGGCGCCTCGATCCTCGGCCCCCGGGCCGACGACCTGATCCACATCATCTCGACCCTGATGCACAAGAACGGGTGCGTCCAGGACATCATCGACCTGCCCTGGTACCACCCGACCCTCTCCGAGGTCATCCTCAACGTCGCCCGAGAGCTCAGCTCGCAGCTGAACTGCCCTGAGCCTGTTATGCCGCCTTGCTGACGGAGGCTTTGGTGGGCGAGCGGAGGGTGGGGTTCCCCGCCAACTAGACTCCTGGGCCTTCGGGAACGATATTGCACGTACGGCGACCGATTTGTGACGGCCTGAGGGTGTACCGGTGCAGGGAAGCGTCTCTTTTCATCCGATCGACATGCGCTTCTTCGAGGAGCTGATCGAACCGCTGATCTGCGGCGGAAAGGTCAATCCCGAGGACTATCTGGCCGAAGCCCTGCGCTGCCGCCAGGTCCACGCCCGGGCCCGGCGTTACATTTATGGAATCGACAACCTGATGTCCGCCGCGGAGCCGCCGCCGGTGGTTCCCCAGAAGACCTGGCTCAACGCGGTCAAGGTGCGGGTCGAACGGATGGCCTTCGATCCCGGCCCGGTGGTGAAGAAGGCGCTGGACCTGATCGACCCGGATCTGCATCTGGAAGGGCGGCCGTTTTTCATCAGTGAGGGTTCCGCCGAGCGGGTCGCCGATCTGGTCCAGGACTACCGGGATGCGCCGAGCGGCGACGCCGCCGACTCCCTGGCCCTGGAGCAGCTGGTCCGGCTGGACCCGGAGCTGGCCCGCGAAGTCGAGGCGGATCCCTTCGAACCCGACTCCTCGGACATGTCCCACCGCAACGAGTTGCTGGGCGCCCTCAAGAACATCTTCGACCTGGCCAAGTCTGCCCGGGACGGCGACGACTGGGGCCGCCTGGGTGGCGATCGCCGGCCGGCGGTGCAGGTGATGGCCGAGGAACTACCCTGGAAGGCGGTTGCCATGTCCGCCCGGGTGATGCCCTTCTGGCAGGCCAAGGATGTGGACGGCCTGGAGACGATCTGCGGGCTCGCCGGCGTCGAGCCTCCGCCGGTGATGGTCCCTGCCTGGCGCCTCTTCGGCGAAGCCTGTCAGGAGTTCCCCGAGCTCCAGGCGGCCATGGGTGTGGAGCTCAACGGGCCCCAGGCGGTTGGCGCCTTCGTCGCCGCAGAAGATGTTGCGGAATTACAGGATTTCTTGAATGCATCCGGATCTCGGATCATTCAGGCCGCGACCCAGCACGGCGAAGGCGCGGCCTGCCGCACCCTGCTGCGCAAGATCCGGGAATGCGTGACCTTTTGCGAGCGCCACGGCCTCGCATACCTGGAAGCCTCGGGGATCGAATCCCCGGAGCTCCAGTCCCCGCCCAAGCCCGGCCGTTGACCCCGGCTCCGATCCACCGCGGAGACCACCCCGTTTCGTGGCGTCGAGGGGTGAATGCGGGGTATCTTAATCGCCTGGCCGGACTTATCCCCGGTCGCTACGGGCGGAGCTAGCATGAAATTCACCTCGAACCGGGTCCTGGTACCCGTCCTGATCCTCATCGCCGTCGCGCTGCTGGCCTCCACGGTGATGGCCGCAGGCAAGGCACGCATCCGCTTCGAGGGCCTGACCCACGACTTCGGAGAGCTACGGGCCGACCAGAAGGTCGAGTTCGACTGGCCGTACCACAACGAGGGGGACGGTCCGCTCAAGATCTTGCGCACCCGCTCCTCCTGCGGCTGCACCATGACCCTGCTCGACGGCGAGGTCATCGAGGCGGGCAAGACCGGGAAACTCAAGATCGCCTTCGACCCTGCGGGCCAGCACGGCTCGGTGACCAAGACCCTGTCGGTGGTGACCAACGATCCCGAGCGGCAGCGGGTGCTGTTGACGGTCAAGGCGAAGGTCCTTCCGGTGGATACCCCCACCGTCGAGGGAGACCATCCGCCGATCACCGGCCAGTCCCTGTTGATGGGCGACTGCGCCACCTGCCACGCCGCCCCCGCCGCGGACAAGAGCGGCGAAGAGCTGTACACGGCGATCTGCGCCATGTGCCACGGCGTCGACGGCACCGGCATCTCGGCACCGTCGCTGCGCCACCCGAGCTACCTGGAGTCGCGCTCGGACCAGGAGCTCAACGAGGGCATCGCCTTCGGCACGACCAACCCGCGGATGCCCGGCTTCGGGCAACTGATGGGCGGGCCGTTGACCGAAGATCAGATCGACACGCTGGTGAAGTTGTTGCGCAAGTGGGGACCGACCACCGACGACGGGTCGGCCTCGGGCGACTAGCGCCGACGGGGTTCGCCGCACATGGGCTCCAATAGACCGACCTCCATCGTTGCGGAACGCGCGGTTCGCTACCTGCGCGACCACGTGGAGCCTGTCCAGAGCAAGGAGCTGGCCCACGAGCTGTTGTCGACGAAGATCGCCGACGAGAGCATGGCCAGCCGGGTGCTCGAATCCGCCTTCGGCGGCGACCCGCGACTGGCCTACGGCAAGGGAGGCTGGAGCCGCACCCAGGGTGCGCGACCGTCGGGCCCGGCCGCGGCCGAGACTCCCCAGGAAGACGCCGACCGGGTGTTGCTCCTGCTGGAAGGAGATCGTCCCGCCCGTGGACGCCCCTGGGAGCTACTGCACCTGGCCGCGATTCGCCTTCACGGAGACATGGTCGTCGCGACCTGCGGCGGTGAGCCGGGGCCCGGCCCTGCAGGCAAGCGCCTGCGGCGGGTGCTCCAGGAGTTGCTCAACGATGCGGTCCCGGTGATGCACGACCCGCCGGGAGCCCTGGCCGCCCTCGAGCGTTTCCTCGGCGAACCGCTGGACCGGCCGCTTTCCCTGCGGCGCCTGGCCCATCAGCGCAAGGAACTGCCGGCGCACCACGATCTCGAAGCCTTGATGGCGTCCCTCGAGATGAGCTGGCGGGATACCGGCGACTCGCTGGAGTTGGCCGACACCCTGGACGAATGCCTCGAACGGCTGCGCCGTCCCGACGAGAGCCTGGACGACCTGCGGGCGGACCTCTATCGTCAGTCGCCGCCCATCGACTGGGCGCGCTACGACTTCGACCGGACCTTCCTGCGCAGCCTGCCCCGGGTGGCGGGCACCTACCGCTTCTACGACGATCAGGGTGAGTTGCTCTACGCGGGCAAGTCGTCGAATCTCTACCGCCGGGTGGGCTCCTACTTCCGCGAGGGGCAGAACCGGCCGGCCAAGACCCAGAAGCTGCTGGATCAGCTGCACCGGATCGAAGTCGAACCGGTGGGCTCCGACCTGGAGGCGATGCTTCACGAGGCGGAGCTGATCCGTCAGCAGAACCCCAAGGCCAACGTCCAGCGCAAGATTCACCCCAGCGGCCGGGCGGGCTCACGCCTCGACTCGATCCTGATCCTCGAACCGGCGACGGAACCGGCGGTGCTGCGGGCGTTCCTCATCCGCGATGCGCGGCTGCTGGCCCGGGTGGCCATCGGCCCCCGCGGCGGCGGTTTGAAGCGAATCGAGCGCGTACTGGAAGACCATTTCTTCTCGGCCCCCGACGGGCCGTCCGATGCGGCCGACGGACCCGATCTCGACGTGGAGATCGTGGCCCGCTGGCTCGCCGCGAACCGGGATCGCGCGGTTGCCTTCGATCCCACCGATCTGCGCACGGCGCGGGAGGTCATCGGCCGGCTGCAGTGGTTCCTCAGCCACCAGTCCCCCTTCGACCCCGACGGCGCGCCCATCACCAGCCGTTGAACGACGACCCCTACCCTCCTGAACCCGGCGCGCCCGGGACGGCTTGCCGATGATCGACGCCCTTTATCTGGTGGCGGCGGTCCTGCTCGTCCTGCTGAACGCCTTCTTCGTCGCCACCGAATTTGCCATCGTCCGCGTGCGCAACACGCGACTGGACGAGATGGTGGAGTCCGGCGTCGCCCGGGCCGGCGCGGCCCGCGAGGTCACCCGCTCCCTCGACGCCATGCTCTCGGCCTGCCAGCTGGGGATCACCCTGGCGTCGCTGGGGCTCGGCTGGCTGGGTGAGCCCGCCTTCGCCCATCTGCTGGAGCCGCTGTTCGCCTCGATGGGCGCCATGAGCGAGGTCGCCGCCCACTCGGTGGCGGTGACGTTGGCGTTCATGATCATCACCTTCCTGCACATCGTGTTCGGGGAGTTGGCGCCGAAGACCATCGCCATCGCGTATCCGGAGAAAACCACCCTCTGGATCGCCTGGCCGATCCGCTTCTTCCACCGGGTGCTCTACCCGTTCATCTGGGCGCTCAACGGCACCGCCAACTGGTCGGTGCGGCTGATGGGACTGGAACCCAACGCCGAGTTCAGCCGGGCCCACAGCGAAGCCGAGCTGCGCATGGTGCTGGAGCAGAGCCACCAGGGCGGGCACCTGAGCGAGTCGCACAAGGGCCTGCTGGTCAAGGCGTTGGACTTCCCCAACCACCCGGCGCGCCAGATCATGGTGCCCCGCACCGACATCGTCTACATCGACGTAACCCATTCCATCGACGAGATCCGCCGCACCGTGCGGCGCAGCGGCCACACCCGCTACCCGGTCTGCGAGGGGGATCTGGACAAGGTGGTCGGCATCCTGCACATCAAAGATCTTTTCCTGGCCGACGAACCCGACGACATCCTCAAGATCATGCGGGAACCGGTGTTCGTTCCCGAGTCGATCCAGGTCGGCGCGCTGCTGGAGCGGTTCCAGAACGAGCGCCGGCATCTGTGCATCGTGCTCGACGAGTACGGCGGTACTTCCGGCATCGTCACCATCGAAGATGTAATCGAGGAGCTGACCGGCGAGATCCAGGACGAGCACGACCACGAGACCCCCAAGGTGCGGCCGCTCTCCGACGGCCGGCTGTCGGTGGACGCCGCCTACCCCACCGACGAGCTGGAGGAGGAGTTGGGACTCGAGGGCAGCGCCGACGACGAGGACGTCGAGGAGGTCGACACCCTGGGCGGGCTGGTGGTGACCAAGCTCGGCCGCCTGGCCCGGCCCGGCGACGCCGTGGAGCTGGCCGGCCGCCGGATCGAGGTCAGCCGGGTGCGTGGACGCCGCATCGTGCGCTTGATCGTGCACCCCGCGGTGCAGGACGAAACCGCCGTTTGACAGGCCGCCCCCGGGGGCCTAGCGTGGGGGCACGCGCGGGAGACCGGACATGTCCGACAAGCAGCAAGAACCCCTTCTCGACCGGATGCAGGCCAAGGGCCTGCGCATCACCGACCAGCGGCGCGCCATCGCCGAACTGCTGGAGGAGGCCGAGGAGCACCTCAACGCCGACCAGGTGTTCGAGCTGGCTCAGAAACGGGACCCGGGCATCCACCGGGCCACGGTCTACCGCACCCTCAACACCCTGAAGAAGATGGGCCTGATCGACGAGCTCGATCTGATGCACGTGACCGGCGACCGGCACTTCTACGAGGTGCGCCCCTCGACCTTCCACATCCATCTGGTCTGCATGCGTTGCGGCGACGTGGCCGAGCCCGACGGCCCGTTCTGGGAAGAGCTGAAGAGCCGGGTGCTGCGCGAGACCGGCTTCCGTCCCGAGGCGGTACGCATGGAGATGGGCGGACACTGCTCCACCTGCCAGGCCGAGATGGCCGACGCACCCAAGGCGGCGGAAGGCTAGCGCCTTCGGCGAGCGACTCACCTTCTGGCTCAAGGTCTCCCGGCCGGGCCTCTGGTTCCAGACACTGTGGCTCTACACGGTGCCCCTCGCCGCGGGTATCGACTGGCGCACGCCCGCCTTCTGGCTGGGCCTGATCTACGTCACCTGGCCGCTGAACCTGTTGGTCTACGGCTGGAACGACATCGTCGACGAGGAGATCGACCGGGCCAACCCGCGCAAGGACAGCTGGCTCTTCGGCGCGCGAGGCTCGAGCCGGCAACTCGCCTCGCTTCCGCCGCTGATCGGCGGCGTCACCCTGCCCTTCGGCGCAGCGCTGACCTGGTTCGGCGGCATCTGGACCCTCGCGTCGCTGACGGGGATCGTCCTGGCCAACGGCCTGTACAACGCGCGCATCGGGGGTCTCAGGGGGCGCCCACCGCTGGATCTGGTCAACTGCCTGGGCTACCTGCTGGTGCTGGAGCTCTCGCTGCGCCTCAACGACGCGTCCCCCCTTCCGTGGCAGACCTTCGCCTACCTCGGACTCTTCTGCGTTCACGCTCAGCTGGTCGGCCAGGTGATGGACTACTACTGCGACAAGGCGGCGGGCCGCCGGACCAGCTGCACGCGGTTGGGCATCCTGCCGACGAAGGGGCTGATCATCCTGCTGGTCGCAGGCGAAGGGGTGATGCTGGCGACCCTCTTCGGCGACCTGATCCTCGGCGGCATGCTGCTGGCTGGCTCGGCCTTCCTGATCTTCGACGCCCTGATCTACGGACGCGACCGTCAGTACTCGGTGGCCGAATTCCGGCTGGCGGGGCTGGGAATGAACGCCGCCGGGTTCGTCAGCATGATCTGGGTCTGGTTCTCGGGCAGCCTGGTGCGGCTGGTCTAGCCTGCGGCCTGGAGCTCCGGCTCGTGACGCTCGTCTCGAGCTTCCAACGCTCGCACGCGGCGGCGCGCGGTCTCGAGGCGATCGGCCCGCTCCTCGCGGATTTGACCCTCGGTAGAGTCTACCCAGGAGCAGAAGTCGGTCCAGAGGTTGTCGAGTGGATGCCGGTTCTTGGTCGCGTGGTGAATCGCCATGTCGCTCTCCGAGGCTGAAAGGAAAGGACCCTACCCCCGGAGCAAAAGTAAGCCGCGCCCTGCCCTTCGGTCTATTCGATAATGGCGAAACGGTCCATCGGGATTTCCGAACGATACGGCGAGTACGAAGGCGGCACCTATCCGTGAGTCTCTGGGTTCAATCCCCATGGTGCGCGGTGTGGGGCGTGCTACATTCCGGACAAATCGGGCTCTCGACCAGCTTTGTTTGCTTCGGGCACCGCGCCCCCGTGGGCCGTCGCACCTGATCCTGAGCCGCCTACTCGAAACGGAGGAATCCGCTGATGATATTGATCTTTGCCGGTGCTGGCGCATCGACAGCTCTGAACCCGGCTAAGTACCCAACTACGGAACAGTACTTCCAGCGACTTCCCGATGGAATCGCCAGAGATCCGCTGTTCAGTCTCGTGACGGACTACTTCGAATCAGTAGGTGAATCGACTCCAGATATCGAACAGGTCCTCTGGGAGCTTGCGGACTTGTCGAGGGCTCTTCAACAGCTCGCAAGTACACGCCAACTACTCGGGTACGCGTTCGACCAGAACCGCTTGGGGGCTGCCGCACGGACCTCTGGTGATACCCACACAGCACATAGCAAGGCGCCTCAGTGGGCCCGACAAACTGAGTCGCTCCGCCAGCGAATCCACGAGCATGTCTACGATCTCTACGGAGAGGAGCCTACGTCCGAGGAAATCGGCAGCACGTGGGGGCCACTGATAGACAAGCTTCTGTCACTGCATGCCAACGTACAGGTTTTCACAACAAACTACGACACGGTTCTGGAGGACTCGCTAGAGGCAGTCGCTGAAGCCAATCCGAATCACCCGCGAGTCGAGACCGGAGCGGCTGGCCCCCATCATCGACCTAGGCTGAGCCTAAGACATTGGACAAACGCCTCCTTATCCCAGCCCGGAGGACTGTTGACGAAACTCCATGGATCCGTCGACTGGAGCTGGGATCAACAACTCATATCTACCGGCAACCGAATCTACAAGGGCGACCACAAAAAGCACGTCATCGTCTATCCAGGCTACAAAGGCGAAGCCGAGGACACGCCCTTCCGCGAGTTCCATCGCCACTTCGAACGATCACTCGAGAATGCCAAGGCCATGCTGTTCGTCGGCTATGCGTTTCGAGACCCATACCTCAACCAAGCTATTCAAAGGTACCGCAACAAGGACTCCCCTTGCCTGGTAGTCAACCCTCAAGAGGATCTCTCAGTCCCCTTCGAAGAAGGGAGCTACTTTCATCACGCGAAGGGGTTCGCGGGCGAGGTTATCCACCACCCTTTCTTCACCAGCCTAGTCAACGCGATCCACTCCTAGACCATGTCGCGACATGCTCTCGTGTGTTGCGCTGGTGGCCGCGGCTACTCGGCGAAGAACCAGAAGTTCCCGTCACCCCGGGGCACGTCGACGGTCACGTCGCCGTAGCCCGGGATCGTGATCGTGGTCGCCGGCCGGGCCGCCAGCGGCGCGTAGGCGAAGAGCATCCACTCCCGGTTCGGCGCCTCGCCGAGCACCAAGGCCAGGGCCCAGACCGGAATCTCGTCGGTGTTGGCCCAGGGATGGGCCGGGTTGACGTCGGCGTCGAGGATGTAGTTCCGGTCGACCTCGGTGTCGGTGTACCCGGGGACCAGGTTCGCCTGCCAGTGGTGGGGCCGCGGGTTGGGAACCACCTCCCCCTTGCGCCAGAAACGCTCGAGGTCGGGGTCGGTGTGCACTTCGAGCACCGCGTCGAGCAAGGCCTCCCAGTAGGTCACGTAGGGCGTCCGGTCCTCGTTCGATTTCCGGAACTCGCGCAGCACTCTCGGCCGGGACATCCACAGCCCGTAGCGCACGTAACCCTTGTAGCGCAGCTCGTCGTAGAACTGGGTCTTGACGAAGCGGTACCAGTTGTGGCGCTGGGTGCCCCCGTCGTAGAGCGAGAACTCCCAGAAGTAGTCCGGCGTGTCGAGGTAGGCCTCGTCGAGGATGAAATTCCAGTTGGAGGCCACGGCGTGGGGAGAGTTGGCCTGGTAGTCGGTCTCGTTGTGCACGGTGGCGTCGCCGAACACGTAGTAGCTGGGCGAACCGTTGACCACCCGGGGCCAGGAAGAGAAGCGGCCGTCGAAGTGCAGACTGCGGCTGTCCCAGCCGCTCCAGTTGCCGTACTTGCCCCGGCCGAAGGCGGTGTAGCAGACCGGAATGCTGATCTCTTGCCAGTTGTTCGAAAGTTCCGCCCTGAGCGCGTTCCACAGCGCGCCGTCCCGGGCAACCCAGCCATTGCCGACGATGCGCCGCTTGTCCTCGTCGCTCGTAGTGCCGGCGCCGTGGTTCTGCACGAAGCGCCAGGAAGTCTCGGCATTTTTCCAGCGCAGCCGCGGCTGCTCGAAGTTGTTGACCCACAGCACCAGCGGCGGCTCGGGATAGATCGCCATCATCTCGTCGACGGCGTCGAGCTGCCCCCATTCGGTGCCGGCTTGCTGCCAGGGCCCGATCGGACCTTCCGGGTCGGTCATGCCGATGATCGTCGTACCGTCGGCCGCGTCGATCACGTTGGGGTTCTCTGCCGGCGGCAAATCGAAGTACTGGGGGTCGTCGGTGAACGGGCGATCCCACTGGGTGAAGACCACCGAGAAGGGAATGCCGAGATCCCGGGCGCGCTCCAGGCGTTGGTAGTAGGACGCAGGCTCCCGCGGAAAGGTCGGATGCCAGAGGTAGAACGCGGGGATCACCGGGTAGCCGGCATCGAGATAGTCCATCACGAAGTCGGGGTCCCAACCGGGGCGGCCGCTGGACGGACGGCCGGGGTTCCAGTGCGCCGCGATCGGCAGCGCCCGGCCGGCGGGATCGCCGTTGGGCCGGGTCATCTCGATGGTGACCGCCTCGAGGATCGTCGGCTCGCGGGTGCCGACTTTGTAGAACCAGAGCGCCCCGGCGGGCGGGTCGTCGCCGATGCTGCGCAGCCGGGTCTCACCGACCTCGTTGGCCGCCAGGGTCACCGTCGCCGGATCGGAGGAGCGGAACAACTCGAACATCGGATCGCCGCCGGTCCACTGGATCCGGACCGAGCCCGGGTCCGCCCCCGGATCGACCCGGAGGTCGACGGGCGGAACCTGACCGAGCGTGGCGGTCGTCGCGATCGCAAGGAGCGCCGCGGAGAGCATCAGACGGCGACGGTTCATGCCCTGAACATACCGCGAAACCGGCGGAACGTGTCCCGATAGGTCTCAGCCGTAGGGATTGAGGGTCGGGAGCATCGGCTCGCCGAGCACCACGGCGGCGATCCCGAGACTCACGGCGAACCAGGCCAGTCCGTAGTCCCGCCAGCCCAGTTCCAAGCGGGAACCCGCCCGGAGGGTCAGCGAGAGAAGCAGCAACACCACCAGGATATGCAGCGTCCACGGCCCGACGCCCAGCCACTCCCCGACCCGCGCCTCGTCGTTGGGATTGCCGATGCTGACGAAGGCGGCCATGATCCGCATCATGAGCGCCGAGAAGACGAAGGCGAACGCGGTGTTCGTCTTGCGCTTGACCACCAGCAGATAGGCGATCGCGGCCTGAATCAGCGTCACCACAGGGCCCGCCGCCGACACGAACTGTTGATGCCATTCGGCGCTGAAAGCGCCCCGGGCCAGTCCGGCACTGTTGAGGCGGACCCACATGTCGTAGCCGAGCAACTCCCCGGCCGCCCAGTGCCCCCCTTCGTGAATCACGAAGGTGGCCACGACCACACTGAAGAACAGCGGGATATGCCGCCAGGCCACCGCCGCTACCTCAACTTCTTCAGAGCGGACTTCGCCTTGTCCACGTCGTTGATCGCGACCGCCTGTTCCAGGTGCTTGCGCGCCTTCGACACATCTCCTTTGCGGGCGTGAATCTCCCCCAGCCGGTAGTGCGCGTAGGCCAGCAGCGGCTTGTCGTCGGAACCGGCGGCGATGAAGCGCTCCAGCGAAGCGATCCCCTTCGGCACCTGCACCTTGCCGACGTGGGCCACCTTTCCGATCAGGTAGTGGCAGCCCATGTTCTCGGGATCCGTCTCGACACAGCGTTCGAAGGTGGCGATGGCCGCGCCGTAGGCCCTGTCGGCAATCTGCATGTTGCCGCGCATGATCAACGCGTCCCCGTGCCCCGGTTCCAGGCTCAGCGCCTTCTCCAACTTCGCCTTCGCCCCCTTCGGGTTCTTCTCCGCCTGATCGACCCGGGCCTCGTAGACCAGGACATCCGACAGACTGAGGCCGGGGAACTCCCGAATCAGCCGTCGCGCCTCATCCTTGCTTCCTCCGCCCAGGGCCGGCGCGTTGAGATGGAAGCGGATCAACCGTTTGCGGGCCCCGGCGTCTTGGGGCCGAAGCGCGACGGAATGCTCCATCGCCTGCTTCATCTTCTTGCCGACTCCGCGCTTGCGCAGCAGGCTGACCTTCGCCACATGCTGCTGGTAGCACTCGACGAGCAGCTCGGAGACCTCGAAGGTGTCCTCGCCCTGCTTCTGTGCGGCGACCAGCAGATCGATGGCGGGCGCGTACTTCTCGGCATCCATCAGTTCCTGGGCTCTCCGCGCCGTGGCGGAGCGCACGGCAGGATCCCTTGACTCTTCGGCTGCGGCCTCCGATTCGGCGACTTCCCAGCCCGCTAACCTGCTCGCTCCGAGGGCTGCGCTGGGCAAGGGAACCTGGAGGACAAAAAGCACCAGGAGCCAACTGGCCACATGCGACTGCAATTCAGATCGTCCTGCTTTCGATGTCGTGGTCATGTCAGAGAGAACGACACATCACGCCCATGGGTTCCCTAAATCAGAAACTCAAACCACGCTGCAAGGCTGAGCCAGGCTTTGCACAACTGCGCATTCAGCTAGCTCTGGACGCGCAACTCAGGTGCCCAAAACGCCATTCCCGGCTCGCGCACAAGGCCCACAAAGCGCACCGGCGACGTGCTTTGTAGGCCTCCCGTCTCCTGATAGCATAGACGGTAGAGTTTGCCCCTGAGTTCTCGAAGCTCGAACGCTCGAGTACCCTCTCTGCAAGCGCGAGGTTGAGAATGACTACCCCTGAGACTGGCCGAAGCGCCTCGAAACGGGACACTTGCCCGCACTGCGGCGTTCCCTTACCGCCACCTGGTACATGGTTTCCATTGTTGATTCTGGCGCCTTGGAACGTTGGCCAGATCCTCTCGCTGCTGTTGGGTGACACGCTGACCGCTCCGTGCGAGAACTGTGGAAAAAACCTTAAAACTCCAGCTGTTGCAGCCCTGCAACTCGAGAACCCATCTAGAGCCATCCTGGTTCCCACCGGCACGAGCACGGCGCTACCAACTGTGATGGAACAGGCGCTCCAGTCGCTTCGCAGCGAAGGTGAACAGGCGACTTCCCGTCCTGCCGTCGTGGTCGAAAACACCGAACACGCAACTCAGGAAATCCGCCAGCACGTCCTCTATTTCAAACCCGTCCTTCGGCAATTGTTCGAGGCCATTCGGGCAGATCGAACCGCGGAGTTCACGTCGCACCGATGGCGAGAACTCACGCCGTCTGCGTTCGCAGCAGCCCTCATTGCTTCCTCGGGCCTCGTGCGTGGAATCGGCGTGGACTCTTACTCACCAGACACCCACACCCGTGCTAGTTTCTGGGAAACCCACGAGGCAATTCGCCATCAGCTCGCACCAGTGCAACTCATGACGTGGGCCGCGCTTTCCTCCGAGCCCTGCACTCCTGACGAGACTTTGAGCGAGAGACTGTCAACCCACATAAACCCCTTTCAGCTGCCAAGAGTCGTCGAACACATGGAATCTCTAGCCAAGAAATCCCTCGACTCGCCGGAGTTCTCATGGCTGCAGCGGTACGCGACCTTGGCGACAGCGGTCAGCTCCATTGCGAATGCAGGCAAAGAGACTGAACTCAGAGTGCCTTGGGCGCTTTACTTTCTGGAATTCGAGATCCTCCTACGTGATCCGGATGCAGCTCCACTTCAACCTTTGCAACTATCGCCACACCAAGTCAACAGAACCATCGGAGACGTCGAACTCTGGAACGCGATTACGCACAAGATCTCTACAGCGCTAGAGACGACCGACCGCGAATTGTCACCTAGCCCGGAAGAGCTCATCGCCTCGGTTCTCGAGGTCGGAACCCGCCTCTCGCGATCGCAGTTAGTTGAAGACACCCTCGCCAGTATCCGCGTTTCTTTCTCCGGAACGGCCACAGAGGACTTCGTGCTTGGATACACGACCAGACTCCTGAAGCCTCGGGTAGACCCAAGTGGTCTTGGCTCCATTCTCAAATGGCTATCTCATGCGGTGCTGGAACGTCGAGGCGCTGAACTGATTGAAAAGATCGCCGCCCGTGCCATCGCACGGTACCCCGGGGACCGGCGATACGAAGCTACGGTTGATGCCTGGTACGGCGAGATGATGAAAGTCCTTAGACACCCGAGCGCATACCTCGAACGAGTCGGCTCGTTCCCCAGGCCATGGGAAGCCGCCTTGCCGTTCGCCTTACAGGTATCCCTGGAGAATGAACGCAGCAATTCGCTCCGGATTCTCGGAGAAAAAAAGGAGGCGCTCGAGCGCACGGAACAAATCATCGCTCGATTCGATAGCCAGGATAAATCACTTCTCGAGCAACTCGATGGAGATCGCCGTATCCTCGAACGGAACCGCGCCATTCTGCTAAGGGAGACAGGAAGAGTCGACGCTGCCATCCCCCTGATGCTTGGACTTCTTGAGAGCGCACCGCTTCGCGAAAAACACGACCTTCTCACGTCTCTCGGCGTCTCGTATGGAGAAGCAGGGCGTTTCGCAGAGGCTGCATCCTCTTTCAAGGAGGCGCTCGATGTCGCCCCGCAGGACCCGAGGCTCACACATAGGGCCAAACTCCATCTCGCCCAGGCCCTGATTGCAGACGGGCAGCATACCCTTGCAGCAACATTGATACTTGGCTCAGATCCAGGCGAGGTCCAAACTCCGGAAACCACCGTCATCGAGGCTGCGGTCTGGACAAACCTTCTGGTCACCAAGACCAGCCTGCCCGCTGAGGCGCAGGAACAAGCAAACCGGTCCCTTCGGGTGGCGCTGGACTTGGCGGAGTCACCTGAGATCAAGAAAGACTACGCGGCATATTTGGGGTTACTTGAGCTCGCGTTTACCATCAAGCTCTTGACGAAGGACCCGACTGCGGAAGAGAGCTTGCGGTTGCTACTGGCGCATTCTGGAGCGAAGCACCGCACCCCTGAACCAAAGTACCTAGCTGACCTTGCTAGCATCCAGTACCGAAAAAAAGACCTTGAGCAAGCACGGGCAACGATGTCGCGAATACCGGGCGCCCTCGCATCGCATTTCGGCGAGATCCAGCGCACGGATATCGCCGCGGGCAGCACGACTCAACTCTCTTGGTCACTGGAGCATCTCGGAAGCGCAGTGACGGAAGACGAATGCAAGTGGCCGGATGTCCGCTGGGTAGCAGAGTTGTCGCGAGATGCCATAGGGCTTGCGAGAACACACCGTCAACCCAGAAAAGAAGCGACAGCTACGACAATCGAAGGCCCGATCCCCGACAGCGCTCTCGTGCCACTCGCTCCTGCTCACGGCACGCTTCTTGTCCTAGAGTGGATCCACACGTCTTCTGGCCTTCGTGCGATGTTGAGCAGTATTTCCCACGACGAGAACGTAGAGACCCAGCTACTCCCAGACCCAGGCGTAGACCTACTCAGCCTTCAACAGCGCATCCTATCCAGATTGAACTTCTGGTTCGGTAGTAGGCCTGGCGACCCGTTCGACATACCGGAGTGGCAGCGAATCCGCGATTGGCTATGCAAGGCAGCCTGTGCGTTCGAGCCCCCTATCCACTTGGTAGTCATCGAGCATCGAGTGGGCGTCGGTATTCCTTGGCACGTGGCGATCGCGGCTCACGGAACTTGCTCGTACGCTCCTAGCTGGAGGACTTTGCTGCAGATACAGCAGAATGAGCGCACCGCCCCCGAATCACTGGGCACAATGAGCGTACCCCGTTTTGGAGAGTCTCGCCCTATCCGTGAGGCGCTCTCAAAATCCGCCACACGAACGAAGAAATGGGCTACCACGACTCGAATTGATCTAACTACGCACAACGATATCGAAGGCACCAAGGACTCATTCCGCGCGATAATGAGCGAAATGGACGTCGCAAAAGTTGCATGCCACGGGTACCTCGAGGAGGGAACTCTTGAGATCGCCCTCGCGCTTAGCAGCAAAGGAGCGCTACCGCCGCTTCGAGGCAGTATGACTTCATCTGATTTCAGATTAGATTGGAAGGACTGCCAAGGCCTGAGTCGCTCCTCGCCAGTGGTGTTCAGCTCCGCTTGCTCAAGCGGCAGGACTTGGAGGCGTGGCGCCGGAGAGCCGCTGGGTTTCTACGGAGCGCTTCGCCATAGCGGCACCGTTGCGCTTGTAGCACCGCGATGGGATACTGATGCCGAGGTAGTGATTCCTATCCTTGACGAGGCGTGCGAGCGATACTGCAGTGGGGAGCCTCTCGCCGACTCCGTTTGGCTCGCTTGCTCCGGAGCTGCTCAAGAACACGATGACTGGCGAGTCTGGCCGCTCGCGATACAAGGAGATTGGCGATGAGCGACACTCTCTCTGACTTCCTTAACCACGTAGCACCCAACGACGAGGTGCTCGAGGGAGCGTTCGTCGCCTACGTCAGGTCACAAACTTCCGATCTCGACGCGGAACAGATGAAGCAGGTGCTCCTGAGGCGGATCGATGTCACAACCTTCGAGAACGGGCAACGGGCACTGCAAGGCGCTTTGAGTAACCGACAAGACGCAATACTCCTTTACCTGAGCAGAGACTGGACCGACCCGGAGAAGCGCCCACTCATCCAAGGAGCCTTCGAGGATTCATCGAAGAAGCTCTTCGCCTTGGAGTCGGTTCTCGTCGCTACGGTATCGATGTACGCCATGTATCTGGTGGCAACTGGCGGACTTCGAAGCGAGACTGTTTCCACTACCCGCAACGCAGACGGAAGCTACACGACAACCGTATCCCGTGAGTGGGCCCCATCGAGCACTCTCGCACGGCTTTGGAAGGCCCTGACGACGGAGGAGTGACGACCAACCCGCTCCGTTCCTAGCTGCCGTCTAAGGAACAGACGCTTGCCAAGCGCTGGCTGGCCGGCCTCCGGATTGGCGTATCCTGCGAACCAACGACTTCAACCCCTCGTATGACGAGAGAACCTATTCGATCAGCAACTCGTCCACGAAGATGAACGCGTTGTCGCCGTGGCCGGGGTGCCATCGCGGGATCGGTCCGTAGTTGAGGGCGGTGACCTTGACGTAGCGGGCCGAGACGCCGGAAACCCGTTGGGCGATCTCGCGCAAAACCACGCCTTCTGCGTCGTCGGGGACATCGTGTCCCAGCCGCGCGACCTCCCGGTAGCTCTCTCCGTCGCTGGATACCGAGACCAGTACCTCCTTCGGCATCCAGATCCACGACTTCTGTTCCTGGAGAAAGGACGCACCCAGACGGCGCAGCGTCTGTTTGCGGCCGAGATCGACGATCGCCTCGAAATCGCTGTACTGGTAGCCCTGCCAGCCGCCCATACGCCAGTTGGACGCCCCGGGAAGCCCATCGACCAGCGCCGCGTCCCCCCCGGCGGTGTACTGGGAGTTGGGTGTGTGGGTCGTAACGACCGACCACTCGTTGGGAATCTTGTGCAGATAGGCGGCCACCTCGGGGCTGCGACGACCGTCGGCGGTCTCGGCGTGGAAACGCAGGCGCGCACTGTCTCGAACCTCGAAGGGGCCGCTGTAGTCTCGCGGTCTGCCGCCGTTGATCGCGTACCGAACGGAAGCCCCCGACTCGGCAGCCAGGGCTACCTGCATGGGATCGCGGAACCGGTCCGAGGGCGCCTCGACATAAGGCGCCGCGGGAACCGGAGCACCCGCGACCGAGGATGGCGGACGCTCGCCCCGCCCCCAATCGGGAGCGGGGCCCGTCGAACGCCGAACGGTCAGCGTGCCGCCACCGAGGATCTCACCATGCCGCACGAACGCGCGGACGAGGGGTGATCCGTTCAGCTCCACGCTCGCAACGTACTGCCCGTCCCCTGGTGACTCGATGGTGAATTGCTCACCACTCTCCAACTTGAAGATCACCCGGTCGAACAGGGGTGCGCCCAGTGTGTAGATGTCCTCGCAGGGAGAGACCGGGTAAATCCCGATCGACGACAGCACGTACCAGCTCGACATCTGCCCGCAGTCTTCGTTGCCCGACAGACCATCGGGTTCGTTGGTGTAGAGCTCGTCGAGAATCTGCCGCACCCGCTCGGCGCTGCGGTCAGGCAACCCGGCGTAGTGATAGAGCCAGGCCATGTGGTGGGAGGGCTCGTTCCCGTGTGCGTACTGGCCGATCAGGCCGGTGATGTCCACCTGATGGCGGCCGGTGGTTTCCGCCTCGGCGCTGAACAGGGCATCCAGCCGTTCGACGAAGGCGTCCTCGCCGCCGAGCGCGGCCATCAAACCCTCAACGTCGTGAGGCACGAACAGGCTGTACTGCCAGGAGTTGGCCTCGGTGTAGTTCAGGTCGACCCTGCGCGGGTCGAAGGGCTCGATCCAGCGCTGGTTGTGCCGCGCGCGCATGAAGCCGGTGGCGGGATCCAGCAGGTGCCGCCAGCCCTGGCTGCGGGCGTCGAACTCGGCGACGATGTCGTCCCGCCCCATCGCCTCGGCGAAGCGGGCGATGCAGAAGTCGTCGAAGGCGTACTCCAGGGTCTTCGATACCGACTCGGCGTCATCCTCGGCGGAGATGAATCCCTGGCGCTTGTAGGCCTCGAGGCCGCGCGCATCCCGCATGGCGCTCTGCAGCATGGCCTCGAGGGCCAGCTCCCGGTCGAAGCCGTCGATCCCCTTGCCCCAGGCGTCGACGATCACCGGCACCGCGTGGTACCCGATCATCGTGTCGGTCTCGTTACCGGCCAGTTCCCAGACCGGCAGCCTTCCGCCCTCCCGATACATCGCCAGCATGGTGTGAATGAACTCCTCGGTACGTTCCCGCTCGATCAGGGTGAACAGCGGATGAGTCGCCCGAAAGGTGTCCCAAAGCGAAAAGACCGTGTAGTGCCTGCGTCCCTCGGCGACGTGGACCTCCCGGTCCATACCCCGGTAGCGACCGTCGACATCGGAGGCCAGGTTCGGCGCGATCAAGCTGTGGTAGACGCCGGTGTAGAAGTTGACCCGTTGCGCCCGGGTGCCCCCCTCGACGGTCAGGCGATCGAGCGCGGCGGTCCACACTTCGCGCGCCGCCGCGCGCACCTGATCGAAGGACTTGCCGGCGGTCTCGGCTTCCAGGTTGCCTCTGGCGCCGGCGACATCCACCGGCGACAACCCGACGTGAACCGTCAGCGGCCGGTCGAGTTTTCCGAAGCTCAGCACCGCGCGGACATCGTCGCCTGCCGCCTCGGTCGCGTCCGGCTCCAGCGGCAGCAGCGGGCCGGCAGGACCGTCCACCTTGGCGCCTCCCTCCCGCCGCTCGAAGCCGGCCGAGAGAATCGGCTCGCTGAAGGTCGCGTGGAACCAGAGCTGCTGATCCCGAGCCCAGCCGGTGGAATGGCGCCAGCCCTCGACGGCGCGGTCGCCGGCCATCCGCAGCAAGGAGTCGGTGACCTTGTCCCGATGGGCCAGGTCGACCACCACGTGGGCCTCGGCGCCTGCCGGGAAGGTGTAGCGATGCACCCCCGTGCGCTCGCTGGCGGTGAGTTCCACATCGACCGGACCCTCGTCCAGCCGCACGGCGTAGAAGCCCGGCTCCGCCTGTTCGCTGGTCTTGGCGAAGGGAGAGGCGTAGCCGTTCTCCGGCCCGTCGACGGCGCCGTTCAACGTGGTCGCCTCACCGGCGACGGGCATGAACAGCACATCGCCGTAATCCGACACCCCGGTGCCCGAGAGGTGGGTGTGGGAGAAGCCGTAGACCACCTCGTCGGTGTAGTGGTAGCCCGAGCATCCGTCCCAACCGGTCAGCCGGGTGTCCGGGCTGAGCTGCACCATCCCGAAGGGCAGCGTGGCTCCCGGGAAGGTGTGGCCATGCCCGCCGGTGCCGATGAACGGATCGACCAGATCGAAGGGGGCGTCGCTTCGGTCACCGGGCCCGGCGCAACCGGCGAGGATCAACAGCAGGGCCGCGCAGGACAGGACCGGGGCCGCCGGTCGCCTCAACGGGAGAACCTCCGGTAGAGCGCGACGGTGGCCCACAGCGATACCCCGAAGATCAGCGCAGGCAAGATCCAGGACCAGAAGAACCCGGTCAGCGGCGGTTCGGCGGGGATCATTGCTTGCCTCCTCTCTTCTTGTACGACCACCAGGCCAGCCCCAGGCCGACGAAGGAGGCGACATAGGCGATGCTCATTCCGATCAGCGTCGCGAGTCCCTTGTCCATCACGCCTCCTCCCAGCGGCTGCGGGCCTCGACCTCGTCGAGGAACCTGGCCTGCCCCGCCTCGAACTCCTCGGAGACCGCCTTGAGCTTCGGATCAATCACCCAGTAGATGATGAGCGTGCCGATCACCGCCGCGCCGAGCAGGGCGAAGCCCTCCATCTGCATCAGCAGCACCTGCACCAATCCGAACAGCAGTCCGGTGTAGACCAGCGGCGAGAGCAGGATCGCGATCCAGTCCTCCCGGGTCCACTCCTGAGCGGCCTCGGGGGTCCACGAACGGCGGATGCCCATGGATCGGGTCACCGGACCGCTCTCCTTCTTCGTCTCCTCGATCAACCCGCGCCGCACCGCCTCACGATGCACCGGCCCCCACCAGCCGAGCGGGCGGGTCATCACGTAGTACTGCACCAGCCGGTCCATCGGCTCCGGCTTTGTCAAGAAGGTCGCAGGCAGGAAGAAGCAGGCGCCCAGCGCCATCAACAACCAGAACTGGATGTGGTCGGGAAGTTCGGGCAACAGATTGAAACCGGGCAGGATCCAGACCACGAGCCACGACACCCCCAGGTTGGCCATCCAGGCGGCCAGGTAACCCCAGGCGTTGAAGCGCCACCAGACCACCTGCAGGATGTTGGGCAGCCAGATGCCGGCGCTCATCAACCACAGGGCGAAGATCAGCCACTGGGTGATCTCCTCCATCATCATCCCGTAGAAGAACGAGCCGATCAAAAGCACCGCGGTGGTCCAACGTCCGACGACGACCAGCTTCTGCTCGCTGGCCTCGGGATTCAGGTAGCGTTGGTAGAGATCCCGGGTGAAATACAGCGCACCCAGGTTGAGGTGAGACGAGATCGTCGAGAGGTGGATCGCCAGGATCGCGCCGAAGAACACGCCGATCAATCCCATCGGCAGCAGCTCGAAGCCCAGCCGGAACCAACCGAGTTCCGAGACCGCCGTGTCCTTGATGTCCGGCAGCATGACGAAGAAGGCCAGGATCGAGACCGCCCAGAAGGCGTTGCGAATCAGGGTGATCGCGCCGCCGGCCCACAGGCCGTAGGTCGCGTCCCGCACGGTCTTGGCCGACTGGATCCGCTGGGCCTCGACGTACCAGTCGATGCTGGTACCCATACCGAACCCGCCGACCACGGCGATGACCAGCATGGTCAACCACCACAGCATCGGAAAGTCGCCGTCGGATACGCCGGTAAAGGCGAAGGGATCGAGGCGCCACTCCTGGCCCAGCTCGACCAGCTTGCCGGTGATCTCGCCGGGCCCGCCCGCGGCGACCACGCCGACCAGCGAAACCAGCAGGATGGCGAAGACGGCGACGATCCCCTGGAGGAAGTCCCCCATCACCACGCCCCAGTAGCCGGCAGCCAGGGTGTAGATCGCGGTAATCAGGCTCGGCACGATCAGGCCGACCCAGACCGGCCAGCCGAAGACCAGCTCGCCGACCTTGCCCATGGCGATGCCGACCCAGCCGAGGATGAACATGTTCATGAACACCTGCCAACCGGCCATCCAACCGCGCAGGAGTTCGGCCCCCAGCCCCGAGAATCGGAGCGACTGCCATTCGGCCTGGGTGTAGGCCAGCGAGCGGCGGAAGATCCGCGCGGCGACGAAGGCGCCGATAGCGGTCCAGGCGCTGAAGAAGGTGTACCAGAGCCCCCGCAGTCCGTCCTTGTAGATCACGCCGGTGATCCACATCGGGGTATCGGTCGCGGTGTGCGTGCTGAAAACCGATGAGGCGGGCAGCCACCAGGGCAGTCCCCGGCCGGCCAGGAAGAAGTCGGATTCCGAACGCCGCGCCAACCGGTAGAACCAGAAGGCCCCGCCGACCATCAGCAGCAGGAACAGCGAGGTCCAGAAGATGTCGATGGAACCGAAACGGATCAAGAGGCCCCCCCCGCGGCGTGTACAGGCCGCAAGGGGCAGCTTACCCTGCGGGGCGGCCCGTACAAAAGCATCGATTCCCGCGGGTTCAGCAGGGCTGCGGGCCTATCCGGGGTTACTCTCGGGCTTCACTGCGGCGCTCCGGCGCACGCCCGGCAGCGAGGCTCAGATGAACGACAGCTCCAGCGGAAGACGCAATTCCTCAGGTCAGCCGATCGGCTTCGACGTCCCGGGCTGGGAGCCCTGCCCCGCCCCCGACGGCCGGGTGCTCGAGGGGCGCTTCTGCAGATTGGAACCGGTGGATGTCGAGGCCCACGCCGACACCCTGTTCGAGGAACTGCACCGCGGCCCCCAGGACGGCTGGACCTACCTGTTCGAGGGGCCCTACCCCGACATCGAGACCTACCGCGCGTGGATGCGATCTTTCTGCCTCGGCCGGGATCCGCTGTTCTACGCCATCGTCGTCGACGGCCGCCCCCTGGGGGTCGCCGCATACCTGCGCATCGCTCCCCAGCACGGCTCCATCGAGGTCGGCCACATTCACTACGCTCCGGCGCTGCGCCGCACGCCGGCGGCTACCGAGGCGATGTACCTGATGATGCGCCACGCCTTCGACGACCTGGGCTACCGGCGCTACGAGTGGAAGTGCGACGCCCTCAACGCCGGCTCGCGCCGGGCCGCCGATCGCTTCGGCTTCCAGTACGAGGGCACCTTTCGCCAGGCGCTGATCTACCGCGGCCGCAACCGGGACACCGCCTGGTTCTCGCTGCTCGACCGGGAATGGCCCGAGCGGCGGCGGGTCTTCGAGGCATGGCTGGCCCCGGAGAACTTCGACGCCGACGGGCGGCAGCGCCAGCGCCTGGGCGAGGCCGGCTCCAGCGACTGAAGCCGAGCCTCGAAGACTAGAAGCGCACCGAGGCTCCGACCAACACCTCGACCGGGTCGATTCCCAGCACGTTGGAGTTCGCCTCGGGGGATAGCTCCATCTGCAGGTAGCGCAGTTGGGCATTGAACGACCAGCCGGATTCGCCACCCGGCACGTTGACGCCGAAACCCGCCCCGAAGATCAACTCGTCGTCGACGGGGGCACCGGGAGACATGCCCACCGGCTGGATGTCATCCCAGAGCATGTAGCCCAGCACGGGACCGGCGAACAGATCGACCTTCTCATTGCCGAAGTGGAAGTTGACGGCGCCGAGAATCCGGATGCCCTCGACGTCCCCGTCGTCCATGTCCGGCTGCCCGGGTTCCATGAAGATCAGCTCCGATTCGAACAGGCCCAGGGCCGGCTCGACGCCGATCGAATCGGTGACCATGAACTCGAGCCCTGCCTCGAAACCGAGGCTCTCGTCCAGTTCGGTGGTCTCCCCGCCCCCCGGATCGAAATCCGAGGTGGGCATGCTGTAGACCAGGTTGAAACGGAACGCCCGGTCACCTTCGGCCCAGGCGGTTCCGCCAGCCAGCAGGACGAGAATCAGGGCCAGGGCCCATCGTGAACGCATCGGTTTTCTCCTTTCGATCCCGTATCTGGTCGCAGGATACCCGGGCCGGTTCAGACGGTGCGGTCGAAATCCCTGAAAAATCTCCCCCTCGTCTTTCGGGCTCCGGGAGCCTATAATCGGAGGGTTATGTCAGACGCATCCAAATCAAGAGCCCTGCTGTTCGGACTTCTGACCGGGATCGGTGTCGGCGCCGCCGCGGCCTACTGGGCCGTCACCCGGCGCAAGACCGCGCCTCAGTCCCCCTACGCCCGTTTCGGCGCGCCCCGCCGGCCGACCAAGCGGGTCTACAAGGACATGAGCCGCCGTCTGGACCGCATGCGCGACGCCGGCCTCTAGGGCCGCAGCGAGCAGCAAACGGATACTCCCTGCTCCCGCCAGGAGCGGGCCCCGTGCTACAGGCCTGCGTCCGACCCTCCCGACCGGGCCGCGCCTAGAGTTCCAACTCCCCCGCAATACCCCGCAGCGCCTCGAGGCAGAACTCGATGTGAGCGTCGAGTTCCAGCTCCAGGTCCGCGGCTCCCTCGCGGATGTCCTCCCGGTTGACGCTGGCGGCGAAGGCCTTGGCCTTCATCTTCTTCTTCACCGACTTGACCTTGACCTCGGCCAGGGACTTACCCGGTGTGACCAGCGCGCAGGCGGTCAGGAACCCACACAACTCGTCGCAGGCAAAGAGCGCCTTCTCCAGATCGCTGTCCCGGGTGACCCCGGTGTAGGGAGCGTGAGACATGATCGCCCGGCGGAACCACTCGGGGTATCCCTTCTGCTCCAGGATCTCCGAACCGCGGTAGGGATGATCTTCGAGGGACGGCCAACGCTCGTAGTCGAAGTCGTGAAGCAATCCGACGAGACCCCATGAGTCGGGGTCACCCCCGTAGCGGGGCGCGTAGGCCCGCATGGCTGCCTCGACGGCGTAGGCGTGCTTGAGCAGCCCCGGTTTCTCGGTGTACTCGCGAAGCAGGGAGAGGGCGTCGGCGCGAGACGGCAGGCCGGCGGAATCGGTCATGGTCACCTCTGAGTGGTTGGCCCGTCCATTGTAACGGGGCAAACACGTGACCGGTGTGACCAGCCGGGGCGCTACGCTAGGGCTTGCGGGCGACGATGCCGGCCACGGCGCGATCGGGACCGCCGTGGCGCGAGGGCCCGACCAGTTCGCGGTAGCGCAGGACTTCCCAGTCGGCGAACAGCTTCTTCAACTCACCCGGCTCGAGCAGGTATTCCGGACGCTTCGGCCGGCCCAGCCGCGCCTGTTCACTGGTGAAGGTCTGGTAGACCACCACGCCGCCGGGGCGCACCCCGTCGCGGATGTCGTTGAACAGCGGCCGGTAGAGGAAGTTGAACACCATGATCACGTCGTAGGCGTCGATCGGCACGATGTAGGTGCCATCCTCGACGTTGCCGACCACCGCGCGAATCGGAGCACCCAAGCGGCGCGCCGCGGTCCGGGCGGTAGCGACCGCCTGGGGATCGGCATCCACCCCGTCGACGTCGAAGCCACGGGTCGCCAGGTAGATCGCGTTGCGCCCCTCGCCCATGGCGATGTCGAGGGCGGTCCCGCGAGGCAACAGGTCGAAGTTGTCGATCAGGAAACTGGAGGGAGCGATGCCGTGGCGGTGAGGACCGATCTCGGCCGACGGCGGCCCCGCAGACAACGGGCCCGGCCAGATCGACAGACCGCCGTTGACGTTGAACAGGGTCGCGAAGCCGTGCTCGGCCAGCAGCTGGCAGGCGGACACGCTGCGAATGCCGTGCTCGCAGATCACCGCCACCGGGATGCCGCTGTTGGGCACCTCGGGGATGCGCTGCTCAAGTTCGTGGAGCGGAATCAGGTGAGCCCCGGGCACGTGGGCGTTGACGAACTCCGGTTCGGTCCGCACATCGAGCACGACGATGGGATCTCCCATCGCCAGCTTCCGGTACAGTTCTCCGCCGTCGATGGACGCGAAGCGCTTTTCTCGCACCAAGGGGCTCGAGCCTCGAATTTCCTGGATTTCCGGGGGGCGCGGGGACCGTGGGGGGAACCGCGCGGGACCGGGTGAATATAGCGAATGGCCGGGCCCGGCGCACGTCGCCCGCCCCGGCCGCCGGGAAGCCCCGAAACTAGCGCAAAACCCGGTATCTCAGGTAGATCTCATCCCCTTCCCGGGTCAGATCGGCAAGCTCCAGCCGGGTCTGGTCGGCCATGGCGAAGCCCGGCCCCTCCAGCAGGGTCGGAGCCTCCCGGCCGCCCAGGAGCGAGGGCGCCACGGTGATGAACAGCTCGTCGAGCAGATCCGCCTGGGCCAGCGCCCAGTTGAGCTCTCCACCACCCTCGGCCAGCAATTGCTCGACGCCCCGCTCGTGGAGCCGCTCCAGCAGTGCCGCCATATCTACCCGGCCCGACCCGACTCTCCAGACTTCCGCCTTGCCCTCGAGAGCAGCGACCCGCTCGGCCGGCGCCTCGTCGACAGTGGCGACGATCAGGCTGTCCGCCCGCTCCGGGTTGAAGAATCCGGAGTCGGGATCCACCGACAAGCTGCCACTGACCAGCACGTGCACCAGTTCGCGCTGCTTGCCCAGGGACTCCCGGTAGGCCTGCATCTCGGCGTCCCGCACGTGGAGTGGCGGATCGTCTGCCCGCAGGGTTCCGGCACCGATCAGCACCGCGTCCGCCCGGGCCCGCAGCCGGTCCATGTTCTTCTTGTCGAAGGCGGAGGTGAACTTCGGGTACTCGCGGGCCGCCGAGGTGATCTTCCCGTCGGCGGTCATCGCCATGTTGAGGTAGACGTGGGGGCGCTTCATTGGATCTGGGCTCCTGCCGCCCTTTCCGGCGGGTCGGCATAGGGGAAGCATAGCGGCGCTCAGGGAGATGTCGAGCCGCGCGGGCCGGACTCCCCTGCTGCGTCCCCCCCGCGGCAGAGTCCGGACCATCGAAACTCCCGGGGCCTTCCTCGCGTTAGGCCCAACGAGACCCGGCGCTCACACCGGCGAGGTGCGCGCGCTCGAGGGGGCGGGCCGACCCGCCGGAGGGGGGATCGCGATGAGCAGTTCGAATCGCAGCGGACGCAACCGGCCGGAATCTGGACTGCGGGCCGTGCCTGACCGCCCGGCCGCCACCCTGCGGGAGCAGGGCTTCAGCCTCGGGGATTGGACGGTCGAGCCACGGCGCAACCGGCTGGTCGGACCCGGCGGAGAAGAGCGCAAGCTGGATCCGCGGCTGATCGACGTGCTGATCGAACTGGCCTGCCGGCCCGGCGAGGTGTTCTCCCGGGACCAACTGCTGGAGAGTGTCTGGAAGGACGTGTTCGTCAGCGAGAACACCCTGTCCCAGGCGATCTCCCGGCTGCGGCGCGCCCTCGGAGACGACCGCAACGCTCCCCGCTACATCGAGACGATCAGCAAATCCGGGTACCGTCTGGTCGCCGAGGTCGCCTGGCCGGATCCCGCGGGACCGCTGCACGCGGTCCCCGCCGAAACCGCCGGCACCCACCGAGCGGATCATCCAGCGGCGACGGCAACCCCGGCGCGGCGTTTCCCGGTAGCGGCCTACACCATCGCCGGAGCGGCGCTGATCGCGGTTGCCTTCGCCACCTGGTTCATGTTGCCCCGGGAGATCGCGACATCTCCGCTTCCGGTTCATCCCGAGTCGACGCTGGTCGGCACCCAGTTCGAACCCTACCTCTCCCCCGACGGCAGCACCCTGGCCTTTGCCTGGCAGGGGCCGGCCCAGGACAACTGGGATATCTGGGTCCACCCCATCGAGGGAGATGCCCCGGTGCGCCTGACCGACGATCCGGCAACCGAACGGCTGCCGGCCTGGTCTCCCGACGGAAAGTCGGTAGCGTTCGTTCGCTTCGACCCCGCCGGCGGCCAGTGCGGCATCTTTCGCCGGGCGATCCTCGGCGGCGCGACCGAACGGCTGGCCGACTGCGTTCGCGGAATGCGCTCGCTGACCTGGTCCCCCGACGGCTCGACCCTGTGCCTTACCGGCGCCGACGCCCCCGACGAGCCCCGGGGTCTGCGCCTGCTTCAGCTCGACAGCGGCGAGGTCACCCTGCTGACCACGCCACCAGAGGGGTCACGGGGAGATGACGACCCTGCTTTCTCTCCGGACGGCCGCTGGATCGCCTTCGAACGCCACCAGAGCCGCCATCGCCACGACCTGATGGTCGTGCCGGTTTCCGGCGGAGAACCCCGGCCCCTGACCGACGACGCCTGGGGACAGCTCCGCGGGCTCGACTGGACCGCCGACGGCAAGGCGGTGGTCATCGCCTCCAACCGCAGCGGAAGGTTCCTGCTGTGGCGTGTGCCCCTGGCCGGCGGAGAGCTCGAGCGGCTGCCGATCGAGGATGACTGGGTGACCCAACCGAGCCTGTCTCGCAGCGGTGGCCTGCTGACCTATCGCACCTTCCGCGACGAGGTCGATGTCTGGGCCTATCCGGTGTCGGGTACGGCGGGTGCGCCGACCCGGCGAGTTCCCTCGACCCGCTCCGAACGGGAAGCGGCCTGGTCCCCCGACGGCCGCTCCATCGCGTTCATCTCCGACCGCTCGGGCACGGTGGAACTGTGGTCCTCGGCACCGGACGGCGGCGGCGCACGGCGTCACACCGATCTGGCAGGCCCACTCCCCGCCTCACCGGCCTGGTCAGCCGACGGCGAGCGAATCGTCTACGACGCGGCGGTCTTCGGGCACTCGGACCTGTGGGAAGTTCCCCGGGACGGAAGGAGGCCGGTACGTCTGACCGACCACCCGGCCGAGGACCGCAACGCGAGTTTCTCCCGGGACGGACGCCGGCTCTACTTCGCCTCGGACCGCAGCGGCAGCTGGCAGATCTGGCGCCGAAGCGTAGATGGTGGCGAAGCGGAGGTGCTGACCCGGGACGGCGGCTTCCTGGCCCAGGAATCCCCCGACGGGCGGGAACTGTTCTTCGTCAAACTGGACGAGCCGGGTATCTGGCGCATGCCGAGCAGCGGCGGCGACGCCGAGCGGCTCCCGCTGGACCTCGACCTGGGAGACTGGGGTGGCTGGACCGCCACCGACGAGGGCATCTACTTCGTGATGCGCCGCCCCAAGAGCGTCGGCTACTTCGCCTTCGCCGACGGCCAGGTCCAGACGGTCTTCGAGACCGAGAAGACCGTGCCCTATCTCTCACGCACCCTGTCCCTTTCCGCCGACGGGGACACCCTGCTGGTGTCGATCATCGACCGCAGCGACGACGAGGTGATGCGGGTCCACGATCCCGAGGGCGTCCGCTTCTGACCGGCGGCGAACCCGGCGGCGCGAACAGAACGAACGCGCCGCCGGGAACCAATCGATCAGGGACAGACCGCGCCGTTATCCACTCGCGGCAGACCGCCGGAACTGAGTCCGTAGTCTCCGGCCCCGCTCTCACGAACCAGGATGTAGTCCACCTGCCCGGGGTCGGGTCGTAGCGAGTCGAACTGGATCGCGGCGGCGTTGCCCGCACACTGAACCGGAGTGGCCGCTCCCAGGTCGATCCGGGAGCCGGTCGATGCGACGTCGGCCAGATCTCCCCAGATCGCGTCGACCGGTCGAGCCAGGGTGGTGCCCGTGGGACAGGCGCTCGCCGGCTCGAAGTCGATGGAGGGATCGAGGCCGACCCCGGCGAGGGCCACCGTCACACAGACATCGGCGGCGCAAAACGCCTCCTGTCCGTCGGTGCGGCCGTCGCAGTCATCGTCAGCGCCGTTACGACAACGTTCGACGGCGCCGGGGAACACCAGCGGGTCTTCGTCGTCGCAGTCTCCCGCGCAGACCGCGACCAGGTCACCGTCCACGTCGAGTTCGTCGGCGGGAAGCTGGCTGTCACAGTCGTCGTCGAGTCCATTGCAGAGTTCGGCGGCGCCCGGGTTGCGGTTGCCGTCGTTGTCGTCGCAGTCGTTCTGGCACAGCGCGTAGCCGTCCCGGTCGACATCCGCCTCGGCGATCAGCAGCGATCCGTCGCAGTCCGAGTCGACACCGTCGCAGGTCTCCGGCGCACCGGGGAACGCCGTGGCCAAGAGCGGCGCGCAGTCGCAGGCGTCGCCGAAGCCATCGCCGTCGCTGTCCGCCCAACCCTGGCGCACGTCCCAGCTGCCGTCGCAAGCGGCGGTCGGTGGGCCGGCGATCTGCGGATCGCAAACGTCCCCGATACCGTCACCGTCCAGGTCGAGCTGATCGGCGTTGGCCTGGGCCGGGCAGTTGTCGCAGGCGTCTCCCCGGCCGTCTCCATCGGAGTCGTCGTCGCCACCGAAGGCGGGATCGACATCCGAGGCGACGAAGGGGCAGAGATCGAAGGGGTCGGCGAACCCGTCCCCGTCTCGATCGCCGGGCTGCATCAGGAACACGTGGACCGCACCGGCACCGCCGGCATCTCCGGGAGCGGACGTCAACAAGTCGGCGACGCCGTTCCCGTCGACGTCGCCGCCGGCAAGGGCGGCTCCGACGCGATCTCCGGAAGCACCGAGCACCCGGGCCCGAGCCGCCGGTTCGAGCAGTTGGAGATCCAGCAGGGATCCACGGCCGACGACGTTCAGCCCGACCACCCGGCCGGCCTGGGAGGCAGGACCGCTGGCCGCGTCCGCAGCACCGGCGACCAGCTCGGCGAAGCCCTCGCCGTCGAAGTCGGCCAGCAGCAACGCCTGGCCGTAGCCTCCGGCAAAGCTGCCGAGCACCGTGTGATCGAGACTTCCGTCGGTCACGTCGGTGGTCGTTCCCGGCAGCAGCATGGCGGCGCCCCGATGCAGGTAGAGCTTGCCCTGCCCGCCTAGTGCACCGGGCGCCGATAGCGCCAGGTCCGCCTTGCCGTCATCGTCGGCGTCGGCCATCACAACCTGAGCCGCGAGCCCGTCGCCGGCGGCAGCACCGTAGAGGGCGGCCACCCGGGAGAGCCCCAGCGCCAGGTCGAGCGGATCGCCGCTGTCGACGGCTGAATCCGGCTGCAGGTAGAGGACACCCGCTCCCGCCCGGGATACCGGACTGGCGTCGGGACCGCCGTAGGCCAGTTCGTCGAGGCCGTTGCCGTCGACATCCCCCATGGCGACCTGGGCCCCGAGGGCTCCCCCGGCGTCGGCGCCGAGGATGCGGGTGGTCACCGCCGCCGCCTCGAGCTGCAGCGGGAAGCTGTCGGTGAGCGGGACGAGATAGACCGCGCCCCGTCCGCTGGGCGGCAGCGCGCCGAAGCCGGGGGCACCGACCAGGACTTCGCCGAGATCGTCACCGTCCCAGCGCCCGAAGGCGATGGAACTTCCGAGATGATCTCCGGGGTTCTCTCCGTAGATCGTGACGTCGGCGTTCTGGGGGTCGATCGCCACCGCCCCCTCGCGCAGCGGTCCGAGGAAACCGAACACCGCGCCCTCCTCGGCACCGGCGGCCCGGGACCAGCGAGGACAACCGACGAACAGATCGGTCTGCCCGTCCTCGTCGATGTCCCCGACGGCCAACGCCTCGCCACACCCGGCCGCCGACAGGTCCGAGAGGATCGACTCCGCCGGCTCGGCGGACAGATCCCGCTGGGCGGGGGCGCTGAGTGACGACAGATCTACCACGTGGACCCCGGCGTCCGGCGATGGAGCAGGCACCGTCAGCACCAGATCGATCCGGCTGTCGCCGATCAGGTCCCCGGCGGCCAACGCCGGAGCGATGGCCGCGGAGCTGCCGGGGCCCAGGATCGTCAGGTCGGCGCTCTCGCTTGCGAGATCGCTGTGGCGTTGCCGGGTACAGGCACTGGAGCAACCGTCGCCGTCGACGGCGTTGCCGTCGTCGCAGGGTTCGCCCGGCTCGGGAACGCCGTTGCCGCAGAGCGCTGGGTCGCACAGGTCGCCGGCACCGTCGCCGTCGGCATCGAGCTGGCCCGCATTGGCCACGTAGAGACAGTTGTCGCTCACGTCGGCGATACCGTCCCCGTCCCGGTCGAGGGAGTAGATCTCGGTCTTGGCCGTTTCGGTATTGCCGTCGCTGTCGACGGCGTAGAAGCGAAGGGTGGTGTCTCCGTTGAGCACCAGGTCGGCGACCCCCGTGGGGAAGTACAGCACACCCGGCTCACCGGGCACCGGATCGAGGGCGCCGAAGCGCACGTAGAGATCCGCCGGTTCGTCGCTGCGCAGCTGCACGGCGATGCCGTCCTGCTGATACAGCCCGCCGGGAGGTGTCGCCTGGGTCGTGGGAGCGTCACCGTCGGCTACCAGGTAGTCCCCCACCTGTCCGGAGATCGCCGCCAGCGCCGCCGGATCGCACGCGGCGGTGACGATGTCATCGACCAGGTCATCCATGCGGGCGGTCAGGTTCTGGATCTCACCGGGCAGCGAGGCAGCGGCGATCAGGGCATCGCCGATCACCGATGCGCCGCAGGTCACCTGGGAGGCCCGGGTGTTCTTGGAAGCGACCGGCACCAGTGGATCGATCTGCCCGCCCTCGAGTTCGAAGGCCTGAAGCACCGCCTCGGCCAGTGCCGTACCGGCGGTCTCGATGTGCCCCAGGTCGACACTGTTGCCCTGGGCGGCGTCGACCACCGCGGCGACCACGTCGGGCCGCATGCTGAGAGCCTCGGCGTACTTGCCGAACACTCCCGCCTCGGCGTCCTCTTCGCTCTGGCTGTCGTCGAGTTGTTGCGCGCCACGCACCGCACCGGCCACCGCGCCGGATTGATCGAGAACGAGAGCGGACACCTCCGCCACCGCCAACGCGTCGTAGCCCTGTTCGTCCATGCCGGTCTGCACCGCCGGAGGCAGCGCTCCGCTGCGCAGGTGCTCGGTCAGCACCGCCTCGCTGCGCAGACCCGGATCGGCGAGAGCCTCGAGCACGGTAAACAGCGCGTCGGCGAACGGTGCGTAGCCGTCAAAAGCGGTCAGCCCGCTATCTCCGGCGGCGTGTTCCACCAGATAGGCGTGGAGGCCCAGGTCCATCTGAGGCAACCCGTCTTCCAGTTCGCTGGAGCTACATCCCTGGCCGATGCGGCCCAGCTCGCCGGCGCACTGCCCGGCGAGGAACCCCAGTTCCACCAGGCGCTGCTCCAGCTCGTGGCCGCTGAGGGCGGCCCGGGCGCTGGCACCCGGATCGAGAGGGAGATCGACGATGGCGGTATCGGCAGCGAAGGCCGCCTGAGCCGCGGCGAGCCACGCCGCGCCGTCCTGCCAACCGGCCGCCGGCTCGGCGGACGCGATCTGGAACCGGGGCACCAGACGCTGAAACACGTTGGAACCGGCAATGGCGCCGACCGTCTGCTCCTCACCGCGGGTGGAGAACAGGTTGAAGAACGACCCGCCTCCGTCGGTGAACACCTGGGGCCCACGGCGGAGTTCGGCACCCCGCAGATCGATGGCCGTGACCTCGACACCCACCTGGGGCAGCCCGCCGAGCACCGTGCGGCCGGACAGGCGCAGCGCACCCGCCGGGTTCGTCGGCGAGGCATTGCCGCATCCGGCGCCGCCGCAGTCGGCATCGGTGGTGCAGGCACCGCCGAACGCCGTGCCGCCGCAGGTCAGGCTGCAGCCGGAGCCACCGCAATCATCCTCGCTCTGACAGACGAACCCGGCGCTGCCGCCGCCGATGCAGTAGCGATTGGTGAACAGATCGGTCCCCTGAAGCAACTCCCGCAGATCGTCAATGCCGTCACCGTCGGAATCGTTGGCCGGCAGCAGCGGATCGAACCCGGGGCGGGCCCGCAGAGACTCGTCGACCTCGTAGAGGTCGGGAATCCCGTCGAAATCGGTGTCGACCCCGAGCGGCTGGTTCACCGCGAAGGCCGCGATGCGCGTCGGCCCCTGCTCCAGGGTGTCGGTGCGTTGGGCGAAGAAGCGGATCTCGGTGTTCTTGTAGACGTAGAGCGGGCGCATGTACGGATGCGCCTGGACGTAGGTCCCCGCCTGCCCCGGCACCGGGTCGGTGCCGTCGACGGTGTAGTAGATCGAGAGACAGCGGGGCTGCCCGGCCTCGACGCAGGGATCGGGACGGGTCGGGAGCAGCATCACCGGGAAGGTGTTGCCCACGTTGCCGCTCGGCGGCGAGGCGTAGGCGTCGATGGCGTTGACGTCGCCGGGGTCAGCCTGGTCTCCCACCGGCAGCAGCGACCATGAGTCGCGCATGCGATTGACCACGATCCGGTCGGCCCCGTGAATGCCGTCGAGGTCGGCGAACAGCTCGTCGTCGATCAACGGCGTGATCCCCCCTCCCAGCGGCGGTGCCGCCACGAAGGTGCCGTTGCCGACCCCCTCGAAGAAGTACTCCGTCGCGCCGGCGAGCCCGGCTCCGGGATCCAGGGCCAGGTGCAGCACCACGTCGATGCCGCTGCCCAGGTTGGAGGCGAACTCCCCGCTGCGCAGGCCGATCACCAGCTCCCCCGGGTTGCCCACCGGCGTGCTGAAGCCTGCATTGAAGTTCCCGCTGCCGTCTCCGAGCAGAATGCCCAGGGTCGGCTGGGAAACACCGAAACGATCGAGTTCGTCGTAGGCCAGGATCAGATCGAGATCGCCATCCCCCTCGACGTCACCGACGGTGACGCCGTGGGCCAGATCGCCCACGGCCCAGCGGACCGGGGTGCGAAGACTGCCGTCGAGATTCCGCAGTTCGATCTCGACGGTGCCGTGGAAGGACTGGGCGCACAGGGGCGCGGCGGCGGCGCACAGGCCGATTGCCAGCGCCATGCAGATGAGTATTCGGATACAGCGGTTCATTCCAGGCGTCCTCATGGCTGGGGTCCGGAGCAGGTGGGACCCGCAGGGAGGTGGCAAGTCGTGTCGGGGCCGTACTGGAAGCTGAACTCGCCGTTCAGGTCGTAGCGAACGACGGTGTACGTGTACCAGGTGTCCGGCTCCGTATCGAGGTCGGTCCAGGTGACCGAGGTATCGAAGGTGGTCTGGCAGGTGATCATCGGCGAGACCTGTTGCCAGAATCGGGATCCTTCGCGGCGGCGGAAGACGATGAATGGCGCGTCGTTGCCTGCGCTGCATCCGGCGGGGTCGGCGGACCAGAACACCTCGATGCCGCCGGCGGGGGCCGGGGTCAACAGCAGGCTCGCGTTGACCACGTCGAACTGCCGCGGGTTCTGCCGCTGCCAGTAGGGCCAACTCAGCTCCAGATCGCCGATTCCGAAACCGTCCCAGGCGTAGGGCTTGACCTTGCCGGGCACCCCACCCCAACCGATGGCGTGCAGATGCAGCACCACGTTGTTCGATTCCCCGACCTTGACCTTCATCGTGTAGAGCGAGGTCGCCGGGTCGTAGGTCAGGAAACGGCCGCTGGCCGGCTCGACGTTGGTGATCGTATTCTCGAGCGCCTGGGCACCCGGCTTGACCACCCAGGAATCGGTATTGGTTCCGGGCTGGCTTCCGAAGTTCTGCTGGCCGAAGTGATCGACGTAGCCCGGCGGGATGTTCGGATCCGGATCTTCGCCGTCGACCAGATAGCTGGTCCAGAGCGAGAAGCCCAACAGCGCCTTCGGGCTCAGCGAATAGAACTGGATGCGGATCCAGTCCTCGCCGTCGCCGTCGTCCTGCAGGTCGAGTAGCACCTTCTTGATCGTCGGCGCCGGCAGCGGCACGTTCAGCTTGAACAGGAACGACGCGGGATCCGAGAAGGCGCCGAAGTTCCCGCTGGGGTCGATGGTGCGCACCTTGTACCAGATCTTCGAATCGATCATCGGCTCGAAATCCGGCGACCAGGGTGAGGTCGTGACCTCGGGCCCGGGCACGTACTTGACTCCGTCGAAGGAGCGGTAGACCCGAACGCCCCAGGCGTCATTCGGCTTCTGGATCTCGATCTGGGGCGGACAGTCGGGCCCCGTCAGGATCGTCAGGTCCCCCTCTTCCTGCTGCCAGCGCTCGTCGAAGGTCGTGTCCCGGCAAACGTCTCCCGGGTTCTCCTCGCAGCAGCGAAGAGTCAGGGTTGCCCGCCCCGGCGCCACCAGGTCCCGGGGCACGCACGGCACGAATCCGCTCAGAGGGCTCGGATTGCCTGCCGCGTCCAGGGCCCGGGCCGCGTAGAAGAAGGTGGTGCCGGCGTCGCCGGCCTGGACCGAGGTATCGACGAAGGTGGCTCGACTGCCCGGTGCCACGCTGGACTGGAGCAACGTGCCGGCCCGCCAGGAGGGAGGCAAACGGTCGAGGTTCAGATCCCTGGGCACTCCGAGCACACGGTAGATCTCGTAGCTCTCGGTGCCGTCGACCGATTCGTCGTTGCGCTCCCAGGAGATCTCGCAGACCTCGTGGCCCTGGTCGAGGACCCGCGTACTCTGAATCAGCGCCGGTTGCTCCGGCGCGTCCCGGTCCAGCACCTCGCAGGGCACCGGCGTCGTCGGCGTGCCCAGGTCGCCGAACAGATTGCGCGGCAACATCTGGTAGCAGTAGCTCTGACGCAGCTGCACCGGATCGAGGGGGGTGTCGCTGCCGTCGTCCCGGAAGTTGAACGCCTGGACGTACTCGAACACGGCGTCGAGTTCATCGGGGGTCATGCTGTTGAGCGCCGGGATGTCGTGGGGGGTCGCCGGGTCGGCGGCGTCGCCGATCTGCCGCCGGTAGAAATCACGCAGGGTGCTACCGGCGACCTGGGCGTCATCTCTCCCGCCGGGATGGCAGGACTGGCACTGGGCCGCAAACAGGCTGGCGCCCTGCTTCTGCCGTCCCGGCTTGGGAGGCAACACCGTCACCGAGCTTGCCCGCACCACGTCGGGCGCGCCGGGCGCCATCGGCGGGCAGCTCCCGTCGGGATTGGCCTGGGTGCGCAGCACCTCGTAGCCGAACCCGCGCCACTCGTCAGGCGAGGAATCCCAGCGCAGGAAGGCCGCCTGGTGCCCCCGGGCGTCGCCGGGGTCGATGCAGGTCGGGTTCTGTGCGCCGGCGTGGGGTTCGTAGGTTCCCGCCGTCGCCGAGGCGCGGCCCAGCCGTTCCGCCGGCGCTCCGACGCCGTCGAGGCCCCACAGTTCGTACACGTAGGTCGTGCCGGGGGTCACGTTCTCGTCGAGATAGCCGAGGCCCAGGGCTACTGCCGCCATGTAGTTCTGCTCGGGCAGGTAGCGCAGCTGGGCGCGGCTGATCTCGGGAGCGTTGGGGTCCTGGATCAGCAGGAGCTCGACGGCATATTCGCTACCGAAGCTCTCCTGGATCCACTGCAGGGCATCTTCGTTTCCGACGGTGGTGAACAGGTCCTGGATTTCCTGGACTTCGGTCATCGGCTCGATCGGATCGAGGTTCTGCAGGGTGAAGTCGGCGGTTCCCGCCTCGCGACGCATCACGTCGAAGGCGGAGTAGCGCTGGATGCCCTCGACGGCGCGCCAGCGCAGCAGGATTCGGGGAGCACTGTCGTCGGCCACGGCGACGACCTCGAGGCGTTCGGCCGGGGGTGCGGCCTGGAGCGGCCCGGTGAGGAGGGCGGCCAGGACGCAGAGCGCGAGTGCGAACACCCGGGCACACGCGTGTCCTTGGGTCACGTCTATTCCTTGTCTCATGGATCGATTCCTCAGAGAGAGCATTTGACCTTGGGGCCGGACATCTTGATCTTGAACTTGGGCGGGGTCTTGCCGGTGACGTTGCCGCGCACCACGCAGGACGCGCACCAACCGTCGTTGAGCACGTCCGAGGGCGAATCCCATTCGTCCTCTTCGCAGAAGCCGAAGCCTCCGCCGACCCACATGTCGCCGGCGAGCTTGAACACGTCGCCGTCGGTGTTGCCCAGCAGGGTCAGATCGCCGCGAACCGAGACGAGACAGGCGCCCTTGCCGGATACCCAGCCGCGCACCTTGCCGCCGAAGTTGTCGGAGATGTACCAACCGCCGACTTCCATCCCGGCGCTGACGCGCAGCAGGCAGCCGAAGTCGAAGATGTTGCCCTGGACTCCCAGACGGGCGTAGCCCCCCTGGAAGGAGTTGAGGTTGTTGAGGAACTTGCCGACGGTGGGATCCAGCGACTTGAGCGGCTCCATCGTCTTGCAGTTGCCCAGCAGGATGTCCCCGTGGGCGCCGTAGCCGTTGAACTTGAGCTTCAGGCCGGCATCGAAGTACCAGTCCCCGTCGGACCAGTACTTGAGGGTCATTCCGGCCTTGTCGAAGCCGATGCCCGACAGGCCTCCCTTGGTCAGGTCCAGCGAGCCGGTGAGGCTGTTGAAGGTGAAGCTCGGCGGGCTGCCGCTGACGTCGAAGTCGAAGTCCCACTGCATCCCGGGCACGCTGGGGAAGTCGATGCTCTGCTCGGCCGGCATGGACATCGCGCCTGCGATCTGACGCCGGCTGAACTCCTGGATCGGCTGCAGCGCACCGTTGCTGGTTTCCTTGACGTGCCGGTCGATCGAGAGTGTCGAGCGGTCCAGCCCGAAGAACTGACCGCCGGTGTCGATGGTCGCGTCGAGGAACGCCAGATCCGCTCCGTCGGCAGACAGATCCAGGTGCCCGGTCATCTTCGACGCGTTCATCCCCGGAGCGGCCACGGCAAAGGAGGTCTGCAGGTCGGGATGATTGGCCAGGTCGGCCAGAGCCCCGCTGTCGTGAAGCGCCGTGGTCAGCGCCTGGGGTTCGGGCAACGCCCCTCCCAGCTTCGCCAGCGCGCCGTCATAGGCCCCGGCAAAGGGGTTGAGCAGTGAGGCCGGCACGATGGTGTCCAGGTCGCCCCGGGCGGCAGGCAGGATCGCGTCCCACAGACGCAGCACGCTGCCGGCACCCAGATCGGAGCGGGTCAGGCCGTGACGGGTCTGGATCCCCGAGGCGACCGGAACCGAGCCGAGCTGCACCGAGCGCTGGCCACCCCCCTGGTCGGCGTAGCCGAGGAACACGCCGACGCCGTTCTCGTTGTCGCCGTCACCCGGATCCTTGGTGCCTTCGGGGCGGAAGTAGTCCAGCCGGTACTGCAGGTCGATGGTGCCGCTGGCCATGGTCCGCGAGGCCAGGATCGACGACTTGCTCGGAACGTCGGGGAAGCCCGGCTCGTGGACGTCGACCTGATAGGTCGCGGCAACCACGTCGGTGCGGCGAATGACGGTGTCCCCTTCGGTGGAGCCGAACCAGGGCACGTCGATCTCGCCGATGGCGTCGTAGCGGCCCAGCGGCTGAGTCGGCGGCGGAAAACCGTCGCAGTCGTAGACCTGGCACTCCGAGGGGAAGCCGGCCCAGGGTTGCAGCTCGAACTCGGAAACGTCGTAGGTGTAGGGCTGCAATCCCAGACTGTTGGGCTCGAACTCGAACTGGGTGAAATCGATCGGTTTGATGGCGCCGGGGACCCCGTTGGGATCCAGCGAGAAGTCCGACGTCGGCGTCGGCTGGAAGTGCGGCACCGGCGTCGATGCGGTGACTTCGACGCTGGTCGCCTTGTCCCCGTTGCACTGGACGTCGGTGTCCCCCGGGACCGACGTGAAGGCCAGACCGTAAGGCAGATACTCGGCGTCCCAGTACTTGAGCTTGCCCGGCGCGATGCCGCTGGGTACGTCGGCGTCCTTGGGTTCGCCGCAGTTGCAGAGGCGCATGTCGCCGAAGGGGATCATCGTCGACGAGGGCCAGGGGAAGTTGATCGCGCCCCGCATGACCGTGTCGGCGTATTCGGAGCGATTGCCCTTGAACGCGTGGCCCCAGGAGTTGAAGTCCATCTTGAAGCCGTTGGGATCGTTCAGCGGAGTCGGGTCGATGCCGCCGTCGAACACCCCGGTCACCCCGGAGCCGCGCACGAAGAACACCAGCTCCTTCTCCAAATCGTCGGCGGGAATGCTCTTGATCACCGGCGGCAGTTCGTTGACCGATGCGGCCCAGTCGGGTGGCGTCGCCGCTCCCGGACAGACCGGAGACCAGATTCCCGCGTCGCAGGTGCCGCCCGGGCAGTCGCTGTCGTTGCTGCAGCGGTTGTTGGCGTTGGTTCCGCCGACGCACATCAGATTGCGGTTGTAGTTCAGCCCGGCATAGAGGCCGCGCCCCTCGGGAGCGAACCCACGGGCCAGCACCTGGACGTCCTGGGGGTTGCCCAGGCCACCCGGCAGGAAGGTGTCCGCCTGGAGCGGCGGAATCCAGAGCGTGCCGCAACCGAGGTCGGTCAGGCTGTTGAAGGTAAAGGTGAACGGTTCCGGCCCGGTATCTCCGGGCTGCTGCTCGTTGAGATCTGCGACCCCGGCGAGGATGCCGCCGTGCTGGGTGATCTGTGGGCCGAGCCGGTCATCGTTGAGGGTGAAGCGCCGGCTCTGGATCGCGTCGTCACAGATCTCCCGGGGCCCGTATTCGAGCCACATGGTGCCGCCGTCGAACCCGCCGTCGACGAAGGTGCCGTCGACCATCGTCGCGGCGGCCGGGCCGTCGAGCCGCACCCACACCCCGTCGGGGAAGGCCGGTTCGAAGTCGACCTCGGCGGTCGAGGGAAGATCCAGCTCCAACTGGAATCCCAGGTGGGTGAACGAGACGTTGCGTGGCGCCCAGGAGGCGTGGTCCAGCCACCCGGCATTCCAGCGGGCGTTGCAGTTCCAGGTCAACCCGGGCTCGGGAATGCGGCAGCCGACCTCTCCGGCGGTCGCGCCGGATGCGGGGACGACCACCTCGTAGGCTGGCCCGATGCCGCCGATGGTGTCGAGACTCACCCGGTCCTGTTCGAAAGTCACGTCCCCCGGAGTCATGCGGAACGGCATGCCGTCGGGCCAGAAGCGGAACGACCCGTTGGTGTTGGTCTCCTGGAAGCGGAAGGTCAGATCCTGCTTCAGCCGCACCTCGTTGAAGTTGATCGTCTTGCCGCCGGTGGAACGCACGCTGTTCGGATAGACCAACGTGGCCTGGTTGCCGGTGGTGGCATCGGTGCGGGCGCCGTCGCTGCCCCGGAACAGCACCTGGGGAATCACGTAGTTGAGGTTCCCCTCGGCGACGCACTCGGTGCGCAAATCGTGATTCTGGTTGGGGACGTAGGTCGTGGTGTCGTCGGCCGGCACGTAGGCCGGCTCGGGGCCGATGTTCGGGTCCTTCACCACATCGCCCAGGAAGAAGATGTTCATCCAGTCTTCCTGGGGAGCGCAGAGACCCAGATCCTCGTAGGGACCGAACTCGACGCTGATCTCACCGTCGAAGCTGAAGGTCCCGTCCCCGTTGTCGGTGCACAGATGGCACTCCTCCACCGTGGCCCGGATCTCGAACTCCGGGTCGCCGGCGGCAAACAGGAACACGTCGGATCTGAAGTCGCAGCGACTGACCGAACCCTCGACACAGGTCGAGGGCGCCGGCCCGGCCAGAGTCGCCGATGTGGCGGCCAGGGCCAGGACAATCGGAAGCCATCGCGATTTTCCGGTTCGCCTAAACATGCAGTACCTCGCTGATCGTTGTGCTGCCCTCCGGGCCGGTTGCGGGGTACATACCGGTTGCGCCCATCCGGTAACAGCGGTCCTGCAGAAACCGGGAAACGCCCCGGACACGCCGTTACCGGCGGCTTGAAAGCGGTATGAAGCCCGTTGCCGGGGTAGACTGCGCCCGCGACCATGCCCTCGAGGAGGCACCTTGAGCGAATCAAATCGTTGTCCATCCTGCGGCGCGGCCCTGGGTCCCCAGGATGTCGCCGAGGGGGGTTGTCCCAACTGTCTGCTGGAACTTGCCCTGGGAGAGGACGAGACCGTTGTCTCGCGCCCTGCCGCCGGCTCGGAAGAAGCCGGCGCGGACCTCGTGGCCGGGACCGAGGTCGGCCCCTATCGGATCGAGCGGACCCTGGGCGAAGGGGGTATGGGGCGGGTGTACCTGGCTACCCAGGAGCAACCGGTCCGGCGCCGGGTGGCGCTCAAACTGATCAAACGGGGGATGGACAGCCGGCAGGTGGTGACCCGCTTCGAGGCCGAACGCCAGGCCCTTGCGCGCATGGATCACCCGTCGATCGCCCGGGTCTTCGATGCAGGCGAAGCCCCCGACGGGCGGCCGTTCTTCGCCATGGAGTACATCGAGGGGGTCGCGATCACCGAATACTGCGACCGACAGCAGCTCTCGACCCGAGACCGCCTCGCCCTGTTCAACAAGGTCTGCTTCGGCCTGCAGCACGCCCACCAGAAGGGTGTCCTGCACCGGGACATCAAACCGAGCAACGTGCTGGTCGGGACGGTCGATGGCCAGGCGGTACCGAAGATCATCGACTTCGGCGTGGCCAAGGCCATCGAACAGCCGCTGACCGAGCGTTCGCTGTTCACCGAGATGGGGGTTTTGATCGGAACCCCCGAGTACATGAGCCCCGAGCAGGCGGCGGTCAACCCGCTGGACGTCGACACCCGCAGCGACGTCTACTCCCTGGGGGTGCTGCTCTACGAGATGCTGACCGGGGCGCTCCCCTTCGACTCCGGGGAACTCCGCTCCGCCGCCTATGACGAGATCCTGCGCCGCATCCGCGAGGAGACCCCCTCCAAGCCGAGCGCCCGGCTCAGCGAACTGGGAGCCCGGGCCGCGACCCTGGCCGGCAGCCGGCGCTCGGACCCGGCCGGCCTGCGCCGCAGCCTGGCCGGCGACCTGGACGTGATCGTCATGAAATCGCTGGAGAAGGAGCGCGAGCGGCGCTACGGCTCGGCGGCGGAGATGGCCGCCGACATCCAGCGGCACCTGGACAACGAGCCGATCGCCGCGCGGCCGCCCAGTGCGAGCTATCAACTCGGCAAGCTGGTGCGGCGCAACCAACTGGCGTCCGCCTTCGTCGCCACCGTGGCCCTGCTGCTGATCGTCGCCACGGTCTGGCTCAGCCTGCTCTATCGCAGTTCACAGAAGAACCTGGAACGGGCGCTGGCCGCAGAACAGGACGCGGAGCGCAAAGCGGCCACGGCCAGCGCGGTCTCCGACTTTCTGATCGACGTTTTCGAAGTCTCCGATCCCAATTCGGGCATGGGCCGAACGGTCACCGCGCGAGAGTTGCTGGAGAAGGCGGCGGCGCGAATCGACGGCGAGCTGCAGGAACAGCCCGAGGTCAAGGGCACGCTGCAAAATGCCATGGGCAACGTCTACCAGAGCCTGGGCCTCTACGAACAGGCGGAAGGGTTGCACCGTGACGCCGTCGGGCTGCGCGAGCAGCTGGGGCTGACCGAGACCTACGAAGGTGCCCGGGGCCTGACCGATCTGGCCCTGAGCCTCAACCAACTCGGGCAGTTCGAGGAAGCCGAGGCCCAGGCGCTGCAGGCGTTGGCCTTTCAGGAGCAGACCTTCGGCCCGGACTCCCTCGAGGTCTCGACCACCGTCGAGGCGCTGGGGGCGATCGCCGCCGACGCCGGCCGGGAAACCGAGGCCCGCGACTACTTTCAACGAAGTCTCGATATCCGTCAGGCCTCACCGGACACCGAGCCGCTGCAGCTGGCGTACGCGCTGAACAACCTGGGGCAGTCCCACATGCGGCTAGGCGACAACGACAAGGCGGCCGAGCTGTTCGAGAGCTCCCTGGAGCTCCGCGAGGAGACTCTCGGCAGCGATCACCCCAGTGTGGGCCACGCCTCCGCCGGGCTGGCGGAGCTCTATCGGCGGATGGGGCGACCCGACGAGTCGCGGGCGCTGTTCGAGAAGGCGCTGGCAAACCGGGAGAAATCGCTGGACGCCGATCATCCCCAGTTCGCCTACACCCTGAACAACTACGGCCTGTTGCTGCGCAACGAAGGGGACCCCGCTGCCGCCGTGGTGGTCCACGAACGCAGCCTGGCGATCCGCGAGAAGGCGTTCGGCCCCGACCATCCGCTGATGCCGGTGACCCTGGACAACCTGGGCCGCTCCTACCACATGGCCAAGATGTACGAGAAGGCGGACGCGACCTTCCAGCGGGCCAAGCAGACGGCGGACCGCATCCTCGAGCCGGACCACTCGACCCATGGCTTCATCGGCAACAACTACGGATTGATGCTGTCGGAGGTCAATCGCTGGAACGAGGCGGAACCGCACTTCCTGCGCGCCATCGAGGTCTGGAGCAAGTCCCTCGGCGAGGACCACACTTTGGTCGCGACCGCCTCGTACAACGTGGCCGGCCTCTACGTCCGCACCGGGCGCATCCCCCTGGCGATCGAGCACTGCACCCGTGCCCTCGAGATCCGCGAGGCACAACTCGGGGTGGACCATCCGCTGACCAAGGGCACCCGCCAGAGCCTGGAGTCGATCTCCGGCAAGTAGGACGCACCGCCGGGCGCCGAATCAGTCCTCGAAGCCCCGGTCGGTCAGCCGCATCATCGTCGCCAGCAGCGTCGCGATCAGCCGGGTCTCGCCCCCCTGGTGCGCGAGGACGTCGGAGCGGCAGACCGTCAGGGTCTTCCCCGAGCGGATCACCTCTCCCCGGGCGACGAAGCGCTCACCGGCGGCCGGCGCCAGCAGGTTGACCTTGAACTCCACCGACATCACCGCCGAACCGGCGTCCATCAAGGTCCGCGCGGCGTAGCCGGCGGCGCTGTCGGCGATCGAGGTGATCACCCCGGCGTGGACGAAGCCGTGCTGCTGCACGATCTCGTCGGAGAACGGCAACTCGATCTCGACCACCCCCGGCTCGATCCGCCCGAGGCGGGCGCCCATCAGCGCCATCGCCTTCTGGCGGTCGAAGCTGGCGCGGATCTTCGGCTCGTAGTCGGCGTCGCGGACGACTCGGTCGCTCACGGTCTCTCCCTCGCACGGCCGCGAGCCTGACGGCGGCAACAGGCCGGACCGCCAGTATAGAGACCGCTCCTCCGGAGAAACCGCGGAGACCGGGTCGCCGCCGGAGCTCAGTCCCCGAGGACGGCGACCAGAGTCGAGCGATCCGCCGCCGGGACGGAAGCCTCGGCCATGTCCCAGTCGGTCAGCACCCGGATCATCACCTCGCGGGAACGCCGGCTGAAATCGTGGACCTTGACCAGACCCGAGCCGGCCTCGGTGACTCCCTGCAGCTCGAGGGTCCTGGCCCCCTCCCTCCGGGCGAACACCAGCAGGGCGGTATCGGACTCGGCGCCGCTCTCGACCCGGTCGAGCCGGGCCCGGTAGCGGCCGACCGGCGCGCCATCCACCGAGATCACGTAGAGCCCGGTGGCCGGGTTGGCGTAGTCCACCATGCAGACCCGCAATTCCCCGGGAGCGTGGCCGGAGCCGTCCGGCAAGACGAAGGGAGCCTCGACCTGGGCACTGAAGCACCCGTCGAGGGCGGCTACCGCCGACCCGCTCACGGCGAGAACGACGACCGCAACGAACAACAACACAACGTCGAAACGCTTTGCCATTGGCTACCTCCTTGGAGTCAGCCCTCAAACCTCCGAAATGTTTCTCTACCCGTGCTTTGAAACGAGCCTAACCCCGGTTTCGGTTGCAGCCTTCCGACGAGCCATAAAAATTCTAAAAACATTATTCCGGCGGGATTATTGGATCGAGATCGTTCTTGACACGGTCCAAATGGGTCCGGATTTGTTCGCCTGTCCAATTACAAATTTGCAAACAAACATCCGTGCGGTAACAGAACCCAGAACGACTCATCTCATGTCTTGAAGGCGGTTAACAGACACATGCCTGCGGGGGAGGGTTCAACCGCGCGGGCCACTGCACGAGAACGAGGATGGTCATGCCGAGTGGTCGTACTTCCCACGGGCGCAGCACTGTCGCGGCGCTGCTTTTCCTTCTCCTTCCGGGCCTGGCCCTGGCGCTACCCGGAGAGGTCCAGGACCTCAATTTCTCCGGCGCCGACAGCCTGGCCTGGACCGCCGCCTCCGGTGCAGCCGGGCACCACATCTACCGGGGCACCCTGAGCGGGTTGGCCGGCGGAGACGACGGGCAATGCCTGATCGGCTCGATCCCCGGCACCACGGCGACCGTCGCCGACGACCCAGCCCCCGGAACCGGCTTCTTCTACCTGGCCACCGGCTTCGACGCCGACGGCGAGGGAGCTACCGGGCCCGACAGCAACGCGGCGCCGCGTAATCCCACGGTCCCCTGTGTCCCCGCCCGGCGGCTGCTGGGCCTGACTGTCGACGGCGACCCGGGCGACGGCGTCAGCGACGGAGTCGAGCCGCTGCAGAACCCCAGCGTCTACGACCGCTCCAGCAAGCGTGAACGCGCCGGCGTGTTCCTCCACACCGGCGAGGTGTTCCTCCAGGCCACCGACCTGATGATCCCCGGCCGTGGTATCGACTGGGCCTTCCAGCGCACCTACCGCAGCCAGATCGGCTACGACGGCCCCCTGGGCAACAACTGGGACTTCCGGCTCGACAGCCGGCTGGTGCCGCTGGGTACCGACGTGCGCTACCACGACGGCACCGGACGGGACGAAATCTTCGGCCGCATCAGCGCCACCGACTTCACCTCCCCTGCCGGCCGCTACGACGTGCTGATCGAAAACCCCGACGGCTCGTTCAGCATGCGTCAGCCCGACGGCATGATCCTCGACTACCACGGTTTCGACGGCAGCAACCTGCAGGGCGTGCTCGAGTCGATCGTCGACGCCCGGGGCAACGTCATCGTGCTGCGCTACGACACCCAGGCGCTCTTGACCGAGGCGATCGACAGCCTCGGACGCTCGGTGGAGTACGACTACTACCCCGAGGGACGGCTACGGGTGGTCCGGGACCACACCGGCCGTGAGGTCGGCTTCACCTACGACCCCGAGGGCAACCTGCAGAGCGTGACGACGCCGACGGTGACCGGGACGCCCCAGGGGAACGACTTCCCCAGCGGCAAGCGGACGACCTACACCTATTCCAGCGGCTTCGGCGACGAGTCGCTGAACCATGATCTGTTGACCGTCACGGCCCCCAACGAGCAGCCGGGCGGACCTGCTTTCTACACCTTCACCTACAACACCGGTGGCGGCGATCCGCTGGATGTCGGCCGGGTGGAAACCTGGGTCGCGGGCGGCACCAACGGCAGCGGCGTCGCCGCAGGCGGCACCAACACCTTCTCCTACGCCTACCCGAACCCCGGCGGCAACCCGGCGGACCTGACCCTGCCCCGCCGCACCACCACCGTCAGCGACCGGGCGGGCAACGCCGGCGAGTACGTGCACAACGTCAACGGCCACTGCGTTACCGTGACCGACTTCACCAACCGCGGCGTGCGGCCTGGTGAAGGGGACTACGTCAGCAGCTACACCTACAACGCCGACGGCGAGCAGGTCGTCGCGGTCTTCCCCGAGGGGAACCGCATCGAGTACGCCTACGACTCGCCGGGCGCCGACCGCTTCCGCGAAGGCAACCTGCTGGAGATGCGCCGCATCGCCGACACCTCCGCCTCGGGCGGCCGGGGCGACGGCCGCGGCGGCGAACTGGAAGACCTGGTCTGGACCTACACCTACGAACCGGTATTCAACACCGCGAGTTCGCTCACCGAGCCCCGGGGCAACGACGCGACCTACGTGCCCCAGAACGGCGGCGCCCAGTCGGCGGCCCGCTACACCACCACCTGGACCTACGACTACCAGGAGGGAGACCGGGCGCTCAACGGAATCGCCGATCTGGCGACCCGCTGGGGCATCGACCTGACCGGCCTGACCGACCTGCTCGGAGACCTCAACGGAGACAGCCTGACCGATCAGGCGGTGGGCAACCGGGTGCGCCGCACCGACCCGCCGGTGCTCCTCGATCCGGCCTCGTTCCAGGCGGGGATCGAGGGGGACACGAGCCAGGATGTGGTCAGCCTGTTCCGCTACAACGGCTTCGGCCAGATGATCGGCCAGACCGACCCCGAAGGTAACGAAGACACCCTGATCTACCACCCCGAGAACGATCCCGACGGCGACGGCAACACCACGCCTGCTCCCGCCGACGGCCGTGTGCTCGACACGAGCGACGGCGGCTACCAGGCGGCGCATCTGTTCGACGTCGCCTCGGATCCGATTCGCAACAACGGCACCGACCCGGCGCCGGCGAATATCCGCCACGACTGGCTCTACGACTCGGTCGGCAATGTGGTGCGTCTGGTCGACGGCCGCGGCATCGCCACCGCCTTCGTCTGGAACGAACTGAACCAGGAGGTCGAGCGCCGCACCGCCGCCGCCACCTCCGACGCGGCGGGCAGCATCGCCGACACCCCCACCGGACGGGGTGAGACCGGGCTGACCCCCTTCGCCTACATCACCCGTACTTCCTATGACGCCAACGACAACGTGGTGCGCATCGATATCGAGGACCGGGGAGGCGACCGGGATGTCGGCGGCTTCGCCGAGAGCGTCTACGAGTACGACATCCTCGATCAGGTGATCCGGGAAACCCGGGAGGTTTCGACCACCGAGGACATCGTCACCGAGTTCCGCTACGACGCCAACGAGAACATGGTGCGGACCGTCGCCCCCGAGGGGAACGAGACCACCACCGAGTACGACGAACGGGACCTGCTCTACAGCACCACCCGCGGCGCCTCAGGCCCCCGGGGCGGCACCCCGGCGGTAACCTTCCACTTCGTCGACGGCAACGAGAACGTCGTGCGCATCGACGATGCCCTGGGCAACCCCACCGACTACATCTTCGACGGCTACGACCGGCTGGTGACCGAGATCGACCAGGTCGGCAACACCAAGGACTACCAGTACGATCCCGCCGGCAACAAGGTGCGTGAGGAGTTCCGTGGCCCGGTAGGCGGCCCGACGCCTGCGACTCGCAGCGGCGCGACCAACGTCGACCTGCACATCATCGATTTCGGCTACGACGAACTGAACCGGCTGTTCGGCCAGGCTCAGGAGCTGTTCCTGCCCGTCGGCGCGACCACCGTCAACCCGCCGATCCTGTTCGAAGGCCCGGCGGCCCCCGGTGACGGATTCATCAATACGATCTACGAATACGACCGGGCCTCGCGCAAGACGTTCAGCGTCGAGGACAGCGGCGCGGTCTACCGTTTCGAATACGACGGCGTCGACCGCCCCATCGTCAAGGTGCTGCCCGACGACAGCCCGACGATCCTGACCTACGACGCCAACAACAACCTGATCGAGACCGAGGAGGTCGAACTGGCCTCGAAGCCGGGACCGCCCGACGAGGTGTTCTTCACCACCTACTTCTTCGACGCCCTGGACCGGCAGGTCCGCGCCGTCGACAACCAGGGACTGACCCACGAGCGGGAATACGACAGCCTGAGCGGCCTGCGCGCCGCCTCCGACGCCAACGGCCCCGCCGGCGGGACGATCAACCGCCGCTCGCCGGGGAACACCGGCATCGTGGTCCCGGTCAACGCCCCGGGTAACGTGACCCACTACACCTACGACGGCCTCGACCGGCTGACCGTCACGTCGACGCTGCTGACCCCCAGCGGCCTGGGTGACGGCACCTTCAGCCCGGCGCTGGACCTGACCAACCCGGCCAACCCCGACGGCGAACTGACGGTGATCGTCGACTGGGACGGCAACAGCCTGCGTCTGTCGGAAACCGACGACAAGGGGGATGTCACCACCTACACCTACGACAACCTCGACCGCAAGGTGCTGACGACCCACGATGACGGAACCACCCGGGCCTACGTCTACGACGCGGTGGACAACGTCATCGAGGAAACCGACCCCAACGGCACCGTGGTGACCCAGGTCTTCGACGACGCCTGGCGCCTGACCGACCGCACCAACGTCCCCGCCACCGGGGTGGTCGGCACCTCGAGCCAGACCTACGAGTACGACGGCCTGAGCCGGCCGACTTTCGGCTTCGACGACAACACCACCGACAGCGACGACGACGTGACCATCACCCGGGTCTACGATTCGCTCTCCCGGATGATCGAGGAGACCCAGTCGATCTCCGACGGCTCCGCAGATCAGACCACCAGCTACGGCTACCAGGCCGAGGACCAGAAGGTGGAGATGATCTACCCCGGCGGACGCCAGGTCTCCTACTTCTTCGACCCCGCCGGCCGCGTCGAGACCGTGGTCGACAGCTCCGGCAGCGAATCGGCGGACTACGAGTACTTCGGCATGTCCCGGGTCCACACCCGGATCTACGCCAACGGCGTGCGGTCGACCCAGCTCGACGATCCGGGCACCGCCGATATCGGCTACGACGGCTCTCGCCGCACCGTGGTCTACCGGCACCTGGAAGCCGGCGGCGGCCTGCTGTCGGGCTTCGACGCGACCCACGATCGCAACGGCAACCGCACCTCGGTGATCCGGCTCCACGACCCGGCCGGTCCCGACAACGAGGGCCAGCTCCACACCTTCGACTCGGCCAACCGGCTGACCGGCTACCTCGAGGGCCCGCTGGACTTCGGCCGCAACCCGACGGGACCGCCGGTGGACGACCAGCAGTTCGTCTACGACGGCAACGACAACGTGGTCCAGATCGACCGCAACGGGCAGTCCTTCGGATCCAGCCCGAGCAACATGAACGAGTACGACGAGGTGCAGGCGGGCGGCGGCCGTGTCGATGACGGCGTGGCCGACGACTTCCTCGACGACCTGGCCACCGGCGCCGCCGACGGCCGCAACCTGACCCATGACCGCAACGGCAACCTGACCCATAACGGCGAGAAGTTCTTCGAGTACGACTTCCGCGACCGGCTGGTCAACATTCTCGACGCCGGCATGAGCATCCAGACCGTCAACACCTACGATGCCTTCGACCGCCGGGTCGAGCGGGAGAACCCGGGCGGCGGCGGCCCCGAGCCGTACATCCGCATCCTGTGGGCCGATCCCGATCCGCTCAACGCCGCGGCCTACGAGATCGAGGAACAGGACGATCAGGGCAACACGATCCGCGAGGTGGTCTTCGGGCTCGATCCCGACGAGCGCCTGTGGCAGGTCAACATGTTCGGCGATCCCCAGTACTTCCTGGAAGACGACATCAACAACGTCGTCGCGCTGATCGACGCCCAGAACCCCCAGAACATCCTCGAGCGCTACACCTACGACGCCTTCGGCAAGCCCCAGATCGAGAACCAGAACAACCAGCCGGTGTTCGACGGCGGCGGCAACTACCTGCCGTTCAGCTCGTTCCAGAATGTCAACCTGTTCCAGGGTTGGCGCTACGAGCCGGAGTCGGGCAACCGCACCAGCAGCCTCAACAGCGACTGGGGCGGCATGTACTACCTGGACTCGGCGCTGTTCCTCGATCCGAACCTGGGGCGGATGATCACGCGGACCGCCAACTTCAACCCCTACGCCTTCGCCATGAACAACCCGGTCAGCCTCGGCCTGTGGTTGATCGCCGATCCGGTGATGGAAACCGGGCTCGACGTGGCCGAGAGTCTCGGCGAGAAGGCGCTGGAGACCGCTTCCGGCCTGGAGAACATGGGCATCGACGGCGAGACGATCTCCGCGGGCAACGACGCCACCAGCGCCTTCGGCTGGGGGCTGACGGTCTTCGAACACGCCACCCAGGCGGGAGGCAAGGTCCTGTTCGAGACCGCCAAGCAGTCGGCCCGGGCGGACCTGGTGCGCCAGGGCCTGACCGCCGGCCAGGCGCTGCAGAAGGGCGCCCAGGCGGGCCAGACCACGACCAAGCTGATCCAGGGCGCCAACACCGCCCAGCGGATGTCCAACGTGGCCTCCAACGCCGGCACCGCCATGTGGGTCGCCGGCGCCACGGCGGAAATCGTCGACACCGGCCAGAAGCTGCAGAAAGAGGTCGACAACCTCGACCGGGAGCTGGAGAAGAGCGCCGCGATCAGCGACAAGTTCTCCAAGCGCAACTACGAGAACTACAAGGAAGGCCGCATCGACAAGGAAACCTACAAGGCCAACCAGAAGCGGATCAACGATGCGAACCGCGAACGGAACGAAGCCAAAGCACAATCGGCGCGCGCGAACGCGATCTACAACACGGTTGAGGGCGGCCTGAAGGCGCTGGAGAAGGCGACACCGGTGCCGGTGGTCAAGACGGTCAAGTCCATCTGCCGCTGGCTCGGCTGGATGTAGATCAACAACTGATCGATGCCCTTGGGCATGGGAGGGGCGGCGTCACCGGGCGCCGCCCTTTCTTTTCGGGAAGAACCGCCGGGGCCTAGTCCCCGCGGAACACCGTCATCAGGTGGCGCACCTCGGCGTCGACCTGATCGTCCTGTTCCACGGTCAGCGAGACCTCGTCCCGCAGGATTCCGCCGAAGCGCTTGCGCATTCGGGAGACGCTCATCTTGACGGCGGATGCCGTGCTCTCCAGCTCGCCGGCGACCTCTTCGTACTCGCTCCCCTGCCCACCCGAGAGAAAGCGGGCAAGCAACCGGTAGTGATCCGGTTTGCCCGCCTGCTCCAGCTCCTCCCGCAGCCGGCGATGGGCCCGCTGGATGATCGCCCGGGCCCACTGGCGCTCGTACTCCCGGTCGGGGGTGCGTTCGTGGCGGGGCTCCAGCCGGAAACGGGCTTCGGCCTGCTCCGCATCGAGCGACAGCTGGGCCTGTCCCCCGCCCCGTTTGAGGGCTGCGGCATCCCGGCGGCGATTGGCCATGAAGTGCTTGATCGAACTGAGCAGGAAGGAACGGAAGCGGCCGGCCTCCTGGCGCACATTCTGCAAGTAGTCCGCCTCGAGCAGGCGCAGGAAATAGCCCTGGGTAATGTCCCGGGCCTCCTGGGCGTCGTGTCCGGAGCGCCGGACGAAGACGTAGAGCGGGTACCAGTAGGTCTCGCAGAGGCGGGCCAGGGCGTCCTCGGAGCCGGGAGCCTCCCGGGCTCGGGCCGCCAGGACCACGGTCCAGCGGGTCGTCGTGAACTGGGCGTCGGCCATTACGGCGGCATCGTACAACTTCGCCGCAACACCGGCCCAATCGCGGGCACCGGGATCGTCAGCCAGGTGACGATTTCGTTCTCGGAGGTTGGCAGCATGACAAAAGCACCGCTTCCCTCAAGTTCTCTCGTCCGGCGCCGAAGAATGGGACGTACCCCGAGTGAGGAGATCTGGATACCCATGGAACCCGCGGTCACGCCTGAAGAAGATCTGTCCCCTCTCGACCTGCTTCGCGCCGAACTGGAGCAGCAGATCAAGGATGGGACCCTGCAGTTGCCCCTGTTGCCCAACGTGGCTCAGGAAGTGCTGCAGCTCTGCTCCGACGACGACACCGACGCGTCGGACCTGTCCGATCTGATCCACCGGGATCAGGCGCTGGCCAGCCACGTGCTGCGTATCGCCAACTCGCCGGCCTACATGGCCCGCACCGAGATCACCTCGCTGCGCCAGGCGGTGGCCCGGCTGGGCACGGCGGCGATCTCCGAGATCGCCCTGGCGATCTCGCTGCGCGGCGAGATCTTCGACGTTCCCGGGTACCAGAAGGACATCACCTACATCTGGCGCCACTCGCTGGGAAGCGCCCTGTGGGGCAAGACCATCGGGCGAGAGCTGGACAAGGAAGCCGAGACCGCCTTCCTCTGCGGACTACTGCACCACATCGGCAAGCCGATCGTGCTGCACTCGATGATCAAGCTGAGCCGCGCCAAGGAGATGGAGATCAAGGTCGCCGACATGCGGGCCATGATCGATTTCCACCACACCGGCGTGGGAATCCTGGTCGCCGACGCCTGGCGGCTGCCGCTGCCCGTCGCCGCCGCCATCGCGCACTACTACAGCTACGAGGATTGCGAGGAGTACGCGGACCTGGCGATGGTGACCCACTGCGCCGACCTGCTGGCGACCCATCTGCTGGACCCGGGCGTGATGCCCGAGGAGCGGGTGCGGGCCAGCCCGGTGATCACCGACCTGCACATCAGCGACGACCAGCTCGACGAGCTCTTCGCCCGCCGGGAGGAGATCAACGAGTGGGTCGAGTCGATGGTGATCTGACCGCCTCGTAGCCCCGCACCGACCGGCCCGATTCGACCCGAAGGCGGAGTCTCGACAGATCGCGATATGATGACGCTCGCGCCTCTTCCGGCGCCCAGACTCGTGTGTCGGAAAGCGTCGTGCCATCCCCGAGCCTTCTCAGCTGCCAGCAGATCTCGAAGACCTTCGGGCTGACCGAGCTCTTTCGCGACCTGTCCTTCACCCTCCACGAGGAGGAGCGGGTCGGCCTCGTCGGCCCCAACGGCGTGGGCAAGTCGACTTTACTCAAGATCCTCGCCGGCCAGGAGGTTCCCGACGACGGTGAAGTCGTGCGGCGCAAGGGGCTGAAGCTGGCCTACGTGCCCCAGCGAGCGGAGTTCCCCGCCGGCCGGCGGGCGCTCCAGATCGTCGAGGAGGCGCTGGCCGTCGATCCCGAGCTGGATGAGACCGAGCGGACCACCCGGGCCCGCACGGCGCTGACCCGCACCGGCTTCCGCGATCCCGAGGTCTCCGTCGATACCCTGTCCGGCGGCTGGCGGGCCCGATTGGCTATCGCCCGGGCAGTGGCCAGCGCCCCCGACCTGCTGCTCCTGGATGAGCCGACCAACCACCTGGACCTGGAATCGATCCTCTGGCTCGAGGACTGGCTGGGCCGGCAGGTCAGCTCGTACATGGTGATCAGTCACGATCGTTTCTTCCTGCAGAACGTGACCAATAGGATGATCGAGGTCGACAAGGCCTACCCCGACGGGTTTCTGTCGGTCGCCGGCAGCTACGCCGATCTGCTCGAAGCCCGGGAGGCCACGCTGACCCGGCTCGCCGCCGAGGAAGAGTCCCTGGCCAACCATGTGCGGCGGGAGGTCGAATGGCTGCGACGGGGCCCCAAGGCGCGAACAACGAAGTCCAAGTCGCGGATCGACGCCGCGGAGCAGAGCATCGAAGCGCTGCGGGAGAGCCGGGAGCGCAGCCGGATCGAGCGGACGGCGGGTATCGAGTTGGCCTCGTCGGGGCGCAAGACCAAGCGCCTCTGGTGGTGCGACGGAGTCAGCAAGGGCTACGACGGCACGCCGGTGATTCGCGATCTCGAGCTGCTGCTGACGCCCGGACGTCGCGTGGGGGTGCTGGGCGCCAACGGTAGCGGCAAGACGACCTTGCTGAAGCTGATCGCCGGCGAGCTGGAGCCGGACAGCGGGCGCATCCGCACAGCGGACGACCTGCGGGTGGTGCACTTCGACCAGCATCGGGGCGGCTTCGATCCGGAGATCTCCCTGCGCCGCACCCTGGCCCCCGACGGCGACAGCGTGCTCCACCAGGGGCGCTCGCTGCACGTGGCCAGTTGGGCCAAGCGCTTCCTGTTCCGGCCGGACCAGCTGGAGCTACCGGTAGGAAGACTCTCGGGCGGCGAGCGGGCGCGGATCGCCCTGGCCAACACCATGCTCAAGCCCGCCGATCTGTTGATCCTCGACGAGCCGACCAACGATCTCGACATCCCGACCCTGGACGTGCTGGAGCAGTCGCTGCTGGAGTTCCCCGGCGCGCTTGTGCTGGTGACCCACGATCGCCACCTGATCGACCGGGTCTCGACGGAGTTGCTGGCCTTCGACGGCCACGGCGGCACCGAGACCTACGCCGACTACGCCCAGTGGGAGAGCGCCTGGCGAGCGGCGCAGAAGGCCAAGAAGAAGGCCGAAGCGGCCAAACTCGCAGCCGCGAAACCGGCGGCGCCGCGGCCGGCAAAGAAGGCCAAGCTCTCGTACATGGAAAAGCGGGAGTTCGAGGCGATGGAGGCCAAGATCCTCGAAGCCGAGGAAGCGCTGGAGGCCGCCACCGCCGCCGCCGAGGACCCGGCGATCGCTGCGGACGCGACGGCGCTTCAGGCTAGAATCGAGGAGAGAGCGGCGGCCCAGGAAGCCGTCGACACCCTCTACGCCCGCTGGGCCGAGCTGGAAGCCAAGCAGAACGGCTCCTGATCCTGGCCGGGCACAGCGCGACAAGGCCGGCATGCAACAGGATCCCGACTACGAGAGCTACAGCCTGGACGAGCTCTACGACGCTCGAGACCACATCGATCCGGTACGTTTCCCCCTGCGGCTGAAACGGCTTGACGAGGAGATCGGCCGGCGCAAGGCGGCGATCGAGGCGAGGCGGCCGCCACGCGCGGTGCGCCGTCCCTATGCCGGAGCGCGGGTCGCGGCGTTCCTCTTCGACTACCTCGCGATCTCCATCGGCTGGATGGCGGTAGACAACCTCATCACGACGCCGCTACCAGCTCTCCTCGTTGAAGGCTTCGCTCTCGTGGCATTCGTCGGCTACTTCGCAGTGACCGAGGGCTTCCTCGACGCCAGCCCCGGCAAACGAATCTTTGGGTTGCGCCTTGATCATTCCCTCGATGGGCGCTGGACCGCCGCAGTGCTACGCGCCTCGATCATCGCGTCGGTCGCTTGGATCGATTGGAGCCTGGCCTTCCGCCTGCCCGGCCTCGATCGCACTCCGATACTGCTTGTGCAATTGATCGAACAGCTTACCTGGGGCGTGCTGGCCTACGCCGCCTTCCAACTGGTGCAGCTGGTTCCCGACGGCCGGCTGCTCCATGATCGACTGACCGCCACCAGAGTCATGCCGGCGGACCGCCCGCTCCCCGAACGTGCGCCCGCCGGTGCCACGTCACGAATCGCGGCGGTCGCGGCTTCGGTCAGCGTGGTCCTGCTCCCCACATTGCTGGGCCACAGTCTCGGCACCATGATGGGCGGCAACCTCACGGCCATGCTCAGCCGATCGGTCGCCGTCGAGCGGTCGTTCGGAGATTCCATGGAGACCATCCTCACCGACACCCTGCAACTCCGCACCCGGGTCGAGGCCGAGCAGTTGTTCTCGCGCACATGGGTCGGGGGATCGAGTTCCTCGACCCTCGTAGCGCAAGTCAAGGTGTGGATCCCCTTTCGGGCCTGGAATGAAGACGTGCGGCGGGCCATCGACGAAGCCGTCCAGCAGCACATAACTGTCGACGACAGCTACGAAGGGGTCTCGATCATGGTGCACACCGGCCGTGGCCTGATGAGCCTCGGTGAGGCCACCTACCGAGAACGATGATTCGTTGAGAATCGAACCACTTTCGAAACTCTGGTCAACATGATGAAAGAGGACTATTGCATTGGAAGCGTCAGCGAGGAGCACATCGGAACTGAAGAAGGATGCTTCGTTTCCGAAGACCGGCTTCAGGCATATCGCGCGCTACTGAAAACTATCGACGTTTTCATCTATCGCGGCTACGACGATGATCGGAACTGCGAGATCTACTTCTCTCTCGTCGAAAGAGGCAACGTGACCGCATATGATGCCAAGGGTGTCGCTTACTGCCCCGACGGTCCGGCAAACCTTCAGCCGGACTTGACGGAGGCTCTGGGTACTCTGCAAAAGGGACAGTACGGATACCGTCCGATTGTCGACGATTGGTATCTGTACGCTATCTGGGGCTAGGTGGCGGCGCAAACCTCGCGCGAATCCCTAGCGCAGCAGTTTCTCGATCGGGCTCGGATACCAGTCCCGCTTCTTGAAGGACATCTCGACCAGGCGTTCCCAGCGATGGTGGCCGAGGATCTCGACCATCGGCTCGGCGTTGCCGCTCAGATAGGTCCCGACCAGGCGATAGATCGCCTGTTCGCGACTGAGGCCGCCTCGATCAACGAGTGCGTCAAGGATCAGCTCGACCCGCACCCGGTCCTCGGCATAGACGTCGGCCCGCCGCAGCGCCTTCTTGCTCTCGAGGGCGTGCTTGTCGACAAGATGCCGGGCCAGGCATTCGGCGATGCCGAGCTGGAACGGCCGCCCCAGCCGCACCCCGTCCTCGCCGATCCGGCGATTCAGACGCAGGGTCTGGTGGACCAACGCCACGCTGACCGGCGCCTTGTCGTCGACGCCGACGAAATAAGCGCCGGGGTAGTACTCGACCTCGAAGCCGTCAAACCACTTGCGGCGATGACGCGGATCGTTGAATACCTGCCGCGGCACGAGGACCACCTCGAGCGGTGTGTACTGCCAGCCTTCGGCGGCGAAGAGCTCGCCCAAAACGCCCTGCGCAATCTCGACACGAGCCGCGAAGGCGGCCTGGTCCTTGTCGCCGACGGGGAACTGCTCGCGCACCGACGCGGTCCACGCGTCGGTCAGCTCCCGCACCCGGTCCAGCACCATCCCGTAGACCTCGGGATCGCGACTGCGTAGCGCATCCGGTTCCCGCTTGCCGTAGATCTCGAACTGCCCCTGGCTCAGGCTGCGTTCCAGACTCTCGTGGTGATAGGCGCGCAGGCTGTAGATCGAGCGCGGCTCTTTGGGGCCGTCCCCCTTCGCTGCCCACGCGGGGGCCGCGGCCGCTGCGATCACCAGCAGAACAAACGCCGCCAGGGTGGGCGCCATCAAGGGTGGCGTCGGCAGGGCGGCCTTCGCGAACAACATGGAGATGCGCATCGAAATCACGGGTGTTTCCTCGGCATCGACTATAACCGGCCGGGCGGACTCCGGCGAGAAGCGGCGCGGCCGGGCTAGAATCGCCCCATGCTCTATGAACGCCTTTGCGACCTGCCGCTGACCGTCGAGCGCTACGAGCTCGAACCGCTGCGGCTCGACACCCAGAACTTCGTGCGCCACAGCACCGTGGTCCACCTCCACGGTCCGGCGGGGACCGGGTCCGGCGAGGACATCACCTACTCCCCGGAGAGCCAGCTCGACTTCCAGCAGCAGGGCCGCACCCTGGCGCTGGCCGGCGACTGGACCGTCGAGAGCTTCTCTCGCCGGCTGGACGGCCTGGACCTGCGCACCCGCACCGACGACGACCACGCCGCTCCGCTCCACCGGCGCTGGGCCTTCGAGAGCGCCGCGCTGGATCTGGCGCTGCGCCAGGCGGGCAAGAGCCTGGGTGAGGCGTTGGGGCGCACGCCGAAGCCGCTGACCTTCTCGGTCTCCCTGGGGCTCGGCCGGCTGGAGACCGTGCGCTCCCGCTACCCCGATGCCCGCTTCAAGGTCGACCTGGCCGAGAACTGGACCGAGGAGACCGTCGACATGCTGGCCGCCCTGGGCTGTGTCGACGTGGTCGATCTCAAGGGTCAGTACCGGGGCAGCTTCAAGGGCCCCGGCGCCGACCCCGACCAGTACCGCTGGATCGCCGAGAAGCTGCCCGAGGTCTGGCTGGAGGACCCCTGGCTGGACGATGCCACCCGGCCGGTGCTCGCCCCCCACAAGGAGCGCATCACCTGGGACGCAACCCTCCACGCCGTCGCCGACATCCTGCAGTGCGAGCACCCGCCCCGCTGCGTCAACATCAAGCCGTCGCGCTTCGGCTTCGTCTCGGAATTGATGCGGACCTACGAGTACTGCGAGGGCCGGGGCATCGAGATGTACGGGGGCGGCCAGTTCGAACTGGGGGTCGGCCGGGGGCAGATCCAGCTATTGGCCGCGCTGTTTCACCCGGAAACGCCCAACGACGTGGCGCCGTCGGCCTACAACGACGCGGACCTGCGGGATGACCTGCCGGTCAGCCCCCTGGCCGAGGTGGCCGCACCGGTTGGCTTCCGGGGTCAATCCTGACTAGATTTGGAGGCGAGTCCGCTGGCAAACCTGTTGAATTGGCGTAGGCTGTGGTCATGAGATTCCCCCGCATCCGGTTCTGTGTCGCCTCGATCCTGCTGGCCGTCGCCGCGACAGGAGCGGTGGCTCAGACCACCGGCGAGGAACTCGCCAACGAGGCCCGGGCCAACAAGCTCGAGGCCCGGATCATGGCTCCCTGCTGCAGCGCCAACCCGGTGGCCGACCACTACTCGCCGGCAGCCGACCAGGCCCGCCAGGACATCCGCACCATGATCGCCGAGGGCCGCACCGACCAGGAGATCCTCGACTGGTTCGTCGAGCGCCACGGTCCGCTGATCCTCTCGATGCCGCCGGCCCAGGGCTTCAACCTGTTCGCCTACCTCGGCGGTTTCGTGCTGCTGTTCGGCGGCGGACTGTCGCTGTTCTTCCTGGTGCGCTGGCTGCGCACGCGAGCGCCTGCGGTAAGCGCGGCGGAAGCCGCTCCGGCCGTGGCGCTCAACCCGGAGGACGCGGCGCGGCTGGAAAAGGAACTGGCTCAGTTCGACTGAGAGCCCGCTGGCGCATCAGCGCTTGGCGGGATCTTGCCCTCCCCAACGTTCGATACGCTTCCGCTGCTCCTCGAGATCGACCGGTTTGTGCACCACGACGACACTCGCAGGATGCCGGGCAAGTGAGGCCGCGGGCCTTATCGGGCGCGGCGTGAATCCACCGCCGCAGTTGGGGCAGACGTTCTGCAGCAGGTCATCGACGCAGCTCGCGCAGAAGGTGCATTCGAAGGAGCAGATCCGCGCCTCGGTGGATGCCGGCGGCAGCGGCTTCTGGCAGTTCTCGCAGGACGGACGAAGTTCGAGCATGGTTCCCTCCTCGAGTGAGGTTAGCCGACACCCTGCTGCATGGCCGGGCAGATCCTGACGAACATCCCCCTGAAACAGCCGCGGCCGCCTCGAAAGGCGGCCGCAGGTTTCGAATCACGCTAGAGCCTGGACTAGGGGCAGACGCTATCCAGGGCGCTACGGCCGTCGCCGTAGGAGCCGACGCCGCAGGACGCGGTGGCCCGCAGCAGGTAGTAGAAGCCCTCACCCTGCAGCGGATCGCCCAGAGTGGTCTCGTCGAAGCTGGTGCCGGTCTCGCCGGTGAACAGGCAGCTCGCCGTCGAGAAGCCGCTGGGGATCAGGTCCTGGGTACCGCCGGTTACGGCATCGAATCCGGTCGCCGCAGCCTGGGAGTCCCAGCTGATCTCCACACCACCGGGGATCTTGGCCAGCATCACGCCGCTCACGTCGGCCGCGCCGTCGGTCACTCCCGGGTCGTTGTCGTCGCAATCGGTGCCCGCAGGAGAACCGTCGCGATCGAAGTCGCCGGTATCCCACGCGTTGAACACCACGTTCTCGGCGAAGGTCTCCCGCTCGGCGCCCCAGACGAAGTAAGCCTCGCCGGAGACGGCGACCGGGTCGCTGCCGAACACGAAATAGCTGTTGGCGAAGCCGCCCTGGGGCAGGGTCTGCTCCATGCGGGTCACCGGACCGTAGCTCGCGCCGCCGTCGTCGGAGTGACGGGCGACCACCGCCGGCAGGCCGGCGCTCTCGTCGAGCCAGGAGACCCAGACGTTGGACGCACCGTCGGAGGCCAAACGCGGAAGCGAGGAGAACGCTCCCGATTCCGGAGCCGCGGCGTCGAGCTGGGTCGGGTTGGTCGGGAAACTGGCGCCGCCGTCGGTGGAGCGGCTGGCGAAGATCTCGCCGCCGGCGAAGTCCTCGAAGGCGACGACGACGTTGCTGCCGCCGGCGAAGGTCACCAGGGGCAGCGCATGCTCGGCGCCACCGAGAGACCAGGTCAGCTGAACGTTGCCGGCCCAGCTGGTGCCGTTGAAGCGGTTGGACCACATCCGGGCCTGGGAACCGCGCAGGTCGGGCCAGACCACCACGGCGCTGTCGGTGCCGTCGCAGGCGATCGCCGTCGGATCGGAGCGGCCTGCGATGCCCTCGGGACGCAGCTGGGTGCGCGGCGCCCAGTTGGCGCCCTGGTCGGTGCTGACCATGCCCCAGGTGCTGGCCGCGGTCTGGGCCAGGTTGGTGCCCCACCAGGACATGATCACCTGGTTGCCGTTGGTGCAGAAGCGCGGGATGCGGTTGAAGCCGCTGGTGTTCTGGTCGATGTCGTCGATGTCGAAGTTGGCGCCGGCGTCGAAGGAGCGGGCGAACTGGACGTCGGTCTGGTTGGACCAGGCGACGTACACGGTGCCGCCGTTCTGGGCTTCCATATCCGGCGCAGGCCAGGAGAACTCGGTGAAGTAGGCCGGGATCTGGGCGATGTCGTCGTCGAGCAGGGTGTCGCTGGCGTTCCAGGTCGCGCCGAAGTCGGCGGAACGGTTGAAGCGCAGCTCGCGGCCGTTGCTCGGATGGTCGCTGGTGTAGACCACGTAGACGTTGCCGTCGGGGGTGGCCTCGATCAACGGCGTGGCCTCGATACGGGAACCTGCGGCGGTGTCGCCGACCCGCACCGGAGTGCCGAAGGTGTAGCCGCCGTCGTCACTGCGGGAGACGTAGATGTCGCTCTCGGGGCCGGTGCCGAAGGCACTGAAGGCCACGTACACGTTCCCGGCGCCGTCGGTCGCCACGGCGGGCTCGACCAGGGCGCGGGGGGTGGCGGTACCGGCGTCGCTGTCGATGCGGTAGTCGGTGCCGAAGCTGAGGCTCGCGGCGGTTCCGGCGTTGCCGAACCAGTTGACGCTGCGGCCGCTGCTGTCCCGGGATTCTTCCCACAGCACGAACACGTCGTCGCTGCCGCTGGCGGCGATTGCCGAGATCCAGCTCGTCTGGGAACCGGCCACGTCGGTGTCGGCCCGGTCCTCGGCGGCCCAGCTGGCGCCGTCGTTGGTCGAGACCCGGACGTAGACATCGGTATAGAAGTCGGCATAGCCGTCGTCGCGGGTGTCGGACCAGCCGACGACCCAGTTGCCCGAAGCGGTGCGGGCGTAGGCGATGTTGCTGTAGGGGCGGCGGCCGTTGGCCTCACCGGCCACGTTGCTGCCCAGGGTCTGTCCCGCATCCCAGGTCGACCCGTTGTTGGTCGAGCGGATCGAGCGGAACTCCCCGAGCTCGCTGACGTAGATCGCCAGCACCGTCGACGTCGCCGAATGGGTCGCGACCAGGATCGGCACCTCGACGGTGGCGTTCAGCAGCGTGCGCTGCAGGGTCACCGGATAGGTCTGCCCCGCGTCGGTGGAACGGCCCACGTTGATGCTGTTGTTGCCGAAGCTGTCCCAGAAGCCGAGCAGCACGCTGCCGTCCGAGGCCATCGAGAGGGTCGGGTTGGCCGAGACGGCGTGGCCGCCGGGGACGGTGACCTGCACCTCGGAACTGAAGCTCGTGCCCAGGTTGGTCGAGCGAGTGGTGAAGACCGAGGCGCCGGCGCCGCGGTCCTGCAGGTAGGTCACGTAGATGTTGTCGTTGCTCGGGTCGATGGCGATGTCTTCGTCGAGAGACATGAAGGCGCCCTGGGCGGTGCCGGTGTCGAGCCGAACCGGGGTACTCCAGGTCAGGCCGCCGTCGTCGGTGACGGTGGCGTAGGGATCGCCACCCTCGGCGCCGGCGTAGACCACCGCGGAGACCAGGGCGGAACCGGCGGCGAGCTCGAGACCCCGCAGCCCATGACTGGCGTCGGCGGTATCGATCACGTTGACCGGAGCGGACCAGGTCTGGCACATGTCGGTGGAGCGGGCGACCGAGAGGCCGATGTCGCCACCGGAACGCACCACGGCCATCGCCACGTAGATGCTCTCGTCGGAAGCCTGGGCGGCGCTGTAATCCTTGACCGCGCCGGCACCCTGACCGCCCGCCACATCCACTTCGGGGGAGAAGGTCAGTCCACCGTTGGACGAGCGCTGGGAGCGCAGGGTGAAGTCTTCCAGGCCCAGGGTGCAGACCGCGCCGGAGGACGAACCGAAAGCGGTACCCTGAGTGTCGAACGAAGACACGGACGGCAACAGGCCGTCGACGTCGATCTCGTTCGCGGGAATCGTGTCGGAGAAATTGGTGCCCTCGGTCTGGGCGAATGCCAGACCGGGCAGCGCTACCGTCAGGATCAAAACCGCCAGAGCCCTACGGGCCCAGGGGCCTCGAATCGTGGCCATCTGCCACCTCCGCAAAATAAGAACAGAGACCCCCCAGCCTCGAAATTGATGTACGGGGGACGGGGAACCGTGTCAACGAAATCTCTGAAGACGCATATGCGTCTGCGCGCCTCACACACAGGCAGACAGCCTGGCGGGCGAAAAGTCACATATCGAAGTCGTCAGGTACGTGCCGAGGCGGCCGGGTTTTCCGGTTATCCGAAGGCCCTTTCGAGGGTTTCCGGTTCAGTGGGCCGCGTTGCCAGCGAAACCACCAACGCTGCCGCTACACCGGCGATCAGCGCCCAGAAGACCGGCAAGAAGCCGCCGAGAGGAATGGTACCGGCGAAGCCGAGAAAAAGCACACCGTTGCCCACCAGGAGCGAGGCGATCGCTCCGGCGGCGGTGAAGCGTTTCCACAGGACCCCGAGGAACAGGGTCGGCGTCAGGGCGACGAAGCCGGAGAAGGCCTTGCGGCCGATATCGAAGACCGAGCTGTCCCAGGTGAGCGAGAGCACGAAGACCCCGGCACCGATGGCCAGACCGAACAGCCGCCCGGCCATGACCCCGGCGCTCTCGCTGCGTGCACCGAAGACCGGCCGCAGGGCGTCCCGCAGCAGCATCGAACTCAGGGTCAGGATCATGGCGTCGAGGCTGGACATCACCACCGCCAGCACCGCCACCAGACCAAGGCCGCCCAGGGCCGCAGGCATGTGCTTGTCGACCATCAGCTGCAGGATGCGGTCGGAGTCGTGGCTCGCCACGGTGAAGCCGGGGAACTCGACGGCACCCCAGATGCCGATCAGCACCGGCGGAAGCCACAGCGCCAGCAGCGCGATCGGGTACAGCCGGCAAACCCCCTTGATCGCCTGTTCGCTGCCGGCTGCCATCAGCCGCACGAACATGTGGGGGAACGCGATCACCGCCAGGGAGATCACCAGCGACCAGGAGATCCACTTGCGCGGTTCGTAAAGCCCCTGCCGGGTGATCTCCAGCAGGCTCTCGTCGTGGGCCCGCACCGATTCCATCGCCGCCTTCAGTCCCCCCATGTCGTTGGAGATGAAGAAGAAGGCCATGATGAGAAAGCCGAGGAAGATCACCCCCTGGAGCACGTTGGTCCAGGCGGTGGCCTGCATGCCGCCGAGGGTCACGTAGATAAGCGCCACGCCGACGATGGCCAACGCCGCCATCCAGACGGTGACCGCGCCGCCGGTCATCCCCTCGAGGGTGATCGCGGCTCCCTTCACCGCCAGCACCATGTAGGGAATCGTGTAGGCGGTGTAGAACAGGAACAGCAGGATACCCACGGCGTGAGAGCCGAAGCGGCGGCTGTAGAGTTCCGCCGGGGTCAGCGCCTTGAGCCGGCCGGCCATGCGCCGGGCCGGTATCCCCACGAGGAGAAACGTCAGCGGCGTGCAGAGCGCGACGATAGGCGCGTTGATGCTGAACATCCCGACGCCTTCGTGGTACGCCTTGCCCGGCGCCCCGATGAAGACGAAGGCGGTGGAGTTGGTGCCGAAGAGCGCCATGAACAGCACCACCAGCCCCAGGCGCCGCCCGGCCAGGAAGTACTCCTCGGGAGATTTGCCGGCGGTGCGGGTGGCCCAGGCGCCGACGACCACCACCATCAGGATGTAGAAGACCACCGCGGCGATCACGGGCGCTCCTCGTTCCAGAACATCCGGCAGAGCACCATCAGGTAGATCCAGGCGAAGCCCATCCAGACGATGCGGTAGCCCATCTCATGGGGCAGCCAGCCGAACCAGAGGTCGGTGCGCTGGGTGCGCCAGAAATCCATGTGGAAGAAGATCAGGACCACGAAGGCCAGGCCCGCGATCCACGCCATGGTCTTGCGATTCATCCGCCGATCATCCCATCGGCGAAGGGATTTGCAAAGCGCGGATCGGTGGCGAGGTTGTCATCGGTCAGGCTCTCGAGGAAGGCCAGCAGGTCACGGCGCTGCCCCTCATCCAGCGAGAACCCCCGGATCTGCTCGCTGCGCCCCTCGCCCGGCACCCCGCCCGAGGCGTAGTGATCCAGCACATCGTCCAGGGTCGCCAACCGCCCGTCGTGCATGTAGGGCCCGGTCAGGGCGATGTTGCGCAGAGTCGGCACCTTGAACCGGGCGGCCGCATCGGCCAACAGGCCGTTGTGCTCCAGTTGGGGCTCGGTGTCCGGCGACCGGGTGGAGCGCAGCGGACCGGCGAAGGCGATCCCGCCGTGACAGGTGCCGCAGGCCAACTCCACCGAGAAGAAGAGCTCCATTCCCCGCTCGGCCGCCGGCGACAGCGCCCCGGCCTCATCGGCGAACACACGGCGATCGTAGGGGCTCTCCGCCGAGATCAGGCTGCGTACGTAGGCAGCCAGGGCATCGATCACCTCGTCGACATCCGGCTCTGCCGCCCGGGCGCCCCGTTCGGCGAAGGCTGCGCGGAACAGCGGCGGATAGCGGGGATCCGCTTTCAGCCGGTCGAGCATCTCCCGCTCGCGACCGGCCAGCCCCATCTCGATCGGATCCTCGTTGAACAGCGGAATCCGGATCTGGTCCTCGAGCTGCAGCAGCTCGTCGCCGACCCAGGTGTAGCTGGGGCTGTAGGCCACGTTGATCAGCGCCATCGAACTGCGGGGATGTTGCTGGCCGGTCGCCCCGACCGCCTGGGCATGGCCGTCGGTGAACGCCCGCTCGGGACGGTGGCAACCGGCACAGGAGAGGCTTCCGTCTCCGGAAACGGCTGGATCGAAGAAGAGCCGACGGCCGAGTTCGACCTTGGCTTCGGACATCGGGTTGTGCCGGGGAACCAGCGGAGGGGCGAACCCCGGCGGCAGGTTCCAGGCGTAGCCGCCGTCGACCCGCGGCGTCAGGTCCGGCGCAGGGATCCGGTGGGCTTCGCTTGTGGGAGGCGGATCGCCGGCGGACGGGACCGTCTCCGGCGGAACATGCCCGCATGCGGACGACAGCGCGATCAGCGCCGCCGCCGCAAGGGACAAGATCGTGTTCGTTCTAGCGGTCACCGCTGCCGGCTGCGTCACCGGCCAGACCGTTGCCTTCTGTGTGGCCTTCCAGGCCGTTACCGACTTCGTGGCCCTTGCTCGCCCAGCCGTTGCCACCGTCGTGGCCGCGGCCGGTCATGCCGGCGATCTTCGCCCGGTCGGCGATCCAACCCTCGACCTCCTTGACCTTGTCGGCCGGCACGTCGGGGCCGCTCTGCACCCAGGCGCGGAACGCGTCGAGCAACATCCCCGCCTTCTCGGCGTCGTTGCCGTAGAGCGCCATGTAGGCCTTCTTGGCCTCGTCGATCCGGTTGAGGCCCAGGTAGGCCTGGCCGCGGTACTCGATGGCCTCGGGGTAGTCGGGCTCCAGCGCCAGAGCCGTGTCGTAGGCCTTGAGCGCGGCGGTGTAGTCACCGAGCTTGCGGTAGGCGTACCCCAGGCTGCTGTAGGCCTCGTGGAACCGGCGGTTGAGCTTGGTCGCGCTCAGCTGTTCCTCGACGGCCCGTTCGTAGAAGCCGCGGATCTTCTTCTCGAGCTTCTCGATCTTCTTCGGGTCGCTCTCGGCGGCGAGCTTCTCTTCGGCCTTCCAGGCCGCGTCCCGCAGCTGGATGCCCTGGTTGAAGTGTCGGGTCGCCTCCTGCTCGGGGGACGCCTCGACATCGGTGATCTTCTTGGAGTTGCCGGCGGCGAAGGCGCCGGCGGCGGCCAGCAGTCCGACCGCGATGGCGGTGGCACGCATGATCTGGCGCATGGGTTCGCTCCTCTTCGAAACGGGCCTGATTGCCTCCATGACTCTACCAGCCGCCGCCGCCCCGGGCACATTGGCCCGGATTGGTATGATTCCCCTGCCGTTTTCCCCCGCCGCCAATCTCAGGGAGCGCCCATGCAAGATGTCCGCTCGGTCTCGGCCAGCAACGAGGTGCCGGTCTTCCCGCTGCCCAACGTGGTGTTCTTCCCCCGTGTGGTCCTGCCGCTGCACGTGTTCGAGCCCCGCTACCGGGAGCTGGTCCAGGATGCCGTGGCCGGCGAGGGACTGATCGCCATCTCGCTGCTGGAAGAGGGCTTCGAGGAAAACTACGAGGGCAGCCCTCCGTTCCACCCGATCGGCACCGTCGGGCGCATCGAGGAACTGGATACCCTGGCCGACGGCCGCATGCTGCTGCGCCTGATCGGCCTGCAGCGGGTCGAGTTGAACAAGGTGGTGCAGGAGCGACCCTACCGGCGGGTACAGATTCGCCCCCTGGGCGAGACCCCGGTGGACGAGGACGGCGACGACGCCCAGGCAGCCAAGCTGGAACTGCTGGCGTCCCAGAGCGCTCTACTGAGAGAGCTGCGCCGGGGCCCCGGGGAGAGCTTCGTAATGGACGACCGGGTCTCCTTCGAGGCCGCGGTCAACTCCGCCTGCGCCCATCTGCCGATCGAACCGGCGATCCGTCAGTCGCTGCTCGAGGAAGACAACCTGTGGGTGCGCCAGCAGCGGGCCAGCGTGCTGCTGGACGAATCGCTGCAGCGGGTGCTGGCGCTCAAGGCGATGCGTTCGGACCACCCAGGCAGCAAGGCGGACCTCAACTGAATCGCGCGGCGGTTCCAGGCACGCCCTGGGTCAGCCCTTCAGCAGGTCCCGGCCGATGATCAGCTTCATCACCTCGTTGGAGCCGGCGTAGATCCGCTGCACCCGTGAATCCGCCCAGGCGCGGGCCACCGGGTACTCCCACATGTAGCCGTAGCCGCCGAAGAGCTGGACGCATTCGTCGCAAACCCGGTGGTAGACCTCGGTGGCCGACAGCTTGGCCTTGGCCGCCGTGGCCGCATCCAGCTTGCCCGCGACCAGAAGTTCCAGGCAGCGATCGAGGAAGGTCCGGGCCAGCGAAATGTCGGTATCCATCTCGGCCAGCTTGAACTGGGTGTTCTGAAACGCGGCGATGGTCTTGCCGAAGGCCTTGCGCTCCTGCACGTAGGCGACGGTCTGCTCCAGCACCGCCTCGGCTCCGGCCACGGCACCGAGCGCCACCGAAATCCGCTCCTGGGCCAGCTCCGACATCAGGTAACCGAACCCGGCGTTGAGTTGCCCCAACAGGTTGCGCTTCGGCACCCGCACGTCGACCAGGAACTGCTCGGAGGTGTCCTGGGCCTTCATCCCGACCTTCTTCAGGTTGGTGCCCTTGGTGAAACCGTCGGAGGCGGTCTCGACCAGGAAGACGCTGATGCCCTTGGCGCCTGCGGCCGGATCGGTCTTGGCAGCCAACACCACCAGGTCCGAGAGCTGCCCATTGGTGATGAAGGTCTTGGAGCCGTTGAGCACGAAGTGGTCGCCATCCTCGACGGCGGTGGTGCTGATCCCTTGAAGGTCGGAGCCGGCGCCGGGCTCGGTCAAGCCGAGGGCGGTGATGATCTCGCCGCTGACGCAACCGGGCAGGTACTCCGCCTTGGCCTCATCGGTGCCGTAGCGGGTGATGTAGGGAGCCGCGATATCCGAATGGAGCGGCCAGCCGATTCCCGACAGCCCCAGCCGCCAGATCTCCTCGTTGACCACGGCGTTGGCCCGGAAGTCCAGTCCCAGCCCGCCCAGGTCCTCGGGCAGATCGGGACACAGCAGGCCCATCTCGCCGGCCTGGAGCCAGATCTTGCGGTCGACCTGGCCCTGCTCTTCCCAGCGGTCGTTGTGGGGCACCGCCTCCTCGAGCAGGAACTCGCGCACGCTGCGGCGCAGAATCTCGTGGTCTTCTTCGAAGACGGTCCTGGGAATCACGGCACCCTCCGGCGTCAGGTTGAATCGGCGACCTCGGAGTATAGATGCCGGCGGCGTTTTCGGCCGCCTGTACGGGGGCAGTCGCCGACTATCCGCCGATCTGGTGCATCGTGCGCGCCAGGGGCAGCGCCGCCTGCTTCTCCACGATCTCGAGGGCTCCGCCGCGGGTCTTGCGCGAGAGCGCCTCGACCACCTGCTCGCGCAGGCTCTCGTCCGAGGCCCCGGCGCGCATCGGCGTCTTGAGGTCGACCTCGTTGTTGTCGTAGATGCAGACCCGGAAGTGGCCGTCGCTGGTCAGCCGCAGACGAGAGCAGTTGCTGCAGAAAGGCGCGGTCACCGAGTTGATGAAGCCGACGGCACCGGCGCCGTCCGTGAACAGGTAGCGGGTTGCCGGAGCGTGGGGATCCCCCGCCGGGTCGGGCGTCAGCGGCCAACGGGCCTCGATGCGCTCCCGCACCTTGTCCCCGCTCAACACCCGGGCCGGGTCCCAGCTCCCGTTGCTCAGCGGCATGAACTCGATGAAGCGCACCTCGTAGCCTTCGCGGCGGCTGCGCTCGACGATCTCCTCGACCTCGTCGTCGTTGACTCCGGGCATCAGCACCGTGTTGATCTTGATCCGCTCGAATCCCGCGTCCCGGGCCGCGACGAGGCCGGCCAGCACCCGGTCGAGTTGATCCCGCCGGGTAAGCTCGGCGAAACGGTCGGCGCGGAAGGTGTCCAGGCTGACGTTGAGCCGCCGCAGCCCGGCCCGGCGCAGCGGCTCGGCCAGGCGATCGAGCAACACGCCGTTGGTCGTCAGCGAGAGATCCTCGACTCCGTCGATGGCGGCGAGCATGCCGACCAGGGACTCGATGCCCGAGCGCACCAGCGGTTCTCCGCCGGTAATGCGTACCTTGCGCACTCCGTCGGCAACCAGGAGCCGCACGAGGCGCTCGATCTCCTCGAACGAGAGGATCCGCTCCCGGGGGAACCACTCGGGCTCCTCCGGCATGCAGTAGGCGCAGCGGAGATTGCAACGGTCGGTGACCGAGACGCGCAGATCATCGTGCTGACGGCCGAATCCGTCGACCAGGGCCATCGTCCCGATCCTCCGTGGAGATGTCGTTCAGTATAGCGTTCGCGGGTGCCGGGCTCCGGAGGCCGCCGGCCGAAACCGGACCTTCCCGTGTGGAATAATGACGGGTCCGGCGCGCGTCGCGCCGGGGAGGCCGAACGAACCATGGGCGAGCCGGTAGCCGGTAGACCGGGCGGAGACGCCGGCGATGTCTCCCTGCCGAGCCTGCCCTACGTCCTCGGCTGGGCCATCGGCTGGGGAATCGTCGGCTGTCTGGTGGCCGCCGCGGTGGTCGTCGCCACCGGCGTCGATCTGGCCCCGGCCCTGCGCTCGAGCGTGCTGTTCGCCGAGGTGGTCGGCTTCAGCGTCCTGACCTCGACCCGCCTGATCTTTCCGCTGCTGGGGCGCTTCCCCACGATCCTGCGGCTGGTACTGCAGACGCTGACCCTGGCTGCCGGCGCCCTGTTCGGCTCCCTGGCGGTGATCGCCTTCCAGCCGCTGTTCATCCTGGCCCGGCTGCAGGTGGCGGTGCTGATCGTGGCGACCAACACCCTGGTCGCCATCGGCGCCGGCACGGCGCTCCACACCTACGACCGCATGCGGCGGCAGCTCGAAGAGAGCTACGCCACCCTGCGCCGCAAGGAAGCGCTGGAGCGGGAACTTTCCATCGCCCGGGACGTGCAGCAGGGTCTCCTGCCGGCAAACCCTCCCCCGTTCGAGGGGCTGGAGCTCCAGGGAATCTGCATCCCGGCCATCGGCGTCGGCGGCGACTACTTCGACTACCTGCCGCTGGATGACCAGACCCTGGGTCTGGTGGTTGCCGACGTCAGCGGCAAGGGGGTGCCCGCGTCGCTGTTGATGGCGAGCCTCCAGGCCTCGGTGCGCTCGCTGGCCATGCCCGGGGTAACCCCCGACGGGCTGGCCTCCCGGGTCAACAACATGCTGCACCTCTCGTCGTCGACCTCCCGCTACGCCACGATGTTCTTCGCCTGCTACGACCATTCCGAGCGGCGCCTGTGCTACGCCAACGCAGGCCACCTGCCGCCGGTGGTGATCGGCAAGAACGGCGTGCGCAAGTTGAGCGACCGCTCGTTCCCCATCGGCCTGTTCGGCGACGCGACCTACGAGACCAGCAGCCTGACCCTGGAGCCCGGCGACCTGCTGGCGATGTTCACCGACGGCGTGCAGGAAGCACCGGGCGAGGACGACGAGGAGTACGGACTCGACCGGCTGATCGACTTCCTCGCCGCGCGCCGGGAACAGCCCCTGGATGATGTCGCCGCCCAGGTGCTGGAAGAGCTGCGCCAGTGGAGCGGGTCGCGGATCTCCCACGACGACGTGACCCTGGTCCTGGCGAGGGCCCGATGAGCGAACGCCTCGGCTTCCCGATCTGGCGCCAGATCCTGCTGTGGCTGGTGGGGAACACCGTGGCCGGCGCCCTGGTCGGCATCTCGGTGGCCTTCCTGCTGCGCGGCACCCTCGAGGGACCGGTGCTCTGGATCTCGATCCTGTTCGCCAACGTGGTCGGCATGACGGTGCTGCTGACCTCGATGCTGTTCCCGCGCATCCGCCAGCTCAGTCCGCTTACCGGCGGAGCGCTGCTGGTCCTGACCCTGGCCGCCGATGCCCTGCTCGGAACCGTCGCGGTGGTCCTGATGTTCCCGCTGTTCATCCTGCGGGACATCCGCCAGATGGCCGCCATCGGCGCGATCAACGTGCTGCTGGCGCTACTGGTCGGCACCGTGGTCTACGTCTACGAAGGGTTGCGGCTCCGCCTGGCGGCCAGTCTGGAAGAGGTCGAGAAGGTGCGGCTGGTCGAAGCCCGGCTAAGGGAGCAGGCGGCCGAGGCCAAGCTGGCGGCGCTTCAGGCCAGGATCAACCCGCACTTCTTCTTCAACACCCTGAACACCATCTCGTCGCTCCTGGAAGAGGATGTCGACGAGGCCGAAGAGGTGCTGCAGACCCTGGCCGACCTGTTTCGCTACACCTTCAAGGTCGCCGGCGCCGAACCGGTTCCCCTGCGCGAAGAGCTGGACTTCACCCGCAACTACCTGACCATCGAACAGGCTCGCTTCGGCGAGCGGCTGCGGGTCGACTGGCAGGTCGACGAGGCCGCAAGGGAGATCCCGGTCCCCGGCCTGATCCTGCAGCCGCTGGTGGAGAACGCCATCGGCCACGGCATCGCCCCCCGGGAAGGTGGAGGGACCGTCACCATCCGGGCGCGGGTGCAGGCGGGGGTGCTCCGGGTCGAGGTGCGGGACGACGGCCCCGGAGTCAAATCCCGGGACCGGGTCTTCCGCGAAGGGCACGGCCTGCACAACGTCCGGGACCGGCTGCAGACTCGCTACGGCGAGGCCGGTTCGATCGAACTCCTGACCGGCATCGACGGTCCCGGCGCCACCGCGCGCGTCTCGATTCCCCACGCGGACGTTTCCGCTACCCCCGAGGAGGCCCGATGAAAGTGCGCTGCGTGATCGTCGACGACGAACGGCTGGCTCGCGAACGGATCAAGCGCCTGCTGAAGAAGCATGACGACTTCGAACTGATCGGCGAGGCGGAGAACGTCGCCGAGGCGGTCAAGCTGCTCGAATCGTCGCGACCCGACCTTTGCTTCCTGGACGTGCAGATGCCCGGCGGTGAAGGGTTCGACGTGCTGGAGCAACTCGACGATCTGCCTCACGTGATCTTCACCACCGCCTTCGACCAGTACGCGGTGCGCGCCTTCGAATACCGCTCCCTGGACTACCTGCTCAAGCCTTTCAGCCGAAGCCGTTTCGCCGAGGCCCTGGAGCGGGCGCGAAAGACGCTGTCCGAATCGAAGCAGGAAAAGAGCAACGACCCCGCCGCAGCTGCGGGCCTGCTCGATGCGCTGGATCAGATCCGCAAGGATCTGACCCGGGAGGCCCGCAGCGACTCCGGGCCGCCGGTGCGGGTCACCGGCAAGCGAGGCAACAAGATCGTGCTGCTGGACCCGGACGAGGTGCTCTGGATCGAGGCCGAGGATGCCTTGATCTTCGCTCACACCGCCGAGGGGCGGTTCCTGGTCGAGAAAACCCTGGCGGAGCTCGAGACCGAACTGGGGGACCGCTTCTTCCGCAGCCACCGCTGCTACCTGGTCAACCTGGCGCGGATCGGCGAGATCCTGCCGGCCGAGGCGGGCACCTACCGCATCCTGCTGCGCACCGAGCATGGAGACGAGATCCCGCTCTCCCGGCGTCAGGCCCGCCGCCTGCGGGAGCTGTTCCCGTGGTAGCGCGGCCGGCAGCGCCGAAACGGCTACCGGACAGCGGCCGCCCGGAACCGCTTGGGGTGCCGAACGGACCTCCCGGCTGGAAACCCGGCCAGGCCCGTCTCGGGGCGCCCAGAATAGAGGTGAGATGATGCGTTTGATCCGGATCTGGAGCCTGATCAGCCTGCTCGTGGCGGCGCTGGGCCTCGCCCTGCCCGCCTGGAGCCAGGAGCAGGCGGCCGAGGGAGGCTCCCCTGCCGCGGAGTCTGCCGACTCCGCCGGCGCCCCCGCTGACGAAAGCTCCGGCGGCGACGCCGAAAACGAGGCGGAGCAGACCGGCGAACAGGCCGAGGCCACCCTCGAAGACGACGGCGGATTCCTCGGCGGCGAGACCTTCCTCAAGGGCGAGTCGATCCGGGTCGACGAGAACGAGACCCTGACCGGAGACCGCTACGGCCTGGCCATGCCCGAGGTCACCATCGACGGCCTGTACGACGGTGATCTGGCGGCTATCTGGATCGAGAACCTGGACATCGAGGGAGAGGTCACCGGCGACGTCGTGGTCTGGGCCAACGCCATCGAGATCGACGGGGTGGTCCGCGACTCGGTGCGGGTCTTCGGCAACGCGGTCACGATCTCCGGCACCATCGAAGGGGACCTGATCGTCATCGGTACCCAGGTGCGTGTGGTCGACGGCGCCCACATCACCGGCAACGCCTGGATCATGGGCGCCCGCAGCCGCTTCGGCGGCCGGATCGACGGCAACCTCTCGGCCAAGGGCGGGGAGCTCGAGATGAGCGGCTCGGTCGGCGGCCAGGCCCGGCTGACCTTCGACTCCATCGATTTCGAGGATGACTTCGAGGTCGGCGGCAACCTGCGCTACTCCTCCCGGCGGGAAGAGGATCCGGCGTCGGCCGGCACCATCGGCGGCCAGGTGCTCTATCAAGGGCAGAAGGCCGACGACGACGATGACGAGGAAGAGGCCTCCAGCAGCGGTCAGAAGATCTGGGAGCGCATCCTCGAGTGGAACTGGATGCTGCTCCGCTCGATCCTGCTGGGGCTCCTGATCCTGGCCCTGGCCCGGGGGGTGCTGCTCCGCGCCATCGACAGCAGCGCCGGCTCCCAGCTGCTCTTCGGCGGACTGGTCGGTTTCGGCAGTTCGATCGTCTGGCCGGTGGCGGTGGTCGCCGTGGCCCTGGTGATGATGGTCGTCCCGGCTGCTGTGTTCGACACCCTCGGCGGCAGCACGCTCTCGGCGGCGGTGCTCACCACCCTGGTGTTCACGGTGCTCGGCACCCTGCTGACCTGGCTGGCCCTCTATCTGGGCAAGATCCCGATCGCGCTGATGACCGGCCGGCGCTTGCTCAAGATGGCCGGCGCGAAGAAGGACTCCCCGGCCCTGGCGCTGGTGCTCGGGCTGTTCGTGCTGCACCTGCTGTTCGCCGTGCCCTTCATCGGAACCCTTTCCTGGTTCTTCGTCGCTTGGGCAGGACTGGGCACCGTGGTGCTGTGGGCCTTCCGCCGCAAGGCGGAAATCGAAGACGAGAACGCCGTCGTCGAACTCTAGGCGGGAACCGGCCGGATCCCTCGCTCCTTCCTGTAGACTGTCGCGGTCCGTTTTCCGGTCCGGCGCCTACGCCGGACCGATCACCTGGGAGAGATGGACCCGATGAAGGCCTACAAGAATCTCGAGTTCCTCAACAGCCGGGATGCGCGCACGATCCGCATCCTGAGCGAGTACATCGAGCCCCAATCCCGCTTCGGCCACTACAACGTCAAGGACACCGTGGTCTTCTTCGGCTCAGCCCGAGCCATCGACTCCGGCGAGGCGCAGGAAGCGCTGAAGAAAGCCAAGGCCGGTGGGGACGAGACCGCGATCAAGCGCGCCGAGTCGGGCGTGATGCTCTCCCGCTACTACGACGAAGCCCGGGAACTGGCGCGGCTGATGACCGAGTGGTCCAAGTCGCTCAAGGGCTCCAAGCGCCGCTTCATCGTCTGCTCCGGCGGCGGACCGGGCATCATGGAAGCGGCCAACCGGGGCGCCTCCGACGCGTCGGGAGTCTCGATCGGGCTGGGCATCAGCCTGCCCAACGAACCGACGGCCAACGAATACATCACCCGGGAACTGCTGTTCGAGTTCCACTACTTCTTCATGCGCAAGTTCTGGTTCGTCTACCTGGCCAAGGGGCTGGTGGTCTTCCCCGGCGGCTTCGGCACCATGGACGAACTGTTCGAGCTGTTGACGCTGGTCCAGACCGGAAAGATCGGCCGCAAGATGCCGACGGTGCTCTACGGCGCCGAGTTCTGGAACGACGTGATGAACATCGATGCGCTGGTGAAGTGGGGCACGATCTCCCCGGACGACCCGAACCTCTTCACCGTGGCGTCGACGCCCCAGGAAGCCTTCGAGTTTCTGACCCGGGAGCTGACGGCGCTGGATGCCGAAGAATCGTCCGAGGGCTGAGCCGGGGCCCAGACACACGAACGCACCGCCAACGGGGCGCTTCGGCGCCTCGTTTCTGCGGTGCGTGCCGTTCTACTGGACTGGACTAACGGAGCTAGCGGGAGCCGCGGCGGGAAGAACCGCCACCGAAACCGGCGCCACCGTACGGGTCCATCGAAGCACCAAGATCGGGTCCGCCGCTCGGGCCGGCCATGGCCGGTCCAATCGACTCGAGGATCTCGCGCCCTTCCAGGCTAACGATCGTAGGCTTCTCGTACGTCATCAGTTCGGACATCACTTTCCTCAGAACAGTAGGGGGCTGAATCGCAGTCAGATTACGCTGCGTGAACCGGCCCGTCAAGGCGGTATTTTGGCAGAACGACAACAAAATGCCGCATCGACGTATCACCTGATCCGGAAAACGCCGCCGCTGTAGCCATTTGGCATCCTGGACAGAATTACTCGGTTATTTTACTTTTTTTCGCAAAGTCGGCCTTGTTCAGGCCTTCCGGGCTTTCATTCATTTGCGCCGGTGGAAAAAACGTCGGAGGATGGATGCAGGGATGCCGTGGCGGCGGACCGAGTCCGGAATCGGGGTGGAACAGATGATTCGACGGTCCGTCGCGGTGGTGCTGCTATTGACCGCCTGGCTCGCTGCCGGCCAGGCCCTCGCCGAAGACGGACCCTTCCCCCGGGTCGAGGCCATCGAGGCCAACGTCGATTTCTGGGAAGACGTGTTCGGCACCTGGAGCATGGGCCAGGTGGTGGTCCATGACGTCCGCTACCCCGGCCTGCGCTACGAGGTCGCCACCCTCCCCGGCAAGGTCTCCGACCGCTACACCGATCGCCAGCGGGAGTTCATTGACTTTCTCAACGAGGCGTGGGAGAAGAAGCTGCGCCGCCTCGAGGACAAGGTCCGCCGTGGACGGCGCCTGAGCGCCGGCGACCGGGAACTGGTCCAGCGGATCCGGGCCCACGGAGGTGAGAACGGGCTGAAGGGCGCCCACGAACGGATCCGCAGTCAACGCGGTCTGCGGGAACGCTTCCGCCGGGGCCTCGAGATCAGCGGCCGCTACGACACCGCCCTGCGCAAGATCTTCCGCGACCGGGGCCTGCCCGAAGACCTGGCCTACCTGCCCCACGTCGAGTCCTCGTTCCAGGCCCGGGCACGCTCCAGCGCCGGAGCGGTCGGTGTCTGGCAGTTCACCCGGGGCACCGGACGCCAGTACATGAGGATCAACAGCGCCATCGACGAACGGCTCGACCCGATCGTCGCCGGCGAGGCGGCGGCCCGCTACCTGGGGAACGCCCACGACAAGCTGAACAACTGGGCGCTCGCCATCACCTCGTACAACCATGGCGTCGCCGGCATGCAGCGGGCGGTGCGGGCCCACGGCCGGGACTTCGGCAAGATCTACAAGAACTACCGCTCCCGCACCTTCGGCTTCGCCTCGAGAAACTTCTACGCCGAGTTCCTGGCGGCCCGCCGCCTGGCCCGCGACCCCGACGAGAGGTTCCCGGGCCTGCGCCGTGAGGCGCCGATGAACCTGCGCCGGGTGCGACTGGAACATCCGGTGAGTCCGGGCGGGCTGGCCCGGGGCTGGGGCGTTCCGCTGCGCGAACTCGCCGCGGTCAACCCCGCCTGGTCCTCCCGCGCCCTGGATCGCGGCCTGCCGATCCCGGCCGGAACCCGGGTCTGGATCCCGGCCTCCGCCGGCGACCGGGCGCTGACCATGCCCGCGGCGGAGACGGTCTACGTGGTCCGGCGCGGCGACACCCTGTCGGAGATCGCCGAACGCCACGGCATGAGCCTGAGCCAGCTACGCACCATCAACCGGGTGCGGGGCAACAAGATCCTCGTCGGCCAGAAACTAAGGGTTCAGGGTGGTGGTGCCGCCGCCCCGCTGATTCACGTGGTGCGGCGGGGCGAAAACCTGACGCTGATCGCCAAACGCTACGGCCTGAGCCTGGGCGAACTGCGCCGGCTCAACGGGATCAAGGACCGGCGCGGCCGGATCCACCCCGGGCAGAAGCTCCAGGTGAGCGGCAGCCTTCCCGGGCGGATCGAGCATCACGTGGTCAAGCGTGGCGAGAGCCTGATCAAGATCGCCTCGGCCTACGGGGTGCGCCTCGGCGACCTGCTGCGCCACAACAAGCTCTCCCGGCGCTCGGTGATCCACCCGGGCCAGAAGATCCGCATCCCGGCGAACCGCTAGGCGCCCGGCCGGAAACCCACCGAAATGGGGCGGTATCCGGCCCTGTTTGCCCTAGCCGCGGCCGAAAACCGCGCACTAGACTTCGGTCTTCTCCCACCGGAAACGCGCTGAACACGGGGAAAGGAGTCGCCGATGACCGTCAAGGACCTGATGAAACCCCAGGTATTCACCGTCGCCCCCGAGGACATGATCGACCGGGTGTTCTTCCTGCTGCACTACGAGAAAATCCGCCATCTGCCGGTGGTCGAGAAGCGCAAGGTGGTGGGGATCGTCTCCGACCGCGACCTCTACAAGGCCCTGGGCCCTCGCAGCCGCAAGGGGGCGGTTTCTTCCGGCGCCGACGGCGAAACGACCCTGCACGTGCGGCCCAAGCGCGTTCGCCATATCATGCGCCGCGGAGTGTTGACCGTGGAGCCCGCCGAGGATGCGGGCAAGGCGGCGGCCCTCATGGCCAAACGCAAGATCGGCGCGTTGCCGGTGGTGCGCAATACGAAGCTGGTCGGCATCATCACCGCCACCGATATCCTGGTGGCGTTCTCGAAGATGCGTAGCGCTCTTCAGAAAGCGGAGCGCGCCGGCTGACCGGAGTGCTCGGGTGATGGACAGGCAGAGTAAGCGGAACGCCGGCGACAATCGCGGCTGGAATCGTGACGGTGAGGCCGCTCCCCGGGTTCAACCCGACCGCAGTGGCCCCCTGCACGTCGAGATCGTCTCGGTGGGCCGTGAGTTGATCAAGGGCCGGGTACGGGACGCCAACGCCCCGTTCATCGCCGACTACTTCACCCAGCGGGGAGCGCTGGTCCATCGGATCACCCTGGTCGATGACGTCCAGCGCGCTATCGCCTCTTCGGTGCGCGAGGCGCTCTCCCGTCAGCCGAACCTGGTGGTCGTGATCGGAGGGCTCGGCCCCTCCGACGACGACCGCACCCTCGAAGGGGTATCCGACGCGGTCAAGCTGCCGCTCAAGGCCCACACCGTCGCCCGCCAGATGGTCGAGGACGCCTACCTGCGTCTGCGCAAGCGCAAGCAGGTCTGGCAAACCGGCCTGACCGCGGCGCGGGAAAAGATCTGCGCGCTCCCGGTCAACGCCGAGGCGATCGCCAACGAGATCGGCGTCGTCCCCGGCATGTTCCTGCGCATGAGCGGCGGAACCGGCGTGCTCTGCCTGCCCGGCTCCCCCGAAGAGATGCGTTCGGTGTTCGACAACGCCATCCCCGTGCTCAAGGAGTTGGCTCCCAAGGGGCACCTGGTGATTCGCGAGGTCGAGGCGCCGACGGGAGATGAGTCGGCGATCCTGCCGATGATCGAGACCGCGGCCACGGAGCACCCCGGAGTCTGGATCAAGGCCCACGCGCCGGGCTTCGACCGCCGTGACGCCAAGGTATTGATTTCACTGGAGGCGTCGGCGCCGACCCGTCAGGAAGCGGAGTCGATGGTCGAGGCCGCCTTCCGGCGCCTGATGGCGCTGGCGGCCGGCGTTCGCTAGCGAGCCAGACTAGCCCGCGGCCTGAATCAGCCGTTCGAGGCGCTTGCCCGCCTCGTCGCTCTCCAGGTATTCGAACCCCGCACCGGTAGACAGGATCAGGCGTTCGTCACCGATCTGCTCGCGGAGTCGTGCAACCCGCTCGGCGATCGAATCCGCATCGCCATGTTCCCCGCCGACGCCGGCCAGGATGCGCAGGTCGCCCAACCCACCCAGGGGCGCCAGATCGAGACCCGGCTGTGAGACGTCAACGGCGACCCCCGTGACCGGCCAGTCCTTGACCGCCGACAGCACGGCTCCATCGAGAGCGCCCACTCCGAGCCAGAGTTCGCCGCCCCCCGCCGCAGCGGCAACGGTGTCCAGCGCGGCCCGGGCCAATCCGTGCTCGCCGGGGCGATGCCCCAACGCCAGTTCATCGAGCTGGAACGCCTTCACCCCTTCGGCGGCGAGGGCGGCTACCTCGGCCGCGATCCGACCGGCCAGCGCCTCGCAACAGGCGGCGCGGCTCTGGTGGTGCTCGTCGAAGGAGACATCCATCCAGTAGTGGGCTCCGGGCAGAATCGCCCGCAGGACCCCGGCACCGGCGGCGGCGGCCTGGGCGCGGAACGAGCCGAGCCAGGAACCGTCCGCCTCGGGCGCGGCCTGAATCAGCGCGCGTTCCTGCCAGCGACCGGCCCACGGCCGGACCGGGCCGGTGGCCTCGACGCCGGAGGTCACCGGCACCGCCCAGCGGCAGAGCCACTCGGGTGCCGACGATCCGATAGTGACCGCACCGACGCCGGCGGAGACCACCCGCTCGAAGGCGGCCCGGCTATCCGCCTGCTCGGCGGCGTGAAGTTCGGCGTCCTCGATCTCGTAGTCGGCGTGCTTCTGCCGTGCCTCGCGCAGCGGAGCGAAGGGAGGCAACGGCCCGAAGGTGGTGGTGGTCACTCCCATTTCCAGTCTCCGCGCAGGCTCTCCACCAGATAGCGGGCCTGCATCAGCTTGTCGAAGGCCTGGTCCTTGGGCAGCAATTCCAGCCCGGCCTGGGGACCCACAAGCACGTCATGCTTCATCAGCTTTTCCCGGTGCGGCGCGAGCCGGGCGGCGACATCGGCCGCATCCTCGTGCACGGTGCGGGTTGCGTCGAACAAGCCGAGGGCCAGCCCCTTCGACTCGGGCGCCTTGTCCAGCAGCGCCTCGCCGGCCTCGCCCCCATCGTGAATCCAGTCGAGGCCCAGGTGGGTCCCGGGCAGCTCGCCGAGACGACCCGCCAGCGCCGACAGATCACCGAAGTAGGTCGAGAGGATCGTGGTGGCCTCGTCGCCGGCGGCGGCGAAGATCTTCGACGCGGTGCGGATGACCCGGTCGGCATCCTCGGCGTGACGGCAGAGGCAGGGCTCGTCGAGCTGGAACCAACGCACTCCCGCAGCGGCGAGTTCAGCGACTTCGGCGGCGAGCGCGTCGGCCACCGCATCGGCCAGGGCATCGAGATCGCCGTAGTGCCGGTCGTCGGCGAGGCGGGCGAAGGTCACCGCGCCGGGCAACACCACCTTGAGATGGGTCTGGGCCACATCCTCGGCCACCTTGTAGCCGTGGAGCAGGAATCCCCCGCTGCGCGCCACCGGGCCGGTGACCACCGGACGGCGGTCGAACAACCAGGTCTCGAACCAGCGCATCGGCCCGCCGTGTTCGACGCCGTTCAGATGTTCGCTGACGAAGGAGAGCGGTCCGTCCCAGCGCACCATCCCGTCGGTCACGACCTGGATAAAGGCGCGGCTCTGGTCGGCGACGAGCACGGTGCCCATCTCGTCCTGCACCGCGGCCAGCGCCTCGGCGCTCGCCTTGCCCAGCAGGAAGTCGCGATGGGTGTCGCGCAGGCGCTCTTCGAGGGCGGTATCCCCTACTCGGGGGTAGCTGCTGTGGTTCTGAGCTCGGATCACGGTAGGTCCCAAAGGCCGGCCACGAGGTCAGAAAAGCGGTGGGCCGGGCACGAATTGAGGACCATACGACGCGACCCGCCGGGTTTCAAGCGGAACCCGGCCGGCGCCATGGCCCGGCGGATTCCGGTCAGATGCTGGGGTACTGCTCTTCCCGCCAGCGCTCGCGAAGATCCTCGACCGCCTCCCGGTAGCGCACCCGCAACTCGCCGGGAACCATGTAGTTGGCGGCGTCGGCCACGACGGTGATGTAGGGGGCCAGGGTCGAGCCGGTCATCCAGTCGCGGGTGGTCGGCGAGTAGGCCACCGCCGGCAACACCAGAAGGGCCGAGATCAACGCGGCGGCCACGAGCCCCAGGGCAGCGCCGCCGAGCCGGTCGGCCCAGCCGAGCATGGCGATCTTGACCATCTTGCGCAGCAGCCGGGCGAGGAAGCCGCCGGCGAGCATCACCCCGACGAAGATCAGCAGGTAGGCGACCAGGCGTTGCCCGACGAAGGGCACCGACATCTCCGCCAGCTTGTCCGCCAGCGGTTGGTGGAAGCTGGCGGCCAGTGCGAAGGCGGCGACCAGAGCGGCGATGCCGATCAGGATCCGGATCAATCCCTTGAACATGCCGAAGACGACCAGCGCGCCCGCCAGAGCCAGCAAGACCAGATCGAAATTGTTCACCGCAAACTCCCTTGGCTGTAGCCCGACACCATGGTATCAAGGCCCCTTCCCGCAACGCATCTTCGGAGGTCGGCATGTCTCAGCCCGGTAGTCCCGAACGCCCGCTGCGCGTCGCCATCGTCGGCTCGGGCCCCACCGGGTTTTACGCCGCCCAGCACCTGTTCGACCAGGACGGGCTGACCGTCGAGGTCGACATGTTCGACCGGCTGCCGACTCCCTATGGACTGGTACGGCTGGGGGTCGCCCCCGACCACCAGAAGATCAAGAAGGTGATCGCGGTCTACGCCCGCACCGCCGCCAACGAAAGATTCCGCTTCTTCGGCAACGTCGAGCTGGGACGGGATATCCAGGTCGAAGACCTGCGCCGGCACTACGACCAGGTCGTCTATTGCACCGGCTCCCCCAGCGACCGCCGGCTGGGCATCCCCGGCGAGGATCTCGACGGCAGCTACACCGCCACCGAGTTCGTCGCCTGGTACAACGGGCATCCGGACTACGCCGACGCCGGCTTCGACCTCTCCCGGGAAGCCGCGGTGATCGTCGGCGTGGGCAACGTCGCCGTCGACGTCGCCCGGGTCCTCTGCCGCACCCATGAAGAGCTGGCCGCCACCGACATCGCCGACTACGCGCTGGAGGCGCTGCGCGAGAGCAAGGTTCGGCGGGTCTACGTGCTCGGCCGCCGGGGACCGGCCCAGGCCGCCTTCACCAACACCGAGATCAAGGAACTCGGCGAGTTGCCCCGGGCGGAGTGCTCGGTGCTCCCCGAGGAGATGCAGCTGGACGAGCTGACCCGGGAAGCGCTGGAAGCCAACCCGGACAAGATGACGACCCGCAAGCTGGACATCCTGAACGGACTCGCGGGACGCAGCGAACCGGAGAAGGAATCGAAGCTGCAGATCCGCTTCCTGGTGTCGCCGGTGGAAATCGAAGGGAACGACGCCGGCCAGGTGAGCGCCGTGCGCATCGAACGCAACCGGCTCGAGGGCGCTTCCGGCGGGCGCACCCGTGCCGTCGGCACCGGCGAGTTCGAGACCCTCGAAGCCGGCCTCGTGTTCCGCTCCGTCGGCTATCGCGGCGTCGCGCTGCCCGGCGTGCCCTTCCGCGACGACTGGGCGATCATCCCCAACGACGCGGGACGGGTGCAGGAATCCACCGACGGCCCGCTGCGCCCCGGGGAGTACGTCGCCGGCTGGGCCAAGCGCGGCCCCAGCGGCGTGATCGGCACCAACAAGCCGGACGCCCTCGAGACGGTGCAGTGCATGGTCGAGGATGTCGCTGCCGGCAAGACGCTCTCTCCCGAATCCCCGACCGCCGAGGCCATCGACGGCCTGCTGGCGGAGCGGCAGCCGCGGGTGTTCCGCTTCGACGACTGGAAGCAGCTCGACGCCCTCGAAACCGCCGCCGGCGAGAAGTCCGCCCGGCCGCGGGTCAAGTTCACCGACATCGATGCCATGTGGAGCGCCCTCGACAAGGGCTGACGCCCCCTCCGCCTCCCTCCAATCAGCGTGTATGATCGGGGCAAGCCACGGCCTTGAACGGCCTGCTTTTGCGTCCGAAGAGGGGGATACTCATGCTTGGCTGGATTCGCGCGGCACTGGCCGCCATGGTGCTCGGTTTGACCACGCTTGCCCTGGCGGAGACCCCACCGCCGAGCGCTGCCACCTTGATCGATCGTTACGAGAATCTCGAACTCGCCGGAAGCGGGCAGACCCGCGCAGTCAAGGATCTGGAGTTCGAGCTGGGGCGCATGCGCTTCCGGCTGGACGAGGGCACCGCCGCCCCCCTGCTCGCCGGCGAACAGGTGATCGGCTTCTACTTTCGCGGCAAGGGCCAGTACACCTACGTCTCCACCGAGGCGGCGGAACACCCCCCTCTGCGCTACCTGACCCGAACCGTGAAGCTCAAACCGGAGTCCGGCGACGCGTCCCTGATGCTGCGGGACCGCTTCGACGAGATGGTCTTCGTCGGCGCCGGTATGGAACTCCCCGACCTGGGCAACACCGAGGCGCCCTCGATCGCCTCCTACTATCCGAAGCATCGCGAGTATTTCGACAAGTCCTCCTGGACCCGGATCCCCGGCCTGCTGCAATGGCACCTGGACGCGCCGGACTCGATCTACGCCTTCGCGGAGATCGCCGGTGACAAGGAGCCGGTGCGCTACACCTACGACAACTACGACAACCAATCCGAAACCCTGATACAGCTCGACCGTGCGGTGCGCTACGGCGGAGAGGGGCGCGTGTTCGGCCGGATGCTCTCGAGCCAACCGGTCGGCCGCAGCTACCGGGACTTCGAGCAGCCGCTCTTCCTCTTGCGGCATGTCGAGCTGGACATGACGACCAGCGACCGCAACCGCCACGCCAAGCTCAACGTCAAGGAGACGCTGGTCCCCCACGGCCGCGATCAACGGGTATTCAACCTGTCCTATCGCGACCGGGTGTTCGACCGCAAGGACCGCCCGCGGCCGATCACCGTCAAGGTCACCGACAAGAACGGCAACCCGGTGACGATGCACCATCACTTCTCGTCACTGACGGTAGTCCTCGATCAGCCGGCACCGGCGGGGAGCAAGGTCGAGTTGAACTTCGACATCGAGGGGGATTTCCTGATCCGCCCGGGTAGCGACAACTACATCAGCCTTTGGGGCTCGGAGGTCATTCCCCTGCCCTGGCTCAATGGCCGCTACTTCACCCTCCGCGCCAAGGTCGAGGTCGAGAAACCCTGGACCCCGTTGCTGCCTGGACAGACACTGCGCAACGAAGAGACCGAGGACACCCGGATCCTGGAGACCTGGCTGGATCGGCCGACTCAGTACCCCGTCGTGATGGCCGGCAAGTACCACATTCACGAAGAGACCTTCGACGACATGACCATCCGGGTGGCCTCCTACGCGATGAAGAACAAACAGTCCTTCCGCCGGCTCCCGACGTTGGCATACAAGATGATCAAGTTCTACGAGCCGTTCCTCGGGCCGTTCCCCTACAACGAATACAACATCATCGAGATCAACAGCTACGGCTTCGGCATCGCCCCGCCGGCCACCATGTACATCACCCAGGAGGCCTTCGACGCCCGGCGCGAAGGAGGCCGCGGCTTCAACCACGTGTTCGCCCACGAGATCGCCCACCAGTACTGGGCCCACGTCGTCAAGTACGGTTCCTCTCATGAGCAGTGGCTCTCCGAGTCCTTCGCCGAGTACTCGTCGTCGTTCGTTGTACGCAAGCTGTTGGGAGACGCGGCGTACCGGCGCCAGGTCGGCGGCTGGAAGCGGGAGGCCAAGCTGGCCTGCGAGAGCGCATCGATCCCGATGGCCAACCGCCTGCCCCAGGTCGGAGCCCAGGGGTCGATCCATCGCACCGACCTGCTCTACGGCAAGGGCCCGTACCTCCTGTACGCAATCCACAAGGAACTCGGCGACGATGCCTTCGCCATGTTCCTGCGCAACATGCAGGATCGTCTCGCCTGGAAGTACGCGACCACCGGAAACGTCATCGATCTGCTGACGGCGGTCAGCGGCAACGACTACGCGCCATTTTTCGATCAGTATTTCTACGGAACCGAGCTACCCTCCCCTCCGGATCCGTAAACACCGAACATCGGCGCCCCCGGGGCAGCCGTCCGAGGACCGACATGAGCCTACCCCCTCTGCGAGTGCTGCTGCTCGCCGCGCTCCTTGTGTGCCCGGCCACGACGGCCGCCGCGTCTCAACCGGCCGGCGCCCTCCAGCCGATGGACGTGTTCCAACTCGAGTGGGCCTCGGACCCGCAGATCTCCCCCGACGGCAGGCATATCGTCTACGTGCGCAACTTCATGGACGTGATGCAGGACCGGACCCGCTCCAACCTGTGGATCGTCGATGTCGACGGCAAGCGGCATCGCCCGCTGACCACCGGCAGCCGCAACGACGGTTCCCCCCGCTGGTCCCCCGACGGCACGCGGCTGCTCTACACCTCGAGCGTCGACGGCTCGAGCCAGCTCTGGCTGCGCTGGATGGACGATGGCGACACCGCACGGCTGACCCAGCTGACCCAGAGCCCCGGTTCCCTGACCTGGTCCCCTGACGGCACGAAGATCGCGTTCAGCATGCGGGTCCCCTCGAAGCCCGAGAGCTTCGTCTCTCTTCCGGCCAAACCCGAGGGCGCCCGGTGGGCCGAACCCGCCCGGGTGATCCGCAGGGTGCAGTACCGGGCCGACGGCGCGCGAGGATTCGTCCGCGACGGCTTCACCCAGCTGTTTGTCCTCTCCGCCGACGGCGGCACTCCGCAGCAGGTGACCTCGGGAGACTTCAATCACGGCTCCCGTCCCTCCTGGTCCCCTGACGGCAAGTCGCTGATCTTCGCGGCCAACCGGGAGGATGACTGGGAGTACGACCCGCGGGACAACGAGATCTACGAACTGCCGATCAGCGGCGGTGAGATCCGCGAGCTGACCGACCGCCAGGGCCCCGACCATTCGCCGGCGGTCTCCCCCGACGGCAAGTGGGTCGCCTACCTGGGCTACGACGACCGCTACCAGGGCTACCAGGTGACCAAGCTGTACTTGATGAAGCGGGACGGCAGCGGCTCCCGGGTGCTGACCGGGGACCTGGACCGCAGCGTCAACGCTCCCCGCTGGGCAGCCGACGGCAAGGGGCTGTATCTCCGCTACAGCGACCATGGGAACAGCCGGGTGGCCCGCGTCGACCTGTCGGGCAAGGTCACCGACCTCGCCCGGGACCTGGGGGGCACGTCGCTGGGGCGGCCCTACGGCGGAGGTTCGTTCAGCGTCTCCGATGGAGGCGTGGTCGCCTACACCCACACTCGCCCCGACTACCCCGCCGATGTCGCCGTTGCCGGACCGGGTGGAGAGACCCGCCTGCTGACCCGGCTGAACGAAGACCTCTTCAGCCAACGCACCCTGGGTGAGGTCGAGGAGCTGCGGGTCAAGTCCTCTTTCGACGGCCGTGAGATTCAGGGTTGGATTGCCCGGCCGCCGCACTTCGACGCCTCGAAGAAGTACCCGCTGATCCTCGAGATCCACGGCGGCCCCTTCGCCGACTACGGCGACCGCTTCGCCTCGGAGATCCAGCTCTTCGCCGCCGCCGGCTACGTGGTGCTCTACGTCAACCCGCGGGGCAGCACCAGCTATGGCGAGGAGTTCGGCAACCTGATCCACCATGCCTACCCGGGGAACGACTACGACGATCTGATGTCCGCCGTCGACGGCGTGATCGCCAAGGGCTACGTCGACCCCGAGCGGCTGTTCGTCACCGGCGGCAGCGGCGGCGGCGNGTTGACCTCCTGGATCGTGGGCAAGACCGATCGTTTCGCCGGTGCCGTCGTGGCCAAGCCGGTGATCAACTGGTACAGCTTTGCCCTGACCGCGGACATGTACCCGACCTTCTACAAGTACTGGTTCCCCGGCTTCCCCTGGGATCACACCGAGCACTACATGAAGCGTTCGCCGATCTCGCTTGTGGGCAACGTGTCGACGCCGACCATGCTGCTGACCGGCGAGGAGGATTACCGCACGCCGATGTCCGAATCGGAGCAGTACTACCAGGCGTTGAAGCTACGGAAGATCGAAACGGCTCTCGTGCGCATCCCCGGCGCTTCTCACGGCATCGCCCGGCGGCCGAGCAACTTGATCTCCAAGGTGCTGCACATCCTCAAGTGGTTCGAGATGCACGACCCGGCGAACGGCGACGAGAGGTAGTTTTCGGCGATCGCGGATGAACGCCTCCGGACACTTACAAAACCTCAAGGGCCCCGGTTCCGCTCACAGCGTGGCAATCGTCGTCAGATCCCGTAGATGACGTACAGTTAGTCGACGGAGATCTCGATGGCCGAGGTTACGGAGCTGCTCACCCGCCTGCGGGACGGGGACGGGGATGCCGTGGAACATCTTGTTCCACTGCTCTATGACGAACTGCGCCGGGTCGCCCGCAACCACCTGCGCCGGGAGCGAGCCTCCCACACGATCTCCAGCACTGCGCTGGTCCACGAAGCCTTCCTGCGCCTGCTGCACAACGAAAAGATCCACGCGGAGAACCGCGCCGAATTCTTCGCCGCGGCGAGCACCACCATGCAGCGGGTCCTGATCGACTACGCACGGGCTCGCAAGCGGGACAAGCGAGGGGGCGGCCGGCAACCCGCCAGCCTCGAGGATGTCGAGTCCTGGCTCTCGGAACCGGAATCCGATGAGCTGCTGGCGCTGAACGACGCCATGCGCCGCCTGGAACGACTGGACCGTCGCGCCCACCGGGTCGTGCAGTACCGCTTCTTCGGCGGACTCTCGATGGATGAGACCGCCCGGCTGTTGAATCTCTCCGCCAAGACCGTTCAGCGGGACTGGGCCAGCGCCCGGGCCTGGCTGCGGAAGGAAGTGCGGGGCGAGCTGAGCATCTGATGGACCGCTGGCGGCGGGTTCAGGATCTCTTCCTCGAAGCCCTGGAGCTGGACGGGCCCGGCCGCGAGGCGTTGCTCCAGGGAGCGGCCGAGGAGGACCCGGGCCTGCGCCTTGAAGTCGAGGCGATGCTCGAGGCCAACCGGGAGAGTGGTGCGCTGGCCGTGGAGGGCCGCCTGGGCGGTCTGACCGGACACCCCCGTCTCACCGACGAAGCCGACTCCCTCGCCGACGAGGTATCGCTCGCAGCGGGAAGCACCCTCGGGCCCTACCGGGTGGTCGAACCGATCGGACGGGGCGGGATGGCCGAGGTCTACCGGGCCGAACGTGACGACGATCAGTACCGCCAAGAGGTGGCGATCAAGTTGGTCCGCCGGGGCCTCGAGTCCCGGGAGATCGTGCGCCGCTTCCGGGCGGAGCGGCAGATCCTGGCCCGGCTGGAACACCCCAACATCGCCCGGTTGACCGACGGCGGGATCCACGAGGACGGGCGCCCGTTCCTGGTGATGGAGTTGGTCGGCGGCATGCCGATCACTGAAGTCTGCCGCGCACGGAGCTTGACCGTCGCCCAGCGGCTCGAACTGTTCCTCACGGTCTGTGAGGCGGTCGAACACGCTCACCGCAACCTGGTGGTACACCGGGACCTCAAGCCCTCGAATATCCTGGTCGACGAGCGGGGCACGGTGAAGCTGCTGGACTTCGGCATCGCCAAACTGCTTGACGGCAGCAGCCTCGGCGTCCAGGCGGCGCAGACCCGCACCGTGGTCCTGCTGATGACGCCGGAATATGCCAGCCCCGAGCAGGTTCGGGGCGATGCGATCACCACCGCTACCGACGTCCACGCCCTGGGCCTGCTGCTCTACGAGATGCTCAGCGACAGGCAGGCGTTCCGCACCGAAGCTCGAGACCGGGCTTCCCTCGAGCGGCTGATCTGCGACGGCGACCCCGAACGGCCCAGTCGCGCGGCACCGGCCGAGCGCCGGCGTGCGCTGCGCGGAGACCTGGACAACATCGTCGAACAGGCGCTGCGCAAGGACCCGGCACGGCGCTACGGCTCGGTGGAGCAGCTCGCCGACGACATCCGCCGCCACCTGGCGGGTCACCCGGTGCGAGCTCGGGGCAATGCTCTGGGCTACCGGCTGAGCAAGTTCGCCCGGCGCAACCGCTATGGGCTGGCTGCGGCGGGCCTGGCCGCGGTGCTCCTGGCCGGCTTTGCCCTGGCCAGCTTCTTCCAGGCTCGCGCCGTGGCCCGGGAGCGGGATCTGGCCCGGGAAGAACGGGACAAGGCCCGGCAGGTCACCGAACTGCTGGTCGATCTGTTCGACGCCGACCCTTTCGCCGCCGACGAGAAACGGATGGACGACCTGACCATCCGGCAGTTCCTCGAACGCAGCGAGAAAGATGTGCGGGAGAGCCTGGCCGGCCAACCGGAGCTGCAGGCGACGTTGATGGGTCTGCTGGGCCGGCTCTACGGAAACCTCGGCATGTTCGACCGGGCGCGGGACCTGTCGGAACAGGCGGTGGCCGCCCGGCGGCAGGTCTATGGCCCCGACAGTCTGCGGGTCGCCGAATCGATGAACGTGCTGGCCACGGTGCTGCAACACCAGGGTGACTTCGATGCCGCCGAGGAACAGTTCCGCCGGGCGCTTTCGATCCGCGAGGCACGGCACGGCGGGGATCACCTGGAGGTTGCCGAGAGTCTGAATAACCTGTCGTCGCTGCTGTCCGCCCGGGAGCGAGCGGAGGACTTCGACGAGATCGAACGGCTGGAGCAGCGAGTGCTGGCGATGCGGCGCAAGTTGCTGGGCGAGGACCATCTGGAAGTGGCCCAGAGCTACAACAACCTGGCGGTGTTCCACTACCAACGGGCCGGCGACGGAGATCTGGAGCGGGCCGAGTCGCTCTATCGACAGGCCCTGCGCATTCGCAGCGAGCAGTTGGGCGACACCCATCCGAGCGTGGGCAACACCGCCAACAATCTGGCCTACCTGCTCTTCGATCTGGGCAACTTCGCCGAGGCCGAGGCCTCGTTCCGCCGGGCCATCGCCGCCTGGTCCGCCTCCCTGGGCGATGACCACCCCAACGTATCCGCCGCCCAGTACGGTCTGAGCGCGACCCTCGAGGCCCGAGGGGATCTGGAGGGCGCCGAGGCGGCGCTGCGCCGCTCCACCGAGATCGACGCCGGCACCCTGGCGCCGGACCACATCTACGTCGCCGACGGCAAGCTGGAGCTGGGGCAGCTGCTGATTCGTAAGCAGGACTTCGCCGGCGCCCGGCCGCTGCTGGCCGGCGCTGCCGAGATCTACGCCGCCAAGGGCGCGGTGCGGGCCGAACAGCTCGGCATCACCCAGGTCGAGCTCGGTCGCTGCCTGCTGGAGCTGGGCCGCTTCGCCGAGGCGGAACAGGTCGCGCTGACGTCGTACGCGACCCTGGAACAGGCGATCGGCTCCGACGACGACCGCACCCGCAGTGCCGCCACCGGCATCGTGCGGGTCTACGAGGCATGGGGCCGTCCGGAGCGGGCCGAGCCCTGGCGGGACAAGATGCTGCATTCCGGTTGATCCATGTCCGGTTTCCTCCCCCGCCGTCGCCATTGCCGGTGAAAGAGGAGGAACCGGAAATGCATAGCCCGACGAAGAACCCGAAAAACAGCGCCCTCAAGGCACTTTTCAACTTTCTCCCAGTGATCCCGCGCCGCCCGGCCCCTGCGGCCGCCGTGCGGAGTGCCGCCTGGCTCCTGCTGCTGGCGCTTCTGCCGGCACCGGCTGTCGTGGCCCAGACCAACGTGTCCGGCACCATCAGCGTGGACACCACCTGGGACCTGGCCGGCTCCCCCTACATCGTGACCAACAACGTCTCGGTGTTCGGAACCGACGGCCCCGACGGGGTGACGACCTTGACCATCGACCCCGGTGTCGAGGTGCGCTTCAGCAACGTCAACGCCGAGCTTCGGGCCGGAAACTTCAGTAACGACGGCGCCATTGTTGCCGACGGCAACAACGGCCCGGGCGCGCCGGCGCAGATCGTGTTCACCAGCGACCAGCCCGCGCCCGCTCCCGGCGACTGGCGGCGGATCATCTTCGACGGCGCCACCGGCAGTTCGGTGTTGCGCAACGTGTTGATCGAATACGCCGGCCGCAACTCCTTCGACGGCGGCGTGGTCGATGTGAGCCATGGAAGCGGCACGGTGACCATGGACCAGCTGACGATCCGTCAGAGCAACTTCGACGGCATTCGGGTCGCGACCGGCGCTTTCTCCCTGGCGAACTGCACCATCGAGGACGCCACCGAGTTCAGCGTGCAGGTGGACAACAGCACGACGATCGTGGGCACGGTTTCCGACTGCAATCTCGAGAGCCTGCTCTACAACTTCGGCGCCCTCGCCGACGTAACCTGGACGAACAACACCTTCACCAACTGGGGCGCCGCCACGTCGCGAATGGCTGCCGGCGATCTCGATGGGTTCCTCAACAACAACACCATCGCCTCGTCGGCTCCCGATGCCGCCGTGGAGCTTCTGGCCAACACCAACATCGAAGAGGACGCCACCTGGAGCACCACCGCCGGCACGATCCGGCTGCTGGGCAACATGGCCGTCCGTGGCACCGACGGCCCCGACGGGGTCACGACCTTGCGCATCGATCCCGGTGCCCGCATCGAAATGCCCAACTTCGGCACCATCACCGTGGCCAGCTTCACCGTCCCCGGTGCGCTGATCGCCGACGGGGACAACGGCCCCGGTGCCCCGGCGGAGATTCTGTTCACCAGCAGCAGCGCCACACCGGCGAGGGGCGATTGGCGCCGCATCTATCTCGACCGCATGACCGACCCCACGTCGCTTATGCGCAACGTGCGCATCGAATACGCCGGCCAGTTCGCCAACGACGCCGGACTGCACCTGTTCAATTCCTCGGGTCCGATCGTGCTCGACGACCTGACCATCGTCGAAAGCGCCCAGTACGGCCTGCGGCTGCAGGGTGACTTCGATCTCTCGAACTGCACGATCCGCGACCATGACCTGAGCGCCGTGAGGCTGGAGCCCCAGACCGGCATGGTCGGCACCGTGAGCGACTGCACTCTGGGCAGCGTGGAATACATCGGCCAGCAGCCGATGGTCGATTGGAGCGGAAACAACTTCGTCGACTGGGGCGCGCCGGCATCGGTCTTCGCCCCGGACGGCGTGGCCAGCCTGACCACCGGAGGAAACACCTTCTCGACGCCGAACCTCGGCGTCGATGTCCTCGCGGGCGAGGTTCCTCGCAGCGGGTCCTGGAGCCCTTCAGTTGGGCCGATCCGCATGCAGGGCGCCTTGACCGTCGCCGGCTCAGGCGACCCGACGGTGACCTTCCTGCCGGGGCTTCGCGTGGAGATGCCGGCGCTCCAGCGGATCAACGTGGGCAAGTCGATCTTCCCGCTGCAGCCGGGCACCCTGATCGCAGAGGGCACCCAGGTCGATCCGATCGTGCTGACCAGCGTCGCCGGCTCCCCGGCACCCGGTGACTGGGAAGGGGTCTTCGTCACCAACCAGGCCGGTAGTGCGACTCGCTTCCGCGACGTCGTCATCGAGTACCACGGCGAGGGCAGCTCCGATGCGGGCCTGGTGCTCTCCCCCCAATCCTTCTCGGTGCCCCTGGAGCGGGTGACCATCCGCCACGGCGCCAACGACGGCATTCGAGCCAACTTCGGTGCCCTCGACCTGCGGGACAGCCTGATCCAGGATGTCGCGGGCTACAGCGTCTGGCTGGCCGACAACAACAGCGTGGCCGGCACCGTCTCGGGCAGCACCCTGGAGAGTGTCTTCTACGACGGCATCAACCCGCTCACCAGCTGGGACGGCAACGTCTTCGACAACTGGGGAGCGACCCCGTCGCTTGTGATCAGCACGGTGGTCGAAGACTTCACGAACAACAACACCTTCATCAATCCGGTGCCCGACGCCGTGCTCGAAGTCTCCCCGACCCGCATCGAACTGGATTCGACCTGGGGGCCGGGTGCAGGCCCGATCGTGCTCCAGGGAAGCCAGTCGATCGGCGGTACCGACGGTCCCGACGGTGTGACCACCCTGACCCTGGATCCGGGTACCGAGGTGCGCCTCCCGGCCGCCTCTCAATTCTTCGTCGGCAGCACCAACGTCGGACGGCTCGTTGCCGACGGGCGCGTCGGCGACGGCACCGTGGATCCCGTGCTGATCACGAGCGCCGAGACAATGCCCGCGGCCGGCCAAACCCAGGGCGTCCAGCTCCTGGGCCTGGGGGAATTGGAACTCTACGAGACGACCATCGAGTACGCCGATGCAGCCGTGCAGGCCTCCGGAGAGGTCACGGCCATCGACGGGCTGACCGTCCGGAACTCCAACATCGGCCTGTTCCTGACCGGCTCCGGTACGGTCACCTCGACGCTGCGGCGGATGTTCTTCGAGAGTGTCGATACCGGCGTCCGCTCCACCAACATGTTCGTGACCATCCGCGAGAGCAACCTGGTCGGCGCGACCTTCGGCGTCGAGAACACCTCGCCGGCGGCGTTCTGCGTCGACGCCTCGGAAAACTGGTGGGGCTCCGCCGACGGGCCTTCGGGTTCGGCGCCGACCCAGGGCTGCGAGCTGGATGTTCCGCCTGGTGCAGGCTCGGCGCTGACCGAGGGGGTGCAGTTCGACAACTTCCTGACCGAACCGGTGGATCCTGCCGGCAGCGTCAACGTGCTGGTGGCCAACCTGCGCTTCAGCACCAACGACACCCTGATCTGGGACCCGGCTCTGGGCGCGGTGGAGTACCACATCTATCGCCAGCCGCTGTCTTCGGTGGGCGCTGCACCCTACGCGGTCTGCCGTGACGACCTGGACGGCGATCGCACCGACGAGCAGCTGATCGACCTGGAAGAGCCGCTGCTGCCGGGTGAAGGTCTGACCTACCTGGTGACCGGGGAGAACAGTTCGGGCACCGAGGGCGCCTTCGGCGATGCCACCGCGGGCCCGCGTTCGGCCCTCAACATCTGCCCCTGACGGCAGCCACACCTCAAGCCAACACGCGTACGAAACCCGACGGGAGCGGGGCATCGAGCATAGACTCGGTGCCCCGTTCGCTGCCTTTGGCTACCCGGAGCGAATGCTCCGGCGATCAGCCGCCGGCGATGGGGCTGGCCGCGCGCATCAGACCCGCGCAAAGCACCGCGGCATAGGTACCGAGGGCGTAGCCCAGCACCGCAAGCAGCACGCCCACCGGCGCCAGGGCCGGGTGGAACGCGGCGGCGACCACCGGGGCGCTGGCGGCGCCGCCGATGTTGGCCTTGCTCCCCACGGCAAGGAAGAAGTAGGGCGCGCGGATCAACCAACCGACCAGGAACAGAAGCGCGACGTGGAAGACCATCCAGATGCCGCCGACCAGGAATAACCCGGGGTGCTCGACCACCGCGCGGATATCCATCTTGAGCCCGATAGTGGCAACAAGGATGAAGATGAAGACCGTGCCGACCTTCGATGCGCCGGCACCCTCGTAGTTGCGGGCCCTGGTGAAGGAGAGCACGACACCGATGGTCGTGGCCGCGACGATCAGCCAGAAGAAACCGCTGGTCAGACCGATCGCCTCGAGGAAGTGCACCTTCTGATCGGGGCTCTTGAGGCTGTCGGCGACCCCCTTGAACCAGGGGGCGATGATGTCCGCAGCCCAGTGAGAGGCGGCCACGGCACCGAAACCGATGGCACCGATCATCATCAGGTCCACCGAGGTCGGAATCCGTGAGGTCTTCTTGGCGAAGGTCTCCATCTTGTCCCGAAGCCGGTCGATGGCCGAGGCATCCGCCTTGAAGAAGGCGTCGATCTTCTCCGCCTTGCCCACACCGAGCAACAGGAACAGCATCCAGGCTTCGGCGACGATCACGTCCACGGCGACCATCACGCTGAAAAGCTCGTCGGTCGGTTCGTAGATCACCGCCATGGCGGCCTGGTTGGCACCACCGCCGATCCAGCTCCCGGCCACGGTAGCGAGCCCGCGCCAGACCTCGGTCGGGCCGACACCGCCGACCAGTTCCGGATTTACCAACGCCGTCAGCCAGACCGCTATCGGCCCGCCCAGCACGACACCGACGGTCCCGGTGAAGAACATGATCAGGGCTTTGGGCCCCAATCGCACGATCTCTCGTAAATCGATGCTGACCGTGAGCAACACCAGGCTCGCCGGCAGCAGATAGCGTGACGCCACGAAGTAGGTCTGTGTCTCGTTCGGGTCGACCAGCCTGAAGAATGTGAGAAGCGACGGGGCAAAGTAGCAGAGCAGCAGCATCGGCACGAGGCCGTAGAACTTCTTGAAGATCGGATGCTCGCTCTTGGAGGTGTAGAAGATCACCCCCAGCATCACCATCAGGATGCCGAAGATGACCGCATCGTTGGTGATCACCGGTGTGTAGGTCGCCGCCCCTGTTGCCGCCACGCCTGACTCCTGCCGTTGCGCGGCCGAGCCGCGCCTGTCCCCTCGAGAAAGACGCCCACCTTACCACCGGAGTCCGGATTCCGAGCCCTTTTGGCCATGGCCCGGACAGGCGTCCGGATCCGGCGGACGACTGTCCGGGAACGGACAGACCGGACAGGTCATTTGCGGGATTTGCGCCGGATCCGGGCCCGCCGGGACGTGGCCCGGGGCTTGCAATTCAGTGGGGCGACACCGAAACCGTGGAGGCAACGATGCTGGACCGGATCAGGAAGAGCAGGACGATGGACGCGCTGTTTTGCGCGATCGTCCTCGGTTCGCTGATCTGGATGTTGCTGGTCGACGGCGTGCTGCTTCCCACCTCTCGGCAGGCCACGGTGCCTCCGACCGCCGGCGAGGAGCCGCTCTATCGGCGGGCGCTGGCAGAACTCCCCTTCGAAGCGGTGCTTCCCGACGGAGCTACTCGAGTCACGCGAAGCTCACGATAGACTTCTCCCCGATCCTAAGAGTCCGCGGCCAGGCGTTTTGGCCCACCCTCCGGCCAAGCTGTGGCAAAGCAGCATAAGTCCCGCGTTTGTCGCGACTTTCGTTCCCCCCGGAATCGTTTGGGGGTATGTTCGTGGCCGCTGAAAAAGGGCGGCGGTTTTGCCTGGCTTGGAGGACGGAATGGCGATCATCGGCATCGCGGGGGACGGACACCCCACCGAACTCGCCCGCCGCATCGGTCAAATCGCCGAGGGCGATCCCGATGCCCGTGACTGGTTCTACCGGCGCTACTCCCCCAGGCTGTACCGGCGAATTCGCAGCCGCTACGGGCGTGACCGGCGGCTCGATCCCGAAGAACTCCTTCACGACCTTTTCGTCTGGTGTTTTCAGGACGGCGGCTCGGTGCTGCTGGGGTTCCTCGATCGCAACTCGGCCGAACAGCAGACCGCCTACCGGCTGGAAGGCTACCTCTGGGGCCTCGTCGCCGGTCTGGTCAGCAATCGGCGCCGCCGCTTCGGCCGCGTCCCGGAGCAGGTCCCGGCCGAAGATGTGCCCCCGGCGTTCGCTGCCGACGCCGAGGAACAGGAGTTGCGACGCGACATGCTGCGCGAACTCTCCGCCTGTCTCAAGCGGAGCGGAAGCCGCATCTATCTTTACTTCACGCTGCGCTACGTCGAAGGCCTCACGCCGCAGGAAATATCTCACGTGAGCGGCTGGCCTCGCCCCCGCGCCTACAAGCTCCGCTCGAAGCTGAACGCCGCTTTGCGCCGTTGCTCGGAGCTGCTCGGTATCGCTTGAGACCGCTGAGGCGAACCCTGGCCGTGCTCGCGTTGATCTTGCCGGTCGGCTGCAGCCCGCCGTCGAGCCCGGATCCGGAACTACTCGATCAAGTCCAGGTCGCGTTCAAGGGCCATGCCGAACTGGACCGAAGGGCCGGCGGCGGCTGGGCTCCCTTCTACCCCCTCTCACAACGACCGGTGGCCATCTGCCTCGATGCGCCGGCGCTGCGCGACACCAGCGGGTGGAAGTTGAGCCTCGCTCTGGGTCAATACCCGGCCGCAGAAGCTCCCCTGCATGCTCCATCCCAACGCTTGGGCAACACGCTGTGCTTCGAGTACTCCATGCCGGACGATGGGGGCGAGGGCTGGCAGCAACTATGCCCGCTTCTCGTCGACGACTTCGACGGAAGGCGAGCGGCCATCCCCTGCCTCGATTTTCGCTTCTCCAGTCGCGACCCTGGCTACTACGCCCAACTCGATGGCTTCAACCGGCTGATGAAGCAGTCGAACGACCTGACCACTGCCGACCTGCTGGCTCGGCTCGAATCGATGGAACGAGATGCGGAGGAGGCGGGGTTTCCGTTCCTCTCCCTGCGCTGCCGCTTGACCGCCGCCTACTTTGCCCGGCGCAGCGGCGAAATCCCGATCGACCGCATGGTTTCCGAGCTTCGCTCCGCTCGACCGGATTGGCTCGGCCGCAACCACAGTGAGAAATGGTCCGCGGTCTATGCGTACGAACTGGCGGCATTGCTCGCCGAGGAGGGGCACGGTCTGCAGGAAGCGTGGAACGAGCTACGGCACGCCGAAGAAATGTACCGGCGAATCGGAGATCCCGACGCCCTGTCCGTGAGCATGTTGCAGGCCGATATCCTCGCCCGCGTCGGGGCGCCGGAAGAGGGAATCGTGCGGCTGGAACGGGCCCTCGAGCTCTGCGAAGGCGCCCCGTGCCGCCGCTCCCTCGTGACCGGGGCCAGCAGCACGTTGACCTGGCTCACCTTGCAGGACCCACTGAGCACCCGCCCCCGCCTCGAGCGAGTCGCGTCGATCCAGCGGGAGGCCATCGATAGCCTGGAGAGCCAGGGAACGCCGATAGAGCTCGGGAACGCCGCGATCAATCTCGCCTTCGTCAACGTGCGACTCGGAGGGGACCCGCGGCCGGCGCTGCTTCAGGCGGAGGCGGCCTTGAACGCGACAGGCGGCGAAGCCGGCCGATCGCTCAGGTTGCAATCATGGGCCGTCGGAGTCCGGGCCCAGCATGGACTTCAACGCGGAGAGGCGGAACGGTCCGCGGAGATCTGCCGCGATCTTTCGCGGAGCACGGACAGCCCGCAGATCGGAGCCTGGGCGAGAAGCTGCCTGGCGCGGGCCGAGCGGGCCAGGGGCGACATCGTGGCCGCCCGGGACGCCATTGAAGCCGCCCGGGTGCTCCACAGGTTCGGAGTGGACGAGGGGCCTCGGGAAGACAGTCTGCTCGGCCCCAGCGCGAGATCGCAGGACTCCTTCCTGGCCGCGCTGCTGGCGCTGGATGACTCGGCACCCGACCAGGCGTGGACCATTCTCGAGGAGATCGATCGCAGCGCCGGCTCGGAACTCTGTCTGCCGACCTCGTCCGAGGAGCGCTCGGCCTGGAACACCTTGCTGCTCGATATCGCCGCCCTCGAAGGACCGGCATCGAGAGAAGTGCGCCGGGCACGGTCGGAGGTCCGCCGCAACCTGATGCAGGAAGCACGGGAGCTGCTGCGCAGCCAAGAGCATTGCGCCGGCGGTGACCGAGAGACCGCCGTCCCCCTCGTCGATTTCCGCGCCTTCGCGGCGGAAGGTGAGATCGTGCTCCTACGGCGCCACCCCGACGGCACGGTCGCCGTCGATCGGCGCGCCGAGATGGAAATCGAGAGCCTCGGCGAGCTGCTGCAAAGAGTCAACGCTCCGTCGACAGGACACGAAGCCTGGCTCGAAGCGGCGACCTCGCTGGCCGAGGTGCTGGCGCCGACTGCGCACGACCTCGATGCCGAAACCAGCTTCGCTGCCCACGGACTGCTGCAGAGGGTGCCATGGAGCGCGCTTCCGATCCCGAGCCTCGACCCTCCCTATCTGGGCCTCCAGACCAGCGTTGTGCACTACCCGACCGGTGCTCCCGCGAACCATCCGCGGAAAATCGCGCCTCGAGGGCGGCCTCTCTTCGTCGTCGACCCGACGGAGAACCTCCCCGGAAGCAAGGGCCTGGCGGCGTCCTACCGCAGGCTCTTTCCCGAATCGGCCATCTTGCAGGGAGAAGAGGCCACGAGCGCCTCGTTGATCCGCGAACTCCCTCGAGCTTCTTCGCTCCACATCGACGCCCACGGCACCTTTGAACCGGCATTCCCGGAACTGTCCGCCGTGATCTTGGCCGACGGGGCCATCCCTGCCGCTGCCTGGGCCGGCGAAATGCCGCCGATGCTCCTGGCCAACCTCAGTACCTGCGGAGGAGGGCGCTGGCCGGTCACCGCCGATTCGGGACGGTTCGGCCTGGCGGGCACTCTGGCACGCCGTGGTGCGCAATGGGTCATCGCATCCCGCGCCGACCTGCCGAACCGGCTCGCGGTCGAGTTCAACGGCGAGCTCTACCGGGGTCTCCGCAACGGAATGACCGTGCCCCAGGCCTACCGGGGCGCGCTCACCGGAGTTTCCCGCAGCTACTCTCCGCAACACTGGGCCGCATTGATGCTGCTGCGGAACCCCTCGGAAAAAAATATCGGCCAAAGTGCCTTCGTTCGGACTCTTGATTCACGGGAGCCTCCGTCCGAAAGCGGGGGGCGAGCCTCGCGAGTGCTGCCTGAGGGGGACGTTCGATGAACCGCCGGGAACGGGAGGAATTGCTTTGGGAGCTGGCCGATACCGTGCCCGATCGCCAAACCAGGCCGATTCCGCCCGAGATCCTGCGTGCCTTCTGTCGCGGAGCCTTGAGCGAACGCGAACGAACGCGGATCGAGTGGATCCTCTGCCGGAGTTCGGCCGCGCGAGCCGATCTGTTTCAGGCTCTGGGCAAGCCCATCGGGGTGCCGCCGGCCTGGGTCGGAAAAGCGCTGCGCGGCGAGCCGGTCCAACGCGCCAGCCCGCCCCGTCCTCTGCGGCGCTGGTTGCCCATGGCGGCGGCGGCGGCTCTCGCCCTGCTGGCTTTGATCTGGCTGCGTCCGGTGCCGGATCTCGGCGCACCAGGCGAAGCGTCGAGTTTCAGGCCGGCAACAACCTACGAAGTGCGCATCCAGGGCGCTTCGGAGATTCGCTCCGAAACGACAGAGTCCATGGCGTACCCGGAGACGCGCCTGCGCGTCTGGGTCGAGCCGGCCGACCGCTCCGGAGGGGCGGTGCGGTTTGCGCTGTATCGAGAGGAAAGCGGCGCGCTTCGCAGAGTCCAGCGCTCGGAACTGCTCGAGGAACGGATCGAGCGAGGCGCAGCCCTTTTCGAAGCGAGAGCGGAGACTCTGCTCGGTTCGCATCCGGGCCGCAAGTCTCTGTTCGTCGTCGTCGCCGAACCGGGAGCAACGCTTCCGGAAAAGGTGGCGCTCGACGGACTCCCTCCTGTGTCGCGTCTCGAGACCGAGACCGGCGGCGCGGTCTACCCACGGTCGATTCGGATCGTGGCGGGGCCCCAGAACCACGAACTTGAGGAGGAATGATCGATGAGAACCAGACGTCAAACCACGCTGCGGCCGGCGGCCGGCCTGCGGATCGCGACGCTATTGCTGGCAGCGTCCATGTTCGGTCAGGCAGCCCACGCCCTTGAATGGGCCCGCTTCCGCGCCGGATGCTCGGGCAGCGGGTCGACGATCGAATTCAGCTGTGGCAACTTCGGCACCTACCATCTCGGCACGATCGTGCCTCCCCAGGGCTGCACCGCGATCAGGAGCGGCAACGAGGTGCCCAAGACCTACGCCCCGGGCTTCGACATGGACGCCGCCCCCTTCCCCACGATGCCGAACTTCGGCCCCCCCTCCCAGAAGGAGAACTCCTCCGGCCCGTGGCTTGCGGTCCTGGACTTCTCCGAGGGATTTCACGGCTGGAGCACGGCGATCGCCGCCCTCCAGACGGCCCTCGGCGGAATCACGACGACCCTCGTTCCGCTGGAAGACGCCGTCGACCTGGGCAATGAGGTAACCGACGTTCACCTGCTGGCCGGGCTCTGCAGCATCCTGGACAGCGTCGACCACGATGGAGCTCAGCTCTACGGTGTGACCATGAGTCTCGGGCGTCTGCTCGGAGCCCCCCCGCCGCCCGGTACGGAGAGCCTGCCCCAGGAGATCGCGGGGGTGATCCACCAGATCCGAGGCACAGGAGCCACGGTAACGGCGTCCGCCGGCAATCATGACTCGATGTTGTTCCCCGCGGCGCTCCACGAGGTCATCTCCGTCGGCATGGTCGATCTGCACTCGCTCTTCCTTACCGGAATGTCCGAGCCGACCTGGGAAACCCCTGCGACGGCGGAAGCGCTGCTCCCCGGAAGCCAACTGTGCCTGGACCAGACCTTCGCTGCTCCGTCCGGGTCCTCGTACTCCACCGCGCTTCTGGCCGGTTGGTTCGCCTGGATGCGTCAACACATCCCGGCCGACCCTCACGACTACACCGGGTGGCGCGCCAAGCCCTCCGAAACCCAAAGCTGCTGGGTCCTGACCAACGATGCGGGCTTGACCTTCGATCAGTGCAACACCGGCGTAGACCAGATGTTCCAGGACTACCTGTCCGGCCTGCCGGTGAGCTGCTGGCCCTCCCTGCCCCAACCGACTTCGGTCACGGTCCACAAGGAGACCGGCGTCGATCCTCCCGAGATTCCCAGCTTCGACGAATGGAGCTCCGAGTCGCCCTCCCCGACCCCCGGCGGCGATCCCTGCGTCCCCTGCGGCGGAACGCTTGAAACCTCGGGAGGAGGCGGTTCCGACACCCTGACGATCGATATGAGCCAGACCGATCCACTTCCGGAAGTCGACATCCACGGCGTCTACATCAATGTGCCCGGAGGGTTCTTCACGGTGCCCTTGCCCAGCCAGACTCTGATCGACATAGGGAACGCTGATCTCGATCAACTCGTGCTGACCGGTTACGGATTCACCAACCCGATCAACTTCCAGCCCTCCCTCTGGTTCGAGATGGGCCCGGCAAACACCGACTGCTCGCAAGCGGGCACCTGCTTCTGGACGTCGACACCTATTCTGGTCACCAACAACGGCAACTGACCTCATCGCTTCCACCGGCAACCGCGGCCGCCCTTCTCGGGTGGCCGCGCCCCGGGCGCTACCCTGCGCTTCCCATTCAATCGGCTTCTCTCGGCCAAACCACCTGGATCGCGACTCTTCACTGGTTGCAACCAATGCCGCTTCGATCGGCCCCTCGATCGAGAGCCGAGCCTTGGAAAACAACAGGAAGGAGCGATCATGGAATCTAGCCACGGCAAACTGAGCGCGGCGGGCCGCATCTCGCTACGAAGATTCGCGGCGCTTTGCGCCATTGTCCTTGCGACAACGGCCGGTACCGCAATCTGGGCCGTCCCGGCCCCTCAACTCCAGAACGTTTGCAACATCGGCGGAAGCACCGGAGCGGATGTGGTGATTCCCGACGACGGCACGGTCTATACAATTGACGACGACGCCATCTGCGGACTGATCACCATTCACGGCGTGCTCAAGTGCGCCGCCGGCGTCGACGCTGTAGTGAACGCCGACGGCATCAAGATCGACGGGCCCAATGCCCGCCTCGAGTGCGGCACCCGGACGAATCGCTTCGACGGCAAGATCATCTTCGACATCCGCAACAACCGGGCGTTTCCCGGACACGCGGGAAACGAGCGCAGCATCCTTGTCATGAACGGCGGCACCCTTGCTCTGCATGGCGAAACCGACAAGGCCGGAATGACCCGGCTGATCTCTGATGCGGCCGCGGGCTCGACTTCGTTGACCCTCGAAGATACCGCGGGCTGGGAGAGCGGTGATCGCATTATCCTGACCACGACCAGCGCCTACCCGGACCAGAACGAGTCGCTAGTACTGACCGATAACTGCCCCGGAGGGATCTGCGGACTGAGCGCCGGGCTGCAGCACTTCCACTACGGCGATGACGTTCAGGACTACCCGGGTGCCGGCGAAGGCGGCAGCAAGCTGACCGTCGACATGCGCGCGTACGCAGCCAACGTCAAACGCAACATCACGATTCGCGGCGCCAACGACAACCTGTGGCAGGTCTCGTCCAAAGGCGCGCACATCATGATCATGGGCAGCGGCAAGGCCTACCTGGACGCCATCGAGCTCAACCGAATGGGCCAGCTATCGATCCTGGGGAGGTATCCGATTCACTGGCACCACACCGGCGACATCGCCGGGCAGTACGTGCGCAACTCGTCCATCCGCAACTCGGGCAGCCGCTGCATCGCCCTACACAACTCACAGAACGGCGACGTCTCGAACAACCTCTGCTACAACGTGCAGGGTCACGCGCTGTTCCTCGAAAACGGCAACGAGGTCGGCAACAAGATCGACGGCAACCTGATCGTCGGCACCAAGGAACCGCTACCGGGAACCGAGTTGCTGCAATCGGACGTCGACATCCAGCTCTCGCGCTGGCGGGGACCGTCCGGCCTCTGGATCACGAACCCCGACAACGAGATCACCAACAACGTGGTGGTCGATGCAGGGTCCGGCTACTGGATGGCCTTCATCCACAACCTCTATTGCTACGACGACCCTGCGAATCCCAGCGGAACGGCGAACCCCGACACCGGAAAACACTGCGACTACAAAGAACGCACCCAGACTGCATCTTCCAACGTGCACCCCGTGCGCGCCCGTGTTGGAGAGTTCTCGAACAACGTCGCCATCGCCACTCGAGTCGGCGCCACCTGCGATGGCGCTGCGGACGGAGACCAGATCGGCACCGGCAACGAGTTCAACCGGGACCTGATCACCACCGGCTACTCACCCCGGGACGAGAACGGCAACCTGACCCGGGAGACCTTCGACGGCATCCACGCCTATAAGTCCGGCCGCACAGGTATCTACTATCGCGGCATCGCAGGCAGCGCCCTGATTCAGAACGCGGTAGTCGTCGAGGCGCCTATCGGCTGGTTCGGTACCGAGCAACAGGACTACTTCGACTCGTTGTTCGTCGGCGTCAGCCAGAACTTCAGCGATGGATTCGCCTACCACGAGGACCCCTCGATACCGGTGCAGGACAAGGCCGGGGCGGACCGGTTGATGATGGGTATCGGCCTCTACGACGGAGCGAATCACTTCAGGAACGTCAGCTTCGACTACCCGGCCGGTCCGATGTACTTCACCAACGGCCAGAGCGAGATCACGCCCACGCCGATCAGCATCTTCGGGCGCGGGCACTTCGGCAACCATGTGTTTGAAGATCTCGACTTCAGCTGGCAGGAACCCTACCGCCGGATCAATCTCGACGCCCAGCTGGCCAAGGTCAACTGGAAGGACACCGAAGGGAGCGAGTCCAACCATGACGTTGACGGCTCCCTGTTCGGCGTAGCCGGTTTCGTCCGTCCCGACATTCCGTTCAACGACGAGAGCTCGGGGTGTACCCGGGAGGTGTTTGCAGGGGGAAGCTCATCGGTGTTGCGCTGTTCGAATACCACGACGACGGTGAAGGTCCAGATGGCACACCAGAGCGTCAATCCCGCCCTCAACGATGATTTCCAGGAGTTCGTTGCGGTGCGGCTCGACAGCAATGAACAGGTGACCAACCCTGGGGTAGGCACACTGTTCGACAAATTCCAGATGGATATTCCCGCTTCCGGGCCGGTCAACTACCGGATCAAGGACCTCAACTTCAAGTCCGGGAGCTACGGCAACGACAATCACGATGGAAACCTGATCTGGATCGAGACCTTCAACCAGTCCGATTGGACCGGGTTGATCGTGATCGACGGCGCGACGGCAACCAACCTGGCCTCAGGCTGTGCCACGCCCGCGGACTACGAGCTGGCCATGTGGCCGGGGGAGAGCGGCAGCATCCACAAGGCAAATAGCGTGCAGGAGATCCGCAACTTCTCCGCCGCGGGCTTTGCCGGGGCGTACTACGGAGCGCCCAACGGATCTCTGGTGATCAAACTCAACGGCCAGAACCTCCTGGGCCCGGCCTCGATGAACCCGGCCTGGTTCCACACCGGTGGAGCCAAGTTCGATCTGGTTTGCAACGCCGCGCCCTGAGCTAACCGGTAGATGCCTCCCCCGGACCTCCTGGCCGGGGAGGTTGGCCGAAAGGTGGTGCAGCGCTCTCGAGCCGGGCGCTGCGCCACCCGCCATTCCCTCTGGTTCCACTTGTTCGAACGCCCGGTCGGAGTCCCGGGGCCTGCGGGTTCACGGTGCCCGGCCGGCTGGTCAGCTACCGGCGCCAGCGGTCGGCGCGGGCGCCGCGTCCGGTTCCAGGCTCGGCCTGCTCCCAGCGTTCGTAGAGCTCGACCAGGCCGCTGTGGACCATGGCTCGCCGCGGCGCGGCCCGGAAGTCGCTCGCGGCGCGCAGCGCCTTCTCGGCGGCCAGGAGTTCGCGCTCGCCGTCGCCGAAGCGGCCGTTGACTGCCAACAGTAGCCCGTAGGCCCCGCGGGCGTCGGCCAGCGCCCCGCCGGTCAGACCCTCCTCCCGCCCGAAGATCGGCTCGATCAGCTCCAGCCCCTCCCGGTCGAGGCCGTTCTTGGCCAGTCCCCAGGCGAGCGGAGCTGCCGATTGCAGGGTGCGCTTGTGCTCGGCACCGTAGAACTTGGCGATCGTTGCGTGGGCGCCGCGCAACTCGGCGAGACCCGCCGAGGGATCCCCTTCGAGCAGGGTGAGATAGCCCACCATGCTGCGAGTCACCGCGGTTCCCGGGTGATCGTCGCCGATCGACCCGCGATAGGCATCCATCGCGTGCCCCAGGGTTTCGAGCCCGGCCGCGAGATTGGCCCGGGACAGCTCGATGACCGCAAGCTGTACGTGAGCCACCGCCACCTGCTCATGATCGTCGCCGAAGTTCTCCCGCTGCCCCTCGATGGCGTCCCGGGCGATGTCGGCGGCCTCGTCGAGTCTCCCGGTTTGCTGATAGATGCGTGACAGGTTGCCGCGAACCACCTGGGCCGACGGATGGGCATTGCCGTGCTGCTGGACCACGATGGTCAGTGCCTCGTCCAACACCGACTCCGCCTCTTCGTAGCGCCCGAGAGAGATGAGCGCGCTCCCCAACCCTCCGAGACTGGTGCTGACCGAGATGTTGTCGTCACCCAGCACCCGCCGCTCGATCGCCACCGCCTCGCGGAGCAAGGGCAACATCGCCTCGGGTCCGCGGGTGTAGCGGATCGACGATGCGAGGGCGGTCATCGCCTTCGCCACCTCGGCGGACTGTTCACCGTGGAGGCGCGTGCGCATGGCCAACACCTCGCGGTGCAGGCTCTCCGCCTCGGCCCAGGATCCGCGGACCCGCAGCGTATCCGCAAGGTGCATCAGGGTGCTGGCGTGGTTCGGATGATCCCCCTCGTAGAGCCTGCTGCTGATGGCCACCGCCTCGCGAATCGTGCTCTCGGCGTTCTCGAAATCACCCCGGGAGGTCATCACGAACCCGAGGTTGGTCAGATCGATCACCACGTCCGGGTGATCGTCTCCGAGGGTGCGCCGGTGCATGGCCAGCGCCTCGCGGTAGAGCGCCTCGGCCTCCTCGAACTCGGCGCGGTGGTGCAGCAGGTTGGCCAGGCTGTTGAGGCCGACGGCCAGCTCCGCATGGTCCTCATCGCCGGTCAGGCGGCGACGCATCGCCAGGCCGTCACGCAGGAGCGGCTCGGCGCCGTCGTGATCTCCGGCAGAGACCTTCACGTTGCCCAGGCCCACCAGCAACCCGGACAGCAGCTCCCCATCTTCCTCGCCGTACAGACGCCGCTGCATCTCGATGGCTTCGCCGAGAATCTCCTGGGCCTCATCCAACGTGCCCCGGTTCCAGAGGATGACTCCGAGCTGGTAGAGTTCGCCGGCGACGACGTCGCTGTCTCCCGGGTTGGTTGCCCGCAGGCTTGCCAGCGTCTGCCGCAGGGTGGCTTCCGCCAGATCGAGATCGCCGATCTGTTGGTAGGTCCGGCCCAGGGTTTGCCGGATCGCCGTGGCCACCTCGGGCTGGTCCGCGAGTTCTTCATCGACCCGGCCGGCGGTGGTTTCCAGGATCTGCCGCAGCAGGGTGGTGTCCTCGCCCCGGGCGATCGACGGAGAAACTCCCGCCAGCATCTCCTGGAGGAAGTAGGCCACCTGCTCCGATTTGCCCGCCTCGGTCCGCGCCCGCTCGGCCTCCCGTTCGGCACGCAGATAGAGCGACGTGCTGACCACCGATGCCGCGACGATGACCAGTAGCAGCAGTCCAGCGACCGCCGCCGCGGCCCGGTGGCGGCCGATCAGCTTGCGCAGCTGGTAGGCGGCGCTGGGAGGGCGGGCCAGGATCGGCTGGGAACCCAGGTAGCGCTCGACGTCTTCCCCCAGGGCGGCCGCGCTGACGTAGCGGCGATCCGCATCTTTCTCCAGAGCCTTGAAGACGATGGTCTCGAGGTCGACATCGAGGCGGCGGATGCCGCTCTCGGTATCGCGCAGCGGCCGCGGTGCCTGCTCGCAGATGACCCGCACCGCCTCGGCGAAGGCGGCCCGCTTGACGTCATAGGGCCGGGCGCCGGCAAGCATCTCGTAGAGCACGATGCCCAGGGCGTAGACGTCGGTGCGAACGTCGATCTCGTCGGACTGTCCCCGGGCCTGTTCCGGGCTCATGTACTGCAAGGTTCCCCGAACGGCGCCGACCTCGGTCATCACCGTCCCCTCGTTCTCGGCGTCGGCCAGGCGCGCCAGACCGAAGTCCAGGACCTTGACCTCGGGAAGCGGCGACATGGAGGACTCGCTCCCGCTTGCCGACCCGTGCTCGGTGATCACCACGTTGCCCGGCTTGAGGTCCCGGTGGATCACTCCGCGCTGGTGGGCGTAGTGCACCGCACCGACCACCTTGTTGAACAGCCGCAACCGGTGCTCGACCTCCTCGTGGGTCGTCGGCGCCGGCCGGGACTGCAGATAGCGGTCCAGCGTCTGCCCCTCGACCAACTCCATGGCGAAGAACGGGGCGCCGTCGGCGGTGTTCCCCGATTCGTAAATCGCGCCGATGTTCGGGTGGCGCAGCCGCGCCAGGCTCGCGACCTCGCGGCGGAACAGCCGAAGGTGCAGCTCGTCGCTGACCGCATGCCCCCGCATGACCTTGATCGCGACCCGGCGGCGCGGCTCCTGCTGCTCCGCCTCGTAGACCACTCCCATGCCCCCTTCTCCGAGGGTGCCGAGGACACGGTATCCGGGGAAGCTGCCCGGCCTGGGCAGGGTCGAGCCATAGTCCGGGGCGCCGTCGTCGTCGGCGCCGGGCACCATGGTCGGGTCGTCGGAGGTGTCCCCCCGGGCCCGGGTCGGGTCGTCGCCGGGGCCCGAGATGGTCTCGTCGTCACTTCCGCTCATGGGCTCAGTGTAGCGCGCTAGCCTTCGGGGTCCTGGCCGTGGTGGTCCTTGCCATAGCGCTCGAGCGCCTCCTCGACGCTCAGCTTGGGCATGCGCAGCAAACCGCCCTGAATCGGCTCGGCGGACTCGGGGTCGAGGTTCTCGATGTCGTAGCCGGGACCGTCGACACCGGTGACGATCACGTCGAAGGTGTAGGCGGGACCGCCCCGGGCGATCAGCCAGTGGACGTTGTTGCGGTCGTCGGAGATCGATGAGGCCTCGCCGGGGCCGGCGAGGGTATCGATGGTCGGCTCGACGATCAGCGCCCCGCCCTCGTCCTCACGGCGGTCGTACTGACGCAGATGCATCTCGCCGCCGACGATCAGGTGGGCCGAGACCATGTTGCGGTGGCCGTGGGGGATGATCGCCCGGCCGGCTTTCATCCCGAAGAACTTGGGATAGAAGGACAGCTTCTCGGGCAGGCCCTCGACCCCGGGAAACCGCACCCGGGCGGTGTCGACTCCGAGATCCGGATAGTCGAGCTGCTTCTCCAGGGCATCGAAGTCGATGGCGGCCAGGAGCTCCGCGAGCTCGATCCGCTCGAGCAGCGACTGGATGCTCTCCTGCCACTGGACGAGACTCAGTCCCGAACGCTTCAGGTCAAGGCAGGCATCGTCGAGTCCGCGGACCCACGTCGAAAACGCCACTGCGGCCGGGCCGGCAATGAGCCTGCGGACGAACAAGCTCTGGAACAGCGCGACCGAGACCAGCGTCTGCAGGCCACCGGCAAGGAACTCGCGCCGTGAACGGCCTCGCGCCCGACGCACCGGTGCCGGAGGCGGCGTGGCCGAAGATGCTCGTGTTGAAGGGGCCATGCCTCGATTCTAACGCGAATCGAAGCGCCGGCGCGGCGTCAGATCTCGACGCCGAGGACGCCCTTGAGGCCGAAGCCGGCGACCAGCGAGAACACCAGGAACAGGATCAGCCAGTGCCAGTCGATGCCCATCCACTCGTTGGAGAACGAGGGATGCTTGACCTCGACCATCTGGATCCGGTTGCCCGCCTCGATGGGAGGTTCGCCGGGATTGAACAGGAAGGTGTCGCTGACACAGGTCTGGCAGCGCTTGACGTTGATCGACGCCCAGCTGCCGCCGGCCACCAGCTGCTTGTCCACCTGATCGCCGCCCGCCTTGACCGCCAGCATGTGTTCGCCGGGCTCGTCGACCCGCACCCGCCAGGACACCGCCGAACGGGAGGGGATGCGCACCGCCGGGGTCTCGATGGTGACGCCGGCGGGCACCTCCAGGGAGACCGTCGACAGGTCGGTGCCCTGCTGCAGCTCGACATCGACCAGGGTGGTCTCACCGGGTTGGAACGGACGATGTTCGAAGTGCAGGAACATCTGGGCCGCGATCACGATCAGCGGCGGGATGACGAAGAGGAACACCGGCAGCGAATAGCGCAGGTAGTTGAGGGTGCCGACCAGGATGCGCCACTGGAGCTTGAACAGCAGCCCGATATCGTCCTGGTAAATACGAATCGCGATGATGTTGCCGCGGATACGGTCCTTGATGTCCTTGATCTTGTCCTGGTTCGAGATACGCCCGAACACCAGGATCGCCACGACCCCGAACAGGATCGAGACGATGAGGATCGGCCAGACCGGGTTCAGCCCGCTGAAGGGCGCAAACAGCACCCCAAAGATGGCCGAAGCCACCGCGTTGATCAGTTTGACGATCGCCATCACGGCAAGAATTCTCGCGGCGCCCCCATCGGCGCGGGAAACAGACTAGGAGATGTAGCCGAGCCCCTGGAGCTTCTTCTTGATGTCTTCTTCGGACTCCGCCTCTTCAAACAGGGCGATTTCCTTCTCCAGGGCGTGGGCCACGAATTCGTCCACCGAGGAGTAGCCCTCCTGGTCGGCGAACTTCTTGATCTTGGCGTAGAGCTCGCGGTCGATCTTGATGCCTCCGAACATGCCTGGCCCTCCTTAACCCTTGGACTCGGCTTCGAGCCGGTCGACTTCGCGCTGGAGCGCCTTGGTCACGAACTCCTCGACGGAGATCTCGGCAAACTCCTCGGCGTACATCTTGACCTTGCGCTGCAGGTCCTTGTCGAGCTTGATCTTGGGACCGAACATCTTGATCCTCCGTACCCGGCAGCCTTCAACAGGCGCGCCGGCCGCCGTCAGGGGCCATCGGCCAGGCAGTCCTGGCCGATCATCTCTTCCGGCTTCTCGATACCGTATTCATCCAGGATGGCAACCGTCAAATCGAACAGCGCCGGGGCGTCCATCGAGATCTTGCGGTTGCTGATCAGGGTGCCCGGAACCTGGCGATAGTCCATCGAGTGATCGCCGCTCCAGGCCTCCATATTGTCGGTGATCACCTCTTTGGGAAACTCGCCGAGAGGGCTCTTCCACGACACGCGGTAGCCCCGGTCGTAGCCGACCATCAGATCCGGCGACAGCGGGCTGTCGTTGGCGACGTGCTCCCCGCTGAAGTCCCGGCCGGGCCGCAGGACCAGGCTGACCACATTGCGGCCGTTGCGCGGGTCCTTGAACTCCAGCAGGTCCTTCTCGAGTTGATCGAGCAGCTTGGGTTTCTCCACCAGGCTGACGATGCCGTTCTTCTCACGGTTGCGCTGGTTGATGTAGAGGCCGTTGAGCCCCAGGCCGTAGGCCTTGGTCTTCTTCCAGTCTACGTTGCTGAAGAACGACCCCCGCCCCTGCCGCGCAGGATCCTTGAGGGTGATGTAGCCCTTTTCCAACAGCCACGTGTTCAGGTTGACCGACCAGTAGAAGGGCGCGAAGCCGTGGTCGGACATGATCACGAAGGTCGCGTCCTCGGGCAGCTTGGCCCGGATGCGGCCGACGGCGCCGTCGAGGTCCCTGTAGAGCCGGCGCACCCCTTCTTCCAGCCGGCCTTCCCGGTCGAACCCCGGATGCTCCTCATCCTGGAAGTGCCAGAGCATGTGCGTGCCCTGGTCGACGCTGGAGAAGTAGAAGAACATGAAGTCGTCGTTGAAGTTGTCCAGGAAGTAGTCGAGCTGCCGCTGCCGCTCGCTGTAGACCAGGGCGACCTGATCCCACAGTTCGCTGTGGCTGAAGATCTCTTCCTGGGCCGCCTTGGTGTCGGCAGGCAGGCCCTGGGTGTAGAAGTAGCCCAGGTCCTTGTACAGATCGGTGGCCCAGGAGTCGGGCGTCGAGATCGGCTGGGCCGGCTCTTCCGGGTTGATCTGAAGCGGCGTGACGTAGAGTTCGAACTCCGGCCGCACGCTGCGCAGGTAGAAGCGGCCGATACCGCTGATGCCCTGGAGATTGGGGATCAGGTCGAAATCGACCCGCTGCCACTCGCTCCACTCCCCTGCCTCGAGGATGAACGCATCTCCTTCACCGTCCTCGCCGAGGACGATCTTGGCCACGTCCTTCTCCGGATCGATGAAGACCTCGAAAGGCGCTTCCAGCTTGGGGTGTTTCCAGGTCTTGGCGCCGCCGCGGCGCACCGGGCCCGGCTCGCAGATCAGCGGGTTCTCGACAGCGAACAGCTTGCCCTTGACCACGTTCTCGTTGACCCGCACCGGGTAGACCTTGCCGCCGGAGACCGTGCGGGCATTCGGCGGCGGATTGGTGGTGTAGAACGAGAAGGTCCCCGGGGTTCCGAGCAGGTCCGGGGTTCCCATGCCGGAGATGGCCTTGCCTCCATGCTCGGTGGGCGGATAGTTCGCCGGCATCTTGAAGATCGTCGTGGAGACGCCGGACTCCTCGAGCCACTCGAAGAACGCCTTGCCCTGGCGCAGGTTGATCACCTGAGCCGACTTGAAGGGCAGGCAGTACTTGCCGATCTTCAGCCGCTGATTCCAGGCGGCATCGCAGCAGTCGGGAATCGTATCGTCGTCGACACCGGCCATCGATTCGTAGGGCAGCAGCGTCTCGGGATCGCGATGGATAAAGTCGAAGATCCCGTGGCCGCCCGGATCCATGCCGGTGATGAAGTTGGACCAGGCCACCGGACTCAGCGGCGGCATGCTGGTGGTCAGGGGCTTGAAGTCCCCCTCCTCGACCAGTTTCTTGATGTGGGGCAGATCCCCCTTGTCCATGAAGTACTGGACCAGCTTGGGGTCGAGGCCGTCGACTCCCAGCACGAACATCTTCTTTTTCTCGGCGGCCGGGGCGGCGGTAGCCGCCAACACCAGCACGAGAATCCCTAGCGCACGCAGCTTCATCGGTTGTGGTCCTGCATGAAGGGTTTGCCGTCGCAGTACTTGGGTACCGGCACACCGAACAGATCGAGCACCGTGGGACCGATGTCCATGATGTTGACCTTGGGCACCTTGAGTTGCTGGTTGCAGAAGAAGATCCCGGGGACGTCCGGCGGGTTCATGCAGTGGTCCCCGCTCCAGCTCTTGACGTTGTCCTCGAACACTTCCTTCGCGACGCCGCCGGTGGCGTTGCTCCAGGAGGTGCGGTAGCCGACGTTGAAGCCGACCAGCAGATCCGGCGCCTGACGGACGTAGGGGCCCTTGTAGATCTCGTGGCCGTCGTAGACCTCGGCGATGGCCGCAGAGCCGTCGGCAGGATCCTTGAGTTCCCGCAGCTTGGCCTGAATCTCCGCCTTGACCGCCTTCTCCTCGTCACCGGGCTCCACGATGCCCTTGGCCTCGCGCCCCTTGAGGTTGAGGTACATGCCGCCGAGACCGACGGCGTAGGCCTTGGTGCGGGACCAGTCGACGCCGTCGAACCACTCCTTGTCGTCGGGAGCGACGTCGTCCTTCATCTTGAGCAGGCCCTGTTCGTACAGCCAGCTATTGAGGTTGATACCGCGGCGGAAGGTCTTGAATCCGTGGTCGGACATCACCATCACGATGTCGTCGTCCCGGGTCTTGTCCAGCACCCGGCCGACCAGCTCGTCCATCCGCTTGTACAGATCGCGGATCGCGTCCTTGTGCTCGGTCGTGTCCTTGCCCGGGTTCGCCGGATGGTCGTCTTCGAGATAGCGGAAGAACATGTGCTGCAGCCGGTCGGTGATATCGAAGACGCAGGCCACGGTACCCCGCTTGGTCTTCTCCAGCGCGTCGAAGAACATCCGCTCCCGCTCGTCGTGGATCGTCCAGGCGTGCTGCAGCCAGGCTTCCTCATCGAGCACCCGCTCGTTGAGGCTCCAGGTGTCCTCGGCCAGGCCCAGGGTGGTGTAGCGCCCCTGGGTCTTGGACAGGTACATGGCGTAGGTGAAGGGGTGGGAGATCGGCAGCGCGGGCTTGTCGGGGTCGATGTTGACCGGCGACATGTACAGCTTGAAGTGCGGCTCCAGTTCCTTGAGGTAGAAGCGGCTGATGCCCCGCACCTTGATACCCAGGCCCGGCTTGAAGTTGAGATCGATCCAGTCGGTGTACTTGCGCAGCTTGAGCGGATGGACCTTGCCGTCGATCACCAGCTCGGCGTCGTGGCCGTTCTTGCCCTTCTTGACCTGGAACGGGATGGTCATGTCCCCGCCCTGGGCCACCATGGAGTTGTCCGGGCCGACGATGGTGCTGGAGATGGTGCCGTTCTGCCGGTCGACCGGCAGCAGCTGGCCCCCGGTGAAGGCCTCGTGCTCGGCCTCGTCGGTGGAGTAGTAGCTGAAGGTTCCCTGGCTACCCTTGAGGTCGGGGACCATCATCGCCGACAGCACCGTGCCGTAGAACTTCTCCGGCGGGAAGGTGATCGGCACCCGCAAGATCGAACTGAACACGCCGTGGTTGCCCAGCACTTTCCAGAAGGGCTGGCTCTTGCGGCCCAGGTCGATGGCGGGCTTGCCCAGCGGGATGCGGTATTTGCCCAGGTTCAGGGTCTTGGGGTTCCCCGAAACCTTGGCCGAGCTGAGCTCGGGCAGGTAGCTCTTGCGGTTGGGAACCAGGAAGTCGTAGACGTTGTGCTTGCCCGGGTTGGCGCCGGTCTGGAAGCAGGACCAGGCCACCGGCGACTCCGCCGGGAACGAGGTCTCGAGGCGCACGTAGCTGCCCCGCTGCTGAAGCCGCTTGAAGTTGGGCAGCAGCCCCTCGGCCAGGAACTTGTCGGTCAACTCCGGATCCTGTCCGTCGAGCCCGACGATCACCACCCGCTGCACCCGGCTCTTCTTCAGCGCCTTGCGTCCGCGGAAGCTGCGCAGCAACCGGCGGATCGGCCAGGTGAGCAGGGTCACGAACGCCAGCAGGAAGGTGACGAAGATGACGAAGAACGAGGAAACGAAGGCGAACCCGGCACCGGGACCGATGTAGGCGTGGGCGGCGGGGGGTTCGAGGAACAGGAACAGCGCCGCCAGGACGACGACGAACTGCAACCATTTGGCTCGCATGCTTAGCACCTGACCGGACTCAGCTCCGGTTGCGATACAGCTTGGCATCCACCGCCGCGGCCATCTTTGCCGGGTCGAGATTCATGTCGAGGAACGAAGCGATCGCCTCGGCCTGGGCCCGGGGATCCTTGACCACTTCCTTGTAGTCGACGTAGAGATGGTCGATGTGCATCGACTCGCGCATCTCGAAGTTGACCTTCTTGAGGTGCACCGAGTAGTTGCGCTTCATCTTCTCGTCGTCGCCCCGCTTGTCCTCTTCATCCCGGCGAGTGAGCATCTTGGCCTGGGAGGCCATGACCTCGTCCAGCTCTCGGCGCATGAAGACAATCTTGTAATAATTGTCGGAGGGAAGGTGCGGGATGAGGAAGGAGATGATCTTCACCCCCTTGCCGCGGTAGGCCCGGAGCCACCCCGGATCCTTGTCGCCCTTGTCCAGGTCCTTGACCTGCTCGAGCTCGAAGTACCCCTTGGGGTTGTCCTCGTCGGCCTTGCGGATCTCGTCGATCCCCAGGTCCAGCCCGCCCCCCTTCAACATATTCATCATCATCGAGGTTCCGCTGCGGGGCAAACCGGAGATGACGACGATCGGCGGACCGAGCCGGCGACGGGTCAGGGCTTTCTTGATCCCTTCGAACAAAACACACTCCGACAACAAGTTACGGGCGCTTGAGACGGGGCAATATACGACATGGCCCACCCGATTTCCATCGCCGGTTTCGTCGTTTCGGCTATTTGAGCGGGCCGGAAAACCGGTCCGGCCCCGGGGGCTAAGTGTCGCCGGGAGAGCAAATTGACGGCAATTGGGGCGCGTTTCTATAATGCAGGGCCCGGCAGAAAATCCGACTCTTGGAGCACCACATGTCCCGAATCGTTGAAGCGCTGGTTCACCGCGCCGGCCTGTCCGACATCTACGAGAAGGTCGAGGCAGGGCAACGCCTGTCCTACGACGACGGGGTCCGCCTGTTCCAGAGCAAGGAGCTGATGCCCATCGGGGCGATGGCCAACCGGATCCGGGAACGCAAGAACGGCAACCTCGCCTACTTCGTGCGCAACATGCACCTCAACCCGACCAACGTTTGCACCGTCGACTGCAAGTTCTGCGGCTTCTACCGGCCGTACCGGGACAAGACCCGGGGCTGGAGCTGGTCCCTGGACCGCTGCCTGCAAGAAGTCGAACGGCGAATGGAAGAGCCGCTGACCGAGGTGCACATCGTCGGGGGCCACAACCCGGACTACCCCTACGAGTTCTACACCGACCTGGTGAAGGGCATCCGCGGCGTCCGGCCGGACATGCACGTCAAGGCCTTCACCGCGGCGGAGTACGACTTCTTCCACAAGCGTTTCAAGAAACCGTTGGACGAGGTCTTCGAGGACTTCCGCGAGGCGGGGCTCGGATCCCTTCCCGGCGGCGGCGCCGAGGTGATGTCCGAGCGGGTGCGGCAGTTGATCTACAAGAAGAAGATCCCCGCCGAACGCTGGCTGGAAGTGACCAAGATGGCCCACGAGAAGGGCTTCCGCTCCAACGCGACCCTGCTCTACGGTCACGTCGAGACGCTGGAAGAACGGGTCGAGCACCTCTGCCGGCTGCGGGAACTCCAGGACGAGACCGGCGGATTCATGTGCTTCATTCCGCTGGCCTTCCATCCCGAAAACACCGAGATGTCCGACCTGCCGGGACCGACCGGCTTCGACGACCTGATGACCATCGCCATCTCCCGGCTGATGCTCGACAACTTCGATCACATCAAGGCCTACTGGATCATGATCTCCCAGCGCATCGCCCAGACCGCGCTGAACATGGGCGCCGACTGCATCGACGGCACGGTGGTCGAGGAGAAGATCGTGCACATGGCCGGCGCCAAGACTCCGGTCGGCCTGACCATGGACATGCTGCTCAAGCTGATCCGCGACGCGGGACGCGAGCCGGTCCAGCGGGATTCGCTCTACAACGTGCTGCACCGCTTCGACGCGGTGGCCTGACGCCGGAGCGCCCTTGAGCAACCCGGTACGTATCGGCGCGGTCTCCTACCTCAACACCCGTCCGCTGGTGCTGGGGCTGGAGCACGGGATCGGCGCCAGGCGAATCGACCTGTCCTACGATGTCCCCTCGGTGCTGGCCCAACGGCTGGCGGCGAAGGAGCTCGACGTGGCGCTGTTGCCGGTGGTCGAGCTGGCCCGCATTCCCGACCTCGAGATCGTTCCCGGGCTGGGCATCGTCGTCCGCGGCGCGGCCCAGTCGGTGCTGCTGGTCTCGAAGAAGCCGCTGGATGAAATCCGCCGGGTGGCGCTGGACCCCGAGTCCCGGACCAGCAATGCGCTGGTGCAGGTGATCTGTCGGGATGCCCTGGGACTGCAGCCGGAGTTCGTGCCCGCGGGGCTGGATCTCGCGGAAACGCTGCAAGACCATGATGNCGCCGTGCGCATCGGCGACAAGGCGCTGTTCGAGCCGTTGCCTGAAGGGGTTCACGCCCTGGACCTGGGTGAAGCCTGGCTCGAGACCCGCAAGCTGCCCTTCGTCTTCGCCGTCTGGGCCGCTCGCCCGGGTGTCGTCGACCGGAGGCTCTACGAGGACCTCCATGATTCCCGGCGGGAAGGGACCGCCCAGGTCGATGAGATCGCCCGGGAGTTCCTGTGGCAGGGACGCACCCACCCCGACGTCGTGCGCCGCTACCTGCAGAAGCACATCCTCTACCGCCTCGGCTCCGCCGAGCTCGAAAGCCTGCGCCTGTTCCTCGATCGCTGTCACGCCCTGGGCCTGACCGACCGGGTGCCCGACCTCAAGTTGGCGCTCCAGCGCAGCGACACCCTTTGCCACGAACGCGCCGCCGAAGCCGGCACTCTGGGAGCCCCGTGATGACCAACCTCGACACCATCACCGAGAAGATCCTGCAGGAAGAGCGGATCAGTACCGACGAGGCGCTGTGGCTCCTGGAGAACGCCGAGCTGTCGGAGCTGGGCGCCATGGCCGACCTGGTGCGCCGCCGCAAGCATCCCGACGGCGTGGTGACCTACATCATCGACCGCAACATCAACTACACCAACTTCTGTAACGCCTTCTGCAACTTCTGCGCGTTCTACCGCCAGCCCCACCACGAAGAGGGCTACGTGCTGCCGGTGGAGCAGATCGAGGCCAAGATCCAGGAGACTTTCGACCTGGGCGGCAATCAGATCCTGCTGCAAGGGGGCCACAACCCGGATCTCAAGATCGACTACTACGAGGAGCTGTTCCGGCGGTTGAAGACCACCTTCCCCTCGCTGTGGCTCCACGCCCTGTCCCCCCCGGAGATCGTGCACATCTACAAGGCCTCGCGGCTGAGCCTCGATGAAACCCTGGACCGGCTGATCGCCGCCGGCCTCGACTCGATCCCCGGCGGTGGCGCCGAGATCCTGGTCGACTCGGTGCGCAAGAAGCTGGCCAAGAACAAGTGCAGCGCCGACGAGTGGCTCGAGGTGATGGAGGTTGCCCACGGCAAGGGGCTGCGCTCCACCGCGACGATGATGTTCGGCCACGTGGAAACCCGCGCCGAACGGATCGAGCACCTGAACCGGGTGCGCGAGGTGCAGGACCGCACCAAGGGCTTCACCGCCTTCATCGGCTGGACCTACCAGGCGGACAACACCGAGCTGGGCGGCGACGAGGTCACCACCGCCGAGTACCTGCGCACCCTCGCGGTCGCCCGGGTGTTCCTGGACAACATCGAGAACTTCCAGGCCTCGTGGGTCACCCAGGGCGCCAAGATGGCCGGCGCGTCGCTGGCCTTCGGCGTCAACGACATGGGCAGCACCATGATCGAGGAAAATGTCGTCGCCGCCGCGGGCACCGTGCACCGGATGAACGAGCCGGAGATCGTCGCCGCGGTGCAGGACGCCGGGTTTGTCGCCAAGCGGCGGGACATGACCTACGCCGAACGGCTGGAGCCGGCCCGCGCCTGAGCGATTCGCGCCGCATTCGGAGATCCGGGGCTCGATTGGGCCGCAGGCTCTCGCCTGCGGCCCGAAGAGGACGACCGCCTGCGGAGCCGGCTACGGGCTCGCCGTCTGTCCGATGTCCTGGGAGGTTGGGACACACTCGCCGACAAGTTGCGATACCCGCTTGCGGTACACCTGCCGGTTGTCCGCGTGATCCACTACTCGGATGGTGATCCAGGCATTGCCGATATTCGAGACGTTGAACACCGCCGAACCGTTGGGAATCGGATTGGCCGGACTCGTCCAGAGTTGCTGGTAGAGCGGTGCATTCTCGTTCGCCCGCTTGAGTACCGTGACCTCCTTGACCTTGTCGGAGTCGTCCCACCAGCCAACGCGGATGCGTGTCGGGTCGCAAGTCGGGGTCACCAACGCGGCATCGGCAGTTGGGTGGAAGCGATCGAAGTCCGCATCGTAGGGCCGGTCCTTGTTGCGGATTAGCCCGTGGTCGATCCATTTGCCCAGCTTCAACATCCAGTCGGCGTAGGCCTGGTCGCCGTTGACGCAATTGTCCGCGAGGACGGCATGCGCATCCGTGTGGTAGTAGGTACACCCATCGGTCTCGCCCCCCGCCTCACAGTTGTCATGATCCGCCGGATTGTAGTCGCTGTTGGGGCGACCGTCGGTGCGGCTGCCGGCCGCGGCCCAGAACAGCTGGCTACCCAACGCCCCGAGCCGGGCATCGGCATACTGGAGAGCCACGATGGCGTCGTAGACCGCCTTTTCCTCGCTGGCATCGAGGACTCCCCAGGACAACGCGTCGACACCGCTCTGATCTCCGGTAAGGGTGCTGTGACAACCGGCGCAATTGTCCTGCAGTCCAGCGACGATATCGGCTCTCCACTCCGGCATGGCTTCGGTGGGCGCGCTGACCGTGGCCAGGGTCGGATTGCAGAAAGCGTCGTAGGCGACCGTCGGAGTTGCTCGAACCATGTCCACCGGCGGGTTCTGATCGGCATAGGTCCCGCCGAAATCCACCGGCGACTCCAGCAGATCGTGTTGGTGGCAGCCTCCACAGTCCGTGCGGCTCTCCCTCGGCTTGAGACTGTGCCAGCTGCGCACGTCGGCAAGTCGCATCCCGTACTCGCTGTCCAACAAATGGAAGTCGAAGGGAACGTTCGAGGGGATCAGCGCCTTGAAGGACTGGTCCTGCTGCCCGCGCACGTCGTGAACGCCGAGCAAGCGAGGCACTTCACGCTTGTGTTCGCCGGAATTGTAGCCTCCGTGAAAGCCGAGATTCGGCTCGTTACTGGTGGTATGGACTGCTATCCCAAGAATCTCCGAAGGGTCCGGCTTGGCGCAGTCCAGCGTGCCCTGGTCGTAGGTGACTTTGGTCCAGAGATCGCGGTTCTTGAACGTCTTGTCGCCGTCGCTGGACGAGGTCCACGGAGAGTAGATGTCGCCAGCCACCTTGACGCACTCAAAGGGTTTGATATCGGTGTTGTAGAGCGCCGAGGTGCCGACCTGAGCGAACGGCTCTCCTTCTAGAATCGGAGCCGCGTGATCAATGATCGGATCGGCGCTGAATTGCTGCTGACTGTCGCCGTTGCTGCGAGTCGACCATGGCACCATCGGCGTCGGCCAGGAAAGGTTGAAGCCACCTGTGGTGTCGACAACCACCTTGTAGGCGCCGCCGTTGGCGACGGTCTCTCCCGGCGTGAACGGCTCGAGGTCCGGCCGAAAGCCGATGTGAGCGGAGTAGAGGTTCCGATGGCATTCCCCGTCGTAGATGCGCGCGTTCGCACTTGTCGGGGTGTAGGAGAAGAACAACTCGTCAACCCCACCGCAGCGCGGGGCCGTAAACTTTCCGTAGTAGCTACCGTCGGCGCGCTGACAACTGGGGTAGTCCGCCGCCAGCGTCTGGGAGCATTCCGGTCCTACGGGCGTCAGCTCGATCGAGCCGTGCTGCTGCGGCGACTTGGTCCCCCCGGACGCATTGTCGTAGGTGTTGATCCCGATGATCTCCAGATCTTGCTTCCAAAGCGAGCCATAGCCCTCGTTCTGGTCGTTGTAGTACTTGGCCGCGACGACGTAGTCCTTGAACGCCCCACCCCCTTCGTCGGCCACGCAGAACGACTGCAGGTGAAACAGCTCCGGCCCGTGGCCGTAGCCGAGCAACGGATACCAGCGCCCTTCACTGTCCATCCCCTGGATGTGCCACAGCCGCCTGTCCTCGGTGGTTGCCTGATATGAGAACGCCAGCCCTTCTCTCAACGGCGACGGACTGAGAGCCGACGTGGTCGTGTAGTACTGAAACTGGTTTTCGATCTTGTGCAGCGTTCCGTCCGCCTTCAGGTCCGCCATGTGCAAGTTAAAGTTGTTGTTGACCACGTTGAACACGCTGTTGGAGTTGCCCAGTCGGCGCTTGTTGCTCACATAGACCAGCTTCAGCCCGGTCCGGGTGCGGACTTCCGTGGGGTGCATGTAAACCGTACCGTAGCGGGTATCGCCGTAGTCGGTCGACGATGCCAGGGTCGGGTTCATCGCGTCCTTGTCCCGGTCGGCCTCGTCCTGTTTCATGGTCGTCCCCTGGTACTCCCGGGTCGTCAGTCGCTGCAGCGGCAGGGTGGCCGGATCGACCGAGGGGTCGGCAAGCAAGGCCGAGACATCGATGACGTAGATATCCGCCCCAGACCAGGGCAAGGGGGCGGAGCTGTTACCGGTGCTGTTGGCCGGCGTCGCGTCGTGGAAATACGAGAAGTAGATCCGCGTACCGTCCTCCGAGGCGCTGGGTTCGATGACCGACCCGACTCCGATTGCCGCGTCGATTTCCGAGAGGTGTACCGGCAAGGGAAAGAGCTGCTTCACCGCTCCGTTGGCAGGAAGGTACATCCAGAGTTCATTACCAGGATCCGGATCGTTGGCGGAGAGCACATCGGTTCCGATGTGGTACTTACCCTTGCGACCATCGACGATGGTCCCGTCGCACGAGCATCCCTCGCACTCGGAGCAGCTACCGTTGGCCTTCTGACAGTGCGGAGTGATCTCCTCGACGATCGGGGCGCGGACGAACGCGACCGGATAGTTCGGCAAGTAGAAGTCCGGGTCGCCTGGGTTGTTGCTTGCTGTATCGAAGGATGCGGCCACATGTCCGACCGCAAAGGGGGCGAGGCATAGCGCGATCGCTCCGTAGAGCACGGATTTTCGGTTCACCACAAGGGCTCCTTTCCGGCGCGGTCTCGGCTGACGTGCTGTCGCCGGCCGGTGCGCCCGGAACCCTAGGAGTTCGCCCTAATGCAGATTGCCCAGGCGATTTCGGATCCCCGCAAAAAAAGAGTCGCCGAATGTCTCGCCCGCGAGGGCGCCGCAGGCTCCGTTGACGAGCCTGCGGCGCTTGCCCGTAGCTACGGCACGAGAATCGGCTGAGACAGGAAGAAGCAGACGGGATCGTCCGGATCACTTACGCTGCAGTCGGCCGCCGGGTCGGTCTTGAGCGCGAAGAACATCGACGGCTGGGTCGGCGACAACTGAATGAGATCGCCGCCGCCGGTGATTGTTATCCCGGCGAGGTTACCCTGCTCCAGATCCGCGATTTGTTGTGGGCTCAACATCAACCGGTGAAAGTTGTTGCCGACGCGCAGATACGCGCTATCCAACAGAGTCCCGGTGGGCAGCCGAGAAGACTGAGACGTGTCGACGAAGAGGTCGGTGCTCCAGGGCCCCCCACCTCCGTTGTCTTGCTCGTCTCCGGTGCAGGGCAAACAAGGGTCCGCCTCGGGGGTCGGCCCCACCAGTTTGGTCCAGGCTGCCCAGCCGGGTAGGTCCGGTTGGTTCTGAGGCGGCGCGTACTCGGTTCCCGGTGAAAAGAAGCTACTCGCCCAGCAGGTGTCGCTGTAGCCTCCGGCCAACCCCTCCATGATCTCCCCGAACTCGGGGTGACAGGGACCCACCAAGGACCAATCGAGCCCCAGGCGGTAGCAGTTGTGCGGCGCCCAGTGCAGTGGACGCCAGCGGCCGACCGAAGCCGGGTCGATCGCCGGGTCATGGTGGCGTGCATGGGCGATCATTCCGGAGGCGAGACTCGTGGAATAAGACGAACCACTGGCCAACGCCGTCGCGTCGTCGAGGCATAGCGAATTGCCCGGAAACAGCGCGTCGTAGCTTGCTGGAGATTCCCATGCGGGACGCATCAGCCCGTCTCGGATCATGCGAGTGGTGTCGACCATCGAAGCGGCTACCACCATGTCGATCGAGGCGGGAAACAACAAATCTCGCTGGTTCCCCGCAGCCGCTACGACAACGGCGCCACTGCTGCCCGGCCCATCGGTCAGGTGCTCGATAACCCGGGTGAGATGACACGCGATCGAATCGACCGCACAGGTTTGCCCCGAAACCGGATCGCCTGCGATCGAGGCGCGCCCGAAGCTCATATTGATGGCGAGGGGGTACGTCCCGGCTCGATTGTCGACGCTCTCCGCCACGGCACACAACCGGGCAAGGACGTGGAAATCCGAAACGACACTCCCGAGCGGCGCCAGGTCGTTGGTGTCCAACCTCTTGCGAACGACGTCGACACCGCTCGGCACCATACGCGAGTGCATCTCGGTGGTGCTGGAGCCGTGATCGCCCTTGAAATCGAGAACCAGGGTCCAGGGCGACGGAGTCGTGGGCAACGCCGAGGCAAAGATCGACATCTCCAAATAGGAGTTCGTCGGCGGCGGCGGATAGATCTGGGCGGTCTCGGTGATCTGCGCGTTGGGCGAACAGCCTTGCGGTACGACGATGTCGCCGAAATGAAAGACTCCGAGATCCCCGCAAGGGACCTCCAAGGTCGACTGCCCACTTCGGCAGCCCTCGTCCAGTAGGGACCACGTCGTCTGCGCATCCGCGCTACTGACGCAGACCAGCATCGAGAGCAAGATCCAAGCGCATTTTCTGTTCACGGATTTCCTCCTCGGGCTTCCACTACTCGTTGTCGTGTTCTCGGTTGGAAAGCGGCCGAGCTCGCAGGGTGAAGGTCTTGCGATACGCTGCGATGTGCGACTCCTCGCGCAGGTGATCCAAGAGCGCCTTCCCGGAAAGGCCGTCGGGAATCACCATCGAGGGTTGCAATCGCTCGGCGGGAGCCACGAGGACAAACAGCGAGTACTCCCCCGGCTGCGACCCGACGAACCGCGACGCCTCACCGCGGAACATGGCGCTATCGCGAGTGACCCTTCTTTCGATACCGAGCTGGCCGTCCAGCCGGACGAGGCTCCGGCCACTGCGGCTGTAGAGCCCGAAATCGACCCTCTGCGAAAGCCCCTCCTCCGCCGCCACATCGACCCGCAGGAGCGTGTCCGGAAACGCCTCGGACTCTGAGGCTGCCGACCGGACCTCGGCGAGACCTCCAAGGCTCACGGCGAACTGACCGGGTGTCCAGACGTCCTGGTCGGCAGTGCGTGACACCCACAGCCCCACTAGCACGAGTGCACCGATCAGAGCCGCCGCAACCAAAGCCGGACCGGAGGAGGCGATCCTCCGTGACCGATGGGAGCCGGGCTGCGGGTCCCGGATTCCCGACAACTCCGCCAGGCGCCGGCGCCCTTCGGCACTGGCCGCCAACAAGTTCTCGATACGCTCCCGCTCGACATCGTCACAACTTCCCCGATGAAACGCCTCTAGATCCTCGTCGCTGAGGGCGACGTCGTCCGGGGCCGGATCGAAGCGCGCCGACTCCCAAAGCATTCTCTCCAGCTCCCGTTTCTTCATCGCGTCGCCGCCCTTGCTCGACCGGCGTTGCCGGCCCCCTGCTCCGCTCCCAAGAGCATCAGAGCCGCCCAACGCTCCACCGGATGCGAACGGCGAACGTCGCTGAGCGCGAGACGGAACGCCTCGGGCACGTCCACCGTGCGTCCGTCCTCCAGATACGCGTAGAACGAGCGATTGAACCGCTCAGCCACGGCGTCGTCGAGGTCCGCACGCGAGGCAACCACCCAAGGAGTTCCCTTTCGCGCCAGAACCCCAGCAATGCCGTAACGGCCGCTGTCTGCGGTAGGCGGGTTCCGCCCCGTCCGGCATCCGCTGAGATTTGCCAGATACATGGAGTCCGGCAGGTCGCGAATTGCCTCGGCAAATACGTCTCGATCGTAGAATTTGAGCGCCGAGAGTTCGGCGAAGGCCGGATCGTAGGCAGCGTGGGTGTCCAGGTGCAGCCAGTCGACCTCGGGAAGCCGGTCGAGCACGGCCTGGGCTCGAGCATCCTCCCGGTGCAGCACACTCGCTTCCTCGTATCGCTGTCGGTAGTACTGCGCCATCCGGCGCCCCGAAGCTAGATTGCCCTCAGGATCGACGACGAACATGCGCCGGGGGTTCGCCGGCGGAAGGCGGTCACTCCCGGCTCCGGCAGGCCGGTAAACCACCGCAGTGTGGTCCGACAGCACACCGTCGCCGAGGGGAAGTGCATCCAGTGGGATCTCCTGCAACCGCCCGTGGACCGCAAAGATGGTCCGGGCCCCCATGTCGGACGCCTCGGGGACCACTGCAGCCGAAAGCGGGCCCACTAGATCACCCCACGGCACCGCCGTGTCCGCGACATGACCGGGGTCGAGCCGCTGCGTAACCGCGTCGGCGACCGCTGCGACAGCCCGGCGTTTCATCTTGGTTCGCCGATAGATCTGCACGGTCCCCCGGTGGCGACGCAGCATCACGATCTCGCTTTGGAGCGGCGCGATCCGGAAGTCGATATCCCGCCCCAGTGTCGCGAAACCGGACGTGGAAGTCCGGTCCAACTCGCGCAGCTGCGCACGGAGCCGCTGCTCAACGGCTTTGCGATATCGGTCGGCCGTCTTCGTCGGCCGGCCAAGGCGTTCGAGCTGGGCAAGCAGGTGCTTGCGGCGTTGAGCTTGCTCCTCGGGCTCAGTCGATGGGGACTTCGCCTGTGTCGACTGATCCAGCGCGGCCAGGTAGTCCCAGGCAGCCTCGGCGTCACCCCGTTCGACGGCGATGCTGGCGGCGAGCAAGTAGCGGTCGGAGTGACGTCCCGGAACGGCCGGCACCTGCTGACCCAACTTCCCCACCCCTTCGCGTTCCTGAAGCTCCACCGCGTCTGCCGCCAATGCAGCCGCTTCGCCGAGATTGCCGTTGGCGAGGGCAGCCCGAGCGCGACAGTCCGTAGCGAAGATCGCAGCAGCAGTGCGATCCGTACGGGATACGACCGACTCGCAGATAACAGCCGCATCTCGAACCCGGCCCTGGCCGAGCAGGCGAGAGGCTTCGACCAGCTCGATCCAATCGGTGATTTCTCGCCCCCGCGAAGAGTTCGAGAGATCGGCGGAGGAACTGAGGATCCCCCGAGCCTCTTCCAGCGCGAGGCTGGAGTCAGCTCCGCGGATCCACTCCAGGTAGGCGAGGTTTACCTGCGTGTTCGCGCGCTCCAGCAGGTCGTCGGACTCCGCCTCTCCCGCGAGAGCCTCTTTCAGACCCGCCTCGACTGCCTCCAACTTGCCGTCTCCGAGGTAAGGGTCCGATAGCGCGTACCAGGCCAGCGTGCTCTGAGCGGCAGCGCGGTGTCCCATGTTGCAGTCCGACTCCCGGCACTGCTCGAGAGTCTCGGCCAGATGCGACCGCGCCTCACCTTCTGCGCCGATGCGCCAGAGCAACTGTGCCTGCTTGAGCGCGACCAACAGCATCCGTTGATCGGCAACCGGCCCGAACGCTCGCTCGGCTTCCTTGTAGTGGTGCCATGCCGTCCGCAGCTCGTTCTCCTCCAGGGCCAGGCTGGCTCGCTCGTAGGAGAGAGCTCCGCTCCAGATCAGGGCGCTGGGGCTTTCGAACCACTCGGGCTGCTCTTCGAGCAACGCCCGCGCCTGAACGAGCGCTGTGGGAGAACCTTGTTGCCGTAGCATGTAGGCGGCGATGGTCCGCGTCCGCATGCGGAACATCGGATATCCCAGTTCCTGGGCACGGTCACCTAGTTCGACCAGTCGAGCAACCAACTCCTCGACTGGCTCGCTGTCTCGAAGAGAGAGGATTTCCCTCAGGGTAGCGAAGGAAGTGGCGTAGCTGCCCGTGTCGACGGCGTACCGGAATTCGAGGGCTCGCTCTACAGCTTGCTGGCTGTAGATGTCCTCGAGCAGGACTCGCAACACGTGAGTTCCGGGTTCGAGATCCTCCGGTACCGATCGATGGAAACAAACACTTGCATCCACCCTCCAGTCGATCTCCTTCGATTCCACCCCTTCCTCCAGATAACCATCGATGGTCAGGAGCGCTCGCCAACTCGAGGTCGCCGCATTGATCGGAGGCTGGAAACAGACCCCGACATATTCGGAGCGCTGCCCGTTGACCACCATCGGCAGCCATTCCCCCTGGTGCCGCGAGGCAACCTGTTGATGGCCACGCAGGTGCACGGGACCTGGGTCGAATACGGGTTCTTGGGCCTCGCCGCATCCGGTGACGACAGCTGACACCGCCAGCACCGAAAGAGGAAGCGCCCACCGGGTCAGAGCTTCAATTGTTGACTGCATCGTTCCAGCGCCCGATTGAGTGCGAGTTTGAGGTTGTACGTGACCTTGCGGGACCACCCGGTCAGGGTTGAAATCTCCTCCGGTGTGTATCCGTCCACGTAACGCAGGCGATAGTAGAGGTAGATGCGCCCTCCCTTTCTCTGAATGCACTGGGCCAGTCGTTCGAGCATAGCTCGATCAACGCCTTGAGACTCGGGATCCTCGTCCGGCGTCCCCAACTCGTATTCCGGGTGCAGAATCTGAGGAAGACGGGCCTTCGACCGGCGGCGATTCGCAGTGAGGCCACAGGCGATGTTCCACAGCATCCGCTCAACCCGGGCGGCGGTGATCTCGCCTCCGCCCTTGTCGAGTAGCGCTCGGAACACCTGGGCATCGCGCTGCAGCGCACTCACGAAGGTGTCCTGCAACAGGTCGTCCGGATCGAGCCAGCGAGCCCTGCCATAGCGGCCCAGGATACGACGGTAGATTCGCGGAGCGAACTGCTCGTACAGCCAGGCCTTGGCCCGCTCGCTCCCGGCGACGATCGCCCGAAGTGACTCGGCAACCGACCCGGAGCCGCTGTGCCCCTCAGTGTCGCCAAGCTCCGAGGGCGCCTGCTTGTCCTGTTTCATCCGATTCGGAATATACCGCGTCCCGCGGTTCAGCGGGTCCACTGCGACGCGACGGAGGCACGACACCCTCAGCCCTGAGGCGCCGCCGAGAAATCGACTCTGCGCGTGAATCGGTGTAACGCTCATCCTCCCGCCGGGACCTGTCTCCCGAATCCAACAACAGCCGCCGCCGGCGGCGCACAGGAGACCCCCGATGCGTTTGAAAACCCTGACCCTGGCCATCGTTCTGTTGGCCCTCTCCGCCTCTGTGGCCCAGGCCGATGCGCCCCTGGCCAAACGGCTCGAACTCGACACCGCCCAGGCGGGGACCGTCGCCGAGATTCAGGCCAAACACCGCGCCGAGATGCGCAAGGAGCGTGGTGCGCTGAATCGCGAATCCCGGGCGCTGCGGCGGGCTCGCGCCGCCAATGACAGCGAACTCGTCGCCAAACAGGAAGCGGTCGTCGCCGAGCTCCAGAGCAAGATGGCCCAGCGGATCCTGGCCGAGGATGCCGAGATTCGCGCGGTCTTGAATCCGGAGCAGCAGAAGAAGTTCGACGCCTGGATCGAGGAGCGCAACAAGATGGTCGGCAGCTCCCGGGACGCCCGGGTGTTGAAACCGGCGAAGAAGGCTGACTAGGCCGGCGGATCTCGTATCCGAAGAGCCTCTCCGAATCTCGGGGCGTCTGCGGGACCGTTCCGCAGGCGCCCTATTTGCGTTTGCGCAGACGCGCCCCGGCGGTACGAGGTGTCCTTTCTTCGCAGAGCGGGCCCCTGCCCCCTTTCGAACCGACCAGTTGCGCGAGAGTCACCTCCGCGAAGGCGCTGCGGATCTTCTCGTAGGCGACATCGATCGCAGAATGGAGCGGACACAACGAGCGATGAGACTCGATGCCCAGGGGACAACGCTCGATCCGCGGAATCGGCGCCACCGCATCGACCACGTCGAGGATGGTGGTGAGCCCCGGCGGCTCCAGTAGTTCGTAGCCGCCCCCGGGTCCGCTGCGCGAACCCACGAGCCGATGCTCGCGCAGCGCCTGCAGCACCCTCGTCAGGTAGCGGCGCGGAATCGCCGTCCTCTCCGCGATCCGGTCCGCCGACAGCGGCGTTCCGGCCTCCGCAGCGAGGCAACTCACCGCGCGCAATGCGTACTCAGCGGTCTGCGACAGCACCTGAAGCATCCTCCCGGAAAAAGGCTTCGACGCCCGAATTCTACACCTTGACGTACAGAACTCAATTCTATACCTTGACGTACAGATCATTCGACGGCGGGCATCCGAGATGACCGCGTGTCGATACCGCTTCGGGAGGTCCAGCCATGAGAGTCCCGGTCAGGCGCCGTGATGCAATCCTGATTCTCGCTTCATGTCTACTTGCGATGCCGGTCCTCGCCGAGCAGAACTGGACCGGGTTCCGCAACGAAGGAACCGGCAGGATCCAGGCCGACGGCGTTCCGACCTCCTGGGCCCCCGACCGAAACATCGCCTGGAACGCGCCCATACCGGGCTACGGCCAGTCTGCCCCGGTCATCTGGAAGGACACGGTCTTCGTCACCTCCAGCGACGGTCCGTGGCAGGAGACCGGCTTCGTCCACGCCTACGATCTCGCCGGCGGTGCTTTGAAGTGGAGTACTTCCGTACCGGCAACCACCAAGTTCGAGAACTACTTCCGCAACAGCCGCGCGGCTCCCACACCGGTCGTCGACGAGCAGCGGGTCGTCTCGTTCTTTCCGGGGGGTGACCTCACTGCGATGGATCACCACGGCCGGGTCCTCTGGACCGTCCCCCTGTTCCGGAAGTTCGGCATGCCGGAGAACGAACGAGGCACCGCCGGGTCCCTGGCGCAGTCGAAGGATCTGGTCTTCGCCGTTATCGACCATGCCGGCCCCTCCTACGCCGTTGCCCTGCGCAAGTCCGACGGGGCGATCGCCTGGAAGGTAGCCCGCGGCACAAGAGAGGCATCGTGGACATCGCCGGTCGTCATGCGTCACGAGGGACGAGAACTGCTGGTGATCTCCTCGGCGGGCAGTGTCGACGGCTACGTTGCGGAGACCGGAGCCTTCGCCTTCCAGGTAAGCGGGTTCCAGGGCAATCTGATCCCGTCGCTGACCGTTCACGCCGGTTCGCTGTTCGTGGGATCGACCGAGATGTTCCACGGCAACTACGACCCCGACACCGTGGCCGCATCCAACAGCCGCATCGATCTGCTCGGCGGGAAGGGTGCGACCTACAGGTTCCGCTGGGGCACCGAGAAGGCGAACGCCTACTATGCGTCTCCCCTCGTCTTCGCCGGCTACGTCTACTACGTGAACAAGTCGGGGGTGCTCTACGCCGTGGACGCGGGCAGCGGAGAGCGGGTCTTCGCCGCACGGCTGGGCAAGCCCTGCTGGGCCAGCCCGATCGGAATCACCGACCGGCACGGCAACCCGCGGGTCTACTTCTTCATGAAGAGCGGCGAAGCCGTCGTCCTGCGCCCGGGCAAGACCTTCGACGTCGTCTCGCGCAACAAGCTCTGGACCCGCGCGACGATGGAGGCGGCCGCAAGCGAGGCCAGGACGCTGCGTCGCACCAACAGAGTCCCTGAAGGGGAGGCCCCACCCAAGGAGGGCCCCGAGAAGGTCCTCGGCAGCCTGCCCGAATCGGCGCTCCACCGGGTGTTCTCCTACGGGGACCCGATCGCCTACGCCGCGGCGGCGGTTGACGGAAACCTGCTGATTCGCACCGGTCAACAGTTGTTCTGCGTGCGACAGGACGAGGCGCCTTAGCGCACCGCTCAGGCGCGTGTGGGAACCGCTGCGACGGTTCTTTCGTCCATTGCGCAAAACCAGGGAACCAGGCCCGTTTTTCGCCGTTTCTCCGTGCGACACTGAGATTCGTCACGCCTCCGACGGCGGAAAGGAGCCCCATGTACCTGCGCGCAATGGTCCTCTGCGGCCTCGTCCTTACCGCTGCCGCCGGCTTGCCCGCCTGGTGCGACAGCGACAGCGTCCAGCCCTCCGTAGCCGAGGCCGCCGCCGCCGCAGACCCCTTTCCCCACGCCGAGGCCGCTGACCTCGGCATCTCGGAGAAGGCCCTGGCCCTGCTCCGCCAGCGCATCGCCTCCCTGGTCGAAGAAGAGCAGATCGTCGGCGGTGAGCTGCACGTGATCAAGAACCGGCGCACGGTCCTGCGTGAGGCGGTGGGCTGGAAGGACCGGGACGCCGAGGTCCCCCTCGAAACCGACGCGATCTACTGCGTGCGCTCGATGACCAAGCCGCTGGTCGGCACTGCAATCCAGATGCTGCTGGATGAGAAAAAACTGACCCTCGACACCCCGGTGCACAAGATCCTGCCCTCCTTCGACACCGAGGCAACCCGGGCCATCACCGTCGAGCACCTGATGACCCACACCGGCGGCTTCCCCTTCACCACGCTGACCGGGACGCTCGATCAGTACGCCGACATCGGCGCCGTGGCGGCCGAGGCCGCAGCACGCGGCGTCGACTTCGAACCGGGCTCACGCTTCGAGTACAGCGACGCCGGCAGCGATACGTTGGGCGCGATCGTGGCCAAGATCACCGGCGCTCCTGCCGAACAGTTCATCAGCGAACGCATCCTGAAGCCCCTGGGCATGAGCGATTCCCATCCGCTGATCGGCGGCAAGGACGCCGTGGTTGCCCGCATCCCGAGCGCCTACTCCGGCGGCACCGGAGCATGGGAACGCCACTGGTCCCCCGACGATCCGCCGATCTTCCCGCTGTTCCTCACGTCCCAGAGCCTGTACGCCACCACCACCGACTACGCCCGCTTCCTGACGCTGTGGATGGACGGCGGGGTCCACGACGGCCGCAAGCTGCTCTCCCCCGAGGCCGTCGAGCGAGGTTTGAAGCCGCGCAACGCCATCGCCATGCCCCGGGGTTTCTCCGGCCGCGATTCCCGCTACGGCCAGCAGTGGATCGTCTACGCCCCCGCGGAGCCCTCGCCCCGAAGCGGCGCCCTCTTCGGCCACAACGGTTCGGACGGCACCTACGCCTGGGCCTGGCCCGAGCAAGACTTGATCGTGCTGTTCTTCACCCAGTCCCGGGGCACCATGGCCGGCCTCGGACTGGAGCCGGTGCTCCAGACCCTGCTGATCGACGGCAAACTGGACGACCCGTCTCTGACCACCCGCGAGCCCGACTCCGTCGAACTCGAGCAGTCCGCCGGACTCTACTGGGACGAGACCAACGAGGCCGCCTACTACGTGATCTACCCCTCGGGGAAACGGCTGGTGATGGAGCGGCCGGGCAAGGCGCAGCTGGTGTTCAAGCCCACCCCCACACCGGGAAGCTGGGTCCACGAGGTGAACGCCGCGATCCGCCTGGACTTCGTGCGGGATGCCTCCGGCGCCGTGCCCGCGGTGCACATGCGCTTCGGCGAGAACTCCGAGCTCCAGCAGCGCCACAGCATCGACGAGAATCTGCCCAGCGTCGATGAGGTCGTCGCGCTGGTGCGTGGGCATCACAACCTGAACAAGCTGAGCGAAGTCGGAGGGGTCCGGCTGACCGGCACCGTCGACTTCAAGACGCGCAACACCAAGGGCCCGGTCGAGACCCTGTTCGACACCAGGCGGCACCGCACCGAGGTGAGCTTCGGAACCGCCGTGCAGACCGCAGTGACCGACGGCGAGCGCGCCTGGTCCCACAACGCGGCAACCGGCAGACAGGAACTGGAAGGCGTGCTGCGCGAGCAGCAGCTCCTGGCCCATCCCCTGGCCCAGTTCGACGACTGGCGCGAACACTTCGCGCAGGTCGAGGTGCTCAAGCGTATTCAACGCGGGGAGCGCTCGATCCTCGTGGTCCGTGCGGTTCCCGCCGAGGCGCCGGGAATGAGCTTTTTCGTCGACGAGGCGACAGGGCGGATCTTCCGTGCCGAATCCCTGGTACAGATGCCCGGCATGGGCATGCTCGGCGTGCGGCATGACTTCGGAGACCTGCGCGAGATCGCCGGCATGCGCTACCCGTTCAAGACCCGGGCGACCTACGCAACCCCCTTGATCGGCGAAGTGCACACCGTGCTGGAGAAGGCGGAACCGGTCGCCGAGATCGAAAGCAGCGCCTTCGAGTTGCCGGAGTAAGATGCCGCCATCCTCAGGAGGATGGCATGACGCCCGAACAACTCTTCACCATCGCCAACACCTCGGTGCTGCCGGGCTGGGCACTATTGATCTTTCTCCCCCGCTGGCGCTGGACCGCCCGCTTCGTGGCGCCGGTGCTGATCCCGACGCTCCTGGCGCTGCTCTACGTCTATCTGATCGCCGGCAATCTGTTCGGCTCCGAGGGAGGCTTCCGCACCCTCGAGGGGGTGGCGCAGCTGTTCCGATCACCGCCGCTGCTGCTGGCCGGCTGGGTGCACTACCTGGCCTTCGACCTGTTCATCGGCGCCTGGGAGGTTCGCGACGCACAGGCGAACGGCATCCCTCACCTGCTGGTGATCCCCTGCCTGCTCGGCACCTTCATGCTCGGACCGGCGGGTCTGCTGCTGTATCTGATCCTGCGCGCGACCATGCGCCGGCGACTGCAGATCGATGAACAAGCTGCGTAGCCTCGCCGCGGAGCTGTGGCGCCGGGACCCGGTGCTGGCTGCCGGTGGCTGGCTTCAGCTGATCGCCCTGGCGGTCGTCGCTGCTGCTGCTCCATTCGACGATCGCACGATCCTCGGCATCAATCCGTGGATCAAGCCGGCCAAGTTCATGATCTCCATCGCGATCTTCCTCTGGACCACCGGCTGGTTGATGCACCACCTCCCGGGGCTGGCTCGAACCAAGGCACTGATCCGTTGGGGGGTCCTGGTCTCGATGCTCGTCGAGATCGGCGCGATCACGATGCAGTCGGTTCGAGGGGTCCGCTCTCACTACAACTTCGACACGCCTTTCGACGCCACCGTGTTCGGCATCATGGGCGGCTTCATCGGACTGAACACGCTGTTGGTCGGGCTGCTGTGGCTGTTGTTCCTGTTTCGCCGCACGGAGTTGCCCGGCCCCTACCTGCTGGCGGTGCGCCTCGGACTGCTGATCTTCCTGCTGGCCAGCTACGAAGGGGGCCTGCTGGTTCAGAACGGCTCGCACACCGTCGGAGCCCCCGACGGAGGCCCGGGCCTCCCCTTCCTCAACTGGAGCCTCGACGCCGGAGACCTGCGGATCGCTCATTTCGCAGGGCTTCACGCCATGCAGCTTCTGCCGCTGCTCGCCTGGTTGCTCGCAGTGCGTTTCCCCGGCTGGCCCGCCGCGCGAAGGAGCCTGATCGTGACCACCTTCGCGTTGTTCTACGCCGCGGCCGGGCTCCTGCTGTACCTGCAGGCGGTCGCCGGCCGCCCGCTGATACCGGGCTAGCGCCGCGACGACAATTCGCATTCACCGAGGGATGCGGCTAGAGCCGGTGCTTGTCGATCCCGAGCTTCTTGACGCGGGAGAGCAGCGTGGTCGGCTTGATGCCGAGGAGCGCGGCCGCGCCATCGGGTCCGTAGACCTTCGCGTTGCTCTGCTGAAGTGCCCGCTCGATGTTCCGTTTCTCGAGGGCGCGCAACTGCGTCTCGGTCATGACCTCGGCGTCCACCGGCTCGGAGGCCGGCACCTCGCCGCCCCCCTCGGGGAGATCCACCCGCAGCTGGCGCCCCGGTGAGGTGATCAGCCCACGCTCGATGGCGTTCTGTAGCTCCCGCACGTTGCCCGGCCAGGGATAGGCCTGGAGCCGCATCAGAAGCGCTCGGGAGACATGAGGCTCCTCCCGCTTGAGCTTGGCCGATAGACCGCGGACGAAGTGGGAAGTCAACGCCGGAATGTCCTCGGGCCGCCGACGCAGCGGCGGCACCTCGATGGGAAACACGTTGAGGCGGTAGAACAGGTCCTCACGGAATCGTCCGGCGTCCACCTCCCGGCGCAGGTCGCGGTTGGTGGCGGCGACGACCCGCACATCGGTGGTGCGGGTGCGCTCTTCTCCCAGCCGCTCGAACTCCCCCTCCTGAAGCACACGCAGCAGCTTGCTCTGGAGCTCCAGCGGAATCTCGCCGACTTCGTCGAGGAAGATCGTGCCGCCGTCGGCCAGGGAGAAGCGTCCGATGCGATCCCGCACCGCTCCGGTAAACGAACCGCGGGTGTGGCCGAAGAACTCACTCTCGAACAGTTCCCGGGGAATCGAAGCGCAGTTGACCCGGATCATCGGCCGGCTCGCGCGATCACTACGGCAATGAATCTCCCGGGCGATCAACTCCTTGCCCACGCCGGATTCGCCGGTGATCATCACCGTGGAGTCGGTCGGCGCCACCAGTTCGATCTGCCGCAGGATCGCCTGCAGTGCGGCGCTGCGACCGACGATGTCGCCGAAGTCCGCAGCATCGGAGGCCTCTTCGCGCAGGTACTCGTTTTCCAGTTCCAGCCTTTGCTTGAGTTGCGCGATCTCCTCGAACGCCCGGGCGTTGGCCAGCGCCACGGCGAGGTGGTCGGCGATCATCCGTAGCCACTCCATCTGGCCCGGGACGCCGTCGACCCGCAGGAAGATCGCGAGCACGCCGATCAGCTCCTCGCGAAAGATCAGCGGCTGACCGGCGAAACCGTGGATCCCCTCCCCGGCGGCCCACTCGGGCCGGGCAAGCCACTCCGGCGTCTTCTGGATGCAGCGCAGCTCCAGCGGCTCGCGCTTTTCGGCGATGGTGCCCACCTTGCGATGCCCGAAGGTGAAGCGCCTGAAGCCGCCGTCGATTCGGCTCCAGTCCGCTTCAGGATCGACCCGGGAGCGGCCGGCGCCGGCGACCAGATGCAGGCAGTCCACCTGGGTCGGGCAGCTTTCCCGGGCGGGACAGCGTGGACAGATGTCGCCCGGCTTCAGAAGCCAGATGCGGGCGAGGGCGACATGCTCCCGTTCCGCCAGCTTCCCGACGACGAGATTCAGCAGCTCCGGGGTGGTGTGGACCTGAGGCATGCCGAGCAAGAGCTCGCGCAGGGAGAGCGCTTCGGCCATGGGATCGATCGAGGACACGGGCCCCAGCCTACAACGAATTTTCGTGACCCTATAACGATATATCGCTTAACCACAATTTTTCGTTGAGACCAATACGCCCTGACCTAGCCGCCAAGCTCCATCAAATCAACAACTTAACGCGAGGCGCTGCCGTTGGCACGGCGTGTGCCCTTATCTCGGGCACCGCGAACTGAATCGCGGAACCCAAGAAGGAAGCAGATCATGCCCCGTCTCGAAGCCTTGAACCCCGAACAGACCACCGGAAAGAGCGCCGAGCTGCTCCAGGCCGTCCGCGACAAGATGGGCATGGTGCCCAACATCACCCGGGTGATGGCCAACTCCCCTGCCGCCCTCGAGAGCTACCTGGCCCAGAGCGGAGCCCTCGACGGCAGCTCCCTGTCCAAGCGGGAGAAAGAACAGATCGCGCTGATCGTCGCCGAGGAGAACGACTGCGACTACTGCCGCGCCGCGCACAGCGCCGTGGGCAAGATGGTCGGACTCAGCGAACTCGAGATCCGGGACGCCCGCCTGGGCAACGGCACCAGCACCCGCGAGAACGCGATCCTGACCCTCAGCCGTGAAGTACTTCGCGAGCGGGGCGCCGTCAGCGACGCGGCCCTGGCCCGGGTCCGGGACGCCGGCCTGACCGACGGCGAGATCGCAGAGGTCGTCGCGGCCGTCAGCGTCAACGTCTACACCAACTACATCAACCGCCTGGCCCAGACCGAAGTGGACTTCCCGGCCGCCGCGCCGCTCGAAGCCCGAACCGCGTAACCCGCTGCAGAACCCGAGGAGTTCACGATGAAACCGACGACGCTGACCATCGCCGCGCTGATCCTGACCGCCCTGGCCTCGCCCCTCTTCGCCCAGATCCCCGATCCGGGTATGAAGATCGATCCCGCCGACACGGCGTTGGTGGTGACCGACCCGCAGAACGACTTCCTCAGCCCCGACGGCGTTACGTGGGGTGTCGTCGGCAAGAACGTCACCGCCAACAAGACCGTCGAGAACCTCGAGGTTCTGTTCCGCTCGGCCAAGGCCGCCGGCCTGCCGGTGTTCGTCTCGCCCCACTACTACTACCCCCACGACCACGCCTGGGAGCATGAGGGCGCCCTCGAGACGTTGATGCACAAGATCGGCATGTTCGATCGCAAGGACCCGCTGTCCCTCGAGGGCTTCGACGGATCGGGCGCCGACTGGCTCGAGCGCTACAAGCCCTACATCGAGGACGGACAGACCGTGGTGACCAGCCCGCACAAGGTCTACGGCCCCGAGACCAACGACCTGGTGCTGCAGCTGCGCAAGCGCGGCATCCAGCGGGTGATCCTGGCGGGCATGTCGGCAAACCTCTGCACCGAGTCCCACATGCGCGAACTGATGGAACAGGGCTTCGAGGTCCTGGTGGTCTCCGACGGCACCGCCGCGGCGCAGGTTCCCGAGTGGGACGGCTACGCGGCCGCCCTGACCAACTTCCGCTTCATCGCCAACTCGGTCCAGACCACCGAAGAGGTCGCGACCCGGCTGGTCGGCGGCGAAAAGGCGAAGCTCTGGATCGCCGAGAGCCGCACGGCTCGTTGAACCCCGCCCCGCCTGCTCGTAAAAGCGCCCGGCACCCGGCCGATTCGATCGGGTGCCGGGCGTTTGAGCCCTCCACGCCTATTCAGCGGCCCCGACGTGCCAGGAACCCCCTCGCGGCACTAAACTTCCCGGTAGGCTGCTGAGTCCAACCCTCGAGGGACCGGCGCTTGGTGCAGTCTCAATGAGGGGTTCCCATGAGCATGCAGACACTCATCACGATCCTCTGGGCCGCCGTCTTGCTGGCCGGGCCCGTCTCGGCGGGCACCTGGCTCGAGGAACAGATCGCAAGCGACGGCGAGATCGACCGCTACTACCGGGCCTACGTTCCCGACGATTCCAGCCCGGGCATGCCTGTGGTGCTGTTGCTCCACGGCGGCGGCGGCGACTACATCTCTCTGACGGCCAACGGCCCCGAGGTGGAGTGGATCGAGCTTGCCGATCAGCAGCGCTTCCTCCTGATCGTGCCCAACGGCTACAGCATCGCGACCGGCCAGGCCGACGGCGAGGACCAATCCTGGAATGACTGCCGGGGGGATGTCACGGCGGGCCTGTCGGAACAAGACGACATCTTTTTCTTCAACGAGTTGCTCGACTGGGCCATCGCGACCTACCAGATCGACACCCAGCGGGTGTACGTCACCGGAGCTTCCAACGGCGGCATGATGAGTTTCCGCGCCGCCTTCGAGATGGGTGACCGGGTCGCCGCCATCGCCGCCTTCATCGCCAACCTGCCTGCTCGGGACGAGTGCGCAACCCCGGTCGACATCACGCCGACGGCGATCATCAACGGTGACGCCGAAGAGCTGTACATGCCCTGGGACGGCGGCTGCATCTTCAACGCGGACTGTTCCAGAGGGCTGGTGATCTCCGCCGAGGCATCCCGGGACTGGTGGCTGGCCCACAACCGGATCGATGACCCGGATCCGGTGGTGACCGAATTCCTCGACATCATCCCCGGCGACAACTCGACCGTGGTCCGCACCCTGTACGAGGGCGGCCTTCAGGGCAGTACCGTGGCGTTCTACCGGGTCCGCAACGGCGGCCACAACAATCCCTCGATTCAACACCCCTACAACGCGCTGCTGCTGCTGGTCGCCGGGCTCGGCATCCAGAACCGGGACATCGAGAGCGCCCGGCAGGCCTGGAACTTCCTCTCCGACCACACGCTGGACGGCCCGCCGCCGGCATCGGCGAACCCCGGAGGCTCGGCGTACCTGCGGGTCGGCAAGGAGGCCGGCGGCAATCTGGCCCTGGACTGGACCTCCGACTGCGGCGCCGGCAACCGTTACGGCGTCTATCGCGGCGACCTGGCTCTCGGCTACAGCTCCGCGGCCCCGATTCCCGGCCTCTGCGATCTCTCCTCGACCAACGCCTCGATCTCCCCGTCGAGCGGCGCGGCGGAGTTCTACCTGGTCGTGCCCAACACCGGCGTGAACGAGGGAGACTACGGCAGCGCCTCGGCCGGCAAACGGACGCCGGCAGGTTCGGCCTGCTATCCCCAGAATCAACTGGACAGCTGCGCTTCCGGCCTCTGATCGAGGCCTGAATCCCCCGAAATCCGGTTCCTCTTGCCTGGGCTCCGGCGACACGGTATCTAGAGGCTGCTGACTGCGTAGCCGGATGAAGGATAGGTGCGGATTCTCGCCCCTTTTCGAGACCGGCCGCCCCCCGGAGCCATGAGATGTCGAGACGTTCCCAGGTTTGCCTGATCGCCACCCTGATCCTGCTTGTCGCCGCCGGCCTCGCGACGGCCGTCGCGCAACAGGATGACCCGCCTCGGGAGCCGGTCTCCCGCATCGTCGACCGCAGCCTCGGCGAGGAGGAGCAGATCCTCAAGCGGCAGGAGTGGTTCTTCTCGACCCGCCGGGCAGGAACCGAGTCCGGCGAGGAGATGGCCGAGCTGTGGCGCAGCGGCGTCGACGTCACCCGGGACGCCCTGCGGCGCCAACGATTCCGCCGCTCCGCCGGCATCGAATCCGAGGTGAATTTCTGGGTGCCCATGGGACCGGCTCCGTCGAACTTCGGCGGCTGGGCCTTCGGTACGGTCTCCGGCCGCATCTCGTCCCTGGCCGCCGACTGGGCCGGCGGCACCCTCTACGCCGGCAGCGCTTCCGGCGGTCTGTGGAAGTCGACCAACGACGGCCTCTCCTGGACCAACCTGTTCGACGACGGCGCCGGCACCCAGACCGTGGGCACCGTCGAGGTCGACCCCAATGACGCCAACGTGATCTGGGCCGGTACCGGCGAGAACGTCACCGGCTGCGAAGGCTATTTCGGCGTCGGGCTGCTGCGTAGCGGCGACGGCGGCCTGACCTGGGAAGCCCGCAACGGGAGCGGCGCAAGCACCCTGGAGGATCTTTCCTCCTTCGCCAACATCGTGATCGACCCCCGGGATTCCGATCATCTGATCACCGGCGGCCGCATGCGCGGCTGCTCGTCGGGAAGCGAACAGAACGGCGCCCTCTATACCTCGAACGACGGCGGCCTGACCTGGACCAAGCGGCTGGACAACATGCAGGTCTACGAGATCGTGCAGGATCCGCTGGTGCTCGACACCTACTGGGCCGCGACCAACACCGGCGTCTACAAGTCGGTGGACAACGGCGTAACCTGGCTCGTGCAGACCGCCTCGGGCCTGCCCAACGGCAACACCGGCCGCACCGAGCTGGCCGTCTCGCCCAGCGACAGCAACGTGGTCTACGCCCTGTTCAGCAGCGGCGGCAACACCTTCTGGCGCACCACCGACGGCGGCGCCAGCTGGACCCAGATGGCCAGCGGCTCCAACGCCTGCGACGGCCAGTGCTGGTACAACAGCGTCCTGCGAGTCCATCGCACCGATCCGGACATCGTCTACCGCGGCAACGTCCACGTGTTCAAGTCGCTGGACGGCGGCGCCAACTGGACCGACCTCTCCAACAACTGGGGTTCTTCCCAGAAGGTGCACCAGGACACTCACGAGTTCCTGATGGATCCGAACGATCCCGAGACCTTCTACGTCGGCTGCGACGGCGGCGTCTGGAAGAGTGAGGACGGCGGCGCCAACTTCCTCAACCGTAACGGCGATATGAACGTGACCCAGTTCTACGCCATCGGCGTCGACGCCAACAACACCGACGTGATCTGCGGCGGCGCTCAGGACAACAGTTCGCTGGTGCGCACCAGCGGAAACGTCTGGGACCTGCAGGCGGTGACCGGCGACGGCTTCGTCTGCCACGTCAACCCGCAGGATCCGAACTACTCCTACATCACCTCCTACCCCAGCGGCGGCTACCCCAACGTGTTGCGCTCGACCAGCGGGGTGCTCGGCGGGTACGGGGGCATCACCGGTTCCGGCAGCGGCATCCAGAGCGGCGACCGCAGCAACTGGGTCACCCCCTACCTGCTCGACCCGCAGAACCCGTCGACCCTCTACATCGGCACCCACCGGGTTTACCGCTCCGACGATCACGGCGACAGCTGGGACCAGGTCGGTCCTACCGATCTGACCGCAGGCTCCAGCAGCCTGCTGTCCCTGGCGATCAACCGCAACTTCCCCGAGGTGCTGCTCTCGGGCAGTGTCAGCGGCCGGGTCTGGCGCACCGTGAACGGCGGTTTTGCCTGGGAGGACATCACGAGCGGCCTTCCCGGACGCTCGATCAACGACGTGGCCTCGGATCCGGCGGATCCCGACCGGGCCTTCGCCGTGGTCGGCGGCTTCAACACCAACCACGTGTGGGAATGGAACGCCGGCAGCGGCTGGACCGCCCGAGGGAACGACCTGCCCAACGTACCGGTCAACAGCGTGCTGATGCTGGGCAGCAACGACATCCTGGTCGGCACCGACACCGGCGTATTCCGCAGCATGGACGGCGGGGTGACCTTCTCCCCGTTCATGAACGGACTCCCCCAGGGCACGGTGGTCACCGACCTCAAGCTGAACATCCCCGAGAGCCTGGTCACCGCCGGCACCTACGGCCGCGGCGCCTGGCAGGTCTCGATCGATCCGGTGGAGCCGATGCTGCTCTACGACTCGATCGAACTACCGCTGACCGAACTGGACGGCGACGGCGACGGTTCGGTGGAACCGGGTGAGACCTGGGGGGTCAGGCCGATCCTGCGCAACGCCGGCGGCCAGACGGCGACCGGCGTGACCGCCCGGCTGGTAAGTCCTACCGCGGGTATCAACATGCTGGACACCGCTGCGCAGTCCTTCGGCGACATCGCCGGCGGCGGCACCGCCCCTTCGCAGAACGTGTTCAGCTTCAGCGTCCACCCCGCCTTCTCCTGCGGGGACGTGATCCGCTTCGATCTGCTCGACGTCAGCTCTTCCAACGCCCCGGCAAGTTACCCGGACCGCATCGAGGCATTCACCGTGACGGTGGTCGGTGAGTACGACACGCCGATTCCAGCGACGCTGCTCGACGAGAACTTCGACGGCTCCACCGGTGACTGGACCCATGAAGCGGTCGGCGCCGGTGTGTTCCCCTGCGGCGGTATCCCGTACATCGACGAGTGGGGGCTCGGCACCAAGGATGCCGGGCGTGGACCCAGCTACCACTGCGGCAATGGCGCCGGCGGCAGCTACTCCACCTTCAACCACTCCTGGCTGTACTACGGCGGCAAGGACTCCCAGAACGGACCGGGGATCGACATCCCGGCCGACGCCTTCGGCGCGACCCTGACCATCGAACACCTCTACGACACTGTCGCCGGACAGGACGGCGGCAAGGTGGTGATCGACGCCGACGAGGACGACCTCAATAACTACGAAACCCTCGAGCCCGAAGGAGGCTACCCCGGCTCCACGCTGGGCACCTTCCAGTGCAACGCCATCGAAGGCGAGGCTGCGTTCCAGGGCTCGTCGGGCGGCTGGGTCACCAGCACCTTCGACCTGTCGGACTACGTGGGCAAGCGGGTCTACCTGGCCTTCGTCTTCGGCTCCGACCGTCAGGCTGCGGCCGGCGAGGGCTGGTGGATCGATCAGGTCAACGTGACCTACCAGGTTCAGGGCGCCCCGATCTGCGACACCGTTCAGTGGCCCGGCAGCGTGCCGGCAACGGTGAGTTTCCGGCGGCTGGCCGGCGGCGACATCGAAGCCAGCTGGGCCGGCTCGTGCAATGCCGGGGCCCTGCCCGGACAGAGCTACTCGGTCCAGGCCGGCGACCTGTCCCTGCTGCACTCGTCGGGGACCTACTCCCACGCTCCGGTAGGCGGCGATTGCGCCCGCACCTCACCGGCGGTGTGGAGCCCCGGCTCGGGCAGCGAGTACTACCTGGTGGTGCCGACCGAGGCGACCCGTGAAGGAGGCGCCGGGCTGGCCACCAGCGGCCAGCGGCCCCAGGTCGACGGCACCTGCGGCGTCCAGCGGATCGCGACCTGCCCGTAAGGACTCTTCCGGGGGCGCCGAGGTCTCGAACCTCGGCGCCCCCACCATCCCCACAAACATCTCTGAGCCAAAACTCCCGCAGATTCCGCCTTTCTGTGGGAGGGGGCATTGGGGCTCCCGGACACCCGTGGAGCCACCGATGTTTCGTGCAACTTCGATCCTCCGACCGACTCTGTATCTGCTTGTCACGGCGGCGCTTATGGCGCCGGCCGTCGCAGCCGGGCCCGCCGGGCCGACCGCCTTCGACCGTTGGGTCGACGACCTTTGGGCCCTGGAAGAGGTCTACTGGCAGAACCGTATCTGGCCCAAGGCCAACCCCGGACCGAAGCCTGAGCTTTCCCAGGTGCTGGATCGCAGCGCCGTGAAAGCCCGGGCCCTCGACACCCTCACGGCACTGGGCGAACTGGAGGCCGCCCATGGCTTCCGGATCGACGGCCACCGGCTACAGATCGAACTGGATCGCCTGGCGGCGGACACCCGGGCACCCAGGACCCTCGAACAACTCTTCGCCGCTCTCGACCATGATCCGGAGCGGCTGTCTCGCACTCTGGCGCTGACTGCCTACGTCCAGCGCCTGCGGGACCAACTGGACGCGGCGAATGGGGCCGGCCTGGGGCTCGCACCCCGGCCCGACAACCCGACCGAGCACCCGATCCTGAGCGACGGACTGAATGTCACACTGCCCCCGGTCACCGGCGAAGACGGAACCGTCGGCTTCAGCTCCGGATCCGGATGCACCGACGACACCTGGGCCTCGCTCACCGTCGAGCCCAGCCCCCGCGGGCTGCACAGCGCCGTCTGGACCGGCAGCGAGATGATCGTCTGGGGCGGCGGGAACGGAAACGAGCTGTACGACAACGGTGGCCGCTACGACCCGGCAACCGACACCTGGACTCCGGTGACCCTTACCGGCGCCCCCGATGGGCGCGAGCGCCACACCGCGGTTTGGACCGGCACCGAGATGATCGTCTGGGGCGGCGGCATCTTCGAGGGGCTGGACACCGGCGGTCGCTACAACCCGTCGACCGACAGCTGGGCCGCGACGACCACCAGCGGAGCGCCCGACGGACGCACCGGCCATGTCGCGGTCTGGTCCGGTAGCGAGATGATCGTCTGGGGTGGGGAAGACTTCCCCGAGGCCGGTGGCCGGTACGACCCATCGACGGATAGCTGGACGCTGATGCCGCCGTTTGCCGGACCGGACGTCCGCCCTCATGCCGTCGCGGTCTGGACCGGCGGCCAGATGCTGATCATGGGTGGCGGGATCGAAGATGGTACCGATCTGTTCGACATCTACAACGACATCTGGCGCTACACGCCCGGATCGAACAGTTGGAGTTCCTCCGCATCCTTGCCCGGACCGCGCCGCACCCGGCACGCGGGGGTCTGGACCGGTAGCGAATTGCTTGTCTGGGGTGGCCAGGGACTGGAGTGGGACCCCGAGAACGAGGAGTACCTGACCATCGAACTCGACGATGGGTGGCGCTTCAACCCCGGCACGGGAAGCTGGTCCGCGATGGGAACCAACGGAATCGTCCCTCTGCCGCGCTACCTCCACACCGCCGTCTGGACCGGCTCGGAGATGATCATCTACGGGGGATCCGGCGGGTTCGATGCCTCCGCCTACAACCCCTCGAGCAACTTCTGGAGTTTCGTGCCGAGCAACGGCCAGGGCAGCGAACTGACCGAACACACGGCTGTCTGGACCGGCTCGGAGATGATCACCTGGGGTGGCCAGACCTCGAGCGCCGGGTTGATGTCCCGAGGCTCGCGCTTCGATCCGGGACCCGACAGCTGGACGCCGACCTTCTCGTCGAACCCTCCGCAGCCCCGTGAGGAACACGTCGCGGTCTGGACCGGTAGCGAGATGATCGTCCACGGCGGCCGCGGCCCCGAGGAACTCATCACCTACCGCTACGATCCCGCGCTCAACATCTGGAACCAGGCCGCGCCGTCGGGCCTGACCCAGCGGCTGCGGCTCCACACTGCCGTGTGGTCGGGTAGCGAGATGATCGTCTGGGGTGGATTGATGGGCTTCTCCACCGAGATGGACGACGGCGGGCGCTACAACCCGACCAGCGATAGCTGGAGCCCCGCCGACCAGACCGGCGCACCGGCGCCGCGCTACCGGCACCTGGCCGGCTGGACCGGCACCGAAATGCTTGTCTACGACGGCCACCTCGCCGACAACAACGGCGGACTCTACGACCCGGTCGCCGACTCCTGGCGCTCGATGACCACCCTCAACGCGCCCCCTTCAAGCCAGACCGCCACCGGTGTCGCCGCCGATGGGGAGTTCATCGTCTGGGGTGGAAGCAGCACCAATATCGGCGCTCGCTACGACTGGACCGCCGACACCTGGACCCCGACGACGACCACCGGAGCCCCGGCGGAACGTTCTAACCACACCGCTGTCTGGACCGGCAGCGAGATGTTGGTCTGGGGCGGCGCCAGCGCAGCCTCGCCCAACGGCCTCGACGATGGAGGTCGCTACGATCCGGCTACCGACAGCTGGACTCCGATGTCGATCAGCGGCCCTCCGGCCGCCCGCTTCGGGCACATCGCCGTATGGAGCGGCAACGAGATGCTGGTCTGGGGTGGCTCGATCAACAGCAACTACCCCGACGACGGCGGCCGCTACGATCCGGCCACCGATAGCTGGCAGATCATGTCGCTGGAACAGGCCCCCATCGGCCGCGAAGAGCACACCGGTGTCTGGAGCGGCAGCGAACTGATCGTCTTCGGCGGCTTCCGCCTCAATCGTCCGCCGATCGGCGGACGCTACTGCTCAGCCGCGAGTTGCACCGCCACCGACTGGTTCCGGGATGCGGACGACGACGGCTTCGGCGACTCCGGCGATGTGGTCTCCGCCTGTACGGCGCCGGCCGGCTACGTCGGCACCAGCGGCGACTGCGACGACGGCGACGGCGATGCGTGGGCTACGCCGTCGGAGACCCTCGACCTGCTGCTGAGTCACGATCAGGTCGGCGGTGTGACGTCCCTCAGCTGGAGTGCACCGGCAGACCCGGGCGCGAGCATCCTGACCTATGACGTGCTGCGTTCGTCCGACGCCGGCGACTTCAACGGCGCCGGCGTCTGCTTCGAATCGGGAGACAGCGACCTGGTCGCTACCGATGCGTCGGATCCGGCCGGCGGCGCGGTGTTCTTCTATCTCTCCCGCGCCACCAACACCTGCCCACAAGGAGACGGAGACCTGGGAACCGACAGCCAATCCGCACCCCGTAGCGGAGCGGCCTGCCCGTAGCCCTCACAAGCACCTGACCAGCCGCGGAGATCGTAAAAGATTGTGAAATCTCGACGATCTCCGCGGCGATCATGGGCCGGGGTGCCATGCTGCCCTCAACCACGAGGAGGTGCGGCATGGGACGTCGGATCCTGAAGGTCGAGGCCACGGCGATGCTGGCGCTCGCGATCTCGATGATGAGCCTGGTCTCAGGTCTCGCCACTCCCGTTGCCGCGGACGACGACTCCGCCTGGGTTCGCGAGATACGCGGTCCTCAGTACTTCGCGCTATCGGTCGAGGATGTCGATCGCTCCGTCGCCTGGTACCGGAACGTCCTGGGCCTTCAGCTCCTCGACGACACCCGCGATGAGGACGGCCGCTGGCGCATCGCCAACCTGGCCAACGACGCGCTCTTCGTCGAGATCATCTGGGACAGGCGGGACAGCGCCGCGGAAAGCGCCCGGGGCATCGTCAAGGTCGGCTTCTCGGTGCCCGACGTCGAGGCGGTGGCGGATCGCGTCGCGGCGGCAGGCGAGAAACGGCCGCGGGTCCTGACCTTCAAGCGGCACAACGTCCGTCTGGTTCAGTTGCGGGATCCCGACGGAAACATCCTGCAACTGACCACGCCGATCGGGACCGCGCCCGCTCCCGAGGGATCCTGAGGCGCCGCGGTCAGCGCGGCGGAAATGACGCCGCGAAACAATCCGCGTGATGGAAGTCTTCGTCACCGGGCGGATGGTTCAACGCCCAGTAGCTCTTGCTGCCGTCAATCAATCGAATCACGCCGCTGATCGCCATCTTGACGAACACATCCTTCGGCGCCAGTTCGACGAACGCCTCCAGCTCGAGCAGATCCGGCTGCTCTTCGGCGGGCACCACCCTCGGATCGGCGAGGTCCAACGCATCCCGCATACCGGTCCGATGGCTGTCGAAGCGGAAGCAGGCCCAGGCCCCGGTGGGTGAGAAGTTGTATTCGACGTAGGTGCCATCGGCCGCCGCGAGAAACACCTCGAAGCAGGTCATCTCCCACAGCTTGAAGGTACGCACCGCGGGAGCCGGCGGCGGCATGACGATACGACCCGCCCCACCTCGCGCCACGTAGACCAGACGCAGCCGGTTCGGTTCGGGCAGGGTCGCCGTACAGGTCACGGTCAAACCGTCGACCGGTGTGTCCGGATGGGATTTCAGCGTGTATTCGGCCAATGGGATCTCCGTGGTGCGACGGCACGGGTATCAGTCGGCGGCGACCAGGGTGGCCGCCAGCTCGATGCCGTAGACCAGATTCCCCAGCCTCAGGTTCTCGTCGGGCGCATGCTGGTTGTTGTCGTGGTTGGCGATCGGCACGATGACGATCGGAGCCTTCAGCCGATCCTCGAACAGGTAGAGCGGCAGTGACCCGCCGAGCGTCGGCGTCAGGACGAGATCCGGTTGAAAACCCTTGACCGTCTCGATCAGCCAACGGGTCAGCGGCTGCTCGGCGGAAGTACGCACTGCCCGGTACCCGGGGCGCCGCACTACCTTCGCGATCAGCGGGTGCTTGCGCCGTTCCTCGGCAGTCGGCTCCCGGTGCAGCACGTGATAACCCTGCTTGCGCACGTGGGCCTCGACCAGGTCCAGCATCTCGTGGGGGTCGTTGCCCTCGACCAGGCGAATGTCGATCGACGCGGTCGCCTCGGTGGCGATCACGTTGCGCGCCTTGTCGCCGACCCCGGCGGCCTGCATCCCGCGCACATTGAACGAGGGGAGCTGCATCCGCTCGAAGTAGGGGGCGTTGTCCCCTTCGCTACGGGCGACGCCGAGCTCTTCCCGCAGCCCCGCCTCGAAGCCGGGCGGGTTCTTCCAGTCGGTCACCGGCGGCTTGCCGCCGACGTTCCAACCCTCGATCTGCACATCCCCCTCGGCGTCCTTGCACGACGCCAGGAGATGGGCGAGGCGCAGCCCGGGATTGGGCGCCCAGTTTCCGTAGTGGCCGCTGTGGAGATAGCGCGCCGCGCCGTAGACCGTGATGTCGATTCCGGTGTAGCCGCGCACGCCGAAGACCAACTGAGGCCGCCGGGTTTGATGCGCGGGACCGTCGAAGATCAACCACAGGTCCGCCCGTAGGCGGTCCCCCAGTTGTTCCATGTAGACGTCGAGATGATCCGAGCCCGCCTCCTCCTCACCCTCGAACAGGAACACCAGATTCGCCTTCCGTTCGATGCCCGCGGCCTTCAACGCGTCGATGGCGGCAAGCCAGGCAATCAACGGCGCCCGGTCGTCGGAGGTGCCCCGCCCATAGATCCGCCACTCGGGATCGATCGAGTCGCCGGCGGCAGGGAACGCGCGGGGCTTGCCGCCGTCTTCCAGCGAGCGGGTGTAGAGGGTCGGCTCCCAGGGACTCTGGGACCACTGGGAAGGGTCGACGGGCTGACCGTCATAGTGCACGTAGATTCCGAGGGTCCGCGTGGCGCCGGGAGCCGGCAGACGCCCCCAGACCACCGGGGGCACTCCCTCCTGGGAGACCACCTCGATCTCCGCACCCCGCGCCTCGAAGGCCTGCTCGATCCATCGAGCATTGGCGGTAACCCCGGGAAGGTCCGAGGCGACGTTGGGGATCTTCAAGAGCTCGGCGAACTCGGCGAGAATAGCGGGTCCGTGCTGATCGAAATGAGTGCGGGACACTTCCGCCGGACTCGCGGCCGCAACAACGCCTGTCCACAGCCCGATCGATAAGCAACACCCGAAGAGCTTATGGATCATCGCGCCCCTCCCTGTCCACCGACTCGAATCGCTAGGCCAGGATAGGCGTCATCAACAAAATGTCCGCCTTGCTTGACCACGGTACCCGCCACGATCACGACCTCCATCCCGGCCGGCTCGCGTAGGGGCTCACGGTATGTGGCTCGGTCGATCACTCGCGCCGGATCGAAGATCACCACATCGGCATCCATCCCCGGCTGCAGTCGCCCCTTGCGGCCCATCTGAGGCGCGATGCGTTCCAGCGAACGCGCCGGAAACAAGGACATCTTCGCGATGGCCTGGGAAAGCGTGAGCAATCCCTTTTCCCGCACGTAGCGGCCGAGTACACGGGTGTTGGTGCCCGCGACCCTGGGGTGCGACGCGGGACCGTCGGCTCCTCCGTCCGATGCGATCTGTGCGTGGGAGCTACGCATACACGCCTCGATGACCGACTCCTTCCTCGGCCCGGCATGAATGATGACGAGGCCGCCCTCCTGGCGGTATCGCCCGAAACTGGCTCGGTCCAGCCGCTTGCCGGTCACCGGCCATTCGAAATCGGCGAATCGCTCGTCCGGCCAGTCGCGCCAGTCGTCAAACATCGCGGAACCAATCCAGGTCTGGCCTGCCGTGTAGGGATAGCACTCGGTGGTGACCGAAAGGCCGAGCGCCTGCGCATCGGAAATCATCTCGTGATAAAGATCGAAGTGATCGGTGGTGATCGAGTTCAGATGACTCAGGTGGATCGAGGCTCCCGTCACCAAGGCTCCGGAGATGACCTCGTTGATACGGGCGTGCTGTCGACGGGGGTCCCAGGCGCGAGCGTGAATCTGCACCGAGCGCCCGTAACGCGCCGCCAATCGAAAGACGTGCAGGGCCTCATCTTCGGTCGCGCCGGGAAAGTACTCGGGGCCCATGCCCACTGCAGGAGCGCCTGCAACAAACCCGGCTTCGACCTCACGGAGCAACTGCTGCAATTGGTCGTCGTCCAGTTGATGGGCGTTGATCGCAGAGGATTCATCCTCGGTGAGCCCCTCGGGGAGCGTCGCGATTCCGTCTTTGACAACCAACGCGTCCGCGGACGCCAATGCCATGCGCACCGCGCCATCGCTCACCGAAAAGCCGTAGTGAATCCGCGCCCGCCCCGCATGAGCCGCATACGCCGAGGCGACGTCATAGGCGCCCTCCTCGAAGTTGAAGGTGGTGGTCACGCCATCGGAAGCGCGCAAACGGAACAGCTCTTCGCCCAGGACGTAGGTGTTTCGATCGATGAAACCGGGCGATACCACCTTGCCGCGAGCGTCGATGACCTGCGTTCCATCGAGCGGATGGCGCGACACCTCGGCGATAGTGTCTCCGCGGATCCCTACATGGCGTATTGCATCCAGAGAGGTCTCTGGGTCGATCACCCGCCCATTGTTGATAACCAGATCGAACTCGGCGGCGGACGCAGCCACGCAGAACGCGATAATCGACACCAGGAGGCAAACCCAACGGGCTGTCACGTGCCCCCGCACAACTACCGCCGCGTTCTGCGGTAGCTGTGCTGGGTCAGCGCGATCACCTTGCCCGAGTCGTCCCGTTCGAAGTGGATCGCCTCGGCCAGGTCGCCGTTATCCCGCTTGCGCCGGAAGGTGTCCCCTTCTTCGTGGACCCAACGCTGCATCCCGGTAACCGGGTCGTCGGCGAACACGCTCAGATAGAACAGCCCCTCGGTGTCGATCCCGACGTAGCCGTCCCAGTCGTAGTTCTCGACGGCGTAGTAGCCCTCGTAGTCGGCGCCGTTGAAAGCCGGCTTTTCCTCGTCCTTCTCTTCCTTCTTCTCGCCGTCCTCGTCGTCCTTGCCGTGAACGGCCTCGATCGAATCTGCGGTCAGACGGTAGATCCAGGTGGCGATCTGTCCGGGAGCGACATCGTTTGCCGTCATCATGCCGATCAACCCGACTTTCTTGGGCAGGCGCATGGTGAAGGACGCCCGGGTGCCGGGACAGTAGCCGCCGTGCCCCCACAGGGTCTTCTCGTCGATCCGGCGGGTCGCGTAGGCCAGCCCCCAGGCCGGCGGCTCGAAGTCGGCGCCCATCCAGTGCACGCGCAGCATGTTCTTCTGGGTGGTCGCCTTCAGGACCTCCTCGCCGCCCTTCTCCTGCAGGCGGAAATGCCAGGAGGCGAACTTGGCCAGATCGTTGACGCTGGAGGCCATCCCCGCCGCCGGAGCGAACGCGAGGAACTGATGTTCCTGCACCGGCTTGCGCTCACCCCGGGCGTTGCGGACGTAGTAGCCCCGCGCGAAACCGTCACCGACCTGGTCGAAAGGCATGTCGGTAGCCGTCCGGGACATGCCCAGCGGGGTGAGGATCTCGTCCTTGATGTAGCTGCCCCAGGCCTTGCCCGAGGTCTTTGCCACCGCCTGCCCCAGCATCGCCATACCCAGGTTGGAATACTGCCAGTAGTCGTAGGAACGATAGAGGCGCGATTGATCGCGCAGCGCCTCGGTCAGCACCTCGGCGGTCGGGAACTCGTTGGTCGCCCAGTAGTCGGTGCGGCTCTCACGGGGCAAACCGGATACATGGGAGAGCACCCCGTGGACCGTCACCGGCGCCTCGCCCCCGGTGGCGTCCTGAATCTCCACGCCGTCGATGTAGGCGGAGAGCGGCGCGTCGAGGTCCATCCGGCCCTCTTCCACCAGGTTCATCGTCGCCACGCCGTTGAACACCTTGGAGATCGAGCAGATGCTGAAGAGGGTGTCCCCGTCGACCGGATTCCTCCCGTCCAGGGTCTCGACGCCGTGATAGTGGGACCAGATCAAATCCTGATCGTGAACCACGCCGAAGGCGGCGCCGGGCACAGACTCCCGCTCGAGTTGGGCATCGACGATGGCCTCGACGGCCCGGAAGCGGGATGCCAGCGCCTCCTCGGGGCTGGCCGAGAAGGTCAGGGTGGAAGCCAGAACACACACAAGGGCGCATAGGGATCGATTCACGGCGGTCCTTTCTTCAAGAAGTCGGCCCCTCAGGCTACCTGAAACTCTCGGTTCCGTGGAGCACCAAAGCACTCACATCGCACTCGCGGAACAACACGCCCCTCCCCGGGGGCCGGCGGCATACGCCGAATCGAGAAAGTCCGGCCGGCCTGGGCTTCGATTGACGCCCGATTTGCACTATGATGCCGCGCAGGAGCACACCACGAGGAGGCGGAATCTTGCAAGAGCGGTTCAGTTCTGGGAGTGTGATCGGGCAGACCTTCTCGGTCTACTTCGCCAATTTCGTCCCGTTCAACCTGATTTGCGGCGTGGTCCTGGCCCCGGCGCTGATTCTCGAGACCATGGCGATCCTGCGAGAAAACGAGACTATCGGCGGCGGCGACCTCTATAGCGCGGTCGCCTCGCTGCTCCAGATTTTCCTGGCCCCGCTCGTCCAGGCCTCCCTGACCTACGGCGTGTTCCAGCACATCCGCAACAAAGAGGTGACCATTGGCGACTGCCTCGGCAACGGACTGAAGCGCATGTTCCCGGTGCTGGGAGTCGTCATCCTGGTCGGCCTGGCCACCACCGTCGGCTTCATCCTCTGCATCATCCCCGGCATTCTCGCCTCGGTCATTCTCGCCTGCGCGGTGCCCGCCGCAGTCATCGAACGCCCCGGAGTCTTCGGCGCACTGACCCGCAGTCAGGAGCTGACCGACGGACACCGCTGGACCGTCTTCGGCGTCATCTTCGGCGTCGGCATCATCAACATCGTTCTGGTTTTCTCCCTCGGGCTGATCGCGGGACTGATGTCCCTCGTTTGGGGCATGATCATCGCAACGATCTTCGGGGTGATTGTGGGTACCGCACTACAAGCCACAGCCCCCACATTGATCTACTACCACCTTCGCAAGGCCAAAGAATCGATCGATGTCGAGGAGATTGCCGCGGTATTCGACTAGGGGCGTCCCGGGGATGCGGAAGCTCGCACTGCTCGTGGCCGTCGGGATCGCGGCTGCGGCATCCGTCGTGCTGGTCGCACAGGAACCCGAACCTGCGCTCGCTCCATCGGACGCAGCCCGCGAGGCGCTCCAGGCGGACCGCTATCAGACGGAGTTGCCCGTCGAGGAAACCCCTCAAGCCCCGCGCCGCGGTTTCGGTGGCGGTTTGGCCACAATACTGTTGTGGACCCTCACCGCCGTAGGCTTCGTCTTGCTGGCCTATTGGCTTGCTCAAGAATTGGTCTTCGGCCGCGCCGGCGCCGCTCAACGCGATGCCGAAACCGCGGCGGGGCGCGGCGGGGAAACCGACCCTCGGCAACGTGTTGCGGAAGCGGAGAGGCTGGCGCAACTCGGTCGCTTCGACGAGGCCATCCACCAGCTCCTGCTCGCCGGCATTCAAGTCGCTTCGAAAGTGGGTATCGAGTCGCTGGCACCCTCTCGGACCAGCCGTGAGTTGTTGCGCCGCCTACCCCTCGAGGATCGCCGGCGCGAAGCTTTCGGCCTGTTGGTGCGCCAGGTCGAAGTCTCACTGTTCGGCGGCCGTGCGGTAGATCTTGACGACTACACCCGTTGCCGCGAGAGCTTCGACGTGCTGGCCGGCGAGGTGGTCTGATGGCGCAGGCTTCCTCGTTCGGCGGCCGCGCCCTCGGCTGGCTGATCGGCCTGGCGGGAGTCTCGTTGTTCCTGGCGCTTCTGTTGACCGCCTTCGCCGATGATCTCGGCGACCCCGAGAGCAGCGGACCGAACGGCTTCAGCCGCAGCGCCCTCGGCCATCGGGCGTTCCTCGGATTCCTGGAGCGAATCGGGATGGAGGTCTCGCTACGCAGGACCGACCGGATCTCGATGTTGTCGCCGGACACGCTCGCCCTGGCACTGGACCCACCGCCACGCTCGACGGAAACCAACGACGACGACCCGTTCCAGCGGCTGATCGACGGCGCCGAGGCTGCACAGGCCCCGGTCCTGATCACCGCCCCGAAGTGGGCGCCGGCGCAACTGAGTACCAACCCCCGCTTCCTGCGCCGAGTCGCGCTGATACCGGCAAACATCGCGACCTCCACGCTCTCCCCTTTCGACGAGGATCTGGCCGTGATCCGGCGTCGCACGCCGACAACCTGCAAAGCCGGAGATCGGGCCTTTCGAGTGGAGTTGCGTTCGGCACAGCTCTTCATGCAGAGCGACGAGTTCGAGGTTCTCGCGGAATGCGACGGCTACCCGCTGGCCGTCCTGCTCGACGAAGCCTGGGGCGAGGGGCCGGTCTACGCCCTCAGCGATCCTGACCTGCTCAACAATCACGGCCTGGGTCGAGCCGAACACGCCGATCTGCTTCACGACCTCCTCGTCCGCCAGATCGGACTCTCGACGATCATCGTCGACGAGACCATTCACGGCTTTCAACGCAGCGACAGCCTGCTCGAGGAGATGGTCCGCTTCCCTCTGGCCTTTGTCACGATCCACGTCAGCATCCTGCTCGGGCTTCTCGTCTGGGGTGGCTTCCGCCGCTTCGGCAAGCCACGCAAGGTCGGGGAAGCCCTGGACCAGGGCAAACGGATCCTGGTCGACAACACCGCCAACCTGCTGACCCTGGCGGCCGAGCATGGCGAGTCCCTTCGCCTTTATCATCGCTACTGTATGCGCGACGTTGCGCGCTACTACTACCTCGCGCCCGACCTCCCCCACGACCAGGTGGTCGCGCGACTCGCCGACATCGGCGGGTCGCGCGGAGTCACCGAGTCGATCGAACGGCTGGATCGGGAGATTCGCGAGTTGATCAAGACCCGGCAACGGAAGCCCGACCGCACGGTGCGGTTGGGAGCCCGGCTGGATCAGTGGAGAAACGAGATGACCGATGTCGGTTGAGGAAGTACGCGAAACCTGGGAATCGCTCCGCGACCAGATCGGTCGCGTGGTGATCGGACAGGAACAAGCCGTACGGCTGCTGACGGTCGCGCTGCTCTGCGAAGGGCATGCGCTGCTCGAGGGCGTTCCCGGCACCGCCAAGACGCTGCTCGCCCGCTGCTTCGCCGCCAGCCTGCGCCTGGAGTTCAAGCGAATTCAGTTCACGCCGGATCTGATGCCGGGGGACATTCTCGGCACCAACCTTTTCGATTTTCAATCGAACCAGTTCAACTTGACCAAGGGGCCGATTTTCACCGAGTTCCTGCTGGCCGACGAGATCAACCGTACGCCGCCCAAGACCCAGTCCGCGCTGCTCGAGGCGATGCAGGAGCGAACCGTGACCATCGACGGCAAGAGCTACCCGCTCTCCGGCGGGTTCATGGTCGTCGCCACTCAGAACCCCGTCGAACACGAAGGCACCTACCCGCTGCCCGAAGCCCAACTCGACCGGTTCCTGCTGAAGATGCTGATCGACTATCCCGAACGAGACCAGGAACGCGAGATGCTGCGCGTTCACGGGCATCGCTCGGCGATGGCACGCATCGACGATTTCAACCTCCAACCGGTCGCAAGCCTCGAGTTCCTCGACCGGGCGCGGCGATTCGTGGCGGAGCTCCGGCTGGCCGACGAGATGATCGAGTACGTGGTTGAACTGGTGCGTGCCACGAGAAACCACCCGGCGCTTCAGGTCGGCGCCTCGCCCCGATCCTGCAACATGCTTGCCGCCGCCGCCCGATCCAGCGCTGTGCTCGACGGGCGAGACTTCGTGATTCCCGATGACGTAAAGGAGTTGTTCCTACCCGTGATGCGCCACCGTGTCCTGACCTCTCCGGGTGCCGAAGTTGAGGGCCGCTCGACCGATCAGGTTCTCGAGCAGATCCTCGAACAGGTTCCGGCGCCACGCTGAGTCCACGGTGCACCCGACTCAAAGAGCCATCGGAACGTTCGCTGCGGGTCTCGCCATCTCGCTGATTCCGGCGTTGGGCTTCACCCGGGCCTGGCCGGTGGTGATCGTCGTTTGGGGTGCCTACCTGCTGGTGCTGGGTATCGACGGGGTCCGCTGCCCGCGACGCCGCAACCTGCGGTGGGAGGTCCAGAGGCCCGAGGCGCTCTACGTCGGGCAGTTCGCGGCCTTCGGCCTTGAGCTATCGACCGTATCCGGCCCGAACGTCCCGATGCGAATGGCCGTCGATCTCTCCGACAACCTCACCCCACACAGAGACGTGAGCGGGCTGGCCACGCGGGAAACGAGCATCCTCGAGTACCCCCTGGAACCGGTGCGGCGAGGAACGGCGACTCTCGAGACCCTGTGGCTTCGGAGCACTAGCCCCCTGGGCCTCTGGCATCGCACCTTCACCGAAACCCTCGACCTCGAAATACCGGTCTTGCCCAACACCCCGCTGGTCCGTTCAACGGCGCTGCGCTTCTTCGCCGACCGGACCTTTCGCGCGGGCCTCAAGGTCGAACGTTACCGCGGAGACGGCACCGAGTTCGAATCCCTCAAGGACTTTCTCACTGGAGACGATCACCGCACCATCGATTGGAAGCAGTCTGCGCGGCACCGCCGGCTCTACTGCCGTCACAATCGCGCGGAGCGCAACCATCAGATCGTCATGGCGATCGATACGGGCGTCCTGATGAGTGAGCGGCTTGCGGGCCTGGCCAAGCTGGACCACGCGATCAACGGCGCACTGACCCTGGCCTACGTCGGACTCGCCGGCGGCGACCGGGTCGGGATCTTCAGCTTCGGCGCGACCCTCGGCCCGTCGGTGGAACCGTTGCGCGGGATGCGCTCCATGATGAGCCTCGTGCATCTGTGCGGCTCGTTGAGCTACTCCCACGAGGAGACCAACTACACCCTGGGCCTGACAACCCTGGCCCAGCGGCTACGGCGGCGTTCTCTGATCGTCCTGCTGACCGATTTCGTCGACACCGTCACCGCGGAACTCATGCTCGAGAACATTCGCCGGATGGGGCGCCGCCACCTGGTCATCTTCGCGTCGCTTCGCGACCCCCTGCTGGGGCAGGTTTCCCGCACCCACCCCGGCGACGTCGACCACCTGAATCGAGCCGTCGTGGCCGGCAACCTGCTGCAGGATCGCGAGGTCGTCCACCGCCGGCTTCAGCGCCTCGGTGTCCACACCCTGGATGTAGAGCCGGCCGGCATCACCGCGAACCTGATCAACCAATACCTCGATATCAAACGCCGAGAGCTTGTCTGATGGAGCAATACCGCCTCAAGTCATCGGAGTTCCGCAACGAGCGGGAAGACTCCTGGCGCGCGCTGGAGAAGCTGGTTCAGCGCGCGGAAACCCACGGACTGGGCTCGTTGTCCCATGAGCAACTCAGCACGCTGCCGTCGCTCTACCGCGGACTTCTCGGATCGCTGTCGGTTGCGCGCGCGATCAGCCTCGACAAGAACCTGCTGGACTACCTGACGAATCTGGCGAGCCGGGCCCATGTGGTCGTCTACGCCAACAAGCGGCGGCCGAGCGAAGCGGTCGTCGACTTTCTACTCCGCGGATTCCCTCGCGCGGTCCGGCGACACGTGGTCCATCTGGCGGCCGCCCTGCTTTTCCTGACGGCCGGCGTGGCCTGCGGCCACCTGATGACGATCCATGACATGGAGCGCTACTACGCGTTCGTTCCCGATACGATGGCACAGGGCCGCACCCCTGCGGCGACCACCGAGTCGCTACGCGAGGGGCTTTACTCCGGTCGCGAAGACCTGGGCGAAGACCTGCAGTACTTCGCCAGCGTATTGTTCACCCACAACTCGAAGGTCGGCATTCTCTGTTTCACCCTCGGTTTCGCCGCCGGCGTCCCGGTCGTGCTGCTGCTGTTCTACAACGGCCTGGTGTTGGGTGCCATGTCGGCACTGTTCACCAGCCGTGGACTCGGCATGGATTTCTGGGCCTGGGTGATGCCCCACGGCGTCACCGAACTCCTGGCTGTGGCGCTGTGCGGGATGGCGGGTCTGGTCTTCGGTACAACCCTCGTTTTCCCCGGAGAACGCTCGAGGCTGGATAATCTCGCCCACAACGGCCATCACGCGGCAACCGCCGTGCTCGGAGCGGTCGCGATGCTGTTCATCGCGGCGTTGATCGAGGGGTTCTTTCGCCAGCTCGTACAGTCGATCCCCATCCGCTGGGCGGTGACCCTGACCACGCTCGCGCTGTGGACGTTCTACTTCGGTTGGATCGGACGGGAGCACCCGAATGAAGGGTGAGACCATCCGCATTCGCAGGTTGAACACCCCGGAGGGCGTGAAGCTGCCCTTCGAGGTCGCCAGCGCCGGTGACCGGTTCGCGGCCCTGACCCTCGACCTGTTGATCGTACACCTCGTCGTGATCGCAGTCGTGATCGTCGCGGCGCTGATCGGGTCGCCGGGGGTCAAGTCGATCGGCCTGCTGGTCAGCTTCTTCATCCGCAATCTCTACTTCGTCTACTTCGAGATGCGCTGGCACGGATCCACCCCCGGCAAACGCAAGTTCGGCTTGCGGGTAATCTCGCGCCAGGGCGGCCCGCTGTCGGCCGAGGCGATTTTTGCCCGCAACCTGACTCGCGAGCTGGAGGTCTTCCTCCCGATGTCCGCCCTGTTCGCGCCGGGCGAGCTCTTGCCCGGCCTGCCCATGTGGGGCGCTCTGCTGGGAACGATCTGGCTTTTCGCCTTCGGCCTGCTACCGCTGTTCAACAAGGACCGCCTGAGGGTCGGCGACCTGATCGCCGGCACCCTGGTGGTGCTGATGCCCGCCGCCAAACTCCTGCCGGACATGACCGACACCACGGCCGTCCAGATTCCCCAGGAGATGGATCTGACATTCAGCGAAGCCCAGCTCAGCCTCTACGGCAGCCAGGAGCTGCAGGTCTTGGAAGACCTGATGCGAAAAGAGCGCGGACGCAGTTCCGAAGTACTCGACGCGGTCGCCGAGAAGATCAAGATCAAGGTCGACTGGACCCGTAGCCGCTGGGATGTGGACACCTGGGAGTTCCTCTCTGCCTTCTATCGCGCACAGCGCGCCCACCTCGAGCACAAGATGTTGTTCGGGGAACGGCGGACCAAGAAGAAGCAGGGAATCCTCGGACAAACCGGCCCCGAGGACACCTAGGCGCCCTTTCACCTCCGGCTTCGGCAGCTCCGGGCGCGGACCGCAGCGGTCCAACCGAAAAGTGGGGAATTGGCCCCACTGACCTGCCGTCACGCGAGTAGTTTCGACGGAGACGCCGAAACACAAAGGAGCGCCTGTGAACCGAACGAAGCCGAAGCGCAAACGACCGACCGTCTCCGCCTGGGCGTGTTGCGTCCTTGCCGCCTGTTGCGTAGGTATCCTTGACGCAGGCGGTGCCGACAACGCAGGGACATCGCGCGAAGCGGAAGCCCCGAACGCGGCGGCACCGCACAACCCGCTGTTACCGCAGGCATGCGAGACCGATCTGGCACTCAGCGCCGCTCCGGCTCACCTCCGGGACGATGCGACGATCTACCTGCTGCGCGACGCGGGCTACGAGCGTACCCGCAGCGGCACCAACGGCTTCACCTGCATCGTCAATCGAGACGACCCGCGAGTCCTGAAACCGACCTGCTTCGACGAGGAGGGAGCCGAGACCATCGTGCCCAAGATCCTGTTCTTCGGGCGGCGTATGATGGCGGGAGAAAGCACCGCCTCCATTCGAGATGAGGTCGCCCGCGGGTTCGAGGAGGGTACGTTCGTCCGTGCCCGGCGCCCCGGCGTCGCCTACATGCTGTCCCGCTACAACCGCCCGGTGAACCCGCAAACCGGGAAACGCGGCTGGTTCCCGCCTCACGTCATGTTCTACGCCCCTGATCTGACCAACGAGGACATCGGCCACGACATGAGCACCGACAACCCCGAACAGCCGCTACCGATGATCGGCTATCAGGGGCCCCACGGCTACATGATCATGATCAGCGATGACGGCACGCCGCGCAGCCGCGACGATCTACGCGGCTGCCCCGACTGGGTTCACGCCGACTGAACGATCGATGCCAGGGAGGCGATGCCGCGGCCAATCTGCGCTTCGGAGAGAGCCCCGTAGCCGAGAATAAGGGCGCGGTCGTCGCTGACCGGGTGCTGCCGGTAGCGCTCGATCGGGGTGACGTAGATGCCGCGCTTTGCGGCGGCCGCCACGACCCTGGCCGGTGGTACACCTGGTTCCAGCAGGACGGTCCCGTTGATGCCGGAGTCGATCCCGCAAAGCTCACCGGGGAAGTTGCAGTCCGCCATGGCCTCCCGCAGCGCTCGTCGCTTCTGTGCGTAGATCCGGCGCATCCTCAGGATATGGCGCTCGAAGTCTCCGTCCTCGATGAAGCGAGCCAGCGCGATCTGCGGCAGCGCGCCGCACTGGTAGTCCAACGCGTTGCGGTAGGCCGCCAGCTCATCGATCAATTCGCGCGGCGCGACGGTGAACCCGATTCGCAGCGACGGAAACAGGGTCTTCGAGAAGGTACCGAGGTAGATCACGTACCCGCAGGTGCTCAGGGAGGCAAGTGGCGGGAGCGGCGGGACGTCGTAGCGGAACTCGCCGTCGTAGTCGTCCTCGAGCACCAGCACGCCGTTGGCCACCGCCCAGTCAATCAGCTGCACACGCCGTGGTCGTGACAGGCGGCTACCGGTCGGAAACTGGTGCGAGGGCGTCACGTAGACCAACCGGTGCCCTCCGCCGTCTGCCGGCAACGCGTCGACCACCAGCCCGTGTTCGTCTACCGGATAGGAGACCACCCGGGCCCCGTTGAGCTCGAAGGCCTGCCTCGCCAGCGGATAGCCGGGGTCTTCCATCGCGACCGAGTCGCCGGGACGTGCGAACAGGCGGCAGAGCCAATGCACGGCCTGAATCGCGCCGTTGGAGATCAAGATCTCGTCGGGCTCGACCTGCAGCCCGCGGGCGCGGCGCAGATAAGTGGCGATCGCCTCGCGTAAGCGGGGTTCTCCCCTCGGGTCCCCGTAGTCCGGGCCGCGGGTGAATTCGGCGGCCGCGGCGAAGGCCCTCCGCCAGGGGGTGACCGGAAACGCCTCGAGAGAAGGACGGCACGGCTGGAAGTTGATGCGACTGTCGGTCGAGGGATCGACATCGGGGATGACCCGCAGCACCCTCGGGGGGAGGCGTTTCTGCCGGCGGTTGGAAACCGGGGATGCGGTGGCGTCCTGAGCCACGAATGTCCCGGAACCTCGGCGCCCCTCCAGCAACCCCTCGGCGATCAACAGCTCGATCGCCGCGAGCACCGTTCCCCGCGAGACCCCCAGTTCCTCGGCCATGGCTCTGCTCGGTGGAATGCGGTCACCGGGCAGGAGTGTTCCCGAGCGGATCTGCTGCCGGATCTGGTCGCAGATGCCGGCCCACAACGCCCCCTCCCGGGACGGGTCCAGCGAAACGGCGGCCGGCTGCTTCAGGCGACTGCTCCTGGTCTTTGTGCGCTTCAAATTGGCCCACCCAAAATCAACTAAATCGGACCTATCACATATACCACCCGCCTCGTACCTTGCAAGCCTCAAAGGAGGTGGACGTGCGCGATTTCGATTTCTTGCTCGGCAGGTGGAGGGTCAAGCACCATCGCCTGAAGGAGCGCCTCGCAGGCTCGACTGAATGGGAGGTCGCCGAGGCCGTCGACGAGGTGCGAAGCGCCTTTCTCGGACAGGGGAACATCGGCTGTTTTAGGCGGGTGCTCAACGACGCGGCCTACGAGGGTGTCCCGATCCGGCTCTTCGACCCGCGCACCGAGCTCTGGAGCATCTACTGGCTCGACACCGTGGACCGGCGGATGGAGCCGCCGGTGATCGGCCGGTTCGACGGCGATCGCGGCGAGTTCATCGGCGACGACCACCACGCCGGCCGGCCGATCAAGGTCCGTTTCGTCTGGAGTGGGACCAGCGGCCCGCACCCGCGATGGGAACAGAGCTTCTCCGCCGACGGCGGCCGCAGCTGGGAACTCAACTCGATCATGGAGTTCGAACGCGCATGACCAGAGCAAAGCCGGTAGCCCCCCACCTGAGCCGCCCCGTTGTCGCGATCCTGTTCGCGGCCGCGCTGTGTCTGGCATGCACCGACGCGTCGGACACCCGCCGGAATCCAGCGGCAGCGGCTGACGGACGCGCCTCGGCCGACCCGTCGGCGGCGTTCCTGGAACTGGCCGAACGACACGCAGCGGAGATCCTGGCAACCGCTCCCGAATGGGCTTCCGGCCTGGGCGTGCCGGAGACCGTGGCCGGCGCCGGCTACACCGGACGTTGGTCCGACTTCTCGCCTGCGGCGGATCGCGATGCCGTTGCCCTCCTGGACCGGCTTCACCGCGAGCTCGAGCAGGTGTCGCGCGGCGAACTACGCGGCACCGCGCTGGTGACCTACGACATCATGGAGAACGCCTACGCTCAGGCGAAGCGGCGCAACGGCTTCAACATGGGCGCCGCATCGATCCTCGGGGCGAACCCGCCCTACCCGGTGACCCAGCTATCCGGCGTACACATCGAGATGCCGCGGCTGCTCGCCTCGGCGCAGCCCCTCCGAGAACCCGGCGACATCGACGCCTACGTCTCCCGGGTCGCAGGGATGGCCGAAGTGTTGGATCAAACCGTCGCCCTGATGAAGCGCGACGCCGACGCCGGTGTCGGTGCTCCCTCGTTCGCTCTCCGCGGCTCGGCCGGCTCGATTCGGGCCCTGATCGAGCCGAGCCCCGCCGAGCATCCGATCCTCGAGACCCTGCGGCGCGGCAGCGAGTCCATCCAGGGGCTGACACCCGAGCGCCGGACCGAGGCGATCTCGGCGGTGGAACGAGAGCTGGCGGACCGGGTTTACCCGGCATACCTCCGCATGGCCGAAGCCCTGGACCAGCTGGCCGATGGCGCCGGGGACACCCCCGGGCTCTGGCGCCACGAAGGGGGCGACCGGCTTTATCAGTTCTTCCTCGACAGCTACGGCGCCAACGGCAAGAGCGCCGAGGAGATCCATCGAATCGGTCTGGATGAGGTCAAACGCATCCACCATGAGATGGACCGCATTCTGCACGGCATGGGCCGCCGCGACGGAGGCGTGGGCGCCCGCATGTCCGCGCTGGCCTCGGATCCGGCCGTTCTGATCGCCAACGACGACCCGAGCAAGGAGGCGATGCTCGAATCGCTGCGCGACGAGGTCGCGGCCATCATGGACCTGGCGCCCCGCTGGTTCGGGACCCTTCCCGACCAACAGGTCGAGGTACGGCGGATCCCGGTATATGAACAGGACGGATCAGCCGGCGGCTACTACACCGGTCCCTCGCTGGACGGCAGCCGGCCGGGCATCTTCTGGATCAACCTGAAAGACACTGCCGACTGGCCGACCTACAGCTGGAAGACGATGACCTACCACGAAGCCGTGCCCGGCCATCACTTCCAGGTCTCCCTGCAGCAAGCGGTTCGAGACATGCCGTTGGTGCGCAACATGCTGTTCTATTCGGAGTACGGCGAGGGCTGGGCACTCTACGCCGAGAAGTTGGCTGTCGAGATGGGCATGTATCGCGACGACCCCCTGGGCAATCTGGGGCGTCTGCGTTTCGAACTCTACCGGGCAGTGCGCCTGGTCGTCGACACGGGCCTCCACCATGAACGCTGGTCGCGGGACCAGGCCATCACCTGGATGATGGAAAACATCGGAGAGACCCGCCCCGCCGCCACGCGTGAAGTTGAACGCTACGCGGTCTGGCCCGGCCAGGCCACCTCCTACAAGTTGGGCATGCTGCAGATTGAAGAGCTGCGCCGGGAGGCGGAACGCAGCCTCGGCTCGCGCTTTGACATCCGCAGCTTCCACGACACGATCCTGCTCGCCGGATCGATGCCACTGCCGGTGCTCGAACGCCGTGTGCGAGAGTGGATCGAACTCGAGCTTCAGACCAAGACGGAGAAATCATGAGCCGGCCGACTCTCTACATCGCAAACAAGAACTACTCCTCCTGGTCGCTGCGGCCCTGGATCGCGATGAAGGTCAAGGGCATTCCCTTCGAGGAAGACCTGCAGACCTTCGACATCCAGCCCGAGGAGCGGAATCCCCACTTCCGCGCATTTTCTCCCACCGGAAAGGTCCCGGTGCTGGTCGACGGCGACGTGACCGTCTGGGAATCGTTGGCGATCCTCGAGTATGTCGCGGAGCGTCATCCCGCAGCGGGGCTGTGGCCCGCCGAACCCGAAGCACGGGCAGTAGCGCGAGCGATCGCGCACGAGATGCATGCGGGGTACGCCGACCTTCGCGGGGAATGCCCGATGAACATGCGCCGCAAGCCGGGCTCCCTCGCCATCTCGCCGGCGGTCGAGAAAGACATCCGGCGAATCCGGCATATCTGGCGAGAGAGCCTGGAGCGCTCGGGTGGTCCGTTCCTCTTCGGCGATTTCGGCATCGTCGATGCGATGTTCGCGCCGGTGGTCAGCCGCTTCGAGGTCTACCTGCTGGGCGACTCCGACGAGGTCCGGCGCTACTCGGCGGCGATGACCGGGCTCGAGCCGTGGAAGGCGTGGAAGCGAGCGGCCGAGCAAGAACCGTGGACTGTCGAGAGTGTGGAGTTTTGAGCGGCGGTCCCTTCGTCGTCCGCCGATTTCGCGAAGGCGATGTCCCGGAACTGATCGAGCTGATGCGCGGTCTCGCGGCGTTCGAGGGCTACCTCGACGAGTTCCGCGTGACGCCCGCCGACCTGATCGAGCACGGCCTCGGCGATACCCCTCGCTTCGAGGCATACGTCGCTCAGGCCTCGGCGTCGAGTCCCCTGGCCGGCATGGCCGTGATCTACCAGATCCCTTGGACCTACGATCTGCGGCCGACGCTGGTGCTCAAGGAGCTTTTCGTCGCCGACGGCGCGCGGGGGCGCGGTGTCGGCAAAGCGCTGCTGCGGCGGGTGGCGTCTCGTGCGGCGGAGCTCGATTGCCCCCGTGTGCACTGGACCGTGCTGGAGAACAACTCGGCGGCAATCCGGTTCTACCGGGAGCTCGGCGCCCGGCGCGATACGGTCTGGCAACACTGGCTGCTGGATGCGCCGGGTATCGAGGCGCTGCAGGCCGAATAACGCCACCGGGGCCCATCCGAGCCGCAAATCCCCGATAATCGAGGGATGCCCCAGGACCCTCCCCGCACGCCCTCCGAGAAAAGCCTCGATTTCGAGGCCATTCGCGGAGAAGTCGTGCGCGCCGTGCGGGCCCACTGCCCGCCCTCGATGGTGCCCCAGGCCGATGACCTGGCCCAGGAGGTGCTGGTCCGGCTGCTGGAAAGACAGAAAAAGGGTGAAGTCCCCGAGGTCCGGCATGCGTCTTACTGGCGTAGGGCTGCCTACAACGCACTGATCGACGAGCTGCGCCGGCGCCGACGCCGGCGAGAGGAGCTGTTCGATGATCAGCCTCCGGGCGGGGACATCCCCGCCACGCCATCTCAGGATCCCGATCGCCGGGCGGAGAGCGTTGAGCTCGCCGAGGCGATCGAGGACTGCCTTTCCCGGCTCACCTCCGGGCGCCGCGTCGCGGTGTTCCTGCATCTCCAGGGCCACACCACCGCTGAGGTGGCCAAGATCCTCGACTGGGCGATCAAGCGTGTGGGGAGCGCGCTGTTTCGCGGGATGCGCGATCTACGCGCCTGTCTCGCGTCGAAGGGGTGGACCGCATGAGTCTCGATGACCGCAGCCTGCGGGAGGCTTGGCGTGCCCGCGAGCCCGGCCCCGGCGCGAGTTGCCCCGACTCCGACTCGGTCTGGCAGGCGGCGAGCGGCGAACTCCCTCCGGCAGAGGCCGCCCGCATCGCGGAACATGCCTCCGCCTGCGCCGCCTGCGCCGAGGCGTGGCGGCTGGCCCGGGCGATGCACGGCCCGGTCGCAGCCGACGAGGCCAGCGCGGGCGTCGCTGCCGAACCGGGCTTCCCGTGGCGGCCGCTGCTGGCAGTCGCGGCCCTGCTGCTGTTGACCTTCGCCGGTTGGAGCCTGCTGCGGCAGAGCGAACCGGGCCCCGCTCCGGTGCTGCGCGAGACGGTCGTAGAGATTCGATCCTCACTCGGTGACGACACCCCCCTGCCCCGGGGCGCCTTCGTCCTGCGCTGGGAGGGCACGCCGGAAGGGAGTATCTACGCCGTTGAGGTGGGCACACCGGACCTACGCAGTCTCGACCGGGCCGCGGGCCTGGTCGATGCCGAATACCGGGTACCGGTGGAACGACTCGAGTCGGTCGAGGCGGGCGGCAGCGTTGCCTGGCGGGTCGAGGCGACCCTCCCCGACGGCCGGCAGATCACCTCGGTGACCTTCATCAACCGGGTGGAGTGAGGGTGCGGGCCCTGGGCGGCATCGTGGCGGCTCTGGGTTTCCTGTGGGGACTCGCGACCCATGCCACGGCGGCGCCGCGGAACGAAGCTACCGGCGCGGCCGAAGCTGCGCAGTCGTGCAGTCAGCCACCGTCGCTGTTTCCGGCGAGCCCCTTCGACTGCGAGTGTTTCCGGGTCACCGAGATCGATCGCAGCAACCCGAACCGCGCCGCCCTCGAAGGAGCACGCGCCGAACGCCCGGACGATGACTGGCTGCTTGCCGCCCATGCGGCCTACCACACCGAACGCCCCGGACCGAGCGGCCTGGAACTGGGCAGCGAAGCGCTGCAGCGTTTCGTCGCGGCCGGCGACGCCCGGGGCGAAGCCTACGTCCGAACCCTGCTGGCGCGGATCCACCAGCGCTTCCGCCGTAGCGATGCCTCCAACCGGGAGATCGCCGCTCTCGACACCTTGCTCGACTCGGTAAACGATCCGGTGGTCCACGCCCGCTACGCCCTGGCCCGGGTCCGCGCCGCCGAGGAGGCGGGCGAATTCGATCGCGCCTACCTGACCGCCCGCCGCGCGACGGTGTCCGGCACCTTCGCCGGACTCCCTCCGTCGACCCGTTCGGCGCTGTACGGTTCCGCGGCGAGCATGGCGTTGCGGCTCAATCGATTCTCCGAGGCGCTGGCGCTCAACCGGCGGCAGGAGGAAGCCTGCCGCGACCTGCCCGGTTGCGAAACGCGCACCCGGCGCTTCCGGGCGATGATCGCCCGGGGCATGGCAACTCATGGACTCGCCTCGAAGGAACAGGCGGCGAACCTGACTCTGGCTGCCTATGAGGACGCGCGGAAGGCAGGGAGCCGCTGGTCGGAACTGCTGCAGGTTTGCGAGGCCGGGCACTGGCTCGAACCACCCGAAAGCCTGGACTACTTCGACCGCTGCGCGAACCTCGCTGACGAACTGAAGTGCGAGGACATCAAGCTGGTCGCCGAGATGATGCACACCGTCGGCCACGGGCGGCTCGATCCTGCGCGGCTACCAGAGGCCATCGACCGCATGAAGCAGATCGCCGTCGAGATGCGCGAACTCGGCAGCGGCGGCGATCAGATCGCGGCCTACGGCTTTCTGGCCCAGCTTTACCAGCACGCCGGCGATGAGGACGCCGCCGTCGAGGCGCTCTCCCGGGCGATCTACCTGTCCGAGCTGGATCAGGACCGCCAGTGGGACGCGGGCAGCCGGATCGGCACCCTCGGCGCCGACGCCAATCACTTCCATCGCCTGGCCCGGCTGTTGCTCGAAAAGCAGGGCTCGGACGACGCCGATCTTGAACGGGCCTATCAGGTAGTGGAGCGCTTTCGACGCCGGGCAGTGATGGTCGAGCGGGCGCGGGCGGACGGCGAAGGCGCCGGCGCCGGCGCGGACCGGCCGCAGACATCACAACAGCGGACCGGATTGCGGCAGCTCCGGCGGGATATTCAGGCCATCCAGCAGCGGCTACCGGCGGCAGCTCCGACGGAGCGAGGCGAGCTGTTGCGCGAGCTCGACGCCCTGGAGCTGGACGAGCGCAGCGCCCTGCGGGAACTCGCACGGCAGGATCCCGGCCAGACCCACTTCGAGTACCCGCAGATCCCCGATCTCGAGAGCGTGCGCGCCGCCCTGGAACCGGGCGAGGCGTTGATCAGCTACCAACTCCCCCCCTCCTCCGAAGGTTCCTCCTGGGCCTGGGTGATCGATCGTGCCTCCGTGCGCACGGTGCAACTGCCGGTCGAGGGGATCGAGCGAACCCTCGGCCTCTACCTGGGATTCGTCTCCCGCCGGGACGGCGCGGAAACGGCTGCCTCCGATGCACTATCCGCCGCGCTGATCGCGCCGGTCCTGCGGCACGTTCCGATGGGGGTCAGCCGGCTCACCGTGATTCCCGACGGCCGGCTTCATGGTCTGCCCTTCGCCGCGCTCCCGATCGAGCCCGGCGGCCCGCCGCTGGCACTGACCTACAGCCTCTCCTTCGCCGGATCCATCGGCGAGCGTGTGCGGCAATCGGATGAAGCCCTGCTGCCCCGGGCGGTACTCGGCATCGCCGGCGCCGGACGGCCCGGCCGGCAGGACGCCATGCGCGGGGAAGCCGACCCGATCTGGCCCGAGTCGACCTGGACGCCGTTGGCCTGGGCGCAACGGGAGGTCGCCCGGGTGGTCACCCGGCTCGGCGGAGACAGCCTGCTGCTCGATGCCGACTCTCCACCGTCGGCCTGGGAAGGGCTCGACCTGCGAAGGTTCGGCGTGTTGCACCTGGCCAGCCACGCCGTGTCGAACCATGAGCACCCGCAACGCTCTGCCGTGTTGATCCCGGCGCGCTCGCCGGAGGACGACGGACTGCTGCAGCCCCGGGAGATCGCCCACCTGGACCTCGACGACACCCTGGTGGTGTTGGCCGCCTGCAGTAGCGCCGGGGGTCCCGGAGTGCGTGGCGGGGGCCCGCTGAGCCTCGCCCGCTCCTTCCTGGCCGCGGGAGCGCCGGCAGTGATCGGAACGCTGTGGCCGGTACGCGACGACGAAGCGGCGCGCTTCTCCGAGTTGTTCTACGACCGCTTCGCCGCCGGTGAGCCGGCCCAGAAAGCGCTGAACGAAACCCAGCAGGCGCTGCTGGGCCAGGACGTTCCCGCCGCCGACTGGGCCGCCTTCGTGTTGATCGGAGACGGTCAGGTGCGCCTGGCCGGCGAGGATGGCGGCGAAGGCGATCGAGGCACCGAGGACAAGCGGGGCGAGGCCGCCTCGTTCGGCCGCTTTCCGCCCTGGCTTCCGGGAACGCTGATCGCAGCGGCGCTGCTGATCGCCATCTGGGGCCTGCTCCGGCGGCGCCGCTAGGGCGACTCCAAAAAACTTCCGGCCGAGGTGAAGACGAACCGCCGCGAGGTTCGTCAAGGCCAGCGAGGGAACGGCAAACCGATGTCCGGCTGCCGAAGCTCCCCTCCTGGAGGCCACCATGGCTACCCGCCTCGCCGCAGTTCTCTGCGGTTTGCTACTCAGCACCACCCTCGCCGGAGCGCAGACGACCATTCCCGGCGGCACCATCTCCACCGACACGACCTGGGATCTCGCAGGTTCCCCCTACACCCTCACCGGCGCGGTGACGATCCAGGGAACCGACGGCCCCGACGGCATCACCACCCTGACCATCGAAGGGGGTGTCGAGGTCCGGATCAACGACTTCCACGAGCTGATCGTCGGCACCAGCGAACCGGGGGCTCTAATCGCCGACGGCGATACAGGCCCGAGCCCGGGGCCGATCCTGATCACCAGCTCCGACGCCGTGCCGGTCGGCTCGCAACATGGCGGTGTGTGGTTCCGGGGCCAGGCAGCCGCATCGGTGATGCGCAACGTGATCGTCGAGCACGGCGGCCGCGGCGGGTTCCCCGGCGGGGTCGTGTTGGCCACGACCACCGGCGAGAGCTTCATCTTCGACCGCCTGACGGTGCGCAACATCGACAACGGCAACAACGGCCTCAACCTCGACGGTGGCGTCTCGACGGTGACCCAGGCGAGCATCAGCAACGTCAACGGTTACCACCTGCGCCTGGACGGCGGCAGCGGCTCGATCTCCGACTCGTCCCTTTCCAACATCTACCGGGATCCCTTCGGCGGCGCCGACTTCACCCTCCAGGGCAACACCTTCACCGACTGGGGCGGCACGACCTCGAACATCAGCGCGGCCATGGCAGCCCGCCTGATCCTCGACAACACGGTGACCTCCGTCGCCGGCGGAGTCACCGATGTACAGCAGGGAACCATCGCCGTCGACGGCACCTTCGGTCCGGCCGCCGGCACCTACGTGGTCGGCGGAGACATCACGGTGCGCGGAACCAATGGGCCCGACGGGGTCACTACCCTGACCCTGCAGCCCGGGACCCGCATCGAGATGGGCATTGCCGACAGTCTGGTGATCGGCGGCTTCAGCGGCGATCCGGGACGTCTGGAGAGCCTGGGTGGCGGCGCGCCGGTGGTGATCACCAACGATTTCGGCACGCCGAACACCTCCTGGTGGGACGACATCGAGATCGGCAATACCGGGTCGGCTGCCCTGTTCAACATGGAGATCGACTCGGCAAACACCTGCATCGACGTGCAGGGAGGCACCCTCGAGGCGGGAGACATCGACCTGGCGCGCTGCTTCACCGGAATGCGGCTCTCCAGCGCCACGACACCTTCGGTAATCGACGGCATCCGCTGCACGGCGGTTTCCGACTGCATCGCGTCGAGCAGCTCAACCCCGACGATTCGCAACAGCGACCTGATCGGCACCACCGACGGACTGAGCAACAACACGCCCTTCGACGTGGTCGACGCCATCGGTAACTGGTGGGGCTCGCCCGACGGTCCCTCGGGGGCCGGACCGGGCAGCGGTTCGGAGGTCAGTACCGGCGTGCTGTTCGACCCGTGGCTCACGGCGCCCGCCGACGACTTCGACGCGATACCCGCCGACGACGGCGACGGACAGACCGACCCCTGCACCGGCGGCAACACCGTCGACTGCGACGACAACTGCGTTCGCGTCGCGAATCCTTCCCAGGCCGACGAAGACGGCGACGGCATCGGCGACGCCTGCGAATCCCGCGCGACACTGACCGTCTCTTCGGATGCCTTCGACGCGGCGGACTTCGCAACGATTCAAGAGGCGATCGACGCCGCGCCCGACGGCGCCACGATCCGCATCCACCCGGGGCTCGGCAGCTACAACCAGGATCTGCGGCTCGATCGGGCGCTCACCCTGACCCTCGAAGGCACCTCGACCCAGCCCCCGGTGATCATCGACGATCGCTTCACCACGACGCTGCTGATGCGGGACAGCTCGGGAGCGCCCCACGTGGTGCGCAACCTGACCTTCCGCGGTGACGGGCGCACCATCGATGCCTACGTCGACTCGATCTTCGAGAACCTGATCTTCGACGACAGCACCACCGGTGTGGGGATCGGGCTGCGTTCGGGCACCCATCAGATCAGCGACGTGCTGATGGACGGGGTCAGCACGGGCATGGTCATCGACGACCCTGCCGTGGCCCATGTGGAGCGCACCCAGATGATCGACGGCATCCAGGGCATCCTGCTGCAGGACGGTGAGGTGAACCTCAAGAGTTCGACCATCGCCGGCAACTCCGGTCTGGGAATCCTGATCCAGGCCTTCGACTTCGATTCCGTCCTGACCATGGAGTACGTCACTCTCGCCGAGAACGGCGGCATCGGGCTGGACAACCGGCCGGCGGTACCGCTTTCGATCGAAGACTCGATCATCTTCGGCAACCTGGGCGGCGACCTGTCCCAGGTGCCCTGCACCGATCTGACCGACAGCAACGTCGGCGACCCGGCCTGCTCCGGAATCAACGGCAACATCTCGTCGGATCCCCTGCTCGACGCCGGATACCGGCTGACCTCGGGCTCACCCTGCATCGATCTCGGTGACGACGGGGCGGCCTTCGACGGCACCCCGCAACGGGATGTCGACGGCGAAGCCCGTGTGGCCGACGGGGACGAGGACGGAACCGCCCGGGCCGACTGCGGGGCCGACGAGTACCTCGCCGCGCCGCTGATCGCCGAGGTCACCGGCGTTCGCTGGCTCGATGACATCACTTTGGTCTGGGGCAGCCTCGCCGGAGCGGTGGAATACCACCTCTACGGTGACGACCTGTCGGCGCTCACGGTGGGTTACGCCGGCTCCTGCCTCGACAGTCTCGACGGAAACCGCACCGACACCCAGGCCACCCTCGTCGAACTACCGGCCGTCGGCGCCGGACGCTTCTATCTGGTCACCGGCGAGAACGGCGCCGGCGACGAGTCGCGGCCGGGATCCGGCTCCGCCGTACAACGGATCAACGCGACCCCTTGCCCCTGACGGGCTCCCGCGCGCGGGCGGCCCGCCCCTCCTGGGCCGCCCGCGGCGGGATTCTTTTCTCTGGCTTCCAACTAGCGTCGCGTACAATCGCCGGCAATGGAGCCGGTATGAGCGACGAGCAAACATCGAAGTTCGAGAGATGGGTCCCCACGATCGTGCGGCTTCTTGCCGCGGGGATGAGCCTGGCCATGGCGCGCTGGCTGGTCGAATTCACGCTTCCCGAGGAAAGAGGATTCGACGCTGATTCGACGGCGGTCTTTCACCCGATCGTCGCCCTCGTGCCTTATGTGTTCTTCACCGCGATGGTCTCCCTCGGCGCCTGGAGGCCGAAGCCCGGCAAACACGTGTTCCACCCGGCGGAGGTGTCGGGGCTGTGGGAGCAGGTCGCGGCCATCGTTCTCGGGCTCGGAGGAGCGATCGCCTTGATCCTGGGGCGCTCGGTGGAGATGCCATCGCTCAACAGGTTCATCTCGGCGGCGGTGATGGCCATCGGCCTGGGATCGCTGACCGGCCATCTGATCCAACGACTGTTCCGCAGACCGAATGAAATCGGGCCATCGAACTAGCGAACCACGTCCGGCAAGCCCCTAGAAGATCAAGTGCCACAACCGGAGCGGCAGGCCGAGAATCCACCCGATGAGCCCGCCCCCCGCAAGCACCACCAGACAGAACCAGACCTTCCATTCGGCGTACCAGGGCCGCTCTTTCATCGAGTCTCCTTTGCGCACGTGAACCAGGGCCGGCGGCTAGCGCCACAGCTTGTGGACCATCAGACTGTAGGCTCCGCCGTCATCTTCCATCTCGGTGGTACCGATCTTGAAGCGTCCCGGTTCCATCCAAAGTACCGCCGCGGACTCGACCGCGTCGCTGCCCGGGTAGGCTGAATCGAACAGTAGGGCTCGGGGCTCGTCCAGGGTGTACTCCAGTTCCGGCTTCTGCTCGACGGGGTGGACGACATCTTCGAGGATGCCGCGGAGATCTTGCGGTTCCGGCGCACCGATCATGCGGATCACCGCGATGAATTCCGGGCAGTGCCAGACCAGGGTGTCGTTGGGCTCATCGCCGAACACCAGGGCCTGAAGGCCGTCAATATCGACGAGTCCCATGAACTCTCCGGCCAACGTGCAGGCCCGGTCGTAGTGAGCCTTACCCGCCGGCCCGTCGATCCCCTGCCACTCCTCGAGCCGGGACTCGGGTACGAGCACGAACGGTCCGCCGTTACTGGTGACCCACTGAAACTGGGGCGGCCTGCGCATGATCTTCTGCACGGTGTTCCTCTCACTGCCGGGATTCGGGCCGAGGATACCGCCCCGGGGCCCCAAATTTGCCCGCCCGGCGCCCCGATGCCGCGTTTCCGGCCGGAATAGGCTAGGATTCATCGGTTGTCCCCACGTTGACATCACGAAGGAGAGAGGTTCGATGCGGATGCGATCGATGATCCGGAGCGCCCTGATGCTGCTCCTGTTGGCCATGCTGGCCCTGACGCCGGCGATGGCCCGGGGCATGACCGCCGAAGACGTGACCAAGCTGCGTTCGGTCACCTCGGCCAAGATGTCCCCCGACGGCAAGCACGTCGCCTTTCTGGTCTCGGTGCCCCGGGACCCCTACGACGACGATGACGGCTCCGCCTGGACCGAACTTCACGTGGCCTACGGACCGGGCAAGTCCCGCCCCTTCGTGCACGGCAAGGTCAATGTCTCGGGCATCGCCTGGAGCGCTGACGGGGGCGCCATCTTCTACCGGGCGAAGCGTCACGACGATGAGCACACCGCCGTGTACAAGATTCCGGTGGACGGCGGCGAATCCACGAAGGTCGCAGAGTTCGACACCTCGATCTCGAGCTTCGACATCTCCGCCGACGGCAAACGCATTGCTTTCATCGCCAAGGCCAAGGAAAGCAAGTCCGACAAGAAGTTGAAGAAGAAGGGCTTCAAGGCCAAGGTGGTCGAGGAGCAGCTGCGCTTCTCCCGGGTCTGGGTCGCCGAGTTCAACGGCGGACCTGTCGATGCCGACGACGCCAAGGAGCTGGAGCTCGGCCTCTCGGTCTCGGCCCTGCGCTTCAGCCCGAACGGCAAGCAGCTCGCCGTGGCCGGCGCGCCGACGCCGCTGATCGACGACGAGTACATGAAGACCCGGCTGCGGGTGGTCAACCTCGAGGGTCGCACCCTGGGCGAGATCGAGAACCCCGGCAAGCTGGGGAACTTCGCCTGGTCCCCCGACGGTCAGGCGCTGGCGCTGATCTCCGCCGAGGACCTCAACGACCCCAACGCCGGGCGGCTGATGGTCGCCGCGGCCACCGGGGGCCAGCCGCTGGACCTGTTCCGCGGCCTGCTCGCCGACATCGAGTACATCGAGTGGATCGGCCGTTCGACCCTGGCCTTCGTCATCGACAAGGGCACCGAGTCCGCCTACGCCGAGGTCGGTAGCGACGGCGGCGACTACGAGATGCACATGGACTACGGCGGCCCGATCTGGGCCGGCATGAGCCACGCCGCCGACGGCAAGCGCGCCGCCTTCGTGGCCAACACCGCCGAGCACCCCGGCGAGCTCTACGTCTACGACGGATCGAAGGCGACCCGCTGGACCGACCACAACCCGTGGCTGGCCGACATCGAACTGGCCGAGCAGGAGTCGATCACCTGGAAGGCCCGGGACGGCAAGGAGATCGAGGGCGTCCTCAACTACCCGCTGGGGTACAAGAAGGGCAAGCGCTACCCGCTGATCCACGTGGTTCACGGCGGACCGGAGAGCCACTACTCCAACGGCTGGAACACCAACTACTCCCGGCCGGGCCAGGTCGCCGCAGCCCAGGGCTACGCGGTGCTTCACGCCAACTACCGGGGCAGCACCGGCCGGGGCGTCGAGTTCTCCAAGGCCAGCCAGGCGGACTACGCCGGCGACATCACCGGCAAGAAGGGCGGGGAGTTCCTCGACCTGGTCGACGCCATCGACCATCTGGTAAACGAAGGCCTGGTCGACCGCGAGAAGGTCGGCATCACCGGCGCATCCTACGGCGGCTTCGCCTCGGCCTGGGGCGCCACGGCGCTGACCGAGCACTACGCCGCGTCTGTCATGTTCGTCGGCATCAGCGATCAAATCTCGAAGTTCGGCACCACCGACATCCCCAACGAGATGTTCCTGGTTCACGCTCGCCGCTGGCCCTGGGACTACTGGGATTGGTTCATGGAGCGTAGCCCGATCAAGTACATCGAGCAGGCCAAGACGCCGATCCTGATCATGCACGGTGAGGACGACACCCGGGTCCACCCGAGCCAGTCGATGGAGCTCTACCGCTACCTGAAGACCGTAGGCAACGTCCCGGTGCGGCTGGTGCTCTACCCCGGCGAGGGCCACGGCAACCGCAAGGCCGCGGCGCGCTACGACTACAGCCTGCGGCTGATGCGCTGGATGAACCACTACCTGAAGGGTCCCGGCGGAGAGCCGCCGGCTCACGAGCTGGAGCTGGACGCCGAGAAGCTGGGCGTCGACAAGGACTAGTCGGACATTCACGACACGCGGCGACCGACGGCCGCCTCAGCACAAAAGAAACGGGCCCGGCACCTTTTGGTACCGGGCCCTTTTGTTTCAGCGGTGCGCACCGGGCGGGAGGAGTCCTTTTCGTGGGGTGCGAACCCTGTAAGTCGTGTTAGAAGCGGACGCGAACACCGATGCGGCCGTTGTTGATGGCGATCCCGCCACGGGTGCGATCGGCGTACCGTCCACGGCGATCGCGACGATCCCAGCGATCACCACGGTCGTAGCCGATGCGGTCGATCCGTTCGACCCGGTTGGCCACCCGATGCACCAGGCGATCGACACGGTCGAACTTTCGGTGCACGACCGGGCGATGGAGGGCGCCGACGCGACGCTGAGCCTGCTCGAAGGCAAAGCACAGATCGTTCAGTTCACGCTCCACGCGGTGGAAGCGGCGGATCCCGTTGCGTTCGACGACACGGACGAAGTCGAGAGTCTCCGCCTCGAGCACTCGCAGGGATCGGATCGCCCTGCGCTTGGCCGGCGAACGGCCGCGGGTCGACCACTCGGCGGCGTCGACCAGCTCTCGGCTCGCGTCGTGGAGCCGGTAGGCGAGCTCGGTCAGCCCGGGAGCATCTCCTCGATTGTGGTGACCTTGACCCGCCAGGGCGACGGGGGCAAGGACCACGGCGAACAACACTGCACTTCCGATGATCAATTTCTTCTTCATGGTCTCGCCTCCTTTCAGTTAGGCGCCCCTTCTCATTGCACCAGCCGTGCCACCGCCGGCAAATCGTTGGAAAATAGGAACTTAACGAAATGCCGCGCTCTCGAGCGGCCGCAAAACGTCCTCTAGAGAGGTCGTTTCCGATCCTTGAGTGAGGGCGATTCGGCCACTCGCGGGTGTTAGCCTGCGCGGCATTGGGGGTGAGGAGTTCTCGTGAAGATCGCGCTGATTCAACAACACGCCACCGACGACAAGCAGCAGAACCTCGAGCGGGGTCTCGCCGCCGCGCGCAAGGCAGCTGCCGACGGAGCGAAGCTGATCTGCTTCGCCGAACTCGCCTTCGAGCCCTTCTATCCCCAGAAGGTCGCAGGCCCGGGCGCCCGGGATCTGGCGGAGCCGATTCCCGGCCCGATCACCGAGGCGTTCCAAAATCTATCCAGGGAACTGGGCGTGGTCAGCGTGCTGAATCTCTACGAGCGGGACGGCGACAAGGCCTACGACACCTCGCCGGTGATCGATGCCGACGGCACCCTGCTGGGCCGCACGCGGATGGTGCACATCACCGAGTACGAAGGCTTCCACGAACAGGGCTACTACGACCCCGGCGATACCGGCGCTCCGGTATTCGATACCGCCGTGGGCAAGGTCGGCATCGCCATCTGCTACGACCGCCACTTCCCCGAGTACATGCGCGCCCTGGCGCTCAATGGCGCCGAACTGGTGATCATCCCGCAAGCGGGATCGGTCGGAGAATGGCCTGCCGGTCTGTACGAGGCGGAACTTCAGGTCGCCGCCTTCCAGAACGGCTACTACGCGGCCCTCTGCAACCGGGTGGGCAAGGAGCCGGTGCTGGACTTCGCCGGCGAATCCTTCGTCTGCGCTCCCGACGGCCGCATCGTGGCCCAGGCGCCCCAGGGAGACGACCACGTGTTGTTGGCGGAAGTCGACCTGGGCACGGTTGCCCAGAGCCACGCGCGCACCCTGTTCCGGCGGCACCGGCGGCCGGAGCTCTATTCGGACTGGGTCGCAAAACCCTAGGTCGAAGGGCCGGCGGCGAGAGCGCAACGAAGTTGGCGAATCGGGATGACCCGCGGTACAAAGAATTCGCTGAGGGTTGCCGAGGGGAGGCGTCGCTTATGCGGATGATGACCGCCTGCAAACCAGCGATCGGCGCGCTGCTGCTGTGGCTTGCAATCCAGCCGGCAACGGCCCATCCGGCCCACGAGTTGCTGGTCCAGCGCAAGACCGCGGAGCTGGAAGCCCAACCGTATCGAGCCGAGCTGTACCTCCAGCGCGGCGAACTGCACCGGGACCACGAGGAGTTCGACGAAGCCGCCGCGGACTACCGCAGGGCCCGTGAGCTCGATCCCGCGCTACCGGGCCTGGCCCTCGCCGAAGCCGCCCTCCACCTGGACCTTGACGATGCCGCCGGCGCCATTGCAAAGCTCGATGCCGTCCTGGCCGCCGATCCGCGAAACCTGGATGCCCTGACCCTGCGCGGACGCGCCCTCTCGGCCGCCGGCCGCCATGACGAGGCCGCCGTCGATCTGGGCCGGGGGATCGAAGCCGGCCTCGGCATGGCCCCCCTCTCACCGGAGATGTACCTGCGCCACGCTCGAGCGCTCACCGCAAGCACGCCGCCACGGCCGGACGCGGCGCTCGAGACCCTGGAGCGGGGGCTCGCTGAACTCGGCCGACCGATCTCGCTGGAGCTTGCGGCGCTGCGCGTCGAGATCGAGGCAAAGCGAATCGATGCCGCCCTGCAGCGTGTCGACCGGCTGGCCGCCGGCGCCAACCGGCCCGCCGGCTGGCTGGAGCGCCGGGGAGAAATCCTGGAGAGCGCCGGCCGCCCCGGCGAGGCGCAAGCGGCCTACACCGCCGTACTCGAGGCCCATCGGGCACTCCCTGCGACCAAGCAAGGTTCCGCCGCCGTCCGTGAGCGGGAAAACCGCGTGCGCCTGTCCCTCAGGCGACTCCAAAGCCTGCAACCGACCCACTCGGAGAATCCGCGATGAGACAGCTATCGGCATCGTGCGCCCTCGTCGCGGCGCTGGTTCTCGCCACGGCGACCCCTGCCCAGGTGGTCGTCGACCACTACGACTCGATGCGCTATCTGGACAACAGCTCCGACCCGGGCATCGGACTGAGCTGGGTCCAGGGGACGTTCGACGACAGCGGCTGGAACACCGGCACATACGGGATCGGCTTCGAAACCGATACCGGTGACTCCAGGGCCGACGTGCTGATCGAAACCACGGTGCCCAGCGGCACTCGCTCGGTCTACACCCGGGTCGAGTTCCAGATCGACGACGTGAGCGCCGTGCAGAATCTCTTCCTCGGCGCCGACTACGACGACGGCTTCGAGGCCTGGATCAACGGCGTACAGGTTTTTTGTTCGTCGCAGATGCCGACCTGCAGCCCCTCCTGGGACAGCGTGCCCGGGTCCCACGAGTCGAGCAACGCGCCGACCCCCGACGTCACCCCACTACAGGACATCTCGGCGGCAGGCATCGGCGCCCTGCAGAACGGAACCAACGTGCTGGCCATCGGGGTCTGGAACCGGTCGGGCACCTCGAGCGACCTGGTGCTCTCTCCACGCCTGATCGTCAACCGCCCATCGGTGGCGGTGACCCGCGGGCCGTACCTGCAGCAGCTGACCGACACCGGCGTGATCATACGCTGGCGCACCGCCACGGCGACCGACAGCCGCGTGCACTTCGGGCCGTTCCCCGATGAGCTCTCCCAGACCGTCGACGACCCGGCGGTCACCACCGAGCACAGCATCACGTTGACCGGCCTGAGCCCCAATACCGAGTACTGCTACTCGGTGGGCAGCACCACCGAGGTGCTGGCCGGCGACGACCTGCAGCATTTCTTCTGGACCGGCCCCCCGGCGGGGACCCGCCAGCCGGTGCGGGTCTGGGCCATCGGCGACTCCGGGACCGCCAACGCCGACGCCGGCGAAGTACGCCGGGCTTACGAACGCTACGACGAGATCTACACCGACCTCTGGCTGATGCTGGGAGACAACGCTTACGACGACGGCACCGACGCCGAGTATCAGGCCGCGGTGTTCGAGACCTATCCTCGGCAACTCCGTACCTCGGCGGTCTGGCCGACCCTGGGAAACCATGACTCCCGCAACTCGTTCTCCGACACGCTGTCCGGACCCTACTACGACAGCTTCGAGTTGCCGGCAGCGGCGCAGGCAGGCGGGATCGCCTCGGGAACCGAGGCCTACTACTCCTTCGACTACGCCAACATCCACTTCATCAGCCTCAACTCCGACGACGTCGATCGCACCCCGGGCAGCGCCATGCTGACCTGGCTGGAGCAGGACCTGGCCGACACCCTTCAGGATTGGATCATCGCCTTCTGGCACCACCCGCCCTACACCAAGGGCTCCCACGACTCCGACGACGTGGGCGACAGCGGCGGCCGGTTGTTCGACATGCGGGAGTACGTGCTGCCGCTGCTCGACGACTATGGAGTCGACCTGGTGTTGACCGGCCACAGTCACTCCTACGAGCGCTCGTTCCTGCTCGACGGCCACTACGGCATCTCCTCTACCCTGGCCCCGGCGATGGTGCTGGACGACGGCGACGGCCGGCTCAGCGGCGACGGCGCCTACGAGAAACTCTCCAGCGGCAGCGCCCCCTACGAGGGCGCGGTCTACCTGGTGGCCGGGAGCTCGGGCAAGCTCAGCGGCGGCACCTTCGACCACCCGGCCATGGCGCTCTCGCTGCAGGAACTCGGCTCGGTGGTGCTCGATGTGTTCGGAGACCGGCTGGACGCCTCCTTCCTGCGGGACGACGGAACCGTCCGCGACGTGTTCACCATCGTCAAGAGCACCGCCACTCCGCCGGCCGCCGAATTCGAAGGAAGCCCGCTGAGCGGGGCGGCGCCGCTGACCGTCGACTTCCTCGATCTTTCTTCTACTAACACCACCGGCTGGTCCTGGGACCTGGACGGCGATGCGATCGATGACAGCACGGACCGCGATCCGACCTTCACCTACACCCAGCCCGGCAGCTACACCGTGCGCTTGACCGCCAGCAACCAGAGCGGCGCCGGCCAGGAGCAGAAAACCGGCTACGTCTGCGTCTCCGGTAGCGATCCTGCGCGGGTGGCCCAACTCCTCTTCGGCGACTCCACCACGTTCTCCTGGTCCGCGGCCTCGCTGGCCACCGGCTACGACGTACTCAAGGGAGATCTGGGGCAGCTCCGGGCCGCCAACGGCGACTTCTCCACGGCGATCACCGAGTGCCTCGGCGACAACGATGCCTCGACCAGCGCCGCCGACCCGTCGGCGCCGGGCGCCGGCCAGTCGTTTTTCTATCTGGTGCGGGGGGTCAGCTGCGCCGGAGAGACCGGAAGCTACGACAGCGCAGGCGCACAACAGGCGGGGCCTCGCGACGCTTCCATCGGCGGATCGCCGGCGGCCTGCCCCTGATCCGAGGCTAGCCGGTGCTAACCTCTCGATCGTCGGTCTTCGATCCGGAGACCACTACCGAGAGGCCCTTCAGCCATGAGCTGGCTACCGATCATCGATCTGGCCGGGACCTTCGCCTTCGCCCTGAGCGGGGCCACCGTCGCAGTCCGTCGCGAACTCGATCTGTTCGGGGTGCTGGTGCTGTCCTTCGCCGCGGCGACGGCGGGCGGCATCACCCGGGATGTCCTGATCGGAGCGATCCCGCCGGCAGCCCTGGTGGACAGCCGATACCTGATCGTGGCCACCCTGGCCGGCGTGCTGACCTTCTACGGCTCCAGCCTGGTGGAACGACTCGAGAACCCGGTGCAGCTGTTCGACGCGGCCGGCCTGAGCCTGTTCGCCGTCGCCGGCACGGCCAAGGCGCTGGCCTTCGACCTGAACCCGACCACGGCGGTGCTGTTGGGTGTTCTGAGCGCCATCGGCGGAGGGATCGCCCGGGATGTGCTGGTCGCCGAGGTGCCGGCGGTGTTGCGGGCGGAGTTCTACGCCAGCGCCGCCATGGCGGGTGCTGCGGTGGTGGTGATCGGAGACGGGTTATCGATCGCCCGAACGCCGGTGATGATCGTCGGCGCCCTGGTCTGCTTCGTGCTGCGCTTCATGGCGATTCGTTACCGCTGGCGCCTGCCGACGGCGCGGCGGCAAAAGCAAGACCGAGCGACTTGAATCCCCCTCGCCTGCGAGGGTGACTGCAGCGTGGCCGCCCGAAGGCGAAGCCGGGATTCAGGCGATCAGCGCCCGGCCGGCGTGGGGCGCCCGGGCACGACCCAAACGCCTGTTCACACGCTTGACGGCGATCTCGGCGGCAGCCTCGAAGTGTTCGTCGCTGCGCTGCTCCCAGTCCACGTCCCGGCTCATCTCGGCGTAGGCGTCGTCCACGAGCTCCGCCGTGACCGTGCGTGAATCCCAGGGCACCTCTCTGAGCCGGTCCCAGGCGGTGCGCATCAGCTGGCGATCGAGCAGGCCGACCAGGCGGTCGAAGGCGGAGCCTTCGCCGAGCCTGATCGCGTCGATCAGCACCTCGATATCCCGTCTATCCATGACGTGTGCCTCCCCTGCCGCAGCGTGGCGTCGAGGTTCGGCCCCTGGCCGGACGCCTGCTGTCTGGTAGGAGAGTTACGAGCCAGCTTCGGCGACGCCACCCCGAATACGAACCCGCAATCCGCCGGCCCGGCCCTGCAGGCCGGCGGAAAACGGCGACACGGTTCAATAAGGGCGCCCGGCCGCACCCAGTGCGCTCGAGATCAGGGGCAGCTCAGGGTATCGATGGACTCGCGCCCCGCACCCAGGACCCCGGCGCCGCAGCTATTGGTACCGCGGACCAGGTAGTAGTAGCCGTCCCCCACCACCGGATCCGGACGGGCCTCCACGTAGCTGCTCGTCTCGATCTCCGACGCGACGCAACTCGAGCCTCCCAGCCCCAGCGTGGCGAAGGACGAAACATCTCCGCCGATCAGCTCATAGCGAGTTCCCGGTCCGGCCTGGAGATCCTGGGCATCCCAGGACAGGGTCGACACGTCGTCGAAGCGGAGGTTCGCCGTCTCGAGGGGCAGCGCCCAGGCTCCCGGATCGGCCGGAGCACAGTCGTCACCGTCGAGCACGGCGTCAACGTCCCGGTCACCACCCAGCCGCGGACCGGAACCCAGGGTGCCGCACATGAAGGAGAGCGGCCCCTGGGCGTTCTCCCGCAGCGAGGTCGTCGATACCCCGGGTTCGCCGCCGACGTCGGTCAGCCACACCCCACCTTCGAGGCGGTAGCGCCGGAGGCGAGTGGCATCCCGGGCCGTGGCCACCAGTTCGCAGTGGCGCCCGCTGTCGGCCAGATCGCCCAGGGTGATCAGCGTCTGCAGCAGATCCTCCTCCCCTGTCGTCCCGGTCGGCGGTGTGCCGGCGGGCAGGGTGACATTGCGCCCCACCGAGGGCTTGGTGCTACTGGCGAAGGAAAGCAGGAACGCGGAGACATCCCAGACTTCCTGGGGGTTCGCGGGATCGAAACCCGGCATCTTCTTGGTCGACAACATGGTCTCGAGGTCCGGGATCGAACCGTCATGGGTGAACCCGAACCCGGACTTCGATAGCGGCGCAGCGCTCTGGTGATCGCCGTAGACCGGGCCGCGCTTCTCGTACAGGTTGCGGAAGTGCGGGATCTCCAGGTCGAAGGCGTTGGAGTCGAAGTGGGCGTCCTTGCCCGTGGTCAGCGCCGTGGCATCCAGCGAAACCGGATCGGTGGCGTCGACGCCGCCCAGCTTGCCGCCGATGGTGCCGAAGGGCGCGTTGTGACAGTGGCCGCAGGTCCGCGGCCCGCGGATCGCCACGTTCTCGAACACATTCTGGCCCGCCGCCGGGTTCCCGGTGATGCCGAAGCTCGGGAAGTTGACCATCGAGTTCGGCAGGGTGTCGTCAACGTTGCGGTAGGGGTTGGGCGGCAAAGTGATTCCCAGCGAGAACTGGCGGAACAGTTCCATGTCCGGGCCGCTCAGTCCCGCGGGTTTGCCGTTGACCGGCCCGATGTCCACGACCCCGAGTAGATCGATGAAAGCGGGGTTGAAGCTGGCGAAGGTGGCCCGGTCGGCTCGCCAGTGCAGCGGCTCCAGCATGCCGCGGAGGGTCTGCACNGTCATCGGACCCTTCTGCGGGTCGAAGCCGGTCTTCGACGCACAGCGATCGTCGATCCCCGGTTCACAGGGCACCATGCCGTTGACGCTGTCCTCGACGAAGCGGACGTTGTCGGTCGGATCGGAATAGAGCGCCAGGTCCCCCGCGGGGTTCCCCAGGTCCCAGGCCAGGCCGTCCATATCCCCCGAGATGTGGCAGGTGGAACAGGCGGCGTCGCCGTGGGCCGAACTGATCACCCCGTCGTAAAGCAAGTGCCGGCCATCCTTGATGATGTCGGAACTGGGGTCGTGAAGCGCCACCTCGTCGACCTTGCTCAGCGACGTGGTGTCGACGATCGCCACGGCGTTGTCGAAGCGGTTGAGCACGTAGAGACGATTCTGGCTCTCGAGCAGCGCCACCCCGGTGGGGCCGCCGCCGACCTCGACCGAGGCGGGCGTGGCTCGACTGCCCCCGACGATGCATGCGGGGGTGGTGCAGGACCCGTCGACGCGGAACACCTTGCGGGAACCGATGGCGGTCAGCCAGGCGTGGGAGCCATCGGCCTCCCAGACCATCATTCCGGGCTGGGAGATACTCGCCTCCCGCTCGGCCAGATTGGTCGCCGGATCGCTGGCGCGGTTGATGTGTCCGTTGAGATCGATCACCTCCAGCGACCCGTCGGTGGTGTCGATGCGGGTCAGCTGGTTTTCCACGATGTGGCCCTGGAGGCCGAGGGGATGCTCGAAGCGCACGAAGTTACGTGCGTCGGTGTTCGGCACCCAGATGTGGTCGGTGGTCGGCTGGAAGCTGACCTCGAACAAGGTCGTGCCGACATGCTCGTACTCGTCGATGACGGCTGATGTGGCCGTGTCGATGACGAACACATCCTGATCGGGAAGCCGCACCGGCAGACAGTGGGACCAGTCCTGGCCCGCGTCGTCCTCCCAGCGGCCGGCGGCTTCGTTCCACTTCACGATCAACCCGATGCGCGGCTCGCCGTCAGGTGGATCGGTCAACGCCGGGTTGCGGGTGATGCCCGCAGGCAGCGGCGGATAGGGGTTGGCGTTGCCGTCGCAATTGATCGTGTTCACCCCGAGCGCCGCGAGCATGTCGGTGCGCAGGATGTTGGTGATGTTCTCGATCACGTTGGCGCCGATGACCGTGGTCTGGTTTCCCGAATTCTGGACCACGGCGTAGACCCGCGTCCCTGCGGGGTTGACCGTCAGCGCCCGGGTGTCCACACCGAACAGATCGATCCGGGTCGGCGCCGCGCTCAGGTCGGCCAGGTCGTAGACGTCGACCGCGTCTTCTTGGGAGACCGCGACGAAGGCCTTGCCCGCGGCGAAAGCGACATCGGTCGGCTCATCGCCGGTCGCCAGGGTCGACCCGACCTCGGGCACCGTCAGATCGACGATGCTGATCGTGTCGGACAGGTGGTTGACGACCCACGCCTCCTGGTCGGACCGCGGCACCACACTCACCGGCTCCAGACCCACGGGAACCGAGGCCGCGAGGGTCAATTCACCCGATGGGCCGACGTCGAAGATCTCCAGCACCGCGTCGGGCGTGTTGACCACGAGCAGCCGGGTCTCGTCCGGCGTCAGCGCAATCGGATGGACCTGGGACGATTCGAAGTTCGTATAAGTGCCGGCTTCCGCCGGGGGCGCGATCGAGGTGGAGACGATTGCGCATGCCACGAGCACGGACAGTGCGAGATTTCGCGACAACTGACGGAACGCCCGGCGCATGGAATCCAGCATGGTGGACCTCCTGCGACGTTTCTACGTTCTTACCCCCTGATCCCCCGAGCATACGGGGAGACTCGGAGAGAGTCCAGCAGTTCAGACCGCTGGAACCGGAGCCCCGGGCCTCCGAGAGCCGCCGCCAAAGAGTTCGTCCTGAACTAACAATTCGCCAAATAATTCCTCATGGACGAACAATTATCCGGTTTCTAGGATGCTGGTGTGACCCCATTCAAGGAGGATTCACCGATGAGAAGCACCGCCGTAACCATCCTTTCCGGACTGTTGGCTCTCTGGACCACCCTGGCCCTCGGCTACGAGGTCGACGAATCCAAGATCAAGACGCCGCAAGCCGCGCTGGAAGCGCTGAAGGCAGGTAACGAACGCTTCGTCAGCGGGAAGCCGCTGAATCAGGACTACGCCCGCCAGATAGAGAAAACCAAGGGCGGGCAGCAGCCCTACGCCACGATCCTCTCCTGCCTCGATTCCCGGGTGCCGCCGGAGATCCTGTTCGATCAGGGCATCGGCGACCTGTTCGTCGGCCGCGTGGCGGGCAACATCGAGGACATTCACATGCTGGGCAGCTTCGAGTTCGCCAAGGAGGTCGTGGGCACGCGGCTGTTGGTCGTGCTCGGGCACACCTCCTGCGGCGCCGTGAAGGGCGCCTGCCAGAACGTCAAGCTGGACAACCTGACCCATCTACTTTCGGAGATCCGCCCGGCGGTGGCGGCGGCCGAGGCGGCGAACCCTGGAAAGGACGTCTGCGAGGGCGCGCTGGTCGACCAGGTCGCCGCGGAGAACGTCCTGCGCACCGTGCATGACATCCGCGAGAAGAGCCAGATCATCGTCGAGCTCGAACGCAAGGGCAAACTCAAAGTCGTCGGGGCGATGTACGACATCTCCACCGGCCGGGTGACCTTCCTATGAGCCATGCATCTCCAGTCCGGGAGCGCGAGGCCGTGCTCCCGGGCCTCCGGCACTCGTTCAGCATGAACCAGGTCGCGGGACCGGGGCCCGAGGGCATCCTCCCGACGCCGCGGAAGATGATACGGTTTGCCGCGATGCAGCCTCTGCTCAACGAACTGGCCTTGATGTTCGACCTGGACCACGAGATTCGCGGAGTACGTCTCGGCGAGCTGGTGGAGAAAGCCTTTGCCCGGGTCGACGAGGACACCCTGGAGGACTGGGGCACTCCCGGCAGTTCCCGGGAATTCAAGGTCACCCGCCAGGGCAACCTCGACTTCTACTACGCGCCGCACCTGTTCCCCGACATGGATGCGGTGCTCAAGCTCGGTCACAAGCTCCAGTTTCATCTGCTGCCCCGGGAGATCCCGGCCGAAGCCCCGCTGTCGGTCTCGGCGGTCCTCGAGTCCTACTGCCACCTGAGCGGCGATCTGTTCGGCTGGCAGGTTCTGGCCGACGGGCGCCTGCTGGTCTGGATCGTCGACATTTCCGGACACGGCGTGCGCGCCGGGCTCGCTTCGGCAGTGCTCAGAGTGTTGGTCGACAACCTGCGGCAACGCGGCAAGGTCGCGTCGCTGACCCGGGAACTCAACGAGACCTTCAACGGCTGCCTGCGCGAGGACCGCAACAACATGTACGCCACCGGCTTCTTCATGGCCGTCGAGCAGGATGGCACGGCGGCCTACACGCTGGCGGGGCATCCTCCCGTGCTGCTGCGCCGGGCCGACGGTACCGTCGACGAGCTGAGCGGCGGCGGCTTGCCCATCGGGATGTTCCCGGACAGCGAGTACGACGTGCGCAAGCTGCAGCTCGCCCCGGGGGACACCCTGCTGCTCTACACCGACGGCGTGCTGGAATCAACGAACAAGGAGGGCCGCGCCTTCGGCCTCGAACGCCTCCGCGACGTGCTGGCGTCGTCGGGAGCCACTCCCGCCGATGTCTCCGGGTCCCTGTTCCGTGAGATCTCCCGCCACCAGAACATGGATGAGCTGGAGGACGATCTCACCTTCGTCTGCCTGCGCATGGAGCCGCAGCGAACGTAGCCGCCCGATCCGCCTAAAGAACGCTCCGCGGTGGCCGAAACGAGACCAGCGAGCCATTTCGGCTCGTTTCGGGCTCTTTTCGGCCCGTCGGGCCCCATCGGCCCGGCTTCTGGGGAGTGTGCGCAGCATGAGCCACGGCTACGACTACGATCTGCTCTGCATCGGAAGCGGCCCTGCCGGCCAGAGGGGCGCCGTCGCGGCGGCCAAGATGGGCAAGCGGGTCGCGGTGATCGAGAACCGCCGGATCGTCGGCGGCGTCGCCGTCACCACCGGCACGATTCCGAGCAAGACCTTCCGCGAGGCGGTGCTGCATCTCAAGAAGTCGGCGATCCAGAACCGGGAACGGTTCCAGCGCAAGACCCGCCCCCAGATCCAGGATCTGCTGGGCCGGGTGAGCGAGGTGGTCCAGCGCGAGTCCGACGTGATGGAGCGCCAGCTCGAACGCAACGACATCGACCTGCTGTGGGGCAACGCCTCGTTCCGCAACCCTCACGTGGTGGCCATCGACGATCCCGAAAAGGGTGAGCGCATCGTCACCGCGGACAAGATCCTGCTGGCAGTGGGCACCCGCCCGGCGGCTCCTCCAGGCATCGAGCCGGATGGGCAGCGAGTGATCACCAGCGACATGCTGCTGCAGCTCGCCCGGCTCCCACGCAAGATGATCGTCGTCGGCGCCGGCGTGATCGGGATCGAGTACGCGGCGATGTTCGCCGAGCTCGGCGTCGACGTCACCGTGGTGGACGGCCGCGAGCGGCCGCTGGAGTTCCTCGACCGGGAGATGGTCGACGAGCTGATCCATCAGATGCGCAACGTGCGGGTCAGCTTCCGACTGGGCGAGCGGGTCGCATCGGTCAACGCCGCCGACAAGTCCAAGGTGCTGGTGCAGCTCGAATCGGGGAAGCGGCTGGTCGGCGACCTGATGCTGTTCTCGGTAGGACGGGTCGGCGCCACCGACACGCTGAACCTGGCCGCCGCCGGGCTCGGCTGCGACGAGCGCGGCCGCATCGCGGTCAACGACCGTTTCCAGACCGAGGTAGCTCACATCTATGCCGCCGGCGACGTGATCGGCTACCCCGCCCTGGCCTCGACCTCCAGCGCCCAGGGACGCCGCGCCGCCTGCTACGCCTTCGGCGGTGAACCCGGCGACATCAATCAACTGTTCCCCTTCGGCATCTACGCCATCCCCGAGATCTCGATGGTCGGCCAGACCGAACAGGAGTTGACCAAGGAGCGGGTGCCCTACGAAGTCGGCATCGCCCGCTACCGGGAGATCGCCCGGGGCCAGATCCTCGGCGACGACAGCGGGCTGTTCAAGATGCTGTTCCACCGCCACACCCGGAAGCTGCTGGGAGTGCACATCATCGGCACCGGGGCCACCGAACTGCTCCATATCGGGCAGGCGGTAATGACCCTGGATGGCGGTCTGGACTACTTCCTCGGCAGCGTCTTCAACTACCCGACCCTGGCCGAGTGTTACAAGGTCGCCGCCTTCGACGCCCAGAACAAGCTGGCCTACTCGGCGGAGACCGAAGCGCCGCAGCTCTCCGAGGTCAAGGCCGAGGGGGTTTGACGGGCCCGCAGCGAACGCGCACTATAGTCGTCGACCCACCCCCGGTTCGGAGACTCGATGCACTGTTCGCTGCTCCTTGCCACCCGCCCGGTGCGGACCGCCCTGCCGGCGGTGCTGGCCCTCGCCCTGCTGCTGCTCACCGGTGCCCCCGCCGTCGCCGCCGACGGAACCGGCATCCCCTGGATCAAGGACCTGGACCGCGGCCTCGACGAAGCGCGTAAGAGCGGCAAGCCGATCTTCGTCGATGCCTGGGCTCGCTGGTGCCACGCCTGCTACCAGATGGACGACATGACCTACGCCGCGGAGCCGGTCATCGCCGCCATGCAGGACTTCGTCCCGGTCAAACTGGACATGGACCTCTACGAGAACTTCTCCCGCAAGCACCAGGTCTCGGCGCTACCCACAGCGCTGTTTCTCGACGCCGAGGGCCGGGAGCTGACCCGGATGCGCGGGCTCATCGGACCAGATCAACTCCGCCAGGGGATGGGCGCGGTGCTCGAGGAGTACGCGGCCTACCGCAGTGCGCGGAACCAGAAGGGAGATCCCGAGGCGCTGCACTCGATCGCCAAGCAGTTGCTCAGAATGGGGAACGTCCAGGGTGCGATCGACAGCCTCGAGGAAGCGCTGGCCGGGATGGACGAAGCACCGGCGAAACGGCGGGACCCGATCGCGATCATGCTAGCGGATCTGGAGCTTGCAACGGGACTGGTGCGGATCTCCGAAGCGCGTTATGCCGGCTTGAGCACTTCCCCGGACTCTGAGATCAAGGGCCGAGCCCTTGCGGGCCTCTTCTTCAGCCGTCGGGCACAGGGCAAGTCGAAAGAAGCCGAGGAAGCGCTCGAAGCACTGCGTCAGGAGTTTCCCGAGATCGCCCAGGAGATCGGCGGCTCCTGACGCGGCACCACGCGATGAGCTTTGAGGTCTATCTCCAGTCCCACCACGACGGAGCCTTCGCCGGCCTCCCTGAGACGTCGGTGCGCGAGGCCTTCGGCTCGCATCTGTCCGAGGAAAGCGACCGCATCTGGCGCTTGCGGTACGACGCCGAGAACGAATCCGTGATCTACGTCGGCCGGGAACCCGATCGAACGATCAGCTCCCTGATGGTCGAAAGGCCGTGCGGCGATGGCCGGTTGTGGGATGCCCTTTTTCGCGTGATGGAGTTGGGCAACGTGGTGTTCTTCTTCCCGGGGGGCACCGCGCCGGCGGTCGCCCACGGCGATGCCGGCAGCCATCTGCCAAGGGACATGGTCGACGCTCTCGGCGCGCCGCAAGTCGTCGCCTCCGGGTCCGACCTCTATCGCCTCATTCAGGAAGGCTGAGCGGCTGCGCACGGCTACCTCGTCGAGAGGTGGGCCGGACACGGCATCAGAGGTAGCGCGACACTCCGTCGTTGTTGAACGCGTCGACCAACCCCTCATTCGCCACCTGCCGCAGCGCCGTAGGCGTCATCCCGGTGAAGCTGCGCACCTCGCGGATCAGATGCGATTGATCCGCGTAGCCGCAGTCGCCGGCGACCTGCCATTCGGGCTCGCCGCTTCGTAGCCGCCCGATCACCCGGTGCACCCGCGCCAGGGACGCCAGCTTCTTGGGCGGGATACCGATGGCCTGGGTCACGCGGCGCTGGAGATGACGCCGGGACATGCCGAGATGAGCGGCAACCTCTTTGACTCGAGCGCGTCCCCCGGCACGGTGAATCGCCACCGCAGTCGCGGCGCTGAGCCGGTCGGTCTCCCGGTCCTCCAGCCACTGGAGCAGCATCTGCTGCACCAGGGCGACTCGCTGTTCGCTCCCGGCGCAGTCGAGCAGGGCCCGCTCCCGGGCATCGCCGTAGACGTCGCCGATGGAGAGCAACCCTCCCGCCGAGGCGGTGAGGTCCGCACCCAGTAGCGGCCCGCCGGCCCAGGGATGGAAGCAGACGATGATCAACCCGCAGCTGCCGGTGCCTCGCACTTCCCAGCGTTCGGTACGGGGCCCGATGATGGCGGCCCGGGGAATCGGGATCTCCCCTTCGAGGCGCAGCTCGACGAACGGGTCGCCCCAGTTGAGCACCAGATCGGCACGCGCCGCCGGGAGAATCGCGGTGGAGCCCATTTCAGCGGGGCTCGCTTCGGGATCGACCTCCCCCTCCTGAACCCAGATCTCTTCGATCAGGTGGGCCAGGGGCGGAATCGGCGCAAAGGCGTGATAGCGCGGGTTGGGTTCCACACTCCATGCTAGGCCGGAATGTCCCATTTATCCAAGACATGGCGGCCTAGCCGGGCGAGGATTCCCGCATGAGACAAACCCAGCGATTCGTCGTCCTCCCTGCCCTTCTTCTGCTGATCGCGGCCGGCTTCCTGCCGGGTGGGGGTGGTGCTTCCCTCCTCGCTGCCGCCGAGGAAGAGCAGGTCTGGCCCCGCTGGCGGGGGGCCGCTTCCGACGGTACCGCCCAATCCGGCGACGTTTTCCCCGAGCGTTTCGGATTGCGGCTGCGCTGGAAACGGGAGCTGGGCAGCGGCTACTCGGCCATCGCCGTGGCCGAAGGGCATGCGGTGACCCTGTTCTCCGACGGCGTGCTGGACTACGTCGGCGCCCTCGACGCCCACACCGGTGAAGAGCGCTGGCGCACCACCATCGGCCCGACCTTTCCCGGCCGCGAGGGTGCCGTCGACGGTGGCTGTTCGACGCCGGCGATCGACGGCGGCCGGGTCTACGCCCTCGGCCCGCGCGGCGACCTGATGGCGCTGAGTCTCCAGGACGGCAGCATCGTGTGGCGCGTGAATCTTGCCGACGAGCTCGGCGCCCCGGTGCCCCACTGGGGCTTCACCTCGTCTCCGCTGGTGACCGCCGGCCGGGTGATCGTGGTCAGCGGCGGCGACGACCAGCGGATCGTGACCGCCTTCGATAGCAATAGCGGCAAGGAGGTCTGGGCGGCGGGACGAGACGAAACAGGCGTCAACTATCAATCCGCCGCCCTGCTGGAACTCGACGGGCGCTCTCAGGTAGTGGCCGCCTCGGACACCTGGCTGCTCGGCCTCGACGCCCAAAGCGGCAGCGTGCTTTGGGAGCGGGCCCACGGCGGGCAAGGCTTCTACGCCCGGATCGTCAACCCGGTGCAGGTGGATCGCAACACTCTGTTCTTCAACCACCGTCCGACCGAGGGTACGCTGCTGCGCCTCGACGAAGAAGAAGCTGCCTGGACGACCCCGCACCTCAACCGCAACTACGCCACGCCGCTGCATCGCGACGGAACGGTGTTCGGCTACGCCGGCCACATCCTGACCGCCGTCGATGCACGGGACGGATCGTTGCGCTGGCAGTCCCGCCGACCGGGGAACGGCTGGCCGATCCTGGCCGACGGACACCTGCTGGTGCTGACCAAGGAAGGCACGCTCCACGTGGCACCGGCGAGCCCCGACGGCTGGGTCGAGAGCGCCTCGATCCAGATGCTGGAGCGGCTGGTCTGGACACCCCCCTCCTTCGCCTACGGCATGGTCTACGGCCGGGACTCCTTCGGTGAAATCGCGGCGGTCGAGGTGGTGGCCGGCGGGAGTGACGCCGTCGCGCAGACAGCGTCGCCCGGCGCCGCCGATTCCCGGTTCCAACGCTGGCTTGCCGAGCTGGAACAGGCTGAGAACCGCGGCGCGGCGGCCGATCGCTTCCTCGAAGAGAACCCGCAGACGCCGATCATCGAAGGGAATCACGCCCATATCGTCTACGTCGGCGAAGAAGAAGATGTCGCCGCCCGTGCGGACATGCTGCTGGTGCGCGAGGAGCGGCCGCTCACCCGGGTCGATCTCGGAGACGGCCGCGGCCTGTTTCACACCAGCTTCGAGCTGCACCCCGAAGCCCGAGTCAGCTACCAGCTCGTCCGCGACTATGCGCGGCCAGGCCCCGATCCCCGCAACCCGGACAAGGGGCGATCCTTCGCCATGTTCGGTGAGGTGTCGAGGATCCTGATGCCCGAGGCGCCGCCGGTCCCCCCGACCTCGCTCCCCGAAGGCGCGCGGATCGAGTCCTTCACCCTCGAGACCGAACCGCTGCGGGTCGGCGGACAACAGTGGGGCGGCGAGCGGGAGATCCGGGTCTACCTGCCGCCGGGGTACGACGACTCCGAGCGCCGCTACGAAGCGATCTACGTGCACTATGGCCGCAGCCTGGCGGAACTGACCGACTTCGAGAACGGCCTGGGCGACCGTATCGGCGTGTTGATGCAGGTCACCAGCTCCTACGAGTACGCCCGCACCCAGCGAGGGGTCCACGGGCGAATGGTGGCGACCCAACTCGTGCCGGAGATCGATCGCCGCTACCGCACGATCCGGGAGCCGCAAGGCCGCATCATCGCCGGCGCCGATGAAGGGGCCTACTCCTCCATGGAGATCGGCCTGCGCTACCCCCACCTGTTCGGCACGGTGATCTCTCAGTCGTTGAAGGCCATCGGCAAGGGGGACCGCCAACTGCTGGACACCGTCGAGCTGCTCCCCGGGTTGCCTCTGACCGTGCACCTCGACTGGGGCATCTACGATCCCGTCGATCCGCGCAACGGTGCCGACGGCGCGGCGTTCAACCGTCGGCTGGCCGCCACCCTCGAACAGAACGGCTACACCGTCACCTCGCGGGAGTGGAACGACGGCCTCAATGCCGACGCGCTATCCCACCGGCTGCATCGCATCCTCGCCGAGGAGGTCGACGACTAGGCCGGCAGGATTGCCGAAGGCCGAGGTCTGGCTCACCAGAGGCGGATCAGCCAGCCACGGGATTCGCCGTCGAAAGTGCCCCAGCCGACGATGGTCGACCCGTCGTCGCTGATCGCCGTGGCCTCGACCAGTTCCCAGCCGTCGGGGACACGAACGCCGGCCCGGTTCAGGGGAGCCGCGACCCGCTCGAAGCCGAACTCCTCGGTCCAGACGACGGCGTAGTAGGCAACCCGCAGGTCGGTGGAGCCCCGCATGAAACCGACGTAGCCGACCATGGTCTTGCCGGCGGAGTCGGTGTCCTGAGGAATGGTCTCGAGGGCGAAGAAACCGCCGTCCTTCTTGTCGTGGCCGGTCAACCCGAGGCGCGCGAACCCTTCGGCCTCGAACCAACGCCAGGCGAATCCGCCACCCTCTTCCGCACGCAGATCCCAACCGCGGCCGAACACTACCGTGCCGTCGTCGTTGACCGCTCGTCCTGCGCCGAGACGTACTCCGCCGGAAACGAGTTCGACCGCCTGGCCGTCTTGCCAGACGAGGCCGACCCGTCCGCCTGGCGGCGTCTCGTAGCCGACCAGCACGCTGCCATCTGCCGAGACCGCGTTGACCCGGCTCAGCCCGTTACCGGGGAAGAGCTGCTGTTCCCCGCTTTGCAGGTCCCAGGCGCTGGCCTGGAAGGTGCCGACCTGCTGGCCGACCACCACGGAACCGAGGGCATCAACATCCAGCAGGTAGGCCGGCTCGTCGCTGACCACCTCCCATTCGGCGCCGCCGAGCCAGCGGCCTATGTGGGAGCGGCGATCGACGTAGGTGCAGCCGAAGATCCGAGTTCCGTCGGCCGAGATCGCCGGACGACCGGCGACGGGAAACTGCACTAGAGGACAGCCGCCTCCCAGATTGCGAAACCCCTCCCCGGCGTTCCAGAGAAAGGTCTCACGCTCCTCGAACCAACCGACCACCTGGGTGCCGTCGGCGGAGACATCGGTCGGGATCGTGTCCGCCGGAAGCTCCACGAAGGCCGGCTGCGCCGCCAGGCCCGTTGCCGCGGCACAGAGGAGCAGAAACACGGACATCGTGCGCTTCAAGCTCATGGTTCCCCCTTCCCCCTCGATCGCGAATTGCCCGACGATACCTCAGTGACGCAAGCTACGCCTACGACATCTTGGTCGTAGCCTGGCGGTCCAGGTTCAATCAAACCGCCGATCAGGGCCCAGTATCGAACGCGGGATTCCTACTGCGTCCCCTCGGGCCACTGGATGAACTGGCCGTTGGCCATGATGATGGCCGCATCGAAGCTGACCGTGGGGCCACCCTCTCCCTCGACGAACAGCTTCCCCTCGCCGTCTTTGCCGCCGGACCCGATCGCGTAGCCCTGGCCGTAGGCCTGGACCGCGAAGGACTGCCCCCAGCCGTCGATCTTGGGAAGGGATCCCTCCGAGTATTTCGGCTCCAACATCCCGCACAACTCGTCGAAGTCCTCGGTCAACGGATAGACGTTGTTGTCGATGGCGTAGGTTTCGATCGCGATGGAGATCTGGCGCAGGTCGGCCATGGTGCGTTTCTGCTTACCCCGATCGACTGCATTGAGGAAATTCGGGATGGCGATCGCCGCAACGATCGAGCCGATCAGAACCAGACCGACGACGGCTCCCAGGATCAAGATCACGAGCAAGCTCCGATCCTTCTTCGGTCGATCCGCAGACACATTCACTTGCTCGGAACTCATCGATCTTCTCCTGGCTCTGAATGGGATTTGTTGGCGCTGCCGAGAGCCTATCCCGGAAGCCCCCAAAAGGAAACCCGGCCGGGACTATTCCCGGGGCCGGCGCGTCCCGGTTCGCCACATGAGCGTCATGCCGACCCAGGTGTCGAATCCGATACACACTCCCGGGTACCAGCTCGGAACGAACCCGGGGCTGCCGAAGGGGTGGAGACACAGATCCCACATCCCGTGGGCCAACCAACCGGCGCCGACCAGGAGCGGCCAGCGCAGCCAACCCACCAGAGCCAGGCCGCCGTAGACGGCCAGTCCAACGAGTTCGATGCCGAGCCAGCCCTCGGGAGCTCCGTTCCAGATCGCGAAGCCGACGTAGATCAACGCCGCCGCGACCAGAAAAAGCGCCCAGCGGCGCAGTTCGCCGCGACCCAGGCCGGGCCGGCTGCCGCCCCGTCGGGGACGGTTGAACCGAATCGCCAGGGCGCCGCCGAGGGCGCCCAGAGCCAGCTGCACGAGGAGCTCCACCAGCGGAGCTTACACGAGCCGTGGCAACCGAGACCGCTTGCCACGGCCTCGCGAAGGCAGGTCATCCTTTCCTTGTCTCGGGTTCGGCGCTGTGATGAACTGGTCACAGGAGGGGGTCCCCATGCGCACCATCGTCGGCTTGATGCTTGTATTGCTCGTTCACGGTTCCGTCCTCGGAATGCCTCTCGAGATCGACCCGGACCTTCCCCAGGGGGGCGACTGCCCACTAATCGGGAGCTGGGATGGCAGTCGACCGGCATGCGTGGTCACCGACTACACCATCGCCGACGGGGAGATCGTCCGCGTGCTCGGCGGAACGCTGGATATCGTCGGAACGCTGACCAACCACGGCCGGTTGGAGACCCGCGGGACGCTCTTGATCCAGGGGTTCCTCAACAACATCAACGACGTCGTGACCTTCAGCGACGGACACACGGTCAATCGCGGCCAGTACTTCTCGCATTTCATGTACAGCTTCGGCCCGCTGACCAACGAGCCGGGCGCCAGCATCGAGTTCGAGTTCTTCGTCGAGAACAGCGCGACGATGCTCAACTTCGGCCACATCGATATCGGCGGGACCTACAACAACATTCCGTGGAACACCTTCGAGAATCACGGATCGGTGACGATCCATCCGGGGGGCCGCATCGACAGCGAGGCGCTCCTGCTCAACACGGGCACGCTGGACAACCAGGGACTGCTCGAAAACGACGACGTGGTCATCGATCAGTGCGGGGGTTCGATCAGTGGGAATCCGTTGGTAGGAAACCCGGCGGTGCCGGCAGCCACGCTGACGCTGAGTACGACGACCGCCGAATGGTGCGTGGTCGAGGGCGCTGCGCACTACGACCTGGTGCAAGGTTCCCTGGATCTTCTGCGGAGCAGCGGAGGCGATTTCGCCGCGGCCACCGACATCTGCGTGGTGAACGACACCACCGACACCTCGGCGCCCCTCGGTGCGCCCCAGGCGCCGGGCTCCGGTCAGTGGTTCCTGCTGCGCTCCAACGGCATCGGAACGCCGACCTTCGATTCCATGGCCGCCTCCCAGGCGGCGCCGCGGGACCCGGGAATCATCGCCTCGGGATTGGCCTGCCCCTAGAACCGGCTCTCTGTACCGCTTCCGCTGTTGCTTGCCGGGCGAGTCACGGGTAAGCTTGCCTCCAGCAGATACATCGACAGATATCTATGTTTATTGACCGCGACAAGGCGGAGCCCTGGAGGTGCCTGTGGCTGGCTACCATCTCGCCCAGATGAACATCGCGCGCATGGTCGCTCCCCAGGAGGACCCGGTGATGGAAGGGTTCTTCTCCCAGCTCGAGACGATCAACGCCCTGGCCGAACGAAGCCCCGGCTTCGTCTGGCGGCTGGTCGGCGACGGTGGTGACGCCACCGACGTGCGGGTCTACGAGGACGAGCGCATCCTGGTCAACATGTCGGTCTGGGAAAGCCTCGAAGCGCTCCACGATTACACCTACCGCAGCGCCCACGCCGGCGTGTTCAAGGACCGCAAGAAGTGGTTCGAGATGCCGAAGAGCGCCCACATGGTGCTCTGGTGGGTCCCGGCGGGGTATCGCCCCACCGCCGCCGAAGGGCGGGCCAAGCTGGAGCATCTGGATGCCCACGGCCCCACCGCCGAGGCCTTCACCTTCAAACAGGCGTTTCCGATGCCCGGCTAGGGGGCAGGCGTGGCGGCACCTTCCGCATCGAGGTCGGTGATCGAGAAGCGCAGGCGGGTTTGATCCTCCGCCTCGCGGTCCCGTTCTCCCAGCGAAGCCTCGAAGACGTACTCCCCCTTGCGTAGCGCACTTGCGGGCAGCACGTCGACCAACGGCTGGCAGTGCAGCTTGCCCTTGCCGGCGAAACGGAGAGGTACCGGCAGCAGGCGCCCGACCTCATCCCCTTCGCCTCCCATCAGCCGCCGCTCGACCTTGCGGGGGTCGTTCTTGCGGCCGCGGCCGAGCAGGCAGACCTGGCTCAGCGCCACCAGGTCGTCGCCGGCGGGAAGCTGAGTCACCAGCAGCGGCTCGAAGCTGTTGGCGCTACCGATCTTCGACTCCGCTGCCGAACCGTCGGCATCGGTTCCACCCTCAATCACCACGTTGCCGCCGGCGGGGCGCCCCAGAATCGGTTCGACCAGGAACGGTTCCCCGCGGCGAATCTTCGGCACCGTCAGGTTGACCCGGGTCGCCTCGGGCCGGGTCTCCTTCGGGTCAGCCAGCACGGTGGTCAGGGTGTAGTCGCCGGGGCCGAGCTCGACGCGCTCGACGAAGGTGACCGTGGGCACGGCGTCGGAATCCTCTCCCACCGGCTCCAACGACACCATACGATTGAATTCCCGGGCGATGTCCGAACCCTCGTTGAGCACCGCACCGAAACGCCGCTCGACTGCCTGACCGTCGTTTCCGCCCAGCGGCATGGGGAAGCTGATCGCCAGCAGCGCGTCCCACTTCTTGCGGGAGACCGGCTGCAGCGGATAGACGTGGGCCCGCACGATGCCCCGGTCGTACATGCTCGGCGCGATCCAGGCCGCCTGGAGCCGCAGTTCCCGTTTGCGGCTGTCGGAGCGGAAGACCTGCTTCGAGGGATGGAGCACTCGCAGCTCGGGCCGGGTGACGTTGACCGCGATGGAGCGGACCTTGTCCTCAACCCCCTCTTCCACGTAGACACCGAGGGTGTAAACGCAGGAAGCGTCCCGCTGGGCCCGGGCGTAGGCCAGGGTCAGATCGTTGGTGCTCTCGGAGAAGCGTCCGCCGGAGTCGATGGCCAGCTGGGCCAGAGAAGCGTTCCGTGACTGAATGCGTGCGTCGGTAACTCCGACGGGAATGAGGGGCATTCAGCCTCAGCCTTCGGCCTCCGCCATGTTCTCGAAGGTCTCGATCTCGTCGAAAAAACCTTCCTCGGCGAACATGCCGCGGGTATCGATCGGGTAGATCGAGCACCGGGAGTTCGCCGCAAGAGCTGCGATCTCGGAAAACTGGTTATCCAGCGGGACGTCCTGCATCCCGGAGAACATCACCAGGGACTTGCGTCCCGGCACCTCCTCGAGGACGGTCATCAGCCCCTTCATCCCACCGACGAAGCCGAGTTCGTTCAGATGGGCGAAGTTGCCGTTCCAGAGCGAGATATCGTGACGCATGCGATCGACGGTTGAGAGCAGCGAATCCCGGTCCGAGGAGAACCCGTGCTCGATCCGCAGGCCACCGGTGAGCGCGGCGATCATGATCTCGTCCTGCCGGCCGCTCATCTCGCCGATCAGTTTCTCGGCGTGGACCAGCGCTCGCTCCCGGGATCCGGTCGCCAGGTGCATGTAGTCGAACAGCAGCACCGAGCGGCGCACCGATTCCGACGCCGGAATCGGCGCACGCTTGCCCTTCGGTCCCACCGCGACCGGATCGGGCAAGGCACCGGCCCGGCAATCCACATCCAGGGTGTCGATGCGCGCCGGATTCCCCCGGTAGACCGCCTCGAAGTCCTCCATGCCGAGGCCGGAGACCGTGGCTCCCTTGCCGTCGACGACCACCACGTCCATCAACACGAGGCGGACGGCGGCCTGCTCGGTGGTGCCGAGGTCGAGGGGCTCGGTGCCGGTCTCGACAGCCGCAACCACTCCCCAACCGAGGAGCAGGGCCGACAGAGCGACCCCGACGTAGGTTCGTTGCATCGCCGGAAGCCTCATTCCTGCAGCTCAAGCGGACTGTCGGTGATCGAGAAGCGAAGCCGAGCCGCGTCCTGACCGGCCGCGCTGTCCAACAGTGCTTCGTAGACGTACTCTCCGCTGCGCAGCGCCTGGGCGGGCAACACGTCGACCAGCGACTGACAGCGGACCCGGTCTTCCCCTTCCAGGGCAATCGGCACCGCGGGAAGGCTTCCCACCGCCTCACCGCCGGCACGCCTTACCACCCGCTCGACACGATCCGGCTCCCCCTTGCGGGCGCGACCGAGCCGGCAGACCTGACTGAATGCAACGAGATCCTCGCCGGGCGGAAGCTGGGTCACCAACAGCGGCTCGAAACTTCGCTCACCGCCGACCGTGTCGTCGGTGGCCTGCGGGTCGTCCTGGCCGTAGATCACGAGATTCGGCCCCGAAGGCCGGCTGAGAATCGGCTCGACCAGGAACATCTCCCCGCGAGGAACCTCCGGAACCTGGAGGTTGACCCGGGTGGCGTGAGGCCGCGGCTCCTTCGGGTCGGCGAGGACGGTGGTCAATGTGTAGTCCCCAGGCCTCAACTCGACCCGCTCCACGAAGGTCACCGTGGGAGACGCCGTCGTGTCGTCACGGGTCGGCTCCAGGGTCACCGTGCGATTGAGTCCGGAGATGATCTCGGCGCTGCTGTTGAGCACCGCGCCGAAGCGTCGCACGACCGGTTTCCCGGCGCTGCCCTCGAGCGGCATCGGGAAGCTGACCGTCAAGAGCGCGTCCCAACGCTTGCGCGAGACCGGCCGCAACGGGTAGACGTGGGCTCGAACAATGCCCGTTTCGAACATCTCCGGGGCGACCCAGGCCGCCTGCAGCGTCGACACCCTCTTCTTGGAATCCGAGCGGAAGACCTGCTTCGAGGGGTGCATCGCCGTGAGGCCGGGCTTCTTCACGTTGACCGAGATCGAGCGGACCTTGTCCTCGACCCCTTCGCGTACGTAGAGACCGAGGGTGTAGACGCAGGATGCGTCCCGCTGGGCCTTGGCGTAGGCCAGCGTCAGATCGTTGGTGTTCTCCGAGAACCGGCCGCCGGTATCCCGGGCTAGCTGGGCCAGGGATGTCGACTGAGCGTTGATGCGTGCGTCGGAACCTCCGACGTTGGGGCGAGCTCAGCCTCAGCCCCCACCGGCGCCGGAACTCTCCAGGGATGTTGCCGTGAACATACCGTTGGGCAGGAACATGCCTCGGGAGTCGATCGGATAGATCGAGCAGCGGGAGTTGGCCGCCATCGCCGCGATCTCCTCGAACTCGAAGTCGAGGGGTACGTCTTGCATCGACGAGAACATCACCAGCGACTTACGCCCCGGCACCGCTTCCAGCGCCGACATCAGGCCCTTCATCGCCGTCACGAAACCGCTCTCGTTGAGGTGGGAGAAATTCCCGTTCCACAGGGACACGTCGTGGCGCATTCGGTCGATGGCCGCCAACAGTGAGTTACGATCGTTGGAAAAAGAATGCTCGATGCGCAGCCCACCGGTCAACGCCACCAGCATGATCTCGTCCCGTTCGCCCTGCATTTCGTTAATCGTGCGCTCGGCGTGCTTCAGTGAGTTCGCTCGAGAGAGCATCGAAAGGTGCATGTAGTCGAACAGCATCACCGTGCGACGGCCGTTCTCGGGCACCGGGAGCGGCTCTCGCTTCGCCTGAAGCCCGATGGCTTTCGGATCGGCGAGGCTACCCGCACTGCAGTCGACATCCAGGGTGTCGATGCGAGCCAGGTTTCCCCGGTAGGTTGCCTCGAAGTCGTCGAGCTCCAGACCCTCTACGGTATTGCCCTGGCGGTCGACCACCACCACGTCCATCAGAACCAAGCGCACCGCGGTCTGCTCGGTGGTGCCCAGATCCAGCGGCTTGTCGTCGACGTCGGCCAGGGCAGCACCGGCCAGGAGCGCGGCACAGAGGAATGTGAGGCCGGTGGTCATTCCTGGTCGCATGATGAACCCTCCTCCCCCTTCTACCTATCAGCGTAGATCGAGGAGCCGGGGCATTGCAATTCAAAACGGCCGCAGCGGGCGCCCTCTGCTGCATCGGGCCCGCCCCGGATTGCCCGGGCCCCCCCCCGCAGGTAGACTCCCCGCGAGCCGGAGGAACCCTCATGCAGCGCCATCTTCAGTTCGCCCTCCCGACTGGTGCTTGAGCGATGACCGGCTTCCCCGTCCTACGCACCTCGCGCCTGATTCTGCGGGGCCTCGACCCCGACGATCTGGGAGCGCTGGTGCGTCACGCCAACAACGAGAAGATCACCGACAACATCCTGAACCTCCCCTACCCGTTCCGGGAGCCGGACGCGGCGATGCACCTGAGCCGTGCGGTGCAGGGCTTCAAGCGCAAGGACCACTTCACCTTCGTGATCACAGAGAACGACGTCGGCGAGTTGATCGGCGAGGTCGGCGTGCATCTGGAAGGGAACGGCACCGCGCAGCTCGGCTACTGGGTGGCGGAGCCGCTGTGGGGCCGGGGGATCGCAAGCGAAGCAGTCGGGGCGATCCCGGCGTTCGCCTGGGAACTGGGGCTACGGCAGCTCTACGCGGTGGTCGACCCGGAGAATCCCGGGTCTCAGCGGGTGCTGGAAAAGAACGGCTTCGAGGTGCTGGCGACTCGCAGCCGGCTGCGGGAGTACGGCCTGCGGCGGATTGACTAGTTTGACCCAGGACGACACGACTCTTTCGGCGTCCCCCCCGAAAACCGTTGACGCCGCACCGACCCCACGGGAAGATCAAGTCAACGGTGGACGGGCTCGAGGTTTTGGGGGGAACCATGAAAGACGACATTTTGCGCCGACGGCTATGTGCTGGAGCCTTGCTGCTCGCCCTGACGCCCGGCATCGATGCCGCAGAGCGGTGCACGCGGGTGCTTCCCGAACCGATGTTCCCACGGCAGGTATTCGAGAGCGAACCCGCGCCATCGCCCGCAGTCTCCCGCCAAGACATTTTCAATCGACCGCAGACGTCGCCTCATAACCTCGAAGGCTATGAGTACGAGATCCTGCAGACGCTGGCCGTGGATCTCGACGGCGACGGGAATCAGGACGAGCTGCTCGCCGTCGAAGGCATCGTGTTCGGTTTCTTTTTCCGGACCTTGCTTCCGCGGAACCTCCACCGGGTCACCGACTTCGACACGCTCACGCCGATTTGGAGTCAACCGCTGCCGCCCGGGCTGGCGGGCCTGCTGCGCCCGATGGACGTTGACGGCGACAACAAGGAAGACCTGATCGGGTCGATTTTCCGCGACCTCGGCATCTTCGCCCTCACCGCCCAGACCGGGTTCCAGCTGATGTGGTCCGAGGGCGACCAGCCGCTGGTCACCGGGGAACGTTCGCTCTCCTCGGCCCGGATCCAACGCGCCGAGGACATCAACGGGGACGGCCTGAACGACCTGATCGTCGAGATCCAGGATGTGAACAACATGCTGCACCGCACCGTTTACCCGGCGACGGGGCCTCGCAGCTACGACCAGGCTCTGCACCACACCCGTTATTCCGGAGAGGACCTGTATCTCTCACAGCCGTTCGGCCACCTCGACTTCGCCGACATCAACAACGACGGCCTGGATGACGTCGTGGCCATGACCTTCGCGCCGAGCACCGAGACCCTGGCCATCGCAAAAGGGGACGGCACCTTCGAGATCCTTCCGCTCCCGCGACCGCCGGCGGCAGTCTCGGTCGCCCCACGACTCCGCGACATCGATCAAGACGGAAACATCGACCTGCACTACAACCCTCGATTCAACAGCCCCGGCCTGTACGTCAGTTGGGGCGGCGGCGACGGACGCTTCGAGGAGTTCGACTTCTTCGACACCGGCGAGCCGACGCAGAGTTTCTTCGGGGATGTTGACGGCGACGGTCGAGAGGAGTTCATTACATCCGGCCGGGTGCACTTCATGGACGGCCGGCGAATCGCCCGCATCGTCCCGTTCGAAGACGACCAAGTGGTCCATGTGGGCGATGTGGACTCCGACGGCCTCGTCGACCTGGTGTACCGCGACCGGTTCCGCGCGTTCGCGACCTGGGCTCGCTCACGGGGAGACGGCACCTTCGAGCCTACCCGCCTGCTGGTCGAGTCGCCGTCTGAGGATAGCCGGGTCAGCAGCATCGATTTTCTCGACCTCGACCGCGACGGCGTCCAGGATCTGCTGGTGCGATTCGGATACCGCGAACACTTCGATCGGCTGATGCGCGGCAACGGGGACGGCACCTTCGAGACGGTCTGGGAAGCGGAGAGCTTCCGCTTTTCCCGCGAGCGCCTGTTCGCGGACATCGACGGAGACGGACGCCTCGACTACGCGTACTTCGACAACGACATCGAGTTCGACGGGGGCATCGTCCACGATATGCGAATCCACCGGGGCAACGGACTGACCTTCGACGAAGCGCCGATGGAGACCTTCTGGCTGAGCTTCGCAGGCAAGCCGGGCCGCTTCCGGCACACCGGCACTCTCGACATGATTCGCATCTCCACCTTCGGAAACATCGCCGAAGGCAACAACATCTTTCGCGGAGCGGTCCTCGGCATCGAGGTCAATCCCAGCCTGGGCTACGTAAACGAGCGGGACATGGAGCCGCCCACGGTAGATTTCCGCCTCCTTCCAGGCCCGGATGAAGGTGTCGCGCGCATCGCCACGCTGCCCCTGGACGACTGCACCAGCACGCCGACGATCACCGATCGTCGGATCGACTTGCTGGAGCTGCCCGTGGGAAGCGCGATCTCGTTCCGGCCGGGCCCGTCCTTGATCCTCACCATCGGCGAGGACGAGACCTCCGGAGTGCGGGCGGCTCTGATCGAAGGCCCGGATCGACGGCAGGCGCTGGCGCTCTTCGAGGAGGCACGACGTACGGGGTTACCCTTCGACCACATGAGCCCCTTACGGGTCGCCGTGGAGCAAGACTACGGGCCGGGGCTGCCCAACCTGCCCGGCACGCGCACGCTTCAGCGCTTCGAGCTGGAGAACGGCCGGATCACCGCGGTGGCCGCAACCTATCCCGGGGCGGATCTGGTGATCCGGGCCACCGCCGAAGACGGAGTGCAAAGCGGTTTCAGTGCAACCACCTGGCGGGCACTGGCTGGCGGCAGCGAAGACTAGTCGACCCACTCCGCCAGGAAAAGGTTGGTCTCGCCCCGCTCCTTGCCGTTGCGGTTGCTGGCGAAGACCAGGTACTTGCCGTCAGGGCTGAACATCGGAAAACCGTCGAAGCTCTCGTGGAAGGTCACCTGCTCCGCCGCGCCACCGTCGACGTCGACCATCCACAGGTCGAAGTTGCGGCCGGACTCGGGGTCGCCGGCGTTGGACGAGAAGATCACCTTCGAGGCGTCGGGGAAGAAGAACGGGCCGAAGTTGGCGGCACCGTTATCGGTGACCTGCACCACGTTCTTGCCGTCGGCATCGGCGACGAAGACCTCGAGGTTCATCGGGCGAATCGAGTTCTCGGCCAGCAGCGCCTTGTAGGCCTCAGCCTCTTCCCCTTCGGGGCGTGAGGCGCGCCAGACGATCTTGCTGCCGTCGTTGGAGTAGAAGGCTCCGCCGTCGTAGCCCAGCTCCGTGGTCAGCTGCTGGAGGTCGGTGCCGTCGGGGTTGATGCTGTAGAGCTCCAGGTCGCCGCTACGGATCGAGGTGAAGATGATCTTCTTGCCGTCGAGGGAAACCGTGGCCTCGGCGTCGTAGCCCGGCTCGACGACCAGCGGCTGCAGGTCGGTGCCGTCTTCCTTTGCGGTGTAGATATCGAAGCTGTCGTAGAGCTTCCAGACGTAGCCCTTGGAGAAATCCGGCTCCGGCGGGCAGTCCGCCGACGCCGCGTGGGTCGAGGCGTAGACGACGCGGTCGCTCCCGGGAATGAAGTAGGAGCAGGTGGTGCGGCCGTCCCCGCTGGAGACCATCTCGGTCGAGAGATCGGTCAGGTCCATCACGAAGATCTGGTCGCACTCCACCCCTTCCCGCTTGGACTGCAGGATCAGCTTGCGGCCGTCGGGAGAGAAGTAGCCCTCGGCGTTCTCTCCGCCGAAGGTCAGCTGGCGGATGTTGCGCAGGTGCTTCTCGCCGGGCTCCAGCAGGGAGTCGTCGATGGTGCCGCCGGGGGCCCAGGCCTCCTCGGTCGTATCCGCCTCGGCGTCGTCTACGGTCTTCGCACCGTCACCGCCGGCACAACCGGCCAGCAACAACGCCAGCAACACCACCCAACCCAGACGACACAGGCTCATCGACTCCGCTCCTTGAGCTTGCCGACCAGCGCCTGCATCCGTTCGCGGGTGCCGTCGGAAAACCAGCAATCGAGAAATTCTTCGGCGAACACCGGATCCCAGCGCTCGATCCGCTCGATGGTCCGCCAGCGGACGTAGCGCTTGGTCGCGGCGAAGGCGGCCATCTCCTTGTCGCCCATCTCCTTGAGCCGCTCGCGGCAGACCTGCTCGAGGTCCGCCTCGTCGCAGATCTCCTGGGCGAAGCCGACATCCACCGCGTCCTGGTTGCGGTAGTTGCGGCCGAGGAGCGCCACCTCTTCGATTCGCGCCGGCGGCACCACGTCTCGCAGCAGATTGGACATGCCGAAGGGAATCGGCAGCCCGGCCCGGGCCTCGTTGAGGCCCATCATCTTGTCCCGCTGCAGCACCCGCCAGTCGGCGGTCAGCGCCAGCAGGCAGCCGCCCGCCAGGGCATGGCCCGAGAGTGCAGCCACCACCGGCTTGTCGAAGCGGTAGAGCCCGGTCAGGCAGGCGGTGAAGCGCTGCATGAAGCCGGCGACCTCGTAGCGCTCCAGCTCGATCATCTCCTGGAGATCGAGACCGGGGCAGAAGATCTTGCCCTTGCCCCGCAGCATCAGCCCGCGGACCGTCGGGTCCTCCCGGGCGCAGCGGAAGGCCTCGTCGAGGCCGATCAGTACATCGTCGTTGATCGCGTTCCCGTGTTCCCGGGCGATAGTGACCGTGGCCACCGAATCGGCGATCTTGAGGCTTACCGAAGAGGACGTATGGAATGAACTCATGATTGGCCGCCGATTATAGAGGAACGGGCAGCGCCCTGCCGGACCGATCCGGTATCCTGGGAGACATGGACTCCCCGGCCATGCAGCGCGTGATCTTGCACCTGGATATGGACGCCTTCTATGCAGCGGTCGAGGTGCGGGAAGACCCGTCCCTGACGGGCAAACCGCTGATCATCGGCCACCGGGGGCGCCGGGGTGTGGTCTCCACCTGCTCCTACGAGGCGCGGAAATTCGGCGTGCGCTCGGCCATGCCCTCGGTCACCGCCGAGCGGCTCTGCCCCGACGCCGTCTGGCTCTCGGGCCGGATGGGGCTCTACAGCGAAGTCTCCAAGCGCATCCGGGCGATCATGCGGGACGCCACCCCGGTGGTCGAGCCGATCTCCATCGACGAGGCCTTCCTGGACATGACCGGCCAGTCCCACGATCTGCGGGAGGGCGCCGCGGCCGCGCGGCAGCTCAAACAGCGGATCAAGCGGGAAGAGCAGCTGACCGCCTCGGTCGGCGTGGCCCCCAACAAGTTCCTGGCCAAGCTCGCCAGCGACATGGACAAGCCCGACGGGCTGACCCTGCTGCCACTTACTGCCGTGCCGGTGAAACTGTGGCCGCTGCCGGTGGAGCGGCTGTGGGGCGTGGGCCCCAAGACCGCCGAGCGGCTGCGAGGCGCCGGGCTCTCCACGGTCAAGTCGCTGCTGGACGTCGACGAGCGCAGCCTGGCCCAGGTGGTTTCCCCTTCCATGGCGGCACACCTACGGGCGCTGGCCCGTGGGGAGGACGACCGGCCGGTCTGCACCGAGCGGGAGGCCAAGTCGATCTCCGAGGAGCGGACCTACGGCGAGGACCTGACCGACCCCGACGTGATCGACCGGGCCTTGCTGGCGCGAGCCGAAGGGGTGGCCCGGGCGCTGCGCAAGCAGAAGCTGATCGCGACTACCGTGCACATCAAGGTCCGCACCGGCGATTTCACCACCTGGACCCGCGCTTTGAAGCTACCAGCGCCGACGGCGCTGCCGGAACCGCTGCTCGAAGGGGCGCGGACGCTGTTTCGGGAGCGGATCGATCTCGGTGGGAAGGGTGTGCGGTTGCTGGGGCTCGGGGTGAGCGGGCTGGCACCGGAGACATCGGCCCAGGCGACGCTGTTCGTGCCGGCAGAGGAAGAGGCGGCGCGGCGGCGGGCGCAGGTGACGGACCTGATTCGGGAGAAGCTGGGGGATCAGGCGATTACCCGGGCGCGGTTGGTGAAGAAGAAAGATCGGCCGGAGCCGGAGGAGGCTTCGAGTTTGCCTTCGGTGGACTAGTCGACTGAAGGACACACCCGCGGACTAGGCCAACCTTGACTATATGTCATATCTGACATATAGTCGTTCAATGAGCCCTGGTGACAAACCACTTGTTTGGCTGCATGGAGAGGTCACGACACCACCATTCTCAAAGTCTGCACGTCTGGAAGCCGGCTATTTGCTCAGACTCCTGCAAAGGCGCGAAACACTCTCGTTGCCGCATTCGAGGCCGATGCCAACGATCGGAAGACGCTGCCACGAACTGAGAATCGTTGACGAGACAGCGACCTGGAGACTTATCTACCGAACGGATGACGATGCCATCGTGATCGCAGACGTCTTTAGAAAGAAGACTGCTCAAACACCGAAGCGAGTGATCGACGTCTGCAAGAAACGGCTGAGGGACTACGACAATGCGTAAGGCGAAAAGAGAGCGTCTAGAACAGAAAGGCTGGCGAGTCGGCACAACCGATGAATTCCTCGACCTCACGCCTGAGGAATCCGCGTACATTGAACTCAAGCTCCGGCTAAGCACCGGACTCAAGAAACGCCGACAACGTCGAAAGGTAACCCAGGTTCAACTCGCGGAACTCATCAAGTCGAGCCAGTCTCGTGTCGCCAAGATGGAGTCCGGCGATCCCTCTGTGTCGATGGACCTACTGATTCGGTCTCTCCTCGCGCTGGGTGCGAGTGATCGAGATCTGGCCAGGGTGATTGCCCCGACTCGCTAGTTTCCTCGACGCCCTCCTCCCAGGCCATTCGCGCAGAAAGCCCGGCGATTGCTATGACGCCGGGCTTTCCCCTGTCTCGTACTCATATGGGGGAGGCAGACACGCCCCCCTCGGATAAACACTCAAGTTCTTGGTCACACACGTGGTGCCCGGAAGGGCCCTCGCACCGGACCGCGCACGGCAAACCTACGGGCAAGCCACTACGTTCTGCGTCGCGCAAGCAGCTCCCGAAACCGGACGCTCACTGTCATCGCTCCGCAGCCCGTACGACCCTTCAGCCCCACCAGTCAGCGGCGTCACCAGCAAGAACCGGTCTCCCGCCCCTGGCGTGATCGTCGCCGAAGTCGACCCGCCGGTCGAACACTGCACCGGGTTGTACACGCCGAAGTTGCCGACGGCGCCCTCGTAGATGGCGTAGTCGTCAGCCGCGTTGCAGGCACCCGCCCAGGTCAAAACCAGATCGTTGCCGCTGCGGTTGACCAGGAGCGGCGTCCCGGGCACGCCGCGACCGCCGAGAACGCTACCGGAACCACTTGCCGCACAACCTGTGCAGGACGACGTATCGACCCCGCTGCAATCCGACGGACAGGTCAGGTTGCCGCCGCTGCAACCGAAGTCGGCGCAGGTCAGGCCGCCGAAGTCGACGCCGTCGCAGGCCTCCCCCGCCTCCTGGGTGTTGTTGCCGCAGAACGCGCCGCCGGGGGTGATCCCCGCGGCGTAGACGTCGATGGAGTCGCCGCCGCTGCCGTCTTCGCTGCGGTTGTCGGTGAAGATGGCGATCAGGTCGTCCATCACCATGTCCATGCCCAGGTAGTCGCCGTACTCGAAACCGTCGTTGATGTTGGGGGACATCTCGGTGGTGACCCGCTGGGGGGCCGACCAGGTCACGGCGCCGTCGGTGGAGAAGGCGTAGAACAGGTCGACGGCGGTGCGGTCCGCCGAACGCCGGGTGTCGTAGAACACCACGTGGACGGTGCCGTCCTGGCCAACCATCAGGAACGGCTGCCAGCGATCGACGGTCAACACGTCGGCGGTCTCATGAGGGATCGACGTGTTCCAGGTATCTCCGCCGTCCCGGGAGTAGGCGACGAACACCTGGGCGTGGTTGTTGTTGGCGCCGGCATCCGGCGCGGTGATGTCCGGCCAGGCCATGTAGACGCTGTTGGCGAAAGGGCCGTCGCTGCGGTCCACGTCCATGGCGGTGTAGAGCGCGACCTCCCGGGCTTCCATCGAGGGCAGAGGGAAGTTGAACGAGGCGTTGGTATTGGCGATCGAGCGGATCGTATCGAAGGTCACGCCGCCGTTGGATGAACGGGTCAGGCGGATGGTGCGGCTGTTGAACGCCGGGTAGGCGTAGTAGATCACGCCATCCTTGTCGGTGGTGATGTCGCCGGCGATCCCGCGGTTGTCCGACGCACCGTCAAACGCCTGGTTGGTGAAGGTGTTGCCGAAGTCGGTGGAGACCGCAAACTGCAGCACGTTCCCGTTGTGCCAGGTCAGGTAGATGTTGTCGGTAAAGGGAGAGCCGCCGAACTTGTCGACGTGCATGTACTCCCGGTCGGCGCCGTTGGCGACCTCGCGACGGGGATCTCCCGGGGTGACGTCCTCGAGGTCGGTCCAGGTCTGGCCTCCGTCGTCGGAGCGGTAGAACCAGAGGCCGCAGCCGCCGAAGAAGCTGCAGCTTCCCAGGGTCACGGTGTAGGCGAACTGGCCGTCGGAGGACCATTCCACCGCGGGGTCGCAGCAGGTGCTGCCCAGCGGGAGATCCACCTGGGTCCAGGTGGCGCCGCCGTCGTCGGACCAGTGCATGCGCTGGCCCCCAGAGGGACCGTTGGTGCCGGCGATGACCTGGTCGGTGTTGGCCGGGTTGATCGCGATGGCGGACTCGGATGCGCCGTTGGGCGAGGTGATGCGGGATTCCCCGGTGATCACGTCGTCGGTCGTCGGCTCACCGGGGTCGGTGACCGGTTCGAGGATCACGTAGTAGCGGTCGTTGTCCCGGGTCAGCTTGCGGTAGTAGTCGCCGTTGATCTTGTAGCCGCCGAACTGCTGGCGAAAGATGTTGAAGGCGGTCAACGGGTAGCGGGTGGTGCCGTCGCGGGTCAGCTCGGGACGAGCCTGACGCAGCTTGACCCGGAACCAGGCCGGGATCGGCTGATGAATCTTGGCCTCATCGGCGGCCAGCACCCCGAGGTCTTCGAGGGTCAGCCGGTAGTTGCGGTCATCCCAGGGACCGAAGGCGACCAGCGCCTCGTAGTCCACCCGGGGATCGACGCCCCGTTCAGGGTCGATGGCGACGGTCTCTGCCCGGTCGAGGTAAGTGGTGCCTGCCCACAGCGAGGTGGAAAGCAGGAGTACGGCCACGAGCGTCCATGCGCGTGAGATCACGTGTTTGCCCCTCCATTCGAGTCGATCGTCGACTCAAACTGTCATATTAGCGACCTATGGTGTACCGCCATATTCCGGGTTCAACAATCGAAGAGAGGCCGGCGCCGCGATGAACTTGCGGACGGAGCGTCGCTAGGGCGAAAGGGTTGTTGCGGGAGTGGGAGATCAGGCCGTCAGCAGGGTACCTCTCGTAGTCTCATCACTAGTCGACGCAGATACCACGCTGGGCCTTGCCGCCGAGTACTTCCATGTAGCAGCCGAAGGTTCTGTCGTCGGCTTCGCAGCGGCCTTCCACGTCCCCCCCGATCTCGGGCTCCACCTCTGCACCACCCAGCAGCACCATGCACAGCCCGACGCACTCTGCGCTGTCCCGGCAAACTGTGCCGGCATCGGGGTACGGCGTGACGCACATCGGAGCACCGAACATGCCACGATATTCGATGGCGCCGCCTCCGGCCTCGCAGCCCTCGACATCTAGCTGCGCTAACTGCTGCTTGCGATGCTCCTCCAGACTTCGAGCGAACCGCTCCCATCTCGACGAGCATGAAGCGCAGAGGCCCATCAAAAGAAACAAACAGATAAGTCGTCTGAACACTATTCGGGCGGACCATAGGAAATGCGGTTGAGGTCGCCCTGCTGCGCATCCCCATGGGCTGGTGCGGCCGAGTAGACGGAGTACACCAGACCGGAGCCATCCGAGTGATCATCCCACGCGGCGTCCGCGGCTCGCACCCGCTCCTTGCTGAACGCCCGAGGGAAGATCTGCCCTCGAAACGAGACCTGTCGCTTGGGTACGAAATCGATCGACAACAACCGATCAAAGAGCTCGGCCGGGTAGCGCCGGCGGGCGGCGTAGTCACTCCGGACGAAGTAGACCAAAATGTCATAGTCGTCGTCGACGAAGTAGGTGAACACCGGTGATTGCGCCGCACCGTCACCCGGATAGGGCTTGGAGTACTGCCGTAGATCAACGGCCCTTTCCGGCGGACCCAGCACTCGCCTCACGTCGTCAAGCGTCGACACCAGCGGCTGGAGATCACGCCATGCGCCGGTCTCCCAGAGCACGAAGCCCTGAAGTTCGTTTGGATAGCGAGAGTTTCCTAGGCCCGCTTCGCGACTCCAACATGGGCACCAGTCCTCGGTTCTCTCGACTCGCCAGAGCTGCCAGCTCAGGTACAACGGCTCTAGAAACAGACAAAGGTCCGGCTTGCCCCGGTTCTTGAAGGTGTAGTCCGAGAAGCGGAAGGACCATGATTCCAGAGGAACACCGTCGGCGTAGATCACGACGTCGTGTTTCGGCTGGAGGTCAAGGCCTTCGACCCAGTGAACCGATTCGTAGTCGAGCTCGATGGGCTCTCGCCGGCCGATGCGCACCGAGTAGGTGTGCCTTGGGTTTCCGCCGGACGGATTGGCCAGCGACTTGCGCTGATCGTTCGGTTTCGGTACGGGCGCCATGCAGACTCGACCCAGTGGTTGTCCATCGGAGGCGTGAACGTCCCCAACCGACGAGCCGACGGTGAAGAGCGACAAGATGACAGCTAGAACGAACCTCACGGTCTGCACCTGGTGTCGGAGCCCGGCCTTCCAACGGCAGGGCGCTGCACCAAGCCTACTCTCAAACCCCGGGAGTCTGCGAACGCAGACTCCAGCGCCGGGTTGCGCGTCTCGCGCGGCCCGGCCTTTGCCGCCCCTCCCGGAGTCTGCATCCGCAGACTCGTGTAAACTGGGTATCGGTACCGGGACGCCCCGGGTACCCCAACCTCGAGCCCTACCCCAGCGGAAGACCCAGGAGAAATCATGGCCAACCCATCCTTCGACATCACCACCGGCTGCGACCTCCAGGAGGTCGATAACGCCGTCAACCAGGCGATCAAGGAGATCCGCCAGCGCTACGACTTCAAGGGGCTGACCGTCGCCATCGAGTTCAAGCGGGACGACGCCAAGGTGGTGCTGAGCGGGCCCGAGGACTTCAAGGTCCAGGCGATGACCGAGGTGCTGAACCAGAAGATGGCCCGGCGCGGCGTTCCGCTGAAAAACCTGCACTACGGCGAGATCCAGCAGGCCGGCGGCAACACGGTCAAACAGGAGATCGACCTGCAGCAGGGCATCTCGATGGACACGGCCAAGGCGATCGTCAAGTACATCAAGGATCAGAAGATCAAGAAGGTCCAGGCGGCGATCCAGGGAGAGCAGGTCCGGGTGACCTCGCCCAAGCGAGACGACCTGCAGACCGCGATCGCGGTGCTGAAGAAGAAGGACTTCGGCGTCGAGCTACGCTTCGGCAACTACCGCGGCGACTGATCCACCGCGGGTTGGCCGGACCGAAGGCGCGGCATACAATGCGCCGATGATCAGACAGCCAGTCAGGTTCAAGCTCCCGGCATGGGTGGCCATCGCGGCGCTCTGCTTCGCCATTCCCTGCCCCGGGCTTCACGCGCAGGCCGACGAGATCCCTCGCGAGTTCCTCACCCTCGCCGAGACCAGCGGGTTCAAGCAGACGCCGGACTACGCCGAAACGCTGGAGTTCGTGCGCCGGCTGATGCCGCCGATCGCCGAGCCGCCGAGGCCCGGCTGGAACAACCGCTACACCTTGCGCATGGACCGGTTCGGCCGCTCGGCCCAGGGCCGGGCGATGCCGCTGGTGGTCGCCTCGACCCGCGACGCCTCGACTCCCGATCGCGCCCGGCGCAGCGGCAAGCCGATCCTGCTGGTGTTCAACGGCATCCACGCCGGAGAGATCGACGGCAAGGACGCGTCGCTGATGCTGCTGCGGGACATCGCCCGGGGCAAGCACGACGCCCTGCTGGACAAGGTCACTCTGCTGCTGGTGCCGATCTATAACGTCGACGGCCACGAGCGGCGCTCCCGCTACAACCGCCCCAACCAGAACGGCCCCGAGGAGATGGGCTTCCGCACCACGACCAAGGGCAACGACCTGAACCGGGACCACACCAAGCTGCGCACTCCCGAGGCGCGGGCGCTGATCGAGCTCTACAACCGTTGGAAGCCGCACATGGTGATCGACAACCACGTGACCAACGGCTCGGACCACGAGTGGGTGCTGACCTACATCCGCACCGAGGCGCCGCAGCTCGCCACCGGTGTCAGCGCCTGGCTCGACGGACACCTGGAGCGGGTGCTGGCCGCCACAGAAGAGCGGGGGCACCGCACCGGGCCCTACATCAGCGTGATCGACCGCAACGATCCCTCCAAGGGCTTCCGCACCGCGGCGGGTGAGGCGCGCTTCTCGTCGGGCTACTTCGCCTTGCGCCACCGGCCGGCGATCACCGTCGAGAACCATGTCTACAAAACCTACGAGCAGCGGGTCCGGGCCAACCACGCCTACATGGTCGAAACCCTCGAGGATCTGGCGGCTCGCGGCAACGAACTGGTCGCCGCCGTTGCGGCCGCCGAAGCTCAGACGGTGTCCCACGGCGGAGCCGGCGCGGCGCCGTCCACGCTGAACCTCAGCTTCAAAGAGACCGCCGAGCAGGACCGGGTCCTCTGGCCGGTCTACGACTGGAAGATCGAGGAGTCCCCTTCCCTGGGCGTGCCGGTGCTGCGCTATCAGCGAGGCAAGCTGCGGGAGACCGACGTCCCCTGGCATCACCGGGTCGAACCGGACGCGGTGATCACCCGCCCCCGGGGCTATCTGGTGCCCCCGGGCTGGCCGGTGATCGAGGAGACTTTGCTGGCCCACGGACTGCGGGTGGAGATGCTGACCAGGGAGGTGACCCTCCCGGTCGAGACCCGGCGCATGACCGATCCGGAGTTTGCCGGCTTCCCCTACCAGGGGCTGCACCGGGTCAACAGCGTCACCGTGGAAACCCGAACCGAGACGCGTACGCTGCCCTCGCGCACTCTGTGGGTGCCGGCGGACCAGCCGGATTTCCAGGTGGCCGCACAGCTACTGGAGCCGGAAGCGCCTGATTCGCTATTGCGCTGGGGGCTGCTCTCCGCCGTGTTCGAGCGCAAGGAGTGGATCGGCCCCGGTAAGCTGGACGAACTGCTCCCTGACCTGCTGAAGGATCCGGCCATCCGCAAGGAGTGGGAAGCGGCGCTGGAAGACGAGGCCTTCGCCGGCAACCCAAGGGCGCGACTGACCTGGTGGCATCGACGCACGCCGTACTGGGATGAGACCATCGGCCTGATGCCGGCCTATCGTTTGATGGAATCCCGCACGCTGCCGACGGAACCGGTCGGTGGGAAGGGCAAAGGAAAGGGCACGCGATGAAGACGTGGAACGGGCGCGGCCAGGCCGGCCAGACGATGGGGACGATTCAACGAACAGGGGCGTTGCTGCTGGCGCTCGCCCTGCTGATGCTCAGCGGCTGCGGCGATGACGAGGGCCAGTTCGTGCCCGACACCCATCCCACCGCGGGTCTGTGGCGGGCCTGGCTGGACAGCCCCGGCGGCGAACTTCCCTTCGGCCTGATCCTGATCCAAAAGCAGGGGCTCTGGAACGCCACCCTGATCAACGGCGAGGAACGGATCCCGGTGCCCCGGGTCACGCTCATGGGCGACCAGTTGAGGTTGTCGGCGCCCCACTACGATTCGTCGATCGTGGCCACGGTGTCCGAGGACCGCAAGCGCCTCGACGGTCGCTGGCAGAAGACCGCCGGCGGCGGCGAGACCTCGGAGCTTCCGTTCCACGCGGTCCACGGAGCGGACCCGCGCTTCCCGCTCCCCACCGGCACCGTCAACGATGCCGACGCGGTCGCCGGGCGCTGGCGGGTCGATTTCGAAACCGACGAGCACCCGGCGGTCGCCGAACTACGCACCGGCTCCGACGGCGCGCTGCTGGGCACCTTCCTCACCGCCGTCGGCGACTATCGCTACCTGGCGGGCAGCTTCGCCGGCAACAAGCTGCGGCTTTCCTGCTTCGACTTCGCCCACGCCTTCCTGTTTCATGCCGACCTGACCGACGACGGCATGCGCGGGGATTTCTGGTCTCGAGATAGCTGGCACGAGACCTGGGAAGCGGTGCGCGACGACGCGGCGACCCTGCCCGACGGCTTCGGCATGACCGTCTGGAACGAGCAGGTCGCTCTGGGCGATCTGACCTACCCGAATCTCGATCTGGAGCCCACCGCGATCTCGTCGCTGACCGGCAAGGTCACCGTGCTTGAGGTGTTCGGGTCCTGGTGCCCCAACTGCAACGACGCGATCCGCCACATGATCGACCTGGAGCAGGCCTACGGCGACCGCGGCCTGGAGGTGGTCGGTCTGGCGTTCGAACTGACCGGCGACGCCGAACGGGACGCCGCCCAGGTGCGCCGCTTCAACGACTATCACGGAGTCGAGTTCCCGGTACTGCTTGCGGGTACCTACGACAAGGCCGAGGCCTCGGAGCAGTTCCCGTTGATCGACAAGGTGCGGGCCTACCCGACCACGATCTTCCTCGACGCAAACGGCAAGATCCGCCACATCTACACCGGCTACGTCGGCCCGGCGACGGGACACTCCCACGCGGCGCTGCGGGACAAGTTCGATCAGATCGTCCTGGATCTTCTGGCCGAAGCTTCGTGAGCCGTGCACCGCTGACGCGGATGAAGCCGGGGCAGAAGCTGCCCTGGGTCATTGCCCACCGGGGACACTCGGCGGGCTATCCCGAGAACACCCTGCCCGCCTTCAGGGCGGCGCTGGCCGCCGACTGCGACGGCATCGAGACCGACGTCCAGCTCACCGCAGACGGCGAGCCGGTGCTGTTTCATGACTGGGTCCTGAACAAGGCGGGCCGCCGGGGACGCCGGGTCGAGTCGATGGAGCTGGCCGATTTGCGAAAACTCGATGCAGGGAGCTGGTTCGACCGGCGCCATCGCCGGGTGCGCGTCGCGACCCTCGACGAGGCACTGAAGCGCCACGGCAAGGCCTGTCTGTGGATGTTCGAGGTCAAGTCCCACCCGAAGCGTCGGGTGGACGGCCGCTACGCCCGGCTCGGGGCCATTGTGGCTCGGCGGCTCAAGGCCGCCCGGCTCCTGCGCCATGGGGTACTGCTCAGCTTCGACCCCGAAGTGCTGGAGGCGGGCCGCGAGGCGGTGCCCCAGGTGCGCACCGTGCTCAACGTCAAGAAGATGCGCCGGGTCGGCGCCCGCGAACGCAAGCTGTTGGAGCCGCTGGACGGCGTGTCCTTCGACATCCGCACCGTCACTCCCGCCCTGGTCCGCGACGTGCAGGAGATGGGCAAGCCGGTCTACACCTGGACCTGCAACTCCCGTCGCCGGGTGCAGAAGGCGCTGGATGCCAGGGTCGACGCCATCATGAGCGACGACCCCAAGTGGCTGGCCTCCCTCCTTCGCTGAGGCTTCGGAGGGGAGGCCTCTAGGGCACCGTCAGCTGATAGGTGTTCTCACCGCCTTCGGTGACTACCACGCTTCCGATGGGCTCGGCGTTGTCGTCGACGAAGACCCGGTAGTTGCCGGGCAACAGGTTGGGCAGCAGCGCGATGCCGTCGTTGGAGGTCGCGGCGCCGCCGCCCATCATCTGCAACAGCATCTCGATCCCACGGGGCAACGAGTCCCCCTGAAGCCGCACTCGCCTGCCCGCTACGGGAGCTCCCGACGCGTCGGTCAACTGGAGCTGCAGGGTCGCCCCTTCCTGCAGGGTGACCTGCACGTAGGGTTCTTCGTCCCCCTGGGGCACCACCGACTCGAAGTTGCCGGGAGCCCAGCCCTGGGCCACGACGTAGAGATCGAATGGTTGGCCTTCGGGCAGATCGACCATGGCGATCCCCCGATGGTTGGTGAAACCGTCGCCCAGCACCGAGGTCACATCCCCGGGCATGGTCAGCGAGAGCATCGCCATGGAGACGGGATTGCCACCGCCGCCCCGGACCTCGACGCGCACCGGGCGCCCGCTGTCCAGCGCGAAGTCGACCCCGGAGGTTTCCCCCGCGCCGTCGACCCGGATGCCGATCCTGGTCTCGAATACGTAGCCCTCGGCACCTGCGATCACCCGGTACTCACCCTCGTCGAGGCCGGTCAGGCGATAGGCTCCCGACGCATCGGTACTGGCATTGGAGGCAAGCTGGGTCATCTGGGTATCCGACGCCGGGAAGGCGGAGACCCGGGCCTCGGCCAGGGGGTTGCCGTCGGCGTCGGTCACCGTGCCGGCGATGCCCCCTCCTTCTTCCAGCTCGATGTCCCGGGTCATGGCGTCGACCCCGTCGGGCACCTCGAGACGCAAGCCGACTCCTGCCCCCATGAACTGCTGGCCGCCGGCCTGAACCATGATGCGGTAGGTCCCGGGTGAATCGACCATCAGCTTGTAGTTGCCGTTCTCATCGGCCTGGCCATAGCGGAACGAGGACATGTCCATGTTCGAGGCGCCCTCGGGCATCAGCACGACCACGGCGCTCCCCAGCGGTTCACCCTGCCGCGTGACGACGCCGGTAACTTCGATACCCTCGGCGTCGGAGAAGTCGACGACGACATCCTCCCCTTCCACCACCACCGCTCGCTTGGTGCGAGGCGCGACGGCGCCGTCGTTCTGGGAAACCTTGGTCACGGTGTAGACGCCGGCGGTCACCTTGTCCATCACGTAGCGGCCGGAAGCATCGGTCTCGACCGGGCCGATCATCGATTGCCCCATGCCCATCATCGCCATCACGTTGACGTTGGCCAGTGGCTGCCCCTGGGCATCGGTCACGGTGCCGACGATGCGACCGCCCTGTTCGAGGATCAGTTCGAGTTCGGTGATGCCGCTATCCTCGGACAGCCGCAGGTTCTTGCGAGTCGGCGCGTAGTCCGGGTGCTGCCCGGTGACGACGATGGCGCCGGGACCGAGGCCCCGATAGGTGAAGCGGCCGTCGACACCGGTGGGAACGCCCTGCTGGGCACCGCCGAAGTTGAAGCTGAACATCCCCTGCTGGGAGAAGGTCACCGTGGCGCCGCCCAGCGGTTGGCCGTCCCGTTTGGACAGAACGATCCCTCGCACCTCGAGCCCCGGCTCCAACTCCAGCTTGCCGGCGTCGTGGCGATCACCGGCCGCAATCTCGATGCCCGGCCTGCGCAACGGCGCGTAGTCCGAACTGCGCACTTCGAGGCTGTAGTTGCCGGGATCGACCTTGCGCATCCGGAAGCTGCCGTCCTCCTCCGACGTCGCCCGAGCGATGCTGCGCCCGGCGATCACCGGCGCGCCGGAGGCGTAGATCTGGGCCGTGGCCCCGGATACGGCGGCTCCGTCGGGGTCGACGACAGTGCCGACGATCTCGGCCGCCCGGTCCAGCTTGATCTTCAGCGGAAGATCCTCGGCGGTGATGCCGGTCTGCCTGTAGTCGCTGCAGTCCTTCGTGACCACGTTGACGGTGATCTTCGACTCCGGGTCGACGCCCCAGGCGTGGAAACCTCCGTCCTCGTTGATCGTCGCGTCCCGGCGATAGAGCCGACCGTCGGCGCTCCAGCGGACGTTGACGGCGCCCTCGCCGACCGGCTCGCCGTCATTGACGGTCACCGTGCCGTGAACCTCGAGACCCGGCTCCAGGGTGACCTTACCCAGGTCGCGCACCTCGCCGGGCGCCAGGTTGACCCCCTTGCGAATCTTCGAAAGGTAGCGGGTGGCACCGAGCCAGACGTCGTAGCTCCCGGTGGGTAGGTCGGTCGCCTCGTAGCTGCCGTCCCCCAGAGCCTCGATCTTGTCCTTGACGACCGTAACGGTGTCCTTCCAGTTGAGCCGGGCCACCGGCCCGGCATCTTCGCGGGCGACCGAGAGGAAAACATCCGGCTCCTCGATAGCCACATCGTCACCATCGACCAGCCGGAATCGCACCAGAGCGCCGGCCGCGAGGACCGCTCTGAAGTCCCGCTCGACCTCCCCCTCTTCAAAGGCGGGAATCGCGGCTTCGAACTTGCCGTAGCCCTTCTTGCGAACGTAGAGGGTGTAGTCGAGGCCGCGGGTCAAACCGCGCTGCCGGGAGATGCCGTCGGCGTTGCTCCGCGGTTGATCGACATAGTGGTTCTGGCGCGAGCCCTCGAGGCGCACGCGGCGGTTGAAGTCGTTGGTCGTCACCGAGACCCAGGCATCCTCGACCGGAGCCCCTCCTGCGTCGACGACCGTGACCTCCAGGTCGGCCCCGGGAGCCAGCAGGAACTCCACCGGAGCGGCGTCTTCCGGCTGGGGCACGGCGATTTTGAGCCGCTGCATGCCCTCGTGGCCGGTCGCCAGCAGAATCAGATCGTGGGCGCTCTCGGCCAGATCCTCGAATCGAAACCGGCCCTCGCCGTCGCTCTCGGTGAAATGGCAGAACTCCGTACCGAAGAGGTGGCTGTTCTTGTCGCAGGCCCTGATCGACGCGCCGGCGATGGCTGAGCCTTCGCCGTTGTCCCGGATCACGCCGCTGAGGGAATGCCCGGGAGCCATCCGCACTTCGAGAGCCTCGGCTCCATCGATCTCGTTGTCGGTCCAGAGCGCGAAACCCTCGGCCTCTACGCGCACCACGTAGGGCCCGGCATTCAGCCCACCGATCTCGAAGCTGCCGTCCTCGCCGGTGGTCGCCGAGAGCGGCTCGAACGGCGGCACCTTGCGCTTTGCCGGCTTGGTGCCGCTCGCCTTGCCGCGCTGCTTGTCGGCCTTGTTCCGAGCTCGGATGTCGATCCCGGCGTGGACCGTCGCACCCACCACCGGCTCACCCTCGGCATCGAGGACCTGACCGCTCAGCGAATGCTCCCCGGCGCCCTCTTCGACGGCGGCGGCATCGGTGTCGTCGGCAAACGCCGGGAACGACAGGCAAACCAGCAGAGCGAACGCAAAGATGATCAGGCGGCGATCCACGATATCCCCTCCGAGCTCGACACAGATACGGGGCCGGTCCGATTCGATTCTAGCCTGCGGATTCTGATCAGGGATACGACGGTTTGGGCGCACGGGTTCCGTTTCGGAAACAAGTCCGACAAACGAAACCCTGCGGTCACCCGGATATGGGAGTGGATCAGGCCGGATCGATCAGGCCAGGCGGGGGTTCTGCATCGTCGCGTACTCTTCCTCGAAGAAGAATCGCGACTCACCGAAGGCCGGCTTCAGGTGATCGAGCCAGGTCGCCTTCGGATCGTACTTGGCGTAGAACGGCCGATGGACCCAGTCGGCGTTGCGTCCCTGGAGGAAGCGCAGGGCGAAGACTTTCTCGCCGGCGATCTCGGTGACACCCTGGACCTCGACCTTGCCGGGGCCGGCGCTCATCGAGGGACCGCGCACGGTGCGCGCCAGGCCGGAGACCTGTTGGATCGCGTCCCGGTAGATGTGCCAGGCCCGCTCCAGCGGCACCTCGAAGTAGTGGCGGGCACCGGTGTCCCGCTCGACGAACATGTAGTAGGGCACCACGCCGAGCTTGACCTGGGTTTCCCACATGCGGGCCCAGACCGAAGCGTCGTCGTTGATGTGGGCCAGGAGCGGCCCCTGAGCACGGATCTGCGCACCGGTGTCGCGGATGCGGCGGATCGCCTCGCGGGTCACCGGGGATTCCAGCTCACGCCAGTGGTTGAAGTGAGCCATCACCGAAACGTGCTTACCCTCTTCGACCAGGGTGTCGAACAGCCGCAGCATGTCGTCGGCATCGTCGTCGAAGACGAAGCGGTGCGGCCAGTAGGTCAGCGCCTTGGTGCCGATGCGAATGGTCTGGACATGCTCGAAACGCTCGGAGAGCAGCGGCTCGAGATAGCCGGCCAGCTTGGCGGTCTTCATCACCATCGGATCGCCGCCGGTAACCAGCAAATCGCTGACTTCCTTGCGGCTCTCGAGATAGCCGTGCAGCGCGCCGGCCTCGGTGGAGGCCATGCGCAGCTCCTGCTGGCCGACGAACTGGGCCCAGCGGAAGCAGAAGGTGCAGAAGGCGTGGCAGGTCTGCCCCTGGCTGGGGAAGAACAGCACGGTCTCGTTGTATTTGTGCTGCATGCCGTCGAGAACGTCGCCGTCCTCGTCCCGGGGCATGTTCAGCTCCATCTGGCCGGCGGGATGCGGGTTCAGATCGGCCCGCAGTTCCTGGGCCAGACGTTGGATCTCGTCGCGGGGGGCGTCGGCGCGGTGCAGCGCCGCCATGCGCTCGAAGGCTTCCTCGGAGAGCATGCCGCGTTGGGGGAAGGTGAGCTGGTAGATCGGATCGTTCGGAACGGCGTCCCAGTCGATCAGGTGGTTGATGACGTATTCGTTGACCCGGAACGGCAGCACGCTGGCCACGACCTTCATCTCGAACACGGTCTCTTCGGGGAGACGCTTCAACACGTCCAGCCCGTCGAGGTGACGCGCCATGAAGACCTTGAAACGCGGAGGCGTCTTGTCACCGGTCAGGGAAGCGGAGGTTCGGTTGAGATGATCCAGCTGCGACATTCTTCCTCCAGAGCTATCCGTTTCGCCGCCTTGCGGCGACACTCACACACTCCCGCCTGAGCAGGACCGAATTGTCTTTGCCATGGCCGAATCGAGCGCCCACGGGCGTGTAACCGTGTTGCTGCAGATCGGAGGTGCAGGCGACGGTCAGGACGTCATGCCCAGACTGGGACCGTCAGGTGAGCGCCAGAGGCGAGTACGCGCACGAAGCGCGCCGTCTCCGATGTATTTGCAGTTCAGTCTTAAAAGGTTACATACCATTATTGCCCCAAAAGGGGCCATTCTGTCAAGTTGACGCCTGCGCCGAACTATGAGTCGATCGCGGCGCTGAGGAACGGGAGCGATACGTCCAGGCGGTATGCGGTACCCAGATGATCGTCGTCGAATTCCTCGTAACGATGCTCGATTCCCGCCGTGCTGAGCCTGCGCACCAAGGCGCGAGTACCGAAATGTAAGTGGAACTGATCCCGCGAACCGCAGTCGATGAACAGCCCCTGCAGGCCGGACAGCTTCTCGCGGCATTCGGGTCGGTCGGCGAGGCGCAACGGGTCGTGGGACAGCCACTGCTCCCAGCGTTCGGGGTCGAGCCGGCAGGTCTCAGGATCGAAAGGCAGGCGCACACCGAAGGGCGCGTCGACGTCGGGATCGTAGGTCGCCGCCATGGCCAGGATCGACAGCACGTGCATCTCCGGCCACGAGGTCTTCCGCGCCTCGGTGAAGTACTTGACGAAGCCGGCGATGTCCCCGCCCTGCCGGGCCAGCGCCGTGGCGATCTTGGGGAAGTCGCTGCGGTAGACCAGGTCGAAATCGACGTCGCCCGAGTGTGAAGCGATGGCGCCCCAGTGTTCGCCGTGCTTCATCCCCTGGATCAGCGACCCGTAACCGCCGCTGGACTTGCCCAGCACCGCACGACAGGCCGCCCCTGGGCGAACTCTGTAACTCCGCTCCAGCGCGGGGATCAGCTCGTCGAGCAGATAGTCTTCCCAGTTACCGAACACCGGGGAGTTGATGTACTGGTTGCCGCCCAGGGAGGTGAAGGCGTCGGGCATCGCCACGACCGCCGGCCCCATCCGGCCGTCGGCGATCAGACGTTCGACTCGCTGAGGCAGGCTCTCGCCGAACCCCTTCCAGGCAGTCTGTCCCAGGCCGCTTCCCCCGTAGCCGGACAGATAGACGATCAACGGAAAGTCCCGTCCGGCTTCGTCGTGGCCTTCGGGCAGGTAGACGGCGGTGCGCCGCGATGCGGGGTCGCCCAGCAGATTGCCGGCCAAGGCCTCGGACTCGACGGTCAGCTCATCGAGCCGTCCGCGCAGGGGGGAGAAGACATGTTCGGGCATCGGGACTCCAGGCGGCCGTCGGCCGGCGCGTGCCTCAGGGGCCCCGACGGATCAGGCGTCGGAGCGCATCAGGCGTACGGGAGTCTCATAGTAGCGCGCGCCGCCGCCGGCATCGGTCTCCGCCGCCTCGATCAGCGCGTTGGCGCAGCGGCCGCGCCCGAGCCAGCCCCCCTTGTCCAGCAGCACCACATCCCGGCGCTGGGCGGCATCGAACCGCAGGCGCACCTGCATGCTGCCGACCGCCGACTCGAGAGTCGCCTCGTCGCCGTCGGCGAACCCCTGGGCCGAGTCCGGATGCAGGGTCGCCGGGGCCGGCCCTTCCTGGAGCGACGGCGGCCACTGGGACGACTGGGACTTGCGCGCGGCCAACGGCATCAACAGGAGCGGCCGTTCGGTACTGACCGGGCTCGGCTCGACCTCCGCGTCGGTCAGCAGGTTGACCTTGCCGCTGGGCGTAGGGAAGCGTCGATCGGCGAACAGGACCTCCGCCGCCAGCGGGTTGCGCACCGCTCCCTCGCGAAGTTGATCGAGAGTGACCCCCTTGGCGTTGAGCTTGCTCATCATCCGCTGCTTCCATGCCGAAGGGGGCTCGTGGAACGCGTCGTCGTGGCCGAGCCGGGTCGCGAGAGCGCAGACGATGGCGTAGTCACTCATCGCCTCCCCCGGCGGCGCGACCACCGGCTGCACGTCGGACAACCAGTGATTGCCGTAGGCGCCGAGCAGGTCGTCCTCTTCCAGCATCGTCGTCGTGGGCAGCACCACGTCGGCACACTCGGTGGTGTCGGTGGGGAACGCGTCGACCACGACGGTCAGCTCACGGGTCTGTAGCGCCCGGGCCACCGTGTGGGATTCGGGCAGCATCGCCACCGGGTTGCCGGCGGTGACCCAGACCATCCGCACCGCGGGGTCCGACGCCTCGAGCAACCCGGGCCCGAGCAAGGGTTCGGGAATCGTGCGCGGCGCGATCGACTTGCCCGCGGAGAAGCTGGTATCGAAGGCGGTGCGCCGGCCGAAGTAGAAGGAAACGCCGCCGCCGGGCACGCCGAGATTGCCGCTGATCGCGCCCAGGGCGTCGAGGGCCCGGACGATGGTCGCGCCGTTGGCGCGGCGCTGCATCCCCCAGCCGACCTGGATCGCCGCGGGGCCGTCGGCGTAGAGGGTCGCGATGCGGTCGAAGTCCGCGCGGCTCACGCCGGCGATAGCGCACCAGTCGTCGACCTCCCGGGAGAACACAAGCTCGCGATAGCTGTCGAAGTGATCGCAGTATTCCGCCGCCGAGGGATCGGCGGCGTCGAGTTCGAACATGCGGCGCCCGAGCCCCAGCGCCAGCGCTGCGTCGCCGCCGGGCCGAGGTTGGACGTACAGCTCGCAAAGGTCGCCGCCGCGATGGCGCACCGGGTCGATCTGGATCAGGCGCGCGCCCTTGGCCCTGGCTTCCTTCAACACCGGCTGCAGATGCACGTTGCTGACGTAGGGGTTCTTGCCCCAGAGGATGATCGTGCGGCTGTTCAACAGGTCGAACAGATCGTTGCTCTCGGCGATACCGAAGTCGGTTTCCTGGGCCGCCTCGCCGGCGCCGGAACAGATATCCCCCGACTTGACCGACACCGGACCGAAGCGCTCGAAGAAATGGTCGACGACGTGCTTCATCAGGCCGAGGCTTCCGCCGGAGCGGTAGTGGAAGATCGCGGCCGGGCCGGACTCGGTCTTGATCCGCAGCATCTTCTCGGCGATCAGGTCCAGCGCGTCATCCCAACTGACCGGCACCAGCCCCCGGGAGCGGCGCACCTGCGGCCGGGTCAGCCGCCGCGGGTCGTACTGCCGGTCGAGAAAGCGGTTGGTGCGGTAGCAGAGAAAGCCGCGGGTGACCGGATGATCCGGGTCCCCTTCCAGGCGCACGACCCGGTCGTTCTCGACGGTCGCGATCATCGAACAGGCGTCGGGGCAGTCGCGATTGCAGGCGGTGCGGACTTTCATGATTCGAGGATACACCGGCGCCGAAGCCCCCGCGGACTGTGGGGAAGCGAATGCAGGCGACTGTTTCGGCTATGCTTCCGCCCGGAGGTTCCATGAGCGGGTTGAACGCAGTTTCTGCCATCGGCTTCTGCGCCCTGGCGGCGCTGGCCTGGCTTGCCGGCGGCTGCCGCCGGCCGGTGCCCTGGCGCACGGTGCTGGGCTCGGCGGGCTTGATGGCGGCGCTGGGCGTCCTGATCTTTCTTCTGCCGGCAACCCGGGGCCTCTTGCTCTGGCTCAACGGCGTGGTGGTCGCCCTGCTCGACGCCAGCCGGGAGGGGGCGATCTTTCTGTTCGGGCCCCTTGCCGTCGGCCCGGGGCAACAAACCCCTGCGGGCGAGGCCTCGGTAGGCTTCGTCCTCGGCACCCAGGTGCTGCCCGCCGTGGTGTTCTTCGCCGCGCTGATGGCGGCGCTCTATCACCTGGGTGTGATCCAGCCGATCGTGCGCTTTGCCGCCTGGGTGTTCAAGAACAGCCTGCGGCTGTCCGGCGCCGAGGCGCTGGCCGGTGCGTCGAACATCTTCGTCGGCATCGAATCGTCGACCACCGTACGCCCCTATCTCGACGGCATGACCCGCTCGGAGCTCCTGACGCTTCTGACCTGCATGATGTCGACCATCGCGTCGACCACCCTGGCGCTCTACGTGTTGTTTCTCGGCGAGACCTTTCCCGGCATCGCCGGGCACCTGATCTCCGCCTCGGTGCTGTCGATCCCGGCGGCGGTGATCACGTCCAAACTGATGCTGCCGGAGACCGGCGTGCCGGAGACCCTGGGCACCCTGCCCCCGGCGGGCGAAGGGGAGCGCCACGGCAACACCATGTCGGCGCTGGCCGCCGGCGGCTGGGACGGGCTCAAACTCGCCGCGGGAATCGCGACCCTGTTGATCGCGGTGCTCGGCCTGCTCGGCGTACTCAACCGGGTACTTGCCTTTGCGGGAGCGCCGCTCGAAGCAAGCCTCGGCGGTCCGCTGTCGCTGGATCGCATGCTGGGTTGGGTCTTCACGCCGGTGGCCTGGTTGCTGGGCATCGAAGCCGGAGACACCGCTCAAGCGGCGCGGCTACTCGGGCTGCGCTCGGTGGCCACGGAGATCCCCGCCTACCAGCAGCTCGCCGGACTCGCCGCCGAGGAGTCGATCTCCCGGCGCAGCCTGGTTGTCATGTCCTACGCTCTTTGCGGCTTTGCCCACCTGGCGTCGATGGGGATCTTCGTCGGCGGCGTCGCGGCCCTGGCGCCGGCACGCCGGGACGATCTGACCTCCCTGGCGTTTCGCGCGTTGATCGCCGCGACCCTGGCGACGCTGATGACCGGCGCCCTGGCCGGCGTGCTGTACTACGGCCAACCGGGAGTGCTCGGCCTGGGGAACTAGCCGGCGAGGCTGCCGTAGAGGGCCAGGGTTTGTTCGCCGACCACCGGGCCGGCCCAGGCCATCAGTTCCTTGATCGCGGGATCGTGGCGCAGCTCGTCCCGGGCCGCGATCAGCGGCGCCGCCATGGTCGCGAGGGACACATCGGCCACGGTCAAGCGGTCGCCCAGAAGGAACGGACGGCCTCCCAGCCGCTCCAGGGCCAGGGCCGCCGCCTTCTTCGCCTCGGCCTCGTCCCGCTTGTTGCGTCCTGCCGAAAGGCGGAAACGCCGGGTCACCGCTCGCTTGCCGACCCGCACTCCGATGAAACGTTTGAGCGCCGAGGCGTCGGAAAACCAGAGCTGCTCCAGCGCCCCGGGGGTCACCAGCACGTTCCAGTAGGCGATGCGCCGGGTCAGCGCCATGAACGCTCGATCCGCCCAGTCCTCCAAGAGCCAGCACTCGGCATGCAGCGCCGGATCGTCGGGCAACAGCGACGGCTCGGGATAGGCCCGCTCCAGGTGCCGCAGGATCGCCGTCGAGTCGGCGATGCCAGCGCCGCCATCCTCGAGCACGGGCACCAGCGCCTGCCCCGACGAACGGGATACGGCGCTGCGGTCCATCGGAGCGATGTCGTGGGTTTCGTAGGCCAGGCCCTTGAGTTCCAGGGCGCGGCGAACCTTGACGCAGTTGTGGCTGAACGGGATCTGGATCAGACGCATCCGATTCCCGTCCGGCACCTGGGCTAGATCGTGGTGCCGTCGGGGATGATCGCGTTCTTCTCGACCACGACGATCCCCTCCCGAATGGCCCAGCCGTCGCCCGAGGCGTCTTCGAGCCCTTCCTTGTTGACGATGCGTACGTTCTTTCCGATGCGGGCGTTCTTGTCGATGATCGCCTGCTGGATCAACGTGCCGTCGCCGATCCCGATCGGCGGTGCATCGGCGGGGCCGTCGGGCGGGAACGGATCGGCGCCCATCAGCAGCGACCGGCGCACGGTGGCCCGGCGCATGGTGGTGCGCATCCCGACCACCGAATGTTCGATGGTCGACTCGTCGATGGTCGAACCGTCGGCGATGATCGAATGGTTGCAGCGCACCCCGTTCATCCGCGACGGCGGTGGGAAGTGCGGGTTGGTGAAGATACGCCAGTTGGAATCGTTGAAGTTGAACGGAGGCGCCGGCTGCACCAGATCGAGGTGCGCGTCGTAGAACGCCTTGATCGTTCCGATATCCCGCCAGTAGTCGTCGAAGAAGTAGGCCTGGATCTTGCGGTTCTCCAGGGCCGACGGGATCACGTCGTGACCGAAGTCGTGTCGCTCGTTGTCGAGAATCTCGGCCAGCACGTGCTTCTTGAACAGGTAGATGCCCATCGACGCGAGATAGGGCCGGGTCGAGGACAGACCGTAGGTCTGCATCAGGTCCGGCGAGATCTCCATGCCCTCCCGGGCCTCGGCATCCTTGGGCTTCTCGCGGAACTCGATCACCCGGCCGGAACTGTCGACCCGCACGGCGCCGAAGCCGCTGATCTCCTCGGTGGAGCAGGGCAACACCGCCAGTGTGATGTCGGCGTCATGCTCATCGTGCATGCGCAGCATCTCGCGGTAGTCCATCCGGTACATGTGGTCGCCCGAGAGCACCAGGGTCAGATCACCCCGGGCCTCGGTGAAGATATCCAGGTTCTGGCGCACGGCATCGGCGGTGCCCTGGAACCACTGCTCGCTCTTGGGCGTCTGCTGGGCCGCCAGGATCTGCACGTAGCCCCGGGAGAAGACGTCGAACTTGTAGGTCGCCGAGATGTGGCGGTGCAGCGAGAAGGAGTTGAACTGGGTCAGCACGAACATCCGGTTGATGCCGGAGTGAACACAGTTGCTGACCGGCAGGTCGATCAGCCGGAACTTGCCGGCGATCGGGACCGCGGGTTTGCTGCGCAGCCGGGTGAGTGGATCGAGCCGGGTACCCCGGCCCCCGCCGAGGATCACGGCGCAGATGTCTCGGACCCTTTGGTTCCAGATACTCACGCGCACCTCTGTCCTATGACATGGGAGGGACGCACGAGTGTACTAGATTCGCGAGACCCCGGTCGACATTCTTGTCCAGCAAGGCTGACAGTAGCGCTCTTCCTTGGAATCCACGTCCGGAAGCACCTTGCTCGGGGAGATCGGGCAGGCGGGGTTGGCGCACTTGGGCATGCCGGAGACCCGGGCGATGACCCGCAGCATCTCCTTCATCAGCCGGGTCCGCTGCTTGGAGGGGTCCGCCTTGCGCCGGTGGAACGCTTCCTTGAGCCGCCGCACCGAGACCACCCCCACCTTGAACTTGGGGCTGAGATAGGCGAAGACGCCGTCGCTCTTCTCGGTGTAGAGGTCCAGGTCGGTGACGAACACCGTGGCGTTCATCGAACTCATCGGCACGTTGGCAGCGCTGTCATCGCCGCCGATCACCTTGGTTACCCGCAAGGGGGCCATCTTGCCCCTGAGGTCGGCGAGGAAGCCGCTGGCGTCATGCTGGCGCCGCTCGAAGTTCTCGGTGCCCCGGGGCACCGGCGCCGCCTCGCGCAGCAGGATCGGGGAACCGAGCACCCGGGCGACCCGGTTGGCCGCCTCCTCGACCTCCTCGACATCCATCCGGGCGACGGGGATCACGGAAACACGCATCTCGGACATGGTCTCTCCCGGCATCGTCCGCCGGCCCGTGCTGCGGGCCGCCCGGTCGAATGCGCCGTCGGCACTATAATCCTTCCCGCCAAACGGCGAAACACGGGCGCCACCTGCCCGGGGCGCCGGGCGCGGAGGCTAGATGGCGACGGCGGATACGCTGCGCGACGCCGCGTCGCGGGAGGCCGGCGAAAACCGGACCCGGATCGCGGCGGCACTTGAGACCCCGGACCCCGAAACCGACCGCGCGATCGTGGCGGCCCTACGCTCGGGGCCGGACCCCGACCAGGTGCTGGGCTCCCTGGATCTGGAGGCCCTGGCGGGCCTGGCCGACCGCTTCGCCGAGGCCCTGGGAGACGCCCCGACCCTCGAGCAGCGGCGGGAGGCCTGGGACCTGCTGGACCAGCTCCGCAGCCCGGAGATCCTGCGGCGGATCCCCGCCGCCGAGGTTCCGGCTTGGTCTGACCGACTGCTGCGGTTGATCGAGCGCTCTCACCTGACGGTCGGACCGCTGTTCAGGCACCGGGTCGAACGCTACGGCTCCAAGACCCTGTTCGAGATCCCGGTGCGCAACCGGCTGCAGAGCCTCTCCTGGCGCCAGACCGCCGGCCGGGTGGAGCTGCTGGCCCGGGGGCTGCTGGCCCTGGATCCCGACGGCGAGCCGGGACCGGTCGCGATCCTCTCGGAGAACCGGCTGGAGATGATCCTGGCCGACCTGGCCTGCCTGACCTCGGGGATCGTCAACGTGATGATCCCGGCCAACTCCACCGCCGAGGACGTACAGTTCATGCTGCGCCACGCCGGCGCCCGCACCCTGATCGTCTCCACCAGGGAGCAGCTGGACAAGATCCGCGAGTGCCGCGAAGAGCTACCCGAGCTGCGGCACCTGATCGCCATGGACGCCCGGGTCGGCCGGCGCAAGGACGTGCTGCACCTGGAAGCGGTGGCGGCTCGCTCCGAGGAGACTCCGCGCTCGGTTCTGTTCGAACGCTCGGAGGCGGTGCGCATCGAAGAGCTGGCGACGCTGATGTACACGTCGGGCACCACCGGGCACCCCAAGGGCATCCAGTTTTCCCAGCGCAACCTGGTGTTCAAGCGCTTCGCCCGGGCGCTGGCGATCCCCGAGATCGGCGAAGAGGACGTGTTCCTCTGCTACCTGCCGCTGTTCCACACCTTCGGCCGCTACCTGGAGATGCTGGCCAGCATCTTTTGGGGGGCCCGCTACTGCATGCTGCCCAACCCGTCGGTGGACGCGTTGCGCCGGGGCATGCAGCGGCACCGGCCCAGCGTGTTCATCAGCGTTCCCAAGAAATGGATGGAGCTCTACGAGACGATCACCGCCCAGGCCGACCCGATGGAGGCCAGCGACGATCAGTTGCTCGAGGCGACCCGGCGGGTCGTGGGCGACCGCCTGCGCTGGGGCCTGTCCGCCGCCGGCCACCTGGATAGCGAAATCTTCCGCTTCTTCCAGGCCCAGGGGGTCGAGCTGATGAGCGGCTTCGGCATGACCGAAGGCACCGGTGGCATCACCATGACCCCGCCGGGGGCCTACCGGGAAGACTCCCTCGGCGTGGCGCTTCCGGGCATCGAACTGCGGCTGGCGGAAGACGGCGAACTGCTGGTGCGGGGCCCCTACGTGATGATGGGCTACCTCGATCCGGTCGAAGGGGAGGAGGGACTCGACGCCGACGGCTGGCTGCCCACCGGCGACCTGATGGAAAAGGACGCCGACGGCTTCCTGCGGCTGGTCGACCGCAAGAAGGAGATCTACAAGAACATCAAGGGGGAGACCATCGCCCCCCAGCGGATCGAGAACAAGTTCCGCGACTTCCCCTCGATCGCCCGGGTGTTCCTGGTCGGCGACCACCGGCCCTACAACTCGGTGTTGATCTATCCCAACCCGGAGTTCGCCGAGATCGACTTCGCCCATGCGGCGCCCGAGGAAGTGCGGGAGCACTTCCGTTCGATCGTGGCCTCGGTCAACAAGTTCCTCGCACCCTTCGAGCGGATCGTCGACTTCGCCCTGATCGACCGGGACCTCGATCCCGAGCGCCAGGAGTTGACCCCCAAGGGCACGCCGCGGCGCATGACCGTCGAGCGCAACTTCCGCGAAGTGGTGCAGGGGCTCTACCAGCGCACCAGCATGCGGCTGGGCCTGCTGGAGCTGGCCTTCCCCAACTGGCTGTTCCAGGCGATGGGCCTGACCGCCGGCGACGTGCGGGTCGACGACGACCGCATCGTGATTCCCAGCCGCAAGGCGGAGCTGTCGGTGCAGCTCGCCGGCGACGGCCTGGTACAGGTCGGCTCCTGCCTCTACCGGCACAAGGGCGGGACCTTCAACCTCGGGGCGCTGCTGACCGCGCCGCACCTGTGGTTGGGCAACGAGGCGCTTTGCGCCTTCGTCGGCCTGGATCTGGCGACCCTTGAGCGGCCCGCCCGGCTCGACCCGACCCTGGCCTGGCACGGCCGCCCGGAACCTGCCGAGACCGCCGCCCTCGAGGGATCGCTACAGGACATTGCCGAACGGCCCGAGCTGGACCTGTCGGACCTGCACGTGCTGGCGCTGGCGTTGGCTGGCGACCATGAGGCCACGGCGCTCTGCGCGTTGGAGCTGATCGAGGACTCGGTCAGCGACGATGCCACCCGACTGGCCGAACCCGCGCGGCGCCTGCTGGGCCGGGCCGCGGCCTGCGGTGCGGACAGCATCCGCCGCCGCGCCTTCCGCATCCTGGTGCCCTTCGAGAAGGACGGCCGCTTCCGCGCGACCCTGGATCGCTTCCTGGCGGCGCCGGGAGAGTTGCTCGACGACGACACCCGCGGGGCGCTGGTGGACACCGACATCAGCGAGAACCGGCTCCAGGCGTTCATCGATTCCGCCCGGGTGTTCATGCGCAAGCCGGACCTTTCCGCACACGAGAGTGCGGTCGCCGTCAGCCTGCTGCAGTTCCTGGCCGAGTACGGCGCCGTGCATCCGACCCGCTACCGGCCCTTGCGCGCGTTCCTCGTGCGCTCGATGCGTTTTGCCCAGCGGCCGGAACTGCGCGAGGCGGCAGGCGCCGCGGTGGAGAAGCTGACCGGCGGCTTCCGCGAATGGCTGCGCCCCAGCTCTCGAGTCGCGGTCGATCCCGAAACCGGCAGGGAATACCGCTGGGAAGACGTGCTGGCCTTCGACGAGGAGGTCTCGGCCCCTCACCGCAAACGGCTGCTGGCCGCGTTCAAGTCCACCAGCCTGCTGCGTGAGGCGATCTTCCTGTTCGCCGGCAACACCACCATTCGACTGAGCGACATCCCGCCCCGCGGCGTCTGGGTTCGCGTGCTGGGGCAGGAGCGGGCGAGCAAGACGGTCTACCGCGCAACGGTTCAGACCCGGCTACACGGCTCCTACGACCTGGCGATCAACGTCGCCGACGAGATTCCCCACGAGGACATCCGCGAGGAGATCCACTCGCTGATCCTCTGCGCCGACGCACCCGGCCGCCCGCCGCTGGTCGAGGACTTCGGCGGCTACTGGAAAGACGCCAACCTGTGGAGCGAGGAGTTCATAAGCGGCGAAACCCTCGACCGCGCCCTGCGCCGCCACGCGCGGCCCAGCGACGACAAGCGGCGCTTCTCTCAACTGTGGCCGTTCCTGGCCTGGTCGAGCCTGGCGGCCTACGTCGACTTCTGGAATCGCACCGGACGGCGCTACGAGATCGCTCCCGGGAAACTGGGCAACGTGATCGTGCCCAGCGACGACTACCACACCGGCGCGCGTCTGGTCTCCCTGGCGGGACGGCGACGATTCAAGGGGCTCGTGCCCATGCTGTTCTCGATGCGCGACGAGTTCGTGCGGCCGATCGAGGAGCAGTACCAACAGCTCGCGGGCCTGGTGCGCTGGAACATCATCCTCTCGGCGGTGCTCGAGGTGGTCGGTCAACAGGAGGGCCTGGAGCTGCTGCGCGAAGCGACCCGCGACGCCGACGACGAACAGGGGCGCCGCCTGCGGGGCACCGTCGAACGCTTCGCCAACCATGTCGAAGGCCGGGGCTTCATGCCCATGCGGCTCTACTTCGCGATCAAGCGATTCCGCCGCTGGTTGCGCCTCGCCGACTCACCCACACCCCAGGCCCGGGCCCGCACCTTGCGAGAGCTCTACGAGACCTACGGACTTGAAAAGCTGGGCAACGACTACCCGGCGATGCGGGTGCGGCTGTTCCGCCAGACCGTTTTGCGCGACGCCTCCCCCGCCCTGGCCGAGGGACTGGAAGAAGTCATCGGCGAACTGCGGCAGCGCCGCATGGCGGTGGACGATCTGGTCTCCTCGGTCACCGACCTGCGGGCGCGCCTGCGGCTCAGCGAGGACGAGGACTACTTCCTCACGCGGCTGTCGTTCCCCTACCTCCAGCCCGAGGACACCGCCGAGTTCGTGTTGGGCGAAGGCTCCGGACACGCCAGCGAAATGGTGGTCACCCGGGAAGACCGCGACGGCAACATCTTCCGCATCCGCCACGCCATGAACCCCAAGGAGGTCGGCAAGCTGCACCAGCTGTTCCTCCAGGCCAAGCTGGACGTACGCTTCCGCCCCGAGCACCAGTACCTGGTCGCGCTCAACCCGCGGCACCAGATCATCGGCGGCATCTACTACGACGTGGAGCCCGAAGGGGAAACCGCGCACCTGGAGAAGATCGTCGTCGCCGACCCGTTCCGTAAGGCGGGCGTGGCGGACTCGTTGATGAACGAGCTGGTCAACCGGGCGCGAGCCCAGGGGATCAAGGCGATCACCACCGGCTTCTTCCGGCCGGAGTACTTCTACGCCCACGGCTTCAAGATCGAGAGCCGATATGCCGGGCTGGTGCGGCCGCTGACCGACGAGGGCTAGAAGCGGGGCGGTGCTTGGGGGAGGGGTTCGCCGCATTCGGCGTCTCGAGTGTCAAGTCGCTTGCTGGTTGCGGATTCATGACGCCGCGAGAGCGTGAACGATATTCACGGCACGCATATCCCTGCGATATTCGAGCGTCCTCCGCCTCGGACGTCATCGCTATGGATCAGGATCTTGAGACCCCGTGGGGGCTTGGAAGCGGGTTCGTTGTCCGCCGCGCGAATCCGGCGTACTCTTTGGGCAGGAGCGATACGGCATGGCACATCTCAAGAGAAAGCTCGAATACTCGGATCTGGAGGCGACGCCGGACGACGGAAAGCGCTACGAGTTGGTCCGCGGGGATCTCCTCGTGACGCCCTCGCCGCGAACGCTCCATCAACGCGTGTCCATGCGCCTCACCCAGCTCCTACACGCCTACTGCGAGGAGCATGGAACCGGGGAGCTCTTTGTGGCTCCTACGGACGTAATCCTCACTCCCCAAGACGTGTTTGTGCCCGACTTGCTAGTCACCGCAGCTACGGCAGATGTCACCGAACGCGGAATCGAGGGAGCGCCGCGCCTCGTCGTCGAGATTCTCTCGCCGTCCACTCAGAAGAATGACCGGAACATCAAAGCCGTGCGCTATGCGGAGCTCGGTGTGGAGCACTTCTGGCTGGTCGACCCGGCCGACCAAACCTTCGAGTGCTACCGCAGAGTGGACGATGCCTTCGAACTGGCTACCGAAGCCAAGGGCGACGCGCACTTCGAACCTCCGGACTGGCCCGGCCTGATCATCGACCTGAGCCCACTCTTCCGAAATGCACCCTAGCGCCGGTGACCGCTTCGACGCGCCCACGAGGCCCTGAGCCAGCCAGCCGACGAGCCCCAACCCCCTGCCCCGGGCATAGCTCCGAGTCAAGGGATGTGATCTTCGTCCAGCGGCCGGTCGACGAAATCCGGTTCGTGGTTCACCTGCCGCTCCTCGGCGGCGGTCTCCGCGGCGGTGACCTCCTCCGGTGAGAGCAGGTTGCAGCTCTCCGCCTCGGCGTCGAAGACCAGCACCAGCTCGCCCACTTCCAGCGCCCGGCGCACCTGCTCAGACTTGATCTCCGCGTCGGTGTGTTCGGTGCCGTCCCGGGAGACGTACTCCTCGATCACGGCGGCGAGTGCCTCGGGGCTGAGACGCTGGTAGGGAACGATCATCGGCGGCACCTCGAGTGGAAGCACCGCCGATCTTAGCCGCGGCGTGACGGCCCGTCGAGAGGGTACGGGCCGCCACGCTGTATCGCTAATCAGAGTCGCATGGATCGGTCGTTCCAGCGAAGCAACGGGCTACGGCGTCCCGCAGCGATCGTTCAGGTTGCGCAGCAGGTCCGTCCGCGCGTCGTGATAGACCTTCTCGCCGTTGCAGGTATCGCTGTAACACCACCAGGCCTTGTCGCCGGTCAGGTTGTCGAACAGGCGGTCCCCCATGCCCGAAGTGGCGTTGATGCTGCCCTGGGAGCAGAAGTACATGTCAGCCCACGCGCCCCAATTCCAGTCCGCGTTCGCGGACTCGATGCTGATGTTTTCCAGGCACTCGAGGTCCTGGGTCGTCGGGTTGCTCTGGGAGCAGCTACAGGGCTGGACCCAGGGATCCAGCCGGGGCGGCTGGAGCTGGTACTTGGCGTCCACTCCCGCGGAGCAGAGATCGGTCTCGAGCTCCGCGGCGGGAATGGTCTCCGGGTAACAGCCGTAGTCGAGGCGGGTGAAGGGCGGCCCCGACAGCAGGCTCAGGTGATCGAACTGATCGTCCAGGCCGTAGTGCGCCATCGCGTAGGAGGTGGCGCCCACACCGCCGCTGATGCCGATGATGCACTGGGCGCCGCTGTAGGCCGCCTTGTTGTGAGCCCCGTCGACGTGGTCGACGAACTCCTTGAACACCGTTGACGGCCGGCAGGCCGAGGCCATCAGGCCGTCGAGGCTCTCCTGCCAATCGGAGTCCCAGCGAATGAGGATCGCCCGATAGCCTTCGGCCACCACGTCGTCGTCGATGTTGTTGCCGTCGTTGTCCTGGATCCGCAAATACGAGGTGCCGCCACCGCCCTTGTGCATCAGCACGTTGCCCTCGACGGCGCCGGCCGGCTCCTTGATCTCGATGGAGCCGCCCAGGGTCGCGATGCCGCAACCACTGACCTCAAAGGAATAGCAGTGGGCGGCGTCGTTGCTGCAGTTGCCGTTGCCCAGCGATCCACCCGGCCCGGCGTCGCCGGTGATGGTCAGCACACCGGTGGGAAGGCCGTCGCCACCGCTGCCGGCGCAGACACCGTCGACGCAGGTCTCACCCACGGCGCAGTCGCCGTCGCCGGTGCACAGGCACTGGTCCGCCGGTTCGTCGCAGGTCGCCGACGGTTCACAAGGGGATCCGCTGGATTGACAGGTCCCGTCGTTGCCGCAGGTGTCAGCGCCGTCGCAGTAGTCCCCGTTGTCGCAGCTCGTCCCGGGGTCGGCATGGTTCGTCTCGCAAATCCCCGCTCCGTCGCAGCTGTCCGGGGCGTCGCAGGATCCCGAGCCAGGATCGCCACAGGCTGTGCCGGCATCCTCGGTGCCGCAGGCGCCCGCACCGTTGCAGCTGCCGGTCATGCATTCCGACGGGGGGCACTCCTCCAGGAGATCCTCCCCTTCCGCCTGGTTGACGCATGTGCCGTTGTCGCAGGTCTGGCAGAGTCCGCAGTCTTCCGGGCCGGCGCAACCACCGCCGCCCCCTTCGGGAACATCAAGCTCCGGGCGTAGGCCGGCGGAGCCGTTCTCCTCGCTGCCGACGGCCAGCGCTCCCCCGGCGGCCCTGAGTGCCAGCGCGATGTAGTCGCCGCCGAGATGCTGGAGTTCGATGCTCAGGGTGCAGTCCCCCGCCCCGCTGCACTCGCCGGTGTCGCCCAATAGCTGCCCCGGGTCCTCGTCGCCGATGGTGGCCCAGGTCTCGCTGCCCTCGTCGATCTGGCGGCCGAACAGGTAGACGCTGACCGGCCCGCTCCCCTGGACCCCGCGCAGGATCAGGGTTCCGTCGCCGCTAGGCGCGACCTGGGTCAGGTCGAACTGGACGAAGCTGCGAAAGGCGTTGCTGCCCTCTCGCACGCGCAGGGAGGCGTCTCCGCCGCCGTTGTAGCCGGTGTCCTGTTGCCGCACCCATGTGTCGTGGTCCGCGGGCAGCAGGGCTGCCTGGGCGGTACCCGCCGCCGCCAGCAACAACAAGAGAATGATCGCGCTTCGGAGTCGCATGAAGTCCCCCTCTGGGTTTGCGAGGCCGGACCCGGACCGGGCCTCGGAAGGGGACGCGCTATCGGGCGGAAAAAAGTGTCACCGGCAACCGCGTCGAACTAGTCGGCGCCGAGCAACTCGGCGACCCGCGCCCGTAGCGGGGGCAGCAGCTCCGCCTCGAACCAGGGGTTGCGCTTGAGCCAGATGTTGTTGCGGGGACTCGGATGGGGTAGCGGCAGCACCTCGGGCCAGTGCTCCCGCCAGTTCTTGACCGCTTCGGTGACGGTCCCCCTGGCGCCCGGCAGGTGATAGTCGGCGGCCCAGCGGCCGAGCACCACGGTCAGCTCGATGCGCGGCAGCTGCCCGAGCAGCGCCTCACGCCACGCAGGAGCACACTCGGGCCGGGGCGGCAGGTCCCCGGACTTCCCGGTGCCCGGGTAGCAAAACCCCATGGGCAGGATCGCGATCTGCTTCGGGTCGTAGAACTGCTCGCGTGTCACACCGAGCCAATCCCGCAGCCGCTGGCCGCTGGGATCGTCGAAGGGCACCCCCGACTCGTGAACCCTGCGCCCGGGAGCCTGGCCCGCGATCAGCACGCGAGCCTCCCGGGCCGCCTGGAGTACCGGACGTGGCCCGTGAGGCAGGTCGGCGCAGATCGCGCAGCCCCGGACCTCCTTCAACAGCGCCGCGAGTTTGCGGCTCACTCCTCGCCGGTCCAGGGAATCAGTTCGTAGGCCGCCAGCCGATCCTTGCCCCGCACGTAGACGATGCCGTAGGACAACACCGGCGGCGCCCAGGCCGGCGACTTGATCAGCATCGAGTCCCCTTCACCGGTCAGCCGCATGGAGCCCTTGAGCTTGAACGCCTCGGGGGTCGCCTCGACCAGCATCAGGGTGCCGTCCTCGGCCAGCACCACCAGGTGGCCGTCGGCGTAGATCATGGTGGTGCGAGTCAGTCCCGGCTTCTCCCAGGCGAGCTCGCCGGTCTCGAAGTTGACCGCCACCAGCTTGGCGTCACCGGCGGAGGAACCGCTACAGCCGTAGAGATAGCCCTCGTGGTAGATCGGGGTGGCCCAGTGCGTCCGCAGGTTGCCCCGGCGCCCCTTGTCCTTGCGCGCCGGAATCAGCTTGCCCGGCGACACCGACAGCACCACGCCCCCGGGCCCGTAGGACTCCGAAAGGAACACCTTGTCGTCGACCACCACCGGGTTCATCGCGTTGACGCTCTCCAGCTTGGCGGCGCGCCAGGGGAAAAAGGCCAGCTCCTTCCCGGTCTCGGGCTTGAAGGTCACCAGTCCCCGGCGACCGAAATAGAAGCCGACCCGCTGGTCGCCGACGTCGCGGATGACCGGCGAGCTGTAGCTGGCCAGTTCATCGGTGGAGCGCCACTTCTCCTTGCCGGTCTTCTTGTCGAAGGCGACGATGCCGCTTCCGGAACCCTTGACCCGTCCGGAACTGACCGCAGGCGAATCCTTGGGGCTGCCGCCGACCGGCACGATCAGCAGATCTCCTTCGATCACCGGCGTGCTGCCCACGCCGAAGAAGTTCTGGACGACACCGTAGGTCTTGGTGGTGTCGATCTCCCACATCCGGCCACCGTCGGTGACCCGCGATGCGCGCAGCATGCCTTCGACGCCGAAGGTATAGACCAGGTCTCCGTCGACAACCGGGGTCGCCCGCGGCCCGTTGCTGAACTGGTAGAGATCCTCGTAGCGGGTCTTGTAGGTCGAGGTCCAGAGCAACTCGCCGGTGACCGCATCGAAGGCTCGCAGCCGGGCCTGATCCTCGACCCGGTCGAAGAAGAACAGCCGGCCGTCGGCCAGGGAAGGTCCGCCGTAGCCCTCACCCGCCTCGACATCCCACAGCTTGGGCAACCCCTCTTCGGGCCAGGTCACCCCGGTCTCGGGCGAATGACCGTCGCCGGCGGGGCCCATGAATCCGGGCCAATCGATCCCCGATGGGTCGGGAGCTTCTTCGGCGAGGATCGGCGCCGTCGCCAGAGCGAGGGTTGCGGCCAGGGGAATCAGGAAAGCTCGAGATTTCATGCAACGGATCTCCGGACAGGTGCGTATCACAGGCATAACAGCGTGCCACTGTCCGGCGTCGGAGTCGACCCCGGAGCGCGCCCTCGCCTGGAGGACCCATGCGCACCCTAGGATTCATCCTGTGCCTGTTGGTCTGGATCGGCCCCGCCCGGGCCGAAACCGATCCCCGTATCGAACTGGCCGAAGAGATTCTCGCCCAGCTGGGAGTCACCTTGGAACCCTGTGGCGATCTCCCGCTGCCCCTGGGAGACGACCTGGCCGGAGTCTGCGGCACCACCCGTTTCTCCAAGGTCAAGAGCGCCGTGGCCAAGGCGCTGGCACCGATCGGGCTGAAGCACGCCATCGAAGTCAGGCCCTGGGTCAAGGACAAGGATGGCTACTCCCGCTGCTCCTTCTGGCTGGGAGCCGCCACCCTCGACGTGGTCGTGCATCGAAAGACCGGCCGCATCGCCGTCCTCGTCTCGAGACCCTATCCGCCGTGCGGCGACGATCGTCCGTTTCTGCCGGCGCTGTCCGGGCCTCCGGAGTTGGTGGAGCATCTGGAGCCGCGCTTCTATCCCCTCTCCGCGGCCCGGGATAAGATAGACGGCACCGCGGCTCTCGCCGTGGCCATGCGGCCCGGGAAGGATCCGCGGGTGATCTGTGTGCATCACGGGTCGCCCAGGGGGTTCGGCTTCGAACTGCCGGCCATCGAGGCGGTTCGCGGCTGGTCGGACAACATCGTGTCGGTCTCGCAAGATTCCGACAGCCGGGACATCACCGTCGTGGTCAAATACTCGATGGCCGACAAACGCAAGAGGCTCGGGGCGGTCAACTACCACTGATCCGGCAGCCCCGACGGTCCGCGGCAATCGCGCCGCCGGAGGATGTGCCGTGAAGACTGCTCAAACCACGCTGGGTCGACGACTCTCGCTGCTATTTCTGTCCATCGCCCTGGGAGCATTCTGCGCCGGCTTCGCCCAGGCCCAGCAAGGTGACGGCACGCCTCCCTGCAGCGGGGAGAAGTACCGCCTGTTCGACTTCTGGGTCGGTGACTGGGACGTGTTCGACACCGAAGGCACCAGCGTCGGCCGCAACCGGATCGAATCGATCCTCGGCGGCTGCGCGATCCAGGAGAACTGGACCGGCGGCGGCGGCTCGATCGGCCACAGCTTCAACATCTACGACGCGGCCAACGATAAGTGGCATCAAACCTGGGTCGACAACCGCGGCCTCCTGCTCGAACTGGACGGCGGCTTCCGCGACGGCAAGATGGTGCTCGAGGGCAAGCGCCCCGGTCCCGACGGAAAGCTGGTGCATCACCGCATCACCTGGCAGGCGACCGGGGAAGGCCACGTCAAACAGCGCTGGGAAACGACGACCGACGGCTCCAACTGGAACGCAATCTTCGAGGGCGTCTACAAGAAGCGCTCGTAGGCTACTCGGCGTCGCGCAGGCTCCGGGCCAGCTCCGCAGCCTGCTCGGCGTAGGCCCCGCCGGAAGCCTCTGCGCGATCCAGCAGTTCCAGCGCACCGTCGGGGTCATCCCCCTGGAGCACCGCGAGCGCCTCGAACCACAGGGGCGCGCTGAGGGGATCGTCCAGCTCTTCTTTCAGCGACCGCGAGCGGGTCAGCGCTTCGCGGGCCTCGTCTGCGCGGCCCGCCATCAGAAGCGCGATCCCGCGGTAGAGTGGCGCGTCGGAGTCCTCGGGGTCGAGGGCCTCGACCTCGGCCAGCGCCGCCGCCGCATCGCCGTACTCTTCCGCGTCGTAGGCGGCACGCGCTTGCTGCCACTGCTCCTGCAGGTCCAACTGCCCACGCAGGGTCGGCGGCGCGTCGAAGGGCATCGCCACCACGCTCACCCGGCCGCCGCCGGGAAGCTCGATGACCGGCCCCGCTCCACCCTGGCGCAGCAACACCCCGAGTCCGATCGCGACTACCAGCAGGGCCGCGACCGCCATCCATCGATACCCGCCACCGCGCCGCATCTCGGCGGACGGCGCCGGCGCGGTGGACTCGACCGGCATGCCCGCCCGGGACTCAAGGGACGCGAATTCCTCCTGCTCCTGCCGGGTCGGACCATGTTCGAACAGGTCCTGCATGACGTCGACGTCGGCGGCCAGCAGCGCGGAGTCGTCGGACTCGGCGGCGTCCGCCTTGAACGCTTCCAGCCGTTCGCCGTCGAGCCGCCCCTCGATCAGGGCATTCAGTTCGTCGTCGTTCAGGAACTTGCGTTCGCTCATGACGACTCCCCCGAGGTGATGCCGGCAGCCTCGAGGCAGCGCTTGAGCTTGCGCTGCCCGGCGATCAACGCCGCCCGGGCGCCGCTGGGGTTGTCGAGCCGGAGCTCCTTGGTCAGCTCCCGCAGCTTGAGCTCCTGGTAGTACTGCCCGATCACCACCGCACGCTGCACCGCGGGAAGCGCGGCCAGGCAGCGGCGCAGCGCACGGGTGCGCCGGTCGCGGCCGAGTTCGTCGTCGGGGGTATCGTCCTCCCCTTCGATCTGCTCCCAGACGTGGTCAGGTAACTCTTCAGGATGCTCGTCGAGATGCACTCGCCAGCGGCGGCGCAGGTGGGAGAGCTGGTTGTGGGCCAGGCGAAAAAGCCAGGTCTTGAACGCGCTGTCGCCGCGGAAGGCGCCGAGATGCTCGACCACCCGCACGTACAGCTCCTGGTTCTGCTCGGCAGCGATATCCTGGCTACCGATCCGCCTACGAAAGAAGGCATAGGTCATGGGTCGGTACCTCCTGTAGAGCTCGTCCAGGGCGGCGTCGGGCTGCTCCCCCCGCTGGAAGCGACCCACGAGCTCTCCGTCGGAAAGCCCTGCCCAGTCTTCGCTCGTAACCGACACCCTGATAGACCCCCGGCAAACCGGTTTTCACATCTCGGCTGAAACTATAGCCGAGGGCCGGAGCCAGAGGACGTAGGGCGCCCAGAAGGCGGGATGGGGGTTCCGGGCCCGGGCCTCTCGGCGGGCGGCCGCCAGGGCGGCCACGGTGTCGTCGCCGGCGGCCAGGCGGCGGTGAAGTGCGGTGGAAAGCGCCTCGGCGGCGCCATCATCGACCTTCCACAGGGTTGCGGCCACCCCGGAGGCACCGGCGCGAAGGAAGGCCCAGCCCAGGCCGATCACCCCTTCCCCGGGCACCACCTCCCCTTCGCCGGTGCGGCAGGCCGAGAGCACCACGGTGGAGCCGGGAAGCCGAACCTCCCTCAGGTCATCGATGCCCAGACGCTCGGACTCGCTCAGGAAGATGGCACACTCCCGGGGATCCGAGGTCGATGCGTTGGCGTGGGCCGCCAGATGCACCAGCCCCGGCTCCTCGCCGAGGGACTCGATCAGCGCATCCCGCAACAACCCCTCGCGCTCCAGCCGCCGCACCTCCGCCGAGTCCCAGATCCCGGCCAGTGCCTTGAGTTCGTCCGCCGCCCGCGGCAAACGCCCGAGCCCCTCCCGGGACGCGACCGGATCCCCGCCCAGCAGGATCCGCCGGGGCGGTCCGGCGTAGCGGGGCAAACCGGTCATCGGCAACAGGCCGGTCTCGAAGCGATCGCCGAGATAGCTGCCCTCCTCGCCGGGGAGCGCGGCGAAGGGAATCGTCGCCAGCTCCCGGTCGGGCACGATCAACAGCCGCCGGCGGCCGGCGAGCAGTGAGGAGACCGGATCGATCAACTCCCGGGTGAGCACCCGGCCGTGCTCCAGGGAACGGGCCAGGTCCGCCATGGGGTCGAGCCGCGCCTCGGCCGAGCGCAGCGGCCGCCACAACGCAGCCCGGTAGCGACGCAGCGGTCGGCGAAGCTGCCGCCAGCCGGCCAGGGGGACAGCGGCCACTTCTTCTCGGGAAATCGCCAGCACCACACCCCGTTCCTCGCCGATCAGATAGTCGAGGATCAGGGTGTCTTGCGGCAGACGCGCCTGAAGGGCGGACAGCTCCAGGGAGGTCTCGCCGTCGGCCCCACCCTGGGAGCGCAACGCCCGGGCGTGGGTTCGTTCGGTGACCCGCAGGATCTCTGCCAGGGGTGGATCGCGGGTCTCGGCCAGGGCTGCCGCCAGATCGGCGTAGGGCTCGACCCGGTCTCGCAGATAGCGCAGCCCGTTGTCCAACGGGTCGAGACCGTCGCCCAGTTCTTCGATCAGCCGGACCGCTTCCCGCAGGGCGTCGATGCCGCCACCGTCATCGCCGGCTGCCCGGGCGGCGCGGCCGGCGATCCAGCGGGCACGCCATCGGGTGCTGGCCACGCCGGCGGAATCGGCCCGCCGGGTCACGTCATCCAGCAAACTCCGGGCGGTGTCCCACTCTCCGAGACCGACCGCCGCTTCGGCGCGATAGATGTCGATCAGCAGGTGATCCACCGGCTGCGACGCCCGTTCCCGGGCGGCATCCAGCGCCGTGGTCGCCTCGGCCCACCGCGCCTGCTGGAGATGAGCATGGCCGACCCCCACGTGAACCAACACCGCCAGGGCGTCGTCGTCGGGTTGAACCCGGCCGTACCAATCGAGGGCGGTATCCGCCTGGCGCAGGCGCAGGAACAGCGTGCCCAGGGCCAGGGCGGCCCGGGAAGAGACGTAGCCATCCTCGGCCTCGATGCTTTCGTCGAAGGCTTGCTCGAGAATCCGCCGGGCCTCGGCGGCGTCTCCGAGAGAGATGTTCAGCGATGCGCGATTGATCCGCAGCCGCCTGGCCTGTCCGGACATGCCCGCCATCCGCAGGGCGCTTTCGCTGCGGGACAGCAACCCCTCGGCGCCTGCCAGATCGCCCGACTGCATCGCCCCACGGGCCAGTCCGTTGAGCACCGGAGCCGCCAGATCGTGACGGCCGACCCCCTCGGCCGCAGCCAGGGCTTCTTCGTAAAGCCGGACCCCGTCCTCGCCGCGGCCTTCGCGCATGGCCTGCCAGCCGAGCCGGTAGCCGCTCCAGGCGACGCCGACCCGGTCTCCGGATTTGCGGGCGAGCTCCAACGCGCGGCTCCAGGGCTCCGCCGCTTCCTCGACCCGGCCGGTGCGCCGCCGCACCTCGCCGAGTAGCCAGTGGGGATGCCACGCGTCGACGCAGGCGGCGGTCAGCGCCTCGGTCTCGACGGCCAGCGCCTCGAGCGCCTCCCGGCGGCGCTCCCGGTCCCGTTCACGAAGGCGATCCCGCAGCGCGTTGCGCCAGGGCCCGTCTTCCTGGGGGCAGGTAGAGAGGTCGGGAGCGGGAGGGGCCGTGGCGGCGTCATCCGCCGGCGCGGCAGCCTCTTCGACCGGCCCGTCCGCCGGTCCCCCGGCCGGGGACTCCGCTGGCTCCGGCGCGGCGCACCCGGTGAACAAAGCCGCGGCAAACAACGCCGAGGCGAACAGCACCCAGGGACAAGCCTCGCGTAGAAACCGGCTACTTGTCATTCGGCGCGATCTTGCGCTCTTCCTTGCCTGTCGAACCGCCCTCGCTGGTGGTGTACTCATTGTCGTTGTCCACCGAGTCGATCTCGCACCAGGGCAGCACGTCCGCCTCCTGCGGCGGGCAGTTGGCCACGCAATCGGGCGAGCAATCGTTGAAGTTGGATTCGAGGCAGCGGCACCAGATCGTGTACCCCACGGTGTTCCCGCAACCGAGCCCGTCCCAGGTGTGGCGCAGATCGGCGCCACCGTTGATCAGGCTCATCTGGTGGTTCACCGCCCGGCAGATGGTCTCGGGTCGCTCGCGCACCGCGATGGAGCGCGGACAGCGGACACAGACACCGCCGCCGCCCCCACCGGGAAGCGGCAACGTCGTCGCCGTCGGCGGATTCCCGTCCTGGACCACTGTAACCGAGTCCGAGGCGCGATTGGCAATGTAGAGCTCCTGCCAGTCGACCCGGCTGCGGCTGTCGATGTCTATCGGGTTGAGGCCCACCGCGATCCGCGGTTCCGCCGAACAGTCGTCCCAGGCGACTCGCCGGAGCCAGTCGTTGGCACCGCCGGCCAGATCCCGTTCCAGCACCCAGATGTCGTAGGAACCGAAGCCGGGACCGGTAACCACCAACGCTCGCGGAATGTCGCCGACGGGACAGGTCGTCCCGGTATCGAGATCGGTCAGATGTCCTCCCGGGGTCCCGGCAGAGTCGCGGGACGGGAGCAGCGGCAGGTCCCGCTCGTGAGGCGCGCCGACCCGCACGCTGTTGGGCAGCACCGTGCCCGACGGGTACGTCTCGACGAAGCGTTGATCCACCGTCCACGGATCGCTCAGGGCCTCGCCGCCGACTACCCGGGCCGCGACCAGCTCCGGGGCCGTACCGGGGCGGGCGTAGGTGTACCAGGCTCGCTGTCCGCGCACGATGCGCGGCCCCGCCGGCTGCACCACCTCGAAGGCCACGCCCATGACGTGCACTTCCATCGCCTCGTAGCCGGCGGTCGACGACGGCAGCAGCGGGCCGTCATCCACGACGAGCTGGGCCGGCGGGATCAATCCGAGCAGGGCCCTTTGATCGAGCACGATGAACCAGGGCTCCCCGAAGCCTCCCGGATCCCGGCGAACCTGAGCCGTCACGTGCAGCAGTCCGACCGGAGCCGGCGGCCCGACGAAGGGATCGGGCAAGGAGGTCTCGATTCCCCGCAGCTCCATGGCGTCTACCGGGATGCTCAGACTGGAGAACAGGTCGAACACCACCGGCGGCATGCCCGGCATGTCGGCGTCGAAGACCTTGATCCCGGTGCCCTGGCTGATGAAGGCGTGGGTCCCGGGAAAGGCCGGCAGCGTCGAGAAGGCCACCCCGTAGGGCGCCGGGTCGCCGGGGCCGCCCAGGCTGACCGTGGTGCTCATCGGGGGCGCCAGCATGCGGATCACCTCGACGTCCTTGGACTGATCGTTGACCACCCAGACATCGGGCGGGATGGCCCAGGACGGAACGGCGGCGCACAGCAAGAACAGCGCACCCGCCAGGGCGGTCATCGAACGTTTCGCGACGGCGATCATGGGAACCTCGTCGGTTAGCTACCGTCCACCTGCAGTGGTGTCAAGGTGCTTTCCCGGCCTGCGCGGACGGACCTCCGCCCTCCGGGGTAGACAGAACCCCGGGTTGCTCCCTTTCACAGACGAAATCCCCTCCCTCGCGACTTCATGTTTTTTTTCGAACCGCCCTGTGAAATCCCGGCCGCCTGGTCTCTGCACCTGCCACAGCGCCGGACACCCCTTCCCCCCGGCCTGGAGGACAAGACCGTGAGTATCACCGTAACGACCCACCGTTCGACCCGCCGGAACACCGGCCGCAGCTCCTCCCTGCTCGGCCGCACACTACTGGCACTCACCCTGCTGGGCTTCTTCGGAGCCGAGGCGGCGGCGACCTGCTGGGACCCTTTCTCCAACAACAACCGCACCATCGTCGGGCGGCTCGTCTATGGCAATATCGACCGGATCACCGATCCGGATACAGGCTCGACGCTCAACGACGACGGCAACCTCATCGAGCTGGTCGACGGCAACGACTACCTGAGTCAGGGCGATCCGCTCGGCCACGTCGAGGTCGAGCTCGACGACGGCTGGACGATCCAGTGCGGCACCGACATCACCGACGCAGACGGAAACTTCCGCATCCAGATCACCGGAACACCCAACCTGACCATGAAGGTCAAGGCCCGGAACGACTACGTGCGGGTCAAGAAGTTCAAGGGCGTCGGCCAGAACCTGGGCACCGACAAGGTGCTCAAGACCAAGATCGACGTCAGTGACCTGATCGACTGGAGCGCCTGCCCGGTAGACAGCGTCTGCGACCTCGGCGACATCGAGGCGGTCAACGACAACGACCACACCTTCAACACCATGAACGGCAACCAGGAAAACATGAAGTCCCGGGCGTTCTACATCACCACCATGGCCCACATCCTCGGCCAGTACATCGAGGATCTCAATGACTCCAACATCCCGGGAGAAAGCGTGGTGGTGCGCCTTGGAATGAACAACAACAAGACCGCCTGGTACGAGCGGGTGATGAACACGATCTACCTGCCCGGCGCCGACGCTCCGATCTTCCTGCACGAGTACGGCCACTTCCTCCAGGACAAGATCGCCGCCTTCTCGGCGGTCCCCTCCTACAACTCCCACGCCGAGTGCAACGAAATCACCGACCGCCTCTCCAGCGACCCCAACCTCTGCTGGGGCTGGTTCGAGGGCTTCGCCGAGTGGTACGCCGTCGAAGGAGGCATCCAGTACTTCGGCAGCTACGACGACCTGCTGCTCGGCCACTGGATCTACGATATCGAGGACAACCCCTGCGACGCCGGCGAGGTAACCGCCTGGCAGGACCCCCGGGCGGTGGAATCGGTGGTCGCCAACGTGCTCTGGGACCTGATCGATAGCGATCAGGACCATCTCGACCCCGACGGCGACGGCGAGACCCCATCGACCAACCCCCTGATCGACGAGGTCGCCGAGGTCCCGGTTCAATGGGTCATCGACGTGTTTACCGCCAAGGTACCGGCGCACAAGAGCTGCGGCCTGGCGGACCTCAACTCCCACCCGGTGGGGCTCGATGAATTCTGGGACGAGTACCGCATCCAGCGCGGCGGCGATGACGTCGTCGTTCCCGATCTCTACGCCGCCTACGCCTACAACGGCGCGGATATCGGCAACGCCCAGGACGTCCTGTCCCCCGACCCGGTCAGCATCAGCACGACCTCTCACGTGATCGGCCTGTGGAGCAACAAGCCGATGATGGATCTGCGGATCGTCGACGGATCCGACGACGTCAGCGGCAGCTACCGCTACTACGTGGACGACGACGACGTGTCGGACACCGAGCTCCCCACCGGCGGCACCCCCTGGTTTTCCTCGAAGCTGCTGGAAAACAACGAGAGCCACTCGATGAGCGAGGGACGGGACCGCTGGGTCCACGTACAGAGCGAGGACATGGCCGGCCACCCGGGTACGGCAACCGCCCACCTCGGGCCGTTCCTCATCGACCTGACCGACCCGTACATCACCGACATGCCGCTTCCGATCGAGGGCGACACCTTCGTGCTGGGCTACCTCGAGACGCTGCAGTGGGAAAGCCAGGACGACCTCTCCGGCGTGGATCACGTCGAGATCGACTACGTGACCGACAGCGGAGCGACCTACTCCATCGCCGACAACCGGCCTGAGGACGGCAGCTTCGCCTGGCGCGTGGATGACGTACCCGCCCCCAGCACCGGCGTCATTCGCTACACCGCCGTCGATCGCGCCGGGAACACCGGCTCCGGCGAGGTCAAGGTCTCCATCGTCCCGGTGTTCGAGGGCATGGACCTCAACCTGGACATCGATGCCGCGGTGGTCATCGCCGCCGACCTCAACCAGGACGGTGACGACGAGGTGATCCTCGGCTCTCGCACGGCCTTCGGCGGCGGCAACATCTACGTGCTGGGCGGCAACGGAGGGGGCGCCACCTTCATCTCCCAGATCGAGCCCTGGAACGCGGTCGACGACCTCTACGCCTCCGACGTGGACCGCGACGGGGACCTGGATGTCCTGACGGTCAGCTACAACCCGGCCGGCGGCATGACCTTCCTCGAGATGTTGCGCAACGACGGCAGCGGCACCCTGGTGCCCACGCCGATGTCCGAACCCCTGGGGGCCCTGTCGGACAAGGTCGTGCGGGTGATCACCGCCAACGACCGGCCGCGGCCGTTGATCGTGGTCTTCGGCGAGAACAACGGTGCAGCTCCGGGGCCCCGAGTCATGGCCTGGGACTTCGCCGGCGCCATGGCGCCGGTCAGCCTGGGCATCGACCCGATGACCGGAGACTGGGAGACCGCCGACATCAACCAGGATGGCTACTACGACGCCGTCTCTCTCGGTGAGGACGCCACCGGCGCCGCCGGCCTGCGGGTCTTCTGGGGTGGCGCCACCGGATTCACCCGGGATGACATCGAGTTCTACGGCACCACCGGCGCCGGAGACCTCGATCTCGGGGACTTCGATGCCGACGGCCTCTCGGACGCCTTCGTCATGTTCGACGACGGCGCCGTACGGGTCACCAAGTTGATGCAGCAATCCACCACCGGTTTCAGCGCCTACGCGACGGCGGGTTCGTTCGACCACCAGATCGCTGCAGGCGACGGCAAGATCGTCGACCACGAGAACGACGCCTGGGGTGCGGTGGTGGCCCTCGGCCTCCACGAGGCCAACGGGGTCTCGGGTTGGTACCTGCGCAACCGCACCGGACTCGGGACCGTGCAGAGCGATTCGGTCTCGGCGATCACCCTGCTCCACGGCACCGACACCGCCTGGGGAGACTTCGGCAACGACGGCGACCTGGAACCGTTCATGATCGGCTACGACATCAACAACGATCTACGGATCATCAGCTACGAGTCCAACATCGCCGACTACATCGAACGCAACGACTACCCGGCGGCGCCGATCAAGCTCCAGTCGAGCTACGACGCCGCGCGCAACGGCTATCTGTTCACCTGGGAGGCCCCGGGCGTGCATGGCGACGAAACCCCCGAGCCCGGGTTCGGCTACGAACTGCGGGTGGGTTCGGCGCCAGGCCTGGGAGACATCCTGAGCTGGAGCTTCCAGGCTGGGCCGTCACTCCAGGGCTCGGGCCTCGAGCGGTTCATCCAGCTGCCGGGCGGCGTCTACTTCGCCGAGGTGCGCAGCGTGGACAGCGGCTGGCGGCGCAGCAACCCCTCGTCGACCCACCAGACGACGAACCCGACGACCGGGCCGGGCGGCGGCAGCTCCGGCGGACCCGGAGGCAAGTAAAGCGGCAGACAGCGCTGCGAACGCGGCGCAAGGCGGAACCCCGGCGACGACTCCTCCGTCGCCGGGGTTTCTTTGTTTCGGCCGGAGTTACCGGGGTGCTAGGCCCGGGTGTAGACGATCTCCATCGTCTTGAACAGGGCGCCGTCGGGGCCGGTCATCCAGCCCTCGTAGACGTGCTCGTCGTCGCTGACGATGCGGGTGATGCCCTTCATCTGGGCCGGCTGGCCGGTGAAGGCGTCGGTGAAGTTCGCCACCATCGTGCGCACCTTGCCGCTCTCGTCCAGGTCTCCCTCGAACACCAGCATCATCGTGCCCATGGTGTCCATCCAGGTACCGATGTACTTCTGTTTCTTGTTGTCGAAGCCGTCCATGGCCATGCCCTGGAACGGCTGCCCGCCCATGTCTCCCGAGTAGTTCGCCTGCAGGAAGCGGCCACCCAGAATCGGCTCGCACTGCATCGCCCCCTCGGATTTGGTCGCGTCGGCGCCGGGCTGCATCCAGAAGGTGCAGTCCGCCTTCCAGGCGCCGGCAAGCTTCTTCAGAAACTCGTGACCTTCGCCCGGTTGGGCGTACTTCATCCACGCCGCCATCTGCTGGTCGTCCATCACTATCCCTCCGCTGATCGAGAATCCCGTGCCCCTCGACCGAAGCCTACCTCAGCTGCGGGCGGTCAGGGAAGGTGCAGCTAGCAGCCGCCGGGAGCGAACTCTGCCACGCAGGGGGTGGAAGAGGGGGACCGCCGGTTTCCGCCGGAATCGCTCCCGTAGGAGCCCTCGCGGGTGCCGTCTCTGGGTACGACGATGAAGAACTCCCCACCTGCCGTCGCCAGGGGCACGTCCCAGCTCGTGGCCCCGCCGGTGCTGCACGTTTCAGACGAGTAGTCTCCGGGGACTCCGAGCTGCCCCCGGTAAACGGCGAAGTCATCGGCATCAGCGGAGCAGCTCCCGCCCCAATCGAGGGTCACCACCCCCGGCCCGGTCTTCGCCAGGGTCAGCGGCACACCCTGCGAAGCCCGGCCGGGCACCTGCCCGACCCCGGAAGCGGCGCGGAGCGGGGCCTCGGCCACGGACCACAAACCGAGCATCGGGTTATCGATCAGCGTCATGCAGAAGCCGGGGTCCAGCCGGTCGCATGTCTGACTCCCGCCGTTCTCGTCGAAGGGGAACCACGCGACGAGCCCGAGCTCGGAGCCGGTCACCTCGAGGTCGTAGTCCGCGGCGATCTCGGCAGCGGACTTTGCCCGGGACCAGAATCGCAACTCGTCGAGCAACCCCTTGTGATCCTCGTACTGGGTCAGCACGCCGATAGCTGCTTGCTTCTCCGCTCCCCAGAACCAGCCCTCCTGCCCGGCAGGAAAGCCGGGCCAGCTGTCCCAGTAGGTACGCATGTCGGTGCGCACGCCGGAGGTCTCGTCGTCGATCAGGCTGCCGTCGATCCACAGCTCGAGCCGCGATTCGCTCACGCCGACGAAACGGCGCACCAGCGTGATCTGATGCCAGTCTCCGTCGCGCAGACCGGGCGTCGACGAGGCGGGGAAGGCGCCGACCGACCAGACATCTCCCGGACCGGGATCGTCCCCGTCCCCGAACAGCCAACGCAGACGGCCGCCGCCGTAGAACTGCAGACTGAAGGTCCCGTCGCAGAAGCAGGAGCCGTTGTTGTGCCCGTCCAGCAGAAAGTTGCCGCTGAACCACCAGCTGGAGCCGCCGTACGGGATCTCGTCCTCATCGCACCAGTTGCTGCGCTGCCCCGGCGTGTCCGGGATACAGGGACCCACGGGAAAGGCGGGATCGAGCTGCACCCAGAGTTCGAAGGTGAACTCCCCTTGCCCGAAGGTCGCCGGCAGCGTCGTGTGCAGGCCGTACTCGTAGCTCGAAGGCGGGTTCTCGCCGAAGCTCAGCGATCCGGCCGCGGCGTGCAAGACGGCGGCATGGAGAACGAGCGCCACAAGGGCCCGCCGCGCGCAGCACCTCCGGTGCGACCCGATGCTCACCATCAGCCTCCAAATCATCGACGAGGGGCGAAATCCCCGGCACGAGACAGCCATGCTCGGTCAGGGGCCCGCCGGGCCAAGTTCACCTGAGCCACACTATATCGGGCCCGGGGAGCCCCTCGACGCCCTGCCGGACGACGCCCCCCTGGCCCGGACCGGGCGGCGGCTCGGCCTACTTGCCGGCCTCCCGACGCGGAATATATTCCGCCTGGATGAGTAAAAAACGGCTTCTCGTCCTTGTCTGCCTGATCGCATCCCTGTTGCCGGCCTGCAGCAGCACCGATCGCGATCCGCCGCGTCAGGTCATCATGATCCTGCTGGACGCCGCGCGCTCGGACCGGTTCTCGGCCTACGGCTACGAGCACCCGACCACTCCGGTCATGGACGAATTGGCCGCGGCGGGTGTGGTGTTCGAGCAGCACTACGCTCAGGACACCGCGACGCGCATGTCGGTGCCCTCTTATCTCTACTCGCGCTACTTCGTTGCACCGATCTTCCCCAACAGCGCACATGTACCGTTCTCGCACCCGGACAACCTGTTCCAGCGGCCCGACGACGAGGCGATCTCCTTCGTGCGTGCCTTCGAGGAGGCGGGCTTCCTGACCGCCGCGATCTCGGCACACAACTGGACCGGCGAGGACACCCCCTTCGCCGAGGAGTTCATCGAGACCCACAGCACCAGCGCCCGGATCGGCGCCGGCAAGCAGGGCTACACCCTCGCCGAGAAGGTCATCGACTACACCATCGACTGGATCGACGAGAACCGCGAGCACGACTTCTTCCTCTACGTCCACCTGATGGACACGCACTTCCCCCACTATTTCGATGGTGAGGCTCAGACGCTTTTCGGGGCGTCGACCTACAACGCTTCCAGCTTCAAGAACAACGGCTGGCCCAAGGATCTGCGGTCGCCGCTCTCCGCTGAAGACCGGCGCTATCTCGACGCGATGTATGACGGCAGCCTGCGCTACGCCGACGGTCAGATCGGCCGCCTGGTCGAGCATCTGCGCAAGCGCGGCCTGGAGCGAACCGCCATTGCGATCACCTCGGACCATGGCGAGAATCTGCTGGAAGGCCCTGGGCGCTACGAAGAGGACGGTGCGTCGATCCTGACCCACGGCGGACCCTGGTACGAGCCGGTGGCGCGTATTCCCTTCATTCTCTACGACCCGAGCCGTCTGCAGCCCGCGCGGTACGCCGGTCCGACGGAAGGGGTCGATGTCGGCCCGACGCTGCTGGCCCTGGGTGGCGTGCCGGTACCCCTCGGCAAACGCTTCGACGGAGTCGACCTGCTGGAGGTACTGGATGGGCAGGCCGAGCCGAAGCCCCACGCGCTCTACAACCACGGCATTCGTTCCGGGCGCTACAAGTGCCTGTTCGACGAGCCCGAGGCGTTGCTCGGAGAGCAGCCGATCGATCCGGAGAAGCTGACCGGGCGGCTGTTCGATCTGGAAGAGGATCCGGGAGAGCGCGTCAACCTGTTCGAAGACCGCCGTGACCTGGTCGAGCAACTCGCGTCGGAATATCGGGAGGCGCTGAAGGCCCCCTACGATCGCTTTGTCGCCGCGCGCAGCGGTGAACAACCGCGCTCGGCCTTTGCGATCTCGGCCAAACACCTGAGTTCGGAGTCCTCCTGGCGTCCGGTTCGCGTAGGGATCAACGATTGCCTGTCCAACGAGCCGGGGGACGAACCCCTCGAGATCGAGATTCCGATGCCTGACGGCCCCTACGACCTGACCCTCAAGCTCCGGGGGGAAGCGGTCGTCGAGGTTGCTGACCAGCGGCAGGCGGTCCAGGGCGACTTCCGGGAGATGCCCCGATTCGGCGCGATCGCCGTCGAGGGGGAGACCTTCCGCGCCACGGTCACGCCCCAGGGAGAGGCAGCCACCACGCTCTGCTTCCTGGGTTTCACCCCTCCGGTAAGCGAAGTCGACGCAGCGGCCCAGGAGGCGCGGCTCCAGCGGCTACGGACCCTGGGATACGTGCAGTAGCAGCACTTCCCGCGCCGGCCGCGGCGAAGCCCGACGGACCGGTCAGTCTCGGATTCGCGGTAGCCCCAGGCGCCCGATCAACTCCAGGCGGTCCGCGACCTGGTCGTTGCCCACGATCAGGGCTACATCGACCTCGTTGGAGTTCCCCGCAAGATCTACCGAGGACAGCCGCACCACCAGCCGGCCCTCGGTGATGGTGATCTGGACATCGCCGGTATCGTAGCGGCAAGTAGTCGCGGCGCACTCGAACGAACCTGCCGGCAGCTCCAGCCTGAACCGGCCGACGTCCAGTCGAACGGCCTCATTCGCCGGGTCGATGCCGTCGCTGTCCGGGTCAAGTCCATAGTCCGCGACGAGGCTGAAGGCATCCGCATTCTCGAGGCCGAAACTCAGCAGGGCCAGTCTCGGCTCGAAACGAGCGAACTCGAAGTTCGCGTCGGGGCAGGCAATCTGCTGCGCAGGACCGACGTAGCTGGTGACGACGTCGTCGATAAAGCGAACGGAGATCGCGGCGTAGACATCCTTGCTCGAGTCGGAGCAGTCGATCGACACGCTGGCCCGATCCACCGGTTCTCCGGTATAGCCGATCTCACCCGCGACAACCCAGGGAGCGATGCCGAATGACGGCGCAGGCGCGCCCCGGTCGACCGCGGCCTGGCGAACCTGATACGCGACCAGCGTATCACCTGCTTCGAGCCCTTCGAGAGTGTTCGAGACCTCATTGAGCGCCGGCAACGCCAACTCCAACACCACGCTGTCGCCTGCCGTCGTCTGGGAGAGCACGTCGACCTCAGGAAGCGGCGCACTCGTCCAATCGCGCTCCAGTCTCGTGAAATCGTAGACCAGCAACTCACCAAGAGTCCGGTCGATGCGCCCGAGGGTCAGGACGGGGCGGAGCCCCTCCCCCATGTCGACCAGATCCTCCACGACCACCAGCATCTCTCTCTCGATGCATCCTTCGGGTCCAGGCTCACCGAGATTGCCTCGCAGATACCAACCGTCGGTACCCGGGTAATACTCGTTGATCCAGATCTCGTCGTCATAGGTCCCTTCATTGCGCACCTCGCGAAGGGTCGGCTCCCAGAAGCGTCCGATCTGGTTGGCCTGGCTGCCGGTCTCGTTCCCCAGCCTCAAGTAGAAGTAGTTGCCGGGTGTTCCGCTCCCGAACGATCTCGGCGGATTACAGATCGCTCGCGCCTCGGATGCACACATAAGGGCAAGCAGCGCGGCGACGATCAAGGTGGCGTGCCTCATTGAGCTCCTCCCGGACGGGTCGTTCAGGTAATCCGTCGACCGTTGATGCCGAGACTAACACGATGGCCGCCCCCCGGAACTTGCCGACGGTCGCCGCCGGTAGCCGCCACGTAGGGAAACTCGCGGCTTCGACTATCCGCGCGCCACGACCCCGGACTCAGGCACTACCCTCTGCGAAATCGCTAGCGGCGGGGTGCGTAGTCGCCGGCCCGGGACAGCCAGGCCTCGGTGACCTCGCGGTCGAGGAGATGGCTGGGGCGCACGTTGCGCAGCGCCGCCAGCATCACCGAGCGCACGTCGGGGCTCTCCGCCTCGAGCTGCTCCAGCAGCTTCTTCATCCGCACCCGCTTGAGATCGGTCTGGGACCCGCACAGGTTGCAGGGCAGGATCGGGTAGCCCGCCGACGCTGCGTGCTCGGCGATCAGCGACTCGCCGCACTCGATCATCGGCCGAATCACGTCGTAGCGTTCGTCGTTGGTCGTGTAGCTGGCCGGCATCGCCTGCAGCTTGCCCGAGAAGAACAGGTTCATCAGCAGGGTTTCGAGGGCATCGTCCCGATGGTGCCCCAGCGCCAGCTTGTTGCAGCCGAGCTTCTCGGCGGCGTCGTAGAGAATGCCGCGGCGCAGGCGGGAACAGACCCGGCAGTAGGCGTCCCCTTCGTTGGGGCCGCCGGGGCCGGAGTTGGCCATCACGGCGCTGTAGGTGTCCTCGCGCAGGATCTCGTGAGGGATCCCCGAGGCCTGCAGCCATTCCTCGAGCGGCTTGCCGTCGTAGCCGGGCTGCACCTGATCCAGGTGCACGGCGACCAGCTCGAACTTGACCGGCGCCTTGCGGCGCGCCCCCTCGAGCAGGTCGAGCAGGGTGTAGCTGTCCTTGCCGCCGGAGACCGCAACGAGGATCTTGTCCCCCTCGTCGATCAGACCGTAGCTGCCGACGGTGGACAGCATCGTCCGCTCCAGCTTATGGCGCGGAGTGGACTTGTCTTTCTTGCGCGGGTCGTTCTTGCGCGGGTCCTGGATCTGGAGCACGGCGGCCTCCCGGGCGCGGTGCCCTGCTCGGCTTCCGGCGTTAGCCGGAGACCTGCTGCTCCATCCATTCGGTGGTCACACTCTTGGGCCGCTCGAGGGGCAGCCCCAGCGCGCGGTCCCAGACGAGCGAGGCGAGCACGCCCATCGCCCGAGAGACACCGAACAGCACGGTATAGAAGTCGTACTCGACCAGACCGTAGTGCACCAGCAGACACCCGGAGTGGGCGTCGACGTTGGGCCACGGGTTCTTGGCCTTGCCCTGTTCGAGCAGGATGTTGGGCACCACCTCGTAGAGCATGCGCACGATCTTGTAGTTCTCGTCGTCGGGCAGGTGCTTGTCGGCGAACTTCTGCTGCGCCATGTAGCGCGGATCGGTGACCCGCAGCACGCCGTGACCAAAGCCGGGCACCACGCGCCCCTCCTTGAGGGTCTTCCACACGTAGTCCGCCGCCTGGTCCTTGCTGGGGGTGCCGCCGATCTCCTGCTTCATGTTCAGGATCCAGCGGATGACCTCCTGGTTGGCCAGGCCGTGGAGCGGGCCCGCCAGGCCGTTCATCCCGGCAGCCAGGGACAGGTAGACGTCGGAGAGCGCCGAACCGACCAGATGGGTCGTGTGGGCGCTGACGTTGCCCCCCTCGTGGTCCGCGTGGATCGTCATGTAGAGCCGCATCAGCTCCTGGAACTGGGGCCGGTCGATGCCCAGCATGCCCGCCAGGTTGCCGGCCCAGTCGGCGTCGGCGGTACCGGCGAGGTGCTCACCGTTTTTGTAGCTGCGGCGGTAGATGTAGGCGGCGAGCAACGGCAGGCGGCCGAGCAGCACCATGGCGTCGTCAAAGGTCGGCTCCCAGTAGTCCATCTTCGACATGCCTTCGCGGTAGCGCTTGACGAAGATCGAGTCGCGCTGAAGCGCGACGATACCCACCGAGAACTGGCTCATCGGGTGGGTGTCCTGAGGCAGCGCGTCGAGGCAAGCCTTGACGTGGCCCGGCAGCTCCTTCTCCTGACGCCACGCCGCGGTAATCTCGGCGACCTCGTCGGCGGTCGGCAACTCGCCGGTCAACAGCAGGTGGAACAGCCCTTCGGGGAGCGGCTCTTCACCGCCGGCGGCGCGGGGCAACTTCTCTTGAAGTTCGGGAATGGTGTAGCCGCGGAAGCGGATGCCCGAGTTAGGATCGAGAGCCGAGGTTTCGGTGACCATGCACTTCACGCCGCGCATGCCGCCGTAGGCCTGACTGATGGTCACATCGGAGATCTTGGTCTCTCCGTGCTCTTTGAGGATTCGCTTGACGCGATCCCGCATGTCCGGGACCTTCGCCGCGAACTTCTCCTTCAAGGAGGGCATCGCTCTCTCCTACCGTCTACCTGGGGACCCGAGCGGAGTGTCCGCGAAAACGCCGACGAACCGGTAGGTCGTTTGATAAGTGCTACTTAAACCCCGGACGGGGACAGGTTAGACAGGGGTGTTTTTTCTGTCAACCGCGCCCGGCGGCGGCGGCGACAAAGCGCTCGATCCGCTCCGCCGAGGCCGCCGCGATCGATCGCTGGGCGTAGTGCCCGGCGGCCCGGGAGCGGCCCGACCGCCCCATCGCCCCCCGGGTTCCGGCGCTCTCCAGCAAGGTCTGAAGGGCCCGGCGCCATGCCTCCGTATCGTCACAGAGGAAGCCGCAGTCGGTCGTTACGATCTCGCGATTCACACCGACCGGGCTGGCGACGCAGGGCAACCCGGCCGCCATGTACTGCAGCAGCTTGAAGCCGCACTTGGCCCGGGTCCAGGGATCATCGGCCAGGGGCATGATGCCGATGTCGGCGCTGCGCAACGCCTCGATCTCCCCCTCGGTGCTCCAGGGCACCCGCTCGATGGGCACATCGTTCCAATCGGGGAACTCGGAGCAGACGATGCGCAGCCGGAACGCCGGCCGCGCGGCGGCGATCGCGGCGAGGGCTTCGTGAACAGCGTTCAAATAGGCGAGATTCTCCGGGCGCCCGATCCAGACCACCGTGTTGCCGGAACGGGAGGGCACCTCCTCGGGGTAGCGCTCCAGGTCGACGCCGGTCGGCACCACCTCGACCCGGGATGCCACGCCACGGGCGTAGCCGGCGAGCTCCTCGTTGCCGGCGAAGACCAGGTCGGCCATTCCCACGGTGCGGTCCATCCGCTTGCGGCGCAGCCCGCCGGTCTCGGGCGGGTCTCCCGGGCGACGGGGTTGGCGCAACTGAATCGCGTCGTCGAAATCGAACAGGATCCGCCGGGCCAGCCGCCGCACCGGGCCGTGCTCGCCGGGAGCCAGCCGGAACTTGTGCAGCACCAGCAGGTCGGACTCCCGCAGCCGGCGCAGGCGCCGCAGGATACGCAGGCCGTAGCCGCGGCGGGGCAAGGGATCGAGTTCCCAACTCCAGCCCCGCGCCTCGAGCGCTTCGGCCAGCGGCTGCAGCCGGTGGCGGAAGGAAGGGGCGTCGGGATCCAGCGACCAGAACAGGGCGCGGCGCACCCCAGGGCTCACCGGGCGGGTCCGGCGTTGAGCACCCGCCGCCGCCGGGTCATGTACACGCTGAGCATGCCCTGGGCCGGGCCGATCAGCACGTAGACCCAACCGGGCCCACCCACCCGGATCCCGAACCCGGTCAGGGCCACCCCGACGGAAACCAACCCGAGAACGACGTAGACCAGGTGGTGCACGATCCAGAAGCGAGTATCGAAGCGTTCGTAGGGGTCCAATTCCAACTTGTCGGCAAGCCGCAGCGCTCTCATGTACAGCATGGCGAAGCAGCTGAACACCGCGGCAAAACCCAGACCGTAGATCACGAACAGGTTGATCAGATCCTCGGCTCTGCCGATCACCGGCTCCGTGCCCCCGGCCCTCGCGCCGAACAACGATCCGATACCCGTCGAGATGAACTTGAGCGGGTAGACGTAGAACAACACCACGAACAGCAAGATCGAGTTGAGCAGCACGGTCCAGCCGTCCTGCAGGCCGTAGCGCCGGAAGAAGCCGTTGTGGCAGACCCAGATCAGCACCAGCATGGCGAAGCTGAAGGCGAAGGAGACGAAGCCCCAGAGGTTGTCCACCAACTCCGCGTAGGTGCGGGGCACTTCGAGGGAGACGACCAGCAGGGTCGCCGAGATGGCGAAGACCCCGTCGCTGAACGCCTCGAGGCGGGTCGAACCGCTGCCGCGCTCGCGGATTTGACCCAGCTCCCGTGGAGCCTTGCCCTTTTGGGTCGCCGTCATCGCTGCTCCTCCCTGTTCATCGGTCGGAGACTACCCGCGAGCCGTCGATCTATTCAAGCCTCGGCCGACGCGCCACGGCCCCGGCTGCGCCGGCGAGGCGCGGCCTTGCGCCCGGAAGCCGCCCGGGACGCGGGTTTGGCCTTGGTCTTCCTGGCCGGGGTCTTGGCCGCGGCCTTTTTCGGCGCCTTGCGCCGGGAACCCGGGGCGGAGGCTGCCCCGCCCCCGTCGACCAGCCGGCTGAGGAACTCACCGGTGTGGCTGCCCTTGATCCGCGCGACCTCCTCGGGGGTGCCCTCGGCCACGATGGTGCCGCCGCCGTCGCCCCCCTCGGGACCCAGGTCGATGATCCAGTCGGCGGTCTTGATCACGTCGAGGTTGTGCTCGATCACGATCACGCTGTTGCCCTGGTCGACCAGGCGGTTGAGCACGCTGAGCAGCTTCTTGATGTCGTCGAAGTGCAGCCCGGTGGTCGGTTCGTCGAGGATGTAGACCGTGCGGCCGGTGGCCCTGCGGGACAGCTCCTTGGAGAGCTTGATCCGCTGGGCCTCACCGCCGGACAGCGTCGTCGCCTGCTGCCCCAGCCGGATGTAGCTGAGGCCCACGTCGTAGAGGGTCTGCAGCTTTTCCCGTACGTTGGGCACCGCGTCGAAGAACTCGAGAGCCTGGTGCACCGACATCTCCAGCACCTCGGCGATGTTCTTGCCCTTGTAGAGAATCTCCAGGGTCTCGCGGTTGTAGCGCGCGCCGGCACAGGTGTCGCAGGTCACGTAGATGTCGGGCAGGAAGTGCATCTCGATCTTGAGCATGCCGCCGCCCTCACAGGCTTCGCAGCGGCCGCCGCGCACGTTGAACGAGAAGCGGCCGGGCTTGTAGCCGCGCATCCGCGCCTCGGGAACCATCGAGAACAGTTCGCGAATCGGCGTGAACAGCCCCACGTAGGTCGCCGGGTTCGAACGCGGCGTCCGGCCGATCGGCGACTGGTCGATATCGATCACCTTGTCCAGGTGCTGGATCCCGTTGATCTTCTTGTGCTCGCCCGGCTGGGCTTCCGCTCCGTGGAGTTCCCGGGCCAGCGCCTTGTGCAGGATCTCGTTGACCAGAGTGCTCTTGCCCGAGCCGGAGACGCCGGTCACGCAGGTCAGCACTCCCAGCGGAAAGCGCACGTCGACGCCGGTCAGGTTGTTCTGCCGGGCGCCGGCCACGGTGATCGACTTGCCGTTCCCTCCACGCCGCTCGTCAGGGGTGGCGATGGCGTCCCGTCCCGACAGATACGCCCCGGTCATCGACTTCTTGTTGCGGGCGATCGCCTTGGGCGTGCCCTCGGCCACCACCTCGCCGCCGAGTTCGCCGGCACCGGGCCCCAGGTCGACGACCCAGTCCGCCTCGCGGATCGTCTCCTCGTCGTGTTCGACCACGATCACCGTGTTGCCCAGGTCGCGCATCTTCATCAGGGTGTCGAGCAGGCGGCGGTTGTCCCGCTGGTGCAGACCGATCGAGGGCTCGTCGAGGATGTAGAGCACGCCGGTCAAGCGGGAACCGATCTGGGTCGCCAGCCGGATACGCTGTCCCTCGCCGCCGGAAAGGGTCGCCGCGCTGCGATCGAGAGACAGGTAGCCGAGCCCGACGTTGTCGAGGAAACCGAGACGCTCCCGGATCTCCTTCAGGATCGGCTCGGCGATCTGCTTGTCCCGCTTGTTGAAGCGCAGCTCGCGGAAGGTCGCCGACGCACCGGAGACCGACATCGACGAATGCTCGGCGATGTTCTTGCCTGCGATCCGCACCGCCAGGGTTTCGGGACGCAGCCGCGCGCCGTTGCAGGCGGGGCAGGGATGGATCGCCATCAGCTTTTCGAGGTCTTCCCGGCGGGACTCCGACGAGGTGTCCCGGTAGCGGCGCTCCAGCAGCGGCAGCACCCCTTCCCAGCGCTTGCGCCACTCGTAGGTCGAGCGCTTGCCCTGCCAGCGGAAGTCGAACTCCTTCTTGCCCGCCCCCTCCCACAGCACCTTCTTGAACGCCGCGGGAAATTTCTTGTAGGGAGTGTCCGGATTGACCTTGTAGGCCTTGTAGAGGCTCTGCTCCAGCACCTGGGACCAGTTGCCGTCCCCCCAGGCCAGGGCGCCGTCCCGCAGGCTCTTGGACTCGTCCTTGAGCACCCGCTCCTTGGTGAAGGACTTGCGCACTCCGAGGCCGTCGCATTCGGGGCAGGCGCCGTAGGGGCTGTTGAACGAGAACATCCGCGGCGCCAGCTCGGGCACCGACACGCCGCAATCGGAACAGGCGAGGTGCCGCGAGTAGAGCAGATCCCGCTCGCCGCCGACGTCGATGACCACCAGGCCGTCCGCCTCAGTCAGCGCCGTCTCCACCGAGTCGGTCAGCCGGTTCTTCAGGTCGTCCTTGACCACCAGTCGGTCGACCACGATCTCGATGGTGTGTTTGTACTTCTTGTCGAGGTCGATCTCCTCGCCGAGATCCCGCACCTCGCCGTCGATCCGCGCCCGGACGAAGCCCCGCCGAGCCGCCTCCCGCAGCTCCTTCTTGTAGTGCCCCTTGCGGCCGCGGACGATCGGCGCCAACACCTGGATCCGCGCCCCCTTGGGCAACTGCCGCACGTCGTCGACGATGTCCTGAACCGACTGGGAGGTGATCCGCTTGCCGCACTCGTGACAGTGAGGCTCGCCGACCCGGGCGAACAACAGCCGCAGGTAGTCCCAGATCTCGGTGACGGTACCCACCGTGGAACGGGGGTTGCGCGAGGTGGTCTTCTGCTCGATGGAGATCGCCGGCGACAGCCCCTCGATCGACTCGACATCCGGCTTTTCCATCTGCTCGAGGAACTGGCGGGCGTAGGCCGACAGCGACTCGACGTAGCGCCGCTGCCCCTCGGCATAGAGGGTGTCGAAGGCCAGGGAGGATTTCCCCGAGCCCGAGACCCCGGTGACCACCACCAGCTTGTTCCGCGGCAGGGTCAGATTGACATGCTTCAGGTTGTGCTCCGCGGCGCCGCGGATCACGATCTTGTCGAGGCTCATGTGGGTTTCGTCCGTATGGGTGGTCAGGCGGGCATTCTACCACCGGAGCCCAGGCCCCACGGGGCCCGGGAGGCCGCCGGGAGCGGGCCGGCGGCGGCACCGGGATGCGCCAAACAGACCCTGGGTGCGTCGAGACCACAGACGCGTTATTCTTCGGCCGTGATGAGAAATCTCACGATTCTGCTGACAGGCCTTGCCATGCTCCTGGCCGGCGGCCCGGCCGTCGACGCCGGCAAGAAAGAGCGCAAGGTTTCCGCCTACGCCCCGGCCACCGACCTCGAGGGGGCGCCGACCCATGGCGAGTTCGGCTGGCTGCTCGAGGGACAGGGCTACCAGCTGCGCCTGCTGCAGCTCGACGACGACGAGCGGGCGGACTACATCCTCGAGACCACCGGCTCGCGCACCGACCCTTTCGCGACCCCCGAGGGACCCCCTCGCTTCATGACCTTCCTCGTCGAGGTGACCAACCTGACGAGCCCCGATCTGTCCCTGCGGGTCGAGGACTGCTGGCTGATCGGCGGCAAGAAGACCAAGGTCCAGTATCCGATCGACCTCCAGACCCTGAAGACCAACCTGCGCATGCTGGGCCGCGAGTTCCCGCCGGCCTACGAGCAGGCGGGCAAGGCGCTGCTGGCCAGCCAGGTGCGCCCCGAACCGGGACAGACCGTTTCCGGCCTGCTGATCTTCCGCTACGTCGTTCACAACACCCGGCAGTTCACCGTCGAGCTACGGCCGATGCTGCCGATGGGCCAGATGGGCGTCCACCGCGCCCCTTACCGCCGCGTCAAGCGGTGACGGGATCCTTCTGATGCAAACCGAATCGAGTGCGCGCAAGCTTGACGGCAAGGCCACGGCCAAGGCCATTCATCAAGAGGTCGCCAAGGGCTGCGCCGAACTGCAGGAAAACCACGGCGTGCGCCCCGGCCTGACGGTGGTGTTGGTCGGCGAGGATCCCGCGTCCCAGATCTACGTGCGCAACAAGGAAAAGTCGGCCACCGAGGTCGGCATGAAATCCGAAGCGCTGCGCCTGCCGGCGGATACCTCCGAGGCGGAGATCCTGGACACCGTGCGCCGGCTCAACGACGATCCGTCGGTTCACGGCATCCTGGTGCAGCTTCCGCTGCCTGAGGGGGTCGACTCCCAGAAGGTGATCGAAACCATCGCTCCCGAAAAGGATGTCGATGGCTTCCATCCGTACAACACCGGGCGGTTGCTGACCGGCCTGCCGGGACTGGTCTCCTGCACCCCGTTCGGCATCATCGAGTTGCTCAAGCGCTACGAAGTGCCGATGTCGGGAAAACACGCGGTGGTGATCGGCCGCAGCAACATCGTGGGCAAACCCCTGGCGGTGCTGTTGCTGCGGGAGAACTGCACGGTGACCATCTGCCACTCCCGCACCCAGGACCTGCCCGGCATCGCCTCTTCCGCGGACATCCTGCTGGCCGCCATCGGCCGGCCGGCGATGATCACCCGGGAGTACATCAAGCCGGGCGCGGTGGTGGTCGACGTCGGCATCCACCGGGTCGAGGACGAAGCGACCTGCCGTGAGCTGTTCGGCGACAACGAGAGGCGGCTGCGCGCGGTGCAGAAGCGAGGCGCCACCCTGGTCGGAGACGTGCACCCGCAGCACATGCTCGAGCGTGCGTCGGCCTACACGCCGGTTCCCGGCGGCGTCGGCCCCCTGACCATTGCCCTGCTGCTGCAGAACACCCTGCAGGCGGCCCGGGAGTCGGTGGGAGCCGCATCCTGAACCGGCCCTCGATCCTGCGCGTCGGGTTGACCGGCGGGATCGCCAGCGGCAAGAGCACCATCGCCGGCTTCTTCGAGGAGTTCGGTGCCTTGACCCTCGACGGCGACCTGTTGGCCCACGAGGTGATGAACGCCGGCGGCTGCGCCCACGACGAGGTGGTGGCGGCGTTCGGCGAGGAGATCGTGCTCCCCGACGGCCGGATCGACCGCCCCGCCCTGGGCGCCCGGGTGTTCGCCGACCCCGAGGCGTTGAGCCGGCTGAACGCCATCGTGCATCCGCGAGTTCATGAAGAGTTGAAGCGCCGCATCGAGGCGTACGTTGCCGGCGGCGGTGAGTCTACGATCGCGGTGTTCCACGCGGCGCTGATCGTCGAATCCGGCGGCTACCGCAACATGGACCGGCTGATCGTCGCGTTCTGCTCCCGGGAGACCCAGGTCGCCCGGGTGATGCAGCGTGGATTGTCCGAGGCCGAGGCGCTGGCCCGTATCGCCGCCCAGTCGTCCAACGAGACCAAGCTGGCCCTGGCGGACTACTCGATCAACACCGAGGCGAGCCTGGAACAGACCCGGAAAGCCGCCCGGGAGATCCACCGGCGGCTGCTGGATCGGGCCGGCTAGCCGCGGCAAACCCGCTCCGGCAAAGCACTTCCACTCGCCGCACCGCTCGTTAGTCGATAGCTAACGATAGGCCTCGATTTATCTATTCGACCGAACGCTCTCCCGCCTGTAGCTTAATCCTCCTGCAAACGAAAACGGAGGAGAAGACAATGAATGTCGAGATCCGGTCCCACCGCACCTGCCTCAGCCCCAAGGTCCGCAACCGCGTCGAGAACCGGGCCGAGCGGTCTCTGAGCCGCGCTGCCGCCGGCGGCGACCTCCGGGTACAGCTGAGCCAGCGGGACGCCGACCATCCCCGCCCCGGCTCCCTCTGCCGCCTGCTGCTGGTCCGGCCGGGCCGCAACCCGGTGCTGGCCTCGGCCTCCGACCCCGATCTGTTTTCCGCCATCGACAAGGCTTTCGACCGGATGACCCGGCGGGTCCGCAACGACAAGGACCCTCGCTGGGCCCGGCGCATTCTCCGGCGTGGCGCGGCCCCGAGCCGCCTGGCCACCGCTTGAGACAACTCTGCCCCCTCTCCGCTGCCTGCGTCGGGGCGATGGTCGTCCTGGCGCAGGCGGTTTCCCCGGTGGCCGCCGAGTCGACGACCTACATCGGTTTCGGCGTCGGCTACTCCGAGGAAAAAGACGTCCTGCGCAACAACGACTTCGAGAGCAACGACGTCGGCGCCAAGTTGTTCGGCGGCATCCTGTTCAACGAGCTGATCGCCCTGGAGGTCGGCTACTACGACTACGGGGACTTCCGGCAACAGGTCGGGAGCGACTTGATCGAGCAGGAGGTCGAGGCGCTGGTGGTCATGGCCCGCGGCCGCCTACCCCTTAGCGACCGCTTCTACTTCTCACCCAAGCTCGGTGCCGCAGTGTTCCGCTCGGACTCGCTGATCCGTAGCGCCGGCGGCGTGGCCCGTGAGGTCGAGGAAGACGCCAGCCTCGCCTGGGGCATCGGCTTCGGCGTGGAGCTCACGCGACGCTTCGATCTGCGCATCGAGATCGAGAGCCTCGACTCCGAGAGCACCAAGGAGGTCGAGCTCTACTCGGCGAGTTTCGAGTACCGCTTCTAGCCGGCGAGACCGGCCGGGGCTCAGTTGAAACTGACCGGGCGCACCGTGTCGGTGAAGTCGTCGTAGTAGAGCTGCGGCGGACCGGAGCCGACCTTGATCCACATGTCCGGGAACGGGTCGCCGTCCAGATCGTTGTCGAACGCCTGGTGGGCGTAGGCGTAGATCAAGGGCTCGGGGTAGAACGGCTCGAGCCGCAGGATGTAATAAGTGTACTTGCGAGAGCCCGCGGGGAGCGTCTTCCCCTGGCCGGGCAGGGTGAACGGCTCGTCCCAGGGGTAGATCTGAAAGGCGTAGACCCAACTTCCGAACTGGGTCCCCGGCGGGAAGTATGTCCCCGCGTCCCGCTGGTACATCAGCTGATCGTCGGAGATGGTGCGCAGGGTGTGCAGCATGCGGCCGCGATGACTCTGGTGGATCGCACGCTGGGCCACCGGGATGGCCAGGGCCGCGATGACCGACAGGATCACCAGGGAGATCATCACCTCGATCAGCGAGTAGCCGGCGGCCCGGCGCAGGCGCGCGGCCCAGGAGTTCTTCTCGGCGCTCATGGTTGTTCCTCGCCGTAGTCCGAGAGGAACGGCCGCATCAGGTTCTGTTCGGAGTCGAAGACGATATCCGGGCCGTCGGGATCGCTGACCCGGATTCTGAACTCGCCGCTCTCGGCGTCATAGCCGACGCTGCCGGCCGAGGCGCGCACCGACAACCCCTCGGGAAGCATCGGAGCGAAGTCCGCGGCGTCCGCCGGCAGGAAGCCCCGCTCCTGCTCGTAGCTGCGAACCGCCTCGTTGACGATGATCGCGTCGGCGATCGAGACGGCACCGGACATCTGGCGCGACGAGAGCTCGGCGCCGTAGGCGGCTTCGGAACCCTGGGGTGCTGGGGGAGCGGTGCGGCTCAGGTACCAGGCTTCGCCGGCGATGACGGCCAGGCCGGCCACGCAGAAGACGACGAAGGAGGTGCCGAACTTCCGGCGGCGCGGGGTTCGTACATGCTCCTTGGCGTCCCGCTTGGCCTGCTGCACATCACGGACAACCTTCTCGACGAGAGCCTTGTCGTCGAAGACCGGCTCCTGCCCCTTGACCGCCTCGGTATCCTGCGCCATCCGGACTCCACCCTCCCGCCAGAGGTGCAGAATCGGCAGATCGCCGCGAAACTTGAGACCTTTTTGCGACGGAAAGCGGACCGGACGGGAACGGATTCGGGGACCCTTCGGCCGCCGGGCCTAGGGAACGACGGTTCCGGCCTTTTCCTCGTCGTCGACGGTCAGCACCTTGTTGCCCTCGCCGATCAGCACCACCTGGGGTTTGTGGCCCCGCACGTGGCTTTCCTTGACGGCGGCGAAGGCGCAGATGATCAGTTTGTCACCGATCTCGACCAGCCGCGCGGCGGCACCGTTGACGCAGCACTCGCCGCTGCCCGGTGTGCCCTCGATCAGGTAGGTGGTGAAGCGGTTGCCGTTGTCGACGTCGTAGATGTCGATCTGCTCGTAGGGCAGCATGTCGCAGGCGGCCATCAACTCGGGGTCGAGGGTCAGGCTACCGACGTACTGGACCTGCCGCTCCGTGACGCGGATGCGGTGGACCTTGGCCCGCAACATCTGGCGGGTGACGATTCCGGTGTCGGACATGGCGAAAAACTCCTCTAGGTCGCCCGCGGGTAGAGCGCTGGACGCCTGATTACTCTTATAGCACGAAGGCTCGCCGGCAGCCGGGAGGCCGGAGACGCCTAGCTGACGCGGATCTCCGCGTTGTCCAGCAGCCGGGTTTCACCGGCGTAGACCGCCAGGACCAGCAGCATCTCCCCCTCGACGGCGGTGACCGGATTGAGGTCCCGGGGATCGACCAGCTCCACGTAGTCCACCTTGAGCAGCGGCTCCGCCTCGATGACCTCCCGGGCGCTGGCCACCACCTCTTCAGGATCACGGATACCCTCGGCAACCACGTGGCGGGCCGCCTGCAGCGCCCGGGGGATCGCTCCCGCCGCCCGCCGCTGTTCCACGGTGAGGAACCGGTTGCGGCTGCTGAGCGCCAGCTCGTCCTCGTCCCGCACGATCGGCAGGACCAGGACCTCCACGTCGATCATCAGGTCCTTGACCAGGCGCTGGATGATCGCCGCCTGCTGGGCGTCCTTCTGGCCGAAGGCCGCCACGTGGGGGTGGACGATGTTGAGCATCTTGGCCACGATCGTCGTCACGCCGCGGAAGTGCCCGGGCCGGCTCTTGCCCTCGAGCTTGCGGGACAACCCCTCGACCTCGACGATCGTCGCGTGGCCGTCGGGGTAGACCTCCTCGGGCTCGGGGTGGAACAGGTAGTCGACCCCCTCGGCGATGCACAGGTCGGCATCCCGCTTGATGTCCCGGGGGTACTGGGAGAGATCCTCCCCCGCTCCGAACTGCTTGGGGTTGACGAAGACCGAGACCACGACGATGTCGGCCAGTTCCTTGACCCGGCGAACCAGGGAGAGATGCCCCTCGTGCAGGCTGCCCATGGTCGGCACGAAGCCGATCTTGCGCCCGGACTCCCGCTCCTTGCGAGCGATCTCCCTCATCGAGAGGATGCGGCGAACGATATCCATCGAGAGCGACCTCTCAGGTGGTTGAAGCGGGCTTGGCCGAGCCGTAGGTCTCCCGCTCGGCGGGGAACGAACCGTCGCGCACGTCGTCGACCCAGCGACGGATCGCATCGACCTGACTGTCGAGAACGTCGGCGTACTGGCGCACGAACTTCGGTGGTTTCTCCGGCAGCAGGCGCAGCAGGTCGTGGAAGACCAGCACCTGGCCGTCGCAGGCCGCGCCGGCGCCGATGCCGATGGTCGGAACCTCGACCTCGGAGGTGATGCGTTCGGCCAGATCCGCCGGCACCCCTTCGAGCACGATACCGATGACCCCGGCCTCGACCAGGGCGTGGGCGTCCCGCACCATCGCCTCGGCGGCCTCGCTCTCGCGGCCCTGGACCTTGAACCCGCCCATCGGCAGCACCGACTGGGGAGTCAGCCCCAGGTGACCCATCACCGGGATCTCGGCGTTGCGAATCGCCTCGATCATCGGCAACCGCTTGCGGCCACCTTCGAGCTTGACCGCGTCGGCGCCGGAGTCGCGGACCAGCCGCGCGGCGTTGCGCACGCTGTCCTCGGGGCTCACGTGGTAGGTCATCCACGGCATGTCGACCACCATCAGCGCCCGTTGACGCCGGCGGCCTACCGCCCGGGCATGGTGCAGGATGTCCTCCAGGGTCACCTGGAGGGTGCTGTCGTAGCCCAGGATCACGTTGCCCAGGGAATCGCCGACCAAAAGGCAGTCCACGCCCGCGGCTTCAGCCGCAACCGTCGTGGCCGCATCGTAGGCGGTCAGCATGACAAGGCGTTCGCCGCCCTTGCGCGCCCGGAAACCGGGAACCGTCAATCTTTCCTTCATGAGGCACTCCTTCTCCCCGCCACGCTGCGGCTCGCGCCGCCCGCTCGGTCGAGGGAATTAAGCCGTTCAGGAACCCATCGGTTGATAGTACTGCACCCCCCGCTCCATCTTGCGAATCTGCTCGATCAGCTCGTCCAGATGCTCTTCACGGTGGACGAAATCGATGGAGGTGGTGTCGATCACCAGCAGCGGTGTCTGGGTGTAGTGAAAGAAGAAGTAGTTGTAGGCCTTGTTGACCTCGTTGATGTACGCCTCGGAGATCGGCGCCTCGTACTCCCGGTTGCGCTTCTTGATGCGCTCCAGGAGGCGTGAGGTCTTGGCCTGCAGGTAGATCACCAGATCCGGCTTGGGGACCTGGGGCTCCAGCATGTCGTAGAGCTTGTCGTAGATCAGCAGTTCGCTGTCGTTGAGATTCAGGTAGGCGAAGATCTTGTCCTTGGGAAAGATGAAGTCGCAGATCGTGATCTGGTTGAACAGATCCCGCTGCTGAAGCTGCTGCAACTGCTGGTTGCGGGTCAGCAGGAAGAACAGCTGCGCCTGAAAGGCCGCGCCCCCCTTGTCCTCGTAGAAGTCCTTGAGGAACGGGTTCTCGATGTCCTCGAGGACCTTGTGGGCGTCGAACTTCTTTTCGAGCAGATCGACGAACGAGGTCTTCCCGACACCGATGGGACCCTCGACCGCGATCGACCTGAATTTCATGGAAGCTCCCGAAGTAGCGCCGAATTATAGCAGGGTGAGGGGCCCGACCCGCTCCACCGCGGGCTCCGCTTCCCGCAGCCGCTCGATCACCGCGGTGATCGGTTCCCCGGTCTCCGGATGTCGCAGCCCAGGCTCGATCTCGGCCAGTGGGGCCAGCACGAACCGCCGCTGCCACATCCGGGGATGGGGCAGCACCAGCCTGGGGCGGCACAACCGGTAGGGGCCCATGGTCAGAAGGTCCAGGTCGATGACCCGGGGCTCGTTGGGACGGCCGGTCCGGACCCGGCCCATCCGGCGCTCGACCCCCTGGAGCCGGTCCAGCAGCCGGAACGGCCGGCGGCCGGCGGAGAGAGCCAGCACCGCGTTGCGGAAGGGGCGGGGATCGTCGCAGTCCACGGCTCCGGTCTCCCAGATCGAGGAGGCCGCCCGCAGCCGCATTCCCTGCTCCTGGAGCAATTCGAGCGCTTGCCTGAGGTGGCCGTCCCGGTCCCCCAGATTGCTGCCCAGTCCGACGAGTGCCTTCACCCCTCCATGGTAGCCAGAAAGGGACCGCCGCCGCGGCCGGGTTGCCCCGCCGACGGGGGTGTTGATCGAAACGCCCTACCCCGCTAAGATTCGCGGTTGCCCCGGCCGGTTGAAGGCCCAGGCTCCGCCTCTCGTCCCTCGAGAGCCCGCTCCCATTCGGAGGTACGCGAACCCATGGCTAAGAAGCAAGCTGTATCCAACCGTTCCGAAGCTTACGAAAAGCTGCTGGCCGACTACGGCAAGGCCGTCGAGGCGGTGCGCAAGGGCGATTTCGCCGGCGCCCAGAAGCAGCTCGAGGCCCTGCGTTCGCAGACCGGCGAGGAAGACGAGCTGGCCGACCGCATCCGCACCTACCTGACGATCTGCGAGCAGCGCCAGGCCCCGGCCCAGCCCGAGCCGCAGAACGGTGAGGAGCGCTACCTACGGGCGGTGGTCCTGGCCAACGACGGCCAGCTCGAGCAGTCCCTGCACCTGCTGAACCAGTGCCTCAACGAGTCTCCCGGCTCCGCCAGCCTGCTCTACGCACGGGCCTCGGTCTGGGCGCTCCAGGGCAACGGACAAGCCGCCGTGGCCGACCTGCAGCAGGCCATCGCCATCGAGCCCACCCTGCGCTTCCAGGCGACCAACGATCCGGACTTCGAGAAGGTCCGCGACGACGCCTCGTTCATCGACATCATCGAGCCGACCCCGACCGGAGCCTAACGTGGCCAAGCAATCCCGCTCCCCCCTGACCGTGCTGGTACTCGCAGCCGGTAAGGGCACCCGTATGCGTTCCGACACCATCAAGCTGCTCCACGAGGTAGCGGGCCGGCCGATGGTCGCCCACGTCCTCGAGGCGGCCCGGGGCCTCAAGCCGCGGCGCACCATCACCGTCGTCGGCCACCAGGCCGACCGGGTCGAGCAGGCGCTGACCGGAGAGAGCGACGCCTTCGTATTGCAGAAGGAACAGCGGGGAACCGGCCATGCCGTGATGCAGGCCGCCGCCGAGCTGGGCAAGGCCAGGCGGGGCACGGTGCTGATCCTCAACGGCGATCTACCGACCCTGCGCACCGCCACCCTGCGGCGCCTGGTCAACCGCCATCAGCGCAGCGGGGCCCACATGACCCTGATGAGCGCGGTGCTCGACGACGCCACCGGCTACGGCCGGATCGTGCGCGACGAGAAGGGCGGCTTCCAGCGGATCGTGGAACACAAGGATGCCGACGCCGCCGAGCGGCAGATTCCAGAGATCAACTGCGGGATCTACTGCGCCCGGATCGACAAGCTGCTGCCGGTGCTGGAGAAGCTCCGCCCGGACAACGCCCAGGGCGAGTACTACATCACCGACGCCGTGCACTACATGCTCGAGCGCAAGGGGCTGGTCGAGGCGGTCTGCCACGACGACGCCGAGGAGGTGCTGGGGGTCAACAACCGTGCCGAACTGGCCCGGGCCTCGGTGACCCTCTACGGCCGCCACGCCGCCGCCCTTCAGGAGCGCGGCGTCACCCTGCTCGATGCCTCCCGCACCTGGATCGATCCCCGGGCGCGGGTCGGCGCCGACACGGTGATCTACCCCGACGTCTACATCGAGGGGGCCAGCAAGGTCGGCAAGCACTGCGTGATCCGCCCGGGCTGCCGGATCTCCGGATCCACCGTGGGCAACGGCTGCGAAATCAAGGACCACAGCGTCGTGCTCGACAGCAAGATCGGCAACGACGCGGCGGTGGGCCCCTTCGCCCACCTGCGGCCGGGCACCGACCTGGGGGCCGAGGTCAAGATCGGCAACTTCGTCGAGATCAAGAAGACCCGCATGGGCAAGGGGGCCAAGGCCTCCCACCTGAGCTACCTGGGAGATGCCGAGATCGGCTCGGGAAGCAACATCGGAGCGGGCACCATCACCTGCAACTACGACGGCGTGAACAAGCACCGGACGGAGCTCGGAGCCGGTGTGTTCATCGGCAGCGACACCCAGCTGGTCGCCCCGGTCAAGCTGGGCAAGGGGGCCTACGTGGGCGCCGGCAGCACGGTGACCCAGGACGTGCCCGCGGGGGCCCTGGCGGTCAGCCGGACCAAACAGACCAATATCAAGGGCTGGGTGGCCCGCAAGCAGAAGCGCAGGGACAAGGGCTCGAAATAAGGCCCCGTACAACTTGCGGTCCTGCGCCCTCGTCATATCTTGGGATCTTGTGGCGATCCCTCCTTCGCCCTGGCGGGCTCCGGAGGGCAGGCCTCCCCTCTTGGCTGGATGGGGGCCGGAAAACCACCCGAAATAGGGAGAACGGGCCGTGTGCGGGATTGTCGGATATATCGGACCCAAGAACCCGGTCGACGTGCTGGTCGAGGGGCTGCGGCGCCTCGAGTACCGCGGCTATGACTCCGCCGGGGTCGCCGTCGTCGAGCAAAACGGTGAAATCTCGATCCGCCGGGCCGCCGGACGGCTGCGCGACCTGGAGAAGGTCCTGGCCCAGAGCCCGGTCACCGGCCACTACGGCGTGGGCCACACCCGCTGGGCGACCCACGGCCGCCCCACCGAGGAAAACGCCCATCCCCACCGGGACAGCAGCGGCAAGCTGGTGGTGGTGCACAACGGCATCATCGAGAACTACGTCGAGCTGAAGCGCGAGCTCGAGGCCAAGGGCCACGAGTTCAAGAGCGACACCGACACCGAGATCGTCGCCCACGCCATCGAACAGGAGATGACCAACCGGGGCTGCGATCTCCCCACCGCTTTCCGGGCGGTGCTTCCGCAGCTGCGGGGCATCTACTCCCTGGTCTGCATCAGCGCCGACGCGCCGAACACCATCGTCGCCGCCCGCCTGGGGCCGCCGCTGGTCGTCGGCCTGGGCCAGGACGAGTACTTCGTCGCCTCGGACATCCCGGCGATCCTGATGCACACCAAGGACATGGTGTTCATGGAAGACCACGAGGTCGTGATCGTGACCCCCGAGGGGCCGCGCTTCGTCGACGTCGAGGGCAACGCCATCGAGAAGAAGGCCGAGCGGATCCCCTGGGATCCGATCATGGCCGAAAAGGGCGGCTACAAGCATTTCATGCTCAAGGAGATCCACGAGCAGCCCCGGGCGGTGCGCGACACCCTGCTCGGCCGCGTCTCGCTGGAATCCCCGACGATCTACCTGGAAGAGATGAACCTCAGCGACGAGCAGCTGCGCCAGGTCGAGCGCATGGCGATCATCGCCTGCGGCACCTCGTGGCACGCCGGCCTCGTCGGCAAGTTCCTGATCGAGCGGCTGGCCGGAGTTCCCGTCGAGGTCGACTACGCCTCGGAGTTCCGCTACCGCCAGCCCCTGGTCGACGCCAAGACCCTGCCGGTCTACATCAGCCAGTCCGGCGAGACCGCCGACACCCTGGCGGCGCTGCGCGAGGCCAAGGCCCGGGGCGCCAACACCCTGGGGATCTGCAACGTCCAGGGTTCGATGCTGACCCGCGAGGCCACCGGCACGATCTACACCCACGCCGGGCCGGAGATCGGCGTCGCCTCGACCAAGGCGTTCACCAGCCAGCTCGTCGCGATCACCCTGCTGGCCCTGCGGCTGGGACACGCCCGGGGCAAGATCGCCGATGACGAGTTCATGGAGATCGTCAAGCACCTCTACCACATCCCGGCGCAGATGGAGCAGCTGCTGGCCGACGACAGCGAGATCGAACAGCTCGCCCATTCGTTCCAGCACTACGCCGACTTCCTCTACCTGGGTCGCGGCGTCAACTACCCGATCGCCCTGGAAGGTGCGCTGAAGCTCAAGGAGATCTCCTACATCCACGCCGAGGGCTATCCCGCCGGCGAGATGAAGCACGGTCCGATCGCGCTGATCGACGAGAAGATGCCGGTGGTGGCCCTGGCGCCCCAGGACGGCGTGTTCGAGAAGATGCTCTCCAACATCGAAGAGGTGAAGGCCCGCTCCGGCGTGGTCATCGCCGTGACCGACGGAGAGAGCGAGGAGCTGAAGGAAAAGGCGGACGCGGTGCTCCAGGTGCCGCCGACCCACGAGTTGCTCTCGCCGCTGCTGATGGTCGTGCCGCTGCAGCTGCTGTCCTACTACATCGCGCTGCTCCGCGGCTGCGACGTCGATCAGCCGCGCAATCTGGCCAAGAGCGTCACCGTCGAGTAGCTCCGAGCCTGCTAAAATCGGGACTTCCGCGGCCGCGCGCTCCCTCGCCGGCCTCGCCTGGAGGTCCCTGCGTGAACCCACCCGAGCAGATGCGTCTCGGCCTGTCGTCCTCCGGGATGTCGGGGCCTGAGGGCAACCCCGGCCGGCCCGCCAGTCTGGTCGACGGACTCAACCCCGATCAGCAGGCCGCGGTGCTCCACGGCGACGGGCCGCTGCTGGTGCTGGCCGGAGCGGGTTCGGGCAAGACCCGGGTGATCACCCACCGGGTGGCCCACCTGATCCTCGAGCGGCGGGTGTCCTCGTTCCGTATCTTCGCGGTGACCTTCACCAACAAGGCCGCCGGCGAGATGAAGGAGCGCATCGAGCGGCTGCTCGGCGGCACCCGGCTGGACGGCTGGGTCGGCACCTTCCACTCCCTCTGCCTGCGCATCCTGCGGCGCCACGCCGTCGAGGCCGGGCTGCAGTCCGGGTTCAACATCTACGACTCGGCGGACCAGCTGGCTGTGGTCAAGCGGATCCTCAAGGAGGTGCTGGGCGAGGACGACTCGGACCCGCCGCGGACCTTCCTCTCAAAGATCAGCCGGGCCAAGAACGCCATGGAAACCCCCGAGGAGCTGGCCAAGCATCCCAACCCGGCCCGCAAGCTGGTGGCCGAGGTCTACGGCCGCTACGAGGAGGCGCTGCGCCAGGCCAACGCCGTCGACTTCGACGACCTGCTGCTGCGAACCGTGCGGCTGCTCCATGAAAACGAGCAGGTGCGTGCGATCTACGCCGAGCGCTGCGAACACCTGCTGGTCGACGAGTACCAGGACACCAACCGGCCCCAGTACCTGCTGGTCAAGGCGCTCTCCTCGCACCACGGCAACGTCTGCGTGGTCGGGGATGAAGATCAGAGCATCTACCGTTTCCGCGGCGCCGAGCTGCGCAACATCCTCGACTTCGAACGGGACCATCCCGGAACGGTGACCATCCGGCTGGAGCAGAACTACCGCTCGACCCGGAACATCCTCGCCGCCGCCGGCGCCGTGGTCAGCCGCAACCTGAGCCGCAAGGGCAAGACCCTCTGGACCGAGAACAACCACGGAGACCCGCTGGAGCTGGCTTCCCTTCCCGAGGACCGGGCCGAGGCGACCTGGATCGTCCGGCGCATCCGCCAGTTGACCGATGCCTACGAGACCGGCCAGATGGCGGTGCTGTACCGCACAAACGCTCAGAGCCGGCAGCTGGAAGAGGCCTTCCGCCGGGAACGCATCCCCTTCCGCATCGTCGGGTCGCTGCAGTTCTACGACCGCCGCGAGGTCAAGGACGTGCTGGCCTACCTGAAGCTGGCGCTGAATCCGTCCGACGACGTCGCCTTCCGCCGGGTGGTCAACACCCCGGCTCGCGGCATCGGCGCCACCACCCTGGAAAAACTGGAGACCATCGCCCGGGGCTACGACTCGAACCTGCTGGACGCGGCCCGCCGCGCCCTGGAGGGCAGCCTGATCGGCGGCCGGGCGATCAAGCAGCTGGCCGGGTTCGTCGAGCTGATCGACGATCTCGCCGGGCGCCGGGACGACCAGGGTGTCGCCGAGCTGATCGAACACGTGGTCAAGACCGTCGACTACGAGCCCTACCTCGAGAAACTGTTCGCCGGGGTGGCCCAGGAGCGGATCGAAAACGTCCGCTCGTTGATCACCGCCGCCGTCGAGTTCGCCGAGGACGAGGAGAACCCGACCCTCGAGGGCTTCCTCGACCGCTCGGCGCTGGTCGCCGACACCGACGACCTGGGCAAGGGGGAAGGGGTCACCCTGATGACGATCCACTGCGCCAAGGGGCTGGAGTTCCCGGTGGTGTTCCTGGTCGGCCTCGAGGAGAACCTGTTCCCCCACAGCATGGCCGGCGACCGGGAGGAGGACATCGAGGAAGAGCGGCGGCTCTGCTACGTGGCCATGACCCGGGCCGAGCGGAAGCTGCTGCTGAGCTACTCCGCCTATCGGCGGATGCACGGCATGTTCATGCCCGCCTACCCCTCCCGCTTCCTGGCGGAAATCCCCCGGGAGTTGATCGAAAGCGTCGATCCGGGTCCCCTGGAGACCCACGAGCCGACCCCGGCCTACAGCGGCTCCTCGGCGGCCCGGGCCGCGGCCCGGCGGCGCCCGGCGGCCTCCCCCGCCCAGCCGCGCAAGCCCTCGGGCCCCCCGCCCGAGGACGGCTATGCCGTCGGGGCGCTGGTCGAGCACCCGGTGTTCGGCACGGGCAAGATCCACGCCCGGGAGGGCTCGGGGCGCAGCCTGCGGCTGGTGATCGTGTTCGTCAGCCACGGCAAGAAGCGCATCGTTCCGGCCTATACCAAGCTCACCGTGCGGGGGTGACGCAAACCGGGGAAATCCGCTAGATTGCAGGGGTTGGCGGCACCCGCCGGAACCCGAGCCCCCTGTGACAGGGACTCATCTGTACCAGGGACCCATCGAGGACAGTCGTGAAAGCTACGAACATTCGCAAGGGAAACGTGCTCCTGATCGACAGCAAGCTCTACAAGGTGCTTGTGATGGACCACGTCACGCCGGGCAAGGGCCGCGCCCACGTCCAGACCAAGTTGCGCAACCTGCTGGACGGGACCCAGACCGAGATCCGCTTCCGCTCCGACGACGACGTCCAGCGGGCGATCATCGAGACCCGCAACATGCAGTACCTGTACAACGACCCCGACGGGTACCACTTCATGGACAGCGAATCCTACGAGCAGATCCAGCTCACCGAGGACACCCTCGGCGACGCGGTGAAGTACCTGATCCCCGAGTCGGAAGTCGCCGTCGAATGGCACGAGACCACGCCGCTGGGAGTGCAGCTCCCGGGCTCGGTCAACCTCAAGGTGGTCGAGACCGACCCCGGCATCAAGGACGCCACCGCCTCGGCCCAGCGCAAACCCGCCAAGCTCGAGACCGGTCACGTGGTCCAGGTGCCCCCGTTCATCAACGAAGGGGAAGTGGTCAAGGTCAGCACCATCGACGGCAGCTACATGGGTCGCGCCAACTAGCGACCCGCAGAACCGCCCGAGCCGGGCGCTGTCCCGCGTCTAGCGGCGCCCGTCGTAGAAGCGCCGCTCCCATTCCCGATAGCGTTTGCGCCCGTCCCGCAGGAACGGCAGCATCGCCGTCCCGCTGCGCAACAACAGGCGGTTCAGCCGGTCATGGAGCGGCCGCAGAGGCCGGGCGAAATCGACGAACAGGACCACGCGGGTCTCGTCGGTGTCGTTCCACACTTCGTGATGGAAGGTGTCGTCGAAGACCAGGCTCTTGCCCTCTTCCCAGCCCACGGTCCGATTGCCCACCCGGATGCGGCAGGCCATCGGCGGACCGGGCACCTTCAGCCCCAGGTGATAGCGCAGCAACCCGTTGTAGGCCCCGCGATGGGAAGGCAGGTGCTTGCGCGGCGCGAGGATCGAGAAGAACGCGAGCCGCAGCCCCGGGATCTCCCGCAGGAGTTCCATGGTGCGAGGGCAGCGGCGAGCGTTCTCCCGGCAGTTCATCCCGTACCCGGCCAGCCAGAAGGACTTCCAGCGTTGATCCGCGGTGATGTTGCGGGCCGGGGTCAGGATGTCGCCGACCGCCGGCAGCCCGGCGGCCTCGGGCAGCACCGCGTCCAGCTCGGCGCGGATGTCCCCGAAGCCCGCCTCGAGGCGGGCGGCCCAGGGGAAGGCATCGCTCTCGTAGATTCCCGGGTCGCCGTGAATCGAACCTGCGGCGATAAAGGACTCGAAGCGATCCTTGGCCCGCAGTCCGGCCCGCAGCAGCAGCCCCCGGTCCCGCTCCTGGCGAACGGTGCGCAGCATCGCCGCTGCCGGTTCCCGGGGAGCGGACTTCGCGGAATCGACCGCGCCACGAAGCGGAGAGGTTGCGCCGGATTTCATCACCGGGCTGTGGGCCACGACCGGGCCTCCATGGCGCCGGCGGGAGACCGGCGGGACGCATGCTCTACAATGCGGCTGCGGCAGGAATCGCCCGCCACGAGAGAGCGGGCATTGTGACCGCTTCCCGGCCGCCAGGCAACGGCGGTCGCGACAAAACGAACTCCCCGGAACCTGACACGGAGCCCGATGTCCGAAGCGTCCGCCAAGCCCGCGAACATCCTGGCCGTCGACTCGATCCGCCGGATCTTCGGGCGGAAGATGCCGCCGCTGAACCGCCGGGAACGGCTGGCGATCCGCCTGACACTGCTGTTGATGTTCCGGCGTTGCCGGGTCGAGAACCCCGAGCACCTGGACCACCCGGGCCCGATGATCGTGGCGGCCAATCATCTCAACTCGCTGGAGTCGGCGCTGACCCCGTGCTTTCTGATCTGGTTGCGGGGCGGCCACAAGGTCCACTTCCTGATCGACTGGATGTACCTCTACGTGCCGATCTTCGGCTGGATGGCCCGCACCGGCGGCTCGATACCGGTCTGGCGCAAGAAGGCCCGCTACAAGTTCTTCGAGCGGATCCGGGAGAACGCCGAACAGCGCGACCCCGTGGAGGTCTCACGGGAGATCCTCGAACAGGGAGGCTGGCTCGGGATCTACCCCGAGGCCACCCGCAACCGGGATCCCCACCGTCTGCGGCCGGGCCACCGGGGCGTTGCACGTCTGGCGCTGGCCACCGGAGCCCCGGTTCTCCCGGTCGGAATCGACTTCGAGGGCAGAGGATCGGCGCAAAAAGTGCCCTCCTACCCTAGAATGATCTACCGGATCGGCGCACCGCTGCGGTTCGAGGAGGAAGTCCGACTGGCCCGCAGCCAGGAGGGCAGGCGGACCTCCGCCGTGCGTGAGGCCGAGAAGCAGGTTACCCTGCACGTCATGGAGGCGATCTCCGGCCTGTCGGGCAAGGCCCCGGCCGAGGAGAAGGCCTCCAGCGAACCGAGGGATTCCCGGAGGATTGGATGGCGAGAGCCGAAGCTACGAACGAGGTCGTGACGGTCGAAAGGCTGGTTTCCGAGAGCCAGAAGCCGGACGCCCTCGCCGTGCTGGAAGACGTGTACATCAAGGAGAAGGGGTGGATCGCCGAGAAGGCCCTGGATGCCTTCCCCCACGGCTCCTCGGTCTCCTGGTACATGGCTCGGGTCGCCGGCAAGCCCGCCGGCCTGCTGCGTCTGCTCTACGATCCGCCGCTGGATTTCCCTCCGGGGTACGACGTCCAGCTCAAGGGCGGGGTCGATTGGAAGGCCCTGGCCGCCCGGGCGCGAATCGTCGAGGTCGGCCGGTTCATGATCCGCGAGGAGTACCGCGGCAAGCCACGCATCGTGGTCAAGCTGATGGCCGAGGGCATCCTCGAAGTGGTCCAGCGGGAGTACACCCACCTGCTGACCGACGTGTTCGAGGGAGAGGTCCACTCCCCGCTCAAGTTCCACACCCGCATCCTCGGCTTCGAGCAGATCGGCACCCACCGCATGGGTGAGCTCAACACCGACGCCAACCGCATCATCCTGGCCCTCGACATCGAAGAGGCCTACCTGCGGATGAAGCAACGGGGCGGCTGGGTCTACCAGGAACTGACCCAGCGGATCGCCGGCATGCTCGAGGAGCGCATCGCGCTTCGCGAGGCCCAGGGAAGTGGCGACGGCGCGGCTTCCGACAAGCCGGCGTCTGACTCGTCGTCCGCGTTCTCAAACTAGGCTCCCGTAAACCCGGCGAACTCGGTCCGCTTTGTTGGGGCGGCGGGTGGAGTGGGGGTTCGCCTACGGGCTTCGAGGTGCGGCTCCCTCCAGACTGGCGACTTGCCGGCGGGTTCTCTTTGGACCTGGTCAGAACACCTCATGCGGGGTTGGGCGCACCAAGGCGCCCTACGGCGAACCCCCACCCCACCCTTCAGCCACAACCAAGGTTGGACGCGGGTCGCCGGGCTCCCGCTCGCTTCCGGGTGTGGGGTCGAGGCCTCGTTCCAGCGTCTCTGGCTTTGCCGGCTGCGCCGAGGCTCGGGTGGGCCAAGCCAGGGCCTGATCTCCTGTTCGGAGACCCTCCGATCAGCTGTGCAGCCGGAAGTGGGCGCCCTGATCGCAACCAGGTCCACCCACGAGCGAAGCGACGTGGTCCGTTGAGGCAAAAGGTGGGAGCGGGGGGGCGCCGTAGGGCGCCTTGGTGCGCCCAACCCCGCAAAAGTGTTCTGACCAGTCCAAAGAGAACCCGCCGGCAAGTCGCAATGCCGAGAGGGCCGCACCGCGAAGCCCGTAGGTGCCCCCCCGCTCCCACCGCCCCCCCCCAACGCGCCCCCCTCCGAAGCGAGCTTTTGTAGGAATTCCGCCCTGTCCAAGGGCAACTCCCCCCGGTTTCGATAGGGGGTATGGCCGCTCCCCCACCCTCCCGTATCTCTGTCACTGACCTTGATCGAACGAGTGAGTGCCTGAGCGAAACTGTTTCTACCCCCCTCCTGGCTTACCCCCTCGTGCCCCGCATCTGCGCCGGCGCGAGGGGATTTTTTTTGCCTCCGGGGCACCTCGAATCGAGCCCGCCCAGGGAGCCCGGCACCCCCGGCAACCCGGTGCTACCATGAGGGTTCAGGCACTTTTTCGTACCAGCCAGAGGTCTTCCATGAGCACACAAGCCGAAGGATTGAAGCGCCGTACGGGCCCCGACATCGCGGATTTCTACGACATTCGCAGCATGCTCAGCGACGAGGAGCGGCAGGTCCAGGAGTCGGTCGGCCAGTTCGTCGATCAGGAGGTCATCCCGATCATCGGCGAGGCCTTCGACAAGCACGTCTTCCCCGACCAGCTCGTTCCGGAACTGGGCAAGCTCGGTGTGTTCGGCTGCAACCTCGAAGGCTACGAGTGCGCCGGCCTCAACAACGTGGTCTACGGCCTGGTCTGCCAGGAGCTCGAGCGGGGCGACAGCGGCCTGCGCAGCTTCGTCTCGGTCCAGGGCAGCCTCTGCATGTGGCCGATCTACACCTACGGCACCGAGGAGCAGAAGCAGCGCTGGCTCCCGGGCATGGCCAAGGGTGAGCTGATCGGTTGCTTCGGTCTGACCGAGCCCGACGGCGGCTCCGACCCGGGCACCATGCGCACCAAGGCGGTGCGCGACGGCGACGACTGGATCATCAACGGCGCCAAGATGTGGATCACCAACGGCACCATCGCCGACGTGGCCATCGTCTGGGCCGACACCGAAGAGGGCATCCGCGGCTTCCTCGTCGAAAAGGACATGCCCGGCTACACCACCCGCGACATCCCGAGAAAGATGTCCCTGCGGGCGTCCTGGACCTCGGAACTGTTCTTCGAGGGCGTGCGCGTTCCCGACTCCAACCGGCTCCCCGGGGCCAAGGGCCTCGCCGGACCGCTGGGCTGCCTGACCCAGGCGCGCTACGGCATCACCTGGGGCGCCATCGGCGCGGCTATCGCCTGCTACAAGGAAGCGCTGGAGTTCGCCGGCTACCGCAAGCTGTTCGGCCGCACCCTGGCCGAAACCCAGACGATCCAGCTGCGGCTGGCGGACATGGCTCGCCGCATCACCACGGCGCAGTTGCTATCGCTTCAGCTCGGCCGGCTCAAGGACCAGGGCACGATGCACCACTCCCAGGTTTCCCTGGCCAAGTGGAACAACGTCCGCGCCGCCCTCGACATCGCTCGCGACGCCCGGGACCTGCTGGGAGCCGGCGGCGTCACCACCGATCACCACGCGATCCGGCACATGCTGAACCTCGAGAGCGTGATCACCTACGAGGGCACCGAGACGATTCACCAGTTGGTGATCGGCCGCGAGCTCACCGGACACGCCGCGTTCTAGGTCGGGTGCCCCGGGCCTGACGGTCCGGGCTGAAGGGATAGTGTCGCCGCCTTGAGCAACGTCTACGATCGCGTCGCCATCGTCAGCGCCAACTTCCGCGACCAGGTGCGGGAGTTGCGTGCACCCGAGGGCAGTCCGAAGGATCCGTCGCAAACGGTGCGGCAGGGTGCACCGCTGACCGGCCGTGAACTGATCGAGCTGTTCGAATCCCAGTGCATCTCCCGGCAGCTGGACATCATGTCCCGGGAACTGCGGTCCAGCGACCAGAGCTACTACACCATCGGCAGCGCCGGTCACGAGGGCAACGCCGTGGTCGGCCGCCTGACCCGGCACACCGATCCGGCGTTCCTGCACTACCGCAGCGGCGGCTTCATGGCCGAACGCTCCCGGCACCTGTCGGACATCGACTTCGTCTACGACACCCTGCTGGGGCAGACCGCCAGCAGCGACGACCCGACCTCGGGCGGGCGCCACAAGGTCTGGGGCAGCGTTCCACTCTGGGTGCTGCCGCAAACCAGCACCATCGCCAGCCACCTGCCCAAGGCGGTGGGCATGGCCATCGGGATCCGCCGGGCGCTGAAGCTCGGGGTCAAGCCGCCGGTACCCAGCGACAGCATCGTGGTCTGCTCCTTCGGCGACGCCAGCGCAAACCACAGCACGGCACTGGGGGCGTTCTCCGCCGCGGCCCGCGCCGCCTATCAACAGATCTCGTCGCCGGTGCTGTTCGTCTGCGAAGACAACGGCATGGGCATCTCGGTGCGCACTCCCGAGGGTTGGATCGAAGACGCCTTCGCCCGGCGCCCGGGGCTGCGCTACTTCTGCGCCGACGGCCTGGACCTGGTCGAGGCCCACCGGGTGGCCCAGGACGCCATCGAAACCTGCCGCGCCCTGCGACGGCCGGTGTTCCTGCATCTCAAGGTGGTGCGGCTCTTCGGCCACGCCGGAAGCGACGTGGAGCTCGAGTACCGCGACGTGCGGGAGATCGAGGCCACCGAGGCGCTGGATCCGCTGTTGCGTAGCGCCCGCACCCTGGTGGAGAACCGGGTGCTGACTCCCGAAGGAGTGCTGGACCTCCACGACGCGGTCCGCCGCCGGGTCGAAGAGGCCGCCGAGCGGGCGGTCACCCGTCCCAAGTTGACCACCGCGCCCCAGGTGATGGAGGCCCTGGCTCCGTTCACCCCCGATGCGGTGGCGGCCCAGGCGGAGAGCGCTGTCGACGCCGGCAAACGGGAGAACTTCTGGGGTGGCGCCAAGAAGCTGCCCGAGGCGGGCCCGCCGCGGCACCTGGCCGCCGCGATCAACCTGGCGCTCCACGACCTGCTGTTGAAGTACCCCGAGGCTGCGCTCTTCGGCGAGGACGTGGCGATGAAGGGGGGCGTGTACCACGTCACCACGAACCTGTTCAAACGCTTCGGCCAGGCGCGTGTGTTCAACACCGTGCTCGACGAGCAGACGATCCTGGGGCTGGCCCAGGGGTTGGCCTACGTCGGATTACTGCCGCTGCCCGAGATCCAGTACCTGGCCTACTTCCACAACGCCTGCGACCAGATCCGCGGCGAGGCCTGCTCGACCCAGTTCTTCTCACGGGACCAGTACCGTAACCCGATGGTGATGCGCATCGCGTCCCTCGGCTACCAGAAGGGCTTCGGCGGCCACTTCCACAACGACAACAGCATCGCGGCGCTGCGGGATATCCCGGGGCTGGTGATCGCTTGCCCGTCCCGCGCCGACGACGCCGTGGGCATGCTGCGCACCTGCGCGGCGCTGGCCAAGGTCGACGGCCGGGTGGTGGCGTTCCTCGAGCCGATCGCCCTCTACATGACCAAGGACCTTCACGAGCCCAAGGACAAGGGTTGGTTGTTCCCCTACCCTGCTCCCGGCGAGGCGGTCCCGTTCGGCGAGGGCCGGGCCTACGACGGCGACGCGTCCCAACTCACCATCGTGACCTACGGCAACGGCGTGCGGCTGTCGCTACGGGCGGCGAAGACGTTGGCCGAACAGGACGGCGTGAACGCCCGGGTGCTCGACTGCCGCTGGCTCAACCCGCTCCCCGAGGAGTGGATTGCCGAGCAGGTCGGCGAGGGCAAGAAGGTGCTGGTGGTCGACGAAGGACGCCGCACCGGCGGCGTGGGCGAAGGCATCGTCACGGCGCTGGTCGAACGTTGCGAGGGGCTGCGCATCGGGCGCATCACCGGCGAGGACACCTACATCCCGCTGGGGCCGGCCGCCAACCTGGTGCTGCCCAGCGAGGAGAGCATCCTCGAAGGCGCCCGCAAGCTGATCCGCTAACCCGCCGGGCGCCGCTCAGAACTTTCCGCTGTTGACCCAGGTCTCTTCGGGAGTGATCTCCTCGATCACATCCCAATGTTCGACGATCTTCCCGGCGTCTACCCGGAACAGGTCCATCACCGCGAGACCGGTGCCTCCCCGGTCAACCTTGGAGAGCGTGGCAACCAGCGAGCCGCATCCGACCACCTTGTGCACCTCCTCGTAGCGCATCGACTTGCCGTCGGCGTCCAGCGAATCGACGAAAGCCCGGAAGCCTGCGATGCCGTCGGCGATCCCGGGATTGTGCTGGATGTAGCGCTCGCTGGAGATGAACTCGGCGGCCCGCGCGTAGTCCCCTGTAGCCAACACCTCGGAGAGGAATCTGCGCACCAGCGTCTTGTTCGCCTCGGTCCGGTCCAGGTCTTCCGGTTCGGTCGGGCCGTCGATCTGGCTGTGACCGGACAGTGTGTCGTCGGTCATCTCGGCGATGATGTCCCAGTGCTCGATCATCTTGCCGTCTGCGTCGGTGTCGAAGATATCCGCGGTGACGTAGCGGAACTCACCGTTGTTGAGCGTCTGCAGCACGTGCAGAAACACGTACTGCCCGTCCTCGAAGCCCCGCAGGATCTCGATCTCGCGCACCGGGTTCCGCGCCAGGAACTCGTCGAAGAAGGCGATGAAGCCTTCTCGACCATCGCGCACCGGCGTCGAGTGCTGGGTGTAACGCGCGCCACTGTACTTCTTGATCGCTTCCGCCGGTTTGCCGTCGCGGATCGCATCGAAGTAGAGATTCCTGGCGTTCTCGAGCCGCTTGCCCATGGTCGCTGCTCCTGCCTCCCGATCTCGCCGGACCGGTCAATCCTCTTCCAGACCCAACCGTAGCGCCGACTCGATCGCCTCGTAGTCGAAGCCGCGACGCCCCAGCATGCCGTAGAGCCGGCGTTTGCGGGTGACGGCATCGAGCCGCGCCATCGACGGCAGCTTCTTGCGCACCAGCTCCAGCGCCTGCTCCGCCTGCTCGTCGGCGGCCGGCGCCAGATCGGCCAGCACGTCGTCGACGGTCTGACCGTCGACCCCCTTTTGCATCAGCTTCTGCTTGAGCAGCCGCGGGCCCGCGGGTTTGCGCGCCGCGGTGTCCCGCACCACCGCCTCGGCGAAGGCACGATCGTCGATCAGGCCCAGCTCGGTCAGCCGGTCGAGCACCCGCTCCCGCACGGCGGTCTCGTACTCCAGCCTGCGCAGTTTGAGATCCAGTTCGCGCCGGGAGTGAGCCCGGCGGCTCAGCCGATCCATCGCCTTCTGCAGCGCCTTGTCGTAGGTCGCGGCCTCGTCCAGCGCTTTCAACAGCGCGGCGTCGACCTCCATGCCGACCTCGAGCCGCAACTCGCGCAGGGAGCGGGCGCTGATGGCGGTGACGAACTTGCCGTCGATCTTGACCGAGACGCGGTTGGAGTCCCGCTGGGTCGCTCCCAGGGAGGTGATGCGCGAGACGCTCACGAACGCCTGCCCCGGCCTCCGCCGCTTCCGGGCCCTCGTCCACCTGATCCACTGCGCTCACGGCTACGGGGACCACCTGATCGGGACTCGCGCCCACGCCCCGCGCCGCGACCACCAGGCCCTGCCGCACGCCGCTCGGGGCGCTTGACCCGGCGCACCAGCGCCAGCGCCTCGATCTGCAGGGTCTGGGGCATCATGTCGATGGGCACGATCTCCTGGACCTGAAAACCACCTTTGGTCAGGTGGTCGAGATCCCGGGTCAGCGTGCGCGGCTCGCAGGACAGATAGGCCAGCCGTTCGGCACTGGAATCGATCAGCGCGTCGAGCACCCGGGGCAACACCCCTTGCCGCGAGGGGTTGAGGATCACGTCGCTCGGCCGGGCATCGAGAATCCGCGGCAGCGCGCGCTCGACGGCGGTGCCGATCACCTGGGCGTTGGGCGCACCCGGGGCCCCGCCGGGACCGCCGGGACCGCCGGGACCTCCGGGACCCGCGGGCCCGTCTCCGGGATCGCCGGTGCGGATCCGGTGGGCGGCCAGGGTCGCTTTCAGGTCGGCGACGGCGCTGCGCGTCCCCTCGACGAACACCACCTTGCGGTACTTGCGCCCCAGGGCCAGACCGTGGGTCCCGACACCGGCGTAGAGATCGACCAGGGTCGGCCCGCCGGTCATGAACTGGCCGAGCAGTCCGTGAATCGCGGGCAGCATGCCCAGGTTGACCTGGAAGAACGATCCCGGCGAGACCCGCAGGCGATGCTGGTCGGAATCGACCCAGATCTCCCGCTCGCCCCAGACCGGCTCGATGGTGCCGCGGATGACCTGGGGCCCGGCGCTGGGATTGCAGTGGCGTGAGACGCCGTCGATCATCGGACAGGCCTTGAGCAACCGCATCAGCGGAAACTTCGGCGGCTTGTCGTCGCGGAAGACCAGGATCAGGTGCTGCTTGCGCGGGTCGCTGCCGCAGCGCAGATCGATATGGCGCAGGCTCTTGGGGATGCCCCGGGTTTCCCCGAGAAAGGTGCGCAGCGCCCGGGTCGTCTCGAGCAGCTCAGGCACCAACACCCGGCAGCCGGGGGCGTCGACGATCTCCCGGGTGCCGTGCCGGAAGTACCCCAGCCGAAAGCCACCCTTGGCCGACATCCCCACCGCCATCTTGGCCCGGTTGCGGTAACCGGCAGCCAGGGGTGACGGGAGCGTGTGGCGCAATTGGACCCGCTTCAACGAGTCGTAGCGATTCATCGTGCCTCCGAGCCGGGACCACTTCAGCCGAAGCTGGGCGTCGTACTCCCGCTCGAGCAAGGCACAGGCGCCGCACTCGGTTCCGTGTTCACAACTCAGCAACATGGGCGCACAGACTATCGCCTGGGCGGCCTCAGGGCCAGCGATGGCCCCGCGGTGCGCTCCCGGCGCTAGCGATCGCAGTCGCCGCGTACGCTCTCGACCCGGCGGCGCAGCCCTTCGTCGGACCCGGTGGCGGTCGCCAGGTAGTCGAGGACCCAGTCGGCGTGCTCGATCAGAGCCGCCCGGTCGGTGACGTCGACCTCCTGGAGCCGCGGCCGCAGATCGGGGTCGGTCGCCGCGAAGACCCCCAGGGCGCCCCGCATGGCGACGGTCGATCCGCAGAGCAGCGGCGCCGCCTCCTGCCGCGCGACCCCGGGCTCGGCGCGCACCAGCGCCTTGAGGCCCCAGAGCAGCACCGCCGGGGAGTTTTCCTGGGTCCCACGGCGGACGGCGGCCACCAGATCGAACACCGCCCGGTTGGTCGCCGTCTCGCTCAGAGCGAACAGCGCCGCGTGGTGGGCGCCATCCTCCTTGAGGGCGCTCAGGGCGGCCGCCTCCCGTTCATCGGGCGCGGCGCCGGGCACGAGGAAGTCGGCGGAGCGGTCGATCCGCGGCGGTTCCGCCCCTGTCTCCGATTGGAGCTCGCTCAAGAGCCGGGTCGTGACCTCGACCGCCGCCTGGCGATCGATCCGCGCCGAGGCCGGAAGCTCGAGACCGTCCAGCAGCGACAACCCTCGCCGCAAGGCCGCGAGGCGATCGGTGTCTCCACCACCGCCCCGGGCGATCTCGCCGAAGTCGGAATCTACCATCGTCCGGGACACCGAGGTGCTGCGCGGAGACTTCTCGAGACCGCACAGCGACGCGACGTCGTCAACCTCGTCGGGGTTGGGCAGGTAGGCCAGGGTCATGCCGTAGCGGGTCCCTACCGAGCGGGCCGAGACCCGCATCACCGAGACCTCCACCGCGTATTCATCCCCTCGGTCGTGGCACCGGGGTTTGGTCCGTGCGGTCAGCCGGGACCAGAGTTCGCTGGTCAGCGCCCCGCAGAGTTCGTCGAACTCATCGCCGACGATCGAGTAGACGTCCGCCTGAAAGGCGAAGGGATAGGGCGTGGTGTCCTCGACATAGAACCAACGGTCGTCCCGCTCGGTGGGCAGGGTGTCGTAGATCACCCGCACCTCGCGCAACAGCGCCCGGTCGCCGCGGATCTGGAGGATGCGGGCCCACCAGTCGCGCCCCTCCTCGGGCTCGGCCATATCCCACAGCGAGAGGAAAGCCGGGCAGGCGGGATCCGCCGCTACCGGCGTGGAGCCGGCGAACGTCAAGAGCAAGGCTCCGGTCAGGCACGCCAGGCTCAGGACTGATCGGCGAGTTCCGGGTCGGAAACGGTGGCGCATCGTCCCAGCGTATCCCGCCCACCGGCGCCCTGCTAGACTCCGCCCATGGCCACAACCGGGATCGACCTCGACGGCGCGCTCCAACGCCTGGGATACGACGCGTTCCGTCCGGGGCAGCGCGAAGCCATCGAGACCCTGCTCGAACAACGGCGGCTGCTGCTGGTGGCGCCGACGGGTGGGGGTAAGAGCCTGACCTATCAGCTCCCAGCGGCCGCGCTGGCCGGGACCACCCTCGTGGTCTCACCGTTGATCGCGTTGATGCACGATCAGGTGCAGGCACTTGTCGACAAGGGCGTTCCCGCGACCTTCCTGGCCTCGACCCTCGACGGCCCGGAGATGCGAGACCGGCTGGAGCAGATGGTCGCCGGCCGCTTCCGGCTGGTCTACGTGGCGCCGGAGCGTCTTGCGTTTCCCGGTTTCCGCGCCGCGCTGCGCCGGCTCGACGTGCCGCTGGTCGCCGTCGACGAGGCGCATTGCATCAGCGAATGGGGTCACGACTTCCGTCCCGACTACATGCAGATCGGCGACCTGGTCCGCGACCTGCCCGAGGCGATGGTGCTGGCCTGCACCGCCACGGCGACCCCGGTCGTGCGGGACGAGATCCTCGAACGGCTCGGGCTGAACTCCGACACCCCCCAGCGCATCCAGGGCTTTGCCCGGACCAACCTGGCCCTGCGCGCCCGGGAGGTCGGCAGCAAGAAGGAACGCCATCGCTGGGTCGACTCCACCCTGGCCGAAGCGCTGGGCAGCCCGCTGGCGACCCGGCAGGGGCGCACCCCGGGTGCCGAAGCGGAACCGGCAGACGGCAAGGGGGGCACGGCCATCATCTATGCCCCGACTCGCAAGGAGACCGAAGCCGAAGCGGAACGGCTGGCGGGCCACGGTTGGCTGACCGCCCCCTACCACGCCGGCTTCGACGGCAGCCGCCGGGAGCGAACCCACAAGGCATTCAGCGAGGGCAAGCTTCAGGTGGTGGTGGCCACCAACGCCTTCGGCATGGGCATCGACCGGGCCGATGTTCGGGCGGTGGTGCATCTGGCTCCGCCCGGATCCATCGAGGCCTACTACCAGGAGGTCGGCCGCGCCGGCCGGGATGGTCAGCCCGCGACGGGGCTGTTGTGCCTCTCCCCCAACGACATGCCCCTGCGGCGGCGCCTGCTGGAACTCCCCGTCGACGGTCGCGAGCCCGATCCACGGGTGGTTCAACACAAGTGGGGCCTGTTCCTCGAGCTGATTCGCTGGGCCCAGGGGGGCTCCTGCCGCCACGACGCGATCCTGCGCTACTTCGGCGACGAGGCGGAGACCCTCGACGGCTGCGGCCGCTGCGATGTGTGCGTCACCCTGGAAGACCACGAAGACACCGCCGACGTGACGACCCTGGTGCGCAAGGCGCTCAGCGGGGTGGCCCGGCTGCGGGGCCGCTTCGGACTGACCGCGGCGGCCAAGCTGTTGCGTGGTGCCGACGATCCGCGGCTGGCCGGGACGGGCCTCGATGCCACGCCCACCTTCGGCTGCCTGGCCGACCGGGCCGAGGATTGGGTGCTGGCGCTGCTGCGCCGCTGTGTCGCCGCCGGCTGGGTCGACTTCTCCAGCGGCGACCGGCCGGTGGTTTCGCTGACCGAGGACGGCGCCGCGGTGATGAAGGGAGACCGGCCGGCGCGACTGCTGCTCCCGCCGGCGCGGCGTGCGACCGCCACTCCCGGGAGCGGCGGCACGCGGCGACGCACCCTGCCGGTGGAATCGGAAGAACTCACTCCGATGGAACTGGAACTGTTCGAGCGACTGCGCGCCCACCGGCTCGAGGTCGCCCGGGAAGAAAACGTCCCCCCCTACGTGGTGGCCAGCGATCGCACCCTGCGCGACCTGGCGCGGATCAAGCCCCAGAGCCTGGGAGACCTGCACCTGGCCCACGGCATCGGGCCCAGCAAGGCCAAGCGCTACGGCGACGGCCTGCTACGGGTCTTGACCGACGCTCCCGGCTAGCGCTTCCAGAAGAACCGGGTGTAGATCCACCAGGCAAAGACGACGGGGAAGATCGCGACGATGCCGAGCCCCTTGGCGGTCCCCGCCAGCTCCCCCAACAACTGGTGCCGGAACGGATCGTCGGTGATCAGGTAGGTCCAGGTGGCTGCCGGGGCGCCCAGGCCCTGTTGCAGCGGTGGGTGGCGCTCCGGGTCCGCGGCCCAGACCTCGAGGGAGGCCTGGATTCGCTGATCCAGTTCCGCCTGGCGACGATCCCACGCGTCGATGATCTCCTTCTGGAACACCGCGAGGGGGTCGAGCCGGGCGACGCTCTGCAGGTGAATCGTCTGCCGCAGTTCGCCGACATGGGCCAGATGCTCCCGCCAGATCCGGTCGTGGTGCCCGAGGAGGATCTGCCGCACGTCGTCGGCGCACTCGGGGTGTGTCTCCAGGGCGCGGCCAACTGCCTGTCGCAGTGATTCGTTGCGTTCTTCGGAGCCGAGTTCGTCGACGAGCTCTCCAGTCGACGCGGTGAGGCAACGCCCCCTGCGCTGACTCAGTCGCTCGTGCTGCTGCTTCACGATGGCGCTGTAGCGTTCGAGGGTACGGCGCACCTCGAGGTTCTCACCCTCGACGATGCGTTGCGCGCGGTGGGTCTCGAACGCCACCACCGGATCGTCGACCGGCTCATCGCCCGGTGCGGGCCAACGCGGCTCAGGCACCATCTTCTCGATGCCGTAGCGGGTAAGCAGCGGGTCGTCGAGACCGATCGAGAACCGGGTCTCCCCCGGATCCCCCTGGCGCCCCGCCCGGCCGCGCAGCTGGTCGTCGATACGGCGGCTCTCGTGACGCGCAGTTCCCAGAACCAACAGGCCCCCGAGCGCCAACACCGCTTCTCGCTGGGACTCATCGCGCCCACCCAGGCGAATGTCGGTCCCGCGGCCGGCCATGTTGGTGGAGATCGTCACCGCGCCCAGGGCACCCGCCTCGGCGACGATCCGTGCCTCCTCGGCGTCCCGGCGCGCATTGAGCACGTTGCAGGGCACACCGGCGCCGGAGAGTTGCCCGGCGAGCAGCTCCGACTCGGCGACGCTGGCGGTTCCGACCAATACCGGCCGGCCGCGGCGGTGCTCCTCTTCGATCTCCCGTACCAGCGCCCGCCGCTTGGCCTCACCGTCGGTGTAGATCCGATCGGGGTGATCGATTCGCCGGGAGGGCCGGTGGGGCTCGATGACCACCGTCTCCAGGCCGTAGAAGTCCCGGAACTCCTCTGCGGAGGTTTCGGCGGTCGCGGTCATCCCCGACAGACGTCGATAGCCCGAGAGAAAGTGTTCCAGCGTCAGCGAGCCGAGTACGGCACCGCGCTGCCCGCCGGCGAGTTGCTCCTTGGCCTGCACCGCCGCATGCAGGTCGTCGGGGAGCCGGCGTTTTTCCGCCACCCGGCCGGTATGGGCATCGACCAGCGCGATCTCGCCGTCGCGCACGATGTAGTCCACGTCGCGATGCAGCAGCAGGTGGGCGTGAAGGGCGCAGTGAATTCCGGTCAACAACTCGAGATTGCCGGCGTCGACCAGCGGGCCACAGCCCAGCTCGCTTTCGAGCCGGGCGTAGCCTGCCTCGCTCAGGCTGACGTTTCGCGCGCCTTCGTCGATGAGGTAGCCGTCGGAAGGAAGCCCGGCTGCAATCGCCGCAAACCAGTCGGGACGTCCCTCGCCGCCCTGCTCCCGGCCGGCGATGACCAGGGGGATACGCGCCTCGTCGATCAGGATCGAATCCGCTTCATCGACGATGGCCAACCCGAAGCCGCGGTGCACCGGGGCCGAGACCGAGCGGACCAGGGAGTCCCGTAACAGGTCGAACCCCGCCTCCTTGGCCGTGGCGTAGGTGACGTCGGCGGCATAGGCCGCCCGGCGGGGAGCAGGATCCATCCCCTGCACCACGCTGGCCACCTCGACACCCAACATGCGGTACGCCGGCCCCATCCACTCGGCGTCTCGTCCGGCGAGGTAGTCGTTGAAGGTCAGGACGTGAACGCCCTGCCCGGCCAGGGCGCCGACGAAGGCGGGAGCGACGGCTGCCAGGGTCTTGCCCTCGCCGGTCTGCATCTGCACCATCTTGCCGGCGTCGAGGGCAAGCCCGGCGAGCACCTGGGAGTCGTAGGGACGCATCCCGAGAGCGCGGCGGCACGCGTCGACGGCCAGAGCGAAGCAGCGCTGCAGCGCAATGCAGCGATCCCGGTTCCGCTCGCTGTTCCCGGTGATCTCCTCGACGGCCAACACCGGGCGCACCGCCTCTCGACAGCGACGCACCTCTTCGGCGAAGCCTGGGTTGTCGAGCGTCTCGAGTCGACGTCCTTGTTCACGAATCGCGGCTAGGTCTCCACGAAAGGCCTGGCCGCCCCAGTCGACCGGCCGCCCCTGCAGGCGTCCGACCCACCGTTTCAGCCGCTGCCTCCCGTGTGCCATGCCATGGGAGTGCGATCGGTAAGCACCGTTGTCAAGCCGCCGCCTCGAATCGCCATGAGCTGATCAGACGCGACACGCCGCAACTTCACCCGAGCTCATCGCGCCCAGGGCCACGGCGATAGCGTTCCAGGCGCTCGTCCAACGTTCCGGTGTGCAGCTCGAACAGATGCCGGTCGTGATCGTAGAAGTAGATCGAGCGGCCCTCCCCGTCCACACGGGAACGGGGCGGCTCGAACTCGAGTCCGGCCGTGCGAATCTTTTCGACGTAACCGTCGAAATCCGCTTCTTCGATCTTGAAGGCCACGTGGTCGTAGCTCTTCTCGGAAAGCGGCTCCCCCTGCATCACCGCGATCCAAAGCCCGGCCAGTTCGTAGAACGCCTCGGGGCTGCGGGAGAAGGTGCGGTCGCCGCTGGCGTACACACGCCTCGCGCCCAACACATCAACGAGGATGCGTCCCATGGCGTCCAGGTCACGCACGACGAAGGTCAGATGACTCAGCCCCTGGATCACTCTCCGAGCTTGCCGGCCGTCCTCACCAGACACGACGCCAGGTCCGCAGCGCGCTGGGCACCGCTATTGTCGCTGAGCGTACCGTCCTCGGCGAAGGCCTTGTGGGCGGTGCCCAGGGCGAGCTGTTCGGGGATCACGTGAACGCCGATGTTCCCTAGGATCGCCCTGACGTGAACCAGGCCGCGCAAACCGCCGAGACCGCCGGGCGAGGCCGCCATCAACGCCGCGGTCTTGCCGGCGAAGGCGCCGAGCCGCGGCTCCCCCTCACGCGGACGGGACAACCAGTCGATGGTGTTCTTGAGCAAGGGGGTGATCGAGCTGTTGTACTCGGGACAGGCGATCAGGAACCCGTCGTGGGCCTTCATGATCGCGTAGAGCCGGTCGGCGCTCTCGGGCGCTCCCTCGGCTTCTTCCAGATCGCCGTCGTACAGCGGCATGGGAAAGTCCCGCAAATCGATCTCGGTCACCTCGCCACCGGCGTCGCGTACCAGACCGGCCACGGCGTGGACCAGCTTCTTGTTGACGGAATGAGCGCGGGCGCTGCCGGCGAACGCCAGGATCTTGGCCATGTCGGTAGTCTCCTCAGGGGTCACATGACCCTCGGTTCAGATGCGCAGTATATCGAGTCGGCGCCATGATTTCGCCGGTCACCGAGGCCGGCGCTTGGTGCGGTGCGTCGGTTGCGCGGTCCAGGGATCCTCGGGCCAGGGATGTTTGGGATAGCGGCCCCGCAACTCCTTGCGCACCTCTGCGTAGGTCTCGTTCCAGAAGTTCCGTAGATCCCGGGTGGTCTGCACCGGACGGCCGTTGGGTGCCAGTAGTTCGAAGACCACCGGCACCTTGCGGGGACCGATTCGCGGCGTGTCGGCGAGGCCGAACAGTTCCTGCAGCTTGACCGCCGCCACCACGGTGTCCTCGTCCCGGTAATGGAGCCGTACGCTGCGGCCGCTGGGCACGTCCAGGGTCGCCGGCGCACCGGACTGCAGCGCCTGGCGGGCCGCCCAGTCCAACGCCGGTTCCAGGTCGGGTTCGAACCAGCCGTCCCGGCCACGGCAAAGGTGGAGCAACAACTCCGGCAGGTCGATCTCGGCGCCGGCGAAACGCAGCCGGCGCAGCAGCGCCTCGGCCCGCTCACCGAGGCCGCGCTCCAGCAGCGCATCCCGGCGCAGCGCGGCGGAGTGCTCGGCGTCGGCACGCACCGGAGCCTGGCGCAGCTGCAGGCTCTCGTGGAACTGCCGTTCGGCAGCACGAACCCGGCCGCTCTCGGCGTCAAGCTCGTGGACGGTCTCTCGCCGGGTTACCGGGACCCACTCGGGCAACACCTGGGCCGCCACCCGCACCCTGGAGGACTGTCCACCCCGGGGGCCGCCTCCCCGTTGGCCCGGGTGCGGCGCGGCGAACAGATCGACGGCGACGAGAAACTCGCCGTCGTGCACCCCGGACTCCCGCCCGAGTTCTGCGCCATGGCCCGACGCCAGGAGTAAACGCGGTGAGCCGGGCTCCCGGCGCCGCGCGACCCGGTCGGGATAGCCGGCGAGCAGTGCCGCTCCAAGGGTCGGTCCCTCCGCATCGATCCGCCAAAGTCCTTCGGGGTCGACTTCGCCGGCCCGGGCCTCCAGTTGCTTCGCCGCCTCACGCACCCGGTGAGGCGCCTGGCCGATGCGGTCGACCAGGGGCAACAGGTCGCAAACGGTGCGGGTCTCCCCAGCGCCGGCGAACCAACCTTCGGACAGCACTGCGCAGGCTCGAGCCGCGAGGCGGCGATCGGGTTCGGCCAACAACACACGACCGAGGCGGGGGTGTAGCGGCAGACGTCGCAGCGCTCTGCCGAGAGGCGTGATCGATCCCTGCTCCACGGCACCCAGTCGCTCCAGCAGTTCCAGCGCCCGGGCGGCGCGCTCACCGTCGGGAGCCTCGAACCAACGAAAGGAGGATGGGTGCTCTCCCCAGGCCAGCACATCGAGAAACGGTCCGGCCAGATCGACCCGGCGAATCTCCGCCTGGCGCTGCGGCTCCAGCTGCTGCCGCTCGTCCCACAACCGCACGACGTGTCCGGGGCCGGTACGGCCGGCCCGGCCAGCGCGCTGATCGGCGGCGTCCCGGGGAATCCGTTCGAGTTCCAGGCGGTCCAGCCCCAGAGCCGCGTCGAGGCGCAGCACCTTGTGGGTACCGCCGTCCACCACGTCGGATACCCCGGCCACGGTCAGCGATGTCTCGGCGATGTTGGTGGCAAGCACCACCTTGCGGGCATCGCTGGGCGCCACGGCGGCGTCCTGGGCCTCCGGCGGCAGGGAGCCGTGGAGCGGCAGCACCCGCACACCCGCCGGGACGCGGCCGCGCAGGTCGGAAACAGCGCGATCGATCTCCCGCGCACCCGGGAGAAAGGCCAGCAGGTGGCCTCGGGGTGCGTCGCCGCCGGCTTCGAGCCGTTCGCAGACTGCGTCGACCAGCGGCCGGTCCGGCGCGTACTCCACGGCCAGCGGGTAGGCCCGCCCGGGCACGTCGATCACCGGACAGCCGCCGAGAAACTCGGCGATCGGCTCCGCCGCCAGAGTCGCCGACATCACCACCAGCCGCAGATCGTCCCGGGCCTCCACCGCCTGGGCGCTCAACGCCAGGGCCAGATCGGCGTGAAGGCTGCGCTCGTGAAACTCGTCGAGCACGATGGTGCGGAAGCGCTCGAGCAGCGGATCGGCCAGGAGCCTCGCGGTCAGCACACCTTCGGTGGCGACCAGCAGCCGGGTGTCCTTGCCGAACTTCCGTTCGAAGCGCACCTGCCAGCCGACTTCCCCGCCGACGGTCCAGCCACGTTCGGCGGCAATGCGCCGGGCCAGCGCCCGGGCGGCCACCCGCCGGGGCTGCAGCAGGATCAGCGGACCGTCTTCGACCAACACCGGTGGAATGCGGGTGGTCTTGCCCGCACCCGGCGGCGCCGTGATCACTGCGGCGCGATGCCGGCGCACCGCTTCGGCAATGCTCCCGAGGTGAGCGTCGACCGGAAGCGGCAGCGGCGCGGGACGGCTCATGCCTCGTAGGGATTCCGCTTGCGCCCGAACAGCCGGCTGAGCAACCCACCCTTGGCGTGACGCGGGTAGTCCCGGGTGCGGGCGCGCTCGAACAGGTCGCTCCAGTCGAGGCCCGCGAGGTCGTCGACCTTGACGTCGAGCCGCAGCTTGGAGAAATCCGCGGCGGCGGTGATGACGTTGGGTGCCACGATGGTCAGCATCCCAGCCTTGACCGCAGCCGTCGCCCCGTTGACCGAATCCTCGACGACGATGCAGCGTTTGGGGGAAACCCCGAGAGTGTAGGCGGCGGCGAGAAAAGGCTGCGGGTGCGGTTTGTGGAACGGCGTGTCACCGCGGCAGATCAAGGGCCCGAAAGCGTCGCGCAGGCCCAGGCGCTGCAGGTGCCCCTCGACCCATTCGCGGCCGGAACCGGAGACCACCGCGAGCTGGTGGCCGGCGGCAACGGCAGCATCGATCGCGTCCTTCACCCCCGGACGGGGCGGCTCCCCTTCGAGCGCCTCCTTGATCTCCCGGGTCCGGCGGGCGTTGAGCGCCTCCCGGTCCAGCTGCTTGCCGGTCAACTGCTCGAGCTCCGCGTGGAAGTCCCGATGGTTCGAGGCCCGGCCCACCACCTGCAGCCATTCTTCCATCGGCAGCGGCTGGCCGTGATCGGCGTAGACCCGCTGCCAGGCGGCGTAGACCTCTTTCTCGGTGTCGAGCACCGTGCCGTCGAAGTCGAAGATCAGGGCGATGCCGGTCAAGAGCTCTCCGAAGCCGGCCGCGCTTTCGCGCGGGCGCGCGGGGTGAAGGAGCTGTGATTGTAGCGGGCAAAGATGCTCTATGCTGGCGGCCATGGCCGATGACGCATCCAGGCCCTACCGGGTCGAATCCGACGGCGAGGGGTACGCCGTCGTCGACGACGAGGGCACCACGATCCTGACGCTACGGGATGCCCGGAGCGCCGGGCACTACGCGGAGCTACTGAGCCGCGCCTTCGACCGAGGCTACCGGCGGGGCCGCCGGGAGGCACGCAGCTAGAGCCCTGTCCCGACCCCGCGGCCGGCTCGGCCGGCGATCAGCCTGGCCGGCGATCCGTCTGGCCGGCGGCTAGCTCGGGTTTCGGCTTCCCACGGTCAGCTCCGCCTCGGAGGAGATCGGGACGCCGTCGGTGATCGAGACGTCGACGGCCACCGTGTGGCTTCCAGGCGCCAGCTTCGAGGTGTCGATCTCGTCGTAGAACGACTGGCAGGCGCCGCGACGCGCCGGGTTGAGCACCAGCGGCTGAGCTCCGCCGGTTAGGGAGGTCCCGTTGAGGCGTCGCTCGACCCGGCCCAGGTAGGGTTCCTGGCGATCAATGCGGCACACCTGGGTCAGCGCCGTCAGCGGCCGGCCCGGGGCGATCGGTCCGGTCAACGGCACGAAGTCTCGCGCCCGGTCCCCGTTGCGCCAGCCGAACACCGGCCCCACCACGAAGGGCCCCTCGTGGGGGATCGACGGGATGCGGAACTCCACGGCGTCGGCGATCGGCTCCGCCTTGCCCTCGGCCGAGAGCACGACGCTGGCCCGGTAGACGCCCTCGCGGAGCTTCGCCGTATCGAACCAGTTGCCGGCGACCAGCGCCTCGGCATCCACCTCATCCTCGAACTCGTGATAGGTCGCGCCGGTCTCGGAGCGCACCAGGCCGCGAATGGTCCAGGTGCCCTTCTCCGCGTTGCGCACCTGTTCGGGAAGCGGCACTGAAAGCACCGTGCGCCAACGGCGGCCCACCACCGGATCGATCACGGCGGCGCCGGCGTCCAGATCGGCGTTGGCGAACAGCTCCGGCGCCATCGCCGCGGTGCGGGCGATCGCCTCGCGCTTTTTCTCCGGTGAGCGCACCACGTAGAAGTCAGGATGATGGGCCCTCAGGAAGTCGCGGCCGCGGACATGAATGCTGACCCGCCGCTCGTGGTCCCACTTGATGTTGCGATCGATGATGCCGAAGGTGTAGACGCAGTAGAAATCACGCTGGGCCCGGGCGTAGGCCAGGCCCAGGTCGTTGGTTCTCGCAGTCAGCCGGCCACCGGTCTCCACCGCCAGACGACGCAAGGTCTCCGGCCCCCAGTTGCCGCCGATGGTCAGGCCTTGAGTATCCACCGGATAGATCTGGGTGCGGCTCCGGGCGGCCATCGCCGAGATGCGGCGGAAGGCCGGATCGTGGGTGAAACCGTCGAAGTTGAACGGCCCGGAGAACAGGATCAGGATCTTGCGGCCTTCCATCGTGGCCATCACGTCGAGGACGTTCTCGATCCGTTCGAAGGAGGGCCACTCGGTCAGGTTCGAGTGGTTGCCGGCGAAGAGCTTGGGATCCTCAAGCATGCGGTCCAGGGTGGCCAGCACCTCGGTGTGGTCCTGGGTCGGCGCCTGCTCGACCCTTATTCCGTTGCTCAGCGTCAGGATCATCTGCTCTTCATTGCCGGTGTGCAGCTTCTCAACGGCGTTCCGCGCCTGCTCGATCACGATCGGATGCCGGTCGATATGCGCGTAGTCGAAGGCCAACACGATCTTGCGCAGCGGTTCGTCCTTGCTGACCGGCGGCAGCGACCAGTCCCGCTCTTCCCAGCCCCCCTTGGGATCTACCATCACCTGCTCGGGGCAGCTGATGTCCAGGGAGTGGATCGGCTTCTTGCGGCCGTCGATGTAGAGCTTGAAGTCTTCGCGCTTGAGATCGGGGACGGTGTTGAAGTCGTTGTCCATGATCACCGCGTCGATCAGGATCAACTGGACGTCGACGTTCTCGCGGAGATCGGTCTCGATCGGCTCGGAGGGTTCGGCGGAATCGTCGGCCGATGAGACGGCGTCCTGAGCGAGAGTGACCGGCGTGGCGATCGCCAGAAGGAAGACGAGCCACCCGATCTGCAGACAGTTCGCCACCCGCCGGCCATACCTCACATTGGACATGCAACCTCCCTTGAAAGCCGCCGCTGGACCCACGGAGAGTCTGCGTCTTCCCGCCGAAGGCGTCAAACCTGAGGTTCGGTATCTTGCGGGTCGCCTGCCGCAGCGTAGAGGGCTACTCGAGGACGGCTTCTTCGACTCAGGGCGAAAGTAGCTCCAGAGGCGGCACTTCCGGGAGTCCGAGTTCCCACTTCGCCGTTGCCCACATCAGCCTGACCGATTCCATCGATGCGTCAGACAACTCTGGAAACACCCGCATTCGCTCCTCCAGTCGCGGGTCGTCGAAGCGCGCAAGCACCCGCGGCACCTTGCTTCGGAGCGACCAGCCACCCCATTCGCGGCGCATGCCCGACTCGATCACAGCGAGGGCGACCCGGTCGACCCGCGCGTCCTCGCGGCCTGCAAGGAAGTCCAGGGTGACGTCGAAGCCCAGGCCGACGGGGGTCTCCGTAACGAAAATCTCGGCGAGACGGTCCAGCTGGATGGAGCTCAAACGAGCGGGTCTCGAATCTCTCGAATTCCCGGCGAAAGGACCTTCCTGGCCTGCCACGAAGCGGCGCAGGTCATGGAACCCATCCCAACGAATCGGCGGTACGGCCACGACGTCGATCAACCAACTCAGATATTTCGATCATAGTCGGCGGAGTCGATGCGAGCCCGGCGCTGAATAACATCCGCCGCCACAACAAGTTCTCGCACCCGACTCCGATCGGATTCGGGGATATAGCGAGTACCGTAGGACAAAGAGTTGGTTTCGAGAACGCCGTCCTCGTCGACGAGAAAGGCGAGGACGGTCCATCCCTGCCTGTAGTTTGGCGGGCTAGGACACTCGAGAAATCCGTGAAACTCGACGTTCAGCATCTCAGCCGCAACCGCGCGGCCCTTCCAGAACGCTGTCGGTCTCAACTTCGCGCGATGAGACGGCGACCAGGCTCCCTCTCGCGGGATCTCGCGCACATCGACGACTTCCGCCAGAACGATGATGTCGGAACTCTCGACGAGTTCCCAGAGGGCTACTGGCGGAATCGGATAGCCAACCACCATCGTCGGGGCACTGACGATGGTGACGGCGACCAACGCGGTGAGAGCAATTTTGGGCCTCATCGGCGGACCTCCGTGTTGCTACGAAGGATACCACCAGGCTGTCCACTCATCCGACGCCGAGAGGACTCCAGCACGAAGTCGCGTGGCCGCAAGAGTGCAGCTAGAGCATCGGTCCTCCGAGCGACACGCCTGCCCGGTCGTGCGTGACCGGTCAGGCTTCGCTTACTTCCGCGAACCTGGGCTAGCGGGCGATCGCCTGCATCGCCTCTTTCGCCGCCGCCGCCGTTGCATCCAGCTCGGCGTCACCATGGGCGGTCGAGAGGAACGCTGCCTCGAACTGCGAAGGCGCCAGGTAAATGCCCCGCTCCAGCATGGCGTGGAAATAGGCGGCGTAGCGCTTGGTGTCGCAGACGGCAGCGGCGTCGTAGTCGCGCACCGGCCCCTCGCCGAAGAACCCGGTCAGCATCGAGCCGACCCGGTTGACGCAGGCGGCCACGCCTGCCTCCCGGGCGGCGTCTTCGAAGCCCTGCTGCATCTTGGCGCCGACCTGTTCCAGCTTGTCGTAGACGCCCGGCTCGGCCAGCAGATCCAGGGTCTCGATACCGGCCCGCATGGCCAGCGGGTTCCCCGAGAGGGTCCCCGCCTGGTAGACCGGTCCGTCGGGAGCGATGTGCCCCATGATCTCGGCGCCTCCGCCGTAGGCACCGACGGGCATCCCGCCGCCGACCACCTTGCCGAAGCAGACGAGGTCCGGCTCGACGCCGTAGAGAGTGCGGGCGCCGCCGGGCGAAACCCGGAACCCGGTCATCACCTCGTCGAAGATCAGGGTCACGCCATGTTCCCGGGTCAGCTCCCGGCATGCTTCCAGGTAGCCGGGCTGGGGCGGCACCACTCCCATGTTGCCGCCGATCGGTTCCAGGATCAGGCAGGCGATGTTCTTGCCGTGTGCCTCGAGTACCTGGCGCAGGGCGTCGACGTCGTTGAACGGAATCACCCGGGTCAGACCGGCCAGCGCCTCGGGAATGCCGGGGCTACCGGGAATGCCGAGGGTCATCACCCCCGAACCGGCGTTGACCAGCAGCGAATCGACGTGGCCGTGGTAGCAGCCGGCGATCTTGACGACCTCGTCCCGGCCGGTAAACCCGCGGGCAAGGCGCACCGCCGACATGGTCGCCTCGGTGCCCGATGAAACGAAGCGCACCCGGTCGACGCCGGGCACCCTTTCACACACCCGCTGAGCCAGTTCGGTCTCGAGTTCGCAAGGGGTGCCGAAGGAGGTCCCCTTGCCGACCTGCTGCTGAAGCGCCGCCACGACCCGGGGATGGGCGTGGCCGGCGATCATCGGCCCCCAGGAACCGACGTAGTCGATGTACTCCTTGCCGTCGGCATCGGTGATGCGGCAGCCGGTAGCGGACTCGACGAACACCGGGGTGCCCCCGACCGAGCCGAAGGCGCGGACCGGACTGTTGACGCCGCCGGGAATGAACTTCCGGGCGCGCTCGAAGCGTTCCTTCATGGTTACCTCTCAGGTGTGGGCCGGCGAGGTGCCGCCCCCGCTCGGTGATTGCCGCAGCCGTCGCCGTCGAACAGCGAACCCTGGCGCGGCCCGGTGTCTCCGGGGCCGGGCTGGTAGTAGCCCTGGCGGCGCGCCTCGTCGAGGATCTTGCCGTAGAGCCGCCGGAAGCCGGGTCCGTGATTGAAGTGTTTGAGATGGGCCAACTCGTGGCACAGGGTGTCGACGAGACTCGACTCCTTGAGCAGCCGGCCGGTGGTGGCGTGTCGCAGGCGAATACGGATGGTGCCGTCGGAATAGCAGATCCCGTAGTGCTCGGTCACCCCGTCCTGCTCGGGTTCCAACACGTAGCCGCCGAGCTTGAACTTCCGGGCCAGTTCCCGGCCTTGCTCCTTGAGCCGGTCCATGGCCGCCTTGTCCTCGTCGACCTTCTGCTCGCGGGGGGTCGCCGAACGGCCGGGCAGCCTGGCCAGGCGGGCCAGGACACCGGCGCTCGAGGGACGCAGCTGCAGTTCCTCGGCCGGGAACAGTCGCGGCATGGCGGCCCGTCCGGCCGCTCGTGCGCCGCGGGTCGTCCGGCGGCTGCCGGAACTTCCGCTCACCCGCGCCTCAGGGCCCGGGCCGCCTCCCGGGCGTGGTAGGTCAGGATCACATCGGCCCCGGCGCGCTTGATGCAGGTCAGCACCTCGAGCATCAGCCGGTCCCGATCGACCCAGCCTTTCTCTCCGCCGGCGGCCAGCAGCGAGAACTCGCCGCTGACGTTGTAGGCCGCCACCGGTACCTCGAAGGTCTGCTTGACCCGGGAGACGATGTCGAGATACGCCATCGCCGGTTTGACCATCACGATGTCGGCGCCTTCGTCGAGATCCAGGGCGACCTCTTTCAGCGCCTCATCGCCGTTGGCCGGGTCCATCTGATAGCCGCTGCGGTCGCCGAACTGGGGCGTCGAGCCCGCCGCCTCGCGGAACGGGCCGTAGAACGCCGAGGCGTACTTGGCGGCGTAGGACATCAGGATCGTCTGGTCGTGGCCTGCGTCGTCGAGGGCGCCGCGGATCACTCCGACCCGGCCGTCCATCATGTCCGAGGGAGCGACCACGTCGGCACCGGCCTCGGCGTGGGAGAGCGCCGTCCGGGCCAGGAGCTCCAGGGTCGGGTCGTTCCGGACCTCCTCCCCTTCGAGCACGCCGCAGTGGCCGTGATCGGTGTATTCGCAGAGACAGACGTCGGTGATCACCAGGAGGCCCGGCACCTCTTTCTTGAGCGCCCGCACCCCCTGCTGGACCGCGGCCTCGGGATCCCAGGCCTCGGAGCCTTCGGGATCCTTGCGCTCGGGGATGCCGAACAGGATCACTGCGCGGATGCCTTCTTCGTAGGCGGCGGCGGCCTCCTCGACCAGGCGATCCACCGAAAGGTGGTAGTTGCCCGGCATGGCGCCGATTTCGGTCCGCACCCCCTTACCGGGGCAGACGAACAACGGGTAGATGAAATCCGCCGGCTGCAGCACGGTCTCCCGCACCATCTCGCGAATGGCGGCAGAGCGGCGCAGGCGCCGGGGGCGGCTCTGCAGGAACATGCGAAGGTCTGTCATCGACCCTCATTATAGGCCGCCCGGCGCCAGCCCGTCGGCACGCTTGCGCCGCCCGATGGGACGGTCTAGAGTACGCGGATCCCAAACCCCGTGGCGGCGTAGCTCAGTTGGTTAGAGCGACGGACTCATAACCCGTAGGTCAGTGGTTCAAATCCACTCGCCGCTACCACTTCGGGGCCCTCGGGCCCCCGGGAAAAAGGGCGAGCCGGATGTCCTCCTGGATCCGCATGATCGGCAAGGACGAGGCCGACGGCCAACTCGCCGAGCTCTACGACAAGATCGCCCCCGGCGACGAACTGGTGGACAACATCCTCGGCGTGCACTCCCTGCACCCCCAGTCCCTGGCCGACCACCTCCAGTTGTACAAGACGATCATGTACGGCAAGAGCCCGCTCAGCCGGCGGGAACGAGAGATGGTGGCGGTGGCCGTCAGCGTGGCCAACGACTGCCACTACTGAACGATCCACCACGGGGCGGGGCTCCGTAAGATCACAAAAGACGCGGAACTGGTAGAACGGCTCGCCGCCGATCCCGACGGCATCGATGTCTCGCCTCGTGAGCGGGCGCTGCTGGACTGGGCGCTCAAGGTCACCCGCACGCCGTGGGAGATGACCCGCGAGGACCTGCAGCCGCTGAAGGAGGTCGCCGGCCTCGACGACCGCGGCATCCTGGATCTGTCGCTGGTGACCGCCTACTTCGCCTTCGTCAATCGCCTCGCCGATTCACTGGGGGTCGAGGTCGAGCCCGGCGGTCCGCCCCACGCCACCCGGGACTGAATCACCTTCCCTTCGGCTGCGCTCAGGGCTAGCGATCTTTGGCGCCCTGGCAATTGATGCAGAGGAGGGCGTCGGGCTGCGCCTGAAGGCGCTTGAACGCCACCGGCTGCCTGCAGGAAAGGCACGCCCCGTAGGTCCCGGCCTCGACCCGGCTCAGCGCCGACTCGACACGTTTCAGTCGATTCTCCGCCTCGAGCCGATTGGCCCGGGTCATGCTCTGCTGCTGCATGGCGTCCATCCGGCTGAGGCGTCCGATCGGCTGGTCCAGTTCCACCGGCTTGGCTCCATCGGCAGAGAGATCCAGCATGTCCCGCAGCTCATCCTGTAAGGCGACCAGCGCCTGGCGCAGCTCTTCCCGCTGCGCGTCGGTCAATGGAGGCACGCTCATTGCCCCTCCCCCGGCGGCAGGATCGCCGCCGCCAGCTCCGCTGCCTCGAAACGATGGGTCTCGTCGCGGAACCGCTCGTAGAGCACCTTGTCGTCCTCGACCCTGAAGGCGACGTTCACCGCCGTGACCGCCTCCCGCTCGGCGAAGGCGCTGTAGGCCCGGCCGGCGATCTCGCGAGCCAACGCAACCCGGTCCGGCGCCTCGGCGGCGCGCTCGGAGTTGATCCAGGTGACCACGAGGACGATGGCATGCTCCTCGCCGGTGCGGGAAAGGGCGATCGCCTCTCCGGGGTACGCCTCGACCAGGACCCCGCGAGCCTCGGCCAGATCTCCGAGCTTCGCCAGATATCCCGGCACGAACCGCACCGTGGCGACACCCACCACCGCGAGCAACAGCAGGGCCACCGCGATGGAAGTCAGCCTGCCGCGGCTCACTCGAACCTCCGGTAGTCGAAACGAACCGCCCGGCCCTCGACGATGCGCACTCCGGAACCCATCCCCACCACCCGCCGGCGAGTCCCGTCGGGGGTCAGCACCGCCACCGGCGTGTAGAGGCCACGCTTGCTCAGCCGGACCTGGTAGGTTCCGTCCTCGCCGCTGGGTTCGCTGACGAACTCCCGATCGTCGGCATCGGCGACGATGGTGCGATAGCCGGCGCCGGGGCGTTCGGTCCCCGGCGCAAAGACCACGCCGTAGAAGCCGGTGATCGCCGGCGTCTCCCTGGACTCGAACGGATCGACGTAGGGCGCTTCCTTGCCGCCGCCTTCCACCACTCCCGCCGATGCCGAACCGCAAAGATTCAACTCGAAGTTGCGGCCGGACCAGATCCGGGCACCGAGCCCGCTGCCCGAGAGCTTGATCCGCCGGCCGCGGCCATCGACCAGGGCCACCGGGTCGTACCGCGCCCCCGGCGGCACGGGAATGTTGAACTGCCCGCCGTCGCGGCTGGCCGAACTCTCGTGTTCGAAGCCCTCGCCGTCGGCGACCACCACCATCCAGCCGTCCACGGGGTCGCGGGTACCCGGGCGGCAGACCACGCCGTACATCCCGGTCTGCTCGATGTCGGGAGCGCTCAGAGCGAAGGGGTCGGCCTGGGCATCGGAAAGCGACTCGCCCATGTCGCGGACCGACGAGGCGTCGGCGACGCTCATCGGCGCGTCGGAGATCAGGTCGACCTCGTCGTCGTCCGGCCGGTTGATTTGCTTCGGTGCGGTTCGCGGCTCGATTCCAGGGTCGTCGGCGGCGGCGCCGCCGTCGGAATCATCGGCGTCCCCGGCCGAGTCGTCATCCGATTCTTCTGTGGCGCCCGCAAGTGCCCCATCCTCCCCCGGCTCGTCTCCGTTTCCTCCGGGGTCCTCGACGGTCGCGTCGGAGGCATAGGGCGGCAGGATCTCCGCTTCCGAAGCTCCGTCCGGATCTGCGCTGCCGCTCGAGGGCTCGAACCCACGCTCGCGACCGGCTTCAGCGGACCGGGCGACGAGTTCTCCCGCCGGGCCCCCTCCTTCGGCCAGGACCGGCTCGGCGGTGCGTACGTGTCTCATCCCCTGCACCAGACTGGCCAGGAGCAACAGCAACACCGCGGCCCGCCCGGCCCAGGCCAACGGGCCGGCGCTCCCGGCCGCCTCCGCCGCGGAACCCCGCGAACCCTGTTCGGCCGCTGCGGCAGGCGCCTGGGGCTCTTCGAGCAGCTCCAGCAGCTCCGCCCGCACCGCGGCGGCGCTCTCGTAGCGTTGCTCCGGATCCCGGGCCAGACAGCCGGCCAGGATCCGCATCAGCCCCCGGGGAATCGAGGGATGCACCGGCTTCGAAGGTTCGCTCTCACCGGTGATGACCTTGCGCACGTAGAGCCGCACGTTGGGTGCGCGGTAGGGAAGATCCAGCGTCACCGCCTCGAACAGGCAGGCGCCGAGGGCGTAGATGTCTTCCCGAACCGAGGGGGGCGCCTCGGGATCGCGCAACCGCTCGGGCGCCAGGTAGAACGCCTCCTCCCCCGGCTCCCCGTCCTCGCTTTCCCGGGCGACCTCGCGGCTCGCCTCGGCGTCGAAGCCGCCGAGCAGCAGGCGCTGTTCGTCCTCGACCCAGGTCAGGCTCCACGGTCCGATGCCGCCGTGGAACACCTCCCGGCGATGAGCCATGTCGAGCCCGCCGGCCACATCGGCGAAGGCCTCGATCATGGCGTGGACGTGGGCGGCCCAGTCGGGCGGGTAGTCGCCGGTCTCGTCCTGGATCTGCCCCTGATCCCACAGCAGCGCGTCGAGGGTCCGGCCCTCGTGCCAGGCGGTGGCGAGGAACGGCTTGCCCTCGGTCTCGCCGTGGTCGACGACCTGCAGGATGTTGGGGTGGTCCAGCTCACCGTCGAGCCAGGCGGGTTCCCCGGCGCGGAAGCCGGGATCCGCCTCGTGACGCACCGAGAGAGTCACCGGCAGGTCGTCTTCACGACGCCGGGCCTCGTAGACGGTCTCGTCGTCGGTCCGCTCGAGGGTGCTCAGGATCTCGAAGTGATCAACCATCGGTCCGGGACGGCGTTCTCCTGCCGGCTGACGGCGCCGGCCCGGTTCGGCTCAATCCGAACCGCCCCATTGTAGGGATTTTCACCAACCGAAGTGGCAGGAACCGGCAGAAGGATTGCCGGGGGATCAGAAGCTGCCGGCGACCACCAGCGCGACGTTGCGGCCCACCGCCAGGGGGGCGACCTCGTCGGTGCTGTCCGGGTAGGCCTTGTCCAGGGCGTTCTTGACCAGCAGGCGCGCCTCGAAGGCATCGGAGATCCGCACCCCCGCCGACAGGTCCAGCACGGCGAAACCGGGGCGCTCGATCTCGTTGTTGCCCGGCTCGTCGTCCCGCGCGAAGGCGCTCAGGTGTGCCCGCCACCAGAACCGGCCGACCCGCTGGCGGATCGAGATCGTGCCACCGGGGCCGGGCACGCTGGCCGCCGGAGTGCCGTCGTCGAGCACCTCACCCTCGGCCCAGTTGAGGGTCGCCCGCAGGTTGATCTGCCGGGGCAGCACGAAGTCCGACTCGACCTCGACACCCCTCAACTCCACCTCGCCCCGATTGCGGAACAGGAACTCGTTGACCCCGCTGACCGGGCGGAAGCGTTCGACCAGATTCTCGATGGTGTAGTGGTAGCCGAAGACCGCGAAGCGGGCCTTGCCCTGCTGGGTGCGGAAGGCCACGTCGTACTGCCGGGTCCGTTCGGGCTCCAGATCCGGGTTACCCAGGATCAGGCCGCGGCCGGTGATGCCGGCGAAGTAGCGATCGGACAACGTCGGGTCGCGAAAGCCCCGGGCGTACTGCAGGCTGGCGCTGGAATCCTCAGCCACGTCGAAGTTAAACGCCAGGTAGCCCGAGGCCGCACTCTCCGAAGACGAGCGATCGCCGAAGGTGCCGCCGGTGCTTTCGGTCTCGACGAGATCCCCCCGTAGCCCCGCCGAAAGCGCGACCTTGGTTGCCAGGGGTTGCTCGATCTCGGCGAACAGCCCGTAGTCGATCTTCTCGGCATCCTCGATGGAGCGGGAGTCCTGAAGGACCTGGGAGATTCCTCCGGTCCGCTCGAACTCCTGATCCAACGCCTCGAGGTTGAAGCGGGAGGTGATGTCGACGCCGAGCCGGAATAACCCTTCGCCCCAGGAGCGGGTGCCCACGGCGCGGAGCATGGCGTCGTTGGCCTCGACATCGGCGCGGCGGGTGGTCACGGTGCCGGCGTCGGTGATTTCGGTATCGGTCACCAGACGATAGCGGCCGACGAAGCCGTCGACCTCCAGGCTCTGGAAACCGATAAGGTTCTGAAACTCGGCTCCGAGGGTGAAGCGCTCGGAATCCTCGACGGGATAGAACACCCGGCGATTCCCCGGGTCTCGTTCCGGCTTCCCGATGTCGCGCCCCCGGTCGATCTGAAGTCCGAAGGTGATCCTCGCGTCGCCGACGGGGAACAACCCGCGCAGCAGACCACCCCGGGTCTCGGTGCCCGAGTCGGGGATGACTCCGGCGGGCGACTCGTAGTCGTCGGCGTCCCGGCTGTGCCCCTGGAACAGCAGCGCGCCCCCCTCCCCTACCGGCAGGTTCAGTTCCAACGCCGCGGTGGTCATCTCGAGTCCGGAGACGCCGGAGATCTCGTAGCGGCCATCGAAGCCGTCGGGGCGAGGACGCGGGGTGCGGGCATGGATGATGCCGCCCAGGGCATCGGAGCCGTAGGCCACCGAACCGGGGCCCCGCACGATCTCGATCGACTCCAGGGCGAAGGGGTTCAGGTAGGTGCCCGACGCACCGGCGCGCCGTTCGGCGGTCACCCGTGCGCCGTCGAGCAGGATCAACGTGCGGCCGCGGTCGAACCCGCGCAGCACCGGGACCGCGGCGGGGCCGGAACCGACCCGTTCGGCCCCGGGCAGATCGGCAACCGCCTCGTAGAGTTGGACCGGCCGGCGTTCCTTGGCCTGTTCGGCGGAGTAGACCGTCGCGGCCGCCGCCGGCGGAGCGATGGTCGAGGGCGCCGCTCCGCTGAGCACGGTCACCGAGGTCAGCGGTGCCGGCTCGAGGGTCAACTCCCGGGACACCAGACCGAGCACCGGCAGCTTGCCGACAAGGGCTCCGCGGGCATCGAAGACCGCCAGTTCGAAGGGGGGCTTCGGCTCGGGGATCAGGGTGAAGTAGCCGTCGGCATCGGTGGGAACCGAGCCGCTGCGCCCGACCACCACCACCTCGACCCCGGCGTAGGGCTCCCCCTGGGGATCGACCAGGCGAAAGCCTGCGGCGTCCTCGGCAGCATAGAGGGAGCACCCGGCGAGGAGCGAGACCACCAGCGCCCACAGCAACAGCCGCGCCCGGACGGGGCGGCGCAGCAGGGCCCGGAGGCCTCGGCGAATTCGGACCGGGAGCATCGGGTTAGCCTATCCGCTCCCCCGGGGCCGCGCCAACGGGCGCTCGGCCCCCGAGAGCCGGCGAGCCCGGGGCTATCGCAGCGGGTCGAGCAGAGCCCGCAGCCGCGGGAAGGCCTGGGCGATGTCTTCCATCGAGCAGGCGCCTACCGACAGCCGGAACCAGCCGGTATCCCCCTCGAGGCCGAAGGCCTGGAAGGGCACGATGGCCAGCCCCGCCTCGTCGAGCACCAGCTTGCGGATGTCGTCGTTGGTCTCGAGCTTGCGGCCCGCGATCTCCCGCCCGATGGCGTCGATCCGCAGCGAGAGGTAGATCGCTCCCTGGGGACTGACGCAGCGCACCGGGTAGCCGTCGTCGGCCATCGCCGAGAAACCCTCGTAGAGGCCGTCGAGCCGCATGCGCACCCGGGCAGTCATCTCCTCCCGATAGGCCGAGACCGACGCCTCGTCGGCGAGGAACCGGGCCAGGGCGATCTGTTCCGGCCGCGGGGCCCAGGCGCCGACGTGGCCGATCAGGTCCTTCATCCGCGCGGTGACCGCCGGCGCAGCCATGGCCCAACCGACCCGCAGGCCGGTGGCGGCCAGCGCCTTGGAGGCGCCGTCCAGGGCGATGACCCAGGGGGCGACTTCGGGAACCAGCGCCGCAGGCACGTGGGTGCGGGCACCGCCGAAGACCAGCGAGCCGTAGATCTGATCGTAGAGCAGGAACAGGTGCGGACGTCCCGCGGCGGTGCGGCGGGCGTTTTCCTCGACCACCGCCTCGCAGATCGAACGCAGGGTCGGCTCGTCCATCACCGTGCCCGTCGGGTTGAGCGGGCTGCAGAGGCAGAGCAAGCGCGCATCGGACAGATGCGGCCGCAGCAGATCGAGAGTCGGCATGAAGCCGTTGTCGACATCGGTGGGGACCGGGACCCCCTGGGAACCGGTCAACCAGGTGTAGTGGTTGTTGTTCCAGGACGGGACCGGATAGACCACCTTGTCGCCGGGTTCGACGACGCAGCGGTAGGCCGCATACAGAATCGGCCGGGCGCCGCCGGTCACCAGGATCGAGCCCAGGGGGTATTCGACACCCCACTCACGCCCGATGTAGTCGACGATCGACTGCCGCAACTCCAACACGCCGTCGGACGGCGGGTAGTTGGTCTCTCCCGAATCGAGGGCGTTCTTGATGCCTTCGAGCAGAACCGTCGGGATCGGGAACTGCCTGGCGTCGAAGTCGCCGACGGTCAGGTTGCAGACCGACTTGCCGTCGCGCACCATCTGGCGGATATCGGCGGCGATCTTGAGGATCTCGGAGCCGACCATGCCCCGGGCGACGGCGGAAAGAGAGTCGTCCACGGACTTCGCATCGCCGAAGTCCAGTTGCAGCAGGTTTTGTTGGATCATCCGGGAATTGTAGCAGTTCGGCGGGTATCCTAGCGGACCCTCCGGAATCCGGCGGGAATTGACTCTCAGGAGGCCTCGACCTTGATCCGATCCCCTCGAGCCGGCCGCCGCCGGCCTGTCGCCGCCGTGGTTTTCGCCGGGCTTCTGCTCAGCAGCATGCTGGCCCTGACCGCGTGTTTCGAGAAGGTGCCCACGTTGATCATGAACGAAGTCGCCGAACGCTACGTCAAGCTGGTGCTGGCCGTCGGACGTCACGACGAGGACTTCGTCGACGCCTACTACGGACCTGCCGAGTGGAAGGCCGAAGCCGAAGAGGGCGAACCGGTTCCGGTCGAGGAGCTGCTGGCCACGGCGGACCTGCTGGTCCATCAGGTGCAGACCGCCAAGGGACCGCGCCACGACTTCCTCGAGGAACAGCTGGTCGCGGTGCACGCCTTTCTGTTGAAGCTCGACGGCAAGGCGATGAGCCTCGCCGAACAGGCCGAACATCTCTACGACATCGAGCCTGAACCCCGCGACGCTGCCGAGTTCGAACAGGCGATCGCCGACGTCGAGGCGCTGCTGCCCGGCGACGGTTCGCTGCGCGAGCGGGTGCAGGCGTTCCGCGAGACCTTCCGGGTCCCCGCCGACCGGTTGTCCGACGTGGCCGACGCGATCCTGGCCGAGACCCGCAAGCGCACCGCGGCGCTTCGTGAACTCCCCCAAGGAGAGCGGTTCGAAACCTCCTTCGTCACCGACAAACCGTGGAGCGCCTACAACTGGTACAAGGGAGACCTGCACAGCCTGATCGAGATCAACACCGATCTGCCGATCGAACTCCCCTCCTACCTGCATACCCTGTCCCACGAGGGCTACCCCGGGCACCACACCTTCAACAGCCTGATCGAAAAGCACATGGTCATGGACCGGGGTTGGATCGAGTACACGGTCTACCCGCTGTTCTCACCCCAGTCGTTGATTGCCGAGGGCACCGCCGAGGCGGGAGTCGGCGTGATCTTCAGCGACGAGGAGCGGGTCGCGTTCCTGCAGGACGTCCTGGCGCCGCTGGCCGGCCTCGAGGAACTGGACTTCGCCAAGTACGACGAACTGTCGCGGGCGATGGCGCCGCTCAAATACGTGCGGCCCGAGGCGGCGCGGATGCTGCTCGACGAGGGAGCCTCGGAAGACGACGTGGCCGCGTTCATGGTCCGCTTCGGGCTCGTCACCGAGGACCGTGCCCGCAAGTACATCGACTTCATCCGCCGCTACGGCGCCTACGTCTACAACTATCCGGTGGGCGAGGATCTGGTCAACGCCCACCTCGACAAGCAGGAAGATCGGGTCGCCGCCTACTTCGAGATCCTGATGCCGGAACCGATCGTCGATGAGGAAGAAACCCGATCGGGACCGCGGGCCTGGACCCCGTCACGGCTGGCGGGCAAGGAAGAACCAAAGCGGCGCCGGGCGCACTAGTCGACTACGGCGCGATGCTCGGCCAGCAGCGTGACCAGCAGCTGGTGATCCCGGCGCGCGATGTCCAGGGTGCTGATCGCCGCCTCGGCCTCGTCCTCGCGCTGACGCACGAAGACCACCCGGCCGGCAAGCCGCACCGCGGGGCGTCCACCCGGAAGCTCCAGGCGAACGTCGACCAGGGTGCCCAGAGGCATCCGGCGCGGCGTGGCGAAGGACAGGCCCCCTTCGCTGACGTTGCGGGTGACCAGCGGGAACTCCTCTTCGTCCCCTAGCCGCAGCGAGCCCTGGAGCTCGAGCGCGACCCGGTCGTAGGAACGCACGCTGTTGCCAAACAGGTGGACCTGGTCCTTGCCGCCGGACTTGGCGGCATAGAGCGCCGCGTCGGCGTGCTGCATCAGGAGGCCCGCCTCCCGGGCGTCGGCCGGGAAGGTCGCCACGCCGATGCTCATGGTCGGTGCCGGCTCCCCTTCGCAACGCTCGGCGACGCGCCGGCGGCTGCAACAGAGGATACGTTCCCCGACCTTGGCCGCAGCGGCCTTGGCGGTCCCGGGCAACAGGACGGCGAACTCGTCCCCGCCGTAGCGGGCCACGATGTCCGAGACCCGCACGTTCTGCTCCAGGCAGTCGGCGACCGCAGCCAGCAGTTCGTTGCCTGCCTCGTGACCGGCCCGGTCGTTGTAGGCCTTGAAGCCGTCGAGGTCGCACATCATCAGGGAGAGCGGCAGCCGGTCCTGATCGGCCCGGGCCAGCTCCCGCGGCAGCGTCTCTTTCAACGAGCGGTAGTTGCGTAGACCGGTCAACTCATCGCGGTAGGCCGCCTCGGTGGTCTGGCGCAGGGTCCCCGCGTCGATCAAGGTCGGGTTGCGCAGGATGCCTTCCTCGTCGAGGAAGTAGCGCATGGCGGCGATGCGCGGATCGATCCGCTCGCTCAGCCGGCGCTCCATCTCGTCGCGCATGCGGCTGATCGCCTGCCAGTGACGCAGCGCATCCTCGGGGGGAAAGCGCAGATGCGCCATCTGATACAGAAGCTCGGCGTAAACCTGTTGCTCGTGACGTTCGACCAGCCGGCACAACGCGGTATCCAGGTCGAGCTGGGCGAGTACCGGAGAACCGAGCAATCGATCCAACGCCTCGCGAAGCCCGCCCTGATCCGCCGGCGAAGAGCCCGTCCTCGTCGAAACGTCCGCGCTCTCGATTCGATGCTGGGCCATCACAGCTCCGATGATCGGTTGCGTTTCCGTTCCTCTCCGTCAGCTCTGGCGAATCTGTTGCCTGACATCCCGATTGGCAACATAAGAACTTTCGATTTGAACGGATTTGAACGAAGTTCTTTCGGGTTTCCCGCCTATGATGACGCGATGAGCGAGACTCGATTGATCCAGTATGGCGGCCTGACCGGGCGCACCAGCCTCTCGCCTCCCTGCGCCAAGGTCCACATGGCCCTGGTCTACAAGGGCGTGCCCTACCGCACCCGCAACATGTTCTCGCCGGCCAAGGTCAGGCGATACAACCCGCGGGGCCGCGTGCCGGTGCTGCTCCACGAGGGTGAGACCTTGGTGGACAGCAGTGACATCCTGACCGAACTGGAGCGGCGCTTTCCCGATCCGCCGCTGTTCCCCGAGGATCCGAAGGTTGCCGCCGAGGCCAAGCTGATCGAGGACTGGGCCGACGAGGTGCTCTACTTCTATATGGTCTACATGCGCTGGGTCGATGACGAGGGCTTTCGGCGGATGAAGTCCTCGGCAATGCATCGACTACCGCTGCCGGTCCGCTGGATCGCGCCGGGGATCGCTCGCCGTGCCGCGGGCAAACGGTTGCGCTATCAGGGCACAGGGCTCAAGTCCGGCGAGGTGGTCCGGCGGGAGTTCGGTGAATGCCTGGACGCCCTGGCCGGCAGGCTCGAGGGAGGGCCTCCGTTCCTGGCCGGAGACGCGCTGACCCACGGGGACCTCGCCGTCGCCGCGGTGCTGGACCAGTGCGGCCTCGAGCTCTTGATGCCCGAGACCGCGGCCGAGATCGCCAGACGTCCCGCGCTCGTCACGTGGCTCGAGCGAGTCCACGCCTTGCTGCCCAACGTGGCGCTCCCCGGCGAGGACGGGAAACCCACGCCGCCGACGGGATGACGCCGGGCTGCCTCGATCGGCGAATCGCGCCTCGGCAGCGCCGCACAGGTGGGGTATCTTCGCCGGTATGAAATCCCACCTATCTCACATCACAGCAAGGCTGATCATTCGAAGGCTCCTGATCGTCGCTCTGCTTTGCGCCGCCCTGCCCTTGGCGATCCTGCCCTTGGCTGCCCAGCCCTCGGCCGCCCTTCTGCCCGCTTCGCTCCGCGCCGAGGAAACCGGCGCCGCCCCCGACACCGAAGAGGCCGACGGAAAGGACCCCATCCTCCAGCGGCTGGAGCAGAGCACCCTCCCCGATCAACCCGGGTACCCCGTCGACAAGATCGAGTTCGACCTGCCCGGCGGTCGGCTGGTACTCGAGCAGGGAACCCTGTTCCGTGACCGGGTCGACGGCACGCGCAGCCACGAACTGGTATTCATCGGCAACGGCTCGCTGCGGGTCGACGCCGCCAACGAGATCGAGCGCTACCAGCTGAGGCTTCACGGAGGTGAAGACAGGCTCGAGCGGCGCTTCAACCGGGCCGTGCTGCTGTTCGGCGGCGACCAGGCCGACGACCTGCTGCTGGGCCGCGCCGCGGCGGCAGCCGAGCAACCCGGACTCGCTACCGCTCGATCGATGTACGAGGCCTGGGTCGAGCGAGGCCCGCGCAACAGCATCGCCACCGGCGTGCGCCCGCTGCTTGCCGCCCTGCACGACGACGCCATCGCCCGGGACTACATGGCGGTCTGGGTCCACGACGGAGATGCCGACCGGGACTTCTACTTTCGCAACGATCCCTGGGAACTCGAAACGGTGGAGGCCGGTGAACTGTTCGTTCCGGACAAACCGAAGGAGGGGGAGATTCATCCGGACCGACTGGACGACGACCGGTTTTGCAACTGGATGATCTGGACCCGCTACGGAGGTGGAGCCGATCGCACCGAACCGGGTTTGCGGCCGAAGAACCATCGCCTCGACCTGAAGCTGCGCGGCGAGAAACTGGAGGCGGAGGGCAGCGCGGAGATCGAGGCCCGGGCCAACGCCGACGGGATGCGGGTCGTGACCGCGACCATGGCCTCGACCATGGAGATCACCGAGGCCCGGGACGGAGCCGGCCGGGAGCTGCCCACCTATTCCACCGGCCCGTACCATTTCCTGGTGCTGCCGGATCCGACCATCCAGGACGAGAACTGGGAGTTCGACCTCCGCTTCAGCGGTGAACCGGTCCGGCGCCGGGGAGGCCGTCAACGCCAGCGAAGCCCTTCGGGCTGGTACCCGCGGCTGACCGGGCTGTACCGCTCGTCGTTCAAGGCCCGGCTGGAATGGCCCAAGGAGCAGACATTGCTCGGGGCCGGCACCCTGGTCGAATCGGGAGAGACCGAAGCGACCCTGTGGGAAGAGCGGGTCACCGAGACCCCGATGCAGTGGTTCTCGTTCGAGATCGGAGACTTCGACGTAGTCCACGACGAGGCGGGGCATATCAAGATCCGCCTGGGCGTCGAACGCACCCGCCACCCGCTCACCGACCAGGAGCGAAACGAGATCCTCGCCGGGCTCAAGGGATCGATCCTGTTCTACGAGTCGATCTTCGGTTGGCTGCCGATCAACGAGATCACCGTTGCGGTGGTCGACGGCAACTTTTCCCAGGGGCTGCTCAGCTTCATCACCCTGGCCCGGGTCGCGATGACGCCGACCGGCGAGCGGGGCCTGCTGGCCTGGGATACACGGCCCGACGCCGAGATTCGCTACGAGACCGTGGCCCACGAGATGGCCCATCAGTGGTGGGGCAACATCGTCGGCTGGGCCAGCTACCGGGATCAATGGCTGAGTGAAGCGTTGGCCGACTACTGCGCCGTCCAGTTCATGCTCAAGATCACCAGGGACCGCTCGGACTACCTGACCGCCCGCGCCGGCACCTGGAAAGGCAAGCTGACCCGGGCATCCAACATCGGCCGGCCGGTCTACACTTTGGGTCCGGTGACCCTCGGTACCCGACTGGCACACAACCACGGTAGCGACCCCTACAGCGCGCTGATCTACGACAAGGGATCGGTGGTGTTCACCACCCTGGCACGGCAACTTGGACGGGATGCGACCTGGTCCATGCTCGGAGACCTGTACGAAGCGGTGAACAACCGCCTGATCTCCACCGAGAATTTCCTCGGCGCCTTCGCCCACATGTCCGGCGCCGATCTCGATGCCTTCGCCGAGCGCTACATCTACGGCGTCGACATCCCACGGATCTACTACCGTTACGAGAGTGCGCAGCAGGACGGGGTCTGGACGATCCAGGGCGAGACCGAGCACCTGATCGGGCTGCAGCAGAACGTCCGGCTGGTCCAGCAGGACCGGCGCTGGGCGGTGGAGCACGTGGCAGGCGAGTCCGGCGATCTGTCCGACCTGCGCCTCGCGATCCCCTTCAGGGTGCGTCTGATCGACGGGAACTACCAATCGGGAACGGTCCTGGTCGAGGGGGAGCAGGGCCGCTTCAGCCTGCAGGTCGCCGGCGAACCTGTGGAGTTCGAGTTCGATCCGCTGGACGAGGTATTGGCCAACACCGTGTGCCTCAGTTGCGGCGAGGGACGCCGGCACCTGCAGTACGCCCGGGATCTTTTTGCCCAGGGCCGCTTCGACGCCGTGCCCGGCGCGATCACCGAGGGGGCCGAGGCCTACGCCGCCGCAGGGGATCGCACGGGGGAGTTGCGGGCTCACGTTGCCCGGGCGCGCTTCCGGCTGGACCGGGGAGATATCGCCGGGGCGATGGAGCAACTCAAGAGTTTGCGCAAGGAACTGGAGGACGCGGGCTTCGAGCAACAGCGCTTCGAATGGTTGGCGCTGGAGGCACGCATCGATCTGTTGCGCGGCGCCAGGGGTTCGGCGATGAGCCGCCTGACCGAGCTGTCGCGGGAGGTCGGCAATGACGGCTACTTCACCTCGGGCGACGGCGAGATCCTGGCCGTACTCGCCGCGGCGGCCCATGATGCCGACCGGCCGGAGCTGGCGGCGGACGCAGCCCGCATCGCGACCTACTTCGGAGCGGATGTCGCCGCCCTGGGATACTGAGCGAGGATTCTTGAACGGTTCCGAGCAGACAGCCACCCTCGCGCTCCCCGGAGTCGAGTTGACCTACGGTCTGCGCCGCAGCGGCCGCGGGGATTCCCCTCTGGTCGCGCTGCTCCACGGCGCGGCCAGCAATCGCACCCGCTGGTCGGAGCTCCTGGACGCCACCGCACTGGCCGGCCGTTGTGACTTCCTGCGGCCGGACCTGCGCGGCAACGGTGAGTCGATGTGCCGCGGCCGCATGGACCTCGGCGTCTGGGCCGGCGACATGCGCGGGCTTCTGGATGCGCAACAACGGCAACGAGCCATCCTCGTCGGCCACAGCCTCGGCGCCCAGATCGCCATGCGCTTCGCCGCCGAACATCCTGAACGCACCTCGGCGTTGGTGCTGATCGATCCGGTCTTCCGCGCCGGCATCCAGGGCAACCGCCGCCGGCTGATGAAGATGCGGCCGCTCTTTCAGGGTCTGGTCCTGCTCGGGAGAATGCTCAACGGCATCGGGCTGGGACGCCGGACCTTTCCCAACCGGGACTTGCGGGAACTCGACCGGGTGACCCGTGACGAGCTGAAACGCACCGACGACCCCCAGGCGCTGGTCAAGAAGTACACCTCGATCTCGATCCAGGTGACCTACATGCCGCGACTCAACTACGTGCAGCAGTTGCTCGGGGCCACCGAGCCGCTGCCTCCTCTGGAGAAGATCGCCTGTCCCGTGCTGGTCCTGGCCGCCGCCGGAGGCGAGTTCGGCGACACGTCGGTGGCCGAGAGCGAAACGGCACGATTCAAGGACGGTGAGCTGCTGCCCGTCGACGCCGATCACTGGCCGCTCACCGAGGCGCCCGACGCCACCCGAGAGATGATCGAAAACTGGCTCCTGCGCAGGGAGCTGGTTCCGGCGGTATGATCGTCGGCCCGCGACCCGTCCAAGGTTTCCGATCCGGAGCAAGCATGAACTCGAGCCTCCATCGCCGTCCCTCCTGTCGTACCCGTCGTGGCCGTCCGGCGTTCTCCCGCACGGGGCTACGCCTCGGGCTGATCGTCGCGCTGGTCGCCTGCCTCGCCCTACCCGCGTTGGCCGACGCCGGTCGTGAGCTGCGGCTGGCGGCACGCAACGGCGACCTGGCCGAGGTCAAGCGGCTGCTGGCCGCCGGCACGCCCGTCGACAGCGCCGGGATCTACGGCAACACCGCCCTCTGCCTGGCTGCCCAGCAGGGACAGCTCGACGTGATGCGGTTGTTGCTCGAGAAGGGTGCCGATCCCGACGCCCGGGAGACCTTTTTCGGCATGAGCGCCCTGGACATGGCGCTGTGGAAAGGCGGGCCGGAGTTCGAGGCGGCCCAACTCCTGTTGACCGCCGTCTCGTCGGGCCGCGCCGGAGCCTTCGAGAAGGCGATTCAGGCCAAGCACGAATCCCTCGCCCGGGCAGCGCTGAGCGGCGGTCCGATCACCGAGAGCGAGGCCGGCTACCTTCGCGACCGCTATCCGGAGCTGGACGGTGTCTACGCCGAGGCACTGGCCGCGGTGAGGACGAAACCCGATCCGGCCCCGCCGTCATACAGCGCCAAGGAGCTGGCGAGCATGGCCGGCGAATTCGAGAGTGGTGACGGCAAGGTCAAGGTCGAGACCGCCGACGGTGGCCTGGTGTTGGTGCGGGGCGAAGCACGAACCCCCCTCGCTGCGGCCGGTGATCGGGAGTTCAAGAGCGAAGACGGCGGAACCACCGTGCGCTTCTTCGGCCGGGCCGGCACCGTCGAGGGCATGTCGATCGCCAGCGGCGACGGCGAACCGATGCGCATGCGGGTGGCCGAGAGCCCCGTGGCCGCAAGCGGCGAACTCCCCGAGTACGTCGCCGACCCCGAAGCCGAGGCCACGGTGCACTGGCCCGGCTTCCGCGGCCGCAACCGGGACGGAATAGGCGACGGCATCGACACCCCGGTCAATCTGGATCTCGAAACCAAGGCCAACGTGGCCTGGATCGCCGACATCCCGGGCCTGGGCAACTCCAGCCCGGTGGTCTGGGGCGACCAGGTGTTCGTGACCACCGCCGTGGCCGAGGGAGGCAGCACGCCGCTGCGCACCGGCCTGACCGGCGCCGGCGACGAGATCGAAGAGAACGTCGAGCACCGCTGGATGGTGCTGGCCTTCGACAAGAAAAGCGGCAAGAAGCTGTGGGAGACCGAGGTCGGCCGCGCGGTGCCCCTGACCAAGCGGCACTTCAAGGCGACCCAGGCCAACTCGAGCCCGGTGACCGACGGCAAGCATCTGGTGGTGGTCTTCCCCACCGCCGGACTGGCCTGTCTCGGCCTCGACGGCAAGCTGCGCTGGAAACACGAGCTGGGCGGCCTCAACGCCGGCGGCTTCAACGACCCGGGCATGCAGTGGGGCTTCGCCGCCTCGCCGATCCTTCACGACGGCACGGTGATCCTGCAGGTCGACATCCATGAAGGGGCGTACATCGCGGCTTGGGACGTCGAGACCGGCAAGCGGAAGTGGAAGACCGAACGCCCCGGCGTGGCGCCCTCCTGGTCGACGCCGGCGATCTGGCCGACGCCCGCTGGTGACGAGCTGGTGGTCAACGCCTCGATCATCCGCGGCTACGATCCGGACAACGGCAAGGAGCTGTGGTCGTTGGGGCCGACGTCGATCCAGGTGGTGGCGGCGCCGGTGATCGGCCGCGAGCACGCGTACGTCTCTTCAGGTTATCCGCCAGCCCGGCCGATCTACGCGGTCAAGCCGGGCATCCGCGGCGACCACACCATCGAGCCGGGCACTGAAGGCAGTGAGGTGCTCGCCTGGCACCAGACCCGCGGCGGCGCCTACATGCCGACTCCCCTGCTCTACCGCGGCATGTACTACATGGTCCACCACAACGGCCGCATCGCCGGGCACGACGCACGCAGCGGCAAGATCGTCTACCGCGGCCGCTTCAGCGAAGGAGGCACCTTCACCGCCTCGCCTGTGGTGGCCAACGGCAAGATCTACCAGGGCACCGAGGAGGGCACCATGTACGTACTGGAAGCCGGCGCCGAGCACAAGGAGCTGGGGAACTTCTGGCTCGAAGAGCCGTTGATGGCGACGCCGGCGATCTCCGAGGGCAAGCTGCTGGTGCGGACGCCGTCGAAGCTGATCGCCTTCGAGAAGAAGCAACCGTGAGCGACCGCACCGACTCCAAGTGGGGAGAGATCCTCAAGTGCTTCACCCGGGGTGACCGGGCGAAGGCCTTCTGGCGGATGACCTGGACCGGCGGCGTCAGCGTGCAGAGCAACCGGATCGGCAAGGCGCTCCAATCGAAACGGGGACGCAAGATCATCGCGGCTTGTGACGGGCTGAGCACGGCGGATCTCGATCAGCTGGTGACCCGCGCGCAGTTCCACCGCAAGATGACCGAGTCCGACGCGCGCGCCGTACTGGTCCCCGCCTTGACCCTTCCCGTCGCGATGATGGCCTTCATCTTCGAGTTCCTCGGGGATTCGTTCCGTGAAGACGGGAACTACGAGCTCTTCGGCGCCGCGATCGTCATCGCGGTCTTCTTCGGCCTGATCGCCTACTTCAACGGCGTGATCAAGACCCAGGAATCCGAGGAACTCGAGGCGATCCTGACCCTCGAACAAAAGAAGCGAGAGGCGCCCTCACCTTCGGCGGAGTAGCCTTGCTCCTCCCATGCCCAGTGCGTATGATCCCGGCACGATGGCACGGTCCGACAAGACGCCTGACAAGGCACCCGACCAGGCAACTCTCCTGCAACGGATCGACCCGCTGTTCGCCTGGGTGCCGGTGGCGATCTACGCAATCTGGGTCTTCAGCAAGGGCCACGAACCGAACCAGGACGCCTACTACCACGTGGGCTGCGCCGGGCTCTACGCCACCCGGGGCTGGCTGTCGGAGTTCCCCTGGCTGCCGCTGACCGTTCTCGGCGAGAGCTTCCCCAACGTCCACCTGGGCATGCACCTGCTGCTTGCTCCGCTGACCTGGTTCCTCGAGCCGTTGGTCGCGCTGAAGGTCGCGACGGTGCTCATGTCCGGCGGCGTGGTGATCAGCATCTACCTGGTACTGCGACGCTGGGAAGTCCCCCACCCCGGGGTATGGGCCATGCTGGGCCCTTTGCTCTCCCCGCTCTTCGTCAGCTGGGGGTCGAGCCTCAAGGGGGGCTCACTGTTCTTCATCCTGTTCATCTGGTTCATCGACGCGCTGTGGGACAACGCTCCCAGACGCGTCTTCATCCTCGCGTGGATTTCGGTCTACGCCTACGTCGGTGCGCCGATCCTGATCGCCGTCCTGCTGGTCTACCTGGTCATCGGCCGCATCTGGGATGGCGCCTGGCCCGGGCGGATCGCCGCCGCGGGATTGGGCGGACTGGCCGGCGGCTACATCCTGAACCCCTTCTGGCCCGGGCAGTGGGTTCACACCGCCCGGGAGCTCAGCGGCGGACTGGCCGGTTATTTCGGCTCCGCCGGGCGGTTCATCGGCTACGAGTGGATCTCTCCCCCCGGCGATCTGGTGCTGCGTTTTGCCTTCCTGTACCTGGCGATCTGGATGGTGCTGCTCGTGCGCGGCCTCGACGGATCGCGGCGCGTGCCGACCCTGGCGGTCACCGGCACGGTGATCGCCCTCGGGCTGCTCGGCGCCTCGCTGTTGGGGGTCAAGCACTTCCAGCTGTTCTTCATCGCCTCCTGCCTGTTCATCCCGCTGCACTACAGCCGAACCCGGCCGTGGCCCACGGCGGTCACCCTGTCACTCCTCGTCGCGGCGATCCTGACCGCCGGCTGGGCGACCCGCACCTCCTGGCAAGACCTGCACAGCGCCGGCCGGGTACCTGCCGAAGACTATCGAGTGATGGCCGAGCAGCTCGAGCTGCTGACCCAGCCGGATCAGATGGTGATCGTGCCGTGGGATGACTTCCCCGGGCTGTTCTTGTTCAGCAAGCACAACCGCTACCCGGTGGGTATGAACGTCGCCTTCCTGCGCTGGGCATCCGAGGAACGGTTCCAGGCCTACACCGCGCTCTACCAGGGCCGGGTCGAGGACCCTGCCGCCATCGCCGCGGAGCACTTCGAAGATGCGCAGTTGATCCTGCTGCGGCCGAGCCTTCACCCGCGGCTGCTGCGGTTGCTGAGCAACCATCCCGGCAGCACCGAGGTCCCTTCCCGCGCAGGCTCATGGCGGATGTTCCGGGTCTCGCAGACCCAGCGCCGCTAGCCCCCGAGAGCCAGGCGGTTCTCGCCGGCAGATCTTTTTCTGACAAATCTCGAAATTCCGTGGCGGGTCTGTGCCCCGGCCTGCGTGTTCAAGGGCGACACCGAAAACAAACCGCCCCCCGCGGCACAGGAGATTGAAATGAAGAAGATCGCGACCCTCGTCACCCTGATCGTTGTTTCCGCCCTCGCCCTCAGCACCGCCGCCATGGCCGGCGCCCCGATCCGGGTCTCCCGGGCCGGTTCGATGGAATCGGTTGAAGCCGGTGAGCACCTGGTCTTCGGCACCGACCGCACCGTCGACGGCGCCACCATTCTGGTGCGCGACTTCTCCCAGCGTCAGGTGAACGCCGATATCAGCACGAGCTCCCTGGAAGCGGACACCGCGTACTCCATCTGGTGGGCCGTGTTCAACCACCCGGAGTTCTGCATCGAGCCCAACGCCTGCGCCCTGGCCGACCTCGGCTCCCTCGGTGACCCCCGGGTGCGCCCCTCGGTCTTCTGGGCCGGCGGCTTCGTCTCCGACGCCTTCGGTTCCGCCAACCACTCGATCCGCCTGGGCGTCGGGCCGACCACCCGTGAGCTGTTCGCCAAGACCCAGCCCTGGGGCCTCCTGAATCTGCGCGGCGCCGAGATCCACGTGGTCCTGCGCACCCACGGCCCGGTCGGCGTCGCCGGCCCGGTGCACAAGCAGATCGGCACGGCCCTGGAGGCCTGCCCCGCCGGCGGCTGCGCCAACGTCTTCGCCTCGATCCACCGCGCGCCGACCAACTAGACGGCGAGATCAACCTCTCGAACGGCGGCCACGGGACCACCCCGTGGCCGCTTTCTTTGTGTCTATTGGTTACATGCAGCCGAGACTCTCTCGATTCCTGCGCTATCTCCACCGTAGGTTCCGGCGCCGCACTCATTCGTGCCGCGCACCAAATAGAAGAAGCCTTGGCCCGGAGCGGGCACCTGGAAGTCGTCGAGTTCGGCAACGGCCAGGCTGGTCCCGATACAGATCTCGCCGCTCGTACCAACCGGCCCCGGGAGCGACCCCCTAAGCGCGTCGTATAGAGCGCCCGGGAGCGTGTTCCAGACAAACCCGTTGGCACTCTCCGCCCGCAGCTCCTTGACCTCTTGCGGAGGAGTCGGCGTGCCACCGACGCAGCTACCCGCCTCGCAGGTGTCGATCAGCGTGCATGCAAGGCCGTCGTCGCAGGTCGTCCCGTCGTCTGCCGGCAGGTCGGGCGGACAGCTCAACTGACCGGAGCATACTTCCTCGGCATCGCAGTCGGCGGTGGATGGCCGACAGACGGTCGTGCTGCCGAGTAGTTGGTCCGACGGGCAGAATGGCCCGACGCCGGAGCACGTCTCGGGGCTGTCGCAGACTCCCGCGGCCTCACGACAGACATGTGTCGGTGGCTTGTACGGGTTTGGCGGACACAGCGGGCCGTTGCCTGGGCACGTCGCCGGGTCGTCGCAGTCCCCCGCGGCGCTTCGGCACTGGTAGGTTGGAGGCCGGAACCCGTCCGCGGGGCATGCTGCCGAGCTGCCGCTGCAAACCTCCGCGATATCGCATCCACCGGCGGCCGCGCCTCGGCAAACAGAGCCGGCAGCTGCGAAGCCGCAAGTAGCAGTACAGCACGCCCCGATGCAGTCGTCGCAGACGCCGTCCGTGTTGTTGTCGTCGCAGGTGGTCACTCGAATGCGGAACGCGTTGACCCGCAACGCGGTGTCGTCGTCGTCCCGAAGACGCCCCACGGCGAGACGGATGTCATCGACATCGGCCTCGGTCCACAGCCGGCGCCCCGGAGTGCCGGGGATTGCCGTGAGGCCGAAGTCGTTGTTCTCGGTGATGTTGCCGAGCCCACCCAGCCTGTACTGGCAGTTTCCCGAAGTGCTGGTGAACACACCGCTGCGGATGGTCTGCTCGATGTTCGAGTCGATCGACGGAATCCGAAGCCGGACGCGGATCTCCCCTGTATCCGCCGACGTGCAGCTGGGACCCGCCGACGAGAAATTGTAGCGGCATTGAACATCCACCTCGACCCGTTTGATCTTCTTCTTCGAGCCCAGCGTGAAGTTCTGGAAGTCATTGGCCTTCAACAGGCAGCGGCAATCCGGCGGGGCCCCCATCCCCGTCCCATCTCCGGGACAAGAACAGGCGTAGTCGCGGGTGCAGGCGCCGTTCCCACACTCTCTAGCTTGAAAATCTTGAATTGCATAGGGCGTAAAGCTGCCCTGGTTCGTGTCGCAGTCGTTGTCGCCGTTGGGGTTGCCGATCGCCTGCTGCTCGTTATCCCAGCCGCAGGCATCCAGAACCGATGTGGCGAAGAGATTGACCGTTTCTTCACACTGGGCGTGGACGTTCGCGATCGCGAGCAGTGCGCAGAGCACCCCCGTCACCGCAACGAACACACCTCGCTTCATCAACCGACTCCAAGCGTCCGTCATCGCTGTCTCCTATGTCACCAATTCGCACCCTTCCTGCATGTCCTGAGCAGGTGGCACCCGGCGACGAGCTGACGCCCGCCCCGTCGACGGAACCGAGGCCACGCTTTCGGCGTAGAATGCTCACAAGAACGAGACAGATCACGTCAATTAGGGTCAATTCGATGAATTGACCCGGCTCCATTCCGCCAACGAGAGACTCCTGCAATGCCGCGCTACCAGATCGGAGACCATCACGTTCTCGACTCATCGACTCATGCGTTGCAGCACCCCGCGGGCATTGCCCGACTTCAACCCCAGCTAGGCCGGCTGCTGGAGGTGCTTGCGGAGAACGCAACCGAGTTGGTGCGTCACGAGGAGTTGCGCCGGGCGCTCTGGTCCGACGAGACCCGAAGCGACAACGCGCTCAAATCCCACATTCACAACCTCCGCAAGCAACTGACCGAGGTGGGACTGCCGGAGGTCCTGCGTACGGTGCGGGGTGAGGGGTTCGTCCTGGAGGTCCCTTGCCGGGTTTTGCCGGTTCCGCCCGAAGAAGCCGAGGTCCCCGCGCTCCAAGCGCCACGGTGGAAGTGGGTCGCGACCCTGGCGATCGCCCTCGGGTTCGCTGGGTGGATCCTGCTGCATCCGCTGCTTACCGCCGGACCGATCGATCTCTCGGGACCCGACGGTTCAATCACTAGGGCGATCGACGGGATGCCCATGGTTCGCGTGCCGGGCGGTCCATTCGAAATCGGGCTGCAGCCCGAGGCCTTCGAGCGACTGCTCCTGCAGGCGAGGGACGAAGGGCTCACGGACCGGCAAGCCTGGGGGTTTCTGAATCCGGCGCGCTATCAAGGCCCCGAGCCGGTGACGCAGCCGATGATCGTCGAGACAGGTCCCTTCTGGATCGATGTCTACGAGGTGACCAACGCGCAGTACGGTCTATTCCTGCAAGTAACCGGACACCGCAACCCGGAGCACTCCGAGGACCCGGCCCGCTACACGCTCTGGGAGAATCGCCAGCTCAAGGAGCCCGAACTTGCGCGACATCCGGTAGTCAACGTCTCGTTCCACGACGCGGAAGCCTACTGCCGCTGGGCCGGAGCCCGCCTGCCGTCGGAGTTCGAGTGGGAGAAGGCCGCCCGCGGGATCGACGGGCGGCTGTTCCCCTGGGGAGACGAGTGGGTTCCGGGAAGGGCGAACACGGGAGGCCGAAAAGGGAGCTCCATCGTCTCTGCCCAGGACGGCAAATATCCACGCACGACCCCGGTGGACTACTTCTCCGATGCCAGCAGTCCCTACGGGCTCGAGGGGATGGTCGGGAACGTCTGGGAATGGACCTCCGACTGGTACGACCTCTACCGCACCCTACCGCCGGAACGAACCCGCGGCCCGACCGAGGGCAGGGTGCGCCGGGGCGGAGGCTGGACCGACATTCCCGCACGATGCAACACGACGTCGCGAGACATGGACCGGAGGATCGGTGAATATCGCGACACCATCATTGGCTTCCGCTGTGCGGCGACAACGCCCCCCAAGGCAACTCGATAGCTACGTCGGCGAATGCCGGACTTCGAAGGCCCGCCGCACCGACCGCGGCGGGCCTTCCTCGTGGGGCTTACTCCTCGGCCTACCCGTGACCCGGCTAAAGCCGACTGAGACTGCAGGAACTGAGGAACTCGCAAAAAGGATTGACCGCGAACTCGGCGTGGTCGCTCCGCCCTCCGTCTCCGGTCCAGACCTGCAGGTGTGTGGCAGACCGCGGGATCCGGATGGTCGCCGAGGTCGAGGATTGCTGGAAGATCCCGGTTTCCATGTAGGTCTCTCCGTCGTCGTCGGAGTAGAGCAGCGTGTGCACCAGGCTCGAGAGGAAGTCCCGGTCGGTCGCTGACCAGGTCGCCACGTACTCGATCCACTGCGGATCGACCGCCTGCCTGGTCAACACCAGCGAATCCCCGATCACGGGCGCGCTCGAGCTCAGGCGGCGGCTATCGAGCAGGTTCGCCCCGTCGTAGAGCCGGATCTCCGAGAGCCCGGCCGGAGCCTCGAGGGCGTAGACGAAGGAACCGTCGAAACCGGCGAAGGGAGCCTCCGCCTGCTTGAAGTTGACGTCGAAGCGGTATTCCTCGAGGAGGCTGCCAAAGAAGTCCCGCAGTTCGATCCGGTAGGAACCGGGCGCCTCGGGTGCCTTGATGTCGCCGGTGCGGTGATAGATCGGGGCGAGCGAGCCCTTCGGCGCCTGAAGCAGCCCCTTCTCGACCGCCCCCGAGACGATCACCAGCTCCGGGTCGATCCTGGGCTTGCTCCACTCGGTAAGGATGTTCCACCAGGTGCACTGGTTGGAGAAGTGGTTCACCTCCTGGCCGGCAGGCGCCAGGCCGTGAGCCATGATGTCCGTGGCGGCGTCAAGGAAGTCCACCCGCTTGAGATCGTCCGGCAATCCCTGATCGTCGATCACCTGCACGCCGTAGGACACGCCGGCGAACTGGTTGTGGTAGTTCAGATTGCAGTCGGCGGCCATCTCGGCGTCGGCCCAGGTGCCGCGCCGGGACATGTGCGCCAACTCGTGGGCGATGGTGTCCGCCTCCGAGCGCCTTCGCCGCTGGTACTCGCCGATGATGTCCCAGGTCAACCCCAGGGGCTGAGACTTGACCGACGCGAACTCCTTGCTCTGGGTCGCCCCCAGCCATTCCGACAGGTAGTTGGCCCGGAACAGCGGTTCTTCCATGTAATAGATCGCCTTGTCGATCTTGCCCAGAGCGCCGGCTAGCTGCGCCCGCTGGCGAATGGCGTGGCGCGAAGGGTTTCCGATGACCGACAGGTCCAGGGTCGCACCCGAGATATGAAGCTGCCGAAAGGCCTCCTGGTGCGGCAAGGGGAAAGCGGACTGGATCTTCTTGCGGGCGTAGCCGACCGCCTCCAGGCCGCGATACCAGAGATCCTTCCGGCGTTGATCCGCACTGGCGCCTGACGGCGGCACCTGCTTGGGGTCGAGTACCGGGTAGACCACGGTGCGAGGCATGCGGGTGTTCACGACCTGGACCTTGACCACCACCTTGTAGCCCAGAGGGGCGCCCCAGCCGTTGTGCTTCGACGGGTCGTACTGCCGCACCTCGGTCTCGTAGCTGTAGGCTCCCGGCCCGCCGGGGAAGCGGTAGCTGTTGAGGGCGACCGATTGATCCTCGACGGGGAACTCGATGAACTCGTCGACCCGCAGATCCTGCTCGGTACAGGGGCCGCCGACGTTGGTCGGAAAGTACGCCCAACGTATCTGTCCGGCGGTGGTGCGGCTCGGGTTGTACTGGTAGAGCACGTTGCCGCCGGCGTCCTTGATCTTGGTGTGCAGGGTCGCCTGGGTGCGGCCCGTACCCGAGCGGCTCCACACCTCGAAGGCAATGTTCTCCCGCTCACCCGACAGATGCGCGGGGTCGGGGATCGGTGTCGCGCCGATCAGAAACGTCGCCCGATTGGCTACCAGCGGAATCTCCGCTTCGAGGATCACCGGCCCCTGAGGCGCGTCGTTGAACACCAGCTGGTGGCCGAGTTCGATCGCCAGCCGGTCGCCGACGTTGTCCGGCGCCCCGAAGAACGTCGGGCTGACCTGGACCGCTCCCTGGGTCGGCTGGGACCAGGCCATGAATCCACCGCAGGCAACGTCGTCGGAACCGCCGCCGGGACCGGCTCCGCCGATCGGCTCGAACTGGGCCGCCACGCTGGACGCGGTGAGAAGTGCGCAGCAGATCGCTGCGTGAATCGAGAATCTTCGAATCCGGGTCATCCCGTACCTCCTGGAGCCCGATGCTGTGACACCTGGAGGGAAGGTAGCGGGAATGTGCGGACAAGCCCGTCAAGCGAAGCTCAAACTTGGATCAAAAAAAGCGCCGGGGCAACGGGCGCCGTCAACGGCGGCCGAGATCGCATTGGATCAGAAGCGCTTCGCCTTCGTCGCGCGAGTCCTCGACGATCTCGTTTGACGACAGCAGGAGCTCCAGATGCCGACGGGCGACCATCTTCTTGCCGAGCCCAAGGGAAATCTTGGCAATCTGCAGGTGGGACTCAACCTCGCCCATCGACACCGCGCGCCGGAACCACCACAGAGCTCGATGGGTTTCGCCCCGATCCCGCGTGATGCATCCGATGTTGTGGGCGGCGACCGCATCCAAGGCGTCGCGATGAGCGCGTCGGTACCAGTAGAGCGCCCGCGCTTCATTCCTCAGGGTGCCCTCTCCGTCGTCGTAGAACTGAGCCAGCACCCGGAAGGCGCGGACGTCGCCGGCATTCGCCGCTTCCAGGAACAACGAAAAAGCGCTACTCAGCCGGCCTCGGGACCAGGCATCTTCTGCTCGTGCGTAGAGGCCCTTGCCTGCATTCTGCTTCGACATGAGACCTCGCCCCTCCCGCTGCTACATCAGCACGCCGTTCTTGGCGGGGACCGCCGCCGGCAGGTCGTCTTCACCGAGCATCTGCCGCAGGTCGATCTCGATGGTCCGGCAGAGTGACATCATGGGGATGTCGTTGGCCATGCCCTGGAAGGGGTTTTCGGTGTAGTCGCCCACCACTTCCATCATCACGTAGACCCAGCCGATCAACACGGCGATGGGTACCGAGAGCGCAAAGCCCCAATCCCCGACGGCCATCAACTCCGGGATGATGCTGAAGGGAAAGAGCAGCAGGAAGATCGCCACGAAGTAGCGGCTCATGTTGGCGTACTGCCGGGGCAGCGGGAACTTCTTGATCCGTTCGTTCTTGCCCTGGAGCTCGTAGAAGGTGCGCAGCACGCCGGTCATCTGCACGTGCCGGAAGTCATCGACCAGCCCTTCTTCCCGCAGCCGAGCCAGGTCACGGGATTGCTCGTTGACGATCTGGGTGGCCGTATTGACCGCCGCGATCAACCGGTCATGCTCCTCGGGGGGCAGGAACTCCTTCAGCTCGTTGCGGGTGATCTCGTCGTCGAGCAGGCCTAGACCGAACTTACGCTGGTAGTACTTGGCCGTGCGCTCGGTGTGCCCGCCCTGGCTCGCGTGCTCCCAGGGAGAAGCGACGAGCAGCTGGCTGCGGTGAGCGTAGAGCCAGGCGATGTGGCGGTAGATCAGCCGTCGCTTGATGCCCTGCAGTTCCTCGGCGGACCGCTTCACCTCGGCGATGCGATTACCGATGAAACCGTCGACCATCATGCCCCAACTACGGCTGTCGTTGACGATGCCGCCCCAGATCTTGCGCGCCTCCCACATCCGGTCGTAGGCCTGGTTGTTCTTGAAGCCGACGAAGAAGGCCACCGCCGTACCGATGACCGACACCGGCAGCCAGGGAATACGGACCTCAATGATCTCGAAGTAGTACAGCGCGGCGACCCCGGCCATCATCAGGGCGAGCCAGATGATGTGATGGAGGGTCCACCGGAAGAGATCGACGACTCGGATGCCCTTGGTAACGATCATGACAGTGGGTCTCGACGATCAGCGCGTTACATCAGCGGATGCCAGGGCTCCAGGAACTTCTCGAGCTTGGGATAGCGTCCCGGCTCGACGGCGTAGACCTCGCGGAAGCGCTTGAACAGCCCGACCCGATCGATCAGCGCCTCTCCGGGCATGGCGTAGGCCAGCCACATCGCCATGCGCAGATCACAGATGGCGTCGTCGGGGCCCTCGGCGAAGTGGCCGCGGAGACTCAACTCCTGCTCGAAGTTGGCCAGGGAGCCGTGAAACGCGGCCAGCGCCGTAGCGTCCAGCTCCTCGACCCGCTTGATCGCGAAGAGGAACGGCGGCAGCCAGTGGCGGCCGATCTCGGCGTTGAGCCGCTTGTGCCACTCCTCGCAGCGCTTGCGGTTGGCCCGATCCTTGGGGAACAGCCGCGGGGTGTCGCTGTAGTTGGCGTCGAGGTACTGCAGGATCGCCTCGCTGTCATTGAGCCGGATGCCCCGGTCCTCGATGGCCGGGGTCAGCTCCTGGCCGCTACTCTCGACCACGTTGCTGCGATCGGCGGGGTCGACCCGCTCGGTCTTGTAGGGGATGCCCTTGAAGTTGAGAGCCAGCACCACCTTGAGGTTGTTGGGCGAAGGGCTCAGCTCGAACAGTTTCAGCACGAGGTTCTCCGGCTAGCTTGCAGGCTGGGCTTCGAGCACCACCTCTTCGGCGGGCTCGCGCAGGTTGTAGCGGGAGGCCATGGTCGCGCCGTAGGCCCCGCAGTTTTCGATCAGCAGCCAGTCGCCGGGCTCGGTGCGCGGCAGCAAACGGTCCCGGCCGAGCACGTCGCTGCTCTCGCAGATCGGGCCGACCACGTGGGCGTAGCCGTCGGCAGGTTCCCCCAGGCGGCTCAGGTTGTGGATCGCGTGCCAGGCGCCGTAGAGCGCCGGACGCATCAGCGAGTTCATCCCGGTGGCCAGGCCGACGAAGCGCACGCCTCCCTTGTCCCGCACCAGGTTGACCGGCGCGATCAGCACGCCGGCCTCGCTCACCAGGTAGCGACCCGGCTCCATCCGCAGCTCGACGGCGCCGAGGCCGCTACGAATCTGATCCAACGACGACTCGACATGGTCCAGGTCCAGCGGATCCTGCCCCGGCCTTTCGACGACCCCCAGGCCGCCGCCGAGATCGAGCCAGCGTAGCTCCGGAATCGAGGACGCTGCCTTGAGCGCCAGCGCCGTGCGGGCCCAGGCGCCGGCGTCCCGCACGCCGCTGCCGACGTGGGCGTGGAGCCCGATGACCCGGGCGCCTGCGGCCGCCGAGGCTTCGAGAATGCTCTCCATGTCCTCGGCCGGGTGGCCGAACTTGGAGTTGGCGCCGGCGGTGCGCACCTTCTGGTGATGCCCCAGACCGCCGCCGGGATCGACCCGGATGCCCAGCTCGACGCCACGGAACAGATCGCCGGCCAGCGCCAGGATCTCGGGGCTGTCGATGGTGACCTCGGCGCCCAGATCCATCGCCTCGGTGTACTCGGCGGGGGCGGCGAAGTTGGGGGTGAACAGAATCGGCACCCCGGCCCCACAGACCTTGCGGGCGTGGCGTACCTCGTCGATGGAGACGCACTCGAGACCGAAGCCCTGGTCCCGCACGGTCTCCAACACCCGCGGGTGGTTGTTGGCCTTCATCGAGTAGTAGAAGCGGCCGACGCTCGGGATCTTCTCGCGGAGTGCCGCGGCGCGGGCGGCCACGGTCTCCAGGTCGTAGACGTAGCGGGGCTTGCCGTCACCGGTCAGCTCCAGCAAGGCGTCACGGCGCCGGGCCCACCAGGGAGCCGGCGGCGTATCGGTCGCGTCGTCCGCACTCGGCACCTGCACCGTGCCGTGGCGCGCCGCTTCCAGCGCCTCCCAGCTCGGGCCGAAGCGCGGGTCGGACTCCCGATCACTCTGGGACGGGAACAACCGCGCGTGAAGGCTCTCGACCAGCGGCGCGGCATCCCCCTCGTCGACGACGAAGGAGAGGTTGAGGTCCTCGGACGACTCGGTGACCAGGTGCACCTGATGCTCCCGGAAGACCGACATCGCCGGACCGAGCTCGTGGAGCACCGTGCGGATCTTGCGGCCGACGATGGAGACCACGGCGCAGGGATGCACCACTTCGACCTTGCTCATCTTGCTCAGCCGGTCAATCAGCGCGGCGAAAGTCTCCCCCTGGACGCCGCCGGGAATGCGATCGAGGGTCACGGTGACCGCCGACTCCGACGTCGCGACCAGGTCGATGGAGATACCGAGTTCTTCGAAGGGGCGGAAGGCGCGGGCGAGGAAGCCCGAGGCCTCCCACATCTTGAGGGTCGACATGGTCAGCATGGTCACGCCGCGGCGGCAGACCACCGCCATCACGGCGGGACCGCTGTCCTCGTAGTCGGCGATACGGGTGCCCGCCGCTTCCGGGTCCTGGCTGTTGCGGATGGTCAGCGGAATGCGCGAAGCCGCCACCGGGCCGAGACAGCGGGGGTGCAGCACCTTGGCACCCATGGCCGCCAGCTCCTGGGCCTCGCGATAGCCGATCAATCCGATCAGCCGCGCACTCGGGATCTGCCGGGGGTCGGCGGTGAACATGCCGTGGACGTCGGTCCAGACCTCCAGGCGTTCGGCGTCGAACAGCGCCGAGAACAGCGCCGCCGAGGTATCGCTGCCGCCGCGGCCCAGCAGGCAGGTCTCGCCGTTGGGGGTGCGGGCGAGGAACCCCTGGGTCAGCACCAGCCGCGCGTCGCCGACCAGCTTCTCGGCGAACTCCGGATCGGTGCGGGCGGGCACGTCCGCGTCCAGGTAACGCATCGACTCGTGGTCGCGATAGCCGTGGTGGCTCTGCAGGAAGTCGCGGGCATCGACCCAGCTCGGGTCGAGGCCGTGGTGGCGCAGGATCGTCTCTCCCAACCGCGACGAGGCCATCTCGCCGAAGGACATCACCCGGGCGCGCAGCCGGGGCGAAGCCTCCTGGGTCAAGCGCACCCCTTCGAGCAGACGCCCCAGGTCGTCGAGCAGTTCATGAACCGGCTCGAACTCCTGCCGCTCCAGGGGGACCTCTTCGGAGAGGGTCTGGTGGGCGTCCCGTAGCCAGCTGAAGGCGCGGCCGGGCTTGTCCTCCACCGATTCCTCGATGGCTTCTTCCAGATGATCGGAGACCCCGGCCAGGGCGGAGACCACCAGCAGCACCCGGTTCTCGGGCATCAACTGGCGCGCCCGCTGGGCGATCACCTCCCAGGTCCTGGCCGACGCGACCGAGGTCCCGCCGAACTTCAACACGACCCAGCGATCGCTCATGCCGAGACCCCGCCTCCCATCAGCGCCTCGATCTCGGCGACGGTCTTGGGGATGCCCGGGCCCAGCACCCGGGCCTCGCTCTCGGTGACCAGCACGTCATCCTCGATGCGGATTCCGATGCCCTCGTCGTCCAGGTAGATCCCCGGCTCGACGGTGATCACCGCGCCCGGCGCCAGCGGCGCCAGCACATCGCCGACATCGTGGGTCTCGAGACCCAGATGATGGGAGGTGCCGTGGAGGAACTGCTCGGCGAAACCGGCCTGCTCGATCACCGCGTAGGCGGCGCGGTGCACGTCGCCCAGGGTCGCCCGGGGACGGCAGGCAGCAATCGCTGCTTCCTGTGCGGCCAGGACGACCTCGTAGACCTCCCGCTGGCGTTCGGAGAAGGTGCCGCCGGCCGGGAAGGTGCGGGAAATATCGCAACCGTAGCCGTCGATGGAGACACCGGTGTCGATCAGCACCAGATCGCCGTCGCCGATGGTGCCGGTGTTCTGGATGTAGTGCAGCTTGAGCGCGTTGGATCCTGCGCCGACGATCGGCGTGAAACCGTGGGTGCCGCCGTGGGCGCGGTAGGTGCGGGTGATCTCCGCCTCGACCTGGTACTCCTTGGCGCCGGGGCGGGCCAGCGGCATGGCGCGGCCGAGGGCCTCGGCGGTGACCGCCAGGGCCCGCTCGATGGCGGCGACCTCCCGGGGATCTTTCAGCCGGCGCATCTCGGCGACGATCGGGGTGGCGTCCCGGATCGTCAGCCCGAAGAAGTTACGGCGGATGCGGTCGACCAGCTTGGTGTCGCTGTTGCCGGTGGCCGACAGGCCGACCGGGGCACCCCGGACCACGTGGAGGGTCTCGACCCGCGGAAGGACCTTGACCAACGCCTCTTCGAACTCCTGGACGTTGGCCACGATGTCGACGCCGACGGCATCGGCCTGGACCGTGCCGGTGTTGGCGTCGCCGGCTTCCCCCCAGCGTTCGGCCATCGGGTCGGCGCCGGGCAGGAACAGCACCTGGGTCGCCTCCCGGCCGTCGGAGTAGTTCGGTCCGGGATGGCGGCGACCGGAGCCGATGCGGAAGCTCTGTTTCGAGAGCAACAGCGCCCCGGCGGGCTCACGAATCCCGGTCAGGTAGAAGAAGCTCGGGTTGACCGTGGCGCCGGCGGCGCCGCGGACGAGGATCAGGCCGTCACCGGCCGCTCGGATCAGCGCCTCGCGCCGGGCGTGGTAGGGTTGTGCATCTTGCTGCATACGAATCCCGCTCCTGTTTTCAGAGGGGATGAGTATGCCTCAAAGTGGGGCCGGGTGCTCCTACCATGACTGCCACTGCGCAGGTAACGCAAAACGGCACCAGCCGACAAGGCAAGGGGCACCGCACAAAGGAAGCGTACGGCGCCGCGCCTAAAGCTCCCAAGCCCACTCAATGAGCTCACAGAGCACCCCGCAGCCATCCACACTCTCGCTCGTAGACCACCCGTTGAAGGTCGCGGTTCTTATTCGCCCTTCTTCGCAGACGGAAGCCAGAATTGGTGCACCGTCCTCGAACGGAGGATCTTGGACATGGTCCGACAGCTTCACAAGGTCGAAGTTCTCGAGTTGCTCAACAATCGCCTCAACCTTGGCACGACTCAGCTTGCGCAGTACTACGGGCTTCCCAACCTGCGCTGTCAGGAGGCCGCCTTCACCCTCGCCGCTGACCAAGAGCCACATCGCGCGGTAGCCCCACTGATTGCACTCCTCCACGTGCACCGAGCGCGCCAGGGTCCAGCCCTCTTCGTCGATCAGTCTTGCCGCCTTGTATCGCAGCTCCCAGTGGCCAACCATCGCCCCACAGATTCCCTCTTCGATGGGGCAGTCAAAGAATGACAAAGCGTGGCTTGGCGGCTGAGCCAGGAAAGCGACAAGCACGAGTAGACCAACCCTGAAACTCGCAGTCGCTGCTCGGCAAGAGGCGCCATCCCGCATAGCGATCCGTGCTACCGAGAACAATCGGAACTCCTCGCTGCTCTCATCGCCTCGAGCAAACTCCAGGCTTCCTCGACATCGCACTTTCTTGGTGACCTTCATGGCGGGCTCCTCGGCTCTTCTGCGACGAGTATCCGACGAACCGAGGTGCGAGGCAAGACTTGCCGTGCGTAGGTGACCTCTCTCTGTAGCCCGCGTTTCGTGAGGGTTGCGTTCCGCGAAGGCTTCGCACTGCCTACCATTCGGACTGCACAACACCACTCCTGAAACTTCAACCAGGGAAACCCACACCTCCACGGACTCCCCAACAGGTAGCCATCGATCAAGGAGGAAGAGCATTGTCGAAACGACTGATTCCCTTGTTTCTCATCACACTTTTCTTATCGGGTGCCGTCTGGGCCGAGCCGGACGGGTCGTCCGAACTGGCCATGCTGATTCCGCGCAGCGCCGGCGAGCGAGCCGAAGCGCTCCAATCGGGCCTGGACGTGGAACGGGATCTCGGCGCCGCCCTGTTGATTCGAGGCACCGAGACGGCACTCGATCTGCTGTCCCAGCGCTACCGGATCCGCAGCCTGCCCCCGACCGACGAGATCCGGCTCCACGGCGGACGAGTTGACTTCGAGTCCCTTCGCATGGACCTCGAGGCCCTCGAAGGGGAGGCCCTGACGCCGGTGGTGGTTGCGCTGGACGGCCCGTGGGACCCGGGTTGGATCCCGGCGCTCGAGAACCGAGGGGCTGCGGTCTCCGGCCTTGTGCCCCCCTACTCGGTGCTGCTGCGCGCCACGCCGGCCCAGTTGCGGGCCATGGACTCCCTGCCCTTCGTGCTCTCGGTCACGCCATACGAGCCGAGCTGGCGCATCTCCGAGCGCGCGCTGGACGCGACATCCCGGGACACGAGTCAGGTGTTTCAGATCCTCGCCTTTCCGGGAGCCGACCTGGATGCACTCCAGGAAGCCCTCGACCCGGCGACCCTGATCGCCCGCGGCAACATCCTGGACAAGCAGTACCTGCAGGCGCGACTGCCCGGCTCGGCGATCCTGGAGCTGGCCCAGCGGCCCGAGGTCGAGTGGATCGATCTCGACGTGCCTGGGCGCTCGATGAACGAAAAGGCGCGGGTCATCATGCAGACCGAGCGCACCTGGAACAGCACCCCCCCGGCCAACCTCGCCTTCTACAACCCGGTGTACGGCATCGGCGTCCATGGCGAAAGCCAGATCATCGCGGTGACCGACGAAGGCCTCAACGACGCCCACGCCGCCTTCGGCCAATCCTCGCCGGCGAAACTGGAGGCGTTCTACATCCCCGCAAACCTGGACCCGACCTGCGGCTCCAACCCGCCGGTGCAGGCGACCATGACCGACCCGATGAATCACGGCACACCGGTCGCCTGCAGCGTGGCGGGCAACGACGTCGGATCCACCAACTACATGAGCGCGAACCTCTACGACGGGATCGCCTTCCGTTCCCGGATCATCATGCAGGCGACCGGGGGGCCGGCTGGAGAATTCTGCATCCCCGACCCCTATATCGACGTGATCCAGGAACCCGCGTTCCAACAGGGCGCCATGGTGCACAACAACAGCTGGGGCCATGGCCCGCTCCCGGATATCGCGCCCGGGGGCACGCAGCTCGAGGGCACCTATTCGGCGCTGAGCCAGGCGATGGACGCCTGGCTCCACGACCCGTCCCACGCCGAGTCCGTGCAGGTATTCGCTGCCGGCAACTTCGGTGCACTCTGGTCGAATTCCAGCGTCTACGTGGCGCAGTCACTGTCCGACGAGGCCCAGGCCAAGAACGTCATCGCCGTGGGCGCCTCGAAGAACGGCGACTTCCGTCACGAGATGTACAACTTCTCCAGTCGCGGACCGACCGATGACGGGCGGGTCAAGCCCGACGTGGTCGCTCCCGGAGAGTTCCTGATGTCCGCCGATGCGACGACCAGCGCCGGCTACTGGAATCAGGGCGAAGGAACCAGCTTCGCGGCGCCCTACATCTCCGGCACCGCCGCATTGGTTCGGGACTACTTCGAACAGGACGTGCATCCCGACCCGACGGACCTGTCCATCGTCGGACCGATCGGGTCCGCGTTGGTCAAGGCCATGCTGATCAACTCGTCGGTCTGGCTCTGGACCCAATCGGCCTACGAGGGCTGCCAGGCGCCTGCAGACCCGCAGGACATCTACCCCGACGATTGCTACCCGAACTTCGACCAGGGCTACGGCCGGCCGGCTCTGGACAACGTGCTGGAACCGGCCGGCTATCGCGAGCTGATGGTCTGGCAGGACCGCAGCACCAAGGCCACGGTGGGTAGCAACTGGACCAAGACGATCAACCTGAAGGACACCTGGCAGGCGAGCTGTTCGTCCTTGCGGGTCACCCTGGCCTGGGTCGACCCGGCGGGCCAGCTCGCGGCGGGCCCCAAGCTGGTCAACGATCTGGACCTGACCGTCACGATCAAGCCCAATAGCGCCAACCCGACCGTTCTACTGGGCAACGAGCGCCTGAACGGTTCCGGGAACGCCGACTCGAGCAACAACGTCGAGGATGTGTTCTACGCGCCGGACCCGGCGCCGGCGGGCAAGAAGCTCAAGATCCGCATCGACGTCGATGGGATCAGCGGCCCGATGTCGCCCGGCGATGACCAACGCTTTGCCGTGGTGCTGACCTACGGCCCCTGCGCGGATCTGACTCCCTGCTTCGGCGTGGGCGGCTGCTACGCAGGGCCCGGAGACACGGTACCCGGCTCGACTCCGCCGTCGGGTGGGGGCGGTTGCCAGGGCCACATCTACTCCACCGACGACTGCGGCGTGGACTGCGGTGAGGACCCGACGCCCTCGTGCAACCCGCCTCAGCCGCCGATCTTCCAGCCGCGGGACCCGATCCCATTCGATCCCATCGAGTTCTAGTCCGCGAGTGACCTGTTGATTGCGGGGGGGCGCCTTCACGGTGCCCCCCTTCATGCTCACCTACCTGTTTCGGATCGCGAACCACAAGACAACTCAGCAAGGACCACCCCGACCCGCCCCAGGACTATGCTCCTGGCGGTCCCAGGGTCGAGGAGGTTCGCGGTTTGAACCGTCCGCTTTGTCGTCGAGTTCCTTGCACCGTCACTATGTCAAATATTGACATAGTGACCCTATCGTTCCATATTCACGCCATGCCCAATCGCCCCACCATGAACGTTTCGCTGCCCACCGAACTTGAAAAGTTCGTGCGCACACAGGTCGCGACCGGCCGCTTCAGCACGGCAAGCGAAGTCGTCCGGGAAGGGCTGCGCCTACTCGAGCAGGCTGAGCAGCGGCGACTGCTGGAAAAGTGGCTGGCCGAAGGGCTCACCAGAGCGGAACGGGCCACCCTGCCACCCGGCATGCTCGACGAGTTCTCCGGCATCGTTCAGGGCAAGGTTGCCGAGGCAATGCGAGACCTCGAGCTGGGCAAGATCTCGGACGGCCCCGCCGCGATGGCTCGCATCAAGAAACGCCTGGGCACTCGCCGACGGAATTGAGCTACGCGCTCACCAGAAGAGCTGAGCGCGACATCGATGAGATCCTGGACTACATCGCCGAACAAGACAGCCTGGATCGGGCCTACGGTGTCCACCGGCGCTTCGTCGAGGCCTTCGAACTACTCGCGCGGAATCCACGGATCGGGGCGCCAAGAAACCATTTGACGCCGCAGGCCGACCTACGCTGGTGGGTCGTCATCGGTTTCTCGGTGCTCTACCGGCCAGACCCGAGACCGCTGACCATCATGCGCGTCCTTCACGGTGCGCGGGACATCGAGCGCATGGTCAAGCGCCGACCATCGAGCTAGCCCCACACTTGCGTATCCACACAAAAATGCCGCGCCCGGATGGGCGCGGCGGGAAATCGAAACAGAGGGGAAATCAGCCAAATAGTCGATGGAATCAGCCGGCGACTCCGGCTTCGCGTTCGACACCCACCGGGCGCTTCGGCGCGCAGGCAGCGTCGAGGTCGACGGTGCCTTCGTCCAGCCAGTTGAAGTTGCCGCTCAAGACATGGCGGCCGACGGCGTACTTCTTGTCGTCGTCGTTGCTCCACAGGTCCTTGAACAGCTTCTTCACCTTGCGGGTGGAGTCCATGCAGAACATGTCCGCCAGTTCGGCTGCGTGTTTGGCCTCGGCATGGCCGGCCTTCTTCATCGCCTGGGCCCGGGATACCGTCGCCGCCATGGCGAACAGCTCGTTGGCCACGTCGACGATGCGGAACAGGAAGGCCTGCTTGTTCTGCAGCTTGGGTCCGTGGAACACCATGCCGTGGAAGATCTGCCGGGCCAGCTTGCGGGAGCTGCGCTCGCAGAAGCGCAGGTGGCCGGCCAGCTTGCCGAACTCACCGTAGCGGGGCCAGCGGCCCCAGCCCAGCCAGCGCGTCGGGTACCAGGTGGCGTAGAAGGCGCCGATCTTCGGCAGCATGGCGAGCTTCTGTCCCATCGACACGCCGGGTTCGATCATCTTGCCCGAGATGGAGATGTGACGGTCCAGGGCCTCGCGGGCCATGAACAGGTGCATGATCTCGCTGGATCCCTCGAAGATCCGGTTGATGCGGGAATCGCGCATCATCCGCTCGACGGGGAAGGTCTCGTCGCCGCGAGCCCGTAGCGAGGCTTCGGTCTCGTAGCCGCGACCGCCGCGGATCTGCATGGTCTCGTCGATCAGGTTCCAGCCTTCGACGGAGTTGTACTCCTTGGCCGCGGCCGCCTCGAGGCGGATGTCGTAGCCGCCGCGGTCGGCCATGGAACTGGCCAGGTCGGAGATCGCTTCCATGGCAAAGGTCTTTGCCGCCATCTCGGCCAGCTTGTGGGCGATGGCCTCGTGCTTGCCGATCTCCTTACCCCACTGGGCGCGTTCACCGGCCCAGCGACGGCAGATCTCGAGGCACTGCTTGGCGCCACCGAGCACGCCGGCGGGCAGGCTCAGGCGGCCGGTGTTCAGGGTCACCAGCGCAATCTTGAGGCCGGCGCCTTCCTTGCCGATCAGGTTTTCCTTGGGGATGCGCACGTCGGTGAAGCTGATCACGCCGTTGCCGATGGCCCGCAGGCCCATGAAGTGGCAGCGGTGCTCGATCTTCACGCCGGGGGTCGAGGTCTCGACGATGAAGGCGCTGATCTTGCGGGTCTCGGGGTTGACCGCCATCACGACGATGACCTCGGCCAGGGTGCCGTTGGTGCACCACAGCTTGCGGCCGTTGAGCACGTAGCTCTCACCGTCGGGGGTCAGCTCGGCGGTGGTGGCCAGCCGGGCCGGGTCGGAGCCGACACCGTCTTCGGTCAGCGCGAAGGCGGAGATGGCGCCGGCCGCGCAGCGCGGCAGGTATTTCTTCTTTTGCTCTTCGGTGCCGAAGACCTTGAGCGGCTGCGGCAGGCCGATCGACTGGTGGGCCGACAGCAGGGCGCAGACGTTGCCGTCCATACTGCCCAGCAGCTCCATCAGGCGGGAGTACTCGGCCTGGGTGAAGCCGTGGCCGCCGTACTCCTTCGGGATCTTCATGCCGAAGGCGCCCATACGCGCCAGGCCGCTGATCACCTTTTCCGGATACTCACCGGTGCGGTCGATCTCTTCGGAGTCGCACTCGGTCTCGAGGAAGTGCTTGAGCTTGTTGTAGAACTCGGTGAACTCGGGACGGTCCTGATCCGACTCCGTGGCGGGGAAGGGATGGATCAGATCGAGCCGGAAGTTCCCCAGGAACATCTCCTTGAGGAAACTCGGCGCGCGCCATTCCTTCTCGCGTGCCGCTTCCGCGACCTGCAGCGATTCGCGCTCGCTCTTGGTGGTCTTGCCGTCGTGCTTGATACTCATGGTCACCTCTTCTCGAGACTCGCCCTAACGCGCGCGCCTTCTATAGAAGTTAGTGCCGCAAAGGCGCTATCACCAGTCAGATACGTCGCGTCGCAACGGCCGCAACACCTAGATTCTTCCACTGTTTGCGGGTGTTTTCAGGTTTTCGGGATTCGCGTCGGGAATGAACGTCGTTCACTCTGATGAACGGTGTTCACTTTTGTAATCCGCGCGGACGAATCCCTCGTTCGACGGCGGCGAGAATCCCGTCGACGAGCACCGCAAGGAGTGCGGCAGGCACCGCGCCGGAGAGTACGCGGGTGTTGTCGGCGAGCTGCAGGCCGGAGACGATCGGTACTCCGAGGCCTCCTGCACCGATGAAGGCGGCGAGCACCGCGGTGCCGACGAGCAGCACCGCGGAGGTGCGCACGCCGGCCATGATCACCGGTGCCGCGAGGGGCAGGCGCACGTGGCGCAGCACCTGGGACTCGGTCATGCCCAACGCCGTCGCGGCGGCAACCGCGGCGGGGCCGGCGTCGCGCAGACCGGTGAAGGTGTTGCGCAGGATCGGGAACAACGAATAGATCCAGAGCGCCGCCACCGCCGGCTTCCAGCCCACGCCGAGGAGCGGCAGCATGAAGGCCAAAAGCGCGATGGAGGGGATCGTCTGGGTCACGGCGATCAGGCGAATGACCTGCTCGGCGAAGCGGCTTCCGCGCGCCGAGCCGGCGGCCGCCCGCGCATCGACCCGGGCGAGCCACATCGCCAGCGGCACGGCGAAGAGGATGCCCAGCAACAGCGGGAGCGCGGTCAGCCCCAGATGTTCCAGCGTACGGCGGCCGATCTCAGCCCGGGTGGCCCATAGATAGGACCACCAGCTTCGGCCCTCGGTCGCGACGGCGGCGATCTCACGCTCACCGACGAGGCCGAGCTCTTCCAGCGCATCCTGGGCGACCTGCTCCGCCGGCTCTCCCTGCTCCTGCATCCGCAGGTTGAGGGCGCGCATGGCGTCCTCGTCGAAGGCGCCGGAAAGCAGGGCCAACGCGCCGGCAACCCCGGGCTGCTCCTCGAGTAGCTCGCGACGCACCAGGGGCGCCGCCTGATAGGGCGGAAAGAACCCCCGGTCATCTTCCAGCACCTGCAGGTCGTGGACCAGCAGGCGGCCGTCGGTGGTGTAGACATCGAGGCAGTCGATCTCCCGGGCGGCAGCGGCGCGGTACTTCAGCGCCTGCTGCATGCCTCGCTGCTCGGCGAAGCGCAGGCCGTAAACCTTCTCCAGACCGGGCAGGCCGTCCTCCCGTTCGAGGAACTCGTAGCCCAGCCCGGCGCGCAGCTCACCTGCTACACCGACCAGGTCGCTGATCGTGCGCAGGCCGTGGCGCTCGGCGAGCTCCCGAGGCACCGCGAGTTCGTAGGCGTTCTCGAAACCGAGGGGCGCCAACCACTGAAGCTGCCAGCGGTCGAGAAACTCCCGGCGCACGGTGCGCAGGGTTTGCGACGGCCCACCCTCCACCGGTTGGCCGAGCAACGTGACCAGCCCGGTGCCGGTGTACTCGGGATAGAGATCGATGGCGCCGCTGCGCAAACCGTCGAAGCAGACGGTCGTCCCGGCGAGATCGAAGCGACGTTCGACCTCGAGACCGGCGTGTTCTTCGATCAGCCGGGCGAACATCTCGGCGAGCAGCCGGCTCTCGGCGAAATTCTTGGAGCCGACGACCACCGGATCCGCAGCGCGAGGCGCGCCGGAGATGCAGGCAAGGAAGATCCCCGCCGCAAGCAGAAGCGATGCGCGCAGCCGCGTCGACGCACGGCCTTGCGCCATATGCCTGCTCACGACGACACCCCGGCTCGTTGCAGCAGCGCCGACACGTAGGGATCCGCCGGCTGCGCCCGCAGCGTTTGCGGCTCGCCGACCTGCACCAGGCGCCCACCCCGCAACACCGCGACCCGGTCGGCGAGACGGAACGCCTCGTCGAGATCATGGGTCACCAGCAGCATCGTCTTGCCCAGCCGCTCCTTGAGCGACAGGAACTCCTGCTGCAGCTCCGCCCGGGTCAACGCATCCAGTGCGCCGAAGGGCTCGTCGAGCAACACCACTTCGGGGTCCGCCGCCAACGCCCGGGCGAAGGCGACCCGCTGCCGCTGCCCTCCCGAGAGAGACGCGGGATAGCGCGGACCGTGGACGGCAGGGTCGAGCCCGACCTGTTCCAACAACTCCCCTGCCCGCTCCCGGCGGCGCGCCGCATCCCATCCGAGCAGTTCCGGCACCAGCGACACGTTGCGCTCGACGGTCCAGTGGGGCAACAGCCCGCCGTCCTGCTGCACATAGCCGGTGCGCCGGCGCAACTCGATGGGATCGCTGCCGGCGAGATCCTTGCCCCGTACCAGGACCGAGCCGGAGCTGGGCTGCTCTCCCCGGTTGAACATCCGCAGCAGCGTGGTCTTGCCCGATCCGCTCTCGCCGATCAGCGCCACCGTCTCTCCGGCGGCAACCGCCAGATCTACGTCGACGAGCGCCTGTACGTCGGGGGCGTAGAGTTTGCCCACGCCGCGGGCTTCGAGCACCGGGTTCATCGGCCTAGTCTGCCCGAGGCCGGGAAACAGTCCAAGGGGGCGGCCCTGGTCGGGGCAAGGAATACGGGCAAGGAATCGCGCCCAGGCGCCCCGAGCGTGCCCTGGGTGCGCCCCGGGCCAAGGGCTGTCAAAATGGGCCGGTTCAGGCGGGCCGAATCGGAGGCCCGGGCCCGAAGGCGCCGGATCCATCAAGAGGAGTAGCCGTGAGCGAGCTGAAGCAGGAGATCGCGACCCGAGACGAGCTGAGAACCGCCCGCTGCCAGCCGCTGGCCCCGGGAACCCCACCGCTGGACGCCGAGCAGTGCGGCAAGTACCTGGAACTGCTCGAAGGCTGGCAGATTCTCCACGACGGTCCGCGAATCACCCGGCGCTTCGAATTCGCCAACTTCCACGAGACCATGGCCTTCGTCAACGCCCTGGCCTGGATCGCTCACGTCGAAGACCATCACCCGGATATGGCGCTGGGCTACAACTACTGCCAGGTGAACTTCAACACCCACTCGATCGGTGGGCTGTCGCTGAACGACTTCATCTGCGCCGCCCGGATCGACGCCCTGGAGCCGTAGAGGCTGGGCACCCGGCCCGTCGGCAGCCGGGCGTTAGGCCTTCAGGCCGCCCATCTTCAGCACCTGCTTCCACTCCGCCTTGGTCACCGGCTGGACGGAGAGCCGGTTGCCTTTGCGCAGCAGGCCCATTTCAGCCAGTTTCGGGTTCTCCCGCATGTCCGGGAGGTCGACCCGCTGGGGCAGCACCTTCTCCAGCTTGATGTCCACCGCGTACCAGCGGGGGTTGCCGGGATCGGATTTGGCGTCGTGGTACTTATCCGCCGGATCGAACTGGCTGGGGTCCGGGTAGCCCGCCTTGACCACCCGGGCGATGGCTACCACTCCGGGGGGCTTCTCCTGGGAGTGGTAGAACAGCACCCCGTCCCCCTTCTGGACCTCGTCCCGTAACAGGTTGCGAGCAGTGAAGTTGCGGACGCCGTCCCAGCAGGTGGTCTTGCGCGGCTCCTTCTGCAGGTGCTCCAGGCCGTAGGTATCGGGGTCGGACTTCATCAACCAGTAGCGCTCGGGCATGCTCTCCTCCGGCCGGGTTTCCTCCGCGGCGGGGCGCAGCTTAGCAGCCCCGAAGGACCCGAGGGGGACCCGATCGGCTCCGGGGACATGCCGGGGCGCAACCCGTCGGCGGCCGGGCCCGTAACACGGTATGCTAACGGCGTTCACCTTGGAGCCACCGGACCGCAGGTCGGTCGCAACCCGGCACCGGGATGAGGCGTTTGGACTGAGCCAGGGACGGATCGGCCGGATGCCGGCAGAACATGGGGTAGGTGGGTGACGGAAAGCGGCAACAGCGGCGATTACGAGCTGCCCGAGGTCCTCGAGGATCGGGAGAGCTACGTGCTGCGCATCCACGAGAAGCTGCCCAGCACCCGCCCGGCCATCGGCGACGCGGTGAGGCGGGTCATGCAGATCGTGGACGAGGTCGGCGGCCTGTCCGACGGCAAGACCGACCTCGAGATCGCTCTGCGGGAAGCCCTGGCCAACGCCGTGATCCACGGAAACAAGCAAGACGACAACAAACGGGTGACCCTGCGGGTCTTCGCCGCCGCCGAGGGTGGTGTGCTGGTCTCGATCCGCGACCAGGGCCAGGGCTTCGATCCCGGCGAGGTGCCCGATCCCCGTGGCGCCGACCGCCTCTTCCTGCACCATGGCCGCGGAATCTTCCTGATGCACGAGCTGATGGACCACGTCGAGCACCGGGATAACGGCCGGGAAGTGCTGCTGTTCAAGGCCTGCCAGCCCGAATCCGACGGCGACTCCGCCGACGAGGCCGGCAAGGACGCCGAGACCGACTGAGCCGCCCTGCGGCACCCCCGAGGGCCGTCCGGCCCGCTCCCACCCGACTCCCCTTTCCCGCCAGGCCCCGGCTGGGGTTTTCCGGCCGCTCTGCTACCATTTCGGCCTTCAAATCTATCTAAGGAAACGCCATGAAGATCGGAGTTTGTCTCAAGCAGGTTCCGGCCAAGGATGCCCCGATCCGGATCGCGGACGAGGGCACCTGGGTCCGTGAAGAGGACCTGAGTTACGAGATCTGTGAGCCTGACGACTACGCCCTCGAGGCGGCCCTCCTGCTCAAGGAGAAGCACGGCGGCGAGGTCGTGGTGTTGACCCTGGGCCCGGCGCGGGTCTCCCAGATGGTCAAGACCGCACTGGCCAAGGGGGCCGACCGGGCGATCCACGTCGACGACGCGGGCTATCACAAGCTCGACCCCTTCCAGGTCGCCTCGACCCTGGCCGGCGCGGCCCGGGAAGAGAATTTCGACCTGATCCTGACCGGCCTGCAGTCCGACGATCACGGCTTCGGCCAGACCGGCGTGATCCTCGCCGAACTGCTCGACCGGGCCCACGCCACGGTGATCATGGACATCGAGGTCCAGGACCAGGCGCTGCGGGTCAAGCGTGAGCTCGAGGGCGGCTGGTTCCAGTGGGTCACCCTGCCGCTGCCGTCGGTGCTCTCGATCCAGTCGGGCATCAACAAGCCGCGCTACGCCAGCCTCAAGGGAATCATGGCGGCCAAGAAGAAAAAGACCGACAAGGTCGAGTCCGGTTCCTCGGCGAATGCTACTCAGGCGACCGCCAAGGTCTACGTGCCCGAAAAGCAGAAGCAGACCGAATTCATCGAAGGGGACGCGCCCCAGGCGGCCGAGACCCTGATCCAGAAACTCAAAAACGACGCGCGGGTGCTGTGATGGCGACGATCCTGACGATCTGCGAAGTGCGACAGGGTGCCCTGCACCCGCAAAGTCTCGAGACCGTGGCTGCGGGCCAGCAGCTCGCCGCCGCCCTGGGCGCCGAACTGACGGTGGCGCTCCCCGGGAACGGCATCGACGGCCCCGCCGGTGAGTTGGCCGCCGCCAAGTGCAACCGGCTGGTGACCCTGACCCACGAGGCCCTCGAGCCCTACACTCCCGACGGCTTCACCATGGCGCTCGACGCTCTGGTGAAGGAGATCAAGCCGGACTACGTGCTGATGCCCCACACCTATCAGGTGCGGGACTTCGCACCGAAGCTGTCGGCCCGCAGCGGCCGCGGCATGATCGCCGACTGTGTCGGCATGAGCGTCGACGGCGGCAAGCCGACCTTCATGCGCCAGATGTTCCAGGGCAAGACCCAGGCGGACGTGGTTCCCGAAGGGGACGGGCCGCACTTCGTCAGCTTCCAGGCGGGCGCCTACCGGGCCGACGCCGTGGAAAAGGGGGACGCGCCGGCCGCGATCGACAACGTCGCCGCCCAGGTCGATCCCTCGGCAATTCGCAGCAAGCCCGAAGAGCCCTTCCGCGAAGGGAAACAGGCGGTCGACCTGTCCAAGGCGGAGATCGTCGTGGCCGTCGGCCGCGGCATCAAGTCCGCCGAGGCGCTGGAGCAGATGGAAAAGCTGGCCCAGGCCCTGGGTGGCGAGGTCGCGGCGTCGCGGCCGGTCTGCGACGAGGGCTGGCTGCCGATGGAGCGCCAGATCGGTAGCTCGGGCCAGACCGTCGCGCCCAAGCTCTACATCGCTCTCGGCATCTCCGGGGCGATCCAGCACGTGGTCGGGATGAAGGGTGCCAACACCATCGTGGCGGTCAACAAGGACAAGAACGCGCCGATCTTCGAGATTGCCGACTACGGCATCGTCGGCGATCTGTTCGAAGTCGTCCCGGCGATGCTCGCCACCCTCGAAGGTTGACCGTGAGCGGCGGCGAAGCGATCGAGCGCGAACAACTCGAAGGGGACGTCCTGATCGTCGGAGGCGGCCCTTCGGGGTTGGCCTGCGCGATCCGGCTGGCCCAGTTGATCGAGGAGCACAACGCCGCCGGCAACGGCCCCGAGCTCAGCACCGAGGAGATCTACCTGATCGAAAAGGGGGAGGAGCTCGGCATGCACTCGCTGTCGGGCGCCGTGATGAACCCCCGGGGGCTGCGCGAGCTGTTCCCCGATCTCGATCAGCTCGACGCGCCGATGGGTGCGCCGGTCTCCAGCGACTCGGTCTACTTCATGACCAAGAAGAGCGCGTTCCGGGCGCCGATCACCCCGCCGCCGCTGAAGAACCACGGCAAGTACGTGGTATCCCTGGCCAAACTGGTCCAGTGGCTCGGCGGCAAGGCCGAAGAAAAGGAAGTCAACATCTTCACCGGCTTCGCCGGCTCGGAACTGATCGTCGAGGACAACAAGGTCTGCGGCGTGATCACCGACGACAAGGGCATCGACAAGCACGGGAAGCAGAAAGAAAACTTCCAGGCGGGCTACGAGCTGCGGGCCAAGGTCACGGTGTTGGCCGAGGGGCCCCACGGCTCGTTGACCAAAGGGCTGATCCGCGATTTCGGCCTCGATCGGGAGAGCAATCCCCAGGTCTTCGCCCTGGGCGTGAAAGAGGTCTGGAGCGTGCCAGCGGGCCGGGTCAAGGCCGGCCAGGTCTGGCACACCATGGGCCACCCCCTGGGCAACGACATCTTCGGCGGCGGCTGGCTCTACGGTATCGACGACGAACGGGTCTCCATCGGCCTCGTCTGCGGCCTCGAGTACAAGGACCCGCGCTTCGATCCCCACCAGGCGTTCCAGGAGTTCAAACGCCACCCGCTGATGGCCAAGGTGCTCGAGGGGGGCAAGCTGATCCGCTACGGCGCCAAGACGATTCCCGAAGGGGGCTACTGGGCGATGCCCCGCCCCTACGTCGACGGCGCCCTGATCAGCGGCGACTCCGCCGGTTTCCTCAACGGGCAGAGCCTCAAGGGGATCCACCTGGCGATCAAGTCGGGAATGCTGGCGGCGGAGACGGTCTTCGAGGCGCTCAAGTGCGGCGACACCTCCGCAGCGACGCTGGCCTCTTACAAGGAACGCTTCGAACAGAGCTGGGCCAAGGATGAGCTGTGGAAGGCGCGCAACTTCCATCAGGGCTTCAAGAACGGCCTGTGGAGCGGGCTGTTCCACGCCGGGCTGCAGTTCCTGACCGGCGGCCGCGGGTTACGCGACCGCTACACCAACACCGCCGGCCACGAACACTACGCCAAGCTCTCGCAGCTTCCGGCCAAGGGCCCCGAAGCACCGGCACCCGACGGCACCCTGACCTTCGACAAGGCCACCGACGTCTACCACTCGGGCACCCGCCACGAAGAGGACCAGCCGTCGCACCTGATCGTCGAGGACACCGACGTCTGCTCGACCCGCTGCGCCGAGGAGTACGGCAACCCCTGCCAGTACTTCTGTCCCGCGGCGGTCTACGAGATGACCGGCGAAGAAGGCGACAAGAAGCAGCTCAAGATCAACGCCTCGAACTGCGTGCACTGCAAGACCTGCGACATCATGGATCCGTACCAGATCATTCGCTGGGTTCCCCCCGAGGGGGGCGGCGGTCCGCACTACGAGGGGATGTAGCGGCAGAAGCCGGCTAGGCGCCTCGCAGTTCGGCGCGTAGCGAGTCCTGTCCCGACGTCGCGGCGCGAAAGCCCCAGATCGCGAGCGCCGTCATCGCCGCGACGACACACCACATCGGCAGGGCGTGCCAGGCGCCGAATTCCGCGGTCACCCGGATTTCGGTCAGCCAGGCGTTGACCGTAAAGGCCAGCATCATCGGCAACAGACCGCCGGCGCGCAGCAGCACGATCCAGAAGATGGTGATGTTGATGCCGAACCCGATCAGATAGGGCCACAGATCACCCGACCCGGGGTTGAACATCATCGAGGTCAGGATCGTGACGATCACGATCGAAACCGCCAGACGGCGCACCAGCAGATGGGTCACCAGGAACGCCAGGAACGCGATCATGGCGCTGAGCACCGACGTGGCGTGCATGCCGAAGATACCGACTATCGCCGACCGCACCCCGCGCAGGCTCTCATAAGACCAGAAGTCACCCCGGAGCCCGTAGCCGGGAAGTCCGAGCCATTCGGGCATGGATTCGGAGAGGCACTGCACGAGCGCGATCGCCGTCCCGGCCCCGATTCCGATCAGCACGTCTCGTCCGACCCGGGCGTCCATGAAGCGCCCGGAGAACAGCCGAACCCACGAGACCAGCATCCCCGGCCACAGGCGGCGCGCGTAGGGCTCCAACGCCAGATAGAACACGTAGGAGATCGCCAGGCGGTAGGCGGCCCAGGCCAGATGGGCCCGCAGCAGGTTGACCTCGTCCATCCAGCCCTGGTGGTCCGCCGCCACCAGCCAGACCAGCCGCACCGCCGCCAGGTAGATGCCGAAACGAAGAGCGGTGCGATGGTCGCCCCGGCCCAGCCGCACGTTGCGCACGGCGACGAACCCGGCGCCGATCAACGCGAAGAGGAACAGCGCGTCCTCGATCCAGTCGTCGACCCGGTCGATCCAGGGGATCGGGTCCGGCGTGCCCTGGGCCACCGGCCGCTCCCACGGCTCCACCAGGGTGAAGAGCATCGGATGGCCGCGCTGGGACGCGGCCTCGATTCGCAGCTCCGCGTCGGGACGGTGGGCTTCGCGCCCGGCCCAGGCGTAGCGCCGGTCGGCGAACGAACGGGGGCGCAACTCCGGCTCCACCGGCTCAAAGGCCGCGGGATCGAGCCCCGCGGCCTCGAACCAGGGCGCCCAGTCGACGGTCGCGCCGGACTCCCCTTCATCGCCGTCGTTGACCTCGTTGTAGTCCGGAGTGCGGGCGTAGCCGTCGAGGCGGCCGCCCGGTGTCAGCCAGATGTCGATCATGCCGGCGCCGAACATCGGAGGATCGCCGATCCAGTTGCCGATCGCGGCCTTGTTGGTGCGCAACAGCGGGAAGCGGCTGGTGCGCAGCACGAACAGCATCCCCGACGGTCGCGGCTGCCGCAGCTGCTCCCAGCGATCTCGCGAGAGTCCGGAGCGCCGCACCTGGGTGTACCAACCCCAGTTCGTGACCCAGGTGTGGTTGCGGTAGTTCGCCTCGTCCTCGTAGCCGGCGAGTTGGAGCACCTGGTCCGCCCGGTCGATCAGCACGTCGTTGGACAGGCTCAGATCGGCGTAGCCCACGATGGTGCGCTTGGAGGTCATCGTCAGCGCCAACGCTCCGGCGACCACGATCACCAACAGCGCCAACAGGGCCGCCCGGGTCGAGAGCCCCGAAGAAGCACCCGCCTCGGCGATCAGCTCCGGCGAAGGGGTCTCCCCTGCCGCCAGCGCCGCGGCCAGCGGGTCGCCGCCGGGCAGCGCCGCCGACACCGCCATCGCCGAACCCGGACGATCCTCGGGATTCGGCGAGAGGCAGCGATCGACGATACGGGCGACCGCAGGGTTGAGGCCGTCGATCAGCGAGGTCAGGCTCGGCGGCTGAGCGTCGTCGCGGCGGGCGATCTCCTCGGCGGTCTTGCCGGGGAAGGCGGGACGCCCGGAGAAGAGCTCGTACAGCACCAGCCCCAGCGCATAGATGTCGCTGCGTTGAGTGACTTCGCGCCCGGAGCGCTGCTCGGGCGCCATGTAGGCCGGCGTCCCGACCCGGATCTCCCGGCCCTCGAACTGGTCCGCCGCACCGGCCAGACCGAAGTCGGCGATCTTGACCTCGCCACGGCCGTCGATCATCACGTTGGCCGGCTTCAGGTCCCGGTGCAACACGCCCTGGCTGTGTGCCGCCGCCAGACCGGAACAGAGCTGGCGAGCGACGCGGATCGCCCGGTCTTCGGGGAGGTGCCCAACCCGGCGCAACAGCGTCGAGAGATCCTCGCCGTCGACGTACTCCATGCTGAGGAAGTGGCGCCCCCCGGTTTCACCGATGTCGTGAACCCGGCAAACGTTGGGATGGGTCACGGCGAGGGCGGTGCGCACCTCGTTGAGAAAACGGGCGAGCCTTCCCGGGTCCCGCTCCATCGCCTCGGGCAGGAACTTGAGGGCGACGGGACGCGCCAGCTTGAGATCGTCGGCGCGGTAGACCTCGCCCATCCCGCCACGGCCGAGAAGACCGACGATGCGGTAACGATCGGCCAGGACGGTGCCGGGAGGAAAGCGGGGGTCCCCCGAAACCGGCGTCACCAGCGAGGCCGACGGCCCCTCCGACACGCTGGTGCGGGTCGCGTCGAACTCCGGCGATGCCTGCCCGGCGGATCCGCTCCCCGATGCGGCGGTGCGCGAGGGGGCGCCGCAGGACGGACAGAAGCGGCTCCCCTCGGGGAGCGTTGCACCGCAGGCCTGACAGTTCATCCCGCCATACTAGCTCGACCCATGCTTCCGGGCGCCGATTCGCTCCTATTGACCGGGTCAGGGTGAATTTTTTTCGCGGTCGTTCCCGGGTCCGGAGGTGGGTTACTTGGGGTTTTCCGCGGCGGATCCCTCCGGAAAAACTCCCGAGCTTCGATTCGGTATCGGCGCGGTTGCGATTGCGTGATCGGACTTACGGGACTGTCTTTGCCTCCGGAAAGCGACGGGCCGACATTCGACACGAAGTTTTCCCCCGGCCCCGGAGGTCCCCCATGAACATCCCCACGATCACCTCACGGGCAGCTCGCGTTCTTCTCGGACTGACGGTCCTGTTGGGACTCTCGGCGGCCAGCCACGCGCGCACCCCGTTCACACACGACGCGTCTCCTGAGCTGCGCCAACCCCGCGACAGCGGTATCGGCGGCGCGCCGTCGGACACGGCGGTCACGATCCGCGATAGCGCCGGCACCGAGTTCTACTTCATCTACTCGGACAACGCCCTGCCCTTCCCCGGAGCGCTCGCGGTCATTACCTCCGAGCAGGACACCCAGGGCACGCTGACCCTGCCGGCCATCGGGTTGAGTGAGAGCTTCAGCGTGACCGCCGGTTCGCTGACCACGGTGTCGATCCCGCCGGCCGGCGTGGTCTCCGGACACGACCGGGTCCAGCAGGACCAGGCGATCCACGTGGTGGCCGACGACGAGGTCACGATCTATCTGCTGAACCCGGAGATGCCCCAGGCGACCAACGACGCCTACCTGGCGCTCCCCGTCGATATTCTCGGCACCCACTACCGGGTGCTGGCCTGGCCGGACACCCTCTCCGAGCAAGGCTCGCCGCTTGGGCCCTCCCAGATGGCGATCGTCGGCGCCCACGACGGCACGACGGTGACCCTGACCCCGTCGACCGACGCCGGTTCCCGGCTGGCCGACGCCTCCTACGACGTGAGTCTCGACGCCGGCGACGTGTACGTGCTGCAGGCCGGCATGACCGTGGGCGGCGGCTTCATGGACGACCTGACCGGCACCCAGGTGGATTCGGACCGCCCGGTGGCGGTGTTCGCCGGCAACCGCTGCGCCAACATCCCCGCCGGATTCGGCACCTGCGATCACGTGATCGAGCAGCTGTTCCCCGTCGATACCTGGGGCAAGACCTTCTGCGTCGCCCCCTTCGCCGGCCCGCCGCTGCAGGGCGATGTGCTGCGGGTGCTCGCCGCCCAGGACGACACCGAGCTTACGATCAACGGCGAGCTGATGATGACCCTCGCCGCCGGTGAGATCTACGAACAGGTGACCTTCAACCAGGCCCAGGAGATCGAGGCCAGCGCGCCGGTGATGATCGCCCAGTACCACACCGGGTCGGATTTCGGCGGCGACCCGTCGGACCCCTCGATGAGTCTGGTGCCGCCGGCCGAGCAGTACCTCGACCGCTACACCTTCCTCACCCCCGACGGCTACGACAGCAACTTCGTCAAGCTGGTCGCGCCCCAGAGCACGACCTCGAGCTGTGTCGTCGACGGCAACCCGGTGAGCGGTTGGGTCGATGTTCCCGACACCGGCTTCTCCTTCGTCGACGTTCCGGTCGAAAGCGGCATTCACCGGGCGACCTGCGACGCGCCCTTCGGCATTCAGGTCTACGGCTACTTCCAGGACACCAGCTACTCCTACCCGGGCGGCCTGCGCCTGGAGCGGCTGGTCGGCATTCGCCTCGAACCGGAAGAGGCGGCCGGTGAAGTCGGCGAGAACGTCGAGCTGATCGCCACCGTGCGCGACGACCGGGCCAACCCGGTGGTGGGCACGCCGGTGCAGTTCACCATCGTCGGACCGGGCAGCGATGCGAGCAGCGAAGTCCTGACCGATGCCGACGGCATCGCCCGCCTGAGCTACAGCGCCGGTTCCGCAGGCACCGACTCGGTGGTCGCCTCCTTCGCCGGAAGCGACGCCGAGGGCATCTCCAACACCGTGGAGGTGGTCTGGAGCGGGACCGCCGCCGAACCTCCGGTGGCCAGCTGCACGGAACTGGAGACCGCCGAGTGCCGCGACGGCCAGGGAGTCGTGACCCTCGACGGCCGCGACAGCTCCGACGCCGCCGGCGAACCGCTGAGCTACGCGTGGAGCTCCGACAGCTGCGCCGTCGACGATCCGGCGGCGGCGATGACCGACGCGGTCTGCCCCCTGGGAGACAGCCTCGCCGAGCTCGTCGTCGATAACGGCAGCGCTCGCTCCGACGGCTGCGTCACCGCGGTCGAGGTGGTCGACACCCTGCCCCCCGACGGCGAGATGACCGCCCCCCGGGCGGGAGCCTGCTACGGCGCTGCCGACCTTCCGCTGGTCGCGATCCACGCCTTCGAGGATGACTGCGACGGCGAAGCGACGGTTCGCGTCTCCCCCGAGGGCCCCTTCGACCAACATGGCGATCACCGCATCGACGTGGTCGCCGAGGACCGGAGCGGGAACCTCAGCGAACGTTTCGTCGAGTTCACGATCGACACCGTGGCTCCCTGGGCGCAGCTGCGGCGCGGAAGCCGCTGGGCCTACCGCTTCCCGCTGCTGCCCTTCCGCGTCGCGGTCTCGAGCGGTGACGAGGACGGCGCCAGCGGTGGCGTGGTTCACGAACGGATCGAACTCAACGGCTGCACGATCTTCGACGGCGACACCTACGGGAACGGCGACGGCCTGCTGCAGGACGAGTCGATGAGCGTGGCGCCGGCAGATCTGTGCGCGATGATCCAGCGCTGCGGCCTGGGTCCGGCGTTCCGGCCGGAGATCGTCTACGAGGCGACCGATTGCGCCGGGAACGTGGGCCGGGATGTGCGCCGGCTGCGGGGCATGATCCAGGTCCGGGCCTGTTCGGCCGTCGGAACCGCCGTCGGCCGCGGAGGCCGGCTGCCCCGCTAGTCCGCCCGGCCGGGCACCCGGAGAACGCATCTGGGCTAGAATGCGCGCTTTCGAACCGGGAAGTGAGCTTTGGCCAGATTCGTCATGGTGTTCGTGCTGGGGGCGCTCGCCGCGCTCGCCTGGTATCTGCCCGCCGCCAAGCCGGCGGCCGCTTTCGGGCGCCTGAGCTATCTGCAGTTCGGCCTCGCCTGCGGGTTGACCCTGCTGGCGCTGGTCGTCGCGATCGGAGCTCTGCTGCCCGCCCGGGCCCGGCGGGGCTACGGCTTCCGCGCCACGGCGATCCTGTTCTCGATCACGCTGGTGCTCGGCTTCTGGGAAGCCGCCTGCTGGCTGATGCCGCCGCTCCACCTGATGGATAACCCCTGGTACCTCGGCACCGGCCAGGCGCTGGAATCCGATCCGGATCTGCCCTACGCGCGGCCCGGCGGCATCTCCTGGACCGGCCTCTCGCGAGGGGACCTGGCGATGTTCAACCAGGACCAGGATCCCTACGCCCGCACCATCACCTTCGAGACCGACGCCGACGGCTTCCGCAACTCGCAGCCGGTGCCGGACCCCGAGGTGGTGTTCATCGGCGATTCGTTCACCGAGGCGGGCAACCTGCCGATCGAGGAGACCTTCCCGCACCTCATCGCGGAGCAGTTGGGCAAGCGGGGGCGAAATCTGGGGCGGGCCGGCTACTCACCGCCTACCGAGCTGATCGTGTTGAAGCGCCACGGCATCGATCCGGCGCCGGACCTGATCCTGTGGCAGATCGCCGAGAGCAACGATCTCAACGAGGCCCGGGACTACCGCGGTTGGATCCAGCAGGGCAAGCCTCCCTTCATCAAGCAGGATCGCGAGGGCAGCCTGACCCGCAAGGAGAGCTGGCAGCTGAGGTCACCGACCTTCAAGCTGTTCGCCCCCTTGCGTTCCCGGCGCCCCTGGGAGCAGGGCCCCGAGGGCACGATGCTCGGCGCCGACGGCGAGCGCTACCCGATGCGGATGCTGTTCATGCCCGAAGCGAATCTGGCACCTCCGAACCACCCCGGATTCGGGGAGAGCGTGAACGCCCTGGTCGAGGGCAAGGCACTGGCCGACGCCGCCGGCGCCCGGCTGCTGGTCTTCATGTTGCCGATGAAGTTCCGGGCGGTGGCCCCGTCGGTGACCTTCAACGAGTTCTCCGTTCCGCGGCTCGAGAACATCGGGCTCCGGGAAGCCGACGGCTGGGACCCGCCCCGGCGCAACCGCTTCGGGACGTGGCTGGCCGAGGCTTGCCGTCAGAACGGCATCCCCTTCGTCGACATGACCGAGGAGTTGCGCCAGGGAGCGGCGGCCGGCGAGATCGTCTACCAGCCCTTCGATACCCACCTGGCCCCCGAGGGGCATGAGCGGGTCACCCGCCGCCTGGTGGCGGAAGCGCGGGCGCTGCTCGCCTCGCCTCCTGCGGCGACGACGCGCCCTTCCGGCGAGTGACCCCGCCGCCCTTCAACCGTTCAACACATCGAGAGCGCGATCGACCTCGGCGGCGTCGTTGTACAGGTGGAAGCTGAAGCGCAGCATGCCCCGCCGGTGAGCGGCGGTGATGCGGGCCTGCTTCAGGCGCTCCAGCAGGCCCGCGCTGTCCCCCTCCCGCGGGCGGATCAGGATGATCGACGACTGGGGCGGCCGGCCCTCCCCGAGCCGCTCATAGCGTGAGGCATCCAACCCCGCGACGAAACGCTCGGCCAGCGTCCGGTCGTGGGTCTCGATCGCCTCGGCGTCCAGACCGGCGAACAGCTCCAGCGCGGCGGCCCAGGGTTTGAAGTTGAAGAAATTCGCCGTGCCGAAGATGTCGTAGCGACGGGCGCCGGCGGCGCGAATCGCCTCGAGGGACGGGCCCTGCCCACCCGCCAGGTCGTCGGCGGTCTGGGCCGAGAGCCAGTAGGCCTGGTCGTAGCGCAGCGCTTCCAGGGTGTCCTCCCGCAGCCAGCAGAAGCCGGTGGCGTAGGGGCCGCAAAGCCATTTCCAGCCGACGCTGACCAACGCGTCCACCGGCCATTCGGCAACCCGCAGACGCCGCCCACCCAGCCCCTGGCTGACGTTGACCACCAGCCGCACACCCTTGTCCCGACAGAGCGCGCCGATCCGCGGGATATCCAGCACCATGCCGCTGAAGGAATGGACCCAGCTCACGCTCAGTACCCGGGTGCGGGGGGTGATCGCGGCGGCGGCCTCGTCGACCGAGAGCACCGTATCCTCCGGCTCGAGAACCTTCACGTCGACACCGCGCTCCCGCCGCAACAGCCACGGCAGATGGTTCGAGGGGAAGTCGCCGGCCATCAGCAGCACCTCGTCGCCGGATTCGAGGGGCAACCCGCCGGCCAGCAGGTGCAGGCCGTAGGACGCGCCGTTACCCAGGACGATCTGTTCGGGACTGCCGCCGATCAGCGCCGCCGCCGCCCGCTTGACCCGGCGCGGCAGTTCGCTGAATCGCTCGGTGGTCAATTCGCGGGGGTCCAGCTTCCAGCGAATCGCCTCCTCGGCCTCGGCGGCCGCCACCCGGGGAAGCGGGCCCTGATGGGAGCAGTTGAACCAGCTCTGCCCCGCGGGGAGTGCAAAGTGCTCGCGATAGGAATCGGCCATGGCGACTAGGGTACTCCCCCGGCGCCGAAGGCCGGGGCGGTGATCTCATCTGCGCCGCCCATCCGCGGTTGGCAATCGCCGGCGCCGGGTCTCTATAGTGGCGGCGCTATGCGTTGGTTCATCGGCGACATTCATGGCTGCGCCCGGGAGTTCGACCAGCTGCTTGGGGCCATCGACTTTCAGCCCGGACGGGATGAACTCTGGTGCCTGGGCGATCTGATCAACCGCGGACCGGACTCGCTGACCGTATTGCGCCGCTGGTGCGAACTCGACGGCCGCGCGGTGCTGGGCAATCACGATATCCACGGGCTCCTGGCCCACAGCGGCCGCAAGCCGAAGCGGCTGCCGACCCTGGAAGGGCTGTTCGCCGCCGAGGACGGAGCCGCATTGCTGGACCGGCTACGGCGGCAGCCCCTGCTCGTGTTCCTGCCCTCGCCAGGGGCGGGCCCCGACGTCTGGGCGGTCCACGCCGGCGTCCACCCGGGTTGGCACGACCTGCACCAGGCAGCCGCGCGCATCAACGGCTCCCCTGAAGCCCATGACGACGACTGGCTGCAGCATCCGGACACGGCGTTCGCCACCCAGGTGCGCTGCTGCGCCGCCGACGGAGAGCGCCACAAGCACTTCGGCCCGCCCGAGGCCTGCCCTGTCGGGAGCGGACCCTGGGACAGCTTCTACCGGGGGGAAGCGACGGTGATCCACGGCCACTGGGGGACCCGGGGACACTATCGGACGGCGAAGACGATCGGCCTCGACTCCGGTTGCGTCTACGGCGGAGCGCTGACCGCGTGGTGTCAAGACGAGGATCGAATCGTGCAGGTGCCCGCGGACCCGGGCGCCTGAGTACGCGGCGGGCCGGCCCTCAGACGGCGCTGGTCGCGTACTTGTTGCGCAGGTAGTTGCGCACCCAGATCGCCACCAGGTTCATCATCGTCACCAGCACGATCAGCAGCAGCGCGGTGGCGAAGACCAGCGGCTTGGTCGCCTCGACGTTGGGGCTCTGGAAGCCGACGTCATAGATGTGGAACCCCAGGTGCATGAACTTGCGCTCGAAGTGCACGAAAGGGAAATGCCCGTCGACGGGGAGGTCCGGTGCTAGCTTGACCATGCCGACGATCATCAGCGGCGCCACCTCGCCGGCGGCCCGGGCCATGGCCAGGATCAACCCGGTCAGGATCCCCGGCGCGGCGGCGGGAATCACGACCCGCCAGGTGGTCTCGAACTTGGTCGCGCCCAGGGCCAACGAACCTTCGCGCACGATCCGGGGCACCGCAGCCAGCCCCTCCTCGGTCGCCACGATGACCACGGGAACGGTCAGCAGCGCCAGGGTCAGACTGGCCCAGAGGATGCCTCCGGTGCCGTAGGTCGCCGTCGGGAGCGCCTCGGGATAGAACAGGCGGTCGATACTGCCGCCGACCAGGTAGACGAAGAATCCCAGGCCGAAGACACCGAAGACGATCGAAGGCACCCCGGCCAGGTTGTTGACCGCGACGCGCACGATCCGCACCATCAAGCCCTGCTTGGCGTACTCCCTGAGGTAGAGCGCCGCCAGCACGCCGAAGGGTGCGACGGCGAACGACATCAGGAAGACCATCATCACCGTGCCGAAGATCGCCGGGAAGATGCCCCCTTCGGTGTTCGAGGCCCGCGGATCGTCGAAGATGAACTCGCGCACCCGGCTCAGGTACAGCCCGGTACGGCCCAGGGTGCCCATGTCGTTGGGCTGCACGGCGCGCACGACCTCGGCTACCGGCAACTCGACTTCGCCGCCGTCGACCGAGGTCAACACCAGGGTCTCGGCGGCCAGATCGTCGCGCATGGCGAACAGCTGCTCGGACAACGCCTCGAACTCCTGGTCGGCGACCGTGCGCTTCGCGTCGATTTCCTGCCGGCGCCGTTCGAACTCCGCCGGCTCCAGATCTTCGAGCTCGAGCCGGCGCAGGTCGAGGCGCAGGCGCTCGATGCGATAGTTGACGTCGCCGATCTCGCCGAGTTCGAAGGCGTGGACCTCTTCGGCCTCGTCGAGCTTCTCCCGATGCAAGTCGTCGAAGGCTTCCCAGACCGACGCCGGTCCACTGGCCAGGACTTCATCTCCCCGGCGCAGTTCCTTCATCCACCCGTAGAAGTTGCCCCACTCCAGGCGCTCGATCAGAACCGCATCTTCCGGAGCGGAACGATCGACGATATCCCGCTCGTCGACCCACACGAAGTCGATGCCCGTCAGGTCGCGGTTGCCGACCTTGAGTCGAATCCGGGTGCCGGGATCGGGATCTTCGGGGGTCGGGGGAATCTCTTCACGGTTGTGCTGTTCGCCGAGCCACAACTTTCCGTCGGTCAGTTCGACCCGGGCCAGTTCCTTCTGCCAGAAGAAGGCCCCGCCGTTGATCACCAGCACCGCGAGCAGCGCCACCACGAGCAACAGATTGAGCGCCAGGGCGCCGCCGCACAGCGCGGTCATACCGTCGGCCAGCAGGTTGGTTCGCTTGGCGTGCGCAGCGTTCATTGCGGTCCTTCGCTTCCTAGAGCTGCGCGTAGCGCTTGCGCAACCGCTGGCGAACGAGTTCCGCCACGGTGTTGAGCAGGAAGGTGAATGCGAACAGCATCAGCGCCGCAAGGAACAGCGTGCGGTAGAGCGTACCGCCCTGGGGCGCCTCGGGAATCTCTACGGCGATGTTGGCCGAGAGGGTGCGGAAGCCGTCGAATGCGCTCCAACCCAGGATCGGCGTGTTGCCGGTAGCCATCAGCACGATCATCGTCTCGCCGATGGCGCGACCGAACCCGATCATGATCGCCGAGAAGATTCCGGGACTGGCGGTCGGCAACACGACCCGGGCCACCGTTTGCCAGCGGTTGGCGCCCAGGGCCAGCGAGCCGGAAACCAGGTTGTTCGGCACGTTGGAGATCGCGTCCTCGGAAATCGAGAAGATGATCGGGATGACGGCGAAGCCCATGGCCAGGCCGACGACCAACGCGTTGCGCTGGTCGTAGCGCAGGCCGGTCGTGTTCAGCAGCCAATCCTGGTAGTTGCCGCCGAAGAAAGCCGCCTCGGCGAAATCGTTGAGCGACAGGCAGAGCCAGACGGTCAGGGCGGTGACCGCCAGATAGAGCACCAGCTCCGAACCCGCCTGGAAGCGGGCGCGGAAGCCCCGGGGCAGCGCCCGCCACAGGAGCCCGGCGAGGAAGATCGCCACGGGTAGACCGAAACCCATGAGCAGCAGGGCCGGGAGAACCTTTTCCACTCGAGGAGCCAGCCACAGACCGGCGAGGAAGCCCAGAACCACGCTGGGCAGCGCCGCCATGATCTCTACCGTCGGCTTCACGTAGCGGCGAATGCCCGGGCTCATGAACTGAGCCGTGAACATGGCGCCGAGCACTCCCAGCGGGATCGCCAGGAACAGCGAATAGACCGTGCCCTTCAGGGTGCCGATCATGAGCGGGATCAAGCTCAGCTTCGGCTCGAAGTCGTCGGTGCCGCCGGAAGACTGCCAGGCGTAGCGCGGCTCCTCGTAGCCTTCGTACCATACCTTGCCGAACAGCGCCTTGAAACTGATCTCCGGATGGGGATTGTCGATGCCCACCTGCGCCAGGCGGTTGCCGGTCAACAGGAAGGCCCCGTCTCCCTTCGGTGCGAAGAACAGCTGTTCCGCTCCGGCGAGGGGTGAGTTGCCGGTCCAGAGGGTCCGCTCGGAGGTGGAGTAGTGCAGGCCGAGGGTCTCGTCCTCGTCGATGGCGAGGAACGCCTTGTTGCGCATCGAAGGGGTGAACGCACGAATCGCCGCGTTGCGCGGCTCGAAGCTGCGGGTGCGGGTCAGATTGAACTCGGCGCCCTGCTCCCGGACCGGGAACCAGATCTCGATGGATCCGTCGGCCCGGCCGACCACCAGCGACCGCCCGCCGATCAAGAGGGTCAGGGCGGTAACCGGAGCCCCGCCTTCGATGACCTGCGGCTCCTGGGGCACACCGGCGTTGAGCTGCCACCAGGTCAGGCTGCCGTCCTCGGCGCCTGCGTAGAGGTTGCGCTGGTCGTTGTCCAGCGCCAGTTGGCTCACTCCCGAGCGGCCTGCGGCCTCATGACGTTCGAAGCTGACGGTCAGCTCGCCGCTCATGAAGTTCTCTTCTACGCTGCGGCGAACGACGGCGAGGGATCCGTCGGCTAGGATCGCCGCGACGGTCGCGTTGTCCTCGTCGAACCCGACGTCGAACGCGGTCAGGGGTTGCGCCGACGGGTCGAGCTCGAAGAGCTCCGGCTCGGGATCTTCCAGCAGGACTTCGCGCACGTCGCCGACGAAGACCGTTTTCCAGCCGATGGGCAGGGCCAGGACCCGGCCGTCACCGGTGGCCCCTGCAAGCATCTGGCGCCCGGCCACGTTGCGCAGTTTGGTCAGCAGCGCCCCATCGACGGCTCCGCCTTCCGACGGATCGGCGTTCGTCGCGTCGGCGGCGGCGGGCTCTGCGGCACCGACCTCCTCGTCGGAGGGATCGCTGCTTCGAGGGGGAATCGAGTCCTTGAGATCCTGGGTCGAGATGACCTCGCCCGAGGCGACGTCGAGGACGGTCAGGGAAGCCGCCGGGTCGAGCATCGCGACCCGCGAGCGGTACTCATCGGCGACCACCGCCCCGGTGCCCACCCCGCGGTCGGGCAGCGACTGCTCGCCCAGGGACTCGACCGACGCGCCCTGGAACAGGGGCGTTACTTCGACGGCGATGAAAAGGAGAATCCCGAGGATGCTGGCAATGATCGCCAGCCCACCCGCGGTGACCGACCAACGCGCAATCCGGTCGGCCATGAGGCGCCGCCGGGGCGTTGCGTTATGACGACGCCCGGACGCCCCGCTGGGGCGTCCGGGCTGATTCGGCTGCGCCTGATTCGCTTCCATCGAGTGGTCTTCCGGTAAGCCAGCATCATAGCCTCTCGGCCCCGCTGGATCATCAGGAAAAGCGCCCGAGGGAACCGGGCCGCATTCCACCTACTGGAGCTTCGCCAGCTCCTGGGCCATCAGCTTCTGCGAGACCGGGAGGTAACCGTCGCGCACGACCACCGACTGGCCACCCTGGGACAGGACGTAGGTCAGGAACTCACGGACGAGCGGGTCCAGCGGCTCGTTGGGCTTCTTGTTGATGTACACGTACAAGTACCGGGACAGCGGGTACTTACCGGACAGCACCGTCTCCGGATCGGTCCCGAAGTAGGGGCCGTCGGGAGTCTTGGCCAGGGCCAGCGTCTTCACACCGGAGGTCTTGTAGCCGATGCCGCTGTAGCCGATGCCGTAGGTGTCTTCGGTAATGCCCTGGACGACCGAGGCCGAACCGGGCTGCTCCTTGACGGTTTCGCGGAAGTCACCCTTGCACAGGGCCACCTTCTTGAAGAAGCCGTAGGTGCCCGAAGCGGAGTTGCGTCCGTAGAGGCTGATCGGCCGCGGGGCCCAGGCGTTGCCCAATCCGGCGTCGCCCCAGGTGTCGATCGAGTCGGCGCTGCCGCACTTACGAGTGTGGGAGAACACCGCGTCGACCTCGGCCATGGTCATCTTGTCGATCGGGTTGTCCTTGTGGACATAGACCGCCAGGGCGTCGATGGCGACCCGGATGGCGGTCGGCTTGTAGCCGAAGGCCTTTTCGAAGTCGTCGATTTCCTTGGCCTTCATCGCCCGGGACATCGGCCCGATCTGGGCCGTTCCCTCGATCAGCGCCGGGGGCGCCGTCGTGGAGCCCTTGCCTTCGACCTGGATCTTGACGTTGGGGTACTGCTTCTGGAACTCCTCGGCCCAGAGCGTCATCAGGTTGTTGAGCGTGTCCGATCCGACCGAGTTCAACTTGCCGGATACGCCGCTGGTGCGGCTGTACTCGGGAATCCCCGAGTCGACCTTCACGGTCTGGGCCGCCACGGGCAGCATCGCCCAGACAACGGCAACCGCGATCATCGCTTTCACCAACTTCGTCATCAATGTCTCTCCTAATGTCTGCGCGTGAACCGAGTGCGCAGAAATGCCCCGTCAGCTATCTCAAGGCTTTCCTGTCGAGAGTGGTCGCGGCTCGTGGCGTCGGGCAACGGGCCGTGACCTGGTTCTGATCGGGTCTCACTGCTTTAGACCACTCAAAACAACCGGAGTCACATGGCCCGGGTGGTACGCCCGGTCGATGTCGTGATGCGTCCGCAACCGCAGCCACCCTACCTGTTCCAGCGAGAGCACGCCGGGGTGTTCGGCGGTTTCCGCGCTGAAGTTTTTCCCGGTCGGATGGCCACACAACGATTGGATGGGACCCGCATCAGCGGGAAGTGAGGACCATGAGAAATCGATGTAAATTCCACTGCGAAAACGGACGAGGCAGGTGCTGCTTCGAAACCGCTGCAGCCAGCCATTCAGCGCGGCAAGCCGCTGTAAAACAACAACTTCCACGACGCTCTCCGGCGGCTCGAATCCGGCCGCAATCGCTAACACTGATTTAACAAACGTGACGTTTGGGTAAGGTAAGATGTGCTCGTTCCAATTGAATTGAGCCGCGGGCAAACCGCTCTTCTGGTGGTGGCGGTGTGCCCAGGTTCAAAGGCGGCCGGAAGGACTAATGGCAGATCAGAAGACGATCTCTCAGGCAGCTCGAATGGATCTCCAGATCCAGTTGGACAAACTCCGGCGCGCGAGCGATCGCTGCCGGCAAGGCCTCAACGACCTGGCGAGAGGCAGGCTCTCCCAGTCGGCGTATCTGAATCTGATGCAGGAGTGCAAGACCGCCCAGCGTGACCTGGAAACGCGTCACACCAAGCACTTCGCTCTGCTGAAACAAGCCTGAAGCGTCACCCCGCCGGCGTGCCGCCCATCCCGACCGCTCGCACCTTGAGCGGCCTGGAGGCATCCTCACTCGCGCGCTCGGCGAAGACCTCCTGAGCCGCACGGCGCGGCTCCCCGTCCGCCGGGGTCCGGCGGACGTACCCGCCATCTGCACCCAGGTCCCAGGCACTGCAGTTGTCCGCCCGGTAGGTGGCGAGGATCTGATCCAGCTCCCCCTGAAGCCGTGAATCCAGGATCGGCACGACGGTCTCGACCCGGTTGCTCAGGTTGCGCTTCATCCAGTCCGCCGAGCCGATGAAGTGCTCGGGGCTGCCTCCGTTCTCGAACCGGTACACGCGGCTGTGCTCCAGGAACCGCCCGACCACGCTGAACAGCCGGATGTTCTCCGAGAGCCCCGGCACCCCCGCCCGCAGACAGGACAGGCCACGGACGTGGAGTTCGATCGGCACACCCGCCCGACTCGCCGCATACAGTTCGCGAATCAGTTCCGGATCCTGGAGCTGGTTCATCTTGGCTTCGATGCCGGCGGGACGGCCGGCGGCGGCGTGCTCCGCCTCCCGCCGGATCAACGCCTTGAAGCGCCCGCGCATGGCGCCCGGAGCGACGAGCAAGGTTCGATAGTTGGCGCTGGCGGTCGCTCCGGTCAGTGAATTGAACACCGCCGCCACATCGTCACAGATGTCCGGGTTGGCGGTCAGGATACCGATGTCCTCGTAGAGGCGGGCGGTTCGGGTGTGGTAGTTGCCGGTACCGAGGTGAGCGTAACGGCGAATCTGTCCCGCTTCTTCCCGGACAATGAGCGCCGCCTTGACGTGAGTCTTCAGCCGCTCGACCCCGTAGCTGACGTGGACCCCTTCCTTCTCGAGCAGTTTGCCCCAGGCGATGTTGGGCGCTTCGTCGAAACGGGCTGTGACCTCGACGACGACCGCCACCTGCTTGCCCCGGCGCGCCGCATCGATCAGCGTTCGCACGATCGGAGAATCGGAACTGGTGCGATAGATCGTGAGCTTGATCGCGAGCACGTCGTCGTCGACGGCGCCCGCCTGAATGAAGCGCAGCACCGACGAATCGAAGCTGTGGTAGGGATGATGCAGCAGCACATCGCCGCCGGCGATCTCGTCGAAAAGCGCCTCCGAGCCCGACGAGGCGAGGGAACGCAGGCGCGGGTGACTCACCAGCTCATGATGCGGGAAGCGCAGTTCCTCGCGGCCTGGAGGATCGAATGCCATCAGATCGCCCAGTCCGAGGTAGGTGCCGTCTACGTAGGTATCGGACGTTGAAACGCCGAGCTGTTTGGCCAGCCACTTGCGATCCCGCTTGGACGCGTGGCTGTCGATCTGCACCCGGACCACTCCGGCGAATCGGCGAGCCTTGAGGTCGTTGCTCACCTGGCGAATGATGCTGCCCGGCTCGGCGGTCTCGTCCGACAGTTCCTGAGAGCGGTTCGAGCGACCTTCAGCGCCGCGAGTCACGCGGAAGCAGTACACCCTCTTCGGCTTGCTGTCGGGATAGAGCAGATCGAGGTTTGCGGCGATGACCTGTTCCAGGGGCACGAAGCCGGAACCGTCGTCGAGGGGAATCCACCGCGGGCGGTTGCCGGGCACCTTGATCCGGATGAAACGGTCCCGATCGTGCTTGCTGTCGCCGAACACCACCGCGAGGTTGAGTCCCAGATTGCTGATGAAGGGGAACGGGTGCTCGGAGTCGACGGCCAACGGAGTGAGGATCGGCAGCACCGATGCCTTGAGGTACTCCCGCAGCGCGTTGCGCTGTTTCCCACCGAGCTTGTCGTGATCGACGATCGGCAACCCTGCCTCGGCGAGTTGCGGGTGCAGTACATCCTGCAGCAGTTCGGCCAGCACCCGGCTCTGCTCGAGCAACTCCTCACTGCACGCCTCGAACTCTTCCCGCGGCGTGCGGCCGTCGATGGAGACCTTCTGGGAGTCCCGCTCGATCTGCCGTTTGAGTCCACTGACCCGCTTCATGAAGAACTCGTCGTGGAGCATTCCGGCGATGCCAGCGAACTTGACCCGCTCGAGTAGCGGCACCGCCGGATCCTGAACCATGGCGATGACCCGGCGTGCGAAGGCGAGCCAGCTCAACTCGCGGCTGCGGAACGCCTCGGGGGATTGCGTACAGATCGATGCACTGGGCTCGCGTTCGGCGGGCATGCTTTTCCTCTCGTGATGTCGGACCGCGGTCGTGCCTGAGCCTGCGGAGATGGGTGTATTATACCCGAGTCAACCAGGAGGGCCCGCGGCTCCCGCCGCACCGTTTTCATGTCCGAACCAGAACGCATCCACGAGAGGCCCCGCGCCGGCTACGGGCCCGACCACGTGGCCGCCGTCGACCTGGGATCCAACAGCTTTCACATGATCATCGCCCGCAACAACGGCGGTGAACTGCTCGTGGTGGACAAGCTTCGCGAGATGGTTCAGCTCGCGGCGGGGCTCGACAAACGGCGGGTGCTGACCCGCAAGGCCAAAGACCGGGCGCTCAAGTGCCTGCGACGCTTCGGCGAGCGGCTGGCCAACATGCCGCCCGAGGCGGTGCGGGCCGTCGGCACCAACACCCTGCGAAGCGCCCGGGACGCCCGCGAATTCGTCGCCGAGGCGGAAGACGCGCTGGGCCATCCGATCCAGACCATTTCGGGTATCGAGGAGGCCCGCCTGATCTTCCAGGGCGTGACCCAGACCCTGCCCGACCCGAGCAAGCGCCGGCTGGTAGTCGACATCGGTGGGGGGAGCACCGAGCTGATCGTCGGCGAGAAGGGTCGACCGCGGGCGATGGAAAGCCTGTACATGGGCTGCGTCTCGATGTCCCGGCGCTACTTCGCCGACGGAAACATCGACGAGGAGGCCATGCGCCAGGTCGAGCTCGACGCCAGGCGAGAGCTCGAGCCGATCCGCGAGCGCTACCTGGCCCGCGGCTGGGATCAGGCCATCGGCGCCTCGGGCACCGTCCGGTCGATCAACCAGGTCATCGCCTCCCATCGGCCGGGAAAGCGTGAGGGAATCACCCTCAAGGGATTGCGCAAGCTTCGCGAACTGGTGCTTGCTGCAGGACACGTCGACGCCCTGCGCCTCGAGGGCCTGAACCCGGACCGGCGCGCGATCTTCCCGGCAGGGCTCTTGATCCTGCTGTCGGTCTTCGAGACCCTGAAGATCGAGCGCATGACAACCGCCGACGGAGCGCTGCGGGAAGGACTGCTCTACGACCTTCTCGGGCGCATGGGGGACGCCGACGTGCGCGCCCGCAGCGTGCGCTGGCTGGCCGATCGCTACCACGTCGACTGGGAACACGCCGAGCGGGTCGAGGGGGTCGCAACGGCGATGCTCGATCAGGTCAGCGGTTCCTGGGCGCCGGATGATCGAATTTCGCGGCGCCTGCTCGCCTGGGCCTCCCAGCTACACGAGATCGGGCTCGACATCGCGCACCAGCACTACCACAAGCATGGTGAATACATCATCGCCCAGTCGGATCTGTTCGGGTTTTCCCGGGAAGAACAGCGCATGCTGGCGACGCTGGTGCGAGCACACCGCCGCAAGTTCCCGGCGGCGGCCATCTCCGCCCTGCCCGATCACTGTGTGCGATCCACCGAGCGGCTGGCCATCCTGTTGCGCCTCGCCGTGCTCTGCTCGCGAAGTCGCCGGGACACGCCGGTCCCGCAGCTGGAAGCCGGCAAGCGACGGCTCTCTGCCAAGTTCCCCTCCGGTTGGTTGGCCGATCACCCGTTGACCCGGGCGGACCTCAAGCAGGAAGCGGGCTACCTGCGCAGCGCCGGATACAAGCTGGACTGGGACTGAAGGACGCTCGGAACGGCGTCAGATCTCGATTCCGAGTTTGTCGAACATCCGCGGGGGCAAGAGCCAGCGCAGCTCCCCGGTTCCCGGCTCGAGATCGCGCCAACGGTCGCAACGGCAGTCGATGCGGCAGACGGCCGCCGTCGGAAACACCAGCGACCCGCCGCCGATCAGCAGCTCCGCCAGCAGCGACAGGTCCGGTTGATGACCGACGAGCATGCCGCGCCGCAGGTCGTCATCCAGTTCCCGCAGCACGTCCATCGCGGCATCGATGCTCTCCTCGTACAGCCGTGAGTCCGAGGAGATCGGCGCGGCCCACCCGCCGGCCAGGGCCGCCAGCTCCGCCGTACCGTTGGCCCGAACCGCCGGAGAGCTGATGATCTTGTCGGGCACGTGGGCCAGGCCCGAGAGCACTCGCCCCATGGTGCGCGATGCCCGGATACCCCGGGGCGCCAGCGGTCGATCGCTGTCGTCACGGTAGTCGGCGTCCCAATCGGACTTGCCGTGCCGCATCAGCAGGACGGTCTTCATGGCTGGAGCATCCGGCGAAAGTGCTTGCGGTTCTCTTCGGCGGAAAACTCGGCGAAGCAGTCGGCGAAACGTTGAAGCTCCTTCTTCTGACTGCGATCCAGCCGCTCCAGCAACCGCCCCATGGCCAGCAGCGGCTCCGCGCCCGCTTCACTACCTCCGGTCATCTCGCCGGCCCACCCTGCGAGGGCGGCCTGCTGGACCTCGAGATCGTTGAACCGGCCCAGATTGTCCTGGAGGCGCTTCAGAGCGCGCACCGCCGGCTTGAGATGCTCGGGGTCGTAGAGCGCCGCGAAGAACTCGAGCAGGTAGCGGAGTTTCTTGCAGTCGATGCGAAGGTCGTGCAGCGACTGCGGACGAGACGCACGGGCCTTGGCCCCGCGTCGCATTACCCGCTCGAAGCGTCGTAGCGTTCGCTGGCCCGCCAGTTCGCCGATCGGTGTATTCGCCGCTTCGGCGGTCGCGGCCGGGTCGGCCAACACCTGCTCCCACCAGGCCATCTCTTCGCGGAACCGGCGGCTCCGCAGTTTCCGGCGAAGCGACCGTTGCTCTCGCTGCCGCCGCTCCTCGAGCAAGGTCTCGAGCGGCGCGAGATGGGGCCGGACCGCAGCGGGCAGGCTGCGCCGGTAGTCCGGAAGATTGAGCATGTAGACGTCGAGATCGCGGGTGGGGCCGGTCACCTGGCCGACCCAGGAGAAGAACTCGCGAGCCCGTTCGAGGGTCGGCGCGGGCCACAGTTCCTTGAACTGCCCCAGGCAGGTCCGGGTGCGCCGCACCGCCACACGAAGATCGTGGAGGAACTCACTGTCCACGTCGGCCAGGGTTCCCTCGAGATTGTCCTCGATGGTCCTGCGCAACATGAGCAGGAGCCGAGGGATCGCCGTGGACGCCGGCTCTTCGGCACCGGCGTCGAGCGCCGGCTTGGAAGCGTAGGCTCCGGGCCGCGCACCGACCGAGGCGAGCACGCGGCTGAGGTCCCCTTCCTGCTCCTGGTCGGCCTCGAGCACACGGGAACACTGAACGACGACCTCCGACAAGGCCCGGTCGTAGCCGCGCACGGCGGTCAGGCGCAACTGGAGCGGCAGCTCCGCATCCCCCTTCTCGATTCCGTAGGCACCGGCATGGCCTCGCACGCGAACCCGTTCGACGTCGGCCCAGACCACTGTCTTGCGATTCCCGTCGAGGATCCGGAAACCACGAGCCCGGACCCGCACGCTGACGACGCGCAGGAGACGCCGCATCTCCAGGACCGGCTCGAGCCGGTGTCTCAGCGGCCCTTCGGGAAGATCCCAGACGAAACCGGGGGCCGCGGCGACCTGAACACCCTCGAGCGGCGCGCCGTCCAGGCTGCCGAGCTGCAGCAATCGTCCGGATTCCCCGCGAGTGGCCGCCAGCAACATGGTTCGGCGGTAGAGCCTCCAGTCGAAGGTGTCGAAGTAGTCCCAGGACTCCTGGCGGTTCTCGGTCGGGGCGATGGCGAAGTGCGAGGCGAGCAGGTCGAAGAGCGCGTCTTCGTCCATCCCGGCGGGCAGCGGGAAGGAGACCGCCTCGGGCTCGCGCGATTCGGGTTTCGTTCGGCTCATGGGTGGCCCGCGGATACGGCGAGCTCAGAGGGCCCGCCTCGATGACGACGGGTCATTGTAGACGTTTTTGCCTGCGTCACGGCCCGGGTATCGGGGCCGCCCGAAGGGTGATCCCGGGAGCGACCGGTCAGGTTCGCCGATGTTCGGGGTCGAGGAAACGGTAGCCCACACCGCGCACGGTGGTCAGCCACGAGGCCGCCGGGCCCAGCTTGCGCCGCAAGCGCCGGATGTGGGTATCCACCGTGCGTGACATGACCTCGGCATCGTAGCCCCACAGCTCGGACAGGAGCGCTTCCCGGGTCCGCACCCGGCCCCGGGCCCGGACCAGGTCGGCCAGCAGCTTGAACTCGGTCAGGGTCAACTCCACCTGCTGCCCGTGAACCCGCACGCTGTGGTAGTCGTCATCGATCTCGATCGGGCCGATACGGCGGGGGCCCGACGGACTCTGCGAGGTGACCTGATCGCGCTTGAGCTGCGAGCGGACCCGCAGCACCAGCTCCCTGGGGCTGAACGGTTTGGTGACGTAGTCGTCCGCGCCGAGCTCGAAACCCAGGACCCGGTCGACCTCCTCAACCCGGGCGGTCAGCAGGATGACCCGTGGGGGTGCCCCCTCCATCGCCTTGACCCGTTTCAGGATCTCGAGCCCGCTGAGGCCGGGCAGCATCAGATCCAGCAGGACCAGGTCAGGGCGGGTCTGGTCGAGAATCTCGACCGCCTGCTCGCCGCAGGTCGCCGTCAGGACGTCGAACCCCTCGGTCTGCAGAAGATGTTCCAGGAGGGTCAGAATGTCTTGCTCGTCTTCTACGACAAGCAGTGTTGCCGGTCGCTCCACGGTGCTCTCCCGGGCCGAAAACGCGCCGCCTCGGAGCCGGTCCGGCGTTCCAGCGCGCCACCGGTACGGGCGTTGGTCTCGATCCGACTCCGAGGCTACCAAGGGCGTTCAAACCGGGTGTTATGCAGGTGTAAGATTCCTGTTACAGTCGTCACCGGACAGTCGCGAAGCAGTCGCCTGGGTAGTGCCTCACTGAAGTGAGGCACTACCGTCACCGGGGGAAGGTTGGTCGAATCCCGGCCCGCCTGATACGCTTGCGGACCCCATAGGTGCAGGCTTCCCGTCTCGCGAGGAGTGCTCAGATGGCAGAGAGCAGCTTGAAACCGATGTCCAGCGAGGTCATCGAACCTCCCGTGACGACCGGGTCGGCACCGCGCCAGGACGAGACGGGTTCCGGCACCGAGTCCGACGACGCCCGGGGCTACTCCGAGGAAGTCGAGTTCACCGCAGCCGACGATCCCGCGGTCAACCCGAAGTTCGAGTCCCCGCTCCTCTCGGTCAAGAACCTCGGCCTGTGGTACGGCAACAACCAGGCGCTCCACGACATCACCCTCGACGTCCCCGAAAAGAAGATCACCGCATTCATCGGACCTTCGGGTTGCGGCAAGTCGACGCTCCTGCGTTGCTTCAACCGCTTGAACGACCTGGTCGACGGCGTGCGCATCGAGGGAGACATCCTGTTCGAGGATCGCAGCATCTTCGATGTCCGCACCGACGTGAACGCCCTGCGCAAGCGAATCGGCATGGTGTTCCAGAAGTCGAACCCGTTCCCCAAGTCGATCTACGAGAACATCGCCTACGGCCCGCGCATTCACGGCATCACCAGCAAGCGCAAGCTCGACGACATCGTCGAGCGCAGCCTACGCGGCGCTGCCCTCTGGGATGAGGTCAAGGACCGGTTGAACGAGAGCGCCCTGGGTATGTCCGGCGGCCAGCAGCAGCGGCTCTGCATCGCCCGGGCGATCGCCATCGAGCCCGAGGTGATCCTGCTCGACGAACCCTGCTCCGCACTGGACCCGATCGCGACGTCGAAGATCGAAAACTTGATGATGGACCTGAAGTCCCACTACACGCTGGTCATCGTGACGCACAACATGCAGCAGGCCAGCCGCATCTCGGACTTCACCGCCTTCCTCTACCTCGGCCGCCTGATCGAGTATCAGGAGACCGAGAAACTGTTCATCAGCCCGATGAAGAAACAGACCGAGGACTACATCACGGGCCGTTTCGGCTAGCTCGACAGAGCCGCGCTCGAAAGTACCGATGGAAAAGCACACGACCCACTTCGCGGAACAACTCGAGCAGTTGTCCGAGATGATCATGCGCATGGGCGGCATGACCGAGGAAGCGATCGGCAAGTCCGTTCGCGCGATGACCAATCGCGACTCGACGTTGGCCCAGGAAGTGATCGACGGCGATCTCGAGATCGATCGCCTCGAGCTGGAGATCGACGACTTCATCGTCGAGCTGCTGGTCCGGCAACAGCCGATGGCCCGGGACCTGCGGTTCCTGGCGACGGCAATGAAGATCGTTCCGGATCTGGAGCGCATCGGAGATCACGCGGTCAACATCAGCGAGCGCGCGATCGAGCTCAATGAAGAACCCGCGCTGCGCACCCTCGTGGACATCCCCGTGATGGCCACCCGGGCCCAGGAGATGGTCCGCGGCGCCCTGGACGCCTTCGTCCAGGGCGACCCCGAGACCGCCTGGAGCGTGATCCACATGGATGACGAGATGGATCGCCGCATGGACCAGTTCTTCCGGGTGTTGCTCTCGCACATGCTGGAAGATCCACGCACGATCACCCGGGCTCTGCGGTTGACCTTCGTCGCCAAGTACTTCGAACGGATCGGCGACCAGGCGACCAACATCTGCGAGCAGGTCGTCTACATGGCCGAAGGCAAGGTGATCAAGCACCCGCGGGTGCAAAAGGAATCGCGCGACGAAGAATGAACCGGGTACTGATCATCGAGGACGATGAGGACATCGCACTCTCGCTCAAGTACAACCTCGAGCGGGACGGCGGTTTCAAGGTGGAGACGGTGCGCGACGGCGATGTCGGGCTTCGCTCGGCGACCTCGGACTGCCCCGACCTGATCCTGCTCGACCTCAACCTGCCGGGAATCGACGGACTCGAAGTCTGCCGCCGCCTGCGCGCCAACTCCTCCACCGCCAACGTTCCCGTGATCATGCTGACCGCACGGGTCGAGGAAGCGGACCGGATCCACGGCCTGGACATCGGCGCCGATGACTACGTGACCAAGCCGTTCTCGGTGCATGAAGTCCTCGCTCGCGTTCGAGCCGTACTCCGGCGATCCGGCGCCCCGACCGAAGCCGAGACCGAGACCCTGGTCGCCGGAGCGCTCCGGATCGACCGCCCCGCCCGCAAGGCCCTGGTCGACGGCAAGGAGGCGATCCTTACCCGCCGCGAGTTCGACCTGCTGGTCGACCTCGTCGAACACCGGGGGCGGGTGCGCACCCGGGAGCGCCTGCTCGAAGAGGTCTGGGGGTACGTGCACGCCGGCGAGACCCGGACGGTGGATGTCCACATCCGGCAACTGCGCAAGAAGCTCGGCCCGCCGGCATCGAGCTACATCGAGACCGTCGTCGGCGTCGGCTACCGCTTCCGCGAGACCCCGTGACCCCCTGGGCGTCGGGGATCCTGGTCCTCGTAGCGGCCCTTCTCGTCGTCGGATTCTTCGTTGCCGGCCGACGCCGGACTGCCGCAATCCACCGCATCACCGACGCCGCCGACCGCATCGCCCGCGGCGAAGTCCAGCTCGAAGTTCCGGCCACCGATCGTCCCGAGATCGCCGACCTTGCCGGCTCGGTCAACCGGATGAAGCAGTCCCTGGTCGACAAGATCGAGGAACTCGACCGGGACCGGGCGGTCGCAGCATCGGTGATCACGGGGATGGAACAGGGGCTTCTTCTCGTCGACCCGAGACGCCGCATCAACCGGGCCAATCGGGTCATCCGCAATCTGTTCGATCTGCAGCGGGAGCCCGAGGGGCGTCTGCTGGCGGAGGTCATCCGCCACCCGACGTTGAACGAGCGGGTCGAGACCGCGCTCCGTGACGGAAACGAGATTCACGAGCCTCTGCTGCAGGTCGGCAACCGCAGCTTCGACCTGCGGATCAAACCGCTGGGACCGCCGACCGGCAACACCATCGTCCTGCTCTACGACATCACCCGCATCGAAGCGCTGGAGAGCGTGCGCCGTGAATTCGTGGCCAACGTCTCCCACGAATTGCGCACTCCGCTGACCTCGATCAAGGCGTTCCTCGAGACCCTCTTGAGCAGCCCCAACGAAGATCCCGAGGCGCGGCAGAAGTTCCTGGGCATCATCGCCAAGCACGCACGACGCATGGAGGACCTGGTCGATGACCTGACCGACCTGTCCCGCATCGAGACCGGTTCGGTCGAACTACACCCCAGCGTTTTCGACGCGGCCCAGATGTGCCGGGAGATCGCGACCGACCTCGAGCCCCGCACTGCCGAACTGGATGTGTCGCTCATCGTCTCGCTGCCTGCCCCGTTCACGATCTACGCGGACCGGCGGCGCATGGAACAGGTGATGACCAACCTGATGGACAATGCCATCAAGTTCAACCGGCAGAACGGCCAGGTGCGGGTCACCGGATCGATCCACCAGTCCGGCGGCGCGCGACTGGTGGTCGAGGATGACGGAGTCGGCATCGCGGCGGAGAGTGCCGACAAGATCTTCCGCCGGTTCTACCGGGTCGATCCGGCCCGCTCCCGGGAAGCCGGCGGCACCGGGCTGGGGCTGGCCATCGTCAAGCATCTGATGCGGCTCCACGGCGGCAGCATCACCGTCGAATCCGAGCTGGGGAGCGGCTCCCGGTTCGTCCTCGAGCTGCCTGCCGCGCCGGGCTCCGAGGCCACGAGGGGGGAACAGACGGCTTCCCCGGACCCGGACCAGAAGGGCGAAGGGTAGGGCTCCCGCCCCGGGCGGCCGGGCAACCGGTTGCGCTACACTCCGCGCTCACGTCAGCCCACGGAGGTACCCATGCGCGGCCGCTTCGTTGCCCTGCTCGCCCTGGTTTGTGTCCTGGCAGGAATGCCGGCGGAGGCTGCGCGCCCCGCCCCATCCGGCCCGCCCGACGAGTCGGCGCGACTTCAATCCTGGGAAACCCACCAGGCTCTGGAGCAGAACTCCCCGTTCCGCGGCCTGCCCTGGCGTTCGGTCGGTCCGGTGGCCATGGGCGGCCGGGTGATCGACATCGAGGTCGTCCCGGGTGAGCCCTACACCTTCTACGTGGCCTACGCCTCGGGCGGCCTGTGGCGCACCACCAACAACGGGGTGACCTTCGAACCGCTGTTCGACGATCAGATCGCCATGATCATCGGCGACGTGGCCCTCGACCCGCAGAACCCGCAAACGATCTGGGTCGGCACCGGCGAGAACAACTCATCCCGCTCCTCTTACGGCGGAGCCGGCGTGCTGCGCTCCGATGACGGCGGTAAGAGCTGGCGGCACATGGGGCTGTGGGAAACCGACCGCATCGGCCGCATCTCGGTAGACCCCCGCAACTCCGACCGGGTGCTCGTGGCCTCCCTCGGCCCGCTTTATACCTCCGGCGGAGCGCGCGGCATCTACCTGACCGAGGACGGCGGCAAGAGCTGGAAGCAGGTGCTCGAGGGGATCGACCACACCGGCTTCGTCGAGATGGTGCGCGATCCGAACAACCCCGACGTGCTCTACGCCTCATCCTGGGAGCGTTCGCGCCGCCCCTGGGACTTCACCGAGGGAGGATTCGGCAGCGGCATCTGGAAGTCGGTCGATGCCGGCAACAACTGGACCCAGCTCGACGGAGGCCTGCCCCGGGGAGATCACGTCGGCCGCATCGGCCTGGCCGTGGCCCAGGACAAGCCGGGCACCCTCTACGCCCTGATCGACAACCAGCAGTTGATGCCCGAGGAAGCCTGGGACATGGGGGATGGCGCGGTCACGCCCAAGCGGCTGCGCGGCATGAGCAAGGAGGAGTTCCTGCGTCAGGATCCCGAGGAGATCGAGGACTTCCTGCGGGGCTACGATCTCGACCCGGAATTGACCGCCCAGAAACTGCTGGAGAAGGTGCGCAACGACGACCTGTCCGTCGAGGACCTGCTCTCGGCGCTGTCCGACGCCAATCGCAGCCTGCTGGAAACCGACGTGCTCGGCCCCGAGGTCTGGCGTTCCGACGACGGCGGGAAACGCTGGCGCCGCACCCACGACGACCCGATCCGCGAGCTCTACTACACCTACGGCTACTACTTCGGCCAGATCCGGGTCTCACCGACCAACCACAAACGGCTCTACATCCTGGGCGTGCCGATGTTGACCTCGGGTGACGGCGGCCGCAACTGGAAGGGCATCCGTGCCCGCAACCTGCACGTCGACCACCAGTCCCTCTGGGTCGACCCCGAGGTCGATCGCCACCTGATCGGCGGCAACGACGGCGGCGTCAACATGAGCTTCGACGGGGGTGAAAGCTGGCTGCAGCTCAACCAGGTCCCGGTCGGCCAGTTCTATACCGTCGCCGTCGACATGGCCCGGCCGTACAACATCTACGGCGGGCTGCAGGACAACGGCGTGTGGAAGGGCTCGAGCACCTCCCGCCCCGGCGTGGATCCGTGGCGCAAGATCGGCGGCGGCGACGGCGCCTTCGTCCAGGTCGACCCCCGGGACAACAAGACCACCATCCTCGGACTTCAGTTCGGCAACTATCGCCGTATCGGCGACGGCGACTCCAGCCGGGTCAAGCCGCGCAACCGCCTGCTCGACCCCGCCCTGCGCTACAACTGGATGACCCCGATCCTGCTGTCGACCCACAACCCGGACATCCTCTACTTCGGAGCCAACAAGGTCTTCCGTTCGATGGACCAGGGGGACACCTGGACGGCGATCAGCCCCGACCTGACCCGCTCCGACGAGCGTGGGGACGTGCCCTTCGCCACCCTGACCTCGATCGACGAATCCCCGCAGCGCTTCGGCCTGCTGTGGGCCGGCACCGACGACGGACACGTGCACGTGACCCGCAGCGGAGGCGCCGACTGGTCCGATATCTCCGACGGCCTGCCGCGGAACCGCTGGGTCACCCGGGTCGCCGCCTCGCCTCACGAAGAGAAAGTCGGCTACGTCACCCTGTCGGGCTATCGCGACGACGACATCCGCGCCTACGTCTACCGCACCGACGACCTGGGCAAGAGCTGGAAGGACATCTCCGCCGGCTTGCCCGCTGAACCGGTCAATGTGATTCGCGAGGACCCGGTCAACCGCAGGGTGGTCTACGTCGGCACCGATCGAGGCGTGTACGTCTCCCTCGATCGCGGCGAGAACTGGCAGGCGCTCCAGTCCGGGTTGCCCAACGTCCCGGTTCACGACCTGGTGGTCCATCCCCGCGAGCGGGAGCTGGTCGCCGGCACCCACGGACGTAGCGTCTGGATCGTCGACGTGCTGCCGGTGCAGGAACTCGAGTACGTGCGGAACACGGTGGTTCACGTCTACCCGCAACACGAACTCAAGGCCGAGCGCGGCTGGCGCAGCCGGCGACCGATCTGGCGCCACTATCCCGATTCCGAACCCTACCGGGACATCCCGTTCTGGGTGCAGCAGGGCGGCCGCGCAACCTTCACCATTCACGACGAGGACGAACGTGTGCTCCGCCGTGAGGAACTCTTCGATTTGACTCCGGGGGTCAACACCTACCGCTGGGATTTGCGTCTCGATCCGAGCCTGGCGCTGCGCGCCGAGGAAGAGCGGCTGGCCGAAGAGGAAAGCGAGAAGAGCGAGGAGACCGGCGGGTCCAGTCTGGAACCGCCGAAGCGGGCCAAGGTCCCCTGGTCCGAGGCGCTGCGGCTGGGCCGCCCGCTGTTCGTGACTCCCGGCGACTACATCCTGCGGATCGAGAGCTCCGGCTTCTCGGCGGAGACCGAGATCCGCGTCCAGCGCCCGCAATCCCGGGATCCGCGCACGCCGGCCAAGCCCAAGATCCGGGCGGAGCAGAAGAAGGACGAGAGCGGCAAACCGGTCCAGAAGCCGACCAAACGCTGAGGCATTGCGGTGCGCTCGCCGCAGGCAAGTCACCCAGGCTTGCCGGCGGCGGACCCTCCCGCTATTAATCTTCGTTTCCGGAGAGCCCCCGACGAGGAATGCCATGGATCGTGCCCTGCGCCTGATTTGCGCCGCCTGCGGCCTGCTCGCCCCCGCCATCCTGATCGGCGCGGTGGCCTTTGCCGGCTCCAATACCCCCGAATACAGCCAGGTGGATGACGCGGTCAGCGAGCTGGGAATGATCGGTGCGCCTCAGGCGCTGACCATGAACTTCCTCGGCTTCGGTCTCGTCGGCCTCTTGATCGCCCTGTTCACCCCCGGACTGCACCGCTCGATCAACCGCGGCCAGGGCTCGCGGATGGGGCCGGGGCTCCTCAGCATCTCCGGCATCGCCTGGGCCGCCCTCGGACTCACTCCGGGCAATCTGGCCGATCCGGCCTCGATCACCTGGCACGCCGTTCTCGTGGGTTGCTCCTTCGTCGCCGGCGGCCTCGGGCTGCTGATGCTGGTCGGCCGCCTCGGAGAAGACCCGCACTGGAGCCGCTTCGGCAACCTGACGGCGCTGGTGGGGCTGATCACCATGGGCTTCCTCTTCACCGGTGAGCTGTCGTCGTACCCGGGCCTGGTGCAGCGAGGACTGGCCGCCGTCTACTTCGTCTGGATCGGCATCCTGGCTCTCCACAGCCTGCGCAGCCCCCTCTCGGCACACCGGACTGCCGAATCGGTCGCGTCTTGAGCTAAACTCCCGCTTTGCCGCCTGGGGTAAGGGATCCCGGGCTTTCGCCGCGGAGTCTCGACCGATGTCGCTACTGGCCGATCTTCCTCTCGACGATCTCTCTCCCGCCCGGCTGTGGTCCAGCCTGCCGGCCGAAACCCGCACCCTCGCCGGCAAGTCGGTCTACTCCTCCGATTGGGAGGACGCCCAGGCGCGCAAGGAGGTCAACCTCTCGATCGCCATGGCGATCCGCTTCCGCGAGGTCGCCGTGCGCAAGCTGCCGGTGGACAAGCGGGTCAATTACCTGGTCAAGGCGGTCCGCCCCGACGACGGCCTGGCGGCCACCCTGTTGCTGGCGCTGCATCTGGTCGAACGCAAGGACATGCTCGAGGCGTTCCTCAACAAACTCGGCATCCCCAACAAGGGTGGTCTGATCGACGAGAGCCACGACCCCGAGACCCCCGACGCCGAGACCCTCAAGGCTGCGACCGATCACCTTTACGAGAGCTTCGACGACGATCAGGTCGATGTCTATCTGGCCAGCCTGCTCGCCATGGACGCCGACGCCTGGGAGGGCCTCGTCGAGATCCTGGGGACGAAACAGGGCGGCTGACGCCGAAACCCGCCCCTCCGGGTCTTTTTTCGACTCCCGGCGCCTGATCGCCCCGAACGGCGGCTTTTTTGTACGCGCTCCCATCCCCCGCCCGGAAAGAGCGTCCCGCTGGCAGGACACTTTTTCGGGAACTCTGCACGCGCCCCGCACCCGCTGAAGAATGTCGTTCGATTGCGGATGACACGGTCGACTACTGCGCTGTATACAGAAGGTCCGGCTATTTGGAGAACCGGATGCTGTACCTGGAAGTGCGCCTGGAAGACCGCCTCGAGCGCATCCCGTTGCGCTCGGGTCAATCGGTGTTGGGACGGGACCCCGACTGCGATCTGATCGTCGACGAGGCCTCGATCTCCCGCCGCCACGCCCGCCTGATCGTCGACGACAAGACGGTGCGCGTTCAGGACCTGGGCAGCACCAACGGCCTCTGGAGTGACGGGCTGCGGGTGCAGGAGTTGGACTCCGCCCTCGATCACTGGTTCGTCGTCGGCTCGATCCTGGCCCGGGTCCGGCGAGGGATGTCCCTCCGGTCTCTCGAGAGCCAGGGCCGGGTTTCCCGCAGCCGCCGTCCGCGGCGTGCCGGAGATCCCCCTTCGATTACGGCGCCCCGCCGGCCGGCCGAGGCACCGCGGGAACGGGAAGGCGGCAGCGCCTGGCTGGAGCGCATCACCGTACGGATCGCCGACACCACCGGCCAGGACGCTCCGGCCATGCTGCTGCAGGCCGTCGAGGAACTCGGCCACTGCGACCAGGTTCAGCTGCTGCGCCGAACCCAGGGGGATTGGTGCATGGAGGCAGCGTCGTCGGACCTGCCCCTTGCGGCGGAGGTGCTGAGCCTGCTGGCCGAGGAACGAAGCTATCCGCGGATCCTGCAGATGCCCGGCAGCACGGCGATCCTGGTCGACCGAATCGAAGAAGATCTGTTCCTCGCCGCCACTCCCTGGCGCAGCGAAGTCCGCCCCGGCGACCCGCGGCTCTCGGCCCTTGCCGGGCTGCTGCGCTGGTGGTCCGGCCTTCGTGCCGCGCAGGCCACGGAAGAGGCGCCGAACCTCATCGTCGAACGGGAGCGCAGCCTCGACCGCACGGCGCCCCACGCCACGCCGTTCATCACCACATCCCGGGCCTGCCGCAAGGTGCTCGATGCGGTCTCCCGGCTGGCCCCGACCGACCTGCCCTTGATCGTGTTCGGCGAATCGGGCACCGGCAAGGAACTGATCGCCAGACGGCTCCACGAGGCCTCGAACCGCCGTGGCGAGGCGTTCGTCGCGATCAACTGCGCCGCCCTCCCCGCGGAACTCCTCGAATCGGAACTCTTCGGCATCGAGCGCGGCGTCGCCACCGGAGTCAACGGCCGGCCGGGGAAGTTCGCCCAGGCCCATCAGGGCACCCTGTTCCTCGACGAGATCGCGGACCTCTCTCCCCACCTGCAGCCGAAGCTGCTGCGGGCGATCGAATCCAAGAGCGTGGTCCCTCTCGGCGCCTCGGGCCCCGTGCCCGCCGACGCCCGCATCGTCGCCGCGACCCACGTCGATCTTTCCGCCCGGGTCGACGAAGGCTCCTTCCGCCGGGATCTGTGGTACCGCCTCAAGGGCGCGACCGTCGAGATTCCACCGCTACGGCATCGCCCCGAGGACATCATGCCCCTGGCACGGTACTTCGTTGCCGAGACCGGCGACCGTGGCCGGCCGACACGAGGCATCGAAGTCGCCGCCGCGGAAAAACTGCTGGGCTACTCCTGGCCGGGCAACGTACGCGAGTTGCGCCACGTGATCCGCCGAGCCATCGCGCTGTGTGACGGCCCGGTGATCTCCGCCGACCTGTTGCCCGAAGAGCTTTCAGGCAAGAGCCGGGGCTGGGGCGCGGCCCTGTCGGAACTGGAACGGGACTGGCGCGCCGCGCGGACCCGCTTCGACCGGCTGTACTTCGAACATGTCGTCGAACGCTGCGGCCACAACCTGGCCCGGGCGGCCCGGGAAGCCGGCCTCAGCCGCAGCAACCTCTACCGCAAGCTCGACGAACTGGGTATCGAGCGGCGCCCGGGCAAGCGCGCCGATTCTTGAGCGACCGGTCCAGCGACGAGACGGGGGATACCGCAGCGCCCGACGAGGGTCGGCAGCGACAGGTGCTGCGCTTCGCCGCGCTCCGCTCCGGTGCGCTCTTCGCCGGCCGTTACCGGATCGAAGCGACCCTCGGCTCCGGCGGCTTCGGCGAGGTCTACCGCGCCCGGGACGAGGAGGCCGGCGTTGATGTCGCCCTCAAGGTAATGTTCCCGGGCCCGGCCGCGTCACTACAGTCCGAGCGACTGGAGCGTGAACTTCGACTGCTGGACGGATTGCGGCATCCGGGAATCGTGCGGGTCCTGGCTCACGGCGAAGAAGACGGGCTGCGCTATATCGCCTTCGAGCTGCTGCACGGCGAAACGCTGAGCGAGCGGTTGGACAACCAGGGCCCGCTCTCGATCGACGAGGGCACGGCCCTCCTCGAAGCCTTGCTCGACGCACTGGCCACCGCCCACCGGGCGGGGGTGGTCCACCGGGACATCAAGCCGGCCAACGTGTTCATCGCCCGGGAGGGTGAAGCTCCGGCAAGCCGGGTGGTCCTGCTCGATTTCGGCCTGGCCAAACAGGCCCACGGCAGCCGTTTGACCAGCACCGGACAGTTCCTCGGGACCCCCGAGTACGTCTCACCGGAGCAGGCCGCCGGCGACAGGCAGCTCGACGGCCGCTCCGATCTCTACAGCGTCGGCGCCATGGCCTCCCGAGCCCTCGGCTCGGCAACGTGGCCCGGCTGGCTGAGAGACCTCATGGCCTGGTGCCGGGAAACCGACCCCGAGCACCGTCCGGCGACTGCCGAAACGCTGCTGGAGCGCATGCGTCTGCGTAGAGGTAGGCCGGCAGCCGAGCGCCTGCGGTCGATCGGGCGCAGAGCGCGGCGGCACGCCGCCACTCCCTCGGCTGCCCTCGCGATCATCGCGGTGTCGGCACTGCTCGCCGGCCTGCTCGCCTATCCGGCCCGGATTGCCCACGACCACGATCGCCTGAGCTCGGAGAGTCTGGCCGGGCTGACCGTGCGGCAAGCCCGGCTCCCCCACCCGGTTCGTTCCCGCGTGCCCTGGGAGCGCGGGATCACCCGCCGCCGGGATCTCGCGATGCTGCTGACCGAAGGAGGCGACTACGGCAGCTACGATCCGGCCTATCCCAACGGGCTCGTGTTGTTCGACGCATTGTCCGGCCGAGCGACGCCGTTCAGCCCCCGGCAGAACCACCGTACCTCCGACCCCGCGAAGCTGCTCCAACCCCTGTTCCCCGGCTACGACGGAAACTACAACGGAATCGGCCTGCGCCGGATCACGCTCTCCGATGGCCGGACGCTCTTCGTCGCGACCTACGCGCAGAAGGGAGGGGACCCGGCGTTCGTTTCCGGATTCGACGATCAGGGCCGGTTGCGTTTCAACTTTCACCACCACGGCCGGGTGCATCCCGGCGTCCTGAGCAGCGAAACTCCAGCCGGGAAACCGATGTTGGTGTTCAGCGCCAAGAGCGCCGCCTTCGGTCAGCGTGCGGTCGCATTCAGCCTGGTGCCGCCGGAGGCGGATGCGCCGAGGCACAGCCTGGCCCTGCCCCCCTTCGACCATGGAGCGCGCAGCCCTCTCCCTCATTTCTGGACGATCCTCCCCGACACCACCGCAAGCCTCAACGCCATGTCCCTGGAGGCCGAGGGATCGGTTGCGACGTTGGTCGCTCGCTCCGGCGAGCCGCTCGACCGCAGCCTGAATTTGTCGGACGGCGTTCCCGACGCCGGCACGCGTGGCGGAGTGAACCCCGCCGACTGGGTCGCCGCGGAACAACGACTGGTCGACCTGCTGCTCGAATCGGGTGGCCTCTCCGACGACGGGAAGCGCAAGGCAGCCGCCCAAGCGTTGGAACGCTACGCCGCATCCCCGGGAGTGGCTCCGACCCAGGCCGCAGTGGCCCGCACTCGAGCCGTGCAGCTACTGCGCGAGGGAGGCGAACCGGAGCAGGGGCTCCGCATCGCCGCCGCGCTCGCCGCCGACAACCCGGACTCCGCCGCCGACTACGCCCTGCTGATCGACCTCGCGGCCCGCCTCGGTAACTGGGAGTTGATCGCCGAGCATCCGCTGAGCCAGGTCGAAGATCCCACCACCTTCGAACCACTGTTGCTGGGAGCGTTGCTCTGCGATCGCACCGAGGCGGCGGCGGCTCTGCGAAGCGCTGCATACCGCAGCCGCCGGGCGGTCTTCGGCCGCGCGCTGCGGGAACTCCATGGGGGCCATGCCGCTGAGGCGCTGCGCATCATCGACCGGGACGCCGCTCCGGCGAGCTATCCGGAGTTCGCCTTTCTCAAGGGGCTGACGCTGCTGATGTTCGATCCGCCTCGGCCCGGCGAAGCCCGGGAGAAACTGTCCGAGGCGGCCCGCAGCCTCGGCGGCGGTCACACCTACCCCACCGCCCTGGCCCTGGCTTACGCAGGCGTCCTCTCCGCCGAGATGCCGCCGGACGAGGCAATCGTCGAACAATGGGTGCGGGAGCAGCGGCAGGCGGGCTCGCAACGATTGCGCGACTACTACTTCATCGCCTGGGCCGAAGCGTTGGCGGCGCGCCTCGCGGCCGCCCGGTTGGACGAGGCGGCTCAGGGCCGCCACGCGGCCGCGGCGCGCAACGCTCCCGGATACACGCCGGCCCTCGAATCACTGCTGAAGTAACGGCCCGAACGGGCCGCACCGTTCGGCGCTACGCGTCCTTCTCCACGATCACGCCGGTTCCGTAGGCCAGGATCTCCGAGGCCATCCCCATCACGTAGGAGGTCGAGAAGCGTACGTCGACCACTGCGTTGGCGCCGAAGGACTCCGCCTCGGCCCGCATGCGGTCGAGAGCCTGCTCCCGGGCCTCGGCCATCATCTTGGTGTACTCCTCGATCTCACCGCCGACGATGTTCTTCAGCCCGGCCACGATGTCCCGGCCGATATGGCGCGCGCGAATGGTGTTGCCGCGCACCAGGCCCACGGTACGGACGACCCGGTATCCCTCGATCTTCGACCCCGGAATGATGATCAACGCTCAACTCCTCGGTACGGATCCCGCCGGGACACGAACCACTTCTCCCGCACCACCGACACCGCCAAAACGGCGAGGCCGGCGACAACGGCGAAGACCGCCAGCTTGACCAGCGGCGGGATGTTCGTATCGGCCAGGATCTCCTGGGCGATCTGCCAGCCCCCGTAGGACAGGAGCGCGATGGCTCCGACTGAAAACAGAATCCAGCCGATGCCCCGCTCGAACCGATTGTAGACCGAGGCCCAGTACATCCCCCAGACCTCTTCCGGGGGCTTGCGCAACTGCATCTCGCGGGTAACCTCCTTGACTCGCTGCATCCGCTCCCACTCCTCGCGCAGTGCCGCGTCGGAGGCGAGCAGCTCCTCGAGTTCTTGCTGTTCCGCGCTCTGCAGCTCTTCATCCAGGGCGGCCATCATCAGGCCGCGGGCACGTTCCTGCCTTGCCTGTTCGTCGTGCATTACTTGGCCTCTTGCTCCAGCACCGCCGCCAGTCGTTTGCGGGCAGTGTAGAGTCGCGACATGACGGTCCCGATCGGGATCTCGAGCAGCTCTGCAATCTCGCGATAGCGCAGCCCCTCGAATTCCTTCAGCACGAGTACCTCCCGCTCACGGTCGGCAAGTGCCTCCATCGCCTCTCGGACACGTCGGATCGTCTCCTCGCGCTCCAGCAGCTTCGACGGATCCCGGGTCGTACGGTCCGCGGCCTGGGTCACGAGCCAGTCGGCGGCGTTCTGCAGCTTGGTCCGGCGCGAACGGCGGTCCCGGTTGTGGTTGAAGCACAGCCGGCGCAGGATCGCGTAGAACCAGGGGTAGAACGGCCGCTCGGGGTCGAGCCGGTCGCGGGCGTTGTAGGCCCGGGCAAAGGCGTCCTGGGACAGGTCGAGAGCATCCTCGTGGGAGCCGACCAGCGCCAGGGCGGCGTAGTAGGCCCGCCGCATGTAGCGATCGACCAGGGTGGCGAACGCCCGTGCGTCGCCGCCGCTGACCCGGCGGACCAGATCCTGCTCTTCGAGCAGGGCCCCATCGAGACCGCCCGCCGTCGCGGGGGTCGCGGAGATTCCGTGGGGCTCGTGTGTCGTCATTTCGATGATTGCCATGTCGACGGTAAGTACCCGCCGGGTCATGGATTATTCACCGATCAGGGTGGGAATCCCCCCAACCCAGGACCCTCTCACGGAGAAACCTTTACCTGTCATAGACTTACAGCAAAAGGGCGACCGCCCGGCTCAGTGTTTGTGATCGTGCCCGTGGGGGTGCCAGAAGGTCTCCCCCTGCCCCGACAGGCTGCGGTGGATCGTGCGCAACCAGACGTCGGTCTTGATGAACCCGCCGCCCCACTCTTCCCAGGCCTCGGGCAGCCCTTCCTCTACGATGGCCTCGAGATCCTTCCCCGCAGCCACGCGGGCGCGAACGATGTCGGTGGTGGCGACCAGCATGTCCCGGTAGTCCTCGAGCTCCTTGCGGCCGGACAGCGGGCCGTGGCCGGGGATCAACTTGATATCGGCGGGCAGTTTGGCCAGCACCGCCTGGATCGCGTTGATCATGCCGATCACGTCCCCTCCGTTGTCCATGTCGATGAAGGGGAAGCGATTGACCCACATCATGTCGCCCATGTGCACCACGTTGGAGCCGGCGAACCAGATCACCGAGTCGCCGTCGGTATGAGCGTGGGGGAAGTGGATCGCGCGGATCTCCTCGCCGTTCCAGTGAACACTGAGCTGGTCGTTGAAGGTGACCACCGGCAGCTTGCCCGGCGGCGCGGGCTCGACGTCCCGTCCGCGGATCTGCTGCTTCCTGGTCATGCGCCGCCGCACGTTGTCGTGAGCGACCACCGAGGCCCCGTCGCCCGAAGCACCGAAGGCAGCGTTGCCCCCGGTGTGGTCGCCGTGCCAGTGGGTATTGAGCACGTAGCGCACCTTGCCCGGTGCCTTCTCGGCGATCGCCGCCCGGATCTTCTCGGCCAGGGGCTCGAACTGGGAGTCGATCATCAGGATCCCGTCGTCACCGATGGAAAGGCCGATGTTGCCGCCGGCACCCTTGAGCATGTGCACGTTGCCCGCCACGTGCTCGATGGTGACCTCGACGCCGGAGAAATCCTGGGCCGACGCAGGGACAAGCGAGGCGGTCACGACCAGGAGCAGCGCGGCGAAAGGGAGAGCGGCGCGGCGGCCGGCGGAGAGAACGAAACGGTGCATCGGGATACCTCCAGGGGACGAGATGCCGCCGCCCCGGGCATCCGGGACGACGGCGCGAAGATCATATAATCTGCCGGCCCCACCCTTTCATTCCGATCCGAGGCTTCTTTGAGCGAGTTCGACTGGAAAACCGGCGCGAGATTGATCCATCGCCACAACCGCGACCTGGGGGTCGGGCGTATCGTCGAGATCGCCGGCCGCCAGATGAGCGTCGAGTTCGCCCGGGTGGAGTCGCTGTTGCGCTTCGCCCTCGACTCCGACGCCGTACGACCGCTGGAGTTCGAACCGGGCTCCCGGGCGGAGCTCGGCGAAAGCGGCGAGACGGTGCAGATCGAGGAGCAACTCGACGACGCCCAGGTCAAGCTGTCCGACGGCCGGATCGTCGACTCCGAGTCGCTGTGGCCGGTGGACCCCGACGCCTCGCTGGTACAGCGGTTGGCTGCCGGCGATGTCGACCCCCCCGAGGACTTCGCCCTGCGCCTGGATGCCCTGCACCTGAGGCGCATCCGCGAAGCCGATGGCCTGGGTTCGTTTCTGGGCGGCCGCATTCAGCTCTTTCCCCATCAGCTCCACTGCGCCGAGCGGGCGACCCGCACCGATCCGGTGCGCTGGCTCCTCGCCGACGAGGTCGGCCTGGGCAAGACCGTCGAGGCCTGCCTGATTCTCAACCATCTGCTGCGCACCGGCCGGGCCGATCGCACGCTGGTGGTCGCTCCGGCGACCCTGACCGTGCAGTGGCTCGGCGAACTGTGGCGCAAGTACCACCAGGTCTTCACCCTGCTCGACGACAAGCGGCTCAACGATGTCGAGCGGGAGTACGGCAAGGGCTTCAATCCCTTCGAGGCCCACAACCGGTTGGTGGTCAGCCAGGAGATGCTGGTGGCGGAGCCGTGGTTGACCGAGCGTGCCGTCGAGGCGGGCATCGAGATGCTGATCGTCGACGAGGCCCACCACCTCAAGCGCGCGCCGGGACATCCGGGCAGCGCCGAGTACCGTTCGGTCCAGCCGATCGCCGAATCCGCCCGCCACGTGCTGCTGTTGACCGCCACCCCACTGGAAGAGGACGCCCACGGTTTCTTCCGGCTGCTTCAGCTGCTGCGCCCCGACGAGTTTCCCGAGGATGTCTCCTTCGACGACCGGCTGGAAAAGGGCACGCCGCTGCCGCCCTGCACCAGCTCGACCCGCCGGGCGGATGTCGGCGGGTTTCCGCCCCGTCAGGGGGTTCCCATCGAGATAGACGGCTGGGACTCCTGGATCGATCTGGAGCGACAGCTGCGCAGCCGTCCGGTGAAGAACGCCCTGGAGCGCAAGCGTCTGCTGGACCGCATCCGCCGCGCCCACGTGTCGGCGGCGTCGCTGATCAAGGTGCTGCGTCCCGCCGACTTCGAGTTACGCGGCGCCGCCGAAGCCCTCGAGGAGGACGACCCGCGGCTGACCTGGTTGGCCGAACAGGCCAAGAGTTGGCGGGACAACGGAGACAAGACCCTGGTGTTCGTCGCCGACCGGGAGTCCCTGGACCGGATCCGCACCACACTGCGGCGGGTCTCACAGATCCGCGTCGGCGTGTTTCACGAGGACCTGTCACCGGGACAGCGGGACATCGAGGTCGCCCAGTTCCGGCTGAAGAGCGGGCCGTCGATGCTTGTCTCCACCGAGTGCGGCGGAGAAGGGCGCAACTTCGAGTTCTGCACCCGCATGGTGCTGTTCGATCTGCCCTGGGATCCGATGGTGGTCGAGCAGCGCATCGGGCGGCTCGATCGGATCGGCCGGCGGCGGCCGGTGGAGATCGCCTACTTCCGCCCGCCGGTAGGCCTGGGTAAGGACATCGCCGGGCTCTACGAACAACTCGGACTGTTCCGTCAGCCGCTGGGCGGCGTCGAACGGGAGCTGAGCGGCGTGCGTCCCGCCATCGAGGAGCTGGCGTTGGGCCCCGAGGATCAAGACACCTCCGGTCTCTTCGACAGCATCGTGCAGGACGCCCGGCAGGCCTTCTCCCGGGTTCACGAGGCGGCCTTCCAGCAGCTTCATCAGGAGCCCTACACCGCCGAACTCGGTCCGGGAATCCTGGAGCGGGTCCCGCCGGATCTGGACGAGCTGAACGAGGATGTGGTGCTGATGGCCTGCGAGCGGCTCAACCTGCACACCGAGCCCCAGCCGGGTGAGGCGCGGCATTCGGTACTGCTGGGGAACCACGCCCGGGTCGACAGCTTGCCCGGCGTACCCGGCGGCTCGAACTTCCTCGGCACCTTCGACCGGGAAGAGGCGGTGGCCGACGAGACCATCGATTTCTATGCCGCCGGCCATCCCCTGGTCGAGGGCTTGCTGGCCCATCTCGAGGACCAGCCGCTGGGGCGGGTCACCCTGCTGCGGATCGCCGGCGACGAGGCCGGCTTCGGGCTGATGGCGATCTTCACCGACGGCCCGGACTTCCGGGCCGAAGCCATCGACGCCCAGATGCGGCCGCGGCCGGACCTGGCCGAGTTGCTGATCAAGCGCCCGGTCAAGACCAAACGGCTGAAAGCGGAGCACTGGGTGCGGCGTCCCGAGTGGGCTGCGCTGGTCGACGCGCTCTCGAGCAGGCTGCTGGACGGGCGAAATCCGGACGCTCTAGTCGCCTTCCAGATCGACCCGTAAAGCTAAATAATTAACAGATCATGCAAGAATAGACGCATGATCTGATCGCATAGAAGGCGCATATCCAACGAATTGCAGGAAGACTTGCCTCGGGGTATCTTCCTGCCGATATTCGTTCTCCTCCGGTCAGGTGACTCGCGCGGCGTGGTGTGCCGTGGGGCCGAGCCGGAATCGCGAGGCCCTTTGTCATGACCGAAGGTTCCAACGACACCCCGAAGAAACCGGTCCGCCGTCGCAAGAAATATGTGCCGGTGGTCGGTCCGAATCTAGGCCGCCTGCTTGCGGTGGTCTTCGGGCTGTTCGCCGTGATGGTGATCAACTCCGTCTACCTGATCAGCATCACCATCGCCGGTGTCGAATACCAGAACTGGTTCTACCTGAACATGTTCATCTTCCACCTGGTGCTGGGGGTCGCCCTCATCGGCCCGGTGGTGGTCTTCGGCGTCATCCACTGGAAGAACGCGTACAACCGCCCCAACAAGAGAGCGGTCCGGGTCGGCATCGCCCTGTTCATGGTGGCCAACACCATCCTGATCACCGGCATCATCCTCACCCGGGTGGAACTCTTCGGCTTCCGCTTCGAAGTCAACAACCCCTTCGCCCGCTCCACCGCCTACTGGCTGCACATCCTCTGCCCGCTGATCGCCATGTGGCTGTTCGTGCTGCACCGGCTGGCCGGGCGCAAGATCAAGTGGAAGGTCGGGCTGGCCTGGGCGGGCGTGGCCGCGGCCTTCGCCGGCGGCATGCTGCTGTTCCACAAGCAGGACCCGCGAGCCTGGAACGTGGTCGGTCCCGAGAGCGGCGAGCAGTACTTCTTCCCGTCTCTGGCCCGCACCTCCGACGGAAACTTCATCGATGCCGAGGTGCTGGACAACAACGCCTATTGCCAGGAATGCCACGTCGAGGTCCACGACAGCTGGATGCACAGCGTCCACAAGTGGAGTTCGTTCAACAACCCGCCCTACGAGGCCAGCGTGCTGGAGACCCGGCAGGCGATGATGGCCCGGGACGGCAACGTCCAGGGCTCCCGCTTCTGCGCCGGTTGCCACGACCCGGTGCCCTTCTTCAGCGGTGCCTTCGACGATCCCAAGTTCGACGACCCGAACTACGACCTGGCCAGCGACGAGATGGCCCAGGCGGGCATCACCTGCACCGTCTGTCATTCGATCTCCAACGTCAACAGCGTGCGGGGCAACGCCGACTACACCATCGACGAGCCGACCCACTACCCGTTCACTTTCAGCGACAACGACTTCCTCAAGTGGGTCAACCGCCAGCTGATCAAGGCCAAGCCGGAGTTCCACAAGGCCACGTTCCTCAAACCGCTGCACCGCACCACCGAGTACTGCGGCACCTGCCACAAGGTGCACCTGCCGCCGGAGCTCAACGACTACAAGTGGCTGCGCGGCCAGAACCACTACGACGCCTTCTGGCTGAGCGGCGTTTCCGGCCAGGGCATCACCAGCTTCTACTATCCGCCCAAGGCCGAGCCCAACTGCAACAACTGCCACATGCCGCTGGTGGCGGTGAACGAGGACGACTCCAACTTCGGCGCCCAGGTTCGTGACGACAGCGGCCTGCTCAAGACCTTCGACCACCAGTTCCCCTCGGCCAACGCCGCGATTCCGCACCTGTTGCGGGACAAAATGCCCGACCCCGACGGCGCCATCGAGGCCCACCGGGAGTTCAACAAGGGTGTGATGCGGGTCGACCTGTTCGGGCTGAAGAAGGAAGGCAAGATCGACGGCGAGCTGATCGCACCGCTGCGTCCCGAGGTGCCGGCGCTGGAGCCCGGCGAGACCTACCTGCTCGAGACGATCATTCGCACGGTCAAGATGGGGCACCTGTTCACCCAGGGCACCGTCGACTCCAACCAGGTCTGGATGGACGTGACCGTGACCCACGGCGACGAACTGATCGGCCGCAGCGGCGGCCGGCGCCAGGGCGACAACGCCGTCGACCCCTGGTCCCACTTCGTCAACGCCTTCGTCATCGACCGCAACGGCAACCGCATCGCCCGGCGCAACGCCGAAGACATCTTCGTCGCGCTCTACAACAACCAGATCCCGCCCGGCGCCGCCGACGTGATCCACTACAAGCTCGACGTGCCGGAGAAGGCCACCAAGCCGATCACCGTCGAGGTCAAGCTGCAGTACCGCAAGTTCGACACCGAGTACATGCGCTTCGTGACCGAGAACGAGGAGTACTACAACGACCTGCCGATCCTGACCCTGGCCCACGACAAGATCACCTTCCCGATCGCAGGCAACGAGCAGATGCCGCTGAACCACGAATCGCCGATCGAGCCGTGGCAGCGCTGGAACGACTACGGCATCGGCCTGTTGCTCAAACCGGGCAGCGGCCAGCTGCGCCAGGCCAAGGAGGCCTTCGAGCAGGTCGAGGCCATGGGGCGTCCCGACGGGCCGCTGAACCTGACCCGGGTCTACCTGCGGGAGGGCCTGGTCCAGACCCACGCTCCCGAGGCGCTGGAACGGGCGGCGAGCTTCTCGCCGCCGGCCAACCAGTGGTCGCTGCTCTGGTTCGGCGCCCAGGTCGCCGAGGACAACGGCGACTACGACAAGGCGATCGAAAACCTCGAGGACATCGTCCGCGGCGGCTTCACCCAGGCCGAGGGCCGGGGCTTCGATTTCGCCAAGGACTACCGGGTGCTCAACGCCCTGGCAGGCGCCATCTACCAGCGGGGCCTGCGGGAGCGGGGTGACGAGCGCACCACCTACATGGAACGGGCCCGGGACCGTTATCTGGAGGCGCTGTCCTACGATCCGGAAAACCTGGTCGCCCACTACGGCCTCAAGCAGGTCTACCAGGACCTGGGCGACGTCGAAAAAGAACGGGAACACACCGAGCTGCACGCCACCTACAAGCCCGACGACAACGCCCGCGACTACGCAGTGGCCCAGGCCCGTCGTAATTACCCTGCCGCAAACAAGGCGGCGGAATCCGTTGTGATCTACGATCTGAGTCGTACATCCGACTACACATGGCCCGGGGCGTCGGTGGAGGTGGCCCAGCATGACGACGAATGACCCGCAGAAGCAGAACCCCGAGGAAGAGTTCGTCCATGAAGACGACTCGATCATCGGGACCGCATTCAAGTGGTCGCTGGTCGCGATCGCGCTGATCGCGGTTGTCGGCGCGGGGATCTGGTTCGCCACTCGCGAGAAAGCGGTCGCCGAGCAGACCATCGAACGGGACGACATCGTCGCGCCGGACAAGCTGGTCCAGACCGCGGCCGACCGGCCCGACGTGCGCTTCACCGACGTGACCGCCGCGGCGGGAATCAGTTTCGAGCACGTCAGCGGAGCCACCGGCGAGAAGCTGCTCCCCGAGACCATGGGTGGCGGCAGCGCCTTCTTCGACTACGACGGTGACGGCGATCAGGATCTGCTGTTCGTCAACTCGACCCACTGGGCCCACGACAACGTCTCGTCCAAGCCGACCATGGCGCTCTACCAAAACGACGGCAGCGGCAACTTCAGCGACGTGACCCGGGGCTCCGGCCTCGACGTCAGCTTCTACGGCCAGGGGGTCGCGGTCGCCGACTACGACGGCGACGGCGACACCGACGTGTTCTTCACCGCCGTCGGCCCCAACCGCCTGTTCCGCAACGACGGCGGCAAGTTCACCGACGTGACCCGCAGCGCCGGCGTCGGCGGCGAATCGAAACGCTGGAGCTCCAGCGCCGGCTTCTTCGACTACGACAACGACGGCGACCTGGACCTGTTCGTCTGCAACTACGTGCAGTGGTCCCGCGAGATCGACATCGAGCTCAACTTCTCGCTCAACGGCACCGACCGGGCCTACGGGCCGCCGACCAACTATCAGGGCAGCCACTCCTATCTCTACCGCAACGACGGCGGCGGCAAGTTCACCGACGTCTCCGAAGAGGCGGGCATCGAGGTGGCCAACCCGGCCACCGGCGCCGCCATGGGCAAGGCCCTGGCGCTGACCTTCGCCGACGTCGACGACGACGGTTTCCTCGATATCTTCGTGGCCAACGACACCGTCCAGAACTTCGCCTTCCAGAACAAGGGTGACGGCACGTTCAAGGAGATCGGTTCGGTCAGCGGCCTGGGCTTCGACAGCACCGGCAGCGCCACCGGCGCCATGGGCATCGACGTCGCCGACTTCGCCAACGGCGACTACCTCGGCGTCGGCATCGGCAACTTCTCCAACGAGACCACTTCGTTCTACGTCCAGCAGCCGCGCAACCCCTGGCAGTGGGTCGATCAGGCCAATGCCGAGGGTATCGGCTCCCCCAGCCGGCTCAAGCTGAGCTTCGGCCTGTTCTTCTTCGACTACGACCTGGACGGCCGTCAGGACCTGCTGCAGGCCAACGGCCACCTCGAAGACGAGATCAACGAGGTGCAGCCGAGCCAGCACTACCTGCAGCCGGCCCAGGTGTTCTGGAACTGCGGCCCCAAGGCCAAGTCCTGCTTCGCCGCTGTCGACGAGAAAGATCTCGGCGACCTCGCCCGGCCGATCGTCGGCCGTGGCGCCGGCTACGCGGACATCGATGCCGACGGCGACCTGGACGTGCTGCTGACCCAGACCGGCGGCAAGCCGCTGCTGATCCGCAACGAGCAGGATCTGGGCAACCACTGGCTGCGGGTCAAGGCGGTCGGCCGCGGCGACAACACCGACGCCATCGGCGCCGAGGTCATCCTGGTCGCCGGCGGCGAGACCCAGCGCCGCTTCGTGATGCCCAGCCGCAGCTACCTGTCCCAGGTCGAGCTGCCGGTAACCTTCGGGCTCGGCAAGAACGACGGCGTCGATTCGCTGGTCGTACGCTGGCCCGACGGCTCCGAGCAAACGGTGTCGGTCGACGGCATCGACACCACGATCACCGTGCGACAGGGAGAGCTCGTGTCCGAGTCGGAAGCGGCTCGCTAACCAGAGACCCTTGACCGAGACCCCGAGCGAGGGGCGCCCCAGATGTCCGACAAGAAACAGCGCCAGCAGAACGTCCTCGGAATCCTTGCGCGCAACCGCATCGACTCCCAGGACCAGCTGCTGGACCTGCTGCTGGCCGAAGGGGTGCGCACCACCCAGTCGACCCTCTCCCGGGACCTGCGGGAGCTGGGCATCGTCAAGAGCCCCTCGGGCTACCGCCGTCCCGAAATCGATGCCGCCCGCCCGGCACTCCTGGACGATCTCGCCCGCCAGATCCGGCGCAAGCTGATCCGTGTCGACGTCGGCGGCAACATCGTGGTGTTGCGCACCGAGATCCCTGAAGAGGCGGTGGAGGTCGCCGGCCAGATCGATCGCTCGGCGGTGCACCAGGCGATCAGCGCCCTGGCCATCGGCGACACGGTGCTGGTCATCGCGAGGACGCCGGCCTATGCGAGGGATGTGGCCCGGGCGCTGAGGAAGGCGTAGGGGGCGCCGAGCCGGTCATGGCGGCAGGTGGGTCGGGCGCCCCGCCGTGGGTGACGGGGCGCCCGGTCGGACTCATTCCTTCTCTTCGTTCTTCTTCTGCTCCAGCAGGATCTTGACCTCCGGCTGGATGCGCTCGACGTGGCGCAGCTTGATCTCGCTCTCGCCGAAGACGAAGTGGTTGTGCAGCCCCTCGGACTCCATGAAGTCCTTGGCCGAGCCGAGGGTGGCGTCGATCCGGTGCGCCGCGCCGCGACGATTGACGTCGAGGCGAATGCCCTCGCCGGGCTCGCCGGCCGCGATGCGGTCATGGAGATGGTTGCCGCCGGTCAGCGGCTGGCCGTCGATGGCGACGATCACATCCCCGGCGGCGAGCCCCGCCTGGAACGCCGGTGCGCCCTCGACCACCCGCTTGACCAGGATCCCGTGCTCGACCCCCATGAACTCGGCGAGCTGCGGGTTGAGCCATTCGAACTCGACGCCGAGATAGGGACGGTCCTCGTCGACCACCACCGCCCAGCGGACGGCGTGGTGATCGGGATGCTCGCCAAGCTCGACGTAGTACGGCTCGTCGCTCTCGCCGCGGCGCACGACGATGCGCACCCGGTCGCCGGGGCGGGTGTCCGCCAGCTTCTCGGTCAGATCGCTGTAGCTGGCCATCTCGATACCGTCGATCTCGAGTAGCTGGTCGCCGGACCGCAGGCCGGCCTTCTGGGCGGCGCTGCCTTCGAAGACCTGCTCGAGGATCAGCGACTGCACCCCGCTGACCGCCGTTTCCAGCTGGGCGATCGTCGCGCCGAGGTAACCGCGCGGCTGTTCCACGACCTCCTCGGTCACTCTCAGCCGCACGTTCTCGTCGCCGGCGCTGCCTGCAGAGACCCACTCGCCCCCTTCCTGGGCGACGACCCACTCTTCTTCGGCGACGACGCCCGCCACGCCGGCAATCAGCACCGTGGCGATGATCAGTAGCTTTTTCATGAACGCTCTCCTGACGTTGTTCGATGAATGTTGCGCGTCTTCCGCTAGAAGACCCGCGTCGAGGCCGGGCTATCCGCCACCGCGCGGACCGACGGATTGCCCGAACCGAGTTCGGTGAAGACCAGTACGTGCTTGCCGTCGCTGAGCTCGTACTTGCGAATCGTGTAAACGCTCTCCGCTTCCATCGAGCGGACGTCGACCGGCATCGGCTGTTGCGATGACCAGTCCTCGATGAAGGCGCGATCGAGATCGACGCTGGCATCGGTGCGGCTGAGCACCTGGTGCACGTCTTCCAGCGTCAGGGTCGAACCGTCGATACCGCCGACCACCGAGCGGGCCGCAGCGGCCGACGCGATGCCGGCGGGCTCCGGACCTCCGACGAGACGCACTCGCAGTGATGCCGCCAGCTCAGGGTCCGCGACGAAGGCGGCGAGTAGTGCGCCCAGGCCGACGATCACCACGAGGCTCGCGGCCAGCGCGATCCAGGGGCCGCGGCCATGGACCGGTCGTTGAGTGTGCTGCAGCTCCCGCCACAGCTCCTGCTTGAACGCGGGAACCTCAACAGCCGGCTTCGGCAGATCGGTCAAGAGCTTTTCGAAGTCCTTCATGGTCCATCCCTCGACGATCCAGCTCCCGCCGCAGCCGGGTCAGGGCGCGATGGGTACGGACCGTCAGCACACGGGTCGATCGGCCGAGGATCTCGGCGATCTCGGCAAAGGGTTTCTGTTCGAAGTAGCGCAACGCAACCAGCGCCTGATCCTCGGGCTTGAGCGTGCGCAACACGTCGCTGACCTCGAGAAACGCCGTGTGGCGCTCGAGGATCCGCTCGGCGTTCTCCCGCTCGACCCGCACGTCGCCGAAGCCCGCCTCGAGACTGGCGGTGCGGGGCCGGCGCAGGTGGCTGTTCAGTTCATTGGTCGCGATGCGGTAGAGCCAGGAGGAGACCTTGCCCTCCCGATGGCGGAAACGGGGAAACGCCCGGTAGGCCTTGAAGAAGGTCTGGGCGGTCAGGTCCTCGGCCAGGGAGACGTCGGCGACCCGGTGGAGCAGGTAGCGGAAGATCGCGTCGAAATGGGCCTCGTAGACCTGTTCGAAACGGCGCTCTGCGGGGTCGATGGTTCTCACGGCACTCCCGGCCGCCGGGCCCGTCCCGGCGCTCTCACCCGTATAGAACGCCCGGGGCCCCGGAATATCACATCAAACCGAAGGCCTCGGAGCCTTGATCGAGCCGGCAGCCGGAACCGAACCGGAGCCGCCGGCCAAGCGCTTCAGGGAGCCCCGAAGCGGTAGGTCCGCTCCTCCACCGTCACATCCGGCGGCGTGCCCTCCCGCTCGAACCAGTCGTAGCCGGTCTTGAGGTTCTGCCAGAACGGGTACCAGCGATGCTCCCGCTGTCGCGCCAGCGCCTCGCCGCCCAGGCGGAAGGGAAAGGCGTGGACCCGAAAGTAGGGCTGGCCGCCGTCGAAGGCGGCCATGGCCAGGGTCCAGATCTCCTCGATGACCGGGTCGGTCATGGCGTAGCAGCCGATAGAGACGCAGTCGCCGTGGACCATCAGGAAGTCCCCGGTGCGGCCGTGGGCCCGGTCGTAGGCGTTGGGGTAGCCCAGGTTGAAGGAGAGGTGATAGCGGCTCCGAGGATTCATCCGCCCCGGGGTGACGAAGTAGAAGCCCTCGGGGGCCTGGCCGTCGCCCTGCCGGAGCTTGGGCCCCAACTCACCGGACCAGGTGCAGATCGGATAGGTACGGAACAGCTCGAAGCGACCCCCCTTCTCGACCCAGAGTTCGAGCTCGCTCTCCTGCTTGAAGATGCGGATGAAGATCGGTGCGCCCAGGCTGAGCCCCTTGTGGGCCAGGGCGCGGCTCAGGGGCTCCCGCTGACGCTCCACCGCCTTCTCGGCCCGACCGGGGTCCCGATCAGCATCGCGCCCTGGGTCGCGATCAGCATCGCGACCTGGGTCTTGAGACCCGGCGCAGGCCAGGCTGACCACGCCCAGGAGAATCGGCCCCATCCACCACCTCCGATGCTTCATGGGACCCCAGTCTACGGGAGCCCGGCCCAGCGGCCACCGTGTCCCCCATGGAGGACGTTTTCGGACGCATACACTCTTGCAATCACCACGGCTAAATCGCTACCCTGCAGCAGTTTAGACCTGATTTCGGGCGGCACCGCAAATGCGGCACTCCCCTTGCTGTTTGAAGGGGCGGAACCCAACTTTCCGTTGAACGGGAGGTGTCGATCATGAAGCGTGCGATGTTTCGTTTAGCCCTCGGCCTGTTGTTGCTCTCCGCGCCCTCGGCGTGGGCCCAGAGTGCCGACGAGGTCGTGGAAACCGGCAAGAAGCTCCGTCCCGAGTACCAACGTGACGGCAACGAGCGGCGTCCGGGCGATGCCCGTCCGACTCGCCCGCAACTGCCTGGCGATCTGCTGCTCGAAGAGCCGGCTCCCGAGCCGGCCCCGGCCGAGGTGCAGGGTTCGACGGCGGCGTCCAAGGCGGCGCCGGGCCGGACCGCCCAACCGGGCAACCCGTTTGCCGAGATCGACCGGTTGGCCCGCCGGGAGGCCCGCTGGGCCGCCGAGGAGTGGGCTCGCACCGTCGGCTGGAACGAGTACTACCGCATCGGTGCCCAGCGCGGCATGCGTCAGGCGCTGCGCAACCAGAGCCTCGGTCAGTGGGACTACCTGCTGGGCGTGCGCACCGGTCTGCGCGATCGGGACGCCATCACGACCGGTAGCGACTACGGCCGGGACTCCGCCCGCAGCATCGCCTACGAAAACGCCGAGGCAGACGTGGCGAACACCTTCCGCGACCTGTCCCGGGATCCCCGCTTCGACGCCCGGCCGCTGGCCCCGGTCTTCGGTGCCGCCGACGTGCGCGCCGAGGAGCCGACCCTGCGGGAGGTCTTCGACGAGTACGCGCCGAGCCGGCGCCGGGGTCTGGCCACGGCGCTGGTCGCGGCCTTCCGCGGCTACAAGCACGACCTGTGGACGCTCTACAACTACGACAACCACGGTCGCTTCCACGACCGGGACTGGAGCGATCCGGGCCGGGGCTTCCGCTTCTGGTGTGAAGACCGCCGGCGCGCGCGGATCTACCACGCGCTGAATCGCGGCGAACAGCGGCGCTTCGAGGAGAGCTTCCGCCGGGCCTTCGCCCGGACGCTGCCCCGCTACTTCGATCGCTACAACCAGGTCGCCTACGACGACGGCTACGACGACGGTTGGGACTACGGCGCCATGGTGCGCTACGAGTACCGCTACCGGATCGGCTACACCGAGGGCTTCAACGACGCGCTGGAATCGGCGGCCCAGGCGGGCTTCCAGGCTTCCTACGCTCCCGAATACGAGCGGGCCTACGCCGACGCGTTCCGCGACTGGTCCGAGAACCCGCGCTTCGAGGTGGTGAACCTGGAGCTGGTCGACCAGAGCGACGACGGTATCTTCGAACCGGGTGAGTCCTTCCGGGTGTTCTACGAGATCGCCAACTACGGCGGCCGGGACGGCACCTTCGAGGCGCGCCTGGACGGCAACGGCCTGCGGGACACGACCCGGCCGGCCGTGCGGGTCGCGGCCCGGTCGATCAGCGACCGGGGCGAACCCCTCGAGGGCTGGATCGACAGCAACGTCGCGCCGCGCACCCGTTCGCGGCTCAGCGTGGGCAACGGCGAGGCAATCGGCGACATCGATCTCCTGGTTTCCTACCCGCTGGAGTTCGTCGGGGGCGTGCAGATCGGCCGGGTCGACTCGATCGCCGGCACCGCCGAGATCGAGATCGAGATCGCCAACCGCAGCCGCCGTCAGGCCGCAGCGTGGCTGGTGCTGAGCGATGGCCGCGGCGGCCGCGAAGTGCTGGACCTCAACGTCCACGAGCAGAGCAACCGCCGGGCGGGCTTCTCGCTGGACGGACTCGATCCCCTCGACGTGATCGCCGGCCGGGTGCGGCTGGATCTGCGCCTCGAGAACGACGCCAAGCTCTACGACCAGACGGACTACCGCTTGCCGGACCTCAGCGCCGACCTGAACAACGACGAGCTGCTGCGCTTGATGGTGGCCGCGTCCAACGACGATGTGCCGCTCTCGCTGCAGCAGATCGAGGAACTGCGCGGGCTGTTGATGACCCGGCTGCGAGTCGATTGGCGGGCGGCGGTTCGTGCCCGGGGCAACCCGTACAAGTACGACTACAAGCAGGGCGCCACGAGCACCGCTCTGGGAACCCTCGTGGACCTGGTCCAGAACGACGGCTCGCTGCGGCGCTCCCGGGTGTTCCAGGGGTTGGACGGCGAGGTGCTGGCCCTGGTGCGGGACCTGCCGGGAACCCACCCGTTCCTGCGCAAGAACGCCAAACGCCTGGCCAAGAAGCTGCCGTAGGGTCCCTTACAGGGTGCGAACAGCATCGGGGAAAGGACATTGCTCCGGCGAGGGTCTAGCTCCTGGCGATCATGCTTGAAAGAGACTGAACCCCAACTAGGTTGCGCAAACGGGTCTCCAGGCGGAGAAACCTACGATAGATCTCTGATTCGGCTATTTCGTCGCCAACCGCGGGTGCGGCTCGGAGAATAATCTCCGATCTGCCCTCTTCCCGAGCGGGCCGCTGCTGAAGGGCACGGATATTGATCTCTTGCTGAGCGAGAGCCTTGCAAAGCGCACTGAGGACTCCGGGCACGTCGAGCACGCCGAGTTCGAAATAGAACGTTGACCTTTTCGTCGCGGCGGGGAGTGTCCGAACGAGAGTCTCGCTCGTAGCCTCTGCGTCGGGCAGTCGCTCCACGCCCAGACTGCTCAGTTCTCGGTTGATTGCCTCCATGACAGAGTCCTCGTCCGGCAGCTTGCGCTCGGGCTCCCAGCACTCGGCGGTGAGATCGAGCGCAGCGAGCCCTCCCACAGAAGAGCCGGACACGTAACTCACGTTCAACCGAAATTTCGAGTAGAGCAACTCAGCAACTCGGCCGAGGATGCCGGGACTATCGGCACCGCCAAACCTGAGGTGGAGTCGCATACCAGCGAGCGCCCTAGATAGGTTCCCACGCCCCCAACCGCCCAAGACTACGCTGTACAGATCGGCCGCCAAGTCATGGTATTCCCGGTAGTAGTGGTACTTGATCTCCGAGAGTCCAGGAAGAGCAATCGCGATTTGAGCATTGAGCTCAGGCACAATCGGCTCGCCCTTCACACCGAAGGGCTCCCTCATCCAGATATGAAGGCTGTCTCCCGGCGGCGCCCCGTTTACTTGATCCCGGGCCATAAAGTGTTGCAACTCGAAGATTAGTGGCGGGCGGCCCTCAAGGTTCGAGTCTGCATGGCCTAAGTGATCGTCACAGATCATCAAAAAGGCGTCGCTTCGCTCGACCATGCTCTCCATGAGGGCTTTGGACTCGATGCCTCGAGCCATCTGTTCCGCCTCGATGAATACAGGCACGTGACCCAGCGAATGAACAACATCGATGGCTGACTTCCTCTCGACGATGTTCTTCATGCGAGACGCAACAAAGATGTGCAGTGGGCGGAATTGTTCCATGGCTGCGAGCACTCCGTGCAACGAAAAGCGCTGAACTAGCGCCAGAAGTTACCCGAATCTTATCATGCTGCTGCAACCTGAACCGCAAACGCTCCTTCACAACAGGCACTGCTCGCCACAGTCATCGACTACATCGGGACGTGGCCCGGCTGTTCCTTCACCCGCGCGAGCCACTCCTTGACCGCCGAGTAGGCGCCGAGGTCGAACCCGCCCTCGTGAGCGACGTGGGTGTAGCCATAGAGCGAGATGTCAGCGACCGTGTAGCGCTCGCCCGCGAAGAAGGCATGACGCTGCAGGTGCCTGTCCATGGTGGCCAAAGCGGCCTCACCGCCCGCCTTCTTGACGGCAAAGACATCACCCTGCTGATCGGCGTTGTGGTCGATGTGCACCCAGCGGCGCACCACCGCGATGTTCGGTTCGTGAAGGTTCTGTTCGAAGAACATCCACTGGTGCACTCGGGCCTGCTCGATCGGGTCGTCGGGCAGGAAGGCGCTGCCCCTGGCCAGGTAGAGCAGGATCGCATTGGACTCGCCGAGATGGGTGCCGTCATCCAGCACCAGGGTCGGTACCCGGCCGATGGGGTTCCCTTCGGCCACAGGCGCGGGCCGATCCCCCTCGAGCTCGACGTGCACGACCTCGAAGGGCTTGCCCAGTTGGCTGAGCAGCAGCTTGACCTTGTAGCAGTTGCCGGAACGTGCGTTCTCGTAGAGCTTCATGGCGGCGGGCTCCTTTGGGGCGGGCGTCACTTCAGGACGGCAGTATGCATTCCGAATCGCCGAGCGCCGACTGCAGTCTGAGGAACCGGTCCAACTGTGCTGAGGTTCGTGCGATTGCCCGACCTACCGCCCCGCTCTAGACTCGATGGACAGGATCTTCACACCGAGCGACCGATGACCAAACGCGCCATCACCGAACAACGCGGGCTGCGAACACCAAACCGTTCCGGGTTCGAAGGCGCCCGAAGCCGGATCCTGCAAGCCCCCGTGCTGTTCATGCTGGTTGCCGCTCTCGCGTGCACGGACCCACCCGAACCGGTTTCTCGACAGGCCCGGAACGGCGAGCCGGCAGGATTCGTCGACCGGCTTTCCGCGGCCGCGCTGGAGCGGACGCTCCATGAGGTGAAGCCCGACCCGGGCTACTACCCGATCGACTACCCGGGAGGTGACGTTCCCGAAGACCGCGGTGCCTGCACCGACGTGGTAGTCCGCGCGTATCGCAGCCTGGGAATTGATCTACAGAAATAAGTGCACGAGGTGATGTCGGCGGACTTCGGTCGCTTCCCGGGCAAATGGGGACTCGCTGAGCCCGATCCCAACATCGATCATCGACGGGTGCTGAACCTCGAGGTGTTCTTTTCTCTCGAAGGCGAGGAGCTCGCCGGAAGTGACGACGCCCAGGACTACCAACCGGGTGACATCGTCACCTGGCGGTTGGGCCTGGGTAGTCGACCGCACATCGGAGTCGTGGTGGACCGGAAATCATCGGACGGCAGCCGATTCCTCGTCGTGCACAACGTCGGCAACGGCCCGGAACTGGATGACGTGCTGTTCGGGTATGAAATCGCGGGCCACTACCGCTACTACGGCCCCGCTTCCCGATAGCCCGCCTCCAGCTTGAACAGATCCAGGTCCGTCGGCATGAACGTGCCGCCGCCACGTCCGAGCTGCCGACCCTTCTCGTCGATCAACACCGCCTCGGCCGCCACCACCCGTCGCGATTTGTTCACCAGAGTCCCGTGAGCGGTCAGCGTGCCCTCGGTCACCGGGCGAAACAATTGCAGGTTGAACGACGCGGTCAGCACGAAGACGCCGGGCACCACCGAGTTGGCCGCGAAGAAGGCCGCATCGTCGAGCATCTTGAAGTAGACCGAGCCGTGGACGGCATGGGCCGCGTGGAAGAAATTGGGGTCCACGTCCACCTCGATAGTGGCTTTCTCATGCTCGATCGAGAGCCGGGGCTTGTAGTAGCGGTTGGTCGGGGCGACGGAGTAGAGGAATTCCAACCGGCGGTAGTGGGCCTGCCAGTCGTCGGGGGTCAGGTCGTCATGTTGGGGCATGGGTCCAGTATCCCCCATCGGGAGCCGGAATCGAGGCCAGGGAGACCCTTCCGGCGCTCTCCACCGATTCAGGCCGGATTTCACTTCTGTAGTGCCGCCGAACGGCCCGGCCGGCGGGGCCCCGGAACGGGGACTGGACGATTCCTCCGATCGAAGTAGCATGTTGATCTCATGGGCCTTACCCCCGGCCCGGATGGAGAATCGATTCGATGCATTCCCGCTTCAGCCCCGCCCCGGTCCAGCTGCTCGTCGCGAGCCTGGTCCTCCTGCTCCTGACCACCGCCTGCCCCGGCCCCGGCGACGACGGTGGCGCGCCGACCGAAGCGATCCCCGAAGAGGTCGTCCGCTTCAACAACCTCGGCACCGCCTTCCTCAGCCAGCAGGAGTGGGGAGACGCCGAGCAGGAGTTCAAGAAGGGACTCGAGCTGCGCGCCGACGATCCGGTGCTGCTGAACAACTCGGCGGTGGCGCTGCTGCAACAGGGGGAACGGGTCGAGGAAGCAGAGGCGCTGCTGACCAAGGCGCTCGAAACCGACGCGAACAATCGATACGCCCACTACAACATGGGCCTGCTGCAGAAGAGCCGGGGCGAGTTCGAGGCGGCGGTGACTCACTTCCAGGCGGTCGCCGATGCCGACCCCGGCGAGGTGTTCACCCAGTACAACCTAGGCTCGGCGCTGAGCCAGGTGGATCGGCTCGATGACGCCGAGACCTCCCTGCGCAAGGCTCTCGAACTGGACGCGTCCCATGTTTCCAGTCTGTACGCCCTGGGCCGGCTGCTGCTGCGCAAGGGAGAACAGGACGAAGGGAGCACGCTGATCGAGCGTTCCCAGACGCTACGTGCGAACGGTATTCCGGCGGTCGGCACCCAGTACGGCGAGGCGGGCCCCTACGCCATGGGCGTGAGCTATCCCTCGGACCGTCTCACCGCGCCGGATCCGATCGAAGTCGCCTTCTCGCTGATGCACGGACCGCCGAGCGGGGCGGACCAGCGTCCGGCGATGCACGCGGTGTTTCTCTCCGGCGACGGCCACCCGGGCCTGATCGGTCCGAAAGAGGGTGACGCTGCCGGGGGCAACCTGGTCGCGGTGGTCGGCCCCGAAGGTCCCACGCTGACCCTGCCCGAGGGGCACCAGCTGCGCGCCATGGCCAGCGGGGACCTGGACGGCGACCGTGCCCTGGACTACGCGATCTTGATGAGTCGCGGTGGCGAAACGATGCTCCGCATCGCCGGAGGCGACGCCAACTGGATGCCGGCGCTGCCCCTGAGTCCCGGCCCTGCCGATGGAGACCTTTGCGACCTGGCTCTGGTGGATAAGGACCACGACGGGGACCTGGACGTGATGGCCTGCTGGTCCGGCGCCGGCGCCACCTGCGCCCTGTGGACCAACGACGGCAAGGCCGGCCTGACCCTCGATGCTCCGGACTTCCACAAGATCGCCATCGATGCGCCTGATGGCCCGATTTCCATCGCCTTCTCCGACGTGGACAACGACCGGGACATCGACCTCCTGGTCGGCGGTCCCAAGGGTGTGCACCTGTTCTCCAACGTGCGGGACGGCTCCTTTGCCGATCTGTCCGACGACGCCGGCATGGGAGGCATCCTCGCCGAGACCACCTCGATCTCCTTCGCCGACTTCGACAAGGACGGCCAGATGGACCTGCTCGCCGGCCGTGCCGGCAACGTGCGGGTGCTGTGGAACGACCGGGGGCGCTTCACCGAGACCGACGCCCTTCCCGGCTTCGCCTCCAGCGGCGACGCCTCGGCTTGCGACGGGGGTAACGCGATCCCGATGGACTACGACAACGACGGCTTCGTCGATATCGCCGCATCCAACGGTGTCTGCGAGACGGTGTTCATTCGCAACCTGGGTGGCCGCCAGTGGACCGAAAGTTTCCGCATGACCCGGGAGGGAGGCCTGACGCCGCTGATGGCGATGGATGCCGACGCCGACGGCGACCTCGATCTGGGTGTCGCAGGAAAGGATGTCTACGCGCTCCTGCGCAACGACGGCGGCAACGCCAACAACTGGCTGGCCCTCGACATGCTGGGTGTCGGCGACAACAAACGTGGGATCGGCACCAAGGTGGACGTGCTTTCGGGCGCCCTTCGCCAGAAGTTCGAGATCACCGAACCGCTGCCGCTCCACGCCGGTCTCGGCAACCGCGAAGAGGCCGACGCCGTCCGTTTGCTGTGGCCCGGTGGTGTGCTGCAGGACGAGATCAACAAGCCGGCCAACACGCCGACGGACATCGAGCAGCTCGACCGCAAGGGAACTTCCTGTCCCCTGCTCTACGCCTGGCGCGACGGGGAGTGGCAGTTCGTCACCGACTTCCTCGGCGGCGCGGCCATCGGCTACCAGCAGGCGCCCGGCAAGTTCAACATGCCGGACACTGACGAGTACATCCTGCTCGAGGGGGGGCTCGAAGCCGAGGACGGCACCCTGCGGGTTCGCCTCAACAACCAGCTGGAAGAAGTGATCTGGTTCGACCAGGCCGAATTGGTGGTCATCGACCACCCGGCCGGCAGCCAGGTCTTCCCCAACGAGCGGCTGATGCCGGGACCGCCCTGGACCGAGTACGCCCTCTACGCGTCGCCGACGGTGCGCGAAGCCGCGGGCGCCCGGGAGGTCGAGACCGGCCGGGATGTGCTCGAGCGGCTGCGCGAGCGGGACCGCCGCTACGTCGACGGCTTCGAGCTGCTTCCGTTCAAGGGCTACGCCGAGACCCACACGCTGGAATTGAACCTGGGCGAGGTACAACCGGGCGAGCGGGTGGTGCTGCTGCTCGACGGCTGGATCGACTACGCCGATTCCAGCGCCAACATCGGCGCGGTGCAGGCGGAGCTTTCACTGGTGCCGCCGCAGATTCACGTGCCCGCGGGCAACGGCTGGAAGCTGGCCGAGGAGCGCATGGGCTTCCCGGCCGGCCTGCCGAAGACGATGACCGTGGACGTGACCGAGATGATCGACCCTGCCGATCCGCGGGTGCGCATCGAAACCAACATGCGCATCTACTGGGACAAGGCGCGGGTGATGGTCGGAGGCGCGGACACCGAGCTTGACGTGACGCGAGTTCCGGTGGCCACCGCAGAGCTGCGTCCCGGCGGCTTCCCCCGCTCGTTCAAGCCCGACGGCAAGAAGCCGCCGATGTACGACCCGAGCGAAGTGGCGCCGGCTGCCTCCTGGAAAGCCCACGTGGGTGCCTACACTGGCTTCGGCGACGTGACCGCCCTGCTGGGCGCGATCGACGACCAGTTCGTGACCACCCGCAACGGCGACGAGGTGGAGCTGCGGTTCGCCGCGCCGGCCGCTCCCGCGGCGGGCATGGAGCGGACCTACCTGCTCTACGCCGACGGCTTCGGCAAGGACATGGACCCGAACTCCGCGGCGAACAACACGATCTGGCCGCTGCCCTTCCACGGCATGCCGTACTACCCGTACGGCCCCGAGGTAGAGCGGCCGATGACCGCCGAGGTGGAGAACCCGGGTTACCGGGTGGTGACTCCGTCGATGGACGGAATGCCGGGCGCGTATCCGGTGGAACTGGCCACGCGAAACGCGAAGTAGCGGGCGACTACCGGAACTCGACCTCGGCGTTGAACCAGACGTCGACCGGCTTGCCGCCGAGACTCCCCGGCCGGTAGCCCCAGCGGGCCACCGCCTCGGCCGCGGACTCGACGAAGCCGGGACAGAAACGCTCGCTCATCGCCGCGACGTCGAATCCGCCGTCAGGCGCGCCTGCACTCGCCCCGGCCGCGAGCGGCCGGGGTACGCAGCGCAGCATCTCCACCCGCTCGACCGCGCCACCGGCGCGCACCACGAACTGGAGCAGGACGCTGGCGCCGACTCCGGCCGCCTTGGCGGATTCGGGAAACAGCGGCCCTTCGTGAAACGGCACCGCCTGGGGCGGGGTCAGCCCTTTCATGTCGACGTGATGGACTCCGCGGTGGACCGGCACCTCGACCGACTCGTCGAACTCCGGCGGCACGAACAGCGAGGTCATCGGCAGTTCGTTGATCCAGATGCCTGCGTAGGTGTAGCGGAAGTGCCGGCTCTCCCCTTCGTCAAGGCGCAGGGACCAGAACACCCTGACCCCGTCGAGCATGACCCAGTCACCGAAGCGAACGCGCACCGACCCTTCGGCACCTTCAGGGTTGAGCACCAGCTCCAGGGGCATGCCGTCCTCGGCCAGACAGACCGACGCAGGTTGCCCGGCGGTATCGACCATGTTCAGGTCCCGGCAAGAGCCCTCGCGGGTTTCGCGCAGCCCCCCGACGGAGAAGTCCCGGAAACGGCGCTCGATCTCGAAGAACAACAGGTGGAACTCGTGGCCCGCGACGAACGCCGCGGTCCCCTCTGAGGGGCGGCGAGCGGCCACGCCGTTTTCGTCCATGGTCCAGACCACATCTCCGACCCGGTAGATCTCGGTCTCTTCTCGTTCGGAGACCTGGCGGAAGCGGGTGCGGTCGTGGCGGATCGAATCGATCCAGGTGCGGAAACGGCCACCGGGTCCGGCGCAGTTGGCCTCGATGGAAATCGAGTCGACCTGCTCGATGGCTTCGCGGCCGCCGAGGGCCTGAAGCATGCGGTCGATCAACTGCTCGGCAGAGGGCGCAGGGGGAGCGGGCGCGGCCCAGGCCGGCGCCCCGGCCAACAACAAGACAAGAATGATTCGCCGGATGCTCATGGCCATCCAGCCTGACCTAGTGGACGGCGTTTGGCAAACCTGCGTCCAGGTAGAGCTCGAAGAACAACAGGATGCGCCGTTCGTACTCTTCCTGCGCCGCCCGATGCAGGTCGACGTGCCCCGCGCCGTCGACGATCCACAGGTCCTTGGGCTCCGGAGCCGCCTCGAACAGCGCCCGGGTTTCGGCGGCAGTGGTCGCGAGATCGTCCCGGCCGCCGAGCAGCAGCACGGGAGCGGACACCGAGCCGATCCGCTCGAGAGGCCGCAGGTAGCCCTGGGGTATCGGGGAGCGCAACGGCAGCTGCATGGTCAGCAGCGGAAAAGCCCAGGCGCCGGGTGCACCGAAGCGCGCCCGCAGGCGATTGGCGGTGGCCAGCTCGATGCTGGAATACATCGACTCCAGCACCAACGCATCGACCGGCAAAGGCTTCTCACCGAGCACGCAGGATGCCGCGCCGAGGGAGACGCCGATGGCCGCGACCGGCTTGCCGCCGATTCGTCCCCGTAGCGCCTCGACTCCGTTTCGCACGTCCTGGGACTCGAGATAGCCGAAGGTGATCTGTTCGCCGTCACTCTCACCGTGAGCCTGAAGGTCGAGAGCGAGGGATGCGTAGCCTTGTTCCCTCAGGAATTGCGCACGGGCCAGCATGCTGCGGCGGTTGGCGCGTACACCGTGGGCCAGCAGCACCCCGGCACGGGTCTTCCCCTCGGCCGGGATGAACCACCCCTTCAACGTGCCGCCCCGGCCATCCGCAATCGCGACCGACTCGACGGGCAAGTCCGCAGGCGGGTCCCCGATCACCGCCGGAGCCGGCGCGGCGAGAGATCCACCCATCCACCACAGGAAACCGGCCGCGAACAGCAGCGGCAGCAGCACCAGGCCCACGCGCCACCAGCCCCCTGCAGAAGGGGTTCGGGCTGCGCGTTTCTCCGCCGACCCCACGTCGACCGGCCCGCTCACCGCTGCGTCCGTCGGTTCACAGCCAGCGGCGCACCCGGGACATGTAGTCCACGTAGGCCTGGCCGAACTCGTCGGTCAGGTAGCGCTCTTCCCGGGCGATCACGTAGAAGCGGATCGCCAGCAGGGCCAGGGGCAGCAGCGGCAAGACCCAGAGGATGCGGGTCAGGAACATGCCGCCGAGGTACAGCAGCGTCATCCCCACGTACATCGGGTTGCGGGTGAAGCGGTACGGCCCGCGGATGACCAGCTGTCTGGCAGGACTGTGAGGCATCGGGCTCGTGCCCGCGACGCCGAAGGTCGCGAGCCCCCAGAATGCGAGCCCCGCACCCAGGGCGATACAGATCCAGCCTCCGATGACCCCGGCTGCGTGAAGGTTCGCCGGCAACAGGGACATGGGCCAGACCCGGTCGAGACCGTAGCCCACGGCGAAGGCGGTGACGTAGAAAAACGGGGGTGGGATGTGAATTCCCGGCGATGCGAGCTTGCCGTCAGCGGCCTTGGCGGCGGCGTTGTCCTGGGTCATCGAATCCTCCTCGCCCCTTTGGCCGGCAATGGCCTTCACAGGCGGGATGGAACGCCTCGTCCCCGGGATCGGTTCCCCCGGACTAGGCCAACCCCAGCACCGTGGCGGAGACGGTGAAGTAGATCAGGAGCCCGGTGATGTCGACGACGGTGGTGACGAACGGGGTGGACGAGGTCGCAGGGTCCAGGTTCAGCCGCTTGAGCAACAGCGGCAGCATCGAACCGACCACGACACCCCAGAGCACCACGCAGATCAGCGACGCGCCGACGGCCAGCGCCAGCCGCAACCAGTTGTCGTACTGTTCGCCGAACATGTCGCCGAAGAACACCCGGGCGATACCGATGCCCGAGAGCAGGATACCCAGGGAGATACCGAACAGAATCTCCCGCTGCATGACCTTCCACCAATCTCCCGACGAGACCTCGTCCAGGGCGATGGCGCGCACGACCAGCGTCGCCGCCTGGGCCCCGCTGTTGCCGCCGCTGGAGATGATCAGCGGCACGAACAGCACCAGCACCGGCATCACCGCCATCAGGTCGTCGAAGGCGGCCATGGCGTTCAAGGTCAGGAGCTGACCGAGGAACAGGGCCACCAGCCACACGGCGCGCTTGCGGAACATCCGCGGGAAGCTGACCTGCATGTAGGGTTGTTCCAGCGCCGCCGAACCACCGATCTTCTGGATGTCCTCGGTGGCCTCTTCCTCGACGACGTCGAGCACGTCATCGACGGTCACGATGCCGAGCAGCACACCGGTGGAGTCGGTCACCGGCAACGCGACCCGGTCGGCGTCGGCGAAGGCCTTGATCGCCTCCTCCTGGTCGTCGGTGGCGGTCAGCGCGACGAACTTGCCGTCGGCGATCTCGGAGATCGGCGTCGAGGTCGGCTGGACCAACAGCTCGCGGATGCGCAGGTCGTCGATCAGCTTGCCCCGCTCGTCGACGACGTAGACGATGTTCAGCGTCTCACTGTCGTCGCCGTGCTCCCGAATGTGATCGAGCACCTGCTGAACGGTCCACTCCAGGCGCACCGCCAGTTTGTCCGGAGTCATCAACCGGCCGATGCTGTCTTCCGGATAGCCCAGGAGCTGACGGGCAACCACCCGTTCCTCGGGGGCCAGCAGGGTCAACGCCTGGACGGTCACCGCAGCCGGCAACTCCTCGAGCATCGCCGTGCGGTCATCGGGAGACATGTCGTTGAGCACGTAGGCGACCTGCTCACGGCCCAGGCCACGGATCAACAGTTCCTGGGAGTCCGGCGGCAGATATTCGAAGGTATCCGAGGCGTGCTCGCGAGGCAGCAGGCGGAACAGCACCGCCCGATCCTCCTCGGCCAGGGAATCGATCATCTCGGCCACCTCCTGGGGCGGCCAGTCCAGCAGCATCTCCCGCAGCGTGCCGAAGCTGCGCTCGCGGAGCGCCTCCTCGATCTCGGGCTGCAACAGATAGGCGACGTTGGACATCGGTTCCTCGGCTCGGGCGAAAGAGGCGTCAGAGTACACGAAAGGTCGAATTCGCTACCATGGATGCATGCTCCGACAGAACAGGCGGCCGGGACCGGTGGAGCGATGGCGCTTGGCGGCGACGCTGGCCGCCCTCCTTGTCTACTGCGGTTGCCTGCCGGGGAACGGACCCGGCGCCCCGTCCGAGGGCGCGCCGGTGGACCTGCTGCTACGCGGCGGCAGCCTGATCGACGGCAGCGGCTCCCCGGCCCGCATGGCCGACGTGGCCATCCGCGACGGCCGAATCGTCGCCCTCGGCGACGACGCCCGGGGCCTACCGGCCGAGCGGGAGATCGACATCGGCGGCCTGACCGTGGCCCCCGGCTTCGTCGACATCCACAGCCACGCCGACCTGATCCTGCTGGCCGACGACGAGACCCGGGAACGACTGCTCGGCGCCAAGATCGCCCAGGGGGTCACCACCGTGGTGATCGGCAACTGCGGTCTGGGCCCGGCACCGGCCAACGACGAGGCCGCCGCGATCCTCTCCGGGGTCAACGCCTGGATGACTCCCGATGGGGTCGACGCCGGCGCCCTGACCACCGGCGAGTACCTGGACCGGCTGGACGCCCGCGGCGTGCCGCTCAACGTGGCGACGCTGGTGCCTCATGGACCGCTGCGCATCTCCGCCACCGGCCTGACGCCGGGGGCTCCCGACGATGCGGCGCTTCACAGCATGGGCCGCGAACTGGACCAGGCGCTTCAGGATGGCGCCTTTGGACTCTCCACCGGCTTGATCTACCCGCCGGGGATGTACAGCCCACCCGAGGAGCTGACCTACCTGGCCCTGCGGGTGGCCGCTCGCAGCGGCCTCTACACCAGCCACATCCGCGGGTCTTCCGAGACGCTGCTGCAGGCCACCGCAGAACTGATCGACATCGCGGAACAGAGCGGCGCCCGCGTGCATCACTCACACCTCGAAGCGGTCGGCCGGGATCACTGGGGCGAAATCGCCGAGGTGCTGGCGCTTGAAGACGCCGCCCGGGAGCGCGGCCTGCGGGTCAGCCACGACATGTTCCCCTACACCCGCGCCGCCACCATGATGGTCGCGATCTTCCCACCCTGGGCGCTGGACGGCGGGGTGCCCGCGCTGCTCGAACGGCTGCGGGATCCGATCGAGCGCCGGCGCATCAAGGAATCGATCGAGAACGACCGGCCCCAGTGGCCCCCCTGGCAGCCCGGCGGCTGGCCCCACAACCTGGTCGGCGCCGTCGGCTGGGACGGGATCCTGATCGCCAGCGTCGGTCCCGGCGGCCCGGCCCGATGGGTCGGCCGCAGCCTCGCCGACCTGGGAGCCGAACTCGGCCGCGAGCCCTTCGACGTGGTCGCGGATCTGATGCTGGAACAGGAGGGCCGGGTCGGCCAACTCGTGGCCGAGATCTCCGGCGCGCCCGGCGAGCTCGACGTGCTGCTTTCGATCCTGCAGCACCCCGCCGCGGCGTTGATCTCCGATGCCGAGGATTACGGCCGCGGGGTGCCCCATCCGGCCCACGCCGGAGCCTTCGCCCGGGCCCTGCGTCTCAACCGGGAGCGGGGACTGATGCCGCTGCCGGAGCTGGTGCGGCGGATGAGCGAATACCCCGCCGGGATCATCGGCCTGGAAGACCGGGGGAGGGTCCGGATCGGAGCCCCGGCGGACCTGGTGGTCTTCGACCCGGCAAAGGTGGTAGATAGGGCGGATTGGACGGACCCTCGGGCCCGGGCCGCGGGAATTCCCTGGGTTACGATCAACGGGGAACCGGTGGTCGAGAACGGACGTTACGTTGGAGGTTCCGCAGGCACGGTCCTGCGCAAGGGTCGGAGCGCGTCCCGCTAGCGGGTGGCGCGTTTCACCTCATGGGAGAAACACGGGGTGGCTAGAACCACGATCCTGCTACTGGTGAGCCTGCTCGCCTTCGCTGCCTGCGGGCCGGGCAAGAGCTGGGACGAGCTCAACAAGGAGGCCACCGAGGCCGTTCAGGGCGGCGACGCCGAAGCGGCGGCCACGCTGCTGGAAGAGGCGCTGCAGCTGGCCCGGGACGGAGGCGACCCGGATCAGATCATCAAGAGCCTGACCAACCTGGGCGACCTGTACACCTCCCGTTCCGATCTGCCCAAGGCGGTCACCTACTTCGAACAGGCCTTCGCCGAGATCGAAAAGAAGCTCGGCGAAGATCACATCGACCTGGCCAAGGGCTGCGACAGCCTGGGACGGCACTACCGCAACCTGGGCCGTGCCGACGAGGCGCTGGCGATGCACACCCGCGGGCTAGAGATCCGCGAGAAGCACCTGGAGCCCAACGCCCAGGAGATCGCCGACTCCCTCAACAACGTCGGCGCGGTGCTGATCCAGACCAACCGCCCCGCCGAGGCATTGCCGATGATCGAGCGGGCGGTGGGCATCTGGCAGGGGGCGATGGCCGCCCACCCCAAGCTGGGTGCGGCCTACGCCAACATGGCTCAGATTCGCCGGGCACAGGGAGATGTCCCGGGAGCGATCGCCGAACTTGAAAAGGCGGTGGAGGTCTTCCGCCAGAACTTCGGCCCGCGTGATCCGCGCCTGGCCAGCACCATGCATTCCCTGGGCAAGGAGTACCACCGTGCCGGCCGGCTGGACGAGGCCGAACGGACCTACCGCAACGCCCTATCGATTCGTGAAGAGGTGCTGGGCGCACGTCACGTCGAGACTGCCCACAGCATGACCAACCTGGGGATGCTGATGCGCAGCCAGCGCCGCCCCCAGGCGGCCGAGCCGCTCTACGTCGATGCCCTGAGCATTCTGCGCGAGCAGCTGGGCAATGAACATCGGGACGTGGCCAGCGGCGAGTTCAACCTGGGCGTACTCTACGCCTCGATGGGACGCTTCGGCGAAGCGGAGCCGCTGTTCAAGAGTTCCCTGGCCACCTACGAGACGAACCTGGGGGACAACCACCCGACGGTTGCGATGATCCTGCGCAACTACGTCGAGCTGCTGCGGCAGGATGGCCGGGCCGACGAGGCGGCGCCCTTCGAGGCACGCCTGAAGTCGATCGCCGAAGGCACTGCGGACCCGGCGTGACCCACGCGCTCCAAACCCAGGGGCTGCGCCGCGTCTTCGGCGACGTGGTCGCCGTCGACGGCATCGACCTGGCGGTACCCGCGGGCAGCTTCTACGGCTTCCTCGGCCCCAACGGCGCCGGCAAGTCGACGACGATCAAGTGCCTGACCGGTCTGCTCAAACCGAGCGACGGTTCGATGACGATCCTCGGCATCAATCCCGCCGAGCACCCGGTCGAAGTCAAGCGCCGGGTCGGGGTCGTCCCCGAAGATCTCGCGCTGTTCGATCGACTGACCGCTCTCGAGACCCTGACCTTCGTCGGCACCGCCTACCACATCGATCGCGCCGAACTGCAGCGGCGTAGCGCGGAACTGCTCGACCTGATGACCCTGCAGGACGCGGCAGACTCCCTGGTCGCCGACTACTCCCACGGGATGCGCAAGAAGCTGGCGCTGGCGACGGCGCTGCTGCCGGGGCCGGAACTGTTGTTCCTCGACGAGCCCTTCGAGGGCATCGACGCGGTGGCCTCGCGTCAGATCCGCAACCTGCTGAAGTCCTTCGTCGAACGTGGCGGGACGATCTTCCTCACCTCCCACATCCTGGAGCTGGTCGAACGGCTCTGCGATCACATCGGCGTGATCGCCAACGGCCGCATGGTGGCCCAGGGTCCGCTGGAAGAGCTGCGCCACGGGGTCGCCGTCGAAGGGGACGCCGCCGGTGCCGGCCGCACCCTCGAACAGATCTTCCTCGATCTGGTCGGCGCCGAGGAGAGCGAGCTTCCCTCGCTTGACTGGCTGGCACGATGATCGCCGCCCTGCGGGCCATGGTCTGGCTGCGGCTGCGCCTCCTCAAAAACGAACTGCGCTCGGCCAAGAGCCGGGACTGGCTCGAAAAGCTCTCTCGAATCGGTGCGGTGCTGACGCCGATCCTGATGGCGCTGTTCCTGGTTCCGACCGCCCTGGGCCTGATCATCGGTGCCGGCGTGGTGGCGTACCTCAGCGCGACCCACGGCAACCCGATGCCCCTGACCGTCGCCCTGCGCATCCTGCTGCTGTTGATGATCGGCCTGTTGTTGTTCGCGCCGGTGTTCCGCTCGATCCAGGGTTCGAGGATCAGCGTCGACCGCCTGCGCCTGCTGCCCTTCTCCCGTGAGGTGCTGCACCTGTCGGAGTTCTTCGCCGGGATCGCCGACCCCTGGCTCGCGGTGGTCGCCGCGGTGCTGATGGCGGTGCCGGTCGGCCTGGCCGCGGCCGGCGCCTTCGGCGGCGCGGTCACCGCCCTCTTCGCCGGCGTCGCCATGATCGGCTTCCTGCTGGGGCTGAGTTCCCTCAGCTCCTGGGGCGCGGTGCTGATCTTCCGCAAGCGGCGGCTGGCGGAGATGCTGACCCTGGTCCTGATCCTGGTGCTGTCGTCGATCGGCCTGATCCCGATCCTGATCGATGCGGGCGACAACGGCCGCGCCCGGTTGGAGTCGAAATCCGAAGAGGGCATCTCCGAAGAGCAGATGCAGCAGTTCATCGAACAGGAGCGGCTGGAGAGGGAACGGGTGCTCAAGGTGATCCGCGCCTTCGGCTGGCTGCCGTCGGAACTCTACGGACACTCGGTCGCCTCGTCGCTCCGGGGCGAAGGAACCGACGCGGCGCTACGCACCATGGGGGTCGGGTTCTTCGCGCTGCTGCTCTACCTGCTCTCGTCGCTGCTCCACCGCCGGGCTCTCGAAGGGGTGGCTTCCGGCGGCAGCCGCCGGGGACAGGCCACGCTGAAGCTTCCGCGAATGACCTTCCCCTTCAGCGGTGCCGGCACCGGCGCCCTGGCCCGGGTCGCGATCTCGACGACCCTGAGCACCGTGCGGGGCAAGCTGGCGGTCTACTTCACCTTCTTCATCGTCGGGTTGCTCTACATCACGGTGTGGCGCGGCGCGCTCCAGCTCAAACTCGACGAGCTCGCCGTCCCGCTGGGTCCGGGACTGCTGCTGATCGGCATCCTGCTGACCCAGCTTTCGCTGCAGCCGGTGATGGCCAACATGTTCGCCGTCGACGGCGCCGGACTGACCCTGACCACCCTGGCGCCGCTGTCCGATCGCGAACTGGTGCTGGGCAAGCAGGCCGGCTGCATCGGACTCTCGGCGATCTCCTGGGGGCTCTGCCTGTTTGCCGCCGTGTTGATCGCGCCGAGCGGCGATCCGGCCATGTGGATGGCGGCGATCCTGACCGGCGTGGCCTCGGCGCTGGTTTCACTACCGATCTGTTCGGCGCTCTCGGCGATCTTCCCCAAGACCGCCGACCTGACCAAGATGGGTAAGGCCGGGAACCCTCACGCCACCGCCGGCATCGTGGCGTTCCTGGTGACCGGCATCAGTTTCCTGCTGCCGCTGGTGATCGCCGTCGGCGTCTGGTTCGTGAGCCGCAGCTCTCTGATGGTTCTCTTCGCACTGATGGCCTGGACCGGCATCGCCGCCCTTTGCTACCGGCCGGTCAGCGGACTGTCGGCGGAACTCGTCGGCGGCCGCCGGGAAAACCTGCTTCTGGTCGCAGGCGGCCGCTAGGTGGCGAGCCGGGCCGAGCTCGCCTTTCGCCGCGCCCTCCAGCGCCTGCTGCCCGCTGAACCCGCCGACCCGGGCATCCTGATCGCCGTCTCCGGCGGCGGCGATTCGATGGCGCTCATGCACCTGCTGGCCCGCCGGGCCGTGGGGCAACCCTCGACCCTGGCCGTCGCTCACCTGGACCACGCCCTGCGCCGGGGATCGGCTGCGGACCGGCGCTTCGTCGAGGCCGCCGCCGCCGAACTCGATCTTCCCTGCGTCAGCGACCGGCGGCCGGTGGAGGAACTCCGCCGCCGGGATGAATCCCCCGAGGAGGCCGCCCGCCGGGTCCGGCGCGGGTTCCTGCTGGAGACCGCCCGCAAGACCGGCTGCGGGTTGATCGCCACCGGGCACACCCTGGACGACCAGGCCGAGACCGTGCTGTTCCGGCTGCTGCGGGGCGCCGGGCCGGCGGCCCTGGCCGGAATCCGCGAGCGGGGCCCCGGCCCCTTCCTCAGGCCCCTCCTGGGCCTGGAGCGGGCGGATCTGAGGGATTTCCTGGCGGCCAAGGGCCTGGCCTTCCGGGAGGACCCCTCCAATCGGGACCTGCGCTACGACCGCAACCGCTTGCGCAGGCGGGTTTTGCCGTTGCTCCAGCGGGAGATCACCCCCGGGGCCCCCCGGCGGCTGGTGGCGGCCGCCGACCGTTTGCGCGAGGATGCCGAGTGCCTCGACCGGATGGGGGCCGAAGCGCTACAACATCTGGCGGGCCGCGGCAGGGACGGAGACCTGCTGCTGGACGCGAAGGCCTGGGCCGAGCTCCCTGCCCCCCTGGGGCGGCGGGTGGCCCGAGCCGCGCTGCTCGAAGCCGGGGCGGATCCCCGGCGGCTGACGGCGAGACATCTGAACGCGCTGCTCGATCTTGCGAGCGGCCCGGGCGGCAAGAGCCTGGACCTGCCGGGAGGCCTGCGGGCCACCCTCAAACGGGGACGGGTGAGGCTCGGTATGGGGGGAGACGCATGAGACTGGCCGACGAGATCCTGATAACCGAAGAGCAGCTGGCGACGCGGGTTGGCGAGATGGCCGCCGAAATCACGGCGGACACCGAACCCGGCTCGATGCTCTCGGTCCTGGCGATCCTCGACGGAGCCTTCATCTTCTGCTCGGACCTGATCCGCCGGGTCGATGCTCCCCTGCGGGTCGGCCTGCTGCGGATGATCTCGATCACCCGGGGCGGCGACGTCGACCAGCTCCGCTTCCCCGCCGATTTCCCGATCACCGGCACCGACCTGCTGGTGGTCGAGGACATCCTGGATACCGGCCACACCCTGGCCGCCCTCTCCGACCGCCTGATGCAGCAGGCTCCCGCCCGGCTGCGGACCGCCGTGCTGCTGGACAAACCGGCCGGCCGGGAGGTGGAATTCAAGCCGGACTACGTCGGTTTCACTATCCCGGACCACTGGGTCGTGGGCTACGGGCTCGATTCCGGCGGCCTCTACCGTAATCTCCCGCATATCACGTACGTGAAATAGGGGAAGAGCGGCTTCACTGCCGCCTTTGGGGCGGCTCCCGAGCCGCCCGGGGCCTCCCGGCCGTGCATTTGGCACCGCCCCAGGGGGTCCTATATTATTTATGCCTGGAGACCCCCCTCTCCGGGCACCCGTCTAAGCGTGCAGCCGGGGGGCTCACGGAGGATCCGTTTCGTGAATTCTCACCTGAAGACCATCGTGATCTGGCTCGTGGTCATCGCCGCCGTGGTGATCGCCTTCCAGATCTTCAGTACCGCCGGCGCGGCGCGTACGACCCTCTCCGAGTCGGACTTCTACGAGAAGGTCCGCCTGCAGGAGATCGCCCAGGTCACGGTGACCGGCGACCAGGTCGGATTCGAGATCGAAGGCAAGCTGCGCCCGGGTCCGAACCAGAAGCCGAACAGCGCTCCCACGTTCAAGACCTACATCCTGAAAGACGACGACCTGATGAACACCCTGCGCGCCCAGGGCGTGCAGGTCAAAGCCGAGAAGCCCCGGGACAACGGGATGTTCTCGCTGCTGATCATGTGGGCGCCGCTACTGCTGATCATCGGCATCTGGATCTTCTTCATGCGCCAGATGCAGTCCGGCGGCAACCGCGCGCTCTCCTTCGGCAAGTCGCGGGCCAAGCTGACCTCCGCCGGCGGCAAGAAGATCACGTTCAAAGACGTGGCCGGCGTCGAAGAAGCCAAGGAAGAAGTGCAGGAGATCATCGAGTTCCTGCGCGAACCTCAGAAGTTCCAGAAGCTCGGCGGCAAGATCCCCAAGGGGGTCCTGCTGGTGGGCCCTCCCGGAACGGGTAAGACCCTGCTGGCCCGGGCCATCGCCGGCGAGGCCAACGTCCCGTTCTTCTCGATCTCCGGTTCCGACTTCGTCGAGATGTTCGTCGGCGTCGGCGCCTCCCGCGTCCGCGATCTGTTCGAGCAGGGCAAGAAGAACGCCCCCTGCATCATCTTCGTCGACGAGATCGACGCCGTCGGCCGCCACCGCGGCGCCGGCCTGGGCGGCGGTCACGACGAGCGCGAGCAGACCCTCAACCAGCTGCTGGTCGAGATGGATGGCTTCGAGACCAACGAAGGGGTGATCCTGATCGCCGCGACCAACCGGCCCGACGTGCTGGACCCGGCGCTCCTGCGCCCCGGCCGTTTCGACCGCCAGGTCGTGGTGCCCCGTCCCGACGTGCGGGGCCGCGAAGAGATCCTGCGGGTGCACACGCGCAAGATCCCGCTGTCGCCCCAGGTCGATCTCAGCATCATCGCCCGGGCGACTCCCGGGTTCAGCGGCGCCGACCTGGCCAACCTGGTCAACGAGGCGGCGCTCCACGGTGCCCGCCGCGGCCGCAAGATGGTTCAGCAGGACGACTTCGAGGTCGCCAAGGACAAGGTCCTGATGGGCGCCGAGCGGAAATCGCTGATCATCAACGACAAGGAAAAGAAGGCCACCGCCTATCACGAGGCGGGCCACGCGCTGGTCGCCTTCATGCTTCCCAACGCCGATCCGCTGCACAAGGTCACGATCATTCCCCGCGGCCAGGCCCTGGGGCTGACCATGCAGCTGCCGATCGACGACCGCCACACCTACTCCCGGGTCTACCTGGAGGACACCCTGGCGGTTCTGATGGGTGGGCGCATCGCCGAGGAGATCCACCTCAACCAGATGACCACCGGCGCCGGCAACGACCTGGAGCGGATCAGCGACATGGCTCGCAAGATGGTCTGCGAATGGGGCATGTCCGAACGCCTGGGTCCGCTGACTTTCGGCCACAAGGAAGAGCAGATCTTCCTCGGCCGTGAGATCAACCAGCATCGCGACTACAGCGAGGCGACGGCCGAGACGATCGACGAGGAGGTCAAACGCATCGTCACCGAGGCGTACGACCGCACCCACAAGATCCTCGAGGACAACCGCGACGCGCTGATCCGTATCTCCGAGGCGCTGCTCGAGCGCGAGGTGCTCGACGCCCAGGAGATCCGCCTGCTGGTCGACGGCGAGGAACTGCCTCCGCTGGCCACCGACACTACGCCCCCCTCGGCGAGTAGCCGGGAGGCGGACAACGCGGCCGACGAGGACCAGCTGACCGACGGCCCGGGCGGGGTGCTCCCCGAACCCGGCAACCAACCGGCCTGATCCCGCGACCGGCGCACCCTTGATCCGGGAACGAAGCCGACGGGCGGTGGAGCGATGAGCCCCCGCCCCGGCTTCGTGCTGCGCTACGCCGACGGCGGCACCCTGTCCCTGGGCGAACGCACCCGGGTGATGGGCATCCTCAACGTCACTCCGGATTCCTTCTCCGACGGCGGCAGGGTGCGGGATTCCGCCCAGGCCGCGTCGATTGCCCTGGACATGGTCGCGTCCGGGGCCGAGATTGTGGATGTAGGCGGCGAGAGCACCCGCCCGGGCGCCGACGAGGTCCCGGTCGCCGAGGAGCTCGAACGCGTCCTTCCGGTCATCGAGGCCATCCGGCAGCTAGCCCAGCGGCAGGGAGCGTCGACGGAAGGGGCGCCGGGTCCGTCGCCTGCCGGATCGACGGTGCGTATCTCCATCGACACCCGGCGGGCGGAGGTCGCACGGCGTGCGCTCGAGGCCGGCGCCGACATGATCAACGACGTCTCCGGGGCGGCCGATCCGGACATGTTCCCGCTGGCGCGGGAGACCGGAGCGCCGCTGGTGCTGATGCACATGCGAGGAAGCCCGGAGACCATGCAGCGAAACACCCGCTACCGCGATCTGCTCGGCGAGATCCGAGGCTACCTGGCCGAACGGATCGAAAAGGCGGCGGAAGCCGGGTTGGGCGATGATAAAATCGTCGTCGATCCGGGTGTCGGCTTCGGGAAGTCGCTCGAGGGCAACCTGCGCATCCTGAAGCACCTCGAGACGTTCCGGCAGCTCGGGCGTTCGCTGCTGGTCGGAGCCTCGCGCAAGACGTTCATCGGGACGCTGCTCGACGCTCCGGTGGACGACCGCCTCGAGGGCAGCCTGGCGGTCGCCGGACTGGCCGCCTGGAACGGGGCGCATCTGGTTCGTGTTCACGATGTCCGCGCCACGGTTCGCACCGTGCGCATGATCGATGCGGTTCGCACCGCACCGGCCGGTTCGTGAGGACCGGCGTTGGCCACCTAGAGTAAGGGACCTTGCAGGACTTCCCCCAAAGCGTCGCTCAGACCCTGCATCTCAGGGAATTGCTCAGCTTCTGGGCCCTGCTCGATATCCTGCTCGTCGCCTTCCTGATCTACCAGCTGCTCCTGCTGATCCGCGGCACCCGCGCCGTGCACATCCTGCTCGGCGTGTTCATCCTGGCCTTCGGCTACTTCCTGACCCGTCCGGGTTGGCTGCCGATGCCGACGGTCCACCGCATCCTGGGCTACATGGCGGTCGCCGTGCCCTTCGCCGTGGTGGTGCTGTTCCAGAACCAGATTCGCCAGGCGCTGGCCCAGTTCGGCAAGAACCCGCTGGCCGCCTTCATCACCCGGCGCAGCCAAGGGGATCTGGTCGACGAGGTAACCCTCGCCGCCGCCAGCCTGGCCAGCAAGCGGGTCGGCGCGCTGATCGTGATCGAGCGGGAGATGGGCCTGCGGGCGTTCTACGAGACCGGCATCGCCCTCGACGCCATCGTCTCCTACGACCTGCTGATGAACATTTTCGTCAAGGACTCGCCGCTCCACGACGGCGCGGCGGTGATCGCCGGCGGCCGCATCAAGGCGGCCTCCTGCTTCCTGCCCTTGACCCTCAACCCGAGCCTGTCCCGCAGCTACGGCACCCGGCACCGGGCCGCGGCCGGCATCACCCAGGAATCCGACGCCCTGGCCATCGTGGTCTCTGAAGAGCGCGGGATCATTTCGGTGGCCGAGAACGGGGACATCGTCGAGGACCTGGACGCCCAGACCCTCGGCGCCCGCCTGCGCACGGCCCTCGAGCCCCCCGACGAAGGGGAAGACAGCCGCCTCAGCGTGGGCCGGCTGCGCATCTCCCGGCAAACCCTGACGCGAGGTAGCGATGCTTGAGCGGCTGCTGGCCCGTTGGCAGCTCAAACTCATCTCGCTCGTATTGGCCCTGTTCTTCTGGGTGATCATGAACACCGAGAACACGGTGCTACGCGACGTCAGCGTGCCCCTCGACATCAAGATCGACGAGAACAGCATCCTGACCGGCACCCCCCCGCGCCGGGTCACCGTCGGCCTGCGCGGCTTCGAGAGCATGCTGCGCTCGCTGGACCCGGTATCCCTGGCCTTCGACGTCGACCTGCGGGATGCCCCGGCGGGTCAGCGCGGCATTCAGCTCGCCGCCAGCAACCTCGACGGCCTGCCCGAGGGGCTCGAGGTCAGCTGGATCGACCCGGACCGGCTGCGGCTCAACATCGAACGCCGCATGCGGCGGGTGCTGCAGGTCGAGCCGACCTTCATGGGCGATCCGCCCCAGGGCTACCACCTCTACGGCCGGGAGATCCTCCCCGACCGGGTCGAGGTCGAGGGGCCCGAATCCGAGGTCCGCAGCATGACCTCGATCCGTACCGAGCCGATCCCCCTGGAGCCTCACACCAAGCCGTTCCAGACCCGGGTCAGCGCCCTCCCCGAGAGCGCCGACGTGCGGGTGCTCGATTCCCGCCTAATGGATGTGCGCATCGACGTCGACGTGGAGCCCACCGAGAAGTCGTTCCGTATCCCGGTGGTGCCGCTCCACGCCGAGGGCCTGCTGGCCGAGGCCGAGCCCTCGGTGCTCGACGTGGTGATCAGCGCCCCGCCGGCGCTCCTCGGCAAACTGGAGCCGGGGGCCTTCCGGGCGGTGGCCGACGCCACCGAGCTGGGCGTCGCCGAAGATGCCCAGACGGTGCCGGTCCGGCTGGATTACGGCGACTTCCCCCCACGAGAGCTGGGGCGCATCCGGGCGCTTTCGATCGCTCCGGAGACCGTCGGCGTGCGGCTTCAGCCGGCCCCGGCTGGAACCGGAGAGGAAAGTCCCGTAGATTCGCCTGCCGGAGGCAATCCGGGCGCTTGACGCGACCATGATCGGAGTCATCTAGATGAAACGGCTGTTCGGAACCGACGGGATCCGGGGTGTGGCGGGCGAAAGCCCCCTGGACGCAGCGACGGTCCGCCTGTTCGGCGCCGCCCTGGGACGGGTGGTCCAGCAGGAGATCCGCACCCGCAAGGACCAGCACACCCCGACCCGGGCTGCGGTGGTCCTGGGACGGGATACCCGGGAGTCCGGCGACTGGCTGCGCAACGCCGTCGCCTGCGGCCTGGCCTCGGAAGGGGTCCACGCCATCGACGCCGGCGTGATCACCACCCCGGGGCTGGCCCTCTGCGCCCGCCGCGGCGACTTCGACGCCGGCGTGATGATCTCCGCCAGCCACAACCCGTTCCACGACAACGGACTCAAGGTCTTCGGCCATGACGGGACCAAGCTGCCCGACGCCATGGAGCGTGAAATCGAGGCGCTGATCCTCGACCACGGCCTGGCCGATCCCGGGAACGGCGAAGACCCGACCCCCGAGATCGATCCGGAGCTGCAGCGCTGGTACATCGACTACCTGGAACAGTGCGTCTCCGGCGAGCGGGCCTTCAGCGGCGCCCGCATCGTGCTCGACTGCGCCAACGGCTCCGCCTCGTCGATCGCCCCCGAGACCTTCCGCTTTCACGGGGCCGAGATCGAGGTGATCGGCGCCGCCCCCGACGGCCGCAACATCAACCTCGATTGCGGTTCGACTCATCTGGACCGGATGGCCCAGGTGGTCAAGGACGGCGGCTACGACATGGGCATCGCCTTCGACGGCGACGCCGACCGCGCCCTGGCTGTGGACCGCAAGGGTCGGATCGTCGACGGCGACCACATCCTTTACCTGCTGGCCCGGCGACTCAAACAGGACGGGGCTCTCGACGGCGACGCCGTGGTGGCCACGATCATGAGCAACCTGTGGCTCGAGCAGCGTCTCGAGGCCGAGGGCATCCGGCTGCTGCGCGCCCCGGTCGGCGACAAGTACGTCCGTGAACGGATGATGAGCGAGGACTCGGTCCTCGGCGGCGAGCAATCGGGCCACATCATCTTCAGCCGCCTGGCGACCACCGGCGACGGTATCCTTACCGGACTGCTCCTGCTCGAGACCCTCAAGCGGTCGGATCAACCGCTGGAGGCGATCCTCGACGGCATCACCCCCTGCCCCCAGGTCCTGCTCAACGTCAGGGTGAGCGAGAAACCGGATCTGCGGGAGCATGCGACCATCGGCCCGGCGGTCCGTTCGGCGGAAGAGTCGCTGGGCAGCGAGGGCCGGGTCGTGCTGCGCTATTCGGGCACCGAGCCCCTGGCCCGGGTGATGGTCGAAGGCAACGATGCCGGGCAGGTGAAGCGCCACGCCGAGGACCTGGTGGCGGTGATCGAGCGAGAGCTCGGAGGATAGAGTCCGGCGGGCGGAAAGGAGCCCTTTGAGAGTTCTGGGAGCGGATCTGCAGCGCGGCGACGCCGCGGGCCAACTCGACGTCAGTACCCTGGTGATGCTGGACGACGAGGGGCGCTGCGTCTCGATCCGGCACCCCCAGAACCTGCTCGAGGTCGCCGCCTTCGTGGGTGAACTGAGCACCGACGAGCCGTTCCTGCTGGGCGTCAACCTGCCGGTGGTGATGCCGGCCAAGGCCGCCCGCAACCGCCCCGTCGAGAACCTGATCAAACGCCGGCTGGGACACAAGCTGCCTGCCGGCGGCCGGGGCGCCCTGGGAGTGACCGGCATCGGCGGCGAGGCGCTGATCGCCGGCCTGTCGGCGGCGGGCCATCCCTGCCTGCCCTACCCCGACCGGGACCGGCGCCAGTCGGGGATCGCCGAGATTCATCCTGCACTCTGCGCACGGGCGCTGTTCTGGGAACGGTCGACCGGGTCCCAGGCGGGCACGCAACTCGAACGTGAAGAACGCTTCCGCGCCTGGACCGCCACCGAGTACCGGCGGCGCAGCGCGGGCAAGCGGGCCGGATGGGCCGACCGGGCGGTAGCGCTAGACCGGGCGCTCCTGACCCTGAGCCCTGCGGCCGACGGAGATGAGGTCGCCCCCGGCGGCTACGACTTCGCCCCGGTGCGCACCACTCTGGCCCAGGCAGGCGACGATGAAACCGTGGAGAAAGCGGGTTCGCTGTTCGATGCGCTGCTGATCGCCGGAACCGCCCGGCGCTACCTGCGCTCCCCGGAAGCCTGCGTGTTCCTCGGCGACCGGGAACAGGGCTACGTGATCATGCCCGCCGACGGCAGCGTTCGCCGCCTGGCGCTAAGGGACGCCAAGCCCTCGCGGCCGCGGCTCTTCCCCCAGACTTCGCTGGAAGACCGGCTCAAGGGGGACGCCCAGCTCCGCCCCCTCGATCTGCTGGCGGTGGAAGGACGCCCGCGGCGAGTCGAGGCCAGCTTCGACAAGCAGCCGGTCTACGAGTTCGACAACCTGGACGAGATGCTGTGGTGGAAGCACTGCCGACATCTGTCGGGGCCGACCCTTCCGATCGAGGGCCTGCAGGAGTTGCTGGTGCTGCTGCAGACCAACGACGACCTGCTGACCGCGGCGACCGCAGGCAACAGCTCCCAACCGTTGCGGTTGGCGCGCAGCCGGCACCGGACGCTGTCGTTCCGTTTCGACCCGCCGTCGATCTGGCGTCAACGGTTGCCGACCCGGGACGGGCGTACCTACCCCTTCCGCATCCTCCGCGCCGTCTACGAAACCGAGTAGCCCGCCCTGAGCGAGCGAAGCGAGCCGAAGGGCTAGTCGCGGATTTCCCGGACCACCGCCGAGCACGCTTCGCGGGGGTTCAGGACATCGGCGACGAAGGCGAAGGGCGAGATCCCGAAACGCGCCGAGCCGTCGGCGCGGCAGGTGACCACGATCCAGTCGCCGATCGGCGGCCACTGGGACGGATCGGCAAAGAGGTCTTCGATCACCGGCGGGTCCAGCTGTTCGAAACTCTCGAACCGTTCGCGGGCCGAGTCGACCAACACCGAGTCGGGCACGCTCAGGCCGGTGCTGCCCCGGTCGAGCTCGGACATCGCCGGGTCGATCATCGGAACCACGGCGATCCAGACCCTCCGCCGGGTGATCAACTCCGACGCCGGTTCCGGGCCGAAGCGCTCGAGGCGGGCGACGAACTCCCAGCGGGAAACCCACATCGGCGCCGCCAGCAGCTCGAGCCGGGACGCAGGAATCGTGACGGTGCGCTGAATCGCGTCGTAGCGTCCCTCGTGGCCGACGAATACGCCCTCCTTGCGGTCCCGGGTCGAGCCGGTCATCTCGCCGTCGGGAGTCGGCGACTTGCGGAACTCGACGTCGTCAGGCGGAGGCAGCGCCTCGGCCCACGACATGCCGCGATAGGTCGAAGCTTCGGCCAACCGCACCTCGCGCAGGATCTGTTCCCGTAGTTCCGGCAGGGTCACGAAGGTGTCGGGGAGCGCATCGTCCATCGACGACGCGATCGGCTCGCAGGCGCTGCGTGCGATCGGATCCGGACGAGAGAAGGAACGCAGCCCGGATTCGCCGACTCGCTGGACCATGTCGAAGATGTAGGCGTCGTCGATTTCCTCGCAGATCCAGGCCGGAAGCTCCGAACGTTCCAGAGTCGCCTGCTCCAACGGCGCCTCACCGTAGGTCATACCGGCCAGGGGCCGGGTGTAGGCCTGGGCGTTGAGGTTCTCCAGATAGTCCCGCAGGCTGTCCTCGAAGACCCCCTCGTCGGCACTCGACAGATCGAGAGCGATCAGCAGGCGGCCGCGGTCGACCTCCTCGATCCGCACGACGCCGTCGCCTCCCCGGTCGGTGACCCGCTGGACGAAGTCGATGGCGTAGAGCTGACCGTAGACCCGGTCCGCCTCACAGGTGAACTCGCCGTCGGCGCAATCGGGATCGGGCTGGGACAACCGCTGGGTGTAGGCCTTGCGCAGGCGTGCCTCGCCGGCGGTTGCCGAGACCACCTCGCCTCGGGTGTAGACGATCTCATCGGCCGACGCGGCCGCGGCGAAGCCCCACAACAGCATCGCGAACAACGGGATGCGCAGCGGGGTTCGGAGGCGGGAGAGCATCCGACGATTCTAAGCCGGTCCCGGGCGCCCCGCCAAAAGGGGACCCTGGATCTCAGCTCCCCCACCGTTTCCTCCCGCGAGGCGCGGGTCAGAACAGACGGGCGCCCTCGTGGAGCAACAGCGTGCGCTTGGTCTCGATGCCGCCGCCGAAACCGGTGAGGGAACCGTCGGCGCCGATGACCCGGTGACAGGGCACCACGATCGAGAGCGGGTTCTTGCCGTTGGCCGCGCCGACGGCCCGGGAGGCCTTGGGTTTGCCGACCCGCGAGGCCAGCTCGGCGTAGGAGATGGTCACGCCGAAGGGAATCCGCGCGAGCTGGGTCCAGACCTCGATCTGAAACGGCGTCCCCACCGGGCTGAGGGGCAGATCGAAGTCCTCCCGTTTGCCGGCGAAGTACTCGCTCAACTGACTCTCCAGGGCATCCAGCGCCGGATTGTCCCCCGACGGCGAGTGGGTCCACTCGGCGGGGATGCCCGGGCGCCCCTCTCCGCCGGGCACCACGTCGGCATCGGCGAGGAAACGGATCTCGCAGATCGCAGCGCCGTCACCGACGAGCAGCAGGTTCCCCACCGGCGAAGGGATCTGGCGGTAGCAAAGCGGGCTGTCTTGGTGTGCGCCCCGCTTGACGATCGGATCGATTCGGGTCATCACAGGCTCCTCCACAAGTGCTGGGCCGCGTAGGACCTCCAGGGCCGCCACGCCTCGGACAGGCGCTCCAGCGCCCGGGCGGTCGGCCGGGACGTGCCGTCCAGCCGCGCGATCGCCTCGCGCAGGCCGAGATCGGCAGAAGGGAAGGCGTCGGGCTGGGACATCCCGCGCATCAGAACGTAGTCGGCGGTCCAGGGGCCGATTCCCGGAAGGTCCAGCATCGCCTGCCGGGCTGCCTCGGGATCTTCACCGTGGCCCAGCCGCACCGCGCCGTCGGCCACGGCACCGGCGAGGACCCGGATGGCGTCCGCCCGCGCCTGGGGCATCGAAGCGCGCTGGAGCCGCGAGGTGGCCAGAACCTCCGGGCGCGGGAACAGTCGAGAGGGCTCGCCGCCCGCCTCCGCATCGGTCTCTGCGCCGGCGGCGACCTGCGCCGGAACCGCGCTCTCGCCGAAGCGCTCCACCAGACGGCCGGCGATGGTCGTGGCCCCCTTGACCGAGACCTGCTGTCCGATGATCGCGCGGATCGCCAGCTCGAAAGGGTCGTAGGCGCCGGGGACCCGCTGCCCCGGGCAATCCTTGACCAGCGGCGCCAACCGCGTATCGGCGGATAGCACCTCGCCGATGGCGCCGGGGTCGGCATCGAGATCGAAGACCCGCCGGGTGTCGGCGACCAGTTCCGACAGTCCCGGCGTGGTCGCCGGGAACACCTCGAGCTCCAGGCAGCAGGCTTCGGCTAGATGCCGCACCTCGATGCGGCAGGTGCCGGCCTCCGTCGTACCCTCGGCCGATGGGCGTTGGATCAGTCGGCGGTAGCTCCCATCCCGCACCTCCTCCCGGCCCGGGATCGCCCGACCGGCCAGGTAGGCCAGAATCCCCTCCCAGTCGTAGGGTGGCCGATAGGCCAGGGCCAGGCGGATCGACGGCCCCTCGACTTCGGCCGCAGCGTTGGCGCGCTTACCCGCGGCGCGGCGAAGCTCCGACGGGGAGAAGGCGAAGCTCTCGCGGATGGCGTCGTTGAACCGGCGCACACTCTGGTAGCCCGCCAGGAGCGCCACCTCGGTCATCGGCAATCGGGTTTGATCGATCAGGCGCCGAGCGAAGTGGGCGCGCTGGGTGCGCGCCACGGCCCCCGGCGTGGTGCCGAGCTGTTCGACGAACAGCCGGGTCAGGTGCCGCTCGCCGATGCCGAGCCGTCCGGCGAGCTCGGGCAGGCTGCCGAGGTTGAGTGCCCCGGAGCGAATCAGCCGCAGCGCCCTCGAGACCACCGCCGAGGTCCCGCTCCATTCCGGGGTACCCGGAGCGGCGTCGGGCCGGCAGCGGCGGCAGGCACGGAAGCCGGCGGACTCGGCCGCAGCGGCGCTGGGATAGAAATCGACGTTGGCCCGGGCCGGAGTGCGGGCCGGACAGATCGGCCGGCAGTAGATCCCGGTGGTGCGCACCGCCGTGAAGAAGCGGCCGTCGAAACGGCGGTCGCGGCTCTCCAGGGCGCGGTAGCAGGTGTTGGCGTCGAGTTGCATCCCCGCCATGGTGCCGCCATGGCGGGCAGGATGCTAGCTGTTTTCGGACATGACCGTCGGCGGCAGCCGGCGGGCCGGCAACGGACGCGGCGTCTCGTGCGGAGCGCTAGTTACAGGCCGGGATCTTCAGCTCCTGGCCGACGTGAATCACGTAGCTCGGCGCACGGAGCCGATTCAATGCCGCCAGCTCGCTGAGCGACGCGCAGCGATTGCGGCTGGCGATCTTGCCGAGGGTGTCGCCACGGCGCACCACGTAGGGGATCACCTCTTCCTCGTCGGGGTAGTTGGCCTCGTGGAGCGACAGCGCGGTCTCGACCAGTTCGCCGCCGAGGCAGCGTTCCTTGTAGACCGGCTCGAGGAACGCCGGCAGGCGAACCGATTCGCCGGCGGCGACCTGGTCGCCGGGCTTCAGCTCGGGGTTGAGGTTGCGCACGGTCCGGAACCAACCGTTGGGGTTGAACTCCTGACCGAGACAGATCGCGAGCTCTCCCACCGACGCATCCCGGCCGAGTTCGACCTGGACCAGCTTGGTGTCGTAGTTGGGGAACTCGAGCTGGTACTCCTCGGGATGCAGGAACAACCAGGCCGCAGCCAGCACCCGGGGCACGTAGTCCCGGGTCTCGGTGGGCAGGGCGTAGTACATCCGCTTGTCCCACAGGCTCAGGGTGCCGTGGCGCCGCTCGATGCGATGCAGGCGGTGCTCACCGGCGTTGTAGGCAGCCAGCGCCTTGGCCAGGCTGTCGTTGAGCTGACCGAACAGGTCATTCAGATAAGCCACGTTGGCCGCGGTGGCCTTGGCCGGATCGAAGCGCTCGTCGAAGCCGTCGACTTCGCCGAGGCCGTAGCGGCGGCCGGTGGCGCGCATGAACTGCAGCGGCCCCGAAGCGCCTGCACGGGAGACCGCGTGTACCTTGCCGTGGGACTCGGTCGCCATGATCGCGAACAGCAATGCCTCGGGCATGCCGGCGCTTTCATAAACCGGAGCCACCTCGCCGCGCATGAACTGATAGTTCTCGTAGGAGAGCATCAGGTTCGGCCGCAACCAGGTCAGCCAGTCGTCGAGGGCGGCCCGCACCGGACCGTTGAGTTCGATGATCTCCCGCAGGTCGGTGCCCTTGAGCAGCGTCGCGGTCTTTTCCAACTCGGGCATCGCCGCGGCGAAGGAGCTGGTGCCCTGTTCCCGCTCGATGCTCGCTTCCTCGAGCCGCTCGATGTTGCCTTCGAGTTGTTCCACCTCGTAGGCCCGGCGCTTGAGGGACAGGTTTTGTTCGTTGATCAGGGTGAAGAGCGAATCGAGGAGGATGTCATGGTCGCAGCCGGCCATCGCCGAACACTCGGCGGCCAGTTCGCTGATCGCGTTGATGCCGCGAGCGAAGCGTTCCTCACCGGCGACCTCTTCACCGACGGCGAGCAGGTCGATTCCGGACTGGCATTCGAGCCGGGCGTCGTCGAGCCGCTGATAGAGCGCCTGGACCTCGCCGGGGACCACCTCACCGCCGTGGGCGGCGTCGGTCTCGTCCCAGTTCTCCAGCTCCTCTTCCAGAATGGCGGGAGCAGGCTCCGGCGTGGGGGTGGGGATCGGCGCAGGGGCCTGTCGGGCGGCGCAGCCGCTGACGAATACCAGGCATGCCGCCAGCAGGGCGACGGCCGCAAGGCGACCCCAAGAAACACGTCTCGACAGCGGACCCGTCAATTGCATCCGACCTCCGAAGAGCTGCTCGATTGTCTTGACCCATCGGGAGAGCGTGCAAAAATCTCCCTAGGTGATTTTTACGCGCGAATCTCGTCGAGTCCACTCGAAAGAGAAACATCGGTCCCGATCCGGTGATTTCAAAGCCCCGACAATGACGGATTTCCCGACGCGGCACCCGGCCGGAACGGCCCGCTGACGACCTCGAAACCGGCTCTGGAGCGCCGGGGCGGCCGATCGGATATGGTGCGCCGTTCGATGAGCGCCCGCGATTCCCAGCAGGAACCCCTCGGATTCGGCACCCTGGTGCGCTTCTGGGCCCCGCTGGCCACCACCTGGCTGATGATGGCGGTGGATGGGCCGTTTCTGGCGGCGGTGATCGCCCGGCTCCCCGATCCCAAGTACAACCTGGCGGCCTGGGGCGTGGCTTTTGCCGTGGCGCTGATCATCGAAGCGCCGATCATCATGATCCTCAGCGCCGCCACCGCGCTGGTTCGCGACCGGGACTCCCTGCGCAAGCTGCGCAACTACACCTATGCCTGGAACGGCATCCTGACCGCCGCGATGCTGCTGCTGGTGCTGACCCCGGCCTGGTCCTGGGTCGCCGACCGGATGCTGGGCCTGCCCGAGACGGTCACCGAGCGGGCCCGGGGCGCCCTCCTGATCCTGACCCCCTGGGCCCCCGCCATCGGCTACCGGCGCTTTTTCCAGGGGCTGATGATCCGGGACAACCTGACCCGGATGGTGGCCTACGGCACCGTGGTCCGGGTGCTGGCGATGATCGGCACCGCCCTGGCCCTGTTCCCCTTCTTCCGCGACGGCGAGTCAGGCATCCCCGGGGTCTACGTCGGAGCCGCCGCGATGTGTGCCGGGGTGGTCGCCGGCGCCGTGGCCACCCGCTGGATGGCGATCGGCACCGTGCGCAAGCTGCGGGCCACCCCCTTCGATCCGGATCTCGGCGAGGAACGGCTGACCTACCGGCGGATCAACGCCTTCTACTATCCGCTGGCCCTGACCTCGATGATCGGCCTCGCCGTTCATCCGATGGTGACCTTCTTCATCGGGCACGCGCGAATGGCGATCGAATCCCTTGCGGTACTGCCGGTGATCCACGCCCTGTCCTTCATCTTCCGCAGCCTGGCGCTCTCCTATCAGGAGGTCGCGATCACCATGCTGGCCCGGGACGAGCGCAACTACCCGCTGGTGGCCCGCTTCTCGGCGATGCTGGCGGCGGGGGTCGCCGTGGGGATGGCGCTGGTCGCGTTCTCACCGCTGGGGGATGTCTGGTTCCGCAACGTCTCCGGTCTGACCGACGAGCTGGCGCGCTTCGCCGTGCTGCCGACCCGGATCATGGCGTTGATGCCGGCGCTCTCGGTGCTGCTGGTGATGCAGCGCAGCGTGTTGGTCCACCGCCGGGAAACCGTGCCGATCACCTGGGCCACCGCCATCGAACTCGCCGGCATCGCTGCGGCCATGGCGGTGGGCATCCTGTGGCTGGATCTGGTCGGCGCGGTGGTCGCGACCGGCGCGCTGATCGTCGGCCGGGTGATGGGCAACCTGTACCTGATGCCCCCCTGGCGCCGGGCGTTGGCGCCAATCCCCCGCGACTAGCTGTCCCCGGTGGCTCTAGCTGTCGGCGCGGTTGATCAGCGAGCGCATGAAGGTCAGCTTGCCCTCGAGATACGCCTCGGGGTCCTGGGCGAACACCTCCACCAGGTGTCCCTTGAACGATGCGTAGCGGAAGGTGTCCAGCGGCGAGGCCTTGAGCAGATCGCGGAAAGCGATCGCCTGATTCCAGTAGGGAGTCCCCTGCTCGGCCAGGTGCACCACGTGAGTCGCCTCACCGGCGCGGGGCCGCGCGTACTGCCGCACCCGGGGGTCGAGTCCGTCGACCGACTGGCGGCGGTAGTTCAGGCCGATGATGTACGGCTCGAGTTCGTCGAACTGCCGCGCGTCTTCCACGCCGGCCAACAGGTCGATCACCGGACGGGCGGGAACGTCGACAAGCGCGGTGCTGCCGATGTGCTCGATGCCGAGGATCCGCCCCTCCGCCGCGTCCAGCAGGCAGGACTTCATCTGCTGGAACTCCTGAGGCCAGGTCGGATCGGTCAGCGTCAGGGAGAGGGGTGCTTTCAGCTGGGAGTCGGACATGATGGCTCCACCCTGGGGAGGTGTGGATCGACCCGGGGGCCGAGCCGGTGGCGGCGCCGACGTGGCGACCGTCGCTAAGATGGTAATTCATGAAGCAATGGCTGACCAAACTGCGGGAGAAGTGGGACGGCTACGTCGGCGATCGTGAGCTCGAGCTCGCGATCCGCCGGGAGATGGTCCACCGCGGCCTCGCCCGCAGCTCGCCGATCCGCGGCGTGCGCCTGGCGGCGATCGAACGCCCGGGGTGGGTCCAGGTATACGAGTTTCAAGTTCAAGACCAGAACAGCCGCACCCGATGGTTCGGTGTGGCCCGGGATGACGGACGCAAGGGCACCGAGGTGGCGCTTTTCGACCACGCAGATTTGCGAGACACCCAGTTTCGCGCCTGGTCTCAGGGTATGATCCTTCGTCCCTCGCGACGCTAGCAGGCTGGCGGCCGGGAGCGGGACACGGATGTCCCGGAAAAAACACGCGCGAACTCCCCCTTCGCGGAGGTCTGGAACGGAATGCAGCTCGGGACTCTCGAGTCGGCGTCGGTTCGCCAGATGGCGGACGCCCTCAACGCCGCTTTTTCCGATTACGTCGTACCGATGCACCTCTCCGAGGAGCAGTTCGCCCGCAAGCTCCAGGCGGACTCCACCGACGTCTCTCTGTCCGGCGGCGCCTTCGTCGACGACGAACTGATCGCCTTCATCCTCCACGGCTACCGGGAGATCGACGGGGTCCGCTGGATCTATAACGGTGGCACCGGCGTGCGGCCCTCCTATCGTGGCCAGGGACTGACCCGCCGGCTGTTCGATCTGTTGCTGCCCCGGCTCGAAGCCCGGGGCGTGCAGCGATCGGTGCTCGAGGTCCTCACCGACAACGAGTACGCGATCCGCATCTACCGGGAGCAGGGCTACGAAACCCGGCGGCACCTGCTCTGCTTCAGGGGCACGCCGCCGCTGGAGGCGGCCGAGGGATTGGAGTGCCGCTGGATCGCAGAGCCGGACTGGACGGAGCTATCGAAGTTCTGGGAGACCGAGCCGAGCTGGCAGAACACCCCCGAGTCTCTGCGCAACAAGCACTCGATGCGCACTCTGGGCGCCTACATCGACGGCCGCCTGGCCGGCCATGCGACCTTCTCGCCGGCCCAGGGCCGGGTGGCGGTGTTCGGCATCAACCCGGAGTTTCGCGGCAAGGGGCTCGGTAGCAGCCTGATCGCCGAGGTCCAGCGCCGCTCCGAGGAAGCGCTGTCGTTCATCAACATCGCGTCGACGGCGTCGGACAGTCTCGGGTTCCTGAAGCAGCTCGGCTTCGAACTGTTTCTCGAGCAATACGAGATGGTGCTCGAGCTCTAGCCGGCGTTCTCCGCCGCGAGCGCCCGGTACACCTGGCGAATCCAGCGCTCGGCGCTCAGATAGCGCGGGCGCGCACCCATGGTCGGTAGCGGCTCGGGCAGGTCGTCCCGGGTTGCCAGGGTTTCGAGGTCCACGCCCCGCTCCAGTTCGCCGCGAATCCAGTCGATGGTCCGCTCCAGGGTCTCGGCGTAGGCCCGCACCTCGGCGATGGTCGCGATGCGGATCTCCGCGGGCTTGAAGGTCCCGTGTCCGGGCACCACCCGGGTATCCGGCGGAAAACGATCGACGATCCAGCGCAGGTTCTCGAGGAAGCCGTCGAGACTGCCGCCGTTCTGCAGGTCGACGATCGGGAACTTGTCGAAGAACACGTAGTCGCCGGCACAGAGCACCCGGTCTTCGCGCAGGTAGATGAACAGATCGCCGTCGGTGTGGCCGCTGCGGTTGGGGGGCAGCAGCAGGTCAATGGTCCGGCCGGCGAAGCGCAAGGTGACGTCCTGGTCGAAGACCAGGTCCGGAAGCGCCGCCGCTTCGATCGGCCGCTCACCCAGCACGACCTGACCGGTGGCCAGGCGCTCCCGCTGCCGCACCGGTGCAAGCGAGACCGCATCGGGGAAGACCTCCAGCCCTTCGGTGTGGTCCCCGTGGAAATGGGTGGTCGCGATGTAGCGCACCGGCAGATCGCCGGCGGAACGCAGGAACGCCTTGAGCGGTTGGGCGGCCAGCAACAGGTTGGGGTCGACCAGCAGGAAGCCGTCGTCGCCGCGAAGCGCCACCGTCGAGGGATTGCCGATCGGCGAGTCGCTGCGCAGCAGGAACAGTCCATCCCCCAGCTCCAGACTGTCCAGGGTCGCCTTCATGCCTCCGTCCTCGGCGGGCACGGAGACGGGCAGAGCGACCAGCAGCAGCAACAGCACGATCCGGTGGACCTTCAAACTCATGGCGTTCCTCTCGATGGAGGCCGGCACGGCGGCCGGCTTCGTTACCCCTCCGCGCCGGAAGCGTAGGATCGACAGGGGTCGGGGACCACCGCATAATCCTCATGGATGGGATGAGCGCCGCTCATTCGCCGCCCGGAGCCTGCCGATGCTGAATCTCGACCTGCGTGATCTGGAGCTCGTGCGTGAGGTGGCCGCCACCGGCAGCCTGACCGCGGCGGCCGGCCGGCTGAACGTGACCCAGTCCGCCCTGAGCCACCGGCTGCAGGAACTGGAGGGGCGGCTCGGCGCGCCGCTGTTCGAGCGGCAGAGCAGGCGCATGGTGTTGACCCGGGCCGGCGAACGGTTGGCCCGCACCGCCAGCCGGGCCCTGGGAGAGATCCAGGTCGCCTGGGACGAGACCCGGGCGCTGGCGGGAAGCGGCGTCGGCACCCTGCGCCTCAGCACCGCCTGCTACACCGGCTACGCCTGGCTGGCCGACGTGCTCGAAGGCTTCCGCGGGGCGCACCCGGGCATCGAGGTGGTGGTCGACGCCGACGCAACCCACGGCGCCGTCGATGCGGTGCGCGGCGGCACCCTCGACTTGGCGCTGGCGCCCGGGCCGACCGAGGACGAGCGGCTCCTGGCCGAGCCGCTATTCGAAGACGAACTGGTGGTGCTGCTGCCGCCGGATCATCCCCTCGCCGCCGAGCCCTACATCACCCCCGCCCACTTCGCCGAACTGCACCTGATCGGCTACAGCGCCGATCCGAAACAGAGCTTCTTTCTCGGCGGCGTGCTCGGCCCCGCCGGAGTCACTCCACAGCGGGTGACCGGTGTGCCGTTGACCGAGGCGATCATCGAACTGGTCAAGGCGGGCCAGGGGGTCGCCGCGTTGGCTCGCTGGGCGGTGGCGCCTCATCTCGAGAATGGAGCGCTGATCGCCCGGCCCTTCGGCTCCCAGGGGCTGCGGCGTTGCTGGCACGCGGTCACCCTGCGGCGGGATCCGGCGCCGGCCCACCTGGCGACCTTCGTCGAGCTGCTGAGGGAGCGGCTCCCGGCGATGCTGAGCCGGGGCGGGGCCGCGGCGGTCTCCGAGGGGTAGAAACGGGCCAGGAAAGCCGCCGGGCTCGCCGTGCAGCAGCGAACACCCTCGGACGAACCCGGGCGCCCGGCCTGAATCTTCTCGATTACGTCCTGGTGATCCGCTGGCGGCGGCTGGCACGATGTAGAGGGCGATACCCCGCCTGAGTCCTTGGAGTTCCCGGCCACCGGCTCGTGGCACACCCCTTGCTCCTTTTCAGGGCGTGATTCGGGGTACTCCGAGATGGGCCGGGGACCGAAATCACACCAGGGTGCTTCAAATGCGATGCCGTCTGATGGTCTGGGTGCTGCTGCTTGTGTTCGCAGTTCCCGGCGCCGCGTCCGAACTCAGTGAAAAAGCTGCCTCCCTGGCCGTCGGGGACTGGGTAGAACTGAACACCAATTTCCCCAGCCTGATCCAGGGGCAGGACTTCGTCTGGAGCGATTCCGCCTCCTGGGACTCCCAGAACGAGCAGGTCAACTGGATCTGCAGCCCCGTGGGACAGGACGATTATTACCATTACCGCTACGACGTGGTTACGAACACGTGGTCGCGGGTTACGACTCCGCACGGCGTGCGCAGCGGCCACGGCTACGACGTGAACACCGCCGACCACGACGGCCACATCTTCTACACCCGGCACAGCGAAGGCTCGGTCCACCGGGGCACCTGGAACGGCAACGGCTATTCCTGGGAGACCCTGCCCGAACCGAACATCACCGTGGTGGCCGCCAACTCCCTGACCTGGATGGACCACCTGGATGGCGGCCGGGGCGGCCTAGCCTTCGTCAGCGGCGACGGCCGGGCGACCTGGTACAAGTTCAGCCCTCCTGCCGGTTGGCAGACCCCGTTCGATCGCAGCGTGTGGGGCTCCCCCCACCCGTTCTCCGAGTACAGCCCCAAGGACCGGGTGCTGTGGGCCGGCAGCGGCAACAACTACCCGCGGGCCTCGAAGCTGCTCACCGAGAACGGCGACTGGCTGACCATGGTCGACGCCCCCAGTGGCTGCAACCTGCGGGTCAGCGACGCCCTGCACGGCTACGACCCGGTCAGCGGCCGCTTCCTGCTGCTGTGCGACACCGGCCGCTGGTACGAGTTCGATCACCGCAACGGCGGGCGCTACACCGACATCACCAACGACATGGGCAACCGCCCCAACATCGTGATCGGCCGTGGCACCGCGATCACCTCGATCCCCGAATACGGCGTGGTGATGGTGGTCCAGGGCCAGGGCAGCGCCACCGCCAACAACCCGCGCCCGGGCGTGTGGATCTACAAACACGCGCCGAGCACCCCGCCGCCGCCGCCCAGCGATCCACCCAACGCTCCGGGCAACCCGCGGGTACAGTAGGCGCGTACCCGCCCCCTCAGCGAGCAGTGTCTGCCGCGAGGCATCCTCCGGAACTCTGGTAGAGTTGCCGCAGGAGGAGCTGCCATGGCTCGGGTCTACCTGTCGTCGACCTTCAAGGACCTTCGCGAGTGCCGTGCCGCCGTCGCGAGCATCCTGCGCAAGCTCAAACATGAAGTGATCGCGATGGAAGACTACGTCGCGGCGGACCGCAGGCCGTTGGCCGACTGTCTCGACGACGTAGACCGCAGCGACGTCTACGTCGGCCTGGTTGCGTGGCGCTACGGGTTTCGTCCTGAGGAAGAGAACCCTAAACGGCGTTCGATCACGGAACTCGAGTATCGCCAGGCCCTCGACCGCATCGAATGCCTGATGTTTCTCCAGGACGAACAAGCCCCCTGGATCCCGGCCTACATCGACAAGGGCGAGGATGGGGAGCAAGTCGCCGCCCTGCGAAAAGAGCTCGGTCTGCGCCACCAGGTCGGCTTCTTCCGCGATGCGGACGATCTCGCCGGCCTGGTATCCACGGCGATCCAGGACTGGGAGAAGCGTCGAACTGCGGCCGCGGCGGCGACGACCCAGGCCCTCGACCTGCGGGCGCTGCCCGCTCCGTTTTCCGGCCTGGTCCCGTTGGCGGAAAAAGGCGACACCACCCGCGCGCTGACCGAGCTTCGAACGGTCATCCACGACCAGCTACGCGAGATCGCCGCCGAAGCAGGCATCACCGCCGACGAGACGTCGCCGATGAACACCCTGCGAGCCCTGGAACGAACGCCGGCCGTGTCTGCCGAGGCCTACGCTTCGCTGGAGTCCGCGATCAGCCGCAGCGCCGGAATCCTCTACGATGAGGAGGTCTCGGCGGGAGAGACCATCCTCGCCATTCGCGAGGCCGGCGCCGGGTGCGCGGCCCTCGGAAGTGGCTCGGCTGAGCTTCCCCGCTTCGTGATGAAGACCGCCCGAGGCGGGCAAGTGTTCTTCAGCTACGAGAACGACAGCACCCAGCTATTCAGGAGCGAGCGCTACAAAAGCCACGCGGCTGCCCAGAACGGCATCCGGTCGGTGCGTCGGATCGCGAAGTCGGGCCGCCGCTTCGATACGCGCCAGGCAAAAAACGGAAGCCACTATTTCTTGATGGTGGCGGGCAACGGCGAAATCGTGGCTCGCTCGGAGCTCTACGAGCGGGAGGAAGAGGTCGCCCGCGACATCGAGTTCGTTCGGCGCACCGCTCCCAAGGCCTTCCTGGAAGACACCACCGGGAAGGGTGGCTCCTGAGCGCAACGCAGAACCAGGGCAGCCCCATCGTCAGCGTGTAGACTCTCTGAACAGAGCCGGCGGCATGTTTGCCGGCCTTCGCGGAGGCTGCACCCTGATGATCGTCGCTCTACTGCTTGCCCTGCTCGGCGCAGGCGCTCCCGCTGAAGCCGCCCGGGCGCGGCTCACACCATCGACACCCTGGGAGCGCTACCTCGAGCTCCCCACACCCGAGAACGCCCGCGCCGTGCAGAGCGCGACCTACATCGACCGGGAGCGGCTGCAAGACCTCGACTGGGACCTGCTGATGCTCGAAGTGCAGGTCCTGAGTTCCGACAGCGAAGCAGTGGCGCTGGCATTCCGGCTACGTCGCCAGAGCGACGGCCACATATCCGAGACGCTGGACATCATGCTCGGGCGGCTGATTCGCATTAATCCGCAGTTATTCCTGCAGGAACTGGCCGTCGCCCGGAGATCCGATGAGACCCGGGCCTCACCGCTACACAACTTCGGCTTCGCCTATGTCGACCACGAGAAGGCCCACGACTACGAACAGGCCCGACGCATCGAGGCGTTGCGCTCGGTCGATGTTCCGCAGCTGAGGGAGCTTCGCAACGAGTGCATCCGTCGGCTAGGTGGCAAACCGGACGCTGGCGGCTGATCGGAGGGAGGTCGAAGAAGGTCCGGACTCGATGGAGCTTTGAGCGCGAGGGGCGAATAATCCAGGAGTGGGCGGGTATCTATCCCAAAAGACCTCGAGGAAGAACCGCTATGTTCCTGACGTGGACACCATCTGCTCTCGCCGCCCGCCGAATGGGCCTGATGGCCACCGCCATCTTCTGCGCCTCGCTGCTTGCCCATGTGCTGACCTTCCTGCCGTCGCCGCCGTTTCTCGGCTGGGCGTGGCCGTTGCATGTGGCCACCTTCGTACCCTTTGGAGCGATGATCTTCGCCCTACCCACCCGACTGAGCCTATCGGCAAGGAAAGAAGGCGAGGGTTGGCTTGCGTGGAATGCGCGCCGGCAGCTCGATAGCCAGGCGGCCTACATCCGGCTGGTGGCCCTCGTCCCGCCGATGGTGACCGTTCTCGCTGGCATGCTCACCGCCTATGTTTTTGTCGCGTTCTTCGCAAACCTGGGTTTGATGGCAACCCCCGACGAGGCGGCCCAGGACCAGATCGGAATACGCCTCTTCTCCGGCCACTGGATGATCTTCTCAATGATGCCCGCAATCTACTTTATGTTCGTGGAGCCGCGAGCTCGCGCGGAAGAAGCGGAGGATGATGCGAGTCCAACCGACTGAACCCTCGCGAATCGGCAGGTGGCTCCAGTTGGCCGCTACCTTGGTCGCCTTGGGCGGCATCATCGCGAGCACGGCCATGCTTGTCGCCCCTGGTGATGGAGGCATTTACGAAGCCCCGCCGCCGTTACGGGTACTCCTACTCGGAACCGCAGCCTTCCTGTACCTCCCTGTCGTACTCTGCCCGTTGAGCATCACCCGGCACAAGCTCTGGCGAGCTTTTTTTCGGCGTGTGCCTTGGTCGGCATGGGTCACGCTGGCGCTCTGGTGGGCTTTCCACGTCCTGATCTACCCCAGCCTGATGCCTGCAGTTGGTCAATCGCACGCGCAGACCTTCCCCAGTGTGAGTCTGGCCTTCTTCGCGATCGCGTTCGTCTACCACTGGCAGTTCTCGCCGCATGTCGAGGCGCTGCTAGCGGAGTCAACAGCGGGGCGGCAGGCCGACCAGCCTGAGGAGTAGGCGAATCCGGCGACACGTGCCGGCGGCGGCGCAAGGTGCTCCACAGCCGGGGTTCTTTCCCGCGCCGAACTTCGTTAGACTTGCGCCAGGCCGGCCGGTACCGAACGAACCCATCGACGGAGCGACGACTTGTCCCGAATGCAGCTCTTCCGCGTGCTGATCGCTTCGCCCGGCGACGTGCGCGAACGGAACGCCGTGCGCAACGAGATCATCCGCTGGAGCGTGGAGCACTCCGAATCCCGCCAGATCGCCCTCCTGCCGCTGATGTGGGAGGACGCCGCCCCAACCGACCTGCGGGACCGGCCACAGCGGGTGATCAACCGCCACCTGGTCGACCATTGCGACATGTGCATCGCCCTGTTCTGGAACCGCATCGGTACGCCGACCGACGAACACGAAGGGGGCGCGGTGGAAGAGGTGGTGCGCATGGTCAAGCGGGGCCTGCCCACCTCCGTATTCTTCAATGACGCAAAACCGCCCGACGACCATGACCCGGCACAACGCAAGCAAATCGAGGCCCTGCAGACCCGCTGGCGCAACAAGGGCTTCACCGGAAACTACAAGACCAAGGGGGAGCTACTCTCCGCGGTGCGCACGTCGCTGTCGGCCCATGTCACCGAACTCTCGGAGAACGCCCTGGACGACGGCGGGATCATCGGCGAGTGGATCGAGATCAAGGAGGAGAACGCCCGCAAGCCCTATGCGTTGGTGCAGATCGCGCCCCGCTCGGCCAACGAGTACGCCATCAGCGGCGTGTCCTACGGTTCCGACGGCAAGAAGGACACCCGCTGGCCCGACGGGGCCCTGGACTTCTCCGGACGCTACAAGGACGGCCTGATTCACTGCTTCGACGCCAAGTCCAGGGACTCCAACATCCTCGGCCTGACCTTCTACGAGTTCGAGAAGACCTCGGCCACCGTCCCCGGTGCCCGGCCCCAGCGGATGACCGGCCAGGGCTTCTACGCCCATCACGCCGACGGCAGCGACCACAAGTCGGACAAGGTCGAATTCAAGATGGAGCGGATCACTCCGGGGCTGGTCAAACGCCTGACCGGTAAGGACGAACTACGCAACGACAACGACCGCCGTCAGTTCATTCGACGCTACCACCGGGACCGCAAGCAACAGCGCATCGTACTGACCGGCGGAGCCTACTCGGGCAAGTCGTCGCTGTTGCGGCGCCTGCGCGAGGAGGGCTACCGGGTCATCCCCGAGGCGGCGATCCACGTGATCGGCGAGGGACGGGACGAACGGGACGACTACGACGAGTGGCGGGCCGAGAACCCGGTGCCATTTCAGCTGGATATCCTCGAACGCCAGCTACACAACGAGCGGCGGCTGATGGGCAACGCCAAGGAATGGGTGGTGATGGATCGCTCGGGCCTGGACGGCATCGCCTACCTGAAACATGAAGGGGTCAAGGAGATCCCCCGGGAGTACGGCGACTACGCTGCGGGGCTGCCGGTCGGCTGCGCGTTCTTGCTGGAGACCCTGAAGCCCTTCGATCCCCGTCGGCAGACGGGCAGGCAGGGGGACGAGAAGAAGTCCCGCAAGATCCACGACCTGCTCTACACCGTCTACGACGAGCTGGGCTGGGAAGTGATGGTGCTGAGCAACAACCTCTCGATCGAGGAGCGGGCGCAGCAGGTGCTGGGGTTTATTGAGGAGATGGAGGAGGGGGATTGACCGTGTCGGCGCAAGGGATCGTGCGATGAGATCGCTGCCCGAAGGAATCCGCTACGTGATCACGGCGCTTTGCTCGTCGACGCTCGCGACTGCTTGCTTGGCCGATGCCCCACCTTTTGGGAGTCGTTTCGGGTCTGTAGCGACAACGGCCGCTACTGCGCGGATGCACCGCCTGTAGACCTCCGGATCCCTCGGCAAGCTCCGCAAGAACTGCCGACCCAGGTTAGCTTGTGCGTTCGGCCACGTTCCGTCTGGGCGGGACGGACCCTACTGCTGGTAGAATGACCCCGGTCCCGTTGTCGCCTCCCGGCAGGCAGCGATCATGCCGGAAATCTCTCGTTTCTTCGGGATTGTGATCCGTATGTTTTCCGAACCCGGAGGTCGTCATCACCGCCCACACTTCCACGCTTACTACCAGGGCCAAGTGGCCGTCTTCGCGATCGATGCCATCGAGTTGCTGGGAGGAAACCTCCCCGCACGCCAGCGACGGCTCGTGGAAGCCTGGACCGAGATCCATCTGGACGAGCTACAGCAGGACTGGGAGCTACTTCAGCAGGGGCGAACGCCCTTTCGCATCGAACCTCTTCGCTAGCTCGAGTGCCGCATGAACCATCCTGTTTACCGGGTGACGGCCTTCGAGATCATCGCCACCCACACCCTTTCCGTCACGTTTGACGATGGGCTGACGCGAACGATCGACTTCGCGCCGGTACTCAGGGGCGAGATCTATGGCCCGCTCAAAGACCCTCAGGTCTTCGCCAGGGTCCAGATCGACCCCGAGGCGCACACGTTGGTCTGGCCCAACGGAGCTGATTTCGACCCGGCGACCCTCCACGACTGGCCTGAAGTCGTGGACGACTTCGTGCGAATGGCGCAAGGCTGGAGGGATTAGAGACTCAGTCTGGCCCGCTAAGAGGGTAGCCTCCTCCCCGACGGCCGGACTCTATCCATCAGTGACTGCAGTTCGGCGTCGGTGCCTTCTAGGAAGAACCTGCCAAGCCGATTCAAGTCGTGAAGCAAGTCCGCGAATGCCTCGAGAGGCTCCTTGGAGAAACCCGGGTAGCGATGCTCGCTCCGGGCGCCCTCGATCACCCTCATCAGAGATTCATGTCGCACCGAGCGATCGCCCAGACCGTAGGCAACCAAGCCCAGGGACCGGCGGAAATGCAGCTCGAGACGCCGAGTTGCACGCTCGAACGCACCGCTGGCGAAGGCACCTCCCGATCCGGCGCCGATTGGTCCGGGCCGCCAGATGAAGCCGTGTGAAGACATCAAGGGATCGAGGAGCAGGCGCCCCTCTTCGAGAACAACCGCAGGGTCCTGACCTGAACTCACTCCCACCTGAGGGCGTCGATCGGGTCCAGTTCCGCGGCTCTCAACGCCGGGTAGATCCCCGACGCCAGCCCCACCGCCATCGACACGCCGGTTGAGAGCGCGATGGAGGTGAAGGTCACCACTGTCGGCCAGTCGGCGTAGGCTGCGACGACCCGGGCGATGGCGACGCCCATCACCACACCGGCGACCCCGCCCAGCACCGAGATCGCGAAGGACTCGATGATGAACTGGGAGCGGATGTCGGCTCGGCGGGCGCCGACGGCGCGGCGGACGCCGATCTCGCGGGTTCGTTCGAGCACCGTGGCCAGCATGATGTTCATGATGCCGATGCCGCCGACCAGCAGTGAGATGCCGGCGATGCAGCCCATCACGATGTTGAACAGGCGCTGGGTCTTGCGGCTCTGTTCCAGCAGAGCCTCGGGGATGACCAGCTCGAAGTCCCTCTCCCCCGAGTGCAGCCGGTCCAGCGTGTTGGAGATCACGGCGGAGACCGCCTGGGTCGAGACCCCTTCGCGAAGCTGCACGATGATCTCGTCCAGCGGCGACTTGAGCGGATCCCGGTCGAACTTGCGCAGCGCGGTGCTGACCGGCACGTAGATCTCGTTGGAGGTGCTGCCGATGTTGACCCCCTGGAAGGAAGAACCCCCGGTGGAGGTGCGCAGCACGCCGACGACGCTGAACCAGACGTCGTTGATCTTGAGGTCCTGGCCCAGCGGCGAGTCGTAGCCGAACAGCGCTCGCTGAACGCCGGGACCGATCACCGCCACCTGGGCGTGGGTCTCCTCGTCCATGGCGTCGAGGAAGCGGCCGTCCTCGAGCTCCAGCGCCCCCAGGGCATCCTGCTGCCAGGCGACGCCAAAGACCTTGGCGTCGCTGTCGGCGCCGGCGGCCATCACCTTGTAGGTCTCGATCTCGACCCGGGGCACCACCAGCTCCGCTTCCTTGATGCCCTCGGAAATCGCCAGCGCGTCACGGCGGGAGACTCCCAGGGACTTCTTGCGGATTTCCTGGAGCTTCTGATCGTCGAGGTCCTTGGCCCGGATGATCACGTTGCGCACGCCGAGGCGCTGAATCATCTCCAGCGCCTGCTTCTCGGCGCCGGCGCCGATGGAGAGCATGGCGATCACGGCTCCGACGCCGAAGATCATGCCCAGCATGGTCAGGATCGAGCGCAGCTTGTGGGCGCCCAGGTTGGAGATGGCGCCGCGGAAGGCTTCGATCAGGCTCATCCCAGCGGCCCCGCCGAGGCGGTCGCCCCATCCGCGTCGCCGGCTTCTTCAAGCCGTGAGGTCGGATCCCGCAGGGCAACCCGGTCCCCCTTCTCGAGGCCGCTCTCGACCACAACCCGGCCCAGAGCCGCCGGCCCCAGCTCGACCTCGATCGGGTCGAAGTCGCCGCCGCGATAGCGGTAGACCACCTTCTTGCCTTCCAGCTCGAAGATCGCCTCGCGGGGTACCGAGAGCGCGTCGTCCCGGGCGTCCAGTTTGAGCACCGCCCGCACCCGCTGGCCCGGTTTCATCACGTCGGGGTTGGTGGTATCCAGCTCGACCATCACCGGGAAGTACTGCACCGGGCTCCAGCGCACCCGCCGGGTCGGCAGCGCGTCGACGGAGCTGATCTTGCCGCTGTAGACCGCCCGTGGGTCGGACTCCAGCGAGAGCTGGACCTCGAGCCCCTCTTCGATGCCGCCGGCATCCGCCTCGAGCACGAAGACCTTGGCGTTCATCTTGTCCATCTGCGGGATCTCGGCCACCGGCGAGCCCCGCCACATGACCGAACCGATCTCCGGCCGCTCACCCCAGTGCTCCTGCAGCACGAAGATGCCGGCGTGGGGCGCCTTGATCTCGAGTTGAGAGAGGTTGGTCTGGGCCTGCTCGATGGCCAGGTCCGCCTTGCGCTTCTCGATCTCCAGCAGATCCCGGTCGGCCTTGCTCAGCTTGTTGTGGATCGCCCGGGACTTGTCGGCGTTTTCCTTGCGGTGGATCGCCAGGGTCTGATCGATCTCCGATTCGATGATCTCGACCCGGGAGAAGACCACGGCGTCCTTGGACTGGAACTCGCTGGCGTACTCCAGCTCCTTGTCCGCGGCCTCGGCGTCCAACTCGATGCCGGTCAGCTTGGACTCGCTCTCGTAGTCGGTCTTGCGCAGCTTGCTCTCGGCGGTGCGCCGGTCGATGCGACCGGTCTCCAGCTCCTTGGTCATCTCGGTGGGGTCGAAGCGGACCACCACCTGCCCTTCTTCAACGTGGCGGCCATCCTCGGCGAGCCAGGAGATGCGGGCAGGGCGGGTCAGGTTCATCGGCGCGGTCAGCTTGGTGGCCTCGGCCGCTTCCAGGTTGCCTTCGGCCTCGATGGTGCGCACGAAGGCGCCGAGCTCCACCGACGCCACCGGCACCGAGGGGCCTGCGCCGAAACCGCTACCGCCGAACATCACCACGCCGCCGGCCACCGCCAGCGCCGCTACCGCGAAGATGCCGATGCGCAGGATCATGAGTCCGCCTCCAGCTCATCGGTGGCCAGGGCGATGCGGTCCCCTTCGGCGAGCCCACCCAATACCTGCACCCGGGTATCGTCCCGCGCGCCCAGTTCGACGGGCACGTACTCGTCGCCCATCAAACTCTTGCGGCGCACCATCGGCCCGTCGGGGGTCGGAGTGACCGCGGCCAGGGGAATCAGCAGCACGTCTTCCAGCTTCTCGACCTCGGCCTCACCCCGGAAGCGCATACCCGGCCGCATCCGCTGAGGATCGGTCTCATCGAGCTCGATCTCCATCTTCACGACCTTGAGCGGCGTACGCCAGGACTGGCGCTGGACGTTGCGGCGAATCAGCTTGACCGCCCCCTCGAACTCCACGTCGGGGTGGGCGTCGAGGCGCAGCTTGACCCGCTGCCCGGTCTCGATCCGGCCGGCGTTGGCCTCGTGCACGTTCCCTTCGGCCTGCATCACCGTCAGATCGGGAAGCTCCAGCACGCTGGCGCCGCGCCAGACCTGATCGCCGACCTTCTTCTTTTGATCTTGCCAGTCGGTGACATAAACGACGGTGCCCTTGCGGTCCGCCTTGACCGTCATCATCTCGATGGCGGACTGGATCTCGCGGACATCCCCTTCGGCCTGGCTGAGCTGGTTGTTCAGCGACTTGAGATTGGCGTCCCGGGCCCGCTTGGAACCTTCGAGGCGCTTTTGCAGGTGGGCGACCTCGGCCTCGGCGAGCTGTAGATCCAGTCGCGCATCGGCCAGGTCGTTCCCCTTGGACAGCTCCTCGGGGACGTCGACCTTGAGCTGCGCCTTGCGCAGCTTGGCCTCGGCCTCGGCCAGCCGCAGACCGTCGGTCTGCAGGCTCAGCAACGTTTCGTTCTCGGTCTTCTCGATCTGCTTGCGCACGGTGTCCGCTTCGGCCTGCAGCCGCTGCATCGATTGCTGTAGCTCGGTGGTGTCGAAGCTGAGGATCGGCGTGCCCGGTTCGACCTCGTCCCCTTCGGGCGCCATCCGCGCGATCTTGAAGTTGTAGGTCGCGGTGATCGGCGGCGGCCCGACGGCGCCGGAATCGACCGCCCGCAGGGTGCCCTCGACGTCGACGGTGGTGCGCAGGTCGCCCCGCTCGGCGGTGACCCAGGTGCCGGTCTCTTCACCACCCAGGAGCGTTCCGCTGAACCACCAGCCGGCGGCGACCACCAGCAGAATCGCGACGGCCAACAGCAACCGGCGTTTCATCGTTCGCGCCATGCTCACCCCGCCCGGCGAAGGCGCTCTCCCTCGGAGAGGCCGCTTTCCAGAATGCACTCGTTGTCGCTACAGAAGGTGACCTGCACCTCGGTATCGCTGCCGTCGGCCTTGCGTGCCCGGGGCGGATCGACGCTCAGGTCGAGCCCCGCTCGCGGCGCCAGCAACACGTTCTCCACCGCCGGCAGCTCCACGGTGACCTTGACCGACATGCCGGGACGCATCCTTTCCGGGTCGGACTTGTCCAGCAGGATGGTGGCGTGGAAGGCCCGGCGCATGGAGCGGAACCCCTGGGACTGGGCGATCGGCGCCACCTCTTCGACGGTGCCCTCGAATTCGAGATCGGGATAGGCGTCGAGAACGCAGCGGGCGCGCATGCCCGGGGCGATGCGGCCGTCATCTACATCGCTGAGATATCCGGTGACCTTCCAGGCGTCGAGACTCGGCACCTTCATCACCGTGGTGCCCACGTTGACCGAATCGCCGACCTGGAACTTGCGATCTTCCCGGCGGTTCTCGTCGATGACCAGGATGCCGTCGGCGGGTGCTCGCAGGGTCAGGGCTTCGATGGCGCTGCGCGCGGCATCCGCCTCGAGCCGCGCCTTCTGCTTGGCGATCTCGGTGACCTCGATTTCGGCCTTGCTCGAGTTGCGGTAGGACTCGAGATCCGCCTCGGCCTTGGCGAAGGCGATGCGGGCGCGCTCGTACTCGAGCTGGGCCTCTTGATAGGTGCGGCGCTCCTGAACGTCGGCAGGCACCTCCGCCTTGATCCTAGCCTTCTCCAGCGCCACCGTCGCCTTGTCCAGCTCGAACTCCTTGTCTCCCATCATCACGGCGACATCGGCGCGGATCTTGGCCAGGTCGTTGGCCGCCCGCAGCCAGGCGAGTTCCTGCTGGTCGAGGTTGTTGAGCAGCTCGGTGTTGTCCAGTTCGAGCACGGGATCGCCGGCCTTGACCGTGGCGCCGTCCCGCTCCATCCAGCGGATCGGGATCTGCCAGGTGGGGTTCGGCGGGACCTTGATATCGGAGGCCTGAACAGCCTCGAGGGTGCCGGTGACCAGGAACTGGGACTGGAGGTTGCCGCGGTAGACCATGAGGCCGCGGCTGGGGGCCGGATCCTCAGGGGTGGTGGCGCGGTTGTCGGTGCATCCCGGGGCCAGCAGCAGCGCCGCCATCAATCCGGCGGCCGCCCCGGTCACCCGCGCCTGGTGTCTGGCTCTCCGCTTCACGGCAGGATGTCCCCTCGCGTCGCTGGAACCCGGCTATTTCCGGGATCCGCCCATCCATCTCGGCGGTGTCGTGCTTCTTTTTCTAGTACGCCCGACATCCCCGAATCGTCTAACTACCTACGAGCCGATTCGGTTGCGGTTAGGAAACCGCACCTGCCATCCAGTCTACCCACCCCCCGAGGGGCCGCAAAAGGGCTGAACGGTCACTATCAGGTAACGAAACCGGCAGGGGCCCGGGGCCGCCTTCCCGGGCCTCTTCGCCGGGGAATACGCCTGGACGCTACAATGGTTACCGGGGTCGAAACGGTTCGAGAAACCGGGCGGCTAGCCGCCCCAGAAGACAGGTCCGGTCCACTCCCGGGCCTCCAGGAAAGGCCGCATGCCCAGACGATTCCCCTCCCCCCCGTCGAATCGCCGCCTCAGGCCGCAGACCGCCGGCACCGCGGCCCTGGTTCTCGCCCTGGCCACCGTGCTCCTCGGCAGCGCCCTGATTTCGCCTGTGGTGCGGGCCGAGCGGGCCGAGGTGGTCCGCACCGAGTCCTTCCGGCTGATCAACGAGGGGGTCTCGGCCTACAACCGCGGGGACTACTCCGGCGCCGTCGAGAGCCTGTCGACGGTGGCCGCCATGGCGCTGAACTCCTTCCGGGCCCACTACTACCTGGGCCTGGCGCTGATCGGCGACCGCCGCTACGGCGAGGCCATCGAGATGCTCGAGATCGCCCTCGACCTCGACCCGACTCACCTCAACGCCCACGTCAATCTGGGGAACGCCTACCTGAAACTCGGGGATATCGACGAGGCCTCGGCCGAGTACTACCGGGCGATGAAATTGCGGGCGGAGTACCCGCCGGCCCTGGACGGGCTGGCGCGCACCGCCGAGGCCCGTGCCGACGATGCCAAGGCGATCGAAATGTTCCGCCGGGCGATCGCCAGCGACCAGGGCTACGCCGAGGCCTACACCCACCTGGGCGAACTCTACCTGCGGCAGGACCGGCTCGACGACGCCGTTCGCCTGCTTGCCGAAGCGGTCAGCATCCGGCCGGACTACGCCCCCGGCCTCAACCGCCTGGCCCTGGCCTACTCCCGGCTCGGCCTGGAGAACGAAGCGGTCGCCACGATCCGCAAGGCGATCGAGTTGGAGCCCCAGGCGGCGTCCCACCAGTCGGCGCTGGGTCATATCCAGCTCGGCCTGGGTCTGGTGGAGACCGCGGAGAAGTCCTTTGCCCGTTCGCTGGAACTGGACTCGGGGCTGCCCGATGCCCGGCGCGGCACCGCCGAGGTCGCGCGACGCCGGGGCGACTACGAAGCCGCCCTCGCCGAGGTTCAGGTGATCCTCGACGACCAGCGGACCGGCGGCAGCCTGCGGCGTTCCTTCGAGGCGCTGTTGGAGAGCATCGGCCAGGAGCGGGACCGGGTCGCCGAGCTGGAAGCGCTGGCGGCCAACGGCGACGCTGCGGGCGAAGCGGCCGACGCCGTTACCGACGGTGAGATGGCCGACCAGGCGATGAACGTGACCGAAGACGGGCAGCCGGCCGACGGCGCCGATGGAGACGCGTCAAACGAAGCCGGTGATGTCGCCGCCGACGCGGGAGAGGCGGTCGCTGCCGCCGACGCCGCCCCTCGCGGCCTGAACGCCGCCGAGCGCATCGAGCTGGCCGGCATCTACGCCGACCGGCGCCAGTGGCGCCGGGCCGCCGATACCCTGGAACCCGGCGCCGAGAACGACGACGCCCGGGAAACCCTGGCCTTCTATCTGTTCCAGGCCGGACGCTTCCGCGACGCCCAGTCGATCTACGCCGCGCTGGCTCAGACCACGCCCCGTTCGGACCTCGAGGTCAACAACGGCGTGGCCTTGACACTGCTCGGCAGCGACAGCGCCGCCATCGACGCCTATCGCCGGGCGCTCAACATCGATCCGGAGAACAGCCTGGCCCAGCTCTACCTTGGTAACGCCCTGCTGCGGCTGGGACGCTCCGACGAGGCGGCCGACGCCTACGTGGTGTTCCTCGACCGGGCCGAGGGCAACAGCGAAGCCAAGGAGCGGGTGCGGCGCATTCTCGAGCAGGTGGCCCCGGGCCGTCTGCCCCAGAAGCCGGACCCGGCCCGGGCACCGCGACGGCCGCCCCGCGAGGCGCCTGCCGACGCCGAAGCCGAGACTGCCGAGGGGGATCAGGGAGAAGACGCATGAAGACCGCAACCGGACACCTCCGCCCCGCCGGCCTCGTCGCCGGCTTCCTGTTGATCGTGCTGGGCGCGAGCAGCCTGATGGCCCAGCCGGTCCAGCGCCGGGGCTTCTCGGTCAAGATCACCGAACCGGCCAACCAGGAATTCGTCTACGGCAAGACCCGCATCGCCGCCGACGTGGACATCGACGCCATTCAGGATCTCGACCGGGTCGAGTTCGTCGTCGGCGACAAGGTGGTCTTCATCGACCGCGAAGCGCCCTTCGAGTGCATCCACGACTTTGGCGAAGAGAGCAAGTCCCACGTGATCCGCGCCGTGGCCCACCACGTCGAGGAGCTGACCGTCGAGGACGCGATCATCACCCGCAAGGTGACCTTCTCCGCCTTCGAGCAGGTCAACCGGGTGATCCTGTGGCTGACGGTCACCGACAAGGACGACAACCTGATCACCGACCTCAAGCAGGAGCAGTTCCGGGTCTACGAGGACAGCGACCCGCAGAAGATCATCGACTTCTACCCCGAGGACCGGGCGATCACCATGGCGATCCTGGTGGACACCTCCGGCTCGATGCGGGACAAGATGGGCGAGGTGCACAAGGCCGCGGCCAGCTTCGTCGAGACCCTGCGGCCGGAAGATCAGGCGCTGGTCATCGACTTCGACGACAAGGTGTTCCTGATCCAGGACCTGACCAACGATCACGACAAACTGCAGACCGCGATCACCAGCACCAAGCCGCTGGGCCAGACGTCGATCTACGACGCGATCCACGCCTCGTACCGCAAGATCGGCAAGATCGACGGGCGCAAGGCGATCATCCTGCTGTCCGACGGTGAGGATTCCTCCAGCCTGTTCGGCTTCGACCGGGTGCTCGAGGAGGCCAAGGGCAACAACACGATGATCTACACCATCGGGTTGGGCTCGCGGATCGACCGGGGCGTGCTGAAGAAGTTCGCCAGCTTCACCGGCGGCCGCTCGTTCTTCGTCGAGGACGCGTCGGAACTGGCCGAGGTCTACGAACGCATCGCCGCCGAACTGCGGACCCAGTACTACCTGACCTACTCCACCGACAACGACGAGTGGGACGGCCGCTGGATCAAGATCAAGGTCGATGCGCCGGATACGGACCTGCGCATTCGAGCGCGGCGCGGGTACTTCGCGGTGCGCAGCCCGGGCAAGGGCGGCGGCAGCTCGACCGGGCCGTAGCGGCACTGTGAATCAATTCCCGCTGAGGCTGACGGCCCGAGCCTCGTCGATCGAGGATCGGTCCCCGGTCGAGTTCGAGTTGCAGTGGAATCGATTGATGGTACGGCAGGAAAACGGCCTGTTGTCCCCGCTACCCAACCCTCGCTTCACCCGCGTCGAGCGCTTCGACGGACGAAACATCGTTCGGGTCGCAGCCTGGATACTCGCCCCACAGCTTGCAGTCGCCCTGGCGGCGATCGCCGCGAAGCAAGGACTGGGCATAGACGTTTTCCGGCCCCTGTACGACATGGGGCTCGGATTCATCAAGGAATGGGTGTTCCCGGGCCTGTTGCTGCTGACCCTCCTCGCCTGCCCGATCCTGCTGCCCACGGTTCTCGTCAGGCGACGGCCTGCCGTCGTGTTGGAGTTTGAAGTCGACGAAGAGTGGGTCGAAGGCGATTACTGGCTGAACGAGGCGGACTCGCCAGGGCTCGAGACCCTCGTCGACGAGATGGAGCGCCGCGCGTAGCTCTACGGCAGGTGAGACCCGAACGACGGCTAGTTGTCGGCGCGGAGTGCCTTGCCGGCGGCCGGAGGCGGCGTCGGCTGCTCGTGGGGCAGCAGGTCGATGGGCGACGGAGTGTAGCTGGCGGGCTGCTTGATCAGCAGCACCTTGGTTTCCATCGTCCCCTCGATTTCCAGGTTGACCCGGATCGGCAGGTAGCCCAAGCCCTGGATCTCCAGGCGCCAGCCGCCGTCGATCAGATCCTCGAACCAGAAGTCGCCGTTGCCGTCGGTCCGCATCACCCGGGGATCGGCGGCGCCGTCCTCGTTGAGCAGGCGTACCAGCACCTCGCCGATCGGCTCGCCGTCTTCGCCCCAGACCCGGCCCTCGAGCTCAGCGGGCCCCTTGGTGGCCTTGGCCGAACGGGGACGTTGGGCGACCAGGTCGACCACGCCGGTCTGGCGGGCCATCGGCAACTCGACCACGGCGCGGTAGGGAAACAGGACCTCGACCCGGTCCTTGCGGACCGGCGCCAGCCCCTCGCGGAAGATCTGGACGGTGTAGTCGCCGTTGCGCAGGCCTTCGGCCCGGAACTGCCCTTTCTCGTCGGTGGCGGTCAGCCAGACCTTGCGGGGATGCTCCGGGCACTGGGCCATCACCGAGGCGCCGGTCACCTTGGTCCGGCGGTCGATGAAGGCGCTCCCCTGGAGGCGGGAGGTCTTGGAAGCCGCCGAGGCTTCAGGCGCCGCGCCGTCGGTGACCTGGCCGGCGACGGCCTCCTCGCCGGTGGCGAAGGCGGGCAGGGCCAGGATCATGGCCAGCAGCGCCACGGGAAGGACCCGGGTGCCCCGGATATCGGCGAAAACCGCGAGAAGCCGCATCTGAACTCCGTTTCGGGCCATCGGGCCCCACGCCCCTGTAAACCAACATTATATGGAGCGGATTCCCCGTTGACGAACTACGGCTTTCCGTTCTTGACGACCCCCTGGGGATGCGGTACTTTCCTCCGGTTCCTGGCGGGTTTCGGCCCGGAAGGAGCACGGGCGGGCGGTTAGCTCAGCTGGTTAGAGCACCTGCCTTACATGCAGGGGGTCACTGGTTCGAGTCCGGTACCGCCCACCAAGCCAGACCATTGCGGAGCCGTGGTGCAGTTGGTTAGCACACCGGACTGTCACTCCGGAGGTCGCGGGTTCGAGTCCCGTCGGCTCCGCCATTCGCTCTCTTCGTTCGCTGCTGTCGGAGCCGACGTGCTCTGGTGGCACCGCGCCGTTTCTCGGCGCGGTGGCGGCGAGTCCCTGTAACTACCCCACCGCTTCTGGCGTAGGTCACTCCGAGGGCCACACCGCCTCACTTCGGCTGGTCTGTCTGGGCGCTCACCAAGAGGAGTGGAAGCATGCACGGTACCGGAGTGCGCCGGACAGTCGCGCTGTCGATCTTGGCGATCGGATTCGGTGCCTGCGGGTCGACACAGCCGCCTGAACCGCTCGTTCTCGAAGCAACCCAGGCGCTCATCCAAAGTGCGTGCGAGGAAGGGCGTTTCTCCGGTGTCGTCCGGGTGCGCCACGGCGAAGGACGCGTCTTCGAGGTCGCTTGCGGCCAGGGGGTGGCTCCCGGGAGCCTGTTCAAGATCTTCTCGACCTCGAAGCAGATCACGGCGGCGGTCGTCATGGCTCACGTCGATTCAGAACGGCTGCGCCTCGGAGATACGTTGGGAGACCATGTCGCCGCCGCTCCCGAAGCGTGGTCCGGAGTCACCGTGGAGTCCCTGCTGCGGCATCGATCGGGGCTGCCCGACCTGACGGGGGCGTTGCTGGAACAGTATCGCGACGGCGTACGGGATCATTCCTCGGCGATGGCTGCGGTGCTGGCGGCTCACGACCCGGAAGAACCGCCGGACGCCCCTGAGTGGGCCTACAACAACTTCGGATACGAGTTATTGACTCTCGTGGCGGAGAGCGCGGACTCCGGCAGCTTCGAAGAGCAAGCACAGCGTCTGATTTTCGATCCCGCAGGAATGACCACCGCTCGATTCGAACAGGTCGATCCGGACACCGAAGAGCTGCAGGCGGCCAACACCGATGACCTCGTGCAGGGCTACAACGGGGAGCCGGGCGACCTATCCCCAGCTCGGAGCTACTCGTTCGTCCAGCGCGGTGCCGGCGCGCTGCATATGTCCGCGGCCGATCTCTCGGCCTACCTTCGAGCCTACCGGTCGGGCCACCTGCTCTCCCCGCAGACGGTGGCGCTGATGGTCGCCGATCCCCACCCGATCTCCGAAACGACCGGCATGGGTCTCGGCTGGTTCATTCGGAAGTCCGGTAGCGGCGACTTCGTCAACCATTCCGGCGGCACCAACGGTTACGTGTCTTTGTTCGGCTTCCTGGCGGAAGGCGATCTCGAACTGGTCATCGTGAGCAACTACGGCTTCGCCGAGATCGGCACAATCCGAGATGCCATCTTCGCCGACCTCAAACACCACTGACGGGCGAAGCCGAACCCTCGGTGCGAGCTGAAGCCCACGTTCTCGGGGCTCCAGCCCTCGGAAAGGCCTCTCCTTTAGAGGCAGGTCTCCACCGCCTGCTGCAGACACGCCGCTGCTCCCTGCGGGCGCTCACTTCCGTCGGAATCGGTTCCATAGGAGCCCTCTCGAAAACTCCCCCTGGGCACGATGAGAAAATAGACACTGGACGAGGCGGGAGTGAACGTGGAGTTCGTCGCCCCACTGGTCGTGCACGACTTCGGCGTGTGACTCGAGAAGTCGCCAAGGGTCCCCTCATACACCGCGTAGTCACCGTCGCCCCCGTTGCAGGACTCGCTCCAGCTGAGCGTAATGTCGCCTGCAGCATCGATGTCGACGTTCATCAAGCCACCGGGAACGTCGTCTCCATCAGGCACGCTTCCGGCATTGCAGTCGATTGGAGTTCCGGGCTGGCAGCCGAGTGCCGCGTCGCAGGTCTCGACCCCATTGCAAGGGTCCCCGTCATCGCACTCGATCGCCGCATCCTCGTCGAAGAAACCGTCGCCGTCTTCGTCGACCCCGTCGCAGTTCGCGTCCAGCACGTCCACGGCGATGCCATTCGGTCCCACGAGCCCGGTATCAATCAAGACTTCTCGGCTGCTGCCGTCGAGATTCGAACGCTCAATCCTCTGCATCCCTGCGTCGGTCCAGTACATCTTCCCGCCGGTCAGGTCGAGTGCGATACCCCGGGGAAAATCGAGACCGCTACTGATCAGCGTCTCCTGTGCCGACCCGTCGATGTTGGCCCGATAGATCCGGTCATCCAACGTATCGACCCAGTAGAGCTTGCTGTTGGTGACATCCAGCGCGACTCCGCGGGGGCCGGTCAAGTTCTCGAGCACGTTCTCGCCCGAGGAACCGTCCAGGTTCGCCCGGCGAATCCAGCGAGCGCCCCCGCCGTAGTCGGTCCAGTACATCTTGCCGGCCAAGGGATCCAGCGCCATGCCGTAGGGCCGATCGACGAAGGTCGTCAACAGTTCGATGTCGGTCCCGTCCAGATCGGCCCGCTGAATCCGTTCGGAACCACGCTGCGCCCAGTACATCTTGCCGGCCGGGATATCGAGAGCGATTCCTTCGGATAATGAGATGCCACTCGAGATCAGATCGGTCTGGTTGGAGCCGTCGAGCGCGGCCCGGCGAATACGTCCTCCGTTGAACTCGGTCCAATAAATCGCGTCACCGGCAACGTCCAGGGCGATACCGTTCGGCTCGTTTAGGCCGGAGGTGATCAGGGTCTCCACGGCGGTACCATCGAGATTTGCTCGCTGCAGCCTGTCCCCTTCGAAATCGGTCCAGTAGATCTTGCTTGCAGCGGTCACCGGCGTCCCGCAGACCGGGGGGCTGCACGACGGATCGTGTTGCTCCGGCCAACCGCCGACCGAACCGGTCAGGCCGTATCGATTCCCAGGTCCCTGACAGAGCGATAGCGCGGTGGTGGGCTCACCGATCTCCCCGTCCGGCCCGGTGTCTGCGGTCGGGTCGGCACCGTTGCGAAGAACCGTACCGGAGGCGTTCCAGATCAGGAGATCCCCGGGCTGAGCGGACCAACTCGTGCAACGCTGATAGATCCCCGCGCCCGGGCCGCCTCCGAAGTCGGTGAGGCATGGCGCATCGACGCCGCGCACGACGAGGGTGTTCGGCCCCTCCACCGTGCTGCCGCCTCGCTCCAGCGTGAGCTCGACGGTGTACGAACCGCTGTTGCCGCCGAATGTGCCGCAATCATCGTTGAACGCGAGACAAACTCGGCCGCTCGAAGTAACCGAAGCCTGGCCCGACTCGCTCATCAGAAAGCACTCACTCCCAGCGACTCCGCTGTATGAGAAGCACAGCAGAGTCAGAATCGCTGCTCGACGATAGAACTCTTGCGACCGGATCGTTAACCACATGGTTCCCCTCATCACGCGCCGGAAGCCGGCGTCATCGATCATTGCTGCCGGGGATTCTACGGATGCTGGAGTGCACGCTACTTCGAAGGGAATCGTTCTTGCGGACTTCGAACCCGCACTGGAATTGCACGACGAACAAAGGCGTTTGCGCGCCGAGCTTCGCTCGGTTCTCCAGCACCGCCTGTTATGGGGAATTCATGTTGCAGCGCTGCAACTTGCGCGGTCTCGACGCGCTGAGCACGTCCGCCGCCGATCGGTTCAACCAATCGTCGAGCCTGGCGATCGGATCACCTGGTCGAGGAATTCGAGTCGCCTCGACGGGTACCCAGCCACACGGCGATCACACCGAGCACGAGGATCACACCCGCCACCGCCGCGGTCTCATGCATCAAACGATAGAACGGGCGGTCCGACAGGTATTGAGAATACCGCCGGGGCATACCTTGGCTGCCCACTAGCAAATGGCTGAGCGCCAGCATCTGACCGCCCACCGCGACGCCGGCAAAGCCCAGCCACCCGAGTCCGCCGACCCGTTGCGGGCGCGCGGCAGCCATCCAGCCGACCGCACCGACGAAGAATGCCAGATGAAGGGTCCCGCTCACGAACAGGGTGTCGTGGAGGAAGACGTCCGTTGCGACAAGGCGGAGGAAGCAGAATGGAGTCAACGCCTCGACGAACAGGACCGCCTGTAGGCGCGCCGCCCAGCGTGGCCATGCATCCTCGAGGTGGCCGGCAACTCGGTACGCGTAGACGGCGAGCGCAACACCAACGGGCCAGGCGAGAGCCGCGAGCGGTGTGGAGAAATAGGCCCCCGATACGGTGGCCACGCCCACCAGCGCCGCCGCACCGAGAGGGATGAAGCGACGGTACCCGACGTCGGTCGTTGCTGCAGCCGCAGTAGCTGCGGTCGACGCGGCGGCAATCACGATTGGAGTGGTCCACGCGGGAAGCTGCAGCAGGACGACGGAGTCCGGAACATGGGGGAGAAACTCATGGACCCAGTACGGAAGCGTCGACAAGGCGTCGATGGAAAGAACGTAGCCTGCTCCCAACAGCACCAATGCCTGCCCCACCCAGGCCAACCCGAACGCGCGGCAGGCCCGGCTGGCGAACGGCACGTCATCCTGGAGCATCGCAGCCGCCGCCAGCACCAGCGAGCCGATGCCCGCCGCGATGATCCCTCCCCCGCTCACCCCAACCGAGTCGACCGTCAGCATGCCCGCTACGGGCCCTCCGACGATGCAGGCCGCTGCGAGCGCCCAGAAGGGAGCGTGCGTCTCGAGGTCGCGCCGCCGCACAATCACGAGAAGCAGCGGCAGCAGAATCCACATCATCGCAGCGTGGAACGTGTAGAGGGAGTTGTACCTGTCCGGCGACAACAGACCCGAAGGAGGGGCGGTCGCGATCGCAACAGCGACGCCCGACAAGGTCGACACCGCCACGATTGCCGCAAAGACGAACCTGAGCTTGCTTCCAAGTCGGTCTCGGGCCATCGAGCGGCGCCTCTCAAGGTCACGGGATGCTGTGGCCCGTAGATCGTCGGAGTGCCGAGTTGCCCCGGCCAGGATGCACGACTGCGGGTACCGTACCTTAGAAGAGCCTGCTTGAGAACCTTGCGCCGACTCCGCTGGATAGGGGGAGCCCCGGCCTCAGCCGCGCCCTGCTAGGAAAGCGCCTTTTCCAACTCCTCGATCGCCAGGGGCCAGTTGTCCGCATGGGCCCGGCAAGACTCTTCGGAGACGAAGCCCGAGTGAGTCAGACGGATCTCCGTTCCATCGCCGCTCGGAGAAAGCTCGACGCGCAGTACCGTCTCGGCTCCCGCGGTGCCCCGGTCGGTGCCGTCGCCGGTCATCCAGGTCATCTCGACCAGCCTGTCCGGCGCAACCTCGAGGAACCGCCCGTAGTGCGGATGCCGCCCCCATTCGTTGCGGTTGTAGAAGAAGTAGGGCCGCCCCGGCTCCGCCACCATGGCGACCGTTCCCGCCTGGGCGAACCAGCTGTCGAAGCGGGCGGTCCAGGCGGCGTAGACGGCCTCAGGGCTTGCGTTGACGGTGTAGGTGCCGCTCGTTTTCAACGGCCGTGCGGACAGGTCGGGTCGCGGTACGGAACTCATGAAGAACCTCCTGGGACGAACGACAAACCTCGCGGGCGCGCTCGAACCCCGATCGGGTTTGCCGGCGCTAGTCGCCGGGTGAAGGCGCTCCTTGTTGCGAACCGGCCTGGGGCTCCAACGCCTCGACGTACCGCTCGAACAGCACGGCCCATGCCGCCATGTCGAACTCCGCGGGAGCCTGGCCGTTCAAGGCGCGATCCAGGTTGGCGAAACACATCTCCCAGCCGGCCGCGTTGCGCGCTGCGGTCGATTTGTCTTCGAAGCTGTGGGCGAAGAGGAACCTGCAGCCGTCACCGTCGGGGCTCAGCTCACAGCGAAGGATCTCCCGGCCCCAGCGGAACTCCAGCAGCCGGAGCGGTTCCACCGCCAGCACCTCTCCGTGGTGGTCCTCTTCGCGGGCGCCCACTGCGGCGACCCCTTCCAGGATGAACTGCAGCTTCGCACCGGCGGTCCACTCCCCCACGATGTCGCAGGGGAACCACTGCCGGATGAACTTCCGCTCGGTGAGGGCGCGCCAGACCTTCTCGGGAGGATGAGACAGCAGCCGTTCGAAGCGAACGGTGTAGCGCTTCCCGTCTCTGGAAAACGAAGCGCTCATCTCAATCGTCCATCGAATCGAGGGTGCGCTCCATGGCGTCCAGGCGCTCCTCCCAGAAGGCGCGGTAGGGCGCCAACCATTCGTCGACCTCTCGCAGGCCGCGCGGCTCCAGCCGATAGATCCGCCGCTGGGCGTCTACCCGCACCGACGCCAGGCCGGCGTCGCGCAGGACGCGCAGCTGTTTGGAGACGGCGGGCTGGCTCATTTGCAGGCGATCGACCAGCTCGCCGACGGAACGCTCGCCCGCCAGGAGTTCATCGAGGACGCGCCGCCGGGTGGGATCCGCGAGAAGTTCGAAGGATGTCGCCATGCCCGAAACATACGCATCTGGGCATATAACTGTCAAGGCATATTCAAAGAACGGCCACCTTACGGGCAAGCCTCGCCGAGGGTACGGGGCAAATGACAGCCGAACGCCGGATCCGATCCCGGGCGATCGAGCCCCGATGTCGCAGCTCCGGCACCGCCCTCGAACTCCGCCGTCCGACCGACCAGCAGCCAGAAGCGATCCCCTGCCCCCACATCCACCGTCGCGCTTCCGCTGGTGCCGAGGCCGCAGCCCATGCGGTCGTAGGCGTAGCTGCCGACCGACCCCAGCGGGCCGCTGAGCACGCCGTGATCGCCGGCGCCGCAGGCAGGGTCGTAGCTCAACACGACGGTATCGGCGTCCAACCGGTCGGACACGGTCATCGGGTTCATGCCGGCCGCAGCGTCCGAGACACCCGACGGCGCCGGTGCGGCGTCCTCCAGGCGAACGACCAGCACACCCAGCGCCGGCAGTTGAACCGTGAAGCTCCCGGCGGCGATCGGGGCGGCCCCGACCTCGGTGAACGTCAGGTTCTCCGGGTCGAAGGGGACGGCGCGATCCGGTGCGTAGGCCAGGCCGTCGAGCTGGACCTCGACCTGGAGGCGGCTGCCGACGATCTGTTGATCCCACGGAGCGTAGGGGTCGACCCGATGGTAGTTGTTGGCCAGGATCAGGTAACCCTTGCCGTCGAGCTCGCGGCGCCCGCAGAGGATCCCGTCATCGCCGAAGGGCACACCCGGCTGCCCCGGTTCGTCGATCGCCGTGGCGTTGCAGGTCGCGCCCCAGTCTGTCCAGTGGGTGGCGCGCAACACCGGCCCCAGCGCCTCGAACTCCCGGCGCAGCTTCGGGATCTCCTGGTACCAGTTCCGCTGCTCGATGGTGATCTGGTAGTCGACCAGAAACGCCCCGGACACCTCGGCCACGCTGGCGCCCGCGATCGGGTCGCCGCTCGATACATCCCGCAGCCCCTCGCCGATCTGGAACTCCCCGCTCTGCATGTGGATCCTGTAGGACGCCCCGTCGCCGCTACAGCTGTTGTAGGCGGTGGGGTTTGCCAGAACCTCTGCTCGGGCGCCGCTCAGCAACCCCTCGATGATCTGCCCCGGCGGGTTGTAGTAGTTCAGCCGGGCCTGGAGGCCGAAGTCCGTCGCTCCGCAAAGCCTGAGGACAGGTGACTTGTAGATGTTGCCGTGACTTCCGGTCGTAGGTGCCCAGTCGCGCCAGGTGCCGATCATCTTGGCGCCGAGACCGACCCCTCCGTAGGCCAGTGCCCGGTAGCGATCGCCTACGCTGGTCTGGATCTGGACGTTCAGCGGCGGCGCGGTCTGATTGTCGATGTGCCCCATGTGGCCCAGGCTCTCGGCACCGTAGGTCCCGGTGATGTCCATCCGCAGGTCGCCCTGGGCGTTGACCGCGCTCTCGGGCTTGTCGTAGGCCCGAGCGACCCCCTCGTTGCCGTTCAACATGTAAGAGGGGACGCCGCGCACCCCGCCGTTCTCGTCCCGGTCCGCCTGGAAGATGTCGGTCATCGGTGCGATCTGCGCCTGCCACATGCGCTGGAGGCATTCCTCGGTGACGTCGTCCTCGAGGCCACAGTCGGAGAAGATCTCGTTGTCGTAGTTGAACGCGAACAGCCGCTCCCACAGACGGACGCCCCGGGCCGGCGAGGTCTTGGTGCGCAGGTTGTCCAACGCCACGTCGAGCTGCAGATCGGTCGGACCCGGGTCACTCCAGGTGTGGGAGATGAACAGGTACTCCATTCCGTCGGGATTGAACGGCGACACGGCATCGATGGCCTTGCCCGCCTCGACGCCGAAACCCCGTTCGTTCATCGCCACGTTGAAGCCGGCGTCGGAGTAGACCTGAAAGTCCTGCGGATGATGCACGTAGATGGTGAACGGAAAGAAGGGACGCCACTCGCCGTCGCGGAAAATCTCGAAGTTGCCCAGATCATCCACCCGGGTACGCGCCCCATTGAAGGAATGCTTGGCGGCCGGCGGCATGCGGTAGGTCGGGCTTCCGTCGGGCGGCAACTGCCAGAAGGCGAAGTCATCCGCCCACAGGGTCATGCGGGCCCAACCCGGGCCGGCCTTGCGGAAGAGCTTCGGTCGCACCAACGCGACCTCCGCACTGGAGGGGCGGTAGACGTAGGCGGTCTCCTCCCAGACTCCTTCCTGTGAAGGCATGAGCTTGCTTCCACCGACGTTCCCCAAGAACGTTCCCGAACCGTCGTACTCGCTGAACGAGAGGCTCATGGAGGTAGGTGGATACTCGGGCATGCAGACGAAGAAGGAGTAGACGTAGGCGCTACCGTGGGCCACCGGCACCGGCTGCGGTTGAACGCAGGAGCTGCCGCACAGATCGCCGCCCCCGTGCCCGGCGCCACCCCAGGCCAGCCACTGGAACGCGCTATCCCCTACCCGGCGCACGTCGGGGCTCGCGTCGATGTAGCGCTGGTTCAGCGTGCCCCAGCCTGTCGGCGGTGTGCCCGCGAGTTCTCCGTTCTGAATCAGATTCGGCTGGGTGGTTTCGTCCCACCGCTCTCGAAACGGCGGACGGCCGTTTCCGCAGGTCCCGTAGCAGGTATCGAAGTCCCCGGCGCAGCCGTTCATGCAACTCTCGTAGTCGCCGGCACGGCAGAAATCGAGGAGGCCGTCTCCGTCGGCGTCGTGAGCCATCGGCCCGGCGGGTCCGAGAGGGTTGCCTTCCAACTCGTCGATGAACCAGTCGACGTCGGTTTGATCGACGACCCCGTCTTCATTCAGATCGGCTACCGGGCGCGGGCTGGAGCTGCCGCTCTCGCCGATGACCAGGGATCGATCGGTACCGTCGGCCACGCCGTCCTGGTCGAGATCGCCGTCACAAACGTTGCCGAAACGGTCGTAGTCGCTGTTGAGCTGGAGCGGATTGAAGCGGTCGACGCAGTTGTCCACCGCATCGAGGACGCCGTCACCGTCCGCATCCTGGGCGGAGATCGGCGCCGTCGACAGGAGCAGGAGCACGATAGCGAGCGGAACCCACCGCATCTGGGACCCCCCGAAGCCACGGATCCCCTGACTATCCGGCGATATCGGCGTCCCGTCAAGCGGGCTCGGAGTGCGGAGCCCGGAACCGAATCACCCGGGCAGCAAACCCGCGTACAGCATGCCGAAGGAGATCAGGTGCGTCAGACCATGAGCGATGACGGCGGCCCAGATATTGCGGCGATTGAGGTAGTAGATCGCCCCGAGCGCGATCCCGGTCCAACCGGTCACGATCACACCTGCCGGCCCCTGGTAGAGGTGGAGCAGGCCGAACCCGACGGCTCCGACCAGGAGCGCACAGAGGGCCGCCAACCTGCCGCCGCCGAAGAGCCGTTCGAGCCGGGGAAGCAAGAAGCCGCGGTACACGACCTCTTCTCCGAAGGCGGCGGTGGTCCAGACCACCGCGAGGGTTCGGACCAGGACCGGTAGATTGCCGCGGATCGCGTCGAACCGGCTTGTTTCCGGCGTGGCCTGCTTGAGGAAGAGCGGCAATACGACCGCCTGAACCAGAATCCCGACGACGAAAAGCACCACGGTCCCGGCGACGGCCAGCCCGAGAGTCCGAGGCCAACTATCGGGGCGGCCGACCCCGAGGGCCCCCACTCGCTCCCGCCGCAAGCGGGTCGCCAGGAAGGCCCAGCCGATGGCCGCGAGAACTCCCGCCATCGCAGCACGATTCCCCGCCGGGCTCGCGGGGTCGAGGGCCTGGGCGACGACGACCGCCGTCGCCGTGATGACCACCAGAACAGCGATGTCCGCGGCATCTCGAAGGGGGGACGCCGGATTGCCGGGTTGTCTCATCGGACCACCTCCGGGCTCCTTTTCCATAGCGTTCGTTATGTTTCCCAGAAAGCATAATCGATGCTATGTTTTGGCGCAACCCGGAAGAAGGAGGCCTTGAGTTGAAGCCCGCCAAGCAGGCGCGAAGCGAGGAAACCCTCAAACGTCTGGCTCGCGCCGCCGAACAGGTGCTGCGCGACAAGAACTACGAGAAGGCCGGGGTCGCCGAGATTGCCGAGCGGGCCGGCGTCACCGTGGGCGCGCTCTACTTCCGCTTCGCCAACAAGGAAGCGCTGCTGGACTACCTCGAAGAGAAGACCTTCGCGGAAGTCGGCGAGCGACTCGCCGGGGCACTCCAGCCTCCGGCTCGAGGCGTGAGCGTGGAATCCCGCCTGGCCGGCGCTCTCGTTGCACTGTCCGCGGTCTACGTGGAACATCGCGGCGTGGCCCGGGCGATCATCGAACGGGCACGGACCAACGACAAACGCAAGGCAAGCCGGGCGGCCAAGAACCGTCCCCTCTTCGCCCTGGCCAGCGGGTGGCTGGAGGAGCACTTCGCCCCGGCAAGGGCCGTAGGGCGCAAGCGGGTCAACACCGCCATGCTCTTCGCCACGACCACGCTGCGAGAGCGCATCATCTTCCGCGAGTTCTGGTCCGGCGAGGAACTCCCGGACCTCGACGAGCTCTGCCTCGAACTGGCGAGCGCCGTGACGAGTTACCTGCGGTCCGCCGCGAAGCGGTCAGCACGATAAGGGCGGCCCCCAAACGCGAGGCCGCCCGCCCTGGTTGATTCCTATAGCTAACAGTCGTCGCAGCAGGGAGTCCCCTGCGGGTCACTGGTCTGCCCCGGCGCACAGGCGATGCAGGGGAAGCACTGGTCCGGGTCATCCGCGGGACAGTCGATGGTGAAGCTCTCGTGGACGAATGTGGTCGTGGTGTCGCTGAGCAGCCCGTCGGTCCGGTTGACTTTGACGATGTCGTAGTAGTTCGAGAACAAGGGGAACAGAATGCAGTTGGCGCCGGCGTTGTAGTCCTCGGCAGTCACTCGCACGCTCCCGATCTGACCGGGGACAAGAGGATTCTCGAGGTACTGGACGCAGGTAACGCCGATCGAGTGATTCTGGTTCCGCCGTTCTCCCAGCAACGTGACCACGACGAAGTGCTGGTTGAAGTCTACGGTCGGAGCCGGGTTGAACGGGTCGTGCTTTGACCAGAAGCTCGTCCACTGACCCTGGTTCTCGATGACAAGGTCCTCTCCGTTACACGGAGGCAGGTAGAGATCCGACGTGAGGGGGCCGCAAAGCGGATCCGCGTCGTAGCCGCTGTAGTTCCCGGCCTCGATGCGCTCGAAGAAACCGCAAGGCGGGTTGTTCGCCGGAGGACGCTGGGCAACAGCGGCCGTCACCGCGAGCAGGCATACGAGAACCGACAACAGCACGACGCGAAACGTACGATTGTGCATGAAGACTCCTGAGTTGAATGACCGTGACGGCTCGGCACCCCGTTGCGCCCAGCCCCCGAGGGTCTGTCCGTCTCCTGGTCTTGTCGCGCCGGTCTGTCGCTGGTTCACAAACTTGCGCCTCGAAGTGGACGCTGCCGGCACCCTGGGTGGTTGGCCGGGCGGGTTTGCTCTAAGGTCTTTCTTCAGGAGGTTTCGCACACCATGAGCATGCCCGACATCCAGACCGTGATGACCCCGATGCCCCACTCGATCGAGGCAGGTGCCAACCTGGTCGAGGCCCAGAACCTGATGCAGTCCCAGGGGATTCGGCACCTGCCGGTCACCCGGGACGGAGAGCTGGTGGGCCTGCTCTCGGACCGGGACCTTCGCCGTTCCTTCGATCCGATGGTGGACATGCCGCCGCTGCTGCCGGTGGGGGACGTGATGGTCGATGACGATCTGTACATCGTCCCGGCTGAAGCTCCGCTGGACGAGGTGCTCGAGACGCTGGCGAAGCGCCGGATCGGCTGCGCGCTGATTCGGGGCGAGAGCGGTCTCTCGGGTATTTTCACCACGACCGACGCCACCCGCATGCTCGCCGAGCACCTTCGCGAACTTCACCGCTAGAGTCTGAAATCTCCGGACACTCCCGTTGGGTGTGGTCCGCTATAATCCGGTCAGTACTTCAGCCTGTCAGCCTTTACCCCAGGAGGCCTACGATGGCGCAGATTGCGGACCCCCGTGTGGCGGCCGTGCTTCGGTCGATGCACGACATCACCATCATGGAAAGTCAGGAGCCTCGAAGCCGCACCGAGGCGATGCTGGCCCTGGGCTGCGCCCAGTTCGGGCTGCCGATCGGCATCCTGGCCCAGGTCGAGGACGAAAGCTACGAGGTCGTCGAAGTTCACAGTCCCCCCGAGGTGGAGCTCGCGCGGGGCGATTCCTTCGCCCTCGGGGCAACCTACTGCCAGAAGACCATCGCCGCTGACGGCCCCGTCGGCTTCGAACACGCGGCCCAGACCGAGTGGAACCTCCACCCGGCTTATGTCAATTTCCGGCTCGAGGCGTACTTCGGCATCGCGATCCGCGTCTTCGGGCAGACCTGGGGAACCCTGAACTTCTCCAGCCTTTCCCCCCGCGACGTGAACTTCGGCGATGTCGACCGCGAGATCATCCGGTTGATGGCGGAATGCATCGGCAGCACCCTGGAACGGGACACCCTGGAGCGGGAGGTCGGCAACTCCGGGAACGGCGTCATGCGGCGCATCACCGCCGGAATCGCCCACGACATGAACGACATGCTGACGGCGATCCTCGGGCACGCGACCCTGGCCGGGATGGACCGGGGCCTCAGCGCCGACACCCGCCACAACCTCGAACGGATCCTGCATTCTGCCCAACGGGCCGGGGCGCTCTGCGGCCGGCTCGGCCTGCATTCGGGCCATCGCGGCGCCGCGATCGAACCGCTCGACCTTTCGGCCGTTACCCGGGACACCCTGCACCTGCGGCAGGTCACCGCCCACGGCATTACCCAGGTGCATACCGATCTGGCCGAGCAGCTACCGATGGTCGAGGCGGACTATCAGCGCCTGCAGCAGGCCTTGATGGCGGTGCTGGAATGCGTCCGCGGCAAGGAAGACGGGATCGCGACGCTGCATGTCTCCACCCGCGCCGTCGAGGTCTACGGAGCGGATCTCGGCTCCAGCCTTCAACGGGACGAACCTCCCCACAGCCCCGGGCCCTACCTGGTGTGCCGCATCCGCCGGACTCCGGCGGCGCGCCCCTCGACCGCCTCTGCGGCGCTCCATAGACCTATCGACCGTCATGCGCGGGAACTGGCTGCCGCGCGCAGGCTCCTGCGCCCCTCAGGCGGCTGGATTCGCCTGGCGGATCCCCCGGAGGCGATGGTCGAGGTGCTGCTGCCGCTGATGCCGCCGCCTGTCGCCGAGGCTTGATTCGCTGGAACGCCCTCGCCGATTGATCTAGGGTACCGGCCTGGAGGGCTTCCCATGAGCAAACCCGTGGTGATCGTCGGCGCCGGACTGAGCGGCCTCTGCTGTGCGCTGCACCTGACCCGAGCGGGCATCCCCTGCCGTCTGCTGGAGGCCTCCGATGCCGCCGGCGGCCGGGTGCGCACCGATGTCGTCGACGGCTTCCGTCTCGACCGGGGCTTTCAGGTGCTGCAGACCGCCTACCCCGAAGCCCGCGCGATGCTCGACTACGACGCTCTCGACCTGCGGCCCTTCGATGCGGGGACCTGGGTTCGCCGCGATGGCGGCTTCACCCGGCTGATGGACCCACGGCGGCATCCCGGCTCCATTCTCTCCGGGCTGATGGCCTCCGTCGGCAGCTTCGGCGACAAGCTCAGGGTCGGCAAGCTGCGCAAGCTACCGCTGCCGGAGAGTTCCGCAGCCGACCGCTCGACCCTCGAAGAGCTGCGCGCCCTCGGCTTTTCCGACTCGATCATTGACGGGTTGTTCCGCCCCTGGTTCGCCGGCGTATTCCTGGAGCGTGAACTCGAGACCAGTGCCGCCTTCTTCCGCTTCACCTACCGGATGTTCGGCTCCGGCGACGTGGCGATGCCGGCCAAGGGCATGGAAGAGATCCCCCGCCAGCTCGCCGGCCGTCTGCCGGCGGACACCCTGCGCACCGGCGCACGGGTGGAATCCGTCGCCGCCGATCATGTCCGGCTCGAAGGGGGCGAACAGATCGAGGCCTCCACGGTGGTCCTCGCGGTCGAGGGACCCGAGGCGGCGCGGCTGGCCGGCCAGGGCTTCGACTCCCCGACCCAGCGGGGCACCGCCTGTATCTACTTCGCCGCCGACACGCCGCCGCTTCGGCAGCCGGTGCTGGTCCTCGACGGTGAGCAATCCGGCCCGGTCAACAACCTGGTCGTGCCGAGCAACGTGTCGCCGGAACTGGCGCCGGCGGGCAAAGCGCTGATCTCGGTGTCGACCGTCGGCGTGCCCGATCAGGATGACGACTCGTTGGTCGATGCCTCTCGCGCTCAGCTACGTGGCTGGTTCGGCGCCGCGGTGGATAGCTGGTCGCCTCTGCAGGTCTATCGCATCCCCCACGCGCTACCCGCCCAGCCCCCGGGGAGCCTCGCCTCGGGGCCTCTCAGACTCCCGAGCGGCGTCTGGGTCTGCGGTGATCACCGGGAAGCCGCGTCGATCCAGGGTGCGATGACATCCGGCCGCCGCATGGCCGAGCAATGGATCGCGGAACAAAGAGCGTCCGCCTGACCTCGACTCCCCTGCAATCGAAAAAGCGGCGAGGCCGCTCCGAACTGTCCCCCGCAGCGGCCTCGCCGTACAACGTTCGCGGGAGAGCCTCGGCCTGGCGAGGCAGTCGACCGGGCAGGAAGACAGACTGCCAGGTGCCCCCGAGGGAATTCGCGAACGGAGGACCTCGGCGTGCGTCCGAGGCCCCGTGACAAGAGTCGTCTGCCCCCCTCCGCCGCCCCCGGGAAATCTTCGACTGAAAATTCTTTCAGAAAATCGGGGGCGTTCCGGCCCGGCCGACGACTAGATCCCTGAAGCGCGCAGTTTCGCCGCTTTTTTTGACCGGGCAGGTTCGCAATGACCGCGTTTCAGGGAATACTCGGCGCACGGGTGGCAGGCAGACCCCGCCCGGCTTATGACGTGAAGCAGGCGCCGACCGACGAAACCACCGAACGCTTCGCCGCCGGCGACCCCGAGGTCGTCGCCGCAGCGGCCGATCTCGTGCGCGAAGCGGTGCGGTTCAAGGGCTTCTACATTCCCGCACAGGATCAACCCGAGGTCATTCAGGAGACCCTGACCGACCTGTGGCGATCTCTTCGAGCCGGGAAGAGCAACGCCAACCCCCGGAACTTCGAGGCCTACGTAAGGACCATCGCCTATCGCCGCTGCGTGGACTGGATGCGTAGCCGGCGGCCTCAGGAAGAGCTCTCGGTCGACGTCCCCGACGCCATGGGAGACGCGGAGCACCGCGCCCTCGCCGCCGAACGCGTTCGTATCGGCGCCCGGGTACTGGAGAGCCTCAGCCCCGCTTGCCGCACGTTGATCGCGGCTCACACGGTGGACCAGCGCACCTACGCCGACATCGCGGCGGAGCAGGGACGGTTGGAAAAGACCGTGCGCAACCAGATGTACAAGTGCCTCAAGTCGGCGCGATCGATCCTCGATCGCATGCTCAAGCGCGAGAAGCTCGGGCTGCGCGCCAAGGACCCGTCATGAATCATCCCCAGGCTCGCTATCTCCTCGCCGACTGGCGCGCGGGACATCTCGATCCGAGCACTGCCGGTGAGGTCTCGCAACACGCGGAGAACTGCTCGATCTGCCGGCCGCTGGTCGAGGTCTACGACCTGGTTCGCGCTCCGGCACGGGCCCGGACTCATCTGGCCGCCGAACGATTGGTCGACATCGCGCTCGGACGGGACCCACTCCCCGAGGAGCAAGAACATCTCGCCCTGTGTTCCGCCTGCAACGAGCAGATCGATCAGGTCCGCGCAGCGGAAGCCTCGCGACGGGTCCCGCCGCGCCGGAAGCAACGCCGGACCCGCCTCGCCGCCACGCTGGCTGCAGCGGCGGCACTGGCATTCACGGCCTTCCTCGGAGGCCGCATGAGTCAAGCACCTACGGCCGTTGTGCCCGACTCCCCCGCCCTGACGCTGCGGGAGCTGCCGTTGCTCCGCGGCGCGCAGCGGGCCGGGGAAGCAGAGCGCCTGCCGGCCCGGGACGGTCGCATCGAGATTGCGCTGGCCGTCCCGATTCCCGAGTCGCAGCCCGGCGATCTGCGGGTCGAGATCGCATGGTCGATGGCGGACGATTCATCGGTGCACCGCACCTACCTCACGATTGACGAACTGCGCCGGCTCAGTGCCGGCAGCGGAGCGATCTTGATCACCCTTCCGGTAGGAGACCGTGAGGAAGGATCGGGACACCTCGTATTGAAATCGATCTCCGGCGAGGAAACGTGGCTGGACACCCCGGTCTCATGGCACGTCTCGTCAGAGACAGGAGGAGGGCAAGAATGAGAGATGGCCTAGGTCGCCTGGTGGGCATGGCGGCACTTTTGGCGCTGGCGGCGACGTCGAGCGTAACCCTGGCGCAAGAAACCTGGATTATCGGTGAAGGCAGCGGCTCCCTCTGGGTGTTCGACCCGGTACAACAGGTGATCGTCGATGAGGTCGCGCTCCCCGAGCGTATCGGCTCGGCGACCGATCTGACGCTTTCCACGGTTCCCGGCCACCGGCACGACGAGGTGTTCGTCGCTTCGGGCAGCCGGCTGATCCGCTTTGACCGGATCTCCCGCGCCCCGGTCGAACTCCTCGACCTGAACGCGCTGCTCGATGCACCGGCGACCATTCGCGACATGTTCGCCGGCCTTCCGGCCACGGACACCGAGGGCCATGCGCGCACGCTGCTGTACGTCCTCGCCGACGTGGCGACCAAGGGCGGGAAGGGCGCCAAGCAGGGTCACGCCACCCCTCAGATCATCGTCTTCGACCAGGAAGTGTTGACCGAGCTCGCGACGGGAGCGCTGATCGTCGATGTCGAGCCGGTTCCGTCGGGCGAGCCGGGAGCGTGGACCGGCTCGGGCATCAGTGTGGCCGACGCACCGGGAGCTCCCGACTCGCCGCGGGTCTGGGCAACGATCCGCAATCAAACCCAGCCGGCCCAGATCGAAGCCCACCGCTTCACGCTATCGGCGGCATGGACCCTCGCTCCGGTGGAGTCACGAAGCTTCGCTCTTGCGGCTGATGCCGTGGACGAGATGCGCGCTGCGGTGGTCGCCGATCACGACGACGCGCTGCTCCCGCTGCCCGGCCAGGGGACGCTGCTCAACCTGACCGGTGACGGCAGCTGCGTGTTCGACGGGCGGATGGATGCCGGCGCTCTCAGCGGGCCCGCAGGCGGCTTCACCTTCATCGGGATCGACGCCACCGGCACCAGGGCGCTGCGCTTCAACGCAGGCACCTGCGATGCCGCGGGCTATCCCCTGGAGTTCCGTCCGACCGCGATCAGCCTCGTCCGTTCGGACGCACCATCCGATGCGATCATTTCCCATCGCGACGACGATAGAATCTCCATGCTCAAGCCCAGTGGCGAGGTGGATTCGATCCTGCTCGGCAGTGGGAAACCCGGGAAGTGCCAGATATGTCCAGGCGAATCGGAAACGGCATTCGATGGAGGCGGAGGGGGTTGTCCGATCAACATCACCGGAGCGAGCGACATCGCACCCGTCGGTCCGTCCCAGTGGTCGGTCGCCTGGCAGGCGCCCGGCTGCGATCCGGGCTTCGACGTCTGGTGCACCTGTCTCGACACCTCCAATCCGAACTGCTTCTCCTGTTACTGCCCGACACCTCAGACCAAGGGCTGCATCTTCCCCGATTGGTCGGTCCAGAACAGCGCCGACTTCATCCCGTCGACACCGGGCAGCAACGGCCCGCCGATGCCGCTGGGCCCCAACTCGTCTCCCTGGAAGCATCTGGGTCTGACCTACGGCGGCGGTGGACCGAACTACGTCTACACCGACCCGACCAAGAACGCGTTGGAACGCATTCTGTACGCCATCACCGGCGTCTACTGGGAGTGATCCCCGTGGGATGCAAGGGGGCGGCCGTAGTGGCGGCCGCCGCCTTGCTCTGCGGCTGCACGGAAAAGCCGGAGCCTCCCGTCGATCCCATCGAGGCGGTCGGCACCTGCCCGACCGGTGACCGGGCCTGGCGCGCGGTCCTCGAGGCGAAACCGGACCCGGCCGACCTTCCCGAGAGCGCCTGGCTGGCCGGTCAGGTGGAACGCTGCGCGCCACGCTGGGAGCCGCTGTGGTTCAAGGGAGAAGTAGAGCTGCGGCGCGGAGAGCTGCAGGAAGCGCAACAGTCTTTTCAGCAGGGTGCCGCCGCTGCCGAACAGCAGGCGGACCCGACCGGGATCGCCTGCAATCTCAACCGGCTGGGCGTGTTCGCCTACTACAACCAGGAACTGGAACGCTCGGAAACCCTCTACCGGCAGGCCCTCGCCGCCGCCCGTCAGGCCGAGCGGCGTGACCTTGAAGGCTTTGCCCTGAACAATCTGGCCGGGACGCAGCTCGAACTCAACCGCATCGGCGACGCGCTGTCGACGATGTCGGCGGCCAGCGAAACGCTGAAAGACGCCGGCCGTGGCTCGGTCGCCCGATCCATCGCGTACAACCTCGCCGTACTCTCGATGGAGCTCGGAGACTGGAACGGCGTCCGGGAAGAGCTCGAACGGCTCGACGAGGCGTGCGCCGAGGCGGGTGACCTGGAGGTCGGCCCCTACGTCCGGATCGCGTTGGGGTTCCAGGCGCTGGCCCGGGGCGAACTGGAGCAGGCGGCCCAACGCTATCGTTCGCTGCCCAGCTCGACGCCGGTTATCGCCGCCGAGCGCAGCATCGGCCTCGGGCGGGTGGCCATGGAGCGGGGCGAACTCGAAGACGCCGCGGGTTTGTTCGGCACCGCGGCCGCCGCCGTACGGGAGCACGGGTTGCCCGTGGAATCCCGGGCGCGGGTGCTGGAGTTGACCGCTCGCGCCCGCCAGGGTCGGTCCGAAGAGGCCCGGGACGGATTCCGCGCCCTGATCGATCTGAAGTACCCCGATACCGACTCCGAGGACTACGCGGCCTGGTCGGCCTGGCAGGGTCTGGGAGGTGCGGAACATCGGCTCGGCAATCTCGACGCAGCCGCCGCAGCCTACCGCCGCTCGATCGACGCCATCGAACGGCTGGGCACCGGGCTCGACATGACCGGCGACGGGCTGTACTTCCTCTCCGGGCGCAACGACCCCTACCTGGATCTCGCCTGGCTGCTTGCGGGTTCGCCGGAGTCCGTATCGGAGTTGCCGGAGATCTTCGCGGGCGCACAAACCCGGGCGCTCGGCCGCATCGCGTCGGAACCCGGTGAGGCGCGTCCCTTCGATACGGCGAGCCTGGAACCGAACGAAGCTTGGCTCGGCTATCTGATCGGCGCCGAGAGGAGCGTCGCGCTGGTTGCGACCCGCGACAACCTTCGGGCTGTCCGGCTCGAGGGCTCCCGGAAGGTCGCCGGCGATGCGCAACGCTACCTGGCCGCGTTGCGCCGCCCCGGGCAGGCGCTCGCCGCGCAATCCGACCCGATGGCGGACCTGAACCCCGATCTCGAGGCAGGTCGCCGGGTGCGCCGAGCCTGGATCGACCCCCTGCTCGCAGGCCTGGACGGAATCGAGCGGCTATGGCTTTCCCCGGCGGGCGATCTGGCCACCTTGCCGGTGGCTGCCCTACCCCTCGACGGCAACGGCGAAGGCTTCCTCGCCGATCGATTCTCGGTGATCCGCATGCCGCGCCCGGGAACCGTCCCGAGAGGAAGCCAGCCCTTCGAGCGAGTCCTGCTTGCCGGCGACCCGACCCGCGACGGCCGCCCCCGGCTTCCCCGGGCGGCTTCGGAGCTCCGGGCACTCGAGCAAATCTGGGGAACGTCACGGAGCACCGCCCTGTCTGCCGCCGCGTTCGTCGCGGAGCCCCTCGAAGGAGCCCTGCAGGCCGGCCCGAACCTGGTCCATTTCGCCACCCACGCCGAAGCCTCGTCCCTCGACCCGCGCAAGAGCGGACTGGAACTCTCCGCGGACAACAGGCTGGGATTCGATCGGATCGGGCGGCTGCCCCTGGACGAGGCCTGGGTCGTACTCGGCGCCTGCAGCACCGGCGAAGGAGAATCGATCCCCGGCCAGGGCATCGTCGGGCTGGGTTGGGCCTTTCTCACGGCCGGGTCCCGGGGCGTGCTGATGACACTCTGGGAACTGGACGACGATGTCGCTGCTGAGTTCTCGGTGGCGTTGCATCGGGAGTTGGAGCGACACGGTGACCCGGTTTCGGCGGTGCATCGCGCCGCCGCAGAGATTCGCGAGAACCGGCCTCATCCGTACTTCTGGGCACCCTACTCGCTGACCCTGCGCTCGGACTGAAGCGGCTTGTCCGGTCGTTCGGCATCGGGTCCTCCTCGAAGGTGAAGGCGCCCCGAGCCGGATGCTCGGGGCGCCCTCGAGGCACACGCGCCAGGGGTTGGCGCCGGACTGCGGTCCGAGGACCGCGGGAAGGCCGACTAGCGGCAGATCAACTCGTGCACCACGGTGCAGGTCGACACGTTGCCCGATGCGTCGATCGCGGTGTAGGTCACGGTGTGGAGACCCGGCCCGGTCAACGGGTCGGGGCTGGCGGTCACCTTGGGCTTCGCATCGCATTCGTCGACGGCGCTGGCCGGAGGCGGCGATGCCGAGCACTTGTCCCCGCCCAGTATCGAGACCGGCAACGGACAACTGATGACCGGCGGTGTCTTGTCGTTCTCGCAGTCGTCGCAGGTCACCGCCGCGGCGACCGGAACGTCCGCATCGTTCTGCGATCCGTCACCGAGCTGGCCCTGGGCGTTGCGGCCCCAGGTGTAGACCCAGCGATCGACGCCGAGTGCGATCGAGTGTTCGAATCCACCGTCGATGGCCTGGATAGGACCGGTCATGGTGTTGACCACCATGACAGGCAACGACTGGAATCCGCCGAACAGCCCGTCGCCGAGCTGGCCGGAGGTGTCGTTACCCCAGCTCCAGACAGCGCCGTTGGCGTCCAGCGCCAGTGAATGCCGGTCGCCGGCGGCCACGTCACGGACAGGCCCCATGGCGGCCGCGGAGACGAGATCGGCGTGTGGCCGGATGCCGCCGGGTACGCCGTCGCCGAGTTCGCCGATGAGGTTACGCCCCCAGGCCCAGGCCCGGCCGCCGGAGTCCAGCGCCACCGAATGGCCGAAGCCGCCGTCGATGTCCACCACGTCGACGAGGGCCACACCGGTGAAGTCGACCACCTGCACCGGAAGCGGTTGGTTGATGGTGCCGCCGTCTCCCAGCTGCCCGTCGGTATTGCGTCCCCAGCTCCAGACGTTGCCCCCTGCGTCGATGGCGAGGGAGTGATGCACGCCCGCAGCGATGGCGACGATGTCCTGCAACGGACCGCCGGAGGCGGGATCGAGCACGAGATCCGCCAGGTTTACCGGACCGCCGATGGTGCCGTTCCCCAACTGGCCGAAGTTGTTGGCGCCCCAGGACCAGACCTGGCCCCGGTTGTCCAGCGCCAACGAGTGGATCCCGCCGCCGGACACCGCCTGGATATCTCCCAGCGGGTTCCCGGAGACGTTGCGCACGGCCACCGGCAGGGAGCTGTTGCTGAACGAGCCCTCTCCGAGTTGACCGTTGCCGTTGCGCCCCCAGGACCAGACAAAGCCGTTGTTGTCGATCGAGAGAGCATGGGCAACCTCGTAGCCGCCGGCCGAGAAGGAGACGACATCGACCAGGTTCGCGGCACCGGTCGAATCGAGCACCGGGTCCGGGTTGGGCAGCGGACCGCTGAAGGTCCCCTGGCCCAGCTGGCCGTGGGTGTTGCCGCCCCAGGAGAAGAGCAGCGGATCGTCGCGAAGCGCCAGGGAGAAGCCACCGCCGCCGGAGATCGCGTCGTAGCAGCCCCGCTCCTTGTCGCAGGGTTCATCTTCGATGACCTTGATCTCCTGGGTACAGGTGGTGGCGTTGCCCGAGGCGTCGGTTCCGGTGAACTCGACCAGCGTGGTTCCCACAGGGTAGCACCAGGTCAGGTCCCCTTCCTGGGGCGGGTCGATGTTGTTGGTCACGCTGACGTCGGAGCAGTTGTCCCCGGTACACGTTCCGAGCCGCACCTCGGCGCAGCAGGTATCCGGGTCGGCCACGACGGTCATCCCGCCGCCGTTGGGCGTGGTGAAATCGATCTCGAGCTCGGCGAAATCGATCCGGGTGTCGTCGGTAATCGAGATGCTGAGCGGCGAACCGTCGATCAGGCCCAGGACTCCGGGGAAGTCGGCGAGATCCAGTGTCGTGGTCCCCGCCGTGTTGGGGTTCGGGCAGTTGCCGTACATCGCCTGAGTGAAGGGGTCGAAGCAACGGCCGAAGGTCAGCGTCCCCGAGGCGCTGGAGAAGGTGATTGTCTCCGTCGGCCGATCCGGCCCGCCGGCACAGGCCCCGCAAAGGGTGTCCACCAGCTCCCAGTCCAACGTCAATCGTGCACCGCTGACGCAGGCATCGGGATCCATCGCGTAGGTGTGGTTCCAGGCGCGGCAGAGGTTAGCGCCCGGCGTGTCGGTACCGACCGGACCGCCACCGTAGGGGCACCCGGCGAAGTTCGGCCCGGGACCGGGGTTATCCCCGGGATCCCCCGGAGTGAAGTTGTCGTCGTCGCCGACCGTGTCGCTGACCGACATCGCTGCGCCGCACTCCAGGGTCGGATCGGCGAAGTCGACCACCTGGTGCAGCGTCGAACAGGTGGAGACGTTCCCCGAGGCGTCTGTCGCCGTGTAGTTGACCGTGGTCATGCCCGTGCCGTTGAGCACCGGCGGCGTCGTGACCAAGGTCGGGTTCGGATCGCAATTGTCGGTGACCTTGGCCTCGAGGGGGTCCGCCGAGCATTCCCGGTCGGCCAGGATGCTGACCGGAAGGGGGCAGGACAGGGCCGGCGGCGTCTGATCGACGATCTGGTACTGCACGGTGCAGCTCGAGGTATTCCCCGCCGCGTCGGTGGCGGTGTAGGTCACCGAATGGAAACCGACACCGTTGATCCCGGTGGCGCTCTGGGTCACCGTCGGGTTGGGATCGCAATCATCGGTTGCGGTGGCCTTGGGCACCTTGGCACCACAGGCGCGATCGGCGATGAAAGAGACGGGCAGCGGACAGGAGAGCACCGGCGGCGTGGCATCGTTGGCGCAGGGGCAGCCCGGAACTACCGTGGCGCAGACCGGATCGGGCACGATGCCCGACCATTCCTCGTTGAACGTCCCCCACGTGTTTCCGCCGGCGGTCTCCCGCTTGGAGCCGCCGAGGGCGTAGATGGTGTCGCAGAGCGCGACCACCGCCAATTCGTCACGGCCGGCGCCGGGGGGCGCGGGCAGGGTCGTCCACACACCGGTCGCCGGATTGAAGGACTCGAAGTGCGCGCTACCGCTGTGACCGTTGCCGCCGACGACGTAGATCATTCCGTCACCACCTGTCGCCGCTCCGATCTCGGCGTCACCGGTATTCATCTGCGGCGCCACCGTCCAGCTATCGAGGAGCGGGTCGTAGGCTTCGTTCTGGCGGCCGTTTCCGGTGTGGCCACCGACCACATAGATCAGACCGTTGCAGGCGGCTGCCGCGGCGATCCCGGCTCGAGCCGTAGGCATGGCCGTCAACCCGGTCGTCCAGCTGTCGGTGATCGGGTCGTAGGCCTCGACGGTGTTGATCGACGTGATGTTGGTTCCGCCGAAGACATAGATCAGCCCGTTGCTGCCTGCGGCAGCCGCGGCGAAAGAACGCGGGGTCGGCATCGCCGTCAATCCCGTGGTCCAGCTATCGTTGACCGGGTCATACGCTTCCACCGTCGACTGCGCGGTGGCGCCGATCTGGCCGCCGATCACGTAGATCATGTTGTTGACCGTCACCGCGACCAGACGGCTCCGGGGCGTCGGCATCGGGCTCAACGCCGTCCAGTTGTTGGTTGCCGGGTCGTACTTTCTCGGCACCGCGATCGATCCGCCGGTCGAGCTGTTGCCGCCGAAAACGAAGATCTTGTCGCCGCCTCCGTCGTCGGCGACGGCGGCGGCATGAGCCGCTCGCGGCGGACTCATCGGCGCCTTGGTTGTCCAGGTGGCATAGGCGGGTGAGGCGGCTGCCAGCATCGTCAAGACGAGTGCGCCGACCAGCCATGTCGTTCGTCGAAAAAGAAGCATGAGACCTCCCTGGTGCGCGCCGCGAGCGCGGCGCAGTGGACCATCCGTACCGGGGAAGTCGAGGGCAGACGGAAAGCGCCCCCTCAAAATTAGGCGGGCTGCCCGGACGGCGGCTACAATCGCGGCCGAACCGGGGCTCGGCGGAATCGTGCCCCGAACTCCAGGAGACACCCCCATGCCCCCTCGCATCTCTAGAACCCTCGCCGTCGTTTCCCTGCTGTTTTGCGCCGCGGTGCTGCCGACCGCCCTGGCCCAGCGTTCGCCGAAGTCCTTCGGTGTCGCGCTGCGGGCCGGGACCTACGGCGTCGGCGCCGACGTCGGCATCGGGGTCAATCGCCTGATCACCGTCCGCGGCTCGTATCAGACCCTGGACGTGAACGAGTCCTTCGACGAGGACGGCATCGACTACGACGCCGACCTGGAGATCGGCGGTACCGGCCTCTACGTCGACGTGTTTCCCTTTGCCGGCAGCTTCCGCATTACCGGCGGGCTGATAGAAAACCGCAACGAGGTCCGGGTGATGGCCACGCCGACCGAGGCAGAGGTCATCGGGGACACCCTGTACACCCCGGACCAGATCGGCACGCTGACCGGATTCGTCGACTACGACAGCTCGGCAACCTATCTCGGCGTCGGCGTGGGCAACCTGGTTCGCGGCCGACGCTTCGGCTTCGTTTTCGATGCCGGCCTGGTGTTTCAGGATGCCGGCGACGTAACCCTCGCTTCCAGCACCGGGCTGATCGATCCCGGCGACCTGGAGCTCGAGCGTCTCGATCTACAGGATGACGCCGATGATCTAGAGTCCTGGCCGGTGATCTCCTTCGGCCTGGCCATCCGCTTCTGATCCAAGGGCCTGGACCTCGGAGCCCTGGCAAGCAGCCGGGTTGAGGTTGACCCGCGGCGTCTCGGGAAACCGGGGCGCCGCCGGCCCGATCCCGCAGGTACGATTGTCCCCCTGGACGATGTAGAAAAAGGCCTCGCCGGATGAGGGCACGTCTGCGTCGTCGAGTTCGGTGATCAGGCTCTCGATCAAGCAGGCGCCGTAGTCTCCGCCCGGGAGCCCTGCCAACAGCCCGCGACTGACCGAAAACGAAGTCGCCTCGAGCCGTGGCGACCACGACCAGCGCGCCGTACTCGCGCCCAGCTTCTCCACCGACAGGTCCAGCACCTCGCGGGGAGGCCGGTCCACACCGCCCCAGTTTCGGCTGCTGTTGCAATCGCAGACGTCTCCACGGCCGTCGTCGTCGGAATCCTCCTGCCCCGGATCGAAATCGTCGGGACAGGTGTCGCAACGATCGCCGACGCCGTCACCGTCGATGTCCCGCTGGGTCGGGTTGAAGACCCCTGGGCAGTTGTCGACGCCATCGGCAATACCGTCGTTGTCCGCTTCAGTTGGGTAGAGGTCGCAGAGATTGCCCCGGCCGTCTCCGTCGTCGTCGGCCTGGGCCGGGTTGGCCCGCTGAGGACAATTGTCGTTGCAGGTCAAGACACCATCCAGGTCCAGGTCGATCTCGTTGCCCACGACCGCACCGGGGCAAGGGTCGCAGACGTCCCCTTGCCCATCCCGGTCCTGGTCGAACTGATCGACGTTGGCCAGGGCCGGACAGTTGTCGCACGCATCTCCGACCTGATCGCCGTCGCCATCGGCCTGAACCGGATTGGGAGTACCGGGGCAGTTGTCATCGCACCCTGCGGTCTGCCCGGCGGTACATCGATTGTCCGCGTAGACGCCGCTGGAGTCTCCATCGTTGAGCACCAGATCGTCGTCATAATCGGCCAGGTCGACGCCTCGCGTGTAGACATCGAGATCTCCGCTGCGGGCATCCGGCCACAACGGGTGCAGGCGCCGGTCAGCGGAGACCGCAGTACCGGCGTAGTCCCCGGCGAACTCGGTGGCGTCGGCGGGGTACAGCCCGTCGGAGATCCGTACGTTGGGACCGAAACTCGCTCCCCCGTCGCTGGAGGTCGCGACGTACATCGAGTACAGCTCGCTCTCGGGATCGTCTCGACGGTCGAGGAAAGTGACGTGCACCTCCCCCAGATCGTCGACCACCACGTGAGGGAACCACTGGTCGGCTCCATTGCCCACGAAATCGTCGTTGACCCTCAACGGGGTAGTCCAAGTACTTCCCTGGTCGTCGGAGCTGCACAACACGATGTCCGCGTCCCCTTCCGTACCGTCACTCCAAACCACATAGATGCGACCCCGGTAAGGGCCGTTGGTCCGGTCGACGATGATGTCGGGCACCATCGGATTGCGGAAGCGGCCCTCGATCCAGAAGCGAGGTGGGACATAGGGAGAAACCACGATGTCGTCGGCCAGCCAGGTCAGGCCCGCGTCCAGCGAGCGGTCGAACCAGATGCGATCGTTACCGAGCCCCCAGACCACGTAGACCTCGCCGTTCGTACCGACCGCCGGGATCCCGGCGTTTCCGCCACTCTCTTCGGAGGAGATCAACTGGGCGGGGAGTGAGAACGTCTGGCCGCCGTCGACGCTGCGGGATACGTAGATACCAATGCTGTCGAACGCCGCTTCGCCCAGGGTCATGTAGAGGTTGCCGTTCGCCGGATCGTGGGCGAGGTAGGGCTTGTCCCCGCCGAGAAGGAGGAACGCTTCCTGAGGAAAGGTCGCTCCTCCGTCGAACGAAGTGCCGACACGGATCCCTGTGCTGTAGCCGATCGCGATCACGTAGAAGACGCCATTGCCTGCGGCTACCACAGCCGGATCAAAATACTCGTCTGCCGGCGGCCGGGAAAACTGCAGGACCCTGCTTTGCCAGGTGGCGCCGCCGTCGGTGGTCCAGCCGTGGTAGGCAGTGGTGAAGTCCTGCCAGACCGCGACGATCACGTCGGGGTCGTCGGGGTCCGCCGCCATGGCGGTCTCTTGCTGGGACCCGGAAGGATGGCCGACGTTGACTCTCACATCGTTTCCCGGCAGCGACGCAAGGGAACGCCCTTGCTGCACGGGGGCCGGCTGAACGCCCGGGGGGCGCTCCGGGGGGCGGGCTGTCGCGCCTTCCTCGGAGCCGGCTGCATCACCGGCCGGTACATGGCGGGCCGAACAACTCGCGGCCATCAGCAGCAACGCGGCCAGGGTCAGGATCGCGACGATTCGTCGGGGGTAAACGAGCATCGGAGCCTCCTTGGCTCCGAAACTACCGGGATCGCCCGACCGGGAGTACGACAGCTAGACAACAGGAGCGGACGGCCGGACCGCGCTCCTGCGGAACGAAATCGTCGCGCTACTCCCCGCGGGCTCTACAGGAGACTTCAGTCGGAGGAAACACCTCCCGGTTCACCCTCGGGCGCCTTTTCCCGGCCCTGCTCGTGGACATCGTGGACTGCGCGCCCAGAGGGATCGGCGTTGGCCCGAAACGCCCGGTCCCACTCGAGCGCCACCGGAGAGCTACAGGCGATCGACTTGCCCTCGGGAACACAGCGCACGGCGCTGCGGTGGGGAAACAGCTCCTCGAAGATCGAGCGGTAGAAGTAGCCCTCCTTGGTCCAGGGGGTCGCCACCGGGTAACGCTCGGCGGCGTGCTTCATCTGGGTGTCGGTGACCCGCTCCTCGGCGACATCCTGCAGGGTATCGATCCAGCCGTAGCCCACGCCGTCGGAGAACTGTTCCTTCTGCCGCCAGAGCACGTCGTCGGGCAACCATCCGCGGAACGCCTCGCGCAGCAGATGCTTTTCCATCCGGCCCGGCCCGACCATCTTGTCCCGGGTCGCCACCTGCATCGCCGTCTCGAGGAATTCCAGATCGAGGAAGGGTACCCGGGCCTCGACACCCCACGCCGCCATCGACTTGTTGGCCCGCAAGCAGTCGAACTTGTGCAGCTGTTCGAGCTTGCGCACGGTCTCGCCGTGGAACGCCTCGGCATGGGGCGCCTTGTGGAAGTACAGATAGCCGCCGAACATCTCGTCGGAGCCCTCCCCGGAGAGCACCATCTTCACGCCCATGGCCTTGATCCGCCGGGCCATCAGGTACATCGGAGTGGCCGCCCGAATCGTCGTGATGTCGAAGGTCTCGAGGTGCCGGATCACATCGCGCAAGGCGTCGAGCCCCTGCTCGATGGTGTAGGTGAAGGGATGATGCACCGTTCCCAGGGCGTCGGCGACCACCTGGGAGGCCGCCAGGTCCGGCGATCCCTCGAGGCCGATGGCGAAGGAGTGCACCCGCGGCCACCAGGCTTCGGAACGCTCGTCGTCTTCGACCCGGCCCCGGGCGTGGCGCACGGCGCATGCCGCCACCACCGACGAATCCAGCCCACCGGAAAGCAGCAGACCGTAGGGCACGTCGGACATGAGCTGCCGGCGCACCGCACCGTCGAGGGCGTTCCGCAGGTCCTCGGCCGAGACCGAGTCCCCCTCGACCACCGTCGCCCGGCGCCAATCCGGATCGAAGTAGCGCTGCGGCTCGCCGACCTCGCTATCGAGGATGTGCCCCGGAGGAAAGTCCTCCACCGATTCGCAATGGGGCAAGAGTGCCTTCATCTCCGAGGCGACGTGCAAACGTCCTTCCCGGTCCCGGCCAAGATAGAGCGGGATCACCCCGATCGGGTCGCGGCCGATCAGATAGCGGTCCCGCTCGACGTCGTAGAGCACGAAGGCGAAGATACCGTTGAGCTCCTTCGCGAAATCCGGTCCCAGTTCGCGGTAGAGCTCGAGCAACACCTCGCAATCGGAGCCGGTGCGACAGGGCACATCCGGCGCGTGGCGCTCGCGCAGCTCGGCGTGGTTGTAGATCTCTCCGTTGACCGCCAGCACGACCTTGCCGTCGGGTGAGGCCAACGGCTGGGCGCCGCTATCGACGCCGACGATGGCCAGCCGCTCATGGACCAGCAGCGCCCGCTCGCCGACCCAGATGCCGCTCCAGTCAGGTCCCCGGTGGCGCAGGTGTCGGGCCATGTCCAGAGCGCGGGGGCGCAAGCCGTCCAGCGCCCCTGCGGGATCGAAGATTCCGGCAATTCCACACATCGTCCGGCCTCCCGCCCCGCATATCACCGCGAGGCATGAAAAAACCCCGGCCGGGCCGGGGTTTTGCTCGCAGCGAAAATAGGTTCGAAGACGCTACAGGCACACCCCGGCGGCACAGCTATTGCCGCGATTCGGATTCACGCTATTCGAGCGGGTGTGCATCATGACCGGACCAATCTACGCTTGGTCCATCGCTCAGGCAACGACAAAAAACCGAGCAACATTGGACGGCTCGCCGAGAGCAGGTTACTGCCGATCAAGATCGCCCGCCGATCTCTGGAAATCCCGTACACGGTCAGCAACCTGCTCAAAGTAGGCCACGCCCGATTCCGAAAGTGCGTAGCCCTCCCCGAGCCGGGTGACGAGCCCATTACCCATCAACCGGGCAAGGTTCTTTGTTTCGAAGGTCCTGGCGAGCATCAAGAGTGCGGTCGAGGCCGGCATCCTAGCGCTCGGGTTCACCGCTTTCATGACCGTCGGAACCAGTTCATCCAGGCTCCAGGCGGACTGTCCTCGCGACAACATCGTCACACCAATGATCTCGTCGAAGGGATCTAGCGCTCCTCCATCCGGCGGCGCCTGCGAGCTGCCGGGACCGGAATCGTCGCGCTGCTTCGAAGCCGCAGCCAGCGCCCCGGCCAATCGTTCCCAGTTCGCCTCGAAGATCCTGTTGAGCACCGGTGCAGACAGCTTGCGGCCTCCGCTCTTTCCCACCGCGTCGTTGACGCTCTGCAAAAGCCGCCGGATGTCTTCTTTGGTCGATCGCGTCGATTGGAACTGGGCTAGCGGATAGGCCACATCGCCGGGCTCGATATCCAGCAGGAGGTTGCAGACCAGCGCGTCTTCCGTCTTGGCGATTGCACCTGCCTCGTAGTGCATCCACAGGGACGATAGCGCCGAACGCGTCAAACACAGAATCGCTACCTTCGATTGCGACAGCTGACCGTTCAGTTCGTCGAGCCATTTGCGCCCCTTGGGAATGTCCGAGGACATCCATGGCTCCGCGGCCTGAATCACCTCTTGGAGCCACTTCTGCAACTCGAACGCAACGGCTTTGCTTTGTTGCCCCGACCAACTGATAAATATCTTCATCGATTCTCCGCCGACTGAAGCTCCTACCAGCCCCGCAGTCTGGCAATATTCTAGCTTGAGCAGCCTTTGTCGGGGCCGGCTCCCGCCGAGGCGTTGGACATCGGAGCAGAACCGGGGCATTAATCCGCTATGCGTACTCTCGTCTGGTTTCGCGGCAAGGACCTCCGGATCTCCGACCACGCCCCGCTCCGATCGGCGGCGGACAGCGGAGAGATCATCCCGCTGTTCGTGCTGGATCCCTACTTCTTCGCGCCGGAGCGGGCGCAAGAGCTCCCCCACCGGATCCAGTTCCTGCTGCAGTCCCTCGAGGCGCTGCGGGACAACATCGCCGCCAAGGGTTCCCGGCTGATCGTCGTGGCCGGCAAATCCACCGAGGTGGTTCCCCGGCTGGCGAAGAAGTGGAAGGTCGAACGGGTGGTCGCTCAGCGCTGGACCGAGCCTTTCGCCCGGGAGCGTGACCGTCGCATCACCGAAGCCCTCGACGTGCCGTTCGACCTGTTCGAGGGGGAGCTTTTGCGTCCGCCGGGCACGCTGCGTACCGGCGGAGGCACACCCTACGCGGTGTTCACACCATTCATGCGCAACCTGCTGGACAGCACCACCATCGATGCGCCGTTGCCGGCCCCCCGCTCGCTGCCGGCGCTGCCGGAAGGCCTGGCCAAGGTCAAGGAGGCGGCGATTCCGGGAGTCGAAGATCTGGGCATGAAGCCCAACCCGGCGATCCTCCAGGGGGGCGAGCGGGCCGCGCGAAAACGGCTCAAGGATTTCCTGGCCGGTGCCGCTGCGCGCTATCACAGCGACCGGGATCGGATGGATCTGGCGCGTACCAGTCGCCTCTCCGCCGATCTCAAGTTCGGCACGCTGTCGCCACGCACGGTTTGGCACGCGGTCCAGAACGAGATCGGCCGCACCCAGGCGGCGAAGGTCTTCGGCAGCGAACTCATCTGGCGCGAGTTCTACTACCACACTCTCTGGGACCGGCCCTCGATCCTGGAGAAGCCGGTGCGGGAGAAGTTCGAGAGTTTCCCCTGGGAGTTCGACGAGGCTCTGTGGAACGCCTGGGTCGAGGGTCGCACCGGCTACCCGGTCGTCGACGCCGCATCCCGCCAGCTACTGGGTGAAGGCTTCGTACACAACCGGGCCCGGATGATCCACGCCAGCTTCCTGACCAAGCACCTGATGATCCCCTATCGCTACGGCGAAGCCCACTACATGAAGTATCTGACCGACGGGGACTGGGCCAGCAACAACGGGGGCTGGCAGTGGTCGGCGGGCTGCGGCTGCGATGCCCAGCCCTACTTCCGAGTGTTCAATCCAATTACCCAGGGACAGAAGTTCGATCCCGGCGGTGACTACGTAAAGCGCTGGGTCCCGGAGCTGGCCGACATGCCGGTCAAACAGATCCACTGGCCACACGACGCCGGACTGTTGCGCGGGGGCTACCCCGCCCCGGTGGTCGAGCACAAGGCCGCCCGGGAGCATTTCCTCGCCACGGCCAAGGCCTACTTCGATCGCGAATAACGCCCTGGGCGGTGTGTAGCTTGGCTGACGGCGTCATCCGTTATAGTCCAGGGCCGGGTGCGCGAGCTTGCCGACAGGGGTGACGGCTAGCGAGGCGCGAGGGGCGCCGGAGAGGAGGCACGCATGCTGCTGCGTCGATTCGCCAAGCATTTCAGGGAACAGGACTGGACCGCGATCAGCATCGAGCTGGTCATCGTCGTGATCGGGGTCTACATGGGCCTCCAGGTCCAGAACTGGAACCAAGCCCGGATGGATCGCAACGCGGCGGAAGACTACCGCGGACGGCTGATCGAAGAACTCCGTCGCAACCAACACAACTTGCAGTCCCGTAGGGGGTACTACGTGGAAGTCCAGCGCAGGGCGCAAGCCACTCTGGACGCGCTGGAGGCCCCGGCGAACACGTTGGGCGCCTCGTTCATCACCGATGCCTACATGGCGTCACAGGCCTGGAGCCCGGCGGTGGATCGCGGGGTCTACGACGAGGTGCTGGACGCCGGAGCCATCGAAGCAACTCTCAGCGTCGAATCGCGGCGGAGGCTATCGAACCTGCTCAACGTCTTCGAGTCGTTGAAGCCCACCCTTGCCGACGATCCCGACTACCGCAAACTGGTACGAGCGCACATCCCGATCGCGCTACAACGAGACATCGAGACCGGCTGCGGCGATGTCGTCACCGCGGACTCCGACGGGGCGATCTCGATCAGCTGGCCCGAGTGTGCGCCGGAGTGGGATCCGTCCGCCACGAGAGCCGGCGTCGACACCCTGCTCGCGGCGCCGGGCCTGCGGACGAGCCTGACCTTCCGGCTCAGCAACGTGGAGACCAAGCTGCGGGTCCTTGGGCGCAATATCAACCGCTGCGGCGGCTTGATCGAGCACCTGGAGCAGGAGCACGCAGGCTGACGCCGCGCCCAGCCGCATTCCCAGCGGCCATCCACCGCAAAAGAAAACGCCCGGCAATCGCCGGGCGTTCGCTCAATCCGTAGCTGTCGGTGCGATCAGGCGCCGGGCTTGGCCATCAGATCGAAGCGGATCAGCACTTCGTCGCGGATCAGGTTGTCGGCCATGCCCTTGTACTCGATACCGAAGTCGAAACGCTTGATCGAGAACTCGGCCTGGGCGGTCACCTGGTCCGGGGCCGCCTGGATGGTGGCCGGGAAGGTGATGCTCTTGGTCACGCCATGGAGATCGAGGTTGCCGGTCACCTGGTAGAGCTCGCCGTCGGCGACGATCGAGGTCGAGGTGAAGGTCGAGGTCGGGAAGTTCGCGACATCGAAGAAATCGTCGCTCTTCAGATGTCCGGTCAGCTTGTCGTCGTCGGACCAGATCGAGTCGGTGTCGATCTCGATCATGACGGTCGATTTGGTCGGCTCACCGTCGACCAGATCGATGCTGCCGGTGAAGGCGTTGAAGCCACCGTCATGGGTGCCGGTGACCTTGGCGCCGACGAACTCGATCTTCGACTCCGGGGTGAGCGCGAAGGCCGTACCACCGCCGGCCGGGGTCTCGACGGCGGCGGGCTCGGTGACCGCGGCGTCGGGAGCATCGTCGGCAGGGTTGGAGCAGCCGGCGGTCAGCGCCAGCAACATGAGCATAGCCAGGGTAAGGGAAGCGAAACGGTGCATGGAATCCTCTCTTGTGCGGGTTTCTGCGGGCCGTTGCGGTCGCCACTGGACCGGCCCGGAAGGGAATAAGTCGGAGGCAGATGGTAGCACCGGCGATTTCCTGTCGCCGCACCGGCGATTTCCCGTCGCCGCACCGGCCGAAAGCCGGTTCCGCACCTACCGCCACCCCCTCGTCGCACTGCTTGACCGCCCCTGGCCGGACACCGCCCGAGCCGCTACCGTGGCGGCTCGATGATGCTCTACGGCGAACTGGCTTGCCTGGGCTCCGCGTTCCTCTGGGCCATCACCCTCAACCTGATGAGCGGCCCGATCGAGCGCTACGGCGCCCGGGTGATCAATCTGGCCAAGTGCGGGATCGCCGCGGTGATGCTCGGCATCACCGTGCTCCTCGCCGGCCAGACCGGCGCCATGCTCGCGGCCTCTCCCCGGGACCTGACCCTGATCGGCATCTCCGGCCTGCTCGGCCTGGTACTGGGCGATACGGCGCTATTCGCTTCGGTCGCGCGGCTGGGGGTCCATCGCAGCCTGCTGCTCCAATCCCTGGCGCCGGTGTTCACCGCACTCCTCGCCGCCGCGTGGCTCGGCGAACGGCTGACCGCAATCCAGGGCCTCGGCGCGGCGGTGATTCTCGCCGGTGTGCTGCTGGTCGTCGCCCCGGGCCGCGCCGATACACGAAGCGCCGCCGGCTGGTCGATCGCCGGCATCCTCTTCGGTTTGATCGCCGCCTTCGGCCAGGGCTCGGGGGTCGTAGTGGCCAAGGAGGGAATGGCCGAGATCCCGACCCTTTCGGCGACCTTCCTGCGGCTCGCGGCTTCGGTGGCGGGGTTGGTGCTGATCGATCTGTTACTTCGCCGCGGCGGCCGCTACGTGGAACTGGCCCGCGACGGGAAGACCCTGGGCCGGGTCGTCCCCGCGACCTTTCTCGGCACCTACGTGGCGCTCTACCTGATGATGGCCGGCGTGAAGTTCGCTCCGGCAGCCATCGCCGCCGTACTGCTCTCGACGCCTCCGGTGTTCAGCCTGGTGATCGAGTCGGTGCTGGAGCGGCGGCTGCCGACCCTGCGCGGTGTCGTCGGGACGGCGCTTGCGGTCACCGGCGTCGCGATTCTCGTCGTGCCCTGACCCCTCCCGGCGTAGCGCACTTCACGAGAAAGCCCGCGCCCCACGCAACTTTCCGGCGCCACCGGGCGTAATCCAGAACACAGGCCGCGGCCCGCGAGAGAAAGCGGACCGTTCCATGCCGCGAGCCCCCGAGAGGTCGCCCTTCGACGAAACCGGCGCGAGGTACAATGCCCGTATGAGGATCATGTTGCTCTTGTTATGCGGCCTGTGGACGCTGGGAGCAGCGTCCCCGGTCCTGGCGAAAACCTACGAGGCTCCTGCCGCGAACCTCGACGTCCTCGAGGCGCGTCTCGTCGAGATCCTGAACGAGCACAACGTGCCCGGGATGAGCTTCAGCGTGATCGCGCCGACTGGAGCCCGCGCCACCGGCCTGGGCCTGGCGGCCCGGCAGGGCAACCAGCCGGCCACCGCACAGACCTGCTTCCGCCAGGGCTCCATCTCCAAGAGCTTCGTGGCCCTGGCTGCGCTGAAGCTGGCCGAGGAGGGCCGGCTCGATCTGAACGCGCCGGTCCACACGCTGCTCCCCGATTCGGGCATCGAGAACCGCTGGCGGGACGAACACCCGGTGCGGGTGATCCACCTCCTCGACCACACCGCCGGCTTCGACGATATCCATGTCAACGAATACGCCAACGGAACGCCGGACATCTCGCTGAGCGACGGCCTCGCATTCAACACGAACTCCCGCAAGGTGCGCTGGCGGCCGGGGCATCATTTCTCCTACTCCAATGCCGGGCCATCCCTTGCCGCGCTCGTGGTCGAACAGGCCGCCGGCATCGAATTCGAAAGCTACGTGAAGCAGACGTTCTTCGATCCGCTGGGTATGGAGACCGCCGGCTACCGGCTGGACGAGGCTATGGCCGAACGCATCGCTACCGGCCACGAGGGGGACGGCAACACCGCCGCCGACTACGAACACATCCTGATGCGGCCCGCAGGCGCGCTGAACGCCTCGGCCAACGATATGCTGCATTTCCTGCAGTTCATGCTCAACCGCGGCAGCTTCCGCGAGATGGAGATCCTGAGCGAGGCGTCGATGCGCACGATGGAGACGCCGCAATCGACGCTGTCCGCCCGTGAAGGGGTGCGCGCCGGCTACGGGCTGGGCAACTTCACCACGGCGTTCAAGGGTCACCTGTTCCACGGACACAGCGGAGGCATCACCGGCTTCGTCGCCCACTACGGCTACCTGCCCGAACATCAGGCGGCCTTCGCCTTCTCGCTCAATGCCCCGAGCGGCGCGGCGTTCCAGGCGATTCACGACGAAGTTTGCCGCTTCCTGACCCGGGACGCGGAGTCGCGCTATCCGCCCGAACACTTGCTCGCCTCCGACCTGGGAAGCGAGATCGCCGGCGTCTACTCCCAGTTCACCGTGCGCCAGGAGATCGGACGATTCCTGATGCCGCTCCTCGGCTACGTTCGGGTGGTCTCCCGGGACGGCCGGCTCTATGCCCGGCCGCTGCTCGGAGGCGAAGAGGCGGCAATCTACGCCGTGACCGATTCATTGTTCCGCGGCGCCGAGGACCCGATCGCCAGCATGTCGCTCCATCGCGATGAGGGCACACCCCTGATCCAGGCGGCGTCTGGGCCACTGGCCGGCACCTTCCGCAAGAGCTCCATGGGCCGAGTGGTGTTCTTCTGGGTCGCGGCGATTCTCAGCCTGGCGCTGCTGGTCAGCTCCATCGCCTTCGCCCTGGGATGGGTCCCGCTCCTGGCCGTCGGCCGCATGCGCCAGGCGAAACATCTCAGTGTCCGCCTCTGGCCTCTGCTCGCGGCGCTCAGTTTCGTCGTCTGGGCCCTGGCGGTCTTCACCGCCCTGGGCAACGCGGTCGACAAACTCGGCCATCTCACCGCGCACTCGGGCCTGATGTTCGTGAGCTCCCTGACCCTCGCCCTCGCGGCCGTGCTGGGTGCGGTCCAGGTGATTCGTTCGCGCACCTGGGATATTTCCCGTAAGGTGTGGGTGCATTCGGCCCTGGTCAGCGCCGCGGCGCTGGTCGTGGCGGGCTACATGACCTACTACGGCCTGATCGGTTTGAGGACCTGGGTCTACTAACGCTCGCGAGGACATCCATGTTGGTTCGCCGGTTGTCGATCTTCTGTGTGCTCCTGGCACTCGCTGCGGTTCCCGCCGCCGCGGGTTCCGACTTCAACATCATCTACGGCACCAAGTCGATGGATGACGACTTCGCCCCCTTCGACTCCCAGCAGTCGCTGATGGCTTCGTTGACGCTGGGCGACGACAACTGGCCGGTTTACCTGGCCGTCGACTTCCTGCTCAGCGACGACGATTCGATGGACGGCAGCACCGTGTTCACCGAGGGATCGACCCGTGAGCTGGCCTTCGGCGCCCGCAAGGTCTGGGACCATAGCCGGGTCCGCCCTTTCGTCGGCGGCGGTATCACCCGCATCGAAGGGGAGTTCCGCCGCGAGAACCTGATCGTCGACGATGCGGCCCTCGGCTTCTGGCTCGACGCCGGAGTGTTCTGGCGCATCGGCGACTCCTTCAACCTGGGCATCGAGGGACGCATGTCCCGGGCCAAGGTCGAGATCGGACCCGACGGTTCGGAAGTCGAAGCTGGCGGGGAGTCGGTCGGCCTGCTGGTCGGCTTCGGCTGGTAACCCAAGCCGCAGGCGATGCTCGCCCACATCCGCAGTTTGCTCTACGTCCCGGCCCGCAAGCCGGAGATGCTGCGCAAGATCGGCCGGCTCGGTGCCGATTTCTACATCGTCGATCTCGAGGACGGGATCGGACCGGAGCACAAGAACTCCGCCCGGCAGATCGTCGCCGATGTCCATGCCGAGGGCGCGCTGCCCGCCGAGGGCTGGGCGCTCCGCATCAACGCCGAACGGAGCGCCTGGATCGACGCCGACCTCGAACTCACGTCGGCGGTGAACCCGCCCGCGGTGGTGCTCCCCAAGGCCGAGGATCCGCAGGAGGTCGCCCGGCGCGCCGCAACTCTCCAGAACGACGCGCTGCTGTTGATGCTCGAGACCGCCGCCGGCGTCGGCCGTGCACGGGAGTTGGCTGCGCATCCTTCGGTCCGGGGGCTGGTCTACGGCTCCGCCGACCTGCGGCGCTCCCTGGGAGCCCGCCCCGATGCCTCCCGAGCCTGGGAACGCCACGCCATGAGCGAGATCCTGCTGGCGGCCCGGATGCACGGTTGCGCCGCCATCGATGCCGTCACCTTCCAGTTCCGTGACCTCGACGCCCTGGCCGACGACGCGAAGATCGCCCGGGATCTCGGCTTCGACGGCAAGAGCTGCATCCACCCGGCCCAGCTGGAGACGGTGCACCGGGTGTTTTCCAGCAGCGAAGAAGAGCTGGCCTGGGCGCGCCGGGTGCACGAAGCCTGGGAGCGCGAAGAGGGGGAACGCCGCGGTGTGATCGTCGTCGACGGGGAGATGATCGAGGCGCTGCACGTCGATGTGGCCCGGCGCATCCTCGAGCGCGCCCCCCGCTAGGCCCTCTCTCCACCGAGCTTTCCGCGAAGGGGCCGGCAGGCCCGCCACGAGCCCGGCCGGGCGAACGGTGTTAGGCTTCTAGCGGGTCATGGAAAACAAACAAGACTTGAGCTTTGCCGAGCACCGGCTCCGCAACGTCACCCATTCGGTCCTGCTGGTCGGCGGCATGTTGCTGCTGCTGGCCGTCGTCGGCTATCTGTTCGCCGGCACCAAGGGACTGTTCTTCCTGGGTGCGATCGCCGCGATCCTGTTCATCGTCAGTCCGCGGGTCTCTCCCAGGCTGATCCTGCGCATGTACCGGGCGCGGCCGCTCCACGAGGCAGACGCTCCCTACCTGGTGCGTGTCGTCGAGGAGCTGGCACGCCGGGCCAACCTCGAGCGGGTGCCCGAGCTCTACTACGTTCCGAGCAAGATGGTGAACGCCTTCGCCGTGGGCACCCGGGACAACGCCGCGATCGGGCTGACCGACGGCATCCTGCGCACCCTCAACCGGCGGGAGCTGACCGGCGTGCTGGCTCACGAGATGAGCCACGTCCGCTCAAACGACACCCGGGTCATGGGGCTCGCCGACATGATCAGCCGCGCGACCAACACCCTGTCGATGATCGGGCAGTTCCTGCTGTTCCTGAACCTGCCGTTGATCCTCACCGGCCGGGCGGCGATCCCCTGGTTGGCGGTACTGCTGTTGATCCTGGCGCCGACGGTGGCCTCGCTCCTGCAACTGGCGCTCTCCCGCGCCCGTGAATACGACGCCGATCTGGGAGCGGCCCGGCTGACCGGCGACCCCGAAGGGCTGGCCTCGGCCCTGGCCAAGCTGGAGCAGGTCGCCTCGGGATGGTTCGAGCGGATCCTGATTCCCGGCCGCCGGGTTCCGGAGCCCTCGATGCTGCGCTCCCACCCGCGAACCGAGGACCGGATCCGCCGCCTGCTCTCGCTCCCCTCGGCGGGCACGCCGGCGGCCGCCGAGGTACCGGCGACCTTCGTGGCCAAGGCTCCGATCGAAAGCCCCTGGCGCAGCCTCGGCGACATCCGGGTACCCCGTTGGCACATCAGCGGACTGGGGCTCTGGTACTAGCGTCCCGCCGTGCTGCCGTACATCCCGGGCAACGGCCACTCGGCCTCGGTCTCTTCCCGGGGGCCGATATCGGAGTAGGCCACTCGCGGGTGCGGCGTCGGTTCCGGCGCCTCGGCGCCGTAGCCCCGGGCCAGCTCGCTCTCAGGGTAGTAGAGCTGCTGATCCTCGGGCGCGTCCCGATGGCCGATCATCAAAACCACGCAGGGCCCGTCCCCTGCCCCGACGAACACGTGGGTCACCCCGGCGGGACAGTGCACGAAGTCCCAGGGAGCCAGCTCCCGCTCCTCGCCGTTGACCAGCAGTTTGCAGCGGCCGGAGAGCACCAGGAAGTTCTCCTGGGCCTCCTCCCGGTGGTAGCGGCAGTTCGGCTTGCCCGGCTCCAGGATGTGGATGCCTACACCGACCTGGGGAAAGCGCTCCTCCTCGAAGATCACCCGCCGGCCGAACTCGGCGGTGCGGACCCAGCGTGCATCCTTGACGTTCTTGACGAACCAGCCCGAGCGTTCTTCGACCATGGCGACCTCCGTGCAGGGTGTGGGAAAGGAACCTATATTCTCACCCTTCCCGGCGACGGAATGTCGCCTTGCAGGAGAAACCCGTGTCCCAGAACCTGATTCTCACCGTGATCGGCGACGACAAGCCCGGCCTGGTCGAGGCGTTGTCCCAATCGGTTACCGCTCACCAGGGCAACTGGCTCGAGAGCCGCATGTCCCATATGGCCGGCAAGTTCGCCGGGATCGTGCGGGTCGAGGTGCCCGACGGCGAGGCCAACGCCTTGCGCCACGAACTGGAGCGGATGGCGGAGCTGGGCCTCAAGGTCTCGGTGGAGGGTGCGGGCGCCGTCTCGGAGCCGGTCCCGGCGGTCCGGCTGGAGCTGGTGGGCAGCGACCACCCGGGTATCGTGCGGGATATCTCGCAGGTCCTGCACCAGCGCGGCGTCAACGTCGAGGAACTGAACACCGCCTGCGTCGATGCGCCGATGTCCGGCGAGGCGTTGTTCCAGGCCAGCGCCCGACTGCGGCTTCCGTCCGATGTCTCGATGGACGCCCTGCGTGACGACCTGGAACAGGTCGCTCAGAGCCTGATGGTCGAGATCAAGCTCGACGACGACTAGTGTCCCGCTCCTTCCGGCTCGGGCTCGACGATCTCGGGTTCCGCCGCGGTCTCGCCGCGGGTCGCTTTCAGTAGCGAACCGACCAGGTCGACCATTTCCGCCGGCGGAATCTCCATGTTGGAGAAGGTCATCTCGACGCCGATCCGGTCATGGACCGCGACGACGCTGGCGACGCTTACTTCCTGATCGGCCACCGCGACCTGCTTGAGCACGTGGAGACCGGTCCAGTCACCCTCGTCGAGGAGGGTGTACTGGGCGTCGACGATCCGGGTCTCCCCCTCGGCCATCAGCTCGTCTTTCTTCCGCGAGGTCCGGTCCTGGAGCTTGAGGAAGGCCTCGGCGGTCTCCCGGTCGTTGAACTCGTAGAGGCCTGCCAGGGCGATCCCGCTCATCGGGTTGGCCTTGGGCTGGGCCACGATCATGCGGTTCTGCATCAGCCCGTCGAGTACCGGCGCAACGTCATCCACGGGCAGCATGTTGAAGGCGACCTCGAGTTGAGGGCGGGCGGCCGAAACCTTCTGGACCAGCCAATCGTCCCCCTCGTAGCGCGACTCGAAAGGCCCCAGCCCCCGGTCGAGATCCCAGTCGTAGACCGGCCGCGACGAGGGATCCAGGAACCACCCGGGGTTGTAGATCAGCGCCATCTCCGCGGGAAAACTCTCGAAGGCACCTGCGACCGCGGGATCCCCACCCGCGGCATGCAGTGCGGCGATGAACGTCTCCCCCTGGTAGTAGGCCGACGCCGCGGCGCTGGTGATGATCTCGACCATGTGGCGAGTGGCGGCGTCCAGGTCGGGATTGTCGGGGATGAAACCGATCACCTCGGTGAAGGCCTCGAAGCCTGCCATCCATCCCTTGTTCTCGCAGATGCGCCGAGCGATGAACTGAGCGTTCCCCTCGATCAGCGCGTTGGCGGCCAACACCGCATCCTCGGTCTTGATTCCGAGCAGCTTCTCGGAGATCCCGTGGCGGTGTTCGTCGAGAGCGTGGGCGAACTCATGGGCGAGCAAGCCGCGCAGGGCTTCCGGCGACGTCAGCGGAAACCCGGACCCGTGTTCCATGAAGCGGATGTTGTCCTCGAGCACCAGGATCTCGCCCTGGTCGAAGGCGTACTTGGCCAGCAGCGCGTCGGCGTAGGCGCGAGCCCCGGCTTCGGCGAGATTCTTCGCCGTGTCGGCGTCCATCCTCGCAATCAGCTGACGCTCCAACTCGACCGAGAGAATCGCGACGACTTCATCCTTGGTGGCAAAGCGAACGGTCGGAGTGACGTCGAGATCCGGGTACAGCTCGGCGTAGGCCGCGGCCACCTCGGCTGCCGCCTGCTTCATCCGCTCTTCGCCGATTTCCGGGACCGACTCGATCGCCTCACGGCGAGCCGCCTGCTCCAGGGCGGCCGTCGCGCCCGGCTCTGCCCCTTCGTCGACGGGGAACCAGGCGACGATCTGTGCGGTGTCCTTGGCCGAAGTCTCGGTCTCGCGCCTGAATTCCATCGCGCCGGGCAGGGTCACACTCAAGACATCGGCGTCCTCCCTCACACGAAACAGGAGAGAGAAATCTCGCTGCGCGAACCAGACATCGACCTCGTAGTAGGGGACCTGCTCCCCCTCGATCTCGATCACCTCTTTGGAGAGCACGCGGTAGCGCACCTCTTCCACACCACCCCCTGCCGTGCTCAGGTCAAGGGAGCGCACCTGATCTCCCGGCTGCCGGGGCTGCCGGAGCCAGAGATCCAGCGCCAGGTGATCCCCGAGGGTCACGTCCAGGCCGGGAATGGACTCGTCACGATCTCCTTCGCCACCGGTCTGGCGGAAGCGGTAGACGTCGCCATCCCGCTCGATCGCCGTTTCCGTCCGCTTGTCCCCTTGTTGCGTGGTGTCTCGACTCCGCACCAGTGCGTAGGGCGGTTTCGCGGAATACTCGACAGCCCCGATGGACCGGTACTCCGAATCGGTCTCCAGACCGGTGACCAGCTCGTAGCTGAACCGCACCACCGGCGGTTGGCCGTCGATCCTTTCGGCGCTCTCGTAGAAGTACCCGACCTTCTGAGTACCGACGTAGACGCCGTACCAACGTTCCTCATGAAGTTCGAGGTCGGCGGGGACGGAGAAGCGATGAAGCTCGGGCTCGGAGTCGGCAGCCTCTTCGGCCAGGGCGCCGGGTGCCGCGTCCGGCACCGCCATGGCGACCACGCCGGACGGCACCAACAGCAAGAGCAGCATGACGATCGCCGCATACGAACGGGCGAACTTCCAGGGCCAGGGCTTCATCTCGGCTCCGTGGTCAACCGCGGGCGCGGATGCGCTCGACGATCTCACTCTCTTCAGGGAAACGGTCCTCGGCGTGCTTGGAGAAGATCAGATCGCCGTCGACCTTGACGTCGAACACACCGGCATCCCCCTTCATCAGCTCCGCCTCGACACCGAACTCCTGCTGCAACGTGGCCCCCAGACCGGAGGCGCGTGGCAGGTAGTTTCAACGCACGCAGTATTCGATCGTGATACGCATTCTGGTACTCCAGATGAAATGGGTTTCCTCGATCCCGGCCGAAGGCCGCTCGAGGAGAGTGTAGCGCAATGGTCGAGAGATCGACCGGACCGAGCCGGGGGGCGTACGGGAATCCGGAGGGCCCGGTGGCTACCCGCGCCGGCAGGCCCGGTTGAGGGCGGTCTGCAGCGACTCCCGGGTGAACGGCTTGGCCACGTAGTCGTCNATCCCCGCATCGAGACAACGCTCCCGGTCGCCATCCATCGCGTTGGCGGTCATCGCAATGATCCACTGGTGGGCGGCCTCCGACGCCGACTCCGCCTCGGTTTCGCGAATCCTGCGGGTCGCCTCGTAGCCGTCGAGGACCGGCATCTGACAATCCATCAACACCACGTCGAAGGGCCGGCCCTCCAGCGCGTCCAGCGCCATCGCACCGTCCTCGACCTCGATGACCCGGTGGCCCATCGATTCCAGATGGCGCCGGGCGACCAGCCGGTTGACCGCGTTGTCCTCGACCAGCAGCACGCAGAGATCCTCCGCCACTTCCTCTGTGGCGGCATCGACCTCGGCGACCTCCACCGGTGCGTCGGCCCTGGAGAACCGTGCGGTGAACCAGAAGGTCGAGCCCAGGCCCTCTTCGCTCTCGACGCCGATCTCACCCTGCATCATCGCGACCAGATCCCGGCAGATCGCGAGACCGAGACCGGTGCCGCCGTACTTCCGCGTGGTCGAGGCGTCCGCCTGGGTGAAGGGCGCGAAGAGCTTCTCCGCCTGCGCCTTCGAGATGCCGATACCGGTATCGCGCACGGTGAAGCGCACCGAGATGGGCGAGTCTGCGACTGCGACCGGATCGGCCTCGGCCCGGGCGGTGATGAACACCCGCCCCTCGTCGGTGAACTTGACCGCATTGGAAGCCAGGTTGAGCAGCACCTGGCGCAACCGGGTCGGATCACCGTTCAGATGCCGGGGGAAGGTGTCGTCGAGCTCGACTTCGATGGCGATCCCCTTCTCCCGTGCCTTCGGCCCGATGACGTCCTGCACCTCGCGCAGCACCTGGGCGGGTTCGAAGTCGATCGACTCCAGGGACAGCTTGCCCGCCTCGATCTTGGAGAAATCGAGAATATCGTTGACCACTCCCAGCAACGCCTTGGCCGAGCTGTTGATGGTACGTACCGCTTCGTCCTGGACGTCGTTCAGCTCCGTGTGCTCGAGGTAGGCGCTCATGCCGATCACGCCGTTGAGGGGTGTTCGGATCTCGTGGCTCATGTTGGCCAGAAACTCGCTCTTGGCCCGGTTGGCCGCTTCGGCCTGCCTCCGCGCAAAGTCGAGCTCGATGCGGCTGTCGTGCTGCTCGGTGATGTCCTGGAACAGGCCGCTCAGCCGCACGCAGATCCCGTTCTCGAGAATCGGCTCCCCCTTGGCCCGCACCCAGATGCGCCGCCCCTTGGCGGTGATCATCGGCAGTTCGGCGTCCCAGGGAGTGCCCTCCTCGATGCCCCGCTGAACCAGCCGATGGATCTCCTCCCGAGCCTCGGGCGCATAGAACTCGATGGCCTGCTCGAGGGTTATCTCGGTCCCCGGTTCGAGTTCGTGGATCTCGTAGACCTGGCGAGACCAGACCGGCTTCATCTCCTGCAGGTCGATCTCCCAGCCACCCATCCGCCCCATGCGCCCGGTCCCTTCGAGCAGTTCGTGGGCGCGGTCGAGCTGGCGCTGGGTCTTGCGGCGATTGTCGATGTCCTGGATCTGACCCATGACGCGCAACGGGTTGCCGTCCTCATCCCGGTCGACGATCTGGAAGGTACTGACCATCCAGCGCACTCCGCGATCGGAGGTGTGCAGCCGGAATTCCACGCTGGTCGGCGCCTCCTTGCGCCGGGCCTCCAACACGCTGCGGTAGATCCGGCGGCGGTCCGCCGAGTGAATGCGTTCGCGCAGGTACTCGATGCTGATCGGTTCCCTGGCCACCGGTGCGCCGATCAGCTCGAAGAACTCGTCGTTGACGTTCAGCCGCCCCGTCGGAATCGACCAGTCCCAGATACCGGCCCGGGCCGCGGACATGGCCAGGCGCAACCGCTCGGAGGTTTCTCGTTGCTGGTGGTTGTCGATGTGGATACCGATCATCCGCCGGGGTTTGCCCTCGGCGGTCCGCTCGACCACCTCACCGACATCGACGATCCACTGCCAGGTGCCGTCCTTGCGCCGGAGCCGCTGGTGGTTGCGGTAGTTGGGCGCCTCGCCGGCGAAGTAGCGCTGCAGGTCTTCACTCGCCTGGATCAGATCGGCGGGGTGGGCCAGCTCCTTCCAGGTTTCGAGGGTCATCGGCAGCTCGCCGGGCTCGTAGCCCAGCATGGTGTACCAGGTGTCGTTGAAATAGGTCTGTCCGGTCTCCACGTTCCAGTCCCAGAGACCGACACCGGCACCACGCAGGGCCAGGTCCAGACGCTTCTTGGCCTGGAGCCGGCTGGTGATGTCGGTCTGCATCACACAGACCACCGGCCGGCCGAACTCCAGGTCGTGGACCCGGCGAGCGGTGGTCTCGAGCAGGAGAATCTCACCGCTCCTGCTTCGCAGCCGTATCTCCCCCGACCAGGTCGCGCCGGCAGCGGTGCGGCTCAACAACCTGTCGAGGGCATCCCGGGACTCGACGAACTCGACGTACGGGCGTCCGATCAACCGATCGCGAGCCATGCCGGTCAGCGCGCAGATCCCTTCGTTGGCCTCGACGACCCGGCCGTCGGTCTCGAGCACCGTCACGTTGGTGTGCTCCTCCAGCACCGAGCGGTAGGCCCGGAGCTGTCGCGCCGACTCCTGGGCGATGCGGGCGCGCTCGTCGGCACCCCGAATGCTCGGCGCCACGACGAAACGCTCGAGGGCGGTTACCGCGAGGCAGAGAATCAGACCGAAGACCCAGCTCAGCGTCCAGACCCGCTGCTGGCGCGCCGAAGCATGGGCGGTGAGTGCGGCGAGGCCGGCATCCATCGACCTGACGAAACCCGGCTGGAGTTCCAGGATCCGCTCCAGGTGGCCGTCGAGCTCGGGGCCGCCGGCGCGGACGCCCGCCAACTCGTGCTCCAGCAGCGCAGCGCTTACCCGCACCTCGCGGAAGGCCTCGGCCTCCTCGTCGGTGAAGGCCCAGTCCCCCAGAACCTCCATCAGCCGGGCGTGCCCCTCGCTCCACGCATGCCCCTCGGCCCGCAGTGACTCGAGGTAGGCTTCGCGCTCCCCCTCGAGGCCGAGCCGGCCGGCCATCCGCGCGCCCTGGGCGGCACCCGCCATTCGTTCGCTGAGCAAACGCTGCCGGCCGGTGGCGTCAATCCGCTCAGGCGGAGCGATCTGATTGCGGGATAGGCCGTAGGACAACGCCTCGACCATGATGATCGAGAGCACTACCAGGGCGCTCAGAAGAATCCGCCGTCCCCTGAGATGGGTGGTGCTCGGGCCGGGCTCTCCTGAGGTTGTTCGCTCGTGCTGACTACCTTCGCCCAACATTCGCCTTCCCTGCACCCATTCTTCGACCGCGAAGCGATTCGCTCCGCGGTTCTCATCGGGTCGCGGGGAGGCGGCTTTAGGGAACTCGAAGCCGAAGAATCAGGAACGCGCCAGGTCTTCCAGAATCGGCACGATCAGCGCGGTCCAGCCGGTCTGGTGGCTGGCGCCGAGCCCCCTGCCGGTGTCCCCGTGGAAGTACTCGTAGAACAACCGCAGGTCGCTCCAGTGGGGGTCGGTGGCGTAACGCAGGTCATCCCCGTGGGCCGGGCGGCTTCCGTGGGCGTCGGCGCGAAAGATCCGCTGCAGACGGGAGGAGATCTCACGAGAGACCTCGAGCAGGTTCATCCGGTTGCCCGAACCGGTCGGGCACTCGACCCGCAGATCATCACCGTAGAAGTGGTGATAGCGCTCCAGCGCCTCGATCAACAGGTAGTTCAGCGGAAACCAGATCGGTCCGCGCCAGTTGGAGTTGCCGCCGAACAGGTTCGAGGTGGATTCGCCGGGGGTGTAGTCCACCCGATGTTCCTGCCCGTGGTAGTTCAGCACGAAGGGGCGCTCGGCGTGAATCCGGGACAGGCCGCGAACCCCGTAGGGGGAGAGGAATTCCCGCTCGTCGAGGAGCGACGCCAGCACCCGCTGCAGGCGCTCTCGTGAGGGAATGGCCAGGAGCCGCAGCCCCCGCTCGGGCCGGGATTCGAGGTAGGAGATCTGCCCGGCAAGATCACGCTTGTGATCGAGGAACCAGTCCATACGCCCCTTGAACCCGGGCAAGCCCTCGACGGCGTTCTCGTCGAGTACCTCCACGGCAAACAGCGGAATGATCCCGACCAGCGAACGCACCTTCAGCGGAATGCTGCGGCGTCCGTCGAGCAGGCGGTCGAAGTAGAAGCCCTCCTCGTCGTCCCACAGGCCGCTGCCGCCCAGGTTGTTCATCGCGTCGGCGATGGCGACGAAGTGCTCGAAGAACTTCGAGGCCATGTCCGAAAAGCCCCGATCCTCCTTGGCCAGTTCCAGCGCCATCGAGAGCATCGTCGAGCAGTAGAAGGCCATCCAGGCGGTGCCGTCGGCCTGGTGCAGGTGCCCGCCCCCCGGAAGCTCCTTGGAGCGGTCGAACACGCCGATGTTGTCCAGGCCGAGGAAACCGCCGGCGAAGATGTGGTTGCCCTCCTTGTCCTTGCGGTTGACCCACCAGGTGAAGTTGAGCAACAGCTTTTGAAAGACGCCGGAGAGCCAGGCGCGGTCGCGTTTGCCCCGTGCCGCCGACATCTTGTAGACCCGCCAGGCGGCCCAGGCATGCACCGGCGGGTTCACGTCGCCGAAGGCGAACTCGTAGGCCGGGATCTGCCCGTTGGGATGCATGTACCACTCGCGCAGGAACAGCGCGATCTGCTGCTTGGCGAACTCGGGATCGATGCGGGCGAAGGGAATCATGTGGAACGCCAGATCCCACGAGGCGTACCAGGGGTACTCCCACTTGTCGGGCATCGAGATGACTTCCCGGTTGAACAGATGCTGCCAGTCCCGGTTGCGCCCCTGCTTGCGCTGAGGCGGCGGCGCCGGTTGCGCAGGGTCGCCGTTGAGCCAGTCGGCCACCACGTACTGGTAGAACTGTTTGCTCCAGAGGAGCCCGGCGTATCCCTGGCGCGCGGTCTCCCGGTCGTCGGCGGGAAGCTCCCTCGTCGCCACCGATCCGTAGAATCGATCGGCCTCGTCGATCCGCTCCCGGAACACCTCGGCGGTATACGCACCGCCGGCTTCCACATCGCCCTGGGAAGCCAGGCGGAGCTCGAGGCTCACCTCCTGGCCGGCATCGAGTTCCAGCCGGTAGTGATAGGCCGCCTTGGTCCCCCGCCCGTCGGGCCGCAGCGCACCGAGCTCGCCGTCGATGACGAAGCGATGGAAGGCATCCTTGTAGTACGGCGTCTCGCTCGACCCGCCGAAGTGCCGTTCGACGTTGGTGTCGTTCTCGGTGAAGAGCAAAGCGGGATCGACCTGGGCCGAACCTCCGGTCGCCGCGAAACGGAAGCGGCCCAAGGTCTCGTGCCAGACCTCCACCTCGCCCCCAGTACGCCGCATCCAGGGGTTCTCCTCGCTCTTGTCGTAACGGCAGCCCCAGGACCAGACGTTGCGGAACCACAGGCTGGGAAGCACATGCAGCTCCGCCCGCTCGGGACCGCGATTGGCCAGGGTGATGCGGATCCTCAGATCGTCGGGAGAGGCCTTGGCGTACTCCGCCTGCACATCGAAGTAGCCCTCGTCGAACACCCCGGTATCGAGCAGCTCGTACTCACGGACGTCGGTTCCGCGGCGTTGATTCTCGCGGATCAGTTCGTCGTAGGGAAAGGCGCGCCCAGGGTACTTGTAGAGTGCCTTGGCGTAGCTGTAGGTCGGCGTCGCGTCGAGGTAGTAGTAACACTCCTTGACGTCCTCGCCGTGGTTTCCCTGGGGGTTGGTCAGGCCGAACAGCCGTTCCTTGAGGATCGAATCCTTGCCGTTCCACAGGGCCAGGCCGAAACACAGCCGGCACTGGCGGTCGGTGAACCCGAGCAGTCCGTCCTCGCCCCAGCGGTAAGCACGGCTGCGCGCATGATCGTGGGGGAAGTAGTCCCAGGGATTGCCCTCGGCCGAATAGTCCTCGCGAACGGTGGCCCACTGCCGCTCGGACAGGTAGGGCCCCCAACGTTTCCAGTTGCGCTCCCGGGCCGCATCTTCCGCCAACCGGCGGCGCTCTGCGTCGGCACGGCTCAAAACGCGACTCCCCCGGTGTCGTCCCGGGCCTCGGCCGGCCGAGAGGGTTCGAAACGCAATGGACCGGCCAGCAGGCGCAACAGCTCTCCCAGCGACCAGGCCTGGAACGGGCAGCCTCGAGGTTGATGGGGAGGCTCGGCGTCGGCGATCTCCGACAGGTGACCGAGGCCGGCCTGGCCGAGATGCTCCAGCAGCGGATCGATGAAACGCCGGCGGGCATCGAGGCGCGCGCCGGGGTCATCCCCGTGAACCCGCAGCCAGGCTTCGATGTAAGGCCCGCTGAGCCAGGGCCAGACGGTTCCCTGGTGATAGGCCGCGTCCCGCGCGATGACGCCGCCGCGATAGCGTTCGGCGTAGGCGGATTCTCCGGGAGCCAGGGATCGCAGCCCCAGCGGCGTCTCCAGCCGCACCGAAACCTTCTCCACCACCCGGGCCGCCTGCCGCACGTTCAGCAGGCAGCGCGGCAATCCGCCGACGGCGAGAATCTGGTTCGGCCGGAAGCTCGAATCGACGGTGCCGGCCACATGATCCACATCGACGACATCGTGGAGATAGCCCGCCCGGGAATCCCAGAAACGCTCGACGAAGTTGCGGTTCCCCGCCTCGCGCAGGGCATCCCACCCGGCGAAGCCGTCGGGGTAGCTCTGGGTGTCGTCTGCCAACAGCCCGGCGGAAAGATCCAGTGCGTTGAGCCACAGGGCCTGCACCTCGACCGGTTTGCCGACCCGCGGCGTCACCACCCAATCGGCGACCCGGGCGTCCATCCAGGTGAGCTGCTGTCCGGGCACGCCCGCCGCCAGCAAACCGTCGGAGCAGGCGCGGATGCCGTAGCGGGTCCCCGCGCGGTAGTGCCGCAGCACGCTGCGCACCGCCGCCAGAAGCTCATCGCGCCGCTCCGGATCCGGCCTCCGGCCGGCACGCTCCGACGCCGCAAGCCACTCGTGAACCACGATGGCGAACCACAGCGAGGCATCGACGGCGTTGTATTCCGGCTCGCCGCCACCGTCGGGAAAGCGGTTGGGCAGCATGCCCTCGGAAAGCGCTCCGGCCCAGGTCGAGAGCACCTGGCCCGCCTCGTCCAGCCGCTCGGTGGCGAGCAGGAGCCCGCGCATGGCGATGAAGGTGTCCCGGCCCCAGTCGCCGAACCAGGGATATCCGGCGATGATCGACTTGCCCTCGCCACGGGTGACGACGTAGTCGTCGGCGGCGCGGTGCATGGCCGAAGGGTAGGCTTCTCGCCGGCGCTGTTCCGCTTCGAACAGATCCGGCACCGGCGGAGGGGAACCCGGGTCGCCGGCGGCGAGGCCGAGCCAGACCGGATGCCCCGCCTCGATATCCCATTCGAACACCCCGGGAGTCGCCAGATCTTCCTCGTGGTCGAGACCTCGAGCACGCTCGGACTGATACTCGAAGCCTCGATACCAGTCGGGCTCGTGCCGGTAGCTCCCTGTGCTCCAGGCGGTAACCGGCGGCACCGAGTCGTAGGGGCGGAAGACCCGGACACCCTCACCGGGCTCCTCCACGTCGAAGCGGAACGCGTCGTTTTCCTGATGCAGCGCGTGGGGATCTCTTCCCGAGAGCAGCAAGCGCAGCGAGAGGCGTCCTCGTGTGGCGCCTCGCAGGGTGAAGCGCAGCCCCACGGCTCCGTCGCGCCGGGAGATCACAAGTTCCTGAACAACCCGGGCATCGCCGACGGCGTACTCCCAGCGCGGCCATGGATCGGCGCGGAACCCGAGGACATTGCGGTGACCCTCGGGATGGATCATGTCACCGCGGTACTGCTGCGACGAAAGCGGATACCGGGTACCTGCCAGATCGATCCAGGCCTCGATCCCGTTGACCAGCAGGACCCGGTCGGTCGGCACTTCCCGGGCAGTCAGCAGCAGTGCGTGGTAGCGGCGGGTGCGCACACCGCAGACCGTGCCGGACGCGTATCCGCCGCGTCCGTCGGTCTCCAGCCATTCGGCGTAGGGATCGCTGGGTAACTTCACGTTTCCATTCATCGGCAGGAAGATTCGGCGCCTTAGTTCGCCGTGGCCTCCTGGATTTCCGGCTCCGGAATCGGCGGAGGCTGGCGCAGCTGGCGGGCAAACTCCTCGGGATCGCTGGTGGGCAACTTGCACACCCCCTGGAAGCAGAGATACGCGGTGGGTTTGCCCCGGATCGCGCGCTTTTGCGCCAACCAGGGCACGTACTTGGCCTGGGCCTCCAGGTCCGGCCCCTGGACGGCGACCACCTGGACGGCGGCGGGCAAGAACCGCTTGCGAATCTCGTCGAGCAGCGGCTCGGCCTGATCCCGGGACTCGGGCACGACGATGGCGATCTCTCGCACCGGCTCCTTGTGCCAGTAGATCGAGGCCAGCATCTCGGGCATCGCCGGCGCGTTCAGGCCGAGCACCCGGCTGACCCCCAGCATGCACTTGAGCGCGCGCTGCCGGTACGTATCGTCAGTCGTCAGGAAGGCGAGGCGAGAGAGATTCATCGCGTGGACCGAGTTCCCGCCGGGGATGGCGCTATCGACCATGGTCTTCTCGCGAATGATCAACGCTTCGTGATCGTCGCGGGTCTGGTAGTAGCCGCCGCGTTCCGCATCGACGAAGTGCTTCTCGACCTGCTTCTCGAGTTCGACGGCCGCCTCGATCCACTCGGTCTCACCGGTTGCCTCGTAGAGGTCGAGCAACGCCGCGATGCTGAAGGCGTAGTCCTGTAGGAAGCCGTTGCCGGATGCCTTGCCGCCGATGTAGCTCCGCAGCAGCCGGCCGTCCTTGCCGCGCATGGTCTTCAGCAGGAAACGGGCCGATCGCCGAGCGGTCTCCAGGTACGCCGGCTCGGACATGATCCAACCGGCCTGAGTGTAGGCCCGGATCATCAGTGCGTTCCACGCCGTAAGGACCTTGTCGTCGCGCAACGGAGCGGGGCGGGTCAGCCGCTCCCGGTACATCGCGTCCCGGGCCGCGGCGATCTGCTTGCGAAGAGCGTCCACCTCGATGCCGAGCTCGGCCGCGACCTCCTCGTCACTGCGCGGGCGGTGCAGGATGCTGCGGCCCTCGAAGTTCCCCGAGCGGCTCATGTCGTAGTAGGTCCGCACCACGGCGGCCTGCTTCTCGCCGAGCAGCGCCTCCAGCTCCTCCACGGTCCAGGTAAAGAACCAACCCTCTTCCCGCTCCCCCTTCTCGGGGTTGAGGCTGTCGGCGTCGGTGGCCGAATAGAAGCCACCCTCGGGGGTGGTCATCTCGCGGTCGACATAGCGCAGCACGTCGCGCACGACCTCGAGCAACGCCGGGTCCGCGGTGGCACGGTAGGCCGCCAGGTAGTCCAGCGGAATCAACGCGTTGTCGTAGAGCATCTTCTCGAAGTGGGGCACCAGCCACTGATGATCGGTGGAGTAGCGGTGGAAACCGCCGCCGACCTGGTCGTACATGCCCCCTGCCGCCATGTGATGCAGGGTGTTCCGCACCATTTCCAACGACTCCTCGTCGTCGGTCATCTCCCAGTGCCGCAGCAGTGCCTCGACGTGCATCGAACTGGGGAACTTGGCCGCCCCTCGGGTCAAGCCTCCGTACTTCTCGTCGTAGTGGGTCTTGAAGTAGTTCGCCAGCCGGCCGTAGGCAGTCAGCCGGGTCAACTTGTCGAGGGGCTTGACCTCGACCCTCGACCGCAGCGCGCGGACCATCGCCGTGCCCTGGGAATCGATGGAGCCCCGGCGGGACTTGAACGTCCCTGCCAACCCCTTGAGCCGGGTGAGGAATCCGACCCGGGCGCCCCGGTCGCCATCCCGCGGCGGGATGTAGGTCGCACCCTGGAAGGGTTTCTGATCCGGCGTCATCCAGACGCTCATCGGCCAGCCGCCGCGACCGGTCGCGGCCTGCAGGAACGCCATGTAGATCGCGTCGATATCCGGCCGCTCTTCACGGTCGACCTTGACGGCGACGTAGTTGGCGTTGAGGAAGGCCGCGATCTCCTCGTCCTCGAAGGACTCCTCCTCCATCACGTGGCACCAGTGGCAGGTGGAGTAGCCCACGCTGAGGAAGACCGGGCGGTCGAGCTTCTTGGCCAACTCGAAGGCCTCGGGGCCCCAGGGGAACCAGTTGACCGGATTGTGGGCGTGTTGGCGCAGGTAGGGGCTGCTCTCGAGGAACAGGCGGTTGGTGAAGCGCGGCGTCCCGTCCTCGGACAGGTGAACGGTGCGGGGCACGTATCCCTCGGGCCGAGCCTTCCAGGCAGCGTCGAGCTGTTTGCTCAGGGCCGCCGGGTGCGCCTCGGCGCCGGGCAGACTGCGGGATCCGACGGATCCGGCGGTACCCTCGGCCGCGACGAGCCCGGTGCAGACCGCCGCCCACAGAATCGACGAGACGATCCGAACAAGTACGGTGCGATTCGACCGCCGCATTGCGCCCTCCGCGTGGCGGAACGCATCGTCCGCCCGACCCGGCATTTTGCTTCGAATACCGGGAGGAGGCAACGTCAGCCGTTCACCCCCAGCCTGTCGAGCAGGAACGCGTACTCGATGGCCAGCTCCTCGTAGCGGCGATAGCGGCCGGTCGCGCCGCCGTGCCCTGACCCCATCTCCATCCGCAGCAGGATCAGCCGGTCCCCCTGGGCGTGGGTCCGCAGCTTGGCGACCCACTTGGCCGGCTCCCAGTACTGGACCCGGGGATCGTTGATCCCGGACATGACCAGCATGTGGGGGTACGCGGCCTCGCGGACCTGGTCGTAGGGAGAGTAGGAGGCCATGTAGTCATGGTCCGGCTTGCGCCGCGGGTCGCCCCACTCCTCCCACTCGATCACCGTCAGCGGCAGGTCGGCGTCGAGCATGGTGTTGACCACGTCGACGAAGGGCACCTTGGCGACCATGGCGCCGAAGAGATCGGGGCGCTTGTTGACCACGGCGCCCATCAGCAATCCACCGGCGCTTCCGCCGCGAATGGCCAGCTGCTCCGAGCGGGTGTACCCCTCGGAAATCAGGTACTCGGCGCAACGGATGAAGTCGTCGAAGGTGTTGCGCTTCTGCTGCAGCTTGCCCGCCTCGTACCAGGGGCGGCCCAGCTCACCTCCGCCGCGAATGTGGGCAATGGCGTAGACCACACCACGGTCGAGCAGGCTGACGGTGCTGGGCGAGAAGTGCAGATCGATGCTGATCCCGTAGGAGCCGTAGCCGTACAACAGCAGCGGGTTGCCCTCGTCGCGGCGTAGGTCCCGGCGGTAGACCAGGGAGATCGGCACCTCGGTGCCGTCGTCGGCGGTCGCCATGCGTCGCTCGGTCGCGTATAGGCTCGGGTCGTAGCCCTTGATCTCTTCCTGCTTGAGCTGGATCAAACGCCGCTCGGCGACATCGTAGTCATAGGTCGTCTCGGGAGTGACCAGCGACGTGTACTCGACCCGCAGCAGCGTCGCGTCGAACATCGGGTTGGAGCCGAGCTCGACGTTGTAAGCCTCCTCGGGAAGTTCGACCAGATGCCCCTCCCAGTTCTCCGGATCCAGCACCCGTAGGGCGGGCAGGCCGGCGATGCGTTCGGACAGCACCAGGAAGGAGGCAAACGGATCGAAGCCGTCGAGCTTGATTTCCGGTCGGTGGGGAATGCGTTCCCGCCAGGCGGACCGGGCCAGGTTGTCGACATCCGCCTCCATCAAGCGGAAGTTCTTGGCCTCTTCGTTGGTCACGATGTAGAAGCGGCCTTCCCGGTGCTCCACCGAGTACTCGACCTTGTGGGTCCGGCCGCCGACGGTGCGGAACTCTCCATCAGGATTCGACGCCGCGAGGAACAACACCTCGCTGGTGGTGTTGCTGTCCATCTCGAGCAGGATGTACTTGCGATCCCGGGTCTTGCCCACGCCCATGTAGAAGGCGGGGTCGGTCTCCTCGTGAACCAGCACGTCCTGGTCCACGGGGTCACCGAGCTTGTGGCGGTAGAGCTTGCTCGGGCGATGGGCGTCGTCGAGGGTGCAATAGAAGATCGTCCGCCCGTCGGCGGACCAGGCCACCGAACCGGAGATGTTGGGGATACGGTCGGGCAGCAGCTCGCCGCTCTTCAGATCCTTGAACACCAGCTCGTAGCGTTCATCCCCGCTGAGATCCAGCGAGTAGGCCAGGAGCCCGTGATCCGGGCTCAGCCCGAAGGTCCCGAGCTGCAGGAAGTCGTGTCCCTCGGCCAGGGCGTTGACGCCGAGGATCNGCTGTTCTTCGGCGTCGAGACTCCCCTGCTTGCGGAAGTAGTCGTGGTACTGCTGCCCCTTCTCGATCCGCGAGTAGTAGAAGTAGCCGTCGATCGGTACCGGCACCGACTCGTCGGTCTCCTTGGTCCGGGCCTTCATCTCCTCGAACAGGGTCTTCTGCAGGCCCTTGGTGTGGGCCAGCATCGCCTCGGTGTAGGCGTTCTCCGCCTCGAGATAGGCGGTCACCTCCGGAGCGTCGCGTTCGCGCATCCAATGGTAGGGATCTTCATAGGTTTCGCCGTGGCGCTCCTCGCGATGGGGCTTCCGTTCGGCGATCGGGGGACGGGCGGGCTCGGACATGGACACCTCCGTAGGTTGCGGAAGCTAGTACAGGGCCCGCCCGGCCGCCAGCCGCTCCGTTCCGGCCCCTACGGGGCCGTCGCGGTATACTTCTCTAACGTCAACGACTTCGGACCCTGGAGCACTCGATGAGATTCCTTCCCGTTGCCGCATTCCTGTTGATCCTGGCCCCCGGCCTCGCCGCCCAGGGGAACGCCGAGGCCGAGATCGCGCCGAAGCTCGATTCGCTGCAGCAGTCGATGGACCGGGTCTCCGCTGCCCTCGATGAATTGATCCGGCACCGCCGCGCCGATCTGCTGCTGCGCCGGATGGAGTTGGCTCAACGCAAGATCGAACCCCGGGAGACCGAACTGCTGAAGGCCCAGTCGATGCTGCGCACCGAGCGCAGCGAGGTCGACCGATTGACGATGATGCTGGACGAGATCCGCTCCCAGACCCTTTCGGGGTTGGACATCTCGAACGAAGAACGGGACATGCAGTCGGAGATCGAGCGGGCCCTGGAACGCAAGAAGCTGCGCGTGGTCGACCAGCAGCGCCTGGTCGATGAGCTGGAACAGAGTGTTGAATCCGAACGCAAGTCGATCCGTGAGCTGGAACGGCGACTCGACGATCTGATGGAGACCCTCAACCTCTAGCGGCCCGGGCCAGGCCCGCAACCGCCACCGAATTCCAAGCCACCGTGTCTCGACGCGCTGTCATTCCCGCCGGCCTGTTGATCGCCGGCTTTGCCGTGATGGCGCTGCTGCGGCTCAACGGCTTCTGCCTGCTCGAACCGGACTCTCCCGACTACCTGTTCACCTCGAAGGCGCTGGCGAACTTCCAGGGCTACACCGAGATCGATCATCCGGCGCAGCCGCCCCATGCCTTCCGGCCGCCGGGCCTTCCGCTGCTGTTGGTGCCGTTCTCCCGGCTGTTCCCGCTGCAACCACTGGCGGCCAAGCTGTTCGTCATGGCCAGCGCCCTAGCCGGCCTCGGGTTGCTTTTCGTCGTCGCGCGCCGGGCGCTCGAGAACTCGGCGGGGGCTCTGGCGGCACTGGCACTGATGGTGACCACCCCCTACACCCTGCTTCACGCCACCGAGATCGTGACCGAGATGCCTTATCTCGCGGCGCTGCTTGCGACCCTGTGGCTGACCATGCGCAGCGAACCACCGGGCCGAGGCGCGAGGATCGCCATGGCGGTGCTGCTTTCGCTGCTGCCGCTTCTGCGCACCGTCGGCCTGGTCTGGATCGTGGCCCTGGCGCTTTGGAGTCTGCTGGCCCGCTCGCGCCGCTGGCTCCCGGAGATCGTCGTGGCGCTCGGGGTCAACGCACTGTGGGTGCTGCGCAACCAGCGCACCGGCGCACTGACCTACTTTTCGGGAATGGTCCACGACTTCGAGACCCTCGGTCTCACCGGCTACCTGGCAAAGGCCGCCGATGCCGCCGGCTACTACGTCTACGCCTGGTTCGACGTGTTGCTTCCGGGAGTGTTCGAGGGCAAGCCGCTCTACGATCGCTTCCTGTTGACCCCTTCACCGGACCTGGGTGGATTATGGGGAATCGGCTGGGCGTTCGCCGCGGTGATCACCACCCTTGCCGTTGCGGGTTGTCTGCACCGGCGGCAGCGGGACGGCGGTCTGGTGCTGCTCTACGGGCTCGGACTCGTGGCCGCGCTCCTGGTCTACCCGCCCCGGCACGAACGGCTGATCTGGCCGCTGGTTCCGATGGTCTGGATCTATGCGCCGGTCGGGTTTGCCCTGCTGCAAGGGCGCCTGGCCCGTGGCAAGGGCGCCGCGAGCGAAAAGGGGGCCGACGGCGAGACCATGACATCCGCCCAGCGCGCGCCCTATCTCGTTGCGGCAGGCTTCGTCGTGTTGCTGACCGCGTGGCAATGGGCGCCGACCCTGGGGATGGTCCGTACCAACCTCGACTGGATGCTCGACCGGGACGGCTTCCAGGAGCGCACGCTGCCTCCGATGTACTACGCCGACTGGCGTGCCGCCGGCGAGTGGCTCGCCGAGCATGCGCCCGACGGTGCGACGGTGCTGACCCGTCATTCGGACATCGGTTTCACCTCGGGGCTGCCCCAGGACTCGGTGCGCTTCGAGGAGATCTCGCCGACCGATCTACATCGGCGCATCGCCGCGCTGAAGGCGACCTATCTGGCCATGCCGTCTACCCTTTGCCGCTGGCTGGCGCCGTCTCACCTGCTGCAAGGGAGCCCGGTCTACAACTTCGAGCCGGTCTACGAGCAAGGAGACGTACTGCTGCTGCAGGTACGGCCGAACCGCTCGGGTGAGGAGTCTCCTGTAGTCGCCACCCCCGAGTTGGAGATGGCGCTCGGCCGCTGCATCGATGCCATGGAACGCCTGCCCGAGAGGCAGGACATCCGCCGGCGCAGCGCGCAGCTTGTCTGGGAGATCCGCGAGAATCCCGACGAGGCACTGAAACTGCTGTCCCCCTTGCAAAACGCAGAAGCCTGGACCACACGGGGTCAGATCCACCTGGACGCAGGAGAGCCTCGGGAAGCCGCCACGGCTTACGAGCAGGCAGCGAATGCCGCGGGGGCCGGGGAGTTGGAGCGGACCATCACCCGGGGTCAAGCCCGCGCCGACCGCCTGCTGCAGTTGCAGGAACGTGACCAGGGCGATGCTCTGGCCGAAGAGTTCGAACGCATCCGCGGGTTCCTCCGGGGAATGCAGTTCCTCTCCGCAGGCCTGGCCCTCAAGCGAATGCTGCCCTACGGCGAATGGGAAGAGCTGCACGAGGACAACGTCGCGGACGACCCGCTACCGGCGGAACTTCGGCCCACCAGGGACCTTCTTCTCGGCGAGTGGTACGAACGGACGGGCCAACTCCGGCTCGCGGAGAGAGCCTACGCCCGCAGCGCCGCAGCAGGCGACAGGAATGCTCAGGCACTGGGGCAGCGGCTGGAGCAGGAGTTGCGGCTCCGTACCAACGATTCGGACAGCCCACCCGCCGTATGGATCGCCCTGGCGACCGACCTCGCGGGCCGCGGGCATATCGGCCGGGCCCTGCTGCTGCTGGAGCAAGCCGCGGAACGACACCCCGCGTCGGCCGAGATCCACCGACGGCTCGGTGAGATCCGCGGTTTCTACGGGGTGTCGGCCCAGTTGGACTAGGGACAGGTTCCGGTTCCGATCACCGCATCCCACAGCGCCCGCCGCGCCGGCAGGAACACCGTGCGCAGCGCCGGGGAGAGCACCCCGTACTCGTTGATGTGCTGGAACTGGTTGGGGAGCGGCCGCGCCATGCCCCCGCCCAGATCGTCCTGGACGATCGGCAGGGTATGGCAACCTGCACAGGTGAGCGCCGTTACCCGGTCGAAGATGTTCTCGGCGTCGAGGCCGAAGGGCTGCGCCACCTGATCGACGTCGTCAATCAATCCCTGGTTCCGCGGCCCCTGCACACCGCCGCTGACCCACTGCCAGGCGCTGGCCGCACCCTGCAGCTCCGCCTCGCTGATTGCCCCGTGGTAGGCGGGGTCGCCGAGGGTCTCGAGAGACAGGCCGGTGAAGGCGGGCGCCGCGAGACCGGTCGGGCTGACCGCATCGATCACCGCCTGTTCGATGCCGGGAGCGATCATCGGATCGTTGAGGGCGGGAAGGTGCGTCGAGCCGGTCACCGGCACCTGCTCGATACGGGCCTCGCCTGCACGCCCGAGGTCGGTCTTGAACGAGCGGAAGGCCCAGGTGCCCTGGGTCCCGCCCCAGAACGTCGAGGTGCGGATCTCGCCAATGCCCTTGCGGTAGTGGGCAAAGTCGACGGCCGGGGGCACCGAGCCGGCACCGCGCAGGAAGATCTCGCCGAGCAGCCGCGGCTGATCCGCCGCAGGGCAATCGAGATCGTTCCAGGCTTCGTAGAGATCGGCGCAGCCGGCGCGCCCCATCTGGGGCGCCGGGTTCGGCACATCCGCTTCGAAGATGATCAGGTTGCGGAAGGCGACATCGTCCAGCCCGCTGCGGATGGCGTAGAGCAGGCTGAAGCTACCGCAGGAATCGTAGGGCGCCGTGGCGCGGTCGAAACGGTTGATCGCCGCGACCGGGATGTACGACTCGTCGTTCCCCGGGCCGGCGCCGGTGAACGGATCCGTTCCACCGAGAGCCATCTCCGGCCGGTTGCAGAGGTTCGGAAACCCGTTGAGGGTCGCCGGGCAGCCGTTGCCTCCGAGGTCCCCCCACCATTGGCGATAGAGCGCCAGCGGATTCGGGTTGGGGTCGCCGCTGGTGACCGCGATCTGTTTCATCACCGTGGCGAAGTCGAGGCCCGCGCGCTCCAGCACCGTGCCGTCGTGGATGATCATCCGTGGATTGACCGCCGCCGGATCCGCCGTGGAGTCGTAGTAGGCGCAGTCGAGACCATCGGCGGTCGGGTCGACACCCGCTGCGGGGAAGGGCGCCGGGATCACGTACGAACCGAAGAGATAGCCGGTCACCGCGATGGCGTCGGAGACGTTCAGGTTTCCGTCGTCGTTGACATCGGCGGCGTCGAAGCAGGTCAGCGCCTCTCCACCCGGCGCGCCGTTGGCGTACTGCCAGACCGCGATGGCGATCATGTCCGACATGGTGATCTGCCCGTCGCCGTCGGCGTCGCCGCGCATGAACGTCTGCTGCGCCTGAACCGAGCCCGCCCAGAGCGCGGCGATCAGGACTACGGCCAAGATCTCGAGTGCGATGCGTCTCTTCATGGTTCCCCCTTTCGGCCAGCCACCGGTCGAGGACCGGCGCGCCGGCATTGCGATTCCCCGGCCCGGGGAGCGCCACGCTCATCCCGAGCGCCCGCAATATGGGGTCATTCCCTTTTTAGATCAACTATTTTTCTCTATTTGGATTATAACGTGTGAGCCGCAACGCATCCCGGCACGGCTGTCGGGCCGTGAGATGAGGCGCCTAAGTTACTGATTCAGAAGAGCTTCAAGATCGCCGCGCGCTGCAGACCCGGACGGGGCGAGTTGGACCGCCCGCTGAAGCATCGCCACCCCATCCTCTCGCCGGCCGCTGTCGATCAACAGGCGACCCAGCTCGGCGTGGAGTTCGAAGCTCTCCGGATTGAGTTCGACCGCCCTGCGGTAGCTGGCGACCGCCTGCTCCGGCCGGCCGCTGTAGGCCAGAGCCACCCCGAGTCGCCGGTGGATCTCGGCATGGTCCGGCGCATGCTCCAGCGCCGCTCCGTAGAGTTCGATGGCTCCGTCGAGATCACCCCCTGCGGCGGACAGATCCGCGAGGTTGGTCAGGGCATCGACGTGCCCGGGCTCGGCCTCGATCGCCTCCCGGTACCGCGCCATCGCCTCGCCGCGATGCCCCTGGGTCTGCATCCGGACGCCGAGGCGATGCAGGCTGTCGGCGCGGAGGCGCCGGAGCACCGCATCGCCGGGCTTGCGTTCCAGGGCAGCGGCGAAGTGCTCGGCGGCTGCGGCCGGACGCTTCTCCGCCAGCGCGATCTCCCCCATGTAGCGATGACCGCCGTAGTAGTCGTCCCGATCGGAGAGCATCCGCTCGGCCCTGGCCCGCGCCTGGTCGAGCTTGCCGTCGAAGATCAGGTGAGGCACCTGATGGTTCAGCACGTGAAACTCGAGGGTCTCCCGGGGCGTCGGACGCTCGGAGTCCACGGCGAGACGATCGCTTCCGGCACTCCCGGCACCGACGTAGCCCAGCCCGCGCAATCGCTCGGCGGCCGCAGCGTCACTTACCCCGGTATCCTCGAACTCCCGTTGCCGCGACTCGATGGTCTCGAACAGCGCGTCCCGCATCTCGAAGGTTCGCACCGCGTCGTCGGGGGCCAGGTTGTGTTCCTCGCCGGGATCGGCGAGCGGGTCGAACAACTCCGGTGGCCGGGACTCGATGTACTTCAGTCGCGGACCGCTCCAGGCCAGGTGCGGGTTGCTGCCGTACTTGGTCGCCTCCACCGCCTCGGCGTAGTAGGCCCGTTCCACGGTCGCGGCTTCGGCCTCGGCCTGCATTCGCGGCGTCAGGTCGATTCCATCCAGATCCGCGGCTTCCGGCAGCTGGACGTCGAGCATGCTGCAGACCGTCGGAACCAGATCGACCAGACCGACCGGAGCACCGTCGACCCGGCGCCCCCGGGGAACGCCGGGACCATGGAACACCATCGGCACCCGAATCGCGCCCTCGTAGACGTAGTAGCTGTGGCTCAGCTCGCCGTGCTCACCCAGCATCTCCCCGTGATCGGAAGTCACGACGAGCAACGTCGACTCGGAGACACCGAGCGCCTCCAACCGCTCCAGCACCCGCCCGATGTGGGCATCGGTGTAGGCGATCTCCCCGTCGTAGAGATCGTCGGCAAAGCGGGAGGCGTAGGGCTCCGGCGGATCGAACAGTTGATGCGGGTCGTAGTAATGCAGGAACAGGAAGAAGGGGGTGGCGGCCTCCCGCTGGTCGAGCCATTCGATGGCGGCGTCGCTGACATGTTCCGCCCGGCGTTCGAGAATGCGATCGGAGCGGCGCGGCGTGTCGAAGCGTGGGTCGAAGGTGTCGAAACCCTGGGCGATGCCGAAGGCCTCGTCCAGGACCAGGGCGCCGACGAATGCCGCCGTATCCCATCCGGCCTCGCCGAGAATCTCGGCCAGCGTGCGGTTGTCCCCGGCGAGGATCTCGCCGTTGTCGTGCACACCGTGGTAGGGCGGGATCGTTCCGGTCAACATCGAGGCATGAGCCGGCAGGGTCGTCGGCGCCGGCGACAGCGCTCGCTCGAACAACACCCCCTCGGCGGCCAGTGCATCGATGTGGGGAGTGACGTCGTCGCGGCTGTCGGCGCGGTAGGGGCCGACCCGGTCGGCGCGGCAGGTATCGATGCTGATCAGGACCAGGTTTCGCGGGCCCGCGACCTCCTCGGCCCCGCCGGAACAACCGGCCAGAAACCCGGCCGCCAGCAGCAAACATGCCGATAGACACCACGGCCTGGCCGCGGCGTCGCGGTAGAGAAGTCGCATCAATGTGCCCCTCGAGCCCAAAATGACGTTCCGGGCCCTAGTCCTGCGAGTATAACGGCAGCAGAACTCGGATCTTCAGGGGGAAATCGATGAGGACACGGAACCTGCTCGCCGGCTTCGCGCTGATCTGCCTTCTGGCTGCTCCCGCCCCGGCCCAGCCCAGGATTTCAGAATTCGACGCCACGATCCCGACCTTCGACGTCTCCGGCCCCCGCACGATCACCGAGAGCGGGATCTACCGGCTGACCCGGGACATCGAATCGAGCGAGACGCCGGCCGTCGTGATCGAGAGCTTCGAGCCCATCGAGGTGGTGCTCGACCTGAACGGCTTCGAGATCCGCGGGAACGATCTGGCCGGCCCGCTGGACCTGCGAGCCGCCGAAGGCCGCATCCGTGTGATGAACGGCACGTTGCAGACCCCGAGGAGGCAAGGCGTCGTCACCGGAGGCCTCGCCAGGTCGCTGGAGTTGACCGACGTCGAGCTGATCGGCGGGGACTACGGGATCGAGATGGTCCTCGGCGAGGCCCTGCGTATTCAGCGCAGCCGGATCGCCTCGCATCGCTGCATCTCCGCCAGCGCCCCGGAAGCCTGGCGCCCGGCCTTCGACCACAACCTGTTCGAGTGCGCGTGGGTGGGGTTCGATCTGCAGAACAACGTTGGCGGCAGGATCGCGGACAACAGGATCGAGATCGGCCCCGCAACCCATGCTCCCTTCAATATCCGGAATGGAGACGGCTTGCTGTTCCTGCGCAACACCTGGACCGGAGAACGGAGCCAATGGGCTCAGATCTCGTGCGACAGGATCCACATGGCCGGCAATCGCTTCTTCGGAATGGCCTTCGCCATCCGCGGCGACGGCATCCAGTTCCGAGACAACGAGATCGACACAGACATCTGGCCGGCCCAGCCTCGAAGCGCCGTCGAGATCCTGGGCGACGACGTCAAGGTGCGCGGGAATCGAGTAGACGCCGGTCCATGGATACCCGGGGTCACGGTGCGGGGCGACCGGACTCAGGTGTTCGAGAACGACATCGCGGCCATCGACACGCCCGCGCTCCGGTTGTACGGAGTGGACAGCTGGATGCGAAGCAACCGGTTCGTCCGGACATCACTGCAGCCGTACCCGTTCCTGACACCCGTGATCCTCGCCGATCCCGACAGCGACCTGGGCGATAACCTCTGCAACGGAGAGCCCTGCTTCTAACGCGATCAACGCAACCCGTCGCGAACACAATTTGACGTAGCCGCGCCTCTGGAGATTGTGTACAGAAAGGGAAGCGAAACCATTCAAAGGGGGATCCTGATGATCGTGCGACATCTTCCGTTGACCCTGATGCTTGCGGTACTTCTGGTCGGTCCCGCCCTGGCCCAGCCCAGGATGTCAGAGTTCGACGCCACGATCCCGACATTCGACGTCTCCGGCCCTCGGACAATTACCGAGAGCGGGATCTACCGGCTGACCCGGGACATCGAGCAGATCGGTACGCTGGGGATATCGATCTTTGCCCCGGAACCGATCGAAGTGATCCTCGACCTGAACGGCTTCGAGATTCGAGGCAGCGTGTACATCGCCGGCGGGGAAGGGCGGATCCGTGTGATGAACGGAACCATACGCCCAACTCGCGGGTTTGCGATCGGCAACGAGGCCCGATCGCTCGAGCTGCTCGATGTCGAGCTGTTCGCCGGCATCAGCGACATCGGCACCCCTAGCGCCATCGAGCTACGAATCGGTGAGATCCTCCGCATCCAGCGTAGCCGCATCGTTGCGGATCGATGCATCTTCGCCACCTCGACGGAACCCTGGCGCTTCGTTGCCGATCACAACGTATTCGAGTGTGGGCAGGAGCCTTTCCGGCTCTTCGGCCAGGCCGGCGGGCGAATCGCAGACAATCGCATCGAAATCGGCCCCGCCGCTCCTCAACCGCTCATCTGGCCGAGCGGTGGCGACACCCTCTTTCTGCGCAACACCTGGAACGGAGAACCGGGACAGAGGCTGGTCTTCGTCGGCGACCGGTACCGTTTCGCCGGAAACCGCTTCGCCGGTGCATCCTTCTTCATCAACGGAAACGAGACTCAGTTCGAGGACAACGAGATCGACACCGGCGTCTGGGGCGTTCAACCTTTGTACGGTCTCGATATTCGAGGAGACGACACGAAGCTGCGGGGTAACCGAATCCGGACCTCCCCGTGGATGACCGGCGTTCTGGTGACGGGTGACCGGACCCGGATTCTCGAGAACGAGATCGCCGCCATCGACAACCCCGCCCTCAGGATCTTCGGATTGGATTCACTGCTCCGCGGAAACCGCTTCAATCGGGCTTCACAGCTTCCCTTCCCGTTCCTGATTCCCGTGATCGTCGTCGATCCGAGCAGCGATCTGGGGGACAATCTCTGTAACGGAGAGCCCTGCTTTCCCTGAGAGACGGGCTCGCGCGCGGCTAGCCCTCGAGTAGCGCCAGCAGGTCGTCGCGGGAGAGCGAGGCGGAGGCGGTGGCTTTGCCCCCTAGGGCCGCGTCGGCGACAGCGCGCTTGCGCTGCTGCAGCTCCAGGATGCGCTCTTCAACCGTGTCCTCGGCGACCAGGCGGTAAACCATCACCGGCTTGTCCTGGCCGATACGGTGGGCTCGGTCGGCGGCCTGATCCTCCACCGCCGGGTTCCACCACGGGTCGACGATGAAGACATGATCGGCGGCGGTGAGGGTCAACCCGGTGCCGCCGGCACGCAGGGAAATCAGCATCACAGGCGGTCCGGCGTCGGCCTGGAACCGCTTGACCACCGCGCCGCGATCCGACGTCGAACCGTCCAGCCGGCAATAGGGGATGCCTCCTTGAAGCTCCGGCTCGATCCGATCAAGCAGCGACGTCCACTGGGAGAACACCAGCGCCTTGTGCCCCTCGGCGACGATGGTCTCCAGGTTCTCGCGCAGCAGCGAGACCTTGGAGGACCGCTCCGCCGTCTGGCCCGGGATCAGGCCGCGGTGACAGGCGGCTTGGCGCAGGCGTAACAACGCCTCCAGGGCGGCGAGGACGTTGCCGCCCCCCTGCAGCTTGGCTACCACATCCCGGCGGGTCGCGGCACGCACCGCCTCGTAGGTATCCCGCTCTTCACCGGACAGCTCGCAATGCAGCACCACCTCGGTGCGGGGCGGCAGATCGGTGGCCACCTCACTCTTCAAGCGGCGCAGCACGAAGGGACCGATCCGTTCGCGCAGGTGCGCGGTAACCAACGGATCGCCGTCGTCGATCGGCCGGCTGTAGCGTTCGTCGAAGTCGGTGCGCCCACCGAGCAAGCCGCGGTTGATGAAGTGGAACTGACTCCACAATTCATCGAGGCGGTTCTCTACCGGGGTGCCGGTCAGCGCCAGACGGAACCCGGCGTCCAGCCGGTAGGCCGCACGGGCCACCTGGCTGTCGGGGTTCTTGATCGCCTGGGCCTCGTCGAGCACCACGGTGTCCCAGCGCTCCGCAGCCAGCTTGTCGGCGTCGAGCCGCAACAGGGCGTAGGTCGTGACGGTGAGATCCGCATCGGGATCCAGGGCGCGCTTCGGTCCGTGGTAGCGACAGCCCCTGAGCGACGGCCGGAACTTCGCCGCCTCGTCGAGCCAGTTCTGAAGCACGCTGGTAGGCGCGACGACCAGCGTCCGGCCCCGAAGGGCGCAGAGCGCTTGCAGGGTCTTGCCCAGCCCCATGTCGTCGGCGAGCAACGCGCCGAGGCCCGCCTCCCGGTGGAAGGAGAGCCAGTCGATCCCCTGGCGCTGATAGGGCCTGAGTTCCGCTTCGAGGTCACCGGGCAACTCGGCCGCGGGAATCCCCTCGAAGCCGTCGAGCAGCGCGCGCATCTGCCCCACTTCGGGCGGCGCCGGTTGATCGAGATCCGCGCAGAGCCGGGCCAGATCCGGTAGCGACGCCTTCGGCACCTCGCCGCGCTCGTCGCGAGCGGCGAGCAGGTCGGCAACCCGGCGGCCGTAGCGCCCCAGCCAGTCCATCGGCAGCGGAGCCCAACCTCCACCGGTCAGCGGCACCAGGGAGCTCCCCGCCGACCACGCGCGAATGACCTCGGCTGCATCGGCGCGGCCGCCCCCCTTGCCGCCGGCACCCCGGCTCCGGAACATCACGTCCAGCCGCGTCCCGTCGAGATCGAGTTCCGGTTCGATCGGCGGCGCCAGATAGAACCCTTCGTGGGCGTCCCCTTCGATGCTGTCCTTCCAGCCTCGCAGCTTGGCGACGAAGCCGACGGCGTCCTCGGCGACGAAACGTTCCCGGACTCCCGGCGCCAGATCGAGTTCCTGACGCATGCGGCGCAACAACCGCTTCTCCGCCTCGAGATCCCGCACCGGCACCGGGCCTTCGAGATGCACCAGCCGCCCGGCGTCAACCCGGGCACGGGCCGGATGGCCGTAGACCAGGCGTGGCAACACCGCCAGGGTGAACCCGTCCCGCTCAACCGAAAGCTCGATCCGCGGTTTGTCGTCACTGGTTCCGGGGAGTTTGTCGGTGAGCACGTCGACGGGCAGCCGCTTGCGTAGCCGCGGCAGGTCCTCGGTGACCAGCTGCGCCATCTGCTCCGGTCCGTAGGCCCGGCCCCGGGGAAGTTCGTGGCGTTCCCGTCCGTCGAGCAAGCTGTCTCCCAGCGGCCGCAGGGCATCGCCGATGCGCACGACCCGGGCATCGAAGCGTTCCTCGATGCCCTTTTCTTCGACCAGGCGAAGCTCGAAACCACTGCCCCGTTCGCGGACTTCCACCCGGGGCAACACCGGCTCCGGGGAGATCTCGATCGGTTCGCCGTCGAGCAGCACCTCGTCGCAACGGGCCAGCGCCCGGAACAGCTTCGGAATCTGCGGAGCCGCCAGGGGGCCGTGGCGCACGCCCCCCATGGCCAGCTCTACCGCTAGATCCGCCTGGGTCGCGACCACCGTCGGCCCCCCGGCCCGGGACAGCGACGCCAGCGATCCGCCGAACGGCCGGGTCTCATCGCCGCGCACCAGTTCTCGGGAGAAGGAGAGCCCGGCGCCGCGGCGTTCCAGCCGGTGCCGTACCTTGAACGAGCGGGTCTCCGCCACGCTGAGCTGCTTGCCCTGCCGTTGCGCCAGGCGCAGCGCGATGACCGAAGCGGCTGCGTGCTCGCAGCCCCGCTGCTTCTGCGGACACTCGCACTTCCAGCTCTTGTCTTCGAGGTTGAACCGCACCTGGGGGCTGATCACGTTGCCCCGCTGCAGCACCCGCAGCACCGGCTCCGCCGCGTCGGCAGATTCGAGAACCACCGAGTCGCCGCGGGCGAGCTCGACCCCTCGAGACCACTGGGTGCTGTCGCAGGCGCCGCGCACCGCGGCGAACAGGCCGTCGAAACCCGGATGCGCTGTGGGATCCGCAGCCGCGCTCATCCGGTCAGCCGATCTCCGCCAACTGGATGTGGACCTGGCCCGGAACGTTCTCGACCTTGCCGCTGATCTGGAGCAGCGTGCCGCTCTCGGCCTCGATCCAGAGCTCGGTCTCCCCTTCCATGTTCATGAAGCCCTCATCGGCGGCTTCAGGATCGGCAGGCGTGACCCGCAGGCGCAGTTCGCGTAGTTCGAGCTTTTCCTTGCGCCCGGTGCGCAGGTTGATCAACTTGCGGCGGTTGTCCCGCTCCTCGCCGACGGTGACCCGGAAAGCCCGGGGCCCTTTGGAAGTGGCGACCTGGAACACCATCTCGTCGCCGACCTTGCGCAGCTCCGAACGGCCGAGCTGCAGGATCATCGCGTAGTAGTCGTAGAGCGGCGGCGACTCGATCGCCGATTCCCCGACCATGATCGACGACACCGCAGCCCCGGGGTTGGGGTAGGTATCCGACGAGGTGACCTCCCAGGAGGCGTCCTTGACGTCCGGGTCGCGCCAGAGCTTCTCGACGACGAAACTCTCCGGGCCGAAGCGGTAGTTGCGGCCCCGCTTCTTGGAACGGCTGGTGTACTCGAGGCTGCGGCCGTTGCCGTGCTCGACGACGCTGCGGGTGCGGGTATCGGCGAGGGAGCCGCCGAACGCGCGAGCCACCGTTTCGGTCTCCAGCACATCCCGCTCGGCGCCGCGGGCGAGCTTCATCTCGACCCGGCCGGTCAATACCATCAGCTTGCGCGCCTTGAGCCGCAGCACCTCCCAGTTCTCGAAGGGCACGCCCGGCTCGGCAGACTCGTCCGCGGCGGCCCACGGCAGGGCCAGCAGCACGAGCAGCATGATCAGTAGACGGCGACGCATCGTATTTCTCCACCCCCACTGTAATGCAAGCGGCGGGCCGCCGCGAAATGCCTCATTACCGTCGCAAATCGGGACTTTCGGCGAAATGGAGTGCCCGAGTGTCGCCCAGGGAGGTCATCTTGACACCGGAACCCGGGCCGGGACACCCTGAGGCGATGATCGAAGCGAATCGCGGCCAGAAGCCTCGCGTCCTCACTCCGTTTCAGTTGAAGTGGATGCTCTCGCTCTATCCGCCGCTTTTCTGGGCCCGGGTTCGGGTGCGCGAGTTCGCCCCGGACTTCCGCTACTGTCGCGCCGAGGTCAAACGCAGTTTTCTGACCCGCAATTTTCACGGCACGACCTTCGGCGGCGCCATCTTCTCCGGTGGCGACCCGTTCCACGCGATTCTCTACTGGCAGTCCTTTGCTCGCGAGGGACTGCCGGTACAAACCTGGCTCAAGAGCGCCAACATCGACTACAAGAAGCCGGCCGCGTCGACCCTGACGTTGGAATTCCGCCTGTCGGAACGGGACCTCGACGACGCTCGGCGGGATCTGGACCGGCACGGACGCCACGTCCGCACCCACCAGGTCGACGCGGTCGATCAAGACGGACGGATCTGCGCCGTCTTGCGCAACGAGGTCTACATGCGATATCCCCGGGACCATCAGCCGACGGCGTCGGCGTTCTGACCGCGAAGGAGAGCCGATGCGAAACCTCCGTTCACTTCTGTGCCTGCTGCTGTTGATCCTCGGGTGCCTGGCCTGCATGCCCGGCGGCGAGCCCGAGCCGGAAACCCCGGAGGCCCCGGCGACGCCACCTCTCGAGTGGGCGATCGCGATTCACGGCGGCGCCGGCGCCCCCAAGGATCTGAGCGACTCCGAACAGCTGGCCTACAAACTGGCGCTCGAGGAGACGCTCGCCCTGGGCCGCGGTCTGCTCGAGACCGGATCCTCCGGGGTCGACGTGGTCGAAGCGGTGATTCGCAAGATGGAAGACCAGGAGCTGTTCAACGCCGGCCGTGGCTCCGTGTTCACCAACCAGGGCACCAACGAACTGGACGCCTCGATCATGGACGGTGAGACCAAGGCCTGCGGCGCCGTAACCGGAGTCACCACCGTCAAGAATCCGATCACCCTGGCGCGCAAGGTGATGGAGAACTCCCGCCACGTCTTCTTCGCCGGCGAGGGCGCGGAACAGTTCGCCACGTTGATGGAGGTCGAGCGGGTAGATCCTCGTTACTTCTTCACCCAGCGCCGCTGGGATGCGTGGCAACGTGTGCTGGAAAAGGAAAAGGCCGCCGCGGACAGGGGCACCGTCGGATGCGTCGTGCGGGACAAGGCGGGGAACCTGGCCGCCGGCACCTCGACCGGTGGGTTGACCAACAAGCGCTGGGGCCGTATCGGCGACTCGCCGGTGGTCGGCGCCGGCACCTACGCCAGCAATGACTCCTGCGCGGTTTCGGGCACGGGAATCGGCGAGCAGTTCATTCGCAACGCCGTGGCCTACGACATCTGCGCCCGGGTGCAGTACGGCGGCGCCCCTCTGGACACCGCGGCACGTGCGGTGATCGAGACGGTGCTCAACGAGGGGGACGGCGGCGTGATCGCGCTGACGCCCGACGGCACGATCGCCATGGAGTTCAACACTCCCGCGATGTTCCGCGGCGCCGCGACTTCCCAGGGCCGCTTCGAGGTTGCGATCTGGTAGTCCGCGGCCGGTAGCGGTAGCGTTCGAGATCGAGAGTGCCGTCGGCGCCGAACTCGACCCCCTCGTCCTCGAGCATCGCCTGCTGCAGACCGCCGGGCAGCTTGCCCGTGGTGTCCGTCGAGCAGCCCCCCTTTGCGTTGACGACCCGCTGCCAGGGCACGTTGTCCGGGCAACCGTTCATGGCCCAGCCGACGGCGGCAGGCGAGAGGGTTCGCCCGAGCAGTTCGGAGATCTGCCCGTAGGTCATGACCCGGCCCCGTGGGATCCGGCGAACCCACTGCCAGACCTCCTGAAAGGCACCCCCTGCCTGCTCGGAGCCTTCGGCCTTCCGCCGGGCTCCCCTGGTGCCGGCCTCTCCGGCCCCGGGTCGACGCCTGGCCACCGCGCCCTCAGCCGCCGATCAGCTCGCGGACGATGGCGCTGACCAGCTTGCCGTCGGCCTTGCCCTTGGTCTTGGGCATCACCAGCTTCATCACCGCACCCATCTGCTTCGGCGAGTCGGCGCCGGATTCCGCCACCGCCGCGGCGACGATCTCGCGCACCGCTTCCTCGGAGAGCTGCTCGGGCAGGTACTCCTTGACGATGGCCAGCTCCGCCTCTTCCTGAGCCGCCAGATCTTCACGCCCGCCGTCCCGGTAGCTGTCCGCCGACTCCCGGCGCTGCTTGCCGTAGCGGGTCAGCACCTCGAGAGCCTCCTCGTCACTCAGCTGGTAGTCGGCTCCCTGCTTGCCCCGGGCCGCGATCTCGGCCTCCTGGAACTTGGAACGGACCATACGCAGCACGTTCAGCCGCTCCTTGTCGCGGCTCTTCATCGCTTGTTTCAGATCGGTTTCGACCTTCTGTTTCAGGCTCACGGTGCGGTCTCCTTCCGGCGCTCGGCCGATTTCAGAAATGTATCACCGCTGCCCTCAAACGGCCCTTCTCAGACCCCTGGACGGGTGCACCTCGGGGACCTAGATATTTGATTCGGGGGGAGTACGGACGGGCACTGGAATGCATACCGACTACTCCACTGAATTCAGCGGCGTCGCGGGACGTGTCCTGCGAGGCACGTTCTCCTTCGGCACCTTCCTCACCGGCTTTCTGGCATTCGTTCCGATGGTCGCGCTGGGCTTCGTCAGCACCCTGACCGGGGCGACGAACTTCATGAGCCTGGCTGTGCAGGCGGTCTGGTCGTTGGTGCTGGCCCGCTACGCGCTCAACGGCCTTCATGGGGAGTTCAGCGGCTGGCTGTTCTCGAGCCGGGGGGGCAGCTGGCTCGACGCCGGCGTGGTCGGTTTCCGCTTCGCCGTTCTGTCGTTGGTCTACGCGGTGCCGCCGATCATCCTGATGGCCGGCAGCTCCGCCGAACCGGCAGCCATGAGCACGGTGGGACCGGCGGGTCTCGCCAACCCGTTCTCCACGGCGCTGCTGTTGCCGCTTGCGGTCTATCTCCTCGGCTCGATGTTCCTTCCGCCGGTGTTCCTGATCGTCTCGGTCTCCGCCGAGAGCATCGGCGACATCTTCTCGCCGGCCCACTGGCGGAGCGTGTTCTCCGGACGGCTGGGTGATCTGCTACCGCTCTACGCGCTGTACGTCGGCGCATTAGCCACGGTTGTGTGCATCGCGGTTCCGCTGCTGATGGGCCTGGCCGCCCTGAGCTGGCAACTCGCCGCGCTGCTGGGTCTCGTGGTGCTGATGTACATCATCGGCCTCTCCGCCGATCTGCTGGGCCGCCTCTGCGGCTTCTTCGCTTTCGGCGAGGCTCAACTCGGCGACGCTCCCGGGTCGACCAAGGACTCCGGCGGATCGAAGGCGCCCGACGCCCCGGCACCGCTGCCCGGCAACGCGGCGGCCGCCCCCGACGCTCCTGTGGTCGGCGCGGTGCGCAAGGCCTCGATCCCGCTCTCCAACGATCCTCAAACGCCGGGCACCCAGCCGATGGCTCCCGGCAGCGGCAAACCGGAGATCGCCGATCCCCGGGCGCCCGTGGAAGCGGCCCGGCAACGATTCGGCCACGACCCGGCCGGCGCCATCGGGTCCCTGGCGCGGCTCCGGGAAGAGAACGCCCCCAACACGCTGGTGCTCCACGGCCTGTGTTTGTTGCAGCTGCAGCACGGCATGCAGGACGAGGCGATCGAAACCGGCCGCGAGGCGCTCAAGGTGGGCGTCGAACAGGGTGAGCTCACCCTTGCCGCCGATGTACTGGACAAACTCTTCAGCTTCCTGCCCCGCTTCAAGCTGACGCCGGAGCAGATGTACAACCTCGCCACCGGATTGATCGACCGCGAAGAGTTCCGCGTCTCGACCAAACTGCTGGCGGTGATCATCAAGGCCGATCCCGGCGACACTCGTGCGGTCAAGGCGCTGATGAAGGTCGGTGAGCTCAAGCTCAACGCCCGGGACAACCAGGCCGCCGCCAAGATCTACAGCTTCCTGCTCAAGCACTGCAACGGCTCTCCCCTCGACGAGTACATCCGCGAGGGCCTGGCCAAGGCACAGAGCAGCGCTGCCTAGCGCTGTCTAGTCCGGCGCCCGGACAACCGGTCACCCGGTCCGGGCGCCTCTCCTCACGACGAGGGCCTCATGAATCAACTGTTCAAGTTCCTTCCGATCGCCTTCGGCCTGCTGCTCGGCTGGCTGCTCTGGAACCCGCCGGCGCTGTTCGACGGGCTCGGCGCCGGCCGCTATCTGGTCAATGCCGCCCTGTGCGGGCTGCTGTTGATCAGCTTCGTCCCGGTGCTGGTCGCCGCGGCGCTGCCCCGGGTCCTCGGGCTCAGGGCCCTGCCGGAAACCCGCCTCGAGCCGGAGATGTCGGTCCTGCGCGACCGGATGATCGCCCTCGGCTTCGTCGAGGCCGGCCCGGCCTACGAAGTGCAGATGGCCCCCGCGGCCACGCTGCTCGGACTGGCCCACCCCAAGTACCCGGTCTACGGCGCGGTCTTCCGCACCGGCACCCTGCCGGCCAAGACCAGCTTCGACTTCGTCTCGATGCTCGACGGGCAACTCGGCGGACTGACCACCAACGACCTGCCGGACGGCGCGGCGCTACCGGCAGGAGACGGCGGCCTGCGCCAGGTGCTCCCCGACCAGTCGATGGAGCAGCAGTTCGAGACCCATCTCGCGGCGATCGAGTATCTGCAGAACCGCGGCATCGGCGTGCGCCAGGTCTCGCCTGGAGCGTTCACCGAGGACTTCCTCTGGGCCATGCAGAAACAGCGGGAGATCTTCTTTTCCTCGCCGGTGCGCAACTCGCTGGTCACCTTCTGGCGGGCCGCGACCAAGCGGGTCCCCCAGATCGGCCCGCTGGTCCAGCAACAGTTCGCCCAGGGACAGATCGAGCGCCTGCTCTCCCGGACCCGCTAGGTTTTTCGAGACTCATGCGGCAAAGGGGGGCAATCCCCCGGGGAGCGGACTCCCTGATAAGTGCCCCTGGTCGGGGGCGTGCGGCCGGGTTTGCGACGATCCGGACGCCGGCTTGCGGGGCTAATCCCCCGGGACGCCGCTCCGCCTAGGCAACGGAGCGGCGTTCCGTCTAGCCTTCATCGAGACCGACCACTCCACGTCCCATGCGACCCCTGTCAACCGGCACGGGGAATCCCAGTAGCCTGGCGCTAGCGGCGCCAGCGGATGAACAGCAGCACGAGAATCGTGTAGAGCTCCAGCCGGCCGGTGATCATCAGCCCCGACAGCACCACCTTCACCGCGGCGGGGAAATGCCCGTAGTTAGTCGCGGGGCCGACACCCGCCAGCCCCGGGCCGACGTTGGCCACGCAGCTTGCCGAGGCCGAGAACGCGGTCAACAGGTCGACCCCGAGGAACCCGAGGGTCAGGCCTCCTGCGGCAAAGAGCCCGAGGAACAGCAGCATGAAGGTCGTCACCGATGTGACGACGTCCTCGGGGATCGAACGGTTGCCGACCCGCACCGGAAGCACGGCGTGGGGCTGCAGCAGCTTCTTCAGATCGACGCCCAGCTTCTTGATCACGATCAGGCTGCGCACGACCTTGACCGAACCGGTGGTCGATCCGGCACAGCCGCCGACGAAGACCAGCATGAACAGCAGCGCCCGGGCGAAGTTGGGCCACTGGTCGTAGTCGGCGGTCGCGTAGCCGGTGGTGGTGACCATGGTCGTCGCCTGGAAGGCCCCGAGCCGCAACGCGTCGAGCAACCCCTCTCCCCGGTGGAGCATCAGGTTCGCGGCCAGGAGCACCGTGGCGCCGCCGAGAATCCCCAGGTACAGCCGGAACTCGGGATCGGTGAAGAGCGGCCGCGGGCGGCCGCGCAACAGCTGGAAGTGCAGGGCGAAGTTGGCGCCCGCCATGATCATGAACGTCAGCACGATCAACTCGATCCAGCCGTTCTGGAAGCCCATGATGCTGTGATCGTTGGTCGAGAAACCGGCGGTAGCCGTGGTGGTCATCGCGTGGTTGATCGCGTCGAAGGGGCTCATGCCGGCGATCCAGAGCAGCACGAATTCGAGGGCGGTCAACGTGGCGTAGATGCCCCAAAGCGCCTTGGCCGTCTGAGCGATGCGCGGGGTCAGCTTTTCCTGCATCGGTCCCGGCGCCTCGGCGCCGAGCAACTCCATGCCGCCGACGGCCAGCTTGGGCAGGATCGCGATGCCGAGCACGATGATGCCCATGCCGCCGAGCCACTGGGTCAGGGAGCGCCAGAGCAGGAGTCCCCTGGGCAGCGACTCCACCTCGCTGTAGATCGAGGCGCCTGTGGTGGTGAAGCCGGAAACCGACTCGAACAGCGCGTCCGCCGCGAAGGACAGGCCGTGGTGCATCAGGTACGGGATCGCCCCGACCAGCGACGCGGTGATCCACGCCGCCGAGACCAGCAGGAACGCCTCGTGACGGCCGAAGGAGAAGTTCCGCGGCTGGCGGAACAGGATCTGGAGGACGAAGCCGAGCCCCCCGGCGATGCCCGCCGCCAGGAAGAAGTCGTCGGCATGGGTCAGACCGTCGGCGAAATAGGAGAACACGGCGGGGATCATCAGCGTGCCGGCGAGTGCCAGCAGCAGACGGCCCAGCAGGAACAGGACGCCGCCTAGATTCATCGCCCCTGGAACATCCTCTCCAGGGCGGGCAAGGCACTGTTCATGGTGAACACCAGCGCTCGATCGCCGACCTGGAACTGGAATGAGCCGCGGGGGACGAACAGCTCATCGCCGCGCATCACCGCACCGATGATCGACTCCCGCGGTACCCGCAACCCTTCGAGGCTCTTCTTCAGGACCTTGGCCCCGGCGGGAACCTCGAACTCGACGACCTCAGCATCTCCTTCCTCGATCAGGTCGAGGTTGACGATTTCACTGCCGTGCACCATTCGCAGGATGCTGCCGGCGATCATGACCCGCGGCGAGATCGGCAGATCGATGCGGATCGCCGAGAGCACCTCGCGGAACTCTCTGCGGTGGAACAGGGTCACCTCGTGCTTGGCGCCGAGCTCCCGGGCCAGCAGCGACGAGAGGATGTTGGCCTCGTCGTCCTGGGTCGCGGCGATGAAGTAGTCAGCCTCGTCGACCCGGGCTTCGCGCAGCATCTCGGGATCGGTCGCGTTGCCGCGCAGGACCAGCGCCTTGGGCACCTCGGTCGCCAGATCGAAGGCCCGCTGGGCGCCGCGCTGGATCACCGTGACGTCGATGGTGTCGCTGCACAGGAGCTTGGACAGCCAGAAACCGACCTGGCCTCCGCCGGCGATCACCACCCGGCGGGTCGGGTTGGCCTCGATGCCGATGGAGCTCATGAACTCGGGCACGTTGTCGGCGCGGCCCACGGCGTAGACCACGTCGCCGCCGCGGAGCACCGTGTCCCCGCGGGGGATCAGCAGGCCGTCGGCGCGGAAGATCCCGGTCAGGATCCAACCCTCGGGTCCGTGGATATCCTTGAGCGGCCGGCCGTAGATGTCCGCCTTGAGCGAGGGGCGCACCTTGACCAGCACCAGCTTGCCGTCGGCGAAGAAGTGCGCCTTGCTGGCCCCGGGAACCCGGGTCAGGGCGTGGATCTCCTCGGCGACCAGGCGCTCGGGATAGAGCGGCAGGATCTTGTCGTCGTCGGTGATCAGCGGGTTGAGGCCGTGGAACGCTCTTCCGACCCGAACCACGCACTTGCCGGCACCGAGCCGGCGGGCGGTGGCCGCCGCCAGCAGGTTCGAGGCGTCGTCGTTGGAGACGGCGAAGAACAGCGCCGAATCGCCGACACCGTTCTGCTTGAGCACCCGGGCGTCGCAGCCGTCGCCGGTGACCACCAGGACGTCCAGTTCCTTGTGTAATCGGCGGGCGCGCTCGGCGTCACGCTCGATCACGACCAGATCATGGCCCTCACCACATAAAGAAGAGGCGATGTGGTACCCGACCTCGCCGGCCCCGACGATGAAGATACGCATAACCCGAGGATGCTAGCACTTCGGCGCAAGACAGCCGCTCATCGCCTCAAATAACTGAAAACAAGAAACTTGAACGCGAAAGACCGCCGCACGCGCGACGAGAAACGGACAAAAAACCGATTGACGGACCCTGGACTTCGATCGATAGTCCAGGAGCATAAATTTATCCATGACTCTCAAAACGCGTTCATATGCTGGGGGGCTGACATGAAACTGCGTTCCCGCGGGCGCCTTGCGTTCGCCACGGCGATTTTCGCCCTGTTCACTGGCCTGACCTTGGCTGCGGTGGTTCACGAACCGGTCCATCGCTTCAGCGGCCTCGAAATCGACGACCCGGCCTGGAAACTGGGTCAGATCGCCGAGAACCCGGACAAGTCCGCCGACTTCGCCGACCTGCGCGAAGGCTGGCGGGAATTCCGCGCCAAGTACGGACAGGGCTGGAACGTCAGCCTCGACCGCCGCTCCGGCGCACCGCTGCTGGTGCGCGGTGCCGGCGTCTCGATCTACGACCCCGCCCAGGAGCCCGGGTCCGTCGAGGAGATCGAGGCCAATATCCGCAGCTTCATCCGCGACAACGGGCTGATCACCCGCATGTCCGAAGGCGAGATGGTGCTGAACGAAGCTTCGGGCAAGATGTCCGAGGGGCGCTGGATCCTGCTGTTCGACCGCATGCTCAACGGAGTTCGGGTCGAGGGGCAGCGAGTCCGCTTCTACCTCGTGAAGGGCAACCTGGTCTCCTTCGGTGCCGAACGGTGGGCTCCGACTCCGCCGGTCCCCGCCGCAGCGCTGGACGCTGACGCCGCCCGCGACAGACTTCGCGACTACCTCGGCCTCGGCAACTCCGACGCCATGATCGACGACGTCGACCCCGAGCTGGTGCTCACCACCCGGCCCCCGGCGGGGCAAACCGGCCGCGCCTATGACGGCGTCGTCGGCCGCGGCTTCACCCACGACCTGGTCTGGAACTTCTCGTTCAAGATCGAAGGTGAGATGGAAACCTGGATGGCCAAGGTCGATGCGGTCAGCGGCAAGGTCACGACCTTCTACGACAACACCAAGTACCACCAGGTCAAGGGTGGCGTGCATCCCGAGAGCAATGACGGCAACGGCTACGTGGGGAACGAGCAGCTCGACTACCCCATGCCCTACGCCGACATCAGCATCGACGGCAACAACCTCACGACCAACGACATGGGCATGTACGACTGCTCCCCGTCAGGCGGTACGTCAACGACGACCCTGAGCGGCCTGTACGTCAACATCAGCGACAACTGCGGCGGCACCAGCGAGAGCACCACCTGCGAGGACGACCTCGATCTGGGCTCGAGCGGCGGCACCGATTGCGCGACCCCCGACGGCGCGAGCAGCGGCAACACCCACGCCGGCCGCGACAACTACTACCACCTGAACCGCATCAAGGAGAAGGGGCGCTACTACCTGCCTTCCCGCTCCTGGATCAACAACCAGCTCAACGCCAACGTCAACATCAACAGCAACTGCAACGCCACCTGGAACGGCAACGTCAACTTCTACACCTCCGGCGGCGGCTGTGGGAACACCGGCGAGCTGGGCGGCGTGATTCACCACGAGTACGGCCACGGCCTCGACTCCAACGACGGCGGCGGCTTCGATAACTCGTCGGAATCCTACGCCGATGTGGCGGCGATCCTGATGGAGCGCCAGTCCTGCGTCGGGCCCGGGTTCCGCCCAGGCGTCAACTGCTCGGGCTACGGCGACGCGTGCCTCGACTGCACCGGCATCCGCGATCATGACTGGGGCGCGCGCCAGGACAACACCCCGGCAACCCCCGCCGTGTTCGTCCAGAACAACTGCGGCGGTGGTAGCGCCCCTTGCGGCCGCGCCGTGCACTGTGAGTCCTATCCCTCGTCGGAGTCGATGTACGACCTGGCGACCCGGGACCTGCCGGCCATGGGTATCGACAGCGTGTCCTCCTGGCAGCTGGCCGAGCACCTCTGGTACACCTCCCGCCTCGGCTCCGGCGGCAACATCTACAACTGCACCCTGCCCGATTCCGACGGCTGCGGCGCAGGCAACTGGTTCATGCAGATGATGGTCGCCGACGATGACGACGGCGATCTGAGCAACGGAACGCCCCACGGCGCCGCGATCTTCGCCGCCTTCGATCGCCATAACATCGCTTGCGGCGATGCCAGCGATCCCGAGAACCAGAGCACCTCTTCCTGCCCGACTATCGACGCTCCGGTGCTCAACGGCACCGCCGGCTCCAACTCGGCGACCCTCAGCTGGGATCCCGTCGACGACGCCGCCCAGTACCTGGTGCTGCGCACCGAGGTCGGCTGCACCGGCTACTCCCAGAACGTCGTGCAGGAAGTGCCGGCGCCGACCGCCAACTGGGTCGACGACGAGCTGCCCAACGACTTCGAGTTCTTCTACCGGGTCCAGGCCATCGGCTCCAACCCGGCCTGCCAGAGCCCGGTCTCCAACTGCGCCGCGATCACGCCGCAGCCCTTCGCCGGCTCGATCCGCCTCGACCGCGCCGAGTACAACTGCGGCTTCGAGGTCACCATCACCGTCAACGACGCCAACACCGGCTCGTCCACGGTGGATGTCACCATCTTCTCCGACAGCGAGAGCACGCCGGAGATGATCACCCTGGCCGAGACCGAGCCCGGCTCGGCCCGCTTCACCGGCACGATCCAGCTCACCTCGAACCCGTCGACCAACGGCGACGGCATGCTGCAGGTGGTGGATTCCGATTCGATCACCGCCCGCTACACCGACAACGACGACGGCATGGGCGGTTCGGGGCTGCTGCGGGAGACCTCGGCGGTCGCCGACTGCGTCGGACCGATCATCTTCGACAACGACGAGCAGAACGTCACCGACGTTCAGGCCACCATCGTCTGGTTCACCGACGAGGATGCGACCTCCGAGTTGACCTGGGGCGACACGACCCCCCCGGGCAACATCGACAGCACCGCCGGCCTGACCACCTCGCATTCGGTGACCATCAGCGGTCTCCAGCAGTGCACCACCTACTTCTACTCGCTGCGCAGCGGCGACGAGCCGGGTAACGTCACCGTCAACGACAACTTCGGCACCTACTTCAAGTTCGAAACCCTGGGCGACTTCGGCGACGGACTGCAGGCCTGCAGCAACGGCCAGATCTCCGTCGAGAACCCCACGGTCTCCTGCGACAGCGACAGCCTGCCCTTCGAGGTGGTCGACATCGACCTCAACCTCGATAGCGGTGTGGTCAACACGGTGACCATCGAGGTGACCTCGAGCACCGAGTCCGGCGGCGAGACGCTGCTGCTGACCGAAACCGGACCGAACACCTCGAAGTTCGCCGGCACGATCCTGACCGGCAACGGCCCTGCGATCCCCGGCGACGGCATCCTGCAGGTGGTGGACGGAGACACCGTGACCGGCAAGTACGTCGACTTCGACGAGGGCTTCGGCGAGCCGGGCATCGAGTTCGTCAACGCCCTGGCCGACTGTGCCGGAAGCAACTTCATCGAGATCACCCAGGTCGACGCCGGCGACGAGGCGGCGGGAGTCCGGGTGAACACCAGCGAGTTGACCACCGTGACCTTCGAGTGGGGCACCACCCCCGCGCTGGGCAACGTGATCGACTCGACGACCCTGTCGACGGTCCACAACGCCACCTTCGGTCCGCTGCTCGAATGCGGCGAGGTCTACTTCCGGGTCACCGCCGTGGACCGCTACGGCAACGTCAGCGTGGCCGATGCCGATGGGGCGCCTTACGTGCTCAACGGCTTCCAGATCGGCGGCGCGATCTACAAGGACGGGTTCGAGTCCAACGGCGGCTGGACCCTCCAGGGTGAATGGGAGATCGGCGAGCCCCAGGGTCTCGGCACCTCCCCCGGCGATCCGGCCTCGGCCTTCGCCGGTCAACAGGTGCTGGGCCACGACCTTTCGGGTCAGGGTGCGGTACCCGGCGACTACGAGTCGGGCAGCAACGAGTCGGCGATCAGCCCGATCATCGGTACCGGCGGCGTGACCAACATGGAACTGAAGGTCCGGCGCTGGCTCAACGCCTCACCGACCACTCCCGCCTACCTCGAGGTCTCGACCAACGGCGGCGGTAGCTGGAGCGTGATCTACGTGAGCAACCTCGGTAACGAGGACAGCAGCTGGTCCTTCGAGACCTACGACCTGACCCCGTTCGTCGGCGGCGGCATCCAGATCCGCTTCCGCCAGGCGCCGGGCCTTCTGGGCGGCAACGATGCCGGCTGGAACATCGACCGATTCGTGGTGCGCGACGCCGACCAGCCTCAGTTCGAGGCCTGCGGCGGCTGCATCGGCATCCCGACCTTCGACGGCGTCGCCTCGGCGGTGGACGTCGACGGTTGTGCCGGCGGCGGCGTAAGCCTCAGCTGGAACCCGGCTCCGGGCTTCGGTAGCGGCACCGGCGGTAGCTACAACGTCTACCGCTCTACCACTCCCGGCTTCACTCCGGGCCCCGGCAACCAGATCGCCTCCGGGGTTACCGACACCACCTACACCGACTCCACGGCCCCGGTCGACGTCGACCTGTTCTACGTCGTGCGGGCGGAAAGCAACGAGACCTGCGACATCGGACCGAACAACAACGGCGTCGAGGACCAGAACCTGGTCTACGCGATGGCCCGCGACGAGTCGGTCCAGCCGGTGCCCGGCGGCATCGGAGAAACCGTGATCGTCGACAACATCAACGACGCCCACGCGCGCATCTCGTGGTCGGCGGCAGCCAACGCCGGCCAGTACCACATCTACCGTTCCGATGACGCCAGCGGCGGCTTCACCCAGATCGGCACGGCGACCGGTACTTTCTACGACGACGAAAACGAGTTGGGACTGCCGGTCAGCCGGTTCTACACGGTTGTCCCGGCAGACGTCTGCGGCAACGAAGCGCCGTAGGCCCCGAGGCCACTCAAACCTCTGCGAAGGGCCCCGGGCAACCGGGGCCCTTTTTTGTGCGCGGTTGCGGGTATCATGGCGGCAAGAGGATACCTGCCATGACACGAACTTTTCCGATCCGCGGGCGAGCCCTATGCCTGGCGTCGTTGATCGCCGTGGGCCTCGTCTCGGAAGCCCGCGCCTATACTCCCGACGCCTTCGAGGCGGTGGCGGCGGTGTTCACCGAAGCCGATGGGCGCAACCAACCCTGCTACGCCTTCTTTCACGTCAGCAAGTTGCGGTCGCAGGTCGCCAGCTACTGCAGCTACACCAGCCTGCGCAACCGCGACCTGCCCCAGGGCTGGGATGACGCCATCTCCCGGGCCGGCGTTCCGTTGGAGCCGGTGGGCCCGTGGAAACGATGGGACTCCAGCTTCCTGCTCGAAGATGAGGGGCGGCCCTTCGTGCGGTCGTACCGTATCGGAGAGGAGCGGGTGCTGTTCGTGCTGGAAGATGCCCGACGAGAGGTTCGCGCGGTGGCGCTGGTCGGCGACATCCCCGAAGAGGGCGAAGAGGGTGAGACATCGGCGGAAGTCCGCGAAGGGCCCGACGCGGGCGGCGAGGAAGAGGCCGCTGAACCGGCGCCCTCCCTCGACGAGGCGCTTGACGCCTTCTTCGCCCGGCTCGCCGGCGGCAGCCGCAGTTGCGACGACTTCTTCGAAACCCGCCGTGTTCCCCAAGGGATGCAGGCGCGCTGCGCCTCGACCGGACTACGCGCCCGAGAGCTTCCCGAGGCCCTGGACGCGGTGATCTCGGATCTGGGCGAGGCCTGGAAAGCGACCACGCCCTGGGAGAATCCCCGGGTCGAACTGTTCGACGGCAAGAAGGGTCCTGTGTTCTACCGCCGCTACAGCGCCGGCGACGGCCACGCCCTGCTGGTGGCCGAGGGGAAAGGCAAGGACGCCCGGCTCGCGGCGTTCGGCTCACCCGGCTTCGACGAACCGCCGCCGCAGGGTCGCAGCGACGAGAACGACGCGGAGGCCGAGGAGGCTTCGATCACGCCGCCGGGCCGGCGGGTCCGGGTTCCCCTCGAGTACCCATGGCTCGGGCGATTGTTCGAGCTCACCGGACGGGTCCGGGTCTTGATGCACCTGGACGAAACCGGCGCAGTCACCTCGGTGACGGTGCTCAACAGCAGCAATCCCGGCTTCGGGTTCGAGCAGGAGGCCGCCCTCTGTGTCGGCAAGTGGCGCTACAACCCCGCGACCCGGGATGACGAGCCTGTCCCGTTCGATCTGGAGATGCTGCTGACCTTCCGCCGCTAGCTGCCGTCGGGGAGCGCAGCCTCGCGGCGGCGGCCGGTGCTGTCGCACATTGAGGCGATCGATGCGTATTGCACCGTCTCATCGAGCTGCGGACCTTGCGACTGCAACCTGATGTGCTCATGGAGCGGATCCGCGGAAACCCCTGCCGGCACTGGATTTCCGCGACTTCACATCGCTTCTCTGCTCCGACGAGACCCTCATCGCCGGGGCCAGGTGGCGGCGGCACGGGCTTTGAATATGCTGTCGTGCATGAAGTGTGTCTCGATCCCCCTACGAGCGCTGATGTTGACGGTCCTGCTGGGCCTGGCCGGCGGAGGTGCGTCTCAGGCGCAGTCCTCCGATTCGTCGAAAGACGAAACGGTCAAGCCTCCGGCAGCGGCACCCCGGCCCAGCCTGTTGCTGGTGACCATCGATACGATCCGCGCAGACCGGGTCGGCGCCTACGGCTACGCCGAGGCCAAGACGCCGAACCTAGATGCCCTGGCCCGGGCGGGGGTCCGCTTCGACAACGCCCTCAGCCCGGTGCCGCTGACCGTGCCGAGCCACGCCACGATGCTGACCGGGCTGGTTCCCCGCCACCACGGGGTGCGGGACAACTCCTTCAAGCTGGTCGACGATGTCACCACTCTGGCGGAATCGTTTCAACGGGCGGGCTACGACACCGCGGCCTTCGTTTCGGCGGCGGTCCTGGATCGGCGTACCGGACTCGATCGTGGCTTTCGCATCTACGACGACACCGTTCGCGTCGGCGACCGCCGGGCCTTCAACTACGAGGAACGCGCCGCGAGCCAGACCAACGACGCGGTCTTCGCCCGGCTGGGTGAACTGAAGCCTCCGTTCTTCCTCTGGGTGCACTACTTCGATCCGCACCTGCCCTACGTTCCGCCGGAGCCCTACCGAAGCCAGGCCGAAGGCCGGCCCTACGACGGGGAGATCGCCTTCGTCGACGCCCAGTTCGGGCTGCTGCGGGACAAGGTGCTGGCCACCTCGGGTCCGCTGATCATCGCCGTGGCCGGCGATCACGGCGAGAGCCTGGGCGAACACCAGGAGGACAGCCACGGGGTGTTCGTCTACCAGGCGACCCAGAGGGTGCCTCTGATCCTGGCAGGCAACAAGATCCCGTCGGGCAAGGTCGTCTCCGAGAACGTCGGGCTGGTCGATCTGGCGCCGACCCTGCTCGAGACCCTGCTCGTCGACAGCCCCAAGGGGCTGGACGGCGCGTCGCTGGTGCCGACCCTTCACGGGAAGGGGGAAAAGCGCGCCTACGAACTGGAATCCTTCTTCCCCAACTTCGCCTTCGGCTGGTCGCCGCTGCGGGCGCTGGTTCACGGGCGCTTCAAGTACATCGACGCTCCCGAGGCCGAGCTGTACGACCTGCGCACCGACCCCGGCGAAGAGACCAACCTGATCGCCATGCGCGACCAGGACGCGAGCATCCTCTCCCGGCGCCTGGCTGAGCTGGTCGGCGACGACCGCCCCGAGCGGCCGCCGATGGAGGCCGGGCACGACGATCACATGGCCCGGCTCGAGGCCCTGGGCTACGTCGACGGTTCCGATGTCGACCGGGGGGACGGACGGGACGATCCCAAGGTCGCCATCGGCCGCCTCAAGCGGCTCAACGAAGCGCGGCGGCTGCTGCAAACGGGCAAACCCGAGAGCGCCCTGGAGATCCTGACCCCGCTCACCGCCGAGGATCCGGACAACGGCCAGGCGCTGCTCTCCAAGGTGCAGGCGCATCTCGGACTGGGGCAGATCCAGGCGGCCATCGGCGCCGCGACCCAGGCGACCGAGTTGCGTCCGGAGGATCCGCTGGCGCACTTCAATCTGGCCAACTCCCTGGCCAGCCGCCCCCTCGACGACACCGACGCGCAACAGCAGGCGCGACTGGCCTATCAGGAAACCCTGCGCCTCAACCCCCGCTATGCCGAGGCCTACCTGAACTTCACCAGCTTCCTGCGCCGGACCAACGATCTGGACGGCGCCCGGCAACTGGTGGCCCAGGCGGCCCGGTACGGGGTCGAAGATCCGGACCTGGAAACCCAGCGAGGCTTGCTGGCGCTGCAACAGGGGAAGCTGGAGGAGACCCGCGAAGCCTTCGCCCGGGCGCTCCGCCTGAACCCCTGCGCACCGGGTGTCGAAGAAGCTCTAGGGCGTCTGGCCTACAAGGAGAGTGACTTCCGCGAGGCCGCGGTGCACTACCGGTCCGCATTCCGCTGCGAGCCGCGGCCCGATCTGGCGATGACCCTCGGCTCGATCTACATGCTGAAGCTGTCGGAACCGGATGCCGCCCGGGACTACTACACCCAGGCGTTGGCCATGCTCCCGCCGGGGCACCCCGAAGCGGCGTCGCTACGGGAGATCCTCTCCGGGCTCTAGCCGCTCGGACATCCCATCCGGTTCAGCGCGCCGCATCCGCGGATCGAGCCAGACCACCAGCAGGCTGACCAGCCAGATCAAGCCGACGAACAGGAAGGCCGAGACCGGACGGCCGTCGTAGAGGTCCCACACCGACGTATAGATCGCGACGAAGTTGGCTCCGAAGTGGGCGAGAATCGCGATGCCGACGTTGCCGCCGGATCGCGTGAACAACCACCCGATCAACATGGACCCTCCGGTGACATACGCGGTGAACCCTGCCCAGTAGCCGGGACCGTTGGGCCAGCTATCCACCAGGAAGTCCATGGCATGCCAGCCGCTCCAGGTCAAGCCGACCAGGAAGCAGGCCACGCCCCCCGGCACCTGACGCTGAAGACGGGTCTGCATGAAACCCCGCCAGCCGAACTCCTCGGAGATGCCCGGGAGCAGCAGCACCACGGGAAGAAGAAGCAGGAATTCGAGCCTACCGTAGATCGTCCAGTAGGCCGCGAGCGGGGAGATCCCGCTGTAGAGGTAGCGTCCCGTCATCGCTAGAACAGCGAGCATCAGAAATAGCGTGAGTGAGAGGGCGATCCATAGGAACGCCGGGCGCGGTCGCCAAACTCGGAGGAACAGCTGCCGAACCCCGGCCGGCCCCTCAACGATCAGCGTAACGATCACGGCGCTAGCGGTGGGCAGGAACCCCATGGGCACCGTGAGCAGCTCGAGCGTTTCCACGGAAACACCGCCCAGGCGCAACGGCCAGAGCACCAGGTGCACCGGCAGCAGCACCATCAGGCAATAGCTCAACACCGGATGGCGGCGAATCCACTCGAGCATCGGCGGCCCACTCCCCTTGCAAACTCGGGAGCATGATACCGGCCGCTAGCGCGCACCCCCCTCGGATACGCCGATCACTCCTTCGACCCAGGCCCGATGTGGCGCCATGGGGGAGAACAGGTCGCGGCTTCCGTACTGGCCGTACTTGCCCGGCTTCGGGCTCATGCCGGCACTGCCGATGGCGACGACGATCAATTTGCCGCCCCGCTCGACCAGTGCCGGCGTCCCGCTGTCCCCGGGACCACTGACCCCCTCGAGCTTGGTGGCATCCTCTCCCGGAGCATCCATGCGCAACTCGATTCCGCGCTCGCCCAGGGCCGAGACCCGGTTGGTCGCCATACGGAACTTGCCGTCGTTGCCCACGACCCCTTTCTCGCCGTCGCCGTAGTCACCGCGGCCGGCGAGCCAGACGTCGGTACCGACGGCCAGCGGGTCGTAGGAGATCGCCAGCGGTTCGACGCCGGCCACCGGCTTCTCGAGCCGCATCAGGGCCAGGTCCCGGTCCCCCGGCCGGTGATCGTCGACGGCCTTCACCTCGACGACCTTGTACCGGGTACCGGCGAAGTCCACCGCCAGCCGTTTCTGCGAGGCACCGGTAGCCACGTGAGCCGCGGTCAGCACCCACTGGGGTGCCACCAGCACCCCCTCACCGTCGGGGAAGACCTTGCCGATGGCGGCGAAGCGCTCGGGGTCGGCCAGGGTCGCCTCCCCTTCCACGTCGTGGCGCATGATCATCCCGTGCGCGGGAAGGGACAGCGCCCCGGCGGCCAGACCGCCGAGCAACAGGGCACCGATCAGCCCGCGCACGGCCCCGCTCATCGTTCGACCCCTTCGGCGAGAATGTCGGACAGCAGCTCCGAACTCGGGGGATCCATATTCGCCAGCACGATCACCATGTGCCCTCCTTCGAGACGCATCGTGGCGCTCAGTCCGGGGCCGCCGCCGGCCAGCGCGATTCCGCCCCTGTCCCAACCGCCGGCCAGGAAGTTCGACTCTCCGCTCAGCAGCTTACCGTCGATGATCCCGGTGTAGAAGCGGTGCATGTCGTCGACGGTGGCGTAGCTCTTGCCCCAGGGCCCGCCCTTGGCCGGCTCCAGGTAGATGTTCTTGGCCACCCGCTCCCGCGGACTGCCGTCGAAGTTGATCCGGGTGTAGCCGACCGCCACGTCGGGAACCACCGCATCGGTCTCGAAGAAACCGGTACGGGTCATCCCCAGCGGCTTGAAGATGGTGCGGACCACGTGCTCGTCGAAGCGCTCGCCGCTGATCTTCTCGATGATCGCGCCGAGCACGGTGTAGCCGTAGTTGGTGTAGTACTCCCGGCTCCCGGGCTCATGCAGCAGCGGCTTGGGCCCCCAGATCGGGATGTAGTCCTCGATCTCCCGCAGCGAACCCATCGGCGTGTCGAACCACTCGTCGGTGAAGTAATCGCCGAGCCCGGAACGGTGCTCGAGCAGCTGGCCGATGGTGACCTCGTTGCGCACCCGCTCGTTGGGATAGTCCGGGAGATGACGGCCGACCTTGTCGTCGAGGGACAGCTTGCCCTGGTCCCGCAGCGCCAGGATCGCGATGCGGGTGTAGTCCTTGTTGCAGGAACCAATGTCGAAGCGGGTCTCGAGGGTGTTCGGCACCGAGAACTCCCGGGAGGCCAACCCCACCGCCTTGCGGTACTTGACGCCGCTCTTGTCGGCGATCAGCACCGTCCCCGAGAAGTAGCCGTCGGCGGCGAGCTGGGCCAGGTAGCGGTCGAGCTTGGGGGAGCGCTCACTCCAGTCGCCGCCGGAGATGTCGGCGGTTGGAATCCCCTCTTCGCCGTCGCCCCCACCCCCCATGTCCGCGCCGATCATCCGGATCTGGTCGGGGCGGTCGGCGTCGAAGTTGAAGCCGAGTCGCAGCGACTCGTCCAGGCCCGAGGCGTGCACCTTGACCTTGATCTGGCCGGAAGCGTCGATCATCACGCCGCGGACCTTCAGGGTTCCGAGTTCTTCGACCATGCTCTCGAAGGACGACTGCCAGTCCTTGACCTCCGACAACTGGAAATGCTTGGCCCGGAATGCGGCCATGGTCTCGACGTCGGCGCTGTTGTGCGCCTCGATCCAGGCGATGGCGATCGCCTCCTGGCGGGCTTCCTGACCGGCGTCGGCAACCGCAACGGTGGCCGAGGCGAAGGTCAGGATCGCGATGAGGGCGAACGGCGCCAGGGTCCGGGACATCGAAAGCGGGTTCATGGGCGTACCTCCTATTGGATGCTCCCATGCTGGAACGCCCGGATGAAGATCTTCTGAAGAGCTCTTCATCGGATCTTTACCGGGGCTGATAGGCTTTTTCGGAGCAAGGAGTTGCGTTGAACGACCGGATCCTGATCGTCGAGGATGACCGCCCCACGGCGGACACCCTGCGGATGTACCTGGAAAACGAGGGTTTCCAGGTCGACGTCGAGCATGACGGGGTTTCGGGGCTGGCCGCCGCCAGGGACGGCGACTACGTGCTGGTCGTGCTGGACCTGATGCTGCCGCGCCTGCCGGGGACCGACGTCTGCCGTGCGCTGCGCAAGGAACGCAACGTGCCGATCCTGATGCTGACCGCCCGCACCACCGAGGACGACCGGATCCAGGGGCTGGAATCCGGCGCCGACGACTACGTGGCCAAACCCTTCAGCCCCCGGGAGGTGGTTGCCCGGGTCCGTGCCGTGCTGCGCCGCACCGAACACCCGGAGCTCGGCGGCCGGGAACAGCTACTGTTCGACGGACTGACCCTGGACCTGGTCCGCCGGCGAGTCGAAGTGCATGGCGAGGAAGTGCTGCTGACTCCGGCGGAACTGGCGCTGTTGGCCACCCTGGCCCGGGCGCCGGGGCGGGTCTTCTCCCGCGAGACACTGGCCGAGCGCTCCTTCGGCGAGGACTTTCGCGGAACTAGCCGCAACGTCGACGTTCACGTGATGAACCTGCGGCGCAAGATCGAACGGGACCGCTCCCGGCCGGAGTTCATCGAAACGGTATTCGGTGAAGGCTACCGCTTTGCCGGACGGCGGCGCTGATGAAGAGCCTGCGCGTCCGGCTGACCATCGCCATCGTGCTGATCACCCTGGCGGCGTCGACCATCGTCGGCATCGGCCTTCGCAGCTACACCCAGCGGGAGTTCTCCCAGTTCCTGGAGGTCGAGGCCGAGTTCGAAGCGGTGGAGTTTCCCGACCTCGGCGAGGTCGAGCGGCGGCTCGGTTCCGGCGACCCGGACGAAGCGGTGGAACTGCTGGAGGGGCTGGCCGGTAGCGACCGCATGATCCTGCTCGGCCCTTCGGGAGAAGTCTTGGCCGACACCGCGCCGGGCGGCGAACGGATCAGCTTCCGCGACGGCGAACTGGAACTGGTCGCGGTCGTGCCCGGCGAAACGGGCAAACGGCAACGTAACGAGACCATGCGCCTAAGGGGCGGGCTGCCGCTGACCGACGGATCGGACCGGGTGGGCACGCTTTTCATGCTGCCCGGCCGCAGCGGCGCCGGCCCGGCGGAGCCGGCGACCGGTTTCCGCCGCAAGATCTCCGGAGCCCACGCCGTCGGTGTCGCCGTCGCCACCCTGCTGGCCCTGGTCATCGCGCTGCTGCTGTCTCGACGGATCGTCGGCCCGGTGGAGTCCTTGACCGGCGCGGCGGCCAGGCTCGCCGAGGGGGATCTCTCCCAACGGGTCGAGGTAGAGTCCGCCGACGAGATCGGAAACCTGGGCCGCACGTTCAACCAGATGGCCGAGTCCCTGGAGCGCCAGGAGCAGGCTCGCCGGGCGATGACCGGTGACGTGGCCCACGAACTTCGCACCCCGTTGACCCACCTGCGCTGCAAACTCGAGTCGGTGCAGGACGGGCTGCTCGAACCCGATGGCAACCTGGTCGATGAGCTCCACGGCGAGATCGTGCACCTGGGCCGGCTGGTCGACGATCTCCAGGAACTGGCCCAGGCCGAGGCGGGAAGCCTGCCGCTGTACCCCGCGCGGGTCGATGTCGCCGGGGTTCTAGACGAGGTTGTCCGCTCGTTGCCGTCGAACCATGTGCGCGTCGAGGCCGGCGACTCACTCCCGGCGGTGCATGTCGATCCGGACCGGCTGCGCCAGGTGCTGCGCAATCTGCTGGAAAACGCGATGCGCCACGGGGGTGAGGGAACCATCCTGCTGGAAGCAGCGCAGGACGGAGACAGGGTCGCGATCCAGGTCGTCGACGAGGGGCCGGGGATCCCCGCGGATCAACTCGACAAGGTGTTCGACCGCTTCTACCGCACCGACCCATCCAGGGCCCGGGAGACCGGAGGCGCGGGACTGGGGCTCGCCATCGCCCGCAAGCTGGTCGAGGCCTGGGGCGGAAGGCTGGATGCCGAACCCGGGCGGGACCGCGGAGCGGCATTCCGCTTCACGGTCCCGATCTCGGCCTGAAGGCTCAGCCGGCCATCGGCTACTCCATCTTCAGTTTGAAGCCGGCGGGAACCCGGGCATCGGCAGGATCGAGACTGTCCCCCGCGGCGAGGATCTCGGTAATCGAGCGGAACGCCTCGGTCCGCTCACCCGGCTTGGCGCCGCCACCGCCGCCGCCGAACATCCCCTTGAGCGCCGAGCCGAGCCCCTGCCCGCCGGCGCTCTCGCCGTTCTTGCCCGCCACGTTCTCCAGGATCATCAACGTGTGGATCGGCGAACCCGGCATTTCCTTCTGATTGGCCTCGAGCTTCTTGAACGCGGCGCCGAGGCCGGCGGAACCGCGAATCGCTTGAGCCATCTGCTCACCGCCGGGCAGCCCGATGGCCTCGGCGTAGCGGGAATCGAACTCCCGGATCTCATCGAGCACCGCCAGCTTGGGGCCGATCTTCATCTCGACCGTGATGATCGCCCCGCCCCCTTCTTCGAGGCTCATCCCCTTGCGCTTGGCGGTGAAGACCCAGGTGCTCTTCTTGCACTTGAAGCCGTTGACCATCTCCTCATCGTCGGAGTTCTTGATGTCGACGCTGACCTCGTAGTCGGCAGCGGGATCGCCTCCCTCCTGGGCGCCTTCCGCGGCACGGCCGGAGTCTCCGCCTCCGAGCAGGCCGCCGAACCCCTGGCTGACGTACTGCATCTTTTCCCGGGTCTGGCCGGTGGTGGCGCAGGTGGCCCGCTTGCGCTTCATCTTCAACTGGCAGATCAGGTCCTTCTCGAAGTCGACCACCGTGCCGGTGTTCCCGGTGACCGTGCGCTTGGCGTCACCGTGGATGTAGATCTTGGTCACATCGTCGGCAGCGCCCTTGGCCAGGCGGTTCATCATCTTGGACTGGAACTTGACCTCGGTCTTCTGCTCGACCCAGCCGGCGGCCATGGCCGGCCAGGCCAGGGCGAAGGCTGCGATCAGCGCGGTCAAACGAATCATCTTCATGGCGTCTCCTGTCTTGCCGCCCCCGCGACCTCGTGGAGGGCCCGGCGGCCATCGACGGCCCGAATCAGGCCGGAAATGCGAGCTTGGGGTTGCCCCCCTATTGGATGCATTTGCAGGCCCTAGTGTTACACCCCGGGCTGCAGGGTTTCCGGCCCCTTCGACGATTGCTCTTTCTGGGGCACAATCCACTGAGCGGCAGGCCCGGCTTCAGCACCCGGCGGCGCCTACCCGGAGGAATCGATGCTGAGATCCCGTGATACAGGCTGGAAGCGAACGCTGGCGGCTCTCCTGATCGTGAGTATCGGGCTCGTGACCCCACTCCAGGCAGGCAGCGGCGATGCCGGCACTGCTTCGATCGACGTGCGGGCCGGCACCAACATCTACGTGGTGACCCAGGAGACCCTGGTCGGCAAGAAGAAGCAGGTCTCCGAGGGCCAGGTGGTCGCCTGTCAGGTCTGGCGTGATGTCGTGGTCGACGGCCACGTGGTGATCGCCGAGGGCACGCCGGTCTACGTCAAGGTGGACGAGTTCAAGAAGAGCCGGATCGCCGGACGCCGGGGCAAGATCGCTCTCGGAGCCTACGAGGTCCAGGCGGTGGACGGCAGCACGCTGAGGCTGGGGGGCGGCTACCTCAAGCAGGGCAAGAACCGCATCGCCCGGACCGCCGTCCTGGCCGGGCTGGTGCTGCTGCCGCTGATCTTCCTCAAGGGCAAGGCGGCCGAGCTGCCGCGCCATACGGTCTTCGACGCCCACATCGATGCCGGCGCCGTCGTGGAGGTCGGGGCCGAGAACCGGGTCCCCGAAACCGGCGAGACCGACGGCCCGCTGGGAGTCGCGGTGGACTACGAACGACTCGAGACGGTGAAGAAGCCCAAGGTCTTCGATCTCTTGATTCGAGGCGCCGAGACCGGGGACCGGCTCGAGGTATCGGCGGTCAACGGTGCGGCGATCCCTCCGATCCCGCTGGAGAACGTCGGCCTCGATGCCGATGGTCGCCTGCGCGCCACCGTCGAGATCAAACCGCTGAGCAAACAGTTCCGTCCGGGCCTCAACCGGTTCACCGTCTCCACCCGGCTCGATGGGCAGACGATCCAGGCGGACGTCCTGCTCGAGATCGAGATCTAGCCGTGCCCCGCGCGGAACGCTAGCGCAGCCAGGCGGCTACGAGGAAACCGAGATAGGTCCCGACGCCGTTGCCGAGGGCGCCGAGCAGGATCGCGGGGAGCACCAGATCGCCCCGGCCCAGGGAGCGGGCCAACGCCAGGGCCGAGGTGCTGCCGCCGATATTGGCCTGGGAAGCGACCGCCGAGAGCTCCGGGTCCAGCCGCAACAACCGCCCGCCACCGAACACCACCAGGCCGTGAATCGTCAGGATCACCGTGACGAACAGGATCAGGCGCAGGGCCAGCGGGCCGATCTCCGCCAGGGCGTGAAGGTCGCAGAGCGCCCCGATCACCGCAAGGAACAACATCACCGTCAGCCAGCCGGTCAAGCGGGTGCCCCGTAGCGCTTGGACGGGAGGTAGCTGGGCCAGCCCCAGAGCCAGGGTCGTCAGGATCAACACGCTGGGTGCTCCGGTCCAGGCTGCAATCAGGTCGGAGAGCCAGACCCCTGCGGAACCGAGCGCCATCAATAGCGCGACGTCGAAGGGGCCGACGGTTTCGGTATCCATCTCCGGCGAGACCTCGGCGCCCGCCACGGCGGGAGTCGCGCTGGTCTCCTTCCGTTCCGAGCTTGCGGTGCGCCGGCCCAGCAGCCGGGGCAACGCCACCGTCACCGCCATCCACACCGCCGTGGCCGCGCTATCGACGGCGGCGGCCCCCGCGTAGAGCCCTGCCTCCTTGACCACCTCGTACTCCAACGCCACCGCGTTGTAGTTGATGCTGCCGCCGATGTAGGTCCCGGTGAACATGCCGCCCAGCGCCCAGTGCAGATCGCCGAAGGCCTCGGCACCGCCGACCGCCGCCATGCCGGCCATCACGCCGCACACCGTGCCCAACGCACCGAGGAAGAACATCCCGAGCATCGGAACGCCGGCCCGCAGGATGCCCCGGAGATTCACCTGCAAGAGCAGCAGGAAGATCGCCAGGGGCGCCACGTGGGAGAACACCACCCCGTAGATCGCGACCTCGCTGGAGTAGGTCGGGATCAGGCCGATGTTCGCCGTGACCGCCGTGAGCAGGATCACCAGCAGAGCCGACCCCAGGTGCCGTAGCCAGGTGTGCCGGGCCAGCCATTCACTGATCGCGATGTTCAATCCCAGAACTGCGAGGATGAGCATGGCGGGGATTAGACCATGGACCGCTCGACTTCGGCGCCTTGAAGAACGGACGCTATTCCAGTGTCGGATCCGGCGAATCGTGTCGGCCGTCGCGACACCCCGCGGCTTTTTTAAGGTTTCTTCTTCAGAACCGGGCGAGATTCGCGATGCTTCCGGACATCTCGGGGCCGGGTGTCGCAATCGACGACACCTGCGCGCTGCGGTTCTTCAGAAACACCGGCGTAGAAGGCGAATCGGGAGTTGGCCTAGGTGTTGCACTTATCGCCGGCGGGCGGATAGACATCATCCGGAGTCAGCTGAATGCGGAACCTGCTCGAGAGACATCGTTGGACCTGCCTGGGACTCGCGACCCTGCTGGTCCTGGCGGCCATGGCGGCCGTCGGAAGCAACCGATCCTCGTCGGACGCTTATCTGTTGGTGCTTGAACGAGACGCCTCTGCCGAGGCTCTCTCCTCGGCCGGCATCGAGGTCGTCGCGACCTTCCCTGCAAGCGGCGTCGTGCGCGTCCGGCTCAGCGCCCGGCAGGCAAGCTCGGCTCTCGAGTTGCCCGGAGTGCTGAGCGTCACCCCCGACGGCATCGTCCGTAGCGCCAGGAAGAAGGACGAAAAGAAGAAGCCGAAGGACGACCCGAAGAAGGACGACAAAAAGAAACCCAAGGATGAGAAGGGCAAGAAAGACAGGAAGAGCAAGGAGTCCGAACAGGACCGGGACGATCGACCCACCGGCCGCGGAGTGACCGTCGCCGTCCTCGACTCGGGAGTTACCGAAGAACACCCCGACCTGAAAGGCCGGGTCCGCGAACGGGTCAACTTCGCCAAGGGCAAGGGCGAGGACGAATGGGGCCACGGCAGTCACGTGGCCGGCATCGTCGCCGGCTGCGGCGACGCGAACCCCGACTATCTGGGCGTCGCCCCCGACGCGGACGTGATCGACGTTCGCGTGCTGGAGAAGGACGGCGAGGGCAAGGTGTCCGAGGTGATCGAGGGCATCGAGTGGGTCATCGCCAACCGGGACGTCTACGGCATTCGCGTGCTCAACATCTCTCTCGGCCACCGCATGCTGGAATCCGCCGAGGCCGATCCGCTGGTACGGGCCGCGGAAGCCGCGTGGGACGCCGGCATCGTCGTGGTTGCTTCGGCGGGCAACCACGGGACCGACGGCTACTTCACGATCACGAGCCCCGGCAGCAGCCCCCGGATCATCACCGTCGGCTCGCTGACCACCTGGGGCAATGACGATCCTTCCGACGACGTGGTCTCGAGCTACTCCTCCCGCGGGCCGACCTGGTCGGATCACGTGGTCAAGCCGGACCTGCTGGCGCCGGGCAACCGCATCATGTCCCTCAACGCCAAGAACGCGAAGCTGAACAAGGAACATGTGAACAAGGATTCGCGTGACGGCGACTACAAGAAGAAGGACAGCTACTTCGAACTCTCGGGCACCAGCATGGCGGCAGCCCACGTCTCGGGTGTCGTCGCCAGGTTGCTCGAAGCGGAACCCTGGTTGACCCCCGACGACATCAAGGCCCGCCTGATGGGCACTGCCCGCAAGCTGGGCTCCAATCCCTTCGCTCACGGTGCCGGGGTGGTCGACCTTGACGCGGCTCTGGCCGACGGCAGCCGCATCAACGCCGCCGCCCTTTCCCCGCGGGTCGTGCGGGCAACCGAAGAGCTGATCGCCGTGGAAGATACCGCTGAACTCTGGGACGACGACCGCTGGTCGCTCGGCGTCCTCTGGGGCGACGGGGTACTCTGGAGCGATGCCGCGACCTCCTCGGACGCGGCGCTTTGGTCCGACGGGGTGCTCTGGAGCGATGCCGCGCTGTGGTCCGACGCCGCGCTATGGAGCGACTCCACACTCTGGAGCGATACGGCGCTCTGGTCCGATGCTCTACTCTGGAGCGACTCGGTCATCCCCGACGGCAAGGGGAAGAACGACTGAGCCGGCTTCGCACCGGTCGCAGGAGGTTCCGTGAACCCAGGCCAACCCGTTGAACTCCTGTACCGGGCGGCGCGCCGAGAGGAAACGCCTCATCTCGTCGGCATGCTGATCGCCGACGCCCTGGGGCAGGGCCGGGAGCGGCTCGCCGATCCCCTGCCCCCGAGCTACTACGCCGCCTACGACGCCATCAACGCCGACCCGAACCAGGAGTTGATGGTCGCCGAGCACCGGGACAGCATCGTCGCCTTGATGCAGATCAGCTACATCCCGGGTCTGACCTACGAGGGTGGCTGGCGCGCCCAGATCGAAGGGGTGCGGGTAGCCGAGAGCATGCGCGGACAGGGAGTCGGGCACCGTTTCCTGGAGTGGGCGGTCGAGCGGGCCCGCAGCCGAGGCTGCCGGCTGGTGCAGCTCACCTCGGACAAGCAACGCTCCGACGCCTTGCGCTTCTACGAGTCTCTGGGTTTCGTCGCATCCCACGAAGGTTTCAAGCTGCATCTCGGCTGATTCGCCGGAGGCCCCATGCTGCCGAGCTTTGCGCCCGTGTCCAGTTGGGAGGAAGGTGCCGACCTGATCGGCTTCATCCCGCGGACGCCCCGGGAGACTCTCGGCTTCCCCGTCGATTCGATGCACGTGTTCGTGCGGGATCACAAACAGCGGGAGGTACCGGTCAGCGAGCGCTCGCTGGAGGTGTACTACCGCCTGAAGAACGATGGGCCCGGATTCGTGCTCTCCCAATCCTGTCCGGGAACGCCCGAAGCGGAACGGCGGGCGTTCCAGCGTTCCTACGGGCAGGACGGCCGCCCCACCCGGGTTGCGGGCAAGCCGGCGCGGCTCTACCCCCTGGGACCTCCGGTGGCCGAGGACGATGTCGACGGGCGGCCTCCGGCGGTCATCGTCTGGCAGGACGACGACCGGCTGATGCTGATCGCCAGCTCGACGCTGGAGGTTGATCAGCTGCAACGTGTCGCCGATTCGCTTTACGGTTAGCCTCGATACCCCCTCGATACATTTCGACGTATAACATGCGAGAATCGCAAAAATGTCGCCCGCCATCCGGGCGCTTTTGGGGGGTTCTCGCTGATGTTCCAGGGGCTTCGTCGGATCGCGTTCGTCTCCCTTTGTCTGGCCGCGGCCACGGCCGCTCAGGCCGGCGCCGAGCTGCAGTTGAAAGCCGGATCCTTCGATCCGACGCGCCAGCTTCCTGCAGTCCCCGCCGAACTACGCCTGAGCGATAGCGAGCGGTCGGCCAGCGGCGTACGCATCCTGCAGTTCGACCGGATTCCTGACGAGACGATCCGCGCCGCCATCGAACGCAGAGGTGGACGGGTACTCGACTACCTGCCCGACAACGCCCTGCTGGTGCGCCTCCCGGCCGGCGCCCTGAGTCGAATCTCCGAACTCGAAGCGCTGCGCTGGAACGGCGTGCTCGAACCTGCCTGGAAACTCTCCGACCGCCTGAGCCTCGACCCGGCCACCGACGAAGGAAACGCCGAGACTCCGACTCGCGTGATCGTCGATCTGTGGCGCGACGTCGACTCCGCCGCGATCCGTCCTGCGATGGAATCGGTCGGCCTCACGGTGATCAACGTCTGGACCAACCACGGACTGCGCCGCGCGGTGGTCGAAGGGAACCCGGCCCAGCTGCGCGCCGCCGCCCGGCTGACCGACGTCGGCTGGATCGAACCGGTGCCGCAATTGACCATGCGCAACGCCACGACCAGCTGGGTGATGCAGAGCTTCCAGACCAACTTCCGGCCGATCTGGGATCAGGGGCTCCATGGTGAGGGGCAGATCCTCGGCAACATCGACGGCCGCCTCGATATGGATTCCTGCTACTTCGACGACAACGGCGAGCTTCCGGGGCCGCTGCACCGAAAGGTGGTGGCCTACCGTTCTAGCAGCGGCTTCGGCGCCGACAACCACGGGACCCACACCGTCGGCACCATGGTCGGCGACACCGGCGTGCCCGGCGAGTTCGACGCCGAGGACGGCAACGCCTACGCGGCGAAGGTCAGCTTCGGCAACGTCAACGACGTGACCGGCTTCGGCGGCGCTCCCTCCAACCTGCTGCAGTACCTCAACGACGCTCACGCCGACGGCGCCCGGGTCCACGGCAACTCCTGGGGAGATGACGGCACCACCAACTACACCGGCTGGAGTCACGACATCGACGAGTTCTCCTGGAATAACGAGGACAGCCTGGTGGTCTTCGCCGTGACCAACGGCGGCTCGTTGCGCACCCCGGAGAACGCCAAGAACGTGCTGGCCGTCGGCGCCACCCAGCGGGGCAACGGCGCCAACAGCCACTGTAGCGGCGGCGACGGTCCGACCAGCGATGGCCGGCGCAAGCCGGAGATCTACACGCCCGGGTGCAGCACCCTGTCCGCGGCAGCGGGCCAGGCCTGCGACGTGCGCGCCTCGACCGGCACCAGCATGGCCTGCCCGGCGATCAGCGCCGCCGGCGCCCTGGTGCGCCAGTACTTCACCGAAGGCTGGTACCCGACGGGACAGAAGTTCGCGACCGACTCCCGCAACCCGACCGGCGCCATGGTCAAGGCGGTGCTGATCAACGGCGCCGTGGACATGACCGGCGTGTCCGGCTACCCCAGCAATCGGGAAGGCTGGGGGCGACTGGTGCTCGATCGCCCGCTCTACTTCGACGGCGACAGCCGCGACCTGGTCTGGATCGACGACGTACGCCGCGCCGATGGGCTGAGCACCGGCCAGAGCGTGTCCTACAGCCTCGACGTGACCGGCACCGCCGAAGATCTGCGCATCACCCTGAACTTTACCGAGCCGCCGGCTGCCCTGCAGGCCGCCACCGCCACGATCAACAACCTCGATCTGGTGGCCGAGGCGCCTGACGGCACGATCTACCTGGGCAACGTCATGTCCGGCGGCCAATCGGTTCCCGGCGGCACGACCGACGGCATCAACAACCTGGAGCAGATCATCCTCGACGCGCCCCAGACCGGCGTCTGGACCATCACCGTCGAGGCGGATTCGGTGCCTGTGGGCCCGCAGGGTTTCGCCCTGGTGGCCAGCGGTGAGCTCGGCACCCTCAGCGGCGGGCCCCGTCTGCGCAAGGTGGCCGACCGCCCCATCGATCCGCTGGGCAACGCCGACGACGGCCTCGATCCCGGCGAGACCCTGGAGCTGGCCATCTCCCAGAAGAACTTCGGCCTGATCGACGGCACCGGGGTGCAAGGCACGCTGAAGGCGGTCGATCCGGATCTCGTGCGCATCACCCGGACCCAGGCGAACTGGCCCGATGTCGTCTCCGGCGGCACCGCCGAGAGCGCCGCCCCGCACTTCGAGATGATCGTTTCTCCCGACGTGGAGTGCGGATCGAGTCTGGCCTTCGAACTCGAAACCTCCACCGCCGAAGCGGAATCCGACACCCAGAGCTTCACCATCGAGATCCCCCCGGTGGATCAGGCCTTCATCCAGGAAGCAGGCGCCGAAATCCCGGCGTTGACGCCGGACCCGATTCTCTCGGTACTGTCGGTCAGTGCCGAGGCGACCATCGCCGAACTGGATGTGTCGGTCGCGATCACCCACTGGCGGGGCAGCGAGCTGATCGTCGAGCTGACCTCGCCCGAAGGCACCACCGTGCGGCTTCACAACCAGACGCCCGGCACCGCCAACGGTCTGGAAGTGCGCTACGACCTGGACCGGCAACCCGACGGACCGGGCACCATGGCGGACTTCATCGGCGAGGAACTCAACGGAGAGTGGACCCTCGCCATCACCGACGCCAATCTCGGACAGGGGCAATCGGGCAGCCTCAACCGCTGGGAGCTCCACGTCGAGACCGTAGACGGCTTCGGTTGCGATCCGTTCAGCTGCACCGATCCGGTCCCCGGCCCGGTCGACGACGAGTCCTTCCGGGTCAGCGCCACCGGCGGTGATCTGGAGTTCTCCTGGAACGCGGTATCGGGCGCCGGCGGCTACCACGTGCTGGAGCAGGCTGCGCCCCAGTTCGACGATCCGCTGTTCACCGGCGGCACCGACGGCGCGACGACGTTGACGATCCCCGGCGGCCGCAGCGGCGCGGGCATCACGTACTACATCGTGCGCGCGACCAACAGCTGCGGCTGGGAAGGGCCCTAGGCCTCCCCTGACGGAGGCGGCCGGCTCGGAACAGTCGACTCGGAACTGCTAGGGACAGGCTCCGGCGGAGCCGGCGACACCGGCGTCGCGGGACATCTGCTGTGCCGGGCCGCCGCTGTCGTAGGTCCCCGGGCAGGCGTCGGTCGCCGCCGCGACGAAGTAGATGAACCCGCCGCCGACGGCAGGAGCCGCGCCGTCCGAGGCCTCCGGTTGGAGACCGTCGTCCAGCAGGCAGTCGGTGGTCGCCAGCGCAAAGTCGCCGCCGCTGCTGCGCAAAGTGGAAAGATCGCCGCGCTGAAGGTCGAATCGTTCTCCGGCGACGGCGTTCCAGACCAGCATGGTCTTGTCCGCGAAGGTGAGCCCTTCCACCGGCAGCTCGTCGGCGACGAGGCCGTCACAGTTCCCGTCCTCACCGTCGTTGCAGACCTCGGGAGCGCCGGGGTAGCGGGAGATATCGTCAGGAGCGCAGTCGTTGAGGCAGGATCCGTCGAAGTCCGAGTCGATCTCCCCGCAGCAGCCGATCTCCTGGACATGCATACCCACCCCGGCGTGGTGCCAGCCGACGAGCCAACGGCTCCCGGTCCAGCGGACATCGATCCGCGCGAAGCGCGTCGATCCTCCGGAATCACCGGCGAGAAAACGTCCTCCGATCCCGGGCAGGTAGTTGCCGTCAGAGTTCAACAGGAAGGCCTCGACGCCGTCGGTGGTGGTCCACACCAGGAGGTAGCGGTCTCCGTTGTAGCCGAACGCAGCACCGCTGCGCGCCTCGATACCCATCTCGGTTCTCCAGATCCGATTGAGTTGAGGATCGAGGTGTTCGATGCGCACGTCGTAGGTGATCACGTATCCGCGGCCGTCCCAGTCGATACGGACAGGGGTGCTGCCGAACTGGCCGATGACATACGCCGCTCCGACCGGTTCCCCCTGGGCCGAGAAGCGCTGCACCACCACCTCGTTGGCGATGGAGCCCCGGTAGATCATCGCGTACTCGCTGCCGGACCAGGCGACGTCGGCTGCGCTGGCATCCACGTCGAACGCGGTCGCCGGAAACGGAGTCCCCTCGGCGGAAAGAAGCCGGAAGAAGGCCTGAACCCCCGCCGGCCCGCCGGGGTTGGCCAGATAGCTCAGCCCGTAGCCGTTCCCGCTCCAGGCGAACTCGAAGGCGGATACCGAGAGGTTGGTGCCGTTGTCGCTGAGGTCCACCACGACCGACGGGCGGGTTTCGGCGCCCTGTAGATCGAGAAAACGCAACCGCAGGTCCGTTCCGTTCTCGCGGATCGCCACGGTGAATCCATCGGGATGCGCTTCGATACGAGGAATGGGAATCGAGCCGGCTGCGGGCCAGACCACCGGCTGCCCGACTGCGCTCCCCTCCACGTCCAGGAGCTGGAAGACCGTTTGCCGCCCGGCAGGGGTGATGTCCTCGCGCACCGATCCGAAGGTCGAGCCGTTCCAGGCCAGATCTACGTCGGAGGCGTCGGTCAGGCCCGGTGAGATGTGCAGCTTCGCCGGCAGCACGCTGTCGATGTCGACGCAGTCGGCCACGCAGCCGTCATCGATCTGCTGATCGCAGTTCTCGTCGAACCCATCGCAGGTTTCCAGGGCACCTGGAAAGACCGATGCTCTGCCGTCGTCGCAATCGGTCTCGCAGCGGTCGAAGCCGTCTCCGTCCAGATCTCCGCAACAAAGGCCGTCGACGAAACGGACCTCGCTTGCGGCCGGGTCGACGAACGCCAGCGCCGGAGAACTTCCGGACCAGGCAACTCCTGCGTCCGACAGGGCGGATCCCGCGGAACTCTGCACCCGGCCGGCCTCCACCACCGTTGCATCGGGAGAGATCCGGGCGAGCAGCAGTTCTTCCACACCTCCGGCGGCAGGCTCGGAGATCCAGGAGACCAGCGCCTCGCCACCGGTGGCCGCCACCGCGGGACCGCGATCATCGGTCGTCGCCGTGCCGACCGCAAAGGCTCCGCTGCCCAGGTCACTCCCGGCGGCATCCACCACCAGGGCGTAGACCCCCGGTGTTCCGTCCCGATCATCTTCCCAGACCACCACGTAGCGGTCGTCGAGCCAGACGATCTGCGGCCGCGTCGACTCACCCGGCGCGTCGGTCAACGGCACCTCGTCACCGAGAGGCGCCAGGGCGCTGTCGAAGGCGCGGAAGTAGATCTCGTTGCGGCCACTACGGTCGTCCTGCCAGACGACACCGTAGCTCGCCCCGTTGAAGACGATGGCCGGGTGACGGGCGGAACCGCTGCCGAGGGAAACCTGGGTGCGCCCGGGATCGGCGACGCCCGTGTCGGCAACCCGCTGCAGGTAAACCTCATGATCCCCGGCCACGCCCTGGGCGTAGACCACCGCCCAGTCGTTGCCGCCGAAGGCGGCCGCCGGGTCGAGGCCGTCCTGGGTCGCGTCGCTGGTCAGCTGCACTTCGAGGGCGAGGAAGGCCACGCAGCAACGGGTAAAGTGAACCTGCGGGCGTCCGCTGCGTTCATCGACCCACAGGATCAGGCGGGACTCCCCTGTCGAGGAGACGGCAGGATCGCCGGAGCTCGACGGGTGGATCGAAACACGGCTGAGGTCGGCGAGAGGATTGCCCGCGAAGTCGACCTCCTGCAGGTAGATCTCCGGGTTGCCGTCCCGGGAGTCGACCCAGACCAGATCGTAGCCGGTGGTGGTGTGCACGATCTGCACGTTCGACGGGACGACGGAACCGGCGCGGATCACCCGCTCGGCCTCGGGACGTGTCGCGGGGCAGGTCCGGGAGCAGCCCTCGTCGACGATGTCGTCACAGTCGTTGTCGAAGCCGTCGCAGACCTCGGCGGCACCGTCGAAGATCAGTTCGTTGCCGTCGTTACAGTCCAGCGGCCAGGCCACGACGTCCAGGTCGATGGCCCAGGCGCCGGCGGACACACACACCGACAACGAAAACAGGAGCAGCCGCTTCATATCCCCCCCGGATGAGCGAACAGGCTGCCCTGAGAATACGACCGGGATCGGCCCGGGAAAAGGGGTTTCGGAGCGACAGTTTGGATATCTCACCGCCGCCCGGGCTAGCGGGCGGCGGTGAAATCCGTTGTCGTTGCGCGCCGGATCACAGCGCGAGGTACCAGAATTCCGGTCCCTCTCGACGCCAGCTCCGGCGCCGGCGTACGCCCCGCTTCGTGCGCTCGAGGAAGCGAGGAAGCCCTCGGCGACGGGTGAAGCCGAGCTTCTTCGGCAACCCCTCGTAGAGGGAGAACGGCGGGCCCCAGTCTTCGTCGAGGCCCTTGAGCCGCGAGCCCCACAGCGACGTGTGGTAGTAGATCTCGCGGATGCCCAGTCGCTCCCGCAAGAACCACACCGCCGCACTGAGCATCGCCTCGGCCCAGAAGCTCCGGTGGTTCTTCAGTACCTCGTCGACGTAGCGGTAGAGTTCCCGGGGACGGCAGCGGGTGTCCCAGAACAGGCTCTCGACCCGTCGACGCAGCCTCTGCGAACGCCGGCCGTGGTACGAACGCACCGTCTTCACTCCGTGGTCTGCCTTGCGCAACCAATCGTTCTGCACCTCCTCGATCAGGGCCTCCCCCTGTTCCAGGTCCAGATCGATACGAGACCAGGCCAGGGTCTGGCGCCCCTTCTTGTGCACCGGGTGGCTGTAGCTGCCGAACGGAGAACAGCGGCCCGGCTTGACCAGCGAGCGGAACTGCCGGTCGTGCTCGGCGCTGAAGTTCATCTGCAGCACGAGGTTCCAGCCGGGCCGGCTGGTCTGCCACCAGGTGTCCCGATCGGCCTCACCCCAGGAGTCCAGCGTCAGGCGATACCACTCGCAGGGATCGTCCCAGACCAGGTCCAGGTCTCCGACCCGCAGGGGCGCACCGTGGGCGTCCCTTACCGCCTGCTGCAGGATCGGCTTGCGCATCAACCGCTCGGCCAGCCCCCCGGCACTCGGCCGCAGGACCTGATCGGCTGCGGCGTCGCCGTAGGCCATACCCAGTAACAGCGGCGCATAGCGGCCGGCGTAGTAGGGGAAGACCATCTTTTCTCCCCCGAGTTCCTTCAGGATGTCGGTCAATAGTTCTTTGTTCATGATCCGTTTCATTTCGGGACAGAGAGATGCACAGGCGATCGCTGGATCGCAGGGCGACCCTGGATCACCGAATGCGCGCACGGCGGCGCGATCGATGCAGGTCATCGATCAGGTGTTGCTGTGGAATCGGAAGTCGGCGCAGGACGCCGGCGGATCAACCGTGCTCGGATAGAGCTCCGGATTTACGAATGGCGGAGAGCGATGCGCACCCGCACGAATCCGCCGGCACAACGTGCGCCGCGCTAAATCGCTTTGGGTTGAAATGCATCATCGCTTCTACCTCGGAAAGAGTTGGCGATGTTGTAGCAGATCGGTGCGGCGCCGGCCAGATCGCTCGCTCACTCAGCGAGTTCGATCGCCGACGGCGCGATATTCTCGAACATACGAAACACGTAGGGCGAGGCCAGGATCGCTGCGAACAACTCTCGTTCCTCGAAGGAATTCAGCTCACCCAGCTGCAACGCAACCGATCGGTGACCGTCGATCACCGGACCCAGGGAATAGGACCGTACGTAGCTGGGCGTCTTTCCGTCGGAACCGCGCCCGAGAGCATCATGCTGAAAGGCCTCGATCTCGGCGGGGTCTGTATCCGGGTGAAACAACACGACCACGTCGGCGACCACGTCCGGCCCCAACTTCACGACTCTTCGTTTGCTCTTCTCATACCACTCACGGGAGCCCGAACTACGGGCCGTGAGACACTTCCAGGCGTCTCCTCGCAGCACCCAAACATCCAGTGCAGAGTAGACCTTCGTAAAGCTACGACCCTGCCAGTTCCCGCGCATCGTCACCGACGCGTAGACGAGAGCGGTATCTCCGGAGCGATGAATCGAGACGTTGTCGCGAGCAATCTCACGGACATCGCTCGGCAGTTGCTTGAGCAGTGCGATGAGCTGGGGTCCGGTCGCGCCGTCGAGGATGAATTCGTCCGCCATCATCGGCGCGAGGTCATCGAATTTCCCCTCGGTGAAGGCAAGATCCCAGGCGCGAACCTGACGACGCAGGTCATCCTCAGACCCGGCACCGACTTCAGGCTGGTCGGCCCATCCCGTGGTTGCGCAGGTAATCCCGAACACGACGAGGACCCACAGAGAACGGCGCATGGAGTGCTCCCTCGCGATAGAAAGTCCTCGCAAACCTACCACTGAACCAGCCTCCGCTGTCCTACGCCTGCTCCACGCCGAACTTGAAGGTCGACTCCTCGATCGCCGTCTCGTGAACCTCACCCGCCGGGGTTCCCGCCAGGAGCTCCACGCTCAGCGTTTCGCCGGCGATCCACTCACGGTGGGCGGCGATGGCGTCGGCCAGTTCGCCCTCGGCTTCGTAGGCGACCTTGATCCGCGCCTCGTAGGCCAGGTCCATGGTCTTGCGGGCTGTCTGGATACGGTTGACCGTTTCCCGGGCCAGACCCTCGAGGCGTAGCTCCGGCGTGATGTGGGTGTCGAGCACGATCACCCGGCCGTGTTCGCCCGAAGCGGCGTAGCCCTCTTTTTCCTTCAGCCGCACCTGGATCTCGTCCTTGGTCAGGGTGAAGGGCTCGCCGTCGATCTCGAGCTGGAACTCACCCTTTTCGTCCAGCGCCTCGTAGAGCGCGGCGCCGTCCGCCTGCTGCAGCGCCTTCTTGCAGAGCGGCATCTTCTTGCCCAGCTTGGGGCCCAGGGCGCGGAAGTTGGGGACGATCTCGAACTCGACGTACCTGCCCGGCTCGTCGGTGGTGACGATTTCCTTGACGTTGAGTTCCTCGCGGATGGCGTCGGTGTAGGCGTCGAGCTTCTCGTCGTGGGCCAGCACCACGATCGCCTGGGACAGCGGCTGGCGCACCTTGAGGTTATGGCTCGAACGGACCTGCAGGCCGAGCGCCACGAGGTCGCGCACCAGCGCCATCGAGCGGCGCAGCTCCGCATCCTCGGCTGACTCCTCGCGAACCTCCGGGTATTCACAGAGATGCACCGAGACCGGTGCCGAATCGTCGAAGGGCAGCACCAGCTTGCGGTGCAGGGTGTCGGCGATGAACGGGGTCAGCGGCGCCAGCAAGCGGGACAGCTCACAGAGCACCTCGTACAGCGTCGAGAAGGCGGCGCGCTTGTCGTCGCCGTCCCCTTCGGCCCAGAAGCGCGGCCGGCTGCGGCGCACGTACCAGTTGGAAACACCGTCGACCAGCGCCTGCACCCTGCGCGCCGCGGTGTGAGTCTCCAACCGCTCGAAGGCGGCGTGGACATCCCGCACCGCTTGCTCGGTCTCGGCCAGCACCCAGCGATCCAGCGTGTGCCGTGACTCAACCGCGGGGCGTTCCGCCCGGGGATCCCAGCCGTCGATCCGCGCATAGGTGGTGAAGAACGAGAGCACGTTCCAGACCTTGAGCAACAGCTCCCGGGCAGCATCCTTGGCCACGCCGGCGCCAAAGCGGGTGCCGATGCCCGGTACGTTCTGCACGAACAGCGCCCAGCGCACCGCGTCGGCACTGTGCTGTTCCAGCGCCTCCATCGGCGGCTCGTAGTTCTTGTAGCGCTTGGAGAGCTTCTTGCCCTTCTCGTCGGTGATATGTCCGAGGACCACGCAGCTCTTGAACGGGTGCGGCGTCTCGGCGTCGGGAAAGAGCAACGTCGAGATCTGCAGCATCGCGTTCCACCAGCCGCGGGTCTGGTCGATCGCCTCGGTGATGAAGTTCGCCGGGAACGCCGCCTCGAACTTGTCCTTGTTCTTGTGCGGGTAACCCCACTGGGCGAAGGGCATCGAACCGGCGTCGAACCAGCAGTCGACCACCTCGGGCACCCGGCGGTAGACTCCGGGCTCCCCGTCCTTCTGCCAGGTGACCTCGTCGATCCAGGGCTTGTGCACCATCAGCGCATCGTCGAGGCTCGGATCTTCCTTCTTCCGCTTCTCGAAGTAGGCGAAGGCGTTTGGGTTGCGCTCGAGAATCTCGTCCACCGAGCCGACGCTGTCCATCGCGCCGGTCTCGTCGTTGATCCAGATCGGTAGCGGCGTGCCCCACCAGCGCTCGCGGCTGATCGCCCAGTCGACGTTGTTGCGCAGGAAGTCGCCCATGCGGCCGTCACGGATGTGAGCCGGCTGCCAGGTGATCTCGGCGTTGTTGGCGACGACCTTGTCCTTCTCGGTGCTGGTGCGGATGAACCAGCTCTTGCGGGCGTACTGGATCAGCGGATCGCTCTCGGCCCGGGGACTGAACGGATAGTCGTGGCGATAGGTGCTGTGGTGGTAGAGCAGGCCCCGATCCTTGAGATCCCGGATCAGCGGCTTGTCCGCCTCCTTGAAATTCATCCCGGCGACGAAGTCGCAATCGGCGGCGAAGCGTCCGTCGGGTTCGACCAGCTGCAGGAAGGCGAAGCCGTTCTCCTGGCCGAAGCGGTAGTCGTCCTCACCGAAGGCGGGCGCGCAGTGCACGACACCGGTGCCGCTGTCCAGGGTGACGAAGTCGCCGGCGCCGACCTCGTAGCGCTTGCCCTCACCGGGATCGCGGAAACTGTAGAGCGGCTCGTAGGAGCGGCCGACCAGTTCGCTGCCCGGGAACTCCCGCAGCACCTCGAAGTCCTCGCCGAGCACCTTGCCGGCCAGCGCCTTGGCCAGGATCAGCTTCTCGCCGTTCTGTTCCGCCTCGACGTAGGTCTCCCTGGCCGCAACGGCCAGCGCGATGTTCGACGGCAGGGTCCAGGGGGTCGTGGTCCAGGCCAGGACCGAGGCGCCGTCTTCCAGACGGAAGCGCACCACCACCGCCGGGTCGTCGACCTCGCGGTAGCCCTCGCCGACCTCACCCTGGGAGAGCGCGGTGCCTCCCTGAGGCCACCACCAGACGCTCTTGTATCCCTGGTACAGCTTGCCCTGCTTGAATAGAGTCGACAGCGCCCACCAGACACTCTCCACGTAGTAGCGGTGATAGGTGGCGTAGCCGTCGGGGTCGTACCAGAAGCCGACCCGGGCGCTCATTCGTTCCCACTCGTCGATGTAGCGCCAGACCGATTCGATGCAGAGGCGGGTGAACTTCTCGATCCCGAAGCGCTCGACATCCTCCTTGGTCGGGATGTCGAACTCCTTCTGCACCTCGACCTCGACCGGAAGGCCGTGGGTATCCCAGCCCGCCCGGCGCGGCACGTGGTAGCCGCTCATGGTTCGGTAGCGCAGCACCACGTCCTTGGCCACGCGGGTCAGCACGTGCCCCCAGTGGGGAATGCCGTTGGCGGTCGGCGGTCCCTCGTAGAAGGTGAACTGCGGCTTGCCGCGGCTCTCCTCCACCGACCGCTCGAAGACGCGTTCGCGCTTCCAGAATTCGAGGAGCTCGCGCTCCAGTTCGGGGAATGAAACCTGTGGTGCAACGGGATCGAACATAGGCGGGAAAATATCACCGCCTCCGGGGAACGTCTAACGGGGAAATCCCAAGCCTGGACAGGGCTTTGGCCCTGTTAGCATGCCGGGCATGATCTATCTCAACCATGTGGGCACCAGCTGGCCCAAACCGCCTGGAGTGGCCGAGGCGATCGAGGCCGCGGCGAGGTCGGAGCCCCCCGCCTGGGCCGGTCTGGCCGAGGAGGCGGGAAAGGCCATCGCCGGCTTCTTCGGCTGCGGGCCCGAGCGCTTTCTCTGGGCCCAGTCCTGTACCCAGGCGCTGGCCTTCGCCCTGGACGATTTCCCCTGGGAATCGGGCGATGTGCTGCTGACCGGTTCGCTGGAGCACCATGCACTCTCCCGCTGGCCCCAGAAACTGGCGGCCCGGGGGGTGGTCCACGAGGCGATCCCCTTCGCCGACCCCTGGGGGGTCGACCCGGCCTGGGTCGAGGAGCGGCTGGCTCGCGGCGGGGTGCGCATGCTCGCCTTCGCCCACGGATGCAACGTCTCGGGTCATCTGCTGCCGATGGGGGAACTCTGTTCCCTGGCTCGCAAGCATGGCGTGACCAGCCTGGTCGACGGCGCCCAGAGCGCCGGCTTCGAACCGATCGCACTGGGCGGCGAGTCGGCGGAAGAGCCGGACATGTTCACCTTCGCCGGACACAAGGGGCCGATGGGGCCCCTCGGCGTCGGCGGCCTCTACGTGCGCCCGGGAGTCTCCCTGGCCTCCCCCGAGGCGAGCTGCGACCTGCCGGGCGGAGCCTGCCGGATCGACGCCGGCCGCATGCCCGACTACTGCGACAGCGGATCGATGAACCTGCCGGCGCTGGCCGGCCTGGCGGCGGGGGTTCGCTGGATCGAGCAGCAAGGGATCGAGTCATTGCGCAGCAGGGTCCTGGACCACACGCGGCGAATGATCGAGGGCTTCGCGAGTGTTCCCGGGTTGCGTGTGATCGGTCCCGGTGGGGACGTCCCCCGCACGCCTGCGGTTTCTGTCGTGTCCTCGCGGCACTCGTCGGACGAACTCGCCGCACTCCTCGCCGAGGGTCACGGAATCATGGCTCGGCCGGGACACCAATGCGCCCCTTGGGCCCACAGCGCCCTGGGCACCGAGACCCACGGCACCCTGCGCTTCAGCGCCGGACCGTTCATCCCGGAGCACCAGGTCGACTCGGCAATCGATGCGCTGATGGAAGTGATGAAGTAGCGGCGCGCCTTGGCTGGGGGTGTTGGCTGGGCGGCGCGGCGGTTCGGCTCCTCGGTGGCTCGGCTCCTCGGCTCCTCGGCGATTCGGCTCCTCGGCTCCTCGGCTCCTCGGTGGCTCGGCGGTTCGGCGATTCGGCGATTCGGCGATTCGGCGGCTCCAGCGACTCCAGCGACTCCAACGGCTCCAGCAGCTCCAGCAGCTCCAGCAGCTCCAGCGGCTCAGCGGCTCAGCGGCGGCGGGTTATGGATCCGAAACGTCGTTGTGGCCGCGAATTGGTTTTTCGGAGGCTTCTTTCGCGTAACATTCGCCCATGAAGCCTCACCTCCAGCAACGCCCGCTCGGAAAGCCCCCTCGGGGCCCGAGACCGGCGCCCGACGGCAAAGGGCCGGCGCACGATCTCCTTCGCACGATCTCCGAAGGAATCGAACTGCTGCAACGAAACGTGCCTGCGGGCTATGGAGACTTGCCCAGCCGGCGAGATCGACGCGACCTGCACCCCTTCGAAGCGGCGCTTTGCCTCGACCGCCCATTGCGGCAACTCTCTCGGGCATCGGGTGCGATCGACCGGGCGTTGGCGTTGCGATTGTCGAGGCTCCGACAAAGTCGTGGCAGTTTGCGCTTGGGGTATTCGAGCTTCGGTGACTACGCCCGGGAAAGACTGGGCATGAGCGAGAGAGCCGCTCATGACCTGGCGCGGCTGGGCAAGGCGCTCCACTCGCTGCCTCGGCTCGACCAGGCTCTGCGACGCGGAATCCTGACGTGGAGCGCCGCGTTTCAAGTGGCCCGGGTCGCCCGAGCATCCGACGAGCGGGAGTGGGTTGAGCGGGCGCGCGTGCATAGCGTTCATGAACTCAAGGCCCTCGTCAGGGCGGCCCTTGCAACCCGTACCGGGACCGGAACGGCACGAGCCGAGGCTGTCCCGCAGGCGGATGACGCTTCGCCCGAATCGTCTGCCGAGCCGTCGATCCAGGACTTGGACGAACGGACCGTTCGAAAGCGAGTCCAGGCGACTCGGCTGCAGGCGCGCTGTTGGTACGCCGCAGTTGAACTCTGCGAGCAACTGGTTGCCGCGCCGATGTCTCCCCTCGAACCCCCGGAGTACCTGCTTGCCGAGTTCCTCTCTGGATCGAGGATTCAGGCAAACGATGCCGTTGGCTCGGTCTCCGCCGGTCGCGAGCCTTCGCAAGAGAAGGTTCTGGAACTCGATGCAGAACGTGTTGTGACCGGTCCGACCCCCTGTGTCGAACTAGACCAGCTGGACGTAGAGCTGTCGCCTGACGTTTCCGCCGCCTTTGCCGGGCTCGACGCAGAGATCCCGGTGGTGCCCCACGAACTGGACCGGTCCATGCGGATCCTGGTCGCCGGCCGGCGAAGTCTCGATCTCGATCTCGGCCGCCTGCTGCGCAACTTCGGGCATCTGGGGCTCTGCCGCCAACTCGGTTTTCCCAGTCTCAGCACCTACGTTGAGGAGCGATTGGGCATCTCCACCCGCAAGGCCGGGTTGTTATCGAGACTGGCTCGCGGCCTGGATCGCGCGCCTCAGGTCGGTCGTGCCGTACGCTGCGGCCATATCGGCGTCGTTGCAGCCCTCGAAGTATGCCGGTTGGTACTCGACTCTACCGAGGAGTTCCACTGGGTGGAAAGGGCGCGCAGTGTCTCGGTGGCCCGGCTACGCCGTGAAATCGGCTGGGGCCTGCGTAGGCGTGTACTCACCGGCGGCATCCGCAGAGTTCTACCTCCTCCCCGCGGCACGCTCCCCACCGAACTTGACGGAGTCGTCGAAGAACTGATCGAAGCTCGGCAAACGTTCGCAGAAGGTACGACGACCATTGACGAGAATGCGACCTCCTCCTCTAGGAATCGCAGCGCCGAAGCCGATGACCCAAGCAATTCGACTACAGTCGTGATGCCGCTGCTGCTCTCGATGACAGCCTACGAACAATGGGAAGACGCACGATCGGCTCTGAGCGAAACACTTGACGTTGCCCGACCTCGCGACTGCGACGTACTGCACCATGTTGCTCTGGGCTTTCTTGCGAGCTACCTACCCGAATGGCTGGTCGCGCTCGAAACGTCGGACCCGATCGCCATTCGTGAGCAATTCCGCTGCGCGGCGCCCGGATGCACCCAGCGCTGCGGTGCGGGGCACCATATCCGGTTCAAGTCCCAAGGCGGGTCCGATGAAGCCTGGAATCTGGTGTTCCTATGCTTCGAACATCACATCCTCGGGGTCCACGCAGGTGTGGTTCGGGTTCATGGTCGCGCGCCGGACCGGCTGGTGTTTGAGTTGGGTATCGACAAGTGCGGGACTCCCCTGGAGACCTGGATCAACGGCTGGAGGGCGGAGCCTTACCCCTCCACCCGCCGCGACGCAGCCTGAGGCTCCGAGCGCTATACTTGGCGCTTTGGAATCACTTGCCCTGAGCACAGCCGTCGCCGGGCGGCAGCCGGAGAGAACCCACCATGACCTGGAGCCCCGACTCCTGGCGGCAAAAGACCGTGGGCCAGGATGTGGCCTACCCCGACGCCGAGGCGCTGGCCCGGGCGCTGGCCCGCATCTCTGCGTTGCCGCCGCTGGTGACCTCCTGGGAGGTCGAGGCGCTCAAGGACAAGCTGGCCGATGCCGCCCGGGGTGAGGCGTTCCTGCTCCAGGGAGGCGACTGCGCCGAATCCTTCGACGACTGCACCTCGGACTCCATCGCGGTCAAGCTCAAGATCCTGCTGCAGATGAGCCTGGTGCTGGTCCACGGCACCCGCAAGCCGGTGATCCGCCTGGGCCGCATCGCCGGCCAGTACGCCAAGCCCCGCTCCGCCGACACCGAGACCCGGGGAGAGGTCACGCTGCCGTCCTACCGGGGGGATCTGGTCAACCGCTCCCCCTTCACCGAGGAAGACCGCACTCCCGATCCGGAGCTGTTGCTCAAGGGCTACCAGCACGCGGGGATGACCCTGAACTTCATCCGTGCCCTGGCCGACAGCGGCTTCGCCGATCTGCACCACCCTGAATACTGGAACATCGACTTCGCCCGGCCCTCGAAGTACTGGGAGCAGTACCGGCAGCTGGTCGAGAACATCCGCGACTCGATCTCGTTCATGGAGGCGATCAGCGGCTCCGACAGCCGGGGCGCCCAGCGGGTCGACGTCTACACCAGTCACGAGGCGCTGTCGCTGAACTACGAACTGGCTCAGACCCGCGAGGTGCCGCACCGCCGGGGTTGGTACAACCTGACCACCCACTTCCCCTGGATCGGCATGCGCACCTGTCAGGTCGACGGCGCTCACGTCGAGTACTGCCGCGGCATCCGCAACCCGCTTGGCATCAAGATCGGACCGGGCATGAGCGCCGAGTGGCTCGGCGAATTGCTCGAGGTGCTGCATCCCGACAACGAACCGGGACGGCTGGTGTTGATCCACCGCTTCGGCGCCGGCAAGATCGCGGACCAGCTACCGAAGGCGATCGAGGCGGTCCGCGCCGCGGGCAAGCAGGTGGTGTGGTGCGCCGACCCGATGCACGGCAACACCGAGACCACCGCTGAGGGGATCAAGACCCGGCGCTTCGACCGGATCCTCGACGAACTGGAGCAGGCCTTCGACATCCACGCCGAGATGGGCTCGGTTCTCGGGGGCGTGCACATCGAGCTGACCGGCGAGAACGTGACCGAGTGCACCGGCGGCTCCAGCGGCGTCGAGGACGCCGATCTGCACCGGGCCTACAAGTCCAAGGTCGACCCGCGGCTGAACTACGAACAGGCCCTGGAGATCTCGATGCGGATCGCTGCTCGGATCCGGGGGCAGTCCGCCCAGGGCTAGTTTCCCGGCAATCCGGGGCCCTGTGGCCTTTTTCCGGGCAAACTGGCACAATCCCCCGGCCCGGCCACCGCGGGAAGATACCCGCGGCCATCCCATTCAAGACGCCCGCCCCGAGCGGCGGGAGCGGCCAGGCGCTTTCGGATGCCGGGCTGCCAGGCCGGTGCCTTAGGACCGACGCTTTAGGAGACGCAACGACCATGACCATCGATCGTTCGAAGCTGCAGGTGATCCACGGCGGCCACAAGGGCGCTGAAGCCGAGTTCGGCCGGGCGGCCGAGAAATGGGGGGTCGTCGATACCACCATCTCCTTCGAAGGCCACAAGATGGAGCGGGCCCACAACGTGGACCAGCTCTCCGACGAGCTCCTCGAGAAGGGGCACGTCAGCATGGAGTTCGTCTTCCAGCGGATGAACCGCCGCTTCGCCCGGGGCAAGGGCCTGCGCCGGGTGATCTACTCGATGTTCCACGTCGTGACCCGCAGCAAGACCCTGTTCGCCGTCGGACGCATCCAGGACGACAACACGGTCAAGGGAGGCACCGGCTGGGGTGTCGAGCTGGCCAAGGTGTTCAACCGCGAAGTGCACGTCTTCTGTCAGGACCAGCACGGCTGGTTCCACTGGGAAGGTGCATCGACCGGCTGGCGGCCCAGCGAGCCGACCCTGCCCGAAGGCAAGTTCTCGGCTACGGGCACCCGCAACCTGACCGACGAAGGCCAGCAGGCGATCCACGCGCTCTTCGAGCGTTCCCTGGGCGCTGCGTAGGGCGCTTCTCCGCCGGGCCCCGTCCTGTTATCCTCCCCGCACTCGAACGGAGGGGAGGCCGCTCACATGCTTGAACGCTTTCTTCGCCTGACCGGCGTGGCGCTATCGTTGTGCTTGGCGGGGACGGCCCTGGCCGACGAAGCCGAGACACGGCTCGACCCGACCCAGCTGACCCTGCGCCTCTTCCAGGAGTCCGGGGCCGAGCGCCAGAGCTGTGATCGGATGGTCAACATCGCCGAGATGGGCCTGACCGGACTGCTGGTCTGTGCGCGCACCTCGTACAAGGATGTGGAACAGGTCGAAGCCGCCGTCGAGGGCAGCCTCGGCCAGTGGGTCGACGCAGGCACCGTACGCCTCGCCGACCCGTGGAAAGAAGAGACCATCCCCCTGTTCAAGGCGACCCGGACCCGGGTGCGCACTGCCCTGCTGGAGAACGACCACGGTCACCTTCGGGTGTTCTACGAACACCGCAAGAAGGGGCGCGTCCTCGTCGTGATCCCCGACCCCCTGCAGTGTGACCGAACCTGCGGCCGGGTCGACGGGCAGTCGATCGATTGGAAATCTATCGACTGGGATTCTGCCGAATGGACCCGGCCGGAGAAGATCCCGCACACCGCGATCGAGCTCCGCTACCCCCGCGCCGCCGGAATCTTCCGGCTCGCCGCCAAGGTGAAGGTCTTCAGTGTGATCCGGAGCGACGGGTCGGTCACCGATGTTTGCCCGGCAGAATCGACGAATCCGGGAGTCGGGTTCGAAGACCTGGCCCGGATCACCATCGAACAGTGGCGCTTCCGCCCGGCGCAGAAGAACGGAGAGCCCGTTTCGGTCTGCTACCGGCTGGGGATCAACTTCGACCCCGACGGCGAGGATTAAGGGCCGGGAGCTCGGCCGCATCGCGGAACCCCGCGCCGGGCAGCTAGGGGCATCGATTGGAATTCGAGCGCCCGACACCGTCGCTTGTGGTTCCGATCGGCCCTTCGATTGACGGCGGACGTTCTCCACTGACCAGATAGAACGCGAGCTTCCCCGGCGGTGGAGCAAATGCGTCCACGGCCGTTCGCACCAACAGGTCGCACTGCCGAGCGGCAATCGGATTGGAACCCGGACTCTGGGTGTAGAAACCTGTATCCACGAACACATCCCAATCGCTGCGATAGAAGTTCCACCGCACGTATGGGGACTCTTCCTGCCAGGTGTATTCGTCGGCCGCAGTGAAACGACCGAAGACCATCTCATCGTTCAGATCGCAGGCGTTTCCCTCGCCGTCACCGTCGATGTCCGCCTGGCCTGGATTTGCAAGAACCACACAGTTATCGCACGCGTCTCCGGCCCCATCGAGATCGCCGTCCAGCTGATTCGGATTGAAGACTGCTCGGCAGTTATCGCAAACGTTCGACAGGCCGTCGAGATCCGAGTCCACCCCGAGCTCGTCGTCGTCGATCTGTCCGTTGCAATCGTCGTCGAAACCGTTGCATTCCTCGCCGCGGGCAGGGTTGGCCAGCGGGTTGGCGTCGTCGCAGTCACCCTCGCAAGCGGCAAAGCCGTCGCTGTCACCGTCGAGGTTGTCCACGGGCACTTCGGGCCAACTCAGCGAATCGCAGTCGTTGTTGACCCGGTCGCAGATCTCCGGAGCCCCGGGATAGACCTGGAACCGGGAATCGTCGCAATCGCCGTCACACTCGCTGAATCCGTCTCCGTCGTCGTCGAACTCATTGGTCATGGCCAGGGCGGGCCAGAACATGGCGTTGCAGTCATTGCTGAGCCCGTCTCCACAGATCTGCGGAGCCCCTGGGAACACGGCAGCCTCGGCGTCGTCACAATCCAGATCGCATTCGCTGAACCCGTCCTGGTCGTCATCGCCATCGTTGATGCCTTCCAGCCCGGGCCACGAAGGGTGATCGCAGTTGTTGTTCTTGCCATCGCAGATCTGGGGCGCCCTGCGGAACACCGTCGGGTCGGTGTCGAGACAGTCCTTGCATCGGGTCTCGATGTCGCCATCGACGTTGAGGCAGTCACAAGCGACTCGCGCCATGCGTAGCAGGAACTGATAGGCATAGGCCATGCCGTAGTATTCGCCGTTCCAGACCAGACGCGGCGAGGTGGCCAAGACCTCCGCCGCGGTGATCCGGGCGTTGCCGCCGAGCCTCGAACCCGCCGCATCGACACGGGCGAGATAGACGTGAAACGTGAGGGTTCGGTCATCCGCCCAGACCACCGCATACTCCTCACCGGTCCAGGCCAACGTCACATCACCCACAGAACCTGCGTCGTTGATCGCGATGGGAGCATCGATCGGCGTTCCATTCGCTGCGATTCGCTGAAACACGGCGCTGAACACGAAGTTGTCCCGGCTTCTCCAGACGACGGCGAACTCCGTACCGTTCCAGACCAGATCCGCATCTCTCATCCAGTCCGGGCCCGACGTAAGTTGCAGGGGCACGCCGATCGGGTTGCCCAGATCGTCGACCCGCAGGAAGAAGACCTCGAGACCGTCGCCGACAGTGCGGTGCCAGGTCAGTCCGTATTCCGAGCCGGTCCAGACCGCCGAAACGCCACTGTAGCTGGGAGCCGCATCCACCATGACCGGGCCCTGGAGCAGGGTTCCGTCCGCGGCGATGCGGGCAAACCTCAGCTCGTTGGTCGAGTCCGGTAATCGGGTCGTCCAGAAGAGTCCGAATTCGGAGCCGGTCCAGATGGTGCTGGGGAAGAAACCATCGCCGAGATCGACCTCGTCGCCGATCCTCGCTCCCGTTGAGTCGAGCCGTGCGAAGCGAACACTGCGCCCGCCTGACGGATTGTTGAACACGGAAAATCCGTACTGGGTGCCGGTCCAGGTCAGGGAGGGCGCCGTGGCCCGGGCTTCCGCAGTGGTGAGCTGGATCGGCGGCTCCACGACCGGTCCGTCGGAGCTGACCCTCGCGAAATAGATCACCCGGGACCCCGTCCCCTCTTCGGGGCCGTCCCACACGAGCGCGAACTCGGTGCCGGTCCAGACTATGTCGGCATCTCTGCCTCCCTCCTGGAGCGGTGCACCGTCAAAGAGGCCGTCCGGGAACTCGCACGCACGCTGGCACTGCGGCGCCTCATCGAGCTCTCCGTCGCAGTCGTTGTCCAGGCCATCGCAGAGTTCGAGGGCACCGGGGAAGATGCCGGCGGATGCGTCATTGCAATCAAGGGGAGCCGGGCAACCGTCGCCGGCGAAAAAGCCGTCCAGGTCGTCGTCGACACACTGGCTCATGGCCGGTGAGAAGGCCGCCAGGAGGATCAGGCCGGCGACGCAGGACAATCCCAGGGAATCGAAAATCAGACGGACCATGGTGGTACCTCCCCTTTGAGGAAAGGCTACCACGAGTGGAACCGGCCCCTGCCGCTGCCTAATCCGTGAGGGAACCGGCCGACGAGGGCGCGCCGATGCGTGCGAGCAAAGCGGCAAACTCCGGACGCCCTCGCAAGGGGTCGACCTGGGGGTCCACGCCGAGGGGCAGCGCGCAGGAGGAGCGGCCGGCGACCGCCTCTTCGAACAAGTCCAGCGCGCCCTCGAGGTCCCCCATCCCGAGACGGGCGAGACCGGTGTGGGTCGGCGAAGCAGCCGGCACTCCGAGATCCCGCCGCGATGCGTACCAGCGCCAGAAATCGGAACCGGTCTCGAACCGCTCCCGAGACGCCGGGTCGATCGCTCGAGCCAGCGCGTGAGCGGCTTCCAACAGGTCGCGATCGCGCCCCTGCTGCTGGTAGACCTGAAGCAAGCACCACCACGCGTTCTGGTTCGCCGGATCGAGCCCGACGGTGGTGCGGCAGAGAGCCTCGGCGGCATCGAACCGGCGCGCGAGGTAGTAGTACCAGCCACCGTCCGCTTTCAGTGCCGTCGAGACAGGCTCCAGGCTCATCGCCTTATCGATCTGGAAGATCGCTTCTTCGTGACGCCCTGCGAGAGACAGGTAGCGTGCGAAAGCATGACGGAACCCCGCGCTCTCGGGGCTCAGCTCGACGGCGCGAGAAAGAGCCTCCTCGGCGCCGGCCCAGTCCCAATCGAGGTCCAGCCGCATCACGCCGCGCATGGCCCAGGCCTCGGCGAGGTACGGGTCCGCGTCGAGGGCGCGGTCCAGGGCGGAACGTGCCTCGGATACGGTGTCCTCGGAAGCCTCTCCCATGTAGCTGCGTGCCAGGGCCAGGTGCGCCTGGGCCAGCTCCGGGGCGATCTCCGTCGCTCGCCGCAGCAGTTCGCGGCCCTGCTCCAACCCCTCGGAGGTGCCCTGCTGAAGCGCGTGCTGCCCGCGTAGGAACATGTCCGTCGCCGCCGGGTCGACCGGGGCATCCCGTGAGGCCGCCGAACCGAACCACCAGGTGACTCCCAGGGTCAGCAGCACGACCCCGACGGCGGCGGCGGCAACCGTCGACGCCCGGCGCATCGAGCCGGCGGCGGGCGCGGCCTTCAGACTGTCCGCCGATTCCACCTCTGCGACGAAGCGATACCCCCGCCGGGGCAAGGTGCGGATGAAGCGGGGCTCGGCGGCATCGTCCCCCAGAGCCCTGCGGACCTGCTTGATGCAGAAGTTGAGACCACGGTCGAAATCCACATGGGTCTCCCGGCCCCAGATCTCGTCCCGCAGTTGATCCCGGGTCACCAACTCGCCGGCTCGCCGCACCAGCAGGGTCAACACCTTGAAGGGTTGCGGCTGCAGCTCGACCGTTTCGCTCCCCCGGCGGAGTTCACCCTGATCGACTCGCAGCTCGAAACCCGCGAAGCGGTAGCGCTCGGAGCTGGGTGGGTGCAGCGAGTTCATGCCATCGAGAATACCGGCGGAATCGAGCGGGAACGACGGTGAAACCACCAACTCACCGAAAACTCACCTGGGATTCGCGGGATGAGGGTGCGTTCGCTCCGTAGGGTGCGCAGGTGGCCCGGGCGGTCCGGCAGCCACCCTGAGCGGAGTCAACCATGATGCGTGTGATCCTGATCCTTACCGGGTTTCTGATTCCAGTGCTGTTCGGCTTCAGCGACGTTGCCGTCGCGGGCACCCCCGCCGAGACCAGGCCCGCAGCCGGCATCCAGGCCTCGGCGGCAACCGCCGCGGCATCGACCGCGATCCGCGCCTTCCTCGCCGACGGCTTCGGCAAGGCCCACCCGGACGCCCCGAAGGAGCTGGTCCAGTTCGGCCGGCTGGCGGGGCTGTGGCACGTCGAGACCGAAATGGCGACGCGCAGCGGGGATTTCGTCGCCGGCGCCCCGGGCATCTGGGCCTGGAAGTACACCCTGGACGGTTTCGCCGTGACCGACCTGTGGTTCCAGCCCGAAGACGGCCTGCCCGCCTACATGGCAGCGCTGGGCCGGGACTATCACCTGCGCTCCAACCGGGTGTTCGACATGGCCAAGAAGCAGTGGCGGGTTGCCTGGATGGCCAACGGCGCGGGCAAGAGCCCGGGGATGGACTTCGGCACCTTCCACGCCCGGCTCGCCGGAGATGCTGTGGTGATGACCGCCGATGACACCGGGGGCATGGGCCTGCAGCGGGTGGTGTTCTCCGGCTTCACCGCCGACAGCTTCCGCTGGAGCAGCGATTTCTCCCGGGACGAGGGCAAGACCTGGTCGACGATCATGCGCATGACCGCGAGACGCATCGCGCCCTGACGCCGGCGAGGCGTGCCGAAGCGGCCGCGGGAAGTTGAGCGACAGCCTCCAGCACTTGCCGGTATGGCAGCGGCGTGCATCAATAGCTGCATGGCACTCACGCTCTTGCTGCTCACGCTGCTCGGCGCCGGCTCGGCGGTGATCGACGACACCCCGAGTGTTTCGCCTGCTCCGTCGCAAGCGGCCGCGAAACCGCCGGCGAAGGAGCAACGGCACCGGGAGTCGCTAGACGTGCGCCGGGTCCGGCTCCCGGTCTACTTCACACCGAAGCGCGCAGGCAGCTGCGACGGCGTCAACGCGGCATCGATCACTCTCTCCGAGGATGGCCAGGAACTCGAGGTGCTGCACCTCGATGATGCCAGGCTGCCGGCGCTCCACGCGCTGCTGCTGGATACCAGCGAGAGTATGGCGGACCACGTGCAGGTCCTGCGCAACTCGGCGATCGACTACGCCCGTAAGCTGCCGGAGAACGAACCGGCGATGCTGACCTCCTTCGATGACGACTTGCTGCTGATCAGCGGACCGACCTCGAACCGCGCACTGTTCGAACGGCGCGCGAGAAACCTCTCGTTCGGGTATCGCAGCAATCTCTGGGATTCGGTGGAGCGGGCGGTCGACTACCTCGACGCCCAGGATCGCCGCACCCTGCTGCTCGTCGTGAGCGACGGCTGCGACAGCGAGCCGGGTAGCTACACGCGGCGCAAGGCGCTGCTGGATCGCGCGGCACGGGCAGAGTCGCTGACGATCCACACCATCGGGATGCAGCTTCCGAAGCGTTGTTCCGACGAGAGTCACCCGGGCACCGCCCTGACCGAACTGGCCCAGGTGACCGGTGGCCGCCTGCACCCGATCGAACGCGCCGAGCAGCTTCCCGCAGCCCTCGACTCCGTTCGCCGCACTCTCGAGCTGGAACGGTTCATCGGCTACGACCCGCCGCGATTCGGAGCGGGCCGGCTCGACCGCCCGGCACGAGAAGAGCGGCGCTGGCGCAGGGTCGAGGTCGGCCTGCGGGACCGGCCGGGCTGCCGCATCAGTCTCGGCACCGGAGCGTTGCGTCTCGAACCACCGCTGCCGGCAGCACCCGAGACCCCGAGCCCCTTCTCCCTCGACCCGGGATCGTCACTGCTTCAGGGGACGCTGACCGATGTGGTGCGAGGGCGCGGACCGCTGGTGCTGCGCAAGCGTGGTGGTGCCAAGCTGGAGTGGCCCGAGGAAGAGTGGATCGATGAACGCCGCTTGACCATCGGCATCCCTCCCCACGATCAAGTGCTCGCGCGGGGCGACCGGATGGAGTACGGATGGTTCCACGCCGTGACCCACCTGACCGAGGACGCCCGGGAGTTGAATCTGTTCGCCATGCCCGGCGGCTTCGAGAGCTGGAGCGACGCGCCGTTCCTGATGCACGGCCGCACGCTGCTGGAGCGGCGTCACGAACTGGGGGCCGCCCTGGCGGCACAGCCGGCTTACCGCCGTTGGGCGACGGACCGGCTGCGTGACCAGCGACTGGCGGCCCTGAAAGACCTCGCCACCGATCCGGCCAGCGCGGCGACCCTGGCCGCCGTGCGCAGCTACCTCGAGAGCCCGGACTGGCAGCCCGACGACCGGGAGCTCGCGCCCTTTCTCGGAGATTGGTTGGAGGATGTGCCGGCGCTTCGGCTCCACCGGGCCTCGGAGGCCTGGCTGACCGGCCGCTTGATTCGCGGCGCCTTGCGCAACGACGCCGTCAGCCCTCCCGAGCAGTGGATCCGCGGCAGCGAATCGCTCTGGCGTGATCTCGGCACCATGTTGTTCGAGGCGCGGGAAGCGCGAGTGCTCGGCTTCGCGATTCCGGGCTACGACCCCGACCGCGACCGGATCGGCTTCCGGCGTATCGTGCTGCCCCGCCCCAACACCATCGTCAACGTCTGGCATCACTCGCCGGAGCAACCGCGCGGGTTCTACCTGGCCCTGTGGGCGATCGGCCAACCGGCCTTTCGCGAGGTGCTCGCAACCTGGCCATTGGAGGTTACCGGGGTCAAGTACGAACCGACCCTGCTGACCGCCGGGCCGCTGCTCACCCGCCTCGACCTCCCGGCCTCGCGGGAGATTGCCGAAACCCGGTTGCTGCGCGTCGAACTGCGGCTGCGCACGCGACGAGAAGGTGCGGAGCCGGTGCGCCTGCGGGCGATCTTCCCGGAGGGCCCGATTCCCGGCGTCGGACCGCGGGAACCGCTGTGCCTCGAGATTCCTGACGGGGCCGTCCCCGAGCAGGACCCGTTCCTCAGAACCCTGCTCGACGCGTGGGCCGCACGGCAGGTCCCCTGCATCATCGACCAGGAGGTCGTCGACACCTGGCGGGATCACCCGCTGACTGACCGCTAGCGGTAGCGTCTGCCGTCGTGGTCGATCCAGCCGCCTTCCCGGCGGCCGCGTGGATCGTGGTGGGTCCAGTGCACGACTCCGCCGCGGTCATTCCACTCGTACTCGCCGCGGAAGGCGACGGCGTCTCCCACTTGCAGATCGATGTACGGCGCCAGGTCGATGTTATGGCTGATCAGGATCGTGTGGTCGTTGGCCAGGCGCACGATGAACTTCTGGTGCCGCGAGCCCTCGTTGTCGTCGGGCAGCAGACGGGAAACACGCCCGGCGGCTTCGACCCAGCGGTCGGACTGTCCGTTGCGGTACGCCTCCAGGATCTCGTCGTGGCCTCGAGGTTTGCTGTTTCCTCCGGACGCTCCGGAGGACGCTCCGGAGTCCGAGGGCCCTCCGGTCGACGGCGTGCGCCCCGGATTCGCGGGCCGGGACTCCGCGGGCCGGGATTCCGCCGGACTCGAATCTACAGACTGGGCCGGAGACTGGCCGGATGCCGGCGTCGATTCGGCGCTCCCCTGGTAGTACCAGTAGGCGGCGAAGACCAGAACGAGCAACAGGGTCGAGACGATGCGTGCGGCTTTCATCGGGTCAGTCTAGCTCGATGCCCCCGAGTTCGCAGCGGTCTCGCAGGTCCGCGCCCGGCGGTCAGGGCACGAAGCGAACGCCGAAGCGAACGAAGGGGCCATCGTCGACGGGCCGGCCCGGCCAGTGGCCGGCGGTCTTGACCCCGATATCGGCAAAGGCGCCTCTGAAACGGCCGCGCACCACCCGGCCCCGGACCCGCACCCCGCCACCCACACCTCCGTCGGGACGGTCCCAGATCTCGAGATCGCCGCCGAGGCGGAACACGCCGGCCTCGGCGAAGGCCTCGGTCGCCGCACCGACCGCGCCGATGCGGCCGTCGAACCCGCGGCCGTGGCGCACCACCAGCGAGTACCAGGCGGCAGCGCTGCGTGATCCGGACGCCGCGGACCCGCGAGCGCCTCCGGACCCTCCCGCGTGGTCGCTCCCGGGCAGCGGCTGCCCGAAGACGAGTTCCAGCGAAGCCACCGGCCCCCGAGGCAGCCAGTCGGCGCTCAACACCGGCAGGGTGCGGCGGCCCGCCAGGCGAAAGCCGGGAAGCTGCGCCGTCGATTCTCCGCGCACCACCGCCCGCCAACCGACCGCCAGCGCCAACCAGGCCGCCGGATCGAGGCCGTTCCAATAAGCGTGGCGCTCCATGCGCTCGTAGACGTCGAGCACCGAGGGATCGACGCCGTCGGCACGAATGCCCTCATCTCCGAATCGATCCCGGTGGAGGTATCCGATGTAGTTGGCCACGTCGCCGCCGCCGCTCCACTCAGCAAAGAAGCCGCCCGGCTCGGTGACGGGATCGGGTGTGGTGCGCAGCACGTAGCGGCTGGTCACCGCGCGGTTGGCGGTGAGATAGAAGAGCTCCATCGGACGCAGTTCGCGACCGGCCAGGGCTTCACGGGTCAATAGGGTTGCGGCGTGTCCGTTGGACTCAGGCCCGGCGGCGTAGACCCGCAGCAGATCGACGTCGCTCATCCCCGATGCGTCGAAGGTCGCGTAGGAACTGCGCCGCTTCCAGGGAGATCCCATGCGGGCGCCGGCGCCCGACGATCCCAGTTCCCGTGCCCGGCCGGCGTGTCCGTAGGCTTCGTGCTGCAGGACGCCGAACCACCAGGCCACCGGTACGTCGAAGGCCAGTGCCCAGAAGCTACGAAGGGGCACCCGCGCGGCCGGCCGGTCCTCGAGAGGTCGAAAGGCCCAGGCCTCCGCCCGCGCGGTCAGCGAGACCAGCGAGAAGGTCAGGTCGGCGCCGGACTCCACCGACAGATAGGGGTCGAGAGAGACCGTCAGCGCGTCGCTGGACTCCGGCTCACCGGCAGCGTTGGACGGCACGCCACAAACGGAGACGAAGGCTGCCGCCAGCAACATCAGCACCTCGGCCCGGCCGCGACAGGTCGTCGGGAAACCCCGGGCTCCGCTGGTTCTCATGCCGTGTCTCCGCAGCACAGGGGTGGTCCTGCGCGGTTTTGCCTTCGCGTCGGGTTTTCACCGTACCGTCTGGGTTTCGCCGTATAAGTATGCTCGATTCCCATCGAGACCCCCGCCTCAGAATCGACACCGGGTCCGATCGGTGGATCGCCCATCGAGTGCCGAAACAGGAGGAGGGGATGGTGGCGAACCTGCGCAAGGAAGGATGCGGCCGGCTGTGGATCGCGGGGCTGTGGATCGCGGAGCTGTGGATCGTGGGGCTGCTGTTGACGGCCCTGCTCGGAAGCTTCGGATGCAGCGCGCGCCGCTCGGCGCTGGATCCGGCCGACCCTGCGGATCCGGCCGCCGCCGCGAATCCGGCCAACCCGGCCGAAGCGCCCATGCCCAGCGCCGAAGAGATCGACCGCATGGCGCGGATTCACCGCGGCATGGACCCGGACTCCACCGGCGCGATCCCGCCTCAGGACCGCTGGATCGGCGTGGCCAAGCAGCCACCGACCCGCCCCTTCGGCACCGATGACGGCAGCAATATCCGGGTCAACCAGGACTCCAGCGGCCAGGACCAGAACGAGACGGTGATCTCGATCAACCCGCAGGATCCGCTCAACCTGGTCGGCGGAGCCAACGACTACCGCACCGGGAACGTCAAGTGCGGCTACTACGCCAGCCTCGATGGTGGCCTGACCTGGACCGACGGCGTGCTCCCCGAGAACACCTATCCGTTCCAGGGGGACCCGGTCACCGCGTTCTGTAACGACGGCAGCGCGATCTTCATCTGCCTCTCGTTCACCGGCGCGTTCCAGCCCCACGGTCTGTTCTCCTACACCAGCACCGACGGCGGCCAGACCTGGACGGCACCGGCGACGGTGGTCAACCGGCCGACCGGTTTCCCCTTCGCCGACCGCCCCTGGGCCGAGTGCGACCGCACCTCGGGCCCCTTTGCCAACCGCGCCTACGTGAGCTGGAGCGAGTTCGGCGCGGGCACTCGAATCGTGCTGCGCTTCAGCACCGACGGCGGCCAGACCTGGTCGACCAACCGCAACGTGTCCGACGGCTCCAGCACCCAGGGATCCCACATCGCCATCGGCCCCGCCGGCGAGGTCTACGTCGCCTGGTCGGACTCGGGGCGCATCGGGTTCGATCGCTCGACCAACGGCGGCGCCAGCTTCGGCACCGACGTGTTCCCCTCCACGGTGGACTCGATCTCCAGCGATCCTGTGTTCCGCCGCAACTCCCACCCGGCCATCGCCGCCGACCGTTCGGCCGGAGACTCCTCGGGCAACGTCTACATCGCGTGGGCCGACGACCGCAACGGTGATCCGGACATCCTGTTCGTTCGCTCGACCGACGGAGGCAGCACCTGGAGCGCGCCGATCGTGGTCAACGACGACCTGCCCGGCACCGGCGCCGACCAGTGGTTCCCCTCGCTCTACGTCGATCCCCTCGGCCGGGTGATCGTCACCTTCTACGACCGGCGCAAGAACCCCGGCGGCAGGCCCTACGAGATCTGGGGCGCCATCTCCCGGGACGGCGGCCTCGAGTTCGACACCAACTTCGTGCTGACCGAGGAACTCAGCGACGGCTCGCTCAACGGCTTCATCGGCGACTACTCGGATACCACCGCCAGCGAGGACCGGCTCTACGCGCTGTGGACCGACCTGCGCGCCGGCACCGGCGAGACCGACGCCTACACCGACAACTACCCCAACACCTTCGTCTTCGACGAGGTTCGGGGGTTGCGCTTCACCGATCCGGACACTCTGGACTTCGATGCCCAGGACGCCCGCTTCGGCGTCGACATCGACTACGACGTCACGTCGGGGAACGTGCTGGACCTGCTGGCGGACCGGGACTACTCCCAGGCATCTTGCCTGGCGCCGGCCTGGGGCAGCCCGCCCTTCGTCGACACCCGGGTGCCGGCGGTTGGCGACGGCTACTACTACCTGATCCGGGCCAACGGGGCCGACGGCGTCGGCACCTACGGCTACGGCGCGCCCCAGCAGCGCCAGGACGTTCGCGGGCCGCTGGACGAAACCGGCTCGAGCACCTGCCCCTGATTGGGGGCGGCCCTGATTGGGGTCGACCCTGACGGGGGTCGGCCCTGACGGGGTTCGCCCATGGTAGGCTCCGGCTTCGAAAACGCCGGGAGGCCACTGTGAGCGACGGGAATCAAAAGCGCAGCGCCGAAACGAAACGGAACGACAGGCCCGGCGACCGAAGACGGGCCCTGCGGGCGATGACCGCGGGCGCCGCCGGCCTGGTGGTCGGCTGCTCCACGACCTCCGAGAACGCCGGACCGGCGGTGCAGACGCGCAAACGGGTCCAGTGGCGTCTGGCCTCGAGCTTCCCCCGCTCGCTGGATACGCTCTACGGCGCTTCGGAGGAGCTGGCGGTAAGGGTCGAGGCGTTGAGCGACGGCGCCTTTACGATTCGCTGCTATCCCGGCGGCGACATGATTCCGGCCCTCGGAGTACTCGACGGCGTCCAGTCGGGAACGGTTCAGGCCGGACACACCGCCAGCTACTACTACAAGGGCAAGAACCCGGCGCTCTCCTTCGATGCCGGCGTTCCCTTCGGCCTCACGGCACGTCAGCAGTTCGCCTGGCTCTACCACGGCGGCGGCCTGGAATTGATGCGCGAGGTGTTCGCCGACTTCAACGCGGTCAACTTCCCCGGCGGCAGCACCGGCGCCCAGATGGGCGGGTGGTTCCGGCGAGAGGTTCCCGGCATCGCCGACCTCAAGGGGCTGCGCATGCGCATTCCCGGCCTCGGCGGCGAGGTCATGCAGCGCCTGGGCGTGGAGTGCCAGGTGCTGGGTGGTGGAGACATCTACCCGGCTCTGGAGCGGGGCGCCATCGACGCCACCGAGTGGGTCGGCCCCTACGACGACGCCAAGCTCGGCTTCGACAAGGTCGCCAGGTACTACTACGCGCCCGGTTGGTGGGAGCCCGGCCCGACCCTCTCCTTCCTGGTGAACCGCAAGGCCTGGGAAGAACTCCCGGCGGAATACCAGCGGATCGTGGAGGTCGCTGCGGCGGAGTCGTCGATGAAGATGACCGCCAAGTACGACAGCCTCAATCCGCCGGCGCTGCGCCAGCTGATCGATGGGGGCACCCAGGTGCGGACATTCTCCGACGAGATCATGGCCGCTGCCCGGGACGCCTCGTTCGCCCTCTACCAGGAGCAGGCGGCCTCGGACCCCGGATTCCGCAAGGTGTTCGAGGCCTGGGAACGCTTCCGGCAGGAGAGCACCGCCTGGTTCGCCGTCTCCGAAGGCAGCTTCACCCGCTTCGCCTTCCAGCAGGGCTAGCGCCGGCCCACGGCCCCGGAGCAAACCCGGGAGCAATCCCGGGAGCAATCCCGGCCTAAAGAGCTCCGGCCGTCATCCGATGAGCCTCTCCTGGAAACCGCGGAGAGGTGTGTGCACGAAAGCCCGGAACAGCGACAGGTAGAGCGAGAATCCCCCCCGGCGGGAGCCCCCCTGGGGGCCCTGGCCGAGGCAATCGACCGGATCCGGGCCGGGAACGGCCCGACGGACAAAACCTGCTTACGGGGAGCGGTTCTCCGCGGCCACGACCTCTCGGGGCTGAATCTGGCCGGCTTCGACCTGGAGCAGGCCGACCTCTCCAACGCAAACCTCAGCGGCGCCAATCTGGCCGGAGCCCGGCTGCGCAACTGCAACCTCTACGCGGCGAACCTGGACGACGCGGAACTGCTGGGAGCCGACCTCAGCGAGTCGGATCTGACCGAGTGCTCGGCGAACCGCACCGGATTCAGCGGCGCCACCCTACGCGGCACGACCTTCTTCCACGCCAGGGCGGCGGCGGCGAGCTTCACCCGGGCGGACCTCCAGGGAGCCGACCTGCGCGCGGCCAATGCCCCGGGCGCCCGCTTTCGCGAAGCCCGGCTCCAGGGCGCGGACCTCTGTCACGCCGTGCTCACCGATTGCGATCTCGACGAGACACACGTCGAAGGCGCGAACTTCGGCGACGCGGACCTGTCGGCGGCGTCGTTCCGCGCCATGCACGGGGGGACCGCCGCCAACTGGGTCGGCGCCATCATCCGCAACGTCGACTTCTGCGGCGCCTACATGGTCCGCCGCCACATCCTCGACGAGAACTACCTGCACGAGTTCCGCAGTTCCTCGCGAACCCACCGCTGGATCTACTGGGTCTGGTGGGCCACCTCGGACTGCGGCCGGAGCTTCGGACGCTGGGGCTTCCTTACCATGGTGATCGGGATGGCCTACGCCCTGCTGTTCCTGGCGATCGACCTGAAGATGCCCGACGGGGGCGGGCACGACCTGATCGACACGACGTACTTCAGTTTCGTGACCCTGACCACCCTGGGCTACGGCGATATCGTCGCCACCACCGGCCTGGGGCGCATGGTTGCTCTTTCGGAGGTGCTGATCGGCTACATGATGATCGGCGGCCTACTGAGCATCTTCGCCAACAAGATGGCGCGGAGGGCCGAATAGCATGCTGCGCCTTTTCGCACGCAAGAAGGTCGACCCCAAGGAGAAGCTGGGCGAGATTCTCGAGGGCTTCGAGCTGCCGACCTTTCCGGCCATCCACCTCGAGGCATTGCGTCTGGCGCGGGACGTCGATTCGGACACCGCGGAACTTGCCGACGCACTCTCGGCGGACCCCGGTCTGACCGGGCAGGTCCTCTCCACCGTCAACGCCTCGGCGTTCGGCCTGCGTAGCCGGGTGCGCAGCGTGCACCACGCGGTGTCGCTGCTGGGTCGAAGCCAGATCGAATCCCTCGTGGTTGCCCTGGCCAGCCGCGCCTGCCTCCCGGCCGACGCCATGCCCGGCTTCGATCCGAAGAGCTTCTGGTCCATCGCCGCGCGGCGAGCCGCGGTGGCTCGCGGCCTCAACGAGCGCATCGACCCTTCTCAACGCTCCGAGGTGTTCAGCGCCTCGCTGCTGCAGGACATGGCGATCCCGTTGCTTTGCCGGAGCTACGGGGAGCGGTACGGCGGGCTGGTGGAGCGCTCGCAGTCCGAGGACTGCGACCTCATTCCGCTGGAGCAGGAGGCCTTCGGCTGGGACCACGCCCAGGTCGCGGCGATGATGTGCTCGATCTGGGGCTTTCCAGAGGCGATCGGTGAGGCGATCGCGGTCCATCACGGAAGCGAAGATTCCGAGGCGCAGCCGCTGGTCGCCGTCAGCCTGGTCGCGGAACTCTGCGAGACCCGGCTCGAAGAGAGTTCCGAGCGCCTGATCGGGCGGGCCACCGAAGAGCTGGGACAACCCGCGGAACAGGTTCGGCAGTGGGTCGAGGACGGACTGGCCGACGGGGAAGAGTTGGCCGGCCACTTCGCCTAGCGACAGCGCGGGAGCCCGGACGTGGGTATCCCGATCCTGGGCAACCCGGTCCTGGGGAACCCAGTCCTAGTCGAGCAGGAAGCGGACGATCTCCGGACGGACCACGATCAGGGTCAGCCCGATCAGCTGGATCACGATGAAGGGCACGACCCCACGATAGATCGCCGGCGTGCTCACCGACGGTGGGCAGACTCCGCGCAGATAGAAGAGCGCGAACCCGAAAGGCGGCGTCAGGAATGACGTCTGCAGGTTGACCGCAATCATCACCCCGAACCAGACCGGATCGATGCCGAGCAGTTGCGCCGCCGGGGAAACCAACGGCACGACGATGAAGGCGATCTCGAAGAAGTCGATGAAGAAGCCGAGCAGGAACACGGCGACGTTGACCACCACGAGAAAACCGACGACCCCTCCGGGCAACCCGGTCAGCAGCTCCTCGATCCACAGATCACCGTTCAGCCCGCGGAACACCAGGGTGAAGGCGGTGGAACCGATCAGCAGGAACACCACCATCGAGGTCAACCGCGTGGTGCGGTCCGCGGACTCACGCAACGTATCGAGGGTCAAACGCCGGGAGACCGCGGCCAGCAGGATCGCGCCGACCGCGCCCAGTGCGCCTGCCTCGGTCGGAGTCGCCACGCCGGCGAAGATGCTGCCCAGCACCAGCAGAATGAGCAGGAGCGGCGGCACCAATACGCCGAACACCTGACGCCCCAGATCCTTCAGGTCGGCCGGGCGCTCCTCCTGCGGAATCGGCGGCGCCATTCCGGGACGGACCCAGGCGGCACCGACGGCGTAGAGCGCGTACATCCCGGCGAGCATCAGGCCGGGCAGCAGCGACCCGACGAACAGATCGCCGACCGAAATGCCGAGCTGATCGGCCAGGACGACCAGCACCACGCTTGGGGGCACGATCTGCCCCAGGGTGCCCGAAGCCGCGATGACCCCGGTGGCCAGCGGCACCGAATAGCCGTAGCGCAGCATCACCGGGAGCGAGATCATCCCCATGGCCACGACCGAGGCTCCGACCACGCCGGTCGCCGCGGCCAGCAGCGCGCCGACCAGCACCACCGCCAGGGCCAGGCCGCCGCGCAAGCCTCCGAACAGCTTGCCGATCGTCGTCAACAAATCCTCGGCTAACCGGGTGCGCTCGAGCATCGTGCCCATGAAGACGAAGAAGGGCACGGCGAGCAGCACGTAGTTGGACATGATGCCGAAGATCCGCTCGGGGAAGGCGTAGAGCAGTCCCCACTCGAAGTGGCCGAAGGCCACGCCGAGTGCTCCGAACAATACGGCGGTACCGCCCAGGGAAAACGCGACCGGGTAGCCGGCGAAGATCAACGCCAGCGCGGCGAGGAACATCAGCGGCGCGAGAAGTTCGCCGCTCACGCCCCCACCTGCTCGCCGGGATGATCGTAGCCTCCGCCCTCCGGATGACCGCCGGAGTCGTCGCCGGAGTCGTCGCCGGAGCCTTCGAGGCCGCGGGCACGCCGATAGCTACGGCGCAACTCCGCGAGCCCCTGCAGCAACAGCAAGACGAAGGCGATCGGGACGAACGCCTTCAGCGGGTAGCGCCATAGCCCGCCGGGATCCGGCGACTTCTCCAGCACCGCCCACGAGTTGCGGACGAAGGGCCAGGAGGACCAGATGCCGAGAAGACAGAACGGAATCAACAGCAGCGCGGACCCGAGCAGATCGACCCGCCCGCGTCCGCGGATTCCCATCCGGCCGTAGAGGACGTCGACCCGAACGTGGTCGTTCCGCCGCAGCGCATCGGCGGCGCCCAGCAGGAACACCAGACTGAACAGGTACCACTGCAGCTCGATCAGGGTGTTCGAGCCGAGATGAACACCGAGATAGCGGCCGGCCCAGCGCGCCAGGGCGTTGAACGCACCGATGGTGACCATCGCAAGCGTCAGCCAACGCACACCGCGGCCGATGCCGCCATTGAGTCGGTCGATCACCCCCCGGTCGATTCGAGCCTAGCCGCCCATCATCGCGGACAGGTCCATCACCTGCACTCCCTCGGGAGGCGTGAAGGTGAAGTCCGAGGCGGAGAGGTCGGGCATCTTCTGGAAACCGTTGAACTGCATGTCGACCATGGCCGGGTCGCCCATGGTCATACGCCGGGGGAAGCCGGTCTTCTTGTCGAAGGTCAGGGTGACCTCCTTCGCCTCGGCGGGGATCCCCTCCTGGCCGTCGACCGGCGCCCGGAGCACCACCAACTCGTCGGTTTCCTCGACGACGTCGAAGGCGAACTTGTCCGCCATCTCACGGATCTCGGCCAGCGGGTCCTGCCCGCCCATGCCGCTACCGCCGCCCATCGGGTTCTCGAAGTTGACCGGCATCTTGATCACCTGGCGTCCCATCATCGGGATCTCGGTGTCGATGTAGGTGTGGGTGCCGTCGGACACCATGGCCATCTTGACGTCGGTCTCTCCGGTGGGCATCGCCATGGTGCCTTCCATCGTCATCCGCATGTGGGTCTCGTCCATGAAAACCATGGTGCCGGAGACGTTGCCGTTTTCCTGCTGCCCGTAGGCCGACCCGTTCATGCTCATGCTGAAATCGGACTTGAAGGCGGTGCCCTCGGCCATGTTGGCGGCCAGCTTGTCGAACCACTTGCGGGCGGCCTCGGTGGAACCGGCCTGGACCGTGGTTGCCGTGGTCACCAGCAGCAGCATCAGCGCAGCAATCCAGAGGTGTTTCGTGTACTTCATCGGTATCTCCTAATCCGGAATCCTGCTCCGGAATTCGCCTGGTCCGGAAACGCCTGGACCGGAATGGGCCCTATCCGGGTGGGGCCATTAAGCGGAAGGCTTCGCGTCCGAGGATGGCCGCATAGGCACAAAGCGCGAGCGCGAGAATTCTCATCAACCATCGGTAAGCGGACCCGGTGACCCAGGAACGCCCGCGCGCCGAAGCAAACGCCACCAGAATTTTCGCACCAACCAGTCCCGCGTACAACCCGACCAGAAATCCCGCCACGGCGATGGCGCCGAGTTCGATGCCCCGAGCCAGGCTGCTCGCACCGAGGGTCAGCCAGAAGAGCCAGGGGTGGGGGTTGAAGAAGTTGGCCAGCATGCCGCGCAAGACCGAGCGCGCCTCCCCCGGCTGGTCGGAAACCTCCGGAGGATCGGCGTTCAGCAGATCGAACGCCAGGTAGAGCAGAACGATCGCCCCGACCGCCGATACCGCGCCCAGCAGGCGGTCCTGGGTCAGGAAACCGGCGACGAGCCACGAAACGAGAACGATCGGCAGGTCGGTCAACAGGGGCGCGATCGCCACCTTGAGCCCCTCCCCGACCCCGTAGCGCAGGGTCTGGGCGATCACCAGGGTCATGGTCGGGCCGGGTGAAAACCCGCCGCTCAGCCCGAAGATCAAGCCGGCAGCCCAGAGGCTCAGGGTCTCATCCACGATGGAGCGGCACGGTCAGGCGAGGGCGGGATCAGGCGGTGACGTCGAGCAGGACCGGCTCGTCGCCGCCCAGCCCCTGACCGAAGGAAAAGCGGCCCACCCGCAGGGCGTCGGCGACGAAAGGCCCGGTCGGGCTCGGAGGGCGCGTGGGCAGACTCCGGCGCGAGGCCCGAGGCCTCGACGGAAGCTCGAGATCCGCTCTAGGGCGCCTCCCCTGTCCGGGGGTCACCTCACCACGAATATCGGCTTCCCTGGTGGGTGGTTCCGCTACCCCCGGAAACCCGCCGGTTACCGCGGGAGACTGGAGGTCGGCACCCACCGCAAAGAGGAGCCGTAACTGCATTTTCGTCCGATTCTGGGTTTAGCCTTTGAAAGTTTACGTCCCTTTCGGGTACCGGACCAGCAAGCGGGGACCCAGACCAATAAGTTACTTGTTCTGTTGGACTTAGCAAGACAGATTTACGGGTCCGAAATCGGAGTTACCGTTCTGGCAGTCTGACCTCAAGGCTGCCCGTCCGCCGCCGATGTTCCGTACACAGGCACCAATGACTAGACTCGCCGACCTGCGATTGGCCGTCCTGCGATCGGCCGTCCCGCGATTGGCCGACCTGCAATTGGAGAGCATCGACCCATGAATCTGTCCGGAATCATCCTGCCGCTGGCGACCCCGCTCAACGACGACCGGCTCGACCTGGGCGCACTGAAGGCCAACCTGGAGATTTACGAATCGGTTGGCGTGAACGGCTACCTGGCGATGGGGTCGTCCGGCGAGGCGGTGCTGTTCGACGAGAGCGAGAAGCTGCAGACGATCAAGCAGGTCCGCGCCTCCATTCCGTCGGACCGGCCGCTGATCGCCGGCACCGGGATGGAGTCGACCCCGGCGACGATTCGGTTGACCAAGCAGGCCGCCGACGCCGGCGCCAACTTCGCACTGATCTCGATTCCGTTCTACTACCGTTCGCAGATGACCGAACAGGTGATCGTGCGCCACTACAGCAACGTGGCCAAGGCGTCGCCGATCCCGATCCTGCTCTACCACGCGCCCCAGTTCACCCGGATCCAGTTCTCCCTCAGCCTGATGTCCAAGCTCGCCGAATTCGACAACGTGGCCGGGGTCAAGGACAGCGCCGGCAACATCGACTGGCTGGGCAACCTCCCGCTGCGGGTTCCAGAGAACTTCGAGATCCTCTGCGGCAACGCGAGGATTTTCGAGGCCGGCCTGCAGAAGGGCGCGACCGGCGGCGTGCTCGCAGCCGGCAACATCTTCCCCGAGGTGTTCAAGGGGATCTATGACAAGGCCAAGGCGGGCAAGGGCCCCGAGGCCGGCGAGCTGCAGGCCAAGATCAGCGGCCCGGCGATGCTGCTGGGCACCCAGCAAGGCGTGGCCGGACTTAAGGCGGCGATGGATCTGCGCGGCCTGCGCGGCGGCGACCCGCGTCTCCCGCTGGTTCCCCTGGACGAAGGGACGAAACAGCAGTACAAACGTGAGCTGGAGAAGTTGATCAAGGAAGACGTGATCGCGTCCCTCTCGCTCAAGGACTGAATTGCCCACACAAGCCGCCTCGATCGACCTGCAGGCCGTCCGCGCCGCTGCAGACCGCATCCGTCCGTACATCGTTCGCACCCCGGTCCTGCGCTCTGCCCGCATCGACGAGAGCCTCGGCGCCGAGCTGTTCTTCAAGTGCGAGAACCTGCAGCGCGTCGGCGCGTTCAAGGCGCGGGGTGCGACCAACGCGGTCCTGAGCCTCGACAGCCGGGGGTCCGCCAACGGCGTGATCGCCCATTCCTCGGGGAACCACGCGGCGGCCCTGGCCTACGCCGCCGGCATTCGCGGCATCGCCTGCACCATCGTCATGCCCGAGAGCGCCTCCCCGGTGAAGATCGCTGCGGTCCGCCGGCGGAGAGCGGAGATCGTGTTCTGCGCCCAGGCCGAGCGGGAGTCGACGACTCAGAAGCTGATCGAAGAGCGCGGGGCGACGTTGATCCACCCGTTCGAACACCCGGACGTGATCGCCGGCCAGGGTACGGCGGCGCTGGAGCTTCTCGAGCAGGCGCCGGATCTCGACGCCGTCGTCACACCGGTCGGCGGCGGAGGGTTGTTCGCGGGAACGTCGATCACGGTCAAGACCATGCGCCCGGAGATGGAGATCCTCGGCGCGGAGCCCGAGGCGGTCGATGACGCCTACCGGTCCTTCGCCACCGGGGTGCGCCAACCGGCAGTCCGCGACCCGCAGACCGCCTGCGACGGCCTGCTGACGGGCATCGGCGAGATCAACTTCGAGATCCTGCGTGCCCGGGATGCCCAGGTGCTGACCGCCGGTGAAGATGCGATCCTCGACGCCGGGGTCGAGTTGATGCGCACGCTGCGAATCGTTCCGGAACCGTCGGCGGCGGTGGCGTTGGCCGCGATCCGCGCTCAGGCGGAACGCTTCCGCGGCAAACGCGTCGGAGTGGTGCTCACCGGCGGCAACAGCGACTTCGCCTGGCTCACCGGCCACCTGCCTCTCGCGGAGTAGCCGGCGACGCTCCCTCGCGGCGCAAGAAGAGCCGGCGGCCTGGGCGCTACCCCTTGCTCAGGAGACGACGGCTCCAGACGGCGACGAGGCTGCTGCAACCGAGCATCAGCGCGCCGACCCACTGGTGCGCCGTGGCCACCGAGACCTCCACGGTCTTCGACACATGGGTCGCACCGATGGCACCGGTGACGACGAAAGCGCCCATGCCGAGCATGACCTGAAGCCCGGTGATCGACGCCAGGCCGACCCCGATCCGCTTGAGCAGCGGCTCATCATCATTGAGGCCCCAAGCCCGCATTCCGACGAGCACCGCCAGCGGGGCGACGACACAGGCCAGGGCGATGTGCACGGCGAGCAGGTTGGCGGTGTGACGCTGGATCGCGCCGAGCACGAGCTGCAGGATCAAGAGCCCGACGAGGGCCGCCGTCAGGGTGTGGTCGGTCGCAGCGTTCTCCCGGGTAGCCGCGGCGGGGCCTTCCCGAAAGCGCGTCGTGCAGATCGCCGCCAGCGCCACCAGGAGCGCGAAGAACACCTGGCCGAACACTCCGTGCACCACCGCGAGGGTGATCGACGGCGCCATGTCCGCAATGTCGGTGCTGGTGGTGAAACTGCCGGTTACGCGCAAGCCGCCGAGGATGCCCTGCACGATGACCATCACCAGGGCCAGCCAGCCGAGCCCCTTGACCCAGCGCCGGGTTTCGACCCGCTGAAGGAACACGGCCAGCACCAGCGTCGTGAGCCCGACGAGGGCGCCGAACAGCCGGTGAGCGTGCTCGTAGTAGATGCCGCCGGTCATTCGCGACAGCGGATACAGGAACATGTTGTAGCCGTAGGAGTTCGGCCAATCGACCACGGCGAGTCCGGTCTCGGTACTGGTGACGAGCCCGCCGACCGCCAACAACAACATGGTCGCGACTACGGCCACACCCGCCAGGCCGGCGGTCCAATCGAGCCCGCGCGTTGCCTGACGGCCGGCGAAGGCCGCGCCGACTGCCGCCAGTACGGCGGAGATACCGACCGAACCGGGAATCCACCAGAGTGCCGAGGGGACGATCTGGTTCGGCTCGCTTCCGGTGAGCAGACTGCCGAGCACCAGCAGGTTCAGCAGGCCGCAGACGCCGCCGGCCAACGCTCCCGCCTTCCAACCGGCGCCGGTCCGATGCCCGATGTACCAGCCGCCGCCGACGAGGCAGATCAGGAAGGCACCGAGCAGCCCTGCCGCAGGCAGCATCACGGCGGGGAGCCGCCCGATGTAGCCGACCGCCCACATCGCCACGGTGGTGCCGAAGGCGACGGTCAGGACGGCGCCGGCGGTCAGGCCCGGCGCCGGCGTGAGCCCGGCGGCGGACGTGAGCCCGGGGCCTGTCGGCTCGCTCGAACGGGGACGTGGAATCTGCGCTGTGTGACCGGAACTCATGTCGGTCATTCTAGCAGCGCGGTCGGGTCCCGCCCCTGCGGTGGCACAGCGGTAGAACCGCGAAGCCGGCCCCGTTCAAACTCAATGAATTCAAGGGCTTGCGGTGGTTACGGTTTCGACGTTTGCCGGGCCCCGGGCCAGACAGTAACTTCGATCCTCACGGGTCCATTCGCAAAACTTTCGCCTTCAGGGAAACGAACGATGTCCACGATTCTCGTCGTCCGCAAAGGGAAATCCATCGCCATCGGAGCGGACACGCTGAGCAAGCACGGCTACACCAAACAGGGTGCCGACGTGATCGAGAACTCCTCGAAGATCATCAAGGTCGGCCGCACCTACATGGGTTTCACCGGAGAGGCCTCCTGGGGCCTGGTGATGTCCCACTACATGAGCCGGTTCAAGCGGCTGCCGAAACTGGATTCGCCCCGGGCCATCTTCGACTTCGCCCTGAAGGCTCACGTGAAACTCAAGGACGACTACTTCCTCAACCCCAAGGAAGACGACAAGGACGAGTTCGAGTCGACCCGCATCGACTGCATGATCGCCAACCCGTCGGGCATCTTCGGGCTGTACAGCCTGCGCTCGGTGGACGAGTACAAGCGGTTCTACTCCTTCGGCAGCGGCTCCTCCTACGCGGTCGGCGCCATGCACGCGGTCTACGACACCCACTCGGTGCGCGAGATCGCCAAGGCCGGGCTGGAAGCCGCCGCGGCCTGGGACGACGCGACCGGCGGCCCCTTCGAGATCCACGTCTTCAAACAGAAGGCACGCTAGGACTGAGACCGCTCTCGGGTTACCCTCCTCCGATACGCGACCTTTCCGCTTCGCGTCCCAGGAGGGCCGATGACTCGCGAGCAAGAGAAGTCCTGGTTCCAGAAAAACTGGTGGTGGGCCGTTCCCGGCTGCGGTTGCCTGAGCCTCTTGCTGCTCGGAGCGATCACCTGCGGGGGGCTCGGTTTCTTCGGCCTGCAGAAGCTCGAGGAGATCAACAACGAGGTCTTCGGGGCCGCCTTCGAGCAGGCCAAGTCCCACCCCGCGGTGATCGCCGTGACCGGCGAGCCGATCGAGGTCGACTTCGGCGGTTCGTTCAATATCGAGATGCAGGGGGGCAAGTCCGTCGGCGAGCGGAATGCCCGGCTGAGCGGGCCCGACGGCTCCGGGACGCTGTTCATCGAGATGATCAAGCGCGGCGAACTCTGGGAGGTCGAGGGCCTCTGGTTCGAGCCCGACGGATCAGGCGGTCAGGATATCGACCTGCTCAACGACGGATCGCCGGATGACTCGTCGATGAACGAAGGCGCATCGGCGGGAGAGGCGGCGATCAGCGGCGCTGCCGCCGGTGAAGACAGCGCCGGCGAGAGTCCGTAACGGGCGTCGTCGATTCGGCCGCCTCATCGCGCGGGGCCCTCGTCCCGCTCGCGCAGCTAGTTCGCGCGGAGTCCCGCCGGTGGAGCCGGTACCTGGCGTTGGGCAGCGGCCGGGGGGAACCACAGCTGCAGCCTCAGCTGCGAGAAGTGGGGGGTCAGCGGCGGTAGCCGCTCGGCATCGTCGAAATCCGGATCGTAGTCCCAGTCCCGCTTGGGCGCGTAGTACTGGTAGCCGCCGTAGACCCAGGCTCCGTCCACGTGCCGGGGCGGCCCGATGCTGACCAGCGAGCCGCGGACGCGCAGTTGCTTGCCGCTCCAGTCCTCGTGCAGGCGCGGATAGTTGTGCAGCCCACCGCTGAAGCGCCCGAGATCCTGGCCTCCGGGCCCTTCGATGCCGCCGGTGGTATCGGTGCCGGCCAGAAGCGCGGCATGGACGATGGTGTCCTCGGCGGTGCGGAACCAGAGCGAGCGGGTGCTGGCCTCGTCATCCCAGGCGTTGGACAGCACGTTCAACGAATCGGCCATCACCGCGGCCGGCCGCTTCTCCACGGCGTTGAAGTCCCCCTGCAGGTACATGGCCTGATCGGTGACGAGGGTCAGTCCGCGTACCGGCGGCGCCGACGGATCCGAGGCGCCCAGCCGCGCGGCGTTGCTGACCCGCACTCCGTAGCCGTTGATCCCGGCGCTCTGGGGACCGCGCACGCTGAAGTAGGTCACCAACCCGCCGTCGGTGGCGTCGTCGAGCCCTCCCCTCCCTGACAGGAGCGGCTCCCGGTGAATACAGTCGAGCAACTTGCCCGCGTCGATCTCGAGCATGTCGATGAAACGCCCTTCGCGGTTGTTGAAGAACGTGTCCGAGTAGGAGGCGGCCTCGCAGCCCTCGAGCAGCTTGGTGTGCGCCGGCAGCCGCCGGTTGTCGGCGTCGGCGACCTCGATCTCCGGCGTCCCGTCGCTCAGGCTCAGCACCACCCGCAGATCGGCGCGTTCCCAGAGCGCCGATCCGGGCGCCGCCTCGAGAATGCTCTCGGCGGGAACCTCGAGGGGTTCGACGTGAGCCCTCACCGCGGCCCGCTGCTCCCGGAGTTGATCGGCATCCAGGGTCTCCCGCCCGATCCAGCAACTCGGAAGCCCCGCGTCTCCCAGCGCGTCCCGCACCACGACGTCGCCCCACATGCAAACATCGGCGTTCTTGCGTCCCCGATAGACGTACCCGGCGGCGCTGACCGGGCCGTCGAGCCGCAACGTGCTGCCCGAATCCAGATACAGATCGCCGTTGGTGTGGACCGCTCCCGAGAGTTGCATAGGCGGCCCGGGCAAGATCTCCAGGTCCTTGTCGTAGAACACGGCAAACTGGAAAACCGGGACGGAACGGGTGGGGAGCTCCAGTTGGGCCGGCTCCAGTGCGACGACCCCGCCTCGGGTCTCGAGATGCAAAGCCCGGGCGGGAGCGCTCACGGAGAGCGCGATCACCGCCGCCAGTCCTCCCGATAGGATCGTCGCTCTGGAACCGAACCGCATTCGCTCTCCTCTTCGAGGTTGCGGAGATACGGAGCGCTTCGGCGGTTCTCAACGGCGAAACCCGAGATTCGGGCCGGAAAACGGGGGTTCTGTGCCGGTGCCGACGTGGAAAACGCCGCCTAACCGGGGCACAATGTCTCCCTTCGAATCCGCCTATACAGCTTGAGCGAGGACCCCAATGAACGTGCCCTTTGACCGTGAAGCCCTGGCCGGTATCGCCCGGGAGCTCGACGTGGACGTGCGCCGTGCCTCGATTCGCGACATGGACCGGCTGGTCAACGCCGTCGAAGAGCGGCTCGGGGTGCGCTACATCCGCATGGAGTTCGGCATCCCCGGTTTGCCCACGCCGGAGGTCGCTATCGAGGCGGAAACCCGGGCGCTACGGGAGCGGAAGCTGGGCCACATCTACGCCCCCTTCGCCGGCGTCCCCGCGCTCAAGCAGGAGATCTCTCGGTTCGCCCGGCTGTTCATGGGGGTCGACATCCCCGCCGACTGCTGCATCCCCACGGTCGGAGCGATGCAGGGCTGCTTCGCCTCCATCGCCCTGGCGTCGCGCATGCGCGACGACGCGCGGACGGTGCTGTTCCTCGAACCCGGCTTCCCGGTGAACAAGCGCCAGGTAAAACTGCTCGGCATCGAGTCGGACTCCATCGACTTCTACGATCATCGCGGCCCGGCATTGATCGAGGCGATCGAGCGCAGGGCGCAACAGGGTGACCTCTGCGCGATCATCTGGTCGAGCCCGAACAACCCCTGCTGGATCGTGCTCAACGAGGAGGAGTTGGCGGGGATCGGACGCATCTGTGACGAGCACGGGCTGCTGGCTATCGAGGACCTGGCCTACTTCGGCATGGATACCCGGCAGAACTACTTCGTTCCCGGCGAACCGCCCTACCAGCCGACGGTGCTGCGGCACACCCGCCGGGGTATCAGCATCATCAGCAGCTCCAAGATCTTCAGCTACGCCGGGCAGCGCATCGCCATGGCGATTCTCTCGCCAGAACTCTGGGATACCGACGCGCCGGATCTGGAAGGGTACTGCGGCACCGAGAAGATCGGCCGCGCCTTCGTTCCGGGCCTGCTCTACCCGTTGACCGCCTGCTGTCCCGAGAGCCCCCAGTACGGGTTGATGGCGATCCTCCAGGCGGCCAACAGCGGCGATCGCTCACTGTTCGAACCGGCGTTCGAGTACAGCCGGCGAGCCCGTGAGATGAAGCGACTGTTCCTCGAGAACGGCTTCCGGCTGGTCTACGACAACGACCTGGGCGAGCCCCTGGCCGACGGCTTCTACTTCACCATCGCCCACCCGGCCTACGACGACGGCGCCGACCTGATCGCCGAATTGCTGCACTACGGCATCAGCGCGATCACCCTGGAGACAACCGGCAGCGTGCGCCGGGAAGGCCTGCGCGCCTGCGTGTCGCTGACCGGCCAAGAGCTGTTTCCGCTGCTCGAGGAACGTTTGCGGCGTTTCGCCGCGGCCCATTCCTGAGCGACGGACGTTCCAGGGTTTCCCGGGCTTCCCAAAATCGACTTTGCACCGGCCTGCGACAGATGGGATGATCGGAGCGGGCGGATTCCCATTTTCAGGCGAGGAGCGAGACCCCCGATGAAGAAAGCCTTGATCGCAACGATGCTCGGAATGGCCCTGTTGGCCCTGACCGCGGCCCCGGCCATCTCCGGAGACGCCCGCACCCTCAAGGGGGAGTACGTCTGGAACGCCATGGACGGCGGCGGCCCGCTGGAAGCGGTGTTCACCCCCACCGGCGAGGGCCAGTGGCAGGTCGACTTCAACTTCAGCTTCCGCGGCGAGGACCACACCTACAGCGGAACCGCCGAGGGAGCCCTCGGCAGCGGAACCCTGAAGGGCGAGGTCATGAACGAGAGCAAGAAGCGGACCTTCACCTTCGAGGGCAGCTTCGAGGATGGAACGTTCTCCGGGACCCACGCCGAGACGACCCCCGGACGCGCCCGGGATACCGGGACCCTGACCCTGTCGCTCTAGTAGGCCCCGCGCTCTAGGCGGTCAGCTTCCGCCATCCCACTGGATCTCGCCGGGAGGCGAGAACAGCGCTTCGTCCAGGGGCAGGCCGGTGTCGTAGCGGCGGTACTGCACCAGGTGCCGCAGGATCTCTCCTTCGTAGAGAGCCAGCGCAGACGGAGTGTTCTTGTCCGGGCGCACCAGCAGCCGCGCCTCGAGGGGCGGAATCGCCAGGGTGAACTCGTCGTAGTCGAGCCCCTGCACCTGGATGCGCTTGGGCGCGATGCCCTGGCTCTTCATGTAGGCGACTTCGCATCCCAGCTCGATGGCGTACACCGGCTGCGGGAAGCCCTGGACCGCAATCACCGGCGCCACCAGCGGCGGATCCCCTGCCTGCTTGACGAAGTGGCTGCCGGTCTTGGCCACCAGATCGGCCATCCAGGTTTCTTCGCCCCGGACGACGACGAGGGCCTGCATGTTGTTGACCGTATCCTTCGGCTCTTCCCAGCGGGCCATGCCGGCGCCTTGCCGGTAGAACACCTTGGAGAGTGCGTCGAAGGAATCCGGATCGGTTCCGGGGGTCAGGTTGCGGAACTCGATCCGCACCAGCGATTCCGGCGCACACTGAGCCGCGGCGGGCAGCACCGCGAGGAAACCGGCAAACAGCAACAAGATGGCTTTCATGGCAAAAAGCCTAACACGCAGGGTCGCCACCGGCTAACCGGCGCGACCAGTGTCCCGTACCGGGACATCAGCGCGCCAGGTCCAACTTCGCCTTGCCCTCCACCTTGGAGATCCGGGCCTCCAGGGTGTGGTCCCATCCACGTTCGGTGCGGATCCGATAGGTGTCGTAGCCGATGCCGTCGGCGGTCTTGCCCAACCCGTCGCGTCCGAACCCCACGGGCAGGGTCACCGACCAGTCGGGCTGACCGTCGATGACGATCACCGGCAGCTGCATGGTGTGCTTCAGCACCTTGACCTCGATCATGTCCCCGGTACGCAGCTTGAAATGCTTGGCCGCGGCCTTGCTGATCCAGGCGGCGTTGCCGTTGCGCTGGCCGCTGATGGGATCGGGCTGGGAGACCAGTTCCGGGATGTTGGCGAAGCGTCCGTCGTAGGCCTGGGATGCGCGGAACAGCAATTCCATGTTGTTGGCGGTGGGAGAAGGCAGCACCAGGGAACCGAGCATCGCCAGCTCCCGGCGTTCCAGGTCGAAGGGAGGGTACTCGGAACCCGGGACCAGGCCGGTCTTGCGCGCCTCGCTCCACACCTTGTCGAAGTCGGCGCCGAAGCGCTGCTTCCAGGTGTCCTTGACCCAGTCCTCGTCGCTCCGGTTCTCGCCGTCCACGACCAACCCCAGCAGCTCCACCGGGGACTTGCGATCGCCCTTGCGCTCGACCGCCGGCTGGGTCAGGCCGAGCATGCCGCCCACCGCCCGGGCATCGCCGAAGGATTCGAGAAAGTGCGCCATCGGTATATGCCAGGTCGCCTCCCGGGCGGTCTCGTCGCGGTGGGAGGCCAGCACGATGGTGCGGTCGGTCTTCTCCGGGATCAACGGGGCGAGATTCAGATCGAGGGGGAAGTCGTAGTACGGATTGACCCCGACCATCACCACGGTGTTGAAGTAGTTGCCTCGCAGGCCGAAGGAGAACTTCATGAAGTCGCGCCGGTAGGCGATCAACGAGTCGGTGAACTCGTGGTGCATGATCGTCTTGCCGGCGTTCCCCAGCACGACGTTGAGCTGCGAACCGACCACGTGGGTCGGGCCCGCCTGGTGCCGCCCGGTGATGATCACCGCCTCGCCCCGATGTTCCATCAGCTTGTCGGCGATGCGGGTGACCCAGGCGGGGTCGACCTCGTCCGGGGCATAGCCCTGGGAGATGTCCAGTTCCACACCCCGGGAAACGACCTCATTGGCCACCGCGGTGATCAGGCGATTGATCTGGTGCGAGTACATCGTGATGCGCTCGTCGGCAGCGCGTCCGGTGACCGTCGGCGTGGACTCGACCACCCACAACTCGGCACCATTCTTCTTGGCCTCGGCGAAGCGGCGCCGGTGCGCCAGGCTCTCGGCGGAATCCCCGAGAAAGTCGGACTCGATCGAGAGGATGAACTTGGCCTTGTCCAACCGTTCGTCGGCCTGGACCGCCTTGCCGAAGCCGGACATCGCCCAGCCCAGGTAGACCATCTCCTCACCGACGGCGTCGTAGGCCAGCCAGCGCGCCCGGGGCATCTCGGCGCGGACCTGTTTCCAGAAGCGGTGGATCGTCGGCGAGGTGAACGAGGGGGTGACGATCACCAATCCTTCACCCTGCAGATTGGCGTGCTCGAGGTAGATCTCTTGCCACGCTTCGAGGAACGCGTCGTAGCTCGACGGCTGCCCTTCGTGCAGCACCCGGTCCACCCGGTCGGCGTCGTACAGATGGGTCAGCTGGGCGCGCATCCGCGCGTCGGTCTCGCCGCGGGTGCTGGGATGATCGGGATTGCCCTTGATGGCGACCGCCTTGCCGTCGCGGACATCGACATGCAGGCCGTAGGCGCTGGTGCCGAAGGGCATGGTCGTCGGGATCGTGGTGACACTGGGCGCCGCCGCGGCTGCGGGCTCGGCGTCCGGGCTCGCGGCTACCGCAGAAGCCGCCTCGGCGCCGTCCGGCGGGGCCTCGGTGGAGTCGGCGCTCTCGGCGCCTCCCTCGGGCTCGGGGGTCTCGGCCGGAACCGGCGCGGCGTCGCTCACGGACCCGGACGGGGTCTCGGCAGCCCTTTCGGTCTCCGCGGGAGCGCTCTCGTCTTTTCCGCCGGCGCAGCCGGCGAGCAACAGAAGCGCGGTCAGCAACAGTACCCAGACCGGTGTGGCCCAGACCGGCGTGGCGCGGAGCCCCACCAGGCTCCGAATCGACTTGTCCATGCTCGTAACCCCCTCGTCTCCGACTCGATTCAGGCGGGATCCCGCCATCGAACGTCCCAAGATACTGCGCCCGAATGGGCGGTCAAGCAAACGTCCGGGCGCCGGATCCGGGGGGTCGGTTGACAGCGCCCGCCACAACCGCAACGATCCTCGGCGCCATGGCGAACGAGACGAACTCCAGCGAACAAGAACCCCGGCAGAATTCCAGGCCGGAAGCCGAGGCCTCGGGGCCCCGGGCGCTGCTGCGGAGCCCCTTCTTCTGGGCTTTCGTCATCGGCGCGGTGACCCTGACCCTGCTGCGCCCCTTCCTGATCCGGAGGGTCGAAGCCCCCGAGGTCACGGGCAAGGCTCCGATCTACCGCTTGATCGACCGGGAGGGCTCGGCCTTCGGGCCGGCGGACCTCGAGGGTCAGGTCGCGATTCTCACCCTGTTCGATCCCCTTTGCGCCGACCCCTGCCCGGACCTGATGAAGCACCTGGGCCTTGTCCAGGCGCAGTACGTCCAACGCCGGATCGAGGGGGTCGTGCTGCTGAGCGTCAGCGCCGACCCCGAGAACACCACCCCGGAGCGGCTGGCGGAGCTGGCGGAGACCTACGGCGCCGAGAGCGGCCGCTGGGAGCTTCTGACCGGCTCCCTGGAGGAGGTCCGAGGTCTGGCCGAGGGCGTCGGCCTCGGCCCGCTGGAGGAGGGCGTGGAGGGTCTCCAGGAGGCTGCCCGCGCCCAGCGCCAGGCCCTGCTCGACGGCGGCGGCGGCCTCCGCGGCGTCTACGAGCGGCACCCGACCTACGTACTCGACGAGGTCTTTCACCGGGCCCAGCACGTGCTTCGGGAACAGCAGCGGGAAGAGCGCTAGAGGCGGCCGCGGGCGGGCCGCGCCCTACCGGTCGAAAGGGGCCCCCTTTGCTAAACTGAGGGCATGCTCCACCCGGAAAAAACCGGCCTCCTACTGCTCAATCTGGGGACCCCCGAGAGCCCTGCCCCTTCGGACGTGCGCCCCTACCTGCGCCAGTTCTTGTCGGATCCGCGGGTGCTCGATATCCCGGGCTGGAAGCGTTGGCTGATCCTCAACCTGTTCATCCTGCCCTTTCGCCCCAAGGAATCGGGCGAGGCCTACGAGAAGGTCTGGACCGACGAGGGATCTCCCCTGCTGGTCTACGGCCGTCAACTGACGAACAAGGTCCAGGAACGTCTGGGAGAAGAGATCGTCGTCGATCTGGCGATGCGCTACGGAGAGCCGTCGATTCCCGGGACCTTGCGCCGCATGCGGGAGCAGGGGGTCGACCGGATCGTGGTCTTCCCGCTCTACCCCCAGTACAGCTCCGCGGCGACCGGCTCCTCGCTGGAAGAGGTGTTCCGCGAGGCGGGCAAGCTGTGGAACACGCCGTGGATCCAGGTGGTGCCCCCGTTCTACCACGAGGATGTCTACCTGGACGTCCAGGCCCGGGTGGCCCGGCCGCACCTCGAGGAGATCGATCCCGAGGTGGTGTTCTTCAGCTTCCACGGCCTGCCCGAGCGGCACATGCGCAAGAGCGACGAGACCGGCCGGCATTGCCTCGAAACCCCGGGCTGCTGCGAGAAGATCGTCGAGGCCAACCGCAATTGCTACAGCGCCCAGTGCTACCACACCGCCGGCAAGCTGGCGGACAAGCTGGGCATCCCGATGGAAAAGCGGGTGATCTGTTTCCAATCCCGGCTGGGGCGCGACCCCTGGATCAAGCCCTACACCGACGAGCTGATCGTCGAGCACGCGAAAGCGGGTAAAAAGCGGGCGGTGATTCTCAGTCCGGCCTTCGTGGCCGACTGTCTGGAGACCCTGGAAGAGCTGGCCATGCGCGGCCGGGAGGACTGGGAAGAGCATGGTGGCGAGCTTTTCCGTCTGGTACCCTCGGTAAACGCCGAGGATGACTGGGCGGACGCCGTCGTAGAACTGGCTGTCCGCACGACCGGGTTCCTCAAACCGGCGGCCGAGTCCGCCGACGAACCCTCCGCCGCGGCGAATCACTGAGTCGGGGAATAACGGTAGCCATCGGATCCGGGAAACGGATCGAGAGAATCAGGTCAGGGAAGTCGAGTATGTCGGGTCAGATCGCCACCAGCAGCGTCACCGCGAGCCGTAGCCGGCTGGCGGATTTCTACGCGCTGACCAAGCCGGGCATCACCCTGACCGTGACCCTGACCGCCGCCGTCGGCTACTGGCTCGGCATCGCCGACAACAACTTCGCGTTCTGGACCTTCCTCCACGTGCTCGGCGGCACCGCGCTGTCGTCGGCGGGTGCCTGCGCCCTGAACATGGCGATCGAATACCGCGTCGACGCCCGCATGGGGCGCACGGCCAAGCGCCCGATCCCCGACGGCCGCATCGACGTGCTCGAAGGCACCGCCTTCGGGTTCGCCCTGGCGGTGGGGGGCGTGTTCTGGCTCGGCCTGGGCGTCGGCATCATGGCCGGACTGATCGCCGCGTTGATCACCGTCGGCTACCTGTTCGCCTACACCCCGCTCAAACCGATGACCTCGATCTCGACGCTGGTCGGCGCTCTGGTCGGCGCTGCACCGCCCCTGATCGGTTGGTTCGCCGCCACCGGCGCCCTCTCGCTGGGCGGCTGGATCCTGATGGCGATCGTCGTCTTCTGGCAGTGGCCGCACATCCTGTCGATGGCATGGATGAACCGCGAGGACTACCAGGAGGTCGACTACAAGCTGGCTCCGGTCGCCGACGGCACCGAGCGCAGCGTCGCCGGCCAGATGCTGTTCTCGCTTGTGACCCTGGGCGTGGTCAGCGTTCTGCCCTTCTGGCAAGGCATGGTCGGCTGGATCTACCTGGTCCCGGCCACCGCGGTCGGTTGTTGGTTCGCCTACCTGGGCGTGCGCTTCGCCATGGAACGCAGCCGGGCCCGGGCGCGGGCGACCTTCTTCGCGTCGCTCGTTTACCTGCCGGTGATCCTGGTCGCTCTGGTCTTCGGCAAGCTGTAGCGCACCCGCGTCAGCGCTTCTCCCGGAGCGGCCCCCTACAGATACGGATCTTCGTCGGAATCCACCGGCTGCCACAGCTCGATCTTGTTGCCGTCCGGATCGAGCACCCAGGCGAACTTGCCGTTCTCGTGCTGTTCGGTCTCGCCGACCACCTCGACGCCATTGGCCTTCATGTCGGCGATCATCCCGTCGATGTCATCGACGCGGTAGTTGACCATGAAGGACTTGCCACCGGGCTCGAACTTGTCGGCGCCGTGAGGGAAGACGCTCCAGACGGTGTAACCGGTCTTCTCGGGGCGCTCATGCTCCCGCCAGAGATAGACCTTGCCCCAGCTCTCGGAGTCGATCCCCATCCGCTCGCGGTACCACTGCATCGACTTCTTGCGGTCGGGTGAGATGAAGAAGACGCCGCCGATTCCGGTCACTCGTGCCATGGATGCCTCCCTTCGGGTTGGCCTCGATCCTACACGTCCCGACCGGAGACAGGTGACTCGAAACATCGGATTCGACGATTGCCCGGAGTCGGCCGGGTTCCGCCGGGGCTCAGACAAGACCCAGACGCGAGAGCACCACGGGGATCGATTTCTTGAGGCGGAAGAAGCCTGCCGTAGCCTCGGGAAAGAACGCGGCGTCCCAACTGGAGCGCAGCTCCGTCCAGAGGCCGCCGGCGGCTTCCCAATCGGACTTCAGCCTGGCGAACAGTGCCGCCAGAAAGCCGACGCAGGGCCGGAACGCAACGATGCTGGATCCGGCTTCGATACCGATCTCGCTCAGGGCGGGGAGGTCCAGTGCCCGGAGGCGGGCCGGCGCCCGGCCGGTAACCGCCTCGATCCGGGAAAGCGCATTCGCCGTCGCGCCCGCTGCGAAGGTGGTCACCGGCGCCGCGGCTTCGAACCCGGGGCCGCGCTCCAGCCCGTCGAAGATGACCACTCGGTCGTAGCCGGCCGGATCCAACCCGGCCGGCTCGGGGGCCAACATCTCCGAGTGCAGCAGCAGCACGTCCCCTTCCGCGCGGCCGGCCAACGCCTCCAGCGGGTCGCGGCCGTAGGGCGCTTCATCCAACGGCATCGGGAGATCGGCGAGCCCCGGCGTCGACGGGAAACGGCCGGCGGAATAGCGAGCGATATTGCCGGAGATAGCCAGATAGGCCTTGCCGCGAGTTTGCAGCCCGGCGACCCAGCGCCAACTCAACGTATTCGAGGCGGAGTCGGCATCGAGTAATTCACGGTGAAACAGCGCAGCACCGAGGGGCCAGGGCAGTTCGAGGGTATGGATCCAGATGCTGGCGAACCACATGCGCGCGTGATTGTGCAGGTAGCCCTCGTCGCGCAGTTCCTCGCGCCACGCGTCGAAGCAGTCGATCCCGGTTTCGCCTGCGAGAGCACGCCGGTAGCGATCATCGTGCTGGAAACGCTGGTGCTGAAGCGCAACCGACTGGACGTAGTCGGACCACACGCCGGGCCGCATCTCGAGCCATCCCTTCCAGTAGGTGCGCCAGCAAACCTCCTGCACGAACTTCTCGGCGGCGCGCGGCGCGTGTTCCTCGAGTACCGCCGCGACGATCTCCCGTTCATGGAGCAGCCGGTACGACACGTAGGGGGACAGCGCACTGACGTTGCTCCGGTCACCCGGGCCGCGGTCCTCGTTGCGTGTGGCCGCGTAGGCCCGGCCGGCTCGGGGAACGAACGCCTCGAGCCGGCGTAGCGCCTCTTCACGGGTGGGCGTCCATGCCGTTCCGTTCGCCCCGTCTCCGGACACGCCGGACGCGCTCATTTCGTTTCCTGCCGGCGAATCCCTTCGACGACGAGTTCCGCCCACCGGGCATAGATCCGAGGCCCGGGGTGAAAACCGTCGGAGGCCATGGCGTCGCTGCCCGCGTCACCGGTTTGGTCACTGATCGGCACGTGGGTGCATCCGCGACGGCCTTCCGCGAGTCGAGCCAGAGCCCGATCGAAACGCCTGGTCTGGGCACCGAGGTACCACCGCAGCGGTTGAGGCAACGCCGGAAAGCGATGCACCGGCGGCAGGCCGGAGAGCATCGTGCGGCGCACCGCGTAGCGCTCTTCCAGCAGGGTGACCAGCGCGGCCTGTTCCTCGAGCCACCCGTCGAGGGAGCGGCCGCGGGTTACGTCGTTGACCCCGAGGGCCGTGACTGCGATATCGAAGGAACCCGCGGCCTCCCGGGACAACCGGGCCAACGTATCGCGAGTGGTCGCCCCGGTGCGGCCGATCAGGCGCCAGTCGGTTTCATGGTCGCTCGCCAGGCCCGCGACCACCCGGCCGGGCAGGGCATCGTCAAGGGTCGAAACGCCCACGCCCACCGCCGAGGAATCACCGACGAAGAGGACTCGCAGGTGCGGCCCCCGGCCGGCGCGACCCTCCCGGGCTCCAGGTGGTTCCGGCAGTTTCTCGATGCTGCCGCGCACGTGGCGGCCCTGGACCAGGAGCAGCGGTCCCAGCGTCACGGTCGCCAACAGATGAAGCCAACCTCCAGACATGGGACGAGTCTAGTGTCGACTTTGCAGCGGGCGAAGGGGGGTGGAGTTCGGTGCGTCCACGGCGTCGGGAACGGCGTCGTCGGGGAGGGCGCCGCCGCCGGGCCCGCCGGACTCCATGGCCTCGGCGCAACGGCGAATACCGTTCATCATGCCGCTGAATACGACGTGGTGCAGCGGCAGCACCGAGTACCAGTAGGCCAACCCGAAGAGCCCCTTGGGTTGGAAGCGGGCGGTCTGCTCGAGGCGCGTCCCCTGCTCCGTCGGCGTCAATTCGAAAGTAAGCTCCGCCTCGCCTGGAAGCTTCATCTCGGCGCGGAGCACCAGCCGGCGGCCGTGTTCGATCCCCGCCACTCGCCAGAAGTCGAGGGCGTCCCCGTAGGCGACGGTCTCCGGATCGCGGCGGCCGCGACGTAGCCCGGGGCCTCCGACCAACCGGTCCATCCAGCCGCGGACCCGCCATAGCCAATCGGCGGCGTACCAGCCGTTCCCGCCGCCGATACGACAAACAGCACGGAACACCTGTTCGGGCCGGGCGTCGATCTCGGTCTCCCGGCGATCGACGAACAAGGTGCCGCCGGCCCAGTCCGGATCGCCCGGTACCCGGCCGCTGCTGGACCAGGTGGAAACCAGATTGCCTTGCTCGGTGCGCTGAACGGCGCGCTCGATCGACTCGCGCACGCTGTACAGCTTCTGGGGCATCAGGCGCCGGGCGTCGTCATCTCGACAGACCACCCGGTTGCGCAGACCCTCGGCCAGCGGCCGGGCGATGCGATGACCGATCGGCGTGACCAGGTGGATCCAGAGAGAGCTGAGCTTGGGAGTCAACACCGGAACCGGAATCACCACCCGGCGGCTCAGCCCCCGCACCGCGGCCATCTCCTGCATCAGCTGCTTGTAGGTCAGAACGTCGGGGCAGCCGATGTCCAGATCCCGTCCGGCGGTTTCGGGCACCGAGAGGCAGTCCACCAGATAGTTCAGAACGTTGGCCACCCCTATCGGCTGGCATTCGGTGGCGACCCACTTCGGCGTCAACATGACCGGAAGGTGTTCGACCAGGTAACGCAGGATCTCGAAGGACGCCGATCCGGAACCGATGATCATCGCTGCGCGGAAGGCGGTCAGAGGAATGTCGGTGGAACCGAGAATCGCCTCGACCTCCCGCCGCGATGCAAGATGCTCCGACAGGGATTCGCCCAACTCGCCGAGTCCACCCAGATAGATGATGCGCTGAAGCTTGGTGCGCTCCGCAGCCTGCACGAAGTTCTCGGCGAGACGGCGGTCGCGGACCGCGTAGTCCCCGCCCGCGCTGATCATCGAGTGAACCAGGTAGTAGGCCGCGAAGCAGCCTTTCAGCGCCTCGTCGAGTTGCTCCGGATTGTTCAGATCTCCCTGGACGACCTCGACGCGAGGATCGTCGAACCAGGGTTGGCGCGCGAGCTTTTGGGGAGCCCGGGCCAGCGCCCGAACCGACCAGCCCTTTTCCAGCAGGCGCGGGATCAGGCGTCCGCCGATGTAGCCGGTGGCACCGGTGACGAGGACCGGCCCCTTGGTCAGCGGGGCCTTCATCGACTCGTCGGCCCGGCGGTTCCGAACCAGGCGGGACGGAGCGGCGACCGGACCAGGAGTCGGTCGAGGAGACGCGCGAATGGCGGGAAGCGGCGCTGGTCTCCCTGCTCCGACCCGAGATACGCCAGCGGCTTCCGTCCCCGCCGGACTTCCAGGGTCAGCGCCATCGCCCGCAGCACGCGGTCGAGCCGCCTGAGCGGCCCGCTGCCGGGAAGGCCGCCCCGCAAGAGGGTGGACCAGCGCGTGTTTGCAGGCGCCTCGCAGGAGACCGTCGAACCGTCTCCGACGAGGCGCCAGGTCACGCCGGGGCCCTGAAGCCGGGCCTCCCCGGCCACACTCAGCGGGCAGCGACCAGCCTCAACTCGAGAGATCACGAGTCCGGATGCGCAGAGTGCCGTCGACCTTCCACGTGGCGTGGGTGGCGTCTTCGGATGCGCTACTGGGAACCTTGACGTCCAGGTTCTGCATCTCGTAGGTGATCTCGGCGTTGCGGCCGGTCAGGCGGTCGTAGAGGCCGACGGCGAGGTCGGGCCAGGTCTTGGTGTCTTCCATCTCGGATCCTCCTGTCAGGTTTTGGGGTCTGATGGAGGAAATATAGTCGCTCAATCTGGACATGTCCAGGACAAATACAAGACAAACCCAAAAATTTTGGGACGCAGCCTAGACAAGGCCCTCTCCGGAAGGCCGAAAACGCTGCTCGCGCGGGTCCCATCGCCAGGGATCGGGCGCCTCGAGATGGACACCACCCCTCCATCGATCGAGGCCGTTGAGTTCGATCCGGTCCGCCTCTCCGGCGAGCACGCGGTGACCGGTGGCGGTCAGCCTGACCGTCGCGCCGGCGAAGGCCTGGTGAGTCGCGTGCTCGATCTCGATGACCGGATCAACCCCGGCGGCCAGGTCCCGCAGCACACACCAGTAGCCGGCATCCCCGAGAAACGGATGTTCCTCGACCTCCTGCTGATGCCGAAACAGCCCCGCCGCCGTGTCGATCCCGGACGCAAGCCCCTCGAGGGTGAACCGCTCGGTGAGATCGATGCCCGCCTCGACGTCGGGATACGCCCGGCAGAAGCGCGCCAGCGCGGCGGGCAGAAACGAGAGCGGCGGGTTCTTCTCCGAGGCCAGCTCGGCGAGCGCGCGGGGATCTTCCGAGGTGAACGCGGCCCAGCCTCTCGCCGCGTGATCGAAGCCCGCGGCGCCGAGAGTTCTCTTGCCCGGGTAGAGGCCGGCCAGTTGCTCGGGCCCCAACTGCCCCAGGCCGTGGAACGGCTCGATCCCCGGATAGCGGTCGATGCAGATCATGCTGCAGCTCGCGGCGCGGCCCGCCAGACGAGGCAGGATCTCGATCAGCTGCAGTTGATCGTAGAGGTCGTGCTCGAACCAGAGCACGATCTCGGCGCCGCCGGTGATCGCGGCTTCGAGGGTGGCGTTGCGGCGGCGCAGGTCGGCGAGGATCCCTTCCTGCGATGCGAAACCGCAACTCGCCAGGAAACGGGCGCGGTGAACGGCAAGTGCTTCCGGCGGCTCCGGCGGCACCGGGCCGTCGTGGAGTACGTCCCGCCAGGGCAGCACCTCACCTTCGATTCCGGCCCCCTGCAGTCCGCGGCGGATCCCGTCGGCAGCAGCATCTCCGTTGGTCACGTGCAGCATGTCAGGCTCCTATCCTCGCGGGCCAGAGATGCTTGGTCATCGGACCGATGCGCACCGGCTCGATCGACTCGATGGTCACCTCCCTGACGTGAGGCAGCTTCTCCCAGATCATCTTGGAGCCCCGGGTCCAACGCACGCCGCGGATCCGGCGGAACCAGATCCGGCGCTCGACCTCGGTGGAGTCCCGCAGCTCGCCGATGCGGGCGCGCAGCCGCGCCCCGGGGACGGTGCGGAAGCGGCCGCGGATCAGCGCGTCGAGCCAGAGCCACTTGCTGGCCGAGACCGCGAGGATCGTCACCCGGTCGTCCCGGTCGACGTTCTTGCCCAACCCGTGGGCGAACAGCTCGCCGTAGCAACCGGTGCCGTCCCGCTTGAGCATCAGCGACCCGATCGGAGTGACTCTCGGATGTCCGTCGGGGTCGGTGGAGGCCATCGAGACGTAGCGGCTGCGCATCACCAGGCGGCGCACGTCGGGCCAGCGGGGATGATCTTGTACGGAGGTCATAGCAGTCTCTCCCGGAGGGTGCGGTACAGCTTGCGTTGTTTCTGCGGCGAGATCGCCGGCTGCATCTGCTGGGCGCCGACGAACAGTCCGTAGACGATATGGGCGATCAGATCGGCTTCCCCCGCGTCGAGCCCGGACTCACGGCAGAGCTGCTTGACGTAGGCCAGGCGCCGCCGGTCGACCCGGCGCTGGTACTCGGCGGCCACCAGATCCCGCTGGGCCCAGGCGCGGACCGCGTTCGCCGGCGATGCCGGGAGATCCACGGTCAAATCGGTCAGGCGATCCATCTTCTCGACGGCGCTTCGCCCCTGTTCCGCCAACTCGATGATCTGGAGGGTGTTGTGTTCTTCCCAGTGGGCCAGCAGCGCCTCGGCGAACTGCTGCCAGTCGCGAAAGTGGTGGTAGAACGAGCCTTTTGTGCGCCGGCGGCGCTGGGCCAGCGCGTCGATGGTCAGCCCGTCGACCCCCTGCTCCCCGAGCAGTTCGAGGCCGGTCTCGAGCCAGGCCGCGCGGGCCCGGGAAGGTGTCGCGGTCGTCGTCGGCATGGGCAAAACATACCATACGGTATGGTACGGCGCCACGGATTTCCGGGGCCGTTTCCGATCGAGAACCACGAACCCGGGCGTCCCACCACCACTCCCCGCCGCGGCGCCCATCTTCAACCGGGTCCCGACGCCTTCCGAACGGAGCGTTTCATGCGACGACTATCCGGCGTTGCCGTCCTGTTGACTCTGCTGGCCCTGGGGGCTCCCCTGCACGCGGGAGGCGAGGCATCCTTCCTCGTCGACGGCGTGACCTACACCCTGTCAACCGGCACCGGAGCCGGGAGCTGTGTGGTGGAGTCCATGGGGACCTACCTCGGCACCGAGGTCATCTGCAGGGACGGAGTGCAGGGTGAGGCACGAGGCAACACCCGCTTCGGCTGCGTCTCCAGCCAAGGGCTGGGCTCCTGCCAGACCGGGCCGATCGGCACGCTGACCCCGCAGTTCGACGTCAACTGCCACGACGGGCACTCCTTCCGGATCGACCGTGATGAAGACGACAAAGTTGGAGCGTGCAGCCTTCAGGTGAAGGGCGACAAGATCACGGGAGGCGGATGCGACGATGGAGCGGGCAACTCTGCCACCGTGAACTGTGGCCTCAACGAAAACAGTGGAGGCTGCGAGAGCGAGCGCGGCACGACCCGCTGTAGCTGCACCACCTGCCAGCCGTGACATCGCGGGTCCCGGCCTGAACAGGGGCCGGGGCCCGGATACGCGCCCTTCCGACAGTCCTGTCGGCCACTCTGCGTCAGCGGGTCGGCGGCCAGCGGGTGATGTCCGGATCGAGCATCCCGTGGAGCGCAACCGCCGGCACCTGAAGCGAACCTTCAAGGTCCTCGTCGAGCAACACATCGAGGGAACCGGCATCGACCGCCTCGGCCAGAAGTTCTCGCAGCGCCTCGCCGGTTTCGAGGTCCTGGAACCATTGCACCATGCGGACCAGGTCCGAGGCTTCGAAATCTCGACGGGCCCCCAGGCGCACCAACGCGTCCCGGTGCAGTTCGACGGTTTCCACCGAGAGTTCCGCGCCGATGCGCATGTCGTCGTTCTGCAGGTACCACAGGCACCCATCCTCGACGGGGGTCCCGTTGGTGCGAATCAACGTGCCGGGCAGCTCGACCCGGTACTCGAAATGGAACGAGGGAACGCTGCCGTCGCCGTAGTAACCGGACATCGACTGCAGCAGCCGGCGGCTCAGTCTCCCGAACTCCTCGAGGTGCGGCGGCAGGTCGTCGGCTTCGAGATCGAAGGCCGCGCCGAAGGCCTCTCCCAGGCTCTCCTCGTCGGGCCAGAAATCGAGACTCTCGGCAGAGATCGGGCCGTCGCCGTCGCGCAGCGATGCGGCGGCCCGGCCGCGCGCCCAATCGACCAGGTGGAGGATCATGCCGCCGGTAGCGTCATCGTCGTCGCCGGAGGGTGGTAGCGGCGGCACGCCGAACGAGGCCAGGACCTGGGCCAGCTCCTCGGCAGCCCGCGGATCCTCCTCGGCTCGATCCATCAGCGGCCCCGCGGTCGATCCCTCGCCGAACAGCCGGCCGGCCAACCGGCGGGCATCCCCGCGCAGGAACGCCTGGGCCGGTGACGGATCCACCCTGCCCCCGAACTCCCGGTCGAGCTCCTCGGCGAACTGCTCGACGGACCACTCGGCCAGGGCCTCGAGGGCCGCGGTCAGGTCGGCGCGGTCGAAGGGGTCGCCGATGCGCTCGACGTAGCGGCTGTGGGTCAGGATCACCTGGTCGGACCGGTCGAAGCGGATCTCGCTCCGGTCGAACACGGTGCCGTAGTCGGTCTCGTGGGCCAGGGTCGAGGGCACCTCGCTCACGTCATGGAAGCGCGCCTCGGCGGCGAGGTGCCCCGGCTCCCGGTCACGCACCCGCCAGGACTCGGGCTCGGCGAGGCGGATGCGGGCCTTGTCGGCCAGCCACCCCGCCTCCTTGGGGGTCTCCCGATCTCCGGTGCGGCCCCAGATCTCGACGGAGCGCTCGACGGTGCCGTCACCGAAGACCACGGTGCTCTGGCTGACCTCGATCTCTTCGCCACAGGCGGCGAGCAACAGCACGGCGATCAACAGGATGGCGATCTGCAGGATGGAGGCAGGCCGGGCCTGCCGGGGCGCGTGGGACCAGGATTGATTCATCCAGAGATTCTAGGCCGGGTCCGGCCGCCTGTCGCAAACGCTGCGGGGACGGTTGACCCGGGCGCCCGCCGATGACAGCCTAGGCCTTCACCGCCAGCCCCATGGAGATCGGAGACTCGATGACGCCCTACGAAAAGCTGATGGCTCGCGTTCAGGAAACCCAGTTGCTGGCGGGGGCCAGTTCGATCCTGGCGTGGGACCAGGAGGTCAAGATGCCCAAGGGCGGGCTGCCCTACCGGGGCAAACAGCTGGCGCTCCTGGCCCAGCTGGCTCACGAGCGCTCGGTGGCAACCGAGTACCAGGACCTGTTGGCCGAGTGCGAGCAAGACCCGGCCCTGACCGGCGATCCTGCTTCACCTCAGGCCTCCAACCTGCGCGAGTTGCGTCGTTCCCTCGATCGGCTGACGAAGTTGCCCGGGTCGCTGGTCGCTGAAGAAGCCGCTCTCGCCAGCGAGGGCCAGGCTGTCTGGGCCGAGGCCCGCAAGGCGGACGACTTCTCCAAGTTCGCGCCGGTACTGGAACGGGTGGTCAGCCTGCTGCGGCGCAAGGCGGAGTGCTTCGGCTGGGCCGAAGGGGGCGAGATCTGGGACGCCCTGGCTGACGACTACGAACCGGGATGCACGGCCCGGGAGGTCGAGAACATCTTCACGCCGCTGAGAGAGCGACTGTCCGGATTGATCCGGGAGATCGCCGAGGCACCCCGGCGTCCCAGCGACCGGTTCCAGCGGATCAAGCTGCCGGTCGACAAGCAGCGCAGCTTCGTCGAAGAACTCGTCGGCGCCATCGGCTTCGATTTCAAACGAGGCCGGCTGGACGTCTCGACCCATCCGTTCTGTAGCGGCAACCACCCCGGTGACGTGCGGCTGACGACCCGGTTCCACGAGGACAACCTCTCCGACGCCATCGGCTCGACGATGCACGAGGCGGGCCACGGACTCTACGAGCAAGGCCTTCCCTTCGAACATCAGGGAACGCCACGAGGCTCGGCGGTATCCCTGGGCATCCACGAGTCTCAGAGCCGCATGTGGGAGAACCAGGTGGGCCGCAGCGCTTCGTTCTGGCGCTGGTGCCTGCCGCGGCTCAAGGAACACTTCGGCGGCGAGGTCGCCGCGCTGAGCTTCGATGACGTCTACGGCGGCGTCAACCGGGTCGAGCCGAGCCTGATCCGGGTCGAGGCGGACGAGGCGACCTACAACCTGCACATCATGATCCGCTTCGAGTTGGAGCGGCGGATGCTGTCGGGGGATCTCGCGGTTCGCGACCTGCCGGCGGCCTGGAAGGCCGAGTACAAGGACGCCCTGGGACTCGACGTCCCCGACGACGCCCGTGGGTGCCTCCAGGATATCCACTGGTCGATGACCGCAATGGGCTACTTCCCGACCTACACGTTGGGGAATCTGTACTGCGCCCAATTCTACGAGAAGGCCGACGAGGACCTGGGCGGGCTCGACGCCGCCTTCGAACGCGGCGAGTTCGATGGGCTTCTGACCTGGCTCCGGGAGCATGTCCACGAGCCCGGGTCGAGCCGCCCCGCCGCGGAGCTGTGCGTTCACGTCACCGGCAAGCCGCTCTCCGCCGATCCGCTGATGCGTCACCTGGAAGGCAAGCTGCGTCCGCTCTACGGGATCTGAGCGGATGGGTCGCCAACGCATCAACAAGATTTGCGCCGGCTTTCCCGGCGCCGAGGTGTCGGACCCCTGGGGCGGCGGCCACGACGCCTGGAAGGTCGGGGGCAAGATGTTCGCGTGCATCGGCGCCGAGACTCCCGGGGTCTCGGTCAAGACAGACAGCATCGAGACCGCGGCGTTCCTGATCGAGGCGGGCGTCGGCGAGAAGGCGCCCTACTTCCATCGCTCGTGGGTCAAGCTGCCCTTCGACACGCCGGCCGCCGAGCTACGCCATCGGCTCGAGGAGTCCTACCGCATCGTGCGCAAGGGGTTGACCAAGAAGGTCCAGGCCGGTCTCGACCCGTTCGACTAGGGTTCGACCAGGGTTCGACCCCGGCCGGCCGGGCAGGGCCGGTCGGGCAGGGCCGGCGAGGCCGATCAGCCGGTGATGAACAGCACCCCGTAGAGGATCAGCCAGATCACTCCGAGGAAATGCCAGTAGATCGCGCTCTGCTTGACCCCGGGGTAGTAGGCCCAGGTGTACTTGCCTTTGAACGCGTTGCCCATCACGACCCCGAGCGGGATCAGCCCGCCGAGGATATGGAGCGCATGGAGCCCGGTCAGCACCACGAAGAAGACGGTGTACGGGTTGCGTTCGGGAACGTAGGTCGCCGTGCGGCGGTCGAGGATGTCGGCGGGGAGCCAGTTGTACCAGTTGAGCGACTGGGCGATCAGGAAGCCGAACGCCAGCGCGAACGCAAAGGCCAATCCAGCCCGCAGGCCCTTCTGATCCCCTTTGCGGATTCTCACCAGCGCCCACTGAATGCCCGCGCTACAGCCGGCCAGCACCGCGGTGCTGACCACCATGCCCCAGGGCAGCGGCTTGACCCCCTCGGGAGGCCAGGGATCGGTCTGGAAGCGAATCCAGAGGTAGCCGATCAGCGAGGCGAAGAAGAGAAAGGCGAGCCCGGCACAGAAGATCTGCACACCCAGGGTGCCGGTGCCGGGGTGCTCTACACCCTGCTCGCCATCAGGCGCGACGACGGTGGGATCGTCGTCCGGGGCAGGAACCGGCCGGGGGCGGTCCCCCGGACCGGAGCCTCCGGTCACCTACGGCACCACGCCGCCCGCGGCGGTGTAGCCCGGGATCATCGTCGGCTGGTACTGACCGGTATCGAGCAGCGCCAGGATGATGAACAGGCCTACGAAGGCGAGGGCTGATACGAAGATGACCGTGTTGAACGGGCGGTCCCAGACCAGGTGCATGAAGAACATGACCACCAGAGCCGCCTTGATCACGGCGATCACCATGGCGACCACCAGGTTCATGTTGCTACCGAAGTCGAAGCTGGTGACGGCCACGGTGGCCCAGGTCAGAATCAGCAGGATCGCCAGAACCCCGATGAGGATCCAAAGGGGGACGACGTGAGGTACGTGCTTTCCGTCTGTCGATGACGCCATGAGTCCTCTCCTCGGATCAGTGAATCAGGTAGAGCAGCGGGAACAGGAAGATCCAGATCAAGTCGACCAAGTGCCAGTAGAGCCCGACGAGATCCACCGGCGTGTAGTACTCGGGCCCGAAGGCACCACCCAGCGACTTGAACAGGAGCCAGAAGATCACGACGATCCCGCCCAGGACGTGGATCCCGTGCAGCCCGGTCATCAGGAAGTAGATACTGAAGAAGACCTTGGTCTTTTCCGGCTCGGGCCCGTGATGTTCTCCGTGGCCGTCGTCGGAGACGGTCAACACCGTGCCGCTGGGCGCCGAGCCCGGCGGAGCGATGGTGCTCTTCTCGACCTTGAGCCCCGAAGGCAGAATCTCCAGCACACCGTCGGGGAGCGCCTCGGCCTGCTCGCCGCCATGATCACCGGCAGCGGCTTCGTGGGCGGCATCTCCGTTGTGATCGGAAGCTCCGTTGTGATCGGCTGCGCCGTTGTGATCGGCGTCTCCGTGGTCATCTCCGCCGTCGTGGGCGGCGCCATGGTCGGCCGCGCCCGCCTCATGGCCGTCGCCATGATCGTCGCCGTGATGCCCTTCCTCGTGGGGCTCGTAGGCCCGGGCCCAGAGCAGGCCGTGGTCGAACTTGGAGCTGTACTCGATGTACTTGATGCCCATGAAGCCGAAGGCGCCGGCGAGGGTCAGGATCAACATGAAGGGCAACAGTCTCTTCTGGCCCAGCTGGGCGGCACGCACCGCCCAGGCCATGGTCAGACTGCTGCAGAGCAGGACCACGGTGTTGATCGCACCCAGCTTGGTGTCGAGGAACTGATGGGCGTACATGAAGATCTCGGGGTGGTTGCCCCGGTAGACCGAGTACGCGCAAAACAGCCCACCGAACATCAGGACTTCGGTCGCGAGGAACAGCCACATCCCGAGCTTGCTCGAGGTGAACTGCTGTTCCGGCGTATCGAAGTGATGCTGTAGATACGACGGATGATCGTGGTCGTGACTCACGGCCCTCTCCCCTAATCGTTACGCGTCGTTACGCGGTGGCTTCGGCGTCTTTGCGCACGAAACCTTCCACGGAATCGTCCCATTTCCAGTCGCCGTAGTCATACGGATCGTCGGAACGCGGCTCGCCCTCGAAGTTGTGCAGCGGCGGCGGCGAGGTGGTGTGCCACTCCAGGGAGTTGCCGCCCCACGGGTTGGCCGGTGCGAGTTTGCCGCGAACCAGCGACATCGCCAGGCTGTAGGCCGCCACCATGAAACCCAGCGCCGTGATGTAGGCGCCGATGGTCGAGACCTGGTGGTAGAACTCGTAGCGTGGCAAGTAGTCGAAGTATCGCCGCGGCATGCCCTGGCTACCCAGGATGAACTGGATGAAGAACGTCAGGTTGAAGCCGATGAAGATCAGCGCAGCGCTGAGCCGGCCGCTGGTCTCGCTGTACATCCGGCCGGTCATCTTGGGCCACCAGTAGAAGAGTCCGCCCAAGAACGCGATCACCGTTCCGCCGAACATGACGTAGTGGAAGTGTGCGACCACGAAATAGGTGTCGTGGAGGAACACGTCGACGGCCAGCATGCCGAGGAACAACCCGGTCAATCCACCGATGGTGAACAGAATGATGAACGACAGGGCGTACAGCATGGGGGTATCCCAGCTGATCGAACCCTTGTACAACGTCGCCAACCAGTTCCAGATCTTGATCGCTGACGGGATCGAGACGCTGAAGGTCAACGCCGCGAAGATCATGTTCAACAGATCGGACTGACCCGAGGTGAACATGTGGTGGCCCCAGACGATGAAGCCGAAGATCGCGATGGCGACACTGGAGTAGGCGATGAAGGTGTAGCCGAAGATGTGCTTGCGGCTGAAGACCGCAATCAGCTCGGAGATGATGCCCATCGCCGGTAGGATCATGATGTACACGGCGGGGTGCGAGTAGAACCAGAAGAAGTGCTGGAACAGTACCGCGTCGCCGCCCAGCGCCGGATCGAAGATACCGATACCCATCGCTCGTTCGGCGATGAGCAGCAGCAGGGTGATCGCCAGCACCGGCGTGGCCAGGACCTGGATGATGGCGGTCGAGTAGAGCGCCCACATCACCAGCGGCATGTTGAACCAGCCCATGTTCTTCGGGCGCAGCTTGTGCGTGGTGACGATGAAGTTCAGGCCGGTGAAGATCGAACTGAAGCCCAGGATGAACACGCCCGTGACGATCGGGATCACGCTGGTCGTGGTCGACGAGGAGTACGGCGTGTAGAAGGTCCAGCCGGTATCGACGCCGCCGGTGGCCAGGGAGATGACCGCGAAGATCGCGCCGCAAACCCACAGCCAGTAGCTGGCCAGGTTGAGCCGCGGGAAGGCCACGTCCTTGGCACCGAGCAGGAGCGGCAGGACGAAGTTGCCCAGCGCCGCCGGGATGCCCGGAATGATGAACAGGAACACCATGATGGCGCCGTGGAGGGTGAACGCCTGGTTGTACATGTCGGCGTCGCCCAGGGTCTGGCCCGGAGCGATCAGCTCGGTGCGGACGTACAGGGCCGCCAGTCCACCACCGAGGAAGGCGGTCAGGATCGACACCAGGTACATCAGGCCGATGCGCTTGTGGTCCAGGGTCAGGGCCCAGGACAGGAAGCCGCGCGACGCGTTCAGGTAGTTTTCCTTGCCCAGCGTGTTTCCAGGCGGCTGGTGAGGTAGCCCGCCTCGCTTGGTTTCGGGAGTGCTCATCTGTTCTCCTCCAGTCCCTCTGAGCCCGTCGCGCAGCGGGCTCTACGTTGCGTGCTCACTAGTTGCCGAGCGACTTCAAGTAGGCGATCAATGCCGAGATATCCTGCTCGCTGAGGCGGCCCTGATAGGTCGGCATCACCGGGTCGTAGCCCGCCACGATGGTGGCCTGGGGCTCGAGGATTGACTCTCGGACGTAATTCTCATCGACCACGGCGGTGCCTCCGCCGACCAGGGCATGCTCGATGCCGTAGAGGCCGAGGAAGGTCGGACCGGTGCCGTTGACTCCGTCCACCGAGTGGCAGGTCTTGCAGCCGCGGGTGTTGTAGAGCTTCTCGCCGATCTCTTCCATCGACCAGCCCTTGTTGTAGTAGTCGGATTCTTCCTTGAGCCAGGGTTCGAACCCACCCGGCTCGTGCACCGTGACCTTGGCCAGCATGGCCGAGTGGTCCTTGCCGCAATACTCGGTGCACATCAGGTCATAGTCGCCGGCCTCGGTGGCCTCGAACCAGAGGTTCGAATAGCGGCCGGGCACGATGTCCTTCTTGACCCGGAACTCCGGCACGAAGAACGCGTGCAACACATCGGACGAGGTCATGACCAGCTCGATCGGCGTGTCGATCGGCACGTGCAGCTCGTTGGTCACCGCCCCGTTGGGATAGGTGAACAGCCAGCTCCACTTCATCGCCGAGACCTGGATCTCGTAGGTGTCCTGGGGCGGGGTGGCCATATTCACGTACTGGGCGAAGCCCTGCCAGAACAACACGACCACGATGCCCAGGGGCAGCACCGACCAGGCGATCTCGATGGGGAGATGGTGGTCGGGCGCGGGCAGCGCCTCTTGATCCGGCGTGCGCCGCTTGTAGCGGAACATGAAGTACACGGTGATCAGCGTGATCAACACGAAGAAGAACACCGACAGCCAGAAGACCACGTCCCAGGCGAAGTCGATGTCACCGGCGAAGGTGGATACCGAGCGGGGTAGCCAGACACGCTCGCTTGCCGCTGCGGCGATACCGGCAGGGATGGAGATCACCCGCTGGAGAATTGAGGCCAACACGTCGATCATCTCAGGCAACCTTCCGCTTCCTTCTGAGCTCGCGGGCCCAGAAAACGAGCAAAGCAACCCCAAGGACAGCCACGGTCAGCGCGCCGCCCACACGCATGATGTTCTTGGCCACTGGAGCGTACCGGCCTGCGGTAGCGTCGTAATGATAGCAATATAGGAGGAAGCGATCCAAAGTGGATCCGACCTTCCCCTCCGACGCTTCGACCAGGCCCAGCCGCAGGTCACGTGGCTCGAACTTGATGCCGTACAAATACCGCGAAACCACCCCTCCAGGGGTGGACAGAGTCAGGACAGCGGGGTGTGCATATTCATCCCGAGCTTCCACGTACCGGTACTTGAAGCCGACCGCGTCGGCCAGAGCCCGGACATCCGCCTCCTGCCCGGTGAGGAAGTGCCAGCCGTTTTCGGCACCGGGCAATTTCAGTTCGCGCAGATACTCCTGCTTTTTGAACCGGGCCAGATCGGGTCCCTCCCGGGGATCGATACTGACCGTGACGATTTCGAACTTCTCACCGGGGACCCAGTCCAGTCCCTTGAGGCCCTTGGCCATCCCGTTCAGCACCAGGCTGCACAGCATCGGGCACTCGTAGTAGGCCAGCACCAGGATCACCGGGCGTTCCTTGCCGAAGTAATCTCCGAGACGGATCGTCCGGCCCCGCTCATTCTTGAATTGGAGGTCGAGGGGCAGGGTGTCGCCGAGATGCTCGACGACGTCGACCCCTTCGAGGTCCGCGGGCTGGTCCTGGAGCAACTGGGCCTGGGCCGGTCCCGCTACCAGGAAGAGCACCAGGCAGATCGGGGTCAGGACTTGGCGCGGGCTCGGTTGCATGGCGCCGCCTCGGGGGCTACTCCCCGCCCTGGGTCTCGTAGTCTTCGACCACGAGATCGATGGCCCGTTCCAGCGGGATCGCCGCAACGCCATCCTGTTCGTTGATCCAGCGGTATCCGTCGAGCGCCTCGGACTGCGCGACCCGCATCTCACCCAGTTCAGCCGGCTTGGCCGCGATGATCTTCTTTTGATGCTCGGCGTCGATGGTCACGAGGAAGATCGTGTGCAGCAGGATCACGATGACGAACAGCAGAACGAAACCGACGAGCCCGACGAGGATCGTGCTCCACGACTGAGGATCGTCGTCCTTCATCGTGATGTCGGTGTGGTAGTGGTGCGTATCGGCCATATCGATCCTCACGCGTTCTCGAAGCTGAGCGATTCATGCAGGCGCGGATCGCCCACCGGGATCAGCGCCTGACGTCCGAGCTGCCACAGGCCGAAGCCCAGGAAGATGCCTCCGACCCCGAGGAAGCAGAGGACATCCATCAGCCCCAGCGAGGGACCTGCGGGATGCAGCTGCGGCATGACCATCCAGTGCATGTCGATCCAGTGCATCACCAGCAGCCAGGCGGCGCCGAAGATCAGGGTGATGCCGCGGCGCTTGAGATGGCGCGACATCAGGAAGAAGAACGGGAAGATGAAGTGACCGACCAGGAGCAGCGCGCTCACGTCGGCCCAACCGCCCTCGCCGAAGCCGATCATGCGGGCCTTGTACCACATGGTCTCTTCGGGGATGTTCCCGTACCAGATCAGCATGAACTGGGAGAAACCGATGTAGGCCCAGAAGACGACGAAGGCGAACATCAGCTTGCCGAGATCCTGGAAGTGCTCGGCGGTGACCACGTTCTGCAGGACGCCGGTGCGCTGCAGGAAGTGGAACAGCAACACCATCATCGACACGGCGCCGAGGAAGGAGCCGGCGAAGAAGTAGACCCCCCAGATGGTGCTGTACCAGTGGGGATAGAGCGACATCAGCAGGTCGAAGGCGGCCATCGTGACGCTGAGCGCGAAGATGAACATCGCGGGAGCGGCGAGCCCCTCGAGCCTGTTGGTGATCTTGTGGTCCTTGCTCTGGTCCTGGCGGATCGAGCCGCGGGCGAAGAACCAGGCCATTCCGGCCCAGAGCAGGCCGTAGAACACCAGGCGGAACTTGAAGAAGCCTTCGTTGAGCCAGGGCGCCTTGCCCTGGAGGATCTTGTCCCCTTCGACGTGATCGGCGTGGCTCCACTCGTAGAGGTCGTGGATGCCCGGAATGATCAGCAGCATCAGGAGAGCCAGCGGGATCAGCGTCATCGAGAAGATCTCGGCCATGCGGCGGAGTGAAACACTCCAGCCGGCGCGGCAGAGGCGCATGATCAGCACGAAGAACAGGCAGCCGACCGCGAGCGACAGGAAGTAGCTGAAGTTCTGCAGGTACGAGCGGAAGAACTGCTCGCGCGTCTCGTCGCTACCCTGCCCCATGAAGTAGCCGGCGCCGAGCGCCACCACCCCGATCAGCAGGAACACGATCCAGAGCTTGCTGACGCCCGATCCGAGCCGCAGCTGCTCGTCCGGAATCTCGACTTTGTGATGAGCACTCATCGCAGGGTCCCGCGCACTTCATTGGGAACATCTTCGACCGTGGCCGCCTGGCTTCGCTGAAGCGCGCGAATGTAGGCGACGATCGCCCAGCGATCCTTCTCTTCGATGCTGGACGCGTAGGGCGACATGGTGCGGATGCCGTTGGTGATCGTGTTGTACAGGTGGCCGTCGGAGCGGGTGTTTGCCGGGGCGTCGTGGAACGACGAAGGCGGCACCCAGGCACCCTCCTGGAGCTGCTCGGCCCGGCGGGAGACCATGCCGTCTCCGTAGCCCGAGAGTCCGTGGCAGGGGGTGCAGAAGATCTCGTAGCGTTCCTGGCCCCGCAGGATCAGGTCGCGGTCGACTTCCATCGGCAGGGTCGTGGCCCACTGGCCGTCGACGATTCCGCGATAGAAGTGATCGTCCTCCTTGAGCCAGCCGCGGGCGACGGTGCCGGGCACGTGGGCGCGCATGGCGCGGCCGTCAACGAACAGCGGGTTGCCCTTTTGCGTCTTGAACTTCGGCTGGCTGTCCATGTCGGGGATGAGATGGACGCGCGGCTTCGGCGAGGTGTCGACGCGGGCGCGGGCGATGCAGGCGTAGGGCACCATCGCGATGGCGATGACCAGGGCGACGGTCCAGAAGAGCCAGCGAGGCATCGATCAGTCCTCCAGCGACTGCACGTCGGTGCAATGCATCGAGCGCAGCAGTTCCTCGGTGCGCGCCTGATCGAACCGAGGGTCGGCCGCCTCGATTGCCAGGAAGAAGCGGTCGGTGGTGACCCGCTTGAACGCCTTGGAACGGAAGGTCGGGTGGTAGAACTTCGGCAGATCGTTGAGGAACATCATGCCGCCGAAGGTCGACAGCGCCGCGAACAGCACCGTCAGCTCGAAGGCCACCGGAATGTTCGCCGGAAGACTCCACATCGGCTTACCACTGATGTTGATCGGATAGTCGACGGCGTTCATCCACCACTGCATCAGGATCGCCACCGCGGTTCCGGTGATGCCGGCCCCGAGGGTGATGAAGGGCAGCCACGAGTCCTTGAGGCCCATCGCCTTTTCCAGCCCGTGGACCGGGTACGGCGTGTAGGTGTCCCACTTGGTGTAGCCGGCGTCGCGAACCGCCTCGGAAGCCTTCATCAGCTTGAGCGGATTGTCGAACTCGGCGAGGACGCCCCAGAGCTTGGTCTGTTCGGCCATCTACGCGCCTCCTTCGTGACCGTGGGCGTGCTCGTAGTGGTGCGGATCGCCCTCGGGCATCACGCTCTTGACCTCGGCGATGGCCACCGCCGGGATGAAGCGCAGGAACAACAGGAACAGCGTCATGAACAGGCCGAAGCTGCCGACGAAGGTCATCCAGTCGACCCAGGTCGGTGTGTAGTGGCCCCAGCTCGAGGCGAGGTAATCGCGGCTGAGCGAGGTGATGACGATCACGAAGCGCTCGAACCACATGCCGATATTGACGAAGATCGAGATGATCCACATGCGCACCGGGCTCGTCCGCCAGCTCTTCATCCAGAAGACGTGGGGCACGAAGGCGTTGCAGGTGAACATCGCGAAGTAGGCCCACCAGTACGGCCCGAAGGCGCGGTTGGTGAAGGCGAAGCTCTCGTAGAAGTTGCCGCTGTACCAGGCGATGAAGAACTCTACCGAGTACGCGTAGCCGACCATGGAGCCGGTGGCCAGCAGGATCTTGTTCATGTTCTCGAGGTGGCGGATCGTGATCACGTCCTCGAGGTTGAAGATCGCCCGGACCGGCACCGCCAGGGTCACCACCATGGCGAATCCGCTGAAGATTGCGCCGGCGACGAAGTAGGGCGGGAAGATCGTGGTGTGCCAACCGGGAACGATCGAGACGGCGAAGTCGAAGGACACCACCGAGTGCACCGAGAGCACCAGGGGGGTGGCCAGGGCCGCGAGCAACAGGTAGGCGCGCTCGTAGTGCACCCAGGCCCGGGTCGAGCCGCGCCAGCCCAAAGCCAGCGCGCCGTAGATCCACTGGCGGAGCTTCGTGGTCGCCCGGTCACGCACGGTGGCGAGGTCGGGGATCATGCCCATGTACCAGAAGACCAGCGAGACCGTGAAGTAGGTGCTGACCGCGAACACGTCCCACAGCAGCGGGCTGCGGAAGTTGGGCCACATCTCCATCTGGTTGGGAATCGGGAACAGCCAGTAGGCCAACCAGACGCGGCCGATGTGGATGCCGGGGAACAACCCGGCGCAGATGACCGCGAAGATGGTCATGGCCTCGGCGAAGCGGTTGATCCCCGTTCGCCACTTCTGGCGGAAGAGGAACAGGATCGCCGAGATCAGCGTGCCCGCGTGGCCGATACCGACCCAGAACACGAAGTTGATGATGGCGAAGCCCCAACCGGCGGGGGCGTTGACGCCCCAGACCCCGACACCGGTGGTGATCAGGTAGAGCACCATGGCACCGAGGATGCCGGTGACTCCCGCCGAAATGCCGAAGCAGATCTTCCACCAGGTGGTGAAGCCCGGCCGCTCGACGATCGCACAGATCTTGTCGGTCAGAGACGCGAGGTCGTGACCGATGACGAGCGGCGCACGTTCGCGCGGATCGTCGTGGGTGTTGTCTAGGGACTGACGCCCCGGCTCTGCAGACATAACCGCCATTTAGTGCCCCGCACCGTGAGCGTCGGAGGAATGATCGCCGCCGCCGTGACCGTCGCCATGACCGTCACCGTGGCCGCCGCCATGTCCGTCACCGTGGTGGTCGTCGTGAAGCACGACCCCCTCGCCCAGGCCTTCCCCCTTGCGGTTGCGCAGCCGCGCCAGGTAGCGCGTCCGCGGCTTGACCTTGATTTCGTCGAGCATCGCATAGGCCCGCGCGTCGGCCTGAAGCTCCGCCACGTGGCTATGCGAATCGTTGAGATCGCCGAAAGTGATCGCCTGCGTCGGGCAGGCCTGCGCGCAGGCCGGCACGACCTCGCCGTCGTGCAGCTCGCGCTTTTCGTTCTTCGCCGTGATCTTGGCGGTGGTGATGCGCTGCACGCAGTAGGTGCACTTTTCCATCACGCCGCGGCTGCGGACCGTGACCTCGGGGTTCATCACCATCATCTCGGTGGTGGTCCGCTTGCGTCCGCCGGCGAACTTGTCCTTCTGGTTGTTGAACCAGTTAAAACGGCGCACCTTGTACGGGCAGTTGTTCAGGCAGTAGCGGGTCCCGACGCAACGGTTGTAGACCATCACGTTCAACCCCTCGTCGTCGTGGACGGTGGCCGCGACCGGGCAAACCTGCTCGCAGGGCGCGTTCTCGCAGTGATGGCAGGTCAACGGCTGCATGGCGACGTCGACCTTGTCGGCCTCGATCGAGGCCATATCGAGATTCATCGTGTCGTCGTCGGGTTGCTCGACCTTGAAGTAGCGGTCGACCCGCAGCCAGTGCATCTCGCGGCCGTTGTAGATCTCGTCCTTGCCGACGATCGGGATGTTGTTCTCGGCCTGACAGGCGATGATGCAGGTGTTGCAGCCGGTGCAGGCCGACAGATCGATCGCCATGCCCCACTTGTGGCCTTCGTAGGTCGCCTCTTTCCACAGCTCCACCGGGTGGTGCTGCAGATCGACGGCGGCCACCGAGGCGGCTCCGTACTTGACGAAGTCGGGCAGGTTCACCTCGCGGGCGTGAACCTCGGCGCGACGCTGGGTCTGCTGGCGTCCGCCCTCGATCTTTCCGAGAACCGGCAGGCTGACGCCATCGTCGATGGCCCAGTGGTTCTGGGTCGTCGCAAGCTTGTAATTGCGGCCGGTCTTGCTCAGGCCGACCTTGACGAAACCGGGGTTGGCGCTCCCGCGCAGCGGGTAGACGTCGACTCCCCGTCCGGTGCCGATGCGGCCCGCCGCGGCGCGGCCGTAGCCCAGCCAGACGGCAACGGTGCCGTCGGCCTGTCCCGGGGTGACCGTCACCGGCAGGTCGAGGCTGGTTCCACCCTGATCGACGGCGACCAGGCTGCCGTCGCGGACGCCCATGGCGGCGGCATCCTTGGGCGACATCATCAGGACGTTGTCCCAGGTGACCTTGGTCAGCGGCTCGGGCAACTCCATCAACCAACCGTTGTTGGCGTAGCGGCCGTCGTAGAGCGACGGATCGGGCAGGAAAGTCAGTTCGAAGTCGCCGCTACCGCCGGCGCCGCCCTGAACCGAAGAGCCCCAACCGTCGGTGACCGTCGGCTCCTGTGCGGCGAAACCGGTTCCGGCCCGCAGCCCGTCGTGGAGCGCGCGGCGCCACGAAGCTTCGAAGTCGTGGTCGGTGTCCATGCCGCGATAGGTCTCGCGAACCAGGTCGTAACCCTTGGCGGCGGTGTTGCCCATCAAGCCGGCGAGCACTTCCACGGCGCTCTTGCCGTTGAACAGCGGCTCGATCAGCGGCTGGACGACGCTGTAGGTGCCGTCCCAGGCGCGGGCATCGCCCCACGACTCGAGGTAGTGGGCGGCAGGCAGGCACCAGTCGCAGGCCTGGCCGGTCTCGTCGTGGTAGAAGCCCCAGTGGATCTTGTTGGCGACCTTGGCCAGCTTGCCGCCGAAGTCGATATCGGCGGGCGCGTCGTAGACCGGGTTGGAATCGAGAACCAGCAGGGTCTCGACCCGTCCCGCGTCCATCTCCGCCGCGAGACTCTTGATCGCCTCGAGATGGTGCGGCCGCGACGGCTCGGGATCGTCACTGTAGACCACCGAATTGCCGACGTTGCCCAGCGCCACGTTGAGGGCGTGGGCCAGAGCGTGCACCGCGGCAGGTTGACGCGGGCCGGCGGTGATCAGGCTGTGCCCCCGGTTGCTGACCAGCGCCTCGACCAGTTCGTCGTCGATGGCCGCGGCGTTGCCGCCGGAGAGCCCGGCGGGAACCGCGATGCCGCGAGCGGCGAGCTTGGAACCGAGGGCGGCGGCGGCGCCGGCCACATCGGCCGAGGCCATCGGGACCCGTTTGTCGGCGGCGATGCCGGTCAGGCTGAAGGCGCTCTCGAACACATGAAGCTGGTTCATGTGATCGCCGCGACGGTGCGCGGCAAAGTCGCGGGCGTTGCGCACTGCAGTCGGATGGTCTTTGAGCAGGTCGTCTTCGAAGGAGACGATCACCTTGGCCTGGTCGAGCTTGAGGTGCGGGCGCATCGGACGGCCGAAGGCCATCTTGGTGCCGTCACGCTCGTTGTCCCGGGAGAGCGCCTCGTACTCGTACCAGCGGGCGTCCGGGAAACGCTGCTGCATCCGGCTGCGCAGGCGGCGCAGGCTCGGCGACGACTGGGCGCGGGAGAGCACCGCGAAGCCCTGGCCGTCCCCCTTCGGAGCAGCCGCACCGAAGAAGCCGTCCCAGCTATCGGCGGAGTAGGTCTCGCCGTCACGCTTGAGCACCCGGGAGTTGCGGTCCGGGTCGTAGAGATCGAGAACACTCGCCTGGGCCGTGGTGTCGGTGCCGCCGAGGCTCGCCGGGTGCGAGGGGTTGCCCTCGACCTTGACCGGGCGGCCGTCGTAACTGGTAACCGTGACACCCAGGGCCGACCCGCCCACATCCATCGCCGTGGCGAACTGGAGCGGCACGCCCGGGACGTATCCCTCGGGGCGTGAGGCGAAGGGCAGGATTTCTTCGACCGGCCAGCGGCAGGCGGTCATGCCCGCCAGGCCCATCGAAGCACCCATGAACTTGAGGAAATGGCGCCGGGAAGTCGGCGCCATCATCTCGTCGGCCGGGGCCGGGAACTCGTTGTCGACGAAACGTCGGAACTCGTCGTTGTCGGCGAGCTCGTCGAGGCTACGCCAGTAGGTCTTCCCGGAAGGCTTTAACGATGACATGCGCTGCAATCCTCGGGAGGATTGATGTTGTGATCCGCCTTGAGCTGGGCGCCAAGCGCCTCGCGATCTTCGGCGGTCCAATCCATCGTGGTCACGTATTCGACAGGACGCAGGTGCGGTTCCGGGTTGCGGTGGCACTCGAGGCACCAGCCCATGCTGAGCCGCTCTTCCTGGTACACAACTTCCATCTTGTCGACGCGACCGTGACACTCGACGCAGCCGACGCCGCGATTGACGTGCACGGAGTGGTTGAAGTAGGCGTAGTCGGCAAGGTCGTGAACCTTGACCCACTCCACCGGCTCACCACTGGCGTAGCTCTCGCGCACCGGCAACAAGTCGGCGCTGTCGACCTTGATGTTGGTGTGGCAATTCATGCAGGTCTGGGTCGGCGGGATTGCTGCGAAACCCGCTTTCTCGACGGTCGTATGGCAGTAACGACAGTCGATGCCCAGTTCACCGGCATGGAGCGCATGGCTGTACGGAACCGGCTGAGCCGGCGCGTAGCCAACATCGGTCGCGCGTGGAGAGAAACCGAAGTAGACGATGCCCCCGATGTAGAGCGGAGCAACAAGCAGAACGACGCCGACGATCGGTCGGAGCCGGTCGAGCCACTTCGGAAAAATGAGCGAGGTTTGGTGGTCTTTGCTCATGGGGAGGTGGATTCTAGCGAGGCCCTAGATGGGCCGCAAGGCCCTCTCTGCGTGCTTTCGACACCCTCGGGGCGGCGAAATACAGCACTAAAAAAGTACGGATAGATCCTTCGCGACCGTCAACGGGACCTTTATCTCACAACCGGGCGTCCGTGCCTGCAGAAAGAGTGGACGGTATGCTGGTTTCCCCATCCGGTTTCGAGTCGCCGCCCCCCGCTATCCGGCGGCGAGCATGAGGAGTCCACGATGAAAAGCAGCATCTCGACATTGTTCCACCGTGTCGGCCTCGGGCTTGCCCTCCTGCTCGCCTTCGCTCCTGCGTCCCAGGCCTCGGTGGAAGTCGCCGTCGACGCCACCACGATCAGCGAGTTTCTCGGCGCGGTGATGCCCGACCGAATCGACGTCCCCGTGGCGGGAACGACGGTCCCCGTGCGGATCAAGGACTTTCAGGTCCTTGGGTTCACCCAGGCCAGCGCCGGCACCAACGTCAAGGGCTACATCGACACGGCGCTGGTCGTTTCCAGCGTCGACTACGGCCTTTCCCTGACCCTGCGGCCGAAACTCTCGGTGCGGGTCGTCGAGCGCAACGGGTTCCGGATGTGCGAACTGCGCTTCGAGAAGGTCCCGTTCTCCATCCCGCTGGTGGGATCGGCCAATCTGGCGCCGATGTTCCCGCCGGTGGTCCTGCCGGCGGACTACCTCTCCCAGGTGCCTACCGGGGGGCGGGATGTCCCGGTCCGCACCCGGCTCTCCGACGTGACCATGGGGCGCGATTCCGTCCGGATGCACTTCGATTTGATCGTCAATCCCGACGTTTCCGGCCTGCTCCGCGGGCGCTAGCCGCCCTCCTGAAGGTCTTCCGGGCTTCGGTTCGGGTTAAAGTGCCCCCGTTTCGGCGGCACGCGGCCGCCCACGCACACGGGAAACGGCCATGCCTCGAATCTCCCACGCCTCGCTCCTCCTGATCGTTCTCCTGTCCCTCGCCGCGGTGATGCTCACCGGATGCAGCGGCGACGTGGCACCCGGCGGGCCCGCAGATCTGGTCCTGCGGGGCGGAAAGATCGCGACCGTCGATCCCGAGAGCCGGATCGTCGAGGCGCTGGCCGCCCGGGAGGGGCGCATCGTCGCCCTCGGCAGCAACGCCGAGATCGAGCGCTGGATCGGCCCCGAGACCCGTACCGTCGAACTCGACGGGGCCCTGGCGATTCCGGGGTTCATCGAGGGGCACGCCCACCTGACCGGTCTCGGCCAGTCCCTGATGAACGTCGAGCTCGGCAGCGCCGAGACCTGGGAAGAGGTCCTCGAACGGGTCGCCGACGCGGTGGCCAAGAGCGAGCCGGGCCAGTGGATCGTCGGCCGGGGTTGGCATCAGGAGAAATGGTCCGAGGCCCCGGCCCGCACCGTCGAGGGCAACCCGGTCCACGACCGGCTCAGTGAGACCGCGCCGGACAACCCGGTGCTGCTGACCCACGCATCGGGCCACGCCGCCATCGCCAACGCCCTGGCGATGGAACTCGCCGGGATCGACGGCTCCACACCGGACCCCGACGGAGGCACCATCGTCCGTGACGCCGGCGGCGATCCCACCGGCCTGCTGCGTGAGACCGCCGAGGATCTGGTGCACCGGCTCTACGATCGCAGCCGGGACTCGATGACCGCGGAGCAGAAGCGGGACGAGATGCGCCGGGCGGTGCGCCGGGCGGTGGACGATTGCCTGGCCAAAGGGGTCACCAGTTTCCAGGATGCCGGCTCCGACTTCGAGACCTTCGAACTGCTGCGGGAAATGGCCGACGACGGAGACCTGGGCCTCCGGGTCTGGATGCTGCTTCGGGTTCCCAACGACATCTTGCGGGAGAAGCTGCCCACGGCCAAGGTCGTCGACTACGGCGGCCACCGGCTGACTCTGGGAGGGATCAAGCACTCGATCGACGGCGCTCTCGGATCCCATGGCGCCTGGCTGCTCGAGCCCTACACCGACATGCCGGATACGGCGGGCCTCAACACCGTGGACATCCCGACGATCGAAGAGAGCGCGGGGCTCGCTCTGGAGCACGACATCCAGCTCTGCGTCCACGCCATCGGCGACCGGGCCAACCGGGAGACCCTGGACATCTTCGAGCGCACCCTGGGCGACGACCCGGCATCCAAGCGCTGGCGGGTCGAACACGCTCAGCACCTGCACCCGGACGACCTGCCCCGCTTCGCCGAATTGGGGGTCGTCGCCTCGATGCAGGGAGTGCACTGCACCTCCGACGCCCCCTGGGTGCCCAAGCGGTTGGGAAGCGAGCGGGCGGCGAGCGGCGCCTACATGTGGCGTTCGCTGATCGACAGCGGCGCCGTCGTGACCAACGGCACCGACGCGCCGGTCGAGAACGTCGACCCGATCCCCAGCTTCTACGCCAGCGTGACCCGCAACATCGGAGGCCGCGCCTTCTACCCGGAGCAGGTGATGACCCGGGAGGAAGCGCTCCGGTCGTACACCTGGAACGCCGCATACGCGGCCTTCGAGGAGGACGACAAGGGCTCCCTCGAGGTCGGCAAGCTGGCGGACATCACCGTGCTGGACCGGGACATCCTGACGGTTCCCGACGACCGGATCCTCGGCACCCGGGTGCTCCACACGATCCTCGACGGCGAGGTGGTGTTCAGCCGGGAGTAGCCCGGGCCTGACCGAAAACCTGGGAAATCCTCGCCGGAATCTGGCGATTGCTGAAACCAGGGCCTAGTATCAAACGTACGATTCAAACAAACGTTTGATGGAGGCCCCATGCCCCCTGGCGATACCAAGGAAAAGATCCTCGACGAGGCTGAGCGGCTGTTCGCCGACCACGGCTTCTCGGACACCTCGCTGCGGGACATCACCGCCGGCGCCGGGGTGAACCTGGCCGCGGTGAACTACCACTTCGGCTCGAAGGAAGAGCTGATCAAGGCGGTCTTCGAGCGCCGTGTCGGGCCGCTCAACCGGCAGCGGCTCGAGATCCTCGACCGGCTCGAAACGTCATCGGAACCACCGGCCCTCGCCGAGGTGGTCGACGCCTTCATCGACCCGCCCCTTCGCATCTGCTGCGAGGGCAGCCCGATCTTCATGCGGCTGTTCGGGCAAACCTACAGCCATCCCGACGCCAACCTGACCCGCATCATGGTCGAACAGTTTCGCGAGGTCGCCTTCCGCTTCGGCCGGGCGATCCACCGCGCGGTGCCCCACCTGGATGAGCACGACGTGTTCTGGCGGCTGGTGTTCATGGTCGGCTCGATGGCCCACTCGCTGGCGCTGACCGAGATGGTGCCCAAGATCGCCGGCGAACAGCATCGCATCGAGAGCGTCGAAGAGTTCAAGGCGCATCTGATCCCGTTCCTGGTCGCCGGGCTGTCGGCGCCGGCCACGCCACGCCAAGCCTCTGCGAAGACCACCGACCGAGGAGGCAACCGATGAAGCACGCGCTCCCCATCGTTCTGTTGGCCCTGACCTGCGCCGCCTGCGTTCCCGCGCCGGCAAAGCGCACGCTGCCGACGACTCAATCGGTGCCTGACCGCTGGGCCGCAGCCGAGAGCGCTGCGACCGGCGAAGCTCGCGCCGACTGGTGGGCGGGCTTCGAGAGCCCGCAACTGGACGACGTGGTTCGCCAGGCGTTGACCGGAAACTACGACCTGCAGGCGGCCGCAGCGCGGTTGGCCCAGGCCGAAGCCCAGGCGCGCATCGCCGGCGCCGAGTTGAAACCGCAGGTCTCCGGCTCGTTGAACGGCAACCGCAGCAAGCAGATCTTCATCGGACTGCCGATCCCCGGCTCCACGCCGGGGCAGCCGGCATCGACCACCGCGACCACCCTCGGGCTCTCCTTCGGCGTTTCCTGGGAACCGGATCTGTGGGGCCGGATTCGCGCCGGCGCCCGGGCCGCCGTCGCCGACTTCGAAGCGGCCGCGGCAGATCTCGAAGCCGCTCGACTGTCCCTCGCCGCCGGCACGGCCAAGGCCTACTTCCGCGTTACCGAGGCGACGCAACAACTCGCCCTGGCCGAGACCAGCGCCGAGAGCTTCCGGCGCACCGCCGAGCAGGTGCGGGCGCGCTACGCGTCGGGCGTGCGCACCGCGGTCGACCTGCGCCTGGCGCTGAACAATCTGGCTCGGGCCGAGGCGTTGATCGAACAGCGTCGCGCCGAACTCGATGCCCAGACCCGCAACCTCGAGACCCTGCTCGGCCGCTATCCGTCGGGGGCGCTGCAGGCAGCTACTTCCCTGCCCGATCTGCCTCCGCCGGTCCCGGCCGGCCTTCCCGCGGACCTCGTCGCGCGACGGCCCGATCTGGTCGCCGCCGAACGCCGTCTGCGCGCCGCCGATGAACGAGTCGTCGCGGCCAAACGGGCGCTCTACCCGAGCCTCAATCTGACCGGCAGCACCGGAAGCACCAGTTCGGAACTGGGCGATCTGCTGGACGGCGACTTCAGCGTGTGGAGTCTCGTCGCCGGTCTGACCCAACCGATCTTCCAGGGCGGCCGGCTGCGGGCCAACGTGGCGCTCAACGCCGCGGCGGGTGAACAGGCGGTCGCGGCCTACGCGTCGGCGGTGCTGGCGGCCTACTCGGAGGTCGAAACCTCTCTGGCCGCCGAGAACTTCCTCGCCGACCAGGAGGCCCACACCCGGGAAAGCGCCGAACAGGCTCGCGCAGCCCGGGAACTCTCCGAGGAACGCTACCGCCGCGGACTGACCGGCTACATCACCGTGCTCGAATCCCAACGCTCGGCCCTCAACGCCGAAACCGAGTTGCTCTCGATCCGCCGGCGGCGGCTGGAAAACCGGATCGACCTGCATCTGGCCCTGGGCGGCGGCTTCGCCGCCAGCCCCGCCTCTCCCCCGCTGCAAACGGCCCAGGCCGTGAAGAAGGATCCCGCCTCATGAAGCGCCCCCTCGCCATCCTCCTGCCGCTGTTGATCGTCGCGCTGGGTCTCGCCGGCGCCTGGGCGATGTTCGCCACCCGTCCCGAAGCCAAGACCCAGATCCCCGAGACACCGGCTCCGCTCGTCAGGGTGCACCCGGTCGTGCTCGAGGACGTTCAGCTGCGGGTCGCGAGCCAGGGCACCGTGACTCCGCGCACCGAGAGCACCCTGACCGCCGAGGTCAGCGGCCGGGTGATCGAGGTCGCTCCATCCTTCGAGTCCGGCGGCTTCTTCGAGAAGGGCCAGACTCTGCTTCGCATCGAACCCTTCGACTACGAGCAGGCGGTGATTCGCGCCGAGGCCGAAGTCGCCCAGGCCCGGCTGGCCATCGCCCAGGAAGAGGCCGAGGCCGAGGTCGCCCGGCGGGAATGGGAATCGCTGGGTGAAGGGGAAGCGCCGCCGCTGACCCGGCGGGCGCCGCAACTGGCCCGGGCCCGGGCCGCGCTCCAGGCCGCCGAGGCGGCGCTGTCTCAGGCGAAGCGCAATCTGGAACGGACTGCCGTGCGCGCCCCCTACGCCGGCCGCGTGCGCAGCAAGCAGGTGGATGTCGGCCAGTTCGTCACCGCCAACGTCGTGCTCGCCACCCTCTACGCCGTGGACTATGCCGAGGTCCGATTGCCGCTGGCCGACAAGGACCTGGCCTTCCTCGACGTGCCCTACGGCTACCGGGGTGAAGGCGCGCGGAACGGCCCGCGGGTCCAACTCAAGACCGAGTTCGCCGGCGCGGAACATGCCTGGGAAGGGCGCATCGTCCGCACCGAAGGGGAGATCGATCCCCAGAGCCGCCTGGTCCACGTGGTCGCCCGGATCAAAAACCCCTACGGCCGCGGAAAGAGTGGTGACCGCCCTCCGCTGTCGGTCGGCATGTACGTCGAGGCCGCCATCGAGGGACGCCTGTTCGAGGATGTGGCGGCGATTCCCCGGGGCGCGCTCCGCGAGGGAGACCGGGTGCTGGTGGTCGACGCAGACAACCGCCTCCGCTTCCGGGAGGTCGACGTGCTGCGCACCGACGCCACTACCGCGTTGATCCGTTCCGGGCTGCGCGGGGGCGAGCAGGTCTGCCTGTCGAACATCGGCGCAGTCACCGACGGGATGAAGGTCAGCGTCTCCGACGCGCCCGAGACCGAGCCGGTCCGGTCCAGGGAGGCTGCATGAACCGCATGATCTCCTGGTTCGCCGGCAACTCCGTTGCCGCCAACGTGTTGATGATCCTGATCCTGGCCGCGGGCCTGATCACCGCGTTCACCATCACCCTCGAGGTCTTCCCCGAGATCTCGATGGACATGATCACGGTGACCGTCGAATACCCCGGCGCCGCTCCCGAGGAGGTCGAGGAAGCGGTCTGCGCGCGAATCGAGGAAGCGGTCGACGGGTTGGAGGGCATCAAGAAGATCACGTCGACGGCCAACGAGAACGTGGGCATGGTGCGCATCCAGCTGGAGATCGGCGCCGACCTGCGGGATGTGCTGGACGACGTCAAGAACCGGGTCGACGGCATTACCAGCTTCCCCGCCGAGACCGAAGAGCCGGTGATCCAGGAGCTGGACAATCGCCAGCAGGTGATCAACATCGCGCTCTACGGCGACATCGAGGAGAAGCCGCTGCGCCAACTGGGCGACCGGGTTCGCGACGACCTCGCCGCCCTCGACGGGATCACCCTGGTCAGCCTGGTCAACGCCCGGCCCTACGAGATCTCGATCGAGGTTTCTGAGGACGACCTGCGCCGCCACGGCCTGACCATGAGCCGCATCGCCGACGCGGTGCGCCGCTCTTCGGTCGACCTTCCCGGCGGGTCGGTCCGCACCGAGGGAGGCGAGATCCTGCTGCGCACCATCGGCGAGGCGGAGGTCGGCCGGGAATTCGAACAGATCGTGCTCCTGACCCGGCCCGACGGCACCCAGCTGCGGGTCGGCGACGTGGCCGAGGTGCGGGACGGTTTCGCCGAAACCGATCAATCGAGCCTGTTCGACGAACGCCCGGCGGTGATCCTCGAGGTGTTCCGCACCGGCGACCAGAACGCGCTGGAAGTCGCGGACAAGGTCAACCGCTACATCGAGGAATCGGTGGCGTGGCTGCCCCCCGGCATGCGCATGGCGCCCTGGAACGACAACTCGATCATCCTGCAGCAGCGGCTCAATCTGCTGCTGTCCAACGGCCTCCTGGGATTCATCCTGGTCTTCATCGTGCTGGCGCTGTTCCTGCGATTCCGCCTGGCGTTCTGGGTCAGCCTCGGCATCCCGATCTCGTTCCTCGGCGCGCTGTGGATGCTGCCGATGGTCGACGTGACCATCAACATGCTTTCGATGTTCGCCTTCATCGTCGTGCTCGGCATCGTGGTCGACGACGCGATCATCGTCGGCGAGAACATCTACTCCCATCAGCAGCGTGGGGCGGGTGGACTGCGCGGTGCGATCTCCGGCGCCCAGGAGGTGGGTAAGCCGGTCGTCTTCGCCATCCTGACGACCATCGCCGCCTTCGCCCCGTTGATGGCGATCGAGGGCACCATGGGCAAGTTCATGCGCGTGGTCCCGCTGGTGGTGATCCCCTGCCTCGTGTTCTCGTTGATCGAGTCGCTGCTGATTCTTCCGGCGCACCTGTCTCACCGGAAGGAGATCGCCGACGCCGACCGCAACGCCTTCTCCCGGGCCTGGAGACGGTTCCAGGGACGCTTCGCCGACGGGCTGATGACCGCGGTGCGGCGTTTCTACGCTCCCGGGCTCGAGATCGCGATCCGCTGGCGCTACGTCACCGTCGCCCTCGGGATCGCGACCCTTTCGCTGACCATGGGCCTGTGGGCCGGCAAGTACGTCGGCTTCGTCTTCTTCCCCGACGTGCCGGCGGACTTCCTGACCGCCGGCGTGACCATGCCTCTCGGCACTCCGGTGGAAACCACCGCCCAGGCGGCGGACCGGATCGAACGGAGCGCCGCGCGGCTGCGCCAGGAAGTGCTGGACGAAACCGGCGAGGATGTGGTGGTCCACACCCTGACCGCCATCGGCTCCCAACCGACCGCCGAGCAGCAGGCGCGCAACGGCGGACAGATCGGAACGACGGTCTCGGCGGGGCATGTCGCCGAGGTCACCATCGAACTGACCCCTTCAGAAGGCCGGGCCATCGACTCCGACTACCTGGTCAACCGCTGGCGTGAACTCACCGGCGCGATCCCCGACGCCGAGGAGGTGGTCTTCGGTGCCAGCATCTTCTCCGCCGGCGAACCGATCAACGTGCAGCTCGCCGGCCCGGACATTCAGCAGCTCGAGGCAGCCGCCGAAGAGCTCAAGAGAAAGCTCGCCGGTTACGACGGGGTCTACGAGATCGCCGACTCCTTCCTCGAGGGCAAGCGCGAACTGAAACTGGGCATCCGGCCCCAGGCGGAGTTGGTCGGGCTGAGCATGTCCGACCTGGGCCGCCAGGTGCGCCAGGCGTTCTACGGGGAAGAGGCCCAACGTATCCAGCGGGGCCGGGATGAACTCAAGGTCATGGTGCGCTACCCCGAGGCGGAGCGTCGCTCCCTGGACGATGTGGAGAGCATGCGCATCCGCACCGCCACCGGGCTCGAGGTCCCCTTCTCCGAGGTGGCCGACGTCGAGGCGGGCCGCGGCTACGCCACGATCACCCGGGTCGACCGGCGGCGGGCGATCAACGTCACCGCCGACGTCGACGAATCCCTGACCAACGCCTCCGACGTGCTGGCCGATCTGGGCGAGGGGTTCCTGCCCCAGCTGACCGACCGTTACGTCGGCATGACCTTCTCGTTCGAAGGGCAGAACGCGGAACAACGGGACACCATGGCAGGGCTGTTCGTCGGTCTGATCCTGGCCTCGATCGGCATCTACGCGCTGCTCGCGATCCCGTTGCGGTCGTACATCCAACCGGCGCTGATCATGGCGGCGATCCCCTTCGGCCTGGTCGGCGCGGTCTGGGGACACGTGATCATGGGGATGGATCTGACGATCCTCTCGATGTTCGGCATCGTGGCCCTGGCCGGGGTCGTGGTCAACGACAGCCTGGTGATGGTCGACTTCATCAACCGCTACCGCGAGGAGCACGGCTCGCTGCACGATGCGGTGCGGGAGGCGGGCGTCGCCCGTTTCCGGCCGATCCTGCTGACCTCGCTGACCACCTTCGTCGGGCTGAGCCCGCTGATGTTCGAAGAGAGCATGCAGGCGCGCTTCCTGATCCCGATGGCGGTGTCCCTGGCCTACGGCGTGCTGTTCTCGACGTTCATCACCCTGATCCTGATTCCCTGCGGCTACACGGTGCTCGAAGACCTGCGGGCGCTGTTCACCCGCGGCAGCCGCTCGTCGACGGAACCCGGCGAAGGGATCGGTACCGACGAGGCGCCGGCGACGCTCTAGTGGCCTAGCCGCTCAAACGACCCGGCGGCGGGTGGTCCCGCTGCGGGTCGGCCGGGCGGTATTGCCTCTGGGCGGACCGTTGAGCGACGGAACCAGCGAGGCGGTGCGCCGCTCGTTCTGCGGCATCTGGGTGATGCGGCCGTCGACGGCGATCTTGGCGTTCTCTGCCGTGGCATCGGCCCAGGGAAGGCCTTGCGGCACCTGGCCGTGAACCCGGCGGAACTCCTCCATCCAGGCGTCGGTCTCCGACAGACGCATGCCGTGCTCCCCCGAGTCGAGGGAGAAGGGCGCGACGCAGGCCTCACCGGTGGCCGGATCCTCGACGCTCTGCAGGCGAGGGATTACCACGGTGGTCGAGAAACCTACCACCTGCCGATGAGGAAAGCGGTAGGAGAGTTGCTGAAGTAGCCGCGTTCCGTTTCTCCCGGCTCCGGTGTTGCAGCAGATCAGCATGATGGTCGACGGCCCGACCCGTTCGATCCGGGGTAAGCGCCGCCCGCCGGCCGAAGGAATCGAAACTTCTCTGGACCGGGACGCGGTCATCAGGCCGATGTCCCGCAGGGCCTCGCCGTAGCGATCGAGGTCGCGCCAGCCTACCCGAACCCCGGGCACGCCCTCGGGGTAGAAGATCCCGTCGGCGCCGTGACAATCGATACCGAGGGTGTGCACCTCGCCCCGCTGGAGCAGATCGTCGCCGCGAATGTGCGGCGGAAGGGGGGTCGAACTCAGCCGCGCGGCCAGATCGGAAAGATCGCGGAACGGGATGGCCACATGCCAGCCGGCCTCCCCGACGATCTGCCCCCCGGGCGCCATGCGCTGCGCTGCGCCGCTTGCGTCGGAACAGATCTGGGTCCGCTGCATGCGGCCGGGAGCGCTCAACTGTTCTTGCCAGGCCCAGACGTTGATCGCGCGCATGGAAACTCCTCGGTTGCGGCTGCGGAGCGCCGCCAGCCGGCCTCTAGGCTACCTCGATCCCGGCCGGACCGGCGATCGCTTCGCCGACCCACCAGATCGGCTCTCCCGCCGCGCGGAAGGCGCGCTCGATCTCCCCGGCGGCGTCGGCGGAGACCGCCGCGAACAAACCGCCCGATGTCTGGGGATCGAACAGCAACGCCTTTTGCCACTCCGCCGTATCGGCAGCCAGGCGGACCCGGTCACGGAAGGCCTCGGCGTTGCGCCGGGTCCCTCCCGGAATCCGGCCCTGCTCGGCGCAATCCCGGGCGCCCTCGAGCAGGGGCAGCCGGTCGAAATGCATCCGCAGCTTCAGCGAAGACTGGGACGCCATCTCGAATCCGTGGCCCATCAGCGAGTAGCCGGTAATGTCGGTGCAGGCGTGAACCGCGCCCTCGGCCTCGCCGAGAATCCGCGCCGCGTTGCCGTTCAGCCGCGACATGCTGGCGATCGCCGCATCGAGAGAGGCCCCGTCGACGGAGTCGGCACGATGGGCGGTGGTGATCAACCCGCTCCCCAGCGGCTTGGTCAGGAGCAGCCGGTCGCCGTCCAGCGCACCTCCCTTGGTCCAGACCCGCTGAGGATCGACGAGACCCAGCGCCGCCAGGCCGTACTTCGGCTCCTGGTCGGTGGTGGTGTGGCCGCCGGCGATCACGGCGCCGGCCTCCCGCACCTTCTCTCCCCCGCCCCGCAGGATCTCCGAGAGAATCGATTCAGGCAGATCGTCGGGGAAGCCGACCAGATTGAGGGCGAACAGCGGGCGGGCCCCCATGGCGAACAGGTCGGAAAGAGCGTTGGCCGCGGCGATCGAGCCGAAGGCGTGGGGATCGTCGACCACCGGAGGGAAGAAGTCGGTGGTCAGGACGAGCGCACGGGTATCGTCGAGGCGCCAGACCGCAGCGTCGTCGGGGGTCGACAGGCCGCTGAGCAGGTCCGGGAATGCCTCCGGATCGAACATGTCGGCGAGCGGGCGCAGCACCTGCGCCAGGGACGCGGGTCCCATCTTGCTCGCTCAACCGGCGCAGCTGGCCCGGGCGGTCAGCCGGGTCTTCTCCTCGCCGGCCTTCTCTCCTGCGGACATGGCGTCTCCCGTAGGGCTTCGGCTGAATGAAGCGTCCGGCGAGGTGCCGCCCGCCGGACACTCCAATCATAAACCCGTTCGGGCCGCGGGGTCAGAAGCCAAAGCGGACTCCGGCGAGTACGGTGCGGTCGATGCCCGGGCGCAGCCCCGCCGGACGGCGGGAAACCACGTACTGCTCGTCGAACAGGTTGCGCACCTGAAGCTGCAGATCGAGGTTCGAACGCAGGGTGTAGCGGGCCGACCAGTCGACGGTTACCTGGGCGTCGATCGATTCCGCCTGGGGAATCGCACCCTGGCCGGCATCGGTGCGCGACTCGCTGGTCAGGTTGACGTTGGCGTGGGTCGCGAAGCGCTGGAAGACCAGGCCGGCACTCAGGGTGGCCTGCTGCTCCGGCAGATAAGGCAGGTTATCGCCGGCGGCGACATTGCCCCAGGGGCCGAAGTCGGAGTCGAAGCTGTTGGAGAACTCGGCGTCGGTGTAGGTGTAGACCAGTGAAACCGGCGCGCGGAACCCGGCGTTGCGGCCGGCAGTCAGGTCGTGACGCAGCGACAGCTCGAGCCCCTGAACCTGCACCTCACCACCGTTGAACACGTCGCCGACGTCGCAGTTCGGGTCGACGGAGACGGTGCAGACCCCGAGCAGGTTGTCGTAGTCGTTGAAGAAGCCGATCACCTCGGCCTGGAATCCTCCGGAGTGGTGGCGGTAGCCGAGCTCGTAGTTGACGCTCTCCTCGACCCGGGTCTCCTCGGCGGCGCCCGGCCCCGGGGGCGAGAAGCCCCGGTGGACGCCGACGAACAGCACCCGGCCGTCCTGGATCTCGTAGCTGGCGCCGACGCCGGGGATCACCTCGTCGACGGAATTTTGCCGGGGGTCGCGGGTCAGCGTCGTGCGCGCGGCGTCGACAAAGTCACGGCGTTCGAAATCGATGGACTCGAAGCGCACGCCGGGGGTGAAGGCCCAGCGACCGACGGAGATGGTGTCCCGGACGAACAGCGAGACCGCCTCGGCGTCGCTGATCCGGTTGGCCTGGCTCCCGGGAACGCCGAAGGTCGTCAATTCCATGGCGCCGGCGGCGGTCATGCGGAAACCGTCCTCCTCCTGGAAGCGGTCCTCCTCGTCCTCGTGGTAGCGGGCGCCGAACTCCAAGGCATGGGTCACGTTGCCGCTGCCGAGATTGAGGCCGGCCCGCAGATCGAGCCCCCGGCTGTAGTAGTTGCGGCGGTTGTTGCGCACGCTGAGCGCATCGTCGGCGGAATCGGCAGCCAGATCGGCACGCAGGATGTCGAACTCCCCGGCGAAGCTGTTGGGGTCTGCGAGAACGTTGGCCACGCCGATACCGTTGACCTTCTCCAGCTTGCGCCAGTTGCGGAAGAAGTCGTTGTTGTAGGCGGTGACGGTCAGATCGAAGCGCTGGTTGGGCCGGTACAGGTAGCGCGCCTGGATCTGCTCGTGATCGGTATCGATGTTGTCTTCCTGGGAGGCGGCGTAGCGGCGATTCGGCTCGGCGTCGAAGTCCGCCTGGCTCAATCCCAGATAGGTCTCGTTTCCGAACTGGGTCGTCTTGCCCAGCTTCAATTCGAAGGCGTGGAAAGCCGGCGACGACGCGTCGCTGGTGAACCGGATCTTGGCCATGTAGTCCTGCAGATCGAAACCGGTCTCCCCGCCGGTGTCGAGATCCTTGAAGCCCTCGGTATCGGTCTGGAACGTCTCGAACAACCAACCGAAGCGTTCCGACGAATCACCGACGCGGACCCGGCCCTGCAGGGTGCTGTTGTTGCCGACCATCAGATCGACGTCTCCGCCGAAGCCGTCGGGGATCGGCGACGAGAGCAGGTTCAGGACACCGCCGTTGGTGTACGGCCCTTGCTGGATCGACGCGGAGCCCTTGTGGACCTCGACGCCGGCCATGCGCGCGGCAGTGGGAAAGTAGTAGGCGGAGGGTGCGGAGTAGGGCGCCGGCGCAGCCAGCACGCCATCCTCCAGCAGGGTGATCTTCGAGCTGCGCTCCACGCCGGTGCCGCGCATGCCGATGTTGGGGCGCAGGCCGTATCCGTCTTCCTGCTGGAAATTGACTCCGGGGATCAAGCCGACGATGCGGTGGATGTCGGTGTAGCCCTGCTCTTTGAGAGTCTCCTCGTCGAGATAGTCCACCGACCCCGGGATACGGATGCGCTCGTCGGGACGGCCGGCAACGCGAACCCGCTCGAAGATGTCCGATTGGCCCGGCTCCGTCGATGCGGTCTCATCGTTGCCGGAACTCGAGGACTCGGTGCCGTCGTTCGAGTCCGAACTCGCATCGGTCTCATCGGCGAAAAGGGCGCCAGGCGCCGACAGCAACAGGATGGCGAGCAGAAGAGGCATGACCTTGGGGAACTTCATCGGGGACTCCAACCGGCCGCAGGTCGTGCGGCCTCGAGGGGGTTCGATCGAGCAGAGCCAGGGAGCACCGCGAGATTGCGGCAAGGGAAGCAGGGACGAGAAGCAAACTTGCGAACCATTCGCATTAATGAGCAGCAGGCGTCGGCCGCCGAGCTGCCGAGCACTCCCTGCTTAGTTGCGAACCGGTCGCACAAAAGGGCCTGCGGCCAGGGATGCCGGCCCGGAGGGGCAACCACTTTCTGCGACTCGTTCGCATTAAGGAGCAAACGTCGAAGGCGCAGGGATCCCGTCTCAGAACCCAGGCGGAGATCGCAGTTGCGACTCGTTCGCAGCGACATCCATTGCTCGGCCTGAAACGTGAACATGGCTCGGACTGCTCCTTGGGAAAACCGGGTCGACGGGAAGATAAACAAGCTGATGGAATCCGTCAAACCCCTCGCAAGAACCGGTTCGGTCGCTTTTAACGGAAGGTGGATTCAGCGGCCGAAACGAATCGATTCGAGCTCACGGCGAAACGCCTGCATGTCCTCGCGAACCGTCGCCCCGACCTCGGCGAGCACCTGCCCATAGCCGTGGGCGGCGGAACCGCCGACGATGACGGGCAGTCCCTCGGGCAAGAGATCCCGCAGCCGACGCAACTCGACGACCAGTTGCGGATCGTCGGCGGGATAGACGACGCTCATCGCCAGCGCCTTGCAGTCCCTGCCGCGTACGGCAGCGGCGATCTCCTCGGCAGGGAGATTGGGACCCAGGTAGGTCACCCGCCATCCATCGAGAGACGCGGTCACCGCCACCATCAACGCACCGAGTTCGTGAATCTGCCCTGCCGGAGTGGTGACCACCACCTCGGGACCGCTCTCCGCGGCCACGCCTGCGTTGCCGCGGTTCTTGAGGGCTCCGAGGAACGATCGCACGATCGCCGACGCGAGATGCTCGTGGGCCACCCGCAAAGTGCCCTCACGCCACAGGTCGCCGATCTCCCGCAGCAGGGGCATCAACAGGCGCTCGAGCAGCACCGGGGTTGCCAGGGTCACCGCCGCGTTGGACAGCGCCTGCTGGAGCCCGTCGCCGTCCAGGGCACGCACCGCGGCGAGGCAGGCATCGTGATGGGACTGAACCGAGACGTCGTTGCGCTTGCCCGCCGGTCTGGGCGCAAGCGCTTCGGCCTCGGCGTCATCGGCGGTCAACTGCCGCAGCTCGTCGTCGCTGTACTCGGCCACGTCACCGATCCGCCTGCCCGAGAGCGTCGCCTTGCGCAGCAAGCGCAGTCGCTCGACGTCGGCGTCGCTGTAGAGCCTGCGGTTGGTGTCCGACCGGCGGGGCTCCACGGCGTTGTAGCGCCGTTCCCAGACGCGGATCACATCGGCGGTCAGACCGGTGCGGCGAACGACGACCTGGATCGGATGTTTCGGATCGGTGCTCATGTGCCTGGGAGACTAATCCCTCTGTCCAAGTTTTTCCAGGATTGAGATTGGACATCCCCAGGGCAAACAGGGCATCTTCAGACGGTCCAGATCCTGTCCATGGAGGGTTGGGGATGCACGCGGTGCTCTACGTCCAGGCTGCCGCCACCCTGTTCATGACCGGTCTGATCTGGTTCGTCCAGTGGGTTCACTACCCGCTGTTCGCCCGGGTCGGCTCGGGGTTCGAGGCCTATCAGGTGGAACACATGCGGCGAACCGGGTTCGTCGTCGGGCCACCGATGTTGGCCGAAGCGGCCGCGGCGGGCTGGATAGCCCTGTTTCCCCCGCCGGGGGTGCCCAGGGGCGCGGCCCTCGCGGGCCTCGGGCTCCTCGCCGCGATCTGGATCAGCACCTGGCTGTCCCAGGTCCCCAGCCACCGCCGGCTGTTGCAGAGCTTCGACGAAACCGCCCATCGACGGCTCGTCCGCTCCAACTGGGTACGCACCCTGGCATGGACGCTGCGCAGCCTTGTGGCGCTGTGGATGGTTGTCCAGGCGTCCTGAACAAGCCGGTTTTCCGCGTCCATGCGTTATTTCACCGAAAAACCTGAGAAATCCCATCTATCTGCCCTATGGCCCCCATACGGCAGAGCTATGTCTTGGACAAAACCTTGACATCCAGGTTTTGTACAGGTATATTCCGTGGTGTAGTTCAACTCCAGAGGGCTCGAGGAGTTCGCGATGCATCACTGGCCCCAACCAGAAAAAACCCGCGGGAGCTTTGCGCTCCCGAAAGTCGCTTCCAAAACCACCCCTGAGAAGAAGCAGGAGCGCCGTGCCGGCAGCGAGGAGAGTGGTGAGCAGGTGCTCAAACTCTACCTGCGCGACATGGGTCGCCACGCGTTGATCGACGCCACCGAAGAGGTTCGCCTCGCCGGTGAGCTGCGCGCCGCTCGCGAAGGTATGGCCGCTCAGCTGAGACGGCTCCCTCGCGGAGTTCGCGATTCCCTGCTCGCGGGCACCGAACTGCCCGAGAAGGGAACCGACTGGCCTTTCGACAATGTCGAAGAGGTCTATCGCCGCTTCCGCTCTCAGGAAGCCTCCGAGCCTTCACTACGCAAGCGCTCCCTGGCCATCCGCCGGGAGAAGCGGCGCCTGGACAACGCCCGGGAGGCGATGATCGTCGCCAACCTGCGCCTCGTCGTCCATATCGCCAAGCAATACCTGAACCGCGGCCTCCCTCTATCTGACCTCGTCCAGGACGGAAACCTGGGCCTGATGAAGGCGGTGGAGAAGTTCGAGCACGACCGCGGCATCAAGTTCTCGACCTACGCCTACTGGTGGATCCGCCAGGCGATCGACCGCGGCCTGGCCGACAAGCGCCGCACGATTCGCATTCCGGTCCACCTCAACGAGCGCCGCAAGAAGATCGTGCGTGCGACCCGTGAACTCGGCCAGGATCTCGGCCGGCGTCCGTCCAACATCGAGATCGCTCGATGGTTGAAGATGCCCAAGGATCAGGTCGAGGAGATCAACAGCCTCGTCAGCGAACCCCTGAGCTTCGACGACCTTTCTCGTGCCGAGAACGGTCACGGCCTGCTGGAGACGATCAAGGATCCCAAGGCCGCCCTCCAGGTCGAGAGCAGCGAAGCCCGTGAACTGCGCGAGAAACTGGAGGCTCCCCTCAGCTCGCTGAGCGAGCGGGAAGAGCGCATCGTGCGCCTGCGCTTCGGCATCGGCAACGACACGACCCACACCCTCGAGGAAGTCGGCCGCATCATCGGCCTTTCCCGGGAGCGGGTCCGTCAGATCGAGGTCGAGGCGATCCAGAAGCTCCGGCGCTCCGACCTGCTGTCGGCGCTGGCGACCTCCCGGAGAAGCAAACTGGCCCAGGTCGCTGCCGGGGCCTGACCCTGACCTGACAAGTTGAGACCGGCGGTGCCCCGGTGATCCCGCCCACTATCCCCCCGGGGTGTCGCCGGCTCTCATTCCTTCGATTCCCCTCTGTTCCAGCCGGCCGGGCCCTTGCCCGGCCTTCTTTTTGCCCTAATTTAGCGAGGCACGCCCTGCCGCGTTGGAGCGACCGGGACGATCCGCGAGGTGCCCGCAAGCATGGAGTTGGCCTGGCAGGGGTGGTTCACCATCGGCGTGCTGCTGCTCACGCTGGGCGGGCTGGCTTTCACCCGCTATGCCCCGGACCTGATCCTGGTCGGGGCGCTGACCCTTCTGATCGTCAGCGGCGTCCTGACCCCGTCGGAGGCGCTGGCCGGGCTGGCCAACCCCGGGCTCGCGACGGTCGGGGTGCTGTTTGCCGTCGTCGCGGGATTGATCGATACCGGATCGGTGCAGCAGCTCGGCCGCATCGTGTTCGGCCGCACCGCCTCCCTGCACGTGGCCAAGGTGCGGATGATGGCGCCGGTGATCGCCATGAGCGCCTTCCTCAACAACACCCCGGTGGTGGCGATGATGGTGCCGGCCATCGAGGACTGGTGCCGGCGCCAGCGGATCTCGGTGTCGAAGTTCATGCTGCCGCTCAGCTACGCCGCGATCTTCGGCGGAACCTGCACCCTGGTCGGCACGAGCACGAACCTGATCGTTCACGGCCTGGTGCTCGAACGAACCGACCTCGGACCGATCGGGTTCTTCGAACTCGCCTGGGTCGGTCTCCCCTTCTCCCTGGTCGCCACGGCGTTCGTCGTCGTCGCCGGCCCACGCCTCATACCTGAACGGAAGCCACCCCTCGACACGCCGAGCGACGCCAGGGAGTACGTCGCCGAACTGGCCATTCAACCCCAGAGCCCGTTGATCGGCCAGACCATCGAGCAGGCCGGCCTGCGCAATCTGCCCGGCGCGTTCGTCGCCGAAATCGAACGAGGCGACACGGTCCTGCCCGCCGTCGCCCCCACCGAGAAACTCCAGGCCGGTGACGTGCTGGTCTTCGTCGGCATGGTCGATTCGGTCGCCGACCTGGTGAAGCTCAAGGGATTGGCTCCCGTGGCCCACCAGCTGTTCAAGCTGGACCAGCCCCGGCCCGAGCGGCGCCTGATCGAGGCGGTCATCTCGGTCAACTGCCCTCTCGTCGGCCAGACGATTCGCGAGGGGCGCTTCCGCGCGCGCTACGGAGCGGTGGTCATCGCCGCCGCCCGGGCCGGCGAACGGATCCGGCGCAAGATCGGCGACATCGTGCTGCGGCCCGGAGACACGTTGATGCTCGAGGCACCACCCTCGTTCCTCGAGCAACAGCGCAACTCCAGGGATTTCCTGCTGGTCAGCGAGCTTCAGGGCTGGACCGCTCCCCGCCACGAGCGTAGCCGCTATGCGGTGTCGATCCTGGCGGCGATGGTGTTGCTGACCGCCACCTCGCTCCTGAGCATGCTCGAAGCAGCCCTGCTGGCCGCCGGACTGATGATCGCGACCCGTTGCACCACCGGTTCCTCGGCCCGCTCCAGCGTCGACTGGTCGGTGCTGACGATCATCGGTGCCTCGCTGGGATTGGGTGCGGCGATGGAATCCACCGGAGCCGCTCAGGCCATCGCCGACAGCTGGCTCTCGGTTGGCGGCCGCGACCCGATGCTGGCCCTTGCGGTGGTGTTCGTGCTGACCAGCCTGTTCACCTGTTTCATCACCAACAACGCGGCGGCGGTGCTGGTCTTTCCGGTGGCGCAGGCGACGGCTGCGAGCCTCGGCGTCAGCCTCTGGCCCTTCGTGGTGACGATCATGATGGGAGCGTCGGCGAGCTTCGCCACGCCGATCGGGTACCAGACGAACCTGATGGTCTACGGCCCCGGCGGCTACCGCTTCGGCGACTACCTGCGGCTGGGGGTGCCGCTGATCCTGTTGCTGGGAGCGATGACCCTGTTGATCGTGCCCCGGGTCTGGCCCCTGGTGCCCTGATCCCCGGTTCGACCGGTCGCACCGCGCTCAGCCGCGATCTGGAGACCCGGGCGCTCCGCTCGCCGGGCAGACGTTCCGGCGCCGAGCCGAAATGGAACCGCCAAGGAGCTAGCGGCGATCGCCCAGCTGGCCCAGCAGGGTCTGGGCCTGCTGCTTCAACGAGTCCTCGGGCTCCTGCTCCAACACCCGGCGCAGCAAGCTTCGGGCCTCGCCGAACCGGCGGACCTTCACCATGTCCACGGCGGTGTTGTAGAGGCTGACCGCCTCGTTGTGCCGCTCGACTCGCAGGAACTCCTCACGAGCCGTCAGCGCGCGCTCCCGCAACTGAGGATCCCGTACCACCTCCAGCAGCCGGTCGAGTTCCCGAACGGCCAGGTCCAGGTCCCCCCGGCCGGCATGCTCCGCGGCGCGGTTGAACATCGAGATCTGGAGGTTGGCCCGTGCCAGATCGGCCATCGAGGCCATCTGCGCCTCGACATCCTTCCGCAGCCCGGTATTCGAGGTCGCGGCGGCGATCTGCTCCAGCCGGCAGGTGGCTTCCTCGCTCCGGCCTTCATTCATCCAGGCAACCGCCTCGGCGATCTCCGCCTGGACCAGTGAGGATTCGGCGCTTCGAATCAGCTCCTCGTCATCGCTGCGGCGCCGCAGGGCGGACACGAACAGCTCCCTGGCCGCGGCGGTGTCCCCCGATACGGCGAGCAACACGATGCGGTCATGGAGAATGTCGTCCCTGGAGGGCAGCAGCATCGACGCCCGCTCCGCCGCCTTCAACGCCTCTCCGGAGACACTCTGTTCGAACAGGAACGTGCGCGCAAAACCGGCCAGGCTCTCGGCATTGTCCTTGTCCAGTTCGAGACTGCTGCGGAACAACCTGCGCGCCTCCCGCAGCGGTGGCGGCGTGGCGGCGAAGCGTGGCCTGTCGGGCAGGTCCCGCACGAACTGTTCGATCAAGGCCCACCCGCAGCGGGCGTAGGGCGACGGTTCGCTGCCGTCGGCCTTGATCGCTTCCCGGTAGAGCTCGACCGCTTCCGGGTAGCGCTCTTCCTGTTCCCGCAGGTGAGCCAGGGTGAGCAACGGCCCCGGCGCCGAGGGATCGATCGCCCTGGCGGCGCGCAGGTGCTCTTCGGCCGCTCCGAACTGGATCGGAGGATGGTGCGCCAGCAGATCCCCCAGGCGGAACAAGGTCTCGGACCGCTCCAGCGAACGCACCTCGGCCTTGTCGGGGTCGAGCCGGCCGCGCAGGCGCACCGTGGTCGAGCGGAAGTCGTCGAGGGGGCGCGCAACGTAGCGCTCCAGCACCCGGGCCAACTCCTCGGCACTCAGATCGTAGACCTGTTCGAAGGCGCCCAGCGGCTCCTCGCCGTGATTGACCCGCCAGAGATAGTCGGCGAGCTTGCCCTGATCGCCGACTCCCATCATCAGGTAGTGCATCAACGCCCAGGACTGGGCATAGAAGGTGCCCTGGCGCTGAGCCTCGTTGTATTCGGGAGAGTGGGTGTTGACCGCAAAGAATCGTTCGAAGGGCAGCAGCGGGTTGCGGCGCAGCCAGTCCACATGGGCTTGAATCGGCAGCCCGACGTCCGCCTCACGTTCCCGGGAACGGAAGGTGCTGTAGAGCTCGGCCAGCCCTTCGTTGAGCCACAGCGGCGTGTTGGGGATGTTGTTCTCGACGAAGTAGTGCAGGTATTCGTGGTAGACGACGCCTAACGAACCGGCGTCGGCCGAGGCATCGACCGCTACGTAGTTGCCGTCGTGAGTCGACACGAAGTAGCCGCTGACGTTGCGGGGAGCACCTCCCTCACCGGTCTTGTACGGGCGGAAACTCCGGTCGTTCCTGAACACGTAGATCGACGTCGGCAGCGGCGAGTGCACCCGCAGCCCCTGGGTCGTTTCCGACAGGACCGCCCGCAGGGCCTCGAGCTTGTGGCCGATGCGCCGGGTCGCTCCGGCGGAGACGTTGCTGAATAGAATGAAATGATCGGTACGAACCTCGATCCAACGTTCACGCTTGGACGGGATCGCCTCGGCGGTCGGGACCAGCCCCGGGATCAGCAGCCACAGGCAGAGCACGGCGACGGCGCGAGCACCTGTGCGCCGGCGCGTACCCGGTGTGCCCCTACCCGGTCGGCTCGGATCCATGCTGCCTCCACCTTCGATCTTATTCCTACCCGGGCAAAGGGCAACGCAACCCGTCCAAAAAACGAAAGCCCGCCCCGCGGCGACGCGGAACGGGCTTGATGGAGTCGGATCGAAGTTCGGGTCAGGCGTTCTTCAGGTTCGCCGCGACCTCGTCCCAGTTCACCGTGTTGAACCACGCTTCGAGGTAGTCCGGGCGCCGGTTCTGGTAGTTCAGGTAGTAGGCGTGCTCCCAGACGTCGACGCCGAGGATCGGCGTACCGCCGAACATCAGCGGGGAGTCCTGATTGGCGGTACCGCCGGCATGGAGCTTCCCGTCCTTGATGCCGAGCCAGGCCCAGCCGGAGCCGAACTGGCCGACGCCGACGTTGATCAGCGTCTTCTTCATGTCGGCGAAGGAGCCGAACACGCTGTTGATCGCGTCGGCCAGCTCGCCGCCTGGCTCACCGCCGCCGCCGGGTTTCATGATCTTCCAGAACAGCGAGTGGTTGCAGTGGCCTCCGCCGTTGTTGCGCACGGCGCCGCGGATGTCCTCGGGGACCTCGTCCAGCGAGGCCATCAGGTCCTCGATCGACTTGGCGGCCAGGCCGTCATGACCTTCGAGAGCGGCGTTCAGCTTGCTCACGTAGGCGGCGTGATGTTTACCGTGATGAATCTCCATCGTGCGCGCGTCGATGTGCGGCTCGAGGGCGTCGAAGGCGTAGGGTAGCGAAGGCAGCTCGTGTGCCATGGAATCCTCCTAAAGGGTCGGTCGCGTACACGGAAGAATGATGGATTGTATCGATCGTCGGAGTCCTTCTCAACCTGGGCCGACAACCCAGACAGCGCCCCGCATTTCGTAGCTTCGGCGGACCGTCCGACCGCAGGTCCGGAAAGCCCGAGGCGCCCTCCACGCGCCGTTTTCGCAGGTTCGCGGACGACAACAAAGCCAAACGCAAATACCACCTGGAAAGCGGGGAAACGCGGCCAAAACTCGGGGACATTCAGCTTGACGGGACCGCGGGATGTGCGTACCGAAGACACTGCTATGACGGGAGTACTTTTCAAAGTCTACTGCTATCGCGGGAGCGACAAGCAGGTCTGGTTCGAAGTGGAAGACATGGCCTCGGGACAGGGTGTGGCCTGGTCTCCGTCGCGCAAGACCGTGATCCAGAAGGCAACCAAGCTGGGTTACGCACTGCTCGACGAGAGCAAGCCGGTGCTCAAGTTCTACCGCGCCAAGGCGAGCTGACCCCGCCTCCTCTTCCCACCGTTCCGACCTCCTTCCCTCCAGGCTTTAGCGTGCACGGCGGCGGCGTGATCCCACGCCCCGTGGGTGCGGTGCCCTGCGCGGTGAGTGCGACTCGCCACGTCGCATGCACATCCCCGGCCGCGCACCGGCCTGTGACCCCATGACCGCGAGCGACGCAGGGGTTCATCCCGACGCGCCGGCGAGGCCGGGCGCACCGCTACCCCCTGCGGCATGGCTTCATGTGGTTCTGAGGAAGGAGCCCGCGTAGGGGCGTCGGCGTGGAGTCAGGTGCGATCGGCGACGATGCTGGCCAGGGACTGGACCTTGCGCAGCAGCACCATGGCGTCGGCGTCGAGCTCCTCGTCGATCTCGAAGGAGAAGGTCTCCACCTCGCCGTCGCCACCGCTCCACTGGAAGATCACCGAGTCCTCGTCCAGCCGGATCGGCTCGAGCCGGTTCGGCTCGGCGATGACCCGCTCTACGGCCGGCAGCGCCGTGAAGTAGGTGGCGCTGAGGTTCGAGCCGCATTCCAGTTCGGGGATCGCCGCATCCATCATCGGAGCCGGCTCGGGCTTCGGAGCGCGGAGGCGCTGGGGCGAGTCGGCCGGGGCCGGCTCCGCGGCGTGTACGCCGCCGAAGCGGGGGGCCGGGTCGATGTCGCTGACGGTCGGAGGTCCGATCCGGACCGAACCGGCGACCAGGACCAGAATCACCAGCAGCGCCACATCGCGGAAGGCCTGGACAGCGCCCATACCGGTCTCGCGGCTGCGGCGTCTGTTCTGGTGGCTGCTGGGGTTCATCTCATCTCCTGGTCGTTGCGTCCCGTTCGTCTAGTGAAACGCTTCAACCCGGGGATGGTTGCAAGTTTTTTGGAGGCCGCCCCGGGAACCCCCGGCCGGGGCGTCTCTGCCTCCCTAGCGCCGCAGGCCTCCCAGGCGCTTGGCCGGCGGCTTTTGGCCCGAAACCGGCCCGGCGGGGGCCGGCCCGTCGGAGGACGGCTCCGTCCCCCCGATGGTGTTGGGACAGGTATCGTCGGCCAGGGCCTCCCGGCCCAGACCGAGGGATCCGGTGCACTCGTTACGGGCCCGGACCAGGTAGTAGTAGGCTTGGCCGGGGGCCGGATCGGGCCGGGCGTCGACGTAGCGGGCGTTGTAGACGTTCCCCTCGAGGCAGCTGGCTCCGTCGAAGCCGACCGCCTGCAGCCCGTCCAGGCCGCCGCTGAACACCTCGTAGCTGGCGTAGGAACCCGCCTCTTCGATCAGGGGATTCCAGTCGACGAGCGCCGCACCCAACTGCTTGTCGACCCGGACGTCGAGCACCTGGGGAGGCGGCCCGGTCGCCGTGCCGGTCGCCGGCGCGCAATCCTCGGCGTCGAGTACGCCGTCGCCGTCCCTGTCGCCGCCCAGGAACGAACCGGCGTTCGTCGGTGCGCAGAGGAAGGTCAGCGGTCCCCCGGCGGAAGTCCGCAGAGCGTTGGTGTTCTGCGGGGTGTTGCCTGAGCCGTCGGGGTTCCACAGGCCGCCGGAGAGCGAGTAGGAGCGCATCAGTCCGCCGTCCAGGGCGTGGGCCACCAGATCACAGTGCCGGTCCGGGTTGGCCTGGTCGCCGAGCAACAACAGGGTCGAGAGGACCTGTTCCTCTTCCGTCGAACCGGTCGGCGGTGTGCCGGCAGGCACGGTGACCTGCTGCCCCACGGCCGGCGGCGTGCCCGTCGGGAAGTGAACCACGAACGAGGTGAAGTCCCGGATGTCCTGGGCGCTGACCTGGAACGGCGGCGCCGAGAAGAAGGACCCGAGATCCGGGATGCTTCCATCGTGGTTGAAGCCGAAGCCTGCCTTGGTGTCGATCGGCGCCGCGCTGGTGCCGAAGACCGGCCCGAACTTTTCGTACATGTTGCGCAGGTGCGGCACCTTCATGTCGCTGTGCTCGGAGAGCACCCGGTTGCCGGCCAGAAGCGCCGCGTGGTCCGGATCCGCCGGGTCCCCCGGCTCGATCCCGCCCAGCTTGCCCCCCTTGGTACCGAACGGGAGTTCATGGCAGGTGTTGCAGTTCGAGAGGCCGTCGGTTTGCCCGGTGGTGTAGATGGTCCGGCCAGTGGTCGGGTTGCCGGCGCCTGCGATGTGTCCGGGAATGCTCACGTCGACGTTGGGCAGGGTGTCGTCCAGATTGCGGTACGGGTTGGGCGGAAACTTGATGCCCAGGGCGAACTGGCGCATGGTCTCCATGTCCTCGGCGCTCAGGCCTGAGGCGGTGCCCATCAACGCAGGGAACGCTCCGTTGAAATCGTTGAAGGTGCCGCGGTCCCCCCGCCAGTGCAGCGGCTCGATCATCGCCCGGAAGGTCTGGGTCGTCATCGGCCCCTTTTGCGGATCGAAGCCCTCGTGATCGGCGCAGGTCTCGGGATCGCAGGTCACGGCATCGGGACCGACCTGCTGCACGAAGCGCACGTTGTCGCCGGGGGTCCCGTAGGGCAGCAGATCCCCTTCGGGGTTGCCCAGGTCCCAACCGAGGCGGTCCATGTCCGCCGAGACGTGGCAGCTGGCGCAGGAGGCATCCCCGTGGCCCGAGGTCAGGATGCCGTCGTAGAGGAAGATCCGGCCCTGCCGAACCACCTCGCCGGCAGGGTCATTGAGCTGGATCTCCCCGAGCTTCTGCATCGCCGTGGCGTCGACGGTGACCAGGGAGTTGTCGATCCGGTTGAACACGTACAGCCGGTCATGGGTCTCCGAGAGCACCACGCCCACCGGGCCGTTGCCCACCTCGACGGCGTCGGGGTTGGCCCGGGCCGCGCCGAAGATGCAGGCCGGACTGAGACAGGCGCCGTCGACCTTGAAGACCTTGCGTGAGCCGATGGCGGTAAGGAAGGCCTCGGAGCCGTCGCTGCGCCAGGCCATCATGTGAGGCTGGGAAATGCTGGCTTCCCGCTCGGCCAGGTTGGTCGAGGGATCGCTCTCGCGGTCGACGTGGGCGTTGAGATCGATCGGCGTCACGGCGTTGCCGTTCTGGGGGTCGATGACCGTCAGGCGGTTGTCGACCACGTGCCCTTCGACCCCGAGGGGATGCTCGAAGCGCACATGGTTGCGGGCGTCGGTGTTGGCCACGTAGACCCGGCCGTTGGCCGGGTTGACCGAGACGTCGAACAGGGTGGTGCCGACGTGGCTGACCGGGGTGACCGCCAGGGTCGACGCGTTGATGGCGAACAGGTCCTGGTCGGGCATGCGGAACGGCAGGCAGTGACTCCAGTTCTGCCCGGCGTCATCCTCCCAGGCCTGGGTTTGCCGGTTCCACTTGACGATCAATCCGACCTTGGGCAGCCCGTCGACCGGATCGATCAGGGCCGGATTGCGGACGATCCCCGCCGGCAACGGCGGATAGGGGTTGGGAGCTCCGTCGCAGGAGGTGTCGTTGATGCCGAGCTGAGCCAGGCGGAACACGTCCAGGCCGCTGATGCCCCGGTGAGTCACCCCCGCCGAGAGCACGGTGGTCTGGTTGCCCGAGTGCAGCACCACGGCGTAGACGGTCTGACCGTCGGGAGAGACCGCCAGCGCCCGCGGGTCCTCGCCGAAGATGTCGAGCACCGTCGGTGCCGCCGAGAGGTTGGCCAGATCGTAGACCTTGACCCGGTCTTCCTGCGAAACGGTGACGAAGGCCTTTCCCGCGGCGAAGGCGACATCGGTCGGCTCATCACCGGGGAAGAGGGTCTCGGTGACGCTCCCCAGGTTCAGATCGACGATGCTGATGCTGTCGGAAAGGTGATTGACCACCCAGGCTTCCGTGTTGCTACGGGCGATGACGCTGACCGGCTCGAGCCCGACGGGGATCGACACGGTCGGTTCCGGGGTGCCCTCCGCGCCCAACTCGAAGACCTCGAGCCGGGCGGTCGGGGTGTTGATGACCAGCAGGGTCGTACCGTCCGGGGTCAGGGCGACGGGATGGACCTGGTGGCTCTCGAAGTTGGTGTAGGTGGCGAACGCCGGAGACACGCAGAGAAAAAGCGCGAGCACTCCGAGACAGACCTTGATACGCATGCTCCCCCCGCCCGAACTCGCATCCCGGTCGCGCCCCTCGGCCGGAAACACGGAATATGCTTAAATCGCAAACATTCAAGCCGACTTATGCGTGATCCGCAATGACGTGGACACACCTGTCCCGGCTCTGCAACACGCTAATAGCTTATCTTCTACGTCAATATTTCGTGGCCGCCATGGCGAAAGTCCGGAATCCGCCCCAAGATCCTGGCCGGTGGTACGATCCCCGGCGTCAGACGGCCGCTCCGGGGAATCGGGGCCGAGGACTCCCCTGATGTCGGATAAACCCAAGACCCGCTTGTGGATGCGCGTCCTGCTGGCGGTGCTGCCCAGCCTCCTGCTTCTCGGAATGCTGGAAATCGGCGGCCGTTTGGCCGGGTTCCGGCCGGAGACATGGTCCGCCCTGGACGACCGGCTGGGCTACCGCATGTCGGAGCCGAGCCAGCGCTTCCCGGTCGAGGCGGAGCGGGCCGACGTCCTGCTGCTGGGTGACTCGATCACCTACCCCGGCTACCCGGTGGCGGATACCAAGCAGTCCTTCGCCGACCTGTTGGCCGGCAAAGGCTACGAGGTGATCAACCTCTCGGGCATCGGCTACGGCACCGATCAGCAGCTCCTGCTGCTGGAGCGCCATCTGGACGAGTTGCCCCCGGTCCACACCGTCGTGGTGAACTTCTGCCTGTTCAACGACTTCATCGACAACGTGAACGAGGTCAATCCCCACGACGGCTTCCGGCCCAAGCCCTACTTCGAACTGGTGGATGACGAACTGGCCTACCGGGGGGACCACCTGAAGTTCAGCACCATGGACCGGTTCTCTCTGTGGGTGAGGCAGCGGTCGGGGGCGGTGTACCTGATCCGGCGATTGCTGGGGATGGATCGCAAACAGGACCGCTCGGCGCCGTCAGGGGCCGCCGCGGCTCCCCGGCGTTTTCGCGCGCAGCTCACCGGCGGAGCGCCGGCCGCGCCGGCCTACGCCGCCTATCGCGAGCGGGTCGTCGCCGGGCTGCCGGTCACTCGCTCCCTGCTGCAGCGCATCCGGGACATCGCGGGAGAACGTCTCGGGGCGCAGCGCTTCGTGGTGATGCTGCATCCGACCGGGTACAAACCGGAGTCCCGGCCGCTTCTGTCCCTCGATGACGAGCTGGCCGACTACTTTGCGAAGATCGCGGAAGACACGAACTCACCGATGATCGGTTCCGTCGATCTCGGTTGCATCTACGAACTGGACGGCGTGACCTATGAACAGGCTGCCTTCGACCGGGTGGGCCACCTGACCGTCGAGGGGCATGCTCGGGTGGCCGACGAGATCGAGGGAGTGATCAACCTGGAGGAGGGGCGGCCGCTCACCGAGGAGAGTGCGGACTGTTATCCCCATCTTCGATCGGAGCTGAAACGGGAGGCAGCAGTTCCCGATCCACGATGAACCCGGCCATCGCCTCGGCGGCGATGCCGTGCCCCACTTCGTTGGGATGCTGATCCGCCGGATGGACCCACAGCTCGCCGTACTCCCGCCCCTTGAACGCCTCGAGCAGATCCAGCACCGGAATCCCCTGCTCGGCGCAGTGCCCGGCGACCTCGTCGTGAATCGGCTTCAACGGATAGTCGTCGTGGAGTTCGTACATGAAGGGGAACAGCGCGACGGCGAAGTTCGAGCCCTTGCCGGCCGCCAGCCCCTTCCCCTCGGTCATCGCATCGAAGGCATCCTGCCACTGCTGCTCCCGGCGTAGCGCCTCGCCCACCAGGAACTCGATGTAGTTGCGGCCGCTGAGCCGCTTGGCCAGCTTGGCGTAGACCCAGCTGATGAAGTAGCTGTGCTTCAGCGCGGGATTCTCGTAGCGCTCGCGGAAGTTGTCGAAGAAGTCGAGTCCCGCGGCGTAGGTCGCATCGTTGGCCACGAATACCACCAGCACCAGATCCGGCTCGAAACCGAGGCCGACCTGCTCCAGGTACTCGATCTCCTCGACGGTGCTCCAGGCGCTGACCCCCAGGTTCAGCACCTCGATCTCCCGGCCGAGGCGTTCCCTCAGCAATCCCTCGAGACGCACACAGAAGGTGTGCTCGAGACGCACCCCCTCGCCGAAGGTGAAGGAGTCGCCGAGCACCAGCACCCGCTGCACCCCCTCGGCCTTCTCCGCGGCGAAGTCATCGCCGCGCAGGCCCCAGGAGTTGGTGTGGAACACCATGCGGTTGCCCTCGTCGAAATAGCCGCGAGGGTCGGACTCGTACTGGAAGCTGAAGCGGGAATCGGGACGCAGCTGCAGGTGAATGCCCGGGATGCGCTCGCTGTCGGAGAGCAGCGCGTTCTCCCAGTCCCGATAGCGGGACTCGTGATAGCCCCGCAGCCCGAGCACCCGGAACGCGCCCTCGAAGAACAGCAGCATGACCAGCACGGTGACCAGCACCAGCAGCAGGTTGGGCAGCAGCCGGCGCTTGGCAGGAGTGTTCGCGGCCGGCGTCTGGGTCGAAGGATCGCTCACGCAGGTTCCTCGGCGGTCAACGGATCTCCCGCACCGCCCAGCCCTCCCGCTCGATGGCGGCGTCGACGGCCGGGTGCGGCACCAGATACAGGGTCAACAGACGATACCCCTCCCCCAGGTCGATCTCCAGCACCCGGGCTCCGGGCGGCAGTTCCGAGCGCCGGGTCAACGGCACGATCAGGAGCTGCTCGATCTCGGCGACGCTGTAGCTCTCCTGGGTCCGCCGCCGCACCTGGGGATGACCGATGGCCAGATGGGTCCCACTCTCGATCAGGTAGCCGAGAGGCGCGGCCCGTTGGTGGCCCGGGCGGCTGCCCATGACCGTCCCGTTGCGGGCGACCCAGGCGTCGTTGAGGCCGAACATGTCGATGGTGCGCAGACCGGCGTAGTAGGGAATCGCACCCGCGGCGGTCACGGCGATGGTCACGTCGGGATCGCCGGCGAAGACCCGGCCCAGGGTCTTGCCGATGCCGACCCATTGCTCGTCGGGAGACCACAGATGCCCCTCTAACTTGGCGATGCTCTCGATGCCGAAATGGGTCGTGTAGGTGCGCCCGTGCCAGACCGACCCGCCGACGAGAGCGAGAGCGGCCGCCACCTGCACCCAGACGCGGAAGCGGTCCGGGTAGCGGCTGCAGACCCAGACCAGCCAAACCATCGCCAGGGGCACCAGCGGGACGAAGAAGCGGAACTCCATGAAGCCGCCGCCGACCTTGATCAGGTACAGAAGCCACAGCAGCGCCAGCGCTGCCATCGAAACGACCGTGGCGGAGCGGGCGCGCCAGAGTCGGAGCAGCACCGGCAGGGGCAACAGCAACAGCAGGAACCAGAGGTAGGACTGGAACCAGATCAGGATGAAGGTGATCCCGCGCAGGTGCGAGGTCGCGCTGCCCGCCTTGGCGTAGAAGGTGTTGGGCAGCAACTCGCCGTAGTAGCCGAGCTTCCACAGCAGCCAACCGCCGACGACGGCGATGAAGGGCCCGGCCAAGGCAATCCAGCCGGCCACTACCGGCATGCCCGAGCGCAACACCCGCCAGGCCGCCGTGGAACCGACCACCGCCAGCAACAGCGCCGAGTCCGGACGGGTCAGCATCGACGCGGCCAACACCAGCGAAAGCGCGATCAGCCCGCCCCGGGACGGCTCGGTCCGATGCAGTCGATGCAGCAAGAGGAAGGCCGCCACGAACAGGGTCGCCTGCAGCTGGGTCTCGAGACCGCCGGTGGCGTAGCTGGTGAAGGTGAAGTTGGCGGCGGTCAGGCCGAGAGCGAGGTAACCGGCCATCGGCCGGCCGCCGAGGGCGGCGCCCAGGGTGTAGGTCAGCCGCAAGGTCACCGCATAGGACAGGAGCCCGAAGGCGTAGGAGACGGCGACCGGCTCCAACCCCAGCTTCATCGCCCCGGCGATGCCGACGGTCCAGATGAAGTTGGTGTAGCCCTCGATCGGCTGCCCCGGATTCCAGACCAGGCCCAGCCCCTCGGCCAGGTGCCGGGCGTAGCGGAACGAGATGAAGGCGTCGTCCTGGACGAAGCGGAGCAGCCAGGCGGGCACCAGGGCCAACGCTACCGCGATCCAGGGCCCTGCACGGAGAACGCCCCCGGGCTCGTTTCCGGGCCGGCGATCGAATCCCGGTTCAGGCGTCTGGATCCGGCCTTGGCTCAAGGGGCCATCTCTCCTGGTTTCAGGCGCATCGGGCCGCCGGACTATATCCCGAGCCCGGCGGCGGCTTCAAAACCGGAAAACCGCAAAAGAATCCTAAAGCCCGACAACGCCGGGCCGATAGCCCCCCCAGAGAGCAGGGATAAGAGGACCGATAGGAGTATCCATGGACCTCACAAGCATCTCTACGGGCGCCGGCGGCCCGCTTCAACTGCCGCAGTCAGGGAACTCCCGTTTGGGTACCCCGTTCGAATTCGACGAACCGGGGCGCCTGGGTCAAGGCCGTCGTGGCCGCGGTGCCGGGGGTGCCCCCGGCGAAGCCGAGGCTCCGGCTTCGGGGCGCAGCGATCTCGAACAACGCCTGACCAGCCTGCTGGAGCGGCTGACCGGAGCGCGGATCGATCCCGAACGGCTGGAGAAACTGCTCGACCGCATCGATTCCCTGGGAGAGGCCACGGTGCTCCCCGGCGAGCCTCCGGCGATCGATCCGGCCAACCCCAAGGAGATCCGCAAGGCGCTGATCGACTTCGGCCGGGACATCAGCGGCGGCATCCGCGACCTGGGCCGGGAACTGGTCGAGAGCCTGGCCGGTGACGATCCCAAGCTCCAACGGAACCTGGAGTTCGCCCTCAAGCGTATCGGCGACAGCTTCCGCTCGGACCTGCGCCGGGCCTTCCGCGCCTCCAAGGAAGGCAAGAGCGTCGACGGCGAGGCGCTGCTCGACCGGGTTCAGACCGCCTTCAGCGACCTGCAGCAGAAGCTCCAGCTCGTCTTCGACAAGGCCCAGAACGATCCCGGTAACTTCCGCGGCATCCTCGGCCGGATTCGCAGCGGCGACTTCGGCCCCGATGAAGCCCGGACCGGGAACGTGGTTCCCCTCGACCCCACCGCCGGTGGGAACGACGGCCTGGGTAGCCTCAGCCTGATCGGCAACCTCCCCGGCGGCGCGGCGGATCCCGGCCCCTCGCTGGATCTGTCCTCGCTGCAGGCCCGCTTCGACCAACTGTTGAACGAGCTGGCCGACCGTTTCGCTCCCGAGGAGCCGGCGGTTCCGGCGCCGGTGATCCCGGTCTACGACGAAATCGAGGTCGCGGCGGAAGACGACGGAAACCGTCTCAACTTCAACGGCTGACCGCAGCCCAAACACACCACACGAAGAAAAGCCCGAAAGAGCCGACACGAAGTCGGCTCTTCGGCGCAACTTCACGTAGCGATGGCGCAGGCTCGTTGTACGTTCCCTTTTCGGGGGACGATCAACGTGCAACACAGCTATTTCGAAGAGCTGAACCTGTTCGCGTACCACTGGCTGCGCGGCCGCTTCTACGACGCGGTGATCTGGTGCCTCGGCCCGCTGGTCGACGACACCCGCCGCTACGGTGCGCTGCGCCGTTACCTGTCGGTGGTGACCTGCGAGGCTTGCCGCCGCTGGCTGGTTCAGGACGAATCCGACGGCGAGTACTAGGCCCGGGCTAGTGTCCCTGAAGCTGGCATCCCGGACGGGGCCCTAGTCAAAGCCGTCCGAGAACTGGGCGGCGATCGCGCTGCCCCCCTCGGCCGGACTGACCTCTGCGCTGAAGCTACGCGCTCGATCCACCGAGGTGGCGACGATCACCGTCCCGCCGGTTTCGCCGCCGGCGTCGAAGGACCGGAAGGTCAGCCCCTCCTGCTCCAACGATTCCCTCAGGCGTTCGACCCAAACCCCCGGCTCGAGTCCGCTGGTCGCCTGGATCGTGCCGGTCATCCCCTGCGGGTGGCGCAACCCCCGGACGCTGGTGATCGCGTCCCGCTCAACCGGCAGCCATTCGGGCAGATCCGAGGGTTCCAACCCGCCCGCCGAGATCGTCTCTCCATCGGGACCGGGGAAGGAAAAACCACCCTCGTCGGTCAGGGGGGACCCGGGGGATTCAGGCGAGGGCGGCGGCGGAGCATCGCGGCCCACCGCGGGTTCGGTCGCATCCCCCGCCCTGTCGGCGGCCTGCCCCGGGGACTCCGCAGGGGCTTCCTCCGTGGGCGCGTCCGGCGCAGCCGGAGCCGGCTCTCCACCGGAGGAGTTGAGCACCCACATGCCGGCGAGGGCGACCAGACCGATCCCCCCGGCCAGGAACAGAGCCCCGCAGCCCATCATCAGCCAGGCATGGGGGGCCGACCCCTTCTTCGCGGCCATCGACGCCGGAACGAACTAGAACTTGAAGCCGACCGCGAGGCTCAGCTCCCAGCTCGTGCAATCGTCTTCGCAGTCGTCGAACTGGCGCAGCTTGAAATCGGGGCGGATGTAGGTCGAACCCGCGTCGGCCTTGACACCGATACCCGCGTGGATCGTCGCCGTGGAGTCCTGAACGAAGTTCAGCGGGGTCATCGGATCGACGGGCATGCCGCCGGGCATGGTGATGTCGACGTCGGCGAAGCCCGGGCCGAAGTAGAAGTACCAGGTGCCGTTGGACTCCGGGTTGATCGCGTAGAGGAACGAGACGTCGGCCAGCACGAAATCGTAATCGAGGCCGTCGAAGGTGTTGTTGAACACCGTGCCGGTCAGCTCCCAGGCCCAGCGCTCGGCGAAGTTGTGCCCACCGCGCAGGCCGAAGGCCAGATCGCCGGTGAGGTCGGTGTTCACCTGGAAGTTGCTGGCGAAGGCCTCGATGGCGCCCTTGCCCTTCTCATGCTCGGCGTGAGCCGGAAGTGCGGCCACCAGGGCCAAAATCGTCAGGGAAACAACTCCCAAGCTCCGAACCGTTCGCGTCCACACAGCGCAATCCTCCCTCATGCCGGAATCCACCCGGCCTGGTCCATACGCGCGAAGAGGGAGGGTTCCGGCCTCCGTCTGCCCCCCAGGTCGATATTTCTTCGTGCGAGCCCGTGTCCGTGGCCGCGCCATGCTACCCCAGCCAACGGGGGGGTTCAACGGCCTCGGTCCCGGGGGCCGGGAAGATTTGACATGCGGCGCCCGGGACCTAACTTTCTACGCAAAGGTGTGGAAGGCGCATATGGGCGGAGCCACTTTCGCCAGGGTTGACTCTAGGGGGCCTAGAGGACTGATAGAGATGCAGAAGGGCTTTACCATTGTCGAATTGCTGATCGTCCTGACGATCATCGGGGTGCTGTTGGCCATCGCCATCCCCGAGATGCAGGAGGCCCGCTCCCGCGCCGTGGTGAGCGCGGTCGTCGCCGACGCCAAGACGATCCACACCGCTTTCAAGCAGTACATGGTCGACCACAGCGGCTACTACCCGTCGCTGACCCTGACCGACTTCGAACCTCTGAAGTCCCAGGGGGCCTACCAAGGCACCGTGGCCAGATTGCTGCTCAACGGCCGCGCCGACGGTTTCGACTCTCCCGACGACGTGGGGACCAACCAGGAGTTCTGGCTGGAGATGACCGTGGCGTTCGACACCGACGTTCGCATCCTGGTGGCCGATTCAGACAACGCTCCCCTGGGCGGAGGCGTCTGGTACGACGGCGTCTATCGCTTCCACAACGGAGTGCTCGAACCGCTGTAGGGCCGGGTCTCCCGTCCCTATCTCTTTGCCTACTGGGGAGTCTGAGTTGTCAACCGAAGCCGCCGCGGTCGTACCGGGTCGTCAGGAAACCCTGCGCCCGTACCTGGACAAACTGTTCTCGATCGGTGGAAAGAGCGACGGCAGCGACCGTCCGCTCAACATCACCATCGGCAGTCACAGTCTGGCCATCGACGCGTGGGAACGCGAGATCCTGCGCGACATCCTCGCACCGGAAGAGACGCCTTCCTGGCAGCCTCTGCTGGCCGAGGGGCTTGCGCTCCAGACCAAGCTGCTGAGCGATCTGGCCCGCTATGAGAGCAAGGGTGACTCGGCCCCGGAAGAGGCCCGCACCCGCATGCTGACCGAGCTCTGCAACGACGCCACCATCGCCTACGCGCTGATGACGGAGATGCAGTCGACCATCGGCGAGATGGTGCTCTCGGGCCGGATGGAAGATGCCAAACGGCTGACCCAGCATCGCAACAAGCTGAGCCAGAATCTGGGACGTCTGACCCCGGTGCTGGGCGAACCGGCGATGCGCACGGCGAAATCCACCTCGGCCGACCTGGTCGCTGCCTCCAAGGAGGCTGGTGCCGCCGCCGGCCCCGTCGATTCCCACGAGGAACGGACGGTCCAGGAACTGCTCGCCATGGAAGAGGCGCTGCAGGCACAGCCGGACAGCCGCACCTCCAACCCCACGGTGGCGAAAGCCAAGGCCCAGGGCAAGGGCCAGGGGAAGGGCAAAGGCAAGGGCAAGGGTGCCAAGGTCAAGGAGGGCGCCAAGGCCGAGGAGAAGAAGGCCAAGGCGCTGCCCGCACGGTTCGGCGTCAAGCGCAAGGAAGACCGCCAATCGTCCGCCGGCAAACTGATTGCGGTCCTCGCGGTGGCCCTGATCGCCTGGGTCGCGCTCCAGGGCGTCCCGATGATGAACCGGGTCGAGATTCCCGAGGTCACCATCGCCGACTTCAGCGGCATGAACGGAGTCACCCAGATCATGGCCCGGCCGCCCAGCGTCTACGTCCAGGTCGACAGTTACGCCTGGGGTCAGATGGCCCACAAGGACCGGGTCACCCTGGTCGAATCGATCGGCCACAAGATCGAAGGCATGGGATACGTCGGAGCCCACATCCAGGGGGACAACGGTAGGACCCTGGCCCAGTGGCTGCAGAAGACCGGCACCACGGTCCACGAGCTTCCGACGACGGCCGCGAACTGACCGCCGGCGACGGCCGCTCGCCGTAGCCGGCTAGTTCTCCACCAGCACCCGCGAGGCAGCGTGGTAGCCGAGCTGCAGGGGGTCTCCCCCGACCGGGCACACGTTGACGGTCTCCGAGAGCTCATCCCGGGCGCTGACCGTGAGCCGGTTGCCGGGCATCAGCCCGTGGCGCTCCAGCAGCCGCAGGAAGTCCTGGCGCTGATCGGTGACCCGGGCCAGCACGAGTTCCCGGCCCAACTCACATTCAAGCAGGTTGGCGTAGTCCGGGTTGGCGATTTCCCCGCCGGCCGTCGGGATCGGATCGCCGTGGGGGTCCGCGGCAGGATGCCCCAGCATCTCGTCCATCCGATCGAGGAGCCGTTCGGAGATGACGTGCTCCAGCACCTCGGCCTCGCCGTGAACTTCACTCCAGTTCATCCCCATGATCCGGACCAGGAACAGCTCCACCAGCCGGTGGCGGCGCAGCACATGGGTCGCCAGCTTGCGCCCGGCGGGGGTCAACTGCACCCCGGAGTACGGGGCGTACTCGACCAGCCCGGTCTCGGCCAGGGTCTTGACCATCGACGTGGCGGTACCCGGCGCGACCTGGAGGGCCGCGGCGATCTGACCGGTCGACACGTCCTTGCCCGGAACCGCTTCCTGCTCCAGGTAGATACACTTGAGGTAGTCCTCGACGGTACTGGTCGGCATCGGCGAGTTCTCCTAGACGCGAGGACTCAAGAGCGGCGGCCCAGCGTGCGTTCCAGGTAGTCGCCGATCGCCTGGAGCGTCTCCGGGTGCTTCCAACGCGCCGCGATCTCCGGCTCCGTGGTGCGTTTCGCCTCGTGGATATTCCCCAGCGCCGGCGCCCGCATGGTGCGCTTGGCCAACTCGAAGGTCTCCGGTGGAATCGAGCCGAGCTGCTGGGCGATCTCCAGGGATCGTTCCGCAAGCCGGGACGGGTCGACAACCTCGTCGACGATTCCGAGCCGCAGCGCCTCGTCGGGAGCGAAGGTCTCGCAGAGGTAGACCGCTCGCTGGAACGAGGGGGCGGGCAACGCGAAACGCATGGTCTCGAGGGCTGCCGTCGGGAACGGAACACCGACGGCGAGCTCGGGCACTCCGATCCGGCCGTCCCCGGCGGCCATTACCCGGTGATCACAGGCACAGGCCAGAACACAGCCGCCGGCGATGGCGTGGCCGTTGACCGCGGCGATCACCGGCACCGGCAGGGTGAACAGCTTGGAGAACGCCCGGTCCAGGGCATCGAGGAAATCATCGATGTAGGCGGCGCCCCCGTTGACCACGCGGAACAGATCCACGCCGGCCGAGAACGCGCGCCCGGTCCCGGTCAGCACCACCGCCCGGGCGCCCCCTTCCTGAGCCGCGGCGAGCTCCCGCTCGAGGGCCAGGCAAAACTCCAGGTCGAGAGCACTGACCTTGCCGTGGGTCAGACGCAGCAGGACGATTCCGCCCTGATCGGTTTTTTCGATCATGGCGGTATCCTACCCTCTCGAAGGCACCCCCGGCACCCCCACGCGGAGTTCCGATGAAACAGCTCTGGTTACAGCGACACGCCCAGGCATCCGGAGGTTGGCCGGGCGCCGATCACGAACGCCCGCTCAGCGAACGGGGCATACAGGATGCCCGGGAAGCGGCCGGGCTACCCGCCGCCTGGGGCCTCACCCCGGCGGCCATCGTCTGCTCCAGCGCGGAACGGACCGAGACGACGGCGCAGATCATGGGGCAAGGCTGCGATCCGGCGCTGGAACCGGTCTCGACCCGGCGGCTCTACGACGGAAGCCCGGACACCTACCTGGATCTGCTGCGGCAGACCGGCGAAGAGATCCCAACCCTGTTGCTGGTGGGGCACAACCCGACGGTCTCGATGCTCGGTTCCGCGCTGTCGGGCAGCGCGCTCTCGATGATTCCGGCCACACTGCTGGTGATCGACTTCGAGATCGAGCGCTGGGCCGACCTCGCCGCCGACCGGCCGGGCCGGCTGTTGCACCGCTGGAGCCCTGCCGGAGGGTTCTAGCCCCTCGTCGCAGCGGAGACTAGCGGGGAATCCGCGGCCGCTCGCTCCGGCCGTCGTAGGGGCGCACCTGAATCCCTTCGATGAGTTCGGCCAGCCCCTCGGCATCCCGCTGGTCCAACACGCCGTTGAGGTCGAAGTCGAAGGCGTGGCAGTCGCCGGCGAGTTCGCCGCCGCGCCGGCAGGTGCGGAAGCGGCGAATATCCCTGCGGTCGACATCGCCGTCCCGATCGGCATCTCCGGGGTTCTGATAGATGCGCACCGTCCGGTCGACCGGAACGTCGACGTAGGTCGAGGTCGTGCCGTCGGTCCACTCGACGACCAGTTGGTCGATCGAATCCGCGTCCCCGAAACCGAAGTGCACCTCACTGGGCGTGCCCGCGAGGTAGCTCTCGCCGGCCAACACATCCCGGCGGCGGGTGGTCTCACCGATGGTCGCGTAGAGGGTCACGCCGATGCCGGCGGCGTTCTCACCCGGGCGCTGGACCACCGAGGCCTCGAACCAGTGACCGCTGCTGCGGTCGTTGCGGTAGAGCCGCGCCGGACCGCCGACGTTGGTGATCAACACGTCTTCGTCACCGTCCCGGTCGTAGTCGAAGGCGATCAACGCCCGGGAGTCCTGGGGTGCATCGAGACCGGGAAGGATCGTGCGGGTGAACATGCCCTCGCCGTCGTGGACCATCGCCACGGTGGGCTTGTCCCGTAGCGAGTCGGCTCCGGGGAAGGTTCCCATGAACTCCTCGAAACCGTTGGCCGCCAGCAGGTCCAGGTCCCCGTCGTTCTCCAGGTCGGTGAACTCGACGCCCCAGCCCCAGTAGGTGTCCCAGGCGCCGCGGACGAAGGCCTCGTCGCTGAAGCGCAGTACACCCCCTTCGGCCAGCTGATTGACGTACAGCACGTTTCCCTGGTCGGTGCCGAACAGAAAGTCCGGATCGGTGATGTTGGTCGAGTACATGTCCAGATCGCCGTCGTTGTCGAAATCGGCAGCGGCGACACCCATGTCATTGCCCCGGTGGTCGGCCTGAACCCGGCGGCTGACCCGCAGGAAGTGACCGCCGGAGTTGGCGTAAAACTCGTCGCTGGTGTGATCGACGGCGACGTGGAGGTCGGGATACCCGTTTTCGTCAAAGTCGGCGAAGATCGCGGTGAAGCTGTCACGAGCGAGGAAGCCCAGCCCGGACTCCTCGGTCACGTCCTCGAAACGCAAATCGCCGAGATTGCGGAACAGCAGGTTGTGGCCGGGAAACTCCGGCCGGCCGCGGCCCGCCTCGGCGCCCCAGTTGGTGATGTAGAGGTCCAGCAGGCCGTCCCGGTCGTAGTCCGCCGCGGCGATCCCGCAACGCAGCCAACCCGGCGTGGCGATGCCGGAACCGTCGGTGGCGTCGGTGAAGGTGCCGTCCCCTTCGTTACGCAACAGGCGGGTGCCGATGTGGGTCTCGTCCTCGTCGTTGACCACCAGCAGGTCCAGATCGCCGTCGTCGTCGAGATCGACGAACTGGGCGGTGCGGGAGAGGCCGTTGATGCAGGCCAGGGTTTCGCCCCCCGCCTCGGCGGTGACGTCGGTGAAGCCGGCGCGTCCCTGGTCCAGGTCGTTGCGGTAGAGCACGTTGGCGTGGCCCAGTTGGCCCAACAGGTAGATGTCCAGGTCGCCGTCGTTGTCGTAGTCGCCGACCGCGGCGCCGTTGCCCATGTTGCGCTGCATGATGTCGAGGATCTCCGACCCGGTCCACTGCTCACCGGGAGCCCAGTCGAAGGAGAGCCCCGCAGACTCGGTGACGTCGGTGAAGCGGATCTCCGAGACCGGCGTCTGCACCGGACGTTCCGCCGGCTGCCGTGAAAGTTCGGCGGCGAACGCCGGGGAGAGACAGATCAGGCTGAAGCAGACCAGGGTCAGGCAGAGCCCCGTGAAGCGACCTCGATGCATCGGACGTACCCCCTCGGATCGGCGGCGAAAGGCCGCCTCGATCAGGCAATATACGCCGATCCCGGCCGTCTGGGGCGTGCTACGGTACGGGGCCATGAAACCGATCATTCCGGCCCTGATGACCCTGATCCTGCTGCTTTCCGGCTGCGCGGCGCCGGATGGGGGCCCCGCCGAGAACGCGCCGGAATCCACCGATTCTTCCGGGGCGGCGAACAGCGGCGGACCGGGCTGGACACGGATCGAGCCCGCGCTTCCGATCCCCGGTGACCGCAAGCTGCGCGCCGGCTTCCTGATCGTCGACGGGGTCTACAACACCGAGCTGACCGCCCCCTACGACATCCTGCAGCACACGATCTTCCACACCGAGCCGGGCATCGAGGTGTTCACCGTCTCCCCCGACGGCAATCCGGTCACCACCTTCGAGGGCCTGCGGGTCGACGCCCACTACAGCTTCGCCGACGCTCCGGAGATCGACATCCTGATCGTGCCCAGCGCCGAGGGGAGCATGGAAGCCGACCTGAAGGACGAGAAGATGATGGCCTGGGTCGCCGATGTCGGCGGCCGGGCGCGTTACGTGATGTCCCTCTGTGACGGAGCGTTCGTGCTGGCCGCGGCGGGCCTGCTCGAGGGGCGGGCGGCCACCACCTTCCCCGGCGACCAGGACGCCTTCGCCGAGAAGTTCCCGCAGATCGACCTGCGGCGGCCACCGAGCTTCGTCCATGACGGGCCGGCCATCACCTCCCACGGCGGCGCCCGGAGCTTCGACCCGGCGATGTATCTGGTCGATCACCTCTACGGCGAAAAGGTGGCCAGGGGAGTCGGCCGGGGCATGGTGATTCCCTGGCCCCCTGCCCCCGAAGTGCTGCACGGGGTGGTGATTCCCCGCTAGGCCGCCCCACCGGCCGTCGCGCCGTCGGAACCGCTGCGCACTGGGCAATCGTCCCCGGGGACCCTACGTTTGCCGGGATGAACGGGACGAAACCAAAGCCGCGGGTACGGGTACCCGAGTGCCGGCGCTGCTGCTTCTACTACGTGACCTGGAAGCCCGAGCGGCCTCACGGCTGCCGCGCGCTGCAATTCGTCTCGCCCCGCCCGCCGTCGCTTGTGGTGCTGGAAGCGTCGGGTGTCGCCTGCCGCCAGTTCGTGGAGAAGCCGCGCCCCGAGAGCAAGCCGGGTTCGCGCAGCTAGGCCCTTCGACCACCTCGGCATCGGGCAGGCTCAGGGGTGGTTGCGGGAGCTCTGACGGTAGTCCCGAAGGCGACGGATCAAGCCTCCGAACCCCACAGGGGCCACACCCCGTTTCCGGTTGGCTGCGCCGATCTCGCACGCCACTCTCCACTGCTTGAACAGGACCCTGTAGGCGGCGAACAGGCTGAAGGCGGGGTCGTAGATGTGGGTCGCCTCGGAGGTCACCCCGTTGAGTTCGACGATCTTGAAGTTGCGTCCCCGGGCCAGGTCCTCCGGGTCAGGCGTCCTCAGGTCGTAGCGGCCGAAGAAGAATCCCTCGTAGCCGCGGCTGATGCGATCGATGGTCTCCGCGAGGGCGGCGGTGGCCAGTCTTCCACCGTCGAGGAAGATCGCGCCCCGGCAGTGGGTGCCCAGCTCGACCAGCTGAATCTCCTCGCCCGCGGCGGGCACCCGCTCCTGGTCCGTCTGCTGCGCCAGATAGATCGACGCCATGCTCACCGCCCGCGGGTCGTCGAGGATCAACCGCTCGACGGTGCGCTCTCCGTCACCGACGACGACAGGCATGCGCTTCTCGGTGATCGAGAAGATGCGCCCTCGCTCCTCGTGGGGATAGCGGTAGTAGAAGACCCCGAACTCCTCGCCGGGCGCGTATTCCTGAACGATGGTGTCGTAGTCGGCGGCGACCAGGTAGCTGCGAAGCGCGGCCTCGTCGCGAACTACCTGGACCCCTGAACCCCGCTGTCCGGCGTCAGGCTTGAGCACCACCGGATAGTCGAGCCCCGCCTCGTCGATGAACCGCCGGCAGCTCTCGACCCGCTGCTCCACCCCGTGCGACCGGGGCAACAGCCGATGCCGCGCGACGAATTCGCCGGCGCCGGCCAGACCTTGGAGAATCTCCTGCTTGGACTCGTCGATGAACCCGCTCGCATCGATGGCCGGATTCGCCGCGGTGAACAGCAGCGGGCCGCGCAGCCGGATCGCCTGCCAAACCAGGTACAACACCACCGGCGGATAAACGATCCAGGGCGGCCAGAACTCCCAGTGGATCTTGCGCTTGATGCTGCCGGCCAGCATGCGCCGGCCCCGGTAGCTGAAGAGCGGCACGACCAGCTTGACCAGCAGGTACATCAGCAGCACCGCCGCCAACACCGCCAGCGGGGTGTACTTCTCGACCACCGCCAGGTACTCGAGCAACTCGCCGCCGATCCACATCGAAAGCGCCACGAGGATCGGCGTCCAGAGCAGCACCGCCAGCAGGAAGTAGCCGGCGAAGGCCAACATGCGGGTGCGCAGCATACCGGCAACGAAGTAGGTGGCCAGGCGGGTTCCGGGCAGGAAACGGCTGATGCCGATGACGATCGGCCCCCGGCGATCGAACCAGCGGGAGCTGACCTCGACCCGCTCCGGCGAGATCCACCAGCGCAGCGGAATGCGGTCGAGAGCCGGGCGTCCGACGAGGCGACCGGCGAGGAAGATCAGCATGTCGCCGACGAAGATCCCGAACCCGCATGCCGCCACCGCCGGAAGAAACTCCATGCGTCCCTGGGCCACCAGGATGCCGGCGACGATGCAGGTCAGATCCTCGCTGATCATCGTCGCGAGGGCCAACACCAGGAAGATCACGAACAGCGCCAGCCCTCCGGCCGGAGGCACTCGGCGAGGATCGAAGGAGCGTGCGGCGGCCTGCAGGCGATCGGCCTCCGCCTGGGAGCGGGTCCGCCCTTCTCCCGCTTCGACGCGATCGAGAAACCCGCCGAGCCAGAGCGCCGTGTTCTCTCCGTCCATGAAGGGAAAGAAGTGGTCGGGCGAACGATGCTCTCCGTCGCGCAGCAGCATCAACTCGCTCTGGGGCACGAGCCGGTGGTGTTCGTACGCACCGGCGACCGGCACCAGCGGGTCGAGCTCCCCGTGGATGATCAACATCGGCGGCTCGAAGCGCTGCAGCAGGCCGCGCAGCGGCCGCTGGTCGGTGTCGTAGAAGTTTCGCGCGTACTCCAGCGACAGCATGCCGCCGTCGAACAGGCCGAAGTGGGGCACCCCCTCGTAGGCAAGCCAAAGACCTGCCACCTGGGCACCGTGCACCAGGTGGTTGACCCGGTAGTCGCCCAGGAGTTCCAGTTCCTGCACTCCGGTCGCGGCCAGCATCGAAAGGGATTCGATCCGCTCGGGGCGCTCCTCGTACATCCGCAGCGCGACGGCGCCGCCCATGCTGAACCCTGCGACGTGGGCCTCCGGGATGCCGAGTTCGTCCAATAGCTTCCAGACGACGGCAGCATGGCCCCGGGCGGAGTAATCGGGCAGCCCGCGTCCCGAGCGCCCGAAGCCGGGCAGATCCAGCGCCAGCACCCGGTAGCGATCGGCAAGGCCGGGAATCACCGAGGAGAAATCCACCTTGCGGCCGGGGCTCCCGTGGAGCAACACCACTACCGGCGCGGCGGGATCTTGCGGCCCTCGATCGATGTAGACCAGCGGGCTCAGCCGGCCGGCGTCGAGCCGCTCACCATCCCAGACCGGCAGCTCGGCAACCGCGTCTCCCTCGGCAGGGACGATGACGTGGGGATCGAGCCAGCGTTTGAGATGGGAGGCTGCCAGGAGCGCCAGATAGGCGATCAGCAGACCGGTCAGCAGGCGGCGGTTCACCGGGAAACGGTGGTGGTCTCTCGCCAGTGCTGGAGCGTGGACGGCGCGACACCGAACTCCGAGGGAGCCTCGAAGCGCTGGGTCGCCAGCAACGCCTTGATCAACGCGAAGTGGTGGATCGTGTGGCTCATCAAGAACTGCAGCTCACGGGCCGTCGAGGAGCGGCTCCAGATCTCGTCGCCGTTGTCGTTGACGGGACGCTCGGCCTTGACGCGAATCGAGGAATCGTCGGTCCGCTCGGCAAGTCCGGCCAGGCGCTCGGCCAGGGAGCGCAGGCGATGGCAGGACCGCTCGCGGCTGCACTCGAGTTCGGGTTCTCGGGCGCGGCTGACGTAGTCGACGGAACCGCTCTCGATGCCCCGCAGGAACGACTCGTAGAAGTCGATCAGGTGCCGGAACTGTTTGCCGACCCCGTCCCAGGACGCGGCGGGGTCGCCGCAGAACAGGCGGTCGTCGAGGCGTTCGATCAGGTCGACACCGCTCTGGAGGATCAGCCGGTTGTCCTCGGCCAAAACTCTTGCGTCAAGCATCACGACTCCGTCATCTCACCGGCCGGAACTGGGCCATCGACGCTTCCCACAACTGGGTGGTCAATCGCTTGCGATCCGGCTCCAAGATGCCTTTCGATCCGAACTCGATAGTCGCCTGGATCCGCTCGAGCCGGGCCAACCCCAACAAGTGCGGAACGAGGCTCATATCCCCCACCCAGCATACGGCATCCCGGGCGCTCTTCGCTCCCGGCGGCGTGGCGTACGACACCGTAGCATAGTAAACCGGGACTTCGGCGCGGGCCGCTACCTCGAGCAATGACGATTTGAAGGGCAAAATGGTTTCGCCCTCGGAGCTCGTCCCCTCAGGAAACAGCACGATTCCCACGCCTTGTTCCATCCGCTCGCGGATCTCCGCCAAAACCCGGGGAATGTCCCGTTTGAGGCGGCGATCGACGAACAGGGTCCCCGCCGCCCGGGCCACCGTACCGAAGAGCGGCCACTCCCCTACCTCGGACTTGGCCACGAAGGCGCACTCGATCGCTCCGGCGACCAGGAAGATGTCCAGATAGGTCAAGTGGTTGCAAACAAGGAAGAACGGCGCCGGAGGACGCTCCCCGACCACCTCGACGTCGACGGCGAGGGCCCGGGCCATGCGGAGCCCCCATCGCCGGGTCGCGGTAGCCCGCAGGCGAACCGCACTGCGACCGCTCAGTCGCGCCCGCGGACCGGCAGTCAGCACCGCGAGCAGGCCGATCAGGGTGTAGACGACCGCCAGGCCCAGGCGCCACGGGACTCGGAAGAGACTCATCGACCTCAGGCGAAGTAGAGCTTGTGCAGGTCGCCGTCGAGTTCGAGGACGTCGAGCATCACCAGGTAGTCGATGGTGCGGAAGAAACGGTCGAGGGCCGGGAGCCCGGTGACCTTGGCTCCGTAGCGCAGGTAGAGGCGGAACAGCTTCGGGATCTGGACCGCAGCTTGGGGGTCCCAGGGAGTGTCTTCGTCGTAGCATTCCCAGCCGGGCTTGGGCAGCACCCCGAGAGGATCCAGGGTGTGTCCGTTGGCGACGAGGTACTCCATGACCTGGCGCCCCTCGGTGGGGTCCTGGCTGGTCAGCGAGCAGCATCCGAACAGGTAGCGCTTGCGGTTGTGGATCATGTAGGCCGCAAGCCCTTTCCAGAGAAGGAACAGGGCCCGGCGATTGCGGTGATCGACGGAGATACAGGCGCGGCCGACCTCGACCGAGTCGGCGAGCACGTGAGGGGGCATCCCTTCCAGCTTGAACTCGTCGGCCGAGTAGAAGCCCTCGTGAGCCCGGGCCATCTCGCTCGTCTGCATCCGGTAGGTGCCGATGATCTGCCCGGTCTGCCGCTCCTCGATCACCAGGTGATGGGTCACCCCGTCGAAGCGATCGGCGTCCCGCCCCGTTTCGAAGGACTCCTCGAGCCCCTCGCCGAGTTCCACGTTGAACACCTCGAAGCGCAGCCGCTGCAGCGCCTCCAGATCCTGTTGGTTCTCGGCGAAACGGACGGTGTAGCGATTCTCGGTCAAGGAGTACGACGGCAGCTGATCCCGGAATACGGGATACACGGCAGACGTCGTGGTGACCTGTTCCTTCGAGCTCATGGGAAGGTCTCCTTAGATCCCCGCAAACTACCGGGGCGGGATCCGTACGAGGGCCACGCTCAAATTTCGGTCTCCGCGGTCCCGGCGGCATTGGCCGCCTCGGAACCGACGCTCACGATGCTACCTGTGTATCACAATTGCAGCAATTCGGGGAGCGGCAGACGCACCCCTCCCGGTCGCGTTGCAGGCGCATTGCTGAACCGGGTGCCGGACCGTGGCCCAAGGACCTAGGAACCGACCTTGACCCCGCCGCCGGGCACCTCTAGATCGAACAAGCTGCCGTTGCCGAACTGCTGGATGCCGTCCTGGTCCATGTCCCGGCCGGTGCCGTAGGCGTCCTTGTCCTTGGTCGACTCGGGGATCGAGAAGTCGGAGTTGGGCAGACGATCGGCCATGCGCATCGCGACGTCGGAAGCCGGCTCGATGCTGGCGTCCGGGTTCTTGTGCAGGCCCTGGATCGCCTGGGAGATCTCCTCCTCGGCCAGCGCGGCCAGATGCCGCACCGTCGCCATCTCGTCCTCGAGCTCCTGACCGGCCAGACCGTTCTTGATGTTGTGGTCCAGCTTGGACAGGGCACAGGTCATCGCATGGATCCAGAGCGCGCAGAGCGAAAGCCGGCGCTGAACCATCTGGGCAGTGATCAGCTTCTCCTCGTGGGTCTTGAACGCGACCTTGACCTCGTGGGCGAAGTCGCGGATCCACTTCTCGACCTGCACGCGGAACTCGCCGAGCTGCGGGTTGAGCCGGGTGATGTGGGGTGCGGAGCGCTTGAGTCCGAGGAACAACTCGGCGGCGATACGCATCGCCTCGCCCAGGTTGCCGAACGGGTTGGCCTTGATCGCCAGCATCGACTCGCCGAGCTGCTTGGAGCCGTAGCCGAAGATGAAGCTGTGCATCACCTCGTTGGCGCCCTCGACGATGATGTTGATGCGGCTGTCGCGCCACAGGCGCTCGACGGTGTTCTCCGTCATGTAGCCTTCGCCGCCCATGATCTGCACCGCGTCGTCGACGGTGCGGAATCCGTACTCCGAGCAGAAGACCTTGCAGGCCGCCGTCTCGAGCATCAGGTCCTCGTCGTTGCGGTCGACGATGCCGGTGGTCATGTACAGCATCGCATCCATGGCGTAGACGTAGGCGTTCATCCGGGCCAGCATGTTCTTGACCTGTTCGAAGTCGCCGATCGGGCGATCGAACTGGTAGCGGTACTGAGCCCACTTGGTGGCCTGCTCGAAGGCGCTCTTGGCGGCGCCGACCATGCCGGCGGAGAGCGTGCAGCGGCCGACGTTGAGGCAGGTAAGCGCGATGACCAGGCCCCGGCCTTCCTTGAACAGCAGGTTCTTCTTGGGGACGCGCACGTTGTTGAAGCGAATGCGCGCCTGCCAGGTGCCACGGATACCGCACTTGCTGCGGTTGCGGCTGAAGATGTCGATGCCTTCCATGTCCGGCGTGCAGATCAGCGCCGTGACCACGTCCTTTTCCTTGCCGGTCTTGGGATCGGTCTTGCGCTGCTTGCACATGACGGTGAACAGGCCGGAGAGCGCACCCGAGGTGGCCCACTTCTTCTCACCGTTCAGGATGTAGTACTCGCCGTCCTCGGACATGGTGCAGCGGGTCTCCTGCCCGCCCGCGTCGCAACCCACCTGGGGCTCCGACAGACAGAAGGCGCTCAGGGTGTCCTTGGCCATGCGCGGCAGGTAGATGTTCTTCTGCTCTTCGTTGCCGAACAGGTTGATGGCACCGCAGCCGATCGACTGGTGGGCGGAGACCATCACGGCGGTCGAGCCGCAGGAACGTCCGATGCGCTCGAGCACCCGGTTGTAGCTGGTGGTGCCGAAGCCGCCGCCGCCGTACTCCTGGGGAATGATCATCCCCATCACGCCGAGATCGAAGAGCGCCTTGACGGCGGACTCGGGGATCTCCTGCTTCTGATCGATCTCGGTCGACGGATGCTCGGTGCGCAGGTAGTGGTCGAGCTTTTCCAGCAGCGCGTCGCAGCGGGTGCGCTCCTCCGCCGATTCCTCGGGGTAGGGCAGGACGGCGTCCTCACGGAAACGACCCCAGAACAGGTTCTTGATGAACCCCATCGTCGACGGATCGGGACCGAGCATCTCCTCGGCCTGCTCGATCTGCTTGCGGTCCTTTTCCGAGACGTTCTTGAGTTGGTCCAACGCTTTGGACATGGACGGAGACCTCCTTGCCGCACCGGTGGCCGCGGCGTGCAGCCACACCGGGTCCGTGGATCGTGTACCGACGGATTCCTTACGGAAGACCAAAAACTATAGCAAAAACGTGCCTGGCTGCCCGCCTGGGTCCGCCTGCAGGCTCATCAGCCCTGGGCGGCCTCCTGGGCCTGCCGGATCCGCCGGCGTCGTTTCTTGAAGATACGGCCAAATTCCTCGGCAAGCTCGAACGCGGCGTCCACGTTGCGGGGATTGCGGGAATCCAGATATTCCACGTTTACCCCGAGCTTGTCTGCCGGGTAGCCGATCTCCCGGGCGAAGGTGGCCAGCCGCTCCCAGACCCCGATCAGGCTCGAAATCGAGGCTTCCCGCATGCTGCGGGCCCCCTTGAGCATTCTCTCGATGTCCGACGGGATGTAAACCCCGAGGGTCTTGCGGGCGAAGATCAGGTCCTCCTCGCAGACCAGCGGCGAGAAGGTCAGGTAGAGCTTGGGGAGCTGGGCATCGGGGACGGCGCGCTTGAGGTCGACCAGCAGGCAGGCCATCCACTCGCTCTCGTAGAGGATCTGGGTGGTGAAGAACTCGAAGCCGTCGTTGCGAATCTTCGACAGCAGGCGGTCGGTCTCGTCGGTGGAGGCCGGCCGGGACTGGAAATGGCGGCGCCGGGTCGGAATCACGATCCCGCCGCAGCGGAACCCGAGCTCCCGGGCAATGGCCGCGGCCCGAGGGACGCCCAGGGCGTCGTCGGCGTAGACCTTGTCGCTGGAGTCGCCTCCGACGATGAACACGTCCCGGCAGCCCAGGTCGCCGGCCCGCCCGAGCCAGCGCTCGAACTCCTCGCGATTGCAGTTCACCGAGACCTTGTAGAGGCTCAACGGCTTTGACGTCAGCTGCCGCAGCCAGTCGGCGAACTCCTCGTTGGGCACCCGCTCCCGCTGCCGGTTGAACTCGGCCCCGTCCTGTAGGTCGGGCACGCTGATCGCGTGGAACGAGTTGTAGCAGGCGAAGCTCTGCTTCAGGACCGCGTAGGCCTTCTCGCGATCGACGAGAGCCGGCGGGCAAGCCTCGAGGATGACGTGATGATCGGTGACGTGTTCCTGATCCATGTTCTCGGGAACAAGTCTAGCACGCCGTTCGGACCGCGCTCGCGGCCCGCTACATCACCCAGGCGTAGCCGATTTTAAGGAAGAAAGTCCGATCGGTCCTGACGAAATCGGAATCGTCCAACCCGAGCCGCTGCTCGTTGTAGCCCAGGAACAACGCCGTCTGCGGGTTGAGCTTGTAGGAGAACAGGAACTGCCCGAGTCCCGTGCGGCTCTCGTCCTGCGGGCACAGCCCGTCATCCTCGGTCGACCCGTTGGTACAGGCGGGATAGAGCGACGGATCGAAATCGACGTCACCGCGCTGGATGATCGCCCGGATGAAGGTGCGCACGTTGAACTGGTACACCGCCCGCAGCTCGGTCAGGTCCGCCTCGAACGCCGTCCCCTGGGGCAAGCCGAGTTCGCGATGGTTGTGAAACAGGTCGACCTTGAGATGGCGGCCCAGGTTGTAGGCCACCGTCGAACTCCAGCGATACTCCGAGCCTTGCCGCGCAGGCGCAAGCCCGCTGTCGACGGTGACGAAGGAACGATCTTCACGATCGCTGTAGGCGAAGTCGACGTTGACGTACAGATCGCCGGTGGGGCGGATCTCGTAGAACGCGCTGACGAAGGATTGATCGAAGGACACGGTGTTGTAGACCCGCTCCCGCTCGCCGCCGCCGAAGAAGAAGAACGACTGCAGCGGCCCGCTGAACTGGAACCAGCCTTCGCTCTCCCGTTCGATCAAGCGGCCCTGCTGATCCTCGGCCTGGTCCCAATCACCACCGACCCGGTAGAACACGATCTTGGAGTCCTCGTCGTCCTGCCAGAAGGTGTAGTCCCCGCCGAACACCGCTTGCCGGAAGTTGACCTGGGGGATGAAACCGAGATCGGCGCGGAAGTTCTCGCCGTAGTCGACGTAGTTGGCCCGGGCCGACCAGTCCCGCACGCTGTGCCGGTAGGAGATCAACATCGCCCGGTCGCTGAAGCTCCCGTTCTGCTGGAAGAGGTCCGAGACCAGGTCGGGCTGGGACGCCCCCTCGAGGCCGGCGTTGAAGTCGGCGACGATCTGATCGGGATAGCGGGTCGAGGAACTGAGGAATTGGAAGGCGATGCGGTCCTTCTCGGTCGGCCGCAGCAGTCCGTCGATGCCGACGACCCGGTTGTGGTAGTCCGCCCCTTCGCGCGCGGTTACCAGGCCGCCCAGGGTGGCGTTGCCGGGCAGGTCGCGGCGATAGCGGAACACCCCCGCATCGACGCCGCCGTCGAGCACGATCGCCCGGGATTGCTGACTGCCGGGGATCAGCGACACGGAGCCGCCTCTGGGGTTGTCCCGGGCGATGAAGGTGCCGATGGCGTTCTTGCCTTCTTTTCCGGTCAGCTTGCCGCCCCACTCAGGGTCGGCCACCGACCGGGTATTGACCGCGCGGAAGGGCGTATCGAAAAAGTCCGCACCTTCGAGAAAGAACGGCCGGCGTTCCGGGAAGAACAGCGCGAACTGCTCGTTGACGTTCAGCTGGGCCACGTCGGCCTCGACCTGGGAGAAGTCCGGATTGACCGTTCCGCTCAAGGTCAGGTTGGGGGTCATGCCCCATCGGGCGGTGATGCCCGGCTCGTAGTCCGGGTCCCCTTCGGTCAACTCCCCTTCGGGAAAGCTGTCGATGGAGTCGCTGCGCAGCGCGGTGACCGTCGGCACGATCTCCAGGTTCTTGCCCGGCTCGGCACCGTCGAAGCCGGCGATCTTGGCCACCTGGCAGAGGTAACAGTTGATGTCGCGATCCCGGGAGTTGAGCGCCAGGGTGCGGCGGCGATCCCGCGGATAGATCCGTACCAGATCGAGCCCCCAGATCTGCTCACCATCACCACGCTGAAAGCGCAGGGAGGTGTAAGGGATCGCCATCTCCACCTCGTACCCGGTTTCGTTGACGTGGCCGGCGGAGGTCCAGATCGCGTCCCAGGAGGCATCTTCGTTGTTGTTGACGTCGTCCTGGATCAGATCCATCTGCACGCCCAGGGCGTTGGAGAAGAACTCGTAGGCCCGCCGCTCGTCGTTGAAGGTGTCGACGACGATGCCGACGAAGTCGTCCTGAAAGGCGCGGTCCCGGTCGCTGATACGGGCACGGATCTTGTCGGGCTCGGGATCGTGAGCGCGAAAGCCAGCGTAGAGGGAGTCGCCGTCGTAAGCCAGGAGCGCCACGGTGCGCACCGGCGCCTCGGTGTTGTCGCCGGGCCAGACCTCGTAGGGGAGCTCCAGCACCAGGGCATTCTCCCAGGCAGCATCGTCCAGTTTGCCGTCGATCTCGATGGTCGCCTCGACCCGGGGAATGTCATGAGGGTCGATGCGGGTGCGGCTCTCTCCTTCGGCGCCGGAGGTTGCGGCGACACCGGTCAGGGCCCCGAGACACAAGGTGACGGCGAGGATTCCTCGCAAAGGCAAACCGCTTCCGCCCGATAACGCGTCCCTGGCGACTGATCTCATCGATTTCCCCTCGGCCGGACATCCCCTCCCCCAGGCGTCTGTCTGAACGCCGGAGGGCGCTCCGGGGTTGCCTCTGCCCGTGCTTGCCCGCTCCACATCCGGTTAACGCGCCAGGGTCCCGATGGTTTCCGCTTGCCCGGCACATTGCGTGGTTTCGCCGTTTCGACTAACAATCCGCATGTGTCCCAACAAGGAATTCCCGATCTCCGCGTGTTCCTCGACGGCCTGCGGCGCGACCGCGACCTGGTCGAGATCGACGCGCCTGTCGACGCCCGGCTGGAGGCCGCCGAGATTCACCGGCGGGTCATCGCCGCCGGCGGCCCCGCCCTGCTGTTCCGCAACATCCAGGGGGCGGAGATCCCCCTGGCGACCAACCTTTTCGGAACGCCGAGCCGGGCCGAACGGGCGTTCGGCAGCCATCCGCTGAAGTTCATCAAGCGGCTCGTCGAACTGGTCGAGACGGCGATTCCTCCGACGGCGGGCAAGCTGTGGGGCGCCCGGGACGTGATCGGCCAGGCGCTCAAGGTCGGCACCCGCAACCGGGGCCGCGCTCCGGTCACCGAGAAGATCCTGTCGGGAAGCGACGTGCGCCTCGATCGCCTGCCGGCCATGACCACCTGGTCCCAGGACGGCGGCCCGTTCGTGACTCTGCCCCTGGTCTACACCGAGCATCCCGAGAGCGGCGTGCCCAACCTGGGCATGTACCGGCTGCACGTACACGACGCCCGGCACACCGGCATGCACTGGCAGATCGGCAAGGGAGGTGGCTTCCACTACCAGCTTGCCGAACAGGCGGGGAACGCCCTGCCGGTCACCGTGTTCCTCGGCGGGCCGCCTGCGCTGATTCTGTCGGCGATCGCCCCGCTACCTGAAAACGTGCCGGAACTGCTGCTGGCATCGTTGATTGCCGGCCGCAAGCTGCCGATGGTCCCCGGTCCCGGCGAACACCGGCTGGTCGGTTCCTGCGAGCTGGCCCTCTGCGGCCACGTGGCGCCCCACGAGCGGCGACCCGAGGGCCCTTTCGGCGACCACTACGGCTACTACTCGCTGGAGCATGACTACCCGGTGTTCCACGTCGATCACATCGCCCGGCGGCAGGACGCGATCTTCCCGGCGACCGTCGTGGGCAAGCCGCGTCAGGAAGATTTCTTCATCGGCGACCTGCTGCAGGAACTGCTCTCGCCGCTGTTCCCGCTGGTGATGCCCGCCGTCGAGGATCTCTGGTCCTACGGTGAGACCGGCTACCACTCCCTGGCCGGAGCGGTGGTCAAGCAACGCTACAAGCGGGAAGCGATGACCTCGGCCTTCCGCATCCTGGGCGAGGGTCAGCTGTCGCTGACCAAGTTCCTCCTGGTCACCGATCAGCATGTCGACCTGCGGGACTTCAAGGCGACCCTGGAGCACGTGCTCTGCCGCAGCCATCCCGAGACCGACCTCTACGTGCTCTCGAACCTGTCCATGGACACCCTGGACTACACCGGCCCCGAGGTGAACCTGGGCAGCAAGGGCATCTGGCTGGGCCTCGGCGATCCGGTCCGGGATCTGCCCCGGGAATTCCAGGCGGCGGAACTGCCGGCGGGTGCCCGGGATCCCCAGGTGTTCTGCGGCGGTTGCCTGGTGGTCGGCGGCCCGCCCAAGGGGGAGGATCCCGAGGCCGCGGCCCGCTTCGTCGGCCACCCCGCCTTCCGGGACTGGCCGCTGGTGGTGCTGACCGACGAGCCGAAACGAGCCGCCCGCAGCGCCATGAACTTCCTCTGGACCACCTTCACCCGCTTCGAACCCGCGGCCGACCTCCACGCCGCGTCGACCCGGGTGGTGCGCAACCATGTGTCCTACGGGGGCCCGATCCTGATCGACGCCCGGCTGTCTCCCGGCTTTCCCGACGAGCTGTTCTGCGACGAACAGACCGCAGCCAGGGTAGAGTCTCGCTGGAAGGAGTACTTCCCCGACGGCAACGTCGAGATGGGCGACAGCGACCAGGCCCACCTGGACTGACCCTCCTTCGCCGAGGCTTCGGGGGGCGGGCCTGAGGGGCCGCGCAGCCCTTGGGGCCGCGAACCGCAGAACTAGGAGTCAAGCGAGATGGCGACGACCCGGGCGATCCGTATTCATGAAACCGGCGGCCCTGAAGTGCTGCGCTGGGAGGAGGTCGAGGTCGGCGAGCCGGGACCGGGCCAGGTCCTGCTGGAACACAGCGCCATCGGCCTCAACTTCATCGACACCTACCACCGCAGCGGGCTCTACCCGATGGGTTTGCCCGGCGTGCTGGGCCGCGAGGCGGCGGGCACCGTCACCGCCGTCGGCGAAGGGGTCGAGGGAATCACGGTAGGCCAGCGCGCCGCCTACCCGATGGTCGCCGGCTCCTACGCCGAACGGCGCCTGATCGACGCCGACCTGCTGGTGCCCCTGCCCGACGGCATCGAGGAACGGACCGCGGCGGCGATGATGCTCAAGGGATTGACCGCCCACTACCTCCTGCGCCGAACCTACGAGGTCAAGCCCGGCGAGACGATCCTGTTCCACGCAGCGGCGGGCGGGGTCGGGCTGATCGCCTGCCAGTGGGCCCGGCACCTGGGCGCCACGGTGATCGGCACGGTGGGTAGCCCCGAGAAGGCGGAACTGGCCAAGGCCCACGGCTGCCACCACACGATCCTCTATCGCGAGGAGAACTTCGTGGAGCGGGTGCGGGAACTGACCGACGGCGCCGGCGTCCCGGTGGTCTATGACTCGGTGGGCAAGGACACCTTCGAGGGATCACTGGACTGCCTGTCCCCCCGGGGTCTGCTGGTCAGCTTCGGCCAGGCGTCGGGGGCGATCCCCCCGTTCTCGATCAACATCCTGGCGGGCAAGGGCTCTCTCTTCGTCACCCGTCCCACACTCGCAACATTCATCGCCCGGCGCGAAGATCTGCGGGCGGCGGCGGCGGAGCTGTTCGAGCGGGTGCTGGCCGGCGATATTCGCATTCAGGTTCCCCAGACCTACCCCCTGGCCGAGGCGGAGCGGGCCCACCGGGACCTGGAAGGCCGCCGGACGTCGGGGTCGACGGTACTGGTTCCCTAGAGGGCTGCGTTGGACGACTCCGACCCTATCCACGAGGGCACGACCCAGCCGCTGCCCCCGAATCCGGCTCCACGGAAACGGCCGACGGAGCTCCCGAAACAGATCGGGCGTTACCGGATCCTTCGCTACCTGGGCGAAGGGGCGATGGGCGAGGTGCTGCTCGCCTTCGATCCCACCCTCTCGCGGCAGATCGCCCTCAAGCGCATTCGACCCGATCGGACCGGCAGCGAGGTCCTCGTGCGCCGGTTCCAGACCGAAGCCCACGTGACGGCGCTTCTGCAACACCCCTCGGTAATCCCCGTCTACGAATACCTCGACCAGGGAGAGAGCGGCTACTACACGATGCGCCCGGTCGAGGGCGTGACCCTGGCCAGCCTGATCCAAACGCTCCACGCCGAGCCGGGACGCCGCGCCGAATGGACCGCCGCTCGGCTGGTGCGGCTGTTCCTGCAGGTCTGTAGCGCGGTGGCCTACGCCCATTCGATGGGGGTGCTCCACCGGGATATCAAACCCGCCAACATCATGCTGGGCCCGTTCGAGGAGATCTTCATTCTCGATTGGGGGATGGCGCTGCTCTGCGCCGAGCAACCCTCTCAGCCCAAACAGGTGCTTCCGGAACGGCTGCAAGCCCTCGCCGAACAGACCGCGTCCCACGCCCTGGTCGGCACCCCGGCCTACATGGCTCCGGAGTTGCTCCAGGGGAGCTGCGCCGCGACGCCGCAGACCGAGGTCTTCGCGCTGGGCGTGTTGCTCTACGAACTGCTGGCCTTTCGACGGCCGTGGACGGCGAAGACGGTGGGCGAGCTGATCGCGGCGATGCAGCAGGAACCGCCCAGACCGCCGAGCATCCTGCGCCGCGGCCGGGGCATCTCGGCGCGCCTCGATGCCGTGGTGCTGCGAGCGCTTGCGACGGACCCCGCGGCGCGATACCCGACCGTTCAGCGGCTGGCCGCAGACGTCGCCGAGGCGTTGGAGGGTCGCGCACCGTGGGTGCCGGTCCGCGCCGCGGCCGACGGAGAGTCCCTCTGGTACCTGGAGCGAGGCAAGAGCCAGGAGGAGGCCGACAGCATCTCGCTACGGTCGCGGGGGAAGCCCTTCAGCTTCCTCTTCCGCCAACCGCTGGGCGACAACGTCCGGCTCGATCTCGACGTCAGCTTCGGGCGCGGGACCCACCAGTTCTGGGTCGTGCTCGGCGCCCCGGTAGCCTCGGGCCCGACGGGCTTCGAGGGCTACCAGCTCGAGATCCTTCCGGGCCGCCGCAGGACCGTACGGCTGCGCCGCTCGGGCCGGGCGGTGGCCGGGGCGCGCAACCCCAGGATCCCGGCGAAGCGCTGGCATCGCATCTCGGTGACCCGCGAAGACGACCGGTTGTCCCTTTCGATCAACGGCTCCGAGATCTACACCTATCGCGATCCGATCCCGCTCCGCGGGACGCGGCTGACGCTCCAGGGTGTCAGCACCGGGCTCGATCTGCGGAACCCCCGGGTTCACCGCAGAGGTTCGGATCTTCGCGTGTCCTGTCTCGCCGTCCCCGACGCCCTGTACAACCGGGAACACTACGAGGAGGCGATGGCCGAGTACGCGACGATCGCCTCGGCCCACCCCGGCCGCCCCGAGGCGATCCAGGCCCGCTTCCGCTCCGCCCTCTGCGCCGTGGAGATGCAGCACAGGGAGGCCGACGCCGAGGTCGGAGAGCTGTGGCTGGGACAGGCCGAGATGTCCCTGGGCAAGGCGGGCGCCGCGGAGTCATCCTGCCTGCTCCCCCTGGGAAAGGCGATCGTGGCCCGGGCCCGGCGTGACTCGGCGCGAGCCCACGACGCGTTGGTCAGCGCGCTGACCGACCTACCGGACGATCCCGATCTGCCGACGATCCGGGAGTGGATTCTCGGCCAGCTCCACTCGGCAAGCGAGGACGACCGCGGCTGGGTCGCCGAGCTCCTTCCCCTGGCAATCCGCCACTGCATGGGCGGACACGGCCGGCACGCGGTGCGGGAGCTGGTGCACACCGTGCGCAATCAGTGGGAGATGCCGTCGTTCATCGTCGGCAGGGCGCAGTTCCAGCAGGGAAGCGAAACCAGCCACGCGGAGTCGATCCTGTTCCTGGCCTTCTGGGCGGGTCGCGCGTCGCTCATCGAACAGACCGCCGTCGAGCTCGTTCGTTCCGGGCACCTCCGCGCCTACCACGTGTCGGACTTCATCTTCTCGCTGCTGGAGCTGGACGCCCTGGAGCGGGCCGAACGCCTGCTCGAGGTTCTCGATCAGCCGGCCGCAGCGGATGGTGGGTCCGAACACTACGCCCGTGCGGCCCAGGCCGCCACGCTAGCTGTGTCCGGTGACCTGGAACGGGCCACGGCGGCGTTGGCCGCGATGAAAGCGGACCCGTTCGACCGCGCCTTCAACGGCGCCCGGCTGTGGCTGGCCCGGTCCGGCTGGAAGCACGGCGACAAGAAGCACGCGCCCCGCTATCTGAAGCCCCTGGATGACCGGGACTACTTCGCCATGGAGCACCGGGCCTGGTTCTTCCTGGCGAACGGAGATCCCCGGCGCTCCCGGCGTGAGCTCGAACCCCTGATCGACCGCGGGGACCATCTGAAGGGACGGAACCTGGTGAATCTGCTCTACGGTGCGTACCTGCTGGCCACCCGCCGGCCCGGCGAGGCCGAGCGGACCTTCCGCCGGCTGAGGCCCACGCCGTGGCCACGCACCTGGACCCTCGGATCCCACTACGCATCAGGGCAGCTGGGAGAAGGCTCGCTGGATCGCTATCTGGAAGGCTGTTTCGACTGGGAGCGGGCGGTGCTCGAAGAGCATCGATCCCTGCTCTCGCGGGTCGCCGGGAGCTAAACGCCGGCAATCCCCGGACCCGGCCTCCAGCGCACCGGACTCAGGCGTACTTGTCGCCCAGGTCCTTCTCGTAGTGCTGGGGGTTGGGATCGTCGTTCTTGGCGATCCGGTCGGCTTCCTCGCCTCGCTCGGCTCCGCCGTAGAAAGCGACCTCGGCCTGGAACTCGTCGAGTTCGTCGTTGCCGCAGGTGGCGCAGAAAGCCTCGCGCAGGCGTCCCACCTGGAAGTCCCACTCGAACTGGAAGCAGGGCGTGTCGCACTGGGTGCAGACCACGAAGTCCGGTTCCTGCGTACTGAGCTGAGGCTTGCTCACCTGGGCATCCTCCGTCCGGGGGCGGTCCACGGGAGAACTTAGGTTCGGCCACCCCGCCCGACAAGCCGCAATTCCGTATCGATTAGACGCGGGATGTCGCTTCGGGGTAACGTCCTGGACATGCCCGAACTGCCGGATATCGTCGCCTATCTCGACGCCCTCGAGGAGCGGGTGGGCGACCAGGTGCTGCAGCGTGTCCGCGTGGCCAGCCCGTTCCTGCTCCGCAGCGTCTCTCCCCCGCTGAGAGAGGCCGAGGGGCGCAAGGTCCGGGGGCTCCGCCGGGTCGGCAAACGGGTGGTATTCGCCCTGGAGGGGGACCTGTTCCTGGTGGTTCACCTGATGATCGCCGGACGGTTCAAGTGGCGGGAGGCCGGCGCCAAGATCCCGGGCCGGCTGGGGCTGGCCGCTTTCGATTTCGAGAGCGGCACGCTGATGCTGACCGAGGCCAGCAAGAAGAAACGGGCCTCGCTCCATCTGGTGGCCGGCGAGGAGGGGTTGGCGGCGCTGGATCCAGGGGGTATCGAGATCTTCGACATCGACCTCGAGACCTTCCGCGAGACGCTGGTCCGGGGCAATCACACCCTGAAGCGGGCGCTGACCGATCCGCGGCTCTTCAGCGGCATCGGCAACGCCTATTCCGACGAGATCCTGCACCGGGCCAGGCTGTCTCCTTTCAAGCTCGGCGCCAAGCTGGACGACGACGAGGTCGCACGGCTGTGGGAGGCGGTGCGCCAGGTGCTCTCCGAGTGGATGGAGCGGCTACGTGCCGAGGCCGCCGGGGGCTTCCCCGAGAAGGTCACTGCCTTCCGCCCGGAGATGGCGGTCCACGGCAAGTACGGGGAGCCCTGTCCGGTCTGCGAGGCGCCGGTGCAGCGGATCGTCTACGCCCAGAACGAGGCCAACTACTGCGCCCCCTGCCAGACCGGCGGCAAACTGCTGGCCGACCGGGCGCTGTCACGGCTGCTCAAGAAGGACTGGCCCCGCTCGCTGGAAGAGCTGGAAGAGCACAAGGCACAGCGCCGAGAGCCCTGAGTCTCCCGGCAACCGCGCGACCGGGGACGAGCAACGGTTGATGATGCTGAAGGGCGTGTTTCGCCAGTAGGTCACACGGTCACGCTGTGCCGGCACTCGGCGTCCTGCCCACGGGACAACGAGCGTGCGCTCCTACTCACACACTGCGCGTTCCTTGGATGGTCCGACTCTTGCTTGGTCTGTGAGCACATACCATCAAGGAGGACGAGCAAGATGAGACACTCCGAACGACGACCCGACCGAGCCCGGCGTGCTGCGCTGTGGGCGTTCGCCTGCGCCGCGCTGTTCTGCATCCAGGGCAACGCTTGGGCGGAGGGCTCGAGCCCGTGGCCAAGCATCCACTTCGAACTGGACGTCCCGTCGGGAACCAGCCCGGTGATCATCACCGAGACCGATACGAGCGGCCTCTACAAAGTGCTCCAGGTCGGCACCAGCACGTACAAACTGATCAACTTCGATAGCGGCGTCCTGTTCCAGATGAAGCCGGTGAGCGCATCGGCTCCCGCCAACCTTCGCGTGATCCACGGTGGAGGAGGGGGTGAGGATGACGCCAACCCCTGGCCGACCTTGGTGCTCGAATGGTTCATCGGAGGGCAGCCCAGCCTCACGGTCGAGCTAGATCCACAGGAAAGCGACGACTGCGCCAACTGCGATCGCGTCTACATGCACTGGGAATAACCCGGAAGGGCCGGTGGAAGGTCACTCCCGCCCGGCGCCGCTCTACGGGGTGGCGTCGGCTGCGAGCGTGACGAACTCCGGGTCGTCGCGGTAGGGATCGAAGGCGGGCCAGACACCGACGAAGGGCAGGAAGCGGGAGCGTTCCCGGTCGGCCCGTTTCAGCGCGGCCAGGGCGCCGGCCCGATCGGAGCCGGCGAGGGCCAGCGCCATGCGGCCGGCGGGCACGTGGTTCTCCACCGCTCGTTCCTCAAGCTCCCGGCGCACGTCGGCGACACCCTCCTCGATGCCCTTGCGCCCCAACACGAAGGCCAGCACCGAGAGCATTGCGGTCGCCCGCTCCGACAGCTCCACGGCTTTCCGGGCTTCAGCCTCGGCAGCATCCAGATCACCGGTCTCGGTCAGGGCCAGCGCAAGAGCGAAACGTCCATAGGCGAAGCCCGGGTCCAACTCCAGCGCCTCGGTCAGGGTCGTGACGGCCCGGTCGTAGTCCCGGGCGAAGTAGTGGACGAGGCCCAGGTCGCTGCGGATCGGTAGCGACAGCGGGTCGAGCTGTAGCGCTTCACCCAGGGACGCTCGGGCCACGTCGAACTGTCCGCGGGCGGCCTCGAAGAACCCCAACCAGTGATGGGCGGTTGCGTAGGAAGGCCGCAACTCGACCCCCTGGCGCAGCCCCTCGAACGCCGCCTCCCAATCGCGATCGAAGACGAATCGGACGTAGGCGCGGGAGACGTGAGCCTCGGCCAGGTCCGGGTCGAGCTCGAGGGCGGTCTCCGCCGCGCTCTTGGCCAACGGGAACGCTTCCAGCGCCGGAGTGTCTCCGTAGAGTGGGAGCAGTACGTAGGAATCGGCCAGGCCCGCATAGGCCGGAGCGTACTTGGCGTCGAGGGTGACCGCCCGATGGAAGCAGTCGATGGCCCGGCGCAGCACGTGCCCCGAGCGCTTGTTCCAGAAGAAGCGTCCCTTGATGTAAGCGTCGTAGGCTTCGCGATTGGCCAGGTAGTCCCGCGCCAGGCGTGCCCGCTCGAGAGATGTGAGTTCGAGGCTGAGGGCGTCTGCGATTTGCTGGGAGATCGTGTCCTGCATGGTGAAGATGTCGTCGAACTCGATGTCGAAGGTGTCGCCCCAGATCGACGCCCGGCGTTCCAGATCGACGAGCTGCACCGTCGCTCGCAGCCGGGATCCCGCGAGCTGAATCGAACCCTCGACGGTGGTCCCGACTTGGAGCCCGCGCAGCCCGTCAGGCCGGTTGTCCCGGCCCAGCACGGCGCTGGTCGGCCGTACGTCGAGCTGAGGCAGGCGGCTGAGCCGAGCGATCAAGGCGTCGGCCATCCCCACGCCGAGGTAGCGGGCCTGTTCGGCCTCGGGACCGACGCACTCGAAGGGCAACACGGCGATCGAAGTGGCCGCCGGGGTGGCGGTGGCCGGCGACGGAGCGGGCGCGTCCCGAGTGACCTCGGCGACGAAGCGGAAACCCTTGCGCGGCACGGTCACGATGTAGCGATGGGGCGCCTTGGTGTCTTCCAGCACCTTGCGCAGCACATAGATGTTCTGGGAGAGCACCGCGTCCTCGACGTGGGCGTCGGGCCACAGCTCTTCCAACAGGCTGCGTTTCTCCACCAGGTTGCCCGCATCGCGGACCAGGCACACCAGGATGTCGTAGGGCTTGCCGGTCAACTTGACCGGTTCGCCGTCCCGGTAGAGCTGCCCTTCCCGTGGGGATAGCCGGTACGGGCCGAAGCGAGCATCGGATTCGCTCACGCTACCGCCTTTCCGGACGCGAGACTGCGCCGCACCATGCCACCGATCGTAAGGCCCTGTACCAGGATACTGAAGACCACCACCGCGTAAGCCAGGGCCAGCAGGACTCCCCGTTCAGGCCCGGCCGGGAGCGACAGAGCCAGCGCCACCGAGATGCCGCCGCGCAAGCCGCCCCAGACCATGATGCGCACCGCCCGGTTGGAAAACTCCTGCCGTAGACGCAGCAATTGCACCGTGCCGCCGACGCTGACGAAACGGGCCGCCAGCACCACCGGGATCGCGATCAGGCCGGCGAGCAGGTAGGACGGCTCCCGGGGAACCAGCAGCAGCTCGAGACCGATCAACACGAACAGCACGGCGTTCAAGATCTCGTCGAGCAGCAGCCAGAAAATATCCAGATGCTCCCGGGTGCGATCGGACATGGCCAGGCGCCGGCCATGGTTCCCGATGAACAGGCCTGCGACCACCATGGCGATCGGCCCCGAGGTATGGAGCGCGTAGGACAGGCTGTAGCCGCCCATCACCAGGGCCAGCGAAAGCAACACCTCTACGCTGAAGTTATCCACGGTGCGCAGTAGCCAATAGCAGCCGTAGCCGAGGCCCAGGCCGACGATGGCGCCACCCACCGCCTCGACCAGGAAGAAGCGGGCGATGCCCACGGCGTCGAGGGCGTGGCTGCCTCCGGACTCACCGCCGTGCCCTCCGCCGACCATCTCCAGGAGCACCAGGAACAGCACCACGCCGACGCCGTCGTTGAACAGCGACTCACCGGAGATCTTGGTCTCGAGACTCTTGGGAGCGCCGGCGCTCTTCATGATGCCGAGCACCGCGATCGGATCGGTAGGCGAGATCAGCGCGCCGAACAGCAGGCAGTAGATCCAGGGCAAGCCGATGCCGAGCCACTCGAGGATGAAGTACATCGCCGCGCCGACCAGGCCCGCCGAGAGCACCACGCCGACGGTGGCCAGGATGCCGATGACGAACTTCTCTTTCCACAAGTCTTCGAGGTTGATGTGGAGCGCCCCGGCGAACAGCAGAAAGCCCAGCATGCCGTGGAGCAGCGTCTCGTCGAAGTCGATCCGCTCCAGCAGCCGCTCGGCCAGCACCTCGGTGCCGAAGCCCAGATAGCCCAAACCGATCAACCCCATCGAAAACAGCAGGGCGATCAGCATCACGCCGATGGCGGTCGGCAGCTTGAGGTAGCGATGATTGGCGTAGGCGAAGATCGCGGTGATCACGATCAGTACCGACGCGATATCGAGCAGGCTCATGGTGGCGGTATACTATCCAAAGTGTTGCGGATGGGCGATGTGCCCCGGAGTATTCCCTCCAGGAGAAGTTGTTGGACCCCTATCGCGTGTTCCTGACCCACGGGGGCGCCGACACCTGGCTAGCCCGGGAGACACTGAAGCCGAGGCTCGAAGAGTCGGGGGCCGAGGTGTTTCTCGATAATGTCAATTTGGAATACGGGGACGATTTCCGAGAGATCATTCTCTCCGAACTACGTCGATGTGATGAGTTGCTCGCTCTGTTAACCCCATCGTCGATACGACGCCCGTGGGTCTATGCCGAGATAGGGGCTATGGTTGTTCGCGAGCAAGGTGATCGCGTCATTGCCGTTCAATACGGCCCCGAAGAGCAGGAACTCCAGGAACTCGGCGTGCTTTCGCTACTCGGAACGCGGACCCTGCTACCGCTAGACGACTTCGACACCTACCTGGCACAACTCAAAGGGCGCGTGGAGTCGAAGCATGCATGATGTTTTCGTGTCCTATTCGGGAGCCGACCACGACGCGGCCTCGGCTTTGGCAGATAGCCTGCGTCACGCAGGGTTCTCCACATTCTTCGACACCGAGGGCCTCGTCGCAGGCCTTGACTGGTCACAGGCGAGTCAGCGCGAGCTTGAGACATCCCGATCCGTGCTCGCGATACTCTCCACTCATTCGCAGCAGTCCATGATCGTACAGAGCGAGTTGAGGCGGGTCCTCCACCAGAAGAGACTCATCATCCCAGTGATGCTCGACGACGCCGCAACGGAAAATGCTATCTGGCCATTGCTGGCAGATCGCGCAGCCCTGCGGCTGGACGCTGCACCGCACTCTCGAGAATGGGACAACCAGGTAGAGGCAATCGTGTCCGCCGTGGCCCGCTCGCTGAGCCCCCCCTCCCCGCCGCCGACTTCGCCGTCAACAGCGCCGGCGCCCCAGTCCCCACGGTCAGAATCCAGCCCACCGCCGCGGAGCCTCCCACATAGTGCGGAGCGGAAAGGGGGTCTACGGCTTGGGCCAGGCTTTGTCATCGCTGTCCTGTCTGCGCTCGCCGGAGCAGCAGCGATGTGGTTGGCACTGAAGTAGAAACGATGATGCGCAGCGACTTCCTCATCGACGGCCCCAAACGGGGCGGCCTCACACTCATCCTGGCCCACGGTGCCGGGGCTGCCATGGATTCGCCGTTCATGAACGTGATCGCCGAAGGGGTCGCCGCGTCGAAGATCCGGGTGGCGCGTTTCGAGTTCCCCTACATGGCCCGTCGCCGCACCGAGGGCAAGCGCCCCGGTCCGGACCGCGCGCCGGTATTGCTGCAGACCTGGCATGACGCCGTCGAAGCCTGGGGCGGGGGCGACAAGGTGGTGGTCGGCGGAAAGTCGATGGGTGGCCGCATCGCCAGCATGATCGCCGACGAGGCCGGGGTGCGCGGGGTGGTCTGCCTGGGCTACCCGTTCCATCCGCCGGGCAAACCGGACAAGCTACGGACCGCTCATCTCGAAAAGCTCAAGACACCGACCCTGGTCCTCCAGGGCGCCCGGGACCCCTTCGGCACCCGGGAAGAGGTGCCGGGCTACGGGCTGTCCCGCAAGATAAGACTGCACTGGCTGGAGGACGGCGACCACAGCCTCAAACCGCGCAAGAAGTCCGGGTTCACCCTGGAGCAGCATCTGGACGATGCCGTCGCTCAGATCGTGACGTTCGTCGAGAAGGTCGGCGGCTAGGTTTTCGGCAGATCCCCGACCCGGTTCGCGTAGGCGTCGACCTGCTTCTGCAGGGTGAACCCGCGCACCTTCCCGTTCTCGTCCACATCGAAGGCAACCCGCCCCCGGTCGGGCGCGATGCGAAACTCCGTCGGCGACTCGGGGAACAACGTCGCCGGTGGCTGGCCGGGGTTCTCGACACGCAGCTCGCTGCCCTGCCGCGCGATGGTGATCTTGACCTGAGGCGCCTGGGCCGGGGAGTAGATTCCCTCCAACCGGTCCAGCTCCGCGGCGCTGAGTTCCACCCGGGTGCCCCACTCTTGCCGCTGCGGCTTGGCGCGCAACGCCTCGAGATCGTCGTCGCCGGGGAACAGCTTCTTCATCTTGTGGGTCTTGCGACCCTTGCCCAGCTCCGCCTGCAGATCGAAGGTCGCGGCCTGATCGAAATCCGCCAGGTTGTAGAGGTGTAGCTTGCGGGCTTTCAGGTCGTAGACCACCGAGTAGCTGGTGAACGCGCCCGGGCCGTGCTGATGGATCGCGTCGAGAGCCGCGGCCATCGCATCCAGGGAACGGTCCTCCCGGGAGGCCAGCACCCGTTCGGCGGCCACATGGCGGGCGCAGCGGTAGCCCGACGGCTCCAGGTGGGTGTTGGTGGCGATCTGACGGTCCCCTTCGATCCGGGTCACGGTCAAACCGCGGCCGGGAAGCCAGGAGACCACCGCCGAGTCCCCGGTCGCATCGGCGAACTGGAACTGGCTGCGCCGTAGGTGCGGACAGTTGTGGGTCTCGAACATCTCCACCGCCTCGGCGACGGTGCCGGCGGTATTCATGATCTCTTCCAGCAGATTCTTCGGCGTGGGCAGGTCGGGATTAGCCTCCCACGGCACCTCGGGAGTCACCGCCGCATCGAAGGCCAGCCCCTTCTCGTTCATGCTGCCCTGAGCGAAGTCATCCTTGAAGCCGACGTTGACCCGGCCGAGCCGCCCCTTCTTCGCCGGGACGAACCAGATCACTCCCGGCTCGGTCCAGTCCTCGTTGGTGCCCATCAGGATCTGTTCGGCGGTTCGCAAGGTGATCATGGCGCAGGCGTGGACGGGGGTCGCAGCCTGCCACACCCAAAGAGCAAACAGTAGAACGAGGGCTTTCTTCATGGTACTCAGCGTACTCGCAATACTCGGCGGCACCAACTTCGGGGTTGAACCTACGGAGGACCCTCGCCTACCATCGCGGCAAATCCAAAAAACGGAGACGCCATGCCCAACCCAGCTAACGATGTGCGCATTATCCGTGTCTTCGTTTCTTGTCCCGGCGACATTGCTGCGGAGCAGAAGCAACTCAAGCAGGTCATCGAGGACATCAACCGCACCGACGGCATGGAGAAGGGAGTTCGACTAGAGCCCTGGAAATGGGACCAAGACGCGGCTCCGCAGATCGCCCAAGCTCCCCAAGCAGTCGTTGACGCTCAGACGCCGAACTTCGACATCTATCTCGGTTTCATGGCAGATCGATTCGGCACTCCGACCGACGGCTATGGCTCAGGAACCGAGAAGGAGTTCCGCGACGCTCACAAACGGTGGGGCGAAACCGGCAAACCATGGATCGCCTTCTACTTTCGTGACGACCTTCCCGCGCCCAAAGGGCTTGAGGCCGCGAAGCAGTACATGAAGGTCGTCGCGTTCCAAGAAGAGCTCAACCAACTAGGGCTTACGGGGATGTACGCACTTTCCGACGACGGGGAGCACTCGTTCTACCGGGTCATCAGCACCCACCTGCGACTCGTACTTCGTCATATCCAGCAATGCAACAAAGGCGACGGACCGACACCCAAAGAGCCCCGCAGCGTCCCTGCCGCCTACCGCGAGTGGCTCGGCAGCCAATGGTCAGAGATGGAATCGCTAGGGCTTCGCCGGCAGCACGGCCAGGCGGTGCGATTGAATCATGTCTACGTTCCGCTCGTCGGCAGCGGTGGATGGCAGCGAATCGAGATGTACTCCGGCTATCCCGAGGCGGTAGCACGAGCGGCCATCCGGTCGGACGAGGAGGATGCGCCGGCCTTGCTCCTCGATCTCCTCGACAGGCACTCGCTTTATGTCCCTGGAGCCCCTGGCTCGGGAAAATCGACGTTCTGCCGCTGGGTCGCCGCGCTAACGACGCTGGCATCGATGCCCGAACAGGAAGTCGATGTCCCCGACGGCTACCAGGAGAGCTTTCCCGAGCAGCTTCAGCGCCGGTTACCGTTGCTGGTGCCACTGCGCCAGTTCTGGAGCCATCTACCGGAACTCCGAGGCAAGCAGAAGCTAACCTGCGCACAATTCGAGCGAGCGCTCGAGCGATGGCTCTCCGAGGAGAAGCCAGGGCGATTGACGTGGACCCAGGCCAAACCCCACATCGACGCGGGCAGAGCGCTACTCCTGTTCGACGGCGCTGACGAGATCCCGCAATCCCACGACGATCCGGACAAGGGCTGTCCGCGCTCGATGTTCCTTTCGGGCCTCGCTGAAGCCAAACGCCAGTGGCACGCAGACAATCGATTCCTGCTCACGGCCAGGCCCTACGGCCTGGAAGAGGGGGACGCCGAACGAATCGGGCTCCCCGAGATCCCCATCGCAAATCTGGGCGAAGAAACGCAAGCCCTGCTGATCGAAAAATGGTGCCGCATCCTGAAGGAGACGCCAACTCTGGCCGAACACGCTGCCCAGCAGATGCACCGTCACCTCGCGACGCGTCCGGAACTAAGCGAACTCCAGGGCAACCCGATGTTGCTGACCGCCATGTGCATCGTCTACGACGAAGGGGGGCGCCTACCGCAAGACAAGGCGGACTTGTACGACCGTATCGTCGATAACGTGCTCTACAACCGCTTCCATGATCGAGGGCGGATCGACCATGTGCGCAACCGATTGAGGGTCGTCGCCCACGGGATGCACACCGGTACCGGCATCAACGAGGACCGCTCAGCACCTCTCGCTGAAGCAACCCACGACGAGGTCGATCGAATGATCGGGGCCTATCAGGATGCCAACCGGGCTAAAGAGGTGGGGTACCAAGGGGTCGTCGAGGCCCGAGAGGAGCTTCTGGGCCAAACCGGCATCCTGCTTCCGCGGGACCACAGGACCGCAAACTTCTACCACCTGTCATTCCAGGAGTTCCTGGCAGCGGAACGCATTCTCGGCCTGGAAGCAGAGCCGCTGGAGAAGGTGTTCGTCGAGCGGGCTCGGGTGCCTGGATGGCGCAACACCCTGGCCTTTCTCTTCGGCTGCAAGCTCGCCAGCAGCAGATCAACAGATCCGACGATCCGGCTGCTGGAAATTCTGATCGAACGAGCAAGCGAGGGTAACTCACTAGGTCTCCAGGTCACCGTCGCCGATTGCTTGGAGATCGTGCTGGGTCGCGAGCTGCGCTTGCGCGACGAGATCGAGCAGAAGTTCCGGCTGATCGCGTTGAAAGCGATCGAGGAAGAGTTCGAAGTCAAGGCCCGCTGTCACCTGGCAACGATGATGGGACGCCTGGGCGATCGACGATTAACCGAGGATCCTCGGGATCCTGACGGTTATGTAGAGATTCCTGTCGGTACCTACAACCTGGGGGACGAATGGGGAGAGCACACCATTGCCGAGTCGTTCGCCCTTTCGCGCCACCCCGTGACCAACGCCTGGTTCGAGCAGTTCATTTTGGACCGAGGCTATGAACGCGAGGAACTCTGGTCCTCTGATGGCTGGAACTGGCGTGTGCCGAAGAAGGCCGTCGAGCCCAGCTACTGGCGACACGGGTTGTTGAGCGCCGGCAATCAACCGGTTGTCGGTGTTTCTTTCTGGGAGGCCGAGGCCTTCTGCAACTGGGTTGGTGGTCGGATACCTACAGAACAAGAGTGGGAGGCGGCGGCACGCGGCCCGGAGGCTCCAGAGTACCCCTGGGGGAACGACTGGGAGGACGGGATATGCAATACGGCGGATTCAGGGCTCGGCCTGCCGAGCCCTGTGGGTGTATTCCCGCGGTCTCGGTCGGCCGCCTTCAAGCTCGAAGACATGGCCGGGAACGTATGGGAATGGACCCGTTTTGGATCAAACGGCGAGATTGCCAAAGGCGAAGACTTTCGAGTGTTGCGCGGCGGCTCGTGGGCCCACGATCGCTACGACGCTCTTTGCGCGTACCGCGACCTTTGGCACACCGGCTACCGCGCCAACTACGTCGGGTTTCGTGTATGTGTTTCGTCCCCCGTCTCTTTGGGCCGCTGATTCCTGGCTAGGCCGGTAGACGGCTCCGGGGCGCGAAGAGCGCCCCCTTCCAAAGACGGCGCGCAGCACAGCCTACCCCTCTCGTTTTTCAACCTGGGTAATCAGCCGCACCCCACGCTGGAACGTGAAATACGCATACGCCCACTGCAGCAGCACGCTGAGCCGGTTGCGGAAGCCGACCAGATACAGAATGTGAACGAACAGCCAGAGGAACCAGGCCAGGCGGCCGCGCACCCGCAGCCAGCCGAAGTCGGCGATGGCTCGGTTGCGGCCGATGGTCGCTAGGTTGCCCTTGTCGAGATAGCGGAACGGCTTGCGGGCTCGCCCGGCGAGGTCGGCGAGGATGCCGCGGGCGGCGTGCTTGCCCTGTTGGTTGGCTGCAGGCGCGACCCCGGGAACGAGCTTGTCCCCCCACTTGACCGCCGCCAGGTCACCGACGGCGAATACCTCGGAGTGTCCCGGCACCGACAGGTCCGGTTCCACCGGCACCCGCCCCGCCCGATCGGTCTCCACGCCGAGCTTCTTGCCCAGCGATGACGCCTGGTTCCCCGCTGCCCAGAAGACATTGCGGCAGGGAATCCGCTCGTCGCCGATGTGCACGCAGTCCTCTTCGATCGCCGTCACCCGGGCGCCGGTGCGTACCTGGACGCCGAGTTCCTCCAGATCCCGTTTGGCCCGGGCGGAAAGTGACTCGGGATACGCGGTGAGCACCCGGTCCAGTCCTTCGACGAGAATCACCCGGGTGCCTGCAGCGTCGATGGCGCGATAGTCGCCGGCCAGGGCCTTGCGGGCGATGACCGGCATGACACCTGCGAGTTCGACGCCGGTCGGCCCGGCGCCGACGATCACGAAGGTCAGCCAGGCCCGGCGCTCCGCCTCGTCGTCGCAACGTTCGGCCTCCTCGAAGGCGGCCAGGAAGCGATTGCGGATCTCCAGGGCGTCCTCGATAGACTTGAGACCCGGCGCGTGCTCTTCCCACTCGTCCCGCCCGAAGTAGGCGTGACGGGCGCCGGTAGCGACGATCAAGTAGTCGTAGTGCAGGTCGTCGCCGCGGTCGAGACGCACACACTTGCCTTCGACGTCGATGGACTCCGCCGAGGCCATCAACACCCGGGCATTGCGCTGCTTGCGCAGCAGAAAACGAATGGGCGCGGTGATGTCGCCGGGGGAAACCGCCGCGGTCGCCGCCTGATAGAGCAGCGGCTGGAATACATGGTGGTTGCTGCGGTCGACGAGAGTGATGCGGACGTCGGCACGTTTCAGCGTGCGAGCCGCCGACAGGCCGGCGAAGCCGCCGCCGAGAATCACGACATGGGGACGCTTGGAATCGGCCACGCTGGACCTCCCGCTCTTGGAGGGAGAAGATAGCGCAACCGGACCGTCCACCGCCCGTCTTCAGGCCCGATTTGAAGTGTCTTTGAGAATGCCCGGATCAGTCGCCGGAGCGGTCGCCCGAACCGGGCATCTCCGAGGGGCCCAGGGTCTGCATCCGGCGCCTGCGCGCCGCCTCCCGCAGATCGGCGACCTCGTCGAACTCGTCGACGATCTCGGTGCCCAGCACCTCTTCCAGCACGTCCTCCAGGGTCACCACGCCGGCCACCCCGCCGTGTTCGTCGATGACCACGAACAGGTGCTGGCGCCGGTCGATGAAGGACTGCATCAGGTCATGAACCCGGGCGGTATCGACGACGAAATGGACCGGTTTGATCAGATCGCCGACCGAGACCTCACCCTTGCCGTCGGCGACAGCCGCCAGCAGGTCCCGCCGGTGGACCAGGCCGACCACGTCATCGGGGTTCGAGTCGTAGACCGGCAAACGGCTGTGAGCCATGGTGCCGGGAATACTCCGGGCCTCCTCGGCGGAGAGATTCTGGGGTAGCGAGGCCACCACCGCCCGCGGCGTCATGATCTCCCGGGCCCGCTTCTGGTCCAGATCGAGGATGTTCTCGATCACCTGGGCTTCGTCGGGGCGGATCGATCCGGCCTTGAGGCCCGAGCGGGCCATGAAGATGATCTCCTTTTCCGAAACTTCGTCGCCGTCGCCACCCCGGGAGATCAGAAGGGTCGCCGCCCGGCAGAGCCAGACGAAAGGGGTGAAGACCTTGACCAGCAGGTTGAGCGGACCGGCGACCATCGGCGCCAGCACCCGGCTGTGGACTACGCCGGCGGTCTTGGGGATCACCTCGGAGAAGATCAGGATCATCACGGTGAACACCGCCGAGAACCAGATCAGCTTCTCCTCGCCGAAGACGCTGGCCGCGGCGTAGCCGGCCACGGCGGCGCCGGCAGTGTTGGCGATGGTGTTGAGCGACAGGATCGCGGCGATCGGGCGGTCAACGTTTTCGCGCAACCGGCGCAGCGTCTCCCCCGCCCCGCGGCCCTGCTGTTTGAGGGCGTCCACGTGGCTGTCGGGCACCGAGTAGAGCACTGCTTCGAACAGGGAACACATGGCCGAGGTCACGATCGCGGCGGTCACCGACACGACGAGCAGAAGCAAGGCAGGCCTCCTGAAACTATTCCGGCACGGAGCATAGCCCAGACCGTCCACTCACCCCATCAACTCCGCCAACCTGGCCAACGCTCCCACCAGGTCCGCCTCGACCTCCAGCACCGGGGCCAGCGGGTCTTGCTTCATCCGCTTGAAACGCTTGGGAACGGTGTGGATCGTGTGCTTGCGCAGATCGAGCTTGCCGTTGACCTCGGACCAGCGCAGCGGCGTGGAGACCGGGGCTCCCGGCAGCGGCCGCACACAGAAGGGGGAGACCAGCAGCCGGCCGGAGCCGTTCTGCACCCAGTCCAGGTAGACCCTGCCCTTGCGGGCGTTCATCGCCCGGGCGATGGTGGCGATGTCCCGGTGCCGCTGGGAGACGATCTGGCTCAGCAGTTGCCCCAACAGGCGGGACTGCTCGTAGGTGCACTGCCCCGCCAACGGAATCAACACGTGCAGCCCGCTCGAACCGCTGGTCTTGACGTAGCAGGGCAGCTCGATCTCGTCGCAGAGCTCCTTGCACGCCTTCGCCACGGCGACCACGTCGGAGAACGGCGCCTCCTTGGGGTCCAGATCGAGAATGCACCAGTCCGGATGCTGCAGGCTCGAGACCCGGCTGGACCAGACGTGGAGCGGGATCGTCCCCATGTTGGCCAGATACAAGAGGGTTTCGATGTCGTCGGCGATGAAGTAGCGGATCTCCCGCTGGGCGTGCTCGCTCCACATGGTCTCGAGGCGGATCCAGTCAGGGACGAAGCTCGGTGCATCTTTCTGGAAGAAGTTCTTGCCTTCGATCCCGTCGGGGTAGCGGGTCAGAACCAGCGGCCGGTCGCGCAGATAGACCAGGAGCCACGGCGCGATCCGGCGATAGAACTCGATCAGGTCCCCTTTGGTGTAGCCCTCTTCGGGCCAGAAGACCTTGTCCAGGTTGGTGAAGGGCACCACCCGTTCGGCGCCCTGCTCCGCCGCCGCCTCCAGTTCCTCGTCTTCGGGGATCTCGATCCGCGGGCCGTCGATGGGCACGCAGTCTTTCGGCGACTTGTCATCCCGCAGGCGCAGGAAAACCGGATGACGCAGGTTGCCCTCGTCGGTCCACTCCTTGTAGCGCACCTCGGCCACCAGCTCCGGCTTGACCCAGACGTGTTCGGCCCCGCCAGGCAACGTGCCGCGCAGGTCCGGTTTCTCCAACTGCTCGGGGGCGATCCGCTCGTAGATCGTGTGGATGCCCTTGCTGTCGAAGCCGGTGCCGACCCGTCCGCAGTAGACGAAATGATCTCCGTCCCAGACCGCCAGGTGCAGCGCCCCGAAGCCCTGCCCCTCGCGCACGTCGTCCCCGGCGGTGTAGCCGACGATCACGAACTCCGAGGTGTGATCCGAACGGATCTTGAGCCAGTCGGTGGAGCGGCGGGACTGATAGGTCGAGTCCGCCTTCTTGGCCACGATCCCTTCCAGGTTCATGCGACGCACCTGCTCGTACATCGCCTCTCCCTGGCCTTCGATGTGATCCGAGTAACGAATCGGACCGGCTTGCGGAAGGATCAGGCGCAGGATCTGCTTGCGCGCGGTCAGCGGAAGCTCGCGCAGGTCGTGCCCCTCGACCGCCAGGACATCGAAGGCGAAGAGCGTCGCCGGCAGCCGTACCGAAGCGCGCTGGATGTCCGGCTTGCGGATCTTCTGCACCCGCTGCTGGAGTTTCTGGAAGCTGGGCTTGCCCTCACCGTCGAGTACGACCAGCTCGCCGTCGAGCACCAATCCCTCGTAGGGTAGGTTGCGCAGGGCCGTGGCCAGTTCCGGGAAGCGGGAGGTAACCTCCTGCCCTCGGCGATAGCGCAGGTAGGGTTCGCCACCGTCCCTCGCGGCGATCAAACGGTAGCCGTCGTACTTGAGTTCGAACAGCCAGGCGTCATCGCTGAACGCCGATTCCTCGGCAGTGGCCAGCATCGGATCGATCTTCGAGGCGTTGACCGTGCCCTCGGGTGCCTCGATCTCTTCCAGCGCCTCGAGAACCTTGTCCGCCGGCGCCACCCCCGCCTTCAGCTCCTGAACCGTCAGCCCCGAAAAGATCGAGCCCTCATCCGGCGGCCGTTCGTTATCCGGGTCGGCGTAGCCGTCGGGCTTCTTGACGATCATCCAGTGGTTGGGACCACCCTGGGTCTTGAACAGGGTCCAACGCCCCCGCAGCTTGTAGCCGTAGAGATCGAACAGCAGCTTGCCCTGCTCGAGACCGTGCTTGGGATCCTTGACCGGAACCCAGAGCCCCTTGTCCCAGACCACCACCGCCCCGGCGCCGTAGTTGCCTTCGGGGATGATCCCCTCGAAGTCGGCGTACTCGATGGGGTGGTGCTCCACCTTCATCGCCAGGCGCTTTTCCTCTGGATCCAGCGACGGCCCCTTGGGCACCGCCCAGGACTGCAGCACTCCGTCCATCTCCAGGCGCAGATCGAAGTGCAGGTGGCTGGCGTCGTGTTTCTGCACGACGAACAGGCCGGGGCGCTCGTCGCCGCGGCCCGGATAGGGCTCCGGCGTGGCATCGGCGGAGCGCTTGGCCCGGTAGTCGGCCAGTGGGTCGCGGGGCCCTTGGTGTTCCTTGTCTTCCGCCATCGCCGCCATCATACGGCGTCGGCGGGGCGGTGTTGCCTACCAGCGCCGGTTGACCTGATCGAGCACCCGGGCGGGGGTCGAAATGCCATCTTCCCCTTCGGACTCCTCGTTGCCGCCGATCAGCCAGCTACGGCAAACCTCGTTGTAGCAAGCGCTCACCTCGGTGGCCGAACTGCCGAAGTGCGCGAGCCAGTCGGCGTAGGCGCGCCCCATGTGGCCGATCAGCGGGTTAGAGAGGTCCATCCGCCCGAAACGCCTGGCGGATAGGCTCGTCCAGATCTCGGCACTACCGGTGACCGGCAGGTCCGTGACGACGCCGCTCCGGTTGTCGAGGGTCAGGGTCAGGTTCTGGCGGTTCACGTCGTAGAGCAGGACCTCCATTCCGCCCCGTTGGCTCAGCTTACCCAGATTCCACAGGTTCAGCCGATCGCGGATTGCCAGCGCGCTGGTGCGGCCGCACTCGCCGTAGTAGCGGCCGGTGGAGATGGTCAAGCACAGGCTCCGCGCCCCTGGACACTGGTCGAACACCCGCTTGTCGAAGGGATCGTCGCCGGGATCGGTCGGATCGGGATCGTAGGACTTGGCGGCGGCACAGCCCTTGGTCTCCGGCGAACAGTAAAGATCGTCGGAGAACGTTGCTTCACCGGCAATGGAGAAGTTGTTGTGTGAGTAGAGCGTCTGAGACCCACTTGCATCTTGTCGTATGAAAGTCAGATTCTCGTCGATCCCATCGGCCTGGACCGTGGCCCATTGGCTGGCGAAAACCAGCTTGGCCTTGCCGTCGGTCACGATGATCTCCCCCGGACCGCCTGGATCGCCGGTCTGATTGTTGTCGACGATGAGGGCGTAGTTGGTGACGTGGCACCCCACAGAAACTGCGAGAATCACGACGAATATGGTCGCGAGCGCGATGGAACGAAACATGGAAGTCCCCCCTGCTGGACTGGGGCGGGCCCGCCGGTTCCCCCAGAGTCCCGAGCCGCTCCCCGCCCTGCTGGAAGGAGCATACCCCGATGCTCGCTCCAGGCCGGTCGCTTCCCTGCCTGGAACGGAGCCGTAGTCCTTGCTCCGGTGACAACTCGACGTAAGCTACCTTCAGATTGGAACACGCATCGGAGGGGGGATCTCGATGCAGGCACTCTGCCGCGCACTTGTTCTATCGACCGTGACGCTGCTCGCTGAGTCCTCGCACCTCGTGCCTCCGGAGGTTTGCCCGCTGATCGCCGACACGACCTTCGGCGGAGGCACCCTGGAAGACCTCTACGGCGACTCGGGCTCGACCTTCCGCGGTGCCATCGGCTTCCTGGTCGCCGAAGGCACCATCGACGAGGAGCCGGAAACCGGCTTCGGCGCCTCGATCGACGACATGGTTTTCATGTGGAAAGAGGTCGCCCTCGACCCCGACCTGACCGAGTGCGCCGCCGGGGCCTGCGCCGTCGTGGAACTTCAGAGCACGAATTTCTACGAAGGCAACTCGGTGGTTACCGTCTCGGTCCTCGACCCGACGCCCTACGGACCCGACGGCGTCAACGACTGCAACGGGAACGGCAGCTTCAGCGACGGCGACGACGACACCGACTGCGACAACGACGGAACCCCCGATGTCATCGCCCTCGCGACCAGCGACAACGCGTCGGACATCGAACCGCTCGTCCTCAATGCAACCGGCGGCCATTTCTATCGCGGAGATCTCAGCGTCTCCGCGGCGATCGACGTGGACGGCACCCTGTTCATCGTGCGGAACGGCAGCCAGCAGCCCACGATCTTCGTAACCTACGACGACCTCGACGACGGCAGCGGCCTGCCCTGCGACAACTCCATCGACCCGGCGGAAAGCGGCCGGATCCAGGTCAGCACGTTCGTCTTCGTGCCGACCATCGACGTGACGGTCAAGGGCTTTCGGCTGGACGACTCCATGGGTTCGGGAGACGGCGACGGCATCGCCGACCCCAACGAGGAGGTGCACGCCTATCTGACCTTCGTGAACCACACCGCCGTCGACCTGACCGACACCGTTGCGCGGCTCCAGACCGACGACCCGAACATCGACTGCATCCTGACACCGGTCGTCTCCGTCGGATCCATCCCGGCCAACGGCGTCGTCGAAGCGGCAAACCCGTTCGTGTTCCACGTCGACCCGTCCGTTTCCCGAACTTCCCTCGGCGAGGAGGTCACCGCCCAGTTCCGGGTCACCCTGGCGGGTGATCAGTTCGATGCCGTGCTCGAAGCTCAGAACCTGGTCCTGGACCTCGACCTGGATCTGACCGGCGGGACCGGCCCAACGACCTTCAATGAAGGCTTCGAGAACGGACTGGGTGCGTTCGGTGCAATCGATGACAACGACCAGCACGGCAGCAACGCAGTCTCCGACGGATTCCGCTGCCAGTACAACGACCCGGACTTCATCAACTCGAACAGCTACGGTGAAACCGCCTGCTTCCTTGGGGGCGTCCTGCCTTTTCTCAACGACAGCTACTGGGTGCTCGACGATCCCACCACCCGGGGCTCGGCGGTCCGCGCCTATTCCGGCAGCGCCTCGCTTCACTGGGGCGAGTTCATTCCTGGAGACCCGACTGGAGGCATGGACACCTTCGGAGTCGGTCAATTGGAAACGATCCGCACGTCGGACCCGGTCTACCTGAGCCACGCCTCGGCCGAGGGTGGCTCCGAGGCGGCCCCGGAACTGAGCTTCAAGCATCAGATCTCGATCAACGGGTTCCGGCCCAACATGCCGGTCGGAGTAGCCGTCGTGCAGGCTCAGGAAGCGGACCCACAGACCGGGGCCCCTCAGGGTCCCTGGCGCCGGCTCTCCCCGTATCAAAACCGCCATGATGTCCAGGCCCATGACCGGTTCGTCGATTGCTACTTCGATCCCACCGACGACGGCAGCACGGAGGATGATTTCTTCGATCCCGCCGACCCGAACCGGCGCGAGGGCCCCTCATCGGTCTGCTACCCCAATTTCGTCTTCGCCGAACAGGGCAGCACCTGGCCCTTCGACCCGTTCGATCCGGAGGCCCTGGCCGGCGCCGAAGGCCCGGGCCTTCAGGGGGAAACCGGGGCCGGCACGTGGGTCGAGGTCCGATATGACCTTTCGCGCTATCGTGGGCGCAGCATCCGGCTTCGATTCCTCGCAACGACCATCGAGCTCGACGGCGGCGTCCAGACGTTCCAGGAATGGTTCGCCGCCAACCCGATCCCGGTCGACGATGGCTGGTGGATCGACGACGTCATCGTGGAACGCGCATTGATCAGTCCCGCAACCCTGGCGGTCGACACGCGTAGCCTGAGCGAACCGAGCCCCTGTGGCGACATCCCTTGCTCCTCCGTGGATGCGAACCTCGAAGCGGTTCCGCCAGGCGTCCCGGCACCCGGCCATGCCCTGGAGCTCAACGCTCTGGCCTCGACAGCGGATCGGTGTGTCGGCGGCACGCTGCAGTTCCGCTTCTACGAAGACCGCGACAACGACGGGACCTTTCAACCGGGCATCGACGACCTGGTGCGCACCTGGAGCGACAACGCAGTCGCCGTGGTGGCCGCGACCACCGGTGCCCGCTACACCGTGGACGTGCGCTGTTCCTCGGAGCCCGGCTGCGCCGATTCAGCGACGGTGGCCGATCTGGTCGCGTGTCCCGGCGGGCAGCAACCTGTCGGGCCCTTCCCGGAGGCTGTCCGGTTCCTATCGGCAACCCGATTGGACTGGACCAGCGCCCAGCGCGCCGACGTCGTTCGTGGTGACCTGGCCGCGGTGAAGACCAGCGGAGGTTTCTCCGGGACGCCTGAGCGCCTGGATCGCGAGCCCTTCGTCCCGCGAACCGGGATAGAAGACCTCTCGGTGCCCCTCCCCGGCGATGCCTGGTACTACCTGGTGCGCCGCAATGCCTGCAATGCCGACGGCACCTGGGGCTCCACGCTACGCGACCAAACCCTCCCCTAGGGCTGGGGCGGAACCGATATCGGCCACTACCCCGCGGTCACACTGTCAGCTTCTTGCAGCCAACGGCCGAACCCCAGTCCAGCCCCCCGCGCAACTCACCCGTTATCAGCAATTTGCGCGATCAGCCAACAATCAGCGGGACACCGTTTGATTCATGGTCGGAGTCGCCGCATGGTCCTGCGCCAGAGGGGCAGCAGGAGGAGACCATGCGACTTCTTGTCCGCATCGTCGTCATGTGCGTTGCGCTGGCCGCCGGGACCGCGGCCGGCGCTCAGACCTTTACCAAGATCACCGACCCGACCAACCCGGTGGTCAGCGGAGTCTCGACCCAGTACCAGGGAGCCGCCTGGATCGACTTCAACAACGACGGGCACCTGGACCTGTTCGTCGCCACCTCGAACCTGTACCAGGGGGACGGCGCCGGGAACTTCACCACGGTGACCACCTCGATCGGCTCGGGTATCCCCCCGGCAACCGGCCAGGGCACCTGCTGGGCGGACTACGACGATGACGGCGACCTGGACGTCTACATCGCCAGCGGCCTCTCGGTGCTCTACGTCAACGACGGGAGCGGTGTCTTCACGGCAGTTTCCACCGGCGACATCGGCCAGACCCTGACCAACCGTGGCTGGTCCTGCGCCTGGGCCGACTGGAACGGCGACAACCACCTCGACCTGGTGATCACCCACCCCGCGGGGTTCGTCGGCGCGCCCACGACCAACCACCTGTTCGAGAGTTCGGGGCCGCCGAACTACGCGCTGGCCCGGGTGACCGACACGCCGATCGACGACCTGATGACATCGTTTACCGTCGGCACCTGGTCGGACCATGACGACGACGGCGACATGGACTACTTCATCGGAGCGGGCCCCGCCGACGGCACGACCCAGGCGGACTTCCTCTACCGCAACCTGCTGGCCGAGAACGGCAGCCCCGGCTTCGAACGCATCACCGATCCGCCGCTGGGCACCGATCCGCAGGACGGCCAGATCTGGAACTGGATCGACTACGACAACGACGGAGACCAGGACGCCTACCTGACCAACTGGGGTAGCCCCCTCGGGGGCCTGGCCAACCGGCTCTACGAAAACGACGGCGGCAACTTCACCGGCGTCGCCACCGGGGCGATCGTGACCGACGTCGCCGCCTCCCTGGGCTCGATCTGGGGGGACTACGACAACGACGGCGATCTCGATGTGCTGGTCACCAACGACAACCTCAACGAGGACAAGTACTACCGGAATGACGGCGGCGGTGTGTTCACGAGCGTCGACAACGTCTTGACCGAGACCCTGCCCCACCGGGGCGGCTCCAACGGCGATTTCGACGGGGACGGTGATCTGGATATCTACATGGACGGCCCCGCCGGCTCCCGCAGCCTGTTCCGCAACGACACCGTCAACGGCAACCACTGGCTGGTGTTGGACCTGACCGGCACCACCTCCAATCGCTCGGCCATCGGCGCCAAGGTCCGGGTCGAGGCGGTGATCGGCGGCAACACCGTGACCCAACGCCGCGAAGTCTCCTCCCAGAACACCTTCAACGGCCACAACCAGCTCGATCCCCACTTCGGCCTGGGCGATGCCACCGTCGCCGAGAGCATCCTGGTCGAGTGGCCCTCGGGAAACACCCAACGCCTGAACCAGGTCGCCGCCGATCAGCGGCTGGCCGTCAGCGAGGTCACGACGACCCCTGCGATCCCCGACGGCAACGGAGTGCCGGGAACCCAGATGACCGCCTCCCGGGCAGGTACCGACGTGCAGATCAGCTGGGATGACGCGAACTGCGGAACCCCGACCTCGGTCAACATCTACCAGGGCGCCCTGGGTTCTTTCGGGATGTTCACCGGCGGTGACTGCGGCCTGCCGCCCACGGGCTCCGCGACGGTCGCCGTGCCCGACGGCAGCTGGTTCCTGGTCGCCTCGGCAGACGGCGATGCCGACGGCAGCTATGGCCGGGACGGGGGCGGCGGCGAACGGAACATCGACGGAGCCGGCGGGGTCTGCCCGGAGATCACCCAGCACGTCACCCTGGCGGCCTGCCCGTAAGCGCTTGCCGGGAGAGCCCGAATCCCCACGAATGATCGGCAAAGTGGGCCGGCCAACGGCCTACTTTGCCCTCCCGGGGCCGAGGCCTTATGTTAGGCTAACCCTATGAGCGCACGAGCGATAGCGTCGGCGATGGTTTCTTTCGGGCTCGTCTCGATCCCGGTGAAGCTCTTTTCTGCCGGAGAGTCCGCCTCCTCGGTGCGCTTCAACATGCTCGACAAGAAGACCGGCTCCCGGGTCAAGCAGCAGTACGTCAACAGCAAGAACGGCGAGCAGGTCGAGCGCAAGGACATCGTCAAGGGCTACGAGTTCACCAAGGGCCAATACGTCATGTTCGAGGATGACGAGTACAAGGCCCTGCTCGAGAAGTCGACTCAGTCCATCGAGTTGACCGAGTTCGTGCCCCTGGATTCGATCGACCCGATCTACTTCAGCAAGAGCTACTACCTGGGTCCGGACAAGGGGGGCGCCCGGCCCTACAAGCTCCTGTCGAAGGCGCTGCAAAAAAGCGGCCGCGCGGCACTGGCGAAATACGCTGCGCGCGGCAAGATGTATCTCGTGATGCTGAGACCGATGGGCGACGGCCTGGTCATGCAGCAGCTCTACTACGCCGACGAGGTGCGCGCCATCGGCGACATCCCGGTGGGCGAGGCGGAGATCAAGGACGCCGAACTGGATCTGGCGATGCAGATCGTCAATCAGGCGGTGTCGGACAAGTTCGAGCCGCAGAAGTACGAGGACGAGGTACGCAAGCGCATGCTGGCCGCGATCGAGCGCAAGGTCGAAGGCCAGGAGATCACCGAAGCCCCCGAAGAGCCTCAGGCTCAGGTCATCGATCTTATGGAGGCGCTCAAGGCCAGCCTCGCCAAGGGCGATCGCAAGCCTGCGAAGAAGGCAGCCTCGAGCAACAAGAAGAAGACCACGACGCGCAAGAAGGCGAAACGCGCCTGATCCCAGCGCGGTCGGCCAAGGGTGGAATGAGCGGCTTTTCCGTTCGCGACGTAGCCCGCATGGTGGAGCTTCCCGTCGGCCGGGTCCGATCCCTGGTCCGTGACGGGATCCTCGCGCCCCAGGAGAGCGACGAGGGCGAGGCCCGCTTCGACTTCCAGGACGTTGCGCTGCTGCGCACCGCCAAGGGCCTACTCGAAAAGAAGATCCCGGCTCGCAGGGTCCAGGCCGCGTTGCGGCAACTGCGGGCGCAATTGCCCGGCGACCTGCCGTTGACCTCGGTTCAGATCGGCGCCGCCGGCAAGCGGGTCTTCGTCCACCGGGGCGGCCGCACCTGGGAGCCCGAGACCGGCCAGACCCTGTTGAACTTCGAGGGGGAGAAGCTGACCCGGGTGGCCAGCTACGAAACTCATCGGGCCAACCGCGAGGCGACCCGCGAACTGACCGCCGAGGAGTGGTACGAGATCGGCGTCGAACTCGAGCCCAACGATCCCGAGCGGGCCCGGCAGGCCTACCTCGAGGCGCTGTTCATCGATCCGGACATGGCCGAGGCCCACACCGACCTGGGGCGCTCGCTCCACGAAGCGGGCGAGCCCGAGGAGGCCCTGGAGCACTACCGCTCGGCCGCGGATCTGCGCCCCGAGGACCACATCGCCGCGTTCAACCTGGGAGTCTGCTACCAGGACCTCAACTGCGTCGACGAGGCGATCGAGGCGTACAAACTCGCGATCCGGGCCAACGCCCGCTTCCCCGACGCCCACTTCAACCTGGGGCGGCTCTACGAAAAGCGGGGCGAGCGGCTCCTCGCGCTGCGGCACCTGGCGACCTATCGCCGCCTCACGTCCCAACAAGAAGACGGCTAGCCCGTAAACCCCGCTCCACAGCTCGGAATCACGGTATGATTCAGTCAACCTCGAGGGGGACTGAGGAGGGCCGTGAGACATCTCACTCTTTTGCTAGCCGCCGTGTGCCTTTGCGTTCCGGCAGTCGCCGAACAGGGCATGGAACAATCGGTGACCGCCCTGCTGCTCACCGAGCAGTCGGAAGCCCGGGCCGCCACCATGTGGCTGGGGTTCGACCCTGACGAGCGCCGGACCGGCGCCCGTGGAGTCTGGGGCTCCGATTCCGGGCCGAATCACGATGCGTCCACCGCGATACCCAGGGGCTGGGTCCGGCTGGGAGGCACCACCTCTCTGTGGAGGCAACCCTTCGCCAGCTCGGCCTGCTCCCCGATCGAGGTTCGCGGGCCGCGCTCCTATTCGCGCTCTGCGGGCGCTGCCGCCGTGGCGGGCCTGACCACCGCGATCCGGCCGCGGGGACTCGAAGGTGAAATCTTCAGCCCCGGAAGCACACCGTCCCGGCTCGTGCCGCTGCCCAGGGCTACCGTGGCCGGAAAGCAGACCCCGCCCAGGAAGGCGGCGCCGCCGAAGAAAGCTTCGAAGTAGCGCACAAACATCTCAACCGAGACTCGCAAGGGCGCTCTCCTCGGAGAGCGCCCTTTTTTGCGACTGGTCACCTGACCAGCCATCCACCCGCCCGGGCCCTGCACCGACGCTGCATGCAAACCGCAAAAATCTAAAGACGTCTCGTGGATCGCGATATGATTCCGCCAGATCGAGGGGGATTCGGAGGAGGCCCATGAGACATCTCGCACTTGTGACGATTGCCGTCTGCCTGTGTGCTCCGGTCCTGGCCGGACCGGCCGACGCACAGGAGTCGGTGACGAGCCTGCTGCTCAGCGAGCAGTCGGAAGCTCGCGCCGCCAGCATGTGGTTGGGACACGATCCCGACGAACCGCGTACCGCGATCCTCGCCAGCTGGAGCGAGGATGCCGTTCCGTCGAACGAGGCCCCCGCCGGTTGGCATACCGTCGGTGCGGACACCTCGCTCTGGCGGCATCCCTTCGCGGGATCGCTCCGCGTCGCAAGCACCATCGATCCACCGCGGGAAATTCGCGGACCCCGGGCCGGTGGCCGTTTGGCCTCCATCGGCGGGCTCTACAAGGCACCCCGTCCCGTGCGGCTCGGGGAAACCCCGTTCTCGGTCCCCGGGATCGCACCGACGTTCATCACCCCGCTGCCTCTCGCCAGGGTCAGCGGTGGCCGCCCGGTGCCGGGCGACCTGACGACCGCTCCGCGGACCACCGCGACGGTCCCCAACAAGTAGCTTTCACAGTTCATCCCGAACTCTAAGGCGCTCTCCCCGGAGGGCGCCTTTCTTTTTGGGCAGATGCGCTAAGCTCGGGCCCGATGAGGCACTCGACTCAACGACGAAATCGACGGTTTCGCCCGATCGCGCTCTGCCTTTGCCTGGCGCTTCTGGTTCTCGCCGGGTGTGGAGACAGGCCCGAGGCCCCCGCGGAACCGGCGGCGCTGGAAGACTGTCCCGAAGGGGACGCGCCCTGGCGCGCGGCCATCGCCGAGGCCGGGAAGGCCGGCGCCTTCGACGCCCTGGAAGAGCGTGCCCGGGCCATCGCCGCATCCTGCCCCGATCGCTGGGAGCCGATGTGGACCGTCGGCGAGGCGCACTTCTACCGGCGCCAGGCGGAACCGGCTACCGAGGCCTACCGCGAAGCGCTGCGCCGCGCCCGGGCCGCAGGCGACGACACCGGCATCGCCAACTGCACCAACATTCTCGGCTGGCTGGCCCAGCGCCGGGGAGCCTTTGACGAAGCGGGTGAGCTCTACGCCGAATCGCTGGAACGAGCCCGGGCGGTGGAGCGCCGGGATGTCGAGGCGTTCGCGCTGAACAACCTGGCCGGACTCCAGCTCTACACCGGCGACCTGGCCCAGGCCAGCGTGCTGCTCGATCGAGCCGCGACGTCGCTGCGAGAACTCGGCCGCGAAGACGCGGCGCGAACCTGCGACTACAACCGCGGCATCGTCCTGGTGGAACTGGGGGACGCCGACGGCGCCCAGGCGCTGCTGGAGCAGGTCCACGCCGACTACCTCACCGCGCAGCAAGCCGATGACGCCGCAAGAGCGGCGGTGACCCTGGGGCGGCTGCACCTGTTGATGGGGCGCACCGATGAAGCCCGGGAGTGGCTGACCCGGGTCGGCGACGAGGCACCGGAGCAGGCGGCACGGGCCCGCCTATACCTCGGGCGCGAACGGATGGCTGCCGGTGACCTGGATGCCGCCGCCGAACACTTCTCTGCGGCGGAAGAAGAATCAGGCACCCGCCTACGGGTGCTGTTCGCCAAGACCTTCGGTGCCCGGGTCGAACTTGAGCGCGGGCGTACCGAAGCCGCGACGAGTCGACTCGAAGAGACGTTGATAGAAGTCCAGGAACTGGAAGCCCGCTCGCTGGAGTGGATGATTCGTTGGCTGCTGGGCCGGGCCGCGGTACGCGGCGGCGACCTGGAGCAGGGCATCGCCCAGTTCGAAACGGCGGTTGCGCTGGTGGACGGCATGGGAGATGCCCTGGACCCCTCTTCGGAGGGGCTGCGCTTCCTGCGGGAGCGGGCCGAGCCCTACGTCGATCTGGCGGCGTCGCTGATTCGGCAGGGACGGGGAAGTGAAGAGATCTTCCGGGTGGTCGAGAAGGCCCACGCCCGGGCGCTGCGGCGCAGCGGAGGCCCCGGCGGGACGGCGATCGACGCCAATGACCTGGCTGCGGTACAGCGCTCCCTGGCCGGCAACGAAGTGATGCTCGACTACCTCCTCGGCGAAGACCGAGGCATCCTCCTGGCTGTCGGCGGAGACTCGTTCAAGGCCGAGATCATTCCGGGCGGCAGAGCGTTACGCGAGCCCCTGCTCGAGCACCTGGAGAGAATTCGCAAAGTACCCAGCGACCGCCGCACCCCGCTGAGCGACGAGTCTCTTGCTGCAGGCGCCCCGCTGGCGGACGCGCTCTTTCCCGCCCCCGTTCGGAATCGGATTCGTGGCGGGAGCACGATCTACCTGGTTCCGGATCGCGAACTCGCCGCTTTGCCTCCGGCGGGCCTCCCCTGGCGTGACGCCGATGGGAGTATCGATCTGTTGGGAAACCACGCGATCACCGCGGTGATGCCGATGGCGGCACCGGTACCGCGCTGGAACCGCGATGCCGAACCGAGTCTACTGCTCGGAGGCGACCCGCTAGCCGATAGCGGGAACCGTTTTCCGGAACTCCCCTACTCCGCAGGGGAACTGGCCCGCATCGGCGAGATTTGGAAGGGTGGCGCCCCGCCGAAGACACTGACCCGGGAGGGCTTCACCAAGGAGGCCTTCCTGGCCCAGCCGCTCGAGGAGTTCGACACCATTCACCTTGCGACCCACGCAGTCGCCTCCCACCGCTCGCCGGATGAATGCGCCATCGTGTTCTCCGACGGAGAGCGTTTGTCCTTTGACGAGATCGCCGAGATGCAGTTCGGGCCGGCGCTGGTCGTTCTCTCGGCGTGCCGCACCGGCGAGGGAGAGATCGTACCCGGCGAGGGGGTCATCGGTCTGAGCTGGGCGTTCCTGCGGGCTGGCGCCAGAGGTGTCGCGGTGAGTCAATGGCGGGTAGCCGACGCAGCAACGGCTGACTTGATGGCTTCGTTCCATCTGCGACTCGAGGCGGGTGCATCCCCCGAAGAAGCACTACACGGGGCGCAACTCGCACTCCGCGGTCGCTATGCCCACCCGAGCTACTGGTCTGCGTTTACGGTGGTGGTGCGTCCCTAGAGCATCCTCGCCACGCCCGCGATCGACGTCGAGCCGATTTCGAGGCAACTACCGCGCCTCGACCTCGAGACCGCGGCGGTAGAGCACCCGCCCGTCCATGGCGTGTCCGGCGGCGCGCAGGCGCAGGCGCAACTCGGTGACCTGATCGACGGGCAGCCGGTCCGGGAACAACAGCACCCGTACGGTTCCGTCCACGTCGACCTCGGATACCGGGATCGAGAGCAGCCCCGTTTCATCGGCGCCGAGTTCCAGATCTAACGACGCGTTCTCGGTGGAACGGATCCAGTCGTCGATATCGGTCTGAAGCGCCACCCATTGCGGGCCGCCCGCCGGGAGCTTGGCCGGCTCCGGCGCGGGTACTTCACCGGGAGCATCGCGCAAGCGGGTCTCGCCGGGCAGCACCAGAACCGGGCCCGGGAGCGCCGCAGCGGGACCTGTGGCCGCGGCGGGTTCGCCGACCGGCGGCGTGGTCACCTGTTCGGGGGTTGCATCCTGAAAAGTTCGCAGCGTCGGAACCAGCAGCACGCCGGCGACCAGCAGGTACGCCAGCGCAGGCGCCGGCCGCAGGATCGTGGAACCGAGGAACTCCCAGACCCGTGCGGCGAGGGAAGGCTGCTCCGACGGCGAGTCCGCCCTCACGTCGCGAACCACCGGCTCGACCTCGGGGGAGCTGACCGCTGCGGGAATCTCCCGGACGATCGCGGCGGCCTCACGGCTGGCGGCGGCACCTTCGAGATGTTCGCGGATCGCGCGACGCACCGACGGATCGAGCTCCTCTTCCCGCTCGACGTACTCCAGCAGCAGCTGGGCCTGAACGTCATCCTTCTCGAGGCTGCGGTCGGCGTGGGCGGCACAGGCCTGGGCGTGGGCCAGCAACTCCCGGGACTCGGCGTTGAAGCGTAAGTACTCCTCGAGTTGCTTCCGCTCCTCGGCGCCGAGGGTGCCGTTGACGTACCAGGGAATCAGCTCGGCCATGCGGTCCCGGTTCATCAGCGCACCTCCTTCGGCGGGATGCCCTCGAAGCCTTTGCCGTACTTGCGCGCTTTTTCCAGGCAGCGATGGACCCGCACCCGGACGTTGGCGGCGCTGATCCCCAGGCGTTCACCGATGGTGGCCGCCGACTCGTGATCGCAGTAGACCCAGCGCCACAGCCGCTTGCACTCGTCGGGCAGCTTCTGGAACACGTACTTGACGTATTCGATGCGCTCATCCTGTTCGATCTGCGCGTGGGGATGCGGTCCCGACGGCCCGGCGTGAACCGGCTCGAGGTCTTCGGGCGGGATGTTCGAACGGAACTTCTCCCGGCGGTAGACGTCGATGCAGGTGTGTTTGGCCACCGAGAAGACGAAGGTCTTGAACTTGGACTGGCCGCTGAAGGCGCCGCCGCGAACGATCTTGAGCAGCTTCATCAGGACCTCCTGGGCGATGCCCTCGGAGTCCTCGAAACGCCAGTTGCCCAGGTAGACGACGCCGTCGACCCAGCCCTGAACCAGCTTGACGGCCGCCGAATCCCCGTCGAGAAACGCCTGCACCAGGTCCCGATCGTCCACGAACTCCTGATCGAGATCCGGCAACCGCTCACTCCTTCGGACAGGTCTGAACGGAAGAATGTTAGGTCGGTTCATTGCATCTCCGCAATCCGGAAGCCTTCTTCGGGCCTTGGGAAGAGCTTCGTCGGGACCGGCCGCAGGCCGTTACAGCTTTTTGAGGAAAACCGGGCCTCCCGGCCGGCGGGATCGGGAAGAGCCGCCCCGGGGAGAGCCTGAGAGGGCCGTCCTCTGGGGTGTCGGGGGTGAGGAGAGGGGGACCGGCCGGGGTGCCGGTCCCCCCCGAGAGAGGGTCCGAGGGGCGGGCAAAGGCGGTAGCCCGCTCCGCGGCTCTGGCTGTCGGCTTGTCCGGCCCCGTTCGTTGTCCACCGCTCGGGTTGCCCGGATCCACCGCCAGCCGGCGGGTTCACGGTACGAATCGACTCTCAGCACGGTTTCCGATTCGCGAGGAGTCTGTCGGGGCTCCCGGGTGGGCGTTACGCCGGCCGGCCTCTTTTTTTTGACCTGCAACGTTTTCGGGGCCGAACCGACAGAGTCCTCATGGGTAGGGCTCCAGGAGAAACGGGCGGCACCCGCCGAGTGGCGGTACATAGAAGTGCGAACCCGACGCTCGTCGAGGGAACGATGGCCGAATCCACCAGATTGATCCGCTGCGCACTGGCGCTGCTCGGGCTGCTGTTTGCTGCCGCCGGCCCCGCTGTGGCCAACGAGATCTGGGTCGTCAACGAGAACTCCCGGGACATCGTCATCCTGGAGGCCAACACCGAGTCGATCATCGACTTCATCGACCTGACCGCGGTCCAGGACGATCCCTACGACGTCGCGTTCACCACCGTGCCCGGCATCGACGGCAACATCGCCTTCGTCACCCAGGGGGAGTTGGTCGTCCTCGTCGACGTGCCCTCCCGCACGCCGTTCAATCAGGTCGACGTGAGCAACCTCCTCGGCCTGACCGCCCAGGTTCGCGGCGCAGCCGCCGCGCGGCCGCGGGCCTTTCTCGACGGAGGCGGCGGCGAGGTGACCCGCAACCTGCTTTACGTCGCCGCGCAGGTGATCAACGCAGCGGGATTCTCCGAACCCTGGTTCGTGGTCCTGGATCAGGACGTGATGGTCGCCGACCCGTCGGACCCTGCAGTGCTGGTGCAGGCCGGCCCGCTGGAGACGACCCAGCCCGGCCAGGTGCTCGAGGTGATGGACGTCGATGTACTGTCGACCCCCGCCGGCGACCGCTTCCAGCGCGCCTGGTTCACCCATCTTGAGGAGGCCCCTTCGATCCGGCTGGTGGCGACCCTGGTTGCCGCCAAGCGTGATATCGCCGCGCCGATTCAACCGGTCGAGGTCCGCGACGAGCAGCTCGGGCTGCCGAGCCTTCCCGACAGTGTGACCGTCGGCGTGCCCTACGACCGTGAGCTGCCCGCCCTGCCCCTGGCCGAAGAGGGCCGGGTGGTCAACCTGGACACCGGCGGCGACTGCGAGATCCCCAGCTCCAACCTGCGCGATGTCGCCACCGCCGGGCTCGGCCCCGGGTCTCACACCGTGCTGCTGGCCAACGACGGCGCCCCCGGCCGCATCGAGTGGCTCGATCCGTCGACCTGCGCCTCGATCAGCTTTCCGGCCCAGGACGAGCCGGTGGATATCGCCTTCGACAACCCGATCGAATGGAACCGGGCTTTCGTCGCCAACCGCAACTCCGACAGCATCACGCTGCTGCGGGTCGATCAGAGCCAGACCACGATTCCCCTGCCCGGCGGCACCTCTCCCTGCACCCTTTGCCCTCGCTCGGTCGTGGCCAACCTGGGGCTCCAGGGAAGCTGTACGGTGCGGGACTTCGAGGTCAATCCGGACCCGACCTCCGGCGGGGCCGACTCGATCATCAGCTGGAACCTGACCGGCTGTGACTCGGAGCCGGAGTACCTCGTTGCCTGCGTCTGCGAAGATCCGTCATCGCCGCTCTGTCCGCCCGGTTGCGGCCAGTCGACCCTGACCCCCGGCGCTAATGCCGTCTCGTCGATCGAGACCCTCGATCTGGCGCTGGAAGCCGGGGGGCCGCTCTGCGACGGTGAATGGAAACCGCTGCACAGTACCGGCCCGGGCGACACCGACTACACGGTGCCCGGCGGCGGAACCGGTCTCGGAGTCTGCTACAGCGTCACACCGCGCCAAGGGCCCTAGAGCCCGTCGCGTACGCGGCCACCCCCGGCTACGAACGAAGCTAGCGGGGCTCGAGGGTAATGAAGCTGTAGCGGTGCGGGTTGCGCTCGTCGGGCTCCCGGTCCTCCCGCTCGACCTCTTGCCAGCGGCCGGCGTCGAACTCGGGGAAGAAGGCATCCCCCTCGATGTCCTCGTCGATGCGGGTCAGGTAGATCCGGTCGGCCAACGCCAGGGTCTGGCGGTAGATCTCACCGCCGCCACCGATGAACGCCTCGGTTTCGCCCCCGTCCTGGGCCAGCCGCAGGGCGGCGTCGACCGAATGCACCACCTGGACACCCTCGCGCTGCCAGGTCCGGTCCCGGGTGACCACCACCATGGTTCGGCCGGGAAGCGGGCGCCCGATGGAGTCGTAGGTCTTGCGGCCGACCAGCAGGTGGTGCCCCATGGTCAGACGCTTGAAACGGGCCAGGTCGGCGCGCAGCCGCCAGGGAAGGGCGTTATCCCTGCCGATCACCCGGTTGCGGGCCATCGCCACGATCAGCGAGATCTGCATCTCAGCCTCGGACCATCTCAGACCGAAACCGGTGCCTTGATGTGCGGATGGGGCTCGTAGGCTTCGAGCTGGAAGTCCTCGTAGCGGAAGTCGAAGATCGAACGCACCTCGGGGTTGAGGCGCATCTTGGGCAACGGCCGGGGCTCGCGGCCGAGCTGTAGCCGGGTCTGCTCCAGGTGATTGCGGTACAGGTGCGCGTCGCCGAAGGTGTGTACGAAGTCGCCGGGCTCCAGGTCGCAGACCTGGGCCACCATCAGCGTCAGCAGCGCGTAGGAGGCGATGTTGAACGGCACGCCGAGGAACACGTCGGCGCTGCGCTGGTAGAGCTGGCAAGAGAGCCTGCCCTCGGCCACATAGAACTGGAACAGCAGGTGACAGGGGGGCAAGGCCATCTGCTCGACCTGGGCCACGTTCCAGGCGCAGACGATGTGGCGCCGGGAATCCGGGTTGTCGCAGATCTGATCGATCACCTGCCGGATCTGGTCGTGCTTTTCGCCGTCGGGCCCGGGCCACGAGCGCCACTGGTACCCGTACACCGGCCCGAGGTCTCCATCGGGGCCGGCCCACTCGTCCCAGATCGACACCTTGTTTTCGCGCAGGTAGCGCACGTTGGTGTCGCCGGAGAGGAACCACAAGAGCTCGTGAATGATCGACCGCAGGTGCAGCTTCTTGGTGGTCAGGAGCGGGAATCCCTGGGACAAGTCGAAGCGCATCTGGTGGCCGAACACGCTGCGGGTGCCGGTTCCGGTGCGGTCGTCCTTGTCGACCCCTTCGTCGAGAATCCGCTGCATCAGATCGAGGTACGCTCGCATGCCGAGCATTAGACCACATGGCGGGGCCTTTCACCGCCCGCCGGTACCCGGCGCGGATTTCCCCTAGAATAGGCGATTCGATCCGCAGTACGCGTTCGCACGCAATCGATCCAACCACGCACAGGAGTCGCGCGATGGAATATCAACGACTGGGTAAATCCGGGCTGCATTTGAGCCGCCTGTCCTTCGGTTCGTGGGTCACCTTCTCCTTCCAGGTCGACGACAACCCTGCCGCCGAGTTGATGGCCAAGGCCTACGACGCCGGCGTCAACTTCTTCGACAACGCCGAGGTCTACGCCGCCGGCAAGTCCGAGGAGATCATGGGGCGGGCGCTCGGGTCCCTGGGCTGGACCCGGGACAGCTACTGCGTCTCGAGCAAGGTGTACTGGGGTGGAGACAAACCGACCCAGCGCGGGCTGAGCCGCAAGCACATCCACGATGCCTGCCACGCGGCGATGAAGCGACTGCGGGTCGACTACCTGGATCTGTACTTCTGTCACAGGCCCGACGTCGAGACGCCGATCGAGGAAACCGTGCGCGCGATGCACGACCTGATCCAGCAGGGCAAGGTGCTCTACTGGGGCACCTCGGAGTGGAACGCCCAGCAGATCACCGAGGCCTACAGCGTGGCACGCCAGTTCGGCCTGACTCCGCCGACGATGGAGCAGCCCGAATACAACATGTTCAACCGGGAGAAGGTCGAACGGGAGTTCCACCCGCTCTACGACCTGGTCGGCCTGGGCACCACGATCTGGTCCCCGCTGGCCTCGGGGGTGCTGACCGGCAAGTACCGGGACGGCGTGCCCCAGGGCAGCCGCATCGACCTCGAGGAGTACGCCTGGCTCAAGGAGCGGCTGATCGATTCTCCCGAGGGGCAGGCCAACATCGAAAAAGCCCGGCAACTGGAGAAGATCGCCGACGGCGCCGGCATGTCTCTGGCCCGCATGGCGGTAGCCTGGTGCATGAAGAACCCCAACGTCAGCACGGTGATCCTCGGCGCGTCGAAGGTCTCCCAGCTCGAGGAGAACCTCAAGGCGGTAGACGACGCCGCCAAGCTGGACGACTCGATGATGAACGCCATCGAAGAGGTCCTTCGGAACAAACCGGAACTTCCGCCGCGGTTCTAGAGGGCAGTTCTTGAGTTTCGGAGCACGCTTCGGGCTGTTGATCGGCGGGATCTTCCTGGTCTCGGCGCTCACCGGCCCGCTGGTCAAGGTGGGGCTCGACGCCTGGATCGCTGCCGATCCCGGCGTCGTCGAAACCCTGCACCTGCGGCCCGACGGCGACACCTACGACTTCGGTCGCGCCTTCCGCCGCTGGTTCATGCTGGTCGCCCTGGCGGCGATCCTGATCTTCCGCAAGAAGTTGGGGGGCGCGGCGATGCTCGGCATGCGCCCCCCTGCGCCGCGGCTCCGCTGGTTCGCCAAGGGGCTCGCCGCCGGATTGATCACCTGGAGCACCCTGCTGGCGCTGATGGTGGTTCTCGGCCGGCGCACCGTCGCCGTCGAGATCCCCGGCGACTGGCTGGCCGCCGTCGCCGGCGCGGCGCTGGCCGGACTGATCGTCGGTTGGCTCGAGGAGGCGATCACCCGCGGCTATCTGGTCGGCGGCCTGCGCACCCACCAACCGGCCTGGCTCGCGATCCTGATCAGCGGCGCCTTCTACTCGATCCTGCACTTCATGAAGGGCAGCTTGCGGGTCGGGCCGGGGTTCCAGCCCGCCGTCGGCTTCGAGGCGCTCTGGGCCCATTTCACCCCGATCGCCGAGCCGGGGGTGCTGCTGCCCTTCATCGGGTTGACCTTGGTCGGCCTGCTGCTGGGCTACGGCTACGTCTGGAGCGAGTCCCTGCCCTTCGTCGTCGGCGTCCACACCGGCTGGGTCTTTCTCGCCGGCATCGACAAGTTCGTGCTGGCCGGTCCCAGCGGCACCGGTGCGCTCTACGGCCCGCAGGGTATCCTGGCCACACCCTGGAGTTGGCTGGCGATCCTGGGGTTCCTGGGGGTCTTCCGCTTCTGGTTGCGCCCCGGAGCCTCACGACCGGCCTAGCTCCGGAATCGCCTGGAGGGCGCCATGATCGATCTGTTGTTCCTGCTGATCGTCGCCGGAATCTCCGGAGGCATCGCCCAGCGCCTCGCCGGCCGCGGCGGCGCCGGCTGCATCGGCTCGGTGGTCCTCGGCTTCATCGGCGCGCTGTTCGGCAGCTACCTGGCCCGGCTGCTCGGCCTGCCGATTCTGTTCTCGGTAGGGCCCTCGGGCTTTCCGGTGATCTGGGCGGTCATCGGCGCGGCCCTGTTCGTCTCCATCCTGGGCTTCCTGACCGGCTCCGGGCGCAAGCACAAGAAGAAATAGTTCACCGGGAGTTCCCACGGCTGCGGCCTTCCCGATCCGCCTTTCGCGGAAACATCATTCAATATTTCTCGTAGTATTGAATGATGAAACGCACATCCCGCTACGAAATCCGGTCGGAACGCCAATTGAAGGCGCTGGTTCTACCCTTGCGCGCCGAGATCGTCGAACTCGTCGCCTCCCTCGGCCCGATGTCGGCGTCGGACATTGCCGAGCTGCTGGGCCGCCGACGGCCGGCCATTCATTACCAACTCAACAAGTTGACCGAGGTCGGGCTACTTCGGCCTGCGGGGAGCCGCGGCGAAGGGCGCGAAGCCCAGGCCCTTTACGCGACTCCGGGAAAACCGATGGGCGTGGTCTTCCAACCGGAGAAGCCTCGAGTGGTCGAGCTGATCGCCGGCTACGCCAGCAGTCTGCTCAAGCGGAGCCAGCGGGTGCTCTCCCAGGCGCTGCGCCGTCCCGACGCCGTGACCAGCGGCAAACGGCGCAACACCCACGCCGCCCAGTTCACCTGCCGACTCGATCGAGCGCAGCTCGCGGAACTCAACGCCCATCTCGATGCGATCCGCCGGTTGTGCGCGCCGAGCAAACAAAAGAGCGAGGGGGCGTTGCATCTGGTCACCCTCACTCTGGCCCCGCTCGACACGCCGGCCGGCCGGAACCCCGTTTCGGACACGCCCTGACCGAAGGAGTCTCGCCATGCCCGTGCGTTCCGTACCGTTGCTGACTGCCCTGACGGCGCTGATCCTGGCGACACTGCCGGTGCTTTCGGCCTCTGCCGGCGACCCGGCACCCGAGACACCCCCACCCCTGGGCTACCGGCTCGCGTCGGCTGACGTCCAGGTGCCGTTCAATCATGTGGATGCGCATGTCAACGTATCCGCCACGGTCAACGGCAAGGGGCCCTTCCGCTTCCACGTCGACACCTACAACAGCTTTCCCGCATCGATCGACGACGACCTCGCGCGGGAACTCGGGCTCGAGCCGGTGGCCAAGGTCCCCAACAGCGACGGCACCGAGATCAAGATGCGAGATGTCGTCCGCCTCGACGAGGTCTCCATCGGCGGGGTGACCTTCACCAACGTGATGGCGCTGGTCGGAGACTACGACTACGTACCCACGCCCGACGGGGGCAGCCTTCAGGGTTTGATCGGGTTCACCTCGTTGAAGCAGCTTCTCGTGACCTTCGACTACCCGGCGAGCGTCCTGCGCTTCCGGGAGGGCAAACTGCCTGCAGACGCGTCCCACACGGCACCGTTCAAGCTCTGGACCGGCTCGCCGGACCTGATGATCGAACTCGGCGGCAAGGAAATCCCCATCGGGATCGACACCGGCTCCGGCGCTGCCTGGCTGCTGGACCACTCCCAGGCGGAACGCCTCGCGATCGAGGACACGCTGGAGACCGTCGGTGAGGTCCGCACCGTCCACGGCAGTCAACCGCTGCTCCGTGGCGCCCTGCCCCACCCGCTCTCCCTGGCCGACCACGAGATCCATCCCGCCGTCGGCCATTTCATGAAGCTGGGGATGCCCCGTGGGCTGGTGGGCTATGGCGTGTTGAGGTCCTTCGCGGTGACCTTCGACGGCAAGCGCCGTGTGGTCCGGTTCGAACGGGAACCGGAGCCCGAAGCGGTGACGCTGAGCCCCGAAGAACTCGAGGATTGGGTCGGCAGCTTTCATCACGACGACCGAACCTTCGTTCTGCGGCTCGAGGGCAAGGAACTCATGTTCCACGAAGCCGGGCTTCCCGGTCAGAGGGCGATTCCGCTTTCGGCCGACGAACTCAAGCTGCGCGGATCGCCGACGCGAATCCGCCGCCGGCTCGGGCCCGGCGGGGAGCCGGTTCTCGAGATCCGGCTGCACCCCGGCCGCCCACCGCTGGTGGCACCCCGCAGCAGCTAGTGTCCGGTGCGGGACACCAGGCCCCGGTCGAAAAAAGCGGTGCATGGTGGTGACCTCCGCCCTCCTCAGGCGTTGTGCATGTGGAGAGGAGGGTCACCATGTCGAAGCTTCTTGTCGCCTGGGTTCTCACTGCGTTGATCGCCGGACCGGGGACCTCGCACAGGGAGGACGAATCGTCCCCCGACCATGTGGCTGCTCCCGCGATCGGAGACCGGTTGCCGGACCTGGGCAGGCTTCAGCCCCTTCGCGGCGAACCAGCCATCGAACAGATCGGCGAGATATCCGGGACAACCCACCTCCTCGTGTTCTGGACGTCGTGGTGCTATGCGTGCCGGGAGTCCGTCGAACAGCTCAACCGGCTCCAGGCCGCAGTCGGCAATACCGCTTCGGTCGTGCTGGTCGTCCACGAATCCTCCGAACAGATCGAGCCGGTCCTGGAGGAGCTCGGAGTTCGGACCCAGGTGGTGCGCGACGACCATGGCTTCGCCTTCGAGCGAATGGCGGTACGCGGGGTCCCGCTGGGGGCCCTCGTCGGGCCCACGGGCCGGATCGAAGCGATCACCCACCCCGGCGAGGTGACTGTCGAGGCGCTCCTGGCCACGTCTCGCGGCGAAGCGGTGACCCTCCCGGGAACCGAGATGCAGGCAGCCTACGCCTTCAGCACCAATTGGGATCTCCGGGCACTCGAAGCCGAGGGCACCGAGCCCCTGGTGCGACTGACGGATGCCGAGGTCCAGGGCCAGTTCGCCCGCTTCGACCCGGAATCGGGGCAGATCCGGGCGCCTGGCCGGCGCCTGCGCTCCCTGGTGGCCGATGCCTGGGACACTCCCCACGAACGCATCGAAAGCCGGCTCGGCGCCGAACTCGACCGGCGCCTTCTGGACGTGACCATCGTTCCGCCGGACGGGTCGCTGGACACCAGTCGGCGACTGCTTCGGAACGCCCTCGGGGAACTCTACGGAGTACAGGTTCGGCGCGAGCAACAACCCAGGGATGCAGCTGTCCTGCTCCTCGCCCCGGACAACACCGGCCCGACGCCATCGACGGCGAGTCGCCCATCGCTGAGTACCCTGGGACCGACCCTGAGTGGCGCCACGACACTCTCCGAGGTTGCCAAGTGGATCGGCGGACTGCTGGACCGGCCGGGAATCGACGGAACCGGACTGGGGCGCCGACTCTACGAACTGGAACTCGACGGTCGAAACATGGAAGAGCTCCGAACGTCGCTATCGCACTACGGCCTGGATCTGCGCCTCCAGCGCCGAAGCGTGGAGGTGCTGCTTGTGGAGCATGCGCGCTGAGGGGAAGCCAGGCTTGGGGTGCGAACGCCTCAGGGAACTACGCCAGGATCCAACCCTTCGACAATTTCACGATCCGTCAACCAGCCGCGAACCTTGCCCTCGGGAGTGCCGTCCTCGGTCACGAAAACATCCTCGGCGCGCTCGGTCTCTGCCATACGCTTGCGGGCATCCTCGAGGGTCTCTTCCTCGCTGACCGTGGCGAAGGTGTTCTCGAACATCTCGCGCATCTCCTGCACGTCGAGAATGTCCTGGAGCGTCAGCTTGGAAACATCCTGTCCGCCAAGAGCCTGCCGCGTCATGAAGCGGTCGATCATGCTGGCGTGAATGATGTAGACCGCCCTGCCTCCCTTGAGCAACGGAATCCGGGTCCAGCTCCGATCATCGAGCTCTTGCAACAGATCCTTGAGCAGCAACTCGTCGGGGCGCTTCTTGTCGAGGTCGTAGTAGAACATCCGGTCCGTCCGGGTCATACGCGTCCCCACCGAGTTGACCCGGCTGTGGCGCATGAAGCAAAAGTCGAAGGTCAGTTCGCCGTTGAGTCGTGACACCCAGCTAACCAGCGGAATGAACTCGTCGTCGCCGTTGATTTCACGGAATCGGCTCCAGCAAGGAATCTGGGGATCACGTTTCCCCATGCTGTCGAGCATCTGCTGAACGATCGTCTCCCACCAATCCAGGGATCGACCGGGGTATGCTGCTTCCCACTCGCCGATCAGCTTTTCGAAGTGCGACGGCTTGTTCACGGCGGCCCGGGCGAACAGCCCAGGGAAGCCTGGTGAATGGTCGACCACCTTGACCTTTTCACGGATCTTCTGTCGACCCTCCTCGTCGTTCCGGACCCCGTCCAGGTCGGCCTCGGGGATCTCCAACTGCAAGTGTGTCCAGGCGGACCACCCTTCGCGGGCTCCGGGCTCCTTGATGGCCTCTCTCAGTTCACGAAGAAGCTCTTCGGCCCTTTCGTCGATTTCTCTCTCACTCAGACCGGTCAGCGGGCCGGGGGCAATAGTCTTGGACTCCCCCGTCTTCTCATCCATCACCTCGTAGGCGGGATAGAAATCGGGTTCGCGGAAACGCCGGGCGAATGAGATCACGCTATCGCGTTCCCATGCCAACACCTGGAGCTTGCCCTGGAAGACAATCGGCTTGTCGGGGAGACACTGCAGTACCAGCACCTCCGTCCGAGCGGAGTTCGGCTCCTCGGCCAACCCACACTCCCACATGCAGTAGTCCCAGTCCTTGTACTCCCCGTTCTGATCGATACGAGACGTATAGATGAGAATGACCAACCCCGTTCGGCTCAGGGCCGTCCGGAGCTCATCGTTGATCTTCTTTCCTACCCGAGGTCCCTCATAGTTCGGGTCGCTCGAGAGGTGGACGTCTACGTTGCCGCCGGAGATGTTGCGCACGAAGCGTGCGATCGCACCTCCGATGTCGGTGTCCGAGTGCTTGTGACTGATGAATACCAGGGGCTTCGACATCTCTATCCTCCGCTCATTCCTCTCCGACAGCCTTGCGTTTGGCGAGGTCCGCTTCGATACCCGCCCGTATGGCCCCGATCTGAACACCCTCGTTGGCCTTGTAGGTCCCCTCGACTCCGTTGAGCCGGGGCATCTTGCGCAGACCACGATGGTGCAGCCCGATGAGCTCCCATTCGCGATTGAATACGGGGCTCCCGGAGCTCCCGGGCTCGGTGGGCGAGCGGTAGTGCAGGAAACGGTCATCTCGATCGAGCAAGTGGTTGTCGTGGATCGAGAATGACAGTTTTCGCCCCTGCGGGTGCCCGATGATGTAGGCTCGCTGCCCCTCACCCACCGGGAGGCGATCAGCGACCGCAACCGGCTGCGGAGCAGACGCATCCTCATCTGGATCCGGAAGCCCTTTGACCCGCAAGAGTGTCGTATCGAACTCATCGGGCGGGGAGGTCCAGAGTTCTTCGACTTCGAGCGCCTTCTCGGAACCGCCCGCCCAAAGATCGAAGCGTGCGCGAGCCTTCGACGGACGCAACGCCTGCCGCACCGACTCGTCGTCACTGACGACGTGACTATTGGTCATCAGCAGGAATTCCCCGGCCCATTCGGGGTGTAGATCTCCAGCGCGGAGCAAGAACCCGGTCCCGACGGACTCTTCGTTGACGTCTTCGATTCGCGCCACGCCGGCGGCGCAGGACATGGCTTTCTCCAACCACCTCACCGACGTAAAACCGTCTCGGCCGAAGACTCTCTCGAACCCGGAGTCTGCCAACAACTCCGCGTACGACTCCCCGCGCGCTTCTGCGCTGCCAAGCCGGATGTCGGCACCCGGTTGGTCCAGGAGCCTTGCCTTCAGCGCAGGCAGAATCTTGTCACCCGGCGCCTTGTCGGCCGTAAGCCGCCAGACCATGGTCAGCTGCCGATAGGTGCTACCCAACTCGAATGCATCGGTATCGCGACTGTCCAGGTAATCGTGGAGCCACACCAGGGCTTCCTCGTAGTATTCGGACTCGTAGCGCCCCAACCCGACACAGGCTTCGAGACCTGTCGCATGGTCCCAGGTGTCGGCGTCCTTGTTCTGACGGCGCTCCTTTACCTCCTCGAGAATATCCTTGGCTCTGCTTTGTGCCGAGAGTGAAAGATCTCCAATGCCGTCGAGTTCGAGGCCATCGTCGTCGGCTCGCTGCCACAGCGCAACGCTGTTGATTCCTTGCCAGACCTTGCGCTTCTTCAGCACCGGATGGTTCCTGTACTCCTCGTAAACTCCGGAATAGAACTCCAGGGCCTTCTGAATGAAGCCCCTATTGCGACTCCGCGCCGGGTTCGCGCCGAGCGTGTAGAGGTCCTTATAGGCCCGCCCCAGCAATCCTCGCGCCTCGGCGTTCTCGTCGGGATCCGCGTCTGGACCATGCTCGGCGGACCGAGCTGCCAACCCTTCGAGTACAGAGATTCCACTGGTCAGCTTGCCCTGGTCGAGTAACGCCTGGGCGTACATACGCAAGACCTTGGATGCTTGCTGGCCGTTCTGGAGCAAGGCATCCGCGACGTTCTCCATCAACACGAAGTAGCGTTGCCTGCGAAGCAGCTCGAGAGCGGTCTTCGCCTTGTCTGCGGGATACTTGTCGTCGCGGTCACGAACATGTTCGATCAACTCATCGCACAGCGTGGCCGCAGCGTCGTGGTCGAACGCCTTGACCGCCTTCTCCAGCTTGTCGTTGAACTCCGACGGCTTGAAGATCATGGCCAGGAAATCCCGAGCTGCCTCGCGAGATGCGTTCGCAGCTCTCCCTTCGAAAGATACTTCGCGATATCGTGGCGCCACTTTCCGCCATTGACCTGCAACTGGTCGATGACCACGCGGGTCCCGTTGCGCAAGTAGTCGTTTTGCAAGCGAGTATCCAGGGATACCGGGTCCAGCCGATCTGCGATATTCACCCAACTGTGAGTCACTCGGCCCGCGGGGAAACCATCCTGGCGTGAATACTCGGGCTTGAGCTTGTCCTGGATCTCGTCGATACCCAGCGGTGATCCGATCGTCATGAGGCCATCGACGGCAGGACACTCCGGGACTCGCTTCAAGCAATCGTAAGCAATCACGGTACCCATGCTGTGACTCACGACGACGTGCGGCCCATTGCCGCTGCGGGCCGCCCCCTCCTTGATCGCTTCCACGAACCGTCGACGAATCTCCGTCTGCACCTGATAGGTCTCCCCAGGGCGAGGGCTGTGTTCCACGTTGAACAAGTAGTGGTGAACGTCACGCAACAGGGCCTTCATCAGGCGCCGTTTTATGAACCATGGCAGCGGAATCCGCTCGAAACCCGGCTGATCGCTGGGCTCCGGCGCGTACTCATCCCCTTCAGGTGATGGCTCTTCGTAACCCAGCTTTCCGGTCAGACCCTGGACGAAGCGCTGCTGCTCCTCGGAAAGGCTGTCCTTCCAAGCATCGCGATCGTCCAGTTCTTGGGTCGCGACGTCGGAACCGACTCGTTCCGGACCCCCTTCGTCATCGTCCGGCTCGGCGTACATGACATCGGCCCAATAGACCATGCGGGTATCGATACTTCTGTTGTGGAGATCGATCCCTTCATCTTCTCTCAAGGCGCGCAGCCACATGTTGTGCAGCTCTTCCGGTTCCGGCTTGTTGCAGATACCGTGAATAAACGTTACGTGTGCCACGTCCTGCCACCTCCAGGGACCCTCATCCGGGCCCTAATCTCGATCAGCTGAAATCGACCTCACGGGAGAGCTTCGTCTCATTGAGGCCGACCCGGATTACCGCATAGGTCATGTGTTGAAACGGGTCGTGGTAGTTACCCGCCAGCATGTCTTGCCTCGAAACCCCAGACGGGACGAGCTTCTTGAAGTGCGGAAAGAAGATCGGATCGTTCTCGATCAGGCTACCGTAGTCCCGGCCACGGGCCAGTAGGCAGAATCCCTTGTCCATCGAGCCGAGCTCGATGCTGGCCATGCCCCCGGTGAAGTCGGTCTTGGCCTTTTCCGTCAAAGCGAGCGTCATGGGACGGCTCTTGAACAAGTAGTCGGGGGAGTCGTCGTGCAGCCGCCCGACGAGTTCGTCGATGAACCCGACCGCCTTTCCGGTGATCGCAGGGAAACCGATCGCGGATGTGAGCGCCGTTCCCGTGCCGGACTGAAGGAACTTGAACACCCGCTGCCACCAGCGCGGCTCGCGATGCTTGACAACCTCGAAGGACAACTCGGCAAGTCCTCCGGGAATCTCAATGGGGCGATTGGAGAACGCAGCACTCAGATCGGTAGTCAGCTCATCCGGCGCTGCCTTGGCGTCCTTGGCCTCGTTGTAGAGATTCAGCCCGGCAGACAGGGACCAGAACAGGGTGTCCAACGGGGAGTTGGAGCTCTTGTCCTTCCCCATGTCGATCCGAAGAGTTGCCTTGGTTCCTTTGTCGACATCATCGTCCCCCGCCTGAAAGGAGACCATTTGAAGTTTGGCCAGAACATCGGGCTTCTCATCGGAGCCCTTGAGCGACGGCTTCACGTCGGTCGAGTCCAAGATGGTGTCCCCTTGGTCCTCCTTGTTGAACTGGAAGATGAGGAACTGGTCCGCTAGGTCTCCGGAACTCAGGCTGCGGTTGGCGGTCGTCGCACGCGCACGGGTACGTCGCTCCAATCCCTCGTTCCCGAGGTTGTCCCGATCCGGCAATACCAGTCGGATCGGTTCGTCACGCAAAGTGCCAAAGACAGAATCGCTGGTAGACATGGGTGACTCCAGGTAGAGAGGTGAGACGCGTTTCGAGAATTTGAACTCAGTCTAACCCGAGACGATGCGAAGGAGAGGCCGTCGTGCCCGGATCACACGATTCCGGGACCGCCGCACCGGTGATCGCAGCAGCGAAAACTCTAATTTCTCTACGCGCAAAACCTTCACATCCCACATGTGGGAAGCGCGCCCCGTCCGCGAGGTATGAATCTGCAGTGCCTACCTGGGTTCCGCCCCGACTCCCCGACCTTCGATCACTTCCTTTTCGTTCCGACACGGCCACTCAAGTCCAGCTGCCCGCAGGAAGGGTCCGGTACCCGGCCGGCGGACTCTGAGAGTTGCCCTGCCGGGCTCCCGCATCGCTCCGCGATCCAAACCTTGAAGTGCGTGTCTCCATTTACGTTTCTTTACGAAAACAGCCGTGCGCAAGCCCGTAGACATCCCCTGACAGCAGCCCTTCGCCGCCTCCGGCGAAGAACCGTGGAACGCGGTAGGATGAGCCAATCATGTGGTGGCGGGTTCTGTTGGCGTTGTTGGTGGTTGCCGTGGCGTTCGTGGCGCTGGCGGGCACCAAAGTGCTCCAGATCGGCGCCATGATCGAGGCGGGTGAGTCTTTCGTGCCCCCGCCGGTTGCGGTCGGAATCGCCGCAGCCGAAACCGAAGAATGGGTGGAGACCCTCGGGACCGTCGGCAGCGTCGCTGCCGTCGAGGGCATCACCGTCCGCAACGAAATCCCCGGGGTGGTGCAACGCATCGCGTTCCAACCCGGAGGGCGGGTTTCCAGGGGCGACCTGCTGGTCGAACTGGACAGCCTGGTCGAGCAGGCGAACCTCAAGCAGGCCCAGGCGGATCTGGCCCTGGCCGAGCGCCAGATCAAGCGCGCCCGGGAACTCTTCGCCACCCAGACCATTCCCGAATCGGATCTCGACCAGGCGATCGCTTCCGAAGCGGAAGCCCGTGCCCGGGTAGCTTCCCTTCAGGCGACCTTGCTGAAGAAGACCATCCGCGCCCCGTTTGCCGGCCGGCTGGGCATCAAGCAGATCAGCACCGGGCAATACCTCGACCCGGGCGACCCGATCGTCGAGCTGCAGGCCATCGACCGGGTGTTCGTCGAGTTCTCCCTGCCCCAGCAGGCCCTGGTAGACGTCGAGCCCGGCTTGCCGGTTCGCGTGCAGGGGGATGCCTTTGACGGGGAGCTCCTGGGCAAGATCACGGCGATCAATCCCCAGATTGACAGCGCCTCGCGCAACCTGCGTCTACAGGCGACCTTCGTCAATCGGGACGCAGTGTTGCGCCCGGGGATGTACGTCAACGTCGACGTGATCCTGCCCCGAAAGCGTGAGGTGGTGATCGTGCCGACCACCTCGGTAATGTTCGCCCCCTTCGGCAACACCGTGTTCATCGTCGAGGAAGCCGACGAAGGCGGGCTCGTGGCCCGGCAACAGATCGTGCGCCTGGGCGACACCCAGGGTGACTTCATCGAGATCACCGAGGGGCTGGCCGGAGGCGAGCGGGTGGTCTCCGCCGGCGCGTTCAAACTGCGCAACGGGCAGGCCATCGTCGAATCCGACCTGGGCCTGATTCCCCCGAGCAAGACTCCGACCCCTCCGGACTCCTGACGGCGGCGCCATGGGGATCACCGATATCTTCATCCGCCGCCCGGTGCTGGCGATCGTGGTCAACCTGCTGATCATCATCGCCGGACTGCAGGCCATCGGCTCGCTGACCGTCCGCCAGTACCCGCGCAACGAGAACGCTTCGATCACCATCAGCACCGTCTACGTCGGCGCCGATGCCGAGCTGGTGAGGGGCTTCGTCACCGTGCCGCTGGAGCGAGCGATCGCCGCCGCCGACGGAATCGACTACCTGCAGTCCAGTAGCTCCCGGGGTATCTCCACGATCACCGCCCGGCTTGAACTGAACTACGACAGCACCAAGGCGCTGGCCGAGATCGGTTCCAAGGTCGACCAGGTCCGGGGCGATCTGCCTCCCGAGGCCGAGGTGCCGACCATCAACATCGCCACCGCCGACTCGGAGTTCGCCGCGGCGTACCTCAGCTTCAACTCCGACATCCTCCAGCAGAACGAGATCACCGACTATCTGGTGCGCGCCGTTCAGCCGCGGCTCTCGGCCCTGCCCGGAGTGCAGCGGGCGGACGTGCTGGGCGCCCGCAACTTCGCCATGCGCATCTGGCTCAAGCCCAACCGGATGGCGGCCTACAACATCAGCCCGGCGGAGGTGCGTGCCGCCGTCGAGGGCAACAACTACCTGGGCGCCATCGGCCAGACCAAGGGTGCGTTGATCCAGGTCAACCTGGCGGCCAACACCGACCTGCGCTCGGTCCAGGAGTTCAAGGACCTGGTGCTGCGGGAGTCCGGCGGCGCGCTGGTGCGGTTGAGCGACGTGGCGGACGTGGTACTCGGCGCCGAGGACTACACCACCGAGGTCCGCTTCTCCGGGCAGACCGCGACCTTCATGGGTGTGTGGGTGCTGCCCAACGCCAACTCCATCGACGTGATCCGTTCGGTGCGCGAAGAGATCGAGGCGCTGCAGCGGGATCTCCCCAGCGGCCTGAGCGCCTCGATGGCCTACGATTCGACCAGCTACATCAACGACGCTCTGGCCGAGGTGGTCAAGACCCTCTCCGAGACCCTCTTGATCGTCGTGGTCGTGATCTTCCTGTTCCTCGGTTCCCTGCGCTCGGTGCTGGTGCCGGTGGTGGCGATCCCGGTTTCGCTGATCGGCGCCGTGTTCCTCATGCAGCTGTTCGGCTTCACCATCAACCTGCTGACGTTGCTCGCCATCGTGCTCTCGGTCGGCCTGGTGGTCGACGACGCCATCGTGATGGTCGAGAACATCGAGCGCAATCTGCGGCGCGGGCTGAAGCCCTTCGATGCCGCCATCGCCGGAGCGCGGGAACTGACCGGACCGGTGATCTCGATCACCATCACCCTGGCCGCGGTCTACGCACCGATCGGCCTGCAGAGCGGGCTGACCGGTTCGCTGTTCCGCGAGTTCGCCTTCACCCTGGCCGGCGCGGTGCTGATCTCCGGCGTCGTCGCGCTTACGCTTTCACCGGTGATGTCGGCGAGCCTGCTCAAGGTGGAACAGGGAGCGCTCCAGAAACGAGTGTCCGGCGGCTTCGAACGGCTGCGGCGGTTCTACCGGCGCCTGCTCGACGCGTCGCTCAACGCCCGGCCGGCGATGTACGTGCTGTGGATCGGCCTCTCGCTGCTGGCGGTGGCGATGTACACCCAGTCCCCCAACGAACTGGCGCCCACCGAGGACCAGGGGGTGGTCTTCGGCATTCTCGAAACCCCGTCGAACGCAACGCTGGAGTTCACCGGAGCGGCCTCGGACGCGGCCAACGAGATCTTCATGGGCACGCCGGAGGCGGCCTACACCTTCCAGCTGACCAATCCCGGCGGCGGCTTCGGCGGCTTGGTGCTGGATCCCTGGAGCGAACGCGACCGCCATGTGTTCGAGGTCCAGGCGGAACTCCAGGCGCAGTTGGAGAAACTGCCCTCGGTCAATCTGTTCCCGATCACGCCCCCTCCCCTGCCCGGCGGCGGCCAATTCCCGGTGGAATTCGTGGTGGCCTCGACCGCCGACCCGGAGCGGATCCTCGAAGTCGCCCAGCAGCTGCAGCTGAAGGCGATCGAGAGCGGCATGTTCGCCTTCCCGCCGATCCTCGACACCAAGATCGATCAACCGTTGACCGAGGTGGTGCTCGACCGGGACAAGATCTCGTCGATGGGTCTCGACCTGCGCACCGTCGGCGCCGACCTGGCGGCGATGGTCGGGGGCAACTTCGTCAACCGCTTCAACATCGACGGCCGCAGCTACAAGGTCATTCCCCAGATCAAGCGCCCCCAGCGGCTCAATCCCGATCAGCTGCAGCGGATCTACATCACCGGCCCCGACGGCGGCCTGATCTCGTTGAGCGCCGTCGCCGAGCTACGCCGTGAGGTCCAGCCCCGGGCGCTCAATCGCTTCCAACAGCTCAACGCCGTCAAGATCAGCGGCGTCGCGATCCAACCCCTCGACGCGACCCTGCGCTTTCTCGAGGACGAGGCCCGGGCGCTGATGCCCCAGGGTTTCGTGATCGACTACACCGGCGAATCCCGGCAGCTCCGGGAAGAGGGACAGGGGTTCCTGATCACCATCGCGCTCTCGGTGATCCTGATCTACCTGGTGCTGGCCGCCCAGTTCAACAGCTTCCGCGACCCCTTCGTGATCCTGGCCGGCTCGGTGCCGCTGGCGATGTTCGGCGCGCTGATCTTCACCTTCCTCAAGATGCCCAACGCCCAGATGCCCTTCTGGACCGACGGCTGGACCACGACCCTGAACATCTACTCCCAGGTCGGACTGGTCACGCTGGTCGGGCTGGTCTCGAAGAACGGGATCCTGATCGTCGAGTTCGCCAACGTGCTGCAAGGCCAGGGTATGTCCAAGCTGGAGGCGGTGCGCGAGGCGGCGACGGTGCGGCTGCGCCCGGTGCTGATGACCACCGTCGCTACGGTGCTCGGCCATTTCCCGCTGGTGCTGGTCAGCGGCCCCGGCGCCGAGGCGCGCAACAGCATCGGCCTGGTGCTGGTCTCGGGCATGGCCATCGGGACGTTGTTCACGCTGTTCGTGGTGCCGTCGATCTACGTGTTCTTCGCCCGGGATCATCGACCGGCGGTCGCAACCAGCTAGACGTCAGTACGCGCGACCGGCGCAGTCTTGCCAAGCCCGCGACGTCCTGCGCGAATCAGGACTGCTCGCGCTGACCGAACAGCTCGTAGTGGGCCGAGCGCTCATCCCAACGCTTCAACACCTTGCGGGCCACCTCGGGAACGTGGGCCACCTCGTAGTCCTCGCCGACGAAGGCCTTGATCGCGTCGATACTCTCGAACCACATGATCGTGGCGAACTCCACCTCGTCGCCCAGCTCCCGGCGCATCATGTCGATGCGGCGGAATCCGGGAATGCGGCGGGACTCGATCATCGGGATGACCTGCTCGGTCAGCACGCTCTGATAGGCATCGGCGTTTTGCGGCGTGGTCCAACCCCGCCAGTAGCGACAGATCACGTTGGTATCCTCTCTTGCGGCGCGGCGCGCCGGCTCAACGACTCCATTCCTCGACACCCCGTGGCGTCAGCGCATAGATACCGGTCCGCACCCGCTCGAACCAGCCGTAGTGATCGTCGGCCATCAGCCGGGTCGCCCGGGTGACCCCGGTGGCCGCGGCGACGTGGGCTCCCTTGCTCGGCCCATGTTCGGCCAAATGCGCCGCGCAACGCTGGGCGTCCTGGCGGTATGCGGTGACGATCCGGGTGCGGGTCGAACCCCCGATGTTGGGATCCCCCACCCTCCGGTCGAACTCCCGGAGCAGGCGGCCGGTCCGCGCCTTGGATTTCCGGGGCCGGTAGGGCGCCGGATCGAGATGCACCTCGACGAACCCGTCGGTGGCGCGCACGGTGATCAGGCCGAACCCCAGCCGGCGGCAGAGGGTCTTCTGCTCGGCGTGGGCCCGCTGCCAGGCCTTGCCCCGTCCCCGGGGGACCGCCAGATAGACCGCGTCGGTCACCGCTTGCCGGGCGACCCCCTGGTGCACCAGCGACAAGGTGAACGCGGTCTTGAGTTCGACGATCACCGGCGGCTCGTCCCCCCGCCGGGCCATCACGTCACAGGGGCCGATCTCGGCCTTGACCGTGTAGCCCTGGGATTCGAGGTGCGCCTTGACCGGAGCGTAGAGCTCGGTCTCCGCCTTCACCCGCGGGTTGGCTTTCTTCGCCATCGCCGGAATTGTAGCGGGTCCCGAGCTCTCGCGAACGACCCGGCCCTAGCTCGCTCGTCCGGCCCGGGTGCGCATCAGCCGCACGCTCCACCATCCCAGCGCCGCCAGCGCCATCCAGGGAGCGACTGCGACGATCAGGTAGACCAGGAGCGCCGTCGAATGCTCCAGGGTCTTGACCGCGTCCCGCACCGCCTCGACGATCGGCCCCGGCGCCGCGGCAACCAACGGCTCTTCCACGGTCTCCCGCAGTTTCACCGAGATCGTGGAGACCGCCACCTTGCTCTCGTAGTAGCGGCGCTCCCCCTTCATGCGCTCCATCTCGACGATCAGGCGCTCGAGCTCCCGCTCGACCTTGAGCACGTCGGCGAGTTCGCCGGTGCGGTTGCTCAGGAGCTCCCGCAAGCGGTCGGCGGTGCGTTCCTTGGCCTCGAGGCGTGTGCCCAGATCGGCGTAGGCCTTGGTCACGTCGTCGGTCTTGACCTGCTCGACGTGGACCACACCGAGAGTGCGGAACTCGGCCAGGAGTTCCTGGAAGCCCTCGGGGGCGACCTGGACGTTGAGCCAGGCCTCCCGGGTTTCATCTTCACCACGGCGAACCTGGGTGTCCGAGATCAGCGCGCCGTGACGGTCGACCAGGTTCTCGACCTCCCAGACGCCCGCATCGATGTCGTCGACCTCGACCACCATGTCCGCACGGCGAATCAACATCCGGTCGTTCCATCGGAGGCCGTGGGTCGATGCGGGGAGCACCTCTCCGTCTGCGCCGGGCTCGGCGGATGCCCCGGCACCCTGGCCGCCGTCGGGAAAGGAGATGTAGCCGAGGGAAGCCATCTTCCCGGACGCCGCATCGGCATCCTTCTCGTAGGCCTCCCTTTGGGCGACCTCGCGATCGAATGCCCCCTGATCCGCTCTGCCGCATCCGGACAACGTCAGGCAGATGAGCGTCAGGCAAACGAGGGTCAGCGCGAGCTGGGGTAGGTATCGAGCCATGGTCCCTCCTCGATGATGTCGGGTGAGTGATTCGCTCAAGCCTACGCCAGCTCTTTGTTGCGCGCGAATTGCCTACTCCAGGGTCGCCATCGATTCGATCGTGGGCGGATTACGCCGCAGATCGTCGATCAGGTCGGCGACCATCGGATCTCCTTGCTCCTCCAGTTCGGCCAGCACGGTCTCCGCAGCCTCGGCCTGCTCCGGAACCGCGAAACGGGACACGATATGGAGCCCCAACACCGCTTCCATCAGGAAACGTCGTTCAGGCATGGCCCGCACCAGCTTGATCAACTGGTTGAAGGACTCCCGCTCCAGCCGTACCGGGACCTGGTCGGGCCGATCGATCACGCCGAAGGCCCGCAACAGAAGCGTATTTCGCCGCGCCGTCTGATGGCGGATGGCGTCCATGTCGGCGAGAACCCTTGATGCCACCAGCATCGTCGCCGCGTCTCCTTGCTCCCGAGCGTCCTCGTAGATCGCTTCCGCGCCAAAACGAATCGCCGCGATGGCGACCATGTCCTGGATCAGGGTCACGTTGTCCTGGCGCATGAGCCGGCCAAGTCGGATGGCCCGGCGATAATCGGCGAGGGCTTGCTCCCGATCGTCGGCAGCCTTGCCCCGAAGGACCCACGAACGGGCCAGGTCCATCACGAACAGCAGATTGGTGATCTTCGTATCCGGCCCTTCCACCGGCCAGATCTCGGGATAGAAGCGGCAGGTTGCCTGATCGACCCAGCCTTCGGCCTCGAGCAGCAACGGATGATCGCCGTCGAAGTACATCCAGGTCTTGCCCTCGACCTTCAACTCGCGACGCCCCTTGTCGCGCGGCATGATGCTGTCGAAGCGGGCGCCGCCGCGCACGAAGTGCCGGAACCACTCTGCGGCATTCCCGGGGCCGTCGCCCAGGGGCGCCAGCAGGTCGAGATCGACGGTGAATTCCAGCGGAGCGTTCCAGTTCCAGGAACAACCCCAGCAGAAGGGAGTCGGGAGATCGGCGAGAACGATCTCAGCCGGTTTCGCCACCTGGGCGGCAGGTGCCGGCGGCATGCCGCCGGGCGCTGGCAGGGGCACGGAGCGCGCGATCCCGGCCGGTTCTGCATTCGGAGTCCCGCCCACCCGGGCCGCCAGGGAACCTGCCAGTAGAAGAACGAACGCCGCGGCGCCGATGACGGCAACGGCACGGTACTTGGTCTTGAGCATCATGAGGAAACCTCGGAGTCTTCCGGCTGACGCCGGTCTTGTGATTCGGATGGATCGGGCCCGGAAAGCGGTTCCGGGTTCTCCGGCGCCATACCGGCGGCGCTCGGACTGATATCGAACGGGGGAAGGTCGACGATCTGCCGGAACTCCTCGTCGACCGAGGCCTCGGTTTCAGCCACGACCGCCGTCGTTCCGGCGACGCCGTGTCGAGACTGCAAACTGAGGGCAGTGTGAGCGGTCAATAGAGCGACCACCGAAAAGGTCCACGCAAGTCGCAAACCCGGGTGGGTCCAGAGACGATCCCAGTAGGTAATCTGCGGCGCGGCCCTCAACGCGTCCCGGGCGGAATCGAGCACGCGCTCGCGGAGCGCCGCGGGAGGAGCGGGTACCCGGGTGCCCTTCAACGGATCCTGAAGTTCGCGACGACTCATGACTTTACTCCCAGCTGTTTGCGCAGTCGCTCGATGCCCAGCCGGTAGCGGCTGGCGGCGGTGAACGTGGGCACTCCGGTGGCGCGGCCGATCTCGGCAAAGGAGCAGGCCGCGTAGTGACGCAGATAGATCGCCTCTCGCTGAGCCGGCGGCAGCTCCGCCAGCAGCTCCGAGGCCCGCCGGGCGTCGAGCTGCTGGTCGGCGTCGCCCGAGGGTTCCGGTTCGACGAAGGCCACGGCGTCGAGGGAATCCTCCCGCCGGCGGCGGCGCCGGCGATGGACGTCGATCGAGGCCCGATGAACCATGCGCCGGATGTAGGCCAGCGGATCCCGGGCTGCGGCGACCCGCTGCCGGGACTCGACCAGCCGGACGAAGGTCTCCTGGAGCACGTCGGCGGCATCCTCCGCCGAGGCGGTACGCCACAGAGCCAGACCGTAGAGCTGCCCGGAGAGTGCGCCGTAGAGACCGTCCAGGGCGGCTTCCCGCCCCTCGGCCAGGTCCCGCACCAGGGCCCGGATCCGCTCCGGATCGGGAGCGGCCGGGGTGGCGGAGCCGCCGCGGTCGGATTCGTTCATCGCTCGCATCGTACGGGATAGACGCGCGAGCCCGTGAGTCTTGTCAGAAGAATCTGCGACTCCCGTTGGAGCCCCTCGGCGCCCCGGCCACCCTCGCCGCCGCCGTGTACCATGTCGCCGTGAACACCTGCATCGACACCCTGCGCAACGAACTCCCTGCCGACGTGCTCCACACCGGCGCCGAGGTCGGCGACCGCCACGCCTCGGACTGGTCGGGCAGCCACTCCCTGCTCCCCGAGGTGCTGTTCCGTCCGGAGACCACCGAACAGGTCTCGCGAATCCTGAAGCGGTGCAACGAGGCGCGTCAGCCTCTGGTCCTCCAGGGCGGGCTGACCGGCCTGTCCGGCGGCGCCACGCCCGGCCGGGGAGAATGGGCGCTTTCCCTCGATCGCATGACCGGCATCGTCGAACTGGATGTCGACGCGTTGACGGTCACGGTGCGGGCGGGAACACCGCTGCAGGTCATCCAGCAGGCCGCCGCCGAGCGCGACCTGATGCTCCCGCTGGACCTGGGCGCCCGCGGCTCCTGTCAGATCGGCGGCAACGTGGCGACCAACGCCGGCGGCAATCAGGTGATCCAGTACGGCATGGCCCGCAACCTGGTGCTGGGGCTCGAGGCGGTGCTGGCCGACGGGACGGTGATCCCCGCCCACAACAAGCTGCTCAAGAACAACGCAGGCTACGACCTCAAGCATCTGTTCATCGGCTCCGAGGGCACCCTGGGCGTGATCACCGAGGTGGTGCTGCGGCTCTACCCGCGCACCCGCACCCGCCAGTCGGCGCTCTGCGGACTCTCTTCCTACGACCACGTGGTGCGGCTGCTCAACCGCATGCGCACCCTGCTGCCCTCGGTCAGCGCCTTCGAGGTCATGTGGCGCAGCTACTACCGCTACTGCACCGAGACCGTCGACTTGGCCCGGGACCCCTTCGATGAGACCCACCCCTTCTACGTGCTGTTGGAATCCGACGGCCGCGACCCGGGACGAGATGCGGACCGCTTTCAGCAGGCGCTGTTCGACGAGATGGAGGCGGGGCTGATCGCCGATTGCGTGGTCGCCCAGTCCCACAAGGAACGTGAGGGTTTCTGGGAGATTCGCGACGGCATCGGCGAGATCCTCTCTCGCTTCCGCCATACCGCCAACTTCGACATCGGGATCCCGATCGGCGACACCGGACGCTTCGTCGAACAGATGGAGGCGCGGCTAAGGGAACGGCAGCCCGACATCCCTCCGCTGGTCTTCGGCCACCTGGGTGACGGCAATCTCCACGTGGTGGCGAACTCGGGCACCCCGGAGCGGCAGGCGGACATCGAAGACGCCGTCTACGGATTGGTCCGCGAGTACCGCGCCTGCATCACCGCCGAGCATGGCGTGGGCAAACACAAGAAGCCCTGGCTCGACTGCTCCCGCTCGACCGAGGAGCTGGCGCTGATGAAGATGCTCAAGCGCAGCATGGACCCCAACGGGATCCTCAATCCCGGCCGCATCTTCGACCTGTAGGGAACTCGCCGGAGCTCAGGCGCTGAGCAGCCGGGGGCAGCGGTCGAGAGGTTCCAGGTCGCGAGCCTCGAAGCGGTCGGCCAACCACTGGGCCACCTCTTCGAACTGGGCGCGCACCGGACCCTCGAAGGCGTCGACCTCGACGCTCTGCAGGTCGAGCACACCGAAGACCTGCTCCGGATTCATCACCGGGACGACAAGCTCCGAGCGGGTCTCGGGGATCCCGGCCAGGTATCCGTCGAAGCCGCGGACATCGGGCACGTAGATCGTCTGCTGGCTGCGCATCGCCTGGCCGCAGATGCCTCGCCCCGCCGGTACGAAAACGTGATCGGTCGGTTTCCCGGCGAACGGGCCGAGGTGCAGGCTCCCGTCGAACCGCGCTTCGTAGAGCCCGATCCAGCCGAAGCGGGCGTTGTGCTCGAGGAGCTGGCTCACGAGCCGGTAGACGGTCTGGTCGAAGGAGCCTTCCTCGGCGCCCATGCGCTCGAGTTCGGCTCCAAGACCTGCGGCAGCCTGTAGAAAGTCACTCATCCAGGCCGAATATGGTCCTCCCCCGCCGCGGTTCAAGGGAACCGGGCGGGAGTGGCCCGATCCCCGCCCGGAGCCCATTTTTTGTCGTGAGATGACCCTACCGAAGAAGCACGACCGCTCCCGCAGTTTGACGCTCCTGGGCCTGCTGGCGCTGATCAGCAGCGCGGGGAGCGGACTGCTGGCCCTGCTGATGCTGGCGTCACCCTGGCTCGCCTCCACCGTCGCCCCGGACGAGGCGGCAACCGTCCAGATCGACATGCGCTCTGCGGCGATTCAGGCGTTCCTGTTCCTGTCCGCCGCCGCCGCCCTGGCTCTGATGGGCTTCGGTTCCTTGCGCTTCCGCCGCTGGGTGCGTCCGTTGATGCTGGTCTTCGCCTGGACCTGGCTGCTCACCGGCCTGGCCGTGATGGCCTTCCTCTTCGCCTCCCTCGAGACCATCGTCGCCGCGAGTTCGGCGGAACCGCTGCCTCCGGCGATGGCCATGTTCGTCAAGGCCTTCGTGGTGACCGTGATGGCGGTCGGCTGGGTGCTTCTGCCGCTGGTCTTCGTGCTCGGCTACACCTCGAAGAAGATCGCCGAGACATGCGCCCACCACCATCCCTCGCCCTGCTGGACCGACCGCTGCCCGACCCCGGTTCTGGGGCTCAGCCTCGGCTTCGCTGCAGGCGCGTACCTGGCCCCTGTCGGCGCGGTTTACGGCGTGGTGCCCTTCTTCGGCTGGATGCTCGGAGGCACCCCGGCGCTGCTGCTGCACATCGCCGGCGCCGCGACCTGTCTCTACCTGGCCTGGGCGACCTATCGGCGCCGGCCCGACGGCTGGTGGGGCTCGCTGCTGTTGTTGACCCTGCTCGGTGTCTCGGTGGCCTTGACCCTCTTGCGGGTCGGGGCGACGGGCATGTACGCTGCGTTCGGTTATCCCGAGGCGCAGCTCGAAGCGCTGCGCGGTATCGAACCGGTGTTGAATCGGTTCGGGCTCTGGATGACGGCGGCGATGACCGCCGGTAGTGCGCTGTACCTTTGGGTTTTGCGGAAAGGGTTCGGTGTCGGCCTTCCCGGCGATCGACCCGACCCGCTGATCGCGAGAGATTCCCGGGTTTGAGTCACACCCTTCGACTTGCGCTGATCACCGATGTTTTCCCGTCCCCGGTGGACTACCCCCGGCTCGACGAGCGGCTCGCCGCGGCGGTCGAGCAGGGTGCCACCCTCGCCGCGCTCCCCGAACTTCCCATGCACCGCTGGGTGCCGGCGACCAAGAACGCCCGGGACGAAGACGCCGAGGAGCCGGGCGGCCCGCGCCTGCGCGCTCTCTGCGAGGCAGCCCAACGCCACGGCATCGCGTTGCTCGGTGGGTCGATCGAGAAGGACACCGCGGGGCGCAGGGTCAACGCCGCCCTTCTGGTCGACGCCGAGGGCAAACTCGCGGCGCGCTACCACAAGATCCATCTGCCCGCCGAGGAAGGTTTCTGGGAAACCAGCCACTACGAAGCGGGGACCCTGCCTCCCGAGGTCGTCGAGCTCGATGCCTGGAAGCTCGGCATGCAGATCTGCTCGGACATCAACCGGCCGACGGCGAGCCAGTTGCTGGCCGCTCAGGGGGTCGAGCTCCTGCTCCACCCCAGGGCTACGCCTCCCAACAGCTATCGCCGTTGGAAGCGGGTGCTGGGCGCCACCGCGATCATGTCCGGCTGCTACCTGGCCTCGATCAACCGGCCCGGCGGACGGGTCGGCGAAGACACCGGCGCCCCGTCGCTGGTGTTCGACCCCTTCGGCGAGGTGGTCGCCGAAACCGACGAACCGCTGGTGGTGGTACCGATCGAACGGGACACCCTGCGCACCGCGCGCAAGGAGTACCCCGGCTACCTGGACTTCCACGACGGGCTCTACGCCCGCGGCTGGCAGGCGATGAGGCGTTCGGGAGAGGACTGACCGGCGGCGCCCGCTACGGTCAGGAGACCCGGCGGCCCCGGCCGGCCACCCGGTTCAACACCTGTTCGAGGGCGTCCCGCTGGATCGGCTTGGTCAGGTACTCGTCCATCCCGGCGGCAAGGCACTCCTCTCGAGCACCCTCCATGGCATGGGCGGTCATGGCGATCACGGTGAGGTGCTGGCCCTCGGGCTCCCCCGCCCGGATACGCCGCGTCGCCTCGTAGCCGTCCATCACCGGCATCTGACAGTCCATCAGGACCGCGTCGAAGCTTTCCTGCTCCAGACATTCCAGGGCGAACGCTCCGTGGCCTGCGCTGGTCACGCGATGCCCCATGCGCTCGAGGAAGCGCCGGGCCACGAGTTCGTTGACCCCGTTGTCCTCGACCAGCAGGATCGAAAGCCCGCACGCCGCGGCCTCGTCGGCCGCCACCGGCTGCGCCACGCTTTCCGGGCCGGCGATGGCCGGATGCCGGGGTTGTCCGAGCCAGATGTCGAACCAGAAGGTCGAACCCTCCCCCTCGACGCTATCGAGTTCGATCTCCCCTTCCATCATGCTGACAAGGTCTCGGGAGATGGTCAGCCCCAAGCCCGTGCCGCCGAAACGCCGGGTGGTCGAGGCGTCCGCCTGGGAGAAGGCGCGAAACAACCCCTCCTGCCGATCGACGGGGATTCCGATGCCCGTGTCCCGTACCTCGAAACGGATCCTGCAGCCGGTGTCGCTGCGGTCCAGCATCGCCACGCGCAGGAGGACGCTCCCGGACTCGGTGAACTTCACCGCGTTGGAGCTGAGGTTGAGCAACACCTGCCGCAGCCGGGTCGGATCCCCGTTGACCTCGCGGGGCAGATTCGAGTCGAGCTCGGTGCGCAGCTCGATCCCCTTTTCTCTGGCCCGGACGCCGGCCACATCGGCAACCTCGCCGACGACGTCAGCGATGTTGAAGTCGAGATGCTCCAGCTCGATACGGCCGGCCTCGATCTTGGAAAAGTCCAGGATGTCGTTGATCACTCCCAGTAGCGCCTTGCCCGAGCTACCGATGGTGCGCACGCACTCCCGCTGCTCGTCGTCCAGGTCGGTGTGCTCGAGATGATCCGCCATGCCCAGGACGCCGTTCAGCGGCGTGCGGATCTCGTGGCTCATGTTGGCCAGGAACTCCGACTTGGCCCGGCTCGCGTCGAGGGCCACCTCCCTGGCGTTCTCCGCTTCTTCCCGCGCCATTCGCTGTTCGGTGATGTCCTGCAGGATGCCGCTGAGGGAGATACAGCGGCCTCGGTGAACCCGGGGAATTCCCTTGAGCCGCACCCAGATCCGCCGGCCACGGGCGGTGACCATCGGCACCTCGTCGTCCCAGCTCAGACCCTGCTCCATCGCCCGCGCGAAACGCTGTTCGACGAACCCCCGCGCCTTGGGATCGCAGAGGTCGAGGGTCTCCTGCAGCGTCGGCGCTCCCGCAGTCCGAGGCAACTCGAGAATCGAGTAGACCTGATCGGTCCAGGTAAGGCCGCGATTCGCCAGGTCCATCTCCCATCCGCCGATGCGGCTCAACCGCCCGGTCTCCTCGAGTAGCGCCTGGGTCCGGGCCAACTCGAGTTGGATGCGTTTGCTGACATCGACATCCATGTGTTGGCCGATCATGCGAATCGGATCGCCGTCGATGCTGCGTTCGACCACGCGGCCTGTGCTGCGAATCCACTTGTAGTCCCCGCCGGCCCTACGCATGCGGAACTCGAGGTCGTAGTCGTACTCGTCGGAACGATGGGACGCCTCGACCGCGGCGAGCACCCGCTCGACGTCGTCGGGGTGTACCCGCTCGCCGAAGTAGTCGAAGGGCAGCTTCCCGTCACCCGGTTCTTCGTCGAGCATTTCGTGAAACTGACGATTGGTCACGAACCAGCCGCTGGGCACGTTCCAGTCCCAGAGGCCCGCCCGGGCCGACGATTGGGCCAGCGCCAGCCGTTGCGCAGCCTCCTTCTGATCCTGGAGATCGATGAGCACGCCGATCATGCGCCGCGGCTCACCCTCGGGGGTGCGTTCGACCAGATCACCGACGTCGAGAATCCACTGCCAACTTCCGTCCTTGCGGCGGATCCGATGCTCGTTGCGGTAGACCGATGTTTCTCCACGGTGGTGGGCTTCGATATCGGCCATCGCCCCAGGCAGGTCGTCGGGGTGCACCAGCGATTTCCAGGTCGCGAACTGCGCCGGGAGTTCCCCCGGTTCATAGCCGAGCATCGCCGAGAACGTGTTGTTGAACGAGGTCTCGCCGGTGACGACGTCCCAGTCCCAGAGGCCCATGCCGGCGCCGCCGAGGGTCCGCTCGAGGGCCGATACCCGGGTCTGGGATCGAGGCTCCGTGGAACGGCGGACTCGCCGGTGCAGAAGGCCCACACCCACCGAGGCCAGACAGAACCCCAGCAGCCCGGTGACCGGGCGCGCCGCCCCGCCTGCCGGGAGCCACCAGAGGGACGCGGCCAGCAGGCCGATTCCGCAGGTCGCGACCAGGACCGCGCCGGGTCCTGTCGGGTTCGACCGTTGGGTTTGTTCCGAGTGCAAGCGAATCCCTCCAGGTCCGGGGACCTTCGGGATTCCATCGGACGGCGGTGGGCTCCCTTGAGTGGGCAAAGGGCCCTCGTTCGGTCCTGTCTGGGCGCCCGGGGCGGCCCCGACGCAACCTGGACAGGCAGGGACAGATCCGTATCAGGCGCCACTAGCCCGGCGCCCCCGGGGCTGTCAATGCAACCTGTTTGCGGCTTTTCTGGGCAGGATATCCACAGCGTTTTTCACAGCCGCCCCATGCTCGATCGGGCCTATTCGGGCCGGAATCGCGGCGTGAGGGGGATGGCTCGACGGGAAATCCACAGGCGCCCGGCCAACCTGTGGAAAACCCCGAGGCCCGGTTTCGCCCTTATTTCGTTTCGGGAGGCCGGCGGGCCTGCTCGATTCGCTCCCGGCCCTTCTCACGCCAGCGGAAGCGGCGCGCCACCGGATTCTCCCGGCCCTCCAGGACGTCGGCGATGAGCTCGCCCAGGAGCGGCACGAACTTGAAGCCGTGGCCGTTCCCGCCGGCGGCGACCAGGAGCCCCTTGCGGGCCGGGTGGCGGTCGATCCAGAAGTCCCCGTCGAAGGTGTCGCAATAGAGGCAGAGTCGGGTGGATTCGAGCTCCGCGACGGCCAGTCCAGGCAGAGAGCCGGCCAGGAACTCCCGGCAGGCGTCGATGATCTGCGGCGCGACCTCCCCCGGGTCGCCGGCCTCGAGTCGAACGCCCGGACCGTGGTTGCCGATCTTGATCGTGCCGTTGGAGTGCACTGGAAAGCCGTACCAGCCGGTCGTCGAGATGTCGGCCCCCCAGACCGGGAAACGGTCGGCCTCGTAGGGCTGACGGTCCGTGGGCCGGAAGTGCATCACCGGCTGACCGGTCGCCCACATCACCGGCTGCAGTTCGGGGACCAGCTGCGGCGTCCAGGCGCCGGCGGCGACGATGGTCTCGTCGGCGCGCATCTCGCTCCCGTCATCGAAGCGCGCGCCGGCGACACCGGCGTCGGAATCGAGCAACTCGACGCAGCGCAGGCCAGGCCGGACGTCGACACCCAGTTCCTGGGCCTCGGCGATCAGCAGGCTCATCACCCGGGCGCTCTCGGCGTACCCTGCACGCGGGTTCCAGTAGCCGTCGACGTAGGGCCCACCTGCCCAGGCGGGATAGCGTTCGAGGGTATCGGTGTCGATGCGCGACACCGGCCAACCATGTTCACGCAGCGTGGTGAAGCCGTCGTACTCGTAGTCGCCCGGACGCAGTTCCCGGGAACGCAGCAGCAGGAACCCGGTGCGATGAAAGAGCGGCCGGGACCAACCGGCCTGCCATCGTTCCCAGGCGTCGAGGGCGTGGTCGGCGAGTTCCGCGTAGAAACCGTCGGCGCCGTAGTCGGCGCGAATGATCTTGGAGATATCGGTGGAGGATGCGTCGGGATGGGGCAGCGGCCCCGGATCGGTCAACACCACGGTGTGACCGCGACGACGCAAGCTGAGCGCGGCGGAGATGCCGAAGGCTCCGGCGCCGACGATCAGGACCTGTCGTGCACGAGGCGCCATCAGTTCGACGCCATCAATCCCGGGGATCTTCGGGCTCTGCCAGGCTCTCCAGCAGGTGGCGCTGGGCGTTGAACGGCTTCTCGTCGCCGGAAGAGACCTTCATGTAGTCACCGTCGGGCTGCATGACCCAGGCGTTGCAGGAATCGCGCACGTAGGCCTCGAGACCTTCCTCGATCACCCGCTGGCGCAGCTCGGGATGTTCGATGGGAAACGCGGTCTCGACCCGGCGGAACAGGTTGCGCGGCATCCAGTCGGCACTGCTGCAGAGCGTCACTCCCTCACCCCCCGCATGGAAGTGATAGGTGCGGCTGTGCTCGAGGAAACGCCCCACGACGGAGACGACCCGGATGTTCTCGGAGATTCCCGGGACGCCCGGCCGCAGGCAGCATACCCCGCGCACCACCAGATCGATCTGCACACCATCCTGGGAAGCGCGATAGAGCGCCCGGATGATCTGCGGTTCGATCAGCGAGTTCATCTTGGCCATGATCCGCGCCGGACGGCCTTCACGGGCGTTGCGCGCTTCCTCGTCGATCAACTTCAGCAGCCGGTCGTGGAGGCCGAAGGGGGTCTGCACCAGCTTGCGCAGTTCGCCCACCGCGCCGAGGCCGGTGAGCTGCTGGAAGATCGCGTGGACGTCTTCACCGATCTGGGGATCGGTGGTCATCAAACTGAAGTCGGTGTAGGCCCGGGCGGTCTTGGGATTGTAGTTCCCTGTGCCCAGGTGCACGTAGCGCCGCAGGGTCTCCCCTTCCCGGCGCACGATCATCAGCATCTTGGCGTGGGCCTTGAAGCCGACGATGCCGTAGACGACCTTGGCCCCCTCTTCCTGCAGCCGCGTGGCCAGATCGATATTGGCCGCCTCGTCGAAACGGGCGCGCAACTCGATCACCGCGGTGACCTCCTTGCCGTTGCGCGCCGCGTCGAACAGCGCCCGGGCCACCGGCGAGTCGGAGCCGGTGCGGTAGACGGTCTGACGGATAGCCAGCACGTCGGGATCGGCCGCGGCCTGACGCAACAGTTCGACCACCGGAGAGAACCCCTCGAAGGGATGGTGCAGCAGGATGTCTCCGTCGCGCATGGCGGCGAACAGGTCCTGGCCCGGCTCCAGAGAACGGGGCACGCCGGGAGCGAAGGGGGCGTACTTGAGTTCCGGGCGGTCAGCCAGGTGGTAGAGCGCCTCCAGCCGGTGCAGGTTGACCGGACCGTTGACCCGGTAGAGGTCATCGGCCGTCAGGTCGAACTGTTCCAGCAGGAAGTCGACGGTGGCCGGGTCGGCGGTATCGCTGACCTCGAGACGCACGGCGCGTCCGAAGTGCCTCCGCGGCAGTTCGCCCTTGAGCGCGTGAAGCAGGTTTTCGGTCTCTTCCTCGTCGATGAACAGGTCGCTGTTGCGGGTGACCCGGAACTGATCGCAACCGCTGACCCGCATGCCCGGGAACAGGTCGTCGACATGCGCATGAATCACCGAGGAGAGCAGCACCGATCCGTTGTCCCCGCCGGTGATCTCCGCCGGCAGCGGAATCAGGCGGGGAAGCACCCGGGGGGCCTGCACCACGGCGCCACGGCTGCGGCGACCGAAGGCGTCGTTGCCGTCCATGGTCACGATGAAGTTGAGACTCTTGTTGAGGATCGTCGGGAACGGATGCGCCGGATCGAGACCCACCGGCGTCAGCACCGGGAAGACCTTCTCGACGAAGTAGCGGCGGATCCAGCGCGCCTGCTCGGGAGTCCACTCGCTGCGGCGGTAGATGTGGATGCCGCGCTCGGCCAGGGAGGGCAGCAGGACCTCGTTGAGTTCCCGGTACTGCACCTCGACCAGCTCCAGAACCTCATCGCGAACCCGGGCCAACATCTCCTGGGCGCCGAGACCGTCGGGGCCCGGCGAGGAGAAACCCAGGGCGACCTGCTCCCGCAGACCGCCGACGCGGATCTCGAAGAACTCGTCGAGAATCGAGCTGAAGATCGAGAGGAAGCGCAGGCGCTCGAGCAGCGGAACGTCCGGATCCTGGGCCTGGGAAAGCACCCGGCGGTGGAAGCGGACCAGACCCAGCTCGCGGTTGACGTAGAGCGAGGGGTCGTTGAGGCTGCGGTTCTCGCGGATCGTACTCATCGGCCTTTCAATTTAGGCCGAAACCGAGGCGTGTACCAGCGACAGCCGGGAGACGATCAGTCTCTTTGGGAATCGGGTACTTCCAGGCCGATCGCCCGCATCAATTCCAGGGCGTTGCTGCGCTCGACCACCCCCTCGCGGAGCCGGTAGTCGAACTGAAGCTCCCCGTCGATCAGCCGGTCCTCGAAATGCTTGTTGACCGCCCGGTCCCCCAGGCCCTCGGCAACCCGGGTCAACGCGAGATCGTGGGTCGTGATCAAGCCGATGGCGCCGCGGCGCACCATCTGCTCCAGCACGTTCTCGGCGCCGATCCGCCGGTCGTGTGAGTTGGTGCCTTGCAGCATCTCGTCGATCATGAACAGGAGCGGCGGGCGTTCGGCGATCAGATCCATCAGCTGACGCAACCGCAGGATCTCCGCGTAGAAACGGGAGCGGCCGTCACGCAGGGAGTCGCCGACCCGGATCGACGCGCCGGGGGACAAAAACGAGACTCGCAGCCCATCGGCGCGCACGTTGGCCCCTGCAAGGGCCAGCACGGTGTTGATCCCCACCGAACGCAGCAGCGTGCTCTTGCCCGACATGTTGGAGCCGCTGACGATCAGCATGTTGGCGCCCTCGGCCAACCGCACGTCGTTGTGCACGCAACCCTCACGGGAGAGCAGCGGATGCCCCAGCCCCCGGGCCTCGAACAGCGGCCCCTCGTCGACGATCTCGGGCACCGGGTAGGACGGATTCTCGTACCCGAAGCAGGCCAGGGAGGAGAGCGCTTCCCACTCCCCCGCCGCATCCAACCAGACCGCCACGTGGGCGCCGTGCCGACGCCGCCAGGCTTCGATCGAGGCGGTGACGTGCAGGCGCCAACAGAGCAGGATCCCGATCGGCGCGAAGACCTGATTGCGCATGAACTCGAGCCGGTCGACCTTGCGGCTCAGTTCGCGGATCGCCACCGAAGGAGACGTTCCGCCGACGGCCACCTTCGACTCCAGGTCGCGTAGCCGCTCCGAACCGAAGGACTCCCGTTCGAAGCGGCCGAGAACGCCGGCGAGGATCTCCAGTTCCCGGCCCGGGGCGTCCACCCGCTGGGCGATCTCCGCCTCGCGGCGCGCCGTGAACCACATCTGAAGAATGTGCAGGATTGCGGCCGCAAGGAAGGGGGCCACTCCGTAGCCCATGCCCCACGCCACCAGTCCGGCGGTCGTCAACAACGAGACCAGGACCGCCGTGATACGGGTCCAGCCGGGAAGCTCTACCGGCTCCCCCTTGCCCCACGCGGCCAGGCTCCCGGGATGCACTTCGTCCCGCACCCGTTCGGCGAGAATCGCCAGGTCTTCACGCAGGTCCAGCCGCTCGCGGAGTTCCGCGACCGCTTGCTGCCGCGAGCGCACTTCCGCCACGGGTGAGGTGGCCAGCAACCAGTCGGCGAGCATGCGGCGGCCGGCGCTGGTTCGAGCCTGACAGAGCAGCTCGAACAGCGAGCCTTCGCCGAAGAGGTCCAGGTCCGAGGCGTAGGGATGGTCGGCAGGTGCCAGTCCCGCGCCGTCGATCCCCTTGCCCGCCCAACGCTCTTCGATCCGCGCGATCCCGTCTTCGTAGAACTTCGCGGCCCGTTCGGCGTGCTCCCGGCGGTTGCTCACCCTGCCGTGGACGACGACCAGAACGATGAACAGAGACAGCGGCAACAGCAGCCAGGGGAAGGGGATCGTTTTGATCATCAACGCCGGCCAGGCGGTGATCAAACCGGCCAGGAAAACCAACAGGCGCGCGCGAGAAAGCGCCAGTTCACGACGCTTCTCCAGTGCCACAACTTTGAAGCGCAACTCGAATCGCTGCGCGTAAGTTTTACGTGGGTCGCTGTTGTCGCGACTTTCTTGCGGCCCCGGGTTCATCGGCGTGGAGGATAGCCGCCTTCGCCGTCACCGCCAACCCATACATCCACGACAATGGGGACGCACCAATTCTCCGTTGAATGGGCAGGAGTTGCACGGTACTTTTCCTCGTGAAGTGGGCACATCTGGGTTATGCGACCAAGCGCCGCGGACCTATCGAGCCGGGCACCTCGTGGCCGGTTGCTTGGGAGACTGTGATGGCTGAACCGAACAAAAACGATAACGAGCGCTCCCATGCAAGCCGTGGCCGCCGTGCGCTGATCAAGGGCGGCCTCGTCGCCGTGCCTGCGATGATCACCCTTCGCGGACGCCCGCTCTTCGCCGGTACCGGCGGTGGCACTCTCGGGGACTACACCGACTACACCCCCGGGCAGCACAACGAACCCGAGCGGAACCCCTACGACGATCCGTCGATCGGCGATCCGAACGCACCGGATACCTTCAGCCGGTAGCGAAGACCGTTACCCCTGACCTCGGACCACATCGATCCATCTCTCGCCTGGGTGTTGCGCGCCGATGCCGACCTGCACTGGCGCGCATGGGACGACCAGTACGTCGTGTTCCATCCCCCTTCAGGCGATACTCATCTGCTGAATGAAGCGGCGGCTCGCCTGTTGCGGCGGCTGCACGAAGGACCGGCAACCATCGCCGACCTGGTGGCTGCCGTCGAGGGCATCGGCGACGAGGCGGTGCCGGACATGCCGAAACGTGTGGCAGGCTACCTGCTGTGGTTTGACGACCTGGGACTGATCGAAGCCGCCGATGCACCTTCAACAGCTAGCTGAAGCGGATCTCCGCGCGAAGCTCACCGGACCGGGCCTGCCGCTGCGAGTCGGCCCCTTCGCCATCCGGCTGGGCACCGACCTGCCTGAGCTGGTCGAACCGCTGCGGCTGCTCTACGCCGACTACGAGATCGCCGACGACCCGATCGAGGACTTTCACGTCCGCGCGGCGCCGGCCCCCGGGTTCTCCCGGTTCGGCTGGGCCATCACTACTGTCGACGGGCGGCCGCGGGCCAAGCCCTTCCGGCGCAGCGTCGCGCTGCCGATGCTGGAGTGGACCCTCAACTGGTGCGTCTTCACCCGGCCGCAGCACTGCCTGGTGCTCCACGCCGCGGTGGTGGAACGGGAAGGCCGGGCGTTGATCCTCTCGGGTGCCGCCGGCGCGGGCAAGAGCACCCTGGCCACCGCACTGGCCGTGCGGGGCTGGCGGCTGCTGTCCGACGAGGTCGCGACCTTCCCCGGCACCCGCCGGGACGAGCGGAGCCGCCGGGTGATTCCGGTGCCCCTGCCGATCTCCCTCAAGAACGAATCGATCCAACGGATGCGCGCCTTCGGCCCCGAACTGACCATGGGGCCCGCCGTGCCCGGGACGCGCAAGGGCACCGTGGCTCACGTGAGCCCGCCGGGCGATGCGTTGCCCCGCAGCAGTGAACCTGCCGAGCCGGTCGGGATCATCTTCCCGCGCTACACGCCGGGGGCCGGTTGTCAGTTTGAAGAGGTCCCTCGGGGCGAGACGCTGATGCGGCTGGCCGACGAGTCCTTCAACTACAGCGTGCTCGGCCTCGACGGTTTCGAAACGTTGGCCGAAGCGGTCGAGCCCTGCCGCTGCATCGACCTGATCTACGACGATCTGGAAACCGCCCTGACGCGGCTGGGGGAGCTATGAGCGGCAGCAACCCACAGCCGCTGTTGCTGCGGGCGCTGCTCGATCCGCAGTCGGTTGCGGAGTTCGAACCGGCGGACTGGAATCGTCTGTTGCCCACGGCGCGTGCCGCCGGGTTGCTGCCGCGGTTGGCCAACCTGCTCGGCGAAGCGCCGCAGGGAACGCCGCTTCCCGGGAAGGTCCGGGACCACCTGCGCGGCGCGACGAACATGGCGGCGCAACACGAACGGATCGTGCGCTGGGAGGTCGACCGGGTGCTCCACGCCCTGGCCGGCCTCGGCATCGACGTGGTGCTGCTCAAGGGTGCGGCCTACCTGATGGCCGGCCTGCCTGCGTCCCGCGGACGCCTGGTTTCCGACGTCGACATCATGGTGCCCAAGGCCCGGATCGAACAGGTCGAACAGGCGCTGCTGGAAGAGGGTTGGGAGGCCACCAAGCTCGACCCCTACGACCAGCGCTACTACCGGCAGTGGATGCACGAGCTGCCGCCGCTGCAGCACGGCGCCCGGCAGTCGAGCCTCGATGTGCACCACACGATCCTCCCCGAGTCAGGCCGGCTGCATCCCGATCCGGAGAAGCTGTTCGCGTCGGCGCGCCCCCTCGAGTTGCCGGGGCTACGGGTGCTCTGCCCCGAGGACATGGTCTTGCACTCGGCGGCGCACCTGTTCCAGGACGGCGATCTCGCCGGTGGTTTGCGCGACCTCTGCGATCTGGATGCGCTGATGCGCGACTTCGCCGCCGGCGACGGGGAGTTCTGGGAGCGCCTGGCCCGGCGCGCGGTGGAGATGGATCTGTCCCGCCCCGCCTTCTATGCCCTGCGCCACACCTCGCGTATCCTCGCCACGCCGGTTCCCGGCGGGCTGCTTGAACAATCGGCGGCATGGGGTCCGCCGGCGCCGGTGCGGGCGCTGATGGACCGGCTGGTCGACCGGGCGCTCTTGGGCGATCTCGACCGCGCGTCGAGCCGCTCCCAGGCCGCGCGGCTGGCGCTCTACGTGCGGTCCCACTATCTGCGCATGCCGCCGGGCCTCCTGGTGCAGCACCTGTCGCGCAAGGCATGGCAGAGCTTCGAGAAGGACGACCCCGAGCGGGACGCGGCGTAGCCCGGTAGGATCGAGACCCAGCTGGGCTCGGATTGCAGGAACGAGGAGACCGCATGGAACAACCGGTACGCTACTGCCCCAACCCGGACTGCCCCGAGGAGCAGGACAGCGACTCCCCGTCGGAGTACCGCGCCGACATCGAACGCTGTCCGGGTTGCGAAACCGAGTTGGTCGAGCAGCTTCCCTGGGATTCCGCCGCCGATCCGCCGGCCGCACCTGCCGAGGCGCCGCCCAGCGACTACGAAACCTTCGTACCGGTGCGCAGCGTGCCCAACCAGGCGCTGATCCCCCTGGCCAAGTCGATCCTGCAGGCGGCGGGGATCCGCTACTACGTGCGCAACGAGCGGCTGGGTTCGATGATCCCGCTACCGGCGGTGGGGGTGTTCTCGCCGTTCCGCTTCCCCGAGGTCACCGTGGAGCCCGGCCGGGCCGACGAGGCCCGGGAGCTGCTGGCCGACCTGGAGTAAGCGTGGCGTGGCGTGGCGTGGCGCGGCGTAGCGCCGCGAGTGGAGCGCGGGCGTCAGTCCTTCTTGTCGTCGGCCCCGCGGATCACTGCGCCGAGAATGACCACCGCGCCGATAACGACCAGTACCAGCGGCCAGTTGCCCTGCATGAACTGCCACCATTCCTCGAGGTAGTCGAAGGCCACCGCCATCAACAACACACCGGGAATCAGCGGCCACCAGGTCGCCTTGCGCTCGTAAGCCAGGCGAATGGCGAACATGCCGAGGAACGCGGCGCCCAACGGCAAGAAATCGCCTCGGTCCGGTGAGAAGAATGATCGATCACCGACGGACCCGACCGATAACCCCAGGGTCAAACAGCCGATGATCAGAAGGCCGAAGTTCTTGGTGTAGAAGTACCCGGCGACGAAGGCGCCGCCGATCACCGTGAACATGATGTACCACTTGCCCGGATCGATCTCTCGCAAGAAGTACAGGCTCAACCCCAGCACGATCAGCGCGATTCCCGCGACGATCCCTCGATTCCGCTTGGTCATGAACTCTCTCCTCGACCCGAGGGCCGGCTGTGCTGGGGTGCAGGTTGCGGGGCGAGCGATCGGATCGCCGCTCCAGCGTCGGGGAGACTACCATTGGGCAGCGAATCGGCACAACGCGGGTGCGACCGGGCCACTCGGAAGGTGTCGACAGAACCGCCTGAACCCGCGGAGGCAAGAGTGTCAAGAACTGCAGCCGATCTCGCTCTGCTGATGCTCCTGGCCTGCACGACGCATTCGGCACAAACGACTGTCGAGGTCCGGGTCCACGATGCGACGGACGGCGAGCGACTACCCGGCGTCCGAATCGAGCTCGCCATGAATGGCGATATCAAGGAGTGCTTCGTCGGTGCTGAGGGATTGTGTGGCTGGCAGGGCATCAGGGCGGGAAGCTACACACTGCGCGCATCGATGGCAGGGTTTCAAACGCAGGAACGGACGATTGACCTCGTTGCGGGCAGCAACAAACTGGATCTGGATCTCGAACCCTACCGCGTCGTGTCACTCATTGAGCTGCTCGGCTCCCCTGAAGACTTCGATGGCTTGCCTGTGGTGATCGAGGGATTCTGCAGCAATGTATTCGAGGATCAGGCTCTCTACCTGGACCGAGAGCATTGGCGTCAAGGCCTGAACAGCAACTCGTTGCGGTTGGATGCGGATCCATCGATCCTGCGCGACAGACACCACAAGCGGTACGTCACCGTGCGCGGGGTTTTCGCGGCGCCTCGCCCGGTGGACCTACGCTCCGGTAGAGTCCACTCGATTGCGCAAGTCAGCTTGAACGAGCGAAGGCGGTGATGGGTCCCCGATCGGCCGGAGCTGCCAACGGTGGGCGGTTTCAGGGTGCGGTTGCGTTCAGGTCGGCCGAACCGAGGGCGTAGACATTCCAACGCCCGGAGCGGTGCAGCAACGGAAGGTCGCGTTCAGCGTCGACGACCCACACGGTGGCGCCGTAGCGCCGGGCCAGCTCCCTGGCCTGCTCGATGGACATCGCCCGGTAGCGATCGGGCAGCGCGCGCCTGTCGGCGGGTAGCTCGCCGCCCAGCAAGCCGCGCATCCGCGCTTCCCAGCCGGGCAGGTCGTCGTAGCGGATCGCCTTCCAGCTTCCTACCGAGGAGCGGCGAGCTTCCAGGGCCCAGCGGGCCTCGAAGGGAGGAGCGATCGCTACCGCATCGGCGGGAGTGTTGCCTGCGACCCAGCCCATTACCTCATGGAGTGGGTCGGGGCGCCGCTCCGCCCGCCACTCCTGGGTGATGCCGTGGGCCCGGGTCATCCAACCGAGGAACGGGTTGGGCAACCACAAGAGCGCCACGATACCGGCGGCGACCACCGCAGGTGTGAAACGCGGGCGCGCGACGGTCAGGCGCCGGGCCAGCCAGAAGGCGAACAGTAGCGGCGTGAACACGGCGAACAGGCGGAACGGGAACAGCCGCAGCAGGTCCCAGGCTTCGACGGCGCGGCAGAGCAAGCCGCCCATGAACGCCGAGGCCAGGGCAGTTTCGAAGGCGGCCAGTCCGCGGAACACCTCGCGGTCCCGTTCGGACCAGGCGCAGAGCAGGTTGAAAGCGAACAGGCTGAAGAGCCCGATGATGTAGCGCAGCGGCCAGCTGGCCGGATCCAGATGATGAGGCATGCGCACGGTGACCTGGTAGCCCCAGTCCGCCGCGCCTGCGCCGCCGCCGGCCATCGAGAGCATCAGCGGCAGGCTGCCGGGGAGCGAAACCGCCACGGTCAGCGCCGCCATGGTGAGTAGGCGGGTGACCGGCAGCCGCTGGGTCAGGAGCAGCGCCGCGATCGCGACCCCACCCCAGAGCCCCACCGCGGCGTGAAACGCCGCGACACCGCCGAGCAATGCGGCTCCGCGCATGTGGCGCCGATCCAACATGTCGCACATGGAGAACAGCAGCAGCGCGTAGGCCACGCATTTGGACTCGAAGCCGCCGACCATCCAGCTTCCGGCGACGAAGGACTGGCCGATGGCGAGCCAACCGGTGAGCCCGACGGCCGCCACAAGCGGCGAGAGCTCCAGCTTGCGCGCCAGCCGGAAGGCGCCGGCGCAGACCGCGAGCCAGCAGGCGAAACGCCCGAGCCAGGCCAGCGCCTCGATCGGGATGAGCCGGGTCAGCGGCGCGAAGATCAGATTGAACAGGAAGTGTTCGGCGTCGTGGGCCGCGAAGGTCCAGTCGCCGGGCAGGAATCCGGGGTTGCCGTCGGCGACCAGCCGCGCGAGATAGACCGGCTCGTTGACCGAAGGCACGGGACGGCCTTCCAGCAGCGCCGCCTGCAGCAGCACGAAGCCCAGGGCCAGTCCCCAGGCCCAGCGGGACCGCAGATTCACGCGGCCGCCGAGCCGCCTGCGTCGGCCTGGGTCTCGCCGAGGCCGTTCCCCTCGAGGAACGCATCGGCCAGGGCGATCACCTCGTTGTTGTTCAAGGTGGTGCAGCGCAGCATCGAGGTGTTGACCCACTGGAAGGGATCGGCGTCACGGGGCAGGCCGGGGTCGGCCACCGGCTCGTCGGCGCCCCGCACCAGCGGCAGAGGCTGGACGTAGCGGGCGCGATGGATCTCGGCGTTCTCGATGGTGTTCAGGTCGAAGGCCGGGAACAGCCGGCCGAGGCCGGCGAGGAACATTTCACGCAGCTTCTCGTCGGACCAGGACAGCCTCGGATCTTCGCTGTCGAGATAGAGCGGCAGATAGACCAGGCGGCGTCCGGCGGTCTCGACGGGGTCGACCAGGTTGGTCATCTCGATCACGCCGGTCAGACCCACGTCCTGGCCGAGGTTCAAGACATAGTACGGAGTCAGCGGCTCGGGCAGTACCAGCGCCATGCAGATCACGCCCAGGTAGCTCGACGCCGTCGGGTACTGTGCCGCCAGCTTCTCGACTTCGGGCTTGAGCCGCTCGTCGGCCGCTTTCGCCGCGATCCGCGCCGGGGCGGTGAACAGCACCCGGTCGAACTCACGGTTCTCGCCGTCGCCGGCGAGCCTCAGGCTGCAGGTGTCGTCGCTACGGGCCAGGTGTTCCACGGTCCGGCCGAGATGAAGTTCGGCGCCACGATCGAGCAGCGAACGCTCCAACACCTCGAACACGCCGGTGTAGCCGCCGCCGATGTAGCCGAGCTGCTCCTTGGCGCCGGTGCTGCTCCGCGCCCGCATCAGCCGGGTCAGCGTGGCCCAGATGAAGACCGCAGAGACCCGGTCGTGATACTCCCCGAACTTGGCCCGCAGCATCGGCAGCCAGAACACCTCGAAGGTGCGCTTGCCGCAGATACGGGTCAGCCACTCCTGGGCCGAGACCCGATGCAGCTTCTCGGGATCGGCGAAGCGGGTGGCCCAGATTACCGACCAGGCCAGCCGGCCCTTGTCGATCAGGTTGAGCAGTGGAAAGCGCGCGAAATCGGCGTTGCCGCTCATCTCGTAGAAGGTGTCGCCGGCCCAGTACCCGGTGCGGGTCGACTTCCAGCGCAGCCGGTTCTCGAGCCCCAGCTCCTGCAGCAGCCCGACGGTGCGTTGATCCTGGGGCAGCACGCAGTGGTAGTAGCGATCCCAGGTGAAGGGGCCGTAGTCGTGCCCCGCGCTCAGCCCACCGAGCTGCGGCGCGGCCTCGAACAGCGAGACCTGGTGCCGCGGGCCGGCCAGGCGATGAGCCATGGTCAGACCGAGCAGTCCTCCTCCGACGATCGCGATTCTCATCCGGCGCGGCGCTCCCGATCGATCTCGGTGATGCCCGAATCGGTGCGGTGGTAGCGCCGGGAGCAGCGCCCGCAGGTTTCCTCGGTCGCCGAGCCGCCGCGGAAAAGCGGTTCGCCGCAGGCGCAGACCCAGCCCACCTGGCGGGCCGGGTTGCCGATCACCAGCCCGTGAGCCGGTACATCCCTGGTCACCACCGCGCCCATGCCGATCATCGAGAACTCACCCAGGGTCAGCCCCGGGCCGATGGTGGCGTTGGCGCCGATGGTGGTGCCGCGGCAGACCCGGGTCGGCAGGGTGTGTTCGTCGGGATCCGACGAAGCCAACCCGGTCAGCTCCAGGTTGCCCGCCCGGGGAAAGCGGTCGTTGGTGAACACCACGTGAGCCGAGACCATGCAGAAGTCCTCGAGGGTGACCTCGGCGCAGACGTAGACCGCGGTGTTCAGCTTGCAGTAGTCGCCAATGCGCACGTCGTAGGCGATGTAGCTCTTGTCCCCGACGATGCAGTGCTTGCCGATGCGGGCACCGTGGCGGACATGGGCGTTGTCCCAGACCTTGGTGCCCTCGCCCAGTTCGACGTCCGCCTCGAGGATCGCCGTGGGATGAGCCCAGGCGTTGCTCATCAGGCCACCTCGACCGCAGCCGACGCGTCGTGACGCACGCTCTGGTAGGCCTTCTCGATGATCTCCACCGCGGCGACGGCGTCCTCGGGCCGGATCAGCGGCTCGGCCTCATCCCGCTGCACGGCGATGAAGTTCTTGAGCTGGGCCTGGAACGCGGCGTTCTTGTCGTAGCCGCTGCCGAAGGGGTTCCACTCCGCGCCCTGGCGGCGGAAACGGGATCCCTTCCAGCCGACCTGCAGCTCCCCTTCGGAGCCGTAGATGCGGATGTAGTAGTCGGTGTCCTTGGTCAGGCTCCAGCTCAGATCGACGGAGCCGAGCACGCCGCCGGCGCTGCGGAAGCGCAGGCGGATGGTGTCCTCCACCGGCAGACCCTGGATCGACAGCGCCGCATCCGCCTTGACGTCGACGAAGGGGCCGAGCAGGTAGCGGGCGATGTCCACCGAGTGAGAGCCGTTGTCGATCAGCACGCCGCCGCCGGAGACCGCGGGATTGGCGTTCCAGCGGCCGGCCATCTGGACCGGCGCGCAGAACCCGTTCTCGTAGAGCACCACCGTGCCCAGGGCGCCGGACTCGAGCAGCGCCTTGGCCTCGACCACGTCTTCCACGTAGCGGAACTTCGAGGCCATCATCAGCGTGCACTGATGGCGCTCGGCGAGATCGCTCAGTTCCCGCGCGCGCTCGGCGCGAATGGTCAACGGCTTTTCGCAGAGCACGTGCTTGCCCCGGGTGATCAGCTCGCCGGCGATCTCACGGTGGGTGTTGGGCGGCGAACAGACGACCGCCGCGTCGAAGCAGTCCCAGAAGGTCGCGTCGTTGATGTCCGGATACCAGGGGCAACCGTGCTTCTCGGCGAAGGCGCGGCCCGCCGACTCTCGGGGCTCGACGACGGCGGCGACCACCGCCTCATCGCATGCTTCGATCGCGTCGAAATGAGCCTGGGCGATGCGCCCGCAACCGATAACCGCGAAACGGACCGGATCCATCACGACCTCCCTTCGCCGGCGGCGGCAGGAATCGCCAACCGCTGGGCCGCCGCGGCGATCACCGACGCGACGTAGTCCACGTGTTCTTCCGTGTAGCGTTCGTTCCAGGGCAGCACGACCACCCGCTCCAGCGCCTCGATGGTGCCGGGGGTATCGGCACGGTCGTAGCGGATCTCCGGCTCCCCTTCCCGCTGGGGCCCGACGAAGGGGAAGCGGCTGTTGCCGAAGGTCACCTGGTCCCGCAGGACCTGGCATTCGAAGGCGGGCTTCTGGATGTAGCGGGGAGCGCAGAAGACGCCGCGCTCGCGGAGCAGATCGCCCAGGGCCACCGCTCCGCCGCGAATCACCGCCGGATCGACGTGCAGGGCGTAGCGCCAGTAGCTGTTGACCGCGTGATGCGCCACCTCGGGCGCGTCGACGCCGGGGACGTTTTGCAGCGCCGCGGTAAGGCGATCCGCCATGTCCACGCGTTGCTTGACGTTGCCGTCCAGCTTGCCGAGCTGGGCCAGGGCCACCGCGCCGACCAGTTCGGTCATGCGGTAGTTGAGCGCCAGGAAGTAGTGGTCGGGGTTCGGATCGCCGTAGCCCCAGGCCTTGTCGATGAACAGGCGGATGCGGCGGGTGTAGTGCTCGCTCTGGGAGACCACCAGGCCGCCCTCGCCGGCGGTGATGTGCTTGCCCTGCTGCAGGCTGAAGCAGCCGATATCCCCCAGGGTGCCCACCGGGCGGCCGCGATAGGAGGCACCGTAGGCCTGGGCGCAGTCCTCGATCACCGGAATGCCGCGACCGCGGCAGAGCTCGAGAATCTCGTCCATTTCGCAGGGGTTGCCGAAGAGATGCGTGACCATCACCGCCTTGGTGCGGCGGGTCAGCTTCGGCTCGATGGTCGCCGCGGTCACGTTGTAGGTCCGCGGGTCGACGTCGGCAAACACCGGAATGGCGCTCTGGTAGAGGATCGGGGTGATCGCGCCCATGTCGGTGATCGGCGTGGTCACGATCTCATCGCCCGGAGCGGGATCGATCGCCGCGACCGCCGCGTGGAGCGCAGCCGTCCCCGAGGCCGCGGCGCGGCAGCGGTCGACGCCCAGTCGTTCGGCGAAGGACTGCTCCAACTCGCGCACCCGGGAACCCTTGGTGCAGGTCAGCGTGCCCGAATCGAGCACCATACGGAGCTGTTCCAGCTCCTCGTGGTCGAACGAACGCCCGGAAGCGTCCTGGTCGTTGGGGAGCGTCATGCTCCGCTCCGCTGCATCACTCATGGCTTCACTCCGCGCGCGCCCGATCTCCGGGCCGCTTCCTGGGTGGAATCACCGCCGGGACCCGATGCGCGCATCCGGCCCGTCAATCTTCGTTTCAACAATGTTCCGAGCAGACCGAGGTGCTTCCCGATCACCCGGAGGGTTTTCATCTTGGAACTGCCGAAGAGGCGCGACTCGAGCAGCGTCGGGTGCTCGATCACCGTGCCCCCGGCGGACTGCAGCTCGACCAGCATCTCGGCCACGCCGAGGAACCCGTCGTGGCGGGCCGGCAGCGGCAACACCGCCGAGCGGCGCAGCACACGGAAGCAGCTCGTCACCGTGTGCAGCCGGCGCCCGAGAACCAGGGAGTAGAGCCGCGACAGGGTGCGCGACAGGAACAACCGCCAACCCGGGACGTGGAACACCGCGCCGTCGGGGTGATAGGGAGAGGCGGTGACCATGTCCGCCTGGTCGATGCGGGGCAGCATCCCCTCGAGCTCGTTGGGGTCGTAGGAACAATCGCAGTCGAGGGTGCAGACGATCTCAGTTTCCGCGTGGCCGATACCGGTGCGGATCGCGGCGGCGACGCCGCGGTTTTGTTCGTGGCGGAAGAGCCGGGTATCCGGCAGATCCCCGAACTCCTGCTCCATCGCCTCCCAGGTGCCGTCGTCACTGCCGTCGTCGACCAGCACGAAGCGCAGGGTTGTCTTCTGGGCCAGGCGCTCGCGCAGGATGGTCAGCGCGCGGCGCAGGTAGGCGACGTTGACCCGTTCTCGATAGAGCGGAACCACCACCGTGGCTTCACGGGGCGCCTCGCCGCCGGCGTCGTCGGTTCCCGGCGATTCGATCTGTTCGAAAGCGCCCGTCAGGGCGGATCCGATCACCGCGCTGTGCCCTGAAGCCACCGTGGATGCCCGGTCAGCCGCAGGTCCGGGGCCGGCCGCGGGCGCTTCATGCCGAGCGCCGCCCAGCTCCCGGGTCTCCTTCCAGTCCAGGCCGAGATGCTCGGCGACCGGCGTGAACGGCGTGTCGTGGAGGTAGTCCTCGAAGACCCAGCGGGTCTTCTCGAGGTTGCGGTAGTGGCGTAGCTGCTGCACGCGGGAGAGCGCGGCCACCTGGGGCTGATGGCGATCCAGCTCCCAGCTGACGAAGTAGAAGACCAGCGGTTGCTCCCGCTGCTTGCCCCAACGCGCGGTCAGGCGACGCAGCAGCGTGTGAGGCAACTGCCGCACGTAGTTGCCGCCGGAGATGGCAAAGCGCAGCCCGAGGAACGAGGCGGTGGAGATCGGCGCGACCCACAGCTCGCCGGCGCCCTCGGAGTGGGTGTGGCGATGAAGCTCGTGGCGTCGGGGTTCCGCGGCGAAGTGACGCAGCACCGGGTTGATGCTGGAGTCGTAGCGGAAACCCTCCTCGATCAACACGTCGAGGATCCAGAGCTGCTCGGGACGCATCCAGCTACGGGCCAGCCGGTGGCCGAAGACCTGGCGGCCCGCCGCGGCCTCCAGCGCCGCGCGGCTGCGCACCACGTCCTCGCGAAACTCGTCGGGGACCATCAGCGAAGCGTCGCTGGGCCAGTAGGCCGAGGCGGCGACCTCGTGGCCGGCTTCGACCACCCGGCGCACCAGGGCGGGGTTCTTGTCGGCGATGCAGCCGAGGATGAAGAAGGTCGCCGAGGTGTCGTGACGCGCCAGGAGTTCCAGCACCTGGTCGACGCTACGGTCGACCCGGGACTCGAAGCGTTCCCAGTGCCGGGGACGCACGGCTCCGTGCATCGAGCCGGCGTGAAAATAGTCCTCGACCGAGACCGTCAGCAGATGCGGCCGGGAGGACTCGTTACTGGGCGCGCGTTCGGACATCAGGATGCACGGGTTCCCCCCCGTTCATCCCCGGAATCTCCGTCTGTTTCAGCCGATCAGACCCCTGCCTGGGCGCAACAGCACCCGGGTAAATAAGTAATGGTCTTGCCGGGGAAAGCAAGTCGCCGAGCCTGCTCTCCTGGACCTGCGCGAAACGTGCCGGATTTCGCGACACCGCCTAGTAGATGCAGCCCCCATCCGGCCCGCAGGTCACGCTGGTGATCGAGCCGTCGGAGTTGCGGAACATGGCGCCGCTGGTGGTGCCGTCACCGGTCACCCGGCCGTAGTACGGGTCGCCGCCCCGCTGGCGGGCCGCGGCGCAGAGTTGCTGCATGTTGAACAGGAGCGGGCCGCCCTCGACGCCGCCGTTGCCCATGGCGTCCATCCAGTAGCGGCCGGGGATGACCTGGGTGCACTGGCTGAGGTACTGGACCTCCTGGAGATGCAGCTGCCGGCCGTTGACGAACACGCCGGTGGTGCCGTTGGAAGCGTTTTCACGGAGCGGGCCGCCCAGCGGAAGCCCGGCGGGGAGCTGCCCCAGGGTCCCGTAGCCCTCGACGCCGTAGAGACCGGTCAGCCCGTCGTACCAGTAGCGGCCGGGGATGGCCTTGGCGCCGTAGCGCTGCTCGAGCATCTTCACGAGCTGCATCTCCTGCTCGGAGAGGGGCTTGCCGTTGATGATCAGCTCGGGAGCGTCACCGGCCGCCAGGGGCAGGACGAAGGCGACGAGGAGGAAGCAGGCCAGGCAGAAGGTACGCATCGGGACATCTCCTTGCGGTTCCGGGAATCGGAGCCGCGTTTCATCCGATAGATCGACGCCCGCCGCCGAACCCCTGCAGCGTCCAGGGCAAATTTCCTTGACGCCCCCTGAAAACTGACGGTAATTTCTGGCCATCGAGGGGGTTCTCTCCAAACGCGGGTCATGCCTGGGCCCCATCGGAGGGAATCATGGCGCGCATACAGGGGCAATCCGCCCTTTCCCGGCTCCCGGTACGTCTGGCCATTGCTCTGCTGCTGGCGGCCTTCTGTCTGCCCGGAGCCCAGGCGGCGATCTTCGAAATCACCGACACACTCGACGCGATCCCGGCACCGCCGGGCACCCTGCGCTGGGCGATCGAGAATTCCGAACTGAACAACCAGCCCGACCGGATCGTTTTCCTGATCGACGGCGGCACCATCGAACTGGTCGCTCCCCTGCCCGACCTGCTCGAGGGGGGGCTGAGCATGGTCCATCGCACGCCGGTCGGTGAACCTCCCCAGAGCAACGGGCTGATCATCAGCGGCGTGGGCACCGTCGACCGGGCGATCGCCGTCCGCTCCGCAGACAACGTGATCTCCGGCTTCGACTTCGTCAGCTTCGACGGCAACGAGACGCTGTTGATCGCCGGTCCCGATGCGGTGGGCAACCGCATTGTCGGCAACGTCTTCCGCGGCAGCAGCGCCGGAACCGGCGGTGGCGCGGCGATCCGCATCGCGGCGTCCCCCTTCGGCGCCGGCACCCCCGGCAACATCCAGCTCACCGGCAATCGATTCGACAAGGCTTCGACCGGTATCGTCGTTGCCGGCGACGGGATCGACAGCCCCGCAGTCGGCAACCTCGAATGGCCCGGCACCATCATCCAGAACAACGCCTTCGGCCCCGACCTGTCGGCGTCGGCGGACCCGGCGCAGCTGTTGCTCGGCATTCAGGTCAGCGATGCCCGGGTCTTCATCAACGACAACACCTTCTCGGGTCTGGAACGCGGCATCGACCTGGGCACCGGGGCCCACGACGCACTCGTGACCCAAAACCGCATCGGTCGCACCAGCTCCGACGGCCTGTGCGACGACCTGGAGCTGAGCGGCATTCGGGTCCGCGGCTCCGATGACGTCACCATCCGCGACAACACCATTAACTGCACCGAGATCGGCATCGAGCTGCTCTCGGGAGCCGACGATACCTTCGTCGGAGACAACCTGCTGGGCGGCATTGACCCCGCTGCGGGCAACCGTTCTCACGGCGTACTGCTCGACGGCGCGCGCCGCGCCACCCTGCGCCGCAACACCGTGGTGGGCAACGTCGGCACCGGCGTGATCTCGCTATCCGACGGCTCGGCCCTGCCTCCGCAGCACGTGCTGAGCTGCAACGCGATCTATCGCAACGGCGGCGGCGCCATCAGCCTGGCCAACACGTCGGCGCCGACGCCGCAGCTGACCAGCGCCGGCCCCCTCGCCGTCGAAGGCGACACGCTGCAGTCCGATCCCGCGTGGGTCGAGGTCTTTGGCGACAGCGCATCCCAGTCCCGGTTGTTCCAGGGCGCGGTGCAGCTCGGCAGCGACGGAGACACCGGGTTCAACCACCGGCTCCCGGTGCTGGATCTTCGGGTAGAGCAGTCGGGCGGCGGCAGCCAGATCAGTTTCGACACCGAGATCCCGGCCAACCACACCGCGACCACCACCCTGCGCAGCCCGAGCGAAACCTCGGAGCTATCGGCACCCCTGGCGGCGTCGGCCGCGCCGGTGCTCTACGACGTGATCCGCGGCGACCTGGGCTCGCTGGGCTTCGGCATCAACGGGATCAACCTGGGCGAAGTGACCTGCATCGATTCGGCGATCGCCCCGGGCGCGGCGGTGGTCGACGGAAGCGACGACCCGGAACCGGGTGAGGCGTTCTTCTACCTGGCCCGGCGCCGCTCCAACGACCTGGCCAACGGTCGCGGCACCTACGACCCGGCGATCTGCCTGACCGATCTCGACGACTTCTCTGGCCCCCGCCGCACGGCGGGCGGCGACTGCAACTAACGATGGTGCGTTGACGTTGCTTGAGGCAGGGCGCGGAGCCTCGGCTCCGTGCCCCGCCCCTTCAGGGCTACGCCCCGAAGGTCCGGCCTAGCGCTGAATTTCCCGGTGAGGCTCGAGTAACTCGAACCGGGCATCGAACTCGCCGTAATCCTCGAGCGAGAGCACCGCATCGATGGCACCCTCGTTCCAGGCTCGCACCTCGACCGTGACCGGGACGGAGTTGCTACGACGAGAAGGACCGCTGCGCATGGGCGTCCGGTACAAATCGGCGAGCAACGACTGGCTCTTACCCGCGGAAGCCGGATCCCTTGGCAGCGGAACCCAGACATAGACCAGGAACTCATCGTCGACGATGTGTGGATCCCCGTCTTCGAACATCCTCAACTCGAGGACGCAGGCGTTCTCGTCGCGAACGAGCCATCGCCGTTCGAGGACGAAGGCCCCCAGGGTTTTCTTCGTCGCGGCGCTTTCGAGGCTCTACCCGCAGTAGGCGCGGCTGTCCGTTACCTTCACGGACCGGCTGCAAGCGGTCAGCGCCAACACGAACACCGCCAGCGCCACGAGCGATCCGACACGACTGAGCCGGCTGAGCGTTTGAGCCTGTTCGCCAGAGAGGCCGGTCATGCTACTGGCCGCACCGTTGGAGCTAGAACGCCACGCGGACGCCGAGCTGGTACTGGCGGCCGAAACGGCGGGTGGCGTCGTTGACGCCGTTGATCTGGGTCCCGATCTCGAGGAACTCGTTGTAGATCCGATAGGTGTCGTCGTTGAGCAGGTTGAACACCTCGAGAGAGAGCTCCGCGGTGACCCCCTTGACGACCACCGCCTTGGTCGCCTTGATCGTGAAATCCCAGAACGAGCGATTGCGCTGGTCGTTGCGCTGCCCGGTGGGGAAGATCAGCCGCTCCCGCTGCTCGAAGCTGTCGAAACCGGCGACGCTGGGGAAAACCACGTCCCGGGACAACCCCTGCCGCAGAAGCGAGAACGGCAGCCCGCTTTGCCAGGTGACGCTTCCGCCGAGACGTACGCCCCAGGGGGTCTGGGTGCTGGCGATGAACTTGACCACGTGGCGCTGGTCGTTGGACTGGAAGCCGAACTCGTCATCGACCAACGACCCGTCGTTGCCGATGACCTGCTGAAAGTCCTCGCCGTCGCCCACCGACTGGGACCAGGTGTAGGACAGCTGACCCTCCCAGCCCCGGTATTGGCGGCGCAACAGGCTCAGCACCACCGCCTCGTAGTCCGACTGGTTGAAGTTGCCGACCTGAAGCACCGAACCCCAGAACGGGTTCAGTCGGTACAGGTCGGGGAACCCGTCGGGGCGCGGCAACAGGATCGAAGGATCGTTGGGGAAGGGCTCCAGGTTGCCGGTGCAGTCGTCGAGCAACCCGTCGGGCTGGTCATTGATCGCCGGATCGCCGGGCTCGGTGACCAGCAAGCAGGTGCCGAGATCCCGCGCCACGTTGTTGATGTCGCGATCCTGAAGCTGATCCCGGTACTCGCGGCGAATGTAGGTCACGTCGAACCGGGTCTCGGCGGCGATCTGCCGCTCGAAGGTAATCGCCAGTTCGTCCTGATAGGGCGTGCGTAGATCGTGGTCGACCGCCAGCAGCGACGCGACCGCGTTGACCGCGCGTCGATTGCTCAGATCGTTGAGCAACCACTCATCGTTGAACCGTACCGCCTGGAACTCGATCCCCACCGCGGCGGGCAGCTGCTCGAGCAGCGGCACCAGGAACGGGATGTTGTTGTAGTTCCGGCCGGCACTGAAGGAGAACTTGGTCTTGCCGTCCCCCCAGGGGTCCCAGGACAGCGCCAGAAACGGCGAGAAGTTGGTGTCGATCAGGTTGATGTCTTGCTTGCTGCGCCGCTTGCTCAGGAAGTTGGCCTGGACCACGGTGGGACCGAAGAAGCTGATGGTCTGCTGCGGCGTCAGGCCGAAGACCTGCGCGAGCTCCTCGGCCACCTGCTCGGTGCCCTCGAACCCGGTGAACGCCTGTGCCGCCTCGAAGGGGAACGCCCCCTGGGCGATGCGCGACTCGTAGTCCTGCAGCTCCGCGCTGAAGTCCAGCGGTTCCAGGCCGCCCGAGTTGATCGCCTGGCGGTCGAGGCGGAAACCGACATCCAGGGTCAGGTTGCTGCGAATCCGCATCTTGTCGCGGAAGTAGATCCCCCAGGTGGTCCCGGTGGCGCGGGCCCGGTTGGAACTGGGCACCGGTACGTTGACCAGCGCCGTGCCCACCAGGTTGAAACCGATGCGCTCGACCTGAAAATCGATCTGCGGCCGCTGCTCGATGTCGCGCACGTAGCGCTCGTTCTCGATGATCAGGCCGGTCTTGATCTCGTGGGGCACTCCGAGGAAACGCCCGCGGGGGTAGATCGTCGCGTCGGACTTGACGGTGAAACGCTGACGCGCGTCGTTGAAGTCGATGAAGTAGGAGCCGGTGGTCCCGGCGGGAATCTGGCCGTTGATCACATCGCCGGTGGCCGTCGGATCCTCACCGCCGAGGTTGGTGCAGGCGGCGAGCTCGATCACGTCCAGCCCGCGCAAACAGGAGTTGCGCACGCCCCGCTCGGCGGGGGCGACCGTCAACCCGCCGTCCTGCCAGGCGACCAGGGTCTCGACGAACACCCGAGGAGAATAGGGAGCGCTCCAGACGATCGAATAGGAATCCGCCTCGGTCCTGCGGAACTGGCTGGCGCTCGCCGGGGTCGTCGAACTGACGCCGAAGTTGTTCAAGGTGATCGGGTTGGCATCGAAGCGGAACGCCAGCTTGTTGCGCGGCGAGACCTGCCAGGTGAGCTGGTCGGAATCGACCCGCTGTTCGGTCTCGACCACCGCCAGGTCGCCGATGATGTTGAACGGCTCCCCCTTGTCGACGTACTCGTGGGACAGCCGGTACCACAGCTTGTCCTTGATGATCGGACCGGAAAGCTGAACCGACGGCTGGTTCCAGTCGAAGTCCGGGATGCGATCGTCGGGCAGGTTTGCGGCACCGACGCCGTCGAGATCGCTGGTCTGGTAGAAGTACGAGACCACCCCCTCGAAATCGTTGGTGCCCTGTTTGAGGATGATGTTGGCGTAGCCGCCCTGGGCCCTGCCGAATTCCGGCCCGGCGCCGGCGGTCAGGACCTCGATCTCCTCGATGGCGTTCAGATTGACGTTGCTCTGGAACTGGCCGGTCAACGGATCGACGTTGGAGACCCCGCCGACCACCGCCTTGAAGTCCCGGGCGCGGGAGCCGTGGACGTTGGGGTTGCCGTCGTCGTTGGCGTCCTGTACACCGGGCGCCAGGGTCAAAAGCTTCTGGTAGGTGCGGCCGCGGATCGGAAGATCCTGAATGAACTCGTTGCTGAACTTGGTCGAGGTCTGGGTCTCGTCGAGGTCGACCACTTCCCGACGGCCGACGACCCGCACCTCTTCCTTGTATTCCTCGGCCAGGGTGATCGGAACCTGGGTGGTCTGGCGGGGCCGGACCCGCAGCTCGGAGACTTCGCGGGTGCCGTAGCCGGTGAAGGCCACGGTGACCTTGTAGCCACCACCCACCGGCAGGACCGGGAAGGAGACGATTCCCCGGGTGTCGGAGCGCTCGCTGGATTCGGCCACCAGGCTCCGCACGTTCTCGAGGGTAACCACCGCCCCGGGAAGCGGCCCGTCGGCGTCGGCGACGGTGACGGTCAGGGCTCCGGTGGCCTGGGCGGCGACGGAAGGCGCCAGCAACGCAAGCAGGACTAGACAGACTGCGACGGAAAACTGCCGGTACGGCATGCGAAACGTGCCCCCCGCGGCACCACCGGGGGGCGTCCCCGGCGACCGACGAAACTGCGCCGATACGCAAGATTCGAAACCGTGCCGCTCGCTGGAATCTACCACGAAGCGCAAACACGGGCCGCCGGGAGAGGCGCCGCTGCGGCGAGAATTCCGCAGCGGCGCCCCGGTTGTATCGGGAAGGTATCGCTCGGGCTAGGCAGCCCCGCCGGAGACCTGGTGCATATGCACGTCGCTCTGAGGGTACGGAATCGAACAGCCGGCTCCCTCGAGCTCTTGCTTGAGGGTCTTCAGCAGGTCGAAGCGCAGCGCCCAGTAGTCGGGGGCGTTGCACCAGGGGCGCACCAGGATGTTGACCGAGGAATCGGCCAACTCGCCCACGGCGATCACCGGCTCGGGATCCTTCAGCACCCGGTCGTCGGCGTCGAGCACCCGCTTGATCACCTCCATCGCCTTGGCGATGTCGTCGTCGTAGGAGATGCCCATCACCAGGTCGTTGCGCCGGGTGTCGTTGGCCGAGAAGTTCTTGACGATGGTGCCGTAGACCGCCGAGTTGGGGACGATGATCTTCACGTTGTCGCCGGAATGCAGGGTCGTGGCAAAGATACCGATCTCGACCACCTTGCCCGACGTTCCCGCGGCCTCGATCACATCACCGACCTTGAACGGCCGGAAGACCAGCAGCATCACACCGGCCGAGAAGTTGGAGAGCGTGCCCTGCATCGCGAGGCCGACGGCGAAGCCGAGGGCTCCGAGCACCGCCACGAAGGACGTGGTTTCGATGCCGAACAGATCCAGGACGGCGATGATGACGCCGGCCAGCACGCCCCAGTAGACGAGATTCGAAAGGAACGGGACCAGCGTCGCGTCGAGCCTCTTGCTCAGCGCCTTGCGCACCATGCCGCGGATCACCTTGGCGGCCATCCAGCCGATGACCAGGACCGCAATGGCCCCGAGCACCTGGAACCCCCACTGGGTCATCAGGTCTTGACCGGTCTTGAGGATCGAATCGAGATCGAATTCCATCGTGGTTCTCCTCGACGTTCAGAATCGGCTAGAAGTTGACCACCAGCGAAGCGGTGAAGATCGTGTCCAGATCTTCGTTTTCGCGGGGGACGACCGCACCGGTGAGGGTGCCGCCGGTGGCATCGGTCGCCACGGCCACGTCGGTGAAGGACGGCATGTTGTCGAACAGATGCTGGACGCTGAGCTTGATCGCCAGCCGATCGTTCATCGCGACGGTCAGCCAGTTGATCATGTCGGCCCTCCAGTCGTCGCTCTCGTCCAGGTTGAAGTCGAGGACCAGATCGTTGCCGTAGGTCGCGTTCTCGGTCAGCTGGTGCTCGAAGTTGGAGCCGGCCTGGAGACCGAGGAAGGTGTCGTCGATGAGCGGGTTGAAGACGACGTCTTCCTGGTCGGTGTAGGTCACACCGTAGTTGGTCTTCCACTTGGTCGTGTCGTTGTCGACCCAGATGTTCCCGACACCGCCTACGACTTGGTAGCGGTTGTTGATCCCGGCGGGACGGTTGCGATCCCAACCCGCACCGGCGAACCAGAAGAACCGCTCGGTGATGTCCTGGTCATAGCGGCCCTTTAGGAAGTAGTTCTCCGCCGTGGTCTCGGTGATCGTGTCCTCGAAGAACTGACCGCCGAAGAAGTACTCACGCAGCGTGTTTTCCGACTCGGCCCGCACGCCGCCGGCGCGCAGTTCGAAGGCCGAGCTCTCCCACTTGCGGGTCAGGGTGTTCTTGAAGCCGAGGGTCTCGGATTCGGCGTTACCGCTGGTCACGACGTAGCTGAACTCCGCCGTGTCCTTCCAGCCCTCTTCCTCGGCCAGCGCCGCTCCGCCCCAGAGCGTCATGATCGAAACCAGCAAAACCAGGGCTTTCGCCCGCACCAGGTGCCGCATCGCAATCCTCCGTTGAGCCGCTCCGTCGGGAGCCGGCCGTCATGTTCGTGGGTCTAGCCGCGCCGCGGCGCATGCTACTGAACGGCACAGTGGCCCGCAAGGAACGCATGCCACCTTCACGCTGCGCCCCAACTGGCGCTATGCTGGTGCCTTACGCGGAACCGGATGGACCCGCGGCCCGTTCTCTAGGGACGGGACCAGGAGAGGAATCGGCGGATCATGAGCTACCGGAAGCTGGGAGAATCCCGGGACTCGAGCCTGGGCAAGGTGGTGCTGGACGACCTGCGCCGCACGAGCTTCCAGAGCGTCTACAAGCAGGAATTGCGGGATCTCTACCGGTTTTACCTGGATGAGGACTCCCGGGCCAAGCTGGCCGGTATGGGGCGCATCCAGCGCTCCTTCTGGATTCTGGGCTGGCTGCTCAAGAGCCTGCTGCTGAAGCTCTCCCCGGGCCGGCGGCTGGCGCTCATGGTGTCCCTGGTACTGGCGGTCCTCGGGCCGACCACGGTGACCCTGTTCGGCCGGGTGGTCTCGGCGGACCTGCGGCCGTGGGGTTTCGTCCTGCTTCTGGTCGTCCTGATGCTGGAGCTCAAGGACAAGCTGGTCGCCCGCGACGAGATCGAGGTGGCTCGCAGCGTCCAGCTCGCCCTGCTGCCCCAACGCCAGCCGGAGATCCCCGGCTGGGAGGTCTGGACCTACACCCGGCCGGCCAACGATGTCGGCGGCGACCTGGTCGACTACGTCGAGGCCAGCGAGCACCGGCACGGCGTGGCGCTCGGCGACGTGGCGGGCAAGGGGCTCGGCGCGGCGCTCCTCTCGGCCAAGCTCCAGGCCACCCTGCGGGCGCTGGCGCCCGAGTGCCCCGCCCTCGACGAACTGGGCGAACGGCTTAACTCGATCCTCAACCGGGACGGCCTGGACAACCGCTTCGCGACGCTGTTCTACGCCGAGCTCTACGGCGAACGCGGATTCGTGCGGGTGCTCAACGCCGGCCACAACCCGGCGTACCTGGTGCGTAACGGCGGAGCGGACATCCAGGGGATCGAGGCTTCGTCGCTGCCGCTGGGGATGATGCCCTGCACCCGCTACCGGGAGGGCAGCGTCGAACTGATGAGCGGCGACGCGCTGGTGGCGTACTCCGACGGCCTGACCGAGGCGACCAATGCCATGGACGAGGAATACGGACCGGAGCGGCTGAAGAAGTTGCTCTGCGAGAGCCGCAACGAGCATCTGGCGCCCCATGAACTGGGGCTGCGGGTGTTGACCGAGGTCGAGCAGTTCACCGGCGGCCTGCGCTACGGCGACGACCTGTCGCTGGTAGTCATTCGGAAGCTTTGACCGGCTCCCACTCCTCGATTTCCACCGAAAGTCCGCGCCACGGGGGATGAACCCGGTAGCTGGTGCGAATGGTGTCTCCCGCGGCCAGCGAGCCCAGCTGATCCTCGTCCAGGTGAATCCGGGCCTGTAGCCCCTCGTCATCCCGCGACTCGACGGGGATGTAGAACACGGCGATGCCGGCGGTTCCGTCGGGGACCATCACCGCGCGCTCGATCTCGGGGCTTTCGCTCTCGACGACGACGCGGTCGATCACGAACTCACCGGCGCCGTCCATCATCCCGTACTCGGGCCAGAAGCTGCGCATCAGCATCAGCCCGACGACCCCGAGCACCGCGATGACGAACACCGTGCCGACGATCACGTTGAGCAGCTTCTTGCCCGCCGTCGGCTTGGCCTTCGGTTTGTCCTTGAGCCCCTGCCGCATCCCGCCCAGGAGCGAGCCACCCTTCTTCTTGCGCCGTGCCATCCTTCCCCCCCGGCGTCATCTCCAGGCACTGCGGGCCGCGGGCAACACTGCCCGGAAGACCCGAAGCGCTTCGCGCGCCAGCTCATCGGAGCCGATCAACGGCCCCGCATCCGATAGATCGTAGCGCCGGCCGAGCTCGAACCAAACCCCGCGCCGCCGAACCTCCTCGAAGGCGCCCTGCCAATCTACGGCGGAACGGTAGACGCAGCGAGAACCGATGGGCCATTTGGCGGAGGCGTAAACCCGGAATTCCAGGTCGTTCTCCCGGGCGATCTCGGCCATGCGCTTACCCAGCCCGCCATGCCGGGCCCGGAACTCGAAGCGGCTGAAGGAGGTCTGAGAGGCGTCCCAGCCGAGCCGCAGGGCCACGTAGTCCGGGTGGACCCCCAGGTTTAGCTGGGCCTTCTGCTGGTAGCCGTGGGCCTCGGGAGAGAGCGCCAGCCAGGTACAGAAGGGCTGGTAGCCGGCGGGCCAGTCGAGCCGGGGCAGATGGGCTCGCAGGGGCGCCTTGTCGCCGCCGTCGTTGAGCCGGGCGAGGAGTTCGTGGGCCAGGAGGTCCAGTGGCGGGTGGAACGCGTCGAGGATCTGCCGGCGCCGGGCCCGGCGGTCCGGGGTCCCGAAGACGCCGAAGCGGTCGAGGGGCAGGCCCTCGAAGCGGTACTGGTCCTCGAAAAGCAGCATTGAACCGATTCTAAACCAAAACAGAGGCTTTTTCGCCATTTATTCGCCAGCGGGCCGACCGGGCGAACCGGACAAAAAGGCCCTGGGGTGGTTGGACAAGCGGGGCCGGAGGGCGCTAGGCTGGCGCGCTCATGTCCAAAACCAAGGGTGAAAACAGCCGGTCCGGACGGCTCGCGGCGCACCTGCTTTCGTTCCTCGAAGCGAAGCGGGAAGCGATCCCCGAGATGCTGATCCTGACCCACGACTATCCCGACCCCGACGCCCTGGCCGCGGCCTTCGCGCTGCAGCACCTGTTGGCCCAGGGGTACGAGATCAAGTCGCGGATCGCCTACGGCGGCGTCGTCGGCCGCCAGGAGAACCGGGCGATGGTCGAGCTGTTGGAGCTGCCCGCCTACAAGCTGCGGGCCACCGACTTCGAGCGGTACGAGCATGTCGCCCTGGTCGACACCCAGCCGCGCTTCGAGAACAACCCGTTCCCCGCGTCGGAACGCAAGCCGACCCTGATCGTCGACCAGCACAAACCGGTCTCGAGCCCCGACGCCGAGCTGGCCCTGATCGACACAGGCTGCGGAGCGAGTTGCGTGATCGTCGCCCGGGCGCTCCTGATCAAGGGCATCGAGATCCCGAAACCGGTGGCCACCGCCCTGGCCTACGGGATCCTCTCGGACACCCAGGACCTCTATCGCGCCAACCGCCGGGACGTGGTCAACACCTACCTCGAGATCATCCACAACTGCGACATGCACATCCTGGCCAAGATCCGGAATCCGGTGCGCAAGCGCGGCTTCTTCTCGGGAGTCGGACGGACCATCGAAGGGGCTTCGGCCTACCGCGGCCTGCTGGTGTCCCATCTCGGCGAGGTCCACAACCCGGACCTGGTGGCGCAGATGGCGGACTTCCTGCTGACCTACGAGAACTCCCGCTGGGCCTTCTGCACCGGACGCTACGACGGCCGGCTGTATCTGTCGCTACGTTCCGACCGTGGACGCACCGACGCAGGCGAGGTGCTGCGCTCGGTGGTGGATAACCCGCGGGACGCGGGCGGCCACGGCACCGTCGGCGGCGGCAGCTTCGCGCTGCCCGAAGAGGCGGACGAAGAAGCGTGGAAGGAAGCGGAGACCCGGGTGCAGGCGCGGCTGGCCAAACGGTTGCGGATCCCTGCGCGGGGCGAGTTCCGCAACCCGTTCAAGCGCTAGTCACCAGGACCGGCTTCTCGCCGCCTAGCGCCTACGGATCGTGTCGGAACGGAGCCGCGTCAGGTGCCACATGGCACGATTGATCGGCGTGGGCACCCCGAGTTCCTCGCCGCGACGAGCGATGTATCCGGTCAACGAGTCGATCTCGGTGGGGCGTCCGGCGACCAGGTCCTGCTGGGTCGACGAGGTTGCGGCGCCGACGCTGCGGCAAACGGCGAGCAGCGTATCCAGGGTTTGCTGCTCGTCGAGGTCGTGCCCTTCGGCTCGAGCCACCGCAACCGCTTCCCGCGCCGCATCCTCGGCGACCGCCCAGGTCGGGGCGTCGTCGACGATCACGCCGTAGGTGGCGTCGGTCAACGCGCTGGACGCGTTGGCTACCGAGTTGATGATCAGCTTGACCCATAGTTCGGTTTCGACCGTCGGCGACACCTTGCACGGCACCTGCGCGGCCTCGAACCAGGCGCGGAGGCGTTCGACATCGTCGGCACGCTCCTTGTGGCCCACGACGAGGTCCCCGCGCCCCCGGTGGATCACCTTGCCCGGACCGTTGAGCGCCGCTGCGACGTAGACCACCGAGGTGATCGGATCGATCCCGGCGGATCGCAGCTTGTCCGGGTTGTCGACGCCGTTCTGCATATCCACGACGATGGCGCCCGACGCGAGATGCGGCGCGATCTGCGCCGCGGCGGACTCGGTGTCGACGGTCTTGACGCAGAACAGCACGAGTTCACTGTCCGCGATCGAGGACGCGTCGTTGGAGGTCGTGACCGGCACGTTCTCTTCGAAGCTCGTCGTCTGCATGTGCAGACCCTGCGCGTCGAGACGCTTCAGGTGTTCACTGGGAGGCCCGGGGCGGCCGAGCATCGTAACCGGCGCACCGGCACGGGCGAGCATGCCGCCGAAGTAGGCGCCGACACCTCCGGGTCCGACCACCGTGGTTTGGGGCCAGCTCTTCATGGTTTCTCCTGTCGAGTTCGAGCTATTGTAGGCCGATGAAGCTCCGCCATGCAGTTCTCCTGGCGCTACTAGCAGGCATCACAGTTGACGCGTGGATCGACCAATGAGCGCTGGACCGAACATCGCGAGCACCTTCGATCAACTCCATGGAGCCGGCTACGGACTGCTGCCACGCACCTTCGCCCCCGACGAATGCCGTCGGTTGATTGGCCGCATCCAGCATGCGCAGGTGTTGCCAAAGCATGCCGACGACTTTCTGCACACCCGCGGACAAGTCTTTGCTGCGCGGAACGTCCAGACATGGATGCCGGAGATTCTGGACCTGTGGAAACGCCCCCTTCTCCTGGGCTTGATCAGAGCTTTGCTCGGCGAACGTGCGGGCCTGGTGCGGGCTCTGTTCTTCGACAAGCCCTCGGAGCGAAGTTGGTCGCTCCCACTGCACCAGGACTCGACGATCGCGGTTCAGAACAACCAGTTGCCAAGCCCGCAGTTCACCAAGCCGACGATCAAGTCCGGCGTACCTCACGTCGAAGCACCCCGGAGCCTCCTCGAGGAGATGTTGACCTTGCGCATCCACCTCGATCCGGCGACGAGTCACAACGGCTGCCTGGAGGTGATCGAGGGATCGCATCACGCCAAGTTCGACCCCGAGACCGCCCCTCGGAACACACTCCCGATCGAGTGCGAGGCGGGCGACGTGTTGGCGATGCGACCGCTACTCGTCCACGGTTCCAACCACGTGCGGCCCGAGGAGGGCGGCCGGTCGCTCATCGCCGCATCTTGCATCTGGAGTTTGCACGCAGTCCGGAGTTGCCTGACGGCTACACCTGGCATCTCTTCGAAGCGATCGACAACGGCAGTGACTAGACGGCGGACCGCACCGCATCCCAGTCCAGCTCGAAGCGCGCCAAGTACTTGCGCAGCCGATCGGCGTCGTTGCTCGAGCGCTTGCGTTTGCGAGATTCGGCGAACAGCGTCCGGCCGGCCTCCGAAAGGCTGGCGCTTCGAGCGCAGACGGCGAGCACCTCTTCGAGTTGGGTGCGATCGAAACGGTCGAGACCAGCCGAGGCCTCGCTGCCGAGCAGCGCGTCGACCCGGGACGGACCTCCCTCCCCTGCTCCCCAACTCTCGGTCAAGCGCTGGATCTCCTCGTCCACCTCGCGGACGGTGATGCGGCCGCTAGGCGCCAACGTCGCCATGCGGGTCAGCGCCGCATTGAGATCCCGGAAGTTGGCCAACCATAGGGCTCCCGGCGACACGGCGAAGCGCAGGAAGCGCTGGCGCGCCTCCTTGTTGAAGGTGATCTTGCGGCCGGTGTTGCGGGCGAAACGCTCCAGTTCGTAGTCCAGGTTGGGCTCGATGTCCTCGCGGCGCTCCGCCAGCCCGGGCAGCGGGAACGTCCAGAGATCCAGGCGCGCCAGCAGGTCCTCGCGGAAGGAACCCGCCGCAACCTGACGGCGCAGGTCCCGGTTGGTGCCGGCGATGAGCTGGAAGTCACTCTGCACCTCGCGGTCGGAACCGACGGGGAGAAAGCGTTTCTCCTCGATGGCGCGAAGCAGCATCGCCTGCTCGTCGACGCCCAACTCGCCGATCTCGTCGAGAAACAGCACGCCCCCATCGGCGGAACGCAGCAGCCCCGGCCGGTCGGAGACCGCGCCGGTAAACGCTCCCTTGCGATGGCCGAAGAGCGCCGACATGGCGGCGTCGCCACGGATGGTGGCGCAATTGNCCTCGACCAGCGGGCCCGCGACGATACGACGCTCCGACTTGAGCTCGAAGATCCGCCGCGCCAACCGCGATTTGCCTGCGCCGGTGGGTCCGGTCAGCAGGATCGGCGCCTTCGACGCGATGGCGACCTGCTCGATCCGCTCCATCAGCGCGTTGAACTTGTCGTTGCGCGTGTCGATTCCCGACTTGAGGAACGACAGCGCCTGGGCGTGCTCCTGTTCGAAGCGGGTGGCGATGCGGTCGTAGCGCGAGAGATCCAGATCGATGACCTGGTAGTCGCCGGGGCCGGGCTTGTCTCGCTTGGGCGGCGACGTCTGCACCAGCCGGCCCGGCAGATGCCGGGACTCGGTCAACAGGAACAGGCAGATCTGCGCCACGTGGGTCCCGGTGGTGATGTGGACCAGGTAGTCCTCGTGGTCGGTGTCGAAGGTGTAGCCGCGGGAAAACTGATGGAGCGCGTCGTAGACCGCCTCGAAGTCCCAGGGCGCCGGCATCGGCACTTCGTGATGACGCACCTCGGTCTCGGGGGATACGGCGGCCAGGTCCTCGCGGAGCTTGTCGGCGAGCTTGGTGTAGCGGCGGTCGGACAGCAGCTCCAGGCGGTCGACGACCAGATCCTCCTGGCGGCAGATCCCCACGGTCGGCCGCCACCGGTTCCAACGGTCGGGGCTGGTGCCGGAATCCAGCACGGTCCCGATCAGGCCGATCACCACGGTGCGCTTCTTATCCATCTCTATAAATCAAGATAGCTCAAGATCACAAGAATCGAAATCGACACCTCCGGCGCTCGACCCCGCTGGACCGATAAACGTCCAGCAATCAACATTTTGCACGCCCGATGAACCCGAACAGAACGGGTTGGCACGCCCTGTGCCCTATGTGTCGGCAACGGACCGGCGAGGGTCGCCGGCCGGGGAGGACGCGAGATGGCGAGCAAGCTGTTCAGCACCACGGCCGGGCCGAGGCTCCGACAGGCGGATCCACGGGATTCCGAAGGTGCGCCGGGCCATTCGCGCCCTCCCATGTGGGCGCTGGCGTCAGTGAGGATGACGGGCTGCCAGGGCGGCACCCAGGACGCCAGCGATGCCGCGCAGCTCGAGAGGGTCTCGAGCTGCGCGGCCGGGCCGGTCGAGGAGGGGTCATAAGATGCGGGCAGGGAGCACCATCGTGAAGCCGAGCTACATCGAGATCGACGGATCGCAGGGAGAGGGCGGCGGGCAGATCCTGCGCTCGTCGCTGGCCCTGTCCCTCTGCACCGGCAAGCCCTTCCGCCTGACCCGGCTGCGCGCCAAGCGCAACAAGCCGGGCCTGCTGCGGCAGCATCTGACCGCGGTCAACGCGGCGGCGGAGATCGGCAGCGCCCAGGTCGAGGGCAACGCTCTCGGCTCGGCGGAACTGACCTTCGAGCCGGGCCGGGTCGCCGGCGGCAGCTATCGCTTCGCGGTCGGCACCGCGGGCAGCGCCACCCTGGTGCTCCAGTCGGTGTTGCCGGCGCTGATGCGCGCCGATGACCCGTCGGAGTTGACCCTGGAAGGCGGCACCCACAACCCCTTCGCGCCGCCCTTCGACTTTCTCGACCGGGCGTTCCTGCCGCTGATCAACCGCCTCGGACCGAAGGTCGAGGCGGAGCTGGTGCGGCCCGGGTTCTTCCCGGCTGGCGGCGGCAAGTTCGTGGTTCGGGTCGAGCCGGCCGCGACCTTCGAGCACCTGGAGCTGATGGAGCGGGGCGAGATCCTCAGCCGGCGCGCGGTCGCCCGGGTCTCGAACCTGCGACGGAAGATCGCACGGCGGGAGCTGGAGGCAGTGGCCGGCATGCTCTCCTGGGATGAGAGCGCACTGCACTGCGAGGAGATCACCGGCGGGATCGGACCGGGCAACGTGCTGACCCTGGAGCTGGCCTCCGAGCACGTGACCGAGATCTTCACCGGCTTCGGCCTGCGGAACGTCACCGCGGAGCGGGTGGCCCATGGCGCCGTCAACGAGCTGCGCAGCTACCTGGCTTCGGGTGCTCCGGTCGGGCCCTATCTGGCGGACCAGCTTCTGGTGCCGCTGGCGCTGGGTGCCGGCGGCCGGTTCCGCACGGGGTCGCCGACCTCACACACGCTGACCAACATCGAGATCGTGAAGGCATTTCTCGACGTCGAAGTCGACGTCCACCGCCAGGAAGGCGGACCGTGGACCCTCGAGGTTCGTGGAGGTGAACGATGAGCACCGAGATCAAGCAGACGGCCAAGACCTTCGTCCCGCGGGAGCAGGACGCACCCTGGCGTCAGTGGGGTGACGACCTGGAACCGGAGTCGGTCCAGCAGTTGGAGAACGCCTGCAAGCTGCCGATCGCAGTGCGCGGAGCGCTGATGCCCGACGCCCACCGGGGCTACGGCCTGCCGATCGGTGGCGTGCTGGCCACCGACAACGCGGTCATCCCCTACGCCGTGGGCGTCGACATCGCCTGCCGCATGAAGCTGTCGGTGCTCGACCTGCCGGTCGACGCGCTGGAAGAGGACGGCGGCGAACGGCTGCGTAACGCGCTCCAGCGGGAGACCCAGTTCGGCATCGGCGCCAACTTCAAGAAGAACCGGCGGCAGCACCCGGTCCTCGACGAGGACTGGAACTTCACCGAGCTGACCAAGGGTCTCAAGGACAAGGCGTGGCTGCAGCTGGGAACCAGCGGCAGCGGCAACCACTTCGTCGAGTTCGGCGAGTTCGAGCTGGACCGGGATGACCTGGGCCTGGAGAAGGGCCGCTACCTGGCGCTCCTGAGCCACAGCGGAAGCCGTGGCGCCGGCGCGACCATCGCGGGCCACTACAGCAAGCTTGCGCGCAAGCTCCATCCGGAGTTGCCCAAGGAGCTGGGTCACCTGTCGTGGTTGGATCTCGACACCGCCGAGGGCCAGGCCTACTGGCAGTCGATGGAGCTGATGGGCAAGTACGCCGCGGCGAACCATGCCTGCATCCACAAGCACGTCCCGGAGAACCTGGGTGCGCAGGTGATGCTGGACCTGGAGAACCACCACAACTTCGCCTGGAAGGAGCAGCATGACGGCCGCGAGGTGATCGTGCACCGCAAGGGCGCAACCCCGGCGGGTGAAGGGGTGGTCGGCATCATCCCCGGCTCGATGGGGTCCTACACCTACATCGTGCGGGGCAAGGGTAACGACGACTCGCTGCACTCGGCGGCTCATGGTGCCGGCCGGGTGATGAGCCGCACCAAGGCGAAGAAGACCCTGGACTGGAAGGCGGCGATGGTCGAACTCCGCGAAAAGGGAGTGCGGCTCTTGTCCGCCGGCCTGGACGAGGTTCCGGCGGTCTACAAGAACATCGACGAAGTGATGGCCGCCCAGAGCGACCTGGTCGAGCCGATCGCCCGCTTCTTCCCGCGGATGGTCAAGATGGCCCCGGCAGGAGAGCGGCCGGAGGATTGATCGAAGGCGGTCGCGCCGCCGCGATCACGAACGAGAGGCCCCGATTTCGCGTGTGAGTCGAACCGAGCGATTCGAACTCAGACGACGAGGTCGGGGCCGATGTCTTTCAGGGTGCGGCAGCCACATTGCATCATTCCGTTTTCGAGTTCAAAGCGCAGCTTCTCGAACACGTCGGCGACGCCGTCTTCGCCGTCGACCGCCAGGCCCCATAGCGGTGGGCGACCCAACATCACCGCCCTCGCCCCCCGGGCCAGCGCCTTGATCACGTCGGTACCTCGGCGCACCCCGCCGTCGACCAACACCTCGCAGCGGCCGTCCACCGCCTCGACCACTTCAGGCAAAGCGTCGACCGGCGCGATGGCGGTGTCGAGCTGCCGGCCGCCGTGACTGGAAACCATGATGCCCTTGGCGCCGTGCTCCAGACCGATGGCCGCGTCATCCCCCCGCAGGATCCCCTTGAGCCAGATCGGCAGCCGCGTCTTCGAAGCGAGCCAGTCCACGTCCTTCCAGGAGAGCCCCGGATCGAAGGTGTGGGCCGCGTGGTGCACCACGTCTCCCCCGGCACCGGGGCCGGAGAAGTTGGGGAAGTCCAGGTGGGGCGCCCCCTCGAAACCGGCGCGTGCCAGGTTTTCCCGCAGGCCCAGCGCCGGTACGTCTACGGTCAAAACCAGCGCCTGACACCCGGCCGCCTCGGCCCGGGCGACCACATCCTCGCTGATCGCCCGGTCGCGGAACACGTAGAGCTGGAACCAGAGCGGATGCCCTACCGCGGCGACCTCCTCGACGGCGCTGTTGGACATGGTGCTGAGGATCTGGATCACGCCCGCCCGTTTCGCCGCGCGGGCGGTTGCCATCTCCCCTTCCGGATGGGCCAGCTTGTGCATCGCCGCCGGCGCAATCATCATCGGGGAGTCGCAGCGGGTACCCATCACCGTGCACTCGGTGGAGACCGAGCTCACATCCCGCAACACCCGGGGACGCAGCCGCAAACGCTCGAACGCCGCCCGGCTGTCGTCCCGGGCCAGGTTCTCGGCCACCCCGCCGGCGTAGTAGGCGTGGTAGGCCGGTTCCATCCGCTCGGCGGCCTCGAGCTCGTAGTCGAACAGGTTCAGCAGTTGTCGCGGCATAGGGACAACTATATCGAACCCTGGCGGTACGAGTTCGTCAAGCGATCTTTGCTGATCGGTTTTCTCCCTCGATGCCGCGTCGTCCAGCGGGTCTCGTTCCGTCGAGGCCGAAGCAGCCGACGCATCTCAGGAGGAGAGAACCATGACCGCCAGCTGGTACCGACGAGTCGCCTGGCTCGCGACACTGCTCACCTTGTTGCCCGGCCTTGCCTGGGCACAGTGCAACGAAGACGACGTGATCCCGTTCGAACATCACGTGATGGTAGGAGAGGGATACGACTTCAACCCGATCTTCGAACTTCCGGTGCTCAACACCACCGGTTTCGCAGCCAACGTCCAGTACCAGACGTACTCCGTTTCCGCTCTGAGTGATATCGATCAGCACGTCAAGGACAACATCATTGCGCAGGACTATACCCACGCACAGGGCGGTATCGCACTGGGATTCGCCGGAGAAGCCACGATCCCGATCCAGCTCTTCACGTCCGACCGAAAGATAAATCATGAAGATATCGAGCTCTTCGCTCACGAGGCCTACCACGACTGGGAGCTATTCGGCGACGGTGACATCGTCGGGGAGGCCGGGGACGTCGATGCGCGCTACCGACTCCTTGAATCGGAGAAAAGGGCTGAGCTCAACGACCCATCATACGAGGACGGCTATCCGGAATACGGCTACTACGCGCGCCACCGCTACATCAACGCGGAGACCGGACTCAAAGCCTTCATCTTCACGTCGGTCGAGCAGTTCGAGGTCATCGTCGAATACTACGCTCAGGTCGGCGGGGGCTGCCTGTCCATCGAAAGCCACATCGTCCGGATCTACGACATGGACAAACCGCCGATTCTCACGATCCGCGGCACAGAGTTCGGCAAGCCACGGGACTACAACGACTTCTGGTCCAATCTCAACGTCGAGGGCATCGGCTATGACCAGTACAAGGTCGAACGAGCCATCATGGGTGACGATCTCGAGCTCGCGGCAAACCCGCTGAACGGCCTGTCCGAGCGGTTCCTGGATACGGTCCAGTACCAACCCGTCATCACAGGCCACAGCCTGGGCGGCGCCGTGGCCCAGTGGTTCGCTTCTTACTACTCGAATCGCTTCGACGGCTACATCGGCCAGGTCGTCACCTTCAAGGCGCCCGGTATCAAGGAGAACCCCGAGAGCTGCGACTACTGCGATCTCGGAGACACTGACGAAGGGGCGCTGAACGCGGACTACTACAAGATCGGCAAGGTCAGCCACTATATCGAACGGGGAGATTTCGTTTCGATGGCCGGGAGTGCCTACCTGCGGCAAGGCCAGTCCGGCTACATCGGCGGCTTCGTGCCGAACTGGGCCCTCCACAAGTACGACTCAAAGCTCAAGCTCAAGGACATGCTCATGGAGAAACACATGTCCCCGATCGTGTTCCCGCACACGACCCCGAGAGGCCATTCGCGAAACCCGGATGTACTCAACACGTACGAAAGCGTTGACTTTGCGAGCACCGGATTCGAGGAAACGCCGCCAAACGCGATCGGAACCTACTTAAATTCCGAGTGCTACACCTACCTCAACAACGATGACTACTTCAAGCTGATCGTGACCCTCGCAAGGACGATCCGCGTGATCAATCGGGATCTCGAAGAAGGCACCAAAGTGGCCCGCGCCATGGTGTTTCGCGACACCGTGGAGGAGGCCCGAACCAAGCTCGGCGAACAGCTCCCGGATACCAACCTCTGGTTTGAGATCGTGGACTTCGCCGAGGGCCTCCAGGAGATGCTCGAGCATTCGGCGAACAAGGGCGCCCTGCTGAAAGCCCTCTGGAGACTGGCCTCCCACGTACCGGAATCTCACAAGTGCTACGGGTTTCTCGATAACCCCGGAACCGCCGATGCGTTCGACCCCCACCCTGATACCGCAGCCTACTTCTTCACAGCCTCCCTGGACTGGCCCGACTGGTTCTATCAGGACCTTTGGACCTGGGAGGCCCCGATCGTGGCGTTCGAGACGATGCTCTACTGGACTCCGGAGCAGTGGCAGGAGATGAACTGGCTCGAAGCGCCGAGCATGAGTGCCGATGCCTGGCGGGACAAGATCGGCGGCGCCGTGTTGAGCGGCACGGTCTGGGAAGACGCGAACGGCGACGGAGATCGAGATCTCGGCGACAACGGCATCGAAGGTGTCCGCGTCTGGCTAGACGGGAACCCGGCAAACGGCTTGTGGGACGAGACGGAATCCAGCGCGATCACCGAAAGTGACGGCAGCTGGAAACTGACCGGGATCTTGCCCGGCAACTACGAGGTGCGGCGAGAGCTGGAAGGTGGCTGGACCGTGACCTCGCCTGCGGCCGGCTTCCATGACCTGGAAGTCGGCACCGATACAGACCACGAAGGGCTCGACTTCGGCAGCGTATGCGCAGACCAAGAACTCTGCAGCCCCGTTCCGGACCAGCACCCCTACGTCGAGACTTTCGTCAACGACCAGCTCTTTATCCGCACGTACAGCGACATCCCGGGCTGGACCAGCTTCGAAAAGACCGACATCCCGAGCGCCGACTGGCTTTGCGGCATCGGCGGATACCAAAGTAGCGACGGGAATATCAACGAGAACGAGAACGACACGATCATCCGTGCGACCGTGAGTCACACTGAGGAATATGTCCGCTTCAACATCGATTTCATCTCGGAGCCTATCAATGAAAGCTGGGACCGGGTAGATCTGGTCTGCTTGTCCCGCGACTTGGTGAGTGACAACACGCCCTCGCCCGACAAGCCCTTCGTGGTGCAGTTCTTCGATGACCTCGGGGACGACTTCGACTATCAGACCGACTTCGACACCGAGAACTACCACTGTGGCCTGTTCGAGTACGCCGCCTACGGCGGCATGATCAACGCCAACAAGCGGCGCCACATCATGATCGCCCGAGCGTACGAAAACGCGGAAACCGGCCATTGGCACATGCGTGGTGAGTTCCGCACACGCAATCGTGAACCGGAGAACTGGAGCATGCGGCTCCTTTGCTCCGACCGAGACCTGGTGGCCAACTGGTTCGGCGAAACCGGCAAACCCATGGTGACCCGTAGGTTGGTGGATATCCCGCGAATCACCCCCTACGACACCGGGTTCCCCAAGGACGAGTGGGCTTGCTTCATAGACGGCCTCGAGATCTATGACGGCGATATCAACGAGAACTCCGGGACCGAGGACCGCATCATCCAGGCCTACATGCAGGAAGGCGCCACGAACTGGGAAGCGGTGGTCAGCTTCAAAACCCACGGAGACGACGGAGACAAGGAGAACTGGAATGTAGACATCCTCTGTCACCGCAAGGGAGTACCCACCGTAGATGGATCGGTAGCAGTCACCGCCACCCCGGTTCTCGAGCCGGGCTACTACGTGGGGCTCTCGGCTGCCTGGGCACCGTATCCGGACGCCGCGGAGTACCGGGTGACTCGCGACTGGGGGGACACCTGCGGATCCGAATCCGTCACGGAAACCACGACAGCGACCGAGGCTGAAACAGCAGTGTTGCTGAATTGCGGAGCTCCGGACAACTGCATGGAGCACGCCATCACCGTCGAGGCCTTTAGTGAGAACGGGATCCTCCTGGCTACCGGCACGGATTCGTTCTGCGAGGTCGGCTTCGAGGATGTTCCCGCAGCGCCCGAGAATCTCACCGTGACCGGCGAAGACAGCGCTCTCAGCTTCTCTTGGGCCGAACCGAGTCGAGATGGTGGCTCACAGGTCACCCTCTACGAGTACGAGGTCAGTGGGGTCCACGACGGCGTTCTGGTCTCTGACACCACAACCGGGACCTCGGCGCGACAAGACGGCCTGCAAAACGGCAACCTTTACGAGGTGCGGGTCCGCGCTCAGAACGAACACGGCTGGGGCGCCTGGACCGACTATGTCGAAGGCACGCCTCAGGTCGCGATGGATGTCACCGCGACTCCGTACTTCGAGCCCGGATTCTTCGTCGGTAACCGCGCCACCTGGTCGGCGGTGTCCGGCGCGACCTCCTACCGGGTCACCCACTACCGGGAAGACGCCTGCGACTCTGCCGAAGAAACCACGACCACCACCAACACCCGCTCCAGCTCCGGACTCCACGGCAACTGCGGGGCGCCTGAGAACTGCTATCTGATGCGGGCGACCGTCGAGGCCCTCAACTCGGGTAACGCCGTGATCGCCGTCGGCTCCGACGAGTTCTGCGAGGTCGGCGAGCCGGCACCGGGGCCGCCCGAGGCTCCGACCGATGTCAGCGTCACGAGCCGAGACGGCGCGCTGGACTTCAGTTGGCTCGCCCCCCTCGACGACGGCGCCAGCCCGATCACCAGCTACGAGTACCAGGTCGAGCCGCTGGGCGGCGGCAGCATCCTGAGCGGGACGTCGGAAACGACCTCCGCCTCACAGGACGGCCTGCAGAACGGGACCACCTACAACGTTCGGGTCCGTGCGGGTAACGTCCACGGGTTCGGCCCCTGGTCCGACGACGCCGCCGGCACGCCGATCGGCGTGGTGAACGTCACGGCAACGCCGGATCTGGAGGCCGGCTACATGATCGGTCTGACGGCAGACTGGCCGGCCTATTCCGGCGCGACCTCCTACCTGGTGACCCACACCTACTCCGCGTCCTGCACCTCGGGCTCGGAAGAGGAAACCACCTCCGGGACCCGTTCCAGCTCGACGCTGGTCTTCAACTGCGACGCTCCGGAGCTGTGCTTGACCCGGGAGGCGACGGTCGAGGCGTACAACGCCGTCGGCACGCTGCTCGCCGAGGGCAGCGCCTCGTTCTGCGAGGTGGGAGATGCCGGCACCAGTCTGCCCGGCGCTCCGACGGACCTGGACGTCACCGGGGACGACGGAGGGCTGAGTTTCAGCTGGAGCGCACCCTCCGACACCGGAAGCGGCCCGATCCTGGGCTACGAGTACGAGGTCATCGCCGAGGACGACAGCGAGTTCCATAGCGGCACCTCGTCCAACGAGTCCGCCTACCAGGGTGGCCTACAGAACGGCCTGACCTACTACGTCAAGGTCCGCGCCGAGAACAAGGACGGCTTCGGGCCCTGGTCCGGCGAAGTCGCCGGCACTCCCAACGTTCCGCTGGTCGTGACGGCCACCCCCTACTACCGGCCGGGCTACCTGGTCGGCAACCGGGCGAGCTGGTCCGAGGTCAACGGCGCCGTCGAGTACCGGGTCACTCACTTCCGCGAGGACGCCTGCGGTTCCGAAGAGAGCATCACGACGACGACCAACACCCGGTCGAGTTCAGGACTTCACACCAACTGCGGGGCGCCGGACTCCTGCTACTTCATGCAGGCCACGGTGGAGGCCCTCGATGCTGGGGGCGGCGTGCTCGCCGCGGGCTCAGGCTCGTTCTGCGAGATCGGCGAACCTGCGGACAACGTGCCGGAAGCGCCCACCGGCCTGAACGTCGTCAGTGACGACGGCGGCCTCAGCTTCAGCTGGACCGCCCCTGGTGACGGCGGCAGCCCGATCACGAACTATGAGTACGAGGTCGAGCCGCTCGGTGGCGGCACCCTCCACACCGGCACCTCGACCAACACCTCCGCCTACCAGGGCGGGTTGGACAACGGCACCACGTACAACGTGCGGGTCCGAGCCGAGAACGAGAACGGTTTCGGACCCTGGTCATCCGATGTCGCGGGCACACCGGCGGGCACCTTGAGCGTGACCGCCTCGGCCGACCTCGAACCCGGCTACATGATCGGCCTGACGGCAACCTGGCCGACCTATTCCGGCGCCGTCAACTACCGCGTCACCCACTCCTACTCGGCGTCATGCGACTCGGGCACCGAAGAGGTGATCCTTTCGGGCACCACCTCCAGCTCGACGTTGGCCTACAACTGCGATGCGCCGGAGCTGTGCATGACTCGCGAGGCCATCGTCGAGGCGCTCAACGCCGGCGGCGGAGTGATGGCCGTAGGCTCCGCCTCGTTCTGCGAGATCGGCGACCCGTCCGGAAACCTCCCCGGCGCTCCGACGAACCTGGTGGTGATCCCGGGCGATGGCGGCCTCAGCTTCAACTGGGACGCGCCGTCCGATACCGGCGGCAGCCCGATCCTGAGCTACGAGTATCAGGTGGTCGACGGCGACGACACCGAGTTCTACACGGGAACCTCGACCAACGAGTCCGCCTATCAGGGTGGGCTACAAAACGGCGAGACCTACAACGTCAAGGTCCGCGCCGAAAACAAGGACGGCTTCGGCCCCTGGTCCTCCGAGGTATCGGGGATACCCCAGGCTGGACTGAGCGTAGCGGCGACCCCCTACTTCGAGCCGGGCTACTACGTCGGCCTCGACGCAAGCTGGTCGCCGTACACCGGCGCCGTCAACTATCGGGTGACCCATTTCCGGGAGAGCAGTTGCGGCCCGGTCACCGATGTGGTGACCACGACCGCGACGACCTCCGACTCCGGCGCCCATCAAAACTGCAGCGCACCCGACGGCTGCATGTTGCGGCGGGCTACCGTCGAGGCGTTGAACGACGCCGGTGACGTCATGGCCAGCGGTTCCGCAGAGTTCTGCGAGATCGGCGACCCGGCGCTTCCCGGCGCACCCGGCGGCGTCACGGTCACGAGCCAGGACGGGGCGCTCAGCTTCAGCTGGAACGCACCGGACAACGGCGGCAGCCCGATCACCCTCTACGAGTACCAGGTCGAACCGGTCGGCGGCGGCGCGATTCAGAGCGGCACTTCCACCAACGAATCGGCCTGGCAGGGCGGCTTGCAGAACGGAACCACCTACAACGTGCGGATCCGCGCACAGAACGCCGACGGCTTCGGCCCCTGGTCGACCGACGAGCCGGGTACGCCCAAGGGTGCGATGACGGTCACCGCCACACCTGATCTCGACCCGGGGTACATGATCGGCCTGACGGCGAGCTGGCCGGCCTACTCCGGCGCCACGAACTACCGCGTGACCCACAGCTACTCGGCCTCCTGCACCGCGGGCTCCGACGAGGTCACCACCTCGAGCACCACCTCCAGCTCAACCCTGGCCTTCAACTGCGATGCACCTGAACTGTGCATGACACGAGAGGCCAAGGTCGAAGCGCTCAACGCCAGCGGCGGCGTCATGGCCGAAGGCACCGCCTCTTTCTGCGAGATCGGCAATCCCGCCGAAAACTTCCCCGGGCCGCCGACGAACCTCGTCGTAACCCCGGGCGACGGCAGCCTCAGCTTCAGCTGGAACGCGCCCGCCGACACCGGCGGAAGCGCGATCCTGGGCTACGAGTACCAGGTCGTCGATGAAGACGACACCGAGTTCCATAGCGGCACGTCGACCAACGAGTCCGCCTGGCAAGGGGGCCTGCGGAACGGCGTGACCTACTACGTCAAGGTCCGTGCCGAGAACAAGGACGGCTTCGGCGATTGGTCTGACGAGGTGCCGGGCACGCCGCAGGGCAGCCTGAGTGTCACCGCGACGCCCTATTTCGAGCCGGGCTACCTGGTCGGCCTGACCGCGAGCTGGTCCAGCTATTCGGGTGCAACCAACTACCGGATCACCCACTTCCGCGACAGTAGCTGCGGGGCGTTCACCGATGTCTGGACCACCGGCGCGACGAGCTCCAGTTCCGGTCTGCACGAGAACTGCAGCGCACCGTCGGGCTGCATGACTCGCAGGGCCACCGTCGAAGCGCTCAACGGCGCGGGGGATGTGATGGCCAGCGGCTCTGCCGAGTTCTGCGAAGTCGGCGAGCCGGATCTCCCCGGCGCTCCGACGGGCGTTTCGGTGGTGAGTCAAGATGGAGCGCTGAGCTTCAGCTGGAACGCCCCCGACAGCGGCGGCAGCGCCATCACGCTCTACGAGTACCAGGTCGAACCGGTCGGCGGCGGCGCGATTCAAAGCGGGACTTCGACCAACGAGTCCGCCTGGCAGGGTGGCCTGCAGAACGGAACCACCTACAACGTGCGCATTCGCGCTCAGAACTCAGACGGCTTCGGCGACTGGTCGACCGACGAGCCGGGCACGCCCAAGGGTTCGTTCAGCGTGACCGCGACTCCGAACCTGGAGCCCGGCTATCTGATCGGGTTGACCGCGACCTGGTCCGGCTACTCGGGTGCCGTGAACTACCGGGTGACCCACACCTACTCGGCGCTCTGCGACTCAGGTTCCGAGGAGGTGACGACCTCTGCAACCAGCTCCAGTTCGAGCTTGATCTACAACTGCGAGGCTCCCGAACTCTGCATGACGCGGGAAGCCAGGGTCGAGGCGCTCAACGCTTCAGGCGGCGTGATGGCCGAGGGTAGTGCGTCCCTCTGCGAGATCGGCGAACCGGCGATCAATCTGCCCGGCGCACCGACCGATCTGGTCGTCACCCCGGCGGACTCGGGCCTCAATTTCAGCTGGAATGCTCCGGCGGACACCGGCGGAAGCGCGATTCTCGGCTACGAGTATCAGGTCATCGCCGAGGACGACAGCTCGATTCACACCGGGACCTCGAGTAACGAATCCGCCTTCCAGGGCGGGCTACAGAACGGCTTGACCTACTACGTCAAGGTCCGCGCGGAGAACAAGGACGGCTTCGGACCCTGGTCCGCCGAGGTACCGGGAACGCCGGAGGCGCCACGGGCACCGAGCGCACCGCTGAACCTGACCGTCACTCCCGAGGACGGCGGCCTGTTCATGGACTGGGACCCTCCGAGCGACCCTGGAAGCTCGGCAGTCCTCGACTATGAATGGGAGCTCGAAGGGATCCACGACAACATCTCCCAAAGCGGCACCACGAGCCAGACCTTCGCGGAATCCCACGAGCTGACCAACGGCAACCTGTACGAGGTCCGCGTTCGGGCGCGGAACGCCCACGGATACGGCCCCTGGACCGACTGGGTGGAGGGCCTGCCGAAGTAGTGACTTTCGAACCCGCTGCGAGCGATTTCTACCGGGCCGCCCTCGAAAGGGGGCGGCCCTTTATTTTCACACCCGGCAGACCAGCCCCTTCAGGTACCCCGCCTCGGGGAAACTCAGCGCGACCGGGTGATCCGGCGCCTGATCCAGGCGTCGCTCGATCCAGGCATCGCGGCCGGCATCCAGCGCCGCATCGGCGACGATCTTCTGAAAGAGCGGCGGCGTCATGTGCCCCGAACAGGAAAAGGTGATCAGGCGGCCGCCGGGTCGCAGCAGCTTGAATCCGAGCAGGTTGATGTCCTTGTAGCCCCGCGCCGCCTTCTCCACCTGCATCTTCGACTCGGCAAACTTGGGCGGGTCGAGCACGATCAGGTCGAAGTCGCGGCGAGAGTCGCGGAAGCTGCGCAACACCTTGAACGCGTCCCCCTCGATATCCTCGACCGCCGCGTCGCCGAACCCGTTGCGCCTCAGGTTCTCCCCGGCCGCGGCGAGCGCCGGCGCCGAGCTATCGATCTGAACCAGGCCGGATGCGCCGCCGGCAAGCGCGGCCACGCCGAAGCCGCCGGTGTAGGCGAATACATTCAGCACGTCGGCACCGCGGGCCAACTCTCGAGCGATGCCGCGGTTGACTCTTTGATCCAGATAGAAGCCGGTCTTGTGCCCCTGCCGCAGATCGACGCCGTAGCGGCAACCTTCCTCGTCGATCTCGACCTGTTCCGGCGGCTCCTCGCCGTCGATCGGGCCGCTGCGGGGGTCCAGCCCCTCCTTGCGGCGCACATCGGCGTCGGATCGTTCGTAGCAGGCACAGCCGGGCAAGGCCGCGTGAAGGGCTGCAACCACCTCATCCCGCCGCGCCTCGGCGCCCGACGAGAGGAACTGACAGACCAGCCAGCGGTCGTAGCGATCGACGATCACGCCGGGCAAACCGTCGGACTCGGAGAACAGCACTCTCCCGCAGACTCCGGCACTGGACGCCCCGTCGCGAGCGAGCGCCGGGTCCCGGCGAGCCAGCGCACGCGCCACCCGCTCGGCAATGAACGTGCTTTCTACCATCTGCTGGGAGTCGAAGGTCCAGGCACGAATCGCGATCTGCGACTCGGGCGACCACGCCCCGCGGGTCAACCAGGTCCCCTCGTGATCGACCACGTCGACGGTGCCGCCGGGGCTGCACTCCCCCTCCACCCGCTCGATGGCGTTGCGGAAAACCCAGGGATGCCGCCGGCGCAGCGAGCCCTGCCGGCCCGGCTTCAACGTCACCCGCGGAGTCACGCGCTCTCCCCCTCGGCCGCCTGGCTCGACACGCCGCCGGAAACGATGAAGGTCATCGCCGCGGTGCTGTCGATCTCCAGCGGTTGGATCCGCTCGCGAGGCACGATCACCACGTTGCCGGCAAAGTTGTAGGACTGAGGGATATAGACCGAGGCGTGCCCGGGCATGCCCAGCTCCTCGAGACTGTCCCGGGTGAGGAAGCCGAAGAGCGCCAGCTCGCTCCCCTCCGACGGCAGGATCGCCACCGGCCGGTCGAAGCGCTTCTTCTCGCCGACGAAGGCGCTGATCAGATCCTTCAGGGCGTTGTACAGCAGCTTGATCAGCGGCAGCCGGGCGAAGATCTGGTCGGCCAGCGAGAACATCCAGCGGGTGGCGATGTTGCTGCCGAGAAAACCGATCAGGGTGATCACCGCCAGGGTGATCACGATCCCCGCGCCGGGCACCCGGCGGTTGAGCAGCGTGTCGATGTTGATCCACCCGTCAATGGTCACGAACACGATCCAGGCGACATAGACGGTCACGCCGATCGGCGCGACGATCAGCAGTCCGCGCAGAAAGTACTTGCCGAGGCTCGGAAACACGTCTCCTCCTTCGCCGCCCTGGGGACTCGGGCGGCCCGTCTGAACCGGCGATCGGAACAAATCGGCGATCCAAGGCGCTCGATGGTAGCGCCTGGACCGGAGCGGGTCCTACACTTCCCCGCTATGCAGCCCCACGAGCAAGCCCTCGAGGCCCTGGCCGAGGCCTACGGCATCGAGCGGACCTACACCGACGGCCTCGGCCGGGAGCGCCAGGCGTCCCGGGAGACGCTGCTCCACGTGCTGCGCGCCCTGGGTGCCGAGATCTGGTCGCCGGAACAGGCGCCCGCGGCCCTGGAACGGCTGCGCCGCCGCCGGGGACGGCGGGTGCTCGATCCGGTGGCGGTCCAGCAGGCGGGAGTGGCCGGCAAGATCCGGCTGCGAATCCCCGCCCGGTCCCGTGACCAGAGCCTGGACTGGGATATCCGCCCCGAGACCGCCGCACCGCTCTCAGGCACCTGGCACGCCGAGGACCGGCTGGCTCTCGGCGAGGCGGAGATCGACGGCGAGCGGGTGCTCGAGGTCGAGGCGCCGCTGCCTCCCCTCTCGATCGGGGGCGCGACCCTCGAGGTTCACGGAACCGGCATCGCCGCCCGCACCCGGCTGCTGGTCACGCCGGGCCGCTGCCCCCGGGCTCCGATCGACCGCAGCTTCGGACTGTTCCTGCCGCTCTATGCCGCGCGCTCCCGGCGCAACGGAGGCTGCGGCGACCTGGGGGACCTGGAACGGCTTTCCTGCTGGACCGCGCGCCGGGGCGGGTCGCTGTTCGGCACCTTGCCGCTCCTGGCCGGGTTCCTCGGCGAGCCCTTCGACCCGAGCCCCTACGCCACGGTCAGCCGGTTGTTCTGGAACGAGCTGTACCTGGATCTGGAGCGCATTCCGGAACTTCAGTACTGCCCCGAAGCCCGGGAGCTGCTCTACGAAACCCGCTACCGCGACCGGCTGCGTCGACTGCGGGAAAGCGATCAGGTCGACTACCGCCGGACCATGGCGGCCAAGCGCGAGGTGCTCGAGGCCCTGGCCCGGACCTTCTTCGCCGATATCAACGAACGCCAGGCGGATTTCCATGCCTTCGTCGAGCGAGTCAACCCGCGGACCTGGGACTACGCCCGCTTCCGCGCCGCCTGCGAGCAGGAGAGCAGCGGCTGGCCCGGCTGGCAGAAGGTGCCGGCCAACCGGCCGTTGACCGACGGCGACGTCGATCCCGAGCGGGCGCGCTATCACGCCTACGTGCAGTGGCAGTTCGCCGAGCAGATCCACGGGGTCACCGCCCGTTCCCGGGAAGCCGGATCCCGGCTGTACCTCGACCTACCGATCGGGGTTCACGGCGGCGGCTACGACGTGTGGGCGGAACGGAGCTGCTTCACCCGGCGGGTCAGCGCCGGCGCTCCCCCCGACGCCTACTTCCCGTCAGGGCAGAACTGGGGCTTCCCGCCCCTGCATCCCGAAGGCATTCGCCGCAACGGCTACGCCTACATGCGGGAGTGCTACGACGCCTCGATGCGGCATGCCGACGTGCTGCGCATCGATCACGTGATGGGACTCCATCGAATGTTCTGGATTCCCGAAGGCGCCTCCGCCGACGACGGGGTCTACGTGCGCTACCGGCCCGAGGAGGGCTACGCCGCCCTGGCCATCGAGGCTCAGCGCCTCGGTTGCACGATCATCGGCGAGGACCTGGGCACCGTGCCCGACGGCGTGCGGGAGACGATGGATTCCTACAACATGCTGCGCATGTCGATCCTGCCCTTCGAAACCGAAGGCGATGGCGAGTTGATTCGCGACCATGGGAAGAACGTGCTCGTGGCGCTGAACACCCACGACATGCCGACCTTCGCCGGGTTGTGGCACGGACGCGATGTCGAGGAGCGCCGCGAGCTTGGCCTGGTCGACGGCGAGGAGGCAGAGCGGCTTCAAGAAGAGCGATCGGAGTTCGTCGCCGCCCTGCAGCGGCGGCTGGGAACCGACGGCCTGGAGCCGACCCTGCGCGCCTGCCTCGAACGGCTGGCCGAAAGCGACCTGGGTGTGCTGTTGATCAACCTGGAAGATCTGTGGCTCGAGAGCCGGCCCCACAACGTGCCGGGCACCTCCTTCGAGCGGCCCAACTGGCGGCGTAAGACCTCGCGTTCGCTGGGGGGCATTTCCTCGGACCCTGCGATCGCCGAACTGATCGAGACCATCCGCGCCCTGCGTGCAGGCGGGCCCGGCGACCCGGCGGAAGGCGATCGCTGATGAGCGGACCGCGCTACGTCTGCGTCCACGGGCACTTCTATCAGCCGCCCCGGGAGAACCCCTGGCTCGAGGAGATCGAGCTGCAGGAGTCGGCCCACCCGTACCACGATTGGAACCAGCGCATCACCGCCGAGTGCTACGGCCCCAACGGCGCTTCGCGAATCCTCGACGACGAGGGCCGCATCGTCCGCATCGTCAACAACTACGCGCGGATGAGCTTCAACTTCGGGCCGACGCTTCTGAGTTGGATGGAACGCCACGCGCCCGAGGCCTACCGGGCGATCCTGGCCGCCGACGTCGAAAGCCGGGAGCGCTTCGGCGGGCACGGGTCGGCGATGGCCCAGGTCTACAGCCACCCGATCCTCCCGCTCTGCAACCCACGGGACCAGGTCACCCAGGTTCGCTGGGGCATCCGCGACTTCGAACATCGTTTCGGCCGTATGCCCGAGGGGATGTGGCTGCCGGAGACCGCGGTCGATCTGGCTTCGCTGCAGACCCTGGCCGACCACGGCCTGCGCTTCGCCGTGCTGGAGCCGGGCCAGGCCGCCCGGGTGCGCCACCCCGGCGAAGACTGGACCGATGTGACCGGCGGTCGCATCGACCCCACGCGCGCCTACCGCCAGCAACTCGCCGGCGGAAAGCACATCGACCTGTTCTTCTATGACGGCCCGGTCTCCCGGGCGATCGCCTTCGAGCATCTGCTGGATCGCGGCGACCGCTTCGCCGCACGGCTGGCGTCCGGCTTCGACGACCGCCGGCAGCACGCCCAGTTGATGCATGTGGCCACCGACGGCGAGACCTACGGGCACCATCACCGCTTCGGCGACATGGCCCTGGCCTTCGCCCTGGAACGGCTGGAGCAGGATCCGGATATCCGGCTGACCAACTACGGCGAATTCCTCGAACGGCATCCGGCGGAGTCGCAGGTCGAGATCGTCGAGAACACCGCCTGGAGCTGCGCCCACGGCATCGAACGCTGGCGCAGCGATTGCGGCTGCTCGGGCGGAGGCGGCCCGGGCTGGACCCAGGCCTGGCGCACGCCGCTGCGGGCGGCACTGGATCACGTCCGCGACCAATTGAGCGAGCCCTTCGAGCGGGAAACCGCCGGGTTCCTGCGGGATCCCTGGGAAGCACGGAACGACTACATCGACCTGCTGCTGGACGATGCCGGGCGGGATGCCTTCCTGGCGAAGCACGGGTTGCGACCCCTCGACGGCAGTGAACGCACCCGGGTGTGGAAGCTGCTCGAGCTCCAACGTCACGCGCTCTTGATGTACACCAGCTGCGGCTGGTTCTTCGACGACATCTCCGGCATCGAGACCGTGCAGATCGTGCAGTACGCGGCGCGCGCGATCCAGCTTGCCCGGGAGACACTGCGGGGTGAGGCCGGCGAGCCCCTGGACCTCGACGGTTCCTTCAGCGACATGCTCGCCGCCGCGAAGAGCAACGTCGCCGAAGAGGGCAACGGTCAACGGATCTACCGGAAACGCATCTTGCCGACGGTCGTGGACCTGCCCCACATCGCGGCTCACGACGCCGTCGGACGGCTGTTCAACCACAGCGGTGACGCGTTGCCCGGCCTCGACGTCCGGCGACTCAGCGACACCCTGCTGGAAGGGGGCCGGGCGCGCCTGGCTCACGGCACCGTGCGCCTGACCGCACGGCGGGTCGAGGAAACCGTCGATCTGGCCTACGCCGCCCTGCACCTGGGCGATCATCACGTCACCGGCGCGGCCCGGCGGCTGGGAGACGAGGCCGACCACCAGGCGCTGACCGAATCCCTGGTTCAGACCTTCGAGGCCGGCGACCTTCCCGGCGTGCTGCGCCTGCTGGATTCGCGGTTCGACCCGCCGACCATCTCGCTCCAGAGCCTGTCGCGGGACGAGCGGCGCCGGGTGTTGAACGTGGTGCTGGCCGATGTGTTGCGCGAGGCCACCGAGGCCCATCAACGGATCTACGAGCAGAACGACGCGTTGATTCGCTACCTGGGCGGACTGTCGCTGCCGCTCCCGCCGATGCTTCGCTCCGCCGGTGAGCACGTGCTCAACGCCCGACTCGAGGCCTGGATCGAGCGGGAGGACGACGACCTCGAGACGCTGCGCGGCATCCTCGACGAGGCCGGCTCCCACGGCATCACCGTCGACGAGCAGCGGCTGGAGCTGGCGCTGCGGAGACGGATGGAAGCCGATGTCCGGGCCCTGGTCGCGGCGCCGGAACAGATCGACGTTTTGGAGCGCCTGCGGTCCTTCGCCGAATTCCTCGAAACCCTCAGCGCCCCTGCGGACCTCTGGCGGGTACAGAACGGCTTCTACGAGGTGCTGCAGCAGGCGCGACAACCGATGTCGGATCGATCCGGCGGCGGCGACGAGGCGGCGCTACGTTGGCTGCGGTCGGCGACGGCGCTGACGGAACTTCTCGGGGTTCGTAGCGACTAGCCCTTGCCCAGCGCCTTGCGCCCCAACCGGGCCCCCGCCACCTTCCCACGTTCGATCCAGGTCAGTCCGAGCTTGCCGCCGCAGAAGGCCACGGCACCGATCACCCCGAGCAGGCTGTACGCAAGCGTCACACTCCACACCGTCGGTTCGCGGCCACCGACATGGAGGCTGCCGAACAGGCTGTCGACCGCCAAGGCCAACAGCGCCAGAGACAGCCCACCGCTCAGCGCGGCGTACAGATAGGTCCGGTCGTCGATCACCATCGCCAGCAGCGGGCCGAGCACACTCATCACCGCGCCCCATAGCGCCCCGACGATCAACGCCGCCACCGACGACCCTGCGGCGACCATGCAGAACACCATCAAGGCCATGACCCAATCGGTAGCGCTCCCGTCGCCCACTCCCTTGGTGAACGCCGTCTTCAGACTCCACGCCACGGACCCGACGAAGGCCACGAACAAGCCGGCGACCATGCCTTTCATCAGGCCCCGATGCAGGCTGCGGGTCACCTTGGTGCGCACGCTGTTCTTGGGGAACTGCGGCGGCGTCGACCGGTTCTGAACGTAGGTCTCCCCGCAGGTGTCGCAGTGAATCTCGAAGTCGTAGAAGTGCTCCTGGTAGTGAACGTCCTTGTAGATACGATTCACCACCTCGGGCCACTCGCCGACCCCTTTGCACTTGGGGCAGTCCACGTGAGTCGGCTCCGAAACGTCGACGAACTGATCCCCGTGCATGCGCTGAACGATCTGGCGCCCCGGCACCGCGCCACGCCCGCCGCAGGACGAACAGGTCTGGAGCTCGGTCTCCTCGCGGACCAGCACCTGTTTCACCCGGTCATGAGAGTGGGTGAGGGTCTTGCCGACGATCCCCAGGGAAGCCCACTGGGCCTGGCAGGCTCGGCAGGTCGCGGCGGATTCCTGTTCATGCAGCCATTCGCCCAGGGCGCCATAGGCGATCAGCGGGATCTTGACGATCAGCCAGTAGATCCAGCCGAAGAAGAGCAGGCCGATGATTGCGAGAATGAGCATGGCATCCGATCCCGTAGGCTACTTCGCAGCGAACTGAGGCGATCATACGGCGTTTTTGCCGCTCGGGGCGTAGTACCTGGGTCCGATGCCGGAGCATCGGTAACGGTACCGAACGGAGACCTTGATGAAACCCCAATGGATGCTGGCCTGCCTTCTGCTCTGCCTTTCGTCCTTGCCGGCGCTTCACGCCGAGACCGACGCGACGATGAAGCCCTACGAACCCACCGCCGAGGAATCGCCGGTGTCGAAGTTCGGCTGGCAGCGCTACCTGACCATCGACAAGTTCGGCCGTGAGATCACCTTCTACCTGTCGAAACGGCGGGAGCAGGGCTCGGATCCGCTGCCTCTCGCCGTGGCGATTCAGGGTTCGGGGTCTCAATCGGTGTTCCTCGAGCATGGCGAGATGATCGCGTCCGGGGGTCCCGAATCGGTGATGGCCCGGGATTTCCGCGAACGAGCCCGGGTGCTGGTCGTCGAGAAGCCGGGGGTCGAGTTCCTGGTTCAGCCCAGCCGGCCCGGCAGCTCCGAAGAGGGTTCCGCGGAATTCAACCGTGAGTTCTCGCTCCTCCGCTGGACCGAGGCGATCAACGCCGCGATCCGCGCCGCGGTCAAACTGCCCGGTGTCGACGGCGAACGCATCCTCGCGTTGGGACACTCCGAGGGTGGCCAGGTCGCCTGCGAGGTCGCCGCTGCCAACCCGAAGGTGACCCACGTGGCGGTGATGGCCGGCGGCGGCCCGACTCAGGTGTTCGACTTCCTGCAGCTCGCCCGCCAGGGCGCCATGTACGACCCGAACCAGACACCCCAACAGCGGGTCGACACCTTCCTCGAAGACTGGAACAGAGTGCTCGAGGATCCGACGGCCACCGACAAGTTCATCCTGGGCCATTCCCATCTGCGCTGGAGCAGCTTCACCCGCTCCTCGCCGGTCGAGGCGATCCTCGAGACCGACGCCCGGGTGTTCATCGCCCAGGGAACCGCCGACACCAACTCGCTGCCGGCCAGCGCCGAGGTACTGTACGCGGAGCTCCTGGCCCGGGGCCGGGACGTGACCTACGAGCGGGTCGAGGGAGGCGACCACGCCTTCATGACCGCCGACGACACCACCGGCAAGGGCTGGTTCGAGACCATCGGCAAGGCCATGGAGTGGTTTCTCGCCGGCTCCGGGTGAGGACCGGCCGGGCTCATTGCCCTAACTCCAGGAAAGGATTAACCTTAGCCGCCCTGACCGCCCCTGGAGAGAGCGAGAGCCTCGTTTGACCTCGATTCCGCTTCCGATACTTGCCAGCGGCGCTGCCGCCGACGGACACGGCGCCCTCAGCGCCGCCGCAACCACCGTGGCCGTGGCGCTGGCCGCCGGGATGATCGCCCAGGTCCTGGCCCGGCACCTCAAGCTGCCGGGGATCGTCCTGCTGCTGGGCTTCGGCGTCCTGCTCGGCCCCGATGTGGCCAACCTGGTCCATCCCCAGGAACTCAAGGGCGCGCTGCAGGTCCTGGTCGGGTTCGCCGTCGCGGTGATCCTGTTCGAAGGGGGGATGAACCTCGACATCCGGCGCCTGCGCCGGGAGGCGGTCACGATCCGGCGTCTGTTGACCTGGGGTGTCTTGATCACCGCGGTCGGCGCCACTCTCGCCGTCAAGTATCTGATGCAGTGGGACTGGATGATGTCGGTGCTGTTCGGCACCCTGGTCATCGTCACCGGCCCGACGGTCATCACTCCCCTGCTCCGCCGCATCAAGGTCAAGCACCGGGTCGAAACGGTGCTCGAGGCCGAAGGCGTCCTGATCGACCCGATCGGCGCGATCATCGCCGTGGTCGCCCTGCAGGTCGCCGTCAGCCCCCAGGACTTCCTGATGAGCCCGGTGCAGGTCATCACACGGCTGCTGGCCGGACTGGTGCTGGGGCTCGCAGGCGGCTACGGCCTCGGCCTGCTTCTGCGCAACAAGAAGCTGGTGCCGGCGGGGCTCGAAAACGTCTTCTCGCTGTCGCTGGTTCTGGCGCTGTTCCACGTGAGCAACGAGGTGCTGGAAGAGAGCGGCATCATGACCGTCACCGCCGCCGGGGTGGTGTTCGGCAACATGCGCACCCGTGTTCAGCGGGAACTCCAGGAGTTCAAGGAACAGCTGACGGTGATGTTCATCGGCATGCTGTTCGTGTTGCTCGCCGCCGACGTGCGGCTGGCCGAGGTCCAGGCGCTGGGCTGGCCGGGGGCCGCCACCGTCGCGGTCCTGATGCTGGTGGTGCGCCCGATCAACATCCTGGCCTGCACCTGGGGCACCGACCTGACCTGGCGGGAGAAGACCTTCCTCTCGTGGCTTTCCCCCCGTGGTGTGGTCGCCGCCGCCGTCGCCTCGCTGTTTGCCCAGGAGGTGACCCGCTTCGGCATCGAGGGTGGAGACGCCCTGCGCGCCCTGGTGTTCATGGTCATCGCGGCCACCGTGGTGCTCCAGGGCCTGACCGGCGGCCTGCTGGCCTCGCTTCTGGGGCTCCGGCGTGCGGTTCAGACCGGCTTCGTCATCCTCGGCGCCAACGAACTGGGCCACGGCCTGGGCCGGGTGCTGCGGGATTGCGGGCAAAAGGTCAGCTTCATCGACAGCAGCCCTGCCGCCTGCAAGGTGGTCGCCGAGGATGGCTTCAAGGTGACCTACGGCAACGCCATCGAGGAGCGCACGCTGCAGCGGGCGCGGCTCGGCGATCAGGCGGTGTTCGTGGCGGTCACTCCCAACGAAGAGGTCAACCTGCTGGTCAGCCGGGTCGCCGCCGAGGAGTTCCACGTCGCCGAGATCCGGGTGGCCTCCCGCCGCGACCAACTCGCCGTCGGCGCCGAGCGGATCCATCGGGACGAGGCTCACGTGCTGTTCGGCCGGCCCCGGGACCTGGAGCTGTGGGCCCTGCGCATGCGCCGGGAGCTGGCCACGGTGGTCCCCTTCCGCCTGACCGAGAACCGGCCCGACGACGAGAACCCCTTCGACATGCCCGAGGGCCTGCTGCTGCCCATGGTGCGGATGCGCAAGGACCGGGCGACCCTGGTCCACAGCGGCACCGAGTTCCGCAAGGGGGACGTCGTGTATTTCTCGGTCTTCGGCGAGAGGCGCGACGAGGCGGATGCATGGCTCAGCGAGCGGGGCTTCGAGCTTGCTGCGGACGCTGCGTCCGGGGAAACCAGCCGCTAAGCCGCCTTTTTCGACCCTCCGGAACAATGCCGTTCGCGCTCCCGTTAAGCTACGGGTAAGTTAAATAGTGCAAGGAGCGTGTCGATGAAGTGGTCCGTGCGACTGGCGACAATCTCGGGCATCGGCGTGTACGTCCACGTGACGTTCGTGCTGCTGCTTGCCTGGATTGCCTTCGTCAACCTCGCCGGCGGCGGAACCATCGGCGGCACGGTCCTGTCCCTCGGCTTCGTCCTGGCGATCTTCGCCTGCGTGCTGTTCCACGAATTCGGCCACGCGCTGATGGCCCGCCGCTTCGGCGTGGCGACCCGCGACATCACCCTGCTTCCCATCGGCGGGCTGGCGCGGCTGGAGCGCATGCCCGACAAGCCGCGCCAGGAACTGTGGGTCGCCCTGGCCGGCCCAGCGGTGAACCTCTTTCTCGCCGCGGCCTTCGCCCTGCTGTTGTTGCTCACCGGCGAGGCGCCGCTCAGCGGGAGCCTGGTCGAGGGCTCGTTGATGCAGCGGCTGGTGATTGCCAACCTGGCGATCTTCGCCTTCAACCTGATCCCCGCCTTCCCGATGGACGGCGGAAGAATCCTGCGGGCGCTGCTGGCCAGCGGCGGCAGCTACGTGCGGGCCACACGGGTCGCTGCCGGAGTCGGCAAGGGCATGGCGCTGCTGCTCGGCATCGCGGGCCTGGTGCTGGTCAACCCGGTGCTGGTCTTCATCGCGCTCTTCGTCTGGATCGGTGCGGCCCAGGAGACAGGTGCCGCGCAGGTTCGCGAGGCCATGGCCGGCATCCCCGTCGGCCGGGTGATGCAGACCGAGTTCGAGACCCTCGCCCCCGGCGACACCCTGCGGCACGCGCTGGAACGTTCCCTGCGCGGCTCCCAGCAGGACTACCCGGTCGTCGACGATGGCGAGGTGGTGGGCATCCTGCTGCAAAAGGATCTGCTGGCCGCCGTGGCCGGTGAAGATACCGACGACACGCCGGTCTCCCAGGTCATGCGCCGGGACTTCGGCACCGTCGACCCCTGCGAGATGCTCGCTCCGGTGCTCTCCCGCATCCAGCGCGTGCGCCACCGTAGCCTGCCTGTGGTGACGCGCAACGGGATCCTGGTCGGCGTGCTCAACATGCAGAACGTCGGAGAATTCCTGATGCGCGAAGGCGGCATGGAGCGCCGCCGCCCGGGCAGCCTGAGCACTCCGGCGCTTCGAGCTCAGCTCCGGCGCCTCACCGACCGCGCCTGACCTGCGCAGCCCGTCGCCTCTCGGCAGCCACTGGCGCCGGGGGGGGCTCAGAAAGTTACCGAGTATGCAGCGCCGAGGTTGTCGGTATCCACCCAGACCAGCGACAGCACGTGGGAACCGCCGAGTTGCGCGTCCAACGTCGGGTGCACCCGCTTGCCGTCGTAGATCACCGTACTGCTGAACCTCGGACCGAAGGTCGCGCGGACGCCGCCGATGGCGGTCCACTCGGCGTCGAACTCCCCGTAGGCCGCACCGACGTAGGGCGCGATCGGCAGGCCGTAGTTGTCCAGACTCTTGCTGAAGGTGAAGAAGTAGGCCTGCCCGTCGTCGGTACCGATCCGGTCGGAGCTGGTGCCGAAGATCAGCGCCGGGCGGCGCCCGGTCTCGGTCATCGCCACCCAGTTGAGCAGCGGACCGACTTCGTCGACCTTGGAGTTGTATTCAACCCCGAGACGCAGCCGCGGCAGCACCCGGTAGGTAAGCGTCTGGCGCGACCGCGCCCGGTCGACCTCACCGTCGACGAAGCGGGTGCTGAACGCCCATCGCTGCGAACCCGTCTCGGCGGTCCCCCGGACCGCCCGGCCTTCGCCGGGTCACAACGGTCAGCTGGGGACCCGTGAGTCGATCGCAGGCCGGTGCTGATGACCCTCGGCATGGTCATGATCCCCACGCATCTGGGCAATCTCGACTGTCGGATCGGGGCGGCCGGCCCGCAGGCCGAGCAGCGAATCGAGCTCCTGACGCAACCGCTTCGGTTTGATCACTCCGGGGAAACGGGCCACCACGTGGCCGTGTTCGTCGAGCAGGACCGTACCCGGCAGGAGCGGCAACAGGCCGACGTCCTTCATCTGGCCGGTGTCGGCGCCGAGCATGATCGGGAAGTTGATCCCGAGTTTCTCGACGAAGGCGAGAACGTCGTCCCGCTGATCCGCCGCGTTGGCCGCTGCGCCGATGAACTCGACACCGTAGGGCGCGTAGCGGTCGTGCAGTTCGATCAGGTCGGGCATCTCGGTGATGCAGGGCTTGCACCAGGTGGCCCAGAAGTTGACCACGACCGGGCGGCCTCGATGCGCCGCCAGCTCGGCAGAGCGGCCCCGAAGATCCGTCCAGGTCAGTGATACCGGCGGCGTTGCGTGGTCGACGTCGACGGCTCCCTGCTCGCCCGCATCTCCCGGCTTGGCGCAACAGTCATCCTTGACCTCGACGGTCTTCTCTTCCTTCGGCTGCTCGCAACAGTCCTTGCCGGCGTGCGCCGGCTGGGCACCGCCCGGCGCCCAGCAAAGAGCTGCCGTCAACAAGGTCGCTCGAAAAAACCGCACCCGTCCCTCCGCCGTTCCGAGCCTGAAGCCCGGAGGAAGAGAAATGATACGGCCAACGACGCAGAATCGCACTCGGCGACGGAGCATTGCCCCAGGGCGCCGGCGTCGTAAAAGAGAGAGAAACGGTCTTCAGGGACAGGGAGCCGGGTTGCCGCGGGGGGCCCCGTCACTGCCGAACCCGGGATCGGATTCCTGCCCCGCGGACTGCAGGGTGACCAGGTAGTAAACACCCTCCCCCGCGCCCGGAAGGTATGGGTCCGCCTGGAAGGGCTGCAGCAGATCGCAGAAACGATCCGCGCCGGCGCCGTCGGGTTCCTGGGTCAGAGCCGAGGCACCCTCGCTGCGTAGCCGCCCCAGGTCGCCGCGGTAGAGATTGAAGCTGTCCGCGGTTAGCTCGTCCTGCCAGTTCACCATGTCGCGCAATACCGACTCGAGCAGCGGCCGGCCGTCGTCGAGATCGCAGCCATCCCCTTCGCCGTCGGCGTCGAAGTCGGCCTGGGTACTGTTGCGGGTCGACGGGCAGTTGTCGCAGGGATCGCCGCGGCCGTCTAGATCGCCGTCGAGCTGGCCCGGGTCCGGCAACGCAGGACAGGTGTCGCTGCCGTCGAAGAGCCCGTCGCCGTCGGAGTCGGCGTGGAGCCGGTCGGTGCCCTCGGCCGCTTCGTCGACGTTGAACAGACCGTCTCCGTCGGGGTCGCCGGTGGGTGCGGGTGGATCGTCGACGCTGATCAAGCGAATCGTCAGCAGCCCGACCGGCACCTGCGGCGGCGACGGGGCCAGCGGAGGCGTATCAATCAGGGTGATCGGTTGTGGCGGCTGTGAGTCTGCGTTGATGGCGACGAAGGTGGTGCCGTCGTCGGTGCCGGCGTCATAGGCCAGCAGCGGAATCTCGATCAAGGCACGCCAGTTGCCGCCGCTACGCAACTCGAGATCGTGGACGCCGACGAACCAGTCCGGGCTCGGGGCGAGCATCGAAACCCAGGTGAAGCGGTCGAACCGATCGCTGGCGATGAAACGCCCCGAGGTGCGGGCCGGCGAGAAGATGAACTGGCCGCGAGTCGGGGTCGCCGAGGACAGGCCCGCAAGCGCCGCACCGGCGAACTCCTCCTCGAGAATGATCGTCAGGCCCTGCTCCGACATCTGCTCGATGCCCTTGGACGCCAGCGCTCCCGGCTCCCAGAAGGTCACCGCCGCGTCGTGCACCACGCCGATGGCCGGACTGAAATGGGCGTCGGGCGGGTAATCGTCGGGGTGGGTCTCGGCGGTCCAGGTCGCGTCGAAGATGAACTCGTAGTTGGCTTCCGAGGCCTGGGCGGGCGCAATCGATACCGAAAACAGCCCAAAAACTGCCAGGATGGCGCAAACAAAGCCTCGTCGTCTCCCGGACACGCAGATTTCCATCGACGATCCCTCCGCGTTTGCCAACAGCCGGGGCCCTGCTCCTATTCCGAGTCCCGGGCTAGCGCAGGAGTTCGCTCAGGTCGGCCACCGGCAGCACCTCCCTCGGCTCCTGGCCCCGGCGGAACAGCCGGGCGCCCGTCGAACCGCGCAGTTCGACCCGGTCCCCCTCGACCCGCAGCATCGCTCCCTCACGCAAACCGACCACGGTGCGGTCGTTTTCCTCGAGGAACTCCTCGATCCGCTGCTGCCGGGTCTCGCCCATGTGCTTCGAACCGGGATCGGGGTCGAGGTAGTGGGGATTGATGTTGAAGGGCACCAGCTGCAGCGCGTCGAAACTCGGCGGCTGCACGATCGGCATGTCGTTGGTCGTGCGGATGCTCCAGGTGGCGACGTTGGTGCCGGCGCTGCTGCCCATGTAGGGCGCGCCACCTTCGACCCGTTTGCGGATCGTCTCGACCAGATCGTTGTCGTAGAGGGTCTTGAGCAAGCGGAAGGTGTTGCCCCCGCCGGTGAAGAATGCGTCCGCTTCGGCGGCCGCCTGCCTCGGGTCGGCCGCGGCGTGAATCGACGAGCAGTCGTAGCCCATCTTCCGATAGCGCTCGATGGCGGTCCGGGCGTAGGCGTCCCGGTCGTAGAGGGCGTAGGGAATGAACAGCACCCGGCGGCCCTCGCCGAGAAAGTCGCGGATCTCCTCTTCACAGTGGTCGAGGTAGCCGCCCCCGTAAAGGGTCGAGTTGCTGATCAGCAGCAAGCGCTTCATCATGCCTCCGCCCGGTTCGCATCTCCGGAGAATCCCAATGGTAACTCGCGCTCCACGTTATCAGGCGGTCCTGCTCGACGCCGGAGGCACCCTGGTCGGCCCCCGGGGCAGCTACGGCGCCGTCTACGCCGCGGCCCTCGCGGCGGTGGGGATCGACCGGCCCGCCGAGGATTTCGAGCGGGCCATCCGCAAGACGATGGTTGCCATGGAGTCGGAGATCCCCCCCGGCGTCGATCGCTTCCGCCACTTCCCCGGCGGTGAGGCGGAGTTCTGGCTGCGCTTCGCCCGGCGCGCCCTCGGCGAGACCGTCGGTGAACCGGTCGACGGCACCGTCGCCATGGCGGCGCTGGAACATCTTCGTGGAGCCTTTCGCCGCCGCGAGGCCTGGGAGGTGTTCCCCGACGTGCGGCCGGCGCTGGACGCGCTGCGCGAACTGGGGCTGCGGCTGGCGGTGGTCTCCAACTGGGACTCCCGCCTTCCCGAGGTGCTCGAACTGCTGGAGCTGGCACCCTACTTCGAGACCGTCGCGGTGTCCCACACCGAAGGGGTCGAGAAGCCGGCGCCGGGCCTGTTCCATGTCGCTCTGGAGCGGTTGGGAGTCCCCGCCGACGCGGCGATCCACGTCGGCGATCGGGAGGATCAGGATGTCGCCGGCGCCCGGGCCGCAGGAGTTGAGGTACTTCTACTCGACCGGAGGGCTGACCAGGACGCCGGCGACCGCATCAGCGATCTCTCGGGACTCGTGCGCCACGTGCAGGCCACGCGCTGAAGGCGAATCAGGGCGGCCCTTCACCGCCGTCGTCAACACAGACCACGCTGTAGTAGCGGTCGGGCAACCCCGCCGCCATGGCATCTCGGAAGGTGTTGCCCGGCCCGTCGCTCAGCAGCGTCCAGCTGCCCGAATCGAGTTCGGGAAAGCCGGCGGCGTAGACCCGGTAGGAATCGGCCTCTGGCAGGGTTCCCCAACTCAACAGGATGTCGTCGACATCGCGGGTCAGCTGCAGGTCGCGGATGAAGCCGCAGTCCGCCTGGGGCAACGGAGTCGGATCGATCGGGGCACCGGCCCGGGCCACCAGGTCCGCAACCAGGGTCAGGTCGCCGCTGTCCGAACACAACGGGTAGAGCTGCATGCCCACCTCGATCGGCGTCAGATTGGAGTCGAGGGTATCCAGCAGCGTGAAGCCGTAGGCCCCGTAGGCCGCATCGTCCTCGTCGCCGTACCCGGTCTTGCCCGGCACGGTGTCGTCGTAGGACGCGTCGTCCCGGTAGAAGAACTCCCGCGTGGCGTAGAGCGGCGAGAGGGGCACGTCGAACAGGGTCACCGAACCACCTGCGGGAGTTCGCGTCAGCACCCAGTCGACCCATTCCGCACCGATCGCCCCGTCGGGGATCCCGTCCACCGCAACACCCGAAAGATCCTGTGAGGTGACCAGGACGCTGCCGTTGATCGGAAGACCGTCGAAGTAGACCGACGTCGACTCCAACTCGTGCACCCGCAGGTTGATGCGGCGGTGCCAGGCGTGGCGGTAGACGATGTCGTGGTGAACCGTGTTGACGCCGCTCCTCGCGCCGCGAACGTAGCGGATCGCTCGGACCGGCCCGACCTTGCCGCCCAGGTAGGTCGACGTCAGGTTCCAGTCCTCCTCGTCCTGAAACACACCGGGGAAGGGAGTGACCCGTCCCTTGAAGCGATCGATCAGATCCCCTCCGGTTCCGCAGGGCGCCGAGACCCGCAGTCCGCCGAGAATCCAGCGATCGTCGTACTCGATCAGGAACGACTCGCCGGCGGCATCTCCGTCGACGGTGGTGTCCCACACGACGTACTGGCTCGTGCTCTCCGGCAGGGAAGAACCGACGAACAGGTACAGGTAGCGGTCGGGCTCCGGATCGTCGAGCCGTGGATCCTGGGCCCGAATCTCGAACCGGAGCGGCTCTGCGCCGGTGGGCCAGACGGCCCCCGGTGGCGCCTGCCCACCGGCGTCTCCAAAGTAGAAGACCAATTCATCGTCGGCGTCGAGGGTTCCGTCCTCGTCACCGAATACGTCGTACATCGCTTCGGAAAACTCGGTCGGCTCGCCGGCATCGAACACCTTGACCAGCCGTTCGTCCAGCTGAAACGGAACGGGCACGAAGCCCTGAGGCGGGCCGTCGAAACGATAGAGACGCAGCTCCGAAAGATCGCGCCCCATGAGTTCGGGAAGCATCGCGCCGCTCAGAACCACCGGGTCGTCGTCTCGCCCGGTACCGTCTGCTGCGGCCAGGGTGGCCGCCAGCAGGCCGCATAGAAGCGACGCCGGCAGGATCGCGTCGTTCGATCGCGTGGATCGCATGGGCACCTCCTATCGAAGGAACCCCCCAATGCCAGCGAACATACCTCGGCATCGCGCGCCTGAGAGCACGAGTGCCACAAACGACGGATTGTTTGCGTGTGGGCCGCGGACGCCGCGGCCGCAGGCTACGAGCCCAGCAGCTGCTTGCGCTTGGCTCCCAGATCCTTGTCGAAGTCGATGTTGCCCGAGGTGAAGACCGAGTCGATCTTGCCGCCGGGCCCGACGACCAGGATGGTCGGCGTCGCGGTGACCTGGAACAGATCGCCCAGGCTCTTGTTGTCATCGATCAGCGTCGGGAAGACGAAGTTCTGGATCTTGCAGTAGTCCTCGGTGCGCTGCTTCTGCGCTGAGTTCTCGACCCTGGCTGCGGTGATGATGTTGTAGCCGTCGGGGTTTCGCTTCAGCCACTCGTTGATCTCGGGCATGGTCTTCTTGCAGTGTCCGCAATCGACCGACCAGAAGACCAACACGTTGAGCGCCTTGGGATCGAAGAGCTTGGACCAGCTGGTGCGGGCACCACTCCCCACCATGGCCGCCTCGAAATCGGGACAGTCCTTGTCGACCATCTCGACAACCGGGTAGTAGGGAGGCATCGGACCGTAGGTTCCGACGTTGCCGGTCTTGGCCGCGCGCGAGATCACCCCGGCGATATCCAGGTTGTACTCGACGGTCTGCTTGAGGGCGCCGGCGGCGGCGAGCCGCAGCTTCCCGCTGGAATCGAGGATCGAGATGTTCGGAACCGTGGCCACCGTCAGCTGCTGCCCGAGCACGAATCCGTCGTCGCGCAACACCGGAACGTCAAGCTTCAGTTCGTTGATCCGGGTCTTGAACGCCGAGGGGTCGGCATCGGACCGGATGAAGACCAGAGGCAGGAGTGCGACCTTTTCCCGGCCGAGCTTGTCGACCAAGGCGACCAACTCTTGCAGCACCTCCTCGGAGCGCACGTGGCCGGGAGCCATGTAGTAGAAGACCACCGGCTTCTTGCCGATGTAGTTGACCAGGTTGACCTTGGCCGGGCCCCCGTTCGGGTTGAGGTTGTCCAGGATCTTGGCCGGGAACAACTCGGCGAAAGCCGCAGCCGGCACACGCTGGGCCGCCGGTTGCTGGGCGAACAGCGGAGCCGCGAGCAGGGCGATCATGATGAGCGGAAGGGCGAAACGGTGCATCGGGCATTCTCCGGCGTTGATCGGGGGCGGTCGGTCCTCGGACAGACCATTATAGGTCAGCGACTTGGGTCGCGCTTACGCCCCGGCCCCGGACCCATCCAGGGAATCCGCGTCCTCCGCCGTATCCACGTCGAAGGCCCCGCCGTCCCAGTCCACCGTGGCTACCCGCGCCAAATCCCTACGGATCAATGCCTTAGCCCCGGCATCCCCCTGGAGGCTCCGAAGCTCATCGAACAGCTCCGAGCGGAACAGCGCCGGGGCGCCCAGCACCCGGTCGTAGCGGCAGGCGGCGATGGGGAGCCCGCTGCTTTTACAAGCTTTAGACAAATCGAGCAGCACGCCGGCGGTCAGCCGGGGAAGATCGCAGGGGATCAGCAGCACCGCATCGCAGCCGGCCGCAGCCGCGGCGGCGACGCCGGCGGCCACCGAACCCGCCTGCCCCGAACGCCAGGCCTCATGAACGACCGGGCGAACCTCGAGGCCGGCGACCGCATCAGCCACTCCATCGGCCTCGGCACCGAGCACCAGGAACACCGGCCCGAGGCCGCTGTCGAGGGCGCAAGTCGCGGCGCGGCGCACCAGACTCACGCCCTCGTGGACGAGCAGCTGCTTGGGCCGGCCGAGGCGGGTCGACCCGCCTGCGGCCAGCACGACCAGCCCGGTCACTACTTGGACTTGCCCAGGTAGCGCAGGAACTCGCCGTCGGTGCTCAACACCAGCACCGTGTTCTTGTCGATGGCCTCGTCGTAGATCTCCATCGTCTTGAGGAAACGATAGAACTCGGGATCCCGGTTGTAGGCCGCGGCGTAGATGTCCGCCGCCTCGGCGTCCGCCTTACCCCGGATTTCCTGGGCCTCGCGATAGGCCTCGGAGGTGATGCGCTTCAACTCCCGGTCCTTTTGACCGTTGATTCGCGCCGCCTCACCGGCACCCTCGGAGCGGAACTGCTCGGCGATCCGGTTCCGCTCGGAGATCATGCGGTTGTAGACCTCTTGCCGCACCTGATCGACGTAGTTGATCCGCTTGAAGCGGAAGTCCAGGATCTCGATACCGAGATCGGAGGTGCGCTGCTGGGAAGCTGCGAGCACCTCGGCCGCCAGCTTGGCCCGGCCGTCGTTGATGTTGTCGACGGTCTCCTGCCCCAGGCTACCCCCTTCTTCACCGCTGGCGACGAACTCCCGGTTGCTGTTGCGGACCACCTCGATCAGGTCGTGGTTGGCCACGACGTTGCGGGTCTCACCGTCGAGGATGTCGCTGAGCCGCTGCAACGCGCCCCGCTCGGTCTGCAGTCGCTTGAAGTACTGCAGCGGATCGGTGATGCGCCAGCGGGCGTAGGTGTCGACGTAGATGAATCGCTTGTCCCGGGTCGGCACCTGGTTGGGGTCACCGTCCCACTCGAGGAAGCGCTTCTCGAAGAAGTTCGCCGTATCGAGAAACGGAGCCTTGAAGTGCAGCCCGGGGTTCGTGATCGGTTCGCCGCGGGGTTCACCGAAGCGGGTGATCACGACCTGCTGGGCTTCATCGACCACATAGATCGCTCCACTGACGACCGCGAGCCCGAGGACGACGAGAATGACCACGATGATGAGTCCGGCCTGCTTCATTTCCCACCTCCCGACCCGAGCGGCAGCAACGGCAGCACGCCCTTCAAGTCGTCGTCCAGGACGATCTTGTCCTGGACCTTGGGATAGATGCTGTTCATCGTCTCCAGATAGATCCGGCGACGGGTCACGTCGGGCGAGCGTTTGTACGCTGCCAGCAACGCCTTGAACGCCTCGGCATCGCCCTTGGCCCGGTTGACCCGGTCGGTGGCGTAACCCTCGGCCTGCTGGATCGTCTGTTGGGCCTCACCCTGAGCCCGCGGGATCACCCGGTTGTATTCGGTCTGGGCCTCGTTGATCATGCGCTCCCGCTCCTGCTGGGCCTGGTTGACCTCGTTGAACGCGGGCTTGACCTTGTCCGGCGGGTTGACGTCCTGCAGCACGATCTGATCGATCTCGAGACCGGTCTCGTACTGGTTGCAGAGTTCCTGCAGCCGCTGCTCCACCTGGGATGCGATCTCTTCGCGACCGATGGTCAACACTTCGTTGACGCTGCGATCACCGACGACCTCACGCATCACCGCCTCGTTCATGTCGCGGAAGGTGTCGCCGATGTTGCGCACCTTGAACAGGTAGGCGTAGGGATCGGCAACCCGGAACTGCGTGATCCACTCGACCTCGGCGACGTTCAGGTCGCCGGTCAGCATCAGGGATTCCTCGGTCACCCGGCCGAAGTCCGAGCGCCTTGCGGTCCGCTCGGTGCGAAAGCCGAACTCCTCCTTGAGCTGAACCTGCACCGGGACCTTGACCACCTGCTGGATCGGCCAGGGCCACTTGAATCGCAAGCCCGGAGGTGCCTCCCTGGCGTACTTGCCGAAGGTCAAGACCACTCCGACCTCCTCGGGCTGCACGGTGAACCACATGGAGAATGCGGCTGCGACCAGCACCGCTACCAGAATCAGGATCCCGACGATGCCGACCGGGATCTTCGGGGGGCGCGGCGGGCTCATCCTGACCACGCGGGGTCCGTCAGACATGGATCTCTCCTTAGTTTGGGATGCACGCGCATTCTATACCCGGGACCCTGACGGCCTATTCACGGGCATGGCCGCGATCTTACAGTTCTTGTTGGTAGGCCTACCAGCTTGGTAGGATCGACCGACGCAAGAGGGGGGCATGATGAGGAATTCGGCTTCGATTCCACCTTTCGCTGCGACGCCGGTACACCGCAGGCCGTCGCGATTGGTGACCTGGCTGACCCTCGTGGCCATTTTCCCCTGGGCGATCCTGCTCGCCGGCTGTTCGGCAAAGCAAGGTCCCACCACCTCGGGATTCCTCGGCGACTACTCGCAGCTCCGGTCCGGGCCCAAGGACGGTCCGATCCTCGTCTACAGCAGCGGGCCCGATGCACTGGCCCCGTACAAGCGCTTCATCATCGACCCGGTGCTGGTCTACTTCCACGCCGAGGCCGAGGGGGTCGCCGTCGACCCGACCGAGCTCGCGGAGCTGACCGACTACTTCCACGAGCAGATCGTCTCGGAGTTGACCGAGGGGGGCTACGAAGTGGTCGATGCGCCGGGTGATGGCGTGGCCCGGATCCGGGTGGCGCTGACCGACGTGGATCCCGCCTCACCCGGGAAGAACATCGGAGCCAAGGCCGGCGGCATCGCGACCGGCGTCGGCATCCTGGTTCCGGCGCTGGACGTCGGCCGGGCGGCGATCGAGGTCGAGCTGGTCGACACCCGGACCTCGGAACGGATCGTCGCCGCCGTCGATCAGGATCGGGGCAAGCGCTTCTTCAACTTCAAGGGCAGCAGCACTCGTTGGGGCGACGCCAAAGGAGCGTTTCGCGACTGGGCCGGCCAGTTCGTCAAACGGCTGCAGGACCTGCATCGCTGACGTTCCGATCTGGCGCCGCAGGCATGCCGGGTGGCGCAAATCGCCGAGGCCCGGCCATTGCCCGCGGTGTTAGCATGACGCCATGCGCACCCTAGTTTTGATCGTCGCCATGCTGGCCATGTGCTGGCCGGCCTCGGGCTTCGCCCAGGAGAACCTGCCGGTCGTTCAGGTCGGTGTCATCTTCGACGGAACCGGCAACGGCCAGGACGTGCTGTTGATCGGTGAGCAGGCCCGGGCGCTCGCCGCCCTGCGGGAACAGACCCACGCCCTGACCCGCCGCCAGTTCGATGTCCGCTTCGACGAGAAGCACCTGGTCACCGGCGACTGGACGCTGGAGTCGATTCGCCGGGGCATCGACAAACTGCTGGCCGACCCCGAGGTCGACGTCGTCGTCTCCCTCGGCGCCCTGGCGACCAACGATCTGGTGCGCCGCGGGCCGATGCCCAAACCGGTGATCTGCGCCTGGGCCATCGATCCCCAGGCCCAGAACCTGCCGCTGGTGCGGGACACCTCGGGCGTCGAGAACATGACCTACATCCTGACCCCCAACAGCATCCTGCGGGACCTGGGGAAGTTCCAGGAGGTGCTGCGGCTTTCCCGGGTGCACATCCTGGTCGACGAACTGTTCATCGAGGGCATTCCGGAGCTCGAGCAATACACCGCGGCCGCCGCGGCGACGCTGGGCATCGAACTGGTCACCATTCCGATCAAGGGCTCGGCGAGCGACGTGCTGCGACGGCTGCCTGCAGACATCGAGACCGCCTATCTCACACCCGCGATCCGCATGCCCGCCGCCGAGTTCGACAAGCTGATCCAGGGATTCAACCAACGCAAGATCCCGACCTTCTCGCTGCTGGGTGAGGCGGAGGTTCGCCGGGGCGTGCTCGCCGGCGTCGGCCGCCAGGCCGATCAGCTCCGGGTCGCGCGACGGCTGGCGCTGAACATCCAGCGGGTGCTGCTCGGGGACAATCCGTCCAAGCTCCCGGTAACCCTCGAAGAGCCCGACGGTCTGATGCTCAACCTGGCCACGGCCCGGGAGATCGGCGTCTACCCTCGCTGGCGGGTGCTGATCGAGGCGGAGTTGATCAACGACGACCGCACCGAACGGGGTCGCGACGTGAGCATGGCCGATGCGGTCCAGGCGGCGGTCACCGCCAACCTCAACCTGACGGCCTTCGACCGCAGCGTCGCCGCAGGACAGGAAACCATCGAGCAGGCGCGCTCGGCCTTCCGGCCCCAGGCCCAGGCGTCGGTCAGCGGCGTCCAGATCGATCAGGATCGCGCCGCGGCCTCTTTCGGCCAGCAACCGGAACGCACCGGCACCGCGACGGTCGGCGTCTCGCAGCTGATCTACGGCGATGGCGCCCGGGCCAACCTGAAGATCGCGAGAGAAGGACAGCGCTCCCTGGTCGAGCAGCGGGAAGCGCTGATGCTCGACATCGCCCTCGACACCTCGGTTGCGTTCCTCAACGTGCTGCGGGCCGAGACCCTGGAGCGCATTCAGCGGGACAACCTCAAGCTGACCGAATCCAACCTGGAGTTGGCCCGGCGGCGGGAGCGCATCGGCTCGGCGGGCCCCGCCGACGTCTACCGCTGGGAGAGCCGGCTGGCCAGCGACCGCAGCTCGGTGATCACCGCATCGAACCAGACCCGGGCCGCCCGCAACGTGCTCAACCAGCTGATGAACCGGCCCCAGGAAGAACCTTTCCACGCCGTGGTTCCGGACCTCGACGACAAGGGCATGTTCCCCGACTACAACCGCATCGAGACCTACGTGGACAACCCCCAGGCCTTTGGCCTGTTCCGGGAGTTCTCGGTGGGAGAGGGCCTGGACCGGTCGCCGGACCTGCGCGCCCTCGACGCCGCCATCGCAGCCCAGGACCGGGTGCTTCTGGCTGCGCGACGAAGCTTCTGGGCCCCCGAGGTCTCCCTCTCCGGCGAGGTCTCCGAGCGGTTCGAACAGAGCGGCGCCGGACTACCCATGAGCGGCACCGGGGTCCCCATCGCCGATCGCAACAACTGGAGCATCGGGCTATCGGCCGCACTCCCGCTCTACGTGGGCGGCGCACGCGATGCCGAGACCCGGCAGGCCCGCGAGACGGTGGCCCAGCTCCGCTTCGAACGGGATCTCGTGCGACAACAGGTCGAGCTCGGAATCCGCACCGCCCTCTACGACGCGGTCTCGACCTATCAGGCCATCGAACTGACCCGGGAAGCCGCCGATGCGGCGGACAAGAACCTTGAGCTGATCGCCGACTCCTACACCCGCGGAGTGGTTCCGGTGATCAACCTGCTGGATGCGCAGAACGCGCAGCTGGTCGCGGCCCAGAGCGCCGAGAACTCGGTGTTCGACTTCATCATCGACATGATGGAAGTCCAGCGGGCGACCAACAACTTCGACTTCTTCGAATCGGACGAGGAGCGGAAAGCATGGTTCCAACGACTCGACGGATTTATCGAGGAACGGGGCGGCACCGTCCCGGGAGCCACCCCGTGAGCCGGCGGTTGACGGCACGGCGGCCCTTCCTCGCCCTGACGGCACTGTTGATTCTCGGCGGTTGCGCCGAGGAACCGGTGGTGGAAACCGTACTGCGCCCGGTGCGCAGTGAAACGGTGATGGCCACGGGGTCCGCCCGCAGCCGCACCTTCTCGGGCACCGCCCGGGCCAGCCAGGAAACCGAACTCAGCTTCCGGGTCAACGGCCGTATCGAACGGCTGGCGGTCAAGGTCGGCGACACCGTGCGCCGCAATCAGCTGATCGCCCGGCTCGAGCCGCGGGATTTCGAGATCGCGGTCAACCAGGCGGAAGCGGCGCTGGCCCAGTCCCAGGCAACCTTTCGCAACGCCGAGTCGGATCTCGAGCGCATCCGCGGCCTGTGGGAAAACAACAATGCGTCCCAGACCGAACTGGACCAGGCGACCGCCGGCTTCCAGTCCGCCCGGGCGGCGGTCGACGCGGCCCAGCAGAGCCTGGAGAGCGTGAAGCGTCAGTTGAGCTACTCGGCGCTGCGGGCGCCGGTGGGTGGCTCCATCGCGGCGGTCAACGTCGAGGTCAACGAGAACGTGGGCAACGGGCAGGCGATCGTGCTGCTCACCTCGGGCGAGCGTCCCGAGGTCGAGGTCGCGATCCCCGAGGTGATGATCTCCCAGATCCACAAGGGGGACGCGGTCACCATCGGCTTCGACGCCCTGGAAGGAGAGTTCCCCGGGGTGGTCACCGAGGTCGGTGTGGCCTCCACCGCCAACGCCACCACCTTCCCGGTCACCGCCCGGCTCGAACGGGAGAACCCGGACATCCGCTTCGGCATGGCGGCCAACGTGACCTTCCGCTTCAGCGGCGAGGACCGGCAGCGCATCCTGCTGCCGAGCCACGCGGTCGCCGCCGATGACGACGGCTCCTTCGTCTTCGTACTGGAAGCCTCCGGCGAAACCGGCGTGGTCCGCCGCCGTGGCGTCGAGGTCGGGCCGCTGACCGCCGACGGCCTGGAGATTCTTTCCGGCGTCGAGGTCGGCGAACAGGTGGTCACCGCCGGGGTCGCGCGACTGACCGACGGACAGCAGGTCAAGTTGCCGAGACAGTCATGAACCTGACCCAGCTCGCGATCGAGAAGAACCGGATCACCATCATCGCCCTGGCGGTGGTGTTCTTCGCCGGGATGCAGGCCTACTTCACCCTGCCCCGCAGCGAAGACCCCGGCTTCATCATCCGCACCGCGGTGGTGCAGACCCGGCTCCCCGGCGCCAGCCCCGCCCGGGTCGAGCAACTGGTCACCGACAAGCTCGAGAAGGCGATCCAGGAGATCCCCGAGCTCGACTTCGTCAACAGCCAGTCGAAGACCGGCGTATCGATCGTCTTCGCCAACTTCCGCGAAGAGTACAAGAACATGCGCCCGATCTTCGACAACCTGCGGCGCAAGGTCGACCGGGCGCGGGGGGAGCTCCCCGACGGCGTGATCGGGCCCAGCGTCGACGACGAGTTCGGCGACGTGTTCGGCATCATGGTCGGCATCTCCGGTGACGCCGCCTTTTCCTACCGCGAGTTGAAGGACATCGCCGACGAGGTCCGTGACGAGCTGCTGCTGATCAACGAGGTGGCCAAGGTCGAGATCTACGGCGACCAGGACGAACGGATCTTCGTCGAGTACAACAACGCGCGCCTGTCCGAGCTCGGCATCTCGCCGGGACAGCTCCAAAACATCCTGCAGTCGCAGAACATCATCATTTCCGGCGGCGACGTCCGTACCGACTACGAGACCTTCGTCATCGAACCCTCGGGCAACTTCGAGACGGTCACCGATCTGGAGCAGACGGTCATTCCGCTCCCCGGCAGTACCCAGGTGACCTACCTGCGCGACGTCGCCGAGGTCCAGCGGGGCTACATCGATCCCCCGCGCCAGCGGGTGCGGGTCGACGGGGGCCCGGGGCTGGTCCTGGCGATCTCGATGCGCGAGGGCGGACGGATCAACGTTCTCGGTGAGGAGGTCAACGCCACCATCGAACGGGTGCGCGGCTTCTACCCGATCGGAATCGACTTCAACTACATCCAGTTCCAGCCCGAGGTGGTCGAGCAGGTCGTCGCCAGCTTCGTCGAGAACCTGATCCAGGCGGTGCTGATCGTGGCCGGCGTGATGCTCCTGTTCCTGGGGCTGCGCACCGGACTGATCGTCTCGAGCCTGATCCCGATGGCGATGGTCGCCGCGATCTTCGTCATGAGCCTCTTCGACATCAGCATCGATCAGATGTCGATCGCCTCGCTGATCATCGCCCTGGGCATGCTGGTCGACAACGCCATCGTGATGTCCGAATCGATCATGGTGCAGGTGGGCGAGGGCAAACCGAAGCTCAAGGCCGCCGTGGACTCGGCCAACGAGCTGCGCATGCCGCTGTTGACCTCGTCGCTGACCACCGCCGCGGCGTTCCTGCCGATCTTCCTGGCCGAATCGGCGGTCGGCGAATACACCGCCGCGCTGTTCAAGGTGGTGACCATCACCCTGCTCTGCTCCTGGGTGCTGTCGCTGACCATGATCCCGATGCTCTGCGTCGCCTTCCTCAAGGTACCGAAGAACCAGGGCGGCACCGACTTCAACACCCGCTTCTACCGCACCTTCCGCTCGATGCTGCTCACCGGGCTCAAGCAGCCGTTGTTGGCCCTGGCCGGCGTCGTCGTGCTGTTCTTCGTCGCGGTCTTCGGCATGGGCTTCGTCCCGGCGCTGTTCTTCCCCGACAACGACCGGGCGACCTTCACCGTCGAGATCGAACTGCCGCTCTACACCCCGATTCACCACACCGAGGAGATCGTGCGGGAGATCGAGGAGCATCTGGAGCGGGAGTACAAGGTGGGCCCCGACCGTGAAGAGGGCATCCTCAACTGGAGCACCTTCATCGGCAGCGGCGCACCGCGTTTCATGCTTTCGTACAACCCCGAACAGTCGGCACCCAACTACGGCGTGATGGTGGTCAACACCACGTCGCGGCCGCTGGTGGACACCTACGCCGAAGAAATCGAGCGCTGGATTCGCGATCGCTACCCCGACGTGGTGCCGATCGCCCGGGCGCTCTCGTCGGGCCCCTCGAGCTGGCCTCCGGTGGCGATCCGTATCAGCGGCCGGGACACCGAGGAGCTGTTCGCCCTGGTCGACCAGGTCAAGGGCCGGGTCACCGAAACCGACGGCGCCGTGCTGCTGGGAGACAGCTGGGGATCCCGGGCCAAGAAGCTGTTCGTCGACATCAACCAGCCCCGGGCCCGCCGGGCCGGGATCACCAACCAGGACATCGCGATCTCGCTGCAGACCTTCCTCAGCGGCCTGGAGGTCACCGAGTTCCGTGAAGGGGACGAGCTGATCCCGGTGATGCTGCGCTCGGTCTCCGCCGAACGCCAGGCCCTGGACAAGCTCGAAACGCTGAACGTCTACGCCCAGTCCACCGGCAATTCGGTTCCGCTGAGCCAGGTCGCCGACATCGACGTGCAGTTCCAGGCGTCTCAGATCCTGCGCCGCGACCGGCTCAAGACGGTGACCGTCGAGGCGGCAACCGATCCCGGCTACACCGCGGCCGCGGTCACCGCCCCCCTGGCCGAATGGCTGGCCGAGGAATCGAAGAACTGGCCGCTCGGCTACAAGTACGAGCTCGGCGGTGAAGATGAGGACTCCGCCGAGGCCAACGCCTCGATCGGCGCCAAGCTGCCCATCGCCGGCCTGATCATCATTCTGTTGCTGGTCGGCCAGTTCAACTCGGTGCGCCGCCCGGCGATCATCCTGCTGACGATTCCGCTGAGCATCATCGGCGTCACCGCAGGGCTCTTGATCTGGCGGTCCTACTTCGGCTTCATGACCCTGCTCGGCATCATCTCGCTGGCCGGGATCGTGATCAACAACGCCATCGTGCTGCTCGACCGCATCCGCATCGAGATCGACGACAACGGACTCACCCCTCAGCAAGCGATCGTCGAGTCGGCCCAGCGGCGGCTGCGCCCGATCCTGCTGACCACCTGCACCACCCTGGGCGGTCTGATCCCGTTGTGGCTCGGGGGCGGCGCAATGTGGGAGCCGATGGCCATCAGCATCATTCACGGCCTGCTCTTCGCCACGGCGTTGACCCTGGGTGTGGTGCCGATTCTCTATTCCCTGTTCTTCCGGGTCAGCTTCAAGAACTACGCCTACAAACCGGCCAAGTAACTCCGCCGGGGAGACCCGGGAACCGATCCGGAAGGCGCCGCCCGGGCGAGCCGCGAAAGCGGCTTCGGCCTCGGCCTGTCGTGTTATCGTCGCCTCAACGACGGCCGCGGCGCCGGCCGGCTCGACGCCGCCGTCACGCTCCCCCTGGAGGTTGCGATGGAATCCGCCCGGGTGCCGCTGGGGCTCGTGCAGCAGGTGCTGGACCTGCTGGAAGTCGGGCACTACTTCCGGCCGGCGCTGCTGATCGGCGTTCTGCTGCTGATCGTGCCCCTGGCCAGCCTCGGCCTGGTGCGCCCGCTGGAATCGATGCTGGGCAACCTGCTGCGGGGATTGCACCCGCGTAAGGGCTGGCTCGGACCGCTGAGCGGCGACGTGATGTGGGTTTCCCTGGTCGGCATGGGCGCCGCGTGGTCGGCGATGACCACCTTTGCACTGCTGCAACGCACCTGGCCCCTGGCCAAGACCGGCAGCTATCCGGCCGCCGAAGGTCCTCTGGTCAGCGCCCCGGTCTTCGCGGTCTTCACGGCGCTCGGCCTCGTGACCGTGGTCGCCGCGGTCATCCGGGCCAAGGTCACCCCCCGGACCGGCAATCGCATCCACGCCTGCGTGGGCGCCGCCGCGGGCATCGGCGTCGCCGGCGCCATCGGCTACGTCGCCTCCTGGCCGGCGGTGATGTCCGAGCCCTCGCTGCGTCTGATGCCCTTCCCGGTGCCTGCGGTACCGGGAAGCGAACTGGCCGAACGGGTCCGCGCCCTGGTCTCCGACGTGCTCATCGGTTTCGGCCTGGTGGATAGCGGCCTGCTGCACAACGGTTGGATCCGCCCCGAGCACTATCACGCCATCGTCGTCACCGGCCTGCTGTCGGGCCTGTTGATGGCGGGCTACCTGCTGAGCCCCGAACGGAGCAACCGGTACCTCCCGGCAGCGGTGTACCTGTTCACCTTGATCACCTTCCTCAACTGGTTCCTGGTCGGCCTCTATGTGCGGGTCGGCCCGATGGTGCCGGTTTCGTTGATCCTGCTGCTGTGGTTCCTGATTCCCGCCGCGCTTCTCACCCGGCGCGGTTGGCGCTACGGCTACTTCCACGAGCTGCGCCGCCGCGGCGACAGCGAAAGGCTGCAGCCGGAACAGCTCCTCGACGCGTTGGGCAACGGGCCGAACCTGGTGGTGATCGCCATGTCCGGCGGCGGCATCCAGGCGGCGGGTTGGTTCACCTGGGTGCTCGGCAAGCTCTCCGCCCGGCGACGGGAACTGCTGGACGAACTGCGCATCGTCAGCGCCGTCTCCGGAGGGTCCGTCGGCCTCGCCTTCGTGTTGGAGTCGCTCCAGCGCTTCGGCCGCACGAACACCGAGGAAACCCTGCGGCAGGCCCATCGGCGCTCGGTGGCCTCCAGCCTGTCGTCGGTAGCCTTCGGCCTGACCTACCGCAGCACCTCGCGCTTCCTTTCGCTGCAGCTACTGTCGCTGCTTCACGGGCCGTTCTGGGACCGCGGCCGACTCCTCGAACGGGCCTGGCAACAGAACGCCGACGAAGACGCGCCTCCACTCGAGGCTCCCGACGGCGGACAGGCCCTGGAACAACTCACCGGCGAGATCCGCCGCGGCGAGCTGCCGCTGCCGATTCTCAACGCCACCGCCATGCGAAGCGGCGAGCGGGTCCTGCTGACGCCGCTGGCCCTCGATCCCGCGGCGGACGGCTGCTCGCTGGCCCGCTTCACCGACGACGACGACGTCGATATTCCGCTGTGGACCGCCGCGCGGCTGTCGGCGACCTTCCCCTACGTCAGCCCCGCCTCACGGGGCTACGTGCGGGCCGCCCGTGGCTCGGGCGAGAAATCGGAACTCAAGGTCAAGCATCTGATCGACGGCGGGTACCACGACAACAGCGGCCTGGTCTCCCTTTGCGAGGTGTTGAACCGGGTGTTGCCCCACGCCCCCTCCAGCCTGGAGCGGGTCGCGGTCATCGAGATCGAGGCCTTCCGTTCTCCCCTGGCCACCGACGGCTCGAAACCCTGGCAGGCGGCGCTGCTCGGCCCGGTGCGCGGCATCCTCTCCGCCCGGGGTCAGACCCAGCGCGAGCGACGCCGGGCCACCGTCGAGGCGCTGCGCGAGACCTGGCCGAACCTCGACATCAAGCACTTCTGCTTCGAGCCCGAATCTCCGCGGGAAGGGCGTCTGTCCTGGCACCTGACCAGCGAAGACAAGCAGCACCTGCGGGATGCCTGGCAGCAGGGCAACGAGCTGGAACTCGGCTCCCTGAGCGCCTTCCTCTCCACCGAGGATTCCAACCGGGAGGAGGAATCGGCCTAGCGGCCGGCCGGCAGGCCGGGCCCCGTGGCGTACAATCGCGGTCCGGGACCACTCACCCGACGGGAGTTGCGATGATGACCACGAGAAACCTCCGCCCGATGCTCCTTGCCGGCTTGCTGCTGCTCGGCATGCTCGCCACGCTCTCCGCCCAGGCGGAGAGCGGCTGGCTCGTCGCCTTCGAACGCCAGCAGGTCACTCCGGTCAACCGGGCGGATACCGAGCGCCTGATCGAAGTCGGCGTCCTCGATACCGACGGATTCTCGGAGATGGTGCTGAGCCTCGGCGGCGAGTTCAAGGAAGCGGTGCCGGGCAAGGGCCGGGTCGGCGCGCTGCTCGTCCCCGACGTCGACGCCTTCAACTTCCTGATGCGCAACGAAGGGAAGATCCTGTTCCCGCTGGAGGTCCAGGCCCATGCCAACGGTGGTGACGCGATCTTCGTCTCGGAACAGATGACGGTGCGGATCGCCTTCCCCCGCTACCGGGTCTACCTGTACAACGAGACCTCGTCGGGCGCGGTGGCGTCGCTCTACGCCTACCGGGTGCGCTGACCACCCCCGCCCCGATCAGATGGGCTAGGAGCCGGCTTCGTCGGGGCTCGGCGGCGGGCTTCCCATCTGGAGCTGCAGGAGCGCCCGGGCCTTGCGCCAATCCCGCTTGATCGTGCGATCGGTCACCCCGAGCACGTTGGCGGTCTCCTCCACCGACAGGCCGGCGAAGAAACGGTACTGCACCACCTCGGCAAGGCGCGCATCCAGCTTCTCCAACTTCTGCAGCGCCAGATCCAGCTCGACGATCTGGTCGGTGGCGGCGAGCTCGCCGTGAAGGGACTCCATGAACACCTCAGGCTCGTTGCCGCCGCCCCGCTTTTCACGGCGGCGAGCCTTGGCGTAGTCGACCAGGATGTGGCGCATCGCCTTGGCCGCCACGGCGAAGAAGTGCCGGCGGTCGGCCCACTCGATGTTCTGGTCGACCAGCTTGAGGTAGGCCTCGTGGACCAGCGCCGTGGTGTCCAGCGTCTGGTCGCGGCCGCCGGAAAAGAGCTGCCGCCGGGACATGCCCCGCAGCTGCTTATAGACCAGCTCGAACAGCGAGGTCAGCGCCTCGGTGTCCCCCTGGCCGTGAGCCTTCAATAGCTGGGTGATCTCGCCGTGGTCCACCACATCTCCCGTACGGGCAACGCCGCGACCTGAGCGTAGCGGGATCGGGTGATGGAAACAACCGGGAGAAAAAGGGCGCCCGGACAGGCCGGTTGAGGAGGCATCCGGCCGGTCCGGGCATCGGGAATCAGGGAGTCCACCTTCCCCGAATTCCCTGGGGAGAACCGTTGCGGGGGTTCGCAAGGTAAGACGACAAAGCGAATTCCGGGGGGACACCGCCGGCGTGATTTTTTTCAGCCGGGGCGGGGTGCGGGAAAAACAGCGGCGGGGCGCGCCGAATCAGAGGGCGCCGAGTTGCTCCAGGGCCTCTTTGCTGTCGGCGAACTCGTCCTCGTCCTCGGGGAGCCGCTCCTCGCGAATCTCGTAGGCCCGGCGATGGGCCCGGATCGCCTCGTCGGTCCGGCCTGCCCGGCGATGGAGCTCGCCGATGTACCAGTAGGTCCACGCAGTCGATGAGTGTTTCGGTCCGAAGGAGTGCTCGCGAACCGCCAGAGAGGTCTCGAAGTCGGTCAGGGCCGGTTCGAGCTCACCCAGTTCCATCCGCGACACCCCCCGCTGCAGCACCGCCCAGGCGTAGCGGGGGTTGCCCTCGCCCAGGGAGTTGCGCCAGATGCGGAGCGCCCGCTCGATCACCGGCAGCGAATCCCGGTAACGCCCCTGCTTGTTCAGGTTGATCGCCAGATTGGTCACGCTCAACCCGAGCTCCGGATGATTCGGTCCCAGGGTTTTCTCGCGGATCTCCATGGCCCGGCGGTACATCTCCTCCCCCGCCGCGTCATCGTCCCCCTTGGCCAGGAAGGTCCCGAGGTTGTGCAGGCTGGCGGCGACCCGGGGGTGGTTCGGACCGTAGTACTCCTCGCGGATCGCCAGCGCCCGCTCGTGAAGTCCGCGGGCCCGCTCACGGTCACCCGACACACCGACCAGCACCGCCAGGTTGCCCAAGGTCTCGGCCACGTCGGGATGCATCGGCCCGAGCTCTCGCTCCCGGATCTCGAGCACGCGTTCGTAGAGCGCTTCGGCCTCGTCCCGCTGTTCCAGATGGCGCTTGGCGATGGCCAGGCCGTTGATCGCCGGCCCCAGACGCACGTCGTCGGGTCCGTAGGCCGCCTCGAGAATCGGCAGCGCCTGCTCGTAGATCTCGGCGGCCTTGGCGTAGTCGTGACGCACCCGGTGCATGCCGGCGACGTCGGTCAGGCTCTCGCCGATGTCGGGGTGCCCCTCGGGCAGCAGCTCCTGCCGGATACGCAACGCCTCGCGGATCTCCGCTTCGGCAGAGTCGAAATCTCCCAGCGCCCGGTACGAAGCGCCCATGGTCGCCAACAGCCGCGCCCGCACCAGCGGCTGATCGCTCAACTCCTGCTCGATGCGCACCTTGCCCTGGTCGAGCAGGTCCCGGGCGGTCAGCTCGCCCCCATCGGCTTCGTTGGGATCGGATTTCTCGAACAGCTCGATCAGGAAGCGGGAGACCTGCTCCGACGCCGCGGCTTCCCGGTTGGCCCGGTCCCGCTCGCGGGAGGCGGTCACCGACTGGAAGGCGGCGGCCAGCGCCAGCCCCACGACGAGAACCGCCGAGGCCAGGGCCAGGGTGAACGTTCCACGATGACGCTGAACCAGCTTGCGCAGCTCGTAGAGGGAGCTCGGCGGCCGGGCGAGAATCGGCTGGTTGGTCAGGAAGCGGTCGATGTCCTCGAGCAACGCCGCGGCACTCTGATAGCGCTCCGCCGGATCCTTGCGCAGCGCCTTGGCCACGATGGTGCGCACGTCGTCGTCGACGGCGCGGGCATCCAGCGGTGCCGGCGGCTGCTCGCAGATCGCCCGGGCCATCTCGGGCAGCGACTTCGACTTGAGATCCAGCGGCCGGGCGCAGGACAGCAGCTCGTAGAGCAGCACTCCCAACGAGTAGACGTCGGAGCGCACATCGATCTCGTCGTTCTCGCCCCGGACCTGCTCCGGGCTCATATACGGCAGGGTGCCCTGGATCTCGGCGGCGCTGGTGCGGAGGGTGGTCTTGCCCATGTCGCCGTCGACGATGCGGGCCAGGCCGAAGTCCAGCACCTTCACCCCTTCGGCCGCGACCACGATGTTGGAGGGCTTGATGTCCCGGTGGATCACCCCGCGCTGATGGGCGTAGGAGACCGGCTGCACGATGCCGCGAAACAGCTCGAGGCGCTCTTCCAGTTCGGCGCGGCTCTCCACGGCGCTCCGCTCGTTCAGCCACTCGCTCAGGGTCGGCCCCTCGACCAACTCCATGGCGAAGAAGTGCTCGCCCCCCTTGGTGACCCCCGCCTCGTGGACCCGGGCGATGCCGGTGTGATCCAACCGGCCCAGCGCCTGGGCCTCCCGGCGGAACATGCGGATCCGCTTGCGATTGGCCTCGGCCCCGCCGCGCAGCACCTTGACCGCCACCCGGCGGCGGGGGTCCTGCTGCTCGGCCTCGTAGACCACCCCCATGCCCCCTTCGCCGATGCGCCGCACGATCCGGTAGTGCCCGACCTTGGAGCCCTCCTTGTGGGCCTCCATGCCGGGGAACAGGATCGTGGTGCTGGAGGAGGGGTCGTAGACATCGGACTCGGAGCTGCCGTGGAGCTGCATCAGCATGTCCCGCAGGGTGCGGCCGGAGGTGGCCTCGAAGTCCGAGCGGTCGCCGGTCAGGGTCGCGTCCTCGGCCACCTGGGCGACCAGATCCTCGAGGAGCATCGGGCTGTCCCGGTCGAGCACACCCCCCTCTTCCTCGTCGGCAGCCACCAGGCTCTCGACCAGGGTCCGCAGATCGGCGTCGTCGCCGCAGGCCTCGTCGAGGTAGGCGGCGCGCTCGGCGGCGGGCAACTCCAGGGCCTGATCGAGGATCGGCTGGATCTGCTGCCAGCGCTCCGGAGTCAGGTCCTTGAGGGGGTCGCGGGTCATGACTCCCGAGGCTACGAGAGGGCCTCGCCGTCGTCAAGAAAGGGAGGGAGGGGGGTACGGCGGGAAGCCGGATTTACGGTCCCGCCGCACCGATAGTCACAGGCTCGAGGGCGTCCCCTGGATCGAGCCGCGGAAGGGTGGCACAGCAATCAGGTGTCAGCTGCCTTCGCCATGCCCGGACCACCCGGGCACCGCGAGAGACGTTTTCGGTGAGAAGCGCTCGGGGGAGCCACCTCTCACTCCATCCTTACGACGCCACCCCGGGAGGGGGGACATCGGCCCGAAAAAAAGTTTCGACCCCGGCCGGCGCGAACCACCCGCCCCCAGTTGCAGGGGGCCCGGCCGCCCGGAGTCGAACTTGTCGGACCTTCTCCCGAGCCGCTTCCCGGGCGCTTGCCCCGGGGGGCTCGGCGATCGCCGGCCCGGCCCCAGCCCCCAGTTGCAGAGACCGAACCGGCGATCGTCGAACTTCTCGTGCCGAGCCTCGGAGTGACTCGGCGGCCGCCGGCCCGGCCCCCCGCCCCCAGTTGCAAGGGACCGAACCGACGGACGTCGATGGTTGCGGGCGCTCCTTAGGCGGAGCGGCCCTGATCTTCAATCCGGCCGCGCTCACCGCGCAGTCCGGAGAACCAGTGCTCGAGCTGGCGACCGGCGGCTTCGCGACCACCCAGGCCGAACGCCAGGGCGCCGGCGACGGCGATCGATCCAAGGGTCAGCCCGAAGGCCAGGTTCACGATGTCCTCGGCGATGCCCATGGCGCGCAGGCCCATGGCGAACACCAGGCCGAGGATGGCGAAGCGGGCGACCTCGGCGCCGGGACCGGCGTAGCGGGAATCGAAGCCCCGGATCGCGGCCTGGGCCAGGTTGGCCAGCCACAGCCCGACGGCGATCACCGCGCAGCCGAGCAGCACCTGCCCACCGAAGGAGACCAGCGTGCCGACCAGATTGCTGATCTGGTCGAAGCCGAGCATGGAACCGGCCTCAGCGAGGGCCAGCAGCATGACGAAGACGGCGACCAGCGTTCCGATGACCCGGGAGGGCTTCTGCGGAGAGTCCCCCTTGAAGCCGAGCCGCTGGGGCACTGAATCGATCCCGACGCCGGCGAGCAGCTCCCGGGAGAGGTCGGCCAGCAGGCGGCCACCGAACCAGGCCAGGGCCAGCACCAGACCCGCGGCGACCATGCTGGGGACGGCCGTCAGGATCTGTTCGAGCATCTGGGTCGCGGGCACCGACACTGCTTCGATCTGGAGTGCGTGCAGGGCCGCGATCGAGGCGGGCAGCAGGATCGCGGCGAAGGCGATCACGCCGACCAGCCGGCCGAGGGCCCCCTCGCGCAGTCCGGCCTTGACGCCGATGCGGTCGGCGCCGACGGTGTTCATCAGATGCACCGCCAGGCTCCGCACGATGCGAGCCACGATCCAGCCGACTACGCCGAGAAGCACGGCGGCCAGCACGTTGGGCAGCATGCTCAGCCCCTCGTCGACCATCGACTGCACCGGGCCGAGCAGGCCGGTGATACCGAAGGCGCCGAGGATCGCCGGCAGGAACACCAGCAGGGTCAGGGCGTAGAGGGTCTGTCCGGCGCTCTCGCTGATCGGCTTGACGCCGGCTGCGGAGGACAGCTTTTCATCGACCTTGGTCGAGGCCAGGGCGTGGGTCGCCCCCTTGCGCAGCACCGAAGCGACGAGCCAGGCCACCAGGGTCAGCGCCGCGCCGGCGAAGAGCTGGGGCATGTAGTCGAAGACCCGCTGGGCGAATGCCTCGAGGGGGCCGGAGACGAGTCCCAGCCCCAACACGTTGAGGAACGCGATCAACGCCAGCACCAGCACCACGTAGTAGGCACCGGCGCTGATGCCGGACTCGACGTCCAGCGGCTTCTCGGTACCCGAGGCCAGGCGCTTGTTCAGGCCGACCAGGTTCAGCGAGCGGCGGACGGCGGCACGGACGACCAGCGCCACGAACCAACCGGCGACCAGAATCGCCAGGGCGCCGAGAATGGTCGGCAGCGACCCTCCCAGCGTGTCCAGTATCGAGTTCCACAAAGCGTTGAAATCCATCGTTTTCCCCTCCCGGCGGTTCCCCCGCCCTCACACCCTCAGACCGCGGCGAATCCGGAAAGTCACACGGGGGTCAGGAAAACTTTTTCCCGTAGCTGCAACAGCCTGGGCGGGCGTCGAAACCGGTTCAAAACGCAAAAAAAAGGGCCCCTTGCGGGGCCCTTTCGCCAATTGATTTCTAGAGTCGCTTTAGAGCTTCACACCGAGGGCGTCGATGGTCTCGTAGGTCAGGTAGCCCTGGGCCAGGCCCTTGGCTTTCTGGTACGAGCGGACGGCGTTCATGGTGTCGGTACCGATGACACCGTCGATGTCGCCCGGGTTGTAGCCGGCGGCCTTGAGGGCGCGCTGGATGCTCATGATCGTGCCGCGAGTGGCGTTGGTCTCACACAGCACCGTGGCCCACTCCATGCGGCCGTCGGTGGTCTGGATGGTGCGGGTGACGGTCTTGTACTCGGCCGGGATCTCGATGGTGCGGGACTCGGCGTCCTTCACCAGGCGGCGGGTCTTGACGGTGTCGTAGACGGCCGGGATCTCGATCTCACGGGTGCTGGGCGGGTTGCTCATGACCTGCTTCTTGACGGTCTTGTACTCGGCCGGGATCTCGACTTCGCGAGTGGTCGCGGCGGCCTTGAGCACGCGCTTGGTCACGGTCTTGTAGGTGGCGGGAACCTCGACGAGACACATGATCTCACCGGTGGCGTTGTCGACCTTCTGCAGCGGGCCGGTGCCCTTCTTCCAGACGGTGTGGGCGGGGCGATCGAGCACCCGCTCGGTCACGGTCTCCCACTGGGCCGGGACTTCGACGATCTTCTTGGCGGCGGGCTTGACGAGCATCCGCTCCTCGACCCACTCGTACTTGGCCGGGACCACTTCGAGGCGCTTGCTGGCTTCCTTGACCAGGACACGCTCGGTGACCCACTCGTACTTGGCCGGGACGATTTCGACGCGGGAAGACGCTTCACGGGTCAGCACCCGCTCGGTTTCGGTGCCGTACTTCGGCGACACGTAGACGCGGGCGTAGCACTCACCCGGCTTGGCGGCCGGCGGCAGCAGTTCGTTTCCGGCCTCCAGCTTGGCGATATCGCTCTGGGCGAAAACCGGGACACACAGGGCCAAAACAGCCACCGCGACGATGCACTGGGACATACGCACTTTCATCTCCACTCCTCCTTGGATGGCAACCCACACGTCGCCACCTTCACAGATTCAAGTAATTCAATAGTGGCTGCTTCTGCTCGACCTTTTCGGTGCGAACCGCCGAGCCACTGGGGCAGTCAAGTAGGTAGATTCGAGGGCGCAACAAAAGTCACAAAGATTTTTGTCGGACCTATACTCGCTGCAGGACTCCGTCCCCTGGGGTGGGTCGGAGAGGGGATGAGCAAGGTAGCAGAACCCCTCTCGGGAATCGATGCAACGCCGGGAGTGCACATGCTGGGCAATCCATTCAGAGGCTGGCGCGGACAGGTTTCGCGACTCGTTCACGAACCGCACGCCGAACTCAATCGCGGTCAGCGCACCTTGCGCTTCACCTACCTGCTCGGTCTTCACGGAGCGAAACGGCTGGGGACCAATCGCGCGCAGGAAATGGCGGCAGCGCTGTCTTTCCGCACGTTGTTCGGTTTGTTGCCGGTGCTGGTGGTGGGCACGCTGGTGGTGCGTGCGCTCAGTGGATGGGATCGTTTCTACGCCAGCACCGAGCGCCTGCTCCTCACTATGGGGCTTGGCGAAATTAGAGTTTTTGCAGGAGCGGGACAGGCCGGCAGCCAGACGCTGAGTCAATGGCTGCTCGATTTGTTGTCCCAGGTGGAGTCGATCAACGTCACCGCCATCGGCTGGGTCGGCGTCGGCGTCCTGGTCTATTCGGCGCTGGGCTTGATGGTCACCATCGAAAACAGCTTCAACACGATCTACCACGCGCCCAGGGGACGCTCCTGGGTGCGGCGCGTGCCCAACTACTGGTTCGTGCTGTGCCTGGCGCCGGCGGGGCTGGCCGCGATCTTCTACGTCGACGGCAAGGTCGACCGGGTGATCCAGGATGTGCGGGCGTGGGACGGGGTCATCGGCGCCCTGGGTTGGAGCTGGTCGCTGCTGCTGTTGTGGCTGATCGTGTTCATCATCTATCGCATGGTGCCCAACACCTTCGTCGCCGCGCCTTCGGCGGCGCTCGGCGCGGCGGTGGCCGCGCTGTTCCTCTCGCTGGGTAAGGCGTCCCTCGGCGCGTACATGGAAAACGCGATCTCGATCCGCCAGCTCTACGGTTCGCTGGGTTTGATTCCCCTGTTCATGTTCTGGGTCTACCTGATGTGGATGGTGGTGATGTGGGGGCTCGAGATCGCCGCCGCGCATCAAACCGTCAGCCGCGAGGCGCTGGAAGAACGCAATCGCAAGCCGGAGCCGGAACATGAAGGCTTCGTCGATCCGCTGACCGTCGTGGCGCTGACCCGTACCGTGGCCCAGCGCTTCGCAGAGGGACATCCCTCGAGCGAACGGGACTTGGTGGAATCGCTGGGCCTGCCCCTGCAGGTGGTCCAGCACATGACCGGGGCGCTGGTCGAGCACGGCATCCTGCACCGCCTCGACCGCAACGAGAACACCTACGCCCTGGCCCAGCCTCCCGAGGCGGTTGGCGCGGGCGAGCTGCTGCACATCGGCTACGAGCTGACCGACCGGGGCCGTGAGAGCGGCGCCCAGAAGTGGCTGGAGCAGTTGCGGAACGCCCAGACCGAGCTCGCCGCCCGCTCGAACCTGGCGACTTTGCTGCGGGAGTAGGGCAGGCAGCCTTTGCGGTGAGCTAGCAGAACAAAGCAACGGCACTCGCAAGAAACACGGCGTGGTCCACGGCGGACGATGTAGGCTCAGGGGCAAGGTACCCGGATGCTGTCACGCCGCCTAAATCCACGACTGTCCTTGCTCGGCCTGATCCTCGTGCTTACCGGGCTGGTGTCCGCGACGCTTGCCGGCGAACTCAGGGTGCAGGTTCGAGACCGGGAAGCCCGCCCCATTCCCGGAGTAGAGGTAACCGCGACGCCTCTTCCAGGATCAACGGGCAGCGCGACAGCGAGCGTTTCCTCCGCAGGGGGAGAAGCGAGGCTACAACTCGAGCCTGGGTCGTATCGCATCGGAGCAACGCCACCAAACGGCTTCGTCGCGCCGCAGCAGAACCCGTTCGTCGGGCCAGTCGATGTGATGATCGACAAGCGCGAAACCCTCGCTGTGGCACTGGAACTCTGGCGAGGAGCACCCGTATCCCTACGAGTCGATATCCACTCCGGCCCCCGGAACTGGCCGGCGAAGGTTCACCTTCGTTACGGCGATACCCCGATATTGCTGCATGACGGCGTGGCGAAGGACCTGACCCTCGCACCGGGCAATTACGACTTCTCGCTCTATTCCCCATCCGGACTCAGGGCCCGGCTTCAGAGCGCGTCGCCGTGGGTCGAAGGGAGTGGCGAAAACGTCGAGTTCGAGATTACCGCTTCGCTTCCTGCCACCGAGATACGCTGGAGCATCGAACAGAGCGCTCGAGTCGTTGGTGAGATCGACTATGAAAACCCAAACCACCCCAGGCTCATCCCCTGGGCCTCCAACCTAAAGAACGGGCAGGGCGGCGACGTGCGGTGGCTGAATCGCGAACAGACCCGGTTCGAGGCCTTCCTGGACCCCGGCCCCTGGGAGATCGAGCTCGATCAGAGACTCGGTGTCGTTCCCCGGCAGATCGATGTGGCGTTGGTCCATGGACAGGAAACGACGATCCGATTCTCTGTTGCGAGCGACCCGGACCACTGTTTTCTCCAGGTGAGCGCGGTCGACAAGCAAGCCGCGGATTCCGGCCCGCTTGACTACGTAGAGGTCGGCGTTTGGCCATCAGGGAGCGATCCGTACCGAACCGAGCCCCTTGAAACAGAAGATGCGGACGACGAAACAGGGATCGCGCGAGTGAAAGTGCCTCATGGGCGCTACGTAGTCGGGGTCCGCCGTTCCGGGTTCATGGATGCGCTTCGAGAGGCAGACGCCGTTTGCTCCGAAGGCAAGCCTGAAAGCGTTCGGCTCATGATGGAACGCGGGGCAGCTCTCACGCTCCAGATTCTCACCGAGGAAGGAGGCCGCCCCGTCCCGGACGTCAGCGTCGAAATCGAGAGTTCCGAAATGATCCCTGTACTGCATTTCAGCGGAAACGCGTGGGACAGACGGAGACCACCCGAAACGACCGACTCCACCGGCCGCCTGGTCTTCAATGGCGTCGAATCCGGACACTACGACTTGACCGCGACGCTCCCGGACCGTCTCGCTCGCAACCATCACCTCGCCGTGATCGACGGAGCCGGCACCGACCCGCTGGACGGGACCTACTTGCTCCGCGACGGGCCGAAACACTTCATTGACGCCGTCGCTCGGAGAGCTGCCACGATCGAGGCCGCCCTTGCCTGCGGTGACGGGCATGACTTCGACTTCGGCGCTGAGGTGGTGATCATCTCGGTCGAGCAGGGCCTTCCCGCGCTCTTGCAAGCCAGGTTCGTAGAGGACAACATCTTCCGCCCCGTCCAGGCAGAGGCGGACGCTTCGTTCTATCTCCCCAAGGGAGATATCGCCTCGGGACCGGTCATCTTCGGGCCGCTGGTCGAGGGGCCATACATCGTGGGGATCCTCCCAGACCCCTTCGACCGTTGGCACTGGATCGGCGGCGGAGACGATCCGCGCAAAGCAACCATCTTCGAGGCTAGTTCTAACCCCAAGCGAGAACGACTGGATCCGGTCGAGACTCGGTGCGAGCCTCGCTTCGAATGGATCCCTGAGCCTCAAGCCGGCGACACCGCAATGTTCAACCCTGAACTCGGTTCGTTCGAAGCAGAGAGTCGCCTGAGCCCTCATAGTTGGCCGGTAGACGAGTTCCGAACTCGCACCACACGAAGAGGCGGCTCATTGGAGATTGCCGTCGATTCATTCCCAGTCGTCGCCGATATGTCCGTGACGTACCATCATCCCCACATCGAAGGCACGGTGCGGCAGGCTATCGGCCGCCCCGCGATGAAAGGAATGGCTGTCGTCGAGAAACTCCAGCTACCGCCCCTGGGCGGCGCACTTGACGCCTCGGTCCCCCCGGGGTGCTCCGAGATCCGCCTGACCCGGGCCGACGGATATGCCCGGGTCCTGCTCGGAGTGGAGAACTCAGTCCGCGTTCGCGGACTCCCGCCGGGTGAGTACGACCTCGCTGCCTGCGGGCTCAGCCACCGGGTTTCGATCCGGAAGGGACAGACGACAACCCTCGATTTGGGCGGGAACTAGGCCGGATTTCGACATCGGTCGATTTTCGGCCCCGCTCACGAATAAACGCTGCAGCCCGGGGTAATCTCTTTTCTTACGAAGGGAGGTGCCCTATGGCATTAGCACTGGCGGTCGCATTCACGAACCTGCTGCTCGCCATCCTGGTGGTGATCCTGGTCATCCCCATGCGCCAGGGCAAGGTTCCGCGCAACGGAATCTACGGCGCGCGCTTCGCCGCCTCTCTCGAGTCCGACGAGAAGTGGTACCCGACCAACCGCTACGCGGCCGGCCGGATGATGCTCTGGTCGATTCCTGCGGCACTCTCGGGCCTGCTGGCCCTGGGCGGCTCGCCGCTGATGCTGATCGTGGCGATCCTGGCCCCGGCGGTGATGTACTCGATCGCCTGCTGGGAGAGCTGGAAGTTCGCCCGGAGCCTCTAGACCGGCGAACGAGCCTTGAACGAAAAAGGGCGGCCCGCTGGCCGCCCTTTGAGTCGTTGCCTGAACGGTTCGGATCAGTCGCGGCTCATGAAGATGCGCAGGACGTACCAGAACATCAGCGCCACCGACGAGAACAATCCAAGCGCCGCCCCGACGTACCGATCTTCGGGGTAGTGATGCAGGATGTTGCTGGTGTCGTAGAGGATCGCGGCGCCGGCGAAGGCGACCATGATCACCGAGAACCAGGTGCCGAGATGGAAGCCGAACAGCAGCGCCGCGACGATGGCGACCAGAGCGATGATGCCGCCCCAGCGCAGCATGGCGCCCATGAAGCTGAAGTCCTTGCGGGTCATGAACGCCACGGCGGTCAATCCGGCGAAGGCGATCAGGGTGACAAGGCCCGCGCTCTGGATCACGCCGCCGCCGACCTGGTAGTGGGCTATGTAGAGGATCGGCGCGAAGATCAGCGCCTCGGCGGCCACGAAGCCGGCGAGCGCCGCGTACTGGGTCGATAACGACGAGGCCCGGGAGGCGACGCTGGACGCCAGCCAGCCGACCACCATGAAGGCGCCGAGTACCAGGAACCAGTTGTTGAGCATCGGCGCCGCGATTCGCTCGGCGATACCCGTCTGGAACAGCACCACCTCGAGTCCGACGAAGGCGAGGATCGCGCCGAACAGGTGGTTGTAGGTACGCACGATGAAACGCGCACGTCGGTCGACACCCAGGGCTTCGATCGGAGTGGGCTGATAGTTGGTCGAACCGTACTCACTCATGGTTGTCTTTTCCTCCGGAACCGGTCTCCGGCGGGAACCGCCGGGGTACTGTTCCTAGCCTAACATGCTACCGGGACGCCCTCCGGGCCCGCCAATTCCTGGCCGGCCCCGGTCAGCGCAGCGACTGAATCAGAACAAATCCACCGATCACGACCAAACCGGCCAGTACCGCCAGGGCGATCTTCCCCACGCTCCAGGGACGATCTCCCTGGACCTCGCCGGTTCCGGCGTTGACCACCACCTGGAAGGACTTGCCCTTGTAGCGGTAGGCCAGCATCCAGATCGGCAACAGCAGGTGCTTGAAGGTAATGGCGTTGTACGAGGTGTCCATCGAGGTGATGCGCTGGACGTCGCCGCCGATCCGCCGCCTGACGTCCCGCTGAAGCGCCGCCTCCATGGCGTCCCGCCCCATGGTGAAGCCCTGCTCCAGTTCGACGTCGTAGGTACGGGCCAGGAAGCCGGCCAGGAGTCCCGGCGAGAACGGCACCAGCTTGTCCAGCGGCCAGGGTTCCAGCGACTCGATCCGCCCCCGGGGCAGCCCCTTGCCCGCGATGACCAAGACGTCGTCGAAGAAACGTTGGAAGCGGCCGGAGACGCTGCGCCAGCGAGTGCGGCGCACCCGGCGCTTGTTCTTCCCGCTGCCCTGGGTCACGTAGTAGTGATCCCCGCGCTGGCCGGTGTAGGCGGTGCGGGTCGCCGAGTCGAAGGTCCAGTAGGGAATGAACACGCCGTCGAAGCGGCCGTCGGCGCCCCGCTTCAGAAAGTCGCCGGGGGCGAACCAGCGGGACTTGACCCACTTGCGTAGATTCGCCGCGGCGGTCTTCTTGTCGACGAGGAACGGCAGCACGCCGTCGACCGGCACCCGGTCGGTGGCCTCGTGGACCTTCTCCAACTGCAGGGGTACGCCGCAGTACGAACAGTGCCGCGCGGTCAGCGTGCCCTGGAACTGCACGTTGGCGCCGCAGGCGTCGCAGCGGATCTCCTTGAGGTCGTCGGCGCCGGCCGCAGCCGCGTCGTCGTCCTCCCTGGCCCGCATCTCCCGCAGGCGCTCGAGCATCGCCGCGTAGTCCTGTTCGCGGACGGCGGTCTCGGGATCCTGGTCGAGATCCTTGACCTCTCCGCAGAAAGGACAGCGCAGCGTCTGGGCGCCGATGTGGAACTCGAGCTCGCCGCCGCACGCCTCACAGGGAAACGTGCGGCTGGTCGGACCTTCGGGCTCCACCTCCAGCGGATCGACGGTGCCTTCGACTTCGACAGCGGCCGCGTCGGCAGAACCTTCCGTGGCGCTCATCTATCGCCCCCCGTTCAGGACGGGATCGGCGGCGGCGGCGGTCCGAACTGGCCGGCCAGATGGGCGACTTGCCCCGCAGGCATCCAGTTGGCCATCCCCGCGCTCCACACGAGGGTCTGCGGCGTGATCTGCCCGGCGGCGATGGCGGCGCCGATCTGGTCCATGCTGAAGGGACCGGTGGCCTGGCCGTTGACCGCGACGTGATAACTCGGCGCGAGCGGCGGCGGAGCCATACCGGCAGCTCCGGGTGCCGCACCCTGCCCGCCGGGAAAGCCCTGCATCATCTTGCCCGCCATGGCGAAGCCCATGCCCAGGCCCATGCCCTCGGCAGCGCCTCCACCGGCCGGGTTCTCGGCGGCGGCGGTCATCGCCTGGCCCATCTGGTACTGCTGGAAGCGGTTCATGTCGCCGATCACACCCATGCTGCTGCGGGTGTCCAGCGCCTTCTCCACCTCTTCGGGCAGCGAGATGTTGACGATGTTGAGTTGCGGGATATCCAGGCCGTACTCGTCGTCGACCCGTTCGATCACCGCCTTGCGCAGCTTTTCGGACATCTCGGTGTAGTTCGACGCCAGGTCCAGTGCGGCGATCTGCGAGCTGCCGAGCACGTCGGCAAAGGCGTTGTTGATGATGCCCCGCATCAGCTCGAGCATCTCGTCCGCCTCGAAGGAGTCGTCGGTGCCGACCAGTTCCTTGAGCAACGCCTTGGGGTCGCTGGCCTTCAGGGCGTAGACGCCGAATGCGCGCAGACGGATCGGGCCGAACTCCGGATCCCGCAGCATGATCGGGTTGGGAGTGCCCCATTTGAGCTCGGTGATCTGCCGGGTGTTGACGAAGTAGACCTCGGACTTGAACGGGCTCTCGAACCCGTACTTCCAGCCCTGCAGCGTCGAGAGGATCGGCAGGTTGTCGGCGGTCAGTTTGTAGTTGCCCGGTTCGAACACGTCGGCGATCTCGCCGCGGTGCACGAAGATGGCCATCTGGCCGGGGCGCACGATCAGTTGCGCGCCGTTCTTGATCTCGTTGCGGTAGCGCGGGAAACGCCAGACCAGCGTGTCCCGGGTGTGGTCGAGCCACTCGATAATGTCGATCAGCTCTTTGCGCAGTCTTTCCAGCAGGCCCATCGCAAACTCCTGCCCCACAGGGGGTTTCCGGTCTTGAAGAAATCGAAAGAGTCTGGGGTGTAGAGACTAGGACGACTCGCCTCGGCCGGTCAACCTCGGGCCGGTTCGGCGCCCCGTCATGGGTAGATACACGCCTGTTGCGACGTTATTCGCCCTTATCCGGTTCCCCCGCCGAGGAATCCGCCTCCCGGCCGCGAATCGCGGTTGAACCCGGCCGCCGATCACGTAAATGAAATCGCGTACCCATCGGGGTGGGGATTTGGAGGTTCCATCATGAAGCACATCTGCAGGCTTTCCCTGCTGTGCGCCGTGGCCCTGCTGCTCTGCGGCACCGCGGCAGCGCAAGATTCTTATGACAATCGCTCGCTGGAGCGCCTCGGTTCCGGATCGAAAACCGGCACCAAGGTCTACACCAACGCCGATTTGGCCCGCTTGAAGCCGCTTCCGGTCCAGGGTTCGGCCCTGGCCGACGTCGATATAGACGTCTCGGCCTGGATCGCCGAAAGCCACGCCCGTGGCTCCGAGCGCCGGACGCTCGAGTACTGGCGCGACCGGCTGCAGGCCGAACTGGACTACGAGATGGCCCGGATCGACGCGGCCTACTCGGTCGGTGGCGGCGATTTCACCGGCTCCCAACGCCAGGGCCTGAAGAGCAAGCTGGAAGGCCGGCTCAACCGCCTGCACCGGGAGATCTATCTCGTGGATTGGCAGATCGCACGGCTCGAGGGCCGCGACCTGCCGGCGCCGGACCTGCGCCGGTAGCGAAGCCCCAGGGGCCTGCTGCGGGCAGGCCCTTCGGCCCCGTGCCTCGGGGACGGGCGGTGGGATTGGCACGCAAACTTCCGGGGGGGATCACCGCCCGTCCGTTTTTTGGCATCGACCCGGTTTGAGGGCCCCGTTTCGGCGGGGCCCTCGCCTTGTTCCGGGATGTTTCGGGACTTATAGTCCCCTCGATGCGTACGCTCCTTAATGAAAAGGCCGGTATCGGGGCGATCGCGACGGCGTTGATCGCCGTTTTGACGCTCCTGGCGCAGGGTTGCGCCGGCTCCCAGCGGGGTCTCGACCCCCGCCCGGCACGGCCCGCCGAATCCAAGGTCACCGTAGTCGGCGACGGCCCCGGAATCGCCCACACCGTCGAGAAGGGCCAGACCCTCTGGCGCATCGCCCGGGTATACGGCCTGACCGTCAGCGAACTGATGCAGGCCAACGGCCTGACCGACCCGTCGGAGCTCGAGACCGGGATCCGCCTGTGGGTGCCCGGTGCCCGGGAGCAGCGCCACGTGCCCCCCTACCCCGCTCCGCTGCCGGAGCCGGGGGTCGCCGACAGCCCCGCGGCACCGATCACTGAGCGGGCCGATGCCGGGGAGGTCGACCGGGAGCCCACGAGCACCCAGGGGACACCCGGGTTCTCCTGGCCGCTGCGCAACGCCCGGATTCTCTCCCGCTACGGAGCACCTCGGGGAGGCCGCTCCCACAAGGGGGTCGACCTGCGGGGCAGCGACCATCGCATCCTCGCCGCCGCCGACGGCCGGGTCCACTTCGCCGGCACCATGCGCGGCTACGGCAAGACGGTCATCGTCGAGCATGACAACGGCCTGCGCACCCTCTACGCACACAACTCTCAGAACCGCGTCGACAAGGGAGACCGGGTCGAGCGGGGTCAGTGGATCGCCGATGTCGGTCGCAGCGGGAACGCCAGCGGACATCACTGTCATTTCGAGGTTCAGCGGAACGGCGTGGCCGTCGACCCGATGACCTACTTGCCGGGGGTCGCCGCCGCGCGCCCCGGGAGCTCCCGATGAAGATCGAGTTCGTCTGCTCCGACTGCCGCCGCAGCTTCCTCCTCGACGAGCGCATGGTCGAGGGTGCCGATGCCGTGCCCTGCCCGGGGTGCAGCTCGATGATGCAAACTCCGGCGCGCGCACGGACGGCCACGAAGGCGCAAGCGGCCAACGGCGCTCCGCCGAGCGCTGCGGCACCTGTCCCCGCCCCGGCGGCTCCGTCCCCCGCCGCCATGCCTGCGGTGCAACCCGGGGCAGCCAGCCCCGCCCCGGCGCAAGCGGCCGCGGCGCCTGTTGCGGCTCCGGCAGCGGCACAACCTACAGCGGCGGCACCGGCTCCCGCGGCAGCGGCCTCGGTGCCCCCGCGGGTGCAAGGGTCCGCCGCTCCGGCCATGGCCGCCGCACCGGCGCCCCAGGCGCAGCCCGCCGAGTGCGTCTGCCCTCGCTGCGGCCTGCACTTCCAACCGGAGAAGACCGCCCAGCAAACCGCCGCCAAGGCGACCGAGCGTCACCGGGTGCTGGTCGTCGAGGACCAGGAGTACTTCCGGGAGATCGCCCGGGATGCGCTGTCCGAGAAATTCGAGGTGACCACCGCCGAGAACGCCGAGGACGCCTGGCGCGCCCTGGCCGCCGGAGGTATCTCGCTGCTGGTGCTCGATCTGACCCTGGGCGGCTCCGAAAGCGGCCGGCGCCTGCTGGAACAGATCAAGGTCAAGCCCTGCCCCGTGCTGATCTTCACCTCTCGCGACGAGTCGGAGATGTACGGCGACGAGTGGGACGAACTGCAGGCCCTGGGCGCCGACGACATGGTGATCAAGGGCATGAACGTCGGTGAGTCGCTGATGCGCAAGGTCTGCGAGCTGCTCGACTGCACCGACGACTCGATCGACCTCGACTGATTCCGCGCCCGCGCCGCTCGTCCTGTAAGCTTGGGCCATGGACGAGAGCACCCTGCTCATCGCCGTGGCCGTGCTCGCCGCGCTGTGGCTCTTCGGACAGTTCCGTCTGCAGCGCAAGCTGGAGCAGTTGCAGCAGCACGCGGCCGCGAACGACAGCCTCAAACAGGATCTCGACGGGCTGCGCGAACAGGTGCAGCAGAGTCTGGCCGGAGGCCGCGATGCCATCGACCGGCGGCTGACCGAGACCAACCGGATGGTCGGCGACGTGCGCCGGGAGCTCGGAGAGATCGATCGCCAGACCCGGCATGTGGCCGAGGCCGCCCGGGACCTGCGCGGACTTCAAGACCTGTTGCGCTCACCGAAACTACGGGGCGGCCTGGGCGAGTACCTGCTCGCCGAGTTGTTGGCCCAGGTGCTGCCCCAGGAGAGCTTCTCCCTCCAGCATCGCTTCCACAGCGGAGACCGGGTCGATGCGGTGATTCGCGCCGGCGACCGGCTGGTGCCGATCGACGCCAAGTTCCCGCTGGAGAACTACCGCCGGGTCTCCGCCGCCGAGACCGACGAGGAGCGCGGCCGGGCCCATCGCGCCCTTACCGCCGACGTCAAGACCCACGTCGACGCCATCGCCGACCGCTACGTACTGCCCGCGGAGGGCACCTTCGACTTTGCGCTGATGTACCTGCCCGCCGAGGCGATCTACCGGGAAGCGTTCCTCGGTGAGGCGGGTAATGACGATCTGCTGCACTACGCGATCGCCCGCAAGGTCATCCCGACCTCGCCTCAATCGTTCTACGCCTACCTGCAGGTAATCGTGCTCGGCCTGCGCGGACTCGCCGTCGAGCGGGATGCCCGGGAGATCGTCGAACGCCTGGCGGCGATTCGCGGCCGGCTGGGGCAGTTCGGCGAGTCCTTCGAACTGGTGCAGCGCCACGTGTCCCACGCTCAGAAACAACTGGACGAATCGCGGCGCCGGCTCGAACGGCTCGATCTGGCGTTGGGTGAAACCACCGGCAGCCCGACGAGTCCGCTCTCTTCCTGATACAGACCCTGCCGGCGCCCGCCCGCGGAGTGCCCGCGCGCCGCCGCACAAAAAAACGCCCCGCTGGAGCGGGGCGAAGCATCTCTGAGCTGGAGGAGTCTCTCATCGGCCGCGGCGGGCCTGTCTTGAGGATCGCCGCGGCCGCTTTGGAGATGGATTGAGGAAACGAACTCGATCTCGACTAGAAGCGGAACGAGGCGCCGACGTAGGCGGAGGTCCCGCCCAGATCGATGTCGCCGAGGCCGGCAAAGTCGCCCCCGGCATCATCCTCGACCCAGGAGTGGCGACCCTCGAAGAACAGCCCCCAGTTGGGAGTCACCGGGAACTCGAGACCGGCCAGGGCGTGGGTGGTGAAGGCCCAGTCGGAATCGATGAAGCGATCGAAGAAGATCTCGTCGGTGGTCTGGTCGACGAAGTCGCCGATCTCCTCGTACTCCCAATAGGTCACGCCGATGCCGCCGCCGAAGTAGAACACCGGACGGCTGACGAAGCGGCCGCCGCCGCGCTTGCCGTAGCGCCCGGTCGGCACGATCCGGAGATCGACCGAGATCGGCACCAACCGCAGCCGGCTGTCGTGGAGGATCGGGAACCCGTCTTCGTCGACGAAGCCGCGGGTCGCAGAGACGTTCTCGGCGTCGTAGAAGTCGACGTTGAGGCCCGCCTCGAAGTGATTGTTGAATCCGTTGACCAGGCTGAAGCCCAGGACGGCGTCATTGAAATCGGAATCGTCCAGGGTGAAGGCGTTGAAGACCCCGTCGCCCTCGACCGGGTCATCCCAGAACTCGCTGTCGGTGTTCGGGAAGAAGCCTCCGAGTCGGACCTGGAACGCCAGATCACCGTCGCCGCGAGGCCCCGCCTGAGCGCTGGTGCCGAACGCGGCGACGAGCGCGAAACTTGCCAGAACCAGGACCATCTTCTTGAACATCGCGAACCTCCGTCTCTCTGTCTGTGTGTGGCCCGGGACCTACCGGGGTTAGCAGCCAACAGAAATTGCAAGGCGCGGGCCACATACAGCAGGCTCGCAAACTGCTGAAAACAAAGACTCTTGCCGACGGACTACCTGTCCGCGTTCGAGGACACCAGACCTCCACACCGGTCACCGGCCTGCCATTCAGGCACAAAAAAGCCGGAGCGAACGCTCCGGCTTTTCGATGTCGTCCGGTTCCGGCGCCGCGATCCGGCGCCGGGAGGGCCTGCTCTACTCGAGGACCCGGATGACCACGCGACGGTTCTGGGCCCGGCCGTCAGGCGAACCGTTGTCCGTAACCGGCTGGGACGACCCGTAGGAAATCGAGTTCATGGCGTGCAGCGGAATGCCGCCCTCGGCGTTGAGGTAACGCATCACCACCAGGGCGCGCTTTTCGCCGAGCTCCACGTTGTAGTCCTCGCTACCGATGTTGTCGGTGTGGCCTTCGACCTCGAGGTAAACCGCCTTGTCGAGGGCCTTGACCATCTCGGCAAGGCCGTCGAGGTCCGCCTTGGCCTCAGGAGAAAGCTCCGCCTTGTCGAAGCCGAAGCGGACCCGGTCATCGGACAGGGTCACCGCCCACAGCAGCTTGCCCTTCATCGCACGATCGGCGTTTGCTGCGGCCAGGTCGGCGCGACTCAGCGCGCTGTTGCTCGCCTCCTGAGCCTTCTCGACCCGGCCGTCCATGGAGGCCAGGCGGGAGTCGGTCTCATCGCTCAGGTCGGCGATGCGGCGCTCGTTCTGTTCGACGGCGCTTTCGACGCCTCCGACACGTGCGTCGTTGTCCTCGACGTTCTTGCGGAACAACTTCTTGGAAACACAACCCGTCGAAAGCAAGAGCGCCATGGTGACGAGAGCCAGCAGCAGGATTCGCGTACTTCTGAACATTCCGTTCTCCTTGCGGACCCGGATCGATCGCGCGCCGTAATGCACGGCCCGTCATCTCCGAGGCGACGCGTCACGCTACTGTATCCACAGGCGTGACAGGTTTCAATGGGAACGGGCCCCCCGAAACGGTCCCGAGCGGGATAGAGATCAAGTCGCGTGCCATCGACGCTCACCGTCGATAAACCCAGCTATCACTGCTAGTTACGCGAATCAGTGCAACAAGGGGGTGCCGGGGGCCGCGTGACGAATCGGGAAGAAACGCCACACTCCGGGTAAGAATTGCCGCAGTGGTTCAGGGGTTGGCGTAGTAGCCGCTACGAGTGCGCGCCGAGAGCCGCCGGCGATCGACTTCAAGCCGGATTTGCCGGAACTCGCCCTGCTCGGGAATGCGCCTGGGGTAGTAGCCCAGCATGTACTGGAAGCGCAGTTCGGCGTCGAGGAAGGCGATCGCTTCCTTCAGTTCCACCGGCCCGTGTACCGCGAACAGGCGTCCGCCGGTCTCATTCGCAACCCGGTCGAGCACCTGGAAGTTGGTCTCCACCGCACCCCGGGGCAGAGCTTCGGCCGATACCGATAGGAAGCCCAGGGTGAAGATCGGCACGTTGACCTGCCGGGCCAGGGCCACGGCCCGGTACATCGACATGGTGCTGGCGTTGTCGATGCCGTCGGTGACCAGCACGATCGCCTTGCGGCCGCTGATCGAATCGTCGACCAGCCGCGGCGTGGCGGCGATGGCGTCGTTGAGGGCCGTCTGGCCGAACCCCTGCTGAACGTCCAACCGCCGGAGGAAACGGTCCCGGTCGCCGGTGAACTCGGTGATCCAGTCGACCTGGTCATCGGCGAAGGCGATCAGGGCGAACTGATCCCCCTGGCGCAGGTTATCGACGAAATAGCGAATCGCTTCCTTGGCGTGCTGGAGCTTGTCCAGCTGCCGCATGCTGCCGGAAACATCCAGCACGAAGGCGATCGAGACCGGCTCGGTGGTCTCCGAGGAGAAGAACCGGATCTCCTGGGGCGCTCCGTCCTCGAACACGGTGAAATCGGACTCGTCGAGCCCCCGGACGATCCTCCCCCGGCGATCGGTCACAGCCGTGGGCAGCAGGACCAGCCGAACCCGGGAGCTTTCGGTGTGATGGAGCCGCAGGCGCCGTTCGATCTCGGCGTCATCGAGGCCGGGGCCCTCGGCGGACAGCGGCCCGATGGCCGCCCAGAGGCAGGCCAGGAGGGCGGCGGTCAGGGCCGGCCGGCCGGTTCGTCGTCGTGGCTTCATCGGAGATTCCTACGGGTTCGGGGGCTCCCCCTCAATCTGCAGCCTTCCGGCCCGGCCGTCAAACCGCCATGCGGGCGAAAAGCCGCAGCATCCCGGGAACCGGGATTCAGCAACCTTGACCGGGGTGCCGGGATTTCATATATAGGTGCCTTTGTTTCACCCTGATTTACGGAATCCACCGGCACGGATGAGCGTTGCAGTGCGCCCGGGGTGGGGGGGCTTTCAATTGAAGTTCAATCGACGTTTCGCGACGGCAGCGCTTGCGCTCGCCCTGGTCCTGCCCGTCTGGGCCACTTCGGCCGCCCTGGCCCAGGATGAGGCCCAGCAGGCCGAAGGGGAAGCCGAGGAAGAAAAGGGACCCGGTTTCTGGGGCAACAAGTTCGCCCTCTACGTCGAGGTCCTCGCCGGCGAATCCGCCTCCGAAGATATCGAGCCGGACATCGTGGTGTCGGAGACCCTGGTCACCCGCAACACCTATTCGATCGATACGGCCGACCACGGCCGCGTGGTGTTCGGCTGGAAGCTTCCCGAGGAAAAAGGCGGCTTCCGTGTGTCGTTCACCGGCCACAAGGAAACCGACTTCATCTTCGACTCCCGGGGCACCCGCTTCGACGTGGCCAACCCGCTGGGCGGCGTGACCCAGGGCAACGAGCGAGTCGAGTGGTGGAACGTCCACATCCAGAACGGCCAGCTGGTGTCGACCGCGACCGTGCCGACCTGGAACCCGCTGACCGACGACGCTGACGGCGGCGGCGATGCCGACATCGAAGAGATCACCTTTGCGCCGTCGACCCTGGGTGTGTCCCGCAGCGCGGCGACTTCCCTGCAGAACCAGGTCCAGACCCTCGATCTGGTCTACCACCGCAACTGGGGCGGCCGTCTCGTCGACGCCCAGTGGGAAGGCGGCCTTCGCTATTTCGCTTACGAAGGGAACCTGCCGATCGGAAGCTGGCTGCGTACCGGCTTCAACACCAGCCCCTCCGAAGGCTTCACCGACGGCGTCGGCCTGAACCTGATCAACTTCAACCAGGAAGCCACCGGCATCGGTCCGACCGGTAGCGCCGAGATTCGGGTCAACCTGCTGCGCGGCAAGCTGGTGCTCTACGGCAAGGGCCGCTTCGCGTTCATCATCCAGGATATGGAGACCGACTCCGGCGACTTCTTCACCCTGGTGCGCGACCAGGCCAACAACTCGGTCTTCCCGGTTGCCACCCGCCTGCGTCGCGAGCTGAGCAAGGACGTGTGGCATTCGGGCGCCGAATTCGGTGCTCGCGGCAAGCTGAGCAACGGCCTCACGATCCACGCCGGATACTTCGTGCACGTGTACCACGATGCGATCCTGCTGCCGACGGAACTGGCGATCCCGACCACGCTGAACGAGGCGGGCCAGCCCGCAGAAGCGCTGTACAAGACTCGCGACTGGCGGATGGACGGCTGGCGCGCCGGCGTCTCCTACCAGTTCTAGTCGTCGCTGCGGCCCTTCGGGCCTCGCGCGACATCGGTCATTCACGTGAGCCGCTTCGCGGCGCACGTGAATGTGCTAGTCGCCGCTGCGGCCCTTCGGGCCTTGCGCGACAGACGAATCAGCCTAGAAGCGCGCCGTGAAAGCGGCGCGCTTTTTCGTTTCGGGCGTAGGTCTCGGTCGTTGGGTCTTGGTGACTTGTGGAGGACCCTAGCTGTCGGTCAGGGTTTCGAACTGGGTCCAGAAGGCGGGGTTCGACTTGGAGACGCAGGCGGGATCGTCGATGATCATCCCGGGAATGCGCAGACCCGCCACGGCAAAGGCCATCGCCATCCGATGATCCGCCGCGGTGTGTATCAACGCGCCCTTGTATCCCTCCGGCGAGGGTGGATCGATCTCGAGAGTGTCCGGCAAGGCCCGTGCTCCGCGGCCGAGAGCGCGCAGGTTCGCGGCCACGACCTCCAGGCGGTCAGACTCCTTGATCCGCAGGTGGGCCACGCCGCGGATCCGGCAGGCCTCCCGGGAGAACAGGCCGAGTACGGCGACGGTCGGCGCGATGTCCGGTGCATCGCCGAGATCGAGATCGAACCCGGGCAACTCACCCGCCCCCTCGACGGTCACCGCGTCTCCGTCACGCTCGACCCTGCAGCCGAGATCGGAAAGGATCGTCAACATGCGGGCGTCCGCCTGGCGGCTGTCCTCCCGCAGGTTCTCCACGCGAACCCGGCCACCGGCGATCGCCGGCGCAGCCAGGAAGTAGGAGGCGGATGAATAGTCCCCCTCGACGCGGAACTCGCGGCCGGAGTAATCGCACGCCTCCAGCCGGAAAGCGTGCTCGTCGGGACGGCCCACCTCGACGCCGAATTCCTCCAACACCTCGGCGGTGACCTCGATGTACGGCAGGGAGACCGGGTTCGGGCCCAACCGCAGGCTGAGGCCTCCGGGCAACCGGGCCCCGATCAGCATCAGCCCGCTGGCAAACTGGCTGCTGGCCGAGGCATCGACCTCGACCTCCCCACCCTGAAGCGGGGATCCTCCCGCGGTGGCGGGCAAACCGTCCCCCCCGGCACTAGCTTCGATCCGTGCACCGAGCGAGCTCAAGGGATCGACCAGAGCCCCGATCGGGCGTTCCCGGAGCCGGGGCGCTCCATCCAGGGCCGAAGGTTTCCGGCCCATCGCGGCCACACACAGAAGGAAGCGCAGCGACGTCCCCGAGAACTCCAGGTCGATCCGCCCCCCGCCGGGGACCCGGCCTCCGAGCCCTTCGACGGTCCAGACCCGATCGTCGCTGCGGTCGACGGGAATCCCCATGGCCGCGAGCCCATCCAGGGTGATGCGGCTGTCGTCGGCGATCAGGGGGTTGTGGATACGGCTCGGGCCACGCGCCAGGGCGGCAGCCACCAGAGCCCGGTGGGTCACGCTCTTGGATCCGGGAGCGCTGAGCCTGGCACGCAGAGGCCGCGAGACAGTGTTGACGGATCGGCCCCGCATGGTGGAAGAGTGTATTATGAAAGGCCTCAACATGAAACGAAGCAACGGGTTAACACTCGCAGGCCAGCCGAGGTTCGCCAGGATGGTTCGCTCCCCCTCCCGCGTTGCAATCGCTCTTTGCGGAGCGATCGTCGTCGCGGCGTTGAGCGTCGGCCCCGCATCCACGCCCATCTGGGCCAAGGCCGAACTCCGCCGGACCCTCGAGTTCGCCGCCGAGATGGCCGAGGCCGGAAACTGGCGCGAGGCCCAGTTCCGCTGGGAGAAAGCCCAGCGGCTGGAAGGCGAAGATAACTTCCGCGTTATCAACAATTTGGCCGTAGCAGCCGAGGTGCTCGGCAACAACGCCAAGGCTCGCGACCTGTACGAGACCGCCCTGGCGATGTCCGGCGGGAACGAGCGGATCTCCGAGAACGTGTTCCGCTTCGAGCGTTTCGAACGGCTCCGCCGCGAGGTCGAGGAAGCCGAACAGGACGCCGATGCAGCCGGAGAGGCCGCGGCTTCCGAGGAGCCGGAACTCGAAGCGCTCCCGCCGGAGCTCGACCCGCGTAAACGCAAGAAACCAAAGAAGAAAGAGCGGGTACGCCGAGTAGCTGCGAGTTTCCGCCTGCCCGCCCGGCTCAACATCGAGCCCTACAAGACCATCCTGGTGGCCAGCTTCCGCACCGAGGACGACGATCTCCTCGATTCCAACCGGGAGATCACCCGCTACCTGCGCTCCGCCTTCGGCCGCCGTAGCACCCTGGAGGCCCTGGAAGTGGCCCCGGCGCCGGCGATTCCCGAGCAGACCCTCGAGGACATGATCCGGAACGGCGAGTTCTGGAAGTATCTCGGGAAGGAATACGGGGCGGATCTCGTTGTCTCTGGCCTGGTTCGCTACACGAACCGGGATGCCTCCGGGTTCGAGGATGTGGACGTGGTGAGCCCGGTAACGGGTCAAAAGGTCCGGCGGACCCAGTTCGTCGAGCGAGAGCAGTTCGTCTACGAAATGGACTTGCTGTTCTTCGACGGGGCCACCGGCCAGTTGGTCTTCCGAGACAAACTGCGCCGCGGCGTCGTCTACCAGGGGACGGCCAACGATGCGTTGACCGCCTTCCACGACCTGGTGGAATTGATCTCCCGGGAGGTGATGTCGGTGGTGTCCCCGCGCACGCGCCAGGACAGCCGCTTCATCTTCAAGGAGTAGAGGGATTGCAGAGGCGGCCTGTCGCCGCGGGGTAACGGCGACACGATCGATGGCCGCGTGACCGGGTAGAACGAGGGGATTCGGCTACGGCCGGGAGGAGCTTGCGATGGGACGTCTAACCCGCCTGTGGGCGGTGCTCGTGGTCGTTGGGTTGTGCTTCACCCCGGCGGCCGCGCAGTTCGGCAAGAACAAGATCGCTTACGACACCTTCGACTGGGAGGTCTACCGGTCGCCCCATTTCGACATCCACTACTACGGCACGATGGAAGAATCGCTGCCGGAGATCGTGTCCTATGTCGAAAGCGCCTACGTCAAGATCAGCAAGGACCTCGACCATGAGTTGCGCTACCGCATCCCGCTGATCCTGTACCAAACCCACGCCGACTTCGAACAGACCAACATAGTGCTCCAGGAGCTGCCCGAAGCGGTCGGCGCCTTCGCCGAGCCGGTGCAGAACCGCATGGTCGTCCCGATCGACCTGCCGCCGGACCAGCTCTACGCACTGCTGGCCCACGAACTCGTTCACATCTTCCAGTACTCGATGTTCTTCGAAGGCAACCTGGGCCGCGCGCTGCGCTCCAACCCGCCGACCTGGTTGATGGAAGGCATGGCGTCGTACCTGGCCGACGACGAGAACAACATCGATCGCATGGCGATTCGCGACGCCGTGGTCAACAACATCCTGCCGCCGATCCAGGCGCTCAACGTGTTGTCCTTCCTGACCTATCGCTACGGCCACGCGATCTTCGACTACATCGAGCAGGAGCACGGCATCGAGGGTGTGCGCACCTTCATCTTCGAGTTCCGCCGGGTGCTGTTGACCAACAACATCGGCAAGGCGGTCGAAGAGGCCTTCGGCTACGACATCGACGAGTTCAACCGCCGCTTCAACCGCTTCCTGCGCCGCCGCTACTTCCCGGTGCTGCTCGAGAAGAAATCTCCCGACGACTACGGCACCGAGATCGGCGTTCGCGGCGTCTACACCTTCTCGCCGGCGATCTCGCCGTCGGGTGAGCTGATCGCGGCGCTCTCGGCTCCTCGCCAGGAGATCGATCTGGTCGTGCTGTCGGGAGACGACGGCGCGCAGGTCAAGAACCTGACCAAGGGCTGGACCAACAAGTACCAGAACCTGGTCAGCGAGTCCTTCGACGGAAAGCGCGACCTCTCCTGGTCCCCGGTGGACGACCTGGTCGCCGTGTTCGCCCGTAAGGAAGGGCGCCGGCGGTTGCTGGTGTTCAACGCCCTGTCGGGCAAGATGGTCCACAACCTCGAGCTGCCGAACATCGCCCAGACCGCGAGCCCGGCCTTCTCGCCGGACGGCTCCCGGGTCGCCTTCGAGGGCAACCTCGAAGGGGTGGTCGACATCTTCGAGATCCATCTCGAGACCGGGGACATCCGCAACCTTACCCAGGACGTGTTCTACGACTCGAACCCGGCCTACTCCTCCGACGGAAACTCGCTGCTCTACAACCGGCGCATCGGACCGCACTGGAAGATCTTCTCCGTCGACTACAACGACTCGTCGCGCAAGCGGCAGTTGACCTTCGGGCCCTCGAGCGATCTGCAGCCGGCGTACTCGTCGGACGAGTCGCAGATCTACTTCAGCTCCGACCGCAACGATTACGGCGTGTTCAACATCTACTCGCTGGACATCGGCACCGGGCAGGTTCGGCAATACACCGACGTGGTCGGCGGCTGCTTCGCCCCGGTGGAGCTGGCCGAGCGGGACGACACCCGCTTCATCGCCTTCGCGGCCTACAACCGCGGCCAGTTCCGGCTCTACCGCATGGCCCTGGCCGAACCCGAGGCGGTCATCGAACCCGAGGAGCGGCTGGCCAACCCGATCGAGGTCCAGCCCTTCGAGCCTCCGATGAGGCTCACCGTCGACGAGAACCAGAAGGAAGACTACAAGGTGCGCTGGGACATCAACGTCCCCGACATCGCCCTCGGCGTTGCCGATGACGGCACCTTCCTGAGCAACGCGGCGGTCGAGTTCACCGATCTGTTGGGCGATCAGCGCATCCAGATCGTCGGCCAGAGCGTCTCCAGCTTCTCCAACATCTCCGCCCAGTACATCAACCTGAAGGGCAGGGTCAACTGGGGCGGCGGCATCTTCGACCAGCGGGACTTCTTCGTCCGCACGACCGTCGGCGGCTTCACCGGTGACCAGGATCAGGTCCAGCGGACCACCGGCGCCCAGGCGTTCGTTCAGTACCCGTTCAACCGCCACGTGCGGGTCGACTCGTCGCTTTCCTACTGGGACCTGTCCCAGGACGTGCTGGTCTTCGGCGGCGGCACGGCGACGATCAACGAGAAGTTCGGGCTGTTCGATGCGTCGCTGACCGTCGACACCACCCGCTTCCAGTCCTTCGGTCCGTTCCAGGGCAAGCGCTTCCGCCTGGGCGTGCAGTACGGCGCGAACCTGGGCGGCGACACCGACGGCGACATCCAGCAGTACTCCTTCGACTACCGAGGCTACCGGCAGGCGACCCGCCGCTCGGTGCTGGCCTGGCGACTGGTGACCCTGTGGAACGAGGGCGACCGGGAGATCTTCTACCCGTTGGGCGGGATCAACCAGCTCCGCGGCTATGACTTCCGCGACTTCTTCGGTTCCCGGGTGGCCTGGACCAACGTCGAGTTCCGCTTCCCGCTGATCGACCAGCTACGCTTCCCGATCCTGGCCATCCAGCAGATCCGCGGCGTGTTCTTCGTCGATGTCGGCGCGGCCTGGTTCGGTGACGACACCTGGTTCGACCCCCAGAGCGGTATCCGGCTCAACCCGCTCACCGGGGAACCGATCCCCTTCGAGTTCTGGGACAGCGAGAACGACCGGCTGCAGGATGGTCGCGCTTCCTACGGCGCAGGACTCAACTTCCGCTTCCTGGGCGGGCTGCAGTTCAACTGGGTCTGGTCCAAGCGGCTGGACCACACGGCGATCGTCTGCGTGCCCAACGACGCGATCCTCGGCTGCGCCATCTCCGGCGGCGCGATCGAAAAGGTCGAGGTCGACGGCGGCGACACCCGCATGGACTTCTTTATCCAGTTCGACTGGTAGGTCATCCGGAAGGGAGCCCCGGCCCACGAGGCTGCGGGCTCCCGGCTCCGGGGCGTCCGATCTCTCGACGCGCCGGCCCTGGGAAGATCAGGCCCCCAGCAGGGCGTCTCCATCCCGATCGCGACGCACGGCGAAGAACGCCGCGGTCAGACTGATCGCCAGGCTCACCCCGATCAGAAGCCCCGCAAAATGCCAGGGCAGCGGACGGCCCGCGACCATCTGGGCCAGTAGCGAGGAGGGATCGACGTAGGCCAGCAGCAGGCGCCGGCCGACCTCGGTCAGGATGACGGCAATCACCGCCCCGAGCAGCCCCTGGCACAATCCCGCGACCAGGAACGGCCCGCGCACGAAAGCCGGCGTCGCGCCGACCAGCAGCATGATCTCGATCTCGTCCCTGCGGGCGTAGACCGCCAGGCGCAGCACACTGGCCATCACGAACACCAGCGCCCCGAAGATCGGGAGCGCCAGGGCCAGCCCCCCGAGGCGCGCCAGACCGAGCCAGACCTCGAGTTGGTCCAGCCAACCCTGATCGAAGACCGCCTCATCCACGCCGGCGCGGCCGCTGGCAGACTCGACCACCTCCCGCGCCCGCTCGGCGGCACCGGGACCCGGCTCCAACGCAACCTCGAAGGAGGCCGGGAACGGGTTGGATTCCAGCTCCCCGGGGACTCCTGCCAGTTCGCCGAACGAGGCCTGATAGCGCTCCAGCGCCTGCTCCCGGGTCACCAGCCGAACTTCCCGCACTCCGGGAAGCTGGGCCAGGGTTCGCTCGAGAGAAGCCCGCTCGCCGGCGTCTCCGGGCTCCAGCAGGTAGACGTCGACGTGCACCGCATCCCGCCGGTCGCCGATCCAGCCCTCGACGTTGGCCAGCACCAGCAGAACCAGGCCGGCGACGAACAGGGCGGCCGAGAGGGTCGTCAGCGCCAGGATATTGACCCCGGGACTGTGGCGGACCTCCTCCCAGGCATCGCTGAGGTAGTAGCGGAGCCTTGCGGTGCGTGCGCTCATGGGGCGGGATCCCCGGCCGGCGGTTCCCCCGCCGTCCCGGCAGGAGGCTGTCCTGCCGGCTTCTCGCCGGCGTTGACCACCTTGCCTCCGTCGAGCAACACGGTGCGCAGCTTCATCCGGTGGATCAGCTCCTTGTCGTGGGTCGCCACCACCACGGTGGTTCCCCGGGCGTTGATCTCGCGGAACAGACGCATGATCTCGACGGCAAGCTCGCCGTCGAGGTTTCCGGTCGGCTCATCGGCCAGGAGCAGCTCCGGATCGGTAACGACTGCCCGGGCGATGGCGACGCGCTGTTGCTCTCCACCCGACAGCGTCGGCGGCAAGGCATTCAACCGGTGGTTGAGGCCGACCCCCTTGAGCGCCTCGTAGGCCCGCTGCTTCTGTTCGCTGCGGCTGAGCCCGGCGACATTCAGCACGTAGGCCACGTTCTCCAGGGCGGTCTTGCGGCGAATCAGCTTGAAGTCCTGGAACACCACCCCGATGGTGCTGCGCAGCTCGGGCACCTTGGATGCCGGCAGCGCGCCGACGTTGCGGCCGTTGACGATGATCTGCCCCGACGAGGGCAGCTCCTGGCGCAACATCAGGCGCAGCAGCGTGGTCTTGCCCGCGCCCGAGGGCCCGGTAACGAAGACGAACTCTCCGCGCTCGACCTCGAGGTTGGCCTCCGCCAGGGCGGTGGTTCCTCCGGGGTAGCGCTTGACCAGATTGAAGGCTCGAATCATCGGCGCGGTAGCATCTCACAATCCGGGCCGCGGGTGAACCGGGGCGAGCCCGGGTCCGGAGGAAAAACGAGCCGATACGAAAACGGCCCGCCTTGCGGCGGGCCGTGGTGGTTTCGGTTCGAAGGAGGACTACCAGCTCTTGCCGGTGTTGGTGTCGTGGGACAGGGTGTTGCCGTCCTTGTTCAGCAGCACCTCGATCGGCTCACCCGGAACCTTCAGCTGGAACGGGGTGGTCTCGACCGCCTCGAGCACGAGCTTCTTGACCCAGGTCTGATCGTTGCCCGACCGGTCCCTGCCGATCACCGTCAGCGGGACGAGAGCCCGGTAGTACTTGCCCGGAATCTCACGCTTGCTGAACTTGGAACCGGCCAGCACCCGCTGGTGGATCGATCCCTTGATGATGGCGCCGCCATCCTCGGTCTTGCGGATGTCGTACTCGAGCCGGTACTCGGGAATCCCGGTACCGCGGATCCACTGATCGAAGAACCACTCGAGATCGACGTTGTACTTCTCGCCGGTGTTGGGATCCACACCGCCGAGGGCCTCTTCGGAGACCACCTGGATATCGCGGGAGACGATCTCGCGGCGAGCCGCCAGCTCCTGGGAGAACTTCTTCAGGAACGGGAAGAATCTCTCGTCGCCGAACATCTCACGCATCAGATGGAACGCGTAGGGCCCCTTGTTGTAGACCGCCGACTGGTAGGAAGCACCCCCGTCGTCGCCGGAGTAGATCACGCTGGAATCCTGAACGCTGGACTTGGCGTCCACGGTCAGGACCCGGCGGCGCCACTCGTCGACCTGCTCCTGGTACTCTCCGCGGCCGAAGGCGCGCTCTAGGTAGATCGCCGAGAAGAACTCGGCCAGGGATTCGACGAACCAGTAGTTGCGCTGGTTGGCGTTGGAGACGCGAGAGCCCCACCACTGGTGCCCGACTTCGTGGGCGACCACCGACTTCAGGAACTTGGCGGTACCGGTACCGCCCCCGCCTTGACGTCCGGAGAAGATGCCGCCGCCGGCCATGGTGCCTTCACCACGGAACACCAGCGATCCCAGGTAGATCAGCGAACTGGGCGCCTGACCGTAGAGGGCCGGGGCCGGGTCGTTGACCAGGTTCAACTCTCCATAGGGATAGTCGACCCCGGAGATCTCGTTGAACATGTTGATCGAGACCGCCGCCTGGGTGGCGATCGGGCGAAGCTGCTTGCCGCGAATACCGCGCGCACCCGAGTTGAAGTTGTCCATCGTCTCGCCGAAGCGGTCGGAAACCTCGATGTCGAGCTGCTGCATGCTGACTTCGTCGACGTGAACCGCGACGGGCACCACGGTGCCGTCGCTCTTCTTGGCGGTGGCTTCCTTCGGCGGCACGTCGGAGATGTACTTGCCGAAGATGATCGTCGGGAACACGACCGGGCTGTCCGCTCTCCACTTGGAGGTGGTGACCTCACCGACCGTCTTCTCCTCGACCTTGTGGCCGATGCCGAGAATCTTGTACTGCGAGGGCGCCTTGATCGTCAGATCGAACTCGTCGATGAAATCGGCGAAGCGGACGAAGGGCATCCAGCCGAAGCGCGCCATCTGGGAGAAGGCGTAGTTCAGCTTGCGGATTGCCTTGGTATCGAACTCCATCCGCAGGTTGATCTGGTCGCCCGCCTTGGCCGGCTCGGGCAGCAGCACGTAGCCGCTGGTCGCACCGGTCTTGACGTAGCTGAGGTCCTGGCCGTCCATCTGCACCAGGTTGACGTTGACCTCGGGCGGCTTGGTTCCTCCGCCGGCGCCGAAGCGGTTGAAGCCGACGATGGAGAACGGCAGCACCTGAATCGGCTGCTTGATGTTCAGTTTGAAGTTGATGTCGGCGTCCAGACGCTCGGCATCTTCCAGCGCAGCCTCGACGGTACCGCTGACGCCGTACACCTCGAGGAAGCGGTTGGGCGTCGAGCCGCCGGCGATACGCTCGTTGTAGTAGTCGTCACGCCGCTCGAGCTCGTAGGGATCGGTGTTGGCCAGGGTCTCTTCGGTGTAGTAACCGAAGAGCACGCCCACCGGGGTGAAGAACAGGCACTCGTAGCCGCCCCAGTTGTCGTAATAGAGGGCCACGGTGGCGTCGTCGTCGTCGGAACCCTTTTCGCGGACGCCGGCGACGAACCAGTGGTTCCCCTCGAAGTCCGGACGGCGGAAACCGGCGAAGGGGCTGGACTTGCCGTCGAGGTCGAATCGGCGCCGGGCTTCGGCGTGAACCTTGGAAGGCAGGCCGTCGACGGAGGTCAACTTGGCCCAGGTCGCGGCTTCCTCGGCCGACGGAGGCGCCTCGCGGTCGAGCCCCTTGAACGACGAGGTGATGATCTCCTCGCAGGTATCGAGGTCGCACTCGAAGTCGAAGGCTTCCGGTTCGACGATGACCTGCTTCTTGAGGTCGACGTTCATCTGGTGGATCTGCCAGAGCTGATAGAGGTTGCGCTCGTTGGCGTAGTCCGGCGGGTTGTAGGTGTAGGCCACGTCGTCGGAGACCAGCCAGAAACCTTCGACGCCGCCTTCGTAGTACTCCTCGCACATGGCGCCGTTGGTGGCCGACATCTTCATGCCGTAGCGCTCGAAGTCGAACGACTTGAAGTCGTAGCAGCGGATCCCGTTGGACTTGCGAATGCCGTCCCAGGTGTCCTGCAGCTCTTCGTTGAGCAGCTTGTACTTACCCTTCTTCTCGGGGTCAGGGCCGATCGTCATCAGATAGCGCTCGACGATCTGCTTGGTCGGCTCGGCGGTCCGCACGATGAACGGAATCTCGAACGTATCGTCGCCGACCTTGCGTGGGAGCCTGCCGTGACTGAAGCGCTTGAGCTTTTTGTCGTTCTCGTCCTTGATCTCGCCGAGTTCTTTCTTCTTGTCTTTGAGCGCGGCAAGCACCTTGCGCGCAAGCTCAGGCGATACGGTCTCGTCGTCCGTGGCCTTGGCCAGCGCCGCCGGCGACAGAAGCGTCACGGCAAGCACGGCCACCAGGGCCCACAGGAGTCCCGAGAAACACCTCGTTTTCATGGCGTCCCCCAACGGAAATGGATGTCTTCGAACACGATTACTCGTACGGACGAGTTTACAACTGGTTCGCAAAACCGGCGAATTTTTGGTTATCGCGGAGGTTGCGGGCCGGATACCCCGCGGCTCAGCGGTGGAAGCGGGTCTGGGCCCGGACCATCTCGTTGATGCAGTCGGCCGGCCGGAAGCGCTCCCCGTGAGCGTCGGCCAGCCGGGACAGCCGGTCCGCCACCACCGGCACACCCAGGGTGTCGGCGTGGCGCAGCAAACCCCCTCTAAATGGGGGAAAACCGGTGCCCATGACCATCGCCAGGTCCAGATCCCGGGCCTCCCGGACCACGTTCTCGGCCAGGCAGCGAGCCGCCTCGTTGACCATGATCAGCACCATCCGCTCCTGGAGGGTCTCGGGGGGAATGTCCCGGGGTGAGGGCGACCCGGCCAGACTGTAGATCTCGCTGTCCGGTACAGTCTTTTTACCTGCCTTGTACTTATAAAAACCCTTACCGTTCTTCTGGCCCAGCCGATCCGAGGCCACGATCGACTCCATCAGACTGTCGTCCCCACCGATCCGCTCGCCGAAGGCGGACTGCAACACTTTTGCGACGTGAAGCCCGGTGTCCAGCCCGACGGCGTCCATCAGCTCGAAGGGGCCCATCGGCATGCCGAAAGCCAGCATCGCCGCGTCGGCGTCCTCGATCTTGACCCCCTCCTTGAGCAGGACCATTGCCTCGGCGAGATAGAACATCAGGATGCGGTTGACCAGGAAGCCCGGCCCGTCCTGCACCACCACCGGCACCTTGCCCAGACGGATCGAGAGCTGGTGCGCCGTGGCGATCGCCTCGGGAGAACTCCGTTCGCCGGCGATGACCTCGACCAGCGGCATGCGATGCACCGGATTGAAAAAGTGCAGGCCGACCACCCGCTCCGGACGAAGCGCACGGGCCGCGATGTCCTTGATCGGAATCGACGAGGTGTTGGAGGCGAAGACCGCCCGCTCGTCCAGGTGCTGCTCGGCCGCGGCGAGCACCGCCTGCTTGATCTCCAACCGTTCGACCACCGCCTCGATCACGATGTCCAGGTGCCGGAAGCCGGTCTCGCTGAGAGTCGGCGCGATGTAGGCCATTCGCCGCTCGTGCTCCCGGCGGGTCATGCGGCGGCGCTTGACCTTCTTCTTCCACAGGCCGTCGGCGGTGCGCAGCGCCGTGAGGATCGCTTCGTTGTTGATGTCCTTCAGCCGGACCGGGATGCCCTTGTCGGCGGCGAGCTGGCTGATGCCCCCACCCATGATCCCCGCGCCGAGCACGCCGGCTCGCTTGATCTTGCGCGGAACCGCATGGACGCCGCCCACCTCTTTCTTCAGCGCGTTCTGCGACTTGAATAGCCACATCAGGCTCTTGGAGGTCTCGCCGGCGATCAGCTTGCCGATCTCTCGGGCCTCGAAGTCGTAGCCCTCCTGCTCCGACTCGGTGATCGCCGCGGCGATACTCTCGATGGCGCGGAAGGGCGCCGGGTAGTCCTGCTCCTTGACCCGCTCGGCGGTCTTCTTCCGCGCCTTGTCCAGGGCGTAGTTGCGGAGCGGTGCGAACACCTCCATGAGCCGCTCGACCGCCTTCTTCTTGCGGCGATGTTTGGCCAGCAGCCGTTCGCGGCTCCCCTCGGCCGCCTGGGTCAGCAACTTCAGCGCCTCGCGCTCCAGATAAGCCTGGGGCACCACCATGTCGACGATGCCCGCCTTGCGCGCCCGTTTGGCGTCGAGCTGCTTGCCGGTGAGGATCACGTCCAGCGCGGTGGGCAAACCGGTAAGGCGCGGCAAGCGCTGGGTGCCGCCGAAACCCGGGATGATCCCCAGCAACACCTCGGGCAAACCGATGCGCACCGCCTTGTCGTCGCCGGCCACCCGGAAGGTGCAGGCGAGGGACATCTCGGTGCCGCCGCCGAGGCAGGTCCCGTTGATCGCGACCACGGTGGGAATCCGCAGGTCCTCGATCTTCTGGAACACCATCTGACCCTGGCGCGCGCCTTCGGCGGCCTGCACCGGGTCGTGGATCTCGGCGATACGGTCGACGTCCATCCCCGCCACGAACATGCCCGGCTTCGCGCTCTTGAACAACACCCCGCGCACGTCGGTTCGCTGGGAGAGCTTGTCCATCAGATCCGCGATGTAGCTCAGGATGTCCGGCGTCAACAGGTTGACCTTCGGCTCCGGGTAGTCGAACACCACGTGCACGAACCCGTTGCTGTCGATCTGATGAGAGATTCCGATCGATTCCGACATCCGCTAGCTCCGTTCCAACACCAGGGCACCACCCTGGCCGCCGCCGACGCACATGGTGGCCAGGCCGAGGCTCGCGTTGCGCCGCGCCATCTCCTTGAGGGCGGTCAGCACGAGGCGTCCGCCGCTGGCGCCCACGGGGTGGCCCAGCGCGATCGCCCCGCCGTTGACGTTGACCCGGTCGAGATCGGGGGCGCCGAGAGGTGCGGAGCCCAGGTTGTCCTCGCAGAACTTGCGCGAGTCGAAGGCGCGGAAGCAGGCGATCACCTGGGCGGCAAAGGCTTCGTTGAGCTCGACGATATCCATCTGGTTCATCTGCAGGCCACCGGCCCGGCGCAGAGCGATCGGCGAGGCCAGAACCGGCCCGAGGCCCATGCGCGCCGGGTCGCACCCGGCGAAAGCCCAGGAGCGCAACTTGCCCAACACCGGTAGATCCAGTTCCTGTGCCCTGCGCGCCGACGCGAGCACCAGGCCCACGGCACCATCGGTGATCTGGGACGAGTTCCCCGCCGTGACCGTGCCGTGCTTGCGATCGAAGACCGGCCGGAGCTTGCCCAGCGCCTCCATCGTCTGGTTCTCGCGGATGCCGTTGTCGTAGTCCGCCATCTTCTCGTACCTGGGCGGCAGCGGAACCGGGATCACCTCCTCGGCCATCCGCCCCTCGGACCAGGCGGCGGCGGCGAGCCGATGGCTGCGCATGGCGAAGGAGTCCTGATCGTCCCGGGAGATGCTGAACTCACGAGCCAGCACCTCGGCGGTCTCGCCCATGTTCAACCCGGAGATCGGATCGGTCAGCCCCTGGATCACGGCGATCACCGGCTTGAAGTGCTTGGGCCGGAACTTCGCCATCGTGCCGAGACGCGCGCCGAGAGTGCGGGCACGGCCCAGGTCAGTCCACAGGTCCTGGGACTCGTCGTTGAACAGCAGAGGAATCCGCGACATCGACTCGACGGCACCGGAGACCACCAGATCCGCGTGGCCGGCCTGGATGCGATAGGCACCCTCGACGATGCTCTCGAGCCCCGAGGCGCAGTTGCGGGCCACGGTGAAGGCGGGAACGTGGGCCGGGATCTTGGCCATCATCGCGACCACCCGGGCGATGTTCGCCGCATCGGCCGGGCCGGCGATGTTGCCCAGGATCACCTCGTCGATCTCGGCGGGATCGATCTCGGCCTGCTCGACCGCCTCGCGAACAGCGGTGCGGGCAAGCTGGACCGCAGGGACGCGGCGGAAGTGGGTGGCGGCCTTGACGAAGGGGGTGCGAACACCCGCGACGATGACGACGTCGCGCTCGTTACTCAATCGATGCCTCCTGACGACCGGGCGAGTGCGCACCGGGCAAGGGTCCGATCATATCGGCAACTCTCGCCGGAGTTCCAGCGGAAACGCGACTAAGTCGTTTACGGCGTTCAGTTTGGGCGGATGCGGAGGCCGCCGGAGGCCGCCCCGGAGGCCCCTGCGGCGGCACCGGCACCGAAGGTGTTGTCGGCACGGCCCGAACGAAGCCATATTGTCCCGGCACACGGGGTTTTCCCTCCCCGGCCCGGAAAGGACACCATGCAGACCTGGCCCGATTCGTTTCCGCGTATCCCCGACGAGGAGTGGGTTCAGAGCCCCGTCGGCGAGCTGGCGCTCAAGTACGACACCGTCGAGGACCACGGCTGGTACCGCAACCTCGATCGCACCATCCAGGACCTCGCCGGCTTCCTGAAACCGGGCTCGATCCTGCTGGACTATTCCGGGGGCACCGGCATTCTCGCGGGACGGCTGCTGGAAGAAGTCGCCGAACGGAACTTCGGCGTCCTGATCGTCGACTCCTCCCCCAAGTTCCTGCGCCTGGCCGTGGAGAAACTGGGCCGCCACCAGCGCATGGGCTTCCGGCTGATCCGCTACCTCAAGGAGCAGAAGCGGCTGCAGCTGCTGCAGGAGTGCCTCGACCCGGTGATGCAGGAGCGAGGCGTCGACGCGATCGTCTCGACCAACGCGATTCACCTGTACTACGACCTGCAGGAGACCCTGACCTCCTGGCGCAAGGCGCTCAAGAACGACGGCCGGGTGTTCATCCAGTCGGGCAACATCGGCATGCCCTACACACCGGCAGGCGCCTGGATCATCGACGAGACCGTCGATGCGATTCACAAGGCGGCGATGGAGATCGTGGCCGAAGACGAAACCTACGCGGCCTACCGCCCGACCCTTTCCGATAGCCAACGGATGGAAGGCCACGACGCCCTGCGCCGCAAGTTCTTCCTGCCGGTGCGGCCGATCGACCACTACCTTGAGCGGATCGAGGCGGCCGGTTTCACCGTACGCGAGGTCACCCACCTGCCGATCGAGGCCCACGTGGACCAGTGGTACGAGTTCCTCTCGGCGTACCACGAGGGCGTCCTGGGTTGGGTCGGCGGCAGCCGCCGGGTCGAAGGCAACGACCCGGCCCCGGCGGACGTCGAGCAACGGCTGACGTTGATCCGCGCCGCGATGGAGCGGATCTTCGAGAGCCGCTCCAGCTTCCAGGCGCTCTGGACCTACATCGCGGCGGATCCGAAGTAGGAGCGGCGGAAGGCCGTTTCGATCGCTAGTTGCCGATCGTCACGTAGCGCCAGAGGCGAGCGACTTCGTCCTCGTCGACGTACTTGCCGATCTCCCGCTGGAACTGCGCCTCGGCCTTCCAGGGGCGGTACTCCTCGAACTCGTGAGCCATGCGGCCGCCGACGCCGGGGATCGTCTTGAACTGCGCCTCGGTGGCGGTGTTCAGATCCAGCGGCACGAACACGTACTGGGCCAGCCGCGCCAGCTCATCGTCGTCGACGTACTTGGCGATCTCCCGGTGGAACACCGGCAGCGCCTTGTAGGGCGCGTACTCCTCGAACTCGTGAGCCATCCGGTCGCCGACACCGGGGATCAGTTTGACCTCGGCCTCGGTGACGTCGTTGAGATTGATCGGAAGCCAGAACTTGCGGTAAAGCGCCTCGATGTCGCCGCCGGTCACGTGCTTCGATACGACGGAGTGGAGATCGGACATGCGCAGGAAGGGCCGGCCGGCGACGATTGCGTCGACCGCGGCGGCGTTCAGCTGGGGCAGCGCACCGAGTTCCTCGGCGGTGGCCAGGTTGGCATTGAGCAGGCCGTCACGGTTCTCGCCGACCTGGGCCAGTGCCGGGGTAGCCAGCAGCAGGACGGTCGCCGCGATCAACAAGGTCTTCATCTTGGAAGTCATCTTCATGTTTCACACCGATGCCGCGCGATCATCGCGCCGGAAGAGCGGGTGCCGGTAGGCGATGGCCAGTCCGACAAAACCCAGAAGGAACATCGTCCCCGGCGCCAGGGCCGGAGTGGCGCCGGTCAGCGCCTCGCGAATCAGCTCCCAACCGCCGATGGTCGGGACCATTTCTTTCTCGAACTCCGCGTTGCCGGAGTAGTGGAAGTACAGCCCGAGGCCGCCGCTCACCACAAACCCGAACATCACGATGCCGTGGAGTTTGAGCCAGAACGGCGTCGGCCCGATCGCAGCTCCGAGAGTGGTCACCAGGCCGAGACCGAGCATAACCAGGGGCGCCTGCTGGCGCCAACCCTCGTAGTGGCCCAGTAGGGCAAGCTCGGCGGCGACCCCTGCGATACCCAGGAGCAGGATCCAGCAGAGCAACTGCCGCAGGGTGTTCTCGTTGGTGGATTGCATCGTTTTCCCGTCGAAAATCGCCGGCCAGTCTAGCGCGAATCCTCTCCCGGGACCCTGTGGGGCGGATCGGTTAGGATGGGCGCCGATGAACATCCTCATGATCTCGCCGGGCTACCCCTCCCAGATGCCCGCCTTCGCCGAGGCCCTCGCGGCCACCGGCGCACGCGTGTTCGGGATCGGCGATCAGCCCGAAAGCTCCCTCCCCGACCGTGCCCGCCGGGCGGTCACCGCGCACCTGCAGGTGCGCGACCTGTGGGACGAAGGCTCGGTGATCGGCCGGGTCATGGACGAGATGCGAAAGAACGGCGTGCGGTTCCATCGCATCGAATGCCTGTGGGAGCCGGGGATGGGACTCGCCGCCCGCTTGCGGGAGGCGCTGGGAGTCCCGGGGCTCGGCTACTCGGCCACCGAGGGATTCCGCGACAAAGAGGTGATGAAGCGGCGGCTCGACGCCGCCGGCCTGCGCACCCCGCGCCACGCCGTAGCCCGCACCAAGGATGAGATCCGCCGCTTCGCCGGGCCGATCGGCTTTCCGCTGATCGTCAAGCCGATCGCCGGAGCCGGCGCCACCGACACCTACCGGATCAACAGCAAGGAAGAGCTGGAATCGGTGCTCCCCCGGTTGGGACATGTCGAATCGGTCAGCGTCGAGGAGTTCATCGAAGGGGACGAGTTCACCTTCGACACGATCTGCGCCGGTGGACGGATCCTGTTCGAGAACGTCGCCTGGTACCGCACCAAGCCGATCGAGGAGCGCAAGCACCAGTGGGTCAGCCCCTCGTGCATCTGCCTGCGAGACCTCGACGTGCCGGAACTGGCCGGAGGCCGCAAGCTGGGACGCCAGGTTCTCGACGCCCTGGGTTTCCGCGACGGCTTCACCCACATGGAGTGGTTCCGCAAGGCCGACGGCGAGGTGGTCTTCGGCGAGATCGCTGCGCGCCCGGCCGGCGCGAACCTGGTCGACGCGATGAACTTTGCGTCGGAGGTCGACCTGTTCCGCGGCTGGGCCGAGGCGGTGACTCACGGCCGCTGGACCCAGCCCTTCGAACGCAAGTACAACGCCGCGGTGGTCGGTAAGCGGGCCGCCGGTAACGGCCGCATCCGGGCGATCCGCGGGCTGGAAAAAACCCTGCGGGAACTCGGCCCGGCCATCGCCGCCGTGCGCATGCCGGCAATCGGCGCCCCGGCGGGGAACTGGCGCCGGGGCTCCCCTTCCGACGGGTTCGTGTTCGTCCGCCATCCAGACTTCGAGACCTGCGTGGAGCTCGCGGACCGGGTCGCCCGGGATATCGAGATCCTGGCCGGCTGAGCCCTCCCACCCGCCCGCCGAAGCCCCGGCGGGCTTGCTAAGATGAAGGGTGACCGGTTGCCCCACGGCCCGGCACACCCGCGGCGCTGCGCGCCCAACTCATTCAATTAGAGGCACTTAAGCATGTCGACCTCCGGAACCGATCCGTTCAAGGCCCGCACCACGATCCAGACGCCCCTCGGCGAACGGACCATCTACAAGCTGGACGCGGTCCAGGGGGTCGGGCCGGTCAACCGGCTGCCGATGTCCATCCGGGTGCTGCTCGAAGCCTGCCTGCGGCACTGTGACGACTACGTGGTGACCCAGGACCACGTGAAGGCGCTGACCAAGTACGCCGCCACGGACATCGGCCAGACCGAGATCGCCTTCAACCCGGGCCGGGTGGTGCTCCAGGACTTCACCGGAGTGCCCGCGGTGGTCGACCTCGCCGCCATGCGCGCCGCCATCGTGCGCATGACCGGCAACGAGGCGGATGCCTCCAAGGTCAACCCGCTGGTGCCCTGCGACCTGGTCATCGACCACTCGGTGCAGGTCGACTCCTTCGCGTCCCACAATGCGCTGGCGCTGAACGCCGAGAAGGAATTCGAGCGCAACCAGGAGCGCTACACCTTCCTCAAGTGGGGCCAGCAGGCCTTCGACAACTTCCGGGTCGTGCCGCCGGCCACCGGCATCGTGCACCAGGTCAACCTGGAGTACCTGGCCAGCGGTGTGTGGGATGACGGCAAGTCGCTGTTCCCCGATTCGCTGGTCGGCACCGACTCCCACACCACCATGATCAACGGCCTGGGTGTGGTCGGTTGGGGCGTCGGCGGCATCGAGGCCGAGGCGGTGATGCTGGGCCAGCCGATCTACATGCTGATCCCCGAGGTGATCGGGATGAAGCTGACCGGCAAGCTGAAGGAGGGCGTGACCGCCACTGACCTGGTGCTGCGGGTCACCGAGATCCTGCGCAACCACGGGGTGGTCGGCAAGTTCGTCGAGTTCTTCGGCGACGGCCTCGACGAGATGCCGCTGGCCAACCGGGCGACCATCGCCAACATGGCGCCGGAGTACGGCGCGACCATGGGCTTCTTCCCCATCGACGGCGAGACCCTCAAGTACATGCACCTCAGCGGGCGCGACGAGAAGCTGATCGCCACCGTCGAGCAGTACTGCAAGGAAAACCACTTCTGGCGTAACGACGCCGATCCGATCGAGTACACCGCGACCCTGGAACTGGATCTGTCGACGGTGCAGCCGGCGCTGGCCGGGCCGAAGCGCCCCCAGGACCGGATCAACCTCAGCGACATGAAACCGGCGTGGGAGAAGACGCTCGAGACCATGAGCGGCGGCGGCTCGGGCGGCGGCACCGCCGTGGCGGTCGAGCCCAAGACGGCGACGGTGACCATGGCCGGCGAGAGCTTCGAGCTGCGCGACGGCCACGTCTGCATCGCGGCGATCACCAGCTGCACCAACACCTCGAACCCCGAGGTGATGCTCGCGGCGGGTCTGGTGGCGCGCAAGGCGGCGGCCAAGGGATTGACGCGCAAACCGTGGGTCAAGACCTCGATGGCGCCGGGCTCCAAGGTGGTGACCGAGTACTACGAAAAGGCGAAGCTATGGCCCGATCTGGAAGCCCTGGGCTTCCACCTGGTGGGCTACGGCTGCACCACCTGCATCGGCAACTCCGGCCCGCTGCCCGCCGAAATCTCCCAGGCGATTCATCAGAACGGCCTGACCGCCTGCTCGGTGCTTTCCGGCAACCGCAACTTCGAAGGCCGGGTCAGCCCCGACATCAAGGCCAACTACCTGGCCAGCCCGCCGCTGGTGGTGGCCTACGCCATCGCCGGCACCGTGGACATCGATCTGCAGAACGACTCCCTGGGCAAGGACAACGAGGGCAACGACGTCTTCCTCAAGGACATCTGGCCGACCGAGGCCGAAGTCCAGGACCTGGTCAGCTCCTGCGTGACCCGTGAGGACTTCCAGGAGCAGTACGCCGACGTCTTCGCCGGCAGCGAAGAGTGGCAGGCGGTCAAGAACCCCGAGGGCAAGCTCTACACCTGGGACGACAAGTCCACTTACGTGCAGGAGCCGCCGTTCTTCGTCGGCCTGGCCGCCGACTCCTCGAGCATTCAGCCGATTGCCGGCGCCCGGGTGCTGGCCAAGCTGGGAGACTCGGTGACCACCGACCACATCTCCCCGGCGGGCCCGATCAAGGTCGGCACGCCCGCGGCCAACTACCTCGACGCCAACGGCGTCGAACGGCACCTCTACAACTCGCTGGGTGCCCGCCGCGGCAACGACCGGGTGATGACCCGGGCGACCTTCGCCAACATCCGCGTCAAGAACCAACTGGCTCCGGGAACCGAGGGTGGCTTCACCGTCGACTTCACCGGCCTGCCGGCGCAAGACGGCTTCAGCGCCTTGCCCGACGGCTGCCCGGCCACCGGCGCCGGGGACGCACCGGTTCGCTACATCTACGACGCCGTGCAGAACTACAAGCAGGCGAACACCCCGCTGGTGGTCCTGGCCGGCATCGACTACGGCATGGGCTCCAGCCGCGACTGGGCGGCCAAGGGCACCTTCCTGCTCAACGTCAAGGCGGTCATCGCCAAGAGCTTCGAACGGATTCACCGCTCGAACCTGGTGGGCATGGGCGTCCTGCCCCTGACCTTCCAGAACGGCAAGGACGCCGATTCCCTGGGCCTGACCGGCGAAGAGACCTTCGAGATCCCGGTGACCGACGACGTGAAACCGCGGCAGACGCTGACCGCCAAGGCGATCAAGGCGGACGGAACCGAGGTGACCTTCGACGTGCTGGTGCGGATCGATACACCGGTGGAAGTCGAGTACTACCGCAACGGCGGCATCCTCCACACGGTGCTGCGCAAGATGGCCAAGGCGTAGTTCGCCGGGAGTGAGCCGTGGAGCAACGAGGCCCGGGTCGAGAAACGGCCTGGGGCTCTTGCTACTCCGACCGCGAGACCACGCCTGGCCTTCGTAACCTTCCTCCCGGCATCCGTCTGAGCAGTTGCTGAACAGGCCCGTGCGTCCGTTCCGGTCCAGCAAGGGCCCACGGACGACGACGCCACAACTGCATCAGGAGGATCTGAGATGAAGCGAGCTATTCCGACCATCCTGGCGCTGCTGTCCCTGGCCGGCGCAGCCCCATGTTTGGCCGATGAGGTCGTCTGGAAGGCTGATGCCATGTCCTGCGTACCGACATCCGCAACAGCATCGGCCGGCAACTACGTCACGACGGCGGGGCGGGTGAAGTTCGCGCGGGGTGCGGTCGGCACTCTCTCCTTCATTTGTCCCTTCGACCCAAGCGACTTGCGCTTCGGCGGCCGGTTCCAGCTAGAGGCGCTGGTTCGCAATCGTGAGGACTTCGCGTCGCTGTATCCGACGGTCAAGGCCCAGCTTCGCGCGGTGCGCGAGTCGGATGGTGCCGTACTCAACGTGCTGCTCACCGACAGGCAGGATCCGGCAACCATCTTCTCGACCTTCAGGCGACTCTATAGCCGCGACGCTCTCATCGCCTGGAGTGACGACTACACCTACTATGTACAGGTCACGCTGCAGCGATCCCGGATCGATCGGATCGGCGGCGTCGAGCAGATCCCGTCGCTGCTGTCGGTGGCGCTGGTCGAGTGACCCCCCCTGGCCCATGTCGGGCTGTGTTCTAATCGGGGCATGCGTACGTTCGACACGCCCCGTTCGACGAAGAGAGCGGTCTCGTTACGGAATCTCGCCGTCGCGGTGCTACTCGCGACGGCCTTGCTGACCGCGTGCGGCGGGGATCCGATCGGTGCACCCTGCGAGTTCAAGGGCTCGGGCTTCAGCGCCGGCGACAACTGCCGCTACCAATGCCTCGAGACCCGGCAGGTCTTCTGCCCGGACGGGAGTTCGCTGCGTCCACCTCAGTGTTCGGGAGCCTCCGGCTGCGAGCCCGGCAGTTGTCCCGAAGGGCAGGTTTGCTACGCCATCGACGATCCCTTCAATCAGGAGAGCTACTGTGTGCCCGCGGACCTTTGCGGGGAACTGGCTCCGGATGCACGCTCAGGTTGGGAGCAGGAGTCCTTCGAGCGGGCCGCGGCAACTCGCGCAGTCTACGAAGAGAAACGCCGGCGGCGGGAGGCCACCACGGCTCCTTGACCGCCCGCGGCCCTTCGACCCACGGACGGGTCGACCCGATCACGAGTCGACCCGTCGTTGCTGGTCACATCAGTCGCAGAAGAAGTTGGCCGCCCAACCTTCGCCGATGCACTGGGGTCCGCCTTCGCAGTTCCCGATGGTCGCGTGCACGGTTTCACCGCTGGGGCAAGTGAGCGTCGAGCCTCCGGCCAGGCCGCATTGCTGGAGGCCGGTGTCCTCGAAGCCGAGAATGTCGGTGTTGCGCTGACAACCCAACGGGCAGCGCTCGTAGGGGCAGATCTTGGCCGACGTTTCGTCGAACCAGTCCAGGCTCGGGACCGCGTCGCGCCACGAAACCGGGGCCTTGTTCACGTCGGGATCGACGACCTGCGTCGAACGGTTCGAAACGTCCTGCGGAGTTGCCTCGGAGGCGGACTCGGTAGTCGATTCCGCTGCCGACACGGAAACGAAGGAAAGAGACAGCAGCACGAGAAGAACGAGCAAAGATCGAGACATCCGATCCTCCACGCGGCCGAAGCCGCAAGACTGATCATGAGCGGAATCCCATGTCAGAGGGGTGGAGTCGCTCGGAGCCCCTGTTCGTTCATTTCAGGAACAAGAAAATTTACCGGACGACAATTTGGAACGGGTACGTGCGCGGGGGAGCGGCTGCCTGGGTGCCGCGCACCGTGGCGGTGTAGTCTCCGGCCGGACAACGGGAGGCGTCACAGACGAGAAAATGGAGCCGGCCGTCGGCGAGCTGATCGCGGCCGGCGATGCGCTCCTCGATCACCAGCCGCTCTCCCCGGCGGAGTTCGAAGCTCAGCGGGAACTCATCGGTAGCGGCGGTGATCTCGAAGGAGAGGTAGCGCGGCTCTCCCCTGGGAACTTCGATGAGTGCGGCGCCACCCGTCATCTGGCTCTGCGGTACCAGCCGCGGCCGGAAGCTCCGGGTTTCATCCCCTCGCGTCAGCACGAGCAGAAGCAGCGCCCCCGCCAGCCCCGCTGCGACCAGCCAACCCGCAATCGATCCGGCCGAAGGGCGCGATGCGGCCTTGTGTGCGGTAGGGAGCTCAACCGGCGATGTCTCGACGGGAGCCACGCTGCGATCGATCCAGCGGGATTCGGTAGCGCACGTCACGCACAGCGCGAGGTGTTCCCGCAGCTCGAGAAGCGGAGCGCCGGTGAGTTCCCCCCTCACCGCCGCCACCAGTTCCTCGGGAGAGGGGTGGGCTCCCAGGACCGGGCCGCCGTCCCGTTCGATGGCGTCCCGGGCGGCCTGGAAGGTGTCGAAATCCTCGCGGCACTCGGGGTGTTCCGCGAGCAACGCCTCGACCTCGGCCTGTTCTTCGGCCGAAAGGGTGCCCGCCACGTACCACGGAATCAACCAGCGCAGGCGGTCGACGGCTTCGCGGGAGCTCATGGCTTCACCTTCGGATCGGAGCGATAGGGATCGCCGATGAGAACGAACGGGGCCCAGCGGTAGGGTTGGCGGAACGCCTTGACGTCGGACTCGAGGAACGCGAGTTGGGTCGCGCGGAGAGCGGCCGCCGCCGACTCCCCGGCGGACAGCCGGGCGTAGAACGATTCGAGAAACTCGGCGGCCGTGGCGTCCTCCAGGTTCCACAGACCGACCAGGGTCGTCTGGGCACCGGCGGCCAGGAAGGCACGGGCCAGGCCGACGACCCCTTCTCCGGGGACGACCTCCCCGGACCCCGATTGGCAGGCGGACAGCACCACGAGTTCGGCCGCCAGCTCCAGCGCGAGGGCGTCATCGGGTTGCAGCAACCAGCCCTCCTCCTCATCGGTGGCTCCGGGGAACCACAAACCGACGCGGCGAGGCAATTCATCGTCGACCCAGCCGTGGGTCGAGAGGTGCAGGTAGCGATAGCGCTCGAGGGGAACCGCGAGAAAGTCGGCGCGGGTGATGCGTCCCTCGGGCACCCAGGCGGTGTGATCCGCGTCGAACGTCCCGGCGATCCGTTCGGTTGCGCTGTTGGAGTGCGGCAGCGCGGCGAACTCCGTCGCACCGAACCGGCCGCCGGCGCTGCCCACGGCCCACATCCCGGCCGGTGCGATCCCCGCGGGCTGGAGTCGCATCAGGCGGAGCAGACTCGCCGAGGGGATCATGGTGATCTGATGGTTCTCAATCAGATAGTCCTGCCCGCGCCGAAGCGCGGCGAAGGGAACCCGCCGCAGCGCCCCGTCGGGAACCACCAGCAATCGCTCCGCAAGCGTGACCTCGGTCAACCCCAACGCTTCGGTCAGGGCGGACTCGGCCGCGGTAGCTCCCTCGCCGGACAGGCCCAGCTGCGGGCCACGGATCCCATCGGCGTGGGCCTCGATCGCTCTCTCGATCGAACGCCGCGAGCCGAGCGAGATGACCCTGGCATCCCGCGCGTCGACGACCCAGAGATAGGAGCGCTCTTCGCCGATCATGTAGCGCAACAACGTCTCGTCCGGCTGCAACACCTGCTGGATATCGGAAAGCGACGACGGCGCCGGACGGGAACGGTCCGTCAGGTCGCCGGCGTTTCGAGATTCGATTCGAAACTCGGCGAGCTCCGCCTCGGCCTCGTGGAGGCGCGTGGCCGCCGGGTCCGACCCTTCCGTGCCCGCGGCCGCGACCACTCCTGCCACCGCCCGGGAGATTCGATCGAGAAGCTCCGCTTCGCGGTCGTCCCGGCCGACATCCCGCTCCCCGCCTCGGCCCGGATCTCGATCCTGGCGTAGCTCGTAGCTGCCGCGGCCTCGACTCCGTTCCACGATGGCGAACGCCGACGGGTGCGGGGCCGGCTCGCGGGCCATCTCGAGTTCGACGATCCGCTCGGCCAGGTCGGTGCGAACGCTGGCGAATCCGATACGAAACCCGTCCAGCGGGAGACGCGCCTGCCGGGCCTCGCGACTCTCGAACACCCGCCGCCAGGCCGCCAGCGCCTCGCCTGGATGCCCGTCACGTTGTTCGACGTGGCCGATTCCCTCGAGAGCACGGTCAGCCTGCTCGACGTAGCCACCCGCGGACGCCAACTCGAACGCCCGTTGATGAGCGTCCCGCGCCTTGCCCAGGGCGCCCTCCCGGGTCGCGATCGACCCGAACAGGTTGTGCACCCGGGCCTGCCCTTCGGCATCGTCGCCCGCCTCGAAGCCGGCTAGCGCTTGACCCAGCAACCTGCGGGCACCTCGAACGTCGCCGAGCCTCCGGCGAACGTCGGCCAGGTTGTAACGCGAGAACGCCAGCCCGACCTCGTCACCGTTCTCTTCGCGCAACGCAATCGATCGCTCGCAGGCGGACTCCGCAGCAGAAAGATCCCCGGAGTCGGTCAGCAGCACACAGAGATTGTTCAGCAGGAGCGGCTCACGACGCCCGCTGGAGCGGCGTACTGCGGGATCCTCGGCCTGTTCCAACAGCTCCAGCGCGGCGCGGGTATAGCGCTCGGCAACCTGAAGGTCGCCCAACCCATGGGCGATGGCCGCGAGATTCGACAGCGCGTCGGCGCGCGGGCCGAACCGCCGCAGTTCCTGCTCGATTTTGTGCGCGCGACGCTGCACGACGAACGCCTCGGTCAGGTCTCCCTGCGCCGCCTCGATCGAGGCGAGCTGACTGAGAGCCTTGCTCTCCAGCGAAGGGTACTCGCTGGCGCGGCAGAGCCGGATCACCTCGTTGAAAGTGTCCTTCGCGGAACCGAGATCCCCCTCGAGGGCCTCGATACGCCCGCGTGGAAACACGATCGCCGCTTCGGCGCGTCGATCGTCCGCAGCGCCCGCGAGGTCGAGACCTCGGTCGACTGCCTGCCGGGCCGCGTTCAGGTCGCCGTGATCGACCCAGTGATGGGCCACATCCGCCAGCAGGCGCACGCCTCGCCTCGTCCGGCCGCCCTCAACCGCCAGCTCGATGGCTTCGTCCCAGCGTTGCATCGCGTCTGAATGCCGGTCGATCTTGCCGTACACGGTCGCCAGCCTGCTGGAGCTATCGATCCGATTCCGTGTCGTGTCGATCCGATGACGCAACTCGACTGCCTCGAGCAGCGGATCGATCGCCTCGAGGCTGCGGCCGGCGCGATCCAACGAGTCACCCAAGGCATGCAGGCTCAACGCCAGCGCCCGCTCGTCGTCCCGGGAACGGGCGAGCTCCACCGCACGGGCCTGGAACCCCGCGGCGTCCTCGTAGCGACCGCGGGACCGGAGCAACCTGCCCAGCTGTGTAAGCGCGCTGGACTGCCCGGAGGTGTCCTCCAGTTGGTCGAACAGGTTCAAAGCGCGCTCGAGCGAGGCCTCGGCAAGATCGTAGTCGCGGGTCCTGATCGCTGCCTGCCCTCGCAGCAGGACGCTGGAGGCCATCCCCGGCGCGTGCTCCAGCATGACGTACCGGTCGAGCGCATCGTCGGCCCGCTCGACCGCCTCTGCCGCTTCGCCTTGAAAAAGGGCCAGGAACCCCGACCCGAGTTCGTGACAGGCAGGCGCGACTCCCAAACGTTCCAGCAGTGCAGCGCCGGCTTCCGGATCCTTCTGGCCATGAAGACGGGCCGGCCAGCCGCAGATCTTCGGATGTCCGGAATCCAGCGCGACCATCTTCTCGAGCAACGGAAGCACCGTCGCTTCGCTGCGTTCCTCTTGGCCGGCCGCCTCGGAATGAAGTTCCAGCACCGCCCGATGGCTCTGCTGCCGGGCCTCGTCCGCAAGCCACGCACCCTCCGGAGTGGCCGGCGCACAGGCCGCGGCCAGCATCAGGATCCAGACGCCGAGCGCCGCGAACCGGCGAGAAAGGCGACGATTCGGGCTGGTTTCGTGGCGACGCCACGTTTTCGGGGCATACTCACGGCAGGGAACACACCTTTCTTGGATTCGGAGGTGTCTGTGGCTGGAATGAACAGAAACTTGATCGCGATGAGCGTCTGCCTGGGCCTGATCCTCGGCTCCCACGCCCACGCGGGAGACATCGAATACACGGGATCGGGAGACGGCGGCGGAATCGACATCGAATGCCACGGGGACGATCGGTCGTCGGCGTCCTGCGAAGACGGAGGCTCCAACATCAGCGTCGACGGCGGGCTGCCCACCACCGAGTGCATCGCGAAGGACGGATACAACCCTCCGAGCATGCAACAACCGCCGGAGAACGAGGAGCTCGACGTCTTTCAGGAATGCCTCGAGGATTTGATTCCCGCCCCGTACTCGGTGACGATCCTGACCTCCCCCAACCCGGGGCTTCGCATCCTGAACAGTGACGGGACGGAGGTCTCGGGCCTGTGCGCCAACGAGAACAGCACGGACATCCGTTGGTTGCGCCTGACGGTCGCGGGGGCGGGCCTGCGAGCCAAGGTCGGCCTGTTCGAGCCGGACGCCCAGCCGCTGGGCGGCACTGTCGAAGTCACAGTCGACGGCGCGGTCTATTGGATCAACACAACCCCGAGCCAGACTGGAAGCGACGTCAATCAGGCGCTCTACTTCGAGATTCGGGGTAAGCTCGGTTCCGCGGTCACACGCCACGGCGACAGCCATCTGATCATCGAGAGCACCGGCGGCAGCCTCGGGATCAACTCGGTCTCCTTCCACAGCGACGATGACGGGCTGGCTCGCAGCATCCTGGAGTTGACGCCGTTCTCGAGTGGAATCGGTCCGGCATCCTGCGCAGACCCATCCATGGCGATGGCCTCGGTGATGCCACAGTCGGGCAGGCCGTAGTTTCATCCCGCGCCCCTCTCTTCACGATCACCGGACAACAGCCGCCGCATCGCTTCGACCGCGATGCGGCGGCAATTCCAGAGCCTGGACTTGAGTGTCCCCTCGGGAATACCCAACCGGTCCGCAACACGATCCCTGGGCAATCGTTCGATGAAGACCAGGTACCAAAGCCGCTGGCAGCGGGCCGGTAGGTTGAGCAACACCTGGCGCAGCAACACGTGATTCTCGGCGTTGCGTTGCAGCTTGTAGGGGTTCGGCGGATCGTCGGCAGGCGGCTCGCTGGAGAGAAAGTCCCTCAGCGCCCGGTCACGGTAGCGTTTGCGCATGCGGTCCAGCGCCGTGTGGTGGGCGATCCCGGTGACGTAGGTGCGCAGCGCGGAGGTGCCGCGGTAGGCGCCGGCACGCAGCTTGACCAGCAGCTTTTCATGGACGGTCTGACATAGATCCGCGTGCTCCCGATCCAGGGAGGGGTACGAACGCCTCAGCTCGCCCCGGATCCATTCGTCGATCTCGCGGAAGACTTGCGGCTGCCCGTTCAAGTACCCGTCGACCCGGCTGCGCTGTTCGAGCTCTCTCTCGAGCTTCTTTTCGTGCTGCTGATCGATGAGCGCCCCCGCATCTTTCGCGCCGGCGAGCGCGGAAAAACCCGGGGTCGACGACCCGGACACCCCGGCGCTACGGCGCTCTTTGCCGACTGAGTATACGCACCAAGCGAGACGGGGACCGGAGAATGATCGCGTCCCGATGAACTTCTGGGGTGCTCGAGCGACTCCACCCTTCGTGAAACGTGAGGTGGGGGTCCGATCACCGCTCCGCATTAGTTTGTGTTCCCTTGGCGGAGGGTGGTGGAGCACCACTGCGCAGATGCCCGGGGCCGGTTGCGGGCCCGGGCTTCTGCGTCCTAACGCAGAGCGGTCTCGCCGCAGATGTTGGTCGCGGTGATCAGGTAGTAGTGCGACGTCACGTCGCCCGCGGCGCCGCTGTCCCGGTGTTGAATCCCCGCGGTCCCCGCGTCCGCATCGCTGACGCCGGCGGCGTGGGGCTCGCCCCACCCGCTCGGATCCTTGCTCGCGTCGCGGTAGACGTTCCAGGAGATACCGGCATCCGCCGGGTCATCCCAGGTCAGCACCACGTCCGGACCGTCCCGATCCAGCCGCAGTTGGGTCGGATCCGCCGCCCCGGCGCAAGGCTCGTTGATCGTCAGGAACTGATCGGCGGTCACGTTGGTCAACACCTGCTCGGTGAGCGTTGCATTGGGCCAGCGCACGGTAATCGAGTCGACAGAGGTGTTGCTGCCCAGCCCGAAGTGCAGACGCAGCGGCCGCATCGGACCCTCGTGGCCGTTGCCCGCGTGAACCTCCTGCATCTGGCTCACGCCGCCGGCGACCACGGTCACCCGTGCGCCGATGGCGCTGCGGTTGGAGAAACCGGGCGCGCCGACCCCCTCGAGGTCGATGGCCAGCCAGTGATTGTCGGTGCCGACATCGTTGCGATAGAGCCGCAGCTCGCCGCCTAGCGTCACCAGCAGATCCTCGTCGCCGTCGAGGTCGAAATCCAGAGGCGTGACGTAGCCCGGAGACAGGCCCGCGGTGTTGATCCCGTCGAGACCGGAAGCCGGCGTATCGGCATCGAAGGTGTGGTCGGACTGCTGGCGGAACAGATACAGCCGCGGGTTGTCGTAGCCGCTTTCGGTCAGGAAGAAATCGACCAGCATGTCGTTGTCCACGTCGATCCAGCTGGCGAAGTGGTCGCCGTGGTGGGTGGTGTCCGGGTCTTCCAGCGAGCGGCCGGAGATGCGGTTGAAGTCCCAGGAGAACACACCGGCGTTGTTGGTGGCGGTGGCGCTGTACACGCTGCCGTCGCCGTGGGTCATGATCTCGAGGAAATCCATGTCGCCGTCGTTGTCGTAGTCCCGGGGCATGGTGCCGAAGGAGACCTTCTGCAGCGGGAAACCGCGGTAATCGTCGTAGTTGGTCGAACTCTCGACCCGGGTAAAGGTCCCGTCGCCGTTGTTGCGCCAGTGCCGCGCATAGGAATCGAACACCGTACGGCTGTAGGGGGGCGCGAACAGATCCATGTCTCCGTCGCCGTCCCAATCGAAGGTCGCCACCGCGTACACACAGGTCGTCATGGTGTCCAGGCCGGAACCGGTGGTCACGTTGGTGAAGCTGCCGTCGCCATGCCCCTGGTATAGATGATCGATGTTCAGCGTGCTGTCCGGGTTGTACCAGGTGCCGATGTAAAGATCGACGCTGCCGTCGTTGTCGTAGTCGAGAAAGGTCGCCGTCGGCGTGTTCCAGTTGGGCTCGGTGTGAAAGGCAGAGACCGGCGACAGGCTGAAGCTCCCGCTGCCGTCGTTGATCAACAGATCGTTGCGACCGAGATCCAGGGCGTAGCTGCGATGCAGGTAGACGCTGGTGAAGATGTCCAGGTCGCCGTCGTTGTCGACGTCGGCGAAGATCGCCGCGTCGGAGTGCCGGCCGGTAGCGGTCCCGGCACGGTTGTCCCGAATACCCGAACCGGCGGTGTGGTCGACGAACTTGCGGCTGAAGGGATCGCCGGGGGTGTCCCCCGGCTCGTTCAGCAGCAGGAACTGCTTGTCCAACACGTCGCCGGCCGCGTGGTTGGGCTCGGTGTGCATCAGGATGTCCGGGTAGCCGTCCCCGTTGAGATCCCCTACCGACACCCGGTAGGGCACGATGCCGGTCAGGCCGGCGTCTCCGCTGACATCGGTGAAGTAGGGGGCCGTCGGCTGGGCCGCGGACGGAAGGGCGGCGAAGGCCAGCAACAGCAAGGCCGGGATCGATTTGTGCATGGTCTACCCCCTGTCCCGGGAGCATACGTCGATCCTGGGCTGCGGAAAAGGAGGGATCCGGATGACCTAGGGCCTCAGCCTCGGATCTCTCCCGACTCGACCAGCCGTTTGAACGTCTCCAGGTCGTTGCAGCTGCGCTTTTTCATCGCCCCTTTGATGAACGGCAGCATCAGCCACATCATGATCGAGCGACCCTTGAAGTTCGAGCGAAAGTGGATGCCGGTGCGCTCACCCCGATCGATGAAATTGACCTCCATGGTCGCGTGGGTGCCGGGCCCTTCCAGAATGCCGGCCATGTGTTTCTCCGGTTCGTGAGCCGTGATCGTCTCGATCAACTCGACGATGCGTCCCCGCTCCAGGTAGACCTGCCGGGTCTTGGCGCCGACGGCTCCGGGCTCTCCGCTGATGGACTCGGTGCGCTGCAGCCCCTGGATCCAACGCGGCAGATTGTCCGGGTGGTTGAACGCGGCGTAGACCTCGCGCAACGGTCGTTCGACTTCAATCTCGATCTCGATCATCGACTCATCCCTCCCGGGTGTCGCGCACCGGCTGGTGCACCACGACCCCGTCATCCTGCTGAATTTCCACGATCGGCCCCGGCCTCAGCCGGTGACGTCCCGCCATCGCCCAGACGAACAATCGCTGATAGATCGTCGGCGCCACCGGGCCGGGCCCTTCGAACCGCAGAGCCGCGTACAGCCCACCTCCGATGGAACGCCGCACCCATCCTTCGTCTACCGGCCGGCCGTCGAGCCGCCGCCCCCAGTCCTGCCGCACGAAACCGGGTGGTGTGATGCCCGGCCAATCCAGCAGCAGCCCCACCCGAGGCGCGTCGGAGCCGGCGCCGTTCCACTCGCACCAGGGTGCCGCCGCAGGGTCGAAGCAAAAGCCTTCGTCGACGCCGACGCTGCGCCGCACCTCGATCTTCGATTCTGGCAAGCGTGCGATCCGAATCTCTCCCGGCCGGCCCAGCGGGTCTTCGCCGGCGTCCAACCCCAGTTCACCCCAGAGTCGAATCTGCTCTCTGCGATAGTCCCGGGCGGAGACCTCGAAGTGGGCGCGGAACCGGCGGGCAAATGTCTCTGGGCGTCGGAACCCGACATCCATCGCCAGCTCCGTGATCGGTTCATCCCGTGCCAGCAGCATCAGCGCCGCCCGTTCGAGCCGCAGCCGCTCGAGAAACACCGCCGGGGTTTCACCCGAGGCGGCACGGAACATCCGGTGAAAATGGAAGGCGGAAAAGCGGGCCTCTCCGGCCATTCGCTCCAGGGTCCAGGCCTCGGCCAGCTGCGACTCGACGCGGTCGACGACCTGAATCACGGCCTCCGGAATCCAGCTTCTCCTGCCCATGGGGCAACCCTAGCACCGGGCCAGGCAGGAGACTTGACGCATCTTGCGGCGCCGCCGCCGGGATGAAACACCGCGATAGTAAGCCCTGCGTTCCGGCCTCCACCTCCTCTGCGGGTATGCTCGATATCGACATGGCGAAACGTTCACCAGGATCGAGTAAGCGCATGGGCCGGATCTTGAAGGGCCTGCTCATCGCCCTGCTGAGTGCAGCGGCGCTGATCCTGATCGGCGGTGCGCTCCTGTTCAGCGGGTCGGAAGTGACCTGCGAAGAGTTCGAACCGGAAGGGGGCACGCCGGCCTTGCGCTGTGGTTTCGAAGTCGCCGCCACGCCCGAAGCCGTTTGGGAGACCTTCACCCGCACCGACGAACCGCAGCCCCACTACTTCGACGCCGTGCTTCAGGCGGAGATGCATCCCGGCGGCCGCTGGCGTTTCGTCACCGACGACCTCCAACGCCTGCTCGCCGACGGTGTGGTCCTGGCCGTCGATCCCCCTCGCCGCTTTCAGCAGACCTTTCGTGCCGCCGACCTCGAGGAAGCGCCGAGCCGGATCACCGTAGAACTCGAACCCACCGCCACCGGCAGCCGGGTCACCCTGACTCACGACCGCTTCCCGGGGAAGACGGTGACCTACCGGCGTTTCCGCAAGGCCCACCCGTTGGCGCTCTCGGCGATGAAGGCCCGGCTCGAGACCGGAAAGCTGCCGGTCCGGGCGCGGATTTACACCTGGATCTTCAAGCCGGGAATGAAGTCGGTCAGCGCCCGGGCCGAGCCCTGGGAGCCCCGGAACCGCGGATTTCCCGGCCGCCCGCAAGAAAACTGATCCGGTTTGCCCGCGAATTGCGCCCTTTCAAGTGCGGAACCGATCGCGGTTCCGGATGGAGGAATGGGCATGTCTCGTGGGTGGCAAACGACTCTGTGGCTGGTGCTGGTTTCGATTCTCGGAGGCTTCGCCGGGTTGGCGGCTGAGACGCCTGATTCCGGCCCCCCGTCCGATCTGGAGCACGAACGGACCCTCGCACCACCCACTGCGGCTCCTCGGCCCCAGGTCCTGGTACCCGACCGGGACCACGACCACCAGGGCGTTCCGGCGACCCTCGGCCGGTTGGAAGCTCCGCCGGCCTCCGAGGACCCCGCCGCTCCCGAGACCATCGCCGCGCCGACCCTGACCGGCCTGCGCTGGCCCCTGCCCGCCTCCTACGATGATCTGACGCAGCTGATCAACTACGTCGACGTCGACGACGGCACCAGCGGGATCCAGGAGTACAACTGCGGCTTCACCGCCTACGACGGCCACCGGGGTGTGGACATCAACATCGACGACTTCGTCGAGATGGAGAAGGGCTACCACATTCTCGCCGTGGACGACGGCGAGGTGCTGTTCGCCTTCGACGGCAACTTCGACCGCCGAACCGCCACCGGCGTCGACACCCCCAACTACGTCGACGTGCGCCACGGCGACGGCACGATCTCGCGCTACCTGCACATGAAGAAGGGAAGCGTCACCGTGCGTCCCGGACAGATGGTGCGCCGCGGAGACTCCCTGGGCCTGATCGGGAGCTCCGGCTTCTCCTCGAGCCCCCACCTGCACATCGAGTTCTACGACGAGAACGACTTCGACACGATCTACGTGCCGAACAACGGCCCGTGCCAGAGCAACGCTTCGATGTGGGAGAACCAGCCGACCTACGTGTGGGACCGTCCGGCGGACCTGATTCGCACCGGCCTCTCGATCAACGAGCCGACCTACGCCACGGTTCTTGACCGCCTGCCGATGATCGAACGGCTCCCCGGCAGTTCGACCCAGTGGATCTACCTGTGGACCACCCTGGAAGCGTTCCGCACCACCGACGTGATGCGCATCGTCCTGCAGCCGGTTTCGGGGATCACCTGGTACGACTTCACCTACTCCCCTCCCCAGGATTACTCCTGGGCCTGGTTCTACTGGAACCTGCAGCTCCCGGGAAACACCTACCTGGGGGAATGGCGCATGCAGATCTACATGAACGGCCAGCTCGAACAGGAGCGCCGCTTCCAGTGGGGCCAACCGATCTCGACGCCGGTGGCCCAGGATGCGACCCACGCGGTCACCGGCGGGCAGCCGTTCAGCGATCGCATGGTCGCCACCGACGCCGACAGCACCAACCTGCGCTATCGGGTGATGAGCCAGCCGAGCCGCGGACGGGTGATCCAGCCGAACCCCGACGAGCCCTGGTTCACCTATCTGCCCGAGGGCCGAGGCGCGGTCAACGACTCCTTCACCTTCCTGGCCATCGACGAGGTCGAGCAGTCCAGCAACGTGGCGACGGTCACGCTGCAAGAGGGTGCCTCGAATACCAACGTACTCAGCGTGGTCGGAGATCAGGAATCGGTTGACGTGCCGCTCGGCAGCTCCCTGCAGCTCAGCGACACCTTCACCATCGAGGCCTGGGTGCGGCGCGGAGCCTTCTCCAACGGCAACCGAGTCATCTACGAGGCGATCGATCCGGCGCTGGACAACGGCCTGCTGTTCTACGTCGGTGCCTCGGGACGCCTGATCCTGAGCGCCGAGCCAGGTGCGCTGTTCGGTTCGACCGCAAAGATCCCCTTCGAGGAGTGGGTCCACGTTGCGGCGACCAGCGACGGCACCACCGCGCGGTTGTACATCAACGGCGCCGAGGATGGCTCTGCCGCCTGGAACGGCCCGATCGACTGGTCGGGGGTCACCGAGGCCAAGCTGGGAGGCAGCCGCTACTACGACAGCGAGTGGGCCTACGGCTGGAACGGCGAGATCGACGAGATTCGGCTGTATGACGTCGCCCGCAACGGGAGCCAGATCGCCCAGGACATCACCGACTGCGCGATCTACTCGGCGCCGGCGGAAACTTCGCTGGTCGGCTGGTGGACCTTCGACGGCGACGTCCAGGATCGCTCGACCTACAACAACCACGGCAGCCTGACCGGCGGGGCCGGACTGGCGCCGGTCGCCGGCAACACCCCGATCTGCCCCGCTCTCGACCATGACGGAGACGGCATCACCGATACGTCGGACAACTGCCGTTTCGTGGCTAACGCAAGCCAGGCGGACCTCGACCTCGACGGGATCGGCGATGCCTGCGACAGCTGCTCGACGGTGGCCGATGCTACCGGCGCAGATCGCGACCGGGACGGCGTGGGAGATGTCTGCGACAACTGCCCGCGGGTCGGCAACGCACTCCAGGCCGACGCCGATGCCGACGGAGACGGCGACGCCTGCGACCCGTTCCCGGACGACCCGGGAGCCGGGCTCCCCCTCGACCCGGCGCTGACCCTCTCCAAGAGTGCGCCCACCATCGCCGAGCTCGACTGGACCGCTGACGCCGGCGCCGCGGGCTTCGAGGTGCTGCGCGGCGAGAGCGCCGACCTGCTCGACGGACGCTACGGCGACTGCATCAGCGGAGACGACGGGAACCCGGCCGATACGACCTACGCCGACGCCACGGTGCCGGCCGCCGGCCAGGTGTTCTTCTACCTGGTTCGCGGCATCGGACCCGAGTGGGAAACCGGCCCTTCGGGCAGCAGTTCCACGGGAGAGCGGGAGATCGGCTACCGGGTCTGTGAGTAGCCCTGACGACACCCCTGAGACAAGCCTTGCGGCGGCTTTCGCCGTTTAGGTGATCGGAACCGCCGGTGAGTTCGAGTAGTATCTCACCGGCGGCGCCGTCTCCGGCGCCAACAGAGGATGGCGGCCCCATCGATCGTTGCCGAGCGGCACCCGCCGCGAGCGCCTATTCCACGGCTTCCCCCTTGGTCGTGGCGGAGCATCGATGCGTGCGACCACAGAGGGGATCACGATGCGCACACTGACCGGACTCCTGGTTCTGATTCTGGCGTTCTCCGCCGGATGGGCCTGCCCCGACGACTACGACCAGGACGGCGTCTGCGACGATCTGGATTGCAGCCCCACCGATCCCTCGACCTGGCCCGGCGCGCCCGAGATCAACGACGGCCGGGACAACCAGTGCCCCGGAGACCCCGGCTACGGACTGCGCGACGAGGTGGCGGGGGTGTTCAGCTTTCCCGCGCCTGCGGGATCGGGCGCCCGCGCCGAAATCTGCTGGCCCCATCAGGCGGGAGCGACCTCCTACGTGGTCGCTCAATCGGCGTCTCCGCAACTCGATCCCGAGGACTCGACCTGCAACCGCATCGGCGTCACCGTTACCCTGCCGGAACCGGCGGCGGGCTCTCCGATCTGTATCCCTCAGAGCGATCCGCCGGCCGGTTTGCTGACCAGTTTCGTCGTGCTGGCCGAGGCGCCGTTCCTCGGTGAGCTACGTCCCGACGGGAACGGCACTCCGCGCATCGCCTGCTGGGGCAACGTGGTTCGAAACGGCGACTTCGAGAGCGGCGCATGCGACGGCGACAGTGTGCGGCTCGGGCAGGGCTCCAGCCTCCCCGCCGATCCGGACAACCTGCAGGCTCCGCTGTGGCAGGTCGCTCCGGTCGATGTCGATCATCTCTGCCGCGACGGAAGCGCCGACGCGGCCTCCGGCCGCAGCAGTGTCGACCTCAACGGCAGCAGCGCCGGCGGACTGCGCCAGACCGTCCCGACCCGACCGGGTGCCGAATACACCGTCCGTTTCCGCATGGGCGGCGATCCGGGCAGCGGACCGGCGACCCGCGAGCTGAGTCTCAACGTCGGCGGCACTTCCCAGAACTACTCCTTCGACGCCTCGTCGATCGGCACCCGCCTCGACGCTGGCGAGTGGGACACCCACGAACTGACGTTTACCGCCGCCGCCGATCAGACGACGATCCGATTCGACAGCACGACTCCACAGGGAGGTTCCGGTCCGCTGATCGACTCGGTGTCGGTCATCCTCGAAGCCACCTGCTTCGACGGCGTACAGAACGGAAACGAGAGCGAGGTGGATTGCGGCGGGTGGTGCCCCCCGTGCTCCGCTGGCGGCAGGTGCGGCATCGCTTCGGATTGCGGGAGCAGCGTCTGCACCGCCGGGATCTGTCGCGAACCGAGCTGCTTCGACGGGGTGAGGAACGGCAGCGAGACCTTCGTCGACTGCGGCGGCACCTGCAAGAAGTGCCACGACGAAGCGTGCTTCGTCGGCGAGAATTGCGCCAGCGCCCTTTGCAGCGGAGGCTTCTGCCGGCCGTCGAGTTGCTACGACAGTGTTCAGAACGGCGACGAGACCGGAATCGATTGCGGCGGCTCCTGTGGTCTCTGCTACGGCGAATTCTGCTCCGACCCGGTCGACTGCAACAGCGGAACCTGCGCCGGAAGCATCTGCGTCGGCGCGTCCTGCTACGACGGCATCAAGAACGGCGACGAGACCGGCCCCGACTGCGGCGGCCCTTGCGGCGCCTGCCCAGAGAGAAGCGCCTGCACCACCGACGGCGATTGCATCAGCGGCGTCTGCCGTGCGTCGATCTGCCGGGGGGATACATGCCGGGACGGCATCTGGAACGGCAGCGAAGAAGGCGTCGACTGCGGCGGTCCGTGCGGCCGGTGCGCCGATTGGGAGTGCTACGACGACTCCGACTGCGAGAGCAACATCTGCCGGTTCGGCGTCTGCCAGCCGGTCAGCTGTGCCGACGGGATCCGCAACGGCTACGAGGCCGGCGTCGATTGCGGGGGCCCCTGCCTGACCTGCCCGTCGGGACAGACCTGCGGAGACGACGGCGACTGCGACAGCGGCTTCTGCCTGGCGGGCGTCTGCCGCGACCCGGATTGCGCCGACGGCGCGCAGAACGGATCCGAAACCGGCATCGACTGCGGCGGCGATTGCGGCTGGTGCGTGGCGACGGAGTGCCGCTGGCATGGCGACTGCGCCAGCGGCGTGTGCGTTGCCGGGTACTGCCGTGAGGCGAGCTGCGACGACGCGGTGCGCAACGGGTTCGAGACCGGCACCGACTGTGGCCCCGACTGCGGCGACTGCCCCGGCACCGCGTGCACCGACGGCGAGACCTGCGCCAGCGGAGTCTGCGCGGGTCAGTTGTGTGACCCTCCTTCTTGCGTCGACGGAATCTTCAACGGCTACGAGACCGGCGTCGATTGCGGCGGCCCCTGTCCACCCTGCGGCAGCGGGTGGAGCTGCAACGCCGACAGCGACTGTGAGGACGACCTCTGCAGCGGCGGCGTCTGTCGCGAGCCGAGTTGCGCCGACGGCATCCGCAACGGCTCGGAGCAGGGAGTCGACTGCGGAGGAGGTTGCGGTGCGTGCCCCGACTCCGGCTGCGGCACCGGCAGCGAGTGCGCCAGTGGCGTCTGCGACACCGGCTTCTGCCGGCCGGCCAGTTGCGACGACCGCCGACGGAACGGCTACGAGACCGGCATCGATTGCGGCGGCCCCACGTGCAAGAGCTGCCCCGGAGACTCGTGCGGCGTCGGCATCGATTGCGCCAGCGGCTCCTGCCCGGTCGACCGCTGCCACGAGGCCCGCTGCGATGACGGGTTGCGCAACGGCGAGGAGAGCGACGTCGATTGCGGCTGGTTCTGTCCCGGCTGCCCCGACGGCGCCGCCTGTTTCGTCGACGGCGACTGCGAGAGCGGCCGCTGCACGGGAGGCACATGCGTCGGCCAGTAAACGGAGCGGGGCGATGAGCGATGCCCACACTCTAATGAGGGAAGCGTGGGATCTACGGCGAGCCGCGCTGAACGCCGACCCCGCGGCAAGGCCCGCTCTGCTCGAACACGCCGCAAGGAAGCTGAAGGCCGCCGCCCGGGACTGCCGCGACCAGGGCCACGATGCCGACTACGCCCAGGCGATTCACCTGCTGGCCAACGTCGAGACCGACCGGGGCGACACCGACCGCGCCCTCTCGCTGTGGGAAGAATCGGTCGGATTGTTGCGCCGCTGCGATGAACCGCTGCAACTGGCCCACAAGGTGCGGCACCTGGGCGACGCCCACCGCCGCGCCGGAAATCTGGACCAGGCTTCGCAGTGCCTGGCCGAAGCCCTGGAGCTCTACCGGACCCACGACGCCCCCGGCAGCCTGGATTTCGCCAACGCGGTCAGCCGCATGGCCGAGCTCGAGGGCGCCTCCGGCCGGACCGCCGAGGCTCTGGCGCTCTGGCAGGAAACACGGGATCTCTACGCCGCCGCCGGGATCTCCGCCGGCGTGGAGCAGGCCGAGGAACAGATTCAAGCTCTTGAAGCTCGTTGACCCCGGAAGCCTTGCGGTTGCCGACCCGGACCCCGGCCCCGGCCACCCCCTGCCAGCGGCCGGTCACCCGACGAAACCACCCGGTGATCCCCACCGTAGGAAAGAGGGGGCGGCCATCCGCTACAGTGGTCGCACACCCCAATTGGAGGAAGAAACCGCATGAAACGCACTATGACGTTCGTTCTGGCCATTCTGGCCCTGGTCGCCGCGCTGCCGGCTGCCGCCGAAACCACCCTGGATGAAATCATCGCCACCAACATCGAATCCAAGGGCGGACTCGATGCGATCAAGGCGATCAAGTCGATGCGCATCGAGGGGCGCATGCAGATGGGTCCGGGCATGGAAGCCCCGATCACGGTCGAGATGAAGCGCCCGGGTTCGATGCGGATCGAGTTCGTGATCCAGGGCATGACCGGAATTCAGGCCTACGACGGAGAGACCGGCTGGCAGGTCATGCCGTTCACCGGTTCCACCGAGCCCGAGAAGATCACCGGTGAAGAGCTCGAGAACCTGGCGGACCAGGCGGACTTCGACGGCCCGTTCGTCAACCACAAGGAACGCAGTGAAACCCTCGAGTACCTGGGTACCGAAGAGGTCGACGGAACTCCGGCTCACAAGATCAAGGTGACCAAGGAGAACGGCACCGAAACGATCGTGTTCCTGGACACCGAGTACTGCCTCGAGATCAAGGCGGTGGCGAAGACCAATATGCAAGGCATGGAAGTCGAGATGGCGACCGCCTTCGGCGACTACAAGGAAGTTGCCGGCGTGATGATGGCCCACTCGATGAACCAGAGCGTGGTCGGCGCCCAGGCGGGTCAGGCGATCACCTTCGAGAAGATCGAGGCCAACGTCGATCTGGCCGACGACCGCTTCGCCATGCCGGCCGCCGAGCCCGCGGCTACCGAGTAAGCCCATGGCAGCACGGGGTGTTTTTCTGGCCGGCCTGGTGCTGGCGACGGCAGCGGTGTGCCCGCTTACGGGCATCGCCGCGGCCGAGATCGATTCCAACACATTCGGCGACATGCAGGCCCGCTCCATCGGCCCCGCCGTCATGGGCGGCCGCATCGCGGCGATGGATGCGGTCTGGATCGACGACCGGCTGCACGTCTACGTCGGCACGGCGACCGGCGGCATCTGGAAATCCGACGACGGCGCGACGACCTTCGAGCCGATCTTCGACGACCACACCATGTCGATCGGCGCGCTGACCATCGACCCGAGCAACCCGGAGACGATCTGGGTCGGTACCGGCGAGGCCTGGCCCCGCAACAGCGTGTCGGTGGGCGAAGGGGTGTTCAAGTCGACCGACGGCGGCGAGAGCTGGAAGCAGGTCGGCCTGACCGACTCGGAGCGCATCGTCGAGATCCTCGTCCATCCCGAAGAATCGGACACGGTCTACGTCTGCGCCACCGGACATCTGTGGGACGCCAACGAGGAGCGCGGGGTCTACAAGACCACCGACGGCGGCGAGAACTGGGAAGCGGTGCTGCAGGTCGATGCGGACACCGGCTGCGGCAACCTGGCGATGGATCCCCAGGAGCCGGACGTGCTCTACGCCGGTATGTGGCAGTTCCGCCGGGAGCCCTGGTTCTTCACCTCCGGCGGCCCGGGGAGCGGGCTCTACCGCACCACCGATGGCGGCGAGAACTGGGAGCGGGTGACCGAAGGATTGCCCGAAGGTGAACTGGGGCGCATTGCCGTGGCCCCGGCTCCCTCACGCCCGAGCGTGGTCTACGCCACCGTCGAGGCCGAGGACACCGGCTTCTTCCGCTCGGAAGATCTGGGCAAGACCTGGACCCGCAAGGCCCAGTCGGCGGCGGTCGAGGGGCGCCCCTTCTACTTCTCGCTGATCGTGGTCGACCCGGTCGACCACAACCGGGTCTACAAGCCGGGCACCACCACGGCGCTGACCACCGACGGGGGTGAGAACTTCAGCACCATCGCCGGCAGCACCCACTCCGACCACCACGCGCTGTGGATCGATCCGCGCAATGTCGAGCACCTGCTGCTCGGTACCGACGGCGGGCTGTACGAGTCTCACAATCGCGGCCGGTCCTGGACCTTCCGCAACTCGTTGCCGGTCTCCCAGTTCTACCAGGTCAGCTTCGACATGGAGCGTCCGTACAACGTCTACGGCGGCCTGCAGGACAACGGTACCTGGTGGGGCCCCTCCAGCGCCCTGACCCCGGTGATGAACAAGCACTGGGACAACATCGGCCAGGGGGACGGCTTCCACGCCTACGTCGACAAGAAAGACAACGACATCGTCTACCTGGAGTGGCAGGGCGGGCGCGCCCAGCGGGTGCGCAAGAGCAACGGCGAGACCAAGGACATCCAGCCGTTGGAGGCCAAGGGTGAACCGAAGTACCGCTTCAACTGGAACGCCGCGATGCACGTCAGCCCCAACCGGGACGACACCCTCTACATCGGGGCCCAGTTCCTGTTCCGCTCGCGCGACCAGGGGGATTCCTGGGAACGGATCTCGCCGGATCTGACCACCGACGACCCCGAGAAACAGCGGCAGGGAGAGTCCGGCGGTTTGACCATCGACAACTCCACCGCCGAGAACCACTGCTCGATCTATCGCATTGCCGAACAGCCCGGCAACGAGAACACCATCTGGGTCGGCACCGATGACGGCAACCTCCAGCTGACCCGGGACGGCGGCCGCAACTGGACCGATCTCACGTCCAACATCCCGGACCTGCCGGCCAACACCTGGGTCACCGGCATCGATCCCTCACCCCACACCCCGGGCACCGCCTTCGCCGTATTCGACGGCCACCGCACCGGGGACATGACTACCTACGTCTACCGCACCGACGACTGGGGCAAGAGCTGGACGTCGCTGGTCAAGGAGCCGATCGAAGGCTACGCCCTGGCGATTCGCCAGGACCTGGTCAACCCGAAGCTGCTGTTCCTGGGAACCGAGTTCGGTCTCTATGTGTCTGTTGACGGAGGCGGGGCTTGGGCTCGCTTCAAGGGCAACGTCCCCCGGGTCGGCATTCGCGAGATCCAGATTCACCCGCGAGAGCACGACCTGATCCTGGGGACCCACGGCCGCGGGATCCTGATCGTCGATGACCTGACGCCGCTACGCAACCTGACCGCCGAGACCCTGGATGCCAAGGGAGCGCTGCTGCCCTCGCGGGTCGCGTTCATGACCTCCCCTTCTTCCAGTCAGACCTTCAACGGGGACAACGAGTTCGTCGGCAGCACGGCGCCGGGCGGGGCGACCATCGCCTACTACCTGAAGAAGCGTCACATGTTCGGCGACCTCAAGATCGAGATCTACGATCCCGAGGGCAACTGGATCACCACCCTGCCGACCACCAAGCGCCGGGGGCTCAACCGGGTCTCCTGGTCGATGCGCGGCCGGGCGCCCAAGATCCCGCCTTCGGCCAGCCTCGTCCCGCAGTTCTTCTCGTTCCTCGGCCCGCAGGTTCCTGCGGGGACCTACAAGGTCAAGCTGATCCGGGGTAAGGAGAGTTACGAGATGCCGCTTCGGGTGGAACCCCACCCGGACCTGGGCCACAGCGCGGAGGATCTGGCGGCCCAGGACAAGGCCGCGGCACGGCTCTACGCGTTGGTGGAACGGCTGACCTTCCTGGTCGACCGCCTGATCGACATTCGTGATCAGGCCCAGACCCACCGGGACGGACTCGGCGAAAAGGACAAACTCGGCGGGCGGCTCGACGATCTGATCGAGGCCCTCGAGAAAGAACGCGCCGGCCTGGTGGCCACTCGCAAGGGCGGATTCATCGCCGGCGAGGAGCAGCTCCGCGAGAAGCTGACCTCGCTGTACGGCAGCGTCAACGGCTTCGAGGGCAAACCCTCGAAGTCCCACCTGGACTACGCCGACGTGCTCGAGTCGGAGGTCGCTGCCGCCGAGACCCGCTTCGCCGGCCTGCTCGGCGACCGCCTACCGGCGATCAACGGCCAGCTCGAGCGCAAGAAGCTCCAGGCGCTGGCTGAGAAAAGCCGCGAGGACTGGGAAGCAGAACAACGCCGCTAATCCATAGGGCCCGGGCCATTGCGGTCCGGGCCCTCTTGTCACTCTCCGTTCGGGTTCAGCCCATGGTCGATTGGCCGAGAATCGCAGCGACGGTCGCGCCTCACGCGGAAAGTTTCGACACCTTCTTCCGGCGTCCCGGCTCGCGAAAGTGGGTTCCCACGTCACTTTTCGACATCGCCGCGAACCGCTTCGAGGGGCCGATCGCTCACGTGATACTCACGATCTCGGCAGATGTGCCCCCCCCGCGAGAAGGAGGCTTCGACGCTGGCGCTCAAGGGCCGCCTTCCGGCACTCGAGGGGATCGACGCACTCCAGTTCGTGAACCGCACCCTCGACTATCCGATCGGAGACTATCTACGGCTCTCGCCGCGCACCGAGTAGCCCGCGGCGCTCGCTCCGGTTGCGCGGTCGAGGTGCTTTCTGCGCATGACTCCTAGAACGGCGACTCGCAGGTGGATGTCCCCTGCGCTGCCCTGACGCCGTACATTGAAGCCAACCGCCGGGCCCAGCGCCCGCCAGGACGGTCCGAGAGGTGCTCATGCGCGCGAGATTGATCGAAACCACCGCTTTTTTTCTGCTGGCCGGACTGTTCCTGGCCCCGGCCGCCCATGCGATCGACGTGGATCTGGTCGCCATCACCGCCGGTGCCAACCGGGATGACGGCGTGCTGGTCGACTACTTCCTCAGCTTCAGCCTGGAGGGGACCGATCTGGCCGATGTGCGGGTGTTCAAGCCGGGCAATCCGCCGACCCCCGTCTGCTTCCTGGTCGACGAAGGGGACGGAGCCTGGAATTGCGACCTGCCCGGCTTCAGCAGTCTGAACGACATCTGCGTCAACGTCGGCTTCGGCGACTTCCTGTTCGAACTGACCGCGACGGTCGGCAGCGACGATCTGTTGACGGTGTCTTTCGATCCGGGCTGCACCGATCCCTTCGCCGGCTTCCCGGCGATCACCGCGCCGACATCGGGGGGCACCGTCTCGACCGAACCGGGGCCCGCGGATTTCTGCTGGACCTGCAGTACGCCGGGCGGATGCGGTTCCGGGGACACGGCGGCATCCCTGTTCAATGACGACAGCGATCTGGCGGTGGAGTTGTTGCGAGGGGTAGCGCTCCCCGCCTGCTGGGATCCGGGCGTCTGCCTGCCGCCGGGCCCGGACAATGAGTTCGAGGTCTCGGCCCTCGAGGTCTACGCCGACTTCGAGACCCGCTTCACCGACCTGGGTGACGACCTGATCTACCTCTCGGCCTACGAGAGTCAGAACCACACGCCGTTCACCGTCGGCGGCGCGGTTCCGACGGGCCCGCCGGCGGTACCCGCCGGCACCGGCTCCTCCCAGGCAGCGCAGGTGGCCAAGCTCGACGTCAACGGCAACACCCTCGAGCTCGTCTGGGATATCGAGAGCTGCTGCGGCGTCGGCGACCATCATCTGGTGCACGGCAGCGGCAGCGATCTTCCCGGATCGATCGGCGCTCCCTTCTCCATCGGTGGAAGCGTCTGCACCCTCGGCCCCGGGGAGAGCTTCACCTGGAGCAGTGTACCCACGCCGGCGCCGGGTGAGTTCCTCTGGTGGGTCATCCTGGGGAACAACGGCGCGAGCACCGAGGGCTCCTGGGGCGAGGACAGCGCCGGCAACGAGCGCCTGGGACCGGGACTCGGCGGAGTCTCGGGCACCTGTGGGATGAACGTGCGGGACGCCGGCAACGCCTGCGGCCGCTGACCGGACCAGCTATTCCCCTACCGCCCCGACCGCCGACTCGACGGTCGGGGCCGGCAGGGACTCTCATGCCTGCCTGGTCTGACTAGAACGAAACGTCCCACTGGAAGCGGACACGGTCGTCGGACACATCCTGCCCGAGCACGGGGTCGTCGAGGGTCAGGTGCGAGTAGTCGAGGGTCAGCTTGTTGCGGTGGCCGGCGAAGAACCAGTTGGTGCCGAAGGTGAACTCTTCGCGCTTGTTCTCCTGGGCACGGTCGATCACGTTGGGCTCTTCGACTTTGGCGTACCGGATGGCGAGCTCCAGCGGCTCGGGGAATCCTTCGAACGCCTCGTGGAAGAAGTAGCCGGCCTGGGCGTATCCACCGGTCAGCTCCGAGTGGGTGCCCGCGACCCGGTCCTCGATCCGCTTGCGGTGGTACTCCTGCTGGAAGGAGAAGCCGTTGGACTTGTAGGCGAGTTCCTGAACGACCTGATCGATGTCGAATTGACCGACCTCGGCACTCCCCGGACTCTCGAAACCGTCGAGGTTGCCGCAACCCGAAGAGGACCAACGGGTGCAGCTGCCGCGGTTCTTGGCCGCGCCGATGGCGAAGCTACCGGCAGCCTTTTCGGTGCGCTCGACGTCGGTCTGCTTCCAGGCCAGATCCCGGCCGAGGAAGTTCCACTGGACACGGCCCATGGTCAGCAGGTTCTCGTCGTTGTTCCGGACGCCGCGGCCTTCGCCGGTGAAGACGCCGGCCCAGTAACGCATGTCGGCAGCGGTGTCCTTGAACAGGTGCCCCTTGAGCTGCACGCCGACCTGGCGGTCGATGGTGAACACGCGGTTCGCGATCGAGCGTTCGACGAACTGCTGCTTTCCCGAGGAGTCGACACGCTCACGGTTCAGGTCGATCTTCCACTGACCGACGCGAATCGTCGCGGTGCGGAACTTCGCGACGTCGATGCGCCAGTCGATGACCCGGGCGCTGGATGACGCACTGCTGTCGTCGACATCGCGGCTGGGCTGCAGGTCGACCTCGAAGTAGTACTTGATCCACGGCTGGAATCCGTGGCCGCCGATCTTCATCCGCACCCGGCGTGCCTCGAAGGTCGACTCTTCCTGGCTCTGGAACGACGAAACCTGTCTCGGGTCGCCGCTGGTCGGGTTGGTGAAGCGAAGCTGAGCGCGCCACTGCAGGTTGGTCTGCCACTTGCCGTCCTGGGACTCCAGGCGGAACCCCTTGCTTCCGTAGCTGACCTTGACGGGAGAGTTCTTGGCCAGTTTCTTGGCGACCTCATCGGCGATACGATCGACGTCGACGTCGTCCCCGCCGGTACTCCCTTTGGAACCGGAGTCGTCGGCGACCACAGCCTCCTCTGCCGGGGCTTCATCGGCAACGGCAAACGGCACCATCAGGGCGACGGCGAGCAGCAGCCCCCCGCGACCCACACTAGACATGAAGCGACTGCAGGACATCCTTCCTCCTCGCGAACGTACTGTGTTCGTGATTCCCAGCACTGTGATCGCGCTTCCCGCATCGGCGGATTTTGCGATCACGTCGGGCGCGAGGAACCTCCCCGGCACCCGTAGAGGCAGGACGATATCAGAGCGGCCGTCACACGACTGTTATCAAGCTGTAAGATTACTGACACCCTGTTTTCGCCTTTGAACACGCACCTTGGGGATGCGCCAGAATGCCTCAAATCAGGCTTTTTGAGGGCTTCTGCGGGGTTCTGGCGATTATCGGGACAGGGCGGTGGAGAGCAAAAACGGGCGCAGTTCTTCGACGGATTACGTGGAGTTAACGCGGAGCTAACTTGAGTGGGCCTCGATCTCCTGCAGGGCTGCCGCGCGGGCCTTGGAGATGTAGTCCCGACCCTTCATCGCGGACACGGTGACCATGCCTCCGAGCAAAGCGCCCCCCACACCACAGGTCACGATGTCCTGGCCGGTCAGGTACAGATTCTTGATCGGCGTGCGGGGACGCAGGAAGCGCTGTTCGAAGCGGGCCGGATCGTGGGACAGGCCGTAGATCTCTCCCAGTTCGTAGCTGACGAAGTCCCGGGTCGAGAGCGGCGTCGACAGCTCGTAGTGATCGACCTTGCCCCGCAGCTGCGGCTCGTAGCGATAGAGCACCTCGAGCAGACGTTGGCTGATCTGCTCCTTGAACGCCTCGTAGTCGTCGCCCCGCTTCTTCCAGCGGCTGTCCTTCCAACGATCGAACCACTCGTAGGGCGCCAGGGTGATGATGTCGACGGTGGCGCGGCCAGGGTAGCGCTCCTCCCACTTCGGATCTTTGGCCGAGGGGAACGAGACGTAGACAACCGGAAAATCGGCGTTGACGTCGGCGACGAAGGCCTCGACGTTCTTGTCGTGGTCGTAGCTGCCGTCGGGGTAGATCCAGTAGTTGGTCTTGTTCAGGCCCAGATCGGCAGTGGACTCCTTGAATCCGAGATAGAGCCCCATGTGAGCCACCGAAGGCTGCACCGCGTCAAGCTGCTGCGGTAGGCCGAGCGAGCGGCCGGCCTCTTCGGGCACCAGCTTGCGATAGGTGTTGACCACCCCGGCGCTGCTGATGATGTTCGGCGCCCGCAGCTCCCGGCCATCGGCCATCCGCACACCCACTGCCGCGTTCCGCTCCAGGATCAACGACTCGACCGGAGCGTTGGTCAACACAAGCCCTCCGGCGGCGCCGATCGTCTCGGCGACGGTCTCGGCAATGCGCGACGAGCCTCCCACCGGGAACGCCCCGCCGTGGAGGTAGTGGTTGGACACCAGGGCGTGCATGGCGAAGCTGCTGCGGCCCGGCGGAAGACCGTAGTCCCCATACTGAGCGGTCAGTACGCCGATCAGTTTCTCGTTGCGGGTCAGCTCTTCAAGCACCTCCCGGGTCGTTCGCCCGGCAAAGTCCAGGTACTTCTTGCGCATGCGCCCCCCGGCAACCCAGGAGACCGCCCGGGGCACCGCCTTCTCGGCGAAGAAGGTGCGGCTGGCCTCGTTGGCCTGTTTGACCAACTCGACGTAGCGATCGATCGCCTGCTGGTCTTCCGGTTCGGGAAAGCGCTCCTTGAGGCCCGCCTTGAAGTTCTCGGCCCCCTTGCGAAAGTCGAAGTGCTCGTCACCGAACCAGACCCGGTCGTAGATCTCTCCCATGTCCGCCCACTCGAGCTCCCCACGGCTCAGATAGTGGAACAGGGTGTAGAGCAGTGCTCTGGGGTGATTGACGCCACCGATGTAGTGGATTCCCACGTCCCATTCGTAGCCGCTGCGCTTGAACACGTGAGTGAAGCCGCCGGCGGTGTAGTGCTTCTCCAGTACCAGCACCCGCTCCCCGTCCCGGGCGAGAAGCGCCGCGCAGGTCAGCCCGCCCATGCCCGATCCGATCACGATGGCGTCGAAGGACTCGTTCGGGTCGAGCTTGTGCTGTTTGTAGGAACGAATGCTGTCTGAACGGGCCACGACTCCCTCCGTTGCTCCTCGAACCACCGAGGGTATCAGGTGCGCCGGTAGCTCAGCTCCATCACCTTCACTCCGCCACTGCCGGGACCCGGCAGGATCAGTTCGATCATCTGGGTCTCCCCCTCGACGCGCACCTCGTTGCGCATCGGAATCTGGCTGCCCAGTGCCGCGACGGAGCCGAGCCCCTCGAAACGTCCGCTCCCGGTCTCCGGATCCAACTCGCCCGGCATGAAGAACACACCGGTTCCCATGTTGTCGGTGGTCGTGGTCCACCACTGCCCGATGACGTTGTCGAAGCCGATCATGCCGATCGATTCGTACGGGATTCCGTGTAGTTCACCGCTGAGCCGTTCCTCCATGACCCGACCGCCGAGGATCATGCTGCGTTCGGCGACCCCATCGGAAACCGCCGGCTCACCCCCCGGCTCGACCCAGACCTTGATCGTGACCGCCCAACGGCCCGTCTGCCGGGCCAGGTAGGCGTGCTGTGGACCCGGGGTCCGTGCTCTCTGCATCGCGTCCATCGGCACCTCCATGGGAAAGCGTTGCGCCGCTCCCGGCTTCGTCCAGGATACGCCTGTTTGTCGGCCTGGTAGGCCCGGTCTCGATGTACGTTTCCATCAGTTTCGGAGCGAGCGACCCGCTCCCGAAACAGCCTTGACCCGTTCGTATTGCCTGACCAGGGGGGAGCGGAACCGGCGGCCTGCCGCGGGACCGCGTCACGTGATGTTTGATGTCCTTGGACAGCTCGTGGTGATCGTGCTGGCCGGCGACCTGATCGCCGGCTTCTTCCACTGGCTCGAGGACACCTACTGCATGCGGGGCTACCTGTTCGCCGTCTGCGACCGCAATATCGACCACCACCGGTCGCCGACTCGCATGGGCCGGGCCCACTCCTTCCTTGACCGCAACAAGTCCACCGCCGCACTGTTCGTGATCGGCATGATCTTGCTCTGGGCCTTGGACCTGTTGATGTGGCAAACGATCGGGGCCCTGTTCGTCGCCTCCTGCGGCAACGAGATTCACTACATCAACCATCGCCGCCTGGACGAACTCAATCCGGTCCAGCGATTCCTCGCCGATAGCGGGCTGATCCAGTCCCGGGTGCAGCACAACCGCCACCATCGGGCTCCCTACGACCGGCTCTACTGCGTGATCGTCTCGTTCAACAACGAAGTGCTGGAGCGCATTCGCTTCTGGCGTGGGCTGGAGGCGGCGATCCGCATCGCCTCGTTCGGACACGTGGTGCCCCAACGGGGCAAGGCGAGCCGCAACGGATTCTAGCCCGGTCTTCGCGGCGAGGGTCAGGCGGCGCGCAGTGCGGGACGCCGAGACGGAGGGTTGCGCCGGCTGAACACCACGCCGAGCCAGAGCAAACCCAGGAGTACTCCACCGAGGGAGATCCACTGGGAGGTCGAGAACCCCAACCACCAGGAGCCCCGGTAATCTGCCCGCAGCATCTCGATCCCGAAGCGGGTAACACCCCCGACCACCCAGAACAGGCCGGCCGCGACTCCCGTACGGCGGCTGCGATGGATCGCCCGGAGGCAGACGAGGAACACCAGCGTTCCCTGGGCGATCAGGAGCCATTGGGTCGGATGCAGGGTGACATCCAGTGGAGTGCCGGCGATGGCGTGGGCCCGCTGGTCGGTGAAGATCATGCCCCAGCCCCAGTCGGTATGCCCGCCGTAGCAACATCCGGTCATCAGGCAGCCCACCCGGCCGATCGCCATCCCCAGGGCGCCCCCGACGAAACCGGCGTCGACGAACTGAGACCGGGTCAGCCCGAACTCCCGACCGGCGCGGCGCATCAGCCAGAAGCTGCCGATCAGCGCCCCGACGGCCCCGCCGAGCACCACCCGGCCGGCGGTCATGAACTGAACCCAGCTGACGCTGCCGGCGGCGAAGCGCTCCCACTCGACCACGATGTACGTGATCCGTGCGCCGATCTCCCCGGAGATCGCCACCCCGAAGCCGAGATCCACCATACGGTTGAACGGAGCGCCGTGACGCCGCATCAGATGGGCGAACATTCCGATCGCGGCGAGAAACGCGATGAGCAGAATCGTTCCGTATGTGGGCACGGGGATGCCACCGATCTCGAACAGCACAGGGTGCATGGGAGCTCCGTCGCGTCCGTGAAAGGACCACTCTCGCGTGGTCGCTCGCGAGAGTGGCGGCGCGCGCGTTCGGTGCGTCACGTCACGAAAAGTCTACGGCGGAGGCTCTGCGGAGAATACGAAAGCAACCGGTCGACTACCGGCCAGGATCAGCGGAAGCGCAGGAGGCTGCGGCTACTCGTCATCGGACAGTCGGGCGCCGCAACGGGCACACTCCGACGGCCGGGAGTCGCCGGTTATCCAGACGAGGAAGAAACCGCAACCGGGACAACGGCAGAACCAGAGAAAGGCCGCGACAGAGACCAACATCGAGAAGATGCAGATAGGGATCAGCACCTTGCCGAAGGCTCCCCACTTCGGCCCGAAGAACGACGCGGCCGGAAGCCCCAACATACTCAGGAAAACCATCGACTGCGCAGCTTGGATGATCTGCATCGACCGGTCGAATTCTCTCCTCAAGTCCTTGGGCGCCTCCGGCTCCGGGTCGACTGGCTCCGTCAATACCAGGATCGGCTCCGCCTGCCGTACTTCCGGCTCGCTCTCAGCGGGAGACTGCTCGTTCCCCTCACCCGCCAACCATGCGTGCTTCGCCTCGTACTCCTCTGAAGTGAGTTCGCCCCGCTCCAGCGTCTCGGCAGTTTCGAGTTCGGTTCGATCCCACAGGTTGTCCCCGGCGTAGTCGGTCTCGGCGTAGCCGGTCGCGGTGACCATGAAGCGATCGCTGCAGCATCGGGCGTGGATCGAGAACGAGGGTGGAAGCCTCATACGCTCCCGCTGCACCGCCGGGAGCAGGAACTCCTCGTCCACATCCTGGGCAATCGGCGCCTCGACACCCTGACGCCAGACGAACTGGCCACACGGACCATCCTTCCCCTTCCAACCGTCCAGGGCCTTGCCGCAGGCCGGGCAATCGAGCTGGGGGTAGGGTTCGTAGATGTCGAAGCGATTCATGGGGCCTCGAGGAGCGTTGGTTGCTTGCCACCACAGTACCCCAGAGGAAGCACTCTATTCACGGGACATTCCTCAGGATCCCCGATCTCATTGTGGATTACACTCACCGCCCATGGCGAAACTCGACGATATTCCGGGCGCGCTGACAACGGCCAACGACCTCCCACGGGTCGATTGGCTCCTGCTGACCCAATGGGTCATCGATGAGCTCCCCGAGCCCGAGTGGGAAACCGCTCTTGCGGAGTTGACCGAGCAGTGGCTCGAGCGCGTGGCGGAGGCCCTCGACGGAGACTACGAGGTCTTCGAGAGCGACCGGTTCTTCATCCTGACCAGCGCAGGCCGGACCTACGCATCGAATCTCGCTCAGACCGCCGAACGCGCCCTGGCCGAGATCTTCGAAGCGCTTCCCGATATCGCCCACGTCGATCCCTATCGCAAGCTGGCCTGTCTGGTATTCCACGACAATCAGCTCTACTACGAATACATCGATCACCCCGACGACGTGGGGGAGCTTTGTCTGCCCGACGGCGGTCACGCTTTCCTCGGCCGCGAGCAATTCGCCCTGGTCGAGAACAAGGAAGGGGTCGTCGAGGAGTACCTGGTCAGCGAGATCGCCTGCTCCTGCCTGTTCCAGCGGATGCTCCCGATGTGGCTCGAAGAAGGGGTGAAGCAACTCCTCGTCGAAGACGTGCTGCGCTACCGGAGTGGAGCGTTCTACGCTGGGGACAAGCACCGCATTCGCTTCCGCGTAGATGCCGGAGACCAGGAAACGCACCAGAAGTTTTGGAAGGGCAAAGAACTACGCCGCTTCTGGCAAGGACAGAGCTTCGGCGATGAGGAAGGAGGCTCGTACATGAGTCTCGGCCTCGGACAGATTCTCGCGGCCAGCATCCGGAGCCGCGGGAAGGACGACTTCCTGCGCCTGATCGAAACCGCCAGCCCGCTGGACGGCGGTGACCTGGCCATGCGAGAGATCTACGGGTTCGGTGTCGGTGAGCTGGCGGGCCAATTCCTCGGCCCGGGGGACTGGGACTGGAAACCGGTCGAGCCGATGGACTTTTTCGGCCGAGGCCTGCTCTACCACAGCAGCCGCCGGTTCAAGGAAGCCCTCGAGGATTTCGAAGCGGCGATCAGCCGAAGCGAAGAACCCGGCTGGCTCCGCACCACCGCCTGGTTTCTCGCGACCTGCCCCGACGACGATGTGCGAAACGGCGAACGAGCCGTCGAGCTCGCAACCCGCGCGGGAGAGTTGACCGCCTGGGAAGAGGAGGGGGCCCTGGATACCCTGGCCGCGGCCTACGCCGAGGCGGGTGACTTCGAGAACGCGATCAAGAACGCGCGGGCGGCCATCGCGAAACAGGACGACGAGTGGGGCAAGGCGGACGCGGCGGCGCGGCTGGAGCTCTACGAGGCGGGAAAGCCCCTCCGGGAGGATTAGAGAAGGCGCCCGCAGCGCTCGACCTGACTCCGGCGAGAGATCGTTGATTGCCCCCGGCAACTCTCGGGTATAGTGTCTCGAAAAATGTCGCACAAGAAGTCGCGGCAGGCCCACTGAACGGCGTCCGGCAAGGCAGCATGAAGCTCTACGTTTCCTCCACTTTCAGGGACCTTGAGGCCCATCGGCTCGCGGCCCGAGATGCGATCGAGTGCCTGAGGCACCAACCGATCGGGATGGAGAAGTACGTCGCCACAAACCGTCGCCCCCTGGATCTTTGCGAGCAAGATGCTCGAGAAAGCGATGGTTACATCGGGATTTTCGCCTGGCGCGTCGGCTACAAGCCGGACGGCAAACATCAGGCGATCACCGAACTCGAGTACCGCGCGGCAAAGGGCGCGGGAAAGCGCTGCCTGATCTTTCTCGCCGAGGAGGATGGCTGGCTCGGAGAAAAGGACAGCGACCTGTCGGAAATCCGCGCCCTGCGTGAGCACTTCGAACGTGAGTACACCGTCTCGTACTTTTCCAGCCCGGACAGTTTGGCACGCAAGGTGTCTCCGGCGGTGGCTCTCGAGTTCGGCAAGGGACCACCGCGATTTCCCTCGATCCTCCCCTACATGACGAATCGGGGTCTTCAACTTCAAGCCACCGAACGTCACCTTCGCGAGCATCAGCAACGTCGCCAGAACCGGGCGTCCTTTTTGTTGGTCCACGGGAACGAACGCGAGGCTCACGACCGCTTCGTCGACCGGCTGCGGCTTGTCACGCTACCCAGGATCGCTCCCGGCCAGGCGACCCCGAAACGCTACGACGTCAAGTGGCCGGACAAGGGCGGCACGCTGACCGATCGCTTCGTATCGCTCCGAGATGACCTGGCCCGAGAGATCACCGGCGACTCCACCAGCCACGAAGACCTGCTGCGAGACACCGTGGCCGGTCAAGGCTCTCCGGTCCTGGTCGAAACCACGTTCTACGGCGGCAGCTTCGACGCCGGAGAACAGGCGCTGATCGAGCGATGGTCCGACTACTGGCGTCGCTGGCCCGACCTACCTGCGGGTCAGATCCTGTTGGTCCTGTTCAACGTGTGCTACGAGGATTGCTCCTCGCTCGGGTGGCTCAAAGCGCGGCGGGCCCGTCGCCGGACCAAGGAACTTCGCGGTTTGATCAAACAGATCGCCGACACAACCTCGGAGCGCCTGCCGGTCGTGCCGCTTCCGGAACTGGGCCAAGTGCTCTCGGAGCATGTCAACCATTGGATTCGCGATGTGGAAGAGTATTGTGCAGAGAACGGCCTCGACCCGATCAGCGTGGGCGACAAGGTAAGGAACTACGCCAAGGCAATCTTCGGCAAGGACAACAAAGACGGCATCCCGATGGAGAAGCTTGCGCCCAAGCTGCATGAGGCATTGGTCCGGTCGACGAGTTAGTTTCGGAAGCCGAGCCAGCGAGAGGAGTGTGTGACGTGGAGTTCCCCTGGTATCGCGGAAACGGTGAAAAGGCGGCCGAGGAGGTCCCGGTCCCGACTCAGGGCCGGTCGCGCTTCACCGACCCTTCGGGCTATCGGCCGGACACCGGACTCATCGATGCGGTCAACGTCTCGCTGCACTCGGGCCAACCGCTCCTCCTGACCGGCAGCCCCGGCACCGGGAAGACCCAGCTGGCCTACAGCCTGGCCCACGAACTGGGCATGCCCAAACCACACAAGTTCGAGACCAAGTCGACCAGCCTCTCTCGCGATCTGTTCTACACCTACGACACGCTGGGGCGGTTTCACGCGGCTCAAACCAAGTCGGAGGTGTTGGACCCGGTCCACTATCTGACCTTCAACGCCCTGGGAAAGGCGATCCTCCAGGCCAATCAGCCTGAGGCCGTCAAGCACCTGGTGCCCGCCGACGCTCTGCATGACAGGCCCCGTCGGTCGGTCGTGCTCATCGACGAAGTGGATAAGGCTCCGCTGGATTTCCCCAACGATCTGCTCAACGAGATCGACGAGATGTACTTTCGCATCCCGGAACTACGGGGCGAGGTGGTGCGAGCGGAACGCGAACTTCGCCCGGTGGTCGTCATCACCAGCAACTCCGAGAAGAACCTTCCCGCGCCTTTCCTGAGACGCTGCGTCTACTACGACATCCCCTTTCCCAAACTCGAGCGCCTGCGAGAGATCGTGGTGCAGCGGCTGGGACAAGACATCCTGCAGGCTCCCGGCGCGCTCAACGAGGCCATCGAACTTTTTGGTGAACTGGCGAGCGAGAACTCCGGGCTGACCCGGCGCCCTTCGACCGGAGAGCTGCTGGTGTGGCTTCGTGTACTCAGCGGCCTGCCCATCGTCGAGGGCTCGCTGCGTGAGGCCGGCGCCGAGAAGATCGTTCGCACGCTGACCCCGCTGATCAAGGTCGAGGAAGATGGCCGCAAGGCCAAGTCGATCGTGGAGCAATGGGCGAACAAGAGCGAAAGCTGACCGCCCGGCCCGATTTTGACGAGCTGGGAGCGCTGCTCGACGAGTTGCGGGCAAGCGGAATCGAGGTCGGGATCGAACAGCATCTGCTGGCCCAGGACCTCCTCTCCCGGTTCCCCCTGGACGACATGGGGGCCGAGCGAGTCGCCACGGTCCTCTCTCCCGTCGTGGCGGGATGCCGCGAGGAACAGGAACGGGTCCATCGCCACGTTCGCGCCTGGGTTCGGCGTCGCACCGAGGGGGAGCCCCCTGAAGAGATCGCCGCCGCGGAACGCATCCGAGAGGTCGAGGAAATCGGCCGACACGGCCGTATCTGGCCCTGGGCACTCGTCGGCGCGGGGCTGCTGGCGTTGGGGCTGTTGGCCTCGCAACGTAGCGATCCGCCCGAAACCGTCGTGGTCGAGAATGTCGAGAACCAGACGAACCAACCGGATAGTGAGCCGAGCACCGAATCGGATCCAGTGGGCGAAGTGCTGCCCGGCACGGCTCCGGAGCTGCAGCCACTCGCGCCGGCCCGGCTACCGAAAGCTCCCTTCCCCGAAACGGTTTCCGGCCGCGTCGTTAGCCGCTCCGGAGCCCCGCTACGCGGAGCACAGGTCGAACTCGAAACCTGGAGATTCGGCGAGGAATCGATCGATCTAAGCACTATCGAGCTCTTTGGCGGAGTCGCCTTCTCAAATGACCTCAGCGTGTGGGCCATGGCACACGACAGCGGCACGCTCGTTCATGACCTGCAAGCCCGGACCTCTGCGACCTTGCCCGAGATCGATCTCGACTCCACGCTGGGTGTTGCGTCGCACCCTCCACTCATCGCAATTCCAGCAGGCTCTTCGGTTCTTCTCGTAGACGCCGACGGTTCATCCAGCGAAACCTCCAGGGTTGCACTGCGCACCGCCAACGATGTCGCCATCGACAGGGCGGCTCTCAACTTTGACGGTAGTAGGTGTGCGGGCCTCTCCGACAACTCGTTGTTCATCTGGTCTCCACCTGGGGAAGCACCCATCGCTGACTTCGCGCTCGAGGCCACCGCGAGTACCATCCAATTCAGCCGCGACGGGAGAAGCCTCGTCGTCGCCGGCCCTGAGCACACCTGGGTGTGGCGATCAGGACAACCGGACAGACTGGCCGGCTTCCCAGGTAGCTGCCTCGCTGAAGAAGAGGACACCGGGCTTGCCGCGAACTTGGTCGGTGAATTCGGCGACCGAGTCCTCACATGCGACTCGTTTACTCACGAGATACGGGTCGTAGATGTCGCGACCGGGCGAGTGCTTGCGCAAATGAGCGAACATCGCGATGAGATCCAGGTGGCCTCGTTTTCTTCCGATGGTCGCTTCGTCGTCTCCGCCGACCTGGAGGGCCGACTCGTTGCATGGGATGTCGACGATGGTTCGACCCGCACTACTTTTCAGGACGTCGAGCAATATATGTTTTCCTTCGGAAGCGAGGGCGACCAGGTTGCAATTTCCTCAGACGAGACCGGCTATCTGTGGGATCTCACCGAGGGTGGTACACCCCACCCAATTACTCTTCCGACGGGCGATTTCGGGCCCTTGGCTCTGTTCTTCCTGGACGACGGCACCCTGATATCCCTCACAATCAGCGCTGACGGCAACTTGTTTGCGTTTGCAGAGATCGAGACAGTCCGCAGCGACGAGATTTCGACCGCCGATGGCGGTTTCAGCTTCGACATCCCCGCCGAATCACTCTCCGCCACGGTCAGTGTTAAACGCTCGCTCTACAAAGCAACCCCACCGTTCTCCGTTCCGGTCACGCGCTCGGGAAGCGCATCAGGCCCGGCCCTCGACATCGAGATGTACCGCCCTCCTCCCCAATCCCTGGATCGTTTCTCGATCTTCCTCAAGCCGTTTCTTGTGCTGAGCCCCCTGATTGCGGCGCTCTGCTGGTGGGGCTGGCGACTCCGACGACGGCGGCTCGTGCTTGAGCGCCGCCGCTCCCGAGACGACCCCGACGAATTGCCGATTCCCCTCGCGGAACCGCGGACCGGGCTGTTTCGTGGTCCCGACTTCGACCGTGTTCGACGCGCGGCATTCCGGCGTGACGAGTCGCCGGGAACCCGGCTCGACGCGCCGGGTACCGTCGACGAAACACTGCGCGCCGGGCTCTACTTCACTCCGGTCTATGGAGTTCGCAAGTCGCTGACCGGCTACCTCGTCTTGATCGACCGGGTCAGTCTTCAGGATCAGCAGACACGCATGATCGACACGTTTCTCGACCGCCTCAAAGAGGGCGGTGTTCACATCGACCGCTACTACTACCAGGTCGACCCCCGCCGCTGCAGCCCCAAGAAGGAAACCGCGGCCCGCGTCCCGCTCCAGACCCTCGCCGCCCGCCACCCGGGGCACCGATTGCTGATCTTCGGCGATGGAGCCGGGCTGGTTCACACAACCACCCAGCGAGTAGAGAGCTGGGCGCAAATACTCGACACCTGGAAAGCACGCCTGCTGCTGACCTTCGAACAACCGGCGAGTTGGGGCCTGCGCGAAGAGAGACTCGCTGCCTCGGGGATGGTCGTACTCCCCGCTCAGGCCGAGAGCCTGCAGCAGTTCGTCGAGGCGCTGGGGAGCGCGGAGACGGAGTCCCACGAATCCCCGCGCTGGGAAGCTCCCTTTCCGCGGCTGATCGAAGATCGCCCACGCCGCTGGCTAGCTCCCCAACCTCCGCCGGAAGAAGATGAAGCGGAGTTGCTCCGCCAGCTCCGCACCTACCTGGGCTTGTCGGCCTATCGCTGGCTCTGCTCCCTCGCGGTATATCCCGAGCTTCATTGGCAGTTAACCCTGCATCTGGGAACCCAGCTCCGCCGAGTCGATGGAAGTCCGGCTCTTGACGAAGTAGAGCTAACAAGGCTGACTCGACTCCCCTGGCTGCGTCAGGGCCGCATGCCCGACTGGCTTCGATTGGCGCTGATCACCTCTCTTCCCGAAGAAGACGAACTGGAAATCCGGCGCGTCCTCCAGGAGATGCTCGGCCGGCAGGAGTTGGGGAGCGAGGACGGCGAGTTGCAGATCGCACGCCCCAGGGAGGTGACCTGGCGCCGCTACTTCGCGGACTGGTTCAGCTCTGTCGAGGAGCCCCAGAGCCCGATGCGCGATCGCGTGTTCATCGACTTCGTGGTCGGCCGGCCCGCCAGCAAACTACAGCTCGAGGCTCCCCGCTGGTGGGAACGGTTGCTCTATCGGAACGGGCGCCGTTCTCTGGGGTTGCGGGTGACAACGGGGCTGCTGCTGGCGATGCTTTCGTCAACTGCGGGCTGGGCAGCCGGCGACTGGTTCAAGGGCTGGCTGGTGGAGCAGCGCGCCAAGGAGAGCAAACCGGCCGAACTCTGGACCGACACATCGCCAAGAGTCCAGCAAGCCGACTTGGACACGCGATTCGCTATCGGGAGAAACCTGGATGCCGTGAGACAGGGTGAGCCCATGGCCAGCATCATGGATCTTCTGGACAAGCCAACGCTTACGAAAATCGAGTTCTGCGGCCCCAACCACGTGCTGACACGATCCGAGGGGGAACAGGTGCTGCTGTGGTCTCCCGATAGCGCCCAAAGCATCAGTGATGCGGGGATCGTCGGCGGTTTCATGCTGCCCGATTTCACTGAGGGCAATCCAGTCGCTTGCCACGGAAACAACGCGATCGGACTGATCGAGGTACCCCGCAACGGCGCACCCGACGAATTACGGGCGCTCGGCGTCTTCGATGGATCCCAGGAGCCTTCAAGGATCGTGGGCTCCCAGGTCTCTGCAACAGATATCCGGGCCAAGTTCACCCTGGTAGCTTCTCAGGACGCCGACCAACCAGTGACGGCCATGCTTGCCGGAAACCGTCTTCGCGTTTTCTCCGGCATCCGGGTCCTGGACGATGCCGGAGCATTTCGCGTTTTCTCGGCTCCCGCCAACCTGGATCAGGCCGGAACATGGAGCGGCTTGTCGGGCTCGCGGCACTCGAACGCCATCGGAGTGGTTTCAACCGACGCCCTCAACGATGCGGTTGCGTTGATTGCTTCGGGCGTCGTTCCGGATCAGGAGCACGCGACGTACGGCTCGGGTTCCATGGCGGATCTGATGGTCATCGCTCCGGCCCGTACCATCGTCAATGCTTGGGCTCTCTCTACGTTTCAACACGCAGGCCCAATCGACGCCTACGCCATCGGGAGGGAAGCGCCTTCCCGGCCCGACCGCCGGGCAACCCGTCACCCGGTGGCCACCGTCTCCGGCGGCACCTTGCGCTTCTGGGGCGCCAACGCCTCCGGACCCGAACCCGATCTCGAAGTGGCCGGTTTCCCCAATGTGGCAAAGATAGAGTACGGCGCGGAGACCGACCGGGTGTTGCTCGTGGAAGCTTCGGGCTCCGCGGTTCTGGTCAGCACCGAGAACGGAAGTATCGTCAACCGCTTCGAACAGGCCGGTACCGTAGATACGTGGGACCTGAGCCCCGACGGGAATTGGGTCGCCAGCTCCGGCACAGATTCGCGAGCCTCCGGTTCCGCTCGCCTATGGAGCGCCATCGACGGCCGGCCACGAGCCTGGATCGAGCCGGGGGGCGAGGAGATCGCGTTCGTACGATTCAGTCCGGACAGTCGCCGACTGCTCCTGGCCGGACGCAACGGAGAGGTGTCTCTCTGGTCCTTGTACGACGCGGCTCCGGCCACGATCGAGGATCCGGAGAACACAACCGGCGAACCTACCGACCAAACAGCCACGGATCAAGACTCAGCCGCCGGCGTGAATCGCGAAGATGCGGCAGACGAGGCGACCGGCCGAGCTGAAAACGACCCGGCGCAGCAGCAACAGGTCCCCGATCGACAGCCGGCCACACAACAACCGCCCTTCAGGCGCCTGACCTTCCTGGGGGTGTCGATAAACGACTACTCGGACGGCTTGCCCTCCCTGGCAACCGGTCGAACCTCTATCGGAGATCTTTCGCGGGCTCTCGAGCGCGGGTGGAGTGGCCTGTTCAGCAACTATCGAAGCGAGACGCTGGTCGGCAGGCAGGCGACCATGGGCTCGATCCTCAAGGCCTTCCAGCAGCAGCAGAAAGAGTCGACGCCCGACGACGTCACGGTCGTCTACCTGGGAGCCCTCGGCGGGTACGACCGCAGCTCCAGCGAACCCAGCTTGATTCCCTACGAAGGGTCTCGCTCGGAAGTCAGGCTCTCGGACCTCGGACTCGGCGAGATTCAGGGGCGTGTGTTGGTGCTCCTGGACCTGGTGGTGCAAGACGAAGGTGGCTCGCTCTCCTACCCGCCGCCCTTCCGCGCCGGGGACGCGATCGTGTTCTCGGAGGTCGGCTCGCCTGGATCATCCGATCCATCTGCAGGACAAAGACGCCTTCTACTCGAGGGCACGACGAACGCGATCCTCCGCGGCGACCGCAACGGCGACGGCATCCTCGAAGCGTTGGAACTGCAACGCTTCCTCGAAGACTATGTGCCCAGCGCTTCGCAAGAGAGCGTCAACATCCTGGTGAGCCCGCGGAGCTATGTCGACTTCCCGCTTGGCCGTACAGCGGCAGATGATCTGCCGAACGCAGCTCCGCCTTCCGGCAGCCGGAACTAGTCGCTGTCGCGGGAGATGCCGTAGGTATCCAGCTTCTTGTACAGGTTCGAGCGCGGCGTCTCGATCGCCTTGGCGGTAGCCGCGACGTTCCAGCCGTTTTCCTCGAGCTTCTGCACCAGGTACGCCCGTTCGGCGTGATCCTTGAAGTCCTGGAGGGTCTTGCCCGCAACCGGCACCACCAGGGAGCCGTCGAGTGAAGGGGCCTCGTCGGCACTCATGGCCAGGCCCAAACCCGCGGGGATGTCGTCGGCGCCGATGGTGTCGCCGGCGGTCATGATGATCAGCCGCTCGACGGCGTTGCGCAGCTCGCGGACATTGCCCCGCCAGGGAAGCTCGCGCAGCGACGCCAGAGCGTCCTTGCCGAACTCCTTGGCCTTGAAACCGTTCTCGGCGACGAAGCTCTCGGCGAAGTAGGCCACCAGGGCGTCGATGTCCTCGCGCCGTTCGCGCAGGGGCGGCATCTGGATCGGCACCACGTTCAATCGGAAGTAGAGATCCTCGCGGAAGCTACCGGCGTCGATCTCGATCGGCAGGTCCTTGTTGGTCGCGGCAATGACCCGCACGTCGACGGTGACCGCCTTGGCCGCTCCCACCGGCTCGACCTCCCCGTCCTGCAGCACGCGCAGCACCTTGGACTGGGTCTTCATCGACATGTCGCCGATCTCGTCGAGGAAGATCGTGCCGCCGTCGGCCTGGACGAACTTGCCGGTCTGGTCCCGGGTCGCGCCGGTGAACGAGCCCTTGATGTGGCCGAACAGCTCCGACTCGATCAGCTCTTCCGGGATCGCGGCGCAGTTGACCCGGATGAACGGGTCTTCGGCCCGGGTGCTGTTCTTGTGGATCGCCCGGGCCACCAGCTCCTTGCCGGTGCCGGATTCGCCGGTGATCAACACCGACGCCTTGGTCGGCGCGGCGCGGGCGATGGCCTCGTGAATCTTCCGCAGCTGCGGCGACTCGCCGACCATGCGGAACTTCTCTTCGTAGCTGAGCTTGAGTTCCCGGTTCTCGAGCTGGAGCCGGTTGCGCTCCAGGGCGTTGCGCAGGACCAGCAACACCCGGTCCCGCTCCAGCGGCTTCTCCATGAAGTCGAAGGCGCCCAGGCGGGTGGCCTCGATGGCGGTGGCGATGGTGCCGTGGCCGCTGACCATGACCACCGGCAGATCGGCGTCGATCTCCTTGATCTTGGCCAGTGCCTCCAGGCCGTCCATCCGCGGCATCTTGATATCGAGGATCACGGCGTCGGGGTTGTCGGCGGCGACGCGTTCCAGCGCCTCCTTGCCGTTGGCCGCCTCGACCAGGGACATCCCCTCGTACTCGAGGATCATCCGTAACGAGGAGCGGATGTCCTCCTCGTCGTCGGCGATCAGGATTCTGGGCTTGCTTCGAGGAGCCAACCTATTCCTCGGGAACTCTCACGTAGCGGTAGCGGAACACGCCACCCTCGTAGCAATCGACCCGGATCACCGCGCCCGGCTCGAGACTGGCGATCACGTCGTTCCACGCGTCGACATCCTCGATCGGCTGGTCGTTGATCGCGGTGATCAACGTGTTGGGCACGATGTCGGCATCGGCGCTGGGCGAATCGTACTCGACCGAGACGACCAGTACGCCACGTACGCCGTCACCGACGCCGAGACGCTCGCGCATGGTGCGGGTCAGGTTCTCGACGGTCACGCCGAGGCCGGTGGACTCTGCCGGCTCTTCTTCGGGTTCCGGCTCGGGGTCGGACTCGAAGGGGTTGCCTCGGCGACCGCGGGTGCTTTCCTTGCGATCCATCAGGAGCGCGGTCTTGTCGATGGTGCGTCCGTCGCGGACGATCTCGAGCTCGACCTCGTCTCCGGGGAAGCGGGCGGAGATCTTGCGAATCAGGTCGCGGTTGTTGCGCACGATGCTGCCGTCGACCTTGCGGATCACGTCGCCCCGGCGCAGCCCCGCGCGATCGGCGGGCTGATCCGGCGTGACCTGTTCGACCAGCGCGCCCCGCTCGTCGGGCAGTCCGTAGAACTCGGCGGCGCGCCGATCGATGTCGTTGCCCAGCGAGATGCCGAGGAAGCCACGCTGGACTTCGCCGGTGGAGAGCAACTGTTCCATCGCCGAACGGGCCTGGTCGATGGGCAGGGCGAAGCCGATACCCTCGGCCATGTTGCCCCGGCGAATCGCGGTGTTGATGCCGATGACGTTGCCTGCCGCGTCGAGCAGCGGGCCGCCGGAGTTGCCGAAGTTGATCGCGGCGTCGGTCTGGATGAACTGGGCCAGGCCCAGGTCGGTCTCACCGATCGGCACCTGGCGCTCCTTGGCGGAGACAACGCCGACGGTCACGGTCTGTTCGAAGTCGAGGGGGTTGCCGATGGCGATGACCCACTCCCCGACCCGCAGTTCCTTGGAATTGCCCAGCGGCAGCACGGGCAGCGCCTCGTCGCCGGCGTCGATCTTGATCAGCGCCAGGTCGATGGCCGGGTCGGCGCCGACCAGGGTGGCGTCCACGGTCCGCCCGTCCTGCAGGCTGACCTGGATGCGGCTGGAATCGGCGACCACGTGGTCGTTGGTCAGGATGTAGCCGTCGGGAGATACGACGAAGCCGCTTCCCGAGCCCTGGCGCCGGTTGTCCCGGCGGGGGCCGTTTTCCTGCTCCTCGGGTCGGCCGAAGAACCAGCGGAAGAAGGGTTCGTTGCGCTCGTCGTCGCCCGCCTGCTCCTCGTCGACCAGCTGAGTGTTGGTCACACCCACCACGGCCGGGAGGGAGGTCTCGACGATGTCGGCAAAGCTTGTGGCGCCGGCGGCCTTGGTCTGGGCCGGGGCCAGCTGCAGCGGGGCCGAGCGGGCAAAGGAGGCCGGGGCCGTATCGGCGTGAATCACCTTCGGAGGGGTCAGCCGGGCGCCCAACACCATCCCGAAGACGATGCTGACGGCCACCACGGCGATCAGGGCAACCAAGCCGAATGCGCGATTGTTCATCGAGTCGTAGCCTCCGAACCCCTCGGTAACGCCCCGTTGCGGTGGTTTTTCCGTTCCACCGGTCATTGCTTATACGAGTCTAGTATGGCTTCGGCTTCAACCGAACGCTATGAAACCACGGGATCCGGCGATGCGGGGTGGGACTCAGCCGGCCTGTCCGGCGGCCGAGGAGGCATCCAGGGGCAGCAGGGTGGCGATCACGCTGCGCAGCTTCTTGATGTCGACCGGTTTGTCGAGCACCTGGGCGACGCCCAGATTGCCGGCCTGGGCCCGAACCTCTTCGGTGAGATAGGCCGATATCAGCAGCGCCCGGGCGCGGATCTCGCGGCGCCGGAGCTCGGAGAGGAAGGTCAGCCCGTCCATCCCCGGCATGCGGTAGTCGACCATGATCAGGTTGACGCCATCGGCCACGTCGGGATCGGCCAGCGCAGCCCGGGGGCAGTCCCAGGTGACCACCTCGTAGCCCGCCCGGCGCAGGAGCCGGCGGTAGGTCGCCAACACCGAGGGGTCGTCGTCCACCACCAGGACCCGGTACTTTCCGTTGTAGATCGGAGACATCGCCGGTTTGTACCTGCAATTCCCGGGCCGACGCCCGGAGGCCGAAGTCCTTTGAAATCAAGCCGCTCCGACGGGGTCAGGGCGCCAAAACGGCACCTTCAGTCCATCTGCCCCGCCAGTTTGTACTCCTTGAGCTTCCGCTGGAGGGTCCGGAGCCCGATACCCAGCATCTCGGCGGCCTGGGTCCGGTTGCCGCCGGTCTGCTCCAGCGCCCCCAGGATCGCCCGCCGCTCGATCTCGTCCATGGTCATTCCGGCGGGAATCGTCCCCTCGGCCGGGGCCTCCTCGGCGCCCCCCGCCGGGGCGGTTCCCGCCGAGGCGGCGCCCGCTCCGGCAGCCGAGGGGTGCCGGTACTCGTCGGGGAAGTCCTCGGCCCCGACGGAGTCGTGGGGGACAAGCACGATCAGGCTCTCGACCAGATTGCGCAGCTCCCGGACGTTCCCCTCCCAGGGTGCACGGACCAGGGTCTGGAGCGCCTCGGGGCTGAAACTCATCGATTCCCGGCCGTTCTCCTTGCCCAACACCTCCAGGAAGTGGTTGGCCAACAGCGGGATATCGCCGTCCCGTTCCCGGAGCGGCGGAATCTTCAGGGTCACGACCTTGAGCCGGTAGTAGAGATCCTGGCGGAAGCGGCCCTCCTCGACGGCGGCCTCCAGATCGGCATTGGTCGCGGCGACCAGCCGGATATCGACCTTGATCGTGTCGCTGCCGCCGACCCGCATGAACTCCCGGGATTCCAGCACCCGGAGCAGCTTGACCTGCATGTCCAGGGGCAGCTCCCCGATCTCGTCGAGGAACAGCGTGCCTTCGTGGGCCAGCTCGAACTTGCCGATCTTGCGTCCGGTGGCCCCGGTGAAGGCGCCCTTCTCGTGGCCGAACAGCTCCGACTCGAGGATCTCGGCGGGGATCGCGGCGCAGTTGATCGGCAGGAAGCGGGCGTCCTTGCGCGGGGAATGCTCGTGGAGCGCGTTGGCCACCAGCTCCTTGCCGGTGCCGGANTCGCCGACGATCAGCACGTTGGAACGGGTCGGCGCCACCAGTTCCATCTGGCGGAACAGCGCTTCCATCGGTTTCGATTGGCCGATGATCGTGCCGAACTTGGCGCTCAGCCGGGTCTCGAGTTCCTCGACCCGGGCGGACAGCCGGCGCTTCTCGATGATCGCGCCGGCGCGGCTGCGCAACTCGAACAGGTCGACCGGTTTGGTCAGATAGTCGTCGGCGCCCTTCTTCATGGCGTCGACGGCGGACTCCACGGTGGCGTGGCCGGTGATCATCAGCACGCCGATACCGGGATCGACGGCACGGGCCTCTTCCAGCACCTCGAAGCCGTTCTTTCCGGGAAGCACCAGATCGGTGATGATCAGCGCGACGTCGCCGGAGGCCTTGAGATGTTCGAGGGCCGGGTCGGCCTCCTCGAAGACCTCGACGCGGTATCCGACCTTCCGCAGGGCCCGCTCGAGCCCCTTGCGGTTGGCCTCCTCGTCCTCGATGACAACGATGTGCGCGTCTTGATCCATCAGCCGAACCATCTTAGCAGCCGTCGAGCCCCGGCCGGACCGGCCGAATCCGGGCGGTTCTGCTGGCCTCCGGGACGCGGCCCGGGACTCAATCGGCGGCGAGCAGGGCTTCCAGGCCGGCGGTGTCGACCACCTCGACCCCCAGGTCCCGAGCCTTGTCCAGCTTGGACCCCGGCGACTCCCCGGCCACCAGGAGGTCGGTCTTCTTGCTCACGCTGCCGGTGACCCGGGCGCCCGCCTGCTCCAACCGCTTCTTGGCGTCGGAACGGCTCAGGCCGTCGAGGGTCCCGGTGATGACCACCACCTTGCCGCTGAGCGGCCCCTCGGACGACGGCGCAGGTTCCGCCTCACCCTCGTCTTCCAGGCTTACCCCCGCCTTGCGCAGGCGCTCGATCAGATCCCGGTGCACCGGCTCGGCGAAGTAGGCGCTGACCGCAGCAGCGGTCTTCGGACCGATCTCCGGCTGTTCGACCAGCGTCTCCTCGCCGGCCGCGCTCAACGCCTCCACCGAGCGGAATGCGGACGCCAGCAACCGGGCCGAGCGCACGCCCACATGGCGGATGCCCAGACCGAACAGCAGGCGATGCAGTGGCCGGGCCTTGGCCAGCTCGAGTTGCGCCAGCAGGTTCGCCGCCGACTTCTTGCCCATCCGTTCCAGTGCGGCGAGAGGTTCCTCTTCGAGGACGAACAGGTCGGCGGGGTCGCGGACCAGCTCCGCCTTGATCAACTGCTCGACCAACGCGTCGCCCAAACCCTCGACGTCCATCCCGGCGCGGGAGGCGAAGTGCAGGATGGCCTCCTTGCGCTGGCCCGGGCAGGCGATCGGTGAGTTGCTGCAGCGGCGCGCGACCTCGTCCTCCTCCTTGACCGCCGGCGCGCCGCACTCGGGACAGGCATCGGGCATGGCGAACGCCACCGCATCGGCGGGCCGCTTGCTCTCGATGACCTTGATCACCTGGGGAATGATCTCTCCAGCCTTCTCGATCAAGACCGTGTCGCCGACGCGCACGTCCTTGCGCGCCACCTCTTCTTCGTTGTGCAACGTCGCCCGGGAGACCGTCGTCCCCGCCACCGGCACCGGCTCGAGCAGGGCCACCGGCGTCAATGCACCGGTACGCCCGACCTGGACCGCGATGTCCTGCACCACCGTGGTCGCCTGTTCCGCGGGAAACTTGAACGCGATGGCCCAACGGGGGAACTTCGAGGTGAACCCGGCGCGCTCGCGCAGCTCCAGCTCGTCGACCTTGATTACCGCGCCGTCGATTTCGTAGCCCAGGGCATGCCGGTCGGGCTCGAGGCGCCGCACGTAGTCGCGCACGCCGTCGAGGTCGCTGCAGAGTTCGTTGCGCGGGTTGATACGGAAACCGAGCTCCTTCATCAACGCGAGCTGCTCGTGGTGCCGCTGAGGCAGCGCCTCCCCGTCGATCTCGGCCAGGGTGTAGAAGAAACAGTCGAGCTTGCGCGACGCGGTAATACGCGGATCGAGCAAACGTACCGAACCTGCCGCAGCGTTACGCGGATTGGCGAATGGCGCCTCGCCTGCATCGGCGCGGGCGCGATTGAGTTCGTCAAAGGAGCTGCGCGGCATGAACACCTCGCCCCGCACCTCGACGAAGGGAAGGGGCCGGGTCAACCGCAGGGGAATCGAACGGATGGTGCGGACGTTGGAGGTCACCTCCTCGCCGACCTCGCCGTCGCCCCGGGTCACGCCCCGCTCGAGCACGCCGTTGCGGTAGTGCACCGAGATCGAGAGACCGTCGATCTTCGGTTCGACCATGAAGGTCGCCGCCGCGTCGTCGACCACCTTCAACAGGCGGGTCTGCCAGGCCTCGAGTTCTTCCTCGCCGTAGGCGTTGTCCAGCGACAGTTGCGGCGTGCGATGGCGAAAGGACTCGAACCCCTCGGCGGGTTCTCCGCCGACCCGCAAGCTCGGAGAGTCCGGCGCCTGCAGGTCGGGATAGCGCGCCTCGATTTCCCCGAGCTCCCGCTCGAGGCGGTCGTACTCGCCGTCGGATATCTCCGGGTCGTCATCGACGTAGTAGCGCTTGCGGTGGTGCGCGATCCGGCTTCGCAACTCGGCGGCCCGAGTCTCCGCCTCGCGACGATTCATGGACTGCTCTCCGTTTGCGCAACCCGCCGGGCATGTTTGCGGGGCAAGCGAATCTGGAAGCGGGTGCCTTCACCCTCAGTGCTCTCGACGTCGATGGTTCCGCCGTGGCGTTCGATGACCTGGCGCGCGATGGGCAAACCCAACCCGGTCCCGCCGCCGCGGTTTGAATAGAACACGTCGAAGATGCGATCGCGAATGCCCGCGGGGATACCGGGACCGTCATCGATGACCTCGACTACGACCTCACCCGACGCGCCTGCCCGGGACTTGACCGTGACGCTGCCGCCACCGCTCAACACCTGCCGCGCGTTGACCAGCAGGTTGAGCAGCGCCTGGCGGAACTGGTTCTCGTCGACCTCGACGCTGGGCAACATCGCGTCGAGGTCCAGCTCGAGACCGACCTGGTGTTGCTCGAAGTCGAGCCGCAAGAAGCGGGCAACCTTGCCGATCACTTCGTTGAGGTCGAGGTTCTCGAACCGAGGCGCCGCCGGCCGGGCGTAGACCAGGAAGTTGCTGACCACCTGCTCCAGCCGCTTGATCTCACTCTTGGTCGAGTCGAGCAGCTCGTGATGATCGCTGTCGTCGAGATCGGGGACCCCCTGCAGCTCCTCCTCGAGCATCTGCAGGTTCATGTTCATGGCGTTGAGCGGGTTGCGGATCTCGTGGGCCAATCCCGAGGCCAAGAAGCCGACGTACGAGCGCCGCTCCGCCTCGAGCTGTTGCTGCTCCAGCCGGCGGTTCTTGCGGATCAGGTAGATCACGTAGACCAGGCCGGCGATGAGCAGCAAACCGGCCAGCCCGAAGGCGAACATCACCCGGACCCTGAGAGAGGCTCGCAGTTCCTCCAGGTCCCTTCGGGCCGCCCCCTCGGCGATGCCGACCCGGACCTCCCCCTCGATCTGGCTGCCACGCCGCAGTTCGGCGGTCACGATCGAGGTCTCCTCGTTGAAGTCGGCGACTCCGCCGGGGCGGGAAAGCAGCGGGCCGGCCCGGCCCTGTCCCCGGGCCACGAACAGGAACTGGCTCCCGAAGCGATCCCGCACCTCAACGTGGCGGACGAAGGAGCGTAAACCCAGTCTTTCGTTGATGATACGTTCGAGGATCCCCTCGCTGGCCCGGACCCGGGAGAAATCGAGTCCGTCAGGGGTTCGGCCGATGGCGTAAATCACCTCGGCGATGCGCTGGGCCTCGGCCCGCCCCAGGTCGAGCTGGCGGAGCATCGCCTGTAGTCCCAGATCCCGGAACATCAGGTTGACCGCGATGGTCGCCATCAGGAGCGATAACAAGACGAAAACGACGGCGGCACGGGCCATTTCGCGCCGAGCGCGGCGGCGAGGCGCCTGGGCGGCCCGCTGCTTTTCGCGGTCGCTCATCGCCATTTATTCGCCTGCATTTCTTGGCCGCTCGCAAGGCCTTCGGTCGGTTCGTCCGCAAACTCTGCTGAGAATGTGCAGCAGCTACCTCGCCCGGGATAACATGCTAATTGACGCTGAACTAACAAAACGGTAATCAACGGGGTGCACACATGAATACCGGACCCTATGTTCGAGAGAAACCCAATTCTCGCATGGAGGGCCGAGACCATGATGCATTCGAGCAACCGAGGGGCGCCAGACGAGGGGAGGGGCGATGAGATCTCAAGCATCGCAGGCCAGTCTCAAGGGGAGTCTGAGGCTGGGTAATTACCTGAAGCGACTCCGCCAGGGATATGGCTACTCGCTGCGAAGGGTCGAGGAACGGGCCCGGGCCGAAGGCGGCGAGATCGACAACTCTCAACTGAGCCGCTACGAGAAGGGCATCTGCTACCCGTCCTTCGACAAGCTCCGCGTTCTGGCCAGCGTGTTCAACGTCTCGGTCCAGGCATTCTCCGACGTCGTCGACCTCGAGGAATTCGAGGACCTCAAACCGATCAGCACCGACGTCGAAGCCGTCCGTCAACAAGGCCGCGATGCTCTCAAGAGCGGAAGCATCGGCGAAGCGCTGGCCTGCTATGAACGGATGATCGACCTGCTCCACGAGCTTCCCGACAGTCAGGAGAACCGCGACCTGATGGTCAGCGCGCGGGCCAGCCACTCGGCCGCCCTGGTTCGTCTCGGCAAGCTCTCCCTCGCCGAACAAGAACTGCGCCACGCGCTTCGCGAGCATGAAGGCATCAGCGTGCAGCGCAAGGCCCAGGCGATCTACGCCCTGGCCAAGATCCACGCCGAACAGGGCGACCTGTTCCTCGCCGAGATGGAAGCCGAGAAGGCCTGCGGCTACGCGATCGAAGCCGAAGACCGGCTGTTCGAAGGACGCGCGGTCCACTCCTTCGCCTACATCCTCGCCGAGCGCGGCAACTACGAGAAGGCGATCGAGCGCTACCAGGAAGCCGCCTCGATCTACGCCGAGTGCGAAGAATCCTTCGAAGCGACTCTCGTTCGCATCTGCATCGGCGACTGCTTCGCCGAAATGGGCAAGGTTCGCGAGGGTGTGCGTATCCTGCGCTCCGCCCTGCAAGAAGCCCGGCAGGCCGGCCATCAGCGGCTGGAAGCCCAGGCCTGGAGTAACCTCGGCGTCGCCTACTTCCGCCAGGGTGACCTGCGCCGCGCCCGGGGCTGCTTCCGCGAATCCGACGCACTGGCTCATCACAACAACCAACCCCACCCCGATCTGCTGTTCTTCAACTCGTTCTACGAGTGGCGAATGGCGGCGGAAGAGAAGAACCCGACGCGCGAGAAGATCGCCTTCGGTCGGCTCAAGGCGCTGCGCTCCAACGTCGAGCGCCGCATGAACGAGGTCGAGCAATTCGACGCCCACGTCGAAAGAGGTCGAAACCATGCGTAAGTTCTGCGGTTTCCTGACCCTGGCCCTGCTGCTCACTTCCCTGCCCGCCATGGGCGGTGAGCTGCGCCCCCATCGCTTCAACTCCAACAGCCTCGACGGTGCGCTGACCACCGTGGTGAACCGCGTCACCGGCGACACCTGGTCGGTCTGGGAGTACCGGACCGGAGCCGAGTACGACATCGCCATCTCGATGCGCGATGCCGAGGGCTTCTGGAGCGAGCCCCAGTTCATCGGCCAGGGTGACCGGCTCGATCAGGTTCAGCCGACGCTGACCGCCGATGCCGCCGGCAACCTGTACCTGGCCTGGGTCGATCGTGCCCGGGGCGCCGTCATGGTCAGCACCCGGCCGGTCAATGCCGCCCAGTGGACCAACGCCCTCGCGGTGACCACCGCCGGAGAACGGGGCAACCACCCGTCGATGCGAGTCGTCGGCGACCGCCTGGTCGTGGCCTTCCGCACCGGAGCCGGAATCGAGATCCGCGACCTGCCCCTGCTGCCCGCGCCGATCGGCACGGTGACCACCCGGGGCGTGCAGGACATGCCGGATCCGATCGACCCGGTCCGCATCCCGCGGGACGGCAACGAGAAGCCCGGATCGGGTGGCGGCAACGACGATACGCCGGTCACCACCATGGGCTACACGCCCAAGGACAAGTAAGTAAACCGAAAGCAATGGACCTCCCCTCGAGGAGGTCCATTGCGCTCCCCCCACCCGGCGAATCCTCCCCGCCCGATTTCCTCCGAAAACCCTTTAGTTTCCTGCCGTTCGGGTTGACAGCCCCACACCCCTTCCATACACTCCGACAGTGGTCTGAAGTGGACTAGAGTGGTCAAACTGACCCTAAATGTCGGCGCTTCACGAGGCTGGTACGTGAAGTGTCCGCGGGCGCCTCAGGCCCGGCCCTGTTTCGACGAGCCGGGTTCGAGGGAGGCGGTGACATGTTCCGGGGCAATGCGCTCGCAAAAATCGATGGCAAGGGCCGGCTGAAAATGCCGGCGGTCTATCGGTCCGCCCTGGAGGATACCGACTTCTACATCACGAGTCTGCGCGGGGAGTCGGTGCGGATCTATCCGATGCCCGCCTGGCGCAAGATCGAGGACCGGCTGGACAACGCCTCCTCCTTCGATCCTGCGGTGATGCGCTTCCGCAATTTCACCAGCTACTTCGGTCAGTCGGCGTCGATGGACGCCCAGGGGCGGGTGCTCTTGCATCCGCTCGTCCGGGAACGGGCCGCTCTCGACGGAGAGGTCGCCGTACTCGGACAGGGGGACTTCCTGGAAGTCTGGAACCGTGCCCAGTTCGAACGGCGGCTGCTCGACGAGCCGCTGACCGATGCCCACCTCAAGGATCTTGCGGAGTTGGGTATCTGAGGGGAGTAGCCGGTGGCCTGCACGGCGCGCAGCGAGGAAAACATGCCGACCCCGCACGCCGAACATCTGCCGGTCCTTGTCCCGGAAACGATGGATTTGCTCGCGGTCGAGCCGGGGATGACCTGCCTCGACCTGACCCTGGGAGCCGGAGGCCACAGCCGGGCGCTGCTCGAGGCCTCCGCACCCGACGGAATCGTCTACTCGATCGACCGTGACCCGCGGGCGCTCGAGATCGCAGGTGAACGGCTGGCGGGCTACGGCGACCGCTCGCGCCGCCTGCGTGGGAACTATCAGGACCTGCTGGCGCTGATGCAGGCGCAGGGGGTCGAACGGGTCGACCGCATCGTCGCGGATCTCGGAGTTTCGAGCATGCAGCTCGACGATCCCGAGCGGGGTTTCTCCTTCCGCCACGACGCGCGTTTGGACATGCGCATGGACCCGGATTCGGGGCAGAGCGCCGAGGAGTTGCTCGCCGAGGCGAGCGAATCGGAGCTGACCCGGATTCTACGGGACTACGGCGAGGAGAAGCGAGCGCGGGCGATCGCGCGAGCCATCGTCGCCGAACGTGAACGTGAACCGATCCGCACCACGAGCCGGCTGGCCGGCATCGTGGAAGAGGTTCAGGGGCCGCGGGCGCGGATGTATCGCATCCACCCGGCAACTCGAACCTTCATGGCCCTACGCGTCGCGATTAACTCCGAGGTGGATGGGCTGGAACAGGCGCTGCGCGACGCGGTGGACCTGCTCGCCCCGGGCGGCAGGATCGCCGTGATCGGCTTTCACTCGTTGGAGCTGAGGATCGTCAAGTCGGTGTTCCGCGATCTGGCCGATCGCTGCCGCTGCCCCCCGGGCCTTCCGGTCTGCGGTTGCGGCAACGAGGACGTGCTACGGCTTCTGACCCGTCGCGCCGTCAAGCCGGGCGAAGCGGAGATCGCCGCCAACCCCCGATCGCGAAGCGCCATGCTGCGGGCCGCGGAGAAGCGATGAAGTATCCGATCCGAGACGAGGCGGACCGGCGCTGGCGCAACGCCCCGGTGCGGGAGCCCGACCACGGAAAGGCCTGGCAGCTGCTGGGCTGGTTGGCGTTGATGCTGATCGCCTGCTCCCCCGTCGCCTTCTACCTGTTCCAACAGATGGAATACATCGAGACGATGTACCGCACCGAGGCGCTGCGCAACGAGCGCGCCCGGCTGGTCGAGGCCGAGCGGCTGCTGCGGGTCGAGACCGCCTCTCTCGAGGCCTTGCCCCGGGTCGAGCGTGAGGCCGACCGGCTGGGACTGGTGCCCGCGTCCCCTGAACAGATCATCGTCGTCGTGCCCTCCGGGCCGGTCGACGACAGCCTGGTAGCCGGCGTCACGCCGGCAGATCGGTGAGGTAGCCATGGAGCAAAACCGCTTCCGTCATCGCATGTGGGGAGTCGTTCTCGGCGTACTCGCCGCGGCGACCTACGTGGGCTACACCCTCTACGATCTGCAGTACGTGCGCGCCGCCGAGCTCAAGCAGCGCGCCGAGCGCCAGCAGCAGGACCAGGTCGAGATCGCCGGCGGCCGCGGTGCGATCCTCGATCGCAACGGGCGTGAACTCGCGGTCAGCGTCGAGACCGAATCGCTCTACGTGCACCCCTACCGGCTGACCGACGACGACGTGCGGCGCCGGGCGGCCCGGCAGATCGCCGAGGTGCTCGACGTGCCGACCAGCAAGGTCGCGAACAAGCTGAAGTCGGACAAGCCGTTCGTCTGGATTCAGCGCCGCCTCGACCCCAAGGTCGCCGAGAAGATTCGCGAGCTTGACCTTCCGGTGGGCCCCGCCGGTGCGTTCCACTTCAAGCCCGAACCCAAGCGGGTCTACCCGCTGGGATCCACCGCCGCCCACGTGCTCGGTTTCGCCAACATCGACCAGAAAGGTGTCGAGGGCATCGAGCTGCTGTTCGACGATCTGCTGCAGGGCGATCCCGAAACGCACCTGGCGCTGCGCGACGGAGCCGGTGGCCGGGTGATGCAGCTGATCCAGGCGCCGACCCAGCAGCCGGAAGACCTGATCCTGACCCTGGACGTGGTGCTGCAGCACGCCGTCGAACGCGAACTCGAACGCGCCATGCGCGAGACCGGCGCCCGGGCGGCCTCGGCGGTTCTGCTCGATCCGACCACCGGCGAGGTGCTGGCCCTGGCCAACCGCCCGACGGCCAACCCCAACCGCTACGGCAAGTCCACCGCGACGGACCGCCGCAACCGCGCCGTGGTCGACAGCTACGAACCGGGTTCGACGTTCAAGATCGTGACCGCCGCCGCGGCTCTCGACCAGGGCACGATTCGCCCCGGGCAGCGCTTCGACTGCGAGAACGGCGGGATGCGTACCGGCGGCGACCTGGTTCGCGACCACAAGAAGTTCGGCATCCTGACCGTCAGCGAGATCCTGCAGAACTCGAGCAACGTCGGCGTGATGAAGATCAGCCGCACCCTCGAGCCCGAGGTGTTTCACGACTACGTGAAGCGCTTCGGCTTCGGCGAGCGCAGCGGCATCGAGCTACCCGGCGAACAGCGCGGCATCGTGCACCCGGTCGCCAACTGGTCCAGCCGCACCGGCGACACCATGGCCTTCGGCCAGGAGGTCGGCGTGACGGTGCTCCAGATGGCCTCCGCCTTCGCCACGGTGGCCAACGACGGCGTGCGGGTCGCGCCGCGCATAGCCCTGGGCCGCCGGGACGCCGACGGGTTCGAGCGTTTCCCGGAACCGCCGAACAAACAGGTCATCGCGCCGGACATCGCCCGCCGCTTGAGCCACATGCTCGAACTCGTGGTCGCCGACGGCACCGGACACAACGCCGCCATCGACGGCTACTCCATCGCGGGCAAGACCGGTACGGCCCAGATCTTCGGACCCGGCGGTTACTCCAAGACCGACTACATGGCCAGCTTCGGCGGCTTCGCGCCGGTGCACGCGCCGGCCATCGCCGGCATCGTGACCCTGGACACCCCCGAAGGGGAGCGCCACCAGGGCGGCCAGGTTGCCGCACCGGTGTTCCGGCGCATCCTCGCCACCGCCCTGCCCCACCTGCGGGCTGCCCGTGACGAAGGTGTGCTGGCGGTGGATCCGAACCGTCACGACGAACCGCTTCGGGCCAACTGGGTTCGCCAGCGCACGAAGCCGCGAAAGGTGCCGGCGGGTTCCGCCGACTCCCTGCCCGACGTGCGGGGGCTCCCGCTGCGTTCGGCAATCGCGCGGCTGGCGGCCAGCGGCTGCCGGCCGGAGGTCATCGGAAGCGGAACCGTCACCGCCCAGCAGCCGGCCCCCGGCGACGCCCTCGGCCCCGAGGGCCGCTGCGTCGTACGGGCGGAGAGGAGAAGCTAGCTTGGTCGCCACCCAGGGAATCCGGCTGCACGCCCTGCTCGAGCAGGCGGGGGTGCGCCCGATGCAGCCTCCGGGTGCCGATCCGGAGATTCGGGGCGTTCGTCTCGATTCCCGCCGGGTCGACCAGGGTGACCTCTTCTTCGCGCTCAAGGGATTCCGTACCGACGGCGAACGCTTCGTGCCCCAGGCGCTGGAGCGCGGCGCCGCCGCCATCGTCGCCGCCTCGCCGCGGCCGGAGAGCCTCTCCGACGACGTCGCCTGGGTCCGGGTCGAGGATCCCCGGCGGGTCGCCGGACGTCTCTCGCGGATCTGCTACGGCAAGCCCGACGAAGCGATGGTGCTGGTCGGCATCACCGGAACCAACGGCAAGACCACCGTGGTGTTCTTCCTCGAGTCGATCGCCGCCGCCGCCGGCCGCCCGGTGGGCCGCATCGGGACCGTCAGCAACGCCATCGACGGCGTCGAGGTCCCCGCTGCGCTGACGACGCCGGAAGCTCCGGAGTTCTTCGCACTCCTGGCGGAGATGCGGGAACAGGCCATCGACGTGGTGGCGATGGAGGTTTCCTCCCACGCCCTGGAGCTGTCCCGGGTCGACGGCGCCCACTTCCGCGTCGCGGCCTTCCTGAACCTGGGGCGGGACCATCTGGACTTCCACGGCGACGTCGAGAGCTACTTCCGCGCCAAGGCCCGGTTGTTCGACGACCTCGGACCCGATGCCGTGGCGGTGCTGCCCGCCGATGACATGTACGGCCGCCGTCTGTCGGAACAGACCCGCGCCCAGGTGCTGACCTTCGGCCGCTCCCAGAGCGCCGACGTGCGCCTGACCGAGGAGCATCGCTCCCTGCGCGGCTCCACCGCCATCCTGACGACGCCGTCGGGCCCGGTCCCGATCGAGACGTCGCTGCTGGGTAGTTTCAACCTGGACAACGTCGCCGCGGCCGCCGCCTGCGCCCACGCCGTCGGCATCCCCGCCGAGGCGATCACCCGCGGCGTCCGCAACCTGCGCGGCATTCCCGGCCGGATGGAAGCGGTCGATTGCGGCCAGCCCTTCGGCGTGGTGGTCGACTACGCCCACACCGAAGCGGCCCTGAGCTTGTTGCTCAGCGCGGTGACCGACCTGGCCGAGGGACGGGTCCTGCTGGTCTTCGGCTGCGGAGGCGGGCGGGACCGGGGCAAGCGGCCGGCAATGGGCCGGGCCGCGGCCCAGGGTGCCGACCTGCTGTTCCTGACCTCGGACAACCCGCGCAACGAAGATCCGCTGGAGATTCTCGACGACGTCCGCCGGGGCATCGCCGAACTTCCCGGAGCGATCGAGCGGAGCAAGATCGAACCCGAGCGGGAACGCGCCGTACGCGCGGCCATCGCCGAGGCCCGTGCAGGGGACGTGGTGATCCTCGCCGGCAAGGGACACGAGACGACTCAGACCGTGGGCAACCGGGAGATCCCGCTGGACGACCGGGAACTGGCGCGACAGGCGCTGGCCGAACGCGGTTGGGGTGGTGACCATGCCGATGCTTAGGCTCGACGACATGGCCCGTGCCACCGGCGGCACGCTGGTGCGGGGTGACGGTTCCACCGCCGTGGGCAGCTTTGCCATCGACAGCCGCCGGCTCGAACCGGGCGGCATGTTCGTCGCCCTGCGGGGCAGCCGCACCGACGGACACACCTTCCTCGGCGAGGCCGCCGAACATGGCGCCGCCGCGGCGCTGGTCCAGTACGTCCCCGGCCCCGACGAACCGGCGCCGCCGGCCTTGTTGCGTGTGCCCGAGGCGGTCAAGGCGCTGGGACGCGCCGGCGCCCTGGCGCGCAACCAGTGCCGCGCCACGAAGTTCCTCGCGGTGACCGGCAGTTCCGGCAAGACCACGACCAAGGAATTCATCGCCGCCGGACTCGCCGAGGGACACCGGGTCCATCGCACCTCGGGCAACTTCAACAACCATCTCGGAGTGCCCCTGACCCTGCTCGCCTGCCCCGACGACGCCGAGATGGCGGTCATCGAGATGGGCATGAGTGCGCCGCTGGAGATCGCGGCGCTGGCCGAGATGGCCCGCCCCGACGTCGGCCTGGTGACCAACGTCAGCGCGGCTCACCTGGAGAACTTCCGCTCCATCGACGACATCGCCGCCGCCAAGGGCGAACTCTTCGCCATGCTCGGCGATGACGGCGTGTCGGTGGTGAACCTCGACGACGATCAGGTGCGCGTGCAGGCCCAGCGCCACAAGGGCAAGCAGGTCACCTTCGGCAGCGCCTCCCACGCCGACGTGCGCCTCGAGGAGATCGAAGATCGTTTCCTGCCCGGCGCCGCGCTGACCTTCCGTCACGACGGCAAACGGCAGCGGCTCGAACTGGCGATCGGCGGGGCCCACGCGGCGCGCAACGCCCTGGCTGCCCTGGCCACGGTGGTCGCCGCAGGTGCCGACGTCGAGCAGGCGATGCAGGGCATGGCCAAGGTCGAGGCGAGTGCCGGCCGGGGCAAGACCCAGAAGCTGGACCAGGGCATGCTCCTGATCGACGACAGCTACAACAGCAACCCGGCCGCCATGGCCTCGGTCATCGGCACCCTGGCCTCCACCCCGGTCGAGGGTCGCCGCATCCTGGTGATGGGCGACATGCTCGAGCTGGGCCCCGAGAGCCCGGCGATGCACCGGGAAGTCGGCAAGGCTGCCGCCCAGGCGGGCCTGGACGTGTTGTTCGCGGTGGGCAAGCTCTCGTTGCTCGCCGCCGAGACCGCCCGCCGGGCCGGCGTGCCCCAGGTGCACCATCAGCCCGACGCCCGGGACGCCGCCTCGGATCTGCCCGAGTGCGTGCGGCCCGGCGACGCGATCCTGGTCAAGGGTTCGCGTTCGATGAAGCTCGAGATGGTGGTCAAGGCGCTCCAGCGTGCCTACGGAGGAGCCGCCTGATGTTCTACGAGCTGCTCTATCCGCTGCACGAGCAGATCGGCGCGTTCAACGTGTTCCGCTACATCACCTTCCGCACGGCGATGGCGACGTTGACCGCGCTGCTGGTGGCGCTGATGCTGGGACCGACGTTGATTCGCCAGCTGCGCCAGTTCCAGATCGGCCAGGAGATCCGCGAAGAAGGCCCGCAGTCGCATCAGTCCAAGCGCGGCACCCCGACCATGGGCGGCCTGCTGATCATCATCGCCGTGGTGCTGCCGACGCTGCTCTGGGCCAACCTGGAGAACCGGCTCCTGTGGATCGCCATCGGTTCCACGGTGGCCTTCGGCGCCATCGGCTTCATCGACGACTACCTCAAGGTCGCCAAGAAGCACAACCTCGGCCTGACCGCCCGGCGCAAGTTCGGCCTGCAGATCGTCGTGGCCGCAGCCCTCGGCGCCGCGCTGATGTGGCTGGAGGGCGAAGGGCTGTTCGCCCTGGGCGACAAGTCGGCGACCACCCTGACGGTGCCGTTCTTCAAGCAATTCTCCCCGGAGCTGGGCTGGTGGTTCCTGCCCTTCGTCATCCTGGTGATGACCGGCACGGTCAACGCCGTCAACTTCACCGACGGGCTCGACGGCCTGGCCATCGGCTCGGTGCTGATCGCGTCGGGCACCTTCGTGATCCTGACCTACGCCGCGGGCAACGCCATCGTCGCCGACTACCTGGGTATCGCCAACGTCAAGGGCTCCGGCGAACTGACGGTGTTCTGTGGCTCCCTCGTCGGCGCCAGCCTCGGCTTCCTCTGGTTCAACTGTCATCCCGCCGAGGTCTTCATGGGAGACGTCGGCTCGATGGCGCTGGGTGGCGCCCTGGGCACCATCGCGATCCTGATCAAGCAGGAGGTCCTGCTGATCCTGGTCGGCGGCCTGTTCGTGCTCGAGGCGCTCTCGGTCATCCTGCAGGTCGGATCGTTCAAGCTTCGCGGCGTGCGCATCTTCCGCATGTCGCCTCTACATCACCATTTCGAGCTGGCCGGCTGGAGCGAGACCAAGGTCGTGATCCGTTTCTGGATCATCGCCCTGATCTTCGCGCTCCTGTCGCTGGCGACGTTGAAACTGCGATGAGTGCCACGATGGAACGCTTCGCCGCCCGCAACCCGGAGCTCAAGGACCGGAACGTCCTCGTGGTCGGCCTCGGCCGTAGCGGCGAGGCCGCGGCATGGCTCGCGCTGTCCCGCGGAGCCCGGGTGCGGGTCACCGACCACCGCCCGCTGCACGAACTGGGCGATGCGGTCGAACGGCTGCGCGAGGCCGGCGCCGAGATCCAGAGCGGCGGTGACGCCGACGAGTTGGTGCAGCGCAGCGACCTGCTGGTGGTGAGCCCCGGCGTGCCCCTGACCCTGCCGCTGTTCTCGGCGGCCCGCGCCGCCGGCGTGCCGGTGTGGGGGGAGATCGAGCTGGCCGGACGCTTCACCCAGGGCCGGGTGATCGGCATCACCGGCTCCAACGGCAAGAGCACCACCACCTCGATGGTCGGCACCATCCTGCGCCGCGCCGGCATCCCCGGAGGCACCGGGGGCAACCTGGATATTCCGTTCAGCGATCTGCTGCACACCGACAGCGTCGACTCGGTTCACGCCATCGAGCTGTCCTCGTTCCAGCTGGAGAGCATCGAGCAGTTCCGTCCCGACGTGGCGATGGTGCTCAACCTGACGCCGGACCACCTCGACCGCTATCCCTCCTTCGACGCCTACGGCAGGGCCAAGGCGCGGTTGCTCGAGGTCCAGCGCTCCCGGGACTTCGCGATCCTCAACGCCGACGACCCCGAGGCACACCGCTTCGAGCAGGCGGCGCGGGGCCGTGTCCTGCGCTTCTCCACCCGTGGCGACGTGCCTGCAGGCGCGTTCGTCCGCGACGGCAAGTTGATCCTGCGCACCGATACCGGCGACGAGGCGTTGATGCCCGTCGACGCCCTGCCGGTGCCCGGCGAACACAACGTGGCCAACGCCCTGGCCGCCGCCCTCGGCTGCCGACTGATCGGCTGCACCAAGGAGCAGATCGTCCAGGGTCTCGAGGCCTACCGCCCGCTGGCCCACCGGCTGGAACCGCTGGGTGAGATCGACGGCGTCAGCTACTTCAACGATTCCAAGGCGACCAATCTGGATTCCGCAGAGCGGGCGCTGACCTCGTTTCCACCTCACAGCGTCCACGTGATCCTGGGAGGCAAGGACAAGGGGGCCGACTGGCCGGCTCTGGCCACCGCCGTCGTACGGCACGCGCTGAGCGTGCTGCTGGTCGGCGAGGCGGCTCCCGCGATCCGCGACGCTCTGGGCATGCTCGATGTCGACGTGTTCGAAGCGGGCACCATCGAAGCCGCAGTGCGCGAAGGCGCCCAGCGAGCGGAACCGGGCGAGGTCGTGTTGCTCTCGCCGGGCTGCGCCTCCTTCGACCAGTACCCGAACTTCATGGCCCGCGGAGACGCGTTCAAGCGCGCGGTGCGTGCCCTCAACGGGGAGGGCCTGAATGCCTAGGCGCATGGCCCACGACCCGTGGCTGTTCTTCACCGCCGCCTTCCTTGTGTTGGCCGGACTGTTCATGGTCGGCAGCGCCTCCCAGTACGAGGCGGTTCGCGGCAGCGGTGGACCGGCGTACCTGATGAAGCAGGCGGTCCATATCGCCATCGGCGGCATCGCGTTCCTGATCGGGCTGTTCGTGCCCTACAACCGCTGGAACCAGCGCTGGATCGCCCTGAGCGCGGTCGGCGTGAGCGCCGTGCTGCTGCTGCTGGTGTTGGCCATGCCGCCGATCGCCGGAGTCCATCGCTGGATCCGGTTCGGTCCGGTCTCGCTCCAGGTCTCGGAGTTGGCCAAACTCTCGGTGGTGATGTTCCTCGCGGTGGTGCTGTCCCGCAGGGACCACCGCCTCGACGAACCGCCGGTTGTGGTCAGCTGCCTGTCGGTGATCGGCGCGCTGTCGTTCTTGATCTACATCGAGCCCGATCTGGGCTCGGCGTGCGTGCTGGCCCTGATCGCCGGGCTGATGCTCTATGCCGCCGGCCTCAACTGGAAGGCGGTTACCGGACTGGTCGCCGCCGGCGCCGGCGCCTTTGCCGTCGCCGTGATGATCTCGCCCTACAAGCTGCAGCGGATCAAGACCTTCCTCGACCCCGAGGCGGATACCCAGGGGTCGGGATTCCAGCTGATGCAGTCGCTGATCGCCGTGGGAAGCGGCGGTCTGACCGGCGTCGGACCGGGACAGGGACAGCAGAAGGCGTTCTTCCTGCCCGAGGCCCACACCGACTTCATCTTCTCGGTCATCGGCGAAGAGCTGGGCCTGGTCGGCACCGGCGTGCTGCTGGGCGCGTTCATGCTGCTCTACTGGCGCGGGGTGCGCACGGCGCTTCGCGCCCCCGATCGTTTCGGTTTCTACCTGGCCTTCGGCATCACCCACCTGCTGGTGATCCAGGCCTTGATGAACATGGGTGTCTGCCTCGGACTGTTGCCGACGACCGGACTGCCGCTGCCCTTGATCAGCTACGGCGGTTCCTCGGCGCTGATGTCGATGGCGGCACTGGGTTTGCTTCTGAATGTGTCCCAGTACTCGAACTGAGTCGTGAAGGGGAGGAAACGTAGGATCGTGTTTGCGGGTGGTGGAACCGGTGGGCATCTTTTTCCCGGCCTGGCGGTCGCGGCGGAGCTGCGTGAGCGGCACCCCGACGCTGGGATCGGATGGATCGGTGCGCGCCGCGGTATCGAGCAGCGCCTGGTGCCCGAGGCGGGCTATCCGCTGTGGTCGCTCTCACTGGGCGGTCTCAAGGGGCTCGGCCTGGTGACCCGGGTGCGCTCGGTGTTCGGAGCCGGCTGGGCGGTGTTGCGCTGCCTGGGCCGCATGGCGACCCGGCGCCCGGCGCTGGTGGTCGGTGTCGGCGGCTACGCCTCGGGCCCCGCGGTGCTCGCCGCCTCGACCCTGGGCGTCTCGACCCTGGTCCTCGAACAGAACCACTTCCCCGGCGCCACCAACCGCTGGCTGGCCCCGCGGGTCGACGGCGTCTGCGTCCCCTCTCAGGCGGCGGCGGACCGCATCGGCGGCCGGCGCTTCGTCACCGGCAACCCGGTGCGGCGCGAGATCGCCGCTCTCGGTGACCGGCCGCGTTCCATCGCCGAGGACGGCCGGCCCCGCCTGCTGGTCTTCGGCGGCAGCCGCGGCGCCCGTTCGGTCAACCGGGCGATGATCGCCGCCATGCCCGCCCTCGGGAAGCTGAGCCCGGCTCCGCGCATCGTGCATCAAACCGGCGATGCGGATGTCGACGAGGTTCGCGCCGCTCTGGGCGACCACGCCGGCCTGGACTACGAAGTGCACCCGTTCCTCGACGACATGCCCGAGCGTCTGGCCTGGGCCGACCTGGTGATCGCCCGGGCCGGCGCCACGACCATCGCCGAACTCGCCGCCGCGGGGCTGCCCTCGGTGCTGGTGCCCTACCCCCACGCCGCCGACGACCATCAACGGCACAACGCCGAGGCGCTGGCCGACGCCGGCGCGGCCCGGGTTCTCCTCGACGGCGACGCCGCCGCGCAACTGCCGGCGCTCCTCGAAGAGCTGCTGGGCAACCCCGCAGGCCTGGCCTCGATGGGCCAGGCCGCCCGCGGCGTGGCCCGCACCGACGCCACCGGCGCCATCGCCGATCTGGCCGACCGGCTGCTGGCCGGCGAACCCCTGCCCCGGGAGGACGCGCATGTTTCGTAAGGCGCGACAGCTCCACTTCGTGGGCATCGGCGGTTCGGGGATGAACGGCATCGCCGAGGTGCTGCTCAACCTCGGGTACCGGGTGACCGGTTCGGACCTGGTGTCCAGCGACGTCACCCGCCGGCTAAAGAAGCTCGGCGCCAAGATCTCCCGCGGCCACCGGGAGCGCAACGTCGGCGACGCCGACGTGGTGGTTATCTCCTCGGCGGTCAGCGAAGAGAACCCCGAGCTTGTGGAAGCCCGCCGGCGCAAGATCCCGGTCATTCCCCGGGCCGAGATGCTGGCCGAACTGATGCGCGTGAAGTACAGCGTCGCCGTCGCCGGGGCCCACGGCAAGACCAGCACCACCGGCATGATCGCCGAGGTGATGGGCCGCGGAAAGCTCGACCCGACGGTGGTCATCGGCGGCCGCTTCGGACGCTTCGGCTCCAGCGCCAAGCTGGGCAAGGGGGACTTCATGGTCGCCGAGGCCGACGAGTCCGACGGTTCGTTCCTGCGGATGAACCCGACCATCGGCGTGGTGACCAACATCGACCGGGAGCACCTGGACCACTACGCCGATCTCGGCGCGATCCAGGACGCCTTCGTCAGGTTCCTCAAGCGCATCCCGTTCTACGGAGCGGCGGTGGTCTGCGTCGACGAGCCGAACCTGCGCTCGATCCTGCCCCGCCTCGACCGCAAGGTGATCACCTACGGCTTGTCCGACGAGGCGATCGTCGCCGCGCGGAACGTCGAGATCGAGGGCTTCGGCTCCCGCTACGAGCTCTATGTGAACGGCGAGCGCAAGGGGCGCATTCGCCTGCCCACGCCGGGGCGCCACGCGGTCAGCAACAGCCTGGCGGCCGTCGCCGTCGGGCTCGAGATGGACCTTTCCTTCCGCACCATCGCCTCGGCGCTCAAGGAGTTCCACGGCATGGAGCGGCGGTTTCAGCCGCGGGGCGAAGCCTACGGCGCGACGGTGGTCGACGACTACGGCCACCACCCCACCGAGATCGAGGCGACCCTCACCGCGGTGCGGGAAGGCTTCGGCGCCCGCACCCTGGTCGTGTTCCAGCCTCACCGCTACTCGCGGACCCAGGCGCTGCTCGAGGACTTCGGCCGCGCCTTCCCGCTGGCCGACCACGTGATCGTCACCGACATCTACGCTGCCGGTGAGGATCCGATCGACGGGCTGGACGGCGCTCAGGTCGCCGACGCCCTGGTGCGCCACGGACATCCCTCGGTGCACTACGAACCGAAACTGACCGACGTCCCCAAACGGCTGAAGGAGATGGTGCGCGAGGGGGATCTGATCCTGACCCTCGGCGCCGGGGATGTGTGGAAAGCCGGAGAGACCCTGGTGCGCAACGCCGCCCGCGGGGCGCGGCGCAAGAAGACGACGAAGAAGAAGACGCTGCGGAAGAAGTGATGGACGAGCGCGAGCAACATCCGGGCGAACAGGATCGCCGCTATTGGCGCCGCCGGTACAACCGGCGGGTGCGCAAGGCGCGGCGGGCCCGTTCGTTCCTGCACTACGCGATCATCGGCAGCGCCCAGCTGGTGCTGGCCACGATGTTCGTGCTGGCCGGCGTGCGCGCGGCGGACTTCGTCACTCAGACCGACTCCCTCGCCCTGCGGCAGTTGCGCTTCGAGGGGTTCCAGCGGGGCTCGGCCCAGACGGTGCGGGATTCGCTGGGGCATCTGGACGGCCGGAACCTGCTGTCGCTGGACCTGCGCGGCATCACCGGGATCGTCGCCTCCGACCGCTGGGTCCGCGACGCGTCGGTCCGCCGGGAACTGCCGCACACCCTGGTCGTGCGGGTGCAGGAGCGGGAGCCGGCGGCGATCGCCTTGATCGGCGGGATCGCGCACCTGGTCGACGACCAGGGGGTGGTGATCGGCGCCTGCGGACCGCGGATGGCCGAGGACCTGCCGGTGCTGGTCGGTTTCGCGGAACTCGAGGGAGATGTATTGGCCGCGGCGATCGGCCGCGGGGTCGATGCGCTGGCCCGGCTGGCGCAGATCGACCGGGATCTTGCGGAAGAGATTGCGGAACTGGATCTGGGGGGACGGGACCGGGTGGTCGCTCGACTGCTGCAGGGCCCGCCGCTGTTGCTGGACCCGCAGAAGGTCGAACGCAACGTGGAGGACTACCTCGCCTTGAGAACGGAGATCGGCGCGCGGGTCGCGACGGCGGAATACGTCGATCTTCGCTGGCGGGAACGAATCACCGTGGGTGCGGTGCAGGAACTTTCGACCGGATCCTGACGGGGCTCCGGAGGAACAGAGGGACCATGGCGAAGAACGAACGCTATGTCGTGGGGTTGGACATCGGGACCACCAAGATCTCGTGCGTCGTCGCCGAACTGCGCGACGACGGTGCGGTGCACGTCGTCGGCCTGGGCGAATCCCCTTCCAAGGGGCTGCGCAAGGGGGTCGTCGTCAACCTCGAGGCCACGGCCGAGGCGGTGAAGTCCGCCATCGAGGAAGCCGAGCTGATGGCCGGAGTCAGCGTCGAGTCCGCGATCACCGGGATCGCCGGGGGCCACATCCGGTCCTTCAACAGCCGCGGCGTGATCGCCGTCTCGGGCAAGGACCACACGGTCACCGACGAGGACGTGCGCCGGGTGATGGACGCGGCCAAGGCGGTCAGCATCCCTCAGGATCGGGAGATCCTGCACGTGCTGCCCCAGGAGTTCGTGCTGGACAACCAGGGCGGCATCATGTCGCCGGTGGGCCTCAACGGCTCGCGCCTCGAAGCCAACGTGCACATCGTCACCGCGGCCAGCACCTCGGTGCAGAACCTGGTCACCTGCGTCAACCGCGCCGGCGTCGAGGTTCGGGACACCGTGCTGGAACAGCTCGCCGTCGCCGAGTCGGCGCTCTCCGCCGACGAGAAGGAGCTGGGCGTCGTGCTGATCGACATCGGTGGCGGCACCACCGACCTGGCGATCTTCGAGCGCGGCTCGATCTGGCACACCGCGGTGCTGCCGGTAGGAGGCGACCACTTCACCAATGATCTTGCCGTCGGGTTGCGTACGCCGATCCCCGACGCCGAGAAACTCAAGGTGCGTCACGGCTGCGCCCTGGCCTCGATGGTCCAGGAGGGTGACGCCATCGAGGTGCCTTCGGTCGGCGGACGCAAGTCGCGGCTCTTGTCGCTGGAAGTGTTCGCCGAGATCCTTCAGCCGCGGGCCGAGGAGATCTTCACGCTGGTCCACGAAGAGGTCGTTCGCGCCCGCTTCGAGCGCCAGCTCAACGCGGGGGTGGTGCTGACCGGCGGCGGCAGCCTGCTTCCGGGCATGACCGACGTGGCCGAGCAGGTCTTCGACCTGCCGGTGCGCACCGGCGTCCCCCAGGGGGCCGACGGACTGGTCGAGCCCGCATCGGGTCCGCAACACGCCACGGCCATCGGCTTGGCGCTGTTCGGCGCCCGCAACCAGAACGCGCAGAGCCGGACCCAGGTGCCGGTCGGCGCGGGATTGATCGGCCGCATGGGCGGCCGGGTTAAAGCTTGGTTTTCGGAGATGTTCTGAGCGCCGCGCTCGTGGAGCGTGGGGCGTGTTCCGGGGGGCTTGGAACACGCGATGGTTACGTGGGGCTTCTGAACCGGATACAAGGGGACTGAGATGATCACGATGGACGATAACGACGATCGCGGCGCTCGAGATATGTCGTTCGAAGACGGCGTGATGTCGCCGGCCAACATTCGCGTCGTCGGCGTGGGTGGCGGCGGCGGCAACGCGGTCAACCGCATGATCGCGGCGGGCGTGCAGGGGGTCGAGTTTCTGGCGGCCAACACCGACTGCCAGGCGCTGACCTCGAACCGCGCGCCGACCAAGCTCCAGCTGGGCAGCAAGCTGACCAAGGGGCTCGGTGTCGGCGGCAACCCGGAGATCGGCCGCAGCTCCGCCCTCGAGGACACCGAGATGGTGGTCGAGGCGTTGGGCGGCGCGGACATGGTCTTCGTCACCGCCGGCATGGGAGGCGGCACCGGTACCGGTGCGGCGCCGATCATCGCCAACCTCGCCCGGGAGATGGGTGCGCTGGTGGTCGCGGTGGTGACCCTGCCCTTCTCCTTCGAGGGACGGCGCCGGCAAAAGCAGGCCCAGCAGGGTCTGGCCCAGCTCAAGCAGATGGTCGACACCGTGATCACCATCCCCAACGACAAGCTGCTGCACACCGTCGGCCGCGACACGCCGCTGACCGAGGCCTTCGTGCTGGCCGACGACATCCTGCGCCAGGCGGTCCAGGGCATCTCCGACCTGATCACCGTGCCCGGCGAGATCAACCTGGACTTCGCCGACGTCAAGACGGTGATGGCCGGCATGGGCATGGCGCTGATGGGCACCGGTTGCGCCGAGGGTGAGCACCGTTCGGTGGAAGCGGCCCAGCGGGCGATCTCCTCTCCGCTGCTCGAGGACGCTTCGATCCATGGCGCCCGGGGCGTCTTGATCAACGTCACCGGCGGCGAGGACATGACCCTGCACGAGGTCAGCGAAGCGGCGGATATCGTTCAGGAAGCCGCGGACCCCGACGCCAACATCATCTTCGGCACCGTGGTCGACCGGGCGCTCCAGGGCCAGATCAAGGTCACCGTGATCGCCACCGGATTCGTGCGGGAGGAGATCCGCGAGGACATCCGTCAGAACCACGAATTCGAAGAAAGCCCCGCTATCCCGGCGCCCCAAGAGGCCCCCGCGGCTGCCCCCGCCGCCAGTCCCGAGCCGGCCCGCACCGAGGAGCCCCAACCGGCCAACCCCTACTCCAGTTCGGAGAGCTTCGACTTCGACAGCTCCGACGAAGGGATGATGCCTAATTTTGGTAACATGAAGGACGATCTCGACGTACCTGCTTTCTTACGGAAGCAAATGGACTGAGGGCGCTCATGAGCCACACCGCGCACCAGCGGGCGAGTTACAAGCTGCTGGTCGTCGACGACGACCCGCAAACCGCCCGACTGGTCCGCTCGTGGTACGAAGGGCGCCCCTACGAAATCTTCGAGGCCGCCGACGGCGCGGCGGGCCTCGAGATGGCCCGCAGTGTCGAGCCGGACCTGATGCTGCTCGACCTGCGCATGCCCAAGGTCGACGGGCTGACCGTGGCCCGCACCATCAAAACCGATCCCCGCCTTCGGACCATCCCGATCATCCTGCTGACCGCCTGCCGCGATGTCGACGACAAGGTCGAGGCCTTCTCCGCCGGCGCCGACGACTACGTGACCAAGCCCTTCGCTTTCGAAGAGGTCGACGCCCGCATCCAGGCGATGCTGCGCCGCCGGGAACAATGGGTCGGACTGGTCTCCACCGTCGCCGACCTCCGCGAGAGCAACGCCCGGCTCGAGCAGCTGCTGATCACCGACGAGAAGACCGGCCTGCACAACTTCCGCGAGTTCCAGCGCAAGCTGACCGAGGAGTTCCAGCGCGCCGAACGCTACGACATGCCCCTGGCGCTGGTGCTGTTCGACATCGACCACTTCAAGGTGCTCAACGACACCCTGGGACACGTGGCCGGCGACAAGGCGCTGCGTGAGTTCGCGACATTGGTTGCGGGAGGCGCCCGCAACACCGACACCGCGGCACGCTACGGCGGCGAGGAATTCGCCGTGATCCTGCCCCACACCGATTCCGAGATGGCCGCCCGAGTGGCCGAACGCATCCGCAAGGCGGTCGAGGCCTTCGTCTTTCTCGACGATGAGGTCCCGACGCGGATCACCGTGTCGGGCGGCGTCGCCGGGTACCCCGAATCCGACGACACCGACTCGGTGGACGCGCTGGTGCGGGCGGCGGACAAGGCGCTCTACCGCGCCAAGAGCGGCGGCCGCAACCGGATCGTGATCGCCGACGAACGCCAGGAACCCCGCCGGCCCAAGAGCCACCGCCGGCGCACCGGCGTCAACCGCCCGATCGTCCCGCGGGACTAGGGTTCACCCACGCCGAGCGCGGATCATCAGCGCCATCAAGCCGGCGATCGCGATCCAGGCGACCAGCTCACCCACCCGGTTGTAGAGCGTCCGCGCTTCCATGAGCGCGACGTCGTCGACCCCCGCGGTCTCGACGAATAGCGGCGTCCTACCCCGGTAGCGCCCCAGCGGATCGAGAAACCCGGAGATCCCGGTGTTGGCGACGCGCACGTACGACGTGCGGTTCTCGATCGCCCGCAAACGCAGCACGTCGGCAAGGTAGGGCTGGAACAACGTGTCGCCGAACCAGGCGTCGTTGGTGATCACCACCTGCAGGTTGGCGCCGGCGTTGCGCAGGCCGCGCGGAAGGTCCTGAAACAGCTGCTCGTAGCAAACGAGGGTGCCGATGCGGGCGTCGCCGACTTCCATGATCGCCGTCGCCGGACCGGGCGTGAACCCGCCGACGATCCAACGCCACTCGCCGCCGGACTTGCCCTCGAGCAACGGTCCGAGGAAGCGCCGGAAGGGCAACCCTTCGGTGAAAGGCACGAGATAAACCTTGGCGCCCCAGGTCTCGTCGAGAGTTCCGTCCTCGTGAACCAGGATCGCCGCGTTGTACAGCTCATCGTTGGCCGGGTCGTCGTCGTGCCGCCAGTACTCGACGCCGACCAGCATGGCGACCTCGCGGGTGCGGGCCAACGCCTGGACCTCGGCCATGCGATAGGTATCGGGCTTCTCCAGATGGTGATAGAGCGGCCAGGGTCGCGAGCTCTCGGGCCAGATCACGAACTCCGCTCCCTGTTCGACCACCTCCTGGGTGCGGGTGCGCAGCGCTTCCCATTCACGCTGTTCGTGACCGTCGCCCCGCTTGACCTGAATCGGAATGTTGGGCTGCACGAAGCCGATGCGCATGGTCGGCGCCGCTTCCAACCGGGCCTGATGATGTTGCCAGGACCAGGCGTCGTAGCCGAGCACGGCGACCCACAGCAACGCGAACCCGATCCAACCGCGGCGTCGATCGGATCGATAGAACCCCTGAAGCCCCTGGAACACACAGCCGTTGATCATCAGCAGGAACGCCGTCACGCCGTAGAGCCCGAACAGGTCGGCAAACTGCACCAACCACGGGAACTTGGCCAGCGAGTGCCCCAAATGATCGGCGGTCATGCGTAGGTCGCCCCAGGAGCCGGCCCACTCGAAGGGGATCCATGCCGCGGGGAGCAGCCAGACGTAGGACAACCCGGTTCGCCGGCGCAGCCAGCCGAGGAGCGCGAAGGTCAGCGCGAAGCGAATGCCGTACGCCATCACGATGCTGACGTACATGACCCAGGCGAGCCATGAGATCTCCGCCATGGCGTAGTGGAAGTAGAGCGCGATGCCGTGACCGATGAAGCCGAAGAGGAACCCGGCCCACATGCGGCGCAGGCGCGGAGCTTCCGGCTCCCGCTCGAGCCAGATCAGCATCGGCAGGAACAGCACGAAGTTGGCCACCAGCGTCGACGAGTAGTACGCCAGCACCAGCAAGAGCCCCGAGGCTGCCGGCAGGCGCCACAGCGAATGGGGATCGCGGTTCAACACGGGAAGATCAGACGGCGGAGAACACCAGGCAGGCGTTGTGTCCACCGAAACCGTAGGAGGTCTTGATCGCCAATTGCGGCCGCGACTCCAGCGGCGTGTTGGCTACCAGGTTGACCTCGGCGTCGGGATCGGGGGTTTCGTAGTTTATCGTCGGCGTGATCACGCCGCGCTGCATCGAGAGCGACAGCGCCGCGCTTTCCATCGGACCGCTGGCGCCGATGCCGTGACCGGTCATCGACTTGACGGCGGTAACCGTCACCTCGCCGGCCCGCGCACCGAACAGTTCCCGGAAGACCTTCGCTTCCGTACGATCGTTGAGCAACGTCGAGGTGCCGTGTGCGTTGACGTGGTCGACATCGTCGACGCTCATCCCGGCGGTGGCCAGGGCGCTTTCGATCAGGCGGCGGATGGCCACCCCGGTGTCGTCGATCTGCATCATGGAATGGGCGTCGCAATTGCTGGCGTAGCCGCTGATCGCGCCGTAGATCCGCGCACCCCGGGCCCGGGCGAAGGACTCCCGCTCCAGCACCAGGATCGCGGAACCCTCACCGATGACGAAGCCGTCCCGGTCCTTGTCGAAGGGCCGGCTGGCCCGGGTGGGATCGTCGTTGCGCACCGACATGGTCTTGAGCCGGTCGAAGCCCATCATGCAGTAGCCGTCGTGGTCACCGGCGACCCCTTCGGCGCCCCCGGCGATCATCACGTCCGCTTCGCCGCGGGACAACGAGCGCCAGGCCTCGCCCAACGCCATGGTGCCCGCAGCGCAGGCGGTACTGAGCGCCTTGCATTCGGCCCGGGCACCGAAACGGATTGCGATCTGCCCCGCCACCGCGTTGGGGATCAACATCGGCAGGGCGTAGCGCTTGACGTGAGTACGGTTGTGTTCGGCGATCCAGTTGGCGTGGGTCTGTTCGAGAGTGGTGATGCCGCCGATTCCGGAACCCAGCGAGCTACCCAGCCTCCAGGGATCCACCCCCTCGACCACGAGCTGGTCCCGGCGCTCGGCACTGGGCGTCAACTCGAAGCCGGCATCGGTCAACGCTTCGTGGGCAGCGGCGAGACCGAAATGGGTGGTGCGGTCGAGCAGCGAGACCTGCCGGGCAGGAACTCCTTGCTGCTTCGGTTCGAACCCCATGATCGGCGAGCCGATGCGTGAAGACAGTCCGGCAACCGCCGGGTTCTCCAGGGACACGGCCCCGGAGCGGCCTGCCAGACATGCTTGCCAGAAGGATTCGCGATCGGTCCCGATCGGACTGACCACGCCGACGCCGGTAATGACGACGCGTTCCGATTCCAACGAGGATGCTCCCGCCTGAAAACAGCAACGTCCGGGTGCTGACCCGGACGACCCAAGAACGTCTATCTCACTGAAAATAGAGGAAGAATGCTAACATGTGCCGAATGACGGTGTCCAGGAAAGAGATCGAGATCAAACTGCGCTACGACACGGTCGACGAGGCTCGGCGAGCGATCGACGCCCTCGGCGCAACTCTGGTCGAAGACCGGGTGTTCGAAGATAACGTTCTGTGGGACACGCCCGAAGCGACCCTGCGTGCGTCGCAGCAGATGCTGCGGCTCCGCCAACGGGGCCCACGGACGATCCTGACCCACAAATCGAATCCCTCGCGGGATACCGTGCACAAGGTCTGGGAAGAACACGAGACCGTCGTCGAGGATTTCGACGAAATGCGCCGCATCCTGGAGCTTCTGGGGTACCGGCCCAGCTGGCGCTATCAGAAGTACCGCTCCCGATTGAAGCTCGACGGGCTCGAGTTCTGCCTCGATGAAACCCCGCTCGGCTGCTTCGTGGAGCTCGAGGGCGCCGCGGAGGCAATCGATGCCGCCGCCGCCCGCATGGGAAAGACCGTGGACGACTACATCGCCCTGAGCTATCGCGAACTTTTCGACGAGGCCCGGGAGCGCGGCGAGATCGGCGCCGAAAACTTGATGGTGGAAGACCACCCGGCTGACTCCTAGGATCCTCCGACCGATGAAAGCGATGCTGCTCGCGGCGGGGCTCGGCACGCGCATGCTGCCGCTGACCCTGACCGCCCCCAAACCCTTGCTCCCGGTGCTCGGCCGGGCCATGGCGCGCCAGACCCTGCGGCGGTTGGCCCGTTTCGGCGTCGAGCGAGCGGTGCTCAACCTGCACCACATGCCCGACCGGGTGCGGGATGACCTGGGCGAAGGGGACGAGGACGGCCTCCCCGGTCTGAGCTACACCCACGAACCGCAACTGCTGGGCACCGGCGGCGGAATCGGCAACGCCGCACCGCACCTGCGCGGTGATGGAGCGTTCCTCGTTTGCAACGGCGACTTCCTGGCCGATATCGATCTCGACGCGGCTCGGAGGCATCACCGGGAGAGCGGCATGTTGGCCACTCTCGTCGTCACCGCTTGCCGCCCCGGCTACTCGGTCGTCGAGATCGATGCCGGCGGCCGGATCGCCTCCCTGGCGGGGCTGCCGCGCCAGGTGGGTGCAGATGCCGCGCGCAGGGGCCTGTTCACCGGCGTCCACATCATGGAAGAGTCGGTGCTGGAACGCATTCCCCGGGAAGGGCCGAGCAGCATCGTGCGGGACGTCTATCTGGATCTGATCGAAGAAGGCAAGCTGGGGAGCTTCGTCCATCCCGGATTCTGGTGGGAGTTCGGCTCCCCGGCGCTGTACCTCGACGGCTCGATGAAGCTGCTGCGGCTCAGCGCGGAACAACGGTCAGCCGTCGGCGACTTCGATCCCGTGCGCGAACAGGGCGAGGCCCGGGTCGCTTTCGGTGCCGGCGCCAAGCTGGACGCCACGGCGAGCCTCCACGGCGGCGTGGCCCTCGGGTTTGCCGCCTTCGTCGGCCGCGGCGCCCGGATCCAGGATTCGATCGTGATGCCCGAGGCCTGGGTCGGTCCGGATGTACGGCTCAGCCGTTCGATCGTCGGCGGGGGCGTCGAGGTGCGTGAGGGTTTCGAGGGGGACGGGCTGGTCCTGGCCCAGGACCCCGGCGGGAAAACTCCGCTACCCCCGGGCTGCAGGCGACAGGACGGCATCCTGATCGCTCCGATCGAGGGCTAGGCCCCATGCGGGACGCACTGCAACGCGAACTCGAGGCGCGGCATCCCGCCGCGCGGATCGAACCGCTGGCCGGCGATGCCTCGACCCGGCGGTTCTACCGTCTCCGGCCGGCGCGGTCCGGCGACGGGCAGCATCGCTCCCTGGTCGTCATGGACTATGGCGAAGCGGTGGCCCCCGGCGATATCGCCAAGACGGCCCTTTTCCAACAGGCTGGGCTGCGGGTTCCGAGAATCGAGCATGTTTTCGACTGCGGCGGAGCGCTGCTGCTGGAAGACCTCGGCGACCGGACCCTCGAGCAAGAAGTCCTAGACGAGTTGCGGAGCGGCCCCGAAGCTGACGGACCGGCCCGGCGGCTTTACGACCTCGCCGTCGACCTGGCTGCCGACATTGCACGCCAGGGCAGCGAGGCCCTGGCCGCCGAGGCGGACGATCCCGGCCGCTCCCGACTCGACGCCGCCCGCTTCCGCTTCGAAATGGACTTCTTCCTCGAACACTACGCCAGCGCCCTGATGGGTTGCTCGCGGGCAGCGGGACTACGGGAAGCGCTTCACGATCTGGCCGACCGGGCGGCGTCCGGCCCTCAAGTGCTCTGCCACCGGGATTACCACAGCCGCAACCTGATGGTCCTGTCGGACTCGTCGAATGCCGACAGCCTGGCGCTGGCCATGGTGGATATCCAGGATGCCCAGCCCGGGCCGGACACCTACGATCTGGCTTCCCTGCTGCGGGATGCCTACGTCGACGTTCCCGAGGGTTGGGTCGACCCGTTCCTCGAGCGCTTCGCCCGCCGGGCCCGGCTCGAAGATGCCGGCCAGGAAAGCCTTCGGCGGCGTTTCGACCTGGTCGCGGCCGAGCGCATGATCAAGGCGTTGGGGACCTTCGGCTTTCAGGCGACGAGCCGCAGCCAGGACCGCTACCTGGAAGGAGTGCCCCGCACCCTGCGGCGGCTCACCTCGACGCTTCCCCGCCTTGACCAGGGCGCCACGCTCCTGGAACTCCTCGACCGGTCCGGCCTGCTCACCCCGCCGCGCTAGCCGCGGACCCGATCCAGCGGATCCAACAGCAGCCAGGGCACCTCGACCCCGAGGTGCGAGCGATAGGGAGTTCCCACCGCCGCCCGGCACGCGCGCACCAGCGTGTAGGGCGCGACCTCGACGGCGCAGCGCCGGGGCGCGCCGGCCGGCCCCCCTTCATCGAGGGCCTGCAGTTCCAGGTCCAGGAGCCAGCCCGCCTCGACCGGATCGATCCGCGCCGCGGTGACGACCCAGGCCGACGAGGGGAAACCCTCGCTACCCGCCTTCACGCGAAGGTGGGCCGGACGCGGCTCGGGCCGGTCGCGGAACGAGCCGCGACGCAGACTGCCGACCGGATGGACTGCCGCATCGACGGTGCGGCCCGCGGCGAGGACACGGCGGGCAGTAGGGAACCCGGCGTCGTCGAACAGGCCGCCGAACGGGGCGCCCGGCTCTCGGGGTGCATCTTCGATGAACCACCCGGGGCCGACAGGGGCGCCGAGCTGTGCCGCCCCACCGTGCACATCAGCCACCAGAGCGGCAACCCACTCCGAGGCCAGCACCGGCGGAACCAGCCAGGGCGCATCCGCCGACAGGAGGTGATCGGGCGCTCCGGCGTCTCCCCAGAGCGGAGTCGCCTCGACCCAGGGCCGGGCATCCAGCTCCTCGGCGCCCTCGGCCAGGAGGGCACATCGCAGGGCGGGGCGATCCCCGCTCTCGGGCTGGAGCCACACGTCGGCGGAGACGCGGCGGCGGCTGCGTGAAGCGGACAGACCGTCGCCTGCCGCCAGCGCCTCGAACACATGGACCCCGTCGACCTGCCCGCTGATCACCCGCCAGCCTCGTCCCCGCCCACGGCCCGCTCCCTCCAGCGTGGCGCATACCCGGTCGAGAGCCGCCTCGAGTTGTGGCCGATCGAGGGGGGACCGGGCGGACTCGCGATGGTCCTCCAGACCGGAATCCTCACCCCACAGCGTGGCGTCATCGACGGGTGACCACTCCCCCTGCAGCGCCCGGTCGAGCACCCGATGGACCGAGAGCGGCCCCGACCCGGAGGCGGAGGCGAAGGCAGCGCGCTGATCGATGCTGAGCAGGCGGATGGCCACCCCCTGGTCGTGCCCCCGGGAGGATCTCGCCCGGCCGCCGAGCATCCGATCCCTTCGGACCGAGTGCACCTCGGCCTCCCGGCGGTAGAGTTCGACCTGATGGCGAGGGACCCTTGTCAGGATCAGGGCAAGTTCTTCCCCCAGCCTGGTTCGTAGCTCGAGAGCGCGCTCGCTCATTGGTTTTCCCGGCTCCATGACCTTAACCAACCGCCGGTTGCACGACCTTGATCAAGCGACCAGCGAACCCTGATCAAGGCCCGCGCAATCACGGTTTTTTTGGGGTAACCACGCTGGCCACCCCTAGCCGAAATGTCGGCGCGCCGACGCTTGTGGCCAGGGGCTGACCATCGCGCACGCACGTTCCGATACAGGTGTCGAAGGCGAGGTCCGAGGCGATCTTGTCCACCCCGTTCACGAAGTCCTCCACTTTAACTTTTAGAAGGCACGTGGTAAGCGAGCGGCCGAGCCGCCCCTCGTGAATCTGGTCTGCATCGGTCACCCGCAGGGTCGCGGTCCCGGTTGCCGGGTCGGCGACGGCCGCCTCCGCACGCCGAACGAACAGACCCTGCTCAACACTGGTCACCCCTTCCTCGGGCCGATGGGTTCCGGCGGCCATGAAGGTGCAGCCGAGCCGCGGGAGCACCGGGTCGCGGTAGCCCGCACGGCGTCCATGGCCGGTGGAGGCCGCCCCGGCGAGGCGGGCGGTGCGCCGGTCGTGGATGCCGGATAGCAGGCGGCCACCTCGCAGCAGGGCGGTTGCCCGGCAGGGGGTGCCCTCGTCGTCGATCCGCCAGGGTGTCCGGCCACGGCGCGGATCTTCGATGACCACCATCGAACTGTCGAAGGGAGTGGAGAGCCGGGCGAGGCGGGACCGTCCCTCGAGAACCGCGTCCGCCTCCAGGGCGTGGCCGATCAACTCATGGACCAGTACCCCGCCGGTGCCCGGGGCGAACACCACAGGCATGTTGCCGGCGGTGGGTGCCACTGCATCGAGGCGGGTGGCGGCCCGCTCAACGGTTGCCGACGCCCAGCCCTCGAGGTCGTTGGTATCGGGGAGCCGGTCTCCGCGAAGGACACGGTCGAGCCGTGCCACGGACCGGCGGTTGCCTGCGGCCCCGCGAACCTCGAGATGTACCCGGCGGCCGACCCGGCGATCCCCGGCCGGGTCGGCTCCGTCCGCCACGATCAGGATGCGCTGGTCGAACTCCACCAGCCGCGCCCGGACACTGAAGCCGCGGGGAGCCTCCCGCCCCGCCGCGGCCGCCAGCCGGACCAACCAGTCGGCGACGGCCGAGGGGGGTGGCTCGTGATGCCGTGGGGAAGCGGCGCCCCGGGGCAACGGAGCGGTTCCGTCGACCGCCGCGGCAGCGACCGCTGCGACATCCTCGACGCGGGGCTCGGCGACGTAGGCGTAGCCGGGATCGGTCAGCCCGGCCCGGACCGAGAGCCCCGAAGTCCAGCCCCGGCTACCCGAGCGGACACCGTCGGGACCGGCGACCGTGGTGCGGTCGTCCCGCCACTCCATGAACAGCAGGTTGCCCGGGTCGGCTGGGAGGGCGCGCAACGCTGCGCTCAGCGCCTCTCGCAGGCGCTCGCGATCGCCGGTTTTCCCCTGAAAACGGGCAGTTTCCGCGTCTCTAGGCTCGCTTGAAAGGCCCATACCCGGACCCTATGTTTGACGCGGGCGCACGGCAGTGGCCGCCGATTAAACAAGAAGAACTCGACAGTACACGGCGTACGGGAAGGTTGCAATGGCGCAGAAGACCATCCTCCTGATCGACTACGATCCTCGCAGCATCGAGAGCATCAAGGGCCCGCTGGAAGAGGTTGGCTACCAGGTGGCCGTGGCCGGAGACGGCGTCGCGGGCATGGAAGCCTTCGAACAGCTCCGCCCCGCGATGGTCTTCGTCGAGGCCATGATCCCCAAGAAGCACGGCTTCGAGGTCTGCCAGGACCTGAAGAAGACCGAGCTCGGCAAGCAAACCCCGATCGCCATCGTCACGGCGGTCTACCGGGGCCAGAAGTACCGCAGTCAGGCCTTCCACAACTACCACTGCGACGAGTACCTGGAGAAACCGGTGGACCGGGACACCCTGTTGGCGGTGACCAAGAAGTTCGTCGAGGACCGCGCCGCTGCCATGGAAGCGGTTCAGCGCCAGCGCGCCGAAGAAGCCGATCCGGTGGTGACCTCCTCCGAGCCGGCCGGTGCCCCGGCCGTTGCGGCGAGCACCGCTGCATCCCCGGCGGAACCCGCCGGGGCCCAGGCTCAGGCCGCCCCGCCGGCAGCAACTCCGGCGTCGCAGCCGTCTGCGGCATCCCCTGCCGCCGGCCCGGCTTCGGGCATGGGCCAGGTCGGGGTGACTCCGGGCAAGCCCGGTGTCGAGAGCCTGGCCTGGGATGACCTGCTGGAAGACCCTCCGGCCGCCGCGGTCAAGAAGAAGTCCTCGGACTCACCGGTGGCGGGGCTGAGTGACGACGAAATCATGGAACGGCTCGATTCGATTCTCCCCGGTGACGCCCTGGGCGAAGCTCCGGAGATCGTCGAAGCGGTCGATTCTTCGCCGGGAGACGTCGACGACGGCGAAGCGCCTCAGATGGTGGCGGTCGACCTGACCGAAGACGACTCGATGCCCGATCTCGACGCGGCGCTGGATGCCCTGGTTCCCGAGGATCTGCGCTCCTCCCCGGCCCCGGCCGAGGCGGAACCCGCTGCCCAGGCTCAGACGCCGCAGCCGAACGCCGACGCAGCCGAACCGGCGGCGGCGGAACCGGCTGCTGAACCGGCCCAGGCCGCGGCCTCGGCTCAGCCGACCCCTCCGGCCGAGGCCGAAGGCGAAGATACGGCGCTAACCGACGAGCTGGACCGGGCGGTGGACACCCTGCACATGGGCGCCGACCCGCAGCCGGTGCAGAAAAAGCCGGCCCAGGCCGCCACCGTCCCGGGCCCTGCATCCGGGCAGGGTCAGCCGGCAACCGAGGCGCCGGCCGAGAACCTGATCTCCTTCGATCCCGATCGAAAGAAGAAAAAAGCCCAGGCCAACGCCGAGGACGCCGTCGCGGCGACGGCGGCTGCCGTTCAGGCCGCCATCGAGGCGGACGCCGCGCCCGTCGAACCCCAGAGCGACGGCAAGCGCTCGGGCATGCCCTGGATGATCGCCATCGCCGCGCTGGTCGTGCTGGGTGCCGGTGTCGGAGCCTACTTCATGCTCCAGGGAGGCTCCCCCTCCGGCGAATCCGCAGCCGCGACCCAACCGGCCGCCTCGAATCCGGCACCGGTCGAGAACGAGGCCACCCAGGTCCCGGCGGTCGGGGTCGGGACGCCTGCCGCCGAAGCCACCGACGATTCGCCACTGAAGCCCGAGACCCAGGCCACCGCCGACAACGACACTGCGGCTGCCGGCCAACCGGCCCGTGCGGAGGCTGAGCCCCAGACCCGGTCCCGGCCCACGCCGGCAGCGGCGAAGCCCTCGACCACGCCCTCGACCACGCCGACCCGCACCGCCGAGCGCCGCACAACCCCGCCGGTCAACGTGGAATCGAAACCGGCCCCTGCGAAGCCGGCACCCCGTCGCGAGGAAACCACCGCCGCCGCGAAAGAGCGCTGGGAGCGGACGCCCCCGGCCGAGAACAACACGCGTCAGGCCGCCTCGAAGTCGGCGGATCGCTCGGCCAACTCCGGCCAGGCCGCCCCTGTAAGAACCGCGCCATCCCGCCCCGCCACCGACGAGGCCCAACCCGCCTCGGGCACGGCGAACCCCGGCGCCGTCGATTCGAGCAACCCGGCCGACACGAAGCCGGCGGAGCAGTCGGCGACGCAAGGGTCGGCCGCTTCCAACGATCCGGCTCCGAGCCGGGTCGAGAGCCAGCCGACTCGCGAACCGGTCCGGCAACCGGAAACCCGGACGACCTCTCAGCCGGTCACCACGCCGGCGCCCACTCCGGCGGCCAAGGTCGCCGAGCCCGCACCGAAGCTCCCCGAGGTGCCCCGCACCACCCGCGGACAGCTGGTCGATCTGACGTCGGTCGATCGGGCGCCCGAGGCCCTGAGCAAGGTCGCACCGGTCTACCCGCCCGCCGCGAAGCGCGCCCGGCGCCAGGGTGAGGTCGAGTTGATGCTGCTGATCAACGAGAACGGCCAGGTCGCCGACATCGAGGTGGTCCGCGGAGTCAAGATGTTCGAGAAATCGGCCATCGCCGCCGCGGAGCAGTGGACCTACCGCCCGGCTCAAAAGGACGGGGTCGATGTGAAGGTCTGGATCGCCGAGCGCATCGCCTTCACCCTCTAGCCGGCACGGGTCACTAACCCGCACCCACGGGGCCGCTCGACGCGCTATTCTTGCGGGTCGAGGTGACGGCCCTGATGAGAAAGACGAACGAGATCCCGCCCGCGGCCGGCCGGCTGTTGCCGATCCTCTGGATCGTGCTGCTTGCCTGTCTCGCATGTGGGTCGCCCCAGCAGGAATCCTCCGGCGATGCCTCGCAAGACGCCCCCCCCCGGCGCATCGTCTCGCTCACCCCTTCGATTACCGAGATCCTGTTCGCCCTCGGCCTCGGTGAGCGGATCGTCGGAGTGACCCAGTTCTGCGACTGGCCCGCGGAAGCCGCCGCCAAACCGCAGGTCGGCGGCTACTCCAACCCTTCGATCGAAAGCGTGCTGGCCCAACGCCCCGACCTGGTCCTGGTCAGCCCCAACACCGGCAACCGGGAAGCCGCTCTTGCCATCGAGCGAGCGGGGGTTCGCCTCGAAGTTATCGAGGGGGACAGCCTGGAAGAGACCTACCTGGCGGTTCGACAGGTCGCCGACGCCGCCGGGGTACCCGAGGAAGGCCAGCGCCTCGCCGCCGAGATCCGAGCACGGATCGATGAAGCGGGACGCCGGGTCGCCGGCCGCGAGCCGGTGCCCGCGCTGTTCTCGGTGCAGCTCGAGCCGATGATCGCGGCGGGCTCCGACACGTTGATCTCGGAGCTGCTCGAAGCCGCCGGCGGCCGCAACGTGGTTCAGGCCGAGGGCTACCCCCGGCTCGGGATCGAGACCGTGCTTCAGAGCGGCCCCGCGGTGGTGTTCCAGACCCGTATGGGCATGGAGGCCGAAGAAGAACGGGCGTTGACCGATGCCTTCTGGCAACGCTGGCCGGCGCTGCCGGCGGTACGCGACGGCAGGGTCGCCCTGATCGATGCCTCGATCGCGACTCGACCGGGGCCGCGGATCGCCGACGCCGTCGATGAGCTCGCCCGCCGGCTACACCCCGAGGCATTCGAAACCCCGTGAGGCCCAGGGCGCTCATGGCGCTGCCGTTGCTGCTGGCGCTGCTACCGATCTCCCTGTTGCTGGGTCTCGGCATCGGCACCAGCGGCGCGGGTTGGTCGGACTTACCCGGATTGTGGAACGACGACGCCGACCCGGTCGTGCGTCAGATCCTGATCGACGTGCGCCTGCCCCGGGTGTTGCTCGCCGCACTGGTCGGCGCCGCCCTCGCCGCCGCCGGCGTGGCCTACCAGGGCGTGTTGCGTAACCCGCTGGCCGACCCGTTCATCCTGGGTGTCTCCGGCGGCTCCGCACTCGGTGCCGTGCTGTTCGGCGCGGCGGCGGGCGCCACCTCCCTCGGCGTGCTCGGCCGGCCGGCAGCAGGATTCGGCGGCGCGCTGGTCACGCTCTTTCTACTGTTCCGGCTGGCCCGGCTCGGCGGCCGCACCGGGCCCACCACGTTGCTGCTGGTCGGTGTCGTACTCAACGCCATCGCTTCGGCATTGATCCTGTTCGTGATCACCGCCGGTGATCCGGCGCGCTTCCAGGGTGAGTTCTTCTATCTGATCGGCCGCATCCCGCCGCAACCGCTCTCGACCCTGCTGGCCATCGCGATCTGGCTGGCCCTGGGCCTCGCGGTGCTGGCGACCCAGAGCCATCGACTCAACCTGCTGGCTCTCGGTGAAGATGCCGCGGGACAGCTCGGCGTCGATCCCGAGCGTTCGATGTGGATCACGGTGCTCGCCGCGTCACTGGTTACCGCGGCGGCTGTAGCCTTCACCGGACTGGTCGGGTTCGTCGGCCTGATCGTGCCCCACATCGTGCGCACGCTGCTCGGGCCGGACCACCGCATTCTGTTGCCCTGCGCGACCCTCGCCGGCGCCTCCTTTCTCGTGTTGGCCGATTCGGCCGCGCGAGTCGTTGCCGCTCCGGTGGAAATTCCCGTCGGGGTACTGACGACCCTGATCGGCGGCCCCTTCTTCCTGGTGCTGTTCCTGCGTCACCTGCGAGAGGAGGGCGGCGCCGTGGGGTAGCTCTGGAACTGCAGCAGGTCGACTTCGACTACGGGCGCGGACCGCTGCTGCAGGATGTCACCTTCCGCATCGACGCCGGCGAGATGACCGGCCTGCTCGGCGCCAACGGTGCCGGCAAGACGACACTGGTGCGTCTGGCCTCCGGTCAACTCCAGTGCCGCCGGGGTACCGTGCGCCTCGACGGCGACGATGTATCCCGCCTGACGCCGCGGGACCGCGCCCGGCGCATCGCCGTGGTGCCCCAGGAAACCCGGCTGACCTTCGGCTTCGATGTCGAACAGGTGGTCGCCATGGGACGCGCCCCTCACCAGGGACGCCTGGGGCTGGAACGCCCCGAAGACCGCAGGGTCATCGAGGAGTCGATGGAGCTCACCGGCGTCGCCGATCTCCGGCGGCGTCCGTTCCAGCAGTTGTCGGGAGGAGAACGGCAACGTGTGGTGATCGCCCGGGCGTTGGCGCAACAGGCGTCGCTCCTGCTCCTCGACGAACCGACGGCCTTTCTCGATCTGCGGCACCGGGTCGAGACCTATGAACTGTTGCGGCGGCTGCATCGTGACGACGGGCCGGCGATCCTGCTGGTGAGCCACGACCTGAACATGACCGCGCGCTACTGTTCCCGCTTGCTGCTCCTCGGCGAAGGCCGGCTTCTGGCCGACGGCGCTCCGGGCGAGGTGTTGAACCGGGAGCTGATCCGTCAGGCCTACGGCGTGGACAACCAGGTATTGCAGGATCCGCTCTACGGTCATCCCTACGTCGTGCCTCTCGGCGGCGATGACCGGGAGCCCGCATCGTGAACCGACCGAGCCCTTTCGGCGAAGTGTCCGTCGACACCTTCCTGAGCCGCTACTGGCAGCGCGAACCGCTGATGGTTCGCCGGGCGATCGAACCCGCGGACTACCCGGCGCCCGGCCGGGATCAACTGATCGCCGCCGCCGTCGACGGCGCACCGGCACGGTTGGTCGTGATACCGGGCCCCGAACAGGTCTGGTCGGTGCACCGCGAGCCCTTTCGGAGGGAGGACTTCGAACGGCTGCCCCGAGAGGGTTGGACGCTGTTGGTTCAGGAGAGCGACCGGCTGTTCGCCGGCTGCCGCCGGCTGCAAGAGCGTTTCCGCTTCATTCCCAACTGGCGGACCGACGACGTGATGACCAGCTACGCCGGCGACGGCGCCGGTGTCGGCCCACACGTCGATCGCTACGACGTGGTGCTCTATCAGGCCGCCGGCCGGCGGCGGTGGCGCATCGAATCGAAGCCGCGGAGGAATCCCGCACTGCGCAACGACACGGCGCTGCCGCTACTGGATCGTTTCGAACCGGACCGGGAGTGGATCCTCGAGGCGGGCGATCTGCTCTATCTCCCGGCGGGGATTCCTCACGACGGCGTCGCGCTCGGCGAGTCGACCACCTGCTCCGTCGGCTTTCGCACGCCCGACCTGCGGGAGCTGGTCTCCGGCTTCGTCCGCGAACTTCCCCCGAGCGAGCTATCGCAGATCGCGCAGGCGGCGGAAGCCGAGCCCGGCACCCATGGAGTCATGGATCGCTCGCGGCCGGGCGAACTCTCCGACGCCGACCGTGCAGGTCTGCGAGCGACCATGCGACGGGTGTTCGCCGACGACGATCGTCTCGACCGTTGGATCGCCCGCTTCGTGACCCAACCCCGGCGCGGACTACGCGCTTCGGGACAACGGCCCCGCGACATCGACCATCTGCGCCGCCTGCTCGACCAGGGGCATGAGCTGCAGCGCAGCGCCACCGCCCACTTCAGCTGGTACGAGGACGGCGAGGGCAACACACAGTTGTTCGTCGGAGGGGAGCGCTATGAGCTGGGGCAGGCGGGCCGCGGAACCGCCGAATTGCTCTGCGGCGAGCAAGCGCTCGATCGAATCACCCTGGCCCCGCTGCTCTCCGATGCCCTCGGAGCCTTCGTGCTGCTGGATCTGATGGCCCGCGGCTATCTGCGGGCGGCAGCTCCGGCCGAAGGCTGACCCGGCCGGCGAAGGGCCAGACCGAACTCCAGGACCAGTCTCTCGTCGTCGACCCGCACCTCCTGGACGAACAGCGAGACCTGGGTCTCCTCGCCGAGGGCCGGAAGCGACCCGCGTAGCGACCGGGGCAAGGCCACCACCGGCATCCACGCCGCCACGTCGACGGCAGCGGGCAACCCGACGTCGGCCGAAGCCTGCTCGGCAACCAGCCGCACCGTTCCATCGAGACGATCGACCTGCGGGACGTAGCGTGCCGCCAGGTTGCCGGACAGCGGCCCGGCGTGGAACGGCACGTCGACCTCGACGCCCCCTTCGGTGAAGCGCGGCGGGCGAGACCGCTCGAAGCGCAGCGGGATCGAACCGGCGCCGGGAAGCTCCACGGTGCGCGGCTGTGCCAGGGCGGCCTCGAACACCGCGTGAATCGCGCCGCGGTCCAACGAGAGCTCACCGGCACCGCCGGCGAGGCAGGGAACGATCGATGCCCACGCGAACACCGCGAGAGCGGCACACCATCGCAGCGATTGTCGACCCATCGGGAACTCCTAGTCGAGGGCTTCGATTGCGAACGGGGGCAATCCGAGGTTCACGCAGCCCAGCGCGGTCTCGGCATCCTGGGGATCGGCAGGTATCCGATAGAGGCAGACCTTCGGCTCGACGAAGGAACGCTCGGGCACCGCCAAGAGGCCGCTGCCGCCGAGCGCAATCTCGGGCAAGAAGTCGGGAGTGCTGCGCACCGTGCGCAAGGGCCTGGCGGCGACCGGATCGAAGGCCACCACCGAGCTACGGAACTGCTCGTCGACGACGATGGTGTAGCCGAGCCCCGGCGAGACCATCGCCAACCCACCGATGTTGCCGCCGGCGTCGTCGTCATCCAGGGCCCAGGACTCCACCGCCCAGTCCACCGGATCCACGACCACCACGCCGCCGGAGAGTTCCCGGGGCACGAGCCCGGGGAAGATGCCGGCCAACGCCACGTACAGCCGCTCCCCGTCGGGTGTCTCCACGACCTCGATCACCCCCGGGTTCTTGCCGCCGAGTGCCACCACACCGGCCACGCTGTCCGTGTCGGGATCGATCACCGCCAGCTTTCCCTCGGCGTAGCGGGTGAAGGTGCGATCGATATCCTGCATGCCGGCGAAGACGTAGCCGCCGGCATAGGCCAGGCGATCGAGCCGTGGAGTGCCGTCCCGGTTCTCCGCCTCTTCCTCCAGCGGAATCGAGGCGCGGACAGTGCCCCCCTTGGGCGTGAACCGGGCCACGTCATCGAAGGGCGGCTCGTAACGGCTGACGAAGGCGCGCTCGTCGTCGAGCATCAGCACGTCATGGGGATTGGAGCCGGCCCCGGTCCCCGCTTGCCACGCCGTTCGGAACCCGTCGTCGGGATCGAGACGCTGCAGGTTGTCGAAGGTGAAGCGGTTGATCACGAACACCGCGCCGCCGGTGACCCGCAACTCGGGATCGGAGCTGACCAGTTCCAAACCGTCGGTCAGGCGCAGCTCCCGTTGCTTGACCCAGGCGACCTCGGCGACCTGGCCGCTGGCGAAGAAGTCGGTGGTGGTCAGGAGAAAGCGCTGGCGGCGCCAGCCGGCGAACGTACCCGGCAGGCCGCTCTGGCTCTCCCATGATTCGCCGGCAACCGACCAGCCGCCGTCGATGCTGTCGCCACGCACCGTCAGTTCGAAAACCGTGTCGGCGACCCGCAGCGGCCCGATGCGGCCGGTGGTCCACGACGTAGGCGAGGCAAACACCGTCGTACCGCCGTTGACCGAAAGATCCTCCACCGTGCCGCTGGCCTGGTCCCAGCGGGCGAGACCGGGCTCGACCTTCGCGAACCGTTCGCCGAAGCCACCGGCCTCGACGTGCAGCGTCAATTCGAGTTCGACGCCACGCTGCACCGCGCCCTGGATCAAGAGCTGAGGCAAGGTCACTTCCAGATCGATCACCTGCCCCAGCGCGGCGGCCGGTGCGCCGGTGGTCGGCAGGTCCGGCGGCGAGTAGTCACTGCCGCACCCGCAGACGGCGACGAGCGACAGCGACAGCGCCGCCGACAGGCCCAGGCCCTTGAAGCGCCGGAGCATCGCGGTCCCGATCATCGCGCGGCCCTCTGCCAACCGACGTGCAGCAACACGACCCGGGAGGGCAACGGGTAGCGGGCAACGTCGCGGACCTGCCGGTCGAACAGGTTGCGGATATCGAGACCGAGTCGTGCGCCGCCGCGCAGGCGCACCCCGAAGCGCACGTCGTGGAGCAACCGGGAACTCATGCGCAGCTCCGGCGTATCCGCCCGGTCGGTGCTGTTGGCGCCGACGTAGGTCGCATCCCAGCGGCCGTCGACCCGGCCCTGGGTCCAGCTCAGCCCCAGATAACCGAGGCGCTCGGGCTCGTAGACCAACGGCTTGCCGTCGAACACGATCGCCGAGCTCTCCTCGGGACGCTGCAACGTGCCGCCGGCGCTCAGCGCGATCCCTCCCTCGAACCTGAGATCGACCGAGGCCTCCAGCCCGGACACCCGGGCGCCACCGAGGTTCTGAAAGCGGGCGATTCCCTGGGCGTTGTTCAACAGCCAGATCAGGTCGTCCACATCCCGGTGGAAGCCGAGCAGCTCGACGCTCAGTCGATGTCCCTCGCCGTCGAAGCGGCGCTGCACGCCGAACTCACCGCTCCACCCGCTCTCCGAGCGCAGCTCCGGGTTGCCGACGATGGCGCCGCGGTTGCCGAACAGCTCGGTCAGGTTCGGCGCGCGGAAGAAACGGCCGACGGAACCTCGAAGCTGGGTGCGGGGTCCCAGGGTCCAGGCCAGCCCGAACTTGCCCGAGACTCCGGTCTCTCCCACATCCCCCGACGGCGGCGGCAGCGTGCCCTGCCCTCCGGCGAGAAAACGATCTTCACGGCGCTCGACCCGCAACGCCGGCGCCAGGGTCAGGCGTCCACGGGTCACGACGTCTTCGACGGTCCAGGCCCAGGAGACACGTTCGGCGCCACCCCGGTCGACGATGTCGAGGGCCTGGTCATCGACCTCCGCACGCTCGAAGCGCCCGTCGAAGCGCAATCGCACACTGTGGGAGCCCCGCCGCAGCGCTCCCTGGGCCGCGAAACCACCGCCGCGAATCTGCGTGGTTTGATCGATGAGGAACACCGGTCCCTCGAGATCCCGGAATCCCCCGCGCTGATCGACCAGATCGATCTGAGTCTCGACGGCGTCGAAGACGCCGAAGTCCTCCCTGCGATGGGACAGCACCAGGTTGACGTTGCGATCGGTGGCGGTGGCACTGGGGGAGGGCGTGAAATTTTCGATGCCGGGCACGCCCTGCTCGCGATCCTGTCCACGCAGCGACAGCCGGTAGCTGCCCCGCCCCGGCGGCGCCCAGACCCCGGACACCGAGACCGAGCGATGTTCGAGGCCATTGTTCTCCCGGCGCCGCACCACGTCGTCGCCGGAGTTGAACGGGGTCGCTCCGGTATCGAGGTAGCGATAGTCCCCTTCGCTCTCCAACGACTCGACGCCGAAACGGAGGTGACCGTGCTCCCCGGCGGGCACCACGGCACCGCCGGAAACCCGGGTGGTACCCAGCTCGCCGGCGAGCAGGTCGAAGCGGCCTTCCGCCGCTTCCGGTTCGCGGGTGCGAATGTCGATCAGGCCACCGAGCCCGCCGAGGCCGAGATGCGCCGGACCGAAGCCGCGGAAGACGGTGACCTCGGCGATGTCCGACGCGGGGATGGCAGCCAGGTTGACCGGGCCACCCAGAGCGCGGTTCTGGGGCACGCCGTCCACCAGCACCGTGACCTGTTCGGCGGTCGAGCCGCGCAGGGAAACCGTCGCGTACTGGCCGAGCCCGCCGTAGTCCCGTACCCGGGCACCGGGCACCTGACGCAACAGGTCGGAAAGGTCTGCGCCCTGGGCCGCCAGATCCCGGGCATCGAGGGTCGTGACGAAGGCCGCCACGTCCTCGGTCTCGGGAGTTTCTCCCTCGACCCGCACCGATTCACGCACGCCCGACGGCCGCGCCGTTTCGGCAGCGGCTTCGTCGCTGCTCTCGCCGGAGGCCCAGAGCGGGAGCCCGGCGAGCAGCGTCAGGGACAGTCCGAGGACGTGTCCCGCGGCTCGAGGTCCGAAGACCATCCGTACTGCTCCCGGTTCGCCGTGCGAACCACGTAGAAGAAACCCTCGCCGGCCGCGGGCTGATCCGCGTCGCAGCTGTAGCGCACCGCGGCCGGCCCCTGGTACAGGCAGGTCGTATTGCCGAGGTCGACCCCGCCGGCGTCGGCGAAGAGCATCGACAGGTCTCCACGCAGAAGCGCGTAGGACTCGGTGCTCCCCAGGAAGGTCCAGCGGGCCTCGGTGCACGCCGCGCCGCTCAGCCACAAGCGCGGCTCCGCGAGATGCGCGGGACCGGCCAGGGCGGAGTTGGCATCGCGACAGGCCGCCACCTCGCGGCCGTCGTCGACGCCGTCGAGGTCGCTGTCGCTCAACGCCGGGTCGGTGCCGTAGAGCTCGACCTCGGCGGCATCGCTCAGGCCGTCTCCGTCGCTATCGGATGCAGCCGGCTGGGTCGGCCGTCCGTTGAGCACCACGACGGCGTCGAGATCGAAACCGTCGCCGGCGCCGGGGAAGCCGTTCCTGCTGTCGGCATCGATGATGCGGACGTAGCGCGCCTCGCTCAATCCCACCGTCGCCAGATCGAACGCGTCACCGCCGGCGCCGGATATGCCGTTGGTTCCGGCGGGATCCCAGACGTCAGGATCGTCGGGCACCGTCCAGTCGCCGGTGAGCGTCGGCGTCAGCCCGGCCAGCCCTCGCAGATCGAGATACAGCGCCCGGTCGACTCCGCTGACGCCGCTGGCCGCGGCCAGGGCGCCGGCATCGTAGGGGAAAGCGACCCACTGAACGCCGTCGGCGGAGACCTCGACGATCCCCGGCTCGACGAAAACGACGAAGTCGTCGGCGGGATCCGTCGGACCGGCGCCGGAAAAGAACGCGTTCTCGAACACGATGAAATCGGGACCGGGACCGTCCTCCAGGATCACGTCCGCCCAGCTGAAGACTGCGCTGCCGCCATGACCCAACGATGCCACGCTGGTCGAACCGATCACCGGCGCCGAATCACCGGGAGGGCCGAGCACGATGCCCGGAAGGTTCGCCGCGCCGAAGCGCACCGATGGATCCGGTCCGGCCGCGGACCACTCGAGGCGGTCGGGAAGGCAGTCCACCGGCTGCGACCGCTCACCGGCGAACGGCGTGGCCGCGATGAGCCACGCCGCCGCCAGCATCACGAGGACGCGACGATTCATTCGCCCGCCTGGGGAATCGCCACGCCGGGGCGGACTTCCAACCGGTGGTAGTGAACCCGGGCGAAGACCGTCGGCGTCTCGCCGCTGAAGCCGTCGCGCCACAGGGTCAAGCCGACGGTGTCCAGTTCGTATCGGCGCAGCCCCATGCCATCCAGCGGGGCGGCGCTGACCGAACCCGGAATCAGAACCGGCACTCCGCTCTCGTCGAAACGGTAGACGCTGGAGGTCACGCGATCGGCCGCCGGGTCGTGCTCCAGCACAGCGATCAGCGGTTCATCCAGGGGAAGCTCCAGTTCGACGCTGGCGAAGCCGGCGTTGATGAACGAGCCGAGAAAGTCGAACAGCGGGTTGTCCGGATCGGCCACCCCGAACGCCGAGGGTCCGACGAAGGGGCCCCCGAAGAACGGCGACACGTTGGGAAAGTAGTCGAACTCGACCAGTTCGAAGGTGTCGCCGGCGAAGTTCTCGAGGGTGCCGGTGCGCTCGAGACCGGTGGTCTCGGAGTTCCACAGCCCCCAGGAGATCTGGAAAAAGCCGAAGGGGTCGGCCTGGAACTCGTCGGAGTCGATGACGAAGACCGAGGTCGCCGTGAACGGCTGGGTCTCGTCGAAATACCGCGGCAGGGTCCAGCCGGCGAGGCCGCTCGGCATCCGCGCGTCGTAGACGGCGGTCCAGGAACCGGCGCTGTCGCCGGGGAAGGCGGGCGCGTCGTCGTTCCAGCTCAGGCGATCGAGGGCGGCGCCGCGTAAAACCAGCGCGGCGTCCTCCACCGGGTTGTTGTCGAAGGTCTCGACGAAGACCGGAAGTTGCCGTGCCTCTTGCTGGGCCACAGCCGAACCGGAGAGAAGGACAAGGGTGAGCAGCGAGACGAAAACAAACAAACGCATACAACGATCTCCGCGAAGGAGAGCCGGCGCGGTTTCGCTCAGGGGCTCGGACGAAAAAGCGGCCGAGGGAGCGAACCCACGGACCGGGTCTCCGCCGCAAACGTCCGATAAACGAAAAAACCCCGCCGAAGCGTGCAACGCTCCGCGGGGCATTTCCTCCGATAGACCGGTCAAGCCGGCAATCGGCGGCGCTCGGCGGTCGAACCTGCCCCTGGTCGGTTCAACACCATCGGCATGCGTCGGTCTCCTGGCTTGCGGGTCAACCGGCTAGCCGCGCCTTCCCAGGGTTTCCCCCAGTGGCAGGTCCTGAAGCAGGACCCCGCGGTTGCCGTCGCCGCTCACAGTCGCCGGGCGGCATGGGATTCACACCCAATTTCCCGTTACGCCTGCCGTGCTCTGACCGACGGAGAGTACCAGAGGCCACCGCGGCCGGGCAAGGGCTGAAAAGTCAGGCCCCTCGCGCGTTTCCGCCGCCGGCCGGCGTTACTTCCCGGCCCCGATCCGTGTTCTGATGGACATGAACGCGGAAACAAACATGATTGAAGGAACGACGGCCAAGGCCGCAACCCGCGGATTCGCCCGAACCTGGCTCGTCGGCAACACCCTGGCGCTGATGGCCGGATACCTGCTCTACACGCCGATCGGCCACGGTTTCACCGGCGGCCACGGGCGGGAACTGAACGGCGCCCAGCTGGTCTCCCACACCCTGGCGCTGTCGGTGGTCGCCCTGTTCGTCGCCCTCGCCCAGCGCCGCATGCTGGCCCCCCACGCCCGGGTCCCGGCGTCGCGCATTCCGCTGGCGATCCTGTTGTTCGTCGGGTTGTTCTGGGCCGGCTACTACCTGCCGCTCCCCTTCGGCCTCGACTGGGACATCCTGTTCGGCTTCACCGCACTGGGCGCGAGCATCTGGATCGGCCACCTGCGGGTTGGGGGTCATCCGATCGCTGCGCTGGTGGCCTTTCTGGCGTTCCCGGCGGCCAGCTTTCTCGGCGAGGTGATCATCTACCTGGTCGTGATCAACCTGGGTCTCGAGCCGAAAATCGGCACCGACCCGATCATGCACAGCGTGTTCTTTCTCACCGTCGCGCTGACCACCGGCCTGGTCGGCGGCGGCCTCTCGGGGAAGGCGTTGGAGCGCATGCTGCCGGCGTAGCAGCGGCCCCTCGCACCCGCGGGGCCCTGCATTCACCGGTCCCGGCCGCTACATCGAGGCAGGGACGCCCAACTCCACCAACAGATGGTGCGCGTTGTCGACGTGCTCCATGACCCACAGCATGTAGCGCACATCGACGTGGATCGCGCGGGTCGTCCGCTCGTCGAAATCCCAGTCGGAGTTGATGCTGTCGTAGGTGCCGTCGAACAGGAGCCCGATCAACTCCGCCTTGCTGTTGAGGGTCGGCGAACCGGAGTTGCCTCCGGTGGTGTCGACGGTGCTGAGGAAGTTGACCGGCACCGACTCGATGCTGTCCAGGGAGAAGCGGCCGTGGTGCCCCTCGTCGATCAGTTCCATTTGCTTGGCCGGCGGGGCGAAGGGCTCCTCGCCGGTGAACTTCTCGGCGATGCCCTCGAGCCGGGTGAACGGCTCGTAGACGATGCCGTCCCGGGGGGAGTAACCCTTGACGGTACCGTAGGTCACCCGCAGGCTGCTGTTTGCGTCAGGGTAGACCGCCCGCCCCTTGCTGCGCAGGAACTCCAGCATCGTTTCCATGTACGCGGGCCGCAGGGCGTTGAACTCACCGGAGATCGCCTCTTGCTTTGCTTCCCGCGCCCGGCGGAAATCGTAGAGCGCCACCGCGAGCTGGATGAACGGATCTTCGCTGGCCTCGAGCTGCTTCGGCGTGGCCTCGAGCAACTCCAGGCGGTGGTCCTGCTCGTCCAGGCGGGTCTTCTCGTACATCTTCTCGAGACGCGCCTCGAGGCCGTCGACACCCTTGCCGAGCTTGAGGAACTTGTCGAACTCGGGCACTCGTTGATCGGCGGGTAGCTCCATGTACTGGACGATGGCGTCATGCCACAGCGCCCGGTCGACCCGGGGGTCGAAGCGTCGATCCATCCGCTGCATCCGCGCCTTGATCCGCGGCCAGTTGCGCTCCTGGTAGGAAGGCTCGCGATCGATGTCGTCGAGCTCCTTCTCCCGGCTCATGCGGTAGAGCGTGCCGGCGGTGGAGGCCAGGGTGCTGCGGCTCAGCGCGACCAGCAGGCGGTCCCGCTCCCGGGTGGACTGCTGCTCCTTGATCAACGCTTCGAGATCGCGCAGGGACGATTCGTGCTTCTTGCGGATTTCGGGGCTGCTCTCGATCCAGGCCTGGAGTTCCTTCTCCAACGCCCGGCGCCGCTCCAGCATGTTGCTGCGTGCATAGCCGTCGAGCATGCCCTGGGTGTTCTTGTTGGCGTTCTGGATGCCGCCGACCATCGACGCGTACTTGATCTTGGCGTCGGGGCGATCCTTGGTGTGCTCCTCGATGATCTCAAGACGGCGGTCGAAGGACTTGCGCCGCATGGGGTAGCTCCAGGTGAAGGTGTTCTCCACCTCGGCGGCCAGACGGTAGCGCCCGGTGCTTCCGGGGTAGCCGGTGACCATCACGAAGCCGCCGTCCTCGACTCCCTCGGGCGACGTCTTGAGGAAGTGCTTCGGCTTGTAGGGAACGTTGCTCTCCGCGTGATCGGCGGGCTTGCCGTCGGCACCGACGTAGGCGCGGTAGAAGGAGAAGTCGCCGGTGTGCCGAGGCCACATCCAGTTGTCGATGTCCCCGCCGAAGCGGCCGATCCAGAGCGCCGGAGCGTAGACCATGCGCACGTCCCGCAACTCGAGCTGTTTGACCAGGTAGTACTGCAGGCCGCCGTAGAAGCTGAACAGCCGGCAGCGGTGTCCGTCGTCTTCCTCGCAGGCAGCGACCATCTCCTTGCGCCGCCGTTCGATCCGGTCGTAGCGTTCGGCGCCGTCGAGTTCGTCGAGCCCCTTGCGCACCTTCTTGGTCACGTCGGTCACATCGACGGTGACCCGCACCCGGGAGCCGGGGCCGATGGGCAGCTCCTCGTCCAGGTCACCCGCCAGGAAACCGTCCTGGAGCAGATTCTTCTCGGGGGTCGAGAGGTACTGCAGGGAACCGTAGACACAGTGATGGTTGGTCACGATCAGACCGTTGGGCGAGACGAAGGAGGCGCTGCAGCCCCCAAGGTCGACGACCGCCGCCATCGGATGTTCGGTCAGCTTGCTCAGGCTGGCCGGATCGATCTCGAGCCCCGTGGCCCGCAACTCATCCTCGATCTCCGGCAATTGGATGGGCATCCACATGCCCTCATCCGACATGGCGGGTAGACAGACGAAGATCGACAGCAGCAACAACCAGCGTTTCATTGGGACCCCTCCCCCTCGGAATGACGGAATGACCGGGATTCTATCCAACCCCTGCGAGGGGTGCGAACGGCGTCAACGAACCCGGCCTTCCAGGTATTCCCGGCGGCGGGACTCGGGTAGCTTCTCGATGGCGTAGCGCAGCATGGTGCGGGGCATGGTGTGGTGGCGCGGCTTGAGGAAGGTCTCCATCGCCTCCCGGTCCCGGTTCCCCACCTCCCGCAGCATCCAGCCCACCGCCTTGTGAATCAGATCGTGAGGATGCAACAGCAGCATCTCGGCCAGTTCGAAGGTGTCCTCGAACTCTTCCTGCTTGATGAAGGTCAGCGTGGCGATGATCGCGATCCGCTGCTCCCAGAGGCTTTTTGAGCGAGCCAGCCGCCGCAGAGGCCCACGGCCTCGCTCGAGCAGATAGCCGCCGACGATCTGGTGGGCCGAACCGTCGACCAGATCCCAGTTGTTGATCCGCTCGGTGTTGGCCAGGTACAGGTCGTAGATCTGCTTCTGGAGCGCCGCGTCCCCCCGCTGGAACTGGATCACCAGGATGAACAGCGCCAACTGGCGCTCCTCGTGGAACTTGGAGCGCAACAGCGACTGCAGGTCGACGAGGGAAAGATCCCGGTGGGCCCGGGCCACCTTGCGGACGTTGGGGACCCGCACCCCGAGGAAGACGTCCCCCTCGCCGTACTGGCCCTCACCGGTCTGGAAAAACCGCTGAAGTACCTCGACCCGGTCCGGCTCGGCCACCCCGCCCAGGTCCGAACGGGCACGCTGGAGCGGAGAAAGGGGCGACGACGACACGCTTTTGGATCCCTCCCGGCGACCCAGGCGCCCATCTGGCACCATTCCCCGACTTACGGAACAATGCCCGGGGAAGGAGTCGCGAATGCCGAAGATTACCAAGGTTTATACCCGAGCTGGAGACGAAGGGACCACTTCTCTCGGCGGCGGGCAACGGGTGGACAAGCACTCCCTTCGGATCGAGTCCTACGGGACCGTCGACGAGCTCAACTCCGCCATCGGCGTGGCCCTGGCCGGCGGCTTGGATCCCCGGCTCGAAAAAGAGCTGGGGCGGGTCCAGAACGAGCTGTTTCACCTGGGTTCCGACCTGTGCGTGCTCGAGGAGGACAAGCACAAGTTCAAGGTGCCCTGCGTCGAACAGCGCCACATCGACACCCTCGAGGCGACCATCGACGAGCTCAACGAGCAGCTGGGCCCCCTCGAGAACTTCATCCTGCCGGGAGGCTCCGCCGGCGCCGCCTCGCTGCACCTGGCCCGCACCATCGCCCGCCGGGCCGAGAGGCTGCTGGTCGCCCTATCCCGGGAACAGACCATCGGGCCCCACACGCTGGCCTACCTGAACCGGCTTTCCGACGCCCTTTTCGTCATGGCCCGCTTCGAAAACCACCGCCAGGGCGTCGAGGACGTCTGCTGGGACAGCAGGGCCTGAGCGCAGCGAAGGCCCGGCCCCGCCCTGCCCCGAGCGAGGGGAGCGAGCCGAGGGGCCCTTCACCGCGCCGAAACTAAAAATCCGGTGACGATCGGTCGGTTTCGAGTTATATAGGGGAGTACAAAAGAAGCGCCCCCGGAGTAGGAGGAGGGGTTCTAGCTCCGGAAGCGCCTCAGGGGTTCGGTAACGTCTCACGCTTACTTGCTTGCAAGTAAGTACGCCGCAACCCCTCGTTTGGTTGCGCACCGACCGAGCGTTTTGTCGAAATTCGGGGCCGGAAGCTCTCACGGGTTTCCGGCCCCGTGCTTTTTCAGGGCACTTCCCCGGCGAGATTCAAGTCTGGAGAGCGCTGCGGCGCCTAGTTCGGCATCAGGAAGCGCAGGCTGGAGATCAGCTTGTCGCGCATCTTGTTCCGCTCGACGATGTAGTCGAGCATCCCGTGCTCGACCAGGAACTCCGAGCGCTGGAAGCCGGCAGGCAGCTTCTGGCGGATGGTCTGTTCGATGACCCGGGGTCCGGCGAAACCGATCAGCGCCTTGGGCTCGGCGATATTCAGATCGCCCAGCATGGCGAAGGATGCGGTGACTCCACCGGTGGTCGGGTCGGTCAGCACCGAGATGAAAGGCAGCCCGGCGACGTCGAGTTGCGCCAGCGCCGACGAGATCTTGGCCATCTGCATCAGCGACAGGGCGCCTTCCTGCATGCGGGCGCCGCCGGAACAGGCGATCACGATCAGCGCACGCTGATCCTTCAGGGCCTGCTCGGCCGCCCGGGTGACCTTCTCACCCACGACGCTTCCCATCGAGCCGCCCATGAAGCCGTACTCCATCACCGCCATCGATACCGGGTGGCCACCGATGGTGCCGGTGCAGGTGATCACGGCGTCTTTCAGGCCGGTGCGCTTCTGGTAGTCGACCAGGCGCTTCTCGTAGGACTTGGAATCGACGAACTGGAGCGGGTCCAGCGGCGCTACTTCAGTGGCGAACTCCTGGTAGCGGCCCATGTCGAACAGCTGGTCGAGCCGCTCACGGGACCCGATGCGGAAGTGGTAGTCGCACTTGGTGCAGACGTTGGTGTTACGCAGGACCTCTTTCTTGTAGACGATCTCCTTGCAGTCCGGGCACTTGACCCACAGCCCTTCGGGCACTGTGAATCGGCGTTCCGCCTGTGGCTGCTTGGGTGTCTTCTCTTTCTTGAACCAGGCCATGCGTCCGCTCATCGCCATCCTGTTTGTTGGATTGATCGGCTCAAATCCCTGCGAGACAAGGGCTTTCGCCGCTCCAAAACTAACCTGAGCCCTGTTTGCCGTCAAGGACGCCCCCGGCGGGAGCCTCCCCGGCCCTGCGGCAGATCCGGTACTTGCCCGCCGCGGCGACCTCGATGATGCGTTCCCGCACCTCGGGTTCCAGCCGCTCCAGGTCGTCGGGGTCGAAGACCAGCACGAGGTCTCCGGAGCGATCCAGCCGAGCGGGCAGATCCCGGAGATCGACCTCCTCCACCGGGCGATCCAGGTAGAACAGGAGACTGGGCACCTTCATATCCACCACAGCCACCGGCACTTGCGGGTACGACGCCTCGATCTCCAGGGCGACGCCTCGAGAGCTGCGCACGGTGGACATCCCAGGGAGCAACACCGTGGTCAACAGCAGCAGAAACCCCGCGGCCGCCCCGACGGCGGCTCCGTAGGCCAGCCTGGGCCGCAGGCGCATGGCGCCGAGGAGCGCCACCAACGCCGCAGCGATCCAGAGCCCGCCGCCGAGCCAACCGACCAGCTCCACATGGGGCACCTCGGGATAGCGCCGGGCCGCCAGCGGCAGGATCACACCGAAGGCAGCCAGACTGGCGGCGAGCAGGGTCGAAACCAGGGCACCCGGTTTCTCCCGTCCGGCGTCCCGGGCCAACTCCCAGGTGGTCAGCCACGCGGCAAGGGGCATCAGGGGCACCAGATAGTTAGGCAACTTTCCCTGGCCGAGAGAGAAGAACAGGATCCCGGCGACCAGGGCTCCGGCGCAGTAGGGCGCCGTCGGACCGGCCTGCTTGCGCCCCAGCCAGAACGCCCGCAGCGTGCCGGTCAAGAGCGGCACGACGAAGGGAAAGGCTCCGACCAGCAGCACCGGAACGTAGAACCAGAGCGGCTTCACGTGGTCGGTCCCGCTGACGTAGCGATCCAGTGCTTCGCGGCGCAACAGCTCGGTGACCCCGTCGATACCGATCCGGCCGATCAACGCCAGGCCCCAGGGAGCGATCACCGCCAGACAGGCTCCGGCGGCGGTGGCCGCCACCCGCCACCCGGGCACCAGGGAAAGCCCGGCCGCCGTGCGGCCGGCGAGCAGGATCAACAGCGGCAGCAACAGCGCCACCGGCCCCTTGACCAGAAAGCCGAGCCCGAGCAGCGCCCCGAAGGCGCCGCCACGCCGGGCGCTCCAGCCGTCGGGGGCCAGCAGGTCCAGCGCTACCGCCGCGGTGATGTGTACCGAGAGCAGCGCGTCGTAGGTCCCCACCCGGCCGGGAACGACCACCAGCGGAAAACAGATGAAGATCGCCGCCGCCCAGACCGCCCCCTCATCGCCGAACCGGCGGCGGGCCACGGCGCCGACCAACCACAGAGAGATCAGGGTGGCCAGAGCCGCCGGCAGCCTAGCGGTCCACTCCCGGGCGCCGAAGGTGGCGTAGAGCGGGACCTGCAGCCAGTGGACCAGCGGCGGCTTGACCAGCCTCGGCTGCCCGTCGAACAGGGGCACCACCGGATCGCCGCTGCGCAGCATCTCGACGCTGGTGCGGGCGACCCGGGGTTCATCGGGATCGATCAGGGGCACGTCGCCGGTGCGCAGGAGCAGGATTGCCGCCGCCAGCAGCACGACCCCGACAAACAGGCGCTGTGCCAGTCGTTCATCCACCGCGCGCTATCATAGCGAGCATGGCGCAGGACCCGGTCCGCTGGCTTTACGACCTCCAGCATTTCGGCATCAAGCTCGGACTGGAAAACATCCGGACGTTGCTGGAATGGTGCGGCTCGCCCCAGCGGGCCTTCCGTACCGTGCTGGTCGGCGGCACCAACGGCAAGGGCTCGGTGGCCTCGATGCTGGCCTCTATGCTCGAGGCCCACGGCATCAAGAGCGGGCTGTTCACCTCCCCTCACCTGGTGCGCCCCAACGAACGGATCCGTATCGGCGGCGAGGACATCTCGACCGAGGCGCTTCACGAACGCTTGAACGGCATGCGCCGGATGATCGAGGAGGCCTGCGCCGACGGCCGGATGGAGTTCCACCCCTCGTTCTTCGAGGTCATGACCGCCACCGCGCTGACCGCCTTCCGGGACGCCGAGGTTCAGGCAGGGATTCTGGAAGTCGGGCTCGGCGGCCGGCTGGACGCGACCAACGCCGTGGAGGCGGACCTCTCGGTGATCGTCTCCGTCGACTTCGACCACATGAAGACCCTGGGGCGCAGCCTGCTGCTGATCGCCGCCGAGAAGGCGGGGATCATCAAGCAGGGCCGGCCGGTGCTGAGCGGCATCGAACGCCTCGACGCCCTGGGGGTGATTCGCGGGGTAGCCCGGCGGCGCGGAGCGCCGGTGCTCGAATCCCGGGAGTCGGTCCAGCTCCACGAAGAGCCGGGCGGCACCTTCGCCCTCGAGACCTCGGCGGCCCGCTACGACAGGTTGAGCCTGGGACTCGACGGCAGGCACCAACGGCAGAACGCCCGGCTGGCGCTGTTGGCGCTGGAGACGTTGCTGGAACGAATGGGCCGCGGCGCCGATCCCGAACAGGTGCGCCATGGACTGGCGTCGGTTCGCTGGGCCGGCCGGCTGCAGTGGCTCGAACCCGAGGGCGGTCCCGAGATGCTGTTCGACGGCGCTCACAACGTCGCCGGGGTGGAAGCCCTCGGCGAATATCTCGATGGACTCCAACGGCCGCGGCCGGTGATGTTGTTCGGCGCCATGCGGGGCAAGAAGATCCCCGAGATCCTCGAACGCCTGCGTCCGAGGATCTCGAAACTGGTGATCACCCGGCCCGGCGTCAACCGATCGCTGGAACCCGAGGAGATCGCCGAGGTCGCCCGCCGGGTCGGGATCCCCTGCGAATGCGTCGAAGAACCGGCGCGGGCCTTCGAACGTGCCCGCGGTCTCGCCGCCGAGGGTTCGGAGCCAGGAGGCTATCTGCTGGTTGCCGGCTCGCTCTATCTGGTCGGCCAGGTCCTGGCGATGCTGGAACCGGAAGAAGCGCCGGGACCGGTTTCGATGTAGCCGTATCGATGTCACCCTCCCGATCGCATCTCCCCCAAGGCAAGGAACCTCGATGAGCACGCTGTTTCAGATCGACGCATTCACCGCGGAACCCTTCAAGGGCAACCCCGCCGCCGTCTGCCTGCTGACCCAGCCCAAGGATCCGGCGTGGATGCAGCAGGTCGCCGCCGAGATGAACCTGTCGGAGACCGCTTTCGTCCATCGAGACGGCGAGGGCTTCGGGCTGCGCTGGTTCACCCCGGCCTGCGAGGTCGACCTCTGCGGCCACGCGACGTTGGCCGCGGCCCACGCGCTCTGGGAACATCGCTGGCTCAAGCCCTTCGACGTGGCGCACTTCTCGACGCGCAGCGGCACGTTGACCGCCGAGCAGGGTGAGCACTGGATCCATCTGGACTTCCCCAAGGAAGCCGCGGAAGAAAGCGGCTTCCCCGACGAACTGTTGCGCGGTCTTGGGGCGGTCAATCCGCGCTGGGTCGGACGCAACCGACTGGACTATCTGGTCGAGCTGGAGTCCGAAGCGACGGTACGGGCATTCAGTCCGAACCTGGCGGCGCTGGCGGGTCTCGAGAGTCGCGGCGTGATCGTCACCGCCGCGGCCGATCCCGGAGAGTTCGATTTCGTCTCCCGCTACTTCGCCCCGTCGTGCGGCATCGGCGAGGATCCGGTCACCGGCTCGGCACACTGCGCGCTGGCGCCCTACTGGAGCAAGAAGCTGGGCAAGACCCGGATGACCGGCTACCAGGCATCCCAACGGGGCGGCACCGTCCGGGTCGAGGTCGGCGCCGACCGGGTCAAACTGAGCGGCCAGGCGGTCACCATCTTCCGCGGCCAGCTCGCTTGACGAAGCCGGTGCCTTCGACACCTGGAGGAGCCATGTCTGATTCGCGGGTTCAAGTCTACGTCGCCTGCTCGCTGGACGGCTTTATCGCCGGCCCCGATCACGATCTGTCCTGGCTTCCCGGTAGCGGCGGAGAACATGACCGCTCCCATCCCGACAAGGACGCGGGTGCGCTGGAATGGGAGGACTTCATCCAGGACGTCGGTGCGATGCTGATGGGGCGCAGCACCTACGATGTGGTCCGCGGTTTCGACGTGCCCTGGCCCTACGGCGAGATGCCCGTTTGCGTCGCGACCCATCGCGACCTGGATGCCGGCGCCCCCGCCACGGTGAAGCCGGTCGCCGGCGGAATTCGAGAAGTGGTCGACATGGCCAAGGAGACCGCCGGAGGCAAGGACGTTTATCTTGACGGCGGCAACCTGATCCGCCAGGCAGCCGAGGCGGACCTGGTCGACCGCTGGATCATCACCTACGCGCCGGTGGTCCTGGGAAAGGGGATCTCACTCTTTTCCGGTCTCGAGAACTACTACGAGCTGGAGATCACGGGCCACCACCGCTACGCCTTCGGCATGGTGCAGATCCACGCACGGCCCTCGCGCCGCTAGTTGCGGAAGACCGTTTCCAGTTGGGGCGCGTCGAACATGGCCGCAGGTGAGATGACCGGCTCCTCCAGCGGAAGCGCATCGCCGAAACGCTCACGAACCTTGGCCGCCACCGCGGGGTGGGACACATCGAAATCGGCAAAGGTCGCGAGTTCGCCGATCTCGATACCGGCGCCACGTTTGTAGACCTTCCAGACCAACTCCGAACAGTAGATCCGCTCGTCGGACCACTCGAAGGTCAGGTCGTAGTCCAGGCCGGCCATCTCCTCACCGACGGCACGCATGCGGGCAAGCACCGGATCGGTCAGCGCCGCGACGTCCCGCAATCGCTTGGCCACGAAGTGTCCGTCCTTGCCCCGGGCGATCCACTGGTCGAGAGGGGTCAACTTGACCGGTTGCACCGCCTCGTAGACGAAGGGTTCGCCCTCTTGCAAATAGACGATACCCATGTGGCTGTAGCGGGAGTCGGTCGCCTGCTGGATCGCCTCGCTCTGGGACGAGCGGGACTCGTGAAAGACCACGTCGCCGTTCTGCGGCTGGTAGCCGCCGGCCCCGCAGCCGGTGGCGAGACAGATCAGGCCGATCAGCAGGATCCCGTGTTTCATCGAACCAGCCTAGTCCCGGGCCCGAGGCCGGGCAAGCAGGGCTGGAAGGGACTCGCCCCCCGGTTCTACACTGTCGGGATGCGTGAACTGAAAGTAGTCGCCCCGGAACTCCGACTGGACCCGGAACGAGCCCTGGATGGGCTGGACTGGACCGAAGTCTTCGGCGAGCCCGGCCGGGTGGAAATCGAGATCGGGCCGGGCAAGGGCAAGTTCCTGGTGGAGGCCGCCTCGACCCGCCCCGACGTGCACATGCTCGGGGTCGACTGGGCCAACAAGTACCTGCGGATGGTCGAGGGCAAGGCGCTGCGCGCCGAGCTGAAGAACGTGCGTTTCATCCGGATCGACGCCAAGGAGTTCGTCCACCGGGCGGTGCCCGAGCATTCGGTTTCGGCCTACTACGTCTTCTATCCGGACCCCTGGCCCAAGAAGCGGCACCACAAGCGGCGTTTCTTCCAACCGCCGACCATCGACGATCTTTCGCGAACCCTGATCCACGGCGCCTACCTTCACGTGGCCACCGACTTCCGCGGCTACTGGGAGCACCTTGAGCCGCTGCTCGACGCCCACGCGGATTTCGAGCGCCAGGCGGCCTTCGGCAGCCCCGAGTTTCCGGTTCCGACCGATCAGCCCCTGACCAACTTCGAGGCCAAGTACCTGGTCCAGGGACGCGACCGCTTCCGCGGTTCCTGGCGGCGCAAGGACGCCTAGCGCTCCCGGCAGGCCAAGTTGAATTCCCCCGGGGGCGGTTGTACACTGCGCCGGTTCGACGGGTCGCCCCGGTACAGGGGAGTAGCTCAATTGGCAGAGCACCGGTCTCCAAAACCGGGGGTTGCAGGTTCGATTCCTGTCTCCCCTGCCAACCGGGCGGTTCGTTAACGGAGCCCACCCTTGGCTTATCCGCACGCGGAAGTGCTCGACAGCCTGCCGCTGGCCATCGCCGTCGTCGACCGGCAGGGTCTGATCCTCGGCGTCAACGCCGAATGGGCCGAAGCCTTCGGCCACGATCGCGATGCGCTTCACGGCAGTTCCCTGGCCGAAACCGTCGGCCTGACCCTGGACGACGGCGGGTTTGCCGGCCTGTTCGAAGCCGCGCCGGCGGACCCCGTCGGCCTACGCGCCCTGGTTCACGACCGGGACGGCACGCCGATCATGCAGACCCTCTGGCTTCGACCCACCGCTGCCGACGGCCCCATCCTGGCGGTGTTCGAGGACATGCACCCGGGCATGCGCAACGTGGTGCGCACCGCGCGCTCGACCCGCCACTCGATCAACAACGTGCTGATGGGACTGGTGGGCTACGCCGAGATCCTGCGGGACCAGCCGGGCCTCGACGCGGGTGCCCGCTCCAAGGTGGTCAAGATCATGGAGCGAGTGCAGCAGATCCGGACGGAGGTGAATCGCCTCGGTGCGCTTGGTCGCGAAGCTGAAGGCGATAGCGAATAGCCGCATCCTTGAGCGAAGCCATCATGCGCCGCGCCTGCGACACACCCGCCCGGTCACCTCGAGCCTGCATCACCTTCAGATAGAAGTCCCAGCTTTCCTCGGAGTCGGGATCCAACCGGGTCGCCATCGCCGCGTCCTCGGCGGCGGTCTCCAGCTGCCCGCTCGCCGCCCGGGCCCGGCCGCGGTTGAGGTAGTTGGTCACGACCTCGGGTTCAAGCGCGATGGCGCGATCGAACAGCTCGATCGCCTCGGCGGTCTGGCCGGCCAGCAGACGGAACCGCCCGTACTCGGCGAGCACTCCAGCGTGTTCAGGGGATCGCTGGGCCTGCGCCGCCAGTAGGTTCAGCGCGTCGGCACCGGCACCCCGCTTCTCGAGCAACAGTCCGAGGGCGATCGCGGCGTCGTCGTACCCGGGCGAGAGCTCCAGCGACTCCCGGTAGGCCTGCTCCGCCTCGGCGTCCTTCTCCTGATAGCCGAGCACCTTGCCCAGGAAGAAGCGGGCGCGGCCGTCGGACCAACCCTTGTCGATCGCCTCGCGGAAACCCGCCTCGGCCGCCTCCCACATCGCGCGGCGCTCACCGGGGATGCTGAGCGACATCAGCATGTTGGCGCGGGCGGCGTAGTACGCCTGCTCGGCCTGCTCCAGCTGGGCATACTCCTCGGGAAAGACCGGCTTGATCTCGAGGCTCGCCCGGGTGTCGTGCTCCGGTGTCGGCGTGATGTCCCGGCGAATCCAGTGATCGGTGAAGGTGGTGTGGCGCTGATCGTCGGGTTCGGCCACCCGCATGTGACAGGAGACGCAGTCGTCGGGCATGCCGTCGGTGCCGGAACGGGCGCCATGTTCCTCGCTGCAATCTTCGACCGTGTGGCAGCCCGTACACTTGCGCTTGAAGTAGTCCGCCGGCCGGTTCTCGGCATAGACGGTGCTATGGGGGTTGTGGCAGGTCAGGCACTCCAGGCGCCCTTCGCTCTCCTGGTAACAGGCGCTCAGGATCAGGCGATCCGCCTGGGCCGACAGCCCGAACTCGTCGGGCGTCTGATGCACGTAGTGGAACGGCACGATGATGTCCTGAAGAGGCCGCCCCGGGCGGAAATCGTTGAGCGCCACGTCGACCCGCCCGACCCGGTCGGTGGCCTTGGAGTCTCCGAGATGGCACTGGAGGCAGACGTCGAGGCGACGTTCCCGGGACAGGCGCCGCGGATTGACGATGGTCGGGTCGGCGCTGCCGTCGGGCTCGCGCTGACCGTCGCTCCACTTGGCCACGTGCAGTTCACCCGGGCCGTGACAGCTCTCGCAACCGATGCCCTCGGGGATCGGCTCGACGAAGGCGTTGTGGGTGCCCGGCGCCAGCTCCATCCTGCCGTTGTGGCAGAAAACGCAGCTCTCCCGCACCTGACGCGCGAAGTGCGCGCTGTCGTGTTCGAAGCCGGGACAGAGGTCCCACAAGGTCTCGTTGGGGTACCAACAGACCGGCGCCTGGAAGAAGCGCCCCTCCTCGATGACGATGTAGCCCCGGTTGTGATTGTTGGAACCCACCGCCCAGATCAGTTCCCGCTCATCCCGGGCCACCTGGCTCCCGTCGTTGGGATCGACCAGAAACTGCTCCATGAAGTAGCGGCCGTCCCGCTCGAACATGCGATAGCTCACGCCGGTCTTCGGATCGGCGAAGGTGTTGTCGGCGGTGAAGTCCGCCTCGATCATCTCCGGCGCCATGCGGTGCCAGGCCCGGCCCATACCGGTGTGCATGTAGGTCGAGGCCACGTCGAGATGACACTGGCTGCACTCGGCAGCGCCGACGAAGGCGACATCCGCCTGGGTATTGAGCAGCCCCGCGCCGTCGTCCTTGCCGCCACCGCAGCCCAAAGCGGTCACGGTGAGCACGAACAGGATCGCGAGGCGGCGGATCATTCGACGCTCTCCAGGCCGTAGATCCAGCCTTCGACGCGCACCCGCTCGGGGTCGTCGGGACACAGGTCTTCGGGGGTTTTGGCCGCTTCACCGCTCAAGACCGCCCGCGCCGCACAGCGCGCCGCGATGACCGCATCCAGCGCGTCCCGGCGCTTGGCGCACTGCGCCTGTTGCTCGTCGTTCAGCTCCAGCGGCAGCTTCGAGAGCTTGCCCAGAGCGTCGATGATCGCCCGTCGCCGGGCGGTGGCGTCTCCGTTGCCGGAGATCCGCAGACTGCGCACCAGCTGGCCCGGGTAGGCCTCGAGCAACAAGCGGCCGGTGGCGCTCTCGAAGGGGCGCACGGTGTAGCGGGAGCGTTCTTCGGCGATGGTGCGGATGCCGTGGTAGGTCATCGGCCCGAGGTCCGGATTGACCCGGTGGAGCGGCGAGAAGGCTCCCGCCCGTTCGTCGGTCAGGCGCTTGACCTCACCTTCGGCGTCGCGGAACTCCTGCAGCGCGACCAGGTATTCCGGCCGGGAGATCTGCTCGAAACGCTGCGCGAGATTCCACCAGCCCTCTTCACCGTCGCCGGAAAGGCGCGCCGCAAACCCGCGGGGCAGGCTGAACGGAAAGTCGAGACCGATCGCCTCCGCCCGCATCAGGAGCGCATCGGGGTCGCGCAGACGGGCCTGGAGCCCCTGGCGTCCGGTAGCCTCCAGGCGCAGCACCCGCAGACGGTCCCCCCGCTGCTCCAGCAGGCAGAGCCAGGTCGCCTGGCGGGGATCCCGCATGTCGCCGCTGAAGTCGACGCCGCCGAACACCCGGCCGGCGGGTTCGGCTTCTGCGGCGGAGGCCTCGTCGTCGTTCTTCTTCTCGGGAGCCGCAGCCTCGGCAACGACGTCCGGTTTCGTGTCGGCCGGCTTCGTGCTCTCTGGTTTGCTGCCGTCCGGTTTCGTTGACGCCTTTCCCCGCGCCTTCGAAGGGGACTCCGCCTTCGCCGGCGCCGGACCGGGCTCCGCCGGTCCCTCGAGATCGGCGGGAGCGGGACGGAACCCGTCGGACACCGCGGCGTCGAACACCGCGCGGAACAGGGTCACGTCGGGCCCCGGCCAGGCCGGGTCGCAACACATGAACACCCGCCGGGGCGCCATGCCGAGATCGAGGCCCGGAGAAAATCGGTGAGCGATGGCGAGATCGATCCAGCAGAAACCTTCGTCGTCGGCTTCGCGCAGCCCGACCACCCGGCTGAGGCCGAGGAATCGGTTGGCCCGCTCCTGGTGCTTCTTGCTCTCGGGGTGGTAGATCGCGATCAGGTCGCCGAGACGCAGGCGATGAGCCACGGTGTCGTAGGCCAACACGTGGCGAGGCATGCCGTCCTGCCAGATGTTGGGGTAGCGGGCCCGGGGATCGTTCCATTCCAGGGCCCGCATCATCCAACGCGAGCGGTGCCGCACCTGCTCTGCTGCCATCGTCTATGCCTCGAATCGATTGAGACTAGGGACTATGCGGCGATCAGTCCCACTTGTCCAGCATCAGCTTGAGTTCGTCGTGATGCTTGGCTTCGTCGGCGATCAGGGTATCCAGTTCGATGGCCAGTCCGAACTGCTCCAGGTCCTCGGCCTGCCTGCGGCGTTGGACGTAGCGGGTGATGGTGTCCCGTTCGGCAACCAGCGCCTGCTCCAGCATCTGCTTGGCATCGTCGACCATCTCGACCGGCGCGACCCGGGTGGTCGGAACCCCGCCCAGGGCGACGATCTTGTCGGTCAGCAGGCCGGCGTGGGTCAGCTCCTCGGGAATCTCCGCCTCGAAGAACTCCCGAAGTTCCTTGCGGTAGGGGCCCTTCACCATGCTGGCGTAGCTGCGGTACATCTGGATAGCGGCCCATTCGTTGGCCAGGTCCTCGTTCAGGCCGTCCAGCAGTTCTTGTCTCTTGTCACTCATCTTCTCGATCCTCAGCGCGTTTGGGGGGAACACTCGCGGCAGATCACCTCGTACTCGAGGCGTATCGCCGTCAACTGCATTCCGTCGGGGAGCGGCGGGTCCGCGGAGACCGCCTCGGCCTGACGGGGGATGTCGTAGATCGCGCCGCACTTGCGGCAGATTGCGTGATCGTGGGCTCCGGCGTGAAGCGTGCCGTCGACTCGGAGGCGGCCGTCGCCACCTCGCATGCGCACGCACAGACCGGCCTGGATGAAGGACTCCAGGGTTTGATAGACCGTCGAGAGAGAGAGGGTCGGGTAGCCCGGGCGCAGCGCCTCCCAGACCTCTTCGGCGGCGGGATGCCCCCAATGGCCGGTGACCGCTCCCAGGATCGCCACCCGGTTCGCCGTGGCCCGCAGCCCCGCTTCACGGAGCCTGCCCGCCAGGTCCTCGGTGCTGGGTTTCTCCTCGCTCATGCCTCTCATGGTAGTGAGAACAAGTTCTTCCTGCAAATCATTCCGATGTAGAAAAGAATACCAACTAGGTCGTTTTCCACCGACAAAAACAGTTGCTTTCGGGGCCCGGGCCCCGCCGCCGGGCGACTGCTAGAATCGAGGGTCTTACCCCTTGAAAGCCCGCAGACGGAGGTTTCCCGGCATGAAGTTCGACAACGCGTTCATCCCCTACGGCGGCTACTGGAGCACCCCTTTCACCAAGTGGCAGGGCAGCCTCTCCAACAGCCACGCCGTCGAACTGGCCGCCCAGGCGGGCCGCAAGTGGATGGCCACCCGGGACCTCTCCCCCGAGCACTTCGACAGCGTGCTGCTGGGCATGACCGTGCCCCAGAAGAGCACCCTCTACGGCGCCCCCTGGCTGGCCGCGATGCTGGGCAACGACAAGGTGACCGGCACCGCCATCGCCCAGGCCTGCGCCACCGGCGCCCGCACCCTGGCGGTCTCCGGCGCCGAGGTCACCCTCGGAAACAGCCACACCTCCCTGGCCGTGACCGCCGATCGTTGTTCCAACGGACCGCACATCTACTACCCGAACCCGGCGGGTCCCGGTGGTACCGGCAGCAAGGAAGACTGGGTCATGGACAGCTTCGGCTTCGACCCCTACGCCAGGAACTCGATGCTGCAGACCGCCGAGAACGTGGCTGCCGAGGCGGGCATCAGCCGCGAGGAACAGGACCACTGCGCGCTGGTGCGTTTCAACCAGTACCAGGAAGCCCTGGCCGACGACCGCGCCTTCCAGAAGCGCTACATGCTGACCCCCTTCGAGGTGATGGATCGCAAGGGCCGCAAGGTGCTGGCCTCGGTCGAAACCGACGAGGGTGTGTTCCCCACCACCGCCGAGGGATTGGCCAAGCTCCGTCCGGTGATGCCCGAAGGCACCGTGACCTTCGGCAGCCAGACCCACCCCGCCGACGGCAACTGCGGCATGATCGTGACCGGCAAGGACAAGGCCGCCGAGCTCTCCCGGGATGCTTCGGTGCCGGTGCAGCTTTTGTCCTACGCCGAGGCGCGCACCCAGAAGGGCTACATGGCCAAGGCCACGGTGCCCGCCGCCCGGCTGGCCCTCGAACGGGCCGGCATCGAGGTCGGCGACGCCAAGGCGATCAAGACCCACAACCCCTTCGCCGTCAACGACGTGTTCATGGCCAAGGAAATGGGCCTCGAGATCGAGAGCTTCAACAACTACGGCTCGTCGCTGGTCTTCGGCCATCCCCAGGGACCGACCGGCATGCGCCTGATCATCGAGTTGATCGAGGAGCTGGCGATCAAGGGTGGCGGACACGGCCTGTTCGTCGGCTGCGCCGCCGGCGACACCTCGGCTGCCGTGGTGGTCAAGGTCGGCTGACGATCGGGCCGGGCCTGCCCGGCGGCTCCTTCAGCAAAACCGAACCGGCCGCTAACCGGCGGTAGACCCGTTCGTTTGAGACTCGGCAAGACGATGCTCAAACGAGGGGGTTCGGTATGTGCGAAGTGTCCCGTCGAGCGGTCCACGCCGCTGTTTGCCTGGCGTTCCTGCTGTCCTCGGTTGCCTGCGGAGTCCAGACCGAGCCGCAACAACCTGAAGCCCCGTCGGCATCTTCCCGGCCGGTCGACACCGAGCGGCTGGCTCAGCGGATCGACGAGACGGTCGAACGGATCATGGGCGAGCGCAACCTGCCCGGCGCCGCCGTGGTCGTGGTTCAGCGCGGCCGCACCATCTTCAGCCGCGGCTACGGCATGGCCGACGTCGAAGCCGGGCGTGTGGTGGACGTCGACCGCACCCTGTTCCGTATCGGCTCGATCACCAAGGCGTTGACGGCGCTGGCGGTCACCCGGCTGGTCGACCAGGGCCGCTTGAACTTCGATGACGACGTCTCGACGCTGATCGACGGCCTCGAACTGCAGGGCTCCTTCGACGAACCGGTGCGGGTGCGGCACCTGGTGACCCACACCGCCGCCTTCGATCAGATCGGGGTCGGGCGGCAGCTCGGCGGCTTCGAATATCCGCTGCCCACCCGGCAAGCCGCGCGCCCACCCCTGGCGGAGTTCCTTCGCGGCAACCTGCGGCGCACCGACGAACCGGGCCGCTTCATGCGCTACGACACCTACGGCATCGTGCTCGCAGGCCTCCTGTTGGAGCAGGTCACCGGCAAGACCTACGCACAGGCGATGAACGAACTGGTGTTCGAGCCGGCGGGAATGAGCCGCAGCTCCGTCGAGGTGACTCCGGAGCTGGAGCCCGACCTGGCGTTGGGGTACGGGTTCGACGACGGCAACTTCGAGCCGCAACACTACGAGGTCTACCTGACCACGCCGGCCTCTTCGATCGACGCGACCCCGGCGGACATGGGGCGCCTGCTCGAAGCGCTGACCTCCGGCGGCGCCAACGAACACGGCCGGCTGCTCAGCGCGGAAGCGGCCCGAGCCGTGGGGCGGCCGCAGTTCCGGCCGCATCCCGAGTTCCCGGGCATCACCCACGGTTTCTGGGAGCGCCCCCTGGGGCGCCGGGCCGACGGTTCCGCCGGCTTCTCGGTGGAGCACGGCGGAGGCATGCTCGGCTTCACCTCCAGGCTGGCCCTGCTGCCGGAACTCGAAGCGGGCTTCTTCGTCACCACCAATCGCGACTGGGAAGCCGGCGGCGGCGATGTCGAGATCACCGGCGCCGTCGGCGACATCATCGTCGAGGAACTGTTGGGCGCCCTCGAAGATGCACCGCTGCCCCGCCCCGGGCAGAACGACGCCGACCTTCAGGAATATGCCGGCGACTACGTAAACGGCGTGTACTGCCGCACCTGTAGCGAAGAGGAGTTCCAGATGGGGGGTTGGCCGATGCGCCGGCCCCAGAGCGTCGAGGTCGACGGGCAAGCGCTGGTCTTCGGCGAGGCGCGCTATCTGGCGGCCGGGAACGATGTGTTCGTCCGTGAGGACGGATTGCAGCGCATCAGCTTCGGCCGCGGCGGAAACCGGCAGGTCGCCTTCCTGGTCGAGTCCGACGGCCCGGTCACCCTGGAGAAGATCCGCTAGGCGATCGAGTCCGGGCTCACGCGTCCCCGGCGCCCTCGCCGACGGCCATGCACACGCCATCGGCGACGCACGCTGCGCACAGTTCGTCCCGAGCGCGGAGCCCCTTGGCCAGGGAAAGGTTCCGGCTGCGGGAACGCTTGAGGACCGCGGCCATACGGGCGATCGTCTGAGCGCTTGCGGCATGTTCCATCATGCAAGCGTCGATCGCGGCGGTTTCGTCGTCGACGCCGAACAGTTCCGTCAGGACGTCCCGCAGCACTTCAAAACGGCGGAGGACGCATTCGGCAACGCCTTCCCCCTGTTCGGTCATGGCGATGACCCCGTACCGCTCGTGCTCGACCAGATTCATCTTCTCCAGGGTCTTGAGCACCCCGGTGACGGTGCCCGGATTGACCCCGAGCCCCTTGGCCAGGTCGCGCACCCGGGCGACCCCGTGGTCGCTGCGGACCCCGTAGAGCACCTTGAGATACATCTCCTGGGTCGGAGAAATGGCCTTCTGACGATGCAAGGGATCGTGCCTCCGCAGGCACCGTAGCACAGGTGTTTGGGCGACCAAAGTTATTGCCGCTCACCAAACTTTGACGGGTCAATCCCCGGAAGCGGCGGCCAGCGCCTGCTCGTGCAGCAGCCCGTTGCTGGTCAACAGGTTGCCCGCGTAGATGTCCCTGCTGCCGTCCAGGGCCGTGGCCTTGCCGCCTGCCTCCTCGACGATCACCTGCACCGCCGCGATATCCCAGGGGGCGACCACCGGATCCAGGCCGGCCTCGCCGGAACCCTCGGCGACCAGCACGTGCTGGAAGAAGTCGCCGAAGCCGCGCATGCGATCGGCACCGGCGCCGAGGGCGTAGTACGACCGGGGCGGACCGCTCTCCCCGGCGGAGCCGCTGTCCCCGTGAAACAGCTGGGCGTCGGCCAGGTCGGCGATCCCCGAGACACGCAAGCGGCGATCACCGCGCCAGGCACCGTGGCCCCGTTCGGCATGCCAGCGCCGGCTCATCGCCGGCGCCGAGACGAGTCCGGCGACGACCTCGCCCTCTTCCTCGATGGCCAACAGCGTGGCGAAGATCGGAATGCCGCGGATGAAGTTCCGGGTCGAGTCCAGTGGATCGATGATCAATCGCCGACCGGTATCCCCGGCCTCGCCTTCTTCCTCTCCGAACACGCCCAGGCCGGGATGCCGCTCGGCGCAGAGCTTGCGGGCCATCGACTCCACCGCCTGATCGACCTCGGTGACCGGGCTGCGGTCGGGCTTCCTGGTGACGTGCAGATCCACCGACTGAAAGCGTCCGAGGGTGATTCCGTCGGCCCGGTCGGCGATTTCGTGGAGGAACGGGGTCCAGCGGAGTTCGGCCATGGCGGGCTCCGGAAGGCCGGAAGCGGTCGGCGGCGTGCCGGAACGACCGAACCTTCAACCGTGGGATGATAGACCCGACGATCAAGGGGCGCAGGGAGGTGTCGGGATGATCCATGAAACAGAAACACTGCTGGCCGAGGTACAACAGGGCAAGCTGACCCGGCGGGAAGCCAGCCGCCGATTGCTGCTGCTGGCGGCCGCGACCTTCGGAGCCGTCGGGAGCGGGTGCGCCGCCCAGGGAGCCCAGAGTGCTTCGACGGCGGACTCCGCGGAATCGAAGCCGACGTTCCAATCCGAGGGGTTGAACCATATCGCCCTGCGGGTGACCGACCTCAACCGCTCCCGGGACTTCTACGGCCGGCACCTGGGCCTCGAGGTGTTGCGGCAGTCGCCCTACAACTGCTTTCTACGTGCCGGCGGCAATCACTTCGTCGCCCTGTTTCGCAGCGACACCCCCGGGCTGGATCACTACTGCTACACCGTGCCGAACTACGAGGCGGGGGCGGTCGTCGAGACCCTGAAGGGCGCCGGACTGGAGCCCCGCCGTACCGAGGACCGGGTCTACTTCGACGATCCCGACGGCATCGAGGTGCAGCTGGCCAGCACCTGGGGCGACTACCCGGGAGGCCGGCCGTAGCCGGTAGCTGCCGCGGGGCGGAGTATGCCTCGGACGAACGGATCTGACAGGGTAGACTCCATCGGTTGTCGTCAAGTCGGAGGATCGGCGGTTGAGTCTCGAGGCAGGCGGGAAGCTGCTGCACTATGAGCTGCTGGAAAAACTCGGTGAGGGCGGGATGGGCGTCGTCTGGAAGGCGCTCGACACCACCCTCGATCGCGAAGTGGCCATCAAGGTGCTTCCCGCCTCGGTCGGCGCCGACGCCGACCGGCTGGCACGATTCGAACGTGAGGCCAAGCTGGTCGCATCGTTGACCCACCCCAACATCGCCTCGGTCTACAGCGTCCACGAAGCCGAGGGGCGACGCTTCCTGGCCATGGAGCTGGTCCCCGGCGAGGATCTCGAACGCCGCATCTCACGGGGAGCGATCGAACCCCGGGAAGCGATGGAGATCGGGATCCAGATTGCCGAGGCGCTCGAAGAGGCCCATGAACAGGGCATCGTGCACCGGGACCTCAAGCCGGCCAACGTCCTGCGGACTCCCGACGGTGAGATCAAGGTGCTCGACTTCGGCCTGGCCCGGGCCTTCGGGCCGCCTGAACCCGAAGGAGGCGATCCGAGCCTCTCACCCACCCTGACCTCGGCGGGCACCCTCGCCGGCGTCATCCTCGGCACCGCGGCGTACATGGCGCCGGAACAGGCCCGCGGCTACGTCGTCGACCATCGGGCCGACGTCTGGGCCTTCGGCGCCATGCTCTACCAGATGCTCACCGGCAAGCGCCCCTTCGAGGGGGAGACCGTCTCCGACACCCTGGCCTCGGTGCTCAAGGTGGAACCGGATTGGGACGCCCTGCCCGAGGGGACCCCGCCGGGCTTACGCCGCCTGCTCCGCCGCTGCTTGCAGAAGGATCGTCGCGAGCGCTTGCACCACATTGCCGACGCCCGGCTGGAGCTCCGTGATTGCCTCGATGGAACGGCGCTCGAGGCCACACCCTCCGGCGCGCAGCTCGCGGGAGGAGAGCAAAGGAAGCCGTCGGCGCTCCCGTGGGTCCTGGTGGTCGCCCCGCTGGCGTTGATCACGATCTTCTCGCTGTGGCATGCGTTGAAGGCACCCAGAGAGGTGCCTCGGGAACCGATTGCGCTTTCTATCCCGATACCGCCGGACAAGCGGCTGCTGGACACCCAGGAAGCAAGCATGAGCATCGCTCCCGATGGACGCACCCTGGCGGTCCTGCTTTCAGGAAGCGACGGCATCCGGCTCTACCTGCGCCGTCTCAACGACGACACCCTGATCGAGGTGCCCAACTCCCTCGGCGCGTCGACTCCGTTCTTCAGCCCCGATGGCGAATGGATCGGGTTTTTCGCCGACGGAGCCTTGATGAAGGCCTCGGTTGCCGGAGGCGCACCGGTCCGCCTGACGGAAGCGGGCGAGGTCAACCGCGGCGCGACCTGGACCGACCGGGAGACGATCGTCGTGGCAGCCTCGTTCAACGGCGGCCTGCAGGCAATCTCGGCGTCGGGAGGAGCGCTGAAGCCAATCACCGAGCTCGACCGGTCGCGGCAGGAGCGCACCCATCGCTGGCCCAACGCGATCCTCGGAACCGATGTGGTCCTGTTCACCGTCGGCGACGAGTCCAGTCCGGAGTTCTACGACGACTCGCGCATCGACGCCGTCCGGCTGTCCAGCGGCGAACGCAAGACCATCTATGAAGGAGCGAGCTACGCGTTCTATGCGCCGACCGGCCATCTCCTGATCGGACGGGGTGGCTTTCTGTTCGCCCTGCCCTTCGACGTCGAAGCCCTCGAGGTCCGGGGTGAACCGGTACCGGTCCAGGAGCAGGTCTTGAGCGCACCGCGCTCGGGTCTCGTCAACGCTTCGGTTTCCCAGAACGGGATGCTGGCCTACGCGCCGGGTGGCACCTGGGCTTCCCGGCGAATCCTGGCCTGGGCAGACCTCGATGGCACCAAGACCCGGCTCCCGATTCGCCCGGGCACCTACCAGTTCCCCGAGCTGTCCCCCGACGGCGAGCGACTCGCCATTTCCGTCGCCGGTGACCGGGACTTCGATATCTGGACCTACGAGTTCGCCAGTGAACGCTGGACCCGGCTGACCTTCGACGAGGGCAACATCGGCCCATTCTGGTCTCCCGACGGCACGGCGATCTCCTACTACTCGGTCATTCCCGGAGGGGGTGGCGGCTCCCACCGCCGGCCGGCGGACGGCAGCGGTCCTTCGGAAGTGATCCTGGAACAGGACGGAATCATCGTCAGCGTGACCGACTGGGCTCCCGGCGACCGCTATGTGCTGGAACTCGTGGCCAGTAATGCCGACATCTCGATCCTCGACCCGGCCGTCAGCGACGAACCCCGCAAGGTCATCGATAGCGGCGCCGACGAGCGCAACGGCGTACTCTCCCCCGACGGCCGCTTCCTCGCCTATCAGTCGGATGAGAGCGGGCGCGACGAAATCTACGTCCAGCGGGTCGACGGCCGGACCGGCCGCTGGCAGGTGTCCTCCGGCGGAGGCGTCGAACCCTACTGGCCCGACCGCGGAGACAAGGTCTTCTACCGTGACGGCCGCCAGCTCTACTACGCCGAGGTCGAGACCGAACCGACTTTCTCCGCCGGTCAACCGGTGCCCTTCGTCGAGATGGCGGTCGGCTTCAGCCGCGAAGTCTCCGGCTTCTCGGCGCACCCCGACGGCGACCGGGTCCTGATCATCGACGAGGCCGACCGCGAGGGACGCTCCGATGAACTCCGGGTGGTGATCGACTGGTTCGAAGTGTTGAGAGCCCTGCCGAAATAGCGCGAGCGATCTCGGCGTGATTCAGCGCTGGGGCTCGACGATCACCTTGAGCGACTCGCCCGCGTCGGCCACGAGCCGGAACCCCTCGCCGGTTTCGGCCAGGCCGAGACGGTGGGTGATGGTCGAGGCCACATCCACCCGGCCCGAGGCGATCAGGTCCAGGGCGCGCTGCATGTCCGCCGGCGGGCCGGCGTAGGAGTGGGTCACGTTGATGCAGCGGGCCCAGAGGTCGTGGGCGGGAATGCTCACCTCGGTTCCCGGAGCCACCGGGGCAAACAACATCACCGAGCCGCCCCGTTCGACGCTCCGGAAGGCCTGGGCAATCGCAGGCAGCGCCGCGGTGCAGACGACGACCACATCCGCCAGCCGCCCGTCGTTGGCCGCGCGAATCGCCTCCGGCACATCGCCGGTCGCGTTCAGCGCCACATCGGCGCCGAAGCGGGTCGCCTGTTCCACCCGCCAGGGATCCACATCGGTGGCGACGATCGGTCCCGCGCCGAGACTGCGCGCCAGCTGCAGATGCAGCACGCCGGACACCCCGGCACCCAACACCGCGACGCAGTCCCCCGCCCCGACCCCCGCAATCCGCTGGGCGCGAATCGCGCAGGCGAGCGGCTCGACGAAGGATGCGGCTTCGAAGCTCACCCCGGCGGGAAGCTTGAAGGTGCCGCGGTCGACGTTGATCGCAGGCAGCCGCACGAACTCGGCGAAGCCCCCGGGATCGAAACTGGTGGTGCGCAGCGTTTCGCAGACGCTGTGGCGATCGGTCAGGCAGTAGCGGCAGGCGTTGCAGGGAACGTGATGGGTCGCCACCACCCGGTCGCCCACGGCGAACCCGTCGACCCCCGCCCCGACCTCGACGATCTCGCCGGCCACCTCGTGACCCAGGACCAGCGGCGCACGCTTGATCCGATACCACTCCATCACGTCGGAGCCGCAGATCCCGCTGGCCTCGATGCGCATCAGCGCCTCGCCCGGGCCGAGTTTCGGCCGGGGCCGCTCCTCGAGGCGCACGTCGGCGTTGGAGTAGTAGACGGCGGCGCGCACGACTAGCCTCTCGCGTCCTTCTCCTGGCGGTAGATCTCGAAGGCATCGTTGACCGTCGCGTTCTCGTGCACGACGGAACGCACCGCGCGGATCATGCCCACAGGACAGTCGGACTGGAAGATGTTGCGGCCCATGTCGACGCCGCTGGCGCCGGCCTTGATGGCGTTGTGAGCCAACTCGATCGCCTCGCGCTCGCCGATCTTCTTGCCGCCGGCGATCACCACCGGGATCGGCGTGTTGGCGATGACCTCCTCGAAGCCGTCGCAGTAGTAGGTCTTGACGAAGTGGGCGCCGATCTCGGCGCAGATGCGGCACGCCAGACCGAGATAGCGGGCGTCGCGCACCATGTCCTTACCCACGGCGGTCACCGCCAGCACCGGGATCCCGTACTTCTGGCCGACGTCGCACAGCTTGGCCAGGTTGAGCAGGGTTTCCCGCTCTCCCTCACCGCCGACGAATACCGACAGGGTGATCGCCGATGCGTTGAGCCGGATCGCGTCGTCGGTGGCGACGGTCAACCCCTCCCCCGAGAGCTCGCTCAGGATGCTGGTGCCGCCGGAGACCCGCAGCACCACCGGGATGTCCGAGGAGGCCGGAATGCACTGCCGCAGCACCCCGCGGGTCAGCATCAACGAGTCGGCGTAGGGCAAGAGCGGCTCGACGGTGCGGCCGGGATCTTCGAGGCCGGAAGTCGGTCCGAGGAAGTAGCCGTGATCGACGGCAAGCATCACCGTGCGGCCGGTGTCCGGCTTGAGAATGCGGTTCAGACGGTTCTCGAGACCCCAATCCATGCTGTTGCTCCCGTGGAAGAAGTGGCGACCGGCCAACCATAGACAGGGCGGCCCCCCATTTCAACCGCGGGAAACCGGGATCGGCGGGAAGTCTGCCGAAGATCAGGCGGACCGCCGGCCCACCAGAACGGCGAGCCCGACGAGCAGCAACGCGATGCCGACGAAACCGGCGAGAACGGGGGAGAACGTCGAGCGGCCGCCGGGCACCGGCACCGCCTCGGCGTCCCCGATCAATACCAGTCCGGCCCAGCCCGCGGCCGGGTCTCCGGCGGCGATCCGGTCTTGGCGCGCCTGGGCCAGGGCGGCACCGACGCTCTGGCCCTCGCCCAGATGCCGGGAGAAGTCGCGCACCAACGAGGCGGCCTCGTCGTCCCTGAGCGGCCACAGGCTGCCGACCACCGCGCGGGCTCCTGCCTGGAAGAACGCGCGGGCCAGTCCCAGCACCCCCTCGCCGGCGACCACCGTGCCCCCGGCGCTGCTGCAGGCAGAGATCNCGACGATGCGGCCGTCGAGGTCCAGGTCGATCACTTCGCGGATCTGAAGCAGCCCGTCCTCTTCGGGTGCGCCGGGCGACAGCACCACCGCCGTGCGCGAGGGGTGCTCATGATCGACCACCGCGTGAGCGGCGAGGTGCAACACCCGGAAACGCGAGAGGTCCGCTTCCTTGAGGAAGTGCTCGGAAGCTTCGGCGCCCAGCCGCACCTCACTGGCGCCTCCCAGGTAGCGGGCGAACCAGCGCGCCTCGTCCCGTGCATGAGGCAAACGCCCCAACTCCATACCCGATGAGAGGCTGCCGTAGCGTAGGGCGGCTGAACCGTCCCCACCCTCGGCGATCTCCGGATCGGCCAACGCCAGCGCCGGACCGGTTCGGGACTCCGGCCGGCCCTTCTGCCAGGAAGCCCAGGCCGAGACCGACGGAACCCGGGTGATCTCGTAACGAAGAGCCAGCGGGTCCTCACCCGGCGACCGGCGCAGCGCCGCCAGGGGCAGTCGATGCAGCGCCTGGTCGGGGACCACGATCAAGCGCTTGACCTGATCGGGCAAGCGGGAGAGCGGCTCTTCAAGCAGGTCGCGATAGAGCCGGGCGGAAGCTTCCAACTCCTCGCCGTCCCGGCGGCCGAGTAGCCCCACGAACAGGTCGACCCGGGACGCCAGCGTCACCTCATCCGGCTGCGGCAAGGCGATCACGTCGTCCCGGGTGACCAGCACGACCCAGGACCCTCCGTTGGTGTTGCCGGAGAACGAGTCGGAGCCGGTGAACTGATAGGCCAGGATCGCCTGGTCCGGCTCGAGTAGCGAACGGACCTGTTCGAGATCGGGAATCTCCGGCGTACGCAGCGCGGCAAACCAGGGATCGGCCTGGGCCAGCTCATGACGCAAGAGCCGTTCGGAGGCTTCCAGCCGCTCCAACTCGGTCAGCAAGCGGCGGCGCTCCTCGGCGGGAACCGTGGCCGGAATCAGGCGGCTCTGTACGCCGGAGATCTGCTGCAGAACCTCTTCACGCTGAATCCTCAGCTCGACACTGCCGTCGGTCGCCGGAAGATCGACCTGGGCACCGTCGAGAGTGTCGAGCAGACGTCGGGCCCGCATGCGCTCGGCGATGCCGAAGGCCAACTCCAGTTCTTCGGTCCCGGGATTCCCGTCGAAGGATCCGAGCAACGCCCCGGACGCCCGGTAGTAGACGAAGGCCCAGTTGGAGAACGAGCGGGCCCGGACCAGATCGTCCTGCTGCAGGTCCCGCACCTGCTCGATGGTGTCCATCGCCCGGAACAGGTCTTCCAGCTGCGGCTGCGACCGGTCGAGTATGCCGTTGACCGACGCACGGATGATGTAACCCCGGGCCAGATGCGTCAGGTTCCGACGGGAGGCCGCGAGTTCGATGGCCAGATCGGCGTGCTCGATGGCCTGCTTCGGATCCCCGTTCCGGGCCTCGAGCCGGGCGAGAATGCGCAACCCGTGCAGCCGCCCGCCGAAGTGACCATGCCGTTCCGCCAGATCCAGCCCCTGCCTGCCGTACTCCATCGCCTTGTCCGGATCGCGTCGCGAATAGAGCTCCGAGAGGGAGCGCAGCGTGCCGCCGGCGACGGTCCAGTTGCCGGCCTGGCGCGCGGCGTTCAGCGACTCGAGCAGGATGCCCTCGAGTTCCGAAGGATCGGCACGCACCCGGCGCCGGTGCACCTTGCTGGCCAGAATCGCCACGTTGTGCATTTCGGCGGACCAGCTGTACAGATCACCCTGCTCCCGGTAGCGCTCGGCGTTGCGCCGGAAGTAGCCCAGGGAATCCTGCACCCGGCCCATGGCCCAGCTGCAGCGCCCCAGACCGTTCAGCACCCGGTTCTGCAGGTCGACCGGTCCGTCGGGGAAGATCTTCGCTTCCAGATCCTGGTAGAGCGCCAATGCGCCGGAGACGTCGTCGAGATTGAATGCCCGGTCGGCACGCCGGGTCTGCACCCGGATCGCCAGCGCCGGGTTCCCTTCGGCCGCCGCGGCGGCAAGGTCGAGCTCCGTGGCCGCCTGTTCGTCCTCACCGATGTTCTCGTGGAACCAGGAGAGGCTCATGCGGGACAACACTTCACCGGACTGCTGGCCGCGAGCCGCGAAACTCTCCGCGGCTTCGCTGAGGAGTCGCTGCGCCCGCTCTGCATCCTCGACCCGCGCCCGGTCGAGCAACAGGTTTCCCAGGGCCAGCTTGGCGGCAGCGTTGCCGGTCTGCACCGACAGGATGTTCTGCAGCCGCTGCTCGGCCCCGAGATAATCCCCGGTCTGGCGAGCGATCACCGAGTAACAGCGGTACACATCCAGCTCGCCGGGATGCTGGCGCACCAGCTCGTCGCAGTGATCGTGGGAGGTGGGCATGACGGATCCCTGGGCCGCGACCGTGACCCACCCGGCGGCGAAGAGCGCCGCCGTGACTATCCAGCGCAATTGCGCCATGAACCCCCTCGCCAAGGACTACTCGAGATGCACGATGAACGCGCTGGATGCGGAGCGGCGCCCGTCGGGGAGTGAGGCCTCGACCCGCCAAACCAGCTTGTCGCCGGGCTCCAGGCCTTCGAGCGCCTCGGGGGGCACTCGATACTGCGGCTGTTCGAGACCGTGGGCCGAGTCGATCGGATCCAGGTCGGTTTCGGTGACCTCGATGTCGTAGGTCACGCTCTCCGGGCCGCCCTCCCACTGCCAGCGCAGCACGCAGTCCTCACGGGAAAGCGGCACCGACTCGTCGAGCAACGAGACGATCGGCTGGGTGTCCGCGTTGCGCAACGTCGGAGCCAGGTCGGGACGGGTACTGGACTCCATCGGCGCGACGAATACCGCCAGCGCTAGCGCCGCGGCGGCGAGACCGCCGGCGAAGACGATCCAACCGCTGGAGCCGCCGAAGCGCCCCGCCGGAACCGAGACCACGGTTCCCCGCTCTTCGGGCATCGCCAGACGCCACGCCTCGGCACAACTCGGGCAACCGGCCAGATGGTCGACCACCGCGTCCAGCTCGGCGGGCTTCGCCTCACCATGGGCCGCCTGCCAGATCAGATCCGCGTCGGGACAGTGTTCCCCCGGTCGCGCACCCTCGGACAATTGTTGGAAAGCGGTGCGTATCCGCTCCGTGCTGTTTCCGTTCTCACTCACGGCTTGACCCCCTTCGCCGTCAGACACGTCCGCAGATTGGCCATCCCCCGATAGACCAGACTCTCGGCTTTCTTGGTGGACCAGCCGAAGAGTTCCGCGATGGACGGTACCGTGTGACCTTGCAGATAGAGCGCCACCGCTCGGCGGCGCGATTCGACCAATCCCGACAGGCAGTCCAGGATCGCCTCTCCGATCTCCCGGGACGCGTTGCTGCGTTCCGGGTCGGCGATACCACTCCGGGTCGCCGGCAGTTCCGGCTCCTCGTCGGTGGTCTGGACCGGCACTTCCTTGCGTCGCTGGTGTCGGCGGATCGCGTCGATGGTGCAACCGTAGGCCACCCTGTCGGCATAGGCCGCAGTCAGCTCACGAGTGCTGTCCTTCTTCACGGCGTCCAGGTAGCGCAGCATCGCCACCTGCAGGATGTCGTCCTCGTCCTCGGACAGCCAGGCCGGCCGGTAGCGGGCTACCGAGCGACGCAACCTGCGGCGAATCCCCTCGAGATCGCTGGGATCCAACGCCACGGAAGGATTCGAGGGCTGGGGAGAGCCCGCGGCCGGCCTGTGTTCACTCATGGAGGGACCTCGGAGGTGCTGTCTAGTTTTCCCCGTGTCACCGCCGGTTTCAACCCTCGGGAACGCAAAGCCGGCTTCCTGGGCGATGCGTGTGGACAACGTCGTACTCCCTTCGAGCCCCCGCCTGGGCTCATGCGGCACAAGACCCCTCCGACCCCGCGTGGGACCGGCCTCGAACCGTGTATGGAAGGGATCGTCGGAAACAGGGAGATCCCTGCACCGGGCGCGACATTTTTCGGAAGATAGCTGAAAAGCCCCGGAACAGGGGACTTTCCCGAGGGGTCAGGCGCTGCTGGCGGCCGAGTCGTCCACGGGGTTACGGACGTCGGAAGCAGCCTCGTCGGCTCCCACCGGTTCCGTCTCCAGATCGATCTCGCCGGCCTCGACCATCTCCTCGGCATGCTCGGAGATGCGGTCGTAGAGGTTTCGCACCGGAGTCCGCTCGTTGCCCAGCAGACAGGACCAGCGGTTGCGGCCCTTGCGCTTGGAAACGTAGAGCGCCTGATCGGCGATCCCCACCACCTGTTCCCAGGACATGTTGGTGTCGGCGGTGAAGGGGAAGAAGGCGAAGCCCATCGAGCAGGACAGGCTGCACTCGGAACCGTCGTCCAGCGAGAAGCGCTCACCGTTGACCTGATCGCCGATGCGGCGGGCCAGGGCCCGGGCGGAGGTCAGCGAGATCTCGCGGGCAACGACCATGAACTCGTCACCGCCCCAACGGACGATGGTGTCCGACGCCCGGCAGGTGCGGCGCAGCGCCGCGGCAACCTGCAGGATCGCCCGGTCCCCGACCAGGTGGCCGTAGTGGTCGTTGAGATACTTCAGGTTGTCGAGGTCGACCATCAGGAACAGGATGTCGAAGATCTGTTCCCCACCCTCGGGGTTCGTGCGGCGTTCGATGACCGCGACATCCTCGGGGATGCGATCGGCAAGATAGCGGCGGTTGTGCAGGCCGGTCAGCGGATCGGTCACGCTGGCCGCCTGGAGCCGTTCGTTGAGCTCCTCGAGATCGCGGTTGCGCTCGGCCAGCTCGTGGGTCCGCGCCTTGACCTCGCTCTCCAGCTTGCGGCTGTACTCCTCCTCCCGCCGCAGCTTTTTCTGCTGCGACCGGGCGTAGAGGAAGGCCAGGCCGATGATGGCCAGGCTGTAGAGCATGTAGGCCCACCAGGACTTCCACGGCGGCGGCAGGACCTTGAGCGGTACCGCCAACTGGTGCGGACTCCAGTCTCCGTTGCCGTTGGTGCCCCGCACCTCCAGGGTGAACTCACCGGGAGGCAGGTTGGTCAGGGTCGCGACCCGGTTGTGTCCCAGGTCGATCCAACCCTCGGTGTATCCCTTCAGGCGGTAGCGGTAGCGAGTGTTCTCGGGAGCCGAGTAATCGAGGGCCGCGAAGTTGAAGGTGGTGACGTAGTCCTTGTGGGTCAGGACCAGGCCGTCATTCGCGATCGCCAGCGGATCGAAGGGGAACGCCTCGCTCAGCTTGGAGATGCCGGTCAGCACGATGGGCGGCTCGAAGCCGTCCTCCTTGACCTGGCCCGGCAGGAAGGCGTTGTAGCCGGCGATCCCACCGAAGAACATCTCGCCGTCGGAGGCCCGGAAGTAGGCTCCGAAGTTGAACTCGTTGCTTTGCAGCCCGTGACTGGCGTCGAAACTGCGGATGCGGCCCGACGAGGGGCTGAGACACGCCAGCCCCTTGTTGGTGCTCATCCACAGGCGGCCGACCTCGTCCTCGAGAATGCCGTAGATCTGGTTGTTGGGAAGACCGTTGTGCTCGTCGAAGCGCTCCATCCGGGGCGCGCCCTTGCGCCGGTCCTCGGCTTTCCAACGGCTGACGCCGCTGCCCTGGGTACCGATCCACAGGGTGTTGTCGGAGCTGACCAGCAGCGAGTAGATGTCGTTGGTCGCCAGACCGCCTTCGACCTCGGGCTGGGCCGGGTAGTGGGTGAACTGGCCGCTGCGGCGGTCCATCCGGGCCAGGCCTGCGCCGTCGATACCGACCCAGAGCACACCGTCGGCATCCTCGACGATCGACGTGACCCGGTTGCCGGGAAGCGACGAGGAGTCGCCGGGGTCGTTGCGGTAGGTGTGGAAGGTGCCGTGGGCGGCGTCGAAACGAGACAGGCCCGCGTCGAAGACCGAGACCCACAGGCTTCCGGTGTTGTCCCGGTAGAGACGCACGATGCCGTTGCCCGGCAAGGTCGTGGGATCGTCGGGATCGTGAACGTACTGAACCGTCTTGCCCGTCCGCGTATCGACCCGGAACAGACCCGCCTTGCGGGTGCCGACCCAGACGATGCCTTCGGGGGTCGAAAGCAACGACATGACCCGGGCATCGGTGATCTCGCGATGGTCCCCTTCGGGACCGTAGACGGTAATCGCCCCGGTTGCCGCATCGATGCGGTTGAGCCCGCCGCCGAAGGTGCCGACCCAGATGTTGCCGGCGCTGTCCTCGGTGAAGGCGGTCACGGTATCGCTGCTGATCGAAGGCTCGCCCGGCACCTGCTGGTACGAACGGAAGACCGTCGACGACAGCGGGTACTTGTTCAGGCCGCCGGTCTTGGTACCGACCCACAGCACGCCGCCGCGATCGGCCAGCAGGGTCGTGATCCGGGTGCTGCTGAGAGAGTCGCGGTTGGTCGCATCGTGCCGATGGACGACGGTGCGCCCGGTGTCCGGGTTGCGCTCGACCAGGCCCTCATCGGTACCGACCCAGAGGTTGTCCGCCGGATCGATCACGATCGACGAGATCTGGTCGCCGGGCAGGCGGTGACTCGGCTCCCGATCCTTCGCGTACTGGTCGTAGCTTCCGTTGGCCGGGTCGTAGTGGTACAGGCCGTGGCCGTAGGTTCCCAGCCAGAGTTTTCCCGAACGGTCCTCCTCGATGGTGAACACGCTCAGCGCGTCCTCGCCCAGGTCGGTCCGCGAGAACCGGCCGGTCACCGAATCGAAGCGATCGAGCCCGCCTTCATAAGTACCGACCCACATGCGCTGGGCGCCGTCGAAGAAGATCGTGCGCACCCGGTCGCTGCCGAGGGTGCTCGAGTCTTCGGGGTCGTGGCGGTAGTGAGTCCAGGTGCCGTCGTCGGGCGCGAAGCGGCTGATACCGCCGCCGTCGGNGCCGATCCAGAGCGAGCCGTCCGGCCCGGTAGCGATGGCCCGGACTACATCGTTGGAAAGGGAGTTGGCGTCTGCGGGGTCGTGGCGCCAGTTCTCGAAGTTCTGTTCGAGGGGACGGAAACGGCTGAGCCCACCGTCGCCGCCGATCCAGAGCCGGCCGCGGGGATCTTCATGGATCGCCCAGACGAAGTCCTTGGGGAGCGAGCCCGCCTCGCGGGCGTCATGGTTGAACACCTTGAACTCGAAGCCGTCGTAACGGTTGAGCCCATCCTCGGTGCCGACCCATAGGATCCCCGAACGTTCCTGATGAATGCAGGTCACGGCGCTCTGAGAGAGGCCTTCGACCACCGACAGGCGTTCGAATCCGTACGAGCGCACCCCGGCGGACCATGCCAGGCCGGGCATGCACAGAATCGCCCAGAGGGCGATCGCTTTCAGGATTCGCGCGGGCATCATTTCTTTCAAATGTCTCCCCTGACCCCGAATATAGGCGCCGACTCCCGTTTGGCACGTCCTGCGGCAAGGTTGTCCGCGTCGGGTCGGTGTCGCGACGTGTCGGATCACGCGACACATTCGCCAAATACCTACAACTAAAAGCTTTAACCCTTCGGCCGGCGGGATACGGCCCGGTCGCCTGCCGGAGAATCCGACAGCGGTCGGACCGGGACGCCCGAAAACAGGCGATTTCAGGGCCACCTCCACGTGGCACCCGGCTTGCAGTTACCGGGGCGACCACGAATCCCGGAGACCGGATATGAAAACGCAATCCAAGCTCTTACTCGTCCTGCTCGCCGCGGCGCTCTCGATCGTGCCGGCGGTAGCCGCCGAGATGCGCGGCTTCCAGCGCAACCTCGACGCGACGCCCGATTCCCCGCGAGCGGGCATGAGCGACAGCCTCGTCGAGATGCTCGATCGGGCGCGAGACTTCGACCGTCCGGCGCCCGGCCGTGACGCGGTGGCCCCGGCTCCCGCGGCACCCGGTGACCGGAACGCGCGAGTCGACGTCGTCGTGGTCTATCACCGCATGGACGTGATGCGCAGCGTTCAAAAGTTCACCCGCGACCGGGATCGCGGCGAGTTCCGGCACTTCCCCTTCCGGGCCACCAGCGTCACGGCTCGCGAGCTCGATGCCCTAGCCCGCAACCCCCACGTCAAGTACGTGGCCCGGGACTCGGAAATCAGCCTCGCCTCGGTCAACGCCTACAAGTCGGCCAACGCGCCGCACTCCAACGGCAACGCCAAGGAGACCGGAGCCGGCGTGACCGTTGCGGTCATCGACACCGGCCTCGAGTCGGACTCCGCCGACGTGCTGAACCGCAGCCAGTTCGGCCTGCGCACGCACTACGGCCAGGAGAACCTCTGGTCCGAAGCGGACTACGACCCCAACGGTCACGGCACTCACGTGGCTTCGATCATCGCCAGCGACGGCTGGGGCTCGAAGGGCAAGTACCGCGGCGTTGCCCCGGACGCCAACATCATCTCCCTGCGTGTCCTCGATCAGGACGGCCGGGCGCAGATGTCCGACGTGCTGTACACCCTCGAGCGTGTGCTGCAGGCCCATCAGGCGCGCAACATCCGGGTCGTGAACCTCTCGATGGGTAAGGCCGTCGAGGACCCGGTCGATCAGGACCCCCTGGTCCAGGCGGTCGAGGCGCTGTGGGATGCCGGCATCGTCGTGGTCTGCTCGGTGGGCAACTACGGTGAAGACGGAAACTTCACGGTGACCAGCCCGGGCAACTCCCCGAAGGTGATCACCGTCGGCGCCGCCGACGACAAGGGCACCCCCAACAAGAACGACGACACCGTCGCCGCCTACTCCTCCCAGGGCCCGACGATGTACGACCACTTCATCAAGCCGGACCTTCTGGCGCCGGGATCGCAGATCGTCTCCTCGGCGTCCCGCAACGGCAAGCTCAACAGCATGGCGCCGACGGACAAGTACTTCGAGTGCCAGAACGGCAGCACCCAGTGTGACGGCTTCGGCGAGTACCTGGTGCTCTCCGGCAGCAGCATGGCCGCGGCGATGGTCACCGGCGCGGTCGCCCTGATGCTCGAGGACGACCCGACTCTGACCCCCGACAACATCAAGGGCCGGCTGATGCTGAGCGCCCGCAAGATCGACGGGGATCCGACCGCGGTCGGAGCCGGCATCCTCGACATCAAGGAAGCCCTGAAGGACACGAGCCTGGTGGCCAACGCCCGCTCGCCGAAGATGGCCCGCTCCGCCGAGGGCCCGGCGATCATGATCGAAAACCCCAGCCTGATCTGGGGCGCCGAGCACACCGCCAGCAAGATCTGGGGCGACGCCTACCTGTGGCAGGACGGTTACCTCTGGGCCGACGGTTACCTGTGGGCTGACGGCTACCTCTGGGCCGACGGTTATCTCTGGGCTGACGGCTACCTGTGGGCCGACGGTTACCTCTGGGCCGACGGCTACCTGTGGGCCGACGCGGCAACCTGGTCCCAGGCGGTGACGAACCCGGATCCGACGATTCAGTCCCAGTCGGCCAGCCACCCGACGCCTGGAGACGCTCCGGCGCCGCCGGCGGAGACCGGTCCCGAGTTCTAGGCGCACACACTCAAGACCCCCCTGACTCCTCCGGGGTGCCGGCCGTAACGGTCGGCACCCCGGTTTGCTTTTGGGCACCTCGTCGGCAGCTTCCGCTCTCGCCACCTGCCCCTTCGCACCTTCCCCAGCTCTCGCCGGAACGGCGCCGCTCTCCCTCCCGGGCCCCTGTGTTGCGCTGCGCCCCCTCGTGATGTGCGTGTCGGAGCCGCTGTACATGTCGCGATCGACGACACCCCCGGCAACCCCCTCAACATCAAACACTTAGGACCCGGCGCGCCCGTTTTCGACGTGAAGGCGTGTCGGCATACGCGACGACGCGGCAACCGCACACCCGCCAAGAAGCCCCGTTTCCGTAGGGTTTCTTCATTCCCTACCGCTGGCACACCCGTTGCAGTTAAGGGGGCCGAACCTAGATGGAGTCCCGAATGAGCCCGAACAGAAAGACCCTGATCTTCATCGCGCTGGCGGCCCTGCTGGTGTCGTCGGTTGCCGCGGACACGCCCCGCGGCTTCGAGCGCGCCCTCGATCCGGTCGAGTCCTCGCAGCACGTTCGCATGAGCGACAGCCTGCGGGAGATGCTCGACGATCTCGATCGCGGGCAATCTCCCGATCGGCCCATCGCGCCGGGCGACCGCCCCGAGCGGCCGCGCCTGGACGATCCCGACGGTGGGATCTCGATCGCACCCCGCGACAGCGACGATCCCGATGCGCCCTCGGCCAACGAGGTCGATGTGATCGTGGTCTACAAGAACATGCGTAGTGCGCTTCGGATGCAGAAGTTCGCCCGCGGCATCAACCGCCACGACTTCGCGCACTTCCCCTTCCGGGCCACCCGGATGCACGTCCAGGACATCCCGGGCCTGCTCCAGGACCCGCGCGTCGAGTACGTCGCCCGGGATTCCGAGATCAGCATCGCCTCTTACAAGGCGATGTTCTCGGCCAAGGCGCCGCACCTCAACCTCTTCAGCAACAACAAGGGGCTCACGGGCGCCGGTGTGAAAGTCGCGGTGGTGGATACGGGGCTCGATTCCCACTCCGACGACGTGCTGAATCAGATGACCTTCGGGATTCACTCTGCCCGCCTCAAACGGGAAAGCGGATACGACGCCAATGGGCACGGGACCCACGTCTCGAGCATCATCGGCAGCGACGGCTACGGCTCCGAGGGCAGGTTCCGCGGCGTGGCCGAGGCGGCGCGGGTTCGCTCCTTCCGGGTGCTCAACAGCGACGGCTCGGCCCGGGTCTCCGACGTAATCTTCGTCCTCGATCAGATCCTGCGAAAGAACCACCGCCGCAACATCAAGGTCGTGAACCTCTCGATGGGCAAGGCGGTCGAGGATCCGGTGGCCCAGGACCCGCTGGTTCAGGCGGTCGAGGCGCTGTGGGATGCCGGCATCGTGGTGGTCTGCTCGGCGGGCAACTACGGTGAGGACGGCAACTTCACCATCACGAGCCCGGGCAACTCCCCCAAGGTGATCACCGTCGGCGCTGCCGATGACAACGGCACCTGGTGGAGGAGCGACGACCGGGTCGCCAGCTTCTCCTCCCAGGGCCCGACGATGTACGACCACATCGTCAAGCCGGACCTGCTGGCGCCGGGCACCGACATCATCGCCTCGTCGCCGGGCTACGGCTGGCTCCGCAGCAAGGCGCAACGCCTGGCCTGTAACGCCGGCGACACCTCGGCCGCCGACTCCGACGCCGGATGCAAGGGCTTCGGTGAGTACATGGCGCTCTCCGGCACCAGCATGGCCGCGGCCATGGTCAGCGGCACCGTCGCGCTGATGCTGGAGAAAGATCCGAGCCTGACTCCGGACAACGTCAAGGGCCGCCTGATGCTGAGCGCCCGGCGGATCCAGGGTGACCTGACCGCGGTCGGCGCGGGTGTCCTCGACATCGAGGGCGCCCTGGAAGAGACCCGCCTGGTGCAGAACGCCCGCTCGCCGAAGCTGGCCCGCTCCGCCGAAGGCCCGGTCATCCTGGTCGAGGACCCGCGCCTGATCTGGGGTGACGGCTACTCGGCTTCCGAGCTGTGGGGCGACGGTTACCTGTGGGCTGACGGCTACCTGTGGGCTGACGGCTACTTGTGGGCCGACGGCTACCTCTGGGCTGACGGCTACCTGTGGGCCGACGGCTACCTCTGGGCCGATGGTTACCTGTGGGCTGACGGCTACCTGTGGATGGACAACGCCATGTGGCAGGACGCGGTCGAGAATCTCGACCCGATCTACGGCCAGATGCAGTCTCAGTCCAACGACGGCGGCGGCGCGGCCGCCGATCTACCGGCCGACCCGGTGGACGAAGGCGAGGAGTACTAGCCTCTCGAAACGAAATCAACGGATACCCCCCTCCCACTTGCGTACGGGGTGGAGCCGCGGGCAACCGGCTCCACCCCGTTTTTTTTTTGTTTCGAGAGCAAGCGAGGTCGCGGCGCACCCGGAAGCGGCTGCGTAATCCTCGGGAGCCCGGGTTCGATCGGGGTCAGTCGAAGAGGCGGGAGAACCCGACGCCCAGGGACCAGCTGTCCCGGTTGCCGGTAGCGAACTCCTGGGAGCGGGCGCCGACCCGGGCGCGGACGATCCAGGCGCGGCCGAGGGTCTGCTGCCAGGCCAGGCCGACTCGCCATTCATCGGAGCGCTCGAGTTCGGGGGTCACGAGATCGGCGTCGGGAGTCGAGCCGGCGCCGATGGACGCGGTCCAGTGAGACTCCACATCCTTGCCGAACAGGCGGGCCGAGAGGGTCGCCGAGGTCTCGTCGCCGGAATCACGATCGGCGTAGAACGGCCGCAGCCAGATGAACCAGTTCCCCCGGTACATCCCGATCGTTCCGGTGTAGAGCGTCACGGTGTCGACCCGGAAATCCAGGTGCCGCACGCCGACCGACGCCTCGAAGTCCCGGGAGAACGGGAAGAAGTACTCGGCACCGTAGCGCTGCTCGGGGAACAGGGTCGAGTCGGAGTAGCCGGCGTTGAAGTAGAAGTATCCCGGGCCGGCCCGGTGATAGACATCGACCTCGTACTGCTCGGCATTGGTCGAGAACCGGTCGGCCAGGGTCACGCGGCCGGTGATGAAGCCACCCCGGTAGCGCCCCTGTAGTTGAAGCACCAGGTCGTACCAGTCGTCGATGTCGTCGAAGCTCTCGAAGAGGATGTCGGCGGAGAACTTATAACGCGGGTAGCGCAGGAACAGCCGCTGCTGGAGGTCCTGGGCCTGCTCCCAGTCGGGCCGTTCGATCAACACCAGCCGGATGTCTTCCAGCGCCTCCCGGCCGTAGCCCAGGTCTTCCAGTGCCAGCGCCCGGCGGAACAGCAGCTCGGGATATCGCGGGTGACGCTTGAGCGCCTTGTCCGCCTGCAGCACCGCCTCGAACCAGGCGTGGGCCTGGAGCTCGACATCGACGCGCCCCATCAGTGCATCGAGACGGTACGGGTCGTCCTTCAGCACCCGCTCGAACTGAGTGCGGGCATCGGCGAGCTGGCGATCCCAGAGGTGAAGCCGCGCCAGGTAGAGCCGCACGTCGACGTAGCCGGGGGCCTCGGCCAGGATCTCCTTGCAGATCTTGCGCGCCTCGCCGTGACGGCCGGCGCGGCCGGCCTCCCGGGCCTCCTCGAACATCACGTCCACGTCGGCGACTGCCGCACCGAAGGCGGCCATCAGACAGATCCAACTGAGGAGTAGCCGTTTCATGGCGTCGGCTCCGCGGCTTCGGCGCTGCCGTCGGACTGCTTGAAGCCCGAACGCTGCATTTCGCCCCAACCGCCCCGGGCCCAGAGGATATCGAAGAAGGCCTTGACCTTGAACAGGGCCAGCAGCTGCCGGTAGCCGAAGTTCTCGAGGATGCTGAATACCACCAGCTTCGTCAGGTCGAGCCAACTCGGATAGCGGCGGAAGGACAGTTCCTCGAGCAGCACGGCGGCGATCGAGAGGAAGGTGCCGTACAGCACCGACACCGCCAGGAACAGCAGGAAGAACTCGGTATTGAGGAGCCCCAGCAGATACGAGACCACCACCGAGATGTAGCCCAGCACCTCGATGATCGGGCCCAAAAGCTCGAAGATCACGAAGTAGGGGAAGCTGAAGAGCCCCAATACCCGGTAGCGCGGGTTGAACATCAACCCCCGGTTGTGCCACAGCGCGTGGACCATGCCCCGGTGCCAGCGGCTTCGCTGGCGCATCAGGTCGCGCAACCGCTCCGGGGCCTCGGTCCAGCAAACCGGATCGGGCACGAACACGACCCGGTACTTGCGCTTGTTCTGGCGCATGTGGCGATGCAGGCGCACCACCAGGTCCAGATCCTCGGTGACCGTCTCCCGGGAGTAGCCCCCGATCTCGATCACCTCCTGCTTGCGGTAGATGCCGAAGGCGCCGGAGATGATCAGAAGCGCGCGCAGCACACTCCAGCCCACACGTCCGGTAAGGAAGGCCCGCAGATATTCGACCACCTGCAGGATCGGCAGCATCTTGTCGGGCAGCTCGATGTGCACCACCCGGCCGTCCTGCACCCGGCAACCGTTGGCGATACGCACGATGCCGCCGGCGGCGACCGTTTCCTGGGGCGCCTCCATGAACGGCTTGACCACCCGCAGGAGGGCGTTGTCCTCGATCACCGAGTCGGCGTCGAAGGAACAGAACAGCGGGTAGCGGCTGAGGTTGATGCCGGCGTTGAGGGCGTCGGACTTGCCTCCGCGCTCCTTGTCGACCACCACCAGCATCGGGTTCTGGAGCGAGCCGTAGATCCCCCGCACGTCCTCGGTCTCGAGGACGCGGCGATAGACCTTGTCGGTCTTCCGCAGATCGAAGGCCTCCGTCAGCTTCTCGAGGGTCTCATCGTCGGACCCGTCGTTGACCACGATGATCTCGAACTCGCCGTAGTTGATCATCATCAACGAGCGCACCGTCTCGACGATGGTGCGTTCCTCGTTGTAGGCGGGTACGACGATCGAGACCGGCCAGGTCATCTCCGACTGCATGATTTGCCGGTAGTCGGAGAAGAACGTGCGCTTGACGAAGCGCAATACTTCGCCCATCGAGACGAAGAACAGCAGCAGGTAGATCGAGTTCAGCGCCGTGAAGTAGAACACGACGAACAGGTTGAACAGGTTGATGCCCTGCGCGGCGTAGCCGACCCAGCTCATGAGGAAACCTCCGAACCGGGAGTATCCAGGATCCCCGCGAGAATCTGGCGCACCCGGCTGTCGGGGTGCCGCTCCAACAACTCGGCCAGCCGGTCGGCGGGGCCGGCGTGAGCCATCCGCCGCAACATCTCTTCGGCCGCAGCCGCTTCGGGGCCGGCGTGGGCCAGGCGGTCGACCTGTTCGTCGACGATGCCGACCTGTTGCAGCATCAGCACCGCCTGATGCCGTGCGTAGCGATCTTCGTCGTCGAGCATGCGGTCCAGGGCGGTCACTCCCTTGCGCCCCATCGAGCGCAGTGCTTCGGCCGCATTGCTGCGGGTCCACCAGGCGGCATCGCGCAGGGACTCGCAAAGGGCCGGGATCGCCGTGTCGTAGCGCATCCGCCCCAGAGCCTTGGCCGCCATGGCGCGAACCGGCCACTCGGGATCTTGCAGCAGATCGGCTACCCGGTCGCCTGAGTTGGGATCGCCGATGGCGCCGAGGGCATGGCAGGCCCGGGCGCGGATGTCCGCGTCCTCATCGGCGAGCCGATCGTACAGCCAGGGCTGGGCGCGCAGCGGGCGGATCCTGCCGATCACGTCCAGGGCCGCGAGGCGTCCGCGGCGGGTCAGGTCCGGCCACAGGTCGATCAACTGATCGACCACCTGCCGGCCCATCGAGGTCAGGATGTCCGCGATCCGGATCGTCGACCAACGGCTGGGCTCGTTGAGCGCGAGGATCAGGGGGCGCAGCGAGGCCTCACCTCCGAGCTGCGCCAACGACTGGGCCGCGCGAATGCGCACCTCCGAGGATTCGTCTTCGAGAGCTCGAACCAACGAGTCGACGGAACGCCGCGACATGGCCAGGCCGAGTTGCTCCGCGGCGCGGGCGCGGACCCACCAACTGCGGGAGCCCAGTCGTTCGAGGTAGTCGTCGACGTAGCCCATCTCGTCGAGGGAGGCGGAGATGCGCTCCAGTTCCTCGCCGCGCACACGTTGAGCCAGGTCGAGCAACACCGATTCGATCACCGCGCCGTCGTCGGCAGCGGTCTCGCCGGAGAGTGCCTGAGAGAGCGAGCCTTCGCCGTGATGAACCCAGCGCAGGATCTGGGGCTCGAGGACGGTGCGCCGGGAACGAAATCGCCGTTGGCGGGTTTCACGCCACGCCTTGTTCACCACGATCACGCCGGTCAGGAGCAGGAAGACCGCCCCGATGACGACGATGACGACGGTGAGCACATGAAGCATCGGGCGATCGGACTCCGGCCGAAACGAACTATCGCGTCAGAGCGTGGCGGATCCGCGCCAGCAACTCCCGCGAATGAAATGGCTTGACGATGTAGTCGTCGGCGCCTTCATCGAATCCGCGCACGATATCGGCCTCCCGGTCGCGTACGGACAGAATAATCAGGGGAATGCCGGCCAGTTTTTCATCTTGGCGAATCTCACGCAAGAGTCCATAGCCATCCCGATAGGGCATGGTCAGGTCGCTGAGAATCAGATGGGGACGGCTGAGCCGGGTCAACTCGAGAGCCCGCTCGCCATCCTCGGCGAGCGTGACCTCGTATCCCTCCCGCTCCAGCAGCGACTTGAGGAAACGAGCGGTGACCGGGTCTTCGTCGGCGACGAGAATGCGTTTGTTTCCCACGACACCCAACCTAGGAGCGGCCATCTGCGGCTGCGGGCCGGTCGTCGACGACTTCCCGGCCGGATGATGGCGAAAATCACCGTGCTTGCTCATGAGTACCTGTCTTCCATTGCTCTTGATAGATCTGGAGACTACCGGGAGGAATATAGGCGGCGAGTTTATAGGATCAACAGTCGTTTCGTGGGCACAACCCTGTCCCTTCCTCTCGCCGCGCCCGGCTCCCATCTTCATCCCCGGGGTGAAAACATGGACCGGAGCGGGATCATCGACTGGTTGATGCTGGCGCTGCTGCCCGGTCTGGGGGCAGCAGCGAAGCGCCGCCTGCTGAACGCCGGGGGCGATCCCGGGGAACTGGCGCAGGAGCGCCCGCTGGAGCAGATGGGGTTCCGCGGGGAGCGATCCCTGGAAGTCGCCCGACGGGCCCGGCCGGGCCTCCGGCGTCTGGCCCGGTCCGAGCTCGCCGCCGCCCGGCGGCTGGGCGTCCGCATCCTGCCCCGCTCCTCCAGGGAGTACCCCGCCGAGTTGGAGCAGCTCCCCGACCCGCCGGTCGTTCTATATAAGTGGGGCACCTTCGAAGGCGGGGTCACCCGGGCGGCCCTGATCGGCTCCCGCCGCTGCACCGCCTATGGCCGCCGGATCGCCGCAGGGCTCTCCGCCAGCCTGACCCGGCAGGGGCTCGAGGTGGTCTCGGGAGGTGCCCGGGGCATCGATACCGCCGCCCACAAGGGCGCCCTCGAGGCAGGCGGTTCGACGATCGCGGTCCTCGGCGCCGGCCTCGGCAGGCTCTATCCCCCGGAAAACAGGGATCTGTTCCGCGAGATCGCCGGTAGCGGCGCGGTGCTGTCGGAGCTGCCGATGGACGCGCCCGCCCGGCCGGAGCAGTTCCCCAGGCGCAACCGGCTGATCGCCGCTCTGTCGGCTGCGGTGGTGGTCGTCGAGGCCGCGGGGCGTTCGGGGGCGCTGATCACCGCCCGGCAGGCCCTCGACCTGGGCCGGGAGGTGATGGCCGTACCCGGGCCGATCCACTCGCCGGTGGCCGAGGGCTGCCACCGCCTGATCCAGCAGGGGGCCCGGCTGGTCCACACCAGCGCCGACATCCTCGACGAGCTGTCGCCGATGTACACCTCGGGGCTCCGCTCCCCCTCGCCAGGGGCTGGTCCGGGCGCGGAAACCTCCGAAAAAGAGACGATTGACGAGCGGGCGGTGGTGGCTGTGTTAGATGTAGTGGAGCCCCGGCACATCGATGAACTGGCGGAACGGACCCCTCTTGGAACCGCGAGGTTGCAGGCGGCACTGTTCAGTCTGGTGCTCCGGGGCTCGGTTGAAGAATTGACAGGCAGGTACTATGTTCTGCGCCCGAAAACGGAAGTGTAAGACCGGATGCGGTCGAGCCCAGCTCAGAAACCGTTGCATTTAAAGGGCTTAGCGAACGAAACCAACCTGTTTCTCAGTGAGTGAATGGGCATGAATCTCGTCATCGTCGAATCGCCGGCCAAGGGCAAGACCATCGAGAAGTACCTGGGGAAGGACTTCAAGGTGCTCGCCTCCTACGGCCATGTCCGTGACCTGGTCCCCAAGGAGGGGGCGGTCGACCCCGAGAATGACTTCGCGATGAGATACGAGGTGATCTCTCGCAACGAGAAGCATGTCTCCGCCATCGCCAAGGCCCTGAAGAAAGCCGACGCCCTCTACCTCGCGACGGACCCTGACCGCGAAGGCGAGGCGATTTCCTGGCACCTGTACGAGTTGCTGCGCGAACGCGGCGACCTCGAGGGCAAGGAAGTCTTCCGCGTCGTGTTCCACGAGATCACCAAGAAGGCGATCCAGGAAGCGATCGCCGAACCCCGGGGCCTCTCCGAGGATCTGGTCAACGCCCAACAGGCCCGCCGCGCCCTGGACTACCTCGTCGGCTTCAACCTCTCGCCGCTCCTGTGGCGCAAGGTCCGGCCGCAACTCTCCGCCGGCCGGGTCCAGAGCCCCGCGCTGCGGATGATCGTCGAGCGCGAACTCGAGATCGAGGCGTTCGAGAAGCAGGAGTACTGGAGCATCGAGGCGGATCTGGCGAGCGAAGGCAAGGCCTTCGCCGGACGCCTCGCCGAGTACCAGGGCAAGAAGACCGAGCAGTTCTCCTTCGTCAACGAAGAGCAGGCGACGGCGGCACGGAACGCGTTGCTCGCCGCCACCGGCGGTTCCCCCGACGGAGACGGCGGCAAGCTGAAGGTCCACGCCATCGAACGCAAGAAGCGGCGCCGCAACCCGGCCGCGCCCTTCACCACGTCGACGATGCAGCAGGAGGCCTCGCGCAAGCTGGGCTTCAGCGCCCAACGAACGATGATGACCGCCCAGCGCCTCTACGAAGGCATCGACCTGGGCGAAGAGGGCGCCACCGGTCTCATCACCTACATGCGTACCGACTCGGTGACCCTCGCCGCGGAAGCCCTCGGTGAGATTCGCGAGTTCATCGGCCAGCGCTACGGCGCCGACAAGCTTCCCGAGGAAGCGCGGGTCTACAAGACCAAGGCCAAGAACGCCCAGGAAGCCCACGAAGCGATCCGGCCGACCAGCATCATGCGCACGCCGGAAGAGCTCAAGGCGCACCTCAACGAAGACCAGTACAAGCTCTACAGCCTGATCTGGAAGCGCACCGTGGCCTGTCAGATGGTCCACGCGCTGTTTGACATGGTCGCCCTGGATCTGCATCCGGTGGTCGACGCGTCCACCGGCCGCTTCCGGGCCACCGGCTCGACCCTGGTCCAGCCCGGCTTCATCGCCGTCTACCAGGAGGGCAAGGACGACGTCAAAGACGAGGAGGCGGACAAGGCGCTGCCCCCGGTCGAGGAAGGGGACGTGCTGCAGGTCGCCGGTATCCGGGCGGATCAGCACTTCACCGAGCCGCCCCCGCGCTACACCGACGCCAGCCTGGTCAAGGCCCTGGAAGAGCACGGCATCGGCCGGCCGTCGACCTACGCCAGCATCATCTCGACCCTGCGCAACCGCGAGTACGTGGAATCGGAGTCCAAGCGCTTCATTCCCACCGACGTGGGGCGCATCGTCAATCACTTCCTGACCGAACACTTCACCCAGTACGTCGACTACGGGTTCACCGCGAACCTGGAAGACGAGCTGGATGAGATCTCCCGCGGCGAACGGGAGTGGGTCCCGCTGCTTGGCGCGTTCTGGCACCCGTTCATCGAACTGGTGAAGCACAAGGACGAGACGGTCACCCGGGAGCAAGCCGCCCAGGCACGGGAGCTCGGAATTCATCCCAAGCTCCAGAAGCCGGTGATCGTGCGCATGGGCCGCTACGGTCCGTTCGTCCAGGTCGGCAGCAAGGACGACGAGGAGAAGCCGCTCTTCGCCGGACTGCGCCCCGGCCAACGGATGAACGAGATCACCCTGGAAGACGCGCTGGAGCTGTTCAAGCTGCCGCGCAAACTGGGTGAGACCCCCGAAGGGGAACCGGTCTCCGCCTCGGTCGGCCGCTTCGGCCCCTACGTGCGCTACGGCGACAAGTTCGTCTCGATCCCCCGGGACACCGACGACGATCCCTACACCATCGAATTGCCTCGGGCGCTGGAACTGATCGCCGCCAAGAAAGAGGCGGACAAGAACCGCATCATCCAGGACTTCGAAGAGCACGGCATCCAGGTGCTGAACGGCCGCTACGGCCCGTACATCACCAACAAGGAAAAGAACGCCCGGGTGCCCAAGGACACCGATCCCAAGAGCCTGACCCTGGAACAGTGTCAGGAACTGCTGGAGAAGGCGCCGGTTCGCCGCGGCCGCGGCAAGAAGAAGGCCATCGCCAAGAAGGCGGCCAAGAAGAAGACGACCAAGAAGAAGGTCGCCAAGAAGAAGTCGGCCGCAAAGAAAAAGACCACCAAGAAGAAGGTGGCCAAGAAGGCCGGCAGCAAGAAGACCGCAGCCAAGAAGAAGACCGCGACCCGCAAGACCTCGGTCGCCTCGCCGGCGGCGGAGAGCGAGTCTTCGAGCGGCGGCGAAGCGGCCAAGCCGGAACCGGTAACCGCCTCGGCGGACTGAGGCCTCGTCCCTTCGCCCCCATGGCCAGGGCTACGGGGCAGGCGGGCTTCGCGCTCCGGCGGGCAGGCGCGCTAGAATCTCGGCGATGAGTTCGCCGCGCACCCAGGCCCAGCACTACCTTGCCCTGCCCAACGGCGAGATCGCCGTGAAGTGGGCGGACGGGCATGAGTCCTTCTACCCGGCCCACTACCTGCGCTGTTCCTGCGCCTGCGCCCACTGTGTCGACGAGATGAGCGGCCGCAAGACCCTGCGGGACGAGAGCGTCCCCGCCGACGTGCGCCCGGTGGAACTGCACCCGGTCGGCCGCTACGCCATCTCGATCAAGTGGTCCGACGGCCACGACACCGGGATCTACAGCTTCGACCAACTACGGCGGCTCTGCCCCGGCAAGGCGGAATCCTGATGGCCCGCCGCGCCCTGCTCACCCGCAAGACGATCGGGATGATGATCGCCGCCGCCGTGGTCGGCGTCGGCGCGCTCTGGTTCCTGGCGCCGGAGCAGGAGCTCTCCCCGGATCCGATTCCCGACCCGCTGGAGCCCGAGCTGCTGGTCAAGCAGGCGGACGTGGTGTTCCGCTGGACGATTCCCTCGGACCGTACGCCGGTCTACGTCGAGATCCTGCAGGCCATCGAAGATGTCCGTTCGCCCGGCGAGCCCGCGCTGCGCCGGGTCTGGGCCTCGGAACCGCTGCGACGCGGTCTGCTGCGCCTTCCCGTCGACGTGCGCCTCCCGGCGGGTCCGCTCTACTGGCGTCCGGTCGGCGTGAGCGAGACCGGCGAATACCGGCAGGGAGACACCATGACCTTCGAGATCTACTGGTAGCGCTCCGCTGTCGGTGCGGCCGGCCCGGCCGTCGGATCCTTGACGCCGGCAGCGTCGGCAGAGCGGCGCCACGCTGCAAAAGCCGCTGAATTCGTGGCCTTTTCCGTGGCACACCCCTTGCTGTTCATGCCTCTCCGAAAGGAGATGCGTGCGCGGAATGAGTGCCGAGACCAGCCAGCCCCTCGATTTCATCGAGAACAAGGCGCCCGACTTCGAGCGGGTGCGGGAGCTGCTCGAGCCCTCCCGTGAGGCCAACCACTGGGCCAACGGCGGACCGCTGAGTGCGCGGCTGGAACGGACCATCGAGACCCTGCTGGCCCCGCGCGGTACCCGGGCGGTGGTTTGCAGCAGCGGCACCGCCGCGCTGATGGCGTTGACCGGCCTGCACGAATATCGCGCCGGCCGGCCGCTACGGTGGGCCGGCTCCGCCTTCGCATTCCTCTCGAGCTTCGCCGGCAAACTCGCCGACGGCCTGCTGGTCGATTGCGACGAGCGCGGCCTGCTCGACCTGGAGGCGCTGGCCTGCATCCCCGAAGACCGGTACGACGGCGTGCTCGTGACCAACGCTTTCGGCCTCTACACCGGCTGGACCAAGTACGACGCCTTCTGCCGGGCCCGCGGCAAGGAGCTGATCGTCGACAACGCAGCCTGCTTCCCCCGGGCCGGAAGCCCGGTGCTCGACGGGGTTCCCCACTTCCTTTCGTTCCACCAGACAAAACCCTGGGGCGCCGGCGAAGGGGGGTGCGTTCTCGTCGCCGAGGAGCACGAAGATACGGTTCGCCGCCTGCTCAACTTCGGTGCCGGCCTCGAGCCTGCTGCACGGCCCAGCGCTTTCAACGGGAAGATCTCCGATCTCTCCTGCGCGTACATCCTCGACCGGCTGGAACGCTTTGCCGACTGGGCCTGCTTTTACGAGGCCCAACGCGCGCGGGTGATCAAGCTGGTCGAAGAGGCGGGCCTCCCACTGCGGCCGCTGACCGACCCCGAAGGCTGCGGTCCCATCGGGCACATGCCGCTTCTGGCGAGCCTGCCCGTATCGATGACCGATCTTCAGAACGAGGTCGTGGTGCTGCGCAAGTACTACGTTCCCGGCGCCGACGGCTTCCCCCGCGCCCAGCAACTCTACGACCGGATGATCAACGTGCCCTGCCATCCCGACATGGCGATTCTGACCGACCGGCAGATCGTCAACGCCCTCGCCTCGGTGGTGCACAACGCCAGCCGGCGCAGCGGGATCCCGCTGCCGGCGCAGGTCGATGCCGACCCGGCTCTCCGCGCCGGCGGGAGCGGTGGATGATGGCCCGCAGCTCGCGGCGTTGCGTCGTTCACATCGGTGCACCGAAGACCGGTTCCACGGCGCTTCAACGGTTCTGTCACGCCCAGCGGGATCGACTCCGGATGCAGGGTGTGGATTACCCGCTGGTCAACCTGCGCGGTGGAGGCCACCACGACCTGGCCTTTCTGCTCGACGGCGGCTATCCCGAATGGGCCACTCCGCAGCCGAAGAGCCTGGCGGAGCTGCAGCTCGAGCTGATTCGCTCGCTGGGGGACGAACCGACGCTGCTGCTGAGTAGCGAAAACTTCTTCCTGCTGCCCCATCCGGAACGCCTGGCGCAGCTACTTCGTGACTGCGATCTGTACGACGACAACGAACTGAGCATCGTGGTCTACCTGCGGCGGCAGGACATGGCCCACGCCTCCTGGTACAACCAGACGATCAAGGCTCAAGGCGCGGTGCACACCCTCGAGGACTGCCTGGAACACTGGGACACCCTTTGGGACTACCGGGCCCAGCTCGAACGCTGGAGCGCGGTCTTCGGCGAGGACGCCCTCTGCGTGCGGCGCTACACGGAAGACGGTCCGCCCGGTTGGCTGTTCGAAGATTTTCTGCAGGTGCTGGGCGTCGACCCGGCAACTTTCGATATCCCGGCGACGACGGTCAACGGCGGACTGAATCGCAGCCTGCTGGAGTTCCAGCGCACGATCAACCGGCTGCCCCTCGAGACCCAGGACAAACGCCGCTATCACCGGGAGCTGATCGAGCTTTCGGCGCGCAGCGCCGGTAGCGGCCTGTTCGACGAACGGCCGCTGCTCGACGATGCAGCCCGCCGGCGGATCCTCGAGCGCTACGCCGAGGGGAACGCCGAGGTCGCCCGCCGCTACTTCGGTGGTGAGCCGCTGTTCCCGTCGACGGTTGCAGCCGGCCCGCGTCCCGGCGGGACCGCTTCGTCCCCGGGCGAGGAAGCGCCGCTCTCCGAGGCGCGCATGGCCGCGATCCTCGGCTGGCTGCTGACTCGAAGCGCCGAGGCGGCCGACCCCGGCACGATTGCGGAGGGCACGCCGCGATGACCCGCTACTCGATGGACTTCTACGACGAACACCCCAAGACCTGTGCCCGAACGGACTTCTGGGGACAGGTCCGGCGCACGGTCAACGGCCGGCCGGTCGACGAACAGCAGATCGAGATGATCGTCGACGCCGTTTGTCACGGTCTCGAACTGAATCCCCGGGACCGCCTGCTCGACCTGTGTTGCGGCAACGGCGCCCTGACGACCCGGTTTCTGTCGCGCTGCGCAGGAGGCCTGGGAGTCGACCGTTCGCCGGCGTTGATCTCGGTGGCCCATGAGTTCTTCCAGCGAGACCCCCACGAGACCTACCACCTGGACGACGTGCTCGACTTCGCCGGCAGCATGACGGCGCCTGCGGCCTTCGACAAGGCGGTCTGCTACGGGTCGTTCCAGTACCTGCCCGCCGACAAGGCCGGGGCGCTGCTGGCAACTCTGCGGCGACGCTTCGGACAGGTGCAGCGGCTTTACCTGGGCAACCTTCCCGACCGGGAACTCCTGGGCGAGTTCTATCGCGAACGGGATTACGAGCCGGGCATCGAAGACGACCCCGGCTCGGCGATCGGGATCTGGCGCACCCGCGATGAACTGACCGAACTGGCCGCCCTCAGCGGCTGGGAGGTCGAGTTCCGCAAGATGCCCGAACCCTTCTACGCGGCCCACTACCGCTACGAGGCGATCCTGTGTCCTCGCTAGCGCCCTCACGCCCGCCGGGTCAGCGGCTCTGCCTCGGCATCATGCAGCCCTACTTCTTCCCCTACCTGGGATACTTCGAACTGATCCATCGCACTGACCGCTGGGTCGTGTTCGACATCGTGGCCTATCGCCGCAAGAGCTGGATGAATCGCAACCGGATCCTGCACCCCGAGGAGGGCTGGCAGTACGTCAGCATCCCGGTGGAACGCAGGGCGGGAGGGACGATCCGGGAAGCCCGGATCAAGGACCGCCAGGCGACCCGCGACCGTGTGCTGGGGCAACTCGAGCACTACCGCCGGCATGCACCGTACTTCGGCGCGGTCCGGGAGCTGGTCGCCGATGCCTTCGACCGGTGCGGCGACGACTCCCTGGTCGGCCTGAACGTCTACACTCTTGCAACGGTCTGCCGGTACCTGGGCATCCACTTCGACTACGCGATCTGTTCGGAGCTCGATCTGGAGCTGCCGCCGATCGAACACCCCGGACAGTGGGCGGTGGAGATCTGCGATCGGCTGGGCGCCACCGACTACCTCAACCCGCCGGGTGGGCGTGAGATCTTCAGGCTGGAGGAGTTCGCATCCCGGGGCATCGAGCTACACATCCAGAACCCGCCGCCGTTCCGCTACTCCTGCGGCAAACGGCCGTTCATCGAGAACCTCTCGATCCTCGACGTGCTGATGTGGAACAGCCCTGAACGGGTGATGGAGCGGATCGAGGTCTAGCGACTCGATCGTGATCGAGATCTGACGACTCGATTGCCCGGGTTTACTCCCAGGGCGCGGGTTCGATCGGCTGGATTTCGTGCTTGGCCAGCCAATCGCGAATCAACCCCTGGGTCCGGTCGGCGCGGAAGGCGTACCACAGATCGCGCACCTCGGCGTCCTCGTTGAGCACGCTGCGGACACCGGGAACATCCTTCTGATCCAGGGCTGCGGTCAGGCGCTCGGCGGTTTCACCCTGTGCCTGGCCCTGACGCAAGAACTCCCGCATCCAGTCGACCAGGATGTCGGTGGTCGGCGGAGTCACCACCGCCCGGGTTCCGGCATCTCCCGACTGGTACTGAGGCTCACCGTCGTCGTCGAAGGCCTCTTCCTCACCTTCCCCGTCGATGTGCACGTGACCCGTGATCATGTCGAGGTAGTAGGTGATCTCCTCGTTGCGGTTGTTGAACGCCGCCTCGAGGTCGTCCCAGTCCACACGAATCTGCTTGCCCTTCATCGCCTTCTCTTTGTAAGGGGTCCGTAGCGTTGAATTTAACGCCGCCACGGGGATTAAATCAAGCGTCAGCTGGCCGCTTCCGAATCGGTCACGATTCGCCTCAATTCCGGGTTGATACGGGCCACGACCTCGTAGGAGATGGTGCCCAGCCAGGCCGCGATCTGGGCCGCGGCGATGTGCTCCCCTTCCTGGCTGCCGAGCAACACAACCTCGTCTTCGAGCCCTGCGCCAGGAATGTCGCTGACGTCGACCATGCACATGTTCATGCAGACCCGGCCACGGATCGGCGCCCGTTTACCCCGGATCAACACGTGGCCGACCCCGGAGAGACCCCGGTCGTAGCCCTCGTAGTAGCCGACCGGCAACACCGCGATGCGGCTTTCGCGCGTGGTGCGATAGGTGCAGCCGTATCCAATGAACGAACCCTCGGGCACGGTCTTGACCTGGGCGACACGGGTCTTCCAGCTGAGCGCCGGGCGCAGGTCGAGGGTCGGCGTACCCCGTTCGAGACAGGACAGGTAGGTCTCCTTGGAGGGCCAGATTCCGTAGAAGGAGATACCGATCCGCGCCAGATCGAGATGCATCCGGCCGAACAGCAGTGTCGCCGCCGAGCAAGCGGCGTGGCAGATCAACTCAGGGTGCCGCTCTCTGAGCGACGCCGACGCGGACTGGAAGCGCGCGATCTGCTCCTCGGCGAAACCGTGCTCGGTGGTGTCCTCGATGTTGGCGAAGTGGGTCGACAGGCCGTCGAGCCGGAGCTGCGGCGAACCGCCGAGCCGCGTGACGAAACTCGCCAACTCCTCGAGGGGGATGCCCTGGCGGTTCGTTCCGGTCTCGACCTTGAGATGCACCGCGACCTGTTTGCCCGCCTGCTCGCAGAGGGTCTCGAGGCGATCGAGGGTCTCGAGGTTGTAGACCACCGGCCGCAGATCGTGGGCCACCACCGCGTCCAGTTCCCCCAGCGGCACGTAGCCCATCACCAGGACCGGCTTGCGGAAACCGGCGCTGCGTAGCGCAACTCCCTCGGAGGCTTCATTGACGCAGAGCCAGTCACAGCCCTCGTCCACGGCGATCCGGGCGGTCTCGAGGATGCCGTGGCCGTAGGCGTTGGACTTGACCACCACGCCGAGGCGGGTCGACGCGGCCAGGCGGCGGCGGAACTCCCGGGCGTTGTGACGCAGAGCGGCCCCATCGATCTCGACCCAGTTGCGCAGCCCGGCTGCGACTTCGATCTTCGCGGTCATGGGTCCATTCTAATGTCTATTGGGCGGTCAGTGTCTGTCGGCCGCGAGGGCGTCTCGATCTTCGGGTTCCTCGAAGGGATCGAAGAAGAAGCACCGAGGCTGTAGATCGCAGGCCAGCCCCAGCATCTCCGCCACCCACGGACCCCGGTTCCGCTCCAGCGGACGCGCCGTCAGGCAGAGGGGTCCCGCCTCGGGACCGTTCTCCACCGTCTGACCGTAGCCCGGATAGTAGGCGGTGAGCCGCACCGTCGGAGCCGGGCTCCCGGCCGGCCCGACGTCCGCCTGCAGCACCCGCAGCTTGCGCCAGGGGGTATCCGCATCGCTCCCCTTCTCGAGCGCCCGGCGCACCCGACGGCGATCGCGCCAGAGGAGCGGCTCGTAGGCCAGGTCGTGGACCTCGACGTCCCCGCCGGCCTGCCCGGCCCGTTGGCGCAACCAGCGGAAGAACTCCAGACCCAACGGCTCCGGCGGCACGCCGTCCAGGGGCGCCCGCTCGGCTTCGGCCCGGGGCAGGACGAATCGATAGAAGCCCACTGCTTCCCTGCCGGCGTCGATAGCCGGCACCAACGGTGTGATGATCCGTACATGGGTCGGAGCCGGGAACCAGCGCTCCAGATCCTGCCAACGCTCTTCGACGGTGCGCAGGGCTCGCGGGCCGGAACCGACCGGATGCCCCAGGGTGTGGTTCACGGCACGGCGTTCCAGCTCCCGCACCAGATCGAAGGCGGTGACATCCCCCAACCACTCACCGAGGTAGCGCTGCGGGTCCGCAGCCGAGGGCTCGTACTCCACCTCGGCCAGAGCATCGGTCAACACCTGCATCTCGTCGGCGTTCAGTTCGTGGTTGCGGCGAATGTCGTCCAGGTGTTGTTTCAGGCCCTCGCGATAGTCGGCGTGGAGACGCTCGTAGGCCCACTGCCGGTAGGCCGGATAGTTGTAGAGGGTCACGCCGAAGAACGGACGCAACTGCAGGAAGGTCTGCCCGTGGACCCAGCCGGGGTTGAGGGTCACGTCCCACTCTCGATCCTCACCCTTGCGGAAGGGCTCCCGGCCCTGGTCCAGCAGATAGAGCAGGACCTCCAGGGGCTCTCGCAGCTCGCTGCGCAGTTGCGGGAAGTCCGGCACCTCCAGGTCGATGTCGCGCAGGGTGTAGGAGGGAGAGGGATCGGGCAGCAGCCGGTAGCCGCCCGAACGGCGCGCCCGCGGCGAGTAGAGCGTGCCGCGCTCGGAGGCGATGTCCGGGAGCCGCCCGGTTACGTGCCCGGCACCCAGTTCGAAGTAAGGCGCCGAGCCCGAGCGTTCATCCATCGCCAGGGCGCGCAGCCACTTCTTCGACAGGCTGAACTCCAGCGGCACCTCTTGCGGCAGGTCGGTATCCCGGTCGAGGGCCGAGGCGACGCCGGCGTCCCTGGGCTTCTCGATCCGGTACTTGGACCCCGCCGACTCCACCTCGCAGGTCTTGTGAGTCGAGCGCACCCGGACCCGGCGGCGCCTGGTTCCGTCATCCCGGGCGGCCACGCCCTGGTCGAAGGGGCGCGGGCGATAAACGACGAACCCCTCCCGGTCGAGCATGTCCCTGATCTCGTCGAAGATCTCGCCGACCCTGCTGGTCTCGTGGATCGGGAACATCTTGCCGCCGGAGTAGCGGCCGAGTTGATCCAGGGTGTTCTGGGGCCCGGTCGGGGGCCCGATCCGTGAGCCGATCGCCCGGCAGTTGTTGGGCAGGTCGACACCGATCAGGAACAGCGACAGGTTCTCGGTGGACTCGACCAGATCCAGCACTTCGGGCAGGGTGTGAAGGTGCTGGCTGGCCGAGTCGCAGCCGTCGGTCAACAGCACCACCACCTTGCGTTCGGGCCGCGGTGACAGGTAGCGCACCACGTAGTGCAACGCGTCGTGGAGCGCGGTGTTGTGACCGACCTCGACTTCGTCGAGTGCGTCGAGCAACTCACTCCGGTCCCGGGTCAGCGGCGAATGCATCACCAGGTTGTCGCCGAAGGTCGCCAGCATCACCGGCTCTTCCGCCGGGAGGCGGGAGATGTAGCGCTCGGCCGCGTCGGTGGCCCGGGTCAGCCGGTCGATCATGCTGGCGCTGGTGTCGATCAACACCGCGTGAATCGTGTCCAGCCGGTTGCGCTCGAAGCCCTCGACCGGCAGCAGCACCCCGTCCTCGCGGATCTCGATGTGGGCCGTGGTCATGCTGTCGCAGCCGTCGGGGTGGGCCGGGTGGGGGGTGAAACGCACCGGCAGCCGGGCGCGCCGCACCAGCATCTCCTCGCGGACGTCGCTCTCGAGGGCGGTCTCCCGGGCGGAGGATTTCGCGGTCTCGGCAGAGGCAGGGAGCGGGACGGCGGCCACCGCAGCGGCCAGCAGCAAGGTCAGGTATCGCGAACCCAAACCCGGCATGTTTCGTCGTCCCCTGAGCCCGGAGGCCTGGTTCACTCCGCCCCGAGCTTCCCCTAAAGATTGCGTCGAGAGCAACCCTACGGCAATCCGGTGCGTTAGTCGGTGTGGAGCACGCGCCGCAGGCGCACGGGGCCCCTCCGAGGGGCGGGAGGATCCAGTGAGACAGGCAAATCGGACCTTCGGGTCGTTCAGCACCGCTATCTTCATGGTTTTGCTGGTGGTTATCGCGCCGGCCGCCCTTGCCGGCGAGACCTTCACCATCGATTCGAGCCGCCTCGAGGTCAAGAACCTGATCGGCGCCATCGACGTCCAGGGCTCCTCGGGCGGTGATTTTGTCGTCGAGGTCCATGAGCGTGGCAGCGATGCCGGCGTACTGGATATCGACGTCCGCCGGGGTGGCGACGCCGCCGTCCTGGTCAAGTTTCCCGTCGACCGGGAACGCAACTACGTCTACCCGGAGATGGGTCGCGGCTCGCGCACCGAGATCAGCGTGGGCGACCGGGACTCCGGCCTGGGCGGCCTGCTCTCGTCGCTGTTCGGCGGCAAGGGCCGGGTGCGGGTCAAGGGAAGCGGCAGCGGCCTCGAGGTCTGGGCGGACATGACCGTCAAGGTGCCCAAGGGCGCCGAAGCGGAGATTTTCCTCGGCGTCGGCTCGATCGTGGCCAAGAACGTCGACGGCGAACTGATGCTCGACACCAGCAGCGGTAGCGTCGAGGCCAGCGACATTCGCGGCAGCCTGATGGTCGACACCGGCTCCGGCCGGGTGATGGCCCACCACATCGACGCCGGCTCCGGCGGCGAGATCAACATCGATACCGGTTCGGGCCGGGTCGAACTGGAAAACATCATCGCCCGGGAAATCATGGTCGATACCGGCTCCGGCCGGGTCGAGATGGAACAGATCGAGGCGCGGCTGCTCGAGGTGGACACCGGGAGCGGACGGGTCAGCGGCTTCCGCATCAGCACCGACGACGCGGTGATCGATACCGGCAGCGGCGGGATCGAACTGGTCTTCGACGAGATCGGCCAGGGCACCTACTCGATGGATACCGGCAGCGGAGGCATCCAGCTGGAGCTGCCCGGCAGCGCCTCGGCCCACATCCGGGCCAGCACCGGCAGCGGCGGAGTGCGGATCGACGCTCCCGGCGCCAACGTGCGGCGGATGGACAAGGACGAGGCGGACGTGATCATCGGAGGCGGCGGCGCCCGCTTCGATCTGGATACCGGTAGCGGCGGCATCCGGGTCACCACTCGCTGACGCGGCCGGCCTCCGAGCCTATACTTCCCTTTCCCGGGAGTCCGTCGGGCTCCCGGGAACCCTGAGGCTCTCGAAGGGCCCCCGCGCATGGGGAGTACCCTCGAGCGAATTCCTCGGGTCCAAGGAGGGGAACGGCTCGATGGGCACCATGTGGATCACCGGCGGCGCGGGCTTCATCGGCTCGAACTTCGTCCGCCATGCGTTGAGCGAAAGCGACGACCGGCTGCTGGTCCTGGACAAGCTGACCTACGCCGGTAGCCTCGAGAGCCTCCGCGGCGTCACCGACGACCCCCGGGTGACCTTCGTCGAGGGGGACATCGCCGACCCGGCCCTGCTGGCGCGGCTCATCGCCGAACACCCCCCGACCTCCATCGTCAACTTCGCAGCCGAGAGCCATGTCGATCGCTCGATCGACGGACCGCGCCCCTTCGTCGAGAGCAACATCGTCGGCGCCTTCGAACTGCTGGAAGCGGCGCGCAAGCTGGTGGCCGACGACGCGGCGCTCAGAGAGCAGTTCCGCTTCCTGCATGTCTCGACTGACGAGGTCTACGGCAGCCTGGGCGACGACGGGCTGTTCTCCGAAGAGACCCCCTACGCGCCCAACTCCCCCTACGCCGCCTCCAAAGCTGCGGCGGATCACCTGGTGCGAGCCTACGGCAAGACCTACGGACTGCCGGTGGTCATCACCAACTGCTCCAACAACTACGGCCCCTACCAGTTCCCCGAGAAGCTGATCCCGCTGATGATCCTCAACGCCCTTGAGGGCAAACCCCTGCCGATCTACGGCGACGGCGGCAACGTGCGGGACTGGCTCTACGTCGAGGACCACTGCGCCGGCATCCTCGCCGCGCTACGCCGCGGCCGGCCGGGCGAGAAATACAACATCGGCGGCCGCAACGAGCGCACCAACATCGAGGTGGTCGACCGGCTGTGCGACGCGGTCGAGCAGTTCCGCCCGGCGGCGGACAACGACGCGTTGAAGGCCCAGAACAAGAGCCGCTACCACGACCTCAAGACCTTCGTACAGGACCGGGCCGGCCACGACAGGCGCTACGCCATCGACGCCGACAAGATCCGCGGCGAACTCGGCTGGGAGCCGAAACACGACTTCGAGTCCGGCATCGTCGAGACCGTGCGCTGGTACCTGGAACACGGCGACTGGTGCAAGGCGGTCCAGGCCAAGGCGGCCTACGGCCGGGAGCGGCTGGGAGTCGACGAGTAGCCGCCATTGCCGCGTGGCATTGACCTACCGGAGCTTTGGGCGTAGACAGGTCGCAGAGCCTAGGATGAGCCGGCCCAACGGAGGTCCCCATGTCCAGACGCTTTCGTTACGCGGCGCTCGTCGCCGTCGCGGCGCTCTTCCTCTCCGGTTCCTCGGCCCCGGTTTCGGCGATCGGCATTCCCCTACCGCCGCCCCCGGTTCTCTGCGGCTGTGCCTGCGATGACGGCTCGTTCGTCATCACCCACGCGGCGACGCCGGACGGATGTCCGCAAGCCTGCGACGCCGCCTGCGCAGCTACCGGATTCTGATTCGTAGTCACCGAGGAGGAGTCCCGGTACCTGCGCGGTAAGCGGGCACCGGGGCTCCGTAAGCTAGGGCAGCTTGTCGAGAGCGTTCTCGGCGGCGAGACGCACCTGGGAGTGCGGGTCGTTGTCCCGCAGCCGCTCGAGATCCGGACGGGCCGAAGCGGCGCCGATCATGCCCAGCGCCTGTACCGCGTTGGCCCGGGCGGCCCACTCGGCATCGTCCAACATCGCGACCAGTGCGTTCTCTCCGCGCGGGTCGCGAATCTTCCCGAGGGCGTAGGCACTACGGCTGCGGACCTCTTCCTCCGGATCGCGGGTCGCGACGATCAAGGCGGGGACCGCCTCTTGCCGCGCCATGAGGGCCAGCGCGTCGGCCGCAATGGAACGGGTCTCCGAATCTTCGTGCTGCAGGAGCCGGGACACCCCTTCGACATGATCGGCGAACTCCGGCGACGCGAGTTTCGCCAGCGCAGTCCGGCGCACCGTGGGGTTTTCGTCATCCAATAGATCGACGAATGCCTGCCCCCGTTCTTCGGCCTGGAGTTCGGAGAGCCCCTCGATGGCGTTGATCCGCACGTTCTCCACGTCGTCGGATTGCGCGGCCTGGATCAACGGCTCGATCGCCTCGTCGCGTCCTGAACGGCCGAGGGCATAGGCCGCGTTCAGACGTTCCTCGGGGCTGCCCTCGGCCAGACGTTCGAGCATGAAAGCCAGCGACTCGTCGTCGCCGGTCTGGCCCACCGCGATCTCGCGCAACCGGGCGAGACTCTGCTCCGCTTCCCGCTCGCTCGACGAGATCTGGGCGAACAGTACCGCGCACCCTGCGATAACGAACGCCGCGACGACGGGGAGCCAACGTTGGAAGCCTTCGATACGAAAGAAGGATCGCGCCTTGGGACCGTGGAGAAACAGAAGAGCGATGAAGCCCGCGACCACGAAGAAGGAGGCCGCGCCCAACGACAGGAACACCCCCAGCACTTTTTCTTCGTCAGCCGCTGCACCTTCCAGACCGGCCACCCCACGCGAGACGAGAAACACAGCGCCGATCATTCCACCGAAGGCGTAGAGGCAGACCAGCAACCAGGCCCACTTCTCGCCGGTGATCAACCCGCGAGCCGGCCAGGCCACGGCTAGCAACAGGAGCAGGACAACGCCCAGGATCCGGATGTCGATACCCAGGGCCAGGTTCCCGCTCAATGTCCCGACAAGTTGAGTCGCGCCCGCCAGGCCGATGGCGCCGACGGCGGACAAGACCATGCCCCATGCGACCATCGTCACGCCCGAGGGGCGAGGTTCACGTTCCATCGAAGTCTCCGTCCAGCTGGAAGATGTTGTTGCCTCGCATTGTAGCGCGCCTTCAGCGATTTCCGACGCTGCGGCGGCGGCCTCTTCCAGCCGCGGAGGCCGTCAGAACGGGGACGCGACGGAGAGCAGGTCCGGGAGCTCGGAACGGTCCCCCGCCTGGAGCCATCGCTGCAGGCGGCGATCGAACCCGGGCTCCTCGAAGGCCTCGACCAGGGCGCCGTGGGACCCGCCGGCGACCCAGATCACGTGGCGGTCGGTGAACGACGGCAGGAGCTCCACGGCGTTGCTGATCGGCGTCGAGGTGTCATGGTCCCCGTGGATCAGGAGCACCGGGATGTCGGTGCGGAAGTCACTGCGGAACCCATCGCCCAGGTCGGCGTTTCCCCACCACGCGCAGTCGTCGAGCATGTCATGGGATCCGACCCAATCGATCGCAGGGTCGGCGAGAAGCTTCGCGCGCCGGCCGGCGGTGATCCCCGACCCGCAATCGAGCTGAAGCTCCGCCGGCCCGACGAGCCGTGGGTGAACCCAACGCCAAAGCAGCTCCTCGGCCTCGCCCTCGAGACGCCCATCGGCCACGTCCTCGAGCGCCGCATACCACCGCGGCCAGCGGAATGAAAAACTGGTGGAACGCAAGAACGGAAGGGAGGTCAGTTCCGCAGGTCCCAGCTCCAGGGTGACCTTCCGGGATTCACCCGGTTCAACGATCTCCTCCCAGCCTTCCCCCGACAGCTCCAACTCCAGCCGGATCGGCTCCTCCCGGGAGCGCTCGACCATCTCGCGAAACGTGCGCAGCGGATTCTGCTCGGAGCGGCCGGCCTTCAGTTCGGCGGTGGAGACGATCCGCTCCATGGCGGCCCATTGACCGGAGCGAAGGTCGAAGGTGTGATCCGGCCCCTCCAGTGCGTTGAAGGTCGCCCGCTCGACGATGTCCGGGTACATGCGCATCAATGCCATACCCACGTGACTGCCGAAGCTGCTGGCCAGCAGTTGGATCCTCTCGTAGCCGAGCGCCCGCGCGACCTCGACGGTGTCCGCCGCCATCTCGGGCACCGAGTACCCCTCGAGCTCCACCCCCGCGGCCTCCTGCTGTGCGCGGCAGGCCTCGATCGCCTGTTGCCTGGCGGCGTCACGCGCCGCGGCCGAGAGCGCCTGTTCCAGGCTCAACGGTTCCGGGTCCGGGCACTCCAGGGCTCCCGACACACCGAACCCTCGCTGCCCCATGATCACCAGGTCGGCCGCTGCGATGAGAGGCAACACGTAGAACTCGGCCCAACCCTGGCGTTGAACCCGGTCGCCGGCGCCGGTCCATCCCGGCCCACCCATCATCCGCAGGATCGGCGGGCCGGCACCCTCTTCGGGACCGAAGAATCGAAAGAACTCCAGGGAGATCGGGGTGCTGTTCGGGACGTGGCGGCGGGTCGGGACCGTGAGGATGCCGCGCTCGTAGCGAAGCTCCGACCCGTCGGTCAGCGTGACGGTGTGCTCGGTCAGTTCGAGAGATCGCTCGGCGATGGGAGGTGCGCGGAACGGCTCCGGCGCGGCCGACTCGGAGGGCGCTCCGCAACCGGGGAAACTCGCGGCGAACAGCAGACCGACGAGGAAGAGGAGACGTTTCGGTTTCATCACTCGGCTCCTTCGCTTTCCTGGAGTCCCTGGAGCATGCGGCGCAACAGGGCGCCGAGTTCCCGGCGGTCGGACCTGGGTAGGGCCTCCAGGTTTCTGGATGCATCCTGGAAGCGGGCCTCGATCGCCCGGTCGATCAGCTCCAGCCCACCAGCGGTCAACTGAACCGAGCGGCTGCGCCGGTCCCCCGGAGTCTCGACGCGCTGGATCCACTCCCGCTTCTCGAGACGGTCCAGACACGCCGTCAGCGACCCGGACTGAATCAGCACGGTGCGCAGGAGATCCGCAGGGCGCAGCCGGTAGGGCTCTCCCGACCGGCGCAGCGTGGCCAGGACGTCGAGGTCGGTGTAGCCCAGGCCGAACTCCTCGAGGGTCGATCCCACGCTGCGATGCAGGGCCTCTGAAATGAGGATGATGCGGCCCACCACGTCCATCGCCGCCGTGTCCAGGTCCGGGCGTTCGGTGCGCCACTCGCGGCGCAGGTGATCGATGAGATCCGGAGCGGGATTCTTCGTCTTCATGAGTTGAATCTAGATATCAAATATCTTGATGTCAAGATACTTATTCATGGGACCTGCAACTCCCCCGGATTGCCGTGCGTTTAGCGGAGCATGCGAATGGCCGACCGGTTCGCGGCGCGCCCTTCGCAACACAAGAGAGAGGGGCTCCCACCGATGACGACTCGTGTCTTGTTGACCGCGCTGTGCGCCTGCGCCGTTCTGTGGGGCCCGGCCCTCGCTTCCGAGAAGGAAGACCGCTCTGTCGGCGAAAAGGTCCAGACGATCATGGCGGAGTGGGACCGGGCGGACTCCCCCGGATGCGCCATCGCCGTCGTCCAGCGAGGCGAGACCGTTTTCAAGCGGGGCTACGGCCAGGCCAATCTGGACCACGGCGTCCCGATCACCTCACGCACGGTCTTCGATATCGGTTCGGTATCGAAGCAATTCACCGCCGCGGCCATCGCGCTGCTGGTCCAACAGGGGCGCCTCTCGCTGGACGACGACGTGCGCAAGCACATTCCGGAGATGCCGGAGTATGAAGCCCCGGTACTGGTCCGCCAGTTGATCCACCACACCAGCGGCGTGCGCGACTACCTCACGGTCATGGCCCTGGCCGGCCTCGAAGACCACGACGTGTACACCCTCGACGAGGTGGTGCAGATGATCGCGCGCCAGCGCAAGCTGAACTTCAAGCCCGGCGCCGAGTACCTCTACAGCAACTCCGGCTACATGCTGCTGGCCGAGATCGTCGAACGGGTCTCAGGCCGGACCTTCGCCGAATTCGTGGACGAGCAGATGTTCGGCCCGCTGGGAATGAGCGATTCGAGGGTCTATGTCGATTCGGAAGCGGTGATCCCACGGCGCTCGACCGGCTACAACCTCGACGACGAGCGCATCATCGTCGATCACTACTACAACTTCGCGGTACCCGGCGACGGCCAGGTCTACACCACCGTCGAAGACCTGGCCAGATGGGATCGCGCGTTCTACGACGGCGGCGTCGGCGCCGAGGGTTTCGCCGACAGCTTGCTCGAGCAGGGGGTGCTCAACGACGGCGCGAAGATCAACTACGCCTTCGGCCTGAGCCACGGCAACTACCGCGGTCTGGATGTTCTCGAGCACAACGGTGCCTGGGGCGGCTTCCGCGCCGACATGCTGCGGTTCCCCGGCGAGCAGACCTCGGTCTTCACCCTGTGCAACTACGGCGAGATCGACGCGACGCGCATCGGCAGGCAGGTCGCGGATCTCTTCCTGGACGATCGGTTCGAGGAGCCGGAGCAGGACTCCGAAGAGGCCGGCGAAGAAACGGCGCTTCCTCCGGCCGTCGAGCTGACGGCGCAACAAATCGACGACGTTTCCGGCCGCTACTTCAATCCGGCATCCGGGAACATCCGCGACATCGCAGTGGTCGACGGCAACCTGTCCTACGTGCGCCGCGGAGGCCGCACCACCGAACTCCGGGCGGTCGCGCCGCGAGAGTTCCGTATGGTCGGCCTTTCGGTGGAGGTCGTCGTACGCTTCGAGCCCGGGCAAGGCCCCGCAACGAGAATGCGCGTCGATGTCGCCGGGAACGATCCCTTCATGCACGAGGCGGTCGAACCCGCAAGCTATTCCGCTGCCGATCTGGCTCGCTTCGCCGGACGCTACTTCAGCGACGAACTCGATGTGGCGTACGTGCTCTCGGTTGAAGAGGGCCAGCTCTACCTGCAGATTCCCGGCGACCGCGACCGGCTCTCGGCAGGCTTCGCCGACTACTTCACCGGCACCGACGATCCCTCGGTGGCCCTGGAGTTCCAACGCAGCGGCGATGAGGTGCGTGGTTTCGTCGTGAATGCCGGACGGGTGCGGGGCGTGGTTTTCCGGCGGGCCGACTCCTCGCGAGGTGAATAGAACACGGGCTCGTGGGTAGACAACCTACGAGGAGTACCCATGCGCAGAGTCCAGCCCTACAAGACCTTCAACGGAGCCGCCCGTGCACTCGATAACGGCGGCCGCTTCTACAACCTGTTCACTCGAGCCGGCGACGAGACGGTCTCTACCGCCGAACTGCGGCGCGTCGCCGCGGCGAGCGGCGGGATTCGCGGCGCCCTGGTGTTCTTCGAGATGGCGCTCGGCGAGTTGTCGGCGGAAGAGCGCGACCGTCTGGTGTCGATGCTCGAGCCGAAGCTTCGCCGGGAGCTTCAGGCTGCCCCGGTAGAGGTCGTGGAGCCCGATGCGTTCGCAGGCAGGGCCCAGGCCGGCCGGCCCTACATCGTCGAGGGTTACGCCACCCAGGTCGACACAACGTCGGCCATCACGTCGTTCATCATGATTCCGATCCAGGTGAACAACATCACCACCTTCAGCATGCTCCCGATCACCGAGGTCTACGACGTCTACCACCTCTCGGGTTCGAAGGGTCGCGGATCATCTCCGCCCGATGACGCCGGCTGCACCCTCACGCTGACCAAGAGCAGCGGCGTCGACATGACCGGCCCCATCCGCTGGGGAGGCATCGCCAAGGAGCAGAGCGCGGGGACGGAGAAGGGCGCGCCGAAGACCCTCTACCTCGACCCCTGCTGCTACATGCCGCTCTAGCAGCCCGGCGGCTCACTCGAACCAGATCATGTGCACCGCGACGCCGAGGAAAATTGCCACTCCCGCCGCTCGAACCAGGAACAGCAGCCGGTCCATCTTCTTGCGGTCCGCCGCCACCTGGCGCGCGCGCTCCTCGAGCTGGTGTTCGGACATCGGCTCCGCCGGTGGATCGAGTCTCTTGTCGAGCGGCCCGCCCCAGTAGACGTTGACGCCCAACATCCCGGTGATCGCGGCGATCAGCCACACCAGACCGACCCACGGAACCGGCACACTGAAGATCTTGTAGCCATCCCCCCAGATCACCGCCGCCGCGGCGGCAAGGCCGACGAACAGGGTCAGGGCGATTCGCTGCTGGTCGCGACTCATGGGTCCCCTCCGCAGGGCGTGCAGTGGATCCGATCCACGCCGATTCTCGAGTGAATACCTCGGAAGGGCCGGTTTTGGGCTCGATTCTTGCGGAATCTACCCAGCCTGGGATCGGCTTCGCTCGATCGCCTAGCGTCGGCACGGCCGGGACCGTTCTTCAATTGAGCAAGAAAATAGGTGAATACAGGCTCAAAATGGCGAATCAGCATTGCCGATTTGGCTCTTCACCGTATGATCCCAGGCGATGGGAAGTGCAGTCGTCAGTGCCTCGCCGGCGGTCGGCCGGCTCCTGCGGGAGAGCCGAAAACGCCGGGGGTGGACCCTCAAGCGGGTCGTCGAGCAGTGCAAGGAGCGCGGTCAGCCGATCCCGCTCTCGACCCTGGCGAAGATCGAGCAGGGCCGGGTCGATCCCGGCATCCGCCGCCTGAGAACCCTGCTCGAGCTCTACCGCATCCCCAGCGAGCTGGCCCATGACATGGTCGAGCTGGAACAACAGGCGGCGGTACCGCCGGAAGAGACGGATATCCGCCAGCTCTACGAGCGCGGCGTCGAGTACTGGAAGGCGGGAGACCTGTCTCAGGGCCTGGCCCACCTGATGGCCATCCGGCTCCTGGTTCCGGACGACGACGACTCCCGGGAACTGCGGCAGGAGGCGACCCTGGCCTTCGCCGTACTCGCGCGCAACCTGGGCAAGTACAAACTGGCCAAGCAGCTGATCGACGAGATGCTCTGCGAACCCCCCGCCGAGCGTTTTCTGCTGCAGGTCCTGGTCGTCGCCTCGGGGCTCTGGCGGGGCAGCGGATCCCTCGAGGTCGCCCTGGCCCTGATCGATCGCGCCGAACGGCACATCGACCCGCAGGACGACCGCGGCGCTGCGTTCGTCTACCACCAGCAGGCCAAGCTCTACCACCAGAGCGGCCAACTGAAGACCGCGGCCCAGCGCATCGACCAGGTGCTCGGCCTCTACGAAAAGAACGACGATGTGCACAACGCCGCGCGGGCGCTGTTGCTCAAGGCAGAAATCCTGCGCGACCGGGGAGATCTGGGCGACGCCCTGGCGCTCTGCCGGGAGACCATCGACCGGGGCACGGCGCTGAGCCAGGAACGCCTGGTCGCAAGCGCATCCCTGGAGCTCGGACGGGTGCAGCTGAGCCTGGGCGACGTCGATGAAGGTCTGGCGTCACTTCGGGAAGGGCTTGCCACCGCCGTTCGTCTTGACGACAAGACCACCCAGTTCTACGCCCATTACTACCTGTGGAAAGCTCACGAAGATCAGGGGGACCGGGAACGGGCCGCATTCGAGCGACAGGCGGCTCGCTATTTCGTGGCTTCGGTGGACGAACTGAGCGACGCCGTCACCGAAGTGCAGATGCTCGTCGACTAAGGGGGGGACAACCATGCTTCGTACGATGCCCATGACCCTGGGGATCCTGGCCTGTCTTGTGACTTCAGCGGCATCGGCCCAGGTATGCACGCCGGATACTTGCCTGCCCCAGGACACTGCGATCAATCCGGTGACGCTCCACATCGAATCGGTCTACACCGTGGAGGGCGCCGAGAGCGCCGACATCGCCCACGTGGAACAGGTCAGCGATCACGAGCACGTGGTGAGCGTCTTGTCCTCGGATGCCACCGAGGAATTCGAACCGAGGATCGCCATCGACGACAGCGGCCGCACCTGGATTGCCTGGACCCTCAGCGACCCGGTCAAGGGGGACTCCCTGCGCGTCGCCACCCGGGAAGCCACCGGCGAGCCCTTCGAAGTCCATGATCTCTCCACCTTCTTCGACGACATCGCCGCCCGGCGGCCGGAGCTGACGGTGTTCGGCGACGCGGGCTGGATCGCCTACGAGGCGGACCGCACCGACGGCACCTACGTCGCCGCGGGAGTACTCGAGTCGATCCAGGACAAACCGGACCCGATCTTCTTCGTCGGCCACTTCGAGGAATGGACCGGCAGCGACGCGCCGGACGTGTTGATCCAGCAGGACGGCGAGTCCATGTGGGTCTCCTGGGTCGAGAACCATATCTCGGTGAAGTGGAGCACCTGGGAACCACCGACTCCTGATGATGGCGGCGCCTGGTCCGCGCCTCACTACCTGCTTTACGGCATCATGCAGCTGAGCGTCCCCGAGGCCCGTGACTGCGTGCTCCAGCTCGTTCAGGGTTCGCCCGACTGCGACTAGCCGCGGCGTAGGAAACCGAGCGCCGACGGCCTGAAGCGGCCGCCGACGCTCGGTCCCGCTACACGGGCATCAGAACGATCCGCAGACGTGCTCCTGGGCGATCACCAACACCTCGATGGTGTGGCCGTGCAGGATCTGGTGGATGACCTCGTGGGAGACGACACCCACTGCGATCTCTCCGAGGAGCGCGGCCACGGTCGCGGCCGACAGGGCGATGTGGGCCACCGCTGCGCCTCCGATATACCAGGTCAGGCGAGTCACGAGCCTCGGCTCCTCACGCACCGCTCCGAAGACGTTTCCGCTCGCCGTGGCATTGGCGCAGAACGCTTCGCCGTTGGTGATTTCGGTGATGATCTCGATGTCGTGGTAGTAGGAGTTGACCCCGGCGGCTCCGAACTGGCCGATGCTGCCTGAATCCCCCTTGCGGATGTTGAGGAACTGCAGCGTAGCCTTGACGTCGCAGCTATCGGTGCCCTCACAGGTGACGAACGGCGTGGCGGCGATCCAGTGCGACCCCGAGATGTGCCACTGGGGCGGCTGGCCCGGGCCTACGTCCAGTTCAAACTGCACGTGCCCTTTGGTACCCCGCCGGACCTCTTCCGGATAGGTGTACTCCAGCTCGTAGGCCTGGCAGTCGGTGCAGGAGGTCGACGGGGCGACACACTCGCACATGCCGTCGATCGGGGTGCAGGTCAACGATGGATCCTCGCACTCCATCTGACAGGCCGGTGCCGGCACGTCGGGCTGTCCCGGAAGCCACGGCACCGCCTCGCCGCCGCAGTAGACGATGGTGTGCCCGCCGCTGGTCGGCGGATCCCCCTTGCCGCCCACGGCTTCGCCGCCGCAGCAGTCACATTGCTCGTCGGCGATCTTCTTGCACTCCTTGCCCTCGTTGGCGCCCCAGCACTCGCCGGTGCACTCGCCGTTGTCCAGGCGGGAGCACGCGACTGCGGTTCCCCCGGCCAGGAATACCGGATCATCGTGTTCCGGAGCCGGACGGCCATCATCCATGGCGTATTCCATCTCGACCAATGGGAAGCCGTCCCGGGGGATCAACGAAGTGCACGTCCGGTCGTAGAGGCAGCTTCGACGCACGACCTCCTGGATCGTGTCCTCGGACAATCCCTGGAAGTAGCGCACCGCCGCTCCGAAAGTCGGATCGAGAAAGCTCTGGATCAGGTTGCTCTCACCGTTGATGGTGACCTTGGCCGTGAGCACCAGCGCCGTGAACGCGTCCAGCTGCTCCGTACCGGTCACCTTGAAGTTGAGGCGCTCGACGGTGCTGAGCTCGATCTCCACATCGTGCTCGTCGCTCTTCAGCCGGTTGCCGTCGATGGTCTCGGCCAGCGTGGCGGCGTAGGCCCGTTCGGTATCCAGTTCCGGCGCCTGGTCGATCCAGTGCATGTCGAACAGCACGTAGTTCTTGTTTCCGACCAGCGGTTCCATGGCGTGCAGGTCCGCTCGTTTGCCGCCGGGCGAGCCGATCAGGTCGTGAATCGAGGCGTCTGCCGCCTCCCGGGGCGACAGGCTCTGCTTCGAGTCCAGCTCGATCTCGATCTGCCGGCCGTCGAGGACGGCCAGGGCGGGAATCGTCTCGGTGTAGAGCTTGATCGCGTCGGTGCTGAAAGCCAGCAGTGATTCTTCGTGAGGTGTGTCGCCGGCGAGCAGCGTGGTTGCCCCCGGGAAGGTCAGGACCAGCATCAGGGCGAGCATGCCGGCCAGGGTCTTTCTCAGCTTTGGGTTCATGGGCAGTCCTCCTGACGAGAGGCCTTCGCGACCCCTCGTTCGGCATCGGCGAAGCCGCCCCCCGCGGCTCCGCTCTGAGGCCCGAACGCCCTCGGCTCATGTCGACCTGAGCCCCTCGCGTCCCGGCCGCCCGGAATATCCGTTGATTCTCTTTTTCGGTCAAGCATTTTTCTCTATTTCGAGAATATGAGAATTCTCACGGTATTTCGGGCCGAATCGAGAGGCCAAGGCGGCCAGTGCGAACAGCCCCGCCATGCCCTAAGCTTCAATCGGTGAGTAGCGACAGCACACTAGAGGGTTGGGGCCGGCGGCCCGTTCCCGGTGAGGAAGTTCGCGGCGAAGACCTCGAGCGGCTCACCGAAGGCGCCGTGCTGACCCGGGGTCTCGGCCGCTCCTACGGCGACTCCTCGCTCCCTCCGCCGTCGGTACGCCGGATGCCGGCGACTCCCCTGGCCGACCGGGTGCTGGCCTTCGACGCCGAGACCGGTGCGCTACGCGCCGAGGCGGGACTTTCGCTGCGGGAGATCAGCCGGGTGTTCCACCCGCGCAACTGGAGCTCGCCGGTCATGCCGGGTACGAGCCACATCACCCTCGGCGGCATGGTCGCCGCCGACGTTCACGGCAAGGAGCACCACGCCCACGGCTGTTTCGGTGAACACGTTCGGTCGCTGAAGCTGCGGCTGGCCGACGATCGGATCGTCGAGTGCTCCCGGGAACGGCACGCCGACCTGTTCAGAGCAACCCTCGGCGGCATGGGACTGACCGGGCACATCCTCGAAGTGGAGTTTTCGATGTGCCCCATCGACTCGCCGTGGGTCTGGGGGCAAACCCGCAAGATCGCCGACATCGGCGAGTTTCTCGAGCGGCTCGCCGAGGCCAACGACCGCTGGCCCTACATCGTCGGCTGGATCGACTGCCTGACCACCGGAACGAACATGGGCCGGGGCGTGCTGCACTGCGGACGCTGGGCCACCGCCGAGGAGGCACCGGCCGGCACGCCGCCGGAGAAGCGCAAGTTCACGGTGCCCTTCGAGTTCCCGCAGTTCGCCCTCAACCGGCCGTTCGTGCGGATGTTCAACTGGGGGCTCTACACCAAGCAGCGCAAGTTGAGCGAGGGCATCCTGCATCCGGATCCGTTTTTCCATCCGCTGGATGCGATCTCCGAGTGGAACCGGATCTACGGCCCCGCAGGGTTCACCCAGTACCAGTGCGTCCTTCCGACGGCGGCCGGGCCTGACGCACCGCGACGGTTCCTCGAGCTCTTGACCCGGCTCGGCGGGGCCTCGTTCCTCTGCGTGATCAAGAGCTGCGGCCCCGAGGGCACCGGCATGCTCTCGTTCCCGACCCAGGGCACCACCCTGGCGCTGGATATCGCCGTGCGCCCCGACACCCAGAAGATCGTCGACCGGCTCAACGAGGCGCTGATCGAGATGGGCGGACGGATCTATCTGGCCAAGGACATGTTTACCCGGGCGGAACACTTCCGCCGGATGGAGCCTCGGCTCGACGCCTTCCTTGAAGTACGATCCCGCTGGGACCCCGAACGGCGCCTGCGCAGCGCCCAGTCGGTGCGCCTGATGGGAGATCCGGAGTGAAGGTTGCGCTGCTGGGCGGGACGCGAGGCATGGGACGATCGCTGGCCCGCCTGTTCGCCGAACGGGGGGATGCGGTCTGTCTTCTGGGACGTGATCCCGCAGAACTCGAACGCAGTGCCGAGGACCTGCGGGCCCGGGGTGGCAAGCAGGTCGGAACGGTGCCCTGCGACCTGCTGAAGCCCGAAGGCTTCGGACCGGCGCTCGACGCGGCGAGCGGGCAGCTCGGCGGGCTCAATACGGTGGTGATCACCGCGGGCATGTTCGCCGGCCAGGAGGAGTTGGAGAACGACGGCGCCCTCGCCGAGAGGTTGCTACGCGCCAACTTCACCAACACCGTGGTCTTCTGCGAGGAGGCGCGGCGCCGGCTGTTGGCCGGCGGCGGCGGAACCCTCTGCGCCTTCAGCTCCGTCGCCGGTGAACGCGGGCGCAAGCCGGTAGTGATCTACGGCGCGACCAAGGCGGGGCTCTCGGCCTATCTCGAAGGGCTCGATCACAAGTTTCGCGCCGCGGGTCTACGCACCGTTTGCGTCAAACCGGGTTTCGTCAAGACCGGCATGACCGCCGGGCTCAAGCCCCCGCCGTTCGCCGGGGAACCGGATGCGGTCGCTCGCAGGGTCCTGGGTGCCATCGATCGCGGCAAGCCGGTGGTCTACGCGCCTGGGATCTGGGCGCTGATCATGCTGGTGATCCGCAGCCTGCCGCGCACGGTGATGCGCAAGATCGGTTTCTAGAGCGCCCTAGGGCTCGGCCAAGAGCTCCATCAGTTCGGCAACAAAGCGGCGGGTCGGTGGCTTGCGCCCTCGATCCTCGTTGACGTGGGACGCAGCGGCGACGATGATCCCTCGTTCGGTCAGCACCTGCAGGATGCCGTTCTCCCCGCTCTGGTCGGTGCCCCTGGCCCATACGCTGGGCCCTGCCGGCGTTGCCTGTTGAAACCAACCGTAGCCACAGCTCAGGTCGTCGCGGATCTCCGCCTGGGGAGCCAGCATCCGCTCGAGACTCTCGGCAGAGAGCACCTTTCCCGCCTGGAGTGCCAGCCACCAGCGGTGCAGATCCTCCACCGTCGTCGCGATGCCCGACCCGCCCCTGCGGCCCCAGTCGGACCTGCCGATGTAGTCCTTCATGCTGGGCAGATCCGCGAGGTCGCCGGTCGGCGGTCGTGACAGGAAGCCGCTGTTGGTCATGCCAGCTGGCTCGAACAACTCCTCCTGCAGGTAGTTTTCATAGCTGCGGCCGGATACCACCTCGATCAGCATCGCCGCGACCGAGAAGGCATCGTTGGAGTAGTGCCAGCCCTCCCCCGGCGCGTCTGCCAGCGGCGCATCGACGATGGCGGCCAGAGCCGCTTCACGGTCGTCGTGTTCGTCCGCCGCGTAGTTCTGGGCGATGCCCGAGGTGTGAGACAACAGGTGATGGATCGTGATGCCGTTCCAGGATGGGGGAATCCCGTCGAGGTGCTTCGCAACCGGGTCCTCGAGACGGACCCGGCCTGCGTCGACCAGATGCAGTACCGCCGCCGCAGTGAAGTTCTTGGCGATGGAGGCGGTGAAGAAGGCGGTCGACGGCGTGATCTCGCGGGTGCCTTCGCGGTCAGAGTGACCGTAGCCCCTGGCCAGGACCACCGTTCCCCCCTGTGCGATGAGGAACGCACCGTTGTAGCCCGCGGCTTCGAGCCTGCGGTCGAACTCGGCGACGACCTCGGCAAGCCCGGGGTCGACACCGGCGGGCACCTCGAGCTTCGGTTCCGATCGGTTTTCGCTCGCCGGCTCGGAAGACGGGGCGCTGCCCGCCGGGGAGCAGGCGCAGCCCAGGATCGCCGCGGCAAACAGCGCAACCCACGTCACTTTCGGCGGCTGGACCTTGAACATCCCTTCGAGACTACGCCGAATCCCTCGGGCGTTCTTGTACGGATCTTGCGCGGCGGCGATAGCGGGCCGGCGTGGTCGAGAGAAAACGCCGGAAAGCCCGGGTCAGATGGCTCTGATCGTGGAAGCCCGCGTCGGCCGCGGCAACCGCCGGCTCAACGTCGCGAGCAAGTTGCCGGCGGGCGTGCTCGACCCGCAACTCGACGACGTACTCCTTCATGGTCCGCCCGTAGCGACGGCGAAACGAACGGGCCAGGTGGGAAGGGTGCACGCCCACCTGCCCCGCCACCTCTGCGATCTTCGGTCCGGCTTGCAGGTATTCGCGATCCAGGAGAGCGCGGGCGCGTTCCTCGGGGTGCTGCGCCCCGAGTCGCGATGCAGCGAGACTCTCGACCAGGGAGCCCACGAACCGTTCGACATTCCGTTCGCGGCCCGGGCCGGACACCGCATCCAGCATCCGCAGCCCGGAATCGCGGGGAAGGGACTGACGTCCCCTTGCGGCCAGCGGCCCCATCCAGGCAGCTCCCAGCCGGACCATCAGGCAGAGCGCTCCTCGATCTCCGTAGGCCACCGCGTGGAGCGCACCCGGCGGACGGAAGAAGCCGTCGCCTGCAATGACCGGCTCCCGGTCCGGACCGGCTACGTCGAGGAGGCTCCCCTCCAACACGAAACAGAAATAGGGATCGAAGTGGGCGTGGGGAGCGCAAAGGCTCCGGGGCTCGTAGACCGTCTCCACGATCTGCAGCCCCGCCGAACTGTGATCCCGTTGATGCCGGCCGAGAAACTGTTTGTGATGCTGCACGTGCCCTGTCCCTCACTGGAACATACGCGCGCCGACGAATGAGGTTAACCCCGCTCCCTGCTCGCCCTCACTCGCAGACAGGACCCGGCTGTCCGTACAACTCCACTTCGACCCGCGAGCCGGGCCGATAGTTCACCGTGGTGCAGGTCTCGTAGCCCCCTGAGGTGAGGAAGATCGTCTCGTTGGCTGTGAAGCAACCCTTGGGAATCATCAGGGAAAAGGACCCGTCTTTCTCGGACTTCACCTGAGTGCAAAAGCGGCCGCGGGTCTTCTCGGCCCAGGCTCCGACGAACACGGCACGTAACATCGGCTTGTCCGCCCCCAGGACCCCCGCGACATACCCGGCGTGTCCCTCGACCAGCATGATGGAGGGATCGCGGGCATCCACCTTTTGCACGGTGTCACCCCGAACCACGGTCTGTCCCCGGGCGCAATGAACCGTGCATGCCAGAAGCAGCAAGGCGGCGAGGGCCGGACCAAGTCTGGTACTCATCTGTTCCTCTCCCGGGGGTTCTCGGCAGTATCGACGACCGACGGAGACTGATCCCAGCGTAACACGCAGACCGAGTCTCGCTTTCGTTCCAGCGCCCTGATACGCTCGCCCAGGTAGCGAATTGCCGCCCGCTCAGCGGCACCTGACGGAGACACGATGAAGGGAATCATCCTCGCCGGCGGGGCCGGCACCCGGCTGCATCCGCTGACCCTGGGGGTCAGCAAGCAGTTGATGCCGGTCTACAACAAGCCGATGATCTACTACCCGCTGTCGATGCTGATGCTGGCGGGGATTCGCGAGATCCTGGTGATCACTACTCCCGAGGATCAGAGCGCCTTCCAGCGGGTGCTCGGCGACGGCTCACAGGCAGGACTCAAGCTGCAGTACGCGGCGCAGCCCAAACCCGAGGGGCTGGCCCAGGCCTTCATCATCGGCCGCGACTTCGTGGGCACCGACCGGGTCGCCCTGGCCCTGGGCGACAACGTCTTCTACGGCCACACCCTGCCGGAGAAACTGCTCCGCGCCGCCTCGCGCGAAGAGGGCGCCACGGTATTCGGCTATCACGTGGCCGACCCCGAACGTTACGGCGTGGTGGACTTCGACGGCGACGGCAAGGCGATCGGCCTCGAAGAAAAGCCTGCCCGCCCCCGCTCCAACTGGGCGGTCACCGGGCTCTACTTCTACGACAACCAGGTGCTGGACATCGCGGCGGATCTCAAACCGTCAGCTCGGGGCGAGCTGGAGATCACCGACGTCAACCGCGCCTACCTCGATCGCCAGCAGCTTCACGTCGAACTGCTGGGCCGCGGGATCGCCTGGCTCGACACCGGCACTCATGCATCTCTGATGCAGGCGTCGAGCTACATCCAGGCGATCGAGGAACGGCAGGGCATGCTGATCTCCTCGCCGGAAGAGATCGCCTACGAGCGAGGCTGGATCGACGCAGACCAGGTTCGAAAAGTCGCAGAGGGGATGAAGAACAACGCCTACGGCCAGGCGTTGCTCAAGATGCTCGAACACGCGTGAGGATCCCCCTCACCTTCGTGCTGCTTTGCCTGATCTGGGGTTCCACCTGGTCGGTCATCGCCATCGGCCTGAAGGGCATTCCGCCCTTCACCGGAGTGGCCATCCGCTTCGCCATCGCCGCGGCGATCCTGTTCCTGCTGGCCCGAATAAGAGGCGTGCGCTTCGGCCGGGGCCGCCACGAGGTGGGCCTGTGGTGGATCAACGCCCTGCTCGCCTTCGCCGGCTCCTACGGCATCGTCTACTGGGTCGAACAGTACGTGCCCAGCGGGCTGACGGCGATCCTGTTCGCCACCTACCCCCTGTTCGTGGCGCTGCTCTCTCATTTCGTATTGCCCGGCGAGCGGCTCCAATGGGTCTCGACCTTCGGCACCGTGGTCGGCTTCGCCGGGGTGGCGGTGATCTTCTCGTCGGACTTCAGTGAGTTGGGCGGCCCCCAGGTCGCGGTCGCGGCGCTGGTGATGATGATCTCCCCGTTCATCTCGGCGATCTCCAGCGTCGCGGTGAAGAAGTACGGCTCGGGCGTGCACCCGTTCTCGCTGACCAGCGTGCCGATGGCGATGACCGCCGGCATCATGGGGGCGCTGGCGCTTGGCTACGAGCGGGAGCGGGAGATCGTGTTCGATTCGGTCTCGGTCAGCGCTTTGCTCTACCTGGCGATCGTCGGCTCGGCGGTCTCGTTCAGCCTGTACTACTGGCTCCTGGCCCGGATTCCGGCGACCAAGGCGGCGTTGATCGCCTACGTGGTGCCGGTGATCGCGGTGATCGTCGGAATGGTATTCCTCGACGAACCGGTCACCCCCCAGAGCGTGATCGGATCGCTGCTGGTGGTCGGCGGCGTGATGCTGACGGTCAAGCAGCGGCGCTAGTACGCCGGGCCGAACCGGGAAAAAGAGCTTCGAGCCACGAAAATGTCACTCGCCGACGAGATCTCCTCGGGTAGCATGGCTGCATACGTTCTGTAGCACCTCAGCATCGACACTACCGAGGGAACCATGAAGAGAGCGCCGCTCGTCTTTGCCACCCTTGCCGCGATCACGGCCTTGAGCCTGGCGATGGCAAATCCAACCGAGATCACCATCAGGTACGAGGTCGAGGGATTCGATCTCGACGTCGCGGAGACCCACCCGGTCGCTTCCCGCTCGGCACGGGATGTCCCGGCTGGCTGGGACGTGCGGCTGGCGTTCAACCCGCGCCGGGACAACCCTGCCGTGGTGGTGCCCAACGGCCTCAACGGCGTCGAGATCTCGATCCTCGAACAGGCGGCCTTTGCCGATGTCGGCGGCGACGACCGAAACGACGAGTCGTTCATCCGTGGCCCCCGCGACATCCCCTTCGATCAGGACACGGTGCTGTTGGTCAAGACCGATACCGGCGCACTTTTCAAGATCGGCAACCCCGCCCCGGCCGAGGGAGGCCTGCGCTTCCAGTTCGAGCGAATCGGAGGGGACGATGAGTAACTTCCTCCCCTCCTCCCGGCTACTCATCCCTGCAGCCCTCGCCGGTCTGCTGGCCCTTTGCGTCGGCATGCCGGCCCAGGCCCAGCAGCCGGACTTCCAGGCCAACATCAAGCTCCAGGAGTTCGGACCTGACGGCCTCCAGACCCTTGGAGTGGACATCGACATCCACGGTGACCTCATGGTCGCCGGCGCCTTTCGCAGCGACTTCCTCGGCACCAACTCCGGCGCCGCCGCGTTCTACCGGCGAGACGACGGCGACCCACGTGGCTGGGTCTTCGAGGAGTTGATCTACCCCGACGATCTCGGAGACTTCTCCAACTTCGGCAGCTCGGTATCGCTCTGGGGGGATACCGCGGTGATCAGCGCACCGATTCACGACGAGGTCGGCCCCAACTCCGGTTCGGTCTACGTCTACCAGCACGGCGCTTCGGGCTGGACCTTGGCGCAGAAACTGGCTCCGTCGAATCACCGCGAGGGAGACCTGTTCGGAATCGACGTTCAGATCGAAGGCGACCGCATCGTGGTCGGCGCATCGCGGCTGTTCAACGTCACCGACCGGGCCGGCGCCGTGCACGTCTTCGAACGCGAGGGCGGCAGCTTTGCCGAGGTCGCGGTGCTCAGCGGTTCGGACTCGTTGCCCCTGGACTCGTTCGGCAGCAGCGTGCTGTTGATGGGGGATCAACTGGTCGTCGGCGCCGCGCGGGCGGATCAGCTCGGCACCAACGCCGGCGCGGCCTACGTGTTCCGCCGCGACGGCGCCACGTGGAACGAAGAGGATATTCTGCTGCCCTTCGACGCGCCGATCCCGGCGGTGATGGAGTTCGGCAGCGATCTGGAGAGCGACGGCGAAACCCTCGTGGTCGGTGCGCCCTGGGAATACGCCGACGGCACCTTTGATTTCGCAGGCGCAGCCTACACCTTCGTTCGCGACGGAGGCCGCTGGGTCGCCGAACAACGACTGCAGGCGGACAATGCCAGGTTCCCCGATTTCTTCGGCGAGAACGTCGCCATCCAGGGCGACCTGCTGCTGGCCGGGGCCGAGAACGGAGACGCAGCGGATTTCGACAGCGGCTCGCTATACGTGTTCGAACGTCAGGCCGGCGCCTGGGTGCAGCGGCAAGAGATCGGGGCTCCTGACGGTGGGCGCAGCCGGGTCTTCGGGGTCGGCATCGAATTCGATGGAGATCGCGCCTGGGTCGCGGATCCCCTTGCACCGCCGGACTCGGTCGGAGCCATCTACGGCGTCGAACGGACCGACTTCGTCAACGTGCCGCCGGTGGCCGACGCCGGCCCGAGCAGCACGGTGGAGTGCGATCTCCCCGGCGGCGCCCGGGTCACCCTGGACGGGTCGGCCTCGAGTGACGCCAACTCCACGCCCGGCACCAACGACGACATCACCGGTTTCCGCTGGCGAGCCCAGCTCGGGTCGGACCTCGAGTTCGTCGGCGATGCGGAACTGCTGAGCGATGTCCTGTTGCCCGCCGGCGTCGAGACCTTCGTCAGCCTGACGGCCGTGGACCGGCTGGGACTGATCGACTTCGGCGGCACGTTCGTCACGGTAGTCGACACCGCTCCACCCTCGGGCGAGATTCTCGCGCCTCGATCCGGAGGCTGTGCCGGGGCGGATCAGCTACCGCTCCGGATCGAGACCAGTTTCGCCGACGCTTGCGATCCGGAACTCGGCCTGGGGTACCGGCCGGACCTGCGGCAGACGCGCACGACGGCAGAAGAACCCGGCTTCCTCGAAACCTTCGGCACCTCGCTGGATCAAAGCGGCGACTGGATGGTGGTCGGCGCTCCGAGCTTCGGCGCCTTCTTCGGCGTGTTCGGTTCGGTCCATGTGTTCCAGTGGGACGGCCAGACCTGGCAGCCGTTCCAGGAACTGAGCGATCCGGACCCGGCGCAGGACGGCCTCTACGGCCGGACCGTTGCGATCAACGACCGCTGGCTGGTGGTCGGCGCTCCGAACCGGGACGAAGGTGGCTTCAACACCGGATCGATCTTCATCTACGAACTGACCGGCGATTCCTGGGAGCTCGTTGCCGACTTCAGAGGCTCGTTCCGTAGCGAACTCGGCACGTCGCTGGTTCTGGACGGCGACACCATTCTCGCCGGTGAACCCAACCAGACCCGTGTGACGGAGTACCGCTGGGACGGAACCATCTGGCGAGCGGTCAACTCGATCACCAACCGCCGAGGCACTTTTGGCGAAAACATGGACCTCGATGGTGACCTGCTGGCGGTGGGAGCCCCCGAGCGGGATGCGATCGGGTCGGTCCAACTCTACCGGCGCGACGGGATCTTCTGGCGCTCGGCCGGGAGTATCCGTTCCGGCAACGGTATTCAGTTCCTCGGCGGCCCGGTTTCCTTGCAGGGGGACACGCTGGTCGTCGGAGACGAGGACTACTCCGGCGAGGCCGACTCCTCGGGCGCGGCCTACGTCTTCCAGCGCTTCCCGGGAACCAACGTCTGGCTGCTGAAGCAGATTCTGACCCCCGGGGATCCGATCGAGTTCAATCGCTTCGGCGCCTCGGTTCTGGTGGCGGGCGGCCAGATCTTCGTCGGCTCCTCCAGAGACGATTCGGCGGGGACCGGCCAGGGCGCCGTGTTCGTCTATGAGCAGGAGAACGGTGCCTGGTCGATCAAGCAGCAACTACTCCCCGGAATCACCGCGGCGGACTTCAGCGGCTACGGCTCGGCGATTGCCCGCGAGGGGGACCGACTGGTCGTCGGCGCACGCTTCGAAACCTTCGACGGCGTCGACGTGGCCGGCTCGGTCTACACCCTGGATCTATCGGGCGAAGCCGGCCTCTATTCCGAGCATGGCGATCAGTCGGTCTCGGTCTTCGGCTTCGACGGAGCCGGTTTCCGCGTCACCGACACCACCGAGTTCACCATCGACCGTATCCCCCCGGCCGTCGAGGTTCTCGGGCTTCCCGACGGGCCGAACACACTGCCGCTCAGCCTTGCATTGGGTGATGTTTTCACCGCCTCGGATGACGACGGCGCCAGCGGCGATGTCACTCATGAACAACTGCTGTGGAACGGCTGTGTCATCGTCGACGGAAACGACTTCGGCAACGGCGACGGCCGCCTGCTTGACGAGACGATCCTGCTTACCAACGAACAGCTATGCGACCTGGCTCCGGCCTGTCCCCGGACGGGCGACGGGTCGGCGCTGAGCCTTCGTGGATTCGACTGCGGAGGAAACAGTGGCCTGGCGCAGATTGCCCTTCCGGGAAGCGTCGAGCCCACTTGCGACAACTGACCGAGGCATACGCCCGGCTCCCATTCCGGGGGCCGGGCGTGACGCGGCTCGGAAAGAAACTCAGCGGGTCATTCGATCGAAGGCCATCACCCGGCCGACCCAACCTTCGATGGTCTCGAACTCCGGCGGGAACGGGAACAACCCGGCGAGCTTGACCCGATGCATCACCGCGCCGGCGTGGATATCGGCCGCGGTCATGGAATCTCCGACCAGCCACTCGCGTCCCTGCAGCGCCTCGATCAACGTCGAGGTCGCCTGAGCGAAGCCGGCAGCGCAGCGTTGCCTCATCGCGTCGTCGACGGCGCCGCCGGTCTTCTGGGTATGCACCAACTCCATCAGCGGCGCCGCCAGGGTGTGGCGAGCGAACAACTCCCAGTCCTCGATCTCCCATTGCTCCGCTACCGAGCCGCCGAACAAGCGGGGCGTCTCCAGGAAGTTGGCGTCGAGGTAGCGCAGGATCGCCGCCGAATCGAACAGGGTGCGCTCGCCGTGAACCATCACCGGCGTGAGGAACTGCCCGGTCAACCGGAGCAACTCGGCGCGATCGCCGGGATCGACCTCGGTATAGGCGTAGTCGATGCCCTTGTAGCCCAGCGCGATGCGGACTTTCATGTTGTTGGAGGTCTCGAAGCCGTAGACGGAAATCGTTGCGCTCAAAATGAGTTCCTCCCGGGGGCAAACAGATCTAGGGTGGACTCCTCAAACCCGAGGAGGTTTTCATGCGCAAGCTTATCCTGACTGCCACCGTGGTGTGTGTGGGTCTGTTGGTCTTCGGCCTGACCTTTGCCGCCGAATTGAATGAGCGAGCGACCGACACGCCCCGGACCACCCTGCCCATCCCCATCGCCGAGCACTCGGAGTCGGCACCGAAACCGGAGAATCGTGAAGTGCCGTCGACCTGCGCCGACGGGGCGGTCAACTGCGGAAGTCAGCAGTGCAGCTACCGAGCCGTGCACATGGACACCGGCAAGAGCCAGTACCACACCGAGTCATGCCAGGGTAGCGGCCCCGGGGCGTGCGCTTGCCCGCCGTGGGAGCCGGGCGACGGCTGGGTCGTGGAGTTCCAGAGCGATTGCGCCTATCCCAATCCCCCCGAGCCGGACGAAGGCCCGATCCCGCTCCCGGGCTAGCCGGCGCAGCTCTGGCCGGGTTTGCCCCCGTGTACAATCGGCGCATCGATTCACGGGGGCAACCATGAGCCAGTCGACGAGCCGTCGAGTATTCCTCAGAAGTCTGGCGGGCGTGTCCGTAGCCTGGCTCGCGCCGGGTGCCGCGGAACGGGGCGCACTCGCCGACGTGAAACGGGCCGTCGAAACCCTCCCCCCCGACCCGGCCGATGCCGCCCGGGACGAACTGTTCTGGTCGCAGATCCGCGCCGCCTACCGCCAGTCGCCGCTGTTCTCCAACATGGAGAGCGGGTTCTACAGTCCCACGCCGGAACCGGTGCTCGAGACCATGTGCGACGGAGCCCGGCGGATCAACGAAACTCCCTCGTTCTACATGCGCCGCCGCCAGGATGAGGAGCGGGCGGCGGTGCGACGGGAGTTGGCGCGGTTCGTCGGTGTCGGCCACGACGAGATCGTCGTCACCCGCAACACCACCGAGTCCCTCAACACGGTGATCCACGGCCTCGAACTCGGTCCTGACGACGGCGTGCTCTACTGCGGACGGGAGTACTCCAGCATGCGCGAAGCGCTGGAGCAGCGCGCCGAGCGCTACGGCCTGAACCTGCAGAAGATCGACCTGCCCTACCTGCCCGGTGATCCCGACGCAATCGTCAAGGCCTACGCCGATGCGATCACACCGGCGACGAAGGTGATTCTGGTCTCCCACGTGATCTACCTGACCGGGCAGATCCTGCCGGTGCGGGCGATCTGCGACATGGCCCACGCCCGGGGGATCGAGGTGATCTGTGACGCCGCCCACTCCATCGGTCACCTGGAGTTCAAGATCCCCGATCTGGACTGTGACTACCTGGGAAGCAGCCTGCACAAGTGGCTGGGCGCCCCACTGGGCAACGGATTGCTCTACGTACGCAAGAACAAGATCCCCAAGGTCTGGCCGCTCCTTGGCGACAGCGCTCTACCCAAGGACGACATCCGCAAGTTGGAGCACCTGGGAACGCTGCCGGTCCACAACCAGCTGGCTATCGCCCACGCGATTCGCTTCCACGAATCGATCGGCTCGGCGCGCAAGGAGGCCCGGCTGCGGCATCTCAAGGATTCCTGGACGCAACGGGTGATCGAGCATCCACGGGTCGGGCTGGCCACGCCCACCGAACCCGAGCGCTCTTGCGCCATTGCAACGGTCACCGTCGACGGCATCGACTCCCACGAAGTCGCCCGGCGACTCTACGACGAACATCGCGTGTTCACCGTAGCCGTGCCCCAGGGGGTGCGCATCGCCCCGAACCTGCACGCGACGAAGAGCGACGTCGATCGACTGGTCGAGGGCCTGCTGGCGATCGCCGGCTAGCGGGCGGTCAAGGCGTACAGGTGATCCCGGGTGCGCACGTACATCGTGTCACCGACGATCGCCGGGGTCGCGTCGATGACCCCATCGAGCTCGTTGCGGGCCAGCACCTCCAGCTCCGGCCCCGCCTTCAACACCACCGCCTTGCCGGTTCGATCGAACACGTAGATCCGGCCCGCGGCCGCCACCGGCGAGGCCCAGATCGAGCCGAGCCCCTCGAGGCGTTCCACCGGGCGGCGCGGCTGTCCGCTCTCGGCGTCGAGCACCGACAGAATGCTCTTGAAGTGCTTGAAGAAGTAGAGCGAACCGTCGAGCAGCAACAACGACGGCACGTAAGGGGTGTCCCGGTCGTGGACCCAGGCCAGGGCATCGCTATCCTCCAGCTTGCCCCGGGCCTTGCCCAGATCGACCGCCTGCAGCATGGTCCCGCGATACCCGCTGGCAAGGTAGACCTTGCCGTCTCGATGAACCGGGGTGGGAATCGTGTTGACCGTCATTCCGGCGACGCTCCATAGCTCCTCTCCGGTCTTCAGGTCGTAGCCGCGGCTGCGCCCGGTAGCCGGGATCACCGCCTGGGCGCGCCCCCGGTGTTCGACCACCAGCGGCGTGGCCCAGGAGGTCACCTCGTCGGGGCGCGCCGCGCGCCAACGTTCCGCACCGCTGTCGGCATCCAGCGCGACGACGAAGGAATCCCCCTCGTGGTCCCAGTTGATCACCAGGGTGTCCGCGTAGAGCGCCGGGGAACTCCCCTCGCCGAAGTCGTTGCGGGTTTCCTGGTCGCCCAGGTCTACCGACCACAGGAGCTGGCCGTCCATGTCGTAGGCAAACGTTCCGTTGGATCCGAAGTGGGCGATCACCCGCTTGCCGTCGGTCACCGGAGACGCTGCGGACCAGGCGGAATCGATGAAATGTCCCTCGTGGGGCACCTGCTCCACCGCGGCACGCTGCCAGATCAGACTGCCGTCGACGGTCGAGAAACACATCACCAGGAAACGCTGCTGAACCGGATCGACCCGGGGCGGCCACTCCTGGCGCTCCTTGCGGTCGGCGGCGTTCTTCTGCGAGGCCGCGTAGGCCGCAGGGTCGACCGAGGCTGCGGTCATCACGAAGATTCGATCGCCCCAGACCACCGGCGACGACAGGCCGCGGCCGGGGAGCGGAACCTTGAAGCGCACGTTCTCGGACTCGCTCCAGGTTGTCGGAGGATTGCCGTCGGGGCTGGCTCCGGAGTAGAGCGGCCCGCGCCAGTTGGGCCACGAGGTGGGCTCCTCGGCGAGGGCGGCGAAGGACGCGAGAGCGAGGAGCACGGAGCAGAGGACGAGAGAACGTGGCGACATGGGTTCACTCCCGGGGGCTACGTTCATCAGCGAACGCAGCCGAGGGATCATAGCCTGTAGCGTACGCGGTTACCCGGCGTCAGGCAGCCCCCGGGCTCCGCGACCAAGCCCTGCACCCAGTCGGGACGGGTGTAGTGCCGCTCGAGGAGTCGGAGCCCCGCCTGCTCCATCTCGCGATCGAGCCCCGAGCGCTGCAGGTCCAGCGATGTGACCGCCTCGGGGTTCCCCGGCAACCAGTAGAGCCACCAGAGCCACTGCCCGGCACGGGCGAGACGTCCGGAGGCGCGGTTGTGTTCGATGGCGATGACTTTCCCCGATGGACGGCACAGCCGCGCCGCCTCGCGCAGCACACGCAACCGCAGGTCTCGAGGCATCTCGTGAAGGCAGAGGCCGACCAGCACCCGGTCGTAGCCGGCCGCGGGGAGCCCGGTCGCCGCGGCGTCTCCCACCTCGAATCGCGGTGGAACCGGTGTCCGAAGACGCTCCGCCTTCCGGCGAGCTCGCGCAATCTGGCCGGGACCCAGATCGAAGGCGACCAACTCGACGTCCGGGGTGCGATCCAGGATCGCCCGTTCGGTGTTGCCGGTTCCGCAGCAGAGCGAGACGACCTGTTGCCCCGGCCGCGCGTCGCACCAGGCGGCGAAGTCGCGACGACATCTGCGATCGCCCCCCAGCGGAAACATCCCCCAGCCGACGACCAGGTCATACCAAGGACCGGCGCTGCCGTAGAGCCGCTCGTAGATGCGGCTCGGATACCCCGAGGGTCGCAGCGCCAGGGGCAACGGCTACTCCGAGCGGATGATCACCCGGTCGGGGACCTCGTTGCGGTCGCCGGGCTTCCAGGGGAACGGTTGCTCGACCAACTCGGCGACGCGCTGGATCCCGCCGATCAGGCCGTCGCGAATCGAGCCGGCGCGGATTCCCTCGAGCACCTTGTCGTCCACATCCCGCCAGAAGGTGTCGTCGACCACCGAATCGATACCCTCGTCGGCGAAGACCACCACCCGGCGCTCCAGCAAGCTGATGAAGAGCAGCACGCCGGTCGCCGCCTCGGTGCGGTGCAGGCCGTTGCGATAGAACTCCTGAAAGGCCTGCTCCTCGACCACTGCGGTGGCGCGTTTCTCCCCGATGAACAGGCGCTGAAAGTACGGGAGCGTTCCGGCCAGGAGGTAGCCCGCGGCACCGGCCAGGAACTGCCCGGCGAAGACCACCGCCGGCCATTCCCACGGCAGCCACGCTGCAAAGCACATCGAGAAGACCACTGCGGTCAGCACGCCCGCGAGCCAGCGGGCGGCCGGGTGTGGATCCGAACGTTCGACCACCACCGGCAGGATCTCCGCCACGGTGCGCTTCTCGGCTTCGACCAGCGCCGTACGCACGGCCTCCCTGTCGGCATCACCGAACACCCCGACGACCCGGTAGCGTTCCCGGCGCACCAGCGACAGCAGCAGCACCACGCCGGCCAGGATCGCGAACAGCACCGGGCCCAGGATGGCCACGTCGAACCAGGGAAGGACCGCTTGATCACCGGTCCATGCGATCAGGGTCGAGGGATCCATCACCAACCTCCCGAGGCGCCGCCGCCGGAGAACCCGCCGCCGCCGCCGAAACCGCCGAATCCACCACCACCGCCGCCGCCGCCCGACGAGCCACCCCCACGTCCCCATCCATAGTAGGTGCCACGATGCCAGTAACGGTCACCACGTCCACCTCCCCTGGCCCCACGGAAGATCGCGGGCAAGACGATGAAGAACAGGATGAACAACAGCAGGGGTGCATCCCAGCCCCTCTTGCTGCGCCGCTTGGATCGACGCTGCGGCAACGCCGCGTAGTCTCCACCGGCAGCCGCGTGCAGCGCCTCGACGCCCCGCCGGATGCCCTTGTGGAAACTCTCCCGCTTGAACTCGGGCGAGATCACCTCGCGGATGATCCGGCCGGCGATCGAGTCGGGAATGTTCCCCTCGAGCCCTCGCGCGACTTCGATACGGATCTTGCGTTCCCGCTTCGAGATCAACAGCAACGCGGCGGCGTTGTCCTCCTTGCCGATGCCCCACCCCCGCCCGACCTCGAGGGCGTAGCGTTCGATCGTCTTGCCGCCGAGGTCCGGGACGGTGAGCACGGCGATTTCGTGGCCGCTGCCCTCCTCGTAGGACTCCATCAGCGCTTCCAGCGCCCGCTCCTGGGAGGGTTTGAGGAAACCGGCAAGATCGGTGACCCAGCCGTCGTTCTCGGGTAGTTCCTGAGCCGAGACCGGGAAAGCGAGGACACAGCCCAGCAGCAGCGCTCCGAGCATGGCCAGTGGCCTGTTGCCGAAGCCCCGCGTCACTCGTCGGATCCGAAGTTCACTTCCGGCCGCTGGCGCTCTTCCTCGGTTGCCGCTTCGATCTGGGCGGCGCGTTCGAACCCGAACATTTCCGCGACCAGGTTGCCGGGGAACTTGCGAATCGAGGTGTTGTAGTTCTTGACGGTGTCGATGTAGTCCCGGCGCGCCACGGCGATGCGGTTCTCGGTGCCTTCCAGCTGATCCTGGAGCGACAGGAAACTCTGATTGGCCTTGAGTTCGGGATAGCGCTCGACCACCACCATCAAACGGCCGAGAGCACCGCCGAGCGAATTCTGGGCGTTCATGAACTCGTTGAGCTGGGCCGGATCGGTGGGAAGGTTCGAGGGAAGCTGCATCTTGCCCACCGACGCACGGGCCTCGGTGACCTCCCGGAGGGTCGACTTCTCGAAGTCGGCGGCCCCCTTGACCGTCTCGACCAGCGACGGGATCAGATCGAAACGACGCTTGTACTGGTTATCGATCTCGCTCCAGGCGGCTTCAATCCCTTCCTGACCCGAGACGAAGCGGTTGTAGTTCCCGGAGAACAGCACGCCGATGATGACCGCCAGGGCCACCACGACGGCGAGAGCAATGAGACAGCCTTTGCCGACCGCACCGCGACTGTTTCGCAACATGGTTCCTCCGCGCATTGTGTGGTTTGGGGGCGCGGGCACGATACTACGGCCCGGCGTCCTGTATCACTACCCCCGGGCGGTTCCCTTATTCACGAAACCTCGTATAGTGCATCTCACTGGAGTCAACCGGGCGCTGCCGAACCGGCGCCACGATAGACTCGGTGGAGGCCCCTTGTCGGTCGACCCACACCAGAACCCCGGGCAAGAGAGCCTGCAGCACGGCCACACCTTCGGCCAGGACAAGCGGAAGCCCGGCGAACGCCGCACCCTGTTCGTCGTGGGGATGACCGCGGTCATGATGGTCGTCGAAATCGCGGCCGGCTTGGCCTACGGGTCGATGGCGCTCCTCGCCGACGGCCTGCACATGGCCTCCCACACCGTGGCGCTTACCATCAGCGTGGCCGCCTACGTGGCCGCGCGACGCTTCGCCCGGGACACGCGCTTCTCTTTCGGCACCGGCAAGATCAACGCCCTCGCCGGCTATACCAGCGCCGTGTTGCTGGCCCTCTTCTCCTTCGGTATGGCCTACGAGAGCATCGAACGCCTGCTGCATCCGGTGGCGATATCCTTCGACCAGGCGATCATCGTCGCCGTCATCGGCCTGCTGGTGAACGGTCTGAGTGCGGTGATTCTCGGAGGTCACGGGCACGGCCATGGTCACGGCGACGACCACGACCATCACCATGGGCACCAACACGATCACAATCTGCGGGGCGCCTACCTTCACGTGATGGCCGACGCGGTCACCTCGTTGACCGCGATCTTCGCGCTCCTCGCCGGCCGGTTCTACGGATTGAACTGGCTCGACCCCGTCATGGGCATCGCGGGATCGCTGCTGGTCGGAAGCTGGTCGATCTCGCTCTTGCGTCAGAGCGGGCGGGTGCTGCTCGACCGCCAGATGCGCCCCGACCGACTGAGCAAGATTCGCCAGTCGCTCGAGGGAGACGACGGCGCCCGGGTCGTCGACCTCCACGCCTGGTCAATCGGTCCCGGAATCTTCTCGGTACTGGCTGTGATCGTCGCCGATGCGCCCCTATCACCGGAGACCTACCGCAAACGGCTGGCCGGCGAAAAGGACCTGGTGCACATCACGGTCGAGGTTCATCCGTCCACGAAACCGGCGCGACCTGCGGCGCCGTCCGACTGATTCGGGAACGCAACCAGGTGACGATTCCGAAGGGCGCGTCGGGAACGCTGCGCAGGTCGTCGAATCGGGAGCTGGTCCAGAGCAAGACCGCGGCGTGAAGCCGCCAGGCCCAGACGACCGACGCCACCGCAAGCATCAGGAGCCAGGCCGCCAGCCAGCGATCGGTCGGTAGCGCCGACTGGCGCCACGCCACGATCAGCCAGGCGTCGGCCAGGGTCAGCAGCAGCCCGAGGAACAGGTGCGCGGCGAACCCGCGCAGTGGCGCCCGCCAACTCAACGACAGCACCAGTCCGATGACCCGCCTGACGTAGCGGCGCTTGTCGGCCACGATCACCACCCGGCACCAGAACGCGAAGACACCGACCAGATGCATGGCGAACAGGGTCACCCCGATCCGCATCCAGAAGAGATCGCGACTCAGCGTCTTGCCGCTCCAGCCTGCGAGGTAGCCGTGATCGACCAGCCGCTCGAAGACCATCGCCGTCCCGCCGGCCAACGAGCCGTGGAACGCCAGGCCCAGAAGCGCGACGCGCAGGAACGGCAAGAAGCCCAGCGACCCGGCGGCGCCGACCTGGCGGGAAAGCGGCTCGCCATCCCGGCGGCCGCGGGCCAGCAGGTCGACCAGGCCCGCCGCAAGGAACCAGCCGATCAACAGGCTGAACAGCGCCGCGGCCATGGCCATGCCCACACCCTGGCGGGGCACCTGGCTCGACATCGACAAGAACTGCTGCAGCGGCAGCGGGTCCGGCGCGTCGGCGAACCAGGGGCTGCGGCCGATGTTGTGGGTCAGACCGCCGCGCAGCATCATCACGCCGGGGATCGCCGCCATGGCGAACAGCAGGAAACGCCCGGCGACCAACCACCACGCCGCTCGCGGCAGCGCCAGACCTCGACGCCAGACGTTTACAGCCATCGGGACGCCCCTCCGGCCAACGCCTGGAACATGGCGCCGATCCACCAGGCCCAATCCCGGGCCTGCTCCTTCTCGGCGGTCAGGCGAATGCCGTTGTCGCTCACGTCGGGATCGAGGGCCACCCGGCCGGCGGGATCGATCAGCACCTCGCGCAGCGGCGCCGGCCGCTGGAAGCGGTACTCCCGATAGGGTGCCCGGCCGTCCCAGGAATCGGAAACCACTGCGCCGTCGCGAAAGACGAAGCGCACCTCGACGGGAAGATGATCCCAACCCGGCCCCTCGACCCGGGCGCGGGAGGTGAAGTACTCGCCGTCTTCCCGCTCCCAGCCTTCGTCCGGCTCCACGGTGCCGGGCTGGATGCCGACCCGGCGGATCGCACCGTCGATGCGCCTTCCATCCCGCACGTATCCGGGATCCACCACGGTGACCGTGACCCGCCCGTCCCCTTCCCGGGCGGCGGGATCGAGACCGTCGGGTTCGACCTCCGACGCATCGGGCGCCAGCAGCTGCCCCTCGACCGTGCGGAAGCGGCGGGAATCCACCCAGTCCACCCGGTAGTCCGGCAACCCCGGCTGGGCGAAACATTCGGCAAGCAACGCGCGGAAGCCCTGCCCTCCGGTTTCAGCGGCAACATCCAGCAGGTCGTCCCAGGTCGGATGGGCGAAGGCGTAGCGCCTGACGAACTCCCGGGTCCAGCGATCGACGGTCTCGGCGCCGAAATAGCCCTGGGCGGTGCGCAGCGAGAACGATGGCCGGGTGTAGAAGTGCGGCCCCCGAGAGCTCCCCCGCAAGAGGAAGGAGGGGCCGAAGCGAATCGCCGGCGCGTTACGCAAGCCGGTCAACCGTCGACGCTCCCGATCGACCAGGTGCATCGGGCGCCCGAACATCCTCCCGGCGCCGGCTTCCAGCCCGTGGAGCTCCAGCATGATCTCGTCTTCCCAGAAGCTGGTCAGACCCTCGTCGAGGAAAGCCTCCTGCATCTCGTGGGTCGCGACGATGCCGTAGAAGTACTGATGCACGTATTCGTGGACGATCACGCTCTCGAGAGCGTGGGTCGACCCGCGCGGCTGTACGTCATCCCGCACATCTCCGGTGCCGCCGGCGAAGAGGGTCGGATACTCCATTCCACCGGTCTCGCTTGCGTTCCAGGGAACGGTCACCACGCTCAGGGTCTCGTAGGGGTAGTTGGCCACCCGGCGGTCCATCACATCGATGGAGCCGGTGATCGCCGCCCGCAGCCGCGGCCGCTGATGTTCGGTGCCGTGGGGCACCATCAGGTGAATCTCGATCTCCCGATCCCGGGGAGTGCGATGGGTGGTCGTCTCGACCGAGACCCGGGAGCCGGTGACCCATGCGAAGTCGTGGACCGCGCGCTGGCCGAAGCGGTGCCAGTCGAGATCCGGCGCGTGCGCCTCGGAATCGAAGGGGAGCAGGCCGTCGTCCACCACCTCCCCCTCCTTGCCGGTGGCGATCAACGCCCACCCCGAGGGCACGCCGATCCGCACGTCGAAGTCGGCGAAGTCGGCGAAGAACTCGGTCTGCCCGTGGAACTGGTGCCGGCTGAACCGCTCCGGCTCACCCTCGGCGCCGGGATGCAACCCGGCGATCTTGGGGAACCACTGAGCCACGAAGAAGAAGCCGTCGTAGCCGCCGGTGCGGGCGATGGGAATCGGCAGCCGGCTCTGCCAGTCGAGACGCAGCACCAGGGTCTCTCCCGGCGCCACCGGCCGGGGCAGCGTCAGTTCGATCAGGCTGCGGTCGTAGGGGTTGCCGTCATCGGGAGAAATCGGCTTCCACGGAACCGTCTGCCACCCGCCATCGAGCTGCTGCTCGATCCGGGTCGGCTCGCTCCAGCCGTAGGCCTCGTCGGAGCGCGGATCGCTGAGGGCGCTCACCCCCTGGCTGCTGCTGCGAATCCAGCTGGTGTCCTCGTGGGCGAATCCGTTGAGATAGAGGTGCATCGGGACCGCCTCGACCGCCTGGTCGAGGGGGTTGGTCCAGGCGATACGCTCCCGGCCGCTCAAACCCCGGGAGTCCGGGTCGAGGGAGACCTCGATGTCGTAGCGCAGGTAAGTGTCCGGAAGCTCGAGTTCGACCGGCTCGGCAAACACCGCGCCGCAGACGCACAGAGACACCGCCGCCAGCCACAGGCCGATCCTGAATTGCAAAAGCCGCCCCCCGCACGAGCCCACTATCCCGTGAAGGGCAAGCAAACCACTTTGCCCGCGACGCCGTCAAGCATCTCGGCGGCCGGGTCTCTACTCCCGGAGGGCAACCGCCCGGTTCTAGACCGCCCGGGCTGCCGCCTGCTCCCTCACGATGCGCTTGACCTCTCCCCGGCGCCAGAGCATGTAGATCGCCGGCAGAATCAAGAGCGTCAACACCGTGGCGCTGATCAAACCGCCGACCATCGGCGCGGCGATCCGCTGCATCACCTGGGAACCGGATTCGAAGGCGTTGCCGGCCATGATCGGCAGCAGCCCGAACAGGGTGGTGAACACGGTCATCAACTTGGGGCGCACCCGCATCACCGCGCCCTCGATGATCGCGTCGTACAGATCGCTGAGGCTCCGCAGCCGCCCGTCGGCCTGTCTCTGACGGTAGGCGCTGTCGAGATAGGCCAGCATCACGATGCCGGTTTCCACCGCCAGACCCGCCAGGGCGATGAAGCCCACCGCCGAGGCGACGCTCAGGTTGTAGTCCAGCAGATCCATCAACCACACGCCGCCGACCAACGAGAAGGGCAGGGTCAGCAGCACGATCGCCACCTCGGCGACGTTGCGGAAGTGGAGATAGAGCAAGACCACGATGATCAGGAGAGTCAGCGGCAGGATCCAGAGCAACCGTTCCCGGGCCCGCTCCAGATGCTCGAACCGTCCGCTCCAGCGCAGGCTGTAACCCTCGGGTAGGGCAACCGCCGAGGCGACCGCCTCCCTGGCCCCGTTGACGTAGCGGCCGAGGTCGACCTCGGACTCGTCGAGACTGACCTGAACCCAGGCGTTGGGCCGGCCGTTCTCGCTCTTGATCGCCGCGGGGCCCCGCCGCAGGTGCAGCGACGCCACCTGGGAAAGCGGAATCTGCTCCCCTCTTGGAGTGGCTACCAAGACCCGCCCCAGCTCCGCGGGATCGTCCCGCAACTCCGACGGGTAGCGCAGGTTGACCGGGTAGCGTTCACTCCCCTCGATGGTGCGTGTCACGTTGCGGCCGCCGATGGCGCTGAGGATCACATCCTGGATGTCGCCGACGGTCAGTCCGTAGCGTGCCGCCTCGAAGCGATCGATCTCGAAATCGAGATAGCTGCCACCGTAGCTGCGGTCGGGATAGGCCGAGCGGGTCCCGGGTAACTCGGTCAGCACCGCAGCGACTTCGCCGGCCAGTCGCTCCAACACCTCCAGATCGGGGCCGGCGATCTTGACACCTACCGGCGCCCGCATCCCGGTGGAGAGCATGTCCAGCCGGATCTTGATCGGCCCCTCCATCCCCGCCGAGGTCAATCCGGGAAAGTCGATGGCGTCGTTGATCGCGCGATCCAGTTCCTCGGGAGTGCGGGTCGGCAGCGACTCGGGCCAGAAGGCGTTGAGCCAGCCGCGCAGACGGTCGGGTAGCGGCCAGTCGCTGTAGAAGCGATCGACGTCACGCTGAGGCCACTCCGAGGGCGGACGCAGCAGGATGGTCGTCTCGATCATCGAAAGCGGCGCCGGATCGGTAGCGGTCTCCGCCCGGCCGATCTTGCCGAAGGTGTGCTGCACCTCGGGAAACTCGCGAATGATCTTGTTGGTCTGCTGCAGGATCTCCTTGGAGCGCCCGATGGAGATCCCCGGGTCGGTGGTCGGCATCCAGAGGAAATCCCCCTCGTAGAGCGGCGGCAGGAACTCGCTGCCCAACCGCTGGAACGGCGCCAGGGTCACCACGGTGACCACCAGCGCCGCCAGCACGACGCTCCGCGGGAAGCGCAGCACGAACTGGATGAACGGCCGGTAGAGGGCAATGAAGATGCGGCTGAGTGGATTGCGCTCTTCCCGCACGATGCGGCCGCGCACGAACGCGACCATCAGCACCGGGATCGTGGTGATCGCCAGGAATGCGGCGGCAGCCATGGCGAAGGTCTTGGTCAGCGCCAGCGGCCGGAACAACCGCCCCTCCTGCTGCTGCAGGGTGAACACCGGCAGGAACGACAGCGTCACGATCAACAGACTGAAGAAGAGCGCCGGCCCGACCTCCCGGGCTGCGGCGATCAACACCTCGCGGCGTTCGAAGGGCGCCCCCGACGCCCGGGCGCGGTCCAGGTGTTTGTGGGCGTTCTCGACCATCACCACGCTGGCGTCGACCATCACGCCGATGGCGATGGCGATGCCCCCCAGGGACATGATGTTGGCGCTGATCCCCAGTTGATGGGTGATGACGAAGCTGGCCAGGATACCCACGGGCAGGGTCACGATGGCGACCAGCGCGCTCCGCAGGTGCAGGAGGAACAGCGCGCAGACCAGCGCCACCACCAGGATCTCCAGCAGCAGTTTCTTGCTCAGGACCTCGACCGCCCGCTCGATCAGCGTCGATCGGTCGTAGACCGGCACGATCTTCACACCCTCGGGAAGACCGCTCTGGAGCGACTCGAGCCGCTCCCGCACCCGCTCGACGGTTTCGAGGGCGTTCTCGCCGAGGCGCATCACCACGATGCCGCCGACCGCCTCGCCGCGGCCGTCCAGTTCGGCCAGGCCGCGGCGTAGTTCAGGGCCGATGCCGACATCGGCCACGTCCCGCAGCAACACCGGGGTGCCTTCGGGGCCCACGCCCACCGGCACCTGTTCGATATCCGCAATGCCCTGGAAGGTGCCCAGGCCGCGGACCATGAACTCTGTCTCGGACAGCTCGAGCAGGCGCCCGCCCACGTCGTTGTTGCTGCGCTGGATCGCCCGGGAGATCGCCGTGATCGACAGCCCGTAGCTGCGCAGCTCCCGGGGGTCGACGGTGACCTGGTACTGCTTGACGTACCCGCCGACGCTGGCGACCTCGGCCACCCCCTCGACGCTCGACAGCTCGTAGCGCAGGTACCAGTCCTGGAGGCTGCGCAGCTCGGACAGCGAGTGCGCGTCGGACTCCAGCACGTACTCGTAGACCCAACCGACGCCGGTGGCGTCGGGCCCCAACTCCACCTCGACGTCGGCGGGCAGCGAGCCCTGCATCGTCGAGAGCACCTCGAGCACCCGGCTGCGGGCCCAGTAGAGATCGGTGCCCTCCTCGAAGATCACGTAGACGAAGGACAGGCCGAAGAAGGAGAAGCCCCGCACGGTACGGGCGTGGGGCACTGCCAGCATCTTGCTGGTCAGCGGATAGGTGACCTGGTCTTCCACCACCTGGGGCGCCTGCCCCGGATAGTCCGCCAGCAGGATCACCTGGACGTCGGACAGATCCGGAATCGCGTCCAGCGGGGTTTGCTGGAGCGACCACACGCCGGCCGCCGCCAGGGCGACGGTCAGCAGCCCGACCAGGAACGGGTTGCGCACGCTCCACTCGATCACCGAGCCGATCATGGCCTGCCTCCCGAGCCCTGCTCCGCGGTTCCGGCGGCGGCGCGTTCGCGGAAGGCGGCGATCGCCTGCTGGAGCCGGCTCTCGGAGTCGAGCATGAACTGCGCCCGGGTCACCACCCGTTCGCCGGCATCGACACCGCGGCGCACCTGCACCTGGTCGTCGTCGCCACGAATCCCCAGCTCCACCTCACGCGGATCGAAGCGGCCCTCGCCGAGATCGACGAAGACCAGGCTGCGCTCACCGGATCGGATCACCGCCGACTCGGGAACCGCCACCGCGTCGCGCACCGTCGGCCCGCTGAGCACCACGTCGGCGTACATGCCCGGACGCAAGCGGCGGGCCGGGTTGCGCACCTCCACGCAGATCTTGAGGGTCCGGGTCTGGGAGCTGACCTCGGGATACAAGAACAGGACCTTGCCCCGGTAGCGCCGCTCAGGCTCGGCCTGGAAGGTCACCTCCGCCGTCTGCCCGGGACGGACCCAACTCATGTCCGCCTCGTAGACGTCGACGTGGACCCAGACGCTGCTGAGATCGACCAGCTTGTAGAGGTTCATCCCCGGTTTGACGAACATGCCTTCCAGGGTGTCGCTCATGACCTCGGCGACGACACCGTCCACCGGCGCCTGCACGACCAGCCGGCGCTGCGGCTCACCCGATGCCTCGAGGGCATCGATCTGATCGCTGCTGATATCCCAGTAGGCCAGGCGAGAGCGAGTCGCGCTGAGCAAGCTCTCGGCCCGCCGGAGGCTGATCGGATCGTTGCTCTCCCGCATCGAATCCCGATAGGCCAGGGCCCGCAGGTACTCCTGCTGGGTCGTGACCAGTTCGGGGCTGTAGATCTCGAACAGCGCTTCTCCCCGGCGTACGTCCTGGCCCAGGTAGGTCACGTGGACCTTCTCGATCCAGCCCTCGTACTTGACGTTGATCCAGGTCACCGCCTCGGCGTCGTAGTCCAGCATGCCGACGGTGCGGCTCGTGCGGGGAATATCCGCCTGGATGGCGGCGACGCTGACCACGCCGGTGTTCTGTACCCGGACCGGATCGATGCGGATCACATCGTCGTCGTCGTCGGCCGGCGCGGCGCTGGCCGTGCCTTGCAGCTCCAGATCCATGCCGCAGACCGGGCAGCTCCCCGGCTCAGCCTGCATCAGATCCGAGCAGTTCATCGGACAGGCGTAGACCCCATGGCTCTCGACCTCACCGTGATCATGAGAGCGGGAAGCCGCGCTCTCCGGACCGGCGCTCTGGAGTTCCAGGTCCATGCCGCAGATCGGGCAGCTCCCGGGCTCGTTCTGCACGACCTCCGGATGCATCGGGCACATGTAGATCGTCTCGGCAGCCGCCTCCTCAAAGCCGGGCATGGACGACACATCCACCGGGTTTAGCAAGACCAGGGCCGTCAGCCCCACGCCGAGAGCGAAGAACAGCAGCATCGAAAACAGCTGCATCCCCCGGGACATCGGCGGCAACCTGAGGGCCTCGGCACTTTCCGCGTCGCGCTTGCGCAGACGATCCCACCAACCTCTTTTGTTACTCATGATTCTCTCCCCCGTCTGCGATTCTTCGTTCGTCGATCCACGGCCGGCCGAGAGCTTGCTCCAACTCGGCGGCGGCGATGCGGGCCTCGGCGCGCAGCTCGGCGTGGTTGAGACGCACCTCGTAGAGCACCCTTTCGGCGTCGAGCAGATCGAGGAATCCCTGCCGGTCGGTGCTGTAGGCGGCCTCGGCCGAGGCCAACGACTCCTCGGCCTGCGGCAAGATCACCCGGCGATAGAGCTCGGCCCGCTCGGTCAGCGACTCGATGCGGGTCGCCGCATCCCGAGCGCGCAGCCGCAATCCGTCGAGGGTGTCGCGGCGCATGCGCTCCAGGGAGCGCACCCGGGTGTCCGCCTCGGCGTGGCCGGCGCGGATCGGTTTCTTCCAGATCGGGAGATCGACGCCGAAGGTCAGGGCGACGATGTCCTTGCCGTTGTCGGTGGGAAGCGTGCTGCCGCCGGTCGCGAGGGTGCGCCCGTCGACCTGGGTCCAGCCGAGACCGACGCGGAAGTCGGGACGGCCGTCGAGTTCCCTGCGCTGCCGCACCTTGCGGGCACCGTCGATGCGGACGCCGTCGGCACAGCTCGCCGGGTGGGCTGCAAAGGTCCACTCACCCGGATCGGCTAGCCGGGGCAACGCCGGGAGCTCGATCCCATCGAGCACCAGCGCCGGCGCCTCACCGGCGAGCCGGGCGACGCTCAAGGTTTGGCTACGTAGTTCCTGACCGAGCTTGGTGCGCCGGTCATGCAGCCGGCTGATCGCCGTTTGCACCTTGAGCACGCTCTGCTGGATCCCCTGACCGGTGGCATAGCGGGTCAGGGCGATCTCCTCGAAGCGTTCGAGCAACGCGATCTCCTCGGCGTTGAGTCGCAACGCCGACTGCAGGAAGGCCGCCCGGTAGTAGGCACGCTTCAATAGCGCGACCAGTTCCAACCGCCGGGCCGCCGCGTCGTGCAGCAACGCGTCCCCCTTGCGGCTGATCGCCTCCCGCTCTAGATCCCGCTTGCCCCGCCAGGGAATCCCCTGGCTCAACTCAACACTCATCCGCTGGGGACCCACCCGGGTCTCCGGGGTCTGGGCGAAGTAGCGGTAGGTCAGGCGCGGGTCAGGAAGCGTGGCCACCCGCTCCGAGGCGTAGACCAGGGCGTCGGCCCGCTCGGTTGCTGCGGCCAGCCCCGAGTGATCGGCGTCCAGACCGGCGAGCAGCCCCTCGAGTTGAGGATCCCCGGCAGACCACCCCACCGGATCGAAGGGAACGACTCCACAGGCACCCTCGTCGGTTCCACCGAGCAGGGAACTGGAGGCTGTCAGGGCGATCGCTATCGCCGCCAGGACACGCAACAGACTCCCCGCCCCCCGGCGAGGAAAGAAAACAACAGATGGCATCGAACACTCCGCAACGCAGGAACGCATTCGGGTCGCCGCGCTCCCCGAAGGAGATCGCAGGCGTCGAACGCAACGCAGGAAGCCCCGCGGCGAGTCGCCGCGCAGGCACACCGGTCCCTGGGTGCGGTGCTAGATCAGGTAGGCAGCGTTGAGGGAGAACAGCGGCGTCGGGCTCGCGCCGACGACCTGTCCCGACTCACGAGGAGCTGCGGGACGGACCGGGGCGAGGGACACCGGCCCGGCATCTTCCTCGAGACCGCTCGAAGTGGGAGCGTCCTGAAGGGAGATGTCCTGGCGGGGCGCCGCCGGGAGCGGCGCAGGAGCGGGGGCCCGTTCGGCGCAACAGCTCATGGCGCCGGCCCTGGCCATCTCGGCGGGACAGCCGGTGGGGCCGCAGCAGCAGGAAGCCGGCGGATCGTCGACGCCACAGCGAGCCGCCATCACCGGCGACAGGGTCGCGGTGAGCAGAGCCAGCAGGGCGATAAGGGTGATCCAGCGCTTCATCGGGCTACTCCATTGAGCAGTATAGGTTTACGCCCGGGCACCTGCAATGGCCGATCTTCCCGCGGGTCGCGTCGCCGCTCCGGAGCCGCCGCGGCGCAATCCGGCTCTCTGTCACCGTATCGCCACCGCACTTTCGCCTACGAACAAGTCGATTCAGGCGACAATAAGAGCCTACCCGGCGGGAAGGCGAAAAGAATCCTTGACTTGCCTAACGCCCGCATAACACACTCTTAACATGATGTTAACTTCACGAATGGAGCACCGTCTCGATCTGCTGTCCGTGGCCCTGATGCTCGGCGGCATGGGCCTGCTGGTCGCCAGTCTGGTCACCGTCGACATGCGGTTGGCGGTCGTCGGCGCTGCCGTGCTGCTGCCCAGCCTGGTCTACGGCCTGCGCTAGATCGACAGCTCCGAACCCGGATTCCGGCCCGGCGATCCTGCGTCGCGGCTGAGCCGGTCTACCCGCGGACCGCGGAGGGGGTGACCCAGCAGGTCGCGCCCTGCCCTTCCAGGAACGCCGCGGCTCCCGCTCCCTCGAGCATCGCCAACGTCGCCAACATCCCCGCCTCGGTGCAGGTCGCGGCCGCTACGGTGACCGACCGGGGTGCGTCCATCACCGGCCTGCCCCGGCGCGGATCGAGGATGTGCGGGTAGCGCACGCCGTCCTTCAGCAAGAACCGGCGAGCGTCGCCACTGGTGGCAAGCCCCCCGGCGGTGAGACGCACCGTCCGCCCCACGGCCTCCTGGGCTCCCGGAAGCGTATCGACCTGTTCGATACCGACCCGCCAGGGAGTCCCATCGAGCCGCGGCCGGCTGCACATCAGGTCACCGCCGAAGTTGACCAGGCAGGGCACCTCGGTGAAGTCGGCGGCCAGCCGGGCGGCCCGGTCCACCGCGTACTCCTTGCCGATGCCCCCCAGATCGATCTGCATCTCCGGCTGGAGCGCGATGCTGCGCCCGTCCCACCGAACGCGATACCAGCCGATCTGTTCGAGAAGTGCCTCGACCTCGTCATCGCTCGGGATCCGGTCGCTCCCGTCGAACTTCCAGACCTTGCGCAGGACTCCCGAGGTGATGTCGAACCGCCCTTCGCTCAGTTCGTAGAGGGTCTGGGCGAAGTCGAGCATCCGGCCGGTCTCTTCGTCGACCTCGACGGCGGAACCGGAGGCGTGGTTGATCCGGTGGATGATGTTGTCGTCGCGGTAGCGACTGAGCTTCGCCTCGATGCGCCAGGCCTCGTCGGAGACCCGGCCCAGGATCTCCCGGGCCAGGCCTCGATCTCCGTCGAGCACCAGCACCTCGCAGGGGCTCGCCATGGCGCGGAACTCGCCGGCCCACCCGTCGGCGATCCGGCGCAAGGTCAGCTCCCGTGCCGTGGCGACTCCCATCAGAAGCGGTAGCCCCCCTGGAAGATCAACGCGTCGACGTCGGGGAACAGATCCAGCCCCTGCAGGCTGCCCACCGAGTATTCCGGCGGCGAGGTACCCGACTGCTGGTAGTACTCGAAGCGCAGCGACCACTCGCGCCCCTGACCGAAGGGATAGCCGTACTTGACCCCGATGGTCGCGCCGGTCAGATCGCCCATGCGGTAGTCGGCTGTGGCGTGCTGAGGCAGGGGGTCGCCGTCGAACAACACCGGCGCGTAGAAGTCCGCCGCGTTCTGCAGGTAGTAGCGCGCGTGCGGCTGCACGTAGAAGCCGCTGTAGCGCAGGCGGTAGCGCAGATCGATCGTATGGGAGCGCACGCCCCAGTCGTCGGTCATGTAGCGGTAGCTGATATCGAAGATATCCCGGTGCAACGCGTGGCGGACCTGGCTGTAGAACGCATGCTTGGTCCGGGTATCCGGCCGCTTCTCGTGGAGGTAGAGATTGATCGGGCCGAAGCCGGGGACGTTGTCGCCGGTGACCGGATCGACGACGCTGATGATCTTGTAGGGATCGGTCTGGTAGCCGTCGGCGCGGCTCAGCGCGTAGTTGAACTGGCAGATCGTGCGCTTGCCCACTACCTGGGTCACACCGACCAGCAGGTCGCCGATGGTCTTGGAATCCTGCCCGAGCTTGTTGGCGTTGTTGCCCGGAACCCGCATGTCGCTGAGTCCGATCGGCGCACCACCGACCGGGTCGATGATGTCGTGGGCGTAGGCCGCCCCCAGGGTCAGCGTGGTGCTGCGCTGGTTGAAGTCCCAGTCGAGCCGGGCGTTGAGCCCACCGTGGAGATAGTCGTACTCGGTGGAGAAGGTCACGCCGAAGGCGGCCCGCATCCGTTCGGTCAGCGGCTGGGAGTAGTTGACCGAGGCGGCGACCCGGGTATCGAGGAAGGTCGGGTCGAGGGGGGTCGACCGGGCCTGCACCGTGTAGGCGCTCCCCGACGGGCCGGTGAAGGTCTGGGGCGTTCGCGCCGGAGCCGCGCCGTTGGCCGACGCACCGGTCAACGTGTCGACGCCGATCTTGAAGGTGAACGAACGGCCGTCGAGCCAGGAGCGGGTGGCCAGCAGATTGGCGCTGATGTCGGTGACCCGGTCGGCCTCGCCGTAGTACTGGATCGCCGTGTCGTAGGTCCAGGCCTTCTCGCTCTCTTCAGCGACCGAGCCTTCCTCGGCGGCGATCGAGACTCCGGCCTGCGACGCACACAACAGCGAACAGGTCGCCGCCGCCAGCGACGATGCGATCTTGCCTCGCTTGCGGCCCTCGGGCTTCAGTTGCACCCGCAGCCTCCGCCGCCGAACCCGCGGCCGCCGCTGGATGCTTCCTTGCTGAAGTAGACGTGGTCGTCGAAGTCCAGGTCCATCCGCTCGCAATCGAGGGCCATGTCCGGCCGGGCCAGCACACCCCGCTCCCAGGGCTTGACCGCTGCATCGCCGCCGCGATCCCAGGAGACCAGGGGTGGCGCGGTCGCGCCCTCGAGCAGTGCGACGATCCGGCGCTCCAGGCGCTTGCGATCCCGGGAACGGAAGCCGGCGTGGAACAGCGCGGCGTTGCCCTCGCGGTCGAACAGGATCGAGCTGGGCATGGCCGGGACCTGGAAGCGCTCCGCGAGCCTGGCTTCGGGGTCGAGCAGGATGCCGAAGTTGTGGGGGATCTGTTCGAGGAAGGCCTGGGCCGCGCCCGGTTCTTCGTCGAGGTTGACCGCGATGACCGTCAGCCCGCGCTCGCCGTAGGTGCGCTGCATCTCCGACATCCAGGGGAAGGACGCGCGACAGGGCGTGCACCAGCTGGCCCAGAAATCGAGGAGGATGACTTCGCCGCGGTGGGGCTCCAGTCGCGGCGGAAGATCGGTGGCGATGGCAACCGGGGCCGCATCGGGTGCAGCCGCCGGGTTGGCGTGGACGTCGTCAACCGACGTCGACGATGCCCACAGCAGCATCCAGGCGAGTAACAGATTCGTCATCGGCTCGCTCCTACCCGATCGGTCCGGCCTTCGGTTCAACCTAGGGTCGGAGCGTCGCCGGGGCCAACGCGCGCGATGTCCGGAGTGTTTTGGGCCGCCTCGGGTGGCGGCCACGCCGGCTAGCGGCGTAGCTGACGGTAGAGCGCGACGACCCGGGGCGGGCAAAGCGCCGGATCGGGCACCAGCTTCGGGTCGAGCCGGCCCGCGCGGGAGAGCGATTCCCGGGCGCGAGCGAGGAGGGCGGCATCCTGCTCGCCACCCAGGCTCCAGGCGTTGTGCAGCGCCATTCCCAGCAGTAGGTGAAGCCGCGCCGAACGAGGCTCCTGCTCGATCATCCCCTCGAACTGGGCCACCGCCTGCTCGAGATCGCCGTTGAGGTAGGTGCGCAGTCCGCGCTCGAGCGCGGCGGGATCGACCTGAAGCGGTGGCTCGGAAGACTCCTGGACCGCCGGCACCGGCTCCGGCTCGACCGCGGCAGGTTCTTCGGAAACCCACTGACATGCGGAACGGAGTCGCTGAAGTTGGTCGGCAAGTTCCGGTTCCGGCTCGGTCTCACCCCGGGCGTCGGATTCGGCGTACCGCTCGAGCGCGGTGTCGCAATCGCCCATGGCCTGATAGGCCACACCAAGATAAAAGTGCGGCACGTAGCGCACGTAGTTGTTGCCGTAGGTGCGCAGGTAGCCGGACTTCTTCTTGCGCTTGAGCGCCGTGTTCAATAGATCGATGGCGGTAGCCGGGTCGCCGTTCTCGATGGCGTCCAGGGCGTTCTCGTAGTGGTCGTACCACTCCCCCCGGGCGTGCAGGGCCGTCGACGCGGTCAGGCACAGCACCAACGCCAGGGTGATCGCAAGGGCGAACCCGAGCAACGGCCGGCTGCGGACCATGTCGAGACCAAGGGAGCGCATCACTTGCCTCTAGAAGCGATAGATCGAGGAGAAGATGTAGCTGGTGTTGACGTCGGAGACATCGACGGCGACGTCGATCTGAATCCCCTGCTCGAGGGTCACGCCAAGCCCGGCAGTGACGTGTTCCCAGCGTTGTCCGGCGGGGAACGCTCCGACCAAGTCGGTGTTGTCCGCGGCGCGAATACGATGGTCGGGGTCGGACCAGTAGCCCAACCGGGCGGCGATCGCCGTCTTGCCCGCGAGGAAGATTCGCTCGATACCGAAGTGGACCTCGTCGCCGTCGTCGACGACGAACTCACCGGGCTCGGGGAAGATCACGCGGTTGAGGCCGCTGACGTAGCCTTCCATCAGGTCCGAATACTCGATGTGCACCACGTCGATCAGAATCGTCCAGGGCTCGCTGGGACGGAACGAGATGCCCAGCCCGTAGGTGTCCGGGGTGTTAATCCGGTTCTCGAAGGTCCGGCCGAAGAGGCGCTGAGCCTGGTCGGCACGCACGCCCTGATCTTCGATCCGCTCGCGCAGCGAGTACTGCAAACCCTTGCGATAGACGCCTCCGATGCTGACCACACCACGACCGGGACGCCACAGCACCCCGACGTTGTAGGCCACGTCGCTGTCGGAATCGTTGATGCGGGTGGCGTAGTCCAGAGTCGGGTTCTGGAACAGCGGACCCGCGGCGTCGACGAACAGGTTGTCGACCCGGCCGTTGATGTCGGCCCGGCCGTAGACCGCGGTCAGCCCCACCGAGAAGGTGCGGTGCAGGTTGAACGCCATCGCCACGTTGTATTGCTCGATCAACGCGTCGACGTCCGCCTCGGCGGTCAGGTTGAGATCCACCGGCTGGAAGCCGGTGATGATCGGCTCGCCGGTGTTGGGGTCGAAGTCGACGATCGCTTCCTGCCCGGTCAGGCGGAAACCGTTGCGGGTGCGGGTTTCGATGTTGAGGCTCTCGAGCCGGGAGAAACCGAAGGAGACCCGCTCGAAGGGCACCACGTAGGAGATGAAGGTCGGGCCGAAGCTCGTCTCCGGCGTCGACGACGCACCGACCTCGATCTGCCCCTGGAAGAAATCACCGTCGATCGGGCCGGCGACACCGACCTGAGAGCTGTCGTAACCACGGGAACGCAGCTCGACGAACAGTTCCGGCCGGCGCAGGTTCATCAGCCCCGCCGGATTGGCCTGGGCCGCGGTGGAATCGTCGGCGAGCGAGATGAACGCACCACCCAGGCCGGCCGCGCGGGCGCCGGGGCTTACCTGGTTGAACGGAAAGTCGCGGAAGATCTCCTCGTCGCTCAGCCCGAAGGCGGGAGCGGCCAGGATCGCCGCGATCAAGAGCACCAGGATGCGGTAGATCGATCTCATCGTGAGCGTTCCTCTTCCCGGTCGACGATCTCCCGGGCCAGGGCCTCGGGGTCGAACCCGGGCATCGTCTTGCGGACCTCGGTCAACTGATTGCCGCGAACCACCGCTTCCAGATCGACCTGATGCTCGGCATAGGGATTGACCAGCCGCAGGCGGTAGCGCCCGGCAGGGAGTTCCAGCCGGGCTGGGGTCGCGGCGCCGCTGGGCAGCATCTCGCCGGTTTCGAGGTTCTCGATCCAGTCGATGTTGGCCCAGGGCATCACCAATACGCTGAGCTGGCCCTGAGGCGGCGGCGTGGCGGCCACCGGCTCCTTCCGCGGCTCCGGCTTCGGCGCCGGGCGATTCTCGGCGACCAACTCCGGCTCGACGCGAGGCTCGGTGACTTCGGGCCGGGTCTCCGGGGCGCCTTCGCCGGAAGGTTCATCCGCCGGCGAGGGTGTGGTGTCCTGACCAGCGTTCTCTTCGGCGGGGTCCGTCGTTGAGTCGGTGCCGAGGGGATCGTTGGTCAGCGTCGGCGTTCCGTCGTTCTGGCTGACCCGCACCGGCTCCGCCGGCGACTCGGGGGTATCCCGGGACAGCAGGAACACCCCGGCCACCGCGGCGAGCGCAACGGTCGCGCCGGCGACCCACAGCCCACGCTTCGAACCTGCGGGTGCGTGGCCGTCGGCCTGGGTGATCGCCTCGGCCGGGTTCTGCCCCGCCTGGGTGGTGGAGCTGACACCGGACATCGGAATCTCGACATCCTTGTGCTCGAGAGCACCTGCCGAGATCATCTGATCGATACGGTCTTCCAGCTCGACGCCGGCCTTGCCCTTGAGGGTTTCGGCGGCGCGGTCGAGATCGGCGGCCATCTCGCTGGCTCGCTGGTAGCGGGCCTCGCGACGCTTGTCCAACGCCTTGCGCAACACGTGGGACAGCTCCGGCGGCAGCATCTTCTCGAAGCTCTGCCAACCGGGCGGCTGCGTATGAAGAATGCGATGCAGGGTCGCGCCCAGATCGTCGGCGGTAAACGGCCGGCGCCGGAACAGCAGCTCGTAGAGGATCACCCCGGCGGAGAAGATGTCCGAACGGCCGTCGAGGTTCTTGAGGGCCCGCACCTGTTCCGGCGACATGTAGTCGACGGTGCCGATCAGGAGGCCGGTGCGGGTCTGGTCCGACTGGGCGATCTTGGCGATGCCGAAGTCGAGGATCTTGATCGTGCCGCTTTCCAGCCGGAACACGTTGGCCGGCTTGATGTCCCGATGGACGATGCCCGCCTTGTGGGCGTACTCGAGTCCGTCGCAAAAGCGCGCGACGTAGTCGAGCCGCTCCGCGATAGGCGGCAACGTGCCGGACTTGATGATCTGGGAGAGCGTCTTGCCGACCAGCATCTCCATGGCGATGAAGTGGGTGCCGGCGGCGTGTCCGAGTTCATGGATCGTGACGATGTTCGGGTGGTGCAGCGAGCCTGCCGTGCGCGCCTCCCGCAGGAAGCGGGTGGTCTCCGCCTTGTCGGCGTCGGGGGCGGCCATGGTCTTGAGGGCCACGTCCCGCTCGAGCTGGGTATCGAAGGCGCGATAGACCACGCCCATCGCCCCACGGCCGAGTTCACCGCGCAGCTCGTACTTGCCCAGACGACTGGGTTTGGCACTCCCCTCGGACATCGGAGCACAAAATTGTGACCCCGCCCGGGAGAGTCAAGAAAACCAAGTGCTTGTTTTCCAGGAACTTCCGGGCACCCAGGAATTATCGAATCGGGACTGATCCTTCCGGGGTTCCCCGGGCGTCTAAGCTTTCGAGGGGCGCACGCCCGCGATTTGGAGGAAGCCTTGAAATACCTGATGGGAACGAGCTGCTTGCTGATCCTGGCCTGCCTCGCCGCCGTGGCGGTCGCCGTGGCCGACGAAGGCTCCCGGGCCGAGGCCCGGGCGTGGAACGTGGTCGAGCGGATGGGCCTCGAGGGCGAGGAAGCCGAGGACGTGGTCGCCGTGCTGCTGGTCGGCTACGAACGCCAGACCCAGATCGTCGGCAGCTACGTCGACAGCGAGGACCCGCGAGCCGACCGGGAGATGGGCCGCGAGATCCGCGAGTCGAACCAGCGCACCCGGGAGTTGCTGGAACCGCTGCTGACCGAGGACCAGCTCGCCGCCTTCGATCAGGCGATGCGCGATCAACAGAATGAGGCCGCCGGAGTCCGCGCGGTGAAGCGGCTGGAAGAGCGGCTCTCGCTGACCCCCGATCAGGTCACCGAACTGATTCCGATCTTCACCGAGTCCAACGCCAAACGCCGGGAGTTGATGGACGGCATGCGCAGCTCCTCGGGCGGCGGCCGCCCCGGCATGGGCGCCATGCGCGGCATGCGGGACAAGATGCGGAAACTGGACGAAGCCCTCGACGAACAACTGAAGACGATCCTCGACGAGGATCAGATGAAGGAGTTCGACGCGTTCCGCGAAGAGCAGCGGGAGCAGATGCGCGGTCGGATGCGGGGTGGCCGCGGCGGTCGAGGCCCCGGCGGGCGCTAGAATCCGGCTAGTAGACCTCGTCGTAGTAGAAACGCTTGCCGCTGTGGCCCATCAGCCACTCGCCGAATCGCCGAACAGGCTCCGTGAGCTCCGGCGACCAACGCTGGACGACGTGGCACCGTCCTCTTTCGAACACCTCGGCAGTCCATACCGCACCGTCGAAACCGAGCGATCCGTTGTCGACCTTGTACGGCTCATCCCGGAGCTTGCTCGCACTCTCGGCGAACCAGCTGAGAAAGTTCCCGGCGCGCGCTCGGTCCCGTTCATCGAGCGCATCCACGAAGTCCATGCGGCTGTGCTCCGCCAGCGCTCCATGGTCGTACCCGGACGCTCCGTCACTCTCCTTGTAGATCACGACTCCCTTCGATTCGCCTCCGATCAGTAGTTGGATCGAAACCGGACGATGAAACGTACGGGACCAGATGAAGCGGTAGGAGTGCTCGAAGCCTTGCTCGAGTTTCGGCTCGCAAAGGGGCGGTTCTTCGAGTGCCTCGAGGATTCGGGGGTGATCGAGGTACTCGGAATCTCGAGGCATGTCGTAGCTGACGAGTTCGATGTCACCTCTGGAACCGAGTTCCACATCGAGCACTGCGGTCAAGACACCGGCGTGGAATCCCCTACTCGACCAGGATCCGAACGACGGATGAGAAACGACCAGGGTGAAGTACCCGGACTGGATGTCTTTGAAGCGAAAATCGCCGTTTCGGTCGGTCACGGCCAAATGCGTTTCCTGCGGCTGTTCCACGAAGGGCTTCAGGGTCGGATCTGAGTATCGAATCGCATTGACCGCCGCTCCTTCGATCACACTGCCGGAGCCGTTGGTGACAGTGCCGCGAATGATCTCTTCTTCGGAGCTCGCGGCGACCCCGCAGCCGGCCCAGAGAACCAGAGCGACGAGGCACTGAATCCGACAGCGCTGCGCTCTTGCCCCCACCGTTACTCCACCACTGCCTTGCCGCCTTCGACGCGGAAGCGGATACGCACGGTGCGGCCCTTGGGGATGTCCTGCTTCTCGACGCGGACCTGGCCGTCGTCGTCGGTGCGGCGGATCCAGCGAAAGCCGGGTACAAACTCCCAGTCGGCCACAGCGGTGTGAATCGCCTGTTCGAAGGCTTCCTTGTGCTGCTCCGGCGGCGCCGGGTTCCATTCGAGGCGCACGACCTTGGCCGTGCCGTCGGTCAGGATGTGGAACAGAAGTTCGGCGGTACAGTCCACCTGGTCGGCCAACGCCGCGGCGGGATACTCCGGCAGTTCCTGGCGCAGCTTGGTCGGCGCGGCCTGGCTGAGGTAGCGCCCGCCCAGCTTCGGCTTCTCCTGGGGTTCTTCGGTCTCGACGTATTCCATGTCGGTGGTGCCGACGCCGGGATCGCTCAACTCCTGATGGGTGGCGGCGTGACGATGCTGTGAACAGGCGGGCAGGGTCACGAGGACAAACAGCAGAGTCACGGGCCGGGCGGTCGCCAGGTACATGGGCCCCTCCTTCGAAAGACGGACGCTTCGTGATGTTCTGCCGGGTGATACGCAGCGATCGATCCGTGGGTCTAGCCCGCGCGCCTCGTCAGTCTTCGAAGTAGAGGAAACCTCGGTTCACCAGATCCAGCAAGACGCCCCGGGCTTCGCTGCGGTCGATCCACCGCGAGAGGGTCTCGCGCCCCAGCGGCTCCCGGCCGGTGACCAACTGCGCGAAGCCGGCGTGATCGGCATCGAGTTCGTACTCGGTGCCGCCGACGAACATCCGCGCTCCGCCACGGACTCGTGGGATGTAGACGAAGTGGGGCACCGCCGAGCGCAGCAAGGGGTCCCCTTCGCCCAGTCGGCCGAGAAGCTCTTCGCCGTCGAAGGGCGGGTCCAGCGGCGCCGGGGTCTCATGGGGCTTCGGCTCGCTGATGAACGCAGCGAACCAGCGATCGACGTCCCGATCTTCCCGGCCGAAGCGGCGCACTGAGCGGCGGACCCGCTCAAGCTCGTTGGCCTCGAGGCGGCCCGGGTCCTTCCGGGGTTCCAGGTCCGGATCCTTGTAGCGGGCGGTGGGGTCCAGGGAGCGCATCACGTTCTCGGCGTAGCCGGCCAGCAGGCCCAGATCGTCGGGAGCCCGGAAGCCGACTGAAAAAGTCATACAGCGATCCACTGCCGTGCCGTGGTGCGCCAGGCCCGGCGGCAGGTAGAGCATGTCGCCGGGCTCGAGGACCCACTCCTCGTCGGGGGCGAAACGGGCCAGGACCCGGAGCTCGGTGTCCGGCCGCAGCACCTCTTCCTCGACCGGCTCCCGTTCGACCTGCCAGCGGCGCTGCCCCAGGCCCTGAAGCAGGAACACGTCGTACTGGTCAACGTGAGGTCCGACACTACCGCCCGGAGCGGCGTAGCTGACCATCACGTCGTCGAGCCGCCAGTTGGGGAAAAAGCGAAACGGTGCGACGAGTTCGGCGACCTCGGGCATCAGCCGGTCGACTCCCTGCACCAGGAGCGTCCAATCCCGTTCGGGGAGGCTCGTGAAATCCTCGGCCTCGAAGGGGCCCTCTCGATACTCCCAGGGTTTGTCGGTGCCGTTGCCGCGCACCAGGCGCGCTTCGACCTCCTCGCAGGCCAGGCCGGCGAGCTCTTCGGGCGAGAGCGGCGACTGGAGTTCGGGGATCGCCGAACGGATCACCAGGGGGCGCTTCTGCCAATACTGGTCGAGAAACTCGCGGGGGCTGAGCCCGCCCAGAAGCTGCATGGAATGCCTCGTTGTGAAATCCGTGGTGACCCTGCCGCCGACTCTTCAGCCGGCGGCCGGAAGGTCACTCTAACACCCGGCCGCTCGGGCTTCGAGGGGGGAAACGGGGCGCGGCGGCGGGGATGGGCGGCCGGGCAAAGCCCCCGTAGCCACAGGGGTTTCGCCGTCGTACACTGCGGCCCATGGGCAGCGACACCATCACTCGAATCGCCATGTGGTCCGGACCACGCAACATCTCCACCGCGATGCTGCGTTCCTTCGAGAACCGGGCCGACGCCGTGGTCGTCGATGAGCCGCTCTACGCCCACTACCTGACTCAGGTCACCATCGACCACCCGGGGCAGGACGAGGTCATCGCCCACCACGAAACCGACTGGCACAAGGTGGTGGCGAAGCTGCTGGGGCCGCTGCCTCCGGGCAAACGGGTCTTCTACCAGAAGCACATGGCGCATCACCTGCTACCGGCGATCGACCGCGCCTGGCTCGACCGGGCGGTCAACGTGTTCCTGATTCGCGAACCCGAGGCGATGCTGACCTCGCTGATCAAGAAGATCCCCGAACCCGGCGTCGAGGACACCGGCTTGCCCCAGCAGGTCGCGTTGTTCAAGCGGGTGCAGGAGCGGAGCGGCAAGACGCCACCGGTGCTGGATTCGAAAGACGTGCTGCTCGACCCGCGGAACATGCTGTCGGCGCTGTGCGCCGCCGCGGAGATCCCCTTCGACGAGGCGATGTTGTCCTGGCCGGCGGGCAAGCGGGACAGCGACGGCATCTGGGCCAAGTACTGGTACGCCGAAGTGGAGAAGTCCACCGGCTTCCAGCCCTATCGCGAGAAGGATGAACGCGTGCCCGACACGCTACGCGGCGTGCTCGAGGAGTGTCGCGAGCACTACGCCGTGTTGCACGACGCGCGGCTTCAGGTCTGAGCGTCGCGGGCTATCCGGGCTCGCGCGTCCGGGGGCATTTCATCCAGCGTTCGGCTCCGTTTCATTTCGCACCTACCAGCAGCTGCGAGAAGTACGGGAACACCTCGGTGTAGAGCCTTCCTTTGCGGCCCCACAGCCGGTTGCGGTGATCCCCGTTGTACATCTCGAAGGTGTGTTCGATCCCGTGCTCTTCGAGCACACGGGAGAACTCCATCGAGGTGATCGGGATGTGGCTGTATTCGTCCTCGAAGGCGGAGTCGAAACGCAGGCCGCGGAGTCGCTTCAACACGTCGACATGGTCGGCGACCATGTAGGACGGAAACTGCGCCTGCCAGCGGCCGTGACCCGGCTGTGAGGGGACCACCTTTCCCTGCTCGGTCCTGAACGGGAGATCGGTCAGCAGCGCCGATTCGGCGTTGGGCGAGAGGCACTGTCCGATGGAGACGATCGCCTGCACGTAGAAGTGCGCGCCTCCCAGTTGATCGAGACTCTCGATCTCGCTCAACCCGGCGACGTGGGGGTTCTCGGCCGAAAGGTCGCCGCCCCAGGCAAGGAGCGACGGATTCAGACCGTAGACCGCCCCGAAGCGGCCCGGGTTGGTCATGGCAACCTTGATCGCCCCGTGGCCGCCCATCGAGTGCCCGGCGATGCCCCTGGACTCGGCGTTCGCGAGGGTACGGAAGCGGGCGTCGATGAAGTTCGGCAGATCCTCGGCGATGAAGCGGCTCCAGCCGCCCCGCACCGGCGAGTCGGTGTAGTGACAGACCTTGTCCGAGTCCGGCACCACCAGAATCATCTCCTCGATGTGCCCGGCGGCGATCCCGGCGTCCATCAGCGCCTGGACCGTGTCGAAACCGGGGTGGTTCCCGTTCCACGGCTTGGTCCAGGTGGTGTGGGGATCGGTGATCCCGTGAAGCAGGTAGAGCGTCGGGTAGCGCCGGTCAGGCTGGCTCTCGTAGCTCGGGGGCAGGTAGACCGAGACCGCCCGCTCGGTGGCGATGCCGGCGAGGTTCCCCTCGAGCGAGGGGCCGGGAACCTCGAGGTCGACGAGGGTTCCGCCGGCTAGGGCCGGGGTGATGAGAGCCGCCACCAAGGCGGCGCACAGGATCGGTTTCATGAGCAACCTCCGTGAATGTGAGGCGCTAGATTGGGCCGAAATGCTGCCTCTGTCGTCCCAACGGGCGCAAGGAGACGCTTTTCCGCGCAGCAAACTCCACGATCCCTGGGACAATAGCCCAGTACTCGAAACCGATGGAGAGCGTCATGGCGTCCGACAGGCTTAGAGGTTGCTCCCTCGCCGTGATTGAAGGCTGCCTCAGGGCGGCTGCCGACGGACCCTTCTTTGAGGACCGGGAGTTCTCCTTGCTCCACGGAGTCGATCGACAAGAGGTCCGCAGCACGCTGGCCACTTTCAAGTGTGCCGAACTCGATGAGACCGCCGAACTCGCAATCCACAACTCCATGGGCAACCTGCTCGGATACCCCCACGGAATGGCTGACGAGATCCCAAACTTCGTCCCCGGCGGGATGAAGGCGATTCAAGAAACCTTCACGATCTGGCTGGACAACGCCCCTTCGCGCGGCAGGTAGGAGGGTAGTCCGTGCCTCAGATCGCTCGACGAAAGGCACCGGGGGTGATGCCGTGGGCCTCTCGGAAGACACGGTAGAACGCCGCCTTGCTGTTGAAGCCCGCCTCGAACGCAAGCTCCAGGACGGAAGCATCCCTACGTCCCGGCTCCCGGGCCAGGCGTTCGAACTCCTCCAGCCGTAGCCGGTTCAGCAGCCCGTAGAAGCTGGTACCCAGGCCCTGGCGAAGAAGTTCCGACAGGCGGTTCTCGCTGAGCTTCAGCGACCCGGCCAGATCGCCCAGGCTGAGCTCGGGATCGCGCCAGGGCTTCTCTTGCTTCAGGTACTGCTCGAGCCGGGCGACCTCGCTCTCAAGTCGTGAATCATCCACCGACGGGCGCACCCGCAAAGCCAGGATCCACGGGCGCTGCAGCACCATCAGCGACATCAGGTACAGGATCACCCCGATGATCAGGCTGCCGAAGACCGCGTCGCCCGAGAGGTCCAGGCCGAGGCGCGAGCCGAAGTCGTTGAGGTAGATCGTCCCGACGAGCGCGGCGATGCCCAGCAACCCCTTGCGCAGCCAGGAGAGCTCCACCGGGCGGCGGCCGGCGGTGTGAAGGCGGGAGATACGGTCGTCGTTGCGCAGCACCCGGTAGGTGGCGGCGACGTAACCGAAGAACCAGCCGGCCTTGAACAGCATGTAGAGCGGCACGATCACCGGATGATCCAGGGCGGCGTCACGGCGCACGTCATCGCCGAGAAGAAGCCACGCGGCGCCCCAGCCCAGTATGCCCAGCGCCAGGGGCGCGAAGTGCAGCAGCTCGACGGGGCGGAGTTTCCGGTCGGGGTCGAGCAACGCCTGGGCGAACAGCAGCATCAGCGGACCGAAGACCAACTCCAGGTTGATCATCATGAACACCAGGAGCATCGACGGGGTCGGAGGGAGCGCCTGCCGCACCGCCTCACCGCCGATCATCAGCGTGCCCGCAGCGACGATCGCCGCCAGCCGGCGGGTGGCCGCCCGGTTGCGGCTCTTGCGCCAGAACAGCGCACCGCACAGAAAAAGCCCCTGGGTGATCCCGATGGCAAAGATCACGGTCCAGATTTGCTCGCTCATCGAACGGTCCTCCTGCGCTACATAACGAGTCGAGCGGCCGGATAGTTCAAGGAACCGCGGCTTTTACGGCTCGCGGTGGGTGTTCGCGGCCGGAAATGGGTCACCGAGGCACCTGCGGGATCTGTCCCAGGTCAAGAAAGGCGCGGAATGCCGTGACTACAATGCCGGCTTCTCCAAGCGAGGATCGCCATGCTGCAGAAATTCGACGAACGGAACCGGGACCTCCAGGTCAACATCAACGGCAAGCTCGAGCACCGGGACCGGGCGCGAATCAGCCCCTTCGACTCATCGGTCCAGGGGGGCGACGCCGTCTGGGAGGGCCTGCGGGTCTATAGCGGCAAGGTCTTCCGACTGCGCCAGCACCTGGCCCGGATGCGCAGTTCCGCCAAGGCCATGGCCTTCAGCGAGATCCCCGACGACGAACTGGTCATCGCCGAGATCAAGCGCACCCTCGAAGCCAACAAGATGTACGACGGAGTGCATATCCGGCTGACCCTGACCCGAGGGGAGAAGCTGACTTCGGGGATGGACCCGCGGCTGAACACATCGGGTCCGACGCTGATCGTGCTCGCCGAACACAAACCGCCGGTCTACGAGACAAGCGGGCTGACCCTGATCACCAGCAGCGTGCGACGCTTCCCCCCGGACTGCCTCGACCCCAACATCCATCACAACAACCTGGCCCAGTCGATCCTGGCCAAGCACGAGGCCAACGTGGCCGGCGCCGACGACGCGCTGATGCTCGACATTCGCGGCTTCGTCGCCGAGACCAACGCAACCCACGTGTTCCTGGTGCAGGACGGTGAAGTGCTGACGCCTCGGACGGTGGCCTGCCCCGAGGGGGTCACGCGGGATGTGGTGCTCGAGATCTGCGGCGACAACGACATCCCCTACGCCGAGCAGGATCTGTCGCTGACCGCGGTCTACCGGGCCGATGAGATGTTCTGTACGGGAACCATGGGCGAGCTGGCGCCGATCGTCACCGTAGACGGGCGCACCATCGGCGATGGCAAGACCGGCGACATGACTCGCAGGCTGGCGGGGCTGTTCCGGGAAGTGACCGATCGCGAGGGTGACCGGCTGGTCGACGCGCCCTAGCTGCGCGACTCGAACCGCTCCCGGCTCAGCCGGTAGACGTGGCAGTGGTCTTCGTCGAACCAGCGTTCTTCGACAAACTCGAAACCGATGCGCATGTAGAAGCGGTGTGCCCGGGTGTTCTTCGCCAGCGGATCGATCAACACCGCGGTGACCGCCGGGTCGGCGAAGCAACGCTCTAACGCCATGTTCATCATGCGGGTGCCGTGGCCGCGGCCCAGATCCCCGGCTTCACCGATCCAGATGTCGATGGCGCGCAGATTCGGTTCGCAGTCGCCCCAGTAGTGCGTTTCTTCCAGGTAGGGATCGATGATCTGCAGGAAGCCGATGGGCCGGCCGTCGAGCTCGGCGATCAGCTGTTCTCGCCACGGCGGGTCTAGGGGCAGCTCCTTCTCCCACTCCCAATCCTCGACGCCGGACGCCAAGACGTGGGGCTGGGTGTCCCAGTGACGCAAGAGCGCCAGGTCGTCAGGACCGGCCGGGCGGAACTGCATGCCTACGGGGCGCCCGCAGCGACGACACCGTCGAGGCGATCGAGCACACCGTCCGCGCGGTCGGCGATGCCGGCATCACCGTTGTACTCGGAGGCGCGGCGCACACCTTCGCGTAGATTCGGGGTCGCGATGTCGAGACTCACGTCCTGATCGAGTAGCCGTTCCGCTTCGGAAAGCGAGCGGCTCATCCCTTCTTCGAGGAGCTTGCGGGCCTTGGCCGTATTCCCTTCGTCGAGAGCCTGCAGCACGTTGGCGCAAAGGCCGACCTTGTTGAGTTGGTGCGCCAGGGCCACCGACTCGAGATCCGCTTCGGCCACGTCGTCGTGGGTCAGCCCCCACACGGCGACCACACCGCCTACGAGTACAGCGATCAAGAGCGCAATGGTCAGCATCAATCTCATGGGAAACCCTCCTCTCCTCTGCCTTTGCAAAGGAGGACCTGTCCTCCATGGCGTTGGCGAAGGAGGATTGGAACGACACTACCCCCCTTGCGGTTCCCTGTCGAAGCGATTCACGATTCCGTGCCGAAAACGTTGCGGAAACGCTGGCGGTCCTGCTCGTCGATGTCCCGGGAGAAGGACATGAAGCCGCCGGGGTAGAGCTTGACGGTGCCGCTGACCCGGCCGTGGTGGGCGACATCCTTGAACGCATCCCGCACCGGCGTGGAGAATGCGCCGCGGGTTTCGATCACCCGTCCGTCGCGGAAAACCATCCGCGATGCACGCAGGGACCGAATCAGCGCAATGAGCAGCAGCAGGATGGCAGCGGCGATGAGCAGTCGAATCATAGGGGCCTATTGAACCAGAGCTCCAGGTAACGACCAACCGTCTCGCGATGCGCGAGGACTCAGGTCACGAAAACGACGAGGCCGAGCCCGTTCTGCACCGTCTCATCCAGGTGGCCGCGCAACGGCTGAATCGTCTCCAGCAGCCAGCCGAGGGTGTCGTCGTCGGTAGGGTCCCGGTCCCAGATCGTCGGGTAGATCTCGAGCGCCATCATCTCCGTGGGATTGAAGCGATCGCGAAGAGTTTGGTCGTCCACGGCATGCAGGGCGTCCCGGATTCCTCGAACTTCAGCAGCTGTGAAAACTCGGGCGGGGCCGTAGCCGACATCAATGTCTCCGACCTGTTGCCCGCCGTTGATGATGAAGGCTGCCGCGCCGGTTCCGCCCCAGTCGGTGCCGGTGAGCAGGTAGTGAATCCCGTGCCAGGCCTTGTCCAGATCCCACTCGAGCCCCTCGTTCTCGCTCAGCTGGAGATCCGCCGCCGGGGCGGATTTCCCACGACCGGTCAGACGGGCCCACAGGGAGCGGGAGGAGCCGCGGGCCTCCTCGTAGGCGTCGGGATCATCCGGGGCGATGGCGCGCCAGATCAACGGCGGATCGTCGAGGACCTTCTGAATGTTGGAGTCGCTCAGGGTTACGGTGGCGAAGCACATGCCCATGGAGATCACCTCGTGGGTCAGGCATTGCAGCCTGTCGACTGGCCCGAGGTTACCCCAGAATGGCGAAGGCCGAGGCGGCCAACAGTGCCGAGACCGGGAGCGTCACCACCCAGGCCAGCAGGATCTGCCGCATCACGGCGAAGCGCCCCTGTCCGTTTGCCGTACCCAACCCGAACAGCGCGCCGCAGGACACGTGGGTCGTGGAGACCGGCACGCCGAAGCGGCTGGCCACGATGACCAGGAACGCGGTGACCGCGTTGGAGGTCAAGCCCTGGGTGTGGTCCATGCCGGTGATGCGGCGGCCGACGGTCTCGGCCACCTTGCGCGCCTGGAGCACTCCGCCCAGGGCCATGACCAGCGCCACCGCCAGCAGGCTGACCTCCACCCGTAGCGCCTGGAGCGCGACCAACAGGCCGACGATCTTCGGCGTGTCGTTGAGGCCGCGGGCGAAGCTGACGGCACCGGCACTCAGGAAGTGCGCGCCGTCCCGAAGCCGGGCGAGGTCGAAGCGGGCGGCTTTCGCCGGGAAGCGCTCCTCGCATTGCTCGTAGGTACCGGTCGCCACATCGAAGGCCGGCGCCTGCACCGCCGCCATCGAGACTCCCAGACGCGGTTGAAGCAACGGACGTGCGGTGTCGCCGACACAAAGGCACAGGCGTTCCCGGGGCGCGACGCCCAGGCGCCGCACCCGCAGCGCCAGGAAGCCGCCGGCCAACGCCGCGATCAGCGGCGACACCAGGAGCGGAATCAGGAACACCTGAAGCAGGCGCCCGCCGGCGAGCTCCGACGGAGCACCGGCCAGACCCGCGCCGACCATGCCGCCGATCAGGGCGTGGGTGGTCGAGATCGGAAAGCCCCGCAGCGTGGCAAACCAGAGGGTACCCGCGGCACCGACGGCGACCGCCGCCAGGAACTCTGGAGACGCCGCCAGCCCGTCGGGCACCAGCCCCTTGCCGGAAAACGCCTTGACCAGTTTTCCCGCCAGGAACACCGAGGCCAGCGAGCCGGCCAGGGTGGTCACCGTGGCCCAGGCCAGGGCACCTCGATAACCGACGGTCCCGCTGCCGTAGAGGGTCGCCACCCCCTTGAAGTTGTCGTTGGCACCGTTGGCGTAGGCGACGGCCAGGGCCGCCACCGCGAGGACCACCGAGAGGGTCAGCACGATGATCCGTCTTCGGCCAGGGGCAGCGGCCCCACACCACAGCAGCGCGGGCCTCTGATGTAGCGGCAGGCCACCACCGCCAAGCCGGCTCCCAATACCGGGCCGACGATGTAGGCCCAAACCGCGTGGAGGTTGCCCGAAACCAACGCCGGTGCGAGGGAACGCGCCGGGTTCATCGAGGCGCCGCTGATCGGCCCGGCAAACAACGCCTCCAACGCGATGACGCCGCCGATGGCGATCCCGGCGGTGATGCCCCGTTCCTTCGCGCCGTGGGTCACGCTCAGGATCACGAACATCAGAAACGCCGTGAGCAGGACCTCGAGCACCAGCGATTGAGACACCGCTCCGGCGGGAAGCGTGCCGCCGAGCCCTTCGTGGGTCGGGAACAGCAGTCGCAGCGAGCCGCTGGCCGCCAGCGCGCCGCCGAGTTGGCTCAACGAGTAGGGCAACACATCCCGCCCGGGCAATCGCCGGGCGACATAGAAGCCCAGGGTGACCGCCGGGTTCAAATGCGCGCCGGAGACATCACCCACCGCCGCGATCATCGCGAATACGACCAGGCCGAAGGTCAGCGCGACACCGACGTGGGTGACCGCACCCCCGCTCAGATCGTTGACCACGATGGCGCCGGTACCGGCGAACACCAGGCAGAAGGTGCCGAAGAACTCTCCCGCCAGGCGGCGGTGCAGCGGCGACTCCATGTCAGCAGCAACCTCCGGAGCTCGGCGCAGCCGACTCGCTAGGGCTGCAGCAGTCTTCGCCTGCGGCGCGGCTCTCGCTGTAGTCGGCGCCCTTGGTCACCCGGGGGTCCCGGCGCACGTCCTGACTGCAATCAAAGAGCGCCGCACCTTCGAGGGGAATCTCCACTCGCGGCTCAATCGCCTCGACGTGAGACGCGTAGGGTTCCCGGGTATAGATCTGGAAGGTCTTGTCGCAGACCGCCATGGGCTGCCCCCGATACAGCGTGTGACCGTCATCGTCGGTCACGCTGCTCCACGGCCCCTTGTACAGCACCGCCTGGTTGCGCTCGTAGCAGGCGCCCTCCTTGCCCTTGTAGGCCTCGACGGTGACCGAGCGGAACTCGATCCCCTGAACCACCTGCCAGGGATTGGCGTCCCGCTTCACGATCTGAATGCCGTAGAAACCGGCCCGCTCGAAAGCCTCGAGGAACTTGTCTTCTCGGTAAGCTCCGGAGATGCAGCCGGACCAGAGCTCCGGATCGTCCTGCATGTGTCGGGGCACCTCCTCGTCGCAGACGATGTCGGAGATCACCACCCGGCCGCCCCGCTTGAGCACCCGGTGCATCTCGCCGAAGAGCTTCTCCTTGGCCTCGGGCTTGACCAGGTTGAGCACGCAGTTGCTGACGATCACGTCGACGGAATCGTCGGCGATCATCGGCTCGCTGCGGCGCAATTCCTCCTGCCAGGTTTCCAGCGCTTCCCAGTCGCCGAGGCTCCCGATCGGTTTCTCGGCCAGCCGCGCCTCGACCTTGCCCAGATCGAGCCCCAGGTCCTGGATGCGCCCCTTGTGGAACTCGACGTTGTGGTAGCCGAGAGTCTCGCCGATAGCCTGGCGATGCTTGCGGGCGAGTCCGAGCATCTCGTCGTTCATGTCGACGCCGATGACCTTGCCGCTGGCACCGACCACCTGGGAGGCGATGTAGCAGGCCTTGCCGCCGCCGCTGCCCAGATCGAGCACGGTCTCCCCTGCCTTGATCCAGCGGGTCGGATCGCCGCAGCCGTAATCCCGCTCGATGATCTCCTGCGGGATGATCTCCAGGTAGCGGGTGTCGTACTCCACCGGACAGCAGAGCGCCGCCTCGCGTGCCTGGGCGGCCTCGGAGTAGCGGTCGCGGACCGCGCGTTCGACGTCGAGGGATTCGGTAGACATAGGGGCTCCTGGTCGGCTGCGTCGGCCGCAGCTAGGCCGCGTAGAGATCGAGCTCGGGGCTTGCCTCGATCAGCGTGAAGACTTCGCGAATCTGATCCAGCCCGAGGCGAATCAGGAAGTGGGAGTTCCGCCCGTAGCTCTTGGCTCCGAGAATATAGAAATCCGGTTCGGGGTTGCGCAGCACGTCGGGGCCGGCCGAGGTCTGGGCCAGGCAATCCGCCGACGAACCGGCGAGCAGCGTCGCGGCGAGCTTCATCGGCCCGCCGGTGGCATAGCATTCGTGAACCTGAAGCTCCCGGTAGATCGAGCTGTCGGGGACGTAGCCGACGTGGGCCAACACCTCGTCGACCTCGACATCGACCGGGCCTGTGGGAGTACGCAGGGTCGCGTGAAGTCCGTCGGCGGCGGGCTCGAAGCGATCTACGGTGCTGCCGGCGTGGAAGGTCACCCGAGAGTCTTCGCCCTTGGCGAGGCCGTTGGCGAAGGCAGACAGCCGCGCCCGCTCGGGCAGCGGGTCGTCGTCAATCAACGTGTAGGGCTCGTGACTCTCTTCGCGGGTGACCCAGACCACCTCGGTATCGCGCAGGCTCAGCAAACCGTCGATGGCGGTGGCGGCGGAGAAGCCGCTCCCGACCAGCAGCACCCGCTTGCCCTCGTAGCGCCGGCGATCGCTCCCGGTCAGGTCGCGCAACACGTAGGCGATTCGGTCCGACGCCGCCCGCTCACCCAGCGCCGGCACGTTGCCGTTACCCAACCAGGGCGCGTTACCGTAGGTGCCGGAACAGTCGAGCACCACGTCGGCGGTTTCGATCCGTTCCCCGTCGGGACCTTCGAGCAATAGCCGGAACGCATGGCGCTCACGCCCACCACCCAGGGCGTCGGACTTGCCGATGCCGTCGCGGCCGATCTGCACCACCCGGGTGTGAGGGTGGACCCGCCCGCGAAGTTGCGGTGAGTCAGCCAGCGGCTCCAGGTACTGCTCGACGTACTCCTGCCCGCGAGGGAAGTGGTCGTCGGCCGCCAGGGAAACGCCCGCCAGGCGCAGCACCTCTTCACCGAGCTTCGAACGGTTCAAGTGCCATGGGGAGAACAGGGTGACGTGCCCCCAGAGGCGGACGCTGCCGCCGACGTCCCCGCGCTCGTAGACCTGGACGTCGTGTCCCAGTCGCGCCGCATAAAGCGCCGCCTCGAGACCGACCGGGCCGGCGCCGATCACCGCCACCGTTTTTCGAGAAGCCGTCATCACTCGAACCTCCGCCGCCCCGAATGGGGGACGACATGCCTGGACCAAACCGCTGTTGGAAAGGGGTCAGGCGGCGGCGGGAGGTGCCCGGAGGCTCGCGAGGGATCGGGAGCCGGCGGCTCCGAAGGTGAGGCTCGGTTCGTCGTGGTGGATAGGCTTGATCAGGCGGCGCAGCCGAGCGAGCAACTCGGCGAGTTCGGCGCTCTCTGTGCGGCGCGCCAGCAGGCGGGCCAGGTCCCGGGCGTCGTCGAGGTCACCGACCACCGGCATGGTGGCGGTGGCGAATCCGGCTCGCTCCAGGCGCTCGGCGGTCAGGCGGCCCACCGCCGAGGAGCCCCAGGGCATGCGGCGGAAGAGTTCCTCGCAGTCCCTGGTCAGCCCGAGCAGGGCGTAGCCGCCGTCACGGGCCGGGCCGAGCACGGCCCCCTTCCCCGCGGCGCCCGCCCGATCGAGTCGCGCCAGTGCCTCGACCAGGTAGCTCCGGGTGACCTCCGGGGCGTCGTTCCCCAGCAGCAGCACCCGGCGGTACCCCCGGGCGAAAGCATCACGAACAGAGAACTCGAGGCTCTGGCCGAAAGTCGCTCCACGCTGTGGAAAGTGGGTTCCGCGGGCCGGCACCTGGCCGGCCGGGGACGCGACGAGCAGGTCGACTCCGGGGAGGCTCTCGCAGACCTCCTGGGCCCGCTCGATCAGCCGGGAAAAGACAGCGGTTGTCTGGGCGCCGGTGCCCAGCACCTTGCGCCGCCCCTCGGCCTCGGCCGAAAGGGTGAACAGCACCACTGCCGTGTCGTTTCGCCGCATCTGCGTCCTGGATCTCCGTCCGGAACCCGCTCCGGGCACCGGGGCTAACCCCGGCACCCGCGGGAACATTCCCGAAAAGCGGATCGGGCCACGATTGTACCTGCCGGGACGGCCGCCTTCCGGCCGGCATGCCGATCCGCCCGGGGCGGAATAGCAGGCCCCGGTGCGCTCGTTACAATCGAACCGATGAGCAACCTTCAACAGGCCGAGATCCCCGCGGTTGAGCTGCGCTCCCTGGACACCCTGTGGTTCCAGGTCTCGGGCACCCTCTGCAACCTGGCCTGCAGCCACTGCCTGGTTTCGGCCTCGCCGACCAACCGCACCCACGAGCATCTCTCGCTATCGAAGGTCGAGGGCTACCTCGACGAAGCGGTGCGCCTCGGGGTGCGGGAGTTCTACTTCACCGGCGGAGAGCCGTTCCTCAACCCTGAGATGGAAGCGATCCTCGAACGGACGCTGGAGCTCGGCCCGGCCACGGTGCTGACCAACGGCCTGCTGCTCAACACCGAGCGCTGCGCCCGGCTCAAACAGATGAGCGACCGCAGCGACTACTCGCTGGATCTGCGGGTCTCGATCGACGGCTACGACAGCGCCAGCAACGATCCGATTCGCGGCGAAGGCAGCTTCGTACGGATCCTCAAGGGCATCGGCAACCTGGCCGCCGCCGGACTCAACCCGGTGATCACCGTCACCGAGGTTTGTAGCGAAGTGGCGTCGGCCAAGGGGCGCGAACGGTTCTTCGAAGTGCTGCGGGAGCACGGCCTCGAGAAGCCTCGGCTGAAGATCCTGCCGGTCTTCAAGATCGGCGCCGAGAGTGAGCGGGGCGGCGACTACGCCGACTGGCAGCGGCTCAAACCGGAAGACGCTCTCGACGGTCGCTGGGATCACCTGCAGTGCAGCTCCAGCCGTATGGTCACCGCCTCCGGCGTCTGGGTTTGCCCGATCCTGATCAACGTGCCCGGCGGAAGAATGGGCGAACGGATCGCCGACACCCTGGGGGACTATCCCCTGGCGCATCAGGCCTGCTGGACCTGTCACGTCGAGGGAGCGACCTGCCGCACATGAGCAAGTTCCCCGACCACAAGGGCAAGGCGACCCTCGACGGCAAACTCGTGCCCCTCGAGGAGTTCCGCGCCGAGTGCAAACGCCATGGCCGCAGCCTTGAAGACGGCGAACGCGCCGCGGAGGCACAGCGGTTGGTTTCCGTCGGTGGCGACGGCGTCGAGGTCGAGGGCCCCTTTGAGCGGGTGCTGGTCTTCGGCGGGGTCTACAGCAATCACTACGGCCTGAGCGCGGTGCTCGAGGCGGCGGAACGCCACCGTGCCGATGCGATCTATTGCCTGGGCGACCTCGGCGGCTTCGGCCCCAAACCCGAGAAGGTCTGGCCGCTGCTCACCGCGGCCGGCGTGCGCTGCATCCAGGGCAACTACGAGCAGTCTCTGGCCACCGGTCACGAAGACTGCAACTGCGGGTACACCGATCCCCGGGACAACCACTTCGCCGAGCTCTCCTACAACTACACCGCACGCAACTGCTCCGACGAGTTCAAGGCCTGGATGGGCGGACTGCCCGAGCGGCGGCGAGTGCGGGTCGGTGACCGGGAGTTGCTGCTGGTCCACGGCTCGCCGCGGCAGGTCAACGAATTCCTGTTCCACACCACCACCCCGGTGCCCTTCCTCGAGGTGTTGCTGGAGCAGGAGCGTTGCGATGCAATGCTCTGCACCCACACCGGCCTGCACTGGCACCGGCGGCTACCCTCGGGACGAGACGCGATCAACGTCGGCGTGATCGGCCGCCCGGCCAACGACGGCACCACCGACGTGCGCTACGCCCTGCTCGAGGCCGGCGGTAACGGCGGACTACGGGTAGAGCTGCCCGCCCTGCGCTACGACCACGAGGCACTGGCCGCCGAGATGCGGGCCGAGTCGTTGCCCGAAGAGTTCGTCGAGACCATCCTCACCGGCTGGTGGACCACCTGCCTCGAGATCCTGCCGGCGAAGGAACGCGCCACTTCGAAGTTCTGAGGCTGCCTAGGCCCCGTCGGGCTCGCGCATCAGCCACGGGCCCATGGACATCGCGATCAGGTTGACCACGAAGTGGATCGCGATCGGAATCCACAGTGAACCGGTGACCACCAGGATCACCCCGACGATGATCGCCAGTACCACGCACATCGCCACCGCCCGCGGCTCCTGGTTGAGGTGCAACACACCGAAGGAGATGGCCGGCAGCACGACCGCGGCAGCAACGCCCAGGGTCGAACTGCCGGTGAAGTGGCCGACGTAGGCGATCAGGAACCCGCGGAACAGCACCTCTTCCCACACGGCGGCGGCGGCGATCGCCGGAAGCGTATGGAGCACCTCGATCCGGTTCACCGGCATGTGAGGCGCTTCCCGGCGACAACGCGCCCTGGACTCTTCCAGCTTCGACGGCCGCAACTTCTCGTAGGTATCGGCGCCGTAGACCGCGAAGTAGAGCAGCGTCAGCGCCAGGGCACTTCCCAGGTTCGTGGGCGCCTCCGTCAAGCCCAGCTCCGAGAACGACCGGCCACCCAGGTACCACACCCCCAGGGTCATCCCTCCGAAGACGGTGTGGGCGAAGGCGGTACTCCAGTAGGCGCCTCGCTTCTCCGCGGTGGTCTGCGGCTGCGGCTCCGTGGCGGCCGAGTCCTCGGCCTCGCCCGACGAGCCCCAGGCCTGGAGCACCGGCAGAACGAGCCCGAAGGCAAGCGCCAGTAGATGGTCCAGAAGCTTCATCCAACCGCATCCCTCATAGGCACCGCACAACCGTAGCCTCGAAGGATACGCTGGCCCAACCGAAACGAAGCGGTGGTTACCTCTTCATCTCGAGATCCAGAGGACGCCGCCCCCCCGAATCGCCGACCTCTCCTCCCTGTGCCCCTCCGGCGCCGCCGCAGGACTCACGTGAGTCCGACGAGAGTATGCCAAAGGCGAGCATCGCACTCTCTCGATAGCGTTCGATAGCGGCGTTCCGATCGCTGGACCGTAGGGTCCGAGCCTGCTCCAATGCAGCCACCGCCTGAGCGTGCGCCGAAGGGAACGCCACGATCGACTCCACCAGCCCCAGTGTAAAACTATCGACCACCATCCAGATGTGATCTCGGGTGTCGGACCGGAGCCGTTGGAGCTCTTGCGATGTGAACTGTCGAGCTTCTCCAGATCTGTTGTCGATGGAATCGGCGGCAACGAGCTGAATTAGCCAACTCGAATATGCGGAATAGACAGTATCCGAGTAACAACGAGTCGCAGACTCGGTATCCGGAACAACATGATGGTTGGGGCAGTCGGAGCTAGGCCCTAGTGCCTTGACGGTGAAAGCAAGCTGATAGAGCATACTCGCACCATCATCTCCACCGGTGGTCGTGAGAGTTACCAACCGATCGGTCGGCGGCGGATTCAACGCATCGAACGCGAGTTCCCCCTCACCGAGACCCTCGTCGCCATCGAACCCGAGCAGCGAAGTGGCAACACCTATTCCTGATAGCCTCTCTGCAAGTTTCAGAGGAACCTTCCGGAAGAGACCGACGACCGTGGTCGTAATCGCAGTCGTGTCTCTGATCTTGGGCCAGGCATCGCCGTCGTCTTCGATCGACTTGACCGTGATCGTGATCGCCTCCAACGGCTCACATTCAATGTGAAGCTTGTTCTTCTGCTCGTTGTCGTAGACGTTTCGGAGAGGAACGAACTCGAATGCGTGTGGAGCGACCCCCAGGATCGGAACCAAGCCGGCCCAGACCTGGGTCGGGTGACCCGGGCGCACAATCTTGATCACGGATACCACTTCCCCTTTGCCGGGGCTGGACCAGTCGTCGAGGTTCAACTCCTCCCTGGCGGCTTGATTTGCAGCCTGGATCGAGGCTAGCCGCACACCCACGGCGAGCTTGCCCGGGCCCTGGCCGGGGTGGTCCTCGCAATGAGCATGGCTCGATAGAGATGCCCCCCACAGAAATGCGAGCACCAACAGACCTTTGACGAGAAGCGGGGGGCCGCCCCCATCCGGCGTTGTGGCCGGAGTGTGATCCAAAGTCTCGAGACGCTTTCTGTACGGTGTAAGGCTGAGGCACGGAAACACGGGGACGAAGCCGATTCGCAACCGCATGGAAACTCCTTTGGTTCGAGCCGCTGCTTCAACGACGACCTGCCGTTCAAGACGGTAGGAGCTTACGCAGAACCGGACTCGGACGAGTGTCGGAGCTTTGCTTCCTGCGGACCGATGATCCGTTGCAGCGTCGCAACCACCACTTGTGTTGCGGCTACCGGTCTCCGCCTTTGGGATAGGTGGAACCCATGGCATACGGCCCCCCTCTGTTCCTGTGCACCCGCCTCACACGACTCCAGGGCGGCCTAGCCGACCCAGCGATACCCTGCCTTGCGCGCCGTGAGAATGTGCCTGGGCTTCGAAGGGTCTTTCTCGAGCTTGCGCCGCAGTTCACCGATGTGGGTGTCCACGGTGCGGGAGACGACGTCGGCGGCGTAGCCCCAGACCTCGTCCAGCAGTTGCTGGCGCGTACGGACCCGGCCGGCGTTGTGCACCAGCGCCAGCAGCAGGTCGAACTCCTTGGGCGCCAGCTCCACCGGCATACCGCCTCGCAGCACGGTACGGGCCTCGGGTTCGATCTCGATCGCCCCGAAGCGGAAGACCTTGGCGGGTGCAGCATCTTCGCCGTCACCGCTGCGCCGCAGGAGCGCCTCGACCCGCGCGATCAGCTCCAACAACCCGAAGGGCTTGGTCACGTAGTCGTCGGCGCCGGTACGCAGGCCGAGTACCTTGTCGCTCTCCTCGCCGCGAGCGGTCAGCACCAACACCGGCACCTTGTCGTCCCCCTTGCGGATCGCGTCGAGTACCGAGAGACCGTCCATGCCGGGAAGCATCAGATCGAGAATCACCAGATCGGGGGCCGAACGGCGCACCGCCTCCAAACCTTCACGGCCGTCGGTGCAGACCTCGACCCTGTAGCCCTCGAGTTCCAGGTTGTTGCGCAGCCCGAAGGCGAGGCCGGGGTTGTCCTCGACGATCAGGATCCGCGCCTTCATGCTTCCCTCGGTAGTTCCACGACGAAGCGTGCGCCACCCCGGGCGCCGTCTTCCACCGAGACCCGGCCGCCGTGAAGCGCGATCAGGTCCCGCACCAACGTCAGTCCGATTCCGGACCCGGCGACCGCCGATCGTTCGTCGCGAGGAAGCCGCTGCCAGCGGCGCCAGATGCGCTCCCGCTCCGCCGCCGGGATACCGGGCCCCTGATCTTCGACCCAGATGCGGGCATGGGATCCGTCGATCTCGGCGCCCAGCCGCACCTCCTGATCGGCCGGACCGTACTTGACGGCGTTGTCCAGCAGATTGAGCACCACCTGGGTCATGGCGTCGACGTCGGCGTTGCAGACGACCGAGTCCTCGAGGTCGGCGGCGACGGTCACCCGCCTTGCCCGGGCGATGGGCATGAAACGCTCGATGACCTCTCGCAGCATCGGCGCCAGGTCGACCCGCTCCGGCGCCAGACGAATCGCTCCACGATCGCCTCGGGAAAACTGCAGCACGTTCTCGACCAGGAGACTGAGCCGCCGGGATTCCTGGTCGATGATCTCGAGGGAGCGCTGCCGCTCCTCGTCGTTGCGGTCCCGGCCGAGCAGCAGCGTCTCGGCGAACAGGCGAATCTGGGTCAGCGGCGTGCGCAGCTCGTGGGAGACCCGTGAGACGAACTCGGCGCGCATCTGGGCCAACGCCCGCTCCCGCCTGAGCTGTGCGATCGCCGCCAGCAACAATCCGACGGTCAGCACCAGCAGGGTGCCGAGCACCGGCAGCCGGGATCGAGGCAAACCGCCGATGACCAACCGGGAAGCAGCCGACGGATCGATCGAGGTCAACAGCGTCATCCCCTCGAACATGCCGCTGTAGGTGTCGCCGAAGGGGGTGTAGGTGGCCAGCATCGGATCGCTGGACCGGCCGTGAACGAAGACCGGGGCACCGGCCACGTCGTTCAGCCGGATCGAGAGCAGCTCGTTGGACAGCTCTCCGTCGCCGAGAGATGCGGGAAGCAGCGGAGAGTCGGCGACCATCGCCTCGAAACGGGGCTGCAGCGATTCGAGATTGACCTCGAAGCCGATGGTCCACGTCTTGTCGCCGGCGGAGCGCCCCAACGGAGCGACCACGAAGGAACGCTGCCGCTCCCCTTCGCCGTCGTGGAGCACTCGCACCGCAGGCCGGGAACCATCTTCTGCCGCCGGCTCGTCACGGATCGAAGCCAACAGCCAGCTAGCGATCCGCTCTTCCAACGGCTCGCCGGTCACCGCGAGTTCTCCTGCGCCATCGACCAGAATCAGAGTGCGCAGCAGGGGCGCCGCCTGAAGCTCCCCGGGCTGCGGCAACACCGGCAGGTCAGGGTCGAGCCGTTGCTCCAACTCGGTCAGCGCCGCGAAGTAGCCGCGATAGCCGATCTCTACCGAGGTGCGACGAATGAACTCGTCGGCGATCACCTGGGCGTAGTCCCGCAACACACTCTCGGCGACCTGGCGATGGAACCGGTAGGCGTAGGCTGCCTGCAGCGCCAGGATCCCGACCAGCAGGATCGCCGCAGACAGGAGCCCGACGATCAGGCGGGATCGCCAGACACCCTGACCGCTGCGGAGCTTCGCCATCGTTCCATGCTAACAAGCTGCGGCCCGCACCGAGACTCCCGCAGGGCATCCTGACCGTTTCCTGACAAAACCCTTGCCCGCCGTTGACCCCTCGGAAAGCGGCGCTCGCTACGCTCGTTCGGTCACTCGCTCGCCACGTCTCAGGGAGGTGCTCCATGATCCGATTCCGACTCATCGCCGCTTTTTCGATTGCTCCGCTGCTGATGTGCCTGGCCGCATCACAGGCCCAGGCGCAGATCCCGGACACGTTCGAGAACCTGCAGGTATTGCCCGAGAACATCTCCAAGCAGGAGCTGATGCAGATCATGCGCAAGTTCGCCGGGGATCTGGGTGTGCGCTGCAGCCACTGTCACGAAGGGCCGGACAACCTCCAGGGCATGGACTTCGCCACCGACGAGAAACCGGCCAAGAAGGTCGCCCGCTCGATGATGAAGATGGTCGACGCGATCAACGACAAACATCTGGCCGGCGTCGAGACCGGGCGGGAGCTACGGGTCGAGGTCACCTGCCAGACCTGCCACAGCGGACTCAACGTACCCCGCACCATCGATGGGCTGATTGCCGACAGGCTGAAGAGCGACGGCATCGAATCCGCGAGGGCGCTCTACCGCGATTTGCGGGAGCAGCACTTCGGCAGTGCGGCCTACGACTTCTCGAGCAAGCCGCTCAACACCCTGGCCGAGAGAGTCGCGCGCGGCGGCCAGGTCGATGAGGGCCTGGCGCTGATCGACCTGAACATCGAGTTCCACCCCGAGGACGGCTACACCCGGATCCTCCAGGGAGGGATCCTGATGTCCGCAGGTAAACGGGACCAGGCGATCGCCGCCTTCGAGAAAGCGCTCGAGATCGATCCGGAGAACGGCTGGGCTCGGCAGCAGCTCGAAAGGATCCGCGGCGCAGGCGAGAAGTAGGCGTAGATGAACCGGGGCGGCCGCCGACCGGCCGCCCCGTGCCATCCAAGCTCCACTCGGTTACGGTGCTAGAAGCCGATAGTCAGGGCGACGCCGAAGGTGTCCAGGTCGCCCTCACCGGTCTCACCCACCTCACCCACGTCGAAATAGCGCCGGCCCTCGAAACGCAGGCCGAAGCGACCGGCTAAATCGACGGTCGCGCCAACCCCGATCAGCGGCGAGGTGCCGCTCGCTTCGCTGAACTCGGGGACACCGCCGAAGATCTCGTTCTCCTCGACATCGAAACGCGCGGCGCCAATCCGCGCCAGGAAGGCGACCTTCCCCTCGGAGTCGTGCTCGTAGAGGGCGCTGGCCTCCCACGCGGTCGCCTCGATGTTGCCCACGTCCGATACCGGCGAACCGTTGAACAGGAAGGTCCCGTCGAAGTCGGTCTCCCCCAGATCGGCGTAGCCCCCCTCCACGCCCCAGCTCTCGCTGAACTTGTAGACAAAGCCGACCTGGAATCCATTGCCGTCGTCGGAGGAGTTGCCGCTGAACTGCCCCCCCTTGAAGTCCTGGGCGGTGGCGGTCACACCTACGACAACTTGACACATCTCCTCCCCGGCGGTTGCCCCGGAAAACACAAAAATCATCAGCGCCAGCCATCCGGCAGCGCGCGTGAGTCCGTTCATTGCATCTCTCCCACAGCGGGCGTGCTTGGTTTCGGTCCGCCGGCCCACGCCCTCCTGCTGAAGCGGACTCACCTTGTGAGAGAGGGGATGCCGGTGGTTTTTCCCAGGCCGCCGAAGAAATCCGTAGAAAGTGCATAATTCGCCCGCGGAAGGGGAAATATGGACGGGGCATCGCCCATCGAAACCAGCGTGTCCGAGGCGGATCTCGAGGCCTTGATCGAGCGGTATTCGCGCCTGATGGCTGCGGCGGTCCGGCGCGTGGTCTCCCAGCCGGAGCTACTCCCCGACATCCGGCAGGAGATCCATCTGGCTCTGCTGAAGCGATTGCGAACAGGCCGAGACATCCGCCATCCCTCGTCGTACGTGTATAAGGTCGCGCTGACGACGGCGCGGACGGTGGTCCAGCGCTACGCTTCGCAGGAGCAGAACGTCGACACCGACGTGCTGGACACAACGCCGCTCCCCGGTGGGGAGGACCGGATGAAACCGGTGGAGCGGAGGATACTGGTGAAAGAGGTGCTGAACATGCTGCCCAAGGAGCAAGCGGTCGCGCTGCGCTGTTACCTCGGCGGGCTCAACCACGCGGAGGTCGCCCGGTTCTGCGGCTGGACCGAATCGGTGGCACGGCACCGGATCTACCGCGCGCTCGAGACCCTGCGTGAACGAGCAGAAGGAGCAAAGCGATGAACGAAGCGGAACTGCGCTCCTTCCGGCAGGGCTATCGCGAGCTCCTCGCAGACGGTCCCGCCACCGAAGTGAGTGACGAAGAGATCGCCTCGCTGATCACCGACGACCTTCCGGAAGACGCGCGAGAGGCCTTGATGGCGAAGGTGCTTGCGGCACCCGACGGACTCGAGCGCTACCGGGAACTCCAGGAGCTCCACGACGCCGCCCATGCGGAATCGTCCGCCGCGGCGACAGCGCGGCGTCGCGGACCTCTGCTGGCGCTGGCGGCCATGCTGATCTTCGGCTTGCTCGCGGCCGGATGGTTCATGAACCGGGAAACGACCGGAACCGCGCCGGTTCTCCGCTCGGTCGAAGATGCATCGATCTCGACTCCCCTTGCCGCTGACGCCGGGCTCCCCCGCTCCGCCTTCGTCTTGCGCTGGATTCTCAACGGTGCAGCGGGCGAGGACGTTCGATTCGAACTGCGTATCTCTGACGACGATGCGCCGCTTTCGACCATCGAAGATCTTTCCGAGCCGCGCTACGACGCTTCGAGCATCGTGGCCGATTTGCCCGACGGCACGCCGATCTACTTCAAGGTGACCGCCCGTCTGGCCGACGGACGAACCGTCGACTCCGAGACCTTCATCGTCCGGATCAAGTAGGCCTTGGGGCGCCGCGCCATCCTGGTGGTCCTGATCGCAACGCTAGTCCTGGCGGGTGCGGTCTCGGCCACATGGTCCGCGACCTTCACCGTCGATTCGGTCACCGACGGTGCAGCCGCAGCGCGAGCGGGCATCCAGCCGGGCGACCGGATCGTCAGCCTCGACGGCCGCAACCGCTGGACCAGCGCCGACTGGCTGTACGTCGAGGACGAGGCCGCCTTCGTCCGCCCCGTCGACTACATCCTCGAACGAGACGGCGAGACGTTCCAGGTGTCGCTGCCGATCGGACCCCATGGCTGGGAGGTGTCCACCGACGGGGAGGACGAATCGTGCTTCGCGTGGCATCGGAACATGAAGGAGATCCTGGCGTCGGGAGGCACCGAGGGTTTGCTGGCAGGAGCGACCGAGGAAGTCGACGGGGTCGATCGCTATCCGTGGAATGCCCTGGCGGCACGATTCGAGGCGGAGGCCCACGCGGCCTCGGCCCGGCCGGCCGACGCCCGAGCGGCTTTCCAGCGTGCGCTGGAAATCGCCGAGCCGGTCGAGCCTCTGCGAGCCGCCTCGATTCTGGCCCGGTGGGCGAGCTTCGAGGTCGTCCAGGCAAACGTCATGCAGGCGCGGAACCTGGCCCTGCGCGCCTCGGATCTGCGCCGGGCGGCTGCGCCGGACTCCCTACTGGCCGTCCGCAGCGAGGGAGAACTCGCCGAGATCGCCTGGTGGAGCGGTGACGTTGCCGGACATCGCGAACGAGCGAGCAAGGCGGTCGCCTGGGCCGAACAGGTAGGGCCGGAGACACTCGAGCATGCACGGGCCCTGGTGCGCCTCGGGATCAGCGATTGGGCCTACGGCGACATCGTCTCGTCAGTGACCCACCTCGAACGTGCCGTCGCCATCGCCGAACAACAGGCTCCCGGATCGACAGTCCACGCCCACGCCCTGAACAACCTGGCGCGCCCTGTGGTGATCATGGGTGATCTGCTGCGGGCGAGGGAACTCACGCGCCAGGCGCTGGCCATTCGCGAAAAGGTCGTACGAGGCTCCCTGGACCACGCATGGAGCCACAACAACCTGGGGAACTTCGAACTCTGGATGGGGAACTACCGCGCATCCAGAGAGCACTATCTGGAAGCCTGGAAGATTCGCCGACGCCGCGCCCCCGGAACCCCTTCGGAAGCCTATTCGATGATGAACCTGGCGGACCTGACCGTGCAGCTCGGCGATTTGCAGGGCGGCCGCGAATACATCGAACGGGGGCTTGACATCATCACCGGCGTGCTTCCGGGAACTCCGGACGAGGCGCTCTGCCTTCGCACCCTGGGTGAGATCGATCTCTACCAGGGCAAGCACACCCCGGCGATCGAACGGCTGGAGCGGGCACTCTCGATTCAGTCTTCGCTTGTCGACGCCAACGGCGAACTCATCTTCATTCACCTCTCGCTGGGCCGCGCGTTCCTGGAGTCGGGGGAACTGGACGAGGCGCTGCAGCACCTCCGCCGTGCCGAGGCGATGCACGACCCCGCCCGCGGCCTCGGAATCACCGAGACCCTCGGGATCAGCCGGATGCAACAGGCGGAGATCGCCCGGCGACGGGGGAACCTGGAACGCGCCCGAGAACTGAACCTCGCCGCCCTCGAGATCTATGAGAACTGGGAGGGCGCCCTGGTCCGCGCGGAAGTCCTGCACCAGCTGGGGCACCTGGCCACGGCAGAGAACGAATCGGCGGAGGCGCTGGAGTACTTCCGTGCTGCCGTCGACGAGATCACCGCCGCCGACCGGCGAATCGGAGGGCAGTGGGCTCGGATGTACGCCTCGCGCAAGAGCGCGGAGATCCATCACAGCCTGATCGGCGCGCTGATCGAACGGGAGCGGGCCGCCGAGGCCCTGGTTGCCCTCGAAGGCTCCCGGGCGCGGGGCATGATGGCCTACCTCGCCGACCGCAGCATCGATTGGCGCACGATCGTCGGAGACTCGATGGACGCGCTGGATACCCTCCGCGCCCGCCGACGGGTCATCTCCGAACAGATGATGCGCTCTCATGAGGGCACCGACCGGAACACGATCCAGGCGTGGCGCGCCGAGCTGGCGACCCTTCATGCCGAAGAGGACGCCATCGCCGATCGCATCAAGGGTGCCCGGCCGGAGATCGCCGCGGTCCGCTACCCGACACCACTCGGGAGTGAGGAGATCGCCGCGGCAATCCCGGAGGGAACCCTGCTCCTGGCGTTCTCGGTAGGCCGTCAATCGACACACGTTCTGGGTGCCGCGCCCGGCCCGGAGGGTGGACTCGCCGTCGAGGCGCATACCCTCCCGGGCGGCCACGATGACCTGATTCACCGTGTGGAAATCCTGCGCGGATTGATCACACCGACCTACGCTCAGCAGAACTCCGACGCCTGGTTCCAGGGCAGCCGCAAGCTCTCCCAACAGCTCCTCGGCCCGTTGGCCGGACCGATCCGGGAGGCTCGAAGGCTGGTCTTCATGCTCGACGGCCCGCTCAACCTGCTGCCCCTGTCTCTGTTCCTCGACGATGCCGGCGAACCGCTGGTCGCCGCCCGGCCGGTCCACAGCGTGCCGTCGATCGAAACCTACCGGCGGATGAAATCGGAACGGGGGGAATCCCCCGATTTGCGCTGGGTCGGCGTCGGAGCGCCGGAGCTCGATCCGGCCGGCCGGGTCGACGAAGAAGCGTTGGCTCCGAACTCCCGCTTCCGCACTCGAGGCCGGCGGCTGCTTCCCCTTCCCGGAGCGAAGACCGAACTCGAGGCGATTCGCAACCTCGTCGGTCGCGGCGGCACGAAGCTCTACGTCGGCAAGAGCGCGTCGGAATCCCAGGTGCGCTCCTGGGACGAGCATGCCTCCATCGTTCACTTCGCCAGTCATGGACTGGTCGACGACCGCCTCCCCCTGCAGTCCGCCCTCGTGCTCGCGGCCCGCGACGGGGCACCCCATGACGGATTCCTGCAGGCCTGGGAGATCCTTGACGACGTTCGGCTTCCGGCGGATCTGGTGGTGCTCTCCGCCTGCGATACCGGTGGCGGAGAGATCGTGACCGGCGAGGGCCTGCTGGGGCTCAGCCAATCGTTCCTGCTCGGAGGTGCCCGGAGCGTATTGGTCAGCCTGTGGCCGATCTCCGATGAGTCCGCTCCGGAGCTGATGAAGCAGTTCTACCGCCGGCTGATCGAGGGGTTGCCCAAGGATGAGGCTCTGCGCCAGGCCCAGCTCGAACTGCGGAGATCCGGCCGCTATGCCCACCCCTACCACTGGGCTGGGTACCGGCTGATCGGTGACGAGCGTGGCGTGCCAGCGGTGGAGGGCAGGGGTAGCGGTTTCCTCGATCGGGGATGGATCTCGGCGGGGCTCGGCCTCGGGGCTCTGCTGCTCGTGATCGCGATCTTCCACCTGTTGCGCCGAAATCGATGACCTCGGGGAAAAAATCCCGCGACAGGGTGAGGAAGCGACCGGGGATTCGGCGTCTCGACCCCAGGGGGGGATCCGTGAGAGCCATGAGCCATCATCTTCGCGAGCGCCGAAAGTGCCGATGCGCCGCCTGATCGCAGCCCTGCTGCTTGCCGCGGCTGCCGGGGCGCCGGCCCGGGCCGACGTCTCGCTGGCCGACATCTCCCTGGCCGAGGTACGGGGCTACGACGACTGCGACACCCTGGCCACCCGCCATCCGGACTCCTACGAGGCCCATCGTTGCTACTGGATGCTCTCCCGGAGGGGCGCCGGCTTCGAAGAGGCGGAGCGGCGGCTTCGCAACCGGCTGGCGGTGGACCCCGGCAACACCCTGGCTCGCTTCATGCTGGGCAAGGTGGTGCAGGACTCGGGTGAGCGGGAGCGGGCCGAGCCGATTCTCCGCGAGGCGGTCACACGGTTTCGTGACGAGAGTTACTCCCGGGGCGAGGTGCACGCCCGGCTCTCCCTCAGTTCGATGTTGGCCATGCTCGGCCGTCCCGAGGAGTCCGTCACCGAACTGGACGCTGCAGGAGAGGTCGCAGATCGCTCCGGTGACAGGGAACTGGTCCAGGCGGTGGTCAGCGAACGGGCCTGGAACGCTTACCGCAAACATGACTACGGCCACGCCTACGCCTTCTTCCACGACCTGCATTCGATGCTCGACGAGAACAGCCCCAGCTACCTGCGGGGAGAGGCGCTCTCGGGACTCGGGGCATCGAGCTGGGGGATGCAACGCTTCGCCGACTCGCTGCGCTACTACCGCGAAGAAGCAGCCCTTCGCCGCCGGGTCGGCGATCGCCATGCCGAGGCACTGGCCCGGGGCAACGTGCTGTTGCTGCTGGCCAACGTGCAGGACATCGAACTCGAGGAGCGGCTGCAGTATCTGAAGGAGTCCCTCGACGCCGCGCGGCGCTCCGAAAACCGCCGCGCCGAGTCGACGGTCCTGCGGCTGTGGGCCCTGGCCGATCCGGCGGATCCCCGGGGAGTCGAGCGATTGGAGCGGGCTGCGTCGATCTCCCGGGACCTGGCCGACGTCACCAGCCTGTGCAACGTCCTTCCCGAGCTGGCGAAACGGGTGATCGACGACGATCCCGAACGCGCCTTCACCCTGGTCGACGAGGCTATCGAGGTCGCCCGGGCCGCGGCCAACGATTTCGGCCTGGCCCATGCCTCGGTGACCAAGGGACACCTGCGCTGGCGAACCGGTCCCCGGGATGCGGCCATTCACGATTCCCTCGCTTCCCTCGACGCCATCGAACGCATGCGGGACCGGCAGTCGGACAGCTCCGCCCGGGCGATTCACTTCCAGCGCTGGTACGGCGCGTACTACGAGATCGCAGCCCGGCTGCTGCGCCCCGAGGGACGCCAGGCGACCGCGGAAGAACAGGAGCTGGCGTTTCAGATCGTCGAACGGATGCGCACGCGGCAGCTCATCGAACGTCTGGACCGCGCCGAGGGACACCGCGTGCCTGACGCCCCCGAGGCGGTACTCTCCGAGCGGGAGGACATCCTCGAGCAGATCTCCGAGGTGCAGAACCGCCTGATGCGCGGGCTGCGCGGCGCCGAGAGAAGCGAAGCGCTATCGGCTCTCGAGGAGCTGGAACATCGCGAGAACGTGCTGCGGGCCGAGATCGCCCGGGCGGATCCGCAGTTCGGCGCCTTGCGCCGGCCATCCCTCCCGACCCTCGATCAGCTGAGATCCTCCATCGGCGAGGACCAGGCGCTGCTCTCTTTCCAGCTGGCCAACGGCGTTCCGGTGTCCCTTCTGGTCGTCCACACCTCACGGGAGACCCGCAGCTACCCGGTGCCCACCATCGCCGCGCTGAACTCCGCCGTGCGCCTCTACCGGGGATTGCTCGAACGACGGGACGGGAGCGCCGGCGAATCCGGTGCGAGCCTTTTCTCAACGCTGCTGGAGCAACCCCTGGCCGACCTGCCGGATTCGGTGCACCGCCTGGTCATCGTCCCGGACGGTCCGCTGCAACAGCTCCCCTTCGACACGCTGACCCTCGACGGATTCGAGGACAAACTGGTCAGCCGCTACGACCTGTCGCTGACGCCCTCGATCTCCGCATGGCTGCGCTTCCGCGAGAAGAGCCCCGCCGACTCCGCCCGCTCGATCCTGGCACTCGCCGACCCGGTGCACCCCGCGCATCAGGGGAACGAGGCCGGAGGCACGCGAGAGTCCACCTTCGGCGTGCAGCTCGGCCCGCTCCCCTTCGCTCGCAAGGAGGCAACCGGTGTGGTCGAACGCCTGGGACGAGGCGGTCTGGCCGAAACCGGTGAAGACGCAACCGAGGCGTTGATCAAGAGCGCCGACCTGCGTGAGTTCCGGGTGCTCCATTTCGCGGCTCACGCCCTGCTCGATGAGGACAAGCCGGAGCGCACCTCGATCCTGCTCGCCCCCGGAGACGGGAGCGATGACGGCTTGCTGCAGTTCAGGGAGATCGTCAACCTGGACCTGGACGGCCAGGTCGTGGTGCTGTCGGCCTGCCGCAGCGCGACTGGGAAGGAGATCCGCGGGGAAGGGGTGATGGGGCTGGCCCACGCCTTCTTCCAGGCAGGCGCCCGGGCGGTCATCGGCGGCCTGTGGCCCCTGCGAGATGACGAGGCCGAACGGCTGATGGGGCAGGTCTACCGGGAGCTCGACCGGGGGGCCAGCCTGAGCGAGGCCATGGCGCGAACCCGCCGGGCCGAGGCACGGCGGGGCATCCCTGCCGCGGCCTGGGCCGGCCTGGTGGTGATGGGAGACGGCGACTACGCCCCCTTCAGGGACAGTCCCTCCACCAACAAGGTCTGGATTCCGATCGTAGCGGCCGGCGCGTTCGGACTGCTGATGGTCTGGGTCGCCCGCCGGCGTCAGGCCTGACGCGCCCCCCGGCGCGCAGCCTGGCGCACCCCTGCCGATGCACCCGGATCGTCGCGCACTGGCGCCTCGCTAGAAAGCTTCCGCGTTCGCGGTTTCTTTCGACTTCGAGCAACGCGCCTCCACGGCCTGCTACTGTCTGAACCGGTGGGACAGTGGAGATGGCCGTGAAACACCTGGAAGGCTCGCCCAAGGCCTGGGTTTCCCTGATCGATCGATTGCCGGCGATGGTCGCCTACGTAGACCGCAACCGCCGCTTCCGCTTCGTCAACGACGCCTACGCCCGGGCACACGCGAGTTCGCCATCGCTCCTGACCGGCGTGCCCGTAGCCGAGGTAAGCGCCTCGCTCTATCGCGGCATCGCCCATCACATCGACGCGGTGCTGCAGGGCCAGCCGCAGAACTTCGAGTTCCCCTACCTGGCGCCCAACGGCAAGCGAAGATGGCTACAGGCCGGCTACTACCCGGACCGGGACCAGGAGGGCAATATCCTCGGATTCTTCGCGTTCCTCCAGGACATGCACTCCCGGCGGGACTCGAGCACCCTTCACGAACAGCTGCGCTTCGCCTGCGACCAGGGGAACGAGGGTTTCGCGCTCCACGACGAGAACGGCCTGTTCAGCTACGTGAACCCGGCCCAGGCCAACATGTACGGCTACAAGACCACCGAACTTCTCGGCGAATCCTGGACCCGGCTCTACGAACCGGACGAGGTTCAACGCATCGAGCAGGAGCACTTCCCCGCCCTGATGCGAGACGGCCACTGGCGCGGCGAACTGCGCGGCCGCCGCAAGAGCGGAGAGCCCTTCGATGTCGAGGTCTCGCTGACGTTGCTCGTCGATGACGACGATCAGCCTTCAGGCCTGGTCTGCAACTGCACCGACATCACCGACCGCAAGCTGGCCGAAGCGTCGATGCACCAGCTGCAGAAGATGGACGCCCTGGGGAAACTCACCGGAGGCATCGCCCACGACTTCAACAACATGCTGGCGGTGATCGTCGGGAACCTGAACCTGATCAAGCTGTCGATCGGCGAGGAGAGCCCGGTGGCCAAGCATCTGGACCGGGCGCTCGGAGCGGCCGAGGGCGGCGCCAAGCTGACCCGGCGGCTGCTGGCCTTCGCCCGCAAGCAACCGCTGGCGCCGGACGTCGTCAACGTTCGCGAACTGGTGCTGGGAATGCGGGAGTTGATCGAGCGCTCACTGGGTGAACGCATTCGCGTCGAGGTGGATTGCGCCGATGACCTTTGGCCCTGCCACGTCGACGGCTCCCAGCTCGAGAACGCGATCCTCAACCTGGCGATCAACGCCCGGGACGCCCTTCCCGACGGAGGATGCGTCTGCATCGAGCTGAGGAACGTGTTCGAGCACGAGCGGGTCCCGGCAGGGCTGCCGCCACAGAACGTCTCGATCGTGGTGCGCGACAACGGCACCGGGATGCCCGAGGATGTGCTGCAGCGGGTCTTCGATCCCTTTTTCACCACCAAGACTGCCGACCAGGGCACCGGCCTCGGCCTCAGCATGGTCCATGGCTTCGTCACCCAGTCCGAAGGACGGATCGAGGTCGATTCCGAACTGGGCCGGGGAACGACCGTCCGCATCTTGCTGCCGAGGTACCTCGGCGCGGGCGCCGAGACGAGCGCATCTCCCGAGAAGGCCGACTCGGTTCCGGGCAACAGCGAAACGGTGCTGCTGGTCGAGGACCGGCAGGATGTGCTCGAAGCGACGGCGGCGATGCTCGAATCGCTGAACTACCGGGTGTACACCGCGACCGATGTCGAAACCGCGAAGGAACAGCTCAACGCCGCGCCGATAGACCTGCTGCTGTCCGACGTGATCCTGCCGGGGGAGAGCAGCGGTCCCGAGTTGGTGCGCTTCGTCGGCGAGGAGTATCCGGACCTTCCGGTCCTGCTGATGTCCGGGTATGCCGATGTCGACATCCGCACCCTCGGGTTGGAAGTGATCTCGAAGCCGTTCTCCCTGGAGCAACTGGCACGGGCCATTCGCACCAACCTCGAACGCTAGTTCGCGTTCCCTGCCTCCTCGGCCTCGGCTCGGTTGTAACGAGAGTGTTTCGGTCGGAACCGGCGGCGCTTTCTCTGACGCCGAACCCTGAGGCTGCCTTACAATTGCGGCATGACCCAGCTGGCCCAGCGGCTGCCTACCGGCGTGCGGATTCCCTGGTGGATCTGGCTCGGCGGCGCACTACTCGCCATCTGGCCTCTGGCCGGCCAGCTTCCGACCCTCGATTCCCATGCAGCCTGGATGCTTGCCTTCACCCTGCGCCTGCTCATCGAGGGAGCTGCGCACCTGTGGGCCGCAGCGCGGGCCGAGCTCCCGGCGCGCCTGCGGCTCGCCCTCAAGATCACCGGCGCCACTTCGTTGATCTCGGCGGGGACCGGCGTCCTCGACGTGATCCAGGCCGTGGGCGGTCCGGCACTCCTCAGCGAAACCCTGAGTTGGAGTTGGCTGCTCGGCTCCTATCTGATGGGAACCGTGGCGCTGCTCGTCTTCCCCTGGCGCCCCTCCCACGCAACCCAACATCGGCTGACGCTGCCCCTCGACGTGCTGATCACCAGCGGCGGGTTCATCGCGCTTCAGTGGATACTCGTCACCGCACCTGCCGCCGCCCAGGACGCCACCGAGGGAGCGGCCAACGTGCCGTTGATCTACGGCCTGGCCCAGGCGATCTACCTGGTCGGTCTGAACGTGCTTGTCCTGCGCGGACGGGCGGTCCCCAGCCGGCGAGCGTTCTGGTGGTTCGTGATCGGACAGGCGCTCTACATTCCGGTCACCCTGTTCATCCAGCTGGAGCTCCCTCTGGGGGCGGACGAGTGGCTGGGAGATCTCGCTTACTTCGCCGGAGTCATCCCCACCTTGATGGCCATGGTCTGGATGCGCCACGACGCAATCACCGACGACGCCGAACCCGGCCCCTCCTGGCTGCGGGACTTCAGCCCGCTGCCGGCGCTGGTCGGCCTCTTCCTCGGGATCGCGTTGATCACGGCGCTGCTTCGGGACCAGCACGGCATGGCCCTGCAACTGGCCATCGCCCTTGCGGTCATCGCCGTACTCGCGGCCGTCCGCTCACTGCTCTCGAGCCGGCAGAACGCGCTGCTGCTGAGGGTCGAGGCGGAGCGGGAGCGCCTCTACCAGCGGGAACGCAAGCAGCTGGTCGAGCGGCTGGCCGGCGGCGTGGCCCACGAACTCAACAACGCCCTGGTGCCGATCATCGGCAACGCCGAGTTGGCGCTGAGCTCCCACGGAACGGCCAACCCGCGCAAGAGCCTGGAAGAGATCCGCTTCGCCGGAGAGCGGGCCGCCCGCCTCACGCAGCAGCTGTTGCGTTTCAGCGGACGCCAGCTCGATCACAAGGAGTCGATGGACCTCGGTGAGGCGGTGCTGGCGCTTCGCTGTTCCCTCGAAGGATCGCTTCATCGGGACGTATCGCTGGAACTCGACGCGGAGACGCCGCTACCCGTACGCGCGGACCGCAACCAGGTCGCACGAATGGTCGAAGAACTCGTGGAGAATGCGGTTCGCGCCATGCCCGCAGGGGGACGGATCCGGATTCGCGCGGCACTCGATCGACTGGAGCGGCCTTCCGACGGACCGGGACTTCCGGTTCCCCCGGGGGACTACGCGACGATCACCGTGGAAGATGATGGGCGCGGCATCGAAGCCGGCGAGCTGGAGCGCATCTTCCAGCCGTTCTACTCCGGGGGTTCCACGGGCCGCGCGGGCATGGGCCTCGCCGCCATTCAAGGGACCATGGGCGCCCACGGAGGGGGTGTCGCCCTGAAGTCCCGCCGGGGCGCCGGCACCACCGCGGCGCTCTACTTTCCCCTGCGCCAGCGGGACTGACTCCGTTTCATACCCTTCGGCGCAGCTTCTGCGTCACGCCACCGTGGTAGGTCAGCAACAGGGTACCTGGCGCGGCGTAGTGCGCGAACAGAGCCTCGACCCAGCGTTCCTCGGCAGGCCAGGGATAGGCGTAGACCAGATCGCAATCGGTCGGCGCGAAACCCAGGGGCGCCGGCTCCCGGTCCGGAAGCCGTTCTTCGTAGAGTCCGTCGGGCTTGAAGCTACCGAGATGAAGGCCGGCCTCGATGCCGTGTGCGGCGGCGAGCCCTCGAGCCTCTCGATGCAGCTCTTCTTCGATCTCGATACCGTGCGCCTGCATCCCGAGCAGCGCCGCGCAGCAGGTGGCGACACCGAAGCCGCTGCCCCACTCGCAGAAACGAGGCCCCTGCGCCAGCCCCGCCTGTCGGATCGCGTCGAGAGTGCCGTAGATCAGCGCGCCGTCGCAGGATTGAAACTCGGCGATCCGGCGGCGTGGGCGGAAGTCGCCGATGCGCCGCTGGGCATCGGCGAGAAACTCCGCGACTTCGGCGGGTAACGCGCCCCCGGACAGCTCCGGAAGAGGGACGTTCTCGAGTGCGGAAGGCCCATGGTTCATGAGGAGCGCTCGCTACTCCCGGAAGGGCACGGAAGCATCGGTCAACGACTGGAGTGCAATACCCAGAAGCTCGCCGACCCCATCCCAGCTCGAGTTGACCAGCACCACGCCTCCGAGGCCGTGGCGGCGATCGTAGAAGATGAAGGTGATCACACCGTAGTCGCCTCCCGAGTGGCCCATCACCCGGTCGTCGAAACGAAGGTGCCAGTAGAGCGCTTGCGCCGTATCGCTCCCTTCCCCGCGATCGGGGTGGATCTTGGCCTCGATCGTTTCGATGGACTCGGGTGAGAGCAGCCGCTTCCCGTCGAAGGTCCCGTCGCCGATCATCATCGCCAGGTAGCGGGACAGGTCGTTGACCGACGAACGCAGCTGACCGTCGGCGTAGGTCGGATAGCCGTAGTGTTCCCGGGCCACGAACAGCTCCCCTTCACGGTCGTGGGGTACCGCCACCGTGTTCGGAGGGAACTCCGACATGTTGAACGCGGTGTTGGCCATCCCCAGCGGTTCGAAGAAGCGTTGCCGCAGCAGTTCGCGGTAGGACATGCCGGAGGTTTGCTCGACGATCAGCGCGCCGACCGCCGCGCCGATATTGCTGTAGACATAGACCTCACCTGGCATGCGCTTCTTGAAGTTTCCCCGCCTGCGGTAGCGGCTTCCACCTTTCGCCAGGTAGGACCCGACCCACTCGTCCATCTCGATCTGCGGATCGCCTGGAGCGTAGGAGCCCTCGAGGGTCGCCTCGTGATCGACGATGCCCGAGGTATGGGATGCCACGTGGCGGACCTCGATGCGCTCCCCCTTGACCCGCGGGTTGTCGACGGTGAACGGTAGGAGTTCGTTGATGTCCTGATCGAGCCGCAAACGCCCCTGTTCCCGCTCGCTCATCAGGGCGGCGGCAATGAAGGTCTTGCTCACCGAGGCCAGCATGAACGGGGTGTCCGGCGTAACCTCGCGGCCGGCTGCGAGATCGGCGTAGCCGTAGCCCTTGGTCCAGATCGCCCCGTCACGCCCGACCAGGGCGACCGCGAAGCCGGGGGCCAGGCGCCGTTCGAGGGCGGCGGTGAACGCCTGGTCCATGCCGGCGATGGCGTCTTGCTGCTTCTGTTCCCGGGTGCGTGTGTCCTCCTCCCGGCTCTCGGCGGCGTTCGCTTCGTCCGCGATCGCGGACCCGGGCACGAAGAAGATGAGTAGCGAGATGGCAAGGAGCTGAGCCGGAAGGGCTCGACGGCGGCTCGCCTTCTGGTGCATGGGCCGGATGTTCACGATCAGGCCTCCTTTTTCGAACCGGACTGAGGCGCGAGAGAGCGGCGGTGAATGTCGACGATGCGCCGGGCCAACCGTTTGACGTCCCGGTTCTTTTCCGGGATCCACCCCGGGAAAGCATCGCAAAGCACGAAGTACTGGAACTGGCGGCCGAGAGCGTTGATCTGGAAGCGAATCGAGGCCTCGGGCAGATCGGGATCGATGTCGCCGCTCTCGATTCCCCACGGGATCACCCGGCTGTAGAACTCGTCGCTGTGCTCGAGGTACTTGGGGTAGAGGCGCTTCATGGCATGGGCATCCTGGGAGAAGACCACCCTGGCGTAGAGCGCGGCGTGATGGGGCATCTGCTCCTTGAGGGCGACCATGTGCAGGAGGGAGGCCTCGATCAGGGCGAAACAGTCCCGTGGCCGTTTGCGGCCGATCCAGGCGAGGAAGAAGTCCCACGCCTCGTCCAGGGCGGTACGGACCGTGTGGACGTAGAAGTCCTCCTTGCCGTCGAAGTACTGGTAGAGCGAGCCCTTGGGCACGCCCGCGGCAGCGGCGATGCGGTCGAGCTTGGCATCGGCGTAGTCGTGGGCGCAGAACTCCGCCCGGGCCGCCTGCATCAGGCGGCCGCGCTTGGCTTCGTCGAGATTGAGGAAGGTCTGTTTGGGCATGGCCTCACCGCTCGGTCGAATGTGACTGGTAAGTCATATGACTCATCAGTCACAATACGCTCACCTGAACAGACTGTCAAGGCCGGAACCTGCGGGCCCTACCCGCAGACTGGCTCTAGACTGGATACGGAACCGCGCCTACACCGGGCGAACCGTCGACCCGAGGAACCGATGCGCATCGAGACGCTCAGCCCGAAGTACTTCGGCGCCTACCGGGCGTTGCGCCTGCGGGCGCTGCGCGAGGAGCCCCACGCATTCCAGTCATCCTTCGAGCAGGAGGCGGCCAAGAGCGACGCCGAGTGGAAGCGTGAACGGCTCCAGAGCCCCCACATCACGATGTTCTGCGCCCTCGAACAGGACGAGGTCCTCGGTACCTGCGGCTGCCGCTTCGAGGAACGGGTCAAGGTGCGGCACAAGGCGATGCTGATCGCCGTGTACGTCGCCCCCGAGGCCAGGGGGCGCGGCCTGGCCCGGTCGCTTTCCGAGGTGGCGCTGGGTCACGCTTTCGGGCGGGATGAGATCGAGGCGGTTCACCTGACGGTGACCGGCGGCAACGATCCCGCGCTGCGGCTATACGAATCGCTGGGGTTTGAATCGTGGGGCGAAGAACCGGCCGCCATGCGTCTGGACGACCGGTACGTCTCCAAGATTCACATGGAGCTGCCCCGCTCTCGCTGGAAGCCGGCTCCCGTCTGACACGACTACCCGAGGATCCGGGCCAGCACCCCGTCGATCGTCTTGACCACCTCGGCGACACGCCCGTCGTCCAGCGCGTCGGGATGGGGATCGGCGAACCGGCCGGCATCGTTGTCGAAGTAAAGGCCGCCGGCCTCGGCGAAGGATGCGTCGAGGGCGGCGCGGCAGAGAATCCCCGCACCGATCCCCAGATCGCCGCCGGCCACTCCGTAGGCCTCCTTGACCATCTTGCTGCCGAGTAACGATCCGGGATTGACCGCGATCATCACCGGCCCATCGGGCCAGGCGGCGGCGAGCGCGCGGTTCCACATGGTCAGCGCCAGCTTGCTCTGGGCGTAGGCCGGGTTGTCGCTCAACTGCCCCTCCCCCGCCAGTGCGGCGAGATCCACCGGAGCCTGAGCCGCCGACGACAGGTTCACCACCCGCCCGGCGGCGCCGAGCCGCGGCCTCAACCGCAGGGTCAACAGGTAGGGAGCGAATGTGTTGACGGCGAAGCGGACATCGAGACCGTCGGCGGTGCGAGTGTGGGGTGTCGCGAACACGCCGGCGTTGTTGATCAACACGTCGAGGCCGGAGTCACGAGCGGTGACGGCGTCGGCGAAGGCTGCCACGTCGGACATCCGCGACAGATCGGCCAGGAAGGTCTCGACGGTACCTCCTCCGGCAAGTGCGGAGATCTCGATGCGCGCCGCTTCCAGCTTGGCGGGATTGCGGCCGTGCAGCAGCAGGCGGTGTCCGTCCACCGCCAGTTTCCGGGCGGTCTCCAACCCGATGCCGTCGGTCGCCCCGGTGAGCAGAATCGTCTTGGCCATGGTCTTGCCGCCTCCCGCTAGCTCTGAAATCCGTCGAGCACGGTCTTTCCGATTGCGCTGCCGCTTTCCTGGAACTCGTGAGCGGCCCGCAAGCTGTCGACGCTCATCTCTCCGAGGTGTTTGTTCTTCGTCGAGATCAACGTTCCCTCGTCGAGCATAGCGGCAACCCGGTTCAACAGACGATGCTGGACCTCGATATCGCCGGTCTGGAACATCGACCGGGTGAACATGAACTCCCAGCTGAACGACAGCGCCTTGAGCTTGATCGAGGCGATATCCAGTTCACCGGGATCGTCGATCAGCGCGATATGCCCGCGGGGCTTGATCAGCTCGACGATGGCGCCGAAGTGCCGGTCGGTGTGAGTCAGGGACGCGACGTAGCGCGGCGTGATACCCAGGGCCTTCATCTCCCGGTCCAGCGGGTTGCGGTGGTTGACTACCTGGTCGGCTCCCATCTTTTCCACCCAGGCGCGGGTGTCGGGGCGCGACGCCGTGGCGATCACCTGCAGCCCGGTGAGTTTCTTTGCCAGCTGGATCAGGATCGACCCGACCCCGCCGGCACCACCGACGACCAGCAACGACTCTCCTTCTCCCTCTCCTTCGCGCAGTCCGAGACTGTCGAACAGGATCTCCCAGGCCGTGATGCTGGTCAGCGGCATCGCCGCGGCATCGGCGAACCCGAGAGAGTCCGGCTTGCGACCGGCGATCCGCTCGTCGACGAGCTGAAACGCCGCGTTGGTTCCCGGCCGGGTGATGTCGCCGGCGTGGAACACCGTGTCCCCCGGCTTGAAGTGACGCACTTCGGCGCCGACCTTGCGCACGGTCCCGGCCGCGTCGAAGCCGAGAATACGCGGTGCACCCTCAGGCTCCACTCCGGCCCGTAGCTTGACGTCGACAGGATTGACCGACACCCCCTGGATCTCGACCAGCAGGTCCCGAGGACCCGGCTCGGGCACCTCGGTCTCGAACCGGGTCAGAGCATCTTCGGCGGAGATCGGGCCGGCCTTGGCGTAGCCGATCGCTTGCATCATGACGGTTCCTCGTAGGCAGGCGCGATTTCCTGCGCCGTTTGGTTGAACGGCTGGTACAGTGCCCCTTACCAGCGATACTGACAAGTACCCACATTTTTGTAAGTAATGGACATCGCTGTACGTGAGGATCCGGCGCAATGGCCCGAAAGTACTGCTGGAAAACAGGTTGTGACGTGGAGGCGACCCTTAGCGTGATCGGGGGCCGCTGGAAGCCCGTGCTGGTTTGCCACCTCCTGGCAGGCCGCAAACGCTTCGGCGAGCTGCGGCGTCTGACTCCCAACGCCACCGAGCGGATGATCACCCTGCAACTTCGCGAGCTGGAAGCGGACGGCGTGATCGCCCGCCACGTCTACGCCGAGGTGCCGCCCCGGGTCGAATACGAGGCCACCGAGTTCGGCCGTTCCCTCGAGCCGATCCTGGCGTTGATGCAGCAGTGGGGAAGCGGATTCAAGGCCCGCCGCCTGGCGGAAGAAGGGGACCGCGCGGCGGACGGAAGCGCATGATCCCCGTGCTAGCCTGACGGCCATGCGCATTCTCTACGGTGTGTCCGGCGAAGGCTCCGGCCACTCCTCACGAGCACAGGTCGTCCTGCGCCACCTGGTTCGCCAGGGACATACCGTACGGGTCGCGACCTACGACCGCGGCGTGCGCAATCTCTCCGGCGAATTCGATGTCCTCGAGATCGAGGGGCTGCACATCTCGACGAGCGACAACCGCGTCGACGTCGTCCGCACCTTCAGCGAGAACCTGAGCCGGCTCTCCGACGGGGTTCGCAAACTTCGCGAGCTGCGCCAGTTGTTCGATGACTTCGAACCCGAGGTCTGCATCACCGACTTCGAGCCGATGACCGCCTACGTCGCCCGCCACCGGGAGCTCCCGCTGGTGTCCATCGACAACCAGCACCGCATGCGCTACATGTCCTACCCCTGTCCCGCGGAGTTGGAGCGGGATGCCAAGGTCACCGAGACCATCATCCGGTTGATGGTTCCCAGTCCCGACGCGGCATTGGTCACCACCTTCTACCAGGGGCCGACCAAGAACTCCCGGACCTTTCTCTGTCCGCCGTTGATTCGCCAGGAGGTTCAACGCCTCGGTGATGCTGCCGCTGCACCGGACCCCGAAGCTCCGATCCTGGTGTACTTCACCCAGGGGTTCGAGACATTCCTCGAGCTGCTCGGCGAGTTTCCCCGCGAACGGTTCCTGGTCTACGGCGCCGACGCGGAGCAGACCGCCGCAGAGAACATCACCTACTTCGAGCCGAGCCGCGATGGATTCCTCCGGCACCTCAGCGAAGCCCGAGGGGTGATCGCCACCGCCGGCTTCACCCTGCTGACCGAGTCGCTGTTCCTGAGGAAGCCGTACCTGGCATTGCCCATGCGCGGCCAGTTCGAGCAGGAGCTGAACGCCCATCTGCTGGCCGAAGCGGGTTACGGGGCGCGCTACAGCGGCGACGGGAGCGAGGAGATCGCCGCGTTCCTCTACCGCATCCCGGAGTACCGTGAGCGGCTGGAGGCCTACGACCCGGGGTCCAACGAGGTCTTGTTCGAGCAGCTCGACCGGTTGCTCGCCGAGGATGCCGCAGAGTTGCGAAGACTCAAGGCCGGCCGCTGACCGGACCGCCTACGGGGTCCCTGAGGCCTCACTCTTTCAGATAGCGGCCGAAGAACTCCAGCATGCCGGCGAAGGCCTGCGCCTGGAGCTTCGCGTCGGCCTCGGGGTCCGGATCGATCCCCTCGCCGGACAGGAAGTGCCCGGTCTTGGTATCGACGAAGAGCACGGTCTCGAGCCCCGCGGCTTCGCGGCGTTCGGCGATGTTGCGCGCCATACCCCCTGAGTCCCAGGTGTTGTCCTCGTCACCGCCGACCACCAGCACCGGCGCCGCGATCTGCTCCACGGCGATCCGCCCGGCCTCCGCACGCTCGGGGTTCGCCAGCCGGCCGGCGTCGTGAGGTAGACGGAGGCGTACCGCCTGCCCCCGCCGACCCTTGTCGAACTCCTGGCCCATTCCCAGGTAGGGGACGAAGGGCAGCGCCTCTCCCCGCCAGCTGAAACTGCTCGAGGCCTGTTGAACGCCCCAACCCTGCCAGTTGACGTCGCTGGGGACGATGGCGGCGATGGCCGCGAAGCCCTCGATGCGGCTCGCTCCGGCGAGGGCGAACTCGGCCCCCTTGGAGACTCCCCAGATCCCGATATGCTCGTGGTCGATGTCGTCCCGCTGCAGCAGCCAGTCCCGCGCTTGCTCGAGTTTCTCCAGCGGAAGCTCGTTGAAGGCCTGGGGAAGATCGGGGAATTGCGGCTCCGATCCGCGCCCACCCGGTGAGTAGTAGGGCAACCCGAGCACCGCGTAGCCGTGGGCCGCGAGACGGGGCGCGATGAACCGCGCGGAGCGGTCTCCCCCTTCGGATCCTCCCAGCGCGATCACGACGGGAAGGGGATCACTCCCTTCGGGCCGCATCAGGAACGCCCCGGGGTGGGCGTCGCCCATCGGGATCTTGACGAAGCGTTCGGCGGCGATGGACGCACGGAGATCGATCTCCGCCTCGAGATCCGGCACGCCGTCGGCATCCACGTCGGCAGCAATCCGCGCGACCGACCAGGGGGTCTCGGATTCGACCTCCGCCTCGACCGACTTCATCGACCAGAACAACCCGCGAGGGTCGACGCCGGCCCAGGGCCCGGCTACCGGAGCGTCGCGAGAGAGGTCGACGGTCCCGGCCGGGTCGGCGATGAAGGTTGCGGCGGAGCGATACTCCCGCTGCCTGCGCGCATTGAATCGCGACGCGGAAATAGTGACCGTTCGCCCCGGATCCAGGCCTTCGATACGGATCTCGACGGGATCGCCGGGAAGCCGCAGCTCCGGGCCGACGGCAAGGCTCGGCGCTTTCTCGGTTGCCGCGGCAGGCCGTGGCAACAAGGCGCACAGCAGCAGCAGCCCCAGCAGGGAGAACCGCGACAGGGACCGTCCTTGGTGTTGCAACTCGCTCATGTGCCGCATCCTCTCGCTCCTATCTGCGCCCAGGCGCAAGCCGTGCCGGAGATAACCGCTGCAGCCGTCCGGCGGTTGCAGCGAAGCGGAGGCTGTTGCGACCCGGCTACTTCGCGGCCCCTTCCTCGGGTGCACCGATGCCGTAGACGTGCCGCAGCGAACGGACGACGATCAGGCCGTCGGAGATCGCCGGCGTCGACATGATCACCTCGTCGACGCTGTTCTTGGCCAGCTCCTCGTAGCTGTCGCCGGCGCCGATCACGACCACCTCGCCATCCTCGTTGCTGAAGTAGAGCTTGCCGTCGGCGGCGATCGGTGACGCGGTGAAGCTGCCGCCCCCGCCGACGCGGGCACGATAGACCTGCTCGCCGGTCTTGGCGTTGTAGCAGGTCATGCGGCCGTTGTTGGCGCAGGTGTAGAAGCGGTCGCCGTAGACGATCGGTGTGGGCATGTAGGTGCCGCCGCGCCCCTTGCTCCAGGCGATGCTCTCGCTCTCGGTCTCCCCTTCGGCCAGGGACAGGTCTCCCTTGCCGCCGGGGCGAATCACGTAGATCGGACGGACCGGCGGGTAACCGGCGGTGACGTAGGCCAGGTCGTTGGCGATCACCGGCGTGGCCACGGTGACCTCGGAGTTGGGTGCGAGGGTCCAGAGCTCCTTGCCGTTGCGTGGGTCGTAGCCGCGGATCGTCGTGCCGTTGGTGATCAGTTCATCCCGTTTGCCGCCGCGGAGCACGTTGGGGGTGCCCCAGGTGGGCACCTCGTCCCGGGCGGTCTTCCAGGCCAGCTTGCCGTCTTTCAACTTGTAGGCGGCGATGAAGGAGTCGGCGTAGATGTCCGCCTGCACCACGACCAGGTCTTCGTAGATGATCGGTGAACTGGCGTGGCCCCACTGGTAGCTGCGGTCGTAGAACCAGCCGGCATCGAGCACGCCGGTGTCGGCGGTCCAGAGCGGCTTGCCCTCCATGTCGAAAGCGGCGAGCACCCCGATGGTGCCGAACAGCGCCACCACCCGCTTGCCGTCGGTCACCGGCGTGGAGTTGGCCTGGGTCGACTTCAGGTGACGCTTGGCGCCGGGGACCTTGCGGGCGACCTCTTGCTCCCAGAGGATCCGGCCGTTGCTCTTGGAGAGGGCGTAGACCTTGAACACGTGGACCGAGGTGTCGTCCACCGAGTCGACATCGCCGTAGAGGCCGGTGCGGAAGGTGTCGTCGCCGGCGGTGCTGACCGCCGTGGTGACGAAGATCTTGTCCCCCCAGATGATCGGGCTCGAGTTGGCCAGGCCCGGGATCGGCGTCTTCCAGCGCACGTTCTTCCCCGAGGCGCCGTCCCACTCGGTTACCGCGCCCTGGCCGTCGGCGACACCCGAGGCCAGCGGACCACGAAACTGGGGCCAGTTCTGAGGTGCGGTGCGCGCGGCGGGGACGCGGGCGGACTTTGCCTCGGCGACCGCTTCGGCCTCGGCAGCCTCTCCGGCGTCGCCTTCTGCCGCGTTACCTTCTGCGGCCTCGCCGCCTGCCTCGGCCAACGCCTCGGCGGACACCGGGGTCAGGGTGAAGGAAGCAGAGCCTTGCTCCACGACCAGTCTTTCGACGATGCCACCCCGGCCGGCGAACTCCGCCTTGACCTGGGGAACCTCCACCGCCTCGAAGCGGGATTCGCTTAGCGGGCGCATGCGCAGCGGCTGCTGCCCGACGACCTGGCCGACCAGGACGCCCTCCTCGACCCGGAACTCGATCTGCAGCCCCTCGTCGTTGCGATAAGTACCCGCGTACTTCTGAAGCATCTCCAGCGGCACCTCGATCGCCGGCTGCTCGGGCCTCTCGACCTCGACCTTTTCCAACCGCTCGACGATCGCCTCGCCGTCCTCGAGCTCGCGAGCGGCAGCCAGGGCGGCGTCCAGCATCGCGGCGTCGACCTTGCCGGTGGCGAGCGCCGCCTCGAGCAGGCGCTCGTTCTTTCCGCGAACCGCAGCCTGCAGAACGTCGCCGGCGCCGTCCGCTCCGGCCTCCAGCAGCAGCACCACGATGTCGTCGTGGTTGTTGAAGGTCGCCCAACCGATCGGGGTGAAGTTGTAGAAGGTGTCCTTGTTGTTGACGTCGGCCCCCTTCTCGACGAGCCAACGCACCACATCCAGGTGCCCCTTGTCACAGGCAAAGGCCAGGGCCGTGGCGCCGTAACGGGTTCGGGCGTCGACCTCGACCCCCTGCTCGTGGAGCTGCTTCATCCGGGCCAGGTCACCCTGGCGTGCGGCCTCCCAGAATGTGTCCTTCGGGGTCTCGGCCACCGCGATTGCAGCCAGGAACAGGACCAGCAGGCCGAAAGTAATCAGACGGGCAGGCGAAAACATGCGGAACTCCTTCGGTCGACGGCGACGTAGAACACCCATTCTACGTACAACGGAGGTGGTGCGTTCCACCGCGGCTCGAATGCCGCAGCCCGTCGGCCGGGCATTGCGCCGGGCCGGCGCCGGGGATAGGCTCGAAACAGACAAGAGAGGGGTTCTCAATGCGGCTATTCCTTGGAGCGACCGCTCTGCTGATTTCCGCCGTCTCGTCGGCGATCTACCCGTCCTGCGACACCTTCTACGTCGAGACCTGGCCGTCGGGCAACACACTGGCCAGCGACGGCGCGATCCGGCTGTCCACCCCGATCTGGCGACTCGAGAACGGGGAGCTGCTCAAGGTCTACCCCTACGCCGATTGCGATCTGGCCCTCCGTTCCGGCGATGCCGACACCTGCTTGAATCTGACCGCGACCTACCTGGGCCGCACGCAGCTGGTCCTCGAGCTGCGACCGGACCGACCGCTGCAGATCGATGAGACCTACCGTCTCAAGACGCAGAATGAGGATTCTCCATGGGACAGCACCCGATTCGGAGACCACGGCGAGTTTGAGAACGTGCGTTGGACCGCGAAGGCCCCGGAAGCAGCCGAGATTCAATGGGCGCAAGAGCCTCGGATCGTGGCCAACAACTACAGCCGTCCCAATTTTTCCCACTCGTTCGGCCCTCGCATCCTGCTCGAGGTGAATTCGAGCCACGAGTGGCTGCTACGGGCCGAGATCTCCCCTGTCGACGAGGCCTCGCCTCCGTTGACGGAACGGCTGCTTCCTTCCTTTGTGCTGGCGAACAGAAACCCGACCTCCTGGGATCAAGCCAGGAGCGGTAAACCGGAGCGAACCAACGAGGCCAGATTCCATCTGGGGCCTCACATGTGTGGAGGTATCGACCTGAAGCCGGGGCGAGCCTACCGGGCGCAGTTGACCGCCGTCGATATCTTCGGCAACGAGTCCGAGCCGCGGGAGCTTGTTTTCTTCACACCACCGGAAGATCCCGAAGTGCCGGTAGAGCAACAACCGGGCATCTCCTGGGTCGAGGAGCAACGCTGGCGGTACCACGTCGCGGCTCAAACGCTACTGACTCACGATTCAGTCGCCCGGGTCGAGATCGAGCCACGGGAATTCGAGCGCTTCGGGCTCCGGGTCCGCTTCAAGAGCCCCGAGGCAGAGCGCGTGTTCCTGGCCGAACGCAAAGCTGCCGGTCTCGATCCTGAATGGATCTCCGTAGGTGAGCGTCACTCGATTGAGATGGTTCCGCTACGAATTGATCGCGGCGCCCACTAGGCGTCACGAATTCTCTCGCGGGAGGGACCAGACTCCCAACTCGTTGCCGCCGGGGTCGCGGAACTGAAAGCGCCGCCCGCCGGGAAAGTCGAAGGGCTCCACGACGATCGTTCCCCCCGCTTCCAGCACCGCTCGAAGCGACGCCTCCAGATCTTCGGAGTACAGAACCGCCAGCGGGCTACCGGCGATGACCCGGTCGACGAGCCGGAAGCCACCGACCTCACCGTCTCCATCGAGCTTGCGGATCCCGGCGTACTCCGGCCCGTAGTCGGTGAACTCCCAGCCGAAGGCCGCGCCGTAGAAGCGCTGGGCTTCGGCCATGTCGGTGACACTGAACTCGATGTAGTCCAGGCCGTGATGAACGTGATCCGACTTCGACATCCTCACCCCTTTCGCAGCGCGCTTGGGCGCGCGCCCAACCTAGCGTGGCCGACCGTCTCCGAATCGCCAAGCCGTTTCGGCCGGTCTGCTGTCAGGGAGTGTCAGGAGGACTGGACGAACTGCTCCGACGCCGTGGCGAATGAGCCCCAAAAGGGTTCGGTTCCAACCCGGCAACCAGCGAGCGCGGTGACCTTGCAGCCTGATATCCTGGCTTCATGAGCACGCGGGACGGCGACGCTAATCGCGTCTTCCACGTCGTCGAGCTGACCAAGACGTACCACATGGGCGAGGTCGAGGTTCACGCCTTGCGGGGCGTCAGTCTGGACGTGGGCCCCGGCGAGTTGGTGGTGCTGCTCGGGCCCTCGGGCAGCGGCAAGTCCACGCTACTGAACATTCTCGGCGGCCTGGATGTGCCGTCGTCGGGCAAGGTGTTCTACGGCCCCGAGGAACTGACCGCCGCCGATGAGAGCGCCCTGACCCGCTACCGCCGTAAGCACGTGGGCTTCGTCTTCCAGTTCTACAACCTGATCCCGAGCCTGACCGCGCGGGAAAACGTCGCTCTCGTGACCGAAATCTCCGACGCACCGATGGAGCCGGACGAGGCGTTGGCGGTGGTCGGATTGGGCGACCGGTTGGATCACTTCCCGGCGCAGCTGTCCGGGGGACAACAGCAGCGGGTCGCCATCGCCCGGGCCATCGCCAAGCGCCCCTCGGTCCTGCTCTGCGACGAACCGACGGGGGCGTTGGACTCCACCACCGGCATCGTGGTGCTCGAGGCGCTGGAACGGGTCAACCGGGAGCTGGGCACGACCACCATGGTCATCACCCACAACGCGGACATCGCGGGCATGGCCGATCGCACGATCTGGCTCAGCGACGGACACATCTCCCGGGACGAGGTCAACCCTGCCAAACGGGCCCCCTCCGAGCTCAGGTGGTAACGGTGAAGCGCCCGCGCATCGCTGCCCTGGACCTGAAGATGCTCCGCGAGCTCTGGCTGATGCGCGGCCAGGCCGTGGCCATCGCCCTGGTGATCGCCAGCGGCGTCGCGATGTTCGTGATCGCCTCCAGCACCCTTGACTCGCTGACGAAGACCCAGCGGGAGTTCTACGAGGAGAACCGCTTCGGAGAGGTCTTCGCGTCGCTCGTGCGCGCTCCGGATTCCCTGGAGGAACAGATCGGCGCCATCGATGGCGTCGCGACGGTGCAAACCCGTGTCTCGTCGATGGCCACCGTCGAGATCGAGGGCTTCGACGATCCGGTGATGGGGCGTCTGGTCTCCTTGCCGGAACCGGGGCAACCCGCCCTCAACCGGCTACATCTGCGCTCGGGCCGCACCGTCGATCCGCTACGCGAAAACGAAGTCGTGGTCAGCGAGGCGTTTGCCGAGGCCCACGGTTTCGTGCTCGGCGACGAGATCTCCGCGACGATCAACGGGCGGCGCAAGGCGCTGGTCATCGTCGGCGTCGGCCTCTCACCGGAATTCATCTACCAGATCCGCCCCGGCGACATGTTCCCCGACTACGAGCGCTATGGGATCTTGTGGATGGCGCACCGCCCGCTGGCCACCGCCTACGACATGGAGGGCGCGTTCAACGACGTGGTACTGACCTTGACCGCCCGGGCAACGCCGGCCAAGGTCATCGACGAGCTCGACCTGCTGCTGACCCGCTACGGCGGCCAGGGCGCCTACGTGCGGGCCGATCAGCTCTCGCACCAGTACCTGACCCAGGAGTTCGAAGGGCTCGAAAGCATGGCCACGGTGTTGCCCACGATCTTTCTCGCGGTCGCGGCGTTTCTGCTCAACGTGGTGGTCAACCGCATGGTGGCGACCCAGCGGGATCAGATCGCGACCCTGAAGGCCTTCGGCTACGCCACCCCCACCGTTGCGCTGCACTACACCAAGTTGATCATGCTCGTGGTCGCCCTCGGTTCAGCCTTCGGCCTCGGCTTCGGCACGTGGCTCGGGCACGGCCTGGCGACCTTCTACCAGAACTTCTTTCGCTTCCCCTTCCTGCGCTTCGAACTGACGCCGCGAACGCTGTCTACAGCGGTGGTGATCAGCGCTATCGCGGCGGTGGTGGGCACGTTGCACTCGGTTTATCGGGCGGCGGCCCTGCCGCCGGCCGAGGGCATGCGCCCCGATCCACCGTCGAACTTCCGCCGGACCCTGGTGGAGCGCCTGGGACTCGGCCGGATGATCCACGAACCGACCCGGATGATCCTGCGGCAGCTCGAGCGGCGTCCGAGGAAGTCCCTGCTGACGGTGGTGGGAATCGCGTTCTCCCTGGCAATCATGATGGTGGGCAGCTTCAACCAGGACGCGATCACCTACATGATCGATATCCAGTTCTCGCTGGTGCAGCGGGACGACGTCGCGGTGACCTTCACCGAGCCCAGTTCCTACCGGGCGATGCACGAGTTGCGCGGCATCCCGGGCGTGCTCCACAGCGAACCCTACCGCGCCGTACCGGTACGGCTGCGCAACGGGCATCGTGAGGAACGCACGGCGATCCAGGGGGTGCCCCGGAACTCGGAGCTGCGCCAGCTGATCGATACCCGGCAACGTGCCGTGGAGGTCCCCCCGGACGGTCTGTTGCTGACCGACTATCTCGCCGACCTGCTCGCCCTCTCACCCGGCGACCGGGTGACCGTCGAGGTCCTCGAGGGCAGGCGGCCGGTGCTGGAGGTCCCCCTGGCCGGGGTGGTCAGCGAGTTCATCGGCATCTCGGCGTACATGGATCTGGATGCCCTCAACGCCCGGATGAAGGAGGGGGGTGCGCTTTCCGGCGTGCTGCTCACCGTCGACGAGACACGGGAGCGGCGGATCTTCCGGGAGCTCAAGGACATCCCTCGAATCTCCGGGGTAGCGCTCAAGGAAGCTTCCATCGAGAGCCTGTGGGAAACCATGGGGCAGACACTCCTGGTCTTCGCTTTCATCAACACCATCCTCGCCGGCAGCATCGCCTTCGGCGTGGTGTACAACTCCGCGCGCATCTCGCTGTCCGAGCGGGAGCGTGAACTGGCGAGCCTTCGCGTCCTCGGCTTCACCCGCGGCGAGATCTCCTACATCCTGCTGGGCGAACTGGCGATCCTGACCGTGGCGGCGATTCCCGTCGGAATCGTCATCGGCCAGGCGCTTTGCGGATTCTTTGCCAGCACCTTGGCGTCGGAGCTCTACCGTGTGCCGGTGCACATCGCTCCAAGGACCTACGCCCTGGCCTGCACCGTGATCCTCGTTTCGGCCGTCATCTCCGCCCTGATCGTGCGCTACAGGCTCCACCGACTGGACCTGATCGGCGTACTGAAGACAAGGGAGTAACCGACCATGCTGCGCCCCAGAACCTTGCTGTGGATCCTGCTGGCCGTGATTGCCGTCGGCGCCTTGGCCTACGGCTTCATGTTCAAACAGGTCGATGCGGCGGTATCCCACGCCGAGCGTGGTGATTTCCGCGTAACGATCCGTGAAGAGGGCCGCACCCGGCTCAAGGACCGATTCGTCATCGATGCCCCGGTCCAGGCCGAGACCCGGCGGATCGAGCTCGAGGTCGGCGACCGGGTCGAAGAGGGGCAGGCTCTCGTCACGCTGGTACCGACCGCTTCGACGCCGTTGGACCCCCGCAGCCGGGCCGAGGCCCGGGAAAGGGTCTCCGCCGCCGAAGCCTCGCTGACCGCTGCGCGAGAACGTATCGAGGCGGCGCGTGCGGAATCGGACTATGCCGAGGCGCGGGACCGCCGGATGGAGCGGCTGTTCGGAAGCGGCGAGGTGTCCCGGGAGCAACGAGATCAGGCCGAAGCCGAGCAGCGTCGCACCGCCGCGTCCCTGCGCTCGGCCGAGTTCTCGGCCAAGGTCGCCGAGCACGAGCTGGCCCAGGCGCGAGCCGCCCTGCGCAGCGTGACCCAGGGAAGCCGCGGCGGCGAGACCATGACCCTGAAATCACCGGTAGCCGGCGCCGTCCTGCGGGTGCATCACGAGAGCGCCGGCGTCGTGCGGGCGTCGGAGCCGTTGATCGAGATCGGCGACCCGCTGGCCCTCGAGGTGGAGGTGGACGTGCTGTCCCACCACGCCGTGCAGATCGGCCAGGGAATGCGGGTCGAGTTCGAGCGCTGGGGCGGAGACCGTCCCCTGGAAGGTCAGGTGCGGGTGGTCGAACCGGTGGGCTTTACCAAGATCTCCGCGTTGGGGGTCGAGGAACAGCGTGTCTGGGTCATCTCCGACTTCACCGATGACGCCGAGGATTGGCGCCGACTGGGGGACGGCTACCGGGTCGAGGCGGTCTTCATCGTCTGGGAAGGGGAGGACATCCTCCAGGTGCCGACCTCGGCGCTCTTCCGTCAGGGAGACGACTGGGCGGTGTTCGCTGTCGAAGGTGGACGGGCGGAGATCCGCGTCGTCGAGATCGGCCGTCGCAGCGGGCTCGCTACGGAGATCGTCTCGGGGCTGGAGCCGGGCGAGACGGTGCTATCGCACCCGACCGATCAGATCGAAGAGGGCGTGCGGATCCGGGAGCGCGACTAACCGGCACCGCTCCATTGTTGGGGTGGCCAACGCAGGAACCCGAACGCTCGCTGATCGGGGTTCAGCGCGGTCCCCACCAGCGGCATGTCAATCCGGCCATCGTAGTCGCCGGCAGGGATTGCCCGCTGGATTCGGGATTGCCAATCCTCGATGGGCTCGTCTGTTTCGCGCCAACAAGCCAGGTACTCCACCATTCGCTCCAAGGACACACAGGCCGAGCTCGCGAAGACGCCGTACTCCCAGCATCGCGGCTCGAGGCCTCGCAACTCCCAGAGCAACGCACCCAGCGTCATCGCCTCGTCGCGCGGCCGCGGTTTCTCGGCCTCCTGGTCGGTATGCAGGTTGATCTCACTGTCGTCGTGATCAACGCTAACTTCGAAAACCGGGTATTCCAGAACCGGGCCGTCTGTTTCTGGGCCCTGCTTTTCATGGGTCAACACAACCACGACCCAGCTCTCGTGATGCGGCATCTCAGCAGCCAGGAGTTCAATCACCCTCGGTAGTTTCACGGCATCGCCTCAAGCCCTCCAGCCTCGCAAGCGCGGCCTATCCTGACGAGACTCGCGTCGTCTCCTGTGCAACACTGTAGCGCGTCGTTCGCGGTCGCCACCGGAGAGTCACGTTGTTCCGAATGCGTTGCCTCGTACTACTTGGACTCGCCCTGCTCGCCTCCTGCGCCGAGCCGCCGGAGACCAACCCGCGGCAGTTGATCTTCATCAGCATCGACACCCTGCGGGCCGACCATCTCGGCAGCTACGGCTACCCGCGCGCCACGAGCCCCAACATCGACGCCCTCGCCTCCCGCGGCGCACTGTTCGAGAACTTCTTCACCGTGGTTCCCAAGACCGGCCCGTCGATGTCGACCCACTTCACCGGGAAATACATCCAGCATCACGGCGTAACCGAGAATCCCAGGGAACTGGCGAGCGCCCAGGAGACCCTGGCCGAACTGCTGCCCGGCCGCTTCCGCACCGGGGCCTTCGTGGCCAACCCGGTGCTACAGGCCTCACGGGGTTACGACGCGGGGTTCGACGACTTTGAACTGGTGGAGAGCACGCCCGACGTCACCGACTCAGCCCTGGCCTGGCTCGAGAAGCGGCAGGATCGCTCGTTCTTTCTGTGGCTCCACTACCTGGATCCCCACGGCCGCTACGAGCCTCCGGCGGAGCTGGCCGAGACCTTCGTCGGCGATGACTGGTACGACCCGTCGAAGCGTGTCGCCCTGAACTACGAACCGGAGTTCGAGAACGAGAACTACGTGCTCGGCGCCGTGCCCCGCTACCAGCGGCTGGGCGATCGCGACGAGGTCGACTACTACATCGCCCAGTACGACGCCGAGATCCTCTGGATCGATCGCCAGATCGGCCGACTGATGAACTACCTGAAAGAGAGCGGTCTCGATCGACGGGTCACCCTCGTGCTGACCTCGGACCACGGTGAGAGCCTCGGCGAACACGACTACTACTTCGAGCACGGCATGCTGGTCAACGAGGGCTCGGTGCACATCCCGATGATCGTGGCCGGGCCGGGTATCGAGCCCCGGCGCATCGCCGGGTTGGCGCAGAGCACCGACACCCTGCCGACGATCCTGACCCTCTTGCAGGAACTACCGCCGGAGGAGATCGACGGTATCGACCTGACGCCGCTGATCGACGGCAAGACCGAAACCGGCCGGGAGTTCGTCTACTCCTGCACTCCCTACCCCGAGTACGAGAGCTTCTACGAGATGTACCGCACGGCCGAGGGCAAGCTGGTCCGGGCCGGCGACGACACCATGCGCTACTTCGACCTTGGCACCGACCCCGGGGAACTGGACGACCGGCTCGCCGACCTCGACGGCGAGCAGCTGGTCGCCTGGGCCACGGCGCTCTCGGCGTTCGGCATGCGCGACGGCGGCGCCGACATTCCCGAGATGTCCGACGAGGTTACCGAGCGGCTGCGCTCTCTCGGCTACCTGGACTGAGCGCCGCCGCTCGGCGATTCATGCGCGCTCCTGGCAGAGCGCCGGCACCTGGGAGCATTGCTCTCCAGGCTCGGGTTCATCGGCAGTTTCGCGGGTCGACGGCTTCGCCTCAACGGCCTTCGGCTTGCGCTTCATCTGCAGCAGCACCACCGCGCCGAGAATGAACGCCGCGGCGATCCACTCGTTGACGCCCAGCCGTTCACCGGCAAAGGCCCAGCCGAGAAACACCGCCACCACCGGGTTGACGAAGGCGTAGGTCGAAACCGCCGACGCGGTGGAGACCCGCATCAGCCAGACGTAGCAGCCGAGGGCCAGGATCGAGCCGAAGGTCACGAGGTACACGAAGGCGATCCAGGAGCGGGTCGAGATCGCCGCCACGTCGAAGCCTCGCCACTCGTGGACCAGCGTGCCCCACAGCAGGAGAATCACGCCGCCGGAGATCATCTGCATGCCCGCCATGGCGAGGGACGACGGATGGTCAACCCGCCGGGACAGGAGCGATCCCACCGACCAGCTGAGCGAGGCGAGCACCAGCATCACGATGCCGCGCATGGCCGCGCTGTCGCCGCCGGGCGAGGCAAGCAGCACCACCCCCAACATGCCCAGCACCAGTCCGGCGACGGCTGTGGCGGTCAACTTGCGTCCGCCGAAGACCGTGGCGTCGAGGCCGACCATCCAGATCGGAACCGTGGCCACGATCACCGAGGCGAGGCCTGAAGGGACCCACTGTTCGGCCCAGGTCACCACGCCGTTGCCGCCGGCCATCATCAGGCCGCCGACCACGACCGCCCAGGCCCAGGGACGCCAGCCCGAACCGGCGACGCCGCGCAGGCGCATCCAGCCGTACAGCGCCAGACCGGCAAACAGGAAGCGGAAGCCGGCCATCAGAAACGGCGGCACCGTCTCGATGGCGATCAGGATCGCCAGGTAGGTGGAGCCCCAGACGACGTAGATCGCGGCGAAGGCGACGATCAGGGCCAGGCGGGACGGGCTGGAGGTCGTGGCAGGTGTCATGGCGGGTCTCCTCTGGGGTTCCCCTTAAATAGACGACCTGGACGGCCTCCCGAACAGATGCAGGGATCGCCAATTGATACCAGTACAGTTACCACGCCTCAGAACTGTACCGTACATTCACCCCAGACAGTCGAGGACCGCCCGGATCGGCCGGGTGGCCGGTCTGATGGAGGTGCCCCCAGATGCCAGCCGTCCCCATCGCAGGAACCCCCGAACAGCCGCTTTATCGCCGGGTTGCCGACCGGGTCGCCGGCCTGATCGACGCCGGAACCCTGCGCGCGGGTGACCGGGTGCCCTCGGTCCGCCGGCTCAGCCGCCAGCTCGAGGTCAGCGTCAGCACGGTGGTCGAGGCCTACCGCCTGCTGGAAGACCGGGGCATGGTCGAGGCCCGGCCCCAGTCCGGCTTCTATGTGCGCCCCGCCGCCTTGCGGGACGCCCTGGAGCCCCGGCGATCGAGCACCCAGGCCACCGCCACCGTCCCCGAGATCGACGACTTCGCCACACGGGTAATGAAGGAGGTCACCGAACACTGGGAGGGAGTGTCCTTCGGCTCGGCGACTCCCAACGCGACCTTCCTACCGGTGACCAAACTCAACCGCTTGATGTCCCGGGTGGTGCGGCTGCGACCCGACACCAGTGCCTCTTACGACACCCTGGCCGGCTACGCCAAACTGCGCACGCTGATCGCCCGGCGTTCCCTCGATGCCGGCTGCGCCCTGGAACCCGACGACGTGATCACCACCGCCGGTGCGCAGCAGGCGCTGGCGGTATGCCTGCGAGCGGTCACCAAACCGGGCGACCTGGTGGCGATCGAAACGCCGACCTACCACGGGCTGCTCGAAGTCCTGCAGGCGCTGCACCTCAACGCCCTGGAAATCGCCACCGATCCCCGGGAAGGCATCTGCCTGGTCGAACTGGAAAAGGCGCTGGACAAGCGCAAGGTCGCCGCGGTGGCTTTGATTCCCAGCTACCACAACCCACTGGGCCACTGCATGAGCGACGACGATCGCAGCCAACTGGTCAAGATGATCACCGAGCGCAAGATCCCGCTGATCGAGGACGACGTCTACGGCGAGCTACCTCACGAAGGACGGCGCCCCCGGGCCTGTAAGGCGTTCGACGAGGAGGGCTACGTGATGCTCTGTTCGTCGTTCAGCAAGACCATCGCGCCGGGCTACCGTGTCGGTTGGGCGGTGCCCGGCCGGTTCCGCGAGGCGGTGGAGCGGCAGAAGTTCCGGCTGTCGATCTCGGTGGCCACGCCGACCCAGATGGCGATCGCCGAGTTCCTGGCCGACGGCGGCTTCGACCGCCACATCCGCCGGTTGCGCCGCAACTACCGGGACCTGTCCTACCGCTATGCCTACACGATCCTCGACGCATTCCCCAAGGGCACCCGGGTCAGCCGCCCCAGCGGCGGCCACGTGCTCTGGGTCGAGATGCCGGAACAGATCGACTCGACCCGGCTGTACGACGAGGCCAGCAACGAGAAGATCCGCTTCGTTCCCGGGCCGCTGTTCTCGGCGACCGATCGCTACCGCAACTTCCTGCGGATCAACACCGCCAAGCCCTTTTCCGACGAGATCGAGCGGGCGCTCCAGACCCTGGGCAAGCTGGCGAGCAAACACCGCTAAGGGCGCTGGCCTGCCTGCACCCTCGCGGTCCATAATCGGCGACCGTGACCCTCGACACTCAAGGCCGCCGCATCCTGTTCGCGATCTTCATCTTCGCGACGCTGACCCGTGGACTCTACCTGTGGTGGTTCCTCCAGGGGGATCCCCTGGCCGGCTACCCGATTCACGATGCCGAGCTCTACGATCGCTGGGCCCGCGCCTGGGCCGAGGGGCAGAACAGGGTCGACGGCCCGTTCTATCAGGCACCGCTGTATCCGTTCCTGCTCAGCCTGGTCTACCGGCTGTTCGACGCTCCGTGGGTCCCGGTGTACCTGCTGCAGAGTCTGGCCGGGCTGGGATCGCTGTGGCTGGTGTTCCGGGTCGCCCTGCGGGCCTTCGGCCAGACGCCGGCGCTGTGCGCCGCCGGCCTCGCCGCGTTCTACGGCGTGTGGCCGTTCTACGAGACCAAGTTGCTCCCCGCGGCGCTCGCTTCGCTTGCCACCCTTTGGATCGTCGACCGGCTACAGGTCGCCGTCACCACGGCAAGCGACGGACCCCGCTTCATGCGCTGGTCGATCGCCGGTGCCTCGATCGGTATCGCCGCGCTACTCCGTCCCAACCTGCTGTTGATCGCCCTGTTGACCGCCGCCTGGATCGTAATGGCCGGGCTGCGCGGCAGAGGGCCCGGAATCCGCGCCTTGCTCCCGCTGCTGGCTGCCTGTGGACTGGTGATCCTGCCGGTGACCTTGCGCAACATGAGCCATGGCGATCCGGTGCTGATCTCGAGCAACGGCGGCGTGACCTTCTACCAGGGAAACCACGCCGAAGCTCAGGGAGTGTTCACCGCGGTGCCGGAAACCAGCGGCTCGATCGTCAGTCAAGAGGAGGAGACCCGCGCCCTGGCAGAGCGGGACAGCGGCTTCCAACCGACGGCGGGCAACATCGGGATGAAGGCCTCGGCAGTCAGCCGCTACTGGTTCGGCCGCGCCATCGAGGAGATCCGCTCCGACCCTGCCGATTGGCTGGCCCTCGAGGGCAACAAGCTGTGGCTGTCCTTCGACAACTACGAACACGCGCTGGAGTACAACCCCCAGCTCGACCCCAATCCGCTGCGCTGGCTGTTGGTCCTGCCCTTCTGGATGGTGCTGGCCCTGGCGGTGCTGCGGCTCGGTTCCCCCCACCGTCTCGAGGACGCCGAGGTTCCGCTGTGGATCGCCATCGTCGCAGTCTTTGCCACGTTGCTCCTGTTCTTCGCCGTCGGCCGCTACAGGCTGCCTGCGATGGGTCCGCTGCTCGCCGTCGCCGGTTTCGGCCTGTGCGGTGTGCTGTTCATGGCCGGCGAAGTACGGCGCAACGGCCTCGGCGTGTTGCGCCCTCAACACCTCGGCCTGGGCGCCGTGGTGCTGCTGGCGGCGACGATCTCCTACAGCCGTTTGCCGGTGATGGAGTCGATCTACCTGCGGGGTGAGGCGATGGGGCACGCGGACATCGGCGCTGCCTGGATCGGCCAGGGCAAGAGCGGCAAGGCGATCGCCGCCTACCGCCGCTCGCTGGAGCTGGACGGCGGGTATCCCTACAGCCACCTGGATCTGGCCCTGGCGCTGAAGCAATCCGGCGATCTGGAATCGGCCGAGAAGTCGATGCGCAAGGCGATCGAGCTGGCGCCGAAACTGATCGAGGCCCACCAGGAGCTGGGCACGTTGCTCTACGAGCAGGAGCGCTTCGACGAGAGCGCCGACGTGTTCCGCGAGGCCATCCGCCAGGGCGCCGTCGATCCCGCCATCTGGAACAACTACCTGCGGGCGGCGCTCAACAGCCGACGGGTACGGGACGCCATGCGCACCGTCGACGAGATGTCCCGCCGGGGTATCCCCCTCAACCCGACCCTGGCCGACGCCATCCGCCGAATGCGCGGCGGGCGGTGAGCGACGCGCCTACCGATTGCCGTCCATCGGAACCGTCGTGTCCCCTGCCCCGGCGAGAATCCGGCGCCACTCGGCGGCGGTCGCTTCATCTCCCAGCTCGTCGGAGATCTCGATGAGTTGACGGATCACGAACTGGGTGCGGCCGTCCCGGCGCCCGTACTTCGCCGTGGCCCCCTCCTCGGCAATGCCGTAGGCCTCGCGGGCTTCCTCGAGGAGCCCCATGTGGCGACAGGTCCAACCGAACTTGACGTGGCTGGTCAGGTAGACCTCTACGCTGGGCGTCAGATGCTCCCTGGCCAGTTCGGTCGCCTCCTTCTGCATGGCGTAGGCGTCCTCTTCGCGGCCCATGCGGCGCAGCAGGTTTCCCGTTTCGCTGCGCCGGAAGATCGTGTCCCGGTGAGTCGGACCCAGGGTTTCCAGGGTTCCTTCGAGAGACCGGCTGTAGCGCTCCTCGGCCTCGTCGAAACGCAGCATCCCCTCGAGCATCGACCCTGAGTTGAACAGGCTGGACAACGTGTTCGGGTGGTTCTCGCCGAGGATCTCAGCCTGCTCCCGGTAGCACCGGTCGAAGATCTCGAAGGCTTCTTCACGTTCCTGGCGCAGGCCGAGCACCGTCGCGACGTTGGCAGCGGAACTCCAACGGTCGGGATGCCCCGGCGGCAGGGTCCGTTCCATCCCCGCGAGCACATCCCGGTAGAGGCTCTCCGCCGCATCGACCTCCCGGCGCTGAAAGTGAACGGCGGCGAGGCCGGTCATGGCGATGAACAGGTCGGGGTGGTCCTCTCCCAGTACCCGCCGCTGGTCGGCCAGCGTCGACTGCGCCAGCTCCAGCGCGTCGTCGAGCTTCCCCGCGTCGGACAACAACTGCACCAGGTTGGAGCGGAGAAGCAGGGTCTCCGGATGGTCGTCGCCCATGGCCTCTGACTGGAGCGTCAGTACGTCCCGCAACGCCGACTCGGCGCCCTCGAAGTCCGCGGCGGCAGCCCGGCCGATGGCGAGATTGTGGATCGCGGCGCGGCGCTCGTAGCTGTTGCCCCGCCCTTCCCATGCATCCACGGTGGCCTGGAACTCTTCCCGGGCCTCATCCAGTTTTCCGGAGTAGAGGAGCGCAAGCCCGTACTGTGAGCGAGTCACCAGGGTGTCGACATGCTCCGGGCCCAACACCTGGTTGCGTTGCCGCAGGGTCTCCTCGAAAACACTCTCGGCGGTGGCGTAGTTGCCGAGCTGGAGTTCGAGCATGCCGAGGTCGTTCTTTGCGGTCAGGGTCGCCGGATCCTCGTCCCCCAGGGCGTCGCGCTGGGTCTCCACCGCCGGACGTAGCAAACCCTCGGCTCGTTCGTAGAAGCCGAGGCCCTTGTAGGCCAGGCCCATGGCCTGCCCCAGGCGAGCCCGCACCAGGGGCGAGCGCTGAAACTCCCCGTCGATGCGGGCGGCGCCACGATCCAGCACCTCCCGGACCGTGACGTGAGCTCCCCGGGACTCCGACGGGTCGGAGATCTCGAACAGCCGGGTCATGAAGTCCACCACCTCGCGGGAGACGTCGGCCTCGGCGCGAGCCAGTGTCTCTGCACGGGTTGCCCGCACGTAGCCGTAAGTTGCAGCGGCCGCGCCGATCACGACCGAAAGGGCGATCGCGGCACCGGCGGCGACCCCCAGACGATGGCGCCGGCAGAACTTGCCGAAGCGATAGCGGGCGCTGGGCGGCCCGGTCGACACCGGCTCGTTCGCCAGAAAGCGGCGGATGTCGTCGGCCAGCGCGTTGGGTGAGTCGTAGCGCCGGTCCCGCTCCTTGGCCAGAGCCTTCATCGTGACCCAGTCCAGGTCGCCACGGAGCTCCCGGGCGAGATGAGACGGGCTCGACCGCAGGTCCGCCAGGCGGCGGGCTTCTTCGCCTGCCAGCGTCGCCAGCCGGCGGCTGGGCTCCGTCGGCTCATGCTCCTGGATGTAGCGGCAGGCCTCGTGAACTGCGGCGTGACGGATCGCTTCCGGATCCACCGGCAGCACTCCGGAGAGCATCTCGTAGAGCACGACCCCAAGCGAATAGACGTCGGTCCTGGAGTCGACATCCCGAGCGCTGGAGCCGGCCTGCTCCGGACTCATGTACTCCGGCGTACCCAGGAGTTGTCCGATCTGGGTCACCAGGGTGCGGTCGGTCAGGTGCCCACCCACCGCCTTGGCCACGCCGAAGTCGATGATCTTCGGCTGCGGATCCGACGGGTCCCCGGACACCAGGATGTTCGAGGGTTTCAGATCGCGATGGGTCACTCCCTTGTGGTGCGCGTGCTGTACCCCGTCGCAGACCGCCAGGAACAACCTGAGACGCTCGTGGATCGACAGCTTGTGCCGGTCGCAGAAGCGGGTGATCGGTTCGCCCTGCACGTACTCCATGGCGAAGAAGGGCCGGCCGTCCTCGGCGGTGCCGCCGTCGTACATCTGGGCGACGTTGGGGTGTTCCATCAGCGCCAGCACCTGGCGCTCGGCCTCGAAGCGGGCCACGATCGCCCGGGAGTCCATGCCCGGCTTGATCAGCTTCAGCGCCACCGTGCGATGCACCGGCTCTTCCTGGGTCGCCAGGTAGACGACCCCCATCCCACCCTCGCCGAGGACCCGCTCGATGCGGTACGGCCCCACGCGATCCACCTCGGAGCCGGTCGGGCTCTGCTCCGTAACGCGGGTGTCTCCGATGGCCAGCTCCATCGAGCAACGGGGACAGATCCCGCCGCTCTCCTCGGCCAGCCGGCCCCCGCAACTCGGACAGATCTCGTGATCGGACACGTCGCCCCCTTTCCGCCTGAACGACCCTGGGGCCCCTTCAGACGATTCCCGTCACCGACGTTACGGTATTCAGCCCGAAAGCACGGAGAGCAGGTGTTTGAGCTCGTCGTCGATATCGTCCGGATCGGCGATCGTGCACGCGACCTGTTGCCGCAGGTGCGTTCCCAGGCGCCGTCGCATCCGATGAATCGCCGTCTTGACCGCCCCCTCGCTCTTGCCCAGCTGCGCGGCGGCCTCGCTGTAGGGAGCGTTGTCGGGATCAGTCAGATACGGGCCGAGGATCCTGAAGTCCTCCGCCTTGCCGGATGCGCGATGCTCCTCTTCCAGCCCCTTGCGCGCCCGCTCGAACACCTGGATGGCCCAGCGGTGCTCGAACAACGCCGCGGGATCGCGCCCGTCGGCGGGGAGCCGCTGATACCAACCTTCAGCCCCGTCCAGCGCGACCTGGAACTGGGGATCGTCGGCACGGCGCTTGGCCGCCCGCTCTCGTTCGCGGCTCTTGGACATGAAGTTCTTCATCGATGCCAGGAGAAACGCGCGGAACTTGCCCGCGGCGGGGTCGATCTGCCCGAGGAACTCCTTGTCCATCAGCTCCAGGAAGTAGGCCTGGGTCAGATCGGCGGCCTTCTCGGGGTCGTTGCCCCGGCGGCGCACGAAGGCGTACAGCGGCCGCCAGTAGGTGCCGCAGAGCCACTCCAGGGCCAGCCGAGCGCGTTCCGGATCGTTGGCCGAGAGCACCACGCTCCATCGCGTGGTCTGGAAGTCATCCGCCATCCTGCGCCGACCTTAGAGGGAGCCGTCGCAAAGGTCAAACCCGGGCCGCCCCGGCCGGACCTGTAACCAATCCCCCGGCACTCGTCTGATCTCTCCCGAGCAGGAAGGAAGTTAGCGGCCGGAATCCCCGGCCCCCCGGCTCACGGAGGAGTTCCCACATGAAATCAAAGTCACCCACACTCAGGCAAATAGTGCTGTTCTCGGCGCTGCTTCTCGTCGCTGCCGGGGCTCAGGCGCAAGAGCGCCTAGAGATCATCAAGGACGTCAACCCCGGACCCGAAGGATCGCGGGCGCGTCCGATGGCCAGCGACGGCGATATCCTGTACTTCGCCGCCGACGACGGAGTCCACGGACTCGAGCTGTGGAAGACCGACCTGAGCGATGAGGGCACGGTCCTGGTACGCGACATCCACCCCGGGACCGGCGATTCCGTCGTGCTCAACCCCTTTCGCGTCGAGCCGGACGCCGCGACTCTCGGAAACCTGGTCTTTTTCATCGCCGACGACGGGGTGCACGGCCCGGAGGTGTGGCGCAGCGACGGAACCGCCGAGGGAACCTGGATGCTCCGCGACATCCTGGACGGCGAGGACGGGGCCGATCCCGACTACCTCACGGCGTTCCGGGGGAGGATGTACTTCGTCGCCTCCGATCGTCCCGGCGGTACCCGAAACCGTGAGATCTGGAGCAGCGATGGAACCCCCGAGGGAACGACCAAGGCCTTCGAACTGAACCCCAGCGGCTCGGCCGATCCGACCGGCCTAACCGTGATCGGCGACATGATGTACTTCGCCGGAAAGGGTGAGCGCCGCCCCACGTGCGCCACCTGCCTATGGAGGACCGACGGCACCCTCGAGGGCACCGAGATCGCCGCGGCGATTTCTACCGGTGCTTCGAACAACGCCGGCCGGCGTTTCACCCACGTCGACGGCACGATCTACCTTTCCGGTGCCACGTCCGGTTCGGGCGAAGCGCCGAACCACGCGCTCTGGACCCACAACACCCAGACCGGAGAGAGCGCGCGGGTGGCCCAGATCAACCCCGACGGATTCGCGGTCTACAGCGAGATCACTCCTTTCGACGGCGGGGTGATCTTTCGCTCGAATGACGGCAGCGGCGTTCAGAGCTTTCGTAGCGACGGCACACCCGAAGGCACCGTACGCATCGGCGATCCATTCTCGGAGAGTGGTCGATTCCCGGTCGGGCTGACAGTGGTAGGCGACCGTTTCTTCTACCGAGCGAATACCGGGAGCAGCGGCACCGGAGAGATCGAGCTCCACGTCTCCGACGGTACCACCGAGGGCAGTATGCTGGTCCGGGATCTGCGTGTGTTGGGCGACTCGTTCCCCAGCGAGTTGACCGCCTTTCGCGGCCTCGTCTATTTCCGGGCTCTTGCCTGCCGCATTCGAGAACCGAACTGTCTGAACATTCTCGGGGACAATCTCAGTCAAGCCGGCCTGTGGATCAGTGACGGAACATCGGAGGGCACCCGCTTCGCCGAAGGCCAGTTCGGCCAGTCACTCCCTTACTTCCTCACTCGATTCGGCAACGAGTTGATCGTTCAAGCACAGGAACCCGAGTTCGGCCCCGAACTCTACCGCTACTTCCCGCCGGGCGGCTCGACGACCGAAGTCGACATCGACGTCAAGCCCGCGACCACGGGCAACTGCGTGGCCATCGACGACAAGGGCACCGTCCCGGTCGCGGTGCTCGGAAGCGCTGAACTGGACGTTTCGACCATCGAGATCGACAGCCTGCGCTTCGAGGGCCTGATCGTGGCGACCAACAAGAAGGGCCAACGTCAATGCCGCAAGAAGTACGTCGACGGCGATGACTGGCTGGACCTGGCCTGCTTCTACGAGGACGACCTCTCGCGCTGGAGCGGCGCCGAGCCTGAAGGCACCTTGAGCGGACAGCTCGAGGACGGCACACCCATCGAGGGGACCGACGCGCTCTGTCTGGACCACTGACCCGTTGGCCGGTCCCGGTCCGACTCGCTGGACCGGGGCCGGCTAGAACGTCCAGTTGAAACCGAAGGACGGCAGCAAACCCAACCAGTCTTCCTGTTGGCCGACGACGTTGACCGACCCGTCGGGCTGCAACATGAAGGCGCTGTCGGGGTACTCGACGCCCCGGGCGTTGGCGTTGTTGTAGGCGTTCTGCAGATCGACGTAGAAGCGCAGCGAACCCTTGCGCCTAGGCACGACCCGGCTGATGCGCAGGTCGAGCCGGTGATAGTCGGACAGCCGCTGGGAGTAGAACTCGCCGACGACCGGCACGATCTGGAGGCCCCCCTGTCCGTCCGGCTCCGAGACCGCCGAGACCGGAGTCGTCGGCCAGCCGGTGTGCCAGCTGAACAGCGCGTTGAAGTTCCAGCGGGGGTTGGGCTTGTAGTTCACGTTGGCCCGCACCGCGTGGGGTTGATCGAACCAGCGCGGCTGGTCCCGCCCGCCGATCTCGTCGATGCTCTCGGACCAGGTGTAGCTGGCCCACCAATCCCACTTGCCGCTGCCCGGTGAGACCAGGAGCAGCTCGAGGCCCCGGGACCGGGAACGATCGGGGGCCACCCGGATGCGGTCGGTCGCTGCCTCGGGGAAGGTGTTCCACGGCGAGAACAGGTTGTCGTAGCGGGGCCGCGGGTTGTCGGTCTCCCGCTGATACACCTCGGCGCGCAGTCCGTAGCCTCCGGGCAGGTCCTTGTTCCAGCCGGCGAAGACGCCGTCGACCGCCTCACTCTCGAAAAAGGCAGTCTCGCCGTCGGGCACATCCAGTTCGTTGGGGCGCTGGGACTGGTAGTAGCGTCCTGCACCGAACTTGAACTCGCCGGCGTTGCCGCCGTCGAACACAAGGTTGACCCGGGGAGCCACCAGGTCCTCCTTCAGGAAGTCGCGATCGAAGCGCAGCCCCAGCTCGGTGGTCAGCCGCCCTGTTTGAAAGCGGTCGGAAGCGAAGGCGTACCAGGTGGTGCCCTCGAAGTTCTGGTTGAAGGAGAACATCCCGACCGGCTCGGCGAAGCGCACGTCGGCGATGGTGCTGACGATCTCCAGCTCGTTGCGGTAGTTGTAGTCCGCCTGGTAGCGGCGGGCGCCGAAGCCCCACTTGACCGAGTTGCGGTTGGAGGTTTCCCACACCCCCTTGTGGGACAGGCCGTAGAGATCGAGGGTCCGTTCGTCCCGAGCCTCGGCGATGTCATCGAACTCCTGTTCGAAGATCCGGCGATCCCGATCGACCCTTCCGGCGTAGACCGTCGACTCCAGGAACACCGAACCCCCGCCGGCGACCCTGCGGTTGTTGGCCCAGAGATAGCGGTTGCCGTAGCGGGTGTCGTTGTCCTCGATCTCGTTGGCTTCGTTCTCCATCGAAACCAGCGAATCGCCGGCGCCGAGCACGTTGATCGTCCAGATGTTGGTCGGCGACGCCTCGAGCCGCACCTTGCCGAAGAAATCCCAGTACTGCGGCGACGGGGCGCTGTCGCTCTCACCCTCACCGTCACCCCCTCCACCTTCGCCGGCGAGATCCAGCACCAGGTCGAGGAAGCCCCGGCGCCCCGAGACCGCCCAACCCCCTTTGCCGTTCCCGAAGGTGCCCTGGTTGCGCGCCCACAGGTTGCTGAAGCTGACGCCGAGTTCGGTCTGCTTGGTCGTCGGCTGCACCGACTCGAGGCTCAACACGCCGGCGGAACGATCGCCGAACTCCACGGGCATGCCGCCGGTGACCAGTTGCGCGCCGCGCAACATGCCCGGGTCGACGACACTGAACACCCCCTGAAAGTCCTGCAGGTGAAAGGGGTCGAACAGCTCCAGACCGTCGAGCAGCACCAGATTCTCCCGGTCGAGACCGCCGCGCACGTTGAATCGCGAGGAGAGATCGGAGCTTGACGTACCCGGCAGCGCCGCCACCGAGCGATAGATGTCCTCACCGAACGCCGGGATGCGAGAGATCGTCTCCCGGTCCAGCGTGGTGCCCGATGTGGATTCCCCCGGGTTGCCGATCGAATAGCCCGAGGCCAGCACCACCTCGCGCAGGGCGATCACGACCGGCTCCAACACGATCTCTACCTGGGCCAGCCGCCCCTCGACGATCAACACCGTTGCCGCGTTCAGGCGATAGCCCCCCTTGACCACCCGCACCTCCCGCTCACCGGCCCGGATCCCGTCGATCCGCACCTGGCCCAGAGAGTCGGTGACCACGTCGGAGACTCCGACGCTGGAGATCACCGCGCCGGCCAGGGGTGACCCGTCGGGATCGGAGACGGTCACGAGCACGCTGCCGGTGGGATCTTCGTCGGCCAGCACGGCGTGGGCCGGTGCGAGCAACGTGAGGCAGAGACAAAGGAAGAGCAGGCGATCCATGAGGTAGCTCCTGTATGCAACCCCGCAGCACACCGCTGCGAAGGGGGGGCAGGGTCAAGCTACTTCCGGGGGTTTTCCCCCTTGCGACCGCTACGTAAAGTTGTGCAAAGCCAGGAAGCGTCCGGCGGGAAACAGCGGAACGACGGCGATCAGGCGGGTTGGGTGTCCTGGTTGCGCAGGGTCACGACGAAGCGGCTGCCCCCTTCGTCCCGAGGGAGGCATACCGCGTCGCCGCCGTGACGCCGGGCGATCTGCCGCACCAACGCCAGGCCGAGTCCGACGCCGCCCCCCTGCCCCTCGGACCAGCCCTCGGAACGGTAGAACGGCTCGAAGATCTTCTCCCGGTCCGCCTCGGGCACTCCCGGCCCGCGGTCGGCTACCTCGATGCGGCCGCTCTCTCCGGAATAGCCGGCGACGTGCACCGCGACTTCCGCTTCGCCACCATGGCGCCGGGCATTCTCCAGCAGGTTGCGCAACACCCGGCGCACCAGCCGCGGCTCGGCGGAGAGCGATACCGAGTCTCCCCGCACCTCGGCGCCGACCCGGGCGCCCTCTTCCGCGGCCACGCCGAGGAGGTCGACCGGTTCGAAGCGATCGGCCCAGCGCTCCTGCTCGAGGCGGCTGGCCAGCAGGATCTCGCCGATCAGCTCGTCCAGCTCCTTGAGGTCCGCCCGGGCACCGTCCAGCAACTCGGGCCGGCGTTCCTCGGACATCAACTCCACCGCGACCCGCAGCCGCGCCAACGGCGAGCGCAACTCGTGGGATGCCGCGGCCAGGGTGCGGCGTTGATCCTGCACCAGGCTCTCGATGGTCGATGCGGTCTGGTTCAACGAACGGGCCAGATCGGCGATGGCGTCCTTCCCCTCGATCGGCACCCGCGCCGACAGATCGCCGGCGGCCAGGCTGTCGACCTCCCGGCGCAAGCGCTCCAGACGCCGGGTCAAACTCCGGGCGAAGGGATACGCACCGACCGAGACGCCGACCAGGATCACGAGCAGCACCACCAGCGCGAAGTCCCCTTCGGGTATCGGTTCGCTCGGCCGTCCGACGAACCAGCGGCCGTCGGCGAGTTTCACGGCGAAGATGCGCTGAAAGGAGAGCTCGTTCTGCCAGTGATCGACGCCGCTCTCCGGCTCGGGCACCGGCAGGGCCTCCCCACCCCACTGGGCCAGGAGTTCGCCGCCGGGACCGTACACCGTGAGATCCAGATCGATACGGGACAGCACCGGATCCAGCGCCGCACGCAGGGCCTCGGGGCCCTCCTCCAGCGGCGGCGACAGCGCCTCGCCGATACCGCGGAGGGTCTCCAGGCTGTAGCGCTCCTCGGCATCCTCCAGCGGATTGAGATCCCACAGCGCCAGCGCCAACAGCACCAGCAGCAGGACCATGCCGACGATGCCCAGATAGATCTGGAGATAGAAGCGGCGCATCAGTCCTCGGCCCCGGCGTCGGTGGCCAGCACGTAGCCGACACCCCGCACGGTGATCAGACGCTTCGGCTGCTTGGCGTCCCGCTCGATCGCCTGGCGGATCCGCGAGACGTGCACGTCGATGGCCCGGTCGAAGGGACCCACCGATTCGCCGCGCAGGGCGTTCATCAGCTGCTCCCGGGACAACACCCGGCCGGCGTTGCCGGCCAACTCCCACAGCAGATCGAACTGGAACGAGGTGATGTTTCGCGGTTCGCCGTCGAGCAGCACCGTGCGGGCGTCGGCGTCGATCTCGAGGCCGCCGATGCGAATCATCCGTGCCGGTTTGCGCTCGATGGCTCCCCGGCGCAACACCGCCCTCAGCCGGGCCAGGAGCTCACGGGGACTGAAGGGCTTGGGCAAATAGTCATCGGCACCCAACTCCAGGCCGATCACCCGGTCGACCTCGTCGCCGCGAGCGGTCAGCATCACGATCGGGATGGCGCTCTCGGACCGGAGCTTGCGGCAGAGGTCCATGCCGTCGCCGTCGGGGAGCATCACGTCGAGGATCAACGCGTCATGGCGATCGGGGTCCAGGGCGGCGACCCCCTCGGCGATGGTGCCGCAAACCTGGACCTCGAGCCCGTTGCCCCCCAGGTACTCCGCGACCATGGCGGAGAGGCGGGTGTCGTCCTCTATCATGAGGATGCGCGGTTGCTGGGCCCCGGAAGTCATCGCGGTGAGCGTACTGCGGGGGGCCGTTTCCGGTCCATGGATCTGGGTAAAGTTCTGTAAAGCAACGGCGCCTGGGTGGGGGTGTCGCGAATGGCGACACTTTCCGCAAAGGCCCGACCGGCGTGGCTTCCTCGTTTCGGAATCGTGATCCGGCCGGAGGCTGGTTTCGGCGCCGGGCCCAACTTAAGTTTCACGTCGAATCGACGGCATGTCCGGGGGGGTAGGAGGCCTTGATGAATCGGTACGCGAAGGCTGCGGCGCTGGCCGCTGCGTGTGCGCTGGTGCTTACCCTGCTCGGTTGTTCGGGCTCCAACTCCGCCAAGGGCGCCGCCCCGGCGGAAACCGCCGACGAGGCGGTGACCCGCGTGGCCAAGGGGCTCTCGGAGAATCGCCCCCAGGTGCTCTGGGAGTCGCTGCCTCCGAGCTACCGCGAAGATATCAACGGCTTGATCCAGGAAGCCGCGGCCCAGGCCGACCCGGAACTCTGGAACAAGAGCTTCGGCGTGATCCGCAAGGTCTCCCGCCTGCTCGACGAGAAGCGTGAGTTCATCCTCAACCACCCGATGGTGGCCCAGCAGAAAGAACAGATGGGCGACATCGACGAGAACTGGGATTCGGTGGTCGGGATCTTCTCGGTGGTGGTCAACAGCGAGCTCGGCAACCTGGAGCAGCTGGCCGAAATGGATGTCCACGACTTCCTCTCGGGCACCGGCCATGAGCTGATGAACGAAATCGCCAAGGCTTCGGCGTTGACTCCCGAAGACTCCTTCCGCACCGAGATGAGCAACCTGGCCAAGACCAAGGCCACGGTGATCTCCTCCGACGGCGACACCGCCCGGGTCAAGGTCGAGGTGCCGGGCAAGCCGGTCAAGGAAGAGGACTACGTCCGGGTCGAGGGCTACTGGGTCACGGCCGAGATGGCCAACGACTGGGACAAGGAGATGGCCGAAGCGCGGCAGAAGATCGCCGAGCTCTCGGGCAGCCAGGACGAGCAGCAAAAGCAGAAGCTGCTGATGCAGATCTCGATGGTCGACGGCGCCGTCGACTCGCTGCTCAACGCCAACAGCGAGGCGGAGTTCCAGGCGGGCATCGGCGCGATGATGGGTATGGCCATGGGCGCGATGATGTCCCAGGCTGCCGAAGCCCAGCCGGACAGTTCCTTCGGCGGCGCGCCGTCGATGGAACCGGGCGCCGGCTTCGGCGAACCCTCGGGCGTGGCCCAGGGCAACCCCGGCCAGAACCCGCAGATGAATCTCCGCAACGAGCCTGCCGGCCGGAGCGACAAGGACGCCATGGTCGAGCTCGGCCTCGAGCGGGCCAACAACTTCCCGAGCGACCCCCAGGCCCAGCCCCGGCGCCAGATGGCGCTGGACCTGCCGGGCGGTGACTACGAACAGCCGGTCAGCGGACCGAAGGTGATCCAGGTGGGCGAGGCGAAGAGCTACGTCGGCCAGGTCGTCCAGGTCACCCGGGACAACGGCTCGGACATGCGCGGCCGCCTGACCGAGGTCACCGGCAACGCCCTGGTGCTGGAACAGGAACTGGCCGCAGGTCACGTCTCCTTCCGGGTGCGCAAGGACGAGATCGCCTCGCTGAACATCGTCCCCCGCCGCTAGGAAAGAGCGGCCCCATTCGGCGCTAAACCCGCCACCTCAGGACCCGATAAGCTCCGTCCGCGACTGTGTTAGAGTCGCGGACGGAGCATCCCTTGAGCCGAATGGTCGCCATCGTCGGGTTTCAGCGGTCCGGCACCAACATGGTCCGCAGCCTGCTGGCCACCCACCCCCGCCTTCAGGTCTACGACGAGATCTTCAATGCACGCCGTCCCGAGGACGGTGAAGAACACGTCTACAAGCTGCGCAACTTCTGGAACTACATGCTCGGCCGGGCCGAGTCCGATCCGGAGATGGTGCTGCCGATGCGCCGGCCCGAGTTGATCGGCGACTACCTGGACGCCCTGATCGAGGCAAGCGCCCCCGCGGTTCCGGTGATCGACATCAAGTTCAACTCGTTCCACCACGGGAACGCCGGCTGGCACGATCTGACCCAGCCGCCGCGATTACTCGACCTGCTGCGGGAACGGGAGGTGCCGTTGATCCACCTCTACCGGCGCAACCGGCTCAAGCGGGCGCTGTCGGTCCAGACTGCCCGCAAGACCGGGATCTACGCCGTGCGCAAGGAGATCGACACCAGCGACCGGCACACCGAGATCGATCCCCGGGCGCTGCTCGGCGACCTGGTCGCCGACCACATCGAGATCAAGCAGGTGATGCACATGCTGGGCAACTACCCGCTGGCCGCCCAGGTGGACTACGAAGACCTCTACCGGGGGGACAGCCGGGAGCCCGACCTGACCGCCCTCGAGGAGGCGCTGACCCGTTTCGGCCTGCCCGGGCCGATGACCACCGAGCACCTGGTTCGCAAACTCAACTCCGACCGGCTCCAGGACGTGATCTCCAACTTCGATGAGGTCGAGGCCGCTCTGCGGGGCACCCCCTTCGCCGAGCATCTGGCCGGCTGACCCGCCTCCTGACAGCCAGCCGCTGAGCAACTCCGGATCCCGCCTGGCCACTTCGCATCCCGGACAGCTTGTTCCTCGTCGGCGCTCCCCCTTGTCGGGCGCTTCGGGGTACTATTTCCGGCTATGGCCGACCCAGTCATCCGTTGTATCCGGTGCAAGAACCCGATCCCGTCGGGGGGACGCTTCTGTCCGGCCTGCGGCACCGCCACCGACCCGACCCAGACGCCCACCGAGCTGAGCGGCAGCGCCACCGATCCCTCCCAGCAGGAGACCGTCGTCGAGAGTGCCGCTTTCTCGAGCACGCCGTCGATCCTCTCCTCGGGTAGCGCCGCAGGCGACGGCGAAGGGGGGTTCGCCCCGGGACAGACCGTGGCCGGCCGTTACCGCGTCGTGGGCAAGCTCGGCCGCGGCGGCATGGGCGAGGTCTACCGGGCCGATGACCTGGTGCTGGGCCAGACCGTCGCGCTCAAGTTCCTCTCGCACCAGCTGGCCAGCGATCCACGGGTGCGGGAACGCTTCTACGGCGAGGTCCGCACCGCCCGCCAGGTGACCCACCCAAACATCTGCCGGGTTCATGACATCGGGGAAGCGGACGGACGGCTGTATCTCTCGATGGAGTATGTCGACGGCGAGGATCTGTCGTCGCTGGTGCGGCGCATCGGCCACCTGCCCCAGACCAAGGCGGTGCAGATCGCCCGGCAGCTGTGTGCCGGCCTGGCCGCCGCCCATCAGCAGGGCTTGATCCACCGCGACCTCAAGCCGGCCAACATCATGCTCGACGGCCGTGGCCAGGTGCGCATCACCGACTTCGGCCTGGCCGGCCTCGCCGATGAAGTACGGGATATCCGTTCGGGCACCCCGGCCTACATGGCTCCGGAGCAGCTCGCCGGGCGTGAGGTGACGGCACGGAGCGACATCTACGCCCTGGGCCTGGTGCTCTACGAGGTCTTCACCGGCAAGCCCCCGTTCAAGAGCGACGACGTCACGTCGCTCAAGAAGATGCAGGAGACCCAGACACCGGCGAGCCTGACCACCCTGGTCGACGATGTCGATCCGGTGGTTGAGCGGGTCATCATGCGCTGCCTGGAGAAGGACCCCGAGGACCGCCCCGAGTCGGTGGTCACGATCATCGCGGCGCTGCCGGGGGGCGACCCGTTGGCCGCGGCCATCGCGGCCGGTGAAACACCGTCACCGGAACTGGTCGCGGCTGCCGGCGCCAAGGGCACCATGTCCCTGCCGGTCGCGCTGTTCGCCCTGGTGATCGTGGTCGGATCGATCCTCGGCATGCTGCCTGCCGCCGGGCCGCTGATGATGATCGGCCACGTCGAGCACAAACCACCGGCGGTGCTCCAGGAAAATGCCCGTGAACTTCTGAGCGTCGTGCAGCCGGTTGCCGTTTCGGAAGCCATCGCGGAGGACGTCTCGGAAGATGTCTCGGAAGACAGCACAACGGACAGCGCCGGCGGCTTCGCCTGGGATTGGCAGCCGCGCACCTTTGCCCAGAACCGCAAGGACGACCCGAAGGCAGAGCCGATCGATTGGACCCGGCTGCCGATGCTCTACTACTGGTACCGGGAATCGCCGGATTCCCTCGAGGCGGTCCGCGGCTTCAATTCCCGGGTCAACCAGACCGATCCGCCGCTGACCGAGGCGGGCATGACCCGGGTCTACCTCGATGCCACCGGCAAACTGTTGGAGTACCGCGCGGTCCCCGACCGATCGCTGGAGGATACCGCCGGCCCGGCCGGCGACGTGGACTGGGCCCCCTTCTTCGAAGCGGCGGGCGTCGACATGGCCGCTCTCACGGCGGAGACGCCGAAGCGAGCGCCGCCGGACCACGCCGACCAGGTTCTGGCCTGGTCCTGGACCGACGATCAGAAGCTGGAGCATCGGATCGAGGCGGCCTCTCTCCAGGGTGTTCCCCAGTTCTTCTCGGTGCTGGGCCCCTGGCGCATCGAAAGCCCCGGCTCCGCTCCGCAACTGGGCGTGCAGCGTCATCGCTTCGTGACGGTGCTGGTGCTGGTGACCTTCATCAGCCTGGCGCTCACCTTCGCCGTCCGCAACCTCAAGCGCGGCCGCGGCGACCTGCGGGGCGCCACACGCCTCGGCGTGTTCGCCATCGTCTGCCATCTCGGTGCGGCGGCCATCCGCGCCGACCTGGCCTCATCGGTCACCGGAGTCTGGAGTCAGTTGATCCGGGCGTCCGGCTTCGCGCTGTTCATCGCCATGTTGGTCTGGGTCCTGTATCTGGCGCTGGAGCCCTACGTGCGGCGCCGCAACCCCCAGAGCATCGTCTCCTGGACCCGGCTGGTTTCGGGACGCTGGCGGGACCCGCTGGTGGCCCGGGACATGCTGTTCGGTCTGGCCGCCGGGTGCCTGATCTCCTTCGTGCTCTACTCGCCGAGCCTGTTCATGGAGATCCCGCAGCTCCCGCAACAGAACAGCCTCTACACGATCCAGGGATTCGAGTACACCTTCGGACAGCTGCTGTTCGTCGCCCCGGACCAGGCCTTCGGCGCCATGTTCATCTTCTTCGTCTGGTTCGCGCTGCGCTGGGTCTTCGGCTGGCTGGCCGGCTTGATCTCGCCGAAGCTGCGGCTCGAGTGGATGGGGGACCTGCTGCTGCTGGTCCTGATGGTGCTGAACTTCCTCGGTCAGAGTTCGGGCAGCACCGTCGGCATGATCTTCGGCTCCATCGCCGCACTGATCCTCACCCTGACGACGATTCGGTTGGGCCTGCTGGCGTTGGTCGGGTCGCTGTTCGCGGTGTCCCTGGTGGCCAACACCGCGGTGCCCCTCGACTTCTCGGTCTGGTGGTCGACCAACACCCTGTTCCTGTGGCTGATCGTCGCGGGCCTGGCGGCGCTTTGCGCCCACTCCGCCGTCGGTCGGTTCGCGGCAGAGTAGGCGCTTTCGTTTTCAACGGCTCCGCGGTGCCGCGGAGAGATCAGTCACGCAGGTCGAGACGCACGTCGATCTCGTGCCCCGCCTTGACCCGCACCCGCTGACGGGCGACGTCGCCATCCGGAGTGACCAGCTTGATCACGTGCCAGCCCGGGAGCAGGCGCAGCTTGCCGGGATAGCCGTCGAACTGGCGCACCTGGCCACGGTAGGCGCCGTCGACCCAGACCTGGGTCGCCTTGGGCCGGACGTTGAGGTCGATCACACCACGGGCCGGCCCGTTGACCTTCACCACCTTGACCGGGCGGGGCTTGGCCACGACGATCACGGCGCGGCCGGCCTGGGCATCGGCCGAGGGCATTGCAAGAAAAGCCATACTGGCTGCGGCGAGAATCACGTTTCGGAACTTCATAGCTCGTTTCCTTCCAGCCCCCTGCTTGCTCGTGCCCATGTTGGACTCGCAAGGGAGACGAAGGGTTCAGCCGGTAGGTGTCTTTTTGTCGGCACACGTCGCGTCGCCGACCGGAAAACACCTACGATTGGGAAGAAGTCCTAGCCTCTCTGGGCAAGTAAGGCTTGAACACAAGGCTGACGCCGGGACGAATCCCCTGACCCGCTACTTCGAGCGGTCGACCAGGCTGTAGACCGCGGGGATGATCAGTAGCGTCAGCGCCGTCGACGTGATCAAACCGCCGATGACCGTCAGCGCCATCGGACTGCGCAGCTCGCTGCCGGCGCCGAGACCGAGCGCCATGGGGAAAAGCCCCAACACCGTCGTCGCGGTGGTCATCAGGATCGGGCGCAGCCGCACCCTGCCGGCGCGCTCCAATGCCTCGAGCTTGGCCATGCCACGCCGCCGCAACTGGTTGGTGTAGTCGACCAGGATGATGGCGTTGTTGACCACGATCCCCGCCAGCAGGATCGCGCCGATCAAGACCACGATGCTGATGTTGACGCCGAACAGCGCCAACGTGCCGAGCATGCCGATCACCGAGAAGGGCACGCTGAACAGGATCACGAAGGGGTGGATCAGCGACTCGAACTGGCTGGCCATCACCAGGTAGACCATGAAGATCGCCAGTCCGATGGCCATGCGCATGCTGTTGAACGAGGTCTCCATCTCCTGGCGCTGACCGCCGATCAGGTAGTCGAAGCCCGGCGGAAACTGCATCTGCTCCAGCGCCGCGACGATGTCCTCGGTGGCGGCGCCCAGGTCCCGGCCGACGAGGTTGGCGGAGATCAGCGCCACCCGGTCCCCCTCGGCGCGGCGAATCTCCGCGGGGCCTTCCAGTTCGACCACGTCGGCCACCGCCGAGAGCGGTATCGCGGTCTTGCCCTGCTGCAGCACCGTCAGCGCCATCAGGTCCTCGGGGCTGTCCCGGTACTGCTCCTCGGCGCGCAGGCGGATGTCGATGCTGCGGTCTTCCCGCTGGATGTCGGTGGCGACGGAGCCCTGCACCTTGGAGCGCACCACCGAAGCGACCTGGTCCAGGGTCAGGCCGAAGCTGGCCAGCCGCGCCCGGTCGAAATAGATCTGGAGCTCGGGGTTGCCTCCCTCGGTCGACGATTTCACGTCGGCCAGGCCCGGGATCGCCCGCATGCGGGTCATCAAATCCTCGGCCAGCCGCTCGAGCAGCGTCAGGTTGTAGCCGCGAATCTCGATCTCGACCGGCGTGCGGAAGCTGAAGTAGGAGGGACGGCCGAAGCGGTAGTCCAGGTCTCCCTGGAGGTCCAGTTCGTCGCGCAGCGACGCCATCAACGCCTCTTCACGCTCGCGGGAAACGGGCGGCGCCACGGTCAGGGTCAGCTGCCCGATATTCTCCCGGCGCTCTCCGGCGACGCCCCCCTGCTGATTCGAGGCGCCGACGATGGCGTAGACGGTGGTCACGCCGTCGAGCTGCTCGCCGGCGAAGGACTCCAGGGAAGCCATCCGGCGGCGGTTGATGTCCAGGTGGGTTCCCGGCGGCAGGGTGGTGTCGACGAAGAACTCCCCCTGTACCAGTTCCGGCACCAGTTCCTGGCCCAGCGTCGGATACAGCATCAGGCTTCCGGCAAGCAGCACGAAGGCGATCAGCACGGTGACGAACGCGTGGCGCAGCACCCAGCGAAGCGTCACCTCGTAGACCGCCGCGATCCGGTCGAACACCAGCTTGAACAGCGCCAGAGGCAACGCGAACACCGCGCCGATGACCAGCATCACCCCCTTGAACAGCATCTTGACCAGCCGGGCAATGCCGACCCCGACGAAGACGAAGGCCTTGTCGATGGCCAGGGCCAGCTTGCCCCGCTTGCGCTCCTGCCCCTCGGCGGCGACCGGATCGTCGAGCCCGGCGGCGGGGTCGAATCGGCGAGAGGCCAGCATCGGGATCACGGTGATCGCCACGATCAACGACACGATCAGCGAGAAGGTCACCGTCAGCGCCTGATCGCCGAAGAGCTGCCCGGCGATCCCCTCGACGAACACGATCGGCACGAACACGCAGATGGTGGTCAGGGTGCTGGCGATCACCGCCCGGGCGACCTCACCGGCCCCCTTCCGCGCCGCCTCGATCTCGTCGAGCCCCTGATCCCTTCGCCGCTGGATCGCCTCCAACACGACGATGGAGTTGTCGACCAGCAGTCCGATTCCCAGGGTCAGCCCACCCAGGGACATGATGTTCAGCGAGATACCGCCGACAAACATCAGAAAGAAGGTCGCGACCACCGAGATCGGAATCGCGATGCCGATGATCAAGGTCGTCTTCCAGCTCCGCAGGAAGAGGAACAAGACCAGGATCGCCAGCATGCCGCCGTAGAGTGCAGTCTGCAACACCTCGGAGACCGAGTCCCGGATGTAGCCCGCCTGATCGGTGATCACCTCCAGCCGCAGCTCCGGATCCAGCTCGACCAGCCGTTGGCGCAGGTCGTCGATGGCGGCCTGGACCGCGTCGGAGACGGCGACGGTGTTGGTGCCCCCCTCCTTGTAGACCGCGACCTCGACGCTCTCCCGGCCGTTGATCCGGGTGATGACCTCCCGCTCCTTGGCGCCCCGATAGATCCGGGCCACATCGCTCAGGCGCACGATGGCGCCCTGGGAGCTGTCGATGACCACCGGCTCCATATCCTCGGCGCGGATGAACTCGTTGATCGTGCGGACCAGATACTCGGTCTGGCCTTCGCGCAGGCGGCCGCCGGTCAGGTTGATGTTCTCGGCGGCGAGGCGGTTCAGCACCTGGTCGACGGTCAGCCCCAGGTTGGCCAGCTGCCGTTCATCGAGGGCGACCTGGATCTCTTCTTCGAGACCACCGCTGACCACGACCGCGGCAACCCCCTCGATCCGCTCCAGCGCCCGCTTGACCTGTTCTTCCGCCAGCAGGCGCAGCCGCACCAGATTGTCCTCGCCGTAGATCCCGAGGCGCAGGATCGGGTCCAGCGCCGGGTCGTAGCGCAGCAACAGCGGGCGCTCGGCGTCGTCGGGCAGGCGCAACACGTCGAGGCGTTCGCGTACATCCAGCGCCGCCAGGTCCATGTTGGTGCCCCAGGCGAACTCCAGGGTCACCTCGCTGACATCGGGGCGCGAACTGGACGTCACCCGGGTGACGTTGTTGACCACGCCGACGGCGTTCTCCACCGGGCGGGTGACCAGACCCTCGATCTCCATCGGAGCTGCGCCGTCGTACTCGGTCTGGACCGTCAGCGACGGATAGCTGATATCCGGCAGCAGATCGGTAGCCAGGTTGCCGAAGGCGACCACGCCGAAGACCACGGCGGCGAGAGCGAAGATGAAGATGCTGACCGGTCGATCGGTCGAGAGCTCGATCAGTTTCAAGGCGCGGTCCCGCCGGCGCTGCCGGAGCCCTCAACCGAACGCCCCGGGCGGCCACCACCCGAACGCATCCGCTCGATGCGCTCCTCGATCTGCTCGTCGGTCAGACCCCGGGAGCGCATACGCTCCTTGACCGCCTCGAGCTGCTCTTCGGTCATGTTGGCGAAGTCGGGACGTCCGCCGCGTCCGCCGGGACGGCCGCCGGGAGGCCCACCCTCGGGGGGACCCTGGCCTGCAGCACGCTCCCCTTCGGCGCCGCCGCGAGCGCCGGGCCCGCCGCCACCGCCGGTGAACTGCTTGATCCGGGCGTCGATCTCCTCGTCGGACATCCCGCGCTCTTTCATCCGGGCCCGCATCCGCTGCAGCCGCTCCTCGTCGAGCTGGGGCTCCGCACCCCGGTCGGCGCGAGCCCCGGCACCCCCCGCAGTGTCGGCGCCGTCGCGGCGCAACACCTTGAGGGGCGTGCCGTCGCTGAGCCCGTCCTGGCCCACGGTGACCACCGCCTCGCCGGCGGAGACCCCGGAGAGGATCTCCACGTAGTCTCCTTCACGGAAACCGAGTTCGACTTCGCGGCGGGACGCGGTGTCCTCGCCGGTCAGCACGTAGACCGTGTCGCCGATGCTCTCGAGCGACAGCGCCGCCCGGGGGATCACCAGGGTGTCCTCGCGGATATCGGTCTCGAGGAACACCCGGGCGAACATGCCCGGCCGCAACTTGCCCCGGGCGTTGACCTCCAGGGTGACCTTGATCGTGCCGGTCTCGGCGTCGACTACCGGGCTGACTCTCTGGACCCGCGCGTCGAAACGTTCATCGGCCCAGGCTTCGACTTCGAGATAGGCCGCCTGGCCGGTCCGCAGCTTGGAGAGCTCCCGCTCGGGCACCTGGATCGGGCAGAGCAACGGCGTGAAGTCGGAAATGCGGAACAGCATCTCGTTGCCGGAGACGGTCTGCCCCGGATCGACGTAGCGGGTGATGATCAGGCCGGAGAAGGGCGCCCGCACCTGGGTGAAATCGAGGCGCAGCTCGTTGCCGTCGAACTGCGCCTGGGCGCTCTCGAAGGCGGCCCGGGAGGCCTCGTACTCCTCGGTGCTGATCAACTGATCGGTGCGCAGCTTCTGGGCGCGCTCGAAGGCCTGCCTGGTTTCCTGCAGGTTGACCCGGGCGACCTCGAGATCGGCGCGGTACTCCGCTTGATCGATCTGGGCCAGCAACTGCCCCGAGTTCACGCGCATCCCCTCCTCGACCTTGATCGAGACGATCGGCCCGGCGACCCGGGCGACCACGTCGACCTCGTTCTCGGCCTCGAGAGTTCCGTTGGTCTCGATGTAGGCGTGGATGTCGCGACGTTGCACCGACTGAACCTCGACGGGCACGGCGGCGCCGGCGCTTTGCATCGCGCCCATCGGCGGGCCACCCCGGCCCCGGCCGCCGGGACCACCCGGGCGGCCTCCTTCTTCCTCGTCTCCTCCACAGCCCGTGAGGACCAGGGAAGCCAGGATCAAGAGCAACAGCGTCCGTCTCATGCAGCGTCTCCGACTCGACGCAGGAAACGACCGGCATCGTCGAGCAACGAATAAATCGTGGGAATCACCAGGAGCGTGAGGAACGTCGAGGTGCTGAGCCCCCCGATGATCACGAGACCCATCGGCGCCCAGGTCGCGGCGCGGCCTTCCAGCGGGCCGAACACCTGGGGCAGCAGGTACGAGGCGATCATCGGCAGCATGCCGAGGATGGTGGTGATCGCCGTGATCAGGATCGGGCGCAAGCGATGGCGTCCGCCGAGAACGATCGCCTCGTCCCGGGCGAGCCCCTGAGCCCGTAGATGATTGATGTGGTTGATCAACACGATGGCGTTGTTCACGACAATGCCCAGCAGGATGATCATTCCCAGCATGGTCGTGTTGTCCCAGGGCTGCCCCGCCAGTTTCATGGCCCCGGCCACGCCGACCAGGGCGAAGGGCACCGAGAACATGATGGTGAAGGGCTGGGTGAAGCTCTCGAACAGCACCGCGAGCACCATGTAGACCAGCGGAAGGGCGAACCACAGGGCGAACAGACCGCTCTGCTCGTCCTGGCGCTGAATCCGATTCCAGCGGCCGAGGTTCCACTCGTAGCCGGCGGGCAGCTCCATCGCGCCGAGCTCCTGGGTTACCTGGCGCATGGCCATGAACGCCGCCGGTCCGCCGGCGGTGTTGGCCGAGACTTCCAGCTTGGCCCGGTGGTTTTCGCGCTCGATCGAACGGGGCCCGGTGCCGACGGTGAAGTCGGCAAGGGCGCCCAGGGGCAACGGCGTGTTGCCCGAGAAGACCGCCATGCTCTTGAGTTGGTCGAGGGTCTCGCGATGCTCTTCGCCGTACTGCATCACGATGTCGACCTCCCGCTCGCCGGTCTTGAAGTTGCTCACGGCGCGGCTGTTGAGGGCGTTTTGCACCGTGGCCGCCACCGCCTGGCTCGAAAGCCCCGCCTGCAGGATCCGCTCCCGCTGCACCTCGACCCGGATCTCCTCGGCACCGCTCTCCAGCGACGTGTCGACGTCGCGCACGCCGGGGATGCCGGCCAGGCGGGCCGCGACCTGCTCGCCGAGCAGTTCCAGCACCACCGGATCGTCGCCGAGCAGCTGAACCTGGATGCCGGTAAAGCCGCTGCGGCCGCGGCCGGTGGCGATACGCAGCTGCACTCCGGCGATCTCCGGCAGCAATGCGCGAACCTTGTCCTGCACCTCGGCGGTGGTCAGTTCGCTCTCACTCTCATCCTTGAGATACAGGTTGAACTGGCGGGTCCGGCTCCAGCTCGCGCGGGAGCGGCCGGTGGAACGATCGTAGGCGTAGGCGATATCCGAGACGTCGAGGGCTTCCCGGTTCTCGTCGAGCAGCGCGTAGACCTGTTTGTAGAGCGCCTCGATCTGCTCCGGCGAGTACTGGCGCGGAGTGTCGACCTTGATGATCACCTCCCGCTCCAGCGCCCCCATCGAGAACGATCGCTCGATGGTGCCGAACAGCTGAATCGAGCCGTAGAGCAGGCCGACGATCANGATCACGAACAGCGGCCGGTGGCGCAGGGTGAACCGCAGCGTCGAGCCGTAGAAGTTGGTCAACCGGCGAATGCCCTTTTCTTCCCGGGGGGCCTGACGCTGCAGCACCCGTGAAGCGACGACCGGAACTACCGTGAGCGCCACGATGAGCGAGGCGACCATCACGATGCAGACGGTCAGGCCGATGTTCTCCAGGTACATCTTGAAGCGGCGCCCGCCGGACATGAAGATCATCGGCAGGAAGACACACATGGTGGTCAGGGTCGCCGCCACGATCGGAAGCGCCACCTCGCTCGTGCCCATCAGCGCCGCGGTGCGGGAGTCCTCGTTCAACTCGTTCCGATGGCGGAAGACCGACTCGATGACCACGATCGAGTTGTCGACGAGCATCCCCAGGGCCAGCATCAGCCCGGCCAGGCTGATCACGTTGAGGGTAATGTCGGTCCACTGTGCCTGGCGCAGGAAGTACATCAGCACGAAGGTGCCGATGACCGAAACCGGGATCGCGATCGCCACCAGCATGGTGGTGCGGAACCGGCGCAGGAACAGGTAGACCGCCAGGATCGCCAGCAAGCCTCCGATCAGGCCGGCGTCCCGCAGAGTGCCGAGCCCCTTGCGCACATCCAACGAGGCATCGGAATAGATGCGATAGGTCAGCCCCTCGGCCTCGGGCAACTTCCCGATCTCTTCCAGCTCCGCCTTGAGCCGGTTGACCACCTCGAGCAGGTTGTCGTTGGAGTTCTTGTTGACCTGCACGGTCAGCGACTCGACCCCGTTGAGGAAGTTGTAGTTCTCTTGCTGGGGGAAGTCGTAGGTCACGTCGCCGACGTCGGCGAGACGCAGCCCGTCGTCGTTGAGCACCAGCTCGCCGATCTCGCTCGGCGAGCGGAACTCCCCTACCGCCCGGACCAGCAACTTGCGGCTGCCGTCGAGCACCTCGCCGGCCGACAGGTTCACGTTGCTGCCCCGCAGCAGGGTCAGCAACTGCCGCACGTCGACCCGGTGGGCCTGCATCCGTGCCGGGTCGAGGTTGATCTGGATCTGGGGCACCCGCAGGCCGTTGACCGAGACCTGGGCCACGCCCTCGAGCCGTTCCAGCCGCCGCTGAACCACACGCTCGGCGAAGTCGTAGAGCGCTTCCTGGGTCCAGCGGGCGCTCAGGTCGAAACGCAGGACCGGGATGTCGCTGCTCTGAAAGCGGCTGATGCGGATCTGGTCGACGTCGTCGGGGAGCAGGTGCCGGACCCGGTCGACCCGGTCCCGCACGTCTACCGCCGCCATCTCCATGTCGGTGCCGTCGACGAAGTTGATCCGCACCCGGGCGCCGCTGGCCGTGGCGCTGGAAGATAATGTGTCGATGTTGTTGATCGTGGCCAGGGACTCTTCCAGCGGGCGGGCGATCAGCCGCTCGACCTCCTCGGGCGAGGAAGAGCGATAGGTCGCGTTGACGGTCACGCTGGACGAGGAGAAGGCCGGCAGGAACTCCAGGGGCAACCGGGACAGTGAGATCCAGCCGAGGACCAGCACGCCCAGGGTGATCATGCCCATGGTGATCGGGTGGTCGATGGCGAAACGGACCAGGGGGGTGCCCCGGCCCGGCGTGGCGCTGCTCATCTGGATTCTCCGGCTCGCGGCCCTGCGGGAGACCCCCTCCCCGGCCGCTCCCCCGGCTAGGAGACGTTCTCCCCCCGGCCGCGGTGTCCCAACAAGTCATGATAGCGGTCCGGGCCCAGCAGCCGGGGCCGGCACACCGGGGAACCTGTCTCGGAGAGGTCCCTTTGGGGGCGCCGATCCCCCGCCCAGGGGTGGAAAAATCGGAAAAAGCCGCCTTCCCGGCCGGTTCGGGCCCTCGAGGCTGCCGCGGGCCGCGGAGCGCCTCCGAGGGGCGGGCGGGGCCGGCCGGACGTAAGCCCAGCACTACGGCGAACTTCCGCCGCGGCTGCTAGAATCCCGCGTTCCTAGCGCATGCTCCGGGCTGCCACGAATCCACGTGAAGTAACGGCAGATATTGGAAAGGCCGGCACCGGCCCGGGCACGGATGCAAGTGAGGCTTTGCGATGATCAGCGATCTTTCTAAAGTGCGCAACATCGGGATCTCGGCGCACATCGACTCGGGTAAGACCACGCTCACCGAGCGCATCCTGTTCTACACCCAACGGATCCGTGCGATCCACGACGTGAAGGGCAAGGACGGCGTCGGCGCGAAGATGGACTCGATGGAGCTGGAGCGGGAGCGCGGTATCACCATCGCGTCCGCCGCGACCTACTGCACCTGGAAGGACCATCACGTCAACATCATCGACACTCCGGGCCACGTCGACTTCACCATCGAAGTCGAACGTTCCCTGCGTGTGCTCGACGGTGCGATCCTGGTGCTTTGCTCGGTAGCCGGTGTCCAATCCCAGTCCTTCACCGTTGACCGCCAGATGCGCCGCTACGACGTGCCGCGCATCGCGTTCGTCAACAAGTGCGACCGGTCCGGTGCGAACCCGTACCGCGTGACCGAAGAGCTGAAGGACAAGCTCAAGCACAACGCGGTAATGATGCAGTTGCCGATCGGCCTCGAGGCCGACCACGAAGGGGTGGTCGACCTGGTCGAGATGAAGGCCTACTACTTCGACGGCGACAACGGCGAGGACATTCGCGAGGAAGCGATCCCCGAGCACATGCTCGAGGCCGCCGAAGAGAAGCGCAACGAGCTGATCGAAGCCGCTTCGATGTTCAACGACGAGCTGCTCGAAGCCGCCCTGGAAGGCACCGCCACCTCGGAGATGATCCACGCGGCGGTTCGCGCCGGCGTGCTCTCGCTGGAGCTCACCCCGGTGTTCTGCGGCTCGGCCTACAAGAACAAGGGCGTGCAGCCGCTGCTCGACGCGGTGCTCAAGTACCTGCCCAACCCGACGGAAGTCGAGAACAAGGCGCTGGACCTGGACGACGACGAGAAAGAATTCATCGTCGACACCACCGATCCGAGCAAGCCGATGATCGCCCTGGCGTTCAAGCTGGAAGAGGGGCGCTTCGGTCAGTTGACCTACGTGCGCATCTACCAGGGAAGCCTGAAGAAGGGCGACACGATCTACAACAGCCGCATGAGCAAGGATGTCCGTGTCGGGCGCCTGGTGCGCATGCACTCCGACGAGATGGAGGATATCGACGGCACGACTGCCGGAGATATCGTGGCGCTGTTCGGGATCGATTGCGCGTCCGGTGACACCTTCACCAGCAACCGCAACCGTTTCGCCATGACCTCGATCCACGTCCCCGACGCGGTGATCCACCTCTCGATCAAGGCGAAGGATCGCAAGACCGAGGCCAACCTCGGCAAGGCGCTGGGTCGCTTCACCAAGGAAGACCCGACCTTCCGCACCCGGATCGACGAGGAATCCGCCGAGACCATCATCTCGGGCATGGGTGAGCTGCACCTCGACGTCTACATCGAACGGATCAAGCGCGAGTACGGCGCCGAGGTCGAGATCGGCCAGCCCCAGGTGGCCTACCGCGAGGCGATCAGCCGCCGGGCCGAGTTCGACTACACCCACAAGAAGCAGACCGGTGGTTCCGGTCAGTACGGCCGTGTGGCCGGCTTCATCGAGCCCTACGACGGCGGCGATTTCGAGTTCATCGACGAGATTCGCGGCGGCGTGATCCCCGGCGAGTTCATCCCGGCGGTGGAGAAGGGCTTCAAGGCGGCGATGCTCAAGGGCCGGATGATCGGCTTCCCGGTCACCGGGCTGCGGGTCACCCTCAACGACGGCGCGTTCCACGCGGTGGACTCCTCGGACAACGCGTTCCAGTCCGCCGGCCGCGGCGCCTTCGTCGAGACCTATTTCAAGGCAAAACCGCAGATTCTCGAGCCGATCATGCTGGTCGCCGTCGAGGGCCCGGGCGAGTTCCAGGGCGCCTTCGTCAAGACGGTGATGCAGCGCCGCGGCATCATCCAGGGCACCACCGAATCGGAAGGGTTCGTCCGGGTCGAGGCCGAGGTTCCGCTGGCCGAGATGTTCGGGTACTCTACCGATCTGCGGTCGGCCACTCAGGGCAAGGCGGAGTACACGATGGAATTCTCCAAGTACGCGCCGGTTCCGGGCGAAGTCTCGGAAGAGCTCATCAAAAAGTTCAAGAAAGACGAATAGCGGGTCACGAGGAGGCCAGGCGTATGCGCCGCAAGGAGATCAACGAACGCAGTCCTGTCCGGCTGCTGGAAGAGTCCATCCACGGTGGACTCGGAGCCGGAAATATCGGTGTCGTCGTCGCCCGACATGGCGTGGGAAAGACCGCGTTCCTCGTCGGCGTCGCGATGGACGACCTGATGCAAGGCCGCAAGGTCCTGCACGTTTCCCTCGAGCACCCGAGCGAGAAGGTCCGCGCGTACTACGACGAGATCTTCGCCGATCTCGCCCACGACACCGAGATGGAAGACGTCTGGAAGGTCCGTCTCGAACTCGAGCGCAACCGGCGGATCCACGCTTACATGGATGGCTCGTTCACCATCGACAAACTTCGTGACGCCATCGCGTTCATGCGTGACCACAGCGACTTCACGCCGGTTGCGATCATGCTCGACGGCTACCCGGTGGAAAGCACCAAGGGCCACGAGCTCGATGCCCTGCGGCAGATTGCCAAGGAAACCGAGGCCGAGCTGTGGATGGCCGCGATCACCCACCGCGAGTCCGAAACCGACGACCGGGGCATCCCGGAGCCGGTGGCCCACATCGAGTCCAAGTTCGACGTGATCCTTCGCATGGCTCACGACACCAAGGCGGTTCACCTCGATCTGCTCAAGGATCACGACAACGCCAACGTGTCGGACCTGCGCATCGCGCTGGATCCGACCACGATGCTGCTCAAGAAAGAGAAGTAGCGTCGGCTTCGATCGACTGCGACAAGGCCGCTCGGCAACGGGCGGCCTTTTTCTTTTCGCGCCTAGTGAGGACCGGCATGAGCATCCACTCGATCAATCCGGCCAACGGGAAGAAGCTCCGCGAGTACGCCAGCCACGACGCCGAGCAGGTACACACAGCGATCGAGCAGGCCGACCTCGCCTTCCGGGCGTGGCGGCGCACATCGTTTGAACATCGCGCAGAACGGATGGCCCGGGCGGCCGCCGTGCTGCGGGAGCGGGCCGATGAGTTCGCGCTCCTGATGGCCGGGGAGATGGGCAAGCCGCTCTCCGAGGGCCGGGCCGAGGTGGAGAAGTGCGCCTGGGTCTGCGAGTACTACGCGAAGGAGGCCGCCGGCTTCCTGGCGCCGGAGCCGGTGGCCACCGACGCGGGCACGAGTTTCGTGGCCTTCGAGCCGATCGGCGCGGTGCTGGCGGTGATGCCCTGGAACTTCCCCTTCTGGCAGGTATTCCGCTTTGCTGCGCCGGCGCTGATGGCGGGGAATGCAGGCTTGTTGAAGCACGCCTCCAACGTGCCCGGAAGTGCGCTGGCGATCGAAGACGTGTTCCGCGCGGCAGGGTTCCCCGAGGGGCTGTTTCGCACGCTGCTGGTCGGAAGCAGCGCCGTCGCCGGCATCATCGACAACCCGCTGATCCGGGCGGTCACCCTGACCGGCAGCACCCCGGCAGGGAGCCAAGTGGCGAGCCGTGCCGGCGCCCGGATCAAGAAGACCGTGCTCGAACTCGGCGGAAGCGACGCCTACGTGATCCTCGAAGACGCCGACCTGGAGGCGGCGGCGCGGCGTTGCGCCACCAGCCGCCTGATCAACGGCGGTCAGAGCTGCATCGCGGCCAAGCGTTTCGTGGTGGTCGCCCCTTGCCGCGCACGCTTCGAGACACTGCTGTGCGAACAGATGGGGGCCGCCGTCATGGGCGATCCGACCGTCGACGGCACGACGCTGGGCCCCCAGGCGCGGCATGACCTGCGGGACGAACTCCACGTGCAGGTGCAGAAGAGCATCGAGGCGGGCGCCCGCTGTCTGCTGGGAGGTGAGGCCCCCGACTCCCCCGGCGCGTTCTATCCACCCACGGTGTTGACCGGGGTACGCCCCGGCATGCCGGCCTACGACGAAGAGTTGTTCGGCCCGGTTGCCGCGATCATCGAGGCGCAGGACGAGGCGGACGCCATCCGGATCGCCAACGACTCCCCCTTCGGCCTGGGCGCCGCGGTCTTCACCGCCGACGTCGAGCGCGGCACCCGCATCGCGACCCACGAGCTCGAGGCCGGCGCCTGTTTCGTCAACGACTTCGTGCGCTCGGATCCGCGGCTCCCCTTCGGCGGGATCAAGGAGAGCGGCTATGGCCGCGAACTCTCCTCGGCCGGGATCCGCGAGTTCGTCAACGTCAAGACGGTCTGGGTCCAGTAGATCTGGGCCGCCCGAGTCAGGGACGGATCAGGCTGGAGTCCTTCTAACGGGAGCGGCCCAGCTGGGCGATGCGTCCTGGCGCACGCCGTCGAAGCGGCGTAGCAGGAAGGGCTCGAGGTCGAGTTCGGGACGTTCGCCGCGAACCAGGGAACGGATCAGGCTCGCCGTGATCGGCGCGGTGAGGATGCCGGTGCGGAAGTGACCGCACGCGTTGAGGTAGCCGCGGATTCCGTCGACGGGCCCGAGGATCGGCACCTCGTCGGGAGTACCCGGCCGTAAACCGGCCCAGGTCCGCTTGATCGAGGCTCGGGATAAACCCGGCAGGCAGCGCACGGCGCCGCGAGTCAGGCCGCGCAGCTCGTCGATCGAGCAGGTCGCGTCGAACCCCCGCTCCTCGGTGGTGCTGCCGATCAGGATCTCGCCGTTCTTCTTCTGGGCGATGTAACAGTCGCTGGTGCTGAGGCAAGAGCGCAGCATGCGCGGCATGCGCTCCGATAGCACGATCTGCCCCTTGACCGGCGACACCGGGATCGAACGGCCGACCGCCTTCTCGGCCAGTTCCGCAGCCCACGAGCCGGCGGCGTTGATCAACAGATCGCAGTCGACCGGCCCGGCGGTCGTATCGACCCCGCAGACCGAGCCGTCGTTGCGATGGCGCACGCCGGTGACCTCGGTCTCGCTCATCACGGTCATGCCGTGGGCCCGCCCCGCCTCGCGGGCGGCGCGCACCAGCAGATACGGGTTGACCTGGTCGTCCCGCAGGAACATCAGCGCACCGATCGCCTCGTCGCTGACGTTGGGTTCCTCGGCCCGCAGCTCTTCCCGGTCGAGCCAGCGCAGCTGATCGGCCAGATGCGGGATCGAGTCGGCGATTTTCTGAGCGTAGGCCCGATCGTGTTCGTCGTACATCACGAACTTGAGCCCGGTGCGCTCGAACTCGAAGTCGACACCGTGCTCGCCGCGGATCCGCTCCCAGAGCTCCGGGAACATGGCGTTGCTGGCCAGGCAGAAATCGAAGAAGAATCGGGGAAGCTGGTGCGGCCGGGCCACCGAACCCAGGTCCGCTCCTTCCTGAATCTGCTTGGACATGGTCTTGAAGAAGATCACCCCGCAGCCGAGGCCGACCGATTCGCCGATGGGCCACAGCCCCCCGGCAGAAGCCCGGGAGGCGTTGCCCGGCTTCTTGATGTCGATCAGGCAGACCGAGCGATCCCGGTCCCGGCTGAGGAAGTAGCCGATCATCGCGCCGACGACGCCGCCGCCGGCGATCACGACATCATGCTTCGCCACGGCAGTCCTCCGTCAGGGCGCCGAAGGGAACCGGCGCCAGCGGGAAGCGCGGTCGCAGGCGGCCGACATCTCCTTCGACCCGGCGCGCCAGATGGTCCCGGCAGAAGTCACCGCAGACCTTGCCCTGGCAGTCCCCCATTCCGATGCGGGTCGCCATCTTGAGGGTGGTCAGGTCCCGCACACCCCGTTCGATCACCGCGTCGATATCTCGCAGGCGCACCCCTTCACAGCGGCAGATCGTCGTCTCCACCGTGGCCAGATCGAGCATGCCGGGACGATGGGTGCAGGCTGCGAACATCCGCCGGGAAACACGTTGAACCGTGGCGAGCCTGCGGCGCAAGGCGTTGCTGCGGCGCTCCAGCTCGGCGTCGCCGAACATGCCGGCATCACGCAGACAACCCATCGCCGCCAGCCGGCCCTGGATCGCCGCGGCCTCGGAACCGAACACCTCGGCGCCGTCGCCGGCGACATAGACGTTGGGTTTGGAGCTGCGGCCGAAGATGTCGTGCTCGATCCGGTACCCGCCGCCCTTTCGAGGGACGTGCTTGGCACCGAGCAGCTCGGTCAGCTGGGTGCGGGGCACGAAGCCGTAGCTCACGCCCAATCCGTCGACCCCGAAGGTCTCGACCCGGGACCGGTCCGGCGTCCCGTCGATGCCGTAGCGCGCCACGGTCACCCGCTGGAGCCGTGGGTCTCCCTCGGCGCTCAGGATGCCGCGGCCGAAACGAAAGGGCACCCGGTGCCGGCGCAGATAGGCCATGCAGGAGAGCCCCTCCTGCAACAGCTCCGGCTGGCGCCAAAGGCCCAGCGCACCGGCGAACAGCTCCCGGCGCCGTGCCGCCTCGAACACGCCGAGAATCTCGACGCCGGCGTGGTGCAGTTGGCGCGCGGCCACCGGAAGCAGCGGCCCAGTTCCACAGAGCACCATGCGCTTCGCCGGACGCACCATGCCCCCCTTGACCTGGAGCTGCGCCCCACCGACGGTCATGACGCCGGGCAGGGTCCAGCCGGGAAAGGGCACCGAACGCTCGTAGCAGCCGGTGCAGGCGATGGCGTGATCCCACTCGAGCTCCTGGAGAACACCATCCTGCAAGACCGCCAGCCGACCCTCGCCGAAGGCGCCGACCACCTGGCAGCCGGTTCGGATGGTCATCTTGTCGCGATGCCGCTCGCGCAGCCGGCGGTAGTGGGCGATCTTCTGCGCCGTCAACTTGCCCAGAGAGTCGTCGTCGTGACCGTCGCGGGCGGCACCGCGGTAGACCACGCCCCCGGCCCTGGGATTCTCGTCGACGACGGTGGTGGGAACACCGGCCTCGGCCAGCTCCGCCGCGGCGCTGAGCCCCGCGGCACCGGCGCCGACGATCAACACCGGCCGGCTCAAGCGTCGTCCTCCAGTACGGTGATGCCGCCGCTGGGGTGGCCGGTCTCGATACGCATGCCGGAACGCACGGAGATCTGACAGGCACGCTGGTTCGGCACGCCGTCGATACTCACGGTGCAGCAGTAACAAACGCCCATGCCGCAGTAGGCACCGCTCTCGACATCCCCCTTGCGCCGGGCGATCGAGACCTTACCCACGGCGAACAACGCATGCAGCACCGTGTCCCCTTCGGCACAGACGACCTCGCTGCCGTCGATCTCGACGGTGCAGTCGGACTGTCCCACTGGGCGAACGTCCGCGATGCGTTGCATGCTTCCCCCCGGGAACCGGAAGCCGGTAATAGCACCCCCCGAACCAGGAACAATACGATGGTCCTATGACATGTCCATCGGCTTTTGCAGGAGAAAACGCCGGTTTTCCGGGGCGAATTGAACAAGCTCGGGCAGCTTCGCGACAGAGGCTGAACACACCGGCCGGATAGCGGAAGTATCGTTCCGCTGTTTGTGACGACGATGTAAAGGGAGTGTTCGGTGAGCCAGCGGGGCGTTAGAGTCCCGCGGCGAAGCGGCGTACGACCTCACCGGCAGGTACGACGCTGTTGATGCTGCCGGCGCTCTTGCCCGCCTGCCAGACATCCTTGTACGACAGTCCCTGAAGCGACGCACGCTTGAGCTGCCACAGGGAGCGCAACGCGTAGATCGTGCGCATCCAGTGCTTGGTCTTGCGTCCGCGCAGCAGTCTTCGGGCAATCGGCCCCGCCTTGGTGCCCACCTTCTCGACGTAAGGCGTCTTGATGATCGAGCAGGGAACACCGCTGAGCCATTCGGTCAACACGATGTCCTCTTCCCGTGCATCGAGAATCGCCTGCTTGTAGTCGTCGTGAGCGGTGCACTCATCGGTGGCGATGAAGCGGGTGCCCAACTGGGCGGCGGCGTAGCCTGCGTCGAGCACCTCGGCGAAGGCCACCGGGTCGCCGATTCCCCCGGCGCAGACCAGCGGCAGCTCGAGGCTCTGCATCTCCTCGAACAGCGCGAGATAGGGCTTGTCGCCGGCATGGCCGCCGGCCCGCTCGTTGACGCAGATCAGCCCGTCGACGCCGCAGTCCCTGGCCTTCTCGGCCCAGCGGCGCGAGGTGACGTCGTGATAGACCAACCCGCCGGCGGCGTGAACCTTCTCGACGACCCAGCTCGGGTTGCCGAGGGCGGTCACGAAAAAGCGCACCCCCTCTTCCAGCGCCACGTCGACCCAACCGCGCATCCGCTCTTCGTAGGTGCGGGCACTCTTCTCGACGATGGCGTTGAACCCGATCGGTCGATCGGTCTGCTCCCGGATCTTGCGAATGCCCTCGCGAAAATCGTAGCCGTGGACGTAGACAAGTGAGATCGGCTGCACCACGCCGATGCCCCCGGCTTTGGAGACCGCGGCCACCAGCTCGGGGTTGGAGCAGGGATACATCGCCCCGCAAATCAGCGGCACGTCGATGCCGAGCTGCTCGGTGAACTGCCTTGAAGCAGGAGTCATCCCTTCGGTCCGATCTTCCAGGTCACCGTGGTGCGGGCGACCTCGTCGCCGGAGGTATCCTTGATCGACGCGATCACGTCGAACTGTTGATCGACCATCTCGGTCGGCGGCGAACACTCGCAGGTCGCCGTCAGGGTGCCTCGGGCTTTCTTGAGGTAGTCGATCTTGAGCGAGGTGACGATGCCTCGCATCTCCCTGGGCAAGCCGGCCAGCATCGCCAGACCGCTGGCGACCTCGCCGAGATTCACCAGGGCAATCGCGTGGATCGAGTTGAGGTGGTTGCGCACGATCTTGCGGTCGCGCATCTCGACCCGGGCGAAGCCGGGACGCAGCTCCTTGACCTCGGGACGCACCGTGCCGGTGTAGGGCACCATCCGGGCCAGGCCCTTGTTGAACAGCCACGGGCCCAGCGGTTTGGGGGAAAGGGACTTCCAGCGGGCCAGAATCGGATTGCTCATCGAAACCTCGCACCTGTCAGGTTCTGCCGACCCATGGTTCTACCGGCGTAAACGACGTTAACGCAAGGGTTTTTGCGCCGATCTGCTAGCGTTCATGAGATGGCGACCACCACTGAAGTAAGAAAAGCCCGAATCAAGCTCGCCGGCGCGGCGTGGCTGCTCACACTCACCCTGTGCGCCTGCGGCAGCGAACCACCGCAACCCGCCGGCGATCCCGTCGCCCGGGACGACGCCGAAGGCTCGGTGCTCTCTTACCTCTCCCGAATGGACGGCGAGCGTCGCGGGATGATGAACGTATCGCGAGAGGACGGCCGGTTGCTGCGCCTGCTGGTCGAGTCGACCGGCGCGCGCAACGTGATCGAGATCGGCACCTCCAACGGCTACTCGGCGATCTGGATCGCCCTCGGCCTGCGTAGCACCGGCGGTCACCTCACCACCTACGAGATCGACGCCGAGCGGGCGCAACTGGCCCGGGATCACTTTACGGCCGGCGGCGTGGCCGATCTCGTGACGCTGATCGAGGGGGACGCCCACGCCGAGGTGCGCAAGCTGACCGAACCGATCGACCTCTTGTTTCTCGATGCCGACAAGAACGGCTACCTGGACTATCTGCAAACGCTGAAACCGCTGGTGCGCCCCGGAGGACTGATCGTCGCCCACAACATGCGGGTGCCGCCGCCGGACCCACGGTTCGTCGAAGCGATCACCAGCGACCCCGAACTGGAAACCCTGTTCCTCGGGATGCAAGGGGCCGGAATGGGTGTGGCGCTGAAGAAACGCTGAACCGCGCTACTCGGCCGGCGCCGGCGAGGAGAGGTGGCCGTCGCGCTGCTCCCCCGGGAACTGCACGGAGATCCACTGGAAGCGCTCCTCGCTCCACTGCCCTTCCCGCAGCAGCCAGTTGCGCACGAAGCGGGTGATCGTGCGGCGGCTCTCTTCCCGGGCTGCCTCGAGATGGTTGGGATCGCCGGCGTACTCCGAGAGCAACGGGGTCAGCGTCCGCTCCAGCTCATCGAAGCCCAGTTCAGGATCCGAAGGCAGCCAGCCGGTACTGCGCGACAAGCGCTCCAGGCGATCGGTGTGAATCGCCGGCGGCAGGCTCGGCCGGATCGCCGGCGCCTTGACCACACAGACCGACCCCTGGGCCTCGAGCTCCCAGGGATCGTCGAGACGCACGTGGTAGCGGTAGGTCACCGGAACCCGCAACTCGACCACCGTCTCGCCCAGCGAGAAACGATCCCACAACACCTTGCGCTCGTCGGCACGGGTCACGGTCTCGACCACCGTGGCCGTGGCGACCTCCAGGTTGCCGGTGCCCGTCGACGCCAGCTCGGGAAGTGCGGACTGGAAGGTGGTGGTGATGTTCTGGGACTGGAACGCCTCGGCGATCTCCGGCAAGGCCCGGCCGAAGGCCTTGGCCTCCTCGACGGCGCGCTCTGTTCCCGACAGAACCTTGTAGCCGAAGAACGCTCCGATCAGCAGCACCAGGGCCACCAGCCCCAATACGGCCCAGCGGAACATGCCGTCGCCGCTCCCTTGCGCCTCGCTATTGCCGTCTTGATTCACCTGTCCATCATGAGGCCTCGGGGGCGATTTGTCCCGCACCGCTTTTCGGGTTTTGGCGTTAGGATGCGCCGGTGAGCTCGCAACCCACCGCTTTCGTCACCGGGGGCACCGGCTTCGTCGGCCTCAATCTGGTCAAGTCCCTGATCGATCGGGGCTACGCCGTGACGGCGCTCCACCGGGAGTCCTCTGCCGTCGACGACCTGCGGGAGACCGGCGCGACCCTCACCGTCGCGGATCTCCACGACGCCGACGGGGTCAAACACGCCATGCCCCGGGGCGTCGACGCGGTCTTCCACGTGGCCGGCAACATCAACATGTGGTCCCGGCGCAACCGGCAGCAGACCCGGGATAACGTGCTGGGCACGCGCAATGTGGTCGAGGCGGCGTTGTCCCGCAAGGCGGGCAAGCTGGTCCACACGTCGAGCATCGCGGCCTTCGGCATCCACGACAGCCCGATCGACGAGGACACCGCAGAGAACGCCAGCACCTCGTGGATCCACTACCTGCGGACCAAGCGCAGCGCCGAAACCGTGGTGCGCTGGGGCATCGAGCAGGGACTGGACGCCACGATCCTCAACCCGGCCAACATCGTCGGCCCCCATGACCGCTCCGGTTGGGGCGGCGTGATTCGCCGGGCGGTTACCGGCAAGCTGCCTGCGATGCCTCCGGGCCGGGGCTCCTTCTGTCACGTGGCCGCAGTGGTCGATGCCCACATCGCCGCCGTGGAGCGGGGCCGCACCGGCGAGAACTACCTGCTCGGCGGAGTCGATGCGCCGTACTCGGAACTCGTGCGCACCGCAGGTGAGGTCTCCGGCCGCAAGGTGACCCGGCGGACGGCCGCGGCCTGGCAGCTTCGCGCCTACGCCCGCTATCAGGTGATCAAGGCCGCGGTCACCGGCGGAACGCCGAAGACCACTCCCGAAGCGGCCGCCCTGGTCAGCACGTCGATGATCTGCCGCAGCGACAAGGCGGAACGGGAGCTGGGCTACACCCCGGCGAGCCTCGAGCAGATGGTCGGTGACGCCTGGCGCTGGATGGCCGGCGCGGGACTCGACGGCTAGATCCGCCGGAAAAAGAAAACGGGCGAGCCCGAAGGCCCGCCCGTTGTGTTTGCTGGCGATCGTGATGTCGGATCAGGGGCAGGTGCCCGCCACATCCTGGGTGGCGATACCGCAGAAGCCCACGCCGGTTGAGCTACGGATCGCGCCCGACGACGCGTGACCATGGTGGCTCTCGATGGTGCCGTCGGCACCGGCGATGATCCACCAGACCAGTTCGCCTGCGGCGGGGGCCGGAATGGTCACCGTGTCGGAACCTGACGGATCCAGCGAGCAGGAGCCACCGGTCACCGCGGAGAAGTCGGAACCGTCACCGTAGAGCAGGTGATAGCCCGGCGCGCCGCAGGTGGTGGTGTCGAACTGAACGTCGACACTGTCTCCGGCGCCGGCCGAAGCGGTCATCGGCGAGCCGCCGTTCATCGCACCGTCGGGTACCGGCGACAGAGTGCTTGCCGCCTGCTGGCAGGTGGCGAAACCGAAGACCTCGAGCTCGTCGATGTTCCAACCGCAGTACTCGACCTGGGCGTTGGTGCGGATACCGAAGCGAAGCTGGACGTTGGCGCTGTCCGCGAGACCGGCAGGACCGTCCACGGTGATGTCCTGCCAGGATCCATCGTTCATGTTGGTCTCGGGGTTCTCCCAGACCCGGGTCCAGTTGCCGCCCTGGCCGAACTCGATGAAGCCCTCATCGAGCTGGAAGCGCTGCATGCCCATCCAGCGCTTGAACCGCACCTTGACGTCGGCGCCGCCGAAGGTGTTGAAGGTCGGGCTCTCGGCGTGCTGCGCCGGGAAGATGGCCCGGCTGTAGTTGCCCGCCAGGTTGGTCCCCAGCACGTTGCTGCCGGCAAAGGCGCTGGACGGGTCGGGACCTCCGCCGGCACCGCCGCCGGCGCCGGAGCCACCCTGGCCCAGCGGAGCACCCATCTCCCACTCGCCGACCATGGACCAACCATCGTTCGATTCGAAGCCGGTGGAGTAGTAGATCTGCTCGGGGCCGGTAGCGAACATCGCGTGCTGTTCCCGGTTGATCTCCTCGTTCCCGCTGTTGCAGGGACCGAAGCCGGTGGTGTCCGTGTCCTCGGCCCGCACCACGTAGAAGTAGTTGACCCGGTCGTCGACCTGGGTGTCGACGAAGCTGTTGGTCGTCAGGCAGGAAGCGATCAGGTCCGACGGCTGCGGATCGAAGCCGTCGACGGTAGAGCGGTAGACGTTGTAGGTCACGCCGGCGCCGGCCGAACACTGGGCCGAGGCACCGCCCCAGTCCAGCTGGATGCCGCAGGCGGTCGCCTCGACGTTGACCGCCGACTGCAGGCCGTCGAAGAGCGGCAGCTCGCGGCAGACACCGCTGGGAGTCACTACCTCGCAGTTGGAGCGTGCGGTCTCGCAGTCGTCGGCGCTGACGGCCAGCACTTCGTAGGAGTACTCGATGCCGCCGGAGACCAGCACGTCGTCGTAGTTGGTCGCCGTGGTTTCGGCCAGCAGCTCCTTGTTGCCGCAGCCGTCCTTGGAGCGGAAGATCTGGTAGACCGCCGCTCCCGGCGCCGCGGTCCAGCTCAGCTGAACCAGGTTGTCGCTGGGAGTCGTCGCGACCAGGCTGGTCGGCGCCGGACCCGGGTTGCAGGTCGAACAGGCCGGCAGCGGATTCGACGAGGCCAGCAGGTCCTCGTAGACGTACTTGGTGGCCACGCCCCGGTTGGGACAGTTGGCGCAATGGTGCAGCGCGATCGCCCGGTGGGTCACCCCACCCATGACGACCGAACCCGAGGAGCCACCCTCGGTGTCGCAGTAGTAACCGACGTCGGGTACCGAAGCGCCGGTGCAGGCCGGCTCACTGGTCGAGAACACCTCGCAGCGGCCGGACTCGTCGGAGGGGTCGGTACTGAAGAAGGACATCCGCTTGGGGTCCCCCGAGGGGTGATGCAGGATGTACATCGGGTCGTTGGCCAGCGGAAGCTCGGTCTCGATCTGGATGTAGCCGTAGGTCGCCTGAGGGTCGGTACCCGCCAGGTCCGGCGCGATGAGCGCGTAGTCCAGGCCGGGATCGACCTCGAGCAGCGTGCCGCCCTGGAGCTGCATCTCGGCCGACGCGCTGCCGCTTCCGCACGACGGACGCTTGTACTCGAACTGGAATTCGATGTTGTTCAGCTGCGACTGGCTGCCGACGCAGTGCTCGTTGGTGATGATGTGGTTCTCGCAGGAGATCAACCAACCCGAGCAGTGGGACGAACCGTTCTGCAGCAGCTTGACCACCGCGCGGCTCTTCTCGAACTCATCGGGGTGGGTGTCGCGATAGCACTCGATGTCCTCGAAGTCCTCGCTGCCGCACAGCGCGTCGTTCCCCGGCTCCTCGCTGCCCTTGCGCGGGAAACCGTGGGTCCAACGGTCGATCACCAGACCGTGGTTCTCGTGGCCGGTGCTGCGGGACATCAGGGTGATGCGCATGGTGTCGCCGAAGATCGAAAGCCCCCAGAAGTCGCCGCCGCGATCCTGGAACCCGCGCCCGGCGTACCGGTGCACCTGGGTGCCTTCCGGGTTCGACAGCAGGACGAAGTCCCCCTCGGCCAGGTCGAAGGTCTCGAAGTGGGCCACGATGAAGGTCGCGCCCGGCCAGTGCAGTTCGTGGCTCCAGACCGGAACCGGCACGCCGTTCCCGTGGGGATAGGGGTGCGGGGTTTCGATCCGTTCCTGCACCTCGTCGGCAATGCGGGTCGGCCCGCCGGGGCCGGTTTCGGCCAACGCCGGCAGCGCAGCCAGCATCAGGGCGGTACCCAGCAAGATCAGGACTCTCGGCAGTCGTGACATGTCGCTTTCTCTCCTCGTCATTTCTCTTCGCTGCTTTCAGCTCGCGCGTGTCGCGCGCCGCAGCCGTCCCCCCCGGAAGGCATCCAACGGATCCCTAGGGGCAGGTGCCGGCAACGTCCTGGGTTTCGATTCCACAATGTCCCGCGCCTTCGGAGAGCCGCAGGTTGCCACCCGAGTCGAAGCCGTGGTGACTCTCGACCGAGCCCTCGCCCGCGGCGAGCACCCACCAGGTGACCTTGCCCACCGGCGGAACCGGGATGGACACGTTGATTGAACCGCTGGTGCCGACGTCACAGCTCGAGCCGGTGACGGCGCCGTAGTCGTCGGAGCTTCCGTAGAGCAGGTGGAAGCCGGTAGCCGGGCAGGTGCCGGTATCGAAGGTGATGTCGACACTGTCGCCGGCTCCGGGCGTCGCGGTCATCATCGTGCCGCCGGCCAGGAAGCCGTCGGGCACCGGCGAAACCCCGAGGGAAGCCGGGCTGCAGGTCGAACGCTCGAAGACCTCGAGGCCGTCGACGTTCCAACCGCAGTAGCGCACGGACCCGTCGGTATCGATACCGAAGCGGATCTGGGCGTTGTTCACGCCGACGAGCTCGGCGGAAGCATCCAGCTCGATGTCCTGCCAGCTCGAATCGGAGAACGAGGTATCCGGGTTTTGCCAGATCCGCGTCCAGCTGCCGTTGTCACCGACCTCGACGAAGGCCTGGTCGTAGATGCTGCGTTCGACACCGAGCCAACGCTTGAAGCGGATGATCGCGTCGTTGCGGTCGGCAGCGCTGAAGAACGGACTGGTCGCCATGTGGCCCGGCGCGGCGATGCTGTTCTCGTAGTTGCCGATAGCGCTGCCCTGGCCGCTGAGGTCGGTTCCCAGCACCTGGCTGCCCTCGTAGGCGCCGGCGGGATCGGCGTTTCCGCTACCCGAGCCGGCGGAACCACCGAGACTCTGGGGCACACCGATCTGCCACTCCCCTTCCAGGTTCCAACCCGAAGGGGATTCGAAGTCTTCGCTGAAGAAGACGAAGTCCGGACCGGCCGGCGAAGCGTCGAGCTGCACGCCGTTCTGTTCGAAGTTTCCGCCGTTGCACGGTCCGCCGCCGGTGGCCAGACCATCCTCGGCGCGCACCTCGTAGAAGTAGTCGATGCCGTTCTGAACATCGGTGTCGACGTAGCCGGTGGCCTCAACGCAGGAGGCGATCAGCTGGGGTGCCGACGGATCCGAAGTGGAGCGGTAAACGTTGTAGCGCACGCCGATGCCGCAGTTTCCGCTGGCGGCGTCCCAGTCGAGGCGCACACCGCACGAACCGGACTGCATGCTGCGGGCCGAGACGATGCCGCTGAAGGTCGGCGCCTCACGGCAAACGCCGGTCGCCGTCGCCGTGGCGCAGTTCGAGAGCGCGGTCTCGCAGTTCTCGGCGCTGACGGCGCTCACCCGGTAGCTGTACTCGAAGTCTCCCGAGACCGACGTATCGTCGAAGGTCGTCGCGGTGGTCGAGCCGATCTGGGTCATGCGGACGTCGCAGCCCTCTTCCTGGCTGCGGTAGATGTTGTAGGTCGCCGCGCCCGGCTCGGGGTTCCAGGTCAGGCGGATCACGTTGTCCGACGGGGTCGTGGCGGCGAGGCCGGTCGGCTCGGGACCGGGGTTACAGGTCGAACAGGCCGGCAGCGGGTTCGACGAGGCCAGCAGATCCTCGTAGATGTACCGGGTCGCCACACCGCGGTTTGGGCAGTTGGCGCAGTGGTGCAGGGCGATGGCGCGGTGGTCGTCGCCACCCATCACCACCGAACCCGAGGAACCACCCTCGGTATCGCAGAAATAGCCGACGTCGGGCACCGAAGCGCCGGTGCAGGCCGGTTCGCTGGTGGAGAACACCTCGCAGCGGCCGGACTCGTCGGTGGAGTCGGTGCTGAAGAAAGACATCCGCTTGGGGTCCCCCGAGGGGTGATGCAGGATGTACATCGGATCGTTGGGCTGCGGCAGTTCGGTTTCGATCTGGATGTAGCCGTAGGTCGCCTGGGGATCGTTGCCCCCCAGGTTCGGCGCGATCAGGGCGTAGTCGAGGCCGGCGTCGACCTCGAGCAGGGTGCCGCCCTGGAGCTGGAGTTCGGCGGTTGCCGTTCCGGTGCCGCAGCCGGGACGCTTGTACTCGAACTGGAACTCGATGTTGTCCAGCTGAGCCTGGCTGCCGACGCAGTGCTCGTTGGTGATGATGTGGTTCTCGCAGGAGATCAACCAACCCGAGCAGTGGGACGAACCGTTCTGCAGCAGCTTGACCACCGCGCGGCTCTTCTCGAACTCATCGGGATGGGTATCCCGGTAGCACTCGATGTCTTCGAAGTCTTCACTGCCGCACAGCGCGTCGACGCCCGGCACGTCCCCTTCGGGATAGCCGTGGGTCCAGCGGTCGATCACGATGCCGTAGGCGTCGCTGTCAACCTGACGGGAGTAGAGGGACAGGCGCATGGTGTCGCCGAAGACCGACAGGCCCCAGAAGTTGCCCCCCTTCGCCAGGTAGCCGCGGCCGTCGTACTGATGGCGCTGCTTGCCGTCGCCGCTTTCGAGGACCAGCACATCCCCTTCGGCCAGTTCGAATCGCTCGAAATGCACGCTGATGAAGCTGGCGTCGGGCCAATGAAGCACGTGCTCCCAGACGGGGCCGGTGGACGGCCCGGTCCCCGCGTAGGGATGGGGCGTTTCGATCCGTTCCTCGACCTCGTCGGCGACGCGAATCGCCTCCTGGGCCATGGCGACGGATGAAACAAGGAGAACGGCGAGCAGACAGACGAACAGACGGCGAGCCGGTCGGAACGGCATTTGCGGATACCCCCCTAAGAGGTCGGTAGTTGACGACCCACGGCCCGCGCACACTCATATGGGTCGCTGCGCATACGACGGACCGCTCCCGCGGCCGAATGTACGACGATTTGTCCGCAATCCGGTTGGGAAAACAGCAAAAACCCCGGCCGTCCGACCGAAGTTCAGGTTCTGTTTGGCCTTTTTCCAGGTTTTCCGGAAACAGCTTCAGGGATCGAAACGCCTGCAGCGGTTGTCCTCGACAAACAGCTCTTCGTCCTCGGTCAACGGGCTGTTCCGCGCCTTCCAACGAAGAGCGAGACAACGCTCGCGAATCTCCCTGAGCCGCTCGGCCCGGTCTCGATCGAAGCGGTCCAGACGCTCCCGGAGATTCCGGTCCGCGGCGCGAAGGTCGGCGACCAGATCGCGGACCGCATCCGCCCTCGGTGCGGAATTCTCCCGAGCACCGGCGCTTTCGCCGTCGCCGAGCACCTCGAGCGCACGGGCCACCCTTTCTCGGTCTACGTGAACCGCCTCGGCGGTCTCGTAGTCTCCCGCGAGCTGGACGGCCAGGGCTCGGGCCAACTCGAAACTCGCCGCGGAGGCCTCCCCCTCGCAATCCAGGGCGGTGGTCGCCGCGGCCTCGGCTTCTACCGGCCGCCCCTGGGCCATGCGCGCCCGAGCGAGCCACAGCGGTGCCGGACACTCCGGCCGGCTGAGGGCGATGCCCGCGACCTCATCCCAGCGTTCGGCGGCGGCCAGCAGCTTGACCAGGGTGCTCCGGCTCTCGCCGTCTCCCTCATCTCGAGCATTCCAGGCTTTCGCATCGACGATCGCCGCCGGGAGCAGCTCGGAACGACGGCCGGCGTTCTCGGGAAGCAGCGCCTGGTACGCCGCCCAGCGAGCCGACGCCCGTGCGGCGTCGAACCCGGCGACCCCGGTGGGTAGCGCAGCCAACCGGCGCACCCGGCTGAGGGCTCCGTCGTAGTCCCCCCGGCGCCGCAGACTCTCCGCCAGGTGGTACAACACCTGCGGATCCTGCCCCGCCTCGACCGGCTTCAGCACATCGGCGGCTTCGCCGTAGCGCTCGACCTTGAACAGCGCGTAGCCCAGGGTTTTGGCGGTCGACGCCTTGCGGCCCGCCGGCGCCAGCTCGAGGGCCCTGCGCAACGGTTCGACCGCCTCGGCGTACTTTCGCTGCCGGAACAGCTGAGCGCCCGGCATGAAATAGCCGGACCAGGGATCGACATCGAGAGAAGCCGCCTTTTGCAGGCTGGCGTGGGCTTCTTCCGGTTCTCCCAGCAGGTATTGCACCTGCCCCAGGGATCGCCAGCCGCTTCCCCACTCCGGCTGCTCGGCCAGGATGGCCTCCAGACCGGACGCGGCCTCGGCGTAGCGACCCGCATCGAGATCGGCGCGAACCTGATCGTAGGCAGGCGATGCGGCGGCAACGGTCGCCGCCCACAACAGGGACACACCACACAGGACGAGAAGAACTGAACGCACGGGGGTCACCTCCTGCGACGCGCGATGCGTCGCACGCAAGTGCCCCCTCGCTTGCTTCGAGAGTGCGCCCGAGGCGTCTCGTCAGCCAGCGCTCACGACGATTGTTGCGGAGCGCCTGCCGCATCCTCCGCCGGCCCGGGCTCCGGTTCCGGCTCGCAGGCATCTCCCACGCCGTTGCCGTCGCTATCCGCCTGATCCTCGTTGGGTATCGACGGGCAGTTGTCGCATGCATCGCCGACACCGTCGGGCGATTCGCCGAACACCAGGCCGATCAGCTCGACAGCGTCGATCTCTTCCCAGCCGTCGATGGCGAAGTGAAGGCGCACGCCGACCACCTGGTATTCGGTGGCAGGCCAGGTCGGCTCGAACGTCGAGCCGCAGACCGTGGTGTCCTCCCCTTCCCAGATGGTCCGGTAGGTATCGTCGGTATCGATCAGTTCGATGCGATCGACCAGGTTTCCGAGTTGGGTCTCGTAAACCACGACGCCGGTAGCGCGAACCGCCTCGTCGTAGCGCAACTCCAGCCATTCGGGATCGGGACCGCCGGTGGAAGGACTCCAGTTGTTGCGGTTGTCCACGCAATCAACGACATCCGGAGCGCCGGTGGCCTGAATCGCGCCGTAGTCCGTCGACGTGTACTCGCTGCTGGCCGTCGCCTCGGAGGCCCACTGGCGATGCTCGATGTACCCCTGGTCCCCATCGTCCTGATCCGGGTTCGGCGTATCCGGGCAGTTGTCCACGTCACCGCAGACGCCATCCTCGTCGGCGTCGTTCTGCGGGTCGAGCAGACAGGGATCGTCGGTACCACATAGTCCGTCCCCATCTTGATCGTTCTCCGCGACCTGGGGACAGGGGTCGACATCCCCGCAGAGGCCGTCGTTGTCCAGATCGTCCTGGGAGTCGAAGGGGCAGGGGTCACAGACGTCGCCGTTCCCGTCCTCATCGGAATCCTGCTGATCAGGGTTGTCCTCGAGTGGACAGTTGTCGCAGACGTTCCCCAGACCGTCGCCGTCGTCGTCGGCCTGACGAGGGTTCGGTCTCGTGGGACAGTTGTCTTCGGCATCGCAAACGTCGTCCCGGTCCTGATCCCCACCGGGCTGGTCGGGGCAGTCGTCACATACATCGCCGAGGCCGTCCTGATCCTCGTCTTCCTGGCCCGGGTTGGTATCCCGCGGACAGTTGTCGACGTCGCCACACAGATTGTCTGCGTCGGGATCGTTGACCGGATCATCCGGGCAGGGATCACACACATCTCCGAAGACGTCGCCGTCTTCGTTGGCCTGATCCGGATTGTGGGCCAGCGGGCAGTTATCCTCGCTGGCACAAAATCCGTCCCCATCGCCATCGTCGAGGGCGTCGAAGGGACAAACGTCGCACAGGTTCCCGCGACCGTCGTCATCGGAATCCCGCTGATCGGCCGGGCCGGCGTCGGGGCAGTTGTCGCAGGCATCGCCGCGACCGTCGCCATCTCGATCCGACTGATCCGGGTTGGGCTCCAACAGGCAGTTGTCGTCGGGAGGGCAAACACCGTCGCCGTCGACATCGTCTTGATCCGTCTCCGGACAGGGGTCGCAGACGTCGCCGCTCCCGTCGCCGTCGCTATCCAGTTGGTCGGGGTTCGACGCGTCGGAGCAGTTGTCACAGGCGTCGCCGACTCCATCTTCGTCGACATCCTCCTGATCGCGATTGAAACGCAGCGGGCAGTTGTCGCAAGAATCGAACACGCCGTCCCGGTCGGTATCGGGCGCGTCAGGGTCGTCACTCGGAATATCCGGGCAGGGATCGCAGATATCGCCGAGGCCATCCCCGTCGCGATCGGCCTGATCGGGGTTGGCGACCTCGTCGCAATTGTCTACATCCGCACAGAACCCGTCGCCGTCCTGGTCGTTGAACCGGTCCCGGGGACAGACGTCACAGAGATCGCCCATCCGATCTCCGTCGGAGTCCTGCTGATCCGGATTGAACAGATCGTTGCAGACATCGCAGGCGTCGCCGAACCCGTCCTGATCCCCGTCGAGTTGCTCGGGGTTGAAGTCGAAGCGGCAGTTGTCGCAGGTGCGGGTCAGTCCGTCATTGTCGGGATCCCACTCCAGCGACTCGGCGAACGTCGGACATGCGTCGCAGAGGTCTCCCCGGCCGTCGCCGTCGGTATCCAGTTGATTCGGGTTGCTGATCTCCGGGCAGTTGTCGCAGAGCCGGCCCAGCCCGTCACCGTCCAGGTCGAACTGCATCGGGTTGGGCACGTCAGGGCAATTGTCCGGCGTACCGCAGGCGTCGGCCTCGTCGAGCAGGCCGAGGTGGATCCCCGCAGAGAGCGAGCAACTTCGTAGGAGCTTTCGGGATCGCGGAACCAGATCCCGGGTCGGGACGCCGGTCCCCTCGGCCAACAGACATAGGCCTAGCGCCACCTCGTCATCTTGCCCGGCCTCGTACGCCTGCTTGATCCGTGCGAAGGCCGCGTCGAGGGCCGACCGGCCGCGGGGATCATTGAAGGCCGAGAGTTCGACGTACGGTTCGAGATCGGGCACATCGAGGCATGGCGGCATGTAGTAGAAGAAACTCCAGCCCTGGCCACCCCGGTTGTCGTCGATGTTCCGGCCGGCAAAGACCTCTTCCTGCACAAAGGCGACGTAGTTCGGCCCGTGAACCCCGCCGGCGAACTTCGTCGACGTTTCGTTGATCGCGTAGGACTCTCCGGTCCTGAAGTCGTGGTACTCCATCCACGGCGCGTAGTCCTCGTAGCAAGTCCCCGTGTCGATATCGTTGTGCCACGAGAGGATGTCCGAACCGAGGCGCGAACCACCGGCGTGGGTGGAACCGACTTCACGCAGCTCACCGGTCTCCAGATTGCGATAGCCGGTTCGGTACCGGCCCCAGCTTCCGACGTGGACCCATGGGTCCTGGAAGCCTTCGGGAAAGTAGCCCTCCTCCAACAGGGTTACCTCTGCCGTCGTCAGATCGGCGGCGCGAAGCTCGGAAGCGGAGGAGTAGATCAGCGTGTCGTTCTCCAGGAAGGGGCGGCTCCCGACAAAGCGCAGAGGTGCTTCCATATCGATCTGCGTGACGACAACCGATTCCACGGATTCGTAGGCAATCCACTCGCCGTCGGTCCGCAGCCGCGAGAAGCGGCGCGCAGCATCGCCGAAAGTGCCCGACCGGGGTCCCTGGGACACGACGCCGGGCAGCAGGCGCCAGCGAATGACCTCCTCGCTGAGCAACCCGTCGCCGTTGAGATCCTCGCCCACGCCTCGGTTCGCTCGCTCGTCCACCTTGAACACCACGGTGGTGTCGGTGAATTCGACCACGTGGGACTTGATGAACTCACCGGTATCGAACAGTTCACCGGTTTCGGCGTTGTAGAGTCGCAGGGTCGACAGATCCAGCGCACCGTCGCCGTTCAGGTCGGTCTCGAGCAAAGCCTCGCTGACCTCGATGGCGATCCATGGATCGGAGACCCAGGATGCGCGTCCGAGAAGGAGCTCCTCGGACAACTGACCTGTGGAGAAGCGATACCAGCGGACGAAGGAGTCGTCACTGTCTCCGTCGTTGTTGAGATCGGCTCCACGTTCGGCATCGACCCAGGCCAACAGATCCCCGTCGGTGTCCAACCAGCCGCCACCCGTCGCCAGTATCTCGGTCTCTCCGGTGCCGATCCGATGCAGTGCAACCGCGAAGTCGTTCAGCACCCCGTCGCCGTTGTAGTCCTCGGCGGCGATGCTCTCCCAGGAGGAGAACGCCAGGTACTCGCCGTTGATGACCCCACAGTCATCCCAGGCGCAGGCGGGGAATCGCGTGTTGATCACGATCCCCTGGGCGGGCAACGGGCACGTTCCCGGATCGGTATCTTCTTCGGACTCGCCGACGGCGTCGACCGCCTGGAGCTCGCTGGGAGCCGTCAGGGCCGTCTGCATGCGGCCCTCTTCATCGCGGAACATCAGGACGTAGTAGATATGGGTCGATGATTCCAGCGTCTCATCGACGGGCAGCGTGCCTTCGACGACGATCGGCGCGTCGGAGCGGAGATCGCCGACGAGCGTCGCCCCCAGCGGGCCCGGCACGAAGCGAATGACGTGACGAATCGTCTCTTCACCGGCGCCCGGGCTGCCCAGGTCGGCGATCGGGCCGTCGAGGGTCGAGGCGGCCACGTGGAGCGACACATCGCTGAGCGGAACACCTCCGACGTTCCACAGCTCGATCCGCGCCTGACCGTCTCCCGTGCGCTGCACCTCGAGGGCAAAGGGAGATTCGACGCCGGAGACGGCGCGCACCAGCTCTCGATCCATCTCGCGAGCGAGCGCACTGCCGGCTCCGGGCTCGATGATGGAGATCAACCCTTCGCTGAACATCCGGCGCATCAGTTCCGTCGTCGCCGCGTGAGGGTCTTCCGGGAGGGGTACCTCCAACCGCAACGGGTTGGAGGGATCGTTCATGCCTGCCTCGGCAATTCGTCGGGCCAGCCGCTCGACCTGCCGCCACGGCGCCGACGTTTCGCCGGCGTCCGCGAGAGCGGACAGGATGTGGAGCTTGTCGTGGCCGTCGTGGGCCCCGTGATCTCCATGGGCCTGCAGCGGGCCAGGAACGGCCAGCGCACAGAGGACGAACACCAGGACGCAAAGCAGAGCGGGGCGGCGTTGCCGTCGAATCGATTCCATGATTTCCCCCGGAAATGTCGCTATGGGGGAACTGTACCGCGAACCGGCCCCGCGGGAGCGGCCAGTGAGGCGTCAGTTTGGCGCTATCCGGGCTCCCAGCTGCTGAATGACCGCCGTGAACCCGTCGATATCCTCGGTTCGGGTGCGCCAGTTGGAGAACGCCGGGCGGAAGACCGTGCGCGCACCGATCTTCGAGGTTCCGACCAGGAAGCGGCCGTCGTCGATCACCGCCTGCCCCAGCCGCTCGTTGAGCCGGTCCAGTTCCTCGTCGCTCATCCCGCCGGGGTTGTAGCGAAAGGCGACGATGTTGAGCTGCGGGTCGTTCATCAATTCCAGGTCCGAGGCTTCGCGCACATTGCGGGCGCAGTGCTGGGCGATGTCGAGGCAATGCTCGACCAACCGCACCTGGCCCTCGCGGCCGTAGGCCTCCAGGGTTGCCCAGACAGCAAAGCCCCGGGCGCGGCGCGAACTCTCGGGGCCGATCGCGCCCAGGGTCGGCCGCGCATCGTTCTCATCGGGTAGGTAGTCCGCCGAGTAGCGGAAGGCCCGGGCCATCAGGCCGTAGTCCCGCACGAAGGCGTAGCCCGAATCGTAGGGCACGTTGAGCCACTTGTGACCGTCGACGGTTACCGAGTCGGCGCGTTCGACACCCTTCACGAAATGCTCGGTGCGGGGGGAGATCCGGGCGAACAGTCCGAAGGCGCCGTCGACATGGATCCAGCAGTTGTGTTGCCGCGCCAGGTCGATCATCTCGGGGACCGGATCGAACTCACCTGCGTTGACCTCGCCGGCGTTGACGATCACCATCGCCGGCTTCCCGTCCAGGGCTTCCAACGCGGCCTTCATCCCGTCGAGATCGAGCCGGCCGAAGTCGTCCCGGCGGAACTGCTGCACGTTGCCCCGGCCGATGCCCTGTGTGGCGAGACACTTGAGCGTGGCGGCATGGACGAAGCCGGAGGTCAGCACCGGCATCTGGGGCAAGCCCGCGAGACCGGTCTCGGAGACATCGAAGCCGTGCTGCTCACCCCACCACTGACGGCCGGCGGCGAGGCAGACGAAGTTGGCCATGGTCGCGCCGGTAACCATGATCCCGGACCAGGAGGCAGGTAGTCCGAACAGCTCCTTGAGCCAGTCCAGCGCCTGGAGCTCCATCTCGACGCCGGTCGGCGAGAGGATCCAGGTGTAGGTGACTGCCTCGTATGCGGTCGCCAGCAGGTCGGCACCCAGACTGGCCGGGGTGCTGCCGCCGATGACGAAGTGGAAGCACTTGGGGCCGACCACGTTGCCGCCCGCCTTTTCGTTGAGCTCGATCAAGCGCTCGATGGTCGCGGCGGCGCCGCTCCCCTGTTCGGCCAGAGGGCGTTTGAAGTCCGCCAGCGCCTCGGCGGCCCCTGCGCGCAGGGCCGGGCGCTCGTCGATACGGCGGATGGTCTCGGGGATCGATTCCCGCAACTGCTCGACCAGCCGCTCCATCTCCTGCCGGAACTCCTGACCCAGATCACCCTGCATGCCCGTCCCTCCGAAGCCTCACGCGTTGCTGTAGATCGCAGATCTCGCCCGGCTCAGACTACGTCATCCGCCGCGGAACAGCCGTGACAGATCAACCGGTAGCGGCGGCGTACAAACCCCGGCCCTGGACTGCGCCGACGCCATGAGCTGTGGATTTCCTCTTGACGAAAGTTCTAATCCGAACTAAATTAGTTTGCACGCGAACTAAATCGGAGTGACCCACATGCCCCGCTGGACCTCGAGACAAGCCCGCAAGAGCCCCTTCATCCCGACCATGCGGGAGCTGGCGCGCTGCTACCAGGCCTTCGAACGGCTGGATGCGAGGCTGTTGCGGGACCACGGCTTCACCACATCCCAGGCCGACGTGATCTTCACCCTGGGCAACACCCCGGGCATGACCTGCAAGGAACTCGGGGAGCGCACGTTGATCACCAAGGGCACGTTGACCGGCGTGCTCGACCGGCTCGAGGGCAAGGGCCTGCTGGATCGGCGCCCCTCCCCCGACGACGGACGCAGCTACATCGTGGCGCTGACCCCCGCCGGCGAGGAGGCCTTCGAGGCGACCTACCCGGAACACATCGCCCGTATCGGCGAGCGCTTCAACCAGGTGGACCCGCGGAAGCTGGAAAAGATCCGCAGCACCCTCGCGGAACTTCGCGCCGCCCTGGAGTAGGCGTTTTTTTTCGCGGAGATAGTCCTAACTCGAACTTTAATTCCGGCCGCGAGCCGGAGGAGGATTCCGATGAACCTGATCACCAAGAACACGCGCCCCAGTAGCGGTACCACGGCCCTTCGTGCCGGCCTCGGCATCGTGTTCCTGTTCCACGGCTGGATGAAGCTCTTCGTCTTCACTCTGCCCGGCACCATGGGCTTCTTCGAGAGCGTCGGCTTTCCCGGATTCATGGCGATTCCGGTGACCTTCGCGGAGCTGATCGGCGGCGCCTTGTTGCTGGCCGGCATCGGCACGCGCTGGGCTGCGCTCGGGATGGTTCCGATCATGCTCGGCGCGACCCAGGTGCACTGGGCCAACGGCTTCGGCTTCAACAACACGGGAGGCGGCTGGGAGTTCCCGGCGTTCCTGGCAGTGGCGTCGTTGGCGCTGTTTCTCTACGGAGACGACGGCCGCTTCTCGCTGGCCTCGCTGCTGCGCGGGCATCGCCGGCAGTCCGCCGGCGACCTGAGGTCCGCCGCGTGATCGGCACCGACATCGAGACGGCGACGCGCTCCAAGGCGTCGTCGTCTCCAACGGCACCACGGCGAACCTTCCTGACCCGCCTGCTCGGTGGGTCGGTCCTGGCCTGGTTACCCACGGCCTGTATACCCCTTGCCTTGCTACCCACGACGAAAGGACACGCGATGACCGAGACGACTTCGACGACCCCGGCCCGCATCGGCCACGCGCACCTCCACGTGCGTGAACTCGATCGCTCCCGCCGCTTCTACGAGGAGATCGTCGGACTCTCCACCACCGAATCGGTGACCGGGCGCTTCGCGTTTCTCTCGGCAGGGCATCACCATCACGACCTGGCGCTCCAGGCGATCGGCAGCGGCGCTCCGGACCCCCGTCCGGGCACGCCCGGGCTCTATCACGTTGCCTTCGAGGCTGACGACATCCCGGCGTTCCGGATCTTCTGGGACCGGCTGCGGGAACGGGATATTCCCCACGCCGCCGTCGACCATGGCATCAGCTGGGCGCTCTACTTCGACGACCCCGACGGAAACGGCGTCGAGATCTACACCGGCCGCCGGCACTGGAACGGTCAATCGACGATCCTCGGGTATCCGCGGGCCGCGACGGAGGCCGGCGCATAGGACGCGGCTCGGGGAATTCGGCGAGGTCGTCGGGGGTTATCCTCGTCCGAACCCGAGGAGAGCGCCGATGACCCGACTCATGAACCGAACGCACCGCACCCGCTCGGGAGTCCTGCTCCTACTGGCTCTCGGGTTCTGGGCGACAGCCTCGGCCGCCGAACCGTTCTCCCACGAGGACTGGGCCCGGGTGCTGGAAGCCAGGGTCGACGCACAGGGACTGGTCGATTACGAAGGCCTGTCGTCGGACCGCGAGGCCCTGGACCGCTACGTCCAGCGCATCCGCAGCGAGGGACCGCAGTCGACACCGGCCGCGTTCCCCGGCCGGGATCACGAGCTGGCGTACTACATCAACGCCTACAACGCGCTGGTCTTCGACGGCGTACTCGATCGCGGAGCCGATACCGAGAGCGTCTGGAGCGGCGGACTGATCTCCGGCTACCGCTTCTTCGTCGGGATGAAGGTGCGGGTCGACGGCAACAAGACCAACCTGCGCAAACTGGAGAACGAGATCATCCGCGAGGGTTACCGGGACCCACGGATTCACGCGGCGCTCAACTGCGCCTCGATCGGCTGCCCGCGCCTACCCCGGGAACCCTTTCTTGCGGACACCCTGGATGCGCAGCTCGACAGCGCCATCCGTGAGTTCGTCGCCGACCCTCGCCATGTGCGGATCGACCGGGCCAGGCAGACCGTTCGGATCTCCAAGATCTTCGACTGGTTCGAGGAGGACTTCACCACCTTCGAGCGGGAGCGGGGCAACACCGACCCGAGGCTGATCGACTACATCAATCGCTACCGCGAAAGCGCCGCGCAGATTCCTGCCGGGTATTCCGTCGAGATCCTCGAGTACGACAAGGGCCTCAACCGGCAGGGCGTAGAGCTATGACCCCCCGCGACTGGCTCGCCACCCTGCTCAAACCCCGGGCCGCCGAACGCCGCGCTCTGGCCGACGCTCGCTGGCAGGGCCTGCCGCTCGAGCGCCGCACGCCGCAGCAGGCGGCTGGCCGGGCCTACGTCGCCTGCGGGGCGACCCACGGCGTGATGGAGCGCTGCAACTACGCCTGCACCAGCTGCTATCTGACGGACATCGCCAACACCACCAGGCCGCTACCCTTCGCCGAGGTGCGCGAACAGCTCGACACCCTGCGCCGCCACCTGGGTCCCTCGGGCAAGGCGCAGATCACCTCGGGCGAGGTGACGCTGCTCTCCCGGGAGGAGCTCGGCAAGATCGTGGCCTACGCCCGGGAGATCGGCCTCGACCCGATGGTGATGACCAACGGCGAGCGTTTCGTCGAGGATCCGGCATACCTGCCTGAGCTGGTGAGCGATCACGGGCTGCGCAAGGTCTCGATCCACATCGACTCGACCCAGCGTGGCCGCGCCGAGGCGCTCAAGCCGCAGACGGAAGTCGAGCTGCATCCGGTGCGCGACCGCTACGCCGCGATGATTCGCGAGACTCGCAAGGAGACCGGCAAGCGGCTCCACGCGGCCCAGACCGTGACGGTCACGCCGGACAACGTCGACGAAGTGCCCGCCATCGTCCAATGGGCCATCGCCAACTGCGACGCCTTCCGGCTGTTCAGCTTCCAGCCGATCGCCGAGGTCGGCCGCACCCGGGACGAGCGCCCTGAACAGATGACCCTGGACGCGGTCTGGGAGCGTATCCGCACTGGAGCGGGCCGGCCGCTCAACCGGGAGGCGCTGCACTTCGGCCATCCGGACTGCAACATCGTCTGCCCGATGATCGTCGTCGACCACGGCAACGGAATCGACGTGATCGAATCGGTCCGCGAGGACAACCGTCACGACCTGCGGGTCATGCAGGGAGCCATCGAGATCTTCGGCGGCCTGAAGAACGTCGACGAAGGTCTGCTGGAACGGGGGCTTCGCCTGGCCGGGCGGGCGCTCTCGCGCCCCGGCTACCTGCTGAGCCTACCCTTCTACGGGCTGTACCGTCTCGCCGGGGAACTGCGGAGATTGCCCCGTTGGCTCGGCGCCGCGCTTCGCGGCCGGCTGCGGGTCCGGCCGTTCTGCATCATCGTGCATCAGTTCATGGATGCCGACGAGCTGGAGACTCCTCTGGGCCGGGAGCGGCTGGCCGCCTGCACCTTCAAGGTGCCGATCGACGGCGAGCTGGTCTCGATGTGTGAGGTCAACGCCACCGGCCTGAGAAAAGAGCTCAACCGGGCGGCGGGCTCGACCTCCCGGCGCGCCTCGGCGGCGAGCTAGCGCGATGCGCCCGGCTTACCCCATCCGATCGTTCGCGCATCGCTGTGACTCACGTAGAGCGCAGTGGCCCCTGCCGTCAGCCCGGCGGCCAGGGCAAGGGGCAACCACGCACCGACGGTACGAAGGGTGTATCCGCCGATCGCCGCACCCAGCAGAAGCGCCAGGACCGCTGCCAGGCGCCGGCCGGCCCGCGCCCCGGCGCCGCCGGCAAGGCGGGAGTCCGCGGCAATCCCGGCGATGGTCAGGGTCAGAACCGTCGTCTTGAGATCCGGATCGGCCAGGCGCAACACCGTGGCGGTGCGCACTCCCATCGCCACCGCCGTCCCCACGATGATCCCGTAAATCGACCACAGCGGCGTGCCCGCCCGGTAGTCGAACTCCAGGGCGCAGACCACCGCCGCGACCATGAAGGACACCTCGAAGACCGCCGCCCAGGTCAGCCAGCGCCGGTGGGTCGCCGTTCTCATCGCCGCCGCCAGCCGGCCGCCGGCCAGGGCACCCAGGGCGAAGGCGGCCAGGGCCGCCAGCGAGCGAGCCGGGCTCACCCCCTCGGCCCCGGCAAGGGCAAAGCCGAGGAAGGCGACGTTGCCGGTCATCAGCGCCGTGAACACCCGGCCGAGGCCCATGAAGCTGACGGCGTCGACCATTCCGGTGGTCACGGTCAGGAGCAGCAGGCTCCAGCCCAGCGGAGAGAATCTGCGCTCGGTGTTGGTTTGCATCGCACCGAAGACTACGACGTTTCCGCGCCGGCAGCCGCCCTCAAAGAAAACGCCGGCCCGCATCGCTGCGGGCCGGCGTGGGTTCAAGGCCGAAGATCGATCAGGGTGCCGGTTCGTCGCCGCAGGCGTTGGCCGGAGTCACCAGGTAGAAGTAGGTGTTGGCGTTGCCGCCGCTGCCCTGATCTTCAAACTGGGTCGACTGGGTGTTGTCCAGCAGGATGAAGTCCTGAGGGTTCCCGGTCGAACGGTTGATGTTGTACTGGGCCGCGTTGGCGGTCGCGCTCCAGTTGAGCTGGACGTGAGCCTTGTTGACCAGCAGGCCGGTCAGGTCGACCACGTCCGACGGAAGCGGTTGAGTGTCGGTGTCGGTGGCGGCCACGCTGACGGAGTTGCCGTCGAGGAAGCCGTTGTTGTTGGCACCGCCGCCACAAGTCTCGTTGTTCTCGGCGCGCACCGCGTAGTAGACCTGCTGGCCGGTCGGGGCCCCCAGGTCGACGAACGAGGTACCGCTGACGCCCGAGGCGATCCGGTTGCCCGCAGAGGGAGTGAAGCCCGGAGTCGTATCCCGGTAGACCGAGTAGGTCCCGTCATCGCCGCTGCCCCAGGAGAACGCCGGCTCCCAGCTGACGGTCACGCCGTCGAGCCCGCAGGCGTTGTTGTCCATCGCCGAAACCACACCGGCGAAGGAGGGAGCGATGGTGCACCCGCCGCAGGCGGCGTAATCGGGGAACGACGCGTCCTTGAAGATCACGTCGTCGATGGTCCAGCCCGAGTACTGGGTCGAACCGTCGGAGGTCTGCCCGAAGCGGACCCCCACTCCCAGCGCCCCGTCGACGAAGACCGAGACCGGGTAGCGCTCGAGGACGTAGTCCCCTTCGGAGTAGGTCTGGTTGCGGTTGAAGAACAGCGTCTGACCGATACCGTTGAACAGCAGCACCATCGACGCGGTGTCCGACTGGTGCACGTGGAGCTGACGCCGGATCAGAAGTTCGGTGTTGGTCCAGGCCGCCGCGTTTTGCAGCGGCGAGGTCGCGCTCTCGTCGATGCCCGCCTCGTAGTCACCCGGCAGGGATCCCTGACCGGTCAGGTCGTGACCGAGCACGCCGAACTTGTGGTACGCCTCGGTCGGGTCCGACGGACCCGAAGAGCCGCCGAGCCCCTGAGGCGGTCCGATCTCCCACTCCCCTTCCATCGTCCAGTCGCCGTTGTCGGCCTCGAAGGATTCCCGGTAGTAGAGGCCGGGGATATCGAAGGTCTGGGCGCTGAAGGGCTGGCCGTTGACGTCCGACACCGTGGTGTTGCCGTAGGCATCGGTGGCGGTGATCCGCACGTAGGCTTCGCTACAGAGTTCGATCGGCCGGATCGTGCCGGCGTGGCTCAGCACCAGGCCGCCGTCGGAGATGACGTTCCCCAGGGCCGGCGTCTCACCCCACTCGATCATGGTGTCGGTGAGCTCCGAGGTGTCCCAGGTAACGGTGAAGCGGTCGTCCCGCACGTCGCCGATGACCACGTTGCTGATCACCGGACCGGCGCAATCGGCGGTGGCGCTGTCGAAGGAGATCGACGGGCGGCCGGTGCCGTCATCGTTATCCCGGTAGCTGACGGTGATGATGTCGCCGTCCTGCACCTGCAGGATGCCGTCGGGAGCCGGAGCGCCCAGGCCGGTGGCGATGGTGCCGGAGAACACCGAGGTGTTCGGACCGGTTTCGGTCACGACGATCATCTCTTCGGTGGTCTCGCTGGTGCTCGAGAGGAACAGCATCGCGGTCTCGGCGACCAGCGGATCGGTGTTGAGATCCAGATCGACCACCTGGAAGTCGACGCTGTCGTTGCAGGAGTAGAAGTTGTCGCCGATGGTGGTCTGGCCGGCGCTACAGGGCTGCAAACCGTTGCCGAAATCGCCGAAGGTCTCGAAGTAGTAGAACTGGCCACCGTTATCGTCGATCGATTCGTTGCCGTGACGGTCGGTGGAGCGCACCTCGTAGAAGTAGACGGTGCATTCCTGCAGGCCGTTCAGGGTGATCGAGTGCTCGGTCAACAGGCCGAACTGGCTGGCGACGTTGGTCGGCGGCGTGGTCTCGCCCCAGACGATCTCGCCCTCGGCCTGTTCGTCGGTATCCCAGACCACCGTCGCCGACACGTCGGAGATACCTTCCTCGGCGATGTTGGCGATGATCGGCCGCTGACAGTCGGCATCGGCGGTATCGAGTCGCAGCTCGTTGAGGCCGCCCTCACCGTTGTCGGCATCGATGTACTCGACGGTGATGCCGTCCAGGTGCGCCAGGCTCAGCAGGCCGTCGGCACCGGCGGCGGCATCGGTGGTGAAGATCTCGCCGGCGTACTTGCCCGATCCCGGACGGGTTTCGGTCAGCACCACCGTCTCGGGAGTGGACTCGCTGTCCGAGGAAATCGAGACGTTGAGCGAGGACGCTCCGGTGTTGCCGTCGATCACCCGGATCCCGATGCGGGTATCGCAGGAGTAGAAATCGTCGTCGAGCCGCACCCGGCCCTCGGAAGGCTGGATCAGCTGGCTGGTGCCGCCGGTGACGACCAGGGCGAAGGCCGCATCCACCTCGGGCGTATCCAGGTGGGCATCCTGGTTCAGCTCCGGCGCGCTGACCTCGACGTTCCACTGCCCCGCTTCCGGGTTCAGCACGAACACGTTCTCGACGGTGTCGAGGTCGTTGGGCACGCCGCCCGGCGTCGACTCGGTGCCGACGTCGAGGCCGACGTTGCCGTGGTAGATCGTGCCGCTGGGCGAGGTGACCTTGAGATCGAGGTTGTTGATGCGGTGCATCGACGCGGAGGTCGTTCCCGGAGGATCCGGATAGACCATGGTGACCTTGAGCTCGCTCTCGCCCGGAAGCACGTCGACCTCGTAGATCCCGAAGTCGTTGAGTTCGAGGAGCACCTCCTCATCGATGACGAAGCTCTCGAGAGCCCGTTCGTCGGCGAGCTGCAGGTTGGGACGTCCCCAACCCTGGTGGGTTCGGGTCAGGTCGTCGCTCAGCCCGCTGAAGGGGTACTGGTGGGCGTTGTTGATCAACAGCGCCTTCATCGTCGAGAAGTGCGGCTGCCGCTCGAAGACCGTCGAACCCTCGGGGTCGGTACCCCAGATGTTCTCGGACCACATCTGGATCATCAAACCCAGGATTCCGGCGCTCTCGGGGGTCGCCGCCGAGGTGCCGCCGAAGCCGGAGGTGTAGCCGCTGCCGGTCGTGGTCGTGTAGATCGAGTCGTACCAGTAGTTGATGTCCGGCTTGATGCGTCCGTCCTCGGCGGGGCCGATCGACGCGCCGTTGCTCCAGTTGTCGTCGGAGGGGTCCAGGGTGTTCTCGTGGTTGATGCCGCCCACCGAGATCACGTTCTTGCCCCAGGCCTGGGGCCGGCTGTTCTGGTTGCCGGTGTTGGACTGGGAGTTGAGGATCGCGAAGTCGAGGCGCCAGACGATGTCGTCCATCTCCGAGGAGACGCTGGTGTAGTTCGGCACCTGGGCGTTGCCCCAGGAGTTGGTCTGGAACGAGGCGAAGTAGGGCGCCGCCTTCAGTTCCTGGGTGTGGGCGAAGCGATCGCCGAGGAAGTTGTAGTCGGCGGCGATGCCTTGCTCGGCGCAGGGCATGTGTCCCGTGCCGGCGGCGTCGCCGTCACCGTCACGATCGCCGTTACCGAACACGATGCCGTAGGTGCTGGTGCCGTGGCTGCTCTGGTCGGTCGGACCGTGCTCGAGGATGCCGTCGAAATCGGGATGGTCGAGCTGGAAGCCCGAATCCATCACCTCGCCGCGCACTCCCTGGCCGCACCAGCCGTAGTTGGTTTCCAGGTAGTTGGTGCCGCCGTCTTCGCGAACGAGATCCATGTCGGTGGAGGGCTCGGTCCAGCGGTCGATCCAGAGCACGTCGTGATGGGCCGCCAGGACGCGCAGCTGGCCGCGGTCGACCTGGAGTTCCATCCGGTGCCCGTTGGGCCAGTTGGAGATGACCTCGGCGCCGATCTTGTTGGCGTAGGCCGCGATCCGGTTCTTGCCTTCTTCACCCCACTCGAAGGCCATCACGTTGACCTTGAGCGCGGGATCCGCCTCGGCGGCCTCACCGCTCAACTCGAGCCAACCCCGCAGATCGGCGGAGAGCCGGTAGGCGGGCTGGTAGGGCGCGACCCGCTCGACGAACTCGAGGGCGCGAACCGACGGAAGCTGGGTGGTGTTGCGCAGCCGAACCACGTGGGTGTTGTACGGAAGGTAGTTGAGGACCTCGATCCCCAGGGCGCTCAGAGCCTCGCGCCATTCGGGCAGACCGATGGTGCGGAACTGCACCAGGAACACCCGGCCGTCGGCGGGGAGGGTCAGGCCCTTGATCGCCGGAGGCATCGGCTGCCCCGGTTCGATGGCGCCGTCCCGCAGGCGCATGGCGGTCTTGAGAGAGCGGGCGTCGCTCCAGGTCTGGCCGCCGTCCCGGCTGAAGGTGAACCAGCGGGTGCCGTCCTCGTTCCAGGTGGCGAAGCGTCCCTTGCCGGTGGGATCGGCTCCCTCGGGCCCGAGGGTCACCGCCGCGGTGGTTTCCCGCAGCAATTTCGGCAGGCCGGCCGCGTCGCGCAGCCAGATCTCGCGGACCTCGTCGACCCGCTCGATCGAGAGCAGCGGCGCGTTGCCGTCTTCGGCAGCCAGCGCGCCGAACATAAGTGAACACAAAAGAACAGAAAGGCAGGCCCAGACCCGCGTTCCCCGCATGATTAACCCCCCGTGGTCCGGTGGCTTCCGCGGTCGCGCTGAAGACACGGACCTCCGTACTTGCGAGGATATACGACGACCTTCCCCGGCTGGCCCGTCCTGGGGTAGAGTGCGCGCTCACGGGGCAGGTACCGAGGAAAGCAGGCTTTGAAAACGGTCTACAGCGCGGGCGACCACGTCGATGACTATTGCCGCCCCTGCAAGATGCTCCGGGATCACACCGTTCTGGTCACCGGAAGCGCCAAGGAACCCCTGCGGGTGATCTGCGGCTACTGCGGTAGCCAGCACAACTACCGGGGTGCCCGGGAGCCGGGTGTCCGGCCCTCCAGCACCCCCGGCAGCAGCCCCCGCACCTCCCCGGCCGCCGGCCAACCCTGGACCCTCGTCAGCGATCGCGAAAGGAGTGCTCCGCCCATGAGTCTGGAGAACGGCCCCGCCGATATCGAGATGCTGCTACGCCGCGTGATCCGCGAGGAGACCGGCCTGACCGATACGCCTCCGGGTGATCGCTGGCGCGGCGGCGACCTGGTGCTGCGCCCGGGCAAGGAGGGGGTCCAGGAGAAGGTGATCCCGATCGAGACCTTCTTCAGCAAGATCGTGATGGTGCGCAACCGCCTGCGCACCCTCGAGCAGCAGATCAATTCCGCCGACCTGCCCAACGACGTCAAGCTCAAGATCCAGGGCTACATCACCGGCGCCTACGGCTCGCTGACCAGCTTCAACGTGCTGTTCGCCGATGAGGAAGACCGCTTCAAGGGTTCGGGGGGCAAGTGAGCTCCCGGCGACCGGCCGTTGCCGCGCTGATCGCGCTGCTGCTGGTCGCCGCCGGCTGCGCCTCGCACCGGGACAACGGCTCGGCAACGAAGCAGTCCTCGAACTCCGCCACCACCAGGCCGGAATCGCCTGAGCGCAGCACCACGCTAGAGGGCCGGCGGATCAGCTACGTCGACCACGGCAAGGGAGACGACGCACTGGTGTTCGTCCACGGCTGGGCGGGCACTCACCGCATCTGGAAGAAACAGCTCCCTGCGTTCGCCGAGACCCACCGGGTCCTGGCGCTGGATCTCCCCGGCCACGGCACGAGCGAAGAACCCGCCGACGGCTATCGTATGGACCTGTTCGCCGACGCGGTCGCCGCCGTGCTCGACGACGCAGGAATCGACAAGGCCGTGCTGGTGGGCCACAGCAACGGCGTGCCGGTCATTCGCCAGTTCTACCGGCGCTACCCGGAACGCACCCGCGGACTGATCGCCATCGACGGTGCCTTCCGCGCCATGTTTCCGCCGGAGATCCAGAAACGCTTCCTCGGCCGCTTCCGCTCGGAGTACTGGCAGGACAACGTCCAGGCCTTCATCGACGGCTTTCCGCGCTTCAGCCTGTCCGAAGAGGACTTCCGGGAGATTCGCGCCGACGCCGTCGCTCAACCGCAGCACGCGATCCTGGGCAATCTCGAAGCGACGATGGAGCAGGACATCTGGAAGCAGGACCCGATCACCTGCCCGCTGTTGGTGGTCAACGCCGTGCAGCCGGCGTGGACCGCCGAGTACGAACAGTTCGTGCGCAGCCTGGCGCCCGAGGTCGACTACCGCATGGTGTCCGGCGCCAGCCATTTCCTGATGCGGGATCGGGCAGAGGTGCTCAACGGTCTGATGAGGGATTTTCTGGCTTCACAAACACCATGAGGTGTTGCTGAGGCAAGACGTCCCGGTTCTCCTCGAAGCGCAAACCGGCGACCGCCATCTCTTTGCGCGCCTGAGCCTCGGTCATCTTGTGCAGCGGCAGAATCGGCACTTCGGGATCCTCGGCGCGGTACTCCACGAGATAGAGCTTGCCGCCGGGCTTCAGCCCGCGCACGATGCCCGCCATCATCTCCCTGGGGTGGGAGAACTCGTGGTACGCGTCGACGATCAGGACCGCATCCACCGAGCCGGGCTCGAGATTCGGATCGGTGATCGTGCCCAGAACGGTACGCACGTTGCCGGCACCCTTCTTCCGCTTCTTCTTGTTCTCGATGAAGTCCAGCATCTCCTGCTGGATGTCGACGGCCAGCACCTGACCCCGGGGGACCTCGCGGCATAGGCGGAAGGTGAAGTAGCCGCTACCGGCGCCGATATCGGCGATCACCGTGTCTTCGGCAAGCGCCAGGCTCTTGACCAGGAGATCCGGCCGCTCCCGTCGCTCCCGGTCGTCCCGCTCCAACCACTGGGTGCCGCGATGGCCCAGCACGAAGGAGATCTCGCGGCCCATGTAGACCTTTCCGATCCCGTCGGGGCTCGCTTCCCGGGTGGTGTAGTGGGAAGCCTCGGACTCCGTGGGGGCACCGGACGCCGAAGCCGCAACGCCGGCCGACATGGCGATCAGGACCGCCGCGATCATCCAGCCGCGCAGATATCCGGGTGCTGCCATGCCTTCATGCTAGGCACAGGGTCCAGCCGGGCGCCCGGGAACGGCCCGGGCGGGTGGCGCCCGGGAGCGCTGAACCCTGTAGAATGAACGGGATGCCCGAATTCTGGAGGTACCCCCGTGAACGTCTCACATCGCATCCCGGCCTTGATCCTGGCTCTGGCCCTGCCCGTCGCGGCCGTGGCCGACTGGCCTCACATCCGCGGTCCCCAGGCCGACGGCACCACCCTCGCTCAGAGTGAGCTTGCCGGCGAGAGCGTCGGCCTGAAGGTCGACTGGAAGATCGACCTCGGCTCGGCTTACTCCGGCATCGTCTCCGACGGCGACAAGGCGGTCACCATGTTCGCCGACGACTCCGGCGACTGGCTGGGCGCGTTCGAAGCTTCAAGCGGCAAGGAACTGTGGCGCTACAAGCTGGGCGACATCACCCAGGGTGAAGACGGCGCCGACGACGGCCCGCTGAGCAACCCGACCCTGGGCCACGGCCACGTCTACGCCCTCGGTTCCCGGGGCGTGCTCCACGCCGTGCGGCTGGACAACGGCAAGAAGAGCTGGTCCAAGTCCCTGGCCGACGACTTCGGCGGCAAGACTCCCCACTTCGGCTTCACCACCACACCGCTGATCGTGGACAAGCTGGTGGTGGTCCAGGCCGGCGGCGACGAGGGGCGTTCCATCGTGGCGCTGGACGCCAAGAGCGGTGAGAAACGCTGGACCCACGGCGAGGGCAGCATCGACTATCAGTCGCCGGTGTTGATGACCCTCGGCGGCAAACAGCAGATCGTCGCCGTCAACTCGACGGGGATCACCGGCCTCGATACCGGCGGCCGGCAGCTGTGGACCCTGGCCTTCGAAGAAGGACAGCGGGCCAACTCGACGACGCCGGCGTTCATCGGCAACGACCGCTTCCTGATCAACTCCCGTCCCGGTGTGATCGCCTACGAGGTGCGGAAGTCCGGCGCCGGCTTCGAAGCCGCCGAACTCTATCGCTCCGATGTACTCGGTCAGAGCTACGCGGCGCCGGTGTACCACGAGGGTCACGTCTACGGCTTCCGCGGCAAGGTACTGGCCTGCATGAATGCCGAGACCGGCGAGCGGGTCTGGCGCTCCCGTCCTCCCGGGGGCGACGGCCTGATCCTCGTCGACGGCAAGCTGGTGATCTTCGCCGCCAAGGGCAACGTGGTCATCGCCGACGCCACCACCGACGGCTACAAGGAACGGGCCGTCGTGCAGGCGCTTGAAGGAAGCTCCCTCACCTGGCCCAGCTTTGCCGGCGGACGGGTCTTCGTGCGGAACCTCGAGGACATGGCGGCGGTTTCCCTTGCGGCCAAGGCAGCGGAAGCGGCCTCGGGTGGCGACGCGGCCCAGTCTCACGCCTTCGGCGAGTGGCTGACGCAACTGGCGCAATCGGGTGAGCGCAAGGGGGAGATGATCGATGCCTTCATGGCGCGCCATGAACGGATGCCGGTGATCGACGGCGAGTGGGTTCACTTCGTCTACCGCGGCGACGTCGAGGAAGTGGCCCTTGCCGGCTCGATGCTCGGCGGCTCCCCCGAACCGATGCACCGGGTTGAAGGGACCGACCTCTTTCACCTCAGCTACAAGCTGCCCGAGGGGCTGCGCTTCGAATACTCCTTCCAGACGAACTACAGCGACTGGACCCACGACCCGAACAACGATCGCACCGTGCCCGCCATCTTCGGCGACAACAAGCACTCGGAGTTCTTCACCACCGGCTACCAGCAGGACAGCCACGTCGAGGTGCCCGACGGCCCCCGGGGCCAGCTCGAGACCTTCACCCTGACCAGCAAGATCCTCGGCTACGACAAGGAGATCAAGGTCTGGCTGCCGCCGAGCTACGCCGAAGGGCGCGGCTCCTACCCGGTGCTGGTGGTCAACGACGGTCACACCTGGCTGGACAAGGGCCTGATGCAGAACAGCCTGGACAACCTGGTCGGCGACCGCATGCGCCCGGTGATCGCGGCCTTCGTGCCTTCCCATCGTCAGTGGTGGCTCGAGGCCGGCGGCACCCGCACCGAGGACTTCGTCCGTATGCAGGTCGACGAACTGCTGCCGGCGCTCCGCGAACGCTACCGGGTCGCCGAAGGCGAGCGGGTCCACGCCGTGATGGGCACCCGCTACTACGGCATCAGTGCGGCGATGGCGGCGCTGCTCCATGACGAGGTCTTCGGCGGCGCGGCGATCCAGAGCGTGGCCCTGGGTATGGGCGGCGATCGCCTGATCGAGGAGATCACCACCAGCAAGGCCAAGGGCCTGCGCATGTACCTGGACTGGAACCGCTTCGACGAGAAGGACATCGACCGCGGCTACGACACCGCTGCCGACTCCCGCCGTCTGGCAGGAGTGTTCGAATCCAGCGGCCACGCGTTGGCCGGCGGTGAACGCAGCGACAGCGCCGGCTGGAGCGGCTGGCGCAACCGCACCGACGAGATCCTGGCGACCCTGTTCCCCGCGGGCTCCTGAGCCCTCGATGTCTCCGACCGCCGGCGCGTTCGCGACCTCCCTTGGGCTCGTACTCGTGGCGGCGCTTTGTTGTTTGATCGAGGTGCCGCGACTCGAACGTGAGTTGGAGCAGGCAGCGGTGCTCGCCGCAGGTGAGCTTGGCGTTGCCGACGAGGCGGTCACCGCCGAAGCCGACGGCCGGCGCCTGGAGGTCCGCCTCGACGGCGCGACCGAAGCCCAGGTGGCCGGGATGAAGGACGGCGTCGACCGGCGGGTGCGGATCCCCTTCGTGCTCGACGTGGAGCCCACGGGAGCATCGACCACGGCCGGCGCGGCCGAAGGGGTCCCCGTCGCCTCAGGCGCCGACCTCGAGCGTCTCCAGTCCGACGTGGACGTGCTCGTCCGCGAACGGCGAATCTCCTTCGAGATGGGCACCGCCGAACTGACCGGGGAGAGCCGTGAGACCCTCGACGAGTTGGCGGACCTGCTGCGCAGCCGCGGCCTGAGCCTTCGTGTCGAGGGCCATACCGATGCCGCCGGGGACCCCGCCGTCAATCTCGAGCTGAGTCGTCAACGGGCCGAGAGCGTGGTCGCCTACCTCAGCGGCGCCGGGCTGGAGCACAACCGGATGACGCCGGTCGGCCTGGGCGACACCCGGCCGATCGCCGACAACGGAAGCCCCGAAGGGCGGCAACAGAACCGCCGGGTGGAGTTCCGCCTGGATCGAGGAGCCCGGCCTTGATCTACCTGATCCTCGAGATCCTGATGTGGCTCGCCCTCGCCGCGGCCCTCGGATTTCTGCTCGGTTGGTTCTTGGTCGGGCGCCACTGGAACCACCGGCTGATCGAGTTGGAATCCACCTGGGCCAACAAGCTCAACGCCTTCGACCATCGCATCAAGACCTTCGACAACCGCTCTCTCGAGATCGACAGCCGCACCCGCAGCCTGGTCGAGAAGAGCTCGAAGCAGAGCAAGACGCTGCAGCGACTCGAAGAGGAGGCCAAGACCCTGGCGGAGCAACGCCCCGCCCGCGAGCAGCGCCTGAGCGCAGCCGAGGAGAAGATCGCGGATCAGACGGGCCGGCTCGACATCTTGAAGAAGACCGCGAAGGCCCTGGAAGACAAGACCGCGCGGGAGCTGGAGGGAACTACAGCCGAACTCGGCCGACTCGAGCAGTCGCTGGGATCCCAGGAAGAACGGCTCGGCCGATACGACGACGGTCTGGCGCAACAGGAGGCCCGGCTTCAGGATCTGGTTCAGACCTTCGCGAGTTTGGAGTCCCGCCTGACCGACCTTGCGACGGATCAACGATCCAAGGCCGAAGCGCTCGAGACCCGCATCACCGATGCGGGTGCCCACCAAGCGAAGCGAGCCGCGTCGCTCGAGGCCCGGGTGGCCGAGGTGGGTTCGGACAGCGCAACGAAAGCCGAAGCCCTGGATGCCCGCGTGACCGAGGTCGATCGAGCGGCGGTGAAACACGACGATCTCGCCGCGCTTGGCGAGGAAGTCACCGGCCTGACTCGAGGTCTGGACGCACTGCGCCAGGGCCTCGACCGGCTGGGCCGGAACGTCGAAGAGAGAATCGGCAGCGCGACGAACCGCACCGAGCAGCTGGCGAACCGGTTCGGTGCCCACGACGGCAAGGTGGATGCGCTACGGAAGCGGGTCGACGACGAGGTCGCCGCAAGACTCGATCAGGCGCTGGAACGCACCGAACGGCTGGAGGCCTCGGTGACCGCCCACGACGGCCGGACCCATGAGCTGGAAAAGCAAGTTGCCGACACGGTCGAGACGGCGCTCGCGCGCACCGCTCGACTCGAAGCCTGGCGTTCCGACCACGACGGCAAGATCGATGAGATGAGCACGGCATTGGCGACCCTCGGCAGCGAACTTCGGGAGCGGCTCGATCGCCTGGAAGCGCAGAGAACGCAACCCACCACGCCGGCCCCGGCCGCCCGGCCGGCGGCCGCGAAACCGGCAACCGGAGAACAGGCGACGCTGGACCTGGAGCCCGCTGCCCCGGAACAGCAACCGGAGCCGGCGCCCACGACGGACGAGGTCGTTCCCGTCGACGACCTGAAGAAGATCAAGGGGGTCGGCGTGGTGTTGGAGCGGACCCTCAACCGCCTGGGCTATCTTCGCTTCAGCGACATCGCCGGGATGAGTGCAGAGGACATCCGGCGGGTCTCCGACGAACTCCGGTTCCAGGGGCGCATCGAACGGGACGGCTGGCCGCAGCAGGCCGCCGAGTTGCACCGCGCCAAGTACGGCGATGGAAACGACGAGTAGCGCACCCTTCTGGGACTGGGCCGTCACGATCTGGCCCTGGGTACTCGGCGTGATGCATGCCGTGGTGCTGACCCTCGCCTCGGCCCACGTGATCCTGCGCAAGCGCAACGTCCGAGCCTCGATCGCCTGGGTCGGCCTGATCGTGCTCAGCCCCTTCGTCGGCGCCGCCGCTTACTTCTTCTTCGGCGTCAACCGGATTCAACGACGGGCCGCGCGGATTACCGCCGGCACCGGTGAGCGGCGGTTCACCCCCCAGACCGACGCCCTCTCCCGGGAAGTGGTGGCCCGCAGCCACGGCGAACCGATGGCGATTCTCAGCACCGTAGTCGGCAACGCCACCAGGCTGCCGCTGCTGGGCGGCAACCAGGTGGAGCCGTTGGTCGACGGAGACGCCGCCTATCCCGCCATGCGCGCCGCCATCGAGTCCGCGACCCGCTCGGTCGCCTTCTCCAGCTACATCTTCGATCACGACCGGGAGGGCAAGCGCTTCGTCGAGGTGCTCGAGGCGGCTCACAAGCGTGGGGTCGAGGTGCGGGTTCTGATCGACGGCGTCGGCGCCCGCTACAGCCGTCCTCCGATCACCACCGCGCTGCGGGGCGCGGGCATTCCCACCAGTGTCTTCATCCCGCCGCGCATTCCGCTGCCCAACCCGTACTTCAACCTGCGCAGCCACCGGAAGCTCTTGATCGTCGACGGCAGCGTCGGTTTCATCGGGGGCATGAACATCCGCGAAGGCTGCGTGCTGACCGAGGCGACGGCGGACCTCTGCCAGGATGTGCATTTCCGGGTCACGGGGCCGGTCCTCGACCAGCTCTTCGCCGTGCTGGATCACGACTGGGAGTTCACCACCGGCGAGACCCTCTCGGGCCCGGCATGGGCGATCGAACCCGGCGACCACGGTCCGGTGGCCTGCCGCGCCGTCCCCGACGGGCCGGATGAGACCATCGACACCCTGCGGCGCACCCTGCTCGGTGGGCTGCAATCGGCCCGGCGTTCGGTGCAGATCGTGACCCCGTACTTCCTGCCCGACGACGTGCTGACCGCCGCCCTCGATATGGCGGTAATGCGCGGAGTGACCGTCGACATCCTGATTCCCCGGGTCAACAACCTGAAGGTGGTCCGCTGGGCCAGCACGGCCCAGCTCAAGCACGTCGTGCAACCGGGCTGCCGGGTCTGGCGCACCGCGCCCCCCTTCGATCACAGCAAGCTGATGGTCGTCGACGACACCTGGAGCCTGATCGGCTCGGCCAACTGGGACCCCCGCAGCCTGCGGCTGAACTTCGAGATCAACCTGGAGTGCTACGACCCGGAACTGGCCGGGAAAATCCGCCGCATCATCGACAAAAAGCTCGAAGATGCCGAGCAGGTGCTGCCCGAAACCCTGGCTGCCCGCCCAGTGCTTTCCCGTCTGCGGGACGGCGCCGCCCGCCTGCTTTCGCCTTACCTCTGAGGCCTGACCGCGGATACCCCGGCCTCGGTCGCCCGCCGCACAGCGGTTCCGGCGGCCAATCTGAAACCTCGATTTGGAATTAAAGGTAGAATCGAAAGGTTCAACTCTGTCTGACACGGTTCTCGGAGGAACGCTTCATGATTCGCGTGTTCGCCTCACGGCGCCCCCTAGTCACGACTCTGCTCGCCCTTTCGCTGGTTTTCACCTTCAGTGGGGTGATGGCCGAAACGGCTCACCAGGAAGACGGCTCGAGCTTCATCCCGACTCCGACCCAGAAGGCGGAGGAAAAGAAGGCGACGCCCGGCGCCAAGCCCGGCATCCCCGGGAAATCCGACAAGAAGAGCAAGATCAAGCCCTACAAAGAGGTGATCACCAAGAAGGCGATCAGCGACAGCGGCCTGTTCAACACCCACCGGGTCGGCGACAAGCTGTACTTCGAGATCCCGCTGGAAGCGATGGGCCAGGACATGGTCTGGGTGACCCAGGTAGCGCAGACCACCGCCGGCTCGTCCCTGGCGGGCATGCCCGCCGGCAACCGGGTCGTGCGCTGGGAAAAGAAGGGCAACCGGGTGCTGCTGCGCGACGTGCGCTTCGGCATTCGCGCCGACACCGACGACTCGATCGCCATGGCGGTCAAGGCCTCGAACCTCGCCCCGATCATCAAGGCCTTCGACGTCGTGGCCTACGCTCCGCTGCCCGGCTCCGAAGAGGAGTCCGAGGACGGCAAGGAAGCCAAGGACAAGAAGAAGGGCAAGGGCAAGAAAAAGGACGCCGACAAGGACAAGTCCGATGAGGACAAGGATGGAGACAAGAAAGACGGCGATGAGAAAGCCGACGAGGAGGTTGACGACGAGGTCAAGTACGCCGGCCGCTCGCCGGTAATCGACGTCACCGGCCTGTTCACCAAGGATGTCCCCGAGTTCAGCGCCCGCCGCGCTCTCGGTTCCGGCCGGATGGATTCGGATCGTTCCTTCGTCGAGGAATCCAAGGCCTTCCCGATCAACATCGAAACCCGGGTGATGGCCAGCTACGCCGAGGGCACCGGATCGCGGCGTCCCGGCGCGCCCCGGCTTCCCGGCGCCAACATTCCGCGCAGCAGCGGCATCACCGCGATGATCCACCACAGCATGGTCAAGCTGCCCGAGCGTCCGATGCGGCCCCGCCGCTTCGACGACCGTGTCGGCTTCTTCTCCCTGGGCTTCACCGACTTCGCCGACGATTCGAAGCACGAAGCGGAGCCGGTGCGCTACATCACCCGCTGGCGCCTCGAAAAGAAGAACCCGGGCGCCAAGATGTCCGAGCCGGTCAAGCCGATCGTGTTCTACGTGAGCCGCGAGACTCCGGACAAGTGGAAGAAGTACGTCAAGGCCGGAATCGAGGACTGGAAGCCCGCGTTCGAAGCCGCCGGCTTCAAGAACGCGATCCTCGGCAAGTATCCGCCGTCGGAAGAAGAGGATCCGGATTGGGATCCGGAAGATGCCCGGATCTCCTCGATCCGCTGGCTGGCCTCGCCGATCGAGAACGCCTTCGGCCCCCACGTCCACGATCCTCGCACCGGCGAGATCATCGAGGCGGACGTGCGCATGTTCCACAACGTGCAGAAGCTGGTCCGCGACTGGTACTTCGTGCAGGCAGCTGCCGTCGACAAGCGCGCCCAGGATCTGCCGATGCCCGACGATCTGGTCGGTGAGCTGATCCGCTTTGTCGTGGCCCACGAGGTCGGCCACTCCCTCGGATTCCCCCACAACATGAAGGCCTCGTCCACCTACAGCGTGGCCCAGCTGCGGGACCCCAACTGGACCAAGAAGAACGGCACCGCGCCGTCGATCATGGACTACGCCCGCTTCAACTACGTGGCCCAGCCCGGCGACGGCGCCGGCCTGATGCCGGCGGTCGGGCCCTACGATCTGTTCTCCACCGAGTGGGGCTACCGCGAGTTCGACAACGACGCGGCCGAGCGCAAGGGACTGGCCGAGATCGTGGCGCGCCAGGTCGGCGAGCCGATGTTCCGCTTCGGTAACCCGAACCCCTTCGTCGATTCGACCCAGCAAACCGAAGACCTCGGCTCCGACGCCGTCGCGGCGACGGAGATGGGCCTCAAAAACCTGGAGCGCATCGCCGACATGCTGGTGCCCGCCACCTCCGAGACCGGCGAGGACTACCGGCTGCTGGCCAACATGTACATCGAGCTGCTGGGCCAGTGGGCCCGGGAGATGGGTCACGTGGCCAACGTGGTCGGCGGCGTTCAATCGATCAACCTGCGCTACGGCGATGCCGAGCGGGTCTACTTCCCCAACGAAGGGGAGTACCAGCGCCGGGCGGTCAAGTTCATGCTGGAGAACGCCTTCAGCACGCCGGACATGTTCCTGAAGGATGACATCGTCAACCGGCTGACCGCCCAGGGGGTCGCTCCGCGGCTGTCGGCGACTCAGCGTCGCCTGCTGATGATCCTGGTCAACGGCGGCCGCATCGACCGCATGGCCGAACAGGTCGCCCGGGGCAACGACTACGCCCCGGTGGACTTCCTCGGTGACCTGCGCGCCGGGCTATTCAACGATCTGGCCAACTCGCCGGATCTCTACCGCCGCAATATCCACCGGTCCTACGTCGATCAGCTCGGCCGCTTCCTGGTCTCGCCCTCGTCGGTCTCCGATGCGGCGGCGCTGGCACGCTACGAGCTAGAAGCGATCAAGAGCATGGCCGACCCAGCCAAGCATTCCGGTGCCGACGCCATGTCGGTGGCCCACATGAACGACCTGCGTGCTCGCATCGACATGGCGCTGGACCCCGAGGGCACCGGCATCGGCATGCGCATTCGGGCTTTCAGCGAGTACGACGCGTTCCTCGACTCGGTGTTCTCGGTTCCCGAGGACGGCTGCTGGCCGGGGCTCCACGGCGATCCGTGGCTGTCCCAAGAGGAATACAACAGCGTCGACGGACCGGCGACGATGCACAACGGACAGTCGCACCATGGGCATTCGCATCACGGCGATTCCCACGACCACTGATCGAAACTCAGCGACACGGCCGCGGGGACTCACCTCGCGGCCGTGACGAAGAACCCTCCCGAGCCCCGGCGACGGAGGGTTTTTCTTTGGCGCGACGGTTTTGCCGTAACCCGGGCGCCGGGGGTGGCAAAATCCAGGCATGCAGATCACCACCTTCGCCGTGCTGGCTCTGGCCGTGCTGCTCTTCGGGCTGGTTTCCCGCCGTGCCGAGCGCAGCATTTTGACCCCGCCGATCGCCTTCGTGGCACTGGGCGCCCTGGCCGGCATGTCCGGCCTCGGTTGGCTGGAGCTCGACGTCGAAGACGAGGTGATCCACACCCTGGCCGAGATCACCCTGGTGCTGATCCTGTTCACCGACGCGGCCCGGATCAACATCCGCACCCTGTTCGCCGAACGGCAGCTCCCGATTCGCATGCTGTTGGTCGGCTTGCCGCTGACCGTGGCCTTCGGAGCCGGCGTCGCCGCCTGGATGCACCCGGGTTGGAGCATCTACGCCGCCGCGGTGCTGGCCACGATCCTGGCCCCCACCGATGCGGCGCTGGGTCAGGCGGTAGTCTCCAACAAGTCGGTGCCACTACGGATACGCCAGAGCCTCAACGTCGAGAGCGGCCTGAACGACGGCCTGGCGCTGCCGCTGCTGCTGGTGTTCATGTCCGCCTGCGCTGCGGGACACAGCGAGACGCCGACCTACTGGATCCTGTTCGGCATCAAACAGGTGACGTTGGGACCCCTTGCGGGGATCGCCGTGGGAGTCATCGGCGGCAAGCTGATCCTTGCAGCCGTCGCCCGGCAGTGGATGAACCACACCTTCCAGGAACTGTCGTCGCTGTCCCTTGCGGTACTGGCCTTCGCCGGTGCCGAACTGATCGGCGGCAACGGCTTCATCGCGGCGTTCGTCGCCGGCATGGCCCTGGGCAACACCGCCTCCGACGCCTGCGAGAGCCTGCTGGAGTTCGGCGAGGCCGAGGGGCAGCTACTGACGCTGCTGGTGTTCACCCTGTTCGGCGCACTGATGCTTCCGCCTGCGCTGGCTCACGCCGAGGCGATGGACTGGGTCTACGCCGTGCTGGCGTTGACCCTGTTCCGCATGGTGCCCGTGGCGCTGAGCCTGATCGGCGCGGGACTCCGGCCACGGACGGTGCTCTTCCTGGGTTGGTTCGGCCCGCGCGGATTGGCCACGGTGCTGTTCGCGCTGCTGGTGCTGGAAGAGTCGATGGTGAGCGAGGCGGAGGCGATCGGCACCGTGGCTTACTTGACCGTGGCGCTGAGCGTGCTGCTCCACGGCATCACCGCCTACCCGCTGGCCGATCGCTTCGGCCGCTGGATGGCGGGGCTGTCCAAGAGCGAGGAAGAGCACAAGCAGGTTACCGAGATGCCGGCACGGATTCGGATGTAGCCGCCCCGGCACCTCGCCTCGCGTCGCCTCGCCTCGCCAGACCCAGACCCGGGGCCGGGCAGGGGCCGTCAACACGGTCGGCTACGCGCACTCCTTCGGCAGCACCCAGTTCTCCCGCAGTCCCGCTTCCAGCAGCGTCTTCATTCCCGACAGCACCATCGGCCAGCCGCCGCTGACACCGGTCTGCATCTCTTCGTCCCCCTGGAAGTCGGTGTGCTCCAGGGTCACCACGGTCCAGGGCCCGCCGGGCCAGTCCTGATTGCCGAACTTCACGCTGACCCGGGACGTGCGCTGCGGGTTGTTCTCATCGCCGGGGCGGCACCAGCTGAAGACCAGCGACGAGAACGGCTCGCTCTCCAAGACCTCACCGACGATGTCGGTAGTGCCCTTCTCGTCGGTGCGCACGTGGGCCCACTTGGAACCGACCTTCCAGTCCGACCGGTTCTCGTGGACCCAGTACTGGCGGGTGAACTCCGGTTCGAGGAACGCGCGCCACACCTCTTCCTGGGTCGCTCGAATGTAGATGGTGTAGCTGAAATCAGGTCTCTTCATCACGTTCCTCCAATCGGGCCTTCAAGTCCCGCAAGGCTCCGAGGCGCCCGCGCTCGAAGGGGCGGATCCATCGCTCGGAGATCTCGAAGAGCGGTACGGGGTTCAGGTAGTGCAGCTTCTGCCGCCCCTGCCAGACCACGGCGACGAGGCCGGCCGCCTCCAGCACGCCCAGGTGCTGAGTCACCGCCTGGCGGCTCATCTCCAGATGAGCGCACATCTCGCCCAGGGTCTGCCCGTTCTGCTCGCGCAAGGCATCCATCAAACGGCGCCGGCCCCCATCGGCCAACGCCTTGAACACCAGATCGTCTTGTCCCGTCACGCCTTCATAATATGCAAGCGTTTACTTGCATGTCAAGGGGCGGTTCGAACTTTGAGGGCGGGCCGTAGATCCCGTCGCTTCTCCGGGTGAGCGGCAAGAACGCCGTCCCAGACCAGGAGAAAGCTCATGCGACTGAAGACCACCGCGATCCTCGTTCTTGCCCTGCTGACCCTCGCCGGCTGTAGCGGTGGTAGCGAGATGACCCAGCCGGCCAACACCAGCCCCAGCGTCAGCGCCCAGAGCGGCGACGTGAAGATCTCGCTCTCCACCGACCGCCAGACCTACGCCCGTGGCGAGACGATCAACATGACGATGAAGGTGAAGAACGAGGGCAGCGCGACGATGACCTACAGCTTCGTCAGCGGCCGGCAGTTCGACTTCAGCGCCGTGCACTCGGGCGGCGACCTGTGGAACTACTCCCACGGCCGCAACTACACCCGGGGCACCACGACGGTCAAGATTCAGCCCGGCGAGACCTGGACCAAGGCGGTCAGCTGGGATCAGATCGTCAACGCCGGCACCCTGATCCCCGCCGGCAGTGTCGAGATCGGCGCCATCGTTCCCGGCCGCGGCAGCAACGGCCGCGACAATCCCCAGGTCGGTCCGCTGCGTATCACTATCCAGTAAAGGAGAGCTCCGACTACTCCGGGAGCCGCTTCCCGGGGTAGCGCCCCCCTTCCTGCTCCAGCACCACACCCGTCACCGAGCCGTCGGCTGCGACCTGGAACTCCAGCGCCACGTCCAGCCACTCGGTGACGAAGCGCTCCGGAGACTCGGCAAACAGCGGCAACTCGGGATTGCCCGGAGCCAGCAGGGTCATCCGCCCCTCCCGATCGACGAACTCCAGATCGAGACCGAGATCCAGCCGGTACTTGCCGTGGTAGCTCTCGAGCACCTGGCGAGGGACTTCGACATCGGGGCGCTCGATCAACGCCTCGTCGGTCCGGCCGGCTTCGAGCGGCTCCAGCGCCTCTTCGTCGAACACCCGCACACCCATGGCCCCGTCGTCGCTTGCTTCGAACTCGACGTAGGTCAGGCCGTCCTCGTCCATGAAGCGGCGCGGGCCGATCGGGTCGGCGACGAAGGCCCGATCCTCGTCGACGGTCACCTGGATCCGGCCGCGAGAACTCAACACTCGCACCGGTGTTTCGTCATCGGTTCGGTAGATACCGCGGAGGCCATCGACCTCGTCATGGGGCAGCTCCACGACCTCGCGCACCGGGAAGGGAAGGTCCATGGCCAGAGCGGCGAGTTCGGTGGTCAGCGGCCCGACCTGGCCGCCGTCACCATGGTTCGAGAGCACCGCAACGAAGACCTCGTCCTCGGGGATGTAGAGCTCGCGGGTCGAGAAGCCGAAGATGCCGCCGCCGTGGCTATAGACCGTACGGCCCCGCAGCTTGCCTCCGACGCCCCAACCGAAGCCGTAGTTCGAGGGGCTGCCGTCGTTGAGGGTCGCCGGCCGGACCATCCGCTCGATGCTGTCGGGCTCGACCAGTTCGCCGCCGAAGAGCCCCCGGCCCCACAGGGCCAGGTCTTCCACCGAGGAGAGTAGAGAGCCCGCGGCGTAGGGTTGGGTCATGCTGAGGAACTGCGCGGGGCGGAAGCCGTTGTCCCGGTCCTGCACGTACCCGCGCACGCGCCCCTGGACCAGCTCATCCTGGCGACCGTAGCGGGAATCCTCCATGCCGAGAGGGGCGAAGATCTCCTGTTCGATGAACTCCTCGTAGGTCCGGCCCGAGGCCGCCTCGATGATGGCGCCGAGAAGCACGTAGCCGGAGTTGCTGTAGGAAAAGCGCTCCCCCGGCTCGAAGTCCAAAGGCAGGTCGCGGAAGCTGTCGATCAACTCCTCGACCGACAGGTCCTGGCGGACCTTGGTATCCATGTACCCGGGGATGCTGGTGTAGCTGGGGATTCCGCCGGTGTGATCCAGCAGCTGAGCCACGGTGACGGTCCTGCCCCCGGTGTCGTAGTCCGGCAGGTAGCGCTGGAGCGGCGCATCGACATCGATCTTGCCCCGCTCGGCGAGCATCAGCACCGCCACGCCGGTGAACTGCTTGGTCAGGGAGGCCAGGCGGAAAACCATGTCGGTTTCCATCGCCACGCCATGCTCGAGGTCGGCGATCCCGCGAGCGCCGGACCACAGCACCTCGCCCTCCCTGGCGATGATCGCCGTGCCGCCGGGACCGTCGGCGGGGAAGGCGCGCTCCAACGCGGCCTGGGCCTGAGCCGCCAGACCGGACACCTGTCCGGTGTCCGTGTCGCTCCCGGATGCTGCGGTTTCCGCGCTCCCGCCGGCACAGCCGGCGCATAGAACCATGACCGATAACAGCCCGCTGACCACGTACTGGTGTTTCCGATTCATCTTGCCCCTCCGTAAGCTCCAATGGACTTACGCGCGACGGGAGGAAAGGTCTCTCGTCGACCGACGAAATTCAGCTATCGCTCGCGGACAATCTCAACGGACCGGCGGGTCCATTGCAACTCCAGGCACTACCCTCGCGTAGACAGCACTGAGAGCCACGACGGCTCTACTGACGTGAGGGGCCTCACCATGCGCTACGCCTGCTTGCCGTTTCTGCTCTGCCTATCCGCGACCCTTGCGTTCGCCGGACCGATCGACGATTTGATCGACGACCCCGCGGCCGCTCGCGACTTCGACTACTGCGCCTGGCACTTCGGCGGCGGCTCCGACCAACAACTACCGGACCTCGAGTCGATGCTCGACGCCGAGGACGCCGACGGCAACCGGATGCAGGGTGCCGCCCTGGCCGACGCAGGCGTGAAGATCGCAAAGGCCTCCAAGGATGAGCGCACCTGCAGGCGCGCGCTGGACAAGGGAGGCAAGGCCTTCGACAAGGCATGGAAGAAAGCGCTGGGCCAACACATGAAGATGGCCGGCAAGAGCGACAGCAACGACGCGGAGATCGCCGCGGTGCAGCGCCGCATCGGGGAACTGTGGGCCCGGGACCAGGCGGCACGCCGGGTCTACATCGGCGCCCGCACCGAGGACAAACAGGGCGCCGACTTCTGGCACAGCCGGTTGGCCTACGCCGAGGCGACCGCGGCCGACGATGCCTCGACCAGGACGCTGCGCGAACTGATGGAGCGCTACGACTGGATCGACAGCCACCGCTTCGGCGGCAGGATCTCCCAGCACGCCTGGCTGCTGGCCCAGCACGCCGACGACACGCCGGACCTCCAAGCCGAGGCGCTGAAACGGATGGAGGGTTACCTGGAGAGCAACGGCGTGCGCAAACAGGACTACGCGTATCTGTGGGACCGGGTCGCCGTCAACCATGACCGCAAGCAGCGCTACGGCACCCAGCCCGACTGGAAGTGCGAAGGGGGCACGATGAAACTGCGCCCGATGGAAGATCCCGAGAACGTCGACGCCCGCCGGGCCGAGATGGACCTCGGCCCGGTCCAGGACGCACTCGACGAGATGAACCGCTCGGTCTGCGGAGGCTAGAAAACCGTTCGTCGCTGCACGTCGGCCGCGAATCGATCGAGACGATCCAGCTGGGCGATTCGCTCCGGCTCAGGGGTCGAGTCTTCATGACTCCACCGTATTACCGAGGGCCCGGCTCCATCACCAGGAAGCGGCGTAGCTCCTTGTAGAAGGGCACGCCCGCCTCATTGTTGACGAACACCACGAAGCCTGCGTGGAGCTCCGGGTAGAGCTCGTAGTTGCAGCGGAAATCCCCGTTGTCGCCGCTGTGGCCGAAGGCCGTGCCGAAAGGAGTCTCGTAGACGATGAAGCCCAGGCCGAAGCCCTGGCCCCAGGGCAGGTCCTCGTCGTGTCCCTGCTTGCCCGGCTCGATCCTCGACGCCACGGCGAGCATCCGGTCGTAGGTCTCGGATCTCAACCCCTTGCGTTGCAGCAGGCCGGTCATGAACTGGGCAAAACCGAGAGCCTCGGCCTGAGCGCTGTGGGCCACCCCGATCTCCCCGGGAGAGTTGATCCGAAACGGACGCAGCATGCTGTGCCCGTGAGCCACCACCTCGCGGAGGCGCGGGCTGTCTGCGAAGTGCATCTCGGCGGTAACTCCCAGCGGCTTCAGCGTCTCGTCGCGCACCACCTGTTCCAGCGACTTGCCGGTGATATGCGCCGCGACCCGGCCCAGGTACTCGAAGGCCTCGCCGCTGTAGCGAAACTCACTGCCGGGCTCGAACTTGATGTCCATCCGGCCGTCGTCGTTGTAGCGGCGCCAGTTGGGGAAGCCCGTGCGATGGCTCAGCACGTGACGCGCGGTGATCTTCTTGTAGCGCTCGTCGTGAGCGATCTCCTCGAAGGGCAGGTAGGTGTGGAGCGGCTGGTCCAACTCCAGCTCACCCCGTTCGACCAGCCGCATGGCGGCGAACGCGAACAGGGTCTTGGTCATCGACGCTGCTTCGAACAGTGTCTCCGGGGTGACCGGCTCCTGGGTATAGGCGTTCTTGAAGCCGAAGGTTCGGTGGTAGGCCAGCTTGCCGTTTCGGATCACCGCAACGGAAACGCCGGGGATCCCCATGCGCGTGGTGTAGGCCTCGATGAAACGGTCGAGCTTGTCGGCGAGGTCCGGCGTGTCTTCCAGCAGCAGGCCTTTCTTACCGATCCACTCCGGTGTCGCCGCGATTCGGTAGACCAGTTCCTTGGCCGTGGTGACCTGCCCCTTGCGCACCCTGGCCGTGACCTGGGTACCGGGGCGCAGCGGGTGTTGGAAGTCGTCGCCGTACACCGGGAAGGGAGATTCCAATCGGTAGCGGCCCGCAGGCAGCTCGACCTCGAAGCGACTCTCCTCGTCGGTGGGCGCGACCAGCCAGAACTGCGGATGGTCGATCGAGGTGATCTTGACCCGGGTCTTGCCCAGGGGCGGCACGTCGGCGGCGGGGTCCCAACTCAAACTCCCGCGGAGCGTGCCCATGCCCGCGCCCGTGCCCGTGCCCGTGCCCGGATCGACCAGAAGCAGGTCGCCGGTGCGGGCCGATCGCCAGCTCTTGCCGCCGAAGGGCCCCCAGATGCGCAGGGCGGTCGAATCCTCTTCGCTGTCGACGTCGATGACCAGGTGGTCGAAGCCGAGAGTGCGCCCGGGGCGGATCGCATCGCCGAGCTCCAGGCTCCACTCGTAAACCGTGGTCGTCCCGTGACGCTTGATCACGAGCTCGATCCCCTCCCAGCTCGCGCCCGGGATCTTGGGGTCCCAGGTGCCGTCCTGCTGCGGAATGTCCCGCTGATCCCCGGCGACCAGGAAAGCGAAGGGGGCCGAACCTCGAGGGGAGTGGGTCGGATCGACATAGAGCAGCATCCCGTCCTGGGCGTCCCAGTCCGCCTCGCCGCCGGGCACGATCACGTGGACATCGTCCCGTACTTCGATGCCCACGAAGAGCGTGCCGGGCGCATAGCCGGCGCGGAAGGACGCGGCCAGATCCGTGGCTCCCTCGGTTTCGCCACGCATCACCCCTTCGATCGGAACCGGCTTCAGCGTCTCGGGCCAGTCCCCCAGATCGCCGTCAACCTGGATCGGCTCCATCGGATAGGCCGTCGCCAGGGCGCCGTTGTCGGCGAGAGTGCCCGGCTGGGACAGCAGGGCCACGCCTAGCAGGCATAACGGTATGAAAAGGCGCAGCCAGTCTACTGAGGGTAGCGACCGATCCCTGTTTCGACCGGGGATCCGGGCAGACCTGACCAACGAAGCGTGCAGCGACATGACGAGCCCCTCCTACGTTCTCGGCGGCAACCGGCGGGCGGTGCGCGCTGCCGTAGAGAACGCCGCGAACCCGGTTTTTGATGCAGCGAGCCGGGCGATATCTGGCGGCTACCCCGGGGAACGGAGTCGGCCGGTAGCGTTTTGGCGGGCGGCGGAGTCCGCATTCGCGGACTCGCCTGCGATGGGGCGTTGCAGAATTGGAAGCCTGGAGTCCGCATTCGCGGACTCTCTACGCGCAAGCTTGCGGGGCAGGGAGCTGAGAGTCTGCGAACGCAGACTGCTTGTCCCAGGGGTGTCCCAGGATTGGGAGACGGGAGTCTGCGTTCGCAGACTCCTTACCCCTTGAGCTTTGCAAAACTGGAAGCTGGGAGTCCGCGGACGCGGACTCCTTTCCCCTCGAGCTTTGCAAGACTGGAAGCTGGGAGTCCGCGGACGCGGACTCCTTTCCCCATAGCTTTGCAAGATTGGAAGCTTGGAGTCTGCTTCGCAGACTCCTTACATCATGTAGACTGCGGCGAGGCTGAATTCTGGGGAGGGATCAGGATGGCCATGAATCGAAACCGGATCGGAGTCTTGCTGCTTTGCCTATTCGCCGCGTCGACGATGGCGCTCCATGCCGCCGATCGGCCGCAGCTGTGTGAGCTACTGCCCGTCGCCGATGTCTCGGCGGTTACCGGCGGGACCTACAAGACCACCGAACAGCAGGCGGACTACGCCAACATCGCCCATTGCGGCTACCTCGGCGCCGGCGGCCCGGACAGCGTGTCGATCACCTTCGCCAAGGGAGACACGGCGAGCCAGCGCTGGGAGCAGGGCAACATGTTCAACCCCAAGGCGATCGAGGGCTTCCTCGATCAGGCAGCCTGGGAGCCGATGCGCGGCACCCTGACCGCCCGCTCCGGCGACAAGTTCGCCGAGATCCGGATCAGCAAGTCCGACAACCACGGCGACGAGGCCACGCGGATCGCGAAGGCCAAGAAGTTGGTGGAGATGCTGTTCGAGAAGCTGTAGGCAAATCATGCCTGTGCGCTGCCGGATTGGTTGCCGAGAGTCTGCTCTGCAAGACTCCACGCCGTGCAGCGGGTCGACAAGCGTCGTCAACAGGAGCGTTCCCGCTTCGAGTGGGGACTGATCGCCGACATCCAGCCGCCGGATCTCGAGACCAAGGTCTCCTCATGCGTGGCGGCGCCGGCAGCCGCAGGCGAACTCCGCTGGGGCTACGGCCGGTCCGATAGCGCCGTCGTCACGCCCAGCCCGACGTAGACCGATCCGCCGGCAGCCCGCACCCAGCGACCTGGGCGATGTCGGCCGGCCAGCCAGTGCCCCAGGCGCCCGGCGAGCACCGCGTAGACCCCATCGGTCACCAGCGCCAGGGCGACGTAGATCCCGCCCAGCAGCAGGATCTGAACCGCGACCGGCCCGCGGGCCGGCTGGACGAACTGCGGCAGGAAGGCGACGAAGAACATGGCGATCTTGGGATTCAACACGCTGACCACGACGCCGTCACCGAACAGGCGCCGATAGCTGCGAGGCTCGGGTAGACCGACGTCGATCTCCGAATCCCGTTCGAGCCAGGTGCGCACGCCGAGATAGATCAGGTAGCCGGCTCCCAGCCATTTCACCACGGTGAACGCCGGCGCCGACGCCAACAAGAGCGCGGACAACCCGACGGCCGCGGCGATGACATGCACCATCGCCCCTACCGAGAGACCCAGCACCGAAGCGAAACCCGCGCGCTGGCCCTGGCTTACGCTGCGGGCGATCACGTACAGCACACCCGGGCCGGGCAGGATCAGCACGACCAACGCCGCGGAGACGAACCCCAGAAGCAAGCTGAACTCAGGCATGGCGCCTCCCCTGCTGCGAACCCTGACAGCGCGGACAGAAATACGTCACCCGCAGATGCTTGCCCATCCGTTCCATGCGGATCGGACCGCCGCACCCGGCGCAGGGCTTGCCCTTGCGGCCGTAGACCCATTTGTTGGCGGCGCCGTCGTCGCGGGTCACCCGGGGCCCGCCGCCGAGATTGCGGCGCAGCAAGCGATTCGATTCCTCGAACAACTCGCCCAGGAGCGCGTCGCTCATCGACTCCAGCATCGTCGCCGGATGAACCCGGTGAATGAACAACACCTCGGACTTGTAGACGTTGCCGATCCCCGCGGCGACCCGCTGATCCAGCAAGACGTCGACCGCCGGCGCATCCCCGGGCAGCAGCCCCCGGACCCGTTTCAACACCCTGTCGATCGGCGGCGCCTCGACGACCACGTCAGGGCCGAGGAAGGCCAGCAGATCCCGATGACGGAAACTCCCCTGCCGCAGCCACTCGACCTCCTTGGCGTTGAAGCAGACGAACTCCCAGGGGTCGGTGTGGAGCTCGATGGCCGCGAGGCGTCGCGGTTTGCGCCAGGCGGCACCGGGTGGATAGCGGTGCCAACTCCCGTGCATGCCCAGATGACTGCGGAGCGCACGGCCGTCGTCGAAGTTGACGAACAGATGTTTGCCGTGGGCATCGACGCCGTCGACGGTGAGGTTCGCGTCGGTACGGGGTGCCCGGCCGCGGACGATGCAGTGTTTGACGGTCTCGCCGGCGAGGGTCTCGTTCATCACCGCCGCGACCTTGTGGATGGTATCCCCTTCAGGCACGGCAACCGTCCTCAACCATGACGACCGGAACCATCGTTCCGTGGACCGCGGCGGCCGTCACTCCCACGCCCATCGCTGCCTCGTGAACCCGCACGGCCACCCGTAAGCTCCGGGTGCGCCGAAACCATCAGTCCGCGGTAGTCCCGCTCGAAGCCGCACTCCAACATCGTGGCGTAGTGCTTCGATTCCTTCGCCGGGAGTCCGTCGATCTGTTCGATGCGCGGCAGCCGGCCTTGCCGGCGCCCATGGTCAGCGAAGGTGAGGAAGGCCGCTTCAAAGGCTCCCTCGGCGCGGACGTTCTTGAAGGTCAGCATCTTGCGCGCCCGCGGCGCCAGATAGATCACCGGCTCACCGTCGACGGTGACCAACGATGCGCCTGCGACCCGACGCGGCCGTTGTGTCTCCCCCCCGGAGGTCTCCGGCCAGGGAATCAACGCGCCATAAGGGTTGGCCGGATCGACGGCGGCGAGCCATTGGACCTGGGGTTCTTCGTCGACCGGACGATCTTCCAGCTTGGATCCCCGCAAGCGGTCGACCGCCCCGGGGAGCGCGAACTGAGCGCCGGAGAGGCCCTCGGCGAAGTAGCCACGGCGAATGCGCCCGGCATCTTCCATCGCACGCAGCACCCGGTAGAGCGGACCGAAGCGGCCGACCCAGCTCTCGGCCAGCGCCGCCTCGCGGCTGATCAGTCCGTAGCGCTCCATCAGACACAGCGCACGCGCGTGGAGTCTTTCGGTCACCGCGGGTGCCGCGCCCAGCAGCTCGCTTACCGGCGACCAGCGTCCGCCGGCCATGCCCCCTGCCGACGCACTGAAACGACCGGCGCGCATCGGACGCATCCCGCGTCCCCCGCCCATGCCGCCCCGCCTTCGATTCGGGCTGGCGCCACTTGCCGCGCCGCCGCGGGAGCCCCCGCGGCCACTCCGCGAACTGCGCCGCCCCAGACTGAGAAACGGCTGGAAGGTGTCGTTGGTGATGTAGCCGGCCCAGACCAGATCCCACAGCACATCGTCCAGCTCCCGGGGCCCGATCTGCGGATCCACCGCCTGCGCCGCCTGCAACAGCGCCACCGTGAACGAAGCACCGCGCTGTTCCAGCTGCTCCAGCACCGCCCGGTGCACTTCCCCTTCGGGAGGCTCCTCGGGGGCATCGATCAGCAGCGGCGCCTGCTCCCGGCGCACCAGCGCCACACGGCCGTCGGTCGCGCCCAGTGCACCGGCACCGACCCAGCAGAGCCAACCGCCGGCACTCAGCGTATCGAGCATCTCCAGACGGAAGTCCCGCACACGAGCGGGCAACAACCGCGCGCTCAATTCGCTCCAGGGCAGCGGCAACCCTTCGAGCTGCACAATCGCCTCTTCCAGTTTCTCGATGCCCGCCACGAGCCCGCGGGCATTCTCGTCGAGGCCGTGCCAGCGCGGCAGGAAGAGCGCCAGGGTCGAGGCCTCGACCGGCGCCACCTGGTCCCGCAGCTTGGCCAGATTCATGCGCTTGAGCCGGCGCAACACCTCGGCATCGCACCACTCGACCCGGGTGCCGCCCGGGCGCAGTTCCCCCTCGATCAACACCCCGTCCCGCTCCAGCCCGCGCAGCACATCCCGCACCGGAGCCTCGCGCACGCCGAAACGTTCCGCGGCGTCGCGCGTGAGGAACGGCCCGCGGCCGCGAGCGAAGCGGCGCAACAGCGTCGCCAGCGCATCCTCCACCGGCTCGAGGAACGCATCGGGCAAGCCGTTGGGCGGCACTGCCCCGAGGGCATCCCGGTAGAGCCCGGCATCTTCGGCAGCGATCCAGCGCTCGTCGCCGCCGATGCGAATCTTCGTCACCCGGCGTTGATCTTCGAGTCCGGGCAACAATCCCGCCGGGTCGACGCTGCAGCGATCGGCAAGCTCCGCCGCCGTCAGGTCGCCGAGGCGACGCAGCAGATCGTGTAGCCCGTCGGCATCCCGTGCCTGACGATCCTCGGGCAGACACTGAAGGGTCTCTTCCAGGGCCTCGAGTACCTCGGCATCGATCAGTTCCCGCAGTTCGGCGTGGCCCAGAAGCTCCCGCAACAGGCCGCGGTCGAGGGTCAACGCCTGAGCGCGCCGTTCGGCGATCGGCGTGTCGGTCTCGTACATCGCCGTCCCGACCCAGGCGTAGACCAACCCCCGGGCAAACGGCGACGCGCTGCGGGTCTCGACCTCTTCGACCCTTACCTCCCGAGCGCGGATCTTGCGCAACAGATCGGTCAGTCCCGGCAGGTCGAACACATCGGCCATGCACTGGCGATAGGTCTCGAGCACGATCGGGAACCCGGGGAACTTCTTGACCGTCCCGAGCAGGTTGCGCGCCTTGATCCGCTGGGCCCAGAGCGGGTTGCGTTTGTCCGGCCGGCGCCGCGGCATCAACAGCGACCGCGCCGCGTTCTCCCGGAACAGTCCGCTGAAGAGCGGCGACTCGGCCAGCTCCTCGGTCAGCAGCTCTTCCAGCTCGTCGGGATCGGGCAGCAACAGATCCAGCTCCGGCGGTTCGTCGGAATCCGCCATGCGCACGACGAAGCCGTCGTCGGTATGCATCACCTGGATCTCGAACCCGCTGCGGGCCACCAGGGTGCTCTGCACCGCAAGCGCCCAGGGCGCGTGGATCCGCGAACCGAAGGGGGTCAGCACGCAGATGCGCCAGTCGCCCAGCTCGTCGCGGAAGCGCTCGATCACGATGCGCTTGTCGGTGGGCAGGGTGCCGGTGTGTTCCTTCTGTTCGTCGAGATAGTTCAGCAGGTTGCCGGCGGCGAAGCCGTCGAGGCCGGATTCGGCCTCGAGCCAGGTCTCCGCCTTGTCCCGCGGCATCGACTCCAGTTTGCCGATGAACGCACCCAGGGCACGCCCCAGCTCGATCGGCCGGCCGGGACCGTCGCCGCGCCAGAAGGGCAACCGCCCGGCTTCACCCGGCGCCGGAGAAACGATCACCCGATCCCGGGTGATCTCCTCGACTCGCCAGGTGGTCGCGCCCAGGGTGAAGGTATCCCCCCCCTTGGACTCGAAGACCATCTCCTCGTCGAGTTCACCGACCCGGGGACCGTCGCTGCCGACGTAGACCCCGTAGAGACCGCGGTCGGGGATCGTGCCGGCATTGAGCCGCACCAGCATCGGACTGCCCTTGCGCGGCGTCAGCGTATCGGTGGTGCGATCCCAGTTGATGCGCGGCCGGAGGTCGGCGAAATCCGCCGAGGGGTACTTGCCCGAGAGCATGTCCAGGGTGGCGTGAAGCGCACCGGTGGTGAGCTCACGGTAGGGATCGCTACGCCGGATCAACGCCTCGATCTCATCGACCTGCCTCGGCGTATCGCAAACCATCGCCACGATCTGCTGGGCCAACACGTCGAGCACGTTCTTCGGCGCGGCGATCGATTCGATCTCTCCCCGGCGCATGCGGCCGGTGATCACCGCGGTCTCCAGCAGGTCCCCCCGGTACTTGGGGTAGAAGCGTCCCGCCGAGGTCTCTCCGACCTGGTGCCCGGCGCGGCCGACCCGCTGCAGGCCCCGGGCAACCGAACCCGGCGACTCCACCAGGATCACCCGGTCGACGGCGCCCATGTCGATCCCCAGCTCCAACGAACTGGTGGCGACGATACCCTTGAGCCGTCCCGCCTTGAGCGCCTCCTCGATCTCCCGGCGCTCTTCGTGGGAGATGCTGCCGTGATGCGAGCGCACCAGGTTCTCTTCGGCCAGGTCGTTGAGCCTTTGGGCCAGCCGCTCACAGAGGCCGCGGCTGTTGACGAAGATGATCGTCGACCGATTGGCGCGGATCTCGTCGACCAGTTCCGGGTAGATCGCCGACCACAATCCACGTTCGGCGTCGTTGCCGCCGGCGTGGGGGCCGAGACTCATCCCGGTACGGCCGGCGGGATCCAGCTTCTGAACCTTGCCGCGCGAAGCCGGCTCTCCGTCGATGTCACCGTGACCGGCACCCGATTCGTTGTCGTCATCCTCGGCGCGATCCAGCTCCGCCGCATCGGTCAGCCCTTGCGACCGATACAACTCCGCGAGGATCGATCCACCCTGAGGTTCGTCCGGTTGAGGCGGCGCCGGCACGTTCTCCATGTCCGGCACCGGCACGATCACCCGCAGGTCGACCTTCGGCGCCGTCGACGTGTCGACGATCTTGACCGGACGGTCTCCGCCGAGGAACCGCGCCACATCTTCCGGCGGTCGCACCGTGGCCGACAGGCCAACCCGCTGGGGATCCTTCTCCGCCGCCTCGCTCAACCGCTCCAACGACAGCGCCAGATGCACCCCCCGCTTGGTCGGCGCCAGGGCGTGGACCTCGTCGACGATCACCGTGTGCACCGTGCGGAAGTTCTCCCGGGTGCGGCTGCTCAACATCAGGTAGAGCGACTCCGGTGTCGTCACCAGGATGTCGGCGGGATGCTTCAGTTGTCGCTGGCGATCCTTCTGGGGCGTATCCCCGGTGCGCACGTCGACCTCGACGTTGCGCACCGCAGCGCCGGCCAGTTCCGCCGTGCGGCGCACCCCGACCAGCGGCGAGCGGAGGTTGCGGTCGACGTCGTAGACAAGCGCCTTGAGCGGCGAGACGTAGACCACCCGCACACCCTTGGGTTCATCGACCGGAGTGCGGATCAGCTGATCGATGCTGTAGAGAAAGGCGGCGAGGGTCTTGCCGCTCCCGGTGGGGGCGAGCAACAGGGCGTGCTCACCGGCCGCGATCCGCGGCCAGCCCTGTTCCTGCACCGGCGTGGGCCCGCCGAAGCTGGCCTCGAACCACCGCCGGGTGATCTCGCTCAGATAGTCCATGCCCGTGGATAGATGATACCCGCGGGCGCCGGAATCCGGCGAAGCCCGAGCCTCAGTAGGCGGGCTTGTTGTCAGGATATGTCAGCAGCCGGCGAACTCACGCGATTCAGAGCTGCGGACCCAACGGCCAGGGCCACCAGATGCGCCCGCAGCCGTCGATGCCGTAGCTCACCGAGTCGCCCAGTCCGATCCAGGGAAACTCGTCATCGTCGACCGCGATCAACACGTCCCCCAACCGCACCCTGGGGTAGGCGCGCGGCCCCCGGAAGAATCTGCGCTCCGCGGCGTCGAGATCTGCTTCGTCACCGGCGCTCTCGGAATGGTCCTCCTGGAGCGGCTCGATTCTCTCCTCGACGACCCCATCCCGAGGCTCGACAAGCGTGACGGTGTATCGGCGATAGAGCGGAGCGGAGCATCCATCGCGCCCCTGGGTAAACTCGACGTTGTTCTCGCTGACGCTGGCGATGCCTCGTTCGAACACGAGGGTTCGGTGAACCCGCCCTCCCATCACCTTTCCGGAATCGCAGTCGGCCAGCGGCCCGAGGCGCTCGGTCCAGCCGATCCGGTCGATCGTTTCCAGGATCACGTCCTCCGACCAACCCGGCGTGGACGATCCGTAGAACCGCATGTCGTCGTCGCTGTAGCCGTGTTTGAGGACGGAGCCGTCGATCCAGAAGGAGAGCATCGTCAACTCTCCGGCAACCTCGTAGGCGGTCACCCTGCGAACGTCGTCGGCGAACCAGGTGAGCATCCGATGCTTCGCAGGCGCCTCTGGAGCGCGCACCTGTCGATAGTCGTAGACCCCTAGTTCACAGCTGCTTGTCGTGCCCCGAGAAGCAGCACCGAACGACGACTCCAGCAGGTCCGACTCTTCGCTCACAGGGAAGAATGTGCCGGCAAGTCCGACCACGAGCAACGCGATGAGTGGATGGCCCATGTCTCGACTCCTTTGAGCCAAGACTACGCCCATCGTGGCGGGACACCTAGGACAACCAGGAGCCGTTGCGGAAAACGGACCGCAGTAGCGTCAACCTGCGCCTATTGCGCCTGCCTACTGCGCCCGGACGGTGATCCCCCAGGCCAGCGGATCGTCCGGCCCGCTGGCGTTCCACTCGCCGAAGGAGTGGGAGTCGTCGGTGACGTAGACCACCTCGTACTCACCGGGCTCCAGCATCAGGTCGCCGCGGTAGGACCGGTTCTTGTCGGCGCCGCCGGCGTGGCGGGTCTCGTCGTAGTCCATGCGCCAGACCCGGCGGCCGTCGCCGTCGACGATGTAGCCGTAGTCGTACATCTCGCCGTGGTCCCCCTCGCCGAGGGCGTAGATCATCACCCGGGTCGGCGCGTCGAGGCGGAAGCGGTCCCGCTCGCGGACATCGTCGGAGACTCGGACGATGCTGGCCAGCACGTTGTCGTCGGCCTCGACCTCGTCCAGGTCGAGCTTTTCGATCCGCGCACCTTCCATCGGCGCGATGGCCATACCCCACGCCTCGGGCAGGAAGGGCGCCGCGGCGTTCCAGTCGACGTAGCTGTGGGAGGAGTCGGTCATGTAGTAGGCCTGGTAGGTGCCTGCAGGCAGGGTCACCGGGCCGTCAAACATGCGGTTCTTCTCGGCGCCGCCGGCGCTGACGGTGTTGCGGCGGGTCATCTCCCAGGCAACTTCACCGGTGGAGGCGTCGACGATCCAGCCGCGGTCAAAGAAGTCGCGGCTGCTGTACTCACCGACCGCACGCACGTGCAGGGTGCTCTTGCGATCGAGCCGGAACGCGGCTTCCAGCACCTCACCGTCGCCGGCGCGGGTCATGTCGATGGAAGGGATCATCTCGGGGCGATCGATGGTGCGGAACGCGCTGCGGTCGAAGCCCTGGCCCGCCAGCATGGTGATGCCCCAGTTCAGCGGGTCCAGCGGCGCGGTGGCGTTGAACTCGGGGAAGGCGTGGGAATCGTCGGTGCCGAAACCGAGCACGTAACGGCCCGCGGGAAGCTGCACGTCATCCTTGACCATGCGGTTCTTGCGGGCGCCGCCGGCGTGACGGCCGAGGCGGTCGTCGGTGGTCCAGACCCGCTCCATGGTGTCGAGGTTGAGGATCCAGCCGTAGTCGCTGGCGTGGCGGCCGCTGCGTTCCTCGAAGGCGTAGAGCTCCACGGTCGCCGGTCGGGTCAGCTCGAAGGCCTCTTCGATGAACTGTGAGTCGCCTGTTTCGTGAATGCGCACCAGCGTGTTCGGCATGGCGCCGTCGGGCTCGAAGCGTTGGGAACGCACCCGGTCGCGGGTGGTCACTCGAATGAAACACTCGGGGAGGTCATCTTCGATGCGGCTGACCTTGCCCTTGAACATCCGCTCCAGCAGGCTGTCGTCGTCGTCCTGCTGACGCCAGTGGTGCTCGCGATGATGCGAGAAGAGATACACCTCGTAGCGGCCGGGCTCGAGGCGCATCTGTTCGCTTCCGCGGCGCAGGCTGCCCTTGAGCGAGCGGGAGTCGTCGTAGCTCAGCTCCCAGACCGGCTCGCGGGTATCGCTGCGCAGCACCCAGGCCGCTACCGACATCGCATTGTCGCGCCGGTCGGAGCTGAACCAGTTGCGCCCCATATCGTCGGATCGCCGGCCGACCGCCTCGATCTCCACATCGGCGGCCTCCATCAGTTCGAAGCCTCCGATCTGTAGTTCGCTTGCTTCGGGACGGTCGAGTTCCATCAGCACGCCGGCGAACAAACCGGTAGCCGACAGCAGCATCGCGGCCGCGAGGACGATCAACTTGCGCATGGGGTTCCCTCCTGGGTTTCGCCAGTAACAACGCATTAGCGCCCAGGGAGGTTTCGGGCTGATTCAGAAGAAACGGGCGGGGCGGCGCTCGACAGGCCGCCCCGCCCGGAGTCGAGGGGTGGGCTTGCTGCCCGCCTTTCGCCGGCCCCCACGCTGCGCCCCACGGGCTAACGAGCGATACCGCGAGACCGCCAGGGGGAGGCAAGGCGGGCGCGGACTCAGCGTGGAAGGTGCAGGCCGGGAAAGGCGGGACTTTTTCGATCTGTAAGGGTTCCGGATCCCCGCCTCCGGCGGACGGATGGGCGGGGCTGGGCGCGACTCCTCCTGGTTCCGGGCCACCCTTACATAAGGGTTTTGGCCGGATTCCGGCCCGGCGGCAACCGGCTATGGGGTAGCCCGGTTGCCGGACTGGGATTCTTGGCGGGGCGGCATGGAGACCACCCACCTTCGCCCTGGATTCGCCCCCGCCGGCAGGTCCCGCCCGGGCATCCCTCCCGCTCGGGCAGAAAAACCGCCGAAAAGCCGTTTACGATAGGCATTCGCCCCCTGGTTCGAACCTTCTCCGGTCCTTCCGCATTCATCTCAGCGGAACCGGAAGGGATTCCAGGGAGCACCGTATGGGAGCGATCGCCATCGCCGGAGACCGAGCAGACCGGAACCTCGACGAGACGGTCGCCCGTGCGCGCTCCGGCGATATGTCCGCTTTCGAGACCCTCTACCGGGAAAACGCCGGCCGGGTCCACGCGATCTGCCTGCGGATGACCCAGAACAAGGCCAAGGCGGAAGAGCTGACCCAGGAAGCTTTCCTCCGGGCCTGGCGCAAACTCGACCTGTTCCGCGGTGGAAACTTCGGCGCCTGGATGGCCCGGGTCGCCGCCAACGTGGTGATCGCCGAGCGGCGGACCCACGGCCCCCGGGAAGCCCGGGAGGAATCGATCGACGAATCCGGACCCCGGCCGGCTCCGCGGCTCAGCGCCACGGGGAAGGGCATCGACCTGGAGCGGGCGATGGCGACCCTGCCGGAACGGGCGCGGCACGTCTTCGTGCTGCACGATATTGAGGGCTACCAACACGACGAGATCGGGCAGATGCTCGGAATCGCCGGTGGGACGTCCAAATCCCAGCTGCACCGCGCACGGCGGTTGCTGCGGGAGGCATTGCAGTCATGAACGAGAAAAAGAACCGCCTGGATGAAGCGCTGCTCAACGACTACGTCGACGGGCTCTTGGATGATGCCGAGCGGGAGCAGCTCGAACGGCAACTGGCCGACTGTGAATCCAGTCGCCAAGAGGTCGAGGCGCTGAAGGCGCTGCGAGCCGAAGCCGCCGCCCTGCCCAAGGAGGTGGCCCCCGGGCGTGACCTCTTTCCTGAGATCCGCCAGGCGCTGGATTCCGAGATGGCGGCGCGGCCCACGCCGCGTGCCGCCTGGATCGGGCTGGCGGCGGCGCTCCTGATCGTCGCCGGACTGAGCGGCTGGTTGCTCCGCGGCCAGTGGGCGCCGGGCGCCGACGGGGGCGCCACGGCAGCCAACGGCGGAGCCGCCGGACAGGACGGACCGCCCCAGATCAGCCTCGCGGCCGACGAGGGGATGGACTTCGCCGCCATCGAACAGGAATATGTGCGCGCAGCCGAGCTGTTGCTGGAGTCGATCGAGGCTCGTAGCGATCAGCTCGCGCCTGAGACCCAGGCGGCGCTGCGTGAGAATTTGGCCATCATCGACCGTGCGATCGAAGAGATCCGCGCGGCGCTCGCGAAAGATCCCGGCGGGGAAGCGCAGACCGAGATGCTGACCGCCATGTACCGTCAGAAGCTGGATCTCCTGTGGAGAGTTTCCAGGCTCTCCTCGTAACGGGAGGAAGGAACGATGATCAAGTCCTCGATTGCAGCCAAGAGTGCCCACGCCCGCAAGGCGACCCTCGCCCGCTTCCTCTTGATCGGCCTGGTGGCCGTGGCCCTGGCGCTGCCCGCCGCGGCCGGCCGGGACGACTCCCCCCGCAGCAAGGGTGGACGGGAAGTCGACCTGACCCACGACATGGCCCCCCGGGGCGAAGTCTCCCTGGAAGTGGTCTCCGGCGACATCACCGTGATCGGCTGGGACCGCAGCGAGATGCGCATCAGCGGCTGGGTCGGACCCGGCGTCGATGACATCGAGATCGACAAGAATGACGGCGACATCGACATCAGCGTCGACCTGCACAGCGGCTCCCACCGGAACAACCGGGCCAACGTCGATCTGACCATCCACGTGCCGAACAATGCCGACCTGGATCTCGAGTGCGTCAGCGCCCGGATCGAGGTAGACGGCGTCGGCGGCGTGATCAACATCGAGAACGTCTCCGGCCGCATCGATGTCGGCGACTCCTTCCGCGAACTGAACGTGGAATCGGTCAGCGGCAAGGTGGTCGCTCGCAGCACCACCGCCCCGCGGGATGTCTCCATCGAGGCGGTCTCGGGCACCATGGAGCTCGACCTGGCGCTCAACGACCGCTCGTCGATCACGCTGGAATCGGTCTCGGGCACCGTGACCCTGAGCCTCGACAAGAACGTCAGCGCCGACTTCGACATCGAGACCTTCAGCGGCAGCATCCGCAACGGCCTCGGCGGCCCCCAGGCCCGCCGCGAGAAGTTCGGTCCCGGCCAGAGCCTCGAGTTCAGCCACAACGGCGGCGGAGCCTCGGTCGAGATCGATGTCTTCAGCGGCTCGGTCCGGCTGGAGAAGCGCTAGCCGCGATCGGCGGACATCTGTCCGCCGTAGCCGACGACGACCGTTGCGCCGGTTGCGATCGCGGGAACCCGCACTCGCACGGCGCTCCATCGGACTCCGGTGCGACCTCGACGCTGCTTGCGGCGAGGGACGCCCCGTCGGAGTGACCTCCGACGAGTACAGTTCCGAACAAACGGCTCCAAAAAGAAAGGTGCGAGATGCGGCATTCCCCACGCGTCCCGTTTGTTGGTTACACTGGAGGGTCCCCGTCCTCGGCGCGGTAGGAGGCGTCGGCATGCGGGACCTTGCGGTGGCACGAGTGTCTGACCCCCAGAAGCTCAAGCACTACGAGCTGGAGAATCCCCTCGGGGAAGGGGGCATGGGTGTGGTCTACCGCGCCAGGGATACTCGCCTGGGCCGCACCGTCGCGATCAAGATGCTGCCCCGGGCGCTGAGCGCCGACGAGGAGCGCAGCCGCCGCTTCGAACGGGAAGCCCGCATCGTCTCCGCCGTCAACCATCCCAACATCGCCACGCTCTACGACGTCGACCGGGACGGCGACACCGCCTTCCTGATCATGGAGCTGGTCGAGGGCCTCAACCTGCGCCAACTGATGCGCCGAGGCCCGGTGCCGATGGAGCAGGTGGTCGAAGGGGGCGTGCAGATCGCCGACGCGCTGTGGGCCGCCCACAAACAAGGGGTGGTGCACCGGGATCTCAAGCCCGAGAACGTGATGGCGTCGGAATCCGGCTACTTCAAGGTGCTCGACTTCGGCATCGCCCGTTTCGAAGACACCGCCGCTCCCGCCGACGACCCGGCATCCAACACCACCCAGACGCCGACCCGCACCTGGGCCACCCGCGCCGGCGACCTGGTCGGCACCGTGGCCTACATGTCGCCGGAACAGGCCATGGGCGAGGCGGTGGACGCCCGCTCGGACATCTTCTCGTTAGGCAGCCTGCTCTACGAGTTGGCCACCGGGAAGCCGGCGTTCAGCGGCAAGAATGAATTCGCCACGGTGCAGGCGATCAACCTGACCGACCCGGCGCCGATGCGCGAGATCCGTAGCGAGATCCCGGTCGAGCTCGAGATGATCGTGATGCGCTGTCTGGCCAAGCAGCCGGAGCAGCGCTACGGTTCGGCGGAAGAACTTGCTGCCGATCTGCGCGCGCTGCGTTCCGGTGAGCTCACCACCAGCCATCTGCGCCGGGCCCAGCGGGCTGCGGGTGCGGCCGCCGGCGGTTCGTCGACGCTGTGGCGCGGCGTTGCCGGCGTTGCGGCGTTGGCCTTGGTTGCCGTGGCGGCGGTCTGGGCGATCCCGCGGCTGCGCAGCAACCCGGCCACCGACATCGAACAGGCCGAGCCCATGCGGCTGCGCACCGAAGGCATCCAAACCCCGGGAGCGACCCCGCGGCCCCACACCCCGCCAGGGCTCGGACCGGCCGGCCGCTTCGGCGATACGAGCCTGGCGGTGCAGAACGGTGGGCTGCCCCGGGTCGTCGTCGCCTTCTTCGAAAACAACAGCGGTGATCAAGATGTCGACTGGTTGGCCCGGGGACTTCCCGAGATGCTGACCACCGACCTCAGCCGCTCGACCAAGCTGGACGTGATCGCGACCCAGCGGCTCTACGATCTGCTGTCAGCGGCAGGCAAGCCAACCGACCAACCGCTGGATCGTTCCGTCGCCGCGGAGCTCGCTCGCTGGGCCGGCGCCGATCTGGTGATCCACGGCTCACTTGTCAAAGCCGGCGACACCTATCGCATCGACGTGCAGGCCCAGGATGTGCGCACCGGTTCGGTCGCCGTGGCCCACAAGGTGCAGGGCCAGGACATCTTCTCGATGGTGTCGGAACTGACCCAGGGCGTGCTTGACGGCCTGGACATGAGCGGCGAAACAACCGAATCGCCCACGCTCCTGGCCGGCGGCGGCCCCGGCCTGACCGCCTCCCCCGAAGCCTACCGGCTGTTCGTCAAGGGCAAGACCCTGTTCGACAAGCTCTACTTCGACGAAGCATCGGAAGCCTTCCAACAGTCGCTGACCCACGACCCCGAGTTCGCCCTGGCCAACCTGCACATGGGCATGCTGCGCCAACTCGAAGGCCAACCGGACTCGGCACGCCAGCATCTGGAACTGGCAGCCCGCCACGGCGAACGCCTACCCGAATCCAAGCGCCTGCTTGCCGAAGCCATGACCGCGATCTTCATCGAACACGACATGGAACGCGCCGAGATGCTCAGCGCCAAGCTGAAGCAGGAACACCCCGGCAAGGAAGACACCCAGATCTGGATCGGCCAGGCCTGTCAGGCCGAAGGCAAACCGCTTGACGCGATTCGCAACCTGCGTGAGTCGTTGGCGCGGGATCCGAACAACCTGCTGGCTACGGCGACACTTGCCGATGTGTTGGCGCAGCTAGGCGAGGTCGAGTCGGCGGGCGGGATCCTGATGGATGCGATGAAGCGGCATCCCGAGTCGGAGCAGGCGATCAATAAGCGGATGGATCGGATGAAGGAGACTGGGGGGTAGGGTGTAGTAACCGGAACGTGACCGGACAGATCACTCTCCCGCAACGTCCCAACCTCTATCACGCAGTGATGGTTTTCCTCTTGCGGTCTGCTTGGCCCTCATGAACGTCCTGCCGCCGCACCAGCCACTTGGTGAGGTGCCGGTTCTGATTGTATTCGCTCAGCCACGCGTCGAGGTCAGCATGTAGCTCTTCGATCGAAGAGTAGATCTTGTCGCGCAGGCGAACCCAGTAGAACTGCTCGGGAACAGTCGTGTGAAATCGCTCGCAGACTTCGCTGGTTTGTGTCTCTTGGTCTTCGTTCTCGTGTGGTCGATGCACGCAAGCGCAAGACAACACCCTAGCTCTCCCTCTCCTGACTACACCCCGAGATTCTGTTTCGTATGACTATGCGTCGCAGGATCATGATGAAGTTGAAGGCATCCTTGAATCGCCCAGATGGCCCGTAGCTCCCAGCTACACGCACGAACCTCTCGCCTAATTTTGTTCGAAGGACGACTCCAGTACTGTCTTGCTTTGATTGGGGGCTCTCAAAGCCAAGTACGTCCTCGTACGCCACTCTCTCAACGTCAGAATGCTCTGCTATGTGAAAGGCTTGCCCGCCGAAGACGATGATCGAATCGGCCCATGGAGCGGGATTGCGATAGACTCCGACTACCTCATCGCCTCTACTCTCCGGCGGCACCTCCGGCGGCCATGATTCCTGCTCGGAGAAGAAAGGCGTCGACCCCATACTCTTGACAACTATATTTCTTGTCGATCGCGGCATGGTCTACTCAAAGGTGAATGTTAATGCGTTGCTTCCATCTTTCGCGCTTGCGAGTACGCCCAGGAGTGCCCGATGAGCATTTGCTGAAGAAGCTGCAACCTCTCGCCGCCCCCCCAACACCACTTCGGGGCGCTCGATTGCAGCCCGCAAGAGATCTCGCACGTGATCCTTGTAATCCGTCACGAGCATCATCCTCTTTCCGAGTTCCTTGAGCCGAGATGTTCGCGCGACCGCCCGTAGCTCAACTCTCCCTCATGAAACTTCTCGATACACCAACCATCCTGCTGGCATAGAATCCAAACATCTGATTCCGTACTGAGAATCGCCTCCCCGCATTGGCTGAGCGTGAAATACGGCACCCTCACCATTGGCCGAAGCGCATTGGTCCATAGCAGGGACAGCGTCGCTTGCGAGTCCGGGTTTTCAGAGAGCAATAGGCTCTCCTCAATCGAGTCCCATCTCGTCCCTTCGAGCACGGACTTCCCCAAGCCATTGTTCGATACGCGGGCGGATCTTCGCTTCATCGGGAACTCCATCGAATACCTGTTTGGCGTTGCCGAAGTAGTCGCGTAGGTAGCTTCTTGGGTAGCCGTCTCTCACCTTGGCCTGGACCGTCCAGCTGATACTGCTCGAGCCTTCCAGCTCGGCTGCGTACTGGACGATATTCTGCGAACACAGCGCCGCATCACGCACCAGCTCATCCTTGGGCTTGGAATTGGTCCTGACCTGGCAGGTTATCCCGTGTGCTTCGAAACGCTCCGAGATGCTCGATTCTGGCAGGTCTCGTAGGGGGTGATCGAGCCTCGGTGAGACCCCGTCAAACTGCTCCGCCGATTCCTCGAGCCAGATCGCGGCCGCGATCGCTTCGACAAACTCGTCGTGGAATCGAAACAGGTAGTGAGAGAACTCGGCGAGCATCTCATCAACGTCCCCGCCGAAGTTGTACTGGTTGCCATAGTGGGCCTTTTCGTAGGTGTACCTCTCCTTGAGCCAGGTCGAATTATCAACAGTGCATACCCAGGATGCCGGTTCGCCCGAATAAGGGCTGTACTCACCTCTGCAAATGCGTAGCGAATCGAGGCGTTCGAAGGTGACTTGACCCCACCCGCCTGATTCGGTGGGAAAGTTGATGACCGCGGGGCCATCTCCGAATTGCACGATCGGTCCATCCACCGAATCAGCTTCAACTGGAACGTGCAACCCCCGAGCGACCTGGCGTTTCTTTGAGAATATCTTCATCTTTCGCCCTCCGCTCGACCGCACTCGCTATCGAAGTGACTCGACATGTCTATCCAATAGGCCGGCGGCACCCCCGACGAGGCGTGTTCCGGCCGCGTTGTGTCCTCGTACCCTGCCCCCTGCCGAAGAGCCTGCTACCGGCGAAACCGGGATCCCATCGGGGATACGTCATCCAGGATCTCTTCCACGGTACCGCTCGCAGTCTGTCGAGCACCGCCGTGAAGTCGGAAAGACATCCCGACCTCTAGATGGTCTGAATAGACCCCGCCGTAGAGCAGGACGATACGGACCTTGTAGGTACCCCCGCGCTACCATGGGTTCGCCTTCCGTAGCAGTAGATCAGGGTCACTCCTACTGCAGAACTTCGTCCAGACTCTTCTTCAGTGCTCTCACACTCACTTCCGCACTCCCCAGGCCGGCCTCTTCCTCAAGTGCTTGCTGGAGCTTCCATCGCAGCCCCATCAGTATCTCGGTTGCCGTCGATCCCCGCGCCTTGGCGTCTCGAAGGCCCTGAGCGAGGTCGGGTCGCCCGGATCTCTCCAAGTCCTGACAGACAACTTCCGCTTCTGCGTAGTAGTCGCGCGCCAATCTACAACCCTCCGACCTCTAGGTGTTCAGCATAGACCTTGCCGTAGGGAAGGACGATCTGCACCTTGTAGGTGCCTCCGCGCGCCATGTCCTCCCCCTCAGCAAGGTTGTAGACCCTGGATGTAGTCAAGTCACTCGCGACCAAGAACGTTGGCCTCATACCTCAAACGGCGGCTGAAAGTTCCCCTTGCGCCTTCGCTTTCCAAGTCACGACAGCGTTCAGTTCAACAGTTTCGTTGATACCCATGGTCAGAATCCCTCGATCAGCGTCACTGGCCTTGCAAAGTCCATCGCACCGCCAAGGGCACCTGGCCACGGCCAGACCAATCCGGATCATCCCGTGGAAAGAACTCACCGGTGGCGCAACGCGCTGCCTCTCTACAAATCGCGAGGTGCGGTTCGAGCAACAATTTCAGCTCGGCGGCGCGAGCTCTCTCTTCCGGCAACGCGGGATGGCTATCCAACGTGGCTACTCCCTGGTGAAATGCGGTTTCCCAGCGCCTCCAGATCGCCCACGCTTCCAGCGCCAAGACCAGAGCGTCGTCGGTGATCGGAGACAGCCAATAGATTTCCGTGTAGTCATCGGCCGTGGCATCCCATTCGCGCTCATAGGCAACGGGCTGCCCCCCAAGAGTTGCCACACCCTTGCACGGAACATCGTAATACTCATCGACTGTGTGAACCGTATCCGCGTTCATTCGCTCTCCGAGATCGCTCAACCCCCATCGGGAACCAGATCCCACAGCTCGTTTCTTATGGCCATCCGATCCAACGCGGCTTCCATGTTCCGTCGTGTCACGGACGGAAGGACAATCAAGTTGCGCTCGAAAAAGATTGCGTCGGTGGATAGATCGTCCTCGATCGTTTGCCCTAGCCGTACCGGTTCGTAAAACGTAACCGTTGACCGGCGATCTCGAGCAACGACGACGACTCCGGTCAGCCAGCCCTTCGCCTCGATCGTCTGCCAGTCACACTCCTCGAAGAACACGGGGAACTCGACTCGGAACTCTCGCGGCCCAGGCATCAAGCCTCCTCCACCTGGGTTGGAAGTATTCGGCCGTGAGCTCGACGCCGCCCAGGCTGTTGTCCATGGCCTTCAATAGGGATGAAGACGATTCTACAGCCAAAAAGAGCCCGCCGGATCGCTCCGGCGGGCTCATCGGCAGACCTTCGAGTCGAACAGGGACTACTGGCAGACCACGTTACCGAGTTCTTGGGGGCGGTCGCAGCCGGGGGTGCCCACATCCTCCGGCCGTTGGTTGCCTTGGCTGTCCAATCCGTAGGTGCCTTCGGCGTTGCCGTTCTCGCCGGCGACCAGGAAGAAGTGACTTCCGGGGCCGGGGTTGAAGCTGGCATTGCCGGCCAGGCCGAGGCCACAGAAAGCCTGGTCGTAGCCGTAGGTACCCACCTGACTCAAGGGGCCGCTATAGATCGTGTGGCTGGTGGCGTCGCAGGCGTTGCCGTAGCTGACCTGGATCTCACCGGTCGCCTTGTTGTAGCCGGTGACCACCATCGACTGGCTCTCGCCGGGCGTTCCGGCGTCGACCACGTCGCCCTGGTTGCGCGGCTTGAGCTCGTTCTGTCCGAGCCGCCGGGTTACCACCCCGGTGACGGTCAACAGCTCACCGGGGACGATGCCGGCGGTATCGATGCCGGTGTCGGGATCGATGAACACGGTCAGCGACTGAGACAACGGCAACCCGAGGTCCGACACCAGGTTGAAGCGGAAGTTCGCCACCGGACCGGCGACGAAACCCTGAACCCGCATCAACGAACCGATCGTCTCGTAGATCAGCCCATCAGCAGGATCTTGAATCGGCAACCGCGGCAGGGACGAGACATCCCGCTGGGTGAACGACGACACCGGAGAGAGGCGGATCTCGCCGAGGATGTCGGACACGGTTCCGTTGACGACGACCTCATCGCCGAGGGCAGCCGGTGCGCCGCTGGCCAGCACCTGGATACCGCCGGAGCAGTCCTGCACGTAGCGGGTGTTGGCGTCGTAGGTCCCCGGCGCCACGGTCACGACACCGCGGATCTGGACCTGCTGACCGTCGAAGGGTGAGTTGGGGCTGCCGCCGACATCGTAGGCCTGGATATCGTCGATCAACACCGAGCCCTGGGACGGGCTGCACGTAACCGGGTTCTGCTGGCGCAGGCCGTCTTCGGCCATGCGACGCTGGATGAAACGGCGGGCCTGATCGAGATCCGCCCGGTTGAACGCGGCACAGTAGTAGCCGCCGCTGATCCGGGCGATTTCCGCCAGGTCCTGACTCTCCTGATCGACGATCTCGGTGTTGCAGAAGTCATCTTGGCCGTCCCCATCTCCCGAAGGACCGTCGCCGGAAAGGCCGTCGCCGGCTCCCAGGCTCGTCCCGCTGTAGTTACCCATGTCGATGATGAAGAAGGTCACGCCGTCGGCAGAAGCCTGCTCGGCCACCATGCCGGCGTCGGTGCAGGAATCGGCTCCGCCGCAGTAACCGGCGGGACAGTCGGCGCTACAGACATTGTCGCTCGCGTTCTCCAGCCGGTCGGTGATCATGAACACGTTGCTCGGTGCGATCTCCGCCGCCTTGCCGATGGCGCAGCACATCGACTCCCACATCGGCGTGCCGCCGCAGGGCGAGGTCGCGTTGACCGCGGCCTGCAGCGAGACCACGTCGTCGGTCCAGTCTTCCAGCAGCTCATAGCCGTCCCGGGCCGGCGCACATCCTGCGCTCTCGGCAAAGGCGGTCACGCTGATCACGTTGTCGGCAAAGTCGTCGATGTAGGCGTTGGCCGTCTCCTTGGCGTCGTCCATCCGGCTGTCGGCGTTCATCGAACCGGTCTGGTCGATCAGCAGCGTCGTCGGCTGCTCGGGGTAGAGGCACTGGGCCGCCGCCTGATCGTCGGGTTCGAGGGTGCGGCTCCCGGGCTGCCCAGCCGTACAGAAGTAGCCGCCGCACATGGTCGGCCGGGTCGCTGTCGAGCCGATGCACGAAGCCTCGGTGTGATGGATCCCGATGCCGTGACCGACCTCGTGGGTCTGAGTCGATTGGAAGTCGAAGTTGGTGCAGTCGAGACTCAGCTCCCAGCTGTCTGCGGAGTCGAACACGATGTCGGCGTCGATGATCTCCCCTTCGGGCAGGTTCTCGGTCAGGATCGTGACCGCCAGGGTTCCCCCGGCGGCGCCCAGGGAACCGGCGCACGCCGCGGTGTCCGGCACCGGATCGAAGAACAGGGTGGTGTTGATCCCATCGGCGGCGATCCGCGCCGTGGTCTCCCCCTGGTAGGCGAACTTGATGATGGCGAAGGGCACATCCTCCCAGGCCTGAAATGCGGCCTGGGTGCCGTTGATGATATCCGCCTGGGTAATCGGCGACGCCCCCGCATCGGCCGCGGCGTCTTCGTTGACCCAGTAGGGAATGTTCGAGCTGCCCTTGAACCAGCGCAGCAGGGTGGCGTCTGCGCCACAGGCGACCAGGGCGCCGGCGCAGTAGGTGCCGTCCACCGCCTGGGCTTCGATCAACCGGGCCGTGTGGCCTGCGGTCGAGAGGACCAGCAGACAGAGAACGAGGGCGACGATGCGAACGGTGGTGCGATGCATCACGCTCTCCTTATCGCCGGGTCGAGGAACGCACGGCTTGCCGCAGTTCCTCGAGGGTCTGGGGGAAGGCGGTCAGATCGCCGGGCGCGAGATAGTGAATGCCGCTCAGGTCGCGGCGGACGCCGGGCTCGCCTCCGTCGCGCACGATCTCGAACTTGCCTTCGGCCAGGTTGACCACGTCGAAGGTGCCGACGCCGTTGGCCTTGAGGAACAGCAGCACTTCCTCGCCGGAGCCCATGCACGGCGCACCGAGCACGCGGGTGCGAATGCCCTCGTGAACGCCACCGTAGAGTTTCAGTGTGATCGCGTCACCGGCGGCGCCCTTGAGGCGGTCGCTGACGTCGACGTGGATGTAAGTAAAGATCCGGTCGTTCTCGCGCACCGACTCCATCGACTGCACGGTGCCTTCAACCACCAGATCCGAGCGATCCCGCAACTCGTCGACACTCAACGGACTGAGCGCCGACGTGGCCATCGCGGCGGGAACCAGAAACAGACAGAACAACAACAGAGACAACATGGCGACAACGCGCCTTGAAAGACGCAAACCCATACACGACTCCTTTTCTGGTCTTCGTATTCGCGCCCCTGGTCGAGCGCGTGCCTTCACCGACGGGCCTGGATGACGGGCGGCCGTACTTGTCTAGTCGGGCGGCCCCCGGTTTTCTCGCGAACGTTTTTCAGAAAAGGAGAGCGGACGATTTGGTAAGAACGATTTACTGAAAACGAGATGTCCCTTCGCGTCACGCGGCGTCGTTATTCCAGGTAGGCCCCGAATGGACACCCGACTCCGGGAGGGCCGATATGCGCGTCTACCATCCCCCGCAGAGCCCCGCCGACCGGCGCGCCCAGGAGCTGCGCAACACCGTCCACTGCGTTGTGAGACGGTTGCTTCCCACGCGCTTTCTCAATGAAGTCGACGATCTCTCGCAACAGGTGTTGCTGGCAACGCTGCAGGCTTGCCGCGACGGCCGTGTGGCGAAACCGTTGAGTTACGCCATCGGTGTGGCGCGCAAGCGGGTGGCAAGCCTGTTGCGCCGCGGGGCTCGAGAGGAGTCACTGGATCGCGACGACACGCTGTCGTCGGACTCACTCGTTGCGAATGCGGAACGCACCCCTGCCCGGCAGTTGGAAGCTACGGAGCAAGCGGCGGAGTTGAAACAGGCTTTGGGGAGACTGAAACCGTTGGAACGCGCTCTGCTCGAATTGCGCTTCGTCGACGGGCTGAGCAACCGTCAAGCGGCGGCTCGCTTGTGCATCAGCCCGGTGACATCGAGCCGCGTCAAGTACGACGCTTTGCAGAAGTTGCGGCGTTTTCTGGTCCGGGCGGCGCGCGCGCCTGCGGTTCGCCCCTCGGTGCGGCGCCAAGCTCGATTCTCAGTTCACTCGCTCGGCCCCTGAGAGCAGAGCAGCGCCTCTTGGTTCACAGACGATAGGGAACCACGACGAAATTGAAGCGGCGTTTCGAGAAATCCTTCTCGTTCCTCGTGGCCAACTTCAGTCCGTGATGGACCGCTGCGGCCGCTTGAAGTGCGTCCGGCAGGCGCAGCCGCCCGGAGCGACGCAACTCCGCGGCCAGGTCAGCAACGGCGGCATCGATCGGGATCGTCAGGAAGCTGTCGAGTAGCTGGCGGGGTGCGTCGGCATCGGCCGGCTTGAAGCCGGTCATCACCTCGGCGCGGGTGATGGCCGAGATCCGCGCCTGCCCGGCTACGTCTCGAAGGTAGTCGGTCGCGGCTTGGATGCCGTTGAAGTGGTCGATCAGGATGACGGAGTCGAGCAGAACCCCGCTACCACTCTCCACGGATCCGCTCCTGGTAGTCGAGGCCGTCCTCGTGCTTCCAGATTCCGGAGGTGCGCTTCAGAAGCTCGTCCCGCTCGGGACGAGAGAGCTTGTTGTGTTCGCGCAGCAAGCGGACAGCGCGGCGGATAAGTTCGGTCATGGGTACGCCTTCTTCGGAGGCACGGGCGTCGAGCCAGTCCTTGTCAGCCTGTTCAAGCGAGATGACGGTTCGAACCATGGGGACCTCGATATCAATATACGCCGTTTGATATCAGTTGGCCAACTACCCTCCGCCTCGACTGACCGAGGCGCTGAGCCGGCGATAAGGCGACGGCAGTGACGGGGCCCGCCGGTCCGTCACCGACGGGCCCTTCCGCTCACTCATCGCGGATCAGTTCGCGCAGTCGTTCCCCGAAAGCAACACCTCGTCATCCCGGGTGCCCACCTGGCCTCCCCCGCTGACCGAGTACGACCCGCTGCCGCCGCAGTTCTGGCTCCGCACCAAAAAGAACTGCGACCCACCGGCGGGTGCCAGGGCGTCGAGGGTGGTCCGGTTGTCGTCGACGCAGCCACTGGTACAAGCGGCGAAATCGCCCCCGGATGTCCGCAGGCAGTCAAGATCACCGACGACGATGTCTGACCCCGTCGCCGGATCGACCCGGTCCCAGCTGAGCAGAGGCACCCCCGCCGCAAGGTCCACCATGAGCTCCGGCTCATCGGTCGGGGCTGCCGGCAGCGGATCGCAGCTCCACTTCGACCGCACCCGGTAGTCCACCGTGGCGCAGCTCCCGGTGTTCTCACAGCTGAAGCTGATCCAGCCCAGGTTCTCGGACCAGGCGTAGCCGGCAAGTTCGCCGGTGGTCAGGCTGACGGTCACGCCGGAGGTGGCGGGGCCGAAGTTGATCCAGCCGCTGTTCTCGGACCAGGCGAAGCCCGAGAGCGCTCCGTTGCCGTCGTGAGCCACGCCGTAGTCCACCGTGGCGCAACTGAGGGTGTTCTTACAGGAAAGGCTGACCCAGCCGGTGTTCTCACCCCAAATCCAGCCTGACAGTTCATCGTCGCCGACCTGCACCCCCGGGCCGCCGGGACCCGAGGGTTGAGCGTTGAACCAGCCGGCGTTCTCGCCGTAGGCGTACTGCTGGCCGGTGGCGTCCGGGTCGATGTTCTCGGCGAACGCTGTGCCCATCGTCACGGCGAGCAGTATCGCCGCGACCGCCGCGGCCCGTTGATAGGGCCGGCTCATGGTGCGTTGTTGTGGAAGAGCTGGGTGTCGGAACCGCCGACGATGTTCCCGCCGAGATTGCCGTGGAGGTTGCAGCCGATGATCAGATGGCGGCCGGCGAGCCTCAGGCCGGCGCCGTTGTTCGAGATCGCGGTCAACCCGCGCACCGCTGAGTTGGAACCGCTGGCTTCGATGCCGTCACCGGTGTTGAAATCCGCGACGCAGCCGTCGTAGGAGGAGTCGGCGCCGCCGACGATGCCGTCTCCGGTGTTGTTCGAGGCGATGGTGCGATAGACCAGCGACCCACGGCCGACGTTCACGCCACCGCCACCGTTTTCCGTCGCCGTGCACTCCAGAACCATCGAGCGCCGCTGGGGTGGAGTCACCGACGTCGACCCGAGGCGAATACCGAAGTCTCCGTTGTTTATCGCACGGATGTCCCGCACGGTACCGGCGTTGACCGTCTCGGCATCGATGCCGTCCTGACCCCAGTCGCGGACCAACCCGTGCTGAATGGTGATGCCTTCCCGGTTTCCGGTGACCCGAATCCCGTCGAGGCTTCCCGCCACCCCGACCAGGGCGAACCCCTCGAGATCCAAGGTCACGTAGTCGGCGTCGATGGTGATGCCGTTGGATCCCGAGGTGCCGGTCAACACCCCGGTCACGTAGTACGACCCCGAGCTGGTGATCGTGAACGGCAGACTTCCGATCGGGGTGCGCGGCTCGACCCGGTCGAGCGGCTTCATCGTCGGCGCCGGTGCTCCGGAGGGTTCCAGATCACCGGCCACCACCGGCAGCAGACAGAAAGACAGAGTTGCGACAAGCGACAGCTTTCGCATGTTGAGCATGTGTGCCCCCTTGCGAGTCGCGAGAACGACCGTCTCGCGACGGTGAGAGTTGTGCTGACTTGAGAAGCGTCCGAATGGACTCAAAGTTGTGTGAGGCGAGGCTAACGGTGGCGAGAGTGCGGAGTCAATCGAATTGAGTTGCTGAATCGCCAAACAAGAAGAAGCCGGCTTCGCTTTCCCAAGGTCGCAACAGGAGGCAGCTCAACAGTCCGCGTTCGCGGACGCCGTCCCGTGCTTCCCGCTACCGCAGCGATCTCGCTCAGCCTCGAAGCTGGTAGGAGACCCACTCGCCGAAGGGCTTGAACCCCAACTTGGCGAAGAACGGCTCGGCGTCGCCGGTCTGCAGGATCACCCGCTCGAGGCCGAGTTCCCGGGCATCGAGCAGTGCCTGGCCGATGAGCGCCCGGGAAAGTCCGCGTTTGCGGACTGAGGGGATGGTCGCGACGTTGTAGAGCCCGCCGACCTTACCGGTCACCGTCAACTCGGCGGTGGCGACCGCTTCGTTGTCCAGATAGCCGACGTACAGCCGCACGGGACACTCCGGCTTGTAGAGCGCCGGGGTCACCGCCTGGTAGTAGCGCGGGAAGGTCACATCCGGCGGCTCGAACAAGCGTCCCAGTGTGCGGGAGTAGTTGACGATGTGCTCTGCCCCGCGGGCATGCATCACCTGGTAGTCGTCGGGCAGGGTGTCGGCGGCCTGGAAGCCCGAGGGGTCGTACTCCATCAGCACCAGCCGCTCATCCTCGACGAAGCCGGCATCGGTCAACGCCTCGGCCAGGCCGGCCGGCGTGTCCGCGGGGCCGATCCACCAGGTGAAAGGCTGCTTCTCCTTGGCGTAGTAGGCCTTGACCAGCTCGATGCGCGAGCTGAGCTTGTCGGGGGCGACGCGTGCCCGGCAGACCACGTTGAAGGCGTCGTTGGGCTGGCCGGAATCGACGATTGTCAGATCGTCGGTGGAGGCGACCCGCATGCCCCAGGTGCGCCGGGCCGCCCAGCCGGAGTGTTCGACGAAGTTGTCGCCGGCTGCAGCTTGAAGTGCTTCCTTGTTCATCCCATCGCCTTCATACCCACGCCACCGGCTCCCGCAGCACGGCGACCAGCTCCGCCTCGGGCGAACCCGGCTCCGGCTGGTGATCGTAGACCCAGCTCACATGCGGGGGCAGCGACATCAGGATCGACTCGATGCGCCCCTTGGTCTCGAGACCGAACAGCGTGCCCCGGTCGTAGACCAGGTTAAACTCCACGTAGCGGCCGCGGCGCACCAACTGCCACTGGCGTTGGGCGTCATCGTACGCGTCGTGCATCCGCCGCTCGACGATCGGCGGGTAGGCGGCGAGAAACGCGTTGCCCGCGTCCTGCACGAAGGGGAAGTCCCCTTCCAGGTTGCCCCGCAGGTAGTCGAAGAAGATGCCGCCGACACCCCGGGCTTCGCCCCGGTGTTTGACCACGAAGTATTCGTCGCACCACTGCTTGAAGCGCGGATAGTGTTCGGGGTCATGGGCGTCGCAGGCCTGCTTCAACGCCTGGTGGAAATGTTTCGCGTCGTCCCGATTCAGGTAGTAGGGCGTGAGGTCGGCACCACCGCCGAACCAACCGTCGAGGGGCGAGCCGTCGTCGGGCTGCACCTCGAGGTAGCGCATGTTCATGTGCACGGTGGGCACGTGAGGGCTGCGCGGATGCAGCACCAGCGAGATGCCGCAGGCGAAGAAGTCCCCTTCCCCGACCTTCATCCGTTGCGCCATCTTCTCGGGCAGGCGGCCGGCCACCGCCGAGGTGTTGACGCCCCCCTTCTCGAACACGGCGCCCTCGGCGATCACCCGAGTGATGCCGCCACCGCCGCCGGAGCGAAGGGACGCTTCGCCGGAAGGCGCGTATTCCCAGCGATCCTCCCGGAACTTCTGCTTGCCGTCCAGCCGCTCGATCTCGGCGCAGATCCGGTCCTGAAGATCCTCGAAGAACGCCTTGGCCCGCTCCCGCATCGGTGCTTGATTCCCGCTCATGCTCCCACCGCCATCGACACCGCTCGCTCCACGGTCTGATAGTGAATGTCGACGATATCCTCGACCACCGGTGCGTAGCCACCCGCCATGGTGATCGCCACCGGCACGCCCGCCTCGGCGCAGCGATCCAGCACCAGCCGGTCCCGGGCCGCCAGCCCCGCCTTGGTCAGACGCAGCCTACCCCAGCGGTCCCCGTGCCACGGGTCGGCCCCGGCGAGAAAGATCGCCAGATCCGGCCGGCCGGTGGAAAACACGCCATCGAGCCCCTCGCCCAGCGCCGCCAGGTAGGTCTCGTCCCCGGTGCCGTCGGGCAGGGCGATATCGAGATCGCTGACCTCCTTGCGGTAGGGGAAGTTCTTCTCGCCGTGAATCGAGAAGGTGAAGATCGACGGATCCCCGGCACAGATCGCCGCGGTGCCGTTCCCCTGGTGCACGTCGCAGTCCAGCACCGCCACCTGCTTGACCTTGCCCTCGGCCTGGAGGGTGCGGGCGGCGATGGAGCTGTCGTTGAACACGCAGAAGCCCTCGCCCCGGTCGCGAAAGGCGTGGTGGGTGCCCCCGGCAAGGCTGACCGAGATGCCGTCCTCGAGGGCCGCCCGGCAGGCTTCGATGGTCGCCCCCGACGAACGCAGCGAGCGCTCGACCATGCCGGGGCTCCAAGGGAATCCGATGCGCCGCTGTTCGGCAGGCTCCAACTCCCCCGCCCGGACCTTGGCCACGTAGGTGTCGTCGTGCGAGGTCGCCAACTCCTCGGGGGTCGCGGCGTGGGGTAGCCGAAAGGCCTCGAGGGGCACCATTCCCGACTCGGCGATCCGCCGCCGCAGGCGGGAATACTTGGTCATCGGGAAGCGGTGTCCCGGCGGCAGCGGCAGAACGAAGGTGTCGGTATAGAAGATCCGCATTACCCCTCGTAGGGTAGCGAATCCCGCAATTTCAGCTTCAGCCGATCCCGGATCCACTTGGGATCCCACCACTCCTTGGGGTTCACCGGCAGCCCGTGGAGCAGCATGGTGAAGTGCAGGTGATCCCCGCCGGCAAGGCCGGTCACGCCTGAACGGCCGAGCTCCTGCCCCCGCTCGACGGTGTCCCCCTCGGCCACCGACAGGCTCGAAAGGTGGCCGTAGAGGCTGTGCAGGCCGTAGCCGTGATCGATCACCACCGCGTAGCCGTAGATCCCGAAGTAGCGGGACAGCACCACAACGCCGTCGTTGGCCGCCTCGATCTTGTCCTGCTTGACCGACGCCAGGTCGTAGCCCAGATGATCCTGATGATCGACCACGGTGCCGTTGTAGACGTAGCTGCGGCGATCGGCGAAGGACGACGTGACCTTGGCGTTCCGCATCGGCAGGAACACCTCGTCCCAGAGGAACGCTTCTTCCGATTCGCGGCTCAACTCGATCAGGGTCTCGGCGTTCTGCGCCCGCAGCTTGCGGTTGATGTTGATGTAGTTGTCCAGCAGGTTGCCCTGGTCGGTCAGCTCCGGCGTCTGCGCCAGGATCGCCGGCACGACACGCCCCATGAAGCGGTCGTTCACCGGGATGGTGTCGGTGGTCAATGGACGCGGGAAGAAGCGGTCGACGAAGTTCATCTGGGATTCGTTGTTCACGTCGTCCCGGGCGTAGAGCTTGACCTGGGTCGCGTCGGGCATGTCGTAGGGCACCGAGAACAACGCGAAGCGTTGCCCGGGCTGGCCGCCGGGTAGCGGGAAGCCGGGGAAGACCCAGTCGCCGGCGCGCACGCCGTCTTCCACCGAACTCTCGCCGACCTGGTAGACCACGACCTCGCTGCCCCCCTGGGCGGCGAACACGTTGCGCGAGGAAATCGTCAGCGTCGGCGGCCGCAAACGTACCGGCAACTCGAGTTCTTCCACCGCCGGGTCGGGGCGCATGATCCAGGCGGGAGCGCGGCCGGCGGTGACCCGCAGGCTGGCGGTACCCTCCTTCAACCAGTCCTGATGCTGCCGCCCGACGGTCAGCTCGAACTGCTTCTCTTCGACCCGCGGTCCCCAGAACTTCCAGGGGGGAAGCTGAACGTGCTCTTCCTCGTGGAGCAGCTCGCTGCGCTCCCCCTGGACCAGCTCGACCTTGAGGGCGCCCAGCCCCCGGGTGGCTTCGTTGACCTTGACCGTCAGCGGCGTGCTCTTGCCGATAGCCGGCAGGGCGTGCTCGATGGCGATGGTCGCCGCCGGTCCGCTGCGAAAAGCGTTCACCCCGACGTAGGCCAGGCCCACCAGGATCGCCAGGAAAAACAGACGCTTCAGCTTGCTGCCGCTCTTACGACGGGCCATGAGTTCCCCATGTCTTAAGGAGGGTCGCGAAAGACGACCATGTTAGCGCAGGAATGGGCGCGCTGCGCGGGTACGAAGGTGTCCGGCGCTGGACCGGATGCGATTGGGCGGGGCAGGACACCCGCAACGATAGGCCGGAGGCAGCTAACGGAGGTGCGGCGCGAGGATGCGCTCCATCATCGGCACGTAAAAGGTCCAGTAGAACTCGTTTTCCGACGGCCCCATGCGCACCGATTCGGTCCAGCGCTTGACCGTCAGGTAGCCCGCCAGGGGCACCTTGCGGTCGGACATCGGATTGTCGGCGAAGTCGCCGGCGAAGTAATACGCCGTGCCGCCGCCGGGTCCCAGCTTGCGGGTCACCGCCGGGAAGGTCGCAGGCAGGCCCCGGGCCCGCAGCCGGGCGAAACCGGCCTCGGTCAGGTCCCAGGTGTAGGTCGCCAGCACTTCGACCCCGTTCTCCGGCGTTACCACGTCGAACCAGTAGGGGTAGGCGATGTTGTCCCCGGCCTTCTGCAACAGCGGGTCGTGGGGCTCGGCACGGGACAACCGCAGGCTGACCCGTTTGGCCTCCTTGCCCACGGTCAGCACCTCGATGGCGTCGTCGTCGCGCACCAGCACGTAGCCCGGGCCGCGGAATTCCCATTCCCGTTTCCATTCGTTCCGGTAATTTCTTCGCATCCACTCGGGAACTTCTTCCCGAGATTCCAGGCTGGCGAAGTAGCGGCCGATCCAGCGCGTCCAGCGCACGCCCACGGTTTCTTCCAGAATTCGCCGCGGTCCCCCGCCTGTCGGGCTGGCCATGGAGTTGAATTCGGCGAGGATGGTCTTGCCCGACCTGAAAGCCTCTTGCACGACCCGTGCCTCGTCGAACTCCAGGCCGCCGTAAATCTTCGGGCTGCGCTCCAGCGCCGCCTTCATCTCTTCGCCCGACTCCAGATCTTCCCGGTAGACCCCGTAGGTGTCGGCCAGGTAGATCACGTCGTTGGCCTCGGTGTCCTCCCGGGTCAGCGACTCGGTGCGTTCGGGCGGGTCGCCGGGGGTCGGTCCGGGGAAGGCGCCCCGGTAGTCGACGTCCCGGTCGAAGCGGGTGCCGTCGGACTGGACCAGGCTCAGGTGGTTGAGCAGCCAGTACAGCGAGCGGTGCTCGATGCGGTTCTCGAAGGGGACGGTCTTGTCGACCACCACCATGCGCAGCTCCCGGTCCGGCTGCATGACGTGGCATCCCCACGAGGTGCCGAACAGCACCACCAGCAGCAGAATCGGCCAGGTCCAGCGCAGATGCCTCACGGAGCCCCCTCGAAGAACGCTCGTCCGTCGTCGCCTCGCGGCCGATTGGCCGCGTCGCAGCGGTGATCCCCTCTCGGGCAACGATCACGCCGTCGGAACCTCCTTATTGTAGGCGATCCTCCTGCCTTCCCGCAGGCTGGGGCAGTTCGATCACCCGGCCCTGGAAGGCCGTGGCGGCTTCCTGCCACAGCTCCGCCTCGCGGCCGGTGTAGCGGGGGGAGAAGTGGAAGGGGGCCAGGCGGCGGGCGCCGGCGGCCTGGGCGATTTCCCCGGCCTGGCGGGCGGTCAGGTGACCCCGCTCGGCGGCCAGAGCGGCGTCTTCGTGGAGGAAGGGCGCCTCGCAGACCAGTAGATCGGCATCCCGGGCCAGGGCGATCGCCTTCTCGATGTTCTCGGGCGTCGGCCTGATATCGGTGACGTAGGCCAGCCGCTGGCCGGGGCTGCGGCTGAGGATGTCGTCGATCAGCTCGGCGGCAGGGAGGCGGCGGGGCTCACCCTCGAGGGTTTCCGCATCGAGCAGCTCGTCGGCCGGACGGCAGCGGCGGGCGATCTGCTTGAGCTCTCGCAGCCAGGCGCCGGGGCGCAGGCCGCGACGGGTCAGCCGATCCTTGTTGACGGAGATGTGCTCGGTCTCCCGAAGCGCGATGGCCATCACCGGGATGCCGTGGTCCAGCAGATCCGCATGAAGGGTGAAGGCGCGCTCGGCGTGCAGCACCCCGACCCCGGCAGCGTCCCGGGTGAACGGCCGGTCGGGGAGCGGCGAGCGGGACAGGCTGCCGGCACCGCTGAACTCGGCGGCCCGGATCCTGTCTCCGTCGATCTCCTCGGCGATGATCTTGACCGGGTAGTGTTCGATCAGGTTCCAGTCGTAGCCTCGAAGCTTGCCCTCGACCCGATCGATGAACCCCGGCGGGCCGCTGATGGTCAACGGTCGTTCCCGCCCGAGAATCTGACGCAGCAACACATCGAAACCGATGAAGTGATCCATGTGGGTATGAGTCACCATCGCTCGCTCGACCCGCATCAACTTGCGGGGCGCCAGTCGCGACAGGTCTCCCAGGTCGCAGAGCAGCGCCCGGCCCTCGTCCATCACGTCGACCCACAGCGCCGGATCGCCGCCGGCACCGTTGACCAGATAGGGAAGAAACACCGCACGCATGTTGGCATTGTCGCACGCGGTGTCGGCGCCCCGGATACCCGCAGGGCCCGAAGGAGAGGTGCTTGTGTCGCGCTTCGAGAATGAGTGGTTCCGTGCGCGCATCGCGAGAGATGCCAAGCCCTGAACGCGCTGATATGATCCGCCGCTTCGACATCGAGAGCGGCGCGGATACAGAGTCTGCGTTCGCAGACTCCTGGGAGAATTTGAATGCTGCGCAGCTTGTGGGCACGGCGTGTTTTCGGGGACGCCGGAGTGAGTTCGTCGTGGTCGGTAGCGGCTAACCTGCTTTTGATCGCGGTGGTGATTCTGGTTCTGGGTTCGGTTCCTGCGCTCGCTGGGAAGAGCATGTCCGCGACATCGAAGAAATCGCCGACTGAGACCGAGGAAACGACCTGCACTGCGGCAGCGAAGACCTGCAGCGCTCCGAGTGAGGAGAACGGATCTGACACCGGCGGCCGCGGCGACAACGGGAGCCGAACTAACGGCGGTGGCAGCGGCGGCAGTGCCAACGGCAACGGCAACAGCAACGGCAGCGACAAAGGCGGCAAGGACGACAAAGAGCCCCTGGACTCCACTCTCGTCGAGACCGTGGTGGTCGCCAGCGGCGCAGAGCTCCCCCGTAGCCGGGTGGGACGCCACGTCGAGGTCATCGACGGTGAGCGGCTGCGCCGTGAAGGCATTCGCACGTTGCCCGAAGCGCTGCAGCTGGTCCCCGGCGTCGACGTGCGGCGCCGCGGGGTGTTCGGCATGCAGGCGGATGTTTCGATCCGCGGCGGATCCTTCGAACAGGTCAAGGTCGTGGTCGACGGCGTACCGCAGAACGACCCGCAGACCGGCCACCACCACATGGACCTGCCGGTACCGGTGGAGGCGATCGAACGGATCGAGGTGCTATTCGGCGCCGGGGCAACGGTTTGGGGGGCCGACGCCCTCGGTGGCGTGATTCATATCGTGACCCGGAACGGCTCTCGTGACGCGGGAGGCGACGGCTCAGGCAACGGTCCCGGGGGCGCGAGCGCGTCCAGCGGCTCAGGCAAGCGCGGCGCCTTCGAACTCATCACCGGCGAGAACTCCCTCTCCGGTGCCGAGGGATCCTGGACACTGTCCGATACGCGTCTGGGCAACCACCGTGTCTCGGTGTCGCGGCTGGAATCCGGCCCCTACAGCGAGGGCAATGAGTTCGACCAGACCGTGGCCCGCTGGGACCTCGACCGCGGCCGGCTCTCGGCCTCGCTGGCCCACTCGAGCCGCGACTTCGGCGCCCAGAACTTCTATACCACCCGCTTCCCGAATCAGGCCGAGCAGACCGACACCTTTGCCGCGCGGGTCGGCGTGCGGGGTGAGAGCCGCGCCCTCGGCCAGTGGCGCGGCGACCTCTCCTATCGCCGTCACGACGACACCTTCGTGCTGGACCGCTTCGTGCCGTCGCTTCTGACCAACGTGCACCGCGCGGAAACCGGCCGTGTCGATCTGATGTCCTCTCGATCCATCGGCGGTCATCGGATCGACCTGGGCCTGGCGGTGATCGAGGAACGACTGGAGTCGACCAATCTCGGCGACCGGGATCGTTCCCGGGAGCGGCTGCGGGTCAGCTGGACGCGGGAATCCGGGGCTTGGGAGTGGGGGGTCGGTACCGCCTTCGACCATGTCGAAGATGAGTTCGAGACCAGCCCGACCGCGAGCATCCAGCGGCGCTGGGAGGGGGGTCACGGCTTCCGCGCGTCGGTCTCGCGTTCGTTTCGGGTGCCGTCGTACACCGAGCGCTTCTACAACGACCCGGCCACGGCGGGGAACCCCGACCTGGATCCCGAACGGGCCTGGTCCTACGAAGCGGGCTGGACCTTCGAGGGGGAGCGGGACGCGGTCTCCATCGACGGCTTCTTCCGCGATGCGTCCAACCTGATCGACTACGTGCAGGCGCCCGGCGACCTGCTGTTCCGCGCGACCAACCTGCGAGATGTGGAAACCTCCGGCATCGAGGCGGTCTGGCGGCGGGCGATCGCGTCGCCCGGCGGGCCGCTGCGCCTGGCGGTGCACGGTGCCTGGCTGGATGCCTCGGGCAGCGAGCCGCTCGGGATCTCGACCTACGTCTTCGACTACTTGAGCTGGCGTGCAGGGGTCTCGGTGCGGCCGGCGGAGGCGAGCCGTTTCGACTGGTCGTTCCAGACCTTCTGGAATGACCGCAACACCCAGGCAGACTACGTGAAGTCCGACCTGACCCTGTCCTACGCGCCGGGCGCCGGCGCCTGGAGGATCTGGGTGCGGGCGGACAACCTGTTCGACGAAGCCTACGTCGAGCGGGGAGCGGTGCAGATGCCCGGGCGCTGGGTCACCGGAGGCGTGCGCCTGGCCTGGGAGTAGCGGCAGGTCTCCCGAGTGCTGTGCCGGCTTGTTGGGCCGGTTGGGTCGGTTGGACCGCGTTGGGCCGGTTGGGCCGGTTGGGGTGGCTTGCCGGAGCGGTCTGTTGAGCCGGATCGATGCGCCCCGGACCCGTTGCGCCCCGCTGGAGCGACGTTGGCTTCCGGGACGGAATCGGCCCATGATAGAAGCGGGCCGATTCCATCGGAGGCTGACCATGCACGAGGGCGGATGCGCATGCGGTGCAGTGCGTTACGAAGCGGGCGAAGACACCGTACGGGTGACCCACTGCCACTGTCTCGATTGCCGTCGCAGCAGTGGCGCCCCGCTCCTGACCTGGGCCGAGTTCCCGGTCGGCGAGTTCCGCTTCATCAAGGGTGAACCGCGGGAGTACTCGCTGCGCGACGGAACGACCCGCACCTTCTGTCCCCAGTGCGGCAGCCAGCTGACCTTCGTCGACGATGACCAGCCTGCGGTGGTCGATGTGAGCGTCGGCACCCTGGACTATCCCTCGGTTGTCGAGCCCGAGGATCACGTCTGGAACAGCCGACGGCTTCCCTGGTTGCCGGTCGCCGACGGCCTGCCGGTCTACGACAAGAGCCGGAGGCACGAATGATCTTCCGGCTTCTGATCGCCGCCGCCCTGGTATTCCTCGTGCTCTTCTTGATCCGCACGCTGCGTGGACCGGCGGTACGGACCATGGAGCTTCCGCCGGAAGGTGGGCGCACCGAAGAGGACATCCACTGGCTGCTGTCGCGGGATCGCAAGATCGAGGCGATCAAGGTCTACCGGGAGATGCACGGCGTCGGCCTGCGTGAGGCCAAGGAAGCGGTGGACCGGATGGCGAAGGAATACCGCAGCCGCGAGCTGTAGGCCCGACCGGCTTCAACACATCGGCTGCGGCGGCGTTCGGCAGGGCGGTCAGGCGCTGACGAGCCCATTGCTCTTTCTGCTCTGGGAAAGCCTGGCGTCGTGGGCCTTTCGTCGTGGGCAGCGTCTTGCGTCGTGGGAAGCGCCTTGCGTCGCGGGCAGCGTCTTGCGTCGTGGGAAGCGCCTTGCGTCGCGGGCAGCGCCTTGCGTCGTGGGCAGCGGCTTGCGTCGTGGGAAGCGCCTTGCGTCGTGGGCACAGCCTGCCGTCGCGGTAAGCGCATGTCGGTCTTGCGGTGTGATTCCGGGTTATGCATGCGCAACGCCGAAAGCCCTGTGTGCCGCGGCCCTTCTCGTTCGCGTTGCGTAGAATGACCTGCTAGTTCGGGTCGCGCCTCCCAACAGGTTTGCCACGTGGTTCGGGTTCGCCGGCCGCGCCCCCCTTTGGTGTCCCGCTGCGACGCGGGCCTGCCTGGAGGATCTATGCTGCCTTCTGTTGCACCTTCGAATTCTGAGGGCGCCTCGCCCTCCACGGCTCCGCCCGTCGCCGGACCAGAAGAGAGCGAACCTCGATCACAGGCACAGGCACAGGCACAGGCACAGGCCGGTAGCGCTAGCCCGCCGCCCGGTGTATCTACGAAGCGGAAATCTGCACGGGGTTCCGCGCGCCTCAGACCACAGGAGCTGCACAACCTGGCGCTCGAGGGATTGCGTGCAGGAAATCGAGGTCGACTCGGTCTCTGCGAGGCCCTTCGGGCGCTTCACGAGTCGGCCGGCTATCTGGAGCTGGGCTTCTCATCCGTTTCGGGATACGCCGCGGTGCATCTGCATCTTCGTCGCAGTGAGTGCTTTGAGTATCTGCGGGTTTCGCGTGCCTTGCTCGACCTCGGCCAGCTCCGCGCGGCGTTCGTCGGTGGCCGGATCGGCTGGACGGTGCTCAAGGCGGTGACTCGGGTGGCGAAGCCCGCCTCGCAGAAGTCCTGGATGGAGTGCCTGGCCAAGCGTGGGCCGGAGCACACCATCGCCGAGTCCAAACTGGCCCAACGCGACGGCCGCGATGCGCCTCGCGACTCTGAGTTCGGTCTACCGAATCTCGATCAGAGACTCCTGCTGCGGTTCTCCCGAGCGGATATGGACAAGATCCGACGCTGGCTGGAGCTCGAGGGGGAGAGCATCAAGCGGCGCACCGGCGCGAGCGATGTCACTCCCGAGCAGGTCATGCTCTACCTGAGCGAGCGAGCGCTGAACTTCGGCAAGGGCAAGTCGGCTGGCCCCGGCGCGAGCAAGGTCGCGGGCTCGAGCGAAAGCACCGGCACGAGTGAGAGCGCCAGCACGGGCAGCGGAAAGGGCAAGGTCCAGCACAAGGCGAAAAACGGCGAGGAGACCGCCGAGTTGAACGATCTCCGGGACTCCCTCGGCCGCCCGGAAGTAGACCCATCAGCTACGCCGCAGACTCAGGTGGTCTATCACCGGTGCCCCGACTGCACCCGATCGGCGGTCGCGACGAGGGAGGGCCTTGTCGAGGTCGACCCCGCTATCGTTGATGGTCACGCGGGTTGCGCCGATTCAGTGGTGCTGGATGGGCCCACACCGCCCTCGCTACGGCGCAAAGTACTGGCTCGCGAGTCCGGACAGTGCGGCAACCCCAACTGCTCCCGCAGGGCAGAACATTGTCACCACATCGTGTTCCGCTCCAGGGGTGGAAAGACAAACCGCCACAACGAGGTTGCCGTTTGCGCGACCTGCCACGCGATGATTCACGCGGGGCTGCTTTCGGTGGAGGGGTCGGCCTCAGGGCCCTCCGGGGAGGGCCTCGTTTGGGCACCCGTCCTGTCTGCCTCGATTGTCGACGAGGAGTCTGCGAACGCAGACTCGGACCCTTCCCACGGGGTCGGGTTCAGCTAGCCCGTTGCGCGGTGAGCAAGGCGTGGAAGTCCGGCCGGTTCTCCCGCAGCCACTCGATGGCGTCGCGACTCATCGACTCCTGGCTTGCACCGCTCTGGATCGAGGCCCGCTGGCCGATGTGGTGCACGTAGGCGCGGCTGACCAGATTCATGTAGCCCTTGCGTTTGAGGTCGAAGCACATCAGGTCGTCGCTGAACCAGTGGAGCGGCGGGAAGCCTCCGATCGCGTCGAGAGCAGACCGTTCCAGATAGGCGGCGATCGGTGAGATACGATCCGAGGCGATCACCCGGCCTTCGCTGTCGAAGCGCAACTGGTTGGGCTGAAGCGCACCCCCGTTGGCGGCGCGAACGTTCTGGGCGCCGGGAACGAAGTTCGAGCGGCAGCCCAGCAGGCCGATCTTCAGGTCGGGATGGGTCTCCCGCAACAGATCCCGGTCTTCGAGCAGCACGGACAGGGTGTCCGGTGTCAACACCGCGTCGTCGTTGAGCATGATCAACTCATCGGCATCGGTGTGCTGGACGGCGAAAGCGTTGGCCTCGCCGAAGGTGCTGCAGCTGTCGGGCTGCCGCACCAATCGCAGCCGCGGATTGTCGAGGTACTCGGCGGGAGCAGCGTTCCCCTGCCAGGCGACGACCAGCTCCACCTCGGGCGCGTAGAGCGTGACCGAGTTCATCGCCATGATCGTGTCGTTCCAGACCTCTCGCGGACGGTCGGCGGGACCGTGGCGGCAGGTCGTCAGGATCACGGCGATCCTGGAGAGGTCCGGCGGTGACGAGGAGTCGGACATCGACGAGTCAGGCACCGATCTTGTCCTGAGCACCGTCGGCCGCAAAGGCATGCATCCGCTGCACCTCGTTCCATCCCGGAGCCAGGCGCAGAGCGTTGCTCAGCGGTTCCAGCGCGTCGACGGGTTTGCCCGACATCAACAGCAGGGTACCCAGGTTGGCCCAGGCCCAGGGATCGATCGGATCGGCGCGAATGGCGCGCAGCGCCAGGTTGAGCGCTCCCTGCACGTTGGCCTCGGTGATCGCCACGGTGACCATCGCGTTCCACGCCGCAGCCCCCGCGCCGGACATACGCGCCGCTTCCTCGGCCAGCGCCCGGGCTTCCTCAACCCGATGGAGCCCCCCGAGAATCTCCGCTGCATGTGCCCGCGCAACCGGGCCGGATAGCGCCGGCTCGCTGAGCGGCCCGCGATCCCGGGTCTGCCGGTCGTAGCAGGCCGTCACCCGGGCCAGGGCGCGCTCCAGCACATCCTTGCGCCCGCTGGCGCTCATCATGTCCACATCGGAACGGAGTAGATCGCAGGCCACACTGTCGTCGGCCCGGGCGGACAACACCGCCGCCGCCTCGCTCAGTCGCATCTCGCCGATCAAAGCCGCCGCATGCAGCCGCGCCGCGTCGGCGGCGAGTGCCGGCGTCAGCCCCTCACCATGAGAGGCGATCCACTCGAAGTGCTCCAGCGCCTCGCGCAGATGGGCGCCGGGAACGGCGCGGCCGTTGCGCATCGGCGTCAACTCCCGGCCGAGGAAGTAGTGCGCCGCCGGATCTTCCGGGTTGCGTTCGACCCAGGCGCGCAGGAGTGCGAGGTTTCGCTCAGGCTTCTGCTTGGCTTCCCGGCGCTCCCGCAGGTAGCCGTCGTGGCCCACCGCGAGACCGCTGACCTTCGGCATGATTTCCGACACGCCGGCGTGCTGGGCAATCGACGGAGTGATCTGTTCGTGGATGGCGCCGCGGTAGCGATACTCGGACCGGTTGCGGAACAGGCGCACCAGCGGATAGCGACGCTCGCCGCCACCGTCGAGATGGTCGATCAGCACCACCGAGAACGCATCCTCGTTGGCGGCTTCGAGGGTCTTCTTGAGGGTCCCCTCGTCGCAGCCGTGCTCGATCCACTCGTCGGCGTCGAGCATCAGCACGTAGTCCCCGGTGCAGCGTTCAAGACCGGCGTTGCGCGCCGCGGCGAAGTCATCCCGCCACGGGAACTCGACGACCTCGGCGCCCAGGGCCCGGGCCACCGCGACGGTGCCGTCGCTCGAGCCGGTATCGACCAGCAGAACCTGGTCGGCCAGATGCTCCGCCGATCGCAGGCAACGGGGCAGCACCGATTCCTCGTCTCGGGCGATCACACACAGACTGATCGTGGGCTTACTCATGCCCCTGGAAACAGCAAGGGGTGTGCCACGCAGATTTCGCTCGGATCAGGCGGATCCTGCGGGCATTCGTCGGTTTTCCGACGGCCGGCAGGGTCCGACCGGCCGGAAGCGACGGCCTTCCGTCAGCTCGTGGCCCGATTCCCAGGATTGACCTGTAAGTCGGCCGTGGCATCCGGCTTGCTGTTCAACCAGGTGTGTCCGTGCGCGACGAAACGAAAGTGCTGGGCCTGGTCGACGACACACCGACCGGCGTGAGCTATGTCCGCTTCTTCCAACCCTTCCGCCATCTGCGAGACCTCGGCTACTCCCTGCGCACTCCGGGCAAGCGGCTGACCCTGACCCGCGCCCAAACAAACGCCCCCGATGGGACCCTCCGGACAGATGGGACCCTCCGGACAACCGGGACCCGCAGGACAACCGGAAGCTGGCAGCCGGATCCGGCGCTGCTCGACGACGTCTCGCTGCTGATGTTCCCTCAACTGGTCGCCGCTCCGACCGGCCCTGACGGCAACCCGGTGGAACTGGTCCAGCCGCTGTGCGCACAGGCTCGCCGCCGGGGCATCCCGGTGGTCTACTCGGTGGACGACTGGATCGACGGCATCGACGCGGCCAACCCGGCCCACGAGACCATCCGCCAGGCTGAGCACAACATCAAGGCCCTGCTCGAAGGCTGCGACGCCGCGATCGTGACCACCGATCGGTTGAAGCAAGCGCTGGCAACGCGACCGGAGATGTCGGGAAAACCTGTTCACGTAATTCCGAACACCATCGACCCCGGCGACTGGGCGCCGCGCGCCACTGGCCAAGGGCTCCGCGTCGGCTGGGCCGGCTCGAGTTCCCACCTCGAGGATCTGCGGCTGGTGCTCCCGTCGATCCGGTCGCTACAGGCCAAACATGACTTCGAGTTCGTGTTGATGGGCCTGATCGACATGCCGATCGTCGAGCAGATCCGCCGGATCCGCAGCGGTGCGGCGTCCTTCGGTCCGGCTCAGCGCCGGCGCGCGGCGGCCTTCATCGAACTGGTCCGGGAACTCGAAGGGATCCGCTTCCGCCACATTCCGTTCATGCCGGCGCTGGACTTCGTCCGTGAGCTGCCGCGGGTGGATCTGGCGATCGGGCTTTGCCCACTACAGGACACGGCGTTCAATCGCTGCAAATCGGCGCTGAAGTTCTACGAGTATGCCGCGAGCGGAACGCTGACCATCGCCAGCGACGTGGAGCCCTACAGAAGCGAGGTGTCGGTCCGCGCCTCGAACAACGAACAGGCCTGGACCGAGACCCTCGACCTCCACCTGTCGGACCCGGCAGCTCGCGAAGCGGCACTGAACGAACAGCGTGCCTACGTCATGGGTGAACGAACGATCGAGGTGGTGCTCCCCCTGTGGAGGGAAGCTCTGGCGAGCTATTCACTGGCGTAGGCGAAACGCTACTGCCGGCTACTCGTTGGTGTAGACCAGCACCCGGTCGTGAATCAGCAGGACGATGTCCTGTTTGCCGTTGCCGGTCACGTCGGCGATCAACGCCTCACGGGGTTCCTGGGCGGCTCCCCGGCGACCCTCGAACATCACGTCCAGTTCGAAGATCGGGAAGTGCAGCCGGCTGACCCATCCGTCGCCGTCGCCGGCCTCGCCGCGCTGGAGAATCTCCATCACCCGGCTGTTGCGGGTATCGAGCGCCACCAGCTCATCGATCCCGTCGCCGTTGAGATCGCCGGGAGTCAGCAGGGTGTAGTCCATGCCCTCCAGGTCGGTCTCGTAGCGCTCGACCTCGTCGACCCGCAGATCGGCGCCGCCGACGGGCACGGTCCAGAAGCGGTCCTCGCCGAGGAACAGCACATCCTTGTTGCCGTCGCCGTCGAGATCCAGCACCCGGGTGTCGACCAGGCCGATCCGGCCCACGGGCACCGACGCGGTGTGGCGGTAGACCCCCAACTCATCCCGCTTCAACACCTCGAGCTTCTCGCCGTCCTCCTCGGTGAGGAGGATCTCCGGAGTGCCGTCCTGCTCGACGTCGACGGTCACCGCCGCGGCGATCTCGGCCTGCTGGTCGGGTGCGTTGAACTGGTCCCGCACCTCCAGGTCACCGCCGGAGCCGAAGCTCAGCGCCCGGGCGAAACCGCGCCCGGACACGATCAGCTCGCTCTTGCCGTCACCGTCCAGATCGCCGGAACTCAGGGTCGAAGGCAGCAGGTTGTCGATCAATCCCTGACGGAAGCCCTCGGCAGCGGTCGCATCTTCGAACTCGCCACCGGCGACCTGGAGCAACAGCCTCATGGGGCTGCGCACGATGAACACCGCCAGGTCAGCCAGGCCGTCCTGGTTGGCGTCGATACTCTCCAGCGCCATCGGATCGGTACGCACTTCATCGAGTTCGACCCGTTTGCTCTCCTGCCAGCCGGCTTCGGCGTCGCCGCTGCGGGAGAGGATCGCCGTGCTGCGCACGCCGCCATCCTCGAACACATAGGCCAACTCGATGCGGCCGTCGCCGTCGGAATCGAACGCCGTCGCGGCCAGCGGCTTCCCTTCGACAGGCAGCGGGCGCGGGTAGCTCAGGCGGCCCTCGCCGGACAGCGCGGAGACCCCGAGAGACGCCTCGTCGGCGCTGACCACGAACAGTTCGTCCCGGCCGTCGCCATCGGCATCGCCGGCAGTCAGCGACCGCACCCCGGAGAACGACGGGAACGCCGTCGGTTCGGCGAAGGTGCCGTCTTCACGCTGAAGGTAGAGCCAGAGCTGCGCGCCCTTGCGCTCGCCCACCGCCAGATCGACTCGGCCGTCACCGTCGAAATCGCCCAGGGCGTAGTTGCCGGCCTCGTTGTCGCCGGTGGGCGTCGAGTAAACCCGGGGCGAGAACATGTCGCCCCCCTGCTTGCTCTTGCGCGCCGACGACCGGGAGAGCTGCAGCAGACGAATGTTGCCGCTACGTCCCTCGATGCCGGCGAACTGCTGCACCCGGCCACCGAGATCCAGCGGCCGCAGCGCACCCCGCGGGGTCTTCATCGGCAGGTTGCGTTCGGGGCCGAAGCCGCCGTCCTTGCGCTGCATGCGTCCGCGCCAGGCGTAGTCGCTCTTGGTCGCCAGGTACGACAGGTCGAGCCGGCCGTCGCCGTCGACATCCCGCACGTTGAGGCTGTAGCAGCCCTCGTCGGCCAACCGGTAGCGCCGCGGCGTCGCGAGCTCCCCGCTCCGCGCGGGGTCGAAGATCATCAGCTCTTCCTGGCCCAGCACGATCAACTCGTCGCGACCGTCCTCGTCGAGATCGGCGACCTCGATCGAACCGATCCACTGGGTCGGCTGCTCGACCTCGAAGACCTGCCCGCGCTCGAAGCTTCCGTCCCGCTGCTGCAGGAACACGGTGACGCCGTCGGGCTTGCCGGTTACCGCCAGATCCGCCCGGCCGTCGCCGTTGAGATCACCGGCGGCCATGGCGAACATCGAGATACCGGTCACCACGTTGCGGCGCTCGAAGCGGCCATCTTCCAGTTCCGGCTTCCAGTAGCGCTCGCGGGCGGCGCGGCGCGCGCCGTCCTTCTTTCCGGGCTCACGCTGGTAGAGCAGTTCGATCCGCGCCCGGTCGTTGTTCAGGAGCGCCAGGTCGGTCCGGCCGTCGCCGTCAAAGTCGTGAGCCACCAGGTTGCGGGTGTTCCAGTCGAGCAGCGACACCTCGGGGCCCGCCAGCCGGACATCCCAGTCGGCGGCACCGAGCGCCAGGGTCACGACCAACGCAGCGAAACCGATCATGTGCGAGAGCCTTTCTACCGCGATACGCGCTTCAGCAATCCGAGCTACAGCGCTCCGCGTGCCATCAGAATCTGCGTGAACCCTAGCGGCTCGGCGGCATCAGCCGGTAAACCGAATGCAGGCCGCCGTCCTCGCGGTAGAGGCCGCTGACCGCGATCCCGAAGTGCTTCTCCAGTTCGTTCAGCGCCTCGATGCTCGACGCGTCGAACCCCTCGAGACTGTCGTCCTCCGAGGCGAACTCGCCCGCGGTCTGCATCGCGCTCACGAAGGTCTCGACGAAGGCGGCGACATCCTGGAAGCTCAGGGCGGCAGCCCCTCCGGGCATCTGCGCCAGCGCGGCCTTGACATCCTTCCGATCCCAGACCGACTTGCCGGGGCGCTGCATCGAGCTGAGCACATTGCGCAGGCCGGCCGATCCGCCCATGCCGACGATGAACTGATCTTCGGTGAGAACATAGGCGAAGCTGTTGCCTTCGGGCTGCTCCGGATCCATCGACGGCATCGCCATCTCGTAGATGGTGTAATCAAGGAACGGGCGCTGCTCGAACATCTCCGCGGTGGCCGCCCCGCCGAAGCTCTTGATGCCCTCGAGGGTCATCTCCAGCGATTGACGGTCGGCGACGGACATGGCGAACACCTGCATCATTTGACCGCCGGCAAGCTCCTCGCCCGGCTGACCGGACTCGACCTTGAACTGAGCGCTGACCATGGTGGTCCCGAGGCTTTCCATCAGCCCCTGCTCGATGTCGATGCCTTCGCTCTTCTTCTGGGCCAGCATGCCGTCCATCATGCCGCCGACCATCGGGCTCATGCCGTAAAGGATCTCCTTGAGACCGGTCCAGAAGGTGCCCATGCTGAAGCTGGCCACGGTGGCTTCCACGGCGTCCTGAGGCACGAAGTCCGCCGACCCCAGGTCACCCACGCCGTAGGCGGTCAGCAACTTGGCCAGCCCGCTTTCTTCTTTGTAGTAGATGCCGAAGTTCAGCTCGGTCGCCTCTTCGGCCAGCCTGGCGCCGACATACAACGCCTCGAAGTTCTCGAAGCCCATGGCGTCGACCATGCCCTGGGTGGACATGCCCATGGCGGCCATCGGGTCCTCGGCACCCTCTTCGTCGGAAGCGGCAGCCTCCTCGGCGATCAATTCCTGCATCATCTCCGAGAAGAACGCCACGTCCAGGTAGAAGGTCATGTCGTTGTCCAGCTCGCGCTGCACCATCTTCGAGTATCCCGGCGCACTCGCCAGCGGGCGCTCGGCGCCCTCCTTCAAGGCAGCGATCGCTTCCTGGGCGCCCTCGCGGGTGCCGGCGATAAACGCGAACCCCTCAGTGATCGCCCAGAAATCGCTATCGACGCTGGCTTCCTTGCTCACCTGACGCACGTAGTTGAGCTTGACCCCCTGGAACTCCTCGACGACTTGCTCGAGCTCGACTCCGTCCTCGGAGTTTTTCTGCTCGTACTCGAAGTTCTTCGCCATCAGCTTCTCGACCGCTTTCCGGTTCTTTCCGATCTCGGCGAGGATGAGCACCGGCTCGTCACCGGTAGGCTCGCCTTCGTTGTCGAGGGCCTTCAGATCCGGAAGGACGATGGCCATCTGCCCGGTGAACAGCGCGAAGACCTCATCGGAGGTCATGCCGGTCTCTTCCAGGAAAGACTCCTCGAGCTCGTCCAGCCCCATGTCCTCGCGGAAGGGCTTGAACAGCTCCTGCAGATCCGGGTCTTCGAAAATCCGCGCCAGCGGACTCCTCTCCCAGTTGCTTTGCATCCGGGGGAAGTCGTCGATCATCACGATCATGTCCGCATCGGCGGAGATCACGTTCTCGAGCGCAGGGGGCGCCGCGAGCACACCGCCCGAAAGCAGCGCAATGCTCAACGCGAGAGCGGTAGAGAACAACGTATTGGAGAGCTTACTGCGTAGGTGGTGCATGGTATCGGAACCCCGAGTTCGGATTGCGCACGTTGAACGCGAAGGCGTCCCGGTTGCGCAGGAAATTCTTGAGCGTGCTGGAGGGGACGGCGAAGCTCATCCCCTCGACCCCGACGGCAGCCAGCTTCATGTTGTTCACGCCGACCACTTCGCCGCGGAGGTTGAACAACGGGCCACCGGAGTTGCCGGAGTTGATCTGAGTCGTGCTTTGAATGTAGAGCCGTCCGCCCATCGGGCGGTTCTTCAGGCTGACGATCCCCTCGGAGACCGTGCGATCGAGCCCCAACGGACTACCGATACTGAATACCGACTGCCCCTGGAGCAGGCCGTCGGAGTCGCCGAGAGGCACCACCGGCAGCGTGCGTCCGTCGAGATCTTCGATCTTCAACAGCGCCAGGTCCGCCTCGGGCTGGGTCGCGACGATGCGCACCTTTTCGAACTGCACCCGCTGCAGCTCCCGCTCATCGGCCTGGAACAGCGTCAGGGTGATCTTGTGCTCGCCGGCGATCACGTGATGGGCGGTCACGACGTAGCCGTCGTCGCTGATCACGAAGCCGGAGCCGAGTCCGATCGGCGTTTGCACCTGCAGCACCGATGCGCCGCAGCGATCGACGTTCTCCTTGACCGCCAGTTCATCCCGGCTACGGGCGACCTGATACAGGTCGGTCGCCTCGAGCACCTCGGGCTCGCCGCCGAGCGGTTCGATCCTTTGCACTTCTTCGGCGGGGATGGTCAACACGGTGAAGCCGACGTCGAGGACGACCCGGTCGGTGCGCTGCCGCAGGAGTTCGCCGGTGATCGAGGCGCCGCCGCGCAGGTGAACCACATGGCGCGTCGCCTCTTCAGAAGCCACGGCGACCGAAATCGGCGCCGGGACCCACGGCGACAGCACCGCGAGGGTGACGGCCGACAGTACGGCCAACTTCAGCTTTTGGATCGTCAACGTGCCGGCTCCCGGATGGCGTGTCCTTCTAAAGACTAACGTCCGGGACCAGCACGGGCAAACGTGGCGGGCCGGGCGGGGCCGGGCGTCTAGTCGGGGGTGTAACGCACCGACAGGCCAGCTCGGTTCCGATGCCGCTCCAGCGCCAACCGGACGAGCCGGTCCAGGAGTTCCCCGTAGGATACCCCGCTTGCCTCCCAGAGTTTCGCGTACATGCTGATCGAGGTGAAGCCGGGAATGGTGTTGATCTCGTTGAGATCGATGCGGCCGCTCTGCCGGTCCAGCAGGAAGTCGACCCGGGCCATCCCGCTGCCCCCCACCGCCTTGAAGGCCTCGACCGCCAGGCTCTGGAGCTCGGCGGTTTGCCCGGGATCGAGCTCGGCGGGGATGACCAGCCGGGAGCTGTCCTCGAGGTACTTGGCCCGATAGTCGTAGAAGTCCCGCTCGGGAATGATCTCGCCGGGCACCGAGGCCTCGGGGATGTCGTTGCCCAGCACGCTGATCTCGATCTCCCGGGCGTCGACCCCCTTCTCCACCAGGACCAGGCGGTCGTAGCGCAGAGCCTCGTCGATCCCGGCCCGCAGCGATTCGGCATCGGTGGCCCGGGAGATGCCCACCGACGAGCCCATGTTGGCCGGCTTGACGAAGACCTGGTTCCCCAGGGCTTCCAGCCGCTGCAGCACCGGCTCGGGGCCGGCCTCCCACTCCGCGGCCCGGACGACCATCCAGTCGACCACCGGCAGGCCGGCGCCCCGCAGCACCGTCTTGGTCAGGTGCTTGTCCATGCAGACCGCCGAGGCGGCCACGCCGCAGCCTACATAAGGAATGCCGAAGGTCTCGAGCATGCCTTGAAGGACGCCGTCTTCGCCGGTGGGGCCGTGAACCACCGGAAAGACCACGTCGAGCTGTTCGGGCACCCGGGGTTCGAGGGCCCCGGCGGCGGAGGTCAGGCCTCCGGCCTGGGCCGGGTCGGCGGACTGGGCCGCATCGGACTGGGCGGCCGCGGCCGCGGCCGCCGAGCCGTCGTCGGTCCCGGGCAGCCGGAAGGCCGCCGAGGCGTTGAGCAGATCCAGCGCGTCGGGACGGCAAATCCAGCGCCCCTCGGGCGAGATGCCAATCGGCAGCACCTCGTAGCCCTCGAGGCCGCGGAGCCCCTCGAGCACCGAAGCCGCCGAGGCCAGGGAGACTTCGTGCTCCCCCGACCGGCCGCCGAACATAACCCCGACCCGGATTTTCGTCATGGAGGAATAGTACAGGACCCGGCGTGTAGGAGTAGCCGTGCCGGAAGCGAGATAGCAAGGGGCGGGAACCGAGGCCGCTCCGGCACCGTAAGCACTCATGGAGACCCCGTGAGAACCATCGAGACCGGCGGACAGACCACTCATTCGGCTGCCGGTGCCGTACGGCCGAAGCTCGAAACATCGCGGTGCTCCCCAGGTATAGTCCGATGACCGCTATCGGATACAGATAAGGAGGGGGAATATGGCCACCGCCGTCGAATCACGGCCATCCGCATCCATTTCGATCAAGGGTCTGTCTCACCAATACAAGGGAGGCACCCGGGCCCTGGATCAGGTCGAACTGACGTTCGGCACCGGGCTGTTCGGGCTTCTGGGCCCCAACGGCGCCGGCAAGAGTACGTTGATGCGGATCATCTGCACGCTGCTCGTGCCCACCGCCGGCACCGTCACCGTGCGGGGCCACGACGTGGTCAAGGAGCGCAAGGCCGTCCGCGAGATCCTGGGCTACCTGCCCCAGGAGTTCGGCGGCTGGCGCCTGCACAAGGTCTCCGAGGTGCTCGACACCGTCGCTCGCCTGGCCGGCGACGGCAAGGACCGCAAGGCTCGCATCGCCAAGGTCCTCGAACAGGTCGGGCTCAGCGAGGTGGCCAACCGCAAGGTCAAGAAGCTCTCGGGCGGTATGCGCCGGCGGCTGGGCGTGGCCCAGGCGCTGATTCGCGACCCCGAAGTGCTGGTCGTCGACGAGCCGACCGTCGGCCTCGACCCCCAGGAGCGGCTGCGCTTCCGCCAGCTGATGGCAGACCTGGCCAAGGACCGCACGATCCTGCTCTCGACCCACATCGTCGCCGACCTCGGCTCCGCCTGCCGCGACATCGCGTTGATCGACGCCGGCAAGCTGGCCTTCCGCGGCAGCCCTGCGGATCTGGTGACGCAATCCAGGGGCAAGGTGTTCGAGGTATCGTTCCCCGCTGCCGCCCCCGAGGAGCTGGGCTCGGGAATCGAGATCGTCTCCCGCACACGTAACGCCGAAGGCACGTCGATCCGCGCCGTGACGACCAACCCGGACAAGCTGCCCGGCAGTCCCGTAGAGGTCGACAACCCCACACTGGAAGAAGCCTACCTGGCCTTCATGGCCGCCCGCGGCCGTGTTGACGCCGCCATCTCGGAGGAGCTCTAGATGATTCGCCCCGGCATGGTGCTGGCCATCGCGGCCGCTGAATCACGCCTGACCCGACGCCTCGTGCGCTTCTGGATCTTCCAGGTCATCGCAATGCTCGCCGCGATCGCGTTCTCGGCCTACTACTCGGTGCTGCACCGGCAGTTCTCGTGGTTCTCGGGAACCATCGGCATGCTCAACCCCCGCTACCTGATCGGGTTCGTCGGGATCTACTATCTCGTGCTCTTCCTCATCGGCCTGATTTTCCTCGGCTTCGACATACGTGCCCGGGATACACGCGAGCGGATGGACGAGGTGCTCGACTCATTGCCGATGACCAACGCCGAGCTGATGTGCGGCCGTTTTCTCGGCATTCTCTGGATGTCCTGGATTCCGGTCGTTCTCGCGGCCCTGATCATGTGGACCATCACCGCCATCGCCGGCAGCCCGGCGCAGCCGGTGTCCCTGATCAGCTTCGTCTTCATCCTCGCCATTCCGGCTTACACCCTGGCCCTCGGCCTGGTGTTCTTCCTGACCATGCTGGTCAAGCACCGGTTGGTCGCGGCGATCCTTTCGATCCTCATCGTCGGGGCCTTTGTCGTCAGCGGTTTCTACTTCGCGCCGATCTACGTGCTGCCGTTGCTGGACGTGACCGGCGGCTTCACCGTGCCCAACCCGTCGGACCTGGTGCCGACCCTGCTCGACGGGCGCACGATCGTGCAGCGGGTAGGCGCGATTCTCGCGGGCCTCGGCATGCTCTGGCTTGCCATCGGCCTGCATCCCCGGCGCGACGATTCGAACCGCGCGCTGACCTTCGGCCTCGGCGGCCTAATGCTCGCCGTCGGCATCGGCCTCTGCGCGATGCAGGTCTGGCAGGCCAAAGGCATCATCGAGACCCGCAAGCAACTGGCCGATGTCCATCGTGCGCGGGCTGAAGAACCCGCGCCGGATGTGCAACGGATCACCGGGCGGGTCGACATCGGCAAGAGCGGTCTCGAGCTGAATCTCGCGATGACCGTGGCGGCGCCGGCCGAGTCCACACTGGACTCGGCACTCTTTTCGCTGAACCCGGGTATCGCCGTCGAGTCGATCTCTGCCGATGGGCAGAATCTAGGCTTCACCCACGACCAGGGGTTGCTCGAGGTCGAACTGCCCCGGAGCCTCTCCGGCGATGCGACATTGACCCTCGACATTGCGGCAGCCGGATATCCGCAGACCGAGTTCGCCTATCTCGACGGCGTGATCGAGCCGCTTGATGTCGACGTCAAGGATGCCAACCTGTTCCTGCTCGGATTCGAAACCCACTACCTGAACAAGTACTACGCGGCGCTGATGCCCGGCGCGGTCTGGTTCCCGCGCAGCGGGCCCGCCACCGGTTCGCGGCAAGACTTCTTCGAGTTGGACCTCGAAGTCGGAGCCCCCGACGGCTGGTTGGTCGCCGGCCCCGGCAAGCGACAGGATGCGGGCAACGGTTTCCGCTTCGCGCCGCGCAGTCCGGTTCCCGAGTTCGCCCTGATGGCGGCGAAGTTCGCCGACCGCTCGATCGAGATCGACGGTGTGGAACTCGAACTTCTGGTGAGCCCCTCCCATGTGCGGAACCTCGATGTCTTCGAAGAGGCGGTCCCCCGCATCGAGGAGTGGGTCAGCAGCCGGCTGCAGGAAGCCGCCGACCACGGCGTCGCCTATCCCTACGACGGTTTGACCGTCGTCGAGGTCCCCAACGGCCTGCGCGGCTACGGAGGTGGCTGGCGGCACGAGTCGACGCTCGCCCAGCCGGGCATGATCCTGATGCGCGAGAGCGGATTCCCCACAGCCCGGTTCGACGTGGCCTTCGAGGAGGACCAAACCGAATCGATGGAAGACGATGACGGCGGTGTGCCCCAGGCACAGCTCGACGCGCTGCTGCGCTTCTTCGAGAACGACTTCAGTGGCGGCAACCCCTTCGTCGCGGCCTCCAAGAACTTCTTCTCCTACCAGACCGCAGGCACCGGCGAGTTCGGCCTCCCGATGAACTTCGTGCTGGACGACGTGTCGACCAAGCTCGTGACCGATCGGCAGGGCTACTTCTCGGTGCACCACTTCGGTGCCGAGATCGGACAGGTCGTGGGTGAGACGATTACCCGCGTCTTCGCCAATGACGAATCGGCGACCGACGCCATGATCGGAGCGGTCACCGCCCGCAGCGAGGTCTGGGACTCGACGTTGAACGTCAGCCTGGTCGACCTCGATCCCTGGGAGTCGCCGAAGCGCTCGCTGGACGTGCTGACCCTCAAGGGAGGCGCCATGGCGGACTCGCTGCTCGACGAACTCGGCCCGGCTCAGGTCGGGGAGCTGCTGGGTGCGCTACGCGAGCGCTATCCCGGCGACGTGTTCGAAGCGGACGACCTGGTCGCCGTTGGAGCGGAGATCGGCGTCGACATGCAGAGCTGGGTCGACGTCTGGCTCAACCAGACCCAGATCCCCGGCTTCACCCAGGGTACCGCGCGCTACATGCGGCTGGAAGATTCCGAGGACGGATCCCCCCGCTACCAGGTGCTCGTTCGCGTGCAAAACGACGAACCGATCGCGGGCCTGGTGAAGATCGACTATCGCATCGGCAAGGAGGACGACCAGGACCGCCCCCGTCAATCCTCGGATCCGGTCCGCATCGACGGCCTGGGAGCGGTCGAGATCGGCATCGTCGCCTCGGAGCCGATCCACAGCGTCCGGGTCGACCCCTACCTCTCACTCAACCGGGAGCCGTTCCAGGTCAATCTCCCGTCCCTCGACGAGGAGAAGCTGGTAGACGCCGAGCCGGTGCTCGGGTTCCGGATCGTGGAACGGGACGCCGATGACTCCGGCATCATCGTGGTGGACGACCTCGACGAAGGCTTCCGTGTGGTCGACGAACAGGGCACCAGCTTGCTGCGGGTCGGCGGCAAGCGTTCCACCGACGTCGAGCTCGATCAGGGCTTGCCGGTTGCCCAGGCAGGTCAGACTCCGTCGGAATGGTCCCGCCGCGTATCCCGCACTTCGTGGGGCCGCTACCGGCACACGACGGCACTGATCGGCAAGGGTTCAGGCAACAAGTTCGCCGTGTTCGAGGGGGATATCCCCAACGCCGGCCCGTGGGAGTTGCAAATCCACCTCCCCTCCGCACGCAATCCGAAGCGGCGCGGCGCATGGTCGCTGGTCGTCGAAGACAGTTCAGGAACGCGGGATGTCGATTTCGATGCCGCCGCAGGTGACGACGGCTGGAACTCCCTCGGCATCCACGAGCTCGCGGGCGGATCGGTGAAGGTGCGCCTGTCGAACGCCAATGAAGGTGGCCGCTATGTCGCCGCCGACGCAATCCGCTGGATCCCCCAGACCAGCGGAGCCGGAAAGGACCGTAGCTGATGCTCTGCTCTGTCAACGACCGCACTCGGCGGAGAACCTGGTTCGGGTGCGCGGCTCTGATCGCATTGGCTCTGGTCGGGGCCGGCTGTACGCCGCCCCCTGCCGAGGGGGAGATCGAGTTCAGCCCCGAGGTGTTCGTCGAGACCATCGGCACCGGGGATGTCGAGGATCGGATCGTGTGCACCGGCACCCTCCGATCCCCCGAGACCTCCTCGCTTCGGGCCGATACGGCCGGCGCCCTGGCGATCGGTAGCGACTCGGCGGGCCGGCGCCTGGCCGAGGGATCGCGGGTTGAAGCCGGCCAGGTCATCGCCGAGATCACCGGCGAGGAGGTTCGGCTCGCGGCACGCACCGACGCGACCCGGGAGCGCTACGAAACCTCCAAACGGGACTACGACTCGACCCGCAGCCTGCACGCCGACGGGTTGGTCAGTGATGCGGAACTGGCGTCCGCCGAGGCCAACGTCGCCGAGGCACGGGTCGAGTTGGAGCGTAGCCGTTTGACCGAAACCCGCTCGAAACTGACCACCCCGATCTCCGGCGTCATCATCTCGCTGGCTCGAGATGACCGGGGACGCCCGCTGCCCAACGGACAGCTGGTCGCCCAGGGCCAGGTCGTCGCGGAGATCGCACCGACCTCGCGCCTCATCGCCGACGTCGACGTGGTCGGCCCCGACGTCGCCCGGATCACCCCGGGCCTGACAGCCCGCGTGCGGCATCACGCATGGGATGACGAGCGCTTCACCGGCCGCGTCAGCCGGCTGGCGCCGACCCTGGATCCGACCACGCGCACCCTGCGTGCCGAGGTCACGGTGAACAACGGGGGCGGCAAGCTTCGGCCCGGCATGTTCGTCGAAGCCACGGTGGTCGCCGAGAGACGCGAAGGGGTCGTCGTCGCGCCCCGACAAGCGGTGACCGAACGGCAGGGCCGCAAGGTGGTGTTCGTCATCCGCGGTCAGCGGGTCGAGAAGCGCGAGATCGCCCTCGGGCTCGGTGACGACGAGATCGTCGAGGTGCGCTCGGGTCTGGAAGCCGGAGAGCGGGTAGTGATTCGCGGCCTCGAGACCTTGACCGACAACAACAAAGTCAACGTGTCGGGAGACTGAGGTGGAATCGCTCGCGCGCCTGGCGACCCGCAGGCCGGTCGCCGTCGCGGTCATGGCCGCCACCCTGGTGATCCTCGGCTGGATCGCCTGGGGCAAGCTTCCGCTGGACATGCTCCCCGACCTGCAGTCGCCGACCGTCGTGGTCTCGGTGCGCTCGGGCGACCGCCCGCCCACGGAGATGGAACGGATCTACGGCGAGCAGATCGAACAACGGCTGTTCGCCGTCGGCGGCATTCGCGAGATTTCCCAGGTCGCGCGCACCGGACGCATCGTGGCCACGGTGGTGTTCTCCTGGGGCACCGACATGGATTTCGCGCTGGTCGAGGTGGAGAAGGCCGCCGGCCCGATCCGCTCCGACCCCGACGTGGAAGACGTGTTGGTGCGGCGTTTCGACCCGCGTCAGGCGCCGGTACGAACCCTGGGACTGGTGGCCGAACCCGATGGACCCTCCCTCTCGGAGTTGCGGCGCGTGGCCGACCGTCAGGTCGCCACGGCCCTCGAACGTCTCGAAGGGGTAGCGGAAGCACGGGTCACCGGCGGCCGCGAGGAAGAGGTACGGGTCGAGGTCGACCCGTACAAACTCGAGTCCTTCGATCTCACCCTTTCGACCGTCGAGTCCCGCCTGTCCGCCGCGAACGTGGACATCAACGCGGGCACCCTGGAAGACGGCGGCAAGGTCTACCTGGTCCGGGGTCTCGCACGCTACCGCACGCCCGAGGATATCGCCGACGTCGTGCTGCGCTACGGCGGCGATGGAGACGAGCGCTCGGCGATCCGGGTCGGCGACGTCGCCCGGGTGAGGCTGACCGACGCCGAGATCTCGCACCTGGTTCGTGTGGACGGCGGCGAGGGGGTCGGGCTCGCTGTCTACAAGGAGGCGGGGAGTAACACCGTGGCCGTGTCCCGGGCAGTCAGCGAAGCGCTGGAAGGCATCGCCGACGATCTACCCGGAATTCGCATCGTCGAGGTGGTCGACGACGCGGCGTTGGTCGAAGACTCCATCGCCGACGTCAAGGAAGCGGCGCTCATCGGCGTGGCTCTGGCCATGCTGGTCCTGGTGTTGTTCCTGCGTTCGCCCGGGCCCACCGCGATCGTCGCGACGGCGGTCCCGGTATCGCTGCTCACGACCCTGTTCCTGATGAACTTCGGCGATCGCAGCCTCAACATCATGACCCTCGGAGGGCTCGCCCTGGGCGCAGGCATGTTGGTGGACAACGCCATCGTCGTCGTCGAGAGTATCTTCCGCCGTCGGTCGGAGGGGTTGGACCTGGCCGAGGCGTCGGCCCGGGGAACCGCCGACGTGGCCGGCGCCATCGTCGCCAGCACCATGACCACCTGTGCCGTGTTCCTGCCGGTGGTCTTCGTCAAGGGCCTGGCGGCTCGGCTGATCGCCGGACTGTCCTTCACCGTGGTTGTCTCGCTCCTGGCGTCGCTGTTCGTCGCCATCTTCCTGATTCCGGCGTTGGCGAGTTGGCTCTTGCCCCGCGGACGCACCCGGGAGGCCGACCCGGGCGTCGGCAGAACCGAGAAACTCGTCGCCGTGCTCCTGAAGCAGCCGCTGCTGGTCAGCATCGCGGCGGTGTTGCTGGCAGGAAGCGCGGTCTGGTCCCTGTCGACCCTCGGTAGCGAACTGCTGCCCCCTTCGGATCCCCGGCAGTTCTCGGTGAGAATGGTCGGTCCGGCAGGCCAGCGGGTCGAATCGACCGCCCAGGCGGTATCCACCGTCGAGCAGGTTCTGCGAGTCGCCGCGGGAGACCACCTCGAGGCGATGCTCTCGGAGGTGGGACGCATCCCGGAGGACGACCGCACGATCCGCGATGAGCAGACCGAGGAGAACACCGCGCGGATCCTGGTGCGTCTGGCTGCCGGCGGACCGAGCGGGACCGCCATCGTCGAACGGGTGGCGCCGGTCGTCGCCGAGATGAGCGGTATCGAGGCCTCCTGGGAGGTCGGCGCGTCGGCGTTGTCCCAGGCGTTGGGCACCAGCGGCCCACCGATCGAGATCGAGATCGCCGGCCAGTCGCTGGAAAACCTCCGAAGCGGGGCGGCCGAGGTGCGGCAGGCACTGGCCGAGCGCGCTCAACTCTGGAACGTGCGTTCATCCTTCGAAGGCGGACCGCCGGAATTGCGGGTCCGCCTGGAGCAGACCCTCGCCGACGGCCTCGGCATCGACATCGCGGCGGTCGGCGCCGCGATCGAGTCTTCGCTGGACGGACGCAAGGTCACCACCCTCGCGCTGGGCGACGAGGAGCGGGACGTGATGCTGCGCCTGCCGGGCGTTCGAATGGATGAGCTGCACCGGATTCCGATGACCACCAGCTCCGGCGCCCGTCTGGCCGTGGGCGACGTCGCGGTATTCGAGCACCACGAAGGCGCCCGGGAGGTCTTTCGGCGGGACCAACGCCGCATCGCCCTGGTGACGGCGCGCATTGCTCCCGGATACGAATACCCCGAGGCCATGGCCGCGGCCCGGGAGGTACTCGCCGAGGTCGGCCTGCCGGGGATGCGCGCCGAGCTCACCGGTGAGGAAGAAGAACGGATCAAGACCTTCGGAGAACTGCAACTCGCCGGCATCCTGGCCATCGTCCTGTTGTTCATGGTGCTGGCCGGCACCTTCGAGTCGTTGATTCATCCGCTGACCGTGGTCATGTCGGTTCCGCTGGCCTCGATCGGCGTCGCCGCCGTCCTCGTGCCCCGGGGATACCCCATCGGCGTGATGGAAGCGCTGGGCTTGATCGTGCTGGCCGGTGTCGCCGTCAACGACGCGATCCTGCTGGTCGGAACTGCCCGGCGATTGATGGGCGAGGGGCTCGAGCGGAATGCCGCCCTCGCCCGGGCCGCCGCGCTGCGGCTGCGCCCCATCCTGATGACCACGGCGACCACCGCGTTGGCCCTGATCCCCCTGGCCGTCGGCGCCAGTGAATCGGCACGGCTGCGTAGCCCGCTGGCGCTGACGATCATCGGCGGCATCGTCGCCTCCACCCTCGGCTGCCTGCTGGTGATTCCCTGCATCTACTCGGTGCTCGATCGCGTCGGGAGACTGGGTCGTCGATGAGCGGCGGGGTGCGGAACGACCTGTTTGCCATTCCGGTCCGGCGGCCGGTCGCGACGGCGATGTTCTTTCTGGGAATCGTGCTGCTGGGGCTGATCGCCTGGCAGCGCATCCCGGTCAACCTGCTGCCCGACGTGGCGGGTGAACAGCTGTTCGTCACTTTTGCCCGGCCCGGTAGCGAACCGGAGGTCATCGAGCGGGAAATCCTGCTGCCGCTGGAGTCCCGGGCATCGCTGCTGGAAGGCCTGGACGAGACCCGGGCCACGATTCGAGGTTCCGGCGGCACTCTGACCCTCGAGTTCCGGCCGGGTACCGATCTGGCCGTACGCGAACTCGAGATGCGTCGGCTGGCGGCGGACCTGGTCCGCGAGCAACCTGCCGGCACGACGATCAACGTCAACAACTCCGACATCAGCCAGGCGGTCGGCTTCGCCATGTTCATCCAGGTCACCGGGATGGACGACCTGAACAGCCTGATGGACCTGGTCGACGATCAGGTCGTCCCTCGAATGGCGGCGGTCGACGGGGTCTCCCGGGTCAGCGCCGGAGGGGGAGCACCTCAGGAACTGACCGTGGAAATCGATCCCGACCGCTGCGCCGCTCTGGGCATCGAACCGGGGCAGGTCGTCTCATCGCTGTCACGTTCGGTCCAGCGCCTGGACTATCTGGGCGGCATCGAGGGCCGGGATCGCCGCACTGCGGTCGTGCTTGACGGGCGGCCCCGGGGCATCGACACCCTCTCCCGAAGCCGCGTCGTCGCCGACCGGCCGGTGGAACTTCGCCACGTCGCCGATATCGAGTTCGGCACGAGCGAGATGCAGACGCTGCTGCGGGTCAACGGGGAGCCGACGGTCGGCATCGTCGTCTTCCAGGACGAGGATGCGAACCTGATTCGCCTCGGCCGGGCGCTGCGCTCGCGACTCGACGAGCTCCGCGAAGAGTTCGCCCCCTACAACCTGGACTTCGTGATCAACTTCGATGCGGCGAAGGACCTGATCGAGAAACAGCTGGACCGGCTCAAGGAGCTGGCGCTCACCGGGTTCGTCATCGCGCTGGTGGTGCTCTTCCTGTTCCTGCGCCAGTGGCGCGCCGTCGCGGTGGTTGCGGTAGCGGTGCCCACCAGCCTGCTGGCTGCCCTGGCCCTGCTCTATGTGGCCGGGCTCTCGCTCAATCTGATCACCCTGTTCGGGCTCGGCGTCGTGATCGGCGCCCTGGTCGACAACAGCATCGTCGTCTACGAGGCGGTGCAGCGCCAGCTGGAGCACGGCGCCCACGCCGACGATGCCGCCGCAGACGGCATCCGGCGCACGGTCCGGGCGATCCTCGCCGCCAGCGCGACCAACGCGGTGGTGTTCCTGCCGTTGATGTTCGCCGACTTCGCCGCCGCCGAACTTCGCGCCTATCTCGAGATCATGGCGCTGGCGATTCTGTTGCCGATGGTCGGATCGGTGTTGGTCGCCATCGGGCTCGTTCCGCTGCTGGCCCGTCGTCTCGCCGCCCCGGCTGCCCTTGCCCGGGTCAAGCGGGTGCGGGAGGAACGGCAACGCACCGGCGGGCTGAAACCGCCGGACCGGGCCGGTGAACTCTTCATCGGCACGCTGATCGTGGCCCTCCGGCGACCGGGCATCTGGGTTACCGGCGTCGTCACGGCGCTGCTGATCACCGTCGTGTTCGTGCTACCGACCGTCGCGGTGACCAGCTTGAATCAGGATCCTCCGCAGGAGGACACCGTGCGTCTGGCGGTGACCCTCGACTCGGCGGATTCCCTCGACCGTGCCTCGGAGCTTTTCGCGCTGCTGGAACAGGAAGTGATGAAGCTCGACGGCATCGAAGGGGTCGACAGCACCATCCAGGAAGAGAACGGGCAGCTGACGGTGCGGCTCCCCGACGCCGAGGATCGCCCCGAGGGCCTGAACGCGGCCACGGTACGCGCCGCAGCCCGGCGGGTCGAGAGCCAGTCCAGAGGCGCCCTGGAACTGGATACGGTTCAGGATGGCTTCGGCGGTGGAGGTGGTCTGGCCGCCCTGACCGACACCAGTTCTACCGAGGTCTTGATCTCCGGACCGGAGACTCGCGGGCTCCTGTCGCTGGCAGGCGAGTTGGCCGGCCGGCTGGAGTCGATTGCCGAGATCGACACCGCACGGATCTCCTCCCGCTCGGCGCAAGACGAACTGCGTGTGGTCGCCGACGACATGGCGATGAACGCCTTCCGCCTGACCCCCGACCAGGTTCTCCCGGCGCTCAACACCGTGCGTCGTGAGGGAGTCGCCATGCAGGTCGGATTCACCCTGCCCGACGGCCGGGAGATTCCGCTGACCGTACGCCGCCAGGCACCCCCACGCCGCGCGATCAAGGATCTCGAGCGTCTGCGGCTCAACACGAGTTCGGGAGTGCTGCCCCTGGAAGCGGTTGCCGACGTTCGACGAATGCCCCCGCCGCCGACGATCACCCATGAGAACGGCAGGCGCCAGGTCAAGGTCAGCTACACGCTGGGCCGCGAGGCGCCGACGACGGGGAACGCAAGACTCTCGCTGGACCGGCGGATCACCGACGCCGTCGGCGAGGTCTATCGCCCTGCGGGCTACACGATCGAGGTTCCCGACCCGGACGACTCCTACAGCTGGTTCCGCTCGCTGCTGATCCCGGTGCTGCTGCTGTTGTTCGCGGTGCTGGCCATCACCTTCGAATCGATGACCATGCCGGTCCTGGTGCTCCTGTCCCTTCCCCTGACGGTGCTCGGTGCAACCTGGGCGCTACTGCTGGGGGACGTGCCAGGCCTGGACCCGATGGCGTTGATGGGTGTGCTGGCCCTGATCGGCCTCACCGTCAATCCCGCGATCCTGCTGGTCGACCGGATGCAGGCACGGGTCCGGCTCAGCGGGTTCAGCGCCGGCGCTGCGGCCCTCGCGGCGGTGCGCGAGCGCACGCGTCCGGTCTTGATGACCACGGCGACGACCGTTGCCGGCCTGTGGCCGCTGGCCTTGAGCACCGGGCAGGCCAACGAACTGTGGCCTCCTTTCGCCACCGTGGTCATGGGCGGCCTGGTCACCTCTACCCTGCTGACCCTGCTCGTCATCCCGGTCGGCTTCGTCTTCCTTCATCGACTGGACGGCATCTTCGGCCGGCTGGGACCGTGGGTCGTCATTGGCTGGGCCGCGGCGGTCAGCCTGACGATGGTTCCGCTGATCCGCTACGAGATCATCCAGTCGACCACCTGGCAGATCATGACCACGTTGCTGGTCGGTTCCCTGTTCCTCGGGCTCGCAGCCCTCATCTTCCGGCGTGTGCCGTTGGTCGAACCGGCCACGGTGGGAGGAGCGCCGCCGACCCTCGAGGTGCGTTACCTGAACAAGGTCTACGGACGCCCCGGGCCGATCGGCCGGGCCTGGAGAGTTCAGGAGCGCTTCGCCAACGCGGTGCTGGCACGAGGCGGGCAGCCGTTCACTCCCGCCCGTGCCCGGGAACGATTGCTGCCGTTGCTGCTGTTGTTCCTCGGCGCCGGCTACCTGGCCTTCTCCGTCGGTGCCATCGGCTGGCGGCTTATCTTCGTTTTCGGCGCGGCCGCCCTTGCCGCCGGCTTCTGGCGCCAGGTCCGCTGTGCCCGGGGCCTGGCCGACGAACGCGGGCGGGTGCTCCCCGGCGGCGTGGAGAACCTGCTGGCGGTCGCCTGCCCCTGGATCGCACTGAGCCTGGTGCTGTTGCTCTGGACCCGGCTCGGATCCTTCGCCCAGGGCCTGCTGGAAAGCGCCGGCCGGAACGACCTTCGTCTCTGGGTCCCCGCCGTGATCGCGGTGATCATCCTGATCGCTCAACTCGGACGGCGCACCGCCAAACGGCTGGCGCTGGGCACCCTGAGCGAATCGGTAACCGACGAGAGCTTCGCTGGTCTGCGCCGCAGCTGGCGCCGGCTCTCCCGCCGGGTCTTCGGGTTGGACTTGCCCCGCGAAGAGGTCCACGCCGTGCGCGGGGTGCACTTCACCGCCGAACGCGGAATGGTCGGCGTGCTGGGCCCCAACGGCGCCGGCAAGACGACGCTCTTGAGAACCATCGCCGGCATTTTGGATCCGACCGTCGGCGCCGTGCGCATCGGCGACGTGCCCCTCGATCATCTGCGCAAACGTCTCGCGCGCTACCAGGGCTACCTGCCGCAAGACTTCGGACTCCCCGGCGATCTGACCGCACGTGAGTACCTGGAGTACTACGCGCTGCTCTACGAGATCAAGCCGGCGGCCCACCGAGCCGAGCGCGTCGACCGACTGCTCAAGGAGGTCGGACTCGGCGAGAAGGCGGACTCCAAGATCGGCAGTTACTCGGGAGGTATGCGCCAGCGAGTCGCGGTAGCGCGCACCCTGCTGCGGCTGCCCCCGATCATCATCGTCGACGAACCGACCGTCGGACTCGACCCCCGTGAACGGATTCGGTTCCGCAACCTGCTGTCCCGGCTGGCCGAAGGCCGGATCGTGTTGTTCTCGACCCACGTCGTCGAGGATGTGGCGGTCGCCTGTGAACGAGTGATCGTGATGGCCCGGGGCAAGATCGTGTTCGACGGAGTGCCCGACGACCTGCAGGACGAGGCGGTGGGCAAGGTCTGGGAGATCACCCTGAACGAAGACATCCGCCCCGAGGTGCCCGAGGGAGCCATGGTCGTGGACGAGGTACCTGTAGGGGACGGACGGGTGCGCACCCGGGTGCTGCACGACGTCCAACCTCACCCCGAAGCGGCCGCGGTCGATCCGGTGCTCGAAGACGGATACCTGTGGCTCGCCGGCGCGGGAGGTCCGCGATGAACTTCGGAACCCGGCTGCGCGACGGTATTCGGCTGATACACCTCTCGACGCGAATGGTCGCCGGACGCCGCTACTGGATCTGGCCGCTGGTGACGTTGATCTGGCCGCTGTTCCAGCTCTTCCGCGTCGTGATGGAGTGGCGCGAAGCGTTCGGCCCCGGCGATGCCCAGAACGCCCTGATCGGCATCCCGATGACCGTGCTCGGTCTGATGCTCGGCATCCGGAGCATCGCCGGCGAGATCGATGCCCGTACCCTGGAGATTGCGTACACCGTTCCCGGTGGCGCCACTCGAGTCTGGACCGCCAAGTTGCTCGGCGGCCTCAGCCTCCTGCTCTTCTCGGAGTTCTTGTTGGCGGCCGTCAGCTACGTGTTCGCCACCTCTTTCCCGATCGGCGCGCTCTACGGCGCGCTACAGGGAGCCGTCGTCTACGCCGTGCTGGGAATGGGGCTCGCGACATTGCTGAAGAGCGAATCCGCGGGCGGCCTGATCGCCCTGGGCGTGCTGGCGTTCAACTTCCTGATCCAGGCCGGCAACGGACGGATCTCTCCGTTCTTCAACCCGACCCTCATGACCGACGCAGAGGTTCCCGAGGTTCTCGCCTGGACCGTACAGAACCGGATCGGGTTCGCCCTGATCGTCGCCGCGATAATCGCGCTGGCCTTCAGCCGCTCGGATCAGCGGGAGCGCATGCTCGGAACGTAGTGGCCCCGGCCGCCTCCACGGCCGCCGTCGCGGCTTTCAACCCAACGACCGCCGCTCAGATCAACTGCACCAGCGTCAGCACGTTGTCGTCGGGGTCGTGGAAGTGAGCCAGGACGCCGCCCCAGGATTGCTCCACCGGCGAGCCGGTAAAGCGGACGCCGCGGCCGCGGAGTTCATCGTAGAACTCCTGCACGTTGCTGACCGACAGGGATGCGCCCACGAAGCGGCCGACCAGATCCTCGGCCTCGGGGTTGTCGGGATTGACCGCCTCGACCACCAGCACCGCTTCGCCGACGGGGAAGACCGCGTATTGCTCTTCCATCTCGACCGCCGAGGGCCGCAGGCCGACCCGGGACGTGTAGAACGCCAGGGCTTTCTCGAAGTCTCGCGTGAATACGCGTACGGCTTGAAGCCGGTAGTCGGGCACGCCACCGCTCCTTCTTGCCTGGGGGCAGCTATATCGTAGCCTCCCCGCGCCAGCGGCGCCCTCCCGGGGCCGGGAGGAGGATTCGGGAGCCTAGGCGTCCTTGACCTGGGAGCCGGCGACGATGTCCAGCTTGTTGCCCTCGTCGAAGCGCACCCAGCACTTCGTGCCGCCGTCGTAGTCTCCCGCCCGCAACAGCAGGGTCGCCGGTTCGCCGAAGGCGGTGCAGCGCGTATCGGCAGTGGGATCGACGCCCCGCCAGACCCGGATGAAGGGGTTCTCCTCCCACTCCTCCTCGACGGTGGTCGGATCCATGTGCCCGGGATGGATGATCGTCTCCTTCTTGAACTTCATCAGCACTTCCATGATCGAGTGCTGGATGTCCTCGAAGGTGGTGTGGCCGGGGCCGCGGGTGCCGCCGACGGTGCGGCGGAACAGGGTGTCGCCGGTGAACAGCCGCTCCTCGTTGATCAGGAAGGAGAGCTGGCCCAGGGTGTGCCCCGGACAGTGCACCGCGCGGATATGCAGGTCGCCGGCGCGGACCTCGTCGCCGTCCTTGAGTTCGACGTCGAGGCTCTGGAACATCCCCGCCTCTTTGTGATGTCCGCAGATCGGGCAGCCGAACTTCGACTTGTACTCCTCGTTGTTGGAGACGTGGTCGATGTGATGATGGGTGCAGAGCACGTGGCTGACGGTCAGCCTGTGCTCCTCGATCGCCTCGACGATCGGCCCCATCGGCGCGCCGGTGTCGATGATCACCGCGTGGCCGCCCGGCTTGTCGCCGATCAGCCAGGTGTTCGACAGGTAGTCGTCGCTCATCGTCTTCTTGATGATCATTGCTGCGTATCCTCGTTCGGACTTGCTGAGCCCGTTCGTTGCTCTGATATCTCGCGTCGTCGTCGGGCGGTCGCGTATCGATCCGGCCCGGCGCCGCTAATCGAACTTGATGACCGAGCGGATGCCGTCCTGAGCTTCCATCAGGTCGAAACCCTTGTTGACCTCGTCGAGGGTCAACCGGTGGGAGATGAACCCGTCGAGATCGATTTTGCCCTCGAGGTACATGTCGACCAGTTGCGGGACGTGGGTCCGCCCCTTGGCCCCGCCGAAGCTGCCGCCCTGGACCTTGCGGCCGGTGATCAGGAAGCGCGGGATGATCTCGAGCTTCTCTCCCTTGCCGGCGACGCCGAGGATCGTGCAGAGCCCCCAGCCCATCCGCGCGGCTTCCACCGCCTGCCCCATCACCGACACGAGGCCGGTGGCCTCGAAGGTGTAGTCGGCGCCGAAGCCGTCGGTCATGTCGACGATCTGAGCCACGGCGTCGACGCCGGGCCCGGCCTGGATCACGTCGGTGGCGCCGTACTGTTTCGCCATCTCCAACCGGTCGGCGGACATGTCGACGACGATGATCCGCGACGCCCCCTGCAGCTTGCAGCCGACGACGGCGCCGAGGCCGACCATGCCGGCGCCGAACACCGCGCAGGTGCTGTCGGGAGCGACCTCGGCCTTCCACATCGCGCCGGCAAGACCGGTGGTGGCCCCGCAGGCAAGGATGCAGACGCTCTCGAGGTTGGCGCTCTTGTCGATCTTGGCCAGTGCGACCTCGGGCATCACGGTGTACTCGGCGAAGGTGCTGGTGCCCATGAAGTGGCGGATCGGCTCTCCGTTGCGGGAGATGCGCGGCGTGCCGTCGGGCAGACAGCCCTTGCCCTGCTGTTCGCGAATCTTCAGGCAGATGTTGGTCTTGCCGCTCTTGCAGTGGATGCACCCGCCGCACTCGGGAGAGAAGAGCGTGATGACGTGATCCCCGGGCTTCAGCGAGGTCACCCCGGCGCCGACCTCCTCGACCACCCCGGCTCCCTCGTGACCCAGCACGCAGGGAAAGTAGCCGCTGGGGTCCGCGCCGCTCTGGGTATAGAGGTCGGTGTGGCACACGCCGCAGGCGTGGACCTTGACCAGCACCTCCCCTTCCCTGGGCGGAGCGATATCGAGTTCCTGGACGACCAGCGGCTTGCCGAAGGCCTCCAACACGGCTGCACGCATCTTCATCGTTCGATCTTCCTTCGCGAAAGTTCCTACGCAACTCCGGCGTTTTCACGGGGTCTGGCTGAGAGGGTCCCGCCGGCTCCAGGGCGGAAGTGTATCCTGATCCGCAAACAACAGGGCACATCGGTTGACAGCCCCCTCGATCGCGCAGTATTCAGCAGCCAAACGAGTCCACTGACGGACTCCATCGAGGGCTGACGATGAGGCTTTCCGTCCTGCTCGCCATGATCGTTCTGTTGGCGTTCTCCCCGGCCACGCCCTGCGCCCCGCGACATCCGGAGGCCACCATGGGGCCGAATCCCGGCGAGGGCGCGGCCCATGATGCTCCTCCGGTCCGGATCCGGAGCGCGGCAACCGATGCCGATCAGGACGGAGTCCCCGACGACATCGACAACTGCCCCGATACGTTCAACGCGGCCCAGCGGGATGTGGACGTCGACAGCATCGGCGACCTTTGCGACAACTGCCCGTACGTGAGCAACGGAGGACAGATCGACCCGACGGAGACGGCGCCGGCAACCTGTGTGACTGCGACACGAACGACCCTGCGCTGCGGGAACCGGGGGCTGTCCCGGACCTGCTCGCCGAACGTATCGGCGTCACGGCACATCTGAGTTGGGGCGAAGCCCCCGGTTTCTCGAGCTATGGCGTCACTCGTGGACTCCTGTCCGCACTGTCGCCCGACAACTACGGCGATTGTCTGGCAGAGGATCTGACCGAACGCGCCCTGAGCGACACCGACCTACCGCCAGTGGGCGACGCCTTCTTCTACCTGGCGGGAGCCGAGAACGCGGATTGCGGCCTGGGGCCGCTGGGCTTCGATTCCGACGAGGCGCCGCGAGTCAACGGGTCGCCCGGGGCTTGCGGACCGGAGACGGTGACCGACTACCGAGCTCAGTCCGAGAACTTCGTCTTTGGCTACGTGAACGGAACCTTCTCCTGGACCTGGAGTTCCGATGACATGTACCAGTCGATTCGAGAAGAGCGAGAAGGAAGCAACGCGCTCCTCGAGCACCAGTGGATCTTCCTCATCACCGGCGGTGACCGGGTCGAGCTTCATATCGAGGGGTACCGTTCCCCCGCGGAACGGATGGAGTGGTCCCTTTCCCGGACGAACGGCGCAACATGGGAGGCACTACCCTTCCCCGACCTACCGCAAGAGGACGACGACATGGCTCAGGTACTGGAACTACCAGACGATCTCGACGGCAGCTTCCTGATCCGGGTAAAGGACGAGGGCCTACCCTCCGACGTCATTCGGCTGGACCGCGTCTGGGTCGATCAGATGTTCGTACGGGTGATCGACTGACTTTGCGGTGCCGCGCTCCGCGAGTTTGTCCCGGCTCGATACCTTGACATCTCGCCTGGTGCGGCGTAAGCAGCAGGGCGTAACACTTCGCAAAACGTCCTGGGGTCTGCCAATGAGAACGTACTCGATCGCTACGATCCTTATTCTCCTGCTGCTCACCGGCCTGGCCTGCAGCACGAAGCGCTCGCCCCAGACGACTCCCGGCGATGAGCTCCCCACCGAACCCGCCCAATGGGTTCACGGCCCCCACGACGCCCACGTGACCAAGGGCCCGCCACGGCCGATGGAGCGCCCGGCGGTGGATCTTGTGCCCGAACCCCAGGGGCGGCCGATGAGCCGCAGCCTGCCCGGCGCCGATGCCCGGGTCAACCAGGACACCTCTCTCCAGCCTCAGAACGAGACCGCCATCGCCGTCGATCCCAACAATCCGTTGAATCTGGTCGGCGGCTGGAACGACTACTTCACCGTCAACCCCGGGCAAAACACCGTGATCGGCTACGGCTGGAGCAGTGACGGCGGCCAGACCTGGCAGAGCGACCGGGTCGACTTCGCCTCGATCCCCGATGAGACCTCCACCGGCGACCCGGTCTTCGCCGCCGACAGCAACGGCGACTTCTACATGGGCATCCTGGCCTACTCCGGCGACGGCGCCGGCATCCTGGTGGCCAAGTCCACCGACGGCGGCGTCACCTGGGCGGAGCCGGTGCGGTTGGATAACGGCGGCGACAAGGAGTGGGTCTACGTCGATCCGGTGACCGACGAGATCTACGTCACCTGGGTCAACGACGGCAACACCGTCTACTTCTCCAAGAGCACCGATGCCGGCCTGACCTATAGCCCCCGGGTCGCCATCTCCGGCGCCGGCACCAGCGGCAACGGTTCGGTGCCCCGCCGGGGCGCCGGCGGCGAGATCTACGTGGCCTGGTCCAACTTCGGCGACACGGTCTGGCTCGATCGATCGCTCGACGGCGGCCTGAGCTGGCTGCCCGCGGAGCGGATCGTCAACAACCAGATCGTCGAACCGACCTCTCCGCTCAACGGCGGCTTCCGCAACTTCCAGATTCCGGCGATGTCCGTCGACCTGAGCGGCGGCCCGTTCGACGGCCGCATCTACGTGGTCTGGGCGGATCAGCGGTTCGGTGATCCGGACATCCTGATGGCCTGGTCGGATAATCAAGGAGACACTTTCTCGGCACCGATCCGGGTCAACGATGACGCGGTCGGCAACGGCGCCGATCAGTTCCAGCCCTGGGTCGAGGTCGATCAGAACGGCCGGGTCCAGGTGACCTTCCTCGACCGGCGGGACGATTCCAACAACTTCCTGTTCGGCGCGTACCTCGCGACCTCCACCGACGGCGGCGTCAGCTTCGGCCCCAACGTGCGGGTCTCCGACGGAATCTACGGCCCCTCGAACTTCGGCTTCCTCGGCGACTACACCAACGTCGCCGCGTCGAGTGCCGACACCCTGCACCCGCTGTGGCCCGACGGACGCAACGGCGACACCGACATCTTCACCCGGCCGATCGACCTGACCGACTTCGACGAGGACGGCATCCTCAACGACGGCAGCGGCGACGGCCAGTACGCCAACGCCCGCTGCACCGGCGGCGCCACGTCGAGTTGCGACGACAACTGCCCCGGAGATCCCAACGTCGATCAGCTCGACGGCGACGGCGACCTGGTCGGCGACGCCTGCGACAACTGCCTCAGCGACGGCAACACCGACCAGTTCGACCGGGACCGGGATGGCCAGGGAGATATCTGCGATCCCTGTCCCGATGAGGTCGGCGGCGACCTGGACGACAGTGACGCCGACGGCATCGCGGCCTGCATCGACAACTGCCTGCTCGACCCCAACCCGAGCCAGAGCGATCTCGATAGCGACGGCGCCGGCGATGCCTGCGATCTGTATCCCACCGACAACGACGACGACGGCACCGAGCCGGCGTCGGATAACTGCCCGAATCTGTTCAACGCCGCCCAGCGGGATGCCGATGCCGACGGCCTGGGCGACTTCTGCGACAACTGTCCCGACGTCAGCAACCCGGCCCAGATCGACAGCGACGGCGACGGGGCAGGCGACGACTGCGACTGCGCCCCGAGCAACAGCGCCGCGCGAACGCCCAGCGACGTGCCCGGGCTCCTGATCAACCGCAGCGGCGGCACCTCGGACCTGAGCTGGAGCGCCGGCGACGGTGTCTCGAGCTACGGCGTGACCCGAGGAAACCTCTCGGGATTGGCCCCCGGCGACTACGGCGACTGCCTCGCCGACGGGGTCACCGACCTGACCTTCACCGACGTCGACGTGCCGGCGGTGGGCGACGGGTTCTTCTACTTGATCGGCGCCGAGAACACCGATTGCGGCCTGGGACCCCTGGGCTTCGACTCCGACGAGGCGCCTCGCATCAACGCCGCTCCCGGCGCCTGCGCCCCGGCGGCATTCACCGACTATGTGGCCCAGAGCGACATCTTCGTCGACGGCACGGTGATCGGGACCTTCGTCAATACCCAGGCCTCGGACGACGTCTACCAGGAGATCACCGAGGTGCGGGTCGGCAGCGATTCCTTCCTCGAGCACCAGTGGACCTTCAACATCACCGGCGGCAGCCGGGTCGAGCTCCACGTCGAGGGTTTCCGCTTCAACGAACGGATGGACTGGGCCTTCTCCCGGACCAACGGCGCCTCCTGGCAGCCGCTGCCCTTCCCCGATCTACCCCAGGCCGACGACGACACGCCGCGGGTCCTGGAGCTCGCCGACGACCTCGAAGGTGACATCCTGATCCGGGTCCAGGACGAGGGCCTCGGTTTTGACATCTTCACCCTGGATTCGGTGACGGTGGACCATCTATTCTTGCGGGTATTCGACTGATCCGAATCCCCGGTTCCCCGTGGGATTCACAGGGGAGCAAGCATGCAGAACATCGCTTCGGCCTTGTATCAGGACCTCTACCTGATCAAGGAACACGTCGGCATGTTCAAGGCGGCCAACAACTACGACATCCACGACCCGCAATCGGGGCAGGTGATCCTCGAGTGCCGCGAGCCGAACCTTGGCCCGTTCACCAAGATGCTGCGCTTCACCGACTACAAGCGCATGACGCCGTTCGATCTGAACATCCAGACGCCGGGGGGCGAGACGGTGCTGAGCGTCCAACGGGGCGTCTCGCTGTTTCTCTCCAAGGTCGACGTGGTCGACGCCCAGGGCGCGCGCCTGGGCGGGTTCCAGCAGAAGTTGTTCTCCATCGGCGGGAAGTTCGACGTGCTGGATAGCGGCGACATGCCCCTGTGTACGCTTCAGGGCAAGTGGACCGGCTGGGAGTTCAAGTTCCAGAAGGACGGCGTGGAGATGGCAAAGGTCTCCAAGAAGTGGAGCGGCCTGGGGAAGGAGTTCTTCACCAGCGCCGACAACTACATCCTGCAGATCGCCCCGACCGTGGCCAAGGACGACCCGATGCGCCCGCTGATCATCGCCGCCGTGATGTGCATCGACATGGTGCTCAAGGAGTAGCTTCGAATGTCTGTCGAGATTTCCGAGAAAGACCTGGAGACCTGGGCCGAATACCTGCTGAGCTACTCGCTGGGCGGCATCGAACCCGACGACGTGGTGATGCTCAAGGGAGAGCCGGTCACCTGGCCGCTGCTCTCCAAACTGCAGGACAAGGTCTTCGCCGCAGGGGCGATCGCCGATCTGAACCTGGTGGCGCCGGACAACGACCGGGGCAAGGTCTTCGGCGCCTCGATAGCCCGCCACGGCAGCGTCGAGCAGATCGCCCGGGTGCCCGGCTGGCACCGGGAACGCTACGAGTCGATGACCAAGTACGTCGAGGTGATGGGTTCCGAACGGCCGGAGCTGTTCGACGGCCTGCCCGACGACACCGCCATGGCGCTGGCCAAGGCGGACGAGGAGTTCCGGCGCACCCGCGGACTGAAGCGCTGGGTGTTGACGCTGTTTCCGACCCAGGGCTTCGCCGACATCGAGGAGATGAGCCTCGCGGACTACGCCCGGGTGGTGGTCGCCGCCTCGACCCAGGATCCGCGCAAGCTGGAAACCATCGAGGAACCGATCCGTCAGCTGATGGATCGCAGCAAGCGGCTCCGTTTCGTTACCCGATGCCCCAAACACGACCGGGATCTCGAGCTGTCCATCGACATCTCTCCCGGCAAGGCGATCCCCTGCACCGGCATCCGCAACTTCCCCGACGGCGAGGTGTTCACCAGCCCCGATTCCCGCCACACCGAGGGAGAGATCTTCGTCGACATGCCGGTGTTCCAGGGGGGCGCGGTGATCGAGGGGGTCTACCTCAAGTTCGAGGGAGGCAACATCGTCGACTACCGGGCGAACAAGGGGGGCGACGCCCTGGCCAAGATCATCGAAACCGACGCCGGCTCGAAACGGCTGGGCGAAGTGGCGCTGGGGATGAACGCCGGCATCGAGGCGGTGCTGCGCCATCCACTGTTCGTCGAGAAGGTCGGCGGCACCGTGCACATCGCCATTGGCGCCAGCTACCCGATCTGCTTCACCGACGACCCCGCTTCCGAGGCGGGCCAGGCGCGGGTCGCCGCATTGGCCGAAGAGGGCGTGTTCAACAAGTCCGCCCAGCACGTGGACATCGTCACCGACTTCCGCGGCAACGGCGCCGGCAAGGCGGTGTTCTTCGACGACACGGAAGTGGTGGTGCGGGACGGAATCTGGGTGCTGCCGTAGTGGCTGACCGAACTAGGGCTGCTGGAAATGCCGAGCGAGTAGAGCACTGAAGCGCGGCTCGTCATCAAGAGATTCGAAGACCGGATCGAGAGGGACCCAGACGAAGCCTCTCGCCCGACCCTCGAGAAGCTCCTCGAGCAAATCGAGAGCAAGCTCTTCGCGACCCAGGCCGACGTAGATCTTCGCGCGATCAAAACCCCGCTCCGGAGATGGGCCCATCTCCCGCACGAGTTCCATCGCCCCTTCCTCACTTCCGAGAGTCGCCAGCAGGTAACCGAACTCACCGGGAAGGTGGACGTCCCCACGACGGGACAGTTTGGCCACGAGCTCGAGAGCCTCTTGCCGACGTCCAAGTTCGGCGAGGGCGAATGCCCGATACGTCAACAGCCGGCTTGCATGCTTCGGTTTGCGCCCGTCGAGCCACCCCCCGGCACTCAGCGCCACAACGCGATCGAAGGCGCTCAGGGCGTGGAAGGTCTTGATCACCCGTAGCCGCCAGCGAAAGGCCCCGTCGCCGGTCGGCAGTCGCGCATACGCCTGCTCTGCCGCCCGGCGGGCCTCTGCCCGACGCCCCTGCAGGCCCCGAACGTGAGCCAACCGCAGGTGGCTTTCAATCGAGCCCGGGTTCTGGTCGACCGCGTGTTCGATATCGGCCGCGATCGTGGTCAGATCGCTGCCGGCCAGAACTTCGACACGGGCTCGGGCGAGACGGCTGCGCTCCCAGTCAGGAGCGGCTAGCACCGCACTCTCAGCGGCCACGCGAGCCCGGCCCAAACCGCCGGTCTCGCGGCTCTCCGGCCTGGCCTCCAGCTCCACGACCTTCACCTGGGCGGGCGCGTGGAACGGATCGAGATCCGCCGCGACCCGGAACAAGCGATCGGAGACCGCCGGCCGGTCGATCTGCGATCGACGGAGCTCGGACGCCTCGGCGAACACCTGCTCGGCAAGTTGCTCTCGAGGAGTAGGTGGATGGGTGCGATTCACCCACATTGCCAGAGTCGCCAGGGCCACCAGCGAAGCCGCCGCCGCAACCGACCTTCTCGACATCCTCCGGCGCGTTGGGCCACCGGCGTCCGGTGCCGGGGCGGGTGCCGACGCGGCCCGGGGGACCACCGTCAAGCGATAACCCTTCCCCCGTACGGTCTCGATCAACCGGTCGTCGGGACCGCCGAGGACACGACGCAACTCCCAGACCGCGGTGGTCAGGACCGCGTCGGTCACGAACACGTCTCCCCAGACCCGTTCGAGAATCTCCTGGCGCCCGACTAGCTCAGGCGCCCGGGACGCCAGGCAGAGCAGCACTTGCAGGCTCTTGTTGTGCAGCGACGTGATCTGTCCAGACCGGTCGATCGTGGCGGTGGCCGGATCGACCCGGGTTTGGCCCAGGAGAAACGGACCCCGGCTCCAATCGCGGCGACAATCAGCAGGTGGCAAACGCTTTGTCATGCTCAAACCCCATTCTGATGGAGATCTTAGCTTCGTTTGAGGCTTTGACCCCGCCCCACCCGGTAGACCTGCCCCTGCGCTTCGCTCAATCCATACACCCATGAGAAGGGGAACGCATGAGAAAAGAGATGATTCAACGGCGGTGGTCCCGGAGGCCTGGACTCCTCAGTGGCCTGCTCCCCGCGATCGCCCTGGTCCTCACACTGGGCCCGATGGCGGCGGCGGCCGAGGGGAACATACTCGTGATCGTCGCCGACGATCTGGGGGTCGACAAGCTCTGCCGCTACCGAGGTGATTGCGACAACCCGCCCCCGGACCTGCCGGAGACACCGTTCCTGAACGGAATGATGGACCGCGGGATCCGCTTCGATGGGGCCTGGTCCAACCCGGTCTGCTCCACGACCCGCGCCACCATCCAGACGGGTCAGTACTCGCGGCGCACGGGCATTCTCGGTGGGTTGGGACCACGCGGCTCCGGGATTCTGCCCGAGCACGTCACCATCCCGGACATGCTCGCCGCCGTGACCGGCTCGAACGGCCCCGACTCTTACCAGACCGCAGCAATCGGCAAGTGGCACCTGAACGCCGAAGAGGATGAAGGCCACGACGCGCCGGTAGCGATTGCGGGCTACGACTTCTTCGCCGGTACACCCGCCAACCTGGGCCGTGAGGAGCCGCTCGCCGGGCAGAGCGAAGAAAACTACTGCGGCTTCAAGTGGTTCACCTTCCCGGAGTCCGGACCGAATCCGGAGGAGATCACCACCTACGCCACCAGCCACACGATCGACGAGGCCATCGAGTGGATCGAGACCGCGGACAAGTCCCGCCCATGGTTCGTCTACGTCGCGCTACACGCACCCCACGATCCGTTCCAACAGGCAATCAAGGAGCCGCTCGAAGTACCCTGGGACGTGAATCCCGAGATCACGGAACCGGTCTACTCCTGTGGCCCGATCCTCGACCCACACGGCGACAACCCACCGCCCCGTCAAGAGATCGTCGACGCCCACACCACCATGATTGAAGCGATGGACCGTGAAATCGGCGTCCTGTTGGAGAAGCTGCAGCACTACGCCCTTCAAACGGACGAGAGTCATATCGACTTCCCCACCGTGATCTTTCTCGGCGACAACGGCACAGACAAGGAGGCGCTCGACCTGGACTTCTATCCCCAGGTAGACGGTAAGTTCCACGGCAAGACCACGGTCTTTCAGGGTGGCGTCCATGTGCCGCTGATCGCTTCAGGCGCCGAGGTTTCCGGTCCGCATGTTGCATCCCGCGCTGTGAACACCACCGACCTGTTCTTCACCGTAGCCCAGTTGGCGGGCGCTGACCTGAGCGACCTGAACCCACCGCGCCCGATCGACTCCTTCAGTCTGGTTCCGTTTTTTGACGGCTCTCCACCTGATTGCACCGTCGAAGAGCCCTGTCGCCCGGGGGTCTATGCCGAGATCCTCGGAGGCGGAGCCGTGCTGACCGACGGGATCCGTCCGGCCTCCGACTCGTTGGCCGTGCGCAGCAGCGACCCCGCGCTAGGCGACTACAAACTCGTGCGCGGCTGCCTCGATTGCACCGACCCGCAGACACCGGAGTTGATCGAAGCCTGCGCGGTTACCGACTGTGTCGATGGCGACTGCCTGTACAACATCGCTGCGGATCCTGCAGAACTGGTCAAACTCCAGCCAGAGGATCCGTGCCCCGGCTTCATCAACTGCGGCGCCGTGGCCACGGAACTGGACGCCCTGTTGATGCGCCTGCTCGACGACTTTGCCGACAACGACCCTGAGCTGGCGGTCGTCAACGGATGTCTCGTCGACCCGACCAGGCAGTAGGGGCCCTTGATTGAGGCAGGGCCGTCGCTGTCGGCATTCGTTTGCCCGCGCGTGGTCCTGCCTCGCACCCGGGAGTTCAGCGCTCCGACGCCAACCGCTTCATCACTTCTGCGTGACTCTTGCGCACGTCTTTCGGATCCCAGATCGTGACCTCCCGCGCCGGCGGGATGCCCTTGCCCTCCCAGAGCACGCCTTCATGATCCAGATAGACTTCGTGTGACAGCGCCAGTTCCCAACCGTTGGGCAGTTGCTTGTCCAGGATGTCGGAAAGCGCGCCCATGGTGTCGGTGCCCACGTGGGTCACGTTGGGTAACGCCCGCATCGACATGGTGAAGATCTCCGCGGCGCTGACGGTCACGTCGCTTGTGACCAGGATCACCGGCTTCAGGTAGCGAGGGCCGGAGGCGGGTACCACGTCGAACCGCTGGGGCGGAGTCTCCTTGCGGAAGGGTTGTTTCTGGTAGGCGTAGGTGCGCTCGGCCGCAAAGTGGGATGCGATGGCGCGGCTGACGTCGTCGAGACCACCTTGGTTGAGCGTCACATCAAAGATCAGCTTGCGGGTGTCGGCGAGGTCTTGCACCGCCCGGCCGATGATCCGGTGCACCGCAGCGACCTCTTCGTCAATCGTGGCGTCATCGTCGTCGTCGAACCCGCCCATGCCGTAGACGGTGATGTAGCCGACGTCGCCGATGCGGCCCCACAGCACGTTGCCGCCGGCGGCATCGGTGGAGGAGCGGCCCAGCACCCGGCGGATGCGCTTCTTGGTTCCGAAGAACCATTCGGTCTGGAACTTGCCCATGGACTTCTTGCGCTTCTTGGTGTGGTAGGCAGCCCGCAGAATCGGGCCCAACGTGCGGGTGCGCTGTCCGACGAAACGCTCCTGTTCGCCGTCGATCTCGGCGGTGAGGCTCAGATGACCGTCATCGACATCCTCCAGCATGGTGCTGAAGACCTCGAAGAGCTCCTTGTCGGTCATGTCGGCCCGGATCTTCGACTCGTTGGCCTTGCGCTGCGCCTCCCAGTCCACCTGATGTAGATCGAAGAACGCGTAGAGCTCGTTCATCGTCGCGTAGAAGTAGTCGAAGGTGTCCCGGGGTGTGGCTTCCAACTCGCGGCCGCAGCTCGCCGGCTCGGCCCCGATCGAATCGAAGCGGAGGGAGGTGGAGTCCGGTTGGTCGGCCAGAACCAACCCGTCGCCCACCCGGGCGTAGCGCCGCACGAGGGTCCCGAACTCCACCGGCTCGAAGGTTCGGCGCACACAACCGGCCGCCGTTACGTCGATCAACTCGACGGAGTCCGCTTCGAGCCGCAGCAGGCGGCCGTAGCCGCGGTTCTTCCACAGACCGACGGCCTCAGGCGCGATCTGTTCGCCGACGAGCAGCATCTCGAAGTCCGACGTTTCCTGAGCGTAGGTCGCCGGCCAGCCTCCGAGGAGAGTGAGAACTATCAGGGTGAGGACCGTTCCGGAGGGGCGGACGGGCAGTTTCATCGCAGCTCCTTGTTCGACGACTTCGCCCACGAGCACCACGCGGAAACGCGCGAGCGAGACACCTATCAAGCGTAGCGAGCGAAGTGCGAAGGCGGGCGGCGTTTTTCGCCACTCAAACAACGCTTTTCGCCATATCATGCTCCCCAAGCGGCGCTTTTCGCCGCAGACCAGTTGAGGTAGCCGTGCTCGACAGCTTCGACCGGGCGATCCTGGAGATCGTTCAGCGGGACAACCAGCGCACTCACGCCGACATCGGCAGGCAGGTCAACCTGTCCCCTTCGTCGGTGCGGCGGCGTCTGGCCCGTCTGCGGAAAGAGGGGGTCATCCAGGCGGATGTCGCGCTGCTGTCCCTCGGCGGAGAGTCGATTACCGCCATCGTACGGGTCAGCTTCCAGCAGGAATCCCTCGAGGCCAACAACGCCTTCAAGCGGCGGATGCAGGAATCCCCGGAAGTCTCCCAGTGCTACGCGGTGTCCGGCGAGACCGACTTCATCCTGGTGGTCCACGCCGCGACCCTGGCTGACTACGAGGCCTGGGGGGAGCGGACGCTGATGTCCGACCCCGCGATCCGCCGCTACGACACCCACATCGTCTGGTCCCGGGTCAAATTCTCGACGGCGATTCCGCTGTGAGGATTGCCATGATCGCCAACATCGGTTTCGTCCTGATCGTCGTCGGTTACCTGGGCGTCGCGACGCGGCTTACCCTGCGCAGCCCGAACAGCGGGTGCGGCCTCCCGATGTTCCTGCTGAGCTATTTCTGGTTCCTGGCGGGGCTCCTGCTGGTCGACCTCCGGGTCGTGGCGGGCACCTGGCTCGTATTGGCGGGCATCAACATGGTCGTGCAGTTCATCTACCTTCGCAGCCTGCCGATCAAACAGAGCCCGCTTCCCGTCCTGCTCGCGTCCTTTTTCATGTGGCCGCTGCAGTTCGGCGCCACGGTCAGTGCGATCGTATCGGAGCGAGTGTCGGAGAACGATCGGGCCACACAGCGAAAGCGCATCGGCACGCTTCCCGCCGTGGTGCGCGGAACCGTGAGCTTCTCGCACCACATCGGCAGCGAGAAGGGTGAGGACCTGTTCTGGCTCGAGGAATACGGAGAACTGGGCTTCCGCATCGATGCGGCCCTCTACGATCGCATCGGCGTGGCGGAAGGCGCAGTCGTGCAACTCACCGTCGACGCAGTTCCCCCGGATGCCGAAGTCGGATCTTCGGCCGATGAACTCTGGGTCACCGCAGGGGAACGCGTCGACTAGTCGTTCATACGCGCAATCCGCTATGGCCTACGGCAGCGGCGGGAAGACCCACTCGTCCTGGTAGAACCCACTCGGCGGCGCCACCAGATCCGTCGCCGGATCGCCCGAGGGGTAGTAACCCGCGGGGATGTGGCCGTAGATCATCCGCGGCGGCATCATCGGCTGCCGGCGCGGATCCACCTGCAGCGTCCAGATCAGGTTCTCGGTCAGCGCACCCACCTGCAGGCTCTCCACCACCTGGTCCGACGTGTGGCAGGAGAGACAGAAGGCGTTCATCGAGCTATCCGGCCGCGGTTCGTCGAACTCCAGCGGCCCTTCGTTGAAGATCAGCCGCTCGCGGATCGACCACGCACCCGCGGGGATGTTGCCCAGGTGGGCGCCGGTCTCTTCGCTGTAGTCGTGGAAGCAATAGCGGCGGGTCGCCGGCTTCGGTTCGGCGGGGTACGCCTGAAGTTCGCTGGCGTGTCCCGACGTCGGAGCGGAACGGGAAGGACCCGAAGCGTCCGAGGTCAGGCCCGAGTCGGAGCGCGCCATATCCGGCTGCCCTAACGCGATCGGCTGCAGATTCTCCTCGACCATGGTGCCGCGGGCGTGGTTACAGATCACCTCGCGGTTGGGCAGCTCGCCGAAGACCTTGAACTCATCGACCCAGCCGCGGAAACCGGGGGTCGGGTCGTTCTCGATCTTGCCGACCCAGATCTCTCCCCGGGCCTGGCCGCTGGTCAGCCGGAACAGCGACGTGCCGTCGCTGGAGTTCCAGGTGGTCAGCCGGTCGCCGTTGCGGTAGAGCCTCACCTTCTGACCGCCGGGATCGGCCAGCAGACCGAGATGGAACCAACCGACCTGGGGCACGGTCTTCGCCGCCGGCAGGTTGTAGGTCATCTTGACCAGGCCGTCGCCGCCACGGAACAGGATCTGGGAACGGCCGGCAAGCTGCACCCGGGAGTCGTCGGGGAAACGGATCACGTCGCGGACGACATCGTCGTTGGCGAAGCGCGCGTCGATGAAGAGCCCGGTGTACCAGTGGCTCTGGTCCGGGTCTTGAGGCTGGGTCTGGGGCACGTCGTAACGGATGCCGGTGGAACCGTCGAGCCACATGCCGTGGCCGCGGATACCGCCCAGGGCGACCGGCTCCATCCGCGCGTTGCCCCGCAGGCGGCCCGCAGTCGGCAGGTTCCACACGCCGTGGCCGGTGGCGGAGTTCTGTACCCGAACCTCCTGGGTACCGTCGAAGCCGTCGCCGGTCCAGTTGCCGGTGCGGGCAAAGCCGTCGTAGAGCTCCATGTTGTTGCCGGGAATCTGGGTCCCGTTCCAGGTCATCGACATGTTCATCTCGGAGTTGATCAGGCCGTTGGGGTTGACCCAGTCGTCGAAGGCGACCTCGTCGGAGACGTGTCCGGTGTTGACGAACCAGACCACGTCCCGAGGAGTCCGCGGCGTCATCTGGTCGAGTGCATTGAACAACTGCTCGGTGGATTCGATGAACGTGCCGTTGTTGACATAGCCCGGCGGGAACTCGGAGACCGGGCCGTTGTTGCGGCCCATGCCGATCCGCACCCATCCGTCACCACCGGGGCCGGTCCCGTTCTCGTAGAGCTGCACCATGCGCTGGAACTCGTTCTCGATCTTGGTGCCGAAGTCGTTGTTGTTGATGATCCCGTCGAGCATCACGATCTTGCCCCGGGTCCAGCTACCGAACATGGACGTCCCGCGCAGGTTGCTCGGCTCGTCGTGGGCCTGGGCATCCTGGTTGGTGAACTGGTCGGCCGGCAGGCAGCCCGGGAACTCGGGGACGCAGGCCGCGGGATAGCGGGTGGTGTAGGTGCTGGTGTTGGTCGGCCGGTACCAGAAGGTCGAGTGCACCGTGGTGAAGAACAGGTTGGCGCCGGTGCGATCGATCCAGGGGTAGGAGCCGTTGAAGTCGGTCTCGGTGGTCGTGTTGTCGTAGAACTTGGGGATCAGGTTGCCCTCGGGATCCCGCAGCGGGTAGGCCGCGAAGCCGTAGCGGGGCTTTCCGTCGCTACCGATCATCCGCGGGTCGTGGTAGGCGTAGCTCACCGAGTGAAACTCGGAGGCGTCCCACTGGGTCACGTCGCAGGGAGAGTCGGTCTCGTCCCCGACCACATAGAACACGTCGACACCGGGAATGTTCGCGTTGGAGCCGCCGGAGCGTCCGACCAGCAGCCGCCCGTCGGCGGTAACCATGGTTTCGAACATCGACAGCGCCGGCACATCGGCGCCCTTGACCGGGGTGCCGTACACGATCTGGGTATCCATGCTGGCGCCGGCGGTCTTGGGGTTCGAAACCTTGACGGTGATGTCCACCCCCCACATCTCGATGAAGTCGATGGTACTGGGATTGCCGTCGGGCCCATCGAAGATCACCATCGGCGTGATCACGGTCAGGTCGTAGCAATCCTTGCCGTCGTCTCCCCGGCCGGTGCAGGGTTGCGGCGCAGGGTTTTTCTCGCAGAGCGCCGCATGGCGATCGTCGACGATGCCGTAGGTCGAAGCGTGGAGGCTGTTGACGTCCAGCAGCAGTCCGCCGCCGGCAGGGTTGGCCACGATCGACGCGCCGTCGGGTGAATCGAGGAAATGCTGGTTCAGCAGTTCAGGGCTGATCAACATCAGCCGCTTCTCTTTCATGTTGAGGCCGATGCGGCCGTCGAGGCTGGTGCGCACCGGCGGGATATGCGGGTCCAGCGGCTGACCGTCCTCGATCAGCGCCACGCTGCGGCTGAGCACGGGATTTTCCGGAAGCTGTGCCTGCGCGCTGACGGCGCAGAGAAGCACGGCTGCGATGACGATGAGACTGCGTTGCGACATACCTTCCCCTTTTTGGACGATCCGGCCCATCCTTCGGGGAGTCCGCACAGCGTTGCTTTGCCCCCGCTTCAGAGAAGAGGCGGGGGGAACATCAGGGGCAGGCGGGAGCGCTCCGGGGAGCGCAGGCGGTGAGCGACGCCGGCCGCTCGCCACCCGCCGAATCCCGCCCGTAGCTGCCCTCGCGGCTGGCAGTCTGCGCCGTCACCAGGAAGTAGGCCTCCGGCTCCGGTTCATCCATCTCCCAGCTGGTGGCGCCCGCGGTGGAGCAGGTGTTCGGCTCGTGGCCGGTGAAGATGCCGCTACTCATGTCGCCGGAGTAGACGGCGTAGTCGATGTCCGCGCCGGAGCAGGAAGCGCCCCAGGTCAAGCGCACACGAGTCGGCGTCAGCCGTTCGAGACGCAGCATGCCCCCGCCCGCGGATGGAGTCTCTCCGGCAGCCTCCACCGGGGACAGGCCGGCCAGGGTCGATCCCGCCGGCCAGGCCGGATCTGCGGCCCAGACCTGAAACTGATTGCCGTCCCAGCTCACGATCTCGCCGGGGTCCGTTTCGAGATCGAGCAGTTTCCCCGGCAAGTCGAAAGCCAGCAGCAGGTTCCCGCTCTCGGGGTCCATGGTGGCCGCCACGAGATTCAGTTCGGGCGCGATGTCGAAGGCCTTGGCCTCGAACACCTTGCTGAAACCGTCGAAAGGTTGAAACAGGTCGGCCGGGGCGAGCAGGTCGCCGTTCGGCTCCACCGGCGAATCGACGGAGAGTACCAGCTCGTCGTTGTCGAGACTGCGGTACAGCGCATCGATGGTCACCCATGGCGGGAGGTCCGACGCCTCGCCGTCGAACTCGAGGCTGAAGCTGCTGCCGTCCCAGCGGACCACGTCGCGGGGCTCGTAGGTCGTTCCTCCCAGGTCCACCGGCCAGCGCACCGAGAACAGCCAGTCGCCATTCTGCTCCCGATGCAGAGATGCGACGTGAAGCGGCGCCGGCAACGCCGCGGACTCGACGTAGCCGGTCGCCGTGCGGTCGGCCAGGCTCCACGGAGTGAAGGTGCTGCCGCCGAGATCGCTTGGAACGTCGACGGCGAACAGGTACTCCTGGGCGTTGGCCGGGCTAACGGCGATGCATGCTGCAAGAAAGCCGAGCAACAGCGCTTTGGTCGCGTATCTCATGGGAACGCCAGCCGTCGCGGCTAGAAGAAGTTGCCGCCCAGGTCGAAGGAGAAATCGCAACGGTATTGATCCGCCCCGTTCACCCGCATGACGTTGTTCTTGATGAAGTTCGCTTCGACGGGGCCGCCGCAGATGAGCCCGTTGGCGTTGCCGGCGATGAAGTTGTCCTCGATCAGGTTGTTGTCGCCCTGGAAGCCGGCACCGTTGCCGCCGTTCCCCACGATGGTGTTGTGCTGTGCCCGGCAGCGATCGCCGGCGACGAACAAGCCGGTGGCCGCGTTGTTTTCCAGCAGGTTGCCGCGAAGGGTCACGCCCACGTTGTTGGACTCGACCCAGATGCCGTTGGCGCTCCCCGCACCGTCGCGGACGACGTTGTCCTCGATCAGCACCCCACCGGCACCCGGCCCGGTGGCCGCCAGCTTGATGCCTGCGTCGTTGGCCAACGCTGCCGTGCCGACGCCGAAGACCTGGTTGTCGCGGATGTGACCGCCGCTGGCGTTCTGGGTGCGGATGCCGTTACGTGCCGCCGCGAGGACCACGTTGTGTTCCAGCTCGACGGATAGCGCCGTACCGGCAAGGTTGAGGATCAGCATGCCGTCCCCCGCCGAGTTCTCCACCCGGCAGCGGCGCATGGTCACGTGGCGCCCGCCGTTGATGTAGAGCGCCGGGCCCGCGGCGTTGACCGCTACCAGATCTTCCAGCACGACACGGCGCGCAAACCCGGCGCCGCTGTAGACCGACGAGAGCCCGCCATCGAGCCGTCCGTTGCGCAGGGCCACGCCGAGTTGTGTGCCCGCCGTGGCGCCGTCGATGAAGATCACATCCTGGGCCGCGCTCGTTCCGTTCAAGGTGAAACCGCCGAGATCCAGATCGACGCCGTCGGCGGTGATGGTGATCACCGGACCGCTGGAGTTCGACAGGTCCCGGGTCAGCACGTAGTCCCCCGGCGTGCTGATCGTGGTCCCCGGCTCGTAGACCGGAATCCGTGCCGGCGAGGCACTCATGGCCGGCAGCCCCGCGAGCAGGGCCGAAGCCAGGGCCAGAATCAAGAAAAGCCGGTAGTTGCGCTGCATGTCGTTCTCCCTTGCCGGCCCCGCAGACGGGGGCTGACAGGTAGAACGAAAAGAGCGGAGAAAAGCGGCAAGCCCCGGCGTCAAACCGGCGGGCGGTCAGTCCTCGATGCCGTAGAAGCGGCAGGCGTTCTCGTAGGTGCGGGCGATGAACTCCGCCTCGTCCTCGCCCCGGGCGGCGGCGATGCAGCGGGCGGTATGGGCCACGTAGGCCGGCTCGTTCTTCTTGCCCCGCAAGGGAACCGGCGCCAGAAACGGCGTGTCGGTCTCGACGAGAATTCGGTCGGCCGGAGCCGCAGCGGCGACCTCGAGGATCGATCTGGCGCGAGGGTAGGTCACGATCCCGGTAAACGACAGATAGAAGCCCAGCTCCAACGCCGCCTCGGCGAAGGCCTGGTCCTCGGTGAAGCAGTGGATCACCCCGCCGACCTCGGAGGCCCCCTCTTCGCGCAGGATGTTCAAGGTGTCTTCCCGGGCTTCGCGGGTGTGAATCACCACCGGCTTCTTCGTCCGGTGGCAGAGCTTCATGAAGCCGCGGAAGGCGTCTCGCTGCTGTTCCCGGGGGGAGCGGTCATAGTGATAGTCCAGACCGGTCTCACCGATGGCGACCACCATCGGATCCGCAGCGAGTTCTTCGATCCGCTCCATCACCTCGGGGGTGACCTCCTTGGCCTCGTGAGGGTGGATCCCCACCGTGGCCCGGATGGTCTCTGGGTGCTGGTTGGCGATGCGCACGGCGTTCTCGGCACTGCCGGCGGTACTGCCGGCGCCGATGGTGGTCATCCGCGCGACGCCGGCCTCCCGGGCACGGGCCAGCACGTCATCGAGCTGCTCGAAGACGCCGGGGTAGTCCAGGTGGCAGTGAGAATCGAAGAGTCCGCTCATGAGGCGGCACTATACAACCTACCGAGATTTCCGATACACCGCAGCATACCAATCGCCGCTGATTCTCCAATAGACGACGCTCCGACTTGGATCGTGTCCACTGAGGGAATCTACTATCGGGAACTGCAGGGATGAGGGCTCACAAGTGTGCACGAAGCCGACGCGAGAACACCATTCGTCATCGTGACGAGTCGATCGCCAGAAACCTATCTCGCAATCCACCAAGCTGCGGGCGGAATACTGAAGCCCCGCGGCTTTGAGCAATGTTCGGTACTCCGCAACTCTTTCGTCGGACAACAAACCCGCTGGCCTGACAAGGACGTCGCTCACCTTCGAAAGCTCACTTCCATCCTCTTGGAACATCTCGACCAATCTCTCCAACACATCTTCTCTCTCACTCCACTCGGCGGTAATCCTCTTCTCCGCGACGGGCTTGCACGGCGCGCATGCGGTCCATATCAAGAGGCACCCAGTCACCAAGAACGAACCCATCGAGCGAACCGACCTACGTCGGCACACGCCATTGCGTCTCCGATCGTTACCCATGGCCGCTATCCAGAATCGCCAACGTGGACGAGCAGCCCAGTCGACTGGCGCCGGCTTCGATCATTGCAAGCGCGGAGACTCGGTCGCGGATCCCACCCGACGCTTTCACACCAAGACGATCGCCGACACACTCCCGCAACAGCCGCACATCTTCTACCGTCGCGCCGCCGGGACCAAAGCCGGTCGACGTTTTGACGTAGTCCGCTCCCGCCTTCTCCACCAGCTCACACCCTCGCTTCTTCTCGTCGTCGGTCAGCGCCGCGGTCTCCAGGATTACCTTGACCAAAACCTCCCCGCTCTCCCGAGCCGCTTCGACCACTTCGCGAATGTCTTCCTCAACGGCGTCGAAGCGCCCCGACTTGAGCTGGCCCAGCGCAATCACCAGGTCCAACTCCTCGGCGCCGGTGATCGCCGCGAGCTTCGCCTCGTGCACCCGCGCCGCGAGGCTCGAGTTCCCGTGGGGGAAGCCGACGACGCTGGCGAGCTTCGGCCCCTCGCCGTCGAGGCAGTTGACGGCGTGTTGGACCCAGCCGCCGGCGACACAGACCGCCTTGCAGTTGACCTTCTTCGCTTCGACGCACAGGCGGTGGATATCTGCGGCGGTCGCTTCCGGGCGGAGGTCGGTGTGGTCGATGAAGCGGGCCAGCACCTGGGCGACCCGGGGATCGTTCGGCTTCAACGCACGCGTACCCAGCACCAGCGGCTGCTGCGGGTCTCGCCGTTCTTGCCCGGTCCTTCGATCCGGGCGCAGAGCTGCTCCCCTTCCAGCCGGTACTCGATGCGCTGGGGGAAATCGTGCTCGGGATTGGTGAAGGCGGCGAAGCCCTCTTCCACCTCGGTCAGCCGAAAGGGGGTCGGCGGCGCTCCTCGGGGACTGGCCAGATAGGCGATTCCCGCCTCGGTCTGCTCGATCCGCAGGTACTCGAAGAAGGAGCGCTCGGGGGAGAACACGTCCCGGTGCAGGCCGGGCATGATCCGGCCCGCGGGCTCCATCCAGATCTCTTCTTGTAGAGGGCCGTCACCGCCGGACTTCCAGTGCCCGGCCATGAAGGCCAGATCCTCGAGACTGAACTGCGAGCTCGATGAGCCGTCCTCCCCCGCGTTGCCCGAAGCGGCCTGCCCCGCCGCGCCGGCCCCGACAAACAGCGCGGCGCCGAACAGGACCGCCGCGATCCGGCGCAGGTGAAACCGCAACGTTGCACTCATCTCGACCTCCCCGTCGCGCCCCACGTACCGGGCAGGCGCGCTGAATCGATGATGACACAGCCCCGGGAGGTCGGGATCCCGGCATGAGGCGCCGAGAGCACCGTCGGGATTCCGTCGACTCCCGACAAACCCCTCGAGAAACCGCCCGGAAAAGGGACTTTCCCGTTTGGCACCGCCCTTGCTGTTTACACCGCCGTCATCAGGGCCTCGTGGAGGCCCTTCCGTGGAGAGGTTGTGGTGCACGAAGCGAAGCAACGTAGTGGATCGATCTCGGCCGTCAGCGTGACGCGCAACACCCGGGGCTGCCGGTTTGCCCAGGACCACCCGGGAACCGAGCAACTGATTCTCATGAGCGAATGGCCCGATCCGGAGATCGAGCGCGATGGCGTCGAACAGATCGGCATCGCCAAGGAGATGGGCCTGGCCCTCAACTGGAACCTGGGCGCCGCCCGGGCCACCGGCGACTACGTCCTGTTCTGGGACGACCGCTACGAACTCGCCCCGGGAGGACTCAAGGCGCTGACCGAGGCGCTGGAATCCGACCCGGCGGTCGGCGCTGTCGGTCCCCTGATCAGCAAGCTGGCAATCAACCCCAGGGCGATGAGCGCCAAACCGACCGAGGTCGACCGCCTGGGTAGTGCCGGCCTGCTGGTGCGCCGTGAGCTGCTGGACAAGATCGGCGGCTTCGACCCCGCCATCGCCACCACCGACTGGCTGGTCCACGACTTCTGCATGCGGGCCCAACTGGTCGGCTACCGCCTGCTTCAGGTCGACGCCGCCGCGGCGATGCAGCGCAGCGGTGAACGCTACGAAGACGACGAAACCCAGCTTCACGCCTGGGAGGCCTTCGCCGAGAAGTGGTCCCTCCCGGCCGGGCGCAACCCGGTGGACAGCTGGTCGGACAAGGACATCGAGGGCGTGCTCCTCGATCACCGCCAGCACTACGTCCCGCTGCGGGTCAGTCCGCTCCCGCTGGTCGAAGCCACCGGCACTCGATTCCTGACCCACGTGCATGCCGAGGATTCGACCTGGGAACAACACGTCTCGTGCTACCTCGAAGCCTTCGACGGTGCCGACGACGTGACCCTGATGCTTCGGATCGAAGATTCGGAGCAGACCGACGACGTCATCCAAAAAATTCAGAACATCGCGGAACAGCGCGGTACCCGTATCGAAGACACCCCCGACTTGCTCCTCGTAGACCTACCTTTCAGGCCCGGCGATCAGGCGTCTCTGTTCGCTTCGGCTCACGCGGCCCTGCCCGACGCGAGCCCGGCGAACCGTGCCCACCTCCGACTTGCCGAGCTCACGGGATGCCCCGTGGTCCAGGAGGTTACGCCGTCTTCGCTGCGCGCCGCCCTCAAAGAGGGAGCCTAACGCAATGCCGATTCGTATCGCCCACCTCAACAGCCCACAGCTCAAGCGGTGGTACGTCTACGATGCGGAGGCCGCGCTCGGTTCCGACGATCGGACAGGTGCAATCGCAGCGCTTGAGAAAGCGCTGCGATTCGCACCGTGGGACGACGACGTGCCGATGACGGCGAGCATGCTGCACTTCCAGCAGGACCAGCCCGCAAAGGCTGCCTATCTGGCGGTGGCCGCCCTGCGTGCCCGGCGCTTCCATCCCAACGCGATGAACTTTCTCGGCGTGCTCTGCCTGGAATCCGGGCAGCCGCGCCTGGCCCGCCGCATCCTCGGGCGGACCGTACAGCTCGCCCCCGGCCTGGCCTCGGCCCGCCGCAACCTGGCCGCCGCCAAGGCGGACCTGCGTAGCGCGCCGAAGGGCGCGGCGGAAGACGCCGACGGCGCATTCCTTTCCGACAGCGCGGTGCGCGACCTGATCGGCCCCTCGCCGATTCGCCTCAGCGCCTGCGTCATGCGGCGCAAGGACCGCGCGCCGATCGACGACTGCATCGCCCGGCTCGCCCCTCACGTGGACGAGATCGTCGTGGTCGACGTCAGCGGCGGCGTGCGCCCCTCGGCGCCCAACGAGAACATTCCCTTCACCCTGGTCGACGCCCCCCGGGGCGCCGTGGATCGCGCCGGCGCCTGGAACGCCGGCCTCGATCGCTGCAACGGCGACTGGGTGCTGACCGTGCATGCCGATGAGGACTTCGATGCCGCCGAGCTGCGCAAGGCGATCGAAGCTCCGGCGCGCACTTTGTTCCGCAGCGTGACCCTCGAGTATCCCGACGGGACGACCCGGCTCGCGCCGCGGCTTTTCCGCCGTGCGGCGGGTGTGCGCTACGAAGGCACCCACCTGGCCCGGGTGCTGCCCTCCCTGCGGCGGCTGGCCCATCAGTGGGGGCTCGAGGAAAACCGCTGCGACGCCCGCATCAAGATCGGCGGCGAGGACAAGACCGGCGCGGCCCGGGAACGCCGGCTGAGCCGGCTGGACATGGAAGTGGAGGCCGAGGGCACCCGCATCGTCGAACGCATCGAGGCTGCGGAGCTGGAAGTCCGGCTGGGCCAGACCGATCGCGCCCGGCGCCGGGTCGATCGCGCCCGGGAACTGCTTTACGGGCAGCCGGCCAAACCGACCGACGCCGACATCGAACGATTGGTGGTGGTCGAGGGCCTGGTGATGATGCGTCAGGGCCGGGCGGCGGAACTCGCCGACCTCTGCGCCGCGCACCACCGCAGCCATCCGGTGACCCACAACACGCTGTTCCTCGAAGGGGTGGCGGCCAAGGGACTCGGCAACGACAGCTTCGCCATCGAGCGGCTGCGCAAGGCGGCTTCGTTGCGGCATCACCCTGCCTGGTCCCCGGCGCTGGATGAAGTCTCCGGATCGGGTCTGCAGAACCTGCTGGGTGCGCTGCTGCTCGACACCAGGGATCTGGACGCCGCCACCGAGGCGTTCCAGAAGGCGCTCGAGATCGACCCCTCGAACCTGGAAGCGGAACTGGGTCTGCTGGTGATCGAACGCGCCGCCGGTGAGATCGAAACCTTGCTGCGCAAGATGGAGCAACTGGTCGACGACCATGCCGAATCGCTCCAGCTCTGGACCGCAGGGTCCGCCGTGCTCAGCAGCCTGCCCGAGATCGCCGGTGCCGAGGTCGACTGGCTCAAGGCCGCCTGCGAGAAGTTCCCGGCGGAACCGGAACTGATGGAACGGCTCGGTGCCGCCCAGCTTCGCGCAGGCAATCCCGACGCGGCGCTCCAGGCCTGGAACGGATTGCCCTACCAGGGAGACACCGGCCTCGCCTCGCGAATCGCCGCGTCCCTGGCCTCGGGAGGCGACGTGCCGCCTGTGAACGGCGCCAACTCCGAACAGCTTCACGGCTGCGTGCTGCACTGGTTCGAAAGCTGGATGCTGAGCGGCGCCATCGAGTCCCTGGACAAGGCGCTGGTCGAGCTTCACCGCGCCGAGCCGGCGCTGCCCGGCCTGGCCGAGTGCACCTCCCGGTGGCTCGACCGGGTAGGCCAGCAGGAAGCGGCCAGTCGCCTGCGCAAATCGGTGACCGACGCCGGCTGACCGAGACCCCAGCGGCGGCGGTGCGCTACGATGCGCCGCCATGAGCTCACGCGTTGAACGCTTCGGCCTGGTGGGATCGCTCTACGTCTCCCAGGCGATTCCCCTGGGGTTCATCTTCGTCGCCCTGCCGGCGATCCTCGCCCGCCGGGGCGTCCCCGAGGAACAGATCGGCCTGCTGGGAGCGCTGTCGCTCCCCTGGTTGATCAAGTTCCTCTGGGCTCCCGCCGTCGATCGCTTCGGATCGGCCCGGGGGCACTACCGCTCCTGGTTGATCCCGCTGCAGTTGCTCTCGGTGGCGACGGTGGCGGCGCTGGCGCTGTTCAACCTGGACGACGGGCTCGGGCCGCTCCTCGGCTGCATCGCCGCGTTCATGTTCTTCTCGGCAACCCAGGACATCGCCACCGACGGCCTCGCCGTGCGCAACCTGCGGCCGGAAGAGCGCGGGCTGGGGAACGGTATCCAGGTCGGCGGCTACTACCTGGGGCAGATCCTCGGCGGAGCGGCGATCCTGCTGGTCTTCGCCCGGGCCGGGTGGGCGGCGGCGGTCCTGACCATGTCGCTGCTGCTGGCGCTACCGCTGGTCCAGGTGCTGCGCTTCCGTGAACCTGCCTACGAGAAGCAGGCCGGCGAACGGGTCAGCATGGGCGCCCTGGTCGCCTTCATGCGCCGGCCGGGGAACGGCTCATGGATTCTCGTGCTGCTGCTCTACCGCGCCGGCGAATCGACGGCACTGCTGATGGTCAACACGCTGCTGATCGACCGGGGCTTCAGTCTGGAACAGGTGGCGGTAACCCTGGGTGCCGCCGGTTCGGTGGCGTCCCTGATCGGAGCGCTGGTCGCCGGTGCGGCGATCGGCAGGTTGGGCCGCCGGGCGGCGCTGCTCACCTTCGGCACCCTCCAGGCCCTGGCGCTACTGGCCTACCGTTTTCTCGACGTGCCGGCTCCCGAGTGGGGTGTGGTGCTCGGCGCGGTGATCCTGGTCGCCTTCTGTAGCTCCATGGCAACCGGCGCGCTCTACACCCACATGATGGATCGCTCCGAGGCGAGTACGGCGTCGACCGACTTCACCCTGCAGCAGTCCTTCGCGGCGTTGGGGCCGGCGATCGGCGCGGGCTTCAGCGGGTTCTCGGTGGCGGCGTTCGGCTACGCCACCCATTTCACGATCTGCGCCGGGGTGGCGGCACTGGCGGTGCTGTTGGTCGCGCTTCGGATCAGACCGCGACCCGTGTCCGCTGCATGACCTCCCGGGCCCGGTCGTTGGCCGCGGCGATCTCCCGGTTCCACGGATCGAAGCGCAGCGCCCGCTCGAGGAAGGACATGCCGTTCTCGAGATCTCCCCGGGCGACGTAGTGCAGTCCGATCGCCGCCAGGATCCGTGCGGAACCGGGATGTTCCCGCAACGCTTCCAGCAGCGGCTTGAGGCTCTGCAGCCACGCAGCCGGATTCGAAGCATCGGGCAGGTGCAGCACCGGCGGACGATCGTAGGGACCGCCGGTCCAACCCCCGATACCGAGGCGCGCTGCGGCGGGATCCACGTCGAGCACGTGGACGTAGGCCCGCGGTGACAACCGCGGCCGCCGGCTTCGCAGCCAACCGGCGATGTCCCCCGCTGCCAGCGATGCCGCGGCCTCTTCGGTGCGCAGAGCCGCAGTCGCGATCAGTGCGCCGGCCAGTCCGGCGACGCCGATGCGGCGCCCGGACGGCTCGATGGAGGCTGCCCGCTCCCGCTGGTTGCGGTCGATCTCATCGGGAGACAGCCCGCGGTCGAAGCGCACACGCTGCTCCGGACTGCCGTCGTTGCTCTGAGGCACGACGACGGTATCTCCTTCAGCCACACCGGCCAGTAGGGACTCGATCCAGTAGGGCGTGACCAGCATCCCGTCGTGAAGCGTAACAACCCAGGTCGCCTTGCTCTCACTCAGGGCGGCGAGGTCAGGCGCCGCGGCGCTCGGGTTGTCCCGGTAGGGCTCGGTATCCGCCCCCATGCTCTCGGCACAGCGAACGACCTCTTCGTCCCCCGCCTCGTGGAACACCCGCACCAGGTGGGGTACGGGGGTATGGCGGGCGATGCGATCCAGGCAGTCGTGGAGATAGGGGCTCCCCCGTCGCGCGGCGACCACAATCTCCAGGGTCTCTCCACCTGTTCCGAAGGTGCGGGCCGGATCCGAACGGCGCTGGGCATCGTCAAGCCGCACGCGAGCGGCCAGTTCCGAACGGCTGCCCCTGCGGCGATCGGCCGCCTCGGCAGGCATCGAAACGTCACGTTCGCGCAGCAGGAGGTCGTTGGCCACGACGCAGGGTCCGCGGCGTCCGAGATCGAGCAGGGCATCCTGCCAGATCAGCGCCTCGTCGAGTCCGCCGCACTGACGTAACCCGGCGATGTCGATCATCAGGCAGCCGGTCTCGAGCCAGGGCACCTCGTCGACCGGCCGGTTTTCGGCCAACTGCGCCATCCGCGCTTCGGGACGCTCGGGACGATCTTCCAGCCCCGGCAACCTCGTCATGTCCTGCCAGGATCCCGGCCGGGAGAGACGCGGTCCCACCGCAACACACCCGGCAGGCAAGCGACGATCGAACGCTAGCGCCAGGTCGGGGCCGAACTGGAAGCGATCATCCAGAACGAGCACTCGCCGGGTGGCCGCCCCCAGGATCGCCCGCACCACCGGGTCGCTGGTGCTACCCGCAGGCGCCAGGCGCTCCACCTTCATCGAGCCCTCGAGCTCGAACAGCTCCGCCAACTCGGAGGAACCGGGAACCAGGGTTACCGCCTTCGCCTGAGCCAGGAGCCCGGCGTGGCGGGAGAGGAAATCGTAGCCGGCGTCCAGTTCGTCGCCGAGCCGGGCGACCAGCGTCAGGCCGTCTTCCAGCGCCGCTTCTTGCGGCACCGACGGCGCGGGCGCCTGGTGGACCGCGGGAGCCGCGTTCTCGATCACCTCGGAATAGTTCTGCCAGAAGCGATCGGCGCGACCGTCTACCGAGTAGTGCTGCTGCACATCCTGGTGGGCCTGGTCGGCCATGCGCCTGCGGTCTGCCGGGTCGTCGATCAGGCGGCGTAGCGCCTGTTCCCAGCCGGCGGGGGTGTGCTCCCGCACCAGCAGGCCGTTCTCTCCGTCCCGCACGACGCCACGGTAGGCCTCGACATCGGAGAAGGCGCCGACGATGCCGCAGGCGGCGTACTCCATGAACTTGACGCCGCTCTTGGAGCGGTTGAAGTGCAGATCGACCAACGGCGCGACACCGATGTCGATGCCGGCGGCGGACAGCGCCCGGCCGGCGTTGTGGTAGTCGTCGAACCAGCCGAGGTAGCGGGTGTAGGGCAACCGCTGCAGCTCTTCGGGGAAGTGGCCGACGAAGGCGGCGCGGACCCGTCCGTCGGACTCCCGCAACAACCGGCTCAGCGGCTCGATCAGCGGACGGAAGTCCTCGGAATGGGTGCGGCTGCCGAAGTAGCCCAGGGTCACCGGCTCTTCCGCGCCGCCGCCGGGCGATGGATCGCCGGGGTCGGAGCGGGTGAAGAGCTGCGTATCCACGACGTTTTCCATCAACCGCACGTCGGGGTTGTGCTGCCCCATCACCTGCTTGAGCGGCGGCGTGGATACCACGACCCGGCCGGCGCCGCGCAGCAGCGCCCGCAACACGAACTGGGCCTCGAAGCGGGAAAAGAACTTGGCGCCCTGGTTGAACCAGGGAAGCGAGAACAGATCGTCGTCGATGTCCTGTGCGGTGGGCACACCCAGTCGGCGGGCGCTGAGCATCAGGCGGATCGCCCGCAGCCCCCCGTAGCGTTCGAAAAGCACCAGGTCCGTATCGGCCAGCACCGCGTGGCCGTAGAGATCGCTGCACGAACGAAGATCGATCACCCCGCGGGCGGCCAGTCGTTCGAGCATCGCCATGGTGCGCACCTGAACGCAGGCGCCGACGTTGTCGGGGATCAACAGCACCCGGGGGCGTTCGGCGGGACGCACGGCAAAGGCGATCAATCCGCCGTCGGACAGCGCGTGTATCGAGCGAAGGGTCAATGCTTCGAGATCGCGAACGGCCTCGATGGCCGTCGACGGTGTGCCGTGAGACAGATGCAGCAACAGCCGGCCGGCCGGCGGCAGCTTCGCGCTTGCCGCGGCCAGCGACTCGCGCAGCGCGACGACATCGTCCGAGCCACGAAGCAGCAGCGTGCCGGGAGTCTCCACGCCGGCATCCGCGGCGCCGCGGGCGACCCTGCCCCGCTCCAACAGGTTGCAGAGCTCTTCCTCGGCGCCGGCTGCGCGCAGCGACTCGGCCAGCTCGGGGGTCCAGGGCTCCGCTTCGCCGCACCATTCGTGAAAGGGCTCGAGGGCGGTCAGCTCCAACAACTCTCTGAGTTTCGGATCCAGCATGCTCGGCGTTCATCTCTCCCGGGAGGGGGCGCACACCGTCGCGGCGCACAGACACCTCTCCCCGCGCTCCTTGCACAGCAACGTGCGTACCATCGCCGCGATCTACGGGAAGTGCGGGAATCACGGGCCTTTTCCGCTTGTTTGTTCTAGTGGCGACGGCGGGAAGGACGGTGCGCCGGCTCTCGCGGCTTCGATCCCGTCGGGAATCCGACTGCGAGCCGGCGCCATCACCGCAACCGAATTGCGGCACTTCGCCCGACCGGTCGACGAATCGGGAAAGGTAGGCACCGCGCCCGATTCGCCACGCAAGGGAGGAAACAGGCAGCGCGCAGCAGGCGATTGCAGATTCGTTTGACGCGTGACGAAACGTGGCTAGGTTTAGTAGTGGCAGGTTCGCTTAAGCGACCGCTCGAAGCGCAGGGGGGAAACTTTCTCAGGAGGGTAGCCCTATGCCCAGCGGCGAGCAGATCATCACCAGACTCCGCGAGTCCCAAGACCTGGACTCCTTCCGTCAACAGCACTGGACCGGAAACTTCTCCGAGTACCTCGACCTGGTGCGGGAGCAGCCCGAGGTAACACGCAGCGCCTTCGAGCGGCTGTACGACATGATCCTGTCGTACGGAACGACGGAGTACATCGACAACAAGAAGAAGATCACCCACTACACCTTCTTCGACGATCCGATCGAAGGCGAGGATGCGATCTACGGACTCGACATCCCGCTGATGAAGTTGGTCAACATCTTCAAGAGCGCCGCTGCCCGCTACGGCACCGAGCGCCGGGTGATCCTGCTTCACGGTCCGGTCGGTTCCTCCAAGAGCACCATCGCTCGCCTGCTGAAGAAGGGGCTCGAGGAATACTCCCGCCGCCACGAAGGGGCGCTCTACACCTTCGGCTGGGTCCGCGACCTGGAGAAGCCGGACGAGGTGGTCTGGAGCCCGATGCACGAGGAACCGCTGCTGCTGGTTCCCCAGGCGCTGCGCCCCCGCATCGAGAACATGCTCAACGAAGGCCGCCCCGCCGACGAACACCAGGTACGGATCGAAGGGGAACTCTGCCCCTTCTCCCGCCAGGAGTTCCGGGAACTGTCCGAGCGCTACGGCGGCGACTTCGGCAGCGTCCTGCGCCACGTGCGGGTCAAGCGCCTGTTGCTGTCGGCTCAGGACCGGATCGGCATCGGCACCTTCCAGCCCAAGGACGAAAAGAACCAGGACAGCACCGAGCTCACCGGCGACATCAACTACCGCAAGATCGCCGAGTACGGCTCGGACAGCGACCCGCGGGCATTCAACTTCGACGGTGAGTTCAACATCGCCAACCGGGGCATGATCGAGTTCATCGAGGTCCTCAAGCTCGATGTGGCGTTCCTTTACGAGCTGCTGGGCGCCAGCCAGGAACACCAGATCAAGCCCAAGAAGTTCCCCCAGACCTACATCGACGAGGTGATCATCGGGCACACCAACGAGCCCGAGTACCGCCGGCTGCAAAACAACGAGTACATGGAAGCGCTGCGGGACCGCACGGTGAAGGTGGATATCCCCTACATCACCAAGCTCAACCAAGAGATCCGCATCTACAAGAAGGACTACGCCGAGAACAAGATTCGCGGCAAGCACGTGGCCCCGCACACCATCGAGATGGCGGCGATGTGGGCGGTGCTGACCCGGCTGGAAGAGCCGAAGAAGCACAACATCACCCTGATGCAAAAACTCAAGCTCTACAACGGCAAGTCCCTGCCCGGCTTCACCGAGGACAACGTCAAGGAGCTGCGCAAGGAGACCATCCGCGAAGGGATGGAAGGGATCTCTCCCCGCTACGTGCAGGACAAGATCAGCAACGCCCTGGTCTCCGGCCTCGGCCGCGACTACATCAACCCGTTCATGGTGCTCAACGAGCTGGAGAACGGCCTGCGCGGCCACTCGCTGATCACCAGCGAAGAGCAGAAGCAGCGCTACCGGGAGCTGCTCGACGAGGTGCGCCGGGAGTACGAGGACATCGTGAAGAACGAGGTCCAGCGGGCGATCGCCGCCGACGAGGCCGCCATCGGCCGCCTCTGCGCCAACTACGTCGACAACCTCAAGGCGTACACCCAGAAGGAAAAGGTCCGTAACCCGTACACCGGCCAGGACGAGGAGCCGGATGAGCGGCTGATGCGCTCGATCGAGGAGAAGATCGATATCCCCGATACGCGCAAGGACGACTTCCGCCGCGAGATCATGAACTACATCGGCGCGCTGTCCCTCGAGGGCAAGAAGTTCGACTACCGCACCAACGAGCGGCTGCACAAGGCGCTCGAACTGAAGCTGTTCGAGGACCAGAAGGACTCGATCAAGTTGACCAGCCTGGTATCGAGCGTCGTCGACCAGGAAACCCAGGAGAAGATCGATATCGTCAAGTCGCGGCTGATTCGCGACTACGGCTACAACGAAGCCAGCGCGACCGACGTGCTCCAGTTCGTGGCCAGTATCTTCGCCCGCGGCGACGCCAAGGAAAACTAGAAGAGGACCTACGGCCTCCATGCATCGAATTCAATCCGACGCGAATCGCTTTCGCCAGATCGTCCGGGGCAAGGTCCGTGAGGAGCTGCGCAAGCACCTGGGCAGCCAGGAGCTGATCGGGCGCCAGGGTAAGCAGGTCGTCTCGATTCCGATCCCGCAGCTCGAGCTGCCGCACTTCGCCCACGATCCGGGCGGGCGCGGTGTGGGCCAGGGTGAAGGGGACGGCGAGGGACAGGGCCAGAAGGCCGGCGACAAGCCGGGCAAGCACCTGCTCGAGGCGGAGTTCACCGTCGAGGAGCTGGCTCAGCTGCTGGGCGAGGCCCTCGAACTGCCGCGGATCGAGCCCAAGGGCAAGCAGGAGATGGAAGCCCAGAAGTCCCAGTACACCGGTATCGCTCCGGTGGGGCCGGAATCCCTGCGCCATTTCAAGCGCTCCTACCGCAAGGCGCTCAAGCGGCAGATCGCCACCGGGACCTACGATCCCAAGCGCCCCCGGGTGACCATCGCCCGCGGCGACCGCATGTACCGCACCTCCAAGAAGAAGCCGCTGCCCCAGACCAACGCCGTCACGATCTACGTGATGGATGTCTCCGGTTCGATGGGTTCGGAGCAGAAGGAACTGGTGCGGACCGAGAGCTTCTGGCTCGACGCCTGGATCAAGAGCCACTACCCGTCGCTCAAGACCGTCTACATCGTTCACGACGCCCATGCCAAGGAGGTCGACCGGGAGACCTTCTTCCGTATCCGCGAATCGGGCGGCACGGTGATCTCCTCGGCCTACGACCTGGCGCTACGCATCATGGCCGAGCGCTTCCCGCCGGAAGACTGGAACCTGTACCTGTTCCACTTCACCGACGGCGAGAACTACAGCCGCCAGGACACGGCGCGCTGCATGGACATGCTCAACAAGAAGATCCTGCCGCAGCTCAACCTGTTCGGTTACGGCCAGGTCGAAAGCTACGGCACCAGCGGCGACTTCTACGACGCCCTGCACAAGGAATTCCCCGACGATGAGCGCGTGGCGCTGTCGCGGATTCCCAACCGGAACAGCATCATGGATTCGATCAAGACCATCCTGGGGCGTGGACGTTGATTCCTCTTCCGCAAGAACTGGTAGACGCGCAGGCGCGCATCGAAGACATCGCCCACGAGTTCGGGCTGACCTTCTTTCCGGTCGTCTTCGAGATGGTGGACTACAAGCAGATGAACGCCCTGGCGGCCTACGGCGGGTTTCCGACCCGCTATCCGCACTGGCGCTTCGGCATGGAGTACCAGCATCTGAGCAAGAGCTACGAGTACGGTCTGCACAAGATCTACGAGATGGTGATCAACAACGATCCCACCTACGCGTACCTGCTCGAAGGCAACACGATGATGGACCAGAAGCTGGTGATGGCCCACGTCTACGGCCACGCCGACTTCTTCTACAACAACATGTTCTTCGCCCACACCATCCGGAAGATGGTGGACGAAATGGCGAACCATGCGACCCGGATCCGCCGTTACCAGGACCGCTACGGCATCGAGCGGGTCGAGAAGTTCATCGACGCCTGCCTGTCGGTCGAGGACCTGATCGACCCCAACTCGGTGTTCCAGTCCGAGGCCCGCACGCCGGCCCCCTCGGAACAGGCGGCTCCGGAGCCGGCGGCGGACGGCATCGGCCGCCTGCCTGCCGAGCCCTACATGGATCGCTACGTCAACCCGCCGGAGTACCTGGAGGCCCAGCGCAAGAAGGTCGCCGAGGCCCAGGAGCGGGAGCAACGCTTCCCCTCCAGGCCTGAACGGGACGTGCTCGGTTTCCTGATGGAACACGCTCCGCTGGAGAACTGGGAGCGGGACATCCTCGGGATCATCCGCGAGGAGGCGTACTACTTCCTGCCCCAGCGGCAGACCAAGGTGATGAACGAGGGCTGGGCCTCGTACTGGCACAGCAAGATCATGACCCAGCGGGTGCTGACCGACTCGGAGATCATCGACTACGCCGACCATCATTCCGGCACCGTGGCCACGAGCCCCGGCAAGCTCAACCCCTACAAGCTGGGCCTCGAGCTGATGCGGGACATCGAGCAGCGCTGGAACCGCGGCCAGTTCGGGCCCGAGTGGGACAGCTGCGACGATCTGGCCGAACGAGCCAACTGGGATCGCAAGCTGGGCCTGGGCCGGGCCAAGATCTTCGAGGTGCGCCGGCTGCACTCCGACGCGACCTTCCTCGACGAATTCCTGACCCCCGAGTTCTGCCAGGAGCAGAAGCTGTTCGTCTCCGAGGAGAACCAGCGCACCGGTAAGACCGTCGTCGCCACCCGGGAGTTCGAGCAGGTCAAGCAGGCGCTGTTGTTCAACTTCACCAACGGCGGCCGCCCGGTGATCGAGCTGACCGACGCCAACCACGACAACCGCTCGGAGCTCCTGCTCGCCCATCGCCACGTCGGCATCGATCTCAGGGACGACTGGGCCCGCGAGGTGCTCGAGAGCCTGGTTCGGATCTGGAAGCGCCCGGTGCGGATCGACACCACAGGCGGCGGCAAGCGCATCCGCCTGGGCCACGACGGCAAGAGCGCCAGCGAAACCCATCTGGACGAACGGGCGGCCAGCTAGCTGGCCGATTCCGCCGCTCCGACCCGCTGAATGCCGGCGGGGGGCTCAAGACCTCCGCTCCGGGGCCGATGAGGCCTGCGTGAGCGAAGAACGCCAGCGCGAGTACGCCCGAATCGACGTCCAGCTGTGGGCCAAGGTCGATCTGTTGACCCCGGCCAAGGCCAACGAACTGACCGAGCGGATCATGAAACGCCCCTCGGTCTGGGCGCCCCGGGAAGAGTCCGCCCTGCGCGAGATAACCCTCACCGGAAGCGGCGTCGAGGCGATCCTGGCCGGATCGCTGCTCGAGGTCAGCGAGCAGATCGTGCACATCCGCACGGCGCTCCAGGCCCAGGGGCCGAGCAGCCCGGCCACGCTGTTGCAGCTTTCCGGCGGCGGCGGCCTGCTGTCCACCGAACTGATGCCGGAACTGGACTCGGAGATCGATCTGCAGCTGGACGCCCCGGAACAGGGGGCTCCCCCGATCCGCTGCATCGCCCGAATCGTCCATCGGGATCCTCCCGACGTTTACGGTTTTGCATTCGCGGCGATCCATCCCCGGGATCAGGAGCGGCTGATCCGCTACCTGTACACGCTGCAGCGGCGCAGCATCCGCGAACACCGCCGCGAAGGCTGACCCGATCCCGCCAATGCCCCGTTTTCCGGGGCATTTTCGTCCCGAACAGCCCTCCCTCAAGTTTTCCCGACCGCGACCGATACGTGGTGTGCAGCCGGTACGGCTGACGTCGCGGCAAGGATGCTGCGGCGCAACGACAAGGAGTTTTCCCAATGGCCGAACTTTTTTCGATCATCAACAACCCGACCACGCTCAACTCGCTGCGTCAGCTCGGTAACTCGCGGGGCGGTCTGAGCAACACCCTGGATCGCCTCTCGTCGGGTCTGCGTATCAACTCGGCGTCCGACGACGCCTCGGGTCTCGCCATCGCCGACGGTCTGCGTGCGGATATCTCCGCGCTCAACCAGGCGGTGCGTAACGCCAACGACGGCATCAGCGTCTCCCAGGTGGCCGACGCCACCCTGGGTGAGTTCTCCGGTCTGCTGCAGCGCGCGGTCACCCTGGCCGAGCAGGCTGCTTCGGATACTTCCGGTGCCAACGGCGGTGCCGAGAAGCAGGCGCTGAACGACGAGTACCAGGAGATCCTGCAGGAGATCAACCGTCTCTCCCTGACGGTGGACTTCAACGGCCGGACCCTGTTCGGTGACAGCGGCGCGACCTTCGACATCCAGGTCGGTGCGTCGAGCACCTCGGCGAACAACGTGATCCAGCTGACGACCTCCTCGCTGAGCTCCACCGGTGCCACCGCCAGCGGCGGCCTGGGCCTTTCCGGCTCCGGTACCGGTATCTCGGTGACCACCACGGCCCTCAACACCAAGTCCGGTGCCCAGGCCGAGTTGGATCTGGTCCGCAGCGCGATCGACGACATCGCCTCCCGTCGAGGTGATATCGGTGCCAAGCGGAACCGCCTCGAGAACACGATCAACGTCGTGTCGGTCCAGGCGCAGACGCTGACCGCCGCCGAAAGTCAGATCCGTGACGCCGACATCGCCACGGAGATCGTGAACCTGACCAAGTTCCAGGTTCTGAACCAGACCGGTTTGTCGGCACTCGCGCAGGCCAACGCGTCCTCGCAGAGTGTGCTGTCCCTCCTCGGGTAGCGCCTGACGGAAACCGTGAGAGACCCGGGGGGAACCCTTCCCCCCGGGTCTCGTTGGAGACGCCATGAGCGAAATACTCAGTAGCGCCGTGCAGGGCGCCCAGCAGACTCCCACCCGGACCGAAGACACCCGCCCCGCCGATTCGATCCAGCGCAGCGCCACCACTACCGAAGGTGAGAAGGCGCAGCCGGAGAACCCGGACGGGACCGCGAGCGCCGAGGCGATTCGCGCTGCCGTGGCCGACTCCGATCCGAAGGTGATCCTCGGCGGCCGCAAGGTGGAGTTCGCCTACGACGACGAACTCGACCGGGTGCTCGTGACCGTCAAGGACGAAGAGACCGGCGAGACCATCCGCGAGGTGCCTCCCAGGGAGTTCCTGGAGATGGCCGCCCGCTTCCGCGAAATGTTCGGAGTCCTGTTCGACAAGACCGCCTAAAGGGGGCGACGCTATGTCCGCGATCAACTTTACCGGCCTGGCCAGCGGGATCGACACCCGCGCCATCATCGACGCGATCATCAATGCCGAACGCCAGCCGATCGAGCGGCTGCGGGAGCAGCAGGCGGTTCTGGGGCAGCGCAAGGGCGCCCTCGACGCCCTGCGCAACACCCTGCAGGGCTTCGAGAAGTCGCTGCGCGACCTGTCGTCGTCCAGCACCTTCCGCGCCCGCACCTCGACGGTCAGCGACGAGACGGTGCTGTCGGCGCGCGCCGGCACCGGGGCCGAGCCCGGCCTCTACGACCTCACGGTCACGAGCCTCGCAACCGCGGACAAGTACGTCAGCTCCGGCCTGGTCTCACCCGACCAGGGCCTGGTCAGCGACGGGACCATCACGATTCAGTCGGGCACCAACGACGAGATCTCCATCGACGTCAGCGCCAACGCGGGCAACAACAGCCTGGAGAGCGTGCGCGACGCGATCAATGCGGCCGACGCCGGAGTCAACGCGGCAATCGTCTTCGACGGCACCGACTACCTGCTGTCGGTGCGGGCCACCGAGACCGGTACCGCCAATGCCCTGACCATCACCGACACGACCAACCTCGACCTGGACACCAACCCGCCGGTCTCCACCGCCGCCAACGCCGTGTTCAACATCGACGGCATCGACATCACCTCGTCGAGCAACGTGATCACCGACGCGATCCCGGGTGTGACCCTGGACCTCCGCTCGGCCACCGACGCCGGAGACTCGGTCACCGTCGAGGTCGATACCGACAACGAAGGGGTGGTCAAGGCGGTGCAGGACATCGTCGACCAGTACAACGAGCTGATCGACTTCTTCAACGCCCAGGAGAACCTGGAGGATCCCGAGCAGAGCGGCCCGCTGGCCAACGACTCGCTGATCCGCGGGATCCGGACCGACATTCAAAGCTTGTTCACCAGCGGCGTCGACGGCATTCCCCTGGGCGAGATCCGCGCCATCTCCAGCCTCGGCGTGTCCTTCGACGGATTCACCGGGCGGGCGACCCTCGATTCCAGCGAACTGCAGGACCTGCTCGACACTAACTACGACGACGTGGGCGACCTGTTCACCTCGTCCGGCTCCAGCAGCGATGACCGCATCCGCTACTCGAGCTCGACCGGGAGCACCCTGACCGGCGACTATGCGGTCACCGTGACCCAGGCGGCGGAGCAGGCGAGTTTGGTCGGTACTCAACCGATCACCACCCTCAGCTTTGACGAAACGTTGACCATCGACGTCGGTGACCAATCCCTGGAGGTTGTCCTGTCTCAAGGGGACGACATTACTGCGGTCGTCGACACGATCAACGCTGCTTTCCGTGACGCCGATATCGAAGCCACGGCAACCAACGATGCCGGGGCGCTCCGGATTTCCACGCGACGGTTCGGCAGCGAGGCGTCCCTTGATGTCAGGTCAAGCCGCAGGGATCTACCCACCGGCGAGACCACCGGCTTCGGCCGGCTCGGTCGCTCCGACACCGGTCTCGACGTCGAGGGCACGATCGCCGGTGTTGCCGCGACCGGATCGGGCCAGAACCTGCGTGCCTCTTCGGACAGCGATGCCGCCGGGCTCAACCTGCGGGTGACCGCCACCGCCGACGAGGTCACTGCGGCGGGCGGCGATTTCGGGACGCTCTCCTTCAGCCGCGGTCTGCTCTCCGACGTGATCGACGAGCTGGACAACCTGACGAAGTTCAACGAGGGCGTGATCGACACGTCGAAGGATGCCATCGACGCCAACCTCGAACGGCTGGACGACGACATCCTGCGCCTGGAAGAACGGCTGAGTTCCCGCGAGCTACGACTGATCGCCACCTTCGGCGAAGCCGAACGGGCGATCTCCCTGCTGCAAAGCCAGCAGGCAAGTATCTCGAGCGCTTCCTTTTTCTAGCCCGACGTCGAGGAATCGCTTCAGCGCGATCCGCAGCAGCCGATACGTAGGGGCACAGGCGACGGCCCGAGCGAAAGGAACAGACTCTTGAGCTACAACAACAAGGTCTCGAACAACTACCTGGAGCAAGAGATTCGCAGCGAGGATCCGTTGGCGCTGACCGCCCGGGTCTACCGCATGGCGTGCGCCGATGTGACCCGCGCCCGCAACGCGCTGCGCGCCGGCAACATGGCGGCCAAGGGCGCGGCGGTCCATCGCGCTTCTCGCTGCATCGCCCTGCTCCAGAGTTGGCTCGACCTTGACCGCGGCGGCGAAGTCGCCCTCAACCTGGACCGGCTCTACGGTTACTTTCAGCGCCGCCTGACCGAGGCTCATCTGGACAACAGTGACGAGGCCTTCGCCGAGGTGCAGAACCACCTCGAAGAACTGGGCGGCGCCTGGCAGACGGTCGCCGGCCGTTCGCGGCAGGCGGTACCGCCGGGAGCCACTCCGGAGACGCCGGCCGCGCCGGTCGAGGCCGCCCGTTGAGCGCCCTGCCCGATCACATCGTGAAGGCGCTGCTGGATGTGGAGCAGGCGACCCGCTCCCTGGCCGACGCGACCCAGCAGACCGAACCGGAAGGGATCCATACCGCGATCGACCACAGGGGCGAGGCGATCGAACGGCTGCGCACCGCCATCGAAGCGGCTCGTGAGGGCCTGGACGAGAGTGCTCGCGCCGAGCTGAAGACCTGGTCCGAGGATATCGGCACCCAGGCGGAACAGGTGGAGAGCGCCCTGGGCCAGGTGCTCGAATCGACCCGCGGAGCTCTCGAAGAGCTGGCCAAGGGGATGCGGGCCGCGCGCGCCTATCAGGACGCGCCGAAGGATCCGACTCTCAACCGTTCGACTTGATGCCGCGGCCCGGCGTTTCGCAGAGCGCCGCCGCCAATCGGTTCACTCCCTCGCGAAACTCGTCGACGTCCCCCAGCAGGCTGACGATCAGATACCCCGGCCGCGGAAAGTCGTAGTAGAACCCCGGGTGCACCAGCACCTTCTCCCGGCGCATAAGGTCCAGGGCGAACGTCTCCTCGTCGAGTTCCCGGCCCACGTCGATCACCCCGTACCAACCTGCCGGCGACCCCGCCGCCGAGGCCCCCGCCCCCCCTAGCGCCTGATCGAGGGTGGCGCGATTGGCCGCCAGCCGGTCCCGTATCTGCCCGATCAAACCGTCGCGAACGGCGAGCAACGACCGCGCCCCCAGCTGCACCGGCGTGTTGACCGAGAGGTAGGTGTCGGCGATGGTCTCGAGCCGCTCCAGCGCCTCGTCCCGCCGGGCCGCCGGGCCCGAAACGTGGATCCAGCCCAGCTTGAGCTGGGGCAGGCCGGCGATCTTCGACAGGCCGCTGGTCACGAAGGTCAACGTGCGCCGTTCACCGGCGAAGCTGACCCGTTCCGGTAACTCCTCGGCGTAGTCGAGAAACACCTCGTCGACGATCAGCGCCGCGTCATGCTCGAGACAGGCGCTGACGAGCCGGTCCCGCTGGGCGGGACCGGGCATCGTGCCGCACGGATTGTGCGGTTGAACCAGGACCACGGCCCGGGCGGTCGGATCGAACCCCGGCCAGGGCGCGCGCTCTACCGCTTCGCCGGGGGTGAACGCTTCCCTGGGCAAGCTGTAGGGAGCGAGGGTCACGTCGGACAGGGTCGCCAGAAAGTCGAGCAACGGATACGAGGGCACCGGGGTCGCGACCCGGTCACCGGGATCGCAGAGCAGGCGAAAAAGGTAGTGGTAGGCCTCGCTGGTGCTGGCGGTCAGGACCAGATGATCGGGATCGACCGGCACGCCATGGCCGGCGTAGTACTCGGCGACCGCTTCCCGGGCGTCTCGCAGGCCGCGAGGCTCAGGGGTGTAGCGCAGGAGCCGGTCGTCGGAGAGCGCCCGGCGAATCGCCTCGTCGGGATATTCGAAGCCGCAGGCGGTGGGGTTGGAACGCGTCAGGTCCAGAAAGGAGTGACCCGCTGCGCGCAGCTCGCGCTGCTCCCGGGTCAACGGATTGAGACCGTGATCCCATGCGGTCCGGCGACTGAACATGGAACCAGCTTAGCAAGGCTCCGCGACCGGACGCCCAGCCCGCCGGAGGGTCAGTGAGCCGGGATCAACCCGTCCTGCTCCAGGCGGCGCAGTTTCTCGAGGAAGGTGGTGCGCTTGAGTTCCAGCAGCTCCGCGGCCCGGGCCTTGTTGCCGTCGGCCAGTCGCAGGGACTGCAGGATCAACTCACGCTCCAGGTTTGAAACCGCCGAACGCAGGCTCAACCCCTCCTCGGTCACCACGACGCTGGCTCCGGCACCGGCGTTCCCCTGGTCCAGCCCGGAGAACTCGGCGGGCAGGTCGTGAACCGTGACCACTTCCCGCTCGCACATGATCGACGCGTACTCGACGGCGTTCTCCAGCTCGCGCACGTTGCCGGGCCAGTCGTGGGCGGCCAGCGCCCGCATAGCGTCGGGACCGAACAGCTTGGCCTCGGCCAGGCCCAGCTTCTCGGCGACCCGCTCGCTGAAGTGTTCGACCAACGGGGGGATATCGGTCGGACGATCGCGCAGCGCGGGAATGGCGACGGGGAAGGTGTTGATCCGGTAGTAGAGATCGAGCCGGAACTCACCCCGGTCGACCAGCTCCTTGAGGTTCTGGTTGGTGGCGGCCACCACCCGCACGTTGATTGGACGGGCTTCGCGGTCCTGGGCGCCGAGCCGGGTCACCGTGCGGGTTTGCAACACCCGCAGCAGGCGGATCTGGGCTTCCGGCTTCATCGTCGAGATTTCATCGAGAAACAGGGTGCCGCCGTCGGCCTGTTCGAACTTGCCCTGGTGGTCGCTGACGGCTCCGGTGAACGCGCCCTTCACGTGGCCGAACAGCTCGCTCTCCAGCAGGCTGTCGGGGATCGCGCCGCAGTGGACGCTGATCATCGGGCCCCGGGAGCGCAGCGGACTGCCTTCGTGAAGCAGGCGGGCGGCCAGTTCCTTGCCGGTTCCGCTTTCACCGGTGAGCAGCACCGAGGTATCGAGGGAGGCCACCTTATGAAGGAGGTCCACCACCGAGTTCATCGACGCGCTGCCGGTCACGAAGCGCGTCTTCTCGGAGCCTTCGATGTTCATCGCTTGAGCCATCTGGTCACCTCGGTCGGAAACCGCGTTAAAACGTCATCAATTCAACTAACAACTCGCAATATATTTATTGATCTTCAGGAATCAAGTTAGATTCTAATATTCCGATACGTAGTAGTTTGAAATACTGATAGCCACATGATTGCGGCGTCCGATCTCCGACATTCCCGGGGGAATCCCCGTCGGACTCTCGACGAACAGCCCGGTCCGGCGCCACCGGCGATACACCTAAACTCCCTTTTTCCAGCGGTTTAAGCGCTCCGGAGCGTGGAGGCACGGCCCTTGCTCAAGGCTCCTGCGGGCCGCGGTGCGTTACCGCGCCGCCCGAACAGGGAGTCCGATGAAACGCCGAACCGCCATCGCCGCGCTGCTGCTGGCCGCGACCCCGTGGGTTCCGGTTCAGGCCCAGAACGAGGCCGCCGATGCCGCCCCGGCAGGCGAAACCACCGCTGCGGCCAACGGCACCGAGGTGGTTCCGCCGCCCAAGGTCATCCGCGGGATGAGCGAATCCGACGAGGAGCGGTTGATCGACCTGACCCGAGCGGTCCAGTCCGAGAACGCCGCCGAGAGCGCCGGGGCCCTGAACGAGTTGCGCAGCCTGGCTGCCGGCGACCCCTCGCTGGAACTGACCCGTGAGGTGCTTTTCCTGCTGGCCACCTGGCTGCCGGTCAAGGAGGGGGAGACCGACCCCCAGGCCGTACGCGCCTTGTCGGCAGCGACCAACCTCTACCCCGAAGATCCCCGCACGCTTTCGATGCTCGAACGGCTGGGCCTGGCCCAGCTCGAGCTGGGCAACGACATCGAGGCCCACATCGCGTTCCAGCGTTGGGCGGTGGAAGAAGGGGACGCAGCCACTCCCGGCACGCTGGCTCGCGCAGCCTTCAACGCCTCCCAGGTCGGCGACCTGGTCGCCGCCTTCGAGTGGTCCCAACACATCCACCTCGACGCCCTCGATGAAACCGAGCGGGGCCTGGCGCTGGTGGCCAAGGTCATCGGCGCCCACGGAACCGGGCGCTACGACCTGGCTCTCGAACCGATCAAGATCCTCGACGAGACCATGCCCGAGACCCTGCGGATCCACGAGGGTGCCCTGCGCGCGGCCGCCGAGATCGATGCGTCCCAGGGGGATGTCGAAAGCGCCATCGAACGCTACCGGCTGTTCGTCAACATCCACTCCCGTGCCACCGACCGGGCCCAGGCGATCTGGACCATGTCCGAGCTCGCCGCGAACAACGCCGATACCGAGCGCGCCCAGCGCTTCAAGGCCTGGCTGATCAACGATCATCCGAAATCGGCCGAGGCGGCACAGGCCCGGGTCGACCTGCTCGAGGGGATGGGACAACCGCCGGACCCTTCGTTGATCGCGGCCTACGTGGTGATGGGCCGGGACGCGCCGACGCCCAAGTCGGTGACGATGATCTGCGATCGGTTGGCCTCGCGCTTCATCGGTGCGGGCTTTCCCATCGAGGCGATCTCCGCGCTGGGCCGGCTGGCCCGTGAGGACGAGCTGAAGAGCCTCGCTCCTCTGGCGGCACGCAGCACCCTGCGCAACTATCTCGAACCTGCCATCGGACTGCTGGAGTCCCGCGACGACTACGTCGGGATCGCTGCGGTCGCCGCCGAGGCGGAGAACCTCGGCGTCACCCTGCCTCGCGAAGTGGGCGGCATCGTCGCCCGTGCCCGGGCCCGGCTCGGACTTCCGGACACCGGCTCGGGCCTGATCAACGACGCCATCGCCGAGGCCCGTGCCAGGGCGGACGCCGGCGAATGGGCCGAGGTGGTCACGACCCTGAGCGAGATCCTCGAGATCGATCGCAACCCCACTCCCTACTACCGGCAGAAGATCGGCCGGATGCTGGCCGAAGCGCTGTGGCGCGAGGGCCGGGACGCCGAGGCCCTGGCCCGTACCCATTGGGCTCTCGAAGACGAAGGACTGCACGCCAACGAGCGTCGGGCGCTGACGGTGTTGCGCGCCGACATCCTGTTCTCGGCGGGGACTTTCGGCGAGGCGTGCACCGCCTACGCCAACGCCGCCCAGGTCTTCGACTCGGACTGGGTCGAGCAACAACTCCAGCGATGCACCGAGATTCAAGCCAAGAGCAACATCGCCACTACGGCTGCGCTTTTCGGCTCGACCTGGGTTCGGCAACAACTCACACGCTGCATTGAAATCGAAGGCGAAGACGGCAAGGAGAAGAAGGCATGAATCCCACCGGTGATTCCACCTCGATGTTGACCAACGCGTTCCAGCGTTTCGAACGGGCCGCCCACCGGCTCGAGGAGAAACACTCCAGCCTGCACGCCAAGGTCGATCGTCTCGAGCGGGAGTTGCTCGACGCCAACCGGCGTCTCGAGACCGTGCTCGACGCTCTTGACGTCGCGCTGGCCGTGCTGCAACCCGACGGGTCGCTGCTGCGGGTCAACGCCGCCTTCGAACAGCTCGGCCTCGGCAGCGCCGGGGACACGTTGACCGATCCGGACCTGCGCGAACTGTTGGACAAGACCGACGCCGAGGCGCAGACCGCGCGCCTGCGGCGGGAGTCTCCCTTCGGTACCCGTGACTTCGCCGTGACCTTCATCCCCGTCGACGACGAGATCGGCACCCGGGTGCTGACGGTTCAGGACGTCACCGAGATCCGCAAGGAGGAAGCCGAGGGCGGCCGCCGGCAGCGGCTGGAGGCCCTGGGCCGCATGGCTGCCGAACTGGCTCACGAGGTACGCAACCCGCTGGGTTCTATCCGGCTGTTCGCCTCGATGCTGGGTGACGATCTGGCCGACCGGCCGGCGGAACAGGAAATGGCGGAACGCATTCTCTCGGCAACGTCGGGCCTGGAAGGCACGGTGTCGAACCTGCTGGCCTTCGCCAACCCCAGCGAAGGGGTCTGGCAGACCATCGACCTGCGTGAAATTGCCGAGGATGTCTGCGGCCTGCTGGCTCCGGCCTGCTCCCTGCGCGGCGTCGCACTCACCTCTCCCGACCGCCGCGGCCCCTGCTGGGTCGAGGGGGACGGCGAGGGGATGCGCCAGGTGCTGCTCAACCTGGTGGGCAACGCTCTGTCGGCCACCGGCGACGGCGGCAAGATCGTCGTCGACGTGGTGCGCGAGGGCAGCGAGGCCCGCCTGACCGTCGAGGACGATGGCTGCGGGATCGCCGCCGAGGATCTACCCCGGGTATTCGATCCGTTCTTCAGCCGCACCGAGAACGGAACCGGCCTGGGCCTCTCGATCGTCCACGGCATCGTCGAACGGGGTGGCGGACAGATCACCCTGCACAGCCGCAAGGAAGAAGGAACCCGCGCAGTGGTCAGCCTGCCGGTGCGGCCCGCCCAGCCGGAGGTCCTGCATGGCTGAGAAGATCCTCGTCGTCGATGACGAGACCCAGATGGCGGTGGCCATGGAGCGGGCTCTCTGCCGGGCCGGCTACGAGGTGCAAACCTGCCACGACGCCGAGGGCGCGATGAGCGCACTCCGTCGCGCCGACTTCGACGCGGTCTTCACCGACCTGCGCATGCCGGGTACTACCGGCGACGAACTGCTGCGCCGCATTCGCGTCCTCGACCCCCAGCTTCCGGTGGTCGTGGTGACTGCCCACGGCACCGTCTCCTCGGCGGTGTCCTGCGTGCGGGACGGCGCCACCGACTACCTGCAGAAGCCCTTCTCCCCCTCGGCGCTGGAGCAGGCCGCGCGCCGCGCGCTGGATCAGCGCGAGAAGCGCGAACTCCCCGCGGAGGATCAGGAGATGGTCGCCCGGGATCCGGCGACTCTCGAAGCGATCTCCATCACCCGCCGCGCCGCACGCAGCAATGCCACGGTGTTGCTCGAAGCGGAGTCCGGTGCCGGCAAGGAGGTCTTCGCGCGATTGATCCACCGGGAGAGCCCCCGTGCCCGCGGGCCTTTCGTGGCGATCAACTGCGCGGCGCTGCCCCGGGAACTCCTCGAGGCAGAGCTGTTCGGCTGGGTCAAGGGCGGGCACTCCCGCGCCGACCGGGACCGTAAGGGCCGTTTTCAACAAGCCAACGGCGGCACGCTGTTGCTCGACGAGATCGGCGAGATGAGTGCCGACCTGCAGGCCCGGCTGCTGCGCGTCCTGCAGGAGCAAGCGGTCCAGCCGCTGGGAAGCGACCGGGACGTGCCGATCGACGTTCGGGTCGTCGCCGCGACCAACCGCAGCCTGAGGGACGAGGTCGCCGCCGGCCGCTTCCGTGAAGATCTGTACTACCGGCTGAGCGTCATGCCGATTCCCCTGCCTCCGCTGCGGGAACGGCGCCTCGACATCGAACCGCTGGCGCTACGCTTCGCTCGTCAGTACGTCGGCGCCGATGCCGAGTTGAGCGATGAGGCGCTGGACGCGCTCCTGTCCTACGACTGGCCGGGCAACGTCCGCGAGCTGCAGAACGTGCTTCAGCGCGCCTCGATCATGGTCGACGGTTCGCGGATCGACGCTGTGCATCTGGCCATCGACGCCATGCCCATGAGCCCCCGGGCGGCCGCAGCGGCACTGCGCGATGCGCCGGAGACCCCCGCCAAGAGCGGCGGCCTCAAGCAGGCGGAATGGGACGCGGTGCGCCGCGCCCTCGAGACCTGTTCGGGCAACCGCACCCAGGCGGCGCAGAAGCTCGGAATCTCACCGCGCACCCTGCGCCACAAACTTCAGAAGTTCCGCGAGGAAGGGCACCCGATCGAACCGGGCGCCGCTCGCGCACGCTAAGGAGAGGACGATGGAACCGGTCGGACTCGACGATACCGTCTCCCAGCTGCGCCGCGTGCTGGACCGGGTCTCCCGGCGGACCAACGTGACCGCCGCGAACCTGGCCAACGTGGACACCCCCGGCTACAAGGCGCTGGAGGTCAAGTTCGGCGACACCTTGGCCGGCGCCGTCGAACTGCGTCGCACCGATCCACGGCATCTCTCCACCTCGGGCGCTCCCCAGGGGATGGGCAAGGTGGTGGAAGCGGTCACCGGGCGCATCCGCAACGACGGCAACACCGTCGACGTCGATATGGAAATGACCAACCTGGCCAAGCTTCAGGGTCGCTATTCGGCGGCGGCCAAGATGCTGAGCAAGCGTTTCGCCCTTTTGCAATACGCCGTGAGCAGTCGAGGACAAGGCTGATGCTGACTCGTGCATTCGATATCGCCTCCTCGGGATTGACCGCCCAGCGCACCCGGATGGAAGTGGTCGCCTCGAACCTGGCCAACGCGCAGACCACGCGCACCCCCGAAGGCGGCCCCTACCGGCGGCAAGAACCGGTGTTCCGCTCCGAGGCGGTCCACGGCAAGTTCGGAGACCTGGTCGGCCAGGCGGTCCGTTCAGTCCGGGTGCAGCGCATCGCCGAGGACCCCTCCCCCCCGATCCTCAAGTTCGAGCCGGGACATCCCGACGCCGACCCTCGCGGGTTCGTCGCCTATCCCAACATCCAACCGGTGCAGGAGATGGTGAACATGCTGTCGGCAACCCGCTCCTATGAAGCCAACGTGACGCTGATCAACGGCGTCCGCACCATGGGCCGAGCCGCCCTGGAGATCGTCAGATGACGGACATCACCTCGATCGTCGGACTGAACAAGCTGCAGGAGCTCGCCGCGCCCGGCAAGGCGGCCTCCTCGGGCGACATCGGCGGACGCTTCGCCGAGAGCCTCAAGGAGGCGATCGCCACCGTCGACGGCATGCAGAAGGATAGCGAGGCGGCCCAGGCCGCCTACGCCCGCGGCGAAGAGGTCGACCTTCACGACGTGCTGATCCGCGTTGAAGAAGCGGAGATGGCCTTCAAGACGATGATGGAAGTGCGCAACAAGCTGGTCGACGCCTACCGCGAAGTCATGCGGATGGGCGGCTAGCGCCACGCGGTGTAGAGGGAGCTCTCGTCGATGTTCGACCAGATTCGAGAAGCGCTGGACAAACTGAGCGGCAAGCAGAAGCTGCAGATGCTGATCGCGGTGATCGCCCTGGGTGGCGTGATCTACGGCATCAGCAGCTACGCCACGCGGATCCGCTACGGCGTACTGATGACCCATTCCGATCCGGCCCAATCCGCTCCGGCGCTGACCGAGCTTCAGCGCCTGGGTGTGCCCTACCGGGTGAGCGGCGGCGGCAACGTGATCGAGGTCCCGGTGGAGCGGGTCAACGAACTGCGCCTGCAGCTCGCCGGCGCCGGCGTACTGCCCAAGAGCGGAACCGGCTTCGAGATCTTCGAGAAGCCCAATATGTTCGCCGACAAGGCGACCCAGGACATCAACTACCGGCGCGCACTTGCCGGAGAGTTGGAACGCACGGTCAGCAGCCTGGACATGGTCGCCTCGGCACGGGTCCATCTGGCGCTTCCCAAGGAGAGCGCCTTCCTCGAAGAACAGCAGGAGCCGACCGCATCGGTCGTCGTCGGCATGCGCGGCGGCGGACGGCTGCCCTCGAACAAGGTGCGCGCGATCACCTACCTCGTGGCCAGTGGCGTCGAACGCCTGTCCCCCGAGAACGTCAGCGTGATCGACCAGACCGGAAACATCGCGACCCCCACCGGCGACCCCGACAACATGAACTCGGCGGGGCACATCGAGCTGGAGCGCAACCGCGCGCGGCAGCTGGAACAGAAACTGATCGCGATCCTAGAGCCGATCGTCGGCGTCGGCAAGGTGCGGGCCCAGGCCAACGTCGAGCTGAACATGCGCAAGGTCAGCACCCTGCGGGAGACCTACGACCCCAACGCCGTGCTGATCAGTGAGAACAAGTCCAAGTCCGAGGAGACTCCCGGCGCCGCCGGCGGCGGGGTCGGCGGCATCCCCGGAGCGGCCGCCAACTTGCCCGGCGGCAACGCCGGCGCCGGGGCAAGCAGCGGCCCCCGCAGCAAGACCCAGACGACCACCAACAACTACCAGACCGGCAAGTCGGTCGAGACCATCGAAGAGCCGATCGGCACCCTGCTGCGTCAATCGGTGGCGATCGTCGTCGATCACGCCCCTGCGCCGGCTCCTGCCGCGGATGCGGACCCCGAGGCGGATCCCCCCGGTCCGGTGCCGCGCTCTCCGGCGGAGATGGCCCAGATCACGAGTCTGGCCCAGGCCACCATGGCCTTCGACGCCGACCGCGGCGACACCCTGGACGTGCAGAATGCCCCGTTCGATACCAGCACCAACCCGGCGGTGATCGACCAGGGCACCGACATGGTGCACCTGGTGCTTCAGGTGCTGCGCTACCTGTCGCTGCCTATCGCGGTGCTGCTGGTGCTGATGATGGCGATCCGTCCGGGCATCAAGGCAATCAAGGCGCTGCAACCGCCGGCGCCGGACCAACTCACCGAGGGTGAGGCCGAGAACATGGAAGGCATCGAACCCGGCGGGCCGATGACCGTGGCCCAGCTCCAAGCTCAGCTTGCCGAGGGCGGAGCCATGGCGCTGCCCGACGGCGGCGGCGGCGGCACCATGCGCTCGAAGCTGCTCGAGGCCGCCCGAGACGACCCCAAGACTGCGGCGCTGATCCTGCGCGACTGGCTGGACAAGAACCGATCGGAGTAGAGCGTGGCTGAAGAACAAGTCATCGAAGGCGCCGAGGGCGCGGCCGAAGCCGAAGCAGACTCCCGGCCGAATATCGACCACCTCAGCGGACCCCAGCGGGCTGCGATCGTGATGGCGGTGTTCGGCGAGGAGATCGCCGAGCAGATGCTGCCCCACTTCTCCAAGCGGGACGTGGCTCGAATCGCCAAGGAGATGGCCGACATGGGCTCGATCGAGCCCGAGATCGCCGACACGGTGCTCGAGGAGTACTACCTCGCGGCGATGAAACCGCCGGGAGCCCGGGGCGGCCCGGAGCTGGCGCGCAAGCTGTTGTCCGCGGCGGAGATCTCCGAGAACCTGGTGGACAAGTTGCTCGGGCCGGAGCTCGCTCCCGGCGAGGAGTTGCTGGGGCCCCTGCTGGAAACCCCGCCTCCGTCGCTGGCCCGAGCGCTGCAGGAAGAACATCCGCAGACCGCGGCGCTGGTGCTGCTGCACCTGCCGGCCAACAAGGCGGCGGAGACCCTGCGCGCCATGCCGGAGCAGGCGCGGTCGGAAACCGTGTTGCGCATGGCCACCCTGCGGGAGGTCAAGGGTGAAGTGCTGGGGGATGTCGCCAGTTCGCTCAACGCTCGCCTGGATGAGAAATCCGGATCCAAGGAACCGACCGACGGCATCGGCCGCACTGCGTCGGTGTTGACCCAACTGGGGCGCGCCGAGATGAAGAGCATTCTCGAGGCGCTGGAACCGGATCATCCCGACGAGGCCGAGGCGCTCTCGGGACAGGTCTTCACCTTCGACTCGCTGATGGACGTCGACGACCGGGGCATGCAGGAACTGCTGCGCCAGGCGGACACCCAGCGTCTGGCCCTGGCCCTCAAGGGAGCCAACGAGGATCTGTCGGAACGCTTCCTGGCCAACCTCTCCGAACGTGCGTCGGCGATGCTCCGCGAGGAGATCGAGTTCCTGGCCACGGTCAACCCGGACGAACAGGCCGCGGCGCGCAAGGAGATCATCGACATCGCCCTCAAGCTCGAGGCCGACGGCAACCTGGTGTTCCAGGAGTCGGACACGGAGGCCGCCTAGTCCATGGGCGATCGCAACCGCAGCCGGATTCTGGAGAGCGCCGAGGTGCGCTCTCCCTTCCCCGAGGCGGCGCCGCGCAAGGCGGGGCCGGAGGAGCAAGCGGCGCAACGGCAGCGTGAGCTGGAGGCGAAGTTCGAGGCCGGCCGTAAGGAGGGCTTCGACAAGGGCTTTGCCGACGGCGTGGCCCAGGCCACGGCGAAGTTCGAGGAACAGGCCGCCGCCATGCGCAGCGAGATGTGCGCGGCGGTGAAGCAATTGGTGACCCTGGAAGAGGAGCGGCTCCACGAGGCGGCCCGGCTGCTCGGAGATCTCGCGCTTCAGGCCGCGACGCAGATTCTGCGGCAGAAGATCGAGGAAGGGGACACCGTGGCGAGCCGCGCCATTCAGGAGGCGATCGGTGTGCTTCCGCAGGGAGTCTCGATGCGAGCCCGGGTGCATCCCGACGACATGGACGGCGCCAACAAGGATCTCGACGGCGAGGTTTCCGCGGGCAAACTGACCCTGGTCAGCGACGCGACGATCACCCGCGGAGGGTGCGTTGTCGAGAGCGACGCCGGGACGGTCGATGCGACGGTCGAGACCGCCGTCGCCGCCGCGGCCGACGCGCTGACCGGCAGCGCCGAGCCGAGCCCCGCGGAAACGGCGTCTCCGCCGGAATCGGCATAAACCCGACCAACCTGCTCCATAACCCCTTAGAACCCTTTCTTCAGTCCTACTACAGTGACGACCCAGGGGATTGTCACGTAGGCTCGGGAGACGTGGAAAGGGGTCATTGATGATAAGTCGATCGAGAATGTGGGTCGTCGCCATGCTGGCGCTGGCGATGCTGTTGCCGGCTACTTCGGTCTGGGCCGACAAGAAGGACTCGCCCGACGATGACAAGGAGACGTTCCGCGAAGCGCTGACCAAGGGCAAGTTCGGAGTCAGCCTGCGTTACCGCTTCGAGCACGTCGACGACGACAACTTCGCCAAGGACGGGAACGCGTCCACCCTACGTACCACCGCCTGGTATCGCACTGCAGGTTACCGGGGATTGCGCGCCTTCGTGCAGTTCGAGGACGTGACCGACCTGGGCCTCGACGACGATCACAACAGCGGACTCAACGGTGTGACAAACCGGCCGGCGGTGATCGATCCGGCCAACACCAAGGTGCATCAGCTCAACCTCAGCTACACCGGCCTCAGGGACACCAAGTTCGTACTCGGCCGCAGCGAGGTCGTCCTCGACGACGCCCGCTTCGTCGGCAACGTGCTATGGCGGCAGAACTTCCAGTCGTACAACACCGCGATGTTCACCCAGGAGTCGATCGCGCGCACCAAGATCACCTACGCGCACATCTCGCGGGTCAACAACGTGCGCACCTCGCGGTTCGACGCCAACAACAACCTGTTGAACCTCAACTTCGATCTGGACCGGGCCGGCACCCTGGTCGTCTATCACTACAACCTGGATTTCGACGGGAACGCCCTTCCGTCGACGGCGACCACCGGCGCCAGCTGGAACGGCGCGGCGAAGTCCGGCGAATTCAAGTTTCCCTTCCGCATCGAGTACGCCAGCCAGAGCGATAACGCCGACAACCCGAATGACGTCGACGCCGACTACCTCCGCGGCCTGTTCGGCTTCGCCCGCGGGCCGTGGACCGTGACCCTGCTCTACGAGAAACTGAGCGGCAGCCCCCAGGACGGTCAATTCACGACTCCGCTGGCCACGCTGTTCAAGTTCAACGGCTGGGCGGACAAGTTCCTCGCCACGCCGACCAACGGCCTGGTCGACATGGCGCTGACCGCCAAGTACAAGAAGGGTCCGTTCCTCGTGCTGCTCTCGTTCCACGACTTCGAGGCGGACACCGGCGGCGCGAGCTACGGCGATGAAACAGACTTCCGGTTCGTCTACACGGCGCCCAACGGCCAGGCCTTCTGGGTCCAGGCGGCGCTGTTCAGCGGCGACAACGGTTTCACCGACACCAACAAGTACTGGGCGATGACCAGCTTCAAGTTCTGACGGTGAACGGCCGGGGTTCATCGAGAGCCCCGGCCGCTTGCGCAGCTGCGAGATCCGCTCGCGGGAACTCCGCTAGGCTTCCTCGCTCTCCTCGTGAACCCCGAACTCTTCAATCTGGCTGAGGAGTTCCCGAGCCTCTTCCAGGCGCTCCGGCTCGACCAGCACCTCGGGGATTCCGATCAACGCGTCGCTGCTGACTCCCGACAACCGGGGGTAGCCCACCAGATCGTGGGTGCGCTCGTTGGCGATATGGTGGCGAATCCCCTGGGCGTCGAGCAGGGACTTCACCATCGGGATCAGGCCGGTGTTGTGGATTCGCCCCAGCCGCACGAAGCCGGTGAACTCCGCCTCGCCGGCAGACCCGGCGCCATCGGTGGCCCAATCGGGCTTCTGCTCGGTCAGGCCTTCACCGCACTTGGGGCAGTCGGTCGTTCCGGCACGGTACTCTCCGGGGAGTCCGCTGCGGACGACGTCCGGACAGGCTCGGTTGGCACAGTACATAGGTACCCTCCTCTCTTGTCCCGATGATACGCCATTTGCGCCGGTTGGGTTCCGTCGGCCGATGCGTGCGAGATCACGGAGCGCCGGCGGGCTCAATCCTCCGATCCACGGTTGCGTCTCGACTACCGCGGATCCTGGACACGATCGCGGCGATGAGCGCCCAGAGGATCGACCCGTTGATCCACGGAACAGCAAACAGCAAGAGGATCGCAAAAGTATTGTCGTACCCGTTTTCGGTAAACACGAAGAACCAGAGCGGAGCGATCACGAGCGACGTGGGTGCAAGGAGTAGCAACCAGACCATGAATGGCCAGAAGACTCCGTGCCCTGCGCCCAACATCGCGATCGCGAACAGGCCGAAGGCCGCGATGACTACCGCATAGCCGACGAGGAAAGCAGGGAACTTCCACGTGCGGTACAGCCGCAACATGTCTACGTTCCGTTTCGCGTGGCGCAACGTCTCATATCCGTGTAGGCCATCTCCAGCAGCATCGCCAACGTCTCCTCGTCGACTTCGTGACCGGGGCCCAGCTTGACGTGCCGCATCATCTTGCCGCTGCCCTGCAGCAGGCCGGCGGGATCGGGAAGCTCGGCGCCGCGATAAAAGCCCAGGTTGACGTGAGCCTTGAACACCGCGACGTAGGCGAAAGCCGCGTCGCCGACACAGGCGGTGGGGTGGCCGTCGTGGATCAACTCCCGCACGTCGTCGCCGCATGCGCGCAGCGCTTCGAACCAGCGACGAGCGATCTCACCCAACGGTCCCGGCCGGGAAACCAACCATGCATCGACCCCGGCGTCGCGCTTGCGGGCCGCAGGGAAGCGAAAGAGATCGCTCATGGCCTCTCCGGTGCCGGCGCTAGTCGCCGTGCCGCTCGAACAACTCCTCGATCATCGACTTGTCGTGAATCTCCCCGTCGCTTTTGAAGATCTCGACCTCGACGCTGCCGTCGGCCATGAACTCGACCTCCCAGCGTTCGTTGGGAACGGTGATCTCCGCCATCACCGCGCCTTCGCGCAGACTCGAGAGGTGGTAGTGGATCTCCGCCTCGTCGAGGCGATCGAGGAAATCGGTCAGCTTGGAGAGTTTCGCCATCGGGTCCGCCCTGGTTGGAAAAGTCAGCCTGGAAGATCTCGGTTGGAGCCGGAGCTTAGCACCGGCCCGGCCCGGCCGATCAGCGATCCGCACCCCCTGTCGATACCCGGTCACCGCGGCCGCTGCGGAGCGACGAGATCCCGACGACCCCCCTCCGGGGCAAGGCCCACCTCCCGACTCAAATCACTGCAATTAATGCACTTAGCAGCACTGTCGCGCTCCTGGTACGCCGGTTGCTGTGTATCGGGTCGACGGGCGAGGACCGCCCGCAAGGAGACCCGTGACGACCAGCCTCGAGACCCTGTTGGCGCCGGCCCTCAAACGGGCCGCCGAGATCCAGCCCTACCGGGCCACCGGGACCGTGTCCCGGGTGGTGGGACTCTCGGTGGAGTCCGACGGCCCCCCCTGCAGCGTCGGCGAGGAGTGCCTGCTGCTCGATACCCAGGGCAAGGTGCTCTCCCGCTCCCAGGTGGTCGGCTTCTCCGGAAGCCGGGTGATCAGCATGCCGATCGACCGGCTGCATGGCCTGGCCGTGGGCTCCAAGGTAGTGGCTCTCGGTCGCCAGCCGACCCTCTGCGTCGGCGACGGCATGCTCGGCCGGGTACTCGACGCCGACGGCCAACCACTCGACGAAGGGCCGCCGGTGGAAACCGATGTGCGCTACCCGCTGGATTGTCTTGCCCCACCGGCCCTCAGCCGCCAACGGATCAGCGAACCCTTCGTCAGCGGCGTACGGGTCATCGACGGCATGCTCTCGATGGGCGTCGGCCAACGCATCGGCATCATGGCCGGAAGCGGCGTAGGCAAGAGCACCCTGCTCGGCATGATCGCCCGTCACGCCAAGGCGGACGTGGCGGTAATCGCGCTCGTAGGCGAACGCGGCCGCGAGGTACGGGATTTCATCGAAGAAGACCTGAGCCGGCAGGGCCTGGAACACACGGTGGTGTTCGTCGCCACCTCCGACGAACCACCCCTGCGCCGCATTCGCGCCGCCCTGGCGGCCACGGCCACTGCGGAGTACTTCCGCGATCAGGGCAAGCGGGTTGTGCTGTTGATGGATTCGATCACCCGGGTGGCGATGGCCCAGCGGGAGGTCGGCCTTTCCATGGGCGAGCCTCCGTCGTCCAAGGGCTATCCCCCGTCGGTGTTCTCGCTGTTGCCGCAGTTGGTCGAACGCGCCGGCGCCGTGCGCGATGGAGGCAGCATCACCGGGCTGTACTCGGTCTACGTCGAAGGGGATGACATGAACGAGCCGATCGCCGACGCGGCCCGCTCCCTGCTCGACGGACATATCGTGCTGACCCGGGACCTGGCCTCGAAAGGGCACTACCCCGCCATCGACGTGCTGGACAGCATCAGCCGGCTGATGCCCCAGGTCAGCGAACCCGATCAGCTCACTCACTCGAGAGAGTTGCGCCAACGGCTCGCCGCCCATCGGGACGCCGAGGACATGATCCTCGTCGGCGCCTATCACGCCGGCAGCAATCCCAAGGTCGACGCCGCCCTCCGCTCGTGGGAACCGATGATCGGTTTCCTGACCCAGGAGAAACAACACGGCGCCTCGTTGGAAGAAACGCGGGCAGCGCTGGCCGCCGCGGCGCTCGCCGGTGAAGAGTCGGTCTGATGCGGCGCTTCGAGTTTCGCCTGGCGCGGCTGGAGAAAATGCGGGAGCTACGCCGCCGTGAGGCGCGGGTCGCGCTGGCCCAGGCGGTGGCGGCTCGCGACTCGAAACGCCGCGCCCTCGCCGAAGCGGAAACCATGTACCGCCAGGCGATCTACACCGAGCTGGACGAGGGCGCCCACGACATCACCGTCTGGCGCGAACTGATGGCGCGGCGAGAGCGAGCGCGGGAAAGCGTGGGCTACGCCGCCACGAAGGAACAGGAGGCGACGCTGTCTCTCGCCGAAGCCGAGGCGGCCTACGCCGAGGCATCGCGGAAGCACCGCGCCCTTGAACGCTTGCGAGAGAAACGCTACGCCCGTTGGCGTGAAGAAGAGAAGCAAGAGGAACAGAAGTTCCTCGACGAGAACTATCTGCTGAGGTCCCGACCATGAGAGTGCTGATCCAGATGAGACCGAAGAGTTCGAAGGACAAGCGCACGGCGAAGGGTGAGGGCAAACCGCGACGACCGGCACGCTGGCTGTTGGGGTCGGTGTTGCTGCTCGACCTGATCGTCGGGTTGATCGTCCTGCCCGGCAGTCTCGGACTCGCCCCGGCGCTGGCCCAGTCGAAGAAGAAGGGGGATCCGCCGCCGAAGTCCCTGACCCTCGACGCGATTCAGTTGCTGGGCAAGGAGCTGGACGCGCGTACCGAGGAGTTGATCCTGCGGGAGAACCAGATGGCCGACGCCGCAGCAGCCAAGGCGGAGAAGGAACAGGCGGCGCTGGAAGCGGCAGCCGAGGCGGGCGAAGGAGATCCCACCGCCTTGACGACGCCCAAGCCTCTCGCCGGAACCGATGGCGACGACCCGGCCGCCAAACTCAACGCCCCGCTCTATACCGCGGGGTCGTTGCGTGCGTTGGGGGAACAGCTGGTCGACCGGGCCGAAGCGCTGAAGCGCCGCGAAGCGGAGCTGGACGAGGCGCTGCGCGCGGAAGAAGTGCTGCGCCGCTCGGGAGTGCTCGAGCAGCCTGAGGAAGAAACCGAGCCGGAGCCCGAACCGGAGCCGGAGCCCGAACCCGAGCCCGAACCGGACCCTGCGGCGATCGCGGCCAGGGAAGCATTCGCCCGGCTGCAGCAGGCCTACGAGAAAATGGAGCCGGAATCGGCCGCCATCGCGCTGTCGCAGCTCGCCACCCGGGATCGTGAAGCGGTGGTGGCGCTGCTCAACGGATGGAAGCCCCGCACTTCCGGCGCGATCCTCGACGCGCTGACCCAGAGCGATCCGGCGCTGGCCGCCGACCTTTCCTACGAGATCTACAAGCGCGGCAAGGACGCGGAGTAGGGCGGCCGAGAGGCGGCAAGGCCTTGCCGCTTCGTTGCCGCTCACTTGCTGAAAGCCCCTGCTACCGGGGCTTTCGACGATTGGCACGACGAATGCTTCTTACGCGGTCGAGCGTTCCAGGGTGGAGCGCCACTGCGAGGAAGTTTTGGATCCGTCGTCCTTCAACATCGAGCTACTGACCGGAGGCGCTGCCCTCGACGGCCGCGACACCGCATCCGGCGTCGATCGCGACCCGGCGCAGTTCCAGCGTGAGTTGGGAGCCGCCCGGGAGATTCAGGATCGAGGCGGGCGATCGGGCAGCGGCGCAGGCGCCGGTGGCGAAACCGACCCCGAACAAGCCCGCGACGATATCGCCTCGACGGAAACGCCCCGGGAAACTACCGAGAGCGGGCGTGATGCATCGTCGGCTGCCCCCCTTGATCGGGAACCGGCCCGGGAGGCTGGCGCGGATCGCGAGCAGGCTCCCGGACGGCCGGCGGCACCGGCGAATCCCTCAAACCCGGAGACCGCGACGACACCGGCGGAGACCACCGCCGAATCTCGCGGCGCCGATTCGTCGAACGCCTCGGGCGAGCGCTCCGCACCCTTCGACCAGGTTGCTCCCGGCAGCGGGCAGAGCCCGGGCGGGAATGACCGTCCGTCGAAGGGCGCTGCCGGCGGCTCACCCGGTGAAGCGCCGGCGCCGATCGGTGGAAGCCGGGCCGACGTAGGCAACCCCGCGCCGGGGCTCGATGACGCCGCGTCCGGCGAAGCCGGATCGAGACCTGTTGGTACCCAAGACGGACAGCCGGCGCCGACTACGCCCGGAAGCGATGCGCCGGGTGTGAACCTACCCCGTCCCACCACCCCCGGCACCGACGGTGACTCCGGGAACAATTCTTCGAGCGACGGCACCAACGGCCGCATCGGAGCAAAGCCCGAGGATCGCGCCGGACAGGCGGAACGGAACGGAAGCGGAGCCGAGGTGCGGGACAACGCCCCGGCGACCGGTGACCGCCGCGGCGAACGAGCGGGTACCGGCAGCGGTGAACGGACTCCCGTGACCCCCTTCGAGCCGGTCGTCGAACCGGGTTCCGGTTCGCGCCGCAGCGAACTACCGGCGCAACCTACCGATGAACGAGGCGCGAGCCGGGAAGAAGATCTGCCGCGGCAAGCGCCTCCGGTCAAGGCGCCGGCACCTCAGCCGGTGACCTCACCCGCCCCGACGGCCGATCTGCCGGCCCCCGGCGCGAACGGGACGGCCGCCGGCCTCGGCACGGGAACCGGCGCCACCGGCGATCCAGCTGCAACTCAGCCGGCACCGGCTCCGAAAGCCCCGCGACAGGAAACCGGCGCCGACGCCCAGGCTACCCCTCGAGACAGCGACGGCGCCCCCCGCCAGCGAGTTCCCTTCGAACGGCCGCTGGACGCTCGCAACGATGTCCCCGCATCGCCTCCCCCGCCTGCCCATCAGGCCTCCGGCGAACCCTCGAGCTACGCGACGCCCAACGAGGCGCCGATTCGGGACACCCGGCTGCCGATCGAACCCGCTCCGCAAGCACCGACCGACCGGCCGGTCACCCCCTGGGAACAGGTCGAGCGCGCAAGCGATGCGTTGCGCAACCTCCCCGCCCAACCGGTGGAACCGGTAGCGGCACCTCCGATCGGCGAAGCGCCTGCGGCACCGCGGCCGGAGCTCCCGATTGCCGACCCGGTGCCCGGAACCACCATGCCTGGAACCACCGTGCCCGACCCGGAGGCGCAGCAGCAGTCTCCCGAGGGCACGCCGGTGCGGGCCGGAGTTGAAGTCGCGCCGCAACAGGCGGCCGCCGATACTGCGGCCACGCCCTCCGACAAGGCGATGCCCCGCGCCGATCGTGCCGTGCCCCAGCCCTCGATGGTTGCTGCCGAAACAGCCGTAGAGCTGAACCCTGCCGGCCGGGTGCCCACGCGGCAATCGGAAGCCGAGGCGCTGGTTCAGCGCACCGCCCGTGAACTCGGCGTCGACGGCGGCCGCGACGAAGCGACCCACGATCCGCGGGTCCAGGTCGAGGCGGCCTCTGCCGGCGAACCGAACAAGACCCTGGTTCAGCGCCATCGCTTTACTCGGGAAACCGAACCTCAAACCGCCCGTGGCGTGGCCGGAGATGCCGGGAGCGGCGTGAAGCAGGCCGCGGACACCCGCAGCCCCGAACCCGCTCTCGAGACAGAGCTCGAACTCGAGCCGGAACTCGAGCTCGCCGATGACGCCGAGCCCCTCAACCGGATCAAGGCCACCGATAGCCGGCTGTTGAGCGCCGCGACGCCGAAGGGCGCCGCCACCACGACCTCCAGTGCCTCGACGCCGACGGATTCGGCCACCATCTCCGAAACCCATGCGACCCAGAGCGCCGGCGAAGCGACCCGTGGTGAGGCCAAGACTGCGCCGATCCCGATCCGTCCCGGCGCGCTGGCCCAGACCCTGGTGGCCCAGGCGCGCAACATGCCGCAGAACGGCTCGATGCAGCTGCGCTTCTCCCTTCAGCCCGAAGACCTCGGCCTGGTGAAGGTGCGCATCGACGCCAAGGGTGGGCAACTGCGGATCGAGATTCTCGCCTCGTCGGGCCAGGCCCTCGACGCGATTCAGTCCGGCGTGGCCCGGTTGGGATCGTCGCTCCAGGATGCGGGCATCCGCGACACCCAGATCGATCTCGGCCTCGACCATGGCGACCCGCAAACCGAATCGGACCAGTTGTCCCAGCGCAAGGGAGACGGACGGGGTTCGCGGAATACCGATCGCCGCAACGAGCAACAGGTGGTCGCTCCCCGCTACGTCGAATCGAGCGGCCCCACCACCGGCGGCGACGGCCGGCTCAACCGGGTGGCATGACCATGGCCGTTCCTTGCCGCCGCCCGGCACGCTCCTGCCGACCTGCCGTGGAGACCCCCGTGAATCGCGCCGAAAACGGCAACGAACAGGTTGGCACGGCCCGTGCTGTATGTAGCGGCGTGAAAGAGAACGGAGGATCCCGATGCTGACGTCGCTCAACCCGCTGGTCGGAACGACCCAGTCGAACCTGACGCAAGAAGCTCCCAGCAACGAACTCGGACGCAACGAGTTCCTGCAGTTGCTGGTGGCCAAGCTCGAGAACCAGGATCCGCTCAACCCCGCCCAGGACACCGAGTTCATCGAACAGCTCGCCACCTTCTCCAGCCTCGAACAGCTGATCTCGGCCAACGACAACCTGGAGAACCTGGCCCTGGGTCAGGGCTCGCTGATCAACGCCCAGGCGCTGAGCCTGCTGGGCAAGGAAGCGCTGAGCGCTTCCGACGGCCTGATCGAACTGCGAGACGGCCTGCCGGAAAAGATGGTCTACGAATTGCCCGAAGGGGTGCAGAACGCCGAGCTCGTAATTCGTGACAGCGCCGGCAAGCCGGTGCGCTCGATCGAACTGACCGGCGAACCCGGACTGCGCCACGACCTCGAGTGGGACGGCCTCGATGAGGAAGGCAACCGGCTCGACGACGGTGAGTACAGCTACACCGTCACCGCCACCGACGGCAGCGGTGAGGAGCTGCCGGTCAACGTTTTCGAAGCGCTGAAGATCGACGGGGTGAAGTTCCTCAACGGCGGCCTCGCCCTGCTCTCGGGAGATCGCGAGCTCCGGATGGACGCGATCCTCGAGTTCCGAGAAGGTTAATCACGAAGTTCGGTACTACCGAACGACGCACAACGGATAGCGGAGGTTTCAATGTCCTTTTCGTCCTTCTTCGCCGGATTGTCCGGCCTGCAGGCAAACTCCGATCGCCTCAGCGTGATCGGTAACAACCTGGCCAACGTCAACACCGTGGGTTTCAAGGCCAGCCGGGTGACGTTTCAAGACATCTTCAGCAGCGAAGGCGCGTCGTTCAACGGAGCGGGAAACCCGCTGCAGGTCGGCCGCGGAACCCAGGTCGGCGGCATCGACTCGGTGTTTTCCCAGGGTTCCCTGCAGTCGACCAACGTGCTGACCGACATGTCGATCCAGGGCGATGGCTTCTTCGTGCTGCGCGACCCGTCGGGTGAGTTGAGCTACAGCCGCGCCGGTAACTTCTCCTTCGATGCCGACGGCTTCATGACCGCGCCCAGCGGACAGATTCTCCAGGGATTCACCGTGCCCGACGCCAACGGCAACATCCCGGTCTCCGGCGCCGCCAACGACATCCAGATCCCGACGGGTCTGACCGCGTCGCCTCGCGCTACCGAGAGCTTCAACGGGTTCATCAACCTCAACGCCGTGGCCCAAGTCGACGATCCCGCGACGTTGACGACCGAGGCCGCCGAGGTCTTTTCGACCAGCGTCAACGTCTACGACTCCCTGGGCACGAGGCACACGGTGACCCTCAACTTCACGCCGGTGGATACGACCGTTCCCGCCGACGGAGCCCTCGACGAGTGGACTTACGAGGTCACCGTTCCCGGCGAGGATGTCTCCGGCGGCACCGCGGGCACGCCGACGGTGATCGGCACCGGCACCATCGACTTCGACGCCAACGGCCAGCTCTCAACGCCGTCGAACAACATCGCACTGAACTTTCCCGCCTGGAGCAACGGCGCTTCGGCCCAGACCATCGACTGGGAGCTGTTCGACGCCAACGGTGGCGGCATCCTGACCGGCTTCGCCGGTCCCTCCTCCCTGAGCTCCTCGAACCAGGACGGCTTCGGCGTCGGCCTGCTGCGGACGCTGACCATCGACGCCGACGGCCTGATCTCCGGCCTGTTCACCAACGGTTCGTCGGTGGAGCTGGCCCGGGTGGTGCTCGGAACCTTCAACAACACCAACGGCCTGCTGCGTGACGGCGCCAACGGTTTCCTCGAGACCTCCAACGCCGGTCTCGCCACCATCGGCGCGCCGAACTCGGGCGGCCGCGGAGTGGTCACGGCCAACACCCTGGAGTTGTCCAACGTCGACATCACCAAGGAGTTCACCAACCTGATCATCAGTCAGCGTGGTTACCAGGCCAACAGCCGAATCATCACCACCACCGACGAGATCACTCAGGAAGCCCTGACCCTCAAACGTTAATTCGACTAACCGTTCGTTTATCCCTGCCTTCGATGGGCCGCTCCATGGTGGAGCGGCCCTTTTTTTGTTCGGCTTTCGTGGTGGGAAAGCGAAATGGGGAAATCGCCGGTCGTTTCAGAAACTGTTCCGGCGGATCGGGCGTTTGGATGGGCGGAGGGATTACCATGCTTGGTCGACGGCAGTACTGGGTCTTGTGCGCGTGGATGGTCGGGCTTTGCACGGTCGCCTGGGCCGAGGACGTCTCCGGGATCGAGCTGGAGTCGGGGGAGGCGCGACTTGTCGTCCGGCCGCAGTCGGCCAAGGAGGCGCACGCCTACCTTCTGGGCGTGCTGCGAGACATGCCCTTCTTCCGGGCGAACGGATACGAGGTGGCGCTCCCGGAGCATCCAGCGTTCAGCGACGAAGTGGAGACGCCCGGAGACCTGGCCCTGTTCCGGCAGGAGATCTACCGGATCGAGCCCTTCCAGCCGGCGCTACGGCGGCTGAACGAGGGACGGGACAAGCTGGACGCCACGCTGGCCTGGTTCGCGGGGTTGCCCGAGCTCGATGGATTCCGCCGCTACCCGCTCTACGAGGTCACGCTGACGCTCTACGGTTCCGGCGGCTCGTACCGCCCCGACACCGGGCGGATCATTCTCTTCACCCGCCCCGACGGCAGCTTCAAGGGCGGCGGCGGAGTACACACCATCGCTCACGAGATGATGCACCTCGCCGTCGAGGAGGGCATCGTTCAACGCTTCGCCCTGAGCCACTGGGAGAAGGAGCGACTGATCGACCTCCTGGTCAAGGGCCACCTGGGCCACCTGTTTCCCGACTACCGGCTGCAGCAGAACGGCGTCGACGCCCTGGACCGGTACCTCGACGGCGTACCGCTGACCGGCGTCGCGGCCGCGATCGCCGGGTACCGGGCGGATCACCCGGTCGAGCAGTCGCGGGATGCCGGCTAGCTGAAGAGGATGCTGCAGGCTCGTGCGCCTGATGACGGTGCAGCGGCCTGCAGCACCGGTGCGCTACCTCAATCGCAACCTCCCGCGACGACGATATCGCTGAGATTCGCCTCGACCGCGATCTCCGAACCGGACAACGGTCGCTCGTAGAAGCGCACCTCATCGATGCTCCCGGCGAGGAAGGTCGAAGGTGAGCCTCCGTAGCCGCCTATCGTGACCCCATCGAGGGAGATCGCTCGAGGCATGTTGTGCATCCGCGCGAGTCCCCTATCCTGCCCGTTGACATACAGGCGATAGTTGGCCGCGTCCGGTTCCCAGCTGAGCGCGAGGTGATTCCATCGCGCATCGATGTCCTCGCCGACGTCGGCGCCCGTCCAGTAGAAGATCGAGTCGTTCTGCGGTTGAAACGGCATCAGGATGCTGACCAACTCGCCCGCTACCTGACCGGTCAGCGAACCCAGGTGCAGGTACGGAGCCGCGGGGGCGCTGACCGAGCGGCCGAACAGGCCACCGCCTCCGGCGACTGAGGTGATCGGGGCTGCCGGCTTGACCCATGCACTGAACCCCTGCAGGACACCGATGAAGCCATCCACCCGAATGTGGCTTTGGACCCCGTCGAACACGGCGGCTTCACAACGCACCCCGGGCCCGTACGCAACCGGCCCGACTTCCGCGCCATCCAGCATGTAGGGTCCATCGTCCTCGGCATTTCCATCGAGACCGTAGTGGGCGACCAATCCGTCCCTGGGAGCGGCGGTGACGGCCGCACAGACCGTGAGGGCAAAAGCAGCAACTAGTAGCGCTCGCATGCGATTCTCCTCTTGAGCAAGGCGACATTGCCTCATCGCGTAGCCCTGTCGTACGATGGGCGCCAAGCGCGACCTACGGAAAGTGCCGGTATTCCGTTGTTTTCCAACCCTGGGGAGGTGACCTTGTCAGACCAAGGCAACGGTCGCGGGACCTTGCTTCGCACGTGGAAGGAGATCGGTTCCCACCTGGGTGTCTCCGATCGGACGGCACGTGGCTGGCAGAAGGATGGGATCCCGGTATACCGCGAGGGGGCCGGCACCCGGGCGACGGTCATCGCCTACTCCCACGAGCTCGACGCCTGGCAAGAAGCCCGTCTGCGCCAACCCCAGACCCGAAGACGACGCCTTGCCTGGACCGGCGGGGGTGCCTTGCTCCTGGGCATTGCGATGCTGGCCTGGTTGGGGTCGATGCGGTCCAACGGAGACGACGCAGGTTGGGATCCGCAGCACGTTCTCTTCACCGAGTCGGGCATGCAGATCATCGGTCGCGATAGCGACCCACAACTCACGGTTCCGGTGCGCGACCTCCCGCTGGACGCCTATTCCGGACTCGTGCGCGACCCCCGGGACCATTTACGTAGCTACCTGGTCTCGGACATCGGTGACGACTCGGAACCGGATGTGTTCGTCGCGCGGCTTTTCCATCGAGGTGCCAACGATGAAGTCTGGCGGGTCCGTCACGATGGTTCGATCCCGTGGAAGTTTGCTTTCCGCCAGCCTCTTCACCGAGGAGAGCGAGTCTTCAACTCCTTCAGAACGCGCATCGTGGGAGTCGTGCATCGCGACCGTCCACTCCTGATCGTACTCGGCACATCCAAGGACTGGTATCCGTCACGGTTGGCGCTCGTCGATCCCGAAACCGGCGCTCAGATCGGGCCCGAGTACCTGCACCCCGGCTATTTCAACGATCTGGTGCTTGCCGACATCGATCAGGATGGACTGGAGGAGTTGGTCTTCGCCGGCGTGAACAACCCGGGGGCCGGACCGGGCTACCCATGCCTCGGCGTGCTGGAGGTGCCCTTCGGCGAAGCTGCCGATAGCGCGGTGTTTCCCGGCAGAAAGAACCCGGTGGAATCAGCCTACGCGATGTTTCCCCGATTCGACTTTCTCTACAACCGCGCCATCCGGGCCTTCGAGGTGCGTGTCGAAGATTCCGGCCGTATCAAGACCAAGGTCGGGTTTTATCCTGACTACGTGGAGTACACCCTCGATTCCGAACTTCGATTGATCCAGGTCCATCACGCCGACAGCATCACCCACGCCCACGAGGATCTTCGTGCTGCAGGAGTGCTGGATCACCCGCTCTCGGCGGATGAACTTCACTTCTGGAAAAGCCACGTCGTCCGGTACGCCACGGCTCCCGACGGAAACAGCGCGGAGGTCTCCCGCTTGATGTCCCGGCCCCCCGAGCGCGACTGACCCGATCCGGCGCTCGATCGGCCACGGAACGGCTCCGGACGCGGGCGCTTCGCCCCTCTGTCAAGAAACCGTGCGTCTGCCACGCCCGGGGCGTCGTCACACCGGCACCCCTCGTCGAGCCCAAACACTTAAACCCCCTATTTTCAACACTTAGCACCGCCACCCACCCCTGGCACCGGCGTTGCTCTTAGGTCCGTGCGGAGGAACGCATGGACGACAAGCAAGCCCGGCTGTTTGCCGGCTTTACCGACATCCCGATCGAGGTGCGGGTCCGGCTGGGCAACGCGCCCTGCCAGCTGAAACGCCTCTCGGAGCTGGAGGAGGGGGAAGTGCTCCCCCTCGGCCACGTCGTCGGTGTGCCCTTCGAGCTGGTCTCGGAATCGGTGGCCCTGGCCTACCTGGAGCCGGTCGCCGACGACGACCAGATGTCCTTCAAGGTGCTCGACATCATCGGGGGGAACAGTGAATCCACCGATTGAGACCCTGGCCGCGCCGGAGGTCCCCTCGTTGATCGGCGCGTCGCTGCGCATGGGCCTAGCCCTGGTGATGCTGTTGCTCGCCGCCTGGGGTTGGCTCCAGTGGCAGAAGCGTCAGCGGGGTGGTGAACGCCGGGTCGAGGTGATCGACCGGGCGGCGCTCGCCCGCGGATCCAGCGTTGCGCTGCTCAAGGTCGACGACCGCCGCCTGCTGGTCGGCGTCTCCAACGAGGGCGTTCGCCTGCTGCGGGACGTGACCACGCCGGTTCCCGTTCCGCGCCCTGAAGCCGCCGAATTCGAACGCAAGCTGGCCGCCGCCGCCGGAACGGAGGGCAACTGATGCTCGCCTTCCTCGCCTCGGCCGGTCCGTCGTTGACCCTCGATATGGGGGATCTGGGAGAGCCGTCGGGATTGTCCACCGCCGTCAAGATCGGCCTGGTGATGACGGCGCTGGTGGTGCTGCCCTCGGTGCTTGTGATGTTCACCGCCTTCGTGCGGCTGATCGTGGTCTTCCACTTCCTGCGCCAGGCGATGGGCACCCAGAGCCTGCCCCCCAACCAGGTGCTGACCGGCCTGGCCTTGATGCTGACCTTCTTCGTGATGGCACCGGTGGCCCAGCAGGTCTACGACGACGCCATCATCCCCTACCAGGCCGGCGAGATGGACGGCGAACAGGCGCTCGACGCCGGCCTGCAGCCGGTGCGCAACTGGATGCTGACCAACACCCGCGAGAGCGACGTGATGCTCTTCGCCCGCCTGGCCCGCATCGAGCGGCCGCAATCCCGGGACGAGATCCCGATGCGGATCGTGCTGCCGGCGTTTCTGATCTCCGAACTCAAGACCGGGTTCCAGATCGGCTTCCTGTTGTTCATGCCGTTCCTGGTGATCGACCTGGTGGTCGCCTCGGTGCTGCTCTCGATGGGCATGATGATGCTCCCACCGATCATCATCTCGCTGCCCTTCAAGATCCTGCTCTTCGTTCTCGTCGACGGCTGGAATCTGCTCGTCGGCTCCGTTGTCCAGAGCTTCAACTGAGGGGTAGGTCTGTGTCCGAAACCATCGTGATGGATATCGCGCGCCAGACGATTCAGGTTGCGCTCATGGTCGCGGCGCCGATGCTGATCGTCAGCCTCGTCGTCGGCCTGATCATCAGCCTGTTCCAGGTCGCCACATCCCTCCAGGACGTGACGCTGACCTTCGTGCCGAAGATCTGCGCCGTCGGCCTGACCCTGCTGCTCGCCGCCCACTGGATCATCGAGCTGTTGCTCGGCTTCTGCCGCAACCTGATCCAGTCGATCCCGGAGTTCATTTCTTGAACGAACTGATCTCCATGACCGGGATCATCGACTCGATCCCAGGCTTCGCGCTCGTCCTGCTGCGGGCGTCGGGGGTCGTGGTGTTTCTGCCGATCTTCGGCTCGCTGCAGGTCCCGGTACGGATCCGGGTCGGCTTCGCCGTGGTGATGGCCATGGCGATGATGTCGGTGGTTGAAGCCGATATCACGGCACCGAGCACGGTGCTCGGTTGGGCGCTGGTTTCGCTTCGCGAACTGGCCGCCGGGTTCTTCTTCGGCATCGCGGCCCGCACGATCTTCTCCGGCGTCGAACTTGCGGCCGCGATGGTCTCGGGCCAATCCGGTTTCTCGATGGCCAGCATGGTCGACCCGCTGACCGGCGGCAACGCAGTTGCACCGGCGCTGTTCCTCAATTTGCTGGCCACGGCGCTGTTTCTCGCCGCCGACATGCACCACCTGATGATCGGCGCGATGCTCAGCAGCTACGACATCCTGCCGGTCTCCACCGAACTGGTACGGGTCGCCCACCTGGGCGAGGCCGCCGGCAGTCTCGGCATGCGCATGCTCGACATCGCCGTGCAGCTCGCCGCTCCCGGACTGCTCGTCACGTTCTCCATCGATCTGCTGCTGGCGCTGGTCGGACGCGCCATGGGGCAGGTCCCGATTCTCCTCGTCGGTTACCCGGTCAAGCTCGCCGCCGGCCTGATTGCCATGGCGATGCTGGCGATGGGTACCGGTTCCGCGATCGGCTGGCTCGGCCGGACGATCGTTCAGGACGGCCGCGCCATTCTCGGCGCGCTCTCGTCTCAGGGTGTCTAGGCCATGGCCGAAGACAAGTCGAACCGCACAGAAGAACCGACATCACGCCGGCTACAGAAGGCCCGTGAAGACGGTCGCGTTCCGCGCAGCAAGGACGTCTCCTCGACGTTGACCCTTGTGTTCTTCCTCGTGTTCGCCCAGATCTTCGGCGCCGACTGGTTCATGCGGCTCAAGAACCTGGCCGGATGGTTCTTCGCCAACGCCGGCAGCATCGCCCTGGATCCGATCTCGGTGATGCCCTTCCTGCGCATGCTGATGGGCAAGATCGCGCTGTTGGTCGCGCCGCCGGTCGGCGTGATGATGGTCGCCGGTGTCGGCGGCAGCTTCGTCCAGGCCCGGCCGAACCTGACCTTCAAACCATTCAAGCCGGACTTCAGCAAGCTCAACCCGGTCAAAGGCATCAAGAAGATCTTCTCGATGTCCAAGGTCGTCGAACTGCTCAAGACCCTGGCGAAGCTGGTGGCCTACAGCTGGGTCGCCTGGAACGCGACCCGCTCGTTCCTCGAGAACCCGACCGCGCACCTCAACGGCGCCGAGGGTGCCCTGCTGGGCATCTTCATGCTCTGCGCCAAGGTCATGCTCCACGTGGCGGTCCTCGCCGCGCTCCTCGCGATCGTCGACTACCTGTGGACCCGCTACGACTACACCAAGGGTCTGCGCATGACCAAGAAAGAGGTCAAGGACGAGCGCAAGGAACTGGAAGGGGACCCCCGGGTCAAGGGCCGCATCCGCCAGCAACAGATGGCGATGTCCCGCACCCGGATGATGGCCGACGTCGCCACCGCCACGGTGGTGGTGACCAACCCGACCCACTACGCCGTGGCGCTGCGCTACGTACCCGGCGAAACCGAGGTGCCGATCGTGGTGGCCAAGGGCATGTCCAAGCTCGCTGCCCGCATCCGCGAAATCGCCACGGAGAACAACGTCCCGATCATCAGCGACCCGCCGCTGGCCCGTGCGCTCTACAAAGCGGTCGAGGTCGGAAGCGAGGTTCCCTTCGCGCTGTACAAGGCAGTCGCCGAGATCCTGGCCCTGGTGCTCAAGGGCAAGGGCCGCCGCCGTGCGCCTGTCCGTCCTAATCGGGGACCTGAGGCCGGCGCATGAGTGAAGCGGCGATGAAGAACCCGGCGATGAAGAATCCCTGGGCCGCAGCAGCTCGCGCCGCCCTGCCGATGGGTGTCGTCGGCCTGATCGGCGTGATGATCGTGCCGCTGCCCGCCACGGCTCTCGATCTCTTGATCAGCCTCAACGTGGCCCTGAGCATGGTGGTGCTGTTGACCGCGGTCTACATCGAACGGCCGGTCAACTTCTCGGTCTTCCCCTCGGCGCTGTTGCTGCTGACCATCTTCCGCCTCGGACTCAACATCGCCTCGACCCGGCGGATCCTGCTCCACGGCAACGAAGGTACCGGCGCGGCCGGTTCGGTCATCGAGGCCTTCGGCGAGTTCGTCGTCGGCGGCAACCTGGTCGTCGGCGTCGTGATCTTCCTGGTCTTGCTGGCGATCCAGTTCATCGTCATCAACCACGGTGCCACGCGCATCAGTGAAGTCGCCGCCCGTTTCACCCTGGACGCCATGCCCGGCAAGCAGATGGCGATCGACGCCGATCTCAACGCCGGCCTGATCGACGAGGTCGAGGCCAAGGAACGGCGCAAGGTCATCCAGGAAGAGGCGGACTTCTACGGCTCGATGGATGGTGCGGTGCGCTTCACCCAGCGAGACGCCGTAGCCTCGATCCTGATCGTCGGCATCAACATCATCGCCGGCCTGATTATCGGCATCGTCCAGTCGGGTATGGGGCTCAACGAGGCGCTGCGCACCTTCTCGACCCTGACCGTCGGCGACGGCCTGGTCACCGCCATCCCGTCCCTCCTGATCTCGGTTGCCGGCGGCCTGGTCACCACGCGAAACGATACCGGCGACGAACTGGGCGGCGACATCGCCGGACAGCTGTTCGCCAACCCCAAGCCGCTGACCGTCGCCTCCGCCTCGCTGGCCACCATGGCGTTGATTCCGGGGCTCCCCACGGCTGCGTTCCTCTCGCTTGCCGGCGGGCTCGGCGCCCTGGCCTTCGGCGTGCGCGCCAAGCAGAAGGAGGTCGATCCGGCCGAACCGGTGGAGGCCCTGGGCCCGCCACCGGAAGAACCGATCGAACCGCTGCTGACCGTCGATCCGTTGACCGTCGAGGTGGGCTACGACCTGGTCGAGATGGCCGGCTCCGATCGTCCCGGCGGCCTGCTGGAACGCATCCGCGGCATTCGCCGTCAGATCGCGCTGGATCAGGGCATGGTGGTTCCGCCGGTGCGGGTCCGCGACAACCTGCGGCTGGGCTCCGACGAGTACCTGATTCTGCTGCGCGGCGCCGAGATCGGCCGGGCGCGGCTGCCTCGCGGCACCGCCATGGCCATCGACCCCGGCGACGCCCTGGACAAGATCGACGGTCAGAAGACCATCGATCCGGCCTTCGGCATCGAGGCCCAATGGATCCCCGAAGAGCAGAGCGAACACGCCCGGGGCCTGGGCTACACCGTGGTCGACCGGGTCTCGGTCATCGGCACCCATCTCTCCGAGCTGGTCCGCGGCCACGCTCCGGAACTGATGGGCCGTCAGGAAACCCAGCACCTGCTGGACAACCTGGCCAAGACCGCGCCGAAGCTGATCGAAGAGCTCGTCCCCGAACGCTTCACCGTCGGCGACGTGCAGAAGGTATTGCAGGCGCTGCTGCGCGAGCGGGTCTCGATCCGCGACCTGCAGACGATCTGCGAGGCGATGGCCGACGGCGGCAACCCGCAAGACATGCAGACCACCGTCGCCGCCGTGCGCCGCGCCCTGGGTCGCAGCCTGGTCCGCCCGCTAATGGAGCGGGATGAACTAAAGGTCATCACCGTCTCCGGCGACATCGAGCGGCAGGTGCATCAGCTGCTGAACCCCCAGGACGGGGCGGCGCCGCTGGATCCCCGCTTCGCCCAGACCCTGGTGCACCGCATCGCCACCGCCCTCCGCGAGGTACCCAGCGGCGGCCAGCCGGTGGTGCTCTGCGGCTCGGCGGAGTCCCGCGCGGTGCTGCGCAAGCTGAGCGAACACACCCTGGCCACCGTGCCGTTCCTCTCGGTCAACGAGATTCCCGACGGGGTGCAGGTCACCTCCGTCGGCCAGGTCCAGTGAGGTAGCGGGACATGGTGATCAAGACCTATCGCGCTCCCGACCTGGCCATGGCGCTGGAACGTGCCCGCCGGGAGTTGGGGCCCAACGCCCTGGTGATGGCGACCCGCGAGGAGAAGGGCAGCCTGGGGATGACCGGCGTCGAGGTGACCGTCGGCGTCGAGCGTCGCCGGGAGAACGACCCCGGCGACTTGCTGCGCCGCCTGGCCCGCCAGGTCGCCGCCGAGAGCGAGCGGCGCGACGGGAGCGGCGACGTGAACTCAGCGTCGGCGCCACAAGTTGCGCAAGCGGCTGCGGCGCAAGCTGCCGCCTATGCGCCGGCTCGAGAGGTCGCGGCCGAAGCGGCTCCTGCGGCTCCTCGCCGCAACGACATCCAGTTGACCCTCGACTCGGCGACCCAGGCGTTGATCTCCTCGGGACTCGACGCCGACCTGGCACTGCGCTTCTCCCGGATCGCCGAGCGGGAAGCGGGCCGCCGCCCCGACGCCACGGCGCTGGCCCGGGCCACCGAGCGGGCCATGGCGGGAATCGTCCCGCTGACCGGCATCCCCTTCGACAAGCAATGCCTGATCGTGGCGGGCCCTCCCGGAGTGGGCAAGACCACCACCGCTGCCAAGTTGACCGCCCGGGCCCGGGGCGAGATCTGGTTCGCCAGCGCCGACCAGGAACGGATCGGCGCCGTCGAGCAGGCGCGTATTTTCGCCTCGACCCTCGGCGCCCGTTTCGACTCGATCCGGGACGGCGGCGATCTGAAGCGGCTGCTCGACGAGGCGCCCGACGATGTGACGGTCATCGTTGATACCCCGGGCATCTCCGCCCAGGACAACGACCGGCTGGAACAACTCGGTGAGCTGCGGGATGCCGCTCCCGACGCCTCGATGGTCGTGATGATGCCCGCCGGCATGCACCGCGATACCGCGGTGCGTACGCTGGAACGCTTCGATTCGTTCGAACCGGACTGCGCCGCGTTCACCAAGGTCGATGACGGAGGCCGCGTCGGCGAGCTCGTCACCGCCCTTCTTCCGACCCGCATTCCCCTCTCGTTCACCACTCATGGCCACCGGGTGCCCGACGACCTCAGCGTCGCCTCGGCCCGGGGTCTCGTTTCGTTGATGTTGCGTCAGTCGCCCGCTTCCCTGGAGGCCGCTCGATGAGTACCGCCCTGAAACCTGCTTCCCAAGCTACCGGAACTTCGATCGCGATTACCGGTGGCAAGGGAGGTGTCGGCAAGAGCAACCTCACGGTCAACCTGGCCGTGGCCCTCGGACGCTGGGGGCGACGAGTGCTGTTGGTCGACGGCGATCTCGGCCTGGCCAACCTCGACGTGCTGTTGGGCCTGGTGCCCAAGCGCAACGTCGAAGATCTGGTCCGCGGAGAGGCGACCCTCGAGGAGCTGCTGATCGACGGCCCCGACGGCGTACGCATTCTGCCCGCAGCATCGGGGGTGCCGGATCTGTCGCGCCTCGACCAGATGGCTCGCTCGCGGCTGCTCGGCGCCCTGTCGGACACCGCATCGCTGGCCGATGACGTGCTGATCGATACCGGCGCCGGACTCGGCGAGGCGACCCTGGCGCTCCAGCTGGCCGCCTCCCGGGTGCTGATCGTCACCACTCCCGAACCGACCTCGATGGTCGATGCCTACGCGACGCTGAAGGTGCTCTGGACCGCCGACGCGTCCAAGCCGGTCGACGTGGTGGTCAACGCCGCCGACAACGAAGAGACCGGACGCTGGGCCTACGAGCAGATCTCCCGGGCCGCCGAACACTTCCTCGGCCAGGTTCCCGGCTGGCTCGGCCCGGTGGTGCGCGACGAGAAAGTCGGCGAGGCGGTGCGCCGCCAGCAGGCGCTGCTCGAGCTGTTCCCCGGCAGCCAGGCCGGCCGTTGCTACCGCCAGATCGCCATGCAGTTGACCGCCGGTACCGACAGAGCCGCTGAAAGCTCCGATGACTTCTGGAGACGACTGATGGACCCGAGCAACAAGGAGTTGTCTCATTGAGCACCCCGCAGAAACCCCTGCCCTGGACGCCCGAGGTACGCGATCCCGAATCGCGTGAGCGGGCGGACTTCGTCGAATCCCACGTCGACCTGGTGCGATTCCTGGCGGTGCGGATCTCGTCGCGGCTCCCGGCCAACGTCGACATCGACGACCTGATCCACGACGGCATCGTGGGCTTGCTCGATGCGGCGGAGAAGTTCAATCCCGGCCGCGGCGTGCGCTTCCGCACCTACGCCGAGACCCGCATCCGCGGCGCGATCCTCGACGGCCTGCGTCAGAAGGATTGGCGGCCCCGTTCGGTGCGCATGCGCCAGCGGGACCTGGACCAGACCGTCGGATTGCTGGCGACCCTCAACGGACGACCGGCAACCGAGGAAGAGGTGGCCAAGGCGATGGGCCTCGATCTGGCGAACTACCGCTCGCTGCTCGAAGGGCTCCACGTCGGGCCGTTGCTATCCCTCGAGGACCTGGCCAACAGCGACCCGGTCACCACCGGGGACCGGGACATGCCCGACGCTCCCCTGGAGCAACGGGACCTGCTCGAAGCGATGGTCGAGGAGATCCAGGGGCTGCCCGAACGTGAACGCCGGATCCTCGAGCTCTACTACAACGAAGGGCTGACGATGAAGGAGATCGGCAATGCCCTCGGGGTCACCGAGTCCCGGGTCTGCCAGCTCCACTCCCAGGCCGCGTCTCGCCTACGCTCCGCGCTCTCGCCGCGGATCCACGCCACGCCGCTGCCCAAGACGGCGGCACGAGGAGCGCGATGAGCGAAGAACCTCTACTGCAGCCCGAAGAGGTCGCCAGCGTCCTCGGCGGTGACGAAGAGGGTTCGCCCGATCCGTCCCTGGGAGGCGGCGAACCGTCCATGGCGACCCGCTTCTCGCTGCGCCAACCGCTGACGTTGACCCCGGCCGAAGAGCAGGGTGCCCGCCAGCGCGCCGAGAAACTGGTCCAGTCGATGCAGAAGGCGCTCTGCCAGGAACTTGACGGCGAGTACGAGATCCAGATCGAGGGCTTCCAGCAGGAGCGCGCCGAGTCGGCGTTGACCCTGGTGCCGGAACCGGCCTGGTCCCTGCCCATGCATCTCGACTCCAGCGGCGGAATGCTGCTGGTGCTCAACCCGTCGCTGGCTCTGGCGCTGGTCGAGATGGCGATGGGTGGTGTCGGCAACCCGCCGGAGAACGGCCGCGGTCCGACCCCGCTGGAGGTCCGCGTGGCCGAGCGTCTGATCGCCGGGCTCTCGAGCCGGATCAGCAAGGCCTCGGACTACAACTTCTCCAAGGGCTCCGTGGCGGTCGGAAAGATCCCGTCGGCGATCGCCGCCCCGGGAGAAATCGTCGGCGTCGCCTTGCTGCGCTTCAAGCTGTCGGAAGAGGCGGAGCGCACCAGCGTGTTGTTGCTGACGACCAACATGTTGCGGGCCCCGAAAGAGGCGGCCGGTGCCGAACAGGCGTTGGGCCCGATGAGCGGACGGGTGCAGGAACTGCCGGTGGAAACCCGGCCGGTGCTGCCCGCCGGCCAGGTCACCCTCAAGGAACTGACCTCGCTCAAACCCGGTTCGATCCTGAAGCTCGATCGAAACGCCGATTCGGAACTCGACCTACGGGTCGCCGGCGAAACCCTGTTCCGCGGCAACCTGACCCGCGGTGAGAAGGAGCTGTCCTTCACCGTCGACTGGCGGCGGGATTGGACTCCAGAAGAAAAGCCGCAGCCACCGAAGGAAAAGGCCCAGGCCGCGAAGCAGCCCGGCAAGGGCGGCCAGGGTGGCCCCCGTGCCGCCGGCCAGGCCGGCGGCCAGGCAGGTGGCCAGGGGCGTGGCCAAGCGCGTGGCCAGGGCAACGGCAAACCCGGCGGGGCTCGCCGCAACGGTGCCGGCGCCGGCCAGGATCCCGCTTCCAAACAGCAGTCCGAAGCTGCCGTCGCAGGAGGAAAGTCGTGAGCGAAACCATTGACCGCGAAGCGTTGCTCGAGCTCGAGTTCCCCGTCGAGGTCTGGTTGGCCTCGGAAAAGATCCCGCTGGAGCGTTTGCTGCGGCTGGAGCCCGGCGGCGTGCTGCGCCTGAACAAGGACCCCGACGGACCGGTGGACCTGGTGGTCAACGGTTCGGTGGTGGCCAGCGGAGAGCTGGTCGTCGTCGACGGCTCCTTCGGGTTCCGTATCGGATCGACCGAGGAAGAGACCATCGCCGGCCTGGAGAGCGAGGCAGCCGCCGAGGCGGTCGCCGCAGCCGACGGCACGGAAGGTGAAGCCGCCGCCGAAGAGACCGGCGAAACGGCGGAAGCAACCGAGACCCCCGCCGAGGAGGAATCCGAATGATCAACCTCGAAACCCTCGATCCCGTGACCCTGTTCGCCGTCAGCGCAGCCCTCAATCTGCTGGCCGCGCTGCTCTTCGTCACGACCCGTGCCGCAGCCGCCCTCGGGCGCCGCTTCGCCGCGGCCCGGGAGACTCGGGCCCTGCGGCGGGAAGAGAAGGCTCGGCGCAAACCCCGGCGCAAGGCGGCCGCAACTGCCAGGACCGCGGCCCGCCGGACGACGGCAGCCGCCACTCCGGAGCTCGCGGTCGACGCTGCCGAAAGCGCGAACCAGGACGCGCCGGAGCTGTCTCCCAGTGAGCAACGCCTGATTGCCGATCTCGATCGCTGGCGGCGCACCCACGTGGTGACCGACCGCGCGGAGGCCTGAGATGGAATTCCAGTTGAACGAAACCGCCCTGTACGTTTTGAGCGGCCTCAACCTCGCCGTCTTCCTGATGTTCGTCGCCGACGAGTGGCTCGCCCGCAAACGAACCCGGGTGCAGAAGGCGCCGGCGGCCCGTTCATCGGCCGTGGCTCCTGCGGAAGCGCTACCCGCGGACCTGCAGGCGCTGATCGACCAGGTCGAGCGGCAAGCGGCAGGATCCAGCCGCGGCAAGCGGCAAGGACCGGCCGCCCCGACGGAGCGTACCGCCTGAATCACCCCGTTGCCGCTGGCACGGAGGTTGATCTTGGAGATCAACGATGAACAGCACCCTCTACACCGCCGCGTCGGGATTGATCGTCCAGAGCCGCAATCTGGAGATCGTTTCGAACAACCTGGCGAACCTGTCGACCAACGGGTTCCGCGCCCAGCGGACCTTTTCGTCGGTCTATCAGCAGCACGTGGGCAGTCCGGGCAATCGCTCGGTGGCCCTGGCCGGTGAGTGGGAGAGCCGCAACCCCGGCGCCATGCTGCCGACGGGGAATCCCCTCGACATCGCCCTCGGCCGGGACGAGCTGCTGGTGATCGAAACGCCGGCCGGCCGCCGCTACACCCGGGACGGTGCGCTGGCGGTCTCCCAGGACGGGCGGCTGGTCGACAACCGCGGCTATGCCGTGCTCGACCCCCAGGGCGTACCGATCGCGGGGCTCGGCGCCAACACCACCATCGCCGCCGGCGGCAAGGTGCTGCGTGACGGCAACGAGGTGTCGCAGCTTCAGATCGCCCGCTTCGATCCGGCGCTGCACCGCCGCGAAGGGGACAACCTGCTGACTACCGACGACCGGGACAACGACGTCGTGCCGGTCGAGGACCCCGAACTACAACCCGGCCATCTGGAACAGGCCAACACCAGCGGCGTCGAAGAGCTGGTGCGGATGATCGAGGTCCGCCGGGCCTTCGAGAGCTACCAACGGCTGATCAGCCTGACCATGAACGACGTGAACCGCAAGACCGTCAACGACATCGCGAAATAGCGAGCGGGCGAACGAACGGAGGATAGACGAGATGTTGAGAGCCATGTGGAGCGCCGCGTCGGGCATGCACGCGCAGCAGCTTCAGATCGACACGATCGCCAACAACCTGGCCAACGTAAACACCAACGGCTTCAAGCGCAGCCGCGCGGAGTTCCAGGACCTGCTGTACCAGACGGTCATCGCGCCGGGTACGCAGTCCTCGGCAACGACACAGACTCCTTCGGGCATCCAGCTCGGTCTCGGTGTGCGTCCGGGCGCGGTCAAGAAACTGTTTGGCCAGGGAGACGTGGCCAAGACCGACAACCCGCTGGACGTGATGGTCGAGGGCCAGGGCTTCTTCAAGGTCCTGCTGCCCGACGGCAACACCGCGTACACCCGGGACGGGGCCTTTGCCACCGACGCCAACGGCCAGCTGGTCAACTCCCAGGGTTACCAGGTCGACCCGGCGATCACGATTCCCCCCGATGCCACGACGATCCGCATCGGTCTCGACGGCACCGTCAGCGTGACCCAGCCGGGACAGCAGGCGGCGACCCAGGTCGGCCAGATGGAGTTGGCCAACTTCCCCAACCCGTCAGGCCTGATCAGCCAGGGCAACAACTTGTACCTGGCCACCGAAGCTTCGGGCAACGCCGTCGACGGCACGCCGGGGCTGGACGGACTCGGAGCGCTGAGCCAGGGCTTCCTGGAAGTCTCCAACGTCAGCATCGTCAACGAGCTGGTGAACATGATCACCGCTCAGCGCGCCTACGAGCTCAACACCCGCTCGATCAAGGCCGGCGACGAAATGCTGCAACAGCTCAACAACATCATCCGGTAAGGGGACGGCAATGAAACATCGATGGCTTCTCCCGTTGCTCCTGTTGCTTGCCGGCTCCGCGGCTCTCGCCGGCGAACCCTGTCTGGTGCACCTGGACGGTTCGGCTCCCCTGGGCGAGGCGCTGGAGCGCTGCGCCCTCGAGGCCGCCGAACGGCAGGTCGAGGCGCCGGACCGCTTCGAATCTCTCTCCTACCGCTTCGGCGGCGCCGACTCGGTCAAGGGCTCGATCCTGCGGGTCACCGTGGCCGCGGCCGACGGACCGAATCAGGCCGGCATCGTGCAGCTGACCCTGCGTCTCGAAGGGGACACCATCGGTCAGGCCCGGGCCAGCGTGCGCGGCACCGTCAACGGTCCGGCGCTGGTGCCGGTACGCCATCTGCAGCGCAGCCGGCCGATCGATCCCGACGCCCTGGAGATGCGTGACCTGGATCTGACCCGGCTCGCCGAGGAGCCGCTGCGTTCTACCGAAGGCCTGGCCGAGTGGGTTCCGTTGCGGACCCTGAGCGCCGGCCGCCCGCTGACCCCGTCGCTCCTGGCGCCCCGGCCGCTGGTGCGCAAGGGAGACGTGGTCGCGCTTCAGGTGCAGCGTGGTTCGCTCACGGTCAGCGCCCAGGGCCTGGCCTTCGCCGACGGCAGCGCCGGTCAGACGATCCCGGTGGAGAACACCGGAAACGGTGCGCGGCTGCTGGCCCAGGTGCAGACCGACGGCAGCCTGCAGGTGGTGCGTGGACCCCAGCGGAGCCGCCGATGAAACGCATCCTGACCCTGACGCTGCTCGTCGCCCTCTGCTCCGGCTGCGGCGTGATGAAGCGCAAGATGACTCTCGGCCCCTCGGTCGAGAAGGATCTGCAGAACCTGGAATCCCAACTGGACGTGCTGCCGCCGTTCCCCATGCCCGCCCGGGCGTCGGGTTCGCTCTGGACCGATGCCGGCCCCGGCGCCGCGCTGGTTCGGGATACCCGGGCCTACCGGGTCAACGACCTGGTGACGATCTCGGTGCAGGAGAGTTCGACGGGTACCAACGCGGCCAACACCGCCCTCGACCGCTCGTCGAACCTGGGCATCGGCGCCCAGACCGGACAGATCAACATCTCGTCGCTGATCAACGGCACCTCGACCAACACCTTCGACGGCGACGGCACCACCAGCCGCAGCAACACGCTGACCGGCTTCGTCACCGCGCGGGTGATGCAGGTGCTGCCCAACGGCGACCTGATTCTCGCCGGGCAGAAGACGGTGATGATCAACCACGAGCGCCAGATGATGACCCTGGTCGGCAGCATCCGCCCGGTGGATATCGATGCCCAGAACCAGGTCTCCTCTTCGCTGGTCGGCAACTTGACCGTGCGCCTCTGGGGGCGCGGCGAGATCGACGCCAGCGTGCGTCAGGGTTGGTTCTCGCGAATGGTCAACCGCATCTGGCCCTTCTGATCCCGAGGAAGCGACGATGAACTCCAATCTCCGACCCATCGCCTGGATCCCGCTGCTGGCCCTGTTGCTGGCGGTGGCGGCCACGCCTCTGGGCGCGGCGCCACGGGTGCGGGTCAAGGACCTGACCGCCGTCGAAGGCGTGCGCTCCAACCCGTTGATCGGATACGGGCTGGTGGTCGGGCTGCAGGGAACCGGTGACGGAACCCAGGCCGCGTTCACCATTCAGAGTCTGGCCAACGTGCTGCGCCGCAGCGGTATTCAGGTGCCGCAGAACGCGATCCGCGTGCGCAACGTCGCGGCGGTGATGGTCACCGCCGAACTCCCCCCCTTCGCCCGCTCGGGGCAACAGCTCGACGTGCAGGTCGCCTCGATGGGCGACGCCAAGAGCCTTCAGGGGGGCACCCTGCTGATGACCCCTCTGGCCGGCCCCGACGGCCAGATCTACGCCGTGGCCCAGGGAGGCGTCTCGATCGGCGGCGCATTCCTCGGCGGCGGCGGCGGCAACTCGGTTCAGCGCAACCATCCGACCGCCGGACGGGTTCCGTCGGGCGCCACCGTCGAACGGGAGGTCCCGCTGGATCTGGCGGGACGGGATTCGCTGCGCTTGCTGCTCAACCAGGCGGACTTCCTGACCGCCGCCCGGGTCGCGGAAGCGGTCAACAGCGGGTTCGGCATGGAGATCGCGCGAGCCGAGGATCCGGTCAGCGTGCGCATCTCGCCGCCGGAACCGTTCCACGGCGACCTCGTCGGATTGCTCGCGCGGGTTCAGGCCTTCGAGGTGAGACCGGACGTCGAGGCGCGGGTGGTGATCAACGAACGCACCGGCACCGTGGTCATGGGTGCCGAAGTGCGCGTCTCCAAGATCGCCGTAGCTCACGGCAACCTGACCGTGGAGATCCAGACCGATCTGCAGCCGAGTCAACCGGCGCCGCTGTCCGGCGGCGAAACTGTGGTGCTTCCGCAACAGGACGTGATCCTGACCGAGGAGAGCAAGGTGATCCAACTGGCCGACGGTGTGTCGGTCGGTGAAGTGGTCGAAGCGCTGAACATGCTCGGCGTCTCGGCCCGGGACATGATCGCGATCTTCCAGTCGATGCACGCGGCGGGTGCGCTCCACGCCAAGGTGGTGGTCCTGTGACGACGCTGGATCCGAACCTGATCGGCGGTCTGCACGTCGAGGCGACGCAGGGGGATGACCCTGCGGCGTTGCGCCGTTCCGCCGAGGCCTTCGAGTCGATGTTGCTCCAGACGATGCTGCGCGAGATGCGCGAGGCTCAACTGGAGAACGGCTTCTTCGGACAGAGCGCCGGCGCATCGATCTACGAGGGCATGTTCGAGACCAGCCTCTCGGAAGACCTGTCCAAGGGTTCCCCCCTCGGAATCGCCGATGCGCTGATGAAGGAGTGGCAGCGGGGACCGAAGGGAGAGGCAGCCCCCGCACCGGCGGAACTCGACGGCAAGATCCGCAAGCTGCGGGCCGGCCGACAGTACGGCGCGGTGCTGGAAGCGAGCCGCGGCTCGGGAGCAGGGGTGGCCGCACCTCCGGCGGGCCCGGCGGCGAAGCCTGTGGCGAAACCGGTGGCCGCCGTGGCCCAGCCGGTCCGCTCCCCTGATGTTCACCGGCATGAGGTTCACCGGCATGATGCTCATCGGCATCACGTCCATCGGCACGACGGCGTCTCTTCGGACTTCGGTTGGCGCAAGGACCCGATCGACGGCACCCGGCGCTTCCATGCCGGCGTCGATCTTCCGGCGCCCACCGGCACCCCTGTGGTCAGCGTCGCCCCCGGCCGGGTCGTCGAAGCCGGCGAGGTCTCGGGCTACGGGCTCCAGGTCACCGTCGAGCACGCCGACGGCTGGACCTCACGCTATGCCCATCTCTCTTCTATAGAGGTGGCCCCTGGAGACCGGATTCCCAGGGGTGCCCATCTGGGCCAGGTCGGGAGCACCGGCCGTAGCACCGGTCCCCATCTTCACTTCGAAACCGCCCGTTTCGGCGAACCCGTGGATCCCGCAAAAGCCGCCCCGGGGCCGATCAGGCCTCAAGTCCTGGCCCCCCCTGCCGATAAATCTGGTGAACATAGGGCCCTTAGGGGGAATTGACCATGGGTATCGATAGAATTGACGGAATTAATGCTTCTAACCGGCCGACGGAGAACCCCTCCAAGGTCCGGTCGGAGCCCAGTGGCAAGCAGCCCGGCCGCCCCGGCGACCAGGTCGAACTCTCGGCGGAAGCCCGCCAGATCGCGACCCTGACCGGAGCCGCCAAGGACTTGCCCGAAGTCCGCGCCGAGAAGGTCAAGGCGATCCAGAAGTCCCTGGCCGACGGTACCTACAAGGTCGATTCGCGCCAGCTGGCGCAGAAGGTCCTGGAGTTCGAACGTGGTCTCGACTTCTGATTCCCATCGACTGGAGGTCTCCGGCACCAGCCCGCGGGCCGACCTGCTCGATGAGTTCCGCCAGCGACTGCACGAGGCGATGAGCCTGACTGACACGGTCCGCGCGTCCCTCCTCGCCGGCGACGAAGCGTCGATCCTGGAAGCCACCGCCCGGCTGCGCACCGTGGCCGCCGAGTACAAGGTGCTCTCCGAGGAGTACTCGAGGCTCGACCGCGCCGCGGAACAGGGTCCTCACGAAGACCCCGACAACCTGGAGCGCGCCCGCGCGGAACTCGAGCAGGTAGCGACCGAGGCGGTCCGCGCCGGCGCCATCGCCGGCGGACTGCTGGAACGCATGGTGCGGATGAGCCGCGCCCTGATCGAAGCCGTCTCGGTAGAAGCCGGAACCGGATACCTGCCGACGGGCCGGCCGGCCCACGGCGATCTAGGCGCGACCAGCCTGAGGGAGCGGGCATGAGCTTCCTGTTCGGATACTACGACCTGGGTCTGCGGACCCTCAACGCCGCCCGCATCGGCCTGCAGGTCGCCGGCGACAACATCTCCAACGCGTCGACCCCCGGTTTCGCCCGGCGCCGCGTCGACTTTGCGCCGGGACCGCCGATCAAGATCGACGGTGCCTATCTCGACCAGGGTGTGACCATCGCCCAGGTGATCCGCGTCGAAGACCGCCTGGGCCAGCGCGCGCTGGAACGGGAGATCGGACAGCTCGGCTTCAACCGGGAGCGGCTGGATCAGCTCGGACAGATCGAGAGCATGTTCGGCGACCTGAGCAGCCAGGACATCCTCGGCGCCTACTCGGATTTCAGCCAGGCGTTCAACGAACTGGCCGGCGACGCCGACTCGGAACCGCTGCGTCAGGGTGCCGTGCAGGCGGCGACCGCCCTGGCCAACCGCATCCGCGGTACCTATCAGCGCATCGAAGGCCAGGAACGCACGATCAACGAGACCATCGGCGCGACCATCGGCCGGGTCAACCTGCTGGCCGACCAACTGGGCAAGCTCAACCTGGAGATCAAGACTCAGGAGAGTGACGGCAGTACCGCCGCACCCGCCCGGGACGCGCGTCAACGCATCATCGAAGAGCTCACCGAGTTGACCGGCGGCAACGCCGTCGAGAGCGACTCCGGGCAATTGACCTACAGCCTCCCCGGCGGGCCGACCCTGGTGACCGGCAACGATTCGTTGCCGCTGGTGGCGACCCGCGACGGATCGGGCAACTACCAGCTCTCGTCGTCGGCCAACCAGCAGGCGCTGACCTCCACCTTCCGCGGGGGCAAGCTGGGCGGGTTGCTCAGCGTGCGGGACGAGACCATCCCGGGATTGAAGTCCTCGCTGGATACCCTGGCCCAGGACCTCAACGACCGGACCAACGCGTTGACCACCTCGGCGTTCGATGCCCAGGGCAACCCCGGCGTCGGCCTGTTCACGATTCCGCCCGGCAGCACCTCGGCGGCACAGGGATTGACCGTCAACCCCGATGTGCTGAACGACCTCGACCTGCTGGCGGTGGCCCGGGTCGCGGGCGCGTCCGACGGCGACATCGCCATCGAGATCTCGCGGCTGCAGGAACAGGGTTCCGCCGCCCTCGGCAATCTGTCGGCGGCGAGCTTCATCACCCAGACCCAGAGCAACCTGGGCAACGAGATCACCGTCGCCGACGTCGAGTCGTCGGTGTCCAGCGATCTGGTCCAGGAACTCACCGCCCGGCGAGACGCGGTGTCCGGTGTTTCCCTCGACGAGGAAGCGATCGAACTGACCAAGCATCAGCGGGCCTACGAGGCCGCCAGCCAGTTCATCGCGATCCTCAACGAGATCACCGAAATCACCGTCAACCTCGTCTGATCGTCCAGGAGCTTCCCGTGAGAGTCAGCGACGCATCCTTGACCCAGCGGTTCCTCACCGAGTTCAGCGCCCGGCGTTCCGACATGGACACGCTGTTGCGGCAACTCGCCTCGGGGAAGCGGGTCACCCGTCCCTCGGACGATCCCGCGGCGGCGCGCGAGGCCCTGGCCAATCGCGGCATCGGGGCGAGACTCCAGGGGCTGATGGAATCCTCCCGGCGCGCGGCCTCTGATCTGGGCAGCATCGACGCAACGTTGAGCAAGGTGCTCGACGTGATGATCGAGGCGCGAGACACCGGCTTCGCCGCGCCTCAGGCCAACGACGAGGCCAACGACATCCGTGCGATCGAGGTGCGCTCGCTGCGCGAGACGCTGCTCAACTTCGCCAACACCTTCCAGCGCGGCCGCTTCGTCTTCTCCGGTTCGGCCACCTCGGTGAACCCCTTCGACGCCGCCGGCGTCTACTCGGGCAACAGCGAAGAGGTCCGGACGGCCATCGACTTCAACCAAGACGTCGGAATCACCCTGGCCGGAGACAGCGTCTTCCAGGGCTCCGGCGGCGACATGTTCCAGCAGCTCGAGGATCTGGCGGTGGCCCTCGAGAACAACGATACGGCAGCGATCACCGCCACCCTGCCCCAGCTCGATGAGGCGATTCGCCATCTGGGAACCATCCGCACCGACGTCGGCAACCGGATCCGCCGCGCCGAAATCGCGCTGGATCGCCATGACGACGAGTTGGTGCGGGTCGCCGAGCGAATCAGTCAACTCGAAGACATCGACATCGAAGAAGTCGCCGCCGGTCTATCGGTGACCGAGGCGCGGATTGCCGGCTTGTCGGCCACTCTCCAGCGCATCGTCGGACGCTCACTCTTCGACGTCATCGGATAGCAACCATGGAAACCGCGACTCAACCCCAGGTCAATGCTCCCGCCGCGACGGAGAACGTCGCCCAGGAGATCCTCTTCCGCGAAGGGATCATCGGCGTCCCCAAGGCTCAGCGCTTTCTGCTGCTGGAACGGGAAGGCCACGTCGCCCGGGTCCTGAAGTGCCTCGACATCAAGGGCTTTGCCCTCCCGGTCGTCGATCCGCTGCTCTTCGATCCGGACTACAAGCCGACCCTGGGCAAACGCTTCGCCCGGGTGATCGAACTGGAAGCCGACGATCCGGTGGTGCTGCTCGCCGTGGCCACCCTGGAACCGGGCGGCCCGATGGCCAACCTGCGCGCTCCGCTGGTGATCAACGCCCGCAACCGGCGAGCGATGCAGGTGATTCTCGAATCGCGCAGCTTCCCGCTGCGTGCCCCGATGGTGGTGCAGTCTCCCGAGGTGGAGCCCGCCGACTAATCTCCGCCGCGGAGCGGCGGACAGCATGGGACAGGAGGTCCCCCGATGTTGATCCTCACTCGAAAGGCCGGCGAGAGCATCGTCGTCGGCAACTCCATCCGCATTACCGTGGTCGAACTGTCCCAGGGCGTGGTCCGGCTGGGTTTCGAAGCGCCCAGCGACGTCTCGATCTACCGGGACGAGATCTTCCGTGAGATCGCTGCGGCCAACCAGGCGGCCCTGGGCGGCCCTGTCGACGACGATTCGGCAGACCCGGATCTCAGCAAACCGGCGCCTTCCCGCAAGAAGCGTCCGGGACGCCAGGGTCGATCGAATCGACCGGGTCGCAAGAAGCCCGAATAGCGGACGAGGGCTGCGGTGACTCCCTGGCGCTCAGCGGCGCACGAATCGCAGGAAGACCCGGTACTCGCCGGTCTCGATGCCCCGCGGCAAGGTGCCGGCGTCGGGCACCATCATCACCAGGACCCTGCCTGCCGGCGGATCCGGCTGGCGCTTGGCCCCGCGGCGTTCTTCCACCCTGGCGGGCGGGCCACCGGTCTGGCGGCGGGGCATGCGGATCGCGAGCAAGCGCGCTTCCACCCCGCCGGTACGCGAGATCTGTTTGTCCGCCTGCCCGGTAGCGGCCGTGGGCGCGGCGGTTCCGATGCGGATGTCCATAGCTTTACCTCGTGGATTCAAGAACGTTATCGGCAGGATTTTGCCGCTCTTGAATCCCTAAACCCCGGCGCTTTCCTGCCGATAGGGGCATCGGGAGCGGGGTGTATGCCGTTTCCCTCTTGTGGCCGGGAAGGGAGATATGGATCTAGCAACCGTAATCGGCTTGGTCTTGGGCGTGGGCCTGCTGCTGTTCGCGATCCTGCTCGGGGGATCGCTGGTGCTGTTCATCGATCCGATGTCGATGATCATCGTCCTCGGCGGCACCATCGCGGCGACCATCATCCGCAACCCGCTCAACGAGCTGGGTGGCGTGATCAAGATCCTCCAGAAGACGTTTACCCACAAGCTGGAGTCCCCTTCCGAGATCATCGCCCAGGTGGTCGACATGTCCCGCAAAGCGCGGAAGGAGAGCCTGCTCTCCCTGGAGAAGGTCAAGATCGACGACGCGTTCCTGGCCAAGGGGGTCAACCTCTGCGTCGACGGTCTCGAGCCGGCGCAGATCCGCGGCATCATGGAGACCGACATCGGCGCCACGACCAAGCGCCACAAGCAGGGCCAGACCGTGATTGAGAACGTCGGCGGCGCGGCTCCGGCATTCGGCATGATCGGAACCCTGATCGGCCTGGTGCAGATGCTCTCCAACATGTCCGATCCCCAGTCGATCGGTCCCGCCATGGCGGTCTGCATTCTGACCACCCTCTACGGGGCAATCGTGCAGAACCTGATCGCCAACCCGTTGGCCGACAAGCTGAAGCTGCGTAGCGCCCAGGAGATCGCCAACATGGTCGTTTGCCTCGAAGGGGTGCTGGGTATCGTGCAAGGAGAGCACCCGGCGTCGATCGAGGAACGCCTCAAGGCCTTCCTGCCGCCCAAGCTCCGCGACGCGGAGAAGAAGGAAGAGAAGGCGGCGGCGTAGGCCCGGCCGGAGGACGCGATGAAAGAAGAATGCGAAGAGTGTAAACCGGGCGCACCCGAATGGATGGTGACCTTCGGCGACATGATGTCGCTGCTGCTGGCCTTCTTTGTGCTGCTGCTGTCGTTCTCGTCGATGGAGCTGGCCAAGTTCAAGGTCGTGGCCGGGTCGATGCGCGACGCCTTCGGTATCAGCAACGACTCGGCGATGAGCTCCGTCGAGATCGGCAGCGAATCGCCGATGAAGAAGTCGGTGGAGCCCACTGCGGGCACCAACACCCTGATGGTGCTGCAGCAGATGCGCCAGGCCATCGAGAAATCGAACATGGACGACGCCGGCAACGTCAGCGTCGACGACCGCGGGGTCGTGCTGCAGCTCGACGGCGACGCCCTGTTCAAGACCGGCAAGGCGGAGCTACAGGAAAAGGCTCTGGTGCTGCTGGCCGAGGTGGCCAAGGTCGCCAAGTCCCAGGCGGGGAAGATGGAGGTCGAGGGGCACACCGACAACGTGCCGATTCGCAGCTCCCAGTTCCCCAGCAACTGGGAGCTTTCCAGCGCCCGCGCCGGCGCCGCGGCCCGCCATCTGGTCGACAACGGCCTGGCCACCACCCGGATCAAGGCCATCGGCTACGCCGATACCCGTCCTCTGGAATCCAATGACACGCCCGAAGGCCGGGCCAAGAACCGCCGCATCGAGATCCTGTTCGTCGGGCCGACCGACGGAGACGAAGAGCCCGACGAAAGACGGACCGTCCTGTCCGACGGTTGATGGGCAGGTTGAGGTGACGAAATGAACAAGAAGAAACTGATCATCATCATCGCGGCCGTCGTGGTCGTCCTGGGCGGCGGCGGCGCCGCGGCCTTCTTCGCCATGAGCGGCGGCGAAGAGGAAGAGCCGGTAGAGGTGGTGGAAGTCGAAGAGCCGCCGGGACTGATGGAGCTCGATCCCTTCGTGGTCAACGTGACCGAGGGCAAGAAGGGGCGGATCGCCAAGCTCAACATCAGCCTGACCATCACCCCGGCCGAGGCGGTGACCACCCTTTCCGAGGACAGCCTGCTGTTGGCGCGGATGCGCGATCGGACGCTGACGCTCCTTACCGCCAAGGCCTACGACGAGCTGGTCACTCCGCTGGGTAAGGAGAGCCTGCGCCGGGAGCTCAAGGCGCGGCTGGGTCCGCTGGTCGAAGCGGCGGTCGACACCGAAGCCAAGGAGCCGGTGGTCCCCGAGATCAAGGACGTCCTGTTCTCCGAGTTCATGGTCCAGTAGATCCAGATGGCCCGGCGGTGCCGCTCAGGTGCTGCCGGGCCCCGTCCGGTCCGGCCCGGCCCGCCCGGTCCGGCCCCTCCCGTCGAGCCGCTACCGGTCGAGCACGGTCACTGCCCCCGGCTATCCGAGACGCGGTCGCTCTGTTCGGGATAGTGCTCCTGGAGACATTCCCCGCAGAGCGAATGGCTGAACATCACATCCGAATGGTTGGAGATGTAGCTCTCGAGCTTGTGCCAGGTATCCGAATCGTCGCGGATACTCTTGCAGTGCATGCAGATCGGAAGCAATCCCTGCAGCTTCTTGACGTGATCGAGAGCCTCCTGCAGCTCCCCGATCTTCCCAGCCAGCTGATTCTGTAGCTCGATGATGCGCTGTCCCGTGTGGATGCGCGCCGCCAGCTCCTTGGTGTCGCAGGGTTTGACCATGTAGTCGTCGGCGCCGGACTCGAGGCCCAGCACCACGTCATCCTTGGCCTCCCGGCTCGTCAACATGATCACGTAGATGTAGTGGCCGAACAGGGACTGCTCTTCCCGCAGGCGGCGGCAGATCTCGATACCGTCGACCCCCGGCATCATCCAGTCGAGGATCGCGATGTGTGGAGCGTGGTCGACGATCGCGTTCCAGGCCGCCTCTCCATCCTCGGTGACCACGACCTCGTGGCCCATGCGGTCGAGCACCTTCTCGAGCAACAGTCGGGGCACGCCGCTATCGTCGGCGATCACGATGCGCAGCGGATGCTGCCCCTCGGCGCGCGGTGCCGTGCTCGGTTGCTTCATCGGGCGGCCGTCGCGGGTTTCTTGGCGGCGGCCGCGAGCTTGCGACGCAGCGCACGCCAGTGAAGGGACAGCCCGAAGAAGCGGGCCACCGAGTCCCAGAACTGTTGCTCGACCTCGTCGAATCCCGATTCGGCGATTCGCGCGTAGATCACGATGCTGCCGAAGGCCAGACCGTCGCAGGCCAGGGGCACCAGGTAGGCCGAGGCGAGTTGCTCCGCTCCCGGCGGCGCCGCGCCGAAGAAGACCTCGGTATCGAGATCCTCGACCAACTTGGCCTTTCCGGGCCGGCTCATCCGGTACGCCGTGCTCCCCAGGTTCTCCGCCACAGTGGCGTTGAGGGGGTCGGCCCCCCCCGGGCAAACATCCCGCTCTTCCATCGACGTGCTCTTCGGAGCGAACAGCAGGATCGACCCGTGGGTGCGGGAGGTGTATTCCAGCAGGGTCTTGAGGGTATCCGGCGGAACCGGAGCCGCCGCCGGGTCGGTCAGCACCGGGGCGAGCCAGGCCAGGCCTTCCATCAGCCGGCCGCGCCGTTCGTTGATCGCGTGGACGCTCTTCAGGTCGTCGATGCGCTCGGCGAGCTTCATCCCGCTCTGAACCGCCTCGCGGAGCAGGCTCTCCTGATCCATGATGCGGCGGTCGCGGCCCTCCTCGGCCCACTTCTCCCGGTAGGCATCCATATCCACCCGGTGCTCGAACTGGCCGGCGGTGGGAGCGGAACTGCCGGGAATCGCCGGAGCCCGTTCCTGGGCCTGGGCCAGCGCCTGATCGACGGTCTTGTCGATGAACTCCTGGGAGAGATTCGACTTGCCCGCCTTGGCGTAGACCGCGGCGATAGCGCCCTTGAGCGCAGCACCGAAGGTCTCGATCACCCCGGCGCCACTGTTGGCGACCGCCTCGAAGTTCGGGCGGTTGGCCAGGTTCAGTTCCTTGTTCAGGTCGACCACCCGGCGGGCGTTGGGAAGATCTCGCTTGTTCCACTGCAGGACCACCGTGGTGGTGTTCGGATCCAGGCCGTTCTGGACCAGGTTCTCCTGCATGTTCTGCTCGGCCCAGGCGTTGTTCTTGGCCGCCTCGGGGGAGCTGTCGACCACCAGCACCACCGCGTCCGCGCCGCCGAGCACCTGGCGACGGGTCGTCTCGTAGTGCACCTGGCCGGGCACGGTGTAGACCTTCGCCCGCACCGACAGCCCGCCGATCCGGCCGAGATCCATCGGCAGCAGATCGAAGAAGAGGGTCCGGTCGTCCTGGGTGGCGATCGACACCAGGCCCTGCTCGTCGTTGGGGTCGGTCAGCCGGTGAAGGGTCGCCAGGTTGGTCGTCTTACCGCCCATGGCGCAGCCGTAGTAGACCACCTTGAGAGTGACGACCTTGTTGGCAGCATCGATGACAGCCACGAGTTGCTTCCTGCTCTTGGGAGAAACGCCCCCCCGGGACCCTGTCTATCGGCAGCGCGGGGGATTTATTTAGGGTCGGATTCTCGATTTTCGTGCTTTCTTCGCCCCCTGTTTTGTCGGTATACTCAATCCAAGTGGCCGGCAGCAGGAGACGGGTTGTCATGCGGGGATCCGTATCGGACCGGGCGGCAATGTCAGATCGGCAAACCGATCCGCCGCCCCACGGGACCTGTGTGTGGCTGGGATAGGATCGGGCAACCATGGCCGCTGACGCGAAGACAGCTTTCGGTCGTTACCTACGGCTGGTTCGAGAGCGTAAGGGTCTCTCGCTGGAGCAGGTGCAATCCCTGTCCCGCGGCTCCGCCGAATCGATCAACAAGGGCTACCTGAGTCGCTCGGAGAACGGGCGCCAGAGCATCTCGTTCACCAAGGTCATCACGCTGTGCCGCATCTACTCCGTCCCGTCGGAAGTGTTCTTCGAGCGCATGGAGCTGGACATGGAACTGGACCGCGTGGGCGGTCCGGACACCGAGGGAAAGAGCCTCGACGAATTGCTGGCGCTGGCTCGAGACAGCATCCAGACCGGAGCCGTCTGGAACGCGTACGCCTACCACCGCGACTCGGTGGCCCTTGCGGCACGTTACCCGGTGGTCGGGCGCTTCAACAGCGTGGATGAGCAACTGCTCGTTTGCCTCATGTACACCTGTTCGAGTGCCATGAAGCTCGGTCGGCTGCGCTATCCGATGCACGAGTTCGAGTACATCGAAGACCGTGGCATCCTCAGTGAGAAGTTCGACTACATCGTGGCGGATCGCATGGCCAAGGCGCTCCGAGAGCTGGGTAAGTATGAAAGCGCGAAGAACTACGCCATGCGGGCCATCGCCGGTGCGGAGCGTACCAACGCCGAGTTTCTTCACGCTGCCTACGCGAATCGTGGCCGCATCGCCTACGAGGAAGGGGATGTGGAGTCGGCGATCGATTTCTACATGAAAGCCTATCGCGCGACGACTTCGGAAAAGGACGCCCCGAGCCGCGCAATCCACCTACTGTGCCTGGGCGAGACCTACTTGATGGCCGGCCGCACAGCGGCTGCCAGAAGAGCGTCGGAAGCCGTCGAACGCATTGCCCGTGAGTTGAACAACGAACGCTCATTGGCGTTCGCCTTCATTCTCCGCGGGAACGTCGAATCGGCGGACGAACGCCATGACGCGGCCAATCGCGCATGGCGCGCGGCTGCGGAGATCGGGAAGAGAAACAGTGACCGGCTGCTCCGGTTCAAGGCGGAGCTGTTGCTGTACGAACAAGCCCTGCAGCTCGAGCATCTCGCCCCGGCTCGCGCCATCGAACGCAGGTTGAGACGACTTGCACCGTGGGTTCCGCCGGAGCTGGAAGAACTACATCAGTTCGAAAGGCTTGCGGCCACGCGGAGCGTCCGTCCCAACTGAGTTGCGAAGCCGCAACCTACGCGGGATTTCGCTGCAACCCAACACCGCCCGACGCATTGAGTGTTCGCCCGCACAGCGGTATCCGTAGGGGGACCAGAAGGTCTTACTCACGGAGGAAACGCTATGCGCAGAACCTTGTTGATCGCCGCCCTCGCACTCACTGCTCTCGCCGTCTCGGCTATCCCGGCCACCACTCATCGGATCGCAAGCGAGACCATCGATCCTGCTTGCGCAGAATGGAACGCCCTGCCTGCGTCGGTCAAGAAGATCGTTCCGCCGCCGCCCAACTGCAGCATCGGTGAAGACGTCGAGCCGATCGGTAGCTCCCTCCTCTAGCAATCGCGAAAATGAAAAGGGCCTCGCTTCTGCGAGGCCCTCAACGAACTCGATAGCTGAAACGGGCTACTGCTTGTCGGCGCGCTCGATCTCTTCGCGGATCAGGTCGCCGATGTCCTTGGGCAGGGCGCCGAGGAACATCCGGCCGTTGATGAAAAAGGTCGGGGTGCCGGTGACGCCGACGGCAGCGCCGTCTTCCAGGCCGGCCTTGACCGCGTCACGGTGCCGGTCGGAATCGTGGCAGGCGGTGAAGGCGGTCATGTCGAGGCCGACCGCCTCGGCACGGCGCATCAGATCGTCCCGCTCGAGAGAGCCGTCCTCGGTCAGCAGGTGCCGGTGGTACTCCCAGTACTTGTTCTGGTCGCCGGCACAGCGTGCCGCGCGTGCCGCGCCTTCGGCTTCGTTGTGGAAGTCCAGCGGGAAATCGCGGTAGACCAACCGCACGTCGTCGGGGAACTCGGCGAGCAACTTGTCCAGGGAGGGCTGGGCCCGCTTGCAGTAGGGGCACTGGTAGTCGGAGAACTCGACGATGGTCACCGCTGCGTCGTCGGGACCCAGGGAGGGCTCGTAGCCCGGCACGCGCACGTCGATGCGCGGCGGCTCGAGCATGATGTTGAGATCGGCCTTGGCCATGATCTCGCGCACGAACTCGTCCCGGCGCTCTTCGATCAGCTGGTTGCCCACCTGGATCTTGGCCATGCGCTCGGCCTCGGCCCCCTCCTTGCCCTTGAGCAGGGGGTCCCGGTCGCCGTACTTGCGCAGGTACATCTCGACCTGCTCGGCCGAGGGCGCCGGAGCCTTGTCCTCGACCTCGGCCACCATCAGCTCGGCCAGGTTCATCTTGCGCCTGGCCGCCTCGGCGTCGAGGAGCTTTTCCAACACCAGGGTGTTGAGCGCCTCGTTGCGCAGGTCGAACTTCTGTTGACGCAGCTTCATCAGGTCCCCGGCGATCAGCTTGTCGATCTCCTCGAGGCTGATCGGCTGGTCGCCGAGGTAGGCCACGACCTCCGGTTCGTCGGCGGCGGCTTCCTGGGCGGCGCCGTGGTGATCGGCGGCGGCCAGGCTCACGCTCAGCACGGTGGCCAACAGCAAGAGGGTGAGCTTGCGGCTTGCGTTCATGCCTGTCTCCAGCAACGGCCGGACCGTCAGGCGTCGAGCCGTGGAACTTGTTGTCGCGAAGGAAGTTGGGTCGAAAACCGAATATACACGGAGGTCTGGGGCCCTGCCATCGGAGGAATTCCCCTGGAAAACAGGGAAATCGTCCCCGGCCGAGGACATCCCCGGTCGGTGAAAGCCCGTCCGGCTGCTTGCTATCATCGCTTCACGGCCACGGGGCCGGAGGAGCAACCATGGGCAAACAGGTCACGGTCGTCGGCGGAGGCCTCGCCGGCAGCGAAGCCGCGTGGCAGATCGCACGCCGCGGCGTCGATGTGCGCCTGTACGAGATGCGTCCCGAGCGCCCGACTCCGGTGCACCGCTCCGGCGGTCTGGCGGAGCTGGTCTGCTCCAACTCCTTCAAGTCTCTGGAGCTGGCCAACGCCCACGGCCTGTTGAAGGAAGAAGCCCGGCGACTGGGCTCGATGATCCTGGCCGCGGCCCAGCAGTCCCGGGTTCCCGGCGGCGCGGCCCTGGCGGTCGACCGGGTGGTCTTCTCTGAGCGGGTGACCGCGACCCTGGAGAACGACCCGCGGATCACGGTCATCCGCGAGGAAGTTCCGGAGATCCCCGACGACGAGTTGGTGGTGATCGCCGTGGGCCCACTGGTTTCCGACGCGCTGGCCGCCTCCATCGGCCGCTTCACCGGCAGCGACTATCTCTACTTCTATGACGCCATCGCCCCGGTCATCGAGGCGGACAGCATCGACCGTTCGATCGTGTTCGCCCAGTCACGCTACGGCAAGGGGGGCGGCGACGACTACCTCAATTGCCCCTTCGATGAGGCGACCTACGTCCGTTTCGTCGAGGCGTTGCTGGCCGGCGAGAAGGCCCCCCTTCACGATGTGGACAACACCCCCTTTTTCGAGGGTTGCCTGCCGATCGAGGAGATGGCCCGCCGCGGACTGGACACCCTGCGCTTCGGCCCGATGAAACCGGTGGGCCTGACCGATCCCCGTACCGATAGCGAAGCCCACGCCATCGTGCAGCTGCGGCAGGACAACCTGGCGGCGGAGCACTTCTCGATGGTCGGGTTCCAGACCCAGATGCGCTGGCCGGAACAGAAGCGGATCTTCCGCACGATTCCGGGGTTGGAGAACGCCGAGTTCGTCCGGCTCGGCCAGATCCACCGCAACTGCTACATCAACGCGCCGTCGGTGCTGCGCCCCAGCCTTCAGACCCGCACCCGGCCGGGGCTGTTCTTCGCCGGACAGATCTCCGGCGTCGAGGGCTACACCGAATCGGCGGCCACAGGGTTGTTCGCCGGGATCAACGCGGCCCGGCTGGCGTTGGGGCAGGAGCCGCTGGAGCTGCCGGCCAACACCATGCTCGGTGCCCTGTGCAGCTACATCTCCAACGCCGACCCCGCCGGTTACCAGCCGACCAACGCCGCATTCGGCCTGGTGCCTCACGTCCCGGTCAAGAAGCGCGGCCGCAAGGAACGGCGCCTGGCTCGATCGGCCAAGGCCCTCGAGGTGCTGGACGACTGGATCGAACAGCATGGCGAGGGCGCCACGGTGGAACTCCCGGCGTGAGCGCCAACGGCCCCTTCTACCAGGCGGTCGATAACTTCCTCGCGATCCTGCGCGACGTGCGCCGGCTCTCGCCGGAAACCGTCCGCGCCTACCGAAGTGACCTCTTGCAGTTCGGCGAGTTCCTCGAAACCGAACATCTGGGCGGGCCGGCTCCGGGGCCGGACAAGATCGACTCCCTGGCCGTACGTGGCTTCGTCGCCTTTCTGACCAACAAGGGGCTGGGCAAGACCTCGGTGGCCCGCAAGCTCTCGGCGGTGCGTTCGTTCCTGCGCCAGTGGGTGCGGGACGGCCACATGGAGGCGAGCCCCGCCGACGCGGTCCCCAGTCCGAAGCAACCCAAACACCTGCCGCGGGACCTGACCGTCGATCAGATGTTCCACCTGCTGGAGCAGATCGAAGAGGACGACCGGGCCGGCATTCGCGACCGGGCGATCCTCGAACTGCTCTACGGCGGCGGGCTGCGGGTCGGCGAACTGGTCGGGCTGGACCTGGGAGACCTGGATCTCGGTAGCGGCATGGTGCGGGTGTTGGGCAAGGGGGGCAAGGAGCGCATGGTGCCCTTCGGTTCGAAGGCGGGTGCCGCGCTCAAGCGCTGGCTGCAATCCTCGACGATCCTGCGCGAGAAGAGCCGCGACTACGACGCGCTGTTCCTCAACTTCCGCGATAACAACCGGCTGACCGCCCGCAGCGTGCGGCGCATCCTGGATCGGCGTTTGCGTGAAGCGGCCATCGCCCAGAAGGCATCGCCTCACGCCCTGCGCCACTCCTTCGCCACCCATCTGCTCGGTGCCGGCGCCGACCTGCGTGCGATCCAGGAGCTGCTGGGACACGCCTCGCTATCCACGACCCAGCGCTACACCCACGTCAGCGGTGAAGCGATGATCCGGACCTACGACGAAGCTCACCCGCGAGCGCGGCGCAAGAGTGCCGCCCGCAAGGAGGATTGATCCGACCATGCCGACCCTGGAACAGGTAGCCATCGACGCGGCCCTTCGCGCGGGAGCGCTGCTCGGCAAGCGCTTCCGCACCGACCTCAACGTGCAGCAAAAGGGGGTCCACGATTTCGTTACCGAGGTCGACCGCGAAGCGGAGAAGCTGGTGCTGGATACGATCCGGAGCGCCTTCCCCGATCACCAGATCATGGCGGAAGAGAGTTCGCCCGACACCACCGGCCTGGCCGACGGTCACCGCTGGATCGTCGACCCGCTGGACGGCACCACCAACTTCATCCACGGCGTGCCCACCTTCGCCGTCTCGGTCGCGGTGGAAGACCCCGATGGACTGGCCGCAGGTGCGATCTACGATCCGGTGCACAAGGAACTGTTTCACGCGGCCCGGGGTCGCGGCGCGTATCTCGACGGCAAGCCGATCAAGGTCAGCGGAACCACCGACATGGATGCGAGCCTGATTGCCACGGGGTTCCCGTTTCGCAGCCTGGTCCGGCTCGAGCGCTACCTGAGCGCCTTCGAACAGTTCCTGCGACAGACCGCCGGCGTCCGTCGCGCGGGCGCCGCGGCCATCGACCTGGCCTACACGGCGTGCGGACGCTACGACGGTTTCTGGGAATTCGGATTGAGCCCCTGGGACCTGGCTGCCGGAGTGCTGCTGGTGCAGGAAGCCGGCGGTATGGTGACCGACTTCGGCGGGGGCGTGGACTATCTGGGAGGGGACGTGGTCGCGGCGAGCCCGGCAATCCACGAGCGAATGCTCGACATTACCCGGCCCGTCGCCTAGCTCGTACTACCCGGAACCGACGCTACTCGGACTCTTCCTCGGCCTTGTACATGTACTTGATCGAGTGCTTGAAGATGAGCAGGTTGGGTTCGCCTTCCCGGTTCACCTTGAGGCAACTTCGGTCGTACCACTCGATGTTGCCCCGCAGCTGTTCCCCGTTATCCAGAACAACGACCATGTCGGTCTCGTTGTTCATCTGCTTGAGGTAGTAGAACGCCTCAGCAGCGGTGCCGTCGGGAGGCGCGACGCGACGACGCGGCCCCTGGTTGGTCTGGTTCCGTTCCCGCGGTGCGCTGCCGGAGGGCGCGGGCTGCCGGGCAGACTTCTCACGCATCTGCGCGAGATTGGGTCTTACGAGCCTTCTGTTCATAGTAGGTTGATCCATTTCCCTCTCGGGTCCTGTCGCCTCATCAAGGTGGACGTCGATGAGACGTTTTTCGTATCAGGCTCTGGGGGAGCCAGTCGATCTTTTCGCTAGGGTTGGTTCGCGCGATCAACCTTGGCGGTGGGTGAACGGCGCGGATTCTAACAGTGCTCTAACGTCGGCTGCAACCTTGCGGTTGACGCTCAGCGCACTTTCCCCGGCATGCTAGCCGGGTAGCCAACCCTCGTACTTCTTGGCCACGCTCCAGTCCGCCTCATCCCTGGCCTTGGTGAGGAATTCCCGGAGCAATTCTCCGTATTTCTGATTCTCCATCTGGCTACGCAATGCTTCGCGAACCTCATCCAGGCTTCGCATACGCGCCTCGGCCCGCTCCTCGATTTTGACCATGTGAAAACCGTAGGGCATTTCGAGGATCGAGCTGACGCTGCCGACCGCGTCGTGGAAAACCACTGCGGACAGCGCCTCGGAGAGCTCGTCTTGCTTCATCGGGCCGAGCTTGCCGCCGTCTTCGGCGGTGCCGGCCTCGGAGTGTTCCCGAGCCAGCGCTTCGAAGTCGGCACCCTCAGCGGTCGCCTTGGCGCGCAGATCTTCCATTTCCGTTCGCCGCTGTTCCTTCTCGCTACCTTCGGCCAGCAGCACGATCTCGCGGAAGGTCACCTCGGCGGGGACCTCGAACATCGCCGGGTTCTCGGCGTAGAAGGTCTCCATCTCCTGGTCGGAAATCGAGACCCGGCTGCGCACCTCGATGCGCAAGATTTCCTCGGGTGCGTAGCGCGCGACCAGGAAGCGCTTGAGGTCTTCGACGGTCAGGCCCTGCTGCGACAGGGCGTTTTCCAGGGCTTCGTCGGTTTCCAGACCTTGCTGCTTGCGGAAGGAATCCAGGTAAGAAGATCCCACCTGGTCCAGGTCGAACATGCGCTCGGCTCTGCGTAGAAGAATCTTGTTGTCAATCATACGCAGAAGCAGCGCCTTACGTTCGGCGGCGATCACCTTGTCGAGCTCTTCGCCGGTGAAGCGGCTGTAGAGCTCCTGGGTCAGCGCGGCTTCTTCCTGGCGGTATTCGGAGAGGGTGATGATGTCCCCCTCGACTCGCGCGACGATCTCTTCAAGGACCTCTGCTCGAGCCGGGAATACGCACAGGGACGCGACAATCAGGCAACCAACGAAGAGGTTGCGAACTCGCTGCATGGGATGAGTTGCCTCCAACAACGGACGGGAGCCCCTCGGGCCAATGGCCTTAGTCTAGTGTGCTTTGCCAGTCACGGCTAGCTTCAATTGTTAGGACTACCAAAACAGCGAAAGCGCTACGTTATTCCCACGACGCCGGAATGACAGGAAGACTCAGACAACCTCGCGGTAGCGGAACGGCAGGTTCTCCGTGTAGATGCGCACGTGTTCGCCTGCGCGCAGGAGTTCGATCAGGTCCTGCATCCGGCTTGCACGTTGCTCGCGAATCAACTGCTCCCGAGCGCGGGAGCGGAGAGTCTCGGGATCGTCGGCGGGATCCCGGCGGGAATCCAGATTGAACAGATAAACGTTGCCGTGCAGGTCGATCGGCTTGCTCGTCTGTCCGATGCGCAGCCGCTCCAGTTCCTTGCGAAGCGGTTCCGGCTGTTGGTCGATGGGCGTCTCGACCGGAATGCCCTGCCCCGGCGTGGTCCCGTAGGCCACCACCGCTTCGTTGAAGGTGATGCTGCGCCGCTTGAGCCGCTGGTAGGCGCGCTCGGCTTGCTCCATCGACTCCAGCATCAACGCACGCAGAACCACCTGCGGTTGCGGCGTCAGCTCCTCGCGGTGCTCGTCGAGGTACGCGTCGATCTCCGCGACGCTGGGTTCTTCCTGCTGACGCAAGAACCACTCGCTGAACTTCTGGGTGACCAATGTCTGGTGGACCAGCCTGTCCGCAACCTTGCGCGCCTCGGGATCGGTGCCGTCGGTCTGTTCCAGCGCCGCGCGGTAGGTCGCGACCTCCTCGTCGCTGACGGTTACCCCCGAACGCTCCGCCTCGGCCAGCAGCAGCTGTTCTTCGACGAAGCGGTCGAACAGCCGGCTGCGAATCTCCTCCCGTTCATCCAACGACATGGGAGCGCTCCCGTCGTCGAGCAGGTTAACCGAGAGGTAGGCCTGGAGGTCGACGTGGCGCAGAGTACGTTCGCCGATCACGGCGATCACGTCCGCTTCCGGTTTGCCGCCGCCGCAAGCGGCGCACAGCAGGATGACCGGCAAGGCCAGCAGCAAGATGAGCGGCAACGCCGTTCGCTTCATGCATCTATCATCTTGTGTGCCGCGACGGCGGTCAAGCAACGACGCGCTCGTGATGCTCGAACCGCGCTGGCGAAGTGGGCTAGGCCGCCGCGATACCGAGTAATTTTTTCAGCACTCCCGACGCACCGCTCATCCGTTGGGTGGCCTTGCCCGGCGCCGGAAGCACCAACATGCCCGACGGAGTTAGCCGTCCCTTCTGCGTCGCCATCAGCTCCAACAGGTGGTGAGGTTCCAGCGGAGCCGTCTCGTGGAAGCGGATCTGCATCTTGCCCTCGACGATGTCGATGCTCTTGACCCCGGCCTGCTCGGCCAGCAGGCGCAGGTGCGCCATCTCGAACAGGTTGCTGCCTGCCGCAGGCAGGTGGCCGTAGCGGTCCTCGGTATCGGCGGAGATACGGCGCACGTCCTCGTCGGTGCGGGCGCTGGCCAGTCGTTTGTAGAGCGCCAGGCGATCGCCGGCATCCTCCAGATAGCTGTCGGGCAGTTTGATGTCGACCCCCAGGTGCAGCGACGGCCGTTGCTCCGGTGGAGGGGACTCCCCTTTCAGTTCACCCACCGCCCGCTCCAGCATCTGCACGTAGAGATCGAAGCCCAGCGACGCGATATGGCCATGTTGCTTGGTGCCGAGGAATTCCCCGGCGCCGCGGATCTCCAGGTCGGCAGCGGCGAGACGGAAACCGGCGCCCAGCTCACTGAATTCCTGGAGCGCCCGCAGCCGCTTGCGGGCCGCATCGGAGAGCAGCTCCTTGCCCGGGATCACGAAGTAGCAGTAGGCGTGTTGGGCGCTGCGGCCGACCCGGCCGCGGAGCTGATAGAGCTGGGCCAGACCGAAGTTGTCCGCCTGGTTGACGATGATCGTGTTGGCTCGAGGAATGTCGAGACCGTTCTCGATGATGCTGGTGGTGACCAGCACATCCGCCTCGTAGTCGCAGAAGCCGGTCATCACCTCTTCCAGCCGGCGCTCCCCCATCTGGCCGTGGCCCGAGAGGATCCTTGCCTCGGGCACCAGCTCCTGGATCGCCTGGACCAGCGCGCCCAGGGTTTCGATCCGATCGTGGACCACGAAGATCTGTCCGTCCCGGCGCATCTCCTGGCGAATCGCCTGGGCCAGCACGTGGGGCCGGAAGGGAATCAGGAAGGTCTGAATCGCCGTGCGTCCCGGCGGCGGGGTTTCGATCAGCGACAGGTCGCGGACACCGGCCATGGACATCTGGAGGGTGCGGGGAATCGGCGTGGCGGTCATCGAGAGAATGTCGATGCCCACCGACAGTTCCTTGAGCCGCTCCTTGTGGGTCACGCCGAAACGTTGTTCCTCGTCGACGATCAGAAGACCGAGGTCCTTGAACTTGACGTCCTTCGACAGCAGCCGGTGGGTGCCGACCAGCACGTCGACCTCGCCGCTTGCGACCCGCTTGACCGTCTCCCTGGTTTCCGCCGCCGAGCGGAAGCGGGAAACCATCTCGACCTTGACCGGGAACGGGGCGTAGCGCCGGGTCAGCGTGTCGAAGTGTTGCGCGGCGAGCACCGTGGTCGGCGCCAGCATCGCCACCTGCTTCCCGTCCATCACCGCCTTGAACGCGGCCCGCACCGCCACCTCGGTCTTGCCGAAGCCGACGTCGCCGACCAGCAGGCGGTCCATCGGCCGTTCGGACTCCATGTCCGCCTTGACCTCCTCGACGGTGCGCTTCTGGTCCGGCGTCAGTTCGTAGGGGAAGGCCTGCTCCAGCTCTTCCTGCCAGGCGCTGTCGGCGGCGAAGGCGTAGCCCCGGGCCGCCTGGCGCCGGGTGTAGAGCTCCATCAGCTGCTTGGCGATGTTCTCGACCGACTTGCGAACCTTGGACTTGACCTTGTCCCAACCCGGGCCGCCGAGCTTGTCCAGTTTCGGCTTGCCGCCGCCGACACCCCGGTACTTCTGCACCAGGTCGAGGCGGTCGATGGGTACGAACAGCTTGTCCCGTCCCTCGAACTCCAGCAGCATGAAGTCCCGGTTGAGGCTGCCCCCCTTGGGGCGGCCGAGTCCGGCGTAGCGGGCGATGCCGTGGTCGACATGGACCAGCATGTCACCGACCTTGAGGTCGCGGAAGTCCGAGAGGAAGGCGGCGTGGGATCTTCCCTTCGGCGCGGCCTGCTTCTTCTGTTCGCCGAAGACCTCACGTTCGGCGATTACCGCCAGGCCCTGCTGGGGGAGCTCGAAGCCGGCGCGCAGGGACCCGACCTGGACGAACAGGCCTCCTTCGCTCGGTAGCTTCTTCGGCGTCTCCCCTTCCTTGCTGGTGATCGCCGCGGCGAGGCCCTGTTCCTCGAAGATCTCTCCCAGTCGTTCGACGCTGCCGCTGGCGCGCATCAGGCAGATGGTGCGGGCTCCGGTGTCGGCGCGGTCGCGCAGCTCCTTGGAAAGATCGGCGAGCTGTCCCGAGAAGTTGCGCATGCTGCGTGAGGCGACCTGGACCTCGTGCTCGGTACCGATCGGTTTGTCGCCGATCAGTTCCTGGAGCATCAGCGCCGGTGCGCGCAGCCGGTCCCGCATCTGCAGCGGATCGCCGAAGAGTTCATCGGGCGGAGGCAGCACGCGGTTGTCCGACTCCTCGTAGGAGCGGCGCATGTCGTAGTCCGCCCGGGTCAACGTCTCTTCACACTTCTCCGGTTCGTCCACGACCAGCATCAGGCCGGGGGCATAGTCGAAGGTGCTGACCGGTCGCTCGGCGGTCAGTCCGGCCAGGGCTTCGAGGCCCGGCCAGTAGCCCTCGTTGCGCAGCATCTCCAGGCGGCGGCGCAGATCCCGCTGCTGCTTGTCGCCGCGAACCTTGCTGCCCTCGAGGTAGCTCGCCAGTCGCTCCAACGCGTCTTCGGTCAGCGGGTTTTCCATCGCCGGACCGATCGACGCCTCTTTCAGCGTGCCCGTCGAACGTTGGTGATCGGTGTCGAAGGCGCGCAGCGAATCGATGGTGTCGCCGAACAGTTCGATGCGCACCGGTTCGTCGGCGTCAGGAGGGAAGATGTCGACGATGCCGCCGCGCCGCGAAACCTCGCCCGGGGCGCTTACGGTGTCGACCCTGCGATAGCCGTCGCCGATCGCCTGCAGGATGAAGCGATCCGGCGGCAGCTCGTCGTCGACCTTGATCGTGCGGGAGCGCTCGCTCCACTCGCTGGGCGACGGCAACTTGCTGAGCAGGGCGCGGGAGGGCAGAAGCAGCACATCCAGGCGCCGGTGCACCAGGCGGTCCAGGGCGACCACACGCTCGCGCAGTACCTCGGGGTGGGGAGGGATGTCGTCGTAGGGATCCGAATCCAGCGCCGGCAGCACCACCACTCGCTGGGGATCGAGGCCGTGCATGCCCCACAGCGCCGTCAGGTCCCGGCGGTAGGCGTTGAGGGCGCCGTCGTCGGGAACCACCAGCATCAGCGGCTTGCGGGTGCGCTGAGCCAGCAGGAACAGCACCAGCGCCCGGGAGCCGTCGACCAGGCCGGAGACACACGTGCCCCCGAGACCGCGACTCGCACGGCCCTCGAGTTCCTGGAAATAGGGCGCTTCGAGCACCGGACCCCAGAGGGTCAGGTCGGTCTCGGCGCCCGTTCGGGCGTTCGAGGCCACGAGGGATTGTTAGCAGGGGTGGGGGTCGGAAACCAGTGTTTCGATCAGGCGGGCAGGACGGTGACCGCGTAGGCATCGAAGCTCTTGTCGTGGGTCACCAGGGTGAAGTCGTCGCCGGCCTGAGCGACGAGCATGCGATCGAACGGATCCCGGTGGTGCCAGGGAAGGCCTCGGACCCGAAGCGCATCCGTGGGACGGATGTCCAACCAGCCGAAACCGGTCTGCTCGATGGCGGCGGGTAGCCACGTCTCGGCGGGACCCGGGAGCTCGATCTTGTTCAGGGACTGCTTTATCGCGATCTCCCAGGCGGACACCGCGCTAACCAAAACGGCGTTCTGTGGCGAGACCAACGCGGCGGTCGCCAACGGAGAGAGCCGTTCCGGCTCGGCCAGGGCCCAGAGCAGCACGTGGGTGTCGAGGAGAAGCCTCACTCCTCTTCACCCCCGAAGGCACGGCGCTGGTCTTCGGGGAGTTCGTCGAACTCGGGCGCGATCTCGACCTGGCCGGCGAAGAGGCCGAGCCGCCTCGGGGGCGCCGGATCGCGGAAGGGGACCAGCCGAGCGACCGGTTTGCCCGCTCGGGCGATCACCACCTCTTCCCCCGCGTCGACCCGTTCCAGGAGCCGGGAGAGCTGCGTTTTCGCCTCGTGGATGTTCACCTGCATGCCTCAACAATACGACTAAGCTTAGCTAAGTCAAGTTGAATCCAGGCAGCTCTCGGCACTGCGGGAGCGATCCGAGGGCGTCATGGGCGGTGGAAGCGGCCGTCGCGGCGGAAAGCCGGTTATGAATCGGGAACCGAAGGGACCGACACTACTCCGGGTTATACAACCCCTGCCGATACCGCCACCGGACCCGCGCCACGTCCTTCAACATGTTCAGCGGGTCCCCGATCAAACTCACCTTCGAGCCTTCGGCGTTGCGCCAGACCACCGGCACATCCCGCACCTCGAGGCCGTAGCGCATGGCGAGGAAGATCAGCTCGACGTCGAAGGCGAAGCGGTCGACCACCATCTTCTTGAAGATCGGCTCGACCCGTTCACGGTCCATCAGCTTGAAGCCGCATTGGGTGTCGTTGAACGGGAGGCCGGTGCCGAGCTTGATCACCTTGTTGAAGGTCTTGCCCATCAGCTGGCGCAGCGGGCTCTGGCGCACCTCGACCTGGGACTCTTCCATCGCGCGGGAGCCGATCACCAGGTCGACATCCTGATCCCGGGCAAGCTCGGCCAGCTTCCTGTATTCCTCGATAGGAGTCGAAAGATCGGCGTCGGTCATCAGGACCCAGCGGCCCCGGGCCTCGAGCACACCGTGGCGCACCGCATAGCCCTTGCCCTTGTTGCCGGGGTTGCGCAGTACGGCACCCTCGATGCCGTCCAACAACTTCTCGGCCAGCGCAGCGGTGTCGTCCCGGGAGCCGTCGTCGACGACCAGGATCTCCGCGTCCTTACCCTCGGTGTCGAGAAAGGAACGGATGCGCTCCAGAGTGGCGCCTAGCCGTTCCTGCTCGTTGTAGGCCGGTATGACGACGGACAGGAACGGCCGCCGGCCCAGGTCACGCCGCACGCCTCGCTCAGAGCTGGGGCACGCTCAAGAACCCGCCATCCTCGACGAAGCCCTTGTAGGGAATCGACTGGCCATCCTTGATGATGAACAAACGCGGGATCTGGTTCACGTCGCCGTTGCGGTCGAAGATCGACTTGCCCGACACCGCCTCGAACTCGTTCATGCGGTTCATCGCCGAGCGCACCGCCGGACCGTTGCCGGTTCCGGATTCGCCGATGGCGTGGGCCATGATTTTCATCGCGTCGTAGGCGTGGGCCGCGTAGGTGTCCGGGGCCGAACCGAAGCGCGAACGGTAAGCCTCGACGAAGGCCTTGACCTGGGGCTCGTCGGATTCCGGATCGAACGGGGGTTGCGGGTAGACAAGGAGCTCCGCGGCCTCGCCGGCCCAGCGGGGGATCTCCTCGGTGACCGCCGAGGTGCTCATCAGCACCGCCTCGACGCCCGCTTCATCCAGCGCCGACAACAGTTCGTTGAGCTGCTTGGAGTAGGCGATCAGGTAGATGCCCTGAGGATTGAGTTCCTTGGCCTGGTCGACCAGACCGCGGAGTTCCTCGGCGCTGGCGCCGTCCTCGAACTCGAAGGTGCCGACCACCTTGCGGTACGAATCCTCGAAGCGTTCGGTGAACACGTTCTTGAGCGCGACGCCCCAGCTGCTCTTGACCGAGAAGACCACCACCTGTTCAACGGTGGCGTCCCGGGCAAACTGGGCCATCGACGTGCCCTCGGTGATGTCCGAGGGGAAGTTGCGGAAGATCCAGTCACCCGCCTGGCTCAGCTCGGGAGCCGACGCCGTGGGGGAGAGCAGGATCACCTCGGCCTCTTCGCAGACCGGAGCCATGGCCAGGGCCACGTCGGAGAGCAGGCCGCCGATGATCATGTCGACCCCGTCGGTCTCGATCAGTTCCTTGGTCACGTTGACCGCGACGTCCGGCTTGCTCTCGTCGTTCTTGTAGATGACGGTGACGGTCTTGCCCGCCGGCGGTTCGGCGTTGATCTCGTCCAGGGCGAGGTCGATGGCGTTGCGCACCTTCTCGCCGTAGACCTTGCCGGCGCCGTCGTCGGAGACGACGACACCCACCGAGACTTCCGACGAGCAGCCGACGAAGGCCGCCATCAGAACGGCGAGGACCGTCAGGAGCAGAGACTTACGGAAGGGGTGGGGGGTTCTCATGGTCCGTCTCCTCGAGCACGCCACCCCGAGCCCGCGGGGCCGCTCGATGACGTCGCGTTGGGAGCTCCCCGACGGGCCGGCGGCCCGAGCTAGAAGGGAGACTTCCCGATCTTCGACTTCACGTCCAGGCGCGCCACTGCGCGGATCAGACGGATCCGCAACTCTTCGAGCTCATCGCCGCTGGCCGAATCCATGGCCTTCTCGGCGTGGTCTTTCGACCGCTGCGCCCGATCGGAGTCGATCTCCTCGGCACGCTCGGACGTTTCCGCCAAGATGTTAACCCGATTCTTGGCAATCTCCACGAAGCCGCCGGAAGCGGCCAGATAGTGGAACTGCCCGCCCTGCTTGTAGGCGACGATGCCGGTCTCGAGACTGGTGAGCAGCGGCGCGTGGCCGGGCAGCACACCGAGGTAGCCTTCCTCGCCGGGAAGGATTACCTCGTCGACGGTCTCGAGCAGCACGCGGCGCTCGGGCGTTACGACTTCGAGTTCAAGGGTTGCCATCGCGTCTCGCTTAGGCCGCTAACTTACGCGGCGTCGGACTTGAGTTTCTCGGCCTTCTCGCGGGCTTCCTCGATGGTGCCCACGTAGAGGAACGCCTGCTCCGGCAGATCGTCGTGCTTGCCCTCGACGATCTCTTTGAAGCCCTTGATGGTGTCGGCGATCTTCACGTAGCGGCCCGGCATGCCGGTGAACTGCTCGGCCACGTGGAAGGGCTGCGACAGGAAGCGCTCGATCTTGCGGGCGCGAGCCACGGTCTGCTTGTCCTCTTCGGACAGCTCGTCCATACCGAGGATGGCGATGATGTCCTGGAGATCCTTGTAGCGCTGGAGGATGCCCTGCACCGCACGGGCGACGCCGTAGTGCTCCTCACCGAGCAGCTTGGGATCGAGGATGCGCGAGGTCGAGGTCAGCGGGTCGACCGCAGGGTAGATGCCCAGGTTCGAGATGCGGCGCGACAGAGCGGTCGAGGCATCGAGGTGGGCGAAGGTCGTGGCCGGCGCCGGATCGGTGTAGTCATCGGCGGGCACGTAGATCGCCTGCACCGAGGTGATCGAACCCTTGTTGGTCGAGGTGATCCGCTCCTGCAGCTGCCCCATCTCGGTGGCCAGCGTCGGCTGGTATCCCACCGCCGAGGGCATGCGGCCGAGAAGTGCGGACACCTCGGAACCGGCCTGGGTGAAGCGGAAGATGTTGTCGATGAAGAGCAGCACGTCCTGGTGGTTGACGTCGCGGAAGTACTCGGCGACGGTCAGACCCGAGAGCGCGACCCGCAGGCGGGCTCCCGGCGGCTCGGTCATCTGGCCGTAGATCAGCGCGGCCTTGGACTTCTCGAAGTCGTTGATGTCGATGACGCCGGCTTCCTGGAACTCGAGCCAGAGGTCGTTTCCTTCGCGGGTGCGCTCACCCACGCCGGCGAACACCGAGTAGCCGCCGTGCTGGGAGGCGACGTTGTTGATCAACTCCTGGATCAACACCGTCTTGCCCACACCGGCACCGCCGAACAACCCGGTCTTGCCACCCTTCATGTAGGGCTCGAGCAGGTCGATGACCTTGATACCGGTCTCGAACATCTCGACCTGGGTGCTCTGATCTTCGTAGGCCGGCGCCTCGCGGTGGATCGGCCAGCGCTCGGTGGCCTTGACCTCGCCCATCTCGTCTACGGGCGAGCCGATCACGTTGAGCACGCGACCGAGGGTCGGTTCACCGACCGGCACGGTGATCGGCTGGCCGGTGTCCTCGGCGCCCATGCCGCGCACGAGACCGTCGGTGCCTTCCATGGCGACGGTGCGGACCCGGTTCTCACCGAGATGCTGTTCCACCTCGCAGATCAGGTCGATCTTCGGTCCCGTGAAATCCGCGGGGCTCTGGATGCGAACCGCGTTGTAGATCGAGGGAAGGTGATCTTCGTCGAACTCGACGTCGACCACCGGACCGATAACCTGAACCACCTTGCCGATCTTGCCCATTATCTTGCTCCGTCCTTGTTCCGGTGCGCGGCGGGACTAGCCCAGCGCCTGTGCGCCCGAAACGACTTCGATGATCTCGGTAGTAATCGCGGCCTGGCGAGCGCGGTTCATCGTCAAGGTCAACGATTCGATCAGCTCGCCGGCGTTGTTGGTCGCCGCATCCATGGCGGTCATGCGCGCCGCGTGTTCGGCGGCGACCGATTCGAGCAGTGCACGGAAGATCAGGATCTGCACGTGCTTCGGCAGCAGCGTCTTGAACAGCGCCGCCGGACTCGGCTCGTAGATGTACTCCTCGCTGGGTCCGTCTTCTTCACCGGCGAGGTCGTCGGACGCGATCGGCAGCAGCTGCTGCACGACCGGGTTCTGGGTCGACGCGGATTTGAACTCGTTGTACGCCACGTAGATCTTGTCGACGTCGCCGTCCAGGAACCGCTTCATCATGTCCTGGGAGATCTCGGCGGCCAGCGCAAAGTCGACGTTGCGCATCACGTTGAGCCACTCGCCGCGGATGTGGAAGCCGCGACGCTTGAAGTGCTCATGCCCCTTGCGACCCACACAGCTGATGGTCAGCTCGTTCTGGTTCTGCTCGGCAGCGAAGTTCGACGCCTGGCGCAGGATGTTCGTGTTGAACGCCCCGCAAAGGCCGCGGTCGCCGCTGACGACGATCAGTTCGACCCGATCCCCCTCGGCACGCTTGAGCAGCGGATGATCCTCGGGAGTCGCCCGCGACGCGAGGGACTGCAGGACCTTTTCCATCTGCTGGGCGTAGGGCCGCGCGGCGAGCATGCGGTCCTGGGCTCGGCGCAACTTGGCGGCGCTGACCATCTTCATGGCCTTGGTCAGCTGCATCGTGTTCTTGACCGAACGGATGCGCCGCTTGATGTCTCTGGCTTTGGACACCGGAGGTTCCCTCTATAAGTCCCGGACTAGGCGATGCCGTGGGTGGCCTTGAACTGTTCCTTGAACTCGCTCAGGGCGCCCTTCAGTCGATCCTTCAGCGCGTCGTCCAGCTTGCCCGAGCTGCGAATCGAGTCGAGCAGGTCGCTGTGGGACTGATCGATGTACTGGTACATCTCGAGCTCGTAAGCCCGGCAGTGCTCGAGCTCCAGATCGTCGAGGAAGCCGCCGGTCGCCGAGAAGATGATCAGGATCTGCTTCTCGACCGACAGCGGCGAGTACTGGTCCTGCTTGAGGATCTCGACCAGGCGGCGTCCACGGGAGAGCTGGGCCTGGGTCGCCTTGTCCAGGTCGGAACCGAACTGGGCGAAGGCTTCCAGCTCGCGGAACTGGGCCAGCTCGAGGCGCAGGGTACCGGCGACCGACTTCATGCCCTTGATCTGGGCGTTACCACCGACGCGGGAGACCGACAGGCCGACGTTCACCGCCGGGCGGATGCCCGAGTAGAACAGGTCGCCTTCGAGGAAGATCTGGCCGTCGGTGATCGAGATCACGTTGGTCGGAATGTAGGCCGAGATGTCACCCGCCTGGGTTTCGATGATCGGCAGCGCCGTGATCGAACCGCCGCCGTTCTTGTCGGACAGCTTCGAGGCGCGCTCCAGCAGACGGGAGTGCAGGAAGAAGACGTCACCGGGGTAGGCTTCGCGGCCCGGCGGGCGGCGGAGCAACAGCGAGATCTCGCGGTACGAGGCGGCCTGCTTGGAGAGGTCGTCATAGACGCAGAGGACCGCGCGGCCCTTGTTCTCGGCGTTGGCGGGCTGGCCGTTGTCGCCATAGAACTGGAAGAACTCACCGATGGCGCATCCGCAGTAAGGAGCGATGAACTGGAGCGGCGCCGGCGAGGAGGCCGAGGCCGCGACGACGATGGTGTGCTCCATCGCGCCGTACTCTTCCAGGGTCGACACCACCTGGGCGATGGTCGACTGCTTCTGGCCGATGGCCACGTAGATGCAGACGACGCCGGTGCCCTTCTGATTAATGATCGTGTCGATGGCGACGGCGGTCTTACCGGTCTGGCGGTCGCCGATGATCAGCTCGCGCTGGCCGCGGCCGATCGGGATCATGCTGTCGATGGCCTTGAGGCCGGTCTGCATCGGCTCGGTCACCGGCTGGCGCTCGACGACGCCCGGGGCGATGCGCTCGATGGGCATCTGAGCCTGGGCTTCGATCGGGCCCTTGCCGTCCAGGGGGTTGCCCAGCGGGTCGATGACGCGGCCGAGCATCGCCTTGCCGGCGGGCACCTGCATGATGCGGCCGGAGCGGCGGACCTGGTCACCCTCTTTAATGAGAGTGGTGTCGCCGAGGAGCACGGCGCCGACACTGTCTTCCTCGAGGTTGAGCGCCATGCCGGCAACCCCGTGGGGCAGCTCGAGCAGCTCACCGGCCATGACCTTCTCGAGACCGTAGATGCGGGCGATGCCGTCACCGACCGAGATGATCGTGCCGACCTCGGCGGTGTCTACCTGCCGTTCGAAACCCTCGATCTGTTGACGAAGGATCTTGCTGATCTCGTCGACCTTGATCTCCATGCCTACTCCTCGGACATCTGACGACGCAGCGATTCGAGCTGGGTGCGCAGACTGCCGTCGTAAATCGTGGATCCCACTCGCGTGACCGCTCCGCCGATGAGCTCGGGCTCGATCGAGCACTGGAGGCGCACACGCTTGGAAGTCATTTTCTCGAGGGCCGACTGGGCCCGCTGTTTCATTTCGTCGGACATGGGAACCGCCGTGGTGATCTCGGCGGCGACGACGCCCATGCTCTCCTCATAGATCTCGTGGTACGCCTGACCGATCGACGGGAGCACCTCGGCGCGGCCCTGCTCGATCACCAGATGCAGGAAGCGCTCGGTCTCCGGGGGCATGGCGTGACGCTCGGCGATGGAGCTCAGGAGCTTCTTGCGATCGTCGCGGGCGACCGCGGGATCGAGCAGGAAGTCGCGCAGCTCCGGGGACTGACGGATGGACTCGCCGAGCGCGTTGAGGAAGGCGTCGACCTTCTCGCGGGCGGCCGGGTCCTGCAGGGCATCGAACATCGCACGCGCATAGCGCGACGCGAGCTTACGATCTTTCACGTGGCTCAGTCCTTATCCGATGACTCGGTCGCTCGTTTGGAGGCCTTTTCGTGCGTTGCGGCCGGGGCCGCGGTGCGCACGTTCAGCGTGTCAATTGCTGAGGAGATCGTCCTGAAAGAAGGCGGAAAGTAGCACAGCGTTCTTTAGAGTGTCAAACACGCTGAGGGGCCCTCAGGAGCCGTTTGAACGGCCTCCGCGAGGGTTGTCTGCCGACGCGTTTCGGTGGCCCAACCGGTAGGGGTGGGAACCGCTGAACAGGGGGTACAGGGGTGACCCTGGTCGCGCCCCGGAGGGGCTCGGAACAAGGCTTGATCGCGCTCGAACCAGTGGGTTCGCGAAGCGCGGCCGGTGGCCCGCACCGCCGTCGGGAGCTCTCGTTGGATCTCGCCGACCAGGGTCGGCGCCGACAGAATTGTCGGCCAGAAGCCTTCCGCCGACATGTTTGTCGGCACCCTCGAGAAACGTTGCAGGAGAAGGCTTTTTCGAAGGGCACCCGGCCGGCCGACAATCTTGTCGGCCAGAGGCTTTTCGCCGACCATTTTGTCGGCGGCCTCCCGCTAGCTGCTGACGCGAACCTTCATCAGCGCGTCGAAGATCCGCTGCATCTCCTCCTGGGAGTAGGCGTGGAGTTCGATGCGGCCGGCGCCCTTGGCGTTCTGCACGATCTTGACCTTGGTGCCGAGGGAGCGCTGGAGCTCCTCCTCGGCGGCGACCACGTTGGGGTCGCGACCGGCAGGGGTCTCGATCTTCTCGGTGGAGCTACCGTCGGTCTCCGACATGCGTGAGACCAGCTTCTCCACCTGGCGCACCGACAGCCCTTGCTTGACCACCTGGTCGGCCAGCTCCGCCTGCTGCCCCGGACGGGGTACGCCGAGGAGCGCCCGGGCGTGACCCATGGAGAGCTCCCCCTGCCGGACCCGGCGCTGCACCGTGCGCGGCAGCGCCAGCAGCCGCAGGCTGTTGGCCACCGTCGAGCGCTGCTTGCCGACCCGCTTGGCGATCTCGGCCTGGGTCAGCCCGAAGTCCTGCATCAGCGTCTGGTAGCCCAGCGCCTCTTCGATCGGGTTGAGTTCTTCCCGCTGGATGTTCTCTACCAGGGCGACCTCGAGCAGTCGGTCGTCGGGGACCTCCTTGATCACCACCGGGATGCGCATCAGCTCGGCGAGCTGGGCGGCGCGCCAACGACGCTCGCCGGCGATCAACTCGAAGCGACCGTCGGCCACCGGGCGCACCACCACCGGCTGCAGGACACCGTCCCGCTTGATCGAGTCGGCGAGGTTCTGCAGCGCCTCGTCGTCGAAGTCCTGCCGGGGCTGGCGGCGGTTGGGCCGGATCAGATCCAGATCGATCTCACGAAGCCCCGGCGCCGATGCCGGCGCTTCTTCAGCAGCGGCGGGCGCAGCGGTGGCGGTAGCCGTGGCGGCCTCCGCCGGCGCTTTCTTGGTTTTCGGGGTTTTGGGCGGCGCTTCCGGGATCAGGCTACGAAGCCCTTTGCCCAAAGCTTTCCTCTTCATGATCGAGAATCTCCTTGGCCAACTTGAGGTAGGCCTCCGCTCCCTTGGAGCGGATGTCGTACAGGAAGATCGCCTTCCCATGGCTCGGTGCTTCACCCAGCCGGACGTTGCGGGGGATCACCGTCTCGTAGACCTGCTCGCCGAAGACCTCACGGACCTCGGCGACAACCTGGCGGGCCAGGGAGGTCCGGTCGTCATACATGGTCAGCAGGATGCCGGCGATCTCGAGCTCCGGGTTCAGCGCTTCCCGGACCTGACGCACCGTCTCCATCAGCTGGGTGATGCCTTCCAGGGCCAGGTACTCGCACTGGACCGGGATCAGGATCGCGTCGGCGGAAGCCAGGGCGTTGACCGTCAGCAGTCCGAGAGAGGGGGGACAGTCGATGAAGACATGGTCGAACTGCTCCCGTACCGGATCCAGCATCGCCTTCAGCCGGTACTCCCGGGACTCCATGTCGACCATCTCGACTTCGGCGCCGATCAGGTCGTTGTCCGCCGGGAGGACCTTGAGGTGGGGGAGTTCCTCCACCGTCTTCACGATCCCCTGGTAGGTCGCGTCGCCGCATAGGGCGTCGTAGACGGTCTCCCGCTCGGGGTCCTTCTCGAAGCCCAGGGCCCGGGTGGAGTTGGCCTGGGGATCGAAATCCACCAGCAGGGTCGACTTCTCTGCGATGGCGAGAGCCGCGGCGACGTTTACCGCCGTCGTGGTCTTCCCGACACCGCCCTTCTGGTTCACAACGGCGATGATTCGGCCCAAAACGGACGCTCCGTGGCTCGGGTTTCGAATGGATTGGGAACGGGCGCCACTCTACCACAGGCCGTTCCACGTGGAACATCGACTGGAGCCGGGTTTGGCCACCGCTTGCCCCCGGGGCCCGGCTGCCAGTCGCCAGGGTCTTGGTTCCACGTGGAACACCCCAACCGGCCGGCCGTCACCGGTCCACCCCCGCACCCCGCAGCTCACCCCCAGGCTGTTCCACGTGGAACCCCGATTCCCGCACTTTGCCGTGGACATGGCTCCGCCATGCCGTATAGAGGCGATTACGATCCTGAAATGCGCCTGGAGTCCGCCTCATGAAGCTTCGCACCCTGCTCGCACTACTCGCCTGCTCCCTGATCATCTCGGCACCCGGTTGCCGCGTCGCCACCATCGATCCGGTGAGCTGCCCCTCGGAACTCCGTGAAGTCGGGGTCGCCCCCGCCGAGATGGCCTGGACCGATACCGCCGAGGCCCCGGCGTGGACCGATCAGGCCGATCCGCCCCTGTGGACCAATCAGGCGGATGCCACCCCCTGGACCGATCAGCCCGGCGCAGCCCCCCAGTGGAGCCCGGCGTCGCCGTTCAACCCGGAGCCGCCCCAGGACCGCTTCGCCGAGGGGATGCCCCAGTGGAGCACCCTGGTCCCCGAGGTCCTCTGGACCGATGAGGCGCCTGTGGTCCCGTGGAGCACGGAGATCCCCGATGTCGGTTGGACCGACGCTGCCGACGGATTCGTCTGGAGCAGCGAGATGCCTGTGGTCGGCTGGACCGACCAGGCGGACGAGACCCCCTGGTCTCCGGACTGCGCCCGATAACGAAATCGTCACCGGTCGGCCGCAACCGAGGCGCAAAGGGAGCCACTCGATGACGCTTTCGTCATCGCGCCTGAGGCGCCCCAGGGCTAACCCTTTTATTTTGTTGGATTTAGAGGATGCGCGGCGACCGGCAGAACAGGCCGGCCGCCGCTTCTAACTCACTGACCTAGTTGAGTTTACGGGACTTCCAGTACCGCGTGCCCGCGATATCCGCCTGGAGCATCAGCCCCGCTTCGGTGATCTGGAACACCGCCAGACCGTTCTCGAAGGTGGTCGCGGCGTTGGCCCCCGCCCGCCCGGCGACGGCGTTGGCCTGGGCATCGGCCTGCCAGCCGTTGTCGATGAAGTCCTCGAAGGTCTCCCGGTCCTGGAACAGGAAGATCACCTGGTACTTCTGGCCCCCCAACCCGACGTTGAGGCCGGCGGTTCCCATCCGCATGTAAGTCCGGGAACCGTTGGCGCGATCAACCGCGACTCCGGAACCACCCCCACCGCTGATGAACAACGACAGCTTGAGGTTGTCGAAAACCGCGTAGCCGGCGGCCTTGTCGTAGAGCCGCTGGGCCTTGTCGTTCTTGGCGAACAACACGTTCAACGCCTCGGTCGCCGCGGAGTCAATCTTGGCCTGCCGCTCTTCCTTCTTCTTGCCGGCGAGAGCGACGGGAACGAGAGAGAGACAGACGAGCAACACGATCGAACGATGCCAGGTACGCACGCGCATGGTGCCTCCTTTTCGGCGATCCCATCGGGATCACTCCCCTCGACTTCGACTATATGCCGAGACCGCAGGAATCGCTCATCCGGTTCCGCGGTCCTCCTGACCGCCGGCATCGGGTTTTCTGCGTTGTGTCGGCAGGCCGCGCCGGAGTAGATTCAGGGCACAGGCTTACTGTTCATCCGAGTGCCGAGGAGGAGGGGTCCTTTGAAACGCGGCACCCGCATGGCGGGGAGCCGTGTACCCCTGGCGCGGAACCCTGTCGACCGCATGCTCTGGCTCGTCGGTGACGATGCCGCGGACGCGTCTGCCTTGAAGGTGCGCGTCATCGCGCGGCTGTTGCTGATCGGTGCCGCCGTCGAGAACACCGAGGCGTTGCGCGCCTGGGCCTCCCAACCTCAATACGCCCTGCACGTCGGCCTCTGCGCGCTGTTCTGGATTGCCGCCGTCGCCGGTTGGTTCGAGCGCTACACACGCTACGCGGCGGTCGTCGCGGCGGCGGGGATGGTCGCCCATCACATCTCCGCGTTTCCCCTTAACGCCAACCACCATTACCTGTTGTTGCTCTGTCTGGCGCTGGTGGCCTTCTTCGATCATCGCTCCGACGAAGAGCGCAGCCTGCTGCTGGCCGGCCTCAAGTGGATCGCGCTGATCGGACTGTTCTACGCCGGCATCCAGAAGGTGCTCTGGGGCTACTACTTCCGCGGCGAGTTCCTGGCCTACGCCATCGCTCAGAACGAACGCTTCTCGAGCTTCTTCTCCTGGCTGATTCCCGCCGACGAACTGCAGCGACTCCGCGCGATCAAGCCAGGCGAGGGCGCCGGGCCCTACCGAGTCGACTCCCCGCTATTCATGGCGATGTCGAACCTCTCGTATCTCGGCGAGCTGATCCTGCCGCCGCTGCTGCTCTTCGCCCGGACCCGCACCTTCGCCGTCGCCGCGCTGCTGGTCTACGTCTTCGCCATCGAGGCGGGGGCGCGAGAGCTGTTCTTCGGTTTGATGATCGTCGGCCTGATCCTGCTGTTCGCACCGGCGAACTGGTTGCGCCGCAGCTTTCCGCTGTTCATCGCCGGCTACGTCTACCTGACCCTGCTCGCCCTTGGTTGGGTTCCCCGCTGGTACTTCACATGAGTCTCGGATTCAAGAAACACGCGGTGGTCGTGCTGCTGGTCCTGTTCGCCGCCTGGCCGGCGACTCACCACGTGTTGGCCCAGCGCTATCAATTCGACCCCTGGCGCTTCTTCGGCTGGGCGATGTACTCGACCCCCGATCCCAAGGTCGAGATCTACGCCGCCGAGGTCTACGGCGAGAAGGCGCGGCCGATCGATCTGGCCAACTCACCGGCGCTTCAGGAGACGAAGGACTTCGCCCACCGCCGATCGATCCTGGGCAAATGGGCGCCCCCTCATGATCTGGCCGAGTCGCTGATGCAGCACTACCCCGACTCCGAGGGGATGATGATCCAGATCCGCCGGCTGGTCCTCGACCCTGAAACGGCGACGATCAAACCCCAGGACACGGTCTACCGCTTCGACCGCGGCTCCCGGGAGCCCCGCTTCGTCAAGGTGCACTGACCCTTCCCCTCCTTCGGGCTCGCTCCCTTCGACTCGCTTCGCTCGCTCAGGGCAGGCAGGGCAGGCAGGGCTGGCAGGGCAGGCAGGGCTGGCGCTGGGGGGAGTCTCGTTTCCTCGCAACGGGAATCGCTGGACGGGCGTGTACACTCCGCGGCAAGGAGGGATGGTCGATGCGTTTCCTGATTCCGGTGTTGATCTCTGTCTGCGTGGTCTCCCCGGCGTCCGCCGCGGTGACCCTGGACGCTCCCACGAGCGTGGCTGCCGGCGCCCCGTTCGAGATTCGCTTCAGCGGTAGCGAGAACGGGCGGGACTTCATCACCATCGTCGCGCCGGATCTGCCCGAGGGGAAGTACGCCGCATACCAGTACGCCCGAGACAAGGGTGTGATCGAGATGATGGCTCCCGACGAACCGGGCACCTATGAACTGCGCTACCTGGGCGCCGACAACGGCTTTCCGACGCTGGCCCGCTCCCCCCTTGAGGTCACGCCGGTAACGGCGACGATCAAGACCACCGAGACTTCTGCTGCCGGGTCACCGCTGATCGTCGAGTGGACCGGCCCGGACCACCCCCGGGACTTCATCACCGTGGTGAAGGCGGGGACCCCCGAGAGAAAGTACGGGCCCTACAAGTACACCAAGCGGGGCAACCCCACGGAGCTCCAGACGCCAGAGGAGCCGGGGGAGTACGAGGTCCGCTATCTCACCGGCCAGAAGTACTACACCCTGGCCAGCGCCACCTTCACCGTCCAGGGCACCTCGGCCGAGGTCACGGTGCCGGACACCGTCGGCGCCGGCGACGCCTTCGAGGTGAACTGGCAGGGACCGGACAACGAACGGGATTGGATCGCCCTGGCCAACGTCGGCTCCAAGCCCGGCGAGTACCGGATGTACCGCTACACCCACAAGGGCAACCCGGCGAAGCTGCGGGCGCCCGACGAGCCGGGAACCTACGAAGTTCGCTACATGACCGCGGGCTACAGCATGCTGGCCTCGACGCAGATCAAGGTGGGCGACATCAGCGCCTCGCTCACGGGCCCCGAAGAGGTGGTGGGCGGCGAACCCTTCCAGGTGGGCTGGGACGGACCGAACCGGGCTCAGGACTACATCGAGGTGATCAAGAAGGACGACCCCGAGGAGCGCTACACCGACTACGCCTACACCGAGCGAGGCAACCCGGTCGAACTGCACGCGGCGCTGGTCCCCGGCGACTACGAGCTGCGCTATCGCACCGGCCAGTCGGGGCGCATCCTGGCGACCCGGGCGATCCGCTTCGCGCCGCCCAAGTCTCAGCCCGGCGAACTGCTGGTCCAGGCCTCCGAGCACTTCGACCGGGTCCCCGACGACGGCGCGGTGGAGATCATCCTCGACGCCTCGGGCAGCATGCTGAAGAAGCAGGGGAACAAGCGCCGAATCGAGATCGCCCGGGAGGTTCTGCTGGATCTGACCGGTGAGACGATCCCCGCAAACACCCCCTTCGCCATGCGGGTCTTCGGCCACAAGGAGAAGGACTCCTGCCGCACCGATCTGGAGATCCCGCTGTCTCCCCTCGACGTGTCGGCAGCCCAGGGCAAGATCCGTGGCGTCCAGGCGATGAACCTGGCCAAGACGCCGATCGCCGACTCCCTGGCCCAGGTGGGAAGCGACCTGGCCGGGGTGACCGGTCCCAAACTGATCGTGCTGATCACCGACGGCGAGGAGACCTGCGGCGGCGATCCCGCGGCGGCCATCGAGGCGCTCAAAGCCGCAGGCATCGACGTGCGGGTCAACATCGTCGGCTTCGCCATCGAGGATGACGCGCTGAAGAACGCCTTCCGCTACTGGGCGGAGCTGGGAGGCGGCGACTACCACGATGCCGACGGTGCCGAGGCGTTGGGCGACTCGCTGCGCCGGGCGCTCCAGACCCCCTTCGACGTGTTGGACAACCAAGGCAAGGTGGTGGCCCAGGGCCAGGCGGGTGGCCCCGCCATCGAACTGCTGCCGGGGAGCTACCGGGTGCGCACCCGCGAGAAGGCCTTCCTGGAGGTTCCGGTCCAGATCGAAGCGGGTGGACGCGAGGTCCTGACCCTGGAGCCGCAGCCAGGGGGCTAGCCTCCCTGCGGCGGGGTGCGCCCTTGCCTTCTCGTGCGGCTTGAGGCAGGATCGCGGGACGGCGGCCGATCCGGCGCCGAACTCCCGTCGATCCTCCGCCCGGGGTCGCCCGAGGGAGCAAAGGAGGGGTCTCCCTTCCGGATCAGGCTTCCAGATCAGGCCATATCGACCCTTTTGCTGTCGCGGGGTCTTCGTGGGCGGATGGAGATCTCTGCGCCGACGAAAGGATCGAGATGACCAAGCAGCGAGATCTCAAGAAGCTTGTTCGCGAGCGGATGAAACGCACCGGCGAACGCTACGCCACCGCCCGGGCCCACATCGTTCAGGCCCGCTCCCACGACGATCCCCAACCCACAGGCGTGCACCCGGGCTACGGTCCCTGCGGCGGGCTGCAAACCGAGACCGGCGCGTTGACCAACGTGCTGCGCCACGCCGGCGTGCGGGATCGTGACGGGAAGCCGTTGGACGAGACCACAGTCTTCGGCCTCTGCGGCGGCATCGGCTTCCTCTATGGAGTGTTCGAGTACAAGGGGCACCCGCCGACGATGACGGTAGTGGCCCGGCAGAGTTCGATGCCCGACGTGTTCGTCGCGGCGGGGATCGAGCGCATCGTCCCCGGCGCCGAGACCATCGAGACCTCGGCCCCGGCCAAGGCGCGGCGGGAGTTGGACCGGCTGCTCGACGCGGGGCAAAGCGTGCTCTGCACCGTCGACGCCGCGGCGCTGCCCTACTACGGCCTGCCCGCGAACCTGGTCGGCATGGGTCCCCAGGTGGTCGCGGCCATCGGTCGAGACGGCAACGATCATGTCTGGCTCGACGACCGGGGCACCGCGCCGATCCGGCTCAGCAACGAGGCCTTCGCCGCCGCCCGGGCGGGCTACCGCAAGGGCAAGCACCGCATGACGGTGATCCCCGAGGCGATCGAGGTCGATCGCAAGCAGCTGATGCTCGACGCCCTTCGTGCCGCCGTCGACGACTACGACACACCTCCGGCCAAGCCCTTCGCCTCCAACGTCGGCACGCCGGGGCTGCGCAAGTGGGCGCGGCTGTTGGCCGATGAGAAGGACGCCAAGGGTTGGCGCAAGGTCTTCGCCGAGGCCGAGCACGCCTACGTCGGACTGCACCGCGCCTACGACTGCACCCAGCACGAGTACACCGCGCCGGCGGGGAGCAGGCCGCTGTTCGCCGCCTTCCTCGACGAGGCTGCGGCGACGACCGGCTTGCCCGGGCTGACCGACATCGCCGGGGAGTTCCGGCGGATCGGTGAGGTCTGGGAGAAGTTGGGACGCACCATCGCCGACTGCGGCGACTCCGCGGTGGAGCGGGGCTGCGGTCTCAGCGACCGGCGGGCAGAGCTCCTCGACGAGCAGGGCGCCGACGCCACCGAGGAGATGGCCACGCTGTGGGCCGAACGCCGGGATCTGGCGGCGAGCTGCAAGCTAGCCCCCGCCGGAGCCGCGGCGATCTACGCGGAGCTGGCCCCGATGGTCTCGGAGATCGCCGAGTCGGAGCGGTCCGCCCTGGACCGCCTGGGACAGCTATTGCCTGAGTAGGGATCGATCCGGCCCACGGCTTCCGGTCGTGGGCCGGTCGCGGACTCGCCGGGATCCGGAATCGCTAGTTATGACTCCGCTCGGGCGAAGGCCCAGATCCAGGAGCGGTCCCGATCGGGGATCGAATGCTTGCCTGTCAGGCGCAGGGTCTTCTTCCAGGCGCTGCGCCCGGCGACCTGCTCGACCTCTTCCCCGGCCCAGAGCAAGATCCGGCCGTGTTCCGGTTCGAGGCAGCGGGCCAGCTTGGGCAACAGCCGCGGCCAGCCGCCGACGGCTCGGATGGTCAGCACCCGTACCGACCCCTCGGGAGCCAGCGGCTCCAGGTCGGCGGCCCGCTGGACCTGACGCTCGAGGATCTCGTAGCGGGGCAGCCCGTCGATGGTGCGCAGCTCTCGCAGGAAGTACGCCTTGCGGGCGGACGCCTCGACCAGCACCGGCCTCAGACCGGTCGCCGCCGCGAAGGGCAGCGCCGGATAGCCGTTCCCGGTGCCGAGGTCGACCATCAGCTTCTCCTCACCGTCGGCGGGAGGCTCGAATAGGCTGGTCCCCTCGAAGCCCTCGCCGAGGTGCCGTGCCACGAAGTCGTCGGGCTCGGTGATCGAGGTCAGGTGCAGCACCGGGTTGTGCTCCAGCACGGCCCGCATGTGGGAGGCCAGTGCGCCGGCGGTGCGCTGATCGAGTTCCAGGCCGCACGCCGCAGCGCGCCCCTGGATTGCTGTCTCGAGAGGTTGGGTCACGCCCCAATGGTAGCGTAGAGTTCCCGGAGAGAGGCCCCAACCCAAGATTCCGTTCAACTTCTCGTCCCTGCGGAACAAACCATGATCGCCCCGTCCAAGAATAGAAATGGCATACACCGTCGATGGGGCCGATGGGTTCTGGTGGCCATATGCGCCTTGCCAGCGACTTCATGTTTCAACTTCTGGGACAGCGCTCCGCCCAATGAGTACGTGCTCCACTGCGGGTACTCGGGCTGGTTCTGCGTCGAGGTCGATAACCCGAAGGGCGTTTCAGCGCCTCGGGCTGGACGCGGATTCCGGCTCGAAATACCTGAATCCGGACTACTCACTCTCAATCACGGGTTTGAAGGCAAGCACTCGATTCTTGAGCGGGAGACCTTCTATTGCAGCGATGATCGGCAGCGCGTGGAATACCCGCTGGATCTCGACGATGAGAAGGATGGCGTTGCCATCCGCAGGTTTGGTTTCACCTCTCTTACACAGCACGACCCCCCGTCAACCAACGGGAACGAACGAAAGTTCATCTGCTTCTTTGTCGGAACACAGGAGCAGTTGGAAGCTGATGCCGGTGCGGGACCAGAACGAATTTTTCAGAATGTGAGCCCTGGCCTCGAAGCAGATGAGCCGGGTCGAGCCGGGAAAAGGACATGGCAGTAATCAAATGCTCGGTGGGCCTGTTTGGCGCCACTCTCGATATCTCCAGGGTCACAAGGGAGATCGAGGTCATCCCGACTTCGACCTGGAGGGTTGGAGACACGATCGGCGCATCGGGTCGACGACGCTCGGACTCCGCCTGGAAGTTCGCCATCGAGAAGCAGGGCGTGACCGCTGTCGCACCTGTGCTTGAAGCGCTGCTCGAAGTCTTGGAACCGAGATTCGCTGCCTTTCTTGACGTGATTCGATCCCAGCAGGCTGAGGTGGAGTTCGCGTGCGTGGTCTATGTCGACGATGATCTGGTACCAGCACTCCAGATCCCGAACTCTGCGCTGCAACGCATGGCTCAATGCGGAGCAGATCTAGACATCGATCTGTATCCAAACCCCTTCGAACCGGAAAGCTAACCCTTCAGATCTTCACCACCTGAGCGCTACCCGCGCAGCTCCCGCACCCGTTCTGCCGGATCCTCCCCCCGGTCGATCGCCTCGATCAAGGCGCTTCCGACCACCACGCCGTCGGCGTGCTTGCCGATGTCCCGCACCTGCTGCGACTGGCGGATGCCGAAGCCGGCCAGCACTGGAACATGCGAGGCCTCGCTGACCGCGGAGAGATAGCGCACCAGGTCGTCGGGTAGCGCCACGTCCCGGCCGGTGATGCCGGTCACGGTCACCGCGTAGACGAAGCCGCGACTTTCGGCGCAGATCTTCCGCATCCGCTCCGGCGGCGTCGCCGGGGTGACCAACTGCACCAGCGCCACCCCTTCCTGCTCGAAGGGCACCCGCAGGATGTCGCACTCCTCGAGGGGTAGATCAGGCACGACGAAGCCGTCGACTCCCGCGGCCCTTGCATCGGCGGCCAGGCGCTCGGGGCCGTAGGCCAGCAGGGGATTGAGGTAGCTCATCAACACGATCGGCGTGGCCTCGCTGCGCGACGCCGTATGCGCACGCACTGCGTCGAGGATGCCCTCGAGGGTGATGCCCCCTTCCAGCGCGATCCGCGACGAACGTTGGATCGTCAGGCCGTCGGCCATCGGATCGCTGAAGGGCACGCCGATCTCGACGGCGTCGGCCGCACGGGCGACCTCGTCGAGCAGCGCCGCGAAGCGTTGCCGGTCGGGGTAGCCGCCGGTGAGATAAGCGCAGATGGTCGGCGCGCCTTCGGCGGTCAACGCCTTTTCCAGCGCGGCGCCCGGCTCGCCCTGCCCGGCGGCGTCATGCGCGGCGGCGGCGTTGCCGCTACCGGCAGCCGCACCGCGGTCCGCCCCGCCCTTTGCGTCACCAGAAGCTCCGGCCGGACCCTCTCCCGCCCAGGTGACGTCGACGGCCAGAGCCGCATCATCAGCGGGGACCGAGGCGTCGCCGAGCATCGGCACCAGCTTTTCCAGCACCGGCATGTCCTTGTCCCCTCGCCCGGACAGGCCGACGAGGATCCGCGAGCCGGGGTGTTGCCGCGCCCACAGCGCCGCGCCGGCCACGGCGTGGGAAGACTCGATAGCCGGCAGGATGCCCTCGTCCCGGCAACAGCGATCGAGCGCCGCCAACGCCTGGCGGTCGTCGACGCTGGCGTAGCGCACCCGGCCGATCGAACGCAGGAACGCATGCTCGGGGCCGACGCCGGGATAGTCCAGCCCCGGCGCGCAGGAGTGGGTCCCCTGCACCTGGCCGTCGTCGTTCTGCAGCAACAGCGACAGGCTGCCATGAAGCACCCCGTCGCCGCCGTCGCGCAGGGTTGCCGAATGCTGTCCGGAAGGATCACCGCCGGCCTCGATGCCGAGCAGGGTCACGTCCCGATCGCCGAGGAACGGATGGAACAAACCGATGGCGTTGGAGCCGCCGCCGACACAGGCGATCACCACGTCGGGCAATCCGCCACGCTCGAGCATCTGCTCCCTCGCCTCGCGGCCGATCACCGCCTGCAGCTCACGCACCAGCCACGGGTAGGGGTGCGGCCCCACCGCCGACCCGAGCAGGTAGTAGGTGCCGCCGGGATCGCTGACCCAATCGCGCAACGCCTCGTCGATGGCCGAACGCAATGTGCGGTCGCCGCTTTCCACGGCGACCACCTCGGCGCCCAGGCGCCGCATGCGATCGACGTTGGGGGATTGCCGTTCGACATCCAGGGCGCCCATGTAAACCCGGCAGGGGAGTCCGACCCGGGCGCAGGCGGCAGCGCTGGCCACGCCGTGCTGTCCGGCGCCGGTCTCGGCGATGATCCGCTTCGCTCCGGCGCGCTTGGCGATCAGCGCCTGCCCCAGGGCGTTGTTGATCTTGTGGGCTCCGGTGTGAGCCAGGTCTTCACGCTTGAGCCAGATCTCCGCACCGAACTGTTCGCTGAGTCCGCGGGCCAGGGTCAGCGCCGTGGGGCGCCCGATGAAATCCCGCATCTCCCGATGGAGTTCGGCGACGAAATCATCGTCGGCCAGCAGTGCCCTGCTGTCCTGCTCCAACTTGTCCAACGCCGGCACCAGGGTCTCGGGCACGTAGCGCCCGCCGTAGAGGCCGAAGCGTCCCCGGGCATCGGGAAGCTCACCGGCAAGCAACTTCGCCAGGGCCGCTTCGTCAGCGGCGCGTGTTGTTGTACTCATTCGCCTACCTCTTCCAGTCGTAGCTCGGTGGCGCGGACGGCGGCGACGAAGGCCTGGATCCGCGCGTTGTCCTTGACCCCGCGGCTCGATTCGACGCCGCTGCTGACGTCGACGGCGCAGGGGCGCACCCGGCGGATCGCCTGGGCTACGTTGTCGGGGTCGAGACCGCCGGCCAGCACCAGGTGGGGGAAACGCTGGGCCAAACGGCCCGCGCGTTCCCAGTCCGCCTGTGCTCCCTGCCCCGAGAGCGCGCTCTCGAACAACAGGTGGTTGATCTGTTGGTTGATCTCGTAGCCGGTCAGCGACTCGTCGAACTGAGGCGAGTCGTGGAACACCGGCAGCAGCCGCGCACCGAGGCCGGAACAGTCGGCCATCGACTCGGCGTCGAGCTGCACGATGTCGGCGGGGAAGCACTCGAGCACCTGGGCCACCTCGTCACGGGAAGGCCGCCGGAACACCGCGACCGAGGTGACGAAGGGGGGCAGCTCCCGAGCAAGCTCCGCCGCCCGGTCGGGCGCGATGTCTCTCGGAGACCCCTCGGCAAAGACGAAGCCGATCGCGTCGGCGCCGGCTTCGACCGCCGCGTCCCGCGCGGACTCGCTGGTGATCCCGCAGATCTTGATGTTCACGTGCATCTCAGACCTCCGCCTGGCGGATTGCACGAGCGCCCCGCAGCATCGCCGCGACGCCGGCTTCGGGATCGGAATGCTTCATCAAAACCGAACCGACGAGGGCAGCCCGGTACCCGCGACGCGCCATGCGGGCGACCCCTTGCTCGTCGAGACCGCTCTCGGCGACCTGGGTGAATTCGGCGGGGAGTCTGGGGAACAGTCGCTCGAGCCGCTGGTCGTCGATCTCCAGAGTGCGCAGGTTGCGCGCGTTGACTCCGAGCAGACAGCGACGCCGCAGGTTCGGGTCGAGACTCTCCAGGGCTCGCACCGATTGTTCGATGTCCGCCTCGTCGAAGGCCTCGAGCAAGACGAACATGCCCTGTTCCAACGCCGTGGCGATCATCTCGTCCAGGGCGTCGCCCAGCATCCGCGCGATGACCAGTACGCCACCGGCGCCGAACAGCCGGCCCTCGAGCACCTGATAGGGGTCGACGAGGAAATCCTTACGCATCACCGGCACGTCGACGACCCCTGCCGCCGAGGCGAGGTAGCCGAGGGAACCGTCGAAGCGGTCCGGTTCGGTCAGCACCGAGATGGCGCACGCGCCACCCCGGGCGTAGGCCGCCGCCTGTTGCTCGGTGCGCTTGACCATGTCGAAGGCGCTTACGTCCTGTTCGACCAGGGAACCCACGGCCGGTGATCGGGGTTTAATCTCGGCGATCAGATCGAAGCCGCTCTCGTGCAGCCGCAAGCGGGGGGGCGCCGGACGATCGGCCAGGCGGCGGCGCAGCTCTTCGTAGGAGAGCCGCGCCCGGGCGCGCTCGAGACGTTCCCGGCTGCCGGCAGCCATGGCGTCGAGGAAGTCGCTCACGCCGCACCTCCCGCGGAAGCGTGAAGTTCCCGGGAGCAGGCCGCACTCTCTTGCAGCAGCCTTGCCGCGGCGCCCTGATCGATCGCCGCGTTCGCCCGGGCGACACCGTCGGCAACGCCGGCGACCTCGCCGGTGAGCTGCAGCGCCAGCGCGACGTTGAGCACCAGGGCATCCCGATGGGCACCCTGCTCCCCGTGGAACACCCGGCGCATGGCGTCGGCGTTCTCGGCGGCATCGCCGCCGTGCAGATCTTCGGCGCTACAGCGGGCGAACCCGAAGTCCGCCGGATCCTCCCGGCGTTCCTCGACCTGCCCGGGACGTACGTCGAACATCACGTAGGGACCGATCGGTGTGGCCTCGTCCCAACCGGGATCCCCGTGGATCACGAAGGCGCGCTCCAACTCCATGCCGGCCAGGGTGTCCGCCATCAAGCGCGCCGCCTCGAGACTGTAGGCGCCGGTCAACAAGAACGGCGGGCGCGCAGGGTTGACCAGCGGCCCGAGCATGTTGAACACGGTGCGGGTCTTGAGCGCCCGGCGCACCGGCACCAACGCCTTCATCGCAGGATGGTAGTGAGGAGCCATGAGAAAGGAAAACCCCGAACGGCCCAGGCATGTTCCCGCCGCCGCAGGTTCCAGGTCCAGACGAAAGCCCAGAGTCTCCAACACGTCGGCGGATCCGGACTTGCTCGAGACCGAGCGGTTGCCGTGCTTCAGCACCGGGACACCGCAGGCCGCGGCGAGCAGCGCCGAACCGGTGGAGATGTTGACGCTGTGGGATCCGTCGCCGCCGGTGCCGACCACGTCGAGCACCCGCAGGGCCGGGTCGATCTCCGGCCGCCGGGCCCGCTCCAGCATCGCCTCGGCGAAACCGCGCACTTCCTCGGCGTGCTCCCCCTTGGCCTTGAGCGCCAGCAACAGCTCTCCGGCCGCATCGCCCGCGATTTCCTCGTCGGCCAGCGCGTGGAGCAAACGGTGCGCTTCGTCGTAGGCCAGGTGCTCCCCGGCTTCGAGGCGGGCGAGCAGCTTCGCCGCGAAGGTGCCGCGAGTGCTTTCGTCGCCGCTCACGCCGTCACCTCGACGCCCAGCTCCAGGAAGTTCCCCAGCAGCTTGTTGCCGTCGGGGCTGAGGATGCTCTCGGGATGGAACTGCACCCCTTCCAGCGGCAGCGTGCGGTGACGCAAGCCCATGATCTCGCCGTCGGCGGTGCGGGCGGTGACCTCGAGTTCGTCGGGGACCGACGCGGGGTCGACGGTCAGCGAGTGGTAGCGCCCGGCCTCGAAGGGATCGGGCAGGTCGCGGAAGATCGTCTTGCCGTCATGGTTGACCGGTGACGACTTACCGTGAAGGGGCGCCCCGCTGCGCACGATCACGCCGCCGTAGACCATGGCCAGGGCCTGGTGCCCGAGACACACGCCGAGCACCGGCAGCTTGCCCGCCGCCTTCTCGATGATCTCCAACGAGATGCCGGCGTCTTCAGGACGGCCGGGACCGGGGGAGACCACCAGGTGGGTCGGCTCGCTACGCAACCCCTCATCGGCGCCGATCTGGTCGTGGGTGCGCACGGTCACCTCCGCGCCGAGCACGGCCAGCGCCTGCACCAGGTTGAAGGTGAACGAGTCGTAGTTGTCGATCAGCAGGACCCTGCGCTTCATAGCCCCTCCTCCGCCAACTCCAGGGCAGCCCGCAGCGCCGCGGATTTGGACAACACCTCACGATGTTCATTCTCGGGGACGCTGTCCAGCACGACCCCCGCGCCGGCCTGGTAGGCGTAGCGCCCGCCGGAGAAGGTCAGGGTGCGGATGGCGATGGCCTGATCCATGGTCGGACGGCCGTCGTTGCCGGGATGGCCGAAATAGCCCACCGTTCCGGCGTAAACACCCCGAGCCGCCGGTTCGAGCTCGGCGATCAGCTCGGCAGCCCGGCGCTTGGGCGCGCCGACGACGGTGCCGGCGGGGAAGGACGCGGCGAACAGGTCGAAGGCGTCCCGGTCGGGCAGCAGCTTGCCCCGCACGCCGCTGACGATGTGCATGACGTGGCTGTAGCGCTCGATGGCCCGGTAGGGCCGGACGTGAACACTCCCCGACTCGGCGACGATCCCCAGGTCGTTGCGGGCCAGGTCGACCAGCATCACGTGCTCCGCCGACTCCTTGGGATCGGCCAGCAGTTCACGTTCGTGGCGCAGGTCCTCTTCTTCGGTGGCACCCCGGGGACGGGTGCCGGCGATCGGCCGCAACTCCGCGTCCCGCCCCTGGAGCCGCACCAGCGGTTCGGGGGACGAACCGGCGACCTGCAGATCGTTGAAATCCAGGTAGTACATGTAGGGGGAGGGATTGATCAGCCGCAGCGCCCGGTACACGGTGAAGGGGTCGAGATCGCATTCACCCTCGTAGCGCAGGGCCAGCACCAGCTGGTAGACGTCGCCGGAGCGAATGTGTTCCTGAACCCGCTCGACGCCGGCGCGGAACTCATCGGGTTCCAGGCTGCCCACCGGCGGCGCGAAGCGGCCGCCACCCTCGGTGGCCACCGACCCTCCCTGGAGCAGGCGCCGAACTTCGCGGACCAGGATCCGGCGTTCGGATTCGTCGCCGTCGTGAAGCAATGCGACCCGGCGGCTGGCGTGATCGAAGACCAACAGCGACTCGGTGGAGCCGTAGACCGCCTCGGGAGCGCCTCCACGGTCCAGGGGGGGCAACGACTGGAAGCGGCGCACCAGGTCGAACCCGGCAACACCGACCAGGCCGCCGGCGAAGGGCAGGTCCGGCACCGCAGGGTTCAGCCGGGGCGCCCGGTCCAGTGCCTCGCGCAGAGCGGCGCAGAAGCCCTCCCGCCCCGGAGCCAGCGGGCGCTCCTGACCGTCGAAGCGCACCACGTCGCCCGCCAGGCTGACCCGGCGCATGGCGCCGAAGCCGAGGAAGGAATAGCGGCCGAGGCGGCCCGCCTCGACGGACTCCAGCAGGTAGCGGGGCCGCAATGGACGCAGCTTGAGCCAGGCCGAGACCGGGGTATCCAGGTCGGCGAAGATCTCGAAGGGGCCGCTGCGGTGCGGAGGTGCTCCCCCGAGACGGCGCTTTTCTTTCGATTTGTCGGTCATCGCTCCCTCACGGTTCCGCCCATTCCATCGGCACGGACCCGCACATTGTGAACCTTGCGTCCTCTGTCTGCGCCTCGAGAACCGTGCGCCTCGGCCTCTGGAGTTCGGGAGCTCGGGACATGAAAAAAGCCCACCCCCGGTTTCTCGGAGGTGGGCTCGGGTTTCTCGGCATCGAAACTCGCGGCTAGAAGGCCACCTCCGTCGGGATGCACCAGCGCCACCAGCCCTGATACTGGGCCGCGGCGGAGGTCACGGGATGGATATGGCTAGCGCGCATCACATGTGTAGCGTACGCCGCAGCTGACCGAGCGTCAACCGCGCCCTCCAAATGACGCACTAGGTGCCGGCGTTCTGCCGGCGGTGCCGCTCAATGTGAGTCGCGAGCAACGACAGCGCCGCCGGAGTCATCCCGTCGATACGGGAAGCCCGGCCCAGATCGGCAGGGCGCACCCGGTCCAGCTTCTCGACGATCTCGGCGGATAGTCCCGGCAAACCGGTGAAGGTCATCCCTGAGGGGATCTTGATCGCCTCGGCCCGTTCCAGCTTCTCAACCAACTTGCGTTGGCGCGCCAGGTAGCCGGCGTAGCGCACCGTCTCGGTCACCACACGCAGGTCGGTGGGGCCAAGCGCCGCAAGAGGCGGACTCAGTTCCGCCAACCGCACCGGATCCATCTCCGGGCGGCGCAGCAGGTCGGCGGTGGACGCGGGAGACTCCAGGCGAATGCCACGGGCGTCGAAAGCCGTGCGTGTCTCGGCGTCCGGCTTGAAGCGTTCGACGGCGAGTTCGGCGATGGTCCCGTCCAATCGCTTCCAACGCTCCGCCGAGGCCGCAGCACGATCCGCATCGAGCAAACCGATGCGGGCGCCGTGCGGGGAGAGCCGCCGGGTGGCGGTATCGATCCCCAGCAGCAGCCGGAACTCCGCCCGGGAGGTGAACATCCGGTAGGGTTCCGAGGTGCCCCGGGTCACCAGGTCGTCGATCAGCACGCCGAGATAGGCTTCTTCGCGGCCGAGCACCAGCGGTTCCTCGCCGCGCACCGCAAGGGCCGCGTTGATCCCGGCCATCAGGCCCAGGCCCGCGGCTTCTTCGTAGCCGGTGGTGCCGTTGATCTGTCCGGCCAGATACAGACCGGCGACCCGCTTGGTCTCGAGGGTCGGCGTCAGCTCGGTGGGATCGACGTAGTCGTACTCCACCGCGTAGCCCGGCCGCACGATCTCACAGTCCTCGAGCCCCTTGACCGCACGCACCATCTGCAACTGCACGTCGGCGGGAAGCGACGTGGAGAAGCCGTTGAGGTAGATCAGATCGGAGTTCAAACCCTCGGGTTCGATGTAGAGGGTGTGTTCGTTGCGGTCGGAAAAGCGGTAGACCTTGTCTTCAAGGGACGGGCAGTAGCGCGGGCCGCGGACGTTGATCTTGCCGGTGAACATCGGCGACTTGTCCAGGTTGGCCATCACCAACGCGTGGACGTCCGGGTTGGTGTAGGCCACGTGGCAGTCGACCTGGGGCAGCTTGATCTCCCGGGTCACATCGGAAAAGAACGTCGGCGTTTCGTCGGCGGGGTGCACCTCGAAACGGGAGACGTCGACGGTGTTCTTGTCGAGCCGGGGGGGCGTACCGGTCTTGAAGCGTTCCAGCCGGAAGCCGAGATCGCGCAGGGCGTCGGAAAGATTGTTCGCCGGCTTCTCGCCGACCCGTCCGCCGGGAGTCGCCTCGAGCCCCATGTGCATCAGGCCGCGCAGGAAGGTGCCGGTGGTCATCACCACGCGCGAGGCGATCAGCGTGCGCCCGTCCCCGAGCTTCACGCCGGTGATCCGGCCGGCGCCGGGGTTGTCGTCGACGAGTAGGTCGGCGGCTTCCCCTTCGATCAAGGTCAGGTTCGCCTCGTCGCGAATCTGTGCCTGCATCGCGGCGGGATAGAGGTCCTTGTCCTGCTGGGCCCGGGGACCGCGCACCGCGGGGCCGCGGCTCTGGTTGAGTAGCTTGAAGTGAATGCCGCAGGCGTCGGCCTGGATCCCCATTTCGCCGCCCAGGGCATCGAGCTCCCGCACCAGGTGGCCCTTGGCCAGTCCACCGATGGCCGGGTTGCAGGAGAGCCGGGCGACGGCGTCCGCCTTGAGGGTGACCATCGCCGTGGCACAGCCCATCCGCGCAGCGGCAAGCGCCGCCTCGCAACCGGCGTGGCCGCCGCCGATCACCACCACATCAAAGGTGGTCGGCGTATCTGGAGATGAGTCGCTCATACGATGCCTTGCCTGCCCTGAGCCCTGTCGAAGGGCCCTGAGCCTGCCGAAGGGTCGGGGGTCGAAAGGCCCGTGCGGGCCAAACGCAGGAGTAGCAGGAGTTTACGTCCAGCGCATCAGCGCGGCAGGACCCGTCCACCCTCATGCGAAAACAAGGCGAACACAGAACCTGTTCGCGCTACTTCCCGATGCAAAAAGTGCTGAAGATCCGGCCCAACAGGTCCTCGGTGCCGAACTCGCCGGTGATCTCACCGAGGGCCGCCACGGCGGTGCGCACGTCCTCCAGGGCGACCTCCTCGGTCAGCCCGCCCCGCAGCGCATCCCCCGCCGACTTCAGACTCGCCGCGCAGCGGGTCAGGGCATCGGCGTGGCGGGCGTCGGTCAGCAGCGGGTCCTCCAGCACCGGGCCCTCGTGGAGCAGTCCGAGCAGCTCCCGGCGCAGCCGGTCGAGCCCCTCGCCGCTCAGCGCCGAGACCCGGACCGTGGTCAGCGCGGTGGCGGGCATGCGCAGCTTGGGCGGCAGATCGCACTTGTTGACGGCGACCAGCGTGCGGCCGACGCCGGAGACCGACGCTTCGGCCAACGCCTGCTCCTCGTCCTCTTCAATCGACCGCGCGTTGTCGAGCACCAGCAGGCTGATGTCCGCCTCGGCCCGGGCAGCCTCGGCCCGCCGCACCCCTTCCTGTTCGATCGGGTCGGCGGTCTTCCGCAAACCGGCGGTGTCGACCAGCCGCAGGGGAATGCCGTCGAGGTCGATCACCTCTTCCAGGGTGTCCCGGGTGGTGCCCGGCGTGTCGGTCACGATCGCCCGTTCCCGGGTCAGCAGTCGGTTGAACAACGACGACTTGCCGGCGTTGGGTTTGCCCACGATGGCCAGGGTCGCGCCCTCGCGTACCAACCGCCCGCCGCGATACTGAGCGAGCAGACCGGCGCAGCCGTCGGCGACCCGGTCGATCCCGGTCTGGAGTTGCGCCACGGTCAGGTGGGTCTCGCTCTCGTCGACGAACTCGACGGCGGCTTCACCACGCGCGATCAGGTCCTCGAGCTCTTCGCGCAGCGGAGCCAACGCCCGGGAGAGCGCACCCTCGGCCTGGGCGAAGGCGACCCGGGCCTGGGCCTTGGTCTGGGCGTCGATCAGATCGCGCACCCCTTCGGCCGAGGCGAGATCGAGCCGGCCGTTGCGCAGCGCGCGATAGGTGAATTCTCCGGGGCCGGCCGCGCGAGCGCCGAACTCCAGCGCCGCGGCGACCAGTTCTCCGAGCACTGCAGGGCTGCCGTGAGCCCAGAGTTCGACGGTGGACTCACCGGTGAACGAGCGACCCCGATCGAAGCGAATCAGATAGCCGTGGTCGATCTCTTCACCGGTGCGGCCGAGAAAGCGGCCGAACTGGGCGTGGCCGGCGACGAAACGCTCCTCGAGCTGTTCCCGCATCTCGGGGGCCGCCGAGGCGATCGCGGTGGGCCGCCGGGCCCGGGCGGGAGTGAAGAGGCTGCGGGCGATGGTCTCGGCGTCGAGACCGCTCAGGCGCACACAGCCGACGCCGCCCCTGCCGGGAGGGGTCGCCACCGCCACGATGGTCTCGGCGGGATCGTGCATGGTCGGCTCGCGCTACGGCGTCGCGGCCGCAGCTTCATGAGGAGTACGGGCTAGCGGGAGGGGCGATCCTCTTCGGCCCCGTCCTCGAAGTCATCGTCGTAGTCGTCGCCGCCGTCAGAGTCGCTGTCCGAATGGCCGTCGGCGGAATCGGCGCGCAGGTCACCGTTGTCCCCACCGTCGAGGTCATCGCCCAGATCGTCCCTGGCCTCGACCCCCTCGCCGTTTCCGTCAAAGCCGTCGCCGTCGACCTCGTCGTCGAACTGGGGCCGGGTGCGGGGCATATCCTCACGGGTCGAGGTCAGCAGTTGATCGTGCTCCGGCGGCGCTGCGTCATCGCGCCGAGTCTCGCGATCACGGGCGCGATCACCGTCCCGTTCGCCGCGACGGCGGCGAGAGCGGCGGGGCATCACCTTGATGCGCTTGTGGAAGCCGTCCCCTTCGCTGCGGGTGGTGACCCCTCTCATCGGGCGAATGGTCATGTGCACCAGGCGGCGCTCGTAGGGATTCATCGCGTCGAGCCGCACCGCCTTGCCCTCGTCGATCACCCGGCGGGCGACCTCCTCGGCCATGGCGATGATCTCCTCGTCGCGAGCCTCGTCATCCCCTTCACCGTCGCCGTCCCGCACCACTAGGATGCGGCCGCTGTCGGGCCAGGTGCGACGGGCCATGCGGTTCAACACAAACTGCACTGAGCGCACGAACTCGCCGTCACCGTCGCGCAGGGATTCGAGATCCTCTCCCGACAGCACCAGCCGTGAACCGGCCGACTTGCGGTACTCACCCTGCACGTCCAACTCGAGTTCCATCAGGCCGAACATCTTCTGCAGGGTGCCTTCCAGGTCGTCCATGAATTCCGGACGCTCATCGGGTTCGCCCAGCGGTTCGGGACGGGGACGACGGCGGGACCGGTCGCCCCGGTCGCGACGACGGCGACCCTCGCCGGAACCTTCCCGGCGGCCTCCGCGCTCTTCGCCGGAACCACGGCGGCCACGGCCGCGGCGACCACGGCCGCGACGGCGACGCTCTCCACGACCCCCGCGCCGGGATTCACCGTCGGCGCCGTCGTCGTCCCGGGGTTCCTCGCCCGCTTCGGAGGCGGCTACCTCGGCATTTTCGGCGGCGGCGTTTTCGCCACCCCGGCCGCGGCGACCCCGGCCGCGACGGCGGCGGCGGCGCGGACGGCCTTCGCGGCCCTCCTCGCGACCCTCACCATCTTCGGCGGACCCTTCGGAACGTTCCTCTCCGCCGGCGGCGGGAGCAGCAGTGCGCTCGCCGCGAGGACGGTTCTCGGAACGGCGGCGGCCCCGGGGCTTCTTAGCGGCGGGCGCGCCCTCGGGGCACTCGACGGCGATGCGGACGTTCTTCACGCCGAAGCCGAACAGACCCTTGCGGCCGGTTTCGAGCACCCGGTAGTGGATGTCTTCCTCGGCAATGCCCAGCTGGTTGGCTGCGTCACGCAGCGTCTCTTCCAGCGTGGCGCCTTCGAACTCTCTCTCTCCACCCCTCATGGTGTAGACCCCTCGTCGGTAGTGCCGGCGCGCATCATCGCGCTTACGCCGCGCCTTCGGTCAGCTTCTCGGTGCGGCGGTTGACCAACCACTGCTGGCCGATACCCAGCAGGTTGTTGACGAACCAGTACAGCACCAGGCCGGCGGGCAGCCCCAGGCAGATGTAGGTGAAGAAGAACGGCATGATCATCATGATCTTCTGCTGCTGACGCTGCTGAGGATCGGTGACCTTGCTCATCGCCATCCACTGCTGGAAGCCCATCGTAGCACCCATCAGAAGCGGGGTGATCCAGAACGGATCGGCCACCGACAGGTCCTGGATCCAGCCGAAGAAGGGCGCGCCGCGCAACTCCACCGCCACGGTAAGCATGTTGTAGAAGCCGATCAGGATCGGGAACTGGGCCAGCATCGGCAGGCAGCCGGTCAGACCGCCCATGGGGTTGACCCCCTCGGTGCGGTAGAGATCCATGATCTCCTGCTGCATCTTGTTGCGGGCCTGGAGGTCCTTGACCTTCTTGTAGCGGTTGCGGATCTGGTTGACCTTGGGCTGCACCTTCTGCATCTGCAGCTGGCTCTTCTTGATGCTGACCATCGAGTACTGGTTCAGCGGGAAGAGCACCAGGCGCAGCAACATGGTGGTCAGGATGATCGCCACGCCGTAGTTGGCCACGGTGTTGGCGTAGATCCACATCAAACCCTGGAATACGAAGCGGGTGATCGCCCGCAGGAAGCCGTAGCTGGAGAACCAGATCGACTCCTCGAGTTCGTAGCCGATGTCCTGCAGCCGGTCGAACTTCTTGGCGCCGACGTAGAGCTGGGCTCCACCTTCGGGAATCGAGACCGCGACCGAGAGCACGTCCCCTTCCTTGGGAGCCTCGCCTTCCTCGACCGGTTCCGCCGGGGTCAACTCGTCGATGCGCACGTTGACGTTGCTGCGACCGTTCTGCGGAACGAACAGTGCCGTGAAGTACTGATCTTCCAGACCGATCCAGGTGATGTCGCCGGAGAATTCTTCCGGCTCCGCCTCGTCGACGGCGATGCGGTCCGGCTTGGCCTTGCGCACGGTCTCGCCGTTCATCCGGTAAGCGAGCTGCCCCGAGTAGTAGTAGGTGGTGCGGTCGACCTTGCTGTCCTGGGCGCCGAACCCGGGACCCCACATCATCCGCGCCGGCAAGCGTCGGCCCCGGTCGCGCACGTCCAGGGTCACGTCGGCCAGGTAGTCCCCTTCGCGCAGGGTCAGGGACTTCTCGACCTCGATGCCCCGGCCGTCGGCCCAGCGGAACATCACCTTGCGCCCTCCGTCGACCGCTTCTTCGGTCACGGTGAACAGGGCGCCGTTGATCATCGTGGCCAGGCCCTCGTCGTCCATGTCGACGGCCATGGGGAACATCCGCAGATCCTGTTCCTGCCAGCCGGGCACCAGCTCGAGGGCTTCGCCATCGGTGTTGGCCTGATCGCGAATGCGCCAGGAGTCGATGCGGCCGCCCCGGTTGCTCAGCCGAACCTCGCTGAGGTCGGTGCTCAGGGTCACCGTCTGTTCGGCGGCGGCGGCGGAAGCCTCGTAGGCTTCGGGGGTGGCCTCGACGCTGGTCACGCCGGAATCAGGCGTGCCCGGCGAGGCGGATCGATCAGGGGAGCCCTCGGTGCCATCGTCGCCGGGAGTCTCCGATGCGGCGACCTCGGCGGGATCGACGGCATCGGCCGGTTTTCGTTCGGGCGCGGTCATGGTGGCCCAGACGAACAACACGACGGCAGAAAGCAACGAGGCCAACAGCAGGCGTTTCTCGGTGGACATGCTCTTCTCAGTGACGGTGGTGGCATTCGTCGGTCGGAATCGGGACCGGATCGTATCCACCTTTAGTGAAGGGGTGGCACCGCATCAGGCGGCGCAAGGCAAGCCACCCGCCGCGCAGCACGCCATGAAGCTCGACGGCTTCCATGGCGTATACGGAACAGGTGGGCTCGAATCGACAGGCCGGCGGCAACAGCGGCGAGATGAACAGCTTGTAGCCGCGCAAGAGCGCGATCACCGCCTTACGGATCAACCCTCGAACCTCCCGGCCAGGGCAGTGAACCGGCGCAGAAACTCTGCTTCCAGTTCGGCGGTCGAGCGATCCTTGATCGGGTGTTTGGCGTTGACCACCAGGTCCAGGGCCGGACCGAGGTCATGGCGGTGCTTACGGAAGACCTCGCGCAGCCTTCGCTTGATCTTGTTGCGCACGACGGCACCGCCGATCTTGCGGGTCACGGTGACCCCCAGGCGGCAATGGCCCACCTCGTTGGGCAGGCCGAACAAGATGAAGGAAGAAGAGCCGACGCGCCGGCCACGCTCGTAGACCTCGAGGAATTGAGGTCGAGCGGTGAGCCTGCTGGTTCCCGGGTAACGCTGATCGGTCAGGCGTTCGTCAGCAGCCGAGACGCTTCCGGCCTTTTCTGCGGCGCCGGGCGATGACAAGTCGACCCCCCTTGGTGCGCATCCGAGCGCGGAAGCCATGCTTCTTACTTCGCTTGCGGTTATTGGGCTGAAAAGTCCGCTTCATCGTCTCACTTCCCGAGCCGGTTCAAATGCCCGTATCTGTTCAGGTGTCTTGACTTGCCCGATACAGCCGGGCCGAAACCGACATGGTAGGGAAGGCCCCGCAACCTGTCAAGATCGCCTGTTCACGGGGATTTTCGGGCCTTGCAACGCCTTAGTATCGCTTGAAGGCCGCGTCGGCACTGTGTTACGCTCCGCCGGTCTCGACGCACGGACTACTCGAAAACACATCCAAGTCGATCCGGTGGCCCTTTCGGGGTGAGGGAATCACTTGCCGTTGGCGCGATGTCTTTGCCGCTTTTCCGACCTACTCAACATCAGCGCCTCGCCCCCTCCTAGTTTACATAATCCTAACCGGTCACCATCGTCCTGGGCACGAATCTCCCTCAAGAATCAAGCCTTTACGCCGCCCACCGCTTTTTCACAGGTGTGGAAAAACTGTGCACGTATAGGCGAGCCCAGCGTCGAGTCTCCCGTTCCTAGTTGCATGGCCCGCCGCCCGGTACCCCAGGCCGACGGCGTAGAGATGGAGGCATAGCGTTGCAGGGGGCTCTGTCCAAGAACACCTGGGATCAGGTCCTGGAGCGTGTCGAGCGCAAGGTGAACGCTCACTCGTTCCGCACCTGGTTCAAACCCACGTCGTACCTGACCGAGGACGCCGCGAGTCTGTCGGTACGCGTTCCGAACAACTGGTTCGCCGAGTGGTTGCGCAGCAACTACATCGGCGTGATCACGGAGACGCTGCGCGACCTGCAACGGCCGGTCGCAATCCAGTTCGTCACCGAATCCCAACTCGCGACTCCGGCCACCCTGGAACCGGTGGCCGTCCAGACCGAAGCGGAGAGCGTGAACAGTCATCCGGCGCCGGCAGCGATGCCCCAGCCGGGAAGCCCGGCACCCTCGGTGGCTACCTCGGCGAAGTCCACCGCCAATACCGCAGGGAACGGCCAGGCGATGAACGGTTCCGGCTGGCTCAATCCGCGCTACACCTTCGAGACCTTCGTGGCCTCGTCGAGTAACCAGTTCGCCCACGCCGCCGCGATGGCCGTGGCCGAGCTGCCCGCCCGGGCCTACAACCCGCTCTACATCTACGGCGGAACGGGGCTGGGCAAGACGCACCTGATGCAGGCGATCGGCAACGCCCTGGCCGCCGACGGCCGTAAGCGGATGCGCTACATCTCCAGCGAGAACTTCGTCAACGAGCTGATCGAGTCGATCCGCTTCGAGAAGATGACCGAGTTCCGCGAGAAGTACCGCAATGTCGATCTGCTGCTGATTGACGATATTCAGTTTCTGGCGAGCAAGGAGCGGACTCAGGAAGAGTTCTTCCACACGTTCAACGCGCTCTACGACTCGATGCGACAGATCGTGATCACCAGTGACGTGCCGCCGCGCTTCATCCCGACCATCGAGGAACGGCTGCGTTCCCGCTTCGAGTGGGGACTGATCGCCGACATCCAGCCGCCGGATCTCGAGACCAAGGTCGCGATCCTGCGCAAGAAGGCCGAGGCCGAAGGCGCGGAACTGCCGGACAACGTCGCGCTGTTCATCGCGTCCAACAGCAAGTCGAACATTCGTGAGCTCGAGGGCGCGCTGATTCGCGTGATCGCCTACGCCTCGATGTCCGGCCGCCAGATCGACCTGGATCTCGCCACCGAGACCCTCAGAGACTTCCTCACGCCGGAGTCTCCAGCGGTCACCGTGGAGAACATCCAGAAAGAGGTCAGCAACCACTTCAACCTGCGGGTCAGCGAACTGAAGTCGAAGAACAACAGTCCGCTGGTGGCCAGGCCTCGCCAGATCGCGATGTATCTGTGCAAGAAACTGACGTCCTGTTCGCTACCGGATATCGGCAAGCGCTTCGGCGGCAAGCACCACACCACGGTGCTCCACGCCGTGCAGCGGGTCGACAAGCGTCGTCAACAGGAACCGGAATTCGATCAGCTCGTGCAGAAGTTCATCGACTCGTTGAGCTGATTCGGATTTCCACAGGGTGGCCGTGAGCGGGCTGTTGATTTCCGGTGGATGGAAACGCGGTCCTCTGAAGCGGAGCGACGCTGTGGATGGAGGAGGTCGGGTCCAGGGGTTACCCACAGGCCCGTGCTAAACCTAAGTCCTTTGACTGGAAGGTGTTGAACGAGAATCCACATTTCCACCGAGCCTACTGTTACGGCTACGGTTTGTTCCTCTCTAATGAGGATATGATTGGGATTCTCTTTCGCGACGATGAGTGAGGAAATCATGGAGTTCGTGATCAAGCGGAGCGACCTGGTAAAGGAGCTCCAGACGGTGACCGGGGTGGTCGAGAAGCGAGCCACCCTACCCATCCTGGCCAACCTGTTGCTGGAGACCGATGACAAGGGTCTGTCGGTAGGCGCCAGCGACCTCGAGGTCACCATTCGCGGCACCGCCGAGGCCACCGTGGTCAAACCGGGTCACGTGACCCTGCCCGCGGGCAAGCTGCACGAGATTGCCAGGTCCCTGCCCGATGCCGAGGTGCAGTTCAAGCTGCTCGATCGTCATCAGGTGTCGATCACCTGTGAACGGACTCGCTACCGCATCTCGGGGCAGCCCCGGGACGAGTTCCCCAAGTTCCCCGAGTTCGATGACTCCAAGGCGATCCAGGTCCCCGGACCGGTGTTCGCCCAGATGATCGAACGGGTCACCTTCGCCATCACCACCGAAGATCCCCGCTACTCGCTCAACGGCGCCCTCTGTAAGATCGAGGACGGCTCCCTGACGCTCGTTGCCACCGACGGCCACCGTCTGGCCTACATCACCCGAGATCTCGGCCTGAAGCCCCCTGAGGGCAACTTCTCGGTGATCGTGCCCAAGAAGGCGCTGACCGAGATTCTCAAGCTGGCGTCGGAGCTGGGCCCCGAGGACACGGTGTCCTTCGGCAAGGCGGGCAAGCAGGTCTTCTTCGAGGTCGCCGGCCATCGTCTGACCTCGACCCTGCTCGAGGGGAACTTCCCTCGCTATGAAAACGTGATGCCCGGGGAGTGCACGACCCACGTGATCGTGCCTACCGAGGATCTGTCCCAGGCGGTCCGTCGCGTGTCGCTGCTGGCCAGTGACCGTTTCGGTCGCGCGGTCAAATTGGAGCTCTCCAAGGGCAAACTGGAGCTCTCCAGCGAGACCGAGGTGGGTGAGGCCCACGAGAGCCTGCACGTCGACTACGACGGCGAGTCGATGACCATCGGCTTCAACGCCCGCTACCTGCTGGACTACCTGGGTGTGGTCGGTTCGCCTTCGGTGCGACTCGAACTCAACCCCTCGGCCGACGGCACCAAGCCCAACGCGGCCCAGGCAGGGGATCGCCCCGGTCAGTTCCGTCCCGATCCGGCTGACGAGTCCGACTATCGCTACATCGTCATGCCGATGCACCTGTAGTCGGGGAACTCGGGTGCGCCGGGAGCGCTAGCGGGTGTGGCTGCGCAAGCTCCAAGTCGACGGACTGCGTAATCTCCAGGGAATCGAGCTTTCCCCGGGGCGCGGACTGACCGTCATCGTCGGACGCAACGGGCAGGGCAAGAGCAGCCTGCTCGAGTCGATCTACATGCTGGCCACCGGCCGTTCCTTCCGCACCCGCAAGCTGGACGAACTGGTCCGCTGGGGTGGGGCGACCATCCGGATCGAAGGCGAAGTCGAGGCGAAGAGCGACCACTCCAGGCTCAAGGTCATCCTCCACGGCAAGGAACGCCGTTTGATGGTGAATGGGGCGGAAAAAGCGCTAGAATCGTACCTGGGCCGCCTGGATTTGATCGATCTGACGGCCGATCGCATGCATGCCCTCAAGGGCAGTCCCCAGGAGCGCCGGCGCTTCATCGATCGCGGCGTGGTGGGTATCTCACCAGGCTACCTCCGCGCTCTCGGGGAATACCGGCGGGTGCTGCAGCAGCGGAACGCATTGCTCCGCGGAGGCATCCGATCCGACGCTGCCGGACAGCTCGATGCCTGGGACGAACGGCTGGTTGCTGCGGCCCAGGGAGTTCACCTGCGGCGCCGTGAATATCTGGAACGACTGAAAGCGCGCTCGGCGGAGATCGCCAAGGTGGTCTTCCCCGATGGAGAGGCCCTGACCCTGCGTTACCGCTGCTCTCCGAGAGATGCTGAAAAGTCCGATCCCTCGGCCTTTTCTTCGATGTTCGCCCAGGCGCTCAAACGGCAGCGGGAGACCGATCAGGGGGTCGGGTTCACCACCCTGGGACCCCATCGAGATGACCTGGCCGTGGAGCTGGAAGGGAACGATTTGAGGAAGTTCGGGAGTGCTGGTCAGACCCGGGCGTCAATGGTAGCGTTGAAGCTGGCAAAGCTGGAGTTACTGAAGGAACAGAGGGGCACCCACCCCTTGTTCTTGATGGATGATTTCGACGCCGATCTCGACGAGATCCGCGCCCGGGCGGTAGCCGAGTCCCTGGCTCAGGGTGGCTTCCAGACCGTGGTCGCAACATCCAAGATCAGCTTCATCGAAGCGATCGGCGTGAACTTCGATCAGATCCACATGGAAAAGGGCGTGGCTCACGCCTGACACCGACCTCAGCGTTTGTCCTGGAGAGCAATCATTCTTTCGCGGCTAACTCCGTGCCGCCGGCCGAAGGGTCGGGCAATGGGGCGCCGCGCCGGAAGTGCCAATGAGTGAAGAACCGGTCACCCAGGCCGCCGATTCGGCGGCCGATTACGATTCAAGCAAGATCAAGGTCCTCGAAGGGCTCGAAGCCGTTCGCAAGCGACCCGCGATGTATATCGGCTCGACTTCGGTCGCCGGTCTGCATCACCTGGTCTATGAAGTCGTCGACAACTCGGTCGACGAGGCCCAGGCGGGTTTCTGCGACGAGGTCGGCGTCACGATCCACATCGATAACTCGGTGACGGTCGTCGACAACGGCCGCGGCATCCCGACCGACATGCACGAGACCGAGGGCAAGCCCGCCGCGGAGGTGGTGCTCACCACGCTCCACGCCGGCGGTAAGTTCGAGAACGATGCCTACAAGGTGTCGGGTGGTCTCCACGGTGTGGGTATCTCGGTGGTCAACGCCCTGTCCGAGCGGCTCGAGCTCGAGATCTGGCGGGACAACAAGAGCTTCACCCAGCACTACGCCCGGGGCGATGCCCAGGTCGACTTCAAGGAGACCGGCTCCACCGACAAGCGGGGCACCAAGGTCACCTTCAAACCGGATCCGCAGATCTTCGAAGAGCTGGTGTTCTCCTACGAGACCCTGGCTCAGCGGCTGCGCGAGATGGCCTTCCTCAACAAGGGTCTCAAGATCGTCCTGCGCGATGAGCGCGGCGAGAAGCCCAAGGAAGCGGTCTACCACTTCGCCGGCGGTATCCGAGAGTTCGTCTCGCACCTGAACAAGGCGCGCAGCGTGCTGCACGACCCGCCGATCTACGTCGAGGGCACCTCGGCCGACGGCGAGGTGCTGGTCGAGATCGCGATGCAGTGGAACGACTCGTACAACGAGACCGTGCTGTCCTTCGCCAACTCGATCAACACCCACGAAGGCGGTAGCCACCTGGCCGGGTTCAAGGCCGCGCTGACCCGTACGGTCAACAACTACGCGGCCAACGCCAACCTGGGCAAGGACGCGAAAGATGTTTCGCTCTCCGGCGAGGACTGCCGCGAGGGCATGACCGCGATCATCTCGGTCAAGATCCCGCGGCCCCAGTTCGAGGGTCAGACCAAGACCAAGCTGGGCAACTCCGAGGTCAAGGGTTCGGTCGAGACCATGGTCAACGACCGGCTCGGCGCCTTCTTCGAAGAGAATCCGGCGGTCGCCAAGAAGATCGTGATGAAGACGGTCGAGGCGGCCCGGGCTCGAGAAGCGGCGCGCAAAGCCCGGGAACTGACCCGGCGTAAGGGCGCCCTCGATTCCGGTTCGCTTCCGGGCAAGCTTGCCGATTGCCAGGAGCGGGACCCCGATCAGTGCGAACTGTTCCTGGTCGAGGGTGACTCCGCAGGCGGCTCGGCCAAGCAGGGCCGCGACCGGCGTTTCCAGGCGATCCTTCCCCTGCGCGGAAAGATCCTCAACGTCGAGAAGGCGCGCTTCGACAAGATGCTGGGCCACGAAGAGATCCGCACCCTGATCGCGGCGCTGGGCACCGGCATCGGCGAAGACGAGTTCGACGCCTCCAAGCTGCGCTACGGCCGGATCATGATCATGACCGATGCCGACGTCGACGGCGCTCACATCCGCACCCTGCTCCTGACCTTTTTCTACCGTCAGATGCGGGAGCTGGTCGAACGGGGGCACGTGCTGATCGCTCAGCCGCCGCTCTACAAGGTCAGCCGCGGCAAGGAAGAGATGTACCTCTCGAGCGACGCCGAGCTGGCCGACTTCGTCGTGCGCAAGGCGACGGAGAATCGCACCATCAAGGTGGTCGACAGCGGCAAGGAGATCTCCGGCGCCGAACTCCAGGACCTGATGACCAAGCTGGCGCAGTACAACGGCTACCGCAGCGCGTTGGAGCGGCTGGGCATCGACCGGGACATCGCCGAGGCGGTGCTGCGCGCCGGGCTGGGCGAACGCTCCGATCTCGAGAACACCAAGAAGCTGGACGTGCTCAGCGGCTATCTCGGCGAACTGGGCCACGAGGTGGTCTCCACCGAGAAGGACAAGGAGCACGACCTGCACGAGCTGGTGCTGCTCACCGGCCGCGGCCGGCGCCGGGTGCGGGTCAACCTCGAACTGATCGAGTCCATCGAGATGCGGCAGCTGCGCCGCCTGCGCCCCGTGGTCGAACCGGTAGCGACCGGTGCGATCTCGATCATCGGCGACAAGGATGAGATCACCGTGGCCAACATGGATGAACTGGTCCTCAAGCTCGACGAGATCGGCAAGAAGGGCATGAGCATCCAGCGCTACAAGGGTCTCGGTGAAATGAACCCGGACCAGCTGTGGGAAACCACCATGGACCCCGATCGCCGCCGGGTGCTCGAGGTCAAGATCGACGATGCCGCGGAAGCGGACATGCTGTTCTCGGTGCTGATGGGAGACGCGGTCGAACCGCGCCGTCAGTTCATCGAAGACAACGCGCTCGACGTTCAGAACCTGGACGTCTAGTCGGAGATTCACGTGGAAGGCGAAACCAGAGAACCGATCCAGATTGAGGACGAGCTAAAGCGCTCGTACCTCGATTACGCCATGAGCGTGATCATCGGCCGCGCGCTCCCCGACGTGCGCGACGGCCTCAAGCCGGTGCACCGGCGCGCGCTCTACGCCATGTACGAAACCGGCAACACGCCGGACAAGCCCTACCGCAAGTCCGCTCGCGCCGTCGGTACGATCATCGGCCGCTATCACCCTCACGGCGATACGGCGATCTACGACACCATCGTGCGTCTGGCCCAGGACTTCTCGATGCGGTATCCGCTGGTCGACGGCCAGGGCAACTTCGGCTCCGTCGACGGCGACCGTCCCGCGGCCATGCGTTACACCGAGGCGCGGCTCGACAAGCTGGCGCTGGAACTGACCCGGGACATCGAAAAAGACACCGTCGACTTCGCGCCCAACTACGACGGCTCCGAGCAGGAGCCGGTGGTGCTGCCGGCGGCCTACCCCAACCTGCTGGTCAACGGATCGTCGGGTATCGCGGTGGGCATGGCGACCAACGTGCCGCCCCACAACCTCAACGAGATCGCTGAGGCGGTCAAGTTGGTGGTCAAGAACCCGGACGTCACCCTGCAGGAACTGATGGAGGTGGTGCCGGGGCCGGACTTCCCCACCGGGGCGATCATCCACGGAGTCCAGGGAATTCAACAGGCCTACTCCACCGGCCGCGGCCGCATTCAGCTGCGGGCCAAGGCGGATATCGAGGAGCACCCGCGGCGCAAGGACCGCGAGGTGATCATCATCCACGAGCTGCCCTACCAGGTGAACAAGGCGCAGCTGATCGAGGAGATCGCCCACCTGGTTCGCGACAAGCGGGTCGAGGGCATCAGCGACATCCGCGACGAGTCCGACCGGGACGGCATGCGGGTGGTGATCGAGCTCAAGAAGGATGAGAACGCCAACGTCATCCTCAACAAGCTCTACAAGTTCTCCAAGCTGCAGGTCACCTTCGGCGTGATCAACCTGGCCATCGTCCACGGCCGGCCGCAGTTGCTGCCGCTCAAGGACATGCTCCGTCACTTCGTCGACTTCCGTCGCGAGGTGATCGTCCGCCGCACCCAGTTCGATCTGAAGAAGGCGGAAGAGCGGGCTCACATTCTGGAAGGTTTGAAGAAGGCGCTGGATCATCTCGACGAGGTGATCGCGCTGATTCGAGCGTCCAAGACCGGCCCCGAGGCCAAGGAGGCGCTGCGACTGCGCTTCCACTTCAGCGACATCCAGGCTCAGGCGATCCTGGACATGCGCCTCCAGCGGCTGACCGGACTCGAGCGGCAGAAGATCGTCGAGGAGTACGAAGAGGTCCTCAAGCTGATCGAGCGGCTCAAGCAGATCCTCGGAAGCGAGCAGCTGCAGCTCGACATCGTCGTCGAAGAACTCGAGGCGGTGCAGCACAAGTTCGGCGACGAGCGCCGCAGCGAGATCCGCCCCCACGAGGACGAGATCTCGATCGAGGACCTGATCGAGGACGAGCAGGTCGTGATCACGGTGAGCCACACCGGCTACATCAAGCGCACGGCGCTCTCGACCTACCGCAGCCAGGCGCGGGGCGGCAAGGGCCGCATCGGCATGAAGCCGCGGGACGAGGATGCAGTCGAGCACCTGTTCGTCGCCTCGACCCACGACTACATCCTGGTGCTGACCTCGGCGGGCAAGCTCTACTGGCTCAAGGTGCACCACATCCCCGATGTCAGCGCCGCCGGCAAGGGCAAGGCGGTGGTCAACCTGGTGCAGCTGAGCCCCGGCGAGAAGATCGCGGCGATGATCTCGGTTCGCGAGTTCCCCGACGATCAGTTCGTGGTGCTGGCCAGCAACCATGGCTACATCAAGCGCACGCCGCTTTCCGCCTTCAGCCGGCCTCGGGCCAACGGCATCCAGGCGGTCAGCCTGGGTGAGGGGGACAACATCCTGGCCGCCGGAATCTCCAGCGGTGAGGATCAGGTCTTCATGGCCACCGCCCAGGGCAAGTCGGTCCGCTTCAAGGAATCCGACGTCCGGCCCATGGGCCGCACCGCCCGCGGGGTGATCGGTATCCGTCTGGCCGAAGGGGACGAGCTGGTCTCGATGAAGGTGCTTTCAGGCAAGCCGGACATCCTGACCGTGACCTCCAACGGCTACGGCAAGCGTTCGGACCTCGAGGAGTACCGGATCCAGGGCCGCGGCGGCAGCGGCATCATCAACATGCGTACCTCCGACCGCAACGGCCTGGTCGTCGCCGCGATGGAAGTCGACGAAGAGAACCAGGTGTTGCTGATCACCGGCCGCGGCAAGCTGATCCGTATGGACGTGGCGGGCATCAGCCGTATCGGCCGGGCGACTCAGGGCGTGCGCCTGATCCAGACCGGCGAAGACGATCAGGTCGTCGCCGCGATCAAGACCGAAGAGCGTGAAGAGGAAGGCACCGAGGCGCCGGTTGAATCGGCATCTGCCGAGGATGCTTCGGCTTCCGATGCCGGTGAGAGTGCCGACAATACGGAAGCGGACGGCGGCGCCGATGAAGGCACCGACGGTAAGGACGAGTAGACACAGGTTATTCGACTTGCGGATTGAGTGTGAGCGGGGACCCTCCTTCGCCAAGGCTTCGGAGGATGTCTTCCTCGCTTCGCTCGGAAGACAGGAGCAGGAATGAAGTTTTTCATTGATACCGCCAACGTCGACGAGATCCGCGAGGCAGCCAGCCTGGGGATGCTCGACGGGGTCACCACCAACCCGAGTCTCGTAGCCAAGGAAGGCCGCGACTTCAACGAAGTGCTGCGCGAGATCGTGACGTTGGTCAACGGTCCGATCTCCGCCGAGGTCACGGCGACCGACACCGAGGGGATGGTCAGCCAGGGTCGCGAGTTGGCCAAGATCCACCCCAACATCACCGTCAAGGTGCCGCTGATCAAGGAAGGCATCCAGACCTGCAAGACCCTGCGGGACGAGGGCATCAAGGTCAACGTGACCCTCTGCTTCTCGCCGAGCCAGGCGCTGCTGGCGGCCAAGGCGGGCGCCAGCTTCATCAGCCCGTTCATCGGCCGGCTGGACGACATCTCCCACGACGGGATGGAGCTAATCCGTCAGATCCGGGTGATCTACGACAACTACGGCTTCGAGACCGAGATCCTGGCGGCGTCGATCCGCCACCCGATCCACCTGGTCGAATCCGCCCTGGCCGGTGCCGACGTGGCGACGATGCCCTACAAGGTCATCCTGCAGCTGCTCAAGCACCCGCTGACCGACATCGGTCAGGCCAAGTTCATGGCGGACTGGGAAAAGACCAAGGGGTAGGTCCAGGCGGGGCGAACCGCTAAGGCTACGGCCTGGAACGTTATGGAGGCTCGGGTCGGCTGATCGAACGAGACACGCTGCTCGTCCTGGGCGCAGGCGCCTCCATCGAATACGGGTTTCCCTCAGGCCGGGAACTGCTCCACAACATTGTTCAGCGATTCCGGCCAGGGAAATCGCTCGAAAAACTAGCTCGCTCGTTGGGCCATGACCTGACGCATTCTCAGACCTTTGTCCATGCCCTTCGAAAATCTGGACTGCCATCGATCGACGCGTTCCTCGCACGCCGAACGGAGTTCGTCGAGTTGGGAAAGCTCTCAATCGCTGCTGGATTGGTGCCGCACGAAGACCCTGAGGCGCTCGTGCCGCAACTTGATAGGCGCTGGTATGACTTCCTTTGGGAGGCAATGGTAGAGGGCGCCTACAAGCCTGCGGAGATACTCTCCAACAAACTCTCGATCGTCACATTCAACTACGATCGCTCGCTAGAGCACTTCCTTCTGACGTCGATCGAGCACTCATTCGGTATCGAGACCGAAGCCGCTGCTGAAATAGTGTCGGCGTTGCCTATCACGCACGTGTACGGAACGCTAGGAGGGCTCCCCTACGGCCAGGCTGGCCGGAAGTACTCCAACGCTTTCTTCGACCGCGTCACAATCAAAAAGGCGGCTGAGCAGATCAAGCTAGTGGGCGATCGTCAGGACAGAAATCGAGAGATCGCTGTAGCGATGTCGAGTTGCGACATCCTTGCCTTTGTCGGGTTCGGCTACCTGGCGGAGAACATCGAACAACTGTCGCTGGATCGCCTTAGTCCCTTAGTACCGATATTCGGTACCGCGTACGGCATGGGGCGAGGAGAACAAGATGCAGCGCAGAAGCTCTTACGTTCTGCGACCCTCCGACCGGATAACCCAAACGCCCTTGTTCGACACCAGGGCGTCAAAGTAGTCCCAGCAGCAATTGAACTCAGGGATCGAAAGTGCCTTTCGTTCTTGCAGGAGTGCCCGATCCTGTGATTCTCATCTCGAATCGACATTGGCTCGGCAGACGTCCGGGTACCTGGGCGCGGTTTGCCATGGGGAATCACGTCGAAAACGGTGCCTTGGTCCAGGTTCTGCGAATAGCTAGCGCCTGAGACAGGAGCGTTGTGCGATCCCGGGGACGTGGTACCTGGGCGACACCGACAAGCACCTCCGTTCCTCGATCACCATGAACTAGGTACGGTAGCTGGTGCAGCGGATCCTCGAGCTATCCGCACGTGAACCCGCTGGACCACGTCCTAGCCCTTGCTACAGCAAGCCACCTCCGCTGAGTCCGCGGCGGCCGCGCTCTGCGCTGCCGTGTCGACCTCAGGGGTGTCGTCGGTCACCCGGTACCACTCCCACTTGATTCCCTGGGGTTCCACCGACCAGACCTTGTCCTGGGTCGCGTGGCAGCAGGTGACCTGCTCCTCCCGCTTGTCCGCCAATCCTGCGGCGGAAATCCGCTCGATCTCGCTCTTGAGCTCCGCCGGATCGCTGACCTCGACGCCGAGGTGGTTGATCCGCTGGTCGGCGTCGGCGTTTTCGAACAGCACCAGCTTCAAGGGCGGGCTGTTCAGGGCGAAGTTGGCGTAGCCCGGGCGCCGCTTGTGGGGCTCGGCGCCGAACAGGCGGCTGTAGTAGTCCACCGCCGCATCCAGATCATCCACGTTCAAGGCCAGTTGCACTCGCATGGGAAACCTCCGCTCGATGCCCCCGAATTAATATATCGATGAATGTCGATACATGGAGAGTCTACGGAACGTATCGACAGATGTCAATGAGTTCCCTAGAATGGTCCTCATGCCGCGCAAAAGACCCAGTTCCTGCTGTTCCATCCGCCGAACCCGGCCGCTGAGCGAAAAGCGGCGGGATCGCTACGTCGCCGTCTGCAAGGCCCTGGCCGATCCGACCCGGATCGAGATCCTGCGGCTGTTGGCGGCCCAGGACGGCCCGGTCTGCGCCTGCGACATCGTCGACGCCTTCGATCTTTCCCAGCCGACGGTCTCCCATCACCTGAAGACCCTGACCAAGGGTGGGTTGATCGTCGGTGAGCGGAACGGCCTCTGGATGTTCTACGAGCTGGCCGACGAGGGCATCGAGGCCCTCGAGAGCCTGGCGAGCCTTGTCGGCCAGCCGGCCCGGGCCTAGCCGGCAAGGCCATCCCGTCTGCGGAATCCGCCGAACCGGCCTCAAGCCGGCCGGCTCCCCTGCCGATACGCGCCCCCCCAGAGGCCCGGGCTACGGGCCCAACTTCCTCCCACCACCGGGGGGCGGTTGCGTGCGGGGCGAGGGTGCATCGGTTTGTCTTTGCGATGGATCGCCGGGTTGGTCCTGGTCGGTATCTGCATCGGTCTGACCGGGTCGGCAATGGCGACGGAATCCACGGAGTCGACCGCGGTAACCGCCCCGGCTGAACCGGCGCCGGCCTGGATCGGCGAGGCGGTGGAGCTTGCCCGGGACATCGAAGCCCGGGATCTCTTGGCCACCCCGGAGCGGGTCGCCGCCTTCGATCGCCTGGTCGACGAGACCGATGGTGATCGCCGCCTCGAACTCCTGATGGTGCAGGCCTGGCACTCGCTGACGACCGGCAATCCCGAGGAGATGCTGCCGAGAATCGAGCGGTACCGATCCGAGGCGGAAACCCAGGAGTCGGCGTGGCATCTGAAGACCGGTGAACTGATCGCCCTGCTGGGCGAGAGCATGGTCGAGAGCGAGTTGGAAGCCGCCGCCGCCGAGTTCGAGCGCCTCCTCGGCGGAAGCGAACTGGATGTGGACCAACGCATCATTGCCGCCGGCTTCCTCGCGGTTTGCTACTCCTTCGCCACCGACGACTCCGAAGCCCTCGAACCGATCAACCGGGCCCAGGCCTGGCTCGACGAGAACCCCGCGGTCCACCCCTTCACCCGGGCGAGCTTCGCCAGCGCCCGGACCCTGGTGATGATGGGCACCCGGGACTACCCCCGGGTACTCAAGGCGATGCGCCAGGAGGTCGTGGACCACCAGGCGATGGAACTGCCCTACGACGGCAGCAGCCTGCTCTACAACCTCGCCTTCGTGCTGACCGAGGCGGACGATCACGTAGCCGCCCGGGAGGTGATCGAGATCTTCGATCGCGCCACCCTGCGCGCCGGCTCCGAGGAAGACCGTTTCTACGCCAAGATGCTCTGCGCCGGTGCGGCCAACGCCCGTGAGGATCTCGCCGCCGAGCTGCAGTGCCTGCTGGAGTCCGAGCCGTACCTGCACCTGGTGCCTGATCGCGCCTTCTCGACGCTGCTGAGCATCGCCGAGGTCCACGCCAAACTGGGCAACGTCGACCCGGCCCAGAGCTACCTGGACCGAGTGCAGGCCACCGAACCGCCCAGCGAAGAGGCGGGGAAGTTCGTCGAGCCGGTGCGCCTGGAGCTGCTCCACGCCAGGGGGCGGTCCCGCGAGGCCTACGAGGGTCTGCGGGCGCTGCGCAAGCAGGAACACATCGAGCGAGACGAGCAGCTCGAGGTGTTCGCCTCCGAATTACGGCGGATGTCCGAGGCGGATGCCGCGCGCCTCGCCGAGCGGGAGGCGATGCTCGAGCGGGAAGCGGCACTCCAGCAACAGGTCATCGGTCGCCAGCGGACCATCGTGGCGCTGGTTGTCTTGCTGCTGGCGGCGGCCCTCGGTCTCGCTCTGGTCCAGACCCGCAACGGCCGGCGACTCAAGGTGGCCAACGCGGCAGCCCTGGCGGCCGCGTCGGCGAAGTCCGAGTTCCTGGCCAACATGAGCCACGAGATCCGCACCCCGATGAACGGCGTGCTGGGCATGGCCGAGCTGCTCCAGGACAGTGAGTTGGACGGCGAGCAGCGGATGTATGTCGACACGATCTACAAGTCCGGTTCGGCGCTGCTGACGGTGATCAACGACGTGCTCGACTTCTCGAAGATCGAGGCGGGCCGCATGGAGCTGGACCCGGTGCCCACCGATCTGCGTGCGGTGGTCGACGATGTCGCCGCGCTGCTCTCCCGCGCCGCGGCCGAGAAGGGAATAGAGCTGCTCACCCGCATGGAGCCGGCGCTGCCCCGGGGGGTCGAGGTCGACGGGGGACGCTTGCGTCAGGTGTTGACCAACCTGGTGGGTAACGCGGTCAAGTTCACCGAACATGGGCACGTTCTGCTCGAGGTCGCCGGCCGTGCCGCCGGTGGCTCGGTCGAACTGAGCTTTCACGTCCGCGATACCGGCATCGGGATCCCCACCGAAAAGCTGGACACGGTGTTCGAACAGTTCACCCAGGCCGAGGGCTCCACGACCCGCCGCTTCGGTGGCACCGGCCTTGGGCTGTCGATCACCCGCAGCCTGGTGGAGTCGATGGGGGGCCGCATCCAGGTGGAGTCCCGCGAAGGGCACGGTTCGACCTTCAGTGTGGAGCTGCGGCTCCCTGCGGCGCCGCTTTCCGCCACGTCGACCCACGTGGCCGAACTCCCCGAACGGGCGCGGATTCTGATCCTCGACGATCTCGAGGTCAGCCGGCTGATCTTCGAGGAGACCCTGAACAACTGGGGTCTCCAGTTCCAGAGCGTCGGCAATCCGCGAACGGCGTTGGAGCTCCTCGACGAGACGATTCGCTGCGGAAAGCCCGAGAAGCGCTTCGACCTGGTGCTCAGCGACTACAACATGCCGGGCATGGACGGAGCCGAGTGGGCGCGGGCGGTTCGCGGGCGCCCCGAGCTCGCTTCGCTCCCGATCGTGGTGACCACCTCCTCGGATGTCGATGAGACCCGCCGCGCCTTCGAAGGCATTGCGGTCCATAGCGTGCTGGCGAAACCGGTCCGTCAATCGTTGCTGCGCCGGGAGATTTCTCGCGCGTTGGGCATGGCAGCCCCGGCCCAGGAGCGGGTCTCGACGAAGATCGTCGACGATGCGCCGCTGGTGATCGAGGAAGGGGAGACGGTCCGCCTGTTGCTGGCCGAGGACAACCCGGTCAACCGCATGATCGTGCAGCGGATGCTGGAACCCGGGTGTTTCGACGCAGACACCGTGGAAAACGGCCGCGAGGCGTTGGAAGCGGTTCGCAGCGGGAGCTACGACCTGGTGCTGATGGACGTCTCGATGCCCGAGATGGACGGCGTCGAGGCAACCCAGGCGATTCGCTCTCTCGAGCAGGACCAGGGCCGCCCCCGGACGCCGATCATCGCCCTCACCGCTCACGCCATGGAAGGTGACCGGGAGCGGTTCCTCGAGGCGGGCATGGACGATTACCTGACCAAGCCGCTCACCCGCGATCGCCTGCGGGAAACGATGGCTCGCTGGACGGAAAAGCGTAAATAGGCTCCGGCGCAGGGCTCATCTGCCTTGCCCTTTCGCGCCGGCAGCGGTACTACTTGGGGCATCCATGTTCGAGGCGGTCCGGCCCTCGAACCCTTACGCTCCGAGGGTCCCGTGAAATTCCGTTACGCCACGATTGCGCTCACCCTGCTTCTTCTTCCGATCTCCGCGCTCAACGCCACCGGCACCGACCGGGAAGCGGCCCAGATGAAGAAGGCGGAGACCGATCCGTACTACCGGACCCAGTCCGCCTGGGACGTGTCGGCGAACGGCCCGCTGCCCCGCTGGCGTCTCGGCCCCGATGGGGAGAACGCGACTCCCGCCCCGGCGGAGGACCAGCGCATGACCCCGTATGCCATCGAAGTGCGGCAGAACGATCTGGCCCCGGACACCTGCGGGATTTCCACGCCGCCGGAGTACGCGCCGCTGGACGGCGTGATGTACGAGTATCCCGGCGGCTGGCCCGGCCTGGTCTCGGAACTGGTTGCCGAGCTGACCGACGCCGCCTACGACGAGACCGCCTACGTGGTGGTGGCCGACGCCTCCACCCGGAGCGCGGCCGAGAGCGATTTCACCGCAGCCGGCGCCGACCTGGCCAAGGTCGAGTTCATCCTGGCGCCCAACAACTCGATCTGGATGCGGGACTACGGCCCGCACTTCATTCGCCAGGGGGGCTCCGACGCCATCGTCGACAGCCTGTACTACCCCACGCGGCCGCTGGACAACTTCGTCCCCACCCTGGCCGGCGACGACTACTTCGTTCATCCGACCTACGACATTCCGCTCTATTACTCCGGCGGCAACTTCATGGCCTCGGCGGACCGCCAGGGTTTCGTCACGGCGCTGGTGCGCTCGGACAACCCCGGACTCAGCGACCAGGTGATCGCGGATCTCTACAACAAGTATCAGGGCATCGATACGCTGCACATCTTCCCGCAGCTTCCGAGCTCGGTGGACGGCACCGGGCACATCGACATGTGGATGTACCTGGTTGATGAAGACACCGTGATCATCTCGGAGTTCCTGCCCGGCTCCAATCCCGCCGCCATCGCCATTACCAACGACGCGGTCCCCTACATGGAGAACCTGGGTTACACCGTGTACCGGGTGCCGGCGTTCAACGACAGCAACCCCAACGGCCCGGCCCACTACACCTACACCAACGCCTACCGGGTCAACGACCGCATCTTCATCCCCAAGTACGCCGACGGAGATCCCTCATACGCGCAGTACGACGCCGATGCGCTGGCGGCGTGGCAGGCCGCGGCCGGGCCGGGCGTGACCATCGTGCCGATCAACTGCTACGACATCATCTGGGCTTCGGGGGCAATTCACTGCATCGTCAAGCAGGTGCCGCGCTACAGCGACCCCATGCCCTCCGCCTGCACGACGGCGCCCTCGGGGGGTGAGATGCTGGTGCCCAACGCCCAGCACGAGATCACCTGGACCGCCACCGACGACGACAGCGTCGACAGCATCGACCTGTACTACTCGGTGGACGGCGGCGCGACCTACCCGCCCTCTCAGCTGATCGCCTCGGGGTTGGCTGACGTCGGCAGCTACACCTGGACGGTGCCTCAGGTCGAGACCGGCCAGGCCCGAATCAAGGTGATCGCCACCGACAGCGACAGCAACGTGGTCGAATCCGAGAGCCTGCTGGACGTGGCCTTCGAGAGTGCGCGCCGCAGCCTCTACGACTTCAGCACCGGAGCCGGGGTCGACCGGCGGATGTACGGGGACTCGACCAACGAGTGGGCCGCCCTGGACGGCGTGCGGCGCCCCGCGGCGGTGAGCAGCGAGCTTTCGGCTGCCGATTACGCACGGCTCGCCGCGTCCGATGCCACCGGCGGCGACGGCGACGCCAACCGCTACCGCAGCTCCAACCCCGGTTTCTTCGGCGAGTCGACCCACATCGTCGAGCTGGACATCGTCGAGGACCCGGCGGACATCATCGATATCGAGCTGCGCTGGGAAGGTTACGGGGACAACGCCAACCAGACCGAGTTCTACGTCTGGGACTACGTCAGCAACCAGTGGTGCGACGGCGCGGGTAACTGCGGCGAGAACGCCTTCATGGACAACTACTCGGGCAACCGGGACGAAGTGCTCTCCGCCAACATCCGCAGCGGCTTCTCCCGCTACCTGGGCGCCGGCAATCCGCTGACCCTGCTGGTCTACAACGAACCCTACGACTTCTTCGGCAACGCCACCTTCCACGACTACATCGCAGTGACGGTGACCCACGATCCCTGCGCCGGACCGGACCTGGACTTCGACGGCTGGGCGGATGCCTGCGACAACTGCATCGCCACGATCAACGACGACCAGCTCAACGGCGACGGGGACCTGCGGGGCGATGCCTGTGACTGTGCCGTCGGGAACGCTACTGCCTATGCTCTGCCCGGCGAGATTGCCAACGTCTCGTGGCTCGCCGATCGGACCACGCTGACCTGGGATTCCGGTGCCGCCGAAGCGGGCTCGGGCATCCTCTACGACGTGATGCAGGGTGTAGTCGGGGAATTTCCGGTCGGCGGCGGCGCTTCGGAAAGCTGCACCGGCAGCGGTCTTTCGGGGACGTCGCTGGGTGGCCTGCCCGACCCGGCCGTCGGCACCGCCGACTACTACCTGGTCCGCGGCGCCAACGTCTGCGGCACCGGAAGCTACGGGCTCGACTCGGATCTACAGGAGCGAAACAGCGCGGTCTGTCCGTAGCCTCCGCAGAAAGTAGGTGACTCGAAGCATGCGCACGAAGACCTACAAGACGGCTGATTCCCTCCTTCACGCACTGCGACCGATGGGCAGTCTGTGGAAGGGGAACCGCGGGTTTTGGGGATTCCGTGGTCAAGAGGATGCCGTCTGGCCGTTGAAGCCCTCCCTGGTTCGGGGCCGGAGAGGGGAAGAGCGATGGCGCGACTACATCAAGAACGACGCCTTAGCTACTGCGGCAGCCGTCCTATGGGCTGAGTTGATGGTGATGGAAGACTTCGTGCTGACGGCGAATCGGCACAGTCTCGCCGTTCCCAACTTTCACATGGAAGAGTACGGTCAGCAGTTTCGCGAGTCGACACAAGACTTCGAGCGCCCGGTCAAGCGCGAGGCATTGAGGCAGAAAATCAAGGAACTCTCGCAGCCGCACATCCTAGCCAATATCGCCATGGGGCAGCACTACGGCTGTCCGACACGCTTGCTCGACTGGACCTGGAAGCCATATGTCGCGGCGTACTTTGCTGCGAAGGGCGCCAGCCGGGCACTGCGTCAGGGGCGCCGAAAAGCGAATGGCAGGATGGCAGTCTATGCGATCGACACAACCCCGATCGGCGTCCTTGAAGAGGATCGCGACGATGTCGTGCCTTCGGACATCCTCTTGGTTCAACCACCGCAGGCTTCCAACCCGAACATTGGTGCACAGGCAGGGTTTTTTACTCTCGACTTGATGACCGACGGCACACCATTCGAGAATCGATTGGGTCGACTTCAGCGGACCGGCCCGTTGGACGGCACCTGGCTGTACAAACTCACACTCCCGCTGTCGGAAGCGCCTTCTCTGCTGGAAATCCTGGCCGAGGATGGAATCACGGCGGCATCCGTTTTCCCTGGCTACCAAGGTGTGACCGAGGAAATCTGGGAAAGAGGACTCTGGAGCGAGCGCATTCGAAGCAAGCAAGCGCATTGGAAAAACAGGCTCTAGTGACTCGAACCCGAACGGGGTAGCGTTTCAGCCGCTGCCGGTTCCTGCGGATACCACGTCCGTACACCCACATGCGATCAACCTCGACGCATCAGCGCTCGCGGCCGTTGCAGCAGCGGAACACGCGAGTGAGTCGTCGGAATTGCGCGCGGTTGCTTCGCAAAACTCGTCGACCGGCGAGCAAGGCGTCCACGTTTCACTCCCGCCGTCGCGCTCACGTCTTGCAGTAACGCATCGTTGCAACCTTGCAACGGATCGGAGGTCCGCAGCTTCCGATCAGGCCCACTGTTGCCCGCGCACTTCCTTCCCATGATGAGCCCAAGCCGGCCGCCACCGAGTCACTCGGAGGCGGCCGAACGTTTCTCTGGTTCTGAAACTGAGGAGGTTCCATGGATCGAACCTACTGGGCAACAGCCCTCGTCGCCTTCGCCGTTGCCGTGATGGCCGTTCTCGCCACGGTGGTGTTGGGGCAATCCGCGTCCGACACGCTGTTCTGCAATTCACTGACCTTCGGCGCCAGCGGCACTCATTGGGTATCCCTACCGGTGATCAACGATCTGGCCGATGCGGAGGAACTCTGCGACGCCATACCGAATGCCGTGAGCATCACCGAGCGGTTTCCCGAGTCTGCCAACCAGACCCACAACTGCGGTTCCAGCGGAGCATTCCCGATACTGCCCGGGCGAGGTTTCGAGGTCGTCGTCAGTGCAGCGACGGATTGGCAGGTCTTCGGAGCCGACGACGACGTGACGCTCACCCTGGCCAACAGCTCGTCGTACCTGATCTCACTACCCTTCGATACACCAATTGCCGACGCGCAGGACTTGTTGGACGAAATCGCGAGCTCCGGAGGCAGTGCCTTCAACGTCCAACGCTACGACAACGCCTCCGACGGGATCGAAGTCTACTCGGGCGCAAAGTCCCAGACGCCCTTCTCGATCCAGCCGGGGATCGCCTACCTCGTCCGCATGAGCACAGGTACCAACTACACGCCGAGTCGCTCAACCGGCGCCAGCTTCCCGACCTGCGACTCGCAGATCGATGGATTCTGGTTCGACGGGGTCGCGACGACGAACTCTTTCTCCTGGGAGATCGAGCAAAGTGACGGGGCGTTTACCACCGTCTGCAGTGGCACCACCACGATCGATTCGACCGTTCCCGACTCGCCGGAGACGATCGTGATGAAGCTCGTCGCGGACATCAACGCGGACGCCACCTGCAGCGCGGCCTGCGGAAGCGGAGTCAACGTCACCGCCGTCCAGGAACCGGCTCCCAGAGCGCGGCAGATGACGCTGACTCTTTGCGACACGTTGACCGGGCCTCCGCGGTTGCTTCTCGACAGCAACCTGGTGGTCGATACCGGAACGACCTTCAACCCCACCGTCTACCGGCTTCCCATCGCTCGGGATCGGAACCGGCTGAGTCATCCGGGTTTCGAGCCGACGACGGGCCTGGAGCCGTTCTCCCGATCGCCGGGGGACCCCTGGATTCCCGGCGAGTGGAACGCCGAGGGTGCGGACGTGGTCAGCATCTCGACGCCCGACGGCAACCAGGCCCTGCGGATCAACGCCACGGGAGGGAGCTCCTCGCAGGTGACCCAGATCATCGATGTCGGGGATCGTCTCGACGATGATTGTTGCCGGACGATGGCGACCTTCTCGGCGCTGGTGAACGCTTCCGAACCGACGAACCTGAACTTGATCCTGGCCGCGGGTACCGATCAGACCTCCGTGGGTACGCTGGTCAACCGGACCGCAGTCAGCGTTTCACTCATAACCGACGGCGACCCTGAGACCTGGGAGCTGCTCCAGGGAGTCCGGATCATTCCGGATGACACTCAGTTCCTCGAGCTTCAGCTATCGAGCGCCAATAGTCAGATCCCGCTCGATGGGATCCTGGTCGATCGAACCGCGGTGGTGCTCGAAACCACCACCCTCGCCGACGGAGGGTTCGAGCCACCGACGGCGCTGCAGCCGTTCTTCCGCAACCCCGGCGACCCCTGGCTCCCCGGCGAATGGAACGCCGAGGACGCCGACCTGGTCAACGACTCCGCCGCGGCGGGTATATCGCCGAAGGACCGGGACCGGATGCTGCGCATCAACGCCACGGGAGGCAGCGCCTCCCAGGTCAACCAGGTGATCGAACTGGATACTCCCGTATCCGATCTGGGCGAATCCGTCGGGACGTGGACCGCCTGCGTCAACGCTTCCGCGCCAACGCGGATCGTGGTCAAGATGAAGACCGGCGACGGGCAGACCAACGTGGGGACCCTGACCAACTCGACTCGCGAGGACATCGTCCTCGTCACCGACGGCGACCCGGATACCTGGGAGGTGATGCGCGGCACGCGATGGCTGCCGCCCACGACATCGTTCCTCGAGCTGGAGTTCACCGCGAACAACAGCGAGATCCCGGCCGACGGGTTGTTCGTCGATTGTGTCAGCGTCGAACGCTCGATAAACCGTCTGACCGACTCGAACTTCGAGCCGATCACCACGCTGCAGCCCTTCTTCCGCAATCCCGGCGATCCCTGGCTCCCCGGTGAATGGAACGCCGAGGATGCAAACGTTCGCAGGACCCCCACCGCGGGCATCCAGCCGTTCAGCGGCGAGGGGATGCTGCGGATCAACCCGACCGGCGGGAGTAGCTCGCAGGTCAACCAGATCATCGAGGTTCCCCACCCGTTCGGCGTCGAGGGAACCACCATGAGCGTCGGGATCTACGTCAACACGACGGCGGCAGCTCCGGTGACGTTGTCGATGGTCGCAGGGGATGGTCAAAGTTCCGTGGGTGAGCTGACCAATCCGACGTCGATCAACGTCAGTCTTCCCGCCGGAGAGACCGACGCCGACGTGGGTACCTGGGAGTTGATCCAGGGCGAACTGGAACTCCCGGCGGGCACCGCCTTCGCGGAACTGGAGATCAGCGTGCCCAACGCCCAGATCCCGCCCGAAGGGATGTTCGTCGATCTGGCTCGCGTCACCTTCAGCCGCTGTCCGGCATTCTGCGCGGTGGGGACCTTCGAGTCCGTGACCGCTCAGAGCAAGACCGAGTTCGCCTGGTCCAGCGAGTTGGACTGGCAGCTGGCGCAGGGATCGTTCACCGCCCCGGCGGATATCGGAACCTACACCACCGACTTGCTGACCGAGGGCGTGGGGTCCTCGTACGTCGACTCCGCCTCTCCGGCGAGCGGTAGCGGCTTCTGGTACCTGTTCCGCCGCTTCTGCGCCGGAGGATCGTTCTCGACCGGGGAAGCTTCAGAGATGGGGGATCGGGACGGAGCGCTGCTCCCCTAGGCCGGCACCTGCTCCATGGCGGCCCCGGTTGGATCCTCCTGGCCGGGGCCGTTTTCTCTAGAAGAGGAAGCCGTCCTTGGGCAGCAGCCGCGGGGGCAGGTCTTTCTCGCCGAGCATGTCGCGCAGATCGATCTCAATAGTGCGAGAGAGTGCGGACATGGGCGTGTCCTGAATGCGGTTCTCGAAAGGGTCTTCGTTGAGGCGCGCCACGTTCTGCAGCACCCAGAACATGTAACAGACGACGACGGTCACCGGCAGGATCAACCAGGGCGCGTTGTGTTCCAGGAACATCTCGACCAGACCGAAGGGCAGCAGCAGGGTGAACACGTAGACGAACACCCGGGTGAAGTAGTCGTACTGCCGGGGGAAGGGGGTGTTCTTGATCCGTTCCGCCTGCCCCTGGAGGTTGTACAGCTCGCTCAAGGTCCCTTCGAGTTGTTGAAGGCGCAGGGTGGCGGGTGCATCGGTCTGGAGCAGTTCAACGAGACGCTCGCCCTGGCGGCGCACGAGCTGGGTCGCCCGGTTGGCCCGGCCATCGAGATCCTCGAGTTCGTCGGCCTCGAGAAAGGGCTCGAGGACCTTCCAATCCTGCTGGTTGCGCAGCTGCAGCCGCAGGGTGTTGACCCAGGCCAGGTGCCGGTAAATCAGCTCCCGACGGACTTCATCAACGGCTGCGGGCTCGGCCGCACCGTCCAGCACCGAGGCGTCGACCAGGCTGACCACCTGCCGGCCCCAGTTGCGGCTGGAGTTGACGATGCCGCCCCAGATCTTCCGCGCCTCCCACCAGCGGTCGTAGGAAGAGTTGTTGCGGAAGGCGACGAAGATGGCGAGGGCGGTGCCGAGCAAGGCGACCACGCTGAACGGGATCCAGGCGCTTTCGAGTCCGAGGGTGACCCGGGTCACGTAGGCGGCTCCCGACGTCGCCAGGGCGTAGAGCAGGAAGCGGTAGCTGTAGCGCACGATAACGCGCCATTTGAGGGTGCGGCGTACGATCATCGCTTCGAATGGTAGCAGGGGGCCGCCAGTCCCGAATCGGCGGAGAAACGGCGCGATTGGCGAGAATCGCGGGGGATCCTGGATCATTGACGCTGTCTGTTATCGCCTTTTGTTCGCCAATGTGGGCGCCGTCATCTCGAATCCGCCGTGGCCGCGGTTCCGGAGGCGCTCGGCTCTCGAACGGATCGGCGGCGCGCCGCCGGACTCCGACACCCGCACCCGCAATCCCGCACGAGAAGTCCCCCTTCCAGGCAGGAATCCCCCGCCACAAACCCGCTACAATGCCTGACTTCCCAGGGAGATCAGATCAGATGTCAGACGAGAGACTCGACGAGCTCCATCGCCGTTATGCCGAGGCCAAGCAGGGCGGCGGCGAGGCGCGGGTGCAAAAACAACACGAGGCGGGCAAGCTCACCGCCCGGGAACGCATCGAGGCGCTCCTTGACCCCGGGTCGTTCCAGGAGATGGACGCCCTGGTCAAGCACCGCTGCCGCGACTTCGGCATGGACGACCAGCGCATAGCCGGTGACGGCGTGGTCACCGGGCACGGCCGGATCGACGGCCGCACGGTGATGGTCTTCGCTCAGGACTTCACGGTCTTCGGCGGATCCCTCTCCGAGACCTTCGCCGCGAAGATCTGCAAGGTGATGGATCACGCGATGAAGATCGGCGCCCCGGTAATCGGTCTCAACGACTCCGGCGGCGCGCGGATCCAGGAAGGGGTCGTGTCCCTCGCGGGCTACGCCGACATCTTCCTGCGCAACACCGTGGCCTCCGGTGTAGTGCCTCAGATCTCGCTGATCATGGGTCCCTGCGCCGGCGGCGCGGTCTACTCGCCGGCGATCACCGACTTCACGGTGATGGTTCAGGACACCTCCTACATGTTCATCACCGGGCCGGACGTGATCCGCGCGGTGACCCACGAAGAGGTGACCAAGGAGAAGCTCGGCGGCGCCATGACCCACAACAAGGTCAGCGGCGTGGCTCACTTCGCCGCCGCCGACGATCATGACGCGATCCTCACCGCCCGCGAGCTGATCTCCTTCCTGCCCTCCAACAACATGGAGGAGCCCCCGGAGAAACCCACCGAGGATCCGGAAGATCGCGCCTCGGACGCGCTCAACTCGCTGGTGCCTGACAACCCGAACCAGCCCTACGACATCAAGAAGGTGATCAAGGAGGTGGTCGACGACGGCCACTTCTTCGAAACCCAGGAGCACTACGCCAAGAACATCGTCGTCGGCTTCGCCCGCCTGGGCGGCAAGTCGGTGGGGATCGTGGCCAACCAGCCTGCGGTGCTGGCCGGCGTGCTGGACATCAACGCCTCGATCAAGGGCGCCCGCTTCGTCCGCTTCTGTGACGCCTTCAACATCCCGCTGATCACCTTCGAGGATGTTCCCGGCTTCCTGCCGGGCACCGAGCAGGAGTTCGGCGGCATCATCCTCCACGGCGCCAAGCTGCTCTACGCCTACGCCGAGGCCACGGTGCCGAAGATCACGGTGATCACCCGCAAGGCCTACGGCGGTGCCTACTGCGTGATGGCGTCTAAGCACATCCGCACCGATTTCAACTTCGCCTGGCCCACCGGTGAGATCGCCGTGATGGGCAGCGAAGGGGCGGTCAACATCATTCACCGCCGGGAGCTCAAGGAGGCGGGCGACAAGGCCGACGAGCGCCGGGAAGAGCTGGTCGCCGACTACCGGGACAAGTTCGCCAACCCCTACGTCGCCGCCGAACGGGGTTACGTCGACGAGGTGATCGAGCCGGCCCACACCCGCTACAAGCTGATCGCGTCGCTGCGCATGCTCGAGAACAAGCGGGACAGCACGCCGCCGAAGAAACACGGGAACATTCCGCTGTGAGCGCTCACCCCAAATTCAAGAAGCCATTCGACAAGGTGCTGATCGCCAACCGCGGCGAGATCGCGGTGCGGGTCATCCGCGCCTGCCACGAGATGGGGATCCGCACGGTGGCGGTCTACTCCGACGCCGACCGCGAGGCGCTGCACGTGCGCTTCGCCCATCAGGCGTTCAACATCGGGCCGCCCCCTTCCACCGAGTCCTACCTCCGCATCGACAAGATCATGGAGGTGGCGAAGCAGTCCGGCGCCCAGGCGATCCACCCGGGCTACGGATTCCTCTCGGAGAACGGTGACCTGGCCCGCGCCTGTATCGAGGCGGGGATCAAGTTCGTCGGTCCTTCGGCGGAAGCGATGTACGCCATGGGCGACAAGGTGCGTGCCCGCAACGCCATGATCGAGGCGGGCGTTCCGGTGGTACCGGGAACGCCGCCGCTGGATCCCGACGCGACCGACCTGGTCGACCGCGCCAACGAGATCGGCTTCCCGGTGCTGCTCAAGGCCTCCGCCGGCGGCGGCGGCAAGGGCATGCGCATCGTCCGCGAGGAGAAGGAGCTGGTCTCGGCGCTGGCCCAGGCCGCCGGCGAAGCCCGGGCCTCCTTCGGCGACGACACCGTGTTCATGGAGAAGTTCGTCGAGCGCCCCCGGCACATCGAGGTGCAGGTGTTGGCCGACGGTCACGGAAATTGCCTGTACCTCGGCGAGCGGGAGTGCTCGATTCAGCGCCGGCACCAGAAGCTGATCGAGGAGTGCCCGTCGCCGGTGGTCACCCCTGAAGAGCGCGCCAAGATCGGCGATCTGGCGGTCAAGGCGGCCAAGGCGGTGGACTACGAAGGGGCCGGCACCGTCGAGTTCCTGCGGGGCAACGACGGGTCCTACTACTTCATGGAGATGAACACCCGGCTGCAGGTCGAACACCCGGTCACCGAAGAGGTCACCGGCATGGACCTGGTCAAGTGGCAGCTGCGAGTGGCTGCCGGCGTGCCCCTGGACCGGACCCAGGACGACGTCGAGCTCCACGGCCACGCCATCGAGTGCCGCATCATCGCCGAGGACGCGACCCGCAACTTCATGCCCTGTCCCGGCACGATCCGCGGATTGCGGACGCCCAGCGGACCCGGCGTGCGAGATGACGGCGGCGTCTACTCCGGCTACACCGTGCCGCTGCACTACGACCCGATGATCTCCAAGCTGGTCACCTGGGGCTCCGACCGGGAACAGGCCATCGAACGGATGGCCCGGGCTCTGGACGAGTACCGCATCGACGGGTTGACCACGTCGATCAGCTTTCACAAGAAGGTGATGCGCCATCAGGCGTTCATCGACGGGGATCTGCACACCGGGTTCCTCGAGGAGCATCCGGAGCTGGTCAAGGCCGGCGACAACGAATGGCTGCAGCAGATCGCGGTGGTCGCCGCCGCCGTCGATCACTTCCGCCGCCAGGAACAGCTGGCCACGCGGCCGCGGGGCGATCGCCGGCGAGGCGCCGGTTCAGCGTGGAAACGCTACGGCGGAAAGGGGTGGCGTCGATGAAGATCAGTGCACAGGTCGGCGACAAGCTCGCCGAGGTCTCGGTCAGCCGCGACGACGGTCTGCTCATCGTCACCATCGACGGCGTCGAACATCGGGTCGACGCGCGCAAGCTCGAAGGGGACTTCTACTCGATGCTGGTCGACGGTACCTCCTACGAGGTTTCCGTCGAGGGCAACGGCGACAAGTACCTGGTGCGCCACGGTGCCGACGAGCAGAAGGTCACCTTCACCGATCCCGGTCGTCAGGCACGCGCTGCCGCCGGCGGTGGCGCCGGTCCCGCCGAGATCCTGTCGGTGATGCCCGGCAAGGTGGTTCGGGTACTGGTAAACGAGGGGGACGCCGTCGAGGAAGGCCAGGGACTGCTGGTCGTCGAGGCGATGAAGATGGAAAACGAGATCGAAGCGCCCAAGGCGGGGACGGTCAAGTCGGTTCACGTGGAACCGGGGACGACTGTGGATAACGACGCCTTGTTGTTGGTGATCGAGTAGGGCTTCGGTTCGTTCGAGGCAGGGGGCTTTGAGCGGCTGCGCGGTACTTCGATGTTGGGGCCCTTCGACTCCCTTTGGTCGCTCAGGGCTGCTATCGCTGCGCGATAGCAGGGGTCAGACCTGACGAGGCCCGGCCTGACCCCTGACGTGTGGTCTGTCGTGTGAGATTTACTTCTTGCCGTTGAGGGCCACTTCCAGCTGCTTGCCCGGCTTGAAGCGGGCCGCCTTCTTGGCCTTGATCTTGATCGTCTCACCAGTCTGCGGGTTACGGCCGGTGCGCGCCTTGCGCTTGCTCACCGAGAACGTACCGAAGCCGACGAGCGTTACGCGCTGGTTCTTCTTGAGCGTGCGCGTGATTCCTTCGATAAGACTATCGACGGCGGTCGCCGCGGCGTTCTTCGTGATCCCAGCATCGTTCGCGATCTTGTCGATCAACGTTGCCTTGTTCATGCGAGTCACCTCCTTTCGCTTGGTTTGAGTGTCGCGAACGATCGCGCGTAAATGCGCGAAAGCCGCGTCACCGCTGCGATTAGAGCTTTTGCATGAACGGGTGTCAAGAGCCGGAACGCCGCAAAAGCGCACCCAGAGCCGGTTTCGAGCCCTTCTACGACATCCGCCGACATTCGTTGTCGGCGGAAAGCCTTACCGGGTGCGGGTTCTCAGCGACCGAGGAACTGCTGTAGACGCTCGCGATGTTCGTCCTGCATGTTGTTGAACAGCAGGGCGAGTTCGAACTGACTGTCGCCGCCGGGTAGCGGAACCTCGCGACTGCGCACGACGATCGCTTCGACGTCGAGGGGAATCATCGTTTCGTTCTCGGGCAACATCAGGCGCACACCGAGACGGCTCATTTCTTGAAAGCCGACGTCGGAGGTGCACTGCAGCCCACCCATCGACAGGTTGTTGGTCAGCAGCCGCGCACGGGTGCCATCGCCAGGATGCGCCGTCTCGAGTTCGAGGCTGTGGTCGAAGCGTTCGTGGGCGCGGCGTTCACTTGCTGGATTGCTCATCTCTCTCCTCCTGGAACAACCCGATCCTATCGCGGTTTGGGTCGACGCCTACGCCCTTTTCATCGACCCTGTCCAGATTCCGCAACTACCATTCTTTCAATAGGTTGACCGTTTTCATCGTCGCGCCGCCGAATCCGCGGAGAACAGGGTTTCGCGGTGCTTGGGCGATGCCCTGCTGTGGTAGATTCGCCGCGGTACGTGCTCCGGGTAGTGGGGTGTTGGGAACCAAGGAGGAGTGAATGCTCAACGAGTTCAAGAAGTTCGCCATGCGCGGCAACGTGATGGACATGGCCGTCGGGATCATCATCGGCGGTGCCTTCGGCAAGATCGTCAGTTCGTTCGTCCAGGGCGTGCTGATGCCGCCGATCGGCATGTTGCTGGGCGGGGTCGACTTCAGCCAGCTCTACCTGAACCTGGGTGAAGGGGCCTTCGAGACCCTGGCCGCCGCCGAGGAAGCGGGCGCGCCGGTGATCAAGTACGGCGCCTTCATGCAGTCGGTGGTCGACTTCATCATCATCGCTTTCGCCGTCTTCATGATGGTGCGGACGATGAACAACCTGAAGAAGAAGGAAGAGGAAGCTCCGAAGCCGCCGCCGGAACCGTCCAACGAAGAGAAGCTGCTTACCGAGATTCGCGACGCGCTGAAGAGCCGCTAGTCGCAGCTTTCATCCCAGGCTTTACTAAAGGCTCCGGGCCCGCCCCGGAGCCTTTTTCTTTTCGACGGAACGGGGATCTCGCATCGAGTCAGAGACAGAACCGGGTGTCGCCCTCCGTTCCGCCGACATCTCGGCCGACATGGTTCTGCTCGCCACATCAACGTTTCTTCGTTTCGCCGACAATGCGGCCGACAAGAAACCCGCTTTTGCCGACAAGATTGTCGGCAAGTTTCCGGAGCTCCCACGCCGTGCACCGACGGGCGGTTGCCGGGATGCGGCCGCTCTTCTATGGTCGTGATCACCACGCGACGAGGCGCGATTCGATGCGCCGGCCGGCGCGTGCCGCCCAACAAGGAGCCGGGATGGAACGGGACCAGATGCGCCGCCTGCTCGAGAAGGTGAGTCGCGGGAAGCTCGGGGTCGTCGAGGCCATGGAGCAGATGCGCCACGCACCGATCGACGATCTGGGTTACGCCCAGGTCGACCTCAACCGGGCGGTCCGCCGGGGTTTCCCCGAGGTCATCTTCGGCCAGGGCAAGACGCCGGAGCAGATCCGGGGCATCGCCGGCCGCTTGGTCGAGGCGGGGCAAAGCGTGCTGGTTACCCGGGTCGGGCGGGAGGCCTTCGAGGCCCTGGCCGAGGCACATCCCCGGGCGGAGTTCCATGAAGCGGCCCGGGCGGTGGTGATCCCCCACGGCCGGCGGCGCAAGGGGCGGCCGGGGGTCACGGTATTTTCCGCCGGAACCGCCGACCAGCCGGTGGCCGAGGAGGCCGCCGTCACCGCCGAAGCCCTGGGGAACCAGGTCCAGCGGATCTACGACGTCGGGGTGGCGGGGCTTCACCGGCTGCTTCGCCGCCGCAAGGTGCTGGACAGCACCCGGGTCGCCATCGTCGTGGCCGGGATGGACGGGGCGCTCCCGGCGGTGGTCGCCGGTCTCGGAGACTGTCCGGTGATCGGAGTCCCGACCAGCGCCGGTGGCTACGGCGCCGGTGGCCAGGGTCCGGCGGCGCTCCTGACCATGCTCAACGCCTGCGCATCCGGGGTCACCGTGGTGAACATCGACAACGGGTTCGGCGCCGGATATGCAGCCGCGATGATCAATCGCGGCCCATCCAGGGGGCCCAAAGCGGCGACGACCCCCACCATGGCCAAGAAACGAAAAACACCGTCAAAACGGCCAAAATCCGGTCGGTGACCCTGGCCACCCAACCGAAGGGTGTAAACTCGACATTGGCAATTTCTTAAAATTCGTGTATTTCTGCATATGCACCGCACGATAACGAAGAAATGGCCAAAAAATGTTGACAGTTTTTCGACGACGCCATAAATACACGGGCGGCCGACCGGGGCCCTTCGAACTCGTGTTCGACAGCTGCTCATATATAAGAGCTAGCCTCTCCAAGACCCCGAAGCGCCAGCCGAACGAACTAAGGGTACTTTCGTCGCCTGAAACAGTGGCGAGACCAGGGTCACGACCAGTCCTGGCCTTGCCGGAGTCGCGGTTGGTGTCTATGATTGGGGTTTACCAACAGCAACAACGGGCCCATATGGGCTCCCGTCACGGCGATGAAAGCGGGGTGATGACGCAATGCCGCTGATCAAGGTGCGCGAGGACGAGAGCCTCGACAATGCCTTGAAGCGCTTCAAGCGTAAGTGCGAGAAGTCGGGAATCTTGACGGAGATCAAGAAGCGACAGCACTACGAGAAGCCGAGTGTGCGCAAGAAGCGCAAGACTTTGGCCGCACGCAAGAAGCTGCTCAAGCGGTTGGCACAAGAGCGCAAGTTTCACGGCTAGCAGCTCTTCGGGATTCACTTGGGTGCGCCGTACTCAAAAGACTTCGTAGAGACCGTACGTGAGGCGGCCGACCTGGTACAGGTCGTGTCGGAGTACGTACCGCTCAAAGCAAGTGGTTCCCGCTTGAAGGGGCTTTGCCCCTTCCATGAAGAAAAGACCCCGTCCTTCGGTGTCGATCCGTCACGCCAGCTCTTCTACTGCTTCGGCTGTCAGGCCGGCGGCGACGTCTTCAAGTTTGTCCAACTGTACGAAAGTGTAGGATTCCGGGACGCCGCCGAGCTACTCGCGCGGCGTTTCGGAGTCCCACTCCCCACCGAAAACCGATCCGAAAACGATCCCAAGGCGCGGATGTTCGCGCTCAATCGTGCTGCGGAGGAGTTCTTCCGCAAGATGCTCGCCGATCCTCATGGCGGGCAAAAGGGTCGCCACTATCTCGAGAAGCGCAAGCTCGGCGCGTCCACCGTCGACGCACTGGCCATCGGGTTCGCTCCCGATCGCTGGGACGCCCTCGAGAAGAACCTCGCTTCCCGCGGCTTCCGTCCCAAGGAGCTGATCGAGGCGGGGTTGGCGATTCCGCGCAAGAGCGGTTCCGGCCAGTACGATCGTTTCCGCGACCGGCTGATCTTTCCCATTCGCGACTACATGGGCCGGCCGGTGGCTTTCGGCGGCCGCATCCTGGGTGATGGGGAACCGAAGTACCTGAACTCTCCGGAGACCCCTGCGTACACCAAGGGAGATCATCTCTACGGCCTGAACAAGTCGGGCGAGGCGATCCGCAAGGCAGGGTATGTGGTCGTCGTCGAGGGGTACATGGATCTGGCCGCGCTGTGGGAAGCCGGCATTCAGAACGTGGTGGCGGTGCTCGGGACGGCGTTCACTCCGGCCCAGGCCAAGCTGCTGGCCCGGTTCTCCGACCGGGTCGTCTTCTCTTTCGACGGGGATGGCGCCGGCGCCAAGGCGACGGTGCGCTCGATGGACCTCCTGCTCGAGCGGGGGTTCCAGGTGAGTGTCGTGGACCTGCCCAAGGGGGCCGATCCCGACGACTTCATCAAGCAGCAGGGTGCCGATGCCTACCGTGAGCTGGTGGCCGAGGCGCCCGAGTATCTGGAGTTCCTGGTGCGCCGCGAGGCGCGGAGCCGGGATTTGACCGCTCCCGGCCAGCAAGTCGAGGCGGTCAATGCAGTTTTGCCGCATATTGCGCGGCTCGGCAGCGGAATTGAGCGTAGTAAATGGGCGGGGCGATTGGCCGATGGTCTCAACCTCGAGGACGACCTGGTCCTGCAGGAATTGAGAAACGCGCTAAGATCGTCTCAGCCCCAGTCGATCCGGCAGCGAGCCGACCGGGCCCAGCCGCTGACCGAGGTGGAAGGACGATTGATCATCCTTCTTCTCGGATCCAAGGCGGCACGCGACCAGGCACGGAATGAGCTGGCACCGGAGGATCTGGAAGGAACGCGCGTACAGCGCATCGTGAAGACCATCTTTGGTCTCGTGGACGATGGGCATGAAGTCGACTATCCCGCGGTGCATAACGCCCTCGATCGAGACGGCGACCGCGACCTATTGGCCCAGATCGCTTTCCGCGAGGAACCCGAAGCGGGTCCGGACGTTTCTGATTGTGTGTGGTCGCTCCAACAACGCCGCCTGACGCGGGCAAGTCGCCAGGCGGCACGGGAGATCGATAGGTTGCAGCGGGGTTCTCAAACATCTGCAGCCGAAAATCCGACGGACGTGAACGATCAACTCGCTCGCTTGCAGGAGTTGGCCAGACAGCGCGATGCGCAGACCTGACCAGGGGGGAGCACGAGATGGCACGCGTCCAGGGGAGATCCATGAGCAAGAAGAAGAAAGACGCCGCGTCGGGGGGCCCGGGCGTCGAGGAGAAGTACGAGGAAGTGAAGGCGCTCCTGGCCACTGGCAAGGAGCAGGGCTACATCTCGTATGAAGAGGTGACCCAGGCACTTCCCGAGGAGGCGAACCGCAAGCCCGAGGAAATCGAAGAGGTCTTTGCCGTCTTCGAGGCCCACGGTATTGAGCTTGTCGACGCCGAAACCAAAGAGCAGCTGACCAACCCGGCGGGTGCTCGGACGCGCAAGACCAAGGAAGAGGAACAGACCAAGGACCCGGCGTCCATCCTCGAGAAGACCAACGACCCCGTTCGCATGTATCTGCGCGAGATGGGAACGGTGCCGCTGCTGACCCGCAAGGGTGAGGTATCCATCGCCCGCCGCATCGAGCGCGGCGAACGCCGGGTGGTCAACGCCCTGTCCCAGAGCAGCTACGTACTGGTCGAACTCGACCAGATCGGCGATCGCATCAAGAAGAGCACGATCTCGGCCAACGTCTTCGTCCCCACCGAGGAAGAAGGTGAGGAGAAGGACCCGGCCAAGCGGCTCAAGCGGGCCAAGAGCATCGTGACCAAGATCGGCAAGCTGATGGGCCAGATCGGTACCACTCAGAAGCGGATCAGGCGGCTCAAGCCCGGCGGCAAGGCTCACCGAGGTGCCGAGTGGCAGGTGGCCCGGCTGCGGGTCCAGGTTGCGCGGGAGCTGCGCAACCTGAAGCTCGTGCCCGCCGAAATCGAGAAGCTGGCCCGTTCGGTCACCGAGGCCGATCGCCGGATCAAGCGTCACGAGCGCACCATCCGCCAGTTGAACCAGAAGCGTTCGGCCCTGCGCGACAACACCCTGCGCCGGGAGATCCGCCGCAAGGTCGACGGGCTGCGCGCCGATATCAAGATGCTCGAAGACGACATGGGCGGCGACCGCAAGGAGCTGAACCATGTCTCGCTCCTGATCCGCCGCGGCCTGCATCAGGCCAAGCGGGCCAAGAGTGAACTGGTCGAGGCCAACCTGCGGCTGGTGGTGTCGATTGCCAAGAAGTACACCAACCGTGGTCTGCAGTTCCTGGATCTGATCCAGGAGGGCAACATCGGTTTGATGAAGGCGGTCGACAAATTCGAGTACCGCCGCGGCTACAAGTTCTCGACCTACGCCACCTGGTGGATTCGCCAGGCGATCACCCGGGCCATCGCCGACCAGGCGCGAACCATCCGTATCCCGGTGCACATGATCGAGACGATCAACAAGCTGGTGCGGACCTCGCGGTCGCTGGTGCAAGAGCTCGGACGTGAACCGTCGCCCGAGGAGATCGCCGACAAGATGGGGATCCCGGTGGCCAAGGTTCGCAAGGTGCTGAAGATCGCGCTGGAACCGATCTCCCTCGAGACCCCGATCGGCGAGGAAGAAGACAGCCATCTGAAGGACTTCATCGAAGACCGCTCGGCGCTGAGCCCGGTCGACGCGGTGGTGCACACGAACCTTCGGGAGTCGACGCAGACCGTGCTGAAGAGCCTGACTCCTCGCGAGGAGAAGGTGCTCAAGATGCGCTTCGGCGTGGGCGGTGGCAGCGAGCACACCCTCGAAGAGGTGGGCCAGAGCTTCGCCGTCACCCGTGAGCGGATCCGTCAGATCGAAAGCAAGGCGCTGCGCAAGCTGCGCCACCCGTCGCGGAGCAAGTCGCTGCGGGTCTTCACCGAAATGCCGATGGGCGAGTAGCCTGCCGGTACGCCGCGGCGCGAGCCGCACACGAGTGAACGAACAGGGCCGGGGCGGAAACGCTCCGGCCCTTTTTGCATCACGTGCGGTCCCGGCCGTCTGTGCCCTACAATTCACCCCATGGAGAGCACCCGCGACCGGCTGCGCAAGGTCCCGCTGTTCAACGAGCTCGAGGATGAATCCCTCGACCGCCTGGCGGGCCTGTCCAGCATCGTCCACGTCAAGAAGAAGGAGATCCTGTTCCACGAAGGGGATCCCTACCGCGGCATGTTCATCGTGCTCCGCGGGTTGGCGGTGGTGTTCAAGACCTCGGCTGACGGACGGATGCTGATCCTGCGGGTCTGCCGTGAAGGCTCACCCCTGGCCGAACTGCAGCTCTTCGAACCGGGCACCGCCGGCTACCTCGCCTCGGCTCGCTGCACCCGGGATTCGGAGATCCTGATGCTGCCCCAGGCGGCGTTCACTCCGTTTCTCAAGCAGCATCCCGAGGTGGCCTGGGAGATGCTCCACGAGTTCGCCGGCCGCCTGAAGCAGCTCAACCTGCAGCTCGAAGGGGTGACCCTGCGCGAGGTCTCGTCGCGACTGGCCCAGTACCTGCTACGGGAGGTCGAGGCTGCCGGGCAGGAGGCCGAAGCCAGCCCGTCGATGACCCTGCCGCTGGCCAAGGGCGCCATCGCTTCTTATCTGGGCACCGTCCACGAGACCTTGTCGCGGACCTTCGCCCGGCTTGTGCGCGAGAAGGTGATCAAGGTCGACGGACCCCGGATCACGATCCTGGACAAGGACAAGCTGAAGCGGATGGTCTAGCGATTCGGCCGCACCTGTTCCCAGCAGTAGCTAGCGCGGATCGACGAGACGGTCGGCAATCGGCGGCCAGGCCCGTTTGAAATGGCGCAGGTTCAGGGTGACGAGCTGATCGGCCCCACCTTTCTCCGCGGCCCGGGCGATGAGTGCGTCGTAGACGATGCCGCCGCGAAGCTCCAGGTCGGCAACTTGCTGGACCGTGGAGAGATACTCGGTCGGAGTCAGGGCGACGATGCGCGCCTTGCTCTTCACGCTCTCACGGATGATCCGCGCCGCGCCGGTGGGTGAAAGCCGCGGCCGCAGGGGGTAGCGGGTCAACACCGAGAACATCTCGGCGACGGAGTGACCCGCAACCAGAAGCTCGAAATCGTCCCGGTGAGCCCGGGATAGCCAGGGCAGGGCTACCTCGTGGTGTTCGTGCTCGGCCAGGGTCGCCGCCACCAGCACCGACGTATCCAGCAGGACCTTCTTCACCTCGAGCGCTTTCTACCTGAGCGCCGTTCGGCGCCCTTCTTCGGCAGGAAAGACTCGATCCGATCGTCCCGGTCTCGCTGCACCGGGTCTCCCGGGCTCTCGATCAACTCTCCGCCGTACACGAGCACCCCTTCCCGCACCTCGAAGGTGGGGGACTCGTCACGCAGCCTTAGCACGAGTCCGTCGCGAAGCTCTTCCAGCGTGAGGACCGAGCCCGGCTCCAGCGCCAATGCGTCTCGCACCGACTTGGGGATGAGCACACGCCCGAACCGATCGATGGTGGTTTCCTGTTTCATTAATAGCCAATATATATTGCCAATTGCTGCCTGTCAATGGCAATGCATGATTGCAGCGACTCCCTGTCGGGCAGAGGGCAAAGCCGGGCAGAGGGAAAAGCCGGATGGACTGAAGGAACGGCTAGCGGCCGCGTAGCGCGCCGAGGCCCAGGGCGATCCAGCCGCTGATGAAGGCGACCCCGCCCACCGGGGTGACCGCCCCGAGAATCGGCGTGTCGGTCAGCACCAGCAAGTACAGGCTGCCCGAGAAGATCAGCGTCCCTACGAGGAACAGCCAACCGGCGATGGAGATCAGCGGCGACTTCCAGCGGGTGCCGGCCCAGCCCACCGCGAGCAACGCCAGGGCGTGGTACATCTGATAGCGGGCGCCGGTTTCGAAGGTCTCGAGCCGGCCCGGGTCGCTGACGACATTCTCCAGGCCGTGAGCGCCGAAGGCGCCGATGGCGACGCCGATGCCCGCGCTGATCGCTCCGATGCCGAACCAATTCATGGGCTCATTCTAGCGCCGGGAATGAACGGCCGCCCTCCCCTGTTCTTTATGCTCCGGGCCGCAGCTGAAACCGGCCGAGAGGGAAAAACAAGCCATGCACCGAGCGCTGAAAAACCTGATCCTCCTGAGCCTTGTCGCCGCTTTCGCAACCACCGCGGCCCTGGCGGTGGACCCGATCAACACCACCCGCAAGGGGGTCGCGGTCGAGGGCTACGACGTCGTCGCCTACCACACCGAGGGCAAGCCGATGAAGGGCCGCCGGGAGTTCACCCACGAATTCCAGGGCGCCGAGTTCCGCTTTGCCAACGCGGCGAACCGGGATCTGTTCGCCGCCGATCCGGAGAAGTACGCGCCGCAGTACGGCGGCTACTGCGCCTTCGCCGTAGCCAAGGGATCCACCGCTCCGATCGATCCGCTGGCCTGGGACATCGTCGACGGCAAGCTGTACCTGAACTACTCCAAGAAGATTCGCAAGAAGTGGCAGGCCGAGCAGGCGGAGTTCATCCGCCAGGCCGACGCCAACTGGCCGGGCCTACTGGCAAAGTGATTCCCGGCCAACGACACGCCTCTCCTCCGCTCGGGAGAACCGCGGTCGGCTGCGCTAGAAGTTCCACCCCACTGAGAAGCGCACCGACCGCGGTTCAACCGCATGCACATGCCGGCCCTCGATCCCCTGGACCGGTTCTCCGGGTAACCGCGACGAGTACGCGTACTGGATGTCGTAGTCGTCGGAGTCCAGCAGGTTGAAGCCCTCCAGCGTCAGGGCCACGCCGTTTTGGAAACGATAGGCCACGCGGCAGTTGACCAGCGAGACCGGTTCGGCACGCAGGCTGTCATCCTCGACCAGGGCGTAGCTTCCCAGGTAGCGCCAGCGCAGAGCGCCCGCCCAGGCGCCCCGTTCCACAGCGACGCCGGCGGCAACCGTCGTCTCCACCGCTCCCGGGATTCGATCCCCCGCAGGGTCCTCTCCGCGGAAGCGCGCGCGGCTTCGGGTCAGGTCGAGGTCGAAGGTCAGCCAGGGGAGCGGCCGGTAGACGTTGGCCCACTCGATGCCGCTGCGCCGGCTGCCCCGCCCTGCCTCGGTTCCTCCGCCGTCACCGACGAACACCAGTTCCGAATCCAGCTCGATGCCGAACCATGAGACGGTGCTTTGCAGCCCGGGAATCGCCGTGGTGCGAACGCCCACATCGACGGTGCGCGCCTGGACCAACGGCTCGGCTCGCCGGGCGTCCTCGCCCGAGGGGTCGACCCGGATCACCGTGCCGCGGGCGTCGTTGCTGTGAAAGCCGAGCCCGGCGTTGACGTAGAGCTCGGTGCGTTTCCACGGGCCGGCGGCGAGACTGAACTGGGGGCTGAACACGCCGTCGTCGGTGCGGCCGGAGTTGTCGGTCCGGTCGGCAACCGCCGGCGCTGACGAACTTCCCGAGTTGCCGACGCTGTCGCCGGGGCCGCCGGGGCCGCCGAGGTCCCCGTCGAGGCCCCCGTCGAGGCCCCCGTCGAGGCCCCCGCCGAGAAGATCCTCGACGTCGAAGTGATAGAGGTCGCCCCGCAGCCCGCCGGTCATCCGAAGCTTGGGCGCCGCCTGGAACTCCGCCTCGACGTGGGCGCCGAGCATGCTCTGCCGGATCCGGTCATGGCGCACCGGGTCGCCGGCGACACCGCCGCGGGAATCGAACAGCCCGTTGCGGATGCGGTGCCCGGTGGCCTCGGCGCCGTAGCGCAGCCGAACGCGCCCGAGGGTTCGCTCCTCCCGATAGCTCACGCCGAGAATCGTGCGGCGATCGAGCTGCACGAACTGATCGCCGTCGACCCGCAGGTCGTCGGAAGGGTCGTCGAGGTTGTAGGTGAAGTTAGAGATCAGGTCGAGGCCGTAGCTCACGGCGAAGGCCTCCACCCGGCGCATCCGGCGGCCGTCGCCGAAGCGGACCTGGGCCGACAGGCTGTAGCGCTCCGACGCGCCGCCGAGATCCGGATCGACGGCGTCGAAGCGGCCGAGAGTTCCGGACTCCAGCGCCCGGAGGGGCACCTGGTCGGTGGAGTTCCACGAGGCGTCGTAGCCCATGGCGGTCAGGGTCAGGCCGCGCAGCCGGTCGCCACGCTGGAAGCGCAGCACTCCGTTGCGCCGGCGGGCGTCCTCGGGCCGGGTCCAGGGGCCGTCGTGGCGGGCGCTCTCCATGGCGGCGAGGAGCGACCCGCCGGCCAGCTCCAGCGACTCGGCGAACAACAGCCGCCGGTGACCGAGCTCACCCCCTTCGAAGCGCAGCAGTCCCTGCTCCAGTTCCGAGCGGTACTCGAGCTCCGCCGAGCCGGCCGCGGCGAAGTCTCCGACCGAGGCGTCGTAAGCGCCCTTGCGGAAACGAACGGTGTCGACCAGTTCGGGGATCACGAAGTTCAGGTCGGCGTAGCCCTGGCCGTGACCGTGGCTCGGCAGGTTGACCGGCATACCGTCGACGGCGATGCGGAAATCGGTGCCGTGATCCAGGTTGAAGCCGCGGAGGAAGTACTGGTTGGCCTTGCCGCCGCCGCTGTGCTGGGTCGCGATCAACCCGGGCACCGTCTCGACCAGCTCGCCGGCCCGGAGCAGGGGCCGGGCCTCGAGCTCCTCGGCGCCGGTGGCGCCCTCGGCTGCGGAGCGGGCGATGCCGGTCAAGTCGTCGATCCGCGAGCGGACCACAACGGTCTCCCGCAGGGGGGAGGTCTCGGTTTCCGCCCCATCCGCCGAGCTGTCGTCGGGCTTTTCTACCCCGGCGACCGCGGTGTCCGCGGGCTCCGACTCGGGCTTCGACGGGGGCTCTGCCCAGGCGGGAACGGCGCAAAGGCCCAGGATGGCGAGGAAAGCTCCCGCCAGGCGCAGACCCAGCCGGGATCTCCAGGTAGCCCCCCCGAGGGCGCTCAAACGGGAAAAAATGCCGTTTGGGACCCATCCGCTGGGTATATTTCGACCGTAGTCCTTTACGTGGGTGTATTCACCATGAGCCCGGAATCCTTCGACGCGTCGACCTTCGACGGACTGCGCCCGTTGCTGCAGCGGACCGCCGGCGGGGACCAGCATGCCTTCGGGCAGCTCTACGACGCCCTCAGTCCCCGGGTCTACGGGCTCATCTACAAGATCACCCGCGACCGCGCCCTGGCCGAGGAAGCGACCCTCGAGACCTTCACCCAGATCTGGCGCACCGCCGCCCAGCACACCGCCGCCCGGGGTAACGTCACCGCCTGGGCCCTGATGATCGCCCGTTCCCGGGCGCTGGATGCGCTGCGCGACCGCCGCCGGCAGACCGCGGGACAGGAACCCCTTGATGAGCTTCAGGAGGCCGCCGATCCGGGTCCCGGCCCGGAGTTGACCGCCGAGCAGGAGTGGCGCGCCCGCCGGGTTCGTCGCGCCCTCGCGACCCTGCCCGCCGACCAGCGTCGCGCCGTCGAGGCCGCGTACTTCAGCGGCCTGAGCCATCGCGAGGTCGCGGATGCGCTGGGGGAGCCGCTGGGCACGATCAAGACCAGGATCCGGAGCGGCGTGACCACGCTCAAGCGATTGCTGCTCGAAGGACAGGAAGGAACGGTATGAGCGACCGCCACGATCACGGCGACGACATGTCCCTGTTTGCCCTGGGTCTCCTGTCGGCCGAGGAAGCCGCCGAGTGGGAGCGCCGGCTGGAAGAAGATCCTTCCGCCCTGCGCGAGCTACATGATGCCGAGGCTTTGTTTCGCGAGATCTCATTGACCGCCCCTCCGATGCAGCCGCCGGCAGTCCTGCGCGACCGGCTGATGCAGCGCATTGATGAAGAAACCGATTTGAGCTGGGACGCCAGCGAACCGGTGGAAGAATTGAATGAGCCCCAGTCCGCAATCGCGGACTCCCCGGCGGATGCGGTCGACGAGGTGATCGCTCCCGTTCCGCCGCTTCACGAGTCTGCAGGTGCAGACTCCCAGGACCGTGTGGCGGAGCCGGATCAGTCTGCACATGCAGACTCCGAACCGACCGGTGAGCCGGCGTCCGCGAAGGTGGACGACGAGGTCGGCGTCCCGATCCCGGTGATCATCCGCAACACCGGGGGCAGCACCGGGGAAAGCAGTCTCGAGGCTCCGATTGCCGTAGCGCCGCATCTTGAGCGGGCAGGCGATGCCGACTGGGCGGCGACCGACTTCCCGGGCGTATCGCTGCGCACCCTGCACGTCGATGCCGCCGCTCGCCGCGAGACGGTGCTGGTCAAGATGGAGGCGGGGGCGGTCTACCCGACCCACACCCACGGCGGCACCGAGGAGTGCTACGTCATTCGCGGCGACCTGCTCGACGGCAGCGTGCGGATGCACAGCGGCGACTACTCCCGCTACGAGGGAGGCTCCGAGCACGGACCGCTCTCCTCCCGCGACGGTTGCCTGCTGCTGGTGGTCCACTCGATGCAGGACGAGGTTCGCGCCGGGCTCTAGGGTCGGTTTCATCGTCAGGACCCCGTGGCGATCCGGTTCGACCAGGCCTGAAGCTGCGGATCCCGGGTGCCTACCGCCAGCACCGCATCGATCAGCTGCGCAGCCTGCTCCCGTTCACCGTTGCGATAGAGCGCGTAGGCCAGCACGCCCCGGGTCTGCACGTCGGCCCGACGTTCTGCCTCGGCCCGCGCAATGCGGAGCGCTTCCTCACCGCGGCCGGCGTGGTCGAGGTAGAAGCGGACCAGCTCCCGGTTGGCGTTGTCGTTGCCCTGCATCTCGCGGCGGGCGCCCTGTTCGAACCGGGCAAAGGCTTCGCCGGCCTCGGCGCGCCGTCCCGCATCGGAGAGCGCCTCGCCCAGGTAGAACCAGTTCTCCGGGTGGGGCGCGGCGGCGAGGTGTTGCCGGCGCAGGGTCACCGCCTCATCGAAGCGTCCCTGGCGGCGGCGCAGTTCCGCCTTCTCGGCGAGGGCGTAGTGGTATCCGGGGAAGAGCCGCAGAGCCTCGTCGAGCAGTTCCTCGGCGATGTCATTCCTGCTCGGTGATCCGGTCGATGCCTGCCGGCCGTAGGGCGCCTGCGGGCGATCCGATGCCGGCCGTTCACCTGCCGCCTGTAGTCCATGCAGATGAGCAAGTTGCACCAGCATCCAGGCCCGGTCCTCCACTGCCGAGGGATCGGTGCGGCTGTACGCCGCCCGCATCAGTTCGATCGAGCCTTCGAGGTCGCCGTAGATCTCACGCAGATAGGCCGCGCGGGTCAGTCCGGCGACGTTGCCCGGTCGGAGGTTGAGCATCCACTGGGCCGCCTCCTCGGCGGCGGCGTAGTTTCCCAGCTCGACGTGGGCGTCGACCAGGAAGCCGTAGACCTGCAGGTCATCCTTGACCTTGGCGTGGAGCGCTTCCGCCGCGGCAAGAGCGGCGGCGAACTCGTGGCGGCCCAGCAGCACCCAGGTGCGGGCCTTCATCGCGTTGAAATCGTCGGGGCGCAAACCGAGTGCCCGGTCGATGGCGGCGTCGGCACGCAGGTAGTGGATGCCGTCCGCCGTCTCCCGGGCCCGGCGAGCGTTGGCCATGGCGAAGCGCACGTAGCCGGCAGGATCTTCGGGGTGCTTCTCGAGCACGAGCCCCGCCTGCAGGATCGCCTGCTGGGCCGGGGTGGGTTCCGCCTGGCCGTCGGCGCCGGCTCCGAGGGGCGCGTCGGCCAGAGCTTCGGCAATCGCGTCGGCGATGGCCGTCTCCGCCTTCGAGGCCCGGGCCAGCTTCGTGGTGGCCTCGGCGTCGTCGGCGTCGTGACGATGGTGGGCGCCGCCGTGGGCCAGCGCCGGGGTCACTGCCGCGAGCAGGAGCATGAGCGCGGCGGCCGGCAAACAGATTCGCTTGAGCATGGAAGTCTCCCGTTGCCGCCCTGGCGGCGCGAATGTCTTGACGTTTCGGGGAAGCGAGGCGGGGATCCGAATCCCCCGGCCTCCGTGACAAAAACCGTCCGCCGCCGGGCGTGGGCATCGGGGCTGTCCCGGCCCGGCGGCGAACGAGGCGGCGGCGCGGATGTTCAAACACGCCGCCGCGAGGGCGGACTTACTCGACCGGACCGCCTCCCGGCTCACCGGGATCGAGATGCCGGCGGTTGCGACCGTCGGGAGAGGAGGCCACGTAGGGGAAGGCCTCGCGGTACGGCGCGTCGTTGACGTTGACGCCGTCGCCCAGGCTGTTGTTGGGGAAACGGTTGAAATCGGGGATCAAGACACCGCCGACGCCTACCCGCAGCACGACGTCGGTGACATCGTCGAACACCCGGCGACCGTTGGGGAAGCCGGCGGCGTCCCCGGCGATCAGCCCCAGGCGGCTGGCCTGGCCCACCGGCGTGGCGGACACACCGGTGTTGAGCCGCAGCATGTCGGCGATCGGACCGGCCGGGGTACCTTCGGCGGCGATCGGCGCGGCGTAGGTCACCAGCGGCAGCAGATCGGTGCGCGGCGCGGCCGGCACCTCGAGGGCGCCGCCGTAGAGCGCCTCGACGATCTCGACGATCGGCGGATCGAGGAAGAAGTCGGCGAACTGCTCGTCGTTCTTCGGCTGATCCATGCTGAAGCGATCCTTGGAACCGATGCCGATGATCAGCTCGTTGATCAGCGGGTTGCCCATGCGCTGGACCTGGCGCCAGTCGCCGAAGCTGTTGGAAGGCTTGGGCGAGCGACGGATGGTGAAGGTCTGGCGCGAGGTGGAGGCCCAGATACCGAGGGTGGCGCTGGGGGAATCCGCCGGTTCGACGGCGCCGGTGCGAGTCAGCTGCTCGATCGGCACCTCGATGGCGATGTGGTTGACGGCGTAGCCGGAGACCGTGTCGCTGGCGAAGTTCTGATCGGCGGTGTCCTCGGCGGCGGTCAGCACACCGGGGATGCCGCTACCGAGGGTGCGGAAGTTGGCGGTGTCGAAGGCGGCGCCCAGGTCGATCCAGAAGGCGTCGTCGGTGGTGCCGGCGAAGACCGAGACACCGTTGTTCATGGCGTAGGTCGCCTGGCTGAACAGAGCCTCGTAGTCCATGGTGCGCGGTCCGGCGTTGACCGGCAGGGCGAAGAAGGGGGAGCCGTCGTCGTTACGCAGCTGGCGGCGGCGGATCTTCTTACCGTTGCGCAGATCGACCCGATGCACCGTGAAGGTCTGGCGCTGGTTCAGGCCGGGGTTGTCGAAGGAGGTGATCTGCGGCGGAACCCGCAGGTCGCCGGTGATCGGGTCGAAGGCGCCGTCAGGGCCGACACCGGCCAGCGCCGTGTAGACCGACGGAAGCTGGAACTCGGTCTTGAAGCGGAACTGGTAGATGATGTCCGCACGGGCGTCGAAATTGTTGTCGATGTTGATCTCGTAGAGGATCTCCGGATCGAACGGGAAGATCGTCGGACCGTTGGCCGGCTCGGCCAGCGGATCGACACCGAAGATCATCGTGACCTTCTCCGGCGTTTCGCCGGACTGCTGGTTCTCGTCGTAGCTGACGAAGGCGTAGACATCGGTGATGTCCGCCTTGTGGTCGAGGGCCGTGATCGGCGCCTCCCGGTGGTTGGCCGCCTGCAGCGAGGTGGCAAGAAGCGGGGCGGCGACCAACATCGCCAGGGCTCCGCGTAGGATTCCGTTCAAGCGTTTCATCTCGGTTCTCCGTGAATCGTCGTGTGGTGGACGGTTCGTCTGTTTCGGTCTGCCGGGGGTGGCGGGGGCGGGATTGCCCGTCGCTCGGCCGGCGCGTTTTGCTTTCTCGAGCGCGCTTCACCGACGACTACGACGGGGAGGGGGCGAGCAGATGCTCACGGTTCCCTCAAAGAAATCTCAAACCGAGAACGGGGTGAATCGGGCCTGGCGAAGGCGCAGAAAACGGCGGTTGGCGCCCCGGACCGGCCTCTGGAATAAATGCAACGCGGCGCTGTTATCTACGGCGCAACGACAAGATCGGCCCCGAGCCGCAAACAGGCGGGGCCGCAGCGTTCCCGGGCCCCCGCAAACAGGGCACGCCCGGGGCGCCTCGAGGATGGAGAGGAGCCCGCACCATGAACCCGCACACCGACCGCCCCCAGGCCGTTCCTTCGACCGGCTCCGCCGACACCGCCGGTTCCGCCACGACCCGCGCCAAGGCGCCCGTTCAGGACGCGGTACAGGACAAGCTGGCTCTCTATCACTTCGACGCCTGCCCCTACTGCGCCTTCGTCCGCCGGGCCATCGAGGCCCAGGGGCTCAAGGTCGAGCTGCGCAACATTCACGAAGACCGCACTCACTGGGAGGACCTGGTCTCAGCCCGGTCCCGCACTACCGTGCCGGTCCTGCGCATCGAGCGTCCCGACGGAAGCGTCGAGTGGATGCCCGAAAGCCGCGATATCGTGAAGTACCTGCAAGAGACCTACGCCTAGGACCTGGTTTCCCGGTGTCGGATTTTCCTGGGCCGGATTTTCCCGGGGCCGGCTCGCGGCCTTCCGCTAGACTCTGAAGGTACCCGCCCCCGCGGAGATCCGATTGAGTCAAGGCGCCTTCCGAACCACCCGCTGGAGCGTGATCCTCAACGCCGGCAATGCCGGTGCAGGCGGGGAGTCCGGCGACAGCGCCGCAGGCTCGGCGGAGGACGCTCTCGCTCGCCTCTGCGCCGACTACTGGCATCCGGTCTACGTCTTCGTCCGCCGTTCAGGCCACCCGGCCGACCAGGCCCGGGACCTGACCCAAGAGTACTTCGCCCGCATGATCGAGCGGGAGTACCTGGCCGACGTCAAGCCGGGGATCGGCAAGTTCCGTTCGTTCCTGCTGGCCTCGGTCAAGCACTTCCTGGCCAACGCCCGCCGGGATGCGGCGGCCCAGAAGCGGGGCGGCGGCGTCCGGCCGCTGTCGCTGGACGGTGAGGACGGCGAGCAGGTCTATCACCTGGTCCCCCAGGACAACCGCACCCCCGAGAGCGCCTACGAGTACCAGTGGGCCACGACTTTGCTGGAGCGGGCCCGGCGCAAGATGGCCGCCGATCTGGAGCGCATCGGCAAGGGGGCCCAGTTCGAGGCGGCGTCCGGCCATCTGGGCGCCGGCGGCGACCCGCTGCCCTACGAAGAGATCGCCGAGCGGCTCGGGGTCAGCGTCGATGCGGCGAAGATGGTGGTCAGCCGCCTACGCAAACGCTACGGCCGGGTGTTGCGGGAGGAGATCGCCGAGACGCTCGACGCCGGTGCCGACGTCGAGGAAGAGGTGCGGCACCTCATGGCGATCCTGCAGGGCTAGCGGCAGCGCCGTGCGGCCGCCGCCATGGCCTAGCCGTCTCTTCGCGCTCGTACCGCCTCCAGCTTCTTGCGCGTGTCGATGCTGTCCGGGTGATCGGCGCCGTAGGCCTCCTCGCAGATCGACAGCGACTCCTCGTAGGCCTTGATCGACGCGTCCAGCCGGCCCCGCTGCTGGTAGAGATCCGCCAGGTTGTAGAGCACGTCGCTGACTCGCATGCTGCGGTCGCCGACGGTGCGCCGGTGAATCTCCAGCGCCCGGTTGTAGAGCCCCTCCGCCTCTTCGTAGCGCCCGGTCTCGAGCCGCAGTTCGGCGAGGTTGTTCAGCAGGATCGCGAAGTCGGTGCTCTCCTCGCCCACCGATTCCCGGGCGATCGCCTGGGCCGCCAGGAACTGCTCCTCGGCTTCTTCATAGCGATCCTGGATCAGGAACAGCATCCCCAGGTTGTCGGTGGTCCAGGCGATCAGCGGGTGGTTCTCCGGCAGTGACTTGCGCCGCACGCGGATCGCCTCCCGGTAGCTGGCCTCCGCCTCTTCGTAGCGATCCTGGTAGCGGTACATCAAGCCCATGTTGTTGTGGATGTAGCCCAGGTCCGGGTGATCGGCGTCGTAGATCTGTTCGTAGATCTCCACCACCCGGCGGTAGTTGGGTTCGGCCTTGTCGAACTGTTCCATCCGGCGATAGTTCTCGGCCACGTCGTTGTAGGAGTGCGCCGTATCCGGGTGGTTCTCGCCGAGGATCCGGCGGCGCTGCTCCAGCACCTCCTCGTGCAACGCCATGGCGGTCTTCGCCTCGCCCAGGGAGCGGTGGATGTTGGCCAGGTGGTTGCGCGATTGGATCGTCTCCGGATGTTCGACGCCGAGGGCCTGTTCCTGAATCGCCAGCACCCGCTTGGCCCGATCCACCGCCTCGGCGGCGCGGCCGCGGTTGTGGGCGGTCAGCGACAGGATGTAGTGGACCCGGGCGATCTCGAGATGGTCCGGCCCGAGTTCCTTCTCGAGGATCGCCAGCGCCTCGTTGGCGTTCTTCTCCGCCTCGTCGAACTGTCCCAACTCGTGATCGAGGATCGCCCGCTCGGCCAGGCTGCCGGCGACGGCGGGAGCGTCGTCGCCAAGGAGCGAGCGGCGCCGCGCTAACGCGTCGTCGATCAGTTCCCCGGCGCGGTCGTAGAGCCCCAGGCTCTGGTAGACCCGCCCCATGGTGCTCATCATCGTCGCCTGCAGCCGGGGCTGTGTGGTCAGCTTGAAGGAGATTTCATCCGAGGCGCGGTCCAGCAATTCCCTTGCGGTGGCGCTGTTGCCGCGGGCTTCGCCGGGGTCGGAGATCTCGAACACACCGACGAGGAAATCGGAGACCTGGGTCGCTTCGGATTCCGCGGCCATCGCCCGCTCCAGGTTTTGCTGGGACTGGCGGTAGAGCCAGGACATCCAGATGCTGAAGCCGAGCAACGTGACCAGCAGCGCCGCGATCGCCGCCGAGGCCAGACGGTTGCGGGCGATCAGCTTGCGCAGTTGATAGAGCGCGCTCGGCGGCTGGGCCAGCACCGGCTCCCGCCTGAGGTAGCGGCCCACGTCGGCGGCCAGCTCCGACGGCGAGGCGTAGCGGCGGTCCGGATCCTTGTCCAGCGCCTTCATCGCGATCAGGTCCAGGTCGCCGGCCAGATCGCGGCAGAGAGACGCGGAACTGGGGCGCCTTCGGAGCTCGGCGCTGGACTGCGCCGCGGCGCCCAGCGAGTCGATGCGGGTGCTCGGTTTCGGCGGTTGATCCTCGCGGATCCGCCGGCGAATCTCGTCGAACCCCGCCTTGCGCAGCTCGGCCGACTCAAACGGCAGCACGCCGGTCAACAGTTCGTAGAGCAACACGCCCAGGGCGTAGACGTCGGTGCGGGTATCCACCGCCAGCGGATCCAGGGCCGCCTGCTCGGGGCTCATGTATTCCGGCGTGCCGAGCATCACCCCCTGTTCGGTGAACATCGTGTTCTCGGTCAGCGGCCGTTCGATCGCCTTGGCCACACCGAAGTCGATCACCGTCGGCTGAGGCGTACCGTCGTCGGCTTCGGCCACCAGCACGTTGCTCGGCTTCAGGTCGCGATGGACGATCCCCTTCTGGTGAGCGTGCTGGACCGCCGTACAGACCTTGTTGAACAGCTCCAGCCGCCCCCCGACATCCATCCGCGCGCGATCGCAGTAGTCGGTCAACGGCTCGCCGTCGACATACTCCATCACGAAGTAGGGCCGGCCGTCGTCGGTCTGCCCCGCCTCGAACAGCCGGGCAATCCCGGCGTGGTCCATCCGCGCCAGCGCCTGCTGCTCCGCCTGGAAACGCTGCAGCACCGCGGCGGTGTCCAGACCCAGCTTGATCACCTTGAGCGCAACCTTGCGTTCCACCGGCGCGGTCTGATCGGCGAGGTAGACCGCGCCCATTCCCCCCTGCCCCAGCAGCCGCACGATGCGGTAGGGGCCGATCAAGGTGCCCGGTTCGGGCATCGCGGTGGTTCCGGCGGAGCGTTCGGCGGCGCCGCGGTCTTCTCCCCCTTCGAGAGCCAGCCGCATCAGGCAGGCCTTGCAGACCGATCCGCCCCCTTGGTTCGGGGCGCCGCACTTGGGACAGTTCGTGGAGTCGCTCATCTCGACGCTTCCTGACCGGATCATTGCCGGTCGTAACGGTGTGGCCCTGGATCGCCGTCGAGAATAACGCGGGAAGCCGGCCCGCCGGTCCGCGGCACGGGGGTTCTCTCCCAGAAACCTCGCTGAGACCGGCACGTGTGCCACCTGTTGCCACCGTGCGCGCACTCCCGGCCACATAGTGCGCGCCGAATGGCAACGAATGACCGACGTGTCGCGCAAAACGACCCGTTCTGGGGAGGACCCCTTGACCTCGGTCCCCGGCCCCGGCCTCCCGGCTCCCGGCCCGCGGTCCCCGGTCCCCGGTCCCCGGTCCCTCGGCCTCGATCCGGATCCGAATCCCGATCCCGACCCCGACCCCGACCCCGGCCCCGGCCCCAGCCCCAGCCCCAGCCCCAGCCCCAGCCCCAGCCCCAGCCCGACCCCAGTCCGACCCCAGCCCCAGCCCCCAGTCCCAGCTCCCAGTCCCAGCTCCCAGTCCCAGCTCCCAGTCCCAGCTCCCAGTCCCAGTCCCAGTCCCAGCTCCAGCCCCAGCTCCAGCCCCAGCTCCAGCCCCAGCCCCCAACAAATCACCACCCAACCCGTTACGCCGGGTCGGCCGCCGGTCAGGAACCCCTGCAAGCCCCAGAAAGCACGAGCGACAAGACAAGGATTCGAGGAGAAGGCGTCATGTGTTTCCGTTCCCTGAACATCCGTTCCACCCGGGAGGCATCGGCCCGTTCCAACCGCGGCGCCACCCGGCGCGCTGCCCTGGCGATGGCACTGCTGGCCGCACTCTGGACCGGCCTTCCGGCGGCGCTGGCCGACGACAGCATCGATCTCGCAGCCGACAAGCAGGGCACCGAGGTTCAACTGAGCTGGACCGGCGGCTCGCCGGAGTTCCAGGTCTTCCGGGCGTCGAGTCCTGAATCGGTGGCCACCTCAGGCAACCGGATCGCCACGGTGCGCGACGCCGGCTACAACGATCCGGCCAACCCCGCTCCCGGCGGCGTCTTCTTCTACCGCATCGAACAGAGCGTCAACTGCTTCGAGGCCCAGGTCGACACCATGACCCGGGTCCTGGAGCCGACCACCAACTACGGCAGTTCGCCGTTGCTCTCGATCAACCCGGCGCCCAACGAGGCCCGGGTGCAGCTGCGCTTCTCGCTGGACATGATCCCCGCCGGGTCGCGCGTCACCACGGCGGACCTCGAAGTGCATGAGCCGGCGGTCAGCTTCTCCACCGCGGCGCCGGTCTACCTGCTCGACGACAACTGGAACGAGTCGACGGTCACCTGGAACGCCGCACCGACCCGTGGCGCCCTGGCCTCCTCGAGCAGCGTCGATGCCGGCGACTGGGTGCGCTGGGATGTCGAGGATGCGGTGCAGCAACTGGTCGACAACGGCGGCCTGGGCAACTTCGGTTTCCAGATTGAGGCGGATCCGCTGTGGCCCGGTCTCGAACCCTCGTCGCGGGAAGGTGCCTTCCCGCCGCGGCTCTGCGTGCGCTGGGTCGACGGCAAGGGGGCGGGCATGCAGGAGATGCTGGGCGAATCCGGCGTCAACGACAGCGTCGTGGTTGCCGAGGAAGATGTCACCCATTTCAACGGCCGCACCGACGCCTCGACCTTCGCCGGCGACCCGGTGATCCAGGCGCTGGACTACCTGATCCGCAACAAGGACGCCTTCCGGCTCGACGATCCCCAGGCTCAGCTGTTTCTGGAGCGGATCGAGGTCGACGACAACGACCCCAACGGGCGCCACGTGTTCTTCGGTCAGCGCGCCGAGAACAACGTGCGGGTCGAGATGTCGGGGATCGCGGTGCATCTGTACGAGGACGCGGTCACGGCGGTGACAAGCCGGCTGTTCACGCCGCTGCCCGAACTGGAGCCGGCGACCCTGACCGCCTGGCAGGCGGAGCAGATCGCCCTCGAGGAGTTCGATCCGAACAATCGCCGCATCGTCGGCAACAGTGAGCTAGTGGTCTGGCATGACGATCCGTTGATCAACGGCACCGACCGGGTGGCCTTCGCCTGGCGGGTGCTGACCCGCGGGCTGATCTTCCGCAGCGAGAGCTTCGAGGAGTTCCAGTTCTACGTCGACGCCCGCACCGGCGAGCTGCTGCAGCGGGAGACCTTCCACGAAGACGCCAAGGACTTCGATATCGAGACCGCCAACGGGACCGCGCCGGGAGGCAACAACTGCTGGAACGGCAACCGCGAGAGCGTCTCCGACGACTGGTATGACGAGAACGGCGAGAACGGCTACGACTCAGCCAACGACCCCCAAAACGAAGGGCCCGACGCCGACGATTTCCTCCACGACACCTACGAGTACTTCTTCAACCAGCTGCAGTACGACTCCTGGGACGGCAACGGTGACCTGCTGGAGATGATGCTCTACGTGGACACCGGCAGCGCCCACCACAACCGCAGCTGCAACCAGATGCGCTTCAGCAACGGCTGGGTGACTGACGATGTGGTCGTCCACGAGTTCGGTCACGGGGTCAACTTCAACAACAGCCAACTCAACGGCAGCAACTTCCCCGGTGCTCTCGGTGAGGCGATCGCCGACAGCTTCGCGGCGTACGCCGACCCGTCCGACCCGTGGCTGATCGCGGAGGATGTGCGAAACGGCGGGATCCGCAGCCTGGAGAACCCGCCGGATCGCAACGACCCGGACCATCGCGACGACTTCTGCACCGCGGGGGATCCCTACTGCTGCGATTCCGACGACCCCTGGCCCTGCGACAACGGCGCCGTCCATACCAACTCCGGCGTGGGCAACAAGGTCGCCTACCTGCTGGCCGAGGGAGGGCTTCACTCCGGCATCCAGGTCCAGGGCATCGGCCTGCAAAAGGCGGGGCGCCTGCTGCTGGAGCTGGCGACCGATCGCAACCAGGTCTCGTCGACCTACGCGACCTTCTTCGTGGACGCCATCGACGTGGCTCAGGATTGGGCGCGCAACGGAACCAACAACTTCACCGTCGCCGACGCCTGTGACGTGATCAACGCCTGGGCCTCGGTGGGCTACGGCACCGTCGACGGCAACTGCAACGGCCTGCCCGACGGCAACGGTTTCGACGGTGACGGGGACGGCCGGACCAACGGCAACGACAACTGCCCCAACATCGCCAACCCGGGACAGGAGGACATGGACGGCGACGGCATCGGCGACCCCTGCGATGGCAATGCTGACGGCGACGACTTCGACAACACCGAGGACAACTGCCCGCTGGTCCCCAACAACGGGCAGGCGGATCACGACGGCAACGGTGTCGGCGACGTTTGCGACGATGCCGACGGCGACGGCGTGCTGGTGCTCGCCGACAACTGCCCGGTGAACTACAACCCCAGCCAGCAGGACCGGGATGGCGACGGCCAGGGAGACGCCTGCGATTCGGACATCGACAACGACGGCCAGTCCAACACCCGGGACAACTGCCCCCGCAACTTCAACCCGCTCCAGGAGGACAGCGACGGCGACCTAGTGGGAGACACATGCGACAACTGCCCGTCGGACCACAACCGTTTCCAGTTCGACTGCAACGGCGACGGTATCGGCGACGAATGCCAGCTCGATGACGACCTGGACGGAGTGCCCGACACCGAGGACAACTGCCGCTGCGTCGCCAACCCGGACCAGGCGTCTCGGGACGGAAGCTCCGGTCTGAGCTGCGACCCCTCGATCCTGATCGACCTCGACGGTCTGCGGGAGGAGGCCTTCCTGGCGCTGATCGTCGAACAGGACCTGCTGCACCCGATCGTGATCCCCTTCGGTCCCTGCACCGAGAACTGTCCCGACTGGCTGCCGGCGGAGACCTTCACCCGGGTAGACGTGACCCTGGACGGACCGCGGATGGTGCGGATCGTCGATGACCGCGGCTACGTTGTTGCGCGGTCGACGGAACTGGCGCCGGGCCAGCACCGGCTGGAGTTCAAGCCCTCGCCGACGGTGTCCTACCTGTCGCCGGGGCGCAACGAACTGCCCTTCAGCGACGCCCAGGCCGAGCAGGTGTTCAACCTACGCACGTATCAGATCGAGATCTGGGCCGAGGACATGAGCGTGAACCCGACCCTGGATCTGACCGTATTCGTGGAGACGACGCTGGGAACGCCGTAGGAGCCGAGGGCCTTTCCGGTTGTTCGATGGCCGGCCCTTCATTGGAGGGGCCGGCCTTTTTTGTGCGCGCATCCGGTAGACTCGTGCGGAACTCGGTCTGCCGTCGCAACCATTCGTCACCACGCCGGATCCCAAGTCCCGGTCCCACAGTGACACGGAGGTCTCCATGCCAACCTCACCTGACCATTCCATCGACAACGTCGCCGGAGCCGCGCTGCACTATGCCCGCGAGCCCATTGCCCGCTACGGTTCTCGAGGCGAGGCTCGAAGCTTCTTCATGACGCGTCCGTTCGCCGCCAAGTTGACCGATTGCTTTGCGGAGCTGTGGCAACTTTGCCCGCTGGGCCGCGCCGAGGTCGTGACCAGCGCGGGAGCGTTCGTCCACAAACCGGGCTACCACGGGCTGGGCCGCGCCTTCGATATCGACGGCATCTTCTGGGAAGGGCGAGACTTCGTGACTCTGGACTACCCGGCGCGGCCCCGGATCTACCTTGCGATCGAGGCGGTGCTGCGCCGCCACTTCGGCACGGTGCTCAACTACCTGTACAACTCGGCTCACCAGGATCACCTGCACATCGACGACGGAACGCCTGTGGACTTCTATCCCGAATCGGAATCCCGAGTGCTGTTTGTTCAGGCTTCCTTGACCCACCTGTTGGAAGAACCGGTGCAGATCGACGGGCGCTGGGGGCCGCAGACGTCCGCAGCGGTAGGGCGAGCGTTGACCGCGATGGGCTCTCGAGGGCGGTTGACCAGTCAGCGCACGTGGCTCAAGTTCCTCGGCGAGTGTGCCGGACGAGGGTTTGCAAGTCTGACGCCGGTGGCGCCGGATCCTCTGGACCTGCTGCAGCGGCTCTACAACGTCGCCGAACATCACCTGGTCGACGCCGAATCGAAGAAACAGATCGAGACCGCCATCAGTGCGTTTGCGGAGCATCCCGAAACCGCGGAGTGGCTCGCGCAGTTTCAGGAGTGAGGCGCAGGGGTGGGCCCAGGAGGGGCGCGGAGGCGAGGCGCTAGGCGTCGGCCGTCCACTGCCCCATGCGGAAGATGACGAACTCCGCAGGCTTCAGCGGCGCGATCCCGATCTCGCAGATCAGCCGGCCGTTGTCGATATCGGTCTGGGTCATCGTCGAGCGGTCGCAGCGGACGAAGAAGGCGTGGTCGGCAGTTTGGCCCATCAAGGCGCCGTCCCGCCACAGTCCGACGAGGAAGTTCTCCACCGTTCGTCGCACCGTGGCCCAGAGGCGTTCGCCGTTCTGTTCGAACACCGCCCACCCGGTGCCCCGCTCGATCGAGTGCTCGATGTAGTCGAATAGCCGCCGCACACCGACGTACTTCCATTCCGGGTCGCTGGATATCGTGCGGGCGCCCCAGACCCGAATACCGCGTTTGTCGGAGCGGAAGTCCCGGATCACGTTGATACCCTCGGGATTGAGGACCGCCTGCTCGGCCTGATTGACGTTGCGTTCAAGTCTGACGATGCCCCGCAGCACCTCGTTAGCCGGCGACTTGTGCACCCCCCGTTCGGTATCGACCCGGGCATACAGTCCGGCGATGTGGCCGCTGGGCGGCACCGTTCGGGTATTCCCGTCGCCGGCTTTGATCTCGAGCCAGGGGTAGTAGAGAGCTGCGCGTTTGGTGTCGTAGCGTTGTCGCTGGGCTCGTACTTGCTGGATGTCGCTGCCGGCGATGGCGTCCAGAATGGCGAATCGATAGCGCGCCTGCTCGCAGTGGGTGATCAGGGCTTGTTGTGTTGTTTCGTCGGTGAAACCGGGGGCGGCGACCAGTGCGATGTAGTCAACGTTCGCGGCGTCGCCGTCCTCGTCCTCGCCCTCGCCCTCGCGGTCCCCGTCGCCTTCATCCCCGTCCTCGCCTTGGCCCTCGTCTTCGCCGCCGTCTCCGTCTTCGTCACCGGTGGTTCCGGCAGTAGGTCCCGCGGGCAGGGTGTCGAGGGTCGCCAGGGCGGCTGGAATCCCGTCGGCGTTGGCGATGGCGATGACGTAGAGGCGGCGGCCGCCGTTCTCGAAGAAGCCGCGAACCGCGTCGGTGAGAGGTTGGGGGGTGTCGCTGTCGGTGGCGAAGTGCCCGAGGAATTCCTGGAGGCTGTAGACCGGTGTCGGCGTGTTCTGCGGGCCGTGCTCAGCGATGCCGATAAGGGCTGTCGAGTGGGTGGGCACGCCATCGATGTTGCGTTGTCGAAACGAGATCTCTTCGATGTAGACACCCGGTGCGCGATATTCCGGCATGGCCGTCTCCTTGGCGGCAGCTATGGCGGCCGGCGCGACTGGCCTGGCGCGGCCTAGGGCCTGGCGTGGCCCAGGGGCTTGCGTGGCCCAGGGGCTGGCCCGGCCGGCTTGGCGCTGGCCCTGGGGCCTTATGGTATCTCCCCAGAAGTGGGGTCATCTCGGTGCAAGTGTGACACCTATTGCCACGCTGCGCGCACGACTCGCCACGTCCTGCGTCCTCGGTGGCATCAAACGACACACGTGCATCCAAACCAGAGCACTCTCCGAGAGACACCCCATGGCATCCTTCGCGTCCCATGCCCCCCCGCCCCATGGCCCTCCCGGCCCCATGGCCCCCCCGCCCCATGGCGACCGTCCCATCCCACGGTCCCATGGCCCCCGTGTCGAGTACCCTGCTTCCACGTCCCTTCAAACAATGGAAACCACCTGCAACTCCGCCTCCACGGAGCCGTGCAATGTCCGACCAAACAGGAGCCGCCGCCCAGGCGAGAAGCCGCACCAGCCTCAACCTGTCCCTGCCGCCGAAACTGCGACAGTGGGTCGACGCACAGGTACAGAGCGGCCGTTACGGCAACGCCAGCGAGTACATCAGGGACCTGATTCGCCAGGACCAGCGCCGCGAGGCCGAACGCATCCTCGAGGAGCTACTGATCCAGGGGCTCGAGCCGACCGGCAGCCACTGGGATGACGAGCGCCCGGACTTTCAGCAGATCGCGAAGCTGCTGCAGGAAAAGAAGCAGCAGCGCTCGCCCTAGGCAAAAGGGCGTAGACTGCGGCTCGCAGAGCCGCCTCTGTCTTGGCAACCCACGCTTCGCGGCACACTCTCAGGTCTCACGGGATCCGTAGGAACAAGTGATCGATGCGGACGTCGTCCGGCCGCGGGTCGGCGACGTCTTCGTCGACGAGGCGGATCAGGATGTCGCCGGAAATGATACCGGGGATCACATCCACTTCGACAGGTCCGTCGACTTGAGGAAAGCGATAGCTGTCGATCAGGTGCCAGTTGGATCCGTCGTCGTCAGAGTAGTACCACGAGTACTTGTCAACGAAGAGGCCCTGGGTGCTGGCCTCGACGTGAAGCTCAACGTCGGATCCGGTGGGGATCGAGAAATGCCAGATGTGTTCCAGGCTGGCGGGTGAGCCGACCTCACGGATCACCTGGAACAGATTGTCCGATGCGGTCGTCTGCTCGTAGGTGCCGAATACCGAGCCTTCCACGGCAGTTTCCCCGACGGCCGGATAGTCGTCGAAGAAGCATGCGCCGGCGGTGCGAGGTTGGCCAAGGGAATCGACACCTAGGTTCTCGCCGCAGCCGGTGGTGGCGCGGACGAAGTAGTAGAGGCACTCTCCCGGTAGCGGCAACAGACTATCGTTCGCCGATGTCTCGAACCGTTGTTCGATGACGCAGCGTGGCATCGCAAACGAGCCGGCATCCCTGCTACGCAGCAGATCGTAGCGCGTCGCGCCCCCCGTCACGGCAGGAGGATCCCATCGGAGCGTCGTTGGGTTTACGCCGTCGAGGGTCAGGTTCTGTGCCGGGCCGGGCTCGCCCCAGGTGAAGGCATCGTCAATCGCGCAGTCACAGAGATCCCCGCGGTCGTCGTTGTCGAGGTTCTCCTGGCAGGGATTCGCTGCAAGGGGACAGTTGTCCGCTTCATCGCGCACACCGTCGGTATCTTCATCGCCGGTGCGGGCGCCGGGGCAGTAGGCACCGCCATGGCGAGAAGCCTCGGAGCCCGTCGAGCCCCCGTAGATCAGCATCTCACTGCCGGTCCATACGGCGGTCGTGTCGGTCCTCTTCTCAGGGTGGCCCAGGTAGGGAAGCCGCATCCAGTTATCGGTCACGGGATCGTAGCGCCCGGAAAACACCGGACCACGCATGACCAGCATCTCGCTACCGGTCCAGACCGCCACATGGCCTTCGGTCTTCAGCATGTTGCAGCTCGAGGTATCGGTCCAGACGCCCGTCGCCGGGTTGAACCGGCGTCCGGTGTTGATCTCGCCGCTGCTGTCGTATCCGCCCCAGACGATCATCTCGCTCCCGGTCCACACGGCGGCGTGCCCACCTCGCGGGTGGTCAGCGTCGACCATAGGGGTCCACGTGTCTTGGATCGGGTCGTAGCGACCGCCATCCCCAGGTGCCTGAGACAAGCCACCCCAGACGATCATCTCGGTTCCGGTCCAGACCATTGAGTGGGTGTTACGGGGAGAGGGGGCATCCAGTGTTGCGGTGGGTTGCCAACTATCGGCGGCCGGGTCGTAGCGTCCCCCGGTGTTGAGGCTGTCTGCCGGGGCTTCGCGCCCGCCCCAAACGATCAGTTCGTTGCCGGTCCATACCGCGGTGTGGTCATAGCGTTCGTCGGGGACACCGGTGTCGCTCATCGGCGTCCATTGATCAAGTGTCGGGTCGTAGCGGCCGCCTAGCGAAGTGGTGGACCCATGAGTCAGGGTGCGCCCGCCCCAGCTGAGCATCTCGGTCCCGGTCCAGACGGCGGCGGCGTCGTACAGTCCGTCAGGGGCGCCGGTGACGTTCCCTTGACTCCAGCTACCGGTGGCGAGATCGAGCCGCCACAGATCGGGGTCGTCTCGCCCGCCCCAGGCGATCATCTCCGCACCGGTCCAAACGGCGGTTTGCCGGGTGCGCGAGAGCGGCAGGCCCGCCTCCATCGGGAGCCACAGGTCCAATGCAGGGTCGTAGCGTCCCCCGTTGGCCACTTCTTCCTGGGCCTCACCGGAGTAGCCACCCCAGACCACCATCTCGTCGCCGGTCCAGACGGCGGTGTGTTGCGTTCGCCGGGAGGGCGCGCCCAGCGAGGCAATCGCCGTCCAGCTATCGGAAACAGGGTCGTAGCGACTTCCATCAGAAACGTAGCCAAGGGTCGCCTCGATGCCGGCCCAGACGATCATCTCGTTGCCGGTCCACACCGCGCTGTGTTGACGACGGAAACCCGGCGCGTTCACCGTAGTTGGAAAGCTCCAGCTGTTCGCTGCCGGGTCGAAGATCCCGCCGTCGCCGAACGTAGCGCTGCCGTCCCAGCCTCCCCAGACGATCATGCGATCGCCGGTCCAGACGGCGGCGTGATGGTAGCGTCCCGCTGGTCCCACCGGCATTGCTGTCCAGCTGCCGCTGACCGGATCGAAGATCCCACCTTCCGGCGGATTGCTCTCCGCCAGATGGCCCCCCCAGACAATCATCTCGCTGCCGGTCCAGATCGCGGTGTGCCCGGCCCGTCCGTTGATGACTGTGGTGTCAGGGATTTCCGCCCAGGTGTCACTCGCGGGGTCGTAGCGCCAGCCGTCCCGGTGGTAGAGGAAGTTGAACTCGCCGTGTGCGATCTCTTCCAACGTCCCGCCGGCCCAGACCAGCATCTCGGTGCCGGTCCATACCGCGCTGTGGCCTTCCCGCCGTCGGTATCCGGAGTTATCGAACTCGGTAGAGGTAGGAACCCAGGTGTCGGTCGCCGGGTTGTAGCGCCCGCCGGTGTACCGGGTGGGACCCCCGAACTCTCCGGAACCGGTCCCGCCGAAGACGATCATCTCGGTGCCGGTCCACACGGCGCTGTGGTTTGCGCGAGGACCGGGAGCATTCACGCCGGTCATCGGGTACCAGGTGTCGGTGGCCGGGTCGTAGCGTCCGCCGAACTCCACCAGGTCCGTCAAGTCCCGCCCGCCGTAGACGATCATCTCGCTACCGGTCCAGATTGCCGTGGCGTCGTGCCGAGGGGTCGGTGCCGGGCTGAGCCGGCGCCAGGTGTCGTCGGTGCAGGTGTTCTCCTGGGAGGGTTGGCCTAGGGTGTATTCGCCCGCGGCAGCTTGCAGCGTGATGGGCATGCGCTGGGCCTGATCACGCCACCAGGTTTCGAAGCGGGGCTTGGGCCAATGGACCCTTTCGATCTCGTAGAGGTCGTCGCGCAGGGTGACGATGCGGGTGCGGTGGAAACCGCTGCGGTCCTCGTGGAGCGGGCCCCAGGTATCGAGGGTCAGCAAAGCGTCGGTGGCTTCGCGGAGTTGGGTAAGCCAGGCCTGCCATTCTCCGGGATCGGCGGTGGCGGTTGCCGGCGGATCAGCGTTGCGATACTCACCGGTTGCGCTCTGATCGCCCATGGGCGCGGGTTTGAAGCGGCGGCGCTCGTCTTTTCGGACCGCGCCGGACTCGACCCAGCGGGAAAGTGATGGCTCTCCTTCGTTGGCTTCCCGGACACGCTTGCGCAGGTCCGCGTGAAGCTTGCCGTCGCTTTCGTAGTAGGCGCGGAGCCGGCGGTCGGCGAGGGCACCGCGGCCGAGGGTTTCGGCGATCAGGAACGGATCGTTTCCAAGCGCCTGGAAGAGTTGTCGCAGCAATTCGGGGTCACGCGTCGACCGAACCATGCGGTCCAGCTCTGCCTGGAGCTGAGCATGGGTGATCGGACGGTTCCACAGCGCCTCGAGCGCGTTGGACTTGCGCAGGGAGTCCCGCACCCGTTCACGGAGCGCCGAGTCCGGCAGCACCTCGCTCAGCGGTGGCTTCGGCCCCGGGTTGGTCTCCGGCCACAGCCGGGCGTCCCAGTAGACCTGCTCGATGGCCCGCCAGGCTTCGACGCGTTCGTTGAAGCTGAGGGTGGCCGTAGCGGTGCCGGCCTGGATCGTCAAAACGGCCATGGCGAAGGCCGAGACGAGCAACGCGAGTCGTCGCAGAGTAAGCATTGGCGCCCCCTGAGGAATCGGTTGACGGAATTATCCGCCGATTCCCGGGGCGCGTCTACGGTAGGAGGCACCGCAGCTGCGGGAGGGTGTCCTGGGAGCAGGACAGACTGCAGCGTACAGGTTCGACAGAAGCCGGGCGGCAGGGGTGTTGCCGCCCGGCTCCAGGGTCTCGTTCCATGGAGAGTGGCCTCGCCGCTAGCGAGAGCTCGCCGGCGTATCTTCCCGGCCGCAGGCCGCCTTGCCGTTGCTCAGCGAGTCGCACTCCGCTCCGTTGCACTCGAAGGAAGCGCCGTCGCCGTCACAGCGCAGGCCGGTTTGCGGGCCCTGGGAGTTCCACTCCTTGGCGTTGCTGCCGGTGGCACAGCACTTCATCTCTGCAGAGTCGACCACCGACTGGGGGTAGGTGTTGTTCTCGTTGGAGCCGCCGGGCAGGTAGCTCTCGCAGTCCGCCTTGTCGGTGAAGCCGTCGGGCGAGTAGGGCACCTTGATTCGATTGGTCGGCAGCGGTGCCGGCGCTCTGCGGATCTCGGTATCCCCCGTCGCGGCAACCAACTCTGCGGAAACGGCCGGTACGCGGTCGTTCGAAACCACTGTGGTGCTCGCCATGGCGACGGCGACGAGGATCAAGGCAACCACGATCAGAGGCTTTGCGAGTCTGGACATGTGTCCCCTCCCTGGGAATTGACGCCCGTGTCGCGGTGGGCCCGGGAATCCGGACGCCCGGACACAGGTCCTGTGGTGCAGGGAGTCCGAGGCGGAGAGGATTGCCCCGGAGCCGAGGCGGAGAAATCTGTAGCTAGCCCAGTCGGACCGTGTAGGGCAGGTCGAGGAGTTTGAGGCTGGCGCCGGATGTGCCGTCGCCGGGAGCCTGGCGGGCGCTGTCGTCGGGGCGCCGCGCCCCCTCCACCACGATCTCCGTCGGGTGCACCTCGGCCGGCATCTCCTCGGTCATCAGCCAGATGCGGCCGGTCTTGACCGGGATCAGCACTCCTTCGGGCCCGCCCATGTAGGCGAAGGCGTCCGAGGCCCCGCGGCTCGGCGGGTAGGGACCGATGCCGAGCTCTTTCGTGAGCTGGGCGATCAACGCCGGCACGTCGTCGGCCGGGAGGCCGATCTCACTGATCTCGAGGATGTCCTTGTCGGGGCGGAACGGCCCGTCGGAGGCGTTCTGCATCTCGTGGCGGGCGATGAACTCCAGCAGGTTGCCGGCCGGGTCCCAGAAGTAGATCGAATGAGCGTCGATGCCCTCGAAGTGCACCACCGGCTCACCCAGCCCAGGGACGTGGATCAGCGGCAGATCCTTGCTCGCCGCCCACTCCACCGCGCGCTCGATCTTGTTCTCGGGGATGTTGAAGGCGACGTGGTAGGTCGGGTTCGGCGTGTTGGCCTGGTTGTCCTTCGGGATCTCGACGTCGCGGAAGTGCAGGGTGGAGCCGCGGGTGGTGATGTCGAGGTTCTGTTTGTCCCGGCGGTCGAGGGGGAGTTCGAGAATCTCGCCGTAGAAGCGAGCCTGGAAGTCTATGGAGCTGGTGACCGATGGGATGTCGGAGGGGCCGTGGTGGATCGGGGCCGCGCCCAGGTGGAGCTTGCGGATACGGAACGGCGTCTCCGGACCGGGCTGGTCCCGTTTGGGGGCGGCGTGGGCCGTTGCGAGCCCCTGGGCCAGCAGCGGGCAGAGCAGCGCCGCCCGCAGGAACTCCCGCCGGGTAGGGTCGGCGGCCAGGGGGCCGGATAGCGAGAGATTACGCACGAAATCGAGTATATCCCGCCCAGGAAGTTGGGGGGTAACGGTCGGAATCGTCCTAGAATGGGCGCTGAAAAATGGCCACCCGGCCGAAGTATGCGGGCCCATAGCTCAGTCGGTTAGAGCTGCGGACTCATAATCCGTTGGTCCCTGGTTCGAGTCCAGGTGGGCCCACCAACCATCGATCTGCGTCCGAAAGATAGATCGCAAGCATCTCTGGTTGGCTCCGAACGGCCGGCGCCCAACGTTGACGGCGTGAACTCTTGTTCACGCTAGGTTCATTGCGACGGCTACAATTGGAGCGCATCGATTCCATCAGGGGACTTCGGAAAGGAGAGTCACATCTGGGACGACTCACCGGCGCGTGACGAGTCTCGATGGCCACAACCATGGGCTTGACCAGATCTAAGAAGCGTGTTGCAGCTCATGGCGAAGTCTTTACCCCCCTTTGGATGGTTGACGCGATGCTCGACTTGGTCACGGGTGAGACCGAGCGCATCGACTCGCGCTTCTTGGAGCCAGCGTGCGGTAGTGGGAACTTCCTCGTCCAAATTCTCCGGCGCAAGCTCGCCGCAGTCGAACTCAAGTACGGACGATCTGAATTCGAGCGAACGCACTACGCGCTGCTCGCCCTGATGTGTCTCTACGGTATCGAACTGCTCCCCGACAACATTGCTGAGTGCCGTGCGAACGTGCTCGAACTCCTCGCTGAGTACCTAGGGGTGAGCGAGTCGGCCGAACCGTACCGGGCCGCGACCTACGTCCTCAGTCAGAACCTGGTTCATGGGGACGCGTTGACGATGCGGACCCATGATGGCGGGGCCATTACGTTCGCGGAGTGGGGCTATTTGGGAAAGGGAAGGTTCCAGCGTCGCGACTTTAGTCTCAATTCGCTCGCCAGGTCTTCTGCTTTCAGCGCTGAAGGCTCCCTGTTCGCCCAACTCGGCAAGCATGAGATCTTCTCGCCGGACAAAGTCTACCCGCCAATGACGGTTAGCGACCTGGCCGTCGCCGCGAGCGACGAAGCCTCCGGGGACTCGGAATGAGCGGCCAGGCCTCGTTCGCCCTTCGAGGTCGGAACCCGGATGTTCTGACGTGTATCGCGAACCTCTCAAATGACGAGGTATTCACGCCACCCGAGTTTGCGAATCGCATGCTGGACACATTGACCGAGGCGTGGGCGGCTAGCAACGGCGGGGCAAACATCTGGGCCGACAAGACCGTCAGGTTCATTGACCCCTGTGCCAAGTCAGGCGTGTTTCTGCGTGAGATCACTAGCCGCCTCACGGAGGGTCTTGAAGAAGAGATCCCTGATCTCGACGAGCGTGTAGATCACATCGTTACAAAACAAGTGTTCGGCATTGGCATTACGCACCTCACCAGCCTGTTGGCTCGACGAAGCGTGTACTGCTCAAAGCACGCAGTTGGCAAGCACTCCATCGCTAGTTCGTTTGCGAGCGATGACGGCAACATCTGGTTCGAGCGGATAGAGCACACATGGAACGGCGGAAGGTGCACGTTTTGCGGCGCCAGTAAGGCCGCGCTCGATCGTGGCGAGGGGCGAGAAACCCACGCCTACGCATTCATCCACACCGACGACATCGCGGCAAGAGTGACGGAACTATTCGGAGACGACATGCAGTTCGACGTGATCATAGGAAACCCTCCATACCAGCTAACCGACGGCGGCTACGGCACGAGCGCCGCTCCGATTTACCAACTGTTCGTGGAGAAGGCTCTCGATTTGGATCCGCTTTTCGCCGTGTTTGTCACGCCGTCCCGATGGATGGCTGGCGGCAAGGGGTTGGACAAGTATCGCGAGAGGATGCTCTCGGATAAGCGAATGCGGAATATCGTGGACTACCCAAAGCTCTATGAAGGGTTCCCTGGAGTGAAGATCCGCGGTGGTATTTCCTACTTTCTGTGGGATCGGGGCCACGATGGTCCGTGTGAAGTGAAGACAATTTGGGATGGGCAGCCAACTGGACCGGCAGTTGCGAGACATCTCGACGTCTACGACATCCTGGTGCGCCGAAATGAGGCAGTGCCGATTCTTGAGAAAGTGAAGGCGAAGAGCGAGTCTACCCTTGATGGTCGAGTGTCTAGCCAAAAGCCTTTTGGTCTGCGGACCTACTTCCACGGAAAAGAGAGTCGCAAGGGGCTCAAGAAACCTGTGAAGCTCTACGGCTCACAGAAGGTCTCCTGGGTCGAGCGGTCGGAGATCCCTGCAAACGCTGAGTGGATCGATAAGTGGAAGGTATTCATGACACGCGTTCAGGGAACTAGCGCGGCAGTAGAGACTAAGTTTCTCAGCAAGCCGATTGTTGCCGGGCCCGGCACCGCCTGTACTGAGAGTTACCTCGTTGCGGGCCTGTTCGAGACTGAGAAAAAAGCGGAGAACTACGCAAGCTATCTCCGTACACGCTTTGCCCGATTCCTAGTGTCACTTCGCAAATCTACCCAAGACGCGCCGAAGCATGTCTATGCATTCATCCCTGAGGTACCTCTAGGCCAGAAGTGGACGGACGCGAAGCTCTACAAGCGATACGGCCTCACGGAGGCCGAGATCGCCTTCATCGAGTCGCAGGTCGCCGAACACGATGACGCGTAGCCGACGCCGCTACCGAAGGCATCAGCGACGATGAGCAAGGCAGTAGAGGAAATACTCACACCAAAGCCGGACGCACGTCCGCGCATCTACGCCTACTCAATTGGTGATTCGGCGCACAAGGGTCTTCTGAAAGTGGGCCAGACGACGCGAAACGTGGTTCAGCGAGTCGCGGAGCAACTCAAGACTGCCGCAATCAAGAACTACACGATCGACATCGACGAGCCGGCTGAGCGTGATGATGGCGCGATAGTCACAGACCACCAGGTCCGCGCGGCGCTCGTCAAAAAGGGGTTCGAAAATGTCGAACTAGAGTGGATGCGATGCTCCGTCGAGGATGTCAAATCTGTCCTCGCCGAGCTGCGTAGCGACCAGACGTTCACCGGAACTCATCACGCGACGTTCGCTATGCGCCGGGAGCAACGCGAGGCCGTGAACAAGACGCACGCCTACTTCCACTCAATCTGGAAGGAGGATATGCACGCTGTTCCGCGATTTCTGTGGAACGCGAAGATGCGGTTTGGCAAGACCTTTACCGCGTACCAGTTGGCAAAGAAACTTGGCGCAAAGCGCGTTCTGGTGGTCACGTTCAAGCCTGTTGTGGAAGACGCTTGGCAGTCGGATCTTGAGTCCCATGTGGATTTCAATGGTTGGCAGTATCTATCCCGAAGTTCTGACCGGGACCCGACGCAGATCGACTCGCGAAAGCCGGTCGTCTATTTCGGCTCTTTTCAAGATCTTCTCGGTCGAGATGCCGCCGGTAACATCAAGGCCAAAAACGAGTGGCTCCACGTGGTGAATTGGGATCTCGTCGTATTCGATGAGTATCACTTCGGCGCCTGGAGAGAGACCGCCAAGGAACTCTTCGAAGGGGAGGAGGAGGCGGTCGCCAAGAAGGAGGCCAAGCTCGAATACGCCAGCGATCTCAAGCGGGTGAATGAAGATCTCAGTGAGTTGTCCGAGCAGGAGACTGAGTTCCTGCCGATCACAACCAAGGCCTACCTGTACCTGTCAGGGACTCCATTCAAGGCGTTGGCGACCGGGGAGTTCATTGAGGAGCAGATCTTCAATTGGACCTACACCGATGAGCAGCGCGCCAAGGAGGCGTTCGCCGCCCAGCGTCCCGACGAGCCGAATCCGTACGGGGCCCTCCCGCAGATGCGTCTTCTGACCTACCAAATGCCAGACGAACTACTCGCGATCGCAAGCGCCGGGGAGTTCGACGAGTTCGATCTGAATGCGTTCTTCGAGGCGACAGGTGTCGGATCGGCTGCACATTTCAAGCACAAGAGCTACGTCCAGAAATGGTTGGACATCATTCGTGGGGGCTATGCGCCCAAGGCCGTAGAGCACCTTAAGGCAGGCACCCGCCCACCGTTCCCGTATTCGGATGTGCGACTTCTACCATACCTGCAACACTCGTTCTGGTTCCTTCCCAACGTCGCGGCCTGCCATGCGATGTCAAACCTCCTCTCCGAGAAGCAAAATACCTTCTGGCACCACTACGACGTAGTTGTCGCTGCCGGGGCTTCAGCCGGAATCGGGTTGCGAGCCTTGCCGCCTGTGCGCAAGGCAATCGGGATTGGGTTCGACAGCAAGACAATCACCCTGTCGTGCGGCAAGCTGACGACGGGCGTCACCGTGCCGCAGTGGTCGTCAATTCTGATGCTTCGCAATCTGAAGTCTCCCGAAACGTACTTTCAGGCGGCGTTTCGTGTGCAGTCGCCATGGTCGATCAAGAACCCGAACGGTGACGATCCCAACGAAGAAGAGATTCTCAAGCCTGTGTGCTTCGTGTTTGACTTCGCCCCTACGCGAGCCTTGCGTCAACTATCGGATTACGGTATCGGGCTATCTCCGAGTGAGCCCAATCCGGAGAACGCTGTCAAAGATCTTGTGTCATTCCTGCCCGTGTTGGCCTACGACGGCGCCAACATGACGCAGATCGATGCTGGTGGGATTCTTGACATCGCGATGGCGGGTACCTCCGCGACACTCCTGGCACGCAAGTGGGAGAGCGCGCTTCTCGTGAACGTCGACAATGACACTCTGCGGCGCATCTTGAGCAACCCAGAAGCGATGGCCGCAGTCGAGCGGATCGAGGGGTGGCGCGCGTTAGGCGACAACATCATCGAGACCATCATCAACAAGAGCGAAAAGGTGAAGGAGCTCAAGACCAAAGCGAAGGACAAGGATCTGACGAAGAAGCAGAAGAAACAACTCACCGACGAAGAGAGAGAGTACAGATCCAAGCGAAAACTGGTGCAGGAGAAGCTGATTAAGTTCGCGACGCGGGTTCCGGCGTTCATGTATCTGACCGACTTCCGCGAGAACACGCTGCAGGATGTGATTACGAAGCTAGAGCCGGAGTTGTTCCTAGCGGTCACCGGCCTGACAGTGGAGGACTTTCACCTCCTCGTACGGCTGAAGGTCTTCAACACCGAGCAGATGAACCAGGCAGTATTCGCTTTTCGTCGTTATGAAGACGCATCGCTACGGTACACAGGGATCGAGAGCCACGCAGGGCTCACGCAATACGGTCTCTACGATACGGTAGTGGCCCGCGAATAGCTGGTAGGCGTTCAGGAGCTGGCTAACAACGAGCCAACGTGTCGCCGCTTCCTAGAAGAGTCCTGGCGACCTTCAGCCGTGTGTCTTTTGGCATCGACATCGGCATCTCGATTGCAGGTGAACAAGTGCCTAGGGTTCTCGACATGATCGCGTTTGAATGGGGCTATCCGAGCGACCAGGTTCGTGGTCGACAACGGACCCCAGTTCCCGAGAAAGGCGCTGGACAAATCGACGTACACGCGTAATGCCTATGCGTTCGCGAGATCGGAGTATCGCAGGCGCTCACGACATCAGCGCGAACGTGGTCCCTAGCGGCAGGTCGTTGACTACTTTGCATTCATCAAGACGATTATCGGCAAGACGGGCGGCAGCGTGAACGCGCACGTGAAGCGTGCCGCCGGGCGAGGGCTTTGGTAGCAGTCGTGAGCGATTGCTCCTTCACTCATTGGTAGCGACAGACGTGGCCATGCGACGCTTCAAGGTCGATTCGCAGCAGCTCACAGCGTTCCTTGACTCGCGGTGTTGACGGGTAGATCTGGCAGTCGTCTGGGCTACAAGTCATCAATGAGCCCTGGAATAAACCTCCTCCAAGAACCACTCCCTGACACTCTCGTCCGTCCAGTCGAACTCATCGAATCCGAACTCGGGTGTGTAGTAGTCCCCGTTGCCCCGCATCCTATTCCGGTAGACCTTGATCGGCACGACCACCCGCGAGAAGCCGGATGGCAGCTTCTCTTGACGCACTTCCATGTAGTACGAATCGGACCCGGTGGCGTGTCCGATGTGGGTGAGCCCCTCCATCGCGAGGGCGTAGTCGGCGAAGTCCAGGCATGCGCTTGCGCACCAGCCGTGGGTGAACAGGTATGTCTTGGCCTTCACGTCGTGGGGGCCTGCTGGGGCGGGCGCCTCATCGTCTTCTCTGGACGCCACGTAGAACTCCAGGCCGGTCTCTCTTGCGGTACGCATCCCGACGGCGACTTCGATCACGAAGTGCGCCAGCTCGGTCTCGCCCGTCTCATTGAAACGATCGCCAAGTGACTCGAGGTAGGTCTCGTTCTCTTCACTCGCCCGCCAATGCACTTCGACACCGGGCTGATGTGTGCGGTGATCGACGTACTCCTCGCCGTAGAGCGCCTTGAGGACACGCCGGCCCCAGACACTGCTTCCGCCTTGATTGCCTCGAGTGTCAAACACGATCGCCTTACTGGTGGCCAGTTCTTCGCGCGAAGCCGCAACATCTGCGATCAGATTCTTGATGCCGTAAATCTCTTCCTCGGTGGTCGGCGAGAAATCCGGGAGTTGAATCCACCACACTCCCGGCCTGATTTCTTGCATTCCCACCGCAGGCTTTGGGCCAAACAGCGACTTGCGCTCTGCCGGCCACCGAACTTCTTGTGTGAACGGGCGCCAGTCCAGCTCCATACCGATGCGGCCGGTTTCCGTCTCAAACTCGCAACTCTTGGGCAACTCGACGAACGGGTTGCCGTAGTGGCGGAGTAGCCGGTGTGCCTCAGTCCGCCAACTCGTCGGGCTCTTCGGATCGCGGGTTGCGAATGCGAATACGTTGCGATGCATCAACTCCTTGGCGTCGATTCCATCACAGCCGATGAGTGCGTCGCCCTCGCTGATTCCGAGTTCGGGCTCGGCATGCGCGACGGCCAGGTGGCCATCACGAAATCCGATTACCACTCCCGCCCAGCGCGGCCCTCCTTCCCGGGACGACGGCAGGTCGAAGAGCGCCTGAGTGCCGTGCACTCCGAAGTGACCATCCCGGAAGGGCGCGCTGTAGGCGGCCAACACGTTCTGGAACGCTTCCGGCGTGTTGACGCGAGGCACGAGTTCGAGTGCCCCCGCCAGAGCCTTGTCCGCGACTGCGAGAAAACCTGGGTTCTCCTCATCGACGGGGCCTGGATGGTTGGCGAGCATGATGTCGTGGGCGGTCAGCAGGTCGCAGCCGGCAAGCGCGGCCCAGTCCCGTGGCGCACCCTCAGCAGTCGAATCCACGATGCCGGCGCAGGCCTGCTCGCGTGTGAGACGCGGTTCTGTAGGGTCTTCGACCTCACAGCTCGCGCACAGGATGAGTAAGAGTCCAGCGCCCCAAGTCTTCTTCATAGGCGAACAAACGCGCGAGAAGCCTGGTGGGTTGCATCAATCCACATACCCTGAGATACGTCTCGTCCCCTAGCGCGTGCAAGCGTGTGAAGGGAGTGGCTTCGGGGATCGAAGACCGGGATCGGGGCCCGGCACTCAAGGGTTCCAGTTCGGGGTTTCTTCAACGCAACCCGGTCTGGTGCCAAGATCTCCCACGAGGCTCGGTCTCGCGATATCCTGCCCTGCCGTACTGCGCCTCCACCGACAAAAGCCGCACCGGCGCCCGAGGAACCGTCATGGACGAAGCCACTCTGATCGAGAAACTCCGCCGCATCGAGGCGCTCCACGCCGGCGCCGCCACTCCCGGCGAACGAACCGCCGCCGCCGGAGCCCGGGAGCGCCTTCTCGAGCGCCTGCGCCGGTTCGAGCGCGCGGCTCCCGCCGTCGAGTACAAATTCACCTTCCCCGACGCCTGGAACCGGCGGGTGATGGTGGCGCTTCTGCGGCGCTATGGCATCGAGCCCTACCGCTACCCCAGGCAGCGGCACACGACAGTCATGGCCAAGGTGCCGCACAGCTTCGTTCGCGATACTCTGCAGCCGGAGTTCAGGGAGATTTCGGCGAGCCTGATGGCCTATCTGGATAGCGTCACCGAGCGGGTGATCCGTACGGCGATCCACAAGGACGGGTCGGAGGTTACGATCGTTCCGGAGCAGATTCAGTCATGAGCCAACCACAAGACCCGTCGGCGCCGAAGCGCGACGAATCGAAGTCTGAGCGCCGTACGGCCGCGGGGCAGCCGTCCCCGGGCCGGGCGTTGCTGCTCTTCGCCGGCCTGGTGGTGATGCTGCTGCTGGCCGTCGGGCTCTGGTACCTGAAGCAGTTCAGCTAGTTGCGCGTCCTGATTCAGCAGCCGGAGGCGGCGCACGGTTGCCGGGTTTCTTCCTTCTCAGCCGGCAGTGGCTGCCGGCCCTTGGCCGCGGCCTCGTCATACAAAAAAGGCAGGAACACGTAGCGCACGCCGCGGGTCACCGGGGTGGCTTCGTGCAGCAGCGAGCACGAGAACACCGCGGCGCCTCCGGTCGGCGGCTTGTACAATTGCCGTCCGAATTCCGGGAACCACACGTGGCCGCCTTCGTACTCGTCGGCGTTGAGGTTCAGGGAGACGGCGAAGCGGCGGTGGGCGGTGGCGGGGGTGGTGTTGTCCCGGTGGGCGCGGAAGTGGCCGCCGTGGTCGCCGTCGTAGCTGGCCACGATGTAGCGCTCCATGCGGGTGGCCTGGAACTGGAAAGCTCGCTTGATCTCCGGCAGCAGCCGCGTGCGAATGCGGTTCATGCACTGTTTCCGGAGGTGTTCGCACTCGATGTCGCAGTCCGAGCGGCGTTTGGTCTTGTAGTCGTACTTGCCAACGGTCTTGCCACCTTCCTCGACCATGAAGCCGGAGTCCTCGCCGCCGCGGGATTCGTACAGGTCAATCAATGTGCGGCAGAGTTCCGGTTCGAAGACTCGCGGCACGATCAGCACCGGCGCGGGGATATCCGCGACACGCTGCTCTCCGAGCCCCGGCAGTTCACGAGCGAGCTCGAGTAGCTGGGGGAGGTGATCGGCGCCGTCGCCGAGCAATGGCAGTTGCGCGAGGACCCGCAAGCGCTGGTCCAGCAACAGCGAGAAAGGGCGGTAGCTTCCGGCAGGGAGCCTGATTTCATTCGGGGCCGGATCCGCCGCCGGGCCGAGGGCGCCGTAGGCCCGGCTGATCTCACCGCCGAGGTCCTGGAAGTAGCGCACGCCCGACGGTAGCGGCCGCATCCGGCGCTCACGGAAGTCCCCGCGATCGACGCTCACGCCGAAGAAGCACAGCTCGTCGTCGCGAAAAGCGCTTGAGTTGGCCTCGACGTCGGCAATCAGTCGCCGGGCCGCGGGGGCCTTGGCGGAACCGAAGAAGCTGAGGATCACGTAGCGGCCGGCGGCGGTCGAGAACTTGAACCGTTGCTGGGTTTGCGTCGCGGCCGTGAACCACGGAACGGGATCGCCTGTTGAGAATCGCATTCTATTCTTCCTTATCCTGCGGCCACGGCGTGGCGCGAGGTGACTTCATCCAGCAAGCGGAGCTGTGCCGGTAGGCAGACTTTCCGGAGGTCGAAGCGTTCGACGACATCCTTGCGGGCGCGCCGGCGCATGGCGGCCATGCCGTCGGGGTGGGCCAGCACCCGCTCGATGCGGTCGACGAGCCCCTGGCGGTCGAAGAAGTCGACCAGCAGGCCGTTCCAGCCGTCCCGTACGACCTCGCGGACCGGCGCGGTATCCGAAGCGATCAGCGCGCAACCGGCGGCCATGGCCTCCAGCGCCGACCACGAGAGAACGAACGGGTAGGTGAAGTAGACGTGGGCGCTCGAGACCTGGAGCAGCTTCAGATACTTGTCGTAAGGCAGCCGCCCGACGAAGTGGACCCGGGAGGCGTCGATTGACACCTCGCGCAGCAGCGTCTCCCGCCAACTCGTCCCGTCGGCCGGCACGGACCCGTAGCCACGTCCATCGTCGCCGACCAGCACCACCTGGGCCCGGGGGCGGCGGCGGAGCAGCTCCGGCAGCGCCCGCATCAGCATGTGAAAGCCGCGGTAGGGTTCGAGGTTCCGGGAGACGTAGGTCACGACCTCGTCCTCCGCGGTCAGCCGGCGTCCGTCGGCCATCTCGAACACGGCGTCGTCGGCCGGCTTGACCCGCTGGGTGTCGACCCCTTCGTGGATCACGCGGATCTTGTCCTGGAACGCCTGGGGGTACAGCGACTGCTGCCAGCGGGTCGGGCTGAGCCCGACGTCGCAGGCTTCGAGCCCCAGTAGCTGCACGCTGTTGCGCACCCGCAGCGCGGCGGCGCTGTCGAGGCTCGTAGGAAACTCCGGATCGAATCCGGCGTCGGCACCGCTGGAGTGGTAGTAGAACTCGAAGTAGTTGATCAGCGGCACGTCGGGGAAGATGTCCTTGACGAACATCGTCTCTCCCCAACCGCAGTGGCCGCAGATGACGTCGGGGCGGAAGCCCTCCCGCGCCAGCTGCAGCAGCGCCCGCGCCACTCCCTGGCCGCGAATCGTCGCCGACTCGAAGCTCTGCAGGTAGCGGTGGGTCTCCTTGGAGGCGTCGCGGCTGGTCTTGTAGACGATCTTGCGCACGCCCGGGATCCGGCGGTCCTTCCGCTGGGTCAGGAAAACCACGTTGTTCCCGGGTTGCGCCGCAAGCGCCGCTGCCAGGTGCTGGAACTGGCCGGGAAAGTTCTGATGCATGAAGAGCACGTTCATCACGACCTCTAGAGTTCGCGGAAGGCGCGCTGGAAGCTGTCGCGCAGCGGCGCCGTCAGGTAAGAGAAGGCGGTCTGTTCTCCCGCCAGGATCAACACGTCGGCAGGCATGCCGGGGTACAGCTTGTCCTCGACCCACGCCTGCGGGTCTTCGACCCGAACCTGGGCCAGGAAGTAGGCTGCGCCGCTGGCCTCGTCATGGAGCACGTCGGCCGAAACCCGGGTGACGACCCCATCCAACAGCGGAGTCGTCCGATGCGGCAGCGCGGTCAAGCGCACCTGGGCCGGCAGGCCGGGTTGCACCAGGTCGATATCCGTCGGGCGTACGCGGGCGTCGATCACCAGGGTCTCGTCGCGAGGGACCAGATCGAGCACCGGCTCGCCGGGGCGCAGCACGCCGCCGGCAGTGTGGAACCGCAGGCCGACCACGGTGCCCGATACCGGCGCCCGCAGCTCGGTGCGACGGACCTGGTCGGCCAGGGCCACGATCCGTTCCCTGGTTTCGTCGATCCGTCCCTGGGCCTCGGTGATCTCCTGGACCGCTTGCGAGCGGGCGGTGTTGTCGAGATCTTCCATCTCCAGGCGGCTTTTGGCGATGCTCTGGTGGGCCCGGGCGATCAGCGCCTCGCCCCGGCCGATGCTGCCGGTGATGCGCGCCACCTCCGACTCGGCAGGCTTCAGCTGCGCCGGCGCGGCGATGCCTGCTCCGGCGAGTTCACTCAGCCGCTCGCGCTCTTGCTGCGCCAGTTCAAGCTGCAGCCGATCGGCGTCGAGCCGGGCCTGCAGGCTGCGAATCTCCTGTTCGGTCCGGCGGATATCCTGCTCGAGCAGATCGCGCCGGCCGCTCAGGGTGCGGCGGGCCGCGGCGAGAACCGAATTCTCGTCGGCCATCAGCGTGGCGACCTCCGCATCGGTGCTGCGCTCACGCAAGCGGGAGGGGAAGTCGACGACTGTCGAGCCGTCCCGTTGGGCAATCAGCCGGGCATGACGGGCCAGCCACTGATCGAGCTGCCCTTCCTGCAGCTCCAGCGCGGCCCGGGCGCGGGTGCCCTCGAGGCGGAGGATCACATCCCCTGCCGCGACCGTCTGGCCTTCGCGCACCAGCAGTTCGCGGATGATGCCCCCTTCCAGGTGCTGCAGCGTCTTGCGCTGATCGGCGACGTTGACCCGCCCGCTGGCGACGGCGCCGCTCTGCAGCGGAGCAAGCAGCGACCAGGCGGCCAGCGCCCCGCCGAAGATCACGAGGACCGCGACGGCGGCGAGCAACAGCCCGCGGATCGGAGGTTGGGACGGGGCGTTCATCCGATGCTCCTTTGCAGCGAAGCGGAGGCCAGGCCGAGGCGCGGAAGTACGTCGGCAGGCGTGCCGCACATCTCGATCGCGCCTTCCTTCAGCACCAGCACCCGGTCGGCCTGACGAACCAGGCTCGGCCGATGGGCGATCAGCACCACGGTGGCGCCGGACTCACGCAGCCGGCAGAGGCAACGGGCCAACGCCCGCTCCCCCTCACCGTCGAGGCCGGCGTTGGGCTCGTCGAGCACGACGAACCGAGGCCGGCCGAAGACGGCCCGAGCCAGAGCGATCAGCTGTCGTTGCCCGCCGGATAGCGGCAGCCCGCTCTCGCCGACCGGCGTGCGATACCCCTGGGGCAGCGCGAGAATCATTTCGTGGGCGCCGGCCAGCTGCGCCGCGGCGACGACCGCTTCGGGGTTCGCCTCGCCCAGCCGCGCGATGTTCTCGGCGACGGTGCCTTCGAACAGCGCAGCGTCTTGGGGCAGGTAGCCCACGTGCCGGCCGAAGTCCGCCCGTTCCCAGGCATGAACGTCGGCGCCGTCGAGCCTCACCGCGCCGACGGTCGGCTTGCGAATGCCGACCAGCAGTCGAGCCAGAGTCGACTTGCCCGACCCCGAGGGGCCGATCACCGCCAACGCCTGGCCCGCCTCCAACTCAAAGGAGAACCCCTTGAGGATCGGCGTTGACCGCTCGCTGCCGGCAAACGCCAGCCGTTCCACCGACAGGCGTCCCGTCGGCTCCGGCAGCGCGATGTCGACATGCCGCCGGGGCGCGTGATCGAAAAACTCGTTGAGCCGCGCCAGCGCCAGGCGCGCCTGCACCAGCGCCTTCCAGCCATGAATCGCCGACTCCACCGGCTGCAGCCCGCGGGTCAGGATAATGGAGCCGGCGATCATCGCACCTGCCGTGAGCTGTTGTTCAAGCGCCAGATAGGTGCCGGCGCCGAGCATGGCGACCTGCAGCATCCAGCGGAAGGACTTGGCCAGCGCAGCGACCGCACCGGCACGGTTGCCGGCACTGGCGGAGTGATCGCGGGAGGCGTCATCGTCCGACTGCCAGCGGCGGAGCACCTGGGGCAGCAGCCCCATGGCCTCGACGGAATCCGCCTGCCCGAGGGCCAGCTCCACCTTGCGCAGCGCCTGGGTGCGGGCTCCGGAAGCTTGCCGCAGCGGCTCCCGGGTGAGGGCCTCGTTGATCCAGGCCAGCGCCAGCAGTACCAGGGCGCCTGCACCGGCGATGGCGCCCAGCAGCGGATGCAGCAGGAAGATCACCGCGAGGTAGATCGGCACCCACGGCGCATCGAACAGCACGATCAGGCCGTGGCTGGCGATGAACTGTCGCAGTTGCGAGAGGTCGCGCAGCACCTGGGCGCCGTAGCCGCCGCCGAGGGCGCGGTACTGCACCGCTTTCCCCAGCGCATCGGCGCCGACCCGTTGCCCGAGCCAGCCGCTGACGCGAATCAGCATGCGATTCCGCAGGGCTTCCAGGCTACCCAGCGCGATCAGCGCCGCCACGGCGACCAGGCTCAGATAGAGGAGCGTCTCGACGCTCCGACCCGAGATGACCCGGTCGAAGAGTTGCAGAGTGTAGAGCGGCACCGTGAGCGTCAGCACGCTGATGAAGAAACTGATCACGCCCAACGCGATCCACGCCGTCCGGCAGGCGCCCAGTGCTTCACGCAGCGGGTTGGCGCCTCGAGGTTTCTGAGCTGAAGGTGCAAATGAAGTCATGGTTCGCAGGTCCGGAGCAGAGGGAAGAGACGCCGAAGGTGAGGCCGCATTGGTCCGGCCCCACCTTCGGCTGGGTCAGAAAATGAAGTTGCCGGAGTCGATGGACCCGGCGTCCATCAGCTTGATCTCCATGTCGGCGGTGCCGTCTCCGTCGACGTCGATCTGCACGACCACGTCGTTGGCGACCGCTTCGCCGTCCAGGTTCTCCAGGTCGAAGCGCACTTCGCCGCGGCCGCGGCCGCTGAAGCCTTCCTCGCCGATGAACTTGAACGAACCGTCGGAGATGTCGGACAGATCGATCTGGTCGTTAAGCCCGAAGTCCATGATCTGGTCGGCCTTCTCGCCGAGTCCGGAATCGCCTACCGCGTCGTAGTCGAACACGTCGATTTCGTTCGGGTCGCCGGGGTTGTCCTGCGCACTTCCGAAGAGGGTGTCCGCGCCGGCGCCACCGATGAGGGTGTCGTCGCCCGACTCACCCATCATCGTGTCGGCTCCGTTGCCGCCTCTCAGGGTGTCGTTGCCGTCACCACCGATGGCCGAGTCGTCGCCGGAACCGCCTTCGATGAAGTCGTCGGCGCTACCGCCACGGATGGTGTCGTTGCCCCGGCCCCCTTCGAGGGCGTCATTGCCGTCGCCACCTTCGATGAAATCGTTGCCGATGCCACCGTCCAGCGTGTCGTCGCCCTGGCCTCCCTCGAGGGCGTCATCGTCCCCGCCACCTTCGATGAAGTCGTTGCCGGAGCCGCCGTCCAGGGTGTCGTCGCCGGCGCCGCCGTCGAGGGAATCATCCCCGGCGTTGCCCAGGATGAGGTCGTCACCGGTCCAGCCGCTGACCGTGTCGTGGCCGCTGCCACCTTCGGCGTAGTCGTTCCCCTTACCGCCGTCGATGTCGTCGCCGCCCTCGCCGCCGATCAGTACATCGTCGCCGCTTCCGCCGCGGATGATGTCGTTGCCGTCCCCTCCGTCGAGGGTCTCGTCGCTGTCGTCACCGAGCAGGAGATCGTCGTCGGCGCTGCCCTCATCGCGGCCGCTTCCGGCCGAGCCGTCGAGGGGGTCGCTGTCGCGCCCCCAGTCGCTGCCGCCGGAGGGGGCGGTCCCGGGGCTGGCCACCCCGGTCAGGGATTCGTCGAGGCCAAGTGCCTCGAGCGCATCGTCGTGTTGACTTCTGTCCATTCTCGTAACTCCTGTCGCCGTCCTGTCCGGGGGCGAACGTTCATGAGGGGGTTGTGCCGCAGGCGAGCCGCTGTCGGCCGCCCCGCGTGCAGCGTTGACGTGGGACAGGTGCCGGGTTCGGGAGACCCGTTACAGAAAAACTCGAATCGAGGGAGATTCTTTGCCTAGGGGCAGGCGGCGACTCTCCGGGTTCCGCAGGCCGCGGCGCTTGCCGGCCGGGCCGCGCCGCTGCTGTCTACGCCGTACGATCCCTCGTCGGCCCCGTTCAACGGCACCACCAGGAAGTATCGCCCGGCGCTGCCGGGAACGAAGCTCAGGGTGGTCCCACCGCCGGTCGTGCACGCCGGGGTGCCCACCGGCAGGTGGCTGCCGAAGTCCCCGAGCACGCCTTCATAGACTGCGTAGTCGCCGTCGCCGGCGATACAGGAAGGGCTCCACTCCAGCACCACCTCGGCACCGATCCCCCGATTTACGGTGAGGGGCGGCCCCGGCTGGCCGGCCCCGCCGGGCACTTCACCCGCCCCCGCGGGGGTGCTGCTCAGGCGGACGTTGTCGAAGTTGACCTCGATCCCCGGCGCCGCGTTGAGGTTGGCCAGGCGGATGCCGAGCTGGGCGCCTTCCTGGGGGTGGTTTGCGCCGATGGCCACCTGCACGGTCGAGGTCAGGAACTCCCCTTCCGGCGGCAGCAGCGAGTTCGCGTCGGAATCGAGGATCTGGCCGCCGGCCAACAGGTCGATGCGGTACTGGGGGAAACCGTCGAATTCGTAGATGTCGTGGGGCGGGTTCGGGTCCGAGGCGATGTTGCCGACCTCGATGGTCAGGGTGTAGATCGTGTCGGTCTCAAGGGTCGCGCTCAGGGTCTGCATCATGCCGGATTCGATGCCGGCGACCATGGTCTGGTTGTCCGGATCGTCCAGTAGGAAGACCACGCCGACGTTGTCGCCGTGAGGCGCGCCGCCCGGGTAGAGCTGGGTGCCGGTGGGGTCGAGGACGCCGACGGTGCGGTAGCCGAAATCGATCAGCCCGTATTCGATCCAGCCGGGAGGTGCCGGGGCGTCGGTGTCGAAGGTGCCGGCGGCGATGGCGGGGTCCTCGAAGCTGTGGTTGGCGACGAAGATGTCGACGGCGGCGGCGGGGAGGGCGGCGAGAGCCGCAAGGAGCATCACACAGAGCCTGGAAACGAGTCGCAAAATCGCCCCTCCCTGTCCGACGAAGCCGGATCCGTCGATAAGGTATCGACCTGGCCCGCCCCGCCCCTTCACCGGAGAAGGTCCTGATTTGCCGGGAAGCGTTACGTGAAAACCGAGATTGTCTGCGGCTACAGGCTGGACCGCAGGCCCTGGCGATCGCTCGACAGCCCCAGGTGGAGCAGCATCGTCTCGAATCGAGCGTCCCCGCGTAGCGGGTCGAGCTCGCGATAGCCCGGGAGGAAAACCAGGAAGGGGTCCCGATCCTCGGCGGAAAGAGCGAGCCGGCTGACGACCTCCTCGCGATGGCCCAGGGGCGCGTGGAGGAGCGCCAGCTGCAGGTGAGTCGCGCCGCCGGATCTGGCCGCATCCAGTCGCCACTGACGGTACGCCACCAGGGCATCGGTCGAAGGTGAACTCAAGAGAGTGTCGATGGTCGCCGGATCCGCTCCCGAGAGACGCATGACCTCTTTCGCGGCGTTCACCGCTTCGCCGGTTCGACCGAGGTGCTCCAGTGCAGGCACGAGGAACGACCAGGCCGGCAGGAACTCGGGTTCGACCGCCAGCGCCTCGCGGCTCTCCTGAACCGCCTCCTCGAATCTGCCCGCCGCCAGCAGGAACCAACCGAGGTCGGCGCGTACGAGATAGGAGGCCGGATCCAGGGCAACCGCATGGCGTGCGGCGTCGACCGCTTCATCCAGTCTTCCGGCTGCCGCCAGCCAACTTGCCGTGGCCAGCTGGATTCGCGCATGCTCCGGCTGCAGGCTTCGGGCACGTTCAATGGCTTGCCCTGCCCCCTGGATATCCCAGTCGACATGAAGCCGTACCAGTCCGAGGGAGCAATGGGCCTCGGCCAGATCGTCGTCGAGGGTCAACGCGGCCTGCGCATCGGAGCCTGCTCGCTGTAGTGTCTCGCGCAGATCGTCTCGCTGGTGAAACGCCAACCGGATCCGCGTTTCGGCACGAGCCGCCAAAGCAGGCGCGAACTCGGGTTGGGCTTCGAGTACCGCGTCGAAGGCGCTGAGCGCCCGGGCTAGATCGTCTTTTTCGGCACGTTCCGACAGGAACTGACCGCGTTCCCACGCAGTGCGCGCCTCGTCATCGAGTACCGCCGACTGCGGGGTGGACTTCAGCCCGGTCGTGGCCGCCAGGGCTATTGCGGCCAGCGCGGCGATACCGGCGATGGCGCGAAGCCACCCGGCCCGTCTTGTCTCGGGCCGGCGCACGCCGGGAGCGGCAGGCTTCTCGCCGGTGCCTTGCGTGGCCGGGGCCCGAGTCTCGAGGGCCTCTACCGTGGAAAGAAATCGGTAGCCGACGCGGGGGATGGTCTCGATGAACCGCGGGCTGCGCGCCGAATCCCGCAGCACGGCGCGCAGGCTGGTTACGGCGCTGTTGAGGTTGTTGTCGAAGTCGACCACGGTCCCATCGGGCCACAGCGTGTCCCGCAGCTCCTCCCGGGTGACCACCTCGCCGGGCTCCCTGGTCAGGGCGACCAGCACCAGGAACGGCTTCTCCTGCATCCGAACCCGCCGCTCTCCGCGCCACAGTTCCCGGGCGCGGAGATCCAGTCGGTATCGATCGAACTGAAGTTGCATCGTTGCTCCCGCTCTACCGATTCACTCTACCAAGCGGCGTGGACCAAACGGGTCTGAGCACACCGGAGCAGAGCCGGTTCGATCCTCGCAACTCCCGAAGAATGAGCGGCTTACAGTTTGCGATTCAATTGCGCTCCACTTGCGGCGCGCTCCATGGAGTTCGGCCTGAACCTCCCGCATGCTCCCATGACGGAGGTAACCCGATGCGATGTCCATCCACCCGACCACTCTTGATCCTGGCTCTGTTCGTCTGCTTCCTCGCCAAGGTTCCAGCCGAGGCGGCAGACCCTTCGAACGCTCCAGACAACGCAGAAGCTGCAACCGAAGGGTCGAACCCGCTCGCGGTCTTCGAGCCCTACATCGGGCAGTGGCGGCTCCCGGCGGATTCGCCTTTCCTCGAGGATCATCCGGAGTTCGCCTCTCACGTTTCCATCGAGTGGGCCTGGGGGCCCCGCCGGCGGGCGGTGCGTAACGTCGAGGGCTTCCCACCCGGCGACCGGGAGGCCGCCATCGTCGAGGGCACTATCAGTTGGGACCCGGCGGCGGGGCGCATCGTCTTCCTGCAGAGCCAGACTCGCGATGGCCTGCTGTTCCGCGGCGAATACACCGCCGGCGCCGGCGAACTCAACCGCACCTACGAAGTCCACTACGCTCCGGATCAGAGTCGCCCGGCCCCGGAGTACCCCGGGAACGTGCGGCGCTTCCGCGAGATCTTTCGGCCTGACGGCGCCGATGCGCTCAACGTACAGCTCGACATCTACGACTTCGCCGCCGGTGGTTGGAAGCCGTGGGGTCGATACGGCGGCACGTATCGGTTGATGCGTATCGCCGGGGACAACCCTGGAAACGCTGCGTTCACCGAAGGACTTGCGCCGCTACCCGAGGAAGCACGAAGGCGACTGGAACAACTGCTCGGCCGCTGGTCGGTGGAAACCGAGTTCTATGACGCTGCCGGCCAGGTCGCCCGCACGACACATTGGGAGAACCACGGCGAGTGGTTGATTCCCGATCGACTGATCCTGCTGACTCACGATGCGCCCGAGCTTCAGACCCTGAGCAAGACCTTCGTGTTCTACGACCCGGTGGAGCAACTCTTCCGCATGCTGGATGTCAATCAGAAGGGGGACACCTGGTCGCTGTCGGGCAAGTTGGATAGCCCGGTGATTGTCTCCGAGCCGCGCAAGACCACGGCGGGTACGATGATCGTGCGCTTCACCCACGAAGACATCGATGCGCAGACGTTGCGGGCGATCATGCACTACAGCCTGGACGATGGAGAGACCTGGGTGAAGTCGCAGCGGCAGACGCTGCGCAGGAAGTGAACGCCGTTCAAAAGCGGGGGACATGGGCAACCTGCCGGGAGAGGCGGACATCGGGCTAAGCTTCCCCCATGGCACAACCACGCGAAGCCGGATGGACGTCGACCGCTTGTCCGCTCTGTAGCCTCAATTGCGGCCTGGAGGTGCGCCCGGAGAACGGGCGGCTGGCCAAGATCCGCGGCGACAAACAGCACCCGCTGTCCGAGGGATACCTCTGTCAGAAAGCGGCGCGTCTGGACTACTACCAGAACCACGAGCGCCGGTTGCGGCATCCGCTGCGGCGGCGCCCCGACGGCAGCTTCGAGCGCATCGACTGGGATACGGCGATCAACGAGGTCGCGGCCAGACTGAAGGCTGTGCGGGATGAGCACGGGGGGCACGCCATCGCCTACTACGGCGGCGGCGGCCAGGGGAACCATCTCGGCGGGGCCTACGCGGTTCCCTTCCGCGCTGCGCTGGAGACACCCTACGTCTACAACGCGCTCGCTCAGGAGAAGACCGGCGACTTCTGGGTCAACGGCAAGTTGTTCGGGCGGCAGACCTGTCACTTGACCGAGGAGATCCACCACGCCGACTACGCGATCATCCTCGGCGCCAATCCCTGGCAGGCCCACGGCATCCCCAAGGCTCGCGAGGTGCTGCGCGCCTTCAAGAAAGATCCGAACCGCACGTTGGTAGTCGTCGACCCCCGGCGCACGGTCACCGCCGAGTACGCCGACATCCATCTGCAGGTGCGCCCGGGAACCGACGCGTTCCTGATGACGGCGATGTTGGGCACGATGATTCAGGAGAGTCTCGAGAACCGCGCCTTCCTCGACGAGCACACCGTCGGTTTCGACGAGTTGCGGGAACAGCTCCACCACGTTCCCGTCAACGAGTACGCCGAGCGCGCCGGCTGTGACCCCGCGGTGGTGCGAAAAATCGCCAGCGACTTCGCCCGGGCCAGGGCGGGATGCACCCGCCACGATCTCGGCCTGGAGCAATCGCTCCACAGCACCCTCAACACCTACCTGGAGAAGCTCCTGGCGTTGATCCCCGGCCACTTCGGCAAGCCGGGCACGATCAACCTGCACACCCAGTTCGCGCCGCTGGTGGGGCATTCCAAGGAGACGGCGCCGAAGACCCGGGTCACCGGGATGCGACAGATCTCCAAGTTCTATCCGCCCAACGTGCTGCCCAGCGAGATCGACACCGATCACCCGGAGAGGCTGCGCGCGCTGTTCGTCGACAGTGGCAACCCGCTGCAAACAGCGGCCGACACCCACGCCTGCCGCCGGGCGTTCAAGAAGCTCGACCTGCTGGTGGTGGTCGACGTCGCCATGACCGAGACCGCCGAGGCCGCCGACTACATCCTGCCGGGGCCGACGCAGCTGGAGAAAACCGAGGCGACCTTCTTTACCCTCTCGTTCCCGACCAACTACTTTCACGTGCGCCGCCCGGTGCTGAAAGCGCCACAAGGCGACGACACCCTGCCGGAGCCTGAGATCTACCGGCGGTTGTTGGTTGCTCTCAGCGAGATCCCCGACCGCTTCCCGCTGCTCGAGCGCGCCGCCCGCTGGCATATGAAGCGTCCGTCGCTGGGTATCTTCCCCAAGGCGCTAGGCCTGACCATCGCCCGCAACCCGAAGTGGAAGCGCTACGCCGCGACGATCCTCTACGCGACGTTGGGCAAGGCACTCCCCGACCGTGCCGAGAGCGCGGCGGTGCTGTGGGGCACCTGTCAGTTCTACGCCAAGCGCTATCCCGAACAAGTGCGGCGCACCGGCCTGAGCGGTGGGAGCAGCGCGGCGCTGGGTGAGGCGTTGTTCCAGCGGATCATGCACACCGACACGGCGATCCCGATCAGTACCCACACCCACGACGAGGTCTGGCAGCTGGTGCTCCACGAGGACGGCAAGATCCACCTGGCGATCCCCGAGATGCTGACGGAACTCGCGGCCCTTGCTGCCGAGCCGGTCGAGCGGGAAGACGCCGCGAGCTTCCCCTTCATCCTCGCCGCGGGCGAGCGCCGTGCCTACAACGCCAACCAGATCTATCGCGACCCGGCCTGGCGCAAGAGCGACCGCGACGGCGCGCTGCGCATCCATCCCGAGGATGCCACCAACCTCGGATTGAGCGACGGCGATCGGGTGCGCTGCGAGTCGGCGGTAGGAGCGGTGGAGGTCGCCATCGAGCGGGACGACGCCATGCGCCCCGGCTGCCTGTCGCTACCCCACGGCTTCGGCATGCAGTACCCCGATGCCGACGGCCGGCTTCGGCAGAACGGCGCGGCGATCAACGAACTGACCGAATCCCGCCGCTGCGACCCGTTGGCCCGCACCCCCTGGCACAAGTACGTCCCGGTACGGTTGGCGCGGCTGGGCGGACGGGAGGTCTGATCGCCGGGAAGGGCCGATTCGAAGCGGCCGTGACGAGGCTCGGGCGTGGTGTATCATCCTCTAAACCGGCCGGATTCTGGGGGACCCTGAATGCGCACCCTTGCCGCTCTGTCACTGATCTTTGTGTTTGCTTCCAACATCTTGGTCTTCGCGCAAAGTGAGGAAGCGACGGCCACAGTGGGGCTCGAGGTTCGGTTCATGCAACCGACTCAGTTGCCCGGCGATTTCGCCATCCTGGATCCGGATTCCGACGGTTCTATCGAGGGCGTGGTGCAACGCACCGAGTTCACGGCGGAGTCGTCCCTGGCTCCCTATGTGATCTGGCAGATGTCGAACGGATCTGCGGTCAAGGTGCAGTTCTGGGACTACGACGGGACTGCCCGGGCCGAGGCGGTATCCGGCGCTGGGGTCTTGCGAGACATTCTCTATCGACCCGACGTGGCGCTCGGCAGCTACGCAGGTACTGCATCGGCGGTGAGTACCGTCGAAGCAGAGACATTCGAAGCGACCTATTCGCAGCCACTGAAGATTGTCGACGACAACGGACAGAAGCGCCGCTGGGATTTCGTCGCCGGAATGCGGTATGCCTCGGTCGATCACCGGATGGAAACGAACTACGTGGCGACGACGACTACGGAAACGGTGGTATCGACCTCCGAATTTGATGCAATCGGCCTCTTGATCGGCTCGCGAGCCAGCTTCGATTTCGGTCGCCGTTGGGGGGTGCTGTTGTTCGGAAACGTGGCTCTCCTGAGCGGCGAGATCGACGCGTCACTGCGCCACACCAACAGCGTTGCCGGCCCTGGAAGCCCCGATCTAGATCTGAACGACGGCCGGGATCAGATGACGCAAATGGTCGAAGCGGGCGTCCAGATCGAGTGGCGCGCCTGGACCGACTACGACAAGTCCAAGCAAGAGCATCGACTCGCGCCTCGCGCGGTTTCCGGTCGTTTCGGTTTCGCGATCGCCTCGTGGGATGGCGCGGTTCAACAACTCGGCGAGCCTGCCGGCGATATCCGCTGGGACGGGTTCTACGCCACCGCGGCCATTGCCTGGTAGCAATCCTGGTTATCGGCTGTTATCGCCGTCAGAGCGCTTTCTCCAGGGTTCGAAGGCAAACAGGAATGAGCCGAATCCATGGGTGCCGTCCTGGAATTGTCGGGTTGGTGTGAACTCCTTGCTCCGCTCGATATAGGTGTAGCTCACCCGGAACCGCTTGTAGCGAATCGACAGCCCGCCTCGATAGTCGTAGACCCAATGCTCAGTGTCGATGGTATGCCGGCTTCCGCGCTCCAGGCTTCCGTCCAGGAAGATGTTGCGTCCGACCAACCGCCCTTCGACGCCCAGAAAGATATGAAAATCCCGCTTGCTTCGGTCTTTCGTTTGAGTAGGCATGAATGCGTTGCGAATGGAACCTGGCGCGAAGGTGTCGATATTCCAGCCGGCCTGTAGGTCGACACGCCCGAATGCGTTGGCCGCGACATTGCCCAGGGCTCCACCCCCGGCGAAGGATGCGCCGAAATTCCGGTTCCCAAGACGAGTGCGATACTCGTAGTTCAGGTTTGCCCCGAGCTTCGTATCGACCTCTTCGACCCAGGTCGGAAGGCCGTCGCCGATGAGTTGATGGATCTCCTTCTGGATGAATCGTCCACCTGCGGGAGGACCAACGACGCCTAGCTGAAGCTCGAACTGGTGGGCATAGGGCCTCGGGTTTTCGGCGCGGTCATCCACGTTCGAATCGGCCCCACGAGTGGTTTCTTCTGCGCCCTGCTCGTCCCGTGCGCTGGTTTCGTCGTCGTCGCTGCTTATGGTGAGCAGGAAACTCCCGTAGAGCCAAGCCGCCCACGGGCGATCGGCGAGATCGAGTTCCGCGGCTTCGATATCTTCGGGGGTGTACATCTGGTGGCCGAATGCGAAGCCACTTCGGAATACCGGCCTATCGAACCAGTTGCTGATCCAGCTTTCGACTTCGAGGCCCCACTCCGTCATGTTGTCTTCACGGACGCAGCTGAACCTGAGGCCATTCGTGTAGTCTCGATCGGAGCCGCTGACGATGTCGAACGCGTCATTCTCCCAGTAGTATTGACACCAACTCCTTGGCGTAGGCGGGTCCTTCTTCTTGTCCTCCTCTGCGGAGATGCACGGAACGCCAGCCAGCAATGTCAGGATCCACACACAGAGAAACTTCGGGCGGCTAAACATCGATTCCTAGCTCCTTGAACGCGCTTTCCGTCGCGAGGCGGGCGGCATCGTGGGAGGCGGCAGGTAGCAGGGGCTGCCCTGTGGCGGAGATCGGCAGGTCTACCAGTGCGTCAAGCGCCGCAAGGCAACTGCGGGCGCCTTCAATGAAGTCGACCTCCGGATTCGTGATCAGTTTCAGCGAGTTCACAACGGTTTGCCAGCCGATCTCATGACCGAGCATCGCTTCGCCCAGGGTAGCGCCGATCTTCTCGTTCATCCTGAGCAACGCCTCTGCCCATACCTGCCCCGCGTCGTACTGGTCGGCGACCCCGCCATTGAGGACATCGCCGTGGCGGAGACTGAAGCCTGGGCCGTACGGGTGACGCCGGACGGGTACGCTCGAATTCTTGGCGGAGTAGCGCGCAAAGATGGTTCTCCGCTTCGCGGCGGCATTTCTGCTCAGGCGTTGGTAGTGTTCGATCGACATCGCGAAGTAGTCGCAGTACCCCTCGTCAATTGCTCTGGCCTCGAGCGACTGCTGTTTCTCCGAGAGCCACAAATGCTCTCCCAGAACGAGACGACTGGTCAGTCCGTGAACATACTCGTGGATGACGACCGATGAATCGAGTGACGTCCGTCTTCCTCCGACATTCCCGAGGTACATCGCACAACTGTGGCCCTCGGGCTTCGGATCGAACACGGCTCCTCTCTTGTTGTCGATCCGAACGATCAGTTCGTCTCCGGGCTTCCCACCCATGCCGAAATTCTTGTCTTGGAAGTTGCGCTCTCGTTCGCGGAAGCCGAGAAGATAGAAGAAGTCATGAAGGTAGTTGCAAAGGTAGAACGCCTGTACGACCCCGCGGTCTTGTGCCCCCGAGGGGGCGAAAGAAATCGTTCCGTCGCTGAGTCTCGATCCCTTCAACGTTCTCCTGGCCCTGGCTTCCACGTTGTTGCCGACAGTTCGGCGCCCTTTGACCCAGGGCCGCGGAAACGCCGCCGGCAGCCCCTCCGGGCGAATCCGCGGATAGGCGTCGGGTGCTACCGGGAATGAAACCGTCTTTCTAGGAGTGTCTGGATCCCAGGTGTAGATCCTTCCCTGTTTCTGCACATCCTTCGTGATTCGCGAGCAGAAGAGGATCTCTTCTCCATGATCCTCGTCTGCCCCGACGACCAGCTCGAAGGTCGGCAGCCTGTCCGGCAACGAAACCTGGAGTGTCCATCCGAGACGGATATCGTCCCCCCGGAACAGGAGGGTCAGATGGGCGGCGACCACATGACGAAACGGCCGCTTGCGCAAGACAGTGTCATGTCGTGGGCTCTGAGGCACCGCCATCACTTCGGGGCGCGACATGTTGAAGCGCGGCTGTTTCGATCTCGGCAGGTCGTAGTCGGCGTAGTCGAAGTGCTCCTTGAAGTGTCGCACGGTCGCGAGGAGCGCCTCGGATGCGGTCACTCGTGGGCGAATCTCGGGCAGGCCGGTACGCGGAACGTTGTTGCCCCCTACAAGAATGACCGCTCCGGCCTCGTTGAAGTGTACGGACCTTCGTGACTCGAACAGCGGCACGCCCAGCCGCGCTTGCTGCAAGTGAATGATCTGGGTCGCTCGACTACTCGTATGCTGCAGCGTGGATTCGGGAATGAACTCGAGCGATTCCCGCGCACCGCAGGTGAGCAGCGGCATGATGCGGTCCAGGTGACGCACGGCTCGGTCCATGTACCAGCCGCGCCCCGGGCGGGCGCCCTTTGACTCGACGACACGAGGAGAGCCGGTGCAGGGATTGACCCCCTCGGGTTTGACCCGGTGAGATTTGGGGAGACGCCGATTGACTCGAGTGGTCAGAACACGCCAGTTCGTGTCGTTGCCCGCGTCGTCTCGGCGCCGTCGGGTATCGAGTTCCAGGCTAGTTGCCACGGTGCTACCTCGGGCGAGCGGTCGCTTTTCGCGATCATACACCACCCCAGGGTACCCAAAGCACTCTGTCTCAAATCGACGAACGCCCTGCCGCAGTAGCTCCCCAAAACAAGAAAGGGGCGCCCCGAAGGGCGCCCCAGTCATCGGCTTATTTGTTGTCGGTCGCGCCCCGAGGGACGCTAGCGACTAGTAGCGACCGCCGCCGCCGCCGAAGCCGCCGCGACCACCGCCGCCGCCACCGGTGCGCTCACGCGCCTCGTTGACGTTCAGCTGGCGTCCACCCATCGAGTAGCCGTTCAGCGAGGAGATGGCCTGCTCGGCCTGCTCGGCGCTGCCCATCTCGACGAAGCCGAAGCCACGGGGGCGTCCGGTTTCGCGGTCGGTGACCAGGTGGACATCGGTGACGGTGCGCTCACCCTGTTCGAACAGAGCACGCACCTCGGCCTCATCGGCACTGAAGGGCAGGTTGCCAACGTACAATCTCGTTCCCATTCTCAAACTCCAATGCTCACAATCTGCGAGCTAGAAACCAGGTTCCCGGCCCATTCCCCGACAGCGGGGCTTGGATCAGCGCCGAAGCTTTGATCGAACTTCGGTCGAGGCTACGGCACGGCAAAAAGTCGTTTCTGTACGATTGGTTGCGACCGGGCACCTATTTCGAGGGTAACAGTGGCCCGGAGAGGCGTCAAGGCAACCTCCTGGAGGTCCCTGATCCCTGACATCCTGGGCCAGGTTTGGACGGGAAGCCCGCATCCCCGATCAGCCACGCCAGCGTTGCAGGGGACCGCAGAGTCGAGGAGTAGGCGGGCGCCCGCCAAACGATCCTGGCTGGTCCCGGGCCAGCCCCCCAGGCTGGCCGCCTGAACCGGAGACCTACTCGGCCAGCTCGCCTTCCCAGGATTGAATCCCGAGTTCACCCTTGTGGCAGAAGTACTTCCCTGCGATCTGCTTTCTCTGGGCGATGTCCCCCCAGAAGGAACAGTGGTTGTCATCCTCGGCGTCGTAGAACACAACGGCAATTCGGTTGTCCTCGAGAAACCCCCGGCACTTGCCTTCAAGTCGAGTGTCGCTGGAAAGCGACTGGCTGCACTCATAGGGGGTGCCGTCCAGTGGAAAGTCCCAGTGGTAGGTCCAGCCCGGACCACCCGATGTCGAGACATTCGATAGGAGGTGCCCCGGTGCTCTTTCTCGTCCGACGAAGTAGACAGCAGTTATCGCAAGCGCCACCCAGAGTAGGGCAACCGCTGCGATCATCCATCGAGACACCTCCACGTTTCGAAGCATCTCGCGCAGGAATAGTGCGCCCAACACCAAAATCAGAACCAGCAAAGACACAAGCGAGGTTGCGCCCTCGGTAAACACAGAAGTCAGATCGAATCGGATCAATGTGCACACTCCATTGCCGCCGTTCAGGGCGGACCTCAATCGACCAGGGAAATGTCTCCGGAAAAGACTCCGCGCCCGAAGAGACGGTAGGCCGGAATCGCGACGGAGACGTAGATCTGCCCACCGCCAGGGCGCTCGCGCACCAGCCCGTAGAAGTGCATCCCCAACAGTCGTCCATCCTCGTCGATCAGCGCTGAACCGCTGTCGCCGGGGTAGGTGTCGGCTTCGCTCTCGTACACGCTGGCGAAGCGCCGGGTCTGTCCGTTCCGGTATTCCAACGCCACGCCGAACTGCTCTGAGAGACACTCGGCGGGGATGACGCCTGTCGGGGTCGCTATCTCGCATTCCTTCGGGATGAGATTGCCCATGTAGATCGAGCTGGGGTACAGATCACTGATCCAGGGGACCAGTGAGTCCTCGTCTTCGATCAGCGCCAGGGCGGCATCCATGGCGAACCGGTTCCCTCCCGGACTCAGATTCGTGTACTCGGCCAGCGGGCCGACGTCGAACTCCTGACCTGTGTCGTCGGTTCGTACGAGGTACGCGTCTTCGTCCGGCTGCAAACCAGGATTCTTCGAGGACAGCGCAAAAACGTGGTGACACCCGAGCAGGTAGATCGATTCGGGATCCCCGGCAAGCTCGACCTCACAGCACGCGCTACCGATCGATTGTTTGCGGCCGCGGGGAGGGCGGGCGATGATCGCGTCTTCGGGCTCTCCCCACCCCAACTCTTCGACATCGGTGGGGATCGAGCATCGTCGCTTCCGGCCTCCGACGGTCACGTAGGCGGAAACGGACGAAGGCACGCCACCTGAACGGCGCCGGGTCCACTTGCGACGCACCAGGAATCTCAGGCAAACCGTGCTCTCTTCACGCTCCCCCGCGACCGTCTTGAGGCCGGCGCCGACGGAAATGACGTTGGGAATACTCCCACGCCATTCCGCCGCGCGCCTCTGAGCCACACTGCGAGCGAGGAGGTGTTGACTCGCAGGATCGAGGCCACTCCAGATGGGGCATGGTGCGTCGTTCAACCCAGGACCTTTCTTCGACCAGCCGTCGACAGGGGCGACTATTGGGAGTCTGCCTTGCCGTCCTCGGCGTTGGCGTCGCTCACCGACGTGAACGGTTTCTTGAAGGCGTTCTCATTTCCGAGGAAGGTGTAGCTGAAACCGATGAACGCGGCCGTGTCGGTCCTCGAGCCGAGGTTGCCCAGGACGCCTGGGTCGGTGATCGGATCACCAGCCCGAACACCTGCCGGCAAGCGGTCAACGGAGCCGAACGCGATCCCGCCGCCGATGTACGCCTGCTTGCCGATTCTCCAGAAGGGCCCGGCGTAGTAGGTCGTTTCGGAAGCGTCGGAGACCCCGAGGCCGAATGAGAGCGAAGGGTATCCCTTGCCCCAGTTCTTTCCGCGCACATGGATGAAGGCGGCGACGCCCAGATTCGTTGCATCCTCGGCATCGTCGTCCCGGAAGATCACGTCCTGGCCGGATCCGTCGTCGCGAGATCCGAACACCGGGCTCGTCAGTTCGGAGATCGTGAAGCCGCCCCCGAAGTCGACATCTGCGCCGGAGTCGGAAACGGCGACGATCACGACTGCGTTTTCGAGCTCCGAATGGGGAGCGGTGGAGCAAGCTGCCGGCCGTCTTCCCTCGATCTTGGTGATGTTGAAGATGTATCCGCCGACGTTGCCGTCGTGGGTGACCTTGATCGGGTTCTTCGTCGTGATCCCGTCGTCGCCTTGCTCGCCTGGCTCCGGCGCTCTCTCGACTTTCTCGACGTTGTAGTCGAAGCACTCCTTCGCGGTCTTGTTGATCTGAAGGATGAACTCCTCGCCGGCTTTCAGGGCGATCTGGAACGAGGCGTTCTTGCCCGAACTGTGGTCGTACGGCAGCTCTTTGACCTTGTCCTTGGCGGACACGGAGCTCACTCCGAATAGAGCCAAAAGCGAAATCAAGGCGAAAAAAGCCGAATGGGTCTTCATCTGGGTCTCCTGCCGAGCCTTGTTCTGGTTTACATGTCTCAAATATTCTTATACACAAACAAAGTTTGGGGCGCAAGAATACCCAGTCTCAAGAAGGGAGTCCTTTTCAGGAGCCCTGGCGGGCTTGGCGCAGTTGCGCAGCGAATGCTGAGGCGCTGCTCGGACGTTTCGACTCGCGGCCGGCCAGGAAACCACCAAGCGTTTCGGCCAGTCCAGGCGGGCAGTCGGGGACGAACTCCCGGATGTCAGGGACCTCTTCCGTCAAGATGCGGCCAAGCCCGAAGGGTTCGCCGGGGGTCCAAAGCGGATGCCGTCCCGCCAAGGCCTCGAACAGTACGAGCGCCAGCGCCCAGAGATCAAAGGAAGGGCCGGGTGTCCGGCGCAGCACGGCCTCCGGCGAAAGGTACAAGGGCGTCCCGGCCACACGGCCGAACGGTGTAGCACTGGCGATGGATTGGGTGGCCTCCTCGGAAGGAGTGCCCAGCAGCGACGCGTCGACCGATCTTCGAACCGGGGAGGACTCTCGCCTCTCAGTCAGGAGGTACGCCAGCCCGAAGTCCAGCAGTTTGGGCGACCCATCCTGGTCGAAGCCGATGTTGCTGGGTTTGATGTCTCGATGCAGGAATCCGCGTTGATGGGTGTGTTCGAGCGCGTCACAGATCCGAAGCGTGGTCTCGACGGCCTCTTCAACCTCCAGCGGACCGCGGCTGATTCGCTCTGAGAGCGTGCCGCCTCCCAGATACTCGAGCACCAGGAAGGGCGCCCCCTCCCAGGACTCGAGCCCGTAGATAAGCGCCAGGTTCGCGTGCCGTACGGCCGCCATGGTCCGCGCCTCTCGCCGCAGCCGCGATGCGCGAGCGGAGTCCATTCGGGGTAGGGCCTTGATGGCTACTTCGCGGTGAAGGGAAAGATCGACTCCCAGGTAGACCACCCCCATGCCGCCGCGCCCTATCCGTCGCTCCAGACGAAACTTGCCGAACAGGTCGCGCGGGAGAATCGCAGGCCGAAGTGAGCCTGAGCACTCAGGGCAGGCGACAGCGCCACCTTCGACAACGAGGTAGCAGGACTCACATTCGTGAGCCGTTATCACCGATCCTGCCGCGAGTGGCCTTCTCGACCCAGGCGCGGAGCTTCTCAGCAACTGGTTCTCCCACGCAAGCGCTCCCGCCGACGCGACCCGGGCAAGCAGCCGTAGATCTGAAGTCGAAAAGGGTAGTTCGCTCTTCTTCTCGCCGAGGGAGAGCACTCCGAACAGCCGATTCTCGGCACCACGCATCGGGACAAGTAGTTTGGAACCGAGATCGAGCAGCCACCGACGGTCTTCGTCCGAGAGCGAGTCGATCAACGGGCCCGGTCTTTCGAACTCAACCCGAACGGGTCTGGACGCAGCGTGCAACTGCCGAGCCAGAGGTCCGTCGGGATTCAAAGGCCTCATATTTCGCGACGCAGATTGCAAAGCCCCGCTATCCCAGTCGAGCAGAAACGCGTCAAAAGCCGTCACATGCAATGCCTTGTCGATCTGCCGGCCGAGCAGTGACGCCATGCTCTCCGAGCTGTCCAGCTTTCCAAGCTGCTCGACCATGTTGGTCAAGATGCGGTGAGAATCGTACTGCTCTCGAAAGTACTTCCGGTCCAGCGCCTCGAGAATGCTGTCTCGAGAGCGATACGCCGCGATCGCAGCCGCACCCAGGAGGAACAGCGCTGCCGAGGGGGACCCTGTCGCGACGTCGACCAACGGTTTGTTGCGGTTGGACGCGATCAGCAGCGCGAGGCCCAGGAAAGGAAGAGCAATGAGGCTGAGGATCGAGTACCGCGCCAGCGCATACTGAAGCGCCCGCCGCACAACCAGTCGGATATCCAACGCTCGATCGACCACGACCGCATAAGCCGTGGTAAACGGAATGAGCAACATGGGCGGAAGAACGATCAGCCCGACGGCGAGTCGATACTCGCGGTTCGACAGGAAGGCTTCAACGGCAGGGAACAGCGACTCGACGAAGATCGCAATGGTGATCGGTGTGGTGCCGAACAACAGCGCACTCAGGAACAGTCTCGCCTTTCGCTTCTCCGCGACAGGCACGCGCCCGGACTTCCAGCTCATGAACCCGATGGCCGCCAGGACCATCCCCATGACGAGGATCCAGTAGAGCCCCAGTGGCGTTCTCTTCAAGGCGTAGTCCGGGGGCAGTAGGCCGACAGTGGTGGCCAGATCTCCAACTGCCAGGATGACGCCGACGATCAAGCTGGCTCGGAGAGAACCCTCCTGGATCCGCCTTCCGATGCCGAGCAATGGGCCCCGAGGAAACTCCGAGGCGAAGCGCCAGATTGCCAGCGGAAGGAACGCGTCGAGGGGCAAGGCGGCAAGCAGCCGCGCGGCCCACCAGATTGCAGGAGCCGCGTCTTCCCAGGCGACGAGAAGTCCTCGAGCGAAAGCGGCGGAGACCAATCCGAATGCGAGGCTCAGATGCGTGGCGCGAGCATCGTGTCGCCGAACACCCCACAGGAGCGCGGCACCGCCGGCAAACAGCAGGGCCTCCAGTGCGTAAACCCAACCGGGGAGTTTGGTCCCGCTGGTCAGGATGCCCGGGTCGTGGAGGGCGCCCCCAAGGGCCATGAGAACTCGCGAAACCGCCAGTGCGAGCAGAAGGCGACCGAGAGCCGTTGCGATCGTGGTAGCCATCAGAACCGTGAGCGCTTCGATTTGGGAGCCCTGCTTACTGGTTCAGGGCCAACGACTTAGAGTATATAATGACGGCAGAATTTCAGGGACTGCCCTGGGAATGTCCGTCCCAGGGAACCGTATGTGAGGTGGCCATGGGCGGAAACAAGGGGAAGCGTCTCTACACTCGCGGGGAGATTCGAGAGAAGGTCGATCAAATGATCGAGGAATGCTGGACGGCCGTTCTGGAAGGTGCCGAGGGCATGGAGTTCACCTCACAGGCAAAGGGTAGGCTGCGCGGCTTCCGCGGATTCCGGCGTCCTTTCTACGGGCTCACCCAGATGAACTTCATGGCGTATGAGCCATGCAGGAAATGGTTGCTGCTTCAGAGTCGCCGCTTGGGCCGCTACGCGCGCCAGCGGGCAATCTGCAAGGGGAGCTCCAAGATCACCCGAAGCCATGCTCTGCACGCGGTTGAGCAACTGCGCGGCAGTGCTTGTCAAACGCCGACAGGTGCGAGCACTTCGGCGACAGGGCGGGGCCGCGTGATCTTCCAGGGAAATTGGTGCGATTTCGCGCCGATCGACCCTTGACTGTCGATTTGAGGGCGGCGTGAGTGACGCAGACTGGGAATGGCTGGTTTCCGAGGCGAAATCAGGAAGCTCCGAGGCTCTCGAAGAGCTGATCAAACGCCAGATACCGTTCATTCGATCGGTCGCCCACGGCAGACTGTCGCGGGAAGAACGGCGGGTCATGGACACCGACGATGTCGTGCAGGATTGCCTCGTTCGTTTCCTTCAGTTCCTGGAACGATTCGAAGACCGGGGTGAGCTACCGCTCAAGGGCTTCCTGGCACAGGTGGCCAAAAATCGCCTCACGGATCACCATCGTGTCAGCGCCAACCGGGTGCACGAGTTGATCGATAGCCAGAAACATCCCCGCGGCAACACCCCCCTCGACGAAGCCATGATGCAGGAGTCGTTGGAACTCTACCTCGCCGAACTGAACCGGCTCTCTCCCGCCGACCGGTTCGCCGTAATGGCGAGACTGCACCTGGACGTTCCGTATGCAGAGATCGGAGAGCAGATCGGCCTCCGCGGAGATGCGGCGCGCATGCGCATCCATCGAGCCCTGGACTCCATTCGCGAGCGAGTCAGTGCGGCGGCGCCGCAATCGATCCCTCGAGAGAGTCGCTAGTTCTCACCACGGTCAAAGTCGCACCACGTGCCCTCCGGCGGTTCGCAGGCATTGTCGCGAACCTCTGCGATAGCGTTGTCGACGTCTTCCCAACAGACCGTGTTCTCGTCGCTTGAGAAGTCCTTGGCGAGGCTTCCCAAGCGCCAGCTCCATTTGTGAAGGAAGTGCCGTATTCGCTTGTTCGCGTAGGCATCGGAGCGAGATCTCAACTCCCGGCTGAAAGATCCACCAAAGTGGTCGTCATCGCAGAGTCTCTCTCTTGCGTCGTCATCGATTTGCTTCGGCCAAGCTCCGAATTCCGCGAATGCAAGGCAATTGCTGAGCATGATCTCGAGCGTCTTGTCGATTGAATCATCCTGTCTCGACATCGCATCTCCTTCTGTGTCGGCCCAGCAAAGTCTCGCTGGAGCCGGTAGCACGCTAGTGGGCGAGTAGTGCCTCAATAATCTGTTCGCTTTCCCCTTCCCTGCCGTTACTACCCAACGAGACCGGCAGAGCACACGAATCCGGATTCAAAAGCGCTGCCTCCTGGTAATCGCGCGCGGGTCGCAAGGCCCGCGCGCACAGGCGCTCTCTATCCAGAGCGCAGGAGGTACGGATGAGAATCCAGACTACGTTCCCCCGCCCGACGGTTGTCGGCCAGATCTTGGCCGCCGCGACCCTGGTCGCCTTGCTCATGGCTCCGGCCCTGGCCAGCTCCATCGATTCCTTCATCAACCCGTCCACCAGCAACGTGGAGGTCGTCGACTCGGTCCTGCTTTCCGGGGACTACGAGATCCGCCATGTGATCGACCTGGGTCAGGGCAACTACGAAACCACCTATCTGACCGCCAACGGCGACGATGAACTCGAGCCCCGGATCGTGATCGAATCCGATGGCACGGTGCGCATCGTCTACTGGCGGGACCTCACGACCCCTGACGCACTCGTCGTCTCCTACGACCCGGTCGCCGAGAGCTGGTCCGCCGAGCGCACGCTGAACGGCAGCGCCGGCGGCAAGGCCCCGGAGCTGGCCTACGACGGGACCGATAGCTGGTTCGTGTTCGAGACCGGGGAGTCGGCGGGATCGTCGGTGGATGTCGGAATCATCGCGGAGGAGCCGGACCCGATCAATACGGTGCGCCTCGGAACCAACGACGGTTCCACCGCGGCGGACCCGATCATCGTGGCCGAGAGCGGATCGCTGTGGGTCACCTGGGTCGACGACGGCACCTACGTCGCCTGGTCGGAGTACGACTCGGCCAACGACAGCTGGTCCACGGCCCAACTGGAAGACTACTCCGCCGATGACGTGAGCTCGGCACGCGCCCGGATTCGAGACGACGTTCTGGGGCTCTAGCTCCGACGAACACGGTGGGCCGTCCGGCGCGGGAAACCGTCGCCGGGCGGCCTGCCGGCCTGCGACGGAGGCCACGAAGCACCCGGACATGGCGGAGCCCCCAATCCCAGTGCGCGACACGTGGCCTGTCGCGCCGAACCACAGAAATAACGCTAGCCGGGACGACCGCTACGGGACGCCCCAGCCACCGCCTGCGGGATCCTCTCGCAGAAATCTTATTTGGGAACATACCGACTTGTAATCACGCTGTCAACCCGGTACCTTCTAGACATGGCTCAAGCGGCGCTTCGTCCCTCCAAGAACCTGGGTTGGCTACTACGGGCCCTGCGCAAGGCCCGGGGCTGGACCCTGCGAGAGGTCTCGGAGCGGGTCGCGGCTCGCGGCGAACCGTTGCCGCAATCCACTCTGGTCCAGATCGAGCAGGGCAAGCTGGAACCGGGGGTGCGCCGTTTTCAGATGTTGATGCGCTTGTTCGACGCATCTCCCGAGATCGCGGCGCATCTGGTCGACTGCGAAGTGCGCGGGGTTCTGCTGCCCGAGTCATCCGAGGTCATCGGCATGGGGTTCGAGGCGGCCTGCGAACAGGTCAACGACACCTGGAAGGCCGGGGAGTTCTACCCGGGGTTCGCGACCTACATGGTCATGCGGCACACCTCGGTCTGGGATGAGGCCCCGCAACTGCAGGCGCAACGGATGACCCTTCAGCTCGCGACCGCCGCGCGCAACGCGGGCTTCCTGGACCTGGCCCGGTTCACCTTTGAGCAGGTGATGCGCGATGACCTGCATCCCGATCTGACCTGGCGGGCTCTGGTCCTCGGATCGATGATCTGGCGCGCTCTGGCGTCTCCCGAGATCGCCCTGGCCCTGGTCGAACGGGCTTCGAATCATCTGAAGCCGGACGATCACACCGGATTCTCCGTGGTGCTCCATCAGGAAGCGGTGATGCTCCTGGAACTGGGCGAGGCGCGACGAGCCACCGCGCGACTCAAGCACGCCTTGAGGCACTACGAGGAAACCGGGAACGAACGTGGCCGAGCCCTGGCTTCGATCCTGCTGGCCAGGGCGCTGTTGGGTCAGCGCAAGTTCAGCAAGGCCCGTGAGGCCGCGGCCGCGGCCGTCGAACTAGCGGCAGCCCTGGACAACGAGCACACCCGGCTCTCGGCCGAGGTGCGGCTAGGCGAGGTTCTGGTGGAGTCAGGCAAGCCCCTCGATGCGTTGCCCCATCTCCTCGAGGCACTCTCCGGCGCGACCCGGCTGGAAGACGAGTCGCTCCAGTTCGATGCGCACTACCAGTTGTGGCGGGCGTACGACGGCGCCGGGCAGCCGGCCAAGGCGCTACGCTCGCTGGAGAAAGCACAATTCCACGCCGAGTTCGGCGAGGTGCAGTCCAGGGCGGTGGACGAGGTTCGCGCCGCCTTCGAGCAACTGGATGACCTCGATCCCAAACGGGGCAGAGGCCGCAAGTAGGCCGGGACTCCCCTACCGCTCTACCTCTCCCCGCGCCGGGTAGTCGTTCTCGATCACGAACTGTAGAAAGCTCAGCAGGTTCTTGGCCGGCGGCCGGGCGAAGGGCATGGTCTGCACCGATGACGCGTACAGCGTGCCGTCGGGCCGCACGAAAAAGAGCCCGGGCTCGGTGAACCGCTCCGGCTCGGTGTCCTTGACCGCCGCCGAGACGAACAGGCCCCAGCGATCGGCATCCTCCAGGCTCAGCCCGTAGCCGACGGTCAGCCCCTTCAGTTCCCACTCTTCCACGCTGCGCTCGGCCAGCTCCCGGGTGTTGGCGCTGACGGCCACCGGCTCGATGCCGGCGGCCCGGAAGTCCGGCAGCATCGACTCCAGTTCTTGAAGTTGCTTGCGGCAGAGGGGGCAGTGGAGTCCGCGGTAGAACACCAGCATGGTGAAGTGCTGAGGCTTCCGCTCTGCGAGGACGAAGCGGCCGCCGCCGACGGTCTCGACGGAGAGTTCGGGCGTCGCGGCCTTGGGAGTCGGTCTCATGAGGTCACCTCGTGGTTCGCCGGCGCATCGACGGCGGGAAACAGACGGTTCAGGTGAGCGTCGAAGCGCTCGAAGTCGTTCTCGATGTCCGGGTTCTTCATCACGTCATGGCAGGCGAAGGTCTCGAGCGGCTGCATGTCGAAGAAGCGGAAGTTCAGATGAGCGGGGAGCATCAGATCGTCGACGCTCTTGCCGGCGAAGAACGCTTGGGAAGGGTCGTCGAAGGCGTCCTTCGGAGCGTTGAAGGTCAGTGACAGCATGTAGCTGGTGTCGCCCAGGGTGCCGCCGGAGCCGTACTGTTTCGACCCGTCGCTTCGACTGCGGCCGTCGCCGTCGCACAGCCGTCCGTCCATGCCGGCGGAGTAGACGTGATCCATGTAGCGCTTGAACGACCAGGGCACGCCCATCCAGTTGACCGGCATCTGCACGATGACGGCATCGGCCCAGCGGTGGTTCTCGATCTCGGTGTCGACGTCATGCTCGTCGACCATGGTGGTGTGGCGCACCTCGTAGCCGCGCTCGGTCAGCAGGCGGGTTGCGCGCTCGACCAGCGCTCCGTTGAGCTTTCCCTGGGAGAAGGGGTAGGGCTGGTGTGCATTGATGATGAAGACCTTGCGCATCGGTTCCTCACGGGGGGTTGGGCACCTCAATCGGTTGCCGTCAGGTAAGGTATCGGGTGTAGTTTCGCTTGTAAACCAGTATACTTTTCTATACCTTCAACGCCTGGGAGGCATCGATGCCGAGAGCGACGGCGAAGACCAGACGCGCCGCCAGGCCGAGAGCGGCGGCGAAGCAGAAGGCTCCGGGGGAGGTCTGCCTCGAGCCCTGCCCGATCGAGCGGGGGATGAGGGTCATCGGCGGCAAGTGGAAGGGCTCGATCCTCTGGCACCTAAAAGACGGCCCGGTCCGGTTCAACGAGTTGACCCGCCTGCTCGGCGGTGCGACCCGTAAGATCGTCAACGAGCGGCTGAAGGAGATGGAGAGCCAGGGGCTCGTGGTGCGGCGGGTCCTGAGCGAGCGCCCGATCGCCGTGACCTATGAGATCTCCGACTTCGGACGCTCGACACTGGGGATCCTCGACCAGCTACAGCTATGGGCCGAGGAACACGGCATCTAGAAGCCGCCTCCCATCCAAACCACGACGATCATCAGCAGGGCCACCGTCAGCGTAGCCGCAGCACGGTTTCGGCGACCCGGCGGCCGTAGATCTCGGCGGTTTCCAGGTCTCCCCTGGAGGGACCCTCATCGGGGCCGACCTCGAAGCTCGACGCCATCGGGCCGGCGAAGGAGCCCGACCGGTTGTGGGCGTCAGGCCCGGGACCCTGGATCGTCTTGACCGCAACCCGGTCGTTTGCCGACGGCAGCATGCCCAGCCCGACCCAGATCATGCCGTGCTGCATGGCGAACAGGAACAGACCGGTAAGGGTGTTCAGCTTGTCTCCCGACAGGGAGCCGGAGTTGGTGAACCCGCCGCCGATCTTGTCCTTCCACGCCTGCACCGCCCACTTGCGTGCGGCGACCTCGAGGAACTTCTTCATCTCGGCGCTCATGCTGCCCATGTAGGTCGGGCTGCCGAGCACGATGGCGTCCGCCTCGTCGAGTTCGTCGAGGCGCGCCGTCGCCTCGTCGGTGTCGAGCAGCAAAGCATCGATTCCGTCGACGGCAGCGGCGCCTTGTTGAATGGCCTCGGCTTGCCGGGTGGTGTGGCCGAAACCCGAGTGATAGACGACGTAGACCTTCTTCATGATTGCTCTCCATGTCGCCGGTCACGGGGGATCCGGCAAGGGGACCGGCCTCAGGCCAGGTCGAACAACAGCACCTCTGCCTTGGCGTTGGCTTCGAGTTCTACCGCGGCCTCTTCACTCAGCGCGGCGCCATCGCCGCCGCTCAGCCGCTCACCGTTGATGGTGACGTCACCATCGACGACCTGTGCCCACACGTGACGCCCGGGTCGAAGCTCGAGGCTGGCCGACTCCCCTTCCCCGAGCCGGGCGGAGTAGAGCTCGACATCCTGATGGATGCGCATGGCGCCCTCGCGCTCACGGCCGGAGGCGATCAAACGCAGGTTGCCCTCGCTCGAGGCATCGTCGAGGTGCGCCTCTTCGTAGCCCGGCGCCAGACCCTGCTGGGCCGGCTCGATCCAGATCTGGAGGAAGTGCACCGGCTCATCCAGCGACGGGTTCATCTCGGAGTGCTGCACACCGGTGCCCGCGGTCATCCGCTGCAGGTCACCGGCAGAGAGCACCGAGCCGTTTCCCATGCTGTCCTTGTGGGCCAGGCTGCCCGACAGCACGTAGGACAGGATCTCCATGTCCCGATGGCCGTGAGTCCCGAAGCCGCCGCCGGGCCGGACCTTGTCCTCGTTGATCACCCGCAGGGTGCGGAAGCCCATGTGCTGCGGGTCGTAGTAGCTGCCGAAGGAGAAGGTGTGCCGGGAGTCGAGCCAGCCGAAGTCGGCCTTGCCCCGGTCGTCGGAACGTCGAACCTGGATCATCTCGAAACCTCCTTTGGAACGTCAGGTACGCCACTCCCCTACTCCAAGCTCCGTGCCAGGCGTCGGTGACGTCGACTCTCTCGGGCATAAGTTATTACTCCACAGTGATTTGTGGTTCTTTGGGTGAGGGTGTCTGCGATTGTGAGGAGATGTTTCAGTGTTTCACTTGAAACGAAGTGCGTTCCAGTGCAACGTTTCAGATGGAAGGAGGCACTCGTGAGCGGAGCCAAACCGTCGGACCTGGCCGACCTGCTGGAGTTCGCGCCCGATCAGGGCCGCATCCTGCTCAAGGACTACCGCATGGTCATGCTCTCGGCGGTCGCCCTGGGCTGCCTGCGCCAGGAGCTGATCGAGACGCTGGGGCTGGATAAGGCCCGGGGCTTGATGAAGCGCTTCGGCCACGCCGCTGGCCTCGCCGACGGCAAGGCCCTGGCGGAACGCTTCCCCGCAGCCAGCCCCGACCAGCACATGGACTACGGTCCGGCGCTGCATGCCCTGGAAGGGGTTGCCCGTGTGGTGCGGGACGCGCGCAAGTCCGAGATCGACCTGGCCGCCGGCCGTTATCACGTCGAAGCCTACTGGGAGAACTCCTACGAGGCGGAGCAGCACCTGGAGCTGTTCGGACCCGGCGACGTTCCGGTCTGCTGGACGCTGGCGGGATACGCCACCGGTCATTCCACGTCGGCCGCCGGCAAGCGCACGGTGGTCGTCGAGACCGAGTGCGTCGCCATGGGGCACGACCGCTGCCGCTTCGTCATCGGCTTTGCCGACGAGATGCACGAAGCGGCGCAACGCGAGCTGCCCGACTACGAACGGGAAAACCTGCCCGAGGTGATGGATCAACTCCTCGGCACCATCCGCAAGCAGAAGCGCACCCTGCGCAACAAGGACCGGGCCATCGACCGGCTGCGGACCCAGGTCGAGGAGCAGGAACAGCCGGGGGGCATGCTCGGTCAGAGCGAAGCACTGAAGCGCGCCGCCGATCTGGCGCGACGGGTCGCGCCGGTGGACACCACGGTGTTGGTGTTGGGAGAGAGCGGCACCGGCAAGGAGCTCCTGGCCCGCACGATCCACGAACACTCGTTGCGCTCCAATCGCCCCTTCGTCGCCGTCAACTGCAGTGCGCTGCCCGAGAACCTGCAGGAGGCGGAGCTGTTCGGCTTTCGCAAGGGAGCGTTCACCGGCGCCGTCGAGGACAGCCGCGGGCTGTTCGAGGCCGCCGCCGGGGGCACGCTGTTCCTCGATGAGATCGGCGATCTCTCACTACCGGCTCAGACCAAGATCCTGCGCGCGCTGCAGGAAGGGGAGATCAAGCGGCTGGGCGATCCGGAGGTACGCAAGGTCGACGTGCGTGTCCTGGCCGCGACCCATCGCGACCTCGAGGCGATGATCCGGGAGCGCACCTTCCGTGACGATCTGTTCTACCGCCTGTCCGTGGTGCAGGTCACGCTGCCGCCGTTGCGCGAACGAGGGAACGATTCGCTGCTGTTGGCTCGCCACTTCGCGGAGGTCTACCGCCGCAAGTTCGACAAGGAACTCGGCGGTCTGTCCCGAGCGGCCCAGTGCGCCATCGTCGCCCACGACTGGCCGGGCAACGTGCGCGAGCTACAGAACGCGATCCAGCGCGGAGTGATCCTGGCCCGGGGTGATCAGGTGGAGCTGGAGGACCTGCCCGAGTCGGTGGTGCGCGGCGCCCGCCGCAGCGATCGGGCACTGGATCTGACGGGGCAGGGGAGCGTTGGAGTTGCCGACGACCCACCGCTCCACGCCGTTGCCGATGAGGCGGCTCGTATTCGCCGGGCGCTGGAACTGGCCGACGGCAAGCGGGACCGGGCCGCCGCCATGCTCGGCATCAGCCGCACCACCCTCTGGCGCCGGATGAAGGAACTCGGAGTCGGCCGCTGAAAACGAGACCGGATCCGGGGCTCGGCCGGCGCCGTCGCTTGGTAGGCTAGGCACGAACCGGCGATGCCGGAGCGGAGACCCACCATGCCCAAGCGCCATCGCGTGTTCGTCAGCTACAGCCACAAGGACCGCCGCTGGCTCGAGCGGCTGCAGGTTCATCTCAAGGAGCTCAACCGCCGGCAGTTGATCGATCTGTGGGACGACACGCGGATCCAGGCGGGGGATTCCTGGAACGACGAGATCGAGAGCGCCATCGACGGCGCCGCGGCGGCGATCTTGATGATCAGCGCCGACTTCCTCGCCTCGGACTACATCGTCGACAAGGAGGTACCGCCGCTCCTCGCCGCCCGGGAAGAAGGAGCGCTGGTCATCCCGGTGATCGTCGGCCCCTGCCGCTTCGACCGGCACCCGGAGTTGTCCCGCTTTCAGGCGATCAACCAACCTGGCGAGCCGCTGAGCGGCATGTCTCAACACGATTCCGAGGCGGTGCTGGTCCGCCTGGCCAATCGGGTCGAAGACGCGGTCCACCTGGCGGATAGCGGTGCGGGCACCCGTTCCGACAGGCAGCCAACGCCCCGCTCATCCAGCGGTCCACAGCCGATTTCCCTGGAACACGCCGTGGCGATGCTCCACGTGCTGCAGTCTGCGGCGACGCCGGAACGGGCCCAGGGGGCGACGGTCAGCGACTACCACCAGGAGCTCGCCATCGGTTCGCGCAAACTGGTCGTCGAGGCGATCGACTGCCTCACCGCGGCCGGCCAGGTCCAACGCGAGCGCCGGGACGGCCAGACCCTGTGGTCGATCACCGGTGAAGGCCGCCGGGAACTGGAACGGCTGCGTGGGTTGGCCGGCCCGTCGCTGGTGCTCGAACGCTCCGACGATCCCGAGGGATCCTGAGCGCGGCGATCTCGAGCTGCGAGGGGCACGAGGCGGACATGGAGCCCTGGGGGGGATCCCCCGGGTCGGGCCGCCTACTCCGGTTTCACGTCTGGAGCGTGACGACGACGGCCCGCCTGGGGATCTCCCTCAGCGGCTCGTGGTTACCGCGACATGCGCCATCGGCGCCGTCTGCAATCGTCCACGAGAGGCTCAAGGGCGCGAGGCTTGTTTTCGGTCCGTACCGCATCTCAGCACTCCTTTCGCTTGTCCGTCGCTTGGGGCCGGTGACCGGCCGTTTCGGGTGTCGGTGGCTCGGATCGAGGCACCTTGTGGTTCACACGCGTCTAACAGCAATCATGGTGCCAACGTTCAGCGTCCTCTATCGGCGTCTCCTGGTCCCGCTTGAATCCCGCGGTGACGGGCTTTTCGGCGGAAGTACGTTTTCGTAACGCGCCTCAGGCCTGTTTCCGATGGTGGACGCCTCCGTCGCCATGTTGAGACACCGCACCCGTCGATCCGTTCCCGAAACCCTCAACTTTTGTTGCGGCGCTGGGATGCCCCGGGTGGCGAGGGCCTCTTCTTGCAGAGCTGAGACATACTGTCGCCATGGACTTCACCCTGGATAGCCACGGCGACCTTCCCGGCCCGCTGGGCGGGGATCCGGTCTGGGATGCCCCGTCCCTGGTCGAGCGCCCCGAATGGAACCATCAGCTCGACGGGACCGAGCAGGCGGAGCTGCGCGCTCTCGCTTCCGCGCTCGACTCCCGGGAAGGGGAGCCGTCGGTCGAGGGCAAGCCGATGAGCGAGCTCACCGTCGCCGAGCTGCCGCTGCCCACCCTCGGCGCCAGGCTCGAGGAGATCGGTCGGCAACTGGAACATGGCGCCGGCGCCGTGCGGCTACGGGGCTTCCCTATCGAGGGGCTCGGCGAGACCGAGGCGCGCCTGCTCTACTGGGCGATGGCGATCCGCATGGGCACTCCCGTCTCACAGAGCGCCGGCGGCGAACGGATCTTCAGCGTGCGCGACGCCGGCTTCGGCAACGACGATCCGCGTTCCCGGGGGCCGAACACCGCCAAGCGGCTGACCTTTCACACCGACCGGGCCGACGTGGTCGGATTCCTTTGCCTTCAGCCCGCAAAGGAAGGGGGCGAGAACGAGATCGCATCGTCCAAGACGGTGTACAACGCCATCCTGGCGAAGCGGCCCGATCTGCTCACGGCGTTGATGGAGCCCTTCTACTACCTGCGCCACACCGTGGACTCGGGGAACGACCGTCCGTGGTGCCGTCTTCCGGTGTTCTCGTTCCGCGAGGGGCACTTCGCCTGCTGCTTGCTGCGGGTGTTGATCGAACGGGCTCACGCTCACCCCGATCTTCCCGATCTCACGCCGCGGCAGATCGAAGCCCTCGACATGGTCGAGTCCCTGGCAGCGGACCCGCGGCACAACGTGCGCTTCATGCAGAAGAGCGGCGATCTGATCTGGCTCAACAACTGGGTGATCCTGCACAAGCGTCAGGCCTTCGTCGATTGGCCCGAACTCGATCGGCGCCGGCACATCCTGCGGCTGTGGCTTTCCATGCCCGAGAGCCGCCCGTTGGACCCGTTGTTCGCCGATCACTTCGGCACCGCCGAGGCGGGTGCTCTACGGGGAGGCATGCGCGCCCGGAGCTGACCGCCCGAGCAGATTCGCGCCCTTCTCACAACGGAAAATCGTGACCGAAGCGGTCTCCTGTCCGCTGGCGGCGTGCCCGCGAGACGCGCTCGAATGCGCTCTACGCCAGTAGGCATCGCAAAGGGAGACACGCATGAGCAAGTCGAGATTCACCATCACCGTCCTGAGCCTGATCCTGGCTTTCAGCATCCTGGCGCCGGTCGTTTCGGCCGACGCCGGCGACTGGGTCGTCCGCACCCGGTTGATCTTCATCGAACCCGATGACGGCGCCACCGGCGTGCTCGAAACCGACCTCAACGCCGGCGTCGAGAGTGACGTGACCGTCGAGTTCGACGCGACCTACTTCTTCACCGATCGCTTCGCCATCGAGGGCATCCTGGCCACCGCGTCCCAGGAAGTAGTGGTCAACGACGGGAGCGGCGAGACCAGCCTCGGCAGCGTGCTTCACGCTCCGGCGACCTTCCTGGCCCAGTACCACTTCGGCGGCGACGGCAAGTTCCATCCCTACGTCGGCCTGGGCATCAACTACACGATCTTCTACGACGAATCCGGCGACCTCACGACCCTCGACCTGGATAGCGGCAGCTTCGGACCCGCCGCTCAGTTCGGCGTCGACGTCGACCTCAGCGAGAACAAGGTCTTCAACTTCGACCTCAAGTACGCCGAGATCGAAACCGACGTCGCCTCCATGGGCACCAACCTCGGCACCGTCGAGGTCAACCCGCTGATCGTCGGCTTCGGTTTCGGATTCCGCTTCTGACGCCGAGTCCGTAGGGACGGGCTCAGTCGGAGTCCAGTCCGGCGGTCTTGATCAGAGCGAAAACATCGGCGCCCGGTTGTAGCTCGAGTTCCTCTGCCGAGGCTCGAGTCAGCCGGGCGCGGATCGTTTTGCCGCCGACGGACAGGCTGACCGAGGTGAAGGCACTTCCCTCCTCGGGTTCCACCGCCGCGACCCGGGCCGGCAGCACGTTGCGGATGCTGATTCCCCGCGGCCGCTCCAGGGCGATCACCACATCCCGGGCCAGGATGCGCACCCGCACTGGATCTCCCACCGCCGGTCCCTGGACCCGAGGCACGACCAGGTGTTGATCTCCCTGGTGTTGGCCACCCGGGGTTTCGTCAACGAGGCTTGCGTCATCGAGGGCGATGCGGCTCAGCCCCAAGCGCTCGTCGTGACCGTCGAGTCTGCCGTCGATCAGCGAGCTAGCGCCGAAGCGGCCGGTCCAGCTGTCGAGATCGAGCCGCTGCAGGATCTCCGACGGATCGCCGTGAGCCTGGACCCTGCCGTCGGCGAGCAGCAGCACCCGTCCCGCCAATCGCACCACCTCCTCGATGGAGTGGCTGACGTAGATCGCCGGCAGTCCGAAGCGTTCGGGTAGGCGTTCGAGGTAGGGCAGGATCTCCTGCTTCCGTTCGTGGTCCAGCGCCGCCAGCGGTTCATCCAGCATCAACAGCCGCGGCCTGCTCAGAAGGGTGCGTCCCAGGGCGACCCGCTGCCGTTCCCCGCCGGACAATCCGTCGACCCGTCGATTCAACAGCGGCCCCAGGTCGAGGGCGTCGACGACCTCCCGGCGTGCGGGCTGCGTCCCACGCTTGCGGCTGCGGGTCTCGGCGAAGTCCAGGTTGCCGGCGACATCGAGGTGGGTGAACAGCCGCGCATCCTGGAACATCAAGCCAGCCGGCCGGTGATGGGCCGCGAGATCGATCCCCCGCGCTTCGTCGAACCAGACCTCGTCGCCGATGGCGACCCGTCCGCGGCGTGGTTGCTCCAGCCCGGCGATGGTGCGCAGCAGCGTGCTCTTGCCGCCGCCGCTGGGGCCGAACAGCACCGTCACTCCGTCGAGGGCCACCCGCTCGTCGACGGCCAGTTCGAAGCCGGGGTATCCCAGCTCGACGTTGAGCTGCAGCTCAGCGCACATGAAAGCGGGCCCGGCGGTTGAGGGCGTAGACGGAGAGCAACACGGCGAATGAGAAGAGCAGCAACCCGGCGGAGAGCACGTGGGCTTCGCTGTAGCGCAGGGTCTCGACATGCTCGTAGATCGCGATGGAGAGCACCCGGGTGCGGCCGGGGATGTTGCCGCCGACCATCAGCACCACGCCGAACTCGCCTATGGTGTGGGCGAAACTCAGCACCGCCGCGGTGACGAAACCACGCAGCGATGCGGGGATGACCACCGAGCGAAAGGTGTCGAAGGGGGCGGCGCCGAGGGTCGCCGCTGCTTCCAGCGGGCCCCGCCCCAACCCTTCGAAGGCGCCCTGGAGTGGCTGCACGGCAAAGGGCAGCGAGTAGAGCAACGAGGCCACGACCAGTCCCGCAAAGGAGAAGGTCAGGGTGTTGCCGGTGAGCCGAACCCAGAAGCTCCCGATGGGTGCCTCGGGGTTGAGCATTACCAGCAAGTAGAACCCCAGCACCGTCGGCGGCAGCACCAGCGGAAGGGCGGTGATCGCCTCGATCACAGGGCGTAGCCGGGAGCGGGTGGTGGCGAGCCACCAGGCCAGGGGAGTCCCCAGGAGCAACAGCAGCAGGGTGGTCACCGTCGCCAGCAGCAGCGTCAGGCGAATCGGCGCCAGGTCGGGCCAGCTCACGGGAGGTCGTACCCCAGCGCGGCGATCCTGGAGCGCGCTTCCTCGCTGCGCAGGAACACGAGGAAGGCGGCGGCGGCCTCTGCATCGGTGGCGCGCTTCAGCAGGACCGCGTCCTGGCGGATCGGCTGGTGGAGTGCAGCGGGGACCGGCCAGCGAGTCCCACCGGCGCCGCTACGGCCGAGTCCGCCGTCGCCCTGGCCGAGCTGGGCCTGAGCGACGAAACCGAGTTCGGCGTTGCCCGAGGCGACCAGGGCGTAGGCCTGGGCGATGTTCTCTCCGCGCACCAGCCTGGGACGCAGGCTCTCGAGTACGCCCAGGGATTGCATCGTCTCCTCGGCGGCGCGGCCGTAGGGGGCCAGCTCCGGATGGGCGATGGCCAGTTTGCGGAAGCGACCGGCTTCGAGCCAGGCCGAACCCTGCTGGTCGCCTGTCCCACTGTCTGTCGGGGCACCGCTGCGGTACCACAACACCAGCCGCCCCAGCGCGTAGGTGAATCGAGAGCCGTCGACGGCCAGCCCATCCTGCTCGAGCCGCTCGGGCCGCGCGGCGTCGGCGGCCAGCAGTACGTCGTAAGGGGCGCCGTGGCGAATCTGGGCGTAGAGCTTTCCGGTGGAACCGGTGACGAGCGTCAGTCGATGGCCGCTCCGGGTCTCGAAGTCATCGCGAAGTTGTTCCAGGGCGCCGCTGAAGTTGGAGGCCACCGCCACGCGGACTTCACCGGCGGTCAGCGGCGTGAGCATCACCCACACGGCAAACAACGTGCGAAGGATCACGAACTTCGAGGCTCCTGTCGGCCTGGGTTGCGGGGCGATCGACCCGAATCGTTCCACGCGAGGAGCCTATCACTCGCCCAGGGGCGCCGGCAGCCGCTAGGGACAGATCGAGGTGGAGATCGCGACCCGGCACGCTTCGATGCCGGCGGCTCGCTCGGCACCTGCCGAATCCTGCCCGAGGGAGCCGCTCTCATCGCCGTCGTAGGGGGCGACCAGGAAGTACCGGTCCCCGGCCGCGGGCAGGATCACCTCGACCCGGTCCGCTCCGTCGTCAAAGCAGTCGACGGCGGTGTGGCTCGCGAAACTGCCCAGGGTGCCCTCGTAGATCCCGTAGCCGAGGGCCCCGTCTAGACAGGCGGCATTCCAGGAGAGGGTTACGGATCCGTCGCCGTTGTGCGCCAGCGCGAGGCCGTCGACCGCACCGGGGCCGGCGTCCGAGCGCAGCAGGGCCTCCAGTCGCGGGTGCGAGGCCTGGTGGGCGTGCTCCCGGGAGGCGAAGTGCACGATGTGGCCGCTGCCGTTCTGCGCCGAGACGATGCGGAGGGACAGCAAGCCGTCCAGGGCCGCTTCGCTGCGGACTGCGGAGGTGATGTCGAAGACCACCGGCAACTCGTCGACGAATCCGGTGTGGCTCGCGATGACCGTGCCCGCCACGGTGGGACGGTTGCTCCAGTTCATCGCCGCCTCGTCCCAGCCGTCGTCGTCGATGCGCTCCAGGTGAACTTCGGTGGTCGCCGCGTCGGCCCCCACGGCGATCGGGGTTAGCGTCAGCGAGACCGATTCGGCCTCGCCCAGGCCGGCGACGTTCAGCCGCAGGTAGCTCTCCCGATTGAAGTCTTCCCGGTCGTCCTTGACCAGCAGGCGGTCGTCGCTCCCGTAATTGTCCAGAGCGTAGATGCCGTCGCGAACGTAGGTGTCGAAGCGCGCGCCGCGAATATCGGTCGCCGGGTCCGCCGGGGGCAGGAAGGCGACGGGGTCCCACTCCAGCACGTTGACGCTGCCGTCGATCCGGTGCTGGTAGAAGATGTTGACCAGACCGTCCCCCAACTCGAAGCGCCGCCGGTCGAAGGTCGGATCGTTCCCCTTGAACTCGTCGGCCAGATCGACGAAGTCCCACACCGCGCGGTCGGGGTCGCTGGAGTACGCCAGCCGCAGCTTTCGCGACTCGACGTAGAAGATCAACACCCGGTCGTAGCGGTCGACCAGCACCAGCGGCCGGGTCCAGCCGATGGCCTCGGTCACCACCGAGTCCCGCCATGTGCTGCCGTCGAACCAGGTCAGCATGATGCGGCGGCCGTCGCCGGGGTCGTAGTACTGGGCGATCATCGGCCGGTCGAACCGATCCACCGCCATGTGGCATTGGTTGGCGATGTAGGAGTCGGTCGGGATGGTGCGCACGATCTCGGCGGTGTCCTCGGTGATCGGCATCCCGTAGGGGCTGCCGTCGCCTCGCTCCCAGCTGGCCGCCAGGTCCGGCGAGCGGGCGTAGAGCTGGTCCTTGTTGGCGTCGGGCCCTCCCGCCTCTTCCCTCCAGGTCCATGTCCAGTGCAGGCGCCCCTGGCCGTCGAGCACCATGCCGTTGGGGTAGGCGTTGACGGTGTCTCCGGGGCGGCGGCCGAACAGCGCCGGATCGTGGAGCAGCGTCCAGGTCTGGGTGCTGCGTTCGTAGTGCTGGATATAGGTGTCCCCGTTTCCCGATGAGCCGAGCCGGTAGGTGAACAGCAGATTGCCGTCGGGCAGATGAAAGAACTCGGGATAGGTGACCCTCGAGGTGGTCAGGTCGACGCCGGGGAGCGGCAGCCGGTCGGTCAGGGTCAAGGCGCCCGGCGCCGTGCTGCGCACGTAGTTCAAGGGTTCGTTGTGCATGCCCCAGGACAGGTGCAGGTAGCCGTCGCCGTCCACGGCCAGGCTGGCCACCCGGTGGGCATCGCTGATTCCGGCGGTGAGCCCGGTGTTGATCGTGGTCCACACGCTGCTGCCCAGTGTGCGCTTGCCCAGGATCAGGTCTTCGTTGGGATCGTAGAAGGCGACGAACTGCTGGTCGCCGAAGGTCGCCAGCGGGTCGGTGCGGAAGCTGGTCACGTTGACGTTGCTGCCGTCGTAGCCGGTCTCGCTGCCGACCGGCACGATCCGCGGTTCCGAGGCGCCCAGGCCGGCCGATGTCAGCAACACGAGGGCGCAAAGGGCCCCCAACGGCCGCCACCGGCGGCGCACTGTGGTTCTTCCAAGCGCTTCCTGGCTCTGCATCCCTCTTTATGTACCGCGACCGACGCCCACGGTCCAACCGCCCTGGAGTACCCTGTCCACCCGAACCCGGAGGAGACCGACGATGAATCTCGAGAAGACCCTGGAAAAGTCCCAGGAGTTGTTCGACGTCCACCTGATCACCATCGGCGGCACCAAGGTCACCGCGTGGACGGTGGTGATCTTCCTGGCGATTCTGCTATTCACCCTGATGATCTCCTGGTTCCTCCGCCGGGCGGTCACCCGTTTCCTCAAACTGCGCAAGGTCGAAGAACGGGGCACCATCGCCGTCACCCGGCGGCTGCTGCACTACATCGTGGTCGCCATCGGTTTCGGCGTGGCGCTTCACACCATCGGCATCAACCTGACCGGCCTGTTCGCCGCCGGCGCGATCTTCGCCGTCGGCATCGGCTTCGCCATGCAGAACATCGCCGAGAACTTCGTCTCCGGCGTGATCCTGCTGGTCGAGCGCTCGATCACCCCCGGGGATGTGCTGCACGTCGACGGCAAGCTGGTGCGGGTCGAGGAGCTGGGCATCCGCGCCACCCGGGTCCGCACCCGGGACGATGAGGACCTGATCGTGCCCAACGCCAACCTGATCCAGTCGACGGTGACCAACCACACCCTGGAAGACAGCCTCTACCGCGTTCGCGCCGGGGTCGGCGTGGCCTACGAGACCGACATCGACCGTGCGATGAAGGTGCTGTTGGAGGCGGCCAATGCGATCGAGGGGCGTTCCATGCGCCGGGATCCCACGGTAATGCTGCTGGATTTCGCCGACTCGGCGATCGTGCTCGAGGTCTCGGTCTGGGTCGAGGCGCCCTGGGAGTCGGCGGTGGGCCGGTCCGACCTGAACCTGACCATCTGGCGGACTTTGAGAGACGCCGGAATCACCATCGCCTTCCCCCAACTCGATGTACATCTGGCACCCGAAGTCGAACAGGGGTTGAGCCGGAGCAGCAGCCCCGCGGCCTGATCGGGCTCCCGATCCCGGTACGGAGAAGTAGGTATGCCCAAGCGAAAGAGCGACCGGCCCCGCCGCCACCGGATTCGGAATCCCCGCCGTATCGTCCCCGGCGCGGCTCCCGGCACCCTGCGTATCGACGAGAACGCGCCTCCCCCCAGGCTTCGGGTGACCGCCTACGACGATCGGGGTGCCTTCTTCGATCAGGAGATTTCCCGGGTCGAAGAGCTGGTCGCGCTGCGCGAGAAGTACGCCACGGTCTGGATCGACGTGATCGGATTGGGGGACGCGGCGCTGCTCCAGGCACTCGCGGCGGAGCTCGGATTGCACAAGCTGACCCTGGAAGACGTGGTCAATCTCGGACAGCGGCCGAAAGCCGAGGTCTACCCGGACTACATCTACGTCGTCGCCCGGGCGGCGCCGGATCGGCCCGGCGAACACTTCGAGCAGATCAGTCTCGTGCTCGGCGAGGGTTGGGTACTCACGGTGCAGGAGCATCCGCAAAACCCCTTCGACCCCGTGCGTCGCCGGTTGGCGGAGAAAGAAAGCCCGATTCGCTCCCGGGGAGCCGACTACCTGCTCTACGCGCTGCTCGACTCGATCCTGGATCCATACTTCCCGCTGCTTGACGTCGTACGGGATCGACTCCAGGGGTTGGAGGACGAATCACTCGAACGTCCCGAACAGGCGACGCTGGGCCACATTCGATCGCTGCGCACCGATCTGTTGGAACTGCGCCGGGTCGTGGCGCCCCATCGCGAGGCGGTCCACACCCTTCTGCGAGGGGAGCTGCCGCGCATCGGCGATCAGGCACGCCTGTACCTGGCGGACACCTACGACCACGTCGTTCAGATCCTCGAACTGGTCGAGGCCTATCGGGAGCTCGGGTCCGATCTGATGAACGTCTACCTGACCAGCGTCAGCAACAAGATGAACGAGGTGATGAAGGTGTTGACCATCATCGCCACGATCTTCATCCCGCTCAGTTTCGTGGCGGGGATCTACGGCATGAACTTCGACACCGGTTCGCCGTGGAACATGCCTGAGTTGTCCTGGCGCTTCGGCTATCCGGCGGTGCTGGGGGGCATGGCGGCCGCGCTGATCGGGCTGGTGCTGTACTTCCGGCGCAAGGGCTGGCTCTAGCGGCTAGCCCTCGACGCTGCGCCAGCGTTCGACCACTTCGGCCAAAATCGAGACGGCGATCTCCTCGGCGGTCAGCGCGCCGATGTCGAGACCCACCGGCCCGTGGATCCGATCGATCTCCGCCGGCGCGATACCCGCCGCCCGCAGCCGCGCCCGCCGGGCGCCCTGGTTCTTGCGGCTTCCCAGCGCACCGATGTAGAACACGTCGCTGCCCAGAGCCGTGCTCAGCGCCGGGTCATCGATCTTGGCGTCATGAGACAGCACCACCACCGCCGTGCGGCGGTCGAGCATCAAACCCCGCAGTCCGACGTCGGGAAAATTGCCGATGATCGACGAGTGGGGGAAGCGTTCGGGGGTCGCGAAAGCCTCCCGTGGATCGATCACCGCGCTCTCGATTCCCGCCGCGGCCGCCAACGACGCCAGGCACTGACCGAGGTGGGTCGCTCCGACGATGGCGAGGCGCAGCGGCGGCCCCAGCAGCTCGACGAAACGCCGGCCGCCCTCCTGTTCGAGGATCTCGTGGACATCCTGGTAGCGATAGCGCTCGAAGAACTGACGCACCGCGGCTTCGCCGTCGTCACCCGGGGACTCGGGATCGACGGTGCGCTGGGCACCCCCCTCCAGGTCGGTGACCAGGCCGATCAGCCCGCGACTGCGATGGGCCTCGAGGATCGCCTCGAAGGTTTCGCCGTGCCCGGGACCGACGAACACCTCGATGGTGCCGCCGCAGGGTAGGCCGACCTCCCAGGCCATCTCACTGGTCACGCCGTATTTCAGGGTTCGGGGTTTGCCGTCCTGGAGAAACTCGCCGCATTCCTGGATTACCGCCGACTCGACGCAGCCTCCCGAGACCGAACCCTCGAAACGCCCATCGGCGTCGACGACCATGCGGCTACCCAGCGGGCGCGGAGAAGAGCGCCAGGTGCGTACCACCGTGGCGATGGCGGTCTTCCGCCCTTCGGCGTTCCAGCTCGCTGCGGTTTCGAGTACCGACGTTCCCCGTGTCGTCACGTTTGATTCTCCGCTGCCCGGCCGTTGGTTGGCCTGGCGAGAATCTACGCGAAACGACGCGGTGGCGTAAAGCTCCCCGGCTCAGTCCCGGGTTTCCGCGCCCAGTGCGTCGCGGCGCTCCCGGAAGAACCGGCGCTCCGCCTCGTTTTGGGTCAGCTCCTCGGCGCGGAGATACGCGTCGGAGGCGTCGTCGACCCGTCCCGAGCGGCGCAGCATGTCCGCCCGCGCCGCCCAGAACGGCGCGTAGCGCTGCAGGTCCTTGATTCCATCGAGTTGCTCCAGCATCGCCAGCCCCGCTTCGGGCCCTTCGGCAAAGGAGACCGCCACGATCTCGTTGAGCCGAACCACCGGCGACGGTTGGATCTCGAACAGCCGCCGGTAGAGCAGCACGATCTCCCGCCAGTCGGTGGCGTCATAGGTGGGCGCCGTGGCGTGAACCGCGCTGATCGCCGCCTGCAGTTGGTAGGGGCCCGGCCGCCCGAAGGCCAGGGCGTGGCGCAGCACCCGGTCCCCCTCGGCGATCTTCTCCCGGTCCCATACGCTGCGGTCCTGATCTTCGAGGGTGATCAGGTTTCCGTCGCCGTCCACCCGTGCGCCCCGCCGGGCGTCATGAAGCAGCATCAACGCCAGCAGCCCGGCGATCTCCGGTTGCCCGGGCGCCAGCTCGTGGAGGGTGCGCCCCAACCGGATGCCCTCTTCGCAGAGGTCCCCCCGGGTGACCCGGTCTCCCGAGGTCGCACCGTAGCCTTCATTGAAGACCAGGTAGATGACCGCCAGCACCGAGGGCAGCCGCTCGGCCCACAGCTCCGCCGGCGGCACCCGGTAGGGGATGCCCGCGTCCCGGATCTTGCGCTTGGCCCGCACCAACCGCTGGGCCAACGAGGTCTCGGGCACGAGGAAGGCCCGGGCGATCTCGGTGGTGGTCAGCCCGCCCAGGGTGCGCAGGGTCAACGCGACCCGGGACGGTTCGGACAGGGCCGGGTGGCAACAGGTGAAGATCAGCGAGAGGCGATGGTCGACCACGGGTTCCTCCGGTTCCCCCTCGGAGTCGCCGGCAGTGGCTTCGAGCCAGCGAGTGAGTTCGTCCTGGCGGTTGCGGGAGGTGTCCGCCCTGCGGAAGCGGTCGATCGCCTTGCGCCGGGCGGCCTGGAGCAGCCACGCATCGGGGTGCCGGGGAATCCCGCTGCGAGGCCAGTGTTCGAGGGCGGAGACGATGGCGTCCTGCAACACGTCCTCGGCCAGGTCGAAGTCCCGGGAGTGCTTGACCAGCACCGCCAGCACCCGGCCGTGGTGTTCCCGCACCGCCGCTTCCACGGCGCTGCGGGATGCCTCGTCTGCCGCCCCCAAACCGCTACTCCTCGTCGAAGACCATCACCGGCCGGACTTCCACCGAGCCGAAGCGGCCCGACGGGATCTTCGCGGCGTAGGCGATCGCCTCGTCGAGGTCCTTGCAGTCCAGCAGGTAGTAGCCTCCGAGCTGCTCTTTGGTTTCGGCGAAGGGGCCGTCGGTGGTCTGGACCTTACCGTCGCGGACCCGCACGGTGGTGGCGCTCTGCACCGAATGCAGGGCGTTTCCGCCGAGCATCACGCCGGCCTTCTGGATCTCCTCGGTGTAGGTCCCGTACTCGGCGAAGTGCTGATTCCCCTCGGGGGTACCGGGCTTGGGCTCTTCCTGCTCGTTGGCGTAGATCAAACAAAGGTACTGCATCGCGGTCTCCTTAAGAGTCGGCCCGGGTGAGCACGACCGTCGGTGTATGAGTGACTTTACCCCCTTCGATCAGCTGGGCGCTGTAGTGCAGCCGCCCCTGGTCGTCGAGGTGCATTTTCCAGCCATGGACATGGTGATCGTCGTGGGATTCGGCGCCGCCCGGAATCCCGTCGCACTCGAAGCTCAGGGTGTTGTCCACCAGCTTCGGCGCGGCCTTGACCCGCGGACGGTTGCCCATCACGCAGTAGTGGGTCCCGAAGAGGCCGCCCTCTTCCAGGTGGTAGATGGTGAGCATCTCCATCGGGGTGCCGACCATCTCCCGCTCCTCGACGGCGTGGCCGCCGGCGGTTACGCGGAACTCGTAGCGCTGATCCCCCAGCTCCTCCCCCTCGAAAGAACCGAACCAGGCGCCGTCCAGCTGTTTCAAGAACTCGAGGCGCGGATCGGCCGGAACCTCGGGTGCGGAGTGCTGCTGGGCCCGGATACCGAACGCCGCGACCAAGACCAGGATCAACCCCGCGATCAGGATCATTCTTCGTGTCATGCCGAACCTCCTTCTGCCCCCGTTTGCCGGGGTTCAGCGTGTAGACGGGCCCGACCGGCGGAATCGACATCCCGGGTCAAAAAAACTAACCTGAAACGCGGATTCGCCTGTGGGGCCGACGATCTCGGCCCGTGGGCGGGCCGGGAGGCAGCCAGGCGTGAGCGCGGAAGACACCCGAAACGGATCCACCGGCGTCTACGCCACGAGGATTCTCGTGGTGGTGCTGGTGCTGGGCATGTTGGTAGCGGCCCTCGCCTTGTTGCTCTTGCGGGATCAACTGGTCGGCGAGTTCGAGCCGGTGGCCCAACTCTACGAGGTCGACGCGACCGGACGGCAGCTCCCGATCGAGGCCGCGACCCTTCCGGAAGGGGAGGTGCTGCTGGCGCTCGAGATTCGGCTCAATCGACCCGGTTTCGTCTACGTCTTCCGCAACGATGCTCAGGGTGAAGAGACGCTGCTGTTCCCCCTACCCGGAACCGCGCCGCAGAACCCATTGAAGGCGGGCAGCTACGCGCTCCCCGGAGACGACCCCGCGACCTGGACGGTGTTGGATAGCGGTCCGGGGGAAACGGTGCTGGTCGTGGCCTCGGCCGGAAAGCTCTCTCTGATCGAGAACCGGCTTCACGCGCTGCCGGCCGAGGGACCGGGCATCCCGGTGGTCATCTCGGAGCCGACCATCGCGCACCGCATGCGCGAGATCGGCGGCTTACCGCTTCAGGCCCCGGCGGATGGTGCCGGCCACCGGCCGGCGCTGCGCCAGGCGGCCAACAAGGGCGTGCACCTCTGGGAGCTGCGCAGGGGTTCCTGAGGAGCGTCCTGAGGCGGGAAATCCCGGGGCTGAACATAAAGGCAGGCCGGAGTGCCGCCGTTTTGGTCTTGGGGGGACTTGGGCACTCCGGCCTGTAGTCAGAGGGGACGTCTTGGGTTGGGAGCCCTCCGGCTCCCGGATGTCAGTCAATCACGGCCTCCCTCAGGAGGCGATCTGGCTGGCCTGGGTCACCTGCGGACTCAGCAGGTCAGCCACCTCGCAGCCCAGCGCCTGGGCAATGTGGGCCAGGGTCGTGATCCGAACCGGTCCGCCGTACTCGGCCCGTTGGATCGTACGCATGGTGTAGCCCGCCCGGTCGGCCAGGGCACCCTGGTCCCAACCTCTCAGGAATCGCTGCTTTCTGATGGCGGCTCCGTTCGTTTCCACACCCCTCGGCATCATGGTTCCACCTCCGTTCTTGGCCCGGCTCGGGCTGTCTTCGTCCCGGGAAACCGGCTTCTCCCGAGGGACAAGTGGGTTTTTACGGTGATTCCCGGAATCGTGAAGAATCTTCCGGGTGAAAGCGGTCACATTGCTTACGGCCGATCCGTAAGCGTTGTGACGGTTTCGGACGCTGGAACCGCAGGACCCCCCGCCCGTCAGTTTGCTTACGGCTTGTTTCGCCGTATGCTCCCTGCAACACAAAGACTCCGGGTACCTTTCCGCCAACCCGAACGGAGGGGGTATGGATTACACACCGAGCCAAGCCACGAGCCGGGACACCGTGGCCGAATTCATTGGATCGCGGCTCCGCGTGCAGCGCGCGGCCCTGGGACTCAGCCAGGAACAGCTGGCCCGCAGGACCTCGCCCCGTGTCACCCGCGCCGCCATCAGCCAGATCGAGAATGGCCTCAATTGTCCCAAGGTCATGGTGCTCGAGGCCCTGACCCGAGCGCTGCATCTCGACGCGACCGAGATCCTCGAGGATCTGCGCCAGTTCATCGAGCAGGATCACCACGCCCCGGCAGACCCCGAGCGGCTGCGGGTCGAGGCCAAGCTGCACTTCGATCAGGGCAACTACCTCGAGGCGGTGTCGGCCTATCAGCAGGCGGTCTACACCCTGCGCAGCCAGGTCGAATCCGACCCGGACGCGTTGGATCTGTTGCTGCGGACCCAGATCAACCTGAGCGTTGCATTGCGCCGCTCGGGTGCCCTGCGTGCCGCGCGCAAGATCGCCGAAGAGACCATCGAGCAGACCGAGCGGCGGCCGATCCTGGCCCGGGCGTACATCGCGCTCGCCGCCGCCCTGGAAAAGATGAACCAGCTCAAGCTGGGTCTCGTCGCCACCCAACAGGCGGTGGCGTTGACCGACGACTCTGATCGGGCGTTGCGAGCCCAGGCGTTGAACCAGCAGGGCACCGCGCTGTTCATGTTGTGTCGCTTCGACGAGGCCCACGACGTCTACCGCGCGGCGTTGATCGACGCCCGGGAATCCGGCGACCTACCCCACGAGATCAAGATCCTGGGCAACCACGGATTGGTTCTCGCCCGGCGTGGAAACACCAACCACGCCATCGAATTGATCGAGCAGGCGGTGTCGCTGGCGGCGCGCCACCGCAAGCACGGTGCCCAGGCGTGGCATCTGGCCACCCTGGCTCACGTACTGCTTCGTGCTGAGCGGTTGCACGAAGCTGACGACCGGGCCCGCGAAGCACTCGACCTTCATCCCGCGGAGCCGATCACGGCGTTCCGCGCCGAGTGGACCCGTTTCCGGGTCGACCAGTTGGAAAACATCGCTCCGAGGAATACTCGCAGACTCGATCGGCTGACCCGGTACTACCGCCGGGTGCTGCCGGTTCATGCTGCGCCCGAGATCGAGGAGTTCCGGGCATTCACCGGCCTATGCGGTTCGGCCGGTGCTGGAGGCAACTGATGCGCTACCTCACCCTGATCACGTTCGCGGCGGCCTTGCTCCTGGCGGGGCCCGCCTTTGCCGAGGACACGACCCTCAACAAACACAAGGAAAACACCTTGAGGGATGGCCAGGGCCAATCCATCGGGGATGACTCCGATCCGATCTCCCGTTGGCTGTCGATGGGACCGATCAACCCGGACAAGTTGTTCGTGCCGATCGGTGATTTCTGGCACGAGCTGCTCGAAGAGCTCGGCCGGAGACAGGAAGAAGAGGAAGAGGATGAGGATGAGCCCGAGAGCTTCGGCTTCGTGGGCAACGGCAAGGGCAACGGTGGCGGCCGCACCGTCATCTGATTCTGCCTGAACTACGGGCAAAAAACGGGGCCGATGGCGGCCCCGTTTCCGTAGACTCCGAGGGCCCCTGCCGGGGCTAAAGTCCGAAAGATCCCTACCGATAGGCCTTCCGGAAATAGGAAGGCTTTTTTTGCGCCTACTCACCCCGATCGTCGCGCTCGTGTTGATGTGTGCCCCGGCCCTGGCTGGAGTGCGGGTGGTCGATACCCGGTTCCAGGAGCTGGGCCTCGAGTTGTCCCAGAACTCGGTTCAGGCGATGCTCCAGGACCACCAGGGCTTTCTCTGGATCGGTACGCAAGACGGGCTGAACCGCTACGACGGTTACGATCTTGAAGTCTTCCCCTCCCGCGGTGAGGACCCGACCACCCTGCCTCACGGGTACGTCGAGACCATGCTCGAGGACTCTCAACGCCGGTTGTGGGTCGCGACCATCGGCGGCGTGGCGCTCTATGACCGGGACCTCGGACGTTTCAAGCGTATCCAGCCCACCACGGGAACCGCTCCCCGGGATATCCGCACCACCGCCCTGCTGGAAGGGTCCGACGGCAGGATCTGGGTCGGCACCCCGACCGGCGGCCTGCACTGGATCGGCCCCGACGAGACGATTCGCCCCGCGGTCCTGGCCGACGATCCGGCAGGAGTGATCACCGAAGGCGATGTCATCGGCCTGGCTCCCGCGGGCCCCGGTTCCTTCTGGATCGGATCGTCCCTCGGCCTGTTCCGGGTGTATCCCGAGGACGGCCGGGTCGAGAAGTTGCCCGGCATCGACGAGGTCTCGAGAATCGGTCGCTTCGGCGACGATCTCTGGGTCGGTACGCCGGCCGACGGTGTCTATCATCTGGATCCCGACGGCACGCAGCGCGACTATCTCCCCTTCGGTCCGGACTCGGTGACCGGCATGGTCCAGGGGTTCGAACACGATCCCCAGGGGGCCCTCTGGATCGCCACCAACAACGGCCTGCTGCGCTACATCCCCCACACCAAACAGTTGACCCGTTTCACCCGGGAGCTCACCGACCGCATGGGTCTGCCGACCAAGCAGATTCAATCGCTGTTGCGCGACAGGTCGGGAGTGCTGTGGGTCGGCACCGGCTACTCCAGCCTCTACAAGCTGGACCTCGGCCTGGGCCGTTTTCCCAGCTACCGTCTGCTGCCGGCGGCGGGCAGCGAGAGCGACCCCTCGTCGATTCGCTGTTTCCTCGAGGGGAAGCCCGGCGAGCTCTGGGTTTGTAGCGACGCCGGCGGTCTGGTGCGCTGGAACCGTCACACCAACGAGACTCAGCTGTTCGCCCCCGAAGGGGGGGACGTCCGGATTCGATCCTGGAGCGTCCGTTCTCTGTTGCGCGACCGGCGCGGGCAGATCTGGATGGGTGTCGATGGCGAAGGGGTCGATGTCTACGATCCCGAAACCGGCGCCATGCGGCAGTACGAGGTCGACCCGGATACTCCCGGCAAGCTGACCCACGGCAGCGTGCGCGCGATGCTCGAAGCTCCCGACGGACGAATCTGGATCGCGACCCTCGGAGGCGGCCTGCACCGCTACGATCCGGAGACCGATTCCTTCACCGTTTTCCGCGCCGATCGCAACGATCCCACGAGCCTGAGTCACGACTTCGTCTACACCTTGCTCCTCGACCGCAACGGACTGTTGTGGGTCGGCACCGACGGCGGGGGCATCAGCCTGTTCCTCTCCGACGAAGAGGGCTTTGTTCACTATCGCCGGGACTCCGCCCGCAGCGAGTCGCTGATCAACGACTTCGTGCTCTGCCTCACCGAGGCGGCCGACGGGACGATCTGGATCGGCACCGACGGCGGGTTGAGCGCCTTCGACCGGCGCACGGGAACCTTCCGGCGCTACTCCGAGGTGGACGGGCTGCCCAACCGGGTGGTCTACGCGGTCATCGAAGATGAAGAGCAGCGCCTGTGGCTGACGACCAACCGCGGGATCAGCCGCTTCGATCCGGCCACCGACGAGTTCTTCAACATCGGTACCTCCCGGGGGATCCAGGCCTACGAGTTCAACGGCGGCGCTTACCTGCGGGCTCGGGATGGAGAGATCCTGGTCGGCGGGGTCACCGGATTCAACGCCTTCTACCCCGACCGTATCTCGCCGGACCCGATCGCGCCTCCGGTGGCGCTGACCGAGCTGCGTGTCTTCGACGAGCCGGTCGTCCCCGGAGGGGGTGAGGACTCGATCCTCGACCGGGTCATCGGGCAGGCAGAGTCGATCCGCGTCCGCGCCGATCAGAACTCGCTGTCCTTCGAGTTCGCGGCGCTGCACTTCCGTTCGCCCCACGACAACACCTTCCAGTACCGGATGTCGGGATTCGAGGAGAGCTGGCACGAGGCGGGGAACCGCCGGTACGCCACCTACACCAACCTTCCGGCCGGCGACTACACCTTCGAAGTGCGGGCGGCCAATCCCGAAGGGGTCTGGAGCGAGGCAGCTGCGTCGATCGAGATCGCGGTCGACCCGCCCTACTGGCAAACGGCCTGGTTCCGCGCCGGCGTGCTCCTGTCCGCGGTCTTCCTGATCTGGTGTGTGGTCACCTGGCGCCTGCGGGCCGTGCGGCGCAAGACCGCCGAGCTCGAGGCGGCGGTGCAGGAGCGGACCGCCGATCTGGAACTGGAGATCCGCGAGCACAAACGCACCGAGGCGGCGCTGGTCGAGGCGCGAGAGGCTGCTGAAGTGGCCAACACCGCCAAGACCCATTTCCTGGCCAACATGAGTCACGAGATCCGCACGCCGATGAACGGGGTGATCGGTCTGACCCAGCTCCTGCTCGACACGCCGCTCGACGACGAGCAGCGCGATCTGACCGAGACGATTCGCGACAGCGGCGACCACCTGATGGATGTACTCAACGACATCCTGGACATCTCGAAGATCGAGTCCGGCAGGATGGAGCTGGAGATCGAGCCCTTCGACGTCGAGCACTGCCTGCGTAGCTGCCTCGATCTGTTCCGCGCCAAGGCCGGCGCCAAGAACCTGTCCCTGGGTCTCGAGATTCCCGACGATCTCCCCCAGCGTCTCACCGGTGACGCGGTCCGCATGCGTCAGGTCATGACCAACCTGCTCAACAACGCCATCAAGTTCACCTCCGAGGGGGGCGTCGACCTCAAGGTCACCCTCGAACCGGTGGGCGAGAAGTATTGCCGGCTGCAGATCGCCGTGAAGGACACCGGCATCGGGATCCCCGACGATCGGATCGAGCAGCTGTTCGACTCCTTCGTCCAGGCGGACGTCTCGACCACCCGCCGCTACGGAGGCACCGGGTTGGGGCTCGCCATCAGCCGGCGGCTCTGCGAGGCGATGGACGGCACGATCGAGGTCTCCTCGGTACTCGGCGAGGGCTCGACGTTTACTGCGGTGGTCGTGCTCGGCAATCCGTCGACGCAACAGATCGCCGAGACCCCGATTGCCCAGAAGCAGGACGCGCTCCCGTCGGCCCGGGTGCTCAAGGTGCTGGTCGCCGAGGACAACCCGATCAACCAGAAGGTCATCTCGTCGATCCTGGCCAAGCTGGGCCACGAGGTCGAGTTGGCCCACAACGGCAAGGAAGCCGTGGACAACGTGCGCGACCGGACCTACGACGTGATCTTGATGGACGTGCAGATGCCGGTGATGGACGGCCTCGAGGCTTCGCGGCAGATCTCCGCGAAGCCGGAGCGGCCGCGGATCATCGCGCTGACCGCCAACGCGATCAAGGGAGATCGCGAGCGCTGCCTCGACGCGGGCATGGACGACTACCTGTCGAAGCCGGTCAACCTGGAGCAGCTCGTCGAGGCATTGGACCGCGTGCCGGACGACGCCGTGGCGTAGCGCTCCCCGTCAGCCGCCAAGAGCGCTCCCTCAGGAGCCGTTGCCGAAGTACTTGCGCAGCAGCTCGGTGGTGCGGGCCAGCGGATCCTCGCGGATGCGCTCCTCTTCCTTGCCCAGTTCCTTCCACAATCCGCCGAGGGCCTCGCCGGTGACGTAGTCCGGCAGGTCGAAGACCGGCTTGTCGACGAAGGGCAACGAGTTGGCCCGGTCGACCAGCTCGTTGAAGTCCTTGGTCGCTCCCACCGAGTCCAGCTCCCGGGAGACGATCGGCCGGAAGCGTTCGACCAGTACCGGCTCGGCATGAGTTCGCAGATAGTCGGTGGCCTCGTGTCCCTTGCCCTTGATGATGGTCATCGCGTCTTCGATGGTCATCTCGCGGATCGCGTTCCAGAACACCTCCCGGGCCAACGGGGCGGCGGACTCGGCCGCGCGGTTGAGGCTGGTTTCGAACTCCTCGACGACATCGCCGGCACCCAGGGTGCGCAGCGCCTTGGCCAGTTTCTCCAGGTCGTCGGGCACGCCGATCTTGAGTTCGGGAGAGGCCAGGTAGCCGTCGGTCCTGCCCAGGGAGTCGACCGCGCGCTCGGTGCCGACACGCAACGCTTCCCGCAGCCCGTCGGCCGGAGTCGAACCTTCCGACGGATCGATGGCGGTCTTGATGTTCTGGAGCATCTGGTCATCGAGGCAGCCGCTGCACAGCAGCATCAGCCCCAGGGCGAGCAGGGTCGGCAGGCGTCTCATGGGTTCCTCCACGCCGAGCTTACCAGTTATCGCGAGCCGCTGCGCTTCACCGGTTCTTCCCGGCGGGACCGGTGCCTGCGGTGCTACGCTGCTGCTTCTCGCAACGAGATAGAGGTTCGGGCGGTTGAAGCGAAAACATCTGCTGGAACTCCACGAGCAACCCTGGATGCCGTCGCTCTTGCGCGATGCGGCGACCGGCTACCTCGAGGTGCTCTCACGGCTGCTGGGGCTCCATCGCCACCTGGCGCCGGTGGTGCGCGAGACTCTCGAGCGGAGCGGCGCCCGCCGCATCGTCGACCTCTGTTCCGGCGGCGGCGGACCCATGCCTTGGATCCATCGAGAGCTCGGAGAGCTCGGCGGCCAGGTCGATCTGCTGCTCACCGATCTGTTCCCCAACCGGGAAGCATTCGCCTGTCGTGAGAATTGCGACGGGATCCAGGTGCGGATGGAACCGGTCGACGCCCGGGCGGTGCCGGAGGATCTGACCGGCATGCGGACCATGGCCAACGCCTTTCATCACTTCCGGCCGGAAGAGGCCCGGCAGATCCTGGCCGACGCCGCGCAGAAGTCTGCGCCGCTACTGGTGATGGAGATCACCGACCGCAGCTGGCACACCGTCTTGACCTCACCGCTGATCTTCCTGCTGGCGCTGATCTTCATGCCGATGGTCCGGCCGCTGCGGATCGGGTACCTGGTCTTCACCTACCTGATACCGCTGGTGCCCGCGATTCTGTTCATCGACGGGCTGGTGTCCCATCTGCGCAGCTATCGGGTCGACGAGCTCCGGGCGATGGCCGAGAGTGTCGCGGTCGAGGGTTACCGCTGGGAGGTGCGGCGCCTGCCTTTGCAACCGGGGCTCAGCGCGACGCTCCTCTGCGGCATGCCGGAGAACCCGGAGAGCTCTGGCGGCTCGGCCGCCGGCTAGCGTGGGCGCCTAGCGCGAGACGGCCGTCTGGCGCGAGGCGCGTTCGTCGGCCAGCGCGCTGTACTCGGCCTCGAGCCGGGCCAGGGAGTCGGGCACCAGCTTCACCGGGATGCGGCCCCGATACTCCCGGGCTCGTTCGATTCCCTGAAGCGCCGCAGTCCGGTCTCCGGCCGCCTGCTGTCCCGAGCGCACCCGGCGGGACTGGGCCCGCAGCAGCAGTTCCCGGGCTCCGTGGTGATCGAAGCGTTCGGGGGTCTGTTCCAGCCGGCTCGCCTTCTCCAGGTGCCAGATCGACGATTCGTACTCACCCAGCACCAGCATGGCCGCGCCGATGTTTTCATAGAGCCGCGCGGCGACCCGGCGGTTGATCCGCGCCGAGTCCTCTTCCAGACGCCGCTGGCCCAGGGCCTGTTCCCAGCGACCGATGGCGTCGAGCAGGCGTTGACGGCCGGCGACGGCATCGCCGTTCCGCAGTGCGCCGTAGCCCAGAACGGCGAGGCGCGAGGCGTCGTTGAGCTCTCCATAGTCGTGGGTCCGGTCGTCGAAGCGGTTGCACGGCACCTGTTCGGTTCCGCTCTCGGCGAACATCGCCCGATCGATCACCTCGTGGGCCGTTTTCACGTAGTGGTTGCCGGCAGCTTCCCGCAGGCTTCGGGTCCAGGACTCGCGCTGGTCCTGGTAGGCCGAGCGGAGGATCGCGGGGTCGTTGAAGGCGCAGCCGTCGAGTCCGAAACGCTCGGTGGTGCGCATGTCTTCGATGCGGGCGGCGTGGAGCGCCGCGCCGGTGGCATCGCGGACGACCAGGACGCCGCCGCTCACCTCGACGGGGATCTCGTAGTAGTAGGCGCCGTCGCCCGAGGATCCGCTTCCGGGACAGGTTCCCGCATGACGCCTCTGCACCGGCTCACCCAGGTGAACCCGGCCGAAGGCGACCTGAGCCTCGAGGCTCGGGTAGTCCAGTCGCTCGGTCGCGACCAAGGGGAGTTCCAGGTAGGGGACGTCGATGAGTTGACGCTCGATCTCGACGGCGCTCGCCGGAGTGAGGACGAGGACGGCCAGCAGCAGCATCGGTGCGATCCGCGGAGACGCCATGCGTCACCTCCGACCCCCCGACCGGTCCCTCAGGCAGCGCAGAGGACCACGCACCTGTCATAAGAATTTAGGTTGCCCCGGTGGGGCGGGCAAGGCGAGAAAAGCCGGCGAATTGAAGGTTTTTCGGGATGGGAAGGAGCGTGAAAGGCGGGCTGATGCGGTGGACCGGGGGGTGATGCCGCGGCCGCTCCGGGAGGAACGGCCGCGGAGAGTGTCTCGTCTACTCGACCGGGTCGCAGACCTGCTGGGTGCAGGAGGAACCCATCGGCGCGCAGGTGCCGCAGGAGGCGTTACAGCAGTACTCCCCCTTGCCGCAGACGTTCCCGCCACAGGTGCCCGGATCGGGCAGCGGGAACGGGATCGGAGTCGGGAACAGCGAGGTCTGCCAGGGCAGCTCGATCTCTTCCGGGACGACCTCTTCGTCTTCGGTCAGGTTGCAGGACTCCTGGGTGCAGGACCAGCCGAACGGCACGCAGATGCCGCAGGAAGGGTTGCAGCAGTATTCCTTCTTGCCGCAGATGTTCCCGCCGCAGAAGCCGAACTCCTGAGACGACTCAGGGATCACCGTCTCTTCGGGGGTCGGGGCAGGTGCCTCTTCCTGGGTGGTGGCGAAGGCTGCGGTACCGAAGCCGGTGAGCAACACGAGGCAAGCGATCACAAGCAATTTGCGCATGAAGCGATCTCCTTCCGTGGATGGCGGCGGGGGTTGCCGCCGATTGATCCCCTGCTGAGAGTCAGGGGAGCCCCTCAATGGAATCGTACGGGGAGATCGAAGCCCTTCACTCCGGGTTTGCCGTTGCAGCGTTGCAGGTACGCAACGCGATTGCGGGGAGGCACCCCGTTTTCCTATCATCGGTCATCCGTCCCGCGTCGCCGGAGCGTGCCGGCGCGCCAATTCGAGAGCGAGAGCGATGAGCGATACCCGCACTTTCGAGAAACTGGGTGCCTTTTTCCTCGGCCGCCGTTACGACATGGACCGTGGCGAGATCACTCCCGAGGACATCCTCTACGACGCCAAGGATCTGACGACCCACGGCCTGATCGTGGGCATGACCGGTAGCGGCAAAACCGGCCTGGGCATCGGCCTCCTGGAGGAGGCCGCCATCGACGGCATCCCGGTGATCGCCATCGACCCCAAGGGGGACCTGGGGAACGCGCTTTTGACCTTCCCGAGCCTCCAGGGGAAGGACTTCTTGCCCTGGGTCGACGAGGGGGAGGCGCTACGCAAGGGACGCACGCCCGAAGAGCACGCCAAGTTCCTGGCGGACCTGTGGCGCAAGGGACTCGCCGACTGGGGCCAGGGTCCCGACCGGATTCGCCGCTACGAGGAATCGGCGGAGCGGGTGATCTTCACGCCGGGCAGCAGTGCCGGAGTGCCGATCAAGATCCTCGAATCCTTCGCGGCTCCCGCGAAGGCGGTGCTCGAAGACGGCGATGCGTTGCGGGAGCGCATCCTCACCGCCGTCTCCGGCCTGCTGGCGCTGCTCGGCATCGATGCCGATCCGGTGCGCAGCCGCGAGCACATCCTGCTGTCGACGATTCTGGACAAGGCCTGGAAGGCGGGGCGCAGTCTCGAGATCGCGGAGCTGATCCGCGAGGTGCAGGCGCCCTCCTTCGAACAGGTCGGCGTGTTCGATCTCGAGGCGTTCTACCCGTCGAAGGAACGCTTCGAGCTGGCCATGATGCTGAACAACCTGCTGGCGTCCCCCGGCTTTGCCGCATGGACCAAGGGCATGCCCCTCGACGCCCAGAAGCTGCTCTACACCGACGAGGGCAAGCCGCGGATGTCGATCCTCTCGATCGCGCACCTTTCCGACAACGAGCGGATGTTCTTCGTCACGGCGCTACTCAACGAGGTGTTGAGTTGGACCCGCTCGCAGCCCGGTTCCCGTTCGCTGCGGGCGATCCTCTACATGGATGAGGTCTTCGGCTACTTCCCGCCGAGCGCGAACCCGCCGTCGAAGACGCCGATGCTGACCCTGCTGAAGCAGGCTCGCGCCTACGGCCTGGGCGTGGTGCTGGCGACCCAGAACCCGGTCGACCTGGACTACAAGGGGCTCTCCAACATCGGCAGCTGGTTCCTCGGCCGCCTGCAGACCGAGCGGGACAAGGCGCGGGTGATGGAAGGGCTCGAAGGCGCCGCCGCCGCCAGCGGTTCCGGCTTCGACAAGGCGAAGATGGAACAGGTGCTGGCCGGACTGGACAGCCGGGTGTTCCTGTTGAACAACGTCCATGAAGACGACCCGGTGTTGTTCCACACTCGCTGGGTGTTGTCGTATCTCGGCGGCCCGATGACCCGGCAGCAGATCGAGCGGCTGAGCGTCGAGGCCAAGAAGACCCTGGGTGCGCCGCAGAAGGCGGTGCCGGCCGAGAAGGCGGATGCCGCCACCCGCAAGGCGGCCAAGGCGTCTGCAGTCGCTACCGGCTCCGCGGCCGCGACCGCTGCCGGCGTGGCGCCCGCCGCAGCGGCCCAGGTACCGGAGCGTCCGATGCTGCCGCCGGGAATCGAGGAGCGTTTCCTCGCCGCCGATGCCGACGATGCTTCGGGCCGGCTGATCTACCGCCCGGCGTTGATGGCCCGGGCGACCCTGCATTACGCCAAGTCCACCGCAAAGGTCGACACCTGGCAGGAGACCACGCTGTTCGTGCCGCTCAAGGGCAAGATCAGCGGATCCCCGTGGAAGCAGGCTCGGGAGCTCGGCGCCGAGGCACCCCGCACCCGGGTCGAACCGGCCGCCGGCGCCGCCTTTGCCGATCTGCCCAAGTCGGCGGCGGATCCGAAGAAGTACAAGCAGTGGGAGAAGATGCTCAAGAGCTGGCTCTACAGCTCCCGGCCGCTGACCGTCTGGCAGTGCAAGGCGTTGAAGGCGGTCTCGATACCCGGCGAGAGCGAAGGGGACTTCACCGCCCGGCTCCGCGATCTCTGTCGCGAACACCGGGATCTGCAGGTCGAGAAACTGCGCAGCAAGTACGCGCCCAAGCTGGCCCGGATCAAGGAGCAGATCGACACCGCCGAGGCGCGAGTCGAACGGGAGAAGGAGCAGGTCAGCCAGAAGAAGATGGGCACCATGCTCTCGATCGGCACCACCGTGCTCGGTGCGCTCTTCGGCCGCAAGCTGGCCAGCGCCACCAACGTCCGCCGTGCCGGCTCGTCGCTGCGCAGCGCCAGCGCCATCTCCAAGGAGAAGGGGGATGTGCGTCGCGCCGAGGAGAAGGTCGACGCGCTGATGGACAAGCTCAAGGACATGGAGCAGGAGTTCGAAGGCAAGGTCAAGGAGCTGGAAGACACCCTGACCGTGGATCAGCTCGAACGCACCGAGGTGCGCATCGCGCCGCGCAAGGGGGACATGGCGATCACGGAATTCGGTCTGGCCTGGGCGCCCTGGCGGGTCGACGACGACGGTATCGCCGAGCCGGTGTTCAAGAGCGGAAGCTGAACGCGGAGTGGTTGCTCCGTGATCTAGAACGCGGTGGCCCGGGTCACGACCCGTTCACCCTGCTGGACCTCGGCGGTGGCCAGGGGCAGGGGATAGCCGGTGACGAACACCTTGTAGGTGCCCGGCGCCAATCGCTCCAGCAGCAGCTTGCCCTCGGCATCGGAGCGCAACCACTCGGGGAGTGCCGGCAGGAGTTGCCGTAGCTGCCGCGGTTGGTCCCCTTCCAGTCGGATCTGAACCCCTTCGGCAGGGTTACCCTGGTCGTCGGCGAACTCGACCTGCAGCGCTCCGCCGCTGTCCAGCGACCAGCTCAGCGTGGGATCGCCGGCGGGTAGCCGCTCCAACGATTCCCACAGGGGAGCCCAGTTCTGGGAGACGATGGTGACCCGGTGGGGCCGGTCGGGGAGTGCGATCTCGAGCACGCCGTCTTCGCCGGTGACCCCGCTGATGCAGTGTTTGAACGGCGCGCCGGTGCTTGTCAGGTAGACGATCGCGCCGTCCACCGGTTCATCGCCGCCGCGGACCTCGAGCCGGGTGGGCCGTCCCTGTTCCAGGTTGAAGTTGACCCGCCGGTTCTCCGACCTGGCCCTGACGAAGGTCTCCAGCTGACACTGGGGCACCAGATCGTCGTGGGTGGCGAACAGGTTGTAGACCCCCTGGGACAGTCCGCCGAGTTCGAACCCGCCGTTGGGGCCGGTGACCGCTTCGGCGACTGGTCCCGCGTCGGCGGGTGCGCCCATGGTGCGGGCAAAGACCCGGGCGCCGGCCACCGCCCGGCCGCCGGGCCCGGTGACCACCCCCGAGAGTTGGCCGGTGGCGAACAGCTCGAAGTTGCGTTGAATCAGCGGCGTGCCCGGTGGAATCTCCAGATCGAACAGCAGCGGCAACTCCTGGTCCGGCGTTTCGATGAATACCCGGTAGTAGCCGTGGTCCATCATCGCGACCTCGTACACGCCGTTGTCGCCGGTGGTACCGATGCTGACTCGAGGGTCCTTCATGTGCGGTTCGTCGTAGCGGAAACCGATGGTGGCGCCGGCCAGGGGACGGCCCCGTCGTAAGACCCAGCCCTGGACCACGACCAGGTCGCGCTCGTCGAAATCGAGGGTGACCTCGTCGCCGCTGGCGGTGAACTGTGCCGGCCGGCTGACCTCGTAGCCCTCGCTGGATCGGTAGGAGACGACGTACGAGCCGCTGACCCGGCCACCGAGGCGGTACTTGCCCTCTTCGTCGGTGCGTAGCTCCTGGGTCTGTTCCGGTCCCTCGACCTGGACCGCGACGTTCGTCCGCGGGTTCCCCGAGAGATCTCGCACGCGGCCCTCTAGGGCGTTACCCGGATCGAGTTCAATCTCGACGATCTGGGGTTCGTCGCTGGTGAGAACCGCCACATTTTGTTCGATATCGATGAACTCTGGATGGTGCACGTGGATGAGATAGAAACCGGGTGTGTGTCGGCCGAGGGTTGCATGGCCCGACGTGTTCGACCGCGTCGAGCGAAGCGTCGTGTTCAGAACATGGCCCGCTCCCTGAACGCGCACGATGGACACCAATGCACCCTCTACGGGGATCTCCTCACCCTCCTCGGGATAGAAGATCCGCGCCTGGACCTCGGTGTCGACTGCTGCGGCCGGCAGGCTCGCAGCGAACAGCAGCACGATTCCGGCGATTAGTAGTCGCGGGCTTTCTGAGTCATTCCGGCACAGTCTTCGACGTAGATGTCCCGCCATGGCGCTCTCCGGTGATTGCGGGTTCGATCTTCGACGATACGCCGTAGACTCGGGACATGGCAAGCGCGGAACAGGGCCTGCGCCGGGCGGTATCCCGCTGGCAGATCGTCGGCCTGGCCCTCAACGACGTGATCGGCAGCGGTGTCTACCTGCTGCCTGCGGCGGCGGCGGCGTTGCTCGGCGGCGCCAGCATCGGCGCCGTGTTGCTTGCGGGGCTCGCGGTGCTGCTGCTGGTGCTCTGTTTCGCCGAAGCGGCCAGCTATTTCGACGAGCCGGGGAGCGCGTACCTCTACGCGCGTAGCGCCTTCGGCGACCTTGTCGGCTTCCAGGTCGGCTGGATGACCTGGCTTGCCCGGGTCGCTTCCGTGGCGTCGCTCTCGGTCGGCTTTGCCCAGGCGCTGAGCTATGCCTGGGAGGGGGCTGCCGAGGGGCCGGGCCGCACTGCGGCGATCGTGCTGCCGCTCTTGGCCCTGGCGGCGCTCAACATCGTCGGCGTGCGCTCGGGAGCGGGCACCGCGGTGCTGCTGGTGATCGCCAAGCTGGTGCCGCTGCTGATCTTCGTCGGCGCCGGGGTGTTCTTCATCTCCGTCGAGACCATTCGCGCTCAGCCTGCGGGTAGTGGTGACCTGGGGGCGGCGGCCCTGCTGTTGCTCTTCGCCTACGCCGGTTTCGAGAACACCGCCGCTCCCGCCGGCGAGTACAAGAACCCACGCCGGGATATCCCGTTCGCGCTGCTGGTCCACATCGGTGTGGTTACCCTGCTGTACCTCGCGGTGCAGGTCATCGTCCTCGGCACGTTGGAACAGGCCGGCGCCTCGGAGACCCCCCTGGCCGACGCCGCCGGCCAGTTCCTCGGGCCCGCCTTCGGCGTGTTGCTGACCTTCGGCGGCGCCATGTCGATCCTCGGCACCAACAGCAACACGGTGTTGGCCGGGCCACGCTACCTGTTCGCCCTGGCCCGGGACGGCTACGGCCCGGAGTTCCTCGGCCGGGTGCATCCCCGCTATCGGACACCGGCGGCGGCGATCGCGCTGCAGGTCGCCGTGGCGCTGCCGCTCGCGTTGATCGGAGGCTTCGCCGAGTTGGCCGCGCTGTCGGTGGTGGCGCGGTTGGCCACCTATTTCGGGACGGCGGCGGCGCTTCCGGTGCTGCGCCGCAAGTTCGCCGGCGCCGAGGGGGCGTTCCGCCTGCCCGGTGGCTGGTTGATTCCTCTCGCGGCCTGCGGGATCACCGTGGTGTTGGCGCTCAGCGCCGAGAGCAAGAACCTGATCGCCGCGGGCATCGCGGCGCTTTTGGGGATGCTGCTGTTCGCGGCGCGCCGGAAGCGCTAGCGCTGGCTCTCGCCGGGCACTAGCCCTGGTTCTTGCCGGGCACTAGCCCTGGCCGAGGGCCTGTCGGGCTTCGGCGAGTTCCGGCTGTCCGGCGTCGGCGTCGTTCCACAGTTCGAGGAAGCGCCGGTACTCCACCTTCGCCGCGTCCGACCGGCCTTGCCGGTCGAGCAGTCTGGCCAGGGCCAGCACGTGCCGGGGTTCCAGAATTGCCGACGCGGCACCGGTGCGGGTCGGCGAAGTCAGGCGCTGGTAGATCGCGATCGCCTCGTCGTAGCGCTCGTTGGCGGCCAGCACCCGGGCGCGAATGTCCCGCCCTGGAAAGTTCATGATGTAGGGATAGCCGAAGAAGTTGTCGAGCATCAGGCTGATCTCGAAGCTCACCTCCGGCGCTACGTCGAGGGCGCCTGCGATGTCCCCCTCGGCCAGCAGAATCTCGGCGTTGACCATGCCCTTCCAGCTGTCCAACCAGTAGTCGGCGATGTTGGGCATGTCACCGACCATGCCCAGCTGGCGTCGCGCGTCCTCGGTGCGTCCGTTGATGGCGTAGAGGTTCGCGGTGACCAGGCGGGCGCCCTGGACCATGTCCTGTTTGACGCTGTGGTCGGTCACCGCGTTGAGCCCTTGCTCGATGGCGCCGAGCATACGGTACGCGGTCTCGTTGTCTCCCCGTTCGCTGGCGATGAAGGCGTGGAGCAGCGCGACCTGCCCATCGTCCTCGGGGGAACTTGATTCGAGAGCGATCTGCTGGGCCTGGGCCAGCGCGGCGTCGGCATCTCGCTGGCGGCCGAGCCGCGACAGGTAGAAGGCCTCGATGAACGCACCCAGGGCGGGTTGTCCGTTTTGCACTTCGGCCAACCGCCCCAGTTCGCGGCCTTCGGTCAACGCCTCGCCGTAGCGTCCCAGCACCGCAAGGCAGTGCATCCGGCCGCTGCGGGACGCCAGGAAGTTCGGCTCCCGGTCGATGGCCTGATCGTAGAATTGGATCGCTTCGTCGTAGCGGCCCAGCTTCATGCTGATCTCGCCCATGCTGTCGAAGGGGTTGGGCTCGTTGGGGTAGAGGTCCCCGTAGATCCGCAGTTGCTCCAGCGCCTCTTCGCCGCGTCCGGCGCCGTAGAGCGCGTAGCCGTACTGATTGCGCAGCGCACCCGAGCGAGGCACCGCCGAGACCCCCTTTTCCAGGATCTCGAGGAACGCGTCGTAGTTCTTGGTGCGGTTGTAGAGCTGGGAGAGGCGCACGTAGGCGTCCTCTTCGTCGGGGTACTTCTCGATCAGTTCGCTGAGGTATTCCTTGCCGGCGACGCCGTCGTGTTCCGCCTCGATGGCAAACACACCCTGCAGGAACAACCGCTCCCGTTCGGGGAGACGATCCTTCTGCCGCATCGCCGTTTCGTAGTGCGAGCGGGACTCCTCGCCCTGGGTCAGCGCCGCGAGCTCGAAGTGGGCCATGGCGAACCCGGGATCGACGGCGATCGCCTTGGTGAAGGCGACGCGGGCATCGCCCCGCCGCAGGTTGCGCCGCGCCTCGAGCCCTTCGTTGTAGAAGCGGTAGGCCTCGAGATTGTTGGTGCGCATGTCGGCGATGCCGCGATCGGCGGAGACGCTGACCTCGAGGCCGATCTGGATCCGCTGGGTCAGCTGATCGACCAGGGGAAAAACGTCGGGGCCGGTCACCGTGTCGCTGAAGATCAGCCGGCCGTTCTCCACATCTTCCACCCGCACGTCGATGCGCACGTCGTCGCCGGCCTGATAGATGTCGCCGACGACCACCGCGCCGGCACCCGCCCGCCGGGCCACCTCGCCGACGACGCTCGGGTCGATCTCATCGCTCTCCGAGCCGAGCTGGCGGGAGACCTCGCTGACCCGCTGACTGGAGACGATGTCGAGATCCGGCGACTGGGCCAGCCCGGTAAGCAACATGCTGGGCAGGCCGTTGGAGAGCCAGGCGAGTTCGGGCACCGCGCTGTGATCGCGGAAGTCGAGGACCGCGACCGCCGGGCGTCCCGAGGCACCGATACCGACTGCGTCGTCACCCGCCGGCGTGGAGCCGAACCAACCCTGGGACCAGCCGAACAGCCCCAGCAGGCCGGCGAGCACCACCGCGGCGGCACCCAGGCCGAAGCGGCGCCCGCTCCCGCCGGCGCTGCCGAAGCTCTGGAACACGCCGGAGTCCGCTTCCTGCTTGAGCCGGCTGAGTTCGTTTTGCAGACCCACCGCCGACTGGAAGCGGTTCTCCGGGTCCTTCTCCAGACAGCGCAGGATCACCCGGCCCAGCGCCCGGGGGATGCGCTTGTTGACGTCGGTGACCGAGACCGGGGCGTCCTTGAGGATCGAGGAGATGATCGAGATGCCGCTGTCCCCCTCGAAGGGGCGCTTCCCGGTGGCCATCTCGTAGAGCAGGATGCCCAGGGAGAAGATGTCGCTGCGGACATCCACCGCCTTGCCCTGAGCTTGCTCCGGCGACATGTAGGCGACGGTGCCGATGATGCGGCCGTCCTGGGTGATCGAAGCGGTCGGCGCCTGGGAGTCGGAGACGGTCTTGTCGACCTGCAGCACCGCCTGGGTCTGCTTGGCCAATCCGAAGTCCAGCACCTTGAGCCGGCCGTCGTCGCTGACCATCACGTTCTCGGGCTTGAGATCCCGGTGGGTCACCCCCTGGCGGTGGGCGGCGGCCACGGCGTCGACCAGCGGCAGCGCCAGATCGAGAAACTCCCGCAGGGGCAGCCCGTCTTCGGGGATGCTTTGACCCAGGGAACTCCCGAGCACCCGCTCCATGGCGATGAAGGCCACCCCGTCGGTTTCCTCGACGGCGTGAATCGTGACGATGTTGGGGTGGTTGAGGGCGGCGACGGTGCGGGCCTCACGCTCGAAGCGCTGGCGCCGCTCGCTGTCCGCCATCATCTCTGCAGGGAGGATCTTCAGCGCCACTTCCCGGTCGAGTTTTTGGTCCTGGGCCAGGTACACCTTGCCCATTCCCCCCTCGCCGAGGACGCTCACGATCTTGTAGTGCAGGATTTGATCGCGATCCATCGAGGCTCCCCTGCCGACACGTTCCTCCATGATACCGGGTTCATCGAATAGACGCTCCGAAAGGCGATGGGGTATTTCGTCAACAAACGTAAATGGGCGGGGGAGCCGCGAGGCGGCTGTTCAAGCCGATTCGAGCCTCAATCGCCGCCGATGGTCCAGTGGTGGCGGATCTTCGGCTGTTCCCGGATCCGCTCGTGGACCGAGATACGCCGGGCCGCCACGGGGAGCTCGGGAGGCGGGTGCAAGGCGCTACGGATGGCTCGCAGCACCATGGCGACAAAGGCGACCCCGAGGAGGGGCGCGAGGAAGTACACGGAGAGGAAGAGCTGGCCGCCCGGACCCCACATGTAAACCAGGGTCATCGCCGCGAGACCGCTCAGCAACAGGATCAGCTTTTGCCCGGCCGAGAGGTGGTGATGCCCCGGAGTCGCCTTGGCTCTCTTGCGGCGTTCGATGAAAGCCGAGCCGTAGGGGCCGTTCTCCCTGGCGACCAGGATGACGCAAAGGGGCAGCGCGCCGTGACTGAATCCTCGAGCCCAGATGGCACCATGCTGACCCGGCCCGGCCTCGAGCATGTCCCACGCGATGTTGGTGTACTCCCCCACGGCCGCCGCGAGGATCAGGTGCCCGCCCGCCAGGATCATCATCGGGAATTTGGCCGGCGGAATGGCGGCGACGAGGACGCCGGCCAGGACGCTCACAGCCAGATGAACTTCATCACCCCAGGGCATCTCTGCGCGGCGGCGAACGATCTCGCAGAGCACAACGGCGTATCCGCCGACGATTCCACGTTCCAGCGCCGAGTAGATGCTCTGACGTAGTGGAGTCATGTCGGCCTCAATCGCCGCCGACGCGGTATTGATGGCGGATGTTGGGCTGGTCACGAATGCGGTCCTGGACCGAGATCCGTCGGGCTGCCATCGGTAGCTCGCGCTTGGGCTTCCAGGCATCCCGGACCGCCTTCACCAACAACACAGCGAGGAAGATCAAGATGATCGCCAAGGCACCGACCGCCGCCATGACCAGGTAGAACCCATCGTTCCCGCTCAGGAGGAGCAACAGCAGTGGCGCTCCCGCGCAAAGAGTCAGCAGCAACTTCCCATCATTCGACAACCTTCGATGGCCCGGTACGGCCTGAGAGGCTTTGCGCCTTTCGACCAGCGCCGCGCCGTAGGGGCCGTTCTGTTTTGCGATCAGGGCGACGAGGAGCGGCAGCAATCCGTGAGCGACGGCCTGGGTCCAGACGGTCCAGACCTCGCCGGGTTCGGCATCGCTCAGCGCCCGCACCAGTCCGGTGAATCCGCCGACCACCGCGGTGACCAGCAAGTGTCCGCCAGCCAGCAGCATCATCGGAAACTTGGCAATCGGAGTCAGCAGTACCAGGAACAGCACCACGGGAGTGGCAACAGTGAGAGTCCACTCGGCTTGAATCGGGTCGACCCGGCTCGCCTCGACGTAGCGACGCAATACCTCGCAAAGCACTACTACGGAGTACCCGCCCACGACGCCTCGCTCAACGCCGGAGTAGACACTTTGTCGTAGTGGAGTCATGGTCGACCTTCTGTTTCCGGAGCCCGTCACTGCCGGGTCAGTTGTAGAGGGTCCAGCGAGGCCCTCCCTTGGGTTTCTCCGGTTCGTCCTTCTCGTAGGAGACCCGGCGCGCGACAAGCGGTATCTCCGGCGCCGGCTTCGGCCCCAGAGCGCTGCCGAAGGGGCCGGTCTGCTTGCAGATGTAGATCACCGCGATCGGCAGCAGCACGTTGGCCGCGACGATCACGCTCAGGTACAAAAGCGATCCCCCGCCCGCCTGGCGCAGCCAGTCCAGGGTCATCCAGGCGCCGAGCATGATGTAGAACACCAGGTGCACCCCGGCGGCGATCAGCAGCAGGAACTTGGCCGGGTCGAACCACAGGGTGAAGGCGACGAGCGCGGCGGTCATGAGCGCGGGCCAGGGCATCCAGGTGCCGAGGCCGAATTCCATGATCAGCGGCCGGGCCAGTTCGAGGAGCAGCAGCAGGTAAGCCGCCACGATGCCGCGTTCGATGCGCTCTGCGTGATTGCTCATGCTCTCCTCCTTTTGCGCGTGGAACGAGGGTTTTCCCCGGGCGGTTCCAGGAATCGACAACCGACGTAACGTTCCGCTGTTTCGCCGCAGATAACCCTTCTGGGAGTGCCTCGAACCGTGGCACCATGGCGGGCTTACGGCCCGCGGGGGGCTGGTTTCCAGCGTTTTCGGGAGGAAGGCGATGTCTGGACAGGATGCGTCGCGGCCGGTGGAGGTCGCCCGGTGGTCGGAGCTTGCGGATCGCAAGCCCGCATACGCCCTGGTTTCGGCGGTGGATCTGGTGGTGGTGCGCTACGGCGATGAAGTCTCGGTGCTCTACGGCCGTTGCTTGCACCGCGGGGCGCTGATGGCCGACGGCCACGTCGACGGTGACAACCTGATCTGCGGCGTGCACAACTGGGACTACCGGATCGACACCGGCGTCAGCGAGTACAACAACGCCGAAGTGCTGCACAAGTTCAACGCCTGGATCGACGACGACAAGGACGCGGTGATGGTCGACGCCGACGAGGTGGCGGCCTGGGCTAGCGAGCATCCGCAGCCTTTCGACCGGGACGCCTACCTGGGGCTCTACCAGGACCCGACAGGTACGGCGGCGGAGCCCTACAACAACCACATCCAGGCGCTGGCCCGGGACGGGCTGTCCAAGACCGGCCACCACGGCCCGGTTTCGGCCATGGGCGTGGCGCTCAACGAACTTCCCCGCTGGGAAGACATCCAGGTGCTGACCGCCCAGCTTCACCGGTTCCCGCTGCTCGACGATGCGCCGGTAGAAACGAAAGTCACCATCGGCCCCAACGCGAAGAAGCCGCTTCATCTCGACATCCCGCTGTTCGTCAGCGACATGAGCTTCGGTGCGCTGTCGGAAGAAGCCAAGGTCGCGCTGGCGCGCGGCGCCGAGATGGCCGGCACCGGCATCTGTTCCGGTGAAGGGGGCATGCTGCCCGAGGAGCAAGCGGAGAACAGCCGCTACTTCTACGAGCTCGCCTCGGGGCGCTTCGGTTGGAGCCTGGACAAGGTCAAGCGCTGTCAGGCGTTCCACTTCAAGGGTGGCCAGGGCGCCAAGACCGGCACCGGCGGTCATCTTCCAGGTGAGAAGGTCCAGGGCAAGATCGCCGACGTGCGCGGCCTCGAACCGGGAACCCCCGCGATCAGTCCGCCGAAGTTCCCCGACTTCACCGGCCTCGATGACTTCAAGAAGGTCGCCGCGGAAGTGCGGGAGGTGACCGGCGGTATCCCCATCGGCTTCAAGCTTTCAGCCCAGCACATCGAAGCGGATCTGGACGCCGCCCTCGAGATCGGCGTCGACTACGTGATCCTCGACGGTCGCGGAGGTGGCACCGGCGCCGCGCCGAACCTGTTCAAGCAGAACATCTCGGTGCCGACGATTCCGGCGCTGGCCCGGGCGCGCCGTCATCTCGACGCCCGCAAGCGGGGCGGCGTATCTCTCGTGATCACCGGCGGGCTGCGCACCGAGGCGGACTTCGTCAAGGCCCTCTGCCTGGGAGCCGACGCCATTGCCGTGTCGAACTCGGCGCTCCAGGCCATCGGCTGCCTCGGCATGCGCGCCTGCCACACCAACAACTGTCCGGTGGGGATCGCGACCCAGAAGAACCATCTGCGGGCGCGGCTCAAGATTCAGAACTCCGCAGAACGCCTCGACCGCTACTTCCGCGCCACCGTCGATCTGATGAAGATCCTGGCCCGGGCCTGCGGTCATCACAGTTTCTCCGGCTTCAACCAGGGGGACCTGACCACCTGGAGCCGGGAGATGGCCGACCTGACCGGCCTGCCCTACGGCGGCGTCGGCCGCTAGACCAAGACCCTGCTTAGGAGTCCGTGATGTCCGACAAGCTGAACATCGTCTGGGAGAAGGCGCTCGACAAAGACGAGCTGCCCGAAGGCCGCGTCAAGTCGGTGACCTGTCACCGGGTCAACATCTGCATGAGTCACTTCGAGGGGAAGTACGCGGCGTTGGACAACGCCTGTCCCCACCAGGGCGGACCCCTGGGTGAAGGGTCGATCGAGAACGGCTGGATCCGTTGTCCGTGGCACGGTTGGGATTTTCATCCGACCACCGGCAACTCTCCCGGTGGTCACGACGACGGCGTCGACACTTTCCCGGTTGAGGTGCGTGACGACGGCGTCTACGTCGGCTTCCCCGCCGAGGAAGAGCACGTCCGTTCGGTCACCGACGTGATGGCCGAGACCATGACCAACTGGGGTGTCCGCTGGGTCTTCGGCATGGTCGGCCACTCGAACCTGGGTCTGGCCGATGCCCTGCGGCGGCAGACCTCGGCGGGCAAGCTGGGCTACGTGGCGATTCGTCACGAGGGTGCGGCGGCCTTCGCCTGTTCGGCCTACGGCAAGTTGACCGGCCGTCCCGCCGCGTGCCTCGGCATCGCCGGCCCCGGTGCGACGAACCTGTTGACCGGCCTGTGGGACGCCAACGTCGATCGCTCACCGGTGCTGGCGTTGACCGGGCAGGTCGACACCCAGGTGATGGGGCCGGGCGCCTTCCAGGAGATCGATCTGCAGGCCGCCTTCGGCAAGGTGGCCCAGTTCACCCAGACCACGCTCCATACCAGCAAGCACGCGGAACTGGTCAACCTGGCCTGCAAGAGCGCGATCCTCAACCGGGGCGTGTCTCATCTGATCTTCCCCGACGAGGTGCAGGTGCTGCCCGCGGCGGAGGGCGCCAAGGCGGGCAAACCCGAGGGCCGGATCACCGCCCGGGAGATCGCGCCGCCGGAAGATTCCGTCGAGGACGCGGTCAAGCTGCTCAAGGGCGCCAAGCGCCCGGTGATCATCGTCGGCCACGGTTCGCGCTTCCACATGGATGAGGTAACGGCGCTGGCGGAGATGTTGAACGCTCCGGTGATCACCACCTTCAAGGGCAAGGGGTTGATCAGCGATCATCATCCGCTGGGTTGCGGCGTGCTCGGCCGCAGCGGCACGCCGATCGCCAGCTGGTTCATGAACGAGGCGGACTGCCTGCTGGTCATGGGTGCCAGCTTCTCCAACCACACCGGCATCACCCCGAAAAAACCGACGATCCAGGTGGACTACGATGCATTGGCGCTGGGACGCTTCCACGCCGTCGACGTGCTCTGCTGGGGCGAGGTCGGCGTCACCGCGCGGATCCTCAAGGAGCGCCTGGCTTCCGGCACCGCCGCGATCGATCAGCGGGGGGAGGTCGCCGACCGCTGGAAGATCTGGCGCAGCGAGAAGCAGCGCCGCGAGGCCGAGGAACGGGGCCACGGCATCCATTCGGCGACACTGTTCGCGGCAATGACCCGACAGGTGGACAAGAACGCGATCATGGCCGTCGACGTGGGCAACAACACCTACTCCTTCGGCCGCTACTTCGAGTGCACCGATCAGGCGGTGCTGATGTCCGGTTACCTGGGCTCCATCGGCTTCTCGCTACCGGCGGCGCTTGGCGCCTGGTGCGCCACCCAGGAAGAGGACCCGCTGTTCAAGGGGCGCCAGGTGGTCTCGGTCAGCGGCGACGGCGGCTTCGGCCAGTACCTGGGCGACTGGACCACGACGGTGCGCCACAACATGAACATCACCCACGTGCTCTTGAACAACTGCGAGCTCGGAAAGATCAGCAAGGAGCAGCGTTCGGCCCACTTCGATGTGTGGGAGACCTCGCTGCACAACCCGAGTTTCTCGGGCTACGCCGAGCTGTGCGGGTCGAAGGGGATCCGGGTCACCGACGCGGCGAAGCTGGACGACGCGCTCCGCGAGGCGCTGGACCACGACGGCCCGGCGCTGGTCGAGGTGATGACCGACGCGAGCCTGATCTAGGCTTGCGTGGGATCCAGGCCGCACGTACGGCGGCGGCTAACGGGACTGGCGCTGCCAAACCGGGTGCGCTAGTCGATCTGGCCAATTCGGGAGCCGTTGGAGTCCACGCCAACCGGGTCTGGGTCCTCCGCGATGCCCTGCAGTTTGCTGTCCGCTACCGAGCATTCCGACGGGGTGCATCGCGGAACGAGGCCGTGTTGATGCGCAGCGATTTGATGGATCAGCAGGCCTAGCAATAGCAAGATGACGTCTGGTCTAAGCATATGAACGCTCCCCGCCGAGGTACCTTTTCAGCGATTCAGTCGGCAGCCCTTTCTCTTCGTAGCCTCTCTTGAGCATGCGCATCCGAGAACGAGCGAATCTTTCCTTGGTCTCGTTGCCTTCCTTCTGAGCGATTCTCCAGTCGTAGTAGCTGTTGTGAAGATGGATCTGGAGATCCGCGGTGCGCGCAGTCGACTCTGAGAAACACGCTCGAGCCCGTCCGTAGTCGCCTTTCTTGTAGAAAGCTTCCCCCAAGTTCGCCAAGGCGACTCCAGCCAGCCGACGTTTTCCTCCTTGTTCCGCTTCGTTCAGCACGCCCCTGAGGCGTACGATTCCGTCGTTGATTCTGCCGAGGTTCACCTGGCAGAGGCCGATGTGCAACTGAACACGTGGAATTTCTTCGGTGCACTGACACCGAACGTAGAGGCGCAGTGCCCGTTTGGCGATTCGAAGTGCTTCGCCAAACCTGCCTGATTGCCACAATGTGTTGCTTTCCACGTGACAGCCCATTGCCATCAATCGAACGGACCTCAAGGAACGAGCCAGCCCTTGCGCCACGCGTGCAACCCCAGACGCCATTCCGCTCTCACCCTCCGCTCGGAGCAGTGCCGCAAGGCTCAGGGTGGCTCGCGTCAAGATCTTGCGATCATGGGTGCACAGCAATACTTCGGCAAGGGTGCTGCGGGCGATCATGAGCTCGCCACTCCGAAGGTATGCCGACACTGTCGACAACTTCGCGTCGAGCTCTGTTTCCTGCGAGTGGCTTCGCGCGATTCTTGCCGCTTTGTTGAAATAGAGGATAGCATCGCGATCATTCTCGGATGCCAAACAAAGACGGCCTTCTCGAAGGTTTGTCTGCGCCTCTCCAGGCGTTCGGCCGGAGATACTTGGGCTGTCTACGCAATTGGTCCGCACCCTCGGCGGATGTGTATCAGCGGCGGTGGTGGCTTCGATGCACGCTCCAGGTACCAGGCCGGCCAGCCAGCGATAGTCACCGAGCGGGTCCTGCTCCGCGGCGTCGATGATTCGTTCGGTTTCTCGGTGCGTGTCCGCGCCCATTCCTCGCGACATGATCTTGCTGATCAACTCGAGCCGGTCCCTGCTCTCTTGTTCGCAATGGCGCCTCGTTCCGGATGACGAGCGCCCCCCGTGCTTCAGCTCAGCCGAGGATGCGGCTTCCAGCTGCCCCGTGATCATTCGTTCCAAGTGTTCGATCGTTTGGTTCCTAGTCATAGTTCTTGTCCGTGCCGGCCGAATTTCCGGCGAGCCCGCCGCATGATCCGTTTGCGCCGCTTGTAGACCTCGCGGGCGGGAAGGTCCTGAAGTCGAGCAGACTCTCTTGCGGGCAGATTCTCCAGCATGTGAAGAAGCGTTGGTAGTAGCTCCTCAGGAAGCGTCTCGTGTAGGTAGCTCAAGACACGAACCAATTTTCGCTCCCACTGCTCGAACGCCTCTTCTTCCTGCTCCAACGTGCGCAGAGTCTGTGGCGCAGGGATTCGATCCATCCAGAGGTCGTCAATCGGTCGGACGTTCCGACCGGAGATGCGCCACTTGTTGGAAAGCTTGCTGTCAACGACTCCCTTGAGAAACTTGAGCACATCATTGCAGTTACGCGTATCCCATTGACGAACCGGAGCCGCCTTTCCCGGCTTCTTCTGTTCCGGCGAGATGACGCTGAGGATTGACTCCCCCACCACGTCATGCGGCTCGTCCGTGAAGGCCCGCCCACCGTAGAACACGGTCATTCTGAACTTCGTGTAGGCCTTCAACGTTTCCATAAGATCCCACCACTGCCCCGCTGTCATGGATTCGAGCTGTTGCTCGGCGGCGGGGTCGAGTTGGTCCGAGAATCGGCACTGCGCCTGATTTCGAAATCCCTCTCCCATCCTTGGCCCCCTTTGGGTTCTGCATACACAACTTATGCCGAACGGTCGGGGTTTTGGACCGTCGGTATTGCTGAATGCCGAAACGAATGTCGACAGCGTTTCCGGGCGAGCGCGCGCGTCGACGACAAAAGCCCGAGAAACGCCGACTTAGGCCGAAGTGAGGTGCCCGGTTCTCGACGACCGGCGCAGCAGTTCGCAATACGGAACTTGCGGGCGAACAGACCGCAGGGACGGCGGAGGGCTGGCTGCCAGCGTAGGCGCCGCGGTGAGCGGCCAAAACACGGATAGCTCAGCATGGCATAGCGGAACGCGTTTGCGAGTGACGTCACTCCCACGGTTCGTAGTGGTCAACACACCCCGTCGGTCGCTCTTGGGGGCGCCTCGGGAGGCCTGGGAGTTATTCATGCAGAAAAGAAGCTTGTGTGGTCTTGGTGTCGTGAGTGCCTGTTTGCTGGGGTTGCTTGTGATCGCAGGAGAGGTCGAGCATCCGCAGGCAGCCGTTTCCGATGAGATTCAGTGCTCGATCTGTGTTCCGCAGTGCACGGATTGCGCGCCGGAGGTCGGGTTGGTTCTCTTCGGGACTCCGTTGGTTTGCCGGTACGACTCGTGCTCTGGTGGTTACTGCGTCTACCGGTGCTTCCCCGTGGCCGAGTAACTCGAAATGCGGGAAGTAGTGCAGTCGCCGAAAGCTCCGGGTGTCTCTCCCACGAGATCGGATTCTTGCCGGCGGGAGAGTAGCGCTGAGCTGGCGCCGGGCTCTCCGGCGACTCTCTACTTCCCGCTGTCGATGGTCAGGTGCCTACGCTAGGCGTCGGGCTCGGTCAGGAATCGGTGGACCGCCGAGATCACCACGGACCCCTCGCCGACGGCCGAGGCGACACGTTTGACCGACCCGGCCCGAATGTCACCGACGGCGAAGACACCGGGCAGGCTGGTTTCATAGGTCGATGACCGGGGGCTCGCATCGGCACCGGTCCGGATGAAGCCCTTGTCGTCGAGGGCGAGTTGGCCGTCGAGCCATCCGGTGTTTGGGGCGGCGCCCGCCATGATGAACAGCGCTCGACAGTCGAGGCTCGTTTCCTCGCCGGTCTGGTTGTTGCGCAACACCACCCGTTCCAGTTCAGGGTCTCCCTCGAGCCGGTTCACCTCGGTACGGGTCCACAGGCGAATCCGTTCGTCGCTTTCGATGCGCCGGGTCAGGTAGCTGGACATCGTGGCGGCGAGCCCCGATCCGCGGACGGCGATGTGGGTGCAGCGGGCGTGCCGCGACAGGAACATCGCCGCCTGCCCCGCCGAGTTGCCGCCGCCGACGATCACCGCCTGGGTGCCCGAGCAGTAGCGAGCCTCGAGGTCGGTGGCGGCGTAGTACACGCCGCGGCCCTCGTAGTCGGCGATTCCCTCGATGGGCAGGCGGCGGTACTGGACACCGTTTGCCAGCACCACCGAGCGGCCCTTGACCTCGGATCCGTCGTCCAGTTCGAGGCCGAACCCGCCGGATACTTCGCACAGCTTCGTGGCCCGCCGCGGCGTGGTCACCCGGGCGCCGAACTTCACCGCCTGAACCTCACCCAGGTAGGCCAGCTCGGCGCCGGAGATGCCCCGGGGAAAGCCGAGATAGTTCTCGATACGCGAGGAGGTGCCCGCCTGGCCGCCGATCGCCGTGTCCTCGATGGCCAGCACCGACAGCCCTTCCGAAGCCGCGTAGACGCTGGCCGCCAGGCCCGCCGGCCCCGCACCGACCACCAACACGTCGAAGGTCGTGCCGCAGTCGGCGACCAGGTCCAGGCCCATGGCTTCGGCCAGCTCTCTGGGTTTCGGTGAGGCGAGGATTTTCGAGTTGCCGACGATGGCCGCCGGTCCCTCGGCCGGCAGATCGCCGAGCTCGGCGAGTTCCGCCATCTCGTTCGTCGCCGAGCGTTCGACCCAGCGGTGGGGGATCTGGCTGCGGTGAGCGAACTCTCGCAGCCGCAGCGCCCGGGGATCGGTGTCGTCTCCAAGCAGGATCAACCCGCCTTCGCCCCATTCCATCAATAGCCTGCGCCGGGCGGCAAAGGCGGGTACGACGACATCGCCCACCTCGGGGATCTTGCGAACCAGTTCCCGCAGGCGGGCCTGGGGCACCACGACGGCGCGGGTTTGCTCGCGCGCACGCCCTGCGAGAAAGGCCCGTTGACCCATCAGCATGCCGAGTTCGCCGAGGAAGTGTCCCGCATCGATCCGAACCACCGTGTGGCCGTCGGAGCGGTCGATGATGTCGACGGAGCCACTCTCCAGGTAGAACAGGTCGTAGCCGTCTTGTCCGACGTCGAAGAGCAGGGCTCCCGCGTCGAAGGTCTTCTCGGTTCCGTGCCGGCGGATCGCCTGACGGAACCCGTCATCCAGGTCGGGCCAGGCAGCTTGTTCGAGACTGGTCTTGGCGAGAGAGCGTTGCGGCCGGCGAGGGTCGGGACTCATCGATGTCTCCGCGTGGTGTCGTTGGGTTCTCCGCAGGGGCGATCCGTGGGATCGATCGGAGCGTCGTCACAGCATAGCCTGCGCCGTCCAGTCGGGCCGCGCCCTCAGGTGCAACTCGATTCGAGCACGGAGGGCTGGGGAACCCTCACCCGGACACTTCGGCAGGCGGCAGGCCCAACAGGGCAAGCGCCACCAGGGAGTCTCCTGAAACGCCCTCTTCCCGCTCGAGCTGATCGACCAGCGCGTCCTCCAACCCCTCCGGGTCCGGTTCGACCCGCAGCGCTTCGGTTTCCTCGGAGCTGCAGGGCGTGAAGCAGTGGCGGCAGGCTGGGAGGGGTTCGTCGCCGACCCGGGTCGGTGGGCCGAAGGTGCGGCAGGTCCAGGGGCGGTGGGCGTAGACGGTGCAGCGGCCGCTTTCGGGATCGAGAGCGGGGCAGGGCAGCGTTTGGTGGGCGTCGCAGAAATCCTGAACGTCCAGATTGTCGTCGCTCAACAGCCCGGTTTCGACATCGCCGGGGAACTCCCCGCGCAGCCGCTCGACCGCTTGCCGAGCGCGGTCAACCACGGCGGCGGCGCGCTCCGGATCCTCGCGTTGCAACTCACGCAGCCCCGCCTGCAGGCGCCGGGCGTCGAGCAGGTTGATCGGGAACGGTCCCATGCAGCAGTCGGTGCGGCCGGGCCCGCAGCCCCAGCGTTCGCCGGCGCGGCGGGCGGCCTCGTCCATCGCCGCGTCGATGGTGGCCAGAAGTTTGCGGTCGTGATCGAGAACGCTCATGAGGCGGTCACTATACCTCTGGGGGCAGGTGGTTTCGCCGTCTCGCCGGTTGTCGCTGTCGTCAGCTTGTGGCTACACTCGGCCGGTAATGGACGAGCCGCGGAACAGCTTCTACTGGCCGGTCTACGCCGACGCGACCTTCGCCGGCCTGGCGGTACTGATCCCGATACCGCTGCTGGACATGCTGCTGGAGTGGATCTTTCGCAACCGGATGCCCGCCGCCATCGCCGGCAGCCGGGGCAAGCCGCTGGACCGCCGGATCATCCGCGAACTCAACCGGGTCGAGTGGACGCTGGCCGGCTGCCTGCTGTTACCGCTGAAACTGGTGCTGGTCTTCCTCAAGCGCCTCTACCGCACCATCCTCTACTTTCTGACGATCAAGGACGCGACCGACAAGCTGAGCCTCTACTGGCATCGGGCGTTCCTGATCGATCACGCGTTGCGCCGCGGCGACCTGATCGAACTGGACCGCTGTCACGCCTCGGCCCGCACGATTCAGCGCCTGCTGGAAGAGACCCGGACCAGCCCCGTCAACCAGCTCGCGGGTCACGTGGTCTCCGGCGCACACCACGTGCTGCGCGCGGCGTTCCGCCGGCTGCGGCGGGGGACCGAAGACGAGGTAAGCCAGGCGGCTAACGAGCAGATGGGCCGGGGCTGGACCGACCTCCGCGGCTACTTCGACGACCTGGCGGTGAAGTACGACGAGTTACTGCGGGAAGTTCGCGTCATGAAGCGACCGGGCCAGCAGTAGCGGCTCCGCATCGTCGACACACTGGGATACGTAGCGGCTCACCAGATGAGCCGGGATCTCCAGCTCCTGGCCGGCGTCGACCCGTTTGATCCCGCTGCGCCGCGGGTTGAGATTGCGCAGCGTGCGATACCACCCGTTGCGATAGCCCGAATGGCCCAGGCAGATGGTCAGCTCGCCCAGGGCCATCTCGTCGACGAGTTCGATGGTGGTGGCGCCGTTCTCGAAGCTGGGGAAATCCAGCCCGTACTCCTGCTCGTGGAGAAAGAGCCACGCCGCGGCCAGCACCTTGGGCACGTAGTCCCGAGTCTCCTTGGGCAGCGCGCCGTACATCGCGGGATCCCAGAACTCGACCCCCTTGAGTTTGCGGTCCAGCCGGCGCACCCGGGTCTCCCCGGCGTTGTAGGCGGCGAGCACCTTCTCCAGGTCGTCGTTGAGTAGCTGAAACTGATCGTTGAGGTAGGCCACGCTGGCCCGGGTCGCGGCTTCGGGGTCGTAGCGCATGTCGAAGCCGTCGACGTAGTGCAGGCCGTAGCGATGACCGGTCTGACGCATGAACTGCATCGGGCCCGCCGCACCGGCGCGTGAGTACGCGTGGACCTTGGCGCCTGTCTCGGTGGCCATCACGGCGAACAGCAGCGCCTCGGGCAGGTTGGCTTCTTCGTAGATCGGTGCGATCCGGCGGCGCAGGAACTGGTAGTTCTCGTAGGCGTCCATCAGGCCGGGACGATCCCAGGTCAGCCAGTCGTACATCGCGGCCTTGACCGGTCCGTTGGGTTCGATCAGTTCGCGCAGGTCGGTGCCCTTGAGCAGGTTCACCGCCCGGCCGATCTGGGGCATGGCATCGACCATCTGCGACGAGGCCTCTTCGGATCTCGCCGCCTCGGCCTGGCGCCTCCGGCGCTCCGGCGTGCGCAACGCCGCGCTGCGTTGGCGGTAGACACGGCCCAGGGCGTTGGTGAACAGCTCCATGTCGCAGCCCCGGGTCTGGGCGCAGGTCTCGGCCAGCACCCGCATCCGTTCCGACGAGGCGGTCAGCAGGTTCTCGCCGAGGACCCGGTCGCCGTCGACCAGCAGCTCGATGGCGCTCTCGAAGTCCCGCCGGCACTCCTCGATCTTGCCGTGGAGCGTCTCGAGGTTTGCCGGGACCCGATCGCGGGTGGCCGAGGGTTGCGGGAAGCAACCCGGCGTCGCGATGAGCGCCGCGAGGACAAGTGCACAACCGGACAGGCGGACGAAGGATCTCATGGGAGCTCTCCCGAGCGGCCGCCTCTTGCAGACGGCCTTCCCGCCGAAATCTAGGCGCCGGTCCGGGGCGAAGGCAAAGCTTACGAAAGCGGTGAGCGGTCATTCGAATTCGTTACCGGCGATTGGCGGTTGGGCGAACGCATGCGGCAAAGCGCGGAACGGGTCTTGCTGAAGTCCTGCCTGTCTCCTCGGAGGGAGGAATCCGTGATTTCGATGCATTCAATGCCCGACGTACCCGTTGGCGCCTCTGCATGGGCCGAAGGCTGGACCCGTGTGCTGAGTTTCCAGCAGCAGCTCGTCGGCGGGTTGTTCGAACCCGGCGGTGTGGCGACGGCGGTCAAGGTCGTGTTGCTTCTGCTGCCGGTGCTGCTGTTCAGCGTGGCCGCCTGGACCAGCGCGCTTACCCTGGTGACGGTGCCTTTCCGCGGTGACCGCCGCACGGTACTGGTCGCGATGCTCGCCGGATGGTGGGATGCGGCCCGGGCGGTGTGGAACTACCAGATCGCCATGCTGCGCTTCGTCGTCGTCGGTGCGCTGGGGTTGTTGGTTACCGCGCGGCTTGCCGCCAGCCTGGCCATGGAGCTGTTGCGCCAGCTTTTGATCACCCCGCTCCGCATCTCCACCACCCTCGGCCGCAGCTACTTCGGGGGTGGGCTGCCCTGGTTGGCGGCAGCGCTGCTGTCGTCCTGGGCGCTGATGGAGTCCGCGGTCTTCACCCACCTGCTGTACCCGTCGGTCTCGAAACTGCTCGAAGACGGCGTCGGCGTGCAGGCGCCCCTGGGAACCGGGCCGCTGTTGTTCGCGGCGTTGACCGTGGCGATCCACGGCAGCTTCGCAGCCCTTCACGGCTTCCGTCGCGCGGTGAGCGCTCGCCGGCCGCTGGGCCTGTTGCGTAGCGGCATGATGACCGGACTGATCGCCTGCTTCGAGATCTTCTGCGTCTACGGCATTCTCGCGGCCCTGGCCGAACCGGTGCTGAGCCGCCGTTTCGCGCTGCATCCCGGACCGTGGACCGGCCTGCTGCTGGTGGCCTTCGTCTGGGCGGCGGTGCGCGGCACCGGCTGGGCTCTGTTCGGGCGCCACGGTGCCGAAGCCTGGTCGGCGCTGCTTGCCCGCCGGCGCATCGAGGCCCCTCGAGAAGTGGAGGCTCCGTCGACGACCGCCCGCGACTGGGCCTCGGCGGGGCGCGTCGCCCGGGACGAGCTGGCCTGGCTGCGCCGCCACGCCCGCGCCGAGTTGATCACCTTGACCGTGCCGGTCACCGGACTCGCCGCGGCGGCCCTCAACTTCGCCCTGGTGCCGGTGCTGGGACGCCCCTGGTTCCGCCTGCCCCTGGATTCTCTGGGGGACGTACAGGACGGACAGGCGATCCTGGCTGAACTGGAACGCACGGTCACGGCGTCGTTCGAAGAACCACGCAGGGAACTCGACGTCGAACCTGAAGCCGTCGCTGAAGCGGACTCTCCGGCCGAGGCCGACACCCGGCCGAACGCAGAAATCCAGGTCACCGACGCTACGGAGCCGATGGCTTCCGACGAGGAGTCGGCCGCCGCCGACGAGGCGGCGCGAGCGGAGGTCCTCACCGGACCCGAGCAACCGGGGACCGGCTGGCCGTTCCCCCGAGAGGTGCGTCATGCACGACCTGAAGCTGGTTGAGCCCTGCCAGATTCGCGCGCGCCAGGAGCGGGCCTTCGCCGAACTGATGCGCCGGGTGCTGGAGACCAACGGGTTCTATCGCGAGAAGTACGATCGTGCCGACGTGCCGCTACAACGCCAGGTCGGGATTAGCGACCTGACGCAGCTGCCGTTCACCACCATCGACGAGTTGACCCGAGACCTCACGGAGAACGGGCCCGACGGCACCAACCTGACCCATCCGCGGACCCGCTACATTCGGCGCTACCGTGCCGCCGAGGGAGCGGCCGTCGCCTGTTCCTTCGATACGGCCGAGAGCTCGGCCTGGTGGGTCGATTGCTGGTCGTCGGCGATCGAGGCCGCCGCGATCGAGCGCGGGCACCGGGTCTATCTCCCATTGTCCACCGCCGGTCTCGCCGCCTGGGCCGCTCAGGAGGCGGTCCAGCAGTCGGGCGGCCTGGTGGAGGTCGCCGTCGACCGATCCGCCGAGGAACATGTCCGGGCGATGGTGTCCAGCGGCACCGACGTGTTGATCGCCGATCTCGAGCGGGTCGAAGCGATGATCGAGGCGTCCCGCGGGATGGGCCTCGAGATCGAGGCGATGCCCTCCAAGGTGCTCGTTCACGGTCTCCCCGTGGGGATCTCGCTGGGTGCGCCGCTACGCCGCCGCTTCAAGCGCTGGCAGTCCGCCTGCTTCCCGGTGGCGTTGGACCACCACATCGGCGCCTGGGCCCACGGTTGTGGGCGCAGCACCGGAATGCACCTGCAGGAAGCGGAGTTCATCTTCGAGGTGATCGACCCCGGAGACGGTTCGGCTGCCGAGCCGGACAAGAACGGCGCCCAGCGTGGCGAACTGGTGGTGACCAACCTGGGACGGCCGGGCAATCCGGTGATTCGCCTGCGCACCGGCGTTCGGGTCGTCGTCGGCCGCGAGGCCTGCCGTTGCGGCGCCGTGACCCGGCGGCTGGAAGCCTGGTCCGGAGAGGATGGCTAGCGTCCCGCACGGGACACCAGAACTACTCCACCACCACCAGCCGGCCGAGCATGCTCGACATCTCTACCGAGATCGTCGGACCATCCCGTTCGTTCTGCTGGACGAGTCCGGGCCTGGAGGGGACGCCGGTAACCCGCACCCCTTCGGGCAACCAGATCGCTCCTCCGGAAAACCCTGCGTCCAGTTCGATGCTCGCGTCGCGGACCCACGCTCCGCGCAGGTCCAGGTCGAGCACGCCGAGATCCTGGCTCAGCGTGACCCTCCGCGGACTGGCGTGTCCCAGTCCCGAAAGATCCAGCGAGCCCTTCTTGCCGAGGATCGTCAGGCTCTCCAACGGAGCCGCCGCCGGTTCGGCCAGGGACACCTTGATCCCGCCGTCCTTCAGTTCGACGTCGACGTTGCGTGCCCGCAGCCCACCCAGTTCCAGCGCCACGATGCCCTTGTCGATGTCTCCCGCCAGATCGAAGACCACCTCGGGAGGAACCCGCAGCCGCAGCACCGCCATGGTCTCGCTCAGCTTGGCCCGGAACAGCGCCCAGGTTCTGGAGCCGGCAGGCACCAGCGAGACCCGTACGACTTCGAGCGGCCCTTCCTGCCGGCTATCCCGCTCGTAGCGGTAGAGCGCCGGATCGAAGTGTGCTTCGACCTCCAGGGCCTCTCCCTCGCCGGCGGGCAGCAGCACCAGCTGGGCGATCGCCAGCTCCACTTCCAGACGCACGGTCTCCGCTGCGCCGGCCAGGGCGACCGGCTCCGCGCGGTTCTCCGGTTTCGCGTTGCGCCCCTCGCGCACCGCGAGGAACGAGGCCAGGGCGGCAACCAGGATCACCAGCACCAGCACACCGAGCCCGATCAAGCATCCCGACCGTCTCTTGCTCATCGCACCGCCGCGGCGTCGATCTGTTCGAGGATCGCCGCCGACACTCGCTGCGGAGCTTCCACCTGCGGGTAGTGACCGATGCCCGCAAGTTCGACCACGTCGGCCCGGGGCACGAGTTCACGGAACGCCGTGACCACGTGGCCGCCGGAGATCGGGTCTTCGGGCCCGTTGACCAGCCGCAGCGGCACGCCGGGCCGCCGCAGCACCCCGACCCAGCGGGCTTCCTGTTCCTTCCGCTCGCGCATGTAGCGGATCAGGCGATGGAATACCCGCCGGCCCCCGTTGTATTCGATCAGGGCCCAGAAATCGTCCAGCTCCTGCTCGGTCGGCCGGGTATCGGCGCCGAAGATGTCGTCGAAGCTGCGGCGCAGGGTGCCCTTGTTCACCAGGCGCCCGATCAGGAAGCCGACCGGCGACATCAACAGCTTCTGTACAAGCAGCGGGCGGTGGCTGCCGGGGATGATCCCGCCGTTGAGCAGGCAGCAGGTTTCGATCCTCGCCGCGGCGTCGCCGTCGACCCGGTCGTCGATCTGGTCGACGACCTGCCGGGCCAGCAGCTCCTGGGCCACGCTGTCGCCGTAGTCGTGAGCCACCAGGTGGTATCGCTCCACCCCGAGTTCAGCCAGGAGCGATTCGATCAGCGTCGCCTGGTCCAGCAGGCTGTAGGGGTAGTCCGGAGGCTTGGCCGAAAAGCCGAAGCCGATCATGTCCGGCGCGATCACGTCGAACCGTGCCGTCAACGCGTCCCAGATCCGGTACCAGTCCCAGGAGGCGGTGGGGAAGCCGTGGATCAGCAACAGCGGCGTACCCCGCCCCTCACGGCGGTAGAAGATCCGGTGACCCCGGTAGTCGAAGTCGAGCCCGGCGGCCTGCCACTGGGCGAGGGTCACCGGGCCGTCACTTCTTGGGCGCGATGCGTTTCTTGGCCGCGGCCTTCGTCTTCGGCGCAGCCTTCGGCTTCGCCGCCGCTCCGCCGGCGGCCAGGCCGTAGCTCTCGTCGAGCCAGGCCTTCCACAGTTTGGCCGGCATCGGTTCGTCGGCGCTGAAGCGGGCGGTGACCCAGCTGTTCTTGCCCACCTCGAAACGGTCGGGCTGTTCCTCGGCAAGCCGGGACGCCTCGGGGATCGACGCCTCGAGCTTGAACATCGCCTTGAAGCGGCCCCCCTGGGGCCCGGCGAACAGGAACGCTTTCTTCCTGGCCTTGAACGAACTCTGGGTGCAGGCGGTCCCGGCATCCACGTCGGGATATTCGCTGGCCACGAGGCGCATGGCCTCGGTCGGGTCCTTCTCGCCGGACATCGCGGTCCTCCGACTCAGGGGCAGGCCAAAGCGGTCTGCGGATGGCAGGGGCGACTCGACACCGCCCGCGGCGTGCCGCCGGAGTCGAAGCCGTAGCCCCCTTCCTGGTTGGTATCGGTCGCCACCACCAGGAAGTAATGGTCTCCCGGAGCATCCGGGATGATCTCCATGGTAGCGCCACCGGTACTGCAACTCACCGGTTGATGGTCGTCGTTCCACCCGCCGGACGTGGCCAGGGTACCGCGATAGATCGCGTAGTCGGTGGCCAGCGCCGAGGTGTGGCAGGTGTCCCCCCAGCTGAGTTCCAGTTGTCCGGCGCCCGCCTTGGCCAGGGTCAGCATGTTGCCGGGGACCTGAAGCCCATCGGGTGTTTCGCCGACGCCTCCGGGAAGGGTCGTGCCGAGCCCCAGCGCGGGAAGGAAGATCTCACCGACGTCCTGATCGAAGTTGAACATGATGTATCCGCCGGTGCCGAGCTCCCGCGTGATCAGCACCTGGGCGACGGCCATGTCCGGGGTCATGCGGGTCGCGTCGTTGGTGATGCCGATGCCGGGATAGGTCGGAACCCGCCCGGCCGAGAGCGCCAGCTGCTCGTTGACCAGCTCGCGGAAGCGATCGTAATCCGGCGTGGTCGACATCGGATGCAGGTGATCCACGATACCCCGGTCGATCCAGTCGACCCAGTCCTGGCCGACGTTGCCGTAGGCCTGGTCGTAGTCCCCGAACACCGCGGCGCTGATCTCGATATCCGGGTTGTGGGCCTTGGCGCTGGTATGGACCGCCTCGACGAGTTCGGTGATCTGGGCCCGGCGCCAGTCGAGGAAGGCGCTCTCCAGCGGGCCGCCGCTGCGCACGTCCGCCGGCCAGTCGGTCACGGTGTTTCCGGTCTCGGCCTGGAAGCGGGCATGGCAACCGTCGTCGTAGCAGTAGTCCGGCCCGGGGTAGCGGATGTAGTCGAAGTGGATGCCGTCCACGTCGTAGTTCTGCACCACTTCCATCATCGAGTCATGTTCCAGCGCCAGGTTGTCCGGGTGCGAGGGGCAGAGCCAGTCGATGTGCTTCCCCGTCGCCGAGACCTGGGTGCGGCCCTCGGCCCGCATCTGGTCGATGAAGTCCTGAGGCGCCCGTCCGAGATTCCAGTTCAGCTTCCAGACGTGAACTTCGATGCCCCTGGCCCGGGCGGCATCGACGACGGCAGTGATCTGATCGCCGTGGGTGTTGAACAGGGAGGAGTGGGGCAACAGGTCGCTGTCGTAGTGGGCCAGGCCGGCCCGCAGGCTATTGGGGTAGACCGCGTTGTAGCCGTTGTCCGCCAGTTGATCGATGGCCCGCGCCCAGTCTCCCGGGTAGGGACCCGAGCCCGCGTGCTCCCAGACCGCGCGGAACTCGGGGAGCGCCGCGGACTGGCTCAGGTAGTAGGCCTGCTGCAGATGCTCCCGGGCGTCCATGGCGGTAAAGGTCGCGTCGGCGTGCTGTCCGGCTCCCTGTTCGGCCAGCGCCTGGTTGCGGGTGTTCTCGGCGTCGAGCAGGGCGGCGTCGATCTCCGCCTGGCGCGGGGTCGACGGTGCGCGGCCCTGGATGTCGGCGACCGCCTCGGCGTAGTTGGCATACTCGGCGATCTGTCCGATGCGCTCGATGGCCCGTGCGGCGGTCGTCGGCCAGATCTCGGGCAGGTCGTGGCCGATCAGCGACAGGAGCATCCGCTGCTTTTGCACCCGGTCGCTCAGATGAATGATGTGGGACTTGTAGCTCCCGTTGTCGCTGGCGAACCAGGCGCCCTTGCCGGTCTTGACGCCGGCGCTGTCCTCCCATTCGGCGATCATCCGCGCGTTGAGGATCGGAAGGGCCGCCACCTCGGTCAACGTCCACGAGTTCTGCCGCACCTGGCCGGGCAGGTGCGGGATGGTTGCGTCGTCGAAGGTGTAGCTCTTGTAGTCACCCACGTCGGAGCCGGTGGCGGTCAACCCCAGCAGGTTTCCGATCCGCGTCGGCAGCCGGTAGAACGCCATCAACTTGCCGCCGTTGCCCACGAACTGTTCGATGGTCGTCAGCTGCGGGTCGGTCAGCACATCGTTGTAGGGCAGGATCAGGAACTTGCTGTACTGCAGGTAGCCGTTGTCCAGGGCGCTGTTGTCGAACACGCCCAGGGAGATGTCGTACTCGCTCAGCATGAACTGAACCAGGTCTGCCGAACGGTCGGCCAGCGCGCTCTCGGTGGTCAGCTTGTCGTGAAGGACGAACACGTCGGGCTGGAACGCCCGCAGCTCGCGTACGGCGATCTCGGTGTCCTCTTCGGATTCGCGCCAGGGGGACAGCCGGATCGTGTCGATCTGATCCCAGCCTCCCGGGGTTCCCGATTCGGAGAAGTCGGTGACGGTGAAGGTCAGGGTTTGCCAGCCCGCCTGGGTGATCGGCCAGGACTGGCTGTACCAGCCGCCGCCCGAGCGGAAGTAGAGGGTGAACTGGGAGACCGCCGCCGGATCGGGAACGTAGAGCTCCAGGGCGAACATCGAGTAGGCCGACAGGTCGAAGGTATCCAGCCGGTCCCAGTAACCCCGGTCGGGGAGGGCGCTGAAGTTACACGGCAGGGTCATGACCCGCTCGGTGCCCCAGGGGCCGGAGTCAGCCATGGTCACCTTGGGGGAGATGCCCCGGTTGAGCCAGGCGGCCCGGGCTGCGGTGTCGTCGGCGTAGTCGAAGGCGTCGAGGATCAGGGTGTCGGCCGCAGCGGGCACGACCCAGAGCGCGACGATCAACAGAACGCCTGGGAACACTCCCGGGCGAATCGGGACGATAGAGAAGCTACGGCGCCAACCCCCCATGGCGGCCTCCTTTCTGACTGGGTCCCGAAAGTATACCGCCACGCCACATTTAGTAGGCGCAGGCTGAGGAATCCCTCTCGCCATCAGCGTCTCATCCTGTACCTCCAACTAAAGCCCCGACGACCATCGAGGGAGGCGCATGAACATCCGGCGAACCATCGGCCTCTGGACTTTGACGCTGCTGGCGTCATTGAATCCGGCGGCGGCGCAGAGCAGCGCGAGCTACCGACTGGAGGAGTCGACCTTCCGCAACGGAGGCTCGACACCCGCGGCAGCCCCGGCCTCACCCGGCTACCGGTTGAGTCTGTCGGCGATCGGTGGGTTCGGACGGCGCGGCCTGTCCAGCAGCTCGTTCCGCGCCGACGGTTGTTTTACATGTGCCTACGGCCCGCCGGGAGAGGTCGCGTTCCTGGACTTCGCCGACGGGACGACCCTTAGTTGGACCGCCGAGCCCTCGGCAGGTCGCTACAACCTCTACCGGGACCGGCTCTCGACCCTGTCCTCCCTGAGCTACGGCAACTGCTTCCAGCAGCAGTTGAGCGGAACCACCTTCGTCGACGCCGATCCGGTGCCCGCCACCGACGGCTTCTTCTATCTGGTCACCGTCGAGAACCGTCTTGCCGAGGAAGGCCCCAAGGGCGCCGACGGCAGCGGCACGGCCCGTGGAGGCACCGCATGTCCATGACCCGGCGCTCCGTCCCCGACAGATCAACGCCCGAGAGATTCACGACCCCTACCGAGAGGATCGAGATGTTCCACCGTCGATTCCGTCCCTTCGCCTTCGTTCTGATCCTGGCGCTCTGCCTACCGGCGCTCCAGGCCGCGACACCTCCGGATCTCCTGCACTACGAGGGGGTGCTGCGCGACGCTTCCGGCGCGCCGGAGGACGGCAACTTCGACATGATCTTCCGCTTCTTCGACGCCGAGGCGGGTGGAGACGAGGTGCTGGTCGACCAACATCTCGCCGCCGGCACCGGCGCGGTCGCCGTCTCGGATGGACTGTTCGACGTGGCCCTCGGAAGCGGTGCGGTGTCCGACGGGAGCGGCCCCGGTTTCTACAACGCCTTGAGCCAGCTGTTCGCCGACTTCTCGGAGGTGTGGCTCGAGATCGATCTGCGCGCCGTCGGCGCCGGAAGTTTCGAAACCCTCAGTCCGCGGGTGCGGGTGCAGTCCTCGCCCTACGCCTTCAACTCCACACGGCTCGATGGCCGCGAGGCATCGGAGTTCCTCGACACCTCGCCGGACACCCAGATCAAGGCGGGGCGGCTGGCGATTCAAGGAACTCTGGCCGCCAACGGCGGCTTCTCGGTCAGCACCGGCTCTCCCGGAGAGGGCAAGGTCCTGACCTCCGACGCCAGCGGGAACGCGACCTGGCGTACTCCGGCGACGGTGACCCAGAGCACCTTGCGCCCCCTGGCCGACCGGCTCGGCGTGGAGAACCCCGGCGACCTGCCCTTCGCCGAGCTGCGCCCCTTTGACTGCTCCGGCGGAAACACCGCCCAGCTCACTCTCGAGGTCGGCGGTGTGCCGTTGGCCGGCACCGTAACCGGATTCGTCGGCCGCGATGAGATCTCTCAACTCTCACGCTACCTGGTGACAGTCGAGGCAGCCGGGACGCTGAGCAACAGCGTCGGCGACCAGGCGGTCTTGACCCTGACCCGCAACGGCTCGTCGGTGACCTTCTCGGGGATCGTCACCGAGTTCGGGTTGGCCGGCGTCAACGGGGGAACCCGGACCTACGTCTACCGCGTCGAGCCTCGCCTCGCGGAAGGGGAGCGCTTCGCCCGCCATCGCGCCTTCTTCGATTCGAGCACCAGCGACATTCTCAGCCAGGTGTTCGCCGATCTCGGTGTGCCCTCGATCAACAACAGTGTCGGCAGCAGCTCACTCGAGTGGGAGGTGCAGTACAACGAGACCGACCTGTCGTTCATTCAGCGCATCACCGGCCGCGAGGGAGCCCATTTCCATTTCCAGGAGATCGCCTCTGGCGATCGGATCGTGACCGGCGACAGCAACGTCGCGTTCACCGCGATTCCCGGCAGCTTCGGCTACTACGGCGACCAGGTCGACCCGGGCACCGGCGAGGAGTTCATCGCGACCTTCCACTCCCGCGACCAGCAGGCCAGTCAGACCTTCCGTATCGGGACGTACAACGAGGACCTCAAGACGTTGTTCGTCCGCAGCGACACGCTGACGGGTTCGGTGATCGGCCAGGTCGACCGCTTCGACGGTGCCGCGGCCGGCGACGTCGATCTCGCGCAGATTCGCGCGGAGGCCGCCGCCAACCGGGAGGACACGCGCCGTTCACTGCACCGGGGGACCGGCACCGTCGCTTCGATGAAGGCGGGTCACACCTTCGTGCTCAACGACGTCAACGGCAACGACTTCGACGGCACCTACACGGTGACCGGTGTCCGGCACTACGCCCTGGCCGACAGCGCCGGCAGCTGCGTGTCCTACGGCAACGCCTTTTCGGCGCTCCCGTCCACGGTCACCTACGCGCCGCTCCGGGTGCCGGTGGAGCCCCGAATCGAGGGCTTCATCCAGGGGACGGTGCTGGAAAACAATGACGGCGACGGCCTGGGCCGGGTCCGGGTCGCCCTGTTCTCCGATCTCGACCAGGACGACTCCTCGGGCTGGATGCGGGTGGCCACGCCGCCGGGGCGCAACGGTAAATCCGGCGTGCCCGGGCCGAGCAGCGCCGGCAACGGCGACTGGCAAGGCGGCTACTTCACCCCAGAGGTCGACACCGAGGTGCTGGTCGGCTTCATCGACGGCAAGCCCAACGCGCCGGTGGTGATCGGTTCGCTCTACAACGGAGTCGATCTGCCGCCGGCCAACGACACACCGAGCCACGAGGGTCTGCGCCTGGGGCCGTTCAGCGCCGACAACGGAGATTCATCGATCTTCTTCAAGGACAGCGCCGACCCTCTCGAGGAGTTCCTGACCTTCGAGGATGTCGAAAACCGATTCCGTCTCTCTCAGAGCCTGGTGCTGGGGACGTCGTCGACGATCACCGAGACCCTTTCGTTCGGCGCCGGCGGCAACATCAACGGCGGTTCCGGGGCTACCTCGATCATTGCGGGCAACTCGCTTACCGACGACTTGATCCTGCGTGGAGGTTTCGGGTCGACGAGCCACGGGTCGATCTTCATCAACGGTTCTTCCAGCATGGTCTTTCGCCCGGGGAACGGACTGTACGACTTCCGCAACTCGGTGAACTCCCAGATCGCGACCCTCGACGGATCGGGCAACCTGTCGCTCAGCGGAACCGCCGCGGCGACGTCGGTGAACGCTTCCAGCGCGTCGATCACCGGCACCGCGACGGTGGACGGGCTTCTGGATCTGAACGGGAACGTTCAGTTCAACCCGGGAGCCGCCATCAACACCAACGGGCAACTCACCTTCGGCGGGAGCAGTCTCGTGGTGCGGCTCGGGGATACCACCGCTGACGATACCGTGATCGTCGGCGACCTGATCCTCGGCGNGTCGGAGCGAGATGCCTCGATGTACTTCTACGAGAACGGCAACAACACCGGCAACTACCTGCGCTGGGACGATGTCCGCGCGGATACCTGCACGGGTAGCGGAGCTGTGAACTCCGCTTTCGTCTGGAATATCCAGACCGCGACCTCGGCCAACACCGCCTGGATGTTTGCCAATGACAGCGATATCGAGGCGATCATCGATGACCTTGGCGCGATGCAGATCGACAGCACGCTGACCCAGTCCGGCGCCTGCGATGTGGCCGAGGGCTTCATCGGTTCGGCCGATCTCGACGCCGGGACCGTGGTGGTGCTCGACCCGAACACCCCCGAGGGTGTAACCCGCGCGACCCGCGCCCTCGATTCCACGGTGGTGGGCATCGTCTCGACCAAGCCGGGCGTGCTCCTCGGCGGACCGACTGCCGATGCGTACCCGGTCTGGGATGAACTGGAACGGGTAAGGGGCGAGTTGTTCGAGGTCCAGGCGGTGATCTCGGCCCGGTCGGCGGCGCCGGGTGCGTCGCACGGCACCGATCTCGACCCGGTTGTTTCGGACACCGGCTCCGAGGAATCGAACGCGAGCCTGGATGCGGAGTCCGCGGGGATGCCCCGGGACCTGGCGCCGATCGACCCCGAGCTCGAGCAGCGTCGAGCCGAGCTGCAGCAGCAGGCGGTGGATCTCGAGGCGCGGCTGGACAGTTGGCGCCGCGGGAACGTCCCGGTGGCGCTGGTCGGCCGGGTGCCGGTCAAGGTCACCGGCGCCGTGCAGCAAGGGGAGTACCTGACCAGCAGCGACCTCGCCGGATTCGGCATGGCGTTGCGTCAACCGGGTCCCTACTTCGCGGTGGCGATGGAGTCCTCCTCAGGGGGCGAGCGCAAGATCCTGGCGTTGATCCAGCAGGGCTGGTACGGCGGCACGGGTTCGGAACCGGTGGCGACCTCGCCGTACGACACGCTGAACGCCGATGCCGGCTCCGCTGCCGGATCCGTCGCGACCCTGGCGCCGGCCGGCGCCGCTGCCGGAGACGGCGTGGCCGCGATGCCGGGGCAGGCTTCCCTGGCGCTCCGCGATCCCAGCGGCGAGCGGGAGGTCTTCCGGGTCGACGGCGAGGGCAACGTCTACGCCCGCGGGTCCTTCCGTCCCGCGGCGATGGATCTCGCCGAGTACTTCCCGGTCAGTGAATCGGTGGAGCCCGGCGACCTGCTGGTGATCGACGCCGAGGGCGACGGCGAATTGAAGCGCAGCGAGACCCCAGGGGACTCGGCGGTGGTCGGCATCGTCTCCTCGATTCCCGGCGTGTTGCTGGGGCACGGGTTCGATCGGATCCTCGAGGCGGACTCCGAACTCGCGGCCCGCTACGAGTTGGCCCGGCGCACCGGCGACACCGAGACCGCCGAGCTGACCTGGCAGGCGCTGATCGAGCGCTTCGAGGAATCCCACGCGGCGGTGGCGATGACGGGCACCGTGCCGCTCAAGGTCGACGCGGCCTTCGGTGCGATTCGTCCCGGTGACCTGCTGGTCTCCTCGCCGACTCCCGGGCACGCCATGCGCGCCCACGACCCGCGGCCGGGCACGATCATCGGCAAGGCGCTGGGCTCACTCGAGTCGGGGACCGGAACTATCCGGGTAGTGGTCACCCTGCGCTAGGGCTTGCGGGCGGAAAGCTCTCGTTCCCGGGCGTGGACCGCATCCCGGATGGCGCCGAAGCTGCCGTCGGGCAGGTTGCAGAAACCGACGGCCCCGCTGGAAGTAGCCGGATCGAAGTAGAGGAACGAGTAGACCCCGATCGAGCCACCGTTGTGCAGCCGGTAGCCCTGAGGCGATACGGCCCAGAAGATGCCGACGTCGTAGCTGTCTCCCAGCGGTGAATCGTCGCGACCCTCCGGAAAATAGGTCGGGTCGAGTCGGGGAGCGAACAGCGTGTCGTAGGCCTCAGGGCTCAGGATCGTGCCGTCGCCGCGACTACCCCGGATCATCTCTCGCAGGTAGCGACTCAGGTCGTCGATGGTCGACTTGAGATCCCCCGACGGGTAGCCGGTGTACTGGTAGCGCGGGTGCTCGATCGCGTTCCGCGGGGTCTCCCAGTCGTCAGGGCGGTAGAGGCGGCTGGCAGCAGCCGGATCTACTTCGTCGTAGCGCCAGGTGGTGTGTTCCATGCCCAGGGGTTCGAAGATCTGTTGCCGGGTGTATGCGTCGAAAGGCAAGCCCGAGCGAATCTCGACGATCAACGCAGCCAGCTCGGATCCCAGGTTCGAGTACTCGTAACGGGTGCCGGGGCGCCAGGGCTGAAAGTTCGATTCGGTGTACCAGGCCCCGTCGGTGGAAAGGAAGTTGCGCAGGCTTTGCTCGAGAGTCATCGGCCGGCCGAGCCGGTAGTAGGCCAGGTCCTCGTCCATCAGTGCGGCGGTGGCCGGGTCTGCGTACTCCAGCTCTTCGAGTAGCCGAATGTCCGCCTGGCCGACGTCCTCGGGATCAAAATCGTCGATGAGTGTCGCCGTGTGGGTTACCAGATGCTCCACGGTGATCGGGACCTGGGGATAGCGCGGATGATCGACGGCGAAGGGCAAGATCGAGTTGACCGGCTCATCCAACGACAGTTTGCCCTCATCAACCAGCTTCATCAACGCCACGCCGATGAAGGTCTTGGAGATCGAGGCGATGATGTGCACGGTGCCCGGAGTGAATGGGCGCCGAGCCTCGGTGTCGGCGAACCCGAAGCCGTCGCGATAGATCTCACCGTCGGCATCGACGATCGCCACGGCGGCCCCGGGGATCACGCTCTCGCCGACGAGCCGACGCAGTTGCAGGGAGAGTGCTTCGAGACCTTCCTTGTCGGTGGCCGGCTTCGAGGCAGGTTCCGAGTCGCGCTCCGACGAATCAGGGGCGCATGCCACGCAGAACAAGGCAAGGATCGTCGCTACGGTGATCGAGATACGTCTCACGGCGGCCTCCCTCCCACGAGCCCTTCGGGCTTCGGGCGAGAGAACGCTGCGACAAGACAGAAGGTTGCGAACCCTAGGCCGGGCTGGTCTCGTTGGGCCGGTAGGCGCCGCAATTCCAGCACTGTCCGAAGTTGGCCTCGACGGTCTCGTTGCACTCGGCGCAGACCCAGTCTTCTCCCTCGTCGGGGATTCCGTCCTTGATGATCCGTCGCGCCTCTTCGACCCGGTCATCCTCGACCCACAGCTCGACCCACGCTTCGATCGGAGGTACCTCGCCCGCCGCCGCACGCAGATGATCGCCTCGCACCTCGCAGACGATGCCCTGGGCTTCCAGCACATTCTTCAGGTTGTGTACCGGCGCGCCGGTCATGGCGCTGAATACCTTGACCATGTTGGCCTCCCTTCACTACTCCGATTATACCGGGAGGCGCCGGTCTAGAAGTAGCGGGCGAAGCGCAGGGTCAGGAAACTGTCCTGCTCGAAGAACACCAGCGGGTTCTCGGGATCGACGCTCGAGAACCAGCGGGCCTCGGCCTCGATCTTGAACCGGTCACCCAGCCGCCGCTCGAACTCCAGCAGCCCGGCGATCGAGCCGTCGCCGGCGTCGACGATCACTCCCCCAAGCACCGAGGTGTCCTGGGTGTCGTTCCGGGCCCAGCGGGCGCCGACGAAGTAGTCATCCTCGGAGACGGTAAAGGGCGCGATGAGGTCCCGGTCGTCCCACAGGTATTCCAGCAGCACGCCCAGGTCCGAGGCCCCTCCGCCGAGCTGGTAGAAGGTGTACTCGAAGCCGGCGACGGCGGCGGCAAAGTCCCGGCCCTGCCCCTGGCGGCCGATGGTCTCGAGCTTCCACAGCCACGCCTCGCGGGTGTACTGCAGGTCGACGCCCAGCTGGTGGATCACGTCGTAGGCCGGCCTTAGCGCCACGAAGGTGGAGGGATCTCCCGCTGCCGGCACCGGCACGAAGCGGGGCTCCCGCCCGGTGCCGTGGAACCAGGAGACGCCGACGTCCCAGTCGCCGAAGTAGTGAGACCAGCGCAGCGCACCGTCGATACGTTCGTCCTCGGCGCCCGAGGTGTAGAGCGGGTCATCGGTATCGACGACCAGGGGAAAGCGCAGCCGTCCCTCTTCGCCGGGGAAGGTCCGTTCGCGGAAACCCGGCAGCAGGAAGGCCTCGACCCGGCCCCAGCTACGTTGGGTCGCCGCCAGGATCATCGGCTGGCCCAGCCGGTCCTCCTCGTCGATGTCCTCGACGAAGTCCACCTGATTGATCACGTCGACCAGGTGCCGGGATTCGGTGACCCCCCAGAAGACCTTGTTGACGCCGGCCAGCAGTTCCCACTCGTCGAAGATCCACTGGATGTACCCTTCGCGCAGATCGAAGTGGGTCCGTTCGTCGTCCCGTTCGTCCAGCCGGAAGAAGGGGGCGAAGCGTACCTGGCGCTTGCGGTCCTCGGATTCCCATTCCCATTCAGGGCGCAGCACCAACGAGCCCTGGCTGTTGCCCTCCTGGCCGGGAACGGCCGGGTCCTCGTTGAACAGGCGCCACTCGAGATCGACGGACCCGGAGAGGTCGGTCTCGCCGGCGACGGCGACGAGGGGGTGAGGTGCCGCCGCCAGCGAAACCAGCGCCCACAGGGCGCATGCTCGAATCAGGGTGCGCAAACTAGCGGGCCCGGCTGAGCACGCCCTTGACGAAATCCTTATCCGCCAGGCCCGTGCCGAACTCGTAGTCGTCGTAGCGAAGATCGGTGCTCTTGCCGGTCTTGTGGTTCTGCATCCTCAGCAGGTGCGAACGCCAGTAGTCGCCGTAGGCGCGGTACTCGCTGAGCTCGAGGGTCTTGAGCAGGTCCCCGCGCCGGTCGTAGAACTCGACCTTGCGCACCTGGAAGTCCTTGGTGTCGATCCAGGAAATTTGCTTGGTGTACCCCGAGTGCTCGTAGCGCGGCGTGCGCTCGACCACGTCGCAGGTCATGTCGCCGCAGGCCTCCTGGCGCAGGAACTTGTAGGTGAACTTGTTCAGCTCGAGGGCGGTGAAGTCCTCGAAGGCGAACTCACTGCCGACGAAGGGGCCGGACTTGTTGACCGACGAGATGCGCTTGACCCGTTTCAGCGCCGGCAGGAACAGCCACTGATCGTCGGGCTCCAGAATGCGGGCGTGGGACAGTAGCGCCGTACCGTCGATGTCGGCGGGGCTGTCGAACACGATCAGGCTCTTGTCCCCCATCTGCTCGTCGGCGATCTCGAGGGTGGCCAGGGTCAGGCTGCGCTCGGTCTCCTTCCCCGCCTTGTTGCGCAGCACCATGGTCATCTGGACCCGGCTGTCGCCGAATCCACGGTCGCTGCGGTCACTGCGGGCGGCGATCTCGAACCCCTGTTCTTCGGGCGTGGCCGCCGCGGCTGCCGCAGGAAGCAGGAGCGCAACGGTCAGCAGCAGGGCGGTCAACTCAGGACGCGGTCGCGAGGGCTTCATCGCTTTGAACCTCTTTCTTTTTCTTGTGACCCAGCATCAGCAGGGACGGAAGCAGCAGGAAGTCGATGGGCAGGGCGATCAGGATCGCCATCATGGTCAGGAGCCCCATCTGGGCATTGATCCGGAATGCCGAGAGAGCCAGCACCCCGAAGCCGAAGGCCAGGATGATCGTCGTGGTGATGATCGGTCGCCCGACCATGCGGAAGGCGTAGCGAATCGCCTCCGGGCGGTCGAACTGTTTCTCTCGCCGGGAGCGCAGGTACTTGGCCAGGAAGTGCACCGTGTCGTCGACGACGATCCCCAGGGAGGTCGCCGAGACCGTGGCCGCAGCCATGCCCACCTGGCCGACGAACACCGCCCATATACCCAGGGCCACCAGGATCGGCAGTCCGTTGGGCAGCAGGCTCAGGGTGCCGATACCCAGGCTGCGCAGGGCGATGATCATGATGATCGCGATGAAGATCAGCGCGATCACGTTGCCCCGCAGCATGCTGTTGATGTTCCGTTCGGAGATGTAGGAGAACATCACCGCGGCGCCGGTGCCCGAGGCGTGCATCGACTCGGGTGCGTTCTCGGCGAGCCAGGCGTCGTTACGCGCCAGCAGGTTGCGCATCTCGACGGTGGTCGCCTCGCCGACGGTGACCGTCAGCCGGGTCGCCGACTTGTCGATGTTGACCCGGTCGTTGAGGTCGAGGCCGTAGGGCAGCGAAAGCTCGTAGAGCAGCAGGTACTGGGCCGCGAGCTCCCGGTCCTCGGGGATGCGGTACCAGTTTTCGTCGTCGCCGTGCATGTTCTTATTCAGCCGCTTGACGATGTCCGAGTAGCTCAACACGTGGGTCACGCCGTCCTGCTCGCGTAGCCACTGAGCATAGGAGTCCAGCGCTTCCAGGTAGGCGGGCTCGGAGATGCCGCCGGGACCGTCGGCGGGCAGCGAGTACTCGACCCGGTAGAGCCCGCCGAGGTGCTCGTCGGCGAACTCGGCGTCTCCGCGGAAATCGATACGGTGGTCGAAGTACTTGACCCATTCATCGTTGAGTTCGAGGGTCGGAACCATGGCGACGAAGGCCAGGGAGACCGCAGCGGTCCCGAACAGGACCCAGCGGTGGTTGCCGGTGACGAAGTCCGCCATCCGCTCCATGAACCCCTCGAAGCCGGCCTCGCGCTCGGTGGAGACCGCGCGCGCCTTGATCGGTAACAGCCGGATCACCGCGGGCAGCAGGGTCAGGGAGAACACCAGCGCCCAGCCGATGCCCACCGCGGTGATGTTGCCCAGATCGCGGAACGGGGGCGCGTCGGAGAAGTTAAGCGCAAGGAAACCCACAATGGTCGTTACGCTGGTGATCACTACCGGCACAAGATTGAGCCGCAGGCTTTCCCGCATCGCCTCGCGCTTGTCCATGCCCGAGCGCATCAGCGTCAGCATGCTGCTCAGGATGTGCACGCTGTCGGCGATGGCCAGGGTCATGATGATGATCGGAGCCATCACCGAGATCGGCGTCAGCTTGATGCCGGCCCAGCCGGCGACGCCCAGGGCCGATGCCGCCGAGACCGCGACGACGCTCAGGGTCGCGACGGTTCCGGTGAAGCTGCGCAGCATGATCACCATGAAGGCGATCAGCACGACGAACATCAGCGGCATCAGGGTCTTCGAGTCGCTCTGCCCCGCTTCGGTGAAGGCGTTGTTGAGCATCGAGACCCCGGTCAGCACCACCGTGACGTCGGGGAACTCCCGCTCGACCCGGCCGGCCAGCTCCCGGGCGTAGGCCACCGCTTCCGGCACCTCCTTCAGGCTTTCCTCGGGGTACTGCAGGGTGACGTTGACCGCAGTGGTGGCGGCGTCTCTCGAGAGGAGCTGCCCCTCGATGATCGGCTCGGCCAGGGCGATCGCCTGTTTTGCTTCCAGTTCGGCGGGGCTCATCGACGCGCCGTCCCGGATCAGATCGTCGACGGTCAGGTCGTCGCCGTCGGCGAAGCTGTGCTGGAAGTTGGTGACCGAGTCGACCCGCAGCGCGTAGGGAATCTGCCAGGACTCCTCGGTCAGGCGTTCGACGGCGTCGGCCAGGCGCGGCTCGAACATCGTTCCTTCGGCGGGCCGCAGCACGAACAGGATGTTGTCGTTCTTGGTGTAGTTCCCCTGGAACTCCTCGAAGGTCACGAGCTCCGGGTTCTCCGGGCTGAAGAAGACCCGGTAGTTGTTGGAGAACTCGAGGAACCGCGCTCCACTCGCGACCAGGGCGACCAGGATCAGCGCCGCGCCGATCACCAGGATCGGGAAGCGGTCGACGAAGTCGGCAAGGCGCAGGGCGAGTCGATCGGAGGGGCTTTGCTGCTGCATCGCAGACTCCTTAGTTGGAACGATCGTTCCAGATCAGCACAAGGATCGCACCGTTCGCGTCGGACATGCTCAGTCTCGTTGGATCAGTTGAAACACGGACTCCATCACCTTCTGTGCGTTGGCCGGGTCGGGCCGCAGCTTGTGCAGCAGCACCAACCCCTGCCCGGTGTGGAGAACCAGACGCGCGGCGACACGAGGATCGACATCGTCGCGGATCTCTTTTTGTTCGCGAGCCTTTTCGAACGCCTTGGTGAAGGCGTCTTCCAGGGTTCCGAAGTACTGGTTGAGGCACTTGGCCAGTTCGGTATCCGAGGGGTCCATCTGGGCCGTGGCGTTGCCCACCATGCAGCCCCGCTCGCCCATGGTCTCCAGCCGCTGATGCCAGATGCCGAGGACCTTGCGCATGTTTTCGAGGGCGGAGCCGGGGGCGTGAAGCTGGGCGATCACCGGCCCCATCACGCCGCAGAAGTAGGCGTTGAGCGCCTCGTGAAACAGCTGCTTCTTGCCGCCGAAGGTGTCGTACAGGCTCTGGCGGCCGATGCCCATCTCGCGGGTGAGGTCGGCCATGCCGGTGGCTTCGAAGCCCTGCTTCCAGAACACCTCGAGAGCTCGCTCGAGGGCCTGGGCGCGATCGAATTGCTTCTGGGGTCCGGGAGACATGCGAGGCAATCTAGCCGATCTGGACCGATCGGTCAAGGATCTATGCCGGGCCCCATTGTCGGGCCCATGGCCGACCGCGCCGCGGACATAAAAAAAGGCGCCCCGAAGGGCGCCTTTTGCAGTCTTTATGTGCGTCTGAACTTAGTAGCGACGGAATCCGCCACCACCGCCGCCGCCGCCGGGGCCACGGCCGCCGCCGCCGGTGCGCTCACGGGCTTCGTTGACTTTCAGCGGGCGTCCGCCGAAGGAGTAACCGTCCAGTTCACGAATCGCGGCCTCGGCCTCGTCGGACGTGCTCATCTCGACGAATCCGAATCCACGGGGACGACCGGTTTCACGGTCCGTCACCAGGTGCACGTCGGTGACCGTGCGCTCGTTCTGGGAAAACAACTGGCGGACTTCTTCACTATCCGCGCTGAAGGGCAGGTTGCCCACGTAAAGCCTCGTACCCATTACCACGAACTCCTAATCCTTCCCCGTGTCACGGGGAGTCGTACCAGGTTCAGACCGCGTACCCGAAAATCTTTTGGACCACGCACCAACTACCAAGCACCGCGTGCCGGGGGGTTGTCCAGCCTCTGCTTCATCGCAGAAGATTGGGGACAGAACCTCGGAACTACGCTACATCAGACCTGGTCAATAGGCAAGAGAGGCAGGTGTTTCCGCGTTTTCGTCACACAACTGCCGAACGGGTCGGGGTGCTGGCCGGATCGGATTCCTGGCCGGGTCGGACTACTGGCCGGACTTGTCGCTTTCGGCGGGACGGCGCCCGAACAGGGAAGAGAGTTCGATGGTCGGCCGCGGTTCGACGGAGCCCTGGACTTCGAGTCCCTGGCGCTTGGCACGCTTCTCCGCCTGCTTCTGGGCCTTCTTTACTTCGCGTTGACGCTTGAGGATGGTCATTCGTGATTTTCTAGCCATTTTCGGCCTCCTCGTGCGACGCCGCACAGCCCTTGAGGGCGGTCTGCGGCGTTCGAATGAACCCCGGAAAAAACTCGAAAGGATGCCTGGGGGCAACGATCGATCTGCCGACGTGACGGAAGGCTCGGCAGCGACGTGGCGCAGTCCGTTACCCCGACCGCGGCGCGTTCATGCGAACGTTCCGGCGCACCCTGCATAAGACGAGGCAACGGCAGTTTACACGAAGCTGACCTCGGCCGCGACCGCATTGCCCGGGCCGCCTCCATTTTTTGCCGCGATATGGGCCTAATCCCGACGCTCGACCCGCGACCCGGCCGGGGTCTTCTGCACCTGGAAGCAAACCGGAATGCGTTCGGCAAGGTCGGGGACGTGGGTCACGAGGCCCACGGTGCGACCGCGGGAACCGAGCTCTTCCAGGGTGTGGGCCACGGTGTCGAGGGTCTCCGGGTCGAGGGTGCCGAACCCCTCGTCGAGGAACATCGATTCGAGGCGCGCCGCGCCGGTTGCAGCCAGCTCCGCGACCTGTTCGGACAACGACAGGGCCAACGCCAGCGACGCCAGGAAGGTCTCGCCGCCCGAGAGCGTCCGCGCCGACCGCCGCTCGCCGGCGTTGCGATGATCGATCACGTCGACGTTCTGGTCCTCGTCGAACTCCAACGAGTAGTCCCCGCGGGACAGCTCGAGGAGCCGCTGTCCGGCGAGCTGGGCCAGGCGCTCGAAGGCTTCACGCAACAGCCAGCGTTCGAACCGGTCCGCCTTGAGATGCCGGGCGAGACCCGCGGCCACGGCGTGATGTTCTTTCTGGGTCGCACACTCCTTCTCGAGGGCGACTCGCCGTGCCTCGCTCCGCTCCAGTTCACCCAACTCCTGTTCGAGCCGGCCGAGACGCCGTTCGATCTGGGCCAGCGGTACGTCCTCCAGGGTTTCCAGTCCCGCTTCACGGCAGCGAGACCAGATCCGTTCCCGCTGTTTCGCCGCGGCGGTATCCGCCTTCTTGCGCGCGGCAGCCTGCTTGTCTCGCTCGGACTTGCGAGCAGCGATCGTCTCCCGAACCCAGTCGACGATGGCCTGCCGCGATTCGCCGGGGTCATGGCGGGCCAACTCGGGAGGGTTCATGGCGGCGACGGCGCCCCGCCTTTCCTGCAGGGAACTCCAGGCCGCATCCGCCGCCTGGTCGAGGGTCTCGCGAAGGCGGCGGGCGGCTCGTTCCACCTCTCGCAGTTCGCCGCGGCGCCGGGTCAACTGCTCGAGCGCCTGTTCCACCTCGGCCCGCGCCTCCCGTTCCCCAGCGAGCTCCTCGGGGTCTTCGGCCGCGGGCAGCGCCTCCAGTTCCTCCTCGGCGGCCGCCCGTCTCCCGGCGATGCGGTCCCGCTCGGCAGCACAGCGTTCCCAGGCAGCCGTCGCCTTATCGTGCCGCCGGGCGGCCTTGTCCCGGATCGCTTCCGCCTTGCTCAGATCTTCCGGCGGGTCCGGCTCGATCGATGCTTCTACGGTGCGCCGGCACACCGGGCATGGATCGCCGGGGGCGGTCGCGGCGGCCAACCGATGGGCCGCGTGGTGGCGATGGATCTCCTCGACCGCCTCGATGGCTCGGGTGCGATCCCGGTCCGCAGCGGCCTGGAGCTCGGCGGCCTCGGCCAGCGCCTGGGCCAGCTCATCTTCCCGGCCGGCGAATTCCGCCAGCATCGCCTCGAGACGCTCGCGCCGCTCCTGGTTCTCGAGGGCGCTACGTAGTTCCCCTTCGGAGCGATGACCTTCGAGCGCCTTTCGTTGCTCCTGCTCCCGGGAGTCCAGCTCTTCGAGTTCCCGGCCGGCCTCGTCGAGTGCGCGGGCCGCCTCACCCAAGGCGTCTTCGTCGACCGGTGCCCGGCCGGCCGCCTCTTCGAGCCGCTCCAGCGCAGCCAAGGTCTGGTCGGCCTGCTCCAGTTCCCGGTCCAGCTTGGCTCGACGAAGCTCCGCGGCGTCGACCGACTGCATGTCCTCCCGGACCCGTTCCCGCAGGGTGCTCAAGCCGGCGACGCTCGCTTCCAGGGTTTCGCGGTCCTCATGCCGGCCTTCGAGCAACTCCTCCAGCCGGCCCTCGGTAGCGGCCAGCCTGCGTTCGAGTTCCGTCGCGCGGGCGCCGGCCAGGCCGCGCATGCGGTCGTAGACCCGGATCCCGAGCAACTCCTTGAGCAAGCCCTGACGCTCCCGGGGAGACTCATGAAGGAAACGGGCGAACTCTCCCTGGGGGAGCACCACGCAGGTGGTGAACTGATCGAAGGTCAGGCCGAACAACTTGCGCACCGCCGCGTCCAGCTCCGCGACGTTCCCTGCCAGGGTTTCGCCGTCCCGCTCCAGTCGGGCCTCACGGGTGCTGGTTCGGTTCTTCGAGCGACGTACTACCCGAACGGCGCTGTAGTCCCGGCCGTCGAGCCGGAAGTCGAAGCGCACACGGGCCTCGGACTTGCCCTGGCTGATCAACGGGGCGACCAGGTTCGGGTTCTGGTAGCGGGCGATGCTGCCGTAGAGCGCGAAGGTCACCGCGTCGATGATGCTCGACTTGCCCGAGCCGGTCGGCCCCGACAGCACGAACAGATCGGCATCGGTGAAATCCAGTTCGGTGCGATCGCGAAAGGCGGTGAAGCCCTGGAGTTCAAGCCGGAGCGGTTGCATCGGCCTCTTCCAGTAGCTCCTCGAACAGGTGCCTGAGTCTCGGGTCCTCTTCGCCGCGCTCGTCGAGGTAGGCCTCGAACAGTGCCTGCGGGGCCAGGTTCGAGCGGTCCGGCCGCGGAGTGTTCTCTTCGTCTTCCTCGAGGTCACGCCGGGGGGCGATGCGGACGTCCACCGCTTGGGGCAGCAGTTCCCGCACCCGGTCCGCCAGTCCCGGTTGTGGTGTGGTCTCGACGATCACCTGCAGAAAGTCGTCGGGATACTTTCCTTCGAGGGCTTCGAGCTGATCGAGGCTCGCGCGGATCGTGCGCAGCCGTTTGCCCGATCGCAGGGGGACCACGTCGACCCGGGCCGGCCGCCGCAGGCCGAGTTCGACGATGCTCACGCTCTTGACGTCCAGGGTCTCGCCGAAATCGAGCTGGAGCGGTGAGCCGCAATAGGCGATCGGCGCCTTGGCCGGAATGCGTTGGGCCCGGTGCAGGTGTCCCAGGGCCACGTAGTGCAGCGACGCGGGGAACGCCTCGGCCGGAACTTCGTACTCGAACACGGTGTGGGCTTCACGTTCGCCCCCACCCAGGACCCCTCCGGTGACGGTCAGATGGCCGGCGAGAATGCGGATCGCATCGGCGGGCATGCCCGCGGTCAACTCCTCGACGATCCGGCGGGCTCGCTCGGCGTAGATCGCCCGGTGCCCTTCGGCGCTCGCCGACATCAGGGCATCCGCCTTGACGATGCTTCGCTGGGAGAGAAACGGCATGGTGGCCACGGCCACCGGCGTGCCGTTCAGCTCGAGTTCCAGCACGCCCCCTTCTTCCGGGCGCCGCAGGACCTCGCCGACGTGAACGCCGCCGAGTTCCAGCAGGGGCCGCACGGCGCGCAGGCGCTGAGGGTGGTCGTGATTGCCGGCGACCAGCACCACCGGAACCTCGAGCCGCGCCAGGGCCAGCAGGGCGTCGTAGACGATCGCCTCGGATTCGGGCCCCGGTGCCGCGGAATCGAACAGGTCGCCGGTGACCAGGATCAGGTCGACCTTCCGATCGGCAGCAATCGAGGCGATCTCGGCGAGAACCGCCCGATGCTCGTCGGCCCGGCTGCGGCCGCGAAGGGCGCGGCCGACGTGCCAGTCGGCGGTGTGCAGCATCCGCATGCCCCCATTCTACGGGAAGCCGCACCCGGCGCCCTTTTTCGACGATCGACTTTTCCCGTGCAGGGGATCCGCGGGACCGGGCGATACAAAGGAGGCGACCGGTCTGCCGCGCCACGAGCCGGAAACCGGTCCGCGTCGTAGAATCCCCGAGGGGCAAGACACGTTACTTCCGCGACCCGCAAACGGGTACGCGTTCGCCTGTACTTAGGAGAAAGCAATGTCGATTCGACTGGGCGACACCGCCCCGAACTTCCGGGTCCAGACCACGGAAGGCGAGATCGATTTCTATGAATGGATGGGAGAGGACTGGGCGGTGCTGTTCTCGCACCCCAAGGACTACACTCCGGTCTGCACCACCGAACTGGGCGCGGCGGCGCGGCTCAAGCCGGAATTCGCCAAGCGTGGCGTCAAGGTCATCGGACTGAGCGTCGACCCGCTCGAGGACCATCAGGGCTGGTCCCGGGACATCGAGGAGACCCAGGGGGTCGGCCTTAACTTCCCGCTGATCGCCGACTCGGATCGCACCGTGGCGGACCTGTACGACATGGTGCACCCCAACGCCGACGACACCCTCACCGTGCGCTCGGTGTTCGTCATCGACAGTCAGAAGAAGGTGCGGTTGACGCTGACCTACCCGGCCAGCACCGGGCGCAACTTCGACGAGATCCTGCGCACCGTCGACTCGCTCAAGTTGACCAGCGAGCATCAGGTGGCCACTCCGGTCAACTGGAAGCACGGGGATGACGTGATCATCGTCCCGGCGGTCAGCAACGACCAGGCCAAGCAGAAGTACCCCGAGGGCTGGCGCGAAGAGAAGCCCTACCTGCGCTACGTCCCGGATCCTTCCAAGTAGTCGGACCGATGCGTGTCCCCGGGAGCTTCCCGGGGACACGCGAGCCCTCCTGGTCCCGGTCTAGGGCGCCAGCACCGTGGTGCGAATGCGGCTGCGGGCATCCTCGACGGTGTCGGCGCTGTAACTCTCGTATGCGGTCGCACTCCAGCTGTCGCCGGCGGCGTCGTACTCGCTCCAGGCCACGTCGCCGGCGCTATCGACCCAGGTGACCCAGACGTTGCCGTCTTCGCTGAACAGCAGCACATCGACATCTCCGCCATAGCTGGTGGTATCCAGCGTCAGGCGAATCCCGTAGGGGTCCGGCTGCCATTCCTCCTGGTACACCGCGATTCCGGTGTCCGAGCCGCTGTCGTATTCGTAGGCCATGAACACATCGGAGCCGTCGCTGACGATCGATGGGTTGCGGCTGCTCTCGCCGGGTTCACTGATCACCTGTTCGGCGTCCCACGTCGAACCGTGGGGTCGCTTTCGAAGCACGATCTCGTCGGTGGCACTGTCCCGCCACCAGATCACCCAGACGTCGCCGCTGTCCTCGATCGAGATGCGCGGTGCACGATCGTCGTCGGCGTGAGTGCTGAGGAAGGTGACGACGTTGTTGCCCGATCCGTCGTCGATGGTGATGCGCACATCCAGATCGGATGCGTTGGTCGTTGCGTCGGCGGTTTCGATGTCGCCGGTCTGTGGGTTCACCTCGGAATCGGGGGCGTCTGCGAACAGGGGGGATCCGATCAACGCGCACACGAACAGGGCCATCAAGGTGAGTCGCATGGAAACTCCTTTCGGTTGGGGCGGGGGAACGCCGGTTGTTGAAAGGAGCGTATGAGTGGTTCAGTAGAGGCGCTGCACGTGCAACTGGTCAGTCAAACGAAAGCTCCCCGACGATGCGGCCGGGGTGTCAGCAACGCACGTCGAAGAGACGTCAGTACGCGGAGAAGCGAACCGCAAGGTGCGTTGATGCATGCGCTGACAGCATGCGCATGCGCGCGCAGTTGAACGCAGTCGGGTGTTCACCCGGTCGCGCATCGGAAGCGCGGGTCGCGTTACTGGAAGGTGACTAGTTCGAAGATCCGATGAGGGTCAGCGGGCTTCGCTGTCGCTCTCGGGAGAGGGGGGAGCATCTGTTTGCGCTTCGCCCTCGGCCGCCGGTGCTTCGCTTGCCGGCGCCTCGGCCGAAGCAGGTGCCGGCTCGGCGTCGGCGGCTGCCGGTTGTGCTTCCGCGGCTTCGGCGGGCTCGGCCGCCGGTGGCGTCTCGGGCTCGGCGGCAGCCTCGGGTTCCGGCGCCGGCTCGACGATGTAGCGCAGGCAAAACAGGTCGTCGTCGGAGTAGAGGTAGAGACCGTCGTGCTTGGCGGTGCCGTTAAGGATGACCGTCGACACCTCGCCCGACATCGAGTGCTGTTTGGCGTGGTAGAGACACGCCCCCTCGGGGACATCATGCTTGCGCAGGTAGTCCGCCCAGCTCTTGCGATCGGTGCGTTCGAGGCGATGGCCTTCCCGCGCGGCCCGCGCCAGCAGGCCACGAAAATCGTGGAAGTCCACCTCGACCAGATTCTTCATAGCCTTCTCGGTCTCCCGGGCTGACCCGCGGACCGGGTGTTACGAGCCCGTAACCCAATATTGCCCAGGGCCAACCGGTTGTCCAGCCTAGACTTGGCTCCCGGTGTCACCTCCGGCGTACGGCGCCCTGCCGCCGGAGCTCCGCCGACCGGGCGTGGCCCTCGAGCCCCTCGAGTCGAGCCAGCGCGACCGCATCCTCCACCAGGTCCGCCGAATCCCCGCCCTCGTTCAGTTCCAGCCAGGTCTGCGGCTTCATGAAGTCCGCCACCGAGAGCCCGGAACGGAAGCGCCCGCTGCCACCTGTTGGTAGCACATGATTCGGTCCGGCTCCGTAGTCCCCGAGGACCTCGGCGGACCGTGCCCCGACGAACAGCGCTCCCGCCGTGTCGAGTTCGCGGGCAACCGGTCCGGCGTTGTCGGTCAACACCTCCAGATGCTCCGGCGCGATCCGCCGGCAGGCCTCGATCGCTTCCTCCAGGGTCGAGGCGTGGAGGGCGAACCCGTTGGCCAGCGCCTCCCGGGCGGTGTCGCGGGTCGGCAACTCCTCGAGGCGCCGCTGCAGCGCGACCTCGACGGCCTCGATCAGCGGAGCGTCGAGGGAGACCAGCATCGGCCGCGCGTCGGTGTCGTGCTCTGCCTGGGCCAGGAGGTCCGCGGCGATCATGTCGGCATCGGCCGACCGGTCGGCCAGCACCAGCAGCTCCGACGGCCCGGCGAGCATGTCGATGCCGGTGAATGCCGAGACCACCTGCTTGGCCGCCGTGACCCAGCGGTTCCCCGGCCCGACGATCATGTCGGTGGATGGAAGCGGTCCGACCCCGTAGGCCATCGCCGCAATCGACTGGGCTCCTCCTGCGCAGAGGAATCCATCGGCGCCGGCAATCGCCGCCGCCGCAAGGGTGATCGGTGCGGGCCGCGGAGAGGCCACGCAGACCCGGGGCACTCCTGCGACCCGGGCGGGGACCACGGTCATCAACACCGACGACGGAAGGGGGAAACGCCCTCCCGGCGCGTAACATCCAGCGGCGCGGACCGGAAGCCAGCGGTGACCTGCGTATCCACCCGGCACGGCGCGACGACAGTCCGCCATGGTTTCCCTTTGGGCCCGGGCGAAGGCTTCGATCCGGTCCCGGGTCCGTTCCAGCAATCGGCGATCTTCGACGGGCACCTGTTCGGCCAGTTCATGCAAGCGCTCCCGGTCGAGCCAGAGCGGCGCTCCCGGTTCCAGATCGCCCAGTCGTTCGGCGTGTTCCCGTAGCGCCACCTCGCCCCGTTGTTCCACGTCGTCGACGATGCGCTGGGCTTCGGCCAGGGTCGCCGAATCCACGGGAGCCTGAAGCAGCCGGCCGAGTTCGGCGGACCGGATCCGGCGCAGGAGTGTGCTCTCGCTCATGGCGTCTGTCCTTCCCGGGCCGGCGGGTTGGATCCCTTGGCGTTTCCGGGGCGCCGCGTTTGCCGCCGCGCCCGGCGATCGAGTTCCGCTTCGACCTGCGCCAAGGGCACACCCGCCCGGGTCAGCGCCACCGCGGCGAAGTACAGCAGGTCTGCGGCTTCGGCGGCGACGTGGTCCGCTTCCTCGGCGTCGGCGAGTTCGCCCGCTTCCTCGACCAGCTTGGCCCGCAGCAACGTCGAGTCGTCGAGCAGCCGTGCCGTGTACGAACCGGCCGGCGCCTGGGAACTCCGATCGTCCAGTCGGCGAAGCAGCGCCGAGAGTCCGCCGGTATCCCCCCAGCAACTCCGCGTGTCCTTGTGACAGAACCCGGCTCCCAGTTGCCGCACGGTGAAGCGCAGGGCGTCCCGGTCGCAGTCGAGATCGATACGCCGCAGTTCCTGACGCGCTCCGGAAGTCTCTCCCTTGACCCACAGGCCGCGGGAGCGGGAACGGTAGACGCCGCGACGGGTCTCCACCGCAGCCCGCACGCTCTCGGCGTCGGACCAGCAAAGGCCCAGCGCTTCGCCCCGCTCGTCGACGACCACCGTCGGCCACAGTCCGTCGGGGCGGTCGGAGCGCATCGGAGCGATCAGTCCGTCGGACAGCGGAAGCTTGCCGCGATAGAGCGCCATGCCGACCTGGGCGTCGACTCTCAGGGCATCCAGTTCGGCGATATCGCCGGGGGTGGTGATGCCGCCGGCAACGGTCAGGCGGGCATCGCCTGCGGCGGCGACGAGCTGACGGGTCAACTGCCGGTCGAAGCCCTGCATGCGGCCCTCCCGTTCGACGAAGGTGACCAGAAAGCCCCCGGCCAGTTGTCGAAGTTCGGCCAGACGATCGAGAACGCCGGCGCCGGTGCGGCTGCGCCAACCGTCGACCACTACCTCGCCGTAGATCGCGTCCAGGGCGGCGACCACCCGCTCTCGCGGCAGCCGGCTCAGCACTTCGGGAGTCGCCGCGGTGCCCAGCACCACGCAGTCCGCGCCGTCATCCAACCAGCGGATGGCGCGTTCGGCATCGCGAATACCGCCGCCGACCCGGCAGGGATAGCGCCGGCACAGTTGCCGAATGATCTCGCTGTTGTCCCCTTGACCCAGCGCCGCGTCCAGATCGACCACCGCGATCGGACCGGCCAGGGCGAAACGCTCGGCGATGGGGAAGGGATCGCCGGCGTCCAGCGCCTTCTCCTTGCCGCCGATCAGCTGGACCGCACGGCCGTTCATCAGATCGATCGAGGGGACGATCATGGCCGTACCTCCACACCCGACGCCGCCATCACCTGCTTGATGCCGCCGACCTCGTAGTCTCCGCGGTGGAAGATCGACGCGGCCAGCACCGCATCGGCGCCCGCCTGAACCGCCTCGATCAGGTGTTCGGGGGAGTCGGCGCCCCCCGAGGCGATCACCGGGACCGGCACCGAACAGGAGACCCGCGTGAGCAACTCCAGCTCGTAGCCCTGCCGGGTGCCGTCCCGATCCCAACTGGTGAGCAGCAGCTCGCCGGCGCCTCGCGACGCCGCTTCACGGGACCATTCGACGGCGTCGATACCGGTGCGCACCCGGCCCGAGTCGGTGACCACCTCGTAGTCGCCGGCGGGGGTTCGTGCGGCGTCCACGGCGATCACCGTGCACTGGGAGCCGAAGCGGGTCGCCATCTCGTCGATCAGATCGGGCCGCCTGACCGCGGCGCTGTTGACCGAGACCTTGTCGGCACCCGCCTCGAGCAACGCGCCGGCGTCGTCGATGACGCGGACGCCGCCGCCCACGGTGAGTGGAATGCTGAGCTGTTCCCGCACGGCGCGCACGGTTTCGAGCTGTGTGCCGCGGCCCTCGGGGGTCGCCGCGACGTCGAGCAGTGCCAGCTCATCGGCACCCTGTAGTTCATAGGCCGCTGCCAGTTCGGCGGGATTGCCTTCATCCCGCAGTCCGGCGAAGCGGACTCCCTTGACCACCCGGCCGTGGCGCACGTCGAGACAGGGAATGATGCGAATGGTCAGCATGATGCGCCTCCCTGCGCCGGCCGTTTCAGCCAGCGCGCGATCAACTCCCGGCCGAAGCGGCCGGAGAGTTCGGGGTGGAACTGGCAGGCCAGTACATCTCCGCGCTCCATGGCGGCGATGAACGGGCCCGAGTAGTCCGCCTGAGCGACCCCCCAGCCCTCGGGGGCGGTGCGCAGGCGGTAGGAGTTGGCGAAGTAGGCGTAGCCGTCGGCCAGCAATCGGCTCCCGGCTGCAGGCCGCAGGTGGTTCCAGCCGAGTTGCGGGACCCGCACCGAGGCATCGAAGCGTTCGGCGTAGCCCTCGACGATGCCAAGCCCCTCGACCCCGTCCGCCTCTTCGCTGCCCTCGCAGAGGAACTGCAGCCCCAGGCAGACCGCCAGGGTCGGCCGGCCTTCGGCGAGCCGATCCCGCAACGGGGCGATCAGCTCCGAGCGGCGCAGCGCCTCCATCCCGGCGCGGTAGGCGCCGACGCCGGGCAGCACCAACGCATCGGCGTCGGCGACCTCCCGGGGCCGAGTGGTCAGCCGCGGTTCGCTTCCCGCCCGGCGCAACGCGGCGAGCATCGACGCGATGTTGGCCACGCCGGTATCGACGACGAGTACCTCACCCATCACAGGGTCTCCTTGGTGCTGGGGATGTCGTCGAAGGCATCGAACGAGACCGCCTGGCGCAAGGCAAGGGCGGTCGCCTTGAACGCCGCCTCGGCTCGATGGTGATCGTTGTCGCCGCGCAGCACGTCGACGTGCAGCGTGGAGCGGGAGGCCATCGCCAGGGAGCCGAATACGTGTCCGACGTTCTCGCAGGCCAGCTCGCCGAGCATCTCCCGCCTTAGCCCCAGGTCGATTCCGGCGAAGGGGCGGCCCGAGAGATCGACCACGCAGCGGGCGAGGGATTCATCCAGCGGAGCGTAGGCGGAACCGAAGCGGCGCACGCCCCGGCGTTCACCCAACGCCTGATCGATCGCCGTGCCCAGAGCCAGCGCGCAATCCTCGGCGGTGTGGTGATCGTCGACCCGCAGGTCGCCGCGGCAGCGCAGGGTCAGGTCGAAGCGGGCGTGCCGGGCCAGTGCGGTCAACATGTGGTCGAGGAAACCGATGCCGGTCTCGACGGTGGCATTGCCGCGGCCGTCGAGATTGAGGGTCAGGCGCACGGCGGTCTCGGCGGTCTCTCGTTCGTAGCTCACGATTCGCTGGCTCATCGCGGGGTGTCTCCATCGTTCGAGTCGTTGGGCAGCGTGCTCAGCACCTCGGCAAGGGCGGTCTCCAGCCGGGCGAAGTCCTGTTCGTCGCCGGGGCAGGTGATGCGAAGCGCATCTTCCAGGCCCGGGCTCGTGGGGAAGGCGCGAACCGAGATGCCGCGCTGGGCCAGACCGAGGCGCACCGCGGCGGCGTCGTCGAAGCGGGCGAACACGAAGTTGGCCCGGGAGGGGTAGGGGTCCACACCCAGCTCGCGCAGCCGGGCGGCGAGCCGGTCCCGCTCCAGCGCGACCCGTTGAACGAAGGCGTTCATGGCGGGCTCCCCTTGCTGCAGCCACGCCTCCGCCACGGCCAGAGCGAGGCCGCCCACCGGGTAGGGCGCGCCGGCGGCTCGCAGCCGCTCGATCATCTGCGGAGTACCGACGGCGTAGCCGACCCGCTGGCCGGCGAGGCCCCATGCCTTGGACAGGGTGCGTACCGCCACGGCGTTCTCGTGGCGCAAGGCGGCGACGGTCGGACCGTCGTCGTCGAATTCGGCGTAGGCCTGATCGACGACGATCGTCGTCTGGGGAAGGGCCTCGGCCAGCACGTCGACGACGCCGGCGGGGATGGTCGTGCCCGTCGGGTTGTTGGGGGTCACCACCGGAACCACCGCGGTGCGGCGGGATGCGGCCTCCAGCAGTCCGGCAACGGGGAAGCCCGCGCGGGGCCATTCGAGATCGCGAACCGTGCCGCCGGCCAGCCGCGCGTAGCGTTCGATCATCTCGAAGGTCGGCCGCGGCAGCAGGATCTCCCGGCCGCCGGTCAGGAACGCCCGCATCACCCGGTCGAGGGCATCGTCGGCACCGGCGGTCACCAGCACCTGTTCCTGTGTGACGCCGAGCCGCTCCGCGAGCAACCCTTCCAGCGAAGACCGGTCGGGATAGCGGCGCAGCCTGTCGCCGCCGCCGGCGATACCGGCGATCAGTTCGGCGGGCGGACGGGCACCTTCGTTGCCGTCGAGGTAGAGGTCGATCGGCAGATCCAACCTCGGGACCCGGTAGGCCTTGATCGGCGCGTTCATGGGACGATCTGCGAGAGCTGGGTCACCACCACGTCGGTGCCGCCGAGCTCCTTGAGCCGGGGAATCAGGACCGGTAGTTCCGTCCTGGGGATCGCCGCCTTGACCGCGTAGGCGGCACCTCCGTGAAGGTTGGCCACCGTCGGTTCACGCATACAGGGCAAGGCGTCGACCAGCCGCTCGAGCCGGTCGGCGGCGACGTTGACCTCGATCATCACCCGTTGGCGCGCCTCGATCACCGAACGGAGCACCATCACCAGGTCTTCGATGGTGCGGGCCCGCTCGGGGTCGTCCAGCGCCGCGCGATTGGCGTAGAGCCGGGTCGACGACCGCATCAACTCATCGACGATGCTCAACCCGTTGGCCGCCAGGGTCGAGCCGGTGGCGGTGTTGTCGACGATGCAGTCGGCGTCCTCGGGAGGAAAGACCTCCGTGGCGCCGAAGGACCGCACGAAGCGTCCGTCGATGCCCCGCTGCTCCATCCATTGGGTGGTGATGCGGCGGTACTCCGACGCGACGACAAGCGGCCGCCGTGGTAGCGCACCCTCTTCCAGCAGGGTATCCGGCGCCGCGGCGACCACCCGCACCGGGTCCAGGCCGGTGTCGAGCAGTTCGACCAGCCGGTCGGCGTCCAGTTCGCGCACCCAGTCGGCGCCGGCGAAGCCCAGATCCCGGGAGCCGGCCTGGAGCATCTGCACGACGCTCTGGGGCTTCTGGATCTTGGCGCTGATGCCCTGCAGCGAGATGGTCGGGCGATATTGACGGCTCCCCTGGACCACGCGGATGCCCGCGTCGGCCAGCAGGGTGAACACACCGCTCTGAATTCTGCCCTTGGGGAGTCCCAGCCGTACGGCCGGTCGTTCCGGTTGACGTTCCATGGCCTGCCTCGTGCCTGCCCCGGCCGGCCCGTCACGTCCCCTGAACGTAACAACGCCGGCCCGAGGGCCGGCGTTGGTGATTGCTTACGTTCTGAAGGCTGCTGCCTACACCACTACCGGACCCCTCGGAAGGGATGGCAATGATGATGATGCTGGCGGCAGCTGAAGTTCATGACCCCAAGACCCTACCAACGGATGCCGGGGCGTGCAACCCGGCGGCGAATCGGCTGTGGGAGATCAGTGAGCCCAGGCGTATTTCTGCAGATCTTCCAGGGGAACGATGTCCAGGGTGTTGACGTGGGTCGACTCCAGCAGAACCCGGGGCGCCGCTCCCGCCTCCATGGCCTCTTTCCAGCGGGCGGCGCAGACGCACCAGCGGTCGCCGTCCTTGAGGCCGGGAAAGCCGAACTCCGGCCGGGGCGTGGAGAGGTCGTTTCCCGCCTGCTTGCTGAAGGTCAGGAACTCGTCGGTGATGCGGCAGCAGACCGTGTGCATGCCCGCGTCGTCGGTTCCGGTGTTGCAGCTTCCGTCCCGGTAGAAACCGGTCATCGGATTCCGGCAACAACTTTCCAGCGGACCGCCGAGGACGTTCAGCGGATTGGGGTCGCGCACGCGATCTCCTTGTAGGGTTCCAGCGGATCGACTCGCGCGATCACATGTTTGAAGGCATCCAGCGGGTCGACCCGATGGATCACGTCCTTGAAGGCGCCGAGGGGATCGACCCGGGCCACCTCGATCGGGCCGAAGGGGAGGTCGGGGGAACCGGCTCGCAGGCGGTTCCGATCCCGAGGCACCAGCCGCGGCCAGACCTGGTCCGCCGGGCGGTTGAAGAACACGAAGCTCTCGTGGGCCGCCATCACGTGCCAGCGGCCGTCGGCAATCTCACGGTCCAGCTGTCCCGCGCCCCAGCCGGCGTAGCCCGCGTAGACCCGGAACATCCGGCGGGTCTGCTGCACCCGGGTCAGCCGTTCCAACAGCTCCCGTTCGCCGCTCCAGTAGACCTCGCCGAAGACGTGGTTCCCCTGGGTCAGCGGCGCGTCGCTCCGGACCAGCAGCTTGAGCAGGTCGGTCTCCACCGGGCCGCCGTAGTAGAGGCCCGGGTCGAGCTGCCCTTCGAGGTCCGGGAGCATCTCCGAAACCCGGGCGCCGATCGGCCGGTTGACGATCAGCCCCAGGGCGCCCCGGTTGTCGTACTCCAGCAACAGCACCACGCTGCGGGCGAAGTAGGGGTCGCGGCTCGATTCAGGGGCGACCAGCAGCCGTCCGGGGGCCGGATCCAGGGATTCGGCCCAGAGGCTCCCCGGGCTCGCCGATATGAGGCAGGCCAGAAGCAGGCACCCGAGTAGCCGTGAGCGGGATGATCGACCGGTGCGCATGCATCAAGTATACGGACTTTCTTCCGGAGGGGTTTGTGGCGCCCTTTTGCCCGGTGGAAGCGGGCTCGCTACCATGCGCAGCCCCGGCCGGGAACGCCCGTCCGGGCGGAGGAATCCCATGACCCAGCCCGAAAACCCCGTCGTCGGCCAGATTCCGCGGCCCAGCCGGCTCTACACCTTCATCGACGAGCCCAGGGAGTTCGCCCTGTTCTTCCTCGAGGGGCAGCGCTTCGTCCACGACCTGGCGCTGATCCACCCGGTGAGCGGCCCCGGCTTCGCCTACTTCCGGGACACGGTACTGAGCGTCCAGCCGATGGTCGCCTTCCTCAAACATGGCGAGCAGTTCGGCTTCTACGTCGATTCCAAGGAGCCGTTCTTCCGGCTCAAGATCGAGACCGCCCATCACGGGCAGACCCGCTGCATGTTGATCCCCGACGACTTCCGCCAGTTCCCCGAGGCGATGCACGGGCTGGTGCGGGTGCAGAAGCTGTTCCCCAACAACAAGGCGCCTTACGAATCGATCGTCGAGGCCAAGGGGTTGGCGCTCAAGGAGATCATCAACCACGTGCTGCGTGAGTCGTTCCAGACCAACAGCGCCGTGATCGTCTCGGACAAGGCGGACCAGAGCGTACTGCTGCATCAGCTGCCGCTGCTGCCCAACGCACCCGACGAGTACGACTTCTCGATGAAGCGGGTGCGGGAGCGCCGGGACGGGTTGCTGGAGAAGGTCGAACCGATCTTCGCCCGGGCGCTTCAGGAACCCGAGGACATCGGTCCCGCCTTCGCCGACATCGGCTTCCGCTATCTGGCGGTGCGGGAGGTCGCCTTCCAGTGCTCCTGTTCCCGGGAGCGGATGGTCCAGAACCTGCGGCCGATCTACCAGCGGGAAGGGGAGAAGCTGTTCGAGCCCGACAGCGACACCCTCGAAGTGGTCTGCGAGTACTGCAAGAAGCGCTACCCGATCTCGCGAAACGACCTGAGGGGTTCGGCGGATCCGCTGAACTGACCTCAGTCCAGCTTCGGCCGCGCCCGTTCGATGATGGCGTCGAAGTCGGTGCCCGGGGGCAGGGTGCCGAAGCCGAAGGCCTGATCCCCCGCCAACCTTGACGCGCAGAAGGCGTCGGCCACCGGGTTCGGGGCGTGCTGCACCAGCAGGCTTCCCTGGAGCGCCAGCGCCATCCACTCGACCACCCGGCGCGCCCGGGGTTCGAGGTCCTCGCTACTCTGCAGTTCCTTCTCCAGGAACTCGACGAAGCGGTCGTACATCGGGTTGGAACCCATGGCGTTGCGGATCTCGGTCAGAAGCGCGTTGCCCGCGGCCGGGTCCTTGTTCAGCGAGCGCAGCACGTCGAGACACTGGATGTTGCCGGAACCTTCCCACAGCGAGTTGAGCGGTACGTCCCGGTACAACCGCGCCAGCGGCCCCTCTTCCACGTAGCCGTTGCCGCCCAGGCACTCCAGGGCCTCGGCGACCACCGAGATGGCGCGCTTGCCCATCCAGTACTTGCCGATGGCGGTGGCGATACGGCAGAAGCTCGCCTGCTGCGGATCGTTGGGCGACTCGTCGAAGCTGCGCGCCAGCCGCAGGGACAGCGCCGTGGCCGCTTCCGACTCGAGGCAAAGGTCCGCGAGGACGTTCTTCATCAACGGATGGCTGCTCAGGCTGCGGTCGAAGGCGAAACGGTGATGAGCGTGATGGGTCGCCTCGGCGACCGCACGGCGCATGGTCGCCGCCGAACCGAAGGCGCAGTCGAGCCGGGTGTGGCGCACCATCTCGATGATCGTGCGCACCCCTTCGCCGATATCTCCGACCATCAGGCCGTAGGCGCCGTGGAACTCCACCTCGCTGGAGGCGTTGGAGCGGTTCCCCAGCTTGTCCTTCAGACGTTGGATGTGGAAGCGGTTGAGCGAGCCGTCCGGCTTGAAGCGCGGCATGAAGAAGCAGGACAGACCGCCGGGGGTCTGCGCCAGCACGAAGAACGCGTCGCACATCGGTGCCGAGCAGAACCACTTGTGCCCGGTGATCGAATACTCACTGCCCGGTCCGCCGCGGCCGATGGGCGCGGCGCGGGTGGTGTTGGATCGCACGTCCGATCCGCCCTGGCGTTCGGTCATCGCCATGCCGATCAGGACACCCCGCTTGAGATAGGCGGGGACGAAACGGGAGTCGTACTCGGTGGAGAGGATGCGCGGTTCCCACTCCTCGGCAAGCGACGGCAGCGCGCGCAACGTCGGAATGCTGGCGAAGGTCATGGTCAACGGACAGCTCGACCCTTCGTCCAGTTGGTGGCGCATCATCGACATCGCCGCCCGGGCCACGTGAGCCCCGGGCTGGTCGGTGGTCCAGGGCATGGCGTGGTTGCCGTAGGCGATGCCCAGTTTGAGCAACTCGTGCCAGGCGGGGTGGAAGCGGACCTCGTCGACCCGGTTGCCGAAGCGGTCGTGGGTGTGCAGGGTCGGCGGGTGGGCGTTGGCCAGCCTGCCGTGCTCCAGGTTCTCCGCCTTGCCCACCATCTCGCCGAACTCGCCGGCCATGGGCATGGCCCATTCGGCCCCTTCCCGGGTCAGCCCTTCGCGGAGCGGGGCGTCCTGCTCCAGCAGGTTGTAGTCCTCGAGGACCGGGGATTGGTTCAGAACTTCCTGGGGGCCACGGCGAGCCAGCTCGTCGGTCTTCAAGACATTCCTCCCGGACCTGTAATCAAGGTCTTCCTCTAGCGTGCGGCTCCGGACTCCGGGAATCAAGTGCCACGGAGTGACACCTTTGCGGCGCGGTGGGCGTCTCCATGGCGGGTGGATGAGACACACCCTCTCAAGCAAACGAAGAACGGAGGTTCGCTCATGACTACGATCTTGAAACGGAGTGCGCTGTTGCTCGGGGTGCTGCTGCTGAGTGGCGGCATCGCGGTTCTGGCCTTCGGCCCCGGAATGGGCCGCGGCGATCGTCACGGCAAGGGCCCCGGCGGCGGCCTGCTGGGCCCCCGCATGGCCCAGGAACTGGGCCTGTCCGAGGCCCAGCAGGATGAGATCCGGGGTCTGGTGGAGACCCGGATGGAGGCCGGCCTCGGCGACCAGCTGCGCCAGCTTCGCCAGGCCCGGCGTGAGATCCGTGGCCTGATGGGGAATCCGGCCACCACCGAGGACCAGGTGCTGGCCGCGGTCCAGGCCGTGGGCACCCTGGAGCAGGAGGTCCTGGTCGAGCGCTTCCGGCTGCGCCGGGATGTCCAGGCCCTGCTCACTCCCGAACAGCAGGCCCGGGCCCAGGAAATCCATCAGCAGCGGGAGCAGAAGCGGGAAGAGTTCCGCTCTCGCCGCGGCAACCGCATCCGGGGCGGCGACCAGATCGACGGTTGACCCTTCCATTCGACTCAAACAGCCCGGGGTGAGCCCTGCAAGGTTCACCCCGGTCCGGCGGGGACCCCTGGCGGTTCCCGCCGTTCCGTTGCGGAGAAGCCGCGTTATGCTGACCCACGAGGGAAAAGCGTTCGGATGCCGAACACCGATCTCGAGGACCTGCTGGCAGCCCGGCAGGGTGATACGGGTGCCGGGGAGGCGCTGGTGCAACGCCATGGCTCCTCGATGCTGCGTACCGCATGGCGCGTGCTCGGCCGCTACGGGGGCAACGAGGCGGACGATGTGGTTCAGGAAGCGCTGATTGCCGCGCTGACCACCGGTGCGCTCCCCACGGGGGATGTGGGGGCCTGGCTGCGATCGATCGCGGCCCGCAAGGCGCTCGATGCGCTGCGCCGGACGGGGCGTCGCAAGGAAGACGCGCTGCCTGAACCGGAAGAAGGGGCGGAGCTCCCTGCTGCCGTCGACCTGGAAGGGCGTCTGGATGTGATGACGATCCGGCGGGGGCTCGACCAGCTCTCGGCCAAGGATCGCGCGGTCCTGACTCTGGCCGATCTCGAGGGCTACACCATGGCCGAGATCGCCGGAATCCTCGGGTCGACCACGGTGGCGATCAAGCTGCGGGCGTCGCGGGCCAGAAGAAAGCTGGCGCGCCTGCTGGAGCTCCCACGCAGGGGAGAGGTTTGAACATGAAGGACAAGCAGACACGGGATCGGCAGATCGCCGAGGTGTTGCGCCGGGCCACCGAAGGGCTGGACGAAGACGCCTCGCATCTGGTGCGGTCGGTTCCGACGATGATGGCCGAAGCGCGACGCCGCGCCGAAGCACGTGCGGCCGCTCAGGTCGATCCGCTGGCGGCGATGGACGCGGCGGCCCGGGCCTGGGCGCCCCGGCTGGCGTTGGCGACCCTCGCGCCGGTGATCTTCGCGGTGTTCCTGCTGGTGACCGGTAGCGGCGGCAGCGACAGCGTGGCCACCGGCGGCGACGACACCCTCGACCGTCTGTTCCTGACCGGCGGCTACAGCGAAGAGGCCGGCGACGGACAGCAGAGCGACCCGGTCTACGAGGCGCTGTTCGGAGAGACGCAGGATCATGGCTGAGTTTTCCGAATCCTCGACCGCCCGGCGTTCGTTGCTGGGGATCGCCGCGATCTTCCTGATCGGGCTGGTGGCCGGGAGTGCGCTCACCGTGGTCACCTACCGGTTCATGGTCATGCCGAACGAACGCCACGTCTCCGACGGCGGCCACAAGCCGCCCCGCGGCCGGCCGTCGCCGGCGGAGATCATGCGTGAAGAGCTTCAGCTGACCGACGAACAGGTCGAGCAGATCGAGTCGATCTTTCATGAGCACCGGGCCGAGATCCGGCGCACCGCCGAGGAGGTTCGGGGCAAGATCCGCGAGGTGTTGACCGACGAGCAGAAGGAGGCCTTCGACAACATGCCCCGTGCGTTCGGACCGCCGGGGCCGAGGGGCCGTCGCGGGCCGGGCAGGCACGGTCCCGGTGGGCGTGGTCCCGGAGGACGTCGAGGTCCCGGAGGTCCCGATGGCGGGCCGCGAGGCGGCCATCATCCGCCCCCCGGCGACCGGCCCTGGCTCGAGAACGGGTTCTAGTGACCCGGACGGGACACTAGCTCTTCCGTCCGTACTCGTCGAGCATGCTGTTGGTGTCCCAGGCGGCATCGGGCGAGGGCTTGCGGCCGAGTTCGACCTCTTCGCGGATGATCCGCTCCACGTCGCCGATGATCTGGCGGGCGCGGATCATGTAGGCCTTGCGGTCGCTCCGCATGTGCACCAGCTCCTGGACCGCCGCCTCGTCGTGACGCCGGAACTTGCGGGCGGCCCGCAGCGCCTGGTGCCTCCGGAAGCCCAGATGGCAGAGCGCGTCGACGCCCAGGCGCAGCGACGAGTCGAGGGTTTCCCGGTAGACGAACTCGACCCCGTCCTCGATCAGGTCGTAAGCCTCGTAGCGGCCACGAGCCCGGGCCAGAATGCGCAGCTGCGGGAAGTGCTTGCGCGCGGTGTGGATGATCTCCCGCCCCTTCTCGGGAGCGTCGACGGCGACGATCAACAGCCTGGCCTTGCCGGCACCGGCGGCCTGGAGCAGGTCGACCCGGCTGGCGTCTCCGTAGAACACCTTGAGCCCCAGCTTGCGCAGCAGGTCCACCTGGTCGGAGTCGACGTCGAGGATCGTGGTGCCGACCCCGTTGGCCAGCAGCAGCCGTCCGACCGAATGTCCGAAGCGGCCGAAGCCGGCCAGGATCACCGGGTTCTCCTCGTGGATCTCGTCGGCATCCCGTGGACCCGCTTCCTTGGTGCCGAAGCGCGGCTGGATCAGTTTCTCGTTGAGCAGCATCAGCATCGGCGCCAACGCCATCGAGACCGCGACCACCGCGACCAGCGGCCCGACCAGCTCCTGGCCCAGCACACCGTTCTGCGAGGCGAAGGAGAACAGCACGAAGGCGAACTCTCCACCCTGGGCCATCGACAGGCCGAACAGCAGGTTCTGATCGAGGCTCAGGCGGAACAGCTTGCCCAGGGCCAGCAGGATCACGAGTTTGATCGCGATCAGGCCGGCGACCAGACCCGCGATCTGCGCCGGTCGCGACGCGACCAGATCGAAATCGATCGACGCGCCGACGGCGATGAAGAACAGTCCGAGCAACAACCCCTTGAAGGGTTCGATGTCGCTCTCCAACTCGTGGCGGTATTCGCTGTTGGCCAGCACCACCCCGGCGAGGAAGGTGCCGAGGGCGGGGCTCAGGCCGACCCGGGTCATCAGCAGGGCGATGCCGATCACCAGCAACAGCGCGCCGGCGGTGAAGAGTTCGCGCAGGCCGGTGCGGGCGATGGCGCGGAAGGCGGGAACGATCAGGAAGCGGCCGGCGAGGATCACCGCGGCGACGGCGCAGAGGACCGCCAGGGTCTGCGCCCACGCGGGCATGCCTTCGACCCAGGTGGTCGCGGCGTGGCCGTCGCCATGGTGCCCGTCGTGGTGCATGACCTTGGTCGCCAGCAACGGCAGCACCGCGAGGATCGGGATGACCGCGATGTCCTGGAACAGCAGGACCGAGAACGAACTCTGCCCCGCACGTGTGGGGAGCAGTCCCTTCTCGTTCAGGGTCTGGAGCACGATCGCCGTGGAGGACAGCGCCAACGTCAGCCCGATGGCAAGGGAGGCCTGCCAGTGCTGACCCAGCGCCAGCCCGGCCAGGGTGATCGCCGCGGCGGTCAAGCCGACCTGCAGCCCGCCGAGCCCGAGGATCGGCGTGCGCATGCGCCATAGCAAAGCCGGCTCCAGTTCCAACCCGACCAGGAACAGCATCATCACCACGCCGAACTCGGCGAAGTGCATGATGTCCTGCCCCTTCTCACCGACGAAGTCGAGGGCGAAGGGACCGATGGCGATGCCGGCGATCAGGTAGCCCAGCACCGAACCCAGGCCCAACCGCTTGGCCACCGGCACGGTGATCACCGCCGCGGTCAGGAAAACGAAGGCCTGGTAGAAGATCCCCCCTTCGTTCATCTCAACCTTCCTCGGTGGCAGGGAGCGCGACGTCAAGGTCGGCGTTGAGTCGCACCGCGTCCTTGACCGCGTCCCGATCGAGGACTCCGTCACGCAGGCCTTCGAGCACCCGGCGGTAGTCGGCCGCGTGCCGGTCGATGTCGGAGGCATCGAGGGTGTGGGTCGCGTGGACGATGAACGGGGGCAGGTAGTCCATCCCGCAGAGCAACGCCGTCTGTTCCAGCGGCGCCAGCAGTTCCCGCACCGTGTAGCGGTTGCGCCCGACCCGGCAGTACGCCTCTTCGGGGGCGCCTGCGGTAAGCGCGTTGAGCATCGTCTTGCCGGCGAGGGCCGTTCCGCCGCTGCCGTAGGCCCAACCATGCTGCAGCACCAGGTCCTCCCACTCCTTGATAAGGGCGGGGGTGCTGTACCAGTAGAACGGGTGCTGCATCACGACGATGTCGTGGCTTTCCAGCAGCTCCTGTTCCCGCGCCACGTCGATGTCGAAATCGGGGTAGCGCTGGTACAGGTCGTGGAAGGTCACGCCGGGGAGGTCCCGGGCTGCAGCCGCCAGCCGGACATTGACCCGGGAGCGCTCCAGCGCGGGGTGGGCGAACAGGATCAGGATCGAATGCACGGGCTCAGTCTAGCGGGGCCGCCCACTGATCGCCCGATGGCGCCGGGGAGGGTGTGAAATCCACGTGAAGTATTTCATTGCTATTTGGCAAGCTGTTTTGTTAGGCTGGGTTTGCCGCGGTCTCTGGGTGGGGAGGACCACGGCCCAGGGTGACACCATGAGGGCTGACCGGACCCGCGGTTACCTGCTTGTGGTCGACGACGACGAGACGATCCGGGGGTTGATGGGGGATGTGCTGCGGTGGCTGGGCCATTCGGCGGTCATCGTCGGCGATGCCGATGCCGCAGTAGCACGATTCGTCGAGGCCCGAGATACTTCGCAGCCGTTCGACGCCGTACTCACCGACCTCTATCTCGGGGTAGGGGACGACGGAGCTTCCTTGCTCCGCCGCCTGCGTAGCCTCGAGCCCACTCTGCCCGCCGTGGTCATCACGGGTAACCCGGAAGCTGCACCTGCCTCTGATTACGAGGCTTACGGCTTCCAGGCCAGGCTGGGCAAGCCTTTCCGCCTCAACGAACTGGACGCCGCAGTGGAATCTGTGCTCCACTACTAGACAGGGCGGGCCTCAGCAATCAGCAAGATCGGGGGATGGCGGCAGCCTGTGCCGGCCGGCGTGTGACTTTGCGCGCGGGCGGGAATCGGTTGTCCCAGGGACCAAAGGGTCCCGAATAAAGGTCTTATTGGGCGCGGGGACTACAGGAATTTAAATCTTCAGGGGGCCACGACGTTGCAGCACAAGTCAGTCTTACATGCCGTGAAAAATTGTGGCAGGCGCATTACCCCGCCGTATGTTTTTGGCGTCGAAAACCCCGATCCGTTGACTCGCGGACTCCGCCATCGCGCAAGTGGGCAACCTGCAGGCGGCTTCCTCGGTCTGATCGAACTTCAATCCATGAGGGATGGCTCATGAAACGCGCGTGTATTGCGTTCCTTGTCCTTTTCATCCTCTGTTGCACCGCCGCCATGGCTCAGGAGTCGTACACGAACTTCGAAGCCTCGCAGGTGCACCCGATTGCGATGACTCCGTCGCAGGATCGGCTGCTGGTCGTCAACACCCCCTCGGCGACCCTCGAAGTCTACTCGATCGACGCCAATGGCGATCTGAGTTTGACCGACAAGATTCCGGTCGGCCTGGAACCGGTCAGTGTCGCGGCACGATCTGACAACGAGGCGTGGGTGGTCAACCACCTGTCCGACTCGATCAGCATCGTCGACCTGAGCCTGGGTCTGGTCACCGATACCCTGCCGACAAGCGACGAGCCCTACGACGTGGTGTTCGCCAACGGTCGCGCGTTCGTCGCGGTCTCTCAGGAAGATCAGGTCGAAGTCTTCGACCTGTCCGACCTGAGCGCGGCGCCGACGATCATCGAGATCTTCAGCGTCGATCCCCGCGCGCTGGCGGTCTCCGGCGACGGCAGCCAGGTCTACGTCGTGGCTGAGAAGTCCGGCAACCAGACCACGGTGATGAACGCCAACGTGATGATCGACAATCCGGAGCCGTTCCGCGCCGAGACCTACCCCAACGTCGGCAAGAACCCGCAGCTCTGCGTCAGCGAGCCGGGCGCTTACCCGCCGCTGCCTCCGGGCATGACCCGCAACCCGGCGGCTCCCGACGTCGGCGCGGATCAGACCCCCTTCGTGGGTCTGATCGTGAAGTGGAACGAACTGACCGGCGCCTGGGAAGACGAGACCGGCAAGAGCTGGAACCACTGCCTGCCCGTCGCTCTTCCCGACCAGGACCTTTTCGTCATCGACACCACGACGTTGACCGTGACCCAGACCGTTTCCGGTCTCGGCACCACCCTCTTCGAGGCTTCGGTCAACCCGGCCACCGGCGAGATCTGGGTGCCCAACACCGAAGCGCGCAACGAAGTGCGCTTCGAGCATCCGATCGGCGTCCAGGGCCATATCGTCGAGAACCAGATGTCGATCGTCGATGTGTCGACCCCGTCGACCACGATCGTCAACCTGAACACCCATATCGACCGCAACAGCGATCCGGACACCAACCTGGCCGAACGGCAGGCGAGTGTGTCCCAGCCGGGCATGATGACCTGGGAAGCCGACGGCTCCCACGCATATCTGACGGTCATCGGTTCCCGCAAGATCTTCCGCGTTGACGGCGCCTGCCGTTCCGGCGGCTGCATCTTCGGTACCGACCGCGCCAACCCGGATGTGATCGAGATCGGTGAAGGCCCGACCGGTGTGGCCCTCAACGAGGCGGACAACCGCCTGTACGCGTTGCTGCGCTTCAGCAACGAGATCGCCATCGCCGACACCTCGACCCTTTCGGTGCTCTCCACCATCCAGATGGATGACCCGAGCTCCGAGACGGTCAAGAACGGCCGCCGCATTCTCTACGACGGTATCGACAGCTCGGCCCACGGCGACTCGTCCTGCGCCACCTGTCACGTCTCCGGCGACAACGACGGACTCGGCTGGGACCTCAGTAACCCCGAGGGTGCCTGGGTCACCTACAGCGAGCCCCTGGACAACGTCCGCTTCGTGCGCGACGGCCCCAACGGCCCGATCAACTGCGATCCGGCCGTCGAGAGCCGCTGCGCCATCCTCGACGGCTTCGAGCCCCACAAGGGCCCGATGACCACCCAGACCTTCCGCGGCATGATCGAGCCGCTGCACTGGCGTGGTGACCGTCCGACCTTCAGCAGCTTCAACGGCGCGTTCGTCGCGCTGATGGGCCGCAACTCGCAGATCCCGACCGAGACGATGGAGCTGTTCCGTCAGTTCGCTCTCGGCATCACCTATCCGCCGAACCCGTACCGCAACGTCGACGACTCGGAGCCCGATGCGGTGATGAGCTGGCCCGACCGCGGCTTCTCGGGTAACCCGGTGGCCGGACGCTTCCTGTTCGAGAACGTGGCCCTGCGTGGTCCGCGTACCTGTCGTGCCTGCCACGCCGCGCCCTTCGGTTCGGCCGGCGCCCAGCTCGGCGGTGTCGAGCCTGCGGATCCGACCAGCCCCGGCGCCTCGGCGCTGTTCAACGGCAACCGTGCCGACTTCGACACCCCGGCCTTCGACGTCGAGGTGGGTCACCTGCGGAACATGTACGAGAAGCAGGGTGCGACCTTCGGCGACCACGTGAGCCCGGCTCCGGATTCCAAGTCCGGCTTCGGCTTCATGCACGACGGCTCGATTCCGGACTTCGGTTCGATGATGTCCCAGGAACACATTGACGGTTGGGACTTCGTCAACGATCCGAACGGCCCCTACGACGTGGCCGCCTTCCTGATGCTCTACAACACCGGCACCAAGCCGGGCGTCGGTCAGAACGTGACCGTCCCCGCCGGCGCGGCGCCGACCGGTACCGGCGACGAAGAAGCCCTGATCAACACCCTGTTGACCATCGGCGATATCTCCGACGCCAACCGCCACTGCGAACTGACCGCCTCGACCTTCAACGACGGCCGGGTGCGGCGCTACAGCTTCAACGGCGGTTCCTGGCGAACCGATGTCGTCGGTGAGGCCCAGATCAGCACTGCCGACCTGCGCGCCAACGCCGGCGGGCCGATCAGCTTCCTCTGCGGCACCCTCGGTAGTGGTCCGCGGCTGGGTGGCGATCCCGCCTTCACCCCGGGCGCCTGCGTCATCGACGACAACTGTGTCGATGCCGATCCTTGCACCGTCGACGTCTGTAACGCCGGTCAGTGCGAGAACAACCCGAGCCCCGACAGCGACAGCGACGGCTTCTGCGACCTGACGGACAACTGCCCGTCGGACGCCAACGCCGACCAGGCCGATGCCGATGCCGATGGCGCCGGCGATGCCTGCGACACCTGCACCGACGTCGATGGTGACGGATTCGGCAACCCGGGCTTCTCGGCCAACACCTGCGCCGACGACAACTGCCCCGCCGACTTCAACCCCGACCAGACCGATAGCGACGGCGACGGCGCCGGCGATGTCTGCGACGACTGCGCCAACGACAACGACTGTGACGACGGCAACGCCTGCACCACCGATACCTGCACCGGCTCCGGCTGCGTCAACACGCCGCTTCCGGACACCGACAACGACGGGTTCTGTGACCTGCTGGACAACTGCCCCTCGGACAGCAACGCCGACCAGGCCAACGCCGATGGCGACAGCACCGGTGACGTGTGCGACACCTGCACCGACACCGATAACGACGGCTTCGGCAACCCGGGCTTCCCGGCCAACACCTGCCCCGAGGACAACTGCCCGAACACGATGAACGCCGACCAGCTCGATAGCGACTTCGACGGTATCGGCGACGTCTGTGACAACGACGACAACGACTTCGACGGCATGGGAGACAACGACGATCCCTGCCCGCTGGATCCGCGCAACCTGTGCTTCGGTGACGTGGTCACCGACGGCAACACCGGGCTGCCGATCCGCATCAACACCAACACCTCGGGTGCCGAGTGCGCCGGCCAGCGGCTGGACTGCAACGGCGACACCTGGTTCGCCGAGTTCGGCAGCAACCAGGGCCGCAACGCAACCTGTGACCTGCCCAACGGCTGCCCGATCAGCAACATCGACGCGCTGCTCGGCTGCTCCCCCGACGAAGGCACCGAAGACATCTTCCAGTGCGCTCGTTGGGACCGTCCGGCGGCGCCGGAGCTGATCTTCAGCTACGACGTTCCCGACGGTGAGTACGTGGTCAACCTGTTCTTCTCCGAGAACCGCAACTCGACGGCGTCCATCGGCGCCCGCGTGTTCGACATCTCGATCGAGAACCAGATCGTCTACGACGACTTCGACACCTTCGAGACGGCCGGTGCGGCCGGTTCCGCGGTGGTCCGCTCGGCGCGGGTCAACGTGACCGACGGCAACGGTATCCAGATCGAGCTGATCCACCAGGTCGAGAACCCCTCGATCATGGCGCTCGAGATCATCGCTCCGTCCTGTGAGTTCAACAGCGACTGCGATGACGGCAACCCCTGCACCGACGACACCTGTAACGCCGGTGCCTGCATCAACAGCAACAACACCGACACCTGCGACGACGGTGTGGCCTGTACCTCCGGCGACGTCTGCGGCGGCGGCACCTGCTCCGGTACCGACAACTGCGGCATCAACGAAGAGTGCAACCTCAACACCGGCGTCTGCGACTTCAACGGATGCGTGACCGACGCAGAGTGCGCCGACAGCGATCCGTGCACTGACGACGTCTGTAACGGCGTGGGCACCTGCGAGAACAACCCGCTGCCCGACGGCGATTCCGATGGCCTCTGCGACGCGACGGACAACTGCCCGTCCGACAGCAACCCGGGTCAGGAAGATGCCGACGCCGACTCCACCGGCGACGTCTGCGACACCTGCACCGACACCGACGGCGACGGCTTCGGCGACCCTGGCTTCCCGGCCAACGTCTGCGCCGAGGACAACTGCCCGAACGTCTCCAACGCCGACCAGACCGACACCGATGGTGACGGTGTGGGCGATGCCTGCGAAACCGGACCCGCCAACGACGGCGACTTCGACGGCATCCTCGACGGCAGCGATCCCTGCCCGACCGATCCGCGCAACCTGTGCTTCGGTCCGGTCGCGATCGACAACACCACGACCGATCCGGTTCGTATGAACCTCAACACCTCGGGTAACTCCTGCGCCGGCGACAAGATCGACTGCAACGGAGACCTGTGGGTTCGTGAGTTCGGCAGCAACCAGGGCCGCAACGCGGTCTGCAACCTGCCGGGCGGCTGCCCGATCTCGGGCATCGACACGATCCTCGGCTGCACCGATGACGCCACCGAAGACCTGTTCCAGTGCTCGCGCTGGGATCGCCCGGCCGCGCCGGAGCTGATCTACAGCTACGACATCCCGAACGGTTCCTACGTGGTCAACATCTACCTGGCCGAGACCTTCACCGGAACGTCCAACCCCGGTGACCGCGTCTTCGACATCGAGATCGAAGGCAACCTGGTTCACGACGACGTCGACGCCGTGGCGCTGACCGGTGGTTCCGGTATCGCCCTGGTCCGCTCGGCGGTGGTGACCGTTAGCGACGGTAACGGCATGACCATCGAGTTCCTGCACACCGGTGCGAACAACCCGGCCGTCAAGGCCATCGAGGTCCTGTCGTCTAACTAGGACCCCGATCGACTCTGGTCCGCTAAAGGGGCGGGTGGCTTTGGTCACCCGCCCTTTTTCTTTGTTGGGGGAGCGGGTTGGGTGGGGGTTGGCCTAGCGGCTTCGATGTGCGGCGTTCGAGGGGCTGCGGTGTGTGAGGGGGTTCTCTTTGGGACCTCCTGCATACGTATGCCGGTCGGCCGCACAAAGGCGCCGTACGGCCAACCCCCACCCAACCCTTTAGCCTCAACAAGGCCGGGCGCGGGTCGCAGGGCCTCCCGCGCGCTTTGGTTTGGCTCGAGGTGGCGATCGGGGTCCTGGTTTTGTCTCTAGTGGGTGGGGGCTGTGGACTAAGGGGATCCCTATTGGTCGGTTGTGGTCGGGCGAGTCGCGCTGGTTGACGTCTAAGCTCTCTGATGGAGACGTCTCCCTCAGGGGTGTTTCCAGGAGGTGACCATGCGTAGGTTTTTGACGATCGTGACCATCCTGCTCTCTGCGGCGGTTGTCGGTTCATGGATCGGCCTCTGGGCCGAGAACGAGGCGGCGCCCGAGGTCGAGCCTACGGCGGAGCAGATCAAGCACCTGGTCGGTTTGCCCGACACCATTCCCGCTCACGCCAAGGATCTGGAGAACCCCCAGGCTCCGACCGAGAAGTCGTTGGAGCTCGGCGGGCTGCTGTTCTCCAGTCAGTGTGTGATGTGCCACGGCAGCGGCGGCGCAGGGGACGGTGATCTGATCGACCGCTTCGAGATGAAGATCCCCGATCTGACCGATCCCAAGTTCCACAAGGAGTGGACCGACGGCCAGCTCTACTACGTGCTGTCCCACGGCCACGGGCGCATGCCGAGTCAGAATCGGTTCAAGGAGCAGGCGCGCTGGGACATGGTGAACTTCGTTCGCTCGCTCAGTCGGTGAGTTGTTGCCGCGGGTTGGGTGGGGGTTGGCCTAGCGGCTTCGATGTGCGGCGTTCGGGGGGCTGCGGTGTGTGAGGGGGTTCTCTCTGGGAAGCCCTGCATACGTTTGCTTGTCGGCCGCACATAGGCGCCGTACGGCCAACCCCCACCCAACCCTTTTGCCACGACATCAGCAACACGCTCGCTGCCGGTTATCTCACCCACTTAGACCGAGCCAGCAATCACCGACCAAACTTCGATGGGAAGCTAATGATTGCAACCAGGTCCACCACGAGCGAAGCGACGTGGTTGCGGTGCGGCTGAAGGTGGGGGCGGGGGCTCGCCGTACGGCGCCTTTGTGCGGCCGCCCCGCAAACGTATGCAGGATCTCCCAGCGAGAACCCACTCACAAGTCGCAGCGCAGAGAACGCCGCACATCGAAGCCGGTAGGCGAGCCCCCGCCCCCACCGCTGCCCCAACGCACCTACTCCGAGAGCGACCCGGACAGCGGCAACGCCATGCGCCACGCCTTGCCTTCACCGATCGTCATCTCGACGAACGGATCGAAGGGTTCGGCCAGCAGATCGCGGCGGAGTTCGGCGCAGAGCACCTGGTCGGGTCGCGCGGCCGCATGGCGGTACCCCGCCGAGCGTGGGCTCAGTCGGTAGGTTCCGTTCTGTCCCGCAGCGACGCCGATGCGCCGGTAGCTCTCGACCACCGCGTCGGCCCAGTCCGCAGGGGCCAGCAGGTTGCCATCCGGGTCCTCGGTGATCAGGTCGACCTCGGGGCGCACCGGCCAACCGGCGTAGGTCTCGGGTTCGTAGGCCTTGCGCAGCGCCTTGACGATGCCGGCGTCGACGTCGGTGATGTTGACCGAGCGGGGGGCGTAGCTGTGGAGGCAGAGCGCCTTTCCGCCCGGGTCACAGACGGCTGCGTAGGCCCGGTCGGCGACCTCCTGGTAGCCGGCGTGGAGGCGGGTAAGTAGATCGCGGTCCCGCGGGTCCTCGATGTAGCCGGGAAAGGGGGGCGTCAGCTTGACCCCGTCGTCGTCGCCGCCTTCCAGAACACGGTTGAGATCGACGAAGGTGCGGGGGACCCGGCCCAGCAGGACCAGGGTGCGCCGGGGCCGATCGGTGGCGGCGCGCTGCACCTGGTCGAGGAGCGCATGGGTCTCGCCGTTCGCCTCGGAGAGAGCCGGTGGGTTCTCGAAATCACCGGCGAGCTGCCGGCCGACCGCTCGGGCGCACTCGGGGGTGCCGATGTCGGTGTTGACGAAGAAGAACGCCTGGAGATCTTCGGGGAGCGCGCTGTGTAGTTGCGCCTCCAGCGTGGTGTAGTCGGTGGCCCGGGTTGCCCCGTGGGGGACCTCGATCAGCAGATCCACCGGGCCCTGCTCCGGCCCGTACCACTCGACGTCACAGATTCCCTCGATCGACCGGATGTCCTGCATGGCGCCTCACATGCGCGCCGGCCGGACTAACCTTCCATGGTCGGCGCGAGGCCACCTTTGTACAACACCAGGTCGCTGTACGCATCCATGCTGTGGGTGTTGAGCCCCTTGGCGAAGAGCTGCCCGAAGGATGTGCCGAGGGACCAGCAGTTGCCCACGTGTTTGAAGGACACCACGGGTACGTGGGTCACCGGGTCCAGGGGCCTGGAGATGCGCCAGGCACGGTGGGACTTGGCCACGTGGCAGTAGCTCGAGGCGATGTTGCGGTTCCACCACTTGGAGAAGGTCTTGTTCCCGACCCGGGGACTGCCGAAGTTGTAGAGCACCGGGTTGAAGTGGGTCGTCGCCGACAGGTCCGCCGTGGCCAGGGTGGCCAGGGCACCGCCGAGGCTGTGGCCGGTGACGTAGACCGCGGTGTTGCGGGCCAGCCGGTCGGCGGCGGCACGGGCCGCGCCTTCGCCGACGATCGGCGCCAGCAGTTTGACTGCCCGGGCATCGAGCCAGCTCGGTTTGCGCAGGGTGGCCAGCGACGTACACGCCTCGTGAATCTTCATCCGGCAGGCCATGTAGGCGTTGAGGAAGCCCTGGTGCACCTTGCCCTCGCCGAAGGGGGTCGGCGTCATGTGCTGGTCCATGTCGGTCTGCCAGTCCGGCGAGAACAGAAAGGTGCCGGTGGTGCCCCGGAAGCAGATCACCAATTCCCGGCGGTAGGCCAGCGGTAGCTTCAGCGCGTAGCGGATCTGGTTCTCCGCCATCTTGTTCGAGCTGGCGGTGTTGGCGGTTTGTTGCCGCTTCAGCCCGTCACCGATCACGCTCGAAGCGAACTGCAGCAGGTGTTGCTCCAGAGGCGACAGCTTGAGGCAGATCAGGCCGAAGAGGGTCGCGCGCCGGGTCCGGGTTCCGCTGACGGTGCGGAAGTTGCCCATCAGGATGAAATCCTTGTACTCCGGCTTGAGCACGCCGTTTCGCACGAAGCCCGACAGATCGTCGCCGTAGGTGTACTCGCTCAGCTCTCCGCTGTAGGGCTGGTAGACCGAGTTGGCGAACTGGGCCAGCATCGCCGCGACATGGCGGTTGAGGCCCTTGGAGGTCGATGCCGCGAGCTCATCGGGATCTTCGGCGCGACCTTCGAGCTTTCCGGTGATTCGCTTGGCGGACATATCACCCTCCCTGGTGATTCTTCGCTTACGTGTTGAAAAGCGTCAACAGAAAGCGGTTTCCTTCATCGCTTTCCGAAGAATTCGCCGGCATTGAACGTCGCGAAGGCTACTCGGTGGTGAAGCTCATGCTGCCCTGTTTGCGGTTGAGGGCGAGCTCGAAGGGATTCGCTGCAGGGTGGTAGGTCGCCTCCAACCGTTCGCGGTAGGGTTCGAGGGAGGCCGCGATCGCTTCGGGTAGCCCGTCCTGCCAGGGCATGCGCTTCCGGTCGTCGCGCAGCGCCTCGAGTTCCTGTTCGAGCCGGCCGCGCCATTCGGTGTCTTCCGCGGGTACCGCGTCCAGTTGCTGCTGGAGCCCATCCACCAGGGCATCCCGCACGTCGCCGTCGTGCATCATGCCCATGTTGACGTTCACGTTGACGTCGGAGTCGGCGCTGTCCATCGGACCCGCCTCGGGGTCGCGGCCGAGCATGGCGTAGTAGGCCAGGCAGTAGATGTAGCCGTACTCGCCGAAGCCCATCTGCTGGGCGACCAGCGCTTCGTTCCGTGCGGCGAACAGATCGCCCATGCTTCCGCCCATGCCGAAGGCCGCGCCGGTCATATTCCAGGCGGCCAGCAGCTTGTCCATGGTCGGCGCTTCGTCCAGTTCGCGGATCTGATCTTCGGAGGTGGGGAACGCGCCGAACACCCGGGCGATCTCGTCCCGCGCCGGTTGGGTCGCCTCGCGTACGGCCAGGAACGCTTCCATCCGGTCGGCGGGAACCGCGCCGTCGGCCGGGGGCACGTAGCCCTCGCGTCCGCCGAAGTTCTCTTCGATCTCGCTGCGCAGCTCGACCGCGTCGGAGAAGCCCTTGGTGATGCTGCGCACCCCCATCACGCTCCAACCGATGAAGAGCGCCACCAGCAGCACCACCGTGCCGCAGCCCGCCGCGGAACAACCGAGGACCCAGCGAGGGAAACGGGCCTTGCTCTGTTTCTCGCTCACGATCGCACTCCGAAACCGATACGTCGCGCAATGGGGCCGAGCCAACCCAGCAGACTGTTGGTCGACGAGAGGACTTCGCGCCAGAGGTCCCGGTACGCCTGGGCCGCCTGGCTCGACGGAGCGAAGGCGGTGACCGGCGCACGGCGGATGCCCATCTTCTCGACGTCGCTGGAATAGGGAATCGACGTCTCGAGAAAATCGTAGGGGGACTCCGTGGGCACGCTGCTGCAGACCTCGCGATGCATCGCGCGCCGGCGGTCGACCATGCAGAAGAACGGCATCACCCTGAGCTTGCCCGGACCGTCTACCTCGAGGTGGCCGCGCAGTTGTTCCAGGGTGCGCAGCGAGAGTGTGGTCGGAATCGTCGGCACCAGCAGCGCATCGGCGGCGACGAAGACACTCTCGGAGACCACCGAGATACTAGGCGCGCAATCGACGTAGAGATGGTCGTAGTCGTCGGCCAGCGGGCCGATCAACTTGGCCAGCCGTTTGCGCGGCTTCGCGGTGGAGTCCAGCGCCAGATCGAGATTGCGATAGGAGAAATCGGCGGGCAGGAGGTCGAGGCCGCGGTAGTCGGTGCCGCGGATATGCCGCTCCAGCGGCTTGCGTCCGCGGACCAGCTTGCGGGCGCCCCCCTTGATCTTGGGCTGCACCCGGAAGTAGAAGGTCGCCGCGGCCTGGGGGTCGAGATCCCACAGCAGGGTACGCGCGCCGGATGCGGCCGACAGGTGGGCCAGGTTGACCGCCGTCGCGGTTTTCCCCACGCCTCCCTTGATGTTATAGACCGCGAAGACCCGCACTCGATCGCCTCGCCCGGAACTCGTCCTGGAACAGCGCCGCTCGCCGCAAAGCTGCGGAGTGTTGCGACCTCTTCCCTGTTGGAAACCCCGAATGTTATGCCAGATCGAGGGATCCGGTCAACGAGGCGCCAGGGCTCAAGTTCCCGCGCCGGAGGCCGATCTGGAGGGCATGTCCCGTCCAGCCCGATCGATCTGTCCATGGCTCGCCATCCTGTGGCTGTTGGCCTCCGCATCGCCGTCGGTGTCCATGGCCGTCGAGCCCGCGGGTGGCCCTGCGCTGCGCATCGTCCACAGCGCTCCCGGCCTGGATCTCGGCGAGGAGCCGCGGCGCGAGACTCCGGATTTCTACCTGGCCCTCGAGCCCGGAAGCGAGTCCCCGGCGCAGGACGAGCTACTCGATGTGTTCCGCAGCCAGCGGATCGGGACCGGAGTCGTTCAGAACCGTTTCGCCGTGCTGCGTGTGGTCCGGGTCTACCCCGAGCATGTGATGGCGCGTCTGGAATCGATCGAGACCGCCGGGGAGGGAGTGGAGCTGCAACCCCGCGGGGTGATGGTCGGCGACGTGGCCCGGCGCCGGGCCCGGGCGGACCGGCCCGCAGATGCGCCCGAGGTCGAACTGGCCTTGCTGGAGCCCTCTGGCGAGCCGTACCGAGAGCCGGAGTTCAGCGAGCTCCCCTGGCCGCCGACCTCGGAGAACCTGATGATCGCCGGCATGCCGTCTGAGCCACCTTCCGACCCGTACGCCGACGCTCCGATCGAGACCGCGGCGAACAAGCCGGCGCCGCTGCGAAGTGGGGACGATGACGTCCAGTTCCTGCTCTTGACCGGGGAGCCCCTCTCCTTCCCCGCCGGCGTGCTGTTCGAGCTGGACAAGGCGGAGCTTCGTCCCGAGGCCAAGCAGGCCCTGGACGTCGCCGCCGCGACCTTTGCCGGACAGGACCAGGGCAAGGTGCGGGTCGCCGGCCACACCTGCGATCTCGGCAGCGACAAGTACAACACCGACCTGGCCAGGCGCCGCGCCGACGCGGTGTTCGTCTACCTGGCCTCCAAGGGGGTCTCGCCGGAGCGCATGACCGTCGAGGCCTTCGGCGAGAGCAAGCCGCGCAACGCCAACGAATCGGAACCCGAACGCAAGCTCAACCGCCGGGTCGAGCTGCACTTCGACGGGCCGGCGCCCCGGGACGTCACCGCCGACGCCTCGCCGCTTCCCTGATCAAAGCAAAAGAGGCGCCCGAGTCGGGCGCCTCCCTGTTTGTCTCCGTCGAGCCCCGTTACCGGTCGTCGCCGCCGGAATCCGAATCGCTTGGTTCCGGCCTGTGGCGCCGTTCCGGCGCCGGACGGCTCGCTGCTGCCGATGGCTCCGGCTTGACCTTGTGGCCCTCGTTGGTGGCCTCGTTGGCCACGATCATCGCGTCCCGAATCTGACTGGCCAGATCGTTGAGGTGTCCCGGTGAGTGGGGCATCAGGATCGTGTTGGATACCGACGAGGCGCCGATCTCCTTGAGCGTGTCGAAATACTGGGTCATCAGGATCAGGTTCATCACATCCTGGGCCGAGGCGCCGGGGATGCTCTTCTGGAAGTCGTCCACCGACTGTTGCAGGCCCTCGACGATGGCGATGCGCTGATCGGCGATACCCTTGCCCGAAAGCGCCTTGCTCTCCGCCTCTGCCTCGGCGGCCTTCACTTTCAGGATCTTCTCCGCCTCACCCTTCTCGGTAGCGGCGACGCGCATGCGGGTGGCGGCGTTGATCTCGTTCATCGCCTCCTTGACCTTGGCGTCGGGGTCGATGTCGGTTACCAGCGCCTTGACGATGCCGTAGCCGAAGTCGTCCATCACCTGGGCCAGTTCGCTCTTGACCGCCACGGCGATGTCGTCCTTCTTCTCGAAGACGTCGTCCAGCGGGATCTTCGGCACCTGGGCGCGAACCACGTCGAAGATGAACGAGGTGATCTGCTGCTCCGGGTTGTCCAGCTCGTAGAAGGCTTCCTTGATCTTGTCCTTCAGCACGTTGTACTGCACCGAGACCAGCACGTTGACGAAGACGTTGTCGTGGGTCTTGGTCTCGACCCGCACGTCCAGCTGGCGTACCCGCAGGTTGACGGTGCCGGCGACCTTTTCGAGGAAGGGGGCTTTGAAACTGAAGCCCGGGCCGGCAACCCGATCGAACTTGCCCAGCCGCTGCACGATAGCCGCGGACTGCTGGTGCACGATGAAGAAGAACGGGCCGGTGGTCGTGCGCACCCGCTTTGCCATGCGTTTCATCTGGATAGCCATGGAACCCTCCTCGTAGCGATGATGCCCGGAGGTTCTAGGCCGGGCGGGGAGTCACGTTTTACTACACCCGTGAGCGGTTTGTATTCGGGTAGACCGTGAAACGTGGAGTCGGGAGGGCGGGTTCCGGGCAGCGTGGCGAGAAGGATGTCCGGCACAAAGAAAAAGGGCCGGGTGTGAGCCCGGCCCTTCTCGCTGACTTGTCGGTTGCGGCGAGCTAGAAGTTGAAGCCCAGCCCCAGCAGGAAGCCGGTGGAGTCGACTTCGCCGCTGTAGTCGGTTGCGGCGGCCATCTGACGGGTGAACTCCAGGGTCTGCGAGCGGTAGCCGGCGCGCAGGTCCATGAACGGGGCGACCTTCCAGGCCACGCCGACCTGGTACTCCTGGCCTTCCAGCTCGGCGAACACATCGCCGGCGGCATTGTCGTAGTCGTCGAGTTCCGGCATCAGGGTGTAGTGGCCGAAGATCTGCACCATCGAGGCGACACCGATCCGGGCTTCGAGGGTCGCCCGGGGGCCGGAGGTCTCGACCAGGACCGGCAGCACGCCGGACTCGGTGAAGTCCATGTCCGACCAACCGAGACCGAGGGCCAGGAAGTTGTTGTCGGTGACGCCGAAGAGGCGGAACATCACGTCGGCGCTCAGGTACTCGGCGTCCTCTTCGTTGAGGTCACCCAGATCCGAGCTGAAGGTCTCGGCGCGCACGCCGACCTTGCTGGCGAACCACAGCTCACCGCGGAAGCCGGGGGCGCCGGCGTCGATCGAAACGTCTTCGATGTCGGTGCTGCGGTCGAAGTCGGTCTGCCACCAGACCAGGCCCACCTCGCCGTCGATCGGGCCGACCGCGAATGCAGGGGCGGCAAGCACCAGGGCGGTGAGCGCGAAGCAAGCAAAACGGATGGACTTGAACATCATGATCTCCAATGTCCCCCCCTTCGAGAGCCTCAGGGCCTTCGGTCGTTTGGATAACCCGATGACCTTTGCATCCGAGGGGCGACTGGTTAGGGCGCCCGAGCCGCAAGACCGGCAGGGCGCGCACCTGGCAAAGATGACCCCCGCCGCGGCCCCGCGCAAGCGTCGGGGTTTTCCGGGTTTTCCGGTGGGGGTCTGAGAGCTTAGTCGAGCCCGGCGATGCCCCGTAACCGCGCCAGATCCTCGTCGACATAGAGCTGGAGGGCGCGGAAGCCCTGGCCCGCCTCGCCGTGGTGGCGCGGGTCCGCGGGCAGTTCCGGATGGGCCAGGCGGCGGGCCTCGCCGATTCGGCCGCAGGCGGCCAGCAGGGCCGCCAGGTCCTGGGTCACGTCGGTCCGGTGGGGCAGGCCCGCACGGGCCGCCTCCAGATCGACGATCCCGTCGCAGTTCGAGCGGTAGAGCAGGGTCTTGCCCCGCAGCGCCACCAGGGCGAAATCCGCGGGCCTCAGGGCGATCCCCTCGCCCAGCAGGGATTCGGCCTGGGCCAGGGTCGCGTCGCCCGGGTCGCTCTGGATGCCCAGATCCCGGGCGCGGTGCAGCAGGGTCTCGCCCAGCCGCAGCCTGGCCGTGGGGTCCGAAGGGTTGCAGGCCAGCACCTGGCGGAAGTGGCCCTCGGCCTTGTCCCAGCGCCGGCTGCGCAGGGCCACCAGGCCCAGTGCGTTCTCGATCTCCAGCGACGCCGGCGACAGCTCCAGGGCAGCCTCGAGGTGCTCACGAGCCGACTGCAGGTGTCCCGGATCGTTGTGGGCCAGCAGGTTGCCCAGGTGGTACAGCGTCTCCCGGCGGCTCAGTGCCGTGACCCCGTCGATATCCCGCTCCACGGGTTCGACCGTCAGCCGGAAGCGGCCGGGGAGGCCGGCGTCGACGTAGTCCCGCAGCTCCCGGTTCGCCTCCCGGGGCCGCAGGCCCAGGGCGCTCTTGAAGGCGGCGGCGGCCGGCTGGCCCAGATGCAGGCGTTGTTCGAAGTCGGCGATCTCTTCCCGGGTGAAGCGCCCCGAGAGCCAGATGTAGTGCACCAGCGCCCAGCTCTGGGGATAGAAGATGCGCGGGATGCGGCCCTCGAAGTAGCGCGGCGGGTTGTCTCCCAGCCGGAAGAACTCCTCCAACGGAATGAGCGAACCCTGCTGCAGCGAGCTAAGGTGTACCGGCGGGGCCTCGCCGAGGATCGCCCTGTGCTTGCGTTGGCGCACGGTGCTGTAGAGCTCGGCGATGCCTTCTTCGAACCAGATCGGCAGGCGATGCCCCCGGCGGTTCAGATAGTGATGGACGAATTCGTGGCGCGCCGCACGGGCCGGGTTGATCGCACCCGAGAGCGCGATGAAGTCGCCGTCCCGGTGGCCGAGGAACATCCCGTCGATGTGTGCCGGGCGGTCGCCGCTGAGGAACTTGTAGGGACGGAAGCTGCGATCGTGCTGGAAGAAGTAAACCGTTAGCGGTTGAGCGGTCTCGTCGTTCTGCGGATGCAGCACCTCGAGGATTCGGTTCATCGACTCGAGGGCGGCGGCGATGCGGGCGACTCTCTTGGGCCTGGCGTCGCTGAGAAGGACGAATCCGTCGCGGTCCAGGCGGTTCCAGCTCGCGTCGGGATCGGGTAGGCTCGCGGCGGCTACCCCGGAGGCGGCCGGCAGGCCGAGGCCGATCAGGATCGTGCTCAGGATGGTGCTGACGAGACGAAGGTGAATCACGCGCTCCCCGGCTCAGCGGTGCCTGGTTTGTCGGTTTCGTCACAAACCTAGGTTCCGGCTGCTGGGTGAACCACGTGGAACGGGCCGTGTTCCCGGGGTTTTTTGTTACATTCCGAGACCGGGGCGAATCCGGAGCGAAGCTTCGGTGACCGACTTACGAAAACGAAATCGAAGGATGAGAGGGCGACTCAGATGAAGCTGGCCACCTGGAACGTCAACGGACTACGCGCGCGGCAGGACTTCGTGCTGCACTGGCTACGCTCGCGCCAACCGGACGTGGTCGGGTTTCAGGAACTCAAGCTCACCGAGGAGCAGTTCCCCTTCGACGTGTTCGAGGCCGAGGGCTACCGATCGGCGATCCACGCCCAGAAGAGCTGGAACGGGGTCGCGGTGCTCTCGAAGCATCCGCTTGAAGTCCGCGAATGCGGACTCCCGGGTGAGGAAGCCTTCGGCGCGCGGCTGATCTCGGTGGATGTCGAGGGCATCCGCTTCATCACCATCTACGCGCCCAACGGCAAGACCCTGGAGCACGACGACTACCCGAAGAAACTGGTCTGGTACGACCGGCTGGCCGATTGGCTGGGCGAGCATGTCGCCGACGGACAGCCGGCGGTGCTGTGCGGCGACTTCAACATCTGCACCGAGCCCATCGACAGCTGGAACGAGGACCTGCTCAAGGGGCGGATCTTCCACACCGACGAGGAGCGGTCGCGGATGAAGGCGCTGGCCGACGGCGGGTGGATCGACTCCTTCCGCCGACTCAACCCCGACGCCCAGGTGTTCTCCTGGTGGGACTATCGGGGCGGCGCATTCCACCGCAAGCAGGGGCTGCGCATCGACCTGCTGCTGGCGACAGCGCCGCTGATGGAGCGGATCGAGAAGGTCGAGACCGACCGGGACTACCGCAAGAAAAAGGACGGGCTGACGGCGTCGGACCACGCGCCGGTGATCGCGACGCTCAAGGCGTAACCCAGTCCGCGTCCGCGGACTCGTTGCGTCACCGGGATAGAACGGTCTGCACCTGCAGACTTGTTGCCGATGCGGGACAAATCAGTCTGCATGTGCAGACTCAGAGGCGGACCGGGACCGATCAGTCTGCAATTGCAGACTCGTCGCCGAAGCGCGACGGTTCAGTCTGCATGCCCCTACTCCTTCGGCACCAGCGTCAACGTATGCAGCGTCGCCCCGGGCAACAGCGGCGAGCGCGCGCCGTCGACCCACGCCTGGTGGTCCGTCCTGTAGAACGGCGAGCGGGGATGCCCGCTTTGCCCGCCCGGCATGTGGAACAGCGCACGATCCTCACGCCCCGGCGTGATCGCGAAGCGTTCCGACGCGCCGGAGCTGGCTCCCTGGACCCGCGGCATGTGGCTGTCGCCGGGGAGCGGTTCTGCCGGCATGTCCAGGTCCAGCTTCAGCCAGTCCAACAGCTGTTGCGGCACCTGGCCGCTGAAGTGGTGGGTCATCGCCAGCGTGTTGCGCTTGCCCCAGGTCAGCCCGGCCAGGGTGTCGCCGTCTTCACGCACCTCTTCGATCACCTTGTCGATCACGTCCAGCAGCAGCGCGTCCCAGTTCTCGAAGTCCGGGTGCAGCAGGTGCAGCGGCCGCTCTTCGATCAGTCGGCGCACCGGCTCCTCGTACTGGGAGTGGAACAGCGCACCGATCTCCGCCGGCCCGACCAGCGGCTCCATCACGGCGACGGCGGTGCGGATGCGGAAGAAGCGCACCAATCGATACGCGGCGGAGTCGATCGACGCCCGGCCGGTCCAGTTCTCCCGCAACACTCGCGCGAGCTCGTCCCGTCCCTCGGTGGATTCCCCGGCCTCGAGTGTCGCCAGCAACAGCTCCTTCCACCACTCGAGGAACAGCGCCCGGTCGTCGAGGCCGACCTCGAGGATCGCTCCCTCGTCGGGGCTCTCGAGCGCCAGCAGGTCGTCGCGAATCTGTAGCTGCCGCGCGCCGAGGGCGAACCCCTGGTTACCCAGCACCTCCGCCGGCTCGCCGCCGATGATCCGGGCGTTGGCGGTCCACAGGTAGCCGGACTCGGGGTCGACCACCCGGGGATACTCGGAGGGCTCGAGGAAGCCGTTCCAGCGGCGGGTCCCATCGGCCCAGGAGCCGCGGAAGCGGCCGTCGTGCCCCTCCCGCCGGGGGATGCGCCCCATGATCGTCCAGCCGATACGTCCACTGCGATCGGCGACGACGAAGTTCTGGGCCGGAATGCCGCAGAGGTTGGCCTGGGTCATCGCTTCTTCGAGGGTGCGTTTCTTGAGCAGGTCCAGCGAGCGCAAGTTGATCGCCTCGAGATCGTGAGCGACCCACTTGACCGCCATCAGCGGTTCGGGGTTCTCGTCCTCCTCGGCATCCTCATCCTGCTCGGGCTCGGGGATCACCGGGCCCCAGATGGTTTCGCGGATTTCGAGGGCCTCGCTCTCGCCCCCTGCCAGCTTGATCTCCTCGGTGTAGGTCTCGAACTCCCTGTAGCCGTCGGGGGTGAGGTAGCGCTCGGGGTTTTGGGGATCGAGTTCCAGCTCGATCACGTCGACCCAGTCGCCGTAGCTGTTGGTGAAGCCCCAGGTGATGTCGCCGTTGCTGCCCGCCACCAGGCCGGGAGTGCCCGGCAGGGTCACGCCGACGGCGCGGCGCTCTTCGCCGGTCTCCTCGTCGGGCCAGATCAGCACCATGCGATACCAGATGTGGGGTACGTCGAGGCCGAGGTGCATGTCGTTGGCCACGATCGCCTCGCCGCTGGCCGAGTGGCTGCCGGCAACCGCCCAGCTGTTGCTGCCCAGGTGAATCGCGAACTCATCGTGTTCCGAGTCCAGGAAGGCGACCTTCTCTTCCTCCTCGGCCTTCTGCTCCTCGAACCAGTCCTGCCAGGGCTGCATGCTGCGGATGTCGACCTGCTCGGCGGTAGGCGTCGGCACCGGATCGAACATCGTGCCGTCGATGGCGGCATCGAAGCGGGTGCCCTTGGGTGTGACGAAGTCGAACAGTTCCTGGCCCACGGCCTCGCGCACCAGGCTGTAGCGCCGTTCCTCGACGCCGTAGTCGTCCTGCAGCACGAAGAACATCGAGGCCAGCACCAGCGTCGCGTCCTCGTGGCTCCAGGGCGCCGGGTCCTGACGCAGGGCGACGTACTCCGGAGGCGGCGCGCCCAGGGATTCGAGGCCGGAGTTCACTCCTTCGGTGTAGGCCGAAAGGGTCCGCTTGGCCGACGGAGAACCGATGCGCACCAGTTCCTCGGCCCGGGTGCGGAAGCGATGGAAGCGGGCACGGCGATCCCGGCCCACGGCCGCAGCGATCACCTCGGCCAGCTCACCGCCGCCACTCCGCCGCTGAAGGTCCATCTGAAAGTAGCGATCCTGGGCATGCAGGAATCCCTGGGCCCGGATCAGGTCGTTCCAGCTCTGCGCCCGCACCGTGGGAATACCCAGGGCGTCCCGCTCGATGGTCACCGGCGCGCTCAATCCGGGAATCGACACCTCGCCGTCGAGGGTCGCCAGGCTGGCGTCGATCTTCCGGTCGATCGAGCGGCCCAACAGGAACAGGGCGACCAGGGCGACGACGAGGAGCAGTCCGACAATGAGCAGCAGTCGACGCCAGAGCGGCTTTCTGGTTTTCGAACCGTTGGTTTCCATCGCTTACCCCTCGTGCTCGATGCAGATCTTGCCGAAGTGGCCGCCCCCGGCCATGTGTTCCAGCGCTTGCCGGCTGTCCGCCAGGGGAAAGACCTTGTCGACCACCGGCTTAAGCTCGTGTTGCGCGATCGCCCGGCTCATCGCCGCGTGAGCGGCGCGGCTGCCGACGAAGATCCCCTGGACCCGGATCTGTTTCATCAGCACCGGCAGGATGTTGGTATCGGAACTGACTCCCGAGAGCACGCCGATCAGGCTGACCTGTCCGCCGTGGCGCACGGCGTCCAGCGATTGCGCCAGGGTGCCGGCGCCGCCGACCTCCAGCACGTGATCCACGCCCCGGCCGTCGGTCATCTCCCGCACGGTCTTGGCCCAGGCCGGCGCCTCCCGGTAGTTGATCGTTTGCCAGGCGCCGAGCTCCCGGGCCCGGGCCAGCTTCTCGTCGCTGGACGAGGTGACGATGGTGCGCACACCGAGGATGTTGGCGAACTGAAGCGCGAAGATCGAGACCCCTCCGGTGCCCAGCACCAGCAGCGTGTCGCCGGCCCGCAGCGTGTCGTGAACCGCCAGCGCGCTCCAGGCGGTCACCCCGGCACAGGGCAGGCAGGCCGCCTCCACATGGCTCAGGTGTTCGGGCACCTCGACGATGCCCTGGGGGGAAACTTCCATCCAACCGCTGAGCGCTCCGTCCAGCGGTCCTCCGAGGGTCGAGCGTCCCACATCCTTCGAAGGCTCGCCGGCGGGCCAGGCCTGAGCGAAGGTCGGCGTCACCCGGGAGCCGAGCTTTACACCCTCGACTCCGTCTCCGAGGGCGACCACCTCGCCGACACCGTCGGAGCAGGGCACCAGGGGTAGCGGCTGCCGCGGGTTGTAGTGGCCGCGCACCATCAGCAAATCGCGGAAATTGAGGGATGCCGCGTGCATGCGCAGCAGCACCTTGCCGGGGGCCGGCCGGTCCGGCATCGGCCGCTCGGCCGGGTGCAGGTTTTCGAGGCCGAAGGCGTCCCGCAGCTCGATGGTGTTCATGTCCGAATAACCTCAGTTCATCTCGCGGTGCGCGAGGCGTTCTTTCAGAACCGCAGAGTCTAGCTTAAATAGTTGGAAACAAGCGCATTATACTGCGCGCCCCTTGACCGTGAGGCCGTGGAAACCGAGCTTTTGCCCCGCAAGGAGTGTTTGCATGGCGATTCACGGCGATCTCTCGACGATGCCCCTGACCGACCTGTTGCAGTGGGCCGGCACGTGCAGCCGCACCGGCACGCTGAAGGTGGAACGCGACCGGGTCACCCGTCGCATCCACATCAAGAACGGCCGGGTCATCGGTTGTTCTTCCGACGATCCGCCGAACCGGCTGGGGCAGTTCCTGCTCAGCCGGGGACGGATCAACGAGGCGCAGCTTCAGCAAGCCCTGGCCCGTCAGGAGGCGTCCGGCGGCAACATGGGCAACATCCTGGTGGAGATGGGTGTCATCACCACCAAGGACCTGCTGCGCCACGTCGCCGACAAGGGGCAGGAGACGATCTACGGATTGTTCGACTGGGAAGACGCGGTGTTCCACTTCTCCGATCACCTCGAACCCGATCCCTACATGATCGATGTCGACCTCGAGGTGCAGGAGGTCCTACTCAAGGGGCTCGAGCGCTTCGACGAGATGAAGATGTTCCGGGAGACCTTTCACGACCGGGGCATGGTGCTGGCCCACACCGACGTGGCGCCGCCGGAGAAGATCCTCGCCGCCCGCATGCCTCGCCGGATCTACGATTCGATCAACGGCGAGCGGACCATCGCCGAGGTGCTGCTCCACGCCCACGCGTCGGAGTACCTGGTGATCAAGTTCCTGCACCAGCTACACAAGAAGGGCATGGTCGAGGTCAAGGAGATCCGCACCTTGCAGGCCCAGCAGGCGGTCGCCGAACTGCAGCAGCAGGTTGAGGCTGCCCGGGCGGTCGGCGGCCTGGCCGTGGCTGCCGGCGATACCGTCGGCGTAAGCGCCGAGGGTTCCGGCGGTGAGGCAGGTTCGCCTGACATCGCGCCGGAGATCCAGGTCGCCGTGCGCCTGATGGACCGCGGCGAGTTCGAGGCCTCCCTCGAGCTGCTCAACGCAGCCTATCGCGCCTGCCCCTCGGACCTGACCGTGCGCCAGCTGATCATCCGGGCCGAGCACGAACTGGAGCAGGCCCACCAGCATGATCTGGGACCCAACAAGGTGCCGATCCTGCAGTGCCCGGTCGAAGACCTGGCCGAACACGGCCTCTCTCCCGAGGCGTCGTTCCTGCCGAGCCTGATCGACGGCCGCAACGACATCAAGTCGATTCTCTGGGTCGCTCCGATGCGCACGGTGGACGTGCTGCGGGCGCTCAAACAGATGGTCGACAAGGACCTGATCGCGCTCTGCGACCCGGTCTGATTCCGCAAAGCTCCTTCCTTCACAAAAAAACGCCGGCAGCGAGAGCTGCCGGCGTTTTGCTTTTCAGGCGATTCCGGCGTGAGCCGGAAGTCCCGTCAGGCTACCAGTGGAGGGTAGCGGAGACGGTCAGGTCGGAGGTGTCGATGCCGGTACGGCCACCGGAGAAGGCCGTGGTGATCGGCAGGCCGTCGATGATGGTGATGTCGTTGGCACCGGCGAGCTCGGTGTAGCTGAGCATCAGGTTCAGGTTGCCGCGGACCCACTCGAGGCCGATGCCGTAGCGGGTCGTGGTCGTCGTCCACTCTTCCTCGTCACGGGAGGTGCCGGTGGTGGTGAAGACGTCTTCGAAGCTGCCGTCGTTGTAGACGCCGTGGGCGAAGGCGACCGCGCGGAAGTTGTCGGTCAGGTGCTCACGGTAGCCGACGACCAGGTCGAGCTGGGTCGACGAATCGTCGATGGACTCGGTCGTCACGGTGCCGAAGTTGTCGACGGTGGTCGAACCGTCCTGGTCGTTCAGCGCCAGGCTGGCACCGAAGAAGAAGTCCGAGGTGCCGTGGGAGCAGAGGCCCTCGGCGCCGACCATGAACTGGTCCCAGGTGATGTCGTCGGAGCCGAGCAGGGTGCGCTCGGGGGTGACGGTGCCACCGCTGGTGGTGAACTCGAGGTCGTTGTTGTCGAACGAGCGCTCGGTCATGTAGTAGCCGCCGAAGATGCGCAGCTCACCGTTGTTGTAGCGCTGGTTGTAGGCGCCGTGCAGGCCGATGGTGTCGTTGCTCAGGTTGATGTTGTCGCTGATGCTGCTGCTGACGACGTTCATCGAGGCGTCGAGGCTCTCGAAGCGATCGAAGACGCCCATGTCGCCGGTGGCGTAGCTCAGGGCCACGTCGAAGCTGCGATCGTCGGAGATGAAGTTGCGGCCACCGAACTTCAGCTTGATGCCGTCGGCTTCCTGGCCGAAGTCGGAGCGGCTGCCGCCGGAACCGGTGGTGAAGTTCATGCTGTTGGAGCTGATCTCCTGGTCGTTGTACTCGAGACGACCACCCAGGTTCCACTTGTCGTTGAGCTCCCAGCCGACCGAGATACCGAGGCCGAGGCCGTTGATGTCGGTGCCGAAGTTGCTGGTGAAGCTACCGGACTCGTTGATGTCGTTGTGCTCGTCGGTCAGCAGGCCGATGTCGAACGAGTAGGTGAAGTTCTCGGTCTGGTTGACGAAGCCACCGGCGAAGGTGCCGGCTTCCGAGAAGTTGAAGCCGCCGCCGTCGGTGAAGATGGTGTTGAGCTGGTTGCCCGCGGCGTTGACGCCACCGTTACCCACGAGGAAGTTCAGGTAGTTGCCGTTTTCGCCGGCATCACCCTTCCAGGGCGAGAGCTGGCGCAGGCTGTCGACGTTACCGTTGGGCAGGTTCCACGGGCGCTTCTGCGCTTCGTCGAAGATGTTGAACAGAATGCCGCCCGAGGTGTCGCGCAGGACGGACTGGTTGAACTGGAACTGGAACGCACTGGCGTTCGCGGCGTCGCGAGTGGTGGCCAACGCCGGCGTCGCCAGCAGGGCCATCACAACGATCGCGACCGTCGTTTTCTGAAGTCGGCTCACTAGATCATCCCCCAGGCCTGGTTTTTGAAAACTCGAGGTGCCATGCAGCCAGGCCTGTGGCCGCCGGACACCGCAGGAACCGAGAAACCGTTCACAGTGCTTTGTTGGATTCACCGATCGCTTCGGACGACTGCGCGCGCACGACGTAGCGGCCGGCCTTGGCGATTGATTCGAAGCAGCGCATTTCGGGTTATTCGCAGAAGACGTTATTGCTTGCGCTCCGAAGACAGCGGATCCGCAAAGATGTGATGGAAGATTGTAGCCAATGCACGGACTTTCTCAAGGGTGTCAAGGCATGTTCTTGCTCCAATGTGTTGAATCCAAAATGCCGTTTCTGAACGACTTGAGTCCTGTTCGAAATGGCAACGAACCAACCTCCCTCGAGGCCCGCGTGTGCTCTGGGATACGGGCAGGTATGAAACACTCTTGTTGCGGTTGAGTGGTGGCGCCGACATGAGCTTGGAGATGTCGGCGGGTCGGAAAGTGACAGTCTCATGACGCCCCTCTAAACTGCTCAGCCGGGCCCGCAAACGGAGAGCCACCATGAAGAACATCCGGGACAAGCGCGTGTTGATCACCGGAGCGGCACGGGGCATCGGCCTCGAGATCGCCCGTCGGTTCGCCGCCGAGGGCGCGCATCTGCTGTTGACCGACCTGGATCCCGCCGCTTTGGAGCAGGCCGCCGCGGAGCTCGCGCCGGCGAAGGTCTCGACCTTCCGCAGCGACGTGGCCGACGTCGAGGGTGTCGCCGAGCTGCGTAGGGCGGTCCACGCCGAGGGCGGCCCGATCGACATCCTGGTCAACAACGCCGGAGTCGTGTTCGGCGGCGCCTTCCTCGACGTCCCCGTCGAGCGGCACATGACCACCTACCGGGTCAACACCCTCGGGCTCGTGGCGATGACCCACGCGTTCCTGCCCGACCTGATCGAGCGTCCCGAAGGCCACCTGGTCAACATCGCCAGCGCCTCGGGTTTCGTCGGCCTGCCCTACGGCTCGACCTACGCCTCGAGCAAGTGGTCGGTGATCGGCTTCTCCGAGTCGGTGCGTCTCGAGCTCGCCCAGCTGGGCATCAAGCACGTCAAGCTGACCATCGTCTGCCCGAGCTACGTCTCGACCGGGTTGTTCGAGGGGGTCAAGCCGCCGCTGGCCTCGACCTGGCTGACTCCCGAGTGGCTGGCCGGCGCCATCGTGCGCGCCGTGCGCAAGGAGCGGCTGTGGATCCTGGCGCCGTGGCTGGTGCGCATCACCCCCTTCGTGCGGGGCATCCTTCCGGGGCGGCTGTTCGACTTCGTGACCTGGACTCTAGGCGTCACGTCGAGCATGAAACACTGGAAGGGCTACGGAGCGACCAGTGAGCGTCCCGGTGGCTAGCTCTACCCGGCGGCGAGCTTCCGGCGACTAACCCCGGGCTGCGGCGAGTCCGACGCCGGGCACCTTCAATGGCGACGGCGCCGCTTCGAAAGCGGTCACCCGGCGGCCGACCGCAAGCAGCGTGCGGTGGTCCGCCATCCAGACCGGTTTGGGGAACGGCCGGAACGGGCCGTAGACCACCGACTTCTGCGGGTGGTCGAACAGGTAGGTGTTGTGCACCGTGCCGACCCCGGAGACGATCTCCTGCCGGCCATGCCCCGGGAACGCTCCCCAGCTGGTCGAGCCGATCCCGAAGTTGACGCCGGTCCAGACGTTGATCCCGATACCGCCATAGCGCAACGCCGCAACCGCCTGCCGGAACTCCTTCTCATAGCGACGCCGGGTTGCCGGGTGGATCAGCATCACGCAGGAGAGGGTGCCCCAGATGTCCTCGTTGGCCAGGGCGACCGCCTTTTCGAGGAACGCGCCGGGATCGTCGACCGGCAGCGCTACCTCGGCGAGGACGCCGCAAAAGGCCTCCTGGGTCAACGCGTATTCCCCCCGTTGGGCAGGGACGTCGGGAATCAGGGTCCAGGGCAGCGCGCCCTCTGCCGGGGCGCCGCCCAGAGCCTGCGCCGCGGGATACTGTTCGAGGAAGCGGGCGTAGCGTTCCGCGGCGCCGGGGTAGTAGGCCCGGCGGGTCGGGATCTCTCCCAGCCGGGTCGCCAGACGCCGGCGGAACGCGTCGTGACGATCCCAACCGCCGGCGGTGACCAACACCTTGGCCGCGGTGCAGTTGAAGCTCACGTTGTGGGTCACCATCGAGGCCACGTTGCGCGCCTGGAAGTCCAGGTCGCCGCCGGACCAGGGGCCGGGCACCACCAGCACCGGGGTCACGCAGCCCAGTTCGGCGGTGAAGGGTTTGTCCAGCACCGGCTGATCGGCCGCCTTGCGCTGCGCATGCTCGTTCCGGTCGGGACCCCACACGATGGCGTCGAAGGTGCGGTCGGAGCCGGTCAGGTGGATGGTATCGACCGCGGGGTGGTGGCACAGGTGGTGGCCGGTCTCGATGCCGCCGCAGACGAAACGCAGCACGCCTCGTTCGATCAAGGGCGCCAGGCCCCGCTCGAAAAAGGGGGTCAGGTATTCGTTGACCGGGTTCATCTTGACGACCACGGTCTGGTTCTCGACGAACAGCTTGTGGATGGCATCGGTCGGCGCGATCGAGGCAATGTTCCCGGCGCCGAGGACCAGGCCGACGGCGGCGGGGTTCGGGTCGGTCTCCCGGTAGATCTTCCCCTGGGTCGCCGGCTTGCCCGGTTCGAGCCAGACCTCGGCGCTCACTCCGGGATAGAACATCCGGTCGTACAGGCTGTCGGGCACCACGGTGGCGATCTGTTGTTCGCCGCGTTGCGTCATCGAGGGGACCCGAGGCCGGGCCTGCCGGTCCAGCGACTCCGCCAGGAGCCGTATCAGGCGGATGGTCACCATCGGACCGCTGATCCACTCTTCGCCGGCCAGCGGCGACGCCGGAGACACACCCTTGGCCCGGCACGCGGCGTCGACCCATTCAGGAGCCACTTCCAGCAGGCGTGGAATGCAGGCGCGCAACAATCCCGCGCGCTCCGCCATGCCGGTGTCACGCCAGGCCGCGGCATGATCGACCAGTCCGGCCACCATGCCGTCGAGTTGTCGGCGATCGCTCGCCGCGGGTGCTTCGGTGGTCATCGCGGTCCTCGTCTCGCCGGGTTGCGGCCTGGCCGGCGGCTCAGCGATTGTGTTCGCTACCCCGATAGAATATATAGGTGAGGTTCATCCAGCGAATACGGGAGCTTAGCGGTCCGCGAGGTGCGGTCCGGCAGGCTCTTTCTCCGACCGGAGCGAGTCCATGAAGATTCCATCCCTCGTATTGCGCCAGCTCTACACCTTCGGCAGCCTGCAGAACATCGAGGGAGGTATCGCGTTCAGTCTCAAGAACCGGCTGAGCGACGCAACGTTGACCGGTCTCAAGCAGATCAAGGTCAACGGCACCCCGCTGCCGCTGGACGGGCTCAGCCTGGTGCTCGACGACGGCACCGAGATGCCGGCCGATGCGGTCGGCGCCGACGGCGTTCCCTTTGCCCTGCGGTCGTCGGTTCAGATTCGTTCGAAGTCGGCTCAGCTCGATACCGGGCGCCACGAGTTGGCGCTGTCCTTCGAGTGCAAGCCTTTCGGCAGCCTCGAGTTCAAGGTCAAGGACGCCATCTCGAGCCAGAAAGAAACGCGCCAGACCGTTCCCTACGACAAGGTCGACAACTACTCCGACGCCGTCATCGCCAAGCGTCAGCGCTACGTCGAGGAGTACAGCGGCGTCAAGCTGCAGCACATCGACAAGTACTCGATCGATCCCCAGGACACCCAGGGCAACATCGAGAACTTCACCGGCGTGGCCCAGATCCCCATCGGGTTCGCCGGCCCGATCCAGGTCAACGGCGAACACGCCGACGGTGAGTTCCTCGTTCCGTTGGCGACTACCGAGGGCACCCTGGTCGCTTCCTACAACCGGGGCATCAAGGTAGTGAACCTCTCCGGCGGTGTGACCACCACGGTGGTTGCCGACGCCATGCAGCGCGCGCCGGTGTTCATCTTCGAGTCCGCCCGGGGCGCCAAACAGTTCGAAGCGTGGGTGCGGGAAAACGAGAAAGAGATCGCCAAGGCCGCCGAGGAAACCTCCAGCATCGCCAAGCTGCTCTACATCGACACGTTCCTGTCGAACCGCTTCGCTTACCTGCGCTTCAACTACAGCACCGGCGATGCCGCCGGTCAGAACATGGTCGGCCGCGCCACCTTCGCCGCCTGCAGCTGGATGCTCGAGCAGGAGCTGCCCAAGAAGCTGGTGACCCGCTTCTATCTCGAGTCCAACCTGGCTACCGACAAGAAGAGTTCCCAGATCAACGTGATGCGAACCCGCGGCAAGCGGGTCATCGCCGAGTGCACCGTCAAACGTGAGGTGCTGGAAGAGGTGATGCGGGTCAAGCCCGAGAGCCTGCACTACCACTCCAACGTGAGCACCATCGGAGCGTTCCTCTCCGGGGCCAACAACAACGGCGCCCACTCGCCCAACGCGATCACCGCGATCTTCATCGCGACCGGCCAGGACGTGGCCAACGTCTCCGAGTCGTCGGCGGGCATCCTCTACTCGGAGATGACCCCCGACGGAGATCTCTACATCTCCCTGACCATCCCCTCGCTGATCGTCGCGACCTACGGCGGCGGTACCTCGATCGGCACCCAGAAGGAGTGTCTCGAGATCATGGGCTGTTGGGGCCGCAACAAGGTGATGAAGTTCGCCGAGATCGTGGCCGGAGTGGCGCTCGCCGGCGAGCTGTCGCTGGGGGCGGCGATCTCGTCCCTGGACTGGGTCTCCAGTCACGAAAAGTACGGCCGCAACCGGTAGGCCGCCGGCATGCCCGGGCCCGGGAAGCGCCAGGAACTGTACGAGCCCTTTGACCCGGAGTATCTCCGCGGGTTGATGGACTCCGGTTTCGGCGAGCTCCTCGACCGCTACTTTCGCGCCCGGATCATCGGCGCCGAGAAGATTCCCGACAGGGGGCCGATCCTGATGGCGCCCAATCACAGCGGCACCGCGTTTCCCTACGACGCCATGGTGCTGGACGGACTGCTCTGGCGCCGGGACGGTTACCGGCCCGAGAAGAAGTTCCGCTCGGTGTTCGAGAAACAGCTCTCGCTCACCTGGTGGATGCGCCCCTTCGGTATCGACAACTTCTGGCGCCGCTGCGGCGGGGTCGACCTGACCTTCGAGAACCTGCATCTGCTGCTTGAGCGGGGCGAGCGGGTGGTCTACTACCCCGAAGGAGTGCCCGGCATCGGCAAGGGCTTCGACAACCGTTACCAGCTCCAGCGCTACAGCACCAGCTTCATCATTCACTGCGCCCGGAACAACGCGCCGGTGGTTCCGATCTCGGTGGTCAACGCCGAGTGGGTGATCCCGTTCTGCTACACCTTCCGCCCCGTCGACTGGCTGGTGCAGAAACTGGGCGTGCCCTTTCTGCCGCTACCCGGCGCGTTGATCGCGATCACCTTCCCCTGGGCCTGGTACATGGCGCTGCCCGCGCGCATGGTCTTCGTCGTCGGCGATCCGATCGACGTCGCCGCGATGTGCCGGGAAGAGGGGTTGACCAAACTGGACAAGTCCGAACGCGAGGGGCTGCAGCGGGTGGCCGAGAAGGTGCGGCTTCAGAGCCAGGCGGCGCTGAACAAGGCGGTGGAAAGCCACGGACGCTGGCCCTACCAGTGGCGTTCGCTACGCAAGGAACTGTGGGCCGCGCGCAAACGGATCTTCAAGCTGCTGCCGCTGGGTTGGCCGGCGGAGTTCATCCGCTACGAGCGGGACACCCGTTTCCCTCCGGCGAGGCGTGGGCTCGAGCGTCTGCTGCGGGACTGGGACCTGATCGGCTTCTACCTGCCGCTGGGCTGGCCGTTGCTCTCGTTGTTCCGCGCCCTGCGCAAGCCCCCCTTCGGCTACCGTGGCCTCAGCCGCGAGGAGCGCAAGAACCGCGAGGGCGCCTACTACTGGCACCTGGCCCGCAACCCGTTGCCGCCACGGGACGATGCGTCTTCTTCATGACCGCAACGGTCGCGGAGCGAACATGGGCACATGGGGAATCGGAAACTTCGAGAACGACAACGCCGGCGATTGGGTCTTCGAGCTGGAAGAGAGCCGGGACAAGTCGATCCTGAACCGTGCGTTCGCCGCGGTCGGCCCGAGTGGTGAAGAGCGTGAGGCCCATGTCTGCGAGGAGGCCCTCGCGGCTGCCGAGGTGGTTCTCGCGGGGCTGAGCGCCGGCTTCGAGCGCGTACCCGAAGCGGTAGCGACCTGGGTTACGGCGAAGACCGGGCTGTTCCGTCGTCCACGAACCTTCGATTCCGAAGATGCGCGGTCAGCGCTCGCTGCCGTCAAACGCGTGCTGGAGGATTCGGAGCTACGTGACCTGTGGGCCGAGTCCGATGAACTCGCCAACTGGGAAGCCCATCAGCAACCGCTCATTCAGGGCTTGGAACGCCACGCCGGGTAGAGCGCCTTCGCTGGGCTCGTCGAACCCCAAAAAGCTGAGGGCGGCAACCGGATCGAGATCCGATCGCCGCCCTCGGGTGCGCCCGTAGCAAACGCGGGCGCTCGTGGTGCCGTGCCGGCCGGCTTTACATGTTGAACTGGCGCACGAACAGCTCCTGCCGCAGGTAGACGAAACGCGGGCTCAGCGGAGGCAGGTTCGCGGCGTCGTTGAAGTCGGTGTCGTAGCCCCAGTCGCGGATCGGCGGGCTGTAGATCTGGCTGCTCCAGGTGCCGTCGACGTGCCGCGGCACGTTGAGGCTGACGAACGAACCCCGGTAGGTCAGCCGCTTGCCGCTCCACTTCTCGTGGAAGCGGGGGTAGTTCTCGAGGCCGCCGTTGTAGTTGCCGCTGTCCTGGCCCGCGGTGCCGTCGGAGCCGCCGGTCAGATCGGTGCCGCCGAGGAACGCCGCGTTGATCGTGGTGTCGGTGGCGGGGCGCAGGTCCCGGTTGGTGACCTCCACGCCGCCGCTGTAGCTGTGGGAGTCATCCCAGTTGTTGGACAGCACGTTGAGCGAGTCGCCGAGGAAGGCGGCCGGCTTCTTGTTGACGCTGTTGAAGTCACCCCAGGTGTACATCGCCTGGTTGGTCACCACGGTCATGCCCTGGACGGTGGGGGCGCCCGCTACGCTGGACGCGAGTTCGGCGCCGTCGGACACCCGCACGCCGTAGCTGTTGACGACGGTGTCGTTGGGCCCGTCGACGCCCAGGTAGAACACCAGGCCGCCCTCGGTGCTGTCGTCGAGCTGGCGGCTGCCCATCAGCAGGCTGTTGCTGTGGATGCAGTCCAGGGTGTCGTCGAGGTCGACCTCGAGCATGTCGATCAGCGTGTCCTCGCGACTGTTGTAAAAGGTGTTGGAGTAGCTCGTGGCGCCGGAGCAGCCAATGAGCGCCGCGCTTCCCAGCGCGTCGACGGTGCCGTCGGGGTTGCGGATCTCGACCACCGGCGTGCCGCTATGCAGGTTGAGCATGATGCGGATGTCCGCCTTGTCCCAGTAGGTCTGGCCCGGAGTCGGGTCCAGCGCTTCGGGGGCCGGGATGGTGACTTCGTCGACGCCCATCTGGATCATGCCGTTCCAGGCGGTGACGTCGCTGTCCTGCACGTGGTAACGCTTGTTGCCCGAGGCACAGGAGGGCAGGGTCCGCAGCGACCCCGGGTCGATCACGTTGACGTCCCGGGTCGAACAGGAGTCGTTGTTCTTACGGCCGCGGTAAAGGTCGCCGGTGGTGGTCACCTGGCCGTGGATGTTCAGCGCCGCGCCCGCCTGCATGTACAGATCGCCGTTGACGTGGACCGGTCCCGCCAGGGTCATGGTCGGACCCGGCAGGATCTCCAGATCCTTGTTGTAGAACGCCGCGAACTGGAAGAGCGGGACCAGGCGGCTCTTCAGCTGCATCTCCAGGATCGCTTCGGTGTCCTGGTCGCCGTTGTAGGCCACCGACGACAGGGTGTAGAGGTACTCCTGGGCGTTGAGGTTCTGGTACGGCTCGCCCCGGGGAATCACGATCTGGCTCGGGTTTCCAGCGTCCTCGTTCACGTAGGTCTGGCTTCGGTGGTTCGACAGCGAATGCCACGAGCAGGCGAAGTCGTTGTAGCCCGCGTTGAATCCCTCGCACGGGGTACCGAATGCGGAATCCGGCCCGGGACCAGACGGCCGGTTGTAGCCGATGAAGGTCGAGCGAATCGACTCGGCGCGGATGTTCAAGCCCGCCTCGGCGGCGTAGAACCCGCTGGAACTGTCGATGGTCGACTGGGTCGTGCTCATGTCGATCGAGGTCAGGGCAAAGTAGCCCACCAGCATCGACATCAGGAGCGCCATCAACAGCAGTACGGTGACGAGGGCAAAGCCCTGTTGGTCAGACGAAGGTGTGTGTTTCATCGGACACCTCACTGCGAGAGGACGTTTCTCGGGAAGTAGCGGGAAGAGAGCGCACGGTCCATGGTCCGGTCCATGAACGTGCTGCGGCCACTCAGGTTGACCTCGATGGCCTCGAGGTTGGACCAGTCGTCGGCTGCGGCCAGGGCAGTCTGGATCGTGCCGTCCTGGAAGATCGCCCGCAGCTGGAAGTCGACGACGTCGTCCACCAGGCTGAACGGCGATCCGGAGCCGTTGATGTCCATCTCGAGAATCCCGCCGCTCAGGCTGAACTCCCGTTCTTCCATCACGTAGACCCGGGCCGAGTCGCTGGCCAGGTAGTCGTTGGTCCAGGTGCCCGAACTGGAGCGGTCCAGGTGATAGGCGGCGGCGTCCTCTCCATCGAACTCGAAGAACTCTCCGAGCCGGGTGGTCGGGTTGTAGATGTAGGCGGTCATGGTGCCGCCGGCGGCGATACGCTCGGCGCGCCAGTTGCCCAGGTTGTCCGCCCACCCGTCGGTGTTGGTGTCGGCGACGGGGTCGCAGCCGGCGGGGATGGTGCCGGTGGTCAGGGCGATGGTCACTTCGGCGGTCGAGGAGCCGGACGCGATGTCGACACAGACCGGCAACACGTCGTCGGCCAGGTTGCGGCGAACGACCAGGGTATCCGCGGCGCCCGAGGCGCCGTCCCGGATCTCCAGCGCCGGCACGTCGGCGGGGAGCCGCTCGCCGGCCTGGCGGATGTCGATGCCGACCAGGTCCATGCCGCTACGCAGGTTCTGGTTCAGGGTCGTGCGGTTCTGGTCCGAACGGAGCGTGGTCCGGCTGGACATACTGATCGTCAGACCCGCCGCCATGATCAGCAGCAGGATCACCATCGCGACGAGCAGCTCGACCAGCGAGAAACCGGAGCTACTTGAGTTCGGTGTAGACCGTCTCGGTTTTGTACAGGGTTTCGCCATTGAAGGTCACCTCGAGGCTCAGATGCCGGCTGTTCGTTCCGCAGAGACTGGTATCGGCGCAGTAGGTCGTCGTCGCTCTGAAGTCGCGATCGTCGACGGTGATCGTCTCCGAGGTAGCGCCCGTGGTCGGCATGAGTGTCGGATTGGACAGCCGATGGCGCTCCATCGCCTGCTGCCCCGCTTGCACCGCCCCGGTACGGATCTCGTTTCGCGTGTTGACGTCGGTATAGGCCAGGAAGCTCGGGACGATGCCGGCCACGACGACCCCGAGGATCAGGATCGACACCAGGGCCTCGACCAGCGAACTTCCGCGCTCACCGCGGAATGTCTCGCTCGAGCGCATCGCGCAGCAGGCGGCCGGCCCCTTCCCGTCGCGCCGGATCACGGCAGCACCCGCGTCGTGCCACCCAGCAGCACCTGAATCTGCTTGTAGCCCTGGCCGCTCTCGTAGAGCTCCACGGTGGTGTTGGTGCTCGTCATGCCGCGGGCACTGAAGCAGACGCTCCAGCCGGTGCTGGTGTAGGTCACCCCGTTGGGCAGGTCGACACCCATCGAGGCGTCGGCGGTCCAGGTGGTGCCGGTGCAGCTGTCCGAGGTCTCGGCGACGAGCTCGGTGCTCGAAGTCGGGCGAACCCGGTAGGCCGAAGTGGTGGCGATGGCGCTTGAACGGGACTGGCGCAGAAAACTCTCGGTCAACGCCAGGCCGTTCTCCATCTTGCCCTCGAACGGCGTCAGGTAGAGCGCGGAGATGCCGAGGGTCACCGCCAGGACCGCAAGGGTCGCAAGCAGTTCCACCAGGGTCAGTCCGGCGCTACCGGAGAACTTCTTGGGATGAGTCATCTCGGGCTCCACGACCCGGCCGCGCACCCCGAAGGCCGACCGGTGTCTTATCCATCCACGTCAAGGTTGTTTGCGGAAAAGGAGGGATCAATAGCCCGAAACGTAAGTCTGTATATGTAAAGTGTCACACGGTTGAGATCTAGAAGAATGCGGGGCCCGGACCTGCCGAAAACCCCGACAGATGCCATCCGGGGCGCTCAAAAAAAGAGAAGAAAAAGGCGGGATTACGGCCCGATCAGGACTCGCCGAGCAGGGATTCCAGCCGCGTAAGGGCCTCGTCGAGCCGGCGGGTGACCGGCAGCGGATCCATGGAGAGCTGGTCCCAGACGCTGCGATCGGGGTCGTCGAGCACCGAGTCCCGCAGTTTGAGGCCGTGTTGCTCGAGCACCGGTCCGATCTCGTGCCGCCGCTCCCGCAGGTTGCGCCGGGTCGAGAGGTAGGCGTGCTCGCAGACCGCCTTGCGGGTTGAGAACCGGAAGATGTTGGCCAGCGCCATCCGGTAGTCATCCTTCTCCGGTTCGAACAGCAGGACCGATTGGCCGGGGAAGCGGGGCTCGTAGGTCGCCAGGCCGGCCTGGAGCCGGGAGTAGATCAAGGTGCGGAAGGTCTGGGACAGCACCGTCGGCAGCCCGCGGTCGACGAGCTTGCCTCGCCGCATCGCGCCCTTCTCCACGGCGCGGACCGTATCCACCGGGACCAGCGGGTTGACGCACAGCAGCAGGTCGACGTCCGCGTCGAGCGCTACCGAGGCGTGGAGCGTCTTGAGCAGCACGCCGTCGAGGTAGTGGCGTCCGTCGATGGAGACCGGCGGGTAGATCGCTGGGATGGCGGTCGCCGCCTGGATGGCGGTGGAGATCGGCACGTGGTCGAAGCCCGGTTCGCCGAAGCGGACCGCTTCGCCGGAGTCGAGGTCGGTGGCGACCACGTAGAGCGGCCGCTCGAGCCGGCGGAAGTCGTCGGTGCGCCCGTCAGCGGTCAGCAGCTTCTGCACGTAGCGTCGGATCGGCTCGTTCTGGAACAGTCCGGTAGGGAGCGCGCGGGACAGCCGAGTGAGGGAATCCAGCAGCGTCTGGTCCGCCGAGGAGCCGGCGTAGTCGGCCAGCGCTTCCAGCAACAGTCGAGGAGCCCGGGCACCGCGCTTGACCATCTCGCCGATGGCCGGCGTGTAGAAGGTCGACGGATGAACCGGATGGTCCGCCGGATTGCGGCTCAGGAGCGAGCGGCAGAGTTCCTTGCTGTCGAGGCCGTTGGCCAGACAGGAGCAGAGGAACGCGCCGGCGCTTACGCCGACGTAGACATCCATCTGCGTCAGGTCGAGGCCCTCGATCGCCTCGTCCAGCGCCCTCAGCGCACCCAGCTCGTACACGCCTCCTTCAGGCCCGCCCCCGGCGAGGGCGAGACCGATCCGAGGCCGCTTGGGTGCTTCATTCGACAAGGGCGCCTCAGGCTTTCTTCTTGCGCGTGGTCTTGGCCTTCGAAGCGGCCTTCTTGGCCGTCTTCTTGGCCGTCTTCGGGGTCGTCTTCCTGGCGCTCTTGCCGGCCTTCGAAGCGGATCTGGCCGTGGCCTTGGAGGACGCCTTGGCCGTCTTCTTGCGCACGCTCTTCTTCGCCGCCGCCTTGCGCGGGCGGGGTCCCGACGTCGCCGCATCGGCGGCCTGAGCCTCGAGGAGCCCCTGCAGTTTCTCGATGCGCTCGGTCAGCGCTTCGATCTCCCGGCGGGTCGGAACGCCGACCCGGTGCAGGGCGTCGGTCACGCGCTGGTCGAAGGCCTCCTCGACCTTGCCCATGGCTTTGCCGGCTTGCTGCCGCGCATCCCGGGCCTTGCGGGTTGCCGCGCCCACCGGATCCGGACCGTCGAAGGACTCACCCCGCTCCACCAGGTTGCGGAACAGCTTGCCGCCCTCTTCCTCGGCGGTGGCCAACGCGCCGAGTCCGGCCAGCCAGATACGGCCGGCGGATTCACGCAGTTCGCCCCCGAGGCGTTTCCTGGACTTCTCGCTCATGAGGTCCTCCTTCGATCCGGTCGTGGTTCGATGCCGTTTGGCGGAGCAGGGCTAGTTGCCCATCTCCTCGACCTTCTTGTTCAGGGTCTCGACCCGCGCGATCAGATCCTGGATCTGGTCGCTGCTCGGCACGCCGAAGCGGTTGAGGGTGGCGCGGGTGGTGTCCTTGACGCCCTGATCGACCTTGTCGCTGACGGTCTTGACCTGCTCGACGACGGTGTCGAAGCTCTTCTCGACCATGGTCACGTCGTTCTCGTCCCGGTTCTTACCCTTGGCGACCAGATCGTCGAAGGTGTTGCGGGCGGTCTTCTCGACGGTGGAGAGCACACCCAGTCCGGCGAACCAGAGGTTCTTGCCGGTGTCTTCGATCGTTTCACGGACCTGCTTGTAATCGACTTTCATCATCACGCTTCTCCCTTGTCGGACCCCGCGACGCTGGCGGTGGACCGGGATTCATCTTCTTGCTCGTCTTCGGATCGTCCGGTGTCCCCGGACGCGGCTTGTTCTTCTTCGTCGAACCGGCGGCGCGCCTCGACCTGGGCCAGGGCGGTCTCGAGCTCGTCGAGACGGTCGCGAAGTCGAGAGGTCTCTTCGCGGATCTTCTTCACCGGCCCGATGCGGTCGACCGAGGCGCGGAGCAGCAGGTCGACGCCGCTCTGCAGCTGGCCGACACCGGTCTGCACCACCTCTTCGCCCCTGCGGATCAGCTCGTGCAGCACGTCCTTTGGCAGGAACGAACTGTTGCGCCGGCCCTGCTCCGAGATGATCTGGATCAGGGTCGCCGCGGTCACGTCCTCGGAGGTCGTGTTGTCGACCACCTTGATCTGCTGCCCTTCACGGATCCAGCCCGCCATTTCGTCGAGGCTGACGTAGCGGCTCTCCTCGGTGTCGTAGAGCTTGCGGCTTCCGTAGCGTTTTACGAGTCGGATCACGGGCACCTCTCTTTGCCGCATTGCGGCGAACACACCCTTATTGATAACGCGCTGCGGCATGGTTGGCAAGGTCGCTTTGCCGCATTGCGGCAGAAATAAGTTAAGTATATTTATTTGCAATAAGTTAAATTCATGACAATTTGCGGCAAAGGGAGTCCGGATACCCCGATGAGGCCCGATTTTGCCGCGGTGGGACGAGGCGCCGGCGGCGGCCTCGGAGGGCTCAGTCCGCCATGGATTGCCGCAGCCGGTCGTCGAGCAGCCGTCCGACCCGCTCGATCTCCGCCAGGGCCGAGGGCTCCTCGGGCAGCAGGGGCAGATGCACCGGGGGCCGCCCGGGGAGCAGCGCGGTCAGCTCGTCGAGGCCTTCCCGGTCCCGGCGCCCGAGCCATTGGAACAGCTCGGCGTCCCCTTCCGTCGCCGTTCCGGAGAAGTCCGGGTGGACCCGGTTCACGATCAGCGGCCCCACCCGGTAGCCGGCCTCCTCGAGCTTGCGGGCGAAGAACAGGGTCTCGGCGATCCGTTCCCGGCCGGGGCCGGTGACCAGCAGGAACAGGGTGCGCTCGGAGCGCAGCAACTGCTGAACCTCGATGGCCCGCCGGCGGAAGCCGTCGTAGAGCGGGACGAAGGCCTCGAAGAACTCGGCGACATCCCGCAGCAGGTCGAGGCCGACGATCCGATCGAGGAAGCCCTCGACACTGCGGCCGACGAAGCCGAGACGGGAGGTGGGCTTGAGCCGGCCCTTGTCGTCGAACCAGCCGCGCATGGCCAGGCGGATCGCGCCGCTGTCGAGGAAGTCGACGATTCGTTGGGGGGCCTCGAGAAAGTCCAGGGCCTGGCGGGTCGGCGGGGTATCGAGGATCACGTGGCGGAAACGTTCCTCCCGGGCGACCTCGTAGAGCCGTTCCACCGCCATGTACTCGAGCACTCCGCCGAGATTGCCGGCGAGGTGCTTGTAGAACCCGTTGCGCAGGATGCGTTCTCGGGCCTCGTCGTCGGGAGCGTAGCGTTCGATCAAACGGTCGAAGGTGCGCTGGGCATCGAGCAGGCTGGCCCAGAGTTCTCCCGCTCGCTCGATCTCCACCTGCACCGGAGCGTCCCGGGCCTCCTCGCTGACACCGAGCGCATCCTTGAGCCGCAACGACGGATCGAAGGTCATGACCAGCGAGTCGCGGCCTGCCGCCGCGGCTTCGAGGCCGAGAGCGGCGGCGAGGGTCGTCTTGCCCACGCCGCCAGCGCCGACGACCACGATCAGCGGATGGTTGTCCAGCGCCGGGTTCACGCATTCTCCGCCAGCGCGTCGCGCAGGAACGGCATCAGGCCGTCGACCAGTTGCGGCCCGCGCTCCCGGGGAAGCATCGGCAGGGTGCATAGCGGCTCCCGCCATTGCTCCCGCAGGCGCGCCAGTTCGTTGTCGTTGATCCCTCGGCGGGTCCGCCACAGACGATGCAGCGGATCGTCGGGTGGGTTCGCCGGCAATTCCGGGTAGAGCGCGTTGACGCAGAGAAGATCCGGAGCCAGCGCCAACTTGCGCCCCATCGCCCGCCGCAGTTCGATCGCTTCCTGAGCGGGCATTTCCTCGGCAAGGGTGACCACCACCACACCGCATTCACCCCCCGGGCCGGCAAAGCGCCGCAGCTCCCGGGCCATCTCGCCGAAGGGCCCCTTGGGAATCACGTCGGCTACCAGACTGGGTGCGTTCAACAGCGAAAGGCCGTGGCCTGTGGCCGGCGCGTCGAGGATCACCAGATCGGGTTTCTGTTCCGACCACGATCCGTAGCCCTTGAGCCGCCGCCAGGCGTAGCCCAGGACCGCCATCTCGCGCAGTCCGGGCGCGCCGTCGACGAAGTGGCGGTAGACCGGACTCTGCATCACCCGTTTGGTCAGGCCGGGAATACCGATCTGTTCCCGCACGACCTCGTCGAGTACGCCGTGGGGCTTCAGGTTCTGGAGTTCGAGGTTGTCGTCGAGTCTGACGAGCCGGCCGTCGGACGGTGGAGCGTCGAAGAGTTCGTGGAGGTTTTCGCGGGGGTCGACCTCGAGCAGCAACACCCGCTTGCCCGGTCCGGCCAGGCTGCGGCCCAGCACGGCGGTGAGGGCGCTCTTGCCCACGCCCCCCTTGCCGGTGACCACCAGAAGTTTGCGACGTCCGAGTTGCTCGCTGAGTTTCAAGGAGGGGATCGCCTCAACTGGCGTACATTTGCTCCACGCGGTCCGAGAACTTTTCCAACACCGTCTTGCGCCGCACCTTCATGCTGGGCGTCAAGTCGCCGGACTCGATGGTGAAGTCCTGTTCGAGGATCACGAACTTCTTGACCGATTCGAAGCTGGCGAGTTGGGCGTTCTGGATGGCGACCTCCTCCTCGATCAGCTTGAACACCTTGGGATCGTTGGCCAGCTCCGCCATGGTCGCGGTCTCCATGCCGTTTTTCTGGGCCCACTTGGCCATGTTCTCCGGCTCCAGGGTAATCAGCGCCGAGATGAACTTGCGTTTGTCGCCGATCGCCACGACCTGACTGATGTAGCTCGACGCACGAAGGATACGTTCGATGCGCTGCGGGGCCACGTTCTTGCCTCCGGCGGTGATGATCAGGTCCTTCTTGCGGTCGGTGATGCGCAGGAACCCGTCGTCGTCGATCTCGCCCACGTCGCCGGTGTAGAGCCAGCCCTCCTCGTCGATGGTCTCGGCGGTGGCGTCAGGGTTCTTGTAGTAACCCTGCATCACGTTGCGGCCGCGATAGAGCACCTCGCCGTCGGGGGCGATCTTCTGCTCGATCCCCGGTCCGACCTCGCCGACGGTTCCGAAGCGGTTGTTGTCGAAGCGGTTGACGTTGCTGAACGAGGTGTTCTCGGTCATGCCGATCCCTTCAAGGATCACGACGCCGCACGCATGGAAGAACTCGGCGATGTCCTGGTTCAACGGGGCCGCGCCGGAGACCGCCCAGTGCAGCCGTCCGCCCAGGGCCGCCTGCACCTTGCCCAGGACCAGCTTCTCGGCGAGGTTGTGCTGCAGTCCGAGCAGGCCCGGGATCGATGTCCCCGCCTGCTGGTGGGTGCTGACCCGGCGGCCGACGCCCAGCGCCCAGTTGAACAGCTTTTCCTTGATGCCGCCCGCCTCGCGTACGCCGGTGGTGATCTTGTCGTGGACCTTCTCGAAGATCCGCGGCACGCTGGCGATGAAGTGCGGCCGAATCTCCTTGAGGTTTTCGGCGACGGTGGTGATGTCCTCGGCGAAGGCCACGGTGGTGGCCGTGCGCAGGCTGGCGTAGGCGATCATCCGGGCGAAGACGTGGGCCAGTGGCAGGAACAACAGGGTCGTGTAGTCCCCCTCGATCGCCAGGCTGTCCTCGACGGAACCCGAGGTGAACAGCAGGTTGTCGTGGGTCAGCATCGCCCCCTTGGGGACGCCGGTGGTTCCCGAGGTGTAGACGATCGACGCCAGGTCTTCGGGCTTGATCGCGTCGGAGCGGGTCTGATGGTCGGCGGCGGAAACGGTCTCGGCCTGGGCCAGGAAGTCATCCCAGCCGAGCACGTCCGCGGCGGGATCCGACGGACCGTCGAACACGACCAGCTTGCGCACGTTCTTCAGGTCGTGACGGATCGACTGGATCTTCGCCAGTTGCTCCTGATCCTCGATGAACATCACGACGGCATCGCTGTGGTTCGCCACGTAGGCGCAGTCCTCGGCGAGGTTCGACGGATAGATGCCCACGGTTGCGGCACCGGCACCGGCGATGCCCAGGTCGCACAGCGACCACTCGAGGCGTGACTGGGAGAGGATGTTGACCTTGTCGCCGTGCTGCACGTCGAGGGCCATCAGGCCCCGGGAGATGAGGTCCACGGTCTTCTTGGCCTCGTCCCAGGTGATGTCCTGCCAGGTGCCGTTTTTCTTGCGCTGGAAAGCAATCCCGTCGCGGTTGGCGTCGACGACGCTCGCGAACATCCGTGGGACCGATTCGAACTCCATACGTGCTCCTGATCGCCTGGGGCCGAGACGCGGCTCCCTACCCCAAGCATACACCCCGCGGTCGAGTCACCGGGTTTCCGCTAGAATCCCTTCCCCCTCGTCACGGAGCTCCCATGGACGACTTTCTGGCCCGGATTCCACAGGTTGAACCGCCGAAGCCGCGGGACAGCGCCTTGGGCATCTTGCTGCGACGCGGCGAGGACGGTCTCGAGGTGTTCTTCGGTCGCCGGGCGCGCAAGTCGCGCTTCATGCCCGGTCATCTGGCCTTCCCCGGCGGCGGTATGGATGCTCAGGACGAGCCCGGCCGGGACGGCGCCTACGCTCGTTGCGCCTCCCGGGAGTTACAGGAGGAGACCGGGATCCACGTCGCGCCCGAAAGCTGGATCGATGTCGGTGAACGGATCACGCCGCCGATGTTTCCGGTGCGTTTCAGAACCCGCTTCTTCGTCGCCTGGTGGCCCGAGGGCGCGGCGATCCCATCGGAGTTGCCCAGCCCCGATGAGATCGACGAGCTGAGCCTGCGAAAGCCCGAGGAAGTGCTGGAAGAGTGGCGCCGGGGCAAGTGTCTGCTTCCGCCCCCATGCCTGCCGATGCTGAGGGAGTTGGCCGATACGTCGCCCACCCCCGATCTCGAGTCCCTGGCAGCGTCGTTGCGCGCGGCCAACGATCTGGAGCAGCGGCTACCGCGGATCGAGTTCGGTACCGAGGCCTGGGTCCTGCCGGTACGCACCCGCACCATCCCTCCGGCGACCCACACCAACGTCTGGATGCCCGGCGGCGAGCGTTTCGTCGTGATCGATCCGGGATCCACCGAGGACGCAGAGAACGAGCGCCTCCTCGGCGTCATTCGCCGGCGTTGCGAGACCGGGGCACAGGTCGAGGCGGTGCTGTTGACCCACCACCACCCGGACCATGTCGGAGGCGCCGCTCGCCTGGGCCGGGAACTCGGCGTCGAGGTTCGAGCACATCGTGCCACCCTCGACCGAGTGGACCTCGAAGGCTGCGCTACCGCGACCCTGGAAGACGACGAACGGATCGACCTCGGTGGAGTGAGCCTGCGCGCCCTTTGGACACCGGGCCATGCGCCGGGGCATCTGGCCTTTGCCATCGAAGGAACGCCGGCGCTCATCTCCGGGGATCTGGTCAGCGGGTTCTCCACGATCCTGGTGCCGCCGGAGTCGGGGCAGATGACGGCGTTCCTCGAGTCGCTGCGGCGGGTGGCGGAAGGGGGCTTCCGCAAGCTGTTGCCGGCCCACGGCCCGCCGTTACCGGTGAAGCAGGTCGAGAGGGTGCTCGAGCATCGACTGATGCGCGAGGGCCGGGTGCGGGAGGCGCTCTCGGCGGAGTGGGCCCCCCTGAACGAGCTGGCCTCCAGGGCCTATGCCGATGTTCCGGAGACCCCGGAGGTGTTGGCCCGGATGCAGGCCCAGGCTCACCTGATGCGTCTGGAGGAGCTCGGCGAGGCGGAGTCGAGCGAGGGCGGAACCGCCTGGCGCACGGGCGGCTGAGCAGGCGATCAGAGCTGAGAGAGGAATCCCTCGATCTGTTGCTCGGATTCGTAGACCTCGCCCATCAGCATCAGGAACTCCTGCTCGTCGCATTCGAAGATGCGCTGGAAGCCGGAGGCGATGCGCTGTTTGATCTCCTCGTCCAGCGGAGTCGACGCCAGGTTGGCCAGCATGTTGGCGCAGCAGACCATCCGCTGCGAGACCGTCTGCTTACCCCCTGCGGCGAGATCCTCGAAGATGTCGATCTCGTGCTCTTCGCAGGCCTGCCGCACCGCGACGGGCAGGTTCCAACGTTCGGAGAGCAGGCTGCCGAAGCGGGTGTGGGAAGGGAGCTCCTGCTCCCGCTCGATGATCATCAGGAACGTGCCCCGCTCGGCGGCCTCGGCCTGCATCGCCCGATAGTGATCGGGAAAGAAGATCATGTAGACCAGCCGCCCGATGTCGTGGAGCAGCGCGGCGGCGAAGGTCTCGTCGGGGTCGATGGTCGGTTCGAACCGGCGGGCCAGGAGTTTGGCCACGAGGGCGGTATAGAACGAGTGCCGCCAGAACTCCCGATAGGCCGCGCGGTCGTCGGGCTGCAGGGTCTGAAGCACGCTTGCGGTCAGCACCGCGCGGTTGATCTCGGCGAGCCCCAGGTAGGCCACTGCGTGGTTGATCGCGGTGATCTGGCGGGGCAGGCCGTAGTAGGCGGAGTTGACCAGCTTGAGCACCGTCGAGGAGAGCGCCGCGTCGCTGACCAGCAGATCGGAGATCTCCTTGGAGGTCGCGTCACCCGCAGCGGTCCGCTCGAGGATCCGCGCCGCGATTTCAGGGAGCGGTGGGACTGCGAAATGGTCCCGGAGGAAGGTGTTTTCGTCGATCTCGATGCGAGGCAGGCGTTCCACGAATTCCCCAGATGAGTGCCCGCGATCATCCCCTCGTCAGAGCTAAAGTATGGGTACGGTATTGCCATATGGCAATCACTAAATAATAATTTTATTCTAGAAGCTATAGGTCTCTGGCGCCAGAAGGGAGCCCGGTCGGGGCCATGTGGCGCTTCAGGATTCCCGCTGCAGCACCAGATAGGTCAGATCGTCGGGCTGGCGGCTCCGGGCCAGGGCCTCGCTGACCTTGCCCTCGACCAGGTCCCGCACCGCCGAGGCGGAGGATCGCGGGCCGGATTCCAGCAGCCGCGACAGGATCTCGATGCCGTCCTGATCCTCGGCGGTCCCGAAGGCGTCGGTCACACCGTCACTGCAGGCGAAGAGCAGATCTCCCTGGGCAAGCTGGAGTTCCGACTGCTCGTAGGCGAAGTCGGGATAGATGCCGATGGGAAACCCGCAGGCGGGTAGCTCTTCCAGTACGCCGGTCTTCCGCACGATTAACGGAAAGGGCGCGTGACCCGCGTTGACGTACCGCAGCCGGTGACGTTCGGTATCGAGTTCCGCCAGGAACAGGGTGACGAACCGGTTGGAGGGAGCCGTGCGGCAGAGGGCGTTGTTCAGGTCCTGGGCCAGATGAGCCAGGTCGTGTTCGACCTCCACCCGGGCGTGGAACGCGGCCTGGATACTCGCCATCAGCAGCGCTGCACTCATTCCCTTGCCCGCCACGTCGGCGAGGATCAGGCAGTGCCGGTGATCGTCCAGTGGGACCATGTCGTAGTAGTCGCCGCCTACCTCGTAGCAGGGAGTGTTGTGTCCCAGGAAGGCGTAGCCGCCGATCGCCGGAGTGGCCTGGGGAAGCAGGCCGCGCTGGATCTCGGCGGCTGACTGGGCATCCCGCTCGAAGCGCTCCTTCTCCACCCGCTCCTGGAACAGCTGCGCGTTCTGCAGCTGGATCGCCGCGACGTTGCCCAGCATGGTCAGCAGCTTGAGGTCCTCGTCGGTGAAGATCGTGCCGCCCATGCGGGAATCGACGTAGATCAGCCCGTTGACCTCTTCCAGGTTCCAGATCGGCACCGCCATGATCGCCCGGATTCCCTGGCCGTGGATGCTCTCCCCCTCGGCGAAGTCGGTGAGGGCGTCGGAGGTCAGCACCGCGACCCGCTTCTCGGCGACGTTCTTGAGAATCGTCTGGCTGATATCCAGGTTGTCGGCGGCATCGCCGCGGTAGGCCTGGCAGACCCAGTCGCCGGTTTCCGAACGGATCAATAGCGCCGCGCGCTCGGGGGAGACCGCCTCGACCACCAGGTCCAGGATTCGCGGGAACAGCACGTCCAGCGGTTCGTGAGCCAGGAGCTCCAGGTTGGCCCGCTCGATCACCCGGAAGCGGCTCTTGAGCCGCTCGAGGGCCTTCTCCAGGTTCTTGACCGACTTCTCTCCGGTCTTGGTGTCCCGCAGCAGATCGTTCGCCGAGATCACCACGGTGCCGGCGTGGAGCGGGCGGTCGCTGAAGGAGATCGATTTGGAGGAACGTTCGTTCAAACGCAGCCGACAGTTCCCGATCATCACCTGGGAGTGATCCTCGAGCTGGGTCTCTCCCTCGAGGCGCTGCCCGTCGATGTAGGTGCCGTTGGAGCTCCGGTTGTCGCGGAGCATCCAGAACCCCCCCTCGTGGTAGAGGTCGGCGTGCTTCCGGGAGACCAGGTCGTCGAGCAGCACCACGTCGTTCTTCAGTGACCGGCCGATGGTGTAGCGGCGGTCGTAGTCGAGCTCGAAACGACGGCTCTTGCCTTCACGGTCGGTGACGATCAGCACGGACATGACCGGCTCTCCGAAGGACGAGGATCGAAAACCTGGAAACTCAATCAGGACGGGCGTTCCCGGCCAGCCGTTGTACCACACGCCACGCTGTGGGACTCGGTTCCGAATGGCGACACCCATTCGTCCCTTTTGGCCGTTGCCTCTGATAATTAATTGCATCTATCGTGCGGCGTTCCGTTGACGGAAGCGCGGTTTCGAGGGATCTTCCCGGAACAGAGGCCGGCAGATCGGACCCGTCGTCCGGTCGAGCACACGACTGCCCGGCAAGGCCGGGTCAGGGGGGGAATCATGACCGAGCGAACTGCCGCGATCGCGGCGGCCGTACTCCTGTTGCTGGGTTCCGGCAGCGCCGGGGCCACCGAGGACAAGATCCTCGACGTGACGCCTGAGGCCGAGGCCTGGGCCGCCGGCGAGAGCTCCCCCTACGGCGATCCGACCCGGTTCGTCTCACCCTGTCAGACCCTTCCGGCGGACCGCACCCCGCGGGACAGCGACCCGACCAACGACGGCGGCTGGCTGCTGGTCGATTTCTGCACCGCCGGCCCCACCGGATCGGGGCCCGCCGAGCCTCCGTTCTGCACCAAGAACGACGACGACTCCGGCCTGCTGCCCCTGGGCTTCAGCTTCGACATGTACGGCAGCACCTATGACGAGGTGTTCGTCAACAACAACGGCAACCTCTCCTTCGGGGAGTTGCTCTCGGGGTTCGACCCCACCGGTTTCCCGCTGACCGGCCCTGCCGTTCTCGCTCCCTTCTGGGCCGACGTGGATACCCGCACCGAGGGGGGCGGCAAGGAGGGTGACGGCGAAGGCGATTCGACCCGTCCACGCTCCGCCGTCTGGTACAAGCCGATCAGTGTGAACACCCTGGCGGTGACCTGGGACAACGTCGGTTACTTCAAGCGGCGCAACGACAAGGTCAACACCTTCCAGGTCTTGATCTCCGACGGCAACAACCCGGAGTTCGGGCTCGGCAACAACGTCTGCTTCTGCTACGACGACATGCAGTGGACCACCGGCGATGCTTCGGGAGGTGTCGGCGGGTTCGGCGGAGCCGCGGCGACGGTGGGATCCAACGCGGGAGACGGCGACCGGCACTTCGTCGTCGGGCGCTTCGATCGTTCCGGCGCGAGCTACGACGGTCCCGGAGGAATGAACGACGGCGTCGATTATCTCGACGGCCGCGGCGCCGGGAGCGCCAACGCGATCTGTTTCAACGCTTCGGGCAACAACGTACCCCCGGTCCCTCAGGGCTTCCCCGAGGAGGAGCCGCTGCAGCTGGCCTGCAACGAGACCCTCGATCTGGATCTGGCCTTCCTCAGCCCCGAAGGGGATCAGACCACCACGGTCGTGGTCCGGGATCTCGACGACGCCGCGGAGTCCGGTCTCGAGATCGAAACCACCTCGGGGAACGTGGCCACGGCGCATCTGTTCTGGGAGACCGATCCCCGGGACGAGGGCACCTACGTGCTCGAGTTCGCCGCCACCGACGATTTCGATCCGCCGGCGACCACCGAACGGACGTTGACCCTCGAGGTCACCTGCTTCGCCACCACGCCTCTGCCCAACGTATCGGAAGAGGTGGTCTCCATCGGTTCCGACGCCCGCATCGGCACGTCGATCTCGTCCGCCGGCGATCTGGACGGTGACGGTTTCGCCGACTTCATCAGCGGGGCTCCGGGGTTTGAACAGGGGCCGTTCAACTCTGCCGCCGAAACCGGCGCCGCCGCGATCTACCTCGGTTCGCCGGTCGCCGAGGAGCGTATCCAGCCGGACATCGTCTTCGTCGGTGAGGCGGGCAACGATCGGGCGGGTGTCGCGGTCTTCGGCGACTTCGATTTCAACGGCGACGAGATTCCCGACTTGTTGATCGGCGCCGAACAGGTCGACCGCACCGGCGAGGAGCCGGTGGCCAGCGGGAACGGCAAGGTCTATCTGATTTTCTTCGACCCCGCCGACACCGAGACCTATCCGGTCCTGGCCGGAGGTCAAGGACCGGACTACGTCGAACTCTCGCGAGTAGGCGTCGACATCCCCGGCGTGGTGTTCGAGGGGAGCGCCCTGGGCGACCAGGCCGGCTTTGCGGTCGCGGCCGGTCCTGCGGTCAGCAGCAACGGCGGCATCGAGATCGCCATCGGCGCACCGGGCGCCGACATCGACGATGAAGAGGCCCGCACCGACGCCGGCGCGGTCTACCTGATCTTCAATCAACCGCTTCCCTCCTTGGCTTCGCTGAGTCAGGTTGCCGACGGAAGCGAGCTTCAGATCGACGGCGTCGTGTACCGGGGCGCCGCCCCGGGCGATGCCCTCGGCTTCAGCGTGGCCTTCCCCGGCGACGTGGTCGCGCCGATGGGTGACGACCTGGCCATGGGCGCGCCGCTGGCGGATACCACCATCGGCCCCGAGGACCTCGATCTGCAGGACGCCGGAATCGCCTACGGTGCGGCCGGCGGGTTCTCGCTCTCGGGCATCATCGAGGTCTGTGATCTCGGTCAGCCCGGCGGCGGCCTCACCGCCGTAGAAGGTGTGCAGATCCTCGGCGACCAGGCCGGAGCCCGGCTCGGCTTCTCGATTGCCGGCGGGCGGGACCATCTGTTCAACGGCGAGACCGACCTGCTCATCGGCGCGCCGCTCTACGACATCGTCGACTCCTCCGACGCGGACCGGCTGGACGCCGGCATCGTCGCCACCGCGGCCGCCCAACTGGCCGGCGGCATCATCGAGGTCTGTGATCTCGGCGGCGGGATTCAGGGAGCCGGCGACGGCCCGGTGCTCGAGGGGGTCTGGTTCGTCGGAGCCACCGGCGGGGACCAGCTCGGCTACGCCGTTTCCGGCCTGGGGGACTTCACCCGGAACGGCGCCGACGATCTGGCTCTGGGCGCTCCCTTCTTCGATCCTGAAACCTCGCTGATGGACGCGGGGATCCTCTACGTCGCCGAGGGCGGTTTCGGCGGCGGCGAGAGCGGCAACGACGGCACCTTCTTCTCGGGCATCATCGAGGTCTGCGATCTCGGCGACAGCCGGCCCGGCCGTGGCCTGACCGGCACCGCCGCTTCCGAAGAAGCGGGATCGTCGGCGGCACCCACCGGCGACGTCGACGGCGACGGCCAGGGAGACGCGGTGGTCGGTTCGCCGGGCAAGCAGGAGGATGACGGCACCGTTTCGATCGTCACCGACGGCAGCGACGTGGCCAACGAGGTGCCCAACTCACCGCCGGTAGCCGACGCCTCGGCCACGGTGTTGTTCGCCGAGTGTGAGGCAGGCGAGGGCACGGTGCGGCTCGACGGCAGCCGCAGTTCCGACCCCGACGGCAACATCGTGAGCTACGAGTGGTTCGAGAACGGCGTGTCGATCGCCTCCGGCGCCGTTGCCGATGTGGTGCTGTCCTTCGGAGATCACACCATCGTGCTGCGGGTCACCGACGCCTTCGACGCCATCGATGAAGATGTCGTCGTCGTGACCGTGGGTGACAGCGAGCCGCCGCTGGGCGGCATCGTCAGCCCCGGCGAGGGGCAGTGCTTCGGACCGCAGCAGACGCCGGTGACCTTGCTCGACGATTTCGCCGACACCTGCTCGACCGAGGTTACGATCGCCTACAGCTGCGACGGTCCTTGCGAGCCCGATCAGGGGCCGGACTACGCCGCTCACGGCGATCACGCGGTTACCGTGACCGCCATCGACGCCGCGGGGAACCCGGCCTCGGACTCGGTCCGTTTCACCATCGATACGGTGGCGCCGACGGTGACCATCGCCGACCCGCCGGGCACCACCGTGATCCCCGACGATCTGCCGCTGGACCTGGTGTTCGAGGCGAACGACGACGATGGCGCAGCCGGAGAGATTGCCCACGAGCGCATCCTGCTCAACGGCTGCCTGCTCTACGACGGCCTTACCTTCGGCGACGGCGACGGCCTGCTCGAGGGACCGCCGGAGGATCCGGCGCTGGTGCTCGACGAGGCGCTGCTCTGCCGGGTCGCCGAGACCTGCGGCTGGACCTCGCTGATCGATCCGGTGCTTACCGTCGAGGCAACCGACGCCTGCGGTGGCAACGTCGGCGTCGACACTCTCGATCTCGGCGGCGCGTTGTCGCTCCGTCCCGGGCTTTGCACCTCGATCGAACTCGAGATGACCGGACAGAACACCACCGCGGACTGGGACGAACAGCAGGGCGCTGTGGAGTACGACGTGATCCGTGGCGACGTGGCCGCGCTTCGCGCCGTGAACGGCGGGATCGATCTCGGCAGCGTCACCTGCGTCGAGGGTGGATCCGACGACACCAGCACCGCGGGCAACGAGGACGGCGTGGTTCCGCCGGTGGGTGGGGTCTTCTTCTTCCTGGTGCAGTCCGACGACGGCCGGCTGCAGAGCGGCTACGGTGAGGACTCGGCCGGGAGGGAGCGCACGATCCAGCCGGGGAACGGAGGCTGCAACTAGGGGCGCAGCCCTCGCGCCCGAAGGGGCGCCTGAGACAACTCGTGAACGGTTGCTACGGCGTTCCCTCGGAACGCCGTAGCCATTCCCGGGCTTCGCCCTCGCGATCCAGCGCGGTGTACACCCGGGCCATCAGCGCCGCGTTGGCCCGGGCCGTTTCGCTGTCCGCCGGCAGGTCGTCCGTTCGTTTCAGCAGCTCCAGGGCCAGCGGCTCCGCCTCGGCAGGGCGACTGAGCCGGAGCAGGCTCTCGGCGCATCCGCGGAGCGCATCCAGGGTGTAGGGGTGGGTGCCGCCCAGGACCTCCTCCCCCTGCTCCATCAACTGCTCGTAGAGCGTCAGCGCCATGTCGTGGCGTCCCCGCCGGGACTCGAAGCGAGCCATCAGGTCCATCGCCCGGAGGGTCTCGGCGTCATCTTCGCCGTAGCGTTGCGCGCGGCGCTCCAGGTTCTCGGTGATCAGCGGCTCGACTTCGTCCAGACGGCCTAGCATGAGCAGCATCTCGGCGTGGCCGTTCAACGCTTCGAGGGTGTACGGGTGGTCCTCACCCTGGATGCGCCGCATCTGCTCCAGGGTGTCCCGGTAGAGCGGCGCGGCGTCCTCGACTCGTTCGTTGCGGCGGTAGACGTCCGCCAGGTTCAGGGTCGAGATCAGGGTTCGGGGGTGGTCGCTCCCGAAGGCCGGATCGTCGAGCCGGGCCTGCCGCACCTCCTCGAACAGGCTCTGGGCTTGATCGAGCCGATCGGTGTCCTTGTACAGGTGGGCCAGATTGCTTTGGGTTGCCAGGGTCTGGGGGTTGGTCGCCCCCAGTGCTTTTCGCCGGCCGTCGAGGACCTGCACCAGCAGCGGCTCGGCCTCCTCGAATCGTTGGGACTGGAGATAGACCGCCGCGAGGTTGTTCATGCCGGTCAGGGTCGCCGGGTCTTCGGCGCCGCGTACGGCGGTGGATACCTCGGTCACCGTGCGGAACAGCTCCTCGGCCTCGGGGCGCCGCTGACGGAAGTAGTTGATCGCCAGCTGGTTCAACGAGTCGAGGGTGCTCTGATCGTTCTTGCCGTAGAGCTCGGTCTTGAGTTCGATGGCCCGCAGGAAATGCGGCTCCGCCTCGACGTAGAAGCCGAGACGTTGATAGGTCGTTCCGATGGTGTGACGCAGCGAGGCTTCGACCTCGGGCTGGTCGCCGAAGGAGTCTCCGACGCTCTGGGAGGATTCGTCGAGCACGTCCCGCACCGTCACCTCGCGGCCCCGGGCCTGGGCGGGGTTGACCGCGATCAGCATGTTCTCGAGGAAACGGTTGACCGCCTGCGCCTTGCCCGCCTCCTGTCGCGAGCGGACCAGGCCGACGCCGGTACCGATGATCCCGGCGATCATCGCCAGGATCAGCGCGCCGGAAAAGGCCACCGCCAGCCGGTTGCGCCGCACGAACTTGGAGACCCGGTAGGCGGTGCTCGGCGGCCGCGCCGTGACGATCTCGTTGTCCAGGTAGGCCTGCAGGTCGTTGGCCAGGGCGTTGACCGTCGCGTAGCGCCGCGCCGGGTCCTTCTCCATCGCCTTCATCACGATCCAGTCCAGATCGCCGTGAAGCTGGCGGTTGAGGCCGCGTCCGTCGGTGGAACGCCGTTTGGCGATGACGTCGGTGTGGCGGCCGAGCATGGTCACCCGTTTGCTCGGCGTCGGCGGCAGGGATTGCTGGAGGATCTTCTGCATCTGCGCCATGCCGCCACGGCGCAGATCCTTGGTGCTGAACGGCAAGGTGCCGGTCACCATCTCGTAAAGCACCACCCCCAGCGAGTAGACGTCGGTGCGGGTGTCGACGTTGGCGCCGGACAGTTCCGCCTGTTCCGGGCTCATGTACTCGGGGGTGCCCAGAAGCTGGCCCATCTCGGTGGCCAGCGCCTTCTCGTCGCCGGATTGGGTCGTCGCCTTGGCGATACCGAAGTCGATGATCTTGGGTAGCGGTTGGTTGCCCGCCTCGCTGATCAGGATGTTCGACGGCTTGAGGTCCCGGTGCATCACACCCTTCTGGTGCGCGTGCTGGACGCCGCGGCAGGCCCGGATGAAGAGCTCCAGCCGCTTACGGGTCGACAGCCGGCTCTTGTCGCAGAACTTGGTGATCGGGGTGCCCGCCACCAGTTCCATCACGAAGTAGGGGCGGCCGCGGGAGGTGGCGCCGGCGTCGTAGACCGAGGCGATGCTCGGATGGTCCATCACCGCCAGGGCCTGGCGCTCGGTCTCGAAGCGGGTCACGACCTCCTTGGTGTCCATGCCCAGCTTGATGATCTTGAGCGCCACGTTGCGCTGCACCGGCTCGATCTGCTCCGCCTTGTAGACCACGCCCATGCCGCCTTCGCCCAGGACCTCGACGATGCGGTAGTTCTTGATCGTGTCCGAACCGTGTTCCTGCTCCGTTGCCCGGGCGGCATCGGCCAGGCTCGGAGTGTCCGCCGGGAGCATGCGGGTCGGGGAGTCGACCAGCGCACCGTCCTCGGCGTGGGCCGGCGCGTCGACGACGTCGGAACCGTCGGCGACGGTCGGGGCGTCGGCTCCCGCGCCGTCGGTGGACACGTCGAGAGTCTGGTCGGAATCTTCGAGCCGGGTGGCCGGTTCCTCGAAGTCCCCGAAATCCTCGGAATCCGACGGACCGGCAGGGGCCGGCGGCTTGCGATCGTCGGGGTCCGGGGGCTTCATGCAGGCGGTCTCACGGGTCGGGCGGCGGACGGTTACTCCGCCGGTTTCGGCCACAAAGGGTCATTCTAGCCGCCGACCGACGTTCCTCAAGCCCGGGACTGCTACTCTCTGGCTCCGCGGAGGAGACTGTCATGCATCAGGCCAGCCAGGAGCTGCACGTCGAGACCGGCGGCCGCAGCATCATCGAGTTCACCCGGGAGGTCGTCAGCTGGGTCGCGAGCACCGGCCTCGTCGAGGGGCTCCTGACCCTGCATGTCCGCCACACCTCGGCGTCGCTGATGATTCAGGAGAATGCCGATCCGGAGGTCGGGCGGGATCTGGAGCGGTTCTTCAGCCGTCTGGTGCCCGACGGCGATCCGATGTTTCGCCACGACTCCGAAGGCCCCGACGACATGCCGGCCCACGTCCGCTCGGCGCTGACCTCGACGACCCTCTCGATTCCGGTGGTGGGTGGTCGCCCGGCGCTGGGCACCTGGCAGGGGATCTACCTCTACGAGCATCGCGCGGCGCCCCATCGCCGCAAGATCGCGATGCACCTGATCGGCGAGTAGTCCCCGGTCGATCCCCTCGAGCTAGGGCGCCGAGCCCGCCGCGGCTCCGGCGCTTCCGCCGGTCTCGCCGACCAGTTCGCCGATGCGCTCGACCAGCGCCTCGCCCCGCACGTCGACGTCGACCACCTTGCCCTGGCGGTCCAGCAGGATCATGGTCGGGATGCCGCTGACCCGGTAGCGCTGGGCCAGTTCCGCCTCCCAGCCCTTTCCGTCGTAGATCTGCGGCCAGGAGATCTCGCGCTCTTCGAGCTCTTCCAGAAAGGCTTCCCGGTCGTCGTCGTCGAGGCTGACCCCGATGATCTCGAAGCCCTGTTCGGCGTACCTGGCGTAGGCGTCCTTGAGGTGCGGTAGTTCCTGAATGCAGGGGCCGCACCAGGTGGCCCAGAAATCGACCAGCACGACCTTGCCTTCCATGGCGCTCAGGGTCAGCTCGTTCCCGTCCAGATCGGTTCCACGGAACTGATCCCGCTCGAGTTCGAACAGCGGGTTGCGGGCGCGTTCCCAGGCGTAGTCGAGCACGTCTTCATCTTCGCCGCAGGCCGCGCAGAACGCTTCGTAGTGCTCCCGCACCTCGGGCGTGATCTCCTTGCCCGCGCGCTCGTAGGCGATGCGCATGCGCCACATGCAGGCCTTGGCCGCGGCGGAACTCCCGCCGTGTTCGGCGATCAGGGTGGTCAGGTAATTTTCGGCCTCGTCACGCCGGGTGCCGGCGGCCGCGGCGGTCTCTTCGTCGTCCCCCTCTTCGGGCGCCGACATCAGTCGCGCCTGAGCCGCGATCAACATCGCCTCGGGGCGATGTTCGCTGCCGGCGAAGGTGTCGAGGAACCAGAGCGCCTGCTGCTGAACCCAGGGTCCGTCGTGCAGGCCCCAGGGATCTCGATATTCGTTGTAGGCCAGGGCGGTCTTGAGGATCTCGGCTCCGGCGGCATCCCGATCGGCGGCGTCGGGATGGTCGGCGATGTAGCGCTTGAGCGAGGCGATCTTGTTGTCGTAGATCGACCACTGGTTCTCGTAGAAGGAGTCCATGTCATAGAGCGTCGACATGGCGTAGAGCCTGGTCTCGTCGGCCGAAAAGGACTCGTTCAGTTTCTCCAATGATTCGAACGCGCTCGCGTTGGCCGGTTCGAGTTCGGTGTGCAGTTTGCGCGTGCGCTCTTTCCACTCGCTCTCGTTCTGCTCCATCCCTTCGAGCAGCGAATCGAAACGGGCCAACTCTCGCAGGCTGTCGAGATCGCTGTCCGAGCCGGCATGCTCTGCGTCCATCCAACCGGTGTCCACCGCGGTGGTGAGCGCTTCCAGGGCACCGGCACTGTCCCCCTTGAGTGCTCGGGCGCAGGCGAGGTTGTAGTGCACCGAGGAATCTTCCGGCGCCAGGTCGGCTTGGCGTTGGCGGAGCTTCACCAGCTTCTTGAAGTTGCCGTCTGCCTGGGCTTCCGAAGCTTGCTCGGCAAGCTTGCGGTAGCGCTTGACGTCCTTGGGCGTCCCGGCGAAGAGCGCCGTGGCCAGGCTGGAGAGCAGAACGATGGCGGCAACACGGCCGATGGAACGATGCATGACTTCCCCTTCTCCGGTAGTCCTTACATCATATCCTACGGATTTGAGGCCCTGAAGATTCCCGACCCCGCCCGGATACAGGGCCGATACATCCTCCGGCGCCCGACGCGGAAAGGCCGGCCCCGAAGGGCCGGCCGAGGATGCGATTTTGCACAGGAATCGGTCTAGCGGGCGATGCGGCGGCCACTCAGGTCGGTGTGGATCGCGACCCGGAAACCTTCCTCTTCCCGATACAAAGTCGCCCAGGCCAGGGGCACCGCACCGAAGTCGGCGAAGCGCAGAACGGCGGATTGCTGCTCCCCGTTCTCATCCTGGAGCCCGGGCTGGAACACGGCGAACTGCATGTCCTGGCACTCCTGGGTCACGCAGCCTTCACCGAAGGTGGTGATCTGCGCGTCGGCGACAGCGGGCAGGAACTTGCCGTGGCTGCGCAGAACCAGGTGGATCTCGGCGGTCTCGGTGTCGTAGATCGTCGTCGCCGGGAAGGGCAGGGCGCCGTAGGTCTGACCGACGGCGTAGGAACCGCCGAGGGAAATCACGCCGCTGGCCGGCACACGCAGGCCCGAGAGGTAAACCACTGCGGTTTCCGGCGCGACCGGGTTGACGAAAACGTCGTCTTCGTTGCACACACCGTCGGAGCACTTGTCCGGCGCGTTGAAGATCACGGCCCACAGGGTGTAGGCATCGCCGGCCTGGGGGATCTGTTGAGCCGACACGGCAGTGAAGGCAAGGGCGAGGGTCAGGGCGGTCAGGATCAGCTTTTTCATGACTGGGTCTCCTTGAATTGAGGGGCCGGCTCTGTTTCAGCCGGGTTCGATGATGGACACGTCAACGCCTCGGAAACCCGCCACCGCAATCGCAAAAAAAATCGAATGCCTCGAGAGGACCGTCTTGCCCGGGATGGACGGCGCCCGTTCGGTGGGGGTGACCGAGCCGAGAGAAGGGCATCGATGCGAAGCCTTGTTTCCCCTCACCCGGCGTGCCAAAAAAAGAAAAGGGCCGCGCACGGTGCGCGGCCCCTTGGCAAAGCTGAATCGGTATGGCGCTCTAGTCTTCCTGCATGAACGGGTAGCGGAAGTCGGTCGGAGGCACGAAGGTCTCCTTGATCGTCCGCGGGTTGACCCAGCGCACCAGGTTGAGCATCGAGCCCGCCTTGTCGTTGGTGCCCGAGGCGCGGCCGCCGCCGAAGGGCTGCTGGCCGACCACGGCGCCGGTGGGCTTGTCGTTGATGTAGAAGTTGCCGGCGGTGTGGCGCAGGGCGTCGGCGATCTTGCTCACCGCGTAGCGGTCCTGGGCGAACACCGCGCCGGTCAGCGCGTAGGCCGAGCCCTCGTTACAGATCTTGAGCGCCCGGTCGATCGACTTGTCGGGGTAGACGTAGATCGTCAGCACCGGCCCGAAGATCTCCTCCTGCAGCAGCTTCGAATCCGGAGTGCGCGCCTGCACGATGGTCGGCTCGATGAAGTAACCCTTGCGGCTGGAGTACTCGCCGCCGTGGAGGATGCTGTGGCCGCGGGTGCGCTTGGCGTAGCTGATGTAGCTGGTGATCGTCTTGTAGGCGTTCTGGTCGATGACCGCGCCCATGAAGTTGGTGAAGTCGGTGGGGTCGCCGACCTTGATCTGCGAGGCCTGCTTCTGCAGCCCCTTCTTGACCCGTTCCCAGATCGACGCCGGGATGAAGGCGCGGGAGGCGGCGGAGCACTTCTGCCCCTGGTACTCGAAGGCGCCGCGGATCAGCCCGGTCACAAGCGAAGGGATATCGGCGCTCTTGTCGGCGAAGACGAAGTCCTTGCCGCCGGTCTCACCGACGATGCGCGGGTAGTACTTGTACTTGCCGATGTTCTGGCCGACGGTGGCCCACATGTTCTTGAACACTTCGGTGGAGCCGGTGAAGTGGATGCCGGCCAGATCGGGGCTCGCCAACACCGGATCGCCGACCTCGCCGCCGGAGCCGGGGACCATGTTGATCACGCCGGCGGGCAGCCCGGCCTCTTCCAGCAGGTCCATGATGAAGTGGGCCGAGTAGACCGCCGAGGAGGCGGGCTTCCAGACCACGGTGTTCCCCATCAGCGCCGGAGCGGTCGGCAGGTTGCCGGCGATCGACGTGAAGTTGAAGGGGGTCACGGCGAAGACGAAGCCTTCCAGTCCGCGGTGCTCGAGCATGTTCCAGCAGCCGGGGTTCGATTCGGGCTGCTCGCTGTAGACCTGCTCCATGTAGAACGGGTTGAAGCGGAAGAAGTCGATCATCTCGCAGGCGGAGTCGATCTCGGCCTGATGCGCCGTCTTGGACTGGCCCAGCATCGTCGACGCGTTGAGGATCTGGCGGTAGGGGCCGGCCAGGAGATCGGCGGCCTTGAGGAAGATCGCGGCCCGTTCCTGCCAGGGCATCGCCGCCCAGGCTTCCCGGGCATCGAGGGCGGCCTGGATCGCCCGGTTCACCTCGGCCTTGCGGCACTTGTGGTAGTGCCCCAGCACGTGGCCGTGGTCGTGGGGCATGGTGATCTCAGCCAGCTTGCCGGTACGGACCTTGCGGCCGCCGATCCGGGCCGGGATCTCGATCTCGCGGCTCGACATCCGGCTCAGCTGCTTCTGCAGCTCCTGCCGCTCGGGGCTCCCGGGAAGGTAGTCGTAGACCGGCTCGTTGACCGGCACCGGGACGCGGAACAGACCGTTGGACATGAGTGTTAGCTCCCTTGACTCTCGAATCTCGTTTTGGAGCCGGCCTGTTCGTGGGGCCCGGATTCCTCCGGGCGGGGGGCGGCCGACGCCAGGGATTCTAACAGCGGGAAACAGGGAACAACACCCGGCCGGGAACTGTTTTCCCATGTGCGATTCGGAGTGTGCGGGAGGCCCGAAAAAGGGCCGGGAACCGGGGCAACCGGAGGAGCGGGTGCCGGGGGCTACTGGTTGGTCTCGTCGAGGGCGTTCTGCAGCCGGTCGGAGTAGGCGCCGGTGTTCTGGCGCATCTCCTTGAGGCCGGGCAGGTTCCCCTGGCGCAACTCCTGGCCCGCTCCGGACTCGCCGTGGTCGTCGAAATCCTGGGGAACCGGAACCCCGCCGTCGTCCTGGAGCTCCATGGCGGTGGGGGCGACCTTCTGCCAGTTCTTGGCCACCAACAACAGCACGATGGCGGTCACGACGACCAGCATCACCATGCCGAAACCTCCGCCTTGTTTGCGCATACGACTAATATGGGCGTGGCGCGATGGGCGGGCAAACCACGGAAACGTAACGAGGTGCAACATGAGCGACCGCATGGAGAAGACCGAGCAGCAGTGGCGGGAGCAGCTCACCGACGAGCAGTACCGGGTGACCCGGATGAAGGGCACCGAGCCGCCGTTTACCGGGGAGTACGTCGACTGCAAGGATGACGGCATCTATCGCTGCGTGTGCTGCGGCAACGAGCTGTTCGACTCCGGCACGAAGTACGACTCGGGGTCGGGCTGGCCCAGCTTCTTCGAGGCTCTCGACGATGACCGGGTGCGTACCGAGGTCGACCTGAGCCACGGGATGCGCCGCGTCGAGGTGTTGTGCGGCAAGTGCGACGCTCACCTGGGGCACGTCTTCGACGACGGACCGCACCCCACGGGCAAGCGCTTCTGCATCAACTCCTGCGCCCTGAACTTCGACGAGCGGGGCGACGAGTAAGCACGACAAGATCCGAGCCGGTGGGGCTTTCTTCCCGTAGACTCAACCCGAGGGAGAACGCTATGTGGAAGAAAGTCCTGCTCGGCGGGTTGCTGTTGATCCTGACGGTGGCCACCGTGGCCTTTTTCTGGATCGGGCCCCGTTTCGTCATCGGCATCCTGACCTACGGCCAGCAGGCCCACGACGGTCCGCTGAAACCGGGCGATCCGGCGCCGATCGTGACGGTGGTCGATATCGACGGCAATTCCCGGGAGCTCAGCGAGTGGATCGGCCCCAAGCCGGTGGTGCTGGTCTTCGGCAGCTTCACCTGACCTCCCTTCCGCCGCTCGGTCGAGCGGATCACGGAGCTGCAGCAGCAGTACGGCGACACCGCCGAGTTCCTGACCATCTACATCAAGGAAGCTCATCCCGAGGATGAGTGGCAGGTGGATTCCAACGAGGACGAAGGGGTCTGCTACCGGCAGCCCAAGACCCTCGACGAGCGCCGCGCCATCGTGCAGGACTTCACCAAGCGCTTCGACTACACCGTGCCGATGGTGGTCGACACCATGGACGACCTGGCCGAGGACGCCTACTCCAGTTGGCCCGAGCGGCTGTATGTGATCGGGACCGACGGCACGATCGCCTACAAGGGGGGTGTCGGTCCGTTCGGCTTCGAACCCGACGAGGTCGAGGCCTGGCTCGCCGACTACGCCGCGAACATGCCGCCGGTCGATGAGCAGGTCCCGGGCGGGGTTGAAGAAGACGCGGGCGACGGCATGCCCGCCGCGGAGAGCGCGGCGGAAGCCGCAGCCGCGGGGGCCTGACCGGAGGCGCGATCGTGGCAAGGGGAACCCCCGAGGCGGAGTGGCCGATCGACGCCGAGTTGGTCCGCGCACTACTTCGCCGGCAGCATCCCGACCTGGCGGACCTGCCTCTGGTCGAGGTGGCGGCGGGCTGGGACAACGCCATGCTGCGCCTGGGGGACGAACTCGCCGTGCGGTTGCCGCGGCGCCAGGCGGCGGCGGAGCTGATCCTCAAGGAGCAACGCTGGCTTCCGTTGTTGGCGCCGTCGTTGCCCCTCGCGACTCCCGTGCCGCTACGCATCGGCCGGCCATCTCCGGACTATCCCTGGAGCTTCAGCGTGACCCCCTGGCTCGATGGTGAGAGCGCCGATCGCCGCCCGCCCGCTGCCGACCAGGCCTCTGCCCTCGGTGGTTTTCTCGCCACGCTACACAAACCGGCTCCCGATGATGCGCCGCGCAACCCGGTGCGGGGCGTGCCGCTAAGCGAACGGGCCGAGGCGATGGCTCCACGGATCGCCAGGCTCCGGGCCGCAGGACTGTTCGGCGACGGCCACGCCGCGATCTGGCGGGAGGCCCTGGAAGCACCCCTTTGCATCGAGCCGACCTGGATCCACGGGGACCTCCATCCCCGCAACGTGCTGGTGCAGGAAGGCCGCCTCAGCGCGGTCATCGACTGGGGCGACCTGGCGGTAGGGGATCCGGCCACCGATCTCGCGTCGCTCTGGATGCTGTTCGCGGATCCGGCAGTGCGTGAGGAGGCGCTACGGGCGAGACAGGGCGTGACCGCGGTGACCCGGAAGCGGGCGCGAGGCTGGGCGCTTTTGTTTGCCATCGTGTTGGCCGATACCGGGCTCGTCGACCACCCGGAGCATCTGGCCATCGGCAAACGGGTGCTCCACACCCTCGGCGGCTCGCCGGCCTAGCGGCCCCCGGAGGGGGGCCGTTGTCCATCGGACTCCGCGTTGCGCTCGTACTCCTTGAGCCGTTCTTCGTATTCGTCGGCGTAGCAAAGGCTACGGTCTGGGAGGCGCACCAGTCGCCGGCCGTCGAAGGCGGTGTCCTGGCGGTAATCGTGCTTCCGCTCGACGCTGCGGTCGATCCCGAGTTGGGTCCGGTGGGGAGCCTGATCTTTGTGCTTCATCGACATCTCCGAGGTCGCGTCTCTGGAAGATACGATAACTCCCCGACGGAGTTGCGTCCGGCTAGGGACACGAAGGGGGCGCGGCCCGAGGCATCCCGTTGCTTCCCTGTCCCAGATCGCTCTCGATCCCTGCGGCGACCCAACTCAACAGGTAGACCTGAAGCCCGAAGGCGGGGGCATCGTCCGTGGTCGACGGGCCACTTAGATCCGACTCCAGGCAGGTAAGATCGCCGAGGTCCGGCGCGGTTCCCCGATACAGGTTATAGCTCTCGGCGCCGGCGAGGCTGCACCAGCGCAGCTCGACGCTGTCTGACCCCGGCTCCCGGCGCAGCGCCAGCTCCAGCGCTCCGCCGCACGGACCGAGCCCTCCGACGATCACCTCGAAGCCGGCCCGGGTCGTCCTGCCCGCTGTGTCGCTGACGGTCAGGCGCACGTCGTAGAGTCCGGTGACGCGGAACTCCTTGGTTGCCGATGAGCTGTCATTGAAGGCCGGCATGCCCGAAGAGTTGCCTGCCGGGTTGTAGGAAAACGTACCGTCGTCGTAGGTCCAGGTGTATTCGGCCACCGCCCCCGAGGCGCTCGCGTCCAGGTCGACGCGGAATGGGGGATCCCCGGTGAGCACCCCGCCCCCGCTCAGGTCCTGGCCGTTCGCGGTCAGCGACAGGATCGCCGGCCCGCCCGTGGCGCCGAGGAACCAGGGAGTGGTGGTCACGTCGGTCTTGAAAAATGCCATCAGCTCGTCGCCGACCTTGAACTCGCCGGTGGGCGGGTCCACATCGGGCGTCGGCGGCGAGGGGTGCACGCCGTCCCGGTCGACATCGGCGCAGGTCCAGACGAAGCCGTCGGAGCGGGCGGCGAAGGGATCGTGCGGTTCTCCCTCGGCGGCCCCGGTGCCGTCGGTCCAGAGATACGGCCCCCAGGAGAGCCAGGGTGCAGGCGGGTCGATGCCGTCGAAGCGCAGCCCCGGATCGCCGGCGAGCTGCTGCTCGATCAGCCACTGCACGGCGAAGCCACCCTCGTAGGCGGCGGGCTCAGGACTCTGTGCCGTCTGGTCGGTCATGTAGGCCCGGGTGCGGCTCGACAGGTACAGCAATTTCAGGTTGGGGTAACGCTGCTTCATGCTCTGCACCACGTCGAACAGAATGTCGCGCAGGGTCTCGGGGTGGGCCGGGAAGTCCAGTGGCGGGAACATCGGCGAGCGCACGGCGTGCTTCATCCAGGCCACCTGCACCTGGGACGGCGTCAATCCTTGTTGCGCGAGACGGGTGTCCACCTCGTCCCAGGTCGGGTCGTCGGGCTCGTTCCAGTGATCCGCGGGGCGGCTCCCCTGGGCGGCGTTGAGGATCACGAGATCCGGGTGCACCGCCGGGTCGCTGTCGGCCCGGGACTCGAAGCGGCCGAACTCCTGGAAGGTGTTGGACATCCCGATCGAGAGCATCACCAACTTGCCGTCGATCGGCTGCAGGTCCTGGGCGATGGCGAGTCCGGCTTGTTCATGGCCCGCCGGCCGGGTGGTGCGTCCCTGGCCGTAAAGTCCGACCTGCCGCCACTCAGGACCGCCGGGGGAGGGGGCGTACTCGGGAACGAGCCCGACCCGCCGGTAGTAGAGCCCTCCGGCGTCGGGCAGCGCCGCGAACGCCGTGGTGGAGAGTTCGCACTCTCGGCGGTCTTGCTGTTGGGCGAATGCGGGGGAGGCGGTATCCGGTACCCCCAGGGTCAACTGCGCGGCCAGAGCGGCGAAAAGCAATCTTCGCGGTGAAAACACGTTCGGTCCCTCCTCGGCGGCTGGGAATGGGGGCGACCCAGGACGCGTCGAAGGGACCGAAACCGTGTCAAAGCAAACGATGGGTCACGCCGGTCAGGGACAACCGATCTCCTGAAAAACCGGGCCGCAGGTCGCCGTGCCCATCGGCCGGGCGGTGCCGTCGGAATCGGCGCCGTAGTAGCCCTCGCTATCCACGTTGAAGGGCACGACCAGGTAGTAGTAGCTGTCGCTGTCGACGGGGACGGTTTCACTCAGGGGTAAACCGTCGTCGTCGGTGCAATCGAAGGCGGCATGGCTGTACCAGGAGCCGAGGTCGCCGCGGTAGATGGCGTACTCCTCCGCTCCCCCGACGGCACAACTCTCCTCCCAGGAGATGGTCAGTTCCGTCGGCGAGGCCTTGTCCACGAACAGCGTCGGCACTTCGCCGGCACCTGCCGGAAGGGACAGAGCGTTGGCGCGGCTGGTCTCGGGCCAGGCCGCGTCGCTGTAGAACAGCGTCAGGGCGAACCCGTCCCAGGCGACGACGTCGCCGGGCATGAAGTCGCCCCCGACGGTGAGGGTCGGCGCATCGAAGGTCAGCAGGATCTCGGCGCGGCCGATCGCCCGCTTGTCCGCCCCGGTTACGTCGGCGTAGCGGGGAATCCCCGCACCGAGCGAGGAGAATTCCATGGTGAAGCTGCCGGCGCCCGACCAGCGAACCAGATCCGCCGGTAGGAAGGTCGGACCGGCCCCGAGACTGACCGGAGCATCGAAGCTGAGGATCAGATCGTTGCCCTCGGCGTAGACCGCGTCGATGCCGACCCCGTCGGGAATGCCCTCGGCGATCCCGTTCAATACGTGGCTGTAGGTCGTGCCGTCGAAGCGGATCACGTCCCGGGGCTCGACGGCCACACCGCCAAGCCGGGTCGGCGACTCGACCGAGAGCAGCCAGTCCCCGTTCTGTTCCCGGTGTACCGCGTCGATCAACGCCGCCGGCGGGAATGACGCCTGCATCGAGTAGACCGAGGCGTCGTTGCGCAGGATCGTCCAGGGGAGCTCGGTGGCCGGCAGGTCGGTCGGAACGTCGACCGACAGGTAGAAGGACTGGGCGGCGGCCGGCATGAAGCTCGCGCAGAGGATCGCGATCAGGATGAGTCGTTTCATGGCTCCCTCCTTTCCAGGGCCAGGTCCTAGAGCGCGAAGGGCATGAAGTTGTTGCCCGAAGAGTCGTTGGAGCCGGCGGGCGCGTCGTCGCAGAAGTCGGCGGTCGAGACGGTGCCGACCACACAGGCGGCGAAACAGCCGCTGTTGGCCTTGGCCATGTTGCCGCGGTAGACGTTCTCGATGGAGAGCGCAGTCAGCCAGATACCGCACTGGGTCGCGTTGCCCACGGTGTTGCTGGTGATGTGGTTGCCGTTCCCATCGACCAGGATGCCCGGCCCGGTGATGTCGGTGACCACGTTCCGCGTGATGATGTTGTGCTCGGACGTATCCTCGATGAGGATTCCCTCGTCGGCGATCGACACCGCGTTGCCCTCGACCCGGGTGCCGCGGCTGCGGATGATGCGGATGCCGCCGACCACCGCGTCCCGCACGGTGTTGTCGCTGACCAACACGGCAAAGGATTCCTGCACACGGATCCCATCGGCGTTGGTGTTGAGGATGCGATTGTCTTCGATCGACACGCTGGTGCCGTTCAGTAGATCGATGGCGCTGAAGAAGTTGTTCTCGAACAGGTTCTCCTCGATGCTGCCCTGAACGCCCGGCAAGCCGCTTCCGTCGATCAGTAGCCCCTGGGTGCCGGTGTCGCGGATCGTCGAGTTGCGCACGTCGAAAGAGGTGGTGTTTTCCAGCGCGATTCCCGCGCCGCCGGCACCGACCACCTCGAGGTTCTCCAGGGTCACGTTCTTGCAGTTGGTGATGCTGATGCCGCGGATTCCGCCGAGCACCGTGCCGTTCTTGATCGTGACGTTGTCGAAGCCGTCGAGCAGGATCACCGGGTCGTTGCTGGTCGACTCCAGCGTGAAGCCGTTGAGGTCGACGACGGTGTCGTGGGAGTTGATCTCGAGGATCGTGCCCACATCGCTGATGTTGCGGGTCACGATATGGCGGCCCGGGTTGCCGAGGGAGGTCTTGGTAAAGACCGGGCGGCGGCCCTCGCCGGCCAGGGCCGAGGCGCAGAAGCCCAGGGCCAGGGTGGCGGCGATCAGATTCCGGAGCCGTTTGAAGTGGGTGTGAAGCATGTCGTCCTCCTTGGGGCGTTGCCCGTGCATGGCAGCCGGTCAGCCGGCCGTACACCGAGGCAGAGCCCCTGGCGGCGGGGTTTCACAGTTTTTTCGCCGGGGTGGGAAAAAGGGAGGAGCGACAGGCTGCTGACACCACGCTGTCAGCAGGGGTCTGCCATCTTCTCGGCACTTGATTCACCCCTTTCGCCAAGGAGAGACCGAAATGAGCAAGCACGCCCCCGAGAATCCCGCCGTCTGGGTCGAGATCCCGGTGACCGACATGGACCGTTCCCGCAAGTTCTACGAGGCGGTGACCACCATGGAGCTGAAGGAGGACAACACCGGCCCCAACCCGATGGCGGTGTTCCAGTCCAAGGACCCCGCCGCCGGAGTCTCCGGCCACCTCTACCCGGGCAAGCCGGCGGCCGACGGCGGGAACACGATCCATCTCTCGGTGCCCAAGCCGCTGGAGTCGGTGCTGGAGCGGGTCAAGCAGAACGGCGGTACCGTGGAGTCCGATATCATGACGATTCCTCCGGGCCAGTTCGCCTACTGCAAGGATCCCGACGGCAACAGCGTCGGCTTCTTCGTCTACAACTGATCCGGGCGGAGCCGATTCGCGACCCGTTGGAGTGACCGATGCGACGAGCCGACCGGCTGTTCCAGATCATCCAGATCCTGCGCAGCGGCCGGCTCGTCACCGGCCGCCAGCTTGCCGAGCGTCTGGAGGTCTCCCCCCGCACGATCTACCGGGATGTCGTCGATCTGAAGTACGGCGGGGTCCCGATCGAGGGTGAGGCGGGCCTGGGCTACGTGTTGCGGGAAGGCTTCGATCTCCCACCGCTGATGTTCACCCGGGACGAGATCGTGGCGCTGGTGATGGGCGCCCGGCTGGTGCGGGCCTGGGGGGGCGTGTCCACCGCCCGGGCCGCCGAGGCGGCGCTGCAGAAGATCGAGTCGGTGCTGCCCCAGAAGGAGCGCAGCCGGGTCGCCGCCACCGAGATCCACGCCTTCGAGGCGATGATGCCCCAGCGGGTGCGGGAACTGTTCGACACCATCGAACAGGCCTGCGAGTCCCACACGGTGATGCGGGTGGCCTACCGGGATCTCAAGGGCAGCGAGACCGAGCGGGTCATCCGGCCGCTGGGGCTCTGGTTCTGGGGCAAGGTCTGGACCCTGGTCGCCTGGTGCGAGCTGCGGGACGACTTCCGGGTCTTCCGCCTGGACCGCATCGGCGATTGCACCCCCACCGGGGCGATGTTCGAGCCAGAGCCGGGCAAGGACCTCAGGGCGTTCTGTGAGAAGATGGAGGCAGACGAAGCCGCCCGCGGCGGCGGATGCGCTTCGTAGGCTCCAATCCGAATACGGGTGCCCGGAGAATCGATGCGGCTGACTCACGTCTTGCTCGTGCTGCTGTTGCTCTGTCCCGGTGTCGTCCACGCCGGGGCATCCCGGAACGCGCAGGTGGCCGTGGTGCAGTTGTTGGAGAGCCTGAGCTATGAACTCGAGGGCTGCGAAGCGTTCTGCGGACCACGAATCGCGGTATGTGCGACGTACGATGGCTCGTTGAATGGGACGCGGGAGCGGCTCAACGCGGCATTCGAGGCGGCGCCGGAGTTCAAGGCCGAGTCCGAGTGGATCAAGAAGCCGCGGGTTTCACGCAAGTGGAGCTTTGGCGATGCGGAGCATCCGGTAGAGCTGGAGGTCCTCGAAGACCCCAACCGAATCAGAGTTTCGGTACGTCTCGACCCTCTGCCGCAACGGCCTCCACTGAGGGAGCCTCCTCTGCAGCCTGGCGAACCGGGAATATCGGAGCCCCGTCTGATCCGGGAGAGCCGGTTCAGTCCATGCTTTCCGGACCGGGCACGCCAGGTGCGACTCACGGCGAATGTGATCGTAAGGTTGGTGATCGGCCCCGAGGGACACGTCCGCGATGTCGAGGTCCTGCGCTGCACTCGCCCCGGGGTTGGTTTCGAAGAGGCTGTCGTGGAGGCGGTACGGCATTGGCGCTATCACCCACCGACTCACATGGGGCGCCCGGTATCGCTGGAGCACATCCTGCAGATCTCATTCGAGCAGTAGTCGTTCTTCAACCGCCACGCGCGGAACCGTCTTCGCCGGTATATGCTGGCGCGCATGCTGAATGCGCTGTTCATCATCTTCATCGTCGTCGCCTTTCTGCTGGCCGGCTGGTCCGGTGGCTTGGAAGCGGTCAACAAGGGCATCTTCGACAGTGCCAAGTCGGGGGTGTCCATCGCCATCGGCCTGGTCGGGGCGATGGCCTTCTTCCTGGGGCTGATGAAAGCCGCCGAGCGGGCAGGGCTGATGGCCACCTTGGCCCGGGTGATCTCGCCGGTGATGCGGTTGGTCTTTCCGGGGGTGCCCGCCGGTCATCCGGCGATGAGCGCGATGATCATGAACATCGCCGCCAACATGCTGGGGTTGGCCAATGCGGCAACCCCCTTCGGCATCAAGGCGATGGAGCAGCTCGATACCCTCAACCCGCACAAGGGCCGGGCGACCGACGCCATGTGCACCTTCCTGGCGATCAACACAGCCGGCCTGGCGCTGTTGCCGTCAGGCGTGGCGACGCTGCGGGCCTCGGTGGGCTCGCAAGATCCCTTCGGCATCTTTCTGCCGACGCTGATGGCCAGCGGTGCGGCGACGATCATCGGCATCACCGTGGCGCTCTCGGTTTCCAAGCTGCTGCGGCCAAAGGCTCCCGATGCTCCGGTTCAGGGAGCGGTCACCGAGAATCCTGGCTCCGCCGCGGCGGCCGACGGCGGAGCCGATGAGTCGGGTGACGGCGCCGACCAGACCGCTATCGAACCACCGGCGTTCAAACCGCTTCGGGTCGCGCTCGCGGTCCTGTATGCGGTGACCTTCGTCGCCCTGATCGTGCGTGACGTGGTCACCCAGTCTCCCGAGGGCCTGGCCGAGGGGGTGCGCATCGCCATGGTCTGGGCGCTTCCCGCCATCGTCTCGTTCCTGGTGGTTTACCCCTGGACCCGCGGCGTCAACGTTTACGACGCGGTGGTCGAGGGAGCCAAGGAAGGGTTCAATGTCGCCCTCAGGATCATTCCGTTCCTGGTGGCGATCCTCGTCGCGGTCGGCATGTTGCGAAACTCCGGGGCGATCGGCAGTCTCAGCGATCTGCTCGCGCCGCTGACCGCCTTCATCGGCATGCCCCCCGAGGCGTTTCCGATGGCGATCCTGCGCCCGCTATCCGGTTCCGGCGCCTACGCCATCGCCGCCGAGATCATGCAGGAACATGGCGCCGACTCGCTGATCGGTTACATGGTCAGCACCTACCAGGGAAGCACCGAGACCACTTTCTATGTGCTGGCGGTCTACTTCGGTGCGATCCGGGTGCAGGACCCCCGTTGGGCGTTGATTCCCTGCCTGGCTGCGGATGTGGCCGGGATCCTGACGGCGACCGTGGTGGTGACCTGGTTGTTCGGCTAGATCAGTGCGCCTCGGTGCGCTGCATGATCTTCTGCAGCTCGCGCTGGTTCCGCCGCTCGCGGTTGTGCTCCCGGAAGAGAAAGAAGGCGTCGGCGACCAGGGCCCAGGGGGCGGCGTAGAAGCCGAGCCGATTGCGCAGCACCACGTCCTTCGCCCCTTCCTGGCTGATGTTGCGAGCGATACGGCGGAGGTTGCGCCGTTTCCACTTGCGGACGTGGGTCAGGGTCTCGACGGAGATCCGCACGGTGCTGCAGTCGGGGCAGAAGTCCAGGTCGATGGCGTCGTCGGTGCTCCGGCGCATGGCGCTGCTGCAGGCCGGGCAGCAGAGGCCCGCCTCGGCGGCGGAGACCGGCATCAGGTCCTCGAGACGCCCGGCGTCATGGATCTTCGCGGTTCTTCGCTCGACCCAGGTGTGCACGGCGAAGCGGTCGGCGAAGCCGTGGTCGCACATCCGGCAGTAGTCCAGCGGGATGCCTTCCAGCTCGGTCTCGACCAGATCCTGGCGGCATTTGGGGCAATCTCGGCTATCCATCGCTCTCCCTTCCTGGCACCAAGATACGCGACCCCGGGAAGGCGGGTTCCCTATTCCCTCCTGCGGGCCCTCGATTTAGCGAGAAGGATCCTGCCCGAACGGCACCTCATACCGGTTGTCGGGCTCGAAACCGCTTCTTGCGCCCTATATTCGTCTCACGAGGACCCTTCGATGCCGTCAGAAGATCGCAAGCTGGTACGTCGCCTCCTGGCCGGAGATGAGCGTGCCTTCGATGCGTTCTTCGACGAGTACTTCCCCCGGCTCTACCGCTTCGTGCTGCGCCGCACCCAGGGGGACGAGGACGCCGCCGAGGAGATCGCCCAGGCGGCCCTCTCCCAGGCGATTCGTAAGCTGGCGACCTATCGAGGAGAGGCGGCCCTCTTCACCTGGCTCTGCACCTTCTGCCGCTTCGAGATGTCGGCGCGCTACAGGAAGTCCAGGCGGTCTCCGGACGCGGTCGAGCTGGCCGAGGACGACCAGGAGATCCGCGCGGCGCTGGAATCCCTCTGGGCCGGCATGGAGGCGGGGCCCCACGCCGATCTGGAACGGAACGAACTGGTGCGCCGGGTTCACGCGGCGCTGGACCACCTGCCCGGCCGCTACGGGGCGGTGCTCGAATGGAAGTACATCGAAGGGATCTCCATGCGTGAGATCGCGGGCCGGCTCGGAATCGGCGAGAAGGCGGTCGAGTCCACCCTGACCCGGGCGCGCAACGCGTTCCGCCAGGCTTTCTCCGAGCTTTGCCGGGCCGGACAGTAGGATCGAGGCAGACCATGACGTCGAAACATCAGAAAGCCGGAGACGACCCGTTGGGCACGTTGCTCGAGATGTCCGGTGGACGCCCGGCCGTGCCCGGGGATCGCGCCGATCGGGCGCGGCGCCGGCTGCGATCCGAGTGGAGACACGAGGTCTCGAGACGCCGTCGCCGCCGTCTGTTCGGCGGTGCCCTGGCGGCCGCTGCGGCGCTTGCGGCCATGGCGTTTCTTGCGACCTGGAACTCCGGGACGGCGATCGAGCTCGCCAGAGTCGTCCGTATCCAACCGGCGCAAGGCCACACAACGGATCTGCCCGCGGTGGGAACCGGGCTTCCCGCCGAGTCGGCAATGGAGACGGCAACAGGGGAGCGGATGGTCCTGGCGTTGAACTCGGGCCACGAGGTGCGTATCGACCAGGAGTCGACACTGCGACTGATGAAGAGCGGCCGGCTCTATCTCGAGCGCGGCGCGGTCTACGTGGTATCCGGCAGCCATGCCGGGGATCCCGGCGCTGCAGCCAGGGTCACCATTGAAACGCCGCTGGGCCGGGTCGAGGAGATCGGAACCCGCTACGAGGTTCGCATCTCCGAGGAGGGTCGCCTGTCGGTGCGGGTCCGCGAGGGCCGGGTCGACGTACACCTCGACGAAACCATGCGTCTCGAGGCGGGGCAACGGGTGGACATCGCCGGCGACCGGGTCATGGCCGGGCGGATCGCTTCCGACGATCCGGCCTGGACGTGGAGCGTGTCTCTGGCGGCGGCGTTTCCCATCGACGGTCGCCGTCTATCCGAGTTCCTGGACCACTCGGCCAGGGAGTTGGGGCTCGAGCTCACGTATGACCAGGACGCCCTGGCCGCGGAGGCGGAGACCATCGACCTGAGCGGGTCGATCGAAGGCATGCTGCTGGACGATGCGCTCGCCTCGGTGCTGGCCACCTGCGGGATGGAGCATCGAATCGAGGACGGCAAACTGAAGATTCACCGGACGAGTTAAGCAGAGGAGCGATACCCGAGGGCCGTGAGCGCGAATCGCCGACCGTCGAGACGCCGCAGTCTCGCGCTGTTGCGCGTGGCGGGATCGGTCTGTCTGGTGGCCCTGCTTATCAGCTTCGGAGCCTCGATCTGCGGTGCGCTCCTCGCCTCACCGACAAAGGGCGAGGCTTTCGAGGGCAGGCCGTTGGCCGACGTGCTTGAAGAGCTGCGGCAGGACGGTCTGGCGCTCAACTTCAGTAGCGCGCTGGTCCCTCCGGACTACGTGGTTCCCCGGGAGCCGCCGGCAGGGGAAACCCTGGATCGCCTGCGGGGGGTGCTCGCCGATGCCGGGCTGGAGCTCCGCCCGGCTCCGGGGGGCAGGAGTTGGCTGGTGGTTGCCGCCCGCCGGGACCGGGTGCTTCGGGGCAGGGTCTTCTCCACCGGCCGCAAACGACCGATCGGCGGCGCGCGGGTGTCCCTGATTGCGGCCCACGTGCAGGACGGTCGAACCCTGGAAACCCGTTCCCGGCCCGACGGCACGTTCCGCTTCGACGGTCTGGACGGCCGTCTCTACGTGCTGCAGATCGAGGCCATCGGGTTCACGTCGCGGGAACACGCGCCGGTGACCGCCGCGTCGGCAGGCTTCCCGCTGGCGATCAGCCTGGTACCCCTACCGCGCTTTGCCGCAGAGATCACCGTGACCCCCGGAGAACACTCGCTGGTTTCCTCGGCCGGTGACGGGGCGTTCCGGCTCGACCGGGAGCAGGTCGGCGTCGTGCCCTCCTACGGCGGTGATCTGACCCGGGTCCTGGGATCGGTGCCCGGGATCACCGCGCCGGACAACTCCGCAGCCCTGAGTATTCGCGGCAGCGAGGCCGCCGACGTGGCCTTCGTGCTCGACGGACTCGAACTCTACGAACCGTTTCATCTCGCAGATTTTCAGAGCCCGTTCAGTTTCATCGACAGCAACCGGGTCGAGTCGGTCGATGTCTTGGCGGGCGGCTTCCCGGCGGAGTTCGGCGACCGCCACGGCGGCTTCATCGCCGTCGACACCCTACAACCGCTGGAGACCGCCGAGACGCAGATCCGGGTGGGGACGCTGAACTCGGCGGTTTCCCACGCCGCGCCGCTCTCCCGCGGGAGCCTGTCGGTTTCGGCCCGGCGTTGGTATCCGGATGCGGTGCGGGAGAGCACGGAGCTGGGAGACGACGAACTGAATCCGGAGTTCTCCGACGCCTACCTGCGCTACACCACCCATCTGTCGCCGGAGACCTATCTCTCGGCTCATCTGCTCTTCGCCCAGGACACCGTCGATGCCGTCGAGCCCGACGGCAACGAGGAGGTGCGTGCCGACAACGAGAGCGTCTACGCCTGGGTGCGCTCCTGGACCCGCTGGTCGGACAAGTTGTTCAGCGAGACGGTGTTCTCCGCCGGGCAACTGCGCCGCCTGCGGGAGGGGATCTCGGAGCCCGAAGACGACCCGATCCGCGTTCGCGACCAGCGCCGGGTGTACTTCTGCGGTTTGCGTCACGATGTGCGCCGGCAGAACTCACCTCGGAACCTGACCAAGGGAGGCGTCGAGGTGCGGCCCCTCGACGCACGCTACAGCTACGCGTCGGAGCTTCCAGGAGCCCGCCAACAGATTGCCCTCGAACCGGACGGCACATCCTTCAGCGCCTACCTCTCCCATCGCGCGTCGGTGTCGCCGAGCCTGGCCCTCGAACTGGGCATGCGCTGGGACGACCAGAACTTCGCCGGAGCGGCCCAGTGGAGTCCCAGGCTCAACGGAGTCTGGCGCAAGGGCTCCCAGGAGCTGCGCTTCGCCTTCGGGCACTACTTCCAATCCCAGCGCATCTACGAGCTGCCGCTGGAAGATGGGCAGACCTCGTTCTTCGCTCCTGAACGGTCGGTGCAGGTCGACCTGAGCTATCGGCGTGGCTGGTCCAACGGGCTGCAGTTCCGCGCCGACGCCTACCGGCGGCGGATCACCGACGTGCAGCCCCGCTTCGAGAACGTGTTCAACCCGTTGGAGCTGTTCCCCGAGACCGAGAGCGACCGCAACCTGATCGCGCCGGAGAGTGCCCGGACCGAAGGTGTGGAACTGTCGCTGCAGGCACCCTCGGACCGCTCATGGACCTGGTGGCTCAGCTACGCCTGGTCCCGCAGCCGGGATCGAATCGCAGGCCACGACGTGCCGCGGAGTCAGGACCAGCCGCACACCCTGAAGTTGGCCCTGGCCCGCCAACGAGGCCCCTGGTCGGTAGCCCTGACCGGCACCGCCCACAGCGGTTGGCCCACGGTGCCGGCCGAGGTGGTGCAGCTCGCCGGCGGCCCGGAGCTGCGGCTGGGACCGCGCAACTCGATCCGGCATCCGACCTACGTGCGGGTCGACGGCAAGCTGGCGTACGCCCTGACGGTGAGAAACACCGCGCTCAGCTTCGAGCTCGAGGTGCTCAATCTCGCCGACCGGCAGAACGTCTGCTGCGTCGACGAGATCGAACTCGGGTTCGACGGCTCGGGCAACCCGTTCCTGATTCGCGACGTCGATACCTGGCTCGGCATCACCCCATCGTTCTCGCTCCGCATCAGTTTCTAGCTGCAGGTCGCGGCGCTCGCGCGGGTGTGTGCGAAGGATCGCCGCCACCCAATCCCTCCTACGGGCTGTAGGGCGTAGCCATCTTCGGTTGCGCCGAATCCGGTTCCGTGAATCAGGAGGTATGCGAGATGAAGCGAGATGACATCCGTAATGCGTTGCTCTGTGTGCTCGTCGCGACGCTGGCTGTCGCCGGCCCGGCGATGGCTGACGGCGGCGACCCCGAAGATGAGATCGAGTTCGACGTGGCGCGGATCTTCTTCGAACTGAACAACACCGACGGCGACCTCGGGATCCACGCCGAGATCGACGGCGGGCCGTGGAAGATCCTGGAGATCGAAGGTCCCAACGACTACCAGAAGATGAAGATCGCGCTCAAGTCCAACATGCGTAAGCAGGGTCTGAGCGAGCTTCGGTTCGAGAGCGCCGAGCCGACCTTCGACGAACTGGACCCGCGGGTGTTTTTCCGCCGTTTCCCCGAAGGGGAGTGGGAGATCAGCGGCGTGACCATCGACGGACTCGAAATGGAGAGCGATTCGACGGTCACTCATCTGGTACCGGCGCCGCCGGTCAACCTCGCGGTCAACGGCATGCTCGTGCCGCTGGATTGCGATGAAGGTCCCCGCCCGGTCGTCGGCGATCCCGTGGATCTGACCTGGGATGCGGTGACCCTGTCTCATCCCGATCTCGGACGGACCAACGAACCGATCGAAGTCGAGTCCTACGAGGTGGCGCTCGAGAACGAGGAGACCGGGCTCTTGATGGACTTCGTGCTGCCCGGCGACACGACAGCGCTGCGTCTGCCCGAAGGGTTGTTCGAATCCGGGGATCAGATCAAGGTCGGAGTGCTGGTCCGCGAGGTGAGCGGCAACCGTACGGGGACCGAGAGCTGCTTCGAGGTGCGCTAGCTTGGCGCGTCTTGTCGACAAAAATGGGCCGCGAGCGTTGCCCCCGCTCGCGGCCCGGTCCACCGGGCTCCCCCTCGGTTCCACCCGGGGAGCCCCCTCTGACTAGTGGCGTGAGTCAGTCGGTGTACCTGTAAAGGCGTCATCCGACGGAAAAACCGGTAACCCGAGGTGCCCCGACGGCGCCTTAGTTGCCGAAACGGTAGCTGGCGCCGAAACGCAGCACCTGCACGTCGTCGAAGGTCACCTGGTCGGCGGGATCGTTGTCCTGGGTCAGGGTTGCGCCGGATTCGGTTTCGTCGAATCCGTAGTAGAGCGCCTCGACCCGCCAGAGCCAGCGGCCGCCCAGAGAACCCTCCAGGCCCACGCCGGCGACATAGCCCTGCCCGTCGAAGGACAGGCTGCCGGTGGCCAGGGATTCGTCGTCGAACATGCTGAAGTCCGCCTCGGCGAGGGCAAAGCCGGCGGTGCCGTAGAAGGTCACGGTCTCGCCTGCGTAGCCCAGCCGGCCCCGCAGGCTGGAGAGCCGCTCGATCTCGCCGCGGATGGTGTCCGAAGCGGGCCCGGGGGCCGAGGCGTCGGGCTGCGCGGCCGCGTCGCTGTCCTCGAGGTCGGCGATCGAGAGGTCCAGCTCACCACCCCAGAGCAGCGTGCCCCGGGTGGCGGCGAAGCCGACCTGGAAGCCGGCGACGGCGCCGGAGAGATCCAGACGGCCGGGATCTTCGAAGGGGTTGGTGGTCGAGCTGGTATCCAGCACGCCGCTGTATCCGGCGTCGGCGTATCCGAGGTGGCCGCCGAGATACCAGCCGGCGTCGTCGGCCCGCAGGCCGGCGCCGGGCAGCAGCAGGGTCGTCAGGACAAGGGTCCAGGTGAGGCGTTTCATGGCGTGGTCCTTTTCCGCGACGAGCTTCGTTGCCGTCGACGATGGGCAGACGCACGGAAACGCCGGATTTCCTCACCCGGAGGTCGAAAAACTCTCGTAGGACCGGCTAGAAGTTGTGGTGCAGGCTGAGCTGGATCTGGCCCTTGCCGACGTTGTCGGTGGCCTGGTGCATGTACCCCGCCTGGACCTTCATGCCGTTCCGCAGCACGGTGCCGACGGCGCCATACAGCCGGTTGCGGTCGAAGTACTCGACGGTGCGGCCGTCGCCGATGCCCCGTTGGCCGTTGACGAAGATCTCGTTGTAGAAGGCCAGGTACCAGTCGCCTGGCTCGATGGTGGCATCGGGGCCCAGGGGTACGTCGGCGAACACGGCGTAGCGGTAGCGGGTGCGGAAGTCCTGGTTCTCGACCCAGCGTCCCTCGAAGCGGAAGCGGTGCCGCAGGTTGAGCCGCCGGGCGACCTTGTGGGGCAGCAGCGCCTCGAGGTAGGCGCGATCCTCACCGGTGGTGCTGTCGCTGGAGCCGAAGCGGCCGGTGGTGATGTTGGCGTAGCCGAAGGTCAGGAGCGCCTTGGAGTTCTCGGGCCGGTAGGTCAGGCCGCCTCGCAGCAGCAACTGCTCGAGGTCTCCCCCCAGATCCCAGTTGCGGTACTGGGCGTCACCCTGGAAGCCCCAGGGGCCGTCCCCGATGGTGGTGCCCCAGAAATACATGTACCAGGCGCCGAGCTGGTCCTCGTCGATGGTCTGAGCGGTAGTCTGGGCCGGCGCGAAGGCGCAGATCAGAAGGGCCAGCAACAGGGCAGTACGGATACGCACGTCGAGATCTCCTGAGAAGGGACGCTCGATTCTAGCGGCCCCGGCAAGCAAACGCCCTCCGCCGAGGAATCGACGGAGGGCGTCATCGTAGCGCGATCGTTTGCCCGGCCCTAGCCGAGCCCTAGGGCAGTTCGTCCCCGCAGGCGTTGGCGCTCTCGACCAGGTAGAAGTAGCTGCGGGCATCGCCCGCCTGGTTGAGGTCCTCGAACATCAGGCCGCCGACGTCGTCCTGGAGTTCGAAGCCGTTTTCCGCCGATTCCGAGCGGTAGACCCGGTAGGAGGCGGCGCCTCCTGCGGACTGCCAGCTCAGCCGCACGTGGGCGTGGTTGATCATGGTCAGCTGCAGGCTGTCCACCGCGTCGGGCAGCGGCCGCGAAGTGGTTTCGTCGGCATGCATCCGCACCAGGTTCTGATCCATGGCGCCGCCGTTGGCCGGGCCGCCGCCGCAGGTTTCGTCGGTTTCCGCCCGCACCACGTAGTAGAGGTCCCGGTCGGTGGGAGCGCTCAGGTCGTTGTGCGAGGTGCCGGTCATGCCCGAGGCGACCAGGTTGCCCGGCCCCGGGGTGAAGTCCGGAGTTTCTCCGCGGTACAGCGCGTAGGTTCCGGTCGCGCCGCTACCCCAGGAGATGGCCGGTTCCCAGCTGACGGTCACGCCGTCGGCGCCGCAGGCGTCGTTGTCGAAGGCGCCGGTGGCGCCGGCGAAGCTCGGATCCGCGCCGCAGCTACCGCAGGCGGCGAAGTCCGGAAGCGACCCATCCTTGAAGATGATGTCGTCGACGTTCCAGCCGCCGTACTGCAGCGATTCGTCGGAGACCTGGGTGAACTGCAGCTGCACACCCGGCTGTCCGTCGACAAAGATGCCGACATCCGCCTCGACCAGCTGATAGTTCGATTCGTTGTAGGTGTCGCCGGTGCTGCGGAAGATGATCTGGCCGGTGCCGTTGTAGAACAACAGCAGCCGGGCGGAGTCATCCTCGTGCACCCGCAGCTGACGGCGGTAGAGCAGCTTGGTGTTGGTCCAGCCGGTGCCGTCGAGCAGCGGCGAGGTGGCCTGTTCGTTGATGTCCGGCTCGTAGTCGCCGCCGAAGCCGCCCTGGCCGCTCAGGTCGTGACCCAGGATGCCCTGGTTGTTGTAGGCGTCGGTCGGGTCGCTGCCGCCTGAAGAGCCACCCTGGCCCTGAGGCGCGCCGATCTCCCACTCGCCGCCGAGGCTCCAGCCGCCGGCGCCGTTCTCGAAGGTCTCCTGGTAGTAAAGGCCCGGGATGTCCCAGGTGTGTACCGGTACTGCCGAGCCGCCCAGGTCGGCGACCGCCACGTTGCCGTGGATGTCGGTGCTGGTCACCCGCAGGTAGAAGGACTGGCACATGTCGAGCTGGTTCAGGATGGCGCTGTGCTGCGTCACGTCGGAGGTGGAGCTCCAGACCTGGCCCATGGCGGGGGTCGGCCCCCACTCGACCATGGTGTCCCCGGGTTCGTCGGTGTCGAAGCGCACGGTCATGCGCTGGTCGGTGATGTCGGTGACGTGCAGGTTCGTGATCTGCGGGCCGGCGCAGTCGATGGTCGCGGTGTCGAAGGAGATGCCCGGTGCGCCGGTGCCCACGTCGCCGTCGACGTAGGTCGCGGTCAGCACGTCGCCGCTCTGTACCTGGAGTACGCCGTCGCTGGATGCGCCGCCGGTAGCCAGGGTTATCGCCCCGGTGAACACCGAGGTGTTGGGCCCGGTCTCGGTCAGCAGTACCGCCTCGGGCTGGGTCTCGCTGGTCGAGGTGACCTCGACCATGATCGAGTCGGCGTTGTTGGAATCGCCGTTGAGGTCGAGATCGACCAGCTCGATGCCGGCGGTGGCGCTACAGGAATAGGCGTTGGACAAGACGTCGATCTGGCCGGCATGGCATGGCTGCGGTCCGTTGCCGAAGTCGCCGTAGGTCTCGAAGAAGAAGTACTGGCCGCCGTTGTCATCCCCCTCGGCGTTCTCGTAGGGGTCGGCACTGGCTACCTCGAAGTAGTAGATCGTGCATTCCTGCAGCCCCGTGATCGTCACACCGTGGTCGGTCACGTCGGCGGCGGAACTCGCCTCGAGGGTCGGAGGCACCCCTTCGCCGTAGCGCACGAAGCTGTCGCTGGCCTCGTCGGTGGTCCAGCGAATGGTGGCGCTGCTGGTGCTGATGTCGTCGGTGTGAACGTTGCTGATCAGCGGGCCGACGCAATCGGCCGCGGCGGTATCGACCTTGGGGACGTTGATCCCGCCCTCGCCGTCGTCGGCATCGATGTAGGTGGCGGTCATGGTGTCCCCGTGAGACACCTGGAGCAGGCCGTCGCTGGCCGGCGCGCCTCCGTCGGTGGTGACCGTGCCGCGGAAGACGCCTGAGGTGGCGCTGGTCTCCAAGAGCGTGATGATCTCCGGAGTGGTTTCACTGTCCGAGGTCAGTTCGATGGTCATCGAACCGGTGCCCCGCATATCGGTATCCGAGACCGTCAGGTTCAGGGTGCCCTGACACGAAGCGGCGAGCTGCTTGATCGCCATCAACCCGTCGGAGGTCTGGCTGCGCAGCACCGCCTCGTAGGCGTCGACCCGGCCGGTGCCGAAGGTGTTGTCCTTGCCCGGCGCGCCCAGGTCGATCGACGAATCCTCGAGGATGAACTTGATGTCGTCGTGGGTCAGGCCCGGGTTGGCGGAGATCATCATCGCCACCGCGCCGGCAACGTGGGGAGTTGCCATCGACGTGCCCGACTTGAAGCTGTAGCCGGAGCAGATGTTGTGGCTCTTGGTGCTGACGCCCGGTGCGGAGACATCGGGCTTGATCAGCCCCGGCGGGTAGGGATGGTCGCCGAACTCGGGGACATCCTGCCAGGTGACCGGCCCGCGGCTGGTGAACGAGGCGGCCGCCTCGTTGCAGTCGGTGGCGCCGACGGTGATGATCCGCGGGACATCGCCCGGGGTGCGGACGTTGTCCGGGTCGTTGCCGGTACCCTCATTGCCCGCAGCGACGACCATCGCCGTTCCCAGGTCGATGGTGTTCTCGCTGTTGATGCGCCAGGTGGCGCGGTCGGGGTTCTGGTTGTGGGGCCAGCCGAGGCTCATCGAGATGGCGTCGGCGCCGTTCTCGGCGGCGTACTGCATGGCGTTCCACACGTCGGGCTCGTCGGAGAAGCTGAGGCCGACGCGAATGATCATGATCTCGGCGTCGGGGGCCATGCCCGCCTGGGTGCCGCTGGTGCCGTCGCCGGCCACGGTGCCCGCGCAGTGGGAGCCGTGGGAGTTGTCGTCGCTGGGGCGGTTGTCCCCCTGGTCGAAATCCCAGCCGACCAGATCGTCGACGAGGCCGTTGCCGTCGTCGTCGATGCCGTTCTCATCATCGGGATCCATCACGACGCCGTCGCCGTCGAGGTCTTCGCCCGGGTTGACCCAGACCTGGTTGGCGATATCGGGGTGGGTCCAGCAGACACCGGAGTCGATCACGGCGATCACCGCGCCTTCGCCGGTGTTGGAGAACTCGTCCCACACCAGGGGCGCACCCATCAGGTCGGTGCCGCACTCGATCTCCGAGGGCTCGACCGGATCGTCGAAGAAGGTGCGGTCCGGCTCCATGAACACCGGGCGTTCGACGAACACGTCGACCTTGGGCGCCCAGTTGATGCGCGCGACTTCGTCGAAGCGAGTCAGGCGGCGGATGTCGCCTGCGGTCAGTTCCGCGGCGACGATGTTGCCGATCCACAGCAGCCGGATGTCCCGCGCCCGGCCTTCCCGTTCGGCCTGGGACACGAGTTCACGGACACGTTGCTGAGTCGCGTCGGCATGTTGCTTCAACGCACCGATCAAACGGTAGCGCCGTTCGTCGCGGTTCACGATGCCGTCGGCCAGCGAACGCAGACGCTCGCCGGCGAGTTGATCGCCGAGGATGATGCTGACCGGGATCAGTTCATCGGGTGCGGCGGTCTCGAGGACTTGCGGAAGCTCGCCGGTCAGCTTGCTCGGAATCTCGGCGGCGAAGGTGCTCGACGTGATGCTGAGACAGACCAGCAGGGCGAGCGCGAAACGGGTCGCGGCGTGGCGCATGGTTTCCCCCCTTGAAGCGGTCGGAGCGCCGGCTTCCCGCCAGGGTTGCGGCGCCTTTCCCCTTTCGATTACCACCCGTTTTGCAGCAGGTCAACCGGAATCACCGCTGTACGGCGCCGAGGTATGATCCGCAGCAACCCTGCGAACCTCACGGAGGCGATCCATGGCGACGCTCTACAAGTACCGGACCCTGGACAACTGGAAGTTCCTGATGGACATCGTGCTGCATCGCCGGCTGTTTGCCGCGCCTTTTCGCGATCTCAACGACCCGATGGAGGGGCGCTACCGCTACCGCGGAGACGAGGTCAGCCGCGCGTTTCGCCGCGCCCTCAGTGAATCGAAGAACTACTGGCGCATCTGTTCACTGAGCCGCAATCCGGTCAACACGTTGATGTGGTCCTACTACGGCGGCGGTCATTCGGGGGTGGCCCTCGGCGTCGACGTCGCCGAGGACCCCGAGGTGCGTGTAGAGCCCGTGTTCTATGACAACGAGATCAACATCGGCGAAGATCACCTGCACCGGGATCCATTGGATGTGGCTGTAGAGGTCTTGTCCCAGAAACAGTACGGCTGGGTGCACGAAGACGAGGTGCGGGTGTTTTCGCCGCAACCCTTCGTCGAGGTTCAGCTGCGAGAGGTGCGTCTCGGGTGTCAGGTCGCCGCGGCCGACGAGCAGCTGATCCGCACGCTGGTCGAGCGCGCGGACAGTGCGGTGCCGGTACACAAGGTGGAGCGCAGCGAGTTGGACCGCCCCCTGGACGAGCTCGACGGCTAGCCGTGGTCCAGTTCGACCTCGATCCCGCCGATGAAGCCTGAGGCGATGTTGTAGACCAGGGCGGTCAGCACGCCGCTGATGAAGCCCATGGCGCCGTAGAGGATCGGCCCGACGAAAACGCCCATCATCCCCATCAGGGCTCCGGGGATCATCGTCCCCCCCTGATCCGAGGCCAGACCGGCAAACAGGCCCAGCATCCCGAACAGGCTCATGAACAGCCCGGCGACCAGGCCGATTGCCCCGTAGATACAGCCCATGATCTTGCCCGCCGAGAGCACGCCGATCTTGCGAATCGTGGTCATCCAAAACCTCCCTGTCTTCGTGTTCTTCTCAATACCCGCGAGGTAGTCCGCTATTCGCCCGGCTCTGGCCGGGGCGTCCTAAGTGACCGTCCTGTAGTTATTTGCGGGAATCTGGCTGGCCGCGATCCCCGTGTGGCCGGCCCCGCCGCCGGGACCTCTCGAAGAAAAACCCGAAAAAGTCCGTGACCGGCGAAACCTCCGGGCTCCTTCCCTTCTGTACTCACTGAACGGCGCGAGAAAGCGCCCGAACAAGGAGACCGAGACCATGACCAAGCTAATCGACGCCGCCTTCGCCAAAGCCTTCGCCAGCCTGACCTTCGCCTAGATCGGCGACCGTCTGACGACCTGACCGATCCACCAGCCCGCGCCCCCGCTGACCGCGGCGGTTCGGCGACCAGGCCTGCGCTATGGTGCCCCCGAACGCACGAAGCGTCCGGAGGACACCGTGGGCCACTTCACTCTGGGGCTGGGAGAGAAACTCCAGCAGTACCTGTTGGATCACTCGCTACGCGAGCCGGAGATCTGCCGCCGGCTGCGCGGCTACACCCTCGAGATGCCCAACGCGGCGATGCTCAGCTCGCCGGAACAGGTCCAACTCCTGGCGCTCCTCTGCGGCATGCTGGGAGCCCGCCGGGGCCTCGAGATCGGCACCTTCACCGGCTACACCACCCTGCGCCTGACCCTGGCGCTCCCCGAACTCGAGATGATCTGTTGCGACGTCAGCGAGGAGTACACCTCGGTGGGCCGCACTTACTGGCAGGAGGCCGGCGTCTCCGACCGCGTCGATCTCCGCCTGGCCCCGGCCGGCGACACCCTTGACCGGTTGCTGGCCGAGGGAGCCCGGGACAGCTTCGATTTCGCCTACATCGACGCCGACAAGACCGGCTACCGGGGCTACATCGAGCGGGCGCTGCAGCTGGTGCGGCCCGGCGGCCTGATCGCCGTGGACAACACCCTCTGGGGGGGCGCGGTGGCCGATCCCGCGGAGCAGGACGAGGACACCGTGGCCCTGCGGGAGCTCAACCGCTGGCTACACGGCCTCGAGGCCTGCGATCTCTCGATGGTGCCGGTGGGAGACGGGCTGACGCTCCTGCGCCGCCGCTGATCCCGCTCTATCTGCCCGGTTCGCCGCTCCCGGCCGGCTGCCGGGGGCCCGCTGTCGGCGTGTCGCGACATGTCGGATCCTGGTGTCGGTTCTCGCGACGACGGCAGGGTAGGCCACTTGAGGTTATTGGGGTCTCTCGCGGTTCTCGACGGTCGTTTCCTACCGTTGCTCTATGGCACGCAACTTGACTACTGCTCCTCGCGAACTCTTCGAGGAGAACCCATGTCGCGAGTTTCGGAAGCCAGAGTCACCGACGAAGATGCCTGGTGCGTGACCCGTTTCCTGGCAGGCCTGGTCATGTCGGGTTTGCTGATGTTGCCGGCGGCGGCAGCGTCCCCGTTCCACCGTGACGTCTCGCCGGATCGCTCGGGTGGCGGTACCCCGGCGGCCGCCGCCGATGCGGCGCCGGTACCGAAGATGGGCGATGCACTGCGGGAACTCTCGGAAACCCGCCGCTCGACGCCGGTGGACGTGATCGTGACCTATCGCCCCGGCCGGGAGCGGGCGGCGACGGCGCGGCTCCAGCGCGACGGATCCGCCGGTGAGATGTTGCGACAGTTCCGCGCGCTGCCGATGCGGGTGACCCGGGTGCCCGCAGACCGGTTGGCGGAACTGGCGGCCGATCCGGACGTGCTCTCGATCTCTCCCGACGGCATCGTCGAGGGGCATTCGTCGATTGCGCGGCGCACCGCCAACCTCCCCGGCAGTAACGTGGACTACAGCATCGTCAGTTCGGGAATCGGGGTTGCCGTGCTCGACTCGGGCGTCGGTTTCCATACCGACATCTGGCCGGCCGCGCGGCAGTTCGATTTCACCTACAACGGCACGCCGGTACCGGGAGCCGGAGACCCCTACGGTCACGGTTCTCACGTCGCAGGCATCATCGCCGGCGACGGCTACGGTTCGGACAAGGGCAAGTACCGGGGTGTGGCCCCCTACAGCGATCTGCTGTCCCTGCGGGTGCTCGATGCCCAGGGCCGGGGCAAGGTCTCCGACGTGATCGCCGCCATCGACTGGCTGCTGCTGAACGCCGCGCAGCACAACGTGCGCATCGTCAACCTCTCGATCGGCAAGGCGGTCGAGGAGTCCAACGAGACCGATCCGCTGGTGCTGGCGGTCGAGCGGCTGTGGGACGCGGGCCTGGTAGTCGTGGTCTCCGCCGGCAACTACGGCCGCGACGGCGCGTTTACCATCACCAGCCCCGGCAACTCCCGCAAGGTCATCACCGTCGGCTCGGTGACCGACAACGGGACGCCGGGGTTCGCCGACGACTACGTCTCGACCTTCTCCTCCCAGGGGCCCACCGGCTTCGACCACGTGCTCAAGCCGGACCTGCTGGCCCCCGGCAACCGCTACGTCGCGCCGACCAGTTTCGAGGGCTCCCTCAGTAACCTGCTCTCCGATCGCCTGCGGGACTGCGGCAAGACGGTGTGCTCCGGCAAGTACCTGGAGCTCTCCGGCACCAGCATGGCCGCGGCGATGGTCTCCGGCGCGGCGGCCAAGATGCTCGAGGCCGATGCGACCCTGACGCCGGCGACGATCAAGGCGCGGCTGATGCGTTCGGCCCGGGATATCGACGGGCACATGACCGCCACCGGCGCCGGCGTGCTGGATCTGCAGGCCGCGCTGGCCGAAACCGGAACCGCCGCCGAGGCGCTCTCACCCAAACTGGTGCGGGTCGACAACCCGCCGCTGATCCTGCTCGAGGACACCGCCACCCTGTGGGGCGGCGAGCAGTGGGACTCCGCCTATCTATGGGCCGACGCCGATCAGTTCCAGGGCTTCAACGCCATGGGCGCGACCGCTTATCTGTGGGCGGATGCCTATCTATGGGCCGACGGCTACCTCTGGGCGGACGGCTACCTGTGGGCCGACGGGTACCTCTGGGCCGATGGCTATCTGTGGGCTGACGGCTATCTCTGGGCCGACGCGGTCAAGGACATGGATCCGCTGATGTGGATCGGGGCCTCGAGCCTGCGCCTGGAAGACGACGACGTCGACTGAACCGTCGACGAAGCCTGAACGGCCGGCACCGGTTGCATTCCGGCGCCGGCCGTTTTCTTTTTCGGCTCAGGGATGAACCTCGACCACGTTGCTGAACAGCGCCTCGAGGTAGGCCCGCAGTTCCTGCCGCTGCTGCAGCGACAGACCCAACGGCCGGATCTCCGGATCCCGCGCCTGGGCTCCCGCAGGCGGGGTGCCGTGAGCGGCGCCTGCGTTGTACTTCAGGATCAGCTCGTCCAGGTCTACGGCGCTTCCGTTGTGGAAGAAGTGCGGCGTGTCGTTCCCGGTGCGCAGGGTCGGGGTCTTGAACGAACGCCAGTGGTCCAGTTCGCCGGTGACCAGACTCGCCCCGTCGTCGCTGGTGTCGGCGACAGTGGTGTGAAGCCGCTCATCGGTGAAGTTCGGCCCGTGGTGGCACGCGCTGCACCGCGCCTTGCCGAAGAACAGCTGGCGCCCCCGCTCGGCGTCGGGGCTCAGGGTGCCGGTACCCTCCAGGTAGCGATCGACCTGGGAGTCGCCGGCGAGGACGTTCCGCATGTAGGCCGAGAGCGCCAGCTCCAGCTCGGGAGTGCTCGGCGTCGAGGTGCCGTAGGCCTGCTGGAACTGGGGCAGGTAGGTCGAGTTGGTCAGCACCGCGTCGACGATCGCCTGGGTCGAGTTCATCTCCTCGGCCGAGAAGATCGGGATCGAGGACTGTTCCTCGAGAGAAGCGGAGCGAGAATCCCAGAACTGATCGGTGCCGAAGGCGCGGTTGATCACGGGCTGCGTCTGTCGGCTGAGCGCCATCCCGCTGCTGTCGAAGGAGAATCCGTTGCCCGGCGCGGTCAACTCGTCCTGGGCCAGGAAGGTCCCGACCTCATGACAGGTGCCGCAGGACATGGTGCCGCTTCCGGAGAGCGCCGGCTCGTTGAACAACGCTCGCCCCAGGGCGACCCGCTCCGCGGTCAGGTCGTGTTCGGACCCGGCAGGGAAGCGCAGGAAGCCGGCATCCAGGCCGGCGGGGAGTGAGGGGTACTGATCCGACGCGTCGGCACGCAGGCCGTCATCGGCGGGCTTGATGTAGGCCATCTTCTTGACCTCCTTGCCCGAAACCCGGCGGGCCCACAGCTCGACCTCGTCGAGGGCGATGTCCGGGCTGCCGTCGGTGCCTCCGCCCAACACCAGGTCGTCGGCGGAACTCGCGACCGGGACATCGCCGGCGACGGTCTTGCGCGCCACCTGCTTGCCGTCGACGAACAGCCGCAGCACGCTGTCGGCTCCGTCGAAGCCGTAGCTGAAGGCGACGTGGTTCCAGTGATGGTCGTCGTCTGCGTCGGGGCCGCCCGGCCAGTCGTAGGCGGTCAGGCGGCTGCGCCCGCCGGCGCTGAGGTTGGTTCCGTCGCTCAAGCGCAGAACTACCTGGGGGCGGCCGTTACCCAGCAGCTTCAGGCTGAAGGCATTGGGCTTGTCCAGCAGCAATCGCTCGGCAACGTCCGCTTCCGGTTTGGCGATGACTCGCAGGAAGACGCCGCCGCTGAGACCGTTGGCGTACTGCCCGGCGGCGGGGTTGAGCTGCGGCGTGTTTCCACCGACGAGCACATGGCCGTCGTCGTAGAGGTGTACCGACGCGCCGCTGCGCACCCCGTTGAATCCGTCATGCTCCCGGTTGTTGTAGTCGCCCCACTTGTTCGGCGAGTAGTTGCAGTCCTCGCCGATGGCCTGTGCGTCGAGGCAGAGCTGCAGGATGGTCGCGTTGTAGTCGTCGCTGTCGAAGAAGGCCTTGTCCGCGCCGATCAGGGTGCCCGAGTGGCCGTTCCCCGTCGCGTCGTCGGTCATCGAGCCGTAGTTGTTGTTCAGGTGAGGGCTGTGGGTGATCTGCCGCGCGGTGTTGGGGTTGTCGACGGCGACGCCCTGGACGAATCGCGCCGCCTTGGTCATGTGCAGGAACAAGATCCGGTCCGGATTGTCTCGCAGCTGGAACTCGGTCAGGTTGTTGGTCTGCTGCCCGACCAGCACCATGCTGCGTTCTTCGCCGGGAGTCTGGGTGTAGGGCAGCGCCGGATTGCCGAGGAACGGCCCCCACATGCCCGGGCTGCTGCCGAAGGCGAAGAAGTTCTCCCGGTCGGTCCAGTTGAAGCGATCCCACACCTGGTATCCGCCGAGCTGGGTGGTGACCATGATGTTGGCGCTGGCAGGGTTGATCGGCCCGTCGATCACGTGGATCCGGTTCTTGGTCTCCACGCCGACGTAGGAGGTCGCAGCGTGGCCGCGCTCGTTGAACACGAGTCCGTTGCCGTCCGGGTGGGCCCAGAAGTACTGGCCGCGGATCCAGTCGATCGGAGTGCCGTCGCCGTGAAGGATCGGCGCCGCGGCGATCGGGTAGCGCTCGGAGAACGGGACGCCGTCGACCAGCGGTTCGCTGCCTGCGCCCGCGCCGTGGGTGGCATACAGCTCCGACAGATTGAGCGGCCTTGACCAGCCGTGGGGGTCGGTCGGGTCATCGCGGAACGCGTAGACGACGTTCTGCTGGGAAAAGTACGGCACGTGGTTCTGGCAGACGGTGCCGTCGGGATAGGTGGCCTGGAGGCACTGTGGGTTCGGTTCGCAGCCGTCCGGATGCCCCTGACCGGGTCCGGAGCTCATGGGCGCACAGACGCCGGCCGGGCGTTCGTAGAACTTTCCGAAGCCGGCGGCGGCACGGCCCACCAGCTGCGGCCCCAGATCGCCGAAGGTGCGCTCGTAGCTCCAGTACTTGCCGCCCGCCTGCCCCAGGTCGTCGGGGGTGTACTGGTTACGCGTGCTCTGCCAGAACATCAAGCGGCCGTCGGCGGTCAGGGCGGGCTCGATGCCGGTCAAGGGAAAGTAGTTTCCGTTGTCGCCGAAGGACAGTGTCTGCACCGCGCCGTCGTCGAGCCAGCGAGGATCCGGGGCGTCACCGGCGGTGGCGGCGGTGCCGGGAGGCACCACCTCGCCCTGGTCGTCGAGGAATATCTGAAGCCTCCGCTGGACCATGGTCACGGTATTGATCAGGGTCGTTGGGTCGGTAAAGAACCAGGTCGAGAGCGTATCGGGGCAGGTCGCCACGGTGTTGTTCTCGTGGCCGAGGCCGTCGGCGATCCAGGTGGTGAACGACCCACCCGGTTGGCCGTTGTCGTAGAACGGCTTGAGACAGTTGGCCTGAACCGGTTTCATCGGTTTACCCGACGGATCCCGGGTCACGTTCCACTCGACCGGTGTCAGGTAGTCGGTCGGCCGGCTGATGTTCATGATGACCTGCAGGTTGTAGCGCCGGCAGGCGCCGCCGCGGCTGATCTGCCAGGTCGTGCAATCGACGGGGTAGGGCTGCACCAGTCCCGGCTCGTCGACCTCGGGGTCGAAGATCACGCCGACGAAATCGCCGCCGCGAGAGAACGTTCCGTTGGTGTACCAGTCGGCGATCCCCGCCTTGCGCATGATGCGCACCGGTCGATCGAAGGCATTGCCCATGTTCGGCAGACCGGTCGAGCCGTTGACGGTGATCCGATCGAAGTGCACTGCGGTGGCGTAGACACCGAACTCCTCGGCGTCGTGAATGAAGTTGTCTCCGGCGGTGAACAGCAGCAAGCCGCCGTCGTGGGTCATGGCGCCGCCGCCGGCGAAGGACACCTGGTTCGGCTCCCAGGCTTCGATGGCGGGGGGCGTTCCGCACTCCCCTTCGGTCCAGCCGGCCTCGCACAGGGGTGGCTTCATCTGCGCGCCCCCCGGTCCTCCTACGGTGTAGCTGGGAGCCGCGAAACGCTGGACCGGGATGGGCTGGTATGGCAGCTGCTGAGATTGGCCCTGTGACGCCGTTTGCGCCAGGGCGGATCCGGTGAAGCAAAGGGTGACGATCAGGAAGGTGAGTGCGAGCCGGTACAAGGTCATGGATGGTCCCCCGAAGAACCCCGGGGGCGCGGTCGGTCGCGCCCCGGCAAACGGTCCTTTCCACTTATCTCGGAGTCCGCGGTTCTTGGATTTGCCCCCGGTGGTTTGCGGGAAAGAGCTACTGGAATCAACGGGTTAGTCGCCGTACATGAACGTCGACCCCCCGCATTACGGCGCGACCTGCGCCTCGAGGCCGGCATGTTCATCACGGTGCGCAGCTTTGCACGGCGGTTCGCCGTCGTCCTGGGAGTGCTGGCGCTGGCCGGGTTGATCCCGGGCCCGGCCCATGCGCAAGAGGTCGAGTTCTATGCCGTCGGCCACGCCGACGACTGGCAGCTGTTCATGAATCCGGACGTGCACGCCGCGACGGTGGCGGGGACCAAGGTGGTGATCCTGCATACCACCGCCGGCGACGCCGGCTCCGGCACCGGCAGCAACGGCCGCCCCGCTCCCTTCTACCTGGCACGAGAAGAGGGGGCGCTGCGGGCGGTGCGGTTCATGGTCAACACCGGCGGATCGCGCAATCGTGGACCGCATGCCGACAGCGGAAACAGCATCACCCTCAACGGTCACGAAATTCCCCGCTTCGTGTACGAGAACACCGTGGTCTATTTCCTGCGGCTGCCCGACGGCAACCCGGGAGGCAGCGGCTACGGAGGCACCGGCAACCAGAGCCTGCAGCGGCTGTTCCTCGGAGAGATTGCGGCGATCGATGCCGTCGACGGGTCGACCTCCTACATCGGTTGGTCCGACCTGACCGACACGCTGCGGGCGATCGTCGATCACGAGCGCAACGGATCCGATCAGTTTCGTTTCAATATCCCCGACACCGACGGCGCTCAGAACCCCGGCGACCATTCGGATCACCTGCACACCGCCTACGCCATGGAAGACGTTGCGGCGCAGCTGCCCTGCGCGCGCATCACCTACTACGAGGAGTACGTGACCAGCTCCAAGCCGGAGAATGTCAGCGGCGCGGACCTGATGGTGGATGCGGGCACCTGGGCGGCGACCGCCTCGGGGTTGTCGGACTCGTACCACGGCAGCACCTGGGACGGCGGCCACAACGCCTGGATCGGCCGCAACTACAAGCGGGACGATCCGGCCAGCCCCGGATGCGAACCAGCAGGTGGAGACAACCTCGCTCTTGACGCGACCGCCTCGGCCACCAGCGACACCCCCTCGACCCAGCAGACCGCCGACAAGGCGATCGACGGTGTCGCCGACGGTTGGCCCGGCGACTCGACCCGGGAGTGGGCGAGTGACGGCGAAGGGGTCGGCGCGGCGCTGACCCTGGACTGGCCGTCGCCGGTCACCGTCGAGCGGGTGGTGCTCTACGACCGGCCCAACGGCGACGACCACATTCAGGGAGCGACGCTGGCCGTGGGCAACGCGGCGCCGGTCAATGTGCCGTCGTTGCCCAATGGAGGCGGCCCCTACACCGTGACCTTCGACCCGCCGGTTCCCGCCGACCGCTTGGTGCTGACCGTCACCGCCGTCTCAGCGCAGAACGTGAACATCGGCCTGGCCGAGATCGAGGTGTTCGGGCCCGAGACGTCCCCTGCATCGGGGCGGGGGAACGTTCCCCCGCACTCCGAACGGTTGGAGCCGGTGGCGACGCCCGCGGGGCTGCATCGGCCGCGCCGCTAGCGTGGCGTTTTCCCGGCTCGGCGGGGTACCATCCGCCCTTCGTCCGACACGACCGAGGACTCGATGACCTGGAAACCTGACTGGCTGCTGCGCATCCTGCTGCTGTGGACCACCGTGACGGTGGCCCCCCTGTGGTTCTATGCCCTGCGGGCGATGATGCTCGGCAGCGAATTCGGCTGGAAGGTCCCCGGCTGGAACGGCTCGGTCAAGGGGGAGGGGTTCGGGTTCAACGGGCCCTACCTGTACCTCGGTGGGCTGGCCCTTGGGGGTGTCGTCATGCTGCTGCTCGGCTGGCGCGGGGCGCGCAAGCCGATCCACCTGCTGCTCCCCGCCTGGCACATCCTGCTCTGCACCATGGCTGCCCGGCATGCGATCCGCTTCTCGGACACGTATGATTTCATGGGACGGATCGCCGAGGCGCAGTTGGGCTGGGAGGGGTTCGCCTCCAAGGTGCCCTGGATCATCCCGGGCATCCTCGGCTTCTTCGCACTCCTGTCCCTGCTGTGGGCGGTGCGAGATCTGGCCCGCGGCGGCGAGCGCCGGCTGGCGCCCTGGTCGCCGCAAAACGAGGTGTTGTTCTGGATCGTCATCGCCATCTTCCCGCTGCTGTTGGTGCTCTACCGCTTCACTCCGCTGGGAGAGGAGTCGTCGGACCAGATGGCGAGCCTGGCGTCGCTGTTGCAGCTCCTGCTGGTGAACGCAGCGGCCTATCCCTGGGGGCGCGGCTCCTCGGGAGCCTGACCCTCGTCCTCATCGCCCTGTCGGCAGCAGCTCCCGCGGCAGCGGTCGAGCCCCGGCCCCTCGAGGGTGTCGCCAACCGGGTGATGGAGCGCGTCCAGGGTTTGCGGCAGAAGAACGACCTGCCTGCCCTGACCCGGATGGAATCCCTCGATGCAGTCGCCGCCGCCCGGGCGACCGCGGTGGCGAAGAAGGATCATTCGATGCGCATGCGCGGACGGGGCGCGCTTTCGGCGGCGGTCCGCGAGGCAGGGGTTGCGGCCAGTCGCAGCTACGAGTTCTTCGGAATGCGCCGGGGACAGGATCTGGTGCCCGGGTTCATGAACTCGATCGGTTCCCACAGCACCACGCGCAAGAATCTGCTCGATCCCGAGTTCGTCCGCGCCGGCCTCGCGGTGGTGGCTGCGGAAGACGGTTGGACCATGCTGATCCTGGTTTTGGTGCAGGACCGCCCGGCACCGCCGGATCCGAAGGAGCTGGAGCAACGGGCGTTCAAGGCGGTCAACGAAACGCGCAAGGCCCACGGCGTAGGCAAGCTGCGCTGGTGGAAGCCGCTCAACGGCACGTCGCGCAAGCACAGCGAGGAGATGGCCCGGCTGGGTTACGTCGGCCACGATTCACCCAGCGGCACCGACCCGGGTGATCGACTGCGCTACGACGGCATCCCCTGTCGCGCATACGCCGAGAACATCCAGAGCAGCTACGGCTACCTCGATCCGGTGCAGCGCGCGGTGGACGATTGGTTGGCCAGCCCCGGCCACCGGGAGAACATGCTCGACCCTCGCTACACCCACAGCGCCATGGGGGTCGCCGTCACGGAGAAGGGGCAGATCCTGTTCACCCAGATGTTCTGCCTGCCGATGTGAGCGGGGGCAGCGGCGCCCGGCGCGACGGTGCACAGGGCGACGGCGTCCGGGGCCGTGCCGTGCGCGGACGGTACGCACCGAGCCCCACCGGCGAGATCCACCTGGGAAACGCCTCGAGCGCTCTCTGCGCGTGGCTCTCGATTCGCGCCCGGGGCGGCACCTTCGTCATGCGCATGGAAGACCTCGACGCCGGCCGCTCCCGCCCCGAGCTCGCCGACCAGCTGCTCGACGATCTGCGCTGGCTCGGTCTGGACTGGGACGAAGGTTGCGGGGAGCCTGGGGAGTTCGGGCCCTACGTCCAGTCCCGGCGAACCGCGAGCTACGAACAGGCTTTCCTGCGACTGAAACGTGCGGGGCAGCTCTATCCCTGCTTCTGTAGTCGCAGGGACATCGCCGCCGCCGCCAGTGCGCCCCAGAGTGCCGCGGCCCAGGCTGGTTCTGCAGGGGCAGCGGGAGACGCCGGTGAACGGCTCTACCCCGGAACCTGTCGCGATCTCGATCCCGCCGAGGCGCAGCGACGCATCGACGACGGACAGCGTCACGCATGGCGCCTTCGTGTCGCCACCGGCCAGCGTCCGGACTTCGACGACCTGGTCTGCGGGCGCTGGGAGGGCGCGGCGCAGCAGCCTCCGGGAGACTTCGTGGTGCGCCGTTCCGACGGCGCCTTTGCCTACCAGCTCGCCGTGGTCGCCGACGACGCGGCGATGGAGATCGGCGAGGTCGTGCGGGGCAACGACCTGCTCTCCTCCACGCCGAAACAGCTCCTGCTGTACCGGGCGTTGGAACTGCCGGAACCGCTGTTCGGCCACGTTCCGTTGCTGGTCGACGGTGACGGGGTGCGGCTCTCCAAGCGCCAGCAGGGGATCACCCTGCGGGAGCTCCGCGAACGCGGCCTGACAGCCGAGCAGGTGGTGGGGTACCTTGCACACCTGCTGGGTCTGCGGGAGCGTCCGGCTCCCGTGTCCGCGTCGGCGCTGGCCGGCGGGTTCGAGCTCGCTGCGCTGAGGTCCACCCCGCGCATCGTGACCGTCGACCCGGCAGAGATCGGCTGACGCGCGCCGGCCCGACGACGAGGGGATCACGGCGGCGCACCAGGGCCCCGAGGGGCGGGAGAACAGCGTAGTGAAGATCAAACCGTTTCGCGGTTGGCGTCCGCGCCGCGAGCTTGCCGACAAGATTCCGAGTTTGCCCTACGACGTGATGGATTCCGACGAGGCCCGGGCGATGGCCGAGGGAGATCCCCACACCTTCCTCCACGTGGTCAAGCCGGAGATCGACCTGGATCCGTCGATCAGTGTCTACGACGACCAGGTCTACGACCGGGGCCGCGCCAACCTCAAGGGCTTGATGGACCGCGGAGACCTCGTTCGGGACGAGGCGCCGGCCTTTTACCTCTACCGGGTCTCGATTGAGGGACACAGCCAGCTCGGCCTGGTGGCCGCCGCGGCCGTCGACGATTACCGGGACGGCAAGATCAAGCGCCACGAGTTCACCCGTCCGGAGAAGGAAAACGACCGGACCCGCCACATCGAGACGATGCAGGCCCATCCGGGGCCGGTGTTCCTGACCTACCGGCCGGTTCCCGAGCTGACGGCGCTGCTGAACGCCCTGTCCCGGGAAGACGCCGGCGTCGACTTCACCGCTGCCGACGGGGTGCGCCACGAACTGTGGCCGGTCAGCGATACCGAGACCTGCACGAAGATCGAGAACATGTTCGCCCGCATTCCGGCGACCTACGTCGCCGACGGGCACCATCGGGCGGCGGCGGCCTCCCGTGCCGGCGCCTCGCTGCGGGAGCGGTTGGAAGATCCCAGCGGCAACGAACCCTGCAACTACTTCCTGGCGGTGCACTTCCCGTCGGATCAGATGCGGATCCTCGACTACAACCGCATCGTCAAGGACCTCAACGGCCTGACCGCCGACGACCTGCTCGACAAGATCAAGGCCGCGGGATACAGCATCCGCGAGGACTGGAAGCCTCGCCGGGCGGAGCACCCCGAGACCTTCGGCATGTACGTCGGCGGCCGCTGGCACTGCCTGGTCCCCGGCGGCCCGGTGATCGACGGCCGGGAGGGGACCGCCCGGCTGGACGTTTCGATCCTGACCGAGACGGTGCTGCAGCCGATCCTGGGCATCGGCGATCCCCGCAGCGACAAGCGTATCGAGTTCGTCGGCGGGATCCGCGGGATGGACGAACTGGAGCGCCGGGTCGATTCCGGTGACTGGGGGGTGGCGTTCTCCCTCTACCCGACCAGCATGGACAGCGTGATGCAGGTCGCCGACGCCGGTGAGGTCATGCCACCCAAAAGCACCTGGTTCGAGCCCAAGCTCCGTTCGGGCATGGTGGTGCTGTCCCTGGAGGGGGAAACCCTTTAAGGGTGGAGGGCCGGGATCGCACCCGGCCCTATTGCAAGATTCGCCCTTTTTCGGTTTAATTCGGCCACCACTGGAGGCGCCCCACGCCGCGCCCGAACGGACCGCTGACGCAAAACGGCGAGGAGACCGTACCGAAGGGCACCTCAAGCCACCCACAGAATCGATGGCTATGGGTGCCCTTATGGGTGGATCATGCAGCTTTCCGTTCCCGTCGACTCCGCGACCGTGCGGGTCATCGCCCGTCTGGACAGTCTCCGTGGGGCCTGGTCCCAGGGGCCGGGGCTCCGCACCGATCGCCTGGAGCAGCTCCGGGCCGCCGCCACGGTCCAGTCCATCGGGTCCTCTTGCCGCCTCTCCGGGGTGCGGCTGAGCGACGGCGACGTGGGCGGGCTGCTGCGGGACTCGGGCGCGCTCCATCCCGAGCGGCCGGTGGCGGTTGCCTATGCCCGGGCAATGGACTGGGCCGGGCTCGATACCGGCCAGCCGCTGGACGAGGATCGACTGCGGCGGCTCCACGCCATCGTCTCGGGAGCCAGTCCCGACTCCGGCCCGAGCCCCTGGCGGGACAAGGTCTCCCAGCCCGAGGCCTTCGGTCCCGACGGCAAGGCGCTGGGCCGGGTGTTCACCACCCTGCCGCCGCGGCTGATCGTGGCCAAGCTCGACAAGCTCCTCGGCTGGCACGAACTGGAGGTCCGTTCCGGCGAGACCCACCCGGTGCTGGCCGCCGGCGTGTTCACCCTGGGCTTTCTCTCGGCCAGTCCGTTCAACGGCGGCAACGGTAGGATGGCGCGGCTACTGGCGGTGCGGCTCCTCGAGCGTGCCGGCTACGCCCACGTGCGCTACTCCAGTCTCGAGCGGGTCTTCGAGGAGACCCAGCTCGAGTTCCTCGACGCGCAAGATGCCTCGACGACCCGGCTCTGGTCCGGCGACGCCCAGTTGAAGCCCTGGCTCGACTACTTCCTGCAGTCGCTGGAGCTCCAGCTGGAACGGGTCGAGCGGGTCATCGACCGGGAACGCCAGGCGGTGCGGCTCTCACCGCTCCAGCGTTTGATCCTCGACATCGTCGGCGAACACGGTGAGGCGGAAACGGCGCTCCTGCTCGAGGCCACCGGCGCCAACCGCAACACGTTGAAGGACAACATGCGCAAGCTGGTCGACGCCGGCTTGGTCGAACGCCTGGGGCAGCGCCGCGGGACCCGCTACCGCCTGGCGTCGTCGCTGATGACCGACCCCTTCGACGCCGGCAGTGCCGGCGCCGAGCACTGAGGCGTTCGTCTAGAGCTTCTGCTCGACCACCTGGCGGATGACTTCGGCCTGGGCCCGCGCCTCGGCGATGAGCTTCTCGGTCTCATCCTTCATCGCCGTGGCAACCGAGGCGTCACCGATGCTGCCCAGGTTGATGCGCACGTTGAGCGCCGCACCCTCGGCCGCCGCCAACGCACACGCACCCGCCACGCCGGCGTCGGTGACCGAGGCCGGGTTGCCGTGAGCCGCGGCGATACGCGCCGGTTCCATGCAGGCCACGGCGTTGCGCAGCACCTGGAGCGGCACCTCGGCGGCAAGTTGGTTGGCCGATTCCATCGCGGCTTCCCTGGCCGCGATCTCCTCGTCGGTCTTCTTGGGCAACCGCATGGCGGCCAGCACGTCGTTGAAGGCGTCGGTGTCCCGGTCGATGGCGTCGACGAACCAGGCCTTGAGTTCCTGGGCGCTGTCGCCGATCTCCTTCATCTGCGGCCGGGCGTCCTGCATGCCCTTCTTCGACCAGGTCAGCGACGCGACCATGGCCGAGAGCGCCGCCGAAAGCGCACCGCAGAGCGCCGCGACGCTGCCGCCGCCGGGGGCCGGTGAATCCGACGAGAGTTCGTCGGCGAAGCCGTGGAGGGTCATGGCTTTCAGCCCTTCAGGCGCACCCTGGTACTTGAGTTCGATGATCTTCTCGCCGGCCTCGAAGGGGTAGAGCTCCGACAGGCCCAGGGAGAGGTTGGCGGCGTGGAGTTTTTCTTCGACGGGGACGCCGGTGGTCTGCCCCTGCTTGGTCAGGTAGTGGGTGCCGGCGGCCAGCATGGCGTCCATCGGGATCAAGCCGACCAGCTCACTGCCGGTGACCCGGGCGCCGAACTGGGGCGCTACCTCGCAGGCGGCGTCGAACACGTCGTGGACCGAGGTCACCTTGTAGTTGGTGAAGTTGAAGGAGAGCTGGGCCCGGCCGAATTCCTCGATGTACCAGCCGATGCCCCGCAGCTCCTTGAAGCGGCCGGGTACCCAGACCAGCTTGCCCTTGTCGTCCCGCACCGGCTTGCCGTCGGCGCCCCGCTTGAGCTTGCCCATCTCCCGCAGCTCCATGGCGATCTTCTTGGCGATCTTCTTGTCCCGGGAGTTGATGTTGATGTTGTAGGCGATCAGGAACTCACGGGCGCCGATGACCGTGGCGCCGTGGCGGGGCTTGAAGGCGGCGGGGCCGAAGTCCGGGGCGAAGTCCGGATCCTGCAGCTTCTGGGGCAGCGCCTCGTACTCCCCCTTGCGGATCTCGGCCAGGGAGCGCCGCTCCGGTTTGGTGGCGGCGTGCTCGTAGAGAAAGACCGGGATGTCCAGCTCTTCGCCGACCCGCTCGCCCAGCCGTTTGGCCACCTCGATGCAGTCCTCCATGGTGGCGCCCTGGACCGGGACCAGCGGGCAGACATCGGTGGCGCCCATCCGGGCGTGGGCCCCGGAGTGCTTGGACATGTCGATCAGCTGGGCCGCCTTGGAGATGGCCCGGAAGGCGGCCTCTTCCACCGCTTCAGGCGGGCCGATGAAGGTGACCACCGTGCGGTTGGTCGCCGCGCCGGGGTCGACATCGAGGAGCATCGCCCCTTCCACCGCCTCGATCTCGGCGGTGATCGCGTCGATCACGCCGCGGTCCCTTCCCTCGCTGAAGTTCGGCACGCACTCGATGAGCTTCATCGGACTCTCTCCTGGATTGTTTCGGTGTGTTGCGGGACCCGGTCGCGGGGGATTTTACACGAGGCGAGCCCCGCCGGGAGGGTTCGGGAAACGCCCCGATTTCCTCCGGAATTTGCGCCTTTTTCCCCGACGAGACGGCAAGCCGCCCGGCTGGCAACATGTAGCTGTAAGCACGGGGCGGGTCGGCCCGTATGTATCGGGGAGCACGGAACGAGGACACGGCCGGCGGCGCCTTCGAGGGCGCCGATGGAACTTCCCGGAGACCTCGTCCGTACCGATTAGTGGCAAGCGGCGGGAGCACCCCGCCCGAAGAATTCAAGGCATCGACATTCCGCCCCTGGAGGCACTCGTGAACACGCGCACCAAGCTCTGGACCCTGATGATTCTCGTCGCGTTGCTGACCCTTTCCGTCGCCTGCAGTACGGCCGACGGCGCGTCCGACGACAAGAAGGAAGGCGCGGCCCTGGCCTCGGACTCCGAGAAGTCCGACAAGAAGGGCAAGGACAAGGACGGCAAGGACGGCGAGGACAAGAAGAAGGAAGAGCAGGCCGTTCCCGTCGAGGTGGAGACCCTCGCCGCCGGCGCCATCGAGTCGGTGCTGAAGTACTCCTCGACCCTCGAGGCCGAGCGCGAGGTCAAGGTCTTCGCCGAGGCCGCCCGGCTCGTCCGCGAGCTCAAGGTCGAAGAGGGCCACCGGGTGCGCAAGGGCCAGGTGCTGATTCGCCTGCAGGACGAAGAGCAGCGCAACGCCCTGACCAAGGTCGAGAACGAACTGGCCAAGGCGGAGCGGGAGTACAAGCGCCAGGAGCGGCTCTACTCCGAGAGCCTGATCTCCGAGGAAGTGTTCAACAACGCGACCTACGAGCTGGATCAGCTGCGGATCAACCGGGACGACGCCCTGCGTCAGCTCTCCTACACCGAGGTGCGGGCGCCGATCTCCGGCACCATCACCCAGCGCATGGTCAAGCTGGGGGACCAGATCACCGTCGGCCAGCACCTGTTCGACATCATCGACTTCAACTCGCTGGTCGCCCGGGTCTACGTGCCCGAAAAGAACCTGCCCCAGCTCAGCCGCGGCCTGCAGGCCCGGCTTTCGGCCCGCGCCACCGGCGGCCGGGACTACAAGGGCAAGATCGAGCGGATCGCGCCGATCGTCGACGCCCGCACCGGCACGGTCAAGGTCACCATCGAGGTCGGCGGTCAGCCGGGTCTGCTGCCCGGCATGTACGTCGATGTCGACCTGGTCACCGCCGAGCGCCAGGACGCGGTGCTGATTCCCAAGCGCGCGCTGATCTACGACAACGACCAGATGTACGTCTTCCGCCTGGGTGACGAGCGCCGGGTCGAGCGGGTCTTCGTCGAGGCCAAGGTCACCGACAAGAACTTCATCGAGCCGATCGACGGCGTCGCCGCCGGCGACCAGATCGTCGTGGCCGGCCAGGCCGGTCTCAAGGACGGCGCCCTGGTCAAGCTGCCCGGTGACGAGGACAAGGCCGAGAACGAGGACGACGCCGTCGTCGAGCGGGCCAGCCTGTGAGTTCCCCGATCAAGAGCTTCGTGACCTCGCGCCCGGTCGGGGTGCTGATGGTCTTCCTGGCGGCGCTGGTCTTCGGCTACCTGTCGCTGGGCCGGCTGCCGGTGCAGCTGATGCCGGAGCTGACCTACCCGACCATCACCGTGCGCACCGAGTACCCCGGCGCCGCGCCGGAAGAGGTCGAGAACGACATCGGCCGGCCGATCGAAGAGGCCCTGGGTGTCGTCGGCGGCCTGAACAAGATCAGCAGCATCAACCGTGCCGGCATCAGCGACGTGGTCCTGGAGTTCGTCTGGGGCACCGAGATGCACGACGCGGCCCAGGACGTGCTCGAAAAGCTCGACCGGGTGTTCCTGCCCACCGACGCCGAACGCCCGCTGATCCTGCACTACGATCCCTCTCTCGACCCGATCATGGAGCTGAGTCTCTCGGGCCAGGGGGAACGCTTCGAAGGTGAGCAGGGCCTGCGCCGTCTGCGGCGGCTGGCCGAGCTCCAGGTCAAGCGTGAGTTGGAACCGGTCACCGGCGTGGCTGCCGTGCGTGTGCGCGGCGGACTCGAAGAGCAGATCCACGTCTTGATCGAGGAGGAGGCGCTGCGGCGCACCAACGTCTCGATCCAGGACGTGATCAACCGGGTGTCTCAGGAGAACATCAACGTCGCCGGCGGCACCCTGAAGGAAGGCCGCATCGAGTACCTGGTGCGGACCCTCAACGAGTACGAGGATCTGCAGCAGATCGAGGACACCATCGTGACCCGCTTCGAGGGTCGCGACGTACGGGTCAAGGACCTGGGCGTGGTGGCCTGGGCCCAGAAGGAGCGGGAGATCCTGACCCGCACCGACGGCGGCGAGTCGGTCCAGATCGACATCTACAAGGAAGCCGACGCCAACATCGTGGCGGTGGCCGACCGCATCGTCGCGGCGATGGGGGAGTTCGACCCCGACGCCAAGGAAGAGGACGCCGCGGCCAAGGGCGGCATCTCCTTCGGTCCGCCCAAGCCCAAGGGACTGCTGGCCTCGAGCGGCATGACCGAGCGGCTGTACAAGGACGAGGGCGCGCTGCTTCAGGTGGTCGCCGACCGGTCCGAGTTCATCGAGAGCTCGATCAATGACGTGCGGGATAGCGCGATCCTCGGCGGCATCCTGGCGATCTTCGTGCTGTACCTGTTCCTGCGCAACGTCAAGAGCACGGTGATCGTCGCCGTCTCGATCCCGATGGCGCTGCTGGTCACCTTTGCGCCGATGAATCTGCTCGGCGTGTCGCTGAACATCATGTCCCTGGGCGGTCTCGCTCTGGGGATCGGCATGCTCGTCGACTCCTCCATTGTGGTGTTGGAGTCGATCTACCGCTGCCGCGAGGAAGGGGACGACACCGAGCAGGCGGCCAACCGGGGCACCCAGGAGGTGCGCTCGGCGGTCTTCGCCTCGACGCTCACTTCGATCGCGGTGTTCTTCCCGATGGTCTTCGTCGAGGGGCTGGCCGGCCAGGCCTTCGGCGATCTCGGCCTCGCGGTGGTCTTCTCGCTGCTGGCCGCCGCCGCGGTGGCGCTCTGGTTCATTCCGATGGTTTCCGCGCGCACCGGTCTCGGCCTGGGCGTCGTATTGCTGGTGCTCAGTGCTCTCGGCCTCAGCCAGGCCGGCCCGATGGCCGCCGGGGCCGTGGCGGGACTGGTGGTGCTGATGCTGGCCATCGGGTTCCTGACCATCCTGATCATGGCCGCGACCGGCCGGTTGGAGATGGACGACTACAGCCGTCGCAGCATGGGACTGTGGCGCTGGAAGTTCCTCCAGGACTTCAAGGGCGGATTGCGCACGCCGCTCAACGGCTTCAAGACGTCGGCTTCCGGCATCTGGAGAGTGCTGCGCCAGGCGATCGTGATCCCGACCAGCATCCTCTGGGTCCCTCTGGCCTACGTTTACCTGCTGCTGCGCTTCATCGTCGGCAGCATCGGTGAGTGGGTGATCGGCAAGCCGATCCTGCTCGGCTTCCTCGGCGCCGTCGTCGTGGTGCGCCGGGTTGTCGTGCCGCTGGTCGCCTTCCTGTTCGGTCTTGTTGCCTTCATCCCCACGCGGATCGTCGGCTGGGTCCTGGACCGGATCAACAACGTCTACCCCCGGATCGTCCGGGCGGCGGTGGCGCATCCCTTCGTGATGGTGCTGCTGACCGTGGCCTGCCTCGGCTTGACCTGGCAGGTCGGCAGCAGCCTGGACTCGGAGCTCTTGCCCGAGGTCTACCAGGGTGAGTTCACCGTCGAGGTGGCCTTGCCGGTCGGAACGCCGATCGAGGAGACCGAGTCGGTCATCGCGCCGATCGAGCAGGCGATCCTCACCGAGAAGGACAACATCCGCTCGCTGGCGTTGACCGTCGGCTTCGACGCCGAGAACACCCAGCGTTCCGACGAGGGGGAGCACACCGCTCGTTTCAAGGTGATGCTCGACGAGGACAGCCGCGGCCCCGAGCAGGAGCAGGCGGTGATCGACCGGCTGCGCAACAAGTTCGTCGATGTGCCCGATCTCGAAGCCCGCGTGGTGCGTCCGGTGCTGTTCAGCTCCAAGACGCCGATCGAGGTCGAGGTCAGCGGCCAGGACCTGGACAAGGTCAAGCTGCTGGGCGACCAGGCCGCCGAGGCCATGGCCGCGCTGCCGGAACTGGCCGACGTCGAGTCGACCCTCCAGGCGGGCGCTCCTGAGGTGCAGATCCTCTACGACCGGGAACGGCTGAGCCGCTACGGCCTCAACATCGGCCAGGTGGCGCGGTTGGTCCGGGACAAGGTCAAGGGTAACGAAGCCACCCGCTTCAACCTCAAGGACCGGCGGGTGCCGATCCTGGTGCGGCTGGCCATGGACGACCGCGAGACCGTCGAAGACGTGCGGGCGACCATCGTCAACCCCGGCGGCGAGCGGCCGATTCCGCTCTCGGCGGTGGCCGACGTGTCCTTGGGCGAAGGCCCCAGCGAAGTGCGCCGCATCGAGGGCCGCCGGGTGGCGCTGATTCGCGCCAACCTGGCCGAGGGTTCCCTCAGCCAGGCGGCCCTGGCCATCGACAACGCCCTGGGGCGCAACGTCGAGTGGCCCGCCGACGTGACCTACTTCATCTCCGGTCAGAACGAGGAGTGGGAACGCAGCGAGCGCAGCCTGTATCTGGCGCTGGCTCTCTCGATGTTCCTGGTCTACGTGATCATGGCGGCCCAGTTCGAGTCGTTGACCCACCCGCTGGTGATCATGCTCACGATTCCGTTGGCCTTCGTCGGCACGGTGCTGGCGCTGAAACTGCTGGGCCTCAATCTGTCGATCGTGGTCTTCCTCGGGATGATCATGTTGGCCGGCATCGTGGTGAACAACGCCATCGTGCTGGTCGACTACATCAACACCCTGCGCAAGCGGGACATGTCCCGGGATGAAGCCATCGTCCAGGCGGGTTCGGTGCGGCTGCGCCCGATCCTGATGACCACCGCCACCACGGTGCTCGGCCTGCTGCCGCTGGCTCTCGGCCTCGGCGACGCCGCCGAGATTCGCGCGCCGATGGCGATCGCCGTGATCAGCGGCCTGATCACCTCGACGCTTCTGACGCTGATCGTGATCCCGTCGTTCTACGCCCTGATGGACTCGGCGGTAAGCGCCCTGCGGCCCACCCGGGTCAAGGTCGGAACCCCCGGTGCCCTCGATGCGCTCAAGGGCAGCGGTTCCGAAGGAGTGACGCCGTGAGTCCTCGTGAGGTGAAAGAGGGTCGGCTGCCGTCGTTCTCGCTCAACCGGCGGATCACGGTCCTGGTGCTGTTCATGACCCTGAGCGTGGTCGGCCTGGTCGCCACCTCGGGCATTCCGGCGGAACTGTTCCCCTCGGGGTTCAGTGCGCCGTCGATGTTCGTCTCCACGCCGTGGCAGGACGCCCCGGCCCGTGAGGTGTTGGACAAGATCACGATTCCTCTCGAGGAGGAGTTCGGCACGATCAAGGGGGTCAAGCGGGTCACCAGTGTTTCGATGACCGGCATGTCCCGGGTGTTCCTCAGCTTCAAGACCTCGGCGGACATGGACGTGGCCTATCGCGAGGTCCGCGACCGGGTCGAGCGGGCCCGCACCCTGTTCCCCAGCGACGTCGACCGGGTCTATCTGAACAAGCAGGACCTGTCCGAGATCCCGGTCTACATGCTGGGAATCGCCATCGATCCCGACCTGCAGAACGCCTACGACCTGATCAAGAACCAGGTCATGGTGCAGCTCGAGCGGGTCGAGGGCGTGGCCAAGATCAACGCCTTCGGCCTCGAGGAGAAGGAGATCCTGATCGACGTCGACCGGGAGCGGACCGACGCCGCCGGGCTCAACATCTACGAGCTGGCCCAGGAGCTGAGCGACGACAACTTCACCCTGGCCAGCGGCACCGTCTACAGCGGTTCCCGCAAGCTGCTGCTGCGCTCGGTGGCCGAGTACGCCGACGTCGAGGCGCTGCGCAACCGGGTGATCCGCGATTCGATTCGCCTGCGGGACATCGCCACGGTGCGCTACGCCGAGCCCGATCAGTTTTACCGGGCCCGGGTCGATTCCAAGCCTGCGGTAGCACTCCAGATCCTCAAGGAAGGGGACGCCAACACCCGCGAGGTGACCCGCAACCTGGACGCCGCCTTCGAGAAACTGGATGAGAACCCTCGGCTGGCCGGTCTGGACATGGCCAACTTCTTCGACCAGGGGGACGTGATCGACGAATCCCTGTTCACCATGCGGGACAGCGGCCTGATCGGCGGCGTGATCGCCGCCTGCGTGCTGCTGTTCTTCATGCGCCGGCTGCGGCTGACCCTGATCGTCGCCCTGGCCATTCCCTTCAGCCTGATCATCGGCATCTCGGTGATGTTCTTCGCCGGGGAGACCCTCAACGTCTTCACCCTGGTGGGGCTGATGGTCTGCGTCGGGTTGCTTGTCGATAACTCCGTCGTGGTGGCCGAGAATATCCACCGCTGGCACCGGGAGGGGCACACCCGCCGGGACTCCTGCGTCAAGGGCGCGGGCGAGGTGGCCCTGGCCATCGTGATGTCGACCCTGACCACCATCGTGGTCTTCGCCCCCTCGGCGCTGGTCGACGGGCCGGCACAGTTCTTCTTGCTGCGGCTGGCCATCCCGATCGCCGTTTCGGTGGCGGCCTCGCTGTTCGTCGCGCTGATCTTCATTCCGCTCTGCGTCTACCTGACCCTGCCGACCAAGCCGGAGACCGAAACCGAGACCCTGACCCAGCGCAACCAGAACCGCCTGCGCAACGTGCTGCGCATCGCCTACGACGCGACCTTCGCGCCGCTCAACCGCGGCTACAACAAGGTTCTGGCCTTCTTCCTGCAGCGTCGCTTCGACCTGGTCGTGGTGATGCTGATCGTCTTCGGCGTGACCATGAGCTTCTTCGGCCAGAACGTGAAGTTCGTCGGCCAGCAGGAGGAAGAGCAATCGGTGTTCAACATCGAGGTGGACATGCCCGAGAGCACCACCTTCGAGGAAGCGGTCGCGTGGGTCGACGAGGCCGAGGCGGTGGTCGCCCAGTACGTCGACGAATGGGGTATGGACGGTTACTTCACCTTCCACGACAAGACCAGCGCCCAGATCCAGGGTTGGTTCAACCCCGACCGGGAAGCCACGATCACCGTCAAGCAGGCGCTCGAGGTGCTGACCAAGGAGATTCCGGTCAAGCCCGGTATGGAACTGTTCACCGGAAACGACCGGGAAGCCGACGAGGAAGGCCTGCAGGTCTACACCGCCTTCGTGCGCGGCGAGGATCCCGACGCCCTGGACGATGTGGCCGAGGATCTCGAGAAGCTGTTCCTGCAGGTCGACGGTGTCGTCGGCATGCGCAAGTCCGGCTCTTCCCAGCCGCCGGAGCTGGGGCTGGTGGTCGACCGGGAGAAGGCCCAGCACTTCAACGTCAATCCCCAGGTGATCGCCGGCGTCGTCGGCTACGCCCTGCGGGGGCAGGAGCTGCCCAAGTACCAGGCCGAGGGCCGCGAGATTCCGGTGCGGGTCCGCTTCGAGGAGGCGGACCGGGAGAGCCTGGCCGAGCTCCAGAGCTTCTACGTTCCCACCGAAGGCGACGACTTCCTGCCGGTGTCGGCGCTGACCACGACCAAGCGGCTCGACTCGTCCCAGGTGATCGTGCGCCGGGACAAGATGATCGGCCGCACGGTGACCGTCGAACTGGAAGACGGCCGCGAGGAAGAGACCCGCGAGGCGCTGATGGCGCTTCAGGCCGGAATGGACCTGCCCGAGGGCATGGACTTCGGCGCCGACCGCAAGGCGCAGGCCCAGGACGAGGACCTGGCGACGCTGCAGTTCGCTTTCCTGCTCTCGATCATCTTCATCTACCTGTTGATGGGTTTCCTGTTCGAGAGCTTCGTCTTACCGCTCTCGATCATCCTGACCATTCCGCTGTCGTTCATCGGCGTGGCCTGGGGGCACCTCTTCGCCCAGAAGGATATCGACTTCCTCGGCGCGGTCGGGGTGATCCTGCTGGTCGGCGTCGTGGTCAACAACGGCATCGTGCTGATCGACTACGTCAACCGATTGCGGGAAGAGGGTGTGGCACGTACCGACGCGCTATTGCGCGCGGCGAGCCTGCGCTTCCGTCCGATCATGATGACCGCGATCACTACCATCGGCGGCCTGGTGCCGCTGGCGCTGGCCGGCGCCAACAGCATCGGCATCAGCTACACCAGCTTCTCGCTGACCTTGATCGGCGGGATGCTGACGGCAACTCTGCTGACGCTGCTGGTCGTGCCGGTGTTCTACGCCTTCTTCGACGACGCCCGGGAAGCCATGGGTGCGGCGCTCAAGCGGGGCATGACTCGCTACGAGCCGCCGGTGGAGTCCGACGAGGAGTTGGGCGATCCGGTGTTGCCCGTCGAGGGTGGAGAGCCCGCCGCCGGCTAGCCCGGCGCTCTTGCCGGGGAGGGTCCCCGGCTTCCTATCGATCAGGGACGGATCAACCGTCGCGAGCCCGGCAGGCCAGGTGGCCTGCCGGTCACCGTCCCGCTGCACGGAGTTGCGGCATCGCGCGGCGGAACGGGCCTGACGCATCTCGCTCGCGTAGCTTCGCGGCGGTTGGTCCGTCCCTGGTCGATACGGCTGAGGGGCTGTTAAGGTTCCCGGAGTTCAACCGGGAGGCCCTCCAATGGCAGATTCCATCGACGATCAACTGGCAGCCCTGCAGAAGATCAAGACAGCCATCAGTTTCCCGGGATCGGGCTGGCCGATTCTCGACCATATCCAACGCCAACTCGAGCGGGCCTTGGGGGAGGGGAACTACCCGAAGCCGTTGGTCGGGGATCTCGCGGAGCTCCGCTCCGAGCTGCTCGACCTGTCGATAAGGCTCGAGCGCCTGATGACCGGGGAACCGTTCACCAAGGACGAGATGGAAACCTTCCTCCACACGTTTCGCTCAGCCTGGACGCTCGGAGGGGTCGGCGGGATTCGGCAAACCTTCGAGGACGTCTGCACGGGAATCGACGAAACGATCGGCCCGGATGACTGAGTCCGTCTTCGCCTGATTATCGCCCTGGTTGTCTCTTTCGCATTAACGACGTATAAACCGCGCGCCGGCTGGCGAGCTTCGAGCCTCGCTACACATTCGCTCGTTTCGCGCTCTCGGGGGGCTATCCGTGCGCCATTTCCGCCTGATCTGCTGTCTCGTCGCCATCTTCCTGCCGCTCTGCGCCGCCGCCGACTCCGTCGACGGCAACCTGCGTGACGATGTCCCGATCATCCATCAGGTCGATCCCGGCATGAGCGATGCCGAGGCCCGGGCAGAGATCGTGGCCGCCATGAGCACGATCTACATCCACGGTGTCGACGACGGCTTCGCCGCCCGCATGCGGGAGAAGCTGGGGCCGCGAATGGCGCCGGTACTCCGCGAGCTGCTCCACGACCCGCAGTTCCCTCACCGGGACCAGATCGTCGCCTTCCTGGCCTACCAGCCGGGGATTGACATCACCGGAGACATGCTGGCGCTGCTGGCCGAGCCGCGCGGCCCCTGGAGCGTGCCCGAGGAAGAGCGGGCGATGATCATGGCTCCCTGGGCGCTGGGCAACGCCGCCCGTCTCGGCAACGAGCGGGCCGAGCGGGCGCTGCTGGATCTGACCGACCCCGAGTTGGGGCCGGGACAGATGCGGGGAGCGGTGCTGCAGAGCAGCGACCCGCGCCGGGCGACCCAGGTGTTGTTCGACGCGGCGCTGAGCGGTCTGGCCTACGCCGGAAGCGACCTCGCCCGCGACACGCTGATCGACTACGCCCAGGACCGGATGCACTTCCCCGGCACCGGGGCGTCCGCCTCCCCGGCGGCGATGACCGCGCTGGAACTGATGGACGACGTCACCGCCTGGTACGGCGGAACGCCCCGATCGGGCGCGAGTGCCGCGTCGGACGGGAACGATCCGGCTCCCACGGCCGGCAACGGCTCCGATGAAGCGGGTCATCTCGACGTGCTCCCCGGCGACGAGGGTGGCGTTTCGATCGACGCCTTCGATACCCAGTCCCGGGAAACCGACAACGCCCTGACCTATTCGAACCATGTCAATGTCGCCTCGCCCATGGGCAACAGCCGGCTGGATCAGGTGCTCGACGACGCCAACCTCCGCGCCGGCCGGGCCGACAGCGGATCCGACGTCGCCTGCTGCATCACCCTCAGCCGTCAGGGCAACGCCAACAGCTGGGGCAGCCCCACCGACGGCCTCGACGTGATCACCAACAACAGCGAGTTGAGCCAGGCGATCGGCAACAATTCGGGACGCTTCAAGGTCGTGACCAGCATCGGCTGGTGCGGCGGCCCCGGCGGCGGCATCGTCGGCTGCGCCAACACACCGGGAAGCGGCATCGTGGTGGTGCGCCTGAGCAACCTGGGCAACGAAGGGATCCTCTGGATCCACGAGTACGGCCACAACACCCGGCTCGGCCACGCCAGCGGCTTCTCGCGGATCATGTTCGGTTCGATCACCGGCGTGAACAACTCGCTGATCCAGAGCGAGTGCGACTCGTACCACGCGCCCTTTTTCACCACCAACGCGATCCTCAGCGACACCGGCGCCTGTGAAGATCCCGACGGCGACGAGGTGCAGAGCGGTATCGACAACTGCGTCAACGCTTCCAACGGCAACCAGGCCGACGGCGACGGGGACGGGTTCGGCGACGTCTGCGACAACTGCTCCAGCATCCCCAACGCCGATCAGCTCGATTTCGACCTGGACGGCAGCGGCGACGCCTGTGACAACGACGACGACAACGACGGCGTGACCGACGGCGCCGACTGCGCGCCCTTCAACGCCGCCGTCAGCTCCGAGGCGGGGCCGCCCAGCGACCTGGCCTGGAGCGCCGTGGACACCCTGGGTTGGACTCCCGGCAGCGAGAACGAGGAAGCCAACGTCTACCGGGGCGGCCTGAGCCCCTCCTGGACCTGCTTCGTCGACGGCGTCGCAGGGTCCAGCATCACCGACGCTTCGATCCCCGCCGTGGGCGAGGCCTTCACCTACCTGGTGACCGGCGCCAACGTGTGCGGCGAATCCGGTGCCGGCGACGACAGCGGCGGCTCGCCGCGTACGGTGACCGCCTGTCCCTAGAACACCGCTGAAACGGCGCCTTCGGGCCCTGCGGGTATCCGGGGCGTCGTTGCAGTAAGGTGGTGTGTGTTACGAAGCCCGGCCTGGCCGGGCTTCTTCTTTGTCGGCGCGAGGGAGACGATGCAGAGCGAGCCGATCGGGCGCGAGGTGTTGATCGAGGACCGACTTGCGGTCCACGTATTCGAGCAGCGGTTCGCCACACCTGCGGGCAACGTCGACACCTGGGTATACCTCAGCGCGGGCCTCGGTCGGGTCGGCCAGAAGGAGCTGATGCTGGTGGCCCGCCGCCCCGAGGGCGCCGAAGCGGGCGAGTACCCCAGGGAGCTTCTCGAGCCCTACCAGCAGCTCTTCGCTCGCGCCGAGAACAAGCGCTTCTCCGACGTGGGTAGCTGCATGCCGTTCCAGGAAGGCGCGCCGATGAACTTCGGCGGCAACACCTTCGCCGGTCTGCTGTTCACGCTGCCCCAGCGGCTACCGGGCCGGATGATCGTGCCGCCCCATCTGCTGGGCGTGCCGCTGACCGCCGAGGAGATCGAGGCGGCCCGGCAGTTCGGGGTCGTGCGCTTGATGACCCACTTCGCCCGGCACCATCGCTTCTATCCGACGACCCCGTGGATCGAGGACAACCGCCCGGAGCTACCCGACGACGGGAACCAGAGTCTGCTGGCCCGCACTCGCCGCGCCCATCTACGGGGTGCCGTGGCCTATCTCCACGGCTGGGTTCGCGGCCCTCAGGCCGATGGGCCGGTGGGCCTGGCCGGCCAGCGGGTCGTGCTGCAGCTCCATCCCCAGGTGCGGGACGCGCTGCTGCAGCAGACCGAGGGCATGGAGCCGGGTCAGCCGCGGGTGTTGTTTACCGATCCCGATCCCCGGTCTCACGCCGCGCTGCACCCTGCCTCGGGGCGCAAGGGACTGCACTCGGTGGGTGCCGGCGCCCAGGACACGGTGCGCATCGCCGCCAACTTCCTGTTGATCTCCGTGGGCGAACCCCAGGACCGCGCCGGGATCGCCGAGGACGGGTTGGCGCTGGCCCTGCAGGCGCAAACCTGGGAGCGCCTGCGCCAGGCGATCGCCGCGGGGCAGCCGCTCCGCGCCGAGCCGGACCAGGGGCAGGGGCTGGGGTTCGAGTTGATGTGGCTGCACGAGGCCTGGAACGATCCGGTGCGCGGTCTGCCGCTGCCGCCTGCGGGGCAGGAGCCGAGTGCCTCCGGCGGCATCGAGTCGGTCGCCGGCGAAACTCAGATCACCGACGGGCTGCCCGGCATCGGCTTCTCCCGCTTCTCGGGGATCCAGTTCATCACCCCTGAATCCGAGGTGCCCCATCGTCTCGATCGCGCTGCGCTGGATGCCTTCACGGCGAAGGTCGCCGCAGCCGTCGAGAACTGGACCGCCCACACGGCGTCGGAAGGGGGCGCCGACCTGGCTCTCGAGTACGAGCTGCGTCTCGACGGCCGGGTGGACGTGACGGCGCGCTATCGTCCGACCCCCGACGAGAAGAACCTGGAGCGGTTGAAGCAGCAGCTCGTGCGGCTTCCACCTCCCAAGGTCACCCTGGGCCCGGTGCGTTTCCGCTTGCTGTTCGCGCTCTGGGGTGGAACCGGCGCCAAGCTCGACTGAGCAGGTCCGTTCAGTCGCCGGTGATCCGGTCGATCCGCCAAAGTTCGAAGGTCACGATCGGCTCCGACGAGTAGGCCCAGGGCAAGAGCCCCCATTGGTTGGAGTAGAAGCCGGCGCCGCCGGACATCAAGCGCCCACCGGGGTGGCCCAGGGGAACCAGTTCGACCAGCGTGCGGTTCTCTTCGGGAACGTGGAAGTCGAGCTGGTTGCGTCCCGCAGCCAGCGGGTCGAGCAACACCAGGTCGCCCGGTTCGAACTCGTCGGTCAGCGGCTCCACCCCGGCCTCTTCGGCGTACCACTGAAACCCCCAGTGTCCGGCGAAGTAGATCGTCTGCCCCTGTTCCAGGCGCGGCGTGAGCTGTTGTTCCACTGCCTGGCGCTGCACACCCGCCAGGTTTGCGTCGGCGCGTAGGATCAACACGCCGAGCAGTACGCCGTAAACCAGGGTCGCGATGCGGAGCCGCGGCGAGCGCACCTCGGCGACGAAGAGCAGCGCGAAGGCGGGGGCGGAGAGCACCAGGTACTTGGCGGGAAGCTGGAGGTAGACCGCCACCGGGGCAGCGACGAACAACCACACGATCAACGCGGAGCGAGCGAGACCGTCCAACGGTCCGGGCTCGCTCGGCGCGGCTCGCTGTTTCCAGCCGTCGATCACCAGGTGCAGCAGCACGGCGAAGCCCAGCCCCGCCAGGGGCGCCAGCGCCCACCACTCACTGAGTCGCCGGGAGGCATCCAGGGCGTGAACAGCCAACAGGGTGCCGCCGAGCACCGTGCCCCAGTGGACGCGGCTGCGTCGCGCCAACCAAAGCGGCACCACCAGGGGCAGCGCCAGCACGTAGTGGGTGACGAAGGAGAACAGGTTCAGCCGCAGCACGTCGAGGGTGAAGAAGCCGCCGACGGCGTCGTCGACCCCGGCGCCGCCTGCAGGATCCCGCGTCAGCATGAACACGGCGAAGGCCAGGAAGGGCACGGGCAGCAACAGCGACAGCCGTTGCAAGACCCGCGGTCGCTGCAGGCCGTCGCGAGAACGCAGGATCAACAGCGCCGCGACTCCCAGCAGCAACAGGCCGTGACTCCGGGCCAGGATCGAGAGGCTAAGACAGATCAACCCGGGTAACAGCCGCGACCACGGGTGGATCGACTGCGACGACTCTTCCCGAGACCGGCCGAACCACGCCGCCAGGCGCTCGAGACCGAGCACGCCGAAGGTCATCGCCGCGACGTCGGGCATACAGGTTCCGGCCATGCCCAGCACCGCTGGCGTCGCTGCCAGCAGCAAACCGCCGAAGCGGGCGGCGTTGTCGTCGAGTCCGAGCCGGCGGCCGAGGGAGACCGTGGCCAGGATGCCGATCAGCAGCAGCAACAGCGTGACGCCGTGGCCGGCCCATTCGGCGCCCCCCAGCATCACCGCCGGCGTCAGCAGCCACGCACCCACCGGCCCGCTGGGCATGATCGTCGAAACACGCTGGGGATAGACGTCCCACAGGTAGTCGAAGGCGGTGGGGTGCAACGGTTCGACCAGCGCCTGCTCGGCCATGCGCAAGAACAGGGTGTCGTCGATGGTGAAGGGTTTCTGCAGGAACGGCACCAGGACCGCGAGGGCCAGCAGCAAGCCGGGCGCCGCCAGGCGCAGGGTGACCGTCATCGGCTACTCCAGCAGGTCGCTGTCGAGCAGCGGGTCGACCCCTTCGTCGACCACCTCGGCGGGAACCGCACCACTGCGGCCCTTGCGGCGGAAGACCCGCTTCCACCAGGGCTCCTTCGGCGGCGGAGCCGGCACCAGCGCCTGATCCCCCTCGCCACCGGGACCCTCTTCGGTGCGGCCGAGCCAGCGTGCGATCGGCGAGGTGAAGGCGGGGCCGACCTCTTCGTTCATCCAGTCGAGCAGGCGACGCACCGCCTTGCGATAGTCCCGCATGCGCCAGAAGGTCCAGGGCACCCGGCGGGAGTGCAGGCTGCGGCAGCGGGTGCGGGCCGCGGCTCCGAGCCGCATGGTCACCACGCCGTTGACCGCCCCCTGGCCCAGGGGGCCCAGCAGGCGAGAGGACCAGCTTCCGGTGACCTCCGCAGCGACCGAGGTGACCTGGTCGGTGATCGCTTCCAGGGCACCGGCGGCGACTGCCGCGCCGATCACGTCCCGCACGACTCGCAGCGAGCCGATCAGTCCCGGCCGGCCGTAGTAGAGGTCGGCCAGCTTGGTGATCATGTTCACGTTGCGGTTGAGGGTGATCAGGCTGTCCAGCAGGATGCTGGGAGAGACGGCGGTGGCCACCGAGACCTCGACGGCGGTGCGGCGGATCATGCGGCCCGCGGTATCGTCCAGCGAGGCGATGATCTCGCCGATGGCGGGCTCGACCTGCTCGACCAGCTTGTGGGCCGCCTCGATCTGATCGTCGGGCCACTCCTCGGCGCGCCGCTGGATCTCGACGATGGTCTCCGGGATCCGCGCCTTGGCCTCGTCGTCCAGGTGCGGGTTGCGGGCCTGGCGCTCCAGATACTTGACCGCGAAGCGCCGGTAGGTCTCCTGCTGTTCCGGATTCCAGCCGACCTTGAGCGACGGCAGCTCCGGCGGGGTCAATACCCTGGGGACCCGCAGGTACATGATCAGCGTGCGCAGGGTGCCGAACAGCAGCACCGCGAGCAACAGCCCGCTGACGCTCCAGGCCAGCCATGGATGCACCCGGGCCAGTAACTCGTGGAGGTGGATCGCCTCCAGCACCACGATTGCCGAGAGGGCGAACAGCGCGATCCAGAAGGCGCGCTTGCCCCAGGTCCAGACCCTGGACAGAAGCGCCGGGAAGTCCTGCAGGGTGGTGGTGGTCACACTGGGCATCGAGCTCACGACTCCGTGTTCGCGCTGCGGGCGGCGAAGACCGCCGCCGTCATCAGCCCCAGGATAACCCCGGTGATGACCAGAGCCAGGAGTTGGAGCGCGCCCCCGGCGTTCTGAGGCTGCAGGATCGTTGAAAGTGCGGCCGGCAGGTCGAAGGCGCCACCCTCGGCACGGACCGCCTTGGCCGCCTGAAGGGTGCTCCAGAGCAGGGTGCTCAGCAGGAAGCCGACTATCCCGCCGGCGATGCCGCGGAGCAGTAGACCGCTCCTGGAGTAGCTGCGGGAGGTCGTGGCCGCCTCGATCTCGAAGCGTGGTTCCCGCTCACCGATTGGCGCGAAGCGTTGCAGGAACAGCAGCCCCGGAACGCCCGCCGCGATGGTGATCCAGAAGAAGGTGCGCCAGCCCAGTGCGTCGACCGCGAAGCCGGTCGCCGGGCCCGCCAGGATCCGCGGCAAGCCGAAGAGGCTGGAGAACAGGGCGTACTGGGTCGCCGAGAACCGCTTTTGGGTCAGACGCAGCAGGAAGACGCCGAAGGCACCCATCCCCAGGCCGGTCGCGAAGACCTCGAAGGACATCGCCGCGTACATCAGCGGGCGGTTCCCCGGATCGTAGGTGATCAGCACGTAACCGATGTTGGAGAAGATCTGGAGTCCGCCGAAGATCCACAGGGCGCGCCCGAGGCCCAGCGGCGTGCAGGCGATACCCCCGATGAAGGTGCCGGCCAGCGTGACCAGGAAGCCGATCGTGGAGAAGGCGAATCCACGATCGAAGGCGCTGTAGCCCATGTTCTCGAGAAACGGGCGCAACAGCGCCTGGGAGAGATTGTCGGCCAGCTTGTAGAGCACGACGAAGGCCAGGATTTCGAGGGCCCGGTGCCGGCGCAGGGCGCCGACGAAGGGGAGCCATACCGCCTCGCGAAGTGACCGGGGCGGCGCATGGTCCCGCGGTGGCTCCGGCGCCTTCCACGTGACCGACAGCATCGGCAGATAGCAGAGCGCCAGGCCGGCGCAGACGAACTGCCAGGAGAACTCTGCGGCAAGGCTGATGGCGTAGCCGCCGGCGAGCAACATCGCCGCCCGGTAGACGGCGGTGCGGGCGCCGACGGCGATGCCCTGCTCCTCCTTGCGGAGCACCTCGACGGCGTAGGCATCGATGGCGATGTCGTGACTTGCGGCCGCGAAGCCAATGGCCAGGGCGAGAGCGGCGATGACCCACGCCGCATCGGGATGACCACCGACTCCGCCGACGGCGAAGATCAGCACCGCCATGGCGATCTGGGTGAGCGAGGCCCAGCCCCTGCGCCGGCCCCACCAGGGTGGCGTGTAGCGGTCCATCAGCGGTGACCAGAGGAACTTGAACGACCAGGGTGCTTGAGCCAGGCTCAGCGCGCCAACCACCCGGATGTCCACCCCGACCGAGTTCATCCAGTCGGGGATGGCGATCCAGACCAGACCCAGCGGAATGCCCGCCGCAAACGACAGCAGGCTGACCGACACAGTGCGCCAGGTGACGGCGCGAAGCAGGCTATCGATGGTGCCGGGGCGGCCCGAAGATTCGCTCAACGGCAGCGGCTCTCGGCAGGGGGCGTGCGATCGTTGGAGGGAGGCGCCTTGGGCGTGGGGCTAGCCTTCGCCCTTTCCGGCAAACTCGACCGCTTCTTGATAGAGCGTGGCGATCTCTTCTTCTTCTGCGCACAACGCGTCTGTCGCCGCGTCGATGATGTTCCAGTCCGCTCGTTCATAGGCCTGGATGTAATCGTACACCGGACGCAGCGGACTCTCGCCGCCGAGGAGTGTGTTTTTGATCTCTTCGGCGATGGGCAAGTCTTGCAGCAGTTCCTCGAGGGGCCGGTCCATCATCGCGTCGAGCCGTGAGAACAGGCCGAGCATGAACAGGCTTTCGGCCCGGTCGTCGATGGCGAAGGCGGGCGCCAGGTTCTCGGCAAAGCGAGCTCGCAGCGTGACGTGGCGGATCAGCTCGTCAGGCCGGCCGGCGCCGAGTTCCGACATGATCAGGAACGTCGCCCACTTACGGATCTCCGCTTCGCCCAGAATGATCAACGCCCGGCGGATCGAATCCACCGGCGTGCGCAACGAGAAGAACGCCGAGTTGACGTACTTGAGCAGCCGGTAGCAAAGCGATGCTTCCTGGCGCAGGATCCGCTCCATGCTGCCGAAGTCCAGCTCGGGCTCGTGAATCTTGTGCAGCAGCTGGAAGTAGTGGCTGCGCTGGGGCGCCAGGTTCTGGGTGGAGACCATCTTGGGCCGGCCGAAGAAGTATCCCTGGAACAGGCTGAAGCCGGCGTCGATCGCCTTCTCGTATTGTTCCTGGTTCTCGATCTTCTCGGCCAGCAGCTGGGCGTCGGTGCGCCGCAGCCGGTCGCAGAGCTCCTCCATCTCGGCTTCATCGGTGTCGAGAAAGTCGACCTTGACCACGTGGACCAGCTTGAGCAATCGATCGAAGCTCTCGTTGTAGTGAAAGTCGTCGAGGGCCAGACGGTAGCCCGAGGAGCGCAACTTGGCGCAGGCGCTCACCACCTCGTCGTCGGGCTCGATGGACTCCAGCAACTCGCAGACCACCTTGTGACGGGGCAGCACGTGGGCGTAGCCGTCGGTCAACCCCTTGCGAGTCAGGTTGATGAAGGCTCGCTTGTTGTCGGTCAGCTCGTCGAGGCCGTGGAGCACGACCGAGTCGGCCATGACCTGGGCCGAGGCGGCGTCCGGATCGGAGGCGTCGAAGTAGTTCTCCTCGCCGGAGCGATAGAGCAGCTCGTACGCGACCACCCGGCCGCGCACGTCCAGAATCGGCTGTCTTGCAACGAATCGACGCACCGGGAAAATGTAGGAATCCGCCCGGCCCAGGTCAAATTACTTGAAATAGCGACTATTTCTCGGTGTAGATGATCTCCATCATCTTCATCTCGTTGCCCTCTCGGTCCGGCCCGAACATCTCCATCACCTCGCCGGACTCGGTCTGCCGGGTCACCATGCGGGCGGTGGTCGGCTTGCCGGTCATGGGATCGTTCCAGCCGCCCATGAAGGTGCAGGTGCCGTCGTCGCCGCAGCTCCCCTCGCTGACCATCAGGCCGGTGGACATGTTGTCGGTCCAGGTCGCCCAGAACTTACCCGAGACGTTGTCGAAGCCCTGGGTCCCTCGGCCCTCGTAGGGCATGCCCATCATCGAGGTGCTCATCTCTTCGACCAGGACCCGGCCGCCCAGCGTCATCTCGCGGGTCGCGGTCCCTTCGGAGACCATCGGCGGTGTCCCCGGCTCCATCCAGCTCTTGACCACTACGCTGAACTCACCGACGCTCTCGGCCATGAACGCGTGAGGTTCTCCCGGCGTGCCCGCCGCCACGAAGGCCTGCATCTCGGCCTGCTGTTCGGGAGTCATCTCGGGCATGCCTTCCTGGGCCCAGGTGCCGGCGATCGCCGCCGTCATCACCACGGCTGCGAGGCCGCCACGCAAAAACACCGATCTCTTCATCATTTTGGTCCCCTCCGTGCAAACGGCTCCCACCCACGGTGCCGATAGATCCCCCGATCATACCGGAACACCTTCCGAGCCCGGTCACGGCGAACAGGGGAGAGACCGACTTCCGAAAAAAAGTGCACGTGAAGTGTGAAACCGGCCTCGTCAGGTTTCTGGACCCTGGCAACGAGCGCCGGATCCTGCCGCCGCTCGTCAGAACGCGGGCCCGGCCCGCTCCCACAAAGGCGACTAGGAGAGATGACGATGCACGGTTTCAAGACCTTCCTGGGTGTGTTCGGCCTGATGGCCGCCACCCTGATCCAGAGCCCCGCCATGGCGGACGGTGGCGTCCGCTTCGAGCCGTTGGCCGATGCGGCGGTCGAGGACTACCGCCGCGCGCCATCGAGCGGCGCGGCGCTGATCGACGCCTGGCATCAGGCGGCCGACGCAGCACACCCGGTTTCGATGGCGGAGCTGATCGAGCTGCCGATGATGGCTCACGGTTTGCCCGGGATCGCGATCTTCGATTTCGATGGAGACGGGGACCTCGATGTCTACGCGACCAACGGCCCTGACGCGGCCAACGTGCTGCTGTCCAACCAGCTCGAGGAAACCGGCGCGATCGGTTTCGTCGACGTGGCCCGGGCCGCAGGCGTCGATGCCGTCGACCAGGACAGCTTCGGTACCTGCGCCGGCGATATCGACAACGACGGCGATACCGATTTGATCGTCCTCGGACGCAACGAGCCGAACCGGCTGTTCGAGAACCAGGGGAACGGCACCTTCAGTGAGCCGGCGGGGCACGGCCTGGGCGGGGGAGATCTCTCCTCGTCGAGCTGCAGCCTCGGTGATTTCGATGCGGACGGCCTGCTCGACGTGGTGATCGCCAACGCCTTCGACCAGGACTATTCCCATCCGATCTTCGTCGAGCCCTACGACCTGAACCAGCACAACCAGCTGTTCTTCAATGCCGGCGGCAATCGCTTCGACGATGTCAGCGCGGTCTCCGGCATTCGCGACAACGGGGCGTTCTACGCGGGCCGGCCGGGAATCACCTGGGCGGTCGGCGCCGTCGATATCGACGCCGACGGCGATACCGACATCGTCTTCGCCGACGATCAGGCGGCGATCATGCCCCAGCGTGTCTGCGACGCCGGGATTCCCGCCAAGTGCGAGGACCGGGCCTTGCTGCACGCGTTCCTCAATGACGGCAGCGGACAGTTCACCGATCATCCGTTGACCGCCGGACCGGCAGCGGCCAGCGAGTGGATGGGGTTGGCATTCGGCGACCTGAACTGCGATCGGCATGTCGACCTGTTCGCGACCTCCTTCGGCGACTACGGCATGGGCGTCATGGGGATGCCCTATGTCGGCGGAAGCTCCAGCCGCTGGTGGCTGGGCGACGGCAGCGGCGAATTCTCCGATCCCGGCGTCGGCGCTCTCGAAGCGACCCCCTTCGGCTGGGGCGCGGCGATCTTCGACTACGACAACGACGGCGACCTGGACGTGCACTTCCACGGTGGGCTGCACACCGGGATGGGAACGATCAGCGACAATCCCGGTGCGATGCTGCGCAACGTCGACTGCAGCGGCCGGTTCGTGGCGGACACCGATGCCCTGGTGACCGATCACACCGATCGCAGCGTTCGGGCCCTGGCGGTCGGGGATCTCAATCGCGATGGTTTCGTCGACTTGGTCTCCGCAGCCAGCGTGCGGCTCAACCCGGCGACGCCGCTGGTGCCGACGACGCTCAGCTACGGCTCCGCCTACGATCAGAGCGCCTACTTCGCGCCGTTGATGGTGCCGGTCACCCCTCCCGGAGATCCCGATCCGCGCTTCGCCTGGATGGGTCTCGAGGCGGAGCAGGGGGACCTGATGGTCGAACTGAGCAGCGGCGACAACGGCAACGGATCGGTGCGGGTCACCCTGCAGGGGAATGCCGGCCTGATCCCCGGCGCGGTGGTCAACCGTGAGGGGATCGGCGCGTTGGTTTCCTTCACCCCGCAGGGCGGAAAGACCGTGACCCTGCCGGTGGTCGCCGGTTCCAGCCACGCGTCGCAGCACGCGCTGGAACGTGTGTTCGGGTTGGGTGGCGCGTCGACCGGTACGCTCGAGGTGCTGTGGCCCGGTGGACGGCGCACGGTGCTGCACGGCGTTCCCGCCGGTCCGCTCACGCTGCCGGAGGTGCCCTGCGACGTCGAGATCGATCTGGCCGACTTTGGGGCCGAGCTTTCCTGTGAAGGGGAGCCGCGTCCGGGAGCCGGCGCCGGCGGGGCCCTGCTGCGGCCCTAGCCGTCGAGAGCCATCCGGCGGGTCAGGCGTCCGGGGAAACCAGCCCGACCCGAACGGCGAAACGAACCAGACCCGCCAGGTCGTGGATGTCGAGGCGGTCCATCAACTGGGCCCGGTGTGTCTCGACGGTCTTGACGCTGACCCCCAGCGTCTCCGCGATCTGGCGGGTCGAGTGCCCTTCGGCGATCATCTGCAGCGTTTCCCGCTGCCGGGCGGTCAGCCCCGCCAGCGGGTCGGCAGCGGGCTCCGACGCCCGCAGGAAACCGTCGACGACCTGGGTCGAGATGGCGGGGCTGAGATAGCGGTCGCCCCGGGCGATCGCCCGGATGGCGATCTCCAGTTCGGCGGCCGCCGCATCCTTCAGCAGGTAACCCGCTACGCCGACCCGCAGCGCGCGAGCGACGTACTCCTCGCCGGCGTGCATCGAGAGCACCAGGGTGCGGGTCGACGGCGAGCTCTTTCGCGCCCGTTCGGCGACCTCCAGTCCGTTGAGGCCGGGCATGGTCACATCGAGCAGGGCCAGCTCCGGGCGGTACTTCTCGATCAGCTCCAGCGCCCCGTGGCCATCGCTGGCCTCGGCAACCACAGCCACCTCGGGAATCGCCTCGAGCAGCGAACGGATGCCCGCACGGACGAGGGTGTGGTCGTCGGCGAGAATCAACCGCATCAGGAAGCCACCGGTTGAATCGGGACCCGCACTTCCAGGCAGGTCCCGTCGCCGCAGGTGGAGCGAATGTCGACGACGCCGCCCAGCCCTTCGACCCGTTCCCGGATACCGAGCAGACCGAGGTGGTGTCCGGCGCTTCCTCGTTCCAGGGCGCGAGAGACATCGAAGCCGCGTCCGTCGTCGCGAATGCTGGTGCGCACGCTGCCGTTCTTGCGGTTCAACCGCACCGTGACCGTCTCTGCCCCGGCGTGACGAACGATGTTGGTCAAGCCCTCCTGCACCACCCGGAACAGGGTGATGGCGGTTGCCGGATCCAGTTCGTGCAGGTCTCCGTCGATCTCCGAGCGCACGTCGAGGCCGCTCCGTTGAGACTGTCCTTCGAGGAAGCTGCGCAACGCGGCCTCCAGGCCGAGCTCGTCGAACAGCGGCGGCCGCAGGTCGAGGGAGAGTGTCCGCACGTGGCGAATCATCTCGTCCATCAAACGCACCGTGTCCTGCAGCCGGACCGCCGCCTCGCCTCCTCCGGGATCGCGCTGCAGCAACTCGAGGTTGATCTTGGCCGCGGTCAGCCCCTGCCCCATCTCATCGTGGAGCTCCCGGGCGATCCGTTTGCGCTCGTCCTCCTTGGCCATCTCGAGCCGGCGGGTCAGTCGACGCAGCCGCGCGTAGCCCGCTTCCGCCTCGGCGACCGCCTGTTCGCGCTGGTCCTTGAGGCGCGAGAGCTCGAAGTTGCGTCGCTTCAGCGCCGAGGTGCGCCGCCGGTGAATGAAGAACGCGCCGCCGAGGATTCCGAGCACCACGGCGGCGCGGAACCAGGAGGTCATCCAGAAGGGAGGCACGACCTCGATCTCGATCGGCGGCGAGGAACTCCAGACGCCGTTCCCGTTGCGACCGCGGGCGGTCAACACGTAGTTGCCGGGCCGCAGGTCGGTAAAGGTCACCTCACGGCCGTGGCGAACGTCGACCCAGCCCTCACGCCTGCCTTCCAGGCGGTAGGCGTAGCGGTGTTGGGCCGGGGAGCCGAAATCCAGGACCGCGAACTGTAGCGACAGGAGGTCACCGTAGCCCAGGGTGATCCGGGAGTTGCGGGACTCCGTGGGAAAGGCGGCAGGGTCGCCCGACGGGGTCCGTACCGAGGTGATCGTCGTCGGAGACGGGCCGGGCGGACTGAAGTCGGTGCCGCGAGGAGCGATGACCACTCCCCGGGAGGAGCCGAAGTAGAGTGAGGTCTCGCCGCGAAAGCCTGCCCGGGAGTTGAACTGCCCCGAGGGCAGGCCGTCCGCTTCTTCGAACTGCCGTAGCGCCGCCCGGCCGGGATCGAACCGCGACAGCCCTCGCATGGAAGAGAGCCACAGGCTGCCGTCGTCGTCGGGTACGACCGACATGATGTTGTCGTCGTTCAGCCCTCTGCTGCGGGTATAGCGCTCGAAGCGCAGCGCCTCGCCTTGATCCCCGGGGGTGTCGGCCGCCTGGGCGAGCACCCGGTTCAATCCGCCGCCGACGGTCCCGATCCAGGTCGTGCCTTCTGCATCCCGGGTGATCGCGGATACGAAGTGATGACTCAGTGAGTTCTCATCGGCCGGGTCGGGCAGGTGTCGCCGGACCCTGCCGGTTTCACGATCGAAGGTGTTCAGGCCGCCTGAGCGGGTTCCGACCCAGAGTTCTCCGGCGTCGTGCTCGTAGAGCGCCGAGATGTAGTCGTCGCTCAGACTGAGCGGATTGTCCGGCGCGTGGCGGTAGTGCTCGAATCTTCCGTCGCCGAGCCAACGACTCAGTCCGCCGCCGCCGACACCGATCCAGAGTTCGCCGTTGCGGGAGACCAGCAGCGAGGTGACGTAGCCCCTCCCCAGGCTGTGGGGAGCGGCGGGGTCGTGGCCGTAGGTCTTGACCGCCCCGGACTTCGGATCGACGCGATGGAGGCCGAGCATGCTTCCGGCCCAGATCACGCCGTCGGGATCCTCCGCCAGGGAGAACACGCTCTGGATCTCGCCGCCGAAGTTCCTGACCTTGCGCCGGTCCCGGTCGTAGAGGTCCAGGCCCCGGCCCCAGGTGCCGACCCACAGGCGTCCGGCCCGGTCTTCCATCAGCGAGGTCGAATCCGGATGGCTCAGGGCATCGGGCGAGCCGTCGGCGAGCAACAGGTCGAAGCTTCCCTGGCGGCGATCTCGAAACAGTCCGTCGGACCAGGACCCGACCCAGAGTCCGCGTTCCCGGTCGACCAGTACCGCGGTAAAGCGGTCGTCTCCGGGGCTGCCGCGGGTGCGCCGCGCCAGCATGGTTCCGTCCCGTCCGTCGATCTCCAGTACGCCGCCGCCCCAGGTCGTCGCCCAGAGCCGGCCCTGGCCGTCGGCCCGTAACAGCGTGATCGTCTCCCGGGGTGCGAGTCGATCCAGCTCGCCGTCGGGCATCAGCCGGTCGAGTCCACGGTCGCCGCCGATCCAGAGCGAGCCGTCGGGTCCTAGTTCGAGGGCGAAGACCTTGTCCGAGCTGATCGAAGAGGGATCCTCGGGGTCGTGACGGAACACCTCGAAGTGTCCGCTTTGAGGGTCGAGCCGATGCAGGCCGCCGCCGACGGTTCCGATCCAGAGCGAGCCGTCGGGGTGTTCGGCCAGCGCGTCGACGTAGTCGTTGGTCAACCCGCCGGGCTCGGCGTGGTCGGCCAGATAGCGTTGAAAGCGCCCGGTCTCCCGGTCCAGTCGATTGAGGCCGATCTGGGTGCCGATCCAGAGGTCGCCGCCCCGATCCTCGAGAATCGCGTAGACGCTGTCGTGACTCAACGTTTCGATGTCGGAAGAGTCGTGGCGGTAGCGCACGAATCGATTGGTTGCCGGATCGAAGCGGTTCAACCCGCCGGTGTTGGTGCCGACCCACAGAGTGCCCCGGCTGTCCTCGTAGATCGTGCGGATCGTGTTGCCGGAGATCGAGGTCGGATCGGCCACGTCATGATCGAACACGGTCATGGTGTAGCCGTCGTAGCGCAGGAGACCTTCGCGGGAACCCACCCAGATGAAACCTGAACGGTCCTGGAGCAGCGCCGTGATCGAGTCGGGGGCGCGTCCGACGGGCTCGCCGAGGGGTAGACGGGGTTCGGCAGGAGGCGTGGCGGCCGACGCGCAGAGGGAGATCAGCAACGCCGCTGGAATTGGCGCTACGGCATAGCGTCGTCGCTTTCGTCGATTCACCATCCCCACCCCGCACATCAAGTGTACCTCCGGGCCTCCGATCCCGGCGCCGGGAATCCGCAAACTCAGGGATCTCCCCGAATCACCTCGGGGTTTCCCCGATAGGCCGGGGCATGGGTGTTCCCGCACACTCCTGGTCATGGAGACAGAGGCAATCCAGGTACTCGTCGTCGATGACAACGAAGCATTTCTCGACGCGGTGTGCGCCTGGATCGCCGAGCAACCGGGACTGGCGCTCAGGGGAACGGCGCGGAACGGTGCCGACGCGGTCGAGGCCGCCGAGCGGCTGCGGCCGGACCTGGTGTTGATGGACGCGTTCATGCCCGACATGGACGGGTTCGAGGCGACACGCCAGGTCAAGGCGGTATCCGGCGCGCCCCGCATCGTGATGGTCAGTCTCTACGACGACGACGCCGTACGGCAACAGAGCCGCGCGGTAGGCGCCGACGGCTTCGTGCCGAAGACGGTGTTGACCGAGCGATTGCCCGAGTTGCTGGGGCTCCTGGATGAATCGGCGGGATAAAGGCAAGAAAGCCAAGGGATGTATTCAGACCGCCCGGTGCGGTTGAACAAAAGGGGGAAACCATGAACATGAGACGTTTCGTCATTACGTTGACGGCGCTGGCGCTGGCGGCGGGACCGGCGCTGGCCGGCGGGACCTTCACCCGGATGGGGACGCCGGACACGCTGGCAATCGGAATCTCCGATGACGGCAATACGGTCGTCGGCCAGTTGTTCTTCGGTCCGAACTTCGTGTGGACACGGGGCGAGGGTGTCGAGGTCATCGGCGGGGGCTGCAGTTCCGGCCAGGTCGCGGTCTCCGGTGACGGCAACACCATCGTCGGCTGCAACGTCGACTCCGAGGGACGCTGGAATGCGGCCCTCTATCTCGGCGACAGCGACTGGCAGGATCTCGGTTCCGTGCCCGGAGCCGAGCGTTGCGACGCGTTCCTCAGTGGCGCCTGGGATCTGACCACCGACGGGACCGAGATGGTCGGTCTGGCCTGGCTCGGCGGCGAACAGCGCTGCCGCGCCCACGGCGGCCTGTGGGATCTGGTCGCCGGCGGCCCGGCGACGGATCTGGGCAGTCTGGTCGAAGGGCGTTCCTCCCGGGCCAACGGGATCTCCGGCGACGGTGAAGTCATCGTCGGTTGGAGCGATTCCCAGTTCGGCAGCCGCCTGGGCGCCAAGTGGATCAACGGTGTGCCCGAGTACATCATGACCGAGGACGGCAAGTTCGTCGGCGAAGCCGAAGCGGTCAACAGTGACGGCACCGTGATCGTCGGACAGAACTTCGAGTTCGGCGACAGCCGCTTCAGCTGGCGCTGGCGGGAAGGTGAAGGCTTCACCAAGTTCGGTGCGACCGAGACGGTCAACGCTACCGGCGGGCTGGCGATCACCGGCACCTTCGCCGGGGATATGAGTGAGGACGGTTCGGTCGTCGTCGGCTTCACGTTCATCCAGAACAGCCGCCGCTCGATGATCTACACCGATGAGAACGGCCAGGAGACCTTCGGCGGCTTCCTCAAGCGCAACGGTATCTACGACGCGCTGGACTGGGATATCCAGGCGGTCAGCGGCGTGACCCCCGACGGAAAGACCTTCACCGGCTACGGCGTCAACCCCGATGGCTTCTTCGAGGGATTCGTCGTCGACCTCGACTGATCTCTACCGCGAGTCCATCACGCGAACGGGGAGCCTTCGGGCTCCCCGTTTTTGTTGGCCTCGTGGCCGAACCCGGTCGTCCACGCCAAGGGTGCACCAGGGGTTCTAGCGCTGCAGCAGCGGGGCGTAGGTCTCGACCAGCAGGTTGGTGAAGGCCACGTTCCCCTCGTAGGGGGATAGATGGGTCGTGTCGTGGAAGTGCTGCGGCGTGATCTCCGGTGAGTCCTCGAAGCTGCGTACCGTGGCGCCGGTCTCCCGTTCGATCCGCTCCAGCACCGCCTCGAGCCGCTGCCAGGCTTCGGGCCCGCGCTGGATCCAGTCGTGGTTCCGCGGCAGCAGCACGACCTCCACCCGGTCGGAGAACTCCTGGAAGTTCTTCACGGTGCGGATGAAGCCGGCAACCAGCTCCTCCTCGAAGTCCAGCTCCTCGATGTCGCAGCACTGGATGCGCCAGAGTCGATCGTCGGCCATGCGCTGCTCGCTGCGCCGGGCTTCCCAGTACTGGCGGAACCATTCCAGGGTCTCGGGCTTGCGCTGTTCGCGCATCAACGTGCCCCCCTGTCGGGCCCAGCACCAGTCGCAGTCCTCGTCGTCGGGGAACTCATCCTCGTAGGCCTGGACCAGCTTCGGTACCAGCTCATCTTCCAGGGCGTCCTTCTCCTCGTCGGGGGGAATGCCGGCGGAGGGGCGGGAGCGTTCGCTGAACATCTCGCTGCCGAGGTAGAAGGTGACCATCTCGGCGGAGACCTCGTTGCGCAGGTACTTGATCACGGCCATCCGCGAGCCCCGGGTCAGATCTTCCTTGGCGACATCCCAGATGTCGCTGCCGTCTCCCAGCATCGCGACGTAGGAGTCGACCACCGGCTGAGCCCCTTTCCAACGGGCCTTGGTGTTCTGGAGCGGCGTGAACTCGATCATCGCCAGCTCGAGGCGTTTGTCCTTGGCCTGGAACGCATCGCGGATGCGGCGAGAGAGGTAGTCCTGAAAGTAGGGGTTCAATCCGCCGAATCCGAAGTTGTAGGACTTGACCTCGATTCCCCGGGCCGCCATGTCCCGGTCGAACATCGTCGACAGGAAGCCGGCGTCGGTCATCGAGGAACCGAAGGCCATGACCACCGGCTTCTCTTCCTCGGCGATCTGCGGCAGGTAGGAGCGCGCCTCGGTGACCCGCTCGAGGATGTTTGCCGCGTTGGCTCTGGCGAAGTAGCCGAAGGTCAGCAAGAGCGCGAGGGCGCCGCCCATCCCGAGCAGCATCACCGCCAGCACCTTGACGTAGGGCCCGCGGGGAGCGATCTCGCCGCTAGAACTGGAAGTAGATGAACTCATCGCTCGGCTCTCCCATCATCAGACAAAGGCCCTGGACGAAGGCCAACAGGAACCAGAACAGGCCGACCCGCACCAGGTTGCCGGTCCAGACCCGTCCGCTTACCTCGCCCCGAGGCGCGATGCGGCGAATCAACCAGTCACCCTTCTTCAGCACCAGCAGGTCGATCAGGTGCATCACGAAGAAGACCGCGATGCAGGTGAGGAAGATCAACATGGCTTTGCCGCCGGATTCCGCGGCCGGCCCGAATCCGTGCATCTGAGCCAGCACGTCACCGGCACGGTTGAGGCTCGTGGCACGGAACAGCACCCAGCCGATCATCACCAGATACAGCGTCGCCGCCCACTTGAGCGGGGAGATCCACTTCGACCGGCCGTCGTGGAACAGCGCCAGGCTCTTGATCTGGGTCAGCGCGTGGGTCACCACGATCAGGATGCCGTGGAACGCTCCCCAGACGACGAAGGTCCAGGCCGCACCGTGCCACAGTCCGCCGAGCAACATGGTGATCATCACGTTGCGGGTGCGGTGCCCGGTGCGGTTGCCGCCCAGGGAGATGTAGAGATAGTCCCGCAGCCAGGTCGAGAGCGAGATGTGCCAGCGGTGCCAGAAGTCCACCGGCGAAACGGCGAAGTAGGGCACCCGGAAGTTGAGTGGGACCTTGAATCCGAGCAGCAGCGCGATGCCGATGGCCATGTCGGTGTAGCCGGCGAAGTCGCCGTAGATCTGGCCGGCGAAGGCGATCACGCCGGTCCAGGTCTCGAGCAGGCTCACCGGGCCTTCGGCGTCGAAGGCGGCCGCCACCGGAATGGCTAGCAAGTCGGCCAACGTCTTCTTGAACACACCGGCGGTGATCAGCAGGGCACCGTACTTGATGTTGTCCCAGGTCGGCACCGGGATCGAGTGCATCTGCGGCAGGATCTGCCGCGCACGCAGGATCGGACCGGCGACCAGCTGCGGGAAGAACGAAAGCGCCGCCAGGAACTCCATCAACCCCTTCCGCGGCTCCATGTCGCCGCGGTAGACGTCGATGGTGTAGCTCATGCTCTGGAAGGTGTAGAAGGAGATGCCCACGGGAAGGACGAAGGCCAGGGTGCCGAGGCTGACCTCCATGCCGAGCATGCCGAGGAAGCCGGAAACCGATTCAATGGCGAAGTCGGCGTACTTGAACAGGCCCAACACGCCGAGGTTGATCCCGATCGAGAGCATCAACCAGCGCTTGCATATCGATCTTTCCGAGGCCGCGGCGATACGTTGGGCGATCAGATAGTCCGCAAGACCGCTTCCGACCAACAGCGGAATGAAGTTGTAGTTCCAGGCCCCGTAGAACACGAGGCTCGCCGCGACGATCAGCCAGACCCGTGGTCGTCGATGAACGAAGACCAGCCCGTACAGCAGCAAAAACGCCAGAAAGAAGAAGAAAAAGATCGGCGTATTGAAAATCAAGCCAGCCCCCCGAACCCGGTCGCTCCTCCTCGATCGAAACTACAACGTTCGAGGAGGGCAAAGGGTTGCGCTCGGGAGCGCATTTCTGCGCTCCCGATAGGTGGGGCAGGGCGTGCTGCTGGGGGCGGCGCGCGGTGGACAGGTGTCCGGCGGAGCAGGAGCGAGGCAGCGGCTCCTGCCTCCCTACTTCACTCCGGCGCCCAGGTACTTGTCGAACCAGCCGTGGACTTCCCGCCACCAGATCACCGCTCCTTGCGGACGCAGGATCCAGTGGTTCTCCTTGGGGTAGACCACCAGCCGCGAGGGGACGCCCTTGCCGGTCAACACGCCGTGGAGGTTCAGCCCCTGGGTGTAGGGCACCCGGTAGTCCTTCTCGCCGTGGATGATCAGCGTCGGCGTGTTGAAGTCCTTGGCGAAGCGGCTGGGGGAGTAGCGATCGATGCGTTCGGGGTCGGTCCAGGGGGAGGCGCCGTAGTTGTTGGAACGGCCCCAGGTGAAGTCCGAGGCGAACTGTCCCATCAGGTCGTAGACCCCGGCGTGGTTGACCAGCGCCTTGAAGCGGTCGGTGTGGCCGAGGATCCACGAAACCATGTAGCCGCCGTAGGAGCCGCCGGCGGCGCCCATGCGGTTCTCGTCGATGTAGCCGGTGGCGATCATGTGGTCGGTGCCCTTCATGATGTCCTCGAAGGGCTTGTCCGCATGATTGCCGAGGATCGATTCGGCGAAGGCCTGCCCGCGCCCGGTGGACCCGTGGAAGTTGATGCCGGTGACCACGTAGCCCGGCGCGGCGAACAGCGCCGCGTTCCAGCGGTAGTGGAACCGGTCGGTCCACGAACCGTGGGGGCCGCCGTGAACCATGTGCACCAGCGGCCACTTCTTCTTCGGGTCGAAGCCCGGCGGCAGCACGACCCACATCTGCACGTCGTCGCCGTCGGCACCCTTGAAGGTCACGTCCTCGACAGTGCCCATGTCGATCCCGGCGACCCGCTCGGCGTTGACCTTCGTCAGCGCCCGGGTGTTCTTGGAACCGACCTTGCCGATCATCAGTTCGGCGGGGGAGGTGATCGACTCCAGGGTGAAGACGAAGACGCCGTCCTGTCCGGTGTCGACGCCGCCGGCGGTACCGCCGCGTACTTCGAGCTTCGGCGTGCCGCCGGCCACCGGCAACGAGTAGACGTTGTTGCGGCCCGAGTCGGTGGCGCTGAATACCAGCGTCTTGCCGTCGGGGGTCAGCGACCAGCCGCCTGGTTGGCCGTCCCAGTCCTTCGTGATGTCGCTGGTCTTCTTCGCCTTGCGGTCGTAGCGGGCGAAGCGGCTGAACTCCGGCGCGATCTCGGGACGCAGATCCCGGGTGTAGATCAGGTAGCGTCCGTCGGCGGTATAGCGGGGCGATCCGTCGCCGGCAGGGTTGTCCGCGGTGATGTTGACCGGCTTCGCGTCCTTGCCGCGCAGATCCAACGTCCAGATGTCGAAGTTGAGCTTCCGATACGGCGGCTCGGTGTTGTTGGCGGTAAACGCCAGTTCCGATCCGTCGGGGGAGATGTCCCAACTTCCCGAGGCACCCCAGAAGGGCATCAACCCGTCGAAGCCGTCGAGCAGGTCGACCACCTCGCCGGATTCGACGTCGACAGTGAAGACGTGGGGCGTGGTGTCGCTGACGTAGTGGTCCCAGTAGCGCACCAACCGGTTGTCGCTGATCTTGACGCCGACCTTGTCGTCCTTGCGTTCCTTGACCCGCTTCTCGGTCGCTTCCCAGTCGGTACCCAGGTCGGTCCAGATCGAGGCGAGGAAGGCGACGCGCTTGCCGTCCTTCAGCCAGCGGGGGTTGCTGACGCCGACGGGCAGCTCGGTCACCGGCCGCGCTTCGCCGCCGCTCAAGGGCAGCAGGTAGAGCTGGCTCGGTCCGTCACCCCGTTTCGAGACGAAGGCGATGTGGGTGCCGTCGGGACTCCAGGCCGGACTGGAATCCGACCCCTTGTTCCAGGTCAGTTGCCGCGGTTCGCCGCCGGAGGTCGGGACCATCCACAGGTTGGTGTCCCCCTTGTTGTCGTCCATCGAGTAGGTCGACAGGGTGAAGACGACCCGGGAGCCGTCGGGAGACAGGGCGGGGCTGCCGACCCGCTGCATGGCCCACAGGTCTTCGACGGTCAGCGGCCGCCGCTCGTCGGCAGCGGCCGGCGTGGGCAGCAGCGCGACGAGCAGCAGCGTGGTGAGCAAGGCGGTCAGCGGGGCGGGGCGTCGAGTCGACATGAGAACTCCAGAAAACAACGACCATTTCAAGGGGTACCAGGCGGGTATTCTAGCTCCGCCAAAACTGACTTGCTTTCACCCCTGGATGGTCGAATCTTCACAGTTATGGGTACTCAGGTGTCATTCGCTCGATTCCGTACCATGGTTCGGACCGCCGCGGCGTTGTTGCTGCTGACGACGGTCCTCCCCGTCTGGGCCAGCGATTCCGCGGATATTCGTTCGAGCCGAGTCCAGGGGGTGGTCCGCGATGCCGCCGGGCAGCCGGTCGCCGGCGTGTCGGTCTCGTTCCAGTGGCGTTTCGACGCCAAGGGAGCGACGCCGCTGTTCGACGAGGCGGTGACCGACAAGGAAGGCCGCTTTTCCGTGGCGGTGGTCTTCCCGCTGGGCAAGCGGCCGGTGGCGCTGCTGGCGCTCGACCGGGATCGCAAGCGAGGCTCGCTGGTCGAGGCCTACTCCGGCCGTCCGGTCGAGATGACCCTGGAGCCCCTGCGCACTGTGACCGCCACGTTGGTCGGCACCGAGACCGGCGAGAAGGTATCCGCCGAGATCGCCGTCTACAGCGGTGAGGCCAAGCCTCGCTTCGCCTGGATCCTGGCGCCGAAGGGCGACGTCCGCGTCGCGCTCCCCAGCGGGGACATGTGGTACGGCGTCAAGAGCGACGGCCGTGTCGAGGTGCGGGCGTTGCTCAACCTGGAAAGCGCCGACACTCCCTACGCCATCGGATCGATTCCCCTCGATCCTGTCGGTAGCGACTTCTCGGGCAACTAGACTCCCGAAGCAGACCGGCGTTCCAGCTACGCAACCCGGTGCTGCGGCGCTCGTGCTGAATTGTCTTGTCTTTCCGACTCGCTCAGCGTATCGCTTTAGACCCCCTCGTTTTACTACCCCATGTGAGGCTCCAAGCGATGCATGTGTTCGGTTTGCGCCTGCCCGCCGTTCGTCTGGTGATGTTCATGGTTGCGACAGTCTGTGTCGCACCCTTGTTCGCCGGAGGCACCCTGAACCTCCCGGTGACCGACGCTTTCGGCGACCCGATCGACGTCGGCTTCATGGTCGTCGGGCATAGCACCAGTGAACAGGGTGACTGGCCGGCCAAGTTCGTCGAGACGGTCAACGGCGACCCCAACGACGGCCGCAACTACGTCAAGTTCCCGATGATCAAGAACGGGGACGGGGGCTTCCTCTGGACCCAGGTCAGCTTCCTGCCCACCGATCTGCAGTACGACCGGGTGCTCTCGTCGGCGGACAACGGCAACCAGCACTGCGAGGACAGCGCCGGGGTGCGCTGGTCCTGCCGCCGCATGCGGCTCGAGCGCGCGCTGACCGGCCAGGAGCCCGCCAGCCCCGATTGCGCACCACCCAACAACACCTGCACGCCGCGTCCCGTCGACTGCGTCTGGCACGAGAACGGGCAACAGTTCGACGAACCCCTCGGCTTCTTCCAGTGCTGGGAGAAGATGGATGTGCGCCTCGCCGCCATCCAGGACAGCAGTAACCGCAGCCTGCCCGTCGACGACAACGACCGCGACGGCGACCTGGACGGCGCCGACGGTTTCCTTGCCTCGGACGTGCCCTCTCCGGCATGGCCGTGCAACGGAACCTCCGGCGTGATCGGCGACTTCCTCGATTGGGATTGCGACGGCCAGTACACCGCCAACGATTCCAGCCGCAAGAACTACGCCGACTGGCTCGAGTCCCTGGCCGACGATCTACTCAACGACTTCGGTCAGTACAGCGTCGACCACGTGTTCGTCAGCCAGAAGCCGTGCACGATGTTCGCCTGCGGTTACTTCGAGGGTGAGCCGCAGTGCGACGACCACGTGATCCGCGAGCCGACACCGGCGCGCCCCTACGATCACTACTGGCGACCCACCGCGTACTGGGAGCACGCCGTCGTCGACGAGATGTTCAGCCGTTCGACGCGGGATCCCCGGGTCCATCGCGCGACGCCGGACAACGTGCTCGAGCTCTGGGAGCAGACGGCACATTGTTACCGCTCCGGCTTCAGCGGAACCGATTGGCACATTCCGGACACGTGGACCTCGCGCCCTGCGGTGGTGCTCGCCGACGATACCGAGGACGATGAGGTCAACTCCGAGGACATCGGCTGCTACCGCTTCGACCATCGGCACCACACGCCCCAGGGCGGCTGGGTCCAGGCCGACGTCTGGTACGCCGGTTTGCGTCCTTACCTCCAGGACTTCAATCCGCCGGTCGCCGCCGCGTCCGATCCGTCGGTGGGCCTGGCGCCGATGACCGTCGCCGGCTTCGACAAGATGACCGGCGAGGTGACCCTGAGCTACCAGCCGGCCTGCAAGGCCACCGACCATGCGGTGCACTCCGGCCCGTTGGCGGCGGTAGGCAGCTACGGCTACGACGCCATGAGCTGCGGCTTCGGCACCAGCGGGTCGATGACCTTCGATCCCGGCACCGGCGACCGCTTCTTCCTGCTGGCCGGCCGTGACGGCTACAGCGAGGGTTCGCTGGGGGCCGGTGCGAGTGGTGAGCGTCCGGCTCCGGCAGCAGGCCCTGGTGTCTGCTATCTGCCCCAGGTGCTCGGCGGGACCTGTCCTTAGTGATCGGGCGGGTCGGGCCGGGGCGGTCGCCTACGGGCTCCGACGAACTCGCTCTTTCGGCGGTTTGGGTTTGCGGGGTGTTTGCGCCTCGGCGGTGCCGGGTCTCAGTGTGAGTTTGGGGCTTGTTCGAAGTCGCCCTACGGCCACCGCCCCGGCCCGACCCTTGCGCTTCTAAGGGCAGGGAGCCTCGCGGGTGGGAGGCAGCTAGGTCAGGCCGTGGGTCTTTAGTTTTTGGTAGAGGGTGGTTTCGCTGATCTTCAGGCGGTCGGCGAGGGCCTTGCGGGAGAGGTCGGGGTATTGGGCGAGGGCGCGTTGTAGCCACTGGCGTTCGGTCCGGCGCATGAGTTCGGGGAGGCCCTTGTCCAGATGGTCGCTCTCGCTCGACTCTGGTGTGGTGGGAGCGTCTTCCTTTACATCGAGCACGTTGCGCAGGGTGGGCCAGTCCAGCGGGCCGGTGTGGTCTTCGATGCTGAGTCGGGCGGCAATCTGTTCGATCTCGCGAACGTTGCCGGGCCAGAGATGATCCAGGGAGGCCAGTGTCTCCGCCACGTCCTGGTTCCAGTCGATCCAGCGGCCGCCGTCGATCCGGTCGAGGGCGTCGCGGAGCAAGAGCGGGATGTCCTCCGGGCGCTCCCGTAGGGCGGGGGAACGCAGCGGCAGAAAGTTCAGCCGCTCGAACAGGTCGCGGCGGAAACGGCCCTGCTCGATCTCCTGTTCAAGATCCCGATGGGTCGCCGCGACGATGCGCACGTCGGCGGTGCGCTCCCGGGTCTCGCCGACCCGCTCGTAGGTCTTCTCCTGTAGCAGGCGTAGTAGTTTCGGCTGGACGTAGGCCGGCAGTTCGCCGATCTCGTCGAGAAATAGCGTGCCTCCCTCGGCTGCGGCGAGCTTGCCCTGGCGATCCTGATCGGCTCCGGTGAACGCGCCGCGGACATGGCCGAAGAGTTCTGATTCGATCAGCCCCTTCTCGAGAGACGGACAGAAAACGGTGACGAAGGGCCCGTTTGCGGTTGCTCCCTGGTGGTGCAGGACCCGGGCGATGATGCCCTTGCCGGTGCCGGTCTCTCCGGTGATCAACACCGGGAAGCGGCTGCGGGCAGCCTTCTGCACCTGTTCTTCCAGCTTGCGCACCACGGGAGCGCGACCGACGAACCGGGTAAATGTCCAGACGTTTCCGGCGTCACACCGTTCCTGTTCCAGAGAGGAGCGCAAGGCGTCACGCTCTTCGAGCACGGCGCTGCCGGCGCGAAGCGCTCCGTAGGCCGGCCCGGCGGCCTCCAGCATCGCCTCGACGAGGCTCTTGTGCTCTCCGGTGAAATGCCCCGGGGTGGTGCTCTCCAGGTGCACGATGCCGCCGACCTGATCGCCCGTCTCGAGCGGTACGCAGAGAATCGAGATCAGCCGCAGGGCGCGTACCGATTCGACGTCGGCGTAGCGCTCGGTCTCCGCGGCGTTGTCCAGCAGGACCGCCCGTTTGTGGCGGATCACGTCCCGGAAGATGCTGCGGGAGAAATCGCCGGTGGGGCCGGTCATCGACTCCGGCTTCATCCGGTGCCAGACGCGGAAATCCAGCGCTTCATCCGGGGCGACCTCGACGAACACCCCCCGGTTGGCGCCGGTCTGTTCCACGGCGGCGTCGAGGATCAGGCGCAGCATCTCGGCAGGGTCGGAGCCGCCGGCGAGCACCGCACGCAACGCGGGGATCAGTTGAGGGAGCCATCCGGGTTTTGACAAGGTCGCACCACCGACGATAATCCGCCCGATGCTGGAGCAGATCGGACCGTACCGCATTCTACAGAGTCTCGGACGAGGCGCCTACGGCGAGGTGTACCTCGCCGAACAGGCCGAGCCTACCCGTCCGGTGGCGCTCAAGGTGCTGCGCTCCGAGGCGGCCGACGCCGACGCCCGGGCGCGGTTGGTTCACGAGGCGCGGACGCTGGCGCGGTTGGAGCACGACGGAATCGCCCGGGTCTACGAGGCGGGACGGTTCGATCCTGCCGGCGGCCGGGTCCTCGATGTGGACGAGCCGGGAGGCGAGCCGTTCATCGCGATGCAGTACGTCGAAGGGACGAGCATCGTCGATCATACCGGGGAGCGTGGACTCTCCATCAGGGAGCGGCTCCAGCTCGTGGCTCGTGTCGCTGAAGCGGTGCAGCATGCCCATCAGCGAGGGGTTCTTCACCGGGACCTCAAGCCGGCCAACATCCTGGTCGACGGCAACGGCCGACCTGTCGTCGTTGACTTCGGAATTGCTCGCTGGGTTGATCCGGAACTCCAGGTGACCCGCCGCACCGAGGTCGGAGAGCTGCTGGGCACCCTGCCCTACATGAGCCCTGAGCAGGTGCGTGCCGATCCCGAAGCGCTGGATACCCGTTCCGACGTCTACTCCCTGGGTGTTGTGCTCTACGAGCTGCTCGCAGGCGAACTGCCCCACTCCTTCGAGCGCACCAGCATCCCGGAGATGCTGCGCCGCATCGCCGAGGAGGTGCCGCAGCCGCTCTCTCGCAAGGTCGCAAGCCTCGACGACGACATCGAGCGGATCGTGGCCAAGGCCCTGGCCAAGGACAAGGGAGAGCGCTACGAAGGCATGAACGAGTTCGCCGGGGACCTGCGCCGGTTTCTCGCCGGGGAGCCGATTCAGGCTCGTCCGCCTTCCGTGCGCTACCTGTTGGTTCGCTACGCGGCGACCCATCGCCCGTTGGTCGCGGCGGTCGCCGCCGGGTTGGTGGCGCTCCTGATAGGCCTGGCCGGTACGACCTACTGGGCGGTTCGCGCACAGCGGGCCCAGGCCCGGGCGGAGCAGCAGGCAGCAGCCCGCAGCGAGGTTGCCGAGTTCCTGGTGGAGCTCTTCGCCGCCGCACGACCGGAGAACGCCCAGGGAGAGTCGGTCAGTGCCCGCACCCTGCTGGACCGTGGGCAGGAGCGCATCGAGCAGGAACTCGCCGGACAGCCCGAGGTGCGGGCCAGCCTGCAGGACGCCATGGGGCGCGCCTACTGGAAGCTCGGCCTGCCCGGCGAAGCGCTGCCGCTGGTCGAAGAGGCGTTCGCTCAACGTCTTGAACGATTCGGTCACGACCATCCGGACACACTCGAGGCGCGGAGCTCTGTCGGTGTGATGCTGTGGGAGAGCGGCGATTACGAGGGCGCCGAGCCGGTATTGACCGAAGTGCTGGCGGCCCGTCGTCGGGTTCTCGGATCCCGGCACCCCGACACTCTGAGTTCACTCAATAACCTGGGCCTGATGCACATGGCCCGCGGACGCCACGATGATGCGCGAGATGTTTTCGATGAGAGCCTGCGCTTGCGCCGGGAGGTCTTCGACGCCGACGCACCCGAGGTGCTGCTGGCCATGGACAATCTGGCCAATGCTCAACTGGCTCGCAGTGAGTTGAAACCCGCGGAGTCGCTCTATGTCGATGTGCTCGCCGCCCGGCGGCGGGTGCTCGGCGAGGATCACCCGGACACGCTGCGTTCGATGAACAACCTGGCCGCGCTTCAGTACCGCAAGCAAGAATTCGCCGCCGCAGCCGAGACCTATGCTGCCTGTCTCGAGTCTCAGAGCAGGGTGGTCGGTGAAGATCACCCGGACACGATCCGCACAGCGGGCAATCTGGCCGAGATCTACCGGCAACTCGGCAAGGCGGAACAGGCAGAGCCGCTGTTCGCGCGGGTGCTGGACTTTCAACGCCGGGAGCTGGGCGTTCGCCACCAGGACACCCTGGTCACGATGAACAACCTTGCCGAACTCTACCGGGGTATGGAGCGCTGGCATCCGGCCGAGGCACTGTTCGTCGAAACCATCGCGATCAAGACCGAGCTGTACGGCGCCGATCATCCGGATACCGCGTTCACTACTCATAACCTGGCCTGCTTGCGGCGGGACACCGGAGCCCTCGAGGAAGCCCGGCGGTTGTTCCAGCGGGCTCAGGATTCTCTGGAGGGGGCCTTCGGCGCCGACCATCCCTACGTCGCGATCAACCTCGAGGAGTACGCCCTCCTGATGCGGAGGCTCGGAGATTCGGCGACCGCCGAAGTCTACGAAAAGCGGGTCGCGGCGATCCGCGCAAACTGAGGGGCGGCGCGATCTCCGCTCGACTCCGGGTTTCCGCAGTCCGGCCGCCGGCGAACTCCGGAAAGCCGCAGCCCGCGAACGGGGACCGCCGGAGAACGCGCCGAAACAGGCGGTTTCGGGCGCCACGCCGGTTGGCATTCATCTTGTTCTAGCTCTTCTCCGACCATCGGTTCGGCAACGTGGGGATGGCCTCGCCGCAACCGGCCGATTCGCATCGAGGAGAGAGCGCGATGAAACGATGGATGCATCTGACGTTGACCCTGTCGCTGTTGATCGGGACGGGAGGCGTTGCCGAAGCCGGACTGCTCAAGAAGCTGGGCAAGCTGGGGAAGAAAGGGGGCTGCAGCGTCGACTGGAGCGGCGACGATCGTTCGATCGCCAAGGCCGGCAAGAAATGCGGCTTCTTCATCAACAACCAGGGCATCGGCCGCAAGGAGCCGATGCCGACCCGGGTCGCCATCGGCAACTTCCAGTTGAGGTTCGACAAGACCTCCAACGAGGCGGTGACCAGCGTGCGCCACATGGCTGACTCGGGATATCGCAAGGATTGCGGCGATGACGATCGCCGGGCGGACGGGAGCTTCCCCGAGGAGTGCTGGATCTGGGAGCACCGCTGGTGGAAGGAGACCGAGACCTCCCAGGCAACCTTCACCCTGGGGAACGACGACATCTACCAGTTCATCGTCGACGCGGTCTATGACCGCTACGTCTCGATGCTTACCGAGCGGGGCTACGAGGTGGTCCCGGTAGACACAGTCAAGAACACCGAGCTATACGGCATGCTCAAGGGGGATCCCAAGGCGAACGCGAAGAAGGGCAAGATCCGCGTCTCGGCCTATGGCCTCAAGAACCTCAAGGTGCAGGGCGCGATGGCCACCAACAAGCTGCCGGGCCTGAACAAGGAGTTGGGCACCGACGCGGTGATCGACTTCTTCGCCACCGTCGGACTCGATCTGGACAAGAGCGGCCGGGTCTCGGTTTGCCTCGGCTCATCCAAGGTGGGCCTGGGCAACGGACTCGACATGCAGTTCTTCGCCGGAGTCAAGGAGACCCGTTCACCGACCAAGGCGATCTATCTGCCGAAGGCGTCGGCGCAAGTCGGGGTGAAGAGCATGGGGTGCTTCCCGATCGAAGGCGCCCAGTCGGCGGCGCGCTACATCGAGGGCGGGGCGGATTTGATCGTCAACGCGGCGGCACTCGGCACCGTGATGCTCGAACAGGCCGCTGCTCGGTAGAAGCGGGGGGCGGGTCGTGAGGAGGGGCGTTGGTTTCTAGAGGATGTGGCCTCTTACTTGTAGGTCGACCAGGACGCCGTCTGCGGGTTTGGTCGAGACGCCGGCTTTGGGTTGGAGTCGGTGGTTCGGGGCGGTGAAGCGGAAGATCTTGACGAAGGCGCCGACGACGAGCCCGACCTCGAGCAGGCCGAGGAACTTGCCGGGGCAGACTCTCGGGCCGTAGCCGAATCCGAAGTGAAGGATGTCTTTGGGTGAATAGCCGCGGGCGGCGAGCTCGACCCAGCGCTCGGGCGCGAAGGCTTCGGCCGGGGCTCCGGATACCTCTTCGCCCCAGAAGTCCTCGCAGCGGTTGGCGTGCCACACATCCAGGACGACGTGGGTGCCCCGGGGAATCCGCAGCCGGCGTCCATCCTTGGTTTCGACCCAGGTGTCGACGGAAGCGCGCCTGGGAAGGAAGTACAGCGACGGCGTGAGTCGCAGGGTCTCCTCCAGCACCCGGCCCAGGGTGGCTGCCTGGGCCAGGTTGTCGGGATCGTAGACGTTGATGCCGCGCACCTCTTCGAAGATCCGGTCCTGGATCTCCGGCGCCCGGGCGAGATGGGACAGCGCCCAGCTCGCGAATGAGGTGGTCGCTTCGAGCGCCCCGGCCAGGAACACGCGGATGTTGCTGCGGAGTTTCTCGTCCGACGCGTCGGACTTGAACTGGGCCCACAGGCCGAGCCCATCGCTGCGGCCGGCGAGGGCGATGTCGGTCAACTCCTCGAAATCGGCCCGGGCCTGTCGAAGCTTCGCCGCCCGGCCGCTGAGCACGTGGAACGGCCGGCGCAGGCGGTGGGCGATGGTGTCCCGCACCATGTGATCGATCAGCAGAAGCATCGACGGGACGTAGCGATCGCGCAGTTCCTCGTAGCGTGTGTTCCCTCCGAAGAAATTGTTGATCAGCATCTCGAGCATGACGACGCTGATCTCGGGCTCGAGGGCGATTCGCGAGACCACCTCGCCGGTTTCGGCCTGGCGCTCGCGGAGCAGGTCCAATCGATCGGAGACCGTCTTGCGGAAGGTCTGTTCGAACTCGTGGAATTTCTCGGGCTGAAACAGGCTCGAGTGGCTGAAGGAAGGCGCGGCGAGTTTCTTCTGCTGCCGCCACAGCGGGCCGTTGGCGTACAGCAGAGAGTCCTCTCCGGTGGCCCGTGCGATCCCGGCGGAGGGGGAGGTGTCCCGGTCGAACTGGCCGTCCTTGTCGCCGGTGTCGGAAAGCACCGACCGGATCACCGCGGGCTCGCGGGTCACCAGCACCAGCGGGAAACCGGGTACGTCCAGGTAGCGGTTGTGGCGCGCGGAGCCGGCCAACGCGTCGGTGCGCCAGAAGAAGGTGTCGAGGATCCGGATCGGCTCGCGGTAGTTCAGGAAGTGCGGGAACGGAAGAGACGGCCGCCCGAAGCGGAACAGCGGTACCCGGCTGGGCCGAATGTCCCCCTCGAACGTGCGGTTGCCGGAGGCTCTGTTCATCCACTGTCTCCCTGCTGCCGAGGGAACGATCGCGAAGCTTCGAATCAGCCTAACCCTGGTCCCGAGACGGTGCAATTGAGGCAATCCGTCGCGGGTTCCGGGCATTCCCGCCCGCGGGCCCGGGCGCAGAGAGGAATCAGGTTGCCGTAGTCGGCGGTTGGTGCTTGAATCCGAGGGTTCGGGGATCAATCACGGAGATCGAGCATGCGTTACGCGTCCTGGATTCTGGTTCTGGTGTTGACGGCAATGGCGGTGGGCTGCGGCGGGTCGATCACGATCGAGCCGGGGCCGGATCCGCACTCATATGCCCGTCCCGATGAAGTCGTGGTCGACCACATGGATCTCGACCTCACCGTCGACTTCGACGCCAAGACGATCTCCGGACGAGCTTCCCTGCACATCAAGAATCAGTCGGGTGCGGACAAGCTCTGGCTCGATACCGATGAGTTGACCATCGAGAAGGTGACCCTCGGTTCCGCCGAAGCCGAAACCACCTGGACCCTCGGCGAAGATCGGGAGTACCTGGGCGCCGCGCTGGTGGTCGACATCGAATCGGATACCGAGGTGGTTCACGTCGACTACGTGAGCGACCCCGGGGCAACCGCGCTTGCCTGGGTCGCGCCGCAGCAGACCGCAGGGGGCAAGCACCCGTTCTTGCTGACTCAGTCCCAGACGGTGTTCGCCCGTACCTGGATTCCCTGCCAGGATTCACCGGCAGTGCGCACCAGCTACAACGCCACGGTGCGGGTGCCGGTCGAGTTGATGGCGCTGATGAGCGCCGAGAACCCGATGATCAAGGCCGACGACGGGGTCTATCGCTTCAGCATGCCGCAGCGCATTCCGGCCTACCTGCTGGCGCTGGCGGTCGGCGACGTGGAGTTCCGTTCTCTCGGACCGCGTAGCGGCGTCTATGCCGAGCCGCCGCTGGCCGACGCCGCCGAGTACGAGTTCGGTGACGTGGAGCAGATGATGGTCGAGGCGGAATCGCTCTACGGCCCCTACCGTTGGGACCGCTACGACATGATCGTGCTGCCGCCGAGCTTCCCCTTCGGAGGAATGGAGAACCCGCGGCTGACCTTCCTGACGCCGACGGTGATCGCCGGCGATCGTTCCAACAACTCGCTGATCGCTCACGAACTGGCCCATTCCTGGTCGGGCAACCTGGTGACCAACGCGACCTGGGCGGACTTCTGGCTCAACGAAGGATTCACCACCTACTTCGAGGCGCGGATCGTCGAACGGGTCTACGGCAAGGACTTCGCCGAGGCCCGGGTCAAGCTGGATGTCTACGACCTGCTCGAAGATCTCGAGAGCATGGGAGAGGACAACCCGGATACCCGGCTGCGTCCCGAGCTCGCCGGCCGGGACCCCGAGGCGATTCCCAGCGGGCCGCCCTACACCAAGGGCTACCTGTTCCTGCGCACCCTGGAAGAGGCCGCCGGCCGGGACGCCTTCGACCCGTTCCTCGCCGGCTACTTCGACAAGTTCGCCTTCCAGTCGATGACCACCGAGAAGTTCCTCGACTACATGAACACCGAGCTGATCGCCAAGGATCCGTCGATCGCGGAGAAGGTCGATGTCGACGCCTGGGTCTACGGGCCGGGGCTGCCCTCGATGCCCGAGATCAACACCGCCGCCCTGGATGCGGTGCAGGCGGCCCTCGACGGCTGGCTCGCCGGGGAGATTGCCACCTCTGCTCTGCCGATTCCCGACTGGCCGGCGCTCCAGACCCTGAAGTTCATTCGCGACCTGCCGGCGGATATCCCGGCCGAGCGGTTGGCCGAACTGGACGCGGCTTTCGGCTTCACCGACGCGGGCAACCCGCACATCCGCTTCCGCTGGTACGAGCGGGCGATCAAGTCGAACTATCAGCCGGCCTACCCCAAGATCGAGGCCTTCCTGCTGGAGGTCGGCCGGGCCTGGTACCTGCGCACCCTGTACGGCGCCCTGGTGAAGACCGACGAGGGCAAGGCGTTCGCCGACAAGATCTACGACCAGGCCCGTGAGCGGTATCACCCGCTCTCCCAGGACGCGATCGACAAGCTGTTGGAGCGCTGAATCAGGGCTCGGAACCGGCCCGGATTCGCGAAAAACGACTGGAATAACGGAAAAAGTGGCCAGTTTCGCGGCCCTTTCCGGGTTGTCGGCTTGTGCCTGCGTGCCTCCCTGTTACCCGGGCCCCATATTGCGTCCAGGGACACGACGGAGAGTACGAGATGCAGCCAGCACCCAAGGAACGCCGCCAGCACCCCCGCTTCGAGTTCGATGCGTCCGAGGCCTGGATCGAGTTCGGCTATCCGCGTCCCTGTGATCACCAGTGCCGGATGCGTGTCCGCGACGTCAGCGTCGGCGGAATCTCCTTCGAGCTGGAACACGAGCTGCCCGGCCTGGGTATCGGCACCAACCTGGACAACGTGGTGCTGCGCATCGGCAACCTGGCGATCAAGGGAGATGTGGTCGTGATGCGCCTCACCACCCAGAGCGACACCACGGTCTGCGGCGGCATCTTCTACCCCCAGAGCGACAACGACTCGGTCAAGCTCGACCAGATGATGACCAGCCACTGATTGCTGTTCCCGACCCCTTCGGGACCCCCCCCGGCTTGAAGCTCCGAGGCCCGGCGGCGTAGACTGCCAGCCTTGAACGAACACACGCCAACTCCGCCTGAAGAGACCGCTCCCGCCTTGGATCCCGCAGCGGCGGCAGCCGGCGCGACTCTGCCCGGCGTCCTCGACGGTGAGGACCACAAGCTCGATCCCCGCGCGATTCCCGCCTGGCGCATCGGTACGGCGATCACCGCCGGCGTGTTCTCCCTGATCAGCTTCATCGTGGTGATCTCGTTGATTTTCGGCGGCGCCACGCCCGGGCTGTGGAGCCTGCTGCCCCCGGGGATCTGGCTCGGCTTCGTCTTGCTGCTCGGCGTGTGGGCCTTCGCCTGGCCCAGGCTGCGCTACCGCCACACCTTCTTCCGGGTCGACGACGACCGCATCGAGATCCGCCGGGGCGTGGTCTGGCGCTCGGTGATGCAGGTGCCGCGTTCCCGGGTGCAGCACACCGACGTCAATCGCGGGCCGATCGAACGCAGCTACGGCATCGCGACCCTGGTGATCTACACCGCCGGCACCGAGCACGCGTCGATCTCCCTATCGGGGTTGACCGAGAAGGACGCCTACGCGATTCGCGATCACCTGATCGCCGAGGGAGGCGGCGGCGATGCCGTCTGAGTCCCTACCCGAAGGATCGGGACGGCGGCTGCACATCCTCTCGCCGCTGCTGGCGGCGCTCTCGGCGGTCTGGCGCCTGCTGGTTCCCGCCATCCTCGTGTTGTTCCTTTCGCGGGGGAACAACTACGAGGCGTTGTTCGGCATCTTCGTCGTGCCGGTCATCGCCATGTCGTTGGTTCGCTTCTTCACCTTCCGCTACTGGATGGGGGAGCATGAGCTGGTGATTCGCGAGGGGGTGCTGACCCGCAATGAACGCCACGTGCCCTACACCCGTATCCAGAACATCGACACCTCGCAGAACCCGATCCATCGCCTGTTCCGGGTCGCCGAGGTGCGGATCGAGACCGCCGGCGGGCAGGAGCCGGAAGCAAACATGAAGGTGCTCTCTCTCGATGCGGTCGAGGAACTGCGGGGGCAGGTGTTCCGCCAGAAGCGGCTGGCGGTGCTGGAGGGCGCCCCGGATGCCGCGGGTGTAGACGCTTCAGCGGGTCTCGAGACCGCCACGATCCCGGGCTTCGATGCAGCGGCATCGATGCCGGGCATGGGCCCGGCCGGGTCGCCGGCCGACGCCCCGGGAGCCTCGCTGGAAGGGGAGAGCCGCCACGACGTGCTGGCCCTCGGGCTCAAGGACCTGGCGGTCTACGGTTTCATCTCCAACCGGGGCATGGCACTGGTCGCCGCCGCCTTCGGCCTGTGGTGGCAGGCGAGTTACATGGGGCTCGTGCCCGGGCCCTGGTCCTACGCTCAGGACTCCTGGAGCGACGTGGCGCGCTGGTCCCAGGATCTCAGCCGCGATCTCCTCACACGGGTGATGCCCGACCATCTGGCGTCGCCGGCCGTGATGATCAGCTCCTGGATCGGGCTGATCGTCGCGGCCCTGACCTTGCTGCGGATCTTCTCGGTCGCCTGGGCGGTGATCAAGTTCTACGGCTTCACCCTGACCCGGGCGGGGGACGACCTGCGGACCTCCTACGGCCTGTTCACCCGCATCTCGGCGACGGTGCCGCGCAACCGGGTGCAGTTGATCCAGATTCGCCGTTCGCTGCTGCACCGGTGGTTCGGCCGGGCGGAGGTGCGGGTCGAAACCGCCGGGGCCGGCGGGTCCGAGGAGGATGGCGAGGGCCCCGATGTCAACCGCCAGCTCATCGCGCCGCTGGTGCGCATGGACCAGCTTCCGGCGGTCCTGCGGGAGATCCAGCCGGAGATCGAGCTCGAAGGCTTGGACTGGCAAGCGCTGGCCCCCAAGGGACTACGCCGGGTGATGCGCCGCCGCTTCTTCGTGTCGCTGCTGCCGCTGGCTCCGGCGATCTACGGTCTGGGTTGGCCGGCGGTTCCGCTGTGGGCCGCCCTGGTCGTGCTGCTGCTGGGGACCGCGCCGCCGGCGTACCGGCGCATGAACTGGGCGGTGGGAGAGCAGTTCGTGGCCTATCGCAGCGGTTGGTGGAGTCGCCGGGTGCTGGCGGCCCGCTTCTCCAAGGTCCAGGTGGTCGAGCTGACCCAGAGCCCGATCGACCGCCGCTACCGGATGGCCGCCCTGCGGGTCGACACCGCCGGAGGCTCCCAGACCGGCCGGAAAATCCGGATTCCCTACCTGCTCTCGGAGAGCGCCCGCAGCCTGTTCGAGCGGCTCTCCCTGGCCACCGCCCGCACCGAGTTCCGCTGGTAGCCGGGCCACGGCGCCCGGCGCCGGAAGTGGCTATAATCGACGGTTCACGGCTGTCGACCATTCACAAGCGGGAATCCCATGAAACCGACCGAGATCAACGACTTCATGAAGCAGTCCGTCATCGGCCAGGAGGAAGCGCTGCGCTTCGTCTCGGTGGCGATCTACAAGCACCTCTGCGGCGAGCCCTACGGCAACCTGATGCTGATCGGGAACTCGGGTACCGGCAAGACCACGATCATGCGGGCGATGGAGAAGTACTACGCCTCGCTGACCGACAACCCGCAGTACCGGGTCGTCGTCGTGATGAACGCCAACACCTTCGCCACCGAAGAGGGCAGCGTCGACACCAGCCTGATGCTCAAGCGCCTGGAGGAACGGTCGCGGCAAATCCTGGGAGATGACGCCAGCGCCGAGGATCTCAAGGAGCACATGGAAAACGCCACCGTCTGCCTCGACGAGATCGACAAGGTCTCGGGCATCGTCGGCGGCAAGCCCTACGTCATGGGCATCAACATCCAGCAGGCGCTCCTAACCCTGATCGAGGGTGAGAAGGTCCTCTGGCCGATGACCATCTACAAGGACAAGACTCCGGAGCGGGTCGCCGTGACCATCGACACCGGCAAGATGCTGTTCCTCTGCGCAGGCGCCTTCGAGAAGCTATACGACCAGGTCTACGAGCGGGTCACCGCGCCGACCAGCAAGGTCAAACTGCCGACCGAGACCTTCTTCGTCGACGGCGAGGTGCAGATCCGCGAGTACTTCACCCTGCGCCATCACTTCAAACAGGAAGATCTGTTCGACTACGGCATGCAGCCGCAGTTCCTCTCCCGGTTCGACAACGAGTTGATCCTGCAGGATCTCAACCCGGTGATGCTCAAGCAGATCTTCATGAACACCGACGACAGCGTGTTCAAGGCCTCCCAGAACTTCTTCAAGAGCTACGGGATCGATCTGCAGATCACCGATGGGGCCGTGCAGAAGATCTCCGAGGAAGCGGCCGCCAACAGCCGTATCGGTGCCCGTGCGTTGAAGGCGGTCTACGGCCGCATCATCAAGCCCTACGAGTACGATCCCTTCACCCAGGAAGACGTCAAGCAGGTCGGCGACGGTCATCAGCTGACGATCGACGAGGACCTGGTCAAGCGCGCGCTCAACCCCGACACCCACGGCGTGGCGTGACCGCAGGCGGGTTCGTCGCGTTTCTCGTCCGCTTCGTCGCGGGCTGGGCGGGAGCACTGCTGTTCGGAGGCATGGTCTTCGGCCGGGCAGTCTTCCAGGCCGGCAACCCTGCATTCCGCTGCATGATGATCGGCGGGCTGTGTGCGGCCATCTTCGCCGGCACGCGCTCCAGCAACAAGCGTACGGCCCTGGCGGTCATCGCCGGCTACGGTAGCTGGCAGTTCGTACTGGCCAGAGAAGCGGGGGTTCAACTTCAGCTCACCAGCTCCGCGTCCCAGATCGCTCTGGGGCTCGGAATCTTCCTGGTCGCGCTGATCTACGATGCTCTCGCCGTCGAGGGCTGGCGGGTCGGCAAGTTCCTGGTCGCCGGTCCGGCGCTGGCCGGTGTCTACCTGGCGTTGTCGCCGCTGAAGTTCTTCGGCGGCCTGCCCCACAGCCCGCTTCAGGTCGACATCGCCCTGGCGTTCTTGATCGGCAATGGGGTGGCGTTCGGGATCGAGATGGCGGAGCTGTATCCAGCGCTCTCGCCCGAGGATCGGGCGGAACTCGAAGAGGGCGAGCCGGCGGAGCCGTCAGAGGAACCGGAGGCGCTCGAGGAAGAGGCCTCTCCTCAGGCCGGCCGGGAAGTTTCCTCCTGAAGCAGATCGTGGCGGGCGCGTAGCTCCGTCAGCAGCGTCGCCGCCTCGGGGCTTTGCGCCAGGTCCCGGGTTTCCCGCGGATCCGCCTCCAGATCGAACAACGATTCGCCGGCCTGTTCGCCGTGCCAACGGATGTACTTGTAGCGGGTGCCCCGCACCGCGGTGCTGGCCGGGATGTAGCTTGCCTTCGGCTGGTAGTGATGCTCGTAGAACCAGTCGTCGCGCAGCATGGCCGCGGGATCGGTCAGCGCCTGGCGCAGGCTGCGTCCCTGCATGGCACGAGGGGCGTCGATCTCCGCCCAATCGAGTAGCGTCGGCGCCAGGTCGACGTTGAGCGCCATCTGCCGCCGCCGCTGGCGCCCGGCCAGCCGCGGGTCGTGGACGATCAGCGGAACCCGGATCGACGGCTCGAAGGGCAGCCACTTGCCGGCCATGCCGTGCTCACCGAGAAAGAAGCCGTTGTCGCTGGTGAAGATCACGATGGTGCGGGCGCTCTCTCCGGCATTGACGATCGCCTCACGGATTCGTCCGACGGCACGGTCCAGGCCGGCGACCAACCGTAGGTAGTTGAGCCGGGTGGTGCGCAACCGCTGGTCGTCGCCGAAGCGTTCCAGGTAGCGCGTCCGCCCTTCATGCTCGCCGGCCAGCGCAGGGTGGAGCGCAGCGTAGTGTTCTGCCGTGTCGGTGGGTACTCGCTCGATGGCCGCGTCGTCGTAGAGTGACGCCAGTCCGTGGTCGGGCAGGAACGCGTTGCGCCCCTGGGCGTGGGGCGCCTTGAAGCTGACGGTCAGAAAGAACGGCCTTCCTCTGGGCGCGCCGCGAATGAAACGTGTGGCGCTCTCGGCCAGCCGCGCGGTCAGGTGCCGCTCATCGTCGGGGCGGTAGTAATCCCCCTGGCCGCCGAAACACTCGCAGACGTGGTACGGCGTGGATGGCGGCAGCTTCCAGCCGATGCCGTACTTGCCGAGAAAGCCGGTGTGGTAGCCGGACTCGCGCAGAAGGAACGGTGCCGAGAGTTTCTCCTGCGCGGCGCTGAGGCCGGTGCCGAAGTCGGCGATGCCGTGGCGCCCCGCCCATTGACCGAGCACCAGGCTCGCCCGTGAAATCGCGCAGATCGAGGTGGTGACGAATGCGTCGGGGAAGAGGATGCCGTCACCGGCCAGGTCGTCGATCGCCGGCGTGCGGCTCACCGGATGTCCGGCGAAGGAGAACACGTCGTGGCGTAGATCGTCGGCAAGCAACAACACGACGTTGGGCCGCGTGTCGGTCGCGCCCCTGCAGCCGGTCAGGATCGACGCTCCGGCCAGTCCGGCGACTTGAAGGAAGCGGCGGCGGTTCAGGTCCGAGTTCATGCCCTCACAGCATAGTCGGCGTTCGTGTTTTTCGCCTTCGACATAAAGACGTGTTCCGTACGCATCGGATTATTGCCTGGATCCCGTTCACTCCGTACGCTTCGGTCAAGAAAATGAGGAGGGGGATACGAGCCGGGTGCTTTTGGGGCGCGCTCCTGGTGGGCGTCGTGGTGTGGTGCGCCGACAAGCCCGCAGCGCCATCGACCTTCGAACTGGACAAGGCCAAGCAGGAAGCGATCTGGTTGGCCGAGCATGTCACCTTCAAAATCGAGTTTCATCTGGGCAAGGTCTGGAAGCAGACCGCAAAGTCCGGAGACGCGGCCGCCTTTCGCAAGCTGTTCACGGAGGACGCGGTGCTCGGTGCCGCTGCGCCGCAATCACCTAACGCCCGTAGCAGCACCGGCATCCTCGAACATCGGCGCAACGGCAACGGTCCCACGAAAGAAACGGCGATCGATCACGTGATCGCAGGCTTCGCGCCCTTCGGCAAGATCTCCGAGTTCAAGACCCATCGGCTCAAGGTGCTTCAGGTTCAACGGATCGACGAGGCGAACTGGACGGCGACCCTGCTCCACGACGCCATCGGCGCGGACGCCGACGGCAAACCGCTGGAGATCCAGCAGATCTACTCGGCGGGGCTGCGTTTCGAGAGCGCCGATTCCATCGACGCCAAGAGCCGGGTCTTCACCCGGTTGGTGTTCGAGGAGGAGACGCTGCGGCATGCCGGCGGCTGGTTGTTCGAGGAGGCAACCGAGGCGGCCGGGCTCGACTGGTTGCCGCTTCCCGACAACTGGAAGCTGCCGGCCCGGCAGCGCCGGGAGTTCCGCCATCAGATCGCCGTCGAGGACTTCGACCGGGACGGTTGGCTCGATCTGGCTCTGGCGACCATCGAAGGGCACCGCATGCTGCTGCGCGGCCGACCCGGCGGCAAGTTCGAACTGGCCGGCACGGCCATGGGCATTCCCTCCCGCCCCGGCTTGAAGAAGGTGCTGCGCTACTCCTTCGTCGCCTGGATCGACTACGACGACGACGGCTATCCCGATCTGATGATGGGGGAGAAGCTCTACCGCAACGAGGGGGGCAAGAAGTTCGTCGACGTCACCGCCCGGGCCGGGATCAAGATCGACCGGGTACCCATGGGCGCCACCGTCGGTGACTACGACCGGGACGGCGACCTGGATCTGTACATCTCGTACCTCAAGCGTTTCCGCAAGGGAGTTTCGGAGTTCCGTCCCTGGGTCGGGGATGTGGATTCGGGCGGCGAGAACGCTCTGTGGCGCAACAACGGTGACGGAAGCTTCACCGAGGTGACCGTCGAGAGCGGCTCCTCGGCCTGGAAGCGCCAGACCTTTGCCTCGATCTACTTCTACTACGACGACGACCTACATCCCGACCTCTACGTGGCCAACGACTTCGGTGAGAACGTGCTGCTGCGCAACAAGGGGGACGGTACCTTCGAGGACATCACCAAGGGGCTCGGCATCGGCGACTACTCGACCAGCATGGGGGTCAGCGCCGGCGACCTGGACAACGACGGCGAGAACGAACTCTACGTGGCCAACATGTTCTCCAAGATGGGCCGGCGGATCATCGGCCACGTCGGCGCCGAGGACTATCCCGAGGGGGTGTTCGAGCAGATCCAGGGCTCCTGCGCGGGCAACCGGCTCTACCGCAAGAGCGGCGGCAGCTTTCAGGAGCAGAGCGTGCCCGCCGGCGTCAACGAGGTCGGCTGGGCCTACGCGCCGGCGATGACCGACCTCAACGGTGACGGGTTGCTCGACCTCTACGCCACCACCGGTTTCATGAGCTACGACCCCGCCGAGCCCGACGGCTGAACCTGCCTCTGGAGGGCTGTCGTGACACAGCCCCTGGACCGCAACGCCCGGCATGAGCAGCTCGGCCCCCTCGACGAGGAGTCGGGAGAGTTTTGGGTCGAGAATCCCTTCGACATGGCCCAGCAGGGAATGAACCTGAGTTCCTACGAGCGGAACCGGGTTTACCTCAATCTCGACGGTCACGACTTCGTCGAGGCCTCCTTCGCTTCCCGGGCGGATCTCGACGCCGATTCCCGGGCGGTGATCGCCGCGGACTTCGACCGGGACGGGGCGCCGGATCTGCTGGTTAGCTCGGTCGGCGGTGGCCCGGTGCGCCTGTTCCGCAACACGGCGCCCCGTCAGGGACGCTTCGTCCGCATCGAGCTGGAAGGGACCGAGAGCAACCGCCGGGGCATCGGCGCCCGGCTGGTTCTCGAGGCGGGCGGCCGCACCATCCGCCGCGACCTCTTCCCGGTTAACCCGGGTATGGGCCAGGGGCCGGCGGAGCTCTCCGTCGGAGTCGGCGCCGTCGAGAAGATCGACAGGCTCACGGTGACCTGGCCCACCGGCAAGACCCAGCAGTTCACCGACCTGCCCGTGGACGCGAAGTTGGTGATCGAGGAGGGAGGCGAGCAGGTCCGCGTCTTCGGGATCAGCCCTTCCGCGACGGTAGCCAGCGCGACGCCGGATAGGTGATCCGGCCGATCAGGCTCTTCGGGTAGGTCTCCATCCCGGCGAAACCGAGTTGCTTCGGCATCTCCTGATCTTTCGGCCAGTAGGCGGTGCCGAACAGCCAGTCCCAGACGCTCAGCACCTGGCCGAAGTTCTGGCCCCCCTTGCCGTGGAGCTCCACGTCGTGGTGCCAGACGTGCATCTTCGGCGAGTTCAGCAGGTAGCGCAGGGGGCCCCAGGAGATCGGCAGATTGGCGTGGTTGATGTCGAGCATCAGCGTCCACAGCACGCCGATGGCCAGCATCACCCGCCAGTCGACGCCGAGGATCACCAGCGGCACGTACCCCAGGGTCTTGTAGACCAGGATCTCGCCCCAGTGGAAGCGGAAGTTCCCGATCCAGTCCAGTTCGCGGATGCTGTGATGCAGCTTGTGGAACTCCCAGAGCCAGGGCACGTTGTGCAACAGCCGGTGGATGTTCCACTCGACGAAATCCTTGACCACCAGGAGCACGAAGAACTGGGCCCACAGTGGCCAGGCGGCAACCAGCTGCAGGGTGTCGGGACCGGGCAGGCCGACGGACTTGAGCACCTGGTGGAACCAGAGCACGGTCTGCCCGGTGAAGGTGGCCAGCACCATGCCCAGGAAGTGGCCGTTGAACACCAGCCAGAACAGATCCTGGAAGAACCCCGGGCGCAGCACCTTCTGCTCGCGCCGCCAGGGTGAGAGCCGCTCGAGGGCAAAGCAGAGCAGCGAGACGCCGATCAACCAGACGTAGTACTGGGCGAAGATCTCCACGCCGGGATTCTAGCGCGGCGGTCAGGAACTCGTGCGCAGCCCCTTGATCCGCAGGTCGATCGGATGGGGAATCCCAGCTTCGGCGGGGTCGGTCACGTCGCAGTCGCCGACGCCGCAGTCGATCTCGACCACCGCCTCAGCGCCGCGCCAGGCGCCCCGTAGATCGATACGCGCCGGACCCAGCTTCTTGCGCACCACCGTCGTCCGCGGGCTGGCGTTGCCCAGGGACTGCAATTCGAGTTCGCTGCTCGGGGCGTTGAGCGCCAGCCGGGTGAGCGGCGCGGCGGTCGGCTCCGCGAAGTCCACAGTGTATTGCCCGAGCAGCAGCTCGAGGTCCGCGCTTTCCAGCGACATCCCTCCCAGGCTCAGCCGGCTGTGGGTGTGTTCCAGCTCCCCTTCGAGGGTCAAGGCCAGATCCGGAGGCAGCGTGATCGTCAACCGGTTGTCGTCGATCTGTTTGCCGATCACCGGATTGACCAGCCCGCGTCCGTGGAGCCGCACCCGGTAGGTCCAGCCCGGAGCGTCGCCGTTCCCGTCGACGAAGCCGGTAACGAGGGCCAGCCGGGCGTCGTCGTAGTCTCCCTCGACCCGGATGACCCCGGGGGCCGATCCGGCGGAGACCGTAAGCCGGGCTCCTTCGATATCGAGCAGCACCCGGCCGTGGCCCACGAGGGTCTCGGAGCGGGTGGATTCGGTCGGTCGCGCCTCGATGGAGGCCTCGTAGCCCACGATCCCGCCCAGGGCGGCGATACCGGCCAGCAGGACCAGACCGATCCCCAGGGCGAAGAAGAACCCGTTGCCCGGCCCCTGGTTGCGGTTTGCCATACGAACAAGACGGGCGGAACCGGCGCTTGGTTACAGAAAGCGGAGGCCGGGCGAAACCCGCCCGGATGCCCTTCGTAGCAACCCCCGATGCGTCCTTCGCTCACCATCGCCTTCTGTGTCACGGCCCTCGTAGCCGCTATGGGGTCATCGCTCCTGGCCGAAGGGGAGACGTCGGCCGAGCCACCGTGGGACCTGTTCGAGCCCTGCGCCTCGGCGACCTATCCCGACCAGGCGACCTCGCTCTACGTGCTGCCGTATCCGGTGGGTGTGACCCACAACGTGCGCCAGGGCAACTGCAACCCGTTCAACAGCCACAATCAGCGCTTCAAGGAAGACTTTGCCTACGACTTCGAGATGCCGATCGGTTCGACCATCGTCGCCGCACGAGCCGGCGAGGTGTGGCTGACCCGGGATCACTTCCGCGACGATCAGAATCGCCTCGAGCAGGGTAACTTCGTCGTGATCCTCCACGACGACGGCAGCTACGCGATGTACGGCCACCTGACCGAGGGGGGCGCGCTGGTGGAGAAGGGGGAGGCGGTGGTCGCGGGCCAGCCGATTGCTCGTTCGGGCAACAGCGGCCTTTCCAAGGGCCCGCACCTGCACTTCTCGGTCAAGGTTTGTCCCGAGGGGGAATCGCTCCGCTCCCGGGAGTGCGAATCGGTGCCGGTCACCTTCCGCAACACCCGGCCTCATCCCAAGGGGCTGATCGGTTCGCCTGCCTCGAAGATCGGCGGCGGCCAGCGCTACGAGGCCCTGCCGTTCGAGGAAACGCCGCCCGAGCAAGAGGGGTCGTAGTCAGACCGCCCGGCTGGCTTCGGGCCTGATTGCCGGATGTCGCTCCAGCCGCTCCGCCACCATCTTTCCCGCCTCCCGGCCCATGCGCACCGCGTAGTTGGTACCCCGGTCCTCGGGGTAGACCTGGGCCATGGTCGCCAGGCTGACGTTTTCCAGCGGCGTCTGCATCGGCGGCATGATCTCGCTGTAGTGCTTGCAAACCACCGGCTGGGCGTAGCGGGCGCGCCAGACGTGGTGGTCGCGGATCCAGCTGCGGTCGAAGGCGGGGAACATGCGCTGCACGTGGGGAAGCGCGAAGTCCAGCACGTCGGCGTCGTCCATCCGGTAGAGCTCCGCCGTCGGCGGCAGGTACTTGGACAGGTACACGATGTGCCGGCCGCCGTAGGATTCCGGCGGCTCGAAGCAGGTGTGCTCGATGATGCCGACGAAGGGGAAGCTGGGGTCCGCGACGTTGAGCCAGTAGGTGTCCGACAGGCTGCGGTCGAGTTGGAGTACCAGGCAGATGTTGGCCAGGTACTCGATGCGATCCATCCGTTCCAGGTAGTCCGCCGGGACGTGGCCGTCGAGCAGGCCCGAGGCGATCGGCGTGGCGGTGGTGACGATCACCTCGGCCGCCTCGATCCGTTCGCCGTTGTCCAGGGTCACGCCGGAGACCCGGTCGCCCTCGCGAACGAAGCCGGTGACCGAGCGTCCCAGCCGGAAGGTCCCGCCGTTGTCCTCGATGGTCTCGCGCACCTGTTGAGCCAGCGCGGCGAAGCCTCCCCGGTAGTAGGCCAGCTCTTCCTTGTGCCCCTTGCCGCGGCTTCCTCCGCGCAGCACCAGCTTGTTCCAGAACCAGACCGCCGAGACCTGCTCGGCGTACTCGCCGAACTTGCCCTTGAGCAGCGGCTCCCAGACCACCCGGTAGACCTCGGGGCCGCCCAGCTCGATCAACCACTCCTTGGCGGTGCGGGACTCCAGCTCCCGCCAGTCGGTGACCTTGCGCGCCTTGAGCACCAGCAGGCCCAGGCGAATGCGGTCGATGAAGCTCAGGGCGCTGAAGCGCAGCACATCCAGCGGTCCGCTCAGGCGGTAGAACGACTTGGCGTGGTACATGCCGGTGACCGTCGGGCGGTAGACGATGTTGTCCTCCGCGCCCAACTCGGCGACCAGCCGATGGATGTCCACGTCGCTGCGGAACCAGTGGTGGTAGAACTTTTCCAGGGGCACGCCGTCGACGTCGAAGCTGCCGGCGAGGCCGCCGACCTCGGTGTCCGGATCGATCAGCACCGTCGGGATATTCTTCCGCGCCAGTTCGTAGGCCGCGGACAGGCCGGAGAAGCCGGCGCCGACGATGACGACCGGCGCCCGGCCGTCCTGTTCCGTCGCTTGAGTCATCGGGTTACCTCGGCGCCGGCGTTCGCTTCGGCCCGATCCGCAGCCTGGGGGCCGCGGCCGTCGCGTCCTCTCCGGGTTTCGGAGACGATGTAGAGCGGCCGCTGCTTGACCTCGCGGTAGATCCGCCCGAGGTACTCCCCCATGATGCCCAGGCAAATCAGCTGCACGCCGCCGAGGAACAGCACCGAGACCAACGTGGTCGCCTGCCCCTCGAGTTGATGCCAGCCGGAGAGCCGCGCGAACACCGCCGCGACGATGCCGAGCATGGTGAACCCGACGCAGACTACGCCGAGCCCTGCCGCGATGCGCAGCGGGATCATGCTGAAGGAGACCATCGCGGCCAACGCGAGGCGCACGAGGTTCAGCTGGGAGTACTTGGTTTCGCCGGCGGCCCGGGGCTCCCGGTCGAACTGCAGGCAGGATTGGCGGAAGCCGACCCAGGAGACCATGCCTCGCAGGTAGCGGTCCTGTTCCGGCATCTCGGACAGCACCGAGACCACCTGGCGGTCCATCAGGCGGAAATCGCCGGTGTCCACCGGGATCTCGGTGTCGCTCATGGCGCTGATGATCCGGTAGAACAGCTTGGAGTTGAACTTCTTGCCGAAGGTCTCGCCCGCCCTGGAACGGCGTTGGCCGTAGACCACGTCGTCGCCGTCGATCCAGCGGCGAATCATCTCGGGGATGACCTCGGGCGGATCCTGCAGGTCGGCGTCGATCAGCACCACCGCCGCGCCCCGGGCGTAGTCGATGCCCGCGGTGACCGCCATCTGGTGCCCGAAGTTGCGGGAGAGGTTGACCAGGTGTGCCTCGGCGCACTGGTCGACGATCTCGTGGAGCACCTCGAGGGTCTGATCGCGGCTGCCGTCGTTGACGTAGACCAGCTCGAAGGGGTGGCCGCTCTCCTGCATGGCTCGATAGAGCCGCCCGTGGGTCCGGGCGATCACCGCTTCCTCGTTGAAGCACGGAACCACCACCGAGACCAGGCCGCCGGCACGATCCGCGGACCCACCGACACGGGCCGGATCGTCGGGCCAGGAGCTGCGCAGATGTTTACTCATCGTCCGCCCTCCGTGGCCGCGGCCACGCGAACCGGAGCGGGCCGGGGCACCCGCCACACGTAGAGGCTGTGGGCGAGCCAGGGCAGCAGAGCCACCTGGGGAATCCAGAACGCTGCTTCGCTGAGCCGCAGCCACTCGGGTACCCGCCACAGCGACCCGACGTTGTCCGGCACCACCAGCAGCAGCGCCGTGGACACCAGGACGAACAGCCAGCCGGTGTGCCGCTTCCAGGTCAGCGCCAGGGCGACCAGGGGAATGAACAGGTACTGCAGCGCAATCGACGGTGAGAACATGAAGAACCCGATGAGATAGGCGGCCAGCGCCTCGGTCCAGTGCCGGCGGGCGGCGCGCATGGTGAGCAGCACCGTGCCTCCGAGCCAGAGCAGGTGGAAGGCCTTGTCCTCGAACAGGTGCTGGGCGAAGGTCGGATAGAAGATCCAGGCGGTGAGTTTCGGGATCCAGCCGTTGGGTCCCTGGGAGCCGTACTTGAAGACCGACTCGACCATGTAGCCCCGGGCCAGCGGATCGATCAGCGCCTCGCCGAAGCCGAAGAAGAACAGCAGCGTGCTGCCGCCGGCCACCGCAATCCGCGTGCGCAGCGATCCGAGCTGCGGAATCAACAGCAGGCAAGGGGGGAAGAACAGCAGCACGTGCTTGATCGCCAGGGACGCGCCCAGCAGCAACGTGGCGCCGATGACGTAGGCGTTGCGACGGGAGCTCGTGATGCTCGCTCTGTCGCCGGCAGCCGCGGCCAGCAGGCCGACCGCAGGAATCGCCAGCGCCAGGGCCAGCGGTTCGATCTGGGAGTGGTAACCCAGCAACAACAGGCCGGTCGGCGCCATCCAGAGCAAGAGCGCGGCGTTGCGCCCCATCACCCGGGCCAACAGTCCGCCGGCCATCACCGTCCCGCAGCAGAGCGAGGCGACGATCAACATGTGGAAGTTGCCGGCGCCCTGGATCTGCATGAAGTCCTGGAGCCGCCGGAGTGCGCCGAGCAGGTAGGCGAAGGCGACCCCGTAGTTGTAGCGAGTGGTGCCTTCGTAGATGTTCCGGCCGAGGACGTTGAGGTCGGCGACGATCTCGAAGGAGATCAGGTCGAAGTTGAAGCCGAGCCGGGCGATGGCGATGCATAGCGCGGCGTGGGCGGCCGCGGCCGCGACGAGCTCCCGGCGGTTGCGGCGGGTCACCCCGGCGCGTACGCGATAGAAGCGGTCGGCCAGCGCAAGCGCCGGCAGCAGCAACGCCACCAGGCAGAGCACCAGTACGCCGCCGTGGGAACGAGCATCCCGGCTGACCACGATCGAGGTCAGGGTCATCTCGGCGCCGCGGGGCAGTTCGATCCGGGCCCGGCGGGTGCCTTCGGGGAGGTACCAGTTCAGTTCGAAGCCGTCGGGGTGTTCGGAGATGCGGGCGGCGCGGCCGCGACGGTGAATCGACTGGACCGAGGGGTGGCTCAGCACCGGGCGCAGCCCCAGGGCGCGCAGGCCGAAGTCGGATTCCGGACGCAGCACCATGGTGACCCGGTCGAAGCTCTCGCCGCCGGCGTCGAGCATCAGCTCTCCGCCGCGGCCTACGGGGCGCTGGCGGGGGTCGGGCCGGGGCACCACGCTGCGGATCCTGCCGCTGGATTGATCCACCTCGGGCTGGGCCGGTCCTTCGATCGGGCTCAGCCGGGCACGGGTTTCCAGCGGTTCGTCAGGCGCGGTGGCGCGCAGAGCGGCAGCCGCCACCAGCAGAACGAGCGCAATCGCGAGTGCGACAAAAAAGAGGCTGTTGTCGCGCAGGAAGCCCGCTCGGTTCGGTCCCGAATCACTAAGGTGCATGACCCGGGGAACGTAGGTTCCGGGCAGCCCCACCAGCAAGGAAACCGTCGCAATCCGGCTGCTATTCGGCGGTTCTCCCCCGGCCGCGAACCAACGCGAAAACCAGCAGCGGCATCGTCGCCAGGGCCAGGGCACCCGATCCGGCCCACAGGGTGCCCTCGGAGAACTGTCCCCGTCCCAGCACCGCCGACAACACCTTCGAAAGCCCCAGCAGCAGGGTCACGCCGACGATCCCGAGAGACAGCAGGTTGGCCCAGAGCGGATTGAGGCCGGCATCCCCCATCAAGCGCCGGTCGTTGACGGCCAGCAGCAGGAAGATCGCCACGAAGGGGAGCAGCACTCCGTTGAGGGCCTGAGCCGCGACGATCAGTTGAGCGGGGCGGGTGGCGGCGAGGGCGAAACCCGCGCCGGTCAGGAGCACCACGAGCCACACCGCCCGGTAGCGAGGGGACGCCTCGCTCCACTCCGGGGCCTCCTCGCCGGCCGCAAACAGTCCGCGTGCCGTCAGCGCCGCAGCCAGGGGTGCCGTGATCGCCGACGTCAACCCGGCGCAGAACAGTCCGCCGGCGAACAGGGTGCGCGCCGGCGCTCCGAGCTCCCGTGCCAGATGATCGCCCAGGGCGCCGAACGAGAACTCCGCAGCCAGGGAGCTGCCCACCACCACGATCGCCAGGGAGATCAAACCGCCCAGGCCGACCGAGACCGCCAGGCCGAAGCGCATGTCGCCGACCCGCTGCCCCCGGGCAATGCCGGAACCGAGGAACAGGTTGTAGGGCACCACCGTGGTGCCGATCAGCGCCACCACCAGCAGACCTGTGCCGTCGGGGATCCGCGGGACCAGCACGCCACGCAGCATTGCGCCGAGATCCGGCCCCACGGCGACCGCGGTGACGGCGAAGCAGAGGCCCATCAACGCGACGACGCCACCGAGGACCTTGGCCACGGTGGCGGTGCGTGCGGTCCAGAGCAGGCCGGCGGCGAAGATCGTCGCCGCTCCGATGGTCCAGGGGCCGGCGGAGTAGGCCAGCAGGGTGCTTCCCGCCGCGGCGCCGACGAGATTGCCCGCCTGATAAGCCGCACACCCGCCGACGATGCCGCCGAGCACGAGCAACAGGACCAGGGTTCCGCCGAAGCCGGTGTGCCGCCGGCGCATCGCCTGACCCAGGTTGAGGCCGCTGACCGCGGTGATGCGCGCGCTCGCCTCCTGGAGCACGAAGCAGGCGATCGTCGAGAAGGTCACGGCCCACAGCAGGGTCAGTCCGTGGCTCGCGCCGGCGCGGGCGCAGGTGGTCACGGTGCCGGGGCCGACGAAGGCCGCGGCGATCACCGACCAGAACAGAATATGGATCAGGCGTTGCATAGTTCTGCGATAATAGGGCCAAAGGTACGGGGGGCTGATGAATACGCACGGGTGTACGCTCAATCTCATGATGTTGGAGACACCGTTCTCCGAGATTTCCAAGACCGCCGAGCGAATTCAGCATCACATCACGGAATTGCGTGAGCGGTACGTCGGTCCGTCGACGATTCCCTGGCTGTCCACCATGCAGCCCGGGGGCGATTGGTCGCGGATCGGTGAGTTCTACAACCCGAGAACCTACGTCTGCCTGGGAATCTTCGATCTCGTGACGATCTACCTCTCTCCCGAGATCCACCCGTTCCCGCCGGCAGACAAGTTCCCCCAGGCCGGTCACGAAGTGAACATGTGCATTCTGCCGGTGCGGGAGAGCGGTGGAGTCGACCACAACGAAGCCTTCATCAAGCAGTACAGTCAAGAGCCCGCTCCGGGTCGGCTTCCGATTCAGGAGCGCTTCACCGTTTTCGTCAAACTCAAGTTGAACCCGGCTCGCTCCTGGCCGGGCGACGCCGAAGGTTTCGAGCAGGTGCTGTCGAAAGTCTGGGAGACCTTCGACGAGTGGCACAAGCAGTACCAAGCGCCCAACGCTTGCCACTCGGCGGTCGGGGTGAGTCTGGGCTGGAGTGAGTTGATCGTCACGGCGCACGCCGACTCGATCCGCAAGCTCATCGAGCTTGTCTGGCGCCTGCGATGCCAGAGCGGGCGGACGTTCTGGTCCAGGTGCCCCGACGATGTCACCGTTGCCCACGACTTCGTGACCAGCGTGTCCCACGTGGGCTACGACTATCACGTGGACTGCGATGTCCGTGCTCTCTTTCGCCCGGACATGAAGCCTCGCGAATTGGTGGAAGCGATTGACGAGGTGGCGAAGGAGTACGACGCCTACCCGGAAGAGGGGGACTACCCCTCGATCCACATCTCGCCGACCTTCAGCTGTTATCCGGGGCATGAGGCACGACTGGTGGACCTCATGGAAGACGCGTTTGCCGAGGAAGCATGGTCCGGCGTGCACACCCGGCCCGTAGCTAGGGCGGACTACCCGGGTCAGATGGGGCGCTACGATCTGAGTGGCCCCACCTTGCTGACGTCCCGCAAATTCGATGACACCCAGGCGCTCATCTATCTCAGCCTGCTGCAGAACTGGTTGGTCCGGGACAAGAAGGACCCGTTCGGTGAAAAGTCCGACGGCGTCATGAACTTCTTCTCGGTCTATACCCAGGTGGGTCTCCCCGGCTTCGAACTCAGCGACTGGGCCGGTATTCCCGAAAAGCACACCATGGAGCGGGCCGCCGACTACCCGGGCTTCAAGAACAACCTGAACAAGCGGCTCGAGGAGGTACTCACCCGCACGCTGAAGCCGATGCGGCACCTGCAGCTTCCCTACGCCTGGACGGAACAGGTCGTGAACCTGTTGTCCAAGTTCCAGTGGAGCATTCGTCACGATGTCCTGTGGGAGGACTCGCTGTCCTTCGCGCCGTTGGTGCTGTGTCTCGCGGGGCATCTCGAGACGCTCAAGTCATGGTGGGAGACGTGGTCGCTCCAGTCCTGGAATGGGCCGCCGCGTCCCGGGTTGCCGGTCGACGGCTATCGAAGAACGGTTGCCGAGATCAAGAATCGACTCACGACCTTCCACAAGGAAGAGTTGCCTACGCTGATGTCGGCGTTTCGCGCGAACTTCCACCATCGGCAGTTAGGCGGCTACCTGACCGATCAGGCGCCGGACTTCAACCTGCGATACCGCGGTTCGGTTCAGCAGCTGTTGAACATCACCGGGATGGTGCTCGACTCGCTGGCCGATGTGGTGCTCGGTCCGAGGGCCTGCACGGCCAGTGTCGGCGACTCCGTCACACCGAAGGTCTCGATGTCCTGCGACGCGGTCGTCGCCTCCCTGCATGTGGACACCATCACGATGCCGATCCTGCTGGAGAGCCTGGCTCACGAGGTCGGGAACGTGATGATGCTCGAGCTGCTCGAAGCCTGTGATGTCCAGGAGAACCCCCCGCCGGGCGAGGTGGTTCCGAACCCCTGGGCCACCGACTACTTCACCGAGGGCACGTTCCAAGAGATGCGCGAGACGCTGTTCGAGCTGCGTCGCGAGGTCTTCCTCGGGGAGATCGATCTGGGTGGCTACTTCGTCGAATCGGCCAGTGACTACATCGAATTGTTGGTGTTGGGCTATCCGGCGGTGGAGAAGTGGGCTCCCAGCTTCCTGCTGCGCTGTTTGATGGCGTCCACGCCCGTGCATCAGGACCTTCCCTCGGGGGACGATCTGCGCGGGCCTTTCGTTCCGAGCATGGTGCCTCACCAGATGCTCGCGAGCCTGATTCGCGTGATTCACGTGACCTTCGCCAGCCGCCTCGCCGATTCCGAGGCCCTCGATCCGGAAGACGAGGCTGCCTGGGAAGAGCTATGGGAGCGGATGGTCGATGAGGCGGTCGCGCTTAGAGAGTCCCTCGCAACCCAATGCGTCGTCGGCGACAGCCGGGCCATCATCGAACAGGTCGGCGACGAGAAGGAGTGGCGCCGGCTGATCGGCATCGCCCAGCGCTACGCACCTTGGCTGTACGATGCGAGAGCCGCCGCCGCCAGCCAGGCGTTCTATCGCGCGGTGCGCAAACATACCCTCGAGCGCAGCGGCAAAGACGCACAGTGGACGGCGATTCGCAAAGAGATCGGAGAGCTTCGACAGGTAGTGCTGCCGCTGTTGAGCCCGTCGCTCTACGCGACGCACTGGCTGACCGAGCAGCAGTCGGCCGGAGAGGATCGCGACTTCCCGGAGGTCGGCGATCGTCCGTGGCGGGTTACGCCGCAGCCTCCCAGCCACTACCTCGACTACCGGGATCCGTCGACGCCGGCTCAGCCGGAGCCTTACAAGGTCGTGGTCTTCCAGCGTGGACGGATCGCCCCGATGAACGAGGAGGTTGCCCTCGGCCTGGCCGAGGCGAATCGCCGTTTCGTCGCGAACCTGGTCGCGAGGCTCCCGGCGTGGAGACGGTCTCTGCTGGACAAGATCGGCGAACGGGAAGGCCCGCTTTGAATCCGTTCGGCGCCACACTCGCCGGCGAGGCGCTGACCCTGGCGGGGGACGCTCTTCGGGCGGGCAAACTCTGCCCTGTAATCGGCGCGGGAGCGAGTGTCGATGCGGGTGCTCCCACCTGGGTCGGGCTGGTGCGCTCCCTCGCCGATGCCATGGGCGCGTTCGAAACCCTGGAACAAGATGAAGCTGCGAAGCTGATCGAGCAGACCGACCCGACGATTCTCGTCGAGTTGATCGCGGAGAATGCCCAGCCCAATGACCTTTCGAGGCGGGTGGGATCCATTCTGGACGGCTGCGTGAATCGTTCGTGGGTCCGCGATCGGAGCTTTTCCAACCGGGCGCTACGGCATCTTGCAGAGCTCGCGATTCGTGTCGCCGAGACCAGCCCCGGCCGCGACTATCACGTGATCACCTTCAACTTCGATACGCTGCTCGAGGAGGCGATCCAGGCCCTGGGCCACCCTACGGAGTCGTTGACGCCCCACGGCAGTATTCGCAGGGAGCGTGTCAGCGGCCCTGCGCTGGGCCGCAAGGTTCCGCCGGTCAGGGTGCGGGTCGCCCACCCCCACGGGTTGGCGCCACGCCCCGGCGATCTCCGCGTCGGCGAGAATGTGGCTCCGGACCTGATCCTCGCGGCCGCGGAGTACTACGCGCGACTGGCGACACCCCTGGCGAAACCGTCGGTCTGGCAGATCGACGCGTTCGCCTCGCTCAACTGCTTGTTCTACGGGTTCTCGTTCAACGACTTCGCGGTGCGGTACCTGCTCGGTACGGTCGTGAAGGCTCGCCACCAACCCGGGATCGCTCACGTCGCTCTGGTGTGCGAGGAGGACAAGCCCTGGTTCTGGCAACTACGAACGGCAGTCAACGCCTACCGCTACCGCATCCTTCGCATAGGCCAGCACAGTTTCGACCAGCAGAAGCGGTTCATCAGGGTGCTGAACCACGCCGCGGTGGGCGACGCCCACGGCTCGGACACGGCCCTAGGCTGAGGCGGCTGCCGGGGGCTAGCTGAGGCCGGCGTTCCCGCCACGACCGGGCATCGGGCCCGGGTGTTCCATGATCAGGCCGACCTCGCGCCGGCGCACCTCCGGACGAGGTCCGGGCATGCAGGCGTCGTCGCCGAACCGCTCGGCCAGACTGGTGCTGTCCTGTTGAGCGAACGGGTTCAGGCGGCCTGGGGTTGGGTTATTTTGATTTTTCTGGTCTGTCATGGATCGGCCTCTTCGCTGGCGGGGTGCGCCCACACTCAGCGCTAGCTTCGATCGGTCTTCGCGTTCTGGGTGCAACTTTTGTGAATCTACGTCGACGTTTCCGAGAAAACCAGGAGCAAGCCTCTCGCGGCGAGTCCGCCGCCGTCACCCATCACTATAGCAGCTAAGTCGCTCACAGCAATCGGCTTGCCGACCAAGACGATCCTCACTGCACGCGGAGGCCGCCGGGGGCGTCGGGGACGGCGCACTCGGCGTCGGCGGCGTCGATGGCGCCGTCGCAGTCGTCGTCCAGCGAGTTGCCGCAGACCTCGAGGGTGTCCGACGTGTTGTCGCTGCACTGCTGGGCGCCGGAGGTGCAGGTGAAGGTGCCCTCGGTGCACAGGTCGCTGTCGGCGCCGTCGCAGACCTGGCCGAACCAGGTCTCGGCGCTGCCGTCGACGGTCGCGGCGTTGCAGTCGTTGTCGACGCCGTCGCACCCGTCGGTCGCGCCGGGGTTGATGCCGTTGTTGCCGTCGTTGCAGTCGCCGCACTGATCGCCGGCGGCGGGAGTGCAGGAACCGTCGCACACGGCGTAGCCGTCGTTGTCGCCGTCGGGGCAGGTGCTGCCGCCGCCGCCGCCGGTGCTGACGTCGACGGTCAGCGGGTTCTGCTGCTCCTGCAGCATCTCCTGGGCGAAGGCGATGGTCTGGCCGGGGGCGCCGTACTTCATGTGCCGGGTCGAGGCGTAGACGTTGTGGCCGTCGGACAGCGGGTTGGTCGTCGGGATCGACGCGGTGCGGAACAGGCCCGAGGCGCCGTACTCGACGTTGTCCCAGAAGCTGCAGAGGTTCGTCGTCGAGGTGTTGTCCGAGTAGTAGGAGTCGTAGCTGTTATCGGCGAGATCGGTCTCGAGCTGCCAGACCACACCCATGGTGCCCTGGTTGCCGGTGACCATCTCCCACTGGAGCCGACCGGTGGCGACGCTGTCCGGACTGCCGTCGATGGTCACGCCCGACGTGTTGAGATCGTTGTAGTAGGTCATCCCCGACGCCGAGGCGTTGTAGTCCATGTAGTCCATCACGCCGGAGATGCGGTGGACCCGCAGGTCGGTGCGCGCGATCTCGCGCTCGGGATAGAACCAGTGGGTGCGCACGGTGAAGGGCCCGCTGTTGGCGCCCATCACGCTGCGGATCGAGCGGACCGGTCCGCGAATGTTGGCGATGAACACACCCTGGCCGTCGCTGAACGTCTGTTCGCTGCGGCCGCAGTCGCCGGGGGCGAACTGCGCCTTGTTGCGTTCGAGGATGTCGACGTTGGTGGCGCTACCCGCCGAGATGCGGGTCACGTCGCGGATCCAGCGATCGGAGAAACCCACGCTGTAGGCGGAGGTCGTGACCGACGAGGTCTCGGCGTTGGGGCCGAAGGGAATGCTGTAGGTGCTCTTGTAGTCGCCGGAGGTCAGGTTGAAGTTGTAGTTGATCGGCGACGCGCCGGCGGCCGGATCGAGCGACCCGCTGCGCACGAACAGGTAGAGGTATCCGGTGGAGCCGTTCAGCGGGTTCTGGATCTGGAGCTGCACCCGGGTGGAGCCGTTGACGCCCGCAGGGTTGCCGCTTCCCGCCTGGGACTCGACGTCCGAGACCCGCAGCGCCAGCTCGTCGTCGGCGTCGAAGGTCGCGTTGGTGTCGGCGCCGGTGTAGGTGTCGGTGTCGGTATAGACCAGCGCCGAGGCGCCGACCGGATCGTCGTTGTAGATCTGGCCGAAGTCGACGGTGACCCGCTCGTCCACCTGGACCGGGACCTGCTGCCAGCTACCGTTGAACTGGAAGGCGACGATGTCGCCGGGGTTTACGCCCTGAAGCGTCGGCAGATCGGCGCCGGTCAGTACGATCGCCTCGTCGTTGCGGCCGACGGTGCCGGCTGTGACCGAGGTGGCCAGGAAGAGCATGACCGCGAGGGCTGCCCAGAACGGCCGTACCCGATGGGTACGCGAAGTCCGGCGGCGGCGGGGCGTCGTCATGATGGCTGGCTCCTCCAGGGCGCGAGACCGGGCCTCGCAACCGTCAACTCTATCAGGGGCACGCAGTTCCTTAGCCGCAAGATAGGCTTCTAGACATTCCGGGACCACGGCGCGATCTGCAAGCAAGATTACGGGAACGTGATTTCCGCGTGCAATTCGCGGACCCGTCCGACCTCCGGCGGTGGATCCGGCGGTCATCGGCTGGAAATAACCGGAAAAACGACATTTCTCCGCTCTGTCGCCGCGAGACCGGCCGCGAAGCCCCCGGCCCCGGCCCCCGGGAGCGGGTAGCTCCGACAGGTATTCGGGCGCTTCTTACCCGGTCGAAGGCCGCTCGGGCACCCCGAATCCGCCTCCGCCGGGGGTCTCCAGCAGGAAGCGGTCGCCGACCGCCAGGTCGCACCCGTCCACCGGGCCGAGCTCGATCTTTGAGCCGTCCGCCCGGAGCACGGTCTGGGCCCCGCAGCTCCCGGGCTCGCCGCCGTCTACGCCGTAGGGGGCGACCGTCCGGTGCTGGGTCAGCATCGACAGCCGTACCGGAGCGAGGAAGGTCAATTCGCGCACGGCGCCGTTGCCGCCGGTGTAGCGCCCGGCTCCTCCCGAGCCCCGGCGAACCGAGAATCGCTCCAGCCGCACCGGGTAGCGCCGCTCCAGGATCTCCGGGTCGGTGATACGGGTGTTGGTCATGTGGCTGTGCACCGCGTCGCTGCCGTGGAAACCATCGCCGGCGCCGCTTCCGCCGCAGACCGTCTCGTAGAAACCGAAATCGTCGTTGCCGAAGATGGTGTTGTTCATCGTGCCCTGGCTGCAGGCGGCCAGCCCCAACGCCTTGATCAGAGTGTCGACCAATCGCTGGCTGGTCTCGACGTTGCCGCCGACCACGGCGGGTGCCCGGCTGTCGTCATCACCGAAGGGGGGATCGAGCAGGCGGTGGTCGATGCGCAGTTCCACCGGACGCAGCAGCCCCTCGTTGAGCGGCAGCGACTCCCGGAGCATCAATCGCAGCACGTAGAGCACCGCGCTGCGGGCGATCGCCGGCGTGGCGTTGAGGTTCCCCGGATGAGGAGCGCCGCTGCCGGCCAGGGTGATCGACGCCTGGTCGCCGTTCACGTCGATGCGCACCTCGATCGGGGTGCCGTCGTCCAGGGTTTCCTTCGCTTCGTAGCGGCCGTCGGGGTAGGCGGCGAGCGCTTCGCGCATGCGCCGTTCCGCGAGCTCCTTCAGGCGGTCCATGTAGTGGGTCACGGTGTCCCGGCCGTGTTCGGCGCACAAACCGCGCAGCGCTTCGGCCCCGGCATGGTTGGCGGCGACGGCGGCGCGTAGATCGGCAAGGTTGTCGTCGACCGCTCGAGAGGGGTACGGCCCGCCGACCAGCGCGGCGGCGACGGCGTCCCAGCGGGGCTCGCCACCCTGGATCGCGTACATCGGACGCAGCACGACCCCCTCTTCGGCCAGGCTGACGGCATCGGGGGGCATCGAGCCCGGCCGCTTGCCGCCGATCTCGGCGTGGTGCGCACGGCTGGCCACGTACCCGAGAAGCCGGCGGTCGGCGTCGAACACCGGAGTGATGACGGTGACGTCGGGCAGGTGGGAGCCGCCGAACCCCGGGTGATTGGTCACGATCGAATCGCCGGGGTTCAGGTCCATGCTCGCGGCGACCCGGCGAACGCAGACACCCAGAGCGCCGAGGTGTACCGGGATGTGCGGCGCGTTGACGACCAACTCGCCATGGGCATCCAGGAGCGCGCAGGAGAAATCGAGCCGCTCCTTCACGTTGGTCGAGACGGCAGTGCCTCGCAGCCGCTCTCCCATCTGGAGCGCCAGCGCGCGGAACCGGTGGGTGAAGAGCTGCAGGCGTACCGCTTCGGGTTGATGATCTCTCGCGCCCGCCGATGGTGCGCCGGCCGCGCGTCGCAGGATCAGGGTCCGCGTGCCGTCGACGGTCCCTCGCCAGCCGGTGTCGATGAGGGTCGTGGCGTGATTCTCCAGCACCAGGGCCGGGCCGGTCAGGGTGTCTCCGGGCTGAAGCTGCGTGCGATCGTGAACCGGAGCGTCCCGCCGGATCCCGCGGAGCACCATCGGCTGCCACCTGATCGGCGTCGCCTCGTTACGTAGAGGCACGGCAGCGACCGGTTCCTCGGCACGCCGCCGGGTCGAGGCGACGACCCGCAGGGAAACGAGCTCGATCCCCCGGGCCCCGGGCCGGTAGCCGAACAACTGTTCGTAGCGTTCGGCGAAGGCCTCCTCCAGAGGACGCTCGCCCCAGGGGACTTCGACCGACGCCTCTTGCCCCGCGAAGCGCAGCCAGGCCAACCGGTGGCGGATCTCGAGTTGCTCCGGCGGCAGCCCCTCGGCCTCGAGAGCCTCCAACGAGCGGGCGTCCAGTTCCGACTGCAGCGCCGGCAAGCGGACCCGCACGTGCTCGAGAGGTTCGAGCACCTGACGTTCGGCGAAGCGTTCGATCAACGCGTGGCCCAGACCGACGGCGCTGAGCAACCCGGCGTCGGTCGGAACCAGCACCGTTTCCACGCCCAACCTCCCCGCGACTCGGCAGGCGTGCAGGCCGCCGGCGCCCCCGAAGGCGACCAGGGCGTGCCCCTCGACGTCGTGCCCCCGCCGCAGGGTGACCTGGCGGGTTGCCTCGGCCATGGTCTCGTCGGCGATGGCCAGCAGACCCTCGAGCATCTGTTCCCGGCCGGCGTCAGGATCGTGGCGCCGCACCGCTTCGAGCAAGGCGTCGGCCCGGGCCTCGGCATCCGCGACCCGCAGCGGCACCCGGAAACGATCGATGGCCATGCGGCCCAGCAGCAGGTTGGCGTCGGTCACCGTCAGCGGCCCCCCGGCGCCGTAGCAGGCGGGCCCCGGCCGGGCGCCGGCACTTTGCGGCCCGACCCGCAGCCTGCGGCCGTCGAACCAGCAGATCGATCCGCCGCCGGCAGCGACGGTGTGGATCGAGAGCGCCGGCGCCATCAGCCGGGCGTCACCGACCTCGTGCTCGAAGTCGTACTCGAGGCGCCCGCCGTAGCGGGCCACGTCGGTGCTGGTGCCTCCCATGTCGAAGCCGATCAACCGGTCGAAGCCGGAACGGGTGCCCACCGCGGCGGCGCCGACCACCCCTCCGGCGGGCCCGCTGAGCAGGCTGTCCTTGGGGCTGAACCCCGAGGTGGCGCGCAGTCCGCCGGCGCTGGTCATCACGTGCAGGGTGCCCTCGCCGATGGCGGACTGCACCCGGTCGAGGTAGGCCCGCAGGATCGGCCGCAAGTAGGCGTCGACCACCGCAGTGCGGGAACGCTCCAGCAGCTTGATCGCCGGCGCCAGCTCCGCCGAGGTGCAGACATCCTCGAACCCCGCCTGGAGCAGCATCTCACGCAGGGCGCGCTCGTGACGGTCGTCGACGTAGGCGTGCATCAGCGAGATCGCCGCCGTGCGGATACCCGAGGCGAGCAACTCCGCGGCGGCTTGGCGGATCGTCTCGGGCCTGAACGGCCGCAAGACCTGTCCCTGGGCATCGAGGCGTTCGTTCACCTCGACCACCCGTTCGTAGAGCGGGGCCGGTTTCTGAATATCGAGGGCGAACAGGTCCGGCCGCTGCTGGTTGCCGATCAGATGCAGGTCGGCGAACCCGGCGGTGATGAACAGCGCCACCCGGGCGCCGCGCCGCTCCAGCAGCGCGTTGGTGCCGAGCGTGCTGGCCAACCGCAGCGACAGCGGGGGCAGCGGGTCGCCGGGTAGCGTTCCGGTCAGAATCCGCGCGGCCAGGACCGGCGCTTCCTCATCGCTCTGAAGCTCGAAGGTGTCGCCGGGATGCAGCGGCAGTTCCCGGTCGAGGGTCAGCCAGCCCTGCGCTTCGTCGAAACCGGCGACGCGGGCTTCGGTGATCGGGTCACCGCCCAGCCGGCGGAAAGCGTAGCCGTGGCCGAACCCGTCGGGAGCGCCCCAGCTTTGGCTGATCTCCAGGGTCGCGCCGTCGACGGCGGACACCGAACCGCGCAGAGCGCTCGAACTGAGCACCTTGGTGCGGTGCAGGCGGCCGTCCGGATCGATTCCGAGGGCATCGGTGAAGGTGCCGCCGGTGTCGATCCGGATCTGCCAGCGCCGCTCCACGAGGTGATACGTCTCGGTCTACGGGAAGACGCCGAGCTCGGTGTAGGACCGGGCCACCTTGGAGATCGCGCAGATGTACGCCGCGGTGCGCAGGTCGCGAATCTTCTTGCGGCGGGCGATCTCGGCGATCTCGCGGAAGGCCTCGGACATGGTGTCTTCGAGTCCCGACAGCACCAGCTCACGCTCACCGACGCTCCGGGCCAGCGCGGCGCGGTCGCTGTCCGGAAGCATCTTGCCGGCCAGCTTTTCGGTGGCGTTGATCATGCCTTCCTGCTGGGCCTGGCCGATGCGCTTGCCCATCAGGCCGAAACGCATGTGGGAGATGTTCTTGGTCCACTCGAAGTAGGAGACCGTCACACCGCCGGAGTTGAGGTAGATGTCCGGGATGATCAGTACGTTCTTGTCCAGCAGGTGCTTCTCGGCCGCGGGAGTGGTCGGGCCGTTGGCCGCCTCGGCCAATACCTTGCACTTGATCTTCTTCATGTTCTGCTGGGTGATCTGGTTCTCGAGGGCCGCGGGAATCAGGATGTCGCAGGCGATCTCGAGGCACGCGCCCTTGTCCAGCTTCTTGGTGCCGGGGAACTTCTGAATCGACCCGGTCTTTTCCTTGTGCTTCTGCAGCGCCGGAATGTCGATGCCTTTGGGGTTGTAGATCGTGCCGTCGTATTCGCCGACGGCGATCACCTTGCAGCCGTCCTCCTGGTGCAGGATGTTGGCCGCGTGGTAGCCCACGTTACCGAAGCCCTGGAGCGAGACGGTCTTGCCGTCGAGCCCCGGCGAGATCTTGCGGCTCTTCAGGATGTCCTTGCGGCGGAACAGTTCGCGTAGTCCGAAGACCACACCCTGACCGGTCGCTTCCCGGCGTCCGCGGATGCCGCCCGACGTCAGCGGCTTGCCGGTGACGCAGGCCCAGTTGTCCATGCCGCCCGGGTTGTAGGCGTCGTAGGTGTCGGCCATCCAAGCCATCTCACGCTCTCCGGTCCCGTAGTCCGGCGCGGGAACGTTGACTCCCGGTCCGATGAAGCGCTTGGAGATCAGCTCGTGGGTGAAACGCCGGGTGATGTTCTCGAGCTGCTCGGCGTTGTAGTTGCGGGGACGAAGGGCGATCCCGCCCTTGGAGCCGCCGAAGGGGACGTTGACGATGGCGCACTTGTAGGTCATCAGTGCGGCGAGCGCCATGATCTCGTCCTGGTCGACCATGCTGGAGTAGCGGATACCCCCCTTGAGCGGCTTGCGGTGATGGCTGTGCTCCGCACGCCAGCCGGTGAAGATCTCGTAGTTCTTTCCGATCTTCACGGGGAAACGCACCTGGTACACGTTGTTGCAGGCCTTGATCTGGGCCAGCAACCCCTTGGGCACCTTGACGTGCTGGGCGGCTGCGTCGAACTGGGCCGAGACGATGTTGTTGAGGTTCAGGTCCTCGGCGGGCGTCTTGCGCTTGGCCATATCCACTCCCTGGCGAGATCCGTTCGTGGCGAGCCCCGCGGGGCTCGGGGTTTCGAATCCCGAATAGCGTTGGTCGAAGGTCCGAAATTCTAGCCAGCCGGGAGCAAAAGGGAAAGGCTTTCCGCCGGATAGAAAAAGGGCCGGGAGATGACTCCCGGCCCCGGGTTCGATCAGGCGGTTTCCCGGCCCTGTGCCGGTTCGGCTCCTAGGGGGCCGGGCAGGGGTTGGCCAGGGTACGCGGCGGGTTGCCGCTCTGGGTCTCGTTTGCCCCCTGAACGGCGGTCACGATGTAGCCCAGCACCTGGCCCGCGGCGGGAACGGTCGGATCCCCGGCGACCCAGCTGGTGTCGGTGGTGCTGTGGATGCAGTCGAAGGTGCCTCCGGGGGTGCCCCGGTAGACCCGGTAGAAGTCCACCGGCAGCATGGTCTCGAAGAACATGTCCTCCCAGCTCCAGTTGCCGTCCCGGGTCAGGGCGAAGGGGGTGCCGGCGCCCTCGCCCGAGACTGTGAAGTCGCTGAAGGGAGCGGTGATCTTGTAGATCGCGCCGGCGCCGGCGTCGGCCATGTAGATCTCACCCCGGGCGTCTTCGCCGAAGCTGGTGAAGACCCCAGGCGTGCGGCCGATCTGGGCGTCCAGGTTGGCGTCGTTCTGGCGCACGCCGCCGACCACCTCGAAGGAGCGGATGGTTCCGCTGCCGTTGTCCCCCCAGAAGTAGGTGCCGTCGAAGTTGGGCATGCGGCAACCGCGGTAGACGTAGCCGCCGACCACTGCGTCACCCACCGCCGGGTTCGCGTACTCGAGGATCGGGTCGACCAGGCTGGGGTCGTTGCAGTTGGGGGAACCGGGGCAGGTCACGCCCGAGGGGTCGCAGGTCGTGGTGGCCTGGGCCGGGTCGAAGCACTGGTTGCCTTCCTTGACCCGCCAGCCGTAGTTGGTGCCGCCCAGGTCGGCGGCCGCCACGTAGTTGATCTCTTCCCAGCAGTTCTGGCCCACGTCGCCGTTGTAGAGGTCGCCGGTGGTCCGGTCGAAGCTGGCGCGCCAGGGGTTGCGCAGGCCGTATTCCCAGATCTCGTCGCAGGCGCCGCCGGCGGTGTCGTCGATGTTGCCGGTGGGGTTGGTGTAGCCCTGGCCGGTGAAGAACCCGGCGTTACAGCCGGTATCCGGCGCCGAGCCCAGCGGGTCGATGCCCTTGACGTCGACCCGCAGGATCTTGCCCAGCAGGTTGGTCAGGTTCTGGGAGTTGCCGCAGACGCCGTGGTTGTCGTTGGCGCCGCCGCCGTCGCCGGTGAAGACGAACAGGTAGCCGTCGTCGTCGAACAGGATCAGCCCGCCGTTGTGGTTCGACTCGGGCTGGCTGAACTCGAGGATCCGCAGCTCGCTGTTGGGGTCGCCGGCGTTCGGGCTGAGCAGCTCGTAGCGCGCCACCACGGTGCGGCCCGAGAAGAAGCTGCCTTCGTAGTAGTTGACGTAGAAGAAGTCGTTGTTCCCGGTGCCGTCCCCGAAGTCCGGGTCGAAGGCCATGCTCAGCAGCCCCGCCTCGCCGGAGAAGAACACCGGCCCGCCCACGTCGTCGGAGATGTTCATGAACACCGTGTTGTCGGTCGGGGCGTCGCCACGCTCGTGCAGGATGATCTCGCCGTTCTGCTGCACAATGAAGAAGCGGTTCGGATCGTTGGGTGGCGTCGTGACGAAGACCGGGACCGACAGTCCGCTGATCACCGTCGGGTCGTCCAGCACGACGTTGTTCACCGTGGAGATGCCGGTGCAGTCGGGAGCAGCGGCATGGACCGCGGCCATCGGCAGCAGCGCGGCACAGAGGATCGAGAGCAGCGCCGAAAAGGTGCGGCGGCTCGAGAGTTTCATCGTGACCTCCTTAGGGGGGCCGGGCGGGTTCCCCACGCCGGGCGCCGGACAGACAGAGCCAGGGGCGATATACGGTGGATCCTGGGATCGGGCAACGGGTCCCCTATAATGCCGCCGTGATTCTCGCGGGCGATATCGGCGGCACAAAGACCATTCTCGGGCTGTTTTCCCGCGACGGGAAGAAACTGCAGACCCTGGCCGAGCAGAAGTTCCCCAGTCAGGGCTACCGGTCCCTCGAGGCGATGATCCGCGACTTCATTGACGCGCATCAACACCTCGTCGCCCGAAATCCCATCAAGAACTGTGCCGTGGGCATCGCCGGGCCGGTGGTCAACGGCCGCAGCCACCTGGTGAACCTCAAGTGGCGGGCGGATGCCACCCGGCTGGCCCGCTCCCTGGATCTGCCCCGGGCTTGGGTGCTCAACGATCTCGAGGCCACCGGCTGGGGCGTCCGGGAGCTGCCCTCGCGCAAGTTGCACAACTTGACCCCCGGCGTGCGCCCCCGGGCGGGGAACGCCGCCCTGATCGCCGCCGGCACCGGGCTCGGCACCGCGACCATGTTCTGGAACGGGACCCGGCACGTGCCTTCGGCCGGGGAGGGGGGGCACCAGAACTTCGCTCCCCGGACCCTGGACGAGATCGACCTGTTACGTTTCATGATGCGCCGTTACAAGCGCGTCAGCATCGAGCGCATCGTGGCCGGGCCCGGTCTCGGTGCGATTTACGAGTTCCTGGTAGAGAGCGGCCGGTGCAAGAAGACCGCCCGCATGCAGCGCGTCCTCGACGAGGAGCAGGACGACAACGCCGCGGTATCCCGCATGGGCCTGGCCGGCAAGGATGCCGGCGCCCGGCGTGCTCTGGAGATGTTCGTTTCTCTCTACGGTGCGGTGGCCGGCGACCTGGCCCTGGTGACCCGGGCCCTCGGCGGAATCTACGTCGGGGGCGGCATCGCGCCCAAGATCCTCGACGCCATCGACGGCGGTGCGTTCGTCGAGGCGTTCCGCGACAAGGGCCGGCTGCGGTCCTTCGTCGAGACCATTCCGGTCAAGGTGATTCTCGAACCCCGCACGGCGTTGCTCGGCGCCGCGGCTCGCGCCGCGGCCGGCGACGTTTAGGTGCATCTCGGTACCCAACGGAGGTCCAGCATGACCACGCCCAACCGCGAGCTGTCCCAGCAGGCGGTCAACACGATCAAGTTCCTGGCGGCCGACGCCGTGCAAAAGGCCAACTCCGGCCACCCCGGCATGCCGATGGGCGCTGCCGACGTGGCTTTCGTGCTGTGGAGCCGTTTCCTGCGCTACGACCCCAAGCACCCCTGCTGGTCCGACCGGGACCGCTTCGTGCTGTCGGCGGGGCACGGCTGCATGCTGCTCTACTCGATGCTGCACCTGTCGGGCTACGACCTGTCGATGTCGGAGATCCAGAACTTCCGCCAGTGGGAGAGCAAGACCCCGGGCCATCCCGAGTTCGGCCACACCGTCGGAGTCGAGGCGACCACCGGTCCGTTGGGTCAGGGCATCAGCAACGCCGTGGGCATGGCGCTGGCCGCGAAGATGGCTGCCGATCGCTTCAACGGCGGCGGTTTCGATCCGGTCAGCCATCGGATCTTCTGCATCGCCAGTGACGGCGACCTGATGGAAGGGGTCAGCGGCGAGGCCTCGTCGCTGGCCGGCCACCTCAAGCTCGGCAATCTGGTCGTGATCTACGACGACAACAAGATCTCGATCGAGGGTGAGACCGACCTGGCTTACACCGAAGATGCGGCCAAGCGCTACGAGGCCTTCGGCTGGCACGTCCAGCGGGTCGACGGCCACGATCACGAGGCGATCGCCGCGGCGATTCAGGCGGGCGTCGATGAAGGGGGCAAGCCCTCGATCATCCTGGCCCGGACCCACATCGCCCACGGCGCGCCCAACGCCCAGGACACCGCCGAATCCCACGGAGCGCCCCTGGGCCACGACGAGATCGCCGCGGCCAAATCCGCCGCCGGCTGGCCGCTGGAGCCGACCTTCCTGGTGCCCGACGAAGTCAAGGCCTTCTTCAAGGCCCGGGCCGAGGAAGGGGCGGCGTTGCGCATGGCCTGGGAGGAGAAGTTCGAAGCCTGGCGCGCCGCCGACGCGGGCAAGGCCGATCAGTGGGACGCGATCTGGAACCTGAAGTCGGTGGAAGGGGTGGTCGACAAGCTGCTGGCCGCTGCGCCTGACGGCGATGCCGCGACCCGTGCTCACGGCGGCGCGGTGCTGCAGACCGCCGCCGAGCTGGTGCCGGCCCTGGCCGGCGGTTCCGCCGACCTGGCGCCCTCGACCAAGACGATCATCAAGAGCTCCCCTTCGGTCAGCGGGGACGATCACTCCGGCCGCAACCTGCACTTCGGCGTGCGGGAGCACGGCATGGGCGCGATCCAGAACGGCATGCTCTACGAGGGCGCGTTCCGGCCCTACGGGGCGACCTTCCTGGTCTTCTCCGACTACATGCGGCCGTCGATGCGGGTGGCGGCGCTTTCCAAGCTACCGGCGATCTACGTCTTCACCCACGATTCGATCTTCCTCGGCGAGGACGGGCCGACTCACCAGGCGGTGGAACACGCCTGGGCGCTGCGCTTGATTCCGAACCTGCACGTCTACCGCCCGGCCGACGGCTACGAGACCGCCCTCGCCTGGGGCATGGCCATCGAGCGCACCGACGGCCCGACCGCGCTGCTGCTGACCCGCCAGAAGGTGCCGGCGGTCAAGCGTGAGGTCGGCGGTGAACTGGGCGATCCCAAGCGCGGCGGCTACCTCGTCGCCGGCGACAGCAACCCGGACGCGATCCTGATCGGTACCGGCTCCGAACTGCAGCTGGCGCTGGCCGCCCGGGAGGCGCTGGCCGCCGAGGGCAAGAAGATCAACGTGATCTCGATGCCCTGCGTCGAGCGCTTCATGGAGCAAGACCCGGTCTACCGCGAGCGGATGCTGCCCGACGGTGTCCCGGTCGGCTCCGTCGAGGCCGGGGTGACCGCGCCCTGGGCGCGGATCACCGGCAAGGGCAGCCTCAACATCGGCGTCGACACTTTCGGTGCTTCGGCGCCGGCGGGAGTGGTCGCCGAGCACTTCGGTATCGTGCCCGGCAGCGTGATCTCCAAGGTCAAGGAGTGGTTGGGGTAGCTCCCGGTCTCAGAAGCGAAACGCCGCGGAGAGGCCGACGGTCTCGATGTCCGCTTCGCCGACCGCGGCGTCTTGCGCCACTTCCCACTCGAGCCGCAGGCCGAACTTCGGCGCCGGCCGGACCTCGACCCCTGCGCCGTAGACGGCGCCGGTGCCCGATTCGGCCAGGTCGAAATCGTCCAGATCGAACTCGCCGAAGGACTCGGTCAGCGAGCCGTCGGCGGCCCAGACGTGCATCCCCGCCTTGCCGTAGATCGAGACGAGCTTACCCAGCGGAACCCCGGCGGTCAGCGACACCGACAGAAGCTGGGTTTCCACGTTGGCGGTAACCGGGCCGGCGGAGTAGCCGTCGTTCAGTGACTGGCTGCCGTCGGACATGCCGTCGAAGGCGACCGCTCCCAGATCGCTGTAGCTGAGTTCCAGCCCCAGCACCCGCCCGAAGCGGTAGCCGCCGAAAACGCGGAAGCCGCTGTCCTCGTCGTCGAACGCGCCGCTCAGCGAGCCGTCATCGATGTCGGCGAGTCCGAGGTCGGCGGTGGTCTGTGCCGTGCCGATGCCTATGTAGCCGCCCTTGTCGTCGGCGGCGGCAGGAAGGGCGACAAGCGCGGTGAGGGTGAACGTGGCAACGAGGAAAGCGAGTCGCAGCAGCATGGTAGCCTCCGTGGGATGTGCTTCACCGGGGATAGATCCGGAGGCAACGGCGAAGTGCTCACCGTCATGAAGATTTTTCTTTCCGCGGGAGGGTTTCAGGTATCGCGTCAGCCGCCGGAGAAAGGCGAGAAGCGCACCGGGGCCTGAATGTAGACGTGGTTGCACAGCACCACGTCGGCGCCGTCGCCGACGGTTCGGATCTCCTCGGTGCCGTCCCAATCCTGCTCTCGCTCGCGGTCCGCTCCCAGGCTGATCACGCAGTATCCGTGCTCGCCGAACTTGAGCTGGTAGGGCTCGCCCCATTCATCCCGCATGGGAACGTCGGCTGCGAACCGGCCCGCGTTCGCCGCCGCGAACTCCTCGAGAGGGACCCAACCATCGGTCGAGGGGTACTTCGGTTGCATCACGGCGTAGGCCTCGACGGCGCTGGCGATCTGGCGCAGGTCGAGCACGGTCTGCGCCCCCTCCTTTTCGCCGGGTCGCTCCCGTTCTTCGGGGGCCAGGGAACTGGCCAACAGCAGAGCGAACCACATGGCGGTCCCGGAGCCACCGGCCACCGGCGACAGGCGGCTGACCATCGGGTCCGGGCCGAAGGCGTTGGAGCGAGTGCCGCCCTCGACCCGGGAAGAGGCGTAGATCACGCCGAACCCCATCCACTCGTCGCTGAGAATGTCGGGCATCGCCTGCTGAGCCAACGCGTCTGCCTCCCTGGCCTGTAGCCAGGTACGGATCTTGGGCAGGTTGTAGTAGGTCATCGTCTCGGGGGACGGGTCGATCCGCGACGAGACGAAACTGAAGTCCTTGCCTGCCTTGAGGGAATCGCGGCTGCGGAATCCCTTGAGCGCCTGCAGCGCCGTCTCCTCGGCGCCGGCGATGGAGATGTAGCGTTTGCCCACACGACCGATGAGGATGGGCAGGGTTTCCTCAGCCTCAACCCCGAAGTGGATGACGAAGCGCGTGTCGTCGGTACGAGTCATCCATCCGCCGGCCCAGCCGGTCAGCGCCTTGACCGCTGCCAGGGCTCGCTCGCGATCCCGGTACTCGACGACGAGCAGCAGCCCTTCGAGTGTTTCGGCGTTGCGGGTGAAGCCTGCTTCCAGCGCCTGGTCCATGGCCTCGGCGCTGGGCAACTCGAAGGAGAAGGCCAGGTCGGGACCCAGAGCGGTCAGGACATCCTCCCGGAACGACACTCCGAGTTGGTTGTCGATGAATTGAAAGGGCGCGCCGTCGGGATCGTCGAACCAGGCGGCCCATGTCTCGGCGAGGCGGATCAGGTCGGTGGAGTAGGCGCCGGCCAGGTGTGGGTCGGCGGGTAGCCGGTCGATCAGGTCCTTTCCGGCGACGGCGGGCAGCGATACCGCTAGCGCGAGCAGCAGCAGCGCGAAACGCAGGTGCAAAGAAAGACGCAACGGGACGGCTGGGCGGTTCATCGGACCCTCGTGAATGATCTGGCGCGATTATACTGCCGGCCATGAGAGAGCCCTCCACCACGCGAGTTCGCCCCGCCCTGTGGGCGGTCGCCCTGATCTGGATCGGGTCGATCCTGGCTCTGGCCACGCCATTGGTCACACCGGCCTGGAGCGGTGAAGCGTCGCTCTTCGGGCTGCCCCGCTCCCTGATCTGGGTGCTCGGATGGCTGACGGCGATGTTCGTCTCGTTGGTCTGGGCCTATCGCAGTGAGCCCGTCGATGACGGGGAGGCGCCATGACCACCGCCACTGTCGCGCTGATCGTCTGCGCGGTCTATCTGGCGATCACCCTGGCCGCCGGCATCCTGCCCGGCCTCAAGGTTTCCAAGAGCGTCGCCGGCTACGTCGCCGCCGACCGTTCGATGAACACGGTGCTGCTCTACTTCGTGTTGGGCGCGTCGATCTTCTCTTCCTTTGCCTTTCTAGGCGCACCCGGCTGGGCCTACTCCCGGGGCGTCGCGGCGCTGTTCGTGCTGGGCTACGGCGTGATCGGGATGGTGCCTTTCTACTTCGTCGGTCCGCGGGCGCGCCGCCTGGGCGAGCGTTTCGGCTTCGTGACCCAGGCGGAGCTGCTCAGTCACCGCTTCCAGAGCCCGTTGCTCTCGGTGGCGTTGGCGGTGCTCAGCGTCTGCGCCTTCGTGCCCTACCTGGTGCTGCAGATGAAGGGTGCCGGGCTGATCCTCGAGACCCTGACCGACGGCCGCATCTCCGTCGAGATGGGGGCGGCGATCAGCTACGGCATCGTGCTGATCTACGTGCTGACCAGCGGCGTGATGGGGGTCGGTTGGACCAACGCCTTCCAGGGCGTGTTCATGATGATCATCGCCTGGTTCCTCGGGCTGTATCTGCCCTGGAAGCTCCACGGTGGTGTCGGGCCGATGTTCGAATCGATCCGCGCCGAGCGGCCGGAACTTCTGGTGGCACCCGGCCTCGACGGCAGCGGCAATCCATGGCCCTGGGCTGCTTTCGGTTCGTCGGTCCTGGTTTCAGGGCTCGGCTTCACCATGTGGCCGCACCTGTTCATGAAGGCCTACGCGGCCAAGAGCGACCGGGCGCTGCGCCTGACCGTCGTGCTGTACCCGACCTTCCAGGTGTTCCTGGTGCCGATCCTGCTCGTCGGTTTCTCCGGAGTCACCGCGGCGCCGGGAGTTACGCCGGCGGATTCGATCCTGCCCCATCTGTTGACCCAGCTCGAGATTCCGGCGCTGCTGGTCGGTCTGGTCTGTGCCGGGGCGCTTGCAGCCTCGATGTCGTCGGGGGACTCGATCCTCCACGCCGCGGCATCGATCGCAATACGTGACGGCGTGCGTCCCTGCCTGCGAGGCAAGATCGCCGACGAACGGGAGCGCAGCTGGATTCGCTGGATGGTGCTGGCCCTGACCCTGGTCGCCTACTACTTCGCCGTGGTTTCCGAGCTCGACCTGATTTCGCTGTTGCTGGCAGCATACGGCGGCGTGGCCCAGATCCTGCCGGTGGTGATCGCGGCCCTGTTCTGGCCCCGAGCCAATCCCCGGGGTGCCGTCGCCGGGCTGTTGCTGGGGCTCGCCACGAACTGCTGGTTCCTGTTCCGGCCCGAGACCCGGGTGGTCGAGGGACTGCACGAGGGCGTTCACGGCCTGGTGGTCAATGTGGCTGTACTGGTGTTGTGGAGTCTCGTGAGCCCGGCGCGGGGCGAAGTGGCCGAGCGGGGCGAGGCCTTCGCTCGGATCTGAGGTCGAGTGCCGCGTGGGTTCAGCGCACGGCGTGGAGCGCTGTCGGTCGCTTATTCCTGCGAGACTGCGGCACCCTCGGCGCAGGCGTCGAAGTAGCTCATCCAGCAGACCCGGGGCTCGATCCGGATACCGCGGATCATGTAGTCGTCCAGCACCCGGTTGCGGCCGCAGGTCTTCCAGGATTCCAGGCCGGCGAGTTTCACGCCGAGCTTGCCCTCGATATCCGCCTCGCAGTCGGCGATCATCAACTCGGCGACTTCGGCCAGCGCGGTCGTGCCGTCGCAGTGCACCTTGAACACGTTCTCGCAGAAGCGGATCATCCGGTCCCGGGGCATGCGGTCCGCGTCGCGAACCACACAGCCGGCCAACCGGTCCACCGAGATCTCTTCCTGCAGTCCGAAGCGCTCGACCGCGGCGGCCAGGCCGTAGGTCTGTTCGAGGCGTTCGAGGCAGATCTGTCCGGCGTCCCCTTCAGCCGGAACATCGTTAGGCACCGTGCCGAAGGCGGCGGTCGTTGCGAGCAAACACAGAACGGACACCCATCGCATCTCGTGCACCTCCCAGGCTTCGGGCCGCTATCCTCGTCCCTGCCGCTCCTGCGAACCGCACGGACTCGCCGGTTAGAACGCGCGAGCGGCGGGAAGATCACACCGCTATCTCATCTTGTCACGGAGATTCTTCGATGAGTGATTTCGAAACGAAGACCGAACCTATCGGCCGCCGCCGCATCCTGGGCGCGGGGATCGCGACCCTCGGCGCCGGATTGCTCACCCGCAGCCGGGCCGGAGAACTCACGACCGGCGCGACCGGAAGCGATGCGCCCCGACCGGCCCAGGACGCGGAAGCGAACTCCGCCGAGGCGACATCCCACAACGCCAGCCGCGACCGCCAGGCGGTGCTCGCCGCAGGCATGACCGAGGCCGAGGCGGACTGCTGGGCGGCCACCGCCGACGCGGCAGCCAAGTTCTTCGCTCTACCGGAGCTGCATCCGATGGATCGCCAGGAGGTGGCGACGGCGATTCACGTACTGCAGAACAAGCTGCTCGGCCGGCCGGTCTACCGGGTCTATCGGGAGACCGCCAAACGGCTGCACGAAGAGGCGGGAGGCTAGCCTTCCGCTTCCGGCGGCGGGGTGCCCAGAAGCGAGCCTGCCTCCCGGTCCAGCAGGATCTCCCGGTTGCCGTCTACCGGCACCACCCGCTCGCAGGGATGGGGCGGATCGTGGGGCCAGTCGCCGAAGGCCTCGGCGACCACCCGGGCCTTGTTCTTGCCGGTGATCAGGAACAGGGTCATCTCGGCGCCGACGAGCGCGGTGAACGTCAGGGTCAGCCGCCAGCTGTCGAGCTTGGGCACCCAGTTGGCCACGACCCAGCGCCCCTGTTCGTTCAGCGCGTCGGTTTCGGGAAACAGCGACGCGGTGTGGCCGTCGTCGCCGATACCCAGCAGCAGCAGGTCGAAGCGGGGATGGACGCCGTCGCCGAAGATCGCCCGCAGCTCCTGCTCGTAGAAGAACGCCGCCCTGGACGGGTTGGTCAGGTGTCCCGACATCGGGTGCACCTGCTCCCGGGGGATCGGCACCCGTTCCAGCAGGGTCTCCCGGGCCATGCGGTAGTTGCTGTCCTCGTGATCCGAGGGGACGCAGCGCTCGTCACCGAAGAACACGTGGGTGTGCTGCCAGGGGATCTGATCGGCGTAGGCCGGACTGGCCAGCAGCGCGTAGAGCCGCCGCGGGGTCGAGCCTCCGGCCAGCACCACGGTGAAGCGCTCGCGTTGAGCCACGGCGGCATTGGCCATGGCGACGAAGATCTCGGCCGCCCCCTCGGCCACCGTCTCGGCATCGATCAGGGGAACCAGCGGTTCGCTCAAGCCTCGTTCTCTCCCGCGGCGATACCCGCCGCAAGCTCCAGCGCGCCGGCAAACAGCGGATCCCGTCCCGGCCGCTCGAACACCCGGGTCAACAGGCGTCCGTCGTCGGGGAAGCCGACCCGCTGAATCGAGGGCGGGCTCGAGGCGGTTCCGACCCGGCTGCGCAGCCGCACGCCGTCGCCTCCTCCACCCAACCGTCGCGCACCGAAGACCGCGCCCTCTCCGGCTTCGATCCGGATGGCGTCGATCTCCTCCCACCCCGCATTCTCGTTGCACTCGAAGCGGAGCGCCACTGCTTCGCCGTCGGGGCGTCGCAGGGTGCCGTTTTCCACGGTCCACCCCAGGCGGGAACCGAGCCAGCCGGCAAGATAAGCGCCGGCAACGCTGGTGCACCCCTCGGCCGCCGGCGGTCCGGTGCGCAGCAGGATGCTGGTGACCTCACCGAGCAACGCGGCGTGGGCCGCGTTGTCGAACATCGCCGCCACCGCTTCCCGCCATCCCTCCTGGCGCTTCCAGGCCAGGTCACGGACATGGTCGCCGCAGTCGGCCTGATCGACCAGACGGTCCAGGGTCGCCAGAGAGCGTCCCGGTTCGTCAAAGCGGCCGCTGTCCAGAATGAAAAGCTCCGACAGTCCGGTCAGCTCCCGGGCCAACGGATTCTCCGCGGCATTCCCCGCCTGCCACCAGGTGAACACAGGGCAGTCCGCCACCAGGAATTGCAGCAGGGTCGGCGAGAGCAGCGCGCGGCTCTTGGGCCCGGCCTCGATGGTGATCTGCTCGTTGCAAACCTGGGCGCCGCCGGCGCCCCGCCGGCAGTGAGCCGAGGCGTACATCGTCAGGCTGTCCCGATCGTCATCGTCGTCGAGCAGCACCAGGATCGCCCGGCCGGGGTAGCTGCCCGACAGGGTCGCGATCTGGGTCGTGGTCTCGGCGGCGCGGTTGCGGTCGGCGCAGACCACGATCAGGTTCATCACGCAAGAGCGCAGCACCGCCTCGTCGCCGTGGGCCTCTCCTCGCCACAGATCGTCGAGCTCGGCCTCGATGGCGCTGACGCTCGAGACGCTGTCCACGCTCACAGCCGTCTCCAGATGCGGCTGTCCCGGGCCAGCAGCACTTCACCCTCGGCCGGTCCCCAGGTGCCGGCGGTGTACTCGGGAAGCGCGGTGACCCCGCCGTCCTGTCCCCAGCCCCGGTAGAGCTGGTCGATATACGCCCAGGACTCCTCGACTTCGTCACGGCGAATGAACAGGGTGGAGTCGCCGAGCACCGCGTCGAGCAGCAGCCGTTCGTAGGCCTCCGGCGGTTGCTCACCGAAGGAGGTTCCGTAGCGGAACTCCATGGTTACCGGACGGATCCGCGGGTTGGGCCCGGGCACCTTCGATTCGAACTTGAGGGTGATGCCCTCGTCGGGCTGGATGCGCAGCGCGAGGGTGTTGGCCAGGCCCCGGGTGCCGTGGCCGAACAGCCGGTGGGGCACCGCCGAGAACTGGAGCGCCACCTCGGTGACCCGCTTGGGCAAACGCTTGCCCGCTCGCAGGTAGAAGGGCACGCCGGCCCAGCGCCAGTTGTCGACGTAGGCCCGCATCGCCATGTAGGTCTCGGTGCGGGATTCCGGCGAGACGCTTTCTTCTTCGCGATAGCCGGGCACCGGTTTGCCGTTGACGACGCCGGCGGCGTACTGGGCCCGCACCGTTTCCTCGTCGATCCGGTCGATGGGGATGCCGCGCAGCGCCTGCAACACCTTGACCTTCTCGTCGCGGATCGCGTCGGCATCCAGCGAGGCCGGCGGCTCCATCGCGATCAGGCACATCAGCTGCAGCAGGTGGTTCTGCACGATGTCCCGGGTGATTCCCGCATGTTCGAAGTAGGCGCCGCGCCCTTCCACGCCGATCGATTCCGAGACGGTGATCTGCACGTGGTCGATGTACTTCTGGTTCCACAGCGGCTCGAAGATCGCGTTGCCGAAACGGAAGACCAGCAGGTTCTGCACCGTCTCCTTGCCCAGATAGTGATCGATGCGGTAGACGTCCTTCTCCTCGAACACGCTGTTCAACACGGAGTTCAGTTTCTGTGCCGATTCGAGGTCGATGCCTACCGGCTTCTCGACCACGAGGCGTGCGAAGGAGCCGTTCTTGCCGGGGCGGTTGAGCCCCGCCTCGCCCAGGGACTTGACGATCGGTGCGAAGGCCGACGGCGGGGTGGCCAGGTAGAACAGGCGGTTGCCGCCGGTCCCCTCGGTCTCGTCGATCTTGTCCAGATGGCGGGCCAGGGCGGCGTAGCCGTCGGGGCCGGCGGTGCCGCAGTAGCTCAGCCGGCGATCGAGCTCTTGCCACAACTCGTCGCTGGGAGAACGCCGGGAGTGCTTGTCGGCGCCCGCGCGCAGCGAGGCCCGCAGCTCGGCATCGTCCACTTCGCCCCGGGCCGTGCCGACCACGGCAAAGGCACCGGGCAGCAGCCGGTCGTGATGCAGGTTGTAGAGCGCGGGGACCAGCTTGCGCTGGGCCAGGTCGCCGGTCAGGCCGAAGATGACGACGGTGCAGGGCTCCGCCGCCCGCTCTTGCCGCAGTCCGGCTCGAAGCGGGTTCGCGGTATCGATCGTCATGGCGTTACTCGTTCTTCTTGACTGCGTGGCCGCCGAACTGGTTTCTCAGCGCGGCGATGGTCTTGGCCGAGAACGACTCTTCCTGGCGCGAGTAGAAGCGCGCCTGGAGCGAGAGGGTCAGCACCGGCGCCGGGACATCCAGGTCCATCGCCTCCTGCACCGTCCAACGCCCATGGCCCGAGTCGTTGACGTAGCCCTTGATCTCGCTGAGTCGCGGGTCTTCCTTGAACGCCCGCTCGGCCAGCTCGAGAATCCAGGAGCGGATCACGCTGCCGTGGTTCCACAGGTCGGCCAGGGCACGCAGGTCGTAGTTGAAGCGGCTGCGGGACAGAATCTCGAAGCCCTCGCCGTAGGCCTGGAGCATGCCGTACTCGATGCCGTTGTGGATCATCTTGGCGTAGTGCCCGGCGCCCGACGGTCCCGCGTGGAGGTACCCTCCCTCGGGCGCCAGATCCTTGAGCACCGGCTCGATCTTCTTGAAGGACTCCTCGTCGCCGCCGACCATCAGGCAGTAGCCGTTCTCCAGGCCCCAGACGCCGCCGCTGGTGCCGGCGTCGAGATAGCCGATGCCTTTGGGGACCAGCTCGGCGCTGCGGCGCAGCGCATCGTGGAAGTTGGAGTTGCCGCCGTCGATCAGGATGTCCCCCTTGGACAGGTGGGGGAGCAACTGGCCGATGACCTGGTCGACCACCTTGCCGGCGGGGACCATCAGCCAGATGCAGCGGGGCTCCGCCATGGCGGCGACCAGTTCCTTCAGGTCGCGGACACCCCGGCCGCCCTCGGCGTCCAGGTCTTTCAGCGGTTGAGCGTCTCGATCGGTGCCGATGATCTGATGCCCGCGGCGTAGCAGCCGGGTGGCCATGTTCAGGCCCATGCGGCCCAGTCCGACCATTCCGAGTTCCATGTTCGTCTCCAAAAACGGCCCTGCGGGCGAATGTGCCACGCAAGTGTTGCGTTTTGTGCAGCCGACCCTGGAGAGCCTATCGGCCCTCGCGCCGGTCGAGTTTAGCAGGGACGGTCCGCGATGATACGCTGCGGGTTCCCGCCCCCAACGGGCGGCAGGAGTGGCCCCGGTTGTCCGAATTCTTGCAGCAGATCCCCTCGATGGACCTGGTCCTGGGGATCGCCGTTCTCATCTCCGGCAGTATCGGCGTGGTTCTCGGCAGGCGAGGGGGACACTTCCGCGGCCTGCCCGGCTGGGCCGGCTTCTGGCTGGGATTCGCCGGCCTGCTCATCACCTTGGCCCTGGCGCCCCGCTGGGCCAGCTTCATCCTGCTGGCCGGCCTGATGTTCGCCCAGATCCGCGTCTACTTCTTCGTGGCTCCCGTGCGTCCATCGGATCGCTGGGCCATTCTCGCGGCCTATCTGGCGATCCCCCTGGTGCTCTATCCGGCATACCTGGGCAAGACCGGGATGTTCATGGCCGCCGTGCCGGTGCTGCTGTTCCTTTCGATTCCGGTTCTGGTGGCGATCGGTCCCCGCAGCGAGGGCCTCCTCGACTCCATGGGGCGGACGTTGCTGGGCACCTGGTTCTTCGTCTTCTGTACCGCCCACCTGGGATTGCTGGCCCACAAGCCTGCCGGTCAGATCGAGCTCTACGGGGTACTGGTGCTTGCCGCCGAGCTTCCCAGGCGGCTGATCGGTCCGGTGCGTCCCGGCTGGCCCCGCTACCGAGTGGTCCTCGGAGTCGTCGGCAGCCTGCTGGTCGCGGGTGCCGCCGGTCTCTGGCTCGGTGAGTCCTGTGGCCTGGTCGAAGAGGACGGTGCCCGGGCCGGGCTGCTGGTCGCCCTGACGGTGGCGGGTGCCGGGATCGTCAGCCATGCTGTTGCCCGGGACCTGGAGGTCAAGGGAGCCTCGGGCTACGTCGGTCGGCCGGCGTTTCTCGACCGGGCCATGACCGCGGTCTACGCGGCGCCGGTCTACTACCACTATCTCGACTACTTCGCCTGATGCGACGCTTTCTGCGCAAGATCGCCTTCTATCTGTTCCAGCTGCTGTTCGCGGCGCCGGTGCTGTTGTGGGTGATCGGTCCGCGCTACCGGCGGCGGGGCAAGCTGCCCGAAGGCCCGTGCATCATCGTCGCCAACCACAACTCGCACCTGGACGCCTCGGTCCTGATGTGGATCTTTCCGCTTTCGCGGATCTTCGGCATCCACCCGGTGGCCGCCGCCGACTACTTCGGCACCAACTTCATCCGGCGTCTGTTCGCCATGATCTTCATGAACGCCGTGGGCATCGAGCGCCGCCCCGCGGCGGGACAGGACCCGCTGGCCCCCCTGGCCGACATGCTGCGCCGAGGGGAGTCGCTGATCTTCTTCCCCGAGGGAAGCCGCGGTGAAGCCGGCGTGGTGGCCAAGTTCCGTCCGGGGATCGGCCGGTTGTTGCGCACCGTTCCCGGCACCCTGGTCGTTCCGGTGTTCATGTCCGGCGCCGAGCGCATCTGGCCCCGCGGCCAGGTGCTTCCGGTGCCCGGCTCGATCGACGTCAACGTCGGCCGCGCCCGCAGCTACTCGTCGGAGATGAACGCCCGGGATATCGCCGAGCAGATTCGCGAGGACGTGCTGGCCCTGGCGCCGCCGCCGCCGCCGGTACCCGGCCCGCGTCCGGCGCCGCCGCTACGGGTATCGGTTTGCTGCATCGACCCCGATATCAAGGAGTCCTTCGAACGCCGCCTGACCGAACGCTTCGGCGCGATGGAAAAGGCGATGGCCCTCGGCGAGCCGACCCTCGAGGCGGACGCCGACGGCGTGCGTGAGATTCCCCAGCCGGTTCCGCTGACCCGCAGCCGGGCAATGTTGGGATTCCTCTCCTGGTTCTTCCGCACCAGTGACCGCTATCGCGGCCCGCGTTTCGCGGAGCTGGTCGAGAAGGCCGCCTTGGACGAGGCCTTCGATCACGGCGCCCTGGCTCGTACGGTGATCGGCGGAGGCACGCCGCTGGTGGAACTCCTGGCGTGGGCCCACGCCGATGCTTCCGAGGAACTCCTCGATGTCGCCACCCTGCCCGAGTTGATGGGCTATCTGTCGGGGCAGCGAAAGGTCCAGCTGCGGCGCTGGTGGCGCTTCATCCGCCGGGCGCCCGAGGTCTGGCTGATCAACACCTTCGACCTGGCCCATCTGCGCGCCCCCGACGTGATCGTGCAGATCGAAACCTCCTCGACCTCGGCGATGCGCCGGATTCGCTCCCGGGGATTGCCGCTCCAGCCCTACGAGAACGAACGCTTCCTCGGGCGGCTGCAGGACGGGTTCCGCCAGACGATCCAGACCCTTCGTCAGCGCAAGAACATCGACGTGCTGGAACTCGACCCGTCGCGGATGAGTGAGGACCAGATCGAACAACTGCTCGACGAACTGTGCGAGCGACACCGGCCGGCCGAGCCGGGGAAGGCAGCGGGAGAATGAGCGAAGAGCACAAGTTCGTCACCCTCGACTACCGGGAGTATCCCCCCGAGGAGATGAAACAGCGGGCCGAGGCCTTCTACAAGGACATGGACCGCCGCCGCACCGTTCGCGACTACACCGACCGCGAGGTGCCGCTGGAGGTGATCGAGAACGCCGTGCGCACCGCGGGGACGGCGCCGTCGGGGGCGCACAAGCAGCCCTGGACCTTCGTGCTGGTGCGGGACCCCGAGATCAGGCAGAAGATCCGCGAGGCCGCCGAGGTCGAGGAGAAGGAGAGCTACCAGCACCGGATGCCCCAGACCTGGCTCGACGATCTGGCGCCGCTGGGGACCGACTGGCACAAGCCGTTCCTGACCACCTGTCCCGCCTTCATCGTGGTCTTCGCCCAGAACTACGCCGTCGAAGAGGGCGCCAAGAAGAAGCACTACTACGTGCAGGAGTCGGTGGGAATCGCCGTCGGCATGCTGATCGCCGCGCTGCACAACGCCGGAGTCGCGACCCTGACCCACACCCCCAGCCCGATGGGTTTTCTGGGGGAGATCCTGGAAAGGCCGGACAACGAGCGGGCCTACATGCTGCTCGCTCTGGGTTATCCGGTTTCGGACTGCAAGGTGCCCGACCTGGAACGCAAGGGACTCGAGGAAATCCTGCGCGTGGTCTGACCTCGCGCTTGACGGAGCCCCTGATCCGCTGGAACTTCTTGTTCCGCGATCGAAGAGGTGGTTCCGATGAGCATCCCCCCGACTTATCAGCGACTGACGGCCGAAGCGCTCGAACAGCACGAGCAGATCCACTTCTATCTCGACCAGATCATCGTGTCCCTGGGCCAGTTGACCGACGATCTGGACGACGCCGAGCCGATGCGCCGGCTGGCCGCCCAACTCCAGGGTTTCCGCGAGCGGCTCCAGGAGCACCACGAGGCCGAGGAGCAGGGAGGGCTGTTTCTGGCCACCCTGGAAGTGCTGCCCGAATCCCGCCAGGAGTTGCGCCGGCTGCGCCAGCAGCATCACCGGATGATCGAGATCCTGGAAATGGCCCGGATTCACGCCCAGTTCGGCGAACCTTCCGAGGCGCCGGGGCTGCGCCAGGATCTGGAGCACTTCCTCGAGCTGATGCGGGAGCACGAGCGGGCCGAGGAGGCCCTGCTGAGCAAGGCGGTGGAGCGGGAAAAGCAGTTCCCGGGCATTTGACGCTCCCGGGCCGACGATGCTAATCTCCGCGATTGCGGTGGAAAGACAAAGGACATCACGGAAATGCACAAAGACCGGAGCCAGCGCCGGCCCCAGCGGGGACCGGCACAAGCAACCGGAATCCACTGCGGACCGAAAACCGGAATCCACACGAAGGGCGCTCGACTGTAGAGCGCCCTTCGTGTTTTCGGGCCCCGTACCCGGGTGTCCGGAACGGCGGCCGCGCCGGCGGGCCGTCGAGATGGCTTTTGCAGGCCACTAGGGGGGTGTGAATCATGGACATTCAAGAGCAGCTACATCGCGCCGTTCGGATCCAGGAGCTGGCGCTGCAGACCGCGGCCGACCGCAAGATCATCGAGGAGGCCCCGGGCCGGATCGAGGAGATCGAGGCCCGCTTCCGCGAGCGCAACGCGGAATACGTGGCGGTCAAGGAGCGCTTCGAGGAACTGGACAGCGACCAGAAGTCCCGCAACAACACGCTGGCCGAACTCGAAGAAGCCAAGAAGAAGTACCAGTCCGACCTGATGCAGGTGCAGAACCAACGCGAGTACGCGGCGATTCTCAAGGAGATCGACGAGTGCAAGGCCCGCATCTCCGAGAACGAGGAAGCGGTGCTGCGTGCGATGGACGAGCTCGAGTCCCTCAAGGGGGATCTGGACAATCGGAACGAGCACATCCAGCAGGAACGGGACCAGGTCGAGAGCGAGCGCAACACGGTGGAAGGCGAGGTCAAGGACGCCAAGGCGCGGATGTCCGACGCCGCCGAGGAGCGCTCCGGGCTGGAAGATGACCTGCCCTCGTTGATGAAGGCGGCGATCGCCAAGCTGGAGCAGTCCCGCCAGGGGATCTTCCTGGCCAAGGCCGAGGACGGCACCTGCCAGGTTTGCTACGTGCGGGTGCGGCCCCAGGCCTACCAAGAGGTCAAGCTGGCCCAGTCGATTCACTACTGCGGAAGCTGCAAGCGCATCCTGTACCACCAGCGGATCGTCGACGATATGGCCGGTGTGGGGCACGGCAAGGGCGGCACCGCCTGAGTTCCGACGACCCCTCGATGTCCTCCGCCGCTTTTGCCGAACGTCTGGCCGCTGTTCACGAGCGTGTGGCCCGAGCCTGTGAGCGGGCCGGCCGCGACCCCGGGGACGTGCGGTTGATCGCCGTGAGCAAGACCTTCCCCGCCGAACGAGTGCGCGAAGCCCAGGCCGCGGGGCAGAGCGTTTTCGGAGAGAACCGGGTGCAGGAAGCTCTGGGCAAGCTCGACGAGATCCCGGACGCCGAGTGGCACCTGATCGGTCCCCTCCAGCGCAACAAGGCCCGCCACGCCGCCGGACGTTTCCACCGGATTCACACCGTCGACAGCGAGGCTCTCGCGGTCGAGCTGGACAAGCGCGCCAGGGCTGCCGGCGTCTGCCAGGCGGTCCTGCTCCAGGTCAACGAGGCCGGGGAGGCCAGCAAGGCCGGGGTGGCCGCCGGGGCCCTGCCGGCGCTGGTCGAGCGAGTGCTCGAGTTGGACGGGCTGGATCTCCGAGGCCTGATGACCATTCCCCCCCGGGCGGCCACTCCCGAGGACAACCGGCGCTGGTTCGCCGGGCTGCGGGAGTTGCGGGACAGGGCCTCCGCCTCCGCCGGCCGGCAGCTTCCCGAGCTCTCAATGGGCATGACCGGGGACTTCGAGGTCGCCGTCGAGGAGGGGGCCACCTGGATCCGGGTCGGCCGGGCTCTTTTCGGCGAACGAGGGGCGGCGTGAGGTACCGGATCGTCATCTCCCCTCGCCGTCGACGTTCCGAAAGACGTATGCTTGTCACGCCGGAATCACCGCTCTATGTTTCCCCCGCCGACGCATCACGTCCGGGAGAACAGGGAGGCACCATGAGCGACCGCTTGACCGCCAGAGACATCAAGTCCCAGAACTTCAAGAAGAAGGTGCGGGGTTACGACCCCGAGGACGTCAAGCTGTTCCTGCGCTCGATCGCCGAGGAGTTCGAGCGTGTCCACCTGGAGAACGCCGAACTGCGCGAAGAGGTCGGCCACCTCAAGGAGCGGGTCGAGGACTTCCGCGCCCGCGAGCGCACCCTGCAGGACACCCTGCTCACCGCTCAGCAGATGGCCGGGGATCTGAAGACCCAGTCGAAGAGCGAGTCGGAGCTCCTGATCAAGGAGGCCCGGATCAAGGCCGAGCGCCTGCTGGAACAGGCTCAGGATCAGCTCGCATCCATCGAGGCGGAGATCAGCCGGTGTAAACTCGAGCGCGACATGTTCGAGAACCGCCTGAGGAACACGATCGAGGAGCACATCACCTTGATCGACACGCGCCGCGAGGAGCGTGAAGCCGAGCCCGACAACGTGCGCTTCCTGCGCCGTCGATCCGGAGCCGTCACCGAGGCCGGATGATCCAGGCCGAGTTCGGCATCGTCGGGCTGCGCGAGCTGGCGACCCCCGAAGGGAAAGGCCCCCGCACCGGAAACGAACTCGGGAGATTACGCATCGTCGAAGACGCGGCCGTCGCGATCAGCGGCGGCCGTTTTGTTTTTGTCGGCACCCGCGACGAATACCGTGCCAAGGTGCGGTTGGCCGACGGTGGCCGGGAACTCGATGCCGGCGGCGGCACCGCGCTGCCTGCCTTCGTCGACGCCCACACCCATTTGCCCTTCGCCGGCTGGCGGGAGACCGAGTTCGACGAGCGGCTGCGGGGGGCGACCTACTCGGAGATCGCCGCCCGGGGAGGAGGCATCCTCTCCACCGTGGCCCGCACCCGGGAGGCGAGCCTGGAGCAGCTCTCCCGCAACGTGCGGGAGCGGCTCGACGCCATGGCGGCCCTGGGAACCGGGATCGTCGAGGCCAAGAGCGGCTACGGCCTGACCCCCGATGACGAACTGAAGCAGCTCGAGGCGATTCGCCAGGGCGCCGAGGGGCATCCTGTCGAGATCGTCCCGACCTTCCTCGGGGCCCATACCGTCCCGATGGAGCTCCGGGAGAACCGTGAGCGCTACCTGCTCCAGGTCATTCGCGAGATGCTGCCCCGGGTCGAGGCCTCGGGCCTGGCCGAGTACGCCGACGTCTTCGTCGATGAGCATGCCTTCAAGCTCGACGAAGCCCGCATGGTGCTGGAGAGCGCGCTGGAACGGGGGCTCGGTGTGCGGGTCCACGCCGATCAACTCGCCGATGACGGCGGCGCGCGGCTCGCGGCGGAACTGGGCGCCGCCTCGGCGGACCACCTGGAGTACGCCTCCGATGCGGGCATCGAGGCCATGGCCAGGGCAGGCACCTGCGGAGTGCTGCTCCCCGCCGCGAGTTTCTTCCTGCGCTGCGATGTGATGCCGCCGGGCCGCAAGTTGGCCGATGCCGGGGTGCCGGTCGTGGTGGCTTCGGACTTCAACCCGGGCACCTGCCCGTCGGAGTCGGTGGCGACGGCGATCTGGTTCGCCTGTCTCAACGGCGGCCTGGGCGTCGATGAGGCGATCACCGCCGCGACGCTGAATGCGGCGCACTCGCTGGGCCGGGCGGCGGACGCCGGCTCGATCGAGGTGGGCAAGCGCGGGGATCTGGTGATCCACGACATGCCCAACCGCTACCACCTGGTCTACCGCTTCGGGGTTTCCCGAATCGGCACGGTGGTTCTGGGCGGACAGGTGGTGCAGTCGCAGGGAACCGCCTGGCCGGTCTGACCGGCGGTCATCGATCGAGTCCGGGGAACGGGGAACCCCGCCGGTCGAGCTAGAACAGCGGGGCGCGTTCGTCGGCCTTGAAGTTGTACACGTAGGTGTAGACCTTCAGGTCGACCTCGACCCGGTACTCGGCCGTCACGATCAACTCGCTCTTGGTCTTCTTGATCTCGAGACCCTTCTTCTTGTCGATCGGGATGTGCAGCTCGTCGGCCTTGTCCAGGATGCTCTGGCGGATCTTGCCCATCTTGCCGTGGGCGGCCGCACGCCGGACCTCTTCGCGGATGTGATCCTTGAAGTCGTAGCCGGTGATGCGCACCGGGATGACCTGCGCTCCGGCGTAGATCCCGCAGATCAACAGCGCCAGGGCGATGATGAACCCCAGTTTGCCTTCGCCTCGTTGGTTACGTCGCATGGTCAACCTCTCCGCCTCGTCCGTCGTGGACACACCACGGCCGGGATCGCCCGGCCTGGAACGAGGCGAATATAGGTTCCGGCCCCCGGAGCGACAACAGTCACCAAATCGCCGGATTTCCGGCGGAATACGGGTCGTATACTGGGCCGGCCAGGTGCCGGCGCAGGGCCGGCAGCGCTGTTTCGCCGCCTCCGACGGTGGCGGTTGGGACCCGGGGGAGACCGTGAAATCGAAGACCGAGCACCTGACCTTCAACATCGACGCCCGCATGGGTTTCCGCAACATCACCCCCGAGGTCGCCGACGTCGTTCGAGACAGCGGCGTGCGCGAAGGCCTGTGCCTGGTCAACGCCATGCACATCACCGCCAGCGTGTTCATCAACGACGACGAACCCGGCCTGCACCAGGACTACAAGAAATGGCTCGAGGAGCTGGCGCCCCACGATCCGGCCCGCTACCAGCACAACCGTACCGGTGAGGACAACGGCGACGCCCACCACAAACGGCAGATCATGGGCCGCGAGGTGGTCGTGGCGATCACCGGCGGCAAGCTCGACTTCGGCCCCTGGGAGCAGATCTTCTACGGCGAGTTCGACGGCCGCCGCCCCAAGCGGGTCCTGGTCAAGGTGATCGGCGACTAGCTTCCGCGAGCAAGCGGGAGTCGGAGGCCCGGGCTGCAACCGGATCGCCTCTCAGGCGGTTCAAGCCCTTGTCGGACGGTCGGGGACTGACCCGGTCGTTCCACGGGGGGCACAGCCATGCATTCGACCGTTCTGCGGTGTTTCACGATCCTTGTCCTGTGGGCGTTCGGCGTTCCGCTGACGGCCGAGCCGCCGGCCGCCGAGAAGGAGGCCGGCCCGCCGGGGCGCTTCATCACCCGGCCGGCTGCGGTCAAACCGGGGATCGATTTCTCCGGAATCCAGCAGAATCTTGCGGGGGAGCCGACCCAGGTCTTGGTCCTCGGCACGGCCCACCTCACCTACTTCCCGAAAGAGGCCTTTACCGCCGATCACCTTTCGCTGGTGCTCGAGCGGCTGCAAGAGTTCGCGCCGGACCTCATCGCCATCGAGTCCATCTCGGGCCGCACCTGCGACCATCTCCGCCGCTGGGATGCGCTCTACGACGGCGTTGCCGACCGATACTGCGTCGACCCCGGCATCGCGCTCGAGGGGCTCGGGATGACCATGGTCGAGGCCGCCGTGGCCGTCGAACAGGAGCTGGGCTCGATGGGCGACGCCGCCTCGCCGGCAAAGCGTCGCCGAATGGCCGCGTTGTTCTACGGGGCAGGGGAGCCCTGGTCGGCGTCGCTGCAGTGGTCGAAGCTGCCGGAAGATCAGCGGAAGCCTGCCGACGGAGTGAGTGAAGCGCTGGCGCAGAAGCTGGACCGCTACCAGCGCTCCCGCAACGAAACCAACCTGATCGCCATCGAGCTGGCCCGGCGCCTGGGACTCGAACACCTGGCCACCATGGATGACCACACCGCGGATCTGATCCAGGCCCGGGCGCCCGAGACTCTGGGCCCGACGGTCAGTTCGGTCTGGAGCACCGATGTTCCCGGCGAGGCGGAGATCGAGGCCAAGGAAGAGACCTTCCTCGGTTCGGCGGAAGGGGTGCTGGCAGGCTACCGCTACATGAACAGCCCGGACTATCAGCACGCCACCATCGCCGCCGACTTCGGGTTGGCCGCGGCAACTCCGGATCATGACGCGGTCGCCCGGCACTACGTCGCCTGGTGGCAGGCTCGCGGGATGCGCATGGCGGCCAACCTCATCGAGGCCGCGGGCAACCGGCCCGGTGCCAAGGTGCTGGTGATCGTCGGGGCGTCACACAAGGCGTACTTCGATGCGTACCTGGAGCCGATGCAGGATGTGGAACTCGTCAGCGTCGACGCGGTGCTCGCCGGCGAAGGGGACTAGCAGCCCGTGTTTCCGGGGCGTCGGTCTAGACCGGCGCACTCCGCGCCTGCTCTTCACAGTGGTCCCGCAGCAGGTCCAGGTAGCTGGCGATGCCCTTGCGGAAGAAGCCCTGCATGAAAGGGCTCATGATCTTGGGCAGCAGCTTGTGCGGACGAGCATCCATGGTGATGCGCAGGGTGGTCTTGTCGCCGTCGGGCATCACCTCGAACAGGGTGTCCCAGACGGTTCCGTGACTGTCGGTGACCATGCGGGTGCGTTCGTTTTCGACCCACTCGGTGACTTCCAGATCGGTCTTCATCTCTTTGTTGCCGTGGCGCCGGGTCTCGATGAAGCGTGTCCCGATGCCGCCACGCTTCTCGCCGACGAACTCGACGGAGACCACGTCCGGCTGGATTTCGGGAAAGCGTTCGATCTCGGTGACCGAGCGGAAGACGGTGTCCGCCGGCGCGGCGATCGACTGTTCCAGGGCAATGATGCTCATGCGCTCGCTCCTTCGGCCCGGCCCTCGAGCCGCTCGCCGAGCATGCCGAGGCTGTTGGTCCAGCCACCCTCGATGATGCCGCACATCTGATCCGACGGGATGCCGCTGTGGGTCAAGGTCAGTTCGGTGCGGCCGTCCTGTTCGCGGAACTCGACCCGGACCTGCATCTCGGGCATGTTGAGCGCTTCGTCGGCGTGGAGCTTGTATTCCAGCAGCGTAGGGGGCTCGACGGTGATGAACTCGCCGCTTCCGTGAGCCTCGAACACACCCTCGAGTGACATGTGGGTGCGGAACCGAGTGCCCACCGCCGGGACCCAGTTGTCCAGCTCCAGTTTCGCCGCGGCATCGCACTTCATCCATTGCGCTACGTGCTCCGCCTCGGTCCACGCTCGGAAGACCAGATCGATCGGGGCATGGAACTCCCGCCGCAGGGTCACCGACAGTTTTCTGTTCTCAACGCTCACGGGAATCTCCTTTGTCCTTGCGGCGTCCCTTGCCTTTGCGCGGCGTCTTGCCGGCTGCGCTTCGATCGGCACTGCGGCGTTCCTTCTCCTGGAGTTCGTCCAGGTAGTCGCTGAGGGTGTCGAAGCGGCTCTCCCAGAACTCGGTGACCTGGGCGACCCAGCGCTGGGCCAGGGCCAGGGAGTCCGGCTCCATGGCGCAATGGTGAGCCCGCCCCTGGACGTCCCGCCGCAGCAGCCCCGCTCGTTCCAGCACCTTGACGTGCTTGGTGACCGCGGCCTTGCTCATGGCGTAGGGAGCGCCCAGCTCGCCGACGGTGGCCGGCCCCCTGGACAGCTGGGCCAGCATGCCCCGCCGGGTGGTGTCCGCCAGGGCGCCGAAGACCTGGCTGAGCTGTGTTTCATTGTTAACCATGTGGTGTACTATCCGATCAAATCGGTGCCGCGTCAAGGGAAAAAGCGCCGGGGAGAGTCGGCGGCCTAGCGCCCGGTCCAGGCCAGAGGTGCTTCGACCTTCGCGGGCAGATCGGCCGCGATCGGGTCGTCGGAGAGCATCTCGACCATTCCGCTCAGGTGCACCAACATCTCGGCGCGGAAGATCGCGTTGCTGTAGTAGAGCGTTGCGGAGCAGTGGAAGCTTCCCCGGTCGTCGACCTTCTCGAGGGTCGCCGGGACGATCTCCTCGAGGACCTTGGCGGCCTTGCTCGAACGCACCATCGCCGGAATCAGCGGGTCCTCGCTGCGCTCGATCACGAAGAAGGGACCCTCTTCACCATGCACGAAGAAGCAGAAGAAACGCAGGTAGTCGAGGGCGTTGTCTTCGTCCAGCTTGATCGGTGCCTTGGCATTCATCTCGTGCAGCGGCGGTGAGGTCCCATTCAAGCGGAACAGGCGTCCCTTGCGGCTCAGGAAGTAGAGCGCCATCTTCGGGAACTGCCAGTTCGGATCGTAGACCCGGATGAGTTGAACCCCTTCGTACCAGGGGATCGGCCGCCAGTGAACATGGGTCGTTTCGGGCGCGACCCGGATGACGCCGTCCACCGGTCCGATTCGGCCGAGGAACTCGGCGAGCTGCTGCTCTCCGAACAGGGTCCATCCCAGGCCGGTAAGCTTCTCTTTCGGCCAGTCGCCGGGAAGCAAGACGTTCGCCGATTCGTAGCCGGTGTCGTTCGGTTCGAGATCGGCGGGAAGCGCGCCTTCCTGTCCCTGTAGCATTCCCTGGAGTTCCCCGGAGATCTCCGAGCGGAGCTGCTCACCGAAGGACTCGTTCACGGAGATCCGTTCCAACGCCTTGCGAAGCTGATCTTGTCGTACCTGCCCGTCGTCCAGCAGGCGGCGAATCCGGGCCAGATCCTCCCGCGCCATCTCTTCGTCGGTGGTCGTCCCGAGGCGGTCGATCACCGCGTCGGTCACCTTGCTGAGCAGCAACCGTGCGTAGGCTTCATCAATCATCGAGTTTGCTCCATTGCAGCCAGTCCGAGGTGTCTTTCCCGGCAGCGATCTCCATCCGTGCGACGCAGGCCGCGGTCTCCATTGCAATCAGGTCATGGTTTCTCTGCCCGGGGTCGATCGATCGGGCCCCGGTCGCCGGTTCGACGAGCTTCAGCAAGCGTTGCCGCCAGGCCGCAACCCTCGGGTCCCCGGCACCGTGCCATAGCGCGAGCACGCGAAGCATGACCAACGCTGCCGTGCGGCGTGTTCGCTCATCCTCTTCGGTGCCGGCGGTCCAGGTTCGCTCCAGTTCGTTCTGGGCAGCGTAGTCATCGCCATCGATCAGGCTCTGGGCCACCATGGCGATCCGAAGCCGGCAGTCGACGTCGGTGGTCAAGGGTTCGCCGCCCTGAGCCAGTTCGGCGAGCCAGGGGTCGCGCCCCGGGGTTGCCTCGGTATCGGGAAGCACACTGATCAGCATGTCTGCCAGATCGTTCTGGGCGCGGTCGCCGACCTGCTTCATCAGCAGCTTGATCGTCGAGGCAACCCGGGGCCAGCCTTCCATCGAGACCCGTCGAAGCTGCCAGAAGTGATGGCGCAGGTTGTCCCAGGACTGGTAGTTCAGGGATACGTGGTCGATGCCGTTGGCCTCGACCAGGTCGGCGAAGCTCACCAGGGCCGATTGGGCGTCGCCCCCCTCCTGGTGGCACGCATCGAACAACATGTCGAAGAGATCGATCGCCGAATAGGTGACCGGAGTGCGTCCTTGCCGGGCTACCAGCGCTCGGTAGCGCTCTGTCCGCGCGCGCAGGTAGGCCAGAAGCGGGCGCTCTCTGTCGCGGTCGAAGTGGGCCACGCGTGTGCCGATTCTGCACCAGGAGCCGAGGATCCACTTGCGCGTTGCTTCGGACAGTTCGTCCAGGGAAGCTGCGGCCTCGAGGAGTCGGTCAGAGGTTGCGGAGATGTCTTCGAGCGAGTCGACGCCGCTCTCCTTGTCTCCCTGCTGCGGCGAGATCTGCAGGTACGCGTAGTTGTCCAGTGCGCCCAGCGCAGCGGAAATGGCCTCGCCGTGGCTGAAGTCGCCGGCCGCCGATAGGGCCTGGATCGCTTCGACGACTTCCCGCCCCCGGCGAGGGTCCTCGCCGTGCTCTGCGTAGATCAATATCCGTGTCACGAGGGATGCAATCGCGACCGAGTCCTGAGTCCGCCTTTCGGGCGCAACCAGAGCGCGACAGCGCTCCCCGAGGTGAGCCCGGGTCTCCTGCTCTTCCGAGCTCAGTGGGGTCGCCGCGAAACCGAACTTCCTCTCGTCGTTGCGATAGCGCCAGAAGACCGAAGACAAGGCGTGGCAGAGGATCTTCGCGTTGCGCCGGCGAAGCTCGAAGTTCCCCTCGCTCATGGCCGGTTCCACCGCATCGTCGTACATCCGGCGCAGCATCGTCAGGGCACCGGCGACGGTATCGGCATCGCTGCTCAGCCGGAAGATCGCCTGGCCGTCGCCGGCAGCTTCCGTGGTTTCGCTCTCGGTGGCCAGGGTGTTGAACTCCAGGTGGCGCTTGCCGAGTTTGTCCTGAACCGGGACAGGCCGGCCGAAGCCCGACGGCGAAACCCCTTTGTTGACGACAAAGGCCAATTGCTCGGCGAGATCGATCACTCCGTCGGCACGTTCGATCTGCGTCTCGATGGGGGCCGTCGGGTCGGGGGGGAACCGATCGAGCAGCCGGGCCATGCGCTTGAGGTCCTCGCGAGTGGCCGCACGGGTCTGGAGCGGGGCGATGGTGGTCAGCACCAGGCTGCGGAACGGTGTCGCGAGGTCCGGAGAAACCTCATCGCCGGGCTTCTCCGGGAGCAACCAGTCTGCTGCCGCGGCATGCTCCGGGAAGTCCTGGGTGGTCAATACCGAGAAGAATGCCGCGCCGGCCGGGTCCGCGCTCCAGGCGTACTCCCGCAGGAACTTTCGTCTGTAGTCTGCAGTGCGCTTGTTCTCGCAGAGGAACGTCTTGTCCTCTCGCAGCATCAGCAGAACCAGCGCCTCGCCGACCAGATCCGGCTCGAGAATCGGGTAGGGATCATCCATGCCCCGTCGAGCCGATCCGCAGAGGGTCGCGAGGGTGTGATCTTCGTTGAAGTCTGCCGACGGGCGCGATCCGACCGGCGAGTCGAAATCCTCGGGGTGCCGCGGCAGCAGGGTCGCGACGCTGGTTCGGAACCTGGGGTTTTGGTATAGGCGGGCCCAGGCTTCGTCGGTCAGGCCGCGGCACATCGTCGAGAGCGCCAGGAAGGTGAGATGCCGGTCCACCTGCTCCCGGGCCGTGGCCGGATCTGCGACGTCGGAGGCACTGTTCCAGCGCCTCTTGAACTGGTGGTCCAGGTAGTCCCAGAACAGGGCAAGCCGGGACTCCTCCTGACTCGCATCCCCTTTCGCTTCCTGGGGCAGCACGCCACGGGCGAGCAGGTCGGCAACCATGATCGCGAACAGCGGACGCCTGGTCTCGTCGTAGCGGCGCAGCAGTGCGAGCAGGTCGCTGGCTGCGACGTCAGCTGGTGGATCTCCGCCTTCCTCGTCGAGGGCCCGGGTAATGCGGCTGCGCATCAAGGTCTCGGTCTCATCGTCGGAAAGGCCGCCCAGGAACAACGCGCCTGACGGGTTGTCCTGGCGATCGGCGGGAGGATCGAACCGGATCTGGGTATTGGAGGCGAGTGCGTCGTCGTCTCCACGGGCCACCAACTCGAAGAACCGATCGTTGGACCGGCGCAGCAGCAACAGCGCACGGACCGGGAAGGGTGCGTCCTGGGCGAACAGGGCGCACCGTTCGAGGAATCGGCAGCAGACTTCCGGGGCGCTGCCCGCGTAGTCGATGACGAAGAGCGCGGGGCTTCCGATCTTGCCCAGATCACCCTTCGCCGGCCCCTTGCCCGCAAGGAAGTCCGAGCGCACGAACCCCGAGAAGGGCCAGTGCCGTTTCTCGGTCTCGAGGATACGCAGGGCGAGGCGGCTCTTGCCGCTACCTGCATCGCCGCAGATTGCCGCCCAGCGAAACCCCGGGGCGTCATCGTCCCGCGTCAGCAGTTCCCGGCGGAGTTCCTCGAGCACGCTCTCGCGCCCGACGAACTTGTCTTCCTCCAGGGCGAAGTAGAACGGCTGGAACGCGGCACCGAAACGCGAACCCTGGGCGATTCCCGGCGGGTAGAAGACGAACTTCTCGTAGCCGGCGTCGTCGTCCGGCTTTGCGGCAGGGCCGTGCATGCCGGCAAGTTCCCGCCGGAAGTGCCTGGCGATGTTGCGGGGGAGCCGTTCGTCGCTCCCGAGGCGTTCGGCCACCTTGTCGGCGACCCGATCGGCCAACTTGTCCGGCAGTTCCTCGAAGGCTTCGGCCAGTTGTTGTCTGATCCCGTCGTTCTGCTGCTTGATTTCGTCGAGCGCGGTGTCCTGGCGGTCCAGCCGGACGGCCAGCACCAGTTGCATGTAGTAGTGGAGCTTCTTGAGCGCCGCCTCGTCGGTCTGCAGCGCGGCGCCGAAGGCCGACTGCAGCCGGTCGGTGAGCGTCTCGCGGACGGTCGGCCGGTCGAGAATCGGGGCGACGGCTGCAGGCGAACAGCCGGAGCCGGTCGCGGCGCTCTCGAGCTCCCGGCGGATGTCCGACCAGAGCCAGTCCACCAGTTGCCGGGGCCGGTGCAGCCGGCCGACGAAGGCCTGGTCCCATTCGCCGGGGGTGGCCTGCTCCCGAGCGACGCTGCGCAGGAAATCCCGGCGCCCCCGGGGATGCTCGAGCGCCCACTTGAAGCGCTTGTCCCAGGCGCCGGCGATGTCGTCTGGAATATCGGGAAGCGACGCCACCGCTTCGCGCATGGCGGTGATCAGGGCCCGGGCCAGGTCCTCGTTGAGGGCGGCATCCCGAGAGTTTTCGAGTCGGCGCCACTCATCGGAAATCCAGTCGGTCGAGAGGTTGGCGGTGACCGCCTCGACGGAGTTTCCGAAGGCTTCCGAGATCTGGTCGGTGACCCCCTTGGTCGCCAACAGCTCGCAGATCGGTCCGACGGCCATGGCACCCAGGGCGGTCCCCAGAGGCCCGGCCAGAGAGGTGCCCAGGACCGCACCGCCCAACCGTCCGGCCAGCTGGAGTGCCAGCAGACCGGGTCTGGAAGCCTTCGAACCCATCGATCGCCTTGCCTACGTTTGCCCGTGGAGGGACAAATACCCCCGAACGCTGGGATTATTCTATCACTGCGGAATTCGGCGAACGGATCCGGGGTCCGAGCTTCTCCTCAGTGGGCGGCGGCGATACCGTCCCGCCGGGAGTCCGACCCGGCGACGTAGCCTCGGTCCAGCCGTTGCACCGCCTGGCCGCAACCGAAGATGAAGCCCTGATGCCGGCCAAGCATCAGCGTGCGGCCGACCTCCATCAGGGGGTCGTCGGTTCGATGCCCCATTGCGGAGAGTTTGTCGACGGTGGACTCGGGGATCGCCGATTCGAGGCTCACGCTACGGCCGCGCCAGTGTCGGAAGCGTGGTGCGTCCAGGGCCTGCTGCACGTCCATCTCGAACACCAGCATGTTCAGCAGCACCTGCACATGGGCCGGTGGCTGTTGGGCTCCGCCGACGATGCCGAAGGCGAGCCAGGGTTCCTGGGCGCCGTCGCCGCCGGTCTTCGTGACGAACCCCGGGATGATCGTGTGGAACGGTCGCCTTCCGGGGCCGATCGTGTTGGCCTTGTCGAGATCCTCCGACAGCCCCACGCCCCGGTTCTGCAGCGCGAACCCGGTGCCCGGAACGACGATGCCCGACCCGAACGCTCCGGCGAGACTGTTGATGAAGGAGATCATGTTGCCGTGGCGGTCGGCGGCGGCCAGATAGGTGGTGTCGCTCTGGGTCAGGGACCGTTCCGGATCGACGTGGGTCGCCGCCTTGCCCGGCTGAATCCGGCTCCTGCGCTGGGCGATGAACGTATCGCTCAACAGTTCGCCCGCCTCGACCTCCATGAACTCAGGGTCGCCGACGAAGTGTTCGAGATCGGCGAAGGCCAGCTTCTTCGCTTCGATCAATCGATGCAGATAGCGTGGGGAGTTATGTCCCAGGGCTGCGAGGTCGGTCCCTTCCAGTAGGCGCAGCATCTCGAGCGCCGCGATCCCCTGGCCGTTGGGCGGTAGCTCCCACAGCCGGTAGTCGCCGAAGGGCACCGACATCGGTTCGATCCACTCCGCCTCGTGTGCGGCGAAATCCTCGGCGGTGACGAAACCGCCGAGGCTCTGCACGTGTTCGGCGATCTGCAGGCCCAACGACCCGCCGTAGAGCAACTCCGGCCCGGATTCGGCCAGGGCGCGCATGGTCCGGGCCATGTCGGGGTTCGCATACCACTCGCCGGTGCCGGGGGCGCGCTCGCCGTCGATGAGGAACGCCGCCGTCGCCGCGGCGTTGCGCTTCAGGTCGGATTCGAACAGCGCCCACTCTGCGGCGGAGGTCCGCGAGACCGGAAAGCCCTCTTCCGCCAGGGCGATCGCCGGGGCCAGCGCCTCGGCGAGGCTGATGGTGCCGTGCTCTTCGAGCAACGCGGCCCAGCCCGACAGAGCTCCCGGCACCGTGATCGTCGTCGGGCCGTAGTCGGGTACGCCGTTGGGCAGGGCGTCCAGGGTCATCAGCGAGCCCGAGCGGCCGCTGCCGTTGATGCCGATCAGCCGCTGCTCTTCTTCCGACCAGAGGATGGCGAACATGTCGCCACCGAGGCCGGTCATATAGGGCTCTACGACTCCCAACACCGCGGCGGCGGTCACCGCCGCGTCGACGGCGTTACCGCCCTGCTCGAGAACCCGCAGCCCGGCCTGGCTGGCCAGGGGTTGGCTCGTGGCGACCACCCCGCGAGGCGCGTACACCGCGTCCCGGGCGATCTCCTGAGCCGGCGGCCCCAGGGCGACCCGGAAGCTGAGCCCCGCCGCTACGGCGAGAATCACCACCGCCAGCAGGAACGAACCGGTCCATACCGCGAAACGCTTCAGCCACATGGCCCCTCTCCACCTCCATCGCTCGCGCTAGATCTGACGGAGGAGAGGGGGGATTGCTTTCAACCAAAGTGCCGGGTTGCTAGAAGCCCGGCGTTTCCCCCGAATCACCGCCTCCGTTGGAGGCGCCTACGAGGAAGAAGCCCGAAAGACCGTTCTCCAGTTCGACGAAGCTGGGCTGGGTCGTGCTCTGCTCCAGGCTGAAGCCCTGGCTCGATTCAGAGCGGTAGACCTGGTACAGCGTCGCAGCGTCGTGGCCGGCGTCGACCGGGGGCGCCGTCCAATCGAGCTGGACGCCGCTTCCGATCTTGTCCACGAGCAAGGTCGCTCCGACCGGGTTCGGCGGTTGTGCCGCAGGCTCCACGAAGGTCTCGCAGGTGTTGCGGGTGCCGTAGACGCGGACGTCGTCGAAGGCGCCCTCGTGGACATCGACCCGGTCCGGTCGCAGACGCATCTGGATGCGGGTGTCCGGTCCCGGCAATACCGGTAGCGGCACGAGCCCTGGTTCCCAGCTCGGGTTGGTCTGATTCAGCACGTATTCGACCTGGATCCAGTTCTGACCGGCATCGTGAGAGGCGTAGACCGAGAACCAGGAGAGATCGTTGATGTCGAACTGGGGCAGGTACGTGTAGCGCTGGTACTCGACCCAGATATCCCGGGCGCCGGTGGTATCGAAGGCCGGCGAACTGACGATGGTCTCGTCGTCGGGATCCCCCCACTCGGCCCGGAAAAAGATGCCGGTCTCGGGGTTGCCCGTGACCCAGGCGTGAGTCCCCGGCGCCGGGGTGGTGTCGTCCTCGGGCTGGATCACGATCCCTTGCTCGGTGACCTGGTGCGGGTCGTCCCGGACCCAGGGGTTGGTCGCCTCGGGCCCGGAAACGACCCAGCCCTTGTCGGTCTCCATGTCGTCTTCGAACAGGGTGACCTCGGCGGCGAGTCCGAGCTCGACGCTGAACCAGGTCGGGACCGGCTCGATGCCGTCCTGGAAGATCCGAAGCTGCAGCGGGATGCGCGCACCGCAGTTCGAGCCGGCTCGCAGGGTGAAGTGGGCTCCGAGGCTCTCGGCGCTGGCGCCGGGCGCGATGTCCGGGAAGAAGGCGACCTGGTCGAGGATCTCGACGCCCGGGTGATCGGTGGCGATCTCGGCCAACACCGACGTGGCCGTCGCGGTCCCTGCGTTGTGCAGCGTGACCCGTACCGTGACCACCTCGCCGTAGTCGATGTCGCCGTCGCCGTTGCCCCGGCCGGCGTTGGAATCATCCACCACATGGGCTTCGTAGCGCAGGGCGCCGACGACCTGACTGACCGCCGCGAACGCATCGACCCGGCCCGAGCCGTATTGGTTGTCCTTGCCCGGATCGCCGAGATCGATCGAGGTCTGTTCGAGGATCTGCTTGATCTGGTCGTGCTCCAGATCCGGGTTCGCCGAGAGCATCAGCGCCGCGGTGCCGGCAACGTGGGGAGCGGCCATGGAAGTTCCCCACTTCTCCGAGTACCCGCTGCAGAAGCGATGGCTGGAGATCTCGGCGCCGGGCGCGGAGATGTCCGGTTTGACCAGGCCCGGTGGGTAGACATGGTCGTTCCACGGTGCGACATCCTGCCAGGTGGTCGGCCCCTGAGAGGACGACCCGTAGGGGCCATCGGTACAGTCGGTGCCGCCCACGGTGATCGCCCGGGGCACGTCTCCGGGCGTCGTAACGTCCGAGGGTGCGTCTCCGCCCGAGTTGTTGCCGGCGGATACGACGAAGGTCGATCCCATGTCGATCACGTTCTCAACGTTCTGTCTCCAGCTCGCCCGGTCGGGATCCCAGGCATGGTTCCAGCCGAGGCTCAAGGAGATCACGCCGGCCCCCTGTTCGGCGGCGTACTGCATGGCGCTCCAGACGGCCATCTCATGGCTGCCCAGTTCGCCGGCCTCGAGCACGATGACCTTGGCATCCGGCGCCATCCCGGTGCGCAAACCGCTGGTGCCGTCACCCGCCATCGTACCGACCACGTGGGAGCCGTGGCCGGAGAGCGAGCCGTCATCGGTATCCCGGATGTCGTCGGCGAAGTTCCATCCGGTCAGGTCGTCGATCAGGCCGTTGCCGTCATCGTCGATTCCGTTGAGGTCATCCGGATCGTTGACCTCGCGATCCTGATCCAGGTCCTCACCGGGGTTGACCCAGACCTGATTCACGATGTCCGGGTGGCTGACGCAGACGCCGGTATCGCTGGACGCCATCACGGCGCCTTCTCCGGTGATGCCCAGTTGGTTCCAGACCTCTGGGGCGCCGAGGAGCACCAGCCCACACTGGGTCTCGGTGTCGGTCAGCGAGACGCCGGGCTCCTCAGCCCGGGTGTTCAGCGTTTCATGGTCGCGGTCGATATGGAGCACGTCTCGCAACGGGTTGTGATTGATCCAGGCGATCTCCTCGAACCCCGCAAGCCGCTGCAACAGGGCGGGCTTGACCTCGGCGGAGACGATGCTCGAGATCCAGAGCGACTGAATGTTCCGCGCCTCAACCCCACGGAGCGCACCCAGGGTTCGGAGCAATCTCGCCTGGCCCAGGTCGGCTTCCAGCTTGAGCCGCCGGGCGATGGCGAGGCGGCGGGCGGTCTTGTCTCGATGCGCGAGCCGCAGGTCCCGGATCGCTTCCCGGGAGAGTTGGCGTTCGAGGACGACGGTGACCGGGATCCAGTCCCCCTCGTTCGCCTGCTCGAGCACGGCGGGGAGATCCCCGCGCAGTTCGGCGGCGTCCAGGCCGGGAGCTGCTGCAAGCCCCGCCAACACCAAGAAAACCCATAGCCCCACACGTCGCATAGCCGGCCTCCCCTCGATGGAAACTACCCAAAAGTGATGTCGGTAGCCGCTGTGAAAGGTTCAAGACTTCCATGGGGCATGAGGTGTTTTCGGTATAGTGGGCGCTCTCCGGAGGGTGCCGATGCGCGAATATCAGACCTTCGAGGCCTTCTGGCCCTACTACCTGCGCGAGCACAGCCGTCCGGCGACGCGCAACTGGCACTTCGTCGGGTCGACCCTGGCGCTCCTGGTGCTCGTCTTTGCGCTCGTCACCCGGAACTGGTGGCTGCTGCTGGCGGTGCCGGTGGCCGGCTACCTGTTCGCCTGGCTCAGCCACGCCCTGATCGAGCGCAACAAGCCGGCGACCTTCACCTACCCGCTCTGGTCGCTGATCGCCGACTACAAGATGTACGTCTGTTTCCTCACCGGCCGGCTGGGCAAGGAATTGGAGAAGGCCGGCGTCTCACCCGGATCCTGAACCGGATCCGAGAAACAGGGTCGCCTCGTCGACGAAGCTGACCGGATTCCCGAACGGGTCCGTGGACCAGAACATCCTCTCGCCCCAGGGCATGCTCTCGATGCCCCCCCGCAACGATCTCAAAGCTCTATCCGCCTCGCTTGCTCGCCGTAGCCGCCTCCGTTCCGCTCCGAAGATTGCGAAGCCAAAGCGTGCCTCTCCGGACTCCCTAAGGGGTATGCCGCGTGCGTTTCCGTAACGCAGTGTTGCGGTGCTGCAACGTGGCTTCAATGGCTGAATGGAGGCTCGCATGACGCGTTGGATCAGGAGGAAGGGCAAGGCACCGCTATGGACGCTGTTGGCCGGGGGCGTGGTTCTGGCGGTGGCGTTCGCAGTCGGCAACGCAGCGCCGATACCGCAACCGTACAACGGGAAGGTGTTCGAGGACGACTTCGAGAGCGACGACACGTACGCCACGTACACGCCGATCGGTGACGCGACCGTCACCATCGGCCGGGGCCTGCTGTCGGTCGATATCCCGGACACCTCGGGTGATCACGGACTCTCGGTGCGCGTTCCCGAGAACGGGACCGGGATCCGTTGTTTCGGATTCACCTTTGGCGACATCGATGAAGCGCCGCTCGGCAGCTCGATGACCTGGACCTGGTGGGGCTACGACGAGAACGGCAAGCAGGTTGAGATGCTACGCACGGAGGTGATCAAATCCGGCTCGTTCACCGTCCGCCACACCAAGAAGGACGGAACCACCGTCTCGCATCACGTCCCCGGCAAGAACTGGAGGGACGTGAAGAAGAAGCAGTGGGACACCCGGCGCAGGGGCAAGCAGGTTCAGCTCGAGATCAAGTTCAAGGACGGCAGCAAGTACAGCTCCGAGTGGATCGATCCGCCGGAGGGCACCATCGCGGGGTTCGACGTCGAAACCGACGTGGCTGACTTCTCCCTCGATGGTACCGGAGGCGAAGAGATTCACGCGGATCTCGACGCGGTCGAGCTCGAACCCGTGGAAGCGGGAGTCAAGTCGGTCGCGACGAGCAGCGTGGTGGACGAGGGTCCGGCCTGGCTCCTCCAGGTCAAAGACGCCGATCACATCGTCGCGGCGACAGTACGCGAAGTTCACTCCGAGCGAGTCTTCTTCGAGGACGGCGAGCCCCGAATCCGAGTCGACTATGCGATGACCGATTCCCTCGCCGGCTACCTGTTCAACGACACGTTCTCGGTCTACCACGGCATCGGTGAACTGGGGGCAGGGTCCGCATCGCCGTATCGCACGGGGCAGTCCCTGATCCTGTTCCTGCGCCAGGGCTTCGAACTCGGAGAGCACATCAGCGGCAACCGACTTTGGGACGCCGGTGGGGCCCAACGTGTCCTGCCGGACACCGAGCAAAACCGGAAGGCCGTGGCCGACCGGCTACTCGTCATCTATGGAGGGGCTGGCTCATGAACCGGAAACTACGAGGATTCCTGATCGCATGTGCGGCAGTCATGGTGTTGGTTGCGGTCGGCGCTACCGTTCAGGCCGATATCATTATCAACGGTAGCGACGAGTTCATCATGAAGGTCGAAGAGGCCTTGAAGAAGATCAAGGACGCCGGCGGAGACGCGGCGGACAACGTGAGTGATCTCGAGGGCTCGGACAACGATCACGTGATCGAGGAAAACAGCGGGCTTTCCAGCGTGACTCCCGATAGCGGAAACGACGCCCTGGATATGGGGTCGGGAGGCACCGGCAAGGGGTCGGGCACCACCACCAAGTGGGACCCGGATCACATGCACACCTACAAGGATGGCGTGGACCGGGACCCCTGCGCAGCGCTGGCCCACGAGCTGAACCACGCCAATGACGCCGACGGCGGGGGCTGGTCCAACGACAAGACCGGCGGCATTCTCGATGACGAGATCGACGCCTGTTCCGATGAGAACGAGTTCCGCAAGTCTCAAGGGCTCCCTCCGCGCACCAAGTACGGTTGCAACGACCTGCCCGAACACGCGGTCTGTCCCCCGGCATTCGGTTCTTCCGAGGAAACAGCCGATCAGGGGAGCACGGACTTCGATACTGCGATTTCGAGTCCGGTGTCCTCCGGGACCACAACGTCGAGCGCGGCGCCGACCATGGTGGCCATTGCTCGGCCGTTCTCGAGCGTCAAGCTCACCGCGGCAGTCCCTGCCGCGCCATTCCTGCTGGGCGATCCCGTAGACATCCAGTTGACCTTGACCAACAACGGTCCTGGGGCCACCGAACTGTCGCCGATCATCGAAGGCAACTTCCGGGTCGTCAGCGTCACCCGCGATGGGCGCGACGTCCTTCCGGTCAGCTCGATCTCGGTATTCAACGATGAACTGGCCTACTCGCTGGAGCAGACGCTACAGAGCGTCGGCGTCGGGGGAAGCACCTCGCTTACCTGGCGCAGCGGCTACCGCTCGAACATCGGCGGGCAGGGATTGACGTCGGTGTCCTACTCGTCTTCGGACCATCACCCCGCACATCTCTACTCGTTGAATCAGTCGGGCTCCTACGAGATCCGCGTGTTCTACAAGTACGCGGGGCTCGATGCTCACTCGAACCCCTACAAGGGGAAGACGAACACGGTAACCATCAAGTTCGACGTGCTCTAGATGCTTGATTCTCGGCCCTGTTCTTCGGTTGTCGCTTGGATTCGCGATCCACCGAAGGGCGGGGCCGAGCTGTTTTCTAGCGAAAGAACCCGTCGGACGCGGCGCGGAGTCCGGCGGGAGGAGCGGAACGAAGTCTGACCGCCTGCCCGGAGGTTGGATGCCGGAACCGCAACTCGCAAGCGTGCAGCAGGTATCCGGGGTCTCCCGGAATGGCGCGCATGCCTTCAACCGGCCGTCCTCCCGGCCCGTAGAGCGGGTCGCCGACCAGGGGGTGGCCCACCGAGGCCAGGTGAATGCGCACCTGGTGCGGGCGTCCGGTTTCGATCTCCACATCGGCAAGGAACGCGGTGGCTTCCTGCAGCACCACGCGGACTCGACTAAGGGCCTGCTTCCCATCGGGCGTCGCGGCGTGGACGTTTCCCAGGGGGGCGTGGGTGACCGGTCCGATGGGTTGGTCGATCGTGAACTCCTGTCGTTCAGGTCGTCCGAGGGCCAACGCGCGGTACCGTTTGCCGACACGTTTCCCGGCCCAGTCCCTCGCCAGCGCTGAGCGGGCGCCCGGGGTGCGCGCGAAGAGCACGATACCGGAGGTATGGCGCCCCAGCCGATGGAGTGGAACCGAACCGGGATCGTCCTGCTGAACTCGGGATAGCAACGTGTTTTCGAGGAAACCCGCACCGGGCAACGTCGGCAGGCCCGACGGCTTGTCCACCCCCAGCAGCGCCTCGTCCTCGAACAGCACGCGGTAGTCGAGAGGGGCCGCCGGTTCGCGCCACGGTGGGCGATCCCAGCACAGCTCCTGGCCCTGCCTCACCACCGCATCCGTGGCGGCGACGATTCGATCCAGCCGGACCTCGCCGGCTTCCACCCGGGCGCGCCACTGCTCGGCATCGCTGTGAGGCCAGCGCCTGGCGAGATAGTCGACGACGCCGACAGGCGCAGACGATTCCACCACGGCCCGATAGGTGTAGCCCTGGTTCAGGGGGCGATCGTTGCCTTCGCGGGTCACGGGTCGTAGCGGTCGAACAGCCGCCGCAGGAACTTCCGGTCCAGCCTTGTCGACGGATCCCTCATCGCGCGGTTCACGTCCCGGTAGATCTTCTTGGCGTAGCGATCGATGTCTTCCCGGTGGTACCAGGGTTGGTTGCGGCGCCAGCGTTTGGGCCGGAACAGCCGATCGGCGACCCCCTGGCCCAGCGCCGTGGGTAGCGCCTCGCGCAGGGTCCGGTAGGCTGCGCCGTCGGTGTCGTTCTTGACGGTCTGGGCCAGTAGCTCCCTCACCCGGGGGCGGGGTTGGCGGTTGTCGAGGAAGTGGGCGTTCTCGTGAACGATCACCGAGGCCACATCCTCGAGCCGGTCATAGGGCCGCAGCTCGACCAGCAGATAGGGGCCGATGGCCTGGGCGTGGGTGCCGTAGCCGGCGATGACCGGAGCCAGGACCAGCTCCGGCGTCGGAGCCTCGGCGAGGTCCACGTCGTAGAAGCGGGTCATTCGCGAGAGCAATGCCTCGAGCTCGGGAAGGCGCTGGTCGGTGCGGGCCTTCTCGAGAAAGGTCTGGGCCCGCGAGCCCTGTTGCCAGAGTTGCCGGTAGCGGGGCGCAAAGTGCTCGAGGGGCGCCCGCAGCCGTGTCAACCGGTCGGCGGGTAACCACTCGGCGCAGCGCTTCAATCCGTCCTCGACATCGGCCGCGGCGAGGAAGACCTCGAGCACGGCGTTGGGGTTTCCACGCAGGCCCGGGGGACGCTTGTCGATCGCTTCCCTGGCGATCTCCTGACGCACCTCTCCCCACATGCGCAACATGGCGTTGTCCGCATCGCTTCGCTCGAACCGCCGGTCGTGCTCCCGCCGATGGGCCTCGACGGTTTTCCCACCGCTCATGCCGACGCCGACGAGGCCGGCCATCGAGTCGAGCCAGTGGAACAGCGCGCTACTGAAGCGGTACGACACCCGGATCGGGTAGGCGCCCTCGGTCAGGTAGAGGGCCTCGGCCTCAGGGAGCAGACTCGAAGCGTCAGTGCGTGACGGAAGCGCGCCCACCACGAGGGCGAGCAGCAGGATCGACAGGCAGGTGAGGCGAACGGGCCGGCTCACGCCACTCAGTTCTTGAACAGGTTCTCGAATTGCGACTTGGGATCGTTGGGGCGAGAGCCGGGGCCGCGCTGGGGCGTGGTGCGTTTGCCGGTGGCGTCGAGCACCAGACGCGGCGAGTACTTGTCGCACTTGTTGGCCTTGAGCTTGTCGGAGATGCCCGCGGTGATCGGAGCCCGGCACTGCCAGCGTGCACCGCTGTCGAAGTTGGTGCAGGTGCTGCAGCAGTGGAGCATCGCGTTGCAGCTGGGGCAGGAGGTCTCCGGCCCGATGGCGCTCTGGGCGCTCTTGCCGCAGACGTGGCAGCGCACGACCTCGTTGGCGTTGCGGTCGAGGGCGTGGCGCAGGCCGCGGCGCTGATAGCGCTGCTGCGGGTCCATGTTCTGGTTACGCGACTGGGGCGGACGGTTATCCGACCGGCGTTCCCGATCGTCATTGCGATCGGAATCACGGTAGCCGCGCTGACGGTACTTCATGCGATGAACTCTCCTGTTCGGGCATTTCCTGTTCGGTCGATACTCGAGCGAGCGATCCGGGGTATGCACGCGCGGGCGGGTAGATTCCTTAAAGATCGTAGGATCCGTCTTGCCTGGATTCAAGCGGGCGGCCCGCAGGCTCGATCTACCAGATGAAATCCCGCGCGATCTCGCGCTTGTCGTATCCGCTGAGGATGTGCATCACCCTTATACGCTTCAATGTCGTCGGAGACAACGTCCCAATGGGGACGTGGAGGATCTTGCGCCCGAGCCGTCCCGCCAGCCGATGGAAGACGGCTCGAGGTGGCCGGGCAGCGACGTGGACGACGACCCGCTCCTGGGAGTAGTCGAGGGCGGCCAGGAGCAAGACCTCTGATTTGCGCTCGGCGCCGCGGTAGTCGGCGTCGGTCCAAACGTCCAGCATGCGGCGTGGCGGGGACGAGAGCATGAAGCCGCCGTAGGTCGTTCGGCAGATGCCCGGACCGACCACTCCCTGGGCCGGCTCGGTGCAGTAGAACGCCATGTCCGATTCCTGCTCATGTTCTCCCAGCCACGTTTGGCAATGCGGGTACCGTCCTTCTCCTTCGTCATCCTCGTCGAAGATGATCACCACCGAAGAGATGCCGCCGGGAACCCGGCCGAGCTCGCGGACCCAGATCTTACCCTCGGTCCAGTGGCGGATCGTCTCGCGGACATCGATGCCGTCGAGCACCGAGGTGGTGAACGGCGTGGTCCGGGATCGATCCTCGGAGAGAATCAGTTTACCTCGTTGTTTGAGGTGGCGGCCGAAGTTTTCGACGATCAGGTCTTCCGGCGGGTAGGAGCAGATCGAATCACCGTCGAACTGCGTCAGCCATTCGCCGGGAAAGCGCTCGCTGCCGCGACTGCGCAACAGGCTGGCCCAGGCCGGTCTTTTGACGCGCTGCCGCCGTTTCTGGATCTTGATCCGCCGCACCCCGTCGAACAATTCTTCGGCGCTGATGCGTGCGGTCGGCGCGTCCGCGGCCTTCTCCGGCTGCCAGGGGTAGCCGGTGGCCAGGCGGTGCATCTCCCAGGCGAAGTTCTCCGAGACGCATCCCCTGGCGGCGACCAGCAGATCGTAGAGGTCGACGACCAGGTGGCCGGAGAGCCGGGCCAGGTTGCGGCTGTAGCGCGCGAAGTTGCGGCGCTGCCAGCGTTCGACCTTCTCGTCGGGGGCCGCGGCGACAAGAGCGCCTTCCGCCTCGCGGAAAAGGGCCCATTGCAGTCGTAGACGGTCGGTGGGCCCGGGAGTGGGAGCTGCCTCGTCCTCGTTGTCGTCGTCGGCGACATCCTCGTCCGGTGTATCGGCGCCTTCACCGGGGGAGGTTTCTTCGGTGCCGGCAAGCCAGGATTCCCAGCTCGCCCAACCTCCTCGACGAGCGGCCCGGTCGACGGCGTCCTGCAGGCGTGAAGGTTGGTCGCCCCGTCCTCCGCTCAACACGCGGAAGGGACCGAAGTCGCGACCGGCGGCTTTCGGTGTGTCGTCTTGCGGCTCTGCCGGCAACTCGTCTCGCCGCATCTCGTAGGCGGCGAGGTAGAACGGAACCTCGCTCAGGATCTCCTGCATGGAATCCGGATGGAGATGGAACAGCCGCGCGTTGGCGCGCCGGGGTGGAGTCAGCGGTTCGGCCTGAGGCTTCGTCAGGGCGGCGGCCACCGAGTGCACGTGGTGCATGCCGCAGACCAGCAGCACTCGCTCGGCACCTTCGTCAACCGCACGCCTGCCGTGGAACGCCATCGACGCTTCCCGCCTCAGGTCGAGGCGGTCGGCGGTACGCGGGGTCTTCTCGAAGGCCTGGTAGACCGGGCCGAGCCCGACCCGGGTCACGGCGTAGGCGTCAGGCGCCGGGTCCCGGTAGTCGGCGTAGCCGTCGACATCAAGATCGGCACAGATCAGCGGGATGTCGTGCTCCTGCGCCAGTCGCCCGGCTTCGACCAACGGATCGCCGGGGTGAACCGGTAGGCAGATGGTCCCGCCGCGGCCGCTCTCGTACAGGAGAACCGAGATTGCGGGGAGTCGCAGGAGTCCCTGTTGCCACACCGTCTCCATGGACGACGGGATCTCGACCACGACCGCATCAGGATCGAGTTGGTCGAAGGCCAGCCGCACCATGTCCGCCAGCTCTATCCGTTCGTGGAGCGCCGGCAGCAGGTGAACGACCGCCGGATCACGGCCGTCGCGGGGAATCTCGACGTCGACGGTGTAGAGGCCGCGCCCGGGGAGCGAGCCCACCGGGTCAGTCCGTGGTGAGGTAGCGGGCGGCGTCCTCGCCCAGCACGTGGACCACCGACTGCTGGACCGCGTCGGTCAGGGATGCCTCGGAGGCGGCAAGCATCTTCAGCGCGTAGCGCGCGATGTTGACCCCGTCGCGGACGGTGAAGGGCTCGTCGGCGGCGTGGGCCGCCTGGAGGAATCCGGTGACGTAGTCGAGGATCTCACCGTCGGCGAAGGGCAGGTTCTCCGCCAGGATCATCCGCTCCTCGTCGCTCTCCGGGAAGTCCAGAATGATCTGGGGCTGGAGCCTGGAGTGGATGTACTCGGGAATCTCGTAGGTCGAGGCGTCGTCGTTGAGGGTCGCCACGATGCGGAAGTCCGGCGAGGCCTTGACCTTGACCCCGGCGACGATCGATTCGACGTAGCGGCGGTTGTCCAGAAGCGGCGCCAGGGATGCCCACGACTTCTCGGACATGCGGTTGCCCTCGTCGAGGATGCAGATCCCACCGGAGAGCATGGCGCTGACCAGCGCCGAGGCCACGTAGCGGATCGAGCCTTCCCCATCGACCACGGGCGTGATCAACAGATCTTCAGGCCGGGTGTCCATGGTGGCCTGGAAGATGTAGACGTCGCGTTCGAGGAGTTTGGCCGTGGCGTAGGCCAGGGTGGTCTTACCGACCCCCGGCTTGCCGAGAAGCCGGGGGTTCATGGGTAAGTCCTGATCGTCGATGACGCTCCAGGCGGCCAGGAGTTGTTTCATCGTCTCCTGCTGGCCGACCCAAGCGATGTCGAGCTCATCCGGGTGGGCGAGATGAAGGGTGACCCCTTCGATCTCGACGGTCCGCGGTCGCTTGCCTTTCGTCATCGACGCGTCGATCGGTCCGGGCTCAGCCCAGTTCCTGGAAGACCTGCTCGATCCGCTCGAAGGCCCAGTCCAGCTCTTCCTGGGTGATGACCAGCGGCGGAGCGAAGCGGATCGTGTCGACGTGGGTCTCCTTGCAGAGGAGCCCCTTCTGCTTGAGCGCCTCGCAGTACTTGCGGGCGCCGCCGGCGGCGTCGGTCAGCTGCAGGCCGATCCACAGGCCCTTGCCGCGGATCTCGCGGATCTTGTCGCTCTTGATGGTGTTCAGCTTCTCGAGGAAGTAGGCGCCGAGCTTGGCCGAGTTTTCGACCATGCCCTCGTCGACCAGCACCTCGACGGCGGCCTTGGCCACGGCGCAGCCCAGGGGGTTGCCGCCGAAGGTCGAGCCGTGGTCGCCGGGCTTGAACACGTCCATCACTTCGTTGTTGGCCAGGATCGCCGAGACCGGGTAGAAGCCGCCCGAGAGCGCCTTGCCGATCACGACGATGTCGCCGCGGACATCTTCATGCCAGGAGGCGAACAGCTTGCCGGTGCGGCCGAGGCCGGACTGGATCTCGTCGGTGATCATCAGGGCGTTGTGCTGCTTGCACAGACCGTCGAGGGCCTTGAGGTAGCCCTCCCCGGGCCCGATGATGCCGCTCTCACCCTGGATCGGCTCGATCAGCACGCCGACGGTGTTCTCGTTGAACGCGGCCTTGGCCGCTTCGAGATCGCCGTAGGGCAGCAGCTTGAAGCCCGGGGTGAAGGGACCGAAGCCCTGCTTGTACTGGTCGTCGTCGGAGAAGCCGACGATGGTGGTGGTGCGGCCGTGGAAGTTGCCGGTGAAGACCAGGATCTCCGCCTTGTCCTCGGCGACACCCTTGACCGTGTAACCCCACTTGCGGGCCGCCTTGATGGCGGTCTCGACCGCCTCGGCGCCGGAGTTCATCGGCAGCATCTTGTCGTAGCCGGTCAGCTTGCAGACCGTCTCGTAGAGCGGGCCGAGCTGGTCGTTACGGAAGGCCCGGGAGGTCAGGGTGACCTTGTGGGCCTGGTCGATCAGCGCCTGGCGAATCTTGGGGTGGCCGTGGCCCTGGTTGACCGCGGAGTAGGCGGCGAGGAAGTCCAGGTACTTGTCGCCCTGAACGTCCCAGACCCACACGCCCTCGGCCTTTGAGATAACCACATCCAGCGGATGGTAGTTGTGAGCACCGAAATCATCTTCGAGGCCGATCAGTTTGTCGGCGGCAGAAGACTTCACGCTATCCATGACGATCCTCCGCGGCAGTCGTATGCCAGGGTGGGCTCCGAGGTGAGCCGAGTTGTCTTTTGGGGCGCCGGGACCGGGTTTCCGCGCGGGGGCCGGCTACCTGGAGACAGAGTCGCAGCATAGCATCCGGGCCCGCCGCCGCCCACAGCCGCCAAGTCCTTGAAAGAGGGCAGCTTGACGGCCCGGGCAGGGCCAGAAATAATCGCGCCTTCATGGATTCCCCACCGAGCGAGCCACAAGTGCCCGGAAAGAAGCAACGGCTGTTGCTGCAGATCGAGCGTTTCAGCCGCAACCACTACAAACTCGTCTTCCTTATCACCCTGATTGCGGTGGTCGCCGCGGTCTGGATCGGGTCGCGGCTCAAGCTGGAATCCGACGTCCTGGAGCTGTTTCCCGACGGGAACCCCACGGTCAGCGCCTTCAAATCGGCGGTTCAGGACTTCGGCTCGCTGGAGTACCTGATCGTGCTGCTCCAGGCGGAAAGCGAGGAGCAGGCCGAGAACCTGGCGGACTTCGCCGACGTCTTCGCTTCGGGGCTCGAGGCCGAGGCGGAGCTGATCGAGTTCGTCGAGTACCGCTTCAGCCCCGACGCCGAGTTCCTCGAAGTTTTCTTTGAAAACGCGCTCCTTTTTCTGGAGCCCGAGCAACTACCGGAGCTGGCGGCCAAGTTCGGCGACGACGCGATCCGGGAGCAGATCCGCCAGAACCGGCTGGTCCTGGCCTCTCCCACCGGGGACCCCCGCACCGAACTTGTTCAGAACGATCCGCTGGAGCTGATGCCGTTCTTCATGAACCGGCTGATGGGCAACCGCGGAGCTTTCAGCGTCGATCTGTCGGCGGGTTACTACCACTCCCGGGACGGCCAGTCCCTGCTGATGCTGGTCAAGCCCACCGGGCACCCCCAGGACCTGGACTTCAACGAGGCGCTGTTCGCGGCGGTGACCGCCGCCGAGCAGGAGACCCGGGAGATCCTCGCCGACGAGATGGAGGAGGGAGCCTCCCTCGGCGTCCAGGCCCGCTACACCGGCAACTACAAGATCGCCATCGAGCAGACCGAGCTGATCCGCGAGGACATCAGCCAGAACCTGTTCCTCTCGCTGTTCGCCGTCTCGGCGCTCTACTGGCTCTGCTACCGCCGGTTCGCCGCGCTGCTCTACTCGACGGTGCCGCTGCTGATCGGCCAGGCGCTGACCTTCGCCGTGGCGTTTTTCGCCCTGGGTCAGCTGAACGCCTCGTCGTCGGCGTTCACCGCGCTCCTGATGGGGCTCGGGACCGACTTCACCATCGTGATGTACGCCCGCTACGTCGAGGAGCGGCGGGCGGGCAAGACGCTGGTCCAGGCCACCGAGGCGATGGTCGGCGAAACCGGACTCGGAGTGTTCACCGGGGCGATCACCTCGGCGGGCACCTTCTTCGCCATGTGCATCAGCCGCTTCCGCGGCCTGTTCGACCTGGGTTTCCTGATCGGTACCGGCATTCTGCTGTGTGCCGTGGCGATCATCTTCCTGCTGCCGGCGATGATCACGTGGAATGAGGGAGTGCGGAAGCGCAAGGTCGACTCGGTCAAGAAACTGCACCTGCAGTCCTTCGGCCTCGAGTACCTGATCCCGCTGTGCGCCCGCTACAGCAAATCCGCCATCGTGGTGATCGCGGCGATGACCCTGGGCGCGGGTTGGCTGGCCTGGAACCTGGACCTGGACGATTCTATCCGCAGCCTGCGCAGCGGCGACTCGCCGGCCTATCAGGTGCGGGAAGAGATCTCCCGGACCTTCGACGCCTCGGGCTCCTACATGATGGCCATCGCCAGCGGTGAGACCCAGGCCGAGGCGCTGGAGCGCACGGCGCAGATCGCCGAACGGCTGCAGCCCTTCATCGACGCCGGTTCGATCAGCTCCTACGACTCGGTGCTGACCTACCTGCCCGCCCGGGCCAAGCAGGATGCGATCATCACGGCGCTCCAGGAGCGGGGCGACGATGCCTTCGACGCCGAGCGGGTCCGGGAAACGTTCCTCTCGTCGCTGGATGACGTCGGATTCCGCCGCGAGGCCTTCGGGGACTACACGCGGCGCATGGAGCGCTTCCTCTCGGTGGAGCGCCCGCTGGAACTGACCGATCTCCAGGGCCGCGGCATGGAGCAGCTTCTCGATCGTTACATCCGCGAGGATGACGAGAAGGGCGTGCGCATCGTGACCTACCTCTTCTCCAACGATCCGGAGTGGAAGCGGCGGCCCCCTGACGGTCTGATCGAACAGCTCACCGGCGGCGACAGCAACATCATCGTCACCGGAACCAACGTCATCGGCCAGGAGTTGCGGCGGATCTTCTCCCGTGACGCGAAGCAAGGCGTCGGCGTCGGCCTCTTGATCGTGTTCGTGCTGCTGGTGATCGACTTCCGCAGCCTGCGCCTGACGTTGATCGCCATGGCCCAGCTGGTCAGCGGTGTGATCATGATGCTGGGGCTGATGAAGATCATCGGCATGCAGCTCAACTACGCCAACGCCTTCGTCGCGACCATGATCCTGGGGGTTGGCATCGACTACAGCATCCACATGGTGCACCGCATGAACTGGAGCGGCGGCAAGGTCGAGGAAGGGTTGATGGAGACCGGCAAGGCGGTGGTGCTCGCGGCCCTGACCAACATCGCCGGCTTCGGTACCCTCTGGTTCGGCAACTACCCGGCGCTACAGAGCTTCGGCAAGGTGGCGACCTTCGGCTCGCTGACCTGCCTGTTCACGTCGCTGACCCTGGTGCCGGCGCTGATGGTGGTCGGCCGCAAGGATGGTGAGGACGCCCGGGCATGATGTTCTGGATTGCGGTCATCCTCGGCATCGTCGAGGGGCTGACCGAGTTCCTCCCGATCTCCTCCACCGGCCACCTGATCGTGACCAACGATCTGCTGGGTTTCGAGGGGGAGCGCTCCAAGATCTTCGCCATCGTGATCCAGCTCGGTGCGATCCTCTCGGTGGTCTGGGAGTTTCGCGAGCGGCTGTTCAACGTGGTGCGGGACCTGCCGACCAAGCCCGAGGCCCGGCGTTTCTCCCTGGCGCTGTTCGTGGCGTTCCTGCCTGCGGCGATCATCGGCCTCCTGGTTCACGACTTCATCAAGGAACACCTGTTCTCGGTCAAGACCGTGGCCATGGCGCTGATCGCCGGCGCGATCCTGATCTTCGTCGTCGAGTCGCTGCCCCTCAAGGTGCGGACCAAGAAGGCGGAGAACATCAGCCTGCTCCAGGCTCTCGGCGTCGGTTTCGCCCAGTGCCTGTCGCTGTGGTCCGGGTTCTCCCGCTCGGCGGCGACGATCCTCGGCGGTCTGGTCTGCGGCCTCGAACGCCGGGCCGCCACCGAGTTCTCGTTCTTCCTGGCGATCCCGATCATGTTCGCCGCCACGCTCTACGACCTCTACAAGGACTACGAGCATCTGGCGCCGGGCGACGCTGGCTGGCTGGCGCTGTCCTTCGCCGTGTCCTTCGTGGTCGCCTGGGCCTCGATCCGCTGGCTGCTCAAGTTCGTCTCGAGCCACAGCTTCAAACCCTTCGCGATCTACCGCCTGATCGCCGGCACTGCGCTTCTGATCTACGCCTGGTAGCCGAGACGGCCTCCGGCACTCACCTCCATCCCGCCATCGCGACCCGCGCGATGAGCCCAGCCCTGGGCCCGTGTCGGAGTTGGAGCGCTGATACAATGAGCGGCAGAACCACGGAGACGCCATGTGTGTCTACATCCATCTGCTGCTCGAGGATTCCTCCGATCACGCTGAAGCGTCGGTGTTGCTCGGGTCCTATGACAAGCAGCTGGAAGCCGTCGAGAACCATCGACTACGCCGCCAGCTAGGCGCTTTCTCTCCGTTCCTCACGACCCGGAAGTTCTGCGACTGTGGTACCGCCGTGGGACACCTGGCTCGCGATGAGGACACCGCGCCGTACACCGAACAGGACATGCGCCGAATGAAACGGAAGGGCTGGACGGCAACGAAGATCGAGCGTTGGAAACAAGAGAAGGAACGGCATTGGGGCAGAGATCACCTGCAGGTGGTCGCCGAGCTGGAGAGCTGGGAGCAACTCCTCAAGGCTTTGCTCCGGAGCGAGGCGCGGATCGGGTTGCTGCTTCACGAGTATCGGGGCTTTATCGCCGAGGAGTCGTTCCGCGTTCAGCGCACGGTCGAGTCTCCAGCGGATGGCATCGATGCCCGCCGGCTGGCCGAACTTGAGTTGGATGTGGTCTACGCCTGGAGCCGTCGTCCCTGGGCCGCATGAGACCGACTCGTGCGGGGAGGCTGCGCTAGATCCGCTTCAGATGGCGGCCTACCAAGGCCACCGCGTGATCGAATCCGGCGTCGGTCTCGAACAGGGTTCGTGGGAGCACCTGGAAGAGCGCGGGCGTCTGATAGATCAGCAGCACCGAGTCGTTCTTGCGATATCCGACGTACTGACTCCAGGGAATCTCTTCCTCGTCGGAATCGTGTTTGCGTAGCCCGGTGGGGGAGAGTTCGAGTTCGAAGGGGCGCTGAAGAATCTTGTGCTGCCGGTAGGACGCCCGGAACTTGAAAGGGAGCCAGATCAGGAATGCAAGGAGAAGGCCGAGAAAGAGTCCATAGGGCCAGACATCAGAACCTGGAATCTCGCCCTGGGCCCAGCGGTAGATCGTCCCGATCCCGACCCAGAGGAGCGAAATCAGGATGAGCCCGAAGAGTACGACCTTGAGGCCCCGTGGTTTGAGGTGCAGCCATTGGGCGCTCACGAACGCGTCTTCGGGAAGCACCCCTCGCAGGACGATCCGGGGCGGAGAGGTTGGCGGCCCGTTCATGCGCTAGCCCTGCCACTGGGCCCGGTAGCTCAACCCGAGGTTCAGGATCCGCTGCAGCAGGTCCCCGTACCTCAACCCCGTGAGTTCCGCCGACTCGGCGAAGTCCTCACCGTAGGCCAGCTGGGGGTTGGGGTTGGCCTCGATCAGGAAGATCTCGTCCTTGTCGTTGATCCGCAGGTCCATGCGGGCGTAGCCGGTCAGGTTCAGGGCCCGGTATGCGCGCTTGCACAGGTGTTTGATTTTCTGGTCCAGCGCCGGGTCCAGTTCGGCGGCCTTGGTCTTGACGCCGATCTTCTTCTGATAGTCCTCGTCCCACTTGACCTTGGCCGTGGCGATCATCGGCTCGTCGGCGGGCTTGTTGGTCATCAACAGTTCCCAGGTGGGAAAGGTCTCGAGCCGCTGGTTGCCCATCACGCCGACGTACATCTCCCTTCCCGGAATGAACTGTTCGGCGATGGCGTCGGTGCCCAGTTGGCGATGGATGAATGCCGCCCGCTCCTGGAGCTGCTCGTCGTCGTTGCACAGCGACGCCTTGGAGATGCCCACCGAGCCCTCTTCGGTCAGCGACTTGACCAGCAGCGGGAACTGCAGCCGCTTCGGCCGCCGCACCTTGCGCGCCATGGGCAGCACCAGGAACTCGGGGCAGGGGATGCGGTGATAGGCCAGGATCTTCTTGGACAGCGCCTTGTCGTGGCCGAGCAACAGCCCCCGCGGGTTGCAGCCGGTGTAGCGCCGCTTCATCAGCTCCAGGTAGCTGACCACGTGGTGGTCGTAGACCGCGACTCCGTGGAACTCCTCGAGCAGGTTGAAGCAGATGTGGGGCCGGAAGTCGTGGATTGCCCGGCGAATCACGCCGAGGTCGCTACCGACGCCGAGGGGTTTGACCTCGTGGCCGATCTCTTCCAGGGTCACGACCACGTCGTACTCGGTCTTGAACGGCGCGATCTCCTTGTCGCTCAGCCCCTCGATCGACTCCGGGGGCACCAGATCCTCATGCATCAGGACCAGGACGCGGCGTTTGCGGCTCATAGGGCGATCTCGAAGCGTCCGGTACGCATGTAGGTCATGGTCTGCACGGTGACCAGGATCACGGCCTGCATCCGCGAGGGCCGCGGCGCCTGGGTCATCCGCAGTTTGCGCTGCTTGCAGTGGTCGATCATGTCCTGGAGGATCTGGTCCACCGCGTAGTTGTGGGCACCGGTCCAGCGGGCGACCGTGGACTGGATCTCTTTGCGCATGCCCCGTAGGAAACTGGCTGCGGTAGGCCGGTTGCAATAGCGCGGGTCGTCGGAAAAAAGCCGGCGCAGATCACGTTCGAGGTTGCGGGGCACCTTGGCCTCGTAGCGGGACCGCTTGGCAGCGTAGTGTTCGCCGAGGGTTTGCTTCTGCGTGCTGAGACGGTCGGGGCAGGCCCGCGAACGCACCTTGGGCGGCTGCCCGGCGATCTCGTGCATCAACTCGTCGACGTATTCCAGCTTCTTGAGCGCCTTGGGCCAGTCCTTGTAGCGGCGGCGCCAGCCTGAACGGGGCGTCAGCCACACGGCGAAGGTCTCGGCCCAATCCTCGGCCGGGTGGGCCTGGGCGTACCAGGCGTCGAGGTGCACGACGAAGTTGCGGCTGTTGGGCCGCGGCCGGTAGTAGTCGGGGTAGGGCTCCGACCAGCGGCCGAAGGTTTCCCGCCAACGTTTGCGGTAGTGCAGCCGGTAGGCGGTGTCGATGGCGTGCCCCGCCTCGTGGCGCAGGATGCGCATACAGGAGGACTGGGTGCCCCCTTCCACCACCAGCATCTGCTTCTGTTCCAGCCGTTCCAGCCGCGGATGCGCCAGGTAGAACGGCACGGCGATGCCCGGCGACGCATCGGGAGAGAACCACTCCGACGAGAGCCAGACGTGTGGCCGGAAGTGGATGCCCCGTTCTTCGAGCTCCTCGTAGAGCCGGTTGACCCGGCGGGCCGGTTCGGTGCGTTCGAGTTTGAGGTCGAGATCGCACAGGCGCAGGTCGAGGAGCTTGTCGTCGGTCCAGCGGGTCCAGGTGCGCCACGGGCGTCTGGACGCGCCGTTCTTCGAGCCGGTTCTGGACTTGCGGCTGCTCATGGCCGCCAAGCTTACACCAGTGCACGCCTGTTCTAGGGCTTGCGATCGTCCTCGGAATCGACTTCGAAGCGGCGGAACTCGACGTACTGCACGGTGGTGCGCTCCAGCGGTTTCAGGCTGCCGTCATCCTCGACCCGCTCCCGGGTGTAGCGCATTCGGAGGGGGAAGGTGACCCCCGGCTCGATGGTGTCGAACTCCGCCTCGAATCCGGTCAGCTCGGGGGCGGCCCTGGTGCGGAAGCCGGCGATCGGCTTGAAGCGGAACCCTGGCTCGAAAGAGCCGAAGGAGATCTTGGTGCTGCGCCGGCGTCGATCGAGTTGCTCCCGCATCCGCTCCGATTCTTCCCGTGGCCGGGCGCGGATGCGGCGCAGCGCCAGGTCCGAGGCGCGCAGTGCGGCGATGCCTTCCCATTCGGTCACCTGGGAGCCGTCGGCAAAGGGCGTGGTGCCGCGAAAGCCCACCAAAGTCAACTCGCCCAGCGGATCCGCCTCGCGGCCCAGGTCGTAGAACGACATCGTTCGCCGGTTGCTCTCCGCGAACAGCAGCGCCCAGTCCAGAGCGCCGGGAACGTTCTCGAACAGGCCCCACTTGCGCTTCATGCTGCGGCGCCGGTCGTCGGTCGATAGCCGAATCTCGTCGAGGGATTCGCCTCTCCGCTCCATCAGAAAGAACGCTTCTTGTTCCTTGCGCGGCCTACCTTCGCGACGGCCTGAGAGCCTCATCGCCTCGACCCGCTCGATGCAGGAGAAGCGCAGGTAGCGTTCACCCAGTTCGCCGGCGCGCAGCTGCAGCCGGTCGAGCAGTTCGCCGCTCAGGGGCTCGACGCCGTCGGGCAGGGTGAACTCCCGGGGCGCGCCGCCGGGACTCTTCTGGCGGATGCCGCCTGGCTCGGTCAGGAGGATGTCCGTTTCGAGGCTCGAAGCGGACGCGGCGGACGCGATCATCAACCCGGCGAAGTAGAGCGGCAACCGGAGCATGGGGCCCTCCTGTCGGTTGCCATCGAGTCTAACCCGGTCTCGGAGACCGCGCTCGGCCCGGGCTGGTGCCCAGCACGGGTCGGCTAGCGGGCGGGCGGGTCCCCTTCGAGCACCTCGCGCAGCTTGCGGGCCAACGCCTCAGCGGAGAACGGCTTCTCCAGGAACTGCACGCCGGGTTCCAGCACCCCGCGAGGAGCGATGATCTCGTCGCTGTAGCCGGACATATAGAGCACCCGCAGCCCGGGCTGAATGTTGCGCGCCTGCTCGTATAGTTCCTTGCCGCTCATCGCCGGCATGATCACGTCGGTGAACAACAGATCGACCGGCTGGGTGTGGGTCTCCAGCAGGTCCAGCGCTGCCGCTCCGTTCTCGGCCACCAGCACCCGGTAGCCCCGCTGCAGCAGCAGCACGTTGGCCAGCCGCCGCACGTGACTGTTGTCTTCGACCAGCAGGATCGTCTCGTCCCCCTGAAGGTTCCGCGGGGTCGGGTCGTCCCGTTCGATCGGTTCTGCGGGTTCTTCCGCCGCCGGGAACAACAGCACGAACTCCGAGCCTTGCCGGGGCTCGGTCGAGACGCGGATCGATCCACCATGTTGCTTGACGATGCCGTAGACCGTGGACAGGCCCAGGCCGACCCGGTCCGAGCCCTTGGTCGAGAAGAACGGTTCGAAGATGCGGTTGCGGACCTCGTCCTCCATGCCGCAGCCGGAGTCCGAGACGATCAAGGTCGCGTAGTCCCCCGGAGCCGGTGCGCTGCGATCACCGGCCTCGATGCTGGTCCGGCCGGTGGTCATGGTCAGCACGCCCCCTTCGGGCATCGCCTCGGCAGCGTTGACCGCCAGGTTCATCAAGACCAGCTCGACCTGACCGGGGTCTGCGAGGATCGGCGGCACCCTCTCGCCGGCCTCCAGGTCCACCCGGATGTCTTCGCGAATGGTTCGCCGCAGCAGCGGCTCCAACTCGGAGATCGCCAGGTCGATATCGAGGGGCTTGAACTCCAGCGTTTGCCGCCGGCTGAAGGCAAGCAGCTTGCGCACCAGGTCTCGCGCCTGGCCTCCCGCCCGCACGATCTCATCGGCCGCGGCCCGTTGGCCGTCGTCGGCCGCGCACTGGAGCATCATGTCGCCGTAGCCCAGGATCGGGGACAGCAGGTTGTTCAGGTCGTGGGCCACGCCGCCGGCCAGCCGGCCGACCGCCTCGACCCGCTGGGACTGGCGCACCTGCTCCTCGAGTTGTGATGCCTGGGTGATGTCCTGGAGGTGAACCACGACCTTGATCATCTCGCCGTCGGAGATGATCGGGCTGATGGTCAGCCGGCCGGTCATCACGCTTCCGTCGCCGCGGATGTACCGTTTCTCCAGGGTGTAGGGCATCAGGTCGTCGCAGCACTGCCGGAAGCGCTTGCGGCTGCGCTCCTGGTCTTCGGGGTGGGTCACCTGCCGGTAGGACATGCGGGCCATCTCCTCGACGGAGTAGCCCAGCATCCGGCTCATCGCCGGGTTGATCGAGAGGAACTGGCCACGGTTGTCGGCGATGGCCATGCCCACATCCGATGCCTCGAAGGAATTGCGGAACAGCGCCTCGCTCGCCCGGAGCTTCTGGGCGGCACGGTGCTGTTCGGTGACGTCGTCGGCGATGATCTGCACGCCGCGGATCTTGCCGCTCTCATCGGGCACCGGGGCGTAGGTCGCGACGTAGACCCGCCGGCCGCCGGGCATCTCGACTTCATCACGGTAGCGGGCAGGCCGGCCCGCGGTGGCCACGTTCTGGATCCGGTCGAGGTACATGCCGCCGGCTTCCTCGCCGAACAGCTCGCGGATGTTGCGCCCGACGAGTTTTTCCCGCGGCGTGGCCATCTCCTCGCAGGCCTTGCGGTTCATCAGCAGGCAGGTGCCGTCGAGGCCCCAGTAGCCGATACCCAGGCCGGCGTTGTCCAGCAACAGGCGGAACGCCTCCCCGCGGATCGGGTCGCGCCGCCCGGGGTCGCCTGGGTTGGTGGGACTGTGCGACCCGGGCCGGGGGGGCTGTGGTCGTTCTCCCATCAGAAGGGCAGCACCTTTCCGCCGGGTCCGAGAAAGGCGCCGTTTTGGTCCGGCGTCGCGTCGAGCACGATTCGCAACACCTCTTCGGACGCCGGCCCCAGCGGCAGCGGCGCCATGGAACCGCCCATGTTGGTCTGGACCCAGCCCGGGTGAATCGCCAGGGCGATGAATCCTTCATGCCCCAACTCATGAGCCAGGTTCTTGACCGCCATGTTCAACGCGGTCTTGGACAGGCGATACGAGTAGGAGCGGCCGGAGGTGTTGTCGGTGATCGAGCCCATCAGCGACGTGATCTGGGCCAGGCGCTTTTCGTTGCCCTTCCGCAACAAGGGGAGCAGCGCGGCGGTTACCTTGAGCGGCCCGATGGCGTTGGTCTGGAAGGCCTTGCCCAGGGTGTCCCGGGAGAGCGCCGTCAGGCTCCCTTCGTTCTTGGGGTAGTAGCCGGCGTTGTTGAACAGCCGATCGACCTGATCGACGCGACCCTCGATGTCGGCGACCGCCCGCTCGATGGATGCGTCGTCGGAGACATCCATCAATACTTCGTGGAAGCGGTCGGGGTGGGCGGCCGCCAGGGCGGACAGCTTCTCGGAACCCGGGCGGCGAGGGCAACCGATCACGGTTTCGCCCCGCTCCAGCAGGATGCGGCAGATCTCACTGCCGATACCGGCCCCCGCACCGGTGACCACGGTGACGACTTTCATCTGCGATCTCCTCTGGGGGAGACGCAGTCTACGCTAATTCGCTCAGGATGCGAACCCGGCCACGCTGCCGGCCGCCGGTGCGGCCGGGCGGCTTCATTTCTTGGGCGGGCGCAACTGGTCCCAGGGAATGTTCAGGTCGAGCAGGTCGTTGAACTCGCCGGCGCCGCGTAGCCATTCGCCGCCGTCGAAGGTCACGATCTCGCCGCGGATCCACTCGGCGGCGGGGGAGACCAGGTAGGCAGCCAGTTCCGCCAGCTCTTCCCGTGTGCCGAAGCGTCCCGCCGGAATCCGCGCCTTGTGCCGCTCCTCGAGCTTCGGGTCCGGCATCAATCGCGAGAAGGCACCTTCGGTGGGAATCGGGCCCGGCGCGATGCCGTTTACCCGGATGCCGTGTTTGCCCCACTCCACCGCCAGCGAGCGGGTCATGGCCAGGACCCCGGCCTTGGCGCAGGCGGATGGCAACACGAAGGCCGAGCCGGTCCAGGCGTAGGTCGTGACGATGTTGAGGATCGCTCCGGGGGTGCCGGTTTCGATCCAGCGCTGCCCCGCTGCGAGGGTGCAATGGAAGGTTCCGTTGAGCACGATGCCGACCACCGAGCCGAAGCCGTTGGGTGAGAGTTTTTCCGACGGGCTGAGGAAGTTGCCCGCGGCGTTGTTGACCAGAATGTCGATCTCGCCCAGCTCGCCGCGCAACGCGTCAAAGGCAGCGGTGACCGCCGCCGGGTCGCGCACGTCGCAGGTTGCGAAGGCGGCCTCTCCGCCGGCGTCTCGGATGGCCTGGGCGGTTTCGGCCAGCGGTTCCTCCCGGCGTCCCGACAGGGCGATCTTCGCGCCGAGGGCTCCGAACCGTTCGGCCATGCCGCGGCCGAGGCCGGTACCGCCACCGGTAATCCAGGCGGTGTGGCCGCGCAGAAGGTCGGGTTTCAGGGCTGAAGTGATGTTTGCTCGACTCATGGTGCCTCCCTGGCCTATCTTCGACGATGGGAGGTGGGGTTTGCAATCGAAGCTTTCCAGCTTCCCCCGGAGGGTGCGGTGGTAACCGAAAACGCGAATCCGATCGTGCTGGTGGCGATGGGCGGACACGCCTTCATGCAGAAGGGCGAGAAGGGCACCATCGAGGAGCACCAGCGCAACGCCGACAAGATCGCCGGCTTGCTGATGACCCTGGTCGAGCGGGACTACCGTTTGATCGTGACTCACGGCAACGGACCCCAGGTCGGCAGCCTGCTGCTGAAGAACGAGCTGACCCGTGCGGAACTTCCGGAGATGCCGCTGGACGTCCTGGTGGCGATGACCGAGGGCAGCCTCGGTTACGTGTTGCAGCAGAACCTGTTGAACCACCTGCGCCAACGAAAGATCCGCCGCTACGTGGTTACGGTGGTGACCCAGGTGCTGGTCGATGAGCGCGATCCGGCGTTCCGCCAGCCGACCAAACCGATCGGGCCGTTCCTCGAAAAGGAAGAGGCCGAGCGCAGGCGGGACGAACACGGCTGGCACATTCGCGAGGATTCCGGCCGCGGATGGCGCCGGCTGGTGGCGTCGCCCAAGCCGATCAAGGTGGTGCAGCGCCACATGATCAAGGACGCCTGCGAAGCGGGACACATCGTGGTGTCTTGCGGCGGCGGCGGCGTGCCGATCCGCATTCTCGACGACGGCCGCTACGGCGGGGTCGAGGCGGTGATCGACAAGGACTTGACCTCGGCGGTGCTGGCCAGCGAAGTCGGCGCCGACCTACTGATCATTCTCACGGCGGTGCCCCAGGTCTATCTCGACTTCGGCAAGCCGACCCAGCGTCCGATCGGCGCGGTGACTCTCGAAGAGTTGGAGCGCCTGCGGGACGAGGGGCACTTCCCCGATGGTTCGATGGGGCCCAAGATCGAGGCGGTGATCCAGTTCCTCAAGGCCGGCGGCCGCCGGGCGCTGATCACCGATGCCCAGAGCCTGCCCCGCGCCATCGAGGGGCGGGCCGGCAGCCATTTCGTGGGGCGGATCTAGGCCCGGTGCAGGGGGGCGATTTCCCTTGAACCTCACGGCCGGTTCGTCGTACATCTAGCCTCTGGCCGGCAACGGGCGCCGGCGGGGCGAAAAACGGAGGCCCACCGCTATTTCTGAGCTCTACGGCAACCTGCTAGGACTCCAACCCGCTGAAAAGCGCCGTATCGAACGCCTCTATCGCCGGAGGGTGCCGCGCCAGTCGGTCATCCACAACGATCTCGCCCGGGAGATGGCCCAGATCTCCGCCGAGATCAACCGCCGCATCGGTATCCTCGTCGACCGCGCCGGCCGCATCGAGCGGGTCGCCGTCGGCAGCAACCTCCGCATCGAAGTTCCCCGTACGCCCAGTGCTCCCGCCGGCCGGATGCGCTTCTGCACCCTGCGTTTCCTGGCGACCCGGTTCGGTGACGATCCGCTCAACGCCGACGAGTTGGCGCCTCTGGCGCTGCACCGCCTGGACGCCATGGCGGTGGTCGATATCGACGACGCCGGCGAGGCGGGCAATGTGCGGGTCGCTCACCTGATTCCCGCCGAGTTGCGGGAACCGGTGCGCCGTACGCCCAGCCCCGAGTCTCCGGCCAACCTGCCCCGTGGTGCCGTGGTGCCCTCGATGGGGCCCAACGGAACGCCCCGGCGGTCCCGGCGCAAGGAGCAGGCCCAGGACGTGATCGCCGACGGCGAACGCTACCGGTTGCTCGAGCCGCGCCCGGCCAGCCGGCTCGACGAGGACTTCCTCGAGCTGATCCGCGCCCTCGAGGAAGAGTTCGACCGGCACATGGATCGCACCAAGGTCGCCGGCAAGGCGGGCCGCGCGATCCTGGTGCATGTCACCACCGGCAGCCGGGCCCAGGCCGAGGAATCGATGGACGAGCTGACCGAGCTCGCCGAATCCAGCGACCTGACCATCGCCGAGCGGATCGTCCAGCGGCGTCAGTCCTTCGATCCGCGCACGTTGATGGGGTCGGGGCGCCTGCAGGACCTGATCATCCACGCGTTGCGGCTGCAGGCCGAGTTCATCATCGTCGACCAGAACCTGACGCCTGCCCAGGGACGGGCGATCGCCGAGGCCAGCGACATCAAGGTGCTCGATCGCTCCCAGTTGATTCTCGACATCTTTGCTCGCCGCGCTCGGACCCACGAAGGAAAGATCCAGGTCGAGTTGGCGCAGCTGAAGTACCTGCTGCCCCGGCTGGCCAAGCGGGGTGATTCGGGGCTCTCCCGTTTGATGGGCGGTATCGGCGGCCGCGGCCCCGGTGAGCAGAAGCTCGAGATCGATCGCCGTCGTGTGCGCGACCGGATTCGCCGGCTGGAGAGCATGCTCAAACATGAGCGCCGTCGCCGTGAGCAGCGCCGCTCCCGCCGCCGCAATCGTGACGTGCCGGTGGTGTCGCTTGTCGGCTACACCAACGCCGGCAAGAGCACCTTGCTGAACGTCCTGACCCGCAGTGAGGTGTTCGTCGAGCATCGGATGTTCGCGACGTTGGATCCGACCACCCGGCGCCTGCGGCTGCCCCGGGAGCGGGAGATCGTGATCAACGACACCGTGGGTTTCATCCGCGACCTGCCCCGCGATTTGCTCGACGCCTTCGGCGCGACTCTCGAGGAGATCGAGGACTCCGATCTGATCGTGCACGTGGTCGACGGGTCGCATCCCTCCTTCGCGCGACGGATCGCGGCGGTGCACCGGATTCTCGATGACCTGGGCTACGGCTCGATCCCGCGGCTCCTGGTGTTCAACAAGATCGATCAGATGGACGCCGAGACCCGGGCCGAGCGCCTTGCCGACCATGATGCCGTCGGCATCTCCGCCCTGAACGGGGAGGGCATCGACCAGATGCTGGAGAAGGTCGCCGAGTACCTTCCCGACGACCTGCTTGAGCTGCCCCTCTCCGGCTGATCCCTCCCCTCGATCCGGGCCGGGTTCTCCGGAAAACCCCGAACTGTACTGGTTTCCTAACCTGCTGAGCCCAAAGGGGTTGGTCTGTATGGCCCCGATTGGACCAGCTTGGCCCACTTGATTGGACCTCCTGGGGCGCTAGACTGCTGTTTCGGCCTAGGCCAATTGCGTCGAACCCAGTCGATGGACGCCCCGCATGCTGGACCAGCTTCAGATCGATCTCGAGAGCCCCGTCCCGGTTTACCGGCAGATTGCCGACGCCGTGCGCCGAGGTCTCGAGCAGGGTGAGCTGCCGCCGGGCACCCGGTTGCCGCCCACTCGGGATCTGGCCCGCCGCCTGGGCATCAACCGCAATACCGTCGTCTCGGCCTACGACGCCCTGGCCCAGGAGGGCCTGGTTCAGAGTCACACCGGCCGCGGCACCTTCCTGGTCTCGCCGGGTAGCGACTACGAAACCCCGGGCAACCCCGCGCCGGGGGACGGAACTCCCTGGTTCAGCGGGTTCTCACGGGCGGTGGAACGCGCCGGGGTCGGCCGTTTGCTCTCGATGTACCGGGTGGTCACCTCGAAGGAGGGCATCTCCTTCGCCGGCTCCTACCCCGCCAGTGATCTGATGCCGGTAGAGCCGCTGCGCAAGGCGATCAGCGGTTCGATGAAGGAGGCCGGCGAGGAGCTCCTCGGTTATGGCCCCACCGCGGGCCACGAGCCGCTGCGCCGCTGGATCGCCGGCTCGATGCGCAAGCAGGGTTCGGTGCTCGACGCCGATCAGGTGTTGGTCACCAACGGAGCCCAGCAGGCGTTGGAACTGGTCTTCCGGGTGATGATCGATACCGGTGATCCGGTGGTCATCGAGGAACCGACCTACACCGGTGCGCTGAGCGCCCTGCATTCGCTGGGGGCGCGGGTCGTCGGCGTCCCCGTCGATGCAGAGGGCATGCGCCCCGATCTGCTGGCCGTAGCATTGGAGCGCCACCGCCCCCGCCTGATCTACCTGCAGCCGACCTTCCAGAACCCGACCACCAGCGTCATGAGCGAGGCCCGCCGCCGGGAGATCCTGGCCGTCGCCGAACGCCATCGCTGTGTCGTCGTCGAGGACGACTGGGGCGGCGAACTCTGCTTCGACGGCAAGCCGTTGCCGCCGAGTCTTCACGCCCTGGACGGCGGCCGCCGGGTGATCTACCTCAGCACCTTTTCAAAGAAGCTCTTGCCGGGGCTGCGCATCGGATTCGTCGTGGCGCCCCCGGAGGTGATGGAGCCGTTGATCTCCCTCAAGCAGATCCGCGACTGCGGCACCAGTCCGCTGCTTCAGGCGGGGCTGCACCGCTTCCTGCAATCGGGGGGCTTGAACGAGCATCTGCGCCACGCGCTGCCGGTCTATCGCGAGCGCCGGGACGCGACGATGGCCGCGATGGAACGGTACTTCCCGCCGGGGGTTCGCTGGACCCGCCCGTCGGGTGGCCTGTTTACCTGGGTCACCGTGCCGCCGGCGATCAACACCACCGACCTGTTCGAATCGGCCCGGCGTGAAGGGGTGCTCTTCAGCCGCGGCGAACTGTTTCATTCCGGCGGCGGCGGCAGCGACACCCTGCGGCTGACCTTCGCCGGCAATCCAACGCATGAGATCGAGTCGGGGATCAAGACCCTCGGCTCGTTGATGACCGCGATCATGGGCAAGGACGAGCGCGACGGCGAGGCCGCTGCGCGCGCGGTCCCGATCCTGTAACCGAGTGAGGCACTAGGATGGAAGAACAGAAAGGAACGCTCCGGCTCAAGACCGGACTGGCCGAGATGCTCAAGGGTGGCGTGATCATGGATGTGGTCGACGCCGACCAGGCCAAGATCGCCGAGGACGCCGGCGCCGTCGCCGTGATGGCCCTCGAACGGGTGCCTGCCGATATCCGCCGTGACGGCGGTGTGGCGCGCATGTCCGATCCCAAGATGATCCAGGGCATCATCGACTCGGTTTCGATCCCGGTGATGGCCAAGTGCCGCATCGGCCACTTTGCCGAAGCCCAGGTGCTGCAGTCGATGGGCATCGACTTCATCGATGAGAGCGAGGTGTTGACCCCGGCCGACGAGGAGTACCACGTCGACAAGTTCGCCTTCGACGCACCCTTCGTCTGCGGCTGCCGCAATCTGGGCGAAGCGCTGCGCCGCATCGGCGAGGGCGCCGCGCTCCTGCGCACCAAGGGAGAAGCGGGCAGCGGCAACATCGTCGAGGCCGTGCGCCACATGCGCGAGGTGCAGACCGGCATCCGCCGCCTGACGGTGCTCAGCCCCGAGGAGCTGATGACCGAGGCCAAGAACCTCGGCGCGCCCTACGACCTGGTGCGGCTCGTGGCTGAATCCGGCAAGTTGCCGGTGCCCAACTTCGCCGCCGGCGGCGTGGCGATTCCCGCCGACGCCGCGCTGATGATGCAGCTCGGCGCCGAGGCGGTCTTCGTCGGTTCCGGCATCTTCAAGTCGGGCGACCCGAAGAAACGGGCCCACGCCATCGTGCGGGCCACGACTCATTTCAACGATCCCAAGATGGTCGCCGAGGTTTCCTCGGGGCTGGGTGCCGCCATGTCCGGCATCGAGACCTCGAAGTTACCCGAGAGCGAGCTGATGCAAACCCGGGGATGGTAAGTTGAAGCTACGGATCGGCATCCTGGCGCTTCAGGGGGACTTCGCCGCCCACGCCCGCACGTTGAGCGGGTGTGGTGTCGAAACCCTTGAAGTGCGCCGGGTGGCGCAACTCGAGGGCCTCGACGGGCTGATCATCCCGGGAGGGGAGAGCACGACCCTGCTCAACCTGATGCGGGACGAGCCCTGGTTCGAGGCCCTGAAGCGCTTTCACGCCGATGGCGGGGCGCTGTTCGGCACCTGTGCCGGCGCGATCCTGCTCTCGAACGAGGTGGTGGATCGGGACCAGTCGAGTCTCGGACTGATCGAAACCTCGATCGAACGCAACGCGTACGGAAGACAGATCGATTCCTTCGAGGCCGGGCTCGAATGCCCGGAGGCGGGTGCCGATCGGTCGGATCCGCTCAAGGTGGTATTCATCCGGGCGCCGCGGTTCCGCCGCGTTGGTGCCCGGGTCGACTTGTTGGCACACTGGGAAGACGACCCAGTCCTGGTTCGGCAAGGCCGCGTGCTGGCGGCGACGTTCCATCCGGAAATAACCGGGGACGATCGCCTGCACCGCTACTTCGTCGAACAGGTCGTCGCGGAGGCCGGCGGGAGGCTTCCGCAGCGGACCGAGGTCCGCGTCCCGATCACGTCGGCGGGCTCGCCGACGCAAACAGAGGCGCACGCGACCGCGGTCGAGCCGTCGCGAAGCACGCCGCAAGGGGAGAACGCACCATGTTGATTTACCTGGACGGAAAGCTGGTACCCAAGGAAGAAGCGAAGATCTCGGTCTTCGATCACGGCTTCCTCTACGGGGACGGCTGCTTCGAGGGAATCCGCGTCTACGACGGCAACATCTTCCGCCTCGAGGAGCACATCGACCGGCTCTACGAGTCGGCCAAGACCCTGGCCCTCGACATCCCGCTGAGCCATGCGGAGATGACCCAGGCGGTGCTCGACACCGTGGCGGCGAACCAGAAGCGGGACGTCTACGTGCGGCTGGTGGTCTCCCGCGGCTTCGGCGATCTGGGGATCGATCCGGACAAGTGTCCCAAGCCCACCGTGGTCGTGATCGCCGACGACATCTCGCTCTACCCCCAGAAGTTCTACGACGAGGGCATCGCCCTGGTCACCGCCAGCGTCCGCCGCATCCCGATGCAGTGCCTCGACCCGCGCATCAAGTCGCTGAACTACCTGAACAACATCCTGGCCAAGATCGAGGCCAAGAAGGCGGGCTGCGTAGAAGCGATCATGCTCAACATTCGCGGCCGCGTCGCCGAGTGCACCGCCGACAACCTGTTCATCATGAAGAACGGCGAGCTCAAGACCCCCGACCTGCTCGAGGGCGCCCTCGGCGGGATCACCCGTTCGGCGGTGATCGACATCGCCGAGCAGAAGGGGATGATCGTCGACGAGACCCGCATGGGCCTCCACGACATCTACAACGCCGACGAGTGCTTCCTCACCGGCACCGGCGCCGAGATCGTGCCGGTGGTCAACGTCGACCAGCGGATCATCGGCGACGGCAAGCCCGGCCCGGTCACCATGGAACTGCTCGACGCCTACCGCACCCTGCGCACCACCGAAGGCGCCAAGGTGCAGTACGACGCGGTGGAAGCCGGCTAGGCCAGGGCCCGAGGCACGGCTGCGAGGAGCCCCGGCGCCACTCTCGGTGTAGAGTGGACCCGATGCCGGGGCTCGCGCCATGACCACCATCCTGCTCGTCGAGGACGAGCCGGCGATTGCCGATAACCTGATCTACGCGCTGCGCACCGAGGGCTTCGAACCCGAGTGGTTCCAACTCGGCGGCCCGGCGGTCGAGCGGGCGCGGCGCGCCGATGTCGGCTTGGTCATCCTGGATGTTGGCCTTCCCGATGGCAGCGGCTTCGAATTCTGCAAGCAGATCCGCTCGTTCTCCGACGTTCCCGTCATCTTCCTGACCGCCCGCAGCGACGAGATCGATCGAGTCGTCGGCCTCGAGATCGGGGGTGACGACTACGTCACGAAACCCTTCAGCCCGCGAGAACTGACCGCCCGGATCAAGGTGATCCTGCGCCGCGGGCGCCGGGATCCGGAGCCGGGCAAGGCCGGCGGTGCCGAGGCCGACTTCACCCACGACCGGGCGCGCATGGCGGTACAGTTTGCCGGTGAACCCCTGAGCCTGACCCGCTCGGAGTACCGGCTGCTCTGCCTGTTGTTCGATCACCCCGGGCGGGTTTTTTCCCGGGACCGCATCCTGCAGCAGCTCTCCGACGAGCCCGGGATGTCCGGCGAGCGCACCGTCGATACCCACATCAAGGAGATCCGGGGCAAGCTCCGGCGCATCCGGGCGGAACCGGATCCGATCCGCACCCACCGGGGTCTGGGCTACAGCCTGGAGGGCAGCGTCCGTGAGCTTTAGCCTGCGGCTCTTCGTCGTGGTGCTGGTGTTGGTCGCCGCGGCCCTCTGGATCTCCATCGGCAACATTCGAGATGAACTGGCTCCCGGCATGCGCCAATCCCTCGAAGAAGTGTTGGTCGACACCTCGAACCTGCTGGCGGTGGTCGTTCGCGACGAACTGGTCGAGGGACAACTCGCCGACGGGGCGTTCGCGCGGGAGTTCGAGGAGTTCGCAGCCCGCCGGCTCAACGCCGTGATCTACGAGCTGCGGAAGGAAGAGCCCAGCCTGGTGGTCTACGTCACCGACAGGGAGGGCATCGTCGTCTACGACTCCCGCGGGCAGGACGTCGGGGAGGACTACTCCCGCTGGAACGACGTGCACCGCACGCTACGCGGCGAGTACGGCGCCCGTTCGAGCCGTACCAATCCGCGAGACGCGTCCACCAGCGTGATGTACGTCGCCGCGCCCATCGAACATGAAGGAGAGATCGTCGGGGTCTTGAGCGTCGGCAAGCCCAGTCACGTGGTGTTGCCCTTCGTCGACGCGGCGCGGCGTTCCCTCTGGACCAAGAGCGCCTGGCTCCTGGCCGTGGCCTTCGTCCTGGCGGCCGCGCTCTCCTTCGGCCTGACCGCGTCGGTGCGCAAGTTGACTCGCTACGCCGACCGGGTCCGGGCCGACGAGCGTCCGGCCCCACCGAAGATTCGCGAGCCCGAGCTGGCCCGGCTGGCCGCTGCGATGACCTCGATGCGTACCGAACTCGAGGGCAAGCATCATGTCGAGCAGTACCTGCACGCCTTGACTCACGAACTGAAGAGCCCGCTGGCCGCCATCGCCGGGGCGGCCGAACTTCTCGAGGAGGACATGCCCGCCGAGAGCCGGCGGCGCTTCGTCGACAACATCCGCAGTCAGAGCACCCGGCTGCACGAAGTGGTCGAGCGGTTGTTGCAGTTGTCCGCTCTCGAGGGGCGGGACCGCCTGGAGGAGCTCGAGAGTTGCCGGGTCGACCGCATCGTCGAGCAGTCGTGTGAAGACCGCCGGGCGGCGGCGCAGGCCCGAGGGATCGAACTGCGGCTCGATCTCCAGGCGGTGGAGGCCCGGGCCGAGCCGTTTCTGATCGGCCAGGCCGCCGGGAATCTGCTCGACAACGCCATCGCTTTCTCGCCCGAGGGAGAACCGATCGAGGTCGCCCTGCGGGCCGCCGACGCGCGCTGGGAGCTCACCGTGCGTGACCGGGGGCCGGGGATTCCGGACTACGCCCGGGACCGGCTGTTCGAGCGTTTCTATTCGCTCCCGCGGCCCTCGGGGGAACCCAAGAGCAGCGGCCTGGGTCTGACCGCGGTGCGGGAGGTCGCGCATCTGCACCGCGGTTCGATCAGGGTGGAAAACCACGATGACGGCGGCGCCGTCGCCCGGTTGAGCCTGCCGATCCGGCCGGACTGAACCGGTATCTGCCGGGCGGAAACGCTCCTCGACGAATCCTCACCAAACCCCCACGGGATCCTCAAACAGGCCCGGTAGCTTGAAACCTGCCCTGGAATCGAGGAGATCCCATGATCCGAATTGCCTTGAAGATTGCCGCCGTCGTCGCCCTCACCATCGGTCTGTTGATCCCGCTGGCCATGATCCGCGGAGTGATTCAGGAGCGCAGCCACTTCCGCCATCAGGCTCGCTCGGATATCGCGTCCTCGTGGACCGGCGCACAGCAACTGTTCGGGCCGGTGCTCAGCGTGCCCTACACGCTGTACGGCTGGGAGAAGCCGTTGGACCCCAAGACCGGCAAGCCCACCGGCGAGGATCCGGTGCGGGTCGTCAAGCGTCAGACCCGGCACCTGATTCCGCCCCGGGAACTGAGGATCAAGAGCGAACTCGGGACCGAGACCCGCCGGCGCGGGCTCTACGAAGTGCCGGTGTACTCCACCAAGATGCTGCTCGAAGGCACCCTCGATACGAGTTCCCTGGCGGAGATCGAGCCGGGAGATCTCGAGATCGAGTTCGGCGAACCGGAACTCGTGGTTTCGGTCTCGGACAACCGCGGCATCGCCAGCCAGCCCGAGGTCGTCTGGAACCAGCGGCCGCTGGAGGTGAACTCGGGGTCCGGGTTACCCGGAATTCCGTCGGGAGTTCGGAGTCCCACCGGCGAGATCGATCTCGAGGGCGGGCTCTACGCCTTTCACATCGCCCTGGATTTGCGGGGCATGGAGCGCATCGCCTTCTCGCCGGTGGGCGACGACACCCGCGTAGACCTGACCGCCACCTGGCCTCATCCGAGCTTCACCGGCGATTTCCTGCCCTCGGAGTACGAGGTGCACGAGAGCGGTTTCACCGCGAGTTGGCAGGTCTCCCACTTCGCGACGGATACGGCGCAGGTACTCGAACGGCTGCTCGCCCCCGAGGGGGACCACGCCGGGCAGGTGCGCGGCCGCTGCTTCGGCGTGTCCTTGATCAACCCGGTTGACATCTACCAGCAGGCAACCCGGTCGGCCAAGTACGGGGTGTTGTTCATCGTGTTGACCTTCACCGCATTCTGGTTGATCGAGTTCCTGCGCAAACTCCAGCTGCATCCGGTGCAGTACCTGCTGGTCGGGTTGTCCCTCACGATCTTCTTCCTGCTGCTGCTGTCGCTGTCGGAGCACATGCCTTTCGGTGCGGCCTACGGGATCTCGATGGCCGCTTGCGTCGGACTGATCGGCTTCTACATGAGCGCGTCCCTGGGCAGTCTGGCCAACAGCGGCGGCGTCGTGGCTGCCCTCAGCGGGCTCTACGGGATGCTCTACGCGATCCTGATGTCCGAGGACAACGCGCTCTTGATGGGAACCCTGCTGCTGTTCGCCGCCCTGGCGGCGGTGATGCTGGCGACCCGCAAGATCGACTGGTACGCGCTGAGCCGCCAGCTTGCCGAAACCCGCAAGCCGTCGCCTCCTCTCGGTGGGCCGGGCGACTCCACAGGGCACGTATCTCCGAGCTAGTGCGACCCGTCAGCCGGGGATCCAGAGGCGTGGCGAGCGCTTCCGGATCCCCGGCCGGCGCTCAGGGGCACGGGTTGAAGTTGCTGCGCTCCGCGCCGGAGGCGAAGCCCAGGGTGCCTTCGTTGCCCACGGCGTCTTCGGCGGTGACCAGGTAGACCCAGGTTTGCCCGGCCGCGGGTTGCGCTGGTTCGTCGTAGAGCTCGTCGAGGTCGTTGGCGTCCAGGTCGTCGCGGCAGACGGCGAAGCCGGACCAGGCCAGGTTGGCGACATCGTCCCGATAGAGGTGATAGCGCACCGCGTTCGGCTCGGCGTCCCAGCTCATCCGAACCTTGTCCTCCCAGATCAGGTTGAGCACCTCTCCCGGCGCCAGCAGGTCGTTGAAGCGTTCGTAGGCGCCGCAGTCGCTGCGGGCCAGACCGCCGCCTCCGTGATCCCGCAGCCGTGGTCCGCCGTCCAGATCGCTGGCGGGATCGCCGGTGTAGAGCGCCGGATCGTCGCCGTGATCGATGCAGGGGGATCCGGGAAGCAACCGCCCGTCGACGTCGAACAGCGGATCCGCCGAGATGTTGTTCTGTTGTCCCGAGCAATCGGGGGTGCCGACGTTCGACCAACTCACCTCGCCGCAGGTGACTCCGTCCAGATCGATCGCGTTGCCCCAGACGATCGAGTTCTCCACGGTGAGGGTTCCCGACTGTTCTCCGGCGAAGTTGGAAGCGCGGCGCACGCCGGTGTCGTAGCCGGTGATGCTGGTGTGCTCGATGAGAACGTCCACAGGCGGACCCTTGATATCCAGGCCGGTTGTTCCGGTGGAAGACTTCAGCACGGTGTTCTGCACCGCGATCTCGAAGGCATCGGTTAGGGCGAGGCCGATGTCTTCACACTCGGCGGTCACCCGGTTGAACCGATAGCTTCCACCCTGTCCGGAGAAGCAGGTCGTCGGGGAGTTCATGGTCACGTCCTCGAACGTCGCGCCGAATCCGATGTGGTTCAGGACGCCCATGACCGCCCGGATGACGATCGTGTCGGTGTCCTCCATGCGGGCGCCGTCGGGGAAGTTCGCGTCCTCGACGAAGAACTTGCCGCCGCCGAGGGCGACGTCGACATCGCCGCTGATCGTCGCCTGGAGCAGGCTCAGGTCACCAGGGTCCATCGAGGCCTGGAGGCCGTCGATGTCGGTCTGGACCATGAACATCGAGCCCGGCCCGGCAATCGACAGTCCCGGCGCTGCGCCGTCACCCAGTTTGGGGTTCTGCGGCTCTCCACCGGGTTCGACCGGCCGCGGCGAGCCTTCGATCTCCACCGTGTTGCCCTCGAGGGTCACCGAACTCCCGCGGTACCCGTCAGGGAAGCCGCCCTCGACCGACGCAGAGATCATCTCGTCGGGAAAGAGGTCGACCTCATCGAACATGTCGGTGAGCTCGCGGAAATCGGGCATGTCCGCCGGGTCCTTGCTCACGTAGAACCGCCGCGGAAGCTCACAGGCATCACCGATGCCGTTGCCGTTGCCGTCCCGCTGGGAGGGGTTGGTGGTGTCGGGGCAGTTGTCCTGGTCGTCGGGGATGCCGTCGCCGTCTCCCGTCCGGGCGTTGAGCCATCCGGTATAGCGCACGCCCTCGCTGACCATGGCGCCGCTCCCCGGCGGGGCTCCGGTTTCGCAGCCCTGGGCCGGCGCGGAGCCCGACGGACCGTCGTCGGCGCCGAACCAGTTTCCGGTGGCGTCGACGCAATCGGACGCCGGCGTGTTGTTCATGATCGCGTAGGGGTTGCCCTGCAGGTTGCTGTCGCTCACCGTGGCCGCGGTGTTGATCGTGTAGATCCCCATTCCCACGTCTTTCCCGATGTTCAGCCGGGTGAGCGTCCCGGTCTGTGCTCCGTCGAGCACGATCCCCCGGTCCGCGTCGCGGATTGTCACGTCGCTTGCGCTGAACAGTCCGCCGACGACCTCCGCGGCGTCGAGGGCATCGCTCAGCAGCGCGTGGATCAGCTCCAGCTCACCTCCCGAGCGGGCGCGGAACAGCCGGGCGGGTGTCGTGCCCGGCCCGGTCGAGACGCTGATCCGGCCGAGGCCGGGGGTGCCCGCGACCCGGATCTTGCCTTCTTCGCCGGCCGGGCCGCCGGCGGTAAAGGCGGGGCTCACCGATGTCTCGACACGGGTACCCGGGTTGAGGGTCAGGACGGGCTTCTTCTGCGGAGCGTTCTCGTCGTAGGCGAAGATCGAGCCGATCACTTCGTAGATCCAGTCCCCCTGCCACTGGGCGTCGTCGCGGATCCGGCCGCCGGTTACCTCCACTCTGGGGCTGCCGAAGTAGGAGAAGGTGTTCTGAAGCTGGAAGCTCTCGATGTCCTTGGCGGGGATGCGTGACGGTGTTTCTCCGAAGTTGCTGAAGGTGTTGTCGGTCAGCTGCAGCAAAGTGTCCTCGGCGGCGATCTGTACCGCCCTTAGCCGGGAGCGGATCAGGCTTACCTCCCGCAAGTAGGTCGCCGCGCTCGACAGGTCGTAGTCCTGGTTGCCCTCGTCGTTCTCGTCGAAGAAGTCCGAGTCGGAGATGGAGAGGTCGCCGTCCCGGGCCCGAATGCCGCCAAGGTTGCGATACAGGCGCAGATTGCTGAAGGTCATCGGGGGAGCCAGGGGGGAGTCGACGGTGATTCCCGCGTCGCCTGAGATTCCGGTATCCCGCAGCGTCACATGCTCCAGCCGGCCGCTCATCGCCATTCGATCGAACACCAGGCCGCGCCAGTCCCCCTGCGTTGGGTTCTCCTCGGCGCTGCGGAACAGGATCGGCTCCTGTTCGGTGCCGATGGCGGTCAGCGAACCGGGAGCGTTGCGCCCGACGAACATGCGGTGCGGGCCGTCGAAGGCGAAGTCGACGCCGGGCTGCAGGGTCACCGCAGCCTGGATATCGATATCTCCCGTGACCTGCAGCGGTCCCATGAACGCGTAGACGTCGGTAGTCCGCGCGATCGGTTCGCCGAGGATCAGCGGTGCGTCCAGGTGGTTGGATTCGGTGTCCCCCTTCGCCGGGTGGGGTGCGTGGTTGAACGTGTTGTTGCCGGACAACGGTCCCATGTCGTTGGCCGCAATCGTGGACCGGCGCTCGTTCCACTCGTTGAAGGTGTTGCCGGTCCAGTCGACGCTCGGGTTGACCCCCTCGTAGAAGATGCTCTCGAGCGAGATGCAGTTCTGCACCGTCCCGGTGATCGCCGCGTTCTCCAGGAAGATGTCGTGGTCGCCGTTGTGCTCCACCCGGCAGCCGCGAATGTCCAGAGTCGCCGCCTGGGCGCGGATGCCGTAGATCGACGAGTGCTGCACCGTCACGTCTTCCAGCAGGATCGCCTCGCCGAGGCCCTGCTGCAGCCGGATGCCGCCCCAGCTACCTGCGCCGGCGTGTTCGACGATCACGTTGCGCAGCACCGATCCGGGGCCGGCGCCGTCCCGGAAGTGCAGTCCCTGCCAGTCGCCGGGGTTGCCCGCCCCGAAGGCGCCCCGGAACGCGATCGGGCTGCCCGCGCCGGCGTCGGCAACCAGATCGCCCGGTTCGAAGGTCCCGCCGACCTGAAAGGCATAAGCGCCGGCCGCTCGAATCTCGGTGCCCGGGGCGATGTCGAGGGTGGTGATTCCGTCGGGGCCGTCGCTGCCCTGAATCGCGATGTTGCCCAGCATCACGAGCGGCCCGGCACCAGCGGTCCAGGTGCCGTCCCGGGCGACCCGGCCCGAGGCGACCAGCTCGAGCCGGCCTCCACCGGGCGCGGCGACGAAGGTGTTGTTCGAGGTGAGCGACGCGGCATCTTCCGCCCGCACCCTTGAAGGGCGTGCGCCCCACTCGTCGAAGGTGTTGCCGCTCCACTGCACCGACGGGTTGTTGCCGTCGTAGACCAGGCTCTCGATCGTGGTGCAGTTCTGCACGATGCCGGTCACGGCAGTGCTGTTGTCCAGCCGGATGTCGTGGGAGCCCGACTGGCGCAGGTCGCAATCGGCCAGCAGGAAATCGCCATCCTGAACCCGCAGCCCGTGGGTCAGTGAATTCGCGATCGAGAGTTCGGTCAGTTCGATGGTCTCTCCCGCGCCCTGATCCAGGAACACGGTGCCGAAACCGCCGGCACCGCCGTGTTCGAGGTGCACGTTCCGCATCACCGATGAGGATCCGGCTCCGCTGCGAAAACGGATTGCCTGCCAGTCGCCGGCCCCGGGGGACGGGTCATCGCTGCCGAACACGATCCGGGCGCCGCCCTGGGCATCCGCCACCAGCGCCCCGGGTGAGCTGAAGCTGCCGATGAAGATCGAGTAGACCCCCTGGAAGTGCACCTCGACTCCCGGCTCGATCGTCAGCGTGGTGATTCCGTCGGCCCCGTCGCTGCCCTCGACGAACAACGATCCCTGGACCTGATACGGAGAGCCCGCCAGGTTCCAGACGGTGTCTGTGGCGAGGGTGCCGCCGGGGACGACGGTCGCGGCCATCGCGGGAACGGCCAGGAGCAGAAGGAGGAGCGTGGTCAGGGCGCACAGCCGCCCGAAGGTCGTGTTCATGGCATGGCCTCCGCCGGAAGGGAAGTGATGCCGTGGAACGTATCGGCAACCGGTGAGGCTGTCGGTCAAGGGAGGCTCAAAGATTTCTCAAAGGGTCCGGCCGGTCTATGATCGATCCCACTCGAGCGAGAAAACGGCGACGGTTCACGGACTTTTCCTGATTTTCAGGGAGGGCGTGAGCAAAACCCACGGGCTCACGGATCTCACCTGAGGGAGGGAGAAGTGAGCTGTATCCCCGCAACGCTGGAGAAGCGCATGGCGCTGCGCCCGGACGACAACAAGGCTGGAGGCTCGACCGCTCAGGCCGATCGCCCGGCCCGGGAAGCGCTGGAAGAGGTGCACGATGCGGTAAGGCGCGCGGTGCGTCGCGCCTGCCCCCGCCGCCTGACCGGCCAGCAGGAGGACATCGTCCAGGAGGCGATGATCCGGGTGAACCGGGTGCTCGAGGAGCGTCCGGACAGCATCGAGAGCTGGGCCTACGTGCGCCGGGTCGCGTTCAACGCGGTGTTGCGGGAGATCGAACGGGCCGACCGCCGCGCCGAAGTATCCCTGGACGACCAGGGGGCCGAGCCGTTGCCGGCGCCCGATCCGGTCCTCGATCCCTCGGCGTCGATGGCGCTGCGCAAGGCGCTGCGGGAGTGCCTCGCCGCCCTGGCCCGTCATCGCCGTCTCGCCGTGGTGCTGCACCTGCACGGCTACTCCCTGGCCGAAGGAGCGGAGATCTTGCGCGGAAGCAGCAAGCAGATGGCGAACTTGCGTTACCGCGGGCTCGCCGATCTGCGGACCTGTCTCGAAGGGAAAGGGGTGACGCCGTGACGCCGGAAATGCAGTTGGACGCTGAACCGCTGCGGCTGGTTCTGATCGAGGCGGGGCAGGCTGAAGCCTGCGTCGGCTCCGAACAGGTCTGGAGCGCGGTGGCCGGCGAGCTTTCCCGTGCCGAGACCCGGGACGTTCTGGAACACTCGGTTGCCTGCGGCGCCTGCTCCCGGGCGCTCTCGACCGCCAGGGAGTTTCACGCAGGGGATCCGCCGGCTCGTCGACGCACGATGCCGCCGGTATTGATCTGGGCACTGCCGTTGGCTGCGCTGCTCGCCGGGGTCGCCTGGTTGGGGTTGACCGGCGAGGGGCCGCAGCGAGCGTTGCAGCCCAGCACGGTTCGCGCCGTCGGTGACGGTCCGTTGCGCAGCGAGCTCCCCGAAGCGCAGCCCCTGTCCCGGGACGCCTGCCTGTTGGATTGGACCGACGCCGGTGAGGGGGCGCGCTATTCGCTGGTGGTGACCCGGGATGACCTGGAGCCGCTGGTCTCGGTGGCCGGGCTCGAAGCGAGCAACTACCGGGTGGCGGCCGAGGCCCTCGCGAAGGTGGAGCCGGGTGGAGGTATCGCCTGGCGGGTCAGCGCCCGGCTGCCCGACGGCCGCCTGGTCGAGTCGGTGACCTTCTTCCATCGGCTGGAACCCTGAGTTCGATGTTGCGGACGGCACGAGCGGTGGCGCTGGTCCTGGTGGCCGTCATCGGCGCTCCCGCCGTCTCGGCCGATCCGCTGGCCGTTTGCGACGAGCAGGTCCTGGGCGCACCGGAGGCTCTCGACGGCTATCGCTGTTACTGGCTGACCGGCATGCGGCACAACTTGAGGGATGCTGCGTGGCAGCGGCTGGAAGCGCGGCGGGCGCTGCGCCCCGAGGATCCGCGGCCGCGACTGTTTCTGGCGGCGCTCCTCGTCGATCGGCGGCAGTTCGAGCCGGCGCTGGAACACTACGCCGCCGCGCTGGCCGGTTTCGAGGCCGAAGGCAACATCGACGGCCGGTTCTGGACGCTCTACGGCATGTCCTTCGCGCTGCCGCCGGCCGAAGCACGGGACTCCCTGACCCACGCCGAGAAACTGGCCGCCGATAGCGAAGATCGCACGCTCGGTCAGCAGGCCGCGGTGCGCCGCGCCTGGATGCTGATCGACGCCGGGCGCATCGGCGACGCGCTGTTGGCGCTTCCGGCGGCCGACGGTTCCGAGATGCCTGCCTGGTTGATCGCACGGGTCGCCGAGGCGCGGGCAGCGGTCGCACATCACCTGGGGGACTACGAAGCCGCCCTGGCGGCCTACCGGGTTCAACTCGATGCGTTGGGAGGTCCGGAGGCAGCGGGCACCGCCGGAGTACAGATGAACCAGGCACTGGTGGTGCTGCGGCGTTGGTCGCGCCATGGCCGCCATGAAGAGGATCCCGGGGCCTGGCTCTTGGCGGCCCGTGACGCTGCCCGTGCCGAGGGGCGAATCGACGTGGAGATCCGGGCGCAACGGTTGCTGGTCTACCGGTTGCCGGAGGAGGCGCGGCGCCCTCAGCTCGAACGCTTGCTCGCCCGGGCGCAGCAGGCTTCCCTCCGCGGCGAGCAGCTTCATCTGCACGTGGCGTTGGTCGGAGAGTGGGACCAGGTAGACCCGGATCGGGCGCGAATCCATCTCGAGGCAGCGCAGAACATCGCGGCGGAGGCCGGACAACCCTATCTCGAGACGGTGACGAGGGTCGTTGCCGCGTATCTCGCTTTCGAGCAGGGAGAGCCGGCGGAGATCGAGCAGGCGACTCGACGGCTGATCGATCATGTCGGCCGGGTGCGGCAGATGCAGCGAAGTCATCCGACCGCGCCGATGGTGATGTCCGCCTACCAGCGCAGCGGCGCCTGGATACCGGCCCGGTTGCTGGAGCAGGACAGCGGGCCGGCCGGCCTGGAACTTGCCTTCGCAGCGTTGGAAGGACTGCGGGATCCGATCTCCCGGGATGCTTCGATCAAGACGCCCTCGATCGATGAGGTGCAGGAGCGGTTGGCGCCCGACCAGGCGCTGCTGGTGTTTCACTTCGCGCCCCGGGCCCACGACGACTACTCGCGCAAGCGCTTGCCCGATGGGAGTGGATGGTTGATCGCGCTGACCCGCGAGCGAGTTCAGGCCTATCGGCTCGCGCCGTGGCAGCGGCTGGCCGATCAGATCGGCATTTACCTGGGCATGATCGCCGGAGAATCGCCACGCTCCGCGGCCGCCTCGCGCAGGCTCTACGATGAACTGCTGGCAACGGCCATCGACGATCTTCCGCAGCAGGTCGAGCGGCTGCTCGTCGCACCCCACGGCCCGTTGTACGGCCTCCCGCTGGCGACGCTGCAGTCCGCCGATGGAACGGCCTTGATCGAGCGCTTCTCCCTGACGACGATCCCGTCGGCGGCCGCCTGGATCGGTGGAGACGCTCCGGCCGTCGACGAACCCACCACACCGTCGTTACTGAGCCTGGCCGATCCCTCGCCGGCCGGTGAGTCGGTGCTCTCGGCCTGGCGGCTTGCGGGCATCCAGGGCCGGCCGCCGCTGGGTGCGCTGCCCTTCGCCCGGGAGGAAGCGGCGCAGTTCGTCGCCGGGCTTCCCGGAGCGACGGCGCTGATGGGGGAACTCGCGAGTGAAGCGGAACTCAAGGCGCGGCTGGCCCGCGACCGGGTCGACCTGCTGCATGTCGCCGCCCACGCGCTGGTTCACGAGACCGACCCCAGGCGTTCGTCGCTGGTGCTGGCCCCAGGAGCGCCCTCGCAGGACGGGCTGATGACCTACCGCGAGATCACCGAGCTCGAGCTTCCGGGCACCGTCGTCGTGTTGACCGCGTGCCGCAGCGCGGCCGGGGGGCCGTACCTGGAGGGTGCAGGCATCACCGGTCTGGCGGACGCCTTCCTGCGCGCCGGAGCGCGCCAGGTCGTGGCCAGCCTCTGGCCGCTTCAGGATGAAGATGCCGCGCGGCTGGGGAGCGAGTTCTCCCGGCACCTGCGGGAAGGATCGGACAGCGCCACGGCGCTGGCCCGGGCTCAACGCCGGCTGCGCCAGGCGGGTTTCTCCGAGAGAGCATGGGCCGGGCTCGTGTTGATCGGCGATGACGCCCACGCCCCGTTCCATGGAGCGCAGGCATCGATCGACGGGCCGGGGCGCCGCCCGTTGGCGGTTCTACTCATCGCGCTCGGGGGCGCGGGTCTGCTGGCCGTAGGTTGGTGGTATCGGCGCAGCCGCTAGCCGGCCGCGCCTACGGTGTCCAACCGGGTCAGTTCATCCCCTGGAGCGCTTCCAACACCTTGGCCGGATGGGCCTCGGCCTTGGCCACCCGCTTCCAGTGCTTCTTGACCTTGCCGTCGGGGCCGACGATCACCGTCGAGCGGATTACGCCCACGGTCTTCTTGCCGTACATCATCTTTTCGCCCCAGGCGCCGTAGCGTTCCATCACCTTCTTGTTCGGATCGCACAGCAGGGTGAAGGGCAGCTTGTACTTGTCGATGAAGTCCTGGTGAGACTCGGGGCCGTCGGGGGAGACGCCGAGGATCACGGCGTTCTGCTTCTCGATCTGCTTGTAGAGGTCGCGGAAGCCGCAGGCTTCCTTGGTGCAGCCCGGCGTGTCGTCCTTGGGGTAGAAGAACACCACCACGTTCTTGCCGGCGAAATCCGCCAGCTTCACCTTGTTGCCGTCGGTGTCGGGCAGGGTCAGTGCCGGCGCCTTCTTTCCTTCTTCCACGGGCATCGGTCGCTCCTTTCAGGCTATCCTGCAGGCTCTTCGGGAAGGCCCGCCACGGGCCGCCATCAACATAGCAGCCGTTCAAAACCGCTTCCCGCGCCTGACTCGCGATCGGAGCCGCCAGATGTTTCGCCGGATCGCCCGTTCATATCGCGAGGCCTACACCGGCCTTCCGGGCGCGGTCTGGCTGCTCAGCGTGGTCGCTTTCATCAACCGCGCCGGCACCATGGTGTTCCCGTTCCTGACGCTCTACATGACCGACGCGCTGGGGTTCGAGGTCTCCACGGCCGGGCAGGTGTTGAGCGTCTATGGCCTGGGCGCCATCGTCGGCGGCATCGGCGGCGGCTGGATGGTCGATCGCATCGGTTCGGCCCGCACCCAGTTGTGGAGCCTGCTGCTGGCCGGCGTGGTGTTCATGGCGTTGGTGCCGCTCCAGTCCCCGTGGTGGTTCATTCCGGGGTTGGCGGTGCTCAGCATCACCGCCGAAGCGTTTCGTCCCGCGGCGATGGCAGGCATTACCGAGTACTCCGTCGGCACCGATGCGGCCCGTTCCTTCGGCTTGCTGCGGCTGGCGGTAAACCTGGGGATGGCGATCGGTCCGGCCGCGGGCGGGCTGCTGGCAGCCGTGGCCTACCACTGGCTGTTCATCGCCGACGGGCTGACCTGCTGGTTCGCCTTCGTCCTGCTCTGGTTCGGCATGCGGCGGATGGCGCCCCCGCCTTCGGCAACCGCCGCGGAGAAGGTCGCAGGCGAGGGGGATGCCGCCGGCGAATCCGCCCAAGCTGCCGTCGAAGAACCGACCGAGGTCTCTCCCTGGCGCGACCCCGGGTTCCTGTTCCTCCTGTTTCTGTCCCTGGTTTACGCCAGCCTGCTGTTCCAGATCTTCTCGACCATGCCGGTCTACCTGCGGGACGTGCTGGGCATGAGCGAAGGGCGCATCGGCGCGATCCTGGCGTTCAACGCCCTGCTGATCGTCGCCTTCGAGATGGTCCTGACCCACGAGTTGCGCAACGTCGACCACCTGCGGCTGATCGGCGCGGGGCTCCTGTTGACCGGCCTGGGCCTGGGGCTCCTGGCCTTCGGTTCTTCGCTCGCGTGGGTCTGCGTGACGGTGGTGGTCTGGACCTTCGGCGAGATGTTGATGCTGCCCTTCAGCAATGCGCTGATCGCACGCCGGGCCGGGGCCAAGAACCGGGGACGCTACATGGGGCTCTATACATCGACCTGGTCGGTGGCCTTCGTGATCGCGCCCCTGGGAGGCACGCTGATCTACGAGCGCTTCGGCCCCGATATCCTGTGGTACACCGCCGGCGTAATCGGGCTACTCTGTTCGCTGCTCTGCCTGCGGGGTGAGGCTGCCCTGGGCAAGGCGGAAGCGGCGTGAGGTGTCGATGAACGTGTTGACGAAGTGCTTGTTGTTGACTGTGGTGGCCGCGGCCCTGCTCACCGTGGGCATGGCCTGTGCCGGGCTACCGGTCGAGGCCGGAACCACGGTGTGGCTGGTGCGCCACGCCGAGAAGGTCGACTCCACCCCCGCGTCGGGTCTGACCGCCGAGGGGAGCGCCCGGGCCTGCGGTCTGGCGCATCAACTCCAGAGCGCCGGTATCGGGACGATCCACAGCAGCGATTACCGCCGCACCCTGGATACTGCCGCGCCGCTGGCCGAACGGCTCGGTCTCGAGGTGGCTCTCTACGACCCGCGCAAGCTGGAGGGCATCGCGGCGACCCTGCGCGACGCCGGCGGAGTGCATCTGGTGGTGGGCCACAGCAACACCACGCCGCAGCTGGCCCGCCTCCTCGGGGGAGAGGCGACGGACATGGACGAGAGCGACTATCACCACCTTTACCGGGTGACCATCGACGGCGACCAGGTCGAGACCCTGCTGCTGCACACCGCGGCTTTTTGCCCGGAGCCCTGATTCGCGGCCGGCGGTTTGCCTGCTAGACTCGTCGGTGCACGAGCCCCCAGATCACTTCGCCCTTTCGTGAGGAGTCCATGGGACACCATAAGACCCGTCTGGTTGCCCGTCTGGTTGCGTTGTCGCTGGCGGCCGTCATGCTCGCCGGTTGTGCCGCGCACTTCAGCCCCGATTCGATTCGCCGGGAGATCACCGCGCAGCGGGGAGACGACCCGGTCGGCGTGTTCGAGCTGAACCTCGGCCGTCTGACCACGGCGCTGCTCAAGAGCGCGATCTCCGACCCTGGTCAGGAGCCCGCCTTCGCCGGGATCCGCGAGCTACAGCTCGCCGTCTTCGAGGCGCCTTCCGCCGACGGCCCTTCGATCGACGCGACGTTGATCGACAGCCGCGGCTGGGAGCCGGTGGTCAAGATTCTGGATGCGGAACGCAGCGGTGTGGTGCTGATTCGCGGCACCGGGCTTTCCAGGTGGGGGCTGCCCGATTCCCAGGCCCAGGTCGGCGACCTGGTGGTCGTCGGCGCCGGCCGCAAGAACGTGGTCTACGCCCGCATCCAGGGGGTGCTGAGCAACGATCTGCCCGATGCCCTCGGCGACGTGTTCCGCGAGGGGGGCACCGACGATCTGCAGCGCGTGCTGAGCGAACTCGGCGACTGAGCTGGGTCCGCTCCCTATCGCATCGCCGCGGCGTCGACGCCGTTCTGGAAGATCCGCAGGCCTTCCCCTTCCATCGGCTGCTGCGCGGCGTCGTCCCGCCGCATCCAGTGCGGGTGGTGGAACGCGTACAGGTACGCATCGGGGTGGGGCATCAATCCGAACAGCCGGCCGGTGGGGTCGCACACGCCGGCGATGGCGTGGGGCGATCCGTTGGGGTTCTGCGGCCAGTCCTGAGTCGGCTGCCCGTCGGCGTCGATGTAGCGGGCGGCGATCTGCCGGTTGGCGATCAACCGCTGCATCACCTCGTCGTCGGCGGTCATGAACTTGCCCTCGCCGTGACGGGTCGGGAGCGGCATGCGCTCGAGGCCCCGGGTCCACAGGCAGGGTGAATCGGCGTCGAACCCCAGTTCGATCCAGGCGTCCCGGTATCCCAGGCGATCGTTGGGAGCGAGGGTCGCCTGGGGCGTGCGGTAGTCGCCGTCGAATCCGGGCAGCAGGCCCAGCCGGGTCATGGTCTGGAAGCCGTTGCAAATCCCCAGGGCCAGTCCACCCCCCTCGATGAACTCGATCAACTGGTCGTAGAGCCGGAAGCGGATCTTGTTGGCGAAGACCGAGCCGGCGCCCAGGTGGTCGCCGAAGGCGAAGCCGCCGATGAAGGCCAGCACCGAGAAATCCGCCAGCCGCACGTTCTGCTTGCCGTCGAGTAGATCGAGCAGGTGCACCTGCTCGGTACGGGCACCGCAGAGCCTGAACGCGGCATCGGTCTCCGCCTCGCAGTTGAGGCCGAGGCCGGTCAGGATCAAGACCCGCACGTCCTTGCGGCGGGCCGCCTGTTCCTCGGTGGAAAGCTGGGAGAAATCGGCGGGCGTCATCACACGGCCTCCAGGGTCTGCTTGAAGGCGCGTTCCAGCGCCTCGAGGGTCAGCTCGATGGTGCGGCGGCCGTCGAAGGCCACCGCCAGCCGCGGCTCGCTGTCGACGGTGCCGATGCGGTGGCAGGCGAACCCGCTCAGCCGTTCGGTGATCGTGTCGACCTGGTCCGGTGCACAGGTCAGCACGAACCGGCCGCAGGACTCGGAGAACAGCATCGTGTCCGGCGACAACCCGCCGGTTGCAGACGCCGGCAGATCGAGGTCGAGACCGAGCCGGCCGGCCAGGGCGCAGCGGGCCAGCGCCATGCCGAGGCCGCCCCGGGCCGGGGTGGCCGCCGACCGAACCAGGCCGTCGGCGAACAGCCCGGCAACCGCGCCGTAGAGTTGATGGGCCGTGCCGGGGTCGAGGCGGGGCACCTTGTTGCCGACGTAGGGCCCCGGTTCGCCCAGTGCGTGTTCGACGCCATCCCGTTCGCCGAGGTAGCGCAGGTATTCGCTGCCGCCGGTCTCGTCCCGGGTTTCGCCGATGAGCAGCACCACGTCGCCGGGGCTCTTGGGATCCAGGGTCACCGCCCGGCGGGCGTCGTCGATCTGTCCGATGGCCGAGACCAACAACGTCGGCGGCACGCTGATCTTAACGCCTCCCTTGGTCGAGTCGTTCTTCATCGAGTCCTTGCCCGAGATCAGCGGCGTGCCGTAGGCGGTGGTCGCCTCGAACAGTCCGCGGCAGGCACGAACCAACTGGGCCAACTTGTACTCGCCGTCGGGCGTGCCCTCGGACTGCACCGGATCGGGCCAGCAGAAGTTGTCCAGCATCGCGATGCGGTCGGGCCGCGCTCCGGCGCAGAGTTGTTTGCGCAGCGCCTCGTCGACCACCGCCACCGCCATGGCGTGGGTATCGATATCCGAATAGAACGGCTGGATGCCCTCGGACAGGACGAAGCCGCGCCAGGCGCCCTCGGCCGAGAGGTCCGCGGGATGGCGCAGCAGGGAGACCGTCGCCTCGGCGGGAACGTCGGACTGCACACCGACGAACGGTTTGACCATCGACAGCGCCTTGACCTCGTGGTCGTAGTGCCGCGCCTTGACCTCACCGGAACAGAGGTTAAGCCGCGAGAGCATCGCCAGCAACGTATCGCCCAGGGCGTCGTCGTCGGTGCCCTCGGCGGGTTCGACAAAACTCGGCGCACTCCAGCGGGCGGTCAGGTCCAGGTCCGGATCGCCGCCGTGGAGGAACTCCATCGGAATGTAGGCCACGGTTTCGTCGCCGTGGGTCACGTGGAACACGCCGTCACCCTGGAAGGTGCCGACCACCGTCGCTTCGACCTCGCGGCGAGCCGCCAGTTCCAGCAGCGCCTCGGCGTGTTGCGGCGGTACCGCCAGGGTCATGCGCTCCTGGGCCTCGGAGACCAGGATCTCCCAGGGAGCGAGCCCCGCGTACTTGAGCGGCGCCTTGGCCAGATCGAGGATCGCGCCGTTGGACGATTCAGCCATCTCACCGACCGAAGAGGACAGGCCGCCGGCGCCGTTGTCGGTGATCGAGCGGTAGAGCCCCAGCTCCCGGGCCTCCAGCAGGAAATCGAACATCCGCTTCTGGGTGATCGGATCACCGATCTGCACCGCCTGAACCGGCGCGGATTCGTCCAGGGCCGCCGACGAGAAGGTCGCGCCGTGAATGCCGTCGGCGCCGATACGGCCCCCGGTCATCACGATCAGGTCCCCCGGATGGGCGGCCTTTTCCTCGCCGGGCATCGGCTTGCCTTCGGGGCCGGGGATCGAAACCGGAAGGGCGCCGACGGTGCCGCAGAAGACCAGCGGCTTGCCGACGAAGCGATGGTCGAACACCTCGAAGCCGCGGCCGTAGGGCACGCCGCTCTGGTTGCCGCCGTCGATCACACCCTGGTGCACACCGTCGCGAATACGCCGGGGATGCAGCAGGCCTTCGGGCAGCTCCCGTGCGAAGAACGGAGAGGCGAAGCAGTAGCCCCAGACGTTGGCGATCAGGTCCGCGCCGCGGCCGGTGCCGAAGGGGTCCCGGTTGACGCCGACAATGCCGGTAATCGCACCGCCGTAGGGATCCAGCGCCGAGGGGGAGTTGTGGGTCTCGACCTTGTAGACCAGATGGTCGTCGTCGTCGAAGGTCACCACGCCGGCGTTGTCGTGAAACACCGAGACGAGCCAGGAGTTGCCCTCGCTGGCGGTGACCGCGGCGTCGACCTCATGGGTCGCCTTCTTGATGTAATCCTTGAACAGCGACGCCACGTGCTGCACCGAGCCGTGCTCGTCGTGGTAGGCGATCGAGGCGTTGAAGATCTTGTGCTTGCAGTGCTCCGACCAGGTCTGGGCCAGGCACTCCAGTTCGACGTCCGTCGGGCGTCCGTCGAGGCCGAGCTCACGGCGCCCGGCATGTTCCGCGGCACCGAGGAAGTGGTCGCGGATCGCCTGCATCTCCTCGAGGGTCAGGGCCAGCAAGCCGTCCCGGCTGATGCGCAGCAGTTCCTCGTCGCTTCCCGAGAGATCGATGCGCTTGACCGCGGGCACGCCGTGATCCTGGACCCGGGGCACCGTCATATCCGGCGGGGCGCCCAGGAACTCATCCCGGGTCTTGATCGACAGCGTCTGGATCACCGGGTTTCCGATCAACTCCCGTGCAGCGCGCTCGGCCTCGGTCCGGTCGAGCCCCTCGATCAGGAACAGGGTCGAGGTGAACACGGTGGCGTCCGCTTCCAGGCTGCGGCCGAGGGTGTCCTCGACGGCGACCCGTGCGCTCTTGCCGACCGGATCGGTCACGCCCGGCTTGTAGCCGACCCGCACCGCCACGTCGAAGGGGCCGTGGTCCAATCGGGTGAGGGAGCCGTGCTGAAGCACCGGGTCGGTCAGTTCCCGCAGAATCCGTTCGGCCTCCCCCTCATCGAGCCGGGCGTCGATGTGGTAGACGTCGGCGCTGCGGATCGAGGCGGGGTTCAGCGAGAGAAAGCTGCGCATGCGGCGGGCCAGGGCCTCGCCGCGGGCGTCCGGGTGGTCGGGTTTCGTCGCGATTTCCAGGCGCGTGATCATGCCGGCAGGATACGACGAAGCCAGGTATAGATCGAGTCGATTTATCTGATCGTTGCCATTCAAATCATCTATGATTCGCCCATGCGCGCAGAAAGAGCATGGCTCGAGGCCTTCGTGGCGGTGGCCGACGGCGGATCGGTAGGCCGGGCAGCCCGGGAACTGGGCCGCAGCCAGCCGAGTATCAGCAACCGGCTGGCTGAGCTGGAGTCCGCTTGGAGCCAGCGGCTCTTTCGCCGGGAGCCCCGGGGGATGGCGTTGACCCCTGAAGGGGAGCGGCTGCTGCCCACCGCCCGGGTCGCCCTGGAGCAGCTCGAGGCGCTGGATCGCCGGGCGACCGGCGACCCCGGACTCGAGACCCTGGAGCTGCGGGTCGGCGCCGGCGATGCCCTGGGCCGCATCGCCCTTCCCCGGGCCATCGCCGAGCTGCGCCGGGAAATGGGCCCGGATCTGGCGGTTCGGGTGGTCGAGGCACCTGCGTCCCGCCTGCTGTCGGCGCTCTCCGAGGGGGAGATCGACCTGGCGCTGGTGCTGGCCCCGATCGACCTACCGCCTCACGTCGAGCTCCAGCCGGTGGTCAGCTCCGAGGTGCATTTGCTCTACGACGCATCCACCCGAGCGGTGCGGCCCCGGAGCGTGGGCCTCGAGGGGTTGCGGGATGAGTCCCTGATCACCCTGCAGCGGGGGTCCTCCTTCCGCCGGCGGCTGCAGAACGCCTGGACCGGCCGGGCGCTGGATTTTCAGCCGGCGGTGGAAGTCGGAAATCTCTCGCTGGTCCGGCGTTTCGTTGCCGCGGGCCTGGGGGTCGCGCCGGTGCCGGCGGTTGCCTTCGAGGGGGATGAGCGGCAGGGGATCGGCCGCTGCCGCCTCGATGGAGTCGGGCCGCTGCGGTACGCGGCAGCCAGTCGCAGCGGGATTGCGCTACCGCCGCCTAGCCGGGAATTGGTCCGGATCCTGGCCTCATCCGGCTGATCCAGGTTATTGAATCGATCAATCGGGTCCTGGATCTAGCGGGGCAGATGCAGCGGGAATGGCCTTCCGGAATGTTCTCTGTCCCAGGGGATATCCAAATCGACATATAATTGTCGTGACCTTCCCCTTAATTTGACGCGCACGGAGTGCTGCACTCCGTGCGTTTTTTTTGGCTCGCCCCGGGTCCACGCCCGCCTCTTTTTCTTCGCATTCCACTGTCCCACAAGAAGTTGCATTATTTACGTCTGCTGTGAAATTGCAGCAGTCCCGTGGCAAAGCCGCAACGGATTCGGTGTTTCGGACGTATCAAGGGGAGAACAGGGCAGGCACCACACGGCCGGCCCCTTCGATTCGAGAAATTGAATGGATAGAAAGTCTCGAACGGAACTCGTAACTCGGGCACTTCGCCATCGCGCGGACCGCTTGTCTCGCGCGGCGTCGAACGGCCGACTCCTCCGCGAGGTCCGATCGAGTTCAGCAGGAGACCCACCGTCCGTCGCATTCACCGGCCGCCCTCGATCGTTCGGTGCAGACGATCCCAGGGGCCACTTTCAGGCCGGCGGACACGACAGGCGGATGGGCCTCCCCTCCTTCTGAAAGGGCACGTGAGGCCGCTTGCCTCGCGTGCCCCTTCTTTTACCTTCCCCTGATCATTGTTCTACGCCAGGTCGCCGGTGCTCCGGCGACTCGATTGAACTCCCGGTGATTTTCCGCGGATCGTGAAGCCGCAGGCAGGCGAGCGCGATGCTATGCTCGCGCGTCTCGCTCTCCGGGAGGATCCACCATGTCACGGCATACCCCCAAGGTCGCCGCGTTGCTGTTGCTCACGCTGGCCGCCCTACCGCTGTTCGCCCAGGCTGAAGCTGAAGAAGAGGGCGACAAGCCGCAGCCTCGGCCTGTCCTGCGCTGGCTGACCCTCGGCCCGGTGGTCGATCCGCTGCCCGCGCTTCACGACGATGAGGAGGGTGGCTTCGACCTGCGCGCCCGCGCCAAGGCGGAGCCCTTCGACTGGCCGCAGATGGCCATGCCCCGAGAAGGGGAACTGGTGCCCTGGTTCGCCGGTTCGCGACTGGCCTGGCGGGGCAAGGCGGGCGACGAGGCCGGAACCGTATCGCTGAGCGTGCCTCAGGGGGCCGGGGAGAACCGCCCGGCGGCCGCGTGGCTTGCGGCCTACATCGAGGTCGACCGCTTCACCGAAACCCGCTTCGAGTTGAGCGGCAATCAGCCACGACGGCTGTGGCTCGACGGCGAGCAGGTCNCCTCGGGTGGGTTCGACGAATCCGACGTTCACGCCGACCTGAAGCTGAGCCCGGGGAAGCACCTGCTGTTCGTCGAGACCGTGTGGCAACCCGGCGACGACCGGGAGTGGTCGATCGGCGGAGCGCTGGTCGGCGACGAGCAGGAGAGCCCGGCGGCCTTCTCCGACGAGCCCTCCCGCGGGCTGACGATTCACGACATCGTCGACCGGCCGCAGATCAACTCGGTGGCGGTATCGCCCAGCGGCGAGTGGATCGCCCTCGGCGTGCAGCGCTACCTGCCCGGCACGTCGACCCGGGAGAGCTGGATCGAGGTGCGCGCCGCCGAGGACGGCCGGGTGCTCCGTAGCTGGCGTGGCGATTTCGGCATGTCCCGGGTCGCCTGGGCGCCGCGGGGCAGCCGCCTGACCTACGTGACGTCGGGAGACAAGGGTTCGACCCTGTGGCTCGCCGACCTCTCGTCCAACAAAACCCGGGCGCTGTTGCAGAACGTCGAGGACTTCGGCGGCTACCGCTGGTCGCCCGACGCCCAGCTCATCGCCTACACCGTGAGCATCAAGGAAGAGAAGGACAAGCGGGGCGTGAAGCTGATGGAAGGCCTGCGGGATCGCTGGCCGACCTTCCGCAACAAATCGCAGATCCATCTGCTGTCGGTGGAGTCCGGCGCCAAGCGGCGCCTGACCGCCGGATCACAGTCCGCCGACAGCATGGTCTTTGCACCGGACAGCCGTCGCCTGGCCTTCACCCGCACCGTCGACGACTACGCCACCCGGCCCTACAGCTTCACCCAGATCTGGGAGGTCGACCTGCGGACCTTCGAGGCGAAGCAACTGCGCAAGGGCCGCTGGTGCGCGCTGTTCGGCTATTCCCCGGACGGATCGAAGCTCCTGATCCGCGGCGGCGGAGACGAGTTCGGTGACGCGGGGATCAACGTGCCCGAGGGCATGATCGTCAACGCCTACGACGGGCAGCTCTTCATCTGGGATCCCGCTTCCGGCGAGGTCGACGCCTTCACCCGGGAGTTCGATCCGTCGATTTCAAGCGGCCACTGGAGCGCCGACGGCAACATCTATTTCCGCGCCGAGGACAAGGACTACGTCCGGTTGTTCCGCTACGAACCGCAGGCGCGGAGCTTCACGGCGCTCGATACCGGCTTCGAAGTGGTCGGCCGGGTTTCCTGGTCCGAGGAAACGGCGATCGCCGCGGGAACCGGCAGCTCGCCGTGGAACCCGGGTGGCTTGTGGGTCGCGGACCTCGCCGCAGGTACCCACAAGGTGCTCTACGAGCCGGCAGCCGAGGACTTCGAGAACATTCGGCGGGGCCGGGTCGAGCCCTGGAACTTCACCGCCGAGAGCGGCCGCGAGATCACCGGCCGGATCTACTACCCGCCGAACTTCGACGCCGAGAAGAAGTACCCGGCGATCGTCTACTACTACGGCGGAACGAGCCCGACCGAGCGCAGCTTCGGCGGCCGCTATCCGCTGGAGTACTGGGCGGCCCAGGGTTACGTCGTTTACAACCTGCAGCCCTCGGGGGCGACCGGCTTCGGCCAGGAGTTCGCCGCGTACCACGTCAACGACTGGGGCAAGACCCCGACCCGGGAGATCGTCGAGGGCACCCGCAAGTTCGTCGAGGCGCATCCGTTCGTCGACGGCGACAAGATCGGCTGCATCGGCGCGTCCTACGGCGGCTTCATGACCATGTCCCTGGCGGTGATGGAGGGGGCGCCCTTCGCCGCCGCGGTGGCCCATGCCGGGATCTCGTCGCTCTCGTCGTATTGGGGCGAGGGCTACTGGGGTTATCTCTACAGCGCCCAGGCGACCGCCGACTCTTTCCCCTGGAACCGCAAGGACATCTACGTGGACCAGAGTCCGCTGTTCAATGCCGACAAGGCCCACGTGCCGCTGCTGCTGACCCACGGCACCGTCGATACCAACGTGCCGCCGGGAGAGAGCGATCAGCTCTACATCGCACTCAAGCTGCTGGGCAAGGAGGTCGAGTACCTGCGCATCGACGGCCAGGATCACCACATCCTGGAACACGACAAGCGGGTGCTCTGGTCCCGCAGCATCGTCGCCTGGTTCGATCGCTACCTGAAGGACCGCCCGCAATGGTGGGACGCGCTCTACAGCGAGTAGCCGGCGGAAGCATCGGGCGAAGCAAAGAACTCTGAACGGGGCAAAGCAAGATGGCCATCAAACCGGGTGAGAACCTGCTGCACTACCGGCTCGTCGAGCAGATCGGCGAAGGGGGGATGGGGCAGGTCTGGAAAGCGGTCGACTCGTCGCTGGATCGTGACGTGGCGATCAAGGTCTTGCCCGGGGAGTTCGCCCAGGATCCCGACCGGCTGAGCCGCTTCGAGCGGGAGGCCAAGACCCTGGCCGCGCTCAACCACTCCAACATCGCCTCGATCCACGGACTCCACGAGGACGAGGGTCGCCGTTTCCTGGCGATGGAGTACGTCGACGGCGAGGATCTGCGGACCCGGCTGACCCGTTTCGGCGGAACGCTGCCGGTGGACGACGCTCTGGAGTTCGCCGGTCAGATCGCCGATGCGTTGGAGGCGGCCCACGAAGGGGGAGTGATCCACCGGGACCTCAAGCCGGCCAACGTGATGGTCACCTCCGGCGAGCAGATCAAGGTGCTCGACTTCGGTCTGGCCAAGGCGGTGGAGAGCCGGGCCGGTTCGGCGTCGGGAACGGCTCCGACGTTGATGCCCACGGTTACCTCGGCGGGAACCGCGGCCGGCGCGATCCTGGGCACCGCCAACTACATGAGCCCCGAACAGGCCCGGGGCAAGCCGGTCGATCGCCGTACCGACGTCTGGGCCTTCGGCTGCGTGCTCTACGAGCTCCTGGTCGGGCAGTCCCCCTTCGAGGGGGAGACCGCCACCGACGTGCTCGCCGCGATCCTGCACAAGGAGCCGGACTACGGCGCGCTCCCCGCGACGGCGCCGGCCCAGGTTCGCACCCTGCTCGAGCGCTGCCTGCGCAAGGATCCGGCGGACCGGCTGCGGGACATGGGGGACATCGGCGTCTTGCTGCGGGAGACTCCGTCGGCCGCTCCGGTTGCCGAGGCTGCGGAGACCGTCGCGGCACCCCGCAAACGCAGCTGGCTCTGGCCCGCCGCCGTGGCGTTCCTGGGGTTGATGTTGGTGGCCTCGATCCTGATGAACGATTCCGATCTGCCCGCTTCCCAGGGCATCAAGCTGACTCAGCTGACCAACATTCCCGGCCAGCAGATCAACCCGTCGCTGTCGCCGGACGGCCAACAGCTGTTGTTCGTCAGCGTGGACGGAGTGGACACCGACATCTTCCTGCAGCGGGTCGGAGGTGAGAAGGCGATCAACCTGACTTCCGACCACGACGGGATCGATGTGCAGCCTGCGTTCTCGCCCGACGGAGACCGCATCGCGTTCACGTCCAGTCGTGAAGGGGGCGGGATCTTCGTGATGGGGGCCACCGGGGAGTCTCCGCGCCGGGTGAGCGATGACGGCTTCGACCCCGCCTGGTCCCCCGACGGAACCGAGCTGGTCTACACCACCGAGTTCGTGGTCAATCCGTACTCCCGAAGTTCGACGGCGAATCTGTTCGTCGTCGACGTGGCCAGTGGTGAAACCCGCAGGCTCGCAGAGATCGACGCCGCAGGGGCCTCCTGGTCTCCGTCGGGGCAGCGCATCGCGTTCTGGACGCACCTGGCCACGGTCCAGGGGCAGCGGGATCTGTGGACGGTGCCGGCGGCGGGGGGCGACCCGAAGCCGGTGCTGATCGATGCCCACACCGACTGGGACCCGTTCTGGTCCGACGACGGCAAGTGGCTCTACTTCCTGAGCGATCGTGGCGGCAATCCGGATCTGTGGCGCATCGCCATCGACGAGCAAAGCGGCGAGGCCCAGGGAGAGCCGGTGCCGGTGACCGTCAGCACTTCGCCGACCTTCGAGGCTGCGGGTTCGGCGGCGGGTGTCGCCATCGTTGCCTCGCGAGTCGACAATCGCCTGCAGCGGATGGATTTCGATCCTGAGCGGCTCGAGGTGGTCGGCACCACCGAGACGCTGTACGAGAGCAATCGCCGGGTGACCCAGGCCAGCGTTTCCCCCGACGACCGGTTCCTGGCCTACACCGACTCGGCCGAGTTCGAACAGATCCTGACCCTCGACGTCGAGACCGGCGAGCGGCGCAAGATCGTCGGCGATGCTCTGCGCAACCGCGGGCCGGTCTTCTCGCCCGATGGTGGCTGGATCGCCTTCTACTCCAATCGCAGCGGCCACTACGACATCTGGGCCGTGCGGACCGACGGGACCGGGCTGCGACAGCTCACCGACTACCCGGACGTGGATCTCAACCAGCCGGAGTTTCTCGACGAGCGGCGGATTGCCGTGGCCTATCAGATACCGGGCGGCTGGCAGATGGGAGTGCTGCAGTTGCCCGAGGGCGGGCTGGATGCGGTCACCGAGCCGCTGCGTTTCGAGGGGATTCCTGAATCGGTCGGTTTCCTGATGGACAACGTGTCCCGTGGCGGCTCGTTCGCGGCGGGTGCGGTGGTGATCGACGGACGGATCGAAAGCGGGTTCTACGACTTCGAAAAGGGGGCCTCCTTCAGGTACCGCACCGCCGAAGGAGAAGTGGTGAGTAACGTCCAGCGCGCCGGCTGGGTTGACGACCGGCGTGCCTTGTTCTGGGATAGCGCCCGGCGGCGAGCCGTGGTGTGGGAGGCAGGCGCCGGGACGGTGCGTCCGCTGAGCGGAATCCCCGGACCCGCGAGCTACGCGTTGAGCAGCGACGGCCGCACTCTCTACGCCGACGTGGAAGAATACCGCTCCGACATCTGGCTCGTGAGCTGGGGCGGCGACGAGTAAGAGTGCAGGGGCTGCGGCCTCCCGAACGATATCTCCCTGAATCCGCGGTGCGACATCCTGGTCGACGCCGCTACCGAATGCCGCGGGCTCGCGGCCCGAAGGGGGATAGACGATGGCTACTTCACGACGACGTACCGGCCTTGCCTTGCTGGTCCTTGGCGTCGCGCTCCTGAGCGGCGGTTCCACCGCCGCGTCGGACGGCGCTTCCTGGTTCACCGGGTTCAGCCCGGGACAGTCCAAGTTCAACGACTACGAACTGGCCGATCAGGCCAACAGTCTGGACGACACCGATACCGGCTACATGGTGCGCGGCGGCTACCGCTTCCTGGCGGTGTTCGCGGCCTCGGTCGGCTATGTCGACCTCGGTTCGCTGCGGGCGAGTTCGGGTATCGGCGACTACGTTCCGCCGGGTGAGTTCGACGGACCGGGTGTCGACGGCGATCCGATCTTCGGCTTCGACGACCGTATCGAGGTGGACGGCTTTGCCGGTTGGGCCCACGGCATCCTGCCGGTGGGTGGCGGCAAGGCGCAGCTGTTCGGTTCTCTGGGGCTCTTCGCCTGGGACCAGCAGGTGACCTACACCGATCCGGTGGAAGACTTTCGGGGCAGCGCCTCGGGAACCGACCTGGCTTTCGGTGCCGGCGCCAACGTGTTCCTCAACAAGAACCTGTCGCTGGAACTGACCTACACCCGCTTCAACGACGTGGGCGACCGCAACGTCACCGGACATCAGAACGACATCGACCTGATCTCCGCCGGCGTGGTCTACCACTGGGGCGTCAACTGAGTCGGGAGGGGCCTACTCGACCTTCAGGATCGCAAGGAAGGCTTCCTGGGGGATATCCACCCGGCCCACCGACTTCATGCGGCGCTTGCCTTCCTTCTGCTTTTCCAGCAGCTTGCGCTTGCGGCTGATGTCACCGCCATAGCACTTGGCCAGCACGTTCTTGCGCAGGGCGCGGACGGTCTCGCGACAGAGGATCTTGCCGCCGATCGATGCCTGGATGATCACCTCGAACATCTGCCGGGGGATCAGCTCCTTCATCTTGGCGGCAAGTGCCCGGCCCTTGTACTCGGCCTTGTCCCGGTGGCAGATCAGCGACAGCGCATCCACCGGCTCGGTGTTGACCATCAGGTCCAGCTTCACCAGTTTGCTCTTGCGGAAGCCGGAGACGTGGTAGTCGAGCGAGGCGAAACCCTTGGTCGACGACTTGAGCTTGTCGTAGAAGTCGAGCACCACTTCGTTGAGCGGGAGCTCGTACTCCAACATGACCCGGGTCTTGGTCACGTAGGTCAGGTTCTTCTGTACGCCGCGCCGGTCTTCGCAGAGCTTCATGATGCTGCCCAGATACTCGGCCGGGGTGATCATCATCGCGTCGATCACCGGTTCCTCGATGGACTCGATGAACTGTTGATCCGGTAGCTCGGCGGGGCTGTGAATCTCTTTGCGCTCGCCTTTGGTCGTGGTCACGATGTACGACACGCCGGGAGCCGTGGTGACCAGGTCCAGCTTGAACTCCCGTTCCAGCCGCTCCTGGATGATCTCCATGTGCAGAAGGCCCAGGAAGCCGCAGCGGAAACCGAAGCCCAGCGCCGTGCTGCTCTCGGGGTCGAAGCTGAACGACGAGTCGTTGAGCCGCAGCTTCTCCACGGCGTCGCGCAGGATCGGGTATTGGTCGGAATCGGTCGGGTAGAGCCCGGCGAAGACCATCGGCTTGACTTCCTGGAAGCCGGGGAAGGGCTCGGAGGTCTCGTTCTTGACCTCGGTGACCGTGTCACCGATCTGACAGTCGGCGATGACCTTGATGTTGGCGATGATGAAGCCGACCTCGCCGACACCCAGCTCCTTGACGACGACCGGGTGCGGGGTGAAGTGTCCCAGCTCCTCGATCTCGTAGGTGCCGCCGGTGTTCATCAGCTTGATCTTCATCCGGGTCTTGAACGTGCCGTCGATGACCCGCACCAGCATGACCACGCCGCGGTAAGAGTCGTACCAGGAGTCGAAGATCAGCGCCTTGGGCGGAGCGTCGTAGTCGCCGGTCGGCGGCGGGACCACCTTGACCACCGCTTCGAGGATCTCCTGGATGCCGATACCCATCTTGGCCGAGGCGGCCACGGCGTGTTCGGTGTCGACGCCGACGACCTGTTCGACCTGGTCCTTGACCTTGTCGGCGTCGGCGCCGGGCAGGTCGATCTTGTTCAGGACCGGCACGATCTCCAGATCGTTGTCGGCGGCCAGGTAGGCGTTGGCCAGGGTCTGGGCCTCGACCCCCTGGCTGGCATCGACCACCAGCAGCGCGCCCTCGCAGGCGGCCAGGCTGCGGGAGACCTCGTAGTTGAAGTCCACGTGGCCCGGGGTGTCGATCAGGTTCAGGTGGTAGGTCTCACCATCCTGGGCCTTGTAGCTCAGGGTCACCGCGTGGGACTTAATGGTGATGCCGCGCTCGCGCTCGAGATCCATCGAGTCGAGCATCTGGTCCTGCTTCTCGCGCTCGGTGATCGCGCCGGTGCCCTCCATCAACCGGTCGGACAGGGTGGTCTTCCCGTGGTCGATGTGCGCGACGATGCTGAAATTCCGGATATTCTGGGACTTCATCGAGACACCGTGGATCTTCCGGCGCGGACTGCGCAGGACGCGACATCATAGCAACGGCGTGTCCCGGCCGCCCGGTCAGCCCTCGACCGCCCTCCGCAGGGCCGCCCGGGCCAGCAGCCGGGTCGAATCCAGGGTGGGCAGGGTCGAGTCCTTGGGGCCGATCAACAGGGGGATCTCGGTGCAGCCCAGGACCACCCCGTCGCAACCCCGGTCGTGGCGTAGGCGCTCGATCACCCGGGCCACGTAGAAGCGGGATTCGTCCCGGCACCAGCCGCTGACCAGCTCGTCGAAGATGATGTGGTTGATCCGCTCCCGGTCCTCGGTGGGCGGGGTCTCGTAGCCCAGCTCCCGCTGGCCGAGATGGCTGCGGTAGACCGGCCCTTCCATCAGGTAACGGGTCCCGAGCACCGCCAGCCGGGTCATGCCCCGGGCCTTGGCCTCGTCGGCGACCCCGTCGGCGATGTGGATGAAGGGCAGCGGCAAATCGCCGAGCATGTGGTCGAAGGCCTGGTGCACGGTGTTGTCGGGACAGATGATGAAGTCCGCGCCGGCGCGCTCGAGCACCTCGGCCGAACGGAGCATCAGCGAGGCGACTCCCTTCCAGTCGTCCTCGTAGATCGGTTGCATGTAGTCGCTGAGCGGGATCGTGTGCATGGTGATCTCGGGGTGGGCGTGGCGGCCCATGAGCTCCGGTCCCTCGCTACAGATGGTGCGGTAGCAGAGTGCCGCGCCCTCGGCGCTGACGGCCACGATCCCGATGTGCTTCGCCATGGTTCTCTCCCTGTCCGATACCCCCGTGCCCCTGCCCGAACTCGACCCGTTCGCCGGGCGCCCGGCTCGATATGGCGCCTCTCTTGCGGCTAGATGCCCATGATGTTGTAGCCGGCGTCGACGTACAGCGTGTGGCCGGTGATGCCGGTGGACATCGGGCTTGCCAGGAACAGCCCGGCGTCGCCGACCTCCGACGGTTCGATGTTGCGTCCCAGCGGCGCCTTCTCCCGGTGCAGGGTCGCCATGTTGGAGAAGCCCTTGATGCCCCGGGCCGATAGCGTGTTGACCGGGCCCGCCGAGATCGTGTTGACCCGGATGTTCTTGGGGCCGAGCTCGAAGGCGAGCTGCCGCACCGCGTGCTCCAGGGCGGCCTTGGCGCTGCCCATCACGTTGTAGTTGTGGAAGACCCGCTGACTGGCCAGGAAGCTGAGCGCCATGATCGAGCCGCCGGTCTTTTCCATCAGGGGCACGGCGCGCTTGGTCAGCGACACCAGCGAGTAGGCGCTGATCTCCATCGCCGTGCGCCAGCCGTCCCGGGTGGTCTTGCGGAAGTCGCCTTCAAGGTCTTCCTTCCGGGCGAAGGCGATGGAGTGAACCATGATGTCCAGCCGGCCTCCCAGCCGTTTCTCGATCGCCGAGAACACGCCGTCGATCTGCTCGGTGCTGTTGACGTCGCAAGAGAGAATCGGCGCGTCGGGGTATTTCTTCGCCAGTTCGGTCACGTTCTTGTGCAGGCGCTCCCCCTGGTAGGTGAACGCCAGCTGACAGCCGGCCTCGCCCAGGGCATCGCCGATGGCCCAGGCCAGCGAGCGCTGGTTGGCCACGCCGGTGATCAGAGCCGTTTTGCCCGACAGATCGATCGTTCGCACGAGTCTTCCCTTTCGTGGTCATTCGGGGTCCGCCGCCCGCGGACCGCCGGAGCCCCCAAGAGTAACCGGGTCCGAGGGCCGTCCACAATATTAAGTCTTGACTTATATAAGCGATGGCTGTAAAAAATGCATCCCGAAGAAACGAACAAGGAGACCTGGAAATGAAGCAGCCCTTCGACGACGTCCTGGGAGCGGTGGCCCGCACGGTGGATTCCACCGAGCGGGACGGCAAGGAGATGCGGATCGTGCGCCTGGCCCGGACCTACGCCACCGACACCGCCGACCTGTGGCATGCGGTCACCGATGCCGAGCGGCTCTCCCGCTGGTTCGCGCCGGTGAGTGGTGAGTTCGGAGCCGGGGGAACCTTTCAGATCGAAGGGAACGCTTCGGGCAAGATCCTCGCCTGCGAACCGCCGGCGAACGGTGCGCAGCAGGCACGTCTGGCGATCACCTGGGAGTTCGCCGGCAGCGTGACCTGGGTCGATGTGGCGTTGGCCGCCGCCGAGGGTGGGCATGCCACCCTGACCCTCGAGCACACCCTTCCCGCCGACGCCCACTGGAAACAGTACGGCCCCGGAGCCACCGGAACCGGTTGGGATCTGGGTTTCGTCGGGCTGGGGGTCCATCTCGGCAGCGACGACGGGCGTTTCGCCGAAGAAACCTGGATGGCAACCGACGAGGGAAAGGATTTCTTGCGCGCCTCGAGCCATGATTGGGGTCGAGCCGACGAGGCCTTCGGCACGGATGCCGAAACCGCCCGGGCCCAGGCCGGCCGCACCGCCGCCTTCTATACCGGAGAGGCGGCCCCAAAGTGAGCCACGCCTTCGACATCCTCGGTGTGCCTGTTCGCCGTCGCATTCTCGAGCTGCTCTGCGACGGCGAGCGCAGCGCCGGCGAGGTCAGCGAGGTAGTGCAGCGAGAGTTCTCGATCACCCAGGCGGCGGTGTCTCAGCATCTGAAGGTGCTGCGGGACAGCGGTTTCGTCAGCGCCCGGGCCGAAGGGGCCCGGCGGATCTACGCGGTCGACCCCGCGCCGCTCAAGCAGGTGGACGACTGGCTCGATCCCTTCCGCCGCTTCTGGGAGACGCGACTGGATGCACTGGAGCTGGAGATCCGTCGTGGCAAGAAGAAGAGGCGCCCCTGAGGTGCTATCCGCGCGAACGGGGCCGCATCTCAAAATTTTTCTCGAGATGCGGCTCCTTCGGTCTACGCTAGTCGACTGTGAAGCCCCAGTGCACGTGTCGGAGAGCCTTGTCGCGCACCAGCTCCTGCACGTTCTCCACGCCATCATAAGACAGCTCCGCGCTGAAGATCGCGTCGTCGATCCGGTACAGCAGTTGGTTGTCCTCAAGGTGCAGGACGTCGGCCTCGACGCCGAGCTCAACCTCGATGCGGCGGCCGGTTTCCAGCTCGTAGAAGATGAACCGATCCGTCCCAACCGGTGGGCCAGTGGTGTTGAGTTCGAAGTCGGCGCTTGGATGCATCCACCGAACCTGTCCGGCAAGCCAATCGCCATAGCGTCTCAACCAAGTGTAGTTCCCAGTGACTTCAAACTCGTGCCAGATCCCCGAATCCCGGTCCAAGACTGCTGTTAGCGTTGTCTCAAGGCCGGTCCGGTAGGGGACCCGCTGCATCACCAAGAATCCTGGATCGAGGGTGACCAAATTCCAACCTCGCGGCGATTCGCGATGCCGCGAGGGATACGGGGTATGCGAGCCGAACTTCCAGTCGGCACCCTCGAGCCCGATGAGCCGGCCCGAGGCATCGAGCTGGATTTTGTCCAGATCCTGCGAGCGCCCCGGGCCCCGAATTTCAACGGAAATCTCGCCGTTCGCGAGTGTCGGCGGCGGGCTTACCGGCCGACTGGGCGCAGAGAGCCATCTGAGCTCGACCTGCGACTGGTAAGTCACGGCGTCAACTCGGGTCAACTCTAATCCGACCGGCCCGCCCCTGGACACCAGGGGCCGTGCCTTCAGAAGAATCGAGTCCGGAGCAGCGAGCTGGAGTTGGGTGCGCCGCCCTAGATCCGGCCCATGCCGTAGCAGTACGCTATCGACCGCGCCGTTGCCGATTGAAATTGCAATCAGGTCGTGCTCAGGATGAGCTTCAACCGAACTGACGTGTTGTTCCAGCCGCTCGATCACGGTCAAGGCTCCGTCGCGGTCTACGCAGAGCACGGAGGTCGGCCAGGGTAGCGCTCCAGGAAGTGTCCACCCGGGTTCTGCTGAAACCAGGACGGTCCCTTGGTCGCATCGGCTCGTGGGAGCGTCGCCCGCCCAGGGTGACGCCGTCGCAAACACCAACAGCATCGGCAAGATCATCGCGAGTTGGTTTCTCATGTCATTTGCCTCCGATCTATCTCGGTCACGGGCACGCCGGCGGCGGCGTGACACTGCAGACTCGATTGACGTAGTTAAATTGCAGTGCGTTGTTCTGCCTTCGTTCCCACATCCCGCTGGTGTTGTCCCAAACGATGTAGTTACCCCCTGAAGCGCCGTTGAACTGTTTGAGCGCTACTGGGTCCTCCTGCGTCTGCGGGTGGGTGTCAAGGATGCAATAGTTCGAATCCCTGAACTGGCAGTTCGCCTCGGGCGGCCATGAGGGAATCGGCTGAGGGACACCTCCATTTGCGGCTGCGGCCTGCGCACGTTGACTGTTCAGCCAGATGACCGATTCGCCGTACTTCACCTGAAGCCAAGCCTTGCCGACATCCACGTTCTCCATCCAATCCCAAAGAGCTGCGCTCTGCGGTGGATTGGGAATGCCCGTCAGTTGGAAGAGCCCCCAGCCAAGGTCCGGCGACCTGTTCGGCGTGTGCTGGATATCGGTGTCGATACACGCGATCGCGGACTGCGAAGAATCGTTGAATTGCTGGAGCCCACTCTCGTGTTCTGCAACGTATTTGTCGTACCAGGTGGTGTTTCCGATATGGGCCAGAATCTGCGCTTCCGTCGGATTCCTCGAGCGCACGCCGAAGGAAAGCTCTTTCCGGAACTCCTGCCCGGCGACCCCGTAGGTCACGGTCCCTTGGCCGCCGCGTATTTCAGGGCCAAACTGTGCCCTGATATCCAGGCCGCTGGACGCCGCCGCGGTGACCGGCCCTGAGCTAGGAAAGTCCTCGTTGTCATTGCGACCTCGGGTGAAGGTCATGTTGACCCGCCATTCGATCTGATCGTTCAGTCCGCTTGGCTCGATCACCGCTTCGAGGTCGGGCATCGACGGTGCTCCATCTGTAGGAGCGTGGTCGAGGTATGCGCAGTTGCCCGGTCCCGAAGTTGGTAGTGGTGCGCCGTTGAGTTGGATCGATGCTTCGAACGCGACGACGTCAATAGTCTTGGCGACACCACCGCAGCTCGCGGTCAGGGGGTTGGACCCCAAGGTGTCGAAGCTTGCAGAGAGTGTTCCGCCGGACCCGCTGGCACCGCCGCTCCACGCCGGTTCGCCAGGCGGGAACGGTGTCGACGTTTCCGCGTTGATCGCCCGGAACGGTACGGACACGCCCCGTGGGATGGGGAGTCGATCGCCCGCCGGAACCTGCCAGCTGCCTGCGGATTGCTCGTACTCGATGCGGCTTAGGGCGGCGACTCCCAGGGTTGCTGGGGAACTCTCGATAGTCTGACCGCACCCTCGCACTACGACGCTGAATGTAGCACCGTCGTCAGCGGCGCTGGGAGTCAGAGTCTCGGACACCTCGGTAGTTCCGAAACCGGGCAGCGGCAGTTCAGGGCCGAAGGGTGTGCCATTGCGATGCCACTGGTAGGTGTTCCCATTTTCCACCAGGGCAGTCAACTGCGTCGCCGCACCGGCACAAACGGTCTGGCTCGAAGGCTGAACCAAGATTGAGGGATCGTTGCAAACCTCGATGTTGAAAGGACCCGAGGTACAGCTGCCGTTGATGCCGCAATCGGCGAGCTCTACGGAGAGCGTGGCCGAGACGTCGTAGAACCCGGGAGTATCGTATGACGTGCAGAACGAGCTCCCATTACCGGTAGGGGTCGAGCTGCCCGGCGCGCTCCAGTCAAGGGTCGCACCGGCGGCCAGGGAGTCCGTTGACAGGCAAACGGTTTCCCCAGTGTCGACGATCGAGTCTCCCTGAATCGAGGCGCACTGTACCTCGAAGTAGTTGAAAGACTGTGCTTGGCTATCTCCTGCAACGTTGACCGAGATGGCCTTGAGCCCCGTGCTGGAATAGGCGGTCTGGAAGGTGCTGCCGCTGCCGAATCGAGGGCACGCTCCGGTGTCCTGGGCGTTGAACGAGTAGGGTGCGCAGTTTGGGGTCGGCGTTGCGGTAATGATTTCGCCGATCCGCCTTACCGGGGGCGTGATCAGCGTGGAGTAGGCGCAGGGAAGCGAAGGCTGCTGAACGACGGTGGTCGTCGAGCGTATCCGGCCGCCCCAGCTTGCCGTGATCGTGCGGGCTCCCGGCGTAGAGAATGCAAAGATGGCCGGGCCGCCGTTTGCAACGGTTTGGGACTCACCCGAGGAGGCCGTGTAGGTGACAGGCCCGCCGCAGGTCCCAGAGGGCGATAGCACCGTGTAGACTGCTGGCTCACCCACCTCGACCTGTCCCGGGCCGCTCAGCGCGAAGAGGCACGGAAATGGATCCCCCCCGCCGGGTGGATCCAGAGACGGGTAGCAGAACAGGATCTCCGTATCCCAGCACTCGGGATCGCTCGGCGGAATCAGACAGGCCGGTTCGCTGTCGGCAAGCCCGCCACTGGTCTCTGGCCACATCTGAATGTGGACGATGACGGCGCATTCGGTGCCCGACGGGGTCGCGTTTCCGCTGTGAGGATCATAAGACTCCACTTCGGAGATTGCCTCAGGGCCGAAGCCTTCGTGGAAGCCGGGCGGCCGCAGTGCGGAGACCGGCTCTGGCCGAGAGAGGTAGACGTCTCCCGGCGTCGTCTGCCAGTCGGACCGGGAGGTGTCTTGATACTCCACGATCAGCGGTCTGCCCGTCAGTAGGCGCGTGTCGTACTTGGCTAAGCCCTGGTCGATGGGTGTCGGGTTGATCGAGCTGGTCAACGGCTTGCCGTTCAGCTCCTCGAGCAGCGCGACGAGATCATTGCCGTCGGTCGTCGCACCACCATCGAGCTCGAGGGCCAACACATCACCTCCTCGTGTACGCAGCGAAGACACCGCGTGGGACGTGTCGTAGCCGACGATGGCGGTGAGCCCGTCCTGGTCGACCAGCTGGGTCAATCGCCCGTTCTGGTAGGTGTAGTCGACGAAATCAGAGCTGCCCTTGTACAAGGTGGCGACATTGCCGTTTGCATCGAAGTCCCGAGAGACAGTCGCATCTGGGGTCTTGATCTCGGTGGTGCGGCCCTGTGCATCGTAGGTGTACGCGATGAATCCGTCGTAGTCGTCGAGGGCCACGGTTTGGTTCCATTGGGGTTGGTAATGGAACGTAGTCGAACCGAGGAAACGCGTGGTGCGCTGCACCCGAAGGGGGCCCCCTGCGGGGTCGGAGTAATCGTAGATGATGAAAGGCGAGCCCGCGACGCGGAGCTCCCGGATCAACCAGCCGTGCTGATCCGATTTCGAGTGAACAAACTCGTACACCTGCCCTGATGGAAAAGTGATCGAGGACAGAGACGCGCCGGCGTAGGTGAAACTCGTCGTATGGGCCGGGGAGGTCTGAAGTGACGTGAGCCTCCCGTCGGTGTAGTGAAGCAGGACTCCTTCGCCCGACGGATTGACGACCTTGCGCACCTCGCTTCCGGCGCGCGTTATCGTCAAGATTGTCCCGTCGCTTTGCTGAACCTGGGTCAGGTACCAGGGTTCCATGGCTGCAGATCGGGTATAGGTCTTGATGACCCCACCGCGGTAGGACTCTTCCACCGTCAGGGAGTTGACCAGGGTTAGCTGCAGATGGGTTTTCTCGCCCGGCTGGGCTGGCAGATAGGGGCCGGACTTGCCGGGCTTCAAGAAGACGACTCTCCTCCCCTGGTCATCGGTGAGTTCGAGGTCCCCGTTCGGTTGCTCGTGAACACGATCGGTGAACCCAAGAATCCAGCTCGCGTCGATACGGCCGACCCCATCGTCCGAAGCCGTGGAGTTGAAAGTCAACGGGAGAGAGACCCCGCGATTCCAATCGCCGCTGAGTCCAAGATCGATGGCGAAACGCAAGCTCCCGTCGGTCGTGTTGACGAACTGGTCGTAGACGACATACTCGTCAGCATGCTCGGGGAGTTGCGCCATCACCCGCATGCGATGGGCGGGATCCTGGGCAACTGCCGCGAAGCTCGCGGCTATCGCGACGGTCAGGCCGACCGAAACGCGCACTATCCAACGAAGACGATCCATGCTCAACCTCCTGGATGCGACGGGCAGGTTTCTGCCCTTCCCGGAGGAATGGTCGTGGCCCGAACCGGCAGGGTTCACTGCGCCCCGTCAAAATTTCATCTTTTTGGGGTGCTCTTCGTCGTTCTGGATCCTGGGGAAGGCGCCGGCCTCGATTCAGCTCACTTCGAATCCGACCTGAACGATGAAGTCGACCACCGACACCGGTTCACCGTCCCGTGTCGGCGGTTCGTAGCGCCACTGGGAGACGGCCTCGATCGCTTTCTGCTCGAATCCGTAGCCGGGCTTCGTGCAGCGATCGACCTTGATGTCGCTCACGCTGCCGTCGGTCTCGATTCGGATCTTGAGCAGCACGATCCCTCCCACTCGCTCTCTTCTCGCCTTCTCCGGGAAGGGCGGCTCGACCTTGCTCTCCGGGATCAGTCGCAGCCCCCCTTGGCCCGGCGTCCAGACCCATTCGCCTTCGGACCGGCCCGCCCGCGCCGGTTTCCGCGCGGGGCGCCCTCGTTTCTCGAAGGCGTCAGCGAGGCTCGCCAGTTCCCAGTAGCCGTCATCGGCGTCGTCGATCCAGCCCTCGAACCAGCTGCGGGCGGTGCCTCCTGCGCCGTCGCACCGATCGGGGCAGCGGTCCTTCAGCTCCACCAGTAGCGGCTTGCCGTCGGAGCGTGGCCACCAGACCGCGCCGACCATGCCCCGCTGCCCCCGGCTGAAGAAGCCGAGCAGCTCGGTCCGGTCGGGCACGGCCTCGGAGGCGAATCGGGCGATCCCCGGTTCGACCACCGTGGCGGTCTGCTCGAACAGCACCTCGGAGTCTTCCGACAGGGCGATCATCCCCAGCGTCGCGACTTCGGCGGGGTCGGCATTGTCGGGTAGGTGAACTTCGATCCGGGCCGCGGCGGCCAGGGACAGCAGAGTGGCGCCGAGCCAGACGGTAAGCATGGCGATGAGCTTCGCATTCATGGAGCGCGGCTCCTTGTCGATTGGGGCATCCCGTATGACCCGAGTCTACCCCGACTCTCCCGGGAGCCGCATCCGCCGGGGCAGGGGGCGCGCCCGCAAATGAGCGTGCGCCACTTCGGCGATTGCCGGTTTCTGGCCCCGGTTGCGCCGTTTGCAGCGAGAGGTTTCATCTCCACGGCGAGGACGCTATGAGCCGACCATCGACCGAGGCATGTGAACGCACCGACGAAAACCTCGCGGCGCCGGCGTTGCACCCCAAGGTCTACGCCTACCTCCGCAGGCGCCTGCCGCCGGAGCTCGCCGGGCAGGCGGAGGATCTCGCGCAGCAGACCGTGATGGTCGCCCTGCAGGCGCGCCGCAAGGGGACCGCGCGGCGGGGTTCGGTGCTGCGCTATGCCTACGGCGTCGCCCGCAATCAGCTCTGTTCCATGCTGCGGCGGCGAGGTGTCGAGCGTCCGGTAACTCTGGACGAGGGCCTGGCCGGCCGCCTACCCGACCGCTCCCCGCGGGTTCGCGGGTTGGAGGAGCAGGAGCGGCAAGCCCGCATCGCCCTTGCGATGGAGAGCCTGAGCGCGCTGGAGCGCGCGATCCTGCATCTGCGCTGCGTGGACGGCGTGACCAACCGGCAGGCGGCCGCGACCCTCGGAATCGCGCCGGAGTACTGCAGCAGCCTCAAGTACCGGGCGCTTTGCAAGCTACGCAGCGAGCTGACGGCGCCGGGCTGAGTCGGCCTATTCTTCGAGGGGCGGCCCGAAAGCGTTTTCGCCGGTAACCTGTGAGGCTCGAGGGGCGTTGAGTACGTCGGTGCTCCGGTCGCCGGTGTTCCGGACCCCTATTTCGAGGAGGTAACGATGCGCGGTTTGCTCTGCCTGCTGATCCTGTCCTGCTTCACCGTGACGCAAGGCCAGGCCGCAGCCCGGACCGGGAACGACAGTCCCGAGGTGCCGGAGATCCTGGGAGAAGGGACCGTCTCCATGCCCGACCGCCACGAGTTCTGTTCCACCATGAGCCGCGACCGGCAGACGATCTACATCGGTATCGAGCACGGCCAGTGGCAGTCCGTCGTTTCCTACGAGTGGACCGGGTCCGAGTGGAAAGGGCCGCGGGAGATCATCGGTACCCCCGAGCTCACCGCCCACGACCCCTATCTTTCCTTCGACGAGGAGCGTCTTTACTTCACCACCGCCGTGAACGGCAATGCGGAGCTGGCCTTTCTGGAGCGGGACGGAGACGGCTGGGGAGAGCCGGTGATGCTGAAGGCGCCGGTAAACAGTGAGGGCAACGAGTACTACACCTCCTTCACCCGGCGCGGCGATCTGGTCTTCGCCTCCGATCGAGCCGGCAGTTTCGACCTCTATATCGCCCGTTGGGACGGCGATGCCTTTCGGGCCGCCGAGCCCTTTCCCGATGGGATCAACACGCCGGGTTACGAGGCCGATCCATTCATCGATCCGGATGGACGCTATCTGATCTTCTCGTCGGTGCGGAAGGGAGGCCGTGGCCGGGGTGACCTCTATATCAGCCACGCGACGCCCGAGGGGGAGTGGAGCGCTCCCGAGGCACTGGGCAACGCGTTCAATACCTCCGACCACCAGCTCTGCCCGATGATGAGCGCCGACGGAGCCTCGTTCCTCTTCACGAGCCGCGGCGATATCTATCACGTCGAGGCATCGACGATGTTGAAAGGCGCCTCCTCCGGGAAACGAGAGTAGGGGCCGCAAAAAGAGGCCCCGGACTGCAACCAGGGGCCCGGGTCCCGTGTCTGGTGGTGTGAACTTCACACTCTCGGAGGGGCCTCCATGCTTTCGATCTCGCGGCTCGCACTGCTTCTGGTTCTCTGCTTCATCTGCACAACCCCCAGCTTCGCCACCTGGTCGATCCTCGCCGTCGACCGGGAGACCGGCCAGGTCGGAGCGGCCGGAGCCTCCTGCACCTGGTGCGTCTACGGAATCGCGACCATCCGGCCCGGCCTGGGCGGCGTGGTGGTCCAGGCGATGAGCAACGGGGACGCCCGGGAGAAAGGCATCCAGATGCTGCGCGAGGGGGCCGGTGCGAAGGAAGCGTTGGCGGCCATGCGTGCCCCGGAGTTCGATCCGGAGAATCAGCAGTACGCGGTGGTCGCCCTGAAGTCCGGCCCGGTCGCTGTATACACCGGCAAGGAGAACAGCGGGTTCGCCGGTCAAATCATCCGGGACGGCGTCAGCGTCCAGGGCAACATCCTGGTCAGCGAGAAGGTCCTCACGGCCGCGATGGATGCATTCCAGGCGGCCGCCGACCAGCCGCTGCCGGACCGGTTGATGGCGGCGCTCGAAGCGGGGGCGAAGGCCGGCGGCGATTCCCGCTGCGGTGAGCAACTCGCACGTTCCGCGTTCGTCACGGTGTTCGACAAGGACAACGCCCGCGCGGAACCGTACGTGGATATCGTCTACTACGGGATTCCCGAGGGTGGAGATCCCGCGGTCGCGAAGCTCGCGGCCGAGTTTGCCAAGTGGAAGAAGGACGGGGCGCAGCTGAGAAGTACCCGCCGGTACATCGTGCAGGAGTAGGTCTTCCCTCCCGTTCGGCATCGATCCAGCGGGTGGTCTGCGGGAAGACCAAAAAAATACCGTGCGGCGTGGGACAATGAACGGTAGGACAGAGTCGGGAGGGAACGACCATGACGCTCCGCGCTGCGCTCTGTTTCGCGGTTCTCGCGCTCGGCGCGCCATCCACGGCCGGGGAGCCGGGGGCCAGATTCTACGTGCTAGATGCCGTCGCCGTCCCCACAGATATCAACGGCGACGCATCTCTGATCGTGGGTCGGTTCGCCAACGGCGAGAGTTTCGCCTGGAGCCTCGAGAGGGGGCTCGAGTCGTTGGGTGGTGGATGTTCTTATTCGAACTTCACGCAAGGAGGGCCGACCAGCGTGTCCGCCGACGGCAACGTGATCGTCGGTTGCGACCTGAACGGGGGACGGCCTCACGCCGCGCACCGGCTCTCCGGTTCGAGTTGGTGGCCGCTCTCGCTGCAAAGCTACAGTCGGGCGTGCGGGTTGTACAACAACGCGGTCTATGACCTGAATGCTGAGGGCAACCTCGCGGTCGGGAGCAGCATCGAGGATGGCGGGTGCCGAGCAACGGCCTGGGACTTCGAGATCTGGTGGACACCCCGGGTGCTACCGTCCGTCGGCTTTTCGCGGGCCAACGCCGTTTCGAGGGATGGCCGCACGATCGTCGGGTTTGAGACACCGTTCTGGAGGCGCGGCGTGGCCTGGGTCGATGGCGAGCCGATGCCGCTACTCCGCGACGATGGGGGACGACTGGGCGAGGCGCGAGCCGTCAACGCTGACGGCACCGTAGTCACCGGGAGTCACTACGACCCCCGGGACTCGGTGAACGGTGGGTTTGGATGGATCTGGCGTCGAGGAATCGGAGCCCAACGAATCGGGAGTTCCGGTTTCATCTCTCCTGTGAACGGCGCGACCTTCCCCGCCAATACGCTGCCCAATTCGATCTCCGACGATGGCACCGTCGTCGTGGGGACATTCGCCAGGCTTATCGGCGGCACCGTGTCGACGCATTACCATGCCTTCGTCTGGACTCCGTCCCACGGCTACGAACGCATCGGAACCTTGTTGCATCGCTACGGAGCCCAGGTTCCCGATTGGGATTTCCGCGAGGCAACCGCCGTCAGTGCCGATGGCCGGGTGATCGTCGGTTGGGGGGCGCCGGAAGGTGGCGGGCTGAGCGGCTGGGTCATCGTTCTCGACCGGCCCGCCGCAGAGGAAACGTCTGGCGCTCGGTAGCCGGACTCGACTTCAGGTCGCGATCCGAGACTCGCGCCGTTGAGAGGTTTGGTCATGGAGAAGGACGATTCGATCAAGCACCTCCTGCAGTGGCTGCGCCTCGACGAGCGTGGGTGGGTCCTGGCTGACCATTGGGACGCGGATCTCGGCGCCACCGGAATTGCTCACCGTGACCATCCGCGTCGGCTGGTCTACGTCTCATCGTTCCAAAATGACTTCGGGCGGTACTACTACGAGTGCGAGGTTCCCGCCGGGGACGAGCCCACCGACTACAAGGTGACGGCCACCGGCGAGAATCTGAGTCGCGAGGAACTGCTTGCTGTCCTCGAAAGGCACCTCACGCCCAAGCCCGGTGAATCTGCAGAGGAGAAGCAACAATAAGTTCGCCCTCTTCGTAGAAACGAGGGAGTTCTGGTCTTCGGAGCCGTGTGCGGCAACGGAGTGCCCGAACGGGGAGGCGAAATGGCTTCGAGCGAGCCCCTGCCGGAAAGAGCACGCGGCTCAGCGCTGCTTTTCATTGTCCTGACCTTCGGTTGGAGCTGGCTATGGTGGGTTCCGATTGCTCGCCTCCCGGCCGGTGCAGATCTGGGTGACGTTCCGCCGTGGAAGCTGCTGTGCATGCTAGCGGGTGCCTACGGCCCGTCACTTGTCGGCCTCTTGCTCACGGGAAGGGCTCATGGCGCCCGGGAAGTGAAGCGGCAGCTGCGAAGCCTGTTCGCGTTTCGCGCAACCGGGCGATGGACTCTGGTCGCGCTCTCGGTTCCATGGCTCGTGCTCGCCGGTGGAGTGCTCATCGCCTGGTTTCGCGGAGAGCAACTGGGGCCGCCGACATGGTCACGCTTGGCGCTACTTCCCGTGGCGGTGCTCGCGGCGATCCCCTTCGGCCCGCTAGGCGAGGAGTTCGGCTGGAGAGGATTTCTGCAGCCGCTTCTCCTGCGCAGGAGCAACGGCTTGATCGCCAGCGTGGTGATCGGCGTCCTCTGGATGTTCTGGCACCTGCCGCTCTTCTGGGCGCCCGCCGGGTCGACGTTGTCCGGCGGTCCGATCACCCTGGTGACCGTGGGGGCCTACACCCTCGCGCTCGTCGCCATGTCCTGCCTGGCGACCTGGTTGATGGATCGCGTAGGCCACCTGCTGCTGCCCGCCGTCGCCATGCATGTGGGATTCAACGTGGATGCGGCGTTGATGCCGTTTCGCCAGTCGAGCGAGGCGGCGGATCAGGCGGTCGCGGTCGCTTCGGCGTCTGGGGCGGTTGTGTTGATCGTGGTGCTGGCGCCGAAGCTCTTGAACATGAGGGTTCGCCAACCCCCGATTAGATCAGACTGATCCTGAAGACGTGCCGTGCCGGCTCATCGGGCTGGACGCAGGGCGCGGGCACAAAGCGCTCACCGGCTTTGAACCCTGCCCGGAAATCTCCGACATGAACTCGAGAAACTCATGAAGGAGACACACCATGATTCCGAGACAGAAAGTGATGCCCAGGATCTTGCTTGGGCTGGGGGCCCTGTTGGCCCTGCTTCCAGGCTACGCTCTCGTCGAGATCGAGCCTCCGCCGGAGTATTTCGTCGTTATCGGCCCTGACCTCTACTACGCGAACTTCACCTATCAGAACAGCTCGGAGGAAACGCCGCGCTACTTCACCGTCGAGATCAAGCGGGCCATTTTCGCGGACTCGGCGCCGGAGCCCTACAACGCGGCACTCCTGGAGCTGGAGAATCCGCCCACTTTCGGCTGCGAACGCCTCGCGACCTGTTTGCTGAAGATTCGTCGAGACCAGTCCGAGATTGAGCTCTGGCGGCATCTGTCGCGGTCGACCCACGAACTGACTGACGATTGGTTCCGCTTCAAGCTGGAAACCGACGATGATTTCTTCGAGGTCGAAGGGAATATAGCGTCGACGGATCTGGATCCGGCGACCAAGGGAAGTGCCGACGAAGTGTCCTACTCCTCGACTTTCAGCTCGGTGACGGTGGACGAAGATGATCTCATCGAGTTCGATGAGTTCGGCGGCCGTGGGACCACTCGGTTGGAAGATCAACTCTCCTTGCTCGAGGATCAGTTTGTCCACGCTGCCGCGTTCGAACTCATCGTAAAGGGGACCGCCCGGTTCTTGATGGAAGTTCCCGACGCTCCGATCGTCGTCGACGGGTCCGACTGTGATCTGTCCTGTGCCCTGTGCGACGCGCACGCCATCAATGCAGGTGTGAGCTATGTGAACATCCAGCAGTGCGAAGGCATTATTTGTCAGGCAATTCACGGAGGAGCGGGCGCCTACTCCGGGTATCAGGCCTGGAACAACTGCCGCGAGTGCCGGATTTGCCGGGGGGACGGCAGCAACGATCCCCCGAATACAGGGGAGTGTGCTCCCGAGTGGATTCCCTGCCCGGACGAGATCTCCTGCTGTCCGGTGCTGCATTGTCCCGAGGGTTCCGCGCCATGCAATGGCTTCAATGACTGTTGCCCGACCGAGTGCGATCCCGACGATTGGAACCCGCTGCTGGGCTGCTGAACGAATGGAGGACGGACTGGCCCCGAGTGTCCGCTCGGGGCCAGCGTTAGCGGCCTTCATTTCGGTGCGGATGGGCTCGGTATGTGGGCGTCTTTCCGCCTAGAGCTTCAGCCCCGAGTCCGCCCGCAAACTCGCCGGCGCGAACTCGCCGCGGTCGTAGTACAGGAAGCCCGCCGCCGCGATCATGGCCGCGTTGTCCGTCGTGTACTTCGGCGCCGGGATGTAGACCTCGAAGGGCTCCTTCTCAGCCAACTCCTGGCAGGCACGGCGTAGGCGGCTGTTGCAGGCGACGCCGCCGGTGACCAGCAGGCTCTTGACGTTTTCGCGCCGGGCGATGGCCAGGGTGCGGTTGAGCAGCTGGTCGACCGCAGCCTTCTGGAAACTGGCGACGATATCCCGCACTTCATCCGAGGCCTCGCCGCCGGTGGGCAGCTCGTGCCCCAGGTCCCGCTTCTGTACCAGGGTGCGCACCGCGGTCTTCAAGCCACTGAACGAGAAGTCCAGTGAACGGTCCTTCATCACCGTGCGCGGGAACTCGATGGCATTCTCGTCGGCATCCACGGCGAGCTTGTCGATCACCGGTCCGCCGGGGTAGCCGAGCCCCAACAGCTTGGCGACCTTGTCGAAGGCCTCGCCCGCGGCATCGTCCCGGGTGCGGGCCATCAGTTCGTAGCGCCCCTCTTCAGGACACAGATACAGCGAGGTGTGGCCGCCGGAGACCACCAGGGCCAGCGCCGGGTAGGCGATCTCGGGATACTCGATGAATACCGAGCGCACGTGCCCTTCCAGATGGTTGACGGCGATCAAGGGCAGGTCCCGTTGCCAGGCGATGGACTGGGCGGTGGCGACGCCGACCAGCAGCGAGCCGATCAGGCCGGGCCCGTAGGTCACCGCCACGGCATCGATCTCGTCCAGGGTGGTGTCCGCTTTTTCCAGCGCTTCCCGCAACACCGGCCCGATGGCCTCGATGTGCCGCCGGGAGGCGATCTCCGGGACGACGCCGCCGTACTTGCTGTGGGCGTCGATCTGGGACGCCACCACCGAAGAGAGCACCGTGCTGCGGTCTTCCAGCACCGCGGCCGCGGTCTCGTCGCAGGACGTTTCGATGCCGAGGATGCGGGTCATGCGTCGAACAACGCGGCGAGAGAATCGGTGTAAGGCGGCCGGGCGATCCCCTTGTCGGTGACGATCGCCTTGACGTAGCTCGCCGGCGTCACGTCGAAGGCAGGATTCTTCACACCGACCCCTTCCGGCGCCACCGGGGTGCCGTGGAACTCGGTGACCTCCTTGGGATCGCGCTCCTCGATCGGGATCGAGTCGCCGTCGGGGCAGTTGCGGTCGATGGTGGAAAGGGGCGCCGCCACATAGAACGGGATGTCGTGTTCCTTGGCCAGCACCGCGACGTTGTAGGTTCCGATCTTGTTGGCGATGTCGCCGTTGGCGGCGATGCGGTCGGAGCCGACCACCACCAGGTCGATCTCGCCCCGGCGCATCAGGCTGCCGCTCATGCCGTCGGTGATCAGCACGGTGTCGATGCCGTCCTTCATCAGTTCCCACGAGGTCAATCGCGAGCCTTGCAGGAACGGCCGGGTCTCGTCGGCCAGCACCGTGAGCTTCTTCCCTGCCTCGACCGCGCCACGCACGACACCGAGTGCGGTGCCGTAGCCCGCGGTGGCCAGGCCTCCGGCGTTGCAATGGGTCAGCAGTCGCGAGCCGTCGGCGACCAGCTCCGCGCCGAAGCGGCCGATCGCCTTGCAGGACTCGAGGTCCTCGTCGTGGATCTGCTGGGCTTCATGTTCCAGCCGGGCGGCGATGCCCTTGTTGTCCATGCCGCCGCTGCGGGCCTCGCCCGCGACCTGCTTCATCCGCTCGATGGCCCAGAACAGGTTGACCGCCGTCGGCCGCGCCGCGGCCATGCGGGTGTAGTGCTGCTCCATGACCTGGTCGAAGCCGGCCGGGTCCCGCTCGACGGCGTCGCTGGCGCCCATGGCCAGGCCGAAGGCTGCGGAGACACCGATGGCGGGAGCGCCGCGCACGACCATCTCGCGGATCGCGTCGGCGACCTCGCCGGGGGAGCGCAGCATCAGATACTTCTCGGTCGAGGGGAGCAGCCGCTGATCCAGCATGCGCACACCCTCGGAGGTGCGTTCGACGGTGATGAACATGCCCGGGATTATAGAGGGCGCGGCGCGCTTCGGCCGCAGTCAGGCTGGGTTCGGGGCAGGGCGGGAGTGCGGCGGCGCGTTTCGGGCGCGCCCGCGCCTCTGTCGGGGCTACGCCCGCAGGTCGTCGGAAGGCTCCTCGTCGACCGGAGCCTCCTCCAGTTCCGGGGCCACTTCCTCTTCCGGCGACCAGGCGTCGTCGGTGACCGCCCGGAAGTAGGACAGTCTCTGGCGGCCGAGCCAGTCGTAGAAGTCCGCGGCCTCGGCCGGGGTGTCGCCGACGCCGAAGCTGCGGCGGCTGTCGTTCATCTGGGCGGTGCGCTCCAGCAGCTCCTCGACGTTCTCGGTCAGGGTGCGGATCAGCGCCGTATCGTCGAAGGCGCCGTCGTAGCCGGTCTCCACCAGTACCACGCCGTCGTGGCCGAACATCAGGTATTCGAGGGTCACCAGCTTGTTGCCGCCTCCGGCCTGTACCCGCTTGAAGGCCAGCGCTTCCCAGCCGTTCCAGGCCCAGGAGGGGTCGGTCAGCGACTCGGGCAGGGTGCCCAGCTCCAGCAGCAGCGAACCCTTGCTCTCTTCATCCTGGTAGTCGTAGCGGGAGATCAGTACCGGCAGCGCAGACGAGCGGGTATCTCCGGTGACGCAGCTCTGGTCGGCGGGATCGCCGGAGTAGTCCCAGCATTCCGGCCGCGGGATCTGCATGCCCGCGGGGCCTTCTTCCACCACCCACTGCTCGCTTTCGCAAGGGAGGGTCAAGGAGCTCGAGGCCAGAGCGCCGCTCATGTAGGACCCGACCTGGCTGAATCGCACGACCAGCACCAGGGCGGAAACAGCGGCTGCAACGATGATCGCATTCTTGAGTTTGAACAAGGCGTCCCCCGAGTTGTCCTCCCCACGACCCTCTACGAATGAGGGGTCACCCTTGAAGCAATGGCGGGAGGGCCTGCCCTCCGTAGCCTTGGCGAAGGAGAGTACTGGGGGAGTTACGGGAGGATTACGCCGCTGCAACCGCCGATCCCGCCCGGCCGGCGGGGGTTTCCGCACTCGCGGTGATATCGTGTCCGGTCACACAGGAGGCGATCCATGTCCGGCGATCGAAGCAACTGGGAAGACAAGGTGCGCCGCGCCCTGGAACGGGCGCCGGAACGTCGCGAGCGTTTCGAGACCACCTCGAGCGAAGTGGACCCGCTCTACACCGCGGAGAACCTGGAAAGCCACGACCCTTCGCGGGATCTCGGCTACCCCGGGTTGTACCCGTTTACCCGCGGCGTGCAGCCGACCATGTACCGCAGCCGCTTCTGGACCATGCGCCAGTACGCCGGCTTCGGCACCGCCGAGGCGACCAACGAGCGCTACCGCTACCTGCTGGAACAAGGGCAGACCGGGCTATCGGTCGCCTTCGACCTGCCGACCCAGATGGGGTTCGACTCGGATCATCCGATGGCGGAAGGGGAGGTCGGCAAGTCCGGCGTCGCCATCTCGTCGTTGGCCGATATGGAAGTGCTGCTCGACGGGATCCCGCTGGACAAGGTCTCGACGTCGATGACGATCAACTCGACCGCCCCGGTGCTGCTGGCGCTTTACGTCGCCGTGGCCCGCAAGCAGGGGGTCGATCCGGCGGTGCTCTCGGGCACGGTGCAGAACGATCTACTCAAGGAGTACATCGCCCGGGGCACCTACATCTATCCGCCGGAACCGTCGATCCGTTTGATCGTCGACATCATGGATTACTGCAACACCAACCTGCCCCGCTGGAACACCATCTCGATCTCCGGCTACCACATGCGTGAGGCGGGTTCGACGGCAGTGCAAGAGGTCGCCTTCACCCTGGCCAACGGGATCGCCTATACCGAGGCGGCGCTGGCCCGCGGCCTTCCCTTCGAACGCTTCGGCGGCCGGCTGTCCTTCTTTTTCAACGGCCACTCCAACTTCTTCGAAGAGGCGGCGAAGTTCCGGGCGGCCCGCCGGCTGTGGGCGCGGATTTGCCGCGAGCGCTTCAAGGTCGAGCGGGACGATCTCTGCCGCCTGCGCTTCCACACCCAGACCGCAGGCTCGACCCTCACCGCGCAACAGCCCCAGGTCAATCTGGTGCGCACCGCGCTGGAAGCGCTCTCTGCCGTGCTCGGCGGGACCCAGTCGCTCCACACCAACTCGATGGACGAGGCGCTGGGCCTTCCCTCGGAGGAGGCGGCGCTGTTGGCGCTGCGCACCCAGCAGGTGATCGCATACGAGTCCGGTGTCGCCGATACCGTCGATCCGTTGGCCGGCTCCTACTACGTCGAGTCGTTGACCGACCAGATCGAGCAGGGCGCCCGGGAGTACATCGAAAAGATCGATGAACTCGGCGGTTCGGTCCGCGCCATCGATCTCGGTTTCCAGCAGCGGGAAATCCATGACGCGGCCTACCAGTACCAGAAGCGGGTCGAGAGCGGGGATGCCGTGGTGGTCGGGGTCAACCGCTTCACCTCGGGCGAGGGCGCCAAGCCGGAACTGTTCCGGGTCGACGAGGCGCTCTACCGCACCCGCAGCGAACGCCTGGCGGCGTTGCGCGAACGCAGGGACGCGGCCGCCGTCGAGGCGGCGCTAGGCGCGCTGGAACAGGGCGCCCGGGGCGATGCCAACCTGATGCCGCTGATCCTCGATGCCGTCGAGGCATACGCGACCCTGGGCGAGATCTCCGACCGGCTGCGGCAGGTGTTCGGCACCTACCGGGAGTCCTTCGCGGTCTGATTCGACCGTTCGGATCGCCGGACAGGTGTCCGAAAACGAACAGCCTTCGTCACAACACGGTAAACGGTCGGTTTTGGTCGATGGGCGGAGCGCGAAGAAGGCCCGGCGCAGCCTATACTAGGGCGCCATGGGCGTTCTGCTTCAGATCCGCGATCTAAAGGTGCACTACGACGGTCCCGAAGGACCGGTCCGCGCCGTCGACGGGGTTTCCCTCGACGTGCAGCGTGGTGAGACCTACGCCCTGGTCGGCGAGTCCGGCTGCGGCAAGACCGCGACGGCTCTCTCGGTCTCGCGCCTGGTCGAGCCCGGCCGCATCGTCGGTGGATCGATTCGCTTCGACGGCGACAACCTGCTCGCCCTGACCGAGAAGCAGATGTGCGGCATCCGCGGTGCACGGATCGGCATGGTGTTTCAGGAAGCCGCGGCGGCGCTCAATCCGGTGATGCGTATCGGCAGCCAGGTCTCGGAATCGCTGCGGCTGCATCAAGGCCTCAGCCGGCAAGAGGGGATGAAGCGGGCGGTCGAGTTGCTGAGCATGGTGGCGCTCCCCGATCCCGAGCGTCAGGCCCGGGCCTATCCTCACGAACTCTCCGGCGGCATGAAGCAGCGGGTGATGCTGGCGATCGCGCTCAGCTGCAAACCGGACCTGGTGATTGCCGACGAACCGACTACCGCCCTCGACGTCACCGTTCAGGCGCAGATCCTGGAACTGCTGCGCCGGCTCAAGCAGGAGCTGTCGCTGACGGTCTTGCTGATCACCCACGACCTGGGAGTCGTGGCCGAGAACGCCGACCGGGTCGGCGTGATGTACGCGGGAAAACTGGTCGAGGAAGCTCCGGTGCACGATCTGTTCGACGCGCCGGCGCATCCTTACACCCGCGGCCTGATGCGGGCGCTACCCGGCCGGGAACCCGCCGCGCACCGGCGCCTGCCGACCCTGGCCGGTTCGGTTCCCGATCCCACCGCGCCTCCGCCGGGTTGCCGTTTCCACCCCCGCTGTCCCGAGGCGTTCGAGCCCTGCGCCACCCGGGAGCCGGCCGAGATCGAGACCGCCGAGAATCGTCGCAGCGCCTGTTTCCTCCACGACCCGCGCCACGTCTCCGTCGGGGAGGGCAGCGCGTGAGCGAGACACTGGTCAGCGCCCGCGGATTGGTCAAACGCTTCCGGACCCGGGGAGGTTGGTTGGGCCGCAGCGGTCCGGACCTCAAGGCGGTGGACGGCGTGGACCTCGACGTGCGGGCCGGGGAGACCCTGGGCCTGGTCGGTGAGTCCGGTTCGGGCAAGTCGACTCTGGGGCGCCTGCTGATCCGGCTGATCGAACCCGACGCCGGAAACGTGCGCTTCGAGGACCAGGAGTTGACCGCCCTGCCCGCCGGCGAGCTGCGCCGGATGCGGCGGCACTTCCAGATCATCTTTCAGGACCCGTACGGTTCGCTGAACCCGCGGATGCGGGTCGGGTCCATCATCGCGGAGCCGCTGACGATCCACAGGATCGGCGCCGACCGCAAGGCGCGCCGGGAAAAGGTGTTGGAGCTTCTGGACCAGGTCGGTCTCGAGGCCTCGGCGGTCGACAAGTACCCCCACGAGTTCTCCGGCGGCCAGCGGCAGCGGATCGGGATCGCCCGGGCGATCGCCTGCGGCCCCCGCTTCGTGGTGGCCGACGAGCCGGTTTCGGCGCTGGATCCACCGGTTCAGGCGCAGATCCTCAATCTGTTGATGGACCTCCAGGATTCCCTGGGGCTGGCCTACCTGTTCATCGCCCACGACTTGCGGCTGGTCGAGCACCTCTGCGACCGGGTGGCGGTGATGTACCAGGGGCGCATCGTCGAGCAGGCACCGACGGCGGAGTTGTTCCGGGAGCCGAAACACCCCTATACCCGGGCACTTCTGGACTCCACCCCCTCGATCCGGCCCGGCGAACCGACCCCGCCGGCAGTGGAGGGGGACCCGCCGTCGCCTACGGCACCGCCCCCGGGCTGCCGCTTCCACCCCCGCTGTCCGGTGGCGGTGGATCTCTGTTCCGAGAAACAACCCGGGTTGCTTCCTGAGGAGGCAACCCATCGGGTGGCATGTCACGTTGCCCATGAAACCAATTCGAGGGTCCGAGCGTAGTTAGCCACCGAACCACTCATCCGTGTTCGACTGGAGGAGGCTGTGATCTCTCAGCGTGTCAGACAGTGTTGCAACTACGGGCTGCTCATCGCGGTCCTGTTTGCCGGGGGAGCCGTCTCCGCCGAGGACAGCGTCGATCGCGGTCCGACCAAGGCGCTCTCATTAACGGACTGCCTCAGGATGGCCCTGGCCAACAACCTGGACCTGGTCAGCGCCCGGCAGGATCCGATGATCTCCGAACAGAACGTGATGAACGCCGACGCGGCGTTCGACATGGCGCTGACGGCGGACTACACCCGCAGCGAGTCGGAACAGGAACTGTCCAACCAGTTCTCGCTGGACAGCAGCACCGACGACACCGCCAACGTCGGGATCACCAAGCAGCTCGGGTTCGGTGGTAGCTACACCGTCAACCTGCGCGACTCCCGATCGATCCAGACCGGTCCGCTGGTCGTCGTCGACACCAGCTACCGTTCGTCGCTGACCGGTCAGTTCGACATGCCGCTGATGCGGGGCTTCGGTTCCGAGACCGCCCAGGAACAGCTGAAGCTGGCCGAGGGCAACCTCGAGATCAGCAAGGAGCAACTGCGGGTCCAGGCCAACAGCACCCTCGAGTCGGTGGAGGCCGCCTACTGGGATGTCGCCGCGGCGATTCGCGCCCTGGGCGTCTCCGATCGCAAGCTGACCCGGGCCGAGGAATTGCTCGAGCTCAACCGCAAGAAGGTCGAGGTCGGCACCCTGGCGCCGATCGAGATCACCCAGGCCGAAGCCGAGGTCGCCTCCAACCAGGAGAGCCTGATCGTCGCCGAGGTCACCCTGGAGAACGCCGAGGACGAACTGCTGCGCCTGTTGGCGGTGCCTGAGTCGGACAACCTCTGGGCCATGGCCATCGACACCGTCGACGAACCGACCTTCGACTTCCGCGAGATCGACCTGCCCCAGGTCATCCGCACGGCGCTGGATCGCCGTCCGGAAATGAAGAACGCCAAGCAGACACTGATCAACAACGAGCTCAGCGAGCGGGTTGCCCGGCAAAACGTGCGGCCGCAACTCGACCTCAGCGTTTCCTACACCGCGACCGGTAACAACTTCGAACTGGGCGCCGGCCCCGACGGCATTCCGGGCACCCCCGACGACATGACCGTGACCATGGGCGCGCTCAGCGAGGCGCTGTCGGAGATTCCCGACAACGACAACTTCAACTGGTCGGCGGGGGTCAACTTCCGCTACCCGCTGCGCAACCGCGCGGCCAAGGCCAGCTACGCCATCGCCCAGCTCAACCGTGAGAAGTCGGCGATCGACGTCAAGAACCAGGAACAGACCATTCGGGTCGAGGTGCGCCGCGCGGTGCGCGACGTCGAGTCCGGAAAGAAGCGCGTGGACGCCGCCCGGGCCAACGTGGTGCTGCAGCGCAAGAAGCTCGAGGCCGAACAGAAGAAGTTCGAGAACGGCATGAGCACTTCGTTCGAGGTGTTGACCTTCCAGAACGACCTGGCCGACGCCGAGCTCGCCGAGATCCGCGCGTTGATCGACTACAACAAGGCGCTCGTGGCGCTGGAACGGGTCAAGGGCACGCTGCTCGAGGCCCGGGGCCTGACGCTCTAGTTTGCGCTCGGTGGCCCTTTCCGTCCCCCATGGGTTCGGCGTGCAGCGCGCCTTCGGTGCGCTTTTGTGGCCGAGAACCACCATGGGGGACGTGGTGCGCCACCCGGACTGGCAGGTGCCGCTCCTGCTGGTGATCGTCGCCGCGATTCTGTTTCACACCGTCTACGTGGCGCGGGCCGACCTGGTCACGGTGGAAACCACCGCGATGAGCGAAGCCTGGCTGTTCCAGTTCGAGGACGAGGCGACCCGGCTGTCGATCCTCGACGACTATCGCCGCCGCCTCCAGGAAACCCCGGCGCTTGCCTTTCATCTGGACGGCTGGATCCGCGCCGCCGTGTCCCACGTCACGGCACTCCAGGGGTTGACCCTGATGCTGGCCGGCCTCTTCTGGTGGGCCGGCCACCGCACCCTCCCGCTGCGGCGGGGCGCGATGAATCTGCTGTTTTCCATGAGCCTGCTGGCCCTGGTCTGGATCAGCTACACCCTGCTCGGTTGGCTGTTGGCGGACTATCCGCTGCTGGCCAGTTTTCTGACCCTGATTGCCACGGGACTGTTGCTATTTCCCTGGCTCAACGCGCTCTCGTTCCTGGGCCAGGACCCGGAGTACGGGGCGCTTCTCGGGGTAGTGGCCCACGGGATGATGGTCTGGGTGCCGGTGCATCTGATCGGCACCCTGGTGGCCGCGGCCCACGGCGGGCTGCTGACCCCGATGGATCAGGTGGCGCCGACCTCGCTGGGAGCGCTCTTCTGGGCGCCGGGCGAGGGCGGGGCGCTGGCGGCCTTGCTTCAGGCGCCGGACCTGGCGTGGCTCTGGTTCTGGGTGCTGGTGGTCGCCGGGCTGCGGCAGCTCACCGGCTGGGATACGACCAAGATCTGGGTTCTGGCGGCCAGCCCCTGGGTGGCGTGGACGCTGATCACCACGGTATTCTCGATGGCAACGGCGAGGTAGACAAGATGCTGATTTCGCTGACCGACATTCGCAAGACCTACGACATGGGCCCGGTGCAGGTCACCGCCCTGGCCGGCGTGACCCTCGGTATCGAAGAGGGGGACTACGTCGCGATCATGGGGCCCTCGGGTTCGGGCAAGTCCACGTTGATGAACGTGATCGGCTGCCTGGACACCCCGAGCGCCGGCTCCTACAAGCTGAAACAGCGCGAAATCGCACAGATGGACGACGACGCCCTGGCCGAGATCCGGAACGGCGAGATCGGGTTCATCTTTCAGACCTTCAACCTGCTGCCCCGCACCGATGCCGTGGAAAACGTCGAGTTGCCGCTGGTTTACTCCGGAATCAGCCGGGCCGAGCGGCGCCGGCGGGCCGAAAAAGCCCTGCAGATCGTGGGGCTCGGCGAACGGATGCACCACAAGCCCAACGAGATGTCGGGCGGTCAGCGCCAGCGGGTCGCCATCGCCCGGGCGCTGGTCAACGAGCCCTCGATCGTGCTTGCGGACGAACCGACCGGAAACCTGGACAGCAAGACCGGCGAGGAGATCATGAACCTGATCGATGACCTCCACGCCAAGGGGAACACCATCATTCTGGTGACCCACGAGGAAGAGCTGGCCGAACGGGCCTCCCGGGTGCTGCGGCTGCGGGACGGCGTGGTGGTGTCCGACGAGCGCAACGCCGGGTCGACCTTCACGCCCCCGGGAGGAGCCGGGAAAGAACGGTCGTCCTCGCCGGAGATTCAGCCGGGAGCGTAACGGCGTTTTCGCTCGACGTTTCCCTCTGTCCAGGTCGTCGAATCGGCGGCCGGAAGCCCGGTCTACGTCTTGACTCTCCCCATGTTCGGAGCGGTCCACACCCCACGCGGTAACCGCTCCGCAACCCTTCTGACGCTTCCTTGACACCCTATAGGGGCTGGCGTACCATCCGAGGTTGCCAGCGGTAGACTTCGTAAATCCAGCGTATTGAGCAGATACCGCCGCTCACGAAGCCGGTTATTCTTTACGCGGGATCGACGAAGCGGTCCGGTGTCGGAATGGCAGCCGGTGCCGGAACGTTAGAGGTCAAACAGAGATTGCCCAACGGGCCTAGGCGCCCAACACAAACCGGGCGCGGAGGAGATGACGTGTTAGCAGCTCTTGCAGATGCACCGACCCAGCTGTTGCAGTACTACAAAGACGGCGGGATTACGATGCACTTCATTTCGGTCCTGTCGGTCATTTCGCTGACCACGATCGTCTACAAGCTCTTGGCCTTCTGGCGAGTCAAGACCAACCTCAACGACTTCATCGCGAAGGTGCGCGCCGCGCTGCTCAAGGGCAACGTGAAGAACGCCATCACCGTCTGCGAGGAGTTCCGCGGTCCCGTCGCGGCGATCACCAAGGCCGGCCTGCTCAAGTACGGCTCGCCCAAGGAAGAGATCGAGAAGACGATGGAGAACGCGGCGATTCACGAGGTCGCGTACCTCGAGAAGTACCTGACGGTTCTCGCCACCATCACCGCCATCGCCCCGCTGCTCGGCTTCCTCGGAACCGTCGTCGGGATGATCCTGTCCTTCGACGTCATCGCCGAGCAGGGCCTCAACAACCCCGCCGAGGTGGCAAAGGGTATCTCGGTTGCGCTTCTGACCACCGCATACGGTCTGATCGTGGCCTTCTTCACCCAGCCGTTCTACAACTACTTCACCTCCAAGGTGGCCTCGCACACCCGTGAGATGGAGACCGCGTCCAACATTCTCTTCGAGACCTTCGACGAGATGGACCGCATGAACAAGGCGTCGGCGTGAAGACTCCCCGCATGAAGACGGCCGAGGCGGCTATCCCCACGGCCTCGATGGCGGACATTGCGTTCCTGCTCATCATCTTCTTCATGGTCACCACCGTGCACGAGCTCGACCGCACCACGGTCAACGCTCCGAAGGCGCAGAACTTCGAGGAAGCCGAAAAGGGCGCGGCAATCGTCGTGATCCACCGGCAGCCGACCGGCGAGCTCATCTACAAGTGGTCCGACGGCGAAGAGATGAGTGACGTGCGCAACGGGCCCGGAGACATCTACCTCGAAGCGTCCCGGATCGCCTACGACAACCCGAACAAGCAGTTCCTGATCAAGTCCGATGGCGACATCGAGTTTCGCTACATCGACGAGCTGATGGACGAGTTACGCAAAGCGGGCGTCAAGCGCCTGCTGCTGCTGACCAGTCCCGGCGAGGCGGAGATGGGCTGATGAAGCTCAAGAAGAAAAAGAGCGACTCCGAGATCCCGACCTCGTCGATGGCGGATATCGCCTTCCTGTTGATCATCTTCTTCATGGTCACCTCGGTGTTCTCTTCGACCAAGGGGCTGGAATTCAAGCTGCCCCAGGAAGAAGAGCAGGCACCGGCCGAGGAAGAAGAGGCGATCTTCATCCAGGTCTTCCCGGATATGTCGGTCTCGATCGACTGCAAGCCGACCAGCCTCGGTGAGCTCCTGGACTACATGGAACCGAAGTTGACCCGCAACGCCGAGAAGCCGGTGATCATCTATTCCGATCCCGACGCGCCGTATCAGGCGATGATCGCCGTCTACGACGTGCTGATCGCCGCCGAGGATACCCGCGGCTTCCCGGTCAAGAACATCTCGGTTCCGACCCAAAAAGACATCGGGGATTACACCGTGATGTTCGGAGTGAACCCCTTTGAAGTCCGCTGTAATTAGTTTGGGGGCTGGAGGACACGCATGAGTGAACAAGAAGTCCTCAAGTTGGACGACAAGGTCAAGGCGACCGATGCCCTGTACGCGACGATGTTGCGTGAGGACGAGCCCTGGACCAAGTGGGTCGGCTTCGCCGTGGCGGCTTTGGTCCACATCGTCGTCCTCGTCGTAACCCTGCCGGAAGCGAATACGTTCATTCCGGACAAGGAACCGGCGAAGATCGTCACGGTCAAGAAGTACGTGCCGCCGCCGCCGCCCGTTGAGCGGAAGAAGATCGAGCGCAAGCAGATCACCAAGAAGGTGGCCGTACCGGATCCGACTCCCGACGAGCCGGAACCGATCCGTGAGCCGGAGCCGGAGATCGATCCCGAGCCGCTGCCGCCGGACGTCGAGATCGTGATCGGCGATACCGAGCCGCCGCCGCCGTCGGGTCCGCTGATGGCCGGTGTGGGCGACGTCACCAACCCGGTGCTGATTCCCGAGTCGAAGGTCGAGCCGCCCTTCCCGGAAATCGCGCGCCGCGCCCGGTTGACCGGTAACGTCATCCTGCAGGCGATCATCTACAAGGACGGAACCGTCGGTGACGTCGAGGTGCTGCGCTGCACCCGGCCCAACGTCGGATTCGAAGAAGAAGCCGTGAAAGCGGTGGAGCAGTGGCGCTACCAGCCGGCTACCCAGAACGGCCGCCCCGTGGACGTCTACTTCACGATTCAGGTTTCGTTCGAGCTGAACTAGTCCGATTTCAGGGATGGTCGGAGATCTGTCCCCTTTGTGTGACAAAACGGCACACTTGGGACGATTTTCCGGCCATTTCGGCCGAATGCGCGTAGGTTGAAGCGCGAATCGGTGGATGTACCGGGCCGGTCCGCATCTTGCACTACTCAAGGGCGGGCGGAGCCACACGGGACATTGTTACGTCCCCCTAGCCACGAGAAGGAGCGACCATGACTCACACCCACGGTCGAAAGATGTTGATCATCCTGGCAATGGTGGTTGCCGTGGCCTCTGCGTCTGCGGTCCACGCCGGTTATCAGGAAGGTCTCGACTACTACAAGTCCGGCAAGTACGTCGAAGCAGCCGCCGAGTTCCAGGCGCTGGTCGACCAGTCGCCCGAGTACGACTCCGGCTACTACCTGCTGGGTATCTGCTTCCTGCAGCTCAAGAAGCTGGAGGATGCCGAGAAGAACTTCCGCAAGGCCATCGAGCTGAACGGCGACAAGTTCGATTACCACCACAAGCTGGCGACGGTGATGCAGAAGCGTCGCAAGAACGCCGACGTGGTCAAGATCATGAACGCCGCCGAGGGCCTGGCCGCCGACAACAAGACCAAGAACCAGCTCCACGTGATGCGCGGTTTTGCCTACGCCGGCCAGAAGAAGTGGTCGGAGACGATCGACGATCTTGAAAAGGCCAACCGGATCAAGCCGGCCGTTTCGGTCCAGACCCAGCTGGCCAAGGCTTACTACTCGCTGAACCAGAGCGACAAGGCGGTCAGCTACTTCGAGAAGGTCCTGGCCAAGGACTCGAAGAACGCCGAACTTCAGCGCCTGATGGCGGAGTCGTCGATCAAACTGGGTCTCCAGGCCCGTGACGACGCTTCCAAGAAAAAGCACTACGGTCGCGCCATGCAGGCGGCCGAGCGCTTCAAGACCCTCAAGCCGGGTACCGACGGGGACAACCTGATCGGCAAGGCGGCCCTGGGTGCCAAGCAGTATCCCAAGGCGGTCGAGGCGTTCACCGCGGTCGTCAGCAAGGACCGCAAGAACTGCTACGCCATGGTGAACCTGGGCAAGACCTACATCGCCATGAACCAGTTCGACAACGCCGAGAAGCCGCTCAAGGACGCCGCCGCCTGTGCGCCGCGGATGTCCACGGTCTACGAAAGCCTGGGCCTGATCTACCAGAAGCGTGGCAAGGCGTCGCAGGAAAAAGAAGACGCCAACAGCGCCTTCGCCCACTACGACACGGCGAAGAAGTACTACAACCAGGCCTCCGGCATTAAGTCGACCAGCTTCATCGCTCAGGCCATCAGCTCGATCGACCAGAACATCGAGGTCATCAAGCACAACATGGACCAGGATGCGATCAAGGCGGCTGAAGATGCGGCGATCGCCGCCGAGCTCGCGCGCCAGAAGGAAGAAGAAGCCAAGCGCGCCGAGTGGGAAAAGAAGAAGGGTGGCGGCCGTCCTTAAGCCTCCTTCCGTTAGTTGAGTCAGCGAAAAGGCGGGCCCTCGGGCCCGCCTTTCTAGTATGGTGCGTCGTTCAGTCCACTGGATTCGATCCAACCGCTTGGAGTAACGGACCGTGGCTCCACTGGCTCTCCAGAAGCCCCTGGTGCGCGTCGGCCTCGAGGCCGTCGACCGGCTCGGTCTGTTCCGCGCCCTGGTCGGCGATCTGGCCGCCCGGGAGGAGTTCCAGAACCAGCAGGCGGTTTTCGACGCGGTGGTCCACCGGGAGGGGCAGCGCTCCACCGCGGTGGGCGAGGGCTTCGCCTTGCCTCACGCCACCTCCGAGCACGTCCCCGGCCTCCTGATGGCCGCCGCCCGCCTGGCCCGGCCCATCGAATTCGAGGCGCCCGACAAGGAGCCGGTGGACCTGGTGTTCCTGGTGCTGGCCCCGCCGGCCGAGATGGCCCCCTTCCTGGTGCTCCTGGGCCGCCTGGCCCGGGTGGTCAGCCGCAAGGACGTGGCCTCGGATCTCCGCTCCGCGCCCGACGAAGAGTCCTTCGAGGCCAAGCTTCAAGAACTCATAGACGCCTTTTTGTTGTAACAAAAGGCGTTGCTGCAACCGGATAATGGCTGGCCCGCGTCCGGGGCCCGCCGTAGATGTTCGGGTGCAATCGAGGGCGGTGCTGCGAGATAGTAGGGGGATCTCGTGGCGCTGCCCTTTTGCATTTTCTCCGCTGGCCCCAAATCCGTGGCCACCTTGACACACCCGGCAGCGATGTTAACTATGGAAAGTACGCCCGTTCCCGGGCGCCCCACCAAGGTATGGGGGCGATTTGGATTCGACGGGAAGGCAGAGGCGTAGGAAGCACGTCGAGGTCCACTCCTCGTTAATCCGTGGAACAAAAGTACTTGGCAACAACCAGTACGCCCTCGCTGCTTAAGTAGCGACGTTTCCCGAGTTGCCCGCCCGAGGCGGCTCGTGGAAGCGCCGATAATTCGGGCTAGCTCAACGGTGATGCCTGTAACCGACGAGCGAAATTTACAGGCTGGCCTTCCGATTGTTTGCCGCTCAGTGGTCGGAATGGCGAGATAAAAAGCCGAGCAGGCTAAGCGTGTAGAAACTTACGTACGAACCTTTTCGGACGCGGGTTCGATTCCCGCCGCCTCCACCATTCGACTCGCGCATAGGGCGCTCGCTCATGGCAGGCTACTCTTCGCGAGTCGAATGGTGCCCTGAGCGAGCAACGCGAGCCGAAGGGCTCTCTCAGGTCTCGCACCGCCTCCACACGGTGCTCCCATGTACCACGTGTACATTCTGCGCTGTTCTGACGGCTCCCTCTACGTCGCTCCGAGAACTCGAGCAGCTGGTGGCTGGCGGGCCGATGGACGGCATCATCGAGTGCTTCATTGGGTTTGCCGCCGACTGTCAAGATCAGGTTCTTGTCGCCGTGACAGAGTGGCTGATCGAACAGAGCAACGCCTCGACGGTCAGGAGAGGACTCCGGAAGGTCTCGATCCGTGCTGTGCCGCCACTGATTCTTGAGCTTCTGAGAACGCATACGGCTTGAGTGGGTACCGATGACGAATACGCTACGCTGGGAGTTTGTTGGCGGCTCGACGGTCGAGCCGTTGCAGCAGATCTTGGACGGTCCACACTTGAATGCACGGCCTCAGGACACCGAATCCTGGGGCCCATTCCAGGCAACGGCCCGACTGGGGTATCGTAGGGTGGCATTAAAGAGCGACGACCTGTCGATGACGTGAAATACCTCGACCTTCTCCCCAACTGCTCGGTTCAGCGAGCCTCCACAAGAGCTACGGTCAGCCTCCGTCTGTGCCGAGGGACCACCACCAGGACTCTAACTCCCTTATCCCCTTAGGTAGCGAGCCTAGGACTGTTCCTTCGACCACGAGTGAGAGAGCCAGCCGTGCTCTGGATACACCCACGTACAACTCGGTTTCCTGGAGACTTCCCCTGCAGAAGAGCATCGTGGCGTCCGCCTCTAGGCCTTTGAACTCGGACACCTCATAAACCGGGATGGCGCCTTCACTCCTAGCTTGGTCATGTCGAGCGAAGTTGAATGTCTGGGTGGGCGGCAGATCTTTGGCCCAATCCCGTGTGAAGAACTCTATTATCTCAAGTCCCCATATTCGCGCCTGTTTGTAGGGTCGATTAAGTTGGAGCTCTCCGCCTTGAAGAGTCCACGCCCAAGTTCCGTAGAGATGTGGGTTTTTCTCAAACTGCCGACGCCGGTTCCTATCTAGCCGGATGGAGCGCGCAACGTTGTTGACGAGAGCGAGGTCATCTCGCGTGGGCGTGACCTCCCCACTCAGCTCTGCAAGACGATCAAAAACTCCCTTCTCTCCCCCAGAAGGTAGAGTGACGCCCGTCCGATCATACAGCCGAAGTGCTTTCTCAAACTCACGCCGAGTTGCGGTCCTCCACTCAGGGGCGTCTGTAGGAGGTAGAGAGCCCCGAGCAAAGGGAGAACTCTCGTACGTCATGGGGCTCGTGAGCAGCACGACCGGCGTCTCGAGGTTGCAGGCTTGGATTAATTGCCTCAAGCCCTTGCGAATAGCTGCGGTCTCGCCCCCAACATCGTAGGCCCATGCGAACACAGCCCCCAACTCGGCTAGGTCCGATTCAGGCGCCGGCGTATTCTGCCGGAGTCTCCTGACTACGTCGTAGATTCGCCCCGCATTTCTGCAGTTCCGAGAAAGATCGATCAAAGGCTGTTTCACCGGATAGTCTGAGCGGTACGGAAGAAGGGCTTGCTGGTCGTCGCAGAAGATGTAGAGGACGCCCGCACCGGGATTGGCCAACGCTGCATCAACGACCGCCCACCACTCGCTGCGAAAGTCTTGCCCCTCGTCAACTACGACCGCATCGTAGTACGCGTCGCACTCAGTGAGCAGATCAAACGCCCGGTCCAAGTCTTGCTGCCTGGGCTCATGGAAATGCGACCAGGCTTCGTTAGTGTCGTCCTGCCGTGCTGCCGTAATGGCTTTCACCCAAGCAGCGAAGGAGATTGCGTGAACGCCCGAGCCCATTGTAAGGGCCCGCAAGTGTTCCGCAAGGAGCGGGCTGTGGCACAAGAACAGAGTCGTCAAGCCAGCGTTTGAAAGCCGAATCGCTTTCTCCGCGGCAACAAGCGTCTTTCCCGATCCTGCACATCCTGTTACTCGAACGCGACTCTGCCCGCGAAGCTGTAGAATCACCCGAAACTGGTCTCTCGTGAGCCGTTCGACACCGCGCCGTAGAGTAGCCATGTGGTTCTTCACCGACGCTGCGAACAGATCGTCTTCACGTTCATAGATCGGCTTGGCTATGGAGGTTGGTTTGGCGGGAGGATGCTGCGCTAGTTCACGATACAGATGATCCCGGTATGCCGTGAGCTCGCCCGTAGTGAGGCCCTTGCTCTGGCTCGTCACCGAGTCGTACTGATCGTGGTGCTCAAGGCAAAGATAAACGAGATTGTCGAGTGATGATTTCGTAGCATCTCGATCAATATGCGCGATCTGGCCCTGGCGCTTGATGCCCATGTCGAAATTTAGCCCAAAGCAGAGTGCGCACCTACGTCTGGAGGTGAGAAGGATCTGAGTTTCAGTTGCTTGGCTTACTCGTTTTCGTGCCGCCACCTGGGACTCCTGTTGTCCCGACTCCCCCCCCCCCCCCCCCCCCCGAAGGAGATTCAGGCACTAATCATTGGGAGGCAGATTGCCTGACCGAGGCGGAGTTCACTGAAGAAGAGTCCGGTCCTGCTAGTCCAAGCTTGCTGTGGTTGTTCGCAAGCCGGGAAGGTCCCGCTCTAGCCACTCTGCTATCCGTTGGTTCACGGTTGTCTCGAGATTGTACCCGTCGATATCCTTGTACAATCGCCCGCAAACGTCGGTTGGGAGGCGCGGCATCCGTTTGTCTTTGAGCAGCAAACAAGGCTTGCCGAGGCTCACCATATAGCCAAGTTCGAGAGATACATTGGGGTTAAATTCGCGCTCTTCGAACTCCTCAAAAACGCAAATGCCTATGTCGCAAGCATGCATGTAGACACGAATATTGGCCCACAAATCTTCGTGCCAATTCTGGTCTTTCGCAAAATGCGCGGTGTAGCCATGTTCCGCGCAACTCCGACGAATCGATTGATCGAGTCGACGGAACACCTCAGTGTCTCGATACCGAACCATGATGAACACGTTGTTCGAACCAAGATGAGACCGCCGAAAAGCGTCTAGCTGTCTAGCGATTTCCGGGGCAGAATGGGGTTCCGGTCCGGACTCCTCTGCCCCTTGGTGAGCAGATGCAATTCGAACTACGCCCACGTTGGCGACTAGGACGAATCCACACACCGCCACGAGCAGGAGCATCGTAAAGAGGACTATGTAGACAATAGCCATCTTGCTTTGAAGCATGGGATCGATGGCAATCACGTGATAGCGACTGTCAACGAAATACAACACCAGGTAATAGACGAGGCATCCCGCGACGAATCCTGAGGTAGCTACTACTACCGATCGGTAGCCTCTTCGGATCGGGCCAGCGGCACGATCCTCCGGCGGGCGCAGAGCGATGTTTCGCTTGAGCAACCGCAGGCGCGCAACCAAAGGACTGCTGATGCCGAATCCGAGTGGGAGCACTAGGATCGCGATGGCTCCTGGACCGATCCAAAGCCACCATTGGCTTGGCTTCGTGATCATCCAATGAGCAGCAGCTGGTAGGTACACGATTGCGAAAGTCGCGAGCTGACCGGGAAGCGCCCGGGGTCCTAGGATAGATCGAACGTCGGTCGCAGCCGCGTGGGCCCTTGGAAGGAATACGGCGAGCACAAAGCAAGCGGCAGCGGCCGTGAGTATCTTGTCTGGTATCTCGATATAGAGTTTCGACTCAACGGCTGTCAGGTAGAGGTCACGCGATGATTCTAGGACCGTTTGCCGACCTGCAATCGCATCAAAAAGCCGCTGGTTGAGCTCTTGCAGTGCATGCTGAGGTTCATCTAGAACGAAGAAGGTAACAACCGGTGCAATGGCAATCGACACGAAGGCGCCCAGTAGGCCCGCGGCGGTGCAAAAACCGACGATCTCCTTTATCGAGCATCCGGCAGCCAGCGTGCGTGGCAGCAAGAATCTTCCAAGGTATCCCCAGCCTATTGCGAGGAATGCGTTCAACACAGCGTAGTAGTTGTACGTGTGGTCGAACCCCGGTGTCGCGCTCGCGAGCAAAGTTGATGAGATGCCTACCGTCGCAGCCCACCAAGGACCGAGAGCGAAAGCTGCAAGGGCTGTACCTATTGTGTCGAGAAAAATAATCCCCTTGGTCAAGGGGTAGAGAGTAGTACCACCGAGGTTCAGCATTATCGCGATTGCGCTGAGTGCAATCAGATCGCTCGCCCGGAACTCGGTGGAGTCTCGCAGCCAAGAAGTGAATCCCGGCCTCATGCGTCGGTACGGTCGTCCTTGATCAAGCTGGGAGAGAATGACTCTGGGAGAAGTTCATCCAATTGCATGATCTTCCTACTACCGTCCAGGTTTGCCATGACCACTGAGCACGACGGCCCAAACTCCACCATTACTTGACGACAGAACCCGCATGGCGGACAAGGGGTCGTTGTGTTCGCGACGATCGCGACTGCCAGCAGACGCCTCGAGCCCTCAGATACGGCCTTGAACAACGCAACTCGTTCAGCGCAGACCGTCCCGCCGAGCGAGGCGTTCTCAACATTGCAGCCCGAGTAGACTCCCTTCTCGGTTAGGACGGAGGCGCCAACGGCGAAGCTGGAATACGGTGCGTAGGCGCTCTTTCGTGCCTTCGTCGCCAGCTCAATCAGTTCGTCGATTCTCAACTTACTAGTTGCAGGTTTCGACGGCACAAAAGGGGCCTCCCAGATCCGCGCCCAAGAACAACTCCTGAGGAGAGCCGCGGACTCTCTACACAACACCGAAATCCAACTGAAGGACTCCCGTACTCCAAAGTTGATTGTGTTCTTAACATGACAGCCGCGAAAGTGCAAGGGGTGACGCGGGTCAGCAATAGCGGGCTCACTGCAACGTGCTGCAAGCGACAGCACTCGATTGTCAACCCCGGGAACGCCCCACGAACACCGAAACGAACGACATGACGCGTACGGTTGGTAGCACCGATCTCGCGCTTGGATTCGTCCCCTGATCAAACCCAGTCTGTCTGCGGGGTTGGGGCGCAGGCCTGTGTTCTGTCCGGCTATGCCTGGCAGAGGCGTCGAATCGCTTCGCCGTCCCTGCTGCTAGAGATGAAAGTGCATCATCGGCGCCTTGCTCGACTAGCCAAGCTTCTGCCAGCGCAAGGCGATGAACCGAGGGAACTCCCATGGATTAGGGTACATTGATTGAATATCAGCGGCAGGCAGTGGCTCCAGCGCGGCTTGAAGTGCAAAGCCTACTTTGGAGAGAGCCTCCAAATACCTGCGCAGCGGTCGGTGTATGTGCGTCGTTTGAATGTCCGTGCGACATCGAGAGATCGCGAACGGGGCTTCAACAAAGATCTCAGCATCGTACTGGAACCATGGCTCTCGCTCATACCCGGAGTACCTTGGCCAGAAGCATGGGTGTGTTAGCACTGCGATGAATTGGGAGCCCCCTGCGAGCAGTTGTGCAAGGCGGTTTGCAAGAGCGTCTAGATCGGGCGCCGTCATTAGACTCATGACCGCGACGGCTGCGGTAGCGGTTTCGCACCGGAACTGCGGCCCGAGTTCCTCTAGCGACGATTCGATGAATCGGACATTGACGGCCTCGCGACAGACCCTACGCGCAACAGCGATACTCTCATGGGAAGGGTCAATTGCGACTACTTGCTGGGCCGCATCGGCCAACTCTTTGGTGAAGTCTCCCGTTCCGCAACCGATGTCGAGAACAACCCTGTTGTTTGCACCCGCGAGTAGTTTTCGCACCGATGGCACCACCACATGCGTGAAGCTAAGGTCCTCTCCACTCGCGATTTGGCGGTGACGCTCAGCAGCCAATTCATCCCATTGTTTCGCGAGGTAGGAGTGAGTCTTTGAGGAAACGGCCCGAATCTGCCCCATGCTCAGCCCTTGGCTTTGCTGATCGAGCGTACGAGATTCATTAGATCGTTCGCTAGATGGAACGCCGGATGCTGGCCTGAGCAAAACTCGTCAACTGCGTGCAGATCACCCTGGGTCCTACCAACCGCGACACGTGAGCCATCCCTCCCAAACGAGACGATGGTGAACCGAGAATCGGGGGCCTCAAGGTTGCCAGCTCCGTACGCGCAGACTTCAGCGCCTGCTGCCGCTAGTTCCTCGGCTAGAGCATTTGTCTCCGGCATACACACGATGAGTTCGTTTCGACCAGCCTTCTCTGCAAGGAGAGCGCGGGTCTCGTCGTTCTGTGCCCAGCTCAGGTCCCTAGACCAAATTGCGACTCTACCCCCGTGTTGAATCCACTTGTGCATGTAATCCCGGATCCCGCGCTCATCGTCTCTTTTGAACACTCGTCGTTCCCGATTCTCGTTGACTTCGCGGATCACCAGAATGCCTAGGAAAACAACCGCAATCGTCAATAGAGTGACGGCCCACCATGGCAACTCGTTGGACGGAGGTAGAAAGCAAAACAGGAGACCAGCAAGAGACGCGAAAGATGCGAAAAGAGCGAGGAGCTTCTTGATCAGGCTTCCCCACAACTTCCACCAGACAGGAACGCGCATGGTAGGTCCTCTTGTGGGCCGCAGATAGTGGGTGGTCGGACCAGGTAGCAGACAGCTCTCCCGATCCATCAGGACTTCCGAGCGGCTCAGCTCAGGTGAAGGTAGCTCATTGCCGCTTGAAATCCCAGCCCCCTTGGATGGAGTGCGAAATGACAACGGGTCTGTGTTCGTGCCTGTCAGTCGGAGGCCTATTTGTGGAGTTCCCTGATGATGCGAGGCTACCCGACCTTGATCGTGGACGACAATGGCCCCGAACTTGCGAGCAAGGCGCCGAACAAATGGGCGTAACTGCGCGACGTCGAGCGCACTTCATCGAATCGGGCACGCCAAACCCAAGTGCCTTGATCGAGTCTATCCACGGCCGCTTCCGCGACGAGTCCCTCAACGAACACTGGTTTCGGGACCTGGCGGATGCCCAGGAGAAGATCGGGGCGTGGCGCCACGACTACAACCACCGTAGGGGCAGAAAGGGCGCCGGCTGCAAGACACCGGCCGAGGTGGCCTCGGCGGCGTGGTCGGCGGAACTCCAGTCGCGTCCGGCACCTTACCGTCCGCCGACCGATGGCCCGGAGCTCATGCTGGCTCAGCAGGATAGGGACAATCGGACACTACAGGTGGACTGACTTGGGGAAGGTCGCCACCATCGACTCGCACCCAAGGCGCTCATGGCGAAGCTACTCTTCGCGACTCGAATGGTGCCCTGAGCGAGCAAAGCGAGCCGAAGGGCTCTCCCAGGTCTCGCATCGCTCCAGACGGTGCCCCATGATCCTTGTCTCCTCCGCGGCAATCATCCGTGTTCGGCTCCACTATGAACTCCTGACTGTTTACCAGGCGGTCTGCGAGGCGTTGTTCCGGGGTGAGTCCTATGGAGGTGCCCCATGCGCTGCTTGGTGTTGGTGGTTTCCGTGTTCCTGCTCAGCCTGCCGGCCTGTGCGGGTGAGCTCAAGCCGGCGAAGTGGCAGAAGGATCTCCGGGAGCTGAAGGAGCAACTAGTCGAGCGCCACGTCGACCCGTTCCACAGCGTCTCCCGGGAGGAGTTCGAGGCAGCCGCGTCGGACCTCGAGGAGCGGATCCCGACCCTGACGCAACCGGAGATCCTGGTCGGCATCGCCCAGTTGGTCGCAATGGTGGGCGACGGCCACACTTCCTTCTATCCCGGTAATCAGAAGAAGAAGTGGTTTCGCTTCTATCCGATCCAGCTCTGGTCCTTCTCCGACGGAATCTACGTGATTGCGACGACACCGGAGCACTCGGATCTGTATGGCAAGCGACTGGTCCGTATAGGCGATACGCCGATCGAGGAGGCGTACCGCCGGATCAGCACCACCATCGGCGCGGACAACGCGATGGAATACGAATACTCGGCTCCGTACCAGATGAACCGCCCGGAGCTGCTTCACGCTCTCAGGATCGCCCAGTCGGCCGACCGGGCCGATTTTCACTTCGAGGGCGGTACACGGAAGACCTTTCGCCCGCTGTCGCTCAAGGAGTATCGAGCGCAGAAACGGACGACGGCCAATGAGCTTTACGGGGGCGAGTTTCCACCGAGCCTGCGCCTGGAGTTCCTGTTCGCCACCCCGCTGGTTCTCGAGCATCTGAAGCAGCGGAAGTACTACTGGTTCACCTGGATTCCCGAAGAGCGGGCGCTGTTCTTTCAGTACAACGCCTGCTGGAATCAGAAGGACCGGCCGACGTTTGCGGATATCTCCGACGAGCTGTTTCGCGCGATGGAGGAGCGACCGGTCGAGAGGCTAGTCATCGACCTTCGGCAAAATACCGGCGGGGAACCGTTGATCGCGAAGCCGCTGATCGAGGGCCTCGCAGGCCGATCCGAGTTTGCCGATGAGGGCCGGCTCTTCGTGCTGGTCGGAAGGCGGACGTTTTCCGCGGCATTGACCAATGCTGCCGAGCTGCGCAGTCGCGCAGGTGCACGAATCGTCGGTGAGGCTCCGCGCGGCAAGCCGAACAGTCCGAGCGAGGGGCGGGATATCGAGTTGAAGCGCACGAAGATCTGGCTGTCCGTGTCGACGCAGTTCGTCGAACGGGATGCGGAGCTAGGCGATGCGGAGTTCCTGCCCGTGGAGATCGAGGCGCCGCTCTCCTTCGAGCAGTTCCGCAAGGGCCAGGATCCTGCCCTCGAGGCCGCGCTTTCCGCAGAGCTGTATTTGGTAGAGTAGCGACACCATGTACGCCACGACGCACGATACGGTCCTCGTCGTCACGCAGGTGGCGGCCGTCCTGATTCTCATCTTGATCTTCTTCGCAGCCCACCAGGCTCGGATGAAGCGGAAGCACGAGATCTCGAAGCGATTGCTCGGGAAGATGAGCTCCGAGCAGTTCCTCGAACTGCTCCAGTCTGCGGAGGGCCGGCGATCCATCGAGCGACTGCTGGGCACGTCTCGATCGGCCGGCGAGTGGGTCACCGATGCGATCCGGCGGGCGACCCTGCTCCTGTTCGTGGGGCCGGCGTTTCTGCTCGTCTTCGCTCTCGTGGACTTCAGCGGGCAGGAGATATTCCTTGCGCTGGGAGCTCTCTCGATCGCCATCGGGGTCGGGTACCTGGTCGCCGCCGCCCTGACTCGAGGGCGCGCGGGTCAGCCGTGACTCGATGGATCCAGCGGATTTCCGTCGGTGGTACGAAGCGGTCTCGGACGATTTGTACCGGTACATCAGGCGACTCGCGGACAGCGTCGACGAGGCCGACGATCTGTTCCAGTCGACGCTGGCGCGTTATCTCGGCTCGGGGTTTGACTCGAACGACCCGACCGAATGCCGACGCTACCTCTTCCGCATCGCGACGAATCTCTATCGCGACCGCAAGCGGTGGACTCGACGCTGGTCACTGGGATCCCTCTTTGAACGCGGAAGCGAATCTCCGGAGGAGCAGTACGGGGAGCGCATCGACGTCCGGCGTGCGCTGGCTCGGCTGCCTCCGCGTTCGCGAGCGCTGCTGTGGCTGGCCTATGCCCAGGGCATGGAGCACAAGGAGATCGCGGAGGTCCTTGATGTTGCGCCGGCCAGCGTCCGCGTGCTGCTTGCCCGAGCACGCAAGAAGTTCTTGTCCTACCTCGAGGGGGGCGCCAAGTGAGTCGATCCGCTGACGAACAAAGGATCACCCGGCTGCTGGCCTGTCCGGAGTTCAGGGAGCAGGCTCCACCGGCCGACGATGCGTACTGGCAGGCCCGAGTGCGGCTGGTGCTGCACGAGGAACAGCGCCGCCGACAGAATGCTCTGCGCCCAATGCGGACCCTGCACATCGCAGCAGGTCTGGGAGTGCTCGCGACGGGGTTGGCTCTCGTGCCCTTCTCCCCGGCGCTCGGGCTCTTTGCTGGGCCCTCGATTCTAACTGCCGTCGCCCTTGGCGCACGGCTGCTCTTCGAGGCGCCGTCAGGGCAGGTTTCTCATTCAATCGGAGAAGGCGCGTGAACACGATCGGAATCGTCGCGCACAGTGCGGAAGGAGCGACCCTGTGTTTCAACACCGTTTGCCGCGAGGGCGCGAAACGGTTGGGTCCGCACATGCACCCGCAGGTCGCCTTGAGTGCCATACCGATGGGGCTGAGCATGGCGGGCTGGGAGTCGGGAGAGCACGACACCATCAAACGGCACCTTCTCGACGGCATCGAGATGGTTGGCGCCGCGGGTGCGGGCTTCTTTGTCTGCCCCGACAATACCGCGCACATCGTGCTGGAGAAAATCGAACGTGAGTTCTCGATTCCAGGCCTTCACATTGCCGACGCGGTCTGCAAAGAGATCGCGGATCACGGTTGGATCCGGGTCGGAGTGCTGGGCACCAAGTGGACCATGAACGAGGGTATCTACGACACGGCACTCGCGCGGCTGGGATTCACGAAGCTCGTTCCGGAGGAACCGGAGAGAGACGCCATCAACACCGCAATCTTCGACAAACTGTGTGTCGGGATCTTCGATTCGAATACAACGAAGCTCTTCGAGGATGCTATCTCGAAGTTGGCGACTCGGGGAGCCGAGTGCGTCGTCCTCGGGTGCACCGAGATTCCCCTGATCGTCGATTCGAGCAACTCCGAACTACCGACCCTCGACTCGACACGACTCCTTGCCAGATATGCCGTCGAACACGCGATCGACAATTCTGGACAAAAGGGTGAGGGGGCTTGGCTCCGTCTAGGTTGATCTCCCCGTGGGCGGCAACCGCTCGTTCCGTGCCCAATGGCAGCATATCGCCGTGAAATGGCAGCCCTTGACCGCCTGCTGTGCGCTCTAATGCCTGTATTGAGATTCCTTGACTCAACGCAGTGTGCGCGACCAAGAGACGAGAGAAGCACAGAGGGAGTCAGCATGCTCGAGCGTTCTGGCCGAGGTTGGATTCGAGGCGCCTTTCCGATTGGATGGGCGCTGCTGGCTGCGTGCGGCGTATTGAGTGGATGCGAGAGCACCCCCGAAACGGACACGCCCGGCGCCCTTCTGTATCTCCAGCAGACTCCTCCTGGGCAGGTTCCCGAGGTGTTTGCCCCGGGCAAGATCTCCTTGGCGAACAGGGGTGAGTTTGCTTCGGTATTCTCCGCGGACGGCAGGGAGTTCATCTTCGGTGTGAGCGGCGACGATCGGGCCGAGGTTTTCTCCACGAGGTTGGTCGGTGACACCTGGTCCGAACCTCGGGCGGTTGTCTCCCACGAACGCTACAGCTACATGGATGCCGCTCTTTCGCCGAATGAAGATCGGATGTACTTCATCTCAAATCAGCCCCTAGACGGCGAGGGGGAACCGAAAGACCCTGACCTTTGGTTTTCCACCCGAACGGAAGGCGGCTGGGGACCTCCCCAGAACGCCGGCCCGGTCCTCAACTCCGGTCGACCCGAGTACTACGTCTCATTCACCGATGAGGGCACGCTTTACTTTACGTCGAGTCGAGCGGCTGAGGTGGGTGATGAAATGAACTTCGATATCCATGCATCCCGGGCGGTCGATGGCGTGTTCCAGCGGCCGGCCCGACTCGGAGATGCCGTGAACTCGGAGGGGTACGACGGAGATGTCTTTGTGGCTCCAGATGAGTCCTATCTGATCTTCTCTTCCGGTCGGCCAGGCGGCTTCGGAGGAGGGGATCTCTACGTGAGCTTCCGAACCGAAGACGGTGGCTGGACCGAGGCGAAGAACATGGGCTCCACGATCAACACGGACGGTCAGGACTATTGCCCGTTTGTTACTCGGGACGGTCGCTACTTCTTCTTCTCGAGTAACCGGGATATCTACTGGGTCGACGCATCCATCCTGGACACGTATCGGTAGAGCTGCCGGCAGGAGGTCCTGCCCCGCGCCGCGGCGTGGGTTTCTGAAGGGCGGCCGCAACTTTCTGCCGGCTCCGCCGTTCCGGGTTCATGAAAACGAGAGCATCGGTCCTGGTGTGGCTGGTCTGTTTCGGAACCCTCGTCGGCTGTGGCGGTCCTCCGGAACCCGGCGAACGCTTCCGGGATTGCCCCGAGTGCCCGGAGATGGTCGTCATCCCCGGAGGCGACCTGTTGTTCGGATCTCCCGACAGCGAAGAGGGCCGCTCTGCCGACGAGGGCCCTCAGCTGGCGCTGACGATCCAACCCTTCGCCGCCGGCCGCTTCCCGGTAACCCGCGGCGAGTACGCCGCCTTCATCGCAGAAACCGAGCGAGACGGCGCTGCGGGGGCAACAGTTCAACCGGGCTGTTTCGTGATGCAGGACAACGGGAGCTGGGGCTTCGACCCCGAGCGGCGCTGGGACGATCCGGACTTCGAACAGGGGGACGATCATCCGGTGGTCTGCGTGAGCTGGGACGAGGCTCAGGACTACGTCGCCTGGCTCAACGCCCGGGTCGAAGGCGCGCCCTACCGGCTGTTGACCGAGGCCGAATGGGAGTACGCGGCGAGGGCCGGCAGTACGACTCCCTACTGGTGGGGAGATGCTCAGGCAGAGTTCTGCGGTTACACCAACGGTGCCGGCGCCGAAGCTGCCGAGATCTACGGGGGGTGGGAGCGAGCGGGGACCTGCGACGATGGCTTCATCTACACGGCCCCCGTCGGCCACTACCGGCAACCCAACGGATTCGGCCTCGAGGACATGGTGGGCAACGCCTGGGAGTGGGTTTCCGACTGCTACGTCGACCGTATCGAGGCTCCGGCGAACACCCAAACCGACGGCGACTGCGAAAAGCGCGTACTGCGCGGCGGAGGATGGGACTACAGCCCGCTGTACCTGCGCACGGCGTATCGCGGGGCTTGGCCTGCAGAGGGGCGCTTCGCCAATTTCGGTTTTCGCGTGGCGCGCGACCGCTGAGGCGGGGATTCAAAACGGCTCCACCCCACGCAGCGCGAGGTGGAGCCGAGATCCTATCTGCAGTCGAACAGAACCTGCGAGTTGCAGGTGGGGCTGCACGCCCCGAGGGGATCCTGGCTGCAGGTGCAAGTCTGCTTGTGCCAGGTCTTCCCGCTGAGGCATGAGTAGTTGTTGCCGCCGGTGGAACAGACGGTTTCGCCGGTGTCCTGCCAGCCGGAGCACGCCGGCGGCGGCCCGATGATGTTGCAGACGCCGCAGCCGGAATCACAGGCGACCGGGGTGCAATCCAGCGTTGCGCTGGTGGATGCGGTGAGCGTTGCACCCTTTTTCTCGGCCCACTCCTGCGGCGTCATCAGTTGCGTGGAAAGGGCACCACACTGACCATCCTGAGGGGGCGCCACATCCAGGACAAGGTTGACCAGGGGGGCCTCCTCGGTTGCGCCGACGGTCAGGCAGGTGAAAAGGGCGAGGAGCGCGAGTAGGGCTCTCATAGTGCCTCCGAGGGTTGAGGCCATCCTTTGCCCAAGGACTACGTCGGTTCGATGAGCCGCGCAACGACAAGGCGTTGTGGTGGCGCAACGTGTGAGTGATTCGTTGAGATCCCCGGCTTTCTTTTTCTCGCCGCCCGGACGGCCTCAGGGTTCGGCCAGCGCTTCGGCCAGCGAGGCCAGGAACGCCATGCGGTGGCGCGAGAGCTCGCGCCCCGTCGCTTCCGGCCAGGCGCTGTGCATCGCGATCACGATGTCCCGCTGCGGGTCGATCCAGATCGTCTGGCCGAAGATACCGATCGCTGCGTAGGTCCCACCTCCGAGCAGCCACCAGTAGTAGCCGTACTGGTCGGCGGCCGGCGAGGGTGTCGTGGACTGGGTCATCCAGCCTTCGGGCAATACCCGGGTTCCGTCGGGCAGCACGCCGTCTCGCACGGCGAACCGGCCGATGCGGGCATAGTCACGCAAGGTGGCGTTGAGACAGCAGCCGCCGAGTTCCTCGCCTCGCGGCCGGTCCAGGGTCCAGGCCGCGTCGGACTCCATGCCGAACGGGCGCCAGATCTTGTCTTCGAGGTAAACCGAGAGGTTGTTACCGATCGCCGCACGCAGCAGGGCGCCCGCGACGTTGGTTTCCCCGGTGCTGTAGTTGAAGCGCTTCCCCGGAGCCGCCTCTGCGGGCAGCCCTCGCATGTAGTCGAAAAGCGCGACCGAGCCGAGGGGGGCCCGGGACAGATCGGAAGTCTCGTCGGTGTAGTCCTCGTTCCAGCCCACCCCGGAGGCCATCTGCAGCACCTGCCGAATCGTGACCTCGTCGTACGCGGAGCCCTTCAGTCGCGGCAGATAGTCGACCACGCGGTCGTCCACGCTCTCGATGTAGCCGTCCTGTATCGCCGCGCCGATCAGCATGCTCGTGACCGACTTGGTCACCGAGAACGAGAGCCAGCGACTCGATGCGTCGTTGCCCAGGGCGTAGCGCTCCAGCAGGACCCGGTCACCCTTGAGCGCGATCACCCCCGCCACCCGCATCTCGCGGATGTAGTCGTCGACGGTGAGCTCGCGGTCCTGGAAACGGTAGCGGAACGTGCTCCAGTCCCGGAGATCGGGAAGCAGCGGATAGGCGAGGGTGCCTCGTGATACCTCCCGGGTCGGGGAGAGCCGGTCGATGGCGCGGTAGCCCGCGACCTGCCGGGGCGGCGACCAGGTCAGGATCTCGGCCGAAGGGGGCTCGAGATCACGCTCCTGCGCGGTGGCCGGTGCTGCGAGACCGAGTGCAGCGATCAGGATGGCGGCTACGTGGAAGTGTTTCATCGGGCGGTGCCTCCGGGGACTGCAGTTGTGCTTCGCCGCCTCCGTCGCAGTCGCCGGATCTCGGCAGGTTCCTGGCGGGGGTGGAGTCGGCGGTCGTGGACCTGGGGCCACCGGCGCATTGTAGCGCCGCTGAGGCCCGGGAGACGGGCGCGGCCTGCCGGGCCAAACACGGGCTCGCGAGCCACCTCGGCCGCCCTCCGCGGGAGCACTCCAGCCCGTGTTTCCTACAGAAAATAGAGGATTTACGGGCCATTGGGGCGGCATCGCGGGCCATTTCCCGGGGCCCCCCGGCGGGAGGCGCGCCCGCGCGCGGAATGTGCAACTATGTACGCCGCAAATCGGACCCTACAGGAGGAGTGGACGGTAATGGACCTTACGACGCTGACCTATCTAGTGCCCGTTGCGGGCCTGCTCGCGCTGATCTACGCGTTCATCAAGGCGCAGTGGATCAACAAGCAGGACGTGGGCACGGACCTGATGGCCGAGTTGGCCACCGCGATCGCCGAGGGCGCGCGCACCTTCTTGCGCCAAGAGTACAAGGTGCTCTTCGTCTTCGTCTTGATCGTCGCCGGCCTGTTGGCCTTCGCGAACTCCGGCCAGGCCGGATCCTCCTGGATGATCGCCGTTTCCTTCGTGGTCGGTGCCTTCTGTTCGGCGCTGGCCGGCTTCATCGGCATGACCGTGGCCACCAAGGCCAACGTGCGTACCACCAACGCCGCCCGCAAGGGTCTGGCCCAGGCGCTCAACGTCGCCTTCTCCGGCGGCCTCGTCATGGGCCTGTCGGTGGTCGGCCTCGGCGTCGTCGGTCTCGGCGGGCTCTTCATCGCTTACGACACCCTCACCGATTGGGACGTGGCCAAGGTGATCGGCGTGATCTCCGGCTTCTCGCTGGGTGCGTCGTCGATCGCGCTCTTCGCCCGCGTCGGTGGCGGCATCTACACCAAGGCGGCGGACGTCGGCGCCGACCTCGCCGGTAAAGTCTACGAGGGCATTCCCGAAGACGATCCGCGCAACCCCGCGACCATCGCCGACAACGTCGGCGACAACGTCGGTGACGTGGCCGGTATGGGCGCCGACCTGTTCGAGTCCTACGTCGGTTCGATCATCGGTACGATGGTGCTCGGTTCCGCCTTCGTGGCGATCCCGGCCTTCTCCGAGGGTGGCTTCGGCCAGCTCAGCGCCGTGATCCTGCCGCTGACCCTGGCGGGCGTCGGCATCCTGGTCTCGATCGCCGGTTCCTTCTTCGTCAAGACGAAGGAAGGGGGCAACCCGCAGACCGCCCTCAACATCGGTGAATTCGGTGCCGCCGGCCTGATGGCCGTGCTCTCCTACTTCATCATCACCAACATGCTGCCGGGCGCCTGGACCGTCGGGGGCACCGAGTACACCTCGATGGGTGTCTTCTGGGCGGTGGTCATCGGCCTCGCCGCCGGTACCGCGATCGGCCTGATCACCGAGCACTACACCGCCACGGGCAAGGGCCCGGTGGTCGGTATCGCCAAGCAGTCGGTTACCGGCTCGGCCACCAACATCATCGCCGGTCTCGGCGTCGGCATGTACTCCACCGGCCTCCCGGCCATCGTGCTGGCCCTGGGCATCATCGGCGCGTACACCTTCGCCGGCCTCTACGGCATCGCCATCGCGGCCGTCGGCATGCTGTCGGTCACGGGCATCCAGCTCGCGGTCGACGCCTACGGACCGATCTCCGACAACGCCGGCGGTATTGCCGAGATGGCCGAGCTTCCGCCGGAGGTGCGTGAGCGCACCGACAAGCTGGACGCCGTGGGTAACACCACCGCTGCCATCGGCAAGGGCTTCGCCATCGGCTCGGCCGCTCTGACCGCCCTGGGCCTGTTCGCCGCCTTCATGCAGCAGGCGGGTGTCGAGAACATCGACGTGGCCAACCCCAAGATTCTGGCCGGCCTGCTGCTGGGCGCCATGCTGCCCTACGTCTTCTCGGCCATGGCCATGGGCGCGGTCGGCCGTGCCGCCGCCGACATGATCACCGAGGTCGGACGCCAGTTCAACGAGATCAAGGGTCTGCGCGAAGGCACCGCCAAGCCGGACCACGAGCGCTGCGTCGCCATCTCGACCCAGGCCGCCATCCGCGAGATGGTCGCCCCGGGCTTGCTCGCCATCGCCGCGCCGGTGCTGATCGGCTTCATCGACAAGTACATGCTGGGCGGCATGCTCGCCGGTGTGACCGTCTCGGGCGTACTGTTCGCGATCTTCCAGTCCAACGCCGGTGGCGCCTGGGACAACGCCAAGAAGATGATCGAGGGCTCGATCACCGTCGACGGCAAGACCTACGCCAAGGGCTCCGAGGCCCACAAGGCCGCCGTGGTCGGCGACACCGTGGGCGATCCGCTGAAGGACACCTCCGGCCCGTCGCTGAACATCCTGATCAAGCTGATCGCCGTCGTGGCGCTGGTCATCGCGCCGCTGATCGCCTAGTACGTCAGCTCATTCGGTTCGCTATGGACGCCCCGGCTTCGGCCGGGGCGTTTTTCGTTTGAGCGTGATCTATCATCGGGGGGATGTTCTGCCTGTGATGGAACGGCGTGTCGCTAACCTCGAGCGCATGCTGGTGTTTCGCGAGCGGCGAGGCGGTCCGGATAGGGGCTCCGACGTGACGAACTCCAAGGTGACGCTCATCTCGATTCTGTTGCTGGTGTTCGCGTCTTGCCGGCCGGGGCCGGAACGACTCCCTTTGGACGAGGCCCTGCATCGAATGGTCGGAAGCGACGGGACGACACACCCTTGCATCGTCGAGATTGAGGCCATCTCCAACCGGATACTTCTCCCCTTTCCGATCGCTCCGGGGGAAGATTTCGACAAGAGGCTGGAGGGCCCGGGGAAGCCGGCTTTCCGGCTACAGCTGCGAAACTCAGCGCTGGTCAAAGAAGCCTTGAGGGCACTGGCGGATAAGCGTTTCACAAGCAGCGAGGGGCGACCTTCCAGTCTACTGAGGTCCCGACTTTCGGTGCGATGCGAAGATCATGAGGTCAAGGTTTATTCGAACGAGGCAGGCGAGATCGGGTTTCCCGATGGGCAACTGTGGATTCCAGATGATGCCGACTGGCTTGACGAGGTGATCGATGTTGCGAGCCGCGGCACGAAGGCCTACGAATTCCGATAGATCGGCTTGTGTTAGATCCTTTGTGAGTGTGCTTCGCGGTACTGCTTCGGGCTCCCTTCGCCCGACTCGCGAAAAAGGCGTCGCAACGATCCGCTCGACGCGAAGCCGCAAGCCTCGGTGATCTCGTCGATGTTCAGGTCGGTCTCGCGGAGTAGCTTCCTGGCTCGCTCCAGTCGTCGCTGGGATGTCCAGGCGCCGTAGGTCTCGCCGGTATGCGCCTGGAACTTGCGATGGAACGTGCGCTCGCTCATGCCGATTTCCCGGGCCGCGGCGGCGCCGGTAAAGGGTGTCGCCAGGTCCGCCTTCAGGCGGAGCAGGAAGTCCGCGAATCTCTGGTCCCTGGTCTCGGGGACCAGATTGTCCGGGCTGCGCTGGGAATGATCTCCCCCGCGTAGAGGAGGGGTGACCAGGCGGCGGGCGACCCGGTCGGCGATCTCGCTGCCGTAGTCGCTACGGACGATGTGCAGGCAGAGGTCGATCCCGGCGGCGCTTCCGGCGGAGGTGAGGATACGGTCCTCAACGCAGTAGAGCGGCGTGCGATCTACGCGAACATCGGGGTTCTGGCTGATGAGCTCATCGAGGAAACGCCAGTGGGTCGTGGCCCGCCGGTTCGACAGCAAGCCGGTGGCGGCCAGGACGAACACGCCGCCACAGATACCGACGATCCGGGCGCCCCGCTCATGGGCTCGAACGATCGCGGCGGAGAGGTCCGCTGGAGGGCGTTGCCGGGGATCCCGCCAACCCGGAACGACCACGATGTCGGCCTGATCCAATGCTTCGAGTCCGGCGTCTACGCACAGGTGAACGCCGCCGACGGCAAGCACCCGCTGCCCCTCCGCCGAACAGACCTGGAACCGGTACCAGTCCCTTCCCAGCTCCGGCCGGGCCAGGCCGAACACCTCCACGGCGATGCCGAACTCGAAGGTGCACAGCTCGCTGTAGGTGACCACGACCACCCGCGGGCCGGTCAGCTGATTCTTGCCAGTTCGATTCTTCATCTCTCAACAATAGCGCGGGAAAGACGGGTGCTAGTAGGTGTTGGCAGCATATCGCCGATATCTGGCAGCCGATGCGCCTGCGCCGAGGCTCGGCCGATCCTAGGATTGAGGGGGTCGCAAGAAACCTCCGAACCCGTGGAAGCCGGATGAGCCGATCAACCCGCGAACTGCTCCAGATCACCTCCGAGCTGGCCAATCGCTACATCGAGGAGCTGGGCCGGAGAGAGGTCGTGCCCGGCGCGGAGGCCGTCCAGGGGCTTCAGGAGTTTCACGAGCCGATGCCCGTGGACGGGACCAGCCCCGAGCAGGTGATTCGCCGGCTCGACCGCTTCGGCTCACCCGCCACCGTGGCTACCACCGGCGGCCGTTACTACGGCTTCGTCGTCGGGGGCGCCTTGCCGGTCTCGGTCGCGGCCAACTGGTTGGCCACAACCTGGGATCAAAACGCCGGCGCCTGGGCACTGGCTCCGGTAGCCGCGGAACTCGAGACGGTGGCTGCCGGATGGTTGCTCGAGATCCTGGACCTGCCGCGGAACGCGGCCGTGGGGTTCGTCACCGGCTCCACCATGGGCACCTTTTCGGGCCTCGCCTGCGCCCGGGCGGACCTGCTGGCCCGCCTCGGCTACGACGTCAAACGGCGGGGTCTCGCCAACGCGCCGCAGCTGCGCATCGTCGTGAGCCGGGAGATCCACCCGACGAATCTGCTCACCCTCTCGTACCTGGGCTTCGGTCTCGGCGACATCGAGTACAGCGCCACCGACGAGGAGGGGCGCATCATTCCCGAGCAGATGCCGGTGCTCGATTCCCGGACGATCGTCCTGCTCCAGGCAGGCAACATCAACTCGGGCTCCTTCGACGACTTCGAACAGATCTGCCGCGAGGCCAGGGCTGCAGGAGCGTGGGTTCACGTGGACGGTGCCTTCGGACTGTGGGCTCGCGCTTCCTCGTCCAAGAAGCATCTGACCCGCGGGATAGAGAAGGCTCATTCCTGGAGCGTCGACGGTCACAAGTGGCTCAACCTACCCCAGGATTCCGCCATCTACGCCTGCCGCAAACCGAAGGTGGTCGAGGAGGTGTTCGGGGTCAACGCGACCTACCTCATGCGGGATGGGCGCCGACAGCCCAACAACCTGGTGCCCGAGCTCAGCCGCCGCGCCCGGGGCGTGGAGTTCTGGGCGGCGCTCAAGAGTCTCGGCAAGCGGGGCGTGGAGGAACTCGTGAACCGATCCTGTGCCCACGCCCGCCGCTTCGCCGAGGGCCTCGCCGACGCGGGATACGAGGTGCTCAACGATGTCGTGCTCAACCAGGTGGTCTTCGCCTGCCGCGACGAAACCGCGACCCGGGACGCCCTCGCAAGGATTCAGGCCAGCGGCGTGACCTGGCTCGGGCCCACCACCTGGAAGGGACGTCTCTGCATGCGCATCAGTGTTTCTTCCTGGGCCACCACCGACGAAGATGTCCAACGATCCCTGGCGGTCATGGAACGCGCCATCCAAGGAGAGGTTCTGAAATGAAAGACAAGGTCGCCATCATCACCGCCGCCGGTCGAGGGATGGGCGCTGCAACGGCCCGCCGCCTGCACGCCGAGGGCTACCGGCTGGCCCTGATGTCTCCCTCCGGTTCCGCCCGCGCCCTTGCCGACGACCTGGGCGCCGTCGGGATCGACGGCTCGGTCACGGACCCCGAAGACACCGCCCGCCTGGTGGACACGTGCATGTCGACCTACGGCCGCATCGACGCTCTGGTCAACAACACCGGGCATCCCGCTTCCGGCCCCATGCTGGAACTTTCGGAGCAGGATTGGACCCAGGGGTTCGAGTTGATCCTGCTCAGCATGATCCGCGCCTGCACCGCAGTGGTCCCGATCATGCAGAAACAAGGGACCGGAGCGATCGTCACCGTGTCGACCTTCGGTGCCTTCGAGCCCAGCGCCCGTTTCCCGATCTCGAGCACCCTCCGGGCCGCCGTGGCCTCCTACTCGAAGCTGTTGAGCGACCAATACGCAAGCGCCGGGATCCGCGTCAACTCCGTGCTGCCCGGCATGATCGATAGCTACCCCGAGGAGAGCGAGATCGTGAAGACCATCCCGCTGTCGCGCTACGGCCGGGTGGAGGAGGTTGCCGACACCATCGCTTTTCTGCTGTCGGACCGTGCGGGCTTCATCACCGGCCAGGGTCTGCGTGTCGACGGGGGGATGACCCGCGCGGTCTAGCGTCGACGCGCCCTCCTCGCCTTCGAGCGTGATATCGTCTCGATTCTCCTGAAGGAGGGCTGCCGTGTCCCGTTCGGCGACGTATCCCGCGACATTCTGCCTCGTAGCCTTTGTGCTGCTGCTGTCGGTGCCGCCGGCTGCCGAGTCATCGGATCCGCCGGGCGAGGCTCCGCCGATGGTCGTCTTCCGGCCGCCGTCGTCGGAGGAACTGGCCGCCATCACGAAGCCGGACCTCCGCATGGAGTTGCTGCGGTTGGCCGCGGCGGACCAGCAGGCTCGGCTGGTCGGAGGCTGCGGCGACGAGAAGGCGGACGTCGAAGAGGCCGCCGCCAACGTCGACGCCGTGGATCAGGCCAACACCGCCCGGATCCGCCGGATCGTCGAAGAACATGGCTGGCCCACGGTAGCCATGGTCGGAAGCGACGGGGCCCGGGCGGCATGGTTGCTGGTGCAGCACGCCGACCACGAGCTGGAGTTTCAGCAGCACAGCCTGGAGTTGATGGCGTCTCACGCCGAGAACGACCAGGCCGATCGAATCGACGTGGCCTATCTGACCGATCGAGTCCGGGTCAACGAAGGCCGTCCCCAGCTCTACGGGACCCAGTTCTACTGGGCCGACGACAAGCGTGTCCCGCAGCCGATCGAGGATCCGGATAACGTCGACGAGCGGCGCAAGGGCCTGGGCATGCGCACCCTCCGGTCCTATTCGAAGTTCGTCAACACGTGAGCCGGCCAACGGTTGCCGGGCGGCGACTAGGTGTTGGCGCAGTGACTCCCTCGATTGTCTTGACCGGCCTCGACCGGGCTCATGAGGAGAGTTTTCGAGAGGCTCTCGGCGGATCGCCGCGCAGGTTCTTCATTCGCGCCCAGCGCATCGTCTGGGGGATCAGCCAGTCCGATCTGATCCAGGTCGACGTGGCGAAGCAGTGCCGGGAACTCGTGCGGCGCTACCCCGAGACCCCGGCCAGTCACCTGCTCGATGCCTATCGCCTCCGGGCAGAGGAGGACCCGGCTGCGGACGAGGCATTGGCCCGGGCGCGAACCCTGGCAGCCGGCGGGCACCCCCTCGACTTTCTCTTGCCCAGCGACGATGAGTGGGCCTGCGTCGTGCCGCAACAGAAACTGCACAACGTGGTGCCCGATCGGGTCTGGCGGGTTTCCGCCAACTACCCGATGCGCGGATGTTCTCTGCCGTCCCAGTCGACCTCGACGATCATTCGCAGCGAGAAGGGCGAGCTCGTCATCGTCAATCCGCTTCCCTACGAACCCGGGATTCGAACCGAGATCGACAGCCTCGGGCCGGTTACGGCCCTGGCGGTTCAGGGGAAGGCGCACAGCAAGCACGTGGAGTCCTCGGCCGCGAGTTTTCCCGGAGCCAAGGTGTTCGGCAGCCGCGGGCACCTGACCCACCCTCCCGCGGCTCATCTGCGTTTCGACAGCATCCTGGCCGAAGACGGCCCGGCTCTTTCCGACGAGATCGAGGAGATTCTCGTCGACGGTTCCGCCCTCGAAGAGGTTCTGCTGCTGCATCGCCCCTCGGGGTTGCTCATCGTGCAGGACATCTTCGCCGCCAACCTGCCGAACCAGAAGGGGCGGCCCTTTCTCGGACGGCTGTACTACTTCTCCTTCGGCCTGATGGACCGGATCGGATGCCTCGCCTACATGCCGATGATGTGGAGCGATCTCCCCCGTTTCCAGAGTCGTCTGCGGCGGGTGCTCGAGTCCGGATACCGGAATGTCGTCGGCGCCCACTGGGGACCGAAACTCCTGACCGAGGAACAGGTCGAGGAATTCTCGGGAGTGCTGCGCTGGATCGTGGGCCTCGGAGGCCTGGCCCACAAGACCCTGTTGGCCCGCTACTTCACGGCCCAGCCGACCTTTTTACGGGACCTGATCCGCTACAAGCGAGCCCTGCGAAAGGCTGGGCAGGTCTAGTTCGCGGGTTGCCGGCGATCCGGTTCGCTACGGATTTCAAGCAGGTCCGTCGCCGCGGTATCTCGGCATTCACCCTTCCCGGGTGAACAGCCCGCGCATTGCCGGGAACCCTCCGGGCAACACATCGAGAGGTACTGCTGCGGGGCGTCGTTCTGACTGTCATAGATGCCCAGCAGGACGTCGCCCTGGAGACGGGCCCGTTCGGCGATCTCTTCGAATCCGTCCTGATCGAGCGTAAGAGTGTCGCGGAAACGGTCGGCATCGGGGACCGGGCGAGGGGCGTGCCCGCACACGCAGTGGCACGAGATCGCGGCCGATGCCCGGATCAACGCAGCGAGCTTTTCGGCCCGAGAGTCCTGGGTGGCCGCTTGACGTCGATGCTGTTCGAGGGCGACGCCCAGGATCGCAGGAAGCTTCCAGCGTTCCACCAGGATCTTGGCGGCCACCGGCGTGAGCGGATCGATCGCGGCGTGTAGATCCGATGGGTTCGGCCGCGCCACGATCCCGTTTTCGATCAAGGCCTCGATGCCGACTACCAGCACCGGCTCGCCGATCGTATGCATCAAGCCGGCGAGGTGCCCGAGTTCCGGCCTGGCATCTGCGTATGGCGCAAGCAGCTCGCCGGCCGCGGCGGCGTACACGGACTTCTTCCAACAAGAGCGCAAGAGCGCGTGATACTCGTCGTCGGTCGACCGAAAGGTCTTCTCGCTTGCGCTTCCGATGGTGAACGAAGCCACCATCTCGACGCCGAGCCGGGTCACGGCCCTATCGGTCCCGTAGATCGGGTACTTGCCCCGATAGGTCGGGCTGTTGCTCAGTAGCTCCAGCTTCGCCGCGAGTTCGGGTTCGCGTTCGACCACTTTCGCCAGATCGGGTCCCGTGGTTGCCAGCTGGGACGACAGCCACAGAAGGCGCGTCGCAATCTCTTCGAGGACCGGAAGTTCAATCAGGCCCGCTTCGAGCCGCTCGCAGACTCGTCTCCTGAGTTCGACGAGGGCAGGGTCCTGAACCGGGGCGCACCGATGTCCTTCGATTGCGATGCCGCATGAGCAGGGAGTGGAGTCGAAGGTAGGCATGTTGTCGAGAGCATGGGGCTCCCTCGCGACCTACGCCAGCAGTCGCGCGCCCGGAAACAGGAGTGAATCGGTACGTAGTCTCGCAGCAGCACGCAGAAAGCGCGCGAAATGAAGCCTTGAGTCAAGTTTGCCGGCACCGGCGCGTGGTAAAAAGAGCCCTTGTCCCGACGCCGACACAGCTTGTTGTTTCTGCTGATTGCCGTTGCGACGGCTTGCGGCACCGAGTCGTCACCGCCGGCGAGCCCGGCTGCCACGCTGGGGCAACCGGACATCCGGCCCAGGCTCGCGGAGCCCGCGGTGCCATACGTTGCACCCGGATCCGATTGGGAGCGTTTTCGCGTCCTCATCTGGCAGCGGCGCACCCGCGTGCGGGACGATCTGGAGCTGTACCGCAGCCTGGGTTTCGACGCCTTCCACATCGACCGGGGCGGCGACCGGGCGTCGGACGTCGCCTTCGCCCGCGAGCAGGGGCTTCCTTACTACGTGGATCACGCCGCGGACAAGGGGTGGCTGCATCTGACCGATCGCCACGGGCGCGCGCGGATCATGGGCAAGCGTGAGGTGCTGAGCCGGCCTCACAGCCTGGCCGATCCCGCTACCCTCGAAACCCTCGAGGGGTTTCTCCGGGCCAATGTCGAGGTGACCCGCAACGGCCCGGTGCTGGCCTATGCCTTCGACGATGAACCCAGTTTGGGGTCGTTCACCTCTCCGGTCGAGGTGGACGGCTCGGCGCGCTCGGTCGCCGGCTATCGGAAATGGCTGCAAAGCCGCTACGGGAGCATCGAGAGCCTGAATCGTTCATGGGGCACGGAGCTTGCGGCCTTCTCCGAGGTCTGGCCCCGTTCCTTCGGACAGGTGCGTCCCACCAACGCTCCCTTTGCCCAGTGGAACCTGGCGCCCTGGTGCGACTGGCGCAGCTACATGGACGATCAGTTCGCGGCGACCATGGCGCGGTTGACCCGCTTCACCAACGGGCTCGATCCGAATACTCCCGCGGGCTTCGTCGGCGGACAGCAGCCGGCGCCCTACGGCGGCTACGACTACGCGAAGCTCGCCCGGTCGGTCCAGTGGATCGAGTCCTACGACATCGGCGGCACCAACGAGATCCTGCGTTCGCTCTGGCGTCACCCCGAGCGGCGGCCCCACGTCCAGACCTGGTTCAGCAGCGGCGACGCTCGGCGGGACGGGTGGTTTCTCTGGTACTACCTGCTTCACGGCAATCGTGGGGTGATCGCCTGGCCCGAGCATGACCGGCGTTCCTGGTTCCGCTACGGCGACGACGGCAGGCCCGCTCCGTTCATACGCGACAATGTCGAGACGATCCGCGAGGTCCAGAGCGAGCTGTCACGACACATCCTCGACCCGGATCTTCGTTTCGACGCCGACCCGGTCGCGGTGCTCTACTCCCACCCGTCGGTGCAGGTGAGCTGGGCGATGGATGCTACTGCTCACGGCAACAGCTGGCACCGCCGCTTCAGCCGCATCGACAACCGCTGCCAGTCGGCGGGCAAGAACCGGGTCGCCTGGTTCAAACTACTGGAGGATGCCGGCTTCCAGTACGAGGTGATCACCGGCGAACAGGTTGCCGCGGGAGGGTTGAGCGACGGCGGTTACCGGGTGCTGGTGCTCAACCGGGCGGTCGCGCTCTCCGCTGCCGAGGCCGAGGCGATCCGCGGGTTCGTCAACCGGGGAGGCACGGTGATCGCCGATCACCTCACCGGCCTGTTCGATGAATCGGGTCGCGGCCGGCCTGAGGGTGGCGTTCTCGACGATCTGTTCGGTCTCCGGCGCGACGAGGCCCGCGGCTATCTGAACGGAAGCACGGTCGCGGAGATCGACGGAGAGCTTCATCAGCGGCCCTATGCGGAAAGGCTGCGTTCCCATCGCGGTGCCCTGCGGCACGAGGGAATGACGGTCTACGAGCGCGGCACGATCGCCGTCGGCGCCCCGCAGGATGAGAAGGGCGGTGGAGAGTACGGGGAGGCGGCTGCCCGTGTAGGCGGAGCCGATGTCCTGATCGAGCGAAGGATCGGCGAGGGCCGCGCGCTCTATCTGAACCTGAGCCCGATCGCCTACTACGACCTCAATGCGCGTCTCTCATCGGAAGGGGAGGCCTGGCGCCGTCTGATCGCCGAAGAGCTCGGCAACAGCGGCCTGCTGCCGCGGGCCCGCGTCACGGCCGGGGGCCGGCCGGTTCCGTTGGCCGAGGTCGTCTACTGGCGCAAGGGGGATCGGGTTACCGTCGGCGTGATCAAGAACCCGACCCGCCAGAGCGCGGTGGATGCCGTGGGAGAGATCGACGGCCTCGGCGGCGAACCCCTCGAGATCGAGATTCGCTTCGCCGAGACCGTGCGCGACGTGGTCGATCTCCGCAGCGGGGCGGCTCACCCCGATGGAGAGATCATTCGCGCCCGCTGGAACCCCTGGGAGGCGCTGCTCTTCGGCGTGACCCTTCCCGAGCCGGGGTTGCCGGACTCGTAGCGGATGTCCGGTTCGACTCAAGAATCGTTGCAGGTCGCGGTGATGATGAGCTGCTCCGACCCGCCGCTGGCTCCGACACCGGCGGCCGACCACATCAGTTTGCCGTTGTTCGGATTGAAGCCGGCGGTCGAAGAGCTTTCGACGGTAACCCGCCTCCCGTCCCCCTTCTGGAAGAATCCGCTCAGCGGACGCAACCTGGGGCCGGCAAAGCGGATCCACTCCTTGCCGTTGGAGGCCTCGACCTCGACCCGGCCCGAGGCGAACCCGACGCAGGTCAGCGCCGGCAGATCCACCTGCCCTTCACCGAAGACCACCCGCACCTGACCCACCGCCTCACCGGGGCCGGGTGCCGCCGGAGGTGTTTCGGAACCAGCACCGGTGGCGACCGCACCCGGAGCAGGCTTGAACACGAAGCGAAGCTGCCAGCACTGGTCCGAGCCCTTGAACATCTCCAGGTTTCCGCCGCCGGAGCTGTGGCTGATCTTGTAGATGCGGTTGTTTTCGTCCTCGACCACCTTGTCGACGCTCCCTCCGGGGAAGACGTCGTCGCGGAAACCGTCGGCCACCGCGTCGGGGTTCGGTGTGGCGCCGCGGGTGGTGAAGGTCGGGCCCGTCTCGTCGGCGATGCTCAACTCGAAGGCAGCGGGGAGTTCGTGGGGCCAGCCCGAGGGGAGCGGGATCTGATCCTCGTCGTTACAGACGATGGAGCCGGGAGTGGACGACCCTGAACCGCCGGAGCGGGGTACGTCGTTGCCGGACGGTTCGCCGCTCGGCAGGTCTATCTGAAGCGGCGGATCCGCGTCGGGGTCGCCGCCTCCGGCGCAGGAAACGGCGACGAGCACCAGGGCGAGCAGGGTAATCGAGATCACGCGGTTCCGGGTCGGCTTCATGAGTGTCTCCTTCGGGCCTGGGTCGGTCCTCACTCAGCATGGCCGGGACCGGATTTCCGTTACAGCGGCGTCAGCGGGATTCCCCCAGGCAGTGGCTGGCGGGGAACTTTGACTTCCCGTCTTTCCTCAGCTCGAGCCGAACGAGCCCCTCTGTTTTCTCGGCGAAGGCGGGCGGGCGCGGGCTGCCCGGCGAAGGGGCGAGCACCTCGATGGTGTCCCCGTCCCAGCGGAAGATCGCCTCGCTGGTGTTCCCGTTGGGTTGGCCGGACTGCACCAGGATCACGAAATCCAGCTGCGCCGGTTCCACATCGGTCCGGATGCGAATGAACCCCTCGTACCATTCGCCGGGTTGGGTGTCGGCGCAGAAATCGCGGCCGTCGAACACGAGGGTGTAGCCGTCCCGCCAGACCCCCATGAACCTGCGCTCCTCCGGCGTCAGCGGTCCCGCCGGCCTGTCGGCGGCGGTCGCCTTGGGCCTCGGTTTCGGTTCCTCGGCCATCACAGGCGCGGCGTGGCCGAGGGCCGCCAGCAGCAAGAGGGTGAGCAGCAGGATTCGCATCGCGTACCTCCGGGTTTCCTTGTCCGATTCCGTCCCGCTGAACCTACACGCCAAACTCGCCTTCCGGGGACGAGCCGAGGCCTTGTTACATGGAAGTGACAGCTTTCGACCGCGGCTGGCCGCACTCTGGCTACGTGAAATTCGTCCCCGGAGGAAACCGCATGAAGGCTGCACGAATCGTCCCGCTCGCTCTTTCCACCCTCCTGTTCCTTTCGCCGGCGGCGGCCCCGCTGTCGGCAAACGAGACCCGCCCCGTCGACGTGGTCGTCGTGCTCGATACCTCGGGCAGCATGGAGAACCTGCTCGACGCCACCCGCGCCCGCTTGTGGGATGTGGTCAACGAACTGGGCCGTATGGAGCCGACTCCCGAACTCCGCGTCGGGCTGATGAGCTTCGGCACCGAGAAGGCCAGTGAGGAAGAGGGTTACATCGTCCAGCACGTCGACCTTACCTACGAGTTGGACGAGGCCTACGCCGAGTTGATGGAGCTGACCATCGGCGGCGGCGAAGAGTACGTCGGCCGCGCGCTCAACGAGGCGGTGGACGACATGAACTGGTCGCCGGAGCGGGAGGCGCTGCGCATCGTGTTCGTCGCCGGCAACGAGCCGGCGGACCAGGGGGACGAGGACTTTCTCCTGGCCGCCAACGCCGCCCGCGACCAGGACATCATCGTCAATGCACTCTACGCGGGCAATCGTGAGCAAGGGGTCGTGGAGAAGTGGCACAAGGTGGCCCAGGCCGGAGACGGCAACTTTTCCGCCATCGATCCCGCCGTCGGTTCGATCCAGATCGCCACGCCCCAGGACGACCTGCTGCTGGAGTTGAACGGCAGCCTGAACACGACGTACGTTCCCTACGGGGAGAAGGGGGAGTCCGGCCTGGCCAACCAGATTGCCCAGGATTCCAACGCTTCGCGGCTCGGAGTCCAGTCCTGCTCCAGCCGGATCGTGGCCAAGGGGGGCGCCCTGTACAACAACGCCTCCTGGGACCTGGTGGACAAGTCACTCGAGGACGGATTCAATTGGGACATGCTGTCCCTGTCGGACCTGCCTCAGGCGCTGCGCGAATTGAGCGATGAGGAACGAGACACCTTCATCGCTTCCAAGCGTTCCGAACGAGAGCGGATCCAGCAGGACATCCAGCGGGCCAGCGCCGAGCGCGAGGCGTTCGTCAAGCAGGCGATGATCGAGCGTCTCGGCGATGAAGGCCTGGGTGAAGCGATGCGGCAGGTGATCCGCGAGCAGGCGATGGCCAAGGGCTTCACCTGCGAGGGTTGCTGAGGAGAACAGGCGTTGGCGCAGACCAAGATCCTCGTCGTGGAAGACGACGCTCCGATCCGGCGCGGGCTGGTCGACGCCCTGCGTTTCGCCGGCTACGCCGTCGAGGAGTGTCCGTCGGGTGACGACGCCATCGACAGGGTTTGCGCCACGTCGCCCGACCTGCTGCTGCTGGATGTGCTGCTTCCCGGCAAGGATGGCTTCGCCATCCTCGAAGAGGTGCGCGCGTCCCACCCGCAGATGGCGGTGGTGATGCTCACCGCGCGAGGCGCCGAGGAGGACCGGGTGCGTGGACTCAAGGGGGGAGCCGACGACTACGTGGTCAAGCCCTTCAGCGCCACCGAGCTGCTGGCCCGGGTCGAGGCGGTGCTGCGCCGCTCCGCGGAACGGCCCACCGACCTCCGGGAGTTGAAGCTCTCGGACCGCACGGTGCAGCTCGAGCTGGGCCGGGTTTCCCTGGACGACGGTGACGGCCACAGCCTCTCCGACCTGGAGACCCGCCTCCTGCGCTACCTCGCCGTCAATCGCGGCCGCCCCGTCGATCGCCGGGAGCTCCTGCAGCGAGTCTGGGGAGGCAACGCCCACGAGATGGAGACCCGCGCCGTAGACATGCACGTGCGCCGTCTGCGGGAGAAGCTTGAGCGGGACGCCGCCAACCCCACGTTGATTCTCACCGTGCGCGGCAAGGGCTACATGCTGGCCCCGGAGAGCCCATGACCCGGGCACGCCGCTTCTGGCTCGTGTTCGCCGCGTGCAATGTCATCGTGGCGTTGGCGCTCGTCTGGACGACCCGGGTGGTGCTCGATCTCGAGCGCCGTGAGTCGGCGGCTCGAGCCGAAACAGACCACCAGCAGGCGTTGCGCTTAGCCATGTGGCGCATGGATACCTGGCTGACCCTGCTCCTGGCCCGCGAGGCGGCGCGGCCGGGCAGCGACAACGACTTTGTCACGCTGCACTTCGAGATGCTGCAGGACGGCACGTTGGCCTCCCCGAACGCCGAACTGCTGGAGTCCTACCGCAACACCCTGAGGCCTCAGGCGATTCATGAGGCGATCAACGCGGCGGGCCGGCAGATCGATACCGGGTTGGGTTTGCCCGGCGAGTCCGGGCAGCAGCTGGAGACCCAGCTGGACTTCGACGTTCGCGCGGCGTGCAGCGTTCCGCGACCCGACGGATCGGCGGCAGGCCATCAGACCGTGGTCTGGCTCGACCCGCCCGGACCCGGCGAGTCTCCGACTCTGGCGTTCCTGGCCTCCGCCGACGAGGTGCTGTTCCGCGGTTTCGTACTCGACTGGCCCGAGCTGCGGAGCCGCCTGCTGCTGGAGATCGAGGATCTGTTTCCGGCCGCGCGCCTGGAGCGGAGCGTCGTCGATCCGGCGGCAGACCCGTTCGAGACCCAGTTGGCCAACCTGCCGGTGGCCCTGGTTGCCGAGGCCCCGCCGCTCGCCGCCGCCAACGGGCTGACCCCCGGCCGGGTGGCGCTGGGGATTGCCTGGCTCGCAGCGTTGATCACGGCGATCGCCGTGGGGATCACCCTGAGGAAGAGCATCGATCTCAGCGAACGGCGCCGCCGCTTCGTGTCGGCGGTGACCCATGAACTGCGCACGCCGCTGACCACGTTTCAACTCTACTCCGAGATGTTGGCCGACGGGGTCGTGCCCACGGAGCAGAAGCGTGACGAGTATCTGCAGACGCTGAAGGAAGAGTCGAAGCGCCTTTCGACCATGGTGGCCAACGTGCTCGACCATGCCCGCCTCGAGGAGCGCCGCGGCCCGCGGGCCTTCGAGTCGATCACCCTGGAAGGGCTCCTGTCGCGGCTCCAGCCTTCTCTCGAGCGGCGGGTCGAGTCGACGCCGATGACGCTGATCGTCGAGAGCGGCGGCCCGGCCGGGGCGTCGGTGGTCGTCGACACCGAGGCGGTCGGTCAGATTCTCGGCAACCTGGTGGATAACGCCGTCAAGTACGCCAACGGCACCGGTCCGGCGACGATTCATCTGCTGGCGAGGGCGGACAACGGTTCTCTGGTCCTGACCGTCCGGGACCACGGGCCGGGTATCTCCCGGGAACAGGCGACCACGATCTTCGAACCCTTCGAGCGCGGCGGCCGGGACCCGTCGGACCCGGTGCCCGGAGTGGGATTGGGGCTGGCGTTGGCTCGCGGGTTGGCCCGGGATCTCGGCGGGGAGCTGACCCTCGAGAATCCCTCCGCCGAGGGGGCCTGCTTCCGGCTGGAGTTGCCGGCGACCCCCTAGGCGGGAAGGTTCTCGAGCGTCAGCCCTGGATCAGACCGCGGTGAAGATCTTCTCGACGATCTTCCACTCGCCTCCCTCCTTGAGCAATCCCAGGAAGTCGACGTAGTCGGCTGCAGGCAGGGGAACGCTGGCCTTGATCATTGCCTGTTCCCCGACGATCTCCGAGGACATGACGGAGAAGCGGTATGCGAAGCCCTCGTCCCGGGGGATCGGACGTTGGGCGACCGCCTCCAGCCATTCGTCCCGGGTCTTGCGGTATCCCGGCGCCTTGAGCCCGGCGTCCCGATGAAAGACGCGCTTCAGTTTCTTGACGTCCCCTTCGTAGAGTCCGTCGAAGTAGTCACGCATGAGGCCCTGAATCGCGGCGTGGTCCTCCTGGTGCAGAGGTTCAGGTGTGGACATGGCGATCTCCTTTCCTTCGCTTTGTTGCATGTCTATGGTTCAGCCCTTGTTGCGGGCGCGGATGGTGGTGACCTGCTCGCCGGCGAGGCCCCAGTTGTCGGTCGAAACCTCGTCGATCACGACGAAGGTGCTGCGGGGGTCCTTGCCGAGCACGTCTTCGAGAAGACGAGTGGTTTCTGCGATCAGTTGACGCTTCTGGTCGTCGGTGACCCCTTCATCGGTCACCTGGATCTTCACGTAGGGCATGTTGGCTCCTTGTGTTCGAGGGATGGAGGCTGCGCGAATCAGCCGAAGACATGGCCGGCTGCGTGACCGCCGTCGACCCGCAGGGTGGTTCCGGTGATGAAGTCGTTCTGAGCCAGCATCGCCACGGCGTCCGCCATGTCCTCGGTGGATCCGACGCGGTTCAGCAGGTGCAGCCCGGCGAGGCTCTGCACATCGGCGATACCCATCTTTCGCTGGAGCGGGGTTTCGATGATGCCGGTGGCGATGGTCGAGACCCGGATGTTGTCCTCACCCAGCTCAGCCGCCAGTTGGTGGGTCAGACTGTGGAGCGCCGCCTTGCTGGCGATCGCCCCCGAGGCGGGGAATCCGGCAATGGCGTGTTCGACCAGGGTGGTGCCGACGTTGACGATGGCGCCGCCGCCCCGCTTCTTCATTTCGGGCACCGCGGCCTGGGCGGTGAAGTAGCTTCCCTTGAAGTTGATCGCGAAGAAGCGATCGAGGTCGGCCTCCTCGGTTTCGAGGAACGGCTTCGGATGGAACACTCCGGCGTTGTTGACGAGGATGTCGACGCCGCCGAACTCCTCGACCGCTTTCCGGACCAGCCGATCCCCGAACCCGGGCTCCGCCACGTCGCCGGCGAGGTAGGCGACGTTGCCGTAGGGGCTCAGTCGGGTGGCCGCATCGGCCAGGTCCTTCTCGGTCCGTGCCGCCAGCACGACGTTGATCCCGCTCTCCAGCAGGCGCCGGGCCACGCCGAAGCCGATCCCGGTCGAGCTGCCGGTGACGATTGCCGTAAGTCCCTTCTTTTCAGTTTTTTGAGTCATCGGTCAACCTCCGTTCTTGCGTTTGTCGGGGCCGCTTGTTCGACCCGCGGAGGAGTATGGCGTTTCGTTTCTTTGCGAAAAACGGGCTGGCGAGCAAATGATCGTTGCGAAATACGCAATAATGCGAAAGCAGCTCCGGCCGGCAGGGGGAGTGATCATGGATCGTCTCGAAGGCATCGCACTGTTCAACAAGGTCGTCGAGGTGGGGTCTTTCTCCGAGGCGGGGAGGCAGTCGAATCTCTCCCCCTCGTCGGTTTCCCGCAGCGTGGTCGAGCTGGAGGATTGGGTCGGCGCGACGCTGCTCCACCGGACCACCCGCCGGCTGCGCCTGACCGAGGTCGGGCGGGTCTTTCACGAACGCAGTAAGGGAATCCTGCTGGACCTGGAAGAGGCGCGTGTCACCGCGGGGCAACTGGAGAACGTGCCCGCCGGCCTGTTGCGGGTCAGCATGCCGGCAAGCCTGGAGCAACACCTGGTGGTGGCCGCGTCGCTGTTTCAGGAGCGGTGGCCCGAGGTGAGTTTCAGCCTGGTCTCCTCGGATCGCCCCGTCGATCTCGTTGCCGAGGGCTTCGACATGGTGGTGCGGTCCGGCACCCTCGACGACTCATCGCTCAGAGCGCGGAAGATCGTCGAGGTCAAACGCACCCTCTGCGCCAGCCCGCACTACCTGAAGGCCGCGCCGGCACTAAACCATCCGCGGGATGTCGAAAACCACGACTGCCTGATCCTGGGCCGCGCCCGGTCCCACCGGAACTGGCTGTTCTCCAGCGGCAAGGATGAGTTCGAGGTTCGGGCAACGGGCCGGTTCATGGCGAACAGCGGCAACATGCTGGTCAGCGCGGCCCGGCGCGGGCGCGGGTTGGTGCTGTCCCCCGACTGGATCGTCGGCCCCTATCTGGCCAACGGCGAATTGACCGAGGCGTTGCCCGGTTTTGCCCCCTCTCCCGCGGCGTCGACCCTCTACGCAATCCACCCGTTCCAGCGCTTCGTTCCCCCTCACGTGCGCATGTTCATCGATTTCCTGATCGCGCATTTCTCCGCGGACTACGATTGGGGCACGCTTCCGTAGCTCCTTTTGGGAACCCCGAACCCTCCGCCGGCACTACGAGAATGCCGGCCCTCGGCCGGCCGCTTCGGCGTGTCCGGGAGTACCTCGGGCACCTCCAGCGCGACGCCGCAAAGCAGGGTAACGAGGTCCGAGCATGCTCTCCTGGCTGGTCATCGGGGCGGGAATCCACGGCGTGCGGATTGCCCACTCACTGCTCGTCGAGAGCCGCGTTCCCCGGGAGTCTCTCCGCCTGGTCGATCCCGGGCCGGAGCCGCTGGCCCGCTGGCGGCACTGCACCGAGAACGCCCGGATCCGCTACCTGCGATCGCCCTCGGTGCATCATCTGGGCGTGCGCTCCCACGCGCTGGAAGAGTTCGCCCGGGAGAACCGGGTCCCGCAAGCATTCCTCGGGGGATTCAATCGCCCTTCCCGGCAGGTGTTCGACACCCACACCCGGCATCTCGTCGAAGAACTCGGTTTGCGGGAGCTGCATGTCCGCGCGATGGCGCAGCGTATCGAGCGGATCGAAGGTGGGTGGCGCGTCGAAACCGACGGCGGTTCGATCGAGAGCCGGCGCATCGTGCTGGCGATCGGCAGGACCGGGCTGGCGGTGCCGCCGGTGTTTCAGGGAGTCATGTGTCGGAACGACCGCGTCCGGCACCTCTACGGCGACGATCCGATCGACGAGGCGTTTCTCGGAGAAGGCTCGGTCGTCATCGTGGGTCTGGGACTCGGCGCGGCGGAATGTGCCCTGGGCCTTTCGAAGTCTCACCGTGGTCCGGTGACCCTGTTGGCACGGCACGACCTTCGCCGGGCGGCCCTCGATGTGAGGCCCGGATGGGAAGACCTGCGGAAGACGAAACGCCGGCTACATCGTGCGCCGGAGCCCTCGGCGCGGAGGTCGCTGATCGATCGGTCGCGCAAGCCGGGTTCGATTCCGCCACGCACCGCCGACGAGTTGCTGGCCCGGGCCCGTGGGGACCAACTCCAACTGCGACACGGCACGGTCGAAGCGGCCGAGATCCTTGAAGACGGTGCCGTCCAACTCCGACTGGGCGACGGGTCGATCGAGCGCACCGATCGGGTGGTTCTCGCCACCGGGTTCAAGCGCTCCCGGCCCGGCGGCAGGCTCGTCGACGATCTGGTCGCCGAAAGGGAGCTGCCGACGGCACCCTGCGGCTATCCCTGGTTGGGCGAAGACTTGCAGTGGGACAAAGGCCTGTTCGTTACCGGCGCTCTGGCGGAACTCGCCCTCGGACCCCAGGCTCCGAACATCATCGGTGCGGCAATGGCAGCCAGGCGCATCTAAGAGCGCTGCACCGGATTCAAAAAAGAAAAGGCGGGGTAGCTGACCACCCCGCCTTTCTCGTTTTCGTTGAGCGGCGCCGACCCGTCGGCGCGCGCGCGTGTGCTGGGCCGTCGGCTGACTAGGCCGTCGGCTGATAGGGCAGCGACGAGTGGTGCAGCACGATGCGCAGCGTGCCGTTCTCGTCCTTCTTGTAGCCCCAGCTCTTGTCGACCTTGGTGACGTTGCCGTCCTTGTCGACACAGTTCACCCAGCCCATCCACATGGCGACGTCGCCCTGGATGAACGTGGCGGCGGTCTCGGAGGTCACCGAGCGCCAACCCTTGATGCCGAAGCCCCCGTCGAGGGGGTACTTGTCGCTGTGGCCGACGAAGTAGGAAAGCGCACCTTCCTTGGTCGGGCGGAAGGTCTGTTCGCCGCTTGCCAGCGTCGGTTTGAACAGCACCGGGCCGAGGTTGTAGCCGTAGGCGGCGTCGAGAGCGCCGTTGGCCACTTCGCGGGCGGCGTCGATGCCGCCTTCTTCAAACGCCTTGGCGACGGCGACCAGCGCGTCACCCCAGATCTTGCGAGCCTCGGTCAGTTCCTGTTCCGTGATCGTAGAGCTCATCGTCCTTACTCCATTAATGGGTACTTGATCAGTTCCTATTGTAGCGCATCGTGCATTCGAATAAATCGAACGTTCGGTGAGATCATTTCGAATGAGGAGGCTCGGGGGATAGGTTTCGTTCGTTCAAGATCGGGCCCGGAACGGCGCCGTAATCTCCCCCGCGGAGGTTCGATCCGATGCGATTCCCGCTGCTGTTGCTCCTGGTTTTGATGATGCCCCCGGCCGGTGCCGCCGGACCGACTCCGGAGGAAGCCCGGGAGTGGCTCGAGGGTTGGCTGAGTCGGCCCCACGCGCCGCCATCGATCTCGGTGGCGATCGCCGAGGGCGACGAGGTGGTGTTGGCCGAGGCGGTCGGTCTGGCCGACATCGAGGGCGGGGTCGCCGCGACGCCGGCCACGACCTACCGCACCTATTCGATCTCGAAGGGCATCACCGCCGTCGGCGTGATGCAGTTGATCGAGCATGGATCGGTGTCCCTCGAAAACGAGCTCCACCGGTTGGTTCCACGCTATCCGAAGAAACGATGGCCGATTCGTGTCGAGCACCTGCTGGCTCACACCTCGGGAATCCGCCACTACAAGAAGAACGCAGGAGAGATCTCATCGACCGTCGAATACCCGAGCCTCACGGACTCTCTAGCGGTATTCAAGGACGATCCGTTGCTCTTCGAGCCGGGCACCTCGAAGCAGTACTCCACTTTCGGGTTCAACCTGCTCACCGGTGTGATCGAGCAGGCTTCGGGCCGCAGCTACGGCGACTATCTGGCAACGCGGGTGTTCGAGCCGGCCGGAATGGAGTCCTCGAACCTGGCGATTGCCGGGGAGGAAGAGGCATCGGCGCAGGCCTACTGGCGGCCGCGGAAGCCGCGGGGCAAGAGCAAGCGCATCAAGAAGCTTCCCAACGTCAGCGGACGCTACGGAGCCAGCGGCATCGTCTCGACCCCGACCGATCTGGTGCGCCTGTTCATCGCCCTGCGCGGGGGCAAGCTCATGCGGCCCGAGACCTTCGAGCGGATGCTCTCGGTTCCGTACCCCGAGGCCGATCCGGACCAGGCCTACGGCTGGAACCTCGATCGCCAGGAAGGCCGCTTTGCGGTCTATCGGTCGGGAGCCGGCACCGGCTTTACCGGAGCGCTGGTGCACTACCCTGAGCGGAACATCACCATCGCGCTGCTGGTTAATCAGAACCAGTACAAGGAGCGCTGGGAGCTGCTGGACGCCCTCGCCGGGAGGTATCTGGGTTCCGACGGTGAACGGTAGGTAGATCGTCAGGTACATCCCTGGTGCGCGTAGTGTCCTGCGGATAGAACGCCGTCGCGAGATATCCGGCTCAAAACCGACCTGATCTTCGCACACCTTTCCGGCACAACCTGTGAGAAGTCGGGTAATCCGCTCAGCCCGCAGCCCTTTCCCATCTGGCGCGGGCCTTGCTCTCCGAATCGGCTCAGCTAGTTCACTGGGCACGAATTGGAGAGCGATATGACAACAAACATCAAATCAAGAGTGAACGCCGTCGCCAGGCTGAGCCTGGCGCTGCTGATTATCTCGGCAGTTCCGCTTGCCAGGCCGGCCTACGGCCAATCCTCGGGCCTCGGTCGTCCAATCGACATCGTCACCCTGAAGGGGCACCAGGTCAGTGGCTTGATCGGCAAGGAAGTCGATCGGATCGATCTCTATCGATGGGACAGTGCGGCGGGTGTCTTTACCCCTATTCCGTTTCAGATAGACGAGATCGAAGAGTGGGATCTGCTCGAGACATTGGGGGCGTTCCCGTCTGAATGTTCGGTGGATCCCGGGTCTGTCGACGTCGGCAGCCTCTGTGAGACGAACTATGCCTTCGATTTCGCAACCGGCACCTACGGCAGCGGGTCCGATGGAGATGACCCCGCCTTTGATGCCGACGACGAGATCGTCTTCGCCGCACGTGACGCGGGGGACAAGGCCCTCGTGACCGATTGGGTCAGCGGTGCAGACACGACGACGCGCGTCGAGATCGCGCTCTCCAGGCTCAGCGACTCTGAAAACCCCACCGTCGAGGCGCAGGCCTGGGTGTACGCCTACGTGTTTCCAACGAGCCATACACCCGGCGCCACAGAGGAGTACGTGAGCTGGACACCGCAGCTGATCGACCCGGAGAGGACGGGTGAGCCCTGTTTCACGTTGGATTTCAACGTGCAGCGCGGCCAAAGAGCCTGTGGGTGGGCAACGTCCGGCTATCGTGCTCGCCCCACGCTCGAGCTCCACTGGATCGGCAACAACAGCATGAACCGAATGAAAGTGCGCCAACCGAATTCGTCTCTCGGTGCGGATCTGCTGGACCGCGAGAAGTTCCGAATTCCGACTCCTAATGAAGTAACGAAGGAGTCGGAGGAGTCGTGGGACTCGAAAAACTGCCCCAGAGTTCACGGGCTGAAGACGCCGGCCGAGAACCATGCACCGATTCGCGTACTGCGCCAGACCCAAGGGACCCAGAGCGGCTTCGGCACCACGAGGAACGACTGGTACTACGGGACCCACCATGTCTTCCGGTATCGCCTGCGCGTGCACCAAGGGGTGCCGCCGCTGATGCACTACTTCGAGTTTCTCAAGTTCGACACTACGGCGGGTGAGAGCGGCAAGGTTACGGGGGCAGCCGGAATGGACACAGTTGATGGATCGTCCGGCTCGGTTCCCGGGCAGTACAACGAGGCGGGGCCGACGCATTGGGGGTGGTCTCAGATCGAATCCTCGCGTGGCAACTTTGCGTGGTTTGTTCGAGAGCCTCGCCCGTTCGTTTGGAGCGATGGTCCGTCGTACTTCTACAGTGACGCCTCGACCGTGAACACTCCTCCGGAGCTCGAGGATGGTCGCTACGGAGCGAACGGTACTGAGTGGCAAGGCGAGTCGATGGATATGCAGGACCGAGTTTGCTCGCTGACAGGTCTGCCGGACTATGACCCCGACGATCCCGGAAAGCTCTGGAAAGAGCTCGAGCTGGTCATTGTTCCGTTGGCGACCAACGAATCGGCGATGACGGTCTTGAGTTGGCTGGAGAATCCGTTGGTTACGGTCGGACGCTCGCAGTCCCCACCCAGCGGTGGCGGGCTACCGAGTTCGCCCTGCGGTCCGAACCTCAGTCAGAGCAATGACGGCAGCGGGTATCACGCGCAGATCAGTCTCGGCTTGGGGACGGGGTCCGGATGCGACCCCAATACGGCCTATGGCTACCGCATCTACCGGGCTCTTGGTCTGGGTGAGTTCCTTCCGATCGCAGATGTTGCGGTCGGGAGCGATTTCCCGGATAGCTCGGTGCGCCCGGGGAATACCTACCGTTACAAGGCCTACGCCTATGACGAGACCGGTGCGATCGGTCCGCCGTCGAACATGGTGACGGTCACCATCAGCGATGCCCAGGCTCCTGACCCTCCGGAAAACATCGTCACGACGCCGCTTTCCGGGGGTGGGAATGTGGTTTGGGAATCTACGACCTGGGATACGGTGGGGTTCAATATCAAGGCCAGTATCCAGCCCGGCGGGCCGTACACCAAGCTGAACGGGCAGACACTGCCGATGACGGCAAGCAACTGGACCATCACCGGTCTGACTCCGGGCGTCACGTACTACTTGGTGATGGAGTCCATCGACAACGAAGGGAACATCAGCATCGAATCGCTGGAGGCGAGCCTTACGCCTCTTCCATGAGATCTCTGCGAGGGTGATTGCGGGTTCTGTCGCAAGTGGCGGCCCCGCTTCACCCTCGTGTTCAGTCTTCGGAGTTGTGCTTTACTCGCATCCGTTTCCGCACCGCGCGGGAGTAAAGCACCGCGGGAAGAATGACCAGTACCACGGTGGCCGCGAGGACGCCGACGTAGGTGTTGCCGACGGTCGATAGGTCGGAGAGCGTCGACGCAGTCTCGTTGTTGACCTCGCGAGCGTAGGCGATCGGACCGATGGCGGCATCCCGGGCATTGGAGAACCCCTGGCTGAAGGCGTTCTCCCAACCCAGTCCCGAGAGCGAGCCGTAGGCCTTGTAGCCGATCGCCGAGGCCCCCATGGCCACGACACCGATCCCGATGGTGCCCATGGCGTAGAACCCCAGGCCGATGGCGCCGACGGAGAAAACACCGAGGGACAGGATGCCGACGCTGATCGGAGCGACTGCGATGCCACCCCAGGCGAACAGCAGCCCGAACGCCACATCACCGGCGGCAATCCAGCCGAACGCCGTGGGCTCTCCCTCTTCCGGAAGGCCGAACTGGATGTGCACCAGCGGCACACCCAGGAGGCGCAGGCGACTCTTGAACTGTCGCCGTTTGGAGTCAGGATGGTCCTGGGGGGCCTGGAACTTCTCCGGATGATTCCGCCGTTCGGCGGCTCTCATGCGCCGTGTTCCCCGTAGCATCAGAGGGGTGAGCACCACATAAAGTGCGACGAAGAAGAGGACCAGGCCCTGGGCGAGCCAGCCCAGAAGCTCCGCGCGATCGGGTGATTGAAGCGCCGCATAGCGCAGGGCCAACATACCTGCGACGAATGTGAGCGCAGTGCCCAGAAACGTCGCCGCAGCGACCTTGACCGCCCTCCGTTCCCGATCGGTGCGGGACTGGTCCAGGTTGGCGCGCACGGCGAAGAACGAGCCAATCAGCCCGGAGATCGAGGCGAGCACGGTGACGATGCTCGCCCACTTGAAGGTCCAGCCGACCTTGACGGCGGCGGCTCCGGCGCCGGCGGCCTTGGCCGGGGGAGCCAGGGTGGCGATGACCGCCGCTACCCCCGCGGTGAACGCCGGGCCCGGGGTGCTGCGTTCGAGGGCACCCTCGACGAAGGAGAGCATCTTCTCCTGCAGCAACTTGCGGCCGCGGGACAACCGTTGCTTCGCCGCCGCCTCGGTGAGGTCGAGCTGCTCGGCAACCTGGGCCAGCGATCGATCCTCCCGGTAGTACAGCACCAGGGTTTCCCGGTAAGTCTCGGGCACCGACTCCAGCGCCTGCCACAGCAGGGCGTTTTCCTGTTCCTTCATGACGGCATGCTCCGCGGACGGGTCGGTGGATTCGAAACTGAGGGCGGTATCCAGGTCGCCGGCCCGGCCGAGAGGGCGGCGGGATTCCGAGCGCCGGTGATGCCGGACCTTGTGCCGCAGGATCCCGCAGAGCCAGGCCTTGAGTTTCTCCGGGTCGCTCAGGTTGCCGAGTTTCTTCCAGGCCTCGACGAAGGCCTCCTGAGCCACGTCTTCACTCTCGGACAGGTTTCCCAGGGAGGCGTAGGCCAGGGAGCAGAGCAGGCGCTGGTAGCGGGCGACGATCGCTCCGAAAGCCTGACGGTCCCCCTCCATGGACGCCGCCACCAGGGTCTCGTCCCCCGCCTCTGCGCCGAGTTGTCGTTTGCTCAGTTTCATGGTTCTCGCTCAAGAGTGCCCGCCCGGTGACGGAAGGTGACACGTTTTTCGAAAAAAGTTCCTCGGAACCGGTTTTCTCGAAAAACCGCCGAATTCCTGTCACCTGGAGCGCCGGTTGGGGCACTCGTTCATCGACACCGCGAACCGATCGGCGGCCGGCTGCCGCCCGTGAAAGGAAAACGATGAACGAACCCAAACCCTCCTGCACCATCGCACGCATCCTGCTGGCCACCATTGTGGCGGCCTTGATGACCGGCCTCGTCGATGCCGGAACCCTGAGTCCCCTGGTCGACGACTTCAGCGACCCGGCCCGGAACTCCCTCGAGATCCAACGCATGTTCCTCGACGACACCAGCGCCGGCGGCAAGACCCGGGTCGAGCACCGGGTCCAGGCCGGCGTCCTCTCGGTCAGCGGAGAGATCGAGCCCCCGCGAGGCCAGCCCGGTTGGTCCAGCACGGTGCTGCTGTTGGATCCGAAAGGGCAGCCCCGCGATGCCAGCGCCTACCAGGGCATCCGGCTGCGGATCCGCATCAGCCAGGGGAACGTTTCGATCTCCGCCAACAGCTCGAAGGTCGCCAACTTCGACTACCACGCCGCAACGGTGACCGTGCCCGGCGACGGCAAGTTCCATGAGGTGAAGATCCCGTTCTCGTCGATGCAGCGCATGTGGTCCGAGAAGACCTCCCTCGATGCCCGCACCATCGCCAGCATCAGCCTCGTCGCTTTCGGCGTACGCAAGGGTCCGTTCGACTTCGAGGTCGACGAACTCTCCTTCTACTAGTCGGAGTCCGTTGATGAACGCAGCCACTCACGCAGTTACGAACCCTCGCCTGGACTTCCTCGACGCTGCCCGGGCGTTCGCTCTGCTACTCGGGATCGTCTTTCACGCCGGGCTGTCCTTCATTCCCGTGTTCATCGGGTGGGCCGTCATGGACGTGTCGACGAGCCCCTTGGTCTCGGCGTTCACGCTGGTCAGCCACTCGTTCCGCATGCCGCTTTTCTTTCTGCTGGCCGGATTCTTCGGCCACATGGTGTTCCACCGCAAGGGAGCCGGGCCCTTCGTGCTCACCCGGCTCAAGCGGATCGCCGTGCCCTTCGCCGCCGGCTGGTTCCTGCTCTATCCGTTGATCGTCTCCGGCTGGGTCATCGGGGGGCAGAGTCTGGCCGGCGAGGTGGATATCCCGGCCGGGCTCGCGGCGGGTTTCCAGCGTCTCGCCGGGTTGCCGACCGGGCTGTGGGTCGGCACCCATCTCTGGTTTCTCTACTATCTTCTGTTGGTCCAGGCTGTTGTCCTGGTGTTGCGCGCGATCGCAAAGGCGACCGGGCTGTACCGGCCGCTGACGCGAGGGATCGACCTGGCGACCGGACGTATGGCAGGCTCCTGGATGGCCTTGCCCGTTCTCGCCGTGCCCACAGCCGGCTGCCTCTGGTTCATGAATCACTGGGGGCTGGATACCCCCGATCGATCCCTGCTCCCACACCTGCCGGTGCTGATGCTGTACGGAGGGTGTTTCGGCTTCGGTTGGGCGCTCCATCGTGTCGCCGGATCGGTCGAGCGCTTCGCCCGGGTATCGCCGGCGGCTGTGATCATGGCCGTCGCGGGTATCGCCTCGGCGGTGGTCTTGTCCGAGTTCCAGCACGCCCCGGGAGATCCGGGGTATCCGATCGCACGGCTCGGGTTCGTTGCGGCCTACGCGCTGATGATGTGGTCCCTGGTGGCGCTGACCCTGGGTGCGGCCAGGCGTCTGCTCGATCGCCCGAGCCCCGCCGTTCGCTACCTCTCCGACGCCTCCTACTGGCTCTACCTGGTGCATCTGCCCATCGTGGTCTGGCTCCAGGTGGCGGTCGCCGAGTGGCCGCTCCACTGGTCGCTGAAGTTGGTGCTGATCTTCCTGGCGACCGTCGGCGTTTCGCTGCTTGCCTACGACCTGTTCGTACGCAGCACCTGGCTCGGAGCGATCCTGAACGGCAGGCGCAAGCCGAGGGCGTTGTTCGGGCGCCGGCGGGATGATTCGACCCGTGAACCCGAGAACGTACGAACCGGGAAGAAATCGGCGCTGAACGTGTGACCAACCCGCCCAGGGAGGCGTACTAAGTCGGGAGTCACGGAGGAGGGCCCGACTGTGTACCCGAAGATCGTCTGCCTTTCTGTTCTCGCGCTCCTACTTGCCCTGCCGGCGAGTGCCGGAATTCCACGGGTCGGTGAGTCCCCTCCGCCGCTACAGATCGCGGAGGTCATTCAGGGTGCCGAGAGCCTGGACCAGACCCTGAGCCGTCTCGAGGGCCGGGTGGTGGTCGTCGATTTCTTCGGCACCTGGTGCCTCGGCTGTATCGAGGCATTGCCCCACGCCAACGACGTGGTCGAGCGCTTTGCCTCCCGGGGCCTGGACTACGTGTTCGTCAGTGCGGAGACGCCGGATACCTTGCGGGAGTTCGTCGGGAACAACGAGGTGCGTCCCGCGGTCCTGATCGACGACGGCGAACGGACGGTCGGCGACTGGGGTATCGGCCAGTGGCCCACGGCGGTGGTGATCGGCCGCGACGGCCGGGTGGCCGCGATTACCCATCCGGTGTACCTGACCGACGAAGTTCTCGAGCAACTGCTCGAAGGCCAGGCGATCGACGTTCCGGAGGTCGCGTTGCGCATACCGGGAAGCCTGGACTGGGAGTCGACCGCGAAGGTCGCCGGAGACCCCAAGCAGATCGTCGCCCAGGCGATCTTGCGCGCGAGCCCGGCGACCGAGGCGGTGATCCGGCTGGGCGACGACGGCAGCATCGTCGCCGACGGCGCCTCGATGATCGATCTCCTGGCGCTGGTCGGGGAAGCGCGGACCGTGGACGTCACCGTCGAGTTACCCGGGTACGACGAGGATCGCCGCTTCCGGGTCTCGGTACGGCCCGGCGACGGTGACGTGGCGACCGCCCGCCGGCAGCTTCAGCAACTCATCGAGTCATCATTTGGTGCATCGATCCGGCTGGGGAAGCGGGAAGGGGAGTTCGCGGTGGTCAAACGCCTCCCGGGAGCCGAGGCGCCGAAGCAGAGCGAGCACGAGGGGAGCGGAGGAGGCAAGTGGCTCGACGGCGAGGTCGCGCTACAGGGAGCCCGAATCGACTTCCTGGCAAGGCTGGTCGCGATCTACGCCTACGAGATGGGGACCGAGTGGTCCCTGGACGAGACCGGATTGGCCGGCGCCTACGATTTCGAGTTCCGCTACGATCCCGAGAGCATCGACTCGCTTTCAGAGCAACTCGCGGGCTTCGGTCTGGCGATCGCGCGGGAGCATCGGGCGATCCCGGCGGTGACGCTGCTGCCCGGCCCTGACGCAGTGAGGCCCTAGCCGTGCCTATTGTGCTTTCGGTGCGAGGGCGACCACGTATCCCAGCAGCCCCAGCCCGAGCAAGACCGGCATCGCCGCGACGGCGGTCACTTCGGGTACCGCGGTGTAGAGGAAGATCCCGAGCCCGCTTCCCAGCATGAGCATCACGAGGCCCGTGAGTTTGATCGCCTCGGTCCGCTTGCGCTGACCGATCTTCTCTTCCTCGCGAATCACCTCGAGTACCTGATTGCCCCCTGCGCCGCTCTGGTCAGCGACCTTGCGCAGGGTCTCGTTGCGCTGGAACTCCCGGCGTTCCCGGGAGCGGCTCTCGGCGAAGATCAGGATCGAAAGGAAGCTGAAAAACGCCAGGGCTCCCACCGACAGAAACAGCGCAAGTCCAATATCCACGGGGTTTCTCCTTGCGCCGGCTCCCGGGCAACCCGACGCGTACCGTTCTCGTTCATCGGGTACGACAGGGGCAGGCCGCGGTTGGTTCCCTCTTTTTCAGGCCTCATGCCGAAAAGATCTGCGCTGGAAGAAATCGGGAACCCCCGGCCGGGAGCGACTGTCATACTCCCCGGGAGGAGAGTCCTGAACGCCGAGATCGACAGGGACCGAGAGTATGTTCGGCAGGCGCGCGGCGGCGACGCGGCGGCCTTCGAGGCGCTGGTGCGCCGTTGGCAGCGCCCCTTGTTGAATCTGGCCTACCGCTACTGTCGCGATCGAACCCTGGCCGAAGACATGGTCCAGGAGGCGTTCCTGCGGATCCATCGAAAGTTGGATCGCTACGACGAACGGGCGAAGTTCTCGTCGTGGATGTTCACCGTGGCCACCCGGGTCTTCATCTCCGAGGTGCGCCGGGTGCGGCCCGGCTGGCTGTTCGCCGACCAGGAGATCCTGGACCGGGCCGAGGGCGGCAGTTCGGATCCGGATTCAGGGATGCGCAGCGAGTGGGTACGCCGGGCGGTCCTGGCTCTCCCCGAGAAGTACCGGGACGCGGTGACCCTCTACTACTTCCACGAGCAGAACAACGAGCAGGCGGCGGCGAGTTTGGGTATCCCGGTCGGAACGCTGAAGACCCGGCTACACCGGGGACGTGCGCTCCTGGAGAAACGTCTGGGACGCAGCTTGCGGCCGGCGCCGGCCGCCGGAGAGGCTTGAGCATGGACGAGTTGGAACGAATTCTCGGCGAAGACGAGGGGCTGGAGCCGTCGTCAGGCTTCACCCGGCGAGTGATGGACGCGGTCGAGCAGCAGCAGGCGCCGCCACCGATCCCGTTCCCCTGGCTGCGGATCCTGCCGGCCTGTGCCGGGGCGTTGGTGGTCATCGTGGCCTTTGCGGCTCATCTGGCCGGTGATTCTCCGGACTCGACGCCGACCCGTGTGGTCAGCGGCTTTTGGGACCACCCGCTGGCGGACAAGCTCGGGTTGGCCCTGGCCACCCTGCTCGGGAGCCTGGCCGTGGCCGTGATCTCGCTGCGCCTGTTCGCTCCATCTCGTTGATGGCCGGCGCTGCAACCGAATCGGGGTCTCGTCCGTTGTTTTCTCCGTGAGCGCTCGCAAACCAGACTGCTTTTTCAGGGAAAAGACCCTTTTCCCCGGGCAGGGCCACGACTGGAAGGCCCACCGGCACGACATCGTGACCCTGGTCGTGCACGGGCGCCTCGACGAGGTGTTCGCCGAGGGGGCCCAGCGCTGCGGCCGCTTCGAGCTGCACTTCAAACCGCACGGGACGCCGCACCGGACCCACACCGGCCCTGAGGGCGTGCGGATGTTCATGGTCGGCGTCGCCGGCACCGGCGGCGGTTTCCCGGTAGGTGGAGATGGCAGCCAGGGCTTCGACCGTCCGCAGCTCTGTGGTGGTGGCGTCCCGGTGGCCCGTGCGCTCCGACTGTTGCTGCCGCTGGTCGGGGAGGGGCACGGCCATCGGCCGATCGATCCTCGCACCTCTCTCGACCTCGCCGGCATTTTCGATGGCGCCGGCCGGCGGAAGAACGACGCGCCGAGCTGGATCACCGAGGTCCACGAGTTGATCCGGCCCGAGCAGGACGCGCCCACGAGCCTCGAGGGTCTCGCCGCTCGCTTCCGTGTGCACGCCGTTTACCTCGCTCGCGCATTCCGCCGGCACTACGGCGTTTCCATCGGCGCCATGCGGCGCCGGATGCGCATCGATCGCGCCGTGGACAACCTGACGCGATCCGGCGCATCGCTGGCGGAGTTGGCCATGGACCTGGGCTACGCCGACCAGAGCCACTTCACCCGGGAGTTCAAGCGAGAGACCGGCTGGTCCCCGGGGCGCTTCCGCAACGCTGCTGCCGCGTGTGACTCGCTCGCCATGAGCTAGTCGAGGGTTGTCATCTCGCAACGTCCGTTGCGGTTCAACCAGACGCAAGATCAAACAACGCACTCGCGTTCCCTCTCGAGTCCCGTGAAAGACTCGGCGCAACGACGCGGTCTTGCAGCCGCGACGACCCGTGAAGGAGGGGCCATGACTCATCGCTCAATCGCGAAATCCGTGTTTGGGATCGCGGTAGTCTTGGGAACGCTGATCGCAGAACCGTTGGTCGCGCCGGTGGAGGCGAAGACCTGCGAGGACTGTGTCGTCTACATCAGCTACGGTGTGCGCCAGATCTGCTTCTCGCAGCGGAAACCTGACTGCTTCGGCAAGATGATCGGGTCACGTTGTGGCCGCGGCGGGACGTGCCAGGAGTTCCGGCCGTGTGCGAAGCGCCCCGCAGGAGCCTGTTGCAAGTGCATCTACAGGTTCGAGACTCCGAGCGACCGGGGCTTGGAGGACGGGTCCGAGACGCTTCCATGGACGGTGCCCGGCATGCTGCAGTTGGGCGACGACGCCATGCTCGGTTCGTGCATCCCCGAGCCGCTTGACGCGGAGGAGGATGGTATTCCTGCGCTCGGGGCGGGGCTCGAAGGGCTCGCCGACGGCCACGCCGCGGACGGCATCGGCCCCTAGGCGCGCCGAAATCCAGGCCAGGTTCGGATCATTCAAGATTCGCCGGACGGTTGACCGCATCCTTGGGGCGGAGGCTCGACGATGAATCACAAGATCCTTGATCACAAGACCTTGGCCGCGCTGGCCTGCCTGCTGCTGGTGAGCACCGCCTGCCTGGCGGACAAGCCGTACTCTCCGGTGCTGGAAACCACAGGTCCCGACGTCACCGAGGGGGATCTGACCCGGACGCCGATCCGGTTCCACACCAAGGATGACGCGCCGGAGTACGTCGTGCTCGACGCCGAGGAGGGCTATCTCCAGGTCCCCGAGCGCCACGATGCCCCCGACGGACGCAAAATCAAGGTGCACTACGTGCGCTTTCCAAGCACCTCGCCGAACCCGGGTCCGCCGATCGTGTATCTGGCGGGTGGCCCAGGCGGTAGCGGCATGTACTCCTCGGCAGGAGATCGTTTCCCGCTGTTCCAACGCCTGCGGGAAGTTGCCGACGTGATCGCCTACGATCAACGTGGTGTCTACGGGAGCGAGCCCTACATGGTCTGCCCGGATTCGTGGAGCTACCCGCTGGACCAGCCCTATGAAGAGGCGACTCTCTCCGAGGCGAAGCGTCCGTTCATGGAGGCGTGCTTCGAGCATTGGAGCAAGAGCGCCGACCTCTCGGCCTACAACTCGCTGGAGTCCGCCCACGACCTCGACGCCTTGCGCCGGGCCCTCGGCGCCGAGAAACTGACGCTCTGGGGCATCAGCTACGGCACCCATCTGGCCTTTGCGTACCTGCGCGCCCACCCTGATCGCGTGCATCGGGCAATCCTGGCGGGAGTCGAGGGGCCGAACCACACCTACAAGTCACCGGCCCGGATCGACTCCGTTGTGCGCAAGGTGGCTGCGGCGATCGAGGCGGACCCGAAGGCCCGGGAGAAGATGCCCGACTTCATCGGCGCCCTCGAGACGACGCTGGCCAGGCTCGAGAAGGAGCCCGCGCGGGTAAAGGTGCGGCATCCCGAGACCCGCGAGAAGCTCGAGGTAGTGATCGGCGCCAACGACCTGCGGCGGGGTGTCTACTCCACCATGGGCGAACGGGAAGACATCGTCGACATGTTGAAGGCGGCGCTCCCGGTGCTCGGAGGCGATCTCGCCCGTCTCGGCAAGGGCATCGCCCGAGGGCGCACGGGACATCGTGAGCTGGTGATGTCCCTCTCGATGGATTGCGCTTCGGGGCTGACCGCCGCCCGGCGGGAGATGATCGAGAAGGAGGGGCGCACCGCACTGCTCGGTGATGTGCAGAACATGAGCCTGCGCACCGATTGCGCTCACTGGCCGGTGGACGATCTGGGCGACGCCTATCGTGGCCCGCTTCGTTCCGACGCTCCGGTCCTGTTCATCAGCGGCGACCTGGACATCAAGACACCGCCGGCAAACGCCGAGGACATGCTGCCCGGCTTCCCCAACGGACGTCACCTGGTGATCGAGGGGGGCTCCCATGACGACGACCTGTTCCTCTCGTCTCCGGAGATCCTCGAGTCGATGGTCGGATTCCTGCGAGGGCAGCCGACGAAGGAGCGGGTGGCCCTGCCGCCGCTGAAGTTCGCCTTGCCCTGAGGGGAGGGGTCTCCGTGCGGGGAGTTGCTTCTCCTTTTGATCTAAGACAAGATGTCTGAGTCGGGAGAGATCAGCTCGCCGGTCCGAAAAAGGGAGACCTCATGCCTTCGAAGCTTCACGGGTTCTTTCTGGCCGGGCTCATCACGGCGTTGTCGGTATCGCCGGGTCCTCCGGCTGCCGGTCCGGCAGCCGTCGAACTTGCTCTGGAGCCGGGGCAGGAGACGACCCAGGTCATCCGGCTGGGGTGGCTGAACGGCGGTGCGAATCCGCGAAGCAAACAGATTTCCTTGACCCTGCGGCTGAGAACGCTGGATCGTCCGGCAGCGGGCGGCGGCGCCTGGCTCGAGGTGACCGGGACCGAGTTGAAGTACTCCGAAACCGGCGCGAAGCGTTCCTGGCCGGACTACGACTCGACCTCTGCCGAAGGACCGCCGCCGGCCCACCTTCCCTACGAAGGCACCGCCTTCACCGCTCTGTTCGGTCAGACGGTGCAGGTCGCCTTCGACGCCGACGGGCGGCCGCAGGAACTCGATGGTTGGGAGGGGGCGTTCGAATCGATGATCGCGTCCTTCCGCACGATGGAAACCGTCTCGGAGGACGAAGTCGCCCGGCGCAGAGCCGGGTTCCCCGAGTACATCCTGCGTTCGGTGTTCGGCATCCTGCGGCCCAGCCTCCCCGGCCGGCCGGTCGGGCCCGGAGACTCCTGGAGCGATCGCCGGGATGGAGAACAGGGGAGCGCAGAGTTGACCTACACCGTGGAAAAAATCGACGAAGAGATGCTCGCACTCGAAGTTCAGGGCGCGGTACGCGGGCAGTTCAGCAGCGGGGGAGCCATCCGCGGTACCAGCGAGTTGGAACGGTCCAGCGGCTGGATGATCGGCGCCGACCTGCGTCTGGAATCCCGGGGAAGCTTCACCCACACGGTTCGGGTCCTGACACAGACGCCCTGGCACTCTATCGAGCGTTGACCGGACTGATGTTGACCGGATTAGCTTGCCGCGGGCCACTCCAGCGAAACCCTGCAGCCACCCAGCGGTGATGCGCCGATGGACAACGTTCCTCCCTGTCGCACCACGATCCTTCGAGCGATGGCAAGCCCCATTCCGTGACCGGATCGTGTGCCGTCTTCGGAGAGGCGAACGAAGGGCTCGAACACCCGTTCCCTGTCCGCTTCGGGGATGCCGGGACCGTCGTCGTCGACCGTGATTCGATGAAGGTCGCCCATCGCCGCGGCGGAGACCCGTACCCGCGCCGCTGCATGCCGTATCGCGTTGGCCAGCAGGTTTCCCGTGACCCGGCGAAAGAGACGTTCGTCCCCCGCGGCGGCGAGGTCGCTCGAGTCATGCTCCATCGACAGCTCGACGCCGAGGGAGGTGGCCTCGTCCGCGTACAGTCGTTTCTGACGATCGAGCGACGCGAAGGGGTCGAAGGCGCCCGAGGGTTTCTCGTCTTCCAGGGTGCCCTCGAACCTGGAGTAGGTCAGGAGTTCGTCGACAAGATCGCGTAGCTCGTCGAAGTCCCTGTCGATCGCCCTCAGTCGTTCGAGTCGCTCGGACTCTTCCGGGATCAGCGAGAGGATATGCGTCCCTGCCTGCACCCTCGCGATCGGCGTCCGAAGTTCGTGGGAAGCCGCCCGCAGTAGCTCTCGTTGGGATTCGATCAACGCACTGGTCTTGCGCGCCATGCGGTTGAACGCCCGCGCCAACGCGTGGGTGGTCCCCCCCGCGATTTCCGGCGCCCGGGCACTCCAGTCGCCGGAAGCCATGCGGACCGCCGTGCCTTCCAACGCCTCGAGCTCCCGTCGTGTTCCCCGCATCAGCAGGTGGAGTCCCAGCGCGGCAATGATCGTGAACGCCAGGGACATGACCAGCGAGGCGAGCAGATCGGGCAGGATGTCGTACTCGGGGATCGGGCCGAAACGAAGGACCTCGCGCACGGCCTCGGTCTCGACCCACGCGTACTGCCAATCGGTGTGGTAGCCGTTGTTGCGGGAGAGCGCGTCGCGGGTACCGGGCGCCACCCCGGAATGAGCCACAAGGGCTACCCCGTAGCCGAAGCGTTCTTCGAGACCGGCGAGATCGACCCTTCCCGACGCCAGGTCTCCGGCCGCCGCGCGATAGCTCGGCTCCAGCATGCTGCTGACGTATGCGGTGCCCCCGGCGCCCGGGGCGAACACGTAGTACGCCCAGTAGGCCACTTCCGTCAGAAGAAAGAAGCAGCAGCCGGCCAGCCAGATACGTAGAAAGAACCTTCTCATGGGCGCTTGATGAGCATGTAGCCCACTCCATGGATCGTTCGAATCCAGGTTGGATCGCGCGGATCGTCGCCCAGCCGCTTGCGTAGTCGCGAGATCCGCAGGTCGATCGACCGGTCGAGGCCGTCGTAGCCGTAGCCGCGAAGGCGTTGGATCAACTCTTCCCGATCGACAGGTTCCCCGGTATGCCTGGCCAGGAGGAGCAGGATGTCGAACTCGGAGCTGGTCAGCGACAGCAGCTCGCCCTCCAGGGTCACGACCCGCCGCCCGAGGTCGAGCCGAAGCTCGCCGTTTCTTATCTCTCCGCGGCCGTCGGCCGGAGACCGCCGCAGCAGCGCCCGGATCCTCGCCATCAGTCGAGGTGTGTTGGCCGGCTTGGTCATGTAGTCGTCGGCGCCGACATCCAGGCCCAACACCTCGTCGGCCTCTTCGTCAAGCGAGGTCAGCATCAGGATCGGGCCGTTGTAGCCCTGCTTGCGCACACGCTTGCAGACCTCGATGCCGTTCAGGCCGGGGAGCCGAATATCCAGGAGCACCAGATCCGGCGACTCCGCGAGAATTCGTTCGACGGCGGTATCTCCTCGGCGTGCGCAATCGGCGAGGAAACCGTGCATCTGCAGCAGTTCGCCGAGGAGTTCGCCGAGGCGGCGATCGTCTTCGACCAGAAAGATGCGCGGTTGAGTCATGGACTCCGATGACCTCGAGAGTTCGTTCGCGACGGCCCGTACCGTGGGTGTCGAGGATTGTATATCCCGCGATTTCAACCGGTTCCAGCGGCGATACAACTCGATACACGCCGATCCTTGATCGCGGTTCGCCCCCGGGCGTACAAGTTCACCGGAAGTCGTCGCGTTCGATTGCAAGGAGATGGGCCATGAAACGGATCGAGATCGCAGTGATCATGCTCGCGGTGCTGTGGGCCGGTGCAACTGCCTGGGCGGGATATACCAACTTCGAGGCATCCCACGTCCACCCGATTGCCCTGACGCCGGACGGCACGCGGCTGCTTGCGGTCAACACTCCCGACGCGCTGCTCGAGGTGTTCGCGGTTCAGCCGGACGGATCCCTGTCGGCATCGTCGGCGATTCCCGTCGGCCTGGAACCGGTGTCCGTGATCGCACGGAACAACGCCGAGGCCTGGGTGGTGAACAACCTGTCGGACACCATCAGCATCGTCGACCTGTCCCTGGGCCTGACCGTCAGGACGTTGGAGGTCGGAGATGAACCGACCGACGTCGCGTTCGCCGGGGGCAGAGCCTTCGTCTCCGTGTCCCAGGAGGACAAGATCCGCGCCTGGTCTCTCTCCGACCTGGACGCTGCCCCGGCCGAGATCCCGCTGTTCGGCCGGGACGTCCGGGCCCTCGACGTGGCCCCGGACGGGCAGACCCTCTACGCCGTGGTGCTGCGCTCCGGCAACCTGACCAGCATCGCAGGGGCTCATCACACCTTCCCTGCGGACTTCATTCTGGACCCGGCGCGCCTGACCGCGATGAATCTCCGCGACTTCAACTGTGAGGGACCTCAGCCCGCCTACCCGCCGCTGCCCGCCGGTATCACCCGGAACCCGGACCTGACCGACCCCCCCAGCGGGGTGCCGCCGGTCGCGTTGATGCTGACGTGGAACGAAGCGACCGAGCAGTGGATCGACGAAGCAGGCCAGGACTGGAGTCATTGTCTGCACTACAAACCCTCGGATCAGGATCTGTTCGCCATCGATGTCGCCTCACTGGCAGTCTCGTCGGTGCGTCATCTCGGGACCACGCTGTTCGAGGTCTCGGTCAACCCGGCCAACGGCAAGATCTACGTGCCGAACACCGATGCGCGGAACTTCGTCCGCTTCGAGCACCCTCTCGGCGTCCAGGGCCACATGGTGGAAAACCAGCTGTCCGTCGTGGACCCCGCCAACGCCAACGGAGTGACCCGCATCGATCTGAACACCCATATCGACCGCGCGAGTACCCCTCCCGGCAATCTGTCCGAGCGGCAAGCCAGCATCTCCCAGCCGGGCATGCTGGTGTGGAAGGCGGACGGCTCCAAGGGCTATCTGACCGCGATCGGGAGCCACAAGATTTTCGAGGTCGATGGAAGCTGCACCAGCGGCAACTGTGTGTTCGGCCCGAACCGGGCGGCTCCAAGGGTGGCGGAGGTGGGGCTCGGTCCCTCGGGAGTCGCGCTGAACGAAGCCCAGGACCGTCTGTACGTGCTCAATCGCATCTCCAACTCGTTGACGACGGTCGAGGCTTCGACGCTGACCCCGCTCGAGGAGACTCCACTGCACGACCCCAGTTCCGAATCGACCCGGGAGGGGCGCCTGTTCCTCTACGACGCGATCGATCTTTCGGCCCACGGGGACGCGGCCTGTTCGAGCTGCCATATTTCCGGCGACCATGACGGCCTCAGCTGGGATCTCGGCAACCCGGCCGGTGAGTTTGTGCCCTACTCGACGCCGCTGGACAACGTCCGATTCGTCACCCAGGGCTTCTCATTCGATCCGGTGCCCTGCGATCCGGGCAGCCCTTTCTGTGCGGGCCATGCCGGCTTCGACCCACAGAAGGGACCGATGGCGACCATGACCCTGCGCTCCATGCTGGAACCCCTGCACTGGCGCGGGGATCGGGCGACGATGAACGACTTCAACATGGCGTTCGTCGGGTTGATGGGCGCCGAGGATATCGGTCCGGTGGCCGGGAAGCCGGCGGGCCTCTCGGCTGCCGACATGGAGACCTTCCGTCAGTTCGCCCTGGATATCCAGATGCCTCCCAACCCCTATCGCGAGGTGGACGACAGCTTGCCCTGCGGGCGTCGCGGCGTGGATCCGGGCTGTGAGGTCCAGCACACCGGGATGCTGTTCCCGGGGAACCCGACCGAGGGAGACTTCATCTTCCACAACCTGCCCACCGACGGCGGGCTGCCCTGCTCTTCCTGTCACAACAGTCCGTTCGGGACCGCCGGAGGCAAGGTCGGCGGGGTCACTCCGGTCGAACCGACCTCCACGGATGCGACCGCTCTGTTCAGCGGTGATTTCAACGCCAGCCCGCACAATGATCTGGAGGTTGCCCATCTGAGGAACCTCTACGACAAGATCGGTCCGGATATCGCCGACGTGGGAACGACGACGTTGCCCGAGGCGAAGACGATGTTCGGCTACCTCCATGAAGGCTCGATTCCCGACCTGTACCGTTATCTTTCGCAACAGGACTTCATCCTGAGCGCCGCGAACCAGGCCGCTCAGGTGCGGGATACGGCGGCGTTTCTGTTCCACTTCCCGACCGGTACCAGGCCGGCGGTAGGCCGCCAGCTGACTCTGCCTGCCGGCACGCCGCCGACGGGCTCTCCAGACGACGAAGCACTGCTGACGACCCTGATCGACTTGGGAGATCTGGCCGACGTTGCGCGCCACTGCGAGTTGACCGTGTCGACCCTCTCGTCGGGGCGCCTTCGGGCCTATCACTTGTCCGGCGGGGCCTGGGTGACTGACGTGGCGACCGAGCCGGGGTTGACGACGCTCCAACTGCGCGAGTCGGCCCAGGACGTGTTGACCTTCCTCTGCGCGCCCATCGGTTCGGGCGCCCGCCTCGGCGGCAACCGGGACGAAGATGTCGTGCTCAACGGTGACGACTGCGCACCGGGAGACGCCGACACCTGGCGCCCGCCGAGTTTCATCGATGACCTGGAGTTGTCGGCCGCGGGAGCGCTGACCCAGGGAACGTGGACCGCTCAGTCGGCGGTGGCGGGCCCCTCGATCCGCTACGACGTGCTGACCGGGGGCATCCAGGATCTGACCGGATCCGGCCTCGGCTCCGCGACCTGCCTGGTCGGTGACGGGTCGATTTCGAGTTTCGAGGACACTCGCCCCGATCCCTTGCCGGGGCAAGGCTTCTACTACCTGATCCGGGCCGAGAATCCCTGCGGCTCCGAAGCGGGTACCGGCCGTGAGGCTCTCGATGCGTTGACCTGCGGCCCCTAGTCCCCGGAAACCCCCGCCCAGGCTGGGTTTTTTCCCCTGACCGACCTCTGACCGGCGCCTGCGTTGGAACTCCCTGCGTGGGATACTCGTTGTACGCACGAGGGGTCAAAGACAACGGGTCGGGGGAGATGCCATGCGGCTGTACCGCCAGGAGTGGGACTGGAGCTGGGACGAACTGAACAAGCGGGTGGTCGACGAGATCGCCGGTCTCAGGAGTTTCGGCCGTGAAGGCCGGGAGCACGTCCCCGGCGCCATCGAGATCACCATCCGGGTCGCCAGCGGCAGCGTCGCCACCGTCGAGCAGTTCGCCGCCGATCCGGAGTTCCGCGCCCAGATCGAGGCGGGGTTGCTCAATCGGCTCAATCGGATTCCGCGCCACGCCCTGCCCGAGATCGCCCTCGGGGTCGTCGCCGACAATCTCGACCGTATCGACGTCAAGGAGGGCACGCTGGCCGCCCCGGCCCGGCTGCGGCTGCGCCCCCGGGATGGAGACGATGGAGCATGGTCCGCCGTCGAGTACTCCCTGCCCGCTGCCCAACGGTTGTTCGCCGTCGGCCGCGGCCGCTGGCATGGCGCCGACGATCGCCTGCGCAACGACGTGGCGCTCCCCGCCGAGGCGCGCTTCGTAAGCCGCCGCGCCGCTCAACTGACCCGCAAGGGCCGCTATCTCGAGGTGGCGACCCGCGATCAGGGCAAGCACCTGACCGTGGAGTGGAACGAAGAATGGGCCCGCCCCGCCCGGGTCGCTGCCTCCGGCGTACTGGTCGGTATCGGCGGCGCGATTCATCTCGACGGTATCCAGGCCTCCGACCGCCTGACCCTCGAAGTGTTGGCCGACGACGACGCCCAGGAGGTCTCATGAAATTGCCTGCGCTCCGCCCGCTGCGGATGAAGCTTCCTTCGGTTCGCATGAACTACCGCCCGGTGCGCCGCATCGGCCGGGACCGCTTCGAGGTTCGCTTCGAGCGTCTCAAGCGAGAGCTTTTGCCGCTGCGCAAGCAGATCCTGATGGACCGCAGCATGCTGCAGGTCGATCCCCAGCTGATCCTCGAGGCGATCCGCCGGGTGATGCCCTATTGCGAACTTCACGACGGCGCCGGCAACCGGCTGGTCTGGAACGAGTTCAAGGTGTTTCTCGCCCGTGAAGATCACGACGAGTTCGCGCCGATGGAGCCGCGGCTGGTGGCCGAGGCGGACCAGGTGCTCGACGCCTACCGCAAGTCCCTGGGCGCCGAGGCGATCGGCGACCTGACCCTGCGCCTGCTGGTCGACGACAGTGACGCGGTCGAGGGCCGGGTCTCGGTGATTCAGGTGGCGGCCAAGGCCAACAAGGCGCTCAACGAGTACGTCGCGCCGCCCGAAGAGATCACCGTGCGGCTGCCCGCCGCGGGCGCGGGGTCGGACAAGGGCGCGTCCAGCCCGGTACCCGGCTACCCGTCGCTCGAGCGTCCCCCCTTCGATTTCCCCGCGGAACCGGTGGCGGTCGGGTCCGACGGACAGACCGGCGTCCACCCGAACGGAAACGGCGTCAGCCACGGGCTCAACGGCAACGGGCATCACGGCTACGCCGCCGAGGACCAGCCCACCGATCGCCTCGTCGAGGACGTGCACGGGCTGACCCTGCGCTGGGACGGTGGTTCGGCGTCGGTCGGCCCCGGCGTGCGCTGGACCGTGGGGCGTCAGGCCGACACGCCCCCGGCCGACTACTGCATCGCCCTGAGCAACGCCTCGACCCGCATCTCGACCCGCGCCTTCTGGATCGAGGGCAAGGTCGACGCCGACGGCGAGATCGACGGCGCGACCATCGGGCGCTTCGATCACGACACCGCAAACGCCGTGCACATCAACGGCGAACTGCTCGGCCGCGGCCAGGAGATTCGCATCTTCGATTTCCCCACCGCCATCGAACTGACCGGCGGTGAATTCCGGCTCAGCCTCGAACGATGAGGCCGGGTGTGGTCAACGGCCACGAGGCCAACGTGGCCAGTGGTAGCAACGGCATCGCCGTGGGCGCCGTCCAGACCCACAAGGGCCTGGTCCGGGAAAACAACGAGGACAGCTACGTCTTCGATCTGACCCGGGGGCGCTTCGCCGTAATCGACGGCATGGGCGGCCAGCAGGCGGGAGAGGTCGCCGCGGCGCTGGTGCGCGATTCGCTGCTCGGCGACGATCAGCTTCCCCGGGCGATCCATCGGGCCAACCAGGAGATCTACGAGCGGGCCGCGTTGAACGAGGTGGAGCAGGGGATGGGATGTGTGGTCACTGCGGTGCAGATGACCGACAGCCGGCTGCAGATCGCCCACGTCGGGGACACCCGCGCCTACCTCGCCCGCGAAAACGGCTGCCGTCTGCTGACCCGGGATCACACGACCACCGCCGATCGCCAGCAGGATCTGGTGCTCAGCGATGCCGTGGCCCGCACGCTGCCCGGGCAACACCAGGTCACCCGGGATGTCGGCGGGCTCTCCCATACCGACGATTCCTGGATCTTCACCGGCAGCGAACCCTTCGAGCCCGGCGACCTGCTGCTGCTCTGTAGTGACGGGCTGCACGACCTGGTACCCAGCGACGAACTCTACGGGTTGCTGCGCCAGGCTAAAAACGCCGGCGAAGAACCCTCCCGCCTGGTGCGCCGCCTGGTGCAGCTTGCGTTGGAACGGGGTGGCAAGGACAACGTCACCGTGCTCGCCGTGCGCCGGGAGGTGCCCGAACTGCCCGAGGTCAAGGTCTCCCGGCCGCCACGTTCATCGCGGACATTGCTGCTCTCGACATTGGGCGCGGCGCTCCTGGTCGGGGGAGGGTTGATCGGCATCGCCGCCGATCGCTACTGGGGCCAGGCGCCCTTTGCCGCCGAAGGGCTGGTCGATGCTTCCCGCCGGCCGACGTTGGTCGCCGCGGGAGCCGCGGGGCTCGCCGGCGAACTACATCCGGCGACCCTCAAGGTGCTGGGAGATCTCGAGGCGCCGGCGGGAGTGCAGCGCAGCGTGATCCGCGCGCCCGCCTTCGGTGAGGGAGCGGTCGCCGTCCACGGAATGAACCTGCATTTTCCCGCCGAGGGGCGTCACGAGTGGGAAATCACCGTGCGTCCCGGCGCAGCGCTGGAATTGACCCAGGCGTCGATCCGTGCGCCCAACCTGGTGCTGCGGGTGGTGTTCGAGGGCGCCGGCAGCCGGGTGCGTATTCTCGACTCCCATCTCGAGATCGCCGAGTTGATCGTCGACGGAAACGTCGCCGGAGCGTTGGAGCTTCAGGGCGGCTTCGTCGGCGTGGCCGAGCCCGTGGAGACCTTGTCGACGACTCCGGGGCCGCTGCTGGTCCGTGCGCCCTACCCGGCGCCTGCGCCGCCGGCGGCCGAGGGTGATGTTTCCGCTGCAGGCGCAGCGGCCGGTCAAGACGCTGACGGCGCTGCAGGGAGCGGCACGGATGGCGCGGCGGAGTCTGCCGGCGCCGGGGGAAATCAAACCAACGAGGAGGAGAGCGAGGGCTCTACACCTTGAACAGTCGCAAGTTCGAGTTGATCCTCTTCGCATCGACCCTTCTGATCAGCCTGTGGCTGGCACACGGGGTGGTCGATCTGGTCGTGGAACGCGCAGATGCGGCTCGGAGCGCAGCCGCCGCGGAGGCACCGCCGGCCGAGCAGGCCCAGGTCGTCCAGGGATCCGCTGCGGAAGCGGATGCCGCGTTGCCTACGGTGACGGGTGCCCGTGCCCGGGCGTTGCGCTCCATGGGCTTCTATTTGCTGGGCATGGTCGCCCTCGGGGCCGCGCGGGTCTACAGCCTGCGCCGGGGCCGGCGGAACCTGCCGGCGTTCTGGATCCTGCCGGCAGTCGCCTGCGCCACCGGCATCGGACTGGTCTCCCAGATGACTCACGGCAATCCGCTGGTCGAGGGCAGTTGGCGCGGGCCCGGCTTTGCCCTCGGTGTCGGCCTGGCGGCGCTGCTCTCCGCGGCGATCCTGGCCATGCCTGCGGATCCGTTGCAGCTACTCCGCCGGTATCGCTTGCCGGTGACGCTGTTCGTAGTCTTCGGCGGCGTCTTGTTGTGGCTCTTCGGTAGCGGTCCCGAGGGCACTCGCTCCCAGATCAATCTGCACCTCGGTCCGCTTTCGATGCAGCCGATCGAGGCGATCAAGCTGGCCTTCGTCTGCCTGATGGGTTTGTTCCTCGGCGAGAAGGCGGTGCAGCTGCGCTATCAGCGGGTGCGTGCCGGTTGGCTGCAGTTCCCGCGGCCGCGCTATCTGGCGGCGGCGTGTGCGGCGCTGGGTGCGCTCTTCATCGTGTTGGCGCTCCTGGTGCGGGACCTGGGGCCGACCCTGGTGCTCTCCTCGGTCTTCCTGCTGTTGTTCTATCTGTCGACCCGCGCCGGCGGCTGGTTGGTCGCCGCGCTGGCCGTGCTGGCCTTCGGCTTCTGGTTCGTCTCGCTGGATCCGACGATCACCGGGTCCCAGACCCTGGCCACCCGCTTCGACATGTGGCGCGACCCCTGGATGAACGGACTGCCTCACGGCTCCCAGCTCGCATCGTCGCTGTGGGCCATCGCTGCCGGCGGTTTCGGTGGGCGGGGCCTGGGCGAGGCGGATGTGGCGGCGCTCCCCGCATCCCACACCGACTTGATGATCGCCCACATCGCCGAGACCACCGGCCTCTGGGGCGGGCTGTTGTACCTGCTCTGCCTCGGCGCCTGCATCCTGCAGGGGCTGGCGATTGCCGCCCGCAACCGGGAGCCGGAACGGGTGTTGATCGGTGCCGCCTGCTGTTTGCTGCTGCTCAGTCAGTGGGCGGTGATCTTCGGCGGGACGACCGGCTTGCTGCCCCTGACCGGGCTCGCCGTTCCGTTTCTCTCCTTCGGCAAGAGCAGCATGATCGCCTTCCTGCTGGCGGTAGCCATCGTGCTGCGCCTGTCGGAGGACGGCGCTCCCCGGGCGGCGACCACCGAGTTGCGGGAGCTGCGCGCCGCCGTTTACCGGGTGGCCGCCGGGAGCGCCGTGGCGCTGTGCGCCGCCGGTGCCTTCTTGCTGTACCTCGGCGTGGTGCGCGGCCCGGACTACGCGGCTCGCGGCGTGCTCGAAACCCTGGCCGACGGCACGACCCGGATCCGGCACGACCCCCGTCTCAGCCGCGCGGTCGCGCGCATTCGCCGCGGAGCCCTGCTCGACCGCCACGGCGAGGTGCTGGTCGGCACCCGGCTCGACGGCCGGCGGGAGTATCCGCTGGGAGATGCCCTGGGAGCGCTTGTCTGTCCGCCGGACGCGGGGCGCGTGCTCCGCCGCGATTGGTGCCTGGAGCGCATTCACGAGCTGACCCTTCGCGGCTACCCCGAACAGACGGTCCGGCCCGCGCTGTGGCGCACTCCCGACCAAGCTCTCGGCGAGCGCACCCTGTTCGCCGTGGCCACAGGCGAGGAAACCGCCGACGATCGCCAGCGAGCGACCCTGCTGGCCGGCGGCGAGCCGGTGCGGTTCGTGCCGCTCTCGGTCCCCGATCTCTCCTCGATGGCGGGGCTCGTGCGCTCGCGCAAGACCAGCAGCCGCGAGCAACTGGAAGCGTTGTCCCAGGATGTGGCGGCGCGCTCGGTGCGGCTGACCCTCGACGCCGGCCTGCAACAGAAGGCGGCGGAGATCCTGGTCAAACACCTGGGTGAAGGTGCTGCCGCAGCGACGGTGGTCTTGGATGTCGATACCGGCGAGGTGCTGGCCCGGGCCCAGGCGCCCGACGTCGATCTCTCCAACGACGACTGGTACCGCCCGGTGATCGACGGCGACCCGCAGTACACCGGGATCTACGGCCCCTGGGCCGACAAGACCGGCACCCTCGGTTTCAAGCAGGCGGGTTCCATCGCCAAGCTGTTCACCACCCTGGCGGCGGCTCGCGACGGGCTGCCCACGGTGGCGGTCGAGGGCTGCAACATCCGTTCGATCCGGACCTTCGAGTGCACCAAGCGGGATCACATCGGAAGCGTTTTCGACCGGCCCGGCTGGGTGCGGCCGATTCACGATCACCCCAAGGATCGCTCCCACGGCGTGATCGATGTCTCCGAGGCGCTGGCCCGGAGTTGCAACGTCGCCTTCTCGGAGCTGACCCTGGATACCGGGCCGGGCCCGCTCAGGCGTCTGGCCGACCAGGTGGACATCGGCTGGGAGCGCGGTTTCGAGCCGGGCGCTCCGGGGACCCGCCGGCTGGCTTCTACCGGCATCGGCCAGGGAGCGGCGGTGTTCAACGTGTCCCAGGCGGCGCGCATGGTCGCGGCGATCGGCGGTGGTGGGGTGTATCGCCGCTGTCCGCCGGGGCTGCGCCTTGGAGATGCCTGCGAGGAGACCCTGCTGGTCGACGACCCCTCACGGCTGGGCATCCTGCTGGCCGGGATGCGCCGGGCGATGCAGACCGGCACCGGCTCCCTGTTGCCGAAGGTTCCGGGTGTGCGCATGTACGGCAAGACCGGCACCGCCGACTCCGAGGCGACCCGTGACGAGAAGCCCTACGGCATCGGCGAGGAGGATGGGCCCCTGGCGCCGCACTCCTGGTTCGTGGCGCTGGCGGAACCGGAAAGTAACTCCCCCTGCGGCACCGGCAATACCGGCCGGCTCGCCGTGGCGACGCTGATCGCCCGCGGCGGCGGCGGTACACGCGCCGGAGCGGCCACCGTCGAGATCATCGCCGCGGCTCGCAACCTCGGCTATCTCGGCGACGGGCCGTGAGTATGGTGCCCGCGATCGAAATTCCGGGGCACGCCGTGGTGCGGGCCCTGCGCCACGGAGCGGGGTTCGAGCGCACCGTGCTGTTGACCGAGCGGGACGGCACCCGCTGCGTGACCCGGATCTGGAATACCGAGGTGCCCCGGGACCGGTTGGACATCCTGCGCGGCGTCGCCGCCGGCAAGGAAATCCCGGCCGACGCGTTCCCCCGGGATCTGGCGGCGGACTTCGAGGGCTACCGCGTACGCGCGAGCCTGGGAGATTTTCCGGCGCTGTCCGAGGTGATCGACGTCGGCCTGCTCACCCCCGACGACGAGCGTTCACGGCCGTTCATCACCACCCGCTGGGTCGAAGGGGACACCCTGCGGGACGCCCTGCAGAACTACGAGATCGACTTCGAGCAGCGCGCGCAGATCCTGCGCCAACTGCTGCAGATCCTCGCCGACCTGCATCGCCACAACGTGCTGCACGGGGACATCAAACCGGAGAACGTGATCGTCTCTACCGGCCGAACCCATCTGATCGATCTCGATACGCTGCGTCAGGTCCAGGGGCCGACGGATTTCGCAATCGTCTCCCAGGTCACCTGGTCCCGGGTCTGGCCCGAGTGTCAGCGGGATCGCCCCGACGGGCAGCGGGACTACATCGCATCGCTACCCAGCGATTTGTGGACCTACGGGCTGCTGGTTTCGGAACTCCTCGGCCGGAAGCTGCCCGGCGATCGCGGGTTCCCTCCGGAGTTGCCTCCGCCGTGGAACGCGGTGCTGAAGGCATGCTTGCGGGCCCGTCCCGAGACCCGGCCGAGCACCGAGGAGTTGTTCAAGGCGGTCCACGCCCTGCCGGCAGATCTCGGTTCCTGGGAAGGAGACGGCGATCCCTCCCACGACGAGGCCACGGTGCGGGTGCCCGACCGCAATCCCGTCGAGAGACTTCGGGTGGTTCCGCCGCCGCGGTTGACCGACCGGGTCGACGACGGCACGGCGAGTGCCGGTGCCGCGGCCGCTTCGGCGGCTCCGGTGCTGCTGGCGGTTCCCGCAGCGGCTGACGGGGTTGCCCCTCGGCCCCACGAGCCGACGTCACGGGTCGCCGACTCCGAAGAAATCCCTCCCGATCCCCGCCGGTCCAGGAAGCGGACCGGGTTGTGGCGGGTGCTGCTGTTCGTCGCGCCGATCGCCCTGCTGCTGGCGCTGGCCAATCTGATGCAGCACAACGAGGCGCCGAACCATCCGGAACTCGCCGAGCTGCGGCGGCAGATGCAGGAACACAAGAGCGAACCGGCGTTCAACACCCAGGCTCGAGCTCGCGAACTCGCCGCCGAGGTGGGGGCGGCCGCCTTCGCCTTCGACATGGATCGTCCCGATGTCGCTGCAGACGCCTGGGGTCTCTACGCGCTGTTCAGCGTGTGGGGTCAGGGATGGCACTTCGCCAGTCAGGGGCAACTGGACCAGCGGGAGTTCGATCTGCATTACTCCCGCGCCGGTTTCGCCCTCCAAAGGCGTCACTCCCGGGAAGCGCTGCTGGCCCGGGCCATTGCCGCCGGTGCGGCCTGCCGGTTGGGCTGGGGAACACCCCGCCGCTCCGAATACTGCGACGAGGCCAGGGAGCGAACACGAGACCTGCTGCAGCTGCGCCTCGACGGCTGGTTCAAGATCGAGGTGTTGTGGAACGCCGGCATGTTGGAGCGGAATGAGGCGCTGATCGCCTGGGACGCGGGCAACCCTGCGGGCTATCGCCGTCACGCCCAGGCAAACCTGGAACTTTGCGACGCCGGTGAATCCATCGTCGGTGAGGCGCCGATCAACGGTTCGGAGTTCGCCGAACACTGCATCGCCGCGGCGTTGGCCGTCGGCGATCCGGGCAAGTGGTTGTGGTGGACCGAGGTTCTGGAGGAGACCGGCGCCCGGGATCGCCGCAAGATCGCCGATCACATCTTCCGCAACGCCCACCCCGAATGCAGGGACCAGCCCTTCCGCTTTGCCGTGTTCCGCGGGCGAGGGCGGGACCCCGGGGCGATCGAGTACTGCGCCTTCCAGGCGTTGACCGCGATGCAGTGTCCCGAACGGGCGCTCCAGTCGGTCTGCGGCTACGACGAACGAGGCTGCGAACTCCCCGAACCCGGGGACGTGCCCTGGGACCTGGCGGCCCGGGCCCGCAGCCGGGCCGCGACCGCCTCCTGTTTTCTCGACGACTGACGGCAGGGTGGGTGTGATGAGTAGGCCTTTTGATCGCGATGACCGAACGAAGAGGTGCCGGCCGTGAACGTGATGCTCGAAGTCGACGGAAAGATGCACCGGGTGGAACTGTCCGACGAGTCGCCGCTACTCGATGTGGGGCGGCTGCCCCAGAACCACATCACGCTCCACGAGCCGAGCAGTATCTCGGGCCGGCATCTGACCATTCGCTGGTCCGACGGCTGGTGGGTTCAGGACAGCTCGACCAACGGCACCCGGGTCAACGGCAGCTGGTTCCGGGGAAGCGCGGTGGCCCTGGATGTCGATTCGGTCCTCGAGGTCGAGGGGCATGTCCTGATCGTCCACGACCTGCCGGTGCCGGTCTCCGAAGCCACCGACCGTGCCCGCTCGCTGCTGCTGCTGGCGCTCAACGACGGCGTCGTCAAACTCCACGCCGGCCAGGGAGAGGTGATCGCCGCGATTCCGCCCCAGCAGTACAACCTGCTGCGGGAGCTGGTGATGCGTTGGCGGGGCCTCGAGTTCGGCTCCGTCGACCGGGAGCAGGAGTTCGCGCTGCTGGGCTCCCTGGAGGCCGGCGCCGATCCCAACGTGCGCTTGCACCAGTGCCGCTGCCGGCTGCGCAAGTGGTGGCGGGAGCTGCGCAAGACCGAGCCCCGTGCGCTTCAGGGGTTGCCCCGGGACCTGCTGGAGGTTCAGGCGGGCGGCGTGCGGCTGACCCTCGAGGCGGCCGCGGTGGATGTGGAGAGCTACGAGCTGGAACGGCCCCAGCGAGGCTAGGGCCGCGACTCGGTTAGACTTGGAATCTCAGGGGGTCCCATGAGATTCGATCGGTCGGTACGCGTCCTCTCTCTCACACTGTTTTTAGGTCTCTGTTTGCCCGCGTCGGCGGCGACGCCCGGCTGGGAGGCCTTTGATCGCTACGTGGCCGCGGCCGCCGAAGAGTGGCGGGTGCCCGGGCTGGCCATCGCCGTGGTCAAGGACGGGGAGCTGGTGTTCGAAGGGGGCTACGGAACGACCCGGCTGGGCGACGGCACGCCGGTCGACCCGGACACGTTGTTCTCCATCGGATCGACCACCAAGGCGATGACCGCCGCCGCGATCGGCATGCTGGTCGACGAGGGCAAGCTTGCCTGGGACGACCCGGTGACGAAGTACCTGCCTGGTTTCCGCCTGGCCGATCCCACCGCCACGGCCCAACTCCGGGTGCGGGATCTGCTGACCCACAACGCGGGGGTGCCCAATACCGACCTGCTCTGGTACGAGCAGGACCACGATCTTGACGAGATCCTGCGGCGCATGCAGTACGTGGAGTTGCAGACGCCGATGTACTCCCGCTTCGAGTACCAGAACGTGATGTACGCCGCGGCCGGAAAGTTGACCGAGGTGGTCTCGGGGAAGTCCTGGGTCGAGTTCATCGAGAGCCGCATCTTCGCGCCGCTTCAGATGACCCGTTCGGTGGCCAGCCTCGCTCGCAGCGAGCTGCGGGATAACGTCGCCTCGCCTCACTACATGATTGACGACGAGGTAGCGGTCATCGAGAACGCTACCGTCGACTCGGTGTCGGCGGCGGGTTCGGTCTGGTCCAGCGTGCGGGAGATGAGCCGCTGGTCCCGCTTCCTGCTCGAAGGCTGCGTCACTGCCGCGGGTGAGCGGCTACTCGCCGCGGCGACCTGCGACGAGCTGTTCCGGCCGCGGACGCTGATTCACGAAGAGGTCTACCCGGCGATGCGGCTCTATCCCCAACGCTGGTTCAGCTACAGCCTCGGCTGGTTCCAGACCGACTACAACCGGAGGGTGCTGGACATGCACACCGGTTCCATCGACGGGCTGGTGGCGATCCACGGGTTGGTGCGCGCCGAGAAACTGGGCGTGGTGATGCTGGCCAACCTGGATCACGCCGAGCTGCGCCACGCCCTGATGTACCAGGCCCTCGATCACCTCGATCCGTCGATCGCCGCCGACGACCGCCGGGACTGGAACCGTGAGGTCAAGGAGTTGTTCGACGAGATCCGCAGGGAAGGAGAGGCCCGAGCCGAGCAGGCCGAGCGTGAGTTGCGAGCCGACCCCCGTCCGGCTCGGGCGCCCGACGCCTACGCCGGTACCTACGTCGATCAACTCTTCGGCGAGGTGCAGGTCACCCAGGAAGGAGACCGTCTGCGCCTGAGCTTCGGCCGGATGGCCTGCACCCTCGAGCCTTCGGGGGGCGACAGCGCCCGCTGCCCGCTGGACTCCCGCTGGCGAGGAGAATCGACGGTGATCTTCGTGCCCGGCCCCCGAGGACACATTCGCCAGCTGCGTATGTGGGGGCTGGAGTTCAACAAGCGTCGTCTGCCGGCATCCCCTGAAGCGGGAGACGGCGCGGAAGGCAGCTAGTCCCGATCTCGACCCGGGGCGCCGGCTTCCGGCGGCGTGAACCCGTGATCCGCGAGCCAGTGCTCGATCGTGGGGAACATGCCGCGGACGTGCCGTTCGGCCACCAGCCGTTCTTCCCGCCCGCCCAGCCGGCTTTCGAACAGCGGATGGCTGCCCTCGGGAAAGGTCACGATGGTGAAGTCCTTCCCGTGCTTCGCCTTGACCCGCTCCAGCACTTCGACGGCGAGTTGCGACGGGTTGATCCGGTCGTTGAGGCCGTAGAGCCACAGTCCGGGGCAGCGCTGGGTGGCGAAGTCGTCGCTCCAGTCGTGGTCGGTGACTTCCCGCCGCCGCACCTTCTCGAGCGCCTGCTCGATCGGCATCAACGACGCGTCGGAGCGCAGCTCGTCGGTCAGTTCGCTGAAGTAGATCTCCTGGCTGAGGGGCGTGGCGCCGCCTGCCAGGGAAACGGTGAAGGAACAATCGGTTCGTGATGCCGCCACGGGCATGACCCAACCTGCCTGGCTGACCCCGATCAACCCCACCGGGGCGTCGACGATCAGCGGGTGTTTGCGCAGGGCATTCATCGCCGAGGCCACGTCGGCTCCCCGGCGCCGCAGGAACCCTTCGGTGAAGGTCGAGCCGTCGGGCATGGCGTAGCTCCCCTCGGACTCGCCGACGCCTCGCTTGTCGAAGGCCAGCAGCGCGAAGCCGAGGTCGGCCAGGTAGCGCGGGAAGAACATCGACTCGTGACGGGGCGTCTTGCCTGAGCCGTGGACCCAGACGACGCCGGGGTGGGGCCCCGGACCGGGGGGAAGGGTCAACGTGCCGTGAAGGGTGATGCCGTCGTGCTCGCTCTCGAACATGAACGGTTCCTGCCGGTGGACCGGCCGCCGGGTCGCGGTCTTCGCCGCATGGCCCTCACGCTGAATCGTCAGCGTGTCGCCGGAGAACTCGAGGCTCCACTGTTTGGGGTGGGCGACGATCAGGCGAGGGCCGGCGCTCCAGCGCCCCTCCCCCATGGGGTAGAGCATGCGGGTTATGCCGTCGGGAATGTGCAGCATCATCGGCACCGGGCCGACCTGGCCGATCAGGATTCGCCTCTCGTCGTCGATCTCGTAGACCGCCTGGGCCGATGCGACCGCTTCGGGATCCAACGATGCGACCCGCACCATCCGCAGGGTCTGGGTGTCCCCGTCGACGCGGCAGGTGCCGTCGATGCTGCCCGAGTCGTAGGCTCCCTTGCAGCGGACCTTGCGGCCGCCGTAGTGGAGGGTCAGGCGCAACTCCGGCCCGCGGAACCTGCCCTCGACCTCGACCGAGGGGTCGCCGAGCCCCCGTTGCTCGGGCCCGGTCAGGTAGGCCCCCTCACCGACGATGCCCTCGGCCTCGGCCCGCAGGGTCATCTGCAGCAGGTTCCAGTGCAGCCGGTCCCCCTCCATGTGGCCGAAGCCGCCCCACCAGTCGCCGGAGTCGAATTCCGGCGGTGGGCCGGCCGGCGCCGGTGCGCAGGCGACGGCGGATGCCGAGAGCAGAACAAGGATCAGGGCCGAGCCGATCGTCCGAGTCATCGTCACCTCCGTGGCCCGGAGCATGGAGCGCCGGGCTTCGAGGTGCCTGACAGAAGGCTGACAAAAAGGTGAATCGTCGCTTTTGCGCGCCCGGACGGTCGATCAGCCCCGAGCTTCCCGGTAGGCGGCCGGCGAGCGGCCGGTCCAGCGCTTGAACGCGCGGCTGAAGGCGCTCTGTTCCGAGAAGCCGGTGAGAAAGCCGACCTCGGACAGGGAGTAGCGCGGCTGTTGCATCAGACTCTCGGCCAGCCGGCGGCGGGTCTCGTCGACCAGGTTCTTGAACGAGAGCCCTTCGTCAGCCAGGCGGCGCTGCAGGGTGCGTTCGCTGGTGCCCATGCGCCGGGCGATCTCGGCCATCTTCGGCACCCCCTCGCTGAGCGCCCGGGAGACCGCCCGCTGCACCAGGAGTTCGAGGGGATCTTCCTGGGCGATCGCCTCGACCTCGGCCTCCAGGTGGGGCATCAGGAACCGGGAGATGGCGTCGTCTCCCAGGTGGTTGGCCCGGTCCAGGGCTTCGTCGGAGATCGAGACCGCATCCAGCGCGGCCCCGAACTCCACCGGGCAGCCGAAGTAGCGTTGGTGGGCCGTGGTGATCTCCGGTGCCCGGTGTTTGAACAGGACCCGGCGTGGGCGGAAGCGCTCGGTCGAGGTTTGGCGGATCAGCGATACGGCACTGGCCGCGGTGCACTCGTTGGACAGCCGCAGGCCCAGCCGCCGTTCACCCGCCCGGTGCAGCACGAACAGAGCACCCTCCTCGTCGTCCCGCAGTTCGTAGGTCATGTTGTCGGTCCACAGCCGGCAGAAGCGTTCGACCCGTTCCAGAGATTGCCGGATGGTCGGTGCCGATTTCCAGGCGAGACCGAGAGCGCCGTAGTCGTCGGGGCGCATCAGCGGGCCGACCCGCACCGGCAACTCGTGGGCGCTGACCATCTGGCCTGCGAGCCGTTCGAGGAAGTCGTAGTAGGCGTCCTCGGCGACCATCTGGGTCACGTCAAGCGATGCGTCCGGGTCGAGGCCCAGGGAGCGCAACAGGCCCGGCCCGTCCACCGAACGGCCGGCGCCCTGGACCACGCGGCGGGCGAAGATCGAGGTGACGTAACCCATGACGCTCCACGGGCCGCGGCGGAGGGCGGCCCGTGGAGCATTCTAGTGTCGTTTACCAGGCCATGGCCTAGATCGTCGATCCGGCGTAGACGAAGGCGGCTGCCGCCAGGAACGAAGCCGCGGTGCGCAGGTGATTCCAGTGGGTCCAGCGGCGGAGGTAGAGCGCCCACAATGCCTCGGTTGCGGGAGCGTCGGCATCGGCCCGCGCCAGCCGCTCGTTGAGCGGCACGTTGCCGGCGATGGTCACCAGGATGCAGCCGACGAGGTACAGCGCGCTGCCTGCGAACGTCGGGATCCGGACCTCTGCGGGCGCCGCGAACCAGGCGGCCAATGCAACGGCGAGACTCAGTGCCGCGGTTCCGAAGAAGGCGAGAAAGAACACCGGGTTGAGGACCACCCGGTTGATCGACTGCATCGCGGCGATCCCGGATTTCGGCTTCAGCGCTCCCAGCGCGCCCATGACGAAGCTGGAGAAGGCGAAGAAGATCCCTGCCACGAGCGCGGCGGCGAGGGCGGTGGTGTAGAGCAGCAGGGACATGGATCGACCTCCTCAGGAAGCGGAACGGGCAGCCTGTTCGGCCCAGATGCCGGTCGCGGCGGCGCGCGCGGCGTAGTCGGCGAAGTCCCGAGGCTCTCTGCCCAGCGCCCGCCGCACACCGTCGGTCACGTGGGCGTTGCGTCCGTCGAGCACCGTCTCGAACAGATAGCGGGTCAGCCCGATGATCACCTCCGGGACCTGCTGCGCTTCCATCTCGCGGGAGTAGCCTTCGGCGGGCACCTGCACGAAGCTCAGGTCCCGGCCGGCGGCGGCTCCGATCTCCCGGACCGCGTCGGCGAAGGTCAGGAGCCGCGGGCCGGTGACCTCGTAGATGCGCCCTTCATGTCCCGCTCCGGTCAGCGCAGCGACGGCCACGTCGGCGATGTCGTCCACATCGATGAACGGTTCGGCGATGTCGCCGGCGGGCAGGGCCAGGGTTCCCTGCTGCAGCGGCGGAAGGAAGTAGCCTTCGTCGAAGTTCTGGTTGAACCAGCTCGAGCGCACCACCGTCCAGTCCCGGCGTACACCCTGGAAGATCTCCTCGCAGCGCTGAGCTTCTTCCTCGCCCCGGCCCGACAACAGCACCACCCGGCCGAGATCGTGGGCCGCGGCGAGCCGGGCGAACTCGCGGATCGCCTCGGGCGCCTCGGGCACGGCGAGATCCGGCGAGTAGGTCACGTAGGCGGCGTCGGCGCCGCGCAGCGCCGGCTCCCAGGTGGAGGGGTCATCCCAGTCGAAGCGGGTGCTGCCCGAGCGGGAGGCGGCACGTACCTGGACTCCCTTGCCGGACAGTTGTTCGGCGACCCTGCGGCCGGTCTTGCCGCCGGCGCCGACAATCAGTGCGGTCTCTCCGGGGGTCAACGGTTTGGTCGGTTGGTTCATCGTCTGCTCCTTGTCTCGGATGGAGGTTTGGTTTGCCTGACGAGGAAGACGTTACCGAGCGGGTGGTCCGCTTCGCTTGACCCAAGGCGCCAACCGATTGACCGCTCACGCCGCACCCCCAAAAGGCCCGGAACGGCGGGTGCAACCCGGCCTTGCCGCATTCCGTATTTCGGAGAGATACTCGTGACACTGCTCTTCGGAGGGGCCTCGGAGTTGACGATCCGGCGCATCGACCGCAGAACGCTCCTGCGACGCGTGGCTCTCGGTGGGGCCGGGCTTTGCCTGTCGGGCAGCCTGCCCGTGCTGTCTGCCGGGCCCCGCGGGGCCACGAAGGTCCCCGAAGCGAGCGGCGCGGCCGGGAGCTCCGTCGAGGAACTGGCCCAGCGCATCCGCCGGGTCGCGCCCGATCGGATCTATCGCCTGGGCGCGAAGCTGCTCTCCGCCGGCGCGACCCCCCATGAACTGCTGGCCGCGAGCTTCCTTGCCGGAGTGCGGGACATCCGGCCTCACGGCCCCGGCGGCAAGTTCCACGCCGTGTTGATGGTCGAGTCGGCATTCCAGTTGCTGGAGGCTTCTTCGGAAACCGAGGCGCGCCGCATCGCCCTCTGGACCCTGTGGGACTTCAAGCGCTGCCAGGCGCGGGACGTGAGCGAAGAGGACGACTGGGAATTACCCGCGGCCCCCGCGGTGTCCTTCGGCGGTGAATCCGCCGCCCGCCGTGAGTTCATCGCCGGGATGGAAGCGTGGGATGTGGAGCGGGCCGAGCGGGGGCTTATCGGGCTGATTCCGTTTCACGACCGGGCGTCGCTCTTCGAGCTGCTCTGGCCCTACGGCGCCCGCTGCTACGGCGACTTCGGCCACAAGGTCCTCTACTGCGTACACGCGGAGCGGACGCTGGCGCGTATCGGCTGGCGCCACGCCCGGCCGGTGTTGCGGTCTCTCGTCCGCGGCCTGCTGTTCCTGGACGACGGCAAACGTCGCACCGAGTCCTGGGATGCCGCCGGCGAGCGGGTTCTCAGGATGGATGCCGTTCCGTCGACCGTCGGGTCCAACGGTGCGGCAGCCAGACTCGGTTCTCCCGCCCGGAGCCTCGAACTGCTGCGGGAGCTTCGCGGTCGATCGGTGGCCGACTCCCAGGGGCGCATCATCGCCGCCATCGGCGCGGGTTTGAACAGCCCGACCCTATGGGACGGGCTACGGCTTCACGGAGCCGAGGTGTTCCACCGCCGCTCGGCGGCCGACGAGCGCCGCCATCTGCCGGTGCATCCGGTGACCGAACTGAATGCCTTCCGGCATCTGGCGCGGGTGACGGCGAATCCGAAGATGAAGCTACTGGCGCTGCTGCAGGCGGCCGGATTCATCGCCCGGCTGCGTGAAGACATGGCCCGGGCCCGGGGGCCGCTCCGCGACCGGCGCGTCGACGATCTCGCTCATCCTTCCGCCGCCGGCGAATCAGGCACGCCCGATCTTGCCGGAGTCTTCGCCGAGCCGAACGAGGGAGCCGCCTGGGCGAACATCGAGGCTCACGGCGTCGCGCCCTATCTCGCCGCGGCCCGGCGCCACCTGCTGCGCGCCGCCTCCCAGGACCACCAGTACAAGTTCGTCGCGGCACTTCACGAGGAGAGCCGCGCAACCCACCGGTCGCTTCGCGCTCGTTTTCTTGCGCCGTCGATCAGCTACATCCCCGCGGGCAGGGACGCCGAGTCCGAGATGTCCCGGCGCTCCCGCCATGCGTTGGGTATTCGCCGTTGATACATTGAGCCCATGCATCAGCTCAGCCATCGCACCCCGGAATCCTGGGTCGGCCTGGTCGAGGAAAACCTCGATGACTTTCTGCGGGACCACGCCTCCAACGAGCGCAAGGTCTGCACCAGCGCCCTGCAGCTTCTGACTCAGCACCCCGAGCGTGAGGAGTTGGTGCGGGAGTTGATCGTGGTGGCCCAGGAGGAGATGGATCACTTCCGGCGGGTCCATGCGTTACTGGATGAGCGAGGCCAGCAGCTCGGGCTCGACGAGCCCGATCCCTACATGACCCGGTTGCGCCAGGCGATCCGCAAGCCCGACGTGGAGACCTACCTGCGGGACCGGCTGCTGCTCTTCGGCATCATCGAACTGCGTGGGTTCGAGCGTTTCCGGCTACTCGGCGACCACCTTGCCGATGAACGGCTTCGCGCCTTTTACGATGAGTTGGCCCGCAGCGAGGCCGGCCACTACGCTCTCTATCTCAAGCTGGCGCGGCTGTACTTTCCGCGGGACGAGGTCGAGAACCGCTTTCAGCAGCTCATCGCGCTGGAGAGCGAGGTGCTCGCCGGGCTGCCGCTCCGGCCGTCGCTCCACTGAATCCCGAATCGCGTCACCCCTGCCCCCTCGCATCGGAAGCAAGCGCCGCCTCTTTCACCGCCTCGCTGACGCGATCATGGACCGCACGCTCCAGCGGGTTGGGCACGAGCGCCTCTCCGTCGGCACATTCGGCGATGGTACGGGCGGCCGCCAGCAGCATCTCGGTGGTGAAGCGCCGGGCGCCCGCTTCCAGCGCGCCGCGGAACAGCCCCGGGAAACCGAGCACGTTGTTGATGTTGCGGCCGTCGGCGGCGAAGGCGGCGCCGAGTTCCCGCGCCAGGTGCGGGCAGATTTCCGGGTCGGGGTTGCTCAGGGCGAAGATCATCTGGCCCTTGCGCACCATCTCGGGTTTGATCAGTCCGGGCACTCCGGTGGTGGCGATGATCACGTCCGCCCGGGCCATCAACTCCTCGAGGGTGCCGGTCTTGCCGCCCAACTCTTCGAAGCGGGTACGGGCATCCTCGTTGAGGTCCGAGCCGAGGAGTTCCTTGACCCCCATGCCGCTGAGCAGGCTGCCGATGCCGATTCCCGCGGCGCCGAGGCCGATCTGGCCGACCACAAGAGACGATAGGTCCCGTCCCGCCCGGGCGGTTCCGTTCAACAGCGCCGCGAGGGTAACCACGGCGGTGCCGTGCTGGTCGTCATGCAGCACCGGGATCGAGAGCCGCTCCTGCAGCTTGCGCTCGATCTCGAAGCATTCGGGAGCGCGGATGTCCTCGAGCTGGATCGCCCCGAAGGTCGGCGCGATGGCGGCAGTGGTCTCGACGATCCGGTCCGCATCGAGATCCTCGATCAGGATCGGAATTCCCGAGAGGTCGGCGAGCTGATGAAAGAGCGCCGCCTTGCCTTCCATCACCGGCATGCCCGCCACGGCGCCGATGTTGCCCAGGCCGAGGATGGCGGTGCCGTTGGTCACGATGGCGACGCTGCGGGCGATGTTGGTGTAGCGTGCGGCCGCCTCCGGTTCCTCCTGGATCTTCAGGCAGACCCGGGCGACCCCCGGGGTGTAGACATCCCGCAACATGCGCACGCTGCTGATCGGAGCCTTGGGCTGGGTGTGGATCTTGCCGCCCTCGTGGCGGTCGAACACCCGGTCGGATATCCCGAGGACGTTCACGATCGGCAGCGAGGCCAGGGCCCGGGTCAGGGCGTCGTGCTGGCCGACCTCCATATCCAGGGTCAACTCCCAGAGGGTGCGGTCCTCGGTGCGGCTGATCGCCTCGAGCCCCTCGACGGTCAGCCCGGCCTTGCCGACCTCGGCCAGCACCGACGCCAGGTTGCCCGGCGAATGCTCGACCTCGATACAGAACACCTGGGGGATCTTCATCGCTTGCTCCCGTTGTCGTCGGACGTGGATGCCGCGAACGGCACTCCGACGATGGATTTGCGGCTCCCGGCCCGTCGGTTACCGGCGCAGGACACTAGAATACGCGGGTGATTCCCCAGGCCAATGCACCGACTCTCCTGGCGTTCTTCGCCCACCCCGACGACGAGGCGTTCAGCTGCGCCGGGACCCTGGCCGCCGCGGCCGCCATGGGGTGCGACGTGCGCGTGATCTGCGCGACCCGGGGAGAAGGGGGGCGGGATCGCGCCACCGGTGCAACCGGCGCCGCCCTGGCCAGGGCGCGAAGCGGGGAGCTGGCGGCATCCTGCGCCGCTCTCGGGATCCGGCCGCCTGTGTTTCTCGACCACCCAGACGGCGGGCTCGAGGATCATGCCGATGCCCTGGCCCATTCCCTGGGCGATGCCCTTGCCGACTCCCTGGCCGACGTGGTCGAGGGTTCGGCTCCCGAGGTGGCGCTCACCCTGGGTACCGACGGGGCCTACGGCCACCGGGATCATCTCGCCTGTACCGCGGCCCTGGGTGCGGTTGCCGCGGCACGGAGCCTCACGGTGCTGCACGTGGTCTTTCCCGCCGAGCTGTTCACGGAACTACGGCGTCGCCTGAGCCGGTCGCCGGTTCCATTGGCGCCGCCGCCGGATGCCCCGGCGACGGTGGACTACCGGGTCGACACCCGTCCCTTTCGCGACAAGAAACTCGCCGCCATCGCGGCGCACCGGTCGCAGCTGGTCGACGACGATCCGATGAGTTTCCTGCTCCCCGGTCTGGTCGAACCGTTGCTCGACGAGGAGTGCTTCGCTCACGCAGCCGGACCGGCGTTGACCGCGCCCCTGTCCGATCTCTTCGGCGGAGTCTGATGCGCATCCTGCATCTGACCCGGGATTTCCCGCCCCGCCATTGCGGCGGGACCTCGACGGCGACGGCGGGGCTGGTCGCTGCTCTGGAAAGGGGGGGCATCTCCTGCGCCGTAGCCAGCTTCGACGACTACCGTCCGGCCCGTGCCTCCGGTCGCGAGCCTGAGCCGTCGCCGGTCGAACAGGCGGTCTCCGACGGCATCCTGCGCATCGATACCGAGGCGGACCTGGCCGCACTTCCAGGGTTTGCAGAAGCCTTCGAGCCGGATCAAATCCTGCTGCACGTCGACTTGCTTCAGGAAGCGGCGGAGCATCTTCGACGGCAACTGGGAGTGCCCTTGTCGGCGACCATGCACGTCTGCCACCGGCAGATGCTGCGGGTGGTCAAGGCTGAACGCACCAGTGCCAGTCTCGAAGCCCAGGAACGGGTCATCGCCGAAGCGGACGGTCTGATCGCGCCGACCCGGGCCGCGGCGGACGCACTGCTGGCGGACTACCCCGGGATCGGACCGAGACTTCATGTCGCCGGGTTCACCGTGGAGCGGGAGCCGGTGGCGGAACCCGACGGGATGAGGTTGGTCCACGTCGGCCGCTTCGGCGCGGTCAAGGGAACCGATCGCCTGATCGACCTCCTCCCGCACCTGTTTGATGAACCGCGGCTGACCATCGACATCGTGGGCGGGTTGCCGCGCAACCTCCAGCGGGAGCGGCGCTGGAAGGAGCGTCTGACCCAGGCCGCGGGAGACGCCGCCGATCGACTGCATCTCCACGGCTGGCTTGACCCGGCGGAGCGGGATCGGGTCATGAGCCGCGCCCAGGCATTGCTCAGCGTGAGCCGGATCGAGACCTTCGGGCTGGCCGCTCTCGAGGCCCTGGCCCGGGGCATCCCGGTCTGCGGCTACCGGGAACCGGCGCTGGTCGAGACCGCGCCGGGACAGCGCTGGCTGGAAGACGGGCCGGCCCCCGATGTTGCCGCGGGGGTTCTGGAGTTCCTGAGAGACCGGGATCGCTGCCTGGAGCTGGGGCGCAGCGGCCGGCAGGCGATTCCGGGCTGGGAGGAGGTTCTGCCCGGTTGGCGCGCTGTTTTCGCGGCCGCTCGCGACTGACTTGCCCCTCCAGGGGGCGATCATTACTATCCGCAGAGATGCGTCGAATTCTAGCCATCGCGTGCTGTTTGCTGCTGACGACCTTCGCACCGGTCGTCGGGGCGGCCCACCTGCACGAGGTGGCGGGGCACCATGACGGGCAGGGCTTCCGCGGGATTCACGCCCATTTGCCGAGTTCGACCGCCGAGGATCATCACGACCACGGTCACCATCAGGATCACGGTCACGGGCATCATCACCACGGCCGACACGGCCACGGCCACCACGGCCACGGCGAGCAGCATCCTCACCATGAGGATCAGGGCCACTCGGCGCTTGAATCCCACTGTCATGCGCCGACCGACTCGCACCACCACGATGTCGTCCACGTCGGCTCGCCGCTGGCTCGAACCTTCGAGCTGTCTGCGTGGGCATCACCTGCGGAGTTGCCGGTACCCCTCGGGTTCGAGTTGCCGCAGTGGGCTGCGGCGCCGATCGAGCCGGTACGCCATGACATCCGGCGATCGCCCGCTAGCGTCCCACGAGGGCGCGCTCCTCCCGCCTAGTCCTTTCGTCTCTCCTGCGCCGTCGACGGAAGTCTGACCGAGATCGGACTCGTCCGCTGTCCGACGGCGCATCCCGCATGGATTGTTCGACGAGAGGAGTATGCCCATGGTGTCCTCACGGACCCTCGTGGCTTTCGCCGTCATCGCGACGGCATGTCCCGCAGTATTCGCGGCCGCCGAGTCTCTGACCGAGGCCGCATGCCTTGAACGGTTTCGCGCCGAGAGTCCCGACGCCCGCAGGATCGCGTTGATCGAGCGAGCGGGTGATCTGGCGGCGACTGCAGCCGGGCGGCCGGATGATCCGACCCTGTCCTATCAGCGGGAGGATGCCCTCGGTGCGCGGGACGAGTTTCTCAGTGTTGCCCAGCCATTGCCGCTGACCGGTCGCCGGCGTCTGGTTCGCAGCAGCGTCGCGGCCGCGTCCACTGCGGAACGGTACGCCGCCCGTCGCGATCTCGCCGATCGCGAGGCGGCGCTACGCCGGGCCTTTCAACGGGTGTTGCACCAGGAAGCGATGCTCGAGCTGCACCGGGAGGGTTTGGCCCGCCTGGAGGAGCTGGTGCGGGTTCTCGCCGAACGAGAGCGCGCCGGCGAGGGTTCGGGCTACGACCTGCTGCGCGTCGAGCAGGAGCACGCGGCGGTACAGATTGCCGCGGGCCGCATCGAGGGCGAGGTCGCTTCGGCCCGGGCGCGGTTCGGCTCGTTCTTCGCCGCGGAACAGGAGATGGCCCGGCAGGTGTTGGTCGAGGGTCCGAAGCAGCCCCGGCCGACACCGTCGGACGAGGAGGCGCTGGCCGCGGCCTTTGCACGGCGCAGCGATCTTGCCGCCGCCAAAGCCCGCCGGGAGCGCTTCGATCTCGATCGTCGTGCTGCGGTGCGGTCGCGGGTTCCGGAGCCGGAGCTCCAGGCGGGGCTCAAGCGTAGCGAGAGCGACGGTGCTCGAGACACCGGTTTCTTTGCCGCGGTCAGTCTGCCGCTCAGGATCTCGGGGCGCGGCAAGCTCGAGGCCGCCCGTGCGGCATCTCGCCGGGATCGCGCGGAGCTCGAGATCGAGGTGCTCGAGCGGAACGTGCGCGCCGAAGTGCTGGAAGCTCTGTCCCGGGAGCGCGCCGCTCGGGGCGTGTGGCAGCGGGGCCGGCAGAGTATCGCCCGCGCCGAGCAACTCCGTTCGATCGCCGAGCTGGCCTACCGGGAAGGAGAGGGCCGGGTGCTCGATCTGCTCGATGCCTACCGCAGCACTCTCGAGGCCGAGGTCTCTGCCCGTGAGCTGCGTTTCGAGGCGAAGCTGGCCGAGCTCGAAACCGACCGTGTGATGGAAAGCGAGGTCTCGCCATGAGAAGCGTGTGTGTCGTCTTGTTGAGCGGTTTGCTCCTGGCCGGTTGCGGTCTGCCGGAGCGTCAGGGTTCGGGGCACGGTCATGGCCATGATCACGGACCACACGGTCACGATGGTGACCACGGCCACGATCACGGCCAGGAAGCTCGAACGCTCTGGAGCGAGCACAGCGAACTCATGCTGGAGCATCCGCCGCTGGTGGCCGGTGAGGCCGCCCGGGTGGTGATGCACATCACCGAGCTGAGCGGCTTTCGACCGGTCGCCGGCGCGTCGGTCTCGTTGACCCTGACCGATGCCGCCGATGCCGTGGAGCGCTTCACGGCGGAACCGTCTCAACCGGGTATCTACGCGGTCGAGGTCACGCCCCGAGGCGCCGGTTTGTCCCGCATGGCGGTACGCATCCAGGCCGGCGAGATGGACGACGTCCACGAAGCGGGCATCGTCACGGTTCACACGGCCGGCAGTCATCCGTCGAGCGAGACCGGCGCTGCCGAAGACTCGATCGCGTTCAGCAAGGAGCAGCAGTGGGCGCTGGACTTCGGCGTCGCCGCTGCAGAGCAGCGCGCCGTGCAGGGCGGTCTGACGGTGCCGGCCGACGTGCACGCGCGAACCGGCGGTGATGCGACCCTGACCGCGCCTGTGCCGGGAAGGATCGATCCTTCCGGTGAGGTGCCGCACCCCGGAGCACGGGTCCGCGCCGGGCAGGTGCTGGCCCACATCCTGCCCCGCTCCGACGACCTGCGGGACGCGGCGGCTCTCCGCGCCGACGTGGTCGCGCTGGAGCAGGAACGCGGCCTGGCGCAACGGGAAAAGGAGCGGGCCGAACGGTTGGTCGATGCCCGGGCGGTGCCTGCCCGGCGGCTGGATCAAGCCCGGGCGGATCTCGCCTCGGCCGAGGCCGGCCTCGAGGCGGCCCGGGCGCGATGGGATCGCTATCGGTTGTTGAGCGATCCCCAGGCCTCGGACCCCGACGGTGGATACACGATCCGGGCTCCCTTCGATGGGGTGGTGATCGAGGTGTCCTTTGCTGCAGGGGAGAGTGTCGAGCAGGGGCAGCCGCTGCTGCAGTTGATCGATCCGGACGAGGTGCACCTGGTCGGCCTGGTGCCGGAGTCGTCGGCCCAGGGACTCGACAATCTGACCGGCGGGGAGTTGATCGTCCGCGGCCAGCAGCCCCGCCGGCTCGGCACCCCTCTGGTCGTCGGTCCGGTGATCGACCCCGGAGGGAGGACGACCGAGGTCTGCTTCTCCTTCGATAATCGGGAGGCGGGTCTGGCCCTGGGATCCAGGGTCGAGGTCCGCCTGTTCCGCGGAGATCCGGTCGAAGCAACCACGATTCCCGAGTCGGCGCTGATCGACGACGCGGGAGTTCCGGTGGCCTACGTGCAGGTCGGAGGGGAGTCCTTCGAGCGCCGCATGTTGCGCCTGGGTGACCGCGCCGATGGTTTCGTCCAGGTGCTCGAGGGGCTCGAGCCCGGCGAACGGGTCGTGGATCGCGGTGCGTACCTGGTGCGTCTGGCCAGTGCGGCCGACGCCGCGCCCTCTCACGGGCATGTCCACTAGGAGGCGGAGATGATCGACGGGCTGATTCGCTGGTCACTCCAGAACAAGCTGATCGTGCTGACCCTGGCAGCGGGGCTCCTGATCTGGGGCGGGGCCCAGGCGCTGCGCTTGCCGGTCGACGTGTTGCCCGACCTGACTGCGCCGACGGTCACGATCCTGGTCGAAGGGGGTGGTATGGCTCCCGAGGAGATGGAGTCCCGGGTGACCTTCCCCATCGAAGCGGCGCTCAACGGAGCCGCCGGTGTGCGGCGAGTCCGCTCGGTGACCGCCGTCGGAGCGGTGATCGTCTGGGTCGAGTTCGACTGGGGGGAGGATATCTACCGGGCGCGTCAGACGGTCAACGAGAAGCTGGCCCTGGTCGCCGGCACCCTTCCCGACACCGTGGAGCCGCCGGTGCTGGCTCCGATCTCCTCCATCATGGGTGAGATCCTGTTCGTCGCCCTGGAGTCCGGAAAGCACTCGATGCTCGACGTGCGGGCCACTGCGGACACGGTGGTTCGCCGACGCCTGTTGGCAGTGCCCGGGGTGTCCCAGGTCACCACCATCGGTGGCGCCGAGCGGCAGTACCAGGTGCTGGTCAATCCGGAGCGACTGCGTTCCTTCGGTGTGACCCTCGACGAAGTCGAGCACGCCCTGCGCTCGACCGACCGCAACACATCCGCCGGCTTTCTGGTCGGGAGCGGGCAGGAATACCTGATTCTCGGAATCGCCCGCCCCGACACCGTCGAGCAGATCGGTGAGACGGTGGTACTGGCGCGGGACGGCCGGCCGGTGCGAGTGGCTGACCTCGGTGAGGTGCGGGTCGGTCCGGCGCTACGCCGGGGCGAGGCCGGCTACAACGGCCGGCGTGCGGTGCTGATCGGCATCCAGAAACAGCCCGGCGCCCACACCCTGGAGTTGACGGCGCGGCTGGACACGGTGCTGGACGAACTGCAGGCCAGCCTCGACCGGGGCCTGGTGCTGCAGCGGGACGTGTTCCGTCAGGCAGGCTTCATCGAGTCGGCGATCCACAACCTGACCCGGGCGTTGCGCGACGGCAGCCTGCTGGTGGTGTTGATCGTGTTCCTGTTCCTGGCGAACCTGCGGGCGGCGTCGATTGCGGTGCTGGCCATGCCGCTGTCGCTGATCGCCTCGGCGCTGGCGATCAAGTGGAGCGGTGCCACGATCAACAGCATGACCCTGGGCGGGATGGCGATTGCCGTCGGCGCCATCGTCGACGACGCGATCATCGACGTGGAGAACGTCTTCCGTCGCTTGCGGGAGAACACCCGGCGGCCGGAAGGTGAGCGCCGCCCGGTGCTCGAGGTCGTCTATCAGGGAAGCCGCGAGATCCGGGCGTCGATCGTGTTCGCCACGCTGGTCATTGCGCTGGTGTTCCTGCCGCTGTTCTTCCTGCACGGCGTCGAGGGCCGGTTGTTGCGCCCGCTGGGCTTCGCCTACCTCGTGGCGTTGACCGCGTCGCTGGTGGTGGCGTTGACGGTGACGCCGGTGTTGTGCGCACTGCTGTTGCCCCGCTCGCCGGCGGTGCGCTCGGGCCATGAACCCCGCTGGCTGACGGCGCTCAAAGATGGCTACCAACGCCTGCTCGAGGGCTGCCTGCGCCATGGCCGCTGGCTGCTGGCCGGGTCGGCGTTGGCGCTTGCGCTGGCCGCAGCATCCTTCGGCTGGATGGGCCGCACCTTCCTACCCGAGTTCAACGAGGGCACCCTGACGATCAGCGCCGTGACCCTTCCCGGCACCAGCCTCGACGAATCCGATGCACTCGGCGCCGCCGCCGAGCGACTGTTGCTCGAGGTTCCCGAGGTGACGGTCACCGGGCGGCGCACCGGACGCGCCGAACTGGACGAACACCTGCAGGGGGTGGAGGCCACCGAGATCGAGGTCGGACTGCATCTCGAAGAGCGGTCCAAGGAGCAGGTGCTGGAACACATCCGCGAACGGTTGGCGCTCTTGCCGGGGATGAACGTCACCGTCGGTCAGCCGATCTCCCACCGTATCGATCACATGCTGTCGGGAACCCGGGCCAACATCGCGATCAAGCTCTTCGGTCCGGAGCTTCGCGAGCTGCGGCGGCTGGCCGCCCAGGTCGAGGCGGTCGCCCGGGAGGTTCCGGGAGCGGTGGATGTCGCCGCTGAGGCCCAGGCGGAGATCCCGACGATCCAGGTCAAGTTCGACCGGCGTGCCCTGGCGCGGTTGGGCCAGCCCGCAGGCGCCGCGGCCCAGGCGATGCGCACCGCCTTCGTCGGCCGGGAGGTGGGCCAGGTCTACGAGGATCAGGTCGGCTTCCCGCTGGTCGTGCGCTATCCGGCCGAGGTGCAGGAAAGCCTGGAGACGATCCGCCGCACCGAGATCGACACGCCGTCGGGCGCCCGGGTGGCGCTCCAGGCGGTGGCGGAGATCCGCGAGGACCGTGGCGCCAACTTCATCGGCCGGGAGAACGGGCGGCGCAAGATCGTGGTGGCGGCCAACGTCGCCGGCCGCGACCTGCGCTCGGTCGTCGACGAGATCCGTGAGGGGGTGGCCCGCGGCGTCGAACTGCCGCCGGGCTATTCGGTGGAGTACGGCGGCCAGTTCGAGAGCGAGGCCGCGGCTTCCAAGAGACTGCTGTGGCTCGGGCTGACCGTGGTCCTCGGCATGCTGGTCCTGTTGACCACCGCCTTCCGCTCGGCGGGGGACGCATTGATCGTGATGCTCAACCTGCCGCTGGCGCTGATCGGCGGGGCCATCGGCGTGTTCGTCGACGGCGGGGTGCTCTCGATCGCCTCGATCATCGGCTTCATCGCGCTGTTCGGGATCGCGACCCGCAACGGGATCATGATGATCTCCCACATCCGCCACCTGCTGCTGGAGGAAGGGGAGCGCTCGTTCCGCGCCGCGGTGGTGCGCGGCGCCCGGCAGCGGGTGGTGCCGATCCTGATGACGGCGCTCTCTGCGGGCCTGGCGCTGGTGCCCCTGGCCCTGGCCGGCTCGCACTCGGGAGCCGAACTGGAGGCGCCGATGGCGGTGGTGATCCTGTTCGGCCTGCTCTCGGCGACGGCGCTGAACATGATCGTCGTGCCGGTGGCCTACCTGCGCTTCAGTCCGTTGCGCAGCCAGTTTGAACCCTGATCAGCTTCCCCGGGTCTCGGCGGCGGCGTCCCAGGCCAGGATGCCGCCGGCCAGATTGGTCACGTCGTACCCCTGGCGTTTGAGGTAGGCGCAGGCCCGGGCGGAGCGGGCGCCGCTGCGGCAGTGGACCAGCAGGCGTCCTTCCCGGGGCACCTCGTCGAGTCGCGAGGCCAGGCGGGTGTGGGCCACGTTGATCGAGTCGTCCAGGTGCCCCTCGGCGTACTCGGTGGCCCGGCGCACGTCGAGCACGTGCACGTCCGGTTCGGCAACCATGCTGCGGCCCCCGTCGACATCGATCTCGTCCAGGGTGGCGAAGGCAGCGCCGTTCCCCGGGTAGGCCGAGAGCGCGCCGGCGTCGTACCAGCCCTTGATCTCGTCGAGGCCGATACGCACCAGATCCCGAACCGCCTCTTCCACCCGCGACGGTTCGATGATCAGGTAGATCGCGTCGCTGTCCTTGATGAAGGAGCCGGCGTCGGTGTTGAAGCTGGACCCCATCGGCAGCGACAGCGAGCCGGGAACGTGGCCGGCGCGGAAGGCATCCCAGCTACGGGTGTCGATGATCGCCACCCGGGAGCCGTCCAGGCTGCGCAGCGCGGCTACGTCCAGGGCGGCCGGCTGAGGCAGCGCGCCCAGGACCTTGGGGCCGAGTTTGTTGTCCCGTTTCATCGTGGCGAAGTAGAGCGGTGGCTCGGGCTGGCCGCTGAGGATGTAGTCGATGAAGCCCTGCTCCGACGAGGCGGAGCGGATCGCCGGGTTGAAGCGCTTCTCGTAGCCGATGGTGCTCATCGGTACCGCACCCAGCGCCTTGCCGCAGGCGCTGCCGGCCCCGTGCCCGGGCCAGACCTGGACGAAGTCGGGGATCGCTTCGAGCTTGCTCACGGTTTGGTACAGCGTGCGGGCCGAGGGTTCCATCGCGCCGGTCTGTCCGGCGGCGGACTCCAGCAGATCCGGCCGACCCAGGTCGCCGACGAAGACGAAGTCGCCGGTGGCGATGCCGATCGGCTCGCTCACGCCCGAACCCCGGTCGGTCACCACGTAGACGATGTGCTCGGGAGTGTGCCCCGGCGTGTGCATCACCCGGAAGTCGATGTTGCCGATGGAGAAGGTGTCGCCGTCGTGGAGCAGGCGGTGGTCGTAGCTGCCGCCGCCGGCCTTCCGGTCGACCCACTGGTACTTCCAGTCGGCGTCTCCCTCATCGGAGAGGTAGACCCTGGCGCCGTTCCGCTCCGCCATTTCCCGGGCTCCGGAGAGGAAGTCGGCGTGGATGTGGGTCTCGGCCACGGCGATGATCTCGAGTCCGTTCTCGGCGGCGATCTCGAGGTAGCGGTCGACATCCCGCTGGGGGTCGATCACGATCGCCTCGCCGCTGCGCTGGCAGCCGATCAGGTAGGCGGCCTGGGCCAGTTTCTCGTCGTAGATCCTGCGCATGAGCATCGGTCTGGACTCCTCGTCGGTGACCCGCCTCGAAGCCGACCGTCGAGGCGTCACTGAGATTAGATACGTTTCCGCTCCGTTTCGCTCGCGATAAGCGGCCCGAGTGGGTCGAGTGGCCGAAATCCTGCCCACTGCCGGGAGAAATCGATGGAACGAACGGAACCCCGTCAGGGTGACCGGCATCGATATCCCGAAAGCCCGGCGGGCCAGCCGGGGAGAACGCCGACAAGCGGAAAAGAACACCGCCTAGAGGAGTCTGTGATGAAGAAGTCCCTGCTTGGAATGCTTCGAGACGAGCGCGGTGCCGCGCTCGTCGAGTACGGTCTGCTGGTCGCCGGTGTCGCGCTGATCGCGTCGGCCGCGGTTTCGATGATGGGTCACAAGACCAACGACCTGGTCGGTACCGTTGCCGCGGTGCTGCCGGGCGCCCACGCCGATGACAACGCCCCGATCCTCAGCGGTAAGCTGATCGAGACCCTGCCGCAGGATGCCGATGGCGATGCCGCCACTCCGGACACCATCTCGCTGAACATCACCAACGCGACCGAGCCCGGTATCCTCGAGAACTCGGAGACCGAGCGTCTCGGATCCAACCTCGGCCTTGCCGACGGTCAGATCAGCTCCCTGATCGTCGAGCCGTAGCCTCGCTAGGTCCCTGAGGCCATGGGCGCCCGGGTCGGCTATCCGGCTCGGGCGTTTTTCGTTTCAGCGTCCTCGAAGCTCCACAGAGGCCTTTTCTGCTTCTCGGCAGAAAAACGCCCTGGGCATGACTCTTCGCGCCTCCCGATTGCGATGGACAGGGTGACTCCACCCGATTCCAAGCCAGGAGACGCCCGATGTCCAGTCCGATGCCCAGCCCCAAACTGTTCCTCTTGCTGATGTGCCTGTTGGCCCTGCTTCCGGCAGTTGCCCAGGATGCCGACGGGGACGGAATTCCCGACATCGAGGACAACTGCCCGGCGGTGGCCAACTGCGGCACCGGTCTGGCCGAACTGGACGAGTTGCTTCGCGACGGCGCGATCAACACCGAGTTCGGGCATCAGGTGGCGATCTCCGCCGACGGCAGCACGCTGCTGGCCTCGCGGCTGCGGGACGATCCGATCCGGGGGCACGGGGCGATCTACTTCTACGAGCGTTCCGGGGATGGCTGGGCCTTCCGCCAGCGGTTCAACGTCGGTCCGGTCACCAGCTTCCAGAACTTCTTCGGCGATGCCCTGGCGCTTTCCGCCGACGGTACCGTGGCGGTGGTGGGGTCACCCAACGACACCAGCGGCGTGGGGGGCGCCTTCGGCGGTGGTGTGTTCGTCTTTGAAAAGGTCGCCGGCGTCTGGTCCCAGACCGGGGTGCCCTCGCCGGACACCACCTGCGCGGCGGTGCTGTTGGCCTACGGCAGTGCGGTGGCGCTCTCCGAGGACGGCAAGACCCTGGTGACCGCAGCGGGCAGCCTGATCACCGGCGGCTCCGCCTACATCTTTCGGCGCGAGCCCGGCGGCTGGAGCCAGCGCGCCTGTTTCTCCGAGGGGCCGACCACCGGCCTCGGTTTTCCCGTGGCGGTATCCGGCGACGGCAGCACCGTCCTGATCGGCGCCACCGGCGACGACGAGGCGGGTGCCGGCAGCGCCGGTTCGGTGCGGGTCTACCGGGAGAGCGGCGGGGTCTGGCAGCAGGAGGCCCGGCTGGTCGCCGGGGATCCGACCAACAACGCCCTGTTCGGTACCCGCCTGGATCTGGACCGGGACGGATCGACCCTTCTGATCGGCGCTCCCTACTTCGTCGAGAACCAGCTGGAGCAAACCGGCGCGGTCTACGTGTTCGAGGAGCAGGGGAGTAGCTGGGTTCAGCAGCAGAAGCTGACGGTCAGCGGCTCCCGGCCCTGCGAGAACGAGGGCTGCTTCGGCGGCGCCGTCGAGATCGATCCACTGGGTACCCGGGCCTGGGTCGGCGCCTACGACGACAGTGACCGGGGCGCACGGGCCGGCGCGGTCTACCCCTTTGCACTCGACGGGGGGAGCTGGGTCGAGGGGACCAAGCTGTTCGGGGCGAACACCGAAGAGTTCGACGCCTTCGGCCTGTCGCTCGATCTATCCGCCGACGGACAGACGTTGGCGGTCGGCGCCGCTTTCGCCGGCCTGACCAACGGCGGCGCGGTCCATCTGTTCGGCCCGGCCTGTCAGACCGACCGGGACTTCGACGGCGCCGGAGACGCCTGCGACTGCGCACCCGACGATCCGACCGAGTATCCGGGGGCTCCCGAGGTCTGCGACGGCGAGGACAACGACTGCGACACCGTCGTCGACGAGGTGCAGGACGCCGACGGTGATCTGGTCGACGATTGTGTCGACCTTTGCCCCGGAACCTCCTTCTTTTCCCAGACCGACAGCGACGGCGACGGCATCGGTGATGAATGCGACAACTGCCGGGAGGTGAGCAACCCGGACCAGGCCGACGGGGATGCCGACGGGTTCGGCGATGCCTGTGACAACTGCCCCGCGGCACCGGCACGCAGTCAGCGGGACCGTGACGGCGACGGCATCGGCGACTTCTGCGACACCGACCGGGACGAGGACACGATCCCCGACGACGACGGGGACGGAGTGTTCGATCGCTGCGCCGCCGGCGCGACCTCGAACTGCGACGACAACTGCGTCGGGATCGCCAACCCGGATCAGGCCGATGCCGATGGTGACGGCATCGGCGATCTGTGTGACAACTGCCCCGCGGTGGCCAACCTGTTCCAGAGCGACGGGGACCGGGACGGGGCAGGCGACGCCTGCGATGCCTGCCCCGACTTCGACGGCGACGGAACCTGTGACGATGTCGACCTCTGTCCCTCGGATGCCGAGGGGGATGTCGACGGAGACGGCGTCTGCGCCGAACTGGACAACTGCCCGCTGACCGCCAACGCCGGGCAGGCCGATACCGATGGCGACGGTGTCGGGGACGCGTGCGATCTGTGCACGACGGTCAGCAATCGCCGGCAGCGGGACCGGGACCGGGACGGGGTGGGTAACGCCTGCGATCCCGACCTCGACGGTGACGGCACCCCCGACGCCTCGGACAACGATCGGGACGGCGACGGCGTCCCCGAGGATGACGGCGACGGTCAGTTCGACCCCTGCCCCTCTCACGTGTTCGTCGACTGCGACGACAACTGTTCCACCGACGCCAACCCGACCCAGATCGACGGGGACGACGACGGGCAAGGGGACGTCTGCGACGAGGGGGATCGCCGAGCGGCCCGCGCCGCAGCCCGGCGGGGACAGACCGGAGGCAGCTTCGCCGCCGGGCCCGAGGACACGGTGTTGAGCTGGATTCCCGAGGAGGGTGCCGGCAGCTACAACGTCTACCTCGCGACCCGAGCCATGCTGACCGCCGGCGACTACGGGAGTTGCTACCGCTCGGGCCTCGAGGCGTCCGAGGTCACCATCGTCGACACCCCGGCGAGCGGCGAGGTGCTGTACCTGCTGGTTGCGCCGGTGGACTTCTTCGGAGAGGGGAGCGTCGGCGCCGACAGCGACGGCGTCGAGCGGATCATCGATCAGCCATGCCGCTGAGCCGGGCCTCGAGGGCAGCGGTGCCCTCGGGGTTCCCCATCTGCCGGCGCAGGGCGACCCAGGCTTCGAGGTTCATCTTCTGCTCGGGATGATCCGCGGGGAGTGCGGCGTCGAGGATCTGCTGCACCTCGCGGTACTGGCGGTCGGCGGTGGCGTGCTCTCCGGCCAGGGCGTTGGCTCCGGCAAGGTTGTGCAGCGTCAGTCCGGTGAAGCGGTGGGCCGGTCCCAGCTGGTCGCGGAAACCCTCGAAGACCCGGCGGTGCATGCCGCGCCCCTCTTCGAGTTTGCCGTTCTCGATCAACACCGCCGCCAGGTTGGCCAACAGCGCCAGGGTCTCCCGATGGTCCGGCGAGAGGGTGCGTTCGGACGCGGACAGCGCTTCCCTGAACAGCGCCTCCGCGGCCTCCAGGTTGCCGGTGTAGTGTTCGGCGATGGCCAGGCCGTTGACCGACCGCAGGGTGTCGGCATGATCGTCGCCGAGCACCCGCCGCTTGTCGGCAAGGAGCGGCAGCAGCAGTTCTCGGGACTCGGCGTAGCGCTGGCGGCGTAGCCACAGGGTCGCCAGATTGCCGCGCTGCATCAGCGTGGTCGGATGATCCGCTCCGAGCCGCCGGGTCAGTTCTCCGATCGCCTCCTCGTACAGTTCGCCCGCTTCGTCGAAGCGGCCCAGGTGGCTGTAGACCGAGCCCAGGTTGGCCACGACCTGGAAGTAGCGATGGCTCGTCTCCGGTCCGGGCAGGGCGCGCAGCCCCGGGAGCACCTCGAGGAACAGCGCTTCCGCCTGCTCCAGGTCACCGCGAAGCCATCGGAGGTGCGCCCGCTTCGACTGAAGCGCCAGCCGGTCCGGTTCCGCGATATCCGTGGAAGCATCGGCGAGGAGCGCCTCGGCCTCGTCGAGTTCGCCGAGCTGCAGATGCGCACCCGCCTGTTCCGCGAGGAGAGTGGCCGCCGAGGGGCCGTCGCCACCTGCTTCGACCACGCTCCGTCGTGCCGCGGCCAGCGTCTGCGCCTGCTCCCGGTAGAGTCCGAGGCGGTCGTAGGCCCGGGCGATGGCGTGGAGGAAACGAGCCCGGTCTGCCGGGCGTTGAGCCGCCGCGGCGGAATTGGCCGGCGGATCCAGCAGGCGGGCGGCCGCATGGTCGAGCAGCTCTCTCGCCGGGACTTCCCGTCCCCGGGCCGCAGCCGGGTCCGACGAGCCGAACACGTCGACCAGGAAACTCGAGAGCTGTTCCGCCGCGGCTCGTTCGGCCAGGGCCACATCCCGCTGTTCGGCCAGTCGCCGGGACTGGGCCAGGATCACCGCGCCGGCGGCGACGAAGCCGGCGAGCACCAGGGCGGCCAGGGTCACCCCGGTCCGGTGGCGGCGGACGAACTTTCGAAGCGCCACCCCGGGAGCGCCGTCCAGAGCCTGCACCGGGTGGTGGGTCAGCATCCGGCGGACGTCCTCGGCCAGGGCGTCGACGGTGGGGTAGCGGTCCTCCGGCAGCAGCGCGGTCGCCCGTGAGCAGATGGCGTCCAGGTCCCGGCGGTCGCCGCCGGAAGCCGCCGGCCAGCCGCCGGGGATCTTCGAAGGCACGAGAGGCGCCGGGTCGGGTTCGGCGCTACGGTCCGCCGCAGCCGTGGGCAGTTGACCGCTGAGCATCTCGTAGAGCATGACCCCGAGCGCATACACGTCGGTCTGCACCGTTGCCGCTTCGCCGGCGACCTGCTCCGGAGCGGCGTAGGCCGGAGTGAACGCCGCGGCTTCCGGGCGCCCCTGGCCCTCCTCTTCGTCCTCGCGATCCATGCGCCGGGCGACACCGAAATCCAGCAGCTTGATCCGGGACGGACCGCCGTCGTCGGTCACCAGCAGGTTCGAGGATTTGAGATCCCGGTGGATCACTCCTCGGGCGTGGGCGTACTGCACCGCGGAGCAGGCTTCGAGAAACAGATCCAGCCGCGCCGTCAGCGTCAGGTTCTCCCGGTTGCACGCGGCGGACAGCGGCTGCCCCTCGACCATCTCCATTACGAAATAGGGAGTGCCGTCTTCGAGGGTGCCCGCGTCGTAGAGCCGGGCGATGCCGGGATGCTGCAAGGCGGCGAGCACCCGCCGCTCCCGGTCGAAGAGCTCCCGGCGCAACGGGGAGAGGGCGGTGCCGTAGAGCACCTTGATGGCGGCGGCGCTGTCGAGGTCCTCCCGCGAGCCGCGATAGACCACGCCCATCCCGCCGCGGCCCAGTTCCCCCTCGATGCGGTAGGGACCGATGGTTGCCGGCGCCGGGGGGATCTCACCGAGGAGTTCGTCGCTCAGGGTTTGCGGCCGGCGGTCCAGGGACAGGCCAGTCCGGGCGTCGGCCTGCAGCATGCGCTCGACCCGTTCGATCGAATCCCGGTCGGAACCGAGCCGCTCTTCGAGGAAGGCACGTCGATCTTCCGGCGCAACGTCGAGGGCAGCTTCGAAAAGCTGCTGGATCTTCTCCCAGGCGCCGCTCATCGCTCTTCGTCGAAGATGCCCGGATCTTCCAACTCGACCGACAACCAGGCCCGGGCCGCCCGCCAATCCCGGGTGGCCTGGGAGACCGATATGTCGAGCAGCTCGGCGGCCTCGCGGACCTCGAGCCCGGCAAAGAAACGCAGTTCGACCAGCTTGGCCGCACGTTCCGACTGAGCCGCCAGCTTGTCCAGCGCCCGGTCCACCGCCAGCAAGCGGTCGAGATCGTCGAGGCGTGGATCCGGTTGGCTGTCGGCGGTCACGGCGACCCAGCCTTCGCCCCGCTTCAGGCTTTGACGCCGGCGGGCGGCGTCGATCAGCACCCGGCGCATCGCGCTGGCCGCCAGTCGTTTGAAGTGCTTCTCGTCGGTGGGCCTGACGCTCTTGGATCCGGCCAGGCGCAGAAAGGCCTCGTTCAGGAGGGCGGTGCGCTGTAGGGTCGCGCTCGGGTTATGGCGCCAGATCTGGCCGGCGAGGTCCCGCAGCTCGGTGTAGAGCTCGGCGAAGCGGTCTCCGAGTTCCTCCGGTTTGGGCGGGTCCTTGGACATGTTCTCAATGTACTGCACACACCGGGAAGAGGCTGCTGCGACTCGACCCGGTGGTCAATCGCCGGCCGGCGGCGCCGCCGGACCGGGCACCGCGGAACTCACGTGCAGCCCGACCAGCCGCGCGACAAGGATGGTCAGGTAGATCTGGCCGACGATCGCCTCCCACATGGCCAGCATCTGAGCGGTGGTGCTGACCGGGGAAACATCGCCGTAGCCCAGGGTCGTGAGGGTGACGAAGCTGAAGTAGAACAGCACTCCCGAGCGCTGCAGAGGGTCGATCTCGGCCAGGGGCCGGCCGGGATCCAGTGGCGCGGCCAGGGTGAACGAGCCCGGCACGTACAGCTCGAGGGCCGAGTAGAAGAAGCCCCAGGCGACTCCCAGCATCAGGTAGACGCTCATCGCGCCGCAGAGCCGGTCGCTGGTTACCGCCGTGCTGGAGAAGAGATCTCGAAGGATGAACACGATCAGCAGCGCCAGGTAGAGCGCCATCGACAGGTGCTCGATGCTCTCGAGCAGCGCGGAGCCGGCCATCATCGAATCCGAGAGCAGGATCGAACTCCAGAAGATCGTGACCCCGGGGAGGATCAGCACCAGCCCGGCCCATAGCCACATCCGCTCCTTGCGCATGGCGATCAGGCCGGCCACCAGCACCAGTTCGAACACCACGTTGAACAGAACGCGGGCGTCCCGGTGCCCCTCTTCCAGCGGGTAGCTGGTCAGCAGCAGCGAGAGGGTGATCAGCAACAGCAGGAAGCGATGCCGGGTGAGCCGTTCGGCGAGTCCCATGATCTTCTCCGGATTGAGTTCGGGGCCGCCATGGTATCCCCGCCGGACGGACGGCCACGGCGGCGGTGGCGCTCGCCGATGGGGCGATGGCGCGATCCGCTAGTGTCGGAGGGTGCACCCTGTCCTAGGATTAAGTCGATCCTGGGGGCTCAAAGAGGATCTCGATGTCCGGTTACAGCATATCGCCGCTCTGGAAGGTGCTTTTCGCCGATCTCGGCTTGAATGCCGAGAACGTGCTGCGCCGGGCGGCTCTACCCGGAGACCTGTTTGCGCGGACGCGGACGACGCTGACCAGCGCTGAGTTCTACGAGTTGTGGCACGGCATGGAGCAGGAATCCGGCGATCCGCTGTTGCCGCTCCGTATCGGCGAGTCCATCTGTGTGGAGTCCTTCGATCCGCCGATCTTCGCGGCGCTTTGCAGCCCCGATCTGGACACGGCCCTGCGCCGGCTAGCCCTCTACAAGCGGCTCTGTGGTGCGGTTCGGCTGGAGGTGGAAAGCGACTCCTCGACGACGGCGATGTCGTTGGAATCCCTGGACAAGACGGTCACCGCACCGGCGAGCCTGCGCTGGATGGAGCTGGTGTTCTTCACCCAGATCGGCCGCATCGGTACCCGCAGCCGGGTCGAGCCGCTACGGGTCGAGACGCCGCAGCCGCCGCCCCAGCGCGAGGAGTACGCGGAGTTCTTCGGCGTGCCGGTCACCGAGGCGCCGCAGACCCGGCTGGTTTTTTCCCACGCCGATGCGACCCGTCCCTTCCTCACCGCCAACGAGAAGATGTGGGAGTTCTTCGAGCCGGAGCTGAAGCGCCGGCTCTCCGAGTTGACGGAAGAGGCAACCACTGCCGACCGGGTGCACGGAGCGCTGCTCGAGATGCTCCCTTCAGGGTCGGCCTCGATGGACTCGGTCTCCCGCCGGCTCGGCACCAGTACCCGAACCCTCCAGCGAAGGCTTCAGCGGGAAGGTCTCAGCTTCCAGCGAGTTCTCGACCGCACCCGGGAATCCCTGGCGCGGCACTACCTGCGGACCTCCAAGCTGACCGGTGCCGAGATCTCGTTCCTGCTCGGCTTCGAGGACCCGAACTCCTTCTTCCGGGCCTTCAGCTCCTGGACCGGGAAGACGCCGGAACAGGTGCGGGGATCCCGGGCGTGTTGACCGGCGACCCCCGGGACGACCGTCACAGAGCCGGGACGCACTTGCAGCTGGTAGTGGTCGGTTCGTCGGCGGCGGTCCACACCGCTTCGTAGCGCGCCAGCGCCTCGGCAGCCTCTCCGTCCTTGCCCTGGGCCTCGAGGGCCCGGGACAGGCCGAACAGCGACCAGCCGTTTTCCCGCCACTTCTTCAGATCGTCGCGGAAGACCCGCTCGGCTTCCTCGAAGCGTCCGGCCTTCTGGTAGACCGCGCCCAGGGTGTGCCGGGTCGGCTGCAGCCACTGGGGTGGTTCCCCGTAGGAAAGCTCATCCTCGATCTCGACGGCGGTTTCCAGCAGCGTCGCGGCTCGATCCAGCTCCCCTTTCTGCAGCGCGATCTCGCCGTCGATGAACCACTCGCTGACCTCGAGCACCCGGCGAGAGGGGTCGCCGCCGAAGACGCTCTTCTCGGGAACCGCGTCCCGGGCCTCGGCGAACAGTTCCCGTTCCTTCTCGGCGTTCTCGAAATCGTGGAGCGCGGCGTAGGCCACCGCTCGATGGGCCCGCCAGATGGCGGTGGTGATCGGCAGGTACTCCGGCGGTTCGGGCTCGGCGAGGATGTCCTCCCAGCGGCCGAAGCGTTTCTGCACGTCGTAGACCGACGCCATCCACGGGTCGATGAACCCGGCGACCATCTCGAACTTGTCTTCGGGGATATCGGCCCAGATGGCGCGGGCGGCTTCCATGGCCTCGGCTTCGCGCCCGACCATCATCGCCGAGAAGGCCAGCATGTGGGCGTTGTGCACCATGTACATGTGCTGGATCGTCTGGTCCGGCGAGAGCTGGCGGTAGCGGTCGTCGGCCTTCATCGCCATGGCGTTCTGCTTGACCGAGGAATCCCAGCGGCCGACCTGCACGTAGATGTGGGAAGGCATGTGGTTCAGGTGGCCCGCGCCGGGCATCTGGTTGCTCAACCGGTCGGCGGCGGCGATGCCTCGATCGGGATCGAGGCTCGGCTCGACCGCGTGGATGTACATGTGGGCGGCGCCGGGGTTGCCGGGGTCGAGTTCCATCACCCGTTCGAGGGTCTCGACGATGATCGGCGTGTCCTCTTCCGGTTCCCCTTCGGCGCTGTAGAGCTTCCACGGTCGCAGGGTCATCAACGCCTCGGCGTAGAGGGTGCCCACATCGGAGTCATCGGGGTAGGCGGCCCAGACCTCGCCCATGGCGTCGGCGTAGGCGCGGTTGAGTTTGTCCCGGTTCTTGCGCGGCCGTTTGGAGTAGCGGGTGGCCAGCGCTTCGATCAGCGCCCGCTCCAGCGGTGTGGTGTTCTCGATTCGCGCCTGGGCCTGCTCGAGGGCGGCCCAGGCGGCGGCCACCCGTTCCTTGGTCATCTGCGCATCGTTGTAGTTGGGGCCCTCGCATAGAGCGATACCCCACCAGGCCATGGCCAGCTGCGGGTCGAGCTCGGCGGCCCGGGCGAAGGAACGGATCGCCTCGTCATGGTTGAAGGCGTACATCCAGGCGATGCCCTGGTCGAAGTAGTGCTGCGCCTCGGAGCTCTCGGTCGAGACCGGGCGGGTACGGCTACCCAGGCCTTCGAACAGTTGCGCCGAGGGGCTGTCCTCGATCAGGTGATCGGGGGCGCGCAGCGCGCAGCCGGCCGTGAGTCCGGCAATCAGGACGGCGACGAGTAAACGATGCATCTGGAGTTCCTCCCGCCCGCAGTATAGGCGCGGGCGGGCTCGCGAGGAACTTCCGGCGACTCACCGGCAGCTTCGGCCGGTTCTAGGCGGCGGACTCGCCGTGCTTTTTGATCGCCTCGGCGATGGCGGTCTCGGCGGAGTCGTAGATGTCTCCGGCCGCCACGGTGCCCGGGGCCACCTCGAGCTTGGTCAGGAGCTCCTTGGGCTCCTCGTGAAGTTCGGCGAGATAGACCCGGATGCCCCGCTTCTGCAGGTCGGAGACCAGGTCGTCCAGGGTGTAGACCCCGGACTGGTCGACGTACTTGACGTCTCCCATGTGGATCACGATCGCCTTGGCCGTGCTCAGGTCGGCACCCTCGATCTTGCGCTGCAGCGGGCCGGCGTTGCCGAAGAACAGCGACCCGTGGACCTCGACGACCCAGATGCCTTGGGCCACCTGGTCGGGAACCTCGAGAGCGGGGATCCAGGGACGGTGCGCGGCGATGTCGACCAGCGGCGAGTGGGTCGCCGGATCGATGTCGCTGAGCCGTTTGAGCAGGATCATCGACGCCATCACCATGCCGATGCCCACCGCCCACATCAGGTCGACGAACACCGTGACGCCGAGCACGGTCAGCATGACCAGCACGTCGCCGACGGGAGCCTTGGTGATGTGCTTGAGGCCCTTGACGTCGATGATGCCGATACCGACGGTGATCAGGATGCCGGCGAGCACCGCCATCGGGATCGCCTCGGCCAACGGGCCGATGGCCAGCAGGACCGCCAGCAGCAGCAGCGAGTGCAGCACACCCGAGAGGTGCATGCGGCCGCCGGACTTGACGTTGACCACCGTACGCATGGTGGCACCGGCGCCGGGCAGGCCGCCGATGGTGCCGGCCAGCATGTTGCCCAGACCCTGGCCGATCAGCTCCTGTTCACTGTTGTGCCGGGTCTTGGTCACCGCATCGGCAACCAGTGAGGTGAGCAGCGAGTCGAGGCTGCCGACCACCGCCAGCATGATCGCGGGCACGACGATCAGCTTGAACTGATCGAAGTCCCAGGCGGGGAGCGCGATGTCCGGGAGGCCGCGGGGGATCGAGCCGATGCGCTGTACATCGAGACCCGCGAGGACCGAGACACTGGTCATGATCACCAGGCCGATCAGGGTGCCCGGCACCTTCTTGGTGACGTAGGGCGAGGCGTAGATCACGGCGAGGGTGCCGAGACCCAGCAGCAACGCGCTGAAGTTGACGTTGGTGAAGTCTTCGGGGAGGCGCCGGATCGCCTCGACGGTGCCCTTGGCCGGAGCGTGCCCGACCATCTGGGCCATCTGCAGGATGATGATGATCACCCCGATGCCGCTCATGAATCCGGAGATCACCGGATAGGGTACGTAGTTGATATAGCGTCCGACCCTGAGTAGGCCGAGGACGATCTGCAGCACGCCGGAGAGGATCACCGCGTAGAAGATCCAGCGTGGATCGCCGGTAAGGCTGCCGACCAGGCCGGCGACGACGACGGTCATCGGTCCGGTGGGTCCCGAGACCTGGGATCCGGTGCCTCCGAACAGCGCCGCCAGCAGGCCGACGGCGATGGCGCCGTACATCCCGGCGGCAGCACCGTTTTCGAGGCCCGACGCCACGCCGAACCCGAGGGCCAGCGGCAGCGCGACGACGCCGGCGGTCACGCCGCCGAAGATGTCTCCGGTGACATTACTGAAGAACCGGTGCTTGATGGTCTGGATCAACTGCCCTACCTCCCGAGGTGGGTTCGTTCGGTCCGGTCAGCGCCCCCGTGCGGGCGCGAAGCGGATGCAGTTTACATGAAATCCGAAGCCTGAATATTTTATCGGTTCTCGCCCGTCAGGTCTCTAGCGACCGGATTTCGGGCGGACCGGCGGGATTTCGGCTTTCTAGGCCAGAGATCGCCACACCTGGAGGGTGGTTTCGGCCATGGTTTCGGCGCGGTGGCGTTCGCTCACCCCTCGCCGGCCGGCCTCACCCAACTCCGCGCGCCGCGCCCCGTCGGTCAGCAGCGCTGCCAGTTCCGTGGCGAGGGCGGCCGGGTCGTTCCTGGGCACTAGCAGGCCGCCGCCGGTGGACGCGAGCAGTTCGGGAAAGGCGCCGTGATCGGGCTGGACCACCGGGACTCCGGCCGCCAGGGCCTCGAGCACGTAGAGCCCCTTGGGCTCGAGGAACTCGGCGGGGACCGAGAACACGTCCAGCCCGGCCAGAAAGTCGACCTTGGCGTCGCGGTCCGGAATCGACTCGACGTGCTCGAGGTCGATGCCGGCATCGCGCAGCCGGGTTCGTTGCGCCTCGAAGAACGGCCGGTCCGACGCTCCGAGCCAGCCGCCGGCGCGCAGGCGAACCTGTTCCATACCCGGAAGCCCGCGCAGTTCCAGGAGCGCGTCGACCAGCCGGTGGAAGCCCTTCTCGGGGCAGAGGCGCGCCAGGTAGCCGACGGTCGGCGGGCGATCGCCCGGCGGCTCGGGCCGGTGGTACGCCTCGGGTTCGGCGATCCCCAGCGGCACGATGTGAAAGCGGCTCTCGGGAACGCGCAGCAGATCGGCCATGAACCGGAGGTATGCGCGGTTGGGCACGATGAAGCCGTCGATCATCCCGGCGATCCGCCGCATCTCCTCGAGCACCACGGGCCGGTCATCGTCGTGCAGGCCATCGAGGAACACGTCATCCCCCTGGAGGTTGACCACGACGGGCACCGGCCGCTTTTTCTTGAGTCCGGGAACGAAGCCGGAGATCAGCAGGTTGGTCAGGGTCACCACGTCCGGCTCGAGTTGCCCGTCGATGAACTCGATCAGGTCGGCGATCTCGCCGGCGTGGTGCCCGCTCTCACCGCGAAGGAGCGACAGGGCGATCGCGCCGTCCTCCCGTCGCCGGGTCTGAAGGGACAGCTTCGACAACAACCGCAGCAAGCTTGGATGACTCAGCGCCCGCCGGGCGGCGTGGGGCAGGTGGCGTAGCCAGGGGATTTTCTGTTCCAGGTAGACGTTGATGCCGCCGAGGAAGACCCGGTCGAGACTGACATCCTGTTCGTCGGTGCGGATCGGGGTGAAGGTCGGTACCAGCGTGATCGGCACCCCGCGGCGATGGAGTGTCGCGGCGAGGGTGTTGTCCCGCATGCAGCTGCCGCAGAACATCCCCGCGCCGCCGGCGGTCACGTAGGTCACCCGGGGATGAGAAGCGTCGTCACGAGCGGTGGTCATGAGGCGCTCCGCGAGCGCACGGCGGCGACGAGACCCCAGAGGCCCGCAACGGTCACGGCCGCACCGAACAGGCGGGTCGCCCCCTGCTCGAACACCACGGTGGCGTTGAAGATCATGAACAGGAAGAACCCGTGGATGGCTAGCAGGGCCCAGCGTGCGCGGTTGCCGGGCCAGCCGGGCCAGCGCCACCAGGCGATGGCGTCGACGAGCCAGACCAGGGTGAACAAATAGTTGAGGTAGAGACCGCTGCCGCTGCGGACCCCGAACAGTTCCTCGACCTGTCGAGCGGTCTCGCTCAGCGCTACCCCGTGGCTCCAGTCGTAGAACACGTGGAACGAGGCGGCGACGTGAGCCAGGAAAGCGGCGCAGCCGAGAGTCCAGATCAGGCGAAGCGGTCGCGAGCGGTCGGTGCGATCGCCGCTGCGGAACACCCGGCCCCAGGGCCCGGCGGGGTAGCACGCCAGCGCGACCCAGATCGTGGCAACGACCAGCGCTTCTCCCATGGACACGATTGTACGCCGCCTCGGCGGTGCCCCGCTCGTCCAGGCGTCAGGGGCAGGCGATGCCCGCTCGCGGCGTGCCGCTGCCGTCGTTGCCCAGGCTTCCGAGCCCGCAGGCGTTGCGCGGCCGCGCCAGATACCAGAAGCCCGCTGCGGCCGCAGGCAGGTCGCCGTCGACCGCCGACGTGCCGGGAGCATCGGCAGCGATGCAGGTTTCGTCGATACCGCTACCCACCGGCCACTGTCCCAGCGCGCCGCGCACCAGATCGTAGGTCACGTCCTCCCCGGCTTCTCCCGCCGCGCTGTACCAGGAGACCGTTTGCCGGTCCGGCCCGAAGCGCAGTCGTTGCACCTCACCCGGCGCAGCGGTGGAACCCGGGTCTGCCGGAGCGCAATCGCAGGCATCGGCCAGGCCGTCGCCGTCGAGGTCGGGGTTGCCGGCGAAGTAGCGGCCGCCGGTGTCGATGGCGTCGCCGGCCCAGACCAGCATCGAGTCGCCGGTCCACGCGGCCAGATGGCGGAAGCGGTTCTTCGGTGCATCCACCGTCGAGGTGTCGGACCAGCTGTTCGACTGGGGATCGTAGCGTCCGCCGTCAGCCTTCTCGTCGTTGAGCCCCGACTGACTGTTGCGGCCTCCCCAGGCGATGGCGACGCTTCCGGTCCAGACCAGGGTGTGTTCGATCCGCCCCGCCGGGGCGCCGCTGGTGGTGATGCCGGACCAGCTGTCGGCAGCCGGATCGTAGAGGGAGCCGTTGTTCAGGCTGCCGGTGAAGAAGCCTCCGTCACCGCCCCAGATCATCATCCGGTCGCCGGTCCAGACCGCGGCGTGGAGGGTGCGTGCCGAAGGGGCGCCGCTGGCCGAGATCGGGCTCCAGCTATCGGTGGCCGGGGCGTAGCGTGCGCCGTTGCCCAGGAACCCCCCGCCGGAACCCTCGCCACCCCAGACCAGCATCTCGCTGCCGCTCCAGACCGCGGTGTGTTCCCAACGCCCCACCGGAGCGCCGGTGGTGGGGAGGGGAGTCCAGCTGTCGTTTGCCGGGTCGTAGCGTCCGCCGTCGTTCCAGTAGTTGGCCCGTTCGACGCCACCCCACACGATCATCTCGCTGCCGGTCCAGACGGCCCGGGACTTGGTGCGCGCCGTCGGCGCGTCCACGCCGTTGATCGGCGTCCACAGGTCGGTCAGCGGGTCATAGCGCGCGCCTCCGTTCCGGTACCCGGCGACGCCGGCATAGCCGCCCCAGAACAACGCTTCGCTTCCGCTCCAGATCGCGACCGGGTTCTCCGCCGCCGGGGGAGCATCGAGGGTCGGCAGCGGCGTCCAGGTCTCGAGGACCGGGTCGTAGCGTCCGCCGTCGGCGAAGTAGGTGCCGAAGTCCGATCCACCCCAGACGATCAGTTCACTGCCGGTCCAGACCGAGCCTGCGGAGAGGCGCGGTAGCGGAGCGTCGCCGCGGCCGGTAGGGCTCCAGGTGTCGGCCTGGGGATCGTAACGGGCTCCCGTGTTGCGCGGGCTCGACGAGTTGTCGCCGCTACCCCAGAGCAGGAACTCGCTGCCGGTCCAGACGAAGGGGAACTGGGAGCGAGCCGCCGGAGGCTCGAGCACCGTCATCGGCGTCCAGCTGTCGGCGACCGGGTCGTAGAGTGCGCCGTCATCGTAGACCGCGGCGGTGTAGCGGTCGCCGCCCCAGATCAGCATGGCGCTGCCGGTCCAGACCGCGCCGTGGCCTGCGCGCCATTCGGGAGTGCCGCTGTCACTGATCGCGGTCCAGCTGTCGAGAGCGGGGTCGTAGCGTGCGCCGTCCCGGACGAAGGCCAGGACATCTTCGGGATCCGCCGTGCCGCCCCAGATCAACATCTCGCTGCCGTTCCACACTGCGCTGTGATCCAGCCGCGGGCTCGGCGCGTCGGCGCTCGCGATCGCGGTCCACGAATCGCTCTGCGGGTCGTAGCGGGCGCCGTCTCCCAGCGGGGTGAAGCTGCCGCCTGCCGTCAGGCTGCGGCCGCCGAAGATCAGCATGGCGCTTCCGTTCCAGATCGCGCTGTGCTCGACGCGGTCCGCCGGAGCGCCGGACGTATCGAGGGGCGACCAGGAGTCGGTGACCGGGTCGTAGCGGCCGCCGCTATTCACCGAGGCTCCGCTGGCGTCCCGGCCGCCGAAGAGAATCATCTCGCTGCCGGACCAGACTGCCGTCGGCTCGCGCCGCGCCGAGGGAGCCCCGGCGGCGGGAAGCGGCGACCAGGCGTCCAGGGCCGGGTCGTAGCGGCCTCCGCCGGAGACCACCGCGGCGGGATCGTTTTCATCGGTGGTGCCGCCCCAGACCAGCATCTCCTCGCCGGTCCAGACGGCGGCGTGGAAGTAGCGCGCCGGCGGTGCACCGATCGACGAGATCGGACTCCAGCGATCGAGCAGCGGGTCGTAGCGGGCGCCGTTCCGCAGCGCTCGCGGCTGATTCAGGAACCAGTTGGCGCCGCCCCAGACGATCGCCTCGCTGCCGGTCCAGATCATGCTGTGGCCGCCCCGTTCGACCAGATCGTCCAGGGCGCCGTTGGCCCAGCTGTCGTCGGGAACACAACTCGGGTCGACCGTCGCCAGGCTCGATGCCGCCTCCTCGACGGACCAATCCGGATCGGCCAGGTCGAGGGCGTCGGCGTCGGCAGTGAAGCGGTCGCGGCTCCGGGTCCACCAGTCCTCGAAACTCTCAGCGATGCTGTCCGCCGGCGGCTCGGAGCGGAACAAGGCACGGGCGGTGGTTTCAGCCAGTCCGGGCCAGGCCAGGGTTTCCTGGATCCGACGCGAATCGTCGCCGAGAACGGTGAACATCTCACGCAGTCTCGCGGGGAAACGGCTCTCGCGGACGATCCGATGCATCTCGCGGCGCAGATCGGTTCGGGTCAGCGGCCGCTGCCAGACGGCGTCCAGGGCGACGGAGAGCCGTAGCGTGTCCTCCACGCTCCGGCGCATACGCTCCCGCAGCAGGGCCTCGTCCGGTTCCGAGGCGCCTTCGCGCATCGCGTGACGCAAGCGCTCGACGGCGAGCCGGTCGTCGAGGCGGGATTCGAGGGAGGTGTCGCCCGGCCAGGCTGCCAGGCAGGCAGCGGCGAGGACCGGGATCAGACAGACGATGCGCAGCTTCATGGGTGCCCCGGAGGTTCGGACCGCCAACTGGAGATACGGCGAATCCGGGTCCGGGGCAAACCCGGGGAGCTTCTAGCCGGTAACCCCCAGAATCCACTCGGCGATGCGCTTCATCGCCGCGGGGGCCCAGGTCTCGTCGATGGCCGCGTATTCCGTCGGCGAACCAGTTTCGGCGGTCTGGAACAGGTGGTTCAGCCCGGGCATCGTCACCGACTCGACCCGCTTGTTGCCGGCTCGTTTCAGCGCCGCCTCCATGTGCGGGATGTTCTCGGCAGCCAGTACCTGCAGGTCCTTGGCGCCGGTAATCAGCAGCACCGGTTGCTTGACCTTTTCCAACGCCGGGATCGGATCGTAGGTCAGGAAGTAACGGAACCAGGGGGAGGTCAGCTGGGCCACCTGGGCGTTGACGATCTCGTCGCTGGGCCCTTCGGGAATCCCCGCTTGCGCTTTCTCGGCGTCGGTCATCGAGGCGATTTGCTCCTCGATGAACGCCTTGAGTTTCGCCGGTGCGTCTTCCGCCGAGTTTTCCTTCAGCAGTGTGTAGATCTTGCGCGCATCGACCAGGCTCTCCCGGACCGAGTCCTCGTCGGCGCCGTTGGCCCGCAGGATCGCCTCGGTCTGCTGGTAGAGGATCTCCTCGCCGGTGACCCCGGGGCCGGCCATGACGACGATGAAGTCGACCGCCTTCTTCGAGCGGGATGCCACCATCGGTGCGACCAGGCCCCCTTCGGAGTGCCCGGCGATCCCGATCTTGCCCCTGGCGATCTCATCACGGCCGCGAAGGTAGGCGACGGCTGCCTCGGCGTCCGCGGCGAAGTCGGCGGTGGTGGCGCCCTGGAACTCGCCGCCGGATTCGCCGACCCCCCGGTCGTCGTAGCGCAGCACCGCGATACCCCGGCGGGTCAGGTAGTCCGACAGCACCAGAAACGGCCGGTGATTCATCAGTTCTTCGTCACGGTTCTGGGGACCCGAACCGCTGACCAGGATCACGCCGGGGAAGGGGCCGTCTCCTTCAGGCAGGGTCAGGGTGCCGGCCAGGGTGATGCCGGCGCTCTCGTTGTCGAAGGTCACGTCCTCGCTGCGGTAGGGGTAGGGCTCTGCGGGATCCTGGGGCCGCGCCGCGTTCTCGATCGGTCCCTCGGTGCGTTTCAGTTCGAGATCGAAGTTGACTCCGCCCTGGGACCAGGTGCCCTGGATCGTCTTGCCGTCTTCGGCGAGGCTGCCCTCGTAGGTGCCGCGGATCCGCGGAACGGTGATCGACAGCTTGCCGTCGACGAAACGGGTCACGCCGGTGGGGATGCCCTCGGCGCCCTGGTCGGGGCTGTCCATCGTCGTGATCAGGAGACCGTTGTCGCCGGCGCCGACGTGGAACACGATGCGCAGTTTCTGGGGGCCGACCTGCATGCTGCCGAGCCAGTCGCCGATCGCCGGGCTGCCTTCCGCGGTGGTGCTGACCGCTTCTTGCTCGTCGCCGGCGGAAGGCTCCTTGGCGGCGGCACGGGTGAGGGTCAGGTCGAGGCTGGTACCCCGTTGGGACCAGGTGCCGCTCAGGCTCCCGCCGTCTTCAGCGAGCTTGCCCGCGAAGGTGGCGTAGAGCCCCGGGGCGTCGATGGACAGGGTGCCCTCTTCGAAGCGGGTGCTGCCGGTCGGCAGGTCGTAGGCGCCTTGGTCCGGACTGTCCATGGTGCTGGTCAGCGTGCCGTCGTCCCCCTCGGCGACATGAAACACGATCCTCAGCTTCTGCGGACCGACCTCGAGGGTGCCCTCCCAGCTGCCGGCTACCGGGCTCTCGGCGGCGGCAAGGCCGCAGGCCAGCCACAGCGTCAGGATCAGCACACTTCCACGGATTCCGAACAGTCGATTCAGGCGCATCACGGTTCTCCTCTGGCTTACACCCCGCTTGTACACCCGTCCCGGGGGGCTATTCGGCCGGCGGGCAAAAAAAGAGGGCGGCCGGGCGGCGGCGGAGCCGGGCCGGTCGATTCTGCCCCTATTCCGGCCGCATCGGGTCGAACCGGAGCAGGTGATCGACCAGGGTCAGCGCCGTCATCGCCTCGACGATCGGCACCGCCCGGGGCAGCACGCAGGGGTCGTGGCGGCCCGAGGCGGCAAGCTCCGTCGGTTGCCCCTCCCGGGTCACCGTCTGCTGGGGCTTGCCGATGGTCGCCACCGGCTTGAACGCCACCCGGAAGGAAAGATCCTCGCCGGTGCTGATCCCGCCCAGGGTGCCGCCGGCGCGGTTGGCCATCGGGCGCGTCTTGCCCTGGTCGTCGAGGCCGAAGGGGTCGTTGTGTTCGCTGCCCCGCATGCGGGTGCCTTCGAAGCCGGAACCGATCTCGAAGCCCTTGACCGCGTTGATGCTGAGCATCGCCTTGCCCAGATCGGCGGGCAGTTTGTCGAAGACCGGTTCGCCCAGGCCCGCCGGCACGTTGCGCACATAGCCGCGAAGGATGCCGCCGATGCTGTCGCCGTCGGCCTGCACCTCCTTGATCCGTTCGATCATCTTCTCGGCGGCGGCCGGATCGGGGCAGCGCACGATGTTGGACTCGATTGCCTCGGCGGTAACCGTTGCCGGATCGATCGATGCTTCCAGTTCGCCGACGGTCTCGACCCAGCTCAGGATCTCGGTGCCGGCCCGCTCCCGCAGGATCTTCTTGGCCACCGCTCCGGCGGCGACCCGGGCCAGGGTCTCCCGGGCCGAGGCCCGGCCGCTGCCCCGCCAGTCGCGGAAGCCGTACTTCAGTTCGTAGGTGAAGTCGGCGTGGGACGGCCGGTACAGGGTGCGCAGCACGTCGTAGTCGCCGGGGCGGGCATCCTTGTTGTGCGCCAGCAGCAGGATCGGCGTGCCGGTGGTCCTGCCCTCGAACACGCCCGAGAGAATCTGGATCGTGTCCTGTTCCTTGCGGGGCGTGGTGATCTCGCTCTGTCCCGGCTTGCGCCGGTCCAGCTCGGGCTGGATGTCGTCGGTCGAAAGCGTCAGTCCGGGGGGGCAACCGTCGATCACGGCGCCGACACCTCCGCCGTGGGATTCGCCGAAGGTGGTGATGCGGAACAGGTGGCCGAAGCTGCTGCCGGGCATGGGCTCTCCTCGTGACGCGAGAGCCTAATGTATCAGGGACCCGTTGCGGGTGGATCAGGGACTCGTTTCCGGCATCGCGCAGCCGGTTTCGTCGCAGCCCTCGTCGGGCGCGTCCGGCGGGTCTGTTTGCTCCGCCGGCGTGGCTCCGAGGAGTCGGGCGATGGCCGCTCCCAGTACGAGGTCCTGCTCGACGCCGAAGGACTGTCGGCGCAGGTTCCCTTCCCGGTCGATCAGGATCTGAGTCGGGGTACCGCGCATGGCGTAGGCGGCCATGGTCCGTGGAACGCCACCGCCGGGAGAGGGAGCGTCGATGCCGACGGGGAAGCGCAGCCGGTACTCGTGGAGGAATGCCTCGAGCGCTTCCCGGCTCCCCTGGGCTTTGTGGTGCTCGAACACCGTATGCAGCCCGAGGACCGCGACCTCGTCAGGGTCGAAGGTCTCCGCGACCCGGGTGGCCTGGGGTAGGCCGTGGGACACGCAGCCCGGGCAGAGCATCTGGAATGCCTCGATCAACACCACTTTGCCGCGGAGCTGTTCGAGGCTGAGCGGGTGCGGCGTATTGAGCCACGTCGAGACCTGTAGTTCGGGCGCCTTGCGATGGTTCATGGTCATGCTCCCTCGGTGATCTCCGCGTTCGAGCCGTGAAGAGGATAAGACCGCCGGGCCGTTCAGGGGGAACGGCCCGGCGTCTGCAGTCACTTCCGCAGGAAGCGCCGGCGGTCGGGGAGGCTGAAGGTCCGCGGCAGGCTGAGGTCGCCGCTGAGGACGCTGTAGACCCGATAGACGCCGAGCATCGGCCGGTTGGCGTCGGAGGCGTTGACCTGCATGTAGGCCACCACGGCGTCGTAGTTGAAGCTCTCCAGGTCGCGGATGCGCCAGCCGGGAACCACGATGCGCAGCCGGTCGCGGTAGGTCACGATGGTGTGGCCGGGGGAGTCGAGATAGATCGGCATGCCCGGGGCGGTCGGGGGCAGGACCTCGCTCGGTTCGCCGGCTACCGCCTTGACCGACAGCCCGCCTGCGACCCGTTCGTCGGGGACCAGCACGACCCAGTGGGCGTGGAACACCCGGCCGTCTGCGGCGTCCCCGTAGTCGCCGTTGCCGTTCTCATCGAAAAGCGGCGTGTCGTCGAAGTCCGGATGGCTGGTCGCGGCCAGGGCGACGATGCCTTCTCCCGGCGCAAATCCGACCTGCTCCGGGCGCAGCGTGGTGGGGAAGACGTAGCCCAGGACCGGCGCCCCGTCGACCTGCCCGGCGGGCTCGGGGAAGGTGCCCCCTGCGTTCCCTTCGACCTGGATCTCGAAGACCAGGGCGTCGATATCCACTCGGTACTCGACCTTGGCACGTTCGACGTTGAAGTCCTCGGAGGGCTCGAGGGGGGTGGGGTCCACGGCCAGCGCCGGCGTGGCAAGGGCGAGCAGGGTCACCAACGTGAGAAGCATCTGTTTCATGATCGGCTCCTGAGGTCCGGAAGTGAATGCATTAAGTATCGAGTCGATACAGATATGGCAGGGCGAGAGGGTTTTGTCAAGGTGGTATCGACTAAATACTAAGGCTCCGAGAGGTGTCCCGGTTTGCTTTTGACGTAGCGACTCGCTACATTTGCAGGGGAGGCCCGAAATGAGCGGCGAGACCGATCGATCCCGTAAGCGCGTGCTGATGCTGTTGGAGCGGCTGGGGCGGCTGATGCAGAGCCGCGGCCACGAGTTGGGTCTCAAGCCGGTTCAGTGGGAGGCGCTACGCTACCTCTCCCGGGCCAACCGCTTCTCTCGCACCCCCAGCGGGCTGACCGCCTATCTCGGTTCGACCAAGGGCACCGTCTCCCAGACCCTGATCGCCCTCGAGAGCAAGGGGCTGATTCGCAAGAAGTCGGACCCGGGCGATCGCCGGGCGGTGCGTCTGGAGTTGACCGCGGCCGGCCGCCGGGCGCTCGGGAGCGACCCGCTGCTGGAGTTCGCCGAATCGGTGGGTGCCCTGGGGAAAGTGGGGGAGGGGACGCTGGAGCGAAACCTGACGGCCCTGCTCACCGAGCGGTTAGAGCAGATCGAGGGCCGGCCTTTCGGCATTTGCCGTACCTGCACTCATTTCGAGAAGAACGCTCCCGAGGGCAAACCCCACCGTTGCGGGCTGCTGGAGCTTCCGCTTTCAGCCGACGAGTCCGAGCAGATCTGCGTCGAGCAGGAGAGCTAGCCCGCATCACGAAAAACGCCGCCCGTTGCCGGGCGGCGTCCATCGTTCGGTCGCTTTGTCGCAGGCCGTGCCTGCAGCGGGCTACATCCGCGGGAACAGCGCCTGGAGCATGTCGTCGGTACGCCCGCTCCAGATCGCCCAGCCGAAGCCCTCGGGCACTTCGCCACCGGCGGGGCTGTAGCCCTTGTCGCGCATGGCGTCCCAGGCCCGGGCGTTGTTGGCGCCCATGTCCCAGGCTTCGTGGGGGGAGCGCAGGTCGTAGCGTCCCCAGTTCATGTAGACCAGCATCGGCTGCTCTTCGGCGGTCTTCAACATGTCCCAGATCGGCACGCTGAACAGCTGCGCCGACTGGCTGCCCACCCGGCTGAAGACGTCGGGATGGTTGATGCCGCCCAGTAGCGCCGCGGTCCCGCCGCCGGACACGCCGGCGATTCCCCGGTGGCCCGCTTCGGCCATGGTCGGGAACTTCTCGTCGATCATCGGGACGATTTCCTTGGTCAACATCTCGAGCAGCGCCGGCGGCGGGTCGGCACGGCCGCCCTCCTCGGCGGGCAGTACGAACACGACGATGGCCGCTTCCATCGACTCGCCGATCAGGTTGTCCAGGGTGTTCTTCATCATGCCGGTGTCCAGGGCGGCTTCACCGTTGGCGTAGTAGAGGGTCGGGTAGCGTTTGTCCGCGCCGGCACTGAACCCGGCGGGGAGGTAGACCTTGACCTCGCGGCTCTGCTTCTCTTCCTTCTCCTCGCCGTCGACCTGCCGGGTCACCGTGCGTTCCCAGGTGACGCTTTCGAGGGTGCCCTGCCGTCCGGCGGGCGCTTCGGCGGTATGGGCCGGTGCGTCCCAGGCGGGCATGGTCAGCCGGGAAACGTCGCCGAACAGGCCGCTGGACTTGTGCTCGTTGCGCGGATCCGGACCTGGTTGGTCGGCGTAGGCCTCGATGAACCCGTAGGACACCGCGGCGTCAGGCTCCAGCCGCGCCGAGTAGAAGAACAGGTCGGTGCCGTCGACCTTGACCATCGGATCCTCGCGGCGGAAACCGATCAGGTCGCTGACGATGCCGACATCCTCGGCGTCTCCCTGGAACACGAAGTGCGCCAGGTCCGGACCCTCGATGATCGGGAAGGAGCTCTGCTTGGCCATGAAGGCGTCGACCACGGCCTGCTTGTCGCCGGCTTGCTGCACTTCCTGCAGGAAAGCGCCGAACTCGGTCTGGCCCAGCCAGGCGTATTCGTTTTCGATCACCGCAGCGGTCGCCGCCGCGGCGACGTCGATGCGGGCCAGCTCACCCATGCTGCGGGCGTAGAGGTGCTTACCCGAGAAGGCGGTTTCGGACCAGGAGTGCTCGTCCTCGGGGAACAGCCGCACCGAGGCCAGCTCCTGGTAACCGTCGGGAGAGGCCTTGGCCACGTGCAGGGTGCCCGGCTTGGTCATCACCACCAGCTGGTCGCCGATCACGGTGATGAAGCCGTCTCCAGGCTCGCGGGAGCGCCACTTGCGTTCGCCGCTTCCTGCGTCGATGCAGGTCAGCACCCGGCCGGAGATCCCGTAGAGGTGGCCGTCGTGGTAGACCGGGGTGACGTAGCTGCTCTTGAGGGCGTTGCTGCTCCAGAGCTCGTCGACCTTGTAATCGAGTTCCTTGTCCGCCTTGACCTGGACCATCGACGATGAGTCCTGCTTGTTCATCAGGAACAGCCGTCCGTCGCCGGCGGGAACCGGCACCATCGACGCGCCGCCCATGGCCCGCTCGTCGCCGCCGTGCTCGTGAGACCAGAGGGTCTTGCCGCTCTGGGCCTCGAGTCCGTAGAGGTGGGTGCTGGAGACCGCGACCACCATCGGCTTACCGTCGATCACCGCGGCGATGGGGGACTGGTACTCGACCTTTCCGCTGCCGGTGCTCCAGAGCATCTCGCCGCTCTTCGGGTTGAAGCCGGCGATCGCCTTGTCCTCGGCGCCGATCTCCACGATCAGCACGCCGTCGACCATGATCGGCGAGGTGGAGAAGCCGTAGTGCGGCTTGCGGCCGCCGTGGTCGTCGGCCAGGTGGGTGCTCCAGACCGGGCTCCCGTCGGCCAGCTTGACCGCGAACAGCTCGCCCCAGCCGCCCAGGCCGAAGACGTGGTCTCCGGCGATCAACGGCGTGGCGATCGGTCCGTCGTGGGAGCCGTCGTGGCCGTCGTAGGGCTTGCCCAGGCCGTGGCGCCACAGTTCCTCGCCGCTCTCCACGTCGAAGGCGCCGACGAAATCGTGCTCGTCGCCGTGGAACATGACCACGACCCGGTTGCCCACCACCGCCGGCGAGGAGTAGCCGGAGCCGATCGGGACCTTCCAGCCGATCTCGAGGCTCGAACGGTCGCCGAGCAGCCGGCCGCCGGGCACGGAGCCGGAGGTGTCGGGCCCGCGGAACCCGGGCCAGTCCGCCGAGGCGTTCAGGGCCAGCCCGAACAGAGCCGCGCCGAAAAGCGCGATACGAAGTCCATTCATCCGAAACATGCCGTCCACTCCTTAAATATTCGACCTGGGCCGGGCCATCCGGGCCGGGCCGGACCGGGCAGGTCCGGAGCCCGCGCCCCGCTCCCCGGGTGTCGAGTCGAAGTGCGCCTTTCTTGTGGCACTTTTCACCGATCCGGGACCCTACAGGATAGCCTCCAGAACTGTCTGAGGGACCTGATTTACAAGCTTTGACAACGGGCGGGCGCCGCCGGAATTCCCGGCCTGGTCCCCCGGCCCGCAGAGCGGCCCCAGGGGTGGGCGGGGGATCCGCCGGGGAGGGTGCATTTCGACCCAGGCTTCACTAGAATACTCGGCCTTCATCAGGCCGTATCCGGGGCATTAGAGCCCATATCGAGGTCATTGCGTGGGTGTCTACAAGATCCGCAAAGGGTTGAACGTCCCGATCTCCGGCGAGCCGCGCCAGGAGATCTCCGACGGTCCCAAGATTCGTCGGGTCGCTCTCGTAGCGGACGACTACATCGGCATGCGGCCGACCATGGCGGTCGGTCCCGGCGACTCGGTCAAGACCGGCGACCTGCTGTTCACCGACAAGAAAACCGAGGGGGTGCGCTACACCTCGCCGGCCACCGGTACCGTCGCTTCGGTCAACCGCGGTGAGAAGCGCAAGTTCGAGTCGGTGGTCATCGATTTGTCCGGCGCCGAGGAGCGGGTTTCGTTCAAGGCGTACAGCCTGTCGGAGATTCCCAGCCTCGCTCCCGATCAGATTCGCGAGAACCTGATCGAGTCGGGCATGTGGCCTGTCTTCCGCACCCGGCCCTTCAGCCGGGTTCCGGCGATCGACAGCACGCCCCACGCGATCTTCGTCACCGCCATCGACACCCACCCGCTGGCTCCCGATCCGGCGGTGGTGCTGGCCGGCAAGGCCGAAGCGTTCCAGACCGGCCTCAAGCTGATCGCCCGCCTGGGCGCCAAGTCCACCTACCTGTGCACCGCTCCGGGGGCGGATATCCCGGGCAAGGATGTCCAGGGCGTGGAGCTTGCCGAGTTCCAGGGGCCGCACCCCGCGGGCCTGGCCGGTACCCACATTCACATGCTCGATCCCGTCGGGCCGGACAAGGTGGTCTGGACCGTCGGCTACCAGGACGTCGTCGCCATCGGCGAGTTGTTCCGCACCGGTGAGCTCTACACCGACCGGGTGGTCTCCCTGGCCGGCCCTTCGGTCCGCGAGCCGCGTCTGGTCCGCACCCGGGTCGGCGCTTCGCTGGAAGATCTCACCGTCGATCAGCTGATCGAAGATCACGTGCGCCGCATCTCCGGCTCGGTCCTCGGCGGCCGCACCGGCACCGACGTCCACGGGTTCCTGGGCCGCTATCACAACCAGGTCTCGGTGCTGCGCGAGGGGAACTTCAAGGAGTTCCTCGGCTGGCAGAAACCCGGTTTCGACAAGTTCTCGGTCAAGCGGACGTTCCTTTCGGCCCTGCGCGGCGGCAAGGCCCGCTACGCGATGACCACCAATACCAACGGAAGCCCCCGCGCGATGGTTCCCATCGGTTGCTATGAGCAGATCATGCCGCTGGACATCCTGCCGACCTTCCTGCTGCGCGCGCTGACCGTCAACGACACCGACCAGGCCCAGGCCCTGGGAGCCCTGGAGCTCGACGAGGAGGATCTCGCCTTGTGCACCTTCGTCTGTCCCGGCAAGACCGAATACGGTCCGCTGCTGCGGGACAACCTGACCCTGATCGAGAAGGAGGGTTAGGCGTGAAGTTCCTCGAGAAGCAACTCGACAAGATGGAGCCGCTGTTCCTCAAGGGGGGCAAGCTCGAAAAGCTCTATCCGCTGTGGGAAGCCCAGGACACCTTCCTGTTCTCTCCCAAGAGCGTGACCAAGACTTCGGCCCACGTCCGCGACGCGCTGGATCTCAAGCGCATGATGTCGATGGTCATCGTGGCGCTGATCCCCTGCATCTTCATGGCGATGTACAACACCGGCCTCCAGGCCAACATCGCGATGGAAAACCTCGGCGTCGACTCCCAGGCGGGTTGGCGCGGCGCGGTGCTCGACGGCATCGGCATCGGGTATGACCCGGGGAACTTCCTGGCCTGCCTGCTCCACGGAGCCCTGTTCTTCCTGCCGGTCTACATCGTCTGCATGGCGGTGGGCGGTGCCTGGGAGGCGTTGTTCTCGATCGTCCGCGGTCACGAGATCAACGAGGGCTTCCTGGTCACGGGCATGCTGTTCCCGCTGACGCTGCCGCCGACGATTCCGCTGTGGCAGGTTGCGATCGGCATCAGCTTCGGCGTCGTGGTCGGCAAGGAAATCTTCGGTGGCACCGGCCGCAACTTCCTCAACCCGGCGCTGACCGCCCGCGCGTTCCTCTACTTCGCCTATTCCAACCAGATCGTCGGAGACACGGTCTGGACCGCCGTCGACGGCTTCAGCGGCGCCACGCCTCTGGGCGCCGCGGCGATCGCCGCTCCCGGGCAGGTGGTCCAGGACATGGTCGCCACCGTGGGCAGCATGCAGAACGCCTTCCTCGGCACCATCCAGGGCTCGATGGGTGAAACCTCGACCCTGGCCTGCATCATCGGCGCCGCGATCCTGATCGCCACCGGCGTCGGCTCCTGGCGGATCATGGCGGGGTGCGTCGCCGGAGCCGCCGGTTTCGCGGCACTGCTCAACTGGGCCGGATCCGACACCAACGCCATGTTCGCGGTTTCGCCGCTGTGGCACCTGGTGATCGGCGGCTTCGCCTTCGGCACGGTCTTCATGGCCACCGACCCGGTTTCGGCGGCGATGACCAATCCCGGCAAATGGGTCTACGGCGCGCTGATCGGCGCCATGACCATCCTGATTCGCGTGATCAACCCGGCGTATCCCGAAGGGATCATGCTGGCGATCCTGTTCGGAAACGTGTTCGCTCCGCTGATCGACTATTTCGTCGTTCAGTCCAACATCAAGAGAAGGTTGGCTCGTTATGGCGCGTGATACCGTCGGGCATACCATCCTCGTGGCGGGCGTCCTCTGCGTCGTCTGTTCGGTGATCGTCTCGGGGCTTGCAGTCGGACTGCGGGCCCAGCAGGTCGAGAACCGACTGGCGGAAAAGCAGAAGAACATCCTGCTCGCCGCCGGCACCTACGACGAGAGCAAGCCGGTGGCCGACCAGTTCGGCAACATCGAGTCCAAGCTCGTCGACCTCGAGACCGGCACCTTCGTCGAAGACGGGTCGATCGACACGGCGACCTACGACCAGCGCAAGGCGGCGGCCGATCCGGCGCTCTCCATCGAGATCGCCGGCGATGACGATCTCGCCGGAATCAAGCGCCGCGAGAAATACGCCTTCATCTACGTGGTCAAGGACGACGCCGGCAACATCGATCAGTTCGTGCTGCCGATCTACGGCAAGGGGCTGTGGTCGACGCTCTACGGCTTCATCGCCGTCGACGACGACATCCAGACCGTCAACGGCCTGACCTTCTACGAGCACAAAGAGACCCCCGGTCTCGGCGGCGAGGTCGACAACCCCAAGTGGAAGGCGCTCTGGCCGGGCAAGCAGCTGTTCAACGACTCCGGCACCCTGGCCATCGAAGTGATCAAGGGCCAGGTCACGGCCAACACCAGCAACGCCCAGCACAAGGTCGACGGACTGACCGGAGCCACGATTACCGCTCGTGGCGTCGGCAATACCCTGCAGTACTGGCTCGGCGACAACGGGTTCGGGCCCTTCCTCGAGAACTTCCGTACAGGAGCCCTGCAAAATGGCTGATAAGCCCAAGGACGTCCTGCTCAATCCGCTGTTCAACGAGAACCCGATCGCCCTGCAGGTGCTCGGGATCTGCTCGGCGCTGGCGGTGACCACCTCGCTCAAGCCGACCCTGGTGATGTGCATCGCGGTGATCTTCGTCATCGCCCTCTCCAACACCTCGGTCAGCCTGATCCGCAATCAGATCCCCAGCAGCATCCGCATCATCGTGCAGATGACGATCATCGCGTCGTTGGTGATCATCGTCGACCAGGTGCTGCAGGCCTACGCCTTCGAGATCAGCAAGCAGCTGTCGGTGTTCGTCGGCCTGATCATCACCAACTGCATCGTGATGGGCCGCGCCGAGGCCTTCGCGATGAAGAACGCTCCGGCGATGAGCTTCCTCGACGGCATCGGCAACGGGTTGGGCTACAGCCTGATCCTGCTGGTGGTCGGCTTCGTCCGCGAGCTGTTCGGCTCGGGCAAGCTGGCCGGTATCGAGATCTTCAAGACCCAGACCGACGGCGGCTGGTACCTGCCCAACAACATGATGCTGCTCTCGCCCAGCGCGTTCTTCATCATCGGCTTCTTCATCTGGGCGCTGCGTAGCTGGAAACCGGATCAGGTGGAGGAAAGCAACTGATGCTCGAACACTATCTCAGCCTGTTCATGAAGGCGGTGTTCGTCGAGAACCTCGCCCTGGCCTTCTTCCTCGGCATGTGCACCTTCCTGGCCGTGTCGAAGAACGTGAAGACCGCCATCGGTCTCGGCATCGCCGTCATCGTGATCCAGTCGATCACCATCCCGGCCAACAACCTGATCTACTCGCTGCTGCTGCAGGAGGGCGCCCTCGCCTGGATCAGCCCGCAGCTGGCCGATGTGGACCTGACCTTCCTCGGACTGATCAGCTACATCGGCGTGATCGCGGCGATGGTGCAGATCCTCGAGATGACCCTCGACCGTTTCTTCCCGCCGCTCTACAACGCCCTGGGCATCTTCCTGCCGCTGATCACCGTGAACTGCGCGATCCTCGGCGGGTCGCTGTTGATGGTCGAGCGCTCCTACAACCTGCCCGAGAGCGCGATGTTCGGCTTCGGCTCGGGGGTCGGCTGGGCGCTGGCGATCATGGCGCTGGCGGCGATTCGCGAAAAGATGAAGTACTCCGATGTGCCCCCGGGTCTGCGCGGCCTGGGCATCACGTTCATCGTCGTCGGACTGATGGCCCTGGCCTTCATGTCCTTCGGCGGCATCCAGCTCTAGATAACGCGTACCGGAGCACCTGCGCATGGAAATCATTCTCGGCGTATCGATGTTCACCGTCGTCGTCCTGGCCCTGGTCGGGGTGATCCTGGCCGCCCGCAGCAAGCTGGTGGCCAGTGGCGAGGTCAACATCCTGGTCAACGATCAGAAGACGATCACGGTCAACCCCGGGGGCAAGCTGCTGGGCGCCCTGGCCGATCAGGGCATCTTCGTCTCGTCCGCCTGCGGCGGCGGCGGCACCTGCGCCCAGTGCCTGGTCAAGGTGACCGACGGTGGCGGCGACATCCTGCCCACCGAGCTGTCCCACATCACCAAGCGCGAAGCCCGCGAAGGCTGCCGCCTGTCCTGCCAGGTCGCGGTCAAGCAGGACATGAAGGTCGAGGTGCCCGATGAGGCCCTCGAGACCAAGAAGTGGGAATGCACCGTCCGCTCCAACGGGAACGTGGCGACCTTCATCAAGGAATTGGTGCTGGAGCTGCCCGAGGGCGAGGACGTCGACTTCAAGGCCGGCGGCTACATTCAGATCGAGTGCCCGCCCCACGTCGTCAACTACAAGGACTTCGACATCGAGGAGGAGTACCGCGAAGACTGGGACAAGTACAACGTCTGGCAGTACGTGTCCAAGGTCGACGAAGAGGTCGTTCGCGCCTACTCGATGGCCAACTACCCGGGCGAGAAGGGCATCATCATGCTCAACGTCCGCGTGGCCTCGCCGCCGCCGCGGATGCCCGACGTGCCGCCGGGCAAGATGTCCTCGTACATCTTCAACCTCAAGCCCGGCGACAAGGTCACCATCTCCGGTCCCTACGGCGAGTTCTTCATCAAGGACAGCGACTCCGAGATGGTCTACATCGGCGGTGGTGCCGGTATGGCCCCGCTGCGCAGCCACATCTTCGAGCTGTTCAAGAACCTGAAGACCGGCCGCAAGGTGACCTACTGGTACGGTGGCCGTTCGCTGCGCGAGCTCTTCTACATCGAGCACTTCCGCAAGATCGAGGAGGAGTTCCCCAACTTCAAGTTCCACATCGCGCTCAGCGAGCCGCTGCCCGAGGACAACTGGACCGGCTACGTCGGCTTCATCCATCAGGTGCTCCACGACAACTACCTGAAGGATCACGAGGCGCCCGAAGATATCGAGTACTACATCTGTGGGCCCCCGATGATGAACGCCGCGGTGTTCAAGCTGCTCGACGACCTGGGTGTCGAGCCCGAGAACGTCGCCTACGACGACTTCGGCGGCTGATCCGGAGTCCTTCGTTGAAACGAGTCAACTCGCGCATTCATGCGGCGGCCGTCCTCGGGACGGTCGCCGTTTTTCTTTTCGCCGCCTGTTCCGCACCGGCGACGGACACTGCCGCCACGGTCGAAGAGCCGGTGCAGATCACCGGCCAGACCATGGGCACCTACTACTCGGTCAAGCTGGCCGGGCCCGCCGGATCCGGGGCGGCGCCGGATACCGCCTCGTTGCAGGCGGCGATCGACGAGGTGCTGGTCGAGGTCAACCGGCAGATGTCGACCTACGACCCGGAGTCGGAGCTGTCCCGCTTCAACGGGTCGGACTCCACCGATCCCTTCGAGGTCTCCGCCGCCACCGCGTACGTGGTGGCCCGGGCTCTCGAGATCGGCGTGGCCACCCAGGGTGCTTTCGACGTGACCGTCGGTCCGCTGGTCAACCTGTGGAGCTTCGGCCCCGAGGCCCGTCCCCAACGAGTCCCGGACGCCGCCGAGCTGGACGGGGTGCGCTCCGACGTGGGAGCCGACCTGATCGAGACCGATGGGGCGGGTTCCCTGCGCAAGGAGCGCCCGGGGGTCTACGTGGACCTCTCGGGGATCGCCAAGGGGTTCGGCGTCGACCGGGTCGCGGCGCTGCTGGACGAGCGGGGCTACCGGGCCTATCTGGTCGATATCGGCGGCGAGATGCGTGCCAGGGGGCGCAAGGCCGACGGGGAGCCCTGGCGCATCGCCGTCGAGCGTCCCACCACCGGGGACAGGACGGCCCAGCGGATCCTGGAACTCGAGGATGTCTCCGTGGCGACCTCGGGGGACTACCGGAACTACTTCGAGGCCGACGGAGTGCGCTACTCCCACACCATCGACCCCCGCAGCGGGGCTCCGATCCGGCACCGGCTGGCCTCGGTGACCGTTCTGGGGGATGACTGCACCGCCGCCGACGGCTGGGCCACGGCGCTGATGGTCCTCGGCGAGCAGGAGGGCTACACTGTAGCCGAGGAGCGGGGTATCGCGGCCCTCATGCTGGTGAGGGCCGAGGACGGCACGGACACCTTCGAAGAGCGCACCACCCCGGCGTTCGACGCGTGGAGCGGACCATGACGATCTTCCTGATCACCATCACGGTGTTTGCGCTGACCATCGCCGCCATGGCGGTGGGCGTGATCTTCAGCAACCGGCGGATCCAGGGCTCATGCGGCGGGCTGGCCAACATGAGCGACGAGTTCGGCAAGCCGATGTGCGAGTGCGGCAAGAAGCCCGGCGAGTGCGGCACCGACCCGCTTATCTAGGGTGCCGTCCGGCACCCAGTGCGCCGTTCGGTCTAGGGTGCCGTCCGGCGCATCTAGTGCGCCGTACCTAGTAGTCCCACTCGCAGACGTAGCCGGTGGGCATCCAGAAGTCCTCTCCTGAAGCCTCGACATCGACCCAGCGCCCCTTCTTGTAGGTCGCCAGGTAGTCCTCGACGCCGCCGTAGTTGTTGGGCTGCCCGTCCATCCACCAGGTGAACTCCCAGGGCGTGCCGTCGACCCAGACCCAGGTCCCTTCCTCGCCATCGTCGGAAGCTCCGAGGAACGCGTAGGCGCCGTCGCACAGGGTCGCCACGAACTCCGCCTCTTCGGTGCTGGTCACCACCGCCAGGTGTCCGCCCATTTCGGCGCAGTGAGCCTTGCCCCGGTTCCAGGACAGGTCTTCCACGTCGTCGAACAGCTTGTAGTGGTGCCCCGCGTGTTCGACGGCACCCTCGGGCACGGCCGGGGCCTCGTCGGTCACGGCGAGGGAGACGGACAGCAGCAGCGCCGCCGCGGGAACGGTCAGGATCTTGAGGTAACGCATGGCTCTACGTTACCGGATCGGCGCCACTCGCGCCCCTCGGGCTGCCCCCTGCGGCTTAGCTAAGGGCGAGCAGGGCGCTCCTACGGGTTGGCGCCGTCTTCGATCCATTGGCGGAGCAGGTCGATCCGCGCCTGATCCAGCGGGTTGCCGAAGGGCATCGGGTCGCCCATGATCCGCGGATCGTCCACCACCTTCATGTAGAGGTAGGAATCGGTGGCGTTGCCCGGGGTGACCCGGTTGAACGACATGATCTCGGCGCTGGGTACGCCGACGGTGTTGCCGTAGCTCAGGCCGGTCGAAAGGTCGAGGCCGAAGGGAGCGCCGGCGCCGACGTGGCAGCCGGATTGGGCGCAACTCACGTCGAAGATCTGGGTCTGCACTTCGAGGAAGCTGGCCGAGCCGCCGGTCGGGGGCATCACGCCGCCGGTGGAGCCGCCGCCACCCCCGCCTCCGCCACCGCATCCGGCGCCGGCGAGTACCAGGGTTCCGAGCATCAACAGAAGAGTCGTCGTTCTCACGGTTTCCTCCAGGCTTCTTCTGATGGCAGCTTTCGTGCCAACGGGCAGGTGTGGAGAACCGCAGGTTCCAAGTGTCTTCGGTGCAGCGGGTTATGGCGGAGATTCCGTTTCCGTAACCGGGGTCCCGGAAACGTAGCGACCGGACGGAGGGATACGCCGGGTAAATGCCACCGGGTTTGCCGGGTAGAGGCTACTCCGCGCTGCTGGTCAGGAGCGCGCGGCCTGCCGGCTCGCTCCGCTCGGCCAGGCGGTGCAGCGAACGGCGGATCGCTTCGAGCTGAATCGGCTTGGCCAGAAAGTCGTTCATTCCTGCGTCGAGGCACCTGCGGCGCGCGTCGTCGGTGACCAGGGCGGTCATGGCCACGATGGGAACCCTTGAGCAGGCGCCGGACATCGAGCGAATCACCCGGGTCGCCTGGAAACCGTCCATGTGGGGCATCGAGCAGTCCATGAACACCAGGTCGAAGCTGCGCGACGCGATCAGGTGGATCGCCTCGTCTCCGTCGACTGCGACGGTGGTCTCGATGCCGAGGCGGGCCAGGGTCTTCTGGGCGACGACACGGTTGATCGGGTTGTCGTCGACCACGAGGACGTGGCGGAAAGGGAGTACCTCGTCGCCGGCAAGCTGGGCCTGCTCTTCCACCGATTGGATCGAAGTGTCCGCGGGCAGCGGCACCTCGAAGTGGAACTTGCTCCCCACGCCGACCTCACTATCGACGCTGAACGCCCCGCCCATCAGTCCGATCAGCTCCTTGCAGATCGAAAGACCGAGCCCGGTGCCGCCGTAGCAGCGGGTCGTGCTGTCGTCGGCCTGGCGGAACTGCTCGAAGATTCGCTCCAGGGCCGATTCCGGGATGCCGATGCCGGTGTCCGTCACGGAGAAGGCGATATGGTCCCCGGGGCCCGGGTAGATCCGTAGTTCGACATGCCCCTTGGCGGTGAACTTGACGGCGTTGCTCAGCAGGTTGGCCAGCACCTGACGCAACCGAGCCGGGTCGCCACGCCGCAATCCGGCGAGGTCCCGTGCCAGGTCGATCCGCAGGGCGATGCCCTTGGCCCGCGCCGTTGCGCGGAACATGTCGCGGACCTCACCGGCCAACACGAGCAGATCGAACGGCACCTTTTCAAGGGTCATGGCCCCGGCTTCGATCTTGGACAGGTCGAGCACGTCGTTGACGATCGCCAGCAGCGCCGACGAGGATCCGCGCATGATGTCGGCGAGTTCTTGTTGCTCGTCGCCCAGCTCCGTGTCCAGCAGGCAGTCGAGGGTCCCGATGATGCCGTTCAGCGGCGTGCGCAGTTCGTGACTGATCGTCGCGACGAAGCGGCCCTTGGCAAAGCTGGCCTCTTCGGCCACCGTCTTGGCTACGCGCAGTTCCTCGATGGTCCGCTCCAGATCCTGGAGCGTACGCAGCATGACCCGCTTGCTGTGGGTCGACATCGACTCCGAGGTCTCGGCGACCCGGCGCCACTGGTCGGCGCTGCGCCTGGCCATGGCCAGTTCCTTGCGCAGCGCTGCCAGTTCCTGCTGCAGGTCCTCGGTCCGCGAAGCGGGATCCATGTCGGTCGGCGGGGCCACGGAGCTACTTGCCTCGGCCGCGACCGAGGAGCACCGTCACGCAGGTCTCGTTGTGGAAGTCCGCGGGCTTGCCGGTCTGCACCGGAGCGATCTCGCCGTAGACGTAGAGGCCCGCGACCGCCAGGTCGGGGGCTCCGGCCGGCAGCGCGTCGCGGGCGACGGCGATCTCCCGTTCGGCAGAGGTGCCGAGCACCCACTTGCGGGCGGCGCAGGAGAACAGCAGCGCCAGTTCCGGCGCGCCGTCGCCGAAGCGCTCGACGGCTTGCCGCATCGACTCGGTGGTGCCGGAGAGGATTCCCTCGGGCAGCACCTCGGTCATGCGCACGTAGCTTCCTTCGGGAACGTCACCGGCGAAGCGCAATTCGCCGCTCTGTTCGTCCGCCGAGAGGATCGCGCGCAGTGTCCAGGAGTCGACTTTCTCGGAGGCGTAGACGGCCAGCGGATACTCGCCGAGGCTGTCCATCGGCAGGCTTCCGTAGTAGTCGCGATAGAGCTCCGTCGCGGGGCGGCCGCCGATCTCCTGGACGATGTGGCCCGATGAGCGGGTCACCTGATGAGACGCCCCGATCGGGAACCAGCCGGAGCCGATACCCCAGCTCGCCTCGATATCCCCGAACAGGTAGAGCACCGGGAGCGAATCCGTCAGCACCTCGGTTCCGCAGAACTCCATCATGCGGGAGAACTCTCGATGGTCACCGCTCAGGCCGCCGAGGACCGGGCATTGAGCGCTGTCCAGGTCGGCATCGAGCTGCGCCAAGACCTGATTGGCGCTGGTGGTCGGGGCGAAGGTCGTCAGAGCGAGGGCCGGGCGCTCTCGACCGGCGACGCAGGAGGTCGCTTCGGTGCAGGCCCGCTCCACGTCGGCGCTCAGGTTGCGACCCAGGCCGACACAGGCCTCGATCTCTTCGCCGGCGATCAGCGTCAACAGGACCGAGTCCATCTTGAAGCCGGCTTCGGAGGAGAGCTCGCCGTCGCTACTGGCGCCGATCAGCGGCAGCCCTGGCCACGCCTCGTCGATGGCGGCGAGGATCGCCGAGTGGTCGTAGTCGACCGACATGTAGATCAGTCCCGCGGCGGGTCGTTCGCCGCCGAGACGCTCCCTGCATTCGTTGATGATCGTCTCGATCGCGTCGGTAGAGTCGACCGCATCGCTGTGGCTTACGATTGCGCGCATTCCCATCCTCCTCAGTCTCCGGCGATGGCCGGAGACTTCTCGAAGATAGGTCGCGGGCTCCCCGGGGTCGACGGGCCCGGGCGTTACGAAAGGGTAATCGCGGCGGGGGCTAGCGGCCGAGTTTCTTCAGCGCTTCCTTGGCCTGCTTGTGGCCCGGATCCTGGTCCAGGGCCGCCTGGTGAGAGGCCTTCGCCGCGGCGCGGTCGCCCAGTTTCTCCTGGATCAGCCCCAGCCGGTGCCAGGCCCAGGCTTTGGACGGCTGGCCTTCTCCAAGCTCCTCGATCTCCAGGTAGGCCTGGAGTTTGCCGGCGCCCTCGGCCATCCGCGTCTCGGCGAAGATCGCCGTGCGGCCGAACTGGTAGAGGGCGGACGGGTGGTCGGCCTCCTTGGCCAGGACCTCCTCGAAGGTGGCGAAGGCGTTCTTCCAGTCTTTCTGTTGCTGGTAGAGCAGGCCGAGCTGTACCCGGGCGTCCAGATCCTCGGGGTGCTTCGCCATGTACTCCCGCCAGAGGGCGAATGCCTTCTCGGGGTTGTCGTCCTGCATCTCGACCCAGGCCAGGCGGCGGGTGCCTCGCCGCGGATCGATCTTGCGCAGCTCCGCGGCGTGCTTGCGTGCTTCCTTGAACGAGCCGCCGGCGATGCCCGGGGCCTGGGCATAGAAACCGATCAGGCTGCTGCGGGCGTCGAGGTGGGTCCTGTCGACGGTCACCGCCTGGAGCCAGGACTTCTTCATCTTCTTGGCCAGGGACAGCTTCTTCATCATCCCGGCGTCGTTTGACTGCTGGAAGTAGGCGTTGCCCAGCCAGTTGTGCAGGTCGGCGGAGCGGGGCCAACGCTTGACCGCGGCCTCGAGGATCTTGGCCGCGTCGGCGGGCTTGCGCTGTCCCAGTTGCAGGCGGGCTTCGAGGATGGCGTAGTCGGCGTTGCGCTTGCTCTCGGGCACCGCGGCCAGCCGGGTCGCCGCCTGCTTCCAGTCGGAGGCCTCCAGCGACTCGAGCACTTCCGGGAACGGCCGCTCGTCGGCGGCCGGCAGGGTGACGCAGCAAAGGACGGTGAGAATGGCGAGAAGACAGCGATGCATGGATACCCCCCGGAGCGCAGATCGGGACCGGCGACCACGCCGGGCCCTGTCAGCATAGACGCCGCTCGGGCGCTCCCGGTTGCAATAGAAGCAATCCCCGGGCCGGAGCGGAAAGCGGGCACCGAGAGGGAAAACGCACGACGCAGGCGGGGCGGGCGTCCTGTCCCGGAGACCCGGTGTCCGTTCACGGAGGCACTCCGCCGAGGAAGACGGCGCTACAAAGAAAAGCGGCGCCGAGAACCGGCGCCGCTCCAGGTATCGCGTATCGAATGGTGCCCGGTCGAGGGGCCTGTCCCGAGCCTAGTCGAGGGGCGGGATGCGCAGGACCTGCCCCGGGTAGATCTTGTTGGGGTCCTTGAGCATCGGGGTGTTGGCCTCGAAGATCGCGTTGTACTTCATCGCGTCGCCGTAGAACTCCTTGGCGATCTTCGACAGGGAGTCGCCCGACTGGACGGTGTACATCTTGGCTTCCGGCTCCGGCTTCTCGACCTTGATCTGGTCGTCGACCTGGGCCACGCCCTGGGTGTTGCCGACCACCAGCACCGACTTCTCACGGTCGGCCTGGCTGGATGCGGTGCCGAAGATGGTGGCCTTGCCGTCGTCGAAGACCACACGGGCGTCCTCGAGGAAGCCCATGCTGCCCAGCATGCGGGTCAGCGAGCGGCTCTTGGCATCTTCCGCGGCGCGCTCCTTGGCCTCGGCGGCAGCCTGTTCGGCCTTTTCCTTCTCTTCATCCTTGCCGAAGATCCTCTCCCCGGCGTCCTTCACGAAATCGAACAAACCCATGAGTCACTCCATCCTTGGTTTGCAAACGAGGTTTGCAAACGAGTGAAAAGCGGCTGCGAAATCTCCGGACCTACCGTCCGAACAGCTTGCCCAGAATGCCGGAACCCTTGACCAGATCGCCGAGGTCGACGTCGCCGTCGCCGTCCTGGTCGAGCAGAGACGACAGTGCGCCCATCGCCTTGGGCTGAGCGTTCTCCAGGGTCTGCCGCTCCTGGCCCAGCATACCGGCCAGGGAGCCGGCGTCCAGGCCTTGTTGGCGTTGCTGCTTGCCCAGGGCGCCCATGACGACCGGGGCGAGGCTGGCCAGCAGCCCGCCGATCTTGCCGCTTTCGATGCCGGTCGCGCCGCCGATGCCGCGCTCGACCGCCTGCTGACGGCCGCCGAGGACGTGGCGCAGGATGCCGGCGCCGTCGGACGCCTTGGACTGAGGCGCACCGCCTCCGCCCAGCAGGCTGCCCAGGTTGTCCAGCATGCTGCCGTCGTGATCCCGCTGCAGCGCGTTGGACAGCGCCTCGGCGCCACCGGGCTGTTGCGCGTTCTTGCTCAGGGCGCCGAGCAGCGCGGTAACCGCTGCCGAGGTGGCGTTACCCGCCGAAGCCTCGTCGGTCCCGAGTTTTCCGCTGATCTGCTTCATGGCGTCGCCGCCGAGCTGTCCCATGATCGATTCAAGTAGAGAAGACATTTTTCCACTCCTCAGACGGCGGCGCGCGCCGTGACGAAACCACGTTTTTTCGGGGAAATCCCGCGCGGCCGCCCGCACCTGCCCCGCGAAAACGCGGCAGAGGATGCCAGATGACGTGCCGGGGAGTTCCGTGCCTCCCAAAGCATAGACCAGATCGGAGGCGGAAAGTCACGTCGAGGCGGACTTTCCCGCCCCAGGGAGGTTCAGGGGCCGGGGATCGCTTCCCGAGGCCCCACGGGCGGCTTCCCGCCGCCTCCGCGGCGCGCTAGACGAAGTCGATGTTGCGCAGGAAGATCAACCACACCAGGCCGAGGATGAAGGCGTACTTGAGGGTGTAATACAGCGGCTTGTTGGCCTCTTTCACCTTCTGCAGGAACATCTTGTACTTGTAGACGTAGGCGGTGACGTTGTTGAGCAGGCCGCTCTTCTCGGTCGCGTCGTTCTTGCTCGACGTGGCCTTGACCAGGGTCTTCATCAACAGCTTGTTCAGCCCGCGCATGATCGGCGTGTGGACCGGACGGGTCACGTCGCAGAACAGGATCACCCGGGTCTTGTCGGTGTTGTTCTTGGCCCAGTGGACCATGGTCTCGTCGAAAACCACGTCCTTGCCGTCCCGCCAGGAGTGGGGCTCGCCGTCGATCCAGATGCAGCACTCGTCGTCGTTGGGAGTGATCAGGCCGAGGTGGTAGCGCAGGGAGCCGGCAAAGGGGTCCCGGTGTTTGCCCAGTTCGGCGCCGGGAGGCAGCAGGGTGAAGGCCGCCGAGTTGACGTTGGGAATCGACTCGACCAGCGCCACCGTCTTGGGACAGAGCTGTTTGGCCGAGGGCAGGAAGTCGCCGTACCACTTCAGGTGGAAGCGCTTCCAGCCGCGCTTGTAGAAGGCCATGAAGACCAGATCGTCGTGGCGGTGGGAGGCCTCGATCTTGTCGGCGTCCAGCAGCACCGACGCTTCGTCCCGGATCGTCTCCCAGTTGTCGCGCAGCGGGGAGAGTTCGGGGAAGTCGTTGACGTCGAGGATCGGCGTCGTCGGCACCGCCGAGAACAGGTACATCAGCGAGTTGAACGGAGCCATCAGGCCCGAGTGCTCCAGGAGCTGCCGGCCGAAGCGCAGGCGCACCTTGCTGCGGAAGTGAATGAACATCACCGACGCGACGTACGCGTAGAGCACGAAGAACTTGGGTGTGACCAGCTCGTGCAGAGCCGAGTTCAGCATGACGGCCTCCCGGCGGCCTGGCGTCGAATGTTCCGAATCGTCCGTGGCGCGCCTGTGAATCCGCGCCAAGTGTAGCTCAGATCGGGATTTGGGGCAGGCCCGCCGCGGCCGGGCGAGGTCCGAAAGGCCCGGTCAGGGCAGCCAGAAGGAAACGGTGGTCCCTCCGCCGGAGCGGTTCTCGATGCGCAGAAAGCCTCCGTGGGCCTCGACGATCTCCCGGCAAAGGGGCAGGCCCACCCCGGTGCCCGACTTCTTGGTCGAATAGAAGGGCAGCAGCGCCTTCTGCATCACCTCCTCGCTCATTCCCCGGCCCCGGTCGAGGACCTCGACCCGGGTGCGGCCGTCGGGAATCGCCCGGATGCGCATCAGCGGGGGATCCTCCCCCTCGGTCGCCTCCTCGGCGTTTTTCAGCAGATTGATCACCACCTGCTGAAGCTGGGAGGGGTCGAAATGGGCGGTGCCGGCGGGCGGGTCGCCGTCGAGGCGGAACGGGTAGATCTGCCGCAGGCTCTCGAGCCACTCGCTCCAGTCCACCGGCTCCTTGCGCGGCGCCGGCAGCTTGGCGAAGCGGGCGTAGCCGTCGAGGAAGTCGGTCAGATGGTCGACCCGGCCACGGATCGATTCGAAGATCGAGCGGAGTTGCCCTGCCCGTTCCGGCCGGTCGGCGATCAGGTCTCCCGAGTGGGCCAGCGACGAGATCGGGGCCAACGAGTTGTTCAGCTCGTGGGAGATGACCCGGATGACCTTCTTCCAGATCTCCGCCTCCTGGCGGGCCAGCTCGATGGTCATGCGCCGCAACAGGAACAGGGTGTGCTGCCGGCGATTGAGGAAGAAGGCCCGGCGGGAAAGGTGATAGGTCTCGGGCAGGGCGTCCGGCTCCTCGACGGTGAAGATGCCGTCGCCGCCGGAGTCCAGGACCGCCCGCATCGGCTCGGGGCAGCCGGCGACCAGTTCATCGAAGTGCAGACCCTCCAGCTTGCCCTCGCCGCCGAGGAACAGCGCCCGGGCTTCGGTATTCGAGTAGAGAATGCGCTGCAGCGGGTTGATCAGAAGGATCGCGATGGGCGATTGGTCCAGGGCGGTCTGCAGCAACAGTTCCCGCTGGCGGATCTGGCGGCGTTCCTCCTGCAGGATCTCGCCGACGGCGTTGTAGCTGGCCAGCAGTTCGCCGAGTTCGTCGTCCCGATCGGAGGTCGCCAGGCGCACGCTGAAGTCCCGGTCGCGGAAACTTCGGATGCCGTCGGAGAGGGACGCCAGGGTGTGGGTCAGCGGTTGGAGGAACCAGCCGACCGCCCAGAAACTCAGCGGCAGGGTCATCAGCAGGGACACGCCGATGGCGAGTCCGTAGGGGAGCTCCAGGCGCAGCCCGGCCCAGGTACAGAGCGCGAACCAGCCCAGGGTGGCCAGCACGATCGCGGCGAGTTTGCCGGCTACCGAGCGTCGAGAGTTCATGGGGTCGCTATTGTCGGCGGGAGCATGCCCACAGGGCAAGCGCCACGAAGGCTAGCTGCGCAGCCGCTTTTCCAGGGTGATGCCCAGCCGGTCCATGCGGCGGTAGAGCGCCTGGCGGCTCAGTCCCAGGGCGTCGGCGGCCCGGGAGACGACGCCACCGGCGTTGCGCAGCGCCTCTTCCACCTTTTGCTTCTCGGCGGCGATCGGGCCGGTGGCCACCGCATGGTCCGCGGCACTGGAGGCGGCCGGCGTATCCAGCGTCGATTCGTCGACCTCGGGCAGTTCGAGTTCGGCCACCCCCACGCTTTCGCCGGGGCAGGTCAGGCGCACCCGCTGCATCCGGTTCTGCAGTTCCCGCACGTTGCCCGGCCACGGGTAGCGGGCGAGGGCGACCTCCGCCTCGCGGCTGAGGGTCTTCTGCGGCTCACCCTCGGGATTGAGGAAATGTTGCGCCAGGGCGACCACATCCTCGGGACGTTCGCGGAGCGAGGGGAGCTGGAGCTCGATCACGTTGACCCGGAAATAGAGGTCTTCGCGGAAGCGGCCCTCGGTGATCGAACGCTGCAGGTCGGAGTTGGTCGCGCTGATCACCCGCACGTCGGCCTTGCGGGTGCGGCTGCTTCCCAGTCGTTGGTACTCCCCGGTTTGCAGCACCCGCAGCAGCTTGACCTGGCCGGCGGGGGGCAGCGAGTCGATCTCGTCGAGGAACAGGGTGCCGCCGTCGGCAGCCTCGAAGCGGCCGACCCGCAGCCCGGTGGAGCCGGTGAAGGCGCCGGCCTCGGCGCCGAACAGTTCCGCCTCCATCAACTCGGCAGGCAGGGCGCCGACGTTGACCTTGACGAAGGGGCCTTCCTTGCGCGCGGAGTTGGCCTGGACGATCTCGGCCAGCTTCTCCTTGCCGGCGCCGCTGGGGCCGGTGATCAGTACCGGAGCGTCGGAGGGGGCGACGTTGATCGCCATGTTGACCACCCGGTGCATCTCGGCGCTGCGATAGATCAGGCCGCAGAGGTCGAAGCGGTCCCGCAGGTCGGCCCGGTCCTGGCGACCCTGCTCCAGCAGGGCGTTGTTCTCCAACTGCAGTCGGCGCAAGCGCAACAGGTTGCGCACCGAGTTGACCAGCTTGCGGTCGTCCCAGGGCTTGGACAGATAGTCCGAAGCGCCCTCCTTGATCAACTGCACCGCCGACTCCAGCGAGGCCCAGGCGGTGATCAGCAGCACCGGTAGTTCGGGATCGCGCTTGTGGATCTGGCGGAACAGCGCCAATCCGTCTTCACCGGAGGTCTCGTTGGTGCGGAAGTTCATGTCCTGAATGGCGACGCCGATGTCGCCCCGATCGATGGCCGCCATGGCGGTTTCGGGGGAGTCGGCGGTGACGCAGGGGAACCCGTGGACGTCCATCAGAACTTCCAGCGCATGCACGATCGCAGGTTCGTCGTCGACGATCAGCACTTTCAACGGGCGACCCATCCTTGCGTCCAGATCGATCAAGACAGTCACCTCATTTAACGCCCGGGCCAGGGGGTTCGTTGCTGATTACGACCGACTTTTTCGCCGGTCAGCCTGGATTGTAGGAAAACGGCGCGGCCCCAGGGGCGTCGGGGCCGCACCGCCCCGGTTGCCGGACGGCAACCTTGGTCACCGGACGGCGACCTATCACACACTGCGCGTGGCGATCACCGGTTGGACCAGGGAACCCCGCAAGGCGGGGATCAGCGCTGCAAGCAGGCCCATCAGCCACATCACGAGAATCGAGACCAGCAGGATCGGCGGCTGGATCTGGGGGACGCCCCCCATCGAAGCCAGCATGTAGTTGAGTCCGAAGGTCAGGGCGACGCCGACGGCGATACCGATCCCGGTCATGATCCAGTTCTCGACGAGGAACCAGCGCACGATGTCGCCACGGGTGGCGCCGAGGGCTCGCCGGGTGCCGATGTGCCGGGTGCGTTGGGTCACCGAGAACGAGGTCATGCCGACGATGCCCAGGCCGGTCACGGCGACGAGCAGCACGCTGATCCAGCCGAGCAGCTGGTTCATGCTGGTGAAGCTGCTGTAGTAGTTGCCCTTCATCTCCGACAGGCTGCGTACGGTGACGATGCGTCCTTCCTCGACCTCCCGCAGCTTCGGCTCGAGAGCGACGAACACCTCGTCGAAGCGGCCGGGCTCGGTGCGCACCAGGTAGCGGGTCTGCCGGTTGTTCACCGGATGCGACGGATGGATCATCAGGTTCTCGGGGTCGGGACCGAGGGGCCAGGAGTTGTGCATCAGGCGCACGATGCCGACGATGGTGTCGACGTTGTTGTTGTTGCCTTCGATCTGCTTGCCCAGGGCGTCACCGTCGGGGAAGAACTTGTCGGCGGTGTACTGGGTCACCAGGATGTTGGTCACGTGGTCCGTGTCCTCCTCCTCTTCGGCCTGTTCTTCATCGTCGTCGTGAAGATCCGGGAAATCACCCGGCTCGAAGGTTCGGCCCTGGACCAGTTCGACGCCCAGGGTGTCGATGGCGTCGGGCCCCATCAGGAAGTAGGGCACGGTGGTTCGTTGATCTTCGCTGCCGGCGATGCGGCGGCCGGTGGCGCTGCCGCTCCCGCTCAGCGGGAACTGCAGGATCGACGTGACCGAGCGCACGCCGGGCATCGCCTCGATCTCCCGCAGATCCTGCTCGTAGCTGGCGACGGAATAGCCCTCCTCCTGGAAGGCGGGGTCGAAGGGGACCGAGGTCACGGCGATCAGGTTCTGTTCGTCCATGCCGGTCGACCGGCCGATCTGAGCCTGTTGATCGCGGATCAGGACCAGGCAGTTGACGACAACCGCCAGGGTCAGTCCGATCTCGAGCACGATCAGCCAGGTGCGGGCGCGGTTTTGAAACAGGGAGCGGAAAATAGGTCCGAATTCCATCACTACCTCACTGGGTCTTGAGGTGCATGCCCGGCGCGATGCGGCAGATGCGCCAGGCGGGGTAGATGCCGGCCACGAGTGCGGCGAGCAGGGACAGGCCGATGCCGACGCTCAGCATCGTCATATCGAGTGGGTTGTCGAGTTGCACGCCGAACAGGCGCTGGATGTAGCTGACGCCGGCAAGGGAAAGGGCGAGCCCGATCACCGAGCCTGCGATGCCGATCAGCGCACACTCGACCAGATGCAGCGAGAAGATCCACATGCGCGAGGCACCCAGCGCCCGGCGCACGCCGACCTCCGACGCCCGGCTGAGGAACTTGCCCAGCAGGATGCCGATCAGGTTGACTGCGCAGACCAGCAGGAACAGGAGTGCGATGATCACCATCGCCCGCTGGGACGGGTCGACGACCCCCCAGAACTCGAGCCAGGCGTTGACGTCCCGCAGACGGTGGTTGTTCGGTCGCTGGAAGCGGCCGGCGGCGCGCTGCTCTTCGGCGTATCCGGTCAGGAACTGGGCGTAGCGTTCCTCCTGCTCCTGGGTGTCGAGCTGGGCCCAGAACTGCACCCAGACCGCCTCCGACTGCAGCTTGCCCTCGTAGGAGTTGTCGTAGGGCTTCCAGCCCGAGGTGTTCCCGGAGTTGACGACCTGCATCTCACGGGCCCAGTGGATCGGCATGAATACCGGCTCGGCGAAGTCGAAGCTGCCGTTGTGTGGATCGTAGTACTTGGGCGTCGGATGCCACGGCGCGAGTACGCCGATGACCTTGAACTCCTGGTCTTCGAGACGCAGGGTGCGCCCGACGCTGTTCTCGCCGCCGAATAACTCGTCGTTGGTCTCGGCGCTGAGCACGATCACCGGCTCCGGGCCTTCATCGGCGGCGGAGTCCCAGGGGCCGCCGTAGTCGAAGGGCACGTCGAACAGCGAGAAGAAGTCCGAGAAGCACATGCGGATCTCTTCCTGGGTCGGCTGCACCGAGTCGTTGGGCGGATGGATCACCATCACCGTCTTGTACATCGCGGTGTGGTAGGTCGGGATGTCGCTTTCCATCAGCGCCATCGCGTCCATGTAGGTCAACTGGTTCGGCGGTTCGGTCGGATCGTCGTCGCTGAACGGGTTGTCCGGGTTCCAGCTGTCGAGCTGCACGTAGAACAGCTTGTCGCTCTTGTGCGGAATCGGGTCGCCGGAAATGATGTAGTAGGCCGAGACGAAGCTCATCGAAACGGCGATGCCGAGGGCGATCCCCAGCACCATGACCGTCGAGAGCACCGGGTTGCGCCGGATGCTCTTGAGCGCGAGTCTGAGTTGATAGAGCAGCATGATCGCCTCAGACCGCCTGCCCGGCAGGGGAGGGATCGTAGAGCGGTGCGGGACGCTCCTGGGCCAGATCGATCAACTTGCCGTCGAGCAGGTGGATCTGCCGGCTGGCGCGGTTGGCCAGTTCCGGGTCGTGGGTCACCATCACCACCGTCGCGCCGGAGCTGTTGATCTTCTCCAGCAGGTCCATGATCTCGCTGGCCATGGCCGAATCGAGGTTCCCCGTCGGCTCGTCCGCCAGGATCAGCTTCGGCTGGCCGACCAGCGCCCGGGCGATCGCGACCCGCTGTTGCTGTCCACCCGAGAGCTGGGAGGGGTAGTGCTTGTAGCGCGCCGAGAGTCCGACGGTGGCCAACGCTTCTTCGATCGCCTGCTTGCGCGAGGCGGCGCCCAGGCCGCGATAGCGCAGCGGCACGTCGACGTTGTCGAAGACGTTGAGGTCGGGGATCAGATTGAAGGTCTGGAAGATGAATCCGATCTTCTCGTTGCGCACCTTCGACATCTCACGATCCGAGAGCCGGCTGACATCGACGCCGTCGAGGGTGTAGGTCCCCTCGTCGAAGGCGTCCAGCAGCCCGGCGATGTTGAGGAAGGTGGTCTTCCCCGAGCCCGAGGGGCCCATCACCGAGACGAACTCCCCCTCGTTGACCGCGATGCTGAAGTGGCTCAGCGCGTGGGTTTCCACATGCTCGGTGCGGTACACCTTGCGAACGTCCTGCATGGTCAGCATGTCCATCCTCCAGGCCCCTCTCTGCTCGTGACGTGTTCTGTCGTTGATTCTTTGTTTCAGCCCCGCGCCTAGCGGGTCAGGTAGATGTTCTCGGCGCGCTGGAAGCGGGCGGTGTCGGAGACGACGATGCGGTCTCCTTCCTTCAGTCCGCCGAGTACCTCGACTTCGCGCACGCTGCTGACGCCCAGCTCGATTTCGCGGCGAATCGCCGAGTCGCCCGAGATGACGTAGGCGTAGCGGCCGCCGCCGGCGTCGATGAACGGGCCGCGCTCGACCTTGAGCACGCTGTCCCGGGATTCGAGCAGCAGCCGCACCGAGAGCCGTTGGTTCTGACGCAGGCCGTCGGGGACACCGTCGGCAAAGGTCACGACGGCGCGCACCTGGTTGCTTTCGACCTCGGGAGAAATCGACGCGATCCGCGCGTTGTAGATCTCGGAGCCGTTGCGCACTTCGGCTTCGGTCTGGGGGCCGACGTCGTCGGCGTAGGCTTCCGGGATCATCACCTCGATCTCGAAGGCGGAAAGATCCACCACCGCGACCAGCGGCTGGCCCGGGGTCACCGGGTCGTGATCGTCGACGTCCAGCCGTGAAACCAGCCCGTCGACCGGCGAGCGAATTTCGAGCTCATCGACCCTGCGCCCGGCCTCGGCGACGATCATCCGCTGCCGCTCGATCTGGATCTCCCGGTTGTGAATCTCGAACTCCAGCCGTTCGGCCTCGAGTCCGGCGTCCTGTTCGGCGTGGCGCAGCGCCAGCTGGGAGCGGCGCAGGTTGTCCTGGGCCTCTTCGTACTCGACCTGGTTGACGATCCCTTCCTTGCGGGAGCGCTCGGCCCGGTCCATCGCCCGGGTGGCCGCTTCCAGCTCGACCCGGGCCAGATCCACCGCTTGCCGGTTGGAGAGGTTCTCCTGCTTGGTCTGGATCCGCTCCCGCTCCAGTTCGGCGGCCAGGGACTGCAGGGTCGAGCGTTCCTGGTTGAGGAGCGCCGTGGCCTCGGGGCTGTCGACCACCGCCAGCACCTGGTTGCGGGTGACCACGTCACCCGCCTGGACCCGCAGGCCGACCAGCCCGGCCGCCGGGCTCGAGGTGGTGGGGTGGAAGGCGGCGACCACCCGGCCCTGGACCGACAGCTCGCGCTGCAAGTCTCCACGCTCCACCGTGGCGAAGCGCAGCAGGGAGCGATCGAAGGAGCGTTCCGCCTGGAACCAGCTGGCGAAGGAGGGGGCCAGCAAGACGGCGGCGATCAGCACGGCCAGCAGCATCCCACCCAGGACGAGCCGTTTGGTCCAGCTCTTGCGCGGGCTGTGCTCCACCGGGCGGTCCATCGAAGCGACGTCTCGAATCATGTTCAGGTCCTCATCGGTCGTGGACCCTGGCCTATCGCAAGGTGGATGCCATGGGCCGAACCGCCGGATTCCGGCGGAAAAACGGCAAATCGACTGTCCGGACAGGGGTGCCGCGGACAGGTGTCCGCGTCCGCCGGTGACAGGTGTCCGGCAGCGGGCCTCGCCGCGGACGCCGGCGCCGTTCTACGATCGGCGGGTGCAGGTCGACGCCCAGTATCACTTGCCCTCGACCCTCTCCGGCCTGCGGATGGGGGCGGGAGATCCCTGTGTGCGGATCGACGGAGGTGGGTGGCGCGGGGCCCAGGCGACTCCCGACGGGCCGGCGGTGCTCCAGGTTCGGCAGGAGGGGAGCAGGCTGAACGTCGAGTTGACGGGGCCCGGGGCCTCCTGGCTCGAGCCGCGGGTCCCGGCCTGGCTCGGCCTCGAGGACGACCCGTCGGGATTCCAGCCGGGCCGCCGGCTGGATCGTCTCCATCGGCGCTACCCCGGCATCCGTTTGCCCCGGGTTCCGCGGATCCTGCCGACCCTGGTGCAGATCGTACTGCAGCAACTGGTCACCGTGGGCGAGGGCTACCGCGCCTGGCGAAACCTGCTGCGGGAGCACGGAGAGCAACTCTCCGACGGGCTCTACGTCCCCCTGGAGGCCGGGACCCTTTCCCGGATCTCGGTGGACGAGTACATCCGCCTGGGGGTGCTGCCCCGGCAGGCCCGCACGATTCGTCGTCTGGCGCGGCTCGAGCCGGCCCTGGAGCGCGCCGCCGCCGAGGGGCCGCAGGCGTTCGTGTCCGTCCTGCACGCGGTTCCGGGTGTCGGTCCGTGGACGGTGCAGAACGCGTTGGGGGGCGGGCTCGGTTTTGCCGACGCCGTTCCCGTGGAAGACGTGCACCTGCCCAACACCGTCTCCTGGGCGCTGGCCGGCGAGCCGCGGGGGGACGACCGGCGGATGCTGGAACTTCTCGAGCCCTATCGGGGGCACCGCTACCGGGTGTTCCGTTTGCTCTTCGTTTCGGGCATCAAGGCGCCACGCCGCGGGCCGCGAAGGGCGCCCCGCCCGCTTCCCCGGATGAGCTGAGCACAGAGCTCCATCGATGCCGCGGACGTTAACTCCGCGTAAGGTGCCAATCCCCGCAAACCCGCACCGGGAGCGGCTCTTCCCAACTTCTTACCGCGCTGTCGCAGACCTGTCACAGACCGCCGATAGCTTGCCTCGCGTCTGATCCAGCCGCGAGCTTGAGCGATGGGCGCGGCCTCCGACTTGTCCACATCGCTCGGGAGGAGAGATTGTGAGAAAGCTGTTCACGCTCGCCATCTTCCTGATGGCGGCCCTGGTCCTCGCCGGTACCCCGGCCATGGCCCAGCAGTGCTCGGGCGGCGTGTGCCAAACCTGCGCTGGCGGCGACAATGATGGGGGGGCCTGTACCTCCAACGCCGATTGCCCCAACGGCGGTGTCTGCGATCCGGGTGGCCCGGGTCAGTGCGCCGTCGCCGGTCAACCTGCCAACACCTTCCGCGTCACAGCGGACATCGCCACCAGCACGCTCTGGACGGCGGACACCGAATACATCCTGACCAAACCGATCTTCGTGCTGGACGGCGCGACGCTCTCGATCGAACCCGGTACCGTGATCCGCGGTGAGGGGGAATCGGCGCTGGGCAACAACGACCCCGGCGCGCTGATCGGAGCTCGAGGCTCCAAGATCCGCATGGCCGGTACCCGCGGCGCCCCGATCGTCATGACCGACTGCGAGGACGACAACCTCGGCAGTAACCCGGGTACCCCGCCCTACGACACTGCCGCCAATGCACAGGGCCTGGAAGGCCGCTGGGGCGGCCTGATCCTGTTGGGCTACGGCTATGTCGGTGCCGGTACCGCCGGCGCCATCGACCCCACCAACACCGAGTTCATCGAGGGTCTCGAGGCGACGAGCAACGGTCTCTACGGCGGTTGCTCCGATTTCCTCTCGGCTCCCTTCGATCGCAACTGCGACGACGGCGACAGCGGTCTGATCAACTACGTCTCGCTGCGCTACGGCGGTTTCAACCTGGCTGCGGCCAACGAGATCAACGGCCTGACCCTGGGTGGTGTCGGCCGTGAGACCGAGATCGACTACATCGAGGTCTACCAGAACCAGGACGACGGCATCGAGTGGTTCGGTGGCGCCGCCAACGTCAAGCACGCGGTGGTGGTCGCCGTGGGTGACGACACCTTCGACTACGACCAGGGTTGGCGCGGTAAGGGCCAGTTCTGGTTCGCTATCCAGGGTGAGGCCGGCAACGAGCAGGGCGACAAGGGTGGTGAATGGGATGGTGGCGACGGTCCCGACGCCTCGCTTCCGTTCTCGCTGCCGACCATCGCCAACATGACCCAGATCGGCCTGGGCGCCGCCGGCGTCTGTCTGATCGGCGGTGAGACCTGCTTCGAAGATCTGGACTGCCCGCTCCCGGGAGACACCTGCGAGCAGTGGGCCGCCCAGAACGACAACACCGGCCTGCACATTCGCGACGCCGCCGGCGGCCGCGTGCTGAACTCGTTCATGGGTGACTTCGGCGGTGCGGTGGCCTGCATCGAAGGGCAGCCAGGCTCCGTCGGAACGCCGGCGGACAACTGGGACGACCCCTACGTGGCCAACGGCGTCGAGTTCGTCGAGTTCGAGCTGGGCACCAACGAGCTGGATCTCGATCAGAACACCTTCTTCTGCTACGAGCCGGGACAGGCGCTGCCCGACGGCAGCGGCACCGGCGCCCAGTTCAACTGCGGCGGTGGCGATCACTTCGCCCCGGCCGACTTCTACAGCAAGAACGACTACATCGCCTGCGGTTCGACGCTGCCGATCGAGGTCCTGGACCGCGAGCCGGCGACGCTGAGCAACCCGGGCCGCGTGCTCGAGATCGACCCGCGTCCGACGCCGGGAAGCCCGCTGCTGACCAGCGGCGTGTTCTCGCTACCGAACGACGGTTTCTTCGAGCCGGCTCCCTACCGCGGCGCCTTCGCCGCGGAAGGCAACTGGGCCAACGGCTGGTCCACCGCTTCGCGGTTGGGCACCGTGACCTTCTCCGAGTGCTCGGGCGGCGTTTGCCGCACCTGCGCCGGTGGCGACAACGACGGCGCTGCCTGCACCTCCGACGGCGACTGCCCCAACGGCGGCGTATGCGATCCCGGCGATGTCGACTTCTGCGAGGTCGACGGCGACGGCGATGCCGATCCGCAGCCCAACGGCACCTTCCGCGTGACCTCCAACATCTCGGTCTCGACGACCTGGGCCGCGGATACCACCTACATCCTGACCAAGCCGATCTTCGTGGAGAACGGTGCGACCCTGACCATCGAGCCCGGCACCGTGATTCGCGGTGAAGGGGAGTCGGCGTTGGGCAACAACGATCCGGGCGCGCTGATCGCTGCTCGCGGCGGCGTGATCGACGCGGCCGGTACCGAGGCCGCTCCGATCGTGTTCACCGACTGCTCCGACGACAACGTCCAGGGCAACAACAACCCGACGGCGCCCTACGACACGGTGCAGAACGCCCGCACGCTGGAAGGCCGCTGGGGTGGCCTGATCCTGCTGGGCTACGGCTACGTCGGTGCCGGCACCGCCGGCGCGGTGGACCCGACCAACACCGAGTTCATCGAGGGCCTCGAAGCCACCAGCAACGGACTCTACGGTGGCTGCGACGACTTCCTCTCCGGTCCCTTCGGCCGCAACTGCGACGACGGGAACTCCGGTACGCTCAACTACGTCTCGCTGCGCTACGGTGGGTTCAACCTCGCCGCGGCCAACGAGATCAACGGTTTGACCCTCGGTGGTGTCGGCCGCGAGACCGACATCGACTACATCGAGGTCTACCAGAACCAGGACGACGGCATCGAATGGTTCGGTGGCGCCGCCAACGTCCGCCACGCCATCGTCATCGGCGTCGGCGACGACTCCTTCGACTACGACCAGGGTTGGCGCGGAAACGGTCAGTTCTGGCTGCAGCTCCAGGGCGAAGCCGGCAACGAACAGTCCGACAAGGGCGGTGAGTGGGACGGCGGCGACGGCCCCGACGCCTCGCTTCCCTTCGCGCTTCCGACCATCGCCAACATGACGGCGGTCGGACTGGGCGGCGGCGGTGTCTGCCTCATCGGCGGCGAAGCCTGCTTCGTCGACACCGACTGCCCGATCCCCGGCGATACCTGCAGCGAGTGGGCCGCCCGCTCGGACAACACCGGCCTGCACATCCGCGACGCAGCGGGCGGCCAGGTGCTCAACTCGATCATGGCCGACTTCGGTGGCGCCGTGGCGTGCATCGAGGGCCAGCCCGGTTCCGCCGGAACCCCTGCCGACAACTGGGACGATCCCTACAACGGCGGCAACGGATCCGGCAACACCGACATCTACCTGCCTCAGGGCTTCGCTCTCAACGAGCTCGATCTGCGGGATAACGAGTTCTACTGCTTCGGCGGTGGTTCGGACCTTCCCGACGGATCGGGCACCGGCGCCGCATTCAACTGCGGTGGCGGTGATCACTACTTCCCGGCGGACTTCTACACGGCCCGGGGCAACAGCTACAACGCCTGCGGCGATCCGCTGCCGTTCACCGCGCTCGATCGCGACGCTCCGACGCTGAGCAACCCCGGTGCGGTCAACAGCTTCGATCCCCGCCTCGCCGAGGAGCCGACCGAAGCCACCTCCTGTCCGACGATCGATGCGCCTAGCGTCGGCGGGTTCTTCCAGAGCGCTCCCTACAAGGGCGCGATGAGTTTCGGCAGCAACTGGGGCCTCTGCTGGTCCAACGCCGGTTCGCTCGGGTTGTTCCCGACCTGTGACGAGAGCACCGGAAGCGGTTCTGAGCCGAACGAGGTCGGCAACTCGTTGATCTTCGTCAGCAAGACCGATTTCGTCTGGGCCGGCGCCGCGTGCAACACCGCCGGGTACGACGCCCTGCGCTCCAACGACGCCTCCGACTTCTCGTCCGCTCAGGGAGTGAGCTCCGACGAGTGCGGGGACGATGACAGCAGCGCTTCCGACGCCCAGACTCCGGCCGCCGGCAGCGCCTTCTTCTACCTGGTACGGGGAACCAACGCCTGCGGCGACGGCTCCCTGGGGCAGAGCAACGAAACGTGCGGAGAACGCACGGGTCCGGCCAGCTGCCTGTAGTTCGATTCGATATCCCGGGGGCTCTTTTGGGCCCCCGGGATTTTTCTCGTTTTCGGAGAGAGGTTTGATCATGCCGTTCGGACGTGTGTGGAAAGTGTCTTTCGTCGCGGTTCTCCTGCTGGTCGGCTCAGGGGTTGCAGCTGTCGCCGACGTCGCTCCCAGGGAAGAGGCAGCTCGCGACTATCTGGACTACGGCTTCCAGTTCGCTTCGGCACTTAGCGTCGATCCGAAGGACATGACCCGGGCCCAGGAATCGGTCGTGCGCGAACTGATCGAGGTTGGGGAACTCGAGCGTGCCGCCGGAATGGCCGAGCGCATCGAGGGTTGGCGCCGTGGCGTGGCTCTCGCCGATCTCGCGGCGGAGTACGCCAAACAGGGCGACCTGACCCGGGCGAGGCGCCTGGTCGATGCCGCAGATCGGTTTCAGCGCGGCATGACCGGATGGTACGGTCCGCGTATTCGCGCGCACATCGCCGAAGCGTTGGCGATGATCGGCGAACAGGATCGGGCCACACGGATTTCCGGGGATCTGGCGTCGTCGGATCGCTCCCAGTATCTGGGCCGTTCCGCGGCTGCCGCGGCTGTAGCCATGGCCGTCAACGGAGACTTCGAGGGCGCGCTCGGGAGGCTCGACTCCCAGGAGAGCAAGACGTACGAGGATGCCTGGTACCGCACCGGCGGGTACATCGAGATTTCCAGGCAGAAACCGCTGAGCCGCCAACAGCGCGTGGAAGCGCTGGATGCCGCCTGGCAGTCTGCGCTGGTCGTCCCCGGCTGGCGGGCGATCGAGGCCTTTTCGGTCATCGGCGACGAGTACGCCCGGATCGGCGAGAAGGACAAGGCCCGCGAGGCACTGGCCGACGTCGAAGAGAAGCTCGGCCGCATGGCGGCCGATCACGTGGCGAAAGCGCCGCTTCTGGCCAAGACCGGCATCAGTTTCGCGCGGATCGGAGATCGCGATCACGCCCGCGAGTTGATCGAGCGGGCCGAGGCGGTTGCGCGCGGTGAGCGGATCTCGGTCATCGAACGCCCGAAGTTCATGGCCATGGCCGCCATGGCTTATCTGATCAACGAAGACGATGAACAAGCGACGCGCCTGTTCAACGAAGCTCTCGATCAGGCCGCGAGTCTCGTGAATGCGAGGCCGCGTGCCCTGGCGGTCGTCGAGATTTGTCGGGCGATGTCGCGACACGGCTACCCGGTAAATGACATCACGCGTCACAAACTCGACACGCTTTACACGGGCTTAAAGTCACCCTGGTAGTTTCAGTTCGTAGGGTCCTGGATGGAGGTTCGCGTTCGGGCTAGGAACGCGACCCGGGGCTGAGACGCGCAAGCCGAATCCGCGATGACGTGGTTCCTGAAAGCGGACAAAAGCGTGCTCAACCATCCCGCGACCAGGTAGAGGAGCAGCTACATGGGCGCCATCGCGCCGGCGATTCGTAGCCGTGCACTTCAGTGCGGTCGACGAATCGCCATCAGCGTTTTCTCGGTGATCGTTGTTCTTGCGAGCGTCGGCGTGGCCGCCGCCCAGGAGGGCGGCATCCGCGGCACCATCGTCGAGGAGGGTTTCGACACCCCGCTCGACGGCGTGCGCATCACCGTGGCTGGATCTCCGCTGAGCAAGACGACCGATCAGGACGGCAGTTTCCTCATCGATGGTTTGACCCCGGGGAAGTACACCCTGATTCTGGCCAAGCCGGGGTACGAGCGGGCGGTTCTGACCGATGTGGTCGTACTGCCGGGCAGGTTGGCCAATGCCGATGCGACGCTCGGTCTCGAGATCATCGACATGGCTCCGATGGTCGTCGTCGGGCAGGCACTCCTGGGTAACTCCGAACTCGGTTTGCTCTCGATTCGCCAGGAATCGCTCCAGGTTCAGGACGCGATCTCATCGGAACTGATCAGCAAGGCCGGCGTCGGCGATGCCGCCGGTGCTCTGAAGCTGGTGGTCGGCGCGTCGGTGGTCGACGGCAAGTACGCAACGGTCCGGGGGCTGAGCGACCGCTATACCGGTACGACCCTGAACGGCGTCCGGGTGCCGAGTTCGGATCCTCGCCGCCGGGCGGCCCAGATCGACGTCTTTCCCACGGCCACCATCGAAAACGTGACCGTGACCAAGACCTTCGCCCCCGATCTGCAAGGTGACTTCACCGGCGGTGGTGTGGACATCCAGACCAAATCGGTGCCCGACGCCTTTACGGTGAGCTTCTCGTCGTCGGTCGGCGACGACTCGCTGGCCACCGAGAACCCGGCCTTCGTCACCTACATCGGCGGGGGGACACGATCGAGCGGCCGCGGGCTTCCGGCGGTGCTCGATCGCCGCCTGGGCGCGGTCTTCCCCACCCCGGGCGCCCCGACCCGCGACGGCAGCAACCTGGAACTCAACAGCGTGATCGACGAGCAGAGCAACGCGTTGCCGCCGGTACTCGGTACGGCCCGCAGGGCTCCCAACAAGAACAACGGCTATTCGCTGACGATCGGGCACCGGATGGACTTCGGCCGCGAGGGCCGCATCGGTGTGATCGCCGCCCGCACCGAAAAGGACTCGGCGCAGTTCTTCGGCAACGCCGTCAATAACCAGGTCGACTACAACCCCACCTCGGTCGTGCCGACCTTCCGTGACGACAATCGCGGAACCCTGAGCCGCCTGACGGGAACCCTGGGGACCCTGGTGGTGCAGCCGAACATCAACCACGAAGTCGCGTTGCGCTACATCCGCAACGAGTCGATCTCCGACGAGGCACGGTTCCAGCTGTCCTCGGACAACATCGACCTGCAGACCAACCTCGAAGAGAACCAGGCGCTGCGTTTCTCCGAGCGCACCGTCGAGTCGCTGCAGCTCGCGGGGGAACACAAGATTCCGCTCGGGGTCGGTGAAGGTGTGTTCAAGTCCGTCGATATCGACTACACCCTGGCCCGGAACTCCACCGAGCAGGATGAGCCCGACCAGCGACTGTTCCGCAACCAGTTCAACGAGATCAACGTGGGCGACATCTACCTGAAGATCTCCCGGCGCCCGGCCAACATCGGTGGCCCCTCCGATGCGATCCGCAGGATTTTTCGCAACGTGGTCGAGGACAGCGACATCGCTGCGCTGAACGTGTCCGTTCCCTTCGAACAGTGGTCTCAGGAAAAGGGCAAGATCAAGTTCGGTGGTTACTTCGAGAGCGCCGACCGGGACTTCCGGCAGGATTCGTTTTCGTATCTCCCGGTCAACGACTACCTCGGTTCTTCGCAGCGCAATACGGCTGCCCAGGCCAACCAGGACCGCGCGGTCCAGTTCCGCAACTCGAACACCGACCTGTTCGACGGCCGTTTCCCCAACGACCCCGCAATCGCACCGGGGCTGTGGACCGACAACTTCCTCGACCCTGCGTTCGTCGGTTTTGCCGGCAACCGTTGCACCCTGGACGACCCCGACGGGATCGATCCGACGATCAACCTCGATTGCTCGGCCATCGACCAGCTGGTCTGGACCATCGGCCCGATCGGCGCCAACCTCGACGTCGACTACGCAGGGGAGCAGGAGATCGAAGCGGCCTACCTGATGGCCGAGCTCCCGGTGACCCGCCGGCTGGGCTTCACCTTCGGCGCCCGCCAGGAATCGACCCTGATGTCGACGGTGCCGGAATCGCGCTCGCTGGTGCAGATCATCGTGACCCAGCCCGACGGCTCCCGGAACTTCGAGAACGTGAACGAGGCCGACCCCCGGGCCGCCGGCCGCGTCGAAGACGACGCCCTGCTGCCCTCGATCGGCGCGACCTACGAGATCGTCCCGGGCGAGATGAAGCTCCGCGCGTCCTGGAACCGGACCATTGCCCGCCCGACCTTCCGTGAGCTGGCCCCGGTGGCGACCATCGAGTTCCTCGACGGGGACGAGTTCACCGGAAACCCGGAGCTGGGTCTTTCGGATATCGAGAACGCCGATCTGCGCTGGGAGTGGTTTCCCTCTCCCGGCCGGGTGTTGGCCTTCAGCCTGTTCCAGAAGGAGATCACCGACCCGATCGAGCTGATCAGCTTCACTGTCGGTGGTCGAGATCTGGTGCAGCCGATCAACTACCCGTCGGGCCGCGTCGAGGGATGGGAATTCGAGTCCCGTTCGGATCTCGGTCTGTTCAGCGAGTGGCTGGACAACTTCTCCGTGGGCCTGAACTTCACCTCACTCGATTCCGAAGTGGACGTGCCCCTGGACGAGCAGGAGTCCCTGGGCGACTTCGGGATCCGGCAGGAGACCCGGCGGCTTCAGGGTCAGCCCGAGTACCTGTTCAACGCCAACGTGACCTACGACAACAACCGCTCGGGAACGACGGTCTCGCTGTTCTACAACGTGATCGGCGAGACCCTGCTCACCGGTGCGGCTCGGGGTCAGGAGGGCGCCAGGCCCAACGTCTTCAATCTCTCGTTCAAGCGCTTCGATCTCAACTTTCGACAGCGCTTCAAGAAGCACTTTTCGTTTTCGCTCAAGCTGAAGAACGTCACCCGGGAGCAGCAGCTCTCGGTCTTCCGCACCCCGCAAGGGGTTGACGTGCCCTTCGAGGGGTGGACTCAGACGTCGGACGGCGCGCAGTTCCTGCGCACCCAGCGACCGACGGCCCGTGAGTTCAGCCTCGGTGTCGGTTTCAGTTGGTAGGTCCGCGGCCAACGTAGGAGTTCGGAATGGTCAAGTTCGTCGTCAAGGTAGGCCTGTGGCTCGCGGTTGCGGGTGTCCTGGCCGGAGGTTCGGCCCTGGCCGAGAGCTCCCCCTTGGAAAACACCCGCGATCTCGTCACCAAATGGGTCGAGGCGCAGCAATTGATCTCCAAGGAGAAGGAGGACTGGCGCCTGGGCAAGGACGTGCTCGAGCAGCGCATCTCGCTGGTCGACGGCGAGATCTCGTCGCTCGAAGGCCGCATCCAGGAGTCCAGGGAGGGCCTGTGGGAGACGCGCAAGCAGAAGCGCGATCTCGAGCTCAAGACCGGCCAGCTCAAGGCGGCGACCTCGTCCCTCGAAGTCTCGATCGCGTCGATCGAGCGCAAGACGAAGGCGCTGTTCAAGCGTCTGCCGTCTCCGGTGAGAGACCAGGTCGAGCGTCTGGAGCGCCAGATTCCGGCGAATCCGGCGAGCACCGAGCTGAGCCTCGCGGTTCGCTACCAGAACGTCCTGGGAATCCTCAACCAGGTCAACAAGTTCAACAACGACATCTACGTCGCGTCGGAATTGCGCGACCTGGACAACGGCAGTTCTGCCGAGGTCAGCGTGATCTACGTCGGCCTGGGGCAGGCCTTCTTCGCCAACTCGACGGGCACCATCGCGGGCACCGGCCGGCCGGGTGACGACGGTTGGGTCTGGACCGAGAACAACGATCTGGCGCCCGATGTGCTTCTGACGCTGCAGATCCTGAAAGATGAAGCCCAGCCGGCCTTCGTGCCGCTGCCGGTGACGATCCAATGACGGGGGGTAGGCGGATCATGAACTTCGAGACCCGTATGCCGGCCCTGGCGCTGGTTCTGGTTCTTTGCGTCTCCGGCCTGGCGGCCCAGGATGCGACGCTGACGGACACCGCGGACAAGGCCAGGCAAGATCTGGACAAAGCGACCCGGGCGCTGGCCGATCTGCGCAAGCAGATCGCCGCCGAGAAGATCCCGATGAACCGCCGTCTCGGAGAACGCGAGAACGAGCTGACCCGGGTGCGCAAGCAGTTCGAGGAGGTCGGCGCCGAGCTCGACCTGCAGACCCTCGATCTGACCAACCTGACCAAGGAACTCGAGGGCCGGCAGCAATCCAAGCGCTACCTGGAGAACCTGCTGGGTGAGTACCTGCGAAACGTCGAATCCCAGGTGCACATCTCCGAGCTGCAGCGCTACGAAACGACGTTGGAGAAGGCCCGGGATGCCTTCGACGATATTGAGCTGACTCCGTCCGAGGTCTTCCAGGCACAGACCGACGCCATCGAGATGTCGATCGACCGGCTGGAGGGTCTGCTGGGAGGTGAGTCCTTCGACGGCACCGCCGTGGGCGAAGGCGGCCTGGTCAAGGAGGTCACCTTCGGCATCCTCGGCCCCGTCGCGGTCTTCCGGGCCAAGGATGGCTCCGACGCCGGCCTGGCGATCCAGGAAAACTCCCTGCAGCCCAAGATGCAGTTGCTGAAGGACCCGGCCAACGGCGAGGCGATCGCCTCGCTGATTCAGTCCGGTTCCGGCATCCTGCCCTTCGACCCCAGCCTGGGCAACGCGATCACCATGGAGACCATCGACGAGGGCCTGCTGGCGGAGTTCAAGAAGGGGGGCGTGGTCATGTACCCGATCGTCCTTCTCGCCGCGTCGGCGCTACTGGTCGCGCTGATCAAGCTGATTCAGATGATGCTGGTGCGCACCCCTTCCAACCGGCGCATCGACACCCTGCTCGAAGCGGTCAAGGCGCAGGACTACACCAAGGCCGAGCGGGTCGTCGGCGATGTTTCCGGGCCTACCGGAGAGATGCTCAAGGCCGGCGTCGAACACATCCGCGAGCCCAAGGAGCTGGTCGAGGAGGTCATGTACGAGCAGACCCTCGAGACCCGGCTGCGGCTCAACAGCTTCCTGCCCTTCGTCCAGGTGGCCGCCGCGGCAGCACCGCTGCTCGGCCTGCTCGGTACCGTGACCGGCATCATCTCCACCTTCCAGATGATCACCGTGTTCGGCACCGGCGATGCAAAGACCCTCTCCGGAGGTATCTCCGAGGCGTTGATCACCACCAAGTTCGGTCTGGTCGTCGCGATTCCGTCGCTGCTGCTCTACGCCTACCTCTCGCGCCGGGCGCGCCGGGTCATCGACGGCATGGAGAAAACCGCGGTTCGCTTCCTCAACCGCCTGCACATCGGTAGCGCCGGCATGCAGGGCGTGATGGCCGGTGGAGCCGGCGGTGCCCAGGCCGACGCGGCCGGGGCCGGGGGCGGTACGGTGCAGCATGGTGGGCCGCTGCCGGTCGGCGCCCAGGCGTCGATAGCCCAGGCCCAGGGCCCGGACCACTAGGCCATGGGAGTGGTGCTCGAACAGATCCAGACTCTGGCCCAGCGTGCGGTCGAGATCTGGTTGCAGGGCGGATGGGCGATGATCGCCCTGGCGGTGAACAGCTTCATCCTGTTCGTCGTGGGGCTGAACATCTGGTTCGGCCTGCGGGCCAGCGGCTTCAAGTCGATGCCCGAAAAGAAGTGGCGCCCCTGGATCACCGACGAGACCAAGCGCAAGGGTGCCGTCGGCCGGCTGATCCGCTACGTGATGGATGCCGACAATCTCAAGGACATGACGGTTCGCTTCAGCGAGCTGCGTTCCAGCGAGATCGCTCCGTTCGTGCGCGAGCTTCGCTTCATGAAGCGGGCGGTCGGCACGGCGCCGCTGCTCGGCCTGCTCGGCACGGTGACCGGCATGTTGACGACCTTCAAGGGGTTGGCCGGCGGCTCCGGCGGCGATCAGACCATGGAGCAGATCGCGGCCGGTATTTCCGAGGCCTTGGTCACGACCGAGACCGGGCTGGTCATCGCGCTGGTCGGCGTGTTCTTTCAGTACCGCCTCCAACGCCAGGCCGAAGCCTACGACGCGTTTCTTCAGCACCTGGAATGTGCATGCGCTCAGCACGTCTACAAGCGTGACCAGGAAGCGATGCCCAAGGGAGCCTGACCATGAGTCGATTCCGATCGATGTTCGAGGGAGAAGACGAGGGCGAAGTGGTGAACATGTCACCGCTGATCGACTGCGTGTTCATCCTGCTGATCTTCTTCATCGTGACCACCACCTTCGTCGACGAGACCGGCATCGAGGTGCAGAAGCCTCAGGCCGCCTCCAGCGTGAACCTCGACAAGAACAGCATCCTGCTGGCGGTGACCGCCGACGGCAAGGTGGTCTACGGCGGTCGTGAAATCGGTCTGACCGGAGTGCGGCCGTTGGTCAAACGCATGACCGCCAAGGAAGACCTGCCGGTGATCATCCAGGCGGACGATCAGGCGATGACCGGTCTGTTCGCCCGGGTGCTCGACGAGGCCAAGCTGGCCGGTGCAACCCAGGTCTCTCTGGCAACCAAGCGCAACTAGAGGCTGCGATGGACCAGAAGAAGAGCTTCATCAAGCGTCTGTTCCAGCACACTTCTGCGGTGGTGCTGGCGCTGGTGGCGACCCTGCTGGTCTTCCTGGTGTTGCCCTTGATGCAGACCCTGGGAGATCTGGTCAAGGACACCACGGTGACCCGAGTCGACGCGACCACCCTCGAGCCTCCGCCGGAAGTGGAGATGGCCGAGGAGGAGCCCCCGGAGGAAGAGCCCGAGCCCGAACCGGAGCCGGAGTTCGAGCCCCAGGCTCAACCGCTGGACCTCGGTCAGTTGGAGTTGGCCCTCAACCCGGATGCGGGTGGTGGTGCCGGAAGTTTCGATGTCGCGAGCTTCCTCAAGGACGTGGTGGGAGATGCAGGCGGTTCGGTGGAGGACATCTTCTCCGCGGCCCAGCTGGACCAAACACCGCGGATCGTGTTCCAGCGTCAACCCGGCTATCCGCCCGACCTGATCAAGACGAAGCAGGAGGGAGTCGTCTACGTCGTGTTCCAGGTAGGAACCGACGGACGGGTCAGCAATCCCAAGGTGACCCAGTCGACCAACCCGCTGTTCGACAAGTTGGCCATGGACGCCGTGCGGCAGTGGCGCTTCGAACCCGGAACCCGTGGTGGCAAGAAGGTGCGCTTCAAGATGCGTATTCCGGTCACCTTCCAGTTGCCGAGCTAGTTCGTCGCGGGCCGCCGGCCCGCAAGAGGATCTGAGTCATGTTGAAGTCTTTTGCCGAACTGTCCCTCGCGCCGGCCATGTGCATTGCGCTCCTGTGGATGCCCGCCGCGACGGCCCAGGCCGCCGGAGCCGGCGATGTTGCGCCGATGGGTGCCGATCTCGCCGCGCCGGGAGCGGATTCCGCCGCGGAGGGCGGGGACGGCGAGAAGGCGACCGAGAAGGCCGAGCGCGAGGCGGACAAGGCCAAGAAGAAGGCTGAGCGCGAAGCCGAGCGCGCCAGGAAGAAGGCCGAGCGTGCTGCGCGACGGGCCAAGAAGGACGGCGTCACCAGCGAGGGTGAGCAGCTGACCCCCGAGGAGCTGTTGGAGCAGAACAAGCAGGCCCTCGATCTGGTGGGTAACGGTCTCAGCGAACCCACCGAGCGAAACAAGGCCGGTCTGGACCTCTGGTCGGACCCCAACTTCGCCCGGCAGTTCGACGAGCAGTTCAAGCGCCGGGCCGAGGTCGAGCCCGATGTCAGTGAGACCGAGCGCGAAACCCTGCGCACGGTGTTGGGCCTGATGCAGGACAACGATGAGACCGGTGAGCAGGCGAATCCGGCTGCGGCTGCCGAGCAGCTCGAGGCCGCCATCGACGCCGACCCCGCCGGCACCAGCGCGCTGCTCGATTTCACCCTCGGTTCGATCTACGTGCAGCTCGACAAACAGGAAGAAGCCCTCGATTGCTACGAATCGGCCCTGGCCAAGTTCCCCAGCTTCATGCGGGCGCACCGCACCGTCGGCCTGGTCTACGTGCAGAACAACCGCTTCAAGGAGGCGGTCGGTCATCTGAGCCGGGTCATCGAGCTCGGTGGGGGAGACGGCCTGACCTACGGGCTGCTGGGCTACGGCTACCAGTCCGAGGGGCAGCACATCTCGGCCGAGTCCGCCTTCCGCCAGGCGTTGTTGTTCCAGCCCGGAACCCTGGACTGGAAGCAGGGCCTGGCCCAGGCCTTGCTCAAGCAGAACAAGTGGGAAGAAGCCATCGCTCTGTCCAACGAGCTGGTTTCCCAGTATCCCGATGCCGAGAAGTTCTGGTTGCTCCAGGCCAACGCCTTCATCGGCAACGAACAGCCGCTGATGGCCGCCCAGAATTTCGAGATCCTGCGCCGCATGGGCAAGGCGACTCCCGAGAGCCTGATGACCCTGGGCGATATCTACGTCAATCAGAGCATGTGGGATCTGGCGACCAACGCTTACCTGGCCTCGATCGAGCTCGATAGCAAGCAGCCGGTGGCCGCGCCGGTGCAGCGGGTCAACTGGCTGCAGCAGCGGGGCGCCATGGATCAGGCCAAGGAACTGCTCTACCGCATCAAGGATGTCTACGCCGGCAGGCTCGAGGAGGAGCAGCACAAGGATCTGCTCAAGGTCGAGGCGCGGATCGCCGTGGCCGAGGGTGTCGGCGGCGAGATGATCTCGGTACTCGAGGAGATCGTGGCGCTGGATCCGCTGGATGCCGAGACGCTGATGTTGCTCGGCCGGCACTACGCCACCGGGGAGCCGGAGAAGGCGATGTTCTACTACGAGCGCGCCGAGAACATCGACGGCTACGAAGCGGACGCCAAGGTCCGCCGGGCGCAGCTCCTGGTCGGCCAATCCGAGTACTGCAAGGCCCGGGACCTGCTCAACCGGGCCCAGCAGGTCAAGCCTCGCGAAGACGTGGGCAAGTACCTGGAGCAGGTCGAGCGGGCCGCCAAGGCCCGGGGCTGCGGCGCCTAGGCCGAAAACCCCGATCGAGAAACGGTCAGAAACGGCAGCGCAGGGGTGCGCTGCCGTTTTTTTGTTTCAGCCTGAAGGCAAACTGCCGCGGCGGGCGTCTCTTCCTCGAGGCCTGGATCGGGCCGGCGGAGGGGCAAGAGATGCGCTTTGCGATCATTGCGATGGTCTGGACGATGGCGTTCGGGGTGTGGGCATCTCCATGCGCCGTCGACGCCGATTGCGACGATGGGCTGGCCTGCACGGGGCTCGAGACCTGCGGCTACGACGGTGTTTGCCGGGAGGGCATCGGGCTCTGCGGGCCGCCGACCCAGGCGCTCGAGACGCGGATCTGGGCCAGCTCTTCCTACAGTCCCGGCTACCTGCCTCGGAAGGCCATCGACGGCGATCCCGGTGTGACCTCGAGCTGGTGTTCCGCCGACGGCGACCCCGATCCGGCGCTCCACGTCGAGTGGGTCTACCCGGCCCGGATCTCCGAGATCCGGATCCATAACGCCTGGCTGACCCACGATTTCCAAACAGGCCGTTTCGAGCTGCGCAACGCCGCCGGCGGTCTGCTCTACGACTCCGGCATCGTCTCGTTGACCGCCGGGGCGATCACGCACCCGGTGATCCCCGCGGTCGGCGGGGTGCGCCGACTATCCTTCATCGGAGAAACCTGGCGTAGCGACGACCCGTGCATCAGCGAGATCGAGGTCAGCGCCGACGCGCCCTGCCTCGTCGATGCCGACTGCGCCTTTGCCTCCCCCTGTATCGCCGTCGGGATCTGCGGCACCGACAAGCAGTGCACCGCCACCGCACCCCGCTGCCGCAATCTGGCCCTGGACCACGAGGCGGTCGCTGCCAGCAGCGAGTACTCCGCCGGCTACCGGCCGGAGCTGGCCGCCGACGGCAACCCGGCGACCTCCAGCAGTTGGTGTTCGGCCGCCGCCGACCAGGCGCCGGAGATCGCGCTGACCCTGCCCAACGCCCACGCGATCAGTCTGGTGCGCCTGAGCAACGGTTGGCTCCTGAACAACTTCGAGAGCATCGACCTGCGCTTCGAGGACGAACAGGGCATCTCGATCCTCGAGGAGCAGGACATCCCGGTCGACGAGGGGCAGCGCACCGTTGCCCTGGAGCATCAGGTGCCCCGCGCCCACAAGGTGGTGCTCCAAGGGCGAAGCTTCGACGAGGGGCCCTGCATCGGCGAGCTGGAGCTCTATGGCGAGTACTGCTTTCTCGATATCGCGGGCCACAGCCCCATGAGCTGGCGTTTTCGTCCGGCGACCCCCGAGCCGGACTACGAGATGCGCTACGGACTGCTGTCGGAGATGCGGGCCGACGCGGGCTTTCAGCGGGCGGGGTGCCTCGGGCGCTACCAGGGGGGCACCGCCGAGACGCTGCTGCCGGACCCGCCGGTGGGGGATGGTTTCTATCTGATCGCCCGGGGCTTCAACGTCTGCGTCGGCGAGCAATTCGGCCTGTCGCGGGTGTCGCCGGACCCGCGAGCGGTGATGGAAAAAGAACCGGCGTGCACCCCGTGAGGAATGCACGCCGGTCTGAGTCGAAGGGGATGGACGTGAGTGGCCCTGGTTACATGCAGGGGCGGGTGGTCACCCTCGGGTGGCCGTTCTGGATCCGTCCCAGCGGGCTCTCGCTGCCGGCGACCTCGCCGGTCACCAGGTAGAACACCGCTTCGCCGGCCGCCGGCGTGAAGCTGTCCGCCAGCGAGTTGCTGCTCAGGCCGCAGAACGACGCTGCGTCGGGGTGTTGAGCCGGGTCCTGGGTGTAGTCGGCGCCGGCATGCAGTGCCGCCAGCTCGCCACGGTAGACGTTGTAGCTGGTGAAATTGCTGTCGGCCTGCCAGTTCAGGGTGTCGGTGCCGCCGGCGGTGAAGTGCAGCAGGCCGTCGTCGACATCGCAGAGATCGCCGGTCAGGTCGAAGTCATCGTCGTTCTGGTTGGAGTTGGCGATGGCCGGGCAGTTGTCGCAGGCGTCGCCGAAGCCGTCGCCGTCGCTATCGGTCTGAAGCGGGTTGTTGACCGTCGGGCAGTTGTCGTTGAGGTCGGTGCTGCCGTCGGTATCACTCTGGGCCACTCGCGGGTTCGAGCCGATCTCCGCTTCACGCAGGTTGATCAGGCCGTCGCCGTCGGTGTCGTCGTAGGGCGGCAGGCCGTCGACGTTGAGGATCTCGAAGGTGTAGGTGCCGAAGGGGGGCACCACGCCGTCGACCTCGACCGGATGGCCGGTCAGCAGGTAGATCGGCATGTGCGGGTTGGCCGGGGCGTTGCCCGATTCGTAGCTGGCGCCGGTGTCGGTGCCGGCATCCCACGGATACACGTAAATCGTCACGTCGTCCTGGAAGCGGCCGTCCCGGACCAGCTTGAGCCCGGCGGTGCCGACGATCCAGTCGGGGCTCGGAGCCACCATGGTGATCAGGGTCACCAGCGGGAACTCACGGCTGGCATCGAAGGTGGTCGAGATCACGCCCGGCGAGTCGAACCCGCCGCCACGGATCAGCGACGAGGAGGCCCGGCCCAGGGCGGCTTCGGCCTGCATCTCGCTCTCGAAGGTGCTGCGGTTGCCGGTTTCGGCGACCCGTTCGACCCCGGGGGTGGCCAGCAGGCCGTCGCCCCAGAGGTAGGAGGTGCGCTGGTGCACGCAGCCGGTCAGCGGCGAATAGTGCGGGTCGAAAGGAAAATCGTCGGGATGCGTCTCTTCGCTCCAGACGCTATCGAAAGTAATGCGGTACTCCACCGGAATCTGGGCGAAGGTGGCCGCGTTCCACAGCAGCAGAACCGCGAGGGCCGGTACCCATCGATGCATCGTGTATCCCCCCTGAGGATCGTTATGCAGGTTTCTTGACAGACGTACACGGGTGCAAACCCCGGGGAGCCTCGATTTGTTCGCGAGATCTCAAAAAAAAGGAGATTTGCTCGGCAGTTGCCGTTTTGGGGCCATCCGGACGCCAGTTGGGGCAACGAGGAGGAATTCTCCCAAGCCCCGCCCCTGGAGAACCCTATGGACCGTCTTGTTCCCCTGGAATTGAAAATCCGCAAAAGGCTCGAGACCATCGACCGTTTCAAGGTCAATCCCACCTGGTTCGAGCAGCTCTTGTGGCGCCCCTGCACCGTGCGCATCCTGATGGTCGCGGATAGCTTCCTGTACTTCAGCGATGAGAGTTTCGGGCTCAGCGACCTGATCTCAATCCTGAAGCACGAACACCCCAACTACGTGCGCTTCGAGATCACCGCGGCGCATCGGGACAGTGTTTCCAACCTGGAGATCGGAGAGGGCAACGGCGATATCTCGAATCGGATCAAGAGCTTCCGCTTCGACAACCCCAGCCAGTTCGACCCGGACGACTACGACCAGGTCTGGCTGTTCGCGGCCCGGCGTAGCCGGGAGGTCAACGGAGAATGGAGCGGCCGCCTGACCGACAGCGAGTTGCGCGTCCTGATGCAGTTCATGGATGGCCACGGCGGCGTGTTCGCCACCGGCGATCACGAGGACCTGGGCGCCGCCATGGGTGGGTTCTTGCCGCGAGTCCGCCAGATGCGCCGCTGGTTCTATCCGGATCCCGGCCCCAACGGTGAAGGCTTGGCGCCGCCGTTCGAGGGCCCGGGGCGCTTCGACACCAATCGTGCGGGTCACGATGCGGGCTACCAGTTCAACGATCAATCCGACGATATTCCCCAGCCGATCATTCCCAAGAACTATTGGGCGCGCATCGGCGCGTTTCTCTCCGCCACCTATCCGCACCCGGTGCTTTGCGGTCCGCGCGGTGCGATCCGAGTCCTCCCGGACCATGCTCACGAGAGTCAGTGCACCGTTGCGGCAAACCCGAACGCGACCGAGACCCTCGATGGGATGACGTTTACCGAGTTCCCCAATGCGACCGGTGGAGGGCCGCGGCCGCTGCCGGAGGTGATCGCTACCTCGACGGTGATCGGCGGGCACACCACCAGCGGCAAGTCCGGCAGCACGGTGTCCCGGTCCTTCGGAGCGATCGGAGCCTACGACGGCCATCGCGCAGGAGTCGGCCGGGTGCTGACCGACGCAACCTGGCACCACTTCATCAACATCAACCTGACCGGTGACGATGGCGCTTCCGGAGACAAGGCCCTCGGGTTCCTGGCCACTCCGGCGGGGCAGGATGTCTACGAGGACATCAAGGCGTATTTCGTCAATATCGCACTCTGGCTCTCACCCCCTGAGAAACAGCGCTGTATGCGCAACTGGGGCCTCTACTTCGTGGTCCAGAGCGATCGGTTGATGGAGGTCTTCGATCCGGCGATCCATTTGGGTTCGGCGCGTCTGGTCGACTACCTGGTCCTCGGCCGGCACGCCCGGGACTCCATCGGAAGGTTTGCCGGCCAGTGCCAACGTTTGCGCTGGACCTGGGACCTGGTGTTGGAGGAATGGCCTGTCCCGCCTTTCATCGACATGGGCGACCCCTGGCGTCCGCAACCTGGCGAAGATGACGATCAGACCTTCTTCGACGACCTCGAGGCGCGGGACTTGTTGGATCTCAACTGGGTCGGTGACGTGGCCCTCGGTGGCGCGATCCTCGCGTTGCGTGAGAAGGGGTTCCCTCTCGATCAGAAAACCCTCGACCGTTTCGACGACGTTGGCGACGAAATCGTGCGCAAGGGGTGCCGGGTGGCGATGGGTGAGGCGATGCCCTTCATCGAGCGCGGGCTGGAGGCCATGAGCGCAGCGGCGCGCAACGAGTTCCGCCAGGACTGCGGATCGAAAAAGAAGAAGTAGTCTCGCAAGGGGGGAGCGTGTCTCCCCCCGAAGCGGCCGGCTAGAGCCCCATGGCCGAGCCGAAGCGGACGCTCAGCACCAGGAACACCGCGGCCAGCAGGTAAAGCTTGATCAGCAGGGGGCCCGCGAAGCGAACCCAGGCGCCGTAGGGAATCCGGCCCAGGGCCAGAGTGCCCATCACCAGTGCGCTGGTGGGCACGATCATGTTGGTGAAGCCGTCACCGAACTGGTAGGCCAGCACCGCCGTTTGCTGCGGCACGCCGGTAAGGGTGGCCAGGGGCGACATGATCGGCATGGTCACGTAGGCCTGTCCACTCCCCGAGGGGATGAACAGGTTGGTGATCGCCTGCACGGCGAGCATGCCGAGAGACGCCACCTCTGCTCCCTGGTTTCGCAGCAGTCCGGCGATGCCGTAGATGATCGTGTCGATCACCTGGCCGTCGGAAAGCACCACCTCGATGGTGCGGGCGAAGCCGATCAGGAGCGCGGCGCTGGTCATCTCGCTGGCGCCGCGAATGAAGGTGCGGCTGGTTTCGCCCGGCTTCATGCCGGCGACGATCGCGCTCAGGATGCCGAGGCCGAGGAAGACCGCGTTGAGCTTGGGGATGTACCAACCCCGGGTCGCGGCACCCCAGACAAACAACACCAATGCGCCGACGAACATGATCAGGATCGTGATGCGCCGACCGTTCAGCTCGGTGTCCTTGGGCGGCTCGAATCCCTCGGAGTAGTCCACATGGGAGACGAAGCTCTTGCTCGGGTCGGCCTGAACGCGGCGGGCGTAGGCATAGACATGCCAGAACGCCACGGCCAGGAACGCCACCATCATGCCCGCTCGAGCCCCGGCACCCGAGGTGATCGGTACACCGGCCAGGTTCTGGGCAATGATGACGCCGAACGGGTTGAAGCCCGCGCAAGCCCAGCCGATGCTGTAGGGCACCCAGATCAGGCCCATGGCCACGATCGAGTCCATCTTCATCGCCAGGCACATGGTGATCAGAATCGGAATCAGCGGGACGTACTCCTCGCCCATGCCGATGGAGAACGACCCCATGCTGAAGATCACCAGGCAGCCGGCGATCAGGATCCAGGGCTGATTGCCGAACATCTTGACGGCGCTGAGCAGGGCGGAGTCGATGGCGCCGCTGGCGCGCAGAATGGCGATCACGCCGCCGACGAGGAACACCAGGAAGACGATGTCCTGGGCTTCCTCGAGCCCCTTGCCGATGGACTCCAGGAAGGTGTCCCAGGGAAGGAAGACCCGATCCTCCTCCGAGACCGGCGCGTAGGTGTCGGCGACCACCATCTCGCGGTTGGGGTTATCCGGGTAGGGCACCCGTTCGTACTGCCCCTGGGGAATGATGTAGGTCAGCAGCTGAGCGACCACGATGAAGCTGAAGATCAGCACCAACGAGTCGAGGGACCATCCGGTCTTTTTGGTCAAGGTTCGGTTTCCCGCTGATTAGGTCGAGTGCAACTGCCGGATGATAACAGCATGGCCAAGCCGGGTGCGCCGAAAAAGAGGCGTTGAGCTTGTAATAACTTTTCGAACGGCAGGGCGCGACAGGCCGGAATCGGTGGTCCGGAGGACGGTCAGTTGCCGACGTAACCCAACCCCTTGAGGCGTTCCAGGGTCTCCGGATCCATCTCCTCCTCGGCGACGCCGAGCAGTTCCCGTAGTTCCGCAGCTTCGGCCAGGTGGCTGTCCATCGCGGCCACCAATCCGGCGCGGCCCTCGCCGACGGCCCATGCACGGCGCAGGGCCGGAGCCCAGCGATCCCGCTCTCCCAGGAGGTCGACCTGTTCCCCCGGATCGGCCGCGAGGTTGTAAAGCTCCTCCCGATCGCCGCGGCGGATCAGTTTGAGCGAGCCCCGCCAGGTGGCGGAAAGCAGCCGTCCCTCGAGGTCGTAGGCCTGTGCGTGGGCAATCCGGTCGGAGCCGCAGCTGCCGGCGCCTCCCTCGGCGCAGCCGGCGACCAACGGCATCAGGCTGGATCCCAAGCCGAGCTTGCCTTCGAGGCCCGCCAGTTCGAGCAGGGTCGCAGGCAGGTCGGTCAGCGGCACCGGTCCCTGGATCGAGACACCCTGGGGCAGCCCCGCGCCGTAGGCGATCAGCGGGACCCAGGTCACCTCTTCATACAAGGTGTCGCCGTGATCGAAGATGCCGCGTTCGAAGATCTCCTCGCCGTGGTCCGAGGTCACCACCAGCACCGTGTTCTCGTCGAGGCCGGCGGCCTGCACCTGTTCCCACAAGGTCTCGACCAGGGTGTCCGCCCAGGCGACCTGGCCGTCGTAGAGGTCGCGGAAGACCTCGGCGTCGTCAGGGGAGGGCGGGAACAACAACTGCTTGAAGCGGTTGTATTCGGCGATCGGCACCCGCGCCTCGGGCCAGGCGAAGCCGCGATGGGCGGCATCGGCCCAGCGCAGCCGGAAGTCTTCGGGGGCGTGGTACGGCTGATGGGGCGTGTAGGTGTGGACGAACATGAACCAGGGGCGGTTCTTGTCGAACTTGTCGAAGGTCTCGATGGCGGCCGCCCGGGTGCGGGGAAGCGAGCCCTGCATGTCGGCGATGAAGGTGTCGAAGCCCTGGTCGAAACCGAAGGCGGTGGTGATCCAGCCGTTCTCGGTGACCGCTGCGGTCTGATAACCGTGGTCGTGGAGCGCCTCGGCCAGCATCGTCTCGGTGCCCTTGCTGCGCATGGACGTCCGTTCGTTGGGGAACAGGTAGCCGCGCAGTTTGCTCAGATCGGGGATCAGCCCGTGCGCCGCGGGCGAGAGGCCCGAGAGCATGGAGTAGTGCGAGGGGAGTGTCGAGTTCGAGGGCGCAACCGCCCGGTCGAACTGCACACCCTCGGCGGCGATGCGATCGAGGAAGGGTGAGGTCGAGCGTTCGTTGCCGTAGCAGCCCAGTCCGTCGGCCCGCAGGGTATCCAGCGATACCAGCAGGATGTTCGGCCGCGCCGGGTCGCCGGCGCCACGGCTGCCGTTGCCTGCCGGAGCGGGTTGTTCTTCGACCGCGTCGAAGGCACCGGCATCCCGCAGCTTGGTTTCGTACAGCCGGGCGAAGGTGTTGCGAGCCCGTTCGGCCTCGTCGTCGAGCCCCAGCTCGCCGGCCAGCCAGCTCTGGTAGTAGTGGGCTTCCAGATGCTTGGCGTTGGCCTGGGTCGCCGCGCGGAACTCATCCAGCGCCGCGGCCTGCTCACCGTCGGACAGCAGGTCGAGTCCGAGGTGGTAGTGGGGTGGCGCGAACAGCGCTCCCAGTTTGCGCGCCTCCTCGATGGCCTGGCGAAGTTGCGCCCGTCCTTTTTCCCGTTGTCCCGCCTGCAGGTTGGAGTATCCGGCGAGGTTCAGCAGCCGCGGGTTGGTACCCGCGATCGGTTCCAGCAATTCGGCGGTCTGGGCGTAGCGGCCCCAGCGCATCAGCAGCTTGCTCAGCTCGACGGCCAGGTTGACGTCGCCGGGGTGGCTTTGGAGACCCAACGCGAGCCAGTCCTCGGCGTGGCCCAGGCGGTCGCCGGCAACCGCAACCTGGGATGCGGCCATCACGAACTCGGGGCTGCCCGAGGCGATGCCTGGGTCGAGCACCTCGACCGCCTCGTCGATCCGATCGGGCATGCGGCCGTAGGCCTCGGCCAGCAGCAGCCAGGTGCGCGGGTCCTTGTTCTCCAGCTTCTTCAATCCGTCGGCAACCTCGGCGGGGCGGTTCCGGCCAAGGAGCTTCTCCGCGTCCTCAGGCGTCATCGGGCCGCCGCAGCCTGCCGATACCAACAAGAGCGCAAGCAGTGCGCCGAACACCGGCCGGGCAGCAACGCGCGTCGCCGGTGGCGAAACCGTGGACGGCCGGCCGTGGCGTCTGTGCGTCGGCGTCACTAGCGGGACTCCACGATGACCACCGCCATCGACGATTGCAGCTTCACCGTGCCCGGAGATCCCTTGCCCTCGGCAACGACCTCGACGCACTCGCCGGCGTTGAGGGAGAAGAAGGTCTCCGCCTGCACTGAAGCGTAGGCGTCGCCCCCCTGGCCGCCGAAGGAGCCGCTGCGTCCCGGGCCACGGAGGGGCGTGCCGTCTTCGAGACGGAAGCCCAGTTCGATGTTGACTCCGGGGGTCGACGAGAACAGCGGCAGCGATGCGTAGAGCCGCACCCCGACGCCGTCGGCTGCGGAACAGAGCTTCGTCGGCGCCCCCTCGGCATCGTGAACGAAGGGGTCCTCGACCAGGTCCTGCAGGTTCCAGGGGATCGCCACCCCGTCGCCGTTGACGTCGATACGCTGATCGCTGCTGAGCTGCATCACCCCACCGGTTGCCGCGGTGGTGTAGACCGCGCCACCGCCGCTGTCTCCGGCAGAGCCGCCGGCCATGACCACGTCGCTCCCTTCGACCGAATCGCCCAGGCCGTAGCGGTCGGCGAGATAGGCGGTCAGTTGGCTGCGTTCGCTCTCCTCGAGCCAGCGGTCGTAGAACAGCATCTCGGCGATCCAGAGGCCGTTGCCGTCGGACTCGCTGTACTGGGTATGACGCAGTTCGAAAAACTTGCTGACGCCGACCATGTCGTCGAGTTTGCCGCCGGTCCCCTTGTCGACCCCGTCTACGTAGGAGTAGAGCGAGCTGCCCCGGCGGCCGAGCAGGGTCAGGTGGTAGCCGTCGCCGAACTCCACCGGTGTGTTGTAGGCCACGGTGCGAAGACCGCTGCCCTCCGGCTGAAAGTGATCGCTGTTGCCGTCCTTGCGCAGGATCATGCCGATGCGACCGCCGGAGCGAAACAGCGCCCGGTTGTTGGCGGCGGCGCGGTAGACCACGGCGATGGTGTGGTCGATCAGATCGATCGGGGGATCGATGGCGTAGCCGTTGCCCTTGCGCACCTGCACCACCGCATGCTTGTTCAACCGCCCGACCCGGTAGACCGCCGGCAAGCCCTTGGCGTCGCTTTGCATGTCGCGGCCGTTGCTGCTGCGGTCGGGCCAGCTCTGGATCTCGTCCCCCTCGGAGTGGCTCTCGCCCAGGGAGTCCGCCCGGTACCAGGCCTGGAGCCCGGAGATCGACGACGGGTCGACCTGCGCCGCGGCGGGCAGGGCGGCGGCGGCGAGGATCAGCAGAGAGAGTGCCGCCATCCCGAGGCGGCTAGACCGTCTCGAAGGCCGGATTTCATGGTGGCGCTGGCTGTCGCTGTGCATCCAGGAATGATAGAGGATTCGGCGCCGGCGTGGGCGCCTGCCCCAGGTGCCGCGTAGACTCGGGAGATGGAACCGATCCGTGTCATCGCTGCGGTGCTGGGCCTGTCGCTGGCGGGCCTGGGGGCGCTGTCGACGGCCCGCGCGGCGCCGGAGGCTCCGGGTCAAGCGGGTACCCCGGCTCGGGCCACGGCGAACACGGCCGATCAAGGCGCGACGCCGCGACCCAAGCGGATCGAGCTGGAGTTCGAACTGCGGCTTCGGCACCGGCCCCGGGGCTTCGGACCTTCGGGCAAGCCGGTGGATGTCTGGGCCGGCGGCCGGCTGGAACTGGCGGAGCAACCGAACCGGCGGGGGAGCTATCACCTGGTCCGCACCCTGGAGGACCCCTGGGTCTTCCGCTGGCTGGACTTCAAGGATGAGGTCAAGCTCGGCGCCCAGGTTTCGGTGCCCGAGCCCGGTGGCCACCCCTACGGTTCCCTGGCACCCGCCCTCGAGCAGCGTGCGCGACGGCTCCATGCTTGCTGGAAGGGTGAGCAGTGCGCACCGGTCCCCTCGATCTTCGACAGTTACGATGAGTGGGGCGCAAGGGAGGCGTTCTGGGGCGCCGCGGACCCGCGCCGGGATGCGCTACATGAGCACCCGGTGATGCCCTTCTATGTGCTCGGCGATCCGGCGGGGCGCTTCCGTTTCCGCGTCGAGAGTGACGGCTCGGTGGCCCCGGCGAGTGTGTTCGACGAGATGAGCGGGCCCTGGTTGCGGGACGGGCCCGACGCCTGGTCCCGCGGCGACGACCTGGGATGCGGCTACTGGGAGCCGGGCGGGCGGCCCCGCTGGGAGCCCAGGGGTTGGCAGGCTCTGGTGGCGGCACTGGGGTTGTTCGAACTGGGGGTCGGGGAGAACCAACTCGAAGCAGGCCGGCTCTCCGGTGATGTGGCAAGAGTGTTGCGCGCGTTGCTGCCGCTCGGATCGAAAGAGGTGCTGCCCGACAGCCCCGCCTTGGAACTTACTTCAGAGACCGGACGGAAGCGCGCCGAACGGGTCGACGGGCGGACCCGCTACCGCTTTCTTCGCACGAACCTGCTGGCGAAAGCGGCAGGCGACACGCACCACGCCGATCGAGTGTTGATCTCCATCGAAGATCTGAACGCCGACGGGCGCGCACTGTTCCTCGCTATCGGCTACCGCCGGTTGAGAGACGCCCCGTCCCCATAGTGCAACCCGGCGGCGCGCAGTTTCTACTCGCGTCAAGGTCGATCCGTGTGAAATCTACGCGACGTTTTCGGTGCTGTCGTGATGCGGATGAACCGTCCGGCAAAAAACCGTTTTCCGGGGCTGTCCCACCACTGTTCTCGCCGTAAGATCCTCCCATTCCCCTCGCAGGAGGATCGACCATGACTCGAGTGGTCTTCACCCAGAACCTCGAGCGGCACATCCCGTGTCCCCCCAAGGAAGTGGCGGCGCAGACTGTGCGCGATGCATTGGACGCGGTGTTCCACGAGAACCCCCAGTTGCGCGGTTACGTCCTGGACGAACAGGGGCGGCTTCGCCGTCACGTCGTCTGCTTCGTCGACGGACAGATGATCGAGGACCGCAACACCCTGAGTGACCGGCTGGAGAACGACTCCGAGCTGTACGTCATGCAGGCGCTGTCCGGGGGATAAGCGGTCCACCGCGCCCCGCATTTCCAGGGGGCAGGAATCTCCCTCCGGGAGGGTAGAATCCTCCCATGAGCACCCTCCTCCACGTTGCTACCCGCAAGGGCCTGTTTACCTACGCGTCGACGGGCGTCGAATGGGATGTGCAGAGCGCGTCCTTCATCGGCGATCCGGTCAGCGCCGTGCTGCAGGATCCGCGGGACGAAACCCTCTACGCCGCGCTCAACCTGGGCCACTTCGGCTGCAAGCTGCGCCGCTCGGAAGACGGCGGCGAGAGTTGGACCGAGTGCGCCGTGCCGACCTACGACGCGGCGGAAGGGGAAGACGCCCCGGCGCTCAAGCTGATCTGGTGCCTCGAAGCCGGCGGTGTCGACCAGCCCGGCCGGCTGTGGGCCGGCACCATTCCGGGCGGGCTGTTCGTCTCCGACGATCGCGGCGACTCCTGGAAGCTGGTGCGGTCCCTGTGGGACCGTCCGGAACGGGCGAATTGGTTCGGCGGAGGCTACGACGAGCCTGGGATTCACTCGATCGTCGTCGACCCCCGGGATCGGGACCGGCTGATCGTCGGTGTTTCCTGCGGCGGCGTTTGGGTCAGCAACGACGGCGGCGATAGCTGGGAGTGCACCACCGAAGGCATGTACGCCGAGTACATGCCGCCGGACCGGCGCAACGATCCGTCGATCCAGGATCCCCACCGGTTGGTTCATTGCCCGACCATGCCCGACGTGCTGTGGGTGCAGCATCACAACGGAGTGTTCCGTTCCACCGACGGCGGACGCACCTGGGGTGAGATCACCGCCATCGAGCCGTCGAAGTTCGGGTTCGCCGTGGGCGTGCACCCGCTGGAACCGATGACCGCCTGGTTCGTGCCGGGGGTGAAGGATGAATGCCGCATCCCCGTCGACGGCAGCCTCGCCGTTGCGCGTACCCGGGACGGCGGCCAGTCCTTCGACGTGCTCCGTCGCGGCCTGCCGCAGCACCACGCCTACGACCTGGTCTATCGCCACGCCCTGGATGTCGCCGCCGACGGCGACCATCTGGCCATCGGTTCTACGACGGGGAACCTGTGGCTCACGTCGAACCAGGGGGACCGCTGGGAGGCGCTCTCGTCGACGCTGCCGCCCATTTACGCCGTGCGTTTCGCCTAGGGCTTCGGGGGGGGGACGGGGAGTCTGGCGTGGGTGTACCGAACGCTAATAGATTTGCGTTTGGTGCTACTATTCGCTAAGTTGTTAGCGTATGGTACAGCGCTTCCACTGGAAGAACAGGATCGAGCGAGCCTGGCGTGAGCGCTCGATCCTGTGGCTTTCCGGCGTTCGCCGGGTGGGCAAGACCTACCTGTGTCGATCCCTCGACAAGGTCGAGTACTTCGACTGCGAACTGCCCCGCACCCGGAGAATGATGGAGGATCCCCAGTCCTTCCTGGAGGATCTCAGGGGATCCCGAGTGGTGCTCGACGAGATCCACCGGCTCGACAACCCGTCCCAGCTGCTGAAGATCGCTGCCGACCACTTCCCCGATCTTCGTCTGCTGGCAACCGGTTCGTCGACCCTCGGCGCGTCACGCAAGTTCAAGGACACCTTGACCGGGCGCAAGAGGGATCTGTGGTTGACACCGATGTCGCTGGCGGATCTGGAGGCCTTCGGGCGGGCTGAACTGGATCACCGCTTCTTGCGCGGTGGCCTGCCCCCGTTCTTCATGGCGGAGAAACTGCCCGAGGCGGACTTCCAGGAGTGGAGCGATTCCTACTGGGCCAAAGACGTTCAAGAGCTGTTTCGGCTCGAGCGCCGCTCCTCGTTTCAACGGTTTGCGGAACTGGTCTGGGCGCAGAGCGGTGGGGTGTTCGAGGCTACCCGGTTCACGCGGCCGTGTGAGGTTAGCCGGCAAACCATCAGCAACTATCTGGGGGTGCTGGAAGCGACCTTCGTCGCACACGTGATTCGTCCGTTCAGCACCCACCGCCCAACCGAGATCGTCGCTGCGCCCAAGGTCTACGGGTTCGATACGGGGTTCGTCTGTTATCACCGTGGGTGGAGTCGGCTTCGACCGGAAGATCGGGGTCTTCTGTGGGAGCACTTTGTTCTGAACGAACTCCAGGCTGTGCGCCAGCAGCGCACCATACGCTACTGGAGGAACAAGCGAGGCAACGAGGTGGATTTCGTGATCGCCCCTCGCAAGGCCGCGCCGATCGCCATCGAGTGCAAGTGGTCAGCGAACGACTTCGATGCCAAGAATCTGCTCACATTTCGGCGCCAGTACGCTGAAGGGGAGAATTTCGTCGTCGCGCGGGATATCGAGCGCAGTTATCGTCGGACCTACGACGGAACCCAGGTTCGCTTCGTCTCCTTGCCGGCACTCGCGCGGGCTCTGGAAGAACTCGATCCCTCCAATAGCTAGAACAAGGTCGGAAACCCGATGGGAAAGCCCCAATCGACCGCGTCCCCTTGAAGCCGACCCAACCCCTCGCTCGGAAGGGTGTTCCGTGCCACAATGGCGTCGTGATGCTTCGACTACGTAGCCGCTCGGTTTTCCTGCTGTTGGCGGCCCTCGCCATCGCTCTCGTTGCTTCGTCCGCCTGGGGGCAGTCGCCGCCGCGGGTGACGATCTCCGTGGACTCCAGCGGAGAGAGCACCCGGGTCGTGATCGGCCATGACCGCAAGATCACCCGGGCGGTGATCGCCGGCGACGGGGTGGTCGAGATCCTCTACGCCGAGCCGGTGGAGCTGGCGCAACCTTCGGGAACCGTCGAGGACGGCATCCTGGCCGGTTGGTCGCTGTCCGGCGAGCGCCGGTTGTTGCTCTACGCCGGTGCCGGCTTCCAGTCCTATGAAAGCTTTGAACTCTCCAACCCCGACCGGCTGATCCTGGACCTCAAGGGCGACCGGCAGGCGAGCGCGGCGGATCCCTTCCGCCAGGCGGCACCGGACCGGGCGGGGCAGACCGTGATCGTGGTCGATCCGGGCCACGGCGGTTCGGAGAAGGGCGCCGTCGGTCCGACGGGGCTGACCGAGAAAGAGGTCACCCTGGACCTGGCCAAACGCCTGCGGGATGTCCTCGAGCGGGAGCCCGGAGTTACGGTGGTGTTGACCCGCACCGACGACCGCTTGGTCGAACTCGACGAGCGGACCGCCATCGCCAACCACAACCAGGCGGATCTGTTCGTCTCGCTGCACCTCAACGCGGCCCCGCGCCGCAGCGCCAAGGGCACCGAGACCTATTACCTGTCGATGGAAGCCACCGACGACGAGGCCCGCACCTCCGCCGCCCTCGAGAACCGCTCGCCCGGCGGGGCATCGGCCGACGAAGACCCGGCCCTGGAGCTGATCCTCTGGGATCTGGCCCAGAACAGCCACCTGGGGCAGAGCAGCAAGCTGGCCGAGTCGGTGCAGGATCACCTCAACCGGCTGACCGGCACCCGCAACCGCGGGGTCAAGCAGGCGCCCTTCCGGGTGCTGATGGGCGCGACCATGCCCGCGATCCTGGTCGAGGTCGGGTTCATCTCGAATCCCGACGAAGAGGCCCGCTTCCGCACGGTGGCCTACCGGGAAAAGGTGGTCGGAGCGGTGGCCGGCGCGGTCAACGAGTTCCGCGCCAATCTCGACCAGATGGTCGGCCAGTCCTACCAGGGTGGCGGCGAATCCGGGAGCGCCACCGGCTCCGACACCTTCGGAAACCGATGAGCGCCCCGCTCCGCTGGAAGAGCGCCTTGACGGCGCTCGGCCTGTCGCTGTTCCTGATGGGCGGCTGTTCGTCGGGAGATGACGCGGCGGCGGACGCCGCGGTACCCGGGGATCCGGAAGCGGCCGGCGAGGTCTCCGAGGCCGGGGAGCCCGCCGAGGGTGGCGGCGAAGGGGACGTGGCCAGCAAGTCCGTCGAGCCGCTCAAGCGCACGGCGGTCAAGCTCTACTACCCGAGCAATGCCGGCAACTACCTGGTTGCCGAGACCCACGAGATTTTCGAGACCGCATCTCCCAGCGACCGGGCCAAGCAGATCCTGGCCGACCTGATCGCGGGGCCCAACGCCAAGGGTTCGCTGCCTTGTCTGCCCCGGGACGTGCGGCTGCGCCAGGTGTTCGTGCTGGAGGACGGCACCGCCTGGGTCGACTTCTCCTCGGAGCTGCGCAGCAGTCTACGGGGCGGCAGCCAGAACGAACTGCTGACCGTGTACGCCATCGTCGATTCCCTGGCCTTCAACATCGTCGAGGTGCGCCGGGTCGGGATCCTGATCGAAGGGCGCCAGATCGAGACGCTCAACGGACACATCGACATGTCTCGTCCGTTCCGGCCCGACGCCAAGTGGGTCGGCCGCCAGGCCTCGAACGACGTCTCGCGAAGTTCCGCCGTCGCATGAACGATCGCCCCATCGGTGTGTTCGATTCCGGGGTCGGCGGGCTGACCGTATTCCGGGCGCTGTGCGCGGCGCTCCCCGACGAGCCGATGGTCTACCTGGGCGACACCGCCCGGGTGCCCTACGGCACCCGTTCCCCCTCCACCGTCGAGCGCTATTCGATGGAAGCCCAGGACTTTCTCAACCAGCACCGGATCAAGCTGCTGGTGGTCGCCTGCAACTCGGCGTCGTCGGTGGCGCTGGATTCGCTGGTGCGGGAAAGCGACGTGCCGGTGGTCGGGGTGATCGCGCCGGGGGCGCGGCGGGCGGTGGAGCAGACCCGCAGCGGCGTGATCGGCGTGATCGGCACCCGGGCCACCGTGGCCAGCGGCGCCTACGAGCGGGCGATCCAGGCGTTGCGGTCCGACGCCCGGGTCGAGAGCCGGGCCTGTCCCCTGTTCGTGCCCCTGGCCGAGGAGGGCTGGACCGACAACGACGTCGCCCGCGCCACCGCCGAGACCTATCTGGGCGAACTGCGGGAGGCCGGCGTCGACACCCTGGTCATGGGCTGCACCCACTATCCGCTGTTGCGGGAGGTGATCGGCGCTACCATGGGGGCGGGGGTCGAACTGGTCGATTCCGCCGAGGCCGTGGCCGACGAGGTGCGCGGGCTGCTGGCGGACGAGGCTGCGCCGCCGCTGCCGGCCGGGGCGAGCGCGCGCCGTGATCTCTTCATCACCGACGAACCCGCACCGTTCATGAGGATGGCGGAACGCATCCTCGGGCCCGAGGCGACCCGCATCGAGCAGGTGCGCCTCGACGAGTATTGATCGGTCTGAGTTGACTCGCGACTCGCTCGTTCGTTTGACGAGTCGCCTGCGGAGCATCGATGTCACGACACGACGGACGAACCCCCGAGACCCTGCGCCCGGTCAAGATGACCCCGGGCTACATCCGCCACCCGCTGGGCTCGGTGCTGATCGAATGCGGCGACACCCGGGTGATCTGTAACGCCAGCGTTGAGGATCGGGTGCCGCCGTTCCTGCATCACAGCGGCGAAGGTTGGGTTACCGCCGAGTACGGCATGCTGCCGGCATCGACCAGCTCGCGGATGCAGCGGGAAGTGTCGCGGGGCAAGGCGTCGGGGCGGACCATGGAGATCCAGCGGCTGATCGGCCGTGCGCTGCGCACCGTGGTCGACCGGCGTGCGCTCGGTGAGCGCACCATCTGGGTCGACTGCGACGTGATCCAGGCCGACGGCGGGACCCGCTGCGCCAGTATCACCGGCGGCTTCGTCGCCATGGCGATGGCCATCGACAAGCTGAAGCAGGACAAACGGATCAAGAGCAGCGGCAAGGTGCTGCGCGGCGCCGTCGGAGCGGTTTCCGTGGGTTTGGTCGAAGGGGAGCCGGTGCTGGATCTCGACTACGTCGAGGATTCGGCGGCGGACGTCGACATGAACCTGGTGCGGACCGACGCCGGCGAGTACGTCGAGCTCCAGGGCACCGGCGAGAACACGACGTTCAGCCGGGATCATCTGAATGAGCTGCTGCGCCTCGGGGATCTCGGAGTCGATCGATTGATCGCGGCGCAGAAGGAAGCGCTGGGGGATGCCTGGGAGCGGCTGCTGGGTTAGGCGCCTCGCCCCGTTGCGTGCGTCCCCGATTCACCTCATTGCATCGCAACTCTCACCGCCCTCGGTCATTGGTCGGCCGCGGGCAGGAGCCTTCCGTTGAGCAGCCCCGACAAGCCAACCGTCGTCGTTGCTACGGGCAACCAGGGCAAGCTGAAGGAGTTCCGGCTGGCGCTGGAGCAGGTCGGCTTCGCCGTGGCCGGGCTCGAGGCGCTGTCGGAGTCGATCGAGGTCGAGGAGACCGGCACCACCTTCGCCGCCAACGCCCGGCTCAAGGCCGAGGCGTACTCCAGGCTGACCGACCACGTGGTGGTTGCCGACGACTCCGGCCTGGAAGTCGACGCCCTGGGCGGCGAGCCCGGCGTGAAATCCGCCCGCTACGGCGGCCCCGGGCTCGATGACCAGGGGCGGCTGCGCCTGGTAGTCTCGAAGCTCGAAGGGGTCGAGGATCCGGACCGCACCGGGCGTTTCCGCTGCGCCCTGGCCGTGGCCCGGGCGGGGGAGACGGTCGCCGAGTTCGACGGGGTGATCGAGGGGCGGATCCTGCGGGAGCCCCGAGGAGAGAACGGTTTCGGCTACGATCCGGTCTTCTTCCACGAGCCCAGCGGCTGCACCACCGCCGAACTGAGCCCCGAGGCCAAGCAGCAGGTCTCCCACCGGGGCGAGGTCATCCGCAAGTTCGTCGAAGCGGTCCGGAACGGCTCGCTAAAGCTTTGAGCTTGCGGGGTTTCCGTGTTTTCGGGGTGTGGCGCGGGCGCGCCGTCGGGGCTTTGGGCGGCTGGCGGGGTTGCTTGTTGACGACCCCCGGACCCGGTGGTAACTTACGCGATTGTCAAGACCGCACACGTGTTCCTGAGTAGCTCAGTTGGTAGAGCAGGTGGCTGTTAACCACCGGGTCGGCGGTTCGAGTCCGTCCTCAGGAGCCAACTCCAGACAAAATCAGGTTGCTCGACCCGAAGCCCGCTACGGACAGGCCGCGCTGATCCTCTCGGCGTCGTCACTGGCCCGGCCGTAGCTTCCGGCCCCGCACACGTTGCGGCCGCGGACGAGATACCAGAAACCCAGCTCGGCCGGCGGTTCCGTCGCGTCCGAGGCGGAGTCGCCCGCGGTCCCCGAGTTGATGCAAGTTTCTCCCGAACCGCTGCCCACCGGAAGCCCCTCCAGCTCTCCCCGCAGGACATCGTGCAAAGTCGTACTTCCCGCTCCGGGGGCGGCCGACTCCCAGCTCAGCGTCGTGCGGTCGGAAAGGAAAACGACTCCGGCAACTTCCGCCGGTACGGCAAACGCACCGGCGTCGGTTGGGGCGCAGTCCTCGGCGTCGCCGAACCCGTCGTCGTCGGTGTCGAACGGATGTGTCCCGTTCAGGTACTCCTCGAGGTTGGTGTAGCCGTCGCCGTCGAGGTCTCCCGCGCTGTCGTCCGTCATGGTGTCCAGGCCGAACGATGTTTCCCAGGCGTCGGACATGCCGTCCTCGTCGACGTCCTCCGCCGGCAGCTCCGTCGACCGCGGCGGCCACGGACTGGTCCCGTAGTCCATCGGAGGAGCGTCGATGATTCCCGTGCAGTCGCAGGCGGTGCAATCGCCGCCGCAGACGGGGTAGTCATCGATGCGCCCCGAGCCCGGCTCGCGCTGGAAGCCGTTCGCCCTGTCGATGAGCCTGGTGTCGGTGACGTCCCGGCGGGGCAGTGTGGCGCCGACGTTGGCCAGCAGCGCCTCGAGATCGTCCGCCGCCGACGGCGTCACCGGCCACGTCTGCCCGGTGGCGACCGGAGAGGAAGCCGTCAAGAAGTCTGTGTACTCCCGGGGCGTGCCGCCGGAATCCTCGTAGCTCACGCACCATGGTGTCGTCACGTCCAGAGACATGTAGCCGGGTCCCGACAGGTCGCGGCACTGGGGGACGTCGGCGTGGTCGTCGAACCCGTTCGTCGTATGGGTGGGATAGCCGTCCGGGTTCCAGAACAGGTTCCCGTCCGAAAAGAGGGTGAAGGCAGGGTCGACGTTCCGGTCGGCGGGATCGGAAGACAGCGAGACGTCGAAGCCGTCGTAGTCGTGTACCGAGAGAATCAGGTGCGGGCTCGTCGACGGCACGTGCTCCCGGTCGAAGCGCGACGCCGACGGCCCGTTGGCCTGGTGGTAGAAGTTGTCGCGGAAGTCGACGTTCAACGGATGGATGACCCCTGCGTTGGTGACGTTGGCTGCCCAGAACCCGAAGCCGAACACCAGATTGCCGGCGAACTCTATTCTGCCTGTAGCGTTGATTAACGGGTTCCGCGTGGAGTTGCGCGTCAGCAGGTTGTGGTGCACCGAGATGTCCTCGCCGCCGTCGAGCAGGATGCCGGTGCTGTGCGCTCCCTTGCCGTGAACGCTGCGGTCGAGACCTTCGGCGACGATGCTGTGCTGGATCGTGATGTTGCGCGGCAACCCGGGTTCCGGACCGTCCCAGGTGGAGAGCACCTGGTCGACGGACCAACTCATCGAGACGTGATCGAGAATCACGCGATCCGACCCGTCCAGGATGGCGACGGCGTTCAGCGTCTCGGTCGTCGGGCAGGTCGGGAAGTACGGCGGATCGGGCTGCGGTTCGCCCAGAGCGTCGTCGCAGCCTGGTCCCGGACGGACGCGGATGTGGCGGATGATGACGTCGTGGGTCGAGATCTCAAGCGGCGTCTGCAGGTTGTACGAGCTGACGCCTGCGCCCGGATGACGATTGCGCAGGGTGATCCCATCGCCGGGCGCGGTCTGCCCCGCGATCGTGATGTAGGGAGAGTCGATCTCGAGCTTCTGGCGGAGCTGTATCGTGCCCCCCACCTCGAACACGATGGTGCGGGGGCCTTCCAGATCGATTCCCCAGCGCAGCGTCTCTTCGGGAATAGCACCCGGCTCGGTGCAGTGACTCGGGGGCCAGCTGCTCAGCTCGAAAGGCTTGTAGTCGCAGAGGTTGCGGACGATATGCACCGTGCCGCCGCGGCCGCCGATCGACGTGGCGCCGTAGCCTTCGGCGCCCGGAAACGCCGGCACGCCCTGTGCGTGGATCGCGCCCGACGCAGCAAGGACGACGACCAGGAAACCGAGGCTGAGTTCACGCATGCGCTTCACCGTGGCAGATCCGAGACGACCGCCTGGTCGCCGCACTCCGCACTCATATACGGCGAAACATCCGAAGCGACCGAGAGCACCTCCCTCGTACGCGCGGTTTCCTGAGATCGACTCCAACCTTCGACGAGGCCTTTGCGTTCCACACTCCGGAGGTTCGCCGAGATGATGCGTTTCATTCCAGTACTGCTGATCCTGATCCTGCTCGCCGGTTGTTCTGGTCACGAACCGGCGAGGGGGGAGCCAACCGAGGCGCTACGAACCGAGCCCTTCGACTTCGAGGTCGAGGGCAGAAAGTTGTCCGGCCTGCTTGACCGGCCCACGGATCGTGACGCGACGGGGACGATCGTTCTCGTCCATAGCTACGGAGAGACCAACGTCGTCGAGCAGAACTGGTACTACTCCCTGCGATCTCGATTCGCGGCGATCGGCCTCAACGTCCTGATCTGGGACAAGCCCGGGTGCGGCGCCAGCGAGGGTGAGTTCGACATCAACCAGCCGGTGCAGGGAAGTGCCGAAGAGGTCGTCGCTGCCGTGCGGGAACTTCGGGGCCGGGATATCGCCGGTACCGAGGTCGTCGGGCTGTGGGGCGGTAGTCGCGCCGGCTGGATCGTCCCGCTCGCGATGCACGAGGAATCGTTCGACTTCTGGATCTCGCTGAGCGGGGTGGACGACAGGGAAAACGCCCGCTACCTGCTCGAAACAAACCTACCCCTCGAGGGCCGCTCCGAAGCCGAAACTCAAAAGCTCGTGGGTCAGTGGCAGGCGAGCTTCAACACCTTGTGGCAGGACGCGACCTACGAGGACTACCTGAACGCTGCACCCGATCTGAAAGACGATGATTTCATACAGCTCATGGGTTGGGACGGTACCATCTCCGAGGAGGAGTTCCTCGACTACCAGCGCAGGTTCCGAACCGGCGAACTGGCCGTGGATGAGGACACCGGACTGATGATCCCCGTGCCGAACTTCCGGCAGATCCTCTCATCGATCGATACACCGGTCCTGGCACTGTTCGGCGAGAAGGATACGAACGTCGACTGGCGCAAGGCCGCGGCAATCTACCGCGAGACGATCGGCGTCAACCCGAAGGCTTCGTTGACGATCAAGACCTTTCCCGACGCCAACCACAGCCTGAGACAGTGCAAGACCGGCGGCATCCGCGAGTTGCTCGCAGAGATCGAAACGGCACCCTTTGCCGACGGGTACTACGAGACGATTTTCGATTGGCTCGCCGAGCGCGGTTTCGGCACTGCCCAGAGTTCTTGATTGTGGGAAGCTAGCTGTTGAGGAGTCGGTTTGGTTGTGGGCGTCAGCGCTCCGACGGAGCTTCCGCAAGCAGGAAGGACAGGATCGCTTCAGCCTCGGTTCGCCAGGTCCGGTAGCCCGGCCCGGCGATGAACTCGCCCCCTTCGAGGGGTAGTCCGGCTGCGCGGATGCGCTCGAACAACTCACGTGCGGCGGCGCGATCGTCGGTGCCGCTCTCTGCGGAGAGCGGTTCGTAGCGGCTCCAGCTGATGCGGAACGGGGTCGCGCGGTCCGCCAACGAAGAGAAGTCGGGGGCCTCCTGGAAGTAGAGCTTCGGCGATTGGAAGACGAAGCGTCCGTAGATGCCGGGGTGTTCCACGGCGAGGGTCGTCCCGACCGCGGCCTTGTCTTCGACGGTCCAGAGGGCGCGGTGCTGCGGGTCGCTGTGGATCGGGTAGGCGGCCTCGATGGCCGGAAGCAGTTCCTCGCCGAGGAAGGTCAACGCGTTCCCGCCCCAGCTTCCGGCGACCCAGCCCCGAATGGGCACAAGCGCTACGATGGCGGCGCCCGGCCGGGTCTCGAACAAACGATCGAGAATGCCGACGATCTGTCCGTCTTCGATCCACTGATCTCCGTTGGGCATCACGATCAGCGGGTAGCGCTCATCGCGATCGAATCCGGACGGTAGATAGATCTGAACCGGGACCTTCTCGCCGTACGCGGCGCTGGTTACCTCCACGGTCTCCAGAGTGCCAGTCGCCGTGGCCTTCTCGGTCACGAAGGCCGGGTCGCTGAACCCCTCGAGCAGCACCTCGGAGGTCTCCGCGAAACCGCCCGAGCCGCGGTTCGGGTTGCGGGGATCTACCTGGGCGTCGGCGAGGTCGACCTGGAACTGATACTGCCAGCGACCGCCGGCCACCGCCGGGTACGAGCGAACGAACAGGTCGGCGCGGCCGACCCGGGTCATCGTTTCGCCCATCTCTGCGTCGTTCATCTGCCCGATGATCGAGACCGCATCGGCCTCACCGGCATAGAAGAAGTGCACCCAGCCCGGCTCGACGATGGGAGACTCCGGGTGTGCCGCGAGGAACTCGCCCACGAGCTTGCCGGGGTCGTCGGGCGCTTGTTCGATCCGCTGCATCCAGCGGGCGAACTCGCCGGAGGTGGGCAGCTTCAACGATGTCTCTGCGCGGCGCGACGCGGTGCCGGAAGCGCCGATGGCGACGCTGGCGATCTCGCTACGATTCCGCACGTAGATGCGACCGCCGGCGAAGCTGGGGGCGGTGTAGCCCCCGTGATCGGAAATGACCAGCGAAGCTGTCTCGCGATAGCCGGCAGGGTCCGCCTTGGCCAGGGTCAGCTTGCCCTTCGAGCCGAAGACCACGAAGTGGTCATCGAGCCGCAGGATCCCCCGGCCTGGAAGGTCGCGGGACTTCCAGACCGATTCGCCGGTCTCGAGCTCCACGCAGGTGAGGAAGGTGCCGTTGAAGCCGTACAGGTGATCGCCCACGGCCACCGGAAGCGCCACGCTGCTCTTCAAGGCCTGGGAACGCCAGACCTCGGTGACCTTCGTCGTTTCGGAGTCCGCCGCAACGTCGAAGAGCGCAGCTTCGCTATAGAACATCATCAGGAAGCGATCGCCGACGAGCTGCAGCTGGGGATAGGTCGGGTCGAAGCCCCGTTCCTCGGAATGCCGATAGCTCCAGAGCTGTTTGCCGCTCTTCGGGTCCAGGGCCATCAGCTCCAGGGCGCCGGCGACGATCACCTGCCTGCGGCCGTCGGACTCGACGATCACCGGCGTCGAGTAGTCGATCCGATCGGTTCCGTGGGACCAGAGTTGGCGGCCGGTCTCAGGGTCGAGGCCGACGACGGAGTGTTTCTCGGAGCCGGCCGGGACGACGAGCACCCCGTCGACTTCGAGGGGAATGGTGGCGAAGCCGTAGGTCGGGGCCTGGGCGCCCCAGTCGGTCTCGAGGTTTTTGCGCCACAGGATCTTGCCGTCCTCGGCGGCCAGGGCGAACAGATCGCCGAAGGGTCCGACGAAATAGACGCGGGAATCGGTCAGCGTTGCGGTGCCCACCGGTCCGTCGGTGGAACCGTCGTGCCCCCGGTAGGTCCGTCCGATCGGCGTCCGCCACAGCTCGCGCCCATCGGTCGTCGACCACGCCGCAACCACATCGTGGGTCCCGTCGGAAAAAGCGCTCACCGCACGACCGGCCGCCACGGTGACTCCCGAGTAACCGGGGCCGATGGCGTGTTTCCACTCGAGCTTGAGCTGCGGGGACTCGGAGAGTACGGCGGGGCCGGCGGCGCTGCCGTCGAATCCGGGGCCGCGCAGATATCGCCATTCGGCGGCCTGTATCGCCGAAACGGCCGTCAGGAGCGCAATGAACAGAAACCTCATTGACTCTAGTGTACCGGCGGCGCTGGACCCGAGACGTAAAACGACGTTTACAAACGTCGACCCAGGCTCTCCAGGACGGCGGCGCTAGGTGCCGCAGAAGGTCTCGTAGGTGGCCGTGAACTCGCGGGGCGCCGGTTTCGCGTAGTGATCGCAACCGGGCTGCTCCTCGAAGGGGCGCTCGAGCACTTTCAGCAGCCGCTCGAACGGCGCAAGATCGTCAGCGTTCGAGGCCGCGTGCAACGCCTCTTCTACAAGGTGGTTTCGCGGAACGTAGACCGGGTTCACCGCGCGTAGGCTTTCGGCAACCTCGGCTGCCGGCTGCCGGGAGACTCGGCTCCGCCAACGCTCGAGCCACGATTGGATCTCGCCCGGGGCGGAGAACAGTTGCTCCAGAGCCGCAGAGTTGTCCTGGGCGGCATCGGTCAGGCTGCGGAACGCCAGCGTGTAGTCGATCTGGTTTGTTCGCAGCAACTCGAGCCATTCGCTCGCCAGAACATCCTCTTCCTGATCGGAATCCGGGCCGGGGTTCAGACCGAGCTTTTTTCGCAGTCCGGCCCGATACAGGTCCTCGTAGCGGGGGAGGAATTCTTCGAGCACTTTCGTCGCGGGTTCCACGGCTCGCTGCGGATCTTCCGGGTCCATCAACCGGAGAAGGGTCTCGGCGAGACGAGCCAGGTTCCAGGCAGCGATCTTCGGCTGGTTGCGATACGCGTATCGCCCCATCGTGTCGATTGAACTGAACACGGCGTCCGGGTTGTAGGCCTCCATGAAGGCACACGGCCCGTAGTCGATGGTCTCACCGGAGATGGTCATGTTGTCGGTATTCATCACGCCATGAATGAAGCCGGTGAGCATCCACTGGGCCACCAGCTTGGCTTGCCGATCGGCGACAGCCTGGAAGAACCGCAGGTAGCGATCCTCTTCCTTCGCGAGCTCAGGGTCGTGCCGTGCGATGGCAAAGTCGGCCAGCTCGGCGACGTGCTCGAACTTGCCCTGTGCCGCGTAGTATTCGAAGCTCCCTACCCGCAGATGGCTCGCCGCGACCCGAGTCAACATCGCGCCCGGCAACGGCTCCGACCGCATGACCGTCTCGCCGGTAGCCACGGCGGCCAGCGCACGTGTGGTCGGAATCCCCAGCGCGTGCATCGCCTCGCCGACCAGGTACTCCCGCAGTACGGGCCCGATCGCCGCCTTGCCGTCACCGCCGCGGGAAAAACGGGTCCGTCCGGATCCCTTGAGAGCGATGTCGCGGGATCGACCGTCGCCATCGACCGCCTCACCCAGCAACAACGCCCGCCCGTCTCCGAGCTGCGGCACGAAGTGGCCGAACTGATGGCCCGCGTAGGCCTGGGCGCCGGGGTGGGCTCCCGGCAACATCTCCTGACCCGAGAAGACTCGCGCCAGCCGGTCCGGATCCATCTCCTCGACCGGCAGGCCCAACTCCTCAGCGAGCCGGGCGTTGAACTGCAGCAGCCGGGGAGAGCGAACCAGCATCGGCTCGCCGGCCACGAAGTAGGCCGGCAGTCGCTCGGCGAAGCTGCGGGTCAATCTGAAGGATGGAGATGACACAGGTTTCCGTCCCCTCGTCAGTCGTGGATCTCACCGTAGAGAATCGAGTGGTCCGAGAACTTTTCGATCCAGTCCTTCTTTTTCTGGTCGGTGGTCTCGTCAACCCACCCGGAGACTTCGATCTCCGCCCCGTCGAACTGCTTGAACTGGAGGTGGTCGGCGGCGTAGACGTGATCCAGGCTGGACGGGCCCGGTTTGGCCTTGCCGTTCCACCAGGTGTTGTCGTGGGTCTTGCTCAGCCGGCGCATGCCGTTCACCGAGGTCGACATGCGCTTGTCCACGAACTCCAGTTCCTTGGCGCCGTCAAAGTCGGTGACGTTGTTATACGCCGGGCTCAGGCCCATGGTGTTGATATCGCCGAGGGCGACGAAGTTCGCCTTCTGGCCCGCCGGGGCGGCCTTGTCGATGGCACGCTTGAGGCTCGCCACATGCTGGAACATGTCGTCGCGGAGCCCCCAGTCCCTCGGGTTGTCGAAGCTCTTCAGGTGCAGGAACAGCAACGAGTAGTTGTCGGTGCCGATTGTGATCGTCGCCAGCGCCCCCGGCCGCAGGGTGGGAACCTTCGACTGCAGCTCATCCTTCTGGGTAATGAAGCCGGTCAGCCCGCCCCGGATGCCGACCAGGATCTCGGGGACCCCGGGGCTCTCGGTGATCATGAACGAGTAGCCGGGCATCTTGGTGGTCAAGGCCTGGAAGACCGCCGCGCCCTTGACCTCGTAGATACCGAAGACATCGGGATCCTTCGCCTTGATCGCGTCGACGACGTCGTTGACGCGAGTCGCATCGTTGTGAAAGTTCTCGACATTCCAGGACAAGAAACTGAGTACTTTCGCCATCGCAACTCTCCTTCAAGATCAGAGGATACGCACTAGGCCTCGATATCGATGCCCATGGACTCGGCGCGGCGGCGCCACAGGCGGCGAGCGCTCTCCCGCATGTCGACATCCTTGTCGGCTTCGTCGACGATCTCCATGCCCAGCAGGGTCTCGACGACGTCCTCGAGGGTGACGACTCCGGCGATTCCGCCGTGTTCGTCGATCACGGCGCGGATGTGGTCACGGCCGCCGATCAACGCCTCGAAGGCGTTCCAGACCGCCGTCGTTTCGGGGAAACCTTCGAGCTCCCGCCGCATGTGAGACAGCGGCCGGTCCTCGTGGTGCTCGGCACGGGCCAGCAGGATGTCGTTGCGGAGCACGAAGCCGGTGACGTCGTCCCGGTCCCGTCCGTAGATCGGGATTCGGGAGAACGGCACGTCGGTGTGGGCTTCGAGGTATTCGGCGACGGTGGTGGATTCCTGAGCCATGAAGACCACCGTTCGCGGCGTCATGATGTCCCGGACCTTCATCGGCTGGAGCCGGATCAGGTTGCGGATGATCCGCGACTCCAGTTGATCCAGGGTGCCCTCGCTCAGCCCCAGCTGGACCATCGCGGCCACCTCCTCGCGGCTGAGGCCGGATCCTTTCTCCTTCTTCTCGAAGAACCGGGTGATCTGTTCGGAGAGCCAGACCAGCGGGAAGATCCCGCGGATCAGGCCGCGGAGCATCACCCCACAGGCCGGGGCGAGCTGCTGCGCGTAGCTGGCGCCCAGGGTCTTGGGGATGATCTCCGAGAAGACGAGGATCAGGAAGGTCAGCACCGCCGAGATCACGCTGATCGGGATGCTCTTGAACACGATCGCTGCCTGAGCTCCGACACCGGCGGCGCCGAAGGTATGGGCCACGGTGTTGAGGATCAGGATCGCGGCCAGGGCCCGCCCGCGATTGTTCAGCAGGTACTCCCAGGTGTTCGCCACCGCTGAGCCCTCGGCCTTCATCCGCTCCACGTAGGTGCGGCGCACGCTGAGCAGCACCGCCTCGAACACCGAGCAGGCGAACGAGACGCCGATGGCGATGGCGAAATAGAGAACCAGAAGCGCGACGTCAAAGGACATGCCTGGAAAACTAGCAGCCCTTCCGGCCTGTATGCAAAGCCACGTGAGATTCATCCTTGTTGGCTCGGAGAGTCCATGGCGCAGAGTTGACCGTACGTTGATTAGGTCACAGATGGTAGGAGCGGAGCAGATTCGTCTCGGCAGCCTCTTCCAGCCGCCGCCCGATTCGACCTCAGACAGTTGCTCGATAGCTCGATCAATACGCCTCTCGATGGGGATCTGCTGTCGAAGAGGGTGCCGTGGCCGCGGAACGGGCCGATGCCGCGCAGCATCAGGACGTCGGCCACTCTGATCACCCTTCCTCCCGAGTCGACAATCGGTAGACCCCGCAAGTGGCCGTCTCGAAGCGAGAGGCTCAAGCAAGTCCCTAGCCGATCCGGGTGTTCGACGGTCCCGCTTTGAGTAGGTGTTTGGAGCCCTCGGCTGACCCGTCGCCCGCTCGCAAAGCCCTCGTCGCGGTGGCAATCGCACCGAATCAGGTGACTAGACTGCGGTTGTGCCTAGTTGTAGCACGGGGTTTCCCGTGACTCTTTGAGAATCGGGAATCGTTCCCGCTCCTCCGACGTAAAGCCCGTGACTCCTATCTCGACAAGTTTGGCGCAAGCTGCGTCAACTTGCTGTTTCGCCGACATAGTGAGGAACGGGTCTATGGCCCAAAGCTTTGCTGTTCGGTCGATGGACCCGGTGAGAACGTGGGTGCCTTCAGGCGAAAACGTGACCGAGCGAAGCTGGCCCACATGCCCGAAAAACGTTTGGATCGGAACATCTGCCTCAACCGACCAAAGCGCGGCGGTCCCGTCGAGCGAGCCTGTAAGGACGAACTCTCCGCTAGGGGCGAATGCCACGGCGACAATGCCCCGCGAGGTCCCGGCGAACACCCGTCGCGGCTCTTGGTCAGCAACGGACCAAAGAGTCGCCGTGTCGCGATAGGAGCCGGTCAGAATCTGATGGCCGTCCCGGCTGATGGCTACGGAGGTGACGCTGCTAGTTGTTGGAAAAGACCGCAAGAGGGTGTCTTTGCTGGTTTCCCATAGAAGGGCACCATTCTCTGATGTGCCAAGAAGGACATCTCGATCGTTGGGAGCGAATGCCGCGGATGTGGCGGTGCCCACACCAATCGAGAGGACAGGTTTCGCCGAGCCTCGATCCAAATCCCAAAGCGTCGCGGTGCTATCGACGCCTAACACAAAGAGCCGTCGCCCATCTCCGGATAGGATCGCCGTATTGGCGCGTGTCCGCGCGCCGATGCTTCGAAGCAGTTCTTGTTTCTCGAGCGACCAAACCCTCGCGACGCCGTCTACTGACGCGGCAAGTAGCTTCGCCCCACTCGCATCGAGCGCGAGGTCCGTGACCTGAGAGCGCCCTGCGCTAAAGGCGCGCGGTATTGTTTCGTTGTCGCGGCTCCACAGAAAGACCTCGCCGTTTCTTGATCCAGTCAGCGCGTACTTTCCGTTCGAGCTGAACGCCGTTGCGGAGACGGATCCTGTGTGGCCCGAGAGAGTCCGAATGAGGGAGTCGGAGCCAATGGCCCAAAACTTGATTGTTCCGTCGCCTGCAGTCGTCGCAAGCCGGGAGCCGTCCGGGGAAAAAGCGAGAGACAGAATTGGTCCATCATGGCCCGCAAGGGTCTGCAGGCGCGTGAGGCTATCGACCATCAACAAATAGGTGGTGCCTGGACCAGACCCCACGGCGGCGACTGCTCCGTCCGGCGAAAACGCCACCTGGGCAAGTCGATTTCGACCCTCGGCAAAAGAACGGCGAGGCGTTTCTTGCCCGACGGTCCACAGTGTTGCGGAGCCATCGTAGTTGCCGAGAAGTACCTGTTTTCCGTCGGGAGAGAGCGCTGCCGAGGAAATGCCGTCCGAATCGCCAAGAAAGGTCTGCACAGGTTTGTCTTGATCGATGCGCCACAGAGTCGCCTGCCCATCGGCCGCCGCCGTGAGTAGTGTGGAACCATCGCGTCCGATCGAAACAGATGTGATGGAGGCTGGGTGTTTGGGGAATGCTCGTAGAAGCTTGGCTTCTAAGTTCCAGAGCCGTGCAATCCCATCGGCACATCCTGTCAGAACGAGCTTGGCATCCGGTGAGAAGCTCACTGCGGTTACCGCATGCCCGTGGCCGTCAAACGTCTCCAGTAGGTTGCCCGTCTTTGTTTCCCATAGCTTCGCTTGTCGATCCGATGATCCGGTGACCAGGAGTTCTCCATCGCGCGACACCGCCAATGCACCGACCGCACCGTCGTGAGCAAAGATCGTTCTCAAGGTCGAGCCGGTGTGGGTATCCCAAATGCTGGCGATTCCGCTGCCCGAACCGGAGACAATTCGGCGGCCATCGGGCGCGAAGGAAATGGACATCAGTTGCTCGCCAGCATCGATTGTCGCGAGCAAGTGGTTATGCGTGTAAGCTCTTTGAACCGCGGCCATAGCCCTGGGGTAGCCGGTGGGTGAGAAAATTGACTTCATCCGGCCGCTCTGTGCCGCGGGGTCGCCATGGAGCGCCAGCAGCAACGCGCGGGCGTGATCGCCATTGGCGCTCAGTCGCTCTGCCGCGACGGCGAAACGAGTTGCGCGTTCATCCGCAACGCGCTCCGTCAAGGTGCCGACTAGGTAAATACCACTCGCAATCGCCAGGGCCGCACCGACGAACAGACTGGCCGATGAGACTAGCAATCGCTTGGTTCGGCGTCGCTGTTCGTGCTTCCACAACGTATCGAAGCTGACGTCCAGTAGTCCGGCCGCTAGGCGGGTGGCGACCTTCCGCAAGCCTTCACGCCCAAGATCGGGGGCAAGCGGTTCTTCCGGCTCTCCGGCTGGCGAACGGTCTAGTTCAACCCTCTCCAGCAGCGCCGGGTGGAAACAAGCACTTCTGCTAACGCGGAACCCCAGTGGGCCGCGCGCAACAACAGCGAACACGCGCCCATGGCCTCTCTCTCTGAAGTGGCGGATCTCCATGCCGACCCAATCCGACTGTGCGGAGCGGGGAGTCGCCAGCACGATCAAGTTATCGCTATTGTCGAGGGCTCGCTTGAGGGAGTCGCGGAGGCTATCGGCCGCGCCCATCTCTTCCTCGTCTCTAAAGAAGCTGCCGAGCCCTCGATCCGGAGCCAGTCCGGCAAGCTTCACGCCTTTGGGTGCGCGCCAGAACGACAGTGCGAGATGAAGGCGCTTTGCGAGTGAAATGTCCTCCTGGCTGTAGCTGATAAACCCGCGATAGCGCTTGCCTTGGCGATTCTCGACGATGGGGTTCCCTCCGGAGATCTCTGGCGAGAGTATAGCGTCGCCGCTCCTGAAGGTCCGCCACAACATTGTCCACATGGAACGACCGCCCGGCGGGGCGGGCAGGAAGTTGATTGACTTTCGCTCTCCGAATCATGTAAGAAGAGCTCAGTATCAGAGCGAATCCCATAGCTCGTACCCAAGTCCTCTGCCAGGAAGTTCTATGCCCGCGATGACTTTGGCTCCTAAGAAAGGACTCGTCCCGATTTTGGGCTTCGCCGCCGTGTGCTTCGGTCTCCTTTGGTTGCTCTACGAACCGAACGAAGAAACCAGGGTAATTGCGGTCATGGTTCCGCTGACGGGAGACTTCACGCCGAAGGGACACGAGCACCTTCGCGCTGCGGGCCTTGCACTTCGGCAAACACTAGCAGAGGAAAAGCACGCGGATTGCCGCAGTCTTGCCTGGAGAATCCTCGGATTCGACACAAACGGTCTTGATCGCCGGTCGCTGATCCTCGACGGCATCACCAAGGACCTGGCCGAAACGAAACCCGTTGCAACGGTGGGCTTTCATACCAGCGGAGAGTTGCAAGGAGCGCTCAAGTACGACGAGGATCGGGCGGATTCCCCGAATTCATGGATGCCCCTTCCGGAGTTCATCATCACTCCGACGGCGACCGCAGTTCTGCGAGATGTTCCACCTTTGCGGGACAACGACTCGGAACGAACGACCTTCTTGAGAGCCTGCCCCGATAGTAGAAGCATTGCACGCGTCCTTCTTGACTCTGCTGTGGAGAAGGCGAGCCCCGGGCTCCCTGAGTTGCGTGTCCAGGTGCTGTATGAGAGCACGGAATACGGGCGGGATCTCAGGAGGGCGATCGAGGAATGCGCCGACGGGCAGAATGGCTGTGCAAGCTGGCGTCTATCGCACTCCAGCCGGGGCGACCGCGCGGTGGTCATTGAGGCCGTTCCGATTGCGGACGAGCTCGAGCAGCCAGAGCGCTACGAGGGGCCCGTCATAGTCGCTGCCAGCCACGCGTCTGCCGACGCACTCTTCCGCCGGTGGCAGGATGAGGGCCTGAACTCGTTGACGCCGTTGATCTGTTCCGACGGCATTTTCACAAAGCTCGTGCTCTGTCAATTGGACGGTTACTTCAAGAATCTCTCTGTGGTGTCGCTGGCGCCGGGCAAAGAGAAGCTCGAGGAGTACAAGGGCGCGTATGCGGCCGAATACAACGACGCTAGCCCCGATGGGTATGGCTACTGGACCTGGGTCTATCTGCGAAGAATCGTCTCCGACTTCTGCGGCGGAGAGCCTGAGCCGCTTGCGGCGATTGTTGACGAGGCGCGAGCTAGCCAGTCCGGTGCGGGTGGCGCCCTTGTGCTGAACCTCAATGAAGCAGCGCAACTCCACTCTCCGCTCAGCTTTGAAGAGGCTGTCGACTTTCTCGGCTGTTCGGATTAGAGCGATTGATGGCTCACGCGCGCCCCACCCAGGGTCTGGAGAACGCCCGCCCTTACTGGACGGTGCAGTTCGTAGACTTCTTCGGAAGTGCGTTGTGGCTGTTGACCGCGTCTCTCTTCTGGATCGCCGAGTTGGGTTTCCGTCCTGTTCAGGTCGCCACGCTACTGACCGTCGGTTGGATTCTCCAGATCATCTTTGAAGTGCCTTCCGGCACATGGAGCGACCTTTTCGGGCATCGTCGGGCTGTTGTCTACGCCTTTGTTGCTCAAGTTGTCTACGCGCTCATCTATATCTGGATCGCCGCTGCCGCCCCCGAGGGGGGATGGGACCACGCAGGCGTTATCTACTGGTGTATTGCGGGTGAGGCGTTCAAGAAACTGGGCCTCGCGCTATTGTCCGGCTCTCTAGAAACCTGGGCATCTGGTCCGATTCGGAGAATGCAGTCCGAGCGCCAACTTGGTGAACAGGAGAGGGGCCAACTCTACGACCAGCTTGAGATACCTGCGAAGAAGCGCGTGACGTTCGGGCTAACACTTGGAGGAGCCCTCGCCTTTCTGCTTGTGGGCTCGGGAGCGTCGTGGTGGATCGTTTGGGCGATACCCGCGGCCACAAACACCATTCTGGCTGGCTACATGCTTGCGCAGAAGGACTGGGAGCACCCTTCGCCGCGGAGAGGAACTCGCGGGCGAATCCGTGTTCGGATTCGTCGGGACTTCGCGCGGCTGGTGACGGTTGTGAGCGAGTTTCTCTTCCACGGCCGCGACGGTCGGCGTTTTCTCGTGCTGATGGTGGTCAACGCGGTAGCTTTTTCGCTGGTCTACTTCGTTAGCGCACTCTGGGCCCCCTTGGTTTACTACATGGACGCAGGACGTTTTTCGAGCGAGCGTGGTGGATTCCTGCTGGCTGCGTTTTGGGGCGCGATCTCGAGCGGCGCGATTCTCGGTGCCTACCTGTCGAAGGGTATTCTGGCCTGGATGAGGCGAAAGGAAGATCCCCTGTTGGTCTTCTCTATGCTGCTGTTCTTTATTGGCGCCATCTTCTTTTTGCTATGGAGCATCACGTCCTCAGCCGCGCAAACGGGACGCTGGATCTTTCTACTCAGCGCTGTAGTACTGGCGGGGTACAAATTCTGTGAAGGGCTGCTCCGCCCACTCTCTGCCACATTGATCCAGCAGGCTATCTCCTCCGATCGAACCCGGGCAACGCTTCTTTCGGTAGAGAGTTACGTCAGAGCCTTGTTCGCTTCCTTCGTGTTGTTGCTCATCGGGTTTTGCGGCGAGTACGGATTCGAGCTGATGTGGCTCTCTGCTGCCGCGATCGCGATCTTAGTCGCCTCGTTCATATGGAGTGTTCGGGGTTCCCCTCTCTTTGGTTGGCTCTGCGTAGCTGTCGTCGTGGGAATGGCGCTGTTCCTGTCGGAAAAGATCGCGACTCGAGTTGACGCAGTAGCCGTTTCCCAAGAGAGCGCGGACATAATTTCAATATCCTCAAGCCCTGGCTCCGCGGATCTGGTCGAGTTGCGGGTGGAGACTGGTGGACCTCTGGCACAGCTCGAAACCCTGACCAAGCCTGATGGTCGGGGCCTCGGAGTGCAGGAACTGCGATTCGCTTGGGATCTCGCCGATGTTCCGAGTGACGATTCCGCCCACTATAGCCTTCACGCCCGAAGTCCGATCGCTCTGTTTCTCGATCATGGTGAGCGTGGCTCCCAGAGGATGGAGCCTCTCCAGATTCGAGATGTCTCGCAGGAGCAAGCACCGGGTAAGCCTGCGAAATCGTGGAAATCCAAGCCATTCTCTCTGATCGACACCAGTGACTGGCTTGTTCTGGGGGGGAGCTTTCTGCTTCTCGTTCTTGCCGGCCTCGGCGTGGCGATTCAGTCCAGAAAGAACGCGAGCCGGCATCAGGCCGTCCTAGCTGAAGCTGCGCGGACCACGGCGGAGCTCCGGCCGGACCGTCTCTACGAGGAGGACAAGTATCCGATCGACGTGATCGGGTTTGGTGATGTGCTCAAGAGCTTGGGCGTGGCTCGATACGCTTTTGGCTTCATCGATTGGAACGACCGGAAGGCGCTGTGTGTGCTAACCGCGGAGGACCCCGAATGCATCGAGCGGTTGAAGCCGTTCGATAGCACGAACGTGCGCATCCGATTCTCCTCCAGCGAGATCTGGACGCGAAGCGTCGAGACTCAATTGCCAGCGGGCTCGACGGGGATTGCCCCCATCCGTTGGATTGGTGAATCCGATATCGACTCTGATAGCGAGGCTGCGGTTGAATTCTTGCGTGAAGCTGCAAAGGACGGTCGTGCTGCGGTGATTCCTCTTGCTTGCAACGGGAACGGTGACCCGGGAGTCGATGGCGGTCTCTTGCTGGTCTTCGATTCTAGGCTCGGCGCCACCGAGCGGGAAATCGAACTGCTGCACCGGGTCGCCGAGAACGTCTCGGCAACCCTTAGGCTTTCGCATCGACATTTCCTCAATTTCCACTCGGAGTACGATAGCCTCGACTACGCGATTCGTAAACTTGTTCATGGCGTCCTACGCGATGAGCTGCGGGATGATCGCGCTACGATCGGAGACTCGTATCGCGACGAACTGCTGAACGCATTCGATAACCTTCGGAGGATTCGTCACGATTTGGGCGAGCGACTCAACGGAACTCCTGCGCCCAGGGTGGCGGAAGGGAATCTGCTGGGTATTCTGAAGTACGACCTACTTTGGTTTAGTCGTTTGGCCGGGTCAACCGCCCGGGCGAGGAAGTTCGCAGGGGAGCCGGCCTTCGAGATGACTCTCCAACGGCGGCTCGATCGTGTGCGTGGTGACTTCAAGGTCCGACTGTTGGATTTCTGGATCGCCTATGCAAACCTGCTGCGTAACGCGATCAACCATTCCGGCGCTTCGATGGGCCGCAATCAGGCGATCTTGATCAGTGTAGAGTGTTGTGACCTCCCGGATGTCTCGGGCGCCCTTCGAGTCGTCGTGGATTCGAAGCATATGAGCATGACAGACGAGTCTTGGGTGAGGCATGTGGATGACGCGCTGTTTCTATATCGTGACAGGAGAGCACGGAAAGGCCTGCTGCTCGCACAAGATGCTGCCCGGCGCATGGGGGGGAGCCTGCAGCGTGTCGATCGCGAGGGGCGACTTGTTCCGGCACTAGTGATTCCGATAGAGACGGAGGGCAAGTAGTGGCCAAGGTTTTGTTGGTTGACGATGAGCCGGACGTCTTTAAGGAACTCGTTGGCGACTGGTGCAACTCGCGGTTTTACGAGTTCAAACACGTCGAAACTTTCAAGGCGGCCGGCGTCCTGGACCAGGCCGCCGACGCGGACATTGTCGTAGTCGACCATGCGTTTGACGGAGAGAAAACAACAGGCCTGGATTTCCTGAGCAATGATCTCCGGCTGGAGAGGAGGTCGGACCAGGCGATCCTGATGGTGAGTCAGCACATGGGGAGGACGCTGCACCAGAAGGCAAAGCGCGCCGGTGCCGACGGTGCGTTGGAACGAGATCTTCCTCGGCGCGATCTCTTTGAGTACCTGGACAAAACCCATGCTGCGTTGATTGCTCGTCGCGACTCCGACCCGGTCGCGGTTCGCGAGCTGTTCGCCAGGGTAAAACAGGAGCATCGGGCCGCAATTCAATCGCTGGAACTCGATGATGGGGCTGCCCTTTGTGACAAGCTCGTATTTGTGGCGAGCCCATTCCCCGAAACGGTAGACGAGCGGTTGGAGCAATTGCTCCAAACCGTGGCGGGTGCCTTTGCCGGGCACGCGATTCCCATTGTGGCATCTTCGCCGGGCGCCACCCCCGAGACTATCTTCTCAAAGGTGCAGAATCACATTCGGCTATGTAGCGGAGTGATTGCGCTCTTCGGTGAGCGCGAGAAGGATCCCAATGGGGCGTTCAACCCAAACGTTGCTCTCGAAGCTGGTTTCGCTATAGGTCTGGAGAAGTCTCTCCTCTTCATCATGGATATGGAGAGCCCGTTGAGGTTTTCGGACATCGCCGGCGTAGAGGTTCTGCACTCTCGCCAGCTGAGCGGGGAGGAGTTGGAATCCAGGATTGTCGCTTGGTCAAGGGAATGGTCGACCGCCGCTCAGAGGCGAAGATGGGTTGGCGCCTGACTCGAGTGCGTACCCTCGTGATCGTCTCCGGGGTTGCCGCGAGGGCCTCGCCCCATCCCGCTCTCGCAGGTCCTGAACGAGGTCATCGATCCCAATTCTGTCAAACCGTTCGGCCAGGGAAGCGGTGTTCGACACTCGCCTTGTTGACGCCTATGCGGTGGCACAGTAGCTCCCACATGACCGCCGACAATCGGTCATAGGCAGGTCGCGGCCGACTGCGCCGCTGTTCATCGAGTGGCCCAGAGAGGGGACTCCTCGTTCCAGGGTTCCAGGCGAGTGGGAGCGAACCGGCGCCCAGACGGCTATCGCTTGGTCCGTCTCCAACGGATCGATTGTCCTTTGAGACCGAGATAGCGAGTGCCGGAACGGAAACAAGGCCGCGATGGAGTGGCTCTCACTTCAATCCGGGAGCCGTGTCAAAGGACCGCTGAGTTGTGCGAAGGCTGCGGGCTGTTGGCAACGTTTGCCGGTTGCTTAGTTTGACGATGGTCCAGCAATGGACAGCAGCGCCGTGCCTGTCCGCATGGCAACGAGATTTCGTCGTAACGAAAATCCGTCGATCAGTACCTGATCCTGAGGCTCGTAGAGAAACCCGGGGCAGGTGGCCGTGCGATGTGCATGGCTCAAGCCTCGACGACAAGCTATCGAGCCACCCATCAGGAGGGTTCGATGAGGTCACGGTTACGGGGCAAGTGCCTGCTTTTGTTGATGTTACTCACCTTGACGGCCACGCTGGGCCATGCCGGGGACGGCACGGTCGATTCCAGCGACGGCACGATCGATCTCAGCGTCAAGTTCCTCTATCCACCCAGTCCCAACGACATCGCGAACTTCACGGAGACGATCAAGGAAGCCAGCGTGATCCTCTGCGACGTCACCGAGGGGCAGATGCGGCTCGGCGAGGTCACGCTGCTGGGCGGGTCGAGCATCGGCACCGAGAAGGCGGATGTGCTGATCGGGCCGGTTTCCACGGCGGGTGCAGCCAACGCGTCGCTCTGCTGGGATCCCGATGGCGCAGGGGGCTCCAATGCCTGCGCGGCGATCGGGACCGACGGCGACCGGGTCTACCTGTCACGCCACTACATCAACAACGGGACGGTGTTGGCTCATGAGCTGGGGCATTACGTGCTCGATCTCGGCGACAACTACGAAGCCCAGGCCTGCCGCGGCGTGCCGGTGGGCACGACCTTCCAGTGCCCGGGTTCAGGTGGCTCGGTGCCGGACTTGATGATGGCGGAGATCTGCAGTTCCGGCGTCGATTACAGCGAGATCACCACCCCCGCCAACCACGATCTGGAGCGCGGCCAGGGATCGCCTTGCGCGGCCTTCGGCTCGGTCTTCGGCGCCGGCCTCTGCGATGACGGCGGCAACGACGGCTGCGACTACAACGGCACCTACAACGTGGCCAGCGGAGCAGGCATCAACCAGTACGACCGCTGCGAGGCCTTCGATCCCAGCACCTGCAAGTACGAGCGCAGCGGCCACTCCTGGTGGACGCTCTCCAAGTTCGGTCAGATCACCGACGCGTGGACCCATCTCGAGGCGACCCACACCTTCGTGACCTATCCGGGGGTGCTGGACGAAGACCCCCAGCCGATCTGCAACACGGAGCCGATGGTCATCAATCAGGTGGATACTCCCGACGAATTGATGATGGTGCTCGATCGCTCCTGGAGCATGGCGTTCCCGCCGAGCGACGAGTACGAGCAGTGCAATATCGGGGACTGCCCGGAGATCTGCGGCAACAACGTGGACGACGACCTGGACGGCGATGTCGACGAGAGCAGTTGCTCGGAGCCACGGATCGAGAAGCTGAGGGAGACGGCGAAGTCGGTCTTCGAGCTGCTGGAGTACGGTTCCCACGACCTCGAGGCAGGTGTCTACGCCTTCAACTGCAACGTGCAGAAGAAGCAGTCGCTGATCCCGCTGACCTGGCCCAACTACAACACGGAGTTGCGGCCCGAAATCGAGAACCTCACACCCAACGGGTCCACCGCCATCGGCGACGCCCTGATCGAAGCCTCCCAGGAGTTCGACGACTCCAAGGAGCGGGCGATCATGCTGGTCACTGATGGATACGAGACCGCCTGCGCCAACTACCCGGTGCAGGATGTGATCGACCAGCTCGACTCGCTGGGGATCACCGTCTACGCCATCACCTTCGGCGCAGCGGTGGACAACGCCAACATCGGCGAGTACGTCGGCGGAACCGGCGGAAAGCTGGTCAACGCCGGCACCGCGGAGCAGCTGTCCCCCGCCTTCGTCCAGCAGTGGGCTTCCTACACCGGCGCGGGTCTGCTGATTCCGAAGCTCCCCTACGCGATGGAACGTGCCGGGTCGGCCCAGTCCACGCCGCCGCGAGACGGCGACAGCTGGTTCGGCGGGCAGACGAGCCCGCCCCAGCACGAGGCCAGCACCAACGTGTTCGAGATCTTCGTCGAGAAGGAAACCGAGCGCCTGGTGGTGAACCTCGGCGGCGACATGGCCAACATGTCCGGCTTCGGCGTCGTTGCCAAGATGTCGGGCCCAGCCGGACCGGGACCGGTTGCCTACGACAGTGACGTTCCGGGCCCCGGCTTCAACGTCCGCCGGGAAAACCACTACATGACGCTGCTGATCGATAACCCCAACCCGGGTCTCTGGACGATCGAGACCTCGGTTCCGGCGGACCCCGGCGTCGACTCGCAGCAGACCGGCTACCTGACCGTCGCCACCGAGAACCCCGAGGCTTCCTTCTACACGAGCCTCGATCGCCACCACCTTGACGCTCCCGGACAGACGGTCGTGCTCCAGGCGCGGCCGAGCTTCGAAGGGCGGCTGCGCAACGCGCAGGTGTCGGCCAATCTGGTGCGTCCCGACGGGAGCATCGTCCCCCTGGACATGATCGACGCTTCGGCAATGGGCGCCGGCTATTCGGCCCGGATCGATCAGACTCCGTTCAAGGGGATGTATGAAGTGCGGGTGAGCATGCACTCCGACCCGTCGGTGACCGAAGTCGACCCCGGTTCGACCCTCGAGCCCTTCCCGGCGTTGGAGATGCATCGCACCGCGTCGGAGTTCTTCTATGTCTCCGTCGGGCAGAAGGTCTGTCCCTCGGGAGATCCCAACGACTGCGATGGTGACGGCATCGTCGATGAGAGCCGCGAAGACGACACCGACGGCGACGGTCTGCCCGATGACTGCGATCCCGACGCCGACGGTGACGAGATCGACGATATCGTCGAGGCCGGCAGCGGTGGCGTGGTCGATACCGACGGCGACGGCATTCCCGATCCGCTGGACCCCGACGCCGACGGCGACGGTGTTCCCGATTCCGACGATCCCGAAGTGGATCCGGGCAGCCCGGTGCACCGCCTGGGGCTGGGGGACGCGACCGCCGGGCTGTGGGGTGAGTCGATCGAGGTTCCGATTCTGCTCAGCAGCGACGAGCCGGTCACGGCGGTCTCGGCGGCGATGTCGTTCGACCTCTCGTGTGTCGAGATCGGCGGTCTGGTGGACTCGATCGAGCTACCCAAGGACTCGGTCGACAGCACGATCTTCGAGGTGGGAGTCAACGGGCTCGGACCCGACGAGATGCATCTCGACCTGAGGATGCGAGACAAGCAGCCCATCGCACCGGGCAACAACATCGAACTGGCCCGGGTTGTGATCCGGCCCACCGGCCAGTGCGAGCGGGTGTCCGATGTCTGTGTGGTGAGCCGCGTCGGCAGCCCGCAACGAGCCACGACGTTGACCGTCGACCGCGGTCTGGGTAGCGCCACCGTGACGCCGGAACGCTACTGCGGCGAGATCTCCATCGAGGCGGACACCGACCCGCCGGTGGTCTCCTGCCCGGCGGATCGAGAGGAAGCGGCCGACCAGAGCTGCTCCTTCGAATGGACGGAGCCTGCGACGGCGGAGGACAACGCCGATCCATCTCCGACGGTGACCAGCACGCCGACCCTGCCGGCGATGCTGGTCGGCGCCATGGACCACGACATCGTCTACGAGGCGGAGGATAGCTCCGGGAACCTGGGGTGGTGCACCACGACGGTGAGCGTGGTCGATGCCTCGGGCCCTCAGGGCGGGATCTTCTGGCCGCTTCCCGGTTCCTGCCATCCAGGGTCGGTCGCCGTCGGCGACGATTACGTCGACAACTGCAGCGCGCTGCTGGACCGCACCTACGAACCGGCGGGTGGCCCGGTCTACACCGATCACGGCGACTATCTCGTGGCGCTTACCGCCCAGGATGACCAGGGCAACGCCTCGATGGACAATGTGTCCTTCACCATCGATCTCGTCGCCCCGGACGTAGACCTGCGCCCGGCCACCGGCGACTGGGACGTGCCCTCTTCCCGGCCGTTCGCCGATGTCTTCGACGCATCCGATGACGATCTGGCTGCGGGCGCCGTCGCCCACGAGCAGCTGTTCTTTGACGGATGTCTGCTGTACGACGGCAACGTGGCCGGCGACGGCGATGGCCTGCTCAGCGATCAATCGATGCGCCTGGACGAGCCGCTGCTCTGCGAGGCGCGGGCCCGCTGCGCGGTGACCGAGTTCTTCCAGCCGGAGGTCGAGGTATTCGCCGACGATTGTGCCGGCAACCGTGCACGGGATCGCGACGTCCGCAACCTGTCGCGGCCGATCGACGCGGTTACCTGCCAGCCGGTCCTGTCCATGCTGCAGCAGCCGGCGGGTACCGAGATCGGCTGGGATGCGGACTACTACCAGGCCTTCGACGTGGTCCGCGGCGATCTGGCCAACCTCGCCGTCGCCGGCAGCGACGTCGATCTCGGCCCCGTGACCTGCGTCGGGGAGGACGCCGCCGCGGCTCCGGTGATCGATGACGTCGACCCGCTGCCCGGGCAGGGCTTCTTCTACGTCCTGCGCTACCAGCACTTCACGACGACGTCGACCTACGGATGGTCGTCGTCGGGAGAGCCCCGTCAATCCGGTCTCGGGGATTGCAGCCCGTAACCTCGCCCGGTCACGCCCCCGCCGGCAGTCGTCGGCGGGGGCGTTCATTTCCGGTCAAACCCCCGGAAAACCCGTTTTCTCGCCGGAATTGCCGCTTCTTGGTCTCGACTGAGACCAGGCCCTAAGTTTTCCGGGATGGCTCGGCACGCCTATTCCAGGTTCGAGGATCTCGACGGCTCACACCCCTTCAAGGCAGCCGTGCCCGGGGGCTACGTCGACTATGACGCACGCAGGCTCCCCGGCGGCGAAGTGGTCTGGTTCAACTTCGACCTCGCCAGGGAAATGGGCCTGATCCCGCGGGATCACGACAGCCGCCTGAACAGCGAACTGCGCCGCAAGATCCTCGATACCTTCTGCCTGACGATCATCAACGAGTACGAGCTCGATCACGGCCGGCGCTATGAAGAAGACCGCCTGCCCGGAAAGTACATGGCGACGCGGTACCTGCAGCTCCAACACCCGGGGCGCGCAGGGCGCAGCTCGGGCGACGGCCGCAGCGTCTGGATGGGAGAGATCTCGCATCGCGGCACCCGTTGGGATATCTCCGCCTGCGGCACCGGCGTCACGAGGCTCTGTCCCGCTACCGCCGAGGAGAGCCGCTTCTTCAAGACCGGCAACAACGACGCATCCTACGCCTGTGGGACCTCCTCGCTGGGGGAGGGCATCTCGTCGGCGTTGATGAGCGAGACCTTCCACCGCAACGGAATCCTGACCGAGCGGGTCCTGGCGGTCCTGGCGCTCTCCAACGGCTTTGCCATCACCGTGCGCGCCGCGCCCAATCTGATCCGGCCCTCTCACTTCTTCGTCTGGCTCAAGCAGAACGACCTCGAACGTCTGCGTGGCGTGGCCGACCTGTACATCGATCGCGAACTCGCCAACGGGAACTTCTCGGCCAAGCGGGGACCTGCCCGCTATCGCGAGCTTGCCGACCGTGTCGCGGAAGACTTCGCCCGGGCCGCCGCCCGTTTCGAGGCCGACTACATCTTCTGCTGGCTCGACTGGGACGGGGACAATTGCCTGACCAACGGTGCGGTGCTGGACTACGGCTCGGTGCGGCAGTTCGGCCTGTTCCACCGGGAGTACCGCTTTGACGACGGGCCGCGCTGGTCGACCTCGATCGTCGAGCAGCGCCGCAAGGCGCGCTACATCGTGCAGACCTTCGCCCAGGTACGCGACTTTCTGATCGACGGCCAAAAGCGGCCGCTGGCGGGCTACCGGGATGACGAGGTGGTGCGGCGGTTCGACGATATCTTCCTCGAGGAGCGTCGGCGCCGTTTCCTGATCAACACCGGGCTACCGATCAACTCCTGTGAAGCGCTGGCGCGGGACCACGTGGACGCGGTGGAGCGCTTCCGCCGTGCGCACGCCTACTTCGAGCGGCTGCGTGCGGCGCGTGGTCCGGTTCGGGTCGGCGACGGTCTCAACTGGAACGCGATCTTCAGCACCCGGGACCTGCTGCGGGAACTGCCTCAGCAGCTTCTGCGCCGGGGCGAGCCGTTCACCGCCGAGGAGTTCATCGAGGTCGGAGCCAGCACCTACGCTTCCCGGCGAGATCGAACGTTGACCAAGTCACGCCGCCGGATGGCATCGGAGTTTCAGCGGGCCTACTGGGCCTTGATCGAACGGGCTTCGCAGTACTCCCGCAAGTCCGTCGCCTGGACCTTGTCCGCCACGGCGCACCGGTCGGCACAGATCAACCGCTACGATCGCATCACCGGGGATGCCGCTTACTACGCCGCCAAGCGTCTGGCCTCCGCACGCAGGATGCTGTCGGAAGGCGAGTTCCACCGGGTGATCGAGCGCTACCTCTCGCTGCAGCCGACAACCCCCGGGCGGAAGCAGAGCGCCGCGCCGCTGAAGGCATTGAGTGCCAAACGTATTTTCGATGCGTTGCTCGAACTCAACGTGGAGCTGCGTCACGGCCTGTGAGCGCCGGCCCGGCCAATCCCTGGATCATTCGCGTTATGCTTCCGGACCTGAGCGCCGGACTCACCCGACCGGCGACCGCTGCCGGGAGGTGGGGAAGTGGCGTACAACGATGATGACCTAGATCGCCCGGAGCCGGCGGGCAATACTCCCGCAGATTCGACCACCGAGCACCACCCCGCCGAAGCATCCGCCCCCCGCAGCGTTCCCGACGAGACTCTTCCGCTGCAGATCGGCCCCTACCGGCTGATCCGCCGCCTCGGTCACGGCGGCATGGGTGTGGTCTACCTCGCAGAGCAGAGCGAGCCGGTGCGCCGGGAGGTCGCGGTCAAGCTGCTGCGCAGCGGGGCAGACTCCCCGCAGCTGGTCGCCCGCTTCGAGGCGGAGCGGCAGGCGCTGGCGATGATGACCCACCCCAACATCGCCCAGGTGTTCGACGCCGGGATCGACCCCCAGGGCCGGCCCTACTTCGTGATGGAGTTGGTGCGGGGGCCGCGGATCACCGAGTTCTGCGACGAGCGGAAGCTGGGCCTCGAAGAACGGCTGCGCCTGTTCCTCTCGGTCTGCGGCGCGGTGGCCCACGCGCACCAGAAGGGAGTGATTCACCGGGACATCAAGCCTTCCAACGTGCTCGTCGCCACCGACTCCGAATCGCCGCTTCCCAAGGTGATTGACTTCGGTATCGCCAAGGCGATCGAACCCGGCGCCGACGATGCGGATCTGACCCAGGTCGGCACGTTGATCGGTACCCCGGAATACATGAGCCCGGAGCAGCTCGCCGCCGAGCGGGATGTGGATACCCGCGCCGACATCTACTCCCTGGGCGTGCTGCTGTTCGAGCTCCTGACCGGGGAGACCCCGGTCTCGCGTACCGAACTGGATGGTGCCGGGTTGCGTGCGATGCAGCGCCGGGTGCTGGAGAGTGAACCGCCGCTCCCCAGCGAGCGGGTGCGGCAGCGTGCCACCACGGCAGAGCGGACGACCCAGACATCGACCACCTCCATCGAGTCCCGCCGTCTGCGGGGTGAGTTGGACTGGATCCTGCTGAAGGCGCTGAGCCGTGAGCGCTCCCGGCGCTACCAGACGCCTCAGGAGTTTGCCGAGGATGTGCGGCGGTTCATGGGGGGCGAGGCGGTGTTGGCCGGCCCGCCGAGCCGCAGCTACCGCATCGGCAAGTTCGTGCGGCGCCACCGTTTCGCGGTGGGTGCCGCTGCCGCGGTGCTCACGGCGCTGTTGCTCGGTGCCGGCGGTCTGGCGGTCGGGCTCGCCCGTTCGAAGGCTGCCGAGGCGGTGGCGCGGGAGGAAGCGGCTAGCGCCGAACGCATCGCTGACTTCCTGGTCGACGTTTTCGCCTCAGCCGACCCGGTGCTCACTCAGGGACGGGAGGTCACCGCCGTCGATCTGCTCGACGAGGGGGTGAGGCGGATTCGCGGCGAACTCGACGAAGAGCCGCGCACTCGTGGCCGCTTGCTGCAACGGATGGGCCTGGCCTATTCCCGCATGAGCCGTTACGACGAGGCGGGGGAGCTGCTCGGCGAGGCGGAGCAACTGTTCCAGGGCGAGGGCGAGGGCGAGGGCGAGGACCCCGTGCTGGCCGCGGGAGTGCTCTCCTCCCAGGCTCATCTGGCGATGCTGGACAGCCGCCATGAGGAAGCCTTTGAGCTGGGGGATCGAGTCCGAGGGTTGCTCGCCGAAGTCCCGGGAGATCACTGGCGCGTGCTGGCGCCTCTTTCGGGCACACTGATCAAGTCCTACGCGCGCCTCGAGAAGAGCGAGGAGGCGCTGGCGGAGTACGAGCGCGGGATGGCACTCCTCGAGGGCAAGCAGGGTCGCGCCTCGGACAAGGCTCGCGCTGTGCTACTGGCCGCCGTCTCCGACGCGTATCAGTCCCAGGGGCTCTATCCCGAACGGGCGCAGGTGCTCGAGGAGTCCCTGGCGCTGCAGGAAGCTCATTTTCCGCCGATCCACCCGGACGTGATCAACGCCCGCAGCCGATTGGCCATGGCTTACATCCACCAGGACCGCAGGGACGAAGCGCAGGCCGTGCTCCAGGAAGCGCTTGCCGCGGCCCGGCAGGTCTACGACAAGAACGACGTCGTCGTGATGCTGCTGCTCTCCCGGAGCGCCATGGCGACCAACGATCCGCGGAAAAAGGCGGAGGCCTATGAGGAGTTGCTGGAAGTCAACAAGGAGGTCTACGGCGCAGACAGCACCAACGTGGCGGCCACCTCGACCAACCTTGCCGCGGTGCTGACGGCACTCGGTGAGCGGGAACGTGGCGACGAATTGCTCGAACAGGCGCTGGCCATCTTCGAGAAGGCCTACGGTCCCGGCCACGGCCGAACAGAGGCCACCCGGAACAACATCGGTACCTCCCTCCAGACCCAGGGCCGGTACCGGGAGGCGCTCGCGGTCTTCCGCACCGCGGCGCGCAACATCAGCGAGCGCCTGGGTCCGGATCATCCGCGGATGATCGAGCCGCTGGCCAACATGTCGACGATCCACAAGTCCATGGGCCGGTACCGGGAGTCGACCCGAGACCTGGAACGCGCCCTGGTCATCACCTCCGACCGGTTCAAGGCGCCTCACCGGGTCCTGGCCGCGCTGCACTACAACATGGCCTGTCTCCACGCCGTGCAGGGCAAGCGCAAGGACACGATGGAGTCTCTCCAACAAGCTATCGACAACGGGTGGGAGCAGCGGGTAATGCTCGAGGACGAGGACCTGGTTCGCTACCACGGCGACCCGGAGTTCGAGCGGCTGGCGGACATCGTGCGAGAGCGGAGCGGGGACCAGGGAGAGGTGAGCAGCGTGGTAACCGCGCCGCCTCGCTAACCCCGGTGATTTCCTCGAGGCAGCGGCGCGAGGATCGTGCTCGGATCTGGTAGAGTCGCGCGATGTCCGTCGAGGTTGGCCAGGATCTACTGCACTACCGCATCATCGACAAGATCGGTGAGGGCGGCATGGGCGTCGTCTGGCGCGCCGAGGATACGTCCCTCGGTCGCGAGGTTGCGATCAAGGTCCTGCCACCGGCCTGGTCTGCTGATCCCGAGCGACTCCAGCGCTTCGAGCGCGAGGCGAGGCTGCTGGCCTCGCTGAACCACCCCAACGTCGCAACGGTGCATGGCTTGCACGAGGCGCCGACGGCCGGCGGGGCGCTCCGCTTCATCGCCATGGAGCTGGTGCCCGGCGAGGATCTGGCTCAGCGGATGCAGAGGGGCCCCATGGACCTCGAGGACGCGCTGGGTATCGCGCGGCGCATCGCAGATGGCTTGGAAGCGGCTCACGCCTCGGGGGTCGTGCATCGGGATCTGAAGCCGGCCAACGTCCTGCTGACCCCTGACGGCAAGGTCAAGGTGCTGGATTTCGGTCTGGCCAAGGCGGGAACGCCGGAGCCGACGGGCGACCCGCAGGCCTCCCCGACGTTGACCTCTGCGGGTACCCAGGCGGGTGTGGTGCTGGGCACGGCGGCCTACATGGCGCCCGAGCAGGCCAAGGGGCACCTGGTCGACAAGCGGGCGGACATCTGGGCATTCGGTGTGGTGCTGTACGAGATGCTCAGCGGCAAGCGGGCGTTCCTCGGCGACAGCATCGCCGACACCATGGCCTCGGTCCTGCGCCAGAAGGTCGACCTCGATCAGCTGCCTGCCGGCACGCCCGCCGCTGTCCGTCGTGTGCTGCGCCGCTGTTTGCAGAAGGACCCGGCCAGGCGCCTGCACGATATCGCCGACGCGCGACTGGAGTTGGATGAACTCGACGTCGACGATGTGGGGCCTGTGCCGGTGGAAGCGGGAGGGCTCTCGTCGGGACCGCGTGGCTTCGGCTGGCCGATGTTGTTGGCGGCGGTTGCCGCCGGGGTCATCGTGGGTGGGCTGGCCTGGTCCTTCCTTGGAGGCGTCGACGCTGAGATGGACCAGGACCGGCCGGAGCCCGTCCGACGGTCGTTGATTCCACTCCCTGAAGGAAAGCCACTTAATCTCGAACAGGGCATGGCGATTTCACCGGATGGGACGTTGCTGGCGATGACCGCGGGCATCGGAGGCGATTCCCTGCTCTACCTGCGGCAACTCGACTCGGAGGAACTGCGACCGGTCCCCGGGACCGAGGGCGCCCTGGTTCCGTTCTTTTCTCCCCGTGGGGACGAGATCGGCTTCGTCAGCGACGCGCAAATCAAGAAGGTGTCGCTCAGAGGGCGCGGGAACCAGGTGACCTCGCTGTGTGACGCCCCGACCGCTACCGGCGCCGTTTGGGATGCTCGTGGCCGCATCTATTTCACCTACGGCGAGAGCCGTCTGGCCTGGGTTTCCGAGGAGGGTGGTTCCCCTACGGAACTGGGAGATGTCGGAGACGTGCACAGTATCGGCGTCCTACCGGGCGGACGTGGCCTGTTGCTCTCGTTGCACGACGCGGCTGCTCCGTCTATGAGCAAGGACACCGCGAGTATCGCGGTCCTGATGCCGGACGATCGGACGGTACATACGGTCCATGAAGGGGGGTACGGCCCGAGTCTTTTCGCGGGTCGCTACCTGCTGTTCATCAAGGGTGGAGATCTGTTCGCTGCGGCATTCGATCTCGAGACCCTCAAGACAACGTCGCCACCGGTCAATGTTCAGCCCGGCGTGCAGACCGATTCGATCTGGGGTGTCGCCAGGTACGACACCGCAGAGGATGGCACGCTGGTGTTTGCCGGGGGCGGCGACTATGCCTACACGGTGCCTACCTGGATCGATCTCGAAACAGGTGACGAGGAGCCGCTGCCCATCGCCGCCGGTTACTACAACACCTTCAATCTCTCTCCTGACGGGAACTTGTTGGCCATCCAGGTGCTCGGAGGCGTGCAGGACTACGTGAGCATCTTCGATTCACGCAGCGGAACCTCTACGCGATTGACCGAGGAGGGGGCCGCCTGTTTCCCGACGTGGTCTCACGATGGACGGGAGGTGTTCTTCGCCTCGAACCGCGACGGCGAATACAGGCTTTTCCGCAAGCCGGTCGACGGTAGCGCGCCCGCATCGCGGCTGCTGACCGACGAGCAGGAAGCGGTGATGGGGACGTCGATCCGCTGGCCCAAGTCCGCGACCCCCGACGGCCGGGAGCTCGTGATCGATACGTGGGCTCATCCGACCCAGGGTGGGGATCTGTGGCGGGTGCCACTGGACGGCGGCGATCCCCAGGTGATCCTGGACTCGGAGGTCAACGACATCATCCCGCAGGTCTCCCCCGACGGAGAGTGGCTGGCCTACATCACCAATCGTTCCGGCGACTACCGCACCATGATACGGCGCTTCGGTTCGGACCAACGGCAGGAATGGGTCGTGTCCGGCCCCGAAGGCTACGATCCGCGCTGGTCTCCCGACGGAAAGTCGATCTACTACCGCTCCGGCCCGATCGGGCTTACCCGGGTACCAGTGATCCGGGACGGCAAGGTCTCTCCGGGCATCGCCCAGCAGGTGCTGCAGCTGAACGCCCACGATTCGTCGGGTTCGTCGTTCGCCGTGTCGCCTGACGATCGGCGCATCCTGGTCAACCGGCCGGTCGAGTACTCGTTGACCGACGAGACTCCGATCACTCTCGTAACCGGTTGGGCCCAGGAGGTTCGACGGATGGTGCGCGAGCAGTAAACAGGTGTAGAGTTCTCCTGCACGTCGCACCGTGACGACGACCCGCAAAAGGGGAGTGTTTCAGTCCGATGTCCAGGTTTCAGGCGATGTTCACCTGGCTGAAGTCGACCCTTCGGTTGGTCACCGACAGTTCGCGCGATCTCGCGTTCATCGTGCTGGTGATCGCGTTCTTTCAGATCGTCGTGTTGCGCCAGCCGTTCCCCGAACTGGGGCGAGTCCTGGGTGGTCTCGTTCTAGTCGTGCTGGGGCTCGCGCTGTTCGTTCGGGGGCTCGATCTCGGGCTCTTCCCCCTCGGCGAGAGCATGGCCTACACCTTTGCCCGCAAGGGTTCGTTGGCCTGGCTGCTGGTCTTCGCCTTCGCCCTGGGCTTCGGGACCACCATTGCCGAACCGGCGCTGGCCCTGATCGCCGACGAGGCGGCCGAGGTCGCGACCCAGACCGGCGTGATCGAGGATACCGATTCGGCAAGGCTGGAGTACGCGCTGGGGCTGAGGCTGACGGTGGCCCTGGCGGTCGGCGTGGCCATCGTCATCGGGGTCTGGCGGATCATCGCCGGCTGGCCGATTCACATCATGATCGCCGGCGGCTACGCCATGGTGACCACGATGACGATGTTCGCCCCTGCGGAGTTCATCGGGATCGCCTACGACTCCGGCGGGATCACCACCTCAACGATCACCGTTCCGTTGGTAACGGCCCTGGGGGTCGGTCTCGCCTCGTCGATCGAGGGCCGTAACCCGGTGATGGACGGTTTCGGCCTGATCGCCTTCGCGTCGCTGACGCCCATGATCTTCGTGATGATCTTCGGGATCCTGATCTGATGCTGGCCGATCTCTTACAGGTTTCCCTCGGCACCGTGCGGGACGTATTGCCGATCGTGATCATCCTCACGGCCTTTCAACTCCTGGTGCTGCGCAAGCCGGTGCCCAACCCGAAACGGCTGCTGGCCGGCTTTGCCTATGTCCTGGTGGGCTTGGTCCTGTTCCTGATCGGGCTCGACCGCGCCGTTTTCCCCCTGGGGAAGACGATGGCCGCGCAGCTGACGGACCCCGGATTCCTTCACGGCGGAGCGGACCCCGGGACGGCGCTCGATCCGTCCGCCTATCTCTGGGTCTACATCTTCAGCTTCGCCATCGGATTCAGTACGACCATGGCGGAGCCGGCGCTCATCGCCGTGGCGCGCAAGGCCAATGAGTTGACCGCCGGCGCCATCGGATCCTGGGGCCTGCGTATTGCGGTGGCGCTAGGGGTGGGAATCGGCATTACCCTGGGTGCGTATCGGATCGTGATCGGCGTACCGCTCCACTACTTCATCATGGCCGGGTATGTGGTTGTCGTGATCCAGACACTCTTTGCGCCCAAGACCATCGTGCCCCTGGCCTACGACACCGGCGGGGTCACGACATCGACGGTGACCGTTCCGCTGGTCGCCGGTCTCGGTCTGGGGCTGGCCGAGTCGGTCCCCGGGCGGAGCCCGCTTCTCGACGGGTTCGGCCTCATCGCTTTTGCCAGTCTTTTCCCGATGATTACGGTGCTCGCGTACGCCCAGGCGTCTCAACTGCGCGCCGCGTATTCAGCCAAGAACAGGTCCCGGCATACATCGGGCAACGGACCTGCCGGAGAGGTTTCGCCATGAGATTCAAACTCCTCGTCGCTTTCGTCGACGATCACATGACCGAGGAGGTCACCAAGGCGGCTCGGGAGGCCGGGGCGACCGGCTGCACCGTGGTGACCAACGCCCGCGGGGAAGGCCTGAAGAAGAAGAAGACCTTCCTCGGGCTCAACCTCGAAACCCAGCGGGACATGCTTCTGCTGCTGGTTGAGGAGCACCGAGCCCGTCACATTCTGGAGATGATCGGGGAGACCGGTCGTTTCGACACCTCCCCGGGTACGGGCATCGCGTTCCAGCTGGACGTCGAGGATGCGGTGGGGGTGGCGCATCAGGTCGAGAGCATCAAGACGAGCGTGGAGGAAGAGCTGTGACGAAGAGGGGAACCGTCCGCGTCGCCGACGTGATGGAGCAGGACTACGTCATCCTGGACGGGGTGGCCACCGTGGCCGAGGCGCTGTCCGCATTGGTCGAAAAGAGCGCCCGGGTCGTCATCGTCGCCAAGCGTGACGACGACGACGAGTTCGGCGTCGTGATGGTGGCCGACATTGCGAAGCAGGTGCTGGCCCGAAACCGGTCTCCGGAACGGACCAATATCTACGAGATCATGGCCAAGCCGGCGCTGGCTGTTGCGCCGGAGATGGACATTCGTTACTGCGCCAGGCTCTTCGAAAATTTCGGCATCTCGACTGCCCCTGTGATCAAGGATGGCGAGGTCAAGGGGATCGCGACCTACGATCAGCTGGTCCTGAAGGGGCTGGCCCGTCAGTCCTAGGGCCCGGGCCGAGACTGCCGACGAACGGCGCCGGCGCCGCTCGGTTGCGCTATCCTAGCCTCGCGATGCCGGCCTCGGAGCGAGGCCGCCCGAAAGGGCGGTTGCGCGACCGGCTCGCCTACCCAGACCGAATAGAGGACCCTGCCGTGAAGAAAATCGCCCTGCTGCTGTGTCTCCTGCTGCTCATCCCGGGCCTGGCTCTGGCCAAGAAGAAGGACAAGGATGACGAGGAGAAGCCCGAAACCAAGCTGAATGCCGACACCCTGGCTTCGATGAAGCTCCGTGGGATCGGCCCGGCCTACAACTCCGGCCGCGTGGTCGACTTCGCGGTCACCCCGGGCAAGCGGCATCGCTACTTCGTCGCCACCGCCTCGGGCGGATTGTGGAAGACCGACAACGCCGGCATCAGCTGGAATCCGATCTTCGACGGCGAGGGCTCCTACTCCATCGGCACCGTCGAGATCGACCCGAAGAATCACAACGTGATCTGGGTCGGCACCGGTGAGAACAACTCCCAGCGTTCGGTGGCCTTCGGCGACGGCGTGTACAAGAGCGTCGACGGCGGGAAGAGCTGGGCCAACATGGGGCTCAAGGAGTCCGAGCATATCGGCAACATCCAGATCGACCCCCGGGACTCCGACGTGGTCTACGTCGCGGCGATGGGGCCGCTGTGGAACAGCGGCGGCGACCGGGGTGTCTACAAGACCACCGACGGTGGCGCTACCTGGGAGCGGGTGCTTCACATCTCCGACGACACCGGCGCCGCCGAGGTCTGGCTCGATCCGCGGGATCCGGACACGGTCTACGCCACCTCGTGGCAGCGCCGCCGCCACGTCTGGACGCTGCTCAACGGCGGTCCCGAATCCGCCTTCCACAAATCGACCGACGGGGGCGCCACCTGGCGCAAGATCGACAGCGGTCTGCCCGGCGTCGACCGCGGCCGCATGGGCCTCTGCATCTCGCCCAAGGATCCCGACGTGATCTACGGCATCCTCGACGCGGTGCTGGACAAGGGGGGGCTCTTCCGCTCCACCGACCGGGGCGAGACCTGGAACAAGCAGTCCGGCCACACCACCAGCGGCGACTACTGGAACGAGCTGTTCTGCGATCCTCACGATCTCGACACGGTCTATTCGGTCGGGGTCTGGCTCTGGGTCACCAAGGACGGCGGTAAGAGCTTCCAGAAGGTCAACACCGACAACATGCACGTGGACCATCACGCCATCTGGATGGACCCGAAGGATCCGGACTACATGCTGGTGGGGAACGACGGCGGCGTCTACGAGACCTTCGATCGCGGCCGTAAGTGGCAGTTCATGGAGAACCTGCCGATCACCCAGTTCTACCGGGTCGCGGTCGATAACTCCCGGCCGTTCTACTACGTCTACGGCGGCACCCAGGACAACAACACTCTCGGCGGCCCGAGCCGCACCCTGCGCCGCTCCGGTATCTCCAACGAAGACTGGTTCATCACCGTCGGCGGCGACGGCTACGAGACCCAGGTCGATCCGGAGAACCCGAACATCGTCTACTCCCAGTGGCAGTACGGCGGTCTGGTGCGCTACGACCGTAACTCCGAGGAGATCGTCGACATCCAGCCCCAGGAGGCCCCCGGTGAGCCGGCCGACCGCTGGAACTGGGATTCCCCGCTGATCATCTCTCCCCACTCCAACACCCGGCTCTACTTCGCCAGTCAGCGGCTGTATCGCTCCGACGACCGGGGCCACAGCTGGAAGGCGATCTCCGGCGACCTCTCCCGTCAACTCGACCGGGATCAGCTGAAGATCATGGGCCGGCTGTGGGAGATGGACGCGATCCACAAGAACAAGTCGACCTCCGACTACGGCAACATCGTCTCACTCAGCGAGTCGCCGCTGGTCGAGGGGCTGATCTACGTCGGCACCGACGACGGCCTGATTCACGTCAAGGAGGGGGATGCCGAGTGGCGGTCGGTGGACAAGGTGCCGGGCGTGCCCCAGAACACCTACGTCAGCGATATCGAGGCGTCGCTGTTCGACGACAAGGTGGTCTACGCCACCTTCAACAACAAGAAGCAGGGTGACTTCACTCCATACATCGCGGTCAGCCGCGATCGCGGCCGCAGCTGGAAGTCGATTCGCGGCGACATGCCCGATCGTCAGATCACCTACACCCTGATCCAGGATCACGTGAAACCGGAGATGCTCTTCGCCGGCACCGAGTTCGGTCTGTGGGTCACCCTCGACGAGGGTAAGCAGTGGCACCAGCTCAAGGGCGGCCTTCCGACGATCCAGGTGCGGGATCTCGACATCCAGCGTGACTGGAACGATCTGGCGTTGGCCACCTTCGGGCGGGGCTTCTACATTCTCGATGACTACAGCCCGCTACGGGAACTCTCCGAGGAGAAACTGAAGGGAGAAGAGGCGATCCTCTTCTCGACCCGCGAAGCGCTGCGCTACATGGAGCAGCGTGACCGGATCGATTCCCGCGGCGACGCCTTCTGGACCACCGATAACCCGCCCTACGGTGCGGTCTTCACCTACTGGATTCGCGACGGTCTCAAGACCATGCGCGAGGTGCGCAACGAAGCGGAAAAGAAGGCGCGCAAGGACGAGACCGATCCGCCGATCCCGTCGATGGCCGAACTGCGCAAGGAAGACCTAGAGGTCGAGCCTCAGCTGTTCATGGTGGTGCGCAACGGAGACGGTGTCGTCCGCCGGGTGCCGGCGGCGCGCAAGGCCGGGCTCCATCGGGTGGCCTGGGATCTGCGCTGGCCGTCGGCGGCACCGACCAACCTGACGCCGTCGACCGATCTTCCGCCGTGGGTCGAACCCGAGCGCGGACCGCTGGCCCTGCCGGGCAGCTACACCGCGAGCCTCGAGTCCAAGGTCGCCGGCGAATGGAAGACTCACGCCGGGCCGATCGAGTTCAAGGTGACACCGCTGGAGCTCAACACGCTGTCTGCCGACGACAAGGCTTCCGTCGCCGCCTTCCAGGCGGACGTGCGCGAGCTGCGTCGCGCGGTGCTCGGCGCCGGCCGGCAGGCCGATGAGATGGGCAACCGGATCCGGCACCTGCGCCAGGCGCTGTTGGATACGCCGGGCGCAGACGCTTCTCTCACCGCGGATCTGGAGGGCATCCAGGGGCGGCTCAACGAGGTGCTGCTCGAACTGCGCGGTGACCCGACCAAGGGATCCCGCAACGTGTTCACGCCGCCGTCGATCACCAACCGGGTGGAGCGCATCGCCGGGGACCAGTGGTACACGACCCAGATGCCGACCGGCACCCACCGCCAGGCCTACGGCTGGGCCAAGGAAGCCTTCGGCAAGCTGCGCGGACAGCTCCAGTCCCTGGGCTCGGATTTGACGGCGCTCGAAAAGCGGGCCGAGGCTGCAGGCGCGCCCTGGACTCCGGGTCGTGCTGCGGCGCGGTAGCGCCGTGGGCGACTACGATTGGCGTTCCGAGGTCCTGGAGCTTCTCCAGGACCTCGCGAACAGCCGGGCGCAGAAGCGTGCATGGGTCGATCGGGAAGGGGCCTCGTTCTTCAGTCCCGTGGAGCTGGTTTGCCGGCTCTACGACGACACCGCCCTGGGCGACTACCTCGAGAAGGGCTCCGCATTCGGTGGCGATTGCGACCGATTGCTTCGCGAGCTGGGTGATCTGGTCGGTAGCGTGAATCTGGATCAATCGCCGGAAGAGTTGCTGGCGGATGCTCAATGGCTAGAGGCGCAGAGGTTGGCTGAGCGGGTGATCCCTCTGGTCCGCGCCGCTCTGGGTGACAGAACCAACGACCCCGACTAAGACCGGCTTGACCTCCTGACAGGGCTGCGGCCAGAATCGGGTAATGAGTCGAACGCCTGACGATCCCACCCCAGTGGAATCGCTAGTAACGGAAGCGTTGGAACAACCTGCTTCTGAGCGAGAGGCCTTCGTGCGTGCTCGCGCCGAGGATCCGACCCTGGCCGAGGCCGCCTTGGAGCATCTTGCGACGGTGCTCGAGTCGTCGGCTGATCCGTCCGAGGCGCCGACCATTGCGGGTAGAGCGCCGGCTTCATCCCGCTTCGGCTACGTTGCCGGCGATCGTATCGGCCCCTACGAGATCGTGAAGAGTCTGGGCGAGGGCGGCTTCGGTGTGGTCTACCAGGCTCTTCAGCATGAGCCGGTGCGGCGCCAGGTCGCTCTCAAGGTAGTCAAGCCGGGCATGGGGTCCGAGCACGTCATATCGCGCTTCGAGCAAGAGCGACAGGCGCTTGCTCGAATGCAGCACCCGAACATTGCCCAGGTGCTCGACGCCGGCTCGACCGATCAGGGTGCTCCGTTCTTTGCGATGGAGCTCGTCAGCGGCGAGCCCATCACCGACTACTGCGACAAGCATGCCCTCAGCATCCAGGAACGCCTCGCTCTATTTCGTCAGGTCTGTGCGGGTGTCCAGGCAGCCCACCAACGAGGCGTGATTCACCGAGATATCAAACCCTCAAACGTGCTCGTCGAACATCACGAAGGTGAGCCGCTGGTCAAGGTTATCGATTTCGGGATTGCGAAAGCGGTCGATCGAGGGACCGACGAGCAGACGATATTCACCCAGTTGGGACAGGTGATCGGGACGCCGGCCTACATGAGCCCAGAGCAGGCCGCGGGCAGTCTCGATATCGATACGCGCACCGACGTGTACTCCCTCGGGATGATGCTTTACGAGCTTGTGGCCGGAGCGCGGGCCTTCGACGACGAGACGCTCTACTCCGGCGGGTTCGGCGAGATGCAGCGGGTGATCCGTGAGGTCGACCCGCCTCGGCCGTCGACCCGGGCGGAGGCCTGCACCTCCAACGCATCCGGTAGTTCCCTCGACTCTGTCGAGCGCGCTCGTGAGCTTCGAGGAGACATCGACTGGATCGTGATGAAGGCGGTCTCCAAGGAGCGGGACCAGCGCTATGCGGCGCCGGCCGCCCTCAGCGACGACCTTCAGCGCCACCTCGATAACGAGCCGGTGGTGGCCCGGCCTCCCAGCCTGGGCTACCTGTTCCTCAAGTTCGCTCGTAGGCATCGCATTGCGCTGACCGCGGCAAGCCTGGTGTTGGTGGCCCTGGTCGTGGGGATCGCTCTGGCGCTGATCGGTTTCCAGCAAGCCCGGACCGAGCGCGATCTCACCCGCGCTGCCCTGGATGAGGCGGAGACCGTGACGGCGTTCCTTCAGGAGACGTTGGCATCGGCGAACCCCGAGCAGCTCGGGCGTGATGTGCTGGTCCGCGACATCTTGGCCAACGCAGCTGGTGAGATCGGAGATCTGGCCGATTCACCCCATGTTGAGGCCCGATTGCGGCGAACCCTGGGTGAGACCTACCACAAGCTCGGAGACCTGCCCGAAGCCGAGAAACATCTCGCTCGAGCGTTGCAACTGCGAGAGCAGGGCGTCGGCGCGGACGATCAGCGCACTATCGAAACAAGGAGCGCGCTGGGGAGCCTGCTGACCGAGGCAGGGCGCCACGACGACGCGGCTCGCGAGTTGGAGTCGGCCGTAGCGGACGCTCAGCGAGTCCTGGGTCCGGATCACCACACCACGCTGGTCGCCGAGAGCCGACTGGCACAGCTCGCCGTGGAGCGGGGTGATCTGGAGGCCGCCGCGGATCGCCTGGCTGCCGTGGTGGAACGTGCACCCGTGGCGCTTGGTGACGAACACCCGGCGGTAGGCTCAGCGCGAAGCGAGCTGGCGCGTGTCTGGACGCTTCAGGGCAAGTTCGAGGATGCCGAGAGGGTCTACCTGGAGGCTCTGGAGTCGCTTGAAACCGCCCATGGCCAGGACCACCCCCAACCGATGCAGCTGCGCAACAACCTCGGAGCGCTCTGGTTCCGGATGGGGCGCTACGATGACTCGATCGTCGCCTTCGAAAAAGTGCTGGCCTGGCGCCAGCGGAGGCTCGGGGAGGATCACCCCTCGACCCTCGAATCGCTGAACAATCTCTCGGTAGTTCACCTGCAGAACGAGGACTTCGCTGCTGCGGTACCGGTGCTGCGTGACGCGCTAGGCCGCTACCGGCGAAGCGTGGGTGAGGATCACCCGTCGACGGTGATCGCGCTCTCCAACCTGTCTGCCGCGATCGGTGGAACCGGCGACGCGACGGGTGCGATCGACATGGCCCGGCAGGCGGTCGAAGCCGATCGCCGGGTGCGGGGTGAGGATCATCCAGGTTTCTATCGGACTCTGAACGGTCTGGCAAACCACTTTCTGTCCGCCGAGCGGGACGCCGAGGCCTTGCCGCTCCTTCAGCAGTGCGCGCTTGGTTCGAGGCGCCTGCTGGGTCCCGAACACAGGCAGACGCGAGGCCACGTCGAGCGCTACGCACGCCACCTGCTCAATCACGACGAGCTGGGGGGAACCTCGCAGAGGCGTCAGGCTCTCGAGCTACTTCGCGAGTTGCCTCCAGGCGAGGCCGGCGAACTGGAGAGCCTCATGGGCCGACTCGAGGTGCGGGTTGGCGCTGCAACCGGTCCGTAAATCGGGTTCAGTCGCTGCCGGCCTTGAACGCAAGCTCCAGGAGCAGGGTGGGGCCGTGCACCAGTTTGCCGTACTGGTTGTCGGTGACGACCAGTACGGTGTCTCCACGCCAGAGGACCCCTTCCGGGTTGGCCTTGCGCACCTCGGGGATGTCCTCGAGATCCAAGGCCACGACCGCCTCTACCGATCCGCCGTCGTTCTCGATATCGAAGCGGATCAGACGCCGGTCGGCGAAGTGGCGCTCGATGGCGATTGCCTCGATCTTGCCGTTCCGGCTGCGGCAATCCATGCCGGCGATGCGGCCGGTATCGCTTGTGAGCGCGACCCGGGCACCGCGCCATTCAGAGGTCTCGAGGTCGAGGATGCCCAGGGGCGCGTAGCGGCGCCCGCCTACGGTGATCTCGATCTCCAGTGCAAGCACCAGAGACCCGTCGGCCACGCAGAGCGCTTCGATTCCGTTGTTCGATCCGGGTCGGTGCCCGAGGGTTTTCCAGGGAACCGTAATCTTCCGTGCGACAGTGGCCTTGGCCTGGCCCAACTCCATCAGGTAGATCGGAGCGTCGCCCGAGGACTCGGTCCCGATTGCCAACATGCCGGATTCCAACAGGGTCAGGGATTCCTGATCGAAGCCGGCGGGGATGCCCTCGACGGGGATCGCCTCGCACTTCGCGTCGTCGGCGTCGTTCCAGATGCTGAGCCGGCGGCCGCGCTCCGGAGCCAGCCAGAGTCCGTCGCCGCGCGGGGCGATGCCGGAGACGCCCAGTCCGCAAGATTCCGGCAGTTGTCGAATGCGAGAAACGGTGAACCGGGAGGAGTCCGGCGCGGTGGAGTCCGGGGTTGCCTGCGGTTCCTGTCCCAGGGACACGGAGCCCTGGAGGAACGCCCCGAGCGCTACGAGGGAAAGCAGAGCAATCCGAACGAGCGCTGAGGGAGGCAGGGCCTACTCCCCGCCGGAGGGCCCGAACAGCTTGGCGATCGCCTTGACCGGCACCTGGGTCTGGTCGGAGATCTCCTGAAACGAGGGCTCGCGACCGAGATCTTTTTCGAGCTCGGTAGCGGCCTTCTGCACCTTGCGCATTTTCTCGACCAGGTGCACCGGAATACGAATGGTCCGGGACTTGTCGGCGATGGCACGGGTCATGGCCTGCTTGATCCACCAGAAGGCGTAGGTCGAGAACTTGTAGCCGCGGGCGTACTCGAACTTCTCCACCGCTTTCATCAGGCCGATGTTGCCCTCCTGCACCAGGTCCAGGTAGGGGAGGCCCTGGTTGCAGAACTTCTTGGCTACGTGAGCGACAAGGCGCAGGTTGGCCTCGATCATGCCGTCGCGGTTGCGGTCCAGGCGGCGCTTGGCGTCGGCCAGTTTCTTGAACGCGGGGTTCTTACGCAGATCGGGGTTTTGCTTGACGTAGCTGCGCACGCGCTCGTGACAGCTTTCGATCTGCTGCATCGACCACATCTTCTTGGAGCGGGCGGAAGGGTAGTCCCCGACCAGCACCTGGTGGCGGCAGTCGGCCGGCAGCTTGGCCGCGGCCTTCGCGTAATCCTTGCGGGCCTCCTCGAGGGCGCTCGCCAACTCGACCTCGGTTTCCCGGTCGAGCAGGGGGGTGGCGCCGAGCTCACGCAGGTACACCCGCGTCAGGTCAGCGTCGGGCGGCATGCGCTCGGCTTCATGGTTCGTGTCGGGGTCCTCGAGGCGGATTTGTTTACTCATGCCCCTTTCTATACGCAGGATTCGGGCCGGGTGTTTTTCCCCGGAATACGACGTTTTTCCCAGGCATCTGTCCTCTGGCGGCGACAAATTGCCGCGCTGGGCGGCCGAATGCGCCAATTTGGCGCATGTCAGCGCTTCTTGTCTTTCTTGCCCCCGTGGCCGCGGAAGTTCCTCGTGCGTCCGTCGTCGGATGCGGGAACCGTGCTCCCGCCTCCCGGACCCATGACCCCTCCCGGACCCGAGACCTGCGTCCAGACGAAGTCCCGAATGACTCCGTCGTCCTGGGAGTTGGTTCCGTTGCCGGGGGTGTGGGTTCTGTTGCTGCGCGAGGAGTTGTAGTCGCCGCCCTCTGCCGGTGCACGGCCGCGGGTGCCGCCGAAGATGTAGATCACGTCGTGGCCGCCACCACCTCCGAGCCCGGCGGCGGGTGTGTGGGTTCTGTTGCTTCGCGAGGAGTTGTAGTCGCCCCCTTCTCCCGGTGCCCGAACCTCGGTGCCGCCGAAGATGTAGATGACGTCATGCCCGCCGCCCCCTCCCGGCGCAGCGTTCGGGGTGTGGGTTCTATTGCTCCGTGACGAGTTGTAGTCGCCGCCCTCTGCCGGTGCACGGCCGCGGGTGCCGCCGAAGATGTAGATCACGTCATGTCCGCCGCCACCTCCCGGCGCGGCATTCGGCGTGTGGGTTCTGTTGCTGCGCGAGGAGTTGTAGTCGCCGCCCTCCCCCGGCGCACGGCCGCGGGTGCCGCCGAAGATGTAGATCACGTCGCGGTGGCTGCCGCCTCCCGGTCCGGCGAGGGGGGTGTGGGTCCGGTTGCTTCGCGAGGAGTTGTAGTCGCCCCCTTCTCCCGGCGCACGCCCCCGGGTACCGCCGAAGACGTAGATGACGTCATGTTCGCCGCCGCCTCCCGGCGCAGCGAGGGGGGTGTGGGTTCTATTGCTCCGTGACGAGTTGTAGTCACCCCCTTCCGCCCGCCCGCGGCTCTTGGGGACCCAGGGGTGAGGGTTGGACATCCCGTAGGTCGTGCTGTGCCCCAACGTATCGGAACCCTGGCGTGAGGTATGCCGGCCCGCGGACGGGTCGAAATATCCACCTCCGGTGCGATAGAGCCGTGTATCCGCGTCCCAGCGCATGCCGCCGAACAGATAGACGTTGCCCCGGCTACCTGGCCCGCCGATCGGGAGTCCGAAGTCGTCGTAGTCGTAGGACTCAACGGCAGCACCGGTTCCATCGGTAAGCGAACGAACGCTCTCATTGAAGTCGACGTGGTACCAGAGATCGTCGAGCGCCTGGTCGCCGTTCAGGTCCACCTCTTCCCGCATCTGAAGCAGACCGTCCGGACCGCCGACGTAGCTGACCTGCGGGATGCCCTGTCCATCCTGTTCTTCGATGACGGTCTGCCCGGACCAGTAGTAGCGCCGGGTCGTTCCGCCGCCGCTCGCCTCGATCCGGCGGCCCAGGGCGTCATAGCGGTAGCTGAAGGTGCGGCCGGGCACCGTGACCTCGATCATCTGGTCGCGGTAGTCGTAGACGATTCCTGTCCGATCGTCCGCCGACAGGGTCGCTCCCTTGCCGTCGTAGGTGCGGGAGCCGCGAGGGGTCGTGGTGTACTGGTTGCACTGCCGGTCCGCAGGCGTCGGTTGAGCCGGATCCATGGTGTACGTGCCGTCCTCGCTGCCGCCGGTCACTGTGGTGCGGTTTCCCGCACCGTCGTAGACGTAGGTGACTGTCTCGACGAGCGGGCCCGGATCGTTTCGTTCGCTCTCGGTCATGCGGTAGAGCGAGTCGTAGCTGTAGCGGGTGAACCGCGCGGCGTTCAGGTTGTCGCGAAATTCCTCCAGGGTGTCCGCCGGGCTCCAGGTCGTGCCCAGGTCCAGCCAGGGGATGCCGGCAGCCTCGTGAACGGTGCGCGTCGTGCGCCCGAGCGCGTCATGCTCATAGCTGCTGTCGGTGCCGTTGGCCCGGGAGATGCGCTCGACCCGGTCCGGTCCGATGTAGAAAAAGCTCGCCAGGCTGTTCCCCTCGGACATTCCGTTGACCCGGTTCAGCGCGTCGTATTGATAGTCGATGGTCCGTCCCGACGGGTAGCGTCGCTGTAGTTCGTTGCCGGCGCCGTCGAAGCTGCTCTCGGTCGTCCGGCCCGGGCCGCCGGCGACGCTCAAGGTCTCGCGAAGCACGTTCCCCATCGAGTCGTAGTCGAGGGTCACGCTGGAATCGTCGTCGTCGGCGACCCGTAGCCGGGACAGGCCGTCGTAGTCGTAGGTCTCGGTGGTGGTACCGCCGACACCTGCAGCGGGAACGACCTGAACGCCGGTCACCCGGTCCAGGTCGTCATGATCGTAGGAGATCACCGTGCCGTTGGCGTCGGTCAAGGTGGTCACCCGCTGATGCACGTCGTACACGCGACTGGTGGAGGTCCCGTCGGCGTAGCTCGTGGAGGTCGGCCGGTCGAGGGCGTCGTAGGCATACTGGGTTATGTTTCCGTTGCCGTCGGTCATCGACGACAGCCGGTCGTTGTCGTCCCACTCGTAGTTGATGATCACGGTGCCGCTCGGGTTGCCGCTGCCGGTGCCGTCGTCGGTAAGTTCGTGAATCGTCTGCAGCGGACGATCTGCGCCGTCGTACAGCGTGCGCGTCACGTTTCCGAGGGAGTCGACGGTCAGCGTTCGCAGGTCCTGGGAGTCATGCCCGTAGGTCCATTGCCGGCCCAGGTTGTCGGTCGTCCCATCGTGGCGATTGAGAGCGTCGTAGGTGTAGGTCGTGGTGAAGACCTGGTTGGCCAGGCCGAGGTCGGACAGGTCGGTCCGCGTGACCTGCCGCAGGTTGGAGCGGTCGTCGTAGGCGAAGGTCAAGGTGTTCCCGCCTGCATCGGCCCGCGAGAGCAGCCGCCGGACTCCGTCGTAGGTCATGTCCGTCGAGTTGCCGCGGTCGTCGGTCACCCTCAGCGGCCGGTCGTCGGCGTCGTAGAACACCTGGATCGTGCCGGATCCGTCGAGGATCGGCTGCCCCGTACCGATGTCGAAATGGTCGGTGTCCGTCTGGATCGGACGGTCGACCTCGTCGTAGCTGATCGAGACCTCCGCCAGGCGCGTCGTGCCCTGTCCGGAACCCTGGAGCGCTTCCCCTTGCACCCGTAAGCGGGTCTTCTTGCCGTTGGCGTTGTAGTTGTAGGTCTCGACGTTCCCCATGGCGTCGGTGCGTTGAGTCGGGCGGTCGTACCCGTCGTAGGCCCAGGTCGTGTCATGGGATCCCGAAGGGTCCTCGAGGCCGGATCGGATCGCCGCCAGTTCGCCGTTGGCGGTGTAGTCGAGCTGGACGCTCGCCTGGTCGGCGCTACCGGAGGCCCGTGTTTCCACGAACAGCAGATCTCTCTCGTCGTACTGGCGAGTCACGTAATTGTCCGGCTGGTTGCCGTTGGTGGATTCTCCAGAGTCGGCCCGGGCCACGTTGCCGTTGGGGTCGTAGGCGTAGGTCCGTTGGATGCACTCACCGCCCGCCGCCGTTTCGATCTGATCCTCAACGACACGATCGAGCTCGTCGTAGCGGTAGGCGCGGCTGAGGTAGGCGTTCGCCCGCGGGGTCTGACTCTCGTCTTTGTTCTCCTGGTCGACCCGGATGAGGCGGTTCGCCCGGTCTTGCCAGAAGTACCTGATATGCAGTTGTGGCGAGGGGGAGACCGAACGGACCATCTGATCCAGCTCGTTGTACGTGTGCTGGGAGAGGTTCCCCCGGGGGTCAGTCAGGTCGGTCATGTTCCCCGCAGTGTCGTACCCGAACGAGGTGCTGAGGGCGGTCCCCGGGGCATCGATGACGATCTGCGCCAGGTAGCCCTCCTCGGGGCCCGTTGTGAAGTAGTCGAAGGTGTCGACGCGACCCGCCGGGGTGGTCACTTGGGTCACCTGGCCGAACGCGTTGTAGACGTTGACCTGCTCGATCACCTGTTGGCCACCACCCAGGGTGCCGCTGACTACCGTGGGGCGGCGCAGTACGGTGGGGTTTCCGTTGGGGTCATGGGTGTAGCTGGTCACGAAACCGCGTCCGTCGGTGTATGTCGAGGCGAAGCGATCGAGGAACGGCGCGGCTACTGCCGTGGCGGGGCGGGCCGGCGATTCGAACAGCGTTTCGAGGCTGGGTACTCTTCGCTGGGAGAAGCCGGTGGTGTAAGTCCAGGACTCCTGGATCGTCGCCTGATCTCCGCCGAGCGCGCCGGGGCTCCGGGTGCGCTGCAGGAGATCCGCCCGCTGCAGCGGATCGGCGTTTGCCTCGTCGTAGACCAGCAGGGTCGACGATCGGTTGGGCAGGTCGATTCGGGTGGTCATGCCGCCGGCGTTGTAAGCGTAGGTCGTGTCATAGGAGGGCGGGTCGCCGGCTCGCAAGGGAGATACGGCCTGGTTCTGCAGGGTGTCGCTGGGCGCTGCCGGGTCCGGAGCCCGCCCGGTGAAGTGGCGCTCCCGGAGAAGCTGCGCCGCACCGTCGAAGTCGTAGCGCGACACGTTGCCGGAGCGATCGTTGACCACCGTGGTGCTTGCGATCTGCGGTAGCGACGGATCCGGCGGGAGGATCGGATAGGTGTACGCCAACACCTCGCCGAGATGGATCTGATAGGCGATGCGGTCGAATCGGCCGTCTCCCGGGTTCTGGGTGGCGCCGTAGACGTTCTCCACGAAGGTCTGCCCCAGGGGGTCGGTCACCGTGAGCAGATTGTGATCGAGAAAGCCGCTGGAGAACCCCTGGGTGTAGGTGTAGGTCGTGGTTTTCCCCTGAGGGAAGTCGTTGCCGTGGGGAGTTCCGGTGACGGTGGGGGAGGTGGCGCTGCGCAGGTCTCCGTCGGAACCCCCCAGATCGCTGGGGCCGTAGTAGTCGTAGGTAACGCTGCGTCCGATGAAGTCCGTGATCGCGTCGATGCGCCGCTGTGCGTCGTAGGACACCGTGATGCTGCGGCCCAGGGTGTCGACGATCGTGTCGAGGTGCCCCTGGGCGTCGTACTGGAACGTCATGCTGTTGCCGTTGCGATCGGACTGGGACTCGATCGCGCCTTCGCCGGGGGTGCCGTCGAGGGGGCGGAAGACCCACTGGTGCCGGTCGGGAAAGGTCAGCACGTAGCGTCCGTCCGGTTGTTGGCACAGGGTGCGGTACAGCCCGGGAGATTCCCAGCAATCGGGCAGAGTGCTCGGCGAGTAGCGGTCCCGCCGGGCCATGGTTCCGTCGTGGACCAGCCGGTCTTGTGGATTGACGGCGTCCTGTTCGACCCGTCGTGCATAACCGTGGGTCCACTGGTGGCCCTGAGCGGTATCCACGAACTCCCGCGAGCGGTAGGTACGGCTCCAGACGAAGTCGAAGCCACGCCCCGGAATCACCAGGTCGATGTCGGTGCGGGTGTACTCACCGCTGTGGCCGTGTACGCCTCCCGTGTTCGACGAATCGTAGGTCCTCGAGCGGATGGACTCCGGCGCCATCCAGCGAACCGGGCCGACGTGTCCTCGCTCCTTGATCGCCTCGGGGGCCATCCAGCGAACCGGACCCCCGCGGGTCACCATCCGGGTGGCTCCGGTCGGCGACTCCTGGCCGTCCAGCCCTCCGTCGCACGAACTCGCGTTGGCCAGGACCGACAGCCGGGCGGGTGGGCTGGTCGAAGTGGTGCAGCCGTCGGTGACCTCGACCTCGATCAGGGTGCCGTCGTCTCCCGGCCCGAGATTCGACAGCGTGAGCCGTGACGCGTTGTTGCCTACGGGCGATCCGTTGGCGAACCACTGGTAGCTGAGCGGGCCGTTGCCGCTGGCCGACACCTGGAACTCCGCATCGCCGCCGTCACACGCCGTGGCCGGTGCAGGGGCCTGGGCCAGCTCCGGCTCGATCAGCGTGTTGGTGCAGCTTCCCGCGCTACAGCTATCGAGGGTGCAGGCATTCTGATCGTCGCAGACGACGGAGCACGAACACTGAACCGGAGCCCGTGGGGAGCCCGCGGAATCGAAGCCGGTGCCGTTGCTGCCGCAGCTGTTTTCGGACTCGACGAGGTAAAAGAAGGTCTCTCCGGGCAAGGGGGTGTCGGAGTTCGGGGTCGACGGTTGGTCGAGTGCCGTGTGAACACACTCGCTCTGAGCGAAGTCCGAGCGCCGCGAACGGAACACGTTGTAGATCAGGTTTTCCGTGCCGCCCGGGTCCAGCGGCGGTTGCCAGCTCAGGCTTTGACGGCTTACCTGGAGGCCTTCAACCAAACCGGGGGGAGCCTGAAGATTCGCATCGTCGTCGGCACAGTCGACGGCCGCGGCGAGGCCGTCCCCGTCGAAGTCGCCGGGTCCACCCTCGAGCCCGACGCAAACACCGGCGCCGGCCCAGGTGCCTGCCGCCAACGCCCACAGAAGGGCCGTGCAGCGCAGCGCGGCCCGGTTCGGCGCCGACGGATCGAGACACTGGTTCTTGAAGATGACGCCCATGGTTCCCCCTCCAATCATGGCGACAGCGTTCGATATGGGCCGGAATATCGCGATTTCCGTCCAGAACGCCCCTGAATATACGGTTCTGCGCTGAGGCTCCAAGGGGTTTTCTGGGGCGTTCACCGGCGTGATGGGCCCTGAGATTCCCCACGTAACGACAGCCCTCCGTGGCCGACAAACCGGGCATGAGTGAACCAAGACTGAATCTCGGCAACTTCAGACTTCAGCTCGATCCCGACATCGAGTCGGAGATTCGCCGGCTGCAGGGGGGCGTACCGAGCATCGTCCTGCGCAATCGGTTGATGAATCCGAGCTGGCGGTTGTTTCAGCCGAGCCAGATGGACTGGCTACAGATGCCTCCGCCGACCGCCTCGACGCCGTCGGTACCCCGTGGTGCCGGCCCCGCGACGCCGCGTCCGGGCCAGGTCGGCGATCTGTTGGGGGCGGTCTGGAGACTGCCGGCGGTTCAGCAGGCATCCTCGCGCCTGCTCGACGAGGTGCAGCGCCAGGCGCGACGGGGCTGGAACCGTTCGTCCCCCGGCGAGCGCGGGCTGATCGTGACCCAGGCGATCCTGCTGGGCGGCGGCGCGTTGGCGGGCGTGATGAGCAACGACCCGGCGCGCACCTTCGTGCTGGACTTCATCGACGGGCGCGATATCCCGGTGCCCGGTGTTTCCGGGCTCAGCGTGCAGCTCCGCCACGACCGAAGCGGACCGCGGCCGGACTACGGTGGCATGCTCAAGTTCGATCTGGGGCGCTACATCTTCTGATCGCTCGCCACCGGTGATCGCGCACCAAGGCGGCACGGCGGGTTCTGACCGGGTCTACAATCCGCGGATGACCTCCGAACGGAACGTCTGGAAGATCGACAAGGCCGGCCGGCTCGATCGACTGCAACCGGTCCGAGAAGATGTCGGCCCGCTCCCTTCCGGCGAGGTGCGGGTGCGGGTCCACGCCGTAGGTCTCAACTTCGCCGATGTGTTCGCGCTGGCCGGACTGTACTCGGCAACGCCCGAGGGGGCGTTCGTTCCAGGGCTCGAAGTCTGCGGCGAAGTCGTCGAGATCGGAGCAGCGGTCGCCGAGGGGCTCCGTGTCGGCGACCGGGTCATGGGCGTCACCCGGTTCGGCGGCTACGTCGATCAGCTCGACCTGCCCCCGTCCCGGCTGCGCCGGCTCCCTGAAGGTTGGAGTTGGGAACAGGGTGCGGCGTTTCCGGTCCAGACACTGACCGCCTGGTACGGGCTCGAGACTCTCGGTGCGCTGCAGCCGGGCCAGCGGGTGCTGGTCCATAGCGCCGCCGGCGGCGTCGGGCTTCAGGCGCTGGCGATCTGCCGCAAGCTGGGAGCGGATTCGATCGGTACGGTCGGTTCGGAATCCAAGCGCGAGTTCCTTCGCGATCGCGGGCACGATCGGGTCATCGTCCGTGGGCGCGATTTCCCCGAACAGCTGCGACGCACCCTCGGCGACGAGCCGCTGCATCTGGTGCTCGATGCGGTCGGCGGCGCAGTGCAGAGAGCCTCCCTCGAAGCGCTCGCGCCCACCGGCCGACTGATCGTCGTCGGCGCGGCCGAGTTCGCGCCGGGGCGTCGACGGCCTCGCTACCTGTCCTCCCTTTGGAGGTACCTGCGTCGCCCGCGCTACGACCCGCTGGAGCTGATTCCGGCCAACCGTTCGGTCATGGCGTTCAACCTGATCTGGTTGTGGGAGGACGAGCCGCTGCTCATCCGCCTGGCCGGCGAGATCGAGGCCCTCGGTCTCGATGCACCCCATGTCGGCAAGGTCTACCCGTTCGGCGAGGCGCCGGCTGCACTCGAGCACCTGCGCAGCGGCAGGTCGGTAGGCAAGGTGGTACTGAGCGTGCAGGGAGCGTGAGTCTTCAGTGCGCGGCGTAGGCCCGAGTGCATGGATGTCTCCGACCGAGGGGAGCCGGTCAACTCGAAAGGGGGGGAGAAACTGCGTCATCCTGTTACATCCAACGGTATGATTGGAGGAACTGCCAATCAGCAACCGGGGAGACCGATGTTGGCCAAACTCGTCCGTCCGCTCTTGGCGGCGTTCCTCGTGCTCGCCGTCCTCGCGGGTGCCTCCCCTGCGGCCGCGTCCGGCAAGCAGCTTCCGGTCGAGGCCTTCGGCGATCTGCCGTTCGTCTCCGATATCCAGCTCTCGCCCGACGGCAAGAACCTCGCGATCCTGCAGCGCTACGAGGACCGGATCGTGGTGCGGTTCCAGACCTTGGGCGGAAAGCCGCTGTTCACCTACTACCCCGAGGATTCGACGGTGCGGGCGGTGGAGTGGCTGACCCCGGACTGGGCGCTGATTACCGTTGATTTCGAGCAGATCAGCCGAGCCTACCGGGGTGCGGTCAAGATGAGTCGGCTGATCGCCGTATCTCCCGACGGAAAGAAGCGGAACATGTTGATGCGTGGGTTCGCCGGCAAGACCGTCCGGGAGTTGGGCGCGCGGTTGCCCCAGTCCACGCGGTTGCTTTCGCCGTCCGTTATCGGTGAGAAATACGTGCTCACCAGCGCCTGGATCGGCTACAGCTCCGTCTTCAAGGTATCCCTGCTGGACGGTCTCGCCGAGCTGGAGCGCATGGGGGAAGTGCGGGCGGCCGGCAGAGAGCTCAGGCACTTCACCACCGGGTGGATGGTCAACCATGATCACTCATCCTGGCTGCGCTGGAATCAGGACAACCGTACCGAGCCTCCGGTCAACGTGGTGCAGGCAAAAGCGGGCAAGGAGGACTGGGTCGAGATCGATCGGTATCCGGTCGGCGGCACCCCGAAGCTGAGCCCGCAGGGCTTCGGCGAGCGGCCCGGCCTGCTTTACGTGATTGCGAGGAGTCCGGGCGGGACGTCGGCACTCTACGAGTACGATATCCGCCAACGAAAGCTCGGGAAGAAGGTCTTCCAGCATCCGAATCACGATCTGGAGCGTGCCGAGATCGACCCCCGCAACGGCAAGCTGATCGGCGTTCACTATCACGACGACGAGCCCCGGCAACAGATCATCGACGCGGAGCAGGGTGAGCTGCAGGCGACGATCGACGCCTACTTCAAGAGCACCAGCGTCAATCGCATCCGGTCACGTAGCGCCGACGGTCAGAGCGTCATCATCTCGGCCAGCGGGCCGAACACGCCGGCGAGTTTTCATCTGTTCAACCAGAGCACGATGCAGATGAGTCGGCTAGGCGCGGCCTATCCCGATCTGGGTGTGGCCATGGGAGAGGTCCGGCCCGTTGCCTACTCCGCTCGCGACGGTCTGGAGATCCGCGGTTATCTGACCACTCCGGCCGGTGTCGAGCCGAAGAAGCTGCCCACGGTGATCCTGCCCCACGGTGGCCCGCAATCTCGCGACGTGATGGTCTTCGACTGGATGGCGCAGTTCCTGGCGAATCGCGGCTACGCGGTGCTGCAGCCCAACTTCCGTGGTTCCACCGGGCGCGGTGAGGCCTTCCGCGTTGCCGGATACGGGGAGTGGGGCGGCAAGATGCAGGATGACGTCACCGACGGAACCCGCTACCTGATCGAGCAGGGGATTGCCGACCCGGAACGGATCTGCATCATGGGTGCCTCCTACGGCGGGTACGCGGCCCTGATGGGCGTCGCCAAGGAGCCGGATCTCTACGCCTGCGCGATCTCGATCAACGGCGTCGCCGACATCTACGAGATGATGCGGGAGAGCCGGAGGTCCACGGCGATTCAGTTCTGGGAGCGCTCCATCGGAGCGGACAAGGAGATGCAGAAGGCCAACTCCCCGGCGCGCCTGGTCGCGAAGATCAAGTCGCCTATTCTCCTGATCCACGGGGAGAAAGACCACGTGGTCGAGTTCGACCAGGCCCGCCTGATGCGCAAGGCGATGAAACGCGTCGGGAAGCCGCTGGAGTTCGTCAAGCTGGACGGCGACGATCACTTCCTGAGTACCGGCCCGACCCGGATCGCGGCGATGAAGGCGGTTGACTCGTTCCTGAAGATCCACCTGGCGCCCGGGGCGAAGGCGCCGCCTGCAGAAACGTCCGGGCACTAGCTGAAGCCTAGCTGCCCTTGGCTCTCCACTCCGCTGCTCTGGCGTCGAAGCCCGCTCCGGGCTCCAGCCCGTGCCGAATTTCCAGTACCCGTGCCAACTCGTCGGCTACAGCCCGCGCCTTGTCACTCTCCGGGCCGCGGGTCGCCGCGTAGCCGGCGTGGGTCAACTCCAACTCCGTGACGCACTCGTCGTACCGTTCGGCTTTGGCCAGGAGCGCACCGTAGCGTTCGCGAATCAAGGCGATCACGTAGCTGCCCAGTACCTCGTGGGGGCCGTCCAGGCAGCGGCGCAGATGGGTCTCCGCCTCTTCCAGTTCGCCCAGATCGATCAACGTGCCGGCCAGGGTGAACGCCGCGCCGAAGGTGTTCCGGGAGTCCACGCCGTCGACGGCCTCGCGAACCTCGAGCGCCTTGCGGAGCACCTCGACGGAGGCGGCCAGATCCCCGCGGCGGCGATAGATCCGGCCGAGCCGTTCGTAGCAAGCCGCCACGCTCGGGTGTTCCTCCAGGCCTAGCTCGAGATACATCGCCAGGGCCGCCTGGAACTCGACCTCGGCCGGCACGTCATCACCAGCCTGTTCGTACATCGCGCCGATATTCCAGCGGGTCGTGGCGATCTCGATGTGGGCCTCTCCGTAGAGCGTCTTCTGAATCTCGAGGCTCTCTCGGAAATACTCGGCGGCTTGCTTGGTTCGGTTGCCGGACACGTAGCACTTGGCGATCCCCTGAAGCGAGTTCGCCACGTTCTGGTGCTCTCGGCCGTACAGCAACGTGTACATGTCAGCGGCCTGGCGATACCGGGCGATGCCCTCGTCGAACCGACGTTGGTCCCGCAGGAGTTCGCCCAGTTCATGAAGCGTGCCGGCCACCGGGCCGCTGGGGTCGCCGTGGATGTGCCGCCGCATGTCCAAGGCTTCCTCGAGCATGCCGGCCGACTCCGATGCCCGGGCGTCGTCATAGCGTACGAGCTGCCCCAGAGAGGTCAGACAGGAGGCGGTCTCCTGATGGCCATCGGGGTAGAGCGATCGGCTGCGGGCCAGTGAGTCTTCGAGCAACGCGATCGCCTCGTCCCGCTGCCCCATGGCGTTCTTGAGCAACCCCAGGTTGTGCAGATCGGTGGAGACGTAGGGGTGTGAGTCGCCGAGCTCCGAGCGGTGCAGCTCGATCGCATCTCGATACAGGGCTTCGGCCTCGTCGTACTGGCCCAGGGTCTGTTTGAGATTGGCAAGGCTGTTGAGGCCGACCCCGATCTCCTCGACGTGTTCGTTGCCGAGCCGCTTGAGCATCGCCAACCCCTCGGTCAGCGGTGGCTCTGCTTCGTCGTAGCTCCCCTCTCGCACCAGTGCGTTGCCCAGGGCGAGCGATGCTGTGGCGGTCGCCAGGTCGTCGCCTTCTGCCAGGCCGTTCCATAGCGCCAGCGCCTCGCGTAGCATTTCGATCGCTTCCTCGTGTCGATTCTGCTGGCTCCGCAGTTGGCCGAGGTTCTTGAGCTCGGTCGCGAGGTCTGCCGGAGCACTCTCCTCTGCCGAGCGTCGCAGTTCCAGCGCCCGGAGGAAGTGGGTTTCCGCCGCGTCGAAGTCCTGAAGGTCGAGGTAGGTGGTTCCGAGCCGTCGCCGGATCCCGGCCTCGACTTCCGGGTTGTCGGCGAGCTCCTCGCCGATTCGTTCGTCGGTCCGTGCGAGGATGTCCCGCAGCAGGGTCGTGTCCGCACCCTGGGCCACCCTGGCGCTGACGCCTCCCAGCATGTCCGAGAGGAAGCCGGCGGTCTGGATCGCCTTGTCCCGCTCGGTTTCCGCTTGCGCCAGCGCGTTGACGGCGCGGCCTTCGGCTCGAGTGGCCCGCACCAGGCCGACGCTGGTCCCGACCGTTCCGGCCACGAGCGCTGCGAGCAGCGCCCCCGCCGCGATCACGCCCGCACGGTTGCGGCGCACGAACTTGCTCGTCCGGTAGGCGGCGCTCGGAGGCGTGGCCAAGACCGGCTCGTCATCGAGATGGCGCTGGATATCCTCGGCGAAACCGCTGGCGGTTTCGTAGCGCCGCCCCCGGTCCTTCTCCAGCGCTTTCATCACGATCCAGTCCAGGTCGCCGCGCAGCACCGAGCCGAGCTCGCCGGGCTCGAGGCTGCGGCTCTCGGCGACACTCGGCAGTGAGTCGCCGATCGTACTCAAGCGGGTGCTGGGACGTGGCGGGTCCACCTCGCGGATCACCCGCTGGATCTCGGCAAACCCGGCCTGTTGCAGCTCACGCAGGCTGAACGGAGTTTCTCCGGTAAGCGCCTGGTAGAGCATCACCCCCAGGGAGTAGACGTCGCTCCGGGTATCGATGTCGATCGCCTCCTGGCCGGTCTGCTCGGGGGACATGTATTCCGGCGTCCCGATGGCGTGCCCGTGCTGGGTGAAGAGGGTCTCCTCGGTCAGCCGGGTTTCCATCGCCTTGGCGATCCCGAAGTCGATGACCTTCGGCATGGCCTTGCCGTCCACCTCGGCCACCAGAACGTTCGACGGTTTGATGTCCCGGTGAATGATCCCTTTCTGGTGCGCATGCTGGATTGCGTGGCAGACCTGCTGGAACAGTTCGAGCCGCCCGCGCACGTCCAGGCGGTTCTCGTCGCAGTACGCCGTGAAGGGCTTACCCTCGACGTACTCCATGACGATGTAGGGACGGCCGCTTTCGGTGGACCCGGCGTCGAATACCTTGGCGATGCCAGGGTGGTCCATCACCGCCAGCGCCTGGCGTTCGGCCTCGAAGCGGGTGACCACCTGCTTGGTGTCCATCCCGAGCTTGATCACCTTGAACGCGACCTGGCGCCGCACCGGTTCATGCTGCTGGGCCAACCAGACCGAGCCGAAGCCGCCCTGTCCGAGTTCACGGATCAACTCGTAGGGGCCGATCTGCTGACCCGCCTGCTCCGACGCTGCACCGCCGACATCGAACACCGGCGCCGCTGCGCTGCCCAGGGTCGCGGTATCGGAAGGTCCGATCACCGTGGCCAGCAGGGACTCGACTCGTGAGCGCAACTCCCGGTCGCCCCCGCAGGCCTCGTCGAGATAGGCGCTACGCTGGTCCTCGGGCAGGCCCGTGGCGTGCCGAGCGATTGACTCTTCGTTCCTGGACATGTGGCCACCCCTCTTCCGGCTCGGTGGTGGACCCCGGGCCGGAGCAGGGGAGTATGCCGCGAAACGGTGCGGGAAAGCGAGATTTGAGGTTCAGGGAGCCTGTCTAGGGACAGTCATTCCCCGATGTTTCGGCCTCGATATCGCGTTGGCCCATCTGTCCAGGCCCGTTAGAGTCGTAGGTGCCTTTTCCGCGGCAGTTGGCGCCGCGCAGCAGGAACCAGCGATCGCCCGGTGTTGAGGCCGGCACCACCGCTGAGTCGGCCGCCACGTTGTCCTGCGAACACGCAGTGGTCGCCAGGCCGAAGTCCCCGCCGCTGGATCGCAGGGTGCCGATATCGCCTTCCACCAGTTCGTACCAGTCCGCGAGGGGCAATGAGGCCCAGTTGATCTGAATCTCGACGCCGGACTTCTCCAGCGTGATCTCCGGAACCTGCGTGGGTGGTCCTCCGGTTGACTGACACCAATCCGTTCGCATCGGATCCCCGGTCTGAGGGGCGAAGGTGATCCATCCGATGTTCTCACCCCAGGCTCGACCTGCGAACTCGCCGGTGTTCGCGTCGATCGTCACGCCGGAGGTTGCCGGCATGAAGTGGATCCAGCCCACGTTTTCCGACCAGGCGAATCCGCTGAGTGCTCCATGGCCATCGTTCCGGACTCCATAGTCGGCGTTGGTGCAGCTCGAGTCGTTTTCGCAGGACATGCTGATCCAGCCGATGTTCTCGGCCCACATCCAGCCGGTCAGTGAGAAGTCGGATACGTGAACGCCGCAGTCCATGCAGCCGGTGGGTTCGGCGTTGATCCAGCCGATGTTCTCGCCATAGGCGAATTGGGCATCGGCGTCACTCGGATCGATGTTTTCGGCTGCGGCCATGGTTGCAGCGACGCAGACGGCGAAACAGAGAGCAGGGTGCCGGTGAATCCTCATGGGTGACGGTCCGAGAGAAGATCCGCACGCCCGCGCATCAAGGGGTGGCCTCATCGCCGATGACCTTGATGAACGAAGATCCGATACTTTGCTGCGTCCAGGCTTCGGTTGCGGCGTTCCAGATGTAGGCATCGTTGTTGTTGGTGGCGACGAAGTTGTCGCCGGACCGCGCCATCTCCAGAAAAGGAATCCCCCCGCCGGATTCTTGGAACCAGGTTTGAGTCGTTGCGCTCCAGACGTACGCATCGGTGCTCGTGAGAACACCGAAGTGCCCGGTAGAACACCCCCCCTCGTCGCCGACGATCTTGATGAACGAGGAGCCTATGCTCTGCTGCGTCCAGGTTTCGGTTGCGGCGTTCCAGACGTAGGCGTCGTTGTCGTTCGCGGCCAAGAAGTTGTCGCCGGACTGAGCCATCTCCAGGAAAGGAATCCCCCCGCCGGATTCTTGGAACCAGGTTTGAGTGGTGGCGCTCCAGACATAAGCATCGCTGCTCGTCAAGACGGCGACATGGTCCGCAGAACAGGAGCCGGGGTTGGAGAGGTCTTGCAGGGTCACCATGGTGGGTGCCGGCGGATTCTCCGGTTCCAGTTCCCCTGCTCGAGCGACCCAGTAGAGGCCGAGCGCGACCACGCCCAACAGCAGTAACCACTTGTTTCTACTCACGGAACACCTCCTGGATTTCATGGACCACTGGGCGTCTCCGAACGTCCCGTGGCAGTTGCGCTCATCGTAGGGCGAGGGGGCGCATGAAGGTGCGGCGTCAATTCCGAAGCTGCGGACAGTAGGTCCGTTGCAAGCTTGCAACGCTGAGCCAGGGGCGCGGGGTAGGGTCAATCCGGACCCATCTCGGCGAGGACCGGCATTTCAACCCTACCCCGGAGCAGCATGGGCCGGTTACTCCGTCGGAACGATCACCCGGCCGAGCCCTGCCGCTTCGACCGCGCTCTCGAACGCCGGCAACCTCTCGGCCAGCACGGCGTCCAGCCGGCTCCCGACGTCGGCCAGTTCCGCCGAGAGTTCCTTGAACCGCTCGACCGCGGCGGCCGTGGGCCGGCCCGGCGCCGACTCGACCACGCTCTGGAGCGCCAGCAGGTGGTTGTCGAGCATCGGGGTGAAGTTGAGGATGTCCTGGGGAGCCTTCGACTTGGTCTGCAGGATCTCCACCTCGATCTCACCCAGGGCCTCGGCGAGGCTCTTGGCGGCGTCCTTTACGACGCTGTCCTCGGTGCGTCCCGCGATGCCGTTCGCCTGTTCCCGGACAGAGCGCAGCTTGCGCAGCAGATCGTGGCTGTCTTCCAGGGCACTCCACACGTCGTGGGCCAGGGCGAAACGTGCCTCGTGCTCCTGTTGTGAGATATCGACCCGCGGGTCGTCGACCACTTCGACAGGAACCGTCGAACTCCAATCGCCGACGGTCAGCCGCGCCTGGTAGCGTCCGGGAACGACTTCGGGGCCGCGGGGTCCGCCCCACAGCACGGCGTCCTCGACCAGGTGAGGATCTCCGAGGCGCAGGTTCCAGACGTAACGGTTCATCCCGGCCCGGGCGCTCAGCTTGCGCGGCTCGAACAGTTCGGGGAACAGCCGCCGCCAGACGCTGGGCGCGGTGCGTTCCGCCTTCTTGCTCGACAGGCTGCGCAGCACGTTGTCTTCGCCGTCGAGAATCTCGAGGGTCACCTCCGCAACATCCGCCCCCTCTTCGTCGAGGCCTTCGGGCAGGACGTAGTACAGCACCGCGCCATAGGGCGGGTTCTTGCCTGCCGGCGTTCCGGCCCCGGCGTTGCCGCCGCCGCCGGCAAACTGGATCGCCGGGCGCGGGGTGTAGAGGTGCTGTTCGCTGGCCGCCACCTTGCGCGAGAGTTCGTGGAGCGGAGTCAGGTCGTCGAGAATCCAGAACGAACGCCCCTGGGTCGCGACCACCAGATCGTCGTTCTTGACCACCAGGTGAGTGATCGGCGTGACCGGCAGGTTGAGCTGGAAGGGCTGCCAGGCCTTGCCGTCGTCGAAGGAAACATACATGCCGAACTCGGTGCCGGCGTAGAGCAGTCCTCTGCGTTTCGGGTCTTCCGCCACGGCACGCACGAAATGGTCCGCCGGGATGCCGTTCTTGCCGTCGGCCAGCGACGTCCAGCTATTGCCGTAGTCGTCGGTGCGGAACAGATACGGCGTGAAGTCATCCTGGCGATAGCGATGCACCGCCACGAAGGCGCGCCCCGGGTCGTGGGCCGAGAGGGCGATTACGTTGACGGTGCCCCACTCGGGCATGCCCTTGGGCGTGATCTCGTTCCAGCTGCCGCCGTTGTTCCGGGAGATGTGCACTCGGCCGTCGTCGGTGCCGACCCACAGCAGTCCCTTGGTCTGCGGCGACTCTTCGAAGGAGAAGATCGTGCCGTAGACCTCGACGCCGGTGTTGTCCTTGGTGATCGGGCCGCCGGCGAGCTGCTGCTTGGATTCGTCATCCCGGGTCAGATCAGGGCTGATCTCTTCCCAGCTATGTCCGCCGTCGCGAGAGCGATGTACGTGGTTCGAACAGTGGTAGAGCACGTTCGGGTCGTGGGGCGAGATGCGAATCGGGGCGTTCCATTGGAAGCGGTAGCGCAGGTCCTTGGCTGCGCGGCCGACAGCGAGTTGCGGCCAGGCCGTGACCTCCTGCTGGGTGCCCAGACCGCGATCATAGCGGCCGATGCTGCCGCCGTAGCAGCCGCCGTAACTGATGTCCGGATCCCGCGGATCGATGGCGACCCAGGCGGTCTCGCAGCCGGCCGGGGCGTACCAATCCTTGCGTTGGATGCCGCCGCCCGGGGTCCGGCTAGGCAGGCCGGCCGCCGAGTTGTCCTGTTGCCCGCCGTAGATCCAGTAGGGGTACTGGTCGTCGACGCTGACCCGGTACATCTCCGAGGTCGGCTGGTTGGCCTGGGTCGACCAGGTCCGGCCGCCGTCGTAGGTCACGTTGGCGCCGCCGTCGTTGCTCTGAATCATGGTTTGCGGGTCGTCGGGGGAGATCCACAGGTCGTGATTGTCGCCATGGGGCGTGCGGATCGGACGGAAGTTGCGGCCGCCGTCGTCGGAACGCCACATCTGCACGTTGTTTACGTAGACCCGGTTCGGGTTCTTCGTATCGGCGAAGATGCGGGTGTAGTACCAGGCGCGGGTCAGCAGGTTGCGGTCCTTGGAGACACGGCGGAACTTCTTGCCGCCGTTGTCCGAGCGGTAGAGGCCGCCCTCCTCGGCATGTTCGACCAGGGCCCAGACCCGGTTGGGTGCTGCCGGCGACACGGCGACACCGATCTTGCCCTTGGTTCCTTCGGGCAGTCCCTCGGTCAACTCGACCCAGGTGTTGCCGCCGTCGGTGGTCTTGTAGAGCCCGCTGCCCGGGCCGCCCGAGATCATGTCCCAGGGTTGGCGCTTGGCTTGCCAGAACCCGGCGTAAAGCACCTTGGGGTTCGACGGGTCCAGCGCCAGATCGACGGCGCCCGCTTCGTCGGAAACGTAGAGCACCCTTTGCCAGCTCAGGCCGCCGTTCACGGTGCGGTAGACCCCGCGGGTTTCGTTGGGGCCGAAGGCATGGCCCAGCACCGCGACCCAGACGATATCGGGATCGGTGGGGTGGATGCGGACCCGTCCGATCTGACCGGCGTCGTCCAGCCCCATGTGCAGCCAGCTGGCGCCGCCGTCCATCGAGCGGTAGATACCGTCGCCGGGGGACGTATTGCCGCGGAGCTGCACCGAACCCATGCCGACCCAGACGATGTTCGGGTTCGAGGGGGCGACGGCGATGGCGCCGACCGAGGCGCTGCCGAACTCGTCTCCTTCGCGGACCCGGGTCTTGCGCTTGACCTCGGGCAGCCCGCCGACCGGAGGGCGCAGCAGCCCGAGTTCCGCCAGCCGTTCGTCGACATCTCCCATGATCACCGGTTCGGCCGGAGGATCCAGCTCGACCACCTTGTCCGATACGTTGCGCCAGCGGATGCCGCCGTCGGTGGTTTTCCACACGCCCCCGCCGGTCGAACCCATATAGAAGGTGCGCGGCTGGCCGGGCACGCCGGCGACCGCGGTGACGCGTCCACCGCGGAACGGGCCGACCAGGCGGTACTCCATCGCCTGGAACAACGACTCGTCGTAGGTCTCGGCGAGCGCCGTCATCGAACCGGCGAGCAACAGGCAGACAAGGATCGGGATCAGGCGAAAGCGGCGATTCATCGGCTCGGCTCCTTGGTGGTTGGCCGCCGAGCATAGCAGGTGATCTCCGTCTATACTCCGGTCCCGATGCGTATCTGTTTGCTTACGACTCAAGATCTCGACGCCGATCCGTTTCCCGAGGACGACTGGCCCTGCGATCCACGTCCGTTTCTGCCCGAGGCGACGTGGGACGTGGCGGTCCTGACCCACGGCAAGTCCGTACAGCAGGTCACCCGGCTGGTGGCACAGGGCTACGACGTCTTCTTCAACCTCTGTGACGGCGCAGCCGATGAAAAGCGGCCGGGCATCGAGGTCGTCGAGACGTTGGAGCGATTGGGCGTTCCCTTCACCGGGGCGACCTCGACGTTCTACGAGCCATCACGGGAGCAGATGAAGCGAGCCTGTGCCGCCGAGGGCATTCCGACCCCGGCCTATGTGTTGGCGCGGGACGAGGCCGGCGTCGAACGCGCGGCCTCGGAGCTTCGCTTCCCGCTCTTCGTCAAGCACCACAGCAGCTACGCCAGCGTCGGGTTGAGCCGCCGCTCCCGGGTGCGCACGCCCGCGGGCTTGCGGCAGCAGGCGCGAAAGATCATGTCCCGCTACGGCTCGGCGCTGATCGAGGAGTACGTCGACGGCATCGAGTGCACCGTGCTCGTGGCCGAGAACCCCGAGGATCCGTCGCAGCCGACGACCTACACGCCGATGCAATACCGCTTCCCCGAGGGGGAGGAGTTCAAGCACGCCGACATGAAGTGGGTCGACTACGACCACCTGCAGTCGTTCCCGGTCGAGGATCCCGCCCTCGACGCGCGCTTGCGGGATGTCTCCGCCCGCTTCTTCCTGGCGCTGGACGGCGCCAGTTTCGGGCGTTGCGACCTGCGCGTCGATGGCGACGGGAACCCGTACATGCTGGAGATCAATCCGAACTGCGGCGTCTACTACCCGCCCTCCGACCCCGGGAGCGCCGATTTGTGTCTGGCCCGGGATCCTGCGGGGCACGAAGGGTTCACCCGGCAGCTCGTCGCGGCTGCGTTGCGCCGCCATGCGGAGCGTGTTCGGCCAACGTCGTAAAACATCGTTTACAAGGCGGAGTTCCGAGTCCGGAGCCAACTACACTGAGCCGGGGCGCGAGGGGGTATCGTGTTGCGGCTCGTCATTTCCAGCCTGCTTGTCGTTCTGATGTGTCCTGTCGCCACGGGCGACGGGAAGCTCCTACCGGCTCCACGCCACCATCACGACATGGTCTACGACGTTGCCCGGTCGCGGCTGGTCGTCTTCGGCGGCAACGTCGAGGGAGAAGAGGGGCTGGGCTGGTCCGCCGAAACCTGGGAGCTGGCTTCAGGCCGCTGGAGCCGCTCCGAGTCCGGCGGGCCTCCGGGACTTTCCAGCCACGCCCTGTCCTACCACGCCGGGCGGGGGCGGACCCTCCTGCTCGGTGGCGTCGATGCGGATCGTCAGCTTGCTGCCGGTTGTTGGGCCTGGGACGGTAAACAGTGGGAGCCCGTCGGCGGAGGGCCGTCGGCAAGGCACTCGCCGGCGGTCGGCTACGACCCGAAGCGGGAGCGAATCGTGGTCTTCGGTGGTTCCGGGCGGGGCTCCGACCCGATGTGGGAGTGGGACGGGGACGCCTGGCACGCCGTTCCGTTGACCGAGCCGCATCCGCCGTTGGTCATGCGCGCCGGCTTCGCATTCGATCCCGTGCGCCAAGAAATGTTGCTTTTCGGTGGATACCTCGACGGTGTTCAAGGAGGCACCTGGTCGTGGAACGGTGAGCGGTGGATCAGGCTCGAGGTAGCGGGCCCGCCGGCGCGGGCGAACCTCGCCATGGCCACCGACCCGACGCGCAAGCGGGTCGTGCTCTTCGGCGGCTCCGACGCGGAGAGAGACCTACACGCCGACACCTGGGAATGGGACGGAAGGCAGTGGCGACAGATCGATACCACGGCGGGCGATGCCGCCGGGGAGATTCCCGCCGCCCGCACGGTTGCGGGTATGGCGTTCGACTCAGATCTCGAGCGCATTCTGCTGTACGGCGGCCGTGGGGCGGAACGGCAAGCCTACGGCGATCTATGGTCCTGGGATGGGAAGAACTGGCGGCAACTTGACCGGGTGGCTGTCGGGAGGGAGACGCCATGATTCGATCAAGGGCAGCGCGGCTGCTGCTCCCGGTACTCCTGCTGGCGCTGGCCGGCTGCGGCTCTCCTGAAGGGGAGGACGAGGATCGTAGCTATCTCGAGCGGCTCGAAGCGCTCGAGTCTCGGCTTCTGGTCTCCGAACCTGCCCCTCAGAGTTACAGCGAAGAGGTTCCTCCGGACGGGGTTCGCCGGATTCGCTACCCGTCGGGGGATCTTTCCTTGATGGGTTGGTTTGCCTTGCCCGATCACGCGGCCCGGGAAACCGGAGACACGGGGGTGCCCGGGGTGGTGTACTTCCATGGTGGCTTCGCCTTCGGCTCCGGGGACTTCGCCGACGCCCGGCCCTTTCTCGACGCCGGCTTCGCCCTGCTGGCGCCCACCCTGCGCGGAGAGAACGGTAACCCCGGCTCCTTCGAGATGTTCCTCGGCGAGATCGACGATGCGGTTGCTGCGATCCGCTGGCTGGCGGAGCAGCCCGGCGTGGATCCCGATCGGATCTACGCCTTCGGGCACAGCGTGGGCGGCAACGTCTCGGCCCTGGTCTCGCTGCGCGCCGATGTCCCGGTGGTGCACACCGGCAGCTCCGGAGGACTGTACCCGGCGGAGCTCTTCGAGGCCTGGAGCGACATCGTTCCCTTCGACGCGACCCGCGAAGATGAGCGAAGCGTGCGGCTGTTGATGGGTAATCAACGTTGGATGCAGCGGCCGCACCACGCATTCATGGGAATCGGCGACTCGGGACGATCCGCCAAGGAGGATGCCCAAGGAGAGGTGCGGAACTTCGAGAGCAAGCTCGAGGTAACGGTGGTTCCCGGCGATCACATGTCCAGCCTCCGCCCGTCGATCGATGCGTACATCGAGTTGATTCGGGCGCCGGAATAGCCCGCCGGCAGGGCGCCGCCGCCATGCCTCAGACTCACGGGCCGACTTTTTTGAGCCGTCATGACCCTTGGCCGGGGTGTTTTGCGATGGACCAGGTAGCCGGACTACCTGGAGTTCGGAAACGCCACGGAAGGGGGCCTCATGTTCGAGATCAATGGGCGCGGGTTCGCAGGATTCCCGGGGAGCGCGGCGAAGTTGGCCGCCTGTGCAATCGGCGCCTGGGCGATCTGTGCGCTCCCGGCCTCGCCGGCCTGGGCCCAGTGTGACGAGCAGCCTCCGGCCCTGGTCGATTTCGACTTCACCCCCACCGCCGTGGACGTGACCGGCGGATCGCAGGTGGTCACGGTCACCGTCGAGGTCAGCGACGATGTAGCGGGCGTCGATCTGGTCGGCGTGACCTTCGAGTCTCCCGGCATGACCCAGCGCCGCAGTTGCAACAGCGATACGCCCGCCTCCGGGACGCCCAACGCCGGCACCTACACCTGCGATGTGACCTTCGACGGCAACCCCGAGCAGGGGGTGTGGCTCGTGAGTTCGATCACCATCAGTGACCGGGTTTCCCGTTCCGGCAGCGTCAACACCGGTGACCTGCTGCTGCGAGGCCTGCCGACCCAACTCACCGTTACCTCGATCGAGGACGTCGACGCGCCGGTTCTCACCGACCTGACGGTGACCCCTCTCGCCGTGGATGTCAGTGCCGGCGCGCAGCCGGTGACTTGCGCGGCGACCGTCACCGACAACCTGGCCGGCGTCACAGGTCTCTCCTGCCAGGTGGTATCGCCGACAGAAGCGCATCGCACCTCTTGCGTCGAGTTGTTTCCCACCAGCGGCACCCCGCAGAGCGGTGTGTTCGATTGCGATCTGATGATTCCCCGCTACGGCGAGGCGGGTACCTGGTTGCTGGAGGTCACACTCAGCGATGCCGAGGGGAACCGCATCGAGTACCTATCCACCGACCTTGCCGCCCTGGCCTTCCCCGACAGCATCGTGGTGACCTCCTCGCCCGAAGATCTGACGCCTCCGGTGCTGGCGGACTTCGATCTGCAGCCGCCGTCGATCAACGTGGAGAACAACACCATGAGCGTTACCTGCTCCGGCCGTTTGACCGACAACCTCGCCGGCAGCGTGTCGCTGGGCTGCACCGCGACCAATCTCGATCTGTCGACCTTCCAGTTCGTGACCCGGTCTTGCGCCGATATCGACATCGACTCCGGAACACCCCTCGACGGTAAGTGGTCCTGTGATCTCGTCATTCCCCAGTACTCACCCGGGGGTACCTGGGACGTGACCGCGGTGGTGTTCGACGGCCTGGGGAATGCCCAGGCCTACGACGGCGATGCCCTGGACGCCCTGAGCTTCCCCTCCTCGTTCGAGGTGATCTGCGGAACAGGGAGCGGCGGCGTCAGTCCGCGGGTTACCTGGGCCAGCAAGGAGGTGTTGACCTGGGCGCCGGTGCTCGGCGCGTTGCTCTACGAGCCCTACGGTGGCGATCTGGCGACTCTGGTGGATCTGGATCTGAACGGGCTGCCCGATGCCGGCTACGGGGCGTGCCGTCTCGGCGACGATCTGGACCCTACCGACACCGAGTTCACCGACAGCAGTGACCCGGCGCCCGGCCAGGGGGAGTACATCCTGATCGGCTACCGCACGGTCAGCGCCACCGGCCTGGGCCTGGGAGCCACCAGCGACTCGTTGCCTCGCGATCCAACGGTGCCCTGTCCCTGACCTCTGCGAGCGGCTGCTCCGGTTAGACTGTCCCCTGTTCGAGGGGCAGTGTTCAGGAGAGCCGCCATGCGAATCTGTCTCGTTCTCGCCTTCGCCGCGATCGCGGCCATGCCGATCTCTGCCGAGACCGAGGCGCCGGCGGTGAACGACGTGACCGTTCGGCCGCCGGACACCGGCCATGCGCCGACCCCGGCCCATCCCTTCGGCCGCCGCAATCCGGCGGCCCCCGAGCAGCTCGAGCAGTTCGCGTTCATGATCGGCGAGTTCGACTGCGTCGACGAGATCCGTCAGCCGGACGGCTCGGTGTTGCGCTTCAGCGCGATCTGGAACGCCCGCTACTTCCTCAACGGCCACGGAATCCAGGATGAATACTGGACGCCTCAGTTCTCCACGTCCAACATCCGCATCTTCGACCCGCAGGCCGGGGTCTGGAAGGTGACCTTCTTCCGCATGCCCGGCTACCAGTCCGGAGTCTGGGAGGGCCGGCAGGAAGACGGCAAGATGGTGATGCGCCAGGGCGGCAAGACCCAGGGCCCCGGCCTGACCTTCCACAACATTCGCGATGACGGCTTCGACTGGCACTCGGGCGGGGATGACCCGGCCTGGACATCCAGTTGCCGCCGCCGCCGCTAGGCCAGGGGATTCCGGCGATGGACCGAACCGAAGAACTTGCGCTGATCGACCGTTGCCTGAAGCACCTGGCGGCGAAGTCCGCGCAGCAGTCGGAGGCGGTGATCGATTCGCCGGTTTCGCGCTACACCGACCCGGCGCGGTTCCGGCAGGAGCAAGCGCGGATCTTTCGTCCCATGCCGCAGATCGTAGCTCACACCTCGCAGTTCTCCGAGCCCGGCAGCTTCGTGACGACGGAGATCGCCGGAGTTCCGGTGCTGATGATCCGGGGGAAGGATGGGGAGGTCCGCGCGTTCAAGAACGTTTGCCGCCACCGCGGAACGCTGTTGGAGTCCGAGGTCTCCGGTTGTCGCTCGCGCTTCCAGTGCCCGTACCACGCATGGACGTACATGTTGGACGGCTCGCTGGCAGGAGTGCCCCACGCGCCCAGGGGCTTCCCGGAACTCGATCGCACCGACAACGGGTTGGTGCCGCTGACCACCTATGTGGAGTTCGGTTTCGTCTGGGTGCAGCTGGAAGGGCCGCAGCTGGGTTCTTTGAGGGCATTCCTCGGAGACTTCGCCTCGGATCTGGAAGGCTTCGACGCCGCTAGTGCTCACCTGTACGGCGAGGCGACCCATACCTGGGAGGCGAACTGGAAACTGCTCGCCGAAGGGGGCCTCGAGGCCTACCACTTCCAGGTTGCCCACGAGCAGACGATCTCCAAGTACTTCCCCAACAACGTACTGATTTGGGATCGCAGCAACGATCACATGCGGATGACCTTCCCCAAGCTGACCATCGCGGGCCTCGAAGGCAGGCCCGCCGAGGAGCGGCGTCTGGTGGACCACGCCAACGTCGTCTACAACTTCACCCCCAATACCGCCTTCATCCACGAGAAGGACCACATCGTCTGGTTGCGCACGAGGCCGATCGCCGTCGACCGCAGCGAGACGACGTTGCGCTTCCTGGTACCCAGCCACCCGGATACCTGGGATGAGCAGCAGCAGAAGTACTGGCGTATCAACTTTGATCTGACCGACCGCACTTTGGTTGAGGACTTTACCCTCAACCAGAGCAGCCAGCGGGCGATCGCATCGGGCGCCAACGAGGTCTTCCGTTTCGGCCGCTTCGAGGCCGCGCTGGCGGAGTTCAACTCCATGATCGAGTCGAAGCTGGGCTGACCGGCACAGTTGATCGCAACTGTCGAAGCGCACCTCTCGGCGGCCATGCTTCGTTGCTATCGTCGATCGCCCGGAGGTCAATGAGCGCGTGGGCCCCTCTACGGACAGTGATTCGTCGAACAGCGTTGCCGTCAGCGGAGTCGCGGCGGTAGCCATCCTGATCTGGGGCGGTACTGCGGTCGCCAACAAGTTCGCCGTCGCCGAGATGGATGCGTTGACCGCGGGGGTGCTACGCTCGACCCTGGCCGGCCTCATCGCCGCGGCGATCGCGCTCGCGGCCCGGCTTCCACGGCCCCGTTCCGCCGGCCAGACAGGCCTGCTGCTGTTTTCGGGGCTCGCCAGCTTTGCCGCATGGCCGATGCTGATGAGCCTGGGGCTGGGTCGAACCACGGCCAATCATGCCGGCCTGATCATGGCGACCCTGCCGGTGCTCACCGGTTTGATCGGTGCCCTGGTCGAGGGGCGCCGTCTGCGGTTCCGCTGGTGGCTCGGGTGCGCGGTCGCCCTCGGCGGGACGGCGGCGCTGATCTTGTGGCGAACGCCGCCCGGCGCCGGCGGGCAGGGGCCCAGCCTCGCCGGTGATCTGATCGTGCTCGGCGGGACCCTGATCTGCGCCTGCGGGTACGTTGCCGGTGGGAATCTGTCCGCCTCGATCGGTGCCTGGTCGACCACCTTCTGGGGCCTGACCGCGGCGCTGACGGTGCTGTTGCCGGCACTGGCGGTCCTGGCGCCTCAGGTCGTCTGGAGCGAGGTCGGCCCCGTCGGCTGGAGCTCCATCCTCTACATGACCCTGCTTTCCTCCCTGGTTGGTTATGCCGCCTGGTTCTGGGCCTTGGGGAGGGGAGGCGTCGCCCGGATCGCGGCCTGGCAGTTCCTGCAGCCGGTGCTCACCGTCCTGTTCGCTGCCTGGCTTCTCGACGAGGGGATCACCCTTCCTCTGGTGCTGGCGGCCCTGGCCATTCTTCTCGGAACCGCGATGGCCCGGCGCTGGAGCCGCTAGCCCTCCCTTTTTCCGGCTCCCTACCCGTTACGAACGGATCGCGACCGGTCAGGACCTGAGTGTCGGGCGGAGCACGCCCTCGCAAAACGCCGGATTCCCCCGTCCGGCGCGGGTTCACCAGGGAGCAGCAAGATGACTCGAACGGCCACAAATCTCTTCACTATTCTCATCGCCCTGGCCGCAGCCGGCCCGGTCTTCGCCACCGACAAGTGCGGGAGTATCTGCGACGAGACCTGGGGTCTCGCCGGGAGCCCCTACATCGGGACCTGCGATGTCGTCGTCCAGGCGGGCTGCTCCCTGACCGTCGACGCCGGGGTCGAGGTCCGTTTCCAGGCCGGGTTCGAGCTCCGGGTCGAGGGCACGCTGGATGTGAACGGGACCGATCCTTCGCCTGCGACCTTCCGTTCCGACGAGGCGACACCCGCGGCGGGAGACTGGGAAGGGATTCGTTTCATGCCCGGCTCGTCCGGCAGCCTGGATCAGGCCGATCTGCTTCACGCCGATCGGGCGGTAAGCACCGACGGGATGGCCTTGACCGCTGCCGACGTCACGATCAGCGAATCCCGTTACGGCATTTCCACCGAAGGGGGCAGTCTGGACGCCGACCGCATCCACGCCTCTTCGATCACGACCTACGCTTTCCAGATCGACGGCACCACCGCGACGCTGGATGACATCACGGCCTCGGCCGGCAACTCCGCGGTCTATGCCCTCGGAGGTTCCGATGTGACGATGGCCAACGTCACCGCCGAGTCGTCGACCTACGGGCTCTACGCCTACCGGGACACCAGCGGCCCGACCACGGTGACCGCCAGCGGCTGCACCTTCACGGGCAACAACTACGGGGTCTTCATCCAGGGGAGCACGAGCACCTCCTTCGCCAATCCGGTCGTGCAGGTCAACGCATCCTCGATTCTCAACAACAGCAACTACGACTTCTACAGCCAGTCCTTCGACAACAGCGACCGAACGATCGTCGATGCCCGGGGCAACTGGTGGGGCACGACCGACACCGAGTCCATCGCCGCGAACGTGTACGACCGTCGCCGCTCGAGCAGCGCTCCCATGGTCGACTGGTGCGGGTACCTCGACGGCCCGGGAGGGGCGAGCGCACGCAGCGTCCATTGCCCGGATCTCTCCGTCTGTGACGAGTCCACCGTTTGGAACCTGACCGACCAGCCTTATCTGCTGACCTCCGATGTGGTGGTCTGCCCGACGGGTTCCCTTCAACTTGATCCGGGGATCCAGGTGCTGGCCGTTCCCGAATCCACGCGCGGCCCGGAGATCGAGGCCCAGGGTCAGTTGACCGTCTCAGGCACGTCGGGAATGCCGGTGTCGCTATCGGCCGACGGTGCGACGCCCGCAGCCGGAGACTGGCAGGGGCTGGATTTCGTCGCCGGCTCGTCGGGTTCCGTCAACCACGCGGCGATTTTTCACGCCGTCGACGGTGTGCGCTCCGACGGGCTGAACCTGGCCGTCGCCGACGTGACCATCATGGATTCGACCAACGGCGTCTACGCGCTGGGTGGCGTGCTGGACGCCGACCGGATCGATACCAGTGGAATCAGCACCTACAGCTTCCGTATCGACGGCTCGAGCGCCACCCTTGACCAGGTGAGCACCAGCGGCGGCAACTCCGGTGTGTACGCCGAGGGTGCCGCGTCGGTCACCATCGACGACCTCTCGGCGCAGTCGGCGACCTACGGCATCTACGCCTATCGGGATACCGCAGGTCCGACGACGGTGGGCGTTACGAACTCCAGCCTGACCGGCAACAACTACGGCATGTTCATTCAGGGTTCGACCAGCGCCTCCTTCGCGGACCCACAGGTGACCGTCAGCGCCTCGTCGCTCTTCGGCAACAGCAACTACGACTACTACGCTCAATCCTTCAGCGAAGCGGACACGACGGTGCTTCAAGCCGGAGGCAACTGGTGGGGGAGTGCCGATCCGGGTGTCATTGCCGGCAACATCTACGATCGCCGCCGCTCTTCCAACGCGCCGCTGGTCGACTGGTGCGCCTTCCTCGACGCTCCGGGCGGGGCGGTTGCCCGCGACACCTACTGCCCGGATCTCTCGGTCTGCGATGAGGCTGTGGCCTGGAGTCAGACCGATCGGCCCTATCTGCTGACCTCCGATGTGGTGGTCTGTCCCACCGGGTCGCTGCAGCTCGACCCGGGGGTGCAGATTCTGGCCGTGCCGCTGGTCAATAACGGGCCTCAGATCACCGTGCTGGGCAATCTCGACGTGTCCGGTGCCTCGGAGAACCGGGTGACGCTGCGCTCCGATGCGTCGACGCCCTCGGCGGGAAATTGGCAAGGCCTGACCTTCGCGGCCGGGTCGACCGGTTCGTTGAGTGAGGCGGTGATCTCCGAGGCGCAGAACGGTGTGCGGGCCACCGGAGTCTCCCTCGGTGTCAGCGACGTGCAGATCACCGATTCGGCCAACGGAATCTACATGACCGACGGCTCGCTGGATGCCGATCGTGTCGAGACGAGCGCCGTCACGACCTACAGTTTCCGCCTCGACGGCACCACGGCGACCCTCGATCAGGTGAGCACCTCCGGAGGCAACTCCGGCGTGTACGCCCAGGGGGCGGCCGCGGTGACCATCGACGACCTGACGGCTCAGTCGGCGACCTACGGCATCTACGCCTACCGGGATACCGCGGGCCCGACGACCGTGGGGGTAACCAACTCACTCCTGACCGGCAACAGCTACGGCGTCTTCGTGCAGGGGTCGACCAGCGCGTCGTTCGTCAATCCCCAGGTTACGATCACTGCATCGTCGCTGTTCGGCAACGGGACCTACGACTACTACGCCCAGTCGTTCAACGACGCCGACCGCACCGTGCTCGACGCGGCAGGCAACTGGTGGGGCACCGTCGACACCTCGGCGATCGCCGCCAATGTCTACGATCACCGCCGTTCCGGCAACGCCCCGATGGTCGATTGGTGCGGCTTCCTCGATGGTGAGGGGGGCACCGCGGCGCGCACCGCGATCTGCCCGGACCTGGCGATTTGCGATGAGGCCACCACCTGGAGCCAGACCGTCGAGCCGTATCTCCTGACCTCCGATGTGGTGGTTTGTCCCACCGGGACGCTCCAGATCGATCCGGGTGTACTGGTGCTGGCGGTGGCGGCGGCCCAGGGGGCGGAGATCGAGGCCCAGGGAACGTTGACTGTAGCGGGAACGGAGGCGGCGCCGGTGCTGTTCGACTCCGATGCGACGGTTCCGGCGGCCGGGGACTGGGACGGTCTCTCTTTCGTATCCGGCTCTGACGGCTCGGTGGCCTGGGCGGAGCTGTCCCACGCGAAGACGGCGATCAGCTCAGACGACATCGACCTGATCCTCGATGATGTCTCCGTGGCCGACTCCGACGACGGCGTGCACGTCACCGGCGGAAGCCTGGACGCCCAGAACATGGATATGGGCGGCATCGGGACCTACGGATTCGAACTGGACGAAACCGACGCGACCCTCCAGGACATCACGACCCGCGGAGGCAATACCGGCGTCTATGCGCTGGGCGCGGCCTCGGTGACTCTGCGCCGGGCCGATCTGGGCTCGGCGACCTACGGGCTCTACGCCTATCGCGATACCGCGGGCCCGACCACGGTCAACGCCACCGAGTCCCGCTTCGTCGGCAACAGCTACGGCGTCTACGTCCAGGGTTCGACCAGCGCGTCATTCGACAACCCGGTCGTGCGGCTCAACGCCTCCTCGATCTACGACAACAGCACCTACGATTATCTGGCCCAGAGCTTCAATAACGCCGACACGACCCTGTTGTGGGCGACCGACTGCTGGTGGGGCACCGAGGACGAAGACCAGATCGCCCAGGCGATCTACGACCGCAACGAATCGACCTCGAGCCCCCAGGTGCGCTTCAAGGCTTTCGGAGACAGCTGCGAGTCGGCGCTGGGTCGGGATCTGGACCGGGACGGTGTCGGGGACTTCGAGGACAACTGCCCCGACGATCTCAACGGGAGCCAGCTCGATGCCGACGGCGACGGGATGGGGGATGCATGCGATCCCCAGCCCGCCCTCGCACCCCTTGCCGCCTGCGACGGAATCAACGACACCGGCGACGGGTACGTCGATGGCGATGGAGATGGCTGGGGTGATCCCTGCGACTTCCAGCCGACCCGGCCTGACGCCTACCCAGGTGCTCCGGAGCTCTGCGACGCACGGGACAACGACGGCGACGCGCTGTTTGGTCTGGATGAGGACGCCGATCAGGATGCGGACCTGGCGGTTCTCTGCGGCGACTGCGACGACACCGAGCCGCTGCGCTTCCCCTGTGCCTGCGAGCGCTGCGACAACTTGCTCGACGACAACTGCGACAATCTGTCGGACCTGGACGACGCCACCTGCAGCAACCGCGCCTACTGCGTGCTGCTCGCCGCCGGTCCCGGCGGTCCGACCCTGACCGTGGCCAAGGGTTCGTGCGGCGGAGCAAACCTCGCCGGCCCATACGACGTGATTCGCGGCTTCACCGGGAACCTGGCGTTCTCCGGCGGTTCGGTGGATCTGGGAGCGGCGGCGTGTGTCGCCGGGGGGCTGGCGCTGGATCGGGCTGACGACGTTGCCCTGGACGCCAACCCGCGGTGCAACGAGGGTAGCTCCTTCTGGCTGGCCCGAGACACCGGAGCGGCGGACTTTGGTGCCGCGTCCAGTGGGGAAGGCCGGGATATCACCGATCCGGATCCGGTCTGTCCGTAGCGAAACTTCCCGGGAACGTGGTTGCGGGATGGAACTTCTCGACGCCCGATGGCACTAGAGGCCTAGGGGCGAGGAGAAGCAACCATGGCGTCGAATGGTGTTCGAGGCCTGCTGGCCATGTTGTGTGTCACGCTGGCCGCTTGCGGAGATTCAGCGACATCTCCGCAGGAATCCCGCTCTTCCGTCGAGGCCGTGCGCACGGTTGCGCCCGCAAGTTCCTGGGAGTCCTGGTCCGGTCCCAACGGCGATCTCCGCGTGGCGGGCACGACCCCCATCGTCAAGGAGTTCCCCGAGTGGGGGGCCAAGGAACTTTGGAAGCGGGATGTCGGTGGCGGCTACTCCGGTCTGCTGCATAGCGCGGGCCGCATTTTTACCGCGTTCCGCGACGGCGATTCCGAGGTGGTGGCTGCACTCTCCGCCGAGGACGGGGAGACGGCTTGGGAGTATCGCTACCAACCGACCGCCTATCCCGATATGGAGCACGCCTTCGGAGACGGTCCCAGCGCAACTCCGTTGATCGTCGATGGCCGTCTCTTCATGATCAGCATCGACGGGCAGATGCGTTGCTTTGCGACCGGTGACGGAGAGTTGCTCTGGGAACTCGACCTCCATGAGCGCTACGGCCGCCAGACCCGCAAGGAGGAATACGGGTTCACCGCGCCCCCGATGGCCTACGGCGAGCACCTACTTGTCGCGGTCGGGGGCGAGCAGCACGGCGTGGTGGCACTAGATCCGGCAACCGGCGAGCACCTCTGGGGCAGCCCGCCCTCGCGGGTCAGCTACGCAGGCCCGGTGATCATCGATGTGGAGGGGCATGACCAGTTCGTCTTCTTCGCGCCCACCGAGGTCATCGGGATGAATCCCGGCAACGGCGAGTTTCTCTGGCGCTATCACGTCGAGTCCTGGACCGAGAACAATCTGACCCCTGCCCTGCACCTGGGAGGCCGTCATCTCTGGGTCGCCGGACAGCTCGATGCCGGCACCCGCGTGCTGCGTCTGCCCGAGCCGGGCACCACGGGAGATCCGGAGGTGGTCTGGGAGCTGGACAACATCAAGCAGGCCCACTGGAGTTCTTTCGTCGACGGTGAGTACGTCTACGGGTCCGTCGGCGGGAACTTCTCTTCGTCGCTGACCGGAATCCACTGGCCCACCGGAGAGATCGCCTGGACCTACCGCGGTTTTCACCTGGTCAAGGGAGTGATGGTCGACGAAGTGCTGTATTTCCTCGACGAGAACGGGCAGGTCGGAACAGCGAGTTTCTCTCCCGAAGGGGTCGAGATCTTCGCGGCCAACCAGCTGCTCGACCGGGTGAGCTGGACCATTCCGATCGTGGTCGACGACGTGCTCTACGCGCGGAACCAGGAGCGGATTCTGGCAGTCAGTCTGAATCCGGCGGACTACGAGAAATCGTAGCCGCGCGGCAGCCATGAAACGCAGGCTCGTCCTCCGTCCCGCACGGGAGCCCTCGAGGAGGTGCCCGCGACGCGGCCGGTTGATGTTCTTGTCGGCGCTGTGGGTCGCGGCCTGGATCGCGGGTGCCGGTCTCTCGATGGCGCAGGACTCCGAATCGGCGAAGGCGACCGAAACGAGTAGCGGGTCGCAGCAGGTCTATCCGCGAAGCTTCTTCGATCGTTACTTTCCTCAAACCGCCCTGGACATCATCGCCCGGGTGCCGGGTTTTTCCCTGGACGCCGGGGACGACCTGCGCGGCTTCGGAGGTGCGGCCGGCAACGTGTTGATCGATGGGGAGCGCCCCTCGTCAAAGACCGGCGGAGTTGTCGATGCGCTCCGCCGTATCCCGGCCAATCAGGTCGATCGAGTCATCCTCATTCGAGGATCTGCGGGTCTGAGCGAAGCGGCAGGGCAGGCGGTGGTGGCCAACCTCCTGCGGAGCCAGGGCGGAACCGCCGGGAGCTGGGAGGCGGAGATCGAGCGTGCCGCCGACGGCATCGTCTATCCCAGTGCCGAGGTGACCCTGGCCCGGGCCGCCGGGCCCTGGCGGACCTCGACCAAACTCAACGGTTTCTGGGAACGGTTTCCCCTGGCGGGGCCGCGTGTCCGCCGAGACGCCGGCGGCATGTTGCTTTCGAGCCAGTCCGAGGATCGTCCCAGCGTCCTGACGGAGATCTTCGCCTCGTCGGAGGCCGAGCGCCCCCTGGCCGACGGCACCCTGACGCTGACCGGGCGGTTCGGTAGGAGCGCGTTCCTTCCCGAAACCGATCGGCTGGGCTTCGATGGGCGCTCGCCCGATGATTCTCCCGATGAGCGCCTGTTCATCGACTTCGACAGTGTTTTTCTGGAGGGTGAGGTCGGGGTGGATTGGGCGCGCCCCCTGGCGAGCGGATGGTCGCTCAAGTTGCTCTCGTTGTCCTCGTTTCAGGACCTGGACCAGGAGCAGAAGATCTCCGACGAGCGGCCGGTCGGTAACGAGATCAGCGGCTCGACCTTCCTTCGCCTGCAGGACTCCTTCGAGACGGTCTTGCGAGCGTCGCTGACTCGCGCGGGCGATGCGGCGGTACGCGCCGAGGTCGGTGGTGAGGTCACCTACAACAGTCTCGATTCGCGGCTATCCCTCGAGGTTCGTGACGAGAACGGTGTCGAGATCATCGACCTCCCCACCGCTGATGTGCTGGTGGAGGAGCTACGGGGAGAGGCGTACACCAACTTGATCTGGCCCGCCTCGGAGAATTGGTCGGTTGAGACCGGGCTGGCCGCGGAGGTGTCGGAGATCTCGGTCTCCGGCGACGCCGACAATCGTCAGAGCTTCCTGTTTCTCAAGCCCTTCGCGACTTTCATTCTCAATGCCCGTCCGGGGACCCAGTTCCGTTTCGGGGTGCGCCACCGGGTCGGCCAGCTCAGCTTCTCCGATTTCGCCGCCTCCGCTTCTGCCGAGGATGATCGTGTCCTGGCGGGCAACCCCGAGTTGGCTCCGGAGCAGACGACCCGCGCGTCCTTCGTCGCCGATTTTCGCAGGGAGGGTCGGCTGGCGTTGAACGTCGAGCTGTTCCACGAGTGGCGCAGCGACCTGATCGAACAGATTGAGTTGAGCCCCGGGTCTTTCGGTGCCGCCAACGCGGGGGACGGTCGCGGCTGGGGCGGCAAGGTCGACACGAGCATCTTCCTCGCACCGTGGATTCCGGGAGGGCTGATCGAGGTCGAGGCCGAGGTGCGCGACGCTTCGTTCCTCGATCCGCTCACGGGGCGACGCCGTCAGATTTCCGGGACCACATCGCCGACGGTTCTGGCCGAGTTCCGGCAGGACCTGCCTCAGCGGGGATTCGCCTGGGGGCTCTCGTATCGAGCGGCCGCCGAGAGCGAGTTCTACTTCGCCGACGAGGAGAGTCTTTCGCGAAGCGGGGAGAGTTGGGGTGGCTTCGTCGAGACGAACCGCCTTCGAGGAGTGAGACTGCGTCTGTCGCTGGCCGATGTAGGCGGCCGAGACTTCTCTCGTGTTCGTCGATTCTTCGAGCCGAGCCGCAGCGGAGACTTCGCCGGTTCGGAGGCCATCGATCGGAGTCGAGGCGAATTCATCACCCTGACGCTGACCCGACAGTTCTGATCTCTCGGGGGCCGGTGAGGCCGGGCGCCGCCGCCTTCGGCAGGGGATCAGCGGCAGGCTACGCAGCAGCAGCGGTTGCCGACATGAGCGGCGATCAGGGTCGCGCCTCCGAGCAGGCTGAGGATGCTGGCCGGAGGGAACTCGAGCGACCATTCGCCGGTCTCCTGATCGACCTCGGGGCGCGGGCAACAGCTTCCGCAACCTTCCTTGGGGGCCGATGCTTCGGCGGCTTCGGTCGCCACGGTGATCTCGGCGGCCGACGCCCCCGGCGTCAACCACGGAAGAATCGCGGCAATCGCCACCAGGGTGACCCCGACGATTCCCAGGATCACGATGCGCCGCTGCCGATGGCGCGCGAAGCCGCGAAGAAGCGCCACGGCCGCGACCGGCATCACGAGGGCGGCGATGGAGACGTGGGAAATCGGGTTTGCCCACCAGCCTCCCAGCATCGGGCTGACGATGACCACCAGAGGGGCAAGGGCACAGTGCAGTGCGCAAACGACCGAGGCGATGATGCCGATCCGGTCCAGGGAGCCGCCGGCGCCGTTCAATTTTCCGAGGAGTGACATGATCCCGCTTTCATTGACAGCCCGAAGATATCTCGGGGATGCATAGAGCTACTATAGACAAGTGCCGGTGAAACGCTCTGGGTTCCACTGGTGGTCTATTTCGAGCAAGTTCGCGACCGATGGTGTAGGAGGGGGAGTCGTGAGGGACCATGAGGATCTGAAGGCCGGTCGGTTCGCACCGCCGGAGACCCGGCGTGTGATCCGGGCCTTCGGCGACGAGATCCACCTCCACCTGGGGAAGGCGGAGACCGGCGGACAGTTCAGCCTGTGGACCAACGTGACGCCGCCGGGCGGCGGGCCTCCGCCGCACTATCACCTTCACGAAGACGAGCTCTTTCTGCCCCTCGAGGGGCGCGCGTCCTTCCTCCACGGCGACGCATGGCATGAGGTCGAGCCCGGCACGACGGTCTACATGCCGCGGGGCACGGTCCACACCTTCAAGAATGTCGGCGACACTCCGCTCCGGTTGCTGATTCAAACCATGCCGGGAGGGTTCGAGGAGTTCTTCGATCGCTGCGCGGTGGAGTTCGCCGGTGGCGGCCCGCCGGATTTCGGGAAGATCGTCGAGATCAGTGCGGAGTTTGGGGTCTACTACCCGACCTAGCCAGTGCACCACGTGGCGGTCCGGCTTGCTGTGCCGGCGGCCGGCCCCTCTATGAATGGCTGACGACGTCGAACCGAAGCGTCCTGCCCGTGGGACACATCGGGTCTATTGACGGACGAACCACGCTCGAAGGCGGTTCATGCGTCTGTATCGCAGTAAACTCTCTCCAGATGCAAGTCACGGAGGGGTTCATGCGCACAGTGCTCGTCTACATGGTCGCCATGGTTTTCGCCGCGTCGGTCGCGGGACTGAACGCGCGGGAGACGTCGAGCGCCCTGACGTTCAGTCAGCGCGTGAGCGCGCAGAAGGCGATCGAATCGGTCTACTGGGATCAACGGAGTTGGCCCGCCGAGAACGTGCGGAAGAAGCCACCTCTGGCGGAGGTTCTCCCGGACGAAGCGATCGCCGACAAGGTGCGCGACTACCTGCGCAAGACGCGCTTGCTGCGCGAGCGCTGGGGGCTCGAGGTATCCGCCGAGATGTTGCAGGCGGAAGTCGACCGCATGAGCGCGTCGACCCGGTCTCCTGAGACGTTGAGGAAGCTGTTCGGTGCTCTCGGAGACGATCCGCAGCTGATCGCAGAAACCCTGGGATGGCAGACCCTGGTCGATCGTCTCGTTCGCAATCGCTACGCGACGGACAGGGCAATCCACCGGCAAACACGGCAAAGAGCCCAGGACGCTTTGCAACGCCTCCACATTCCGGAAGACTCGGAGAAGAGTGCGGGGCGCCATGTTCGTCGGAGCTGGCTGCTGGGCGTCGGCCCGCCGGGTGACGAGCCGCAACGATACGACTCGCGCCTCGGCTATGTGCAATACCTCAGCCCTGATGCTTGGGAGACGGAGCGTCCGGCGTGGGCGTCGCCGATGGCCAAGGCCGACGGGACCTGGAGCGCGCTGCGCCAGGATAGAGATGGTTTCTGGGCCTATGCGTTGGTTACCGCCGAGGTCGATCGGGTTACCGCCGACGTCGTCCGTTGGCCGAAGCAGCCGTTCGACGCCTGGTGGCCCGAGGTGCGATCGGCCGTCGGGGTTCGGGTCCAAGGCCTTGTCGGCGCAGAATACTCGCTTCCCGAAGTTGAATCGGGCACGGCCTGCTCTCCCGAGGACACATGGCAGCGTATGGGCGCCTATTCCTGGCTCAGCAGTGATGCGACCGCGGTCTGGACCGGCAGCGAGATGCTGATCTGGGGCGGGACTGCCGAGGTCGAGGTCGGGGGCCGTTACAACCCTGCGACGGATAGCTGGCGGGCGATGTCGTCCCTCAACGCTCCGGGGGGGCGCATCAACCACACCGCGGTCTGGACCGGGAGCGAGATGATCGTCTGGGGCGGACGTCGAGTACTCCAGCGTCTCAGTGATGGGGGGCGATACAACCCGACGACCGACACCTGGGCCCCGACTGCTTATTCATTCGATGCGAGAGCGCGAGAGGACCACACCGCGGTCTGGACCGGCAGTGAGATGGTCATCTGGGGTGGGTTGAGCGAGTTCCTTTTCTTTCTGAGCTCTGGAAACGCCTACGACCCGGCCAGCGATACGTGGCGCAACATCGGTGGGGGCCCGTTGCCCGCTCGGCGCCATCATGCCGCCGCCTGGACCGGGAGCGAGATGATCATCTGGGGAGGAAGGGGGAGTTCGATTTACGGCGACGGAGCGGCCTGGAATCCCTCGACCCTGCAGTGGCGGTCCATATCCACGGTAGGGGCGCCGTCGCCGAGCTACGGCCACACTGCAGTATGGACCGGGAGCACCGTGGTTTTCTGGGGAGGCGGTGCGAACGCCTACTACACGCCGTCCAACGACACCTGGTTCCCGATACCGACAGACGACGCCCCACCCCAACGGCGTGGGCACTCGGCGCACTGGACCGGGTCCTACATGATCGTGTGGGGCGGCGAAAACAGTATCGAAGTGAATAGCGGTGGACGTTTGTACCCGTCGTTCTCGCTCTGGCTGCCGCTCCCCGCCGAGAACGCGCCGATGCGACGTTCGATGCACGTCTCGGTCTGGACAGGGTCCGAGTTCATCGTGGTCGGTGGCACGGCGCGCGAGAATCCCGGCGACGATCCCGAGTTTGTCGACGAAGGGGCCCGTTGGAGTGCCCTGACCGATGCGTGGACGCCGATCGCGGCCCCGGTCGAGATGGACCAGCAGAGGGCCGGTCACACGGCGACCTGGACCGGAGCCGAAATGCTGCTCTGGGGTGGTCGCAATCCGGATCAGGAACTGGACTCCGGAGGACGCTACGACCCGGCGTTGAACACCTGGACCCAGACGAGCCTCGTCGGCGCTCCCGCTCCACGTATCGACCACACCGCGACCTGGACCGGGGCGGGGATGGTTGTCTGGGGTGGCAGCTCGGGCTCGGTGCCGATGGCGGACGGTGCGATCTACGATCCGGCCCTCGACGCCTGGACGCCGATTTCTCCGGTGTCCGCTCCGCAAGCGCGCAGCATGCACACCGCCGTCTGGACCGGTTCGGAGGTTGCGGTCTGGGGTGGAGACAACGGTTCGACTACCCTCGGCGACGGCGGTCGGTACGACCCTACCGCCGACGATTGGGCCGCGATCAACAGTGTCGACGCTCCCGAGCCGAGAGTCTCCCACACCGCCGAGTGGTCGGGGAGTGAGATGCTGATTTGGGGCGGACAGGGCCTGGGCGGAGACCTTGCCGACGGTAGCCGCTACGACCCGACGATCGACGCCTGGGTGGGGATGCAATCCACCGGTGCTCCGGCCCCGCGCTCGGAGCAGGTCTCTGCATGGACGGGGTCCGAACTTTTGATCTGGGAGGGCACGGCCGCCGGTGGCGGTCGCTACGATCCGCTGACGGATTCTTGGACGGGGATGCAGGTCTGCGGCGGAGACACCGGACCCGACCTGGCGGCTGTCTGGAGCGGCAGCGAGTTCATCGTCTGGGGAGAATCACCGACCGAGGTCGGTCCGGGCAGCCGCTACGATCCGGTCACCGATCGCTGGCGGCCTACCTCGGCGGAGAATGCACCGAAGGGGCGGGAGAATCCGACGGCGGTGTGGACCGGAAGCGAGATGTTGGTCTGGGGCGGAGAACCTCCCTGGTACAACGAGGGCGGGCGCTACTGTCCGGGCCCGCGCAGCGGCGACACGGATTTGGACGGTCTACCCGACAGCCTCGACAACTGCGTTCTCGAGGACAACCCGTGCCAGGAGAACGCCGACGGTGACGAGCGCGGAGATATCTGCGACTGCCTACCCCTCGATGAACAGTTCTGGGCCGTGCCCGGTGCCGCGACCGAACTCATGTTGAGCGGCAGCGACACGACCACCCTGACTTGGGAGGTTCCCGCTCCGGGGAGTTGGGAGAACCTGATCGTCGCCGAGGCCCTCCGTGCCGATGCCCCCTCGGGCTTCGATCAGCCCGAGATCTGCATCCCGCAGACTTTCGGGCAGAACGAGGCGATCGATTCCGCTGTTCCACTCCCGGGGCAGGGCTTCTACTACGTGATTCGCCTGGAAAACGATTGTGGAGACAATACCGGCGTCGACGGCTCCGGAGATCCGCGGCCGAGCGGTGTCTGTCCTGACTGACCGGCCGGCTATCCGCGCCCCAGCTTGCGCAGCATGTTCCGGGCCTGAAGCGATCGCCTGAAGTTGCGGCGCTTGAGGAAGCGCGGGGCTTGCCTGTGATCCTCCAGCGCCTCTTCCAGCACCGTCCGCGCCTGCTCTGGTCGTATCGCCTCGATCAGGTAGTGGGCGTACTCGATCTGGTGGGACAATCTCGGGTTTCCCCGGACGAGACGGTCCAGCGAGGCGAGCGCTTCCTCCTGTCGCCCCGCATGGAACAGAGCGTGGGCCAGGTGAATCCAGGCGTCGTAGTCGAGGAAGGTACGATCGATCTCGTGCAGGCGTTCGAGGGTCAGGACGGCACCGTCGAAGTCCTCGAGGCCGATCTGAGTGCGTCCCATGCCGAACAGGGCGTCCTTGTCATCGGGATAGGTTTCGAGGACCTCCCGAAACAGGTTGGAGGCCTCTCCCAGCTCTCCGTCGCGGACGAGCCCATCTCCCAGCGCCAACCGGGTCTCGAGGCAGGGGCGCCGCTCGTAGCGAGCCAGCAGTTCCTTCGTCTTCGGCGGCCGCCGGTAGCGCTCGCGCAGGCTGTCCAGGTCGAAGTCCTTGACCTTGATCATGAAGAAGTAGATCAGGTCGCCGAAGGGCACGAAGGCGATGATCATGATCCAGAAGTAGGGTTCGCGCCGCCGGATGGCGTCGACCAGCATCCAGATCTTGAAGACCAGCCAGAGGATGGGAATGATTCGGATCATGCATCACTTGCGCAGCAGGTTGACGATTCGGCGCATTGTCTCACGGTCGCTCGCTTCGGGGTAGAATCCACAGAGGAGGTCGGCCGCAACACGCCCTCGATCACGGAGACCGCCATGCAACTTCCCGAAGGTACCCATCGCATCACCGATACGCTCAAGGAACGTTTGAGCACCAGCCACTCCGACGCAGCGATCCTCGGCGCCGCTCTGGAGCGCGACGGCATGCCCGAACTGCCGCTCCACGAAGCGCACCACATCGTGCCCTCCAAGGGAGGCGGCGCCGACGGTGAGCGGGCGCGCCGCATCCTCGAACGCTGCGCCATCGGCCTGAACGAGTCGGACAACGGAATCTGGCTGCCCCGCACCAGCCACAGCAGTCGCGCCGGAGGGGTGGTGGTGCGCTCGGATGCGGCGACCAGTCATGACAACGTCCACACCGAGGTCTACTTCCGCGAGGTGGCCGATCGCCTGACCATCGCCGAGCAGCAGGGCGGCGAGGACCGGGTACGGGCCGAACTGAACCTGATTCGCCGACAGCTCCACGAGGGCACCTTCGCCCACTAGAGATGGGCTCGGGGCCCGAGAAAGGGCAGATCGACGCGATCTGCCGGACCGGACAAGCGGAGAAACCCAAGGACCGCTACCCTTGTGACGCCCTGCCGTCTGGCTGGCCGCTTTCGTGCCCCGGGCGAGGCTCACAAGGAGAAACCGTGCAGATTGCCGATAAATGTGTCGTCGCCATCGACTACACGCTGACCGACGACGACAACAACCAGCTCGACAGCTCCGCCGGGCGCGAGCCGCTGCACTACCTGCACGGCGCCAAGAACATCATTCCGGGGCTCGAAGCCGCCCTCACCGGCAAGTCGGTCGGCGACGAGCTGCGGGTCGACCTGGAGCCGGAGCAGGCCTACGGTCCGGTGGATCCGGAGCTGATCCAGTCCGCTCCCCATTCCGCCTTCGACGACATGTCCCAGGTCAAACCCGGTGTCCAGTTCCAGGCCCAGGGTCCCGACGGCCAGGTGCGGATCGTGACCGTCAAGGAAGTCCGTGACAACGACGTGGTCATCGACGCCAACCACCCGCTGGCGGGCAAGGCGCTGCACTTCGACGTGACCGTCAAGGAGATCCGCGAAGCCACCCAGCAAGAGCTCGACCACGGCCACGTCCATGGTCCGGGTGGGGTGCACGAGTAGGTCATTCTCATCGCTCCCCGGCGAGGCCCGTTAACCGTTCGGGCCGGTGCCCCGTTCATTCATTGAGGCACTCTGCCGGGGAGGGATGATGAAGCGCCGATCACGTTGGCTATGGGGATGCGGCGGGCTGGCCGCGCTTCCGTTTCTGATCGTGTTGACGGTGCTGATCCTCACCCTGCTGCCGCACCGCCGTGCCGACCAGGTGCTCAGCGATCTGGAGCAGCGGTTTCCCACCGGAAGTTTCGTCCCTTCCACCGATGGGTCCCTCCCTCCCGGCGATATCGATCGTTTCCTGGCCGTGCAGGAGCAGCTGGCGCCGAGTTGCGACGAGCTGCGCCGTGTCTTCGGTTGGATGGCGGCAGTCGAGCAGGACGAGGTGCCGGGCGAGGGCGGTGTCGCCGAAGCCCGGAGGGCCCTGCGGATGACCGGCAACGTGCTGGGTGCCGCCGGTAATATCACCCCTTCGGTTGCCGGCTTCTTCGAGGCCCGCAACCGGGCGTTGCTCGAAGCCGGCATGGGGCTCGAGGAGTACCGCTACCTGTTCCTGGCGGCGTACGGAGCGCGCCTCGACGATGCGGGAATGGGCAGGATGCCGTTCAACCGGGAAGGGGTGGTTCCCGGACAGGTGCGCGCGCAGGTTGTCGAGTTTCTCGAGCGGACCGGCACTTCCGGAGTCCTGCTTGCCGAGGCCGAAGCGCTGCGCGCCGATGGGGCCCGCTTGCCGTTCGCCGAGGGGCCAGCGGCGACGGCCTTCGGCGATCAGTTCGCCGGTCGGCGCGAGCGCCTGGACGCATTGTTTTGTGTCGGCCGGGCAGGTATCGAACTCGACCGGGAGGGCACTCGCGCCCTGCGTATCGCCGTAGAGTAGGACCGGGAGGGCTAGAAGCAGGCGCTCGGGTCTCCGTTGACTCGCTCTCCGTCATCGCTGCTGTTTCCGAGGGAGCCGACACCACAGGACGAACTCTGCCCCTGGATCAGGTAGAAGAACCCAGCCCCCGGCGGCGGCACCTCGATGTCATCGATCGATGTTCCGGAGATCCCCGCAGCGAAGCAGGGGCCATACCCACCGAACGAGATCGTCGAGAGTGCGCCACGACTGACGCCGTAGAGATCGGCGCCGGTGGCTGCGGTCCAGGAAAGCTGCGCGTTGGCGCCGGACTTGGCCAGGCTCAAGCCGATCGCGCCGGGACGACGGATTGCCGAATCGGCCGGCGCGCAGTCGCAGAGGTCCCCGGCTCCATCGCCATCCTGATCTTCCTGCGCGGGGTTTGCCGTCCCGGGGCAGTTGTCGACGCCGCAGCGACTGGCGGCGAATCCCGGATCCCCCACGCCGTCGTCGTCGGAGTCGGTGCAGGTGTCGCAAATGTTGAGACTGCCGTCCAGATCGAGATCCCTTCCCGAGAGAATCGTGGTGCTGAAGAGTGCCGGAGCCGCGGCGTAGACCACCCGTTCGCTGTTCCCGCCGATCTCGAAGAACGTGTCGGAGACCTCGTCAGCGCTGCGGGAATCGCTGAGCCGCCGCACCTGCCCGCCGGTGATCGGCACGCTGAACAGGTCGAAGACGCCGCGGATGAAGTGATCGGAGCGGTAGACCACCGTGGCGCTGTCGGGGCTGATGCGGAAGGCCGGCCCGTCGGCCTCGACGTTTCGGTCGAAATTCAATCCGCCGTTCAGCGTCGTGACCGGGCCGCCGGTCAGAGGAACGCTGAACAGAAATGTCTGTGCGGCGGTGTACTGGTTCGATTCATAAACCACCCTGGCCGCATCCGGGCTGATCGCGAAGTTCCTCACGCCGCTGCCCGCCGGGGCGAACGGTTCGTTCAGCCGGGTTGACGGGCCGCCGTCGATCGAGACGTGGAACAGTTCACTCCGGCCATCCGGTTGCCGCAACTTGTAGACCACCGAAGTGCTGTCGGAGCTTATCGAGAAGTCCTGGACGAAGCTGTCCGGGGGAAGATCGGAGTTGAGTTTCTTCGTCGGCCCACCCTCGATCGGAACCCTGTAGAGCTCCTGGACGCCTATCTGATCTTGTGCCGCGCGGTAGACCACGACGGCAGAGTCGGCACTGATCCGAGGGGTCATGCCCAAGCTCATGGGCGGCGGGGCGAGCGAAGTCGGGGGGCCGCCGTCGATGGGCACGCTGAAGAGTTCATAGTCGGAAGTCGCATAGACGACGGTCGTCGAATCGGCGCTGATCTCCACGGGGATCGTCAGGACGGTGCGGCCGTCGCCGGCGTTCAGCTTGATCGCAGGTTCGCTGCCGTCCACCGGAACGCTGTAGAGCTCCGGCAAACCCGGATCGTCCTGCCGGGCAATGTAGACAACGCGGGCCCCGTCGGGGCTTATGTAAGCGCGTTCGGCATCCTCGTTTCCCTTGTAGGGTGGGTTCAAGCGGGCGGGTGGGGCGCTTCCATCCAGGGCAGTGGCGTAGATTTCGTAGATGAAGGCTTCGTCCTGATCGGCGATGTAGACAACCTGGGAACTGTCGGGAGTGATGAGAAGGTTCGATCCCAGAAACCGCACGCCTCCCGGCGTCGATGCCGGGTCGAGGCGCCGAGTCGGCCCGCCCAGTTCCGCGCTGTAGAGTTCAAGTTGTCGGTTCGCGTCCTGGTCCGCGGTATAGACGACCCAGCGGCTGTCGGCACTCAGCAGGAAATCCTTGATGAAGCCCCCGTCGGCGACCGGGCCGCTGATCTTGAAAGGGGATAGCGAGGATGTGGATGCCTGGTAGAGCTCCTCCACCGGCGTGTCCTGGATCGCTGTGTAGACGACGGTGCTTCCGTCGGGAGTGACCTTCATCTCGCCGAATACGTGATCGAGGCTGGCGCCGATGTTCGCCAGCCGCTGATTCCGGGGGTCGCGGTACCCCGGGCAAATGTCGCAGAGATCTCCCGCGCCATCTCCATCGCTGTCGGCCTGATCCGGGTTCGAGTCGTCTTCGCAGTTGTCGAGGGTGCAGCGATTGGACGTTTGCCCGAGGTCGCCGAAGCCGTCCCCGTCGCTGTCGGTGCAGCTGTCACACGCGTCCGGAGTGCCGTCTCCGTCGGTATCGCTGCCGGTGCGGATCAGTCGTGAAGGCCGGGAGACATGCAATGTCGAGAAGCCACTGTCGAAGGCGATCGCCGTCCCGACATAGGTGTCGAGGTTCGAGCACTGGAGTCGGATGGTGGCACCGTCGCCGAACGGAGTGGGCTGGGTGGAAGCCAGCGTCCAACCGTTCTCGATTTCGAGATCGCCAGGCGGTGCGGAGCCCTGACCGACGTTCCGCATGTAGAGTTCGTATCCCTGCAGGGCGCCCTCCTCGCATTCCGGAGCGAGTTTGACGCCGAAGGGGGGTTCGGGCGGGCCGAACTCCAGGGTGACATCAACCGAGTTGCCCACGGGTTCGGCCCGGCGAATCATCGGACGCAGGATCGGGTCGAGAAGGATGTAGCTGTCCAGCCCCGGATTCAGGTCGAAGGTCGGCGACGCTCCCGGGTTCGCCTGAGCGGACCGAACCGTGAAATAGCCGTCTCCGAAGCCGTAGTCCGAGAGCATGACGACCATGCATTCGTCACCGTCCAGATCGGAACTCGAGCCGGAATCGTCGATGCATCCGTCGACCGACGGCTCCCCCCAACTACCCTCCAGATGCGGGAAAGCCCAGACATCGGCCGAGTAACCGCCGTTGTCGATGCCGGATCCGACCGGCGTAGAACCCCCGGACAGGGACCAGAAGCTACCGAGTACCGGGATGTCGACGGATCGGATCGGCTCGACGTAGGCGTTCCCCGCGCTGAAAACGCGATGTTCAACGCAGATTGCCCATGAAGGCGCGGACAGGGTAGCCAGCATCGAGCACAGCAGGATTGCGCTGCGAAGAACACGCTGGGAAGTCGGCATTGGGCCCTCCGATTGTCGTGAGTATACGCCGGAGTCGTCGAGGAGATGACAACGCGCAAGAACCCGAGAGGCGCGATGCGCCGACTGTACTGCCCCCAGGACACTTTCGAGGGTATGCGTCCCGGAAGGGACCTAGGTGGCGCCGACTTCGTCGAAGGAGCGCATGCTACGCAACTCGCCGCTGAGGAGAGCCTTCGGGACCCATTCGGCGAAGGGGCGTGTCGGCTCGACCGGGCCGGGAGAAAAGAACCCCGCCCAACCGTTTCTCGGACCCTGCTTGACCGAGTACAGCGCCTGGTCCGCCAACTCCACCACCTCTTGCCAGCTCACCGCTTCAGGGCAGCTGGGCACCAGCGGGAACGCGGCGAAGCCGGTCGAGCAGGTGAGTCTCAGCGACTTGCCCTCGCCGATCTGAAAGGCGTAGGCCTCGACCGAAGCCCGCAGCCTCTCGGCGACCTCGGCGGCTCGAGCCCGTTCGGTGAAGCGGGCGACCACCAGGAACTCCTCGCCGCCCCAGCGGGCGACGATATCCGCCTTGCGGAAGTGCTGTCCCAGCAGCCGGCTGAACTGAACCAGCACCCGGTCGCCTGCCGCGTGGCCTTCCCGGTCGTTGATCGCCTTGAAGTGATCCAGGTCGACGAGGAAGAACACCAGGTCGGCGTTCTCCAGCGGCTCCCCTTGGAGGGCCATCCGGTGGCAGCGGGTCGCCTGAGCCACGTCGGCATCGATATGACGCTCGAGATAGCGGCGGTTGGCCAGGCCGGTCAGCGGGTCGGTGACGCTGGCCTGATCGACGGCGTCGTAGGCGTGCTCGAGCTCCTCGTTACGTTCGCGCAGCTCCCGGGTCTTCTGGTCGACCTCGGCGCTGAGCCGCTGGCTCTGGCGCACGGCGGAGAGCCGCCCGTAGATCAGAAAGGCGATGATGAACAGGCCGGCCAGGGCCGCGAGTCCGACGAGCCGGCGGGACTCGGAGCGCTCCAGCTCCAGCGCAGCCAGTTCCTTCTCCTGCTCCGCCAGCCGTAAGGCGTGAGCCTGCCGCTCGAACTCCGCCTCGCTCTGGTGGGCCGCGATCACCGTGGTGCGCAGCGAGTTGAACAGCTCCTGTTCCAACTCGTAGCTCTTGTCGATGGCGTCGAAGGCCTCGGAGTGGCGGCCGGCGGCCCGCAGCACCTTGGCCCTGTTCTTGTAGATGAAGATCACGTCCCGCATGGTCTCCCGGGCGAGCGAGGCCTCCAGGGCGCGGTCGAGGTAGGCCAGCGCCCGGTCGTAGCGTTTCGACGCGTACTCGACGTCGGCGAGCTTCATCTCGGTCCGGCTGATCATGGACGGCCAGTCCTTCTGTCGCGACAGCTCGAGGACCGGTTCGAGGATCGCCCGGGCCTCGGCGACCTTCCCCTCGGTGAGGGCCAGGCGTCCGAGGTTGGAGCGCGCCCACTGGGCATCCCGGTCCGTCTTGATCTGGGCGAACAGCTCGTAGGCCCGATTCAGGTGAGTCCGCGCCAGCTCGAAATCGCCCAGGGCCACATGACACATGCCGACCTTGTTGTGGCTGTAGGCGATGTCCCGCACGATGCCGGCGGCCTGGTCCATCTCCAGGGCGTCGCGGAAGAACGCGAGGGCCTCGTCATGTTCCTCGAGGATGCTGTGCATCTCGCCGATGGCGTAGAGGCTGTCGGCGATGATGTCGTCGTCCCCCAGCTCGCGGCCCAGGGCCAGCGAGCGGCGGTGCCAGTCGAGGGAAAGCTCCAGCTGCCCGAACTCGTCGTAGAGCACCCCGTAGCTGTTGTAGACCCCGGCCAGACCGTCCTTGTACTCGAGTCGCTGGAATACCTGCTCGGCGCGGCCGAGCCAGCCGAGCGAGATGCCGTACTCCGCCCGGTAGCGGAAGATCAGCGACATGCGATGCAGGGTGTGCCCGAGGTCCGGCGAGTCGCCGAGAGGCTCGAGGACCTCGAGCGCCCGGGCGAGCAGCGGCTCTGCCTCATCGTAGCGGTGCAGCAGGGTCAGTACCCGGGCGTGGGCTCGCAGCGCATTGCCGAGGTCGACAGGGTCGCCGCCGGATTCGGCCAGCGTCACCGTCTCGCCGGCCAGGATCTCGGCGCGGTCGTAGGCGCCCTCGTCGGTAGCGGCCACGATCTCATCGATAGCGTCGTCGATCGCCTGGGTCCGGGCAGCGACGCTGCCGGCCAGGAGCATGATGGCCAGCGTCGCGCCGACCCACTTGGCGTGGCTTCCAATCATTCGCGGCGCCAGTCTGCCACGGTTGGGCCGCTTTGGAATGAGCGACCGCAAGTCATGGAGGGTTTATCGCCGATTTGAACTCGCCGGGGCGATCCAGCAAAACTGAAATTCCATCAATGCGTTCGGTTCTTCAAGGACGCGTTCGCAAACAAGCTCGTGGAAGCAGGGCTGGTTCGGTTGGGAGCATCGGGCACACGTGGCGGACGGAAGGCCGCCCGCCACGCCGGTACGCTAGTTGGCCGGGGTTGCCGGGGCCTCGGTTCTGGCCGCCTCGACCAGGCTCTCGATCGGCTGGGGAGTCGCTTTCTCCCACTTGCACTCACCCTTGCACTTCTTGGTGGCGATCAGCACGCCAAGGCTGTTGTAGCACTTGATGCTGCCTTTGCACTTGCAGCTGCTGTTGCAGCGGCAGCTTCCGTTCTGCGTCGCCGTCCCGGACGGGCAGGAGTCCGCCTGGCAGTTCTTGTTCTTGCAAACCCGCTTGGCCGCCAGGTCCTGGCCCAACGGATCGGCATCGGCGTCCTGGCAGGCCGAAGTCTCCTCCATCGGTGTTGCGAGAATGGGAGAGTCCGAGGCGAAGGCCGCGACGGAGCAGAACGCGCAGAAAAGAGCGATCACCAGGGTCGAACACAGTCTCTTCATGAGGCACTCCTCGAGGGATGACGGCAACGACATGTCGCCGTCTCGCCACAGAGGGAGTCACCGCCCGAACCGATTTGCCTACCCGAAGTGCCGCCCGGTCCAGGCCGGCAGGTCAGCGCACCGGGAGGCGCACGATCGTCTTCAACTTCTCCGGCGCCACTCGCCGCGGGTCGCTGAGGTAGATGTCGTGGTGCCACGAGCGCGGCGCCAGGCCGGACTCCGCGGCGAAGCTCAACATCGTTTCCGCGGAGCGCGCCAAGTCCTCGTAGGGACCCAGGTGGAGCATCTGGACGCAGCGGCCCTCATCCAGGGTCTCGAGGGTAACTGCGTCGAAGTCTCCCTCCTTGCCCTTGTCCCGAAGCTTCTGCCGAGCCGCGCCGAGATCGTCGCCGGTGGTGAAGTCCGGCACGCGGATCATCATGTGCCAGTTCCAGCGATCCTTCGGTAAGGTACCGAGCTGCTCGAGGGTCTGGCCGTCCACGCCATAGAGCGCCTCCAGTTTGCCGACGGTGTAGTCCCTTCCGGCGAACTTGCTCTCGAACTTCAGGGTGTAGGCCATGGGGTAGAGCGCCTCCAGCGCCCGGGTGAACGGCTCCGATCCCGGAGCGCCGGTTCCGCGCACCACGATGTATTGAGCCGGGCCGGTCTCGATCAGAGCCGGCTTCTTCGGTTTGACGTACTCGCCCTTGTGCAGCTTGAACAGGTCGAGCTTCTCGGATTGGCTCCCGGCCATCTCAGGACCCCTGCTGCAGCGGGATGTAGATCTCGGTGAGCAGGTCTTCCGGCTCGGCGGAGTTGGGGTCGTTCAGGTAGAGCTCGAGGCAGGGCGGATCGGCGGGCGCATGACCAAGCTCGGGGAGGCGCCGGGCGAAGAGGTTCGCGTAGGTTTCGCCGAGTCGATTGTAGGGCCCTTCGTGAAGGGCCACGGCGTAGCGGCCGCCGGGGATGGTGACCACCCCGAACTCGCCCGGAGGCTGCACGTCGTCGGCGATGCTGACGCAGGCGTCGTAGCGCAGCTTGTCCTCCGGCGTGACCTCGGGGTCGTCCCAGCACATACCGATGGCCTGCATGTCGGGCCCGAACAGGCACTCGGCGCCGACCCAGTCCATCAGGCGTTCCCAGGTCTTGCCGACCTCGTCGTAGGGGCCCTGGTGGCGGAGGAAAGCGGCTCGCCGCGGAGGCAGATCGCGAATCTCGATGTTCATGGCGGGGTTCTCCTGTTCGAACTCGAGCACCCAGGCGGCTTCGCCGTCGGGGCCGAGGAAGTGGACGTCGCTGGGGGCCGCGATCCGGGGCGGCATACTCGCCCGGGCGCGATACTCCGAGGGGGAGCAATGGAAAGCTCGCTGAAAGGCCCGGGTGAAGGACTCATGAGCCTCGTAGCCGGCGTCGAAGGCGATGTTCACAACCGGCTGCTCGGTGTGCTTGAGCCGCTGGGCGGCGCGCTCGAGCCGCAACCGCCGCACGTGCTGCTTGACCGACTCACCGACCAGCCCGCGAAAGATCCGGTGGAAGTGGAACGGGGAGAAGCAGGCGACCTCCGCCAGCTTCTCCAGGGGCAGCGCGGCATCGAGGTTGTGCTGGATGTGCACCAGCACCCGCAGGATGCGCCGCCGGTAGTCTTCCTGGGTGGTGCGGGCTCTCTCGTTCATCACGGCCTAAATCTACACGGACGCTCCGCACGGTTGCTTGACCGTTCTTGCGCAATTCCGGCCGTTGCCGTGCCGGCTGTAAATCGGTGTAAACCACGCAAAACGTCTTCGGATCGGGAAGCGGTGCAGGGATTTCGGCTCTATCGTCGCTACAAGCAGATGGGGGCTCCATTCGGAGGTGAGGCAATGACAGCGACGACTCGCAAGACGAACCAGGGCACGATCGTAGAAGTTCGCGGGGCGCTCACCATCGGTGACGGTACCCTCGCCGTCGGCGATGCGATGGATCGCTTCATCGCCTCCTGCGACGACCGGATCCTGATCGATCTCTCCGAGGTGTCGGCGCTGGACTCCGCCGGCGTGCGGGTGCTGGTCCAGAGCGCGCTCCGTGCGCGGGACGCCGGCGTTCCCCTGGGGTTGGTTACCGGGGGCGGCCGGGTCCGCCGGGTGCTGGACACCCTGAACCTGCAGGCCTGCATTCCGACCTACGAGAACCTCGCCGCCGGGCTCGAGTGCCTGGCGACGGAACCGGTGCCCTGCGCAACCTGCTAGGCAGTTGCCCGGGGCGCGTTCAGGGAGCGCAGCCGGCCGGCTGCCTGGGCGTGCCGTCGGAGGCCTGGCCCCAAGGCCCTGAACCGCCGCAACCCGCGTCGTTCCCCCGCACCAGATAAAAGAATCCGTCGCCGAGAGGAGGGGTGTCGGCATCGTCGTACTGCGAGGCGCTCAACCCCTGGGCGATGCAGGCGCCGGAGCTCGAGCTCAACCCGGAGATCAGACCCCGGGCCACGTCGTAGGTCTCGGCGGTCGGCTGATCGCTCCAGTCGAGGGTCGTCGGGGCGCTGCCGCTGAGCGCCAGCGCCGGCACCTCCATCGGAGTTCCTTCGCCGCCGTTGAGCGGAGCGCAGTCGACGGTGTCCTCGACACCATCCCCATCGTCGTCGAGATCGCAGGCATCTCCGGCGCCGTCGGCGTCGAAGTCGAGCTGGTCCGGGTTGGGGGTGTCCCGGCAGTTGTCATCGCAACTCGCCGGTGTGTTCAAACAGAAGTTGTCCCCACGCACGCCGCTGCGGTCGCCGTCGTCGGCGATCAGGTCTTGGTCGACGTCCTGGAGGGCATCCAGGGTGTCGTTGACGCAGTCGTCGTTGATGCCTACGGGGAGGTCCGCCCAGTAGGCGACGGCGTTGAAGCGGGGCAGTACGTCCTCTTCGAAGGCCACGTCCCACAGGCTTCCATCGTGGCCGACCCCTACCGGACGCTTGTAGCAGTGGGCGGCTCCGGTGCTCTCCAGCGCGCAGGAGATGTCGTCGGACCACTCGACGGTGGCGGTGCCGTCGGCATCGCCGTGGGCCACGAAGATGTTTCCGCGGAAGGTTTCGTCGGTGGTGGACAGAGCCAGGTCCCTGCCATTGATCGTGCGCATGTGGGCCAGGTCGGTAGAGCCGATCGGGCCGACGGCGTCCTGAAGCGCGGCGCCGCCCGGGCAGCCACCGCCGAGATCGGGGATCGCTTCCCAGTGGGAAGAGAGGCACTCGGGGAAGCCGGGGGGCGAAACCATACGCACGCTGTGCTGCCAGCCGGCCAGAGGAGCGACGAGAGAGAACTCCTCGGGGTGCCCCATGCCGACGCTCGCCGCGCCGAACCCACCCATGGAGAGGCCGGCGACCGCGCGTCGCTGCCGGGTCGCTTCGATGCTGAAGCGCGCTTCCACCTCGGCGGGCAGGTCGTAGGTGGCGTAGTCGCCGTACAGGAACTGGCCGTCGTAGCTGTTGGAGAAGAGCCGGTGCTCCTGGAAGAAGGGGAAGGGGCAGGGGCCGGAGTTCCCGTCGGGCATCACGGCGATCACCGGTTCGATGTCGCCGGCTTCGACCCGGGCGTTGATCACCGTCTCGGCGGTGTTGCGCCAGGAGTCCTCGCTACCGAAGCCGCCGTGAAGCAGATAGACCGCGGGGTAGAGCTGGGTCGGCGAATCGCCGTAGCCCGGCGGTAGATAGATGTTGTAGACCTCGGTGAAGCCGAGGGAGGGCGGAACGAAGTTTTCCTTGCGCACCTCGCCGACCAGGCCCGAAGCCAGGGTGCGGAAGGTGATCTCGAAGGGGTCCGCCGGCTCCTCGTCGGACACACGACGCGCCGCCGCAGCCGTCGGGCCGGCGCCGTCGAAGACCACCAGCCGGTAGAGCGAGTCCCGGTCCAGCGGGGCGTCGGGGGTGATCTTCAGCATCGGCGGATAGGCCCGGAGGTCCCACGCTGCGGTGGCGAAGACCGGCGCGCCGCCGATGGTGCCGGGGTCGCCGTCGTCGTCCTTCTCCAACCGTACCTGATTGGCGGCCACCGGATCGTTGACCGCCACTTCGATATCGGTGGAGCCCGCCTCGATGGAGACGCTGTCGACCGGGGTGAACACTCCGTCGCCGTCGGAGTCAAGCTCGATCGGCTCGCCGAAGTGGGCCGAAATCGGCACCCGAAAGGTCACCCGGTCATCGTTCCGCGGCACCGAGTCGCTGACCAACTGGGCGGCCGAGACGGCACTGCATCCGAAGAGCAGGATGCAAAGGGTGAACGACAGGGCGGAACACCCGGGTTCCAGACTCGTGACTCGCATGATTTCCCCCGAAAAACGCCGTCAAGGGGAACTTTACGAGGCAATGGGCACAGCGGCAAGACAAAGCGGCGGCCGGCAGTGCCTCGAGCTGCAAGCTTGCGCAATTCACGGCTCGTTGCCGGGGAAGGGCGTATACTGCGAGCAAAATCACCATCTCGCCAGATAGCCGCCTGGAGGAGGGGCACATGCAACGCACCCGATGGACGTTCGGCTGGCTTCTCATGCTCGTTCTAGCTTGCCCTGCCGCAGCGGCGACCTACTCGGCGCCTGTTCCGGCGTTGGAGGGCTTTTATCCCACCAATCTCGGTGGCAATTCCTACAAGGAAGGGCCGGTGGACTTCGGCGACGAGTTCACGGTGCTCTCGCGGGCGTGGCTACGGGTTTCCGGAGTTGTGGGCAGCGGCCAGACCTCGGACATCCAGTTTCAGGTCAACTTCGCAGGATTCACCGGCGAGTTGATCCTCGTAGAGGATCTGACGACCTTCGAAGTCGACCTCGAGATCCCTGTGCCCCTCTCGTTCCGCGACGGCACGGAGCAGGTCGGACTGACGGTGATTCCGTTGGTTTGCTGCGACATCCCGGCGGAAGTGACCTCGGCGACGGTCTGGGTCGAATCGCAGTTGGTGCCCGGAGCGCTACTGGATCGAATGATCATCAGCCAAACCGAAGGTGGTTTCGGCGGGACCCTCGACGACGGCGATGGCTTCGGCTCCTCCACCGCGTGGTTGGGGGACCTGGACGGCGACGGCTTCGAAGATCTTGCCGCCGGGGCGTATCGGGATGACGACGGCGCCAACGCCGCCGGTGCGGTATGGGTGCTGTTTCTCAATGAAGATCTGACGGTCAGGAGGGAACAGAAGATCAGCATGCTTTCCGGTGGTTTCGGCGGCACCCTGGCGGAGGGGGATCTGATGGGGCTGCACATGGATGATCTGGGAGACATCGATGGCAACGGCACCCACGATCTGGCGGTCTCCACGTACTACGAGCCCAACGGTTCCGTCTGGATCCTTCGACTGAATCCCGATGGGTCGGTTCTGGGTGAGCAGCGAGTCGGGCCGGGCGAAGGGGGCTTCACCGGTGAGATCGGCAGCCAGGATTTGTTCACCTACAGCATCGCCGCCCCTGGCGATGTCGACGGAGACGGAGTGCCGGACCTGGCTGTCGGCGCCCCACTCAGTCTGGACGCGAGTTCCAACGAGGCCGGCGCAGTCTGGATCTTGTTCCTCAACGCCGACGGCACGGTCAAGGGACACTACAAGATCACCCCGGATGAGCCGGCTTTTGCCGGCGCGATGCCCGCCGCTGCCCAGATGGGGATTTCGGTGATCTCCGGTGAAGACTTCGACGATGATGGTCGGGAGGAACTGGTCATCTCCGGTGGAATCGATACCTGGATCCTCTACCTCGACACCGATGGAAGCGTACTGAACCACGAGCGGATGCTCGGCTCCAGCTGGCCGTGGATGGCGCCTGGGGATGTCAACGGAGACGGAATCCCGGATGTCTATGCCGGCGGACGTTTCCGCTATCGCAATGGAGACGGGACCTACCAGGACGGCGCGGAGCTATCCAGGTTCCGCAATGGCTGGGGCTTCGCCGGTGGAATCGCCCGACCCCGGAACATCGAGTCCGGCGATGGCTGCAGCTTCTTGATCGCCACGGGAGGCGCAGTCGATACCCTGGGTGGATCCGTCGCGTTCTCCCGCCTCGACGGTTCCGGGTCCGTTGAAGTGCTCGTCGCTCGCGATCGGGTCGACTGGTGCACGACCCCCAGGGCTACCGGCTACGACCTGATCCGCGGTGATCTCGACGCGCTGCGTTCGACCGGCGGCGACTATTCGGTTGCGACGAGCGAATGTCTCGCCGACGATTCTCTCGCCGGGGGCGTTGCGTATCCCGACGCTCCACCTCCGGGCAGCGGCTACTTTTTCTTCGCCCGCAGGGGGACCCGGGACGGCGCGGGCTCCTATGATGGTCCGGGTCCAGGGCAGATCGCGCCGCGGGACGGCGGGATTGCGGCATCGGGCAGCGGCTGTCCCTAGTTCATCCGCCGGTCCTCCGCGAACGGGTGCGCTACTGTCGGTCACTACCCGATGCTCGAAGCTCCCGACCGCTGGAGCGAAGCATTGCTCGGGCTGATCGCCTCCATCGGCTAGTCACCCCCATATCGCCCGCGGGTCCTCCTTCGCGGGGGCAATCCTCCGTCCGCCGGACTCCTGTTCCATACACGACTCCATCTCAAATCGGTTCGTGATGGCCAAGGAGGATTCATGCGTTACCGGCTCGAACGTCAGCGTTCCTCAACGTTGCTTCTCATCACCTGCATGTTGCTCTGTGCATGGCTCGGCGCGTCCGCCGTCCAGGCTCAGCCCGCGATGCCGACGGCAGTCGCCTCGCAGCCGTACTCCCAGCTCTTCCCGCTGTGCAACCTGACCGGCGGCGGCGTTCCCGGCGATATCACCATCCCCGACGACGGCACGATCTATCAGATCAGCAGCACGACGACCTGTGGCCTGATTCGGGTCGAGGGGGTGCTCGAATGCGCGCCGGGGGTGACCGCCACCCTCAACGCCGACGGCATTCTGGTGACCGGCCCCAACGCCCGGCTCCAGTGCGGCTCTCCGTCCAATCGGTTTGACGGCAAGCTGATCTTCAATATCCGCAACGATCGCAGCTTCCCGGGCATGTCCGGGAACGAGCGCATGATCATGGCGATGAACGGGGGCACGATCTCGCTTCATGGTGGGATCCGCAAGGCCCGCATTACCCGCCTCAACGCCGACGCTCAGAAAAACTCCTCCAGTTTCAGCGTGCTGAGCGCGGGGAGCTGGCAAGACAAGGACCCGGTGCTGCTGACCACCACGAGCACCTATCCGGACCAGAACGAGCTCCACACCCTTTCCGGGGATTGCGTGGGCAACGCCTGCAGCACCAACAATCCGCTGCAGTACTTCCACTACGGCGACGGAACCCAGACCTATCTGGGAGCGGGCACCAACGGCCAGGATCTGACCGTCGACATGCGCGGCTATGCCGCCAACCTCCGGCGCAATATCCGCATCCGCGGTGCCAACGACGGTTTCTGGCAGAACCAGATGAAGGGCGCCCACGTCATGGCGATGGCGGGCACCGAGATCTACATCGACGGCGTGGAGTTCAACCGGGTCGGGCAGCTCGGCATTCTCGGCCGCTACCCGTTCCACTGGCACCACGCCGGAAACGTCAACGGCCAGTACGTGCGCAACTCCTCGATCCGCAACTCGGGCAGCCGCTGTATCGCGCTGCACAACACTCACAAGGCCAAGGTGACCAACAACGTCTGCTACAACGTCCAGGGGCACGCGATCTTCCTCGAGGAGGGCAACGAGGTCGAGAACGTCATCACCGACAACCTGATCGTCAACGTCAACGAGCCTCCGGCGGGGCAGAACCTGCTGCAGTCGGATATCGACGTTCAGCTCTCCCGCTGGCGTGGTTCCGCAGGGATCTGGATCAGCAACCCGGACAACACCATCGACGACAACGTGGTGGTCGATGCCGGCACCGGCTACTGGCACGCCTACGTGCACAATCTGTTCTGCTACGACGATCCCGCCGATCAGCAGGGGACCGCCAACCCGGATTACGGGAAGTACTGCAACTGGATCCCGCGACAGAATCCGGGACAGTCCAACGTCAACCCGGTGCGCACCCGCACCCTGTCCTACGCCGACAACGTCGCCTACTCTTGCCGCATCGGCCACACCTGGGACGGAGCGCCGGATGGCGCGCAGACTCCCGGTTCGACCAACCCCTTCGACCGGGATCTGATCGTCACCGGCTACGCCCCGAGAGACGATCAAGGGGCTCTGACCCAGGAACTGTTCGAAGGAATGCACGCTTACAAGTCCGGCAAGACCGCGATCTACTACCGCGGCCTGGCCAGTACGGCGCTGATTCAGAACGCCGTGGTAGCCGAGGCGCCCATGGGCTGGTTCGGCACCGGGCAGCAGGATTTCTGGGATTCGCTGTTCGTCGGTATCAGCGCCAACTTCGACGGCACGGTAGGCGGCGAGGACTTTCATTACCACGCCGATACGAGTTTCCCGTTGTGGGATCGCCACGGGAACGGCCAGCTGATGGCGGCGGTCGGCCTCTACGACGGCCCCAACCACTTCAAGAACGTGACCTACGACTATCCGGTCGGGCCGATGTTCCTCGATGACGGCGACGGCAACAAGGAGGTCACGCCGACCCCCTTCCGTATCTTCGGCCGCGCCCATTTCGCCAACCACGTGGTCGAGCAGCTCCACTTCACCCAGAACCCGTACCGCCGGATCAACCTCGACGCTCAGGCCTTCCCGATCAACTGGAAGGATGTCGAGGCTTCGGAGTCGGTCTTCGACGCCGACGGATCGCTGTTCGGGAACTCCGGCTTCATCCGCTCGGACATTCCCTTCGTCGACACCCCGGGGGACTGCATGGTCGGGGCCAACGTGGCGCCGAACTCGACGGTCTTGATTTGCAAGAGCAAGACCATGTCGGTCAAGTTCCAGATGGATCAGGACCTGACCATCGGCAACCTGACGCCCGACTTCCAGAAGTTCAGGGCTACGCGCCTGGATACCGACGAGTGGGTTGAGGGGAACGGCAACGTGCTGTTCGACAAGTTCCAGACCCACATCAACGCGGCGTTGGACGTGACTTACGAGGTGTCGGACCTCAACTTCAAGTCCGGCGGCGTGGCGCCCTATCCCGACGGGCACTCGGGCAACCTGGTCTGGATCGAGAGCTTCAACGTGGGTGACTGGTCCCCGGTGATTCTGATCGACGGTGCGTCCGCCACGAACCTGGCGTCCAGTTGTGCGACGCCGGCGGACTACCGGCTGGCGATGTGGCCCGGCTGGTCGGGCCAGATCCACGAGGCGACCAGCAGCGGCGAGATCCGCAGTTTCAACAACCCGAACTTCGCCGGGGCGTTCTTCCGGGTGCCCAACGGATCCCTGGCCCTCAAGCTCAAGGGCACGGCGACATTGCCCGGCAACATGGATCCGGCGGTGTTCCACACCGGCCATACCAAATTCGATCTGATCTGCGACACGCCGTAGCGTTTTCCCGAGCAAACTGACCGGCAAGGGGGCGGGGGAGATTCCTCCGCCCCCGAACCCGAATCCTCCCTGCGGCACCGGCGGCGCGCCTCGTAACCTTCCCCCGCGTAGTCGTCTGACCCTCCTCGAAGCCGCCCATCGGCGTCCAATCTGGAGGGTTCGAGATGAAGCACCGCACAGGCCCGTGGAAGATCATCGGCTCCTGTCTACTCCTGTTGGGAGGGCTGCTGCCCGCCCTGGCTCAGCCTGAAGCGGTCCGTGTAGCGGACGTTAACCCCGGAGCAGGGCACTCCAATCCGATTCCAATGGCCTGGACCGCCGGCACGTTGTTCTTTGCGGCTGATGACGGCGTTCACGGCGTCGAACTCTGGCGCACCGACGGCACCGACGCGGGGACCTACCTGGTGAGAGATATTCATCCGGGGCCCGAGGGCTCGATCCGCCTGTCGGCGTTCGTGGATCGACCGCGCACCGTCGAGGCCATCGAGGGAGTCCTCTACTTCCTGGCGGACGACGGGGTGCACGGTTTCGAGCTGTGGAGAAGCGATGGAACCGAGGCGGGCACGACGCTGGTCGCAGACCTGCGTCCAGGCGCACAGGGGGCCGAGATCGACTACCTGGTCAGCATGGCCGGGGACCTCTACTTCGCCGCAACCGACGCGAACTTCAATCGGGAGATCTGGAGGTCCGACGGCACGGCGGCGGGCACCCGGGTCCTGGCCGACCTTCACGCCCGCTCCGAGTCCGGGCCCTACTACCTGACCGATGTCGGCGACCGGCTCTACTTCTTCGCCTTTGCCGACGCGGGCACCGGGCTCTGGTCCAGCGACGGCAGCGCCGAGGGAACGGCGCTGGTCGCCGAGGCCGACCTCGCGCAGCCGAACCGGGAATCCAGGTTTGCGCGGCTCGGTGATCGACTGATTCTCAGCGTCCGCACCCGAACCGACGGGAGGGCGACCGGGGCGCTCTGGGCCTACGACACCGCCGCGGCGGAGATCGATGTCCTGCGCAATTTCGAAACGCCGCCGAACACGATGACGACTACCGGCGGGCAGGTGTTCTTCGGAGCCGCAAGCGAGGCCACGCAGGGTATCGCGATGGAACTCTGGGCAACCGACGGCACGCCCGCGGGGACGCTGCGCCTGACCGGCCTGAACTCGGGCGGCGGGGAGTTCTACACCGGCGAGGGTGCCGCCTCCGGCGACCGCTTCTTCTTCGTGGCCAACGACTACAACGCTCCGCCGCCGGCGCCCCAAGGGAGCAACCAGGAGCTGTGGGTTTCCGACGGGACGCCCGACGGGACCACGCTCGTGCAGGACCTGTTCCCCGCCGCCCAGTCGAGCCCGCGGGAGCTGACCGCTTCGAATGGGGCGGTCTACTTCGCGGCCATCACGTGCGCCACGACCTTCTGTGACGATCCTGACGCCCGGGCACCGCTGTGGCTCAGCGACGGGAGTTCAGCCGGAACGGTGGAGTTGGACATGTACCCCGACTCAGGCCCGAACTTCCTCCTGGACGCGGATGGAGTGCTCTACTTCGAGTCCTTCGAGCCGGGCACGGGATCGGAGCTCTACAAGGTGGTGAACTCCGATGCCGAGCGCCGGGTCGAGATCGATATCAAGCCGGCAACCAACAGCAACTGTCTCCATATCGACGGCAAGGGTGCGGTGCCGGTTGCCGTGCTGGGCGCTACCGACCTGGATGTGGCGGCGATCGATATTCATAGCCTGCGGTTCGAGGGCCTGAAGGTCGGGACGACCAGGTCCGGCCGGCTGCAGTGCCGCAAGAAGTTCGTCAACGGCGACGGGTTGCTCGATCTGGCCTGTTTCTACGAGGACGACCTGGAGCGTTGGACCGGCGCCGAGCCCGAGGGCCGCCTGGCCGGCCGGCTCTCCGACGGCACCCAGTTCCGGGGCAGCGACCGGCTCTGCCTGGTCGACTAGTCCGGTCCGGGCGGAGCCTAGCGGGGGCTCTCGGTGCCGCCGCAAGCGCCGTTCACGGCGACCGCCTCGTAGAACCACACCACCGAGGGGATCGGACCACTGTCGGGGTCGGTCCATTGGATGCCGGGTGCGTCGGGGTCTTCGTCGAGAATGTTGTTGCCGATCGCGTCCCACTGGGCAGGATCGAACGAGGCATCGCTACTTCGGTAGATCCGGTATCCGGTGACCGTCCAGGGCGGGTTCGAATCGTCGATGTTCAGCAGAATGTCTCCTCGGGCCTTGTCTGCGGAAACGATGGAGAGCGGATCGTTCGGTCCCGAGCAGGCGTCGAGGCAGGTTTTGAAGCTTGCCGAGGGGCTCCAACCGGGGTTTCCGGGCCCGACGAAACGGTAGGCGCCGGCGTCCAGGGCGCGGGCCCCCCGGTCGTAGAACAGGCAGTTGAAGTCGGTTGCCGTTTCGAAGGCGGGATCGGTGGCGGCCAGCAGGTCCGAGTCGGCGGCGGGGTATGCGTCCCCGTTGAGGGGATCCACCAGTTCATCGGCGAAGCCGCCGACCAGGAACCAGCCGTCGGNAAAGTCCGGAGGCAAATCGACGGCGTTGTCGGCGACGGTCGCGAAGTCCAGGGAGGGACTCGCGAAGATCGATCCGTCGCTGTTGGCGCCTGGGCAAAACACGGCGTTGCTCGCCAGCACCATGTTGACGCCCATCGCTCCCCAGTTGCGGATCTGCACGCAGGACTCGGCCTGGGGTGAGGTGCGGACGACGGTGTTGTGTTGAATCTGGAAATTCGTCGGTACCGTGCCGGGCGGGAGCTGGTTGGTGCCCGAGGCGTTGATCAGCGGGAAGGTGCCTGCGCTTTGATCGATGACCACGTTGTTGGCGATCAAGGTGTCGCTCGTGGCCTGGATACCCACGTTCCCCGGGTTCCAGATGAAGTTCCGTTCAATGGTGTTCTGGGGGCCGCCCCCGTTGGCGTAGCTGAGGATGCCCGGTCCGGCGGTGTTGCGGATGACGTTGTCCCGCACCATCACGTTGAACGCGCCCCCCTTGAGGTCGATGCCATCTCCCTGTCCGCTGCCGGAGATCGAGGTGGTGTCGTAGATCAGGTTGCGCTCGACGAAGGAATCGCCAAAGGTACAGACGTTGTTGTTGCAGCCGAGGTAGAGCCCCTCGCCGGTCCCGGCGGTGTCGTAGATCTCGTTGTCGGCGATGACCAGATCAAGGTAGGTCTCGCCGATGCGGTTGGCGGTGAGCCCGCTGGAGGCGGTGCCGTGGATGATGAGGTCGGTGAACTCCGCGTCTTGGGTCGAGAACTCCAGCCGTACCCCGACGGAACCCCCTTCCAGTTCCAGATTGCGCAGGATGAAGTGCTGCCCTGAGATATCGACCAGGTTCTGCACGGCGTCGGGTCGCACGAGCCGCGTATTGGCCGCCGTGTCTCCCTCGATGATCACCGGGTCCACCGCCGTGCCGGCGAAGCTGCAGCCGAGACGGCTGGTGGTGGTGTGCACCCCCGGAGCGAACCGGATCGAGCACTCGTCGAGGCAGGCTTGATCCCACTTGGTGCGCACGTTGTCGCCGGGGAATATCTCGGTGAGGCAGCGCGCTTCAGCCGCGGACGGCAACAACAGGAGGGTGGTGAGGATGGCTGGGGCGATTCTCTGAGTCGTGCGAAGCCGCGGCATGTACACCTCCCGGTGAAGTGCAACGTCACAAGATCTGATTGTAGGGGTGACACTGGATGATACGACGTTGCGAGCGTCCAGGGGACACTCTCTCGGGCCAAACGGTAGATTCGGGCGCGGCCTGACTCCTTCTCCCTCGAAGGAGGTCCATCGATGCCATCAATACGACGCCGCGTGGTTCGCGCTGCGCTGCTGCCCCTGCTGCTGGTCGTCACCCTGAGCGCCCTTTTCGCCGGCACCGCCACGGTCTACCGCGACGAAAACGGCGTTCCCCATATCGAGGCGGATACCGAAGAGGCCGCCTGGTACGCCCTGGGCTTCGAGGAGGCCCGGGACGCGCTGATGTACATCCAATTCAACGTGAAGCGCTGGCGCGGTGAGGAGGCGAAGTACGTCGATCCCACCGGTCTGGCGCCCGACAGGGACATGACCGTCAAGATCCTGGAGACCCACCTGGGCTTCGACGAGGAGGTGATCCGCCGGACCCTCGAACTGTCCAGCCCGCGTGAGGCGGAACACAAGGATCAGTTGTTCTTCAACCTCAAGGCGTACACCGCGGGGATCGAGGCGTACCGGGAGGAACTACTGGGGCAACCGGACCACCCGCATCACCACTACCTCCGAGAGCAGGCGCTGGACTGGGTGTTGGAGCATCCGATCTACGTCGGGGATGTGGCCTCCTGGGGCCGGTTCAACAAGGGCTGGACCGGGGCCGGCATCGCGGCTCTGGGTGACCGAACTCGGAATTCTCCACCCAACGTTCCCTTTGCCGGAAACGGCCTGGAAGCCTCGGCGGACAGCGCTCTACCAACCCACGAGGAGCCTCAGGGGACGATCCGGGAGCAACTGACCCAGGGCGGCACCGAGGGGATGAAGGAGCTCAAGGAACGGATGGCCGGGATCCCCGGAATGGGGTCCAACGGCATGTGCTGGACCTTTTTCTACCAGCGCGAGGGCGAGCGGCGCTACTCCGGCTGCATGGGTGATCCCCAGGGGCCCGCGGTGCCCGACGCGATCTTCAATCAAGACGTGTTCTCCGGGATCCTCGAGTCGGACCGGCCCTGGTTTGCCCACATCGTGGTGAACAACCCCGAAGACCCGGTCAACGTGTTCGGCTACGTTCACCATGGTGCCGGCGTGATGTTCATCTCCCACAACCAGGACGTGGCCTACGGCGGAAGCGCCGGGTCACCCAACCTCTCGGACACCTTCCTGCTCCGCATGGCGATGGATGACGAGGGTTATCCGGCGTTGCCTTACCGGGTCTACAACCACTACGCCGACAGCAACGGGAACAACGGAGAGGATCCGGAGGATTGGCTGGAGCTGATCGACGACCCGATCACCGTGGAACGGCGGAATTCGACGCCCGTGACCCGCACGATCTGGCGCGCCGGCCCCTTCGGTTTCGTCAACAACCGCCACGTGTTGTTCGTGCGCGCCAACGAGCCGTGGCACTGGGGGCTCGATCCGGGCACACCCTCCAACGAGTACTTCGCCACGCCTCAGCGTGATGCCGAAGGCAACCTCATCACCGTCCCGGTGGTCGTTTCATGGCGGGTGCCGCTGGATCGCAACGTCGACTCGCCGGAGATCGATCACCACTCGCGAATGGCCAACGGTTTCTACCGGGTGATGAAAGCGCGGACCATCTACGACGTCTGGGAGAAGGTCTACGACCACGACCTGAGCTTCATGGTCAACTTCTGCGCCGTCGATCGCGAGGGCCGGCTGTTCGCCAGCGTGATCGGCACGATTCCCGAGCGGGGGGATCTCGAGGCCATCATCGCCAGCTCCGCGGAGCCGAAACACGCCTTCGACGTCTGGGACATCTACGACAAGAGCGGCGATCAGGATCCGGTGCCGGCGCGCTACTACGGCGACCGGATCTTTGACTGGCGGCTCAACGATCAGGCCAATCCGGCGTCGGGGGTCCGCTACCTCGATGTGTACCCGGCGGACGCCGACCCGCCGAGCTCCTATCAGCCCTACATCTACTTCGACCCCAACGACACCGCGGCCAACAATCCGCCCTTCAGCGTCGACGATGAGCTGGAGGACAACGTGCTCGGGTTCGTGACCGCATCCAACGACGCGATCTGGAACTACTTCAAGAAGCGTTGGACGCTGACCGAGATCGAGCCGGAGCCCGGCGCCGCACCCAGTAGCGATGTCGCTCCCTTCGCTCCGATCGAGACCGACAACCTGGTTCTGCGTCAGATCTTCCAGGCGGGCACCATGTACCACACCGCTCTGGCAGGTTGGTATGCGCTGCCCAAGAACCACGCGATGATCGACGAGTTCGAGAAGATCTCGTCGGGCTTCATCTCGGGAACACAGCAGCCGGCGCCCTTCACCCACGAACGAGCCCGGGACTTCGTCGAGGGCAACTGGCATCTGGCGACCTACGACTACAAGGGGCCTCGTGGGGACGGCGTGCTCGTGGTCGACGGCGCGGAAGAGGCGTTTACCTCCCGGATCGCTCACGAGGTGTTCGCCAGCTGGGATCAGGGACCCTTCGGCCCGATCTCTCAAGAGTTCGATCGCGAGGTTCGTTTCTTCGAGGACCTGATGTCGGCTCTCCAGAATCCTCCTGACGGCAGCGATTGGCAGGCTTACTCGGACGAGTTGGGTGAGCCGAGCCGCTATGAGGGGGAGAGCCTCTATGACATCTGGGTGGCCAATACCTTCGAATCGGTCTTCCGCTACGGAGAGAGCGGGCTGATCGAGGATGGGATGCCCCCGCACCTGGGCCTGATCGATTTCGACTGGACCCAGAGCGAGATCGGCTCGGGGCGGATCGCCGACGTGCTGGCTGATTCCGGGCTGTCCGGCACCGATCGCGCGCACCTCGAGGCGGCATTCCAACTGCTCGTCGAGTGGGACGTGGCCGACCCCGGCGCCAATCGTCATCGGGTCGAGCCGGGTTCCCAGGCGGCGACCTTGCTCGCCCAGTACGGGCTGGGCTACGACGCGGGGCATCGGGACTTCCTGTCCCAGGAGAACTACCGGGCGGGACGGAAATGGGTGCCGTTGTTCAACGGTCAGCCCGCAAGCGGTTCGGAGGCGAACCCCTTCTGTTACGACACGCCGCCCTCCGGTGGCCCGGAGCCGCTACAGTTCGTGCAGAGCTATGGAGCCTACCGCTTCCTGGCCAACCCGCTGGACCCCCATGCCTCGATCGTCGGCGATGCTCCGGGACTCGACCTGACCCGCAACCTGGCGGCACCACCCTACGACGCGCTCTACATCGACGAGGCGGCGCGGGATGTGCGCACGCAACTCTCCCGTGCCCAGGTCACCGAGCTCGTCGAGTTCTTCCTGGAGCTCGGTGGTTGGCTCGACGGCAACAACGTCTCCGGAAAGCGCGAGGCGTTCCTCGAGACCCGTTGCGCAGTCACCGGGCAGAACAACAACAGCTACTACGACTTCTCCAAGCTGTATGCGCCGACCTATCCGTTGACCCGGAACATGTCGCGGCTCCTGGTGCTGCGCCGGCTCCTGGCGGCCAAGCTGTGGCTCGAGGCGGAGTACGGCGAGATTCCGGCGATGCAGCAGATCTATCAAGCGCGCTACTACTCGGCCAACGATCAGCTTTATCACCAGGGGCCGGTGGTGGCCGAGGGGGATGGAGGGATCCGTCCAGTGGGTTGCTTGCCGATCATCGACCCGGTGTACTCGGGCCCGAACCTGGCAAGGCTCGGTATCGAGAGTCAGCGGGGGCGTGGGTTCCAGCGGGAGATGTACTGCTACGGCGGCGGGATGAGCCCGGTGTTGACCTACCTGCCTTACCGGGAGAGTCCCGACGACCCGCTGGAACCGGCGCAGGCGTACTTCTGGAACGTTCCGGGACAGGTGTTCTCGGACTTCGATTCGCCCCATCACGCCGACATGGTCGACAACTGGGCCCTGCGCCAATTGCTCGATTCCCATGAACAGGACTATGACGAGGGGGGAGCGCCGGCTGCGAGTCACACCTATCCCTTGCCGTAAGTGAATTACTTCTAGAGAGGGGGCCGGCCGCCGCCGGCCCCCTGAGGAGATTCCACCGACAATTTGTCGGGATCGAAGTAGATTCGCTCCAGAGCTGACTCCGTACGTTTTCAGGGGAGGAAGCTATGGGACGAAGGGACCCGGGCGAGCGGGCACCGGAGCTATCGGCGACGACGGCAGGTGCGTTAGACTTGCGCCTTGAGCCACAACGGGTGTCGCTCGGGGGCGGTCGCAACATGTTCGAGGAACGGCTTCGCCAGGTCGTCCACGGCGATCGCGACGCGAAAGACTGGCTCTACCGTACCTTCGCCCCGGATCTCCTGCGCCGTATCTCCCGCCGCTACGGCTATCCCATGGGGGTCGACCCGGAAGAGCTGCTCCACGACACCTTCGTCTACCTGTTCGACCGTCAGGCGCGTCCCCTCCGGCGGCTGCTCGAAAAAGACAGCGCGGAACTGCACGAGGAGCGCATCGGGCGATTCCTCTGGGACGCGGCCTGTGGAATCGCGGCGAACCGCAAGCGCTCGGCGGCTTCCCGGCCGGTCTCGGTAGCTCACGACGAGTCCCGCGACCTCTTGGAGAGCTTCGAATCGGAGGTGCTGACCCGGGACTACCTGGACCGGCTGGCGCGCTGCATCCACGGCGCCAAGACCCGGGTGTATCTCTACTTCCGGCTGCGGTTCGTTGACGGGTTCACCCCACAGGAGATCGCCGCGATGACCGGCTGGGCGCGGCAAACGGTCTACAACACCAAGAGCGATCTCGAGAAGGCGGTGCAGGCATGCGTCGATTCGATGTCGCACTGACCCTGCTCGGGTTGATCCTGACCGCGGTGGCCTGCGGCCCCGGGGATCGGGTGCCGAACCTGGACGATCGGGGATACGCCCTTGCCGGTCACGATGACCTGGTCACGCTGGACGGCCGGCTGGTGCCCCGGGTGATCCGCCCCGACGCCAGCCTGCGTCTCTGCCTCGAGACTCGCATCGGCGAGGACGTGTCGGAGTGGTCGGCCCGGCTGGCATTCGAGAACGAGACCGGCGTCGAGCCGCTGCCGGTCTCGCGAGTATCCGGCGGCTCGGTCTGCTTCGAGCGTGTCTTGCCGCCGGCCCTCGACGAAGGGCGGGCAGTGCTCAGCTTGCAGGTGGTCGACGCCTACGACGGCGCGGTGGTGTTATCTGACCGACTGACCCTGTTGATCGACCGGGACAACCCGGTGGCCGCCGCCGTTCGCGCCGAGTACCGCGATGCGATCCGCAAGCTCGGCCGGGTCTCCACCGGGGACTACGTCGACGAGATGACCGGCGTGTCTCGCCGCGCGCGTGAAGCGGAGTTGCCGCTGCTGGCCGCCAGCGCCGACGCGATCGCCGCCTACGCGCTGCGCCGCGACGGGAGCGAGGCCTCCCGCGCTACCGCCGGGCGGTTGCTCCGGTCGCCGGGTCCCTGGTTCGGCCACCCGTTGGCCGCGCCGCGAACGGCCGATTGGCATTACGAGCGTGGGGCTCTGGCGCAGGCCCAGGGGCCGTCCGGGCCGAATCGTCTTCCGGAGGCCTGGCTACACTTCTCCGAAGCGGATCGCCAGTACAGCCGGGTGGCCAGCCCCAAGGGGATCAACGCCGCGACAAAACGGGCGGAGATCCTCCGCCGCCGCGGGAAGGGCGAGGATGCCGTGGACCTGATCGATCGCGCGCTCAGCCGTTGTGCCGACTGCGAACCGATCCAGCGAAGCTTCGCGCGCAACAGTCAGGCGTTCATGATCGCCGCCGATCCTTCCTCGACGTCCGAGAGGCTGGAGCGGGCGCGTTCTGCGCTGCGGCAGGCCATCGCGGAGTTGCCGGAAGAAGCGCAGCCCCTCGAACGAGTCAACCTGCTGGTGAATCAGGGGCTGCTCGATGCCCGGGCAGGTGTGGTCGACGAACAGCTGCTGGCCCTTGCGGTCGAGGTGTTGGAGCGGGGCGTCGCCAGCGACGTTGAGCGAGCCCGGGAGCTCCGACCCTGGGTTCCGCTGGCTCGCGGCGTGGCTGCCCTCGTTCGAGGGGACCCTGCCGGCGCCCGCCGGCATTGCGCGTCGATCGCGGCAACGGAACCCCGGGTCGTCGCGGCACGGGCAGCTTGCCTGGCCGAAGCCTGGAGCGAGGGAGGGGAGATCGATCGTGCCTGGGCGGCCATCGCCGAGGCGCTGGAGATTCACCAGGTCGGTGAAGAAGCCGCGACGCGAGCGCTACCCCGGCGGGATCACGATATCCGCCTCGCGGCGTGGATCGCGCTCGAGCGGGGAGATCCGGAGCAGGCCTGGGAGTTGCTGGAGTCCCTCGATCGAGTCACGGCGGAGCCGCCTTCCTTCCGGAACGGTGCAGAACGGAAGGAGCTGCTGAGCGCACTCCGAACGCTGCATCGGCCGGCGGGGCTGTCGGCTCAGGCGTTGCGTGACGCCCAGATGGACGACGTGCGCCGTCAACTCACCGATTCGGCGGAGTCCCCCGAGTTTCGCGACGGCGGCGACGATGACAGCCGGCCGAAGCTGCGCTACGGGCTCCTGCGGGACGAGTTGGTGATCCTGCGGCGCCACTCGTTCGAACGGGTCTCGGTGTTGCGCCGCACGCCGGTGGACGCCGCAGAGCTTCAGGCCTGGACGCGCGAGATCGAGATTGCTCTACAGCAGGGAGTTCTCGACGATCCCGCCTGGCGCGAACTGGCCGGGCGCTTTGGCCCGCTTCTCGTGCCGCCGCCGTCGGCGTTGTCGCCGCGGATCGAGCTGATCGCCCACGGCATCCTCCAGCGGGTTCCCTTCGCGGCGCTTCCTCTCGGCGATGGGTGGCTCGGCGATCGAACCCAGGTGGCCCACGTGGTGGCGTCGATTCCCCGCAGCAGGAGCACCGAGGGCGGGCACTCGGTGTTCGTGACCGATCCCACCGGCGACCTGTACGCCGCGGCTCGTTCCCGGGCGGTCTACCAACGCCTGTTCCCGCAGGCACGGCAACTCGGCCGGTCTGAGGCGAAGGTCGAAGCCCTGTTGGCAGCGGTGCCCGGCGCCCGCTGGCTCCATCTGGACGCCCACGCCGAACCGGATCTGGCCTATCCGGGGTTGTCCCGATTCCGGCTGGCGGATGCCGATGTCTTCGTCGAGGAGATCTTGGCCGTGGGGAACAAATTGGAACTGGTCAATCTCAGCGGTTGCCGCACCGGCGCTCAGCGGATCTCCGCCGGAGGAGGTCGCTTCGGCATGGGAGGGGCCTTCGCGGGACAGGGGGTGCCCCACGTCGTGGCGACCCGGGCCGATGTGCGCGACGAACTCGTCGCCGATTTCAATGAGCATCTTTACACGACGTTGAGCGCGGGCGGGGATGTCCCGACCGCCTACAGCGCAGGCCTGAAGCACGTCAGCCGGCGCCATCCTGCGGTTCGTTGGGGGGCCTTGATCTTGCTGACGCCGTCGGCAGCCAGGGGGGACACGCTTTGAGTTCCAATCACGAAGCCCTTGAATGGGATATCGGCCGGGTGGACCCGATGGTCGACCACCGCAGCGTGAACCGGGAGGATCTGATCGCCTATCGCGACGGGCGCCTGAGCGCCGAAGATTGCGACCGGATCGAGCAACAGCTGGTGATGAGTGCGGCGGCCCGCCGAGAGTTGGCGCGGCTTGCCGGAATCGCGCCGCTGCCGGTTCCGCCTCGCAGAAAAGATGCCACGAAGCCGGGCGGCGCCGGTTTCCGCAGGCGTTCCCTGCTGGGTCTGGCTGCGGTGGCCGCCCTGGTTCTTGCCGGATTGTTGGCGGTTCGGTTCATCCAGGAGGATGCGCGGGTGGAGCCGCTTTCGGGTGCGGTCTATGCACTGGAAGTTTCGGGCCTTGCCGACCGGCGAGGTGCCGGCGACGCCATCGCGGCCACGGCATATCCGGATACCGAAGTGCGCATTCGCCTGCGAGCGGTGGAGGGGGATCGTGCGGGGACTCACTTCGGACTGTTCGTCGGCGGTGAGAGCGGCCTGACCCGGGCGGATCGGGACCCGCGTATTCGGAAGCTCGCCGAGCGCGGCATCGTCGAGTGGGCCGGTCCGGCCCGGGCGTTGGTCGGCGGGGCGCCCGGGACCTACGCCCTGTTCGCCATCGCGACCTCATCGCCGTTGCCCGAGGCGATTCCGCTGCCGAACCCCGATACGGAACGAGTCGGAGAGGCGTTGCCGCACTCCCTCGTGTACGCGCAGACATTGACGATTCTGAAGAACCCTGAAGTGGATTGAGGAGGAAGTATGACTCCATGGATCAAACAACATGCCGCTCTCGCGTTGGCGTGTCTCGCCCTGTCGTCGGCGCCGACCGGGGCGTGGGGCATGTCCTGGGCGCTCTACGAGCCCGATTGCTCCCTGGGTCAATCCACCCTCGAGGTGCCCTGCGGGAACTACGGAGTCTTCCATTTCGGTTCGATCGTGGTGCCCGCCGGGTGCGCGTTGATGGCCGATGCCTACGAAGCGCCGCCGATCTACGCCGAGCCCGAGGCGCCGGTACTGCTCGAGTCCGACGCGGTGGTCACCAGCGGAGCCTTCCTCGAGCAGCCGGAGCCGCCGACCGACTGGATCGCCGTGATCGATTTCGACGACGATCACGGCGAGAGCACGGCAGAGCTCGCCGCGCGTATCGCCGGGGATTCGGGGCTCTACGACGTGACGTCGGTCCTGCACGTGCTGGACGATCCGGAGCTTTCGGCCCTCGGGGCCGGGGTCAACGACTATCACGTGCTGGCCAACGTCTGCCGGATTCGGGAGAACGTGGATCGTGCCGGCCTTGCCGTTCCCCACGCGATCAACATGAGTTTCGGACGGCTGCACACCATCGCCGATCCGTCGGATGCATCCTGCCAGGAGAACACGATCGCCTGCCAGATCGAGCGGGTGCTGGCGACGTTGCGGGAGAGCGGCGCCCGGATCGTCGCGGCGGCGGGCAATCAGCGCGAGGTACTGTTTCCGAGCTCGCTTCCTTCGGTCACCGCCGTGGGCATGCTCGACGGTTCGCTCTACACCGGTCAGTCGCTGGTCTCCGCCGCCTGGGAGAGCCCCTCGTCCTACGGTGCGCTGCTGCCCGGGCAGGGGCTCTGCCTCGACGGAACACCGCTTCCCAACGGTTCGTCGTATTCCAGCGCGTTTCTGGCGGGCTGGCTGACCCACGGCCGCATGGCCGGCTTCGAGCTGGACGCCGAGGGAGATATCTTCCAGCCGTCGGTTCATCCCGACGCTTCTTGCCGCGTGCTGAAGTACGGGGCCTCGCAGCTTACGCAGTGCAACGACACCGTCGAGGCCTACTTCAACGGGATGGCCGGCCTGGACAGCCCCGTCGGCTGCGATGGAAACGGAGGCGTTCCCGATGACTTCGTGGAGCTCGAGGTCGACCTGGACGACCCGACCTCCGTGCCCGGCTTTGCCCGCTGGGTCCAACAGGTCGCTCCGACTCCGGAGTCCGATCCCTGTGTGCCTTGCCAGGGAGACCTGGGCGGCGGTTCGTTGAGCATCAACATGTCCGCGAGCCAGCCGCTGCCTTCGGGCACCCACGTTGCTTCGGTTCATCTGCGGGTCGATTCAGGATTCTTCCGGCTGGCCTTGACGCCATCCAACCTCAACGCGATTCGCAACGGGCAACTCGGCCGACTGCTCATCGCCGATGGTGCGCAACTGGTGAATCCCGCCGGTCCGCAGCCCTCGTTGGTCTTCACGCTGACCCGTCAACCAGGGATCAAATGCAGCAGCTCCAACGCTTGCTTCTGGGTGTCGAGCCCGATCACCCTGCAGAGTCCCTGAGGCCGAGAACCGTGGCGCGACGTGGCGCAAGCACCACGTCGCGCCGGTTCACGTCCGGTACGCTCTAGCGAGCGCCTTCCACCGGCTCGGTGTCTTCGGTCTCCCAGGGGTCGACCGGCATCGTCTTGGGATGGCACTCCCAACTGCAGAAGCACTTGCAATCGGAGGCGCAGATCTTGTTGTCCTTGACGCTGCAGTTGACGTTGCGTTTCGATTGGCCTGCGGGGCAGACGATAAGCGCGGAGGTCTTGCAGCTCTTGCTGGTGCAGTCCCCGGTCCCGTCGCAGAAGCTCGTTTCTTTCTTCGTGTAGGGAGCCGAGAGCTCGAGCACGGGATCGTGCACGAACGTGAATGCCGCGCCGGCATCGGCGACTTCGGCGCAGGCGATCGGCGCAGTCGAGTGGAACGTGACTCGGTCGTCTGCATCTCCGGCGAAACCGGCGCCGGCGATCAGGAGGGTGGCAACGATCAGCAGGATCTGGTGGATCTTCACAGGCATACTCCCTGGGTCCGAACGGCGGACCGCAATTGAGGCCCGTTTCCGGGCCGTCCATGGTTGCGAGCGCTCGCTGGGAAGGGAGTGCGCTGAGAAGCCGATCTACCTGGGAGCCCGGTCTATCCGGGAACCGGTCTCTGCTACGGACAGGCGTCCAGGAGCTGGGTCTCCAGGCAGCGATTCTGGGGCAGGGCGGCCGAAGGCCGTTCCTGACCGGCAGAGTCGACGCCGTACGAACCCTCGTCGCTTCCGCCGATCGCCACCAACAGGTAGTAGGTGTTGCCCGGCGACGGAGTGATCTCCTCGATCCGGTCACCGGCGTCGTCGGAGCAGTCGATCTGCACGTGACTGGTGAAGTCGCCCAGGGTGCCCTCGTAGATCGCGTAGTCCACCGCGTCGGTGGAACAACTCTGCTGCCAGGACAGCGCCAGGTCTCCCGGGACCTGCTGAGAGCGGTCGACCATCAGCGTGTTCTCGATGTCGCCCGGGCCTGCGGCGGCCTCGGCGACCTCGACGCTGAAGATCTGGAGCGAGTTTTCCGAGTTGAAGCGGGTCACCACGAACTGTCCGACGAAGTTGACGGTGCCCGGCTGGGCCGGCGCCGTCCAGGGGAAGTCGACGGACGAGCCGTTGAAGCGGGTGCTCTGGGTCACGCTGGAGTCCGAAGGGCAGGGGCCGAGCTTGAAACCCGACGGCGGCGCGGAGAAAACGCCCGAGGTCTGAGCCGGGTTCTGGGTGAACCCGCTGGCGACGCTCGACTGGAGCAGCAGGCCCCGCCAGTCCGAACCGTCGGCGGTTCGGATGCGGATATCCACCTGGGCGCCGGGGGGCACGGTGGGCAGGACGTTCCCGGTCATCGGGTCGATGACCTCCAGCACGAAGCTCTCGATTTGCATGGCACCCATGCAACTGATCGCATCGGCACAGCTCGGCGCGCCCGAAGAGAAGGCGAAGGTGGTGCCCGGGAGGCCCGCGATCAGCAGGGTCAGGACAGTTGCCGAGAACAGGGCCCGGAACAGACCGGGACGCTGCCGAATCGAGTTGCGGAACACCATGCGCGAAGCCCTCTTTGTGAGTTATCCGCTGTCATCCTAGCGGGCCCCGCAAGCGGGCTCCGAGGGGGGCGGAGACCAGATATGTACGCCGGTCGCGCTTTTCCGGCGCAGATTTTTCAACGGTGCACCCCGAAATCGAAAAGGGCGCCCGGAGATCGATTCCCGAGCGCCCATGATTCGGGTCAGGGTGTCGTAGCGGGCCCGGTCAGGGGCAGTCGACGTCCCGCAGCGATTCCCGGCCGTCGCCGGCATCGCCGGGCCCGCAGCTGTTCCGGCTACGGGTCAGGTAGAAGTAGGCCTGTCCCACGAGGGGGCTCGGCCGGGTGTCGGTCCAAGACGTGGTGGAGAGGCCGTCGGCGATGCAGCTGGTCGCTTCCGCCAGGCCCAGGCTACCCAGGTCGGACAGGCTGCCGCCGATGACCTCGTAGCTGATGTCCGGGGGCGTGCCGGCGGCGGTCCAGGACAGGGTCGTATCCCCGGAATGACTCAGCTGCAGTCCGTTCACGTCAGGGGAGCGGATCCACAGAGTCTCGTCGGCGGGGTTGCAGTCGTCGTCGTCGAGGGCGGCGTCCTCGTCCCGGTTGATGCCCAGGCGTCGGCCGCTACCGGCGGGCACCATGGTGTAGGTCAGCGGGGTAGCCGGCGAGGCCAGGGCCGCGAGCTCGGCGACGCTCAGCACCTGGCCACTGCGGTCGCTCAGGAACTGATCGGTGACGGCGTCGAAGTAGAACCCGCGGGAGCGCCCCTCGAAGGTACCCTGGGCGATCAGCTCCAGCCGGTCGCTGCGGGTGCGGGCCAGGTCGAGCATCGCGGCGACGATGTCGGGCTCGCCGAAGAGCGCCACCGGGGCGGTGTCCACCATCGTGACCTGCTTGCCCGCTGCCGCATGAGTATCCAGGCTGGGCACGCCTTCGGGGAGCAGGTCGGTGACCAGCACCGAGCCGCCGGGAAGGTCCGAGCCGCTCAGGGACAGCATGAAGGCGATCACGTCGGACATCTCCTGGTCCGACTGCAGGGTGAATCCGCCCAGGAAGTGAGCCAGGTCGGGCACGCGGCCCTGATGGCCGAATCCGAAGCCGGCCCGGGTCGTACGGGTGATCTCCATGCCGACCTTTTCGTAGATGTTGCGGAAACCCTGGATCTTCATGCTCCGGTTGGTGAAACCGTCGCTCCCGCTGATCGCCACATGGTTCTCGCCGTTCGGTCCCGGGGGGATCGCCTCGAAGAACAGGCCGTTGGCGGTCTGGTCGGAGCCCGCGCCTGTGGGCAGAGCGTGACAGGTCACGCAGGTCAGGCTGTCATCGTCGAGCTTGCGGCCGTTGGTGCCGCGGTAGAGCACCATCCCGCGCTCGGCGTTGCCCGGCAGCATCGGCCAACCGAGCGGCAGGCCCCCCTGGTCGGCGAACCGGCCGCTGGATTGATGGCCGGTCAGAAACATGAAGCGGGAAAGAGAGTTGTCAAAATTCCGGAACGGGTTCGGCGGGTAGGCGACCGTCGCCAGGAAGTCCTCGAACTCCTGCATCTGCGCCGGGGTCAGTTCGGCGTCGTCGCCCTGCAGGTTGGTGTAGGTCGGATTGAACTCCTCGAGTCCGTTCTTGTCTCCCCGGAAGTGGAAGGGCTCGTGACCGATGATGTCCTGCAGCGTCTGGGTCATCATCGGGCCCTTCATCGGGTGATACGGGTCGAAGAGCGCCGGGTCACTGAGGTCGGGGATGTTGTTGGCCAGATTGCGGTCGCCCAACGGGGTCATCGTTCCCTGGGGGTTGCCCAGGTCCCAGGCCAGCCGGTCCATCCGGGCGTCGACGTGGCAGCCGGCGCACGGCGCCTGTCCTAGACCGGAGGTCGCGTGGGCATCGTAGAGGTGGGGCCGGCCGGCTCGGATCACGTCGGGGGTCGGATCGTAGAACGGGATGCGCTGCAACTCGGTCTCGGTCACGGTGTCGACCACCGAGAGACTGGCCTCGAAACGGTTGAGCACGTACGCCCGGTTGCGCGGCTCGTCGAGCACGATGCCGGTCGGGCCCTCACCCAATTCGATGGTCGGGGCGGCGCCGACGCGAGTGCCGGCGGGGTTGACCACGATCATGTTGTTGGAGCCCATGCCGGTGATGTAGACCTTGCTGCCGGTGCTGTTGATGGCGACGCCGCGAGGGTCGGCCAATGACTTGTCCCGTTCGGACTGCGGCAGGTTGGCCACGGTGTAGTCCAGGTGATCGTTGAGATCGACGAGCCCGGTGCGCGAGAGGTCCGATGCGGCCACCGTGGCGTGCTTGGTCCGCACGAAGGTGCCGTTGAGGTTGGGTTCGAAGCGGGTCTCGTTGGTCGCGTCGGTGCCGACTACCACGATCTCGCCGCTCTGCGGATTGACCGCCATGCTCATACACAGGTTCATCAGGCCGGTGGCGTACTCGACTTCGAGAGTCGCCGTATCGATAACGGCGATGTCCCGGTCGGGCATGAACCAGCCGGTGCCGCGGAAGTTGGTGCCCGCCTTGTCGCCGGTGACCCAGCGGGTCCAGTCCCCTCCGTTGTCGTCGAACCACCCGAAGGGGAAGACCTCGCTTTGGCGCACGATGGTGGTCACCTCGGGCGGCGTAGGCAGGCCTGCAGCGATCGGCGGGTCGAACTCGGTGCCGTCGTTGGGTGCCGGGTTCTGGCCGCCGTAGGGACCTTCGGGGTCGTTGGTGCCGTAGTCGATGTCCACCTCGAACTGGGTGTCGCCCAGCACGTACGTGGTCTTGTTGCCGGATTCGAAGATCGCGGCGTAGACGATGGAGCCGTCGGGGCTGACCGAGAGCGAACGGGGATCTTCGGCGTCCACCGGAACGTCGGCGACGAGGGCACGGGTGACCGGATCGAACACCTGGATCGTATTGACCTGAGAGGCGGAGACGAACGCCCGCTCGGGGGTGCCGGCGAAGACGATGTCGGCGGGTTCGTCCAGGGTCTGGATCGTATCGACCACGGTCATCGTCGTCAGGTCGACCACGCTGACCGAGTCGGAGATGTGGTTGGCGGCCCACAGCTCGTCGGCGGTACGGAAGCGCACCGAGACCGGATCGACGCCGACCTGTACCGCGCCGCTGTGGACCGGATCGCCGCTCACCAGGTCGAAGATCTCGATTCGGGAGTCCGGTAGGTTGACCACGGCCAGCCGGGTGCCGTCGGGGCTCAGGTCGACCGGATGCACCACCGGGTTCTCCCAGTTGGTGAAGCTCGCGGTGGTGGCCGCCATGCTGCGGGAAGGGCTGGCACGTTTAAGCTCGAGCACCGAGGCCGGGCTGTCGGTCGCTCCTGCGCCGGTGGATCGCTCCAGCGGGACCAGCGAGACCTTCGGGTGGCCCGCCTTCAAACTTTCCGGGATGCTCAGATGGCGAGGCTGCTCGGCTTTCGTGGAATCGTCTGCCGCCAGGGGTGAGCCGACGAGCAAGGCTCCGGCTAGCGCCGTTCCGATCAGGGTTCGGTGAATATTCGATCTGCCGGCCATGAGATTCCCCCCCTTGGACAGTGCGCTCGATACAACCATCAGCATACGCCGGTCCCTGTGCCGGGGCAGCGCGAAAAGAGCCCCTCCCGTAGGGTTTCCAGGCAACTTCCCACGAGCGCCGACGTAAGGAACGAGGGGATCGGAGGTGGCCGTGCGTCCGTCGACTTTGGAGCGAGGCTGGGCGGCGACCGAGCGGGTCGTTCAGGCGGTCTTGCGCGACCCGGCCGGGGCTCACTCCCTGGAATCGTTGTCGGCGGTGGCCTACCTCTCGCCTTCACGATTCCACAAGGTCTTTCGAGGGCTCCGTCGCGAGACGCCGGCCCGATTCGTCAGGCGGGTCCGNCTGGCCCGGGCGGTGGCCGCCATGCGCACCGCCGAGATGAGTTTGACCGAGGTCGCGTTCCACGCCGGCTACGCGGAGCTGTCCGCTTTCTCCCGTGCGTTCAAATCCGCCTACGGTTTCTCGCCGACCGCCTGGTCCCTGCGGGCGCGGCCGAAAGACAGCCAGAATCGTCAAGCCACCGACACCAGGAATCCCTACCTTTGGGGCGCGTTCAGCCCGGACCAGGGACTCGATCTCTCCGGCGTAGACCTGCGGAGTTTCGAGCCCGCGCGCTACGCGACGGTGCGGGTGCCCGGGCTCTTGCGAGGGAATCGATTTCTGGAGGCGCTCGACATGTTGGAAGACTGGCTACGAATGCGAGGACAATACCGAGGGACGAGACGGTTCGTCGGTATGAGCTACACCGACCTGCTGTCCACGCCCCGGGGCGATGTCGAGTTCGACGTGGGCTATCCGGTAGACGAAGGGGTGGCGCCGGGGGAGCAGGTCTTCATCCGCGACATGCCGGCCTTTCGCGCCGGGGTAGCCCGGGTTGAGGGGGGCGCCCGCTGCTTCGATCCGGCGTGGCGGCTTCTCGACGAAGACTGGTTGCCTGATTCCGGGCTGCATCGAACGCACCTGCCTGCCCTGGAGATCTATCGGAGCGACCCGCGCCGCGACCGGCTTCGCCGTTGGAACATGGAGTGCGCGCTTCCGGTCTCGGGTTCGCTGAGCGGCTTCGAGGTCGCTCGATGAGCGCGGCGCGCTGCATGGCCTTGATCGCCACCGGGTTGTTCGTCGCCGTGGCATTTGCCGCCGAGCGCAGCTACGTGCGGATTCTCGACGACATGGACTTCACCCGGATGCAGAGGCTTGCGGAGGATCCGGAGCTCTCACAGGTTCAGCGGGATCTCGCCCGAGCCAACGTGCTGTCGATGTCTCATCGAGACGCCGATGCGGCAGAGGTTCTTCAACAGGTCGCGGCCTCCGACGCCCCGGCGGCGCTGGTAAGCCGCGCCATGCGGACGCTCTCCGGCGTGCGGATTCGGCAGGGGCGCTACGGCGACGCCGCCGATCTGATGACCACCATCCTGCAGATGGACGGGCGGGATGTGGCTCCGATGAGTCCCGAGACCCGGGATTTCTTCAACGCCCTCCGGGGCGTTCCGCCGATGATCCGCGAGGGTGCCGATACCGGAGCGATCGCGGTCCACCACGACAAGGCCGATCTCCTACGGCTCCCGCTACATGTCCACGACCGCGAGGTCGAGGGAGTCATCGACACCGGTGCGGGTTTCTCGACGGTCACGGCTACCGAGGCTGCAAGGCTGGGATTGCGCACCCTCGNTGGCCGGGTCATCGTCGACGGCACCACGGCACAGGTGGAGTCGACCCTGGCGGTCGCCGACTCGCTGCGCATCGCCGATACGGTGTTCCGCCACGTCGTGTTCATCGTGGTACCCGACCAGGCGCTGACCTTTCCCAGCGCGGACTATCGCATCGACCTGATTCTGGGGCTGCCGGTGATCCTGGAGCTCGGGCGGATCCAGGTTGACGAGGGAAGCCGATTGACCTTCGGTTCCTCGTCCCGGCTGCCGGCGGCGGAACCGAATCTGCTGCTCTCGGGTTGGCAGACCATCGTGCTGGCTCACTCGGGTTCCTTCGACGAGCCGCTGCGCCTGATGCTGGATACCGGAGCTCGCCGCTCTCAACTGATGCAGCGCGCCCGTGTCGACTTCCCCGGGTTGATCCGGGTGGCCGGTTCCGAGCGTCGAGCGCGGGCCGGCGCCGGAGGAGAGGTTTCCGAAGAGGTCGAAGTCGTCTCGCGGCTCTCCATCGAACTGGGGAACGCAGCATCGGTCCTGCGAGATCTGTCGATTCTCGCCGACGACGGGACGAACCGGCACGGAGTCCTCGGGCAGGACGCCCTTCACCTGCGTCACCGGGTCGTGCTCGACTTCGAGGCGATGCGTATCGAGCTGAGTGAGTGCTCCGGAAGCTAGGCTCGCTCAGGGGCGCTCCGGAAAGACAAAGGGCCGGGAGCCGCCGTAGCGACTCCCGGCCGAGGAGGAAGGACTCTGGTGCGGGTCAGCAGCCGCTGACGCAGGTCTGGAGCGATCCCAGCTCGCCGAAGACCTCACCGATGGCGCTGAAGGTGCCGCCGCTACCCCAGTGGATGCCGTAGAGCTCGACGTTGTTGCCGCCGGTGCGGACGAACACGGCTGAGCCGCTGTCGCCGCCGGCGCTGGCGTAAGCCGCCTGATTCTGACAGAGCATCACGCGGTTGGTGCCGTTGGCGCGCACGTTCACGCAGGTGCGGGTCACGTTGCCGCGGGTCCAGCCGGTCGTACGCCCGACCTTGTTGACCAGGGTGCCGGAGAAGATCGGCGCCCAGCGTTCGGCGGTGATGCGGAACTCACGGTTGAGACTATCGCCCAGGCTCCCGCCCAGGGCGTTGGGGCGGCGAATGATCCCGCGGCGTTGATTCCCGCCGTTGCGGTAGTCGATCCAGGCGGCATCACTCCGTCGGCAGACGCGACCGGAGGGGCAGCCGTTCCACCAGCCGCTGAAGAGCGCCGGGTCGATCCTCTCATCGGCGATGGTGTTGAAACTCTGGGCGTCCTGCCGGAAGTTGGTGTCCTGATCGACGCCGAAGGCGGGGGTGCAGTGGGCGTTGGTCACGAAACCGTTGAGGCCGTTGCGCCGGGCGTTGAACCCCAGGGTGCAGGTGCCTCCCGCCGAGCCGATCTCGTAGCCGCCTAGAATCGGCCGTTCGATGTCCCTGAGCGTCTCCGCCTGTACGGGTTCGACTACTTCCAGGGTGATCATGGCCCGGGGAACTCCGGCGGTGTGTAGCTGCTCTTCAGCCCACTGCATCGCCCGTTCATCGGTGACGCCGATGTGAATGCGGTTGGCGCGTTCGTCGATGTCGGTCAGCACGATGCCGTCGTTGGACATCAACTGCACGGCACGGGGAAAGTGGTGGGTCAGGTCGTCGTAGGTGAAATCGGCCGCCTGGACGTTGAGCGTCCGTCCTGCCAGAACTTCTTCACCAAAGACGCGAGCGATGGCCGGCCCCGCGAGCTGCCGGTCGACGTCGTCGGCCAGGTAGAGAGTCAGCGCGTTGTCGGCATCGATGAACATCCCGCCGAAGGAGGGGAGTTCCAGCGACAGCTCGGCGAACTTGGCTTCGATGGTGATCGGTGTGACCGGAGCCGCCTCGACTGCGTCCGGGTTTTCGTCGGCGGCAAGGTCTTGTGCGGGAAGGTTCTGGTCGCCGGTCGGCAGCATCTGCGCGAAGGAAGGGGTGAGGGCGGTCAGGGCAACGACGGAAGCGATCACGAAATTGCGGAACATCTTTCTTTCTCCAGGGTCTAGTGCTGACATCCGATCCGCTTGCCTGGGGAGAGCCACGACGTGTGCCTGTCGTGGTCTCGCCGTATTTGCAGATCAAGACGCACCGGTCCCTGGAGACTCCTCACAAAAAAATCCGCTGAGAGAAAAACTTCCGCTGGAGCCGCGTCAGCCCATATGTAACGCGAAGTTGATCGTGCCGGCGAGCCAGATGCCGAACCCGATCGCCACCTGCCAGCGCACTCGGCGGGCATGCCAGACGAACAGCCCGAAGAACAGCAGGTAGGTCAGCAACCAGAAAGGCTCTACACCCTTCCCGATCAGATGCCCCAGGCTGCGACTGATAGCCGGCTCCATCAGCATGAACGTACCGAACAGGATGTCGGACCTGTGCTCCTGCGGGTTTCGTTTTCTCACGGCGAAACCCCGGGCGATCAGCAGAGTGCCGTAGGCCAGGCAGGCCATGTTGAGCAGCGTCAGCGGCGCGATGCTTCCGGTCTCGATGTATCGGGTGACGTAGAGATAGATGGTGGTCACCAGGAACGCGGGATAGACCACGAGACCGGAGAGGCCCAGGGTCATGTGGAGTCCCGGGCGGCCGCGCCGGACCAGCGAGGCCTGGGCCAGGAGCAGGCTGAACCAGGTGAAGGCGAAGAACGCATGGATCAGGATGCCCGGTTCGGAGTTGCTCTCCTGCCCGACGTCGGTCAACCAGTTATCCGAGAAACCGAACACCATCAGGCCCCAGAATGTCAGGCTGATGATGAAGTGGAAGTGTTTTCTCAAGGCCGGCCCCTTCTCCGCCGCAGCGCGGTATTCGTTCTACACGGAGGAGTCCAGGGAAGTAACGGAGGCTGCGGCAAAGGGCCCGGGACTCAGCGGTAGCCGAAGATCTTGAGCGCTCCGGCGGTCAGTTCCAGCGGGAATTGTCCCGCCTCGCCCAGGGCGTCGCGCAGGGCCCCGATGTCCTGGATGGCGGTGTCCATCGGTGCGTTCGGATAGGGGAGATACAGCACCTCGCGGGGCATCTCGATCCACTCGATGGCCTTGTATTCGACCGGCCCGTTGAGACAACCGTCGACGGCGCTCTCGCGGATGTCACGGCCCAGATCGGAGAACGACACGTGAGTCGTGACCTCTTCGCCCACGAGTTTCCAGCTGGAGACCCAGACCGAATCATGATGCTCCAGGCGCACCTGGAAGAACTTGCGCCACGCGCCGTTGGACATCAGCGGCGTGGGGTTGGATTCGGAACTCATGCCTCAAGCATAGCGCCCCGGCTACGAACGCCGGGCAGGTTCCTCGACGGCGAAGGTCACTCCGGCATGCCGTGCCAGCCGCGGCCGTAGCGCATCGGCCATACAGGACGCGGGGGTCCAGGAGCCCCCGCCGACCGGCAGGGTGTCTCCATCGATAGCCAGGCAGGCCGCACTCTCACCCAGCATTCGGGAGGTCGCGCCGTACCCCGGGTCCCGTTCGCCGTCGATTCGCACCCGCACCTGCTGTTCCCCGGCTGTGCCGACAACGACGATCTTGAACAGCCCCTTCTCCCGCTGTTCCCGGTCCGGGCCCTCACCGGGCTGGGGCAGCACGAATCGATTCAGCAGCGCTCGAGTCGGCGGGAATGCCACCCCGGCCATGAAGCCGGTCAGGCCGGCGGTGGCGCTGAGTGCGCGGAAGTACCCGGCCGGTCCACGGCCGGTGCATATCGCCTCGCGATAGCGCAGCCCGCGGCCGTAGGCGTCGCCGTTCAACGCGTTGCTGCGGTGCACGATCTTCTCGTCGACGGCGGCCATCACGTAGGGGGCGGTCCAGGAGCCCAGGTCCTCATCCCAAGACGGGCCCCGCTGGGTCACCTGCCGGGGGCGCCTATCGGTGTCCGGCGCGATCGAGTAGGGGTTGGCCAGAATTCGGCGGATGCTTCGATCCTGTTTCACCTCGTCGAAGACGTGGAGCAGGCTGGCCACGGTACCGCCGCTGAAGGTGCCCTTGATCCGGCGGACCAGGTACTTGATCTCGTCGCAGGCGCGGCCGTGGCGATCCTGCATCGCCTGACTGGCCAGCCGGCAACCGAGGTCCGCCGGGATCGAATCGAAGCCACAGCAGTGGACCAGCCGTGCGCCGGACTGCCGGGCGGTCTCCTCGTGCCGGTCGATCATGCGCCGGACCCACTGGATCTCGCCGGTGATATCGGCGTAGTGGGTGCCGTGTTCGGCGCAGGCGGCGACCAGGGCGTCTCCATACCTGGCAAAGGGGCCGACGGTCGAGCAGACCACCCTGGCCCGCCGGACCATCGCGGTCAGAGATCCGGCGTCGTGGCTGTCCGCGATCAGCAGGGGAATCTCGGCGCCGCCTTCACCCAGATCCCGGCGCACCTGCTCCAGTTTCTCCCGGTTGCGGCCGGCCATCGCCCAGCGTAGATCGCTCTCCGGCGGGTAGCGCTTCGACAGGTGCTCGGCGACCAGCCGACCGGTGAACCCGCTGGCGCCCCAGACCACCACATCGAACTCGCGGGATGCGCCGCCGGCCAAGCTAGGCACCTCGGGGCAGCAGCATGATCTTCTGCCAGACCTTGCGAGCGAGCCCGTTGGTCAGCGTTTCCAGTTCGGTGACCGCGGCCACCGCCTCGGGGTCGTCGAAATCCTGGACGTAGCAGAACCCGACCTTGCTCACGAGGCTCAACAGCTCCGACGCGTAGTCCAGGTAGCGGCCCAGGTCGTAGGGGCGCATGGTGCGCTCGGGGCTATGGGCGGTGTCGGCGCCCCCCTCGACCAGCAGCACCGTCGGATCCTTGGTCAGCTGGTGCATGTCGATCACGTGGGCCAGTGAACGCAGCCGGTTGATCGATTCGATGACCCGGCGGCGCTTGCGCCGGTTCTCGAGAGAGAAGAGGAAGATCACCGCGGCGCCGATCAGGATCACGTCGTTGAGGATCGACTCGACGATACCCACGAGCTCCGCCAGGGTCAGGCCCTCGTGGCCGAGCTCGGTGGTCGCCAATCCGATCCCGAGCACCAGCACCACGGCGGTGATGAAGAAGATCACGCCGCTGCGCAGCACCCAGTTGGGGCGCTCGATGTAGCGCAGATCGCTCTCGATGGTGGCGGCGACCGCTTCCAACTCGCCGGCGACGGCCAGCAGCCCACCGGCCGGGAAGCGGTCGGCAATGCGCTGTTCCAACCGGCGAATGGTCGCCAGCACCTTGGCCCGATCGAGGCTGTCGCGGATCGGGGTGCTCACGGTCTGCGTCGGCTCACGCTACGAACCTCCTGGTCCGCAGCAGTCTGCCACAGATCGAGCGCTGCAACGCGGCTAGCCGGCGTCTCCCAACGGTTGCCGCGTGAGTTGCCGTGCGCGCAACTCCGCGCCGATCAGAAGCCCCAGCGCTAGCGTCGCGCCGGCGGTGATCGTGACCCAGACCGGATCGCTGTCGAGGCCCTTGACCAGAATCCAGGTGGTATCGAAGGCGATGATGCCGATCATCGCCAGGGCGTGAAGACGCGGGGCCTTGCCGGCGATGCGCGTGCCGACGTATCCGCCCAGCACGGCGGAGGCGACGCTGACGACGGCGGCCAGGGCCAGCACGGCGCCGGTGGATTCCCGCCAGGTCACCCCCCCGAGGGCCATGTCGACGACGGTGATCATCACGACCACGATCACGAAATAGGCGCCGATGACGCCGGCGACGCTGCGGCAGAGAGACCATAAAGTGCGCATTTGCGGTATTCCTCCGGGAAAGCTGGACGGATTCCGGTTTCCCCGGTAGATACGAAGAGACGGGTCCGCGGTTTCCGCGACCTTCCGGAATAGGCCCGGGCGCCCAGGAGGTTTTCGAGGACATGGAATTCCTCAAGAAGAACCGCATTCCGCTGGCGATCGTTTTCGTCGTCGTGGTTGCCTGGAGCTTCCTCCGGACCCCGGCCACCCCGATCGCCTCGGTGGAAGAACTTGACGCGCGCCTCTCCACCGGCCGGCCCGTGGTGTTGGAGTTCTTCGCCAACACGTGAATGGCCTGCCTCGTGGCCAAGCCCATCGTGAATGGGATCGAGAAAGACCTGAAAGGAACGGCGGAGGTGATCCGCCTGAATCTGCTCGGCGACGTCGGCCAGGAAGCGGCGCGGCGTTACCGGGTATCCAGCGTGCCGGCCACGGTGTTGATCGCCCCCGACGGACAGGTGGCGCTCCGCCAGATCGGCATGCCCGACCGGGGAGAATTCGTCTCCAAGGCCCGGGCATTCTGACCGGTTGCTCGACCGGGCCCCCTGAAGCGATTCCGCTTCCCCGGTCGCAGGCGGTCGGATAGTCTGGTCGGACACGTATCCGGCCAGATCGACATCGAGGTGCATCAGCAGCGTTACCTGGCAAGAAGCGGCGGGCAACAAAGGGGGAGCCATGCTTCAAATCGCGATGTTCTTGTGGATCTCGGCGGCGACGTTTCCGGTCGACGCAGCGGAGCGAACGGTAGGCTTCGCCGACCGGGTCGCCGCGACCGACGACCGGGTCGCCGCGACCGACGACCGGGTCGTCACCTTGGATGACCGGGTCGCGGCGCAACAGGCGATCGATCAGGTCTATCGGAGGTTCACCGTCGGAGCGGCCGCTATCGACCCGGCACATGCCGAGCAGCGGGCTCGCCGGCGTGTACTCGAAGACCTGCGGCTCAGCCTTGTGGTCGCCGATCAATGGGGCGCGGCGGTCACCGACGCCGCCCTGCAAGCCGAACTGGAGCGCATCGCCCGGGATACCCGCATGCCGGCCCGGCTCGACGCGGTCTACGGCGCGCTTCATCGTGACCCGGTAATGGTCCGCGAGGTGTTCGCCCGATCGGTGCTGGTCCGGCGGCTGGCCCGCCGCTTCTTCAGCGCGGACAGCCGGCTGCAAAACTACGAGAGCTGGGATACGTGGTGGGCCGCCGCCCGGGATCGCTACGAACCGGAGACGAGCTCGAAGTCAGCCGCGACGTTGGCTCCTTTACCCACGCCGCGCACGCTGGGGGCCTCGACGGAAGCGGCGGCGTGTGCGCCTGACGACACCTGGACCGAGAGCAGCCTCGACGACCATCCCGATCCGCGTCACGCCCACACCGCAGTGTGGACCGGTACCCGCATGATCGTCTGGGGTGGGAGTATCCACAACGATGTCGCCGGCACCGGTGCGATCTACGATCCTTTGACCGACGCCTGGTCGACGATCTCCAACGTCGGCGCGCCGCGACCTCGTCAGCAGCACACCGCGATCTGGACCGGCAGCGAGATGATCGTCTGGGGCGGCGACGGCTGGACCGACGGCGTCAGCATCGGTGGCCGTTACGATCCCGTGACCAACACCTGGTCTCCGATGTCCCAGGCCGGAGCGCCCAACGGCCGGCGCAGTCATGCAGCGGTCTGGACCGGTAGTGAAATGATCGTCTGGGGCGGAGTCCAGACCAACGGCGGGCCTTCGACGTTGCAAACCGGCGGCCGCTACGATCCGGTCAGCGACAGCTGGACCCCGACATCCCTCACCGACGCCCCTCCGGCCAGCCAGGGGGCTACCGCGGTCTGGACCGGCAGTGAGATGATCGTCTGGGGAGGATCCGAAGGCCTCTTCAGCGGCGACGCCCTCAGAAGCGGCGGCCGCTACGACCCGGTCAGCGACAGCTGGACCGCGACGAATCTCGACGGGGCTCCGCTGGCTCGCACCGGCCACAGCGCCGTCTGGTCCGGCGACGAGATGATCATCTTCGCCGGGATCTCCGCCGGTGGCACCGGTGGCCGCTACGATCCCCAAAGCGACAGCTGGACCGCGACGAGCCTGCCCAACTTCTTCGGGACCCGCTACAACCACGCCGCCTTCTGGACCGGTAGCGAGATGATCATCTGGGGCGGCGACGGCGGTTCCGGCACCTCCGACGAACGGGGGGACGGCGAACTCTACGATCCGCAGACCGATAGCTGGAGCCCTGTCTCGGCACTCGACGCGCCGACGCCGCGCACCCAGGCCGGCGCCGTCTGGACCGGCGAGCAACTGATCGTCTGGGGAGGCAGGCACTCGGGACGGGACTACGTCACCGGCGGGCGCTACGACCTGGCCTCGGACAGCTGGACCCCGACCCACGTCTCCGACGCGCCGGCCCTGCGTCAGGACCACGCCGCGGTCTGGACCGGAAACGAACTGATCGTCTGGGGTGGCATCGCTCCGGGGCGGCTCCTCTATCAGGCGGCGCCTCTGGCCGACGGTGCTCGCTACGATCCGCTGGTCGATACCTGGACGCCGACCAGCGTTGCCGGGGCGCCGACTGCGCGCTACGGCCACGAAGCGGTCTGGACCGGTAGCGAGATGGTGCTCTGGGGCGGGATCGACAGCGCCCACACCGATACCGGCGCCCGCTACGATCCGCTGCTCGACCAGTGGTCCGCCATCACGACCACCGGAGCGCCTGCTGCCCGGGAGCAACATACCGCCACCTGGACCGGCAGCGAGATGGTGGTGTTCGGTGGACAGCTCGATTCCGGAGACGTGACTTCCACCGGAGCCCGCTACAACCCGGGTACCGACAGCTGGACCAGCCTGCCGACGTTCAACGCTCCCGAGGCGCGACGGCTGCACACCTCGGTCTGGGCCGATGGGGACGTGATGATCTGGGGTGGCCTGGGCGAGACGACCCGGGACCCGATCGAACTCGACAGCGGTAGCCGCTACAGCACCTCGCTCAACGCCTGGATTCGTATTCCTCGCTTCGACGCGCCGGGGCCGCGCTACGGCCACGTCTCGGTCTGGACCGGAAGCGAACTGATCGTCTGGGGCGGCCGCAACGATACCGACCAGGCGACCCTGGGGAACGGCGGCCGCTTCGAGCGCAACGCCGGGGTCTGGCAGGCGCTGGACGATGCGGGCGCGCCGGAAGGGCGCCGCTTTGCATCGGCGGTCTGGACCGACGAGGGCATGTTTGTCTGGGGAGGGGATTCCAGCGATTTCCTCGAACTCAGCAGCGGCGGCCGTTACGACGACGCCACCGACAGTTGGAGCGCCAGCTCGTTGCTCGGGGCGCCTCAGGGCCGGCTCGATTCGACCCTGGTCTGGACCGGCGATGCGGCGATCCTCTGGGGTGGTCACGTCGGCGGCCATGGATTGAACACCGGCGGCTTCTACGCCGTGGGCAACCCGGATCTCGATGTCGACGGGGTTGCCGACGGTTGCGATTGCGCTCCGTCGGACCCGGGAGTTTTCGCCGCGCCGGGCGACATCGGAGGCCTCGTCTTCGATAGCGACAAGGAGACGCTCAGCTGGGGCTCCCTGGCGGCGCAATCCGGTTCCGCCACACTCTACGACGCGATCCGGGGATCGCTCTCGCAATTGCCCGTGGGCGGCACCGGTGAAACCTGTCTCGAGACCGGCGGCGCCGATCTCACCCTGGTCGATAGCGCGAACCCGGCGGCGGGTGAAGGCTTCACCTATCTGGTGCGAGGGCGCAACGCCTGCGGCAGCGGCAGCTACGGTTTCTCGAGCGACGGCGCGGAGCGCACGACCAACGTTTGCCCCTAGCGGACGGTATCGCGCCATTGGCGCAATGACCCCTTTCGCGCAGGCGGGGGAACGGAGGTAGACTCTCGGAGTCGCCTTCGTTCCTCCGGAGCGCCCGATGAAACCTGCCCCCTCGAGTTGCGTCGCTGCCGCTCTCCTGCTGACGGTCGCCGCTACGGCGACCTCCTGCGGCAGTTCGAGCAGCGACAGCCCGACCGCCCCCGCTACCATGCAGGTGACTTTCGAATACGCCGCCGACACGAGCGTCGATCCCGGCGTCGATTTCGCGACCTGTTCTCCGACCGGTGCGGTGTTCACCACCCATCTGCACTTCATCTGGAACGGTTGGGATGACCGCCGGGCGATGACCGCCGTCGGCAACGACCGCTTTGTCTACACCGGACCGGTGCCGACGGGGCGGGACCTGACCGTTGCTCTCCACGACCCCAACATCTGCCTGACCGGGGATGTCTACGTCGCGCCCTCGAATCTCAGCGCCAACGGAGTTCCGCTGAACCGGGTGGTCAACGTGTTTCAGGGGACGGGGATCGCTTTTCGCCACGAGGCTGACGGAACGATCGTTCCGTAGCTCAGTCGATCCGCTCCAACTGCGCGATCAGGTGCTGCTGAAGCTCCGGCTCCGGCGTGGTGTGGGTCGCCATGTACACGATGTAGTGCAGCTGGTCGCCTTCCAGCCGGAAGGTGCGGCGGGTCGCGTGAAGCCGTGGATCGTGGGCCAACACGACATGATCCAGCGTCACCGAGAAACCGGACCCGTCGACCAGCGTCTCGGGCTTGCCGCGCAGCACCTCGACCCGGCCGCTGTCCTGGGCGCTGGACATCTCGATAGCGCCATCCTCCATCAGGCGGATGAACCCGGATTCCCAATGGCTCGGTTCCCGGTCGGGCAGCAGGTAGGCCCGTTGCTCGAAATGGAACATCGGGTAGGCCCGGTCCAGTTCGAAGCGCAGGGTCTCCTCGTAGCGGAAGGCGTCGATGGTCGGGTAGTCGCCCCGGCCGGTGCCGCGCCAGGTGCCGTGGAGGGCCGAGATCAGTTCGAGGGTCGTGTCGATCATCCGGCGAGGATAGCAGGGCGGACTGTCGCCTATTCCACTGAAAGCGTCTCGATCACGTCGTTGCCCAGGTGCCGGTCGTCGTCGTTCATGTGCCAGCTGCGGGTCTTCGGCAGCTTGAGCCCATCGGCCTCGACCAGGCCCTCGAACACCAGGTACTCGCCGACCCGGGTTGGATCGGCGCGATCGAAGCGCACCCCGACGTTCTGACCCGTGGGCAGGAAGTAGTAGGTCCAGATGTCGCTGCCCGCTTCGGCCGGGTAGCGCACGGTCAGGGCCTCTACCGCCTGGCCCATGAATTCGGTTTGTTCAACCGCAGGGTCGAGCTCGGCGCCCGGGTCGCCGACGTTCATCGGGAACCCGGCGAGGAAACCGAAGTAGTTGCGCCAGAAGAGACCGTCCTCTCGGTCGAGCACCAGCTTCTTGCGCAGCTCCGGATCGATCTCGCTGCTGCCGTCGACCTCGACGTGCACCTCTCCGTCGCGTACGGAGTATTCGAGCCGGGTGCCGCGGTAGTGCCCCGACAGGCCGAAGCCGAAGACGGCGGGTTCGGTGGTCATCTCGAGGCGCAACCGTTCGGCCCCGTCGTCGCCGGTACCCGACCAGGTCATGGTCACGGGGCGGGTGCCCCAGCTTCCCGCGGGATCGTGGAAGGCCATGGCCCGGGTCAGGAGCTGCTCGGCCTCGGTCCCGGGTTCCGCCGCCGCCGCAGGCTCATCCAGCGGTTCCTGGGTTTCGTGTGCCGTGCTCCCGCAGGCCGGTGCCAGCAGAGCCATTCCGACAATCAAGGCCCACGCGCCTACCTTCGTACCGTGAATCATCGAAGCTCCAATACATCGTCTCTTGGTCGCTAGTGAACGGAAGGGGGGAGTTCGCCGAGCAAAGCCCGGGTCGTGTCTTCGAAACTCGCCTGGGGCAGTCCGTCCAACCCACGTCGCTGTCCGATGCCGTCTTGAATGACCTCGAGCATGCAGCCGCGGGCGAACGCCCCCGGGTCGTCGATCACGTCACCGTCGCAAACCAGAAGGTCCGCTCGCCTGCCCGGAGCGATCACCCCGGTGTCGTCCTGGCCGATCTCCGCGGCGGCCAGCCCGGTCGAGCCGTACCAGGCCTGCAGCGGGCTCAGTCCGTCGCGGACCAGGTGCACCAGCTCCATCCAGTTGCGGCCGTGCATGCCGGTCAGCACCGGATCGGTCCCCATCAGGATCGGCAAGCCGCCCTTGCGCGCGTATTCCACCGCCCTGGCGTGGACCTCGGCCACCTGTTTGGCCTTCTCCATCACGAAGGGGTCGAGGCCTCCCATGCGAATCAGTTCATCGATGATCCAGGAGGTGGGCGTCACCGTGCAGCCCTTCTCGTGAGCCTGCTCCACCAGCCGATCGTCCATGAAGGACATGTGCTGGATGTCGTGAACGCCGCAGGCGATGCCGAGTTCGATCCCCGACGCGCTATGGGCGTGGGCCGCGACCTTCATCCCACGGGCGGCCGCCTCATCGCAGATCGCCGTCAGCTCCTCCTGGGTGAACTCGCGATGCTCCAGCTCGTCGCCTGGTGAGGCGACGCCGGGGCTCGAACAGACCTTGATCAGATCGGCACCGCAGGCCTTGATCTCCCGTACCCGTTTGCGGCACTCCACAGCTCCGTCGACGATGCTCGACGGACGCCCAGGAGCGGGAGGCCACAGTTTCGACAGTTCCGCGTGGCAGCGGTCGGGGCCGCGGAAGTCGGCGTGGCCGCCGGTGGTCGAGAGCATACAGATCGAGATCTTGAGCCGCGGTCCGCGAATCAACCCGTCGTCGACCATCCGTTTCAGCGCGTGGGTTGCGCCGCCCACATCCCGCATGGTCGTCACGCCGCCGTCGATCAGGGTGCGGGTCAGGATCTTCTCGGCGTAGATCACCGAGTCAGGGCCGCCGGCCTTGACGATGTCGTCCTCCTGCAAACCGAACAGGGTCACGTGGCCGTGGCAGTCGATCAGCCCGGGGGTCACGGTCTTGCCGCTGAGGTCGATCACCCGGAAGTCGCGATCGGGGTTCGACGCCGGCAGGTTCGGGTCGTGAGGGCGTACTTCCTTGATGAGGCTTCCCTCGAGGTGCACGTCGACACCCCTCGAGACCGCCGAGGGTTCGGCGCCGGAGCCGTCGTAGAGCTTCTGAATGTTGGCCAGAACGATCATGGACCCTCCGTCGGATTCGATCCGCGAGGGCCCAGTCTACTTGGAAATCTCGAATGCCCCGGCGTGTTGCCGGTCCGAACGCCGGCGGGCTCCGAAGCCGAGCAGCAGACCGACCAGGGCTCCTCCAAGGTGCCCTCCGGCGGAGACGGTACCGAGACCCTGGTTCTGTTCGATGGCGAGATAGAACTGGAGGATCAGCCAGAAGACGAACGCGCCCCATGCGGGAAGCCTCAGCCATGCGGCCCGATAGGCATAGAACGCGAGAAGGCCGATGCGGGCGTGGGGCAAGCGGCAGGCGTAGTAGGCCAGCACCCCTGAGATCCCTGCGCTGGCTCCGACGAGCGGCCGCGTCAGGTCGTCTGCCGGGACCAGCAGCAGGTGTCCGAGGTTGCCGGCCAGGTCGGAGGCCAGGATCAATACCAGGTAGCGGGCTTTGCCGAGGAGCGATTCGACGCTGTCGCCGAAGATCAGCAGGAAGTACAGGTTGCCCAGCAGGTGCCAGGCGTCGGCGTGGACGAAAAATGAACTGAGTAGGGTCAGCCCGCCCATGCGTGCCGTCTCTGCCGGGATCCAGCCGAACTGGCGGATGCCGTCGTGCGTGCTCAGCACGATGACGCTCACCACGAAGATCAGCGCCGACAGGCCCCAGGTGGCCAGCGGCACGATTCCGTGACCGTGGGACTCCGCCTCCACCGGCAGTCCCAGGATGCCGGGCACCAGCTTCCAGCCCGCGTCGACCCCCTGGAGTTCCGCGTCCTGTTTGCGGTTCTCGTCCATGCGGGTGAGTTCGACCTTGGCCAGCATCTTGCGGGCTTCGGCGGGGAGCTCAGCGTTCGCCGGCTGCGGCGTCGGCTGCGGTGTGAAGCGGGCGAACTCTCCATGATCGAACCAGACGATCTGGCAGCTACGACAACCGTCGAGCTCTACCGCACCACCCGGCAGGCCGACGGAAACCGCCTGCATCGGCGCCAGACAGCCGGGGCAGTCACGTTGGGCCTGGAGTTCGCTCCGTACGATCGCACCCCAGACCCGGTTGACCTCGTCCCGCTTCAGCGCCTTGCGCAACAGGCCGACGGTCGCGGACCGGCCGGAGCAGCGGTCACAGCACAGGTAGCGGCCGCGCGGTCCGGCGGCGCTCTTGAGCGGGATGCTGCAGCGAGGACAGGTGAACATGCTTGCCCGAGTGTACGCACCCGGGCGAGAAACGGTTCCGTCGACAGGTTGGAATCAAAGGGGCCGCAGGACGCACCGTTCCCGCGGCCCCCTTGGAGGAGGGTCAGTTCGCAGAGGCGACGACGTTGTTCCCCTCGATGGCCTCGAGGATCATGCGGGTCATCTGCTCCGGGTTGCCCCGGGGGAGCAGCGTGACCTTGCCGTCACGGTCGATCAGGTAACGAGCGGGCACACCCTTGACGCCGAAGGCCCGGCTGACGTCGCTCTTCCAGCCGCCTTCGGCATGGAGTTGCGGCCAGACGAAGCCGTACTCCTCGACGAACGCCTCGGTGTCCTCGACGGTCTTGCTGAACGAGACACCCAGGATCTGGATGTCACGCCCGACCTGCTCGTGGAGCCGGGTCATCTGCGGCGCTTCCGCCGTGCAGAACTTGCACCACTCGGCCCAGAAGTCGACCAGCACCAGTTGTCCGCGCAGGTCCGAGAGCCGGACGCGCTCGCCGTAGGAGGATTCGAACACCAGGTCGGGCAGGTCGCCGGCGATCGGAGTTTCGGCATGTCCCTGGACCTTGTCGCAGTCGAGGTTCGCGCAGTCGGTGTTGCAGTCGACCTTGTCACAGTCGCAGTCGCAGTCCTTGTTCAGATGGTGGCCGGCGGCGTCGCCGTCGATTCGTTCGGCCCGGTCAGCGGGCACCAGCACCGGTGCGTCATTCAGGTCAGGCCAGTTGGCCGCGGTGGTGGTCGCCACCAGGATCATCAGGAACGAGCCCACGAGGGTCAGGCCCAGCGCCCGCCTGCGCGAGCGGAAGGGTGAGGGGTTTCGGAACAGCATGTCGATTCTCCTGCGGAGGTGCGCTCCGCGATCCGAGATGGTGGCCATCGCGGTCGAGGCCACGACCCGCCGGGCGACCGCCATCTCGGCGACGCGCAGCAAGCAGTTTCCATAGTCGCCGGCGCGTACGCCGCGGCGAATCACCGCTTCGTCGCAGGCCAGCTCCTGGAGGTCCGATAGCTCCCGGGTCCAGCCGTAGGCGGCGGGGTTCCAGAAGTAGAGGACGCGGATCAGTTCGAAAGCCACGCTCCAGATCGGATCGTGGCGCCGGTAGTGTTGAAGTTCGTGACAGATGGCGACACGCATCATCTGCGAGTCGCGCATCATCCAGACCGGCACGACCACGTGGGCCCTGCCGAAGATTGCCGTGGAAAACGGCACCGAAGCGCGATCCGACACCACCACCGACACTCGGCCGATGCGGCGGAGGGGTACCGAGGCACGCACGATTTGACGTAGTTGAAACACCCGCCGGAGGGCGACGAAGCCCGAACCGGCAAGGCCGAACAGCAGCGCGGCGCCGAAGTACGGAGCGGCGGTCTGCAGCCACGAAGCATTGACCACCGAGACCGTATCGCCGGCAGCGGGGGAGCTGCTCAGCATGCCGGAGAGCGCGCCGAAAAGGCGATTCAGCTCTTCCGCGCCGGCACTGACGGCGCTGCCTGCGGCAGCGCCTGCAGGAAGTTTCAGCGAGAGCAGGCCGTGGGCCGCCAGCGGGGCGAGGAGCGCTGCAGCGAAGAGCAGCCGCCCGGCACCGATCATGCCGCTGGGGTCGATATGTTGCTGCATGGAGCGGCGTGCGGTGCGCAGGATGAGGTAGGCGACGGCCAGCACGAGGCCCAGCTCGAGATAGGCCAGTAGAGCCGTTGAGAGCACATTCATGGTTCGAGTCGCTCCTTCAAGCGCGCCTGGATCTCCCGGAGCTCCTCGGCGGACATGCCTTCGTCATCGAGCAGGCGCATCACCATCGCCGAAGGGGTTCCGTCGAACACCTTGTCGACGAGATCGCGCACGCTGCGGCTCTCGTAGTCGGTCTTGCTGACGGCCGGGGCGTAGAGGTGGGCTTTCCCGTCCTTGCGGGTCTGCACCAGCTTCTTCTTTTCCAGGATGCGCAGCACCGTCGACACCGAGGTGTAGGCCAGCTGGCGATTGGCCGGCAGCTGTTCCAGTACGTCGCGCACGGTGGCCTCGCCGGTCTGCCAGAGCACCGTCATCAACTCGAGTTCGACGTCGGTCAGCAGTTTCGGTTCGGCTTCCTTTTTCGGTCGTCCCATTCCGTAGCCTCCGAGGCATAACGTACTAAGATTTTAGTAGGAGTCAACTAAAAAAATAGCACGTCTTTTTTCCGGCACCGGTGGCGGGTTTGCCCCGCGGGCTGCGTTACCCCGGATGACAGGCAAGAACGCAGGCAGATACGCCAAGAAACGAGGAGAGAACGAGATGTCCGAGCAAGCGACCGCCACCCCCGACTACACCGCCATCAAGATCAAGCAGCAGGCCACCTGGGCGACCGGCAGCTACGCCCGCATCGGTTCCCTGCTCCAGATTGCCGGTGAAGGCCTGGCCGAGGCGATGGATGCCCGCCCCGGCGCGTCCTTCCTCGATGTCGCCGCCGGAAACGGCAACCTGACCCTGGCCGCCGCCCGGCGCTTCTGCCGCGTGGTCTCCACCGACTACGTCGAATCCTCGTTGAACCATGGCAAGGAGCGCGCCGCGGCCAACGCCATGGACATCGAATTCCGCACCGCCGACGCCGAGGCGCTTCCCTTCGCCGACCAGACCTTCGATTTCGTCGGGTCGACCTACGGTGTGATGTTCACCCCGAATCAGGACAAGGCGGCGGCCGAGCTGCTGCGGGTCTGCAAGCCCGGCGGCAAGATCGGCATGGCCAACTGGACTCCCGAGGGGTTCATCGGACAGATGTTCAAGGTCATCGGCGCTTTCAATCCGCCGCCCGCCGGCGTGCAGTCCCCGGCCCGCTGGGGCACCGAGGCCTTCCTCCAGGAGCACTTCGGCTCTCAGAGCGCCGACATTCGGATCGAAAAGAAGAACTACGTGTTCCGCTACGAGTCCGCGGCCCACTTCATGCACGTCTTCAAGACCTACTACGGTCCGATGATGAAGGCCTTCGAGGCACAGGACGACGCGGGCAAGCAGAACCTCGAGCAGGCGTTGATGGATCTACTCGAATCACTCAACGTCGCCGACGACGGCACCCTCGCCGTGCCCAGCGAGTACGCCGAGGTCGTGATCACCAAGCGCTAGGACCCCTCCGCCTACCGCGGCGCCCCGGGCTCTTCGGAGTTCGGGGCGTCTTCCGTTCCGAACTGCATCCCCAGGCTGCTGTAGGCGGTGCCGTAGGTCGCGTAGAGCAGGAAGACCTGGCGCAGGGCGCTGTCGAACTCTCCTTCGGTCAAGGAACCGAGAGGGTGGACGAAGGTTGCCCAGACGGTGTCGTCGTGGATTGCGTACTTGGCGTCCAGCGCCCGATCGAAGTTGGCCTCGAGCAGGGTGCGCAGGGTCGCGGCATCCAGTTCCGCCGCCGAGGCGATCGGAATGATCATGCGCATCCGGTCTGCGCTCTGGTCGGTGATCAACATGGCCTCGACCTCGGCCATGCTGAACTGCCGGGTCCGGCCCTCGCCGCGGATCACCGCGTCTCCCAGACGGTCGCGCAGCCAGCGGTCCAGGGTTTCCACCGTGGTGCCGGTCTCGAGGGCGGGCGGCAGGCCGGGCGCCTCCGGTCGTGCCGGCGGGTCGGTCTGTTTGGCCGCAGCGAGGCCGCCGACGAGCAGGACGAGCAGCAGCAGTGGGGTCCGGCGGTGGGGTGTACTCGATTGCATGGCGCCTCCTCGCTCCGCCGGCAGGGCGGGTCGATCCGTCGCTCAGGTCAACCCCCGCTGCGCCCCGGCTATTCCCCGGGGGCGCAGTCTCCGCAGGCTACTCCCTCGCAGCACAGACCGTTCGGGAAGAAGTAGCCGCCACGCAGATGGCCGACCACCGGGTACTGCTTGACGTAGGTTTCGAGGAAAACCTCGTTGAACGCGGTCCATTGCTCGGCGGACATCGCGTCGCAGTCGTCGTTGAGATCCGCCTCGGCCAGGGTCCACATCCCCATGGCCCGGGATGCGTCCTTACCCGCGAGGCCGTGGTACTTGCCCTCCGGCCCGTAGAAGTCCCGGCCCGAGCTGACATCGAACACGACTCCCCGCACGGCCAGCAACAGCGGGCGGTTCGGATCCCGGTCGTCGTGACCGGCGAGCTCCTCGGCGCTGAACGTGTGCGCCGCAGCCTGCTGCGCGACCTCGGCGGGCAGGGCTACCGCCGAGGCTCGATCCGCCGCCGCCGGGACGGCAACCGCGAAGAGCAGCAGCGTGGCGAAGGCGAAAGGTGTCGATGAAGCGCGGAAGGTCATGTCGGAAATCCTGGTTTCGATAGGGAAGGCTATCGCTCGCAGACCCGGTGCCAGCCGAGGTCCGAGGCGATCTGGTCGGCGGGCCAGTCACGGCAGATGTCCTCGGCAGGTGTGTCCGGGGCGTGCCCGTTGCGCAAGGCCCAGTAGTCATGCCCGTCGGGTTTGAAGTCGGAGCCGTAGCTGACCAGCACGTAGCGGGTGCTGTCGGACTCATAGTGCAGGGTCTCTCCCCAGTCGTCCACGTCCTGGCCCTGCCAGACGTTGCGCCGTAGCGGAGGAAGCTCCGCCAAAGATGCGGGGTACGCGCCGCTCTTCTCGAGGTGCTTTTCCAGGGCTTTGCGGTAGCCATCCATCACCGCGGTGTTGCGATGCTGGATATCGAGCCGCGATTGGTTACGCAGCGCCCAGTTGACCGAGATGAAGATCACGGCGAGACAGGCGGCGATGACGAGGAACGGCCGCAGCAGTCGTCGGGGGAGCCAACGCAGGGTCGAGCGCTGGCGCCGCCGGCGCCGGGGAGTCGGCGAGGGTTCGTCGAAGCCTGGAACCTGGGGGGCCAACAGTCGCTCTCCAGCGGTTGCGGACCGCGCGGTCCGAGAAACGCTACTCTACAACTCCAACCGTAAGCATGCGGCGTCCTGGGGGCAAGCTCCGCGAAACTCCTCGGATTCTCCCAGGCGGGGATCGGCCGCATCCCGCGGGATCGGCTGGAAGCCGAAGCGCGGGAAAAAGGTCTCGGCGGTGGTGGTCAACAGGTAGATCCGGACGATACCCAGGTCCCGGGCGTGCTCGACCAGCCGCTGAACCAGTTTTCGGCCCAGGCCGCTACCCCGAAGTTCGGGAACGACCGCCAGGGATCGAAGCAGGCCGACGTCCTGATAGACCTCCAGCCCGATCGAGCCGACGAGCCTGTCTCCGTCGCGGGCGACGAAGAAGTGTGCGAGATGTTGCTCGGCGCCGGCGGCCGGTAGCTCCGCCGCTGCAAGCAGGTTCAAGATGTCGTCCCGGGACTCGGGTCCGGCTGGTTCGATCCGCATGCAACAAGGATACGCCCGTTTTGGTGCCGGGTCGTTCGTTGTACCTTGGGAGCGAGCGCGGGAGGGTCCTGTGGAGCGCGTCGAGAAACAACTCGAGAGAGTCCCCATCGATTCGGGGGGTACCCTCGCGCTACATCGGTTCTGTCTCGCTCCCGGCGGTCCCGCGGTCTTGGCGGTCCACGGGTCGATCAGCAACGGCCGGATGTTCTACTCGAATTCCGGGCGGGGGCTGGCCCCCTTCCTCGCGCGAAGAGGCTTCGACGTCTACGTCCTCGACTACCGTGGCCGCGGTGAGAGCCGGCCGTCGGTGCGCGAGTTTCACGACTTCGATCAGCGGGATCTGATCCTCGAAGACATCCCGCGGGCGCTGCAGCGAGTTCGAGATCTGAGCGGGAGACCGAAGGTTCACGCGTTGGCCCACTCCTGGGGCGGCGTGTTGCTGCTCAGCGCCCTCGGCCGTCAACCGGACATCTGCGACTCGATCGCCTCGGTAGGCCTTTTCGCGACCAAGCGGGTGGTCCACGTCCGAGGTGTCCGGCGGCTGTTCGCCCTCGACATGTTCTGGAAGGGTTGGGGGCTCTGGGTCAGCGGTGCGTTGGGCTACCTGCCGGCCCGGGCGCTACGCGCGGGTTCCGACGACGAGTCCTTCGGGACCCACCGGGATTGCGTCACCTGGGTTCGCCCCGGCGCATGGGTCGATCCGACCGACGGATTCGACTACGCCGGAGCCTGGCGCGATGGGGACTCGAGGCCTCGGCTGCGAGCCTGGGCGGCGATCAACGACGCCTATCTCGGTCACCCGGAAGACTGCAGGGTGTTCCTGGAAGAAGCAGGCTACGATCCAGCCGGCCTGATCGTGCTGTCCCGGGCCAACGGGCAACGCCAGGACTACGATCACATCAATCTGCTGACCCACCCGGACGCCGAATCGGACCTGTATCCGCAGGTGGAAGGGTGGATCGGCGAGTCGCCGGCCTGAATGCCGCGGCCGGATCTCGCCGGCGGCCCTTGGCGTTGGTGGTCAACCAGGGTACGGTTCCGACTCTTGCTCGAAACGTTTCAGAAGAGGTTGTCATGGTGTGTCTGCGATTCGGGGCGTCGATTCTCGTGTTGTTGCTTGCAGTCGGACTCGGGTGCGCCCCGCCGACGGGTGACGCAAGTCCCGCCGGCGAGGGGCCGAGCGAAGACTACCGTCCGGAGGGCTGGCCGGCCCGGACCTTGCCCGAGATTGCCGAGGCGCTGCGAGCGGGTGAGGTGAGCTCCGAGCAGGTGGTCCAGGCGTATCTCGACCGGATCGAGCGGATCGACCGGTCGGGTCCCGAGCTGCGCAGCGTGCTGGCTCTCAACCCGCGAGCGTTGGAGGACGCCAGGGCTGCCGATGCCGCCCGGGAAGCGGGAGAAGAACTGGGTCTGCTTCACGGCGTGCCGGTTCTGCTCAAGGACAACATCGAATCCGCCGATCCGGTGGCGACCACTGCCGGCGCCCTGGCCCTCGAGGCCAACGTGACCGAACGGGACTCTCCCCTGGTCGCCGGGCTGCGTGAGGCCGGCGCCATCATCCTGGGCAAGACCAACCTGAGCCAGTGGGCCAACTTCCGTTCCCGGGATTCGATGAGTGGATGGTCCGCACTCGGCGGACAGGTGCGCAACCCTCACATGACCGACCGCAATCCTTGCGGCTCAAGTTCCGGCTCCGGCGCCGCGGTGGCGGCGTCGCTGGGTTCGGGCGCCGTGGGCACCGAGACCAACGGGTCGATCATCTGCCCGTCGACGGTCAACGGCATCGTCGGCTTCAAGCCGACGGTCGGGCTGGTTTCCCAGCAGTACATCGTGCCGATCTCTTCTTCCCAGGACACCGCAGGTCCGATGACCAAGACGGTCCGCGGCACCGCGATGATGTTGACCGCCATGGCCACGGGAGAGGGCAAGACCGACTACGTCGCGGCCCTGGACGAGAACGCCCTCGCGGGCAAGCGGGTCGGCGTGCTGCGCTTCGCCACCGGCTCCAACGCCGACACGATCGCCCTGTTCGACTCGGCCGTCGCCGCGATGGAGGAGGCCGGGGCGACCCTCGTGGAGATCGAGGACTTCGACGCCGGCGTGGACAACTGGGGCGGAAAGAGCGCGATGCTGATGGAGACCGAGTTCAAGGCGACTCTCGACGCCTACCTGGCCGACGCGGCCGCGGCGGTCGAGGTGCGCAGCCTCGAGGAGTTGATCGCCTTCAACGAGCGCCACGCCGACGTCGAGCTGGCTCTGTTCGATCAGAGCCTGTTCGAACTGTCGGTGGAGCGCAAGGGGCTCGACGATCCCGAGTACGTGGCCGCCCGGGACGAGGTGCAGCGGGCGGTGCGGCAAGACGGGATCGACCGGCTGTTGGCCGAACACGAGGTGGATGTCCTCGTTTCCCCGTCCGGCCCGGTCGCTCCCCGGATCGATCCGGTCAACGGCGACGTCTGGCCAAGCTGGGCCGGCGCCGGTTGGATGGCTGCGGTGGCAGGCTACCCGCACCTGTCGGTGCCGATGGGTGATGTTCACGGGCTCCCGGTGGGAGTCTCGTTCATGGCCGGCGCCGGTGACGATGCAGCGGTGATCGCCGTCGGCTATGCCTACGAACAGCGCACCGGCCATCGGGTCGAGCCGGGCTACTTGCCCGGCGCGGAAGCGCGCACCGAGATCGGCGACGCCATGCGAGGAACCGTCGAGCGGTAGAGGACTAGCCGGCCGGGTTCCAGATCTCGAAGCGGTTCTCGCAGGGCCGGGTGCCCGGGTGCAGCACCGCTTCGAGGATCTCGGCGCTCTGTACCAGCCGCGGCCCGGGCCGGTTGAACCAGGCATTGCCGTCGACCAGGACCGTACGCCCGTTGCGAGTCGCTTTCAGCTTTGCCAACCGCTGCGCCGCCTCGCCGCCGGCATTCAGTTCCTGGCGAGTCTGGTCGATGGGAAACCCGCAGGGCATCACCACCACGACCTCCGGGTCGACCGTTTCGATCTCGTCCCAGGTGACCTGCCGGAAGCGGACCGGTTCGTCAACGATCAACGGCGTTCCTCCGGCCGCTTCGACCAGTTCGGGCACCCAGCCGCCGCCGATCATGGGCGGATCGATCCACTCGACGCAGGCGACCCGGGGGCGGCTCGAGCCTCGAGTTCGTTGTCGCACCGCATCGAGGGTCGCCCGCATATCGCGAATCAACCCCTCGCCGGCCTCGGCGATGCCGGCGGCTTCGGCGATCTTGCGTACGTCGTCGTCGATGTCCGCCAGGCAGTGGGGCTCACAGGAGACCACCCGGCACTCCAGACCGGTCAATAGCCGGCAGGCATTCTCGACATCCCGCAGGCTGACCGCGCAGACCGCGCACTGGTCCTGGGTCACGATCAGATCCGGCGCCAGCTGCTGCAGCCGGTCGACGTCGATGCGGTAGATCGAGAGCCCCTCGGATACCAGGTCGCGGACCCTCTGGTCGATATCCGCCGACGGGGCGCGTGGATCGAGCTTCGGCTGCGACAGCCGGGGCAGTCCGGTGATTTTTGAGGGGTAGTCGCACTCGTGGGAGATGCCGACCAACCGGTCCTGCAGGCCGAGGGCGCAGACGATCTCGGTGGCGCTGGCGATCAGGCTGACGATACGGGCAGGTCCGGACACGGCAGGGGACTCCGGCTTGGAGGCGTTCAGGGTTTTGCGCCGCCGGCGGTCGCGGTCCCGTCAAGGCCCATCGGTGGCTGTCCGCCGCGGCGGGAAACCCACCACAGGTTTCGCAGGTAGACGAACAGTCCGATGCTCTGACCGGCAATGAACACCGGGTCGCGCCGATAGATCGCGTAGGTCAGGAGCAGGGCGCCCCCTCCGATGCTGAGAAACCAGAACGCCCTGGGAACGACACTCTCTCCGCGAAGTTCCGAGACGATCCACTGCACGAGAAAGCGCGAGAAGAACAGGGCCTGTCCGGCGAATCCGATCAAGATCCATAGGCTGGCGGCACGCATCGAGTCCCCCGGAGGCGGTGGCCGCGACGGTCTGGAGCCGCCCGGCTTCACGGCGATGACTGGAGTGGAACGGGGCGACTATACACGACCCGCTGCGGGGGGCTGCGGTGTCCGAACCGCGTCGTTCAGGGCAGGGCGTAGGGGAATTCCCGTCCGGGATTGCGCCGCCGATGGATCGCTTCGACGGCGACCACGTCGTCGACGATGCCCTCGGCCTTGGCGTCCCAGGCGAAGGCGCCGCTATCGAAGGCCTCGGCCATGGTCGAGAGGAAGGTCGTCAGGTTGGTGGCCACCAGTCGGGGGTCTTCCTCGACGAACAGGTGGATGACCGGGCCGGCGTTTCGGCCCTCCTTGCCGCAGTAGACGGCGAACCACTCTCCCTGAAACTCGAAGATCGGCAGGTAGTCCGGATCCCAGCCGATCAGCGGATTGCGCCGCAGCCGCTTGTACTCCCGCGCCGATTCCTCGGCGGAGAGAAAGTCGTGGTACCAGATCAGGGGATGAACGCTCTCTTCCCCGTTGCGCCAGTTCCAGAGCAACTCGACCTCGCGGGTCGGCTGAAGCGGCAGGCGCGCCAGGGTGTCCCGGATCTCGGCGTCGGGGATGCCCGCCGCAAGCTGGGCGGTCACGCCGGTGGCGTGGGTCTCGTGCCAGCGGCCGATGCGCTCGAGGGCATCGCGTAGCTCGGCAGCATCGAAGTCCCGCTCCGAGCGTTCCAGGTCCGACTCCGATGCCGGGAAGCTGCTTGCACATCCGGTCGCGGCCAGCACGGCGCAGAGCAACAACATCCAGGCCAGAGGCCGATGGTTGATCGCGATGTGCTTCGAGGCCGTCGATGGGGACATCCGTTCTCCGGAGCGATTGGCCGCCGAGTGCACACCGGGCGGTCTCGGTCGAAGATGGGGTCCGCGGCCGGGCGGTGCAAATCGCGAACCCCGGCTACACTGGTGGGGTCGTCAGGCGCTGTTTTCCGGGGATCTCATGGGTTTTCTCGCACCCTTGCTGCTGCTGCTCGGCCTCAACACGGTTCCCCAGGCCGACGCGGCCGGGGCGGGCGCCGTCGACGGGTCCAGGCCGGCGGGAGCCGAGCCTGCCGGTGCTTCCACGAGCTGTCCGCCGGCCGATTCCCTGCTGGGGCAACTGGAGCGCTTCGGGTTGGAGCGGGCCAGCCGCACCCGGCGCTTCGAGGCCGCCGTCCCGGAGGGGCTCTACCGCAAGGCGCTCGAGCGTGCGGGCCGCCCGGCTGTCGACCGGATCGGCAAGCGGGGTTTCGCGGTTCTCTACAGCGACCTCCCGGTCGAAGCCTGGTGGCGGGCGATCAACGCCGACGAACGGCACGTCGGCTATCTGCCGATCGATCATTCACAGCAGATCGATGGTGAGCCGGGCGCCGACGGGCGGCGGATTCTCCAGCGCGCCCAGCGTTTCGGGGTCGGCCGCTACTGGATCTCTCGCTACCAATCCAACGGCGAGTTGTTCCGCGCTTCCGAGGGCGCCCTGTGGGAACTCTGGTTCGAGCTGGATCTCAGGGATGAGGACCTCGGCCGGGAAGAGGTGCTGGCCGCCTCCAACGGATTGCAGCCGATGCAACAGCTTCGCGGGGCCTGGTTGCTCAAGCCGCTCGGGGAATCCTGCCTGCTGGTGGAGCAGTTCAGCTGGTCGGAGGCCGGCGGCACCGTGGGTGCCTTCGAGGCCATGGCGCTGGAAGGGTCGATGCGCACCGCGATCACCGGCATGGAGCGACTGGCTCGGGAGATGAGCCTGGCCGAAGGCGCGGACGCTGAAGTTGTGGGGAACCTGAAAAGGCCGGACGGGAAGCCGCTGCAGGGCGCCGGAAAGCCGGCGGCGCCGGCACCCTGAACCTGCCGCTGGGACGCGAGGCTATTCCTCTTCGTCTCCCGCGTCTTTTGCCGCAGCCTTCTTCTTGGCCACCTTTTTCTTGGTGGTCTTCTTCTTGGTCGTCGTCGTCTTCTTGGCCACCTTTTTCTTGGTGGTCTTCTTGCGGCGCACCTTGGCGGGGGCCTCGGTGTCGCTCGGCGCCAGCTTGACCATGCTCGTCAGGAACTTCTTCGAGCCGTGCTCGTCGAAGTCGATCATCGTGTAGCGATCGGTCACATCCGCGATGGTGCCGGTCCCGTAGACCGAGTGCTCGATGCGATCCTTCGCGGAGAATCCCTTTGTGGATTTGGCCATGAGTCTCCCGGGGGTCCGTCCGGCTACGCGTCGCTCGAGGGGAGCCACACGCACTTCTCAGGTGCCGGCATTGGAGTGAACAAGACGAGAAGGGTAGGTCGCCGCAGTCTCGATGTCAATCCAAGAATCATGCCGGAACCTCGCGGAACGGCCGAGGAAAGGGCAACCGAACGGTCAGGGAGCGCCGACCGGGCCGGCGCCGCAGACGTTTCGGCCTCGAACCAGGTAGAAGGCGCCCTCTCCCCGGGCCGGAGTCGGCGAAGGGATGCTGGCGCCGAGGGACGCCAGGCCGTTCTCGATCACCGGGGCCTCGCCGGGACCCGCCGAGAGCGCACTCAGCGGCGCGGAAAGCACCTCGTAGGTCAGGGACGGGCCGGCGCCCAGCGTGTCGTGTTGCCAGTTCAATTGCAGCGGGTCGATTCCCGAGAGCCGCAGCGCGTCGACCGCAGCGGGCAAGCGCCAGGTCGAACCGTCCGACGGCGCGCAGTCGTCCCGGTTCAGGAAGTCGTCCTCGTCGCGGTCTCCTCCGAGGCGGGCTCCGGACCCGACGGTGCCGCAGGTGAAGGTCAACGGGCCGTCTGCCTGGGCCCGCAGCAGCGCGGTGGAGAGCACCGAGTCCGCGGCCCGGTCGGGAATCCATCCACCGCCCTCGAGTCGGAAGATCGCCGGTCCACCGCCGAAGCGCAGCGAAGCGGTCAGATCGCAGTGCCGGTCGGCGTCAGACAGATCGCCGAGGGCGATCAGTGTCTGCAGCAGCGCCTCTTCTTCGGCGCTGCCCGTCGGAGCCGCGCCTGCCGGAAGGGTCAGTTGCTTGCCGACGGCGGGGCGGGTCCCGGTGGGGAAATGGAACAGGAAGGTCGAGATGTCCCGCACCTGCTGGGCGTTGAGGTTGAAGACGTTGATGCTGAGGAACGAGGCGAGGTCCGGGAAGGATCCGTTGTGGGAGAACCCGAACCCGGAGCGCGCAGCGGGTGTCGCCCCGTCGCTCCCCAGGGGCGGCCCCGGTTTCTCGTACATGTTTCGCAGGTGGGCAACCTTCAGGTCCTGATGCAGCGAGTTGTCCAGGGTGCCGTCCAACAGCCCGGCCCATGCGGTGGTCGGATCCCCGGGTTGGATACCGCCGAGCTTGCCCCCTGCGGTGCCGAAGGGCAGTGCATGACAGCCGGTACAGGGGGAGGCGCCGACGATCGGTAGCGACGTGAACAGGGTTTCGCCGATGGTGGGGTTGCCCACGACCGGATGATCGGGGACCTGCACCGTCGAGTCGGGTAGGCCGTCTTCGAGGGTGCGGTAGGGGTTCGGTGGAAATGCGATGCCCAGCACGAAGCGGCGGAACAACTCCATGTCCGCCTCGGACAGTCCCGCGGTCCCGGCTCCCGGATCGATGTCGGCTGAACCGAGCAGCCCGACGAAGGCGGGGTTGAACGCGGCGAAGGTACCCCGGTCTCCGCGCCAGTGCAGCGGCTCGACCATGGCGCGGAAGGTCTGGGTGGTCATCGGTCCTTTCTGCGGATCGAAACCGTCCCGTTCGACGCAGTCTCCGATGCACTCTTCGGGACCGGCCGGCCGCGGCGCGACGAAGCGCACGTTGTCGCCGGGGGTGCCGTAGAGCTGCAGGTCCCCCTCGGGATTGCCCAGGTCCCAGGCGAGTCCGTCCAGGTCCCCCGAGATGTGGCAGCTCGAACATGCCGCGTCGCCGTGACCCGACAGATCCACCGCGTCGTAAAGGAACCGGCGGCCGTCGCGCACGTCGATGGAACTCGGATCGGTCAACGCAACGGCGCCGACCGTCGCCAGCGCCGCGGTATCGACGATCACGACCCGGTTGTCGAACCGGTCGAGCACGTAGGCCCGGCTTCGATCCTCGAAGAGCGCAACGCCGCTGGGTCCGCCGCCGACCTCGACGCTCTGGGGCGCCGCGCGGTCCGGCCCGAAGATGCACGCCGGGCTGAGGCAACTGCCGTCGAGGCGAAACAGCTTGCGCGAGCCGATCCCGGTCAGCCAGGCGTGGGAACCGTCGCTCTCCCAGACCATCATGCCCGGCTGGGAGATGCTGGCCCGGCGTTCGGCGAGATTGTCCGGGGCCGTGGACTCGCGGTCGATGTGGCCGTTGAGGTCGATCTGGGTCACCGCGTTGCCCTGGCTCGGATCGACGACGGCGATGCGATTGTCGACGACATGACCTTCCACGCCGAGAGGGTGTTCGAAGCGAACGAAGTTCCGCGCTTCGGTGTGGGGCACGTAGATCCGGCCGTTCTGCGGATGCACGCTGACCTCGAACAGAGAGGTTCCCAGCGTCGGAATCGAGTTCACGGCGAGAGTCGCCGCGTCGATGATGAACAGATCGTGATCGGGGAGCCGGTAGGGCAGGCAGTGGCTCCAGTCGCTTCCGGTTTCATCCTCCCAGGCCGATCTCGCCGGGTTCCAGCGCACGATCAGGCTGACCTTGGGGATGCCGTCGGCCGGCTCGGTCAGGGCGGGGTTGCGTTCGATCCCCGCGGGCAAGGGCGGGTAGGGCGGCGGCGGCCCGTCGCAGACCACCGGCGGAAGCCCCAGTTCTGCGAGGCGCACCGGATCCTGGTTGGCGCTGTTGAAGAAGGCGACGTTGCCGTTGACCACCGTGGTCTGGTTTCCCGAAAGCAAGCTCACGGCGTAGACCTTGCTGCCGTCGCCTGAGACCGCCAGGGCGCGGACATCCTCGCTGAACAGCGGAATCGAGGCCGGCTGGGCGTCGAGGTCGGCCAGGTTCCAGACCTCGATGCGGTCCTCCTGGGAGATCGCGACGAAGGCCTTTCCGGCAGCGAAGGCGACGTCGGTCGGTTCATCTCCGGTGGCGAGGGTGCGGATCACCGTGGCCTGGGAAAGATCGACGATGCTGATCGAATCGGACAGATGGTTGACCACCCAGGCTTCGTCGCTGGATCGCAGGGTGACGCTCACCGGTTCGAGGCCGACGGGGATGGTCTGCAGCGCCCCGAGGCTGCCGTCGGGAAGCACGTCGAACACGTCGAGGCTGGCGGAGGGGGTGTTGACCACCAGCAGCCGGTTTCCGGCCCGGGTGATCGGGTGGACCTGGGAGGCCTCGAAGTTGACGTAGCTGGCGTGGGCGGGAAGCCCGGCAAGGCCCAACGCCAGAATCGCGACCCACCTGAAAAGGGTCCGCTTCAGGGCGGTTCTGGTCAACGGTTCCGGGTGAGCGGCGATGCCGTTCTTCCGCAATGCACGCATGGTTCGTCCCCCGGGGTATATGCTTTTATGCCATTTATTCTTCTACGGCTCGAAGTCGCGCATTTCCAATCAATTACTTGTAAACAAAGACACTCTTGCTGCGTAGGCAGTGCGCTTTCAATGTGACGATGACAATATTCTGCCATCGATCGCCAACGGTGCGAGAATGCGGCATGCCTCCCGGAGTGATCATCGCCAGTTGCGACGAGGAAGCCGGCCGGAACCGGGACGACCTGGCCCTGCGCTCGGCTCTCGAGGAACTGGGCGCCACCGTCGAGATACGGCCGTGGAACTCGCCCGGGTTCGACGAGGTTTCCGCCGAGGTGTGCGTCATTCGGACCGCCTGGGACTATCCCGCCGACGTGCAGGGGTTCAAGGCCTGGGGCGAGACCCAGAGCGCTCGCCGGGTCCTGGTCAATCCCTTCTCTCTCGTCTCCTGGAACCTGCTCAAGGACTACCTGCTCGAACTGGATCTCAGGGGTGTGCCGGTGCTCCCCACCCGCCTCCTGGAGCCGGGGACGGATTCCGGCAAGGCGCTGGAAGATGCCGCTGCCGCGTTCGGCACCCGGCAACTGGTGGTCAAACCCTCCGTCGGCAACAGCGGCCAGGGTGTTCGCCTGCTGGATCTGGACGCCGAGGCGCCGGCGGACCCCGGCGTCGAGTCCTTCTCCGGCCGCTCGCTGATTCAGCCGTTCGCCGAGGGTGTGCGGCGCGATGGAGAGATCGCCCTGGTCTGGATCGACGGCGAGGTGACCCACGCCATGCACAAGCGTCCGGCCGACGGCGAGTTTCTCGTCCATGAAGAACGTGGAGGCAGTCTCGAGCCGCTGGCCGTCGCCGCGCAACAACGCGAGCTGGCGGCGCAGGTCGTCGCGGCTCTTCCGCTACGTCCGCTCTACGCCCGCATCGACTGCATCGAGTACCAGGGGAAGCTCGTCGTCTCCGAAGTGGAACTGATCGAACCGGAGCTCTATCTCGATCGCTGCGCTGCAGGATGCCGGCGCATGGCGGTGGCGCTGCTCGAGCGGATGCCTTGAGCGAACAGGCGCTGCGCGGGCTGGCCGGGGAACTTCGTGAAGTCGGTAGCGTCCTGTTCGTCACCGGTGCGGGCATCTCTGCCGATTCCGGGCTGCCGACCTATCGCGGAGTCGGGGGGCTCTACGACCAGGGGGAAACCGACGAGGGGCTGCCGATCGAAGCGTTGCTCTCCGGCGAGACCTTCCGTACCCGTCCCGAATGGACCTGGAAGTACCTGCTCGAGATCGAAGCCTCCGGCCGGGAAGCGCAACCGAACAGCGCACATCGGGTGATCGCGTCCCTGGAGCAGCAGATCGACCGGGTCTGGACCCTGACCCAGAACGTCGACGGGCTTCACGCTGCCGCCGGCTCCGAAAACCTGATCGAGATCCACGGCAACCTCCACGGCTTGCGCTGCACCGGGTGCGCTCGCCGGCACAGGGTCGAAGACTATTCCGCGCTGTCCCTGCCGCCCCGCTGCGAGGAGTGCTCGGCGATCATCCGTCCCGAGGTGATCCTGTTCGGCGAGATGCTTCCCGCAGATGCCCTCGCGCGGCTGCAGGCCGAACTGCGCCGGGGTTTCGACCTCGTGGTCAACGTCGGCACCAGCGCGCTCTTCCCCTACATCCTCGAGCCGCTCTACGAGGCCAAGGCGCGGCGCAAGGCGACCGCCGAGATCGATCCGGGGGAAACCGTGGTCTCCGCCATGGTCGACTACCGGATTCCCCTCGGAGCCGCCGAGGCCTTCGAGCGCCTCGAGGCGTTGCTCGGCTAGAACGGAAGCCCCAGGGCTTCGGCCTGGAAGGCCATGTAACTCTTGGTTCGTCCGAAGCGTTCCAGCAGCAGGTCTACGAATCCGCTCGACGAGACGTCCTTCTTGCTCAGGTTGCTGACGGCGATGTGATCGGTGCGGCGCAGGTCCTCGATCATCGGATGGTCTGCGTCGTAACCCCGGGGGGGCCGCTTGAGGCTGTCCCCCGACAGATCCCAGTGTTCTCGGAACCGTTTGCCGTCCCGGGCCTTCTTCCAGTTTTTGGCGTCCAGGTCGATGGCCTCGCGCATTCCGGCCAGCGCCTCCTTGGCTGGCCGCCACATCCCGGCGCCGAGGAACACGCCGCTGTCGGCAATGTGCACGTACAGCCCCGGGGCGTGTACGTCCTTGCCTGCCTCGTGGCGAAACTGGATGCCGACGTTGGTCTTGTAGGGTGTTTTGTCCTTGCTGAAGCGCACGTCCCGATAGACCCGCATCAACGATCCACCGACCTTGCGATCCGCGGCGACGAGGTGGGGGGAGATCTTGCTCAGCCGCGCACCGATCAGGCGAATAAGCTGCAGCGCCGGCTCGCGGATCTCCGTTTCGTAGCGCTCCTTGTTGTCCTCGAACCAGGGCTTGTTGTTGTTGGCCTCGAGTTCGCGCAGGAAGCGGAGGGCTCCGGGCCCGAAGGGATTGGTGTCTCGCGCCATGTCGATCTCCGGCGGAGGCAGGAATCGCCCCGCCCGCTGCAGGGAAGTGCTCCGCGACATCGATATTGTCCTGTGAGAGCGAGGAGAATCCAAGTCGGGGAAACCTCCCGGCGCCGAATCTTCTCTACCGGGTATGGCCCTCTACGGCCCGGGAGGTACGCATCATGATCCGAGTTCGAACCCTCAAGAAGATCATCCACCAGGCGGTCGATTCCGGGTTCAAGGATGCGCTGACCAGCGAAGCCCGCCCGGCTCCGGCCAAGCCGGCGCCCCGCACGGACGACAAGACGCCGGTGCCCGGCCCGCTGGACCTCGCTGGCGAGACGAGCTGAGGGGCAGACCGTTCCTTCCCGCCGCAGGTCCTAGTCTTCGAGAGATTGGATGCGAGCGGCGATGGCGTCGCGCTCGGCCGTGAACCCGGCATCGGCGAAGATCGTTTCCGCCTCCCGCAGTACCTCGACCGCCTCTTTCCGCCGACCGCCTTGTTCGAGCGCGTCGGCATAGCGCGACAACACGGGACCGATCAACCCGGCGGATCGGTCGAGCGCCGCCCGAGCCTCGATCACCTGCCGATGGAGTTCGAGTGCCCGAACCGTGTTCCCCGCTCGGTTCAAGGTCGCCGCATACATGCTTTGAGCGATGAGCGTGCGCGAGGAATCGGCCCCCTGGACCTCGACTCGCCCCTCATAGGCCTCCTTCAGGTAGGGCAGGGCTTCGCCGTAGCGCTTCAGCTCGTAGAGCACGCGGCCTGTGCTGTAGAAAGAGTTGAGTGTGGATCGGTGCCGATCGCCCAGCGCCGCAGTGCGGCGATCGAGCAATTGCAGGTGGATCTCGAGGGCTTCTTCTTTGCGGCCGACCCTTGCCTCGGCGACGGCCAGATTGTTCAGTGTGGTCCACGTGCGGGAGTGATTCTCTCCGAACTTGCGCTCCATGGGCTCGCGCAATTCGAGGAAGCGCCGAGCCGCTTCCTCGTAGTCGCGGGCCTGAAAATAGGAGCGGGCGACCCCGGCTTTCAGGATCAGGGTGTTTGCGTGCTCTTCACCCATGACTTCGCCGTGAAGCCGGGCGGCTTCTTCTGCAACAGCCAGAGATTCGTCAATCTCTCCGATGCCGCCGAGCGCGATCGACAGGTCGCTGAGAATGATGATCGTCTCTGTGTGTTTCGGTCCCAGCTCTCGGCGAGCCGTCTCGAGTAGCGGCCTCAGAACTGCGGCGGACTCCTCGTAGCGCTGGTCCCGGCTGAGAGTCATGACCAATTGGCGTTCGCATGAGATGCGATCCACCGGCTCGATGTCGGTGCCTTCCATCTTCTCGAGCACGCTCTCCATGATCTCCCGCGCGGCGTCCAGGTCTCCGAGCATCATCCGCAAGGCTCCGGAATCGCACGCGGCCTTGAGCGTGCGCGGCGCATTCTCTCCGAGTTCGGTCGTGTAGATCTCCACCGCCTGGTCCAGGTGAGACAAGGCGCGGTCCGGTTGGGACAGCTTGGCATGGGCGAAGCCGACGGTGTGATGGATCGAAGCCCGGGTGAGGGGCGCGTCGGGGAAACGATCGTCGATCATGCCCTGAGCCCGGTCCAGCAGGTCGACCACCTTGACGTCCCGGCCCTCCATCTCGGGAGCCGTCGCGGTCAGCAGGTCGTCGTTGAGGAAGTCGGCGGTCGCCTGGGCGATCTCCGCCTGTTGACGGGCTTCCTTTTCCGCCGCCCGGGCCTTGACGAAACCGACGGCGACTCCGGCGAAGGCGACCACACCGGCGGCGGCGAGCAGCGAGGCCATCGCAACGGCCAGCCGGTGGCGGCGCACCCACTTGCTCACCCGGTAGGCGGTACTGGGCGGGCCCGCCAGGATCGGTTCGTCGTCCAGGTAGCGCCGCAGCTCTTCGGCCAGATCGCCGGGGGAGCCGTAGCGGCGGTCCTTGTCCTTCTCCAGCGCACGCATCACGATCCAGTCCAACTCGCCCCGGATCTCCTTGGTCAGCGCGGTCTGATTGGTGCTGCGGTTGGCGGCGGTGATCGCCCGGGCGTCACCGAGACTGTCCAGGCGTGAACTGGGAGTCGGGAAGGAGGCTTCGCGCACCGTCTTCAACAGCGCCTCGAGCCCGGCCTGGCGCAGATCCGACGAGCGCAGCGGGGTGTCACCAACGAGCAGCTCGTAGAGCACCACGCCCAGGGAGTAGACGTCGGTGCGGGTATCCACTGCCTGCTCCGAGTCTCCGGCTTGCTCCGGGCTCATGTACTCGGGGGTGCCGACCAGCCGGCCGATCTCGGTGAACACGCTCCATTCCAGGAAGCGTTGCTGCGTCGCCTTGGCCACGCCGAAGTCGATGACCCGGGGCTCGGGGCCGTTGTCGGTTTCGATCACGAGGATGTTCGAGGGCTTGAGGTCCCGGTGGATCACCCCGCGTTGATGGGCGTGTTGAACCGCCTGGCAGACCTTCATGTAGAGCCGCACCCGGTCGTCGTTGGGCAGCTTGCGCCGGTCGCAGAACTCGACGATCGGTTCGCCGTCGATGAACTCCATGGCGAAGTACGGCTGGCCGTCGTCGGCGATACCGGCGTCGAAGATCCGGGCGATGTAGGGGTGGTCCATCAGCGCCAGGGACTGCTGCTCCATGCGGAAGCGCGCCAGCACCTGTTTGGAGTCGACCCCCAGCTTGACCAGCTTGATCGCCACCTGGCGCTGCAGCTCACCGGTCTGCTCCGCCAGATAGACGACCCCCATGCCTCCTTCGCCGAGGCGGCGGAGCAGGCGGTAGGGACCGATCGCTTCCGGGTCGGCGCCCTTGGCGACATCCGGCACCGGGATCGAGCCTGAGCCCGGACCCGAGACCGACGTTCCGATCAAGGTCGGGATCGAGTCGGGGTCCTGGGGATCTTCCAGTCCGTGGAGCAGCAAACAGGCGGGGCAAAAAGCCTCGTCCCCTTCGCCGGATAACGGCCCACCACAATCGGGACAGGTTTTCGGTTCGCTCATCCAGATTTCCTAGTTTCCCGCCAGCACGCGCAGCAGGTAGCGGATCTCATCCTCGACGTCACCGGGCTTGCCCACGGTCTGCAGCACTTCACCCCGCAGCACGACGCCGAAGCGCTTGCGCATGCGGTGGACCACCGACTTGACCCCCGCCTCGCTCATTTGCATCCGCTCGGACAGCTCCCGGTAGGGCAGGGTCGGCTCGTCGCCGGTCAGCAGACCGCGCAACAGCTTGAAGCGGTCGGCCTGTCCCGCCGCCTCGAACTCCGAGGCCAACGATTCGATGGCGCGCTGCACCACCGTCGAGGCCCAGCGCCGTTCGAAGGTCTTCTCGGCGTCGGCCGCCTCCGCCGGTTCGTCGGACAACCGCGCCTCGGCGGCCAGGGTATCCAGGGATTCGATCACCTGGTTGCCGCCCCGCTTGGCCGCCCGGCGCCAGTCCCGCTCGTTGTGCAGGAAGTTCCGCACCGATACCAGCAGGAACGAGCGGAAGCGGCCGGCCTCGGGGCGCAGGGTACCGAGGGTGCCCTTCTCCATCATGGTGGCGAAGTAGGACTGCACGAGGTCGTTGGCGTCCTCCTGGTTGAATCCCTGGCTGCGCACGAATCCGTAGACCGGATACCAGTAGCCCTCGATCAGATCCGAGAGCGCCTGGCGGGTCTTCTCGCTCTCTCCGCCGGCGGCGAGCACCATGCTCCAACGAGTGGTCTGAAACTGTGGCACTGGGGACCTCCGAGCGGATTGTAGGCGAGGGTTCGCCGAAGCTTGCTCCCCCTGAAGAGAAGCAACCGGTTGCCCGGGTTTCGGCCGAATCGGACGCTGTCGAACGGGATCGGGACAACCGATCGAACTTGTCGTATATCCTTCGATGTCATTTCCACATGAACCGGGGGGATCCATGCCCAGAATCGGGTCGCTTTTGATTGTTATTGCCCTGATTTGTTCGATTGTGTCCGCCGCCGAGCTGGCCCCGAACCGGCCTCAGCCGGTCGCGCCAGAAACGGCTCAGGCTGCCGATTCGATTCAAAGATCGGCTCTGGCCCTCGAGCGGGACGGCGCGGTGACCCGCATCGAGATCCGGATTCCGGGCTCGGACGGTCAAACCCGGGTCCGTGAACTGCGTCGCACCCGGGCCGATGTCTCCGCCCAGATCAGCGGCGCCGGCCCGGCCGGCCGGGCGATCTTCGCCGCCTGGGACGAGACGGTCGGCGGCGACCGCACCCGCTGGTTCAGCTATAGCCGCGACGCGGGAGACAACTGGATCGAGGCGCGCCCGCTGGCCACCGACCTTCGCCTGCGCGGCGGCGCCATCGCTCCCCGGCAGGCCATGCCCGCCGCGCCCCGCTCCTTCGCGCTGCCTTCCGACGGCGGGCTCTACATCGTGCAGTTCCGCACCATCGGCCTACCCGAGTGGCGGGACGCTCTGGAATCCTTCGGCGGCGAGGTCCTGAACTATCTGCCGCACAACGCGCACATCGTGCGCTTCCCGGCCGGGCGTCTCGCCGGCGTGCAGGGTCTCGACTTCGTCGAGCGCATCGAGCCCTACGAGCCCTGGTACCGGCTCGCCGCCGACCTGCGGGATTGGGTCCAGGAAGATCCCGAGACCGCCACGACCGAACCGACCCTGCGGCTCAACGTGATGGTCTTCGGCTGGGGCGCCGACGCCAAGGCTCCGGTTGCCGACGAGGCGGCCCGTCTCGGCGCCCGTGTCGTCGAGAACTGGCCCAACGGCCAGATCCTGCAGCTCGAGCTGAGCCGCGGCCAGCTCCAGCAGCTGGTGGCCCGGGACGACGTGATGTGGGTCGACCGCTGGACGCCGCGCTCCGACGACATGGATCTCGTCCGTGAGGATGGCGGCACCAACTTCATCGAGACCAACTTCGGCCGCTGCGGCCAGGGCGTGCGCGCCGAAGTGCTCGATTCCGGCTTCCAGGCCAACCATCCGGACTTCGACGGCATCCTGTTCCACGGAAGCAACTCCGAGTCGAGCCACGGCACCAGCACCTACGGCATCGTGTTCGGCAACGGCGCCCGTGACGGCGACGGCGACGCGGCCGCGACCGGCCACATGCCCTGCGCCGAGCAGGGCATCGCCTCGGACTACGACTTCCTGGGCGACCGCTTCGCCCACACCCAGGAACTGAAGCAGGCGCCCTACTTCGCCTCGTTCCAGACCAACTCCTGGGGCAACACCCGCACCACCGCCTACAACAGCATCACCTCCGAGCTGGACGACATCGTCTTCCGGCTGGACATGGCGATCCTGCAGTCCCAGTCCAACGCCGGGAACCAGGACAGCCGGCCTCAGGCCTGGGGCAAGAACGTGATCTCGGTCGGTGGGATCAACCACGAGAACAACCTCGATCCCGCCGACGACAACTGGAGCAACAGCGCGTCGATCGGCCCCGCTGAGGACGGCCGGATCAAGCCCGACGTGAACTGGTGGTACGACACGATCTACACCACCACCACCGGCAGCGGGTACACCAACTTCTGCTGCACCTCGGCGGCCACGCCGCAGACCGCGGGCATCACCGGACTGATGATCCAGATGTTCTCGGAGAACGTCTGGGGCACCGACCCGGTCGGGGCCTCGGTGTTTGAGCGTCAGCCTCGTTTCTCGACGATCAAGGCGCTGCTGATCAACAACGCCAAGCAGCTTCCGTTCAGCGGACTCAACGACGACCTGACCCGGGTGCACCAGGGTTGGGGGCGTCCCAGCGTCCAGATCGCTCAGGAGCGCGCGGCCAACAGCTTCATCATCGATGAGGAGGTCAACCTCGAACTCGGCGACTTCGGCCGCTACGACCTCGAAGTGCCGGCCGGCGAGACCGAACTCAAGATCACCATGGTCTATCCCGATCCGGCGGGAACCACGTCGGCGTCGCTGCATCGGATCAACGACGTCAACCTGCAGGTGACCTCCCCTTCGGGCACGATCTACCACGGAAACGTCGGCCTCGACGTCGGCACGGTTTCTCAGCCCGGCGGTTCTCCCAACAGCGTCGATACCGTCGAGAACGTGTTCATCGTCAACCCCGAGCAGGGCACCTGGGAGATCGAGATCACCGCGGTCGAGGTCAACCAGGACGGTGATCTGGATACCGCCGAGACCGATGTGACCTTCGCCCTGGTCGCCACCGGTGGCACCGGTGTCCTGACCCAGCCTTCCGAGGGCCGGGTCAACCTCGATCAATCCGACTACAGCTGTGCGGTGCCCGTGGGCATCCGCGTCATCGACGGCAACGTCGGTTCTCCGACGGTCAACATCTCCATCTGGTCCGATACCGAGTCGACTCCCGAAGTGCTGACCCTGACCGAGACCCAGCCGGGTTCCGGCAAGTACGCCGGCGAGTTGATGACGACCACGGCGGCGCCCTCGGCCGACGGCAGTCTGTCGGTCAGCCAGGGCGATCAGATCAACGTCGAGTACATCGACGGTGACGACGGCATGGGAGGCATCGACCTGCCGCGCATCGATCTGGCGGTGACCGACTGCTACGACCTGGTGCGGGACTCGCTGACCCTCGACGACACGGTCGGCGGCAACGGCGACGGCTTGCTCGATCCCGGTGAGTGGATCGACCTGCCGATCGTGCTGTCCAGCGTCGGCGACGGACCTGCCGAGAACGTCCGGGTCGAGGTCGAGAGCCTGTCCCCCGGCGTCGAGGTGCGCCAGCTGCAGGCCCTGCTGCCCGACATTCCGGCCGGAACCTCGGCCGCCAGTGCCGGCGACCAGATGCGGATTCGCATCCGGCTCGACCAGACCTGTACCGACCCGGTCTCCGTGCGTTTCCGTTACCTGGCCGACGGCTACGAGTCGATCCAGGACGACATCCTGCCCACGGGTACCCAGGTGAACTTCGACGTCGACACCTTCGAGTCGGGCACCGCCTGGCAGCACGTGGCGGCGGAGAGCACGGCGACCACCGGCGACTGGACCACCGGCGATCCCGACGGCACCGACTTCCAGCCGGAAGACGACGTGACGCCGGACCCGGGCAGCCTGTGCCTGTTCACCGCCCCCAACGCCGGAGGCCTCGGCACCGACGACATCGACAACGGTGTGGTGGTGGCCCGCTCGGGCAGCATCGACCTGACCGGTCATCCGGACGTCCGGGTTTCGCTCTACCGCTGGTTCGCCAACCGGGATCTCGGCGAGGACGCCGGTGATTTCTGGCGCCTCGAAGTGCGCAACGGCGCCGGCCAGCCCGACGTGTTGCTCGAGGAGCTGGACTTCAACCAGTCCGAGCCGCGTTGGACCGAGGTTTCCTTCCGTCTGGCCGACTTCATCACGTTGACCAACGACGTCTCGCTCAAGGTCTCGGCCGCCGACGGTGCGGCGACCGGCAACCTGGTCGAGGCCGCCGTCGACGAGGTGCGTTTCTGGGATCCGGTCTGCAACGACTACGACCCGATTCCCAACGCCGTCGACAGCCTGCGGGCCAACCGGTCCGGTAGCGACGTGGTGCTCGACTGGCAGCAGCCGGTGCTCGATCCCGATCACGGGGTGACCACCGACTACCGGGTCTACCGTTCCGAGCTCAAGTCGGGCGGCTTCAGCGAGCAGCAGCTCGTCCCGGATACCGGTGGCGCGGCCAACTACACCGACACCGGCGCCGCGGCGCCGGCTCCGACGGCCTACTTCTACCTGGTCATTTCGGAGAACGCGGCGGGTGCATCGGACACGGCGCCCTAGCCTTTGGGTCTGAACTCGATCGACGGGTCCCGCTTCGGCGGGGCCCGTCGCTTCAGCCTTCCTGTCCCACCCGGCCGAGCCAGCGGTCGACGATGAACGGCCCGCCGGGGAACACCGCCCCGATGATCCCGGCCGCAGCCAGCCCCTTAGAGATCGGCACCTTGTCCACCGCCAGGGCGAACATCAACACCAGGGCCACGAACAGGAAGCCGTGGAGCGAGCCCACCACCGTCACGGCCATGGGCATGCCCGCCATGTACTTGAGCGGCATCGCGACGAAGAACAGGATCAGCGTCGAGATCCCCTCGACGACGCCGAGGGTGCGCAGGGCCTTGAGGAACCGGAAGTCGATCTGCATCGCGTGGATCTCCTGGATAGAAACGCAGGGTATTTCGCGGCGCAGGCCCTCGCCAGCGCTACGGGAAAATTGACGCCACGGGCCGCCGCCCCGATAATCCAGATCTCGAAGCACCTGAGGGAACCTTGTCCGGCGACTTCACCCGTTTGCTCCAGGCCGTGGCCGGCGGCGACCGCGGCGCCGCCGACGATCTGTACGGCCTGGCCTACGAAGAGCTCAAGCAGATCGCCCGGCGCCAGCTCCGGCGCGGCCGCCCGGGCGAGACCCTGCAGACCACGGCGCTGGTCCACGAGGCCTGGCTCAAGCTGTTCGAGCACGCGAAGACCGATCCGACCGACCGGGCCCACTTCTACGCCCTGGCGGCCCGGGCCATGCGCCAGATCCTGGTCGATACCTTCCGCGCCGGCCGCGCCGAGAAGCGGGGCGGCGACCGCTATCGGCTCGAGTTTCTCGAGGGGGATGTCCCGGTCGAGCAGCGCGGCGAGGTCTTGCTGGCGGTCGACGACGCCTTGACCCGGCTCGCCGAGCTCGAGCCCCGGCTTTCCCGGGTCGTGGAGTGCCGCTTCTTCGGAGGTATGACCCAGGAGGAGACCGCGGTCGCACTCGGCGTCAGCGAGCGCACGGTTCGTGGAGACTGGCGCAAGGCCAAGGCTTTCCTGACCCGCGAACTTTCGGAGCAGGAGTGAACCCTCCCGGTTCGTCCACGATGAAGGCCGTCGTGCTCGAGCGTTTCGGCCCGCCGCGCCAGGTGCTGCAGCTTGAAGATGTTCCGCTGCCCGAGCCCGCTCCCGGCCAGGTCCGCGTGCGGGTTCGCGCGACGGCGATCAACGACTGGGACTGGACCTTTGCCCGGGGCCGGCCCATGGCCTACCGCCCGTTTCTCGGTTGGTCCCGGCCGCGGGTCTCGATTCTCGGCGCGGAGTTGGCCGGGGACGTGGACGCGCTGGGCGACGGAACCGGCGGTCTCGCCCTCGGCGACGCGGTCTACGGCGATGTCTCCGAGTGCGGCTTCGGCGGTTTTGCCGAGTACGCCTGTGTTCCAGCCGCGGCGCTGACTCCCATCCCTTCCGGCATGAGCTACCTGGAGGCCGCGTCCATTCCCCATGCGGCGACCCTGGCCATGCAGGGACTGTTGGATGAGGGTGGGATGCAGGCAGGCGAGCGGGTCCTGATCAACGGCGCCGGGGGCGGCGTCGGGGTGTTCGCCATTCAGCTTGCCCGGGACTGCGGCGTTGCCGAGGTCACCGGCGTGGACAGCCGGCGCAAGCTCGGGCAACTGCGGGAGCTCGGCTACGACCACGCGGTGGCCTACGAGACCACCGACTTCACCCGCACCGGGGAACGCTACGACCTGATTCTCGATACCAAGACCAACCGGCCGCCGCGGGCCTACCGTCGCGCGCTGACCCCGGCCGGTCGTTACGTCACGGTGGGAGGCAGCACCGCGCGGCTGCTCCAGGTGGCGGCCGCCGGGCGCTGGCTGGCGCGCTTCGGCCGGCGCCGCATGTCGGTGGTCGCCCTACGCACCAACCACGAGCTGGGCCGCATCGACGCGCTGTACCAGCGCCGGGGTCTGACTTTTCGGCTCGACGGTCCTCATGCCCTCGAGTCTGTGCCCGAACGGGTCGAGTACTTCGGCGGCGCACTCCACGGCGGCAAGGTGGTGATCGACGTGGCCGCCGGTGCAGCGAGGCGCTGACTCAGCTTCCGGCGGTCAGTTCGGCGCCGCCTCCCAGGGCCTTGTAGAGCGCGACCCACGCGGTGCCGACGCCGGTTTCGCTCGCCGCCAGCCGGTCTTCGATCTCGGTCAATGAACGTTCCGCCTCGAGGACATCGAGGTAGTTGATCAATCCGTTGTCGTAAAGCGTCCGCGCCTGGCGCAGCGCCTCGCGGGATGCCTCGGTGGCTTCGTTCAGCCGCATCCGCTCTTGCTGCAGTTCGCCGAAGCGAACGATCGAGGTCTCGACCTCCTCGAGCGCCAGCAGTACCGATTGCTCGTAGCGGATGAGGGTCGCTTCGTGGCGCGCCTTGACCGCCTCGATGTTGGCCCGAAGCCGCCCGCCCTGGAACCAGGGGAAGCGCACCAGTCCGCCGAGGGACCAGACCCGGCTGGCCGACCGGGTCAGCGATCCGGTGGAGACGCTCTGGTACCCGCCGCCGCCGGTCAGTGAAAACCTGGGGAACAACTCGGCGGTGGCGACCCCGATCTCGGCAGTGGCCGCATGAAGTTCGGCTTCGGCGCGGCGCAGGTCCGGTCGCCGGGTCAACAGCTGAGAGGGGAGCCCCACCGGTACGTCTGCGGGGATCGACAGCACCGGCCGTTGCGCGTCCAGTTCGTCGAGCAACTCACCGGGCAGCCTGCCGGTCAGCACGGCAAGGCGGAAACCGGCGGCGCGTTCCGCAACGCGCAAGCCGGGGAGCCTGGAGCGGCTGGACTCGAGCAACGCCCGGGCTCGGGACGCGTCGAGGCTGGCGGCCAGTCCGTGGCGCACCCGGGCCTCGACAAGTGTCAGCGAGTCCTGCTGAATCCGTACGTTGCGCCGGACCGCCTCACGACGCTGCTGAAGGCCGCGCAGTTCGACGTAGTTGCGCACGACCTCGGCAATCACGGCAACCTGGACATCCCGGCGCTGTTCGATCGACGCTGCGACGCGAGCCGAGGCGCTTTCGATACCGCGGCGGCGTCCACCCCAGAGATCGATTTCCCAGGCGGCATCGAAGCCGGCCTCGTAGAGGGTGTTGGTCAGATCCAGCACTCCCGCCTGGCTCAGCTGGCCGTTGCCCGGAGCGTTGCCGCTGAGCCGCCCCCGTCCGCCCTGAACCGAGGTGCCGACGTCGGGCAACAGCCTTCCGGCCGCGGCGGAACGCAACGCCCGCGCCTCGCGCACCCGGCTCGCGGCGATCTTGAGGTCGTGGTTGGCCCGGAGCGCGTCGGTGACCAGCCGGTCGAGCAGCGGATCGCCGAGGCCGGCGAACCAGTCGGGAGACGCCTCGCCCTGGATCTCGAGGGCGGCGGTCTTCTCCGAGGTGAAGCTCTCGGGTGTGGTCACCACCGGCTTCTTGAAGTCGGGCCCGACGGTGCAGCCGGTGATCAGGATCAACGAGGGGATCAGTAGCCGCCGGGTCATGACAGGGCCTCCTGAAGGGAAGGGGTCGGGGAAGGAGCGGGAGCGGCGGCCCGTTTGCCGCCGAAGAACAGCATGTAGGCCGCGGGCACCATCAAGAGCGCCATGATCATGGCGCCGAACACGCCGCCGACCATCACGATGGCGAGGCCCGGCCAGAAGTCGCCGCCGACGAAGATCAACAGCGGAAGGAAGCCACCGACGGTGGTGAGCGTCGTCGAGACGATGTGCCGGGAGACGCCGAGCACCTCCTCGACCACCGCGTCCAGCTCCGCCCGTTTGCCGGCGGGGTTGGCCCGGATCGCCGCCAGCACCACGATGCTGTCGTTGAAGGCGACGCCGATCAGGCCGAGGATGCCGAGGAAGGTGTTGAAGCTGATCGGAAAGTCGATGGTCCAGGTGGCCAGCAGGCCAAGGCCCGCCGATAGGATCGCCACGACGCCCAGGAGGCCGGCGAGGCGCAGGCTGCGGAAGGTCAGGATCAGGATGCTGACCATCAACGTCGCCAGCACAGGCACGTAGATCAGCAGGTTGCCGGTGGCGCTGGAGTCCGCCTCGGCAAAACCGCCGAGTTCGAGGCTGTAGCCGTCGGGGAGAACGAAGCCCTCGGCCTCGAGGTCTTCGAGGACCTGCCGGGTCACGTCGATCGGAAGCGACCCGGCGGCGGTGAAGGCCTTGATGGTGTTGGTGCGGCGGCCGTTGTAGCGGCTGATCCCGCCGAGCTCGGGGCGGAGCTCCAGCGTGCCGATGCTGGGTAGGGGCACCCAGTCCCCACCCCGCACCAGATTCGTCGACGCGATGCGCGCCAGTTCGGCCCGGGTGCCGTCGTCGTAGCGCACGCGGACGGGCACCTCCTCGAGCTGTTCGAGGATCGAGCCGCCGACTCCGCCCTCCAGGTTGACCTGAAGTTGGCCGGCGACCTGCTGCAGGTCGAGGCCCGCCAGGCGCAGCGCGTCCTCGTCGGCATCGAGCCAGAGCTTCGGTTCGTCCCGGGCGATGGTCGCCTGGGTGTGCAGCACGTCAGGGTGCTGTTGCAGGCGTAGACGGTAGGTCTCCCCCAGTTCCCGCAGCCGGTCCAGGTCGGGGCCGAACAACCGGTACTCGATGTCTGCCTCGACCGGAGGGCCCTGGCCGAAGGAACGGGTCACGGTCTGAACCGCGGGGAAACGCCGGTCGAGGATGCGCTGAAGTTCGGGGACCAGCGCGGCGGTGCGCTCGGCGCTGTCGGTCACCAGGATCGCCTGGGCGTAGCCGGCGACGTTGTCCTGGTTCATCAACTGGTTGTAGTAGACCGAGGGGAACGAGCCACCGACCAGCCAGAAGACCCGCTCGACCCCGGCCTGTTCGCGCAGCACCTCTTCGATGCGCCGCGTCTCCTCGAGGGTGTGCTCGATGGATGACTCCGACGGCATCCAGACCTTGAGTTCGAACATGTTGCGGTCGACCGGGGGGAAGAACTCGTTGCCCAGGCTGCCTGCGATGATGAAGCCCGCCAGGGGCAGCAGCATCGCCAGCAGGATGGCGGCTCCCGGTGCCTGCAGGGCGCTTCTCAGCCCCTTGCGGTAGGCGGCGGTCAGCCGCGGCGTGCGCAGGCCGCGGCGCAAGAACCCGCCCCGCTCCGTCGGCGTCGTGTCTCCGGTCAATCCGGCCAGCGCCGCGATGATGGTCATCGCGACGAGGAACGAGAAGGCGAGGGCCAGGATCACGCTGCGCCCGATGTCGCCGACGAAGTCGCCGACCGATCCGGGCAACAACACGATCGGCGCGAAGGCCAGGATCGTGGTGACCGTCGAGGCACCGAGAGGCAGGAACAAGTGCCCCACCGCTTCGCGCACGGCGTCGAGGCGCGAGCGGCCCGCCCGCAACAGTTTGGAAGTGTCGTCGACGGCGACGATGGCGTTGTCGATCAGGAGTCCCAGCGCGACGATGATCCCGTAGATCGAGATCTGGTGGATCGCGCCCCCCATCACCTGCATGGCGAACAGGGTCAACGAGACCGTCAGCGGCAGGGCCAGGCCGACGGTCAGCGCGGCGCGCCAGCCCATCATCAGGAAGACGATGACCACCACCACCGCGGCGCCGGCGACCAGGTTGGACGCAAGCTCCAGCAGCCGTGCGCTGGTGTAGTCCTGCTGGTCGAAAACGATATCGACCCGCACGCCGTCGCCGAGTTCCGCCTCGAAGCGATCGACCCGGGCCATCGCCTCGGCGTGCCAGCGGTCGATGCGCAGGCCGCTGTCCATCCGCGCGGCGACGAACACCGCACGAGCGCCGTCGACCAGGCCGATCTCTCGATGGGGTTGCTGCCAGCCGCGGGTGACCTCGGCGATGTCGCCGACCCGGACGAGGCCTCCGTCGCTTCCGCTTCGGAGCGGCACCTCGGCGACTCGCCGGATCGAGTCCAGCTCACCTTCGATCTCGAGCTGCAGATCGGCACTGCGGCCGCGCAGGGTCCCCGCCGGCAGCTTGGCGTCGGCGGCGGCAATCGCCCGGGAGACGGCGAAGGCATCGAGGCCCAGGGCGGCCAGTTCGTCGGCGTCGACGGTGACGGCGATCTCCTCGTCGGGCGCGCCGTAGAGCCGCACGAGCTCGGTGCCGTCGACGTTGCGCAGCCGGTCGGCAAGTTCTTCGGCCAGCCGGCGCTGCAGTCCGACTTCGGCGTCCCCCGGCCCATCCCAGGTCAGGCCGACGATCAGGGTGAAGGCGGCAGGGTCGCGGCGGTCGTCGACCTCCGGTTCCCGGGCCTCGGGCGGCAGCAGCGGGATCGCGTCGCGGATCTTGTCCCGCACCTTGGAGAAGGCCTGGTCGTTGTTCTCATGCCCGATCGAATCCTGGAACTCGACGTTGATCAGCGAGATGCCGGCCCGTGAGAACGATTGCAGCCGTTTGACCTCGGCCAGCTCTTCCAGCTTGTTCTCGATCTTCTCGGTGACCAGGGTCTCGACCCGTTCCGCCGAGGCGCCGGGGACCTGGGTGATCACCAGCGGATTGCGGTTGGCGATACGTGGATCTTCCTGGCGGGGGAGCGACGTGAGCGCCGAGGCTCCGGCGACCAGGATCACCCCGATGGAGAGAAACAGCAGGTACTTGTTGCGCAGGAACAGCGCCGAAAGCCGGGCGCTCATGACGCCGCCTCGACGCGCACCGGCAGGCCCGGCGCCAAGCGCTGCAACCCTTCGCCCACGACCAGGTCGCCTGTCTCGAGGGTGCCGCGCACGTAGACCCGGTCCTGTTCCTGATGCAGCAGCACCAGTTCCCGACGTGCCAGCTGATGGGTTGCGCCGTTGTCGTCCGCGACCGGCACGGCGACGAAACAACTCCACAGTCCGCGGGAACTCTCGGTGAGTGCCGAGAGCGGAAGCCAGAAGCCGCGCTGGGCTTCCATCCTTGTCCGCTCCAACGCCGCCAGGTCTCCGCGCCGCACCTGCTCGAGGGGAACGTCCAGGCTGAAGCGTACCTCGACGCTGCGAGTGCCTGCGTCTCGCTGGGGCAGCACCGAAACGACGACTCCTTCGACGGTTCGGCCGTCGATGTCGAGTGGGTGGGGTTGGCCGGGGGCCAGACCGTCGACGGCCGCCGGCGCGATGCCGATCCTCGCTTCGGGGTTGCGGCGGTCGAGCAGGGTCACGATCGGTTGTCCGCCGGGGACCACCTGTCCCTCGTCGACGAAACGCTCGGAGACGATGGCGTCGAAGGGGGCACGTAGCACCGCCTTGTCCAGATCGACGTCCAGGGCGGCGAGAGCCGCTTCTGCGCGACCTTCGGCGGCGCGCCGTGCCTGGTATTCGCGTTCCGCCTCGTCGAGGCGTTGTGCCGAGACGGCGTTCTCGGCCCGGGCGGCCCGCACTCTCTCCCGGGTCGAGTCGGCCAGGGCGGTGCCGGCCCGGGCCTCCTCGAGGATCGCCTGCAACTCCCGGCGCCGGGCGTCGAGCCGCCGGGTGTCGAGCCGCGCGAGGATCTGGTTGCGGGTCACCCGCTCTCCCTCGTCGACACGGACCTCCAGGACCATCCCGCCCAGTTCGAAGCCGACGGCGGATTCCCGGGCGGCCTCGACCCGGCCCACGAAGCGGCGGGTGACCGGGTAGGCGTCCTCGGCCTCGGCAGTCAGGGTCCGGACCGTGAGCGGTGGGACCGGCCGGGTGTCTTCGTTGCCCGAGAGTCGGGTCAGGGCGGCGGCGCCGCCCAGCAGGATCAGGGTCAGGGTCAAGGTGGCGGCATAGATCCGGCGCCGGCCCCGAGGGGTGAGCGGCGCGTCCGCTGGGTGTTGCATGGTCTCGACTCCGAGTGATGTTAACGGTGATAAGTTAACGGTGCTAATATTGACATCGGAAGTGAGCGGTGTCAACATCAGGGCGTGGGCTCGTCGAAGAAACCTGAAAAACCGCTAGAAAACGCCCAAAACCAGGGCGTGGACAAGGCGGGCGGCAAGGATCGCTACCACCATGGCGACCTGCGCAGAGCCCTGATCGACGCCGCCGTCGACCTGATCCGAACCGGCGGCGTGGGCCAGTGGACCCTCCGGGAGGCCGCCCGCAGGGCGGGCGTCTCGGTGGCCGCGCCCTATCGGCACTTCGAGTCGAAGCAGGATCTGCTGGCGGCGGTGGCCCTCGAGGGGTTTCAGCGCTTCGGGGCGGCTCTCGGCGAGGCGATCGCCCGTACCGAGGGGGATGCCTTCGACCAGCTGACCAACATCGGCCGCGGCTACATTCGATTCGCCACCGAGAACCCGTCGTTCATCGAGGTGATGTTCGGCAGGGAGTTCTCGAGTCTCGACGACTATCCGGAGCTGGCGGCCGCGGCGGATTCCGCCCACGACCATTTGCTGCGGACCGTCGAGGGCTGTCTCGAATTACTCGGTACCGAACCCAGCGTCGACGCCGACGTGCTGGCGGTGATGGCCTGGTCCATGGTGCACGGCCTGTCGTCCCTGCTCTCATCGAACAAGCTGCGGGACCACCAGACACCGGAACAGGCGGCCCAACTGACCGAAGCGGTGCTGCAGCACTTCGAGCGGGGATTGCGCGCCCTGGGTGGCGGCTCAGGCTAAGAGCGGCCGGGCCGGTGCGGCCTACCTGGCCTGTTGCTTCCTGGCGGTGAGGGCTCTCGCCGCGGAGTGCCCTGCGATGCCGAAGGCGACGGCCACGTTGAACGACTCCTTCCCGCCGTACATCGGAATCGCCACCCGCCTCAGGTCACGAGACAGGAGTTCGGTGCCGACTCCCGCGACCTCGTTGCCCACGATCAGGCAGACCCGTTCAGGCCAGCGGAAGGCGTCGAGTTCGACGGCGCCGCCGCCCCGCTCCAGCACCACCGGGACGAAGCCCTCGGCAGCCAGGGCATCGCACGCCGAGGCGGGCTCGGCTACGTAGCGCCAGCGCACCATTTCCTCGGCGCCCAGGGCGGTCTTGGCGATCTCGGGCCGGGGCGGGCAGCCGGTGATCCCGGTCAGGATCAGCTCCTCTACGCCGCAGGCATCGGCGCTGCGGAAGATCGAACCCACGTTCCACAGGCTGCGCACGTTGTCGACGATCACCCGCAGCGGCAGCCGGGACTGCGGCGCGCCGGCACCGCCGGCGATGCGTTGCTCCCGCTCACTCAGCTCCGCCTCGATCCGGGCCGGCCGGGCGGTCATGCGCTTGCCGCAGTACAGGCAGAAGACGTTGCGCCCGAGATCCCGCGAGGTCACATGGAACGACCGCCGGCAGGCGGCATCGCGGCAGCGGACGGAGACGAACTCGGCCATGCCGCCATCGTAGCAGCGGCGCGGGGGGGCTGGGTCAGGCGCTGCGGCCGCTGGTGGAACTCATGGCCAGTTCGGCCAGATGCTTGCCGCTCATCGACAGGGTGAAGGACTGGTTGTCCCGGGCGGTCAGGTAGCCCGAGTCCTGCAGCAGGCCGACCGCCTGGACCGCCTTGTCCCCCTCGAAGGTCAGATCGTAGACGGTGACCTTGGCGTCGTCGTTGAACACGGTGCAGACCGACTCTGCCTCCCGCACCTGGGACAGCCCGACGAGGATCTGCACCTGGAGCGGCGTCAGTGCCGACAGTTCGCGGTAGCCGCCGCCGTTACCGACCGGAGCGCTTCCGGCTTTCTCTCCGGCGGTCTGCATCACCGCGCCGCAGCGCATACAGCGCCGGGAGCCCTTGGAGACCGAGGCCTTGCACTTGGGACACTTCGAGGCGGGTTCCGGCTTGGCGGCAGCGGTCGCCGCCTGCTTGCGGTTCTTGCTCTCGGCTTCGAGGCGTGCCTGGGCCTTGGTCTTGATCTTGGGCCGGGCGGACGGCTGTTCCTTGGTGTCTTTCTTCTTGCCGCCGAGGGCCGAGGCCAGCCGGCTCAAGAGAGACGAACCACCAGACTTGCTCATCGAACTCACTCCCTGGGGGGTGGTGGTGGACACGTATCGTCTCCGGGCGTGCCCTTCTTTAAAAAGAATGAGTCTTTCGGGCATTGGCGGCCATTTCAATTCTGTACTCCCCACGAAAAAGGCCCCGTCTCCGGCCGCGGGGGGCGGCGGAGGCGGGGCCTCGTGGGATCGCGCCGTGGCGTCGGTCAGGGGCAGGCGGTGCCCGGCTCGATGCGCAGCGCAGCCCAACCCTGGTCGGCCTTGGAGCCGTCAGGGTTGACCACCCGCACGTAGTGCGCGTTCCAACTGTCCGGGTCGAACAGGCCCGTCTGGTTTTCGGTCGTCACGTTCTGCAGGAAGTCCAGTTCGGTGATTCCGACCATGGTTCCCGGGAACTGGTTCTGGTCGATGCGCCCGGCCATCAGCCGCAGGAACAGCAACGCCTCCATTTCGGCCGCGGTCTCCCAGATGATATGGCCGTCGGCGTCCTCCTCGACGGTCGGGTGGATCGGAAGCTCCAGCAGCCGCATCTGCACCTGGCCGACATCCTCGGGGCCGAGGGTGGTGATCGGCGGGCCGTTGTTCGGGTCGTCCTGCACCCAGAGGTGCAATTGAGCGCCGTGCTGGATGTTCTTGCCCGAGACGCGGAAACGCCGGGCCGGTTCGTGGCGCAGCTCGCACAGCCCGTAGTCTTCGTTCGAGGGGTTGTTGAGCAGGCCGTGCTGGTACAGCCGCACCGTGTGGCCGTGGGTGCCGTTGAAGCCGGGCGCCCCGTTGTTGTCCACCAGGTTGGTCAGGCTCGGAACGTCCCGGTAGGCGGTGTTGGTCACCATCGGCAGTAGCTCGATGGCGGCCGGATCGCCGACCAGGCGTGGTGCGTCCCCCTTGGGCACCGCGACCCTGCGCTCACTTCCCAGCGGGACCGCGAGCAGCACCAGCCGTTCCCGGGGAGAGGTGAGCAGGCCGAGCAGCTGAGTCTCGGTGAACGCGGCTCCGCTGGGCTCCTCGCGGAAGACGCCGGGATGGACCGAGAGGTCGTACCAGAAGCCCCGGGCGCCGGCGCCGAGGAACGCCTGGACGGCGTAGCCGGCGTTGGCCAGTTCCGCCTGCTCCCGCATGTCCTGGAGCGCGTCCATGGTCTCGGTGGATCCGGAGTTGCCGGTGGTCACCGTGTGGGTCCGGCCGACCATCGGGCCGGTGCCGGTATCGAACTCCTGAACGAACTGGTTCAGCCGCAGGACGTTGTCGCAGTCTCCAGGCTGGCCGCCGCCGCAGAGCGGGCCGAAGAAGTTCAGGTTGAAGGCGTTCATCGATGCGGTGCCGTTGAAGTCCGCCGAACGGGAGATGTCGAGCCCGGTGTGCAGCACTCCTTCGTAGCCGGTGATCGCCGACTCCCAGGGACGGGAATCGCCGTCGCGGTCGAGGCGCGCCTCCTTCTGGAACAGCAGCCGCAGTGCGGCGGTCTCGATCGGCTGCGACGGCGCGCGTACCAGCGGCGGCTGGGGCAACGGGTTGTGCGGATCGACGCCGGGGAAGTCCTCGGTCATCACGTTGTCGCTGCCTTCGGGGAAGGCGTGGCAGCCGACACAGGCCCGGCCGATGTCCGCGGCTGCGGTGGTGTAGATCTTGAGGCCGGCGAGGGCGCCGGTGCCCGAGACCGACTGGGTCGTGTCGTTGTCGTCCGGGTCGCCGAGGGTGCCGCTGTGCACCCGTTCACGCGGTTGTTTCGGGTTCGGCGGGTAATGCACCGAGTTGATGAACTCCTCGAACTGTTCCATCTCCGGCGTGGGCAGCGGTTCATCGGCGCCGAGTAGCGATTCGAAGGCCCCCTGGAAGGCAACGAAGGTCTCACGGTCGCCACGCCAGTGATACGGCGCGTTGGTGAACAGGTCCTGGTCGTCGGGACCGACCTCCCAGTTGAGCAGGCCCTGGAGCGACTGGGTCACCATGAACGACTTGTCCGCCGGGAACACGCCGTTGGCGAAACCGTCGTTGGGCATCAGTTCGCGGGGAATCGGCAGATCGCCGGTGCTGGGGTCTCCGAGGTCCCAGGCGAGGCCGTCGGTGCGGCCGTCGGTGTGGCAGCTCTCGCAGGTCACCTTGCCGTTGCCCGAGAGTTTGGCGTCGTAGAGGAAACGCCGCCCGTCGGTGATGTAGTCCGGCGTCGGGTCGGCACTGAGATCGAAGCTGTCGACCACCGTCTCGGCAACCGGGTCGATGATCGTGATCGAGTTGTCGACGCGGTTGAGCACGTAGAGCCGTTCGCCCGGATCCCCGGCAGAACCACTGGCGTCCTTGAGCGCCAGGCCGCGGGGGCCGGCGATCGGCGCGTCGACCGGCGAGACGTTGATGCGCCGGATCTTCCAGTTGATCGGGGCCTGGGCCGTGGGCACGATCACGCCGATGCGGTCACTGCTCATGGCGGTGAAGAACACCTTGCTCACCGAACCCCCGTTCTCGTAGGGCACCACCGAGGTCAGTCGCGCCAGGGACTTGTTCTTGCCGAAGGGCCCGGTAGTCGGTAGCGGTTCTGCTTCGGCGTCGAGGGGGGCCGAGGTCGCGTTGCGCTCGATCGGTTGCGCGAGTTTGCGCAGGTTGACGTCCCGGCCGCGGATGGTCGGGTTGCCGGAGCAGAGGTTCTTGACCTCCCAGATCATGTGTTTGAAGAACCCTGTGTTGGCCGCGGCGACGTTGGCCTCGTCGAACAGCTCGGTGTTCCGGGCCATTCCGCCGACGACGTAGAGCGTATCGTCGGAGGCGAAGGTCATCTCGGCATTGGTCGATCCGAGGCCGCCCAGGGTGCCGAGCACGCCGGTCGTCAGGTGCTCGCTGTACAGGTCGAAGTCGTAGCGCACCGTGTTGCCCCCCTTGTGGCCCAGAACCCACAGGGTGTCGCAGGCGATGGCGGGGGTGCGCGGCTCCTTGATCGCGATGTCGTCGAGCTGGGTATCGAAGTCGAGGTCCGCGCCTGACGGTACCGCCAGGTCGATCAAGTCCGAGTCCATGGCGATCGGTTGCAGCGTCCGGGCGTGATACTTGCCCAGGGCGTCCAGGGTCATGTGGGTCACGAACAGCACGGGCGTCAGGGTGCCCTCGACGTCGATCTCGGCGAACGCCATGTGCAGCGGCTCGTCGGTCACCTGGGCGGTGCGGTCGAGGGTCACGCTCAGCCGGCCGGAATCGCCGGGTGCCAGATGCACCGACGTGATCGAATCGCCGAGGAAGTTGGCCACGTAGGCCCGATCCATTTCGGGGACCCACGTCACCGACACCGGCTCCAGACCGGTACGCACCCGGCTGACGAGCCGGCTCGAAACCGGAATCGTCTCGTCGGTGTCCCAGATCTCGAGCGAGTTGTCCGGCGTGTTGACCGCCAGGATGTAGTCGTGGCCTCCGATCCGTGCGACCTCGATCGGGTGGACCTGTGGGCTCTCGACGTTGTAGTAGTCCCCGCGTCCCTGGGCGAAAACCAGCCCCGGCATCGCGGTGAACAGCAGCAATAGAACCAGCGCGAACGCGCGACGAAGTCTCATCGACAGATTCCCCCATGGACTGCGGCGCAACGGGCGCCGTACCGGTGCCGACCGCGGAGCGCTCTCGGGCTCCGATGTCTTTCGGGGAGTCCGCTGACGAGGGGATTGCCCCGGGCGGGGCGGATGGATGAAAAAAGTGAGGGATGGAGGCGCGCCGCCGGGCGGACGGCGCGCCTCGCGGGTTCAGGTCAGGGTGCAGGAATCGTGATCGGCGTCGAGCTCCAGAAGCAGGCCCACGGACTCAATGCGCAGTCGACCTGGGGGTCGGTCTTGACCTGATACCAGAACGAAGGCTGGGTGCCGACCTTGAGCAAGGGGCCCCATCCGGGCAGGACCAGTTCGTTGATCGCGGCGTCGCGGATGTCCTGGAGGACTTGCGGAGGCAGCGCCAGCGGGTAGAACTGCTGATCGACGCGCAGCATCACCGAGTCGAGGATCTGCCCTTGGGGCAGGGGAGCCGACTGGGACAGGTTGAGGCTCATGTCGTTGCCGCTGCCTGCGCCGCCCCCTTGACCGGAGCCGTTGCCCGATGCCTCGCAGGGCACGCAGGGGTCCGACTCGGGGGTGGGGTGGGTCTCGCTGCTGTAGGTGACCAGGCTGGGGGTTTCCGGCTGTTCCTCCGGGTCCGGCGGAGGAGTGCCCTGGCTCGAGCCGCTGCGGCCCGAGGCCCAGCAGCCGGTGCTGTTGCCTCCGGACAGACCGTCGAACAGCCGGTCGATCTCCGCGTTGCAGAGCTTGTACGGACGGCGTCCCTCGGAGAGTACGGTGCACTGCAGCGCCTCGTGCTCCCAGGGCACCCAGGTGTCCCGGGAGATCGGGTCGATGCGGGGATCGTGCTCCTGAAGGAATGCCATCCAGCCGGTCAGCATCGCCGCCGAGTAGGAGGACCCTGCCGGCGCGGGCCAGTCGCCGATGCAGAGGCCGTTGCCGGGGATCAGGGCGTTGGGACCCGCCGGTGTTTCCCAGGCGCCCCCGAGCTGCTTCTCGCTGAAGTACCGGTTGTTGTTCAGCATTCCGGCCGAGGCGACGTTTTCCAGCGCCGCCGGGAACAGCGTGATCTGGTGATTGCCCGCCGCGGCGATGAAGTCCACGCCCATGCCGCGCAGGTACTGGATGACCTTCGCCACCTGGCACGCCGCCTGATTCACGTCGCAGGCGGTCGGGGTGCCCGGGTCACGGGTCTCGTAGGTCCGGCCGAAGCTCATGTTGACCACGGTCGGCAGCAGCTGGCCGTCGGCATCCACGCTCTCGGCCACGCTGCAAAGCCGGGCCAGCAGGTGGAAGTCGTTGACCTCCGTACCGAGGGGATCCAGCTCCTCATCGTCCATGGCCGCGAGCAAGACCTCGGTTTGAGAGCCGACGATGTCGCCGATCAGCTTGACCACGCTGGCGCCGTGGCCGTCGTCGTAGTCGATGGCCACCACGCGCCGGGTGATCCGGGGTGCCGGTCCGGGCTCCGGTTCCGGCTCGGCGCCGTCATCGCCGTCGTCGCCGAAGGGGTGCTGGGTCGGCGTCATGCTGTAGACCTTCATGTCGAGCCGTTTCGGAACGACAGGGAAGGGTTGACGTCCGCGCAGGGGCTTCGGATAGGAACTCGGGTTCTCCTGGCCGGCCGCCGCTGCGTCGCAGGCTCCCGGCGGTACCGTCGTTCCGAAGGTGAACGTCCCGTAGTCACCGCAGGGGATGGTGAAGTCGGTGGCTTCCGCGGCGCAGGTCGGGTCGACCAGCGACCATTCGATCTCGGCGTTTGCCGCCGAGCCCGCCAACAGCGCCGGCACCAATGCCAGCGCCGGCAAGAGCCGATGGTTGAGCTTACTCATGGGTCACCTCGCGTCGCTCGCTCCCGTTGCCCGCGGGAAGAATGGTGAGCGTCTTGGGGATGGTTGTGCCGTTGGAATCGGGGAAAAGAGCCCGCTGGGGGGATCGGTTCGCCGGAAGATCGACGGCGGCGGGAAGTTCGCCGTCGTAGGTCGCCGCGACGATCAACTCGTGGGTGCCCTTTTCGCCTCCGGCGAAGCGATGGGCCGGCCCGCTGAAGATCGCGGTGCCGCGGCCGAGTTCGACGTCGAGCCCCGGGTCGATCCGCATCAGGCGCCCGGGGTCGACCCGGTAGAGCGCGAAGAGCATGCCGGCCCGGGGAGCCTGCATCGGCTCGACGGTGACCTCGACCGACGTATCCGGATACGCTGCCGCCATGCGTTCCCCCGCCCTCTCGGCGGCCATCCCCTGAACCTGAACCGCGAAACTCAGGTCTGCGGGGAACGGCTGGCTCCGTTGGCTCCAGGCAAACAGGCCCAGCGGCAGGGCGAGCAGCAGCATGGCCGCGGCGGCCAGCGGAATGCGGCTGCCCGAGCGTCCCGTCGACGCCTGTTCCGCCGGATAGGGTTGCCCTTCGATGGCGGCTCTGCGCGCCGCCGGTGAGGGCTTCTCGTCGATCACGCCGCCGAGATCCGCCAGACGGCGCCGGGCGTCGGCGTTGCGGCACAGCAGCGCTTCGATCTGCCGAGTGCTCTCGTCGTCGAGCTGTCCCGCGCGATAGGCCGCGAGGATCTCGTCGTCGAGATCACCGCGTCGCACGTCGGTGTCGAGCCGTGAGGGCTGCCACAACAGATCGTCATCGGATCGGGTCATCGCCTGTCTCCTGCCATCGGAACGGCCGCCACGTTGTAGGCCAGCCGGCCGCTCCCGGTTTCGGGCGCTTCCGAGGGCTCGCTGCCGCGCAGCAGCAGCAGCGCTCCCCAGGAACTGGGTGCATGTCGTTTCATCACGTCGTGTAGGGCCGCGGTGTGGGCCGCGGGGATGTCTCCGGAGAGCGCGAGCTCCCGGTAGAACGCCCCGTTGAACTCCGAGGCCAGGGTTTCGTCGAGGTCCGCCCGGGCGCCGATCACCCAGCTCGCGCCTCCCTTGATCAGCGAACCGGCCAGGCCGTAGTGGCCGCTGTCTGCCGTGGCCGGGTAGCGGCCGGAGCCGCAGGCACTGAGGTTGGCGAATTCGAGAGAGGGGCGCAGCCCCGCCAGCCCGGCGGCGGTCAGCCAGCCGTCGGCCAGCACCAGCCGGGTCAGGTCGGGGAAGGAGGGTTCGTAGGTTGCGTGGGCATCGATATGAACCCAGCGTGCGCCGGTCAGCGCCAGGCGCACCGTCTCGGCCGAAGCGCGAGCTCCCTCGAGCACATCCGCATCGGGGAACAGCGTGCGGTATTCGCCGGCCAGCCGGGAGGCCTGGGCGAGATCGCCGGTGGGGTTGACCACGAACAGCGTGCGGTCGGTTTCGCCCGTGGGTTGCGCGGCACTGCCGGTGTGAGCCGGCACGTTGGCCACCGTCGTGCGGGTCGCGAGCCACTCTCCGGAGTCGGTTTCGAGGGCGGCCAGCGGGACCTGCTGAAGCGCTCCGTGCAGCGCGAAGCGGGTCACGTCGCCCAGGTCGTCGGTACGGGGAGCCAGGGCCCGGGCCAGGGGCTCGGTCAACCGGCGCCATTCGGTGGCGTCGACGTCGCGGCGGTCGAGGGCCTTCTCGATCTCGGCAACTCGTTGCGCGAGAGCGTTCCGTTCGAGAGGAGTACGCCGGTAGAGCGTGGTGCGCTCGCCATCGCGGCGCAGCAGGATCACCTCGTTCTCCACCGGGAATGCGCGATAGTCGGCGATCTCGCCGCCGGTGCCGAGGGCACCGCAGCCGCTGCGGGATGCGATGGTCGCCTCGAGCCGACTCATCAACGACTGTCGCGCACCCGCTCGCTGACGCTTACGCGCCGGAGAGGCGGGGACGCTGAGCCGGCTCAGCTCGTCGAGCAGCGCCTGTTCTTCGTCGCTGTCGGTGGCCGAGTCGCAGACCGAGCCGTCCCGGTCCCGCAGGGTCAGGGCGTCGAGCTGTTCGAGGATCTGCCAGGCCCGGCCGGGGTGGCCCAGCTCCGTGGCGTTCCGGGCGGCACGGTAGAAGTCTTCCGCCCGGCGTCCCGGTCCGAGTTTCATGTTCCGGTCGGTCGGCCGGGCTGCGTCTCGTTCGTGGTTGGCCAGAGCCGTTTCGAGGGCGCTGCCGGCTGCCTCGAGATCTCCCTGGCGGCGGAGCAGGGCCGCGGCGCAACTCGCACCCCATGCCGCCAGGCGGGGTTCGCCGGAATCGGCCACGGCGCGGCACTCGTCGAGGGCCTGCTCCGGTTTGCCTGCCGCGGACAGGTGATCCGAGCGCACCAGCCGGGACCAGAGCGCAAGCCGCCGGGCCTTGAGGCCGTCCTCGCCCGCCTCGGCGAGGCTCCGCTCGAGCAACGGGCCGGGGTCGCGGCCGAGACGCGCTTCGATGTACGCGAGGTTCATCAAGATGTTGGCCCGCTCCGCAGCGCCCAGCGCATTCGAGTTCGCATCGAGGGCGCTCCGCAACAGGCCCTCTGCCTCGTCCAGAGCAAGGTGGTCGGTCGACGGATCCTGGGCGATCAACCAGCTCAGGGTGATCTGGGCGGCCGGGAGATGCCGGTTGTCGAAGCCGGCTTCGCGGCTGCGATCCAGCATGCGGCCTAGCCGTTCCCGGGCCGGCTGCTCGGCACCGATCCGAAACAGCATGCCCGCCTGGCGGTTGGCCACCGCCAGGATTCCCGAGTCGGCGATCCGTGAGTAGTGCGCTTCGGCGTGTCCCAGGTGTTCCCAGGCTTCGCCGGGGCCGGCGTCCCGCTCCATGGCCAGGTTGGCTCGCTCGAGGGCGACGATGGCGGCGGACTCGCTGGCCGCAGGATGGTTGATCCAGTCGGGTAGCGTGGCGAGCAGAGAGCCGGCTTCGCCCAGAGCCGCTTCGGTGCCTTGCTGGCGCAGGAAGTAGACCGCCATCAGGTCGAAGCGCACGCCGAGCAGCGGATAACCCGCGTCCTCGGCGCGATCGCCGAGGTCGCGTAGCTGCGCCGCCATCTCGAGGTGGTCCACGCCGCTCCGCAATGCGGGCAAGCGTTGCTGCCACAGTTCGGAGAAGGTCGTCGTATCCGGCTCGAACATGATCGGCCGGCAGGGAAGGTCCTGACGGCGCCCGTCGTAGACATCCTCGATGGAGCCGCAGACCTCCTGGATGCCGGCGGTCTTGATGCTGCCCAGCGGTACGCCGTAGCAAACGGTGCTGCCGAAGCGGACCGCAGGAGGCTTCGATTCCGCCGGGGCTGCGTCGCCGCCGATATGTAGCCGGGCTTGCCACTGGCTGGTGTCGACCGAGGGGCGGGTTTCGATGCAGAGGTCCAGCATGTTCTCGTTGCCGATCACCTTGGGCATCAGGGATCCGTCGGCGGTGAACGATGCATCGCGGTGGCCGCGGAAGGTCCAGGTCGCATCCTCGAGCAGATCGTTTCCCGGCGCAGGCGCACAGGCCTGCATCAGCAGCAGGAGCGCTGCCCACATCCCCGCCTGTCGACAGGTTCGATGGGGAGCATGGCTCACAGGCCGAGCTTCCTCGCGCAACTCTCGATCGTCTGGTTGAGCGACAGCTTCAGCTTGTAGGTCGCCTTGCGGGACCAGCCGGTCGCCTGGGAGATCTCTTCGGGGGTCAGCCCGTCGACGAAGCGCATCTTGTAGTAGAGGTAGACCCGTGCGTTGCCGCGACGCAGGCAGGCGTCGAGGCGCACCAGGGTGTCCTTGTCCAGGTTGCGCTGTTCGGCGTCTTCGACACCGGGGCGTTGATCCGCGCCGAGGAGCGGAAGCGGACGGAAGCGGCGCCGTGAGCGGCGCCGGTTGCTCGCGATGCCGCAGGCGAGGTTCCAGAAGAAGCACTCCAGCTTGCTGTCGGTTTGCGAGGCGGGGGGAGTGCGCGTCACGAAACTGCGCAGGACACGCGCGTCGTCCTGGAAGAACAAAACGAAGGCATCGTGCAGCAGTTCTTCCGCATCGAGTCCGGCGGACTGGTAGCGGCTTCGCAGTCTGCGCAACAGCTTCGGCGCGAAGCGGTCGTAGAGCCAACCCTTGGAGGCCGTGCAGCCGTCGAGGACCTGCTCCAACATCTCGGGAAGTTCGGAGCGCAAGCCCGGCCGGCGCAGAGCGTCGTGCAGGTTCCCGCCGATCCCGCCCTCGGCCGCGTGCTGCCTCGCGTCGTCCTTTTCTCGCATTGTCTATTCACCCGCCGTTGAGTCGCTGAGACAGAAAGTGTACGTCGCTGTTCTTTTCGGGGGGGAAGTTTTCCGGCCTCCGGACTCCAGAAAAAGTGAGGGAAAAGCGGGTCTTTGACGCGCCGATTTCGTGCGCCCAAAAGTGGGCGTGACAGGGGGCCGGTTTGTCCCGCGTGCGGGAAGTCGACCCCTGATCGCATCGCCGGCGGCTCTCGGAGGCCGGCTTTACTTTCCCGACCAACCACCGAAGAATGGCGCGGTGGCTCCTTCCATCAGTATCCGTAGGTTGAGTGACCGGCCCGGCCCGCGGGGCCCGGTGCGGCGGTGAACGACGCGCAACGCATCGAAGCGGTCCTGGCCGGCGACCGCGCCGCTGCCGAAGCGTTGATCGAAGACGTCGAGCGACGGGTGCTCGCGATTGCTCGCGGCCAGTTCCGGCTTTCTCCCGAAGAGAGTGAAGACGTGTTGCTGTCCCTCTGCGAGAAATTGTGGCGGGATGACGCCGCAGCATTGCGACAGTGGCAAGGCCGCGGTCCCTTCGCGGCCTATGTCTCGGTGATCGCCAGCCGTGCGTGCCTGATGTACCTGCGTGAGAAGAAGCGACGCACCCCGGAGGTTGCGGGACTCGAGCTCGATCAAATCGCCGGCGAGCAGGCAGCCACCAGCGACGTGGAACGGAACGAAGAACGCGAGCTGTTGGCTCGCGGATTGGAGCGCCTGTCGGAACGGGACCGGCACCTGATCCGCCTGCGGTTTCTCGAGGAGCGGGACTACGAGGACTTGACCCGGGAACTGGGGATTTCTTACGGCGCGGCGCGCAAGGGAGTGCACAGCGCAGTGACCCGGCTGCGCCGCGCTCTGGCCGATCTCGAGCCTTCCTGGTTCAAGGCGGTAACAGGCCGCCGGGGAGAGCATCAGTAGCCATGGACGGCAGAAGTACGAGGAAAGGGCGATGAGTCGCGAGTGCATCCGATTTGCAGAATGGGTCGGCCGGGAGACGGTCGCCGATGCCGGGGAGCGCTACGGGTATCTGCGCCATGCGGTCGGCTGCGAGACCTGCCGTCGGGAGTTGACCGAGGCGGTCGCCCTCGGATCTCTCCTGTCCGGGCCTGCTTCCGGACCCCGGGGAGAGGTCGACCCGGCCGTCCTTGCCGAGAGTCTTTCGTCGGGCCGGGTGCCGGCGGAATCGCTCCACAGTGTCGAGAGCCTGGAATGGACCCTGGCGTCCATCGAGTCCCTCGGCCCCGAGGTGGAGCAGACGGCAGCAGAGGGGACCTACGAAGCATCGGCGACTACGCGCCGCCGTCTTCGACGTCTGGCGGTCGATGACCGATCCCGGGGCGGCGGGAGCCGCTGGGTCCCGGCACTCGCGGCGGCCGCCGCAATGATCCTCGCCGTGCTCTTCCTCTGGAATGCACGTCAGTCCGGCGGGGCCCGGCTGGCCGGCCTCGAAGACTGGCGCGAACCCTACGCGGCCGCCCTGGACGGTCGCGGCTTCGCAGGCGAGTCCCTGTTCGAGATCCCGGCAGGGGATGGCTCGGTGGTGCGGAGCGGCCCTGCCGGCGAGCTTTCGCTGGAGCCGCTGGAGCCTCGATGGGAGGCGGTCGCAGCCACCCCGGCCGCCCTGGTCGTCGAAGTCCGGGGGCAGGGGAGCCCACGGCGGCTCGAGGTGCTGCTGGTCGACGCCGCGAGAGAGCTGGTCTGGAGCGGAGAGCAGGAGGTCGCCGGGGGACCGCTGCGGGTTTCCACCGGGGATCTGCAGCTGGTGCCCGGAGAACGTTATTTCTGGCGGGTCCAGGCCGATCTCGGTGGAGATTTGATCGCCTCTCCCTTCGTCGGATTCGAGCTTCTTGCAGAGGATCGAGCACGGGAGTATGAAAGGTTGCGGGAGCTAAGCCGCGAGGAGCCGTTGATGGCCGCGGTGATCAGCGATCGATTCGGCCTGTACGGCGAGGCGGTCCGCTTCCTCGAGGCGTCCAGTGCATCTCCGGAGGTGGTCGAAGCGGGCCTGGCCGCGCTGGCGAAGAAGCGGGGAGTCGTCCCTGCGCCCTAGCATCGCGCTTCGGGCGGGGCTGCTGATCGGTCTGATCCTTTGCTGCGGCGCGCTGCCGGCGGCAGCCGAAGGGACGGAGTCCGATGAGGAGCGGCGCAAGGCCGCACGGGCCCTGGCCAAACTCGCCTCGGGCTACAGCAGGGCCGGGGATCACCAACTCGCCTTCCAGACCTACGCGAAGGCCCTCGCCGCTGCCCGCGAGCTGGGCGACGGCGTGCTCGAAGGGCGGCTCCTGCGAGACAGGGCCCAGACCTTCCGCCGCCAGCAGGCCTGGGACGACGCCAACCGCGACCTGCTCGCCGCCGTGGAGGCTTTCGAACGCGCCGGCGAGCCTGCACGCGCCGCCGAGGCCCGCCTTCAAACGGCAACCCGGCTCGCCTCGGAACAGGGGTTGGACGCGGCGCTGGACTTCGTCGACGGCCAGATGGCGATTCTGCGTGAGCTGGACGCGAGGAAGTACCTGGCTCGCGCGGTGAACCTGCGGGCGCGGCTCCTGGTCAATGCCGGGCGGATGAAAGATGCCCTTGCGGTCTTCGACGCATCCGACCTCGACATGACCGGCCTCGAAGGCGAGGAGTTGACCGGCCTCGGCCTGCGCGCCTACGCGGAACAACAGAGCGGCCGGTTGGAAGCCGCCCGCGGTTCCTATCTCAAGGTGCTGGAGCGCTCCTTCCGCAGAGGCGATCACCATGGTGTGGCCTACGCCTTTTGCAACCTGGGCGACGTGGAGGACGAGCTCGGGCTCACCGGCCTCGCCGAGGAGCGGCTCGATGCCGCCATCGACCTGCTCGACGAGTTGCGCACCCGGGTCGCCGGCGGCGCGATGGAGCGCACGCGATTTCTCGACGTCCAGATCAGCGCCTACCACGGCAAGTTGATCAAGTTGATCGACTCCCGTTCTCCCGACCTCGCCTTCGAGCTGGCCGAGGGCTTCCATGCCCGCTCTTTCCTCGAGGTGGTCGAGGGAGCAGACCGGTCCGGCGGTTCCTCCGGTGCCAGGGAGCAAGCGGTCGGCTCCGAGGAGCAGGCGGCGTTCCGCGAGTTGATGGCGCTCCAGGAGCTGGAGCTGCGGGAGGGGCTCGACGCCGCCGGCCAGGAGCGCTTGCGGGTCGCCGAGCGGCGTTGGAGCACCCTTGTCCGCGAGGCGCGCCGGTTGAATCAGGATCCGGTGCCGACGGTGGTGCCCCAATCGATCCCGGAGATTCGCGCCGCGCTTCCCGAGGGCACCGGCTTTCTCAAGTACTGGGTTCATCCCAAGCGCACGGTGTACTGGCTGGTCACCCGCGACGGCATCAAGCTGACCCAGGTGCCGATTGCGTCATCGGAACTGGAGGCCCGGCTCGAACGCTATCTGGCGCCGCTGCGCAGCCTCTCCCGGGCGGAAGACGTCGCGCTGCGGGGAAAGGTGCAGGAGCACCTGGAAGCCGGGCACGAGCTCTACCGGCTGTTGATGGAGCCGCTCTCCCGCGACCTGTCCGAGCTGGACCACCTGATCGTCAACCCTCACGACATGCTGTGGCACCTGCCCTTCGGTGCGCTGGTTCGGGAATTGCCGGGCGAGGCCGAAGAGGGGCAGCCCCGTCCGCTGTTTCACGAGTACGCCGCGGCGGGCTACATGGCCGACGCAGTGGACTTCAGCTACGTCCACTCCGCGACGGTGTGGGCCACGCTCCGCGCTCGTTCATCGCCGGCAGCCGGCCTGTTGGCCATCGCGCCGTCCCTCGAGCAATCGGAAGAGGCATTCCGAGCCGGCTGGGCACTCGACCCCTTGCCCTCGGCGCAGCCCGAGGCCACCGCACTGGCCGAGCGCTGGCCCGGGGGGCGTGCGTTGGTCGGGGCCGCGGCGACCGAGTCGGCGGTCAAGGAGCTCCTGGCCGGCCGCCGGTTGGTTCATTTCGCCACCCACGGCCGGCTGAGCCTGGAGCATCCGGAGCTGTCGGCGGTGATGCTGAGGCCGGGGGCCGGCGAGGACGGCCTGTTGCAGGCACACGAGCTGGCGGGATTGGGCTGCGCTGCGGAACTGGTCAGCCTGGCTGCCTGCGACACCGCCATGGGGCAGCTCAGCCGCGGAGAGGGCCTGGTCGGCCTCGGCCGCTCCTTCCTGCTGGCGGGGGCGCGCAACGTGCTGGTGTCGCTGTGGCGCATCGACGATGAGGCGACTTCGAGGGTGATGGACGCGTTCTACGGAAATGTGGCCGGCGGGTTGCCGCTGGACACCGCCCTGGGACGTGCTCAGAAGGGGCTTCAGGAGGGGGTGAGCCGGCGAACGGTGGTCCTCGACGGCGAGGAGGTCAGCTACGCCCACCCCTATTTCTGGGCGTCGTTCGTCTTGCTCGGCGGAAGTGCCACCGATGTGAACCGGCCCGTCGGCATCGCGGCGGCGGCGCGAACCCCTCCCGCGCAACGCTGAGTTCGGTCGTGCCGCCGGAATCGGCGTACACTCCACACGAAATCTATGCGACAAGAGCAAGAACCGGCGGGCTCGTGCCGCCGGCTCCTTGCGGGGGGGATCCTTGAAAATGTTCACGCGTTGGGGTCTGGCCTGCCTGATGGGCCTCCTGGTGGCGGCGGGAGCCGTCGCTCAGCCGGTCGACGACGGCCGGATCAATGTCTCGGTCGTGGAACAGGGCGGCCGCTACGAGATATGGGTGACCTCCCGGGACCTGGATGGTGCGGCGCAACGGAAGCGGCTTCACGTCACGCCCCGAGCGGTCGTGGCCCTGGAAAGCGGGGGCGCCGCGACCGAAGCGCCCTTCGTCAACTGGAGCGAGGCGGGCGAGCGGTTTTCGACCTTCAGCCGCGACGCCGGGGCGACCTGGACCGAGCCGCGGCCTCTGGATAACCGGCTGCGATTGCTGAGCGGGGCCGTTGCCCCCGGCGAGCCGCTGCCGGCTCCAGTGCAGACGCTTTCGGCCGCCGAGGATCACCGGCTGTTCATCGTGCAGTTCCGCGGCGTGAGTTTGCCCGAGTGGCGGGCGGTGCTCGAGTCGTCGGGTGTCGAGGTGCTGCGCTTCTTCCCGATGCAGGCGCATCTCGTGCGGATGGATCCTGCCCGGACCGGCTCGGTGCGCGCCCTCGATTTCGTCCAGCGGGTCGAGCCCTACCATCCCTCCTACCGCTTGGAGCCGTTTCTGATCGACTGGCTGGCTCAGGAGGCGGCGGTCGAGCCGCAGCGCGTCCGTGTGCGCGCCATGGCCTTCGATTGGGGCCCGGCAGGCAAGGGGCGGATCGCAAGCGACGCCCGGGCCCTCGGCGCCACCGTCGACAGCGAGTACCCCAACGGCCATGTCGTCGAGCTGACCGTCGATCGAGACCAGCTCCGCCGGCTGGCGGGTCACGACGACACCCTGTGGATCGATCGCTGGGTCCCGCGTGAAACCGATATGGATCTGATTCGCGAGGACTCCGGCGCCGACTACGTCGAGTCGATCGAGGGCTACTGCGGCCAGGGCGTGCGCGGCGAGGTGTTGGACAACGGCTTCGATCTGGATCACCAGGACTTCGACGGCGTGGTCCTGCACGGTAGCGGCAACAACCTCGACTTCTTCGCCCAGAGCCACGGCAGCAGCTCCTACGGCGTCGTCTTCGGCAACGGAAATCGGGACGGCGACGGTGACGGCTCGGCGACGGGCCACATGCCCTGCAATGAGCAGGGGATCGCGTCGGACTACAGCTTCCTCGGGGATCGGTTCGCCCACACCCAGGAACTGAAAGAGGCGCCGTTCTTCGCCTCGTTCCAGACCAACTCCTGGGGCGGCAGCCGCACCACCGAGTACACCAGCATCTCGTCGGAGATGGACGACATCATCTTCCGGCTGGACATCGCGATTCTGCAGTCCCAGTCCAACGCCGGCAGCCGGGATTCCCGCCCCCAGGCCTGGGCCAAGAACATCATCTCGGTGGGCGCGGTGGATCACGAGAACACGCTGGATACTGCCGACGATTCCTGGGGTGCCGCGTCGATCGGGCCTGCCGCCGACGGCCGGATCAAGCCCGACGTGCACTACTTCTACGACTTCATCCGCACCACCGCGATCAACGACGGCTACACCACCTTCGGCGGGACCTCCGGCGCCACGCCGACCGCTGCCGGCGTGCTCGGCCTGATGCTGCAGATGTGGTCGGAGAACCTCTGGGGCACCAACCCCGTCGGTAGCTCGGTCTTCGAACGGCAGCCGCACTTCTCGACCCTCAAGGCGCTGCTGATCAACAACTCCTGGCAGTACACCTTCAGCGGCGTCGGCGACAACCTCACCCGGGTGCATCAAGGCTGGGGGCGTCCCTCGGCACGGCTGGCCTACGACCGGGCGGTCAACAGTTTCATCGTCGATCAGGGCCAGGCACTCGAGGTGAGCGACCAGGTCAACTACCTGGTCGAAGTGCCGGTGGGTGAGAGTGAGCTCAAGATCACCATGGTCTACCCGGATCCCCCGGGCACGACCTCGGCGAGCCTGCATCGGATCAACGATCTGAGTGTGCGGGTGGTCTCCCCCTCGGGCACCGTGTACCACGGCAACGTCGGCCTCGACATCGGCAACTACTCCCAGTCGGGCGGTAGCGCCAACGTCATCGACACCGTCGAGAACGTGTTCGTGCAGAACCCCGAGGCGGGCACCTGGACCGTCGAGGTCAGCGCCCAGGAGATCAACCAGGACGGCTACCTCGACACTCCGGAGAACGACGCGGTCTTCTCGCTGGTGGTCACCGGTGCCTCCGCAACCTCCGGTGTGCCGACTCCCGGCGAGGCGGCCGGCAGCAACCAGCTGTTGGTCAGCGGCTACGACCGCACCACCGGCGTGTTGTCCCTGACCTACGGCGCCTCCTGCTCGGCCACCGATCACGTTATCGAGTACGGCCCGCTGGATCCGGCGTCGATCGGCTCCTACGCATGGAGCGGCCAGGAGTGCGGCGTGGGGACTTCGGGAAGCTACGCCTGGGACACCACCACGGCGCCGGGTTCGCTGTTCTTCGTCATCGTCGGACAGTCCCTCGATGCCGAGGGATCCTACGGGCTGGACAGCGCCGGCCAGGAGCGTCCCGAGGACAGCCTCTCGACCACCTGTCCGCTGGTCCAGGACCTGAGCCGCCGCTGTGACTGATTCCGAACGGTCTTCCGGGGGCCGGTGGGTTCGCCGTCAGGTGTAACCCTCCGGCCCCCGGGCTACAATAGACATTCGGAGGACTCGCCGTGGCAGCACTCGGATTCCGCACCGAAGATCACCCGATTCGCACCCAGGAGGTCAAGGCCTTCACCCTGCGCGTCGCGGGCCGTGTTTCCGCCGAAGAGGTGCCGGAACTTCGTTCTCGCATCCTGAACGTGCTGGACCGCCAGAGCGAGGACCGGATCGTGCTCGCCCTGGGGCAGGTGGAATCGATGGACACCGCCGGTGCCGCCGTCATGGTCGAGGCGATTCTCAGGGGGCGGAGCGCGGGCAAGAAGGTTCTGATCTGTTCTCCCAGCCCGTCGGTCATGCGCATGTTCGAGATGGCCGGTCTCGAGGTCGCGTTCGAGGCCTGCTGTCCCACCCCCGACGTGACCTGGCAACGACTCCAACACTGAGCCGGTGTTGTTCGGCAAGGCGCTGCAGGCAGTCGGCTCGGCGACCCGCGAGTCGCTGATCCAGACCGGAGAGACCTGGAGGCTTTTTGCCGGCGTTTGCTCCCGGCTGCTCCTGGGTCCGTTTCGCGGGGAGCGCCTGCGCCTGCGCCAGGCGATCGGCTACGCGGTCGAGGCGGGCAACCGTTCGCTGCCGCTGGTGGCGCTGCTCTGTTTTCTGGTCGGCGTCATTGTCTCTCTCCAGTCCGCTCATCAGCTCCGGACCTTCGGCGCCGCCGATCTGGTTGCCGACCTGGTCGCCGTCTCGATGTCCCGTGAACTGGGACCCCTGCTGACGGCGATCATCGTCGCCGGCCGTTTCGGCTCGGCCATCGCGGCCCAGCTCGGAACGATGCGGGTCACCCAGGAGATCGATGCCCTCGACGTGATGGGCTTCGACGTGGTGTCCTACCTGGTGGCGCCCCGGTTGCTGGCCCTGGTGGTGGTGATGCCCTGCCTGGCGGTGTTCGCCGACATCGTCGGTATCCTCGGCGGGTGGGCGGTGGGTACCACCGCTCTCGGGATCGGCAGTCCCGCCTATCTCCAGCGCACAGCCGAGGCATTGGAGCTTCAGGATGTCTGGGCCGGGCTGGCCAAGGCGATGGCCTTCGGTCTCGTGATCGGACTGGTCGGTTGTCAGCAGGGCCTGGCGACCCGCGGGGGGCCCGAGCAGGTCGGCCGGGCCACGACCCGGACCGTCGTACGTTCCATCCTGCTGATCGTCGTCGTCGACCTGTTCGTCACGGCGCTCTTCTACGTGGGGGGCTAGAGGTTGTCCGGCGAGATCGCCATTTCGGTGCGTGGCCTGCGCAAGTCCTTCGGGCCGAAGGAGGTGCTTCGGGGTGTCGACCTCGACATCCGCCACGGCGAGACCACGGTGATCCTCGGAGGCAGCGGCAGCGGCAAGAGCACGCTGCTGCGGTGCCTGGTCGGGCTCGAGCGCCCCGATGCCGGTGAGGTCCGTGTCCTGGGCACCGACATTTTTTCGGCGGACAAGAAGACCATGGCCGCGCTGCGCCGCCGGATGGGCATGGCGTTTCAGGCCGGGGCACTCTTCGGCGGGATGACGCTCTCCGAGAACGTCGAGCTGCCGCTGCTGGAATTTACCGATCTCCCTCCGACCACGCGCCGGATCGTGGCGCGGATCAAACTGGGTCTGGTCGGCCTGGAAGATGCCATCCACCGCCTGCCGTCGCAGATCAGCGGGGGCATGGCCAAGCGCGCGGCGCTGGCCCGGGCCTTGGCGCTGGATCCGGAGCTCCTGTTCTTCGATGAGCCGTCGGCCGGACTCGATCCGATCACGTCGGCGGAGCTGGACCGCCTGATCCTGGAGCTGCAGAAGGTCTTCTCCGTCACCACCGTGGTGGTCACCCACGAGCTGGAGAGCGCGTTTTCGATCGCCGACAGGGTGGCGCTGATGCACCAGGGGCAGTTTCGCGTCGTCGACCTGCCCGAGGTGGTCAAGGAACACCGGGACCCGGTCGTGCGAGACTTTCTCGATCGACGGCCGCCGTCGCAAGAACGAGATGCAGAGAGCCTGCTCCGGTTCATTGAGGATCTGTAGACGTCATGAGAAAAGAAACCCGACTGGACGATCTGCAACTCGGCATCCTGGTCTTGACCGCCCTCGTGCTGTTGGGCCTGGGAACCCTGTGGTTGGCGGGGATGCGCCCGGGCACCGGAGGGCGGGTCGCCTATCAGGTTCAGCTCGACGGCTCCGGCGGGCTCCAGCCCGGGGCTGCGGTGCGGGTCGCCGGGGTGCGGGTCGGCCGCGTCCGCAACGTCACCCTGGATGCCGCCGCCGAGTGGCCGGTGACCTTCGCCATCGGAGTCGATCCGGAGATCGCGCTCCACGAGGGTGCCTCGGCCACCATCGCCAGCCCGGGCATCTTCGGCGATCCCTTTCTCGCCATCGAACCCGGCGGGGATCCGGCACCGCGGTTGGCCGAGGGCGCGATGATCTACGGCCGCACCAGCCCCGGCATGCAGGAGGGGTTGGCCAAACTCGACGAGCTGGGCACCCAGGCCGGCGAGCTGCTGGTCAAGACCGGGATGCTGATGGATCAGATCTCCGCCGAGGTCACACCGCTGGTCTCCCGGGTCGAACGACTGCTCTCCGACGAGAACCTCGATTCCCTCGAGGGCCTGCTGGCCGACCTGCGCGGGACGATGGATGAGACCCAGCCGCGGATCGGCCCGCTGCTCGATCAACTGCAGACCTTGACCGCCGAAGCGGGCCAGGCCCTGGACGGGGTGCCGGAACTGTCGGCGCAGCTCCAGTCCCTGACCTCCGATCTGCAGAACGCCCTCGGCCCCGACGGCGAGCGGTTGATCGCGGTGATGGACACGGCGCGCACGACCCTGGACGAGGCCGGCGGTTCGATGGCGCTGTTGTCGGACAATCGCGCGGCCATCGAACGTAGCCTCGCCGACCTGCAGACTTCGTTGCGCAACATGGTCGAGTTGTCCCAGACCCTGAAAGAGAAGCCCTACAGCCTGATCCGGGTCAAGCCCGAGCCGGATCGGCGTCCCGGAGATCGTTGATGCGCGCCGCCATCCTCATTGCCGTCCTGTCGTCGTTGCTCCTGGCCGGCTGTGCCAAGGTGCCGCCGACCCACTACTACCACCTGGCGCCGGGCGAGGCGGCGGCCGCCGCCGAGGCGCCCTCGGTGGGGGTGCGTCCGTTCTCCGTTGACGCGCCCTACGATCGGGATCGCCTGGTCTATCGCAAGGGACGCCGGGATGCCGAGGTCGGGTTCTACGCCTACCACCGCTGGGCTGCGCCGCTGGCCACGATGTTGCCGGCGCTGGTGGCGCGGGAACTGGGAGCGGAGCCGGTTCAGCCGGGCGGCCGCTACGAACGCTACCTGGAGGGGCGGGTCGTGACCTTCGAGGAACTGGATGTGGACGGCCTGCCCCACGCCGTGTGCGAGCTGGAACTACGGCTGGTCAGCGCCGACGGCGAGACGCTCTGGCGCGGGACCGTCCGCGGCGAACGGGCGGTGCGCACGACGGAGGTCTCCGAGGTGGTCGAGGGCATGCGCGCACTGCTGATCGAAGAGCTGCGCAAGCAGCGGCCGCAACTGGGGAGCGCGGGTTAGGAGTCGAGTTCCGAGAGGAACGACTCGTTCCCGTCGGTCTTCTCCAGCTTGCCCACCAGCAGCTGCATCGCTTCCACCGGCCGCAGCCGGGCCAGCGCGCGGCGCATCAGGTTGATCTTGAAGATCTGCGCTTCGCCGTAGAGCAACTCTTCCCGCCGGGTCCCGCTCTGGGAGATGTCGATGGCGGGGAAGATCCGCCGCTCGAACAGCTTGCGGTCCATCACGATCTCGGTGTTCCCGGTTCCCTTGAACTCCTGGAAGATGACCTCGTCCATTCGGGAGCCGGTGTCCACCAGAGCCGTTCCGATCACCGTCAGGGAGCCGCCCCCCTCGGCGTTGCGGGCCGCGCCGAAGAAACGCCGCGGTTTCTCCATCGTGCGGGAGTCGATGCCGCCGGACATGACCCGGCCGCCACCCTTCTGCTGGTTGTTGTAGGCCCGGGCCAGCCGGGTGATCGAGTCGAGCAGGACGACCACGTCCTTGCCGCACTCGACCAGGCGTTTGGCCCGCTCCATCACGATCTCGGCGACCTGCACGTGGTTCGACGACATCTCGTCCGAAGAGGAGGCGACCACCTCTCCCTGGACGCTGCGCCGCATGTCGGTGACCTCTTCCGGGCGCTCATCGACCAGCAGGACGATCAGGTGGATCTCCGGGTGATTGGTCGAGATCGCCCCGGCGATCTTCTGCAGCAGGACGGTCTTGCCCGCCTTGGGCGGTGCAACCACCAGGCAGCGCTGCCCCTTGCCGATCGGGGCGATCAGATCGACCACCCGGGTCGAGATCTCGGTGGCCTCGGTCTCCAGGCGAATCCGCTCACGGGGTGAATCGGCGACCAGGTCGTTGAACTTGGTGCGGTCGGCCCAGACCTGGGGGTCCTCGCCGTTGATCGTCTCGATCGACTCGAACCAGGGAGCGTTCCGCCCCTCGCCGGGAATGGCCATGCCGTTCAGGGCCAGCCCGGTCTCCAGGCCGTGCTGCTGCACGATTTCTTTCGAAACGAAGGGGTCGCCGCTTTCAGGATTGTAATCGGCGTCGCTGGAGCGCAGGAAGCCGTGGCCCTCGTCGGCCACCTGGAGCCAGCCCTCGACCTGCAGGGTGGCTTCGCCCTCGGGCTTGCGGCGGCGTCCGCCGCCTCCACCACCACCACCGCCACCGCCGCGTCTCCGCGAGCGGGAGCGCCGCCGGGGGCGTCTGCCGCCTCCTCCGCCGCCTCCGCGGTTCGAACCCCCGGAACCCGAACGTCCGCCTCCACGGCGGCGTCCGCCTCCGTCGCCGCCGCCTTCGCGACCGCCCGCTCCTCTTAGCGCCATCTGTCAGTACCGCCTGGGGCAGAGGGCCCCGGCCTCGGTCGGGTGGATCAACACTTCATCTCGTCCAACGGGGCGCCCCGAGCGCCCGGTGCGATGGAACGGGGCTGAGTCAGCCACAAAACGCGGAAAGATGCAAGTTTTCCGTGTTTTTGACACCGGCTGGCCCCTGCGTTAACTTGAGCAGTGTCAGCTATTTGAAGTTTCCAGAGGGTCGATCATCAGCATGAGCAAGACCGAACCGACCGCCGCCGCCGCCGTGGCCAACGCCGCGAAACGGAAACTCGCCGACATCGCCAAGTCCGATCTGTCTTGGAAGTCGGTTCTGGCAAAGTACCAGATTCCGAAGCTTCGTCTCGGGATCGGCCAGATCTTCACCGGGCCGCTGCCCTATGTGACCTTCTGGTTCCTCACGTACTTCGCGATGCAGTTCCACTGGCTGCTGGCCGTTCCGTGCATCGTGCTCGCCGCCGGATTCTACGTGCGGCTGTTCATCGTGTTCCACGACTGCACCCACGGATCCTACTTCAAGAGCCGCAAGGCCAACGAGATTCTCGGTTTCTGGACCGGGGTGCTGGCCTTCACGCCGTTTCATCAGTGGCGCCAGCAACACGCGATTCACCACGCCACCACCGGTGACCTGGATCGTCGCGGCTTCGGCGACATCTGGACCATGACCATCGACGAGTACAACGCCTCGTCCCGCTGGAAGAAGCTGGCCTACCGGGTCTCGCGCAACCCTGCGGTCTTCCTGCTGTTCGGGCCGCTGCTGGTCTTCGGGATCCAGCACCGCATCCCCGATCGCCGCCTGCACAAGCGGGAGCGGCGCAGCGTGCACCAGACCAATCTGGCGATTCTCGGCATCCTGGTGCTGGCCCACTTCACCATCGGCCTCAAGGCCTACCTGATGGTGCAGCTCCCGATCTTCCTGCTCGGTGGGGCCGCCGGCGTCTGGCTGTTCTACGTGCAGCATCAGTTCGAGGACACCGCCTGGGCTCGTCGCGAACAGTGGGACTACCTCGAGGGTGCCCTGCAGGGCAGCTCCTTCTATAAGCTGCCCCGCATTCTGCAGTGGTTCAGCGGCAACATCGGCTTCCACCACATCCACCACCTGAACCCGCGGATCCCGAACTACTATCTGGAGAAGTGCCACAAGGAGCATCCGCTGTTCCAGCAGGCACCCAAGATCACGCTGTTCTCCAGCCTGAAGTCGGCTTTCCTGCATCTGTGGGACGAGCGGGAAGGCAAGCTGGTCAGCTTCCGCCGGGCCCGCCGGCTGACCCGCGAACGCAAGGCAGCGGCCTAGATCCTCCCGGCTTCACGAGATCCGGAGCTCCGGGGCGCAACGGCGCTCCCGGGCCGGGTTCCGTCTATTTGCCGGGGTTCGTTTGACGATCCGCCGAACCGGGCACTACGATCGATAGGTACGGGTGACCCCGCCCCCCCGGAGGAAAGCCGATGAAGAAGATCGCCGTGATGTGGTTCGTTCTGTGCCTGGCCCTGGTCGGCGCGAACGCGGACGAACCTGCCGGAAACCAAGGGAACGCGTTGGTCGACGAAATGCGCCGGTCGATGGTCATCATGGAACCGGAAGACGGGACCCTGGTCCGGCCCGGAGAGAAGACGACGATCGTGGTTCGCCTCAAGGATCATCCGAACCTGGAGTACATCCGGGCTGTCGATTTGACCGGGGCTGCGGACTACGACCGCAACCGCGCGACCGAGCCGGCCGAGGATGGTCTGTGGCAGGTGCCGGTGCGGATTCCGCGGGACGCCATCGGCGAACGGCAGTTCCGGATCGTCGCCGGGCTGCGCACAGGCGACGGCCTGCTCGAGGTGGAGGGGAGTTCGCTCGAACTGGCCATCGATCTCGAGGGGATCGAGGTCAAGCTGTTCGCGATGAAGCCGGCCAAGATCTTCTGCGACCCGCAGAAAGAGTCCGAGGCTCAGCTGATTGTGCGTGCGCGCTTCTCCGACGGTGAAGCCCGGGACATGACCAAGGGCAAGGTCGGCACCCGCTACCGCTCCTCCAATCGTGAAGTGGCCGAGGTCGACGCCGACGGCAAGGTGACCTGTCTCGCGCCGGGGCGCGCCCTGGTGTTCGCCGAGCTCGACGAGAACTCGGCCCAGGCGACGATCGTGGTCGAGGAGCCGCAGCCCTAGCGCCGGTTCTCCGCAATCATCGAGGAGTCGAAAAAGGGCGGCCGCGAGGCCGCCCCTTCGCTTTGCGCAGCAAGTCGGGCGCGTGTCAGGAGGCCGCTGAGGCCGCAGCCGACGATGCGGCGGTTGCGGCGATGACGGCGGTGACCGCCGCCTGCTGGGCGTCCAGCACCGCCTGGATGCTGCGCAAGGCCGCCACGTCGGCGGCATCGGCGGCGTTCTGCTGCTTCTCCAGATCGCCGGCCAGGACCAGGCTCGAGGCCAGGGTGAAGGCGATGTCCGCCGAGGGCCGGGGTTTGGCCTCCCGCAGCCTGTCCCGCAGCTTCAGCACCCGGGTGGCTGCCTGGCGGGGCGCCAGGGAGGTCAGCGCCAGGATCGAGATCTCGTCGTAGCTGCGGCTGCTGACCCGGTATCCCAGGGAGCGGAGCGCACCGGCGATGGTGATGAACCGGTTGGCCGCGCGGAAGGCGCGGCGGGGGGAGAGCGCCAGCAGATGGCTGGCCAGCTGCAGCGGATTCCCCCGGGAGAAACGGGCGGCCCTGAGCTGCTCGTAGGCCTTCTCGACCTCCACGGCGACCTCATGGACGGGCGTTTCCCGGGTCGCGTGCATGGCGGCCATCGGGTAGTCGTCGCTGCCGGTCAGGAAGCGGTGATCCCGCTTCCAGTGGTCGAGGATGTCCCGGGTGCGGTCGATGGTCCGATCCGGGACCTGTTCGCCTCGCTGGTGAATCGCCAGTACCACCCCGGCCAGGACCTCGTAGATGCCCCCGCGCCGCATCTTGCGGGCGCGGAATCCTTCCCGGACCTGTTCCACCGACCGATGCACCGCGGCAGGCTCCAGCCCGTTGCGCAGGATCATCGCCGCCACGGCGTAGCGGATCGACGAACGTAGCGGGCTGAACCAGCCGGCATGGTCCCGGAGGGCATCGGCGACCCGTTCCAGATCGACGTGAGGGCGTTCGAGAGGGGACGCGATCAGCGACATCGCGGCGAACCGGAGCACGGTGACGTCGGTGCTCCAGCGCTTGTGGCTGCGCAGTTCTTCGAAGCGTTCCAGGTAGCTCGCCAGATCGTTCAAGGCCGTGTCCTCCAGGCGACATTGTCGCATGGAGCTCGACGCCCCTCGCTCTTCCCGGCCCAAAAAAGAACCGGCCCAGAGGGCCGGTTCGTGGAACTCGTCTGTGGTTGCCGCCTGGGGCTAGCCGCCTTGGCGGCGGTCTTCCCGGGTCTCCCGGCGATCTTCGCGAAGTTCGCGGCGATCCTCCCGGGCCTCCAGCTTGTTCCGGCGGTTTTCGATCTCCGCGAGGCGCACCAGTTCGGTCATCACCGCTCGGCGCTGTTCCAGGCTGACCTCGTCGTACTTGCCCTGGAGTCCGCGAAAGGTGTGGGCGGCATCGAGGCGCGCGTTGATCAGGTAGGCCTCCTGCTCGACATCGCGGCGGTCGTCATGGAGATCGCGGCGATCGTCCCGCAGGTCCCGCCGATCGTCCCGGCGCACGTGGCCGGCGGCGCCGTCCCGGCGGTTGGCCCGGACTTCGCGGCGGCTGGAACGAACCTCCCGCTCGCTTTGGCGGACCTCGCGACGGGCCTGGTTCACCTCGCGGCGCCCTTCGCTGAGTTCGGCGTTGAGCAGCCGGGCCAGTTCGTTGTCGATTGCCCGCAGCATCTCGCGGTTATTGGCCTCACGAGCCTCGTCGAAGCGCTGGACCAACGCCGTCAGGCGTCCGTGGTCGCGAACGTCGTCGCGGGCGTGGACGCGGTCGTAGCGCAGCTGCCGGTGGTCTCCGGCCCGTTCGGTGGCGTTGCGGCGCTCCTGGCCGAAGGCGGCCGGGGCGAGCAGGGCCGCGATTACGAGAATGAAACCGAGTCTTTGGATCACGTTGTGCTCCGACATGTCCCAGGTTGAGGTGCGGGGCGCAAGACCGGCGAGGCCCCGCAATCCAAAGGTAGGTCCGCCGGGGATCAAGTCCAGGTAGGCCCGGCCGATACCGGGCCGGGGCAAAGACGCCCGGCCGGGGGCCGAATACACGAACGCCCCGGCGCTCGGGCCGGGGCGTCGTGGTCGATCGCTCGATTCAGGGTGCCCCGATCAGGGGCAGGTTCCGACCGACTGGGGTGCGCAGGCCGAGGCGCTGACGGCACGCTCGGCGCCGTCGCTGTCCAGTCCGTAGGAGCCTTCGTTGCCGGAGGCCGTGGGGACGACCAGGAAGAACCGGTTGCCGGCACCGGGAGTGAAGGTCAGGGAGGTCAGGCCGGCGGTGCTGCACTGGACCGGGACCTGGCTGTTGAAGGAGCCGACGATGCCCTCGTAAACGGCGAAGTCGTCGCCGCCGCCGCAGGAGGTATCCCAGCTCAGCACCACGTCGCCGCCGCTGCGGTTGACCAGCAGCGGCGTGCCGGGCACGCCGGAGCCGCCGGGGACCCGTCCGGGGCCGCCGCAGGCCAGACAGCCCGAGGTGTCGACGCCGTTGCAGTCGCTGGCGCAGGCCAGGGTGCCGCCGCCGCAGCCGAAGTCGGTGCAGGTCTGGCCGCCCAGGTCGGTGCCGTCGCAGACCTCGCCGGCATCGGTGTTGCCGTTGCCGCAGAAGGCGCCGCCGCCGGGAGTGATGCCGGCGGCGTAGACATCGACCGAATCTCCCGAGCCGCCGCCTTCGCTGCGGTTGTCGGTGAAGATCGCGATCAGGTCGTCCATCACGATGTCCATGCCGTTGTAGTCACCCCACTCGAAGCCGTCGTTGATGTGGGGGGACTGCACGCTGGTGACCCGCTCCGGGGTCGACCAGGTGACGGCGCCGTCGGTGGAGAAGCTGTAGTAGATGTCCACGGCGCGGCGGGTCGCGTCCCGGCGGGTGTCGTAGTAGATCACGTGAACGGTGCCGTCGGGGCCGACCGAGAGCCACTGGTGGAAGCGGTCGACCTCCAGGGCGTCAGCAGTCTCGTGGGGCGTGCTGGTGTTCCAGGTGTCGCCGCCGTCCCGGGAGTAACCCACCGTGATCCGCGAGTGGTTGGTCGCGGCGCTGCCGGTTTCGGGTCCGACGGTGTCGCTCCAGGCGGCGTAGACGCTGCCGCCGAAGGGCCCGTCGCTGAGGTCGGAGTCCGCCGAGGCGTAGATGAAGACCAGCCGGGAGTCCATCGCCGGGATCGGGTAGTCGAAGACCCCCTGGGTATCGGCGACCTGGATCGGCGACTCGTAGGTCACGCCGCCGTTGGTCGAGCGCAGCAGCTGAATCGTTCCCGCCGAGGTGCTGGCGTAGATGTGGTACACGGTGCCGTTCTTGTCGGTGGTGACGTCACTGCCGATACCCCGGGGCGCCGAGCCGAAGGACTGGGTCGTCCAGGTGTTGCCGAAGTCGGTGGAGCGGGCGATCTGCATCACGTTGCCGTTGTGCCAGGTGATGTAGATGTTGTCCTGGTGCGGCGAGCCGGAGTACTGGTCGACGTGCATGAACTCCTTGTCGCCGCCGCCGGTGGCGACTTCGCGGCGGGGATCGCCGGGAGTGATGTCCTGCAGGTCGGTCCAGGTCTGGCCGCCGTCGTCGCTGCGATAGAACCACACGCCGCAGCCGCCGAAGAAGCTGCAGCTGCCGAGGGTCACGGCATAGGCGAAGTTTCCGTCGGAGGACCAGTCCACCGCCGGGTCGCAGCAGGTGCTGCCCAGAGGTAGGGCCACCTGGGTCCAGGTTTCGCCGCCGTCGGTGGAGTAGTGCATCGCCTGGCCGCCACCGGGGCCGTTGGAGCCGGCGATCACCTGGTCGGTGTTGACCGGGTTGATCTTGATCGCCGATTCGGCCGCGCCGTTGGGGCTGGTGACCCGGGACTCGCCCGAGAGGAACTCGGTGTAGAACTCCTCCTCGCCGATGCCCTCGTCAAGGATCAGCTTGTAGCCGTTGTCCTCGTACTTGACCTTGCGGTAGAACTTGCCGCCGACCAGGCAGCCGCCGAACTTCTGGCGGAAGATCTGGTAGGCGCTGCGAGGATACTGAGCCGGGCCGGTGCGCGGCAGGTCGCTCCAGCCCCGGCGCATCATGACCCGGAAGAACACCGGGATCGGCGCTCGCAGCTCGAGCTCGTTGTCGGCGAGAAGGTCGAGATCTTCCAGCGTCACCATGTAGTTGCGGTCGTCCCACGGTCCGTACTGGGTCAGCGACTCGTAATCGACCCGATCGTCGGCGCCCCGGCGGGGGTCCACCGCGACCCGCCCCTCGACGTCGATGAAGGTCTGGGCCGCGGCGCTCGTGGCGAGCAGGCAGACCAGCAGGATTCCGAACCCGAATCTAGACATCAAGCCCCTCCAAATCGCCGGAATTTCGGCGAAACCAATAGGATGGTTTACGCCCAAATACGGCCGATAGCCACATTCACGTCCCGGGAGTCCATCCCGTCCCCGGAAAGGGGACGAGCGGATCTCTCCGGTGGTGTCTTCCATGGCGATCGGGCGCACCCGGGCCCAGACCGAAACCCCCTCCGGCGGGGGGTGTATTCCACCGATTTGTTTCCGAATTGCATCCTGGGGCAGGTCAGGTTGACGGCTTCGGTGCGCCGCACCAGAATGCCGGATCGGCCCGGCCCGGATCCCGGCCCGGGGCCCGACACCTGAGGGAGTTCGCCAGATGAGAATGGGACAGATGTTCGGCCGCACCCTGCGGGAGGCGCCGGCCGATGCCGAGACCGCCAGCCATGGCCTTCTGGTCCGGGCGGGCTTCATCCAGCAGCTCGGTGCCGGGGTCTACTCCCTTCTGCCCCTGGGCAAGCGTTCGATCGACAAGATCGAAGCGATCCTGCGGGAAGAGATGGTCAAGATCGGCGGCCAGGAAGTCCTGATGCCGGTGGTCAATCCGGCAGACGTCTGGAAGGAAACCCGCCGCTTCTACGAGATCGGCGACGAGATGAGCCGCTTCCACGACCGGGTTGGCCGGGACATGGTGCTGGCGATGACCCACGAGGAAGTGGTCGCGGATCTCACGCGAAAGGTCATCCATTCTTACAAGCAGCTGCCCCTGCTCGTCTTCCACATCCAGACCAAGTGGCGGGACGACGCCCGGCCGCGGGCCGGCCTGATCCGGGTCCGCGAGTTCACCATGAAGGACAGCTACAGCCTGGACAGCAGCGAGGAAGGGCTCGATACCCAGTACCGCGCCCACTACCAGGCCTACTTCGACATCTTCAATCGCTGCGGCCTGCCCACGGTGGCGGTGCTCTCCGACGTCGGGATGATGGGCGGCAAGATGGCCCACGAATACATGTACCTGACGCCGATCGGCGAGGACACCATCATCATCTGCGACTCCTGCGGCTATCACGCAAACCGGCAGATCGCGCAGTTCCGCAAGCCCGAACCCGAGGGCGGCGACCCGGCGGAACTGCGCAAGATCGAGACTCCCGGCACCACCACCATCGAGGAGCTCTGTGAATTCCTGAAGATCGATGCCTCACGCACCCTCAAGGCGGTGTTCATGACCGCCACCCTGGTCGACGGTGAGGAGGAGGTCCAGAAACTGGTCGTGGCGATGATCCGCGGCGACATGGAGCTCAACGAGACCAAGCTGGCCAACCTGGTCAAGGCCAAGGAGCTGCGGCCGGCACACGAGGAAGAGATCAAGGCGGCGGGAGCGTACCCGGGCTACGGTTCACCGATCGGCGTCGAGGGGGCGCTGATCGCCGTCGACGATCTGGTGCCGGATCTGCGCAACCTGGTGACCGGGGCCAACGAGGAAGGCTTCCACGTGGAGAACGCCAACTACGGGCGGGACTTCGAGGCGGACTTCGTCGGCGATCTGATCGCCGCGGGTGAGGGGAGCCTCTGCGCCAACTGCGACGGTACCCTGCGGGCGACCCGCGCCGTGGAAGTGGGCAACATCTTCAAGCTGGGCACCCGCTACACCGGGTCGCTGGGAGCCACCTTCCTCGACGATAACGGCAAGGCCCAGCAGGTGATCATGGGCTCCTACGGCATCGGCGTGGGGCGGCTCCTGGCCTGTGCCGTCGAGGAGTACCACGACGACAAGGGCGTGATCTGGCCGATCTCGATCGCCCCCTACGAAGTGCACCTGGTGGCTCTGCCCGGCGGCGAGGAAGAGGCGGACCGGATCTACGAGAACCTCAGCGCCAAGGGGGTCGAGGTGCTCTACGACGATCGCAAGGAGCAGGCGGGGGTCAAGTTCAACGACGCCGACCTGATCGGCGTGCCGATCCGGGTCACCGCCTCCAAGCGTTCGCTCAAGAACGGCGGCCTGGAGATGAAGCTGCGCCGGGGAGACGACCTCGGCGTGGTTCCGGTGGACGATGCGGTCGACAAGGTGCTCGAACTCAAGAGCACCCTGGAGCAGGAGTTGGCCGACCGGGTCAAGCCGGTCGAGTTCAGCGACTAGTGCCCGCGCGGACCGGGATTCCGGTCGCGAACGCCGCAGCGAATTACATATCCGTAGCGCGATTACGTCGTCGTAGCCTTCGTCTGCGCAGGGCGGGTCTGTCGGCGCGTTCGTCGATCTCCGCGCGCCCTTCTTGAAGCTTCGACGTTTGTCCCCGTTGACCGCCGGAAAAAAATCCTCGCGGCTCTGGCGGACCTCCTCACCTCCCGTACCTCACCCCTCACGGAAGTAAACACCCCATCCCCCCCGATGGGAATTCGGAGGTTCGATTCTCATGAAGAAGCTTTGTATGTCGGTGCTGATGCTGCTCATCGCGGTTTCCGGCACCACCATGGCCCAGGTGCCGGATTGTGCGGTCCGCGTCGACCGTGTTGCGTTCTGCGAGGATGGCGTCAGCACCGATTTCGGCTACGAGAAAGAAGACGAGCAGGTCACCGAGACCTGCGAGGCTGATTGCGATGCGCCGGTCAAGTTCCGGTTCCGCATCAACAACGGCGGCACCCAGCCGCTGACCAACTGCACCCTGGTCGATTCCAACGCCCTGGTCAGCGGTCCGCTGAGCATCGGCGATATCAACCCGGGGCAGTCAATCCAGAACATCTTCATCGACCGCACCTGCAGCGCCGACCTGGACGATGCCGAGCCCGGCACCCTGGTCGCGATGTGTGAGTGCGTCGATAGCGAAGGCTTCGACCAAACCGTGATGGCCGAGGACAGCGTCCAGCTGTCCTGCGTCGGCGGAACCTGCGACAACGTCGACCCGTTCTGCGGCGACGGCAACGTCGATGCCGGTGAACAGTGTGACGACGGCAACAACGTCGACGGCGACGGCTGCTCCGCCGAGTGCACCGTCGAGCCCTTCTGTGGCGACGGTGAGATCGATCCCGGCGAAGAGTGCGACGACGGTAACAACGATGACGGCGACGGCTGCTCGGCCCAGTGCACCATCGAGCCCTTCTGCGGCGACGGTGAACTCGACGCCGGCGAGGAGTGCGACGACGGCAACAACAACGGTGGCGACGGCTGCTCCGCCGACTGCAAGATCGAAGAGCCCGGCGACCAGGGTTGCCCTACCGGATACTGGAAGAACAACCAGGATATCTGGGTCAACTACGATCCGACCGACAAGATCGGTTCGGTGTTCACCGCGACCAACGGCCACTTCCCGAAGTTGGCCCACATGAAGCTGCGGGACGCCCTGCACTTCCGCGGGTCTCACGGTCAAGATGCGTCGATCAAGTGGCTGCTGCGCCACGCGACCGCCGCGCTGCTCAACGCCTCGAACCCGGACGTGATGTACGCCTTCAGCGTGGCCCAGGTGATCGAGTGGACCAACGCCGCGATTATCTCCTGCGATCCGCATCAGATTCGCGAGCTGAAGCACAAGTTCGACGACGAGAACAACGCGGGCTGCCCGCTGCGTGATTGCGCCGACGCCAAGCCGAAGAAGGATCGCTGCGACCGCGACCGGGGCGACCGCGACTGCAAGAAGAAGCGGGATCGCTGCGATCGTGACCGGGACGACCGCGACTGCAAGAAGCGCGGCCGCTGCGACCGTGACCGGGACGACGATGACGATGATGACGACGACGACGATGACGACGATGACGACGACCGCAAGCGCGGCAAGCGCGGCAAGCGGGGCAAGGGCGGCTACCGCTAGACCCCGAACCGAACCCTGAACACCTCGAACCCCCGGCCCCTGGCCGGGGGTTTTCTTTGTTGGCCACGTTTCTGTGCGCGTTCGTGCTTTCCGCATCGGCGGTTTTGGGCGTTTCTAGCTGTCCGGGTTTTCCGGCTCCGAGGGCTGGCTTTCGCGGTTGTACCCCGCCGGGCAGTTCGTAGCTTGGTCTGAGCCGCACGACCAGGTATGCGTCTGCGGGTTTCTAGACCACTTTGGGAGGATGGAAAGATGGCCCGGATGAAGCTCTGTATTCCGGTGCTGGTGCTGCTGATCGCTAGCATCGCCGGCACCTCGATCGTGGCCCAGGTGCCCGACTGCGCCGTGCGCGTCGACCGCGTCGTGTTCTGCAACGACGTGGACACCGACTTCGGCTACGAAAAAGAAGATGAGATGGTTACCGGCGTCTGTGAGGCGACCTGTGGCGATCCGATCAAGTACCGCTTCCGCATCAACAACGGCGGCACCATGCCGCTGTCGTCCTGCACCCTGACCGACTCCAACGGCCTGGTCAGCGGGCCGATCGACGTCGGTGATATCGCCGTCGGCCAGTCGGTGCAGAACATCTTCATCGACCGGGTCTGCACCCCCGAGCATGACGATCTGGAGCCCGGGACGCTGGTCGCCGAGTGCCTCTGCACCGACAGCGAAGGCTTCCTGCAGACGGTGATGGCCGAGGATACCGCCGGCATCCAGTGCACCGGCGGCAGCTGCGACGGTGGTCCGGTCTGCGGCGACGGCATCCTCGAAGGTGACGAAGAGTGTGACGACGGCAACCTGGCCGATGGCGACGGTTGCTCCGCCACCTGCACCCTCGAGCCGGTTTGCGGCGACGGCGTGCTCGACGACGGCGAAGAGTGCGACGACGGCAACACCGACGACGGTGACGGCTGCTCCGCCGACTGCATGCTCGAGAACATCTGCGGCGACGGCACCGTGGCCGGCGACGAAGAGTGTGACGACGGCAACACCCTGGACGGTGACGGCTGCGATGCCGACTGCATGATCGAGCCCTTCTGTGGGGACGGCGAGATCGATCCCGGTGAAGACTGCGACGACGGCAACAACATGGACGGCGACGGCTGCTCCGCCGATTGCTTGATCGAGCCCTTCTGCGGCGACGGCATGCTCGATCCCGGCGAAGAGTGCGACGACGGCAACAACGGCGGTGGCGACGGTTGCTCCGCGGACTGCAAGATCGAGTCCCATGGCGACCAGGGCTGCACGCCCGGCTTCTGGAAGAACCACCGTTGCTTCTGGGAAGGCTACAGCCCGTACGAGAAGCTGGGCTCGGTCTTCGATACGCTGAACACCCACTATCCCTGCCTGGCCTGGGACCGCATGAAGGACGCTCTGCACTACCGTGGCGGTAAGGGCCATTGGGGTGCGGCGCGGGTGCTCCTGCGGCACGCCACGGCCGCCGTGCTGAACGCGTCCAACGGAGACGTGCTCTACGCCTGGACCGAGCAGCAGATCATCGACGAGGTGAATGCGGCTCTGGCCACCAAGGATCGCCACACCATGCTCGAGCTGAAGAACGAGCTGGACGCCCTCAACAACGCGGGCTGTCCGATCGGCGGTCGTCGCGACTGACGTCTAGACGACCCGCGACATCTGTTCGCTAGAAAGCCCCCATCCGGGTCTACCCGGGTGGGGGTTTTTGTCGTTATGGGAATTAGTAGGGGTATTAAGGGTAAAAATTGCCCGCCCTGGATGGGCAAAAGGCAAGATGGGTCAGGACTTTCCGGGTTAATGGTCGTAATTTCCCGATCCCCCAGAAAAAATCTATCGCCTGTCGGCCGGAGGGATAGTCCGGCCGGGGCACTGATCTGGAAGATCACTTGGAGGATGGGAGAGATGGCTTCTAGAACTTGGAAATGTGCGGTCGCGGTCGCCCTGTTCGCGGTAGCGGCGGTGATTCCGGTAGCTGCCCAGGCACCGGATTGCGCCGTTCGTGTCGACCGCGAGGTGCGCTGTGGCGGGATTGACTACGACCAGGGCTACGAGCCGGCGAACGCGATGGTCACCGAAGTGTGCCAGGCGACCTGCCTGTCGGACATCCGCGTCCGGTTCCGCATCAACAACGGCGGCCAGCAGCCGCTGACCAACTGCACCCTGGTCGACACCAACGACCTGGTCAGCCCCCCGATCAACATCGGTGATCTCGCCGTGGGGCAGTCGGTGCAGAACCTGTTCTTCGACACGACCTGCACTCCGGAGCAGGACGACAAGGAGCCCGGCCGGCTCACCGCGACCTGCGACTGCATCGACAGCGAAGGTTTCGAGATGACCGTGAGCGCCGAGGACACCGCCGGCATCCAGTGCACCGGCGGAAGCTGCGAAGGCGGCCCGGTCTGCGGTGACGGCATCCTCGAGACCGTCGAGGAGTGCGACGACGGCAACCTGGTCGACGGCGACGGCTGCTCCGCCATCTGCGAGTTCGAGCCGGTCTGCGGCGACGGTGTCGCCGAAGGCAGCGAGGAGTGCGACGACGGCAACCTGGTCGACGGCGACGGTTGTGCCGCCGACTGCACCAACGAGGTCATCTGCGGCGACGGCGAACTCGAAACCGGCGAAGAGTGCGATGACGGCAACAACATCGACGGTGACGGCTGCGACGCCAACTGCATGAACGAGCCCTTCTGCGGCGACGGCATGATCGATCCGGGCGAGCAGTGCGATGACGGCAACAACGCCGACGGCGACGGTTGCTCCTTCGATTGCGTCATCGAGCCCTTCTGCGGCGACGGCATGNTCGATCCCGGCGAAGAGTGCGACGACGCCAACAACGAAGACGGCGACGGCTGCTCCGCCGACTGCAAGGTCGAGATCATGGGCGACCAGGGCTGCGCCAAGGGCTTCTGGAAGAACAACAAGGAAAAGTGGGAGGTCTACGCTCCCGAGGACCTGGTCGGCGACATCTTCCCCTCGACCAACACGGCCTGGCCGGATCTGGCGGTGCTGACCCTGCGTGACGCCCTCCACATCCGTAGCTGCGACATCGTCGAGGAGATGGCGGTTGCCCAGCGTCTGCTGCGCCAGGCGGTTGCCGCGCTGCTCAACGCCAGTCATAGCGGTGTGCTCTACGAGTACTCCGAGGCCGACGTGATCAGCCGGACCGACGACGCGCTGGCTTCGGGTGTCAAGAAGGACATGCGCCGCACGCGCAACGACTGGGTCAACGGGAACAACGAGGGCTGCCCCCTCGACGACAACCGCTGCAACTAGTCCAACCCGATCGCTGATTGCAAACCCCCGGCCTTCGGGCCGGGGGTTTTTTCATGCCTGCCCCGAGCTCCGATCGATTCGACGGTTGACAGCGGCGCTGCGCGGGCCTTACGCTCGCCGTGAATGAAGAGCGTTCACCGCAAGGGGATCGTTTTCAGCCTGGCGATCGGGTTTGCCTTCTCGATCGTCTCCTCCTCCACGGCCACCTGCGATGTTCTGATTGCCGACGAGCGGGTCCAGCTCGCCGATCACGCCCTCGAGGTGCGCCTCGCCGAGGCCCGTCTGTCGGCCTTCGAGGATATCTACGCGTTGATCGACGGCCTCTGGCAGCGTGAGGCGATCGAACGGATGGTCTGGTTGGAGGCGAAGTACGAACGGGATGCGGCCCGGGTGGCACTTGAGCGTGCCGGCCTCGTTCTGGAGCGCCAGGAATTCCTGGTCGAACGACTGGCCGCTACCTGCCGCGGGGCGAAGGGATCCGCCGAGGCGCGCAGGGGCTATCGCGCGCTTCAATGCGCCCAGCTCGAACGGGCGATCGCCGAGGCGGGAATCGACCTGGAATTTCAGCGGGAGTGGCTAGCCAGCGTTCAGCGTCTGCGCGAGGGCAGCGCCGCGACCGCCACGGCTCAGGACGTGATTCGCGCGCGGCTGGAGGTCTCGCTCTGTGAGATCCGGCTGGAGGACGCGCGCAAGAGACAGGCAAGCTGCAAGGAGAGCTCAGTCAGCAGGGAATAGTGTTCTAAAGAAGGAGCCGCACTCTGTGAGATTCAGGGACAAGCCGTCAGCACCTGCTCAACGCGACAGCGCAAACCGCTATCCACCGGCTGGGGCCGTTCCGTCGAAACGCCTGTTGGCGAGTCGAAGCGGCTTCCGTAAGAACCCTCCGCGGCCGCATTCGTGGGCACGACGAGGTAGTAGGTATCGCCGCTCGCGGGAGTGATGCGCTCGACGCGGTCGGACCCCGCATCGCCGCAACGAATCTGCTGATGGTCGTAGCTGCCGGCCTGCAGGGAGGCGATGGTCCCCTCGTAGATGCCGTAGTCGCCGGCGCCGCAGGAGCAGCTGTCCCCGAAACTGATGTCCAGATCGGTGCCCGCCCGGGCCACGCGAATCTGACGAGCCGGGTCCATCCCGTCAATGGCGCCGGGATTCGCCTCCAACGAGAGCCCGTCCACTTCGCTCTCGATCGGCCAGCCCGCCGCGAGCAGGTCGAGGTACTCGTCGAAGATGCTGCCGTCCCAGGAGACGATCTCCCCCGGTAGCTGGGTCGCCGCGCCCAGGGTAGGAGACAGGTCCACCGGGATGTCCCAGGCGATGGCGGTCACGCCGGCGTCTCGGTCGACTCCGATCGGTCTTGAAGCGGTCGGAAATACGGTGCTCGATACCCGCAAATCGAGATCCACGGCGACGAAGCTCCAGTCGGCGCAGCCGCTCCCGCTCCGGGTGTAGCGCAACAGGGATCCGGGGCGGTAGATCGTGCCGCCGATCTCGACGTTCCCGTCGAGAGCCAGCAGCAGGTCGCCGTTGTCGTCACCCTCGAGGAAGAGCCCGTCGATGCCGGCCGACGAGGGGAGGGGTTGACTCAGCGAATCGCCACAAAAAAACAGGCTGTACTGGGTGCCGTCGAAACGCACCACATCCCGGGTCTCGACCGGGTCGGTCAAGCCGTTCCCCAGATCGGAGTTCTGGGCCACGGCCAGCAACCAGTGCGTGTCCGAAGTGCCCGGGGTCACGCAGGCATCCATCCGGTGGACCGCCCGTGCGGCCGGGTTCGCGGGAAACGACACCGCCACGGAGAATGCGGCACCGTCGTAGCGCGCGACCTCGCTCGGCAGCGCCTCGACACCTCCGGGGAGGTCGGTCGTCACGTCGGGAGAGACATAGACCGTCTGGGCCGCGGCGAGCGCGGGCAGCAGGCCGGCGAGACAGAGCGCCGGCAGCCAGGTGCGATACCGTCCGATCAAAGCGTGTTCGGCAGCCAGTTGTCGCCCTGCGAGGCGTTGGCCGAGGTGCCGAAGTCGTCGTCGCAGAAGTCGGCGGTGGCGGAGGGGTTGCAGTTGGCGCCCACTCCGGTGTTTCCGCGGGCGGTGTTGCGCCGGAAGATGTTGGCGTCGGCGGTGGAGCTGAAGCGCAGGCCCCAGGACCCGTTGCCGTTCAGCACGTTGCCCTCGACCTGGTTGCGGTCGCCGTCGATCAGCAGGCCTTCGTTGTCGGCGTTGCTGACGACGTTCTCGCGAATGACGTTGTCGGCGCCGATGATCCGCAGGCCGACACCGCTCTGCACGTTGCGCACGGTGTTGCCCTCGACGGTCGCGCCGAAGGTGGCGCTCGTCATCAGGATTCCGGTGCCGCCGTCGACATCGACGATGGTGTTGCGCAGCAGGATCGGCGCGTTGACGCTGTCGATCACGATGCCCGCGTTGAACGGACCGCCGGCCAACTTCTCGCGGATGCTGTTGCCTTCGATGCGGACGCCGCCGCCGCCGAACACGCAGATCCCGTCGGAGACCCGGCGGAGCTGGTTGTTGACGATCACTCCCTGGGTGTTCTCGTTCTGACCGCCCTCGGCGGCGATGCCCACGCTCCCCGCGTCCTCGATGATCGAATCGACGATGCTGAACTGGTCGACGTCGAACAGGTAGATCCCGCGGTCGCTGGTGCCGGTCACGGTCACCTGCTCGATGTTGACCCGGTCGGCGCCGTCGGTGTTGATCCCGATGGTGCCGCCGCTCAGCACGCCGTTACGGATCCGGGCCTCGGCGTCCAGGGCGATCTCGATCACCGTCGAGGCCGCGTCGCCGGTCACGGTCATGCCGTTGAGGTCCAGGTCGACGCCGGTGGCGTTGATCTGGAACACCGGGCCGGCCCCGGTCGCCGTCAGGTTGCGGGTGAGCACGTACTGCCCTGGAGTGTCCAGCACGATCGGCGTGGCGATCGGCGTGGCAAAGGGAATCGGGGTGCGCCCCTCTTCGGCCTGGAGGCCCAGCAAGGGCCACAGACAGAGGCAACCGATCAGCAAACGGGCAGAACGCGACATAGCGGGCTCCTCGGGACGGATCTTTTACGGGGGCACAACCGGCCACCTGGATTATTACGGGGGAACGCAACCCCGCACAAGCGCCGGCTGGCCGATCACCAAATAGATATCCGGCCCGAAGGGGGGCCGGAAAACCGTCCGGGACCCCGGCTGGGTCAGCCTCCGAGCTTCTTTCGGGCCTTCCGCACCTTCTTGGGGTCGGCCAGGGGCATGCAGCGAATCAGGTCCTCCCGGGCTTCGGCCCGGTGGAACTTGACCTCGGCGGTAGCCCCCGCGCCGCCGCCGAATCCGAGGGTGCGGCCCTTGAGCGCCTGCTGCCGGATCTCGAAGTACTCGAAATCGGCGGCGACGCAGACCGAGGCGATCTCCTCGTAGAGGGTTCGGAGCGCCTTGCCCTGGCCGCCCCAGCGGGTGGCCTTGCGGTGGGTCACCAGGAACTGGTCGTCGTCGAGACGCTGGAATTTGAGGCCGGCCAGGGCCGGCAGGCCGAGGGACAGGGCGATCAGGACGATCAGGATCCGGGTCGTGGTGCGCATCGCATTCTCCTTTGCGTGAACACCCGGATAAGCGCCAAGACCGCCCGGCCACCCTCAGGGGCAGCTCTCTCCGTTCGAGGCCTGATCCAGAAGAGCCCGCAGCTCGTCCCGGTACGGGATCAACTGGCGCTCGACCGCCCGCTGGTTGAGTTTCCACACCATGTAGCCGACCAGGGAGAAGATCACGACCGATCCGGCCAGCACGACGCCGATCGATGCCGCCGCAAGGGCGAGGGAGGTCTCCGCCACCGGCACGGTCGCCGTCGTGGCCCAGACCGTCCCGCCGGCGGCCAGCGGCAGCACGTACCAGGACACGACCCTGCGCAGCAGCCGGATCTGGTCCTCGACACGGGAGATCTCCTGCTTCAACCGCGCGGTCAGCGGCAGGTCCTCGCGGGCTCCCCGGTTGCGGCGCTGCACCCGGTACATCTTCCACAACGCGAACACGACGCAACCGGACGCGAACAGCGCACCGAGTTTGGGGATGATGCCGGGGGTCTGCCAGGAAACCCAGCCGAAGACGCCGATGACCAACGCGCCCGCGATGGCCTCGACGGCATCCCGTCGCCGGATCGTGCGATCGAACCGTTCCGATTTGCGCTTCACGTTCATCAGGATCTCCTCCGTGTTCCAGGTATCGGCGTCCACTTCCTGGTCGCGCCAAAGCCGGGCGAGCTCATCGAAGTCGCGATCATCGGGAGTCATGGTCGACCTCCTGTTTCGCCAGACGGCGGCTCAACTTCGCGCGCAGCCGGTGCAGCCGGACGCCGATGTGGTTCTCGTTCATACCGGTGATCTCCGCGATCTCCCGGTAGGGCAGGTCTTCGAGATGGAGCGCGATCAGGGCTCGGTCCGGGGGTGGAAGCTCGGCGATCGCCTGGCGCAGCCGCTCCAGCCGGTCCTGATCGTCCAGGCGCTGACCGGGGTCGACCGCAGGGGGCGGCGTCGGCGCTCGAGCTTCCAGCTCTTCACGGCCCCGCTCCCGCCTCGACCGGCTGCGGCCGTGGAGCATCGCCACGTTGAGGGTCACCCGGAACAGCCAGGTGTCCTCGCCCGAGCGGCCGTCGAAGCCGGGGAGTGACCGCCACAGCTGGAGCAGGATCTCCGAGCGCAGGTCCTCCCGCTCGGCGGGATTTCGCGCCCACGAGCGCGCGAGACGGTCGATCCGCCCGCGGTTGCGCTCGATCAGCTCCAGGTAACGGCGTTCAATCTCACCGGACAATTCACATCTCCCTCGAAGTACCGCTCGATGAGTTGCCGGAGGCCTCTTCGCCTTACACCCCGTGCTACCATTTTTTTCCAATTTCAGGGCCAAAACCCGTCAAACCTCGTGGAGTTCAGCCGTGTCCGAAACCTCTCCGTCCGCCCTTACCGTCCTTCAGGAGCATGAACTGGTCCTCCAGCAGGAGGTGCGCCGTTTCGCCGACGAGCAGATCCGCCCGTTGGTCCACGACGCCGACCAGCAGGCCAAGCTCCCCGAGGAGGCTCTGAAGGCTCTGTTCGAGATGGGGCTGATGGGCGTCGAGATTCCGGAAGAGCTGGGCGGCGCCGGTATGGAGTTCTTCTCGGCGGCACTGGTCATCGAGGAGCTCGCCCGGGTCGACCCCGCCGTCGCGGTGGTCGCCGATGTGCAGAACACCCTGATCAACAACATCCTGCTGCTCAAGGGGAACGACGCCCAGAAAAAGGAATGGTGTCCGCGGCTCGCCGAGAACACCGTCGGCGCCTTCGCGCTGTCCGAGGCCGACGCCGGTTCCGACGCCTTCGCGCTCAAGGCCCGGGCGGTCGCCGACGGCGACGACTACAAGATCAGCGGCAACAAGATGTGGATCACCAACGGCATCGAGGCCGGGCTCTACATCGTGTTCGCCAACATCGACCCCGACGCGGGCTACAAGGGCATCACCGCGTTCCTCGTCCCCCGGGACGCCGCGGGCCTGACCATCGGCAAGAAGGAAGACAAGCTCGGCATCCGCGCCTCGTCCACCGTGGAGCTGATCCTCGAGGATGTCCGGGTGCCCCGTAGCGCCATCATCGGCGAGCCGGGCAAGGGCTACAAGATCGCCATCGAGGCGCTCAACGAGGGCCGGATCGGCATCGGCGCCCAGATGGTCGGCCTGGCCCAGGGAGCGCTGGATGCCGCGGTGTCCTACGCCAAGGAACGCAAGCAGTTCGGCCGTTCGATCTCCGAGTTCCAGGGGGTGCAGTTCGCCCTGGCCGAGATGGCGATCGAGGTCGAGGCCGCGCGGCTGATGGTCTACAACGCCTGCAGGCTGCGGGACGGGGGCAAGCCCTTCGTGCAGCAGGCGGCCATGGCCAAGTGGTTCACCGCCGAGGTGGCCGAACGGACCGCAAGCCGTGCCGTGGACCTGTTCGGAGGCTACGGCTTCTCCAAGGACTACCCGGTCGAGAAGTTTTACCGCGACGCCAAGATCGGCAAGATCTACGAGGGCACGGCGTTCATGCAGCTCAACACCGTGGCCAAGAACCTGCTCAAGTAGCGCCCGCTCAGGTAGAGGGAGTGCCGGCAGCCAACGCCCGGGAGGAGTACTCCCGGGCCAGGGCGTTCCACGGCCCCACCGCCTGCAGCTTGCACAGGTTGCCGAAGTGGCCGCTCAAGGTGCGGTCGATGAAGATGATGTCGCTGGGGAAGACCGCGTCGGTGCTCTGGGACCAGTTGGCCATGCCCAGCTCGAACAGCCGTTCGTAGACCCCGGAATCGGGCACGAAGCGGTAGGGCGGCTCCTCGCGGAACATCCGGCGGATGATCTCGAAGTAGGGATCGATCAGTTCCTGGCTGAACGTGCTGCCGTCCGCCTTGTACACGCCGAAGTCCTTGAGCGTTTGCGGCACGTCGTCGGGACGGTCTTCGAGCACGGTGCGCAGCAACCGCGCGTAGCCCTGGACCACCGCGAGATCCGGCTCCTTGATGCAGCCGTAGTCGTAGACGATCACCCGCCCGTCTTCGAGAAACGCGAAGTTGGCGAAGTTCGGGTCGGCGTGCAGGAAGCGGTGCTCGAACAGGCCGCGGAACTCGAACTCGAACAGGTTGCGGCCCCAGCGATCCCGTAGCTCCTGGGGATACTTTTCGCTGCAGGCTTCCCGGGGCGGGATGCCCTTGACGAACTCCAGGGTCAGGATGCGATCGGTCGAGGCCTCTTCGACGACCTTGGGGATCACGATCTCCGGCACCGAGGCGTGGAGTTCGGTCATGCGGCGGATGTTGTCCGCCTCCCGCCGGTAGTCCAACTCTTCGAGTAGGCGGTCCCGCAGTTCCTGCCAGATCGGCTCGAACTCGATGTCGAAGAACATGGCGAACAACGACTTGCAGGCGGCCTTGAGGTTGGTCAGGTCCGAGCGGATTACGTGGTCGATGCCGGGATACTGGATCTTGACCGCGACGGCGCGACCGTCGCGCAACACCGCTCGATGCACCTGGCCGATCGAGGCCGCGGCGAATCCCTCATCGCTGATGTGGTGGAAGATCTTGTCGTGATCGGGGATCTGTCCCTCGATCTCGAAGCGCATCACCTCGGTGGGCACCCGTGGTGCCTCGCGCTGGAGCGCGCTGAGGATGTCGGCGACTTCGGGTGGGAGCAAGCCCTCGTGAAGGCTCAGCATCTGGCCGACCTTCATCGCGGCGCCCTTGAGTTCGCCGAGGGTCTCGACGACACGCACCGCGTTGCGCACCATCGCTTCCTGTTCCTTCTCGGAGCGGGTCTCGTCGGAGCGCACGTACTTGAGCAGCTTGTTGCCGAGCATCGAAACGCCGACCCGTCCGGCCAGGCTGCTCAGCTTGACCGCCCGGCTGAGCGCGGAGTCATCGATCGGTTTGGTCGCCACGAGATGTCCTCGTGACCATTCTAGGGCGTGGGGTCCACATCCGCCGGTGCTTCCCAGCGGTGGTACGCCGGGTGTCCCGGTTTGACCGCGACGAAACGTCCCTCGCAGGTCGCGGTGACCTGGTCTCCGGCGCGGATCTCGGCGGTGACGGTGACCTTGCTGCCCTCGTCGGCGATCGCCTCGGCGACCACGATCAACTCCCGGTCGGTCGGTGTCGGCCGTCGCATCTTGACGTGGAAGTCGGCGGTCACGGTGCAGGGCGGAATCTCGAGTCCGTCCCGCAGTTTCAGTTTCCAGCAGGCGGCCCAGTTGGAGTGGCAATCGAGCAGGGCACCGACGATGCCCCCGTTGAGCACCCCGTCAAAGGCCTCGTGGTGGGGCAGCGGCCGCCAGTGAGCCACCAGTCGTTCGGGTTTGTCGGGGTCGGGGAAGCTGCGGATCCGCAGGCCCTTCTCGTTGGCCGGGCCGCAGCCGAAGCAGGCGTTTTTCGGTGCGTACAGCTCCTGGATGCAGCGGGAATGGCGGTCGGACACGGCGATTCTCCAGCTCGTCAGGCGGTTTCTCCGGCGCCGCCGGCAAAACGGCCTTGACGAAATAGAACGGTCGTACTATTTTCTCTGCATGACCAAGGGAGAGGATACCAAGGCCGCGATCCTGCGCACCGCGCTGGAGCGGGCCAGCCGGGACGGTTTCCTGGGGCTCAGCCTGGGAAGCCTGGCCCAGGAGACCGGGCTCTCCAAGAGCGGCCTGTTCGCTCACTTCGGTTCCAAGGAGGATCTGCAGCTCCAGGTGCTCGACGCATCGGTCGAAGCCTTCGTCGAGCACGTGGTGGCCCCGGCCCTGCGCAAGCCCAGGGGGCTTCCCCGGGTGCGCGCCCTGTTCGACGGTTGGCTCGAGTGGAGCCAGGAGCTCTCAGGCGGCTGCGTCTTCCTGGCGATTGCCAGCGACCTGGACGACAAGTCCGGCCCGGTCAGGGACAAGCTGGTGGCTTATCAGCGGGACTGGAGCGACAACCTGGCCATCGCCGCCTCGATCGCCGTCGCCGAAGGGCATTTTCGCGAGGACCTCGACACCCGGCAGTTCGCCCATGAGTTCAGCGGCGTCTACCTGGCCTATCACCACCATTCCCGTCTGATGCGCGATCCCGAGGCGGAGTCCCGGGCTCGAGCCGCCTTCGAAGGGCTGATCCAACGTTCCTCGGCTCGTTCCTGAGCCGGCGGCACCCTCTGCACTTTCCCAGGAGAACCCCATCATGGCCTTCCAATCGATGAATCGAAAAAGCACGATCGGTCGTATTAATCCCGGCCTGCGCATGGCCATGGGAGCCATGGGCGCGCTCTCCAGGGTGGCGCCGGGCTTCGTGTCTCGCTGGTACGCCGATCGTTTCCTGACCACCACGCGCCACCGGGTGCCTCTGCGGGAGACCGAATGGGCTCTGGGCGCCGATCGGGTGTCGGTCCGCTCCGGCGGCAAGGAACTCCCCGGATGGTCCTGGGGCGAGGGTCCGGCGATCCTGATGACTCACGGCTGGTCGGGGCGCGGGCTCCAGCTGGGCGCCTTCGCCGCCCCCCTGGCCGCCCAGGGATATCGCGTGATCACCTTCGATGCGCCGGGACACGGGACCTCGCCGGGCAAGCGCTCTTCGGTGGTCGAATTCGCCGATGCGATCGAGGCCTACGCCCGCGAGTTCGGCAACCCCGACGCAGTGATCGCCCACTCGCTGGGCACGGCCGCGGTGTCGTTGGCGCTGCGCCGCGGGCTCGAGGCCAAACGCCTGGTCTACATCGCGGCTCCCGAGGACGCCGGGGTCTACATCCATCGCATTGCCGATCGCTTCGGGTTGCCTCCGGTCGTCGCCGACCGTGCGATGGAGCTGATCGAGCGTCGCTTCCGGATCTCCTGGAGCGACTTCGATTCCCGCAGCGTAGGCGGCAGCGCCGGGCTGCCGATGCTGCTGGTCCACGACCGGGACGACCATGAGGTCGAGATCGATCAGGCGCGCAGCCTGCGACAGGCCTGGAGCGGGGCCCGGCTTCACGAAACGTCCGGCCTCGGTCATCGGCGCATTCTCCGCGACCCCGGTGTCGTCGAAGCGGTCTCGTCGTTCATCGGCGCGTCGCCAGTCGGCGGCCGCAGCGGCAACGAGAACGAAAGCGTAATCCCGACCGGGCCGGAAATCGTCGACAAGAGAGAAGGCGTGCTCCAGCGAGCCTGACATCGCAGGCATAATCGGCTCCGATGAACAGTGGCAATTGCAGCGCGGCATCGCCTGCGTAGATTCAACCTGCCGCCGCTTCGGGCGGAATCGAGGAGCTGCTCATGGAAGAACTCTCCATCCTGGCCGCCAAGCTACCGTGGGAGAAATCCCCCTCGGGCGATCTACAGCGCAAGGTGCTGCGGGTCGGTGCCGACGGAAAGCCCAAGGTCGCACTGGTCCGGCTCGAGCCGGGGGTTCCCAGCGTGGCTCACGCCCACGAGCAGGCGGAGAATCACTACGTGCTGGAAGGGGAGTACGAGTCCCAGGGCGGGTCGTACCCCGCCGGCAGCTACCGGCTGATTCCGCCGAACAAGACCCACGGCCCGCTGCTCTCGAAAGAGGGAGCGACCCTGCTGGTCATCTGGGAGTAGGCGTCAGGCTTCGCCGGCGTCGGCGGTCACCGCCGCCTCCGTCTCGGCCTCCTCGGCGTCCTCCGCCCCGGGCAGCTTGACCGAGACCGGTTCGACCACCCACCCCGGCTGGAACCGCTCCATCCGTTCGAGGAGTTCCGGGGTGACCTCGTAGCCTCGCGCGATCAGCAGCGCACCGGTCCGGGTCATCACGTCCCGGGTGAAGATCATCCCCTCGACCAACGAGGAGAGGCTGATCTCACGGGTTTCCTCGTCGGCCTCGCTGTCCCCTTCGTCTCCGCAGAGTTCGCTGAGGGCGTCGATGACCGCCGGGTCCATGTCGTCCCGTTGACGCAGGACGCTCAGGGCACTGGCCGCTCCGTGCCCCGCCCAGGTCAGCCGATCCAGTTCGACCACCGAGCGCAGGACCCGAACCTGGTCACGCACGCCGGAGCTCGATCCGCCCAGGCAGCCGGTCAGGATCTGCTCGATCTCCTCCATCCGCGGGATGTCGCGGATGATCCGCTGGGCCACCTTGGGAATCCCCTCGACCTGCCGGGTTTCGTCCTCGGTCAGCGGATGACCTTCGTGATACTTCGCCGTCAGTTCCGGCGGCAGCGTGATCAGGCCCACGTGGAACAACAGCGCCGCGACCTCGACCTGCCAGCGATTCTCGAGCTGCATCGCGTCGGCGAGATCGCCGGCGAGTTGTTGCAGGCGCCCCGCTTTTCCGATGGCGGCGGGCTGGGTCAGCTCGACCAGGTTGACCAACGCCTTGATGCTGCCGCGCAGGGTGCTCTGCAGCAGCACCCGCTCGCTGCTGATCAGCCGGTGCTGTTCAATGGCGGCCTCGACGGCGGTCATCAGCGAGTCGCGAGGGCACGGCTTGGTGAGGAAACGGAAGATCTGGCCCTGATTGACCGCCTGGATGGCCGCATCGAGTCCGGTTTGACCGGTCAGCAGCATGCGAACCGTATCGGGGTAGAGCTCGCGGACCTGGGTCAGGAAGGTCGCCCCGTCCATCCCGGGCATGCGCATGTCCGAGATGACCACCTCGAACGGCGGGTTGTGCTTCAGTTTGTCCAGCCCTTCGGGGGCGTTGAGCGCCGTGGTGACTTCACACCGGCGCCCCAGCTGGAAAGACATGCCCTCGAGGATGTTCTTCTCATCGTCGACGCAGAGGATCCGGGCCCGGGATTTCTTCTTCTTGCTCACGATGCGGTCTCCGACGATGCGGCGCAGCGAACGGCGATCTCGGTCAGATCCTCTCGGTCCGCCTCGAGGTCGAGGTTCGCGAAAAACTCTTCCAGGTCACGGTCGGGTGTTTGTTCGACCACGTGATGGGCCAGGCGGTTGGCCACGTAGATCGCGCATTGCGGCTCGCTGAGCAGGCAGCTTTCCGGTGGGGTGTGATGCGCGGCGACGGTCTCGACCACCTCGGCGGGGAGCCCCCAGAGATGGAGCAGGAACCCGCCGACGTCGGCGTGGTCGACCCCCAGCACTTCCCGTTCCACCTGTTCCAACGGACGATCTCCCGCCTGGGCCAATACCTCGCGGTAGGCATCCTCGGCCCGGCAGGCCAGCAGCAGTTTGCCGCAGTCGTGGACCAACGCGGCGTTGACCACGTTCTCGGGATCGACGTCGCTGCCGACGATCTCCCGGGCGATGCCGGCGCAGAGCAAGCTGTGGCGGAAGAGGTCGTCCGCCGACAGGTCGGGAAGCTTCGCGCTGGGCTCGAACGCCCGGAACATGCCCAGGGTCAGGGACAGGTAGGCCAGGGACTCGACCCCGATATGGGCCACCGCGGACTCCAGCCGGACCACCGGCACCTGGGAACCGAAGTATGCCGAGTTCGCGATCTGCAGCACCTTGGTCGCCAATCCCATGTCCTGCCGCACGATCTCGGCCAGCACCGCCGCATCTCCGTCGATGCGCTGGACGGCGGCCACCAGCTTCTGGTGAATCGACGGGCGTGTCGGCAGCGAGTCCACAGCTCCGATCAACTCGAGGATTCGCGGGTTGCCGATGCGTTCCGTCAACCCGATGACCGCTTCCAATGTTTCCCGCAACTTGTCGGCGGGGCAGGGCTTGGAGATGAAGCGATGGGCCAGCGGCGTCAGTTTCAGCAGCTTCAGGTCGTCGACCTGGCCGGAGAGCGCGATCCGCGCGGTCGACGGGCTGTGCTTGCGCGCCGTATCGAGCACGGCGACGCCGCTCCTGCCCGGCATCTGCACGTCGGTGACGACCACGTCGAAACGCCGGTTTTCGAGCAACTCGATCCCGGTGTCGCTGCCATGGGCGAAGGTCATGTCCCACACGCGCCGTTGACGCCTCAGGCGCAACTGCAGCCCGTCGAGGATCTCGCGTTCGTCATCGACGAACAGGATGGATTTCTTCTCCGGCATCACGCGCTTCCCAACGGCAGTCGGATCGAAAAGGTGGTGCCCTGGCCGGGCTCCGACTGGAAGTCGAGTTTGCCCTGGTGGCGTTGCACGACGATGGAGCGGGCGATAGCAAGGCCCTGGCCCGTGCCCTTGCCCACGTCCTTGGTCGTGAAGAACGGCTCGAAGACCCGGTCCTTGATCTCCTCGGGAATTCCCGGCCCATCGTCGGCGATCTCGACGACCACATCCTCGCCGTCGACGAAGGTGCGGATATCGATCTGGCCGCGCTGACCCTCTTCCCGGTGCTCGCCGATGGCGTGTGCCGCGTTGACGATCAGGTTGAGCAGCACCTGGTTGATGTCGCTGATGAAGCAGTTCACTTCCGGAACCTCGCCGAGTTCGAGGGCGACGTCGGCGACGTACTTGTGCTCGCTGCTGGAGACCATCAGCGCGTTCTCGACGGCGCGGTTGAGGTCCGACGGTGTCATCTCCACCTGGCCCGGGTGCGAGAACTCCTTCATCGCCGCCACGATCTGCGTGATGCGGCTCAGACCCTCGGTGACGCATTCGAACGCCTTGGGCACCCGTTCTTCGAGGAACTCGAGATCGGCGTCGTCGCAGGCTTCCCGGGCTTCCTCGACGGCGGCGGCGGGAGGTGCGCCCTTTTCCGCCGCCTCGATCAGGATGCCGCTCTTGTCGAGGACGGCCTGCAGATCTTGGTAGGCCTCCTGGAGGAAGTAGACGGCGTCGCCGATGAACTGCACCGGGTTGTTGATCTCGTGGGCGATTCCGGCGGCCAGCTCGCCGACTGCCTGCAGCTTCTGGTGATGGCGCAGTTCGACTTCCTGGCGTTTGCGGCCGCGTAGATCGACTCCGACGTAGATGCGCTCTCCGCCTTCGCCGACTTCGGAGGCGGTCACCAGCACCGGGACCTCCGTCCCGCCGCGAGCGGTCCAGGTGGACTCGACCCCTTCGCCGCCGGCGTCGTCGGGAGCCGCGTCCGAGACGATCTCGGCCAGCGGTCGGTCGACGATCTCTTCAGCCGCGCACTCCAACAACCGGCAGGCGGCGGAATTGGTCAGCTGGATCGTGCCGTCTTCGGCGGTGAGCAGCATGGCGTTGGGCATCGCCTCGAGGACCGCGGACATGTAGTCATTGGCGACCCGCAGGTCCTTGTTGGCCAGGAACAGATCCCGGGTCTTGTCCTCGAGCATGCTCTCGAGTACCTCGACCTTGGAGAGCGCGCGTTTCAGCTTGCGTTCTTCGGCACTCATGCAACGCCCTGGGCCTGCTCCTCGAAGCGCAGCGAGAACGAGCAGTGGTCGCTGCCGTGGTGCATGCAGGGCCCGTGTTCGTATTCGATCTTGGTGTCGTAGTGGTCGCCGGCACCCTCGATCAGCCCCTCGACGAACGCGCACAGCTTGCGGTTGGAGCGGTACTCGAGGATCAGGCGGTCCGGGCCCGTGTCTTCGTAGCGGAAGACCGGCGTGACTGCGCCGGGGTACATCTTGCGTACCTCGACGTGGATCACGCTGTCGACCTGTTTGAGCAGCTCCTTGGCGCTCGGAATGTCCTCGACCAGCGGGCCCGCCTTGTCCATCAGGTGCGGGAGGCAGAATTTTCCGAACGCCCGGATGGCCTCGATCGCAGGCACCTCGAGCATCTCGCTGGCCTTGGTCACCAGGGTGAACAGATCGGCATCGGGGTAGGTCCCCGGCCCGACGAAAACGCCGTCGGAGGTCTCGAGGGAACAGGCGTCGACCAGCTTCCAGTAGGTCTCTTCCCCCCAGTTCTCGACCACGAACGCCTCAAACAGATTGAACACGACCCCTTTCATGACACCTCCTCCGGTAGTCGAGAGCAGCACACTTCGGCTGCGCACGTATCGACCGGGTTCGGCGCTTCTTTAGGCCACGGGGGGATTCCGGAGGGGCCCAGGCCGCTCAAAGCCCTGGACGGCATGGGGTTGCCCGCCGTATCAAGTGGAGATCCGGCCCCCGGCGGCCGGGCCGAGTTCGGGTTTGCAGGAGGTTTTCGTGGATATCCGGTCGCTTCTCGCTCGATTCGCCGATTCACGCTACGTCCAGGACGGAGTGCTCCGGCTGACGGATCTGCACCTCAAGGCGGGGCAGCCCCCGCGCTACCGCCTGGACGACGCCCTGGTCCGCCTCGAGGATGACCCTGTGCTGGATGCTGCCGCCCTCGAGGAGGCGATCCGGGAGTTCGTCGGCGGCGAACGGTTGAAGCAACTGGAGCAGGACCCCCGTAGCGATATCGATGTCGGCTACGGCGGCAGCGACGAGACCCGCCGGGACGGATTGAGCTTCCGGGTCAACGTCTTTCAGGACAGGGACGGCCCGGCGGTGGCGGTGCGGGTGCTCCCCGCCCGTGTACCCGAGGTCGAGCAGCTCGGCCTCGCCGCCGAGGTGGCCGAGCAGATCGTGTCCCAGCGGCATGGCTTGCTGGTGGTTACCGGGGTGACCGGAAGCGGCAAATCGACCACCGTGGCGTCGATCCTGCGGCGCATCGGCCGGGAGCGGCCGGTCCGGATCATCACCCTGGAGGATCCGATCGAGTACGTACTCGAGGGGGAGCAGGCGATGATCTCCCAGCGCGAACTCGGGACGCACATGGATACCTTCCATCAGGGTCTGCGCAGCGCACTGCGGGAAGACCCGGACATCATCTTCGTCGGCGAGATGCGGGACCGGGAGACCGCCGCGTTGGCGCTGACCGCCGCCGAGACCGGCCATCTGGTGCTCTCGACGATGCACACCCGGGACGCCAAGGGAGCGGTGACCCGTCTGGTCGATCTGTTCCCCAGCGAGCGTTCGCGAGAGATCGCCAGCCAGCTCTCCTTCGGGCTCAACTGGGTGCTGGCCCAGAAGCTGGTTCCCCGAGCCGGGGGCCAGGGGCGGGTTGCGGCGATCGAGGTGCTGAAAAACGTGCCGGCGATCGCCAACATGATCCGCAACGGACGATGGCATCAGATCTACGCCGGGATCGAAGGTCACCGGCGGGACGGGTTGATCACCCTGGAGCGCCGGCTGTTCGAGATGGTGGAGAAGGGGCTGATCCGCAGCGACGACGCCCGCGGTTTCGCCAACGATCCGGCGCAACTGGTTTGATTCACCGCGACAGCAGGTGTCCTCTGCGGTAGACGGTTGTGCGTCAGCCCGGCACGGACCTCCCGCCGATCCACCCGGTTTTCCGCGGAAAACGGCCATTTTTGCGGTGGCCCGGCACTTGCAGTTCAGTCAGGGTGCACATGGATTCTTGGAAGAAAGGAGAACGCCATGGATGCCCGGAAGAACTTGGAAGCCCGGCACGATTCTCCGAGCTGGAAGTGCCGCAAGTGTCACGAACCTCTGATGCCGAAACTCTGCCGCGCCTGCAGCGGCCGCAGCCGCGTCGGCGCCCTCCGGCGTTCGGAGTGCGAGGCTTGCGAGGGTCAGGGGTTTCTCTGGCGCTGCCCGCAGACCGCCGCTCACCGTCACGATGAGCGGTCGGCGGTCTACGCCCGCCGCACCCAGTCTTCCAATCCGCTATCGGTTGCGCTCTACCTGGCGACCCACCCGATTCGCACGAACCGCAGTTGAGGCCGGCTGACCCGCGACCCTGGAGCCGCGGGTCAGCCCCTCGTCTCAGAAGCGGTAGCGCACGCCGACGGTCAGGTCGTACGCGGAGTACGACACGTCGCTGCTGGTGCTGTTGGTCGCGGCGGAACTGGTCAGCGAAGCATCCTCCGCCTCGACCAGCCGCAAGTCCGCCCGGAAGTCCCAGTTCTCGGCGATCCCGACGGCCAGGCCGGCGACGAACTGATAGCCGAGCACATCGTCATCGTCATCCAGAGCATCGAGCCCGGGTACGCCGAAGTTGGCGTAGTCGACTCCGATCTGTCCGACGCCGAGTCCGACATAGGGAGTGACCGAGGAGCCGGTCTCGAAGTCGTAGAAGACGTTGGCGAAGAGGGAGACGGAGTTGCCTTCGCCGAAGGAGCCGTCGATCGGCGCACCGCCGTCGAGCCGGTGCGTGTCCACATCGGCCTCACGCCGCGTCAGTTCACCCTCCACACGCCAGGCATTGCCGAAGTCGTAGCCCACGGCGATGCCGTAGGTGAAGGTGTTGTCGAAAGCCGTATCGATCCGGCTGGTGCCGAGCACGGCGAAGTTGGTGTCGTCGGTTTCGCCGGTTCCGGCAAACAGATCGATGTAGACGCCCTGGGCGGCGGCCGGCGAGGCCATGACCAGGAACAACGCGGCAACGCAGATCAAACGAGACATGAGAACGCTCTCCAATGAGTCTTGTAGGGGGAAAGGAGAGAGCCGGAGAGGGCTGGTCGCAGCCTCTCCGGCTCCCTGCCACCGGGGGGAAGTGGCTTCGTATCGCGGGCGAACTAGTTGGGCAGGATCACGGCGTCGATCACGTGGATCACGCCGTTCTTGGCGACGATGTCGGTCTGGACCACGTTGGCGTTGTCGACCTTGACGCCGTCGGCGGTGTCGATGCTGATCGACTGGCCCTGGACGGTCTTGGCGGAGTTGAGCTTGACCACGTCGCTGGCCATCACCTTCCCGGGGACCACGTGGTAGGTCAGGATCTTGGTCAGCGCTTCCTTGTCCTGGAGCAGCGAGTCCAGGGTGCCGGCCGGCAGCGCGGCGAAGGCATCGTCGGTCGGGGCGAAGACGGTGAACGGACCGTCTCCCTTGAGCACGTCCACCAGACCGGCGGCCTGGACGGCGGCGACCAGGGTGCTGAAGCTGTCGGCACCGGCCGCGATATCGACGATGTCCGGCTGGGCCTTGTTTCCGGCGCTCAGGGGCAGGGCGAGCAGGGCGAGAACGGCCAGGGCGGCGATCGTCTTGAGACTTTTCTGCATCATTTTCGAAGCTCCTTCGAGGTCAAGTTCAGTAGCCGGGGGGTGTGTTGTCCGGCTTCTGTCTAGTCTTCGTCGAGCTTCAGGTGGCGGATTCAGCCCGCAGAGGTTTTTTGTCGAACCTGGTGTTCCGCTGGAAGCCCCGGCCCTACCGGGCGAAACGGAAGGCGCGGATGCCCTCGAGTTCCCGGACGTAGACCTCGTCTCCGGCGACGGCCAGATGACCCCAGGTCTCGTCTTTTGAGACTTCCCGCCGGGAGACGAGTTCCAGCTCGGCGGGGTTCGCCGCGATCAGCAGCAGTTCCCCTTCGGAGGTCAGCGCCAGTACCTGATTCCCGCGAACCACCATGCTGACGTACTTGCCGAAAGACTCCGAGCTACGCCAGGTCTCCTTGCCGTTGCTCAGGTCGATGCAGGCCAGCCGGCCGTTACCCAGATGCATGTAGGCGTGGCCGTCGAGCACGACGGGCGACGACATGTAGGCGGCCGCCGGGAGGGTCCAGGCTTCACGCACCGAATCGGCGCCGATCTCATAGAAGAAAGACTTCTGGCGGTAGGTGCTGGTGAACACGCCGCCGCCGTGAACCACCGGCGTGAGGATGTTCATTCCACGGAAACTCGGGACCGTGTGGGACCACAGCACCTTGCCGGTCGCCGGATCGAGTCCGTTCAGTTGCTGGCGGCCCTGAATCAGCAGGACTTCACGGTCACCCATCTTCGCCACGAACGGCGAGGAGAAGGCACCCCGGGACATCATGTCGGTCTCGGCAGCCAGGCTGCGCCAACGCACATCGCCGCTCTCGGCGTCGAGGCTGACGACCGAATCGGCGGCCTGAACGATCAGAGCGCCGTCGAGCAGCATCGGCGACGAGGCGAAACCGAAGTCCGGGACCTTGGTTCCGAACTTCTCGGGGAAGTTCAACGTCCACTGCACCGCGCCGGTCTCCCCGTCCAGGGCGACCAGGACCTCCTGCATGTCGCCGACGAACAGCCGTTCGCCGTCGTAGGCCGGGGTGGCCCGCACCCAGTCGCCATTGGCCGCCGCGAAGAACGGCACCTTTCCCGAAGAGTCCCAGGCATGGCTCCACAGCTCCTCGCCGGACTTGCGGGCCAGAGCGCGGACCTGCACCGATTCGTCCTTGAGGGACTCGACCACGAAGACCCGGTCCCCGGCGACGATCGGGCCGGGGTAGCCCTTGCCCAGTTCCGCCGACCAAAGCGGCTGGAGGGTCTCGAGGTCCGCCGGCCAGGCCTCGCCCGAGGAGTGGCCGTCCCGGTCGGGACCGCGCCACTGGGGCCAGTCGGCGAAAACCGGGCCGGAGCCGAGCAAGATGGCAAGAACAAGCGTCAGGACGAAGATTCGGTTCATGGTTCCCTCCGATTTCACCCTAGCGGCGGCCGCAAGCCCTCGGGGGTGCGGCCGCGAGAATCGGAGTTACCATCGAATGGAACACAACGCTTTCCGACTCCGCACTTCAGGCCACGCTTCAGCATCCGGCCTACGGAGAATCAAGCCGATGAATCGATATCTCTGCTGCTCTCGCGTCCTGTGTCTGATCGCCGTCCTGGTGCTTTCCTTCGGGGCTCCGCCCCGGGCCGAAGTTGCCGATTACCTGCCCGCGGAACCTCACGTTGCCGGGGTCTACACCCTGGATCTGGCGGAACTCGCCGAGAAATGGGCCCAGCGTTTCGGCATGTTCGCTCAGCGGGGAGCCGAGGAGTTCGAGCAGGAGATGGCCCGGATGGACGAGCAGGTCGGGATGTCTTTCCGCGACGACGTGTTGAGAGCCTTCGGCCCGGAGTTCGGCTTCTCTCTGGAATTTCCACCTTACGAGGAGTACCTCGCCGCCGAGTCCGGTGCGGCAGCGTCGACGGTGTTGTTCGAGTCCGGCGTGCTTGTCGCCGGCTACGACGATCTCGACCGGACGCTCCGCGCTCTGGGAGCTCTGGCAAAGCTGGGCAGCATGACCCTGACCCGCGAGGAGGAGCGTCTCGTTCTGAGTCCGGCGGAGCAGCAGGGCACGGGACCGACGCTCCACGGCCGGATCGTCCCCGGCTACATCCTGTTCTCGGGCTCTGCGGAGCGGATCGCCGCTGCCGCAGACGGATACGGTGAAGACGCCCGGTTGAACTCCGGCTCCGATTTCCGCTTCGTCGCGAGTCAGATCGAGGGGGCGCCCGAAACGCTGACCTACGTGAACCTGCCTGAGATCCGCAACTGGATCGAAACCGGTGTCGGCGGTCGCGATGTGCTGGATTCCGACGAATACGCCGCCTACGCGGTCTGGTTGTCCGACGAGTGGATGGGGCACGGGGCGATCTTCGCCTCGTCGCGTGCCGGTGGGGGCGTGCGCAGCACGACCTTCGCCCCGGAACCGGTCGCCGGCCTGTTCTCCCCGCTCAACGGTTCGATGTCGATGATGTTCATGCCGCTGCTCTCGGGGGCGCGTGGGCTGTTGCCCACCCCCGCCGACGGCGAGCCAGACAGCTCCGACGTCTACTCTCATCTGATCGGAGTGAGTTCCTCACTGCAGGCCATCGCCGCCGAAGAGGGGAATCTTCCGGTCAGCGGAGGCTGGGCTCCGGCCGAGGGGGTGCTGGCCGGTTTTCCGCAGGTCGACACGGCGGATCTCGACGATCCCTGGGGCAACCCCTATTTGATCTCGTCGGACGGCGAGAAGTTCTGCATCGCGAGCACGGGCAAGGACGGGTCGCTGGACCGGTCCTGGGCCGCGGGTATCGAGGCGCAGGAAAGCGACGATGACTTCGTGATCTGTGACGGGAACCTGGTGCACTGGCCGCGGTAGCCCGCGAGCCCCGGGTCAGTCGCGCCGCTCGCCCTCGTCCCGGCGACGTTCGGCGTCGAAGTCCATCGGGTCGTCTTCGAGATCGGACATGTTGCGCTTCGGCGGCGGCTGGAGCCGCAGGGTTTGAAGCTGTTCCCGCAGATGGCCGAGGTGCTCCATGTGCACCGCGTCGATCTCGTCGAGGACACTCTTGTAGGATCCGGCCGAGCGGCCGCCGACCAGGATCTGGGTCTCGTCCCCGAGAAGACGCCCGAGTCTCCGCAGTTCGCGGGGAAGCTGGGGATCGTCGGCGGGGAAGGCGACGCTGAGGGCGACCGCGACGGCGTTGCGCTTGCGCACGGCCCCGGCGATTTCCTCGGCAGGAAGGTTCGGGCCCAGGTAGATCGTTCGCCAGCCCTCGGTGCGGGCGGTGGCGGCAATCAGCAGGCAGCCGAGCTCATGATGCTGATGGATCGGCGTGGTGACCACGATCCGCGGGACCGTCGGCCCCGGCGCGTAGGCCGGATGCAGCTCGTCGAGGAACGATCGCAGCACCATGGTCGCCAGGTGCTCGTTGGCCGCGCGCAGTCGCCCGCTGGCACACTCGGCGCCGACGCGGCGCAGCATCGGGACCAGCAGCCGGTCGAGCAGATCGACGCGGCTGAACTCCATCGAGGCCAATTCGAAGTTTCGCTTGAGCCCGGTGCCGTCGAGTTCGCGGATCGCCTGGATGCAGGCTTCGATCCGGTCCTCGACCCGCAGATCGCGCTGGACCTCGCCGGGCCGGTCCTCGAGCACCGGCCGCTGGGTCCCGCTCTCCAGAAGTTGCCGCAATTCCTGGTCGGGCAGGGAGGCGACCTGGCCGATCTGCCAGCCGGCCTCGGTGACCTCGCGCAGCAACAGCAGGCGGCGCACCTGGTCGTCTGAATACAGGCGTCGGTTGCCCGGCGTGCGCTCGGGCTCGACCACGTTGTAGCGCCGTTCCCAGGCCCGAATGACGTCCACTCGCAGCCCGGTTCGGCGGGCCACGACGGCAATCGGGTGACGGCTTGGACTCACGTCAGACATATGCACACATACGGTAGCAACGGCTGCAAATCAGGCTCCTCCAGGTGGCGGGGGAAGGGCTCGAAAACCCGGATTCCGGGGCCGTTCTTGCCGACTCCCAACCCCGGAGCCATACTCGCTCCCACGATGACGCGGCTGATGCAAGACCTGGCGCTGAAGGCGATTTGGGCGCCCCTGCTGGTTTTTTCGGTGCATATGGTGTTGTGGCAAGGCACCGATCTCTACGACCGGATCCCCCACGTCGACATTCCGCTGCACCTGTTCGGGGGATTGGCCATCGCCTACTTCTTCGCCGGTTGCCTCAACCTGGGGGCGGAGCGAGGCTGGGTCGATCAAGCCGCAGGCATGGTGCGGGGCCTGCTCCTGGTCGGGCTTTCCTGCGTGGCCGGCGTTCTGTGGGAGTACGGCGAGATGACCGTCTTCAAGGCCATCGGGGCGGATCTCCAGGTCAGCATCGCCGACACCCTGGTCGACATCCTGGTCGGTACCGCCGGAGGGGCGCTCTTCGCCCTCGCCGAGTGGATCTGGCGGCAGGCCTTCGCCGCCGGCCGCTAGCGGCTAGCCCTCGCCGGGCTCCAGCCTCTCTTCACCGACCACCCGGCAGACGTCCAGCGACGAGACCATCCCCACGACCCGGTCCCGGTCGACGATCGGCAGGTGGTGGATGCGAAGCCGCCACATCATCCGGCAGAGGTCGCTGACCCGGGTCTCGGGAGAAGCGGAGATCGGCGGAGAGGTCATGATCTCGCCCACCGCCGTCGCCTGCCTCCCCGACTCTCCGGACTGGCTGGTGCCTCCCACCAGCAGATCTTCCTGACTTACGATCCCGACCAGCTTCCCGTCCGGGTCGACGACCGGCGCGCAGTGAACGCGGGCGTGCTGGAACAGGTCGCAGACCTCCTCGGCAGGGTCGGTGGGGTGCACGGTGAGCACCCGGGTGGCCATCATATCGGCGGCGGTCACCGTGGATCCTCGGCCAGTCGAATGCCGGTGAACTGCCAGCGCATCGAGGGGTAGAAGAAGTTGCGATAGCTGCGGCGCATGTGATCGTGGGAGGTCACGGCGGCGCCGCCCCGGCAGACGAACTGGTTACACATGAACTTGCCGTTGTACTCGCCGATCGCTCCGTCGGGGCGGGCGTAGCCGGGGTACGCGGTGTAAGGGCTGCGGGTCCACTCCCAGCAGTCGCCGAACAGCTGATGGCGTCCACCGCCGTCGGCCCCGTGAGGCAGCGGATGCAGGGCGCCGCTGTCGAGGAAGTTGCCGGCGAGCTCGATGTCCGAGGAGGCGTGTTCCCACTCTTGCTCCGTCGGCAGCCGCTTACCGCTCCAGGATGCGAAGGCGTCCGCCTCGAAGTAGCTGACGTGGCACACCGGAGCATCCGGGTTCAACGGCTCCAGGCCGTGCAGGGTGAACTCGAACCAGGATCCGTCTCGCTCGACCCAGTAGAGCGGCGCCTTCCAACCCTCTTCCCGCACCGTGGCCCAGCCGTCGGCCAGCCAGTGGCGCGGGTCGCGGTAGGCGCCCGAACTCACGAACTCCAGGTACTCGCCGTTGGTCACCATGCGGGACGCGAGGCGATAGGCCTCGAGCCAGCTCTTGTGCCGCGGGCGTTCGTTGTCGAAACAGAAGTCTTCACCGGCATGCCCGACCTCGACCAACCCCCCTTCGAATTCGAGCGCCGGGTCCGCCTGGACGGAGGTCGCCGGCGAGTCCTCGGCAGGCCGATAGGCCGGGTAGAGCGGGTTGCAGGAGAAGACATGCTTGATGTCCATCAGCAGCAATTCCTGGTGCTGCTGCTCGTGGTTCAGTCCCAGGGTGATCAGTTCGGCCAACGCCGGATCGTCGCCGCGTTGTTCGAGCAGTCTTGCGACCGCCTCGTCCACGGCATCCCTGTAGGCGAAGATCTCGCGCACGGTGGGACGGGTCAACATGCCGCGGCGCGGCCGGGGGAACTGCTCGCCCACCGCGTTGTAATAGGAGTTGAACAGGTACTCGTAGCGCTCGTCCACCGGGCGGTAACCCTCGGCGTGGGGGCGCAGCACGAAGGTCTCGAAGAACCAGGTCACGTGGGCCAGATGCCAGCGGGTCGGGCTGACGTCGGGCATCGACTGGACGACGAAATCTTCGGGTTCCAGCGGCTCGCAGAGACGGCGAGAAGTGTCGCGAATACGCTTGAAACGGTCGGCAAGGCGCACGTTTTGCGCTGCCTGCTGCTCGGTTGCCCGCATGGGTGGCACCTTTTTACCGGGGTTCTGGTCGAGACGTGCGAAACCGCATTGTCTCATCCCTCCCGGAGCGAGTCCACCGGGCGCCCCCTACGCCCCGCCGCCAGCCGCTGGTGTAGACTTCCCGGGTGCGGACCCTTGCCGAAATCATGCGGGATACGTCGGTGCTGGAGATGGGGCCGCTGCCCGCTCCGCGCCTGGCGATTACCGCGACCCTGCACCAGGCCCTGCAGATGCTGGTTCGGGGACGTCGCGGCGCCGTGGTGCTGATCGACGGCCTGCGGCCTGTAGGGGTGTTCACCGAGCGGGACGTGGTCAACCGGCTTTCCGAGGATCTGCTGCGAAACCCCGAGCAGCGCCGGATCACGCCGGTACGCGAGGTGATGAGTTTTCCGCCGGTCACGATCCGCCGCCAGCAGACCCTCGCCGAGGCGATGGAGATCATGGTCGAGCGGAGTTTCCGCCACCTGGTCCTGGTCGACCGGGAAGAGAACCTGCGGGGGATGATGACCAGCGGCGACGTGGTGCAGTTCGTTACCGATCTCTTTCCCGAAGAGACGGTCAACCTGCCCCCGCGCCTGCGCCAGCGATTCCAGACGCCGGAAGGGGCCTGAGCATGCGCTGCCCCGCCTGCGGCCACGACAACATCGCCGGGGTCGATCTGTGCGAGAGCTGCGGCATGGATCTGGCCGGTCTGGACGTCCACGGCAGCAGCTTCGACCCCGCCGACCCGCTCCTGACCCAGCCGATCTCCGGCGTGGCGCTCGAGGAGCCGCTGACCCGCCCGATGGACGCGACGGTGGCCGATGCCGTGCGTTTGATGCAGGAACGGAGCGAGGGCTGCGTGTTCGTGATGGATGGCGAGCGGCTGGCCGGAGTGCTGACCGAGCGGGATGTGACTCGGGTGATCTCCCGTGGTCTAGATCCTACGCGCACGAAGCTCGACCGGGCGATGACGCCCGAGCCGATGCGGTTGCGTGAGGAGGACCCGTTGGCCTGGGCGCTGCACCGCATGGGTGTCGACGGCTACCGCCACATTCCGGTGACCCGGGAAGGAGGCCTGCGCGGCGTCCTTTCGGCCCGCTCGGTGCTTCGCCGCCTGCTCGATTGATCTTGCCTTACCCGGTCCGGTTCTGTTGCGGCGCCTTCGATTCGCCGCGCTGAGCCGACCATCTACCGATTGACTGTCCATGCACATGGAGGGGATGTGATGAAGAAGACGATGTGGAAGTTCGTGACGATCAGTTGCCTCGTGGTTTGCTGTGCCTTCTTCGCCGGCTGCGGCGAGAAGGGTACGGCGGAAGAGGCCGGCAAGGCGATCGACGACGCGATGTCCGACGCCAAGGACGCCGCCAGCGATCTGGCCGACGATGCCAAGCAGACGGCCGGTGATCTGGCCGACGGTGCCAAGGAAACCGCCGGCGATCTGGCCGACGGCGCCAAGGAGGCCTACGACGACGTGAAGGACGGCGCCAAGGAAGCCTACGACGACGCCAAGCAGGCCGCGGGTGAACTGGCGGACGACGCCAAGAAGGCTGCCGGCGAGGTGAAGGACGGGGCCGAGCAGCTGGCCGACGACGCCAAGAAGAAGCTCGGCGACAAGGACTGATTTCGGGGTCCGGCCCGGCGAGGACGACGCAGCATGATCTACACATCGCTGGGCCGGACCGGCCTTCAGGTTTCGCGCATCTGTCTCGGCTGCATGACCTACGGGGATCCGGCGTGGCGTCCCTGGACCCTGGGCGAGGACGCAGCCCGGGAGCATTTCGTCCGGGCCCTCGAACTGGGCATCAACTTCTTCGACACCGCCGACATGTACTCCAACGGGGTGAGCGAGGAGCTCACCGGCAAGCTGCTGGCCGAGTTGGCTCCCCGAGACGACTACGTCCTGGCCAGCAAGGTCTACTTCCCGGTCGCCGAGGGGCCCAACCGCCGAGGCCTTTCGCGCAAACATGTGATCGCCGCCTGCGATGCGTCGTTGCGCCGGCTGGGTCACGACTACATCGACCTGTACCAGATTCACCGCTGGGACGAGGCGACCCCCGTCGAGGAGGCGCTCGAGGCGTTGGACTCGCTGGTCCGCGCCGGCAAGGTGCGCTACCTGGGAGCCAGCAGCATGGCCGCGTGGCAGTTCGCCCGAGCCCTGTTCACGGCCGGCGAGCGGGGTTGGCACCGCTTCGTCTCGATGCAGAACCACTACAACCTGATCTATCGCGAGGAGGAGCGGGAGATGATTCCGCTCTGCTCCGATCAGGGGGTCGGCGTATTGCCCTGGAGTCCGCTGGCCCGCGGACTCCTTACCGGAGCCCGCAGCCGCCGGGATCCCCGCCCCACCGAGCGGGCGCAGAACGACGAGTTCGCCGATCGCATGTACTACCGGGACGACGACTTCGATGTGGTCGAAGCGTTGGTCGAGGTTGCCGCGGCACGGGGCGCCAGGCCGGCCCAGGTGGCGCTGGCCTGGCTGCTCTCGGTCCCGGGCGTGGTGGCCCCGGTGGTGGGCACGACCAGGGCCCCGCACCTGGATGACGCGGCCGCCGCGGTCGGCATCGAGCTCGCGGCCGAGGAGATCGAGCGGCTGGAGGCTCCTTACCGAGTCCACCCCGTCCTGGGGCACGATCAGCCCGGCCACCGGCCCCGCTGAGGCCGGTTCGGGAACTCAAGTCGTTGATCCCGTTCGGTTTAGTTCGGCAGGCCGCCCGCATCTTGTAGAATCCCCCCCGTCGACGGCCGCAGTGGGGTGCGGCTGGAGTCGATCGAAGCCAGGGGTGGCCTTCGAGTCCCGGATCCGCCGTTCCCAAGCTCAAGCTGATCAGAACGCGAACCCGGTCGCCGTTCAGGCGAATCCTACCCATATTTGGATCGCGGGAAGGTTCCCGAGTCAGGAGATGGAACGAGCGATGTCGAGCACTACCACCAAAGATGAAGCCCTTCGGTCTGCGACTTCGTGGATGGAGTCCGAGCACGATTCCGGACACGCCGGAGTCGACAGCTACTTCGGCAAGGACGTGTTCAGCCACAAGGTCATGCGTCAACGTCTGCCCAAGGACGTCTACAAGAAGCTGATGCAGACCATCGAGCACGGTGAGCCCCTCGATCGCGAGTTGGCCAACGTCGTCGCCGTGGTGATGAAGGACTGGGCCGTCGAGAACGGCGCCACCCACTACACCCACTGGTTCCAACCGCTGACCGGCCTCACCGCCGAGAAGCACGACTCCCTGGTCGCTCCCGACGGCGAAGGGGGCATGGTCTACGCGCTCTCCGGCTCCGAGCTGTGTCAGGGCGAGCCCGATGCCTCCAGCTTCCCCTCGGGAGGCCTGCGCGCGACCTTCGAGGCCCGCGGCTACACCGCGTGGGACGCCACGAGCCCGGCGTTCCTGCTCCGCGGTGAGAACAACGTCACCCTCTGTATCCCGACGGCGTTCGTCTCCTGGACCGGCGCCGCTCTCGACCAGAAGACCCCGCTGCTGCGTTCGATGGATGCGCTGGCCGCCCAGGCGGTGCGGGTGCTTCAACTTTTCGGTACCGACAAGGGGGTGACCCGCATCACCACCACCGTCGGCGCCGAGCAGGAATACTTCCTGGTCGACCGCAAGCTGTTCTTCGCCCGGCCCGACCTGGTCAACTGCGACCGCACCCTGTTCGGCACCAAGCCGCCCAAGGGACAGCAGCTCGACGACCACTACTTCGGTTCGATTCCGCGCCGGGTGCTGGCGTTCATGGCCGAGGCCGAGAAGGAAATGTACCGGGTCGGAATCCCGGTCAAGACCCGGCACAACGAGGTCGCTCCCGGCCAGTACGAGATCGCCCCGACCTTCGAGACCAGCAACGTCGCCTGCGACCACCAGATGGTGATCATGGAGACGATCAAGCGGGTCGCGCCCCGCTTCGGCATGCAGGCGATCCTCCACGAGAAGCCCTTCGCCGGACTCAACGGCTCGGGCAAGCACAACAACTGGTCGATGTCGACCAACACCGGGGTCAACCTGCTCGACCCGCAGGACGAGACCCACACCAACATGCAGTTCATGGTGTTCCTCTGCGCGGTGATCCGCGCCGTGGACATCCATGCCGACCTGCTGCGCGCCGCCATCGCCTCGGCGGGCAACGATCATCGTCTCGGAGCCAACGAGGCGCCGCCGGCGATCATCTCGATCTTCCTCGGCGACATGCTGACCGATCTGGTCGAGCAGCTCGAAGCCGGCGCGCCGACCCGCACCCTCAAGGGCGGCGAGATGGACTTGGGCGCTCTGAGCCTGCCGCAGATCCCGCGGGATTCCGGCGACCGCAACCGCACGTCCCCCTTCGCCTTCACCGGCAACAAATTCGAGTTCCGCGCCGTCGGCTCCTCGGCGACTTCCGCCTGGCCCAACACGGTGATGAACACCATCGTGGCCGAGTCGATCGACGTGATCGTCAGTCGCCTCGAGGCCGAGGTCGGCGACGACCGCTCGCCGGAAAACCTCGAGAGCTGCGTGCGCAAGGTGCTGCAGCAGACGGTCAAGAACCACAAGCGGGTCATCTTCAACGGCGACGGCTACTCCGACGAGTGGCACAAGGAAGCCGAGGAGCGGGGCCTTCCCAACCTGCGCAGCACCGTCGACGCGCTGCCCAAGCTGGTCGACGCCAAGTCGATCGAGATGTTCGGCAAGTACAACGTGCTCAACGAGGACGAGGTGCGCAGCCGCGCCAACGCCTATCTCGAGAAGTACGCGCTGCAGATGCAGATCGAATCCGAGACGATGGCGGTGATCGGGCAGCAGATGATCCTGCCGGCGGCGACCGAGCACCAGCGGCGGCTGGCTTCGTCGCTCCAGGCGACCCAGGCTGCCGGCGTCGAGTCTGCCGGGCAGAAGGCGGAACTCGAGAGCTTCGTCAAGCTCGTCGACAACTTCCGCTCTTCGGTAGAGGCTCTCGGGGCCGCCAACGAGCACGAGTCCGACGGAGAGCTCGCTCACGCCGAGTACATGAAGGAAACGGTCGAGCCGCTGATGGACAAGGTCCGTGAGTACGGCGACAAGCTCGAGACCCGGGTGGCCTCGGACCTCTGGCCGCTGCCTTCCTACCGGGAGCTGCTGTTCTTCAAGTAGCCCCCCGGCGACACCGGAAACAACAAAGGGCGGACCCGCGGGTCCGCCCTTTTTCTTTCGTTGCGGTGTCGTGTGCCGGCTACTTGTTCATCGCCGCGGCTTCCGCCTTGGCCGTCGCGAGCAGCGCATCGGCATCGAGGCGCACCCGATAGTCCGGGTTGACGTAGCTGAAGCGGATCTTGCCGCCGGAGACCAGGAACACCGCCGGAACCGGCAGCATGCCGTGGTCTTCGCCGCTGGACTTGGCCAGGTCGATGCCGTAGCCGCGATAGACCTCCTTGGTCTTGTCGTCCAGCTTGAAGGCGATCCCGAACCCCTGGGCCGCTTCCATCTTGGCGTCGGACATGAGGTCGAAGGCGATCTCGGTTTTGCCGAGGGTCTTCTTCAGTTCTTCCGGACGGTCGGGGCTGAGCGCCACGAGCCGGAACCCGAGTTCAACGAGTTGATCTTCGATCTTGGACAGTTGACCCAACTGTCTGGTGCAGTACGGTCACCAACCGCCACGGTAGAAGATCAGGACCGCCGGGTCGTCCCCGGAGAGCTGGACGGTCTGGCCGTCCAGGGTCTGCACCGTGGCCTCGGGCACCGCGGAGCCGATCAGCAGGGGGCGGATCTCGCTCGCGCTCGCCGGCGCCGCGGCGTGTGCCGGCGCAAGGGCGAGTGCGAGGAGCGCCGCCGCGAGCAGCGTGCGTCTCATCGTTCCTCCTCAGGATCGGGACAGAGCGCTCAGAGTATAGCGCCAGCCACACGGACTCACTTCCCGCGCCGCGGAGAGCCCTTGCGGTCGATACCCCGGGGGCGCGAGAGGAACTGGAGTGACCGTTCCGAGGTGTCCGGGATGGTCCCGTCGAGCCGCCCGGCCAGCAGGTCCAGCCGGTCGTGCCCCCAGAAGAGTTCCCCCCGCCAGACGAAGGTCGGGACTCCGAAGGCGCCTGCGGCCAGGGCCTCGGTGGTGTGGGTGTGGAGCCTCGTCTTGATTTCCGGTGCTTGCAGCCGATCGGAGAGACCCTCGGCGTCTAGGCCCAGGGCCGCGATCACGTCGGCGATCACCGCCAGATCGGTCAGGTCTCGACCCTCGGCCCAGGCTGCATCGGCGAGGGCGGCCGCCAGGGGCAGGGTTTCGGGCTCGTCGAGAAACAGGCAGACCGCCCGCAACGCTTCCAGGGAGCGGAAGGGATGCGCCGGAGGCCCCTGAAAGGGATAGCCCTCCCGGGCGGCGATGCGGCCGATATCGAAGAAGGTGTAGCGCCGCTTGGATTCGATCTCCGCCGGTCCGACCAGGCCGGTGGCGTCGAGCAGGGCCCCGTAGACCACCGGGCGGATGCGCCACTCCAGATCGTGGGCCCGGCCGAAGGGTTCGGCGGCCTTCAAGCCGAGCCAGGCGTAGGGAGAGATGACGTCGAAGTAGAGCGTGACCGGTTCGGGCATGAGGGACTCCATCTGCCGGGGGCATCCATCGGGAATCGCATCTATTCTACGGGGGTCCGTGCGACGTATTTCGAGGGAGCCAGATGTCCGACGTACGAGCCGCCGAAACTCCGAGCGTTTCCCCTGCGCCGCCGCCGGTCGAGAAGAGCCGGTTCCCGACCTGGCTCAAGGTGCTGCTCGGTTGCGGCGTCGGCTGCGGCGTCCTGGTTTTCGCCGTGTTCCTGGCGGTGAGCTACGGCGCCTGGTGGCTGACCTCGGCCGGGAAGCAGATCGAGACCGGCGATATCGCCGTGGCGGGCACGACCAATGTCGTTCGGATCGAGGCCGAGGATGCCGACGGCGACCTGGTGAACTTCCTGACGACCATGTTGCTCGACATCCAGACGGCCCAATCGGAAGCGGCCCAGGAGGGGCTCCCCGAATCGATGGCCTGGCTCGATTCATTCCGTCAGATGCAGCAGAGCCAGGGAGCCCAGGGCCTCGCGATGTACGTCCCTAAGGAGGTCACCCTGGTGTTCGAGCCGGGTGACGACGGCTCGATGCATACGGTTGCCGCGATCAACCTGCGGGCCTTTCCCAAGCTGATCCAGATGTTCGTTTCGCTCGCCGCATCCTCCGGCGATACGGCAATTCGTGAGGCCTCCTATCGGGATGTGGAGTACCAGGTGTTCGACGAGGAGGCATCCCTGGCCTTCCTCGGCGGCACGATGCTCTGGGCCGCCAGCGAGGACTCCATGCGCCTCGTGATCGACCGGGTTTCCGGCGAAGGGGCAGCGAGAGAGACAGAGGAGTCCTCGGCGTTGCTGGTCGCCGAGCCCGGAGAGTGGGAGATTCAGGGACGCTTCGACGCCGACGGGATTCGCCACCTGCGCAGTTTCAGCGAGTCCGACGAGGAAACGATGGTCGAAGACGTCGAGCTCGTCGCGGTGCAGTTCGGGATCGACGTGACCTCGGCGGATAGCATCAACGGTTTCCTCTCCGGAGCCGGCGGTGACCTCGACAAGGTTGAGGAGGGCCTGACCCGGGCCTTTGAAGGCATGGTCGAGGACTGCTCCGACGTCGGCATGTCGTGTGAGTACGAGGTGCGCCGCGAATCGGACCGGGTGGTGGTCTCGTTCGAGCATTCGGGAATCCGTGAGGCGCTGCGTCGCGGCATCCGGGAGTCGATGGCTGCCGAGATCGAGGGCGCTTCCGGAGAGGCACCCTAGCCGATACGATTTCGCAATTCACTCAAGTCGGCCGGGCCGCGGCCGATCTCCTTCCAGCTTCGCGACTCCGGGTTGGGCCCGGGGTCCCAAAAGAGGTGCCGACGGAATGAGTGATCGACCCACGTTCGACCAGGAATTCGTACTGAACCAGACCGGTGGCGATCAGGAGTTGATGGGGGAGGTGTTGGCCCTCTTCCTCACCGAGACGCCTCGCATGCTGGAAGACGTGCGGGCCGCCGTGACCTCCGGGGACGCCGGGACCGTAGAGCGCACCGCGCATCGGCTGAAAGGATCGCTGGTGGCGATTGCCGCCCAGCCGGCTGCCGACGAGGCCCTCCGTCTCGAGACCCTGGGGCGCCAGGGAGAGGTGGCCAGCGCCTCCCAGGTGCTGAGTTGTCTCGAGCAGGAAATCGACCGGTTGATGCCGGAAATCCGCCAGGTGACCGGAGCCGGTTCCTAGCACGAATCCCTTTCCCGATTCCCCGGGCCGGAACGGAGCAAACCATGCTCCGAGTTCGCCGTCCGGTGCAGTAACCCTTTTCGTGGTAACGATTTGTGGCGCCGATCCCCCCGGCGCCGCGCCGCCTTGCGCCCGCCTCCCGGCCCGCGGAATTCTTGCCCGCGTGGTACCATTCCAAGCCCGTTCGACATTCCGACCCGACAACACCCGAGAGGGCGTCCGACGCGACCGTTCCCTCCGGATCGACCCCACTAGGAGGCGACGCGTGCCCCAGTCGAAGACGAGCCTGGCCGAGTCCCACGGCATCAGCCGCGAGAGCATCGTCCGCGATTACCGCCTGGCATTTCAGAGCCGCCAGGCCAGCATCATCGGTCGGAAAGAGGTGTTCACCGGCAAGGCCAAGTTCGGCATCTTCGGGGACGGCAAGGAAATCGCCCAACTCGCCATGGCGCGGGCCTTCCGCAAGGGGGACTTCCGCTCGGGCTACTATCGCGACCAGACCTTCATGTTCGCCACGGGCATGACCAGCCTGGCCAACTTCTTCGCCCAGCTCTACGCCCATCCTGAACTCGAGCACGACCCTTCGTCGTCGGGCCGTTCGATGACCGCCCACTTCGCCACGCGGATGCTCAACGAGGACGGCAGCTGGAAGCGCCTGCGAGATGAGTACAACTCGGCGTCGGACATCTCGCCGACCGGCTCCCAGATGCCGCGGCTGGTCGGGCTCGGCCTGGCCTCCCGGCTCTTCCGCGAGCTGGAGGGTCTCGAGGATTTCGAAGGCTTCTCGGACAACGGCAACGAGGTCGCCTTCGGCACCATCGGCAACGCGAGCTGCGCCGAGGGCATGTTCTGGGAAGCGATCAACGCCATCGGCGTGCTGCAGGCCCCGGTGGTCATGTCGGTCTGGGACGACGGCTACGGCATCTCGGTGCCCAACCACATCCAGGTGACCAAGGGCAACATCTCGGAGTTGCTGGCCGGGTTCCAGCGCAAGAAGGGCACCAACGGATACGACATCTACACCGTCAAGGCCTGGGACTACCCCGCGTTGGTCGAGACCTATCTCAACGCCGCCGAGACCGCCCGCAAGGAACATGTCCCGGCGATCATCCACGTGCTGGAGATGACCCAGCCGTCGGGGCACTCGACGTCGGGGAGCCACGAACGCTACAAGTCGAAGGAACGGCTCCAGTGGGAGAAGGACTTCGACGGCATCGCCAAGATGCGCGAGTGGATGATCTCCCAGAAGATCGCCACCGCCAAGGAACTCGACGCCTTCGATGCCGAGGACAAGCAGCACGTCCTCGACGTCAAGACCGAGGCCTGGGACGCGTTCCACACGCCGATCCGCGAAGAGCTGGATCAGGTGGTCGGGATTCTCGACCAGCTGGCCTGGCGTTCGCCGCAGAAGGAAAAGCTCGAGGCGGTGCGGGACGCGGTCAAGCGCATCCCCACGCCGCTGCGCCGGGACATCATGCATGCCGTGCAGGAAGCCCTGGTGCTGGTCCGCGATGAAGATCAGCCGGCCCGCAAGCAGTTGATCGACTGGAAGCACGAGCAGACGAAGATCAACAAGGCACGCTTCAGTTCCCACCTCTACATCGAGGGTCCGGCGTCGGCGCTCGAGATTCCGCCGGTGGCCGCCCAGGCCGGCGATGAAACCCTGCGGGGCTTCGAGGTGCTGAACCGCTGCTTCGACGAAGCGCTCGGCCGCCACCCGAACCTGGTGGTCTTCGGTGAGGACGTCGGCCAGTTAGGCGACGTCAACCAGGGCTTCTCGGGCATGCAGGAGAAGTACGGCGAGTTGCGGGTCAGCGATACCGGCATTCGCGAGACCACCATCGTGGGGCAGGGGATCGGCCTTGCCATGCGCGGCTTCCGGCCGTTGCTCGAGATCCAGTACCTGGACTACGTGCTCTACGCGCTGCAGATCATGTCCGACGACCTGTGCTCCCTGCACTACCGCACTCGTGGCGGGCAGAAGGCTCCGGTGATCATCCGCACCCGTGGCCATCGCCTTGAAGGCATCTGGCACGCCGGTTCGCCGATGGCGGGCATGCTCGGCCTGGTGCGCGGCATGTATGTCTGCGTGCCCCGCAACATGACCCAGGCCGCCGGCATGTACAACACGCTGCTGGCCTCCGACGACTCGGCGATCGTCGTCGAGGTGCTGAACGGCTACCGGCTGAAGGAGCAGCTGCCCGGGAATATCGGTGATTTCAAGGTGCCGCTGGGGCATCCCGAGGTCATCCGCGAGGGAAGCGACGTCACCGTGGTGACCTACGGTGCCTGCTGCCGCATCGCAGAGGAGGCCGCGGAGCTGCTGGCCGATGCCGGGATCTCCATCGAGATCGTCGACGTACAGACGCTGCTGCCCTTCGATCTCGACGGACGCATCGTCGATTCGCTGCAGAAGACTTCGCGCCTCCTGGTGCTCGACGAGGACGTGCCCGGAGGCGCCAGCGCCTTCATGCTGCAGCAGATCCTCGAGCAGAGCGGCGGCTTCCGCTGGCTCGACTCGGCGCCGCGGACCCTGACCTCCGAGGCGCACCGCCCGGCCTACGGCTCCGACGGCGACTACTGGTCGAAACCCAACCGGGACGACGTGTTCAACGCGGTCTACGAGATCATGCGCGAGTCCGATCCGTCGCGGTTCCCGCAGATCGACTAGCTCGCGTTTGCCCGGACCCGGCGTCGTCTGCGTTGCGTTGACCGCTCGTGGCGCGAGCCGCTATGGTGCCGCTTCGCTTCCAAGGAGGGATCCCCCGTGCGCGCTATCCACGTCTTGTCGCTTCTGTTCCTCGCCGCTCTGGTCGTCGCCTGTGGCGGAGCTCCCGCCGAATCCGAAGGCGAGGCACCGGCTGCCGCCGAGTCCGCCGCTTCCGATATCCGCACCGAAGAGGTGACCTACCAGGTCGGTGACGAGAGCTTCACCGGCTACTTTGCCTACGACGGGTCAACCGATGAAGCCCGGCCCGGGGTAATCGTGGTCCACGAGTGGTGGGGCCACAACGACTACGCCCGGGACCGCGCCGAGCAGCTCGCGGGCATGGGCTACACCGCCCTGGCCCTGGACATGTTCGGCAGCGGCAAGCTCGCCGATCACCCCGATGACGCCGGTGCCTTCGCCTCGGCGGTGTTCGCCGACATCGACGGCGCCGAGCTGCGCTTCAACACAGCTCTCGACCTGCTCAAGAATCACGCGACCGTGGACGCCGAAAAGGTCGCTGCCATCGGCTATTGCTTCGGCGGTGGTGTGGTGCTGCACATGGCCCGGGTCGGTACCGATCTGGACGCCGTCGCCAGCTTCCACGGGATGCTGGGCGCCGCGAAGACCGCCGAGCCCGGCTCGATCAAGGCTCGCGTGTTGGTCTACAACGGCGCCGACGATCCGATGATCTCCGCCGATGCGGTCGCCGCCTTCGAGGAGGAGATGGACACCGCCGGTGCGACCTACGAGGTCAAGAACTACGCCGGGGCCAAGCACAGCTTCACCAACCCCGGTGCTACCGCCGTCGGCGAGAAGTTCGAGATGCCGTTGGCCTACGACGAGGCGGCCGACAAGGACTCCTGGGCCTCGATGGCCGCGGCGTTCGCCGAGGTCTTCGGCAGCTAGATCCCGATCTCCGAGGGGGCGTCCCGGCAGGGGCGCCCCGGCAGGTCCCCCCCCCCGCAGGTCCTCTCGGCCCGGCCTCCTTTTCCCAGCCTTTTTTCTGCCCGGACATGCAAAAAGTGCTTGTCGCATGGCACTTTGTATCGTAAAGCTCTTTGCAGACATGCGGAGCGTGCAACAGACCCAATGGATCGATCTCTGCCGGGCGACCCCCCACCAGGTGGAAGCGTGGGTGCAGATGCACGGGTCGATTGCACGTTCCGCCGCCTGGATCGCCTTCGGGGCAGCCCTCTACGGGCTTTCGATGGGCGTCTGGCGAGACCCTCTGCTGGGGGTCTACGTGGCGATCAAGCTGCCCCTGCTGATGGGCTCCACGGCCCTGGTCACCGCCCTGATCAACGGCCTGCTGGCCCAGATCCTGGGGCTGCGTTTCCCCATCGCTGCTTCCCTCTCGGCGGTGCTGGCCTCCTTCGCCCTGGTGGCGCTGATCCTGGCGGCTCTGGCCCCCCTGGTGCTGTTCATCACCTGGTGCGTCCCCGGTGTCGACGCCACGACCCGTATCGGCCACGACATCCTCGGGCTGGCTCACGTGGCCGCCCTGGCCTTTGCCGGCGTCGTGGCCAACGTGCGGCTGCACCAGTCGCTGCGGGCCTGGGCCGGGAAGGCCTCCCGGGGAATCCTGATCGCCTGGCTCGCCACCAATCTGTTCGTCGGCGCCCAGCTCTCCTGGAACCTGCGCCCGTTCTTCGGCGATCCCTCCCAGCCGGTGCAGTTCCTCAGAGCCGATGCCTTCGAGGGCAATTTCTACGAGTCCGTCTGGTCCATGTTCCAGGGGGTGATCGACCCCAAAGAGAGGAAGCGCCATGAGCGACCACCAACAACCGACACCACCGACGACCGACCCGGCCGACGCTGAACCTGTCGCGCCGCTTGCGCCGGACACCGGCATGGCCGGCCTGGCCGACGCGCTGCTCAAGCGGCCCCGCGGCCTGATCGAACGCTTCGACCGGGGAGACGTCTCCGCCATCGAGTGGCGGCTGCTGGGTATCGCGCTGTTCGGTTACGTCGGCTACGGCGTGCTGGTCGGCAGCTTCTCCGGGGGCACCCAGTGGTGGGCCGGGCCGCTCAAGGTGGTGGCGGTCGGCGTCGGCGCCAGCGCGATCTGTCTGCCGAGCCTCTACGTCTTCTCGGCGCTGGGCATGGCCCGGGTACGGCTACGCCACGTGGTGGATCTGCTGCTGGCTCAACTCGCCCTCAGCAGCATCCTGCTGCTGGGCTTCCTGCCGGTGGGTTGGGTCTTCTCCCAGTCGACCAGGTCCGCGGCGTTCATGGGAATGATCCACCTCGGGCTCGGGGTGATCGCGATGTCCTTCGGCCTGCGACTGCTCTTCGCCGGGTTTCAGTTGTTCGAGATGCGTCGAGACGGCTACGTGCGGCTGTGGGTGATGATCTTCCTGATCACGTCCCTACAGCTCACCACGGCGCTGCGGCCGATCCTGGGTGAAGCGGAGACGGTGCTGCCCCAGGAAAAGAAATTCTTCCTCCAGCACTGGGGAGAGTCCTTCGTTCGCGATATCGAGGACTAGCGGCGCGGTCAGCCTGCGGTCTCGACCGGGCTCTCGTCGGGGACGTGTTGCAGGGCGTCGAGCAGCACCCGGGCGTCGGTGGCCCGGGGCCCTTCGACACTGAGTTGCCGCCGGTAGGCGCGGGCTCCGGGGAGCCCGGTAAAGAGGCCCAGCAGGTGACGGGTGACGTGATGCCCCTTGTAGCCCTCGGCCAGGAAAGCCTCGAGGTAGGGCATCATCTGCTTGACCACCTGGTGCCGGGTCGGCGCTGTGGCGTCGTCGCCGAACAGCCGGCGATCGGCGCCGGCCAGCAGGTAGGGGTTGTCGTAGGCCGCCCGGCCGATCATCACCCCGTCCACCCGCCGGAGATGTTCCTCGGTGGCGTCGAGGGTCAGCACGCCGCCGTTCAGTTCGATGCGCAGCTCGGGAAACGCCTGCTTCAGCCGGTAGACGTCGTCGTAGCGCAGCGGCGGCACCGTGCGGTTCTCCTTGGGGCTCAGGCCCTTGAGCCAGGCCTTGCGGGCATGGACGCTGAAGCGGTCGCTGCCGCTCCGGCGGACGATCTCGACGAAGCGCGCCATGTCCTCGTAGCGATCGAGGTCATCGACGCCGATGCGGTGCTTGACGGTGACCGGCAGCTCGACCCGGCTGCGCATGGCGGCGACACACTCGGCGACCCGCTCCGGCTGCTTCATCAGGCAGACGCCGAAGTTGCCTCCCTGGACCCGGTCGCTGGGGCAGCCGACGTTGAGGTTGATCTCGTCGTAGCCCATGTCCTCGGCGATGTGGGCGCACTCGGCCAGGGCCGCCGGATCGTCGCCGCCGAGCTGCAGCGCCAGGGGTTTCTCCCGCAGGTCGAACCCGAGGTAGCGCTCCCGGTTGCCCCGCAGGATTGCCGGGGTGGTGACCATCTCGGTGTAGAGCAGGGTGTGCCGGGTGAGCAGGCGGGCGAAGAATCGATAGTGCCGGTCGGTACAGTCCATCATCGGCGCCACGCTCAGCGGGCGCTGGGTACCCCGGGGACCATGCGGCGCGTTGCTCACGATTCTTCCGACGGCTCCGGTTTCTTCTTGAGGAACTTGTCCGGATCCCACTCGATCAGCGGCTCCGGTTCCGGCTCGGGGGCCTTCTCTTCCTGGGGAGCCGGGCCGACCAGCACGTCCTCCCCCTCGATCTTGACCGGGAAGATCTTGGCGCAGTTGGCCCGGGCCATGTCGCAGGCGCCGGTCTCCAGGTCGTAGGCCCAACCGTGCCAGGAGCAGATCACCTGGCCGCGGCCGACGACGCTGTCGGCCAGGGAGGCGCCCATGTGGGGGCAGGCGTCCTGGATCGCGTAGATCCGGTCGGCGATGCGGATCACCGCCACGGTGGTGTCGTGGACCTTGATCGCCTTCCCGCGCAGATCCTTGAAGTCGGATTTGACGCCGACCTTGATGAACTCGCTCATCAGTGCACCTCGAAGTCGGCGATCAGCGGTAGATGATCGCTGGCCACCTTGGACAACGCCAGCCGGCAGGTGCGCGCCTGGCGGTGGCGGATGTCCCCCTTGTAGAAGATCTTGTCCAGTCCGCCGGTAGGAGAGAACGACGGGTAGGTGCGAATCGACGACCCCGGCGCACGGTCGGTCGCCGACTTGAAGTCCAGGATGTAGGTCAGGATCGGTACCAGCTGGGCGCGCCAATCGTTGAAGTCGCCGCCGATCATGCACGGACCGCGGCTGCGGAGCTTCTTGAACTCGTCGGCGTGGGCCAACCGGCCGATCTGATGCACCCGCTCGGTGGCCGACAGACCCAGGTGCAGGTTGAACATCTCCATGGTGCGGAAGTAGCCGTTGACCTTGTTCAGCTGCAGCCGGGTGTAGAGGCAGCCGCGCTTTTTCTTGTTGCCGATGGTCAGATCGATGTTGCGCTGCTTGGTGATCGGAAAGCGGCTGAGGGTCGCGTTCCCGTAGCGTCCATGGCGCAGCTTGACGTTGTGGCCCACGGCGTAGTGCTCGAACTTCAGGTCCCGGGCCAGCTCCCGGGCCAGGTCCAACCCGCGGGAGCGGGGGGCGCCCTCGTCGACCTCCTGGAGCAACACCAGATGCGGATCGTGGTGGGAGATGATCTCCACGATGCGCTCGGGGCGGAAGCGCCGGTCGACGCCGATGGCCCGATGGATGTTGTAGGTCAGAACCCGAATGTGCACGGCCGGTGCCCTAGGACGTTGAGACAGAACAAGTTACGCTGTGGGACGGATCTTGTCGAGGCCGCCGCTCCCATGTAGGCTGACCTCCTGCCCCCAGGGGTGTTTTTGACGTGGCAGGTATGGATCGACCGATTCCACTCATCATTCTCGGCGGTAGCGACCGGCGCGGGTCGGAGCTTCCCCCCGAGGGTGCGGACAAGCATGCGCTGTCCGGCTACAAGGGCGCCGAGATGCGCGTCGAGGGCCGGCCGTTGGTCGAGATCGTCGCCGAGCGGATGACCGCCGGCGGGGTGCTGGGACCCGTGCGCGTTGCGGGACCCGCCGAGGTGTATCGCCGCGCCGGCGTCAATCTCGGCGTGATCGACACCGACGACAGCTTCGGCGGCAACATCCAGGCCGCCATCGAGGCGACCCGGACCGAGTTCCCCGACTCACCGGTCGCGATCACCACCGCCGACATCCTGCCCGAGGTCGACGATGTAAAGCGCATGGTCGACGACTACCTGGCCGCCGCGCCGCTGGCATTCTGGGGCGCGTTCATTCGCACCCCGGAAGACCGTCAAGCCCTCGGAGCCTCGGCGTGGAAGCCCAGGTACCGCATGGTGGAGCGGAAGGGGGAGGCGCCCGCGGCGATCCTGCCGGGGCATCTGGCCATCGTGTTGCCCCGGGCGCTCAAGTTGCGCTTTCTCTACGACCTGGTGGACCTGACCTACCGCAGCCGCAACAAACCGATCGCCTACCGGCGTAGCTACATCGTGCGCGGGTTGATCTGGGGCATGCTGCTTCAGGATCTGCGGCATCTGGCCACCCTGCGGGTGCCCAACGTGACCTGGAACATGCTGCGCACCGGTCTCGCGGCGGCCAAGGGGCTCAAGGACGGCGACATCCTGTTGTCCGACCTGGAGCAGGCGATCGAGCGGATCTTCGTGCGTACCGAACATCGCCGGCGGCATCCGCACAGCGTGCGGCTACCGATTCTCGAGGGGCTCTCACTGGCCGAGGACATCGACACCGCCGAGGAGGCGGCGGAGAAGGGTGCCGAGGCGGGTGGCCCGATGCGGGATCAGAGCAGCTTGTAGCTCGCCGGGTCTGCCCGCAGGGTCAGCACGTCGCCGCGCCGTTCGACCTCGCCGTGGATCTCCACCGGCTCGGCGATCATCTCCAGCACCCGATCGTTGACCGCGTTCCCCTGCTCATCGACGAGGAACAGGTAGGAGAGTTCTCCGCTCTCGCTCTCCACCCGCAGCACCGGCGGGACGCCGCCGCGGATACAGAGGATCGCGCAGGCCTTGTGGGGCTTGCCCCGGCCCGGCTTCATCACGCCCAGGTGGCACTTGGAGTCGACAATCTCGCCGGTGAAGCTGAAGGTGCCGAGCTCCATCCCGCCGGCGAGGCTCTGCCGCGCATCCCCCAGGGGTTCCAGCTCGTGGACCTCGATCATCTGCTCCTGGTCGTTCCAGATCCGCGAGCCGGTGATGCGCACCCGTTTGCCGTCGTGTCCCGCGGTCAGGCTCTCGGCGCCGAACTTGCCGAAGGCGACCAGTAGATGGCTTCCCGGGTATTCCCCGTCGTCGACGACCAGCAGCGGGTAGGGGTGCTCCAGCAACACTCCCTCGAAGGTGCGGTCGATGCCGAACTCGAAGGCGCCAGGATCGAAGGGGGACTGTAGCGCCGCCAGCGCTCCGGCAACGCCGGCGGCCAGCAGCAGGATCAGCAGGATGCTTCGCTTGACGTGGGCGGCGATGCCCGCCGGAGCCTCGGGTAGGTAGCCGACGTAGAACTCGTCGTCGTTGTGGCTCATGAGCTCCCTCGGATCGGTGCGGGTTCGGCCCGTTGCCCTGCAGGGTTCGGTTCCGGATCGACGTAGACCTCGCCGGAGACCACCCGCACGTTGAAGGTCGGGATCTTCTCGGTGAACGGCGGCGGCGACGCTCCCGTTTCGGGTTCGTACTGATAGCCGTGCCAGGGGCACGTGATGCAGCCGTCGACGATGCGGCCCTCGCCCAGCGGTCCGTTCTGGTGCTGACAGGCGTTACTGACCGCGGAGATCGTGTCTCCGTTGCGGAAGATCGCGACCCGTTCGCCGGAGATGCAGACGATCCGGGCCCGCTTGTCTTTGATATCGGCGACGGCGCAGGCGTGGAGGTAGCCGTCGATGACATCCCCCCGGTGCGGCGCGTCTCCCGGCTTCTCGCGGAAGCCGGCGACCAGATGCAGGGTGACGATCCAGCCGAAGCCGCCGACCAACAGGCCGATCAACACCAGGTTGCGTTCGGTCTGCAGGATCCCCAGCGCGACGTGGAGTACCAACAGCAGGTAGGCCACGTAGACCAGCATGTGCAGCGCTTTCCAGACCGGCGCCGACAGGTTGGCCAGCCAGAAGTCGTGACTGGTCGCCGCCATCAGGAACAGGATGCCGAGCGCGACGAAGCCGAGCGTCTGGAAGGGGAAGGCGCTGATGCTGGCGTACTGGGGGTTGCCTGCCAGCAGGCTGACCAGCGGATTGACATCCCCCAGGGCGTGGAACTGGATCATCGAGAACGCGCCGTGGACCAGGGCGCAGAGGAACATGCTGACGCCCAGGTGGCGACGGTTGTAGAGCAGGGGCAAGAAACGCCGGTCCAGCCGGGCCAGCGGCCCGACCGACAGGATCACGTGGAGCATCAAGAGCGCCAGGGTGCCGAAGGCGCGGATGATCAGGGTCTCGGGGGTCGCCTCAGGGCGCAATGCCGCGCCGAGCCCGACGAACAGGCCGATGTAGAGCAGGATGCCGGCGAGGATCGTCAGGTCGTAGCGCTTCTTCTGCCGGTTCCACAGGACCGCCTGATAACCCGCGCTCATGGAGCTTCCTCTTGAACCGCAGCGGGGATCGACTCGACCCGCGGGATCGGCCGGTCGCCGCTGAGCGCGACGAACAGCAGCACCCAGCCGATCAGGGCGATGGCCAGAAACATCATCCGGTGACGGCTGCGCAGGGGGCGAATCATCCGGCGCTCCCGCGGCGGTGAGCGGAACGCTCCACCGGTGGCTGCTTGCCGCCGGCCCAGCGCAGAAGCATCAGCGGCCACAGCGCGGCGACGCCGGGAAGGATCATCACCCGGAAGCCCGGCTTGCTCCCCGGGGCCGCCGGGTCGACCCGGTTGACGCCGACCAGGACGAAGGCCACGGCGAACAGCAGGCCGATAGCGGCGTAGAGCACCAGCGCGTACGAGAACCAGAGAGCGATTTGTTCGAGCATGCTGATTCCTTGGCCTCCCGGGCTCGAGATGTTACCCGATTCGAGAACGTCGCCGGACGCCCCACAGCACGGCGCCTGCGGTCGTCAGCGCCACCAGCAACAGCATGCCGGCGCCGTGAGAGGGGACCACGTGTCCCGCCTCGCCGAAGGGGCAGATCAGGCGCCAGCAGGCATCGGCGAGCAGCGCCGCCGCCAGGCCGGCGAGGAGCCCTGCGCCGGCGGGCGCGGCGGGGAACCCCCGGGCCAGGATCAGTCCGGACCAGAGCGCGATCGGCAGGCCGAGGGCGAATTCGACGCCGAAGCAGAGGAAGCCCTCGGCGAGGCGTTTGTCCGCCGGCAGGCTCAAGGTCCCGGCCCGAGCGGTAAGGGTCATCGCGCATACGGCAATGAACACCGCCGAAGCGGTCAGCACCGAGATCCGTGCCGCCCGCAGTGCCGGCGCCGGGAGCGCGCCCCGCGCCGCACCGGCGAATAGCGGCAGGGCCATAGCGGCCTGGATCAGGGTCAAGCCCCAGAAGATCCACGGCCCGAGATCGGAGCGATCGGAACGGAGCCCCCAGCGGGAGGCCAGGACCGCGGCGCCCAGGCCCGCCAGGGCCAGCGCCCCCAGCAGCAGGGGAGCCAGCGGGCGCATCGGGGCCACCGGCTGCAGATCCTCGCGCAGCCGTTCGCGCAATGCGTCGAGCTCCGGCTTTCGATCATCGGCGGACACCCCCCGAGCGTACACCGATCCCGCTACGGGAAGCGCGGGATTCCAGCGCTTTTCGATCCCCGGGAATGAGCGAACGGGTCGCTCGGTTTACTGCACACGAACACGGCAGAGAACACGCCGGACGCCGGCGAGAAAAACGAATCGGAGGGAATAAAATGAACCAGAAGACGATCAACATCACCAGTTGGGCACTGCGCATCGCCATCGCGGTCATCCTGCTTCAAACGCTGTTCTTCAAGTTCACCGGCGCCCCCGAGTCGATCTACATCTTCGAGACCCTCGGCATGGAACCGTGGGGCCGCATCGGCAGCGGAATCGCCGAACTGATCGCCTCGGTGTTGCTGCTGGTTCCCCGGACCCGCATCTACGGTGTGTTGTTGTCCCTGGGCGTGATCGGCGGCGCCATCGTCAGCCACCTGACGACCCTCGGTATCGTCGTGCAGAACGACGGCGGAACCCTGTTCGGTATGGCGCTCTTCATCTTCTTCGCCGATCTGGTTCTGTTGGCGCTGCACCGCTCGGAGCTCCCGGTGGTCGGCGCGCACTTCGTGCCCTCTCATTCCCGCAGCTGATTCCGGAACGAATCGCAAGGCTTCCGGAAGGAGGGGGAACGATGAGCGACACGATCTGCGATCACCCGGTCGATGAGCTCGAAGGGTTGATGCGCCGCTACCAGCAGGGAGATGCCGCGGCCTTCGACCGCATCTTCCGCTCGATGACCGGCACCCTGCGCGGCTACTTCCTGGCGCGGCGCCTGCTGCCCGAGAAGGCCGAGGACCTGGTGCAGGAGACCTTCCTGCAGATCCACCGGGCGCGGCACACCTATCAGCCCGGCCGGCCGGTGCGGCCCTGGTTCCTCGGAGTCGCCCGTCACGTCTATCTGATGGACCGCCGGGCGGCGGCTACCCTCAGCCGGCGCAACACCCAGCCCCTCGAGGGGGCACCGGAGCCCGCGGTCGATCCGGCCCAGCTGAAGCTGGGCGATCGCCAGCGGGTCGGCCGCGCCGTATCCGGACTCAGCGAGGGAAACCGTCAGACGCTGCTGATGCACCACGTGTGGGGCATGAGCTTCAAGGAGGTCGCCACCGCGCTGGGGATTCGCGAGGGGGCGGCCAAGGTGCGCTCCCACCGTGCGCTGCGGGATCTGCGTCTCGCGCTGGAGGAGAGCTGACCGCCGGTCGCCGGCTTCCCGCCGGCCGCTCATGAACCATCCGGGCTAGACTGCGGCGATGGACGAGATCCCGACCCGCCGCATCTACGCCGAGCGCCTCAACCGCGTCCTCGACTACATCGCCGCCAACCTCGAAGGGGATCTCTCCCTCGAGAGCCTGGCACAGGTCGCGTGTTTTTCGCCCTATCACTTCCACCGGCTGTTCAAGGGCGCCTTCGGCGAGACCGTCCACCAGCACGTGCAGCGCCAGCGCCTGGAACGATCCGCCCGGCTGCTCAAGTCGGCACCGGATCGCACCGCCACCGAAATCGCTCTCGAGGTCGGCTACCCCGGACTGTCTGAGTTCTCCCGGGCGTTCAAGAAACACTTCGGCACCAGCCCCGGTGCGTGGGACCGGGTCACGCCGCTGCCGAACAGCAAGATCTGCCAAGCGCCGGAACCCTTCCCCCGGTACGATCCCGCCGAACTGGCCGAGATCGAGGCCAGGCAGGAGTTCCGGATTCGTATGAAGACCTTTCCCCGCAGCCGCTTCGCCTTCTTCAGGGTGCACGACGCCTACGGCAATCAGCGCCTGGTGGATGCCTACACCCAGTTGATTGCCTGGCTCGGCAGTCAGGGGTTGGGCTACCGGGACGTGGTGATCGCCGGGATGAGCCAGGACGACCCCGAGGTCACGCCGCCGGAGAAGTGCCGCTACGACATGGGCGCCCTGTGGCCGCTGGACCTGGACCTCGAGTCCGCCGACCCGCTGGCCGACGCCGGTGTGCTGGGCGGGCTCTTGTCCGAGCGCGGTCCGGACGCCGCGGCATTGTCCCGCACGTCGCGGGCGGTCGAGGCCTGGCGCCCCGGGGGAACGCCCCTTGCCGAGGGGATGTCTTTCCGTGATTTCGACGCCTGCCCCGCCGCCTGCATGTACCTGGGCGGCGCTCTCGATCTGTTCGACCGGGCCTATCAGTTCCTGTTCCGGCACTGGCTCCCCGAGAGCCGCTACATGCCGGCGGACCTACCCGGGATGGAACTCTTCCGCCGGGTGCCCGAGGAGATCGGCTGGGAGACCTTCGATATCGAGAGCGTGCTGCCGCTGGCGGCACCCTAGACCTGCCCCCCCAAGGGGGCACTGCGGAGAGATCATGGAACTGGGTCAGTTTTCGGTGAGTTTGACGGTCAAGGATCTGCCCGCCTCGCGGGAGTTCTACAAGAAGCTCGGCTTCAGCGTGGTGACGCTGTCCCACGATCCCGAGGCGTTTCCCGGCTACGACGAGAGCTGGGTGATCCTGGAGAACGGTCCGGTCAAGGTCGGCCTGTTCCAGGGGATGTTCGACAAGAACATGCTGACCTTCAACCCCACCGACGTGCGGTCGATTCAGGCCTCGCTCAAGGAGCAAGGGGTCGCCTTCATCAAAGAGGCCGAGCCCGGAGACGGACCGGCATCGGCGATGCTTCTTGACCCGGACGAGAACCCGATCCTGCTGGATCAGCACTGATCGATCGAGTTCAGGGCACCTGCTGATCGCTGAGGCAGCCGCCGCGCACCGGGGCCTTGGTGGTGCACTCGATGTTTTCCTTGCGGCCGGTGGCCAAGAGCGCGCAGGCGTTGTCGATGGCGGTGCGCATCGCCTCTTCCTTGGTGGCGCCCTGGGCCTCCCGGCACATCTCCCGGCCGCGGAAGGTGACGCAGGCCTCGCAGGTCTCGCCGAACTGCTGGGAGGCGGCGATCACGATCAGGGCCACCGTGCCCAGGGCCAACAGGCCTCCGACGACGGCGATAGTGATTCCGGCCTTCTTGGTCACGTGCGGCTCCTTCCTGCGGGTCGCCTCATCCTAGCAGCCCCTCTCCGCCCACCTTCGCCGCCGGCCTCGGAGGGCAGGCCTCGCGATCGCCGCGATTTTGGTATCATGGCGCCCTCACAAATACAGCTATGGGGCGTTGGAGGTATCGATGTCGGTGATGCGTCGGGGGCTCATCTGTCTGCTTCTCTGTCTGTTTGCCGTTTCGGCGGCGGCCCAGACCAAGTTGTTGCGCTTTCCGGATGTCCATGGCGACCAGGTGGTCTTCACCTACGCCGGCGATCTCTGGTTGGCCTCGACCTCGGGAGGCAGCGCGACCCGGCTGACGACCCACGACGGTGTCGAGCAGTTCGCCCGGTTCTCGCCCGACGGCAACTGGATCGCCTTCACCGGCCAGTACGACGGTGACGAGCAGGTCTACGTGATCCCGACCCGGGGCGGCGCGCCCCGGCAGCTGACCTTCTATCCCGCCTTCGGGCCGCTGCCCCCGCGCTGGGGCTCCGACAACCAGGTCTACGGCTGGTCTCCCGACGGCAAGAGCGTGCTGTTCCGTTCGATGCGGGGCGGCTTCGACCTGACCGACACCCAGCTCTACACCGTGCCCGTCGACGGCGGCCTACCGGTCGCCTTGCCGATGCCGACCTCGGGCGCCGGCGAGTTTTCCCCCGACGGCAAGCAGGTGGTCTACAGCCCGCTGGTGCGGGACTTCCGCACCTGGAAGCGCTACGAAGGGGGCTGGGCGCAGAATCTGTTCATCTTCGACCTGAAGAAGAACACGGCGACCCAGATCACCGACGACAAGCGCACCGAGCGGGACCCGATGTGGATCGGCGACGCGATCTACTTCGCCTCGGATCGCGACGGCACCCTCAACCTCTATCGCTACGCCACAGGTTCCGGCGAGGTCTCCCAGATCACCCGCAGCAAGAAGTGGGACGTGCGCTGGCCCTCCAGCGACAACAAGGGGCAGATCGTCTACGAAGAGGGGGGCGAGTTGCGCCTGCTCGATGTGAGCGCCGGCTCGGCCAGGCCCCGGCCGATCTCGATCTTCGTCCCCGACGACGGGATCAACCGCCGGCCGTCGCGGATCGACGTCTCCCGCTCCATCGCCGACTTCAGCCTGAGCCCCAAGGGGGAGCGGGCGCTGTTCACCGCCCGCGGCGACATCTTCACCGCTCCGATCGAGAACGGCCGTTCGCGCAACCTGACCCGCAGCTCCGGCGCTCATGACAAGGGGCCGGTCTGGTCCCCCGACGGTTCCCGGATCGCGTTCATCTCCGACCGCACCGGCGAGGAGGAGATCTGGCTGATCGCTCAGGACGGTTCCGGCGAACCGACCCAGCTGACCCGGGGCGGGAACGCCATGCGCTACACCCCGGCCTGGGCGCCCGACGGCAAGCGGCTGGCCTTCAGCGACAAGGACGGCAAGATCTACGTCGTCGAGGTCGACGGCAAGAAGATGATGGAGGTTGCCGACGAGGAGCGCGGGCAGGTCCAGGACTACGTCTGGTCGCCCAACGGCGGCCACCTGGCCTTTACCCTGTCGGATCTCAACGGCTTCAACGCGATCTGGGTCTGGAGCGTCGAGAGCGGCAAGACCCGCCGAGTCACCGGCGAGTTGTTCAACGAGTACAACCCGGCCTGGGGTCCGAAGGGAGACTACCTCTTCTACCTGAGCGATCGTCAGTTCCAGCCGCAGATCGGTTCGATCGAGTGGAACTACGTGGTCGACCGGGAGACCGGGATCTACGCAGTGGCCCTGCGCGACGACGTCGAGCATCCGCTTCCGCCGCGCAACGACGAGGTCACCATCGACAAGAAAGACGACGATTCCGGCGACGCCGAGCCGGTCGATGAGGACGCAGACAAGGAGAAACAGGCCGAAGAGGAGGCCTACATCGAGATCGACTTCGACGGCATCGCCGACCGGGTCGCCCGCATGCCGGTCTCCGACGACAACCTGACCGGCCTGGCTGCCGGTGACGGGCTGCTGTTCTTCGTCCGTACCTCCCCCTTCTACTACGGCCGCGGCTCCGACCGTCCGCCGGCGCTTCAGGTGTTCTCGTTCAAGGATCGCAAGGTCACGACCCTGGCGGATCCGATGGGCGGCTACGACCTGTCGATGGACCGCAAGAAGGTTCTGGTGCGCGAGGGGGGCGGCTTCAAGCTCTACGACGCCGGCCCCAAGGGTGAGGGCAAGGCGGTTCGCCCGGAGCTGGGTGTCGACCGGGTTCCCGCCGAGGAGTGGGCGCAGATCTTCGACGAGGTCTGGCGCCGCTTCCGGGATTTCTTCTACGTCGAGAACATGCACGGCTACGACTGGGACGCCCTGCGTGGGCAGTACCGGCCGTTGCTCGAGCACGTGGCTCATCGCTCGGACCTCAACTACGTGATCGGCGAGATGATCGCCGAACTCAACGTCTCCCACGCCTACATCTCCGGCGGGGACTACGACATTCCGGAACGGCCTTCGGCGGCGCTGCTGGGCGCGGCGATCGAGCTGGACCGCAAGTCCGGCCGCTACCGTTTCTCCCATGTCCACCGGGGGCACAACGAGGAGCCTCGCTACCGCTCGCCGCTGACCGAGATCGGCGTCGGCGTCGGCGCCGGACACTACCTGCTGGCCATCGAGGGGCAAGAACTCGGAGCCGGAGACAACCCCTACGAGATGCTGCGCCACCGCGGCGGCGAGGGGCTGGAGCTGACCGTCAACGACAAACCGACCCTCGAGGGCTCTCGCAAGGTGCGGATCGACCCGATCTCCGGGGAGCGCAGCCTGCGCTACCTCGAGTGGGTCACCGCCAATCGTGAGAAGGTGTCCGAGGCCACCGGCGGCCGGGTCGGCTACCTGCATATTCCCGACATGGGCGCCAACGGCATCCGGGAGTTCATCAAGTACTACTACGGCCAGGTGCGCAAGGAAGGGCTGGTCGTCGACGTCCGGGGCAACGGAGGCGGCAACGTCTCCCAGATGATCATCGAGCGCCTCGGCCGGGACCTGCTGGGTACGCGCTTCATCCGCACCAGCGAGACTCCGGGCACCTATCCGAACACCGTGTTCCACGGCCACATGGTCTGCATTCTCGATGAGGATTCGGCATCGGATGGTGATATCTTCCCGTACCGGTTCCGGCAGGCCGGGCTCGGTCCGCTGATCGGCAAGCGCTCCTGGGGTGGGGTCATCGGCATCACCAACCGGGGCACGCTGATCGACGGCGGCACGGTCAACGTGCCGGAGTTCGGCACCAACGCTCCCGACGGCAGCTGGATCATCGAGGGCACCGGAGTCGAGCCCGATATCGAAGTCGACAATCCGCCGAGCGCGGTCCTGGCCGGCAAGGACCCCCAGCTCGAGCGGGCCATCGAGGAAGTACTTGCGGCGATGAAGCGTGAGCCGCGCACCATGCCCGATCGCCCCGCCGATCCGGTGCGGACCCGCTAGATCGATCGCCAGGTCATTTTCGGAGTTTCTTTGAGCGCCATCACGGCAGGGAGTCGTCGAGTCACCATGAAGAGTCAAATCGTCAAGGATCCCCACATCCTCTACGAGTGCAGCGTTCAGGACCCCGAATTCGATCTCGAGTTCTTCGCCAAGACCTTCAAGCGTCGCAACCGGCGTGCCCTGCGCACCCTGCGCGAGGATTTCTGCGGAACCGCGACCCTGGCCTGTCAGTGGGTCGGCCAGAACGCCGAGAACCGCGCGTGGGGAGTCGATCTGGACAAGCCGACCCTCGACTGGGGCCGGGAACACCATGTCTCACGCCTGGATGGTGCCGCCGAGCGGCTGGAGTTGATTCAGGGAGACGTGCTCACGACTCGCACCCCTCCCGCCGATATCGTCGCGGCGCTCAACTTCTCCTACTCGATCTTCACCACCCGCGACCAGTTGCGGAACTACTTCGCCCAGGTGCGCAAGTCCCTCAAGGGGGACGGCATGTTCTTCCTCGACGCTTTCGGCGGTAAGGACACCCCCGACGAGTGTCTGGAAAAGCGCAAGATCCCTGCGACCAAGTACAACGGCATCCGCGTGGCGCCGTTCACGTACATCTGGGAGCAGGAAAAGTTCAACATCATCGACAACCACATCACCTGCCACATCAGCTTCAAGCTGAAGGACGGGACCAAGATCAAGCGCGCCTTCACCTACGACTGGCGCCTGTGGAGCCTGCCCGAACTACAGGAGCTGTTGCTCGAGGCGGGTTTCGCCGCCGCGGAAGTCTGGCTCGACGACTGGGACGAGGATGAAGGTGACGGCAACGGCATCTTCAAGAAGCGCAGGCACTACGACAACCAGGAGGGGTGGGTCGGCTACGTGGTCGGTCTGATGGGAGCCCCTGCTCCTCGATGATCCTGATCTCGGCCATGGGCTCGAACCGGGTGATCGGTAGCGGCGCAGGCATGCCCTGGAGCGTGCCCGAGGAATACGCCCAGTTCCTCTCGTTCGTGCGTGGCCAGACGGTGCTGTTCGGCCGCAAGAGCTACGAGATCTTCGGCGCCGACCTCGAGGATGCTCGGATCGTGATCGTCAGCCGTTCGATGCCCGACCCCGGGCGTCCCGGCGTTCAGGTCTGCGGCGATCTGGAACAGGCGATCACGGCGGCCCGGGCCACCGGGCGCACGGTCTATAGCGCCGGGGGCGCCACGATCTACCAGCAGACCATGCCTCACGCCGAGGCGATGTACCTGTCGACGATCAAGGGGGATTGGAGCGGCGACGCCTATTTCCCCGAGTTCGACGAATCCGAGTGGAGGGTCACCCGCGAGGAGGACCACCCGGCATTCGTCTTCAGGATTCATGAGCGTCGCTGAGGACGGCCTGGCTCTCGAGTGGTTGCCCGGCGAACTCGCCGTGGTGCGGCTCGGCGCGTCGGATCCGCTGCCCGAATGGGCCCTACGCGGCCTGGTTCACGGTATGGTGCGCACTCCCGACGAGTTGTCCATCGTCTGCGCCGCGGCAGAGGTGCCCCATGAGGTGCAGGCCGAGCGGGGTTGGCGCCTGTTGCGGGTGCGTGGCCCCCTTCAGTTCGACCTGACCGGAATCCTGGCCTCGTTGACCGGCCCGTTGGCCGCCGCCGGAGTGCCGATCTTTTCGATCTCGACCTTCGACACCGACTACCTGATGATCCGTGCCGCCGACGCCTCCCGGGCGACCGAAGCGTTGAGCCGAGCCGGACACCGTTTCGACGAGTAGCCCCTATGTGTCTGATCGCCGTCGCTCACCAGGCGAGCCCCCGCTACCGGTTGGTCGTCGCGGCCAATCGGGATGAGTTCCACCAGCGGCCCACCCGTGAGGCGCGTTTCTGGGGCGTGTACCCCAGTTTGCTGGCCGGGAAGGACCTGGAAGGTGGAGGGACCTGGATGGGGGTCTCCCGGGACGGCCGGGTCGCCGCCATCACCAACTTCCGCGAACCGGGCAAGAGTCGCAGCGACGCCGTCTCCCGGGGGCTGCTGGTGCGGGACTTCCTCACCGGGAATGCGGGGCCGCTGGACTACGTCCAGCAGGTCACCCTGGAAGAACAGGAATTCAACGGGTTCTCGCTGCTGGCCTTTCAGGGCGAAGAGCTGGCCTGGATCTCCAACCGCCATCCCGGCGCCGGGGCGCTGGCCCCGGGCATCTACGGGTTGAGCAACGCAGTGCTGGATACTCCGTGGCCCAAGGTCTGCCGCCTCAAGGACCGCCTGGAAACCCTGGTGAGCCGGGACGAGCCGTTGGACGCCGAGTCGGTCTTCGCGGCCCTGGCCGACCGGGTCACCCCCGACGACGCCGATCTGCCCGAGACCGGCGTGGGGCTGGAGCGGGAGCGGGTGCTCTCGCCGGTCTTCATCGACACCCCCCAGTACGGCACCCGGTGCTCGACCCTGGTGACCATCGACTACGACGGGCGGCTGACCTTCATCGAACGCAGCTACGGACCCGCCGCAGCGCCCCTGGGCGAGGTTCGCTTCGATTTCCGCATCGAGTCCCAACGGGAGGCGACACCGTGAGCACGCAACAGCCGCTGGCCGACTGGCCGCTCAAGATCGACATGTCGGTAGTGTGGGGCGACATGGACGCATACCAGCACCTGAACAACACCGTCTATTTCCGCTACTTCGAATCGGTGCGGGTCGAGCTGTTGCGGGAGAGCGGCTTCATCGAGTCGATGGAGCAGGACGGTATCGGCGCGATCCTGCGGGACACCCGCTGCCGCTTCCGGGCGCCGGTGACCTATCCGGACCGGGTGCATGTCGCCGGCCGGGTGCGGGAGATCGGTGAAGATCGCTTCGTGATGGACTACGCCATCTGGAGCGAGAAGCTGGCGACCCTGGCTGCGGAAGGGGACGGCACAATCGTCTGTCTGGACTATCGGGCGGCGGCCAAGGCGCCGATCCCCGATTCGATTCGCGCCAGGCTCGAAGGCTATCGCTGAGTCCGAGTCAGCTTCGACGTCCGGCGATCAGGCCCCGGACGAAGGCACCCAGTAGCACCAACCAGCAGGCCCAGGCGAGCCAATCGCCGCGCTCCGTGTAGAAGGTCGGCGGCGCGGTGCCCGGGTTGAGGGCCACCTTCATGATGGCTTGCTTACCCAGCTCGGTGCGCTCTCCGAAGGCTCCTGCGGCGTCGGTCCACGAGGAGACCCCGCTATTGGCCGCGCGCAGCAGCGGCAGCCGCAGCGCCCGCGCCTGGGCGGCGACCATGCGGGCGTGCCAGGGAGGAAACGTGCTGTTGCCCCACCAGGCGTCGTTGGTCATGACCACAAGCATGTTGGCACCCTGCTGCCGGTAGGTGCGGCCGAGAGCGCCGTACATCCCCTCGTAGCAGATCAACACCCCGATGCGCATATCGCCGACCTCGAAGATCGTCGGCTCCGGTCCCCTGGTGAAGTTGCCGAGCAGGGTCAGGTAGCCCTTCTGGTCCAGGTCGCGTTTCGAGGGGTCCCAGCCGATCAGGTCGCCGAAGGGCACCCCTTCGACCAACGGAAGCAAGCGTTGCTTGCCGTACCAGTCGACCAGTCCGCGGCCCGGAGCCACCAGTGCCGCGCCGTTGTAGATCGCCCGCACCTTGCCTTGTTCCAGCTTCGCGATCTCGGTGCCGTAGAGGATCGGCACGCCGATGCGGTCGGCGATCTTCTCCATTTCCGGGTCGCGGGGTTTGTTGCCGTCGCGCCAGATCAGCGGGCCCGGGCGGGTAGATTCGGGCCACACGACCAGGTCGCTATCCTGGGCCGCTTCCGCGGTCATCCGGATCAGCCGTTCCCAGAGTCCCGGCCAGCGGTCCCGAATCAGTTTGTCGTCGGGTTCGAAGAAGGGCTGCACCACTCCGATGCGCGGCGTTTGCTCCGTGACCTGGCGGACGTTGCCGTCCCGGGTGGTGTCGAGGATCCAGCCGTTGATCGCCGGCGCGCACCAGAGTGCCAGCGCCAGACCGGCCAGAGTCACCGCCCGGCGCCGGTCTCCCCGGCGTTCCCAGGCGAGGTCGAGCAGGTAGCCGATGAGGAAGACCAAAAGGGTCAGCCCGTGGGGGCCGATCACCGGCGTCCAGGTCAGCCAGGCCGGATGGGTGCCGAAGGCGTGGGCCGCGAGGTCGGCGGGGAAGGACAGATCGCTGACGGTACGCAGCTTCTCGACCCCGGTGAACACCAGCGCCAACCCGAGAGAGCGGGGCAGTCCCGCCCGTTCCTCCAGCCAACGTGCCGTCCAGCACTCGAACATACTCTGGGGCAGGATGTAGCCGATGGCGAGCAGGTAGATCACGATCCCCAGGGGCACTGACCAGGCGGTCAACCACAGCAGGAAGTGGGACCCGACGATGTATTTCGCGGCGCCGAAGCAGAGCCCGATCCAGAGCGCCTCGCGGCCGGTGCCGGCGCCGCGCAGGGCCCGCATGAACAGGAAGGCGGCCAGGGGAATGGTCGGCGCCAGGAAAAAAGGGTTCCAGCAGAGGCCGAACCATGCCCCACCGGCCAGCGCCAGCAGCCGTCCCTGAAGTCGAGGTGTCATGACCCGCGAAGATACCGCGTCTCTCGGGGCTTTGCGCGGCCGAATCATCCGGGTGACAATTTGGGGTCCGGCTGCAACAACGGCCGGGACTCAGGCGTTTCCGGGGGCAGGAGAGGAGCACGCCTATGTGTACTGCGCTACTGCTCGTTCTATGCGGGCTCGCGGCCGCCTCTGCCGCCGCCGAGACCGGCGCTGAACCGGTCTTCACCGAGGCCTGGCGCGAGGCCCAGGCCGGTCTGGCGGAGATGGGGCAACTCGGTCTTGCCGACGCGGCGTCGCGCAATGCCGACTTTCGCAACGGGCTCGAGCGATATCTGGACGCCGCCGGCGCCGAGCTGCGCGAGGGTGCCCGGTTCGATCTGGGCGACGAGGACGGCTTCCGGCGCGCCTACTGGGAGCTGCGGATCCAGATCGAGAAGGACCTGTCCGACTGGCATCTGCTGCACGCGTTGGACGCGCTGTCCCGTCTGCTGGTCAGCCACGGCGACCCGATTTGCGCGCGTCTCCTGGGGCAATCCGCTTCGGTCCCCGAGGACGAGGATGCCCTCAATAGGCGCACCCGCTGTCGCAACTACATCGTGCTGCCGGCGGTCGCCGATCAGATCGGCCCCCGGCTCCGCGAGGCCTTCGAGCGCCACGCCGAGAGTGACCGGATCGATCTGGTCCAGCGTGCCGCCACCCTGCTGCGGATGGTGATGAATGAGCATGCGAACCACAGGGTCACCCGGGTCGTGTTCTCCGACGATGCCCTGCCCGAGGCAATGCGCCTCGCTGCGGAAGCCTGCGTGACCGACCGGGAGCTTCCCGACGAGATCGCTCTGTCTCGCTTCGAAGCGGTTGGAGAGGTATTCCCCGAGTTGCGTTCCTCGGCCGGAACCGATGAACTGCTGATCTTGCTCGAACGCTTCGACCGCCTCGGGACGCCCGCCCGCCGCGGCCTGGTCGAACCGGCATTGATCGGAGGCGTACGAGGCTACATCGATCACATCATCGACAACGACGAGGATGCCGTCGAGGCGATGGAGACCGTCGACGCCCTGACCCGCATGGTCGCGGAGCGGGGTGGCGTGGTGCACCCCGATCTGGAGCAGCCGCGCATTCTCGAGATCCTGGTCGGAGCACTCAAGGACAACCCGGATCTCCTGCGCCGCTACATCGAGGTGTTCCACCGGGATTTCCACGCGTTGAACCCCGCCGGCTTCGAGATGGTGATCTTCAATCTCGTCGACCTCTTGCTGGACGCCGCCGAAGAGGAAGCGCTGCCCGGACCCGAGGAGATGGAGGTGGTGGCTGCCCGCCGCAAGGCCATCCGTAGCGCGGTGAGCAAGGAGTTCAAGCCGGGGGGGCAGTACTACCACTTCAGCGAAGCGGCGATACTCGAGGCCTATCAGCGGGGTGGGATCGACCGAGATACGTACATGGAACTGCGTGCGATGAGCCGGGCTGAGAGGAGGCGAGCCCACGAAGAGGCCGATGCGGAGGGTGACGACGAGGAGGAACGCCGCCTGTCTGCCGTTGCGCTGACGATGATCCTGCTCGAGGGCTACCACCACGCCCTGGTCTCGACCAAGTCCAGCCTGCCCGAGGCCAATCGGTTCTTCGTGGCTCAGGAGCAGCAGGCGACTCTCGAGCGCTTCTACCGCTACTACCAGGTCAAGAACACCGGTGCTCTCGGAGAGCTGGAGCGGGACAATCCACGCTTCGTCGAGCTGACCCTCGACCTGATCCTGCGCCTGGCCCACGCCGCGGACCCTGACGATCTGGAGACGTTGGTCATCGGTCCGATTCGAGAGCGCGGCTCCTACCTCCAGTCCTCCGGGAAGCGCTATGCCAAGCCCTTCCTCAGCAAGCGCATGACGAAATCCATCGCGGCGCTGCAGAAGGTGATCGAAAGCAACCGGCGGCTGGCCGAACGCTAGACTTCCTGCCTGCTGACGGGGCGAACCCAAAAGAAAACGGCGGGTCCGAAGACCCGCCGTCTCAATCGGTCGATGTGTGGCCGAGCCTAGTAGCGGTAGTGCTCGGGCTTGAACGGACCCTCGTCCTTCACACCCATGTAGCTGGCCTGGTCTTCGGTCAGCTTGGTCAGCTTGACGCCGAGCTGGCCGAGGTGCAGCCGCGCGACCTCTTCGTCGAGGTGCTTGGGCAGCATGTAGACCTTGTTCTCGTACTGGTCGTTGTTCTGGTGCAGTTCGACCTGGGCCAGGACCTGGTTGGTGAACGAGTTGGACATCACGAAGCTCGGGTGGCCGGTGGCGCAACCGAGGTTCATCAGCCGGCCCTCGGCGAGGATCAGCACGGCGTGGCCGTCGGGGAAGACGAACTCGTCGTACTGCGGCTTGATGTTGTTGCGGGTCACGCCGTTCCACTTGGCCAGACCGGCCATGTCGATCTCGTTGTCGAAGTGGCCGATGTTGGCCACGATCGCCTTGTCCTTCATCTTCGACATGTGCTCGGCGGTGATGACGTCCTTGCAGCCGGTGGCGGTGATGAAGATGTCGGCGGTCTCGACGACGTCTTCCAGGGTGGTGACCTCGTGGCCTTCCATCGCCGCCTGCAGCGCGCAGATCGGGTCGACTTCGGTGACGATCACCCGGGCGCCCTGGCCGCGGAGGGCCTGGACGCAGCCGCGTCCGACCTGGCCGTAGCCGGCGACCACGGCGACCTTGCCGCCGATCATCACGTCGCTGGCGCGGTTGAGGCCGTCGATCACCGAGTGGCGGCAACCGTAGATATTGTCGAACTTGCTCTTGGTCACCGAGTCGTTGACGTTGATCGCCGGGAAGGGCAGTTGGCCGTCACGCATCATGTGGTAGAGGCGGTCCACACCGGTGGTGGTTTCCTCGCTCACGCCGCGCAGCGCTTCGGCGACCTTGCCCCAGCGGCCGGGGTTCAGCTTCTGCTCGCTCTCCAGGACCTTGAGGATCTCGCCCCACTCTTCGGGGTCGTTGTCGGCGTCGAACGCGGGGATCTTGTTCTCTTTTTCGAACTGGGCGCCCTTGATGATCAGCAGGGTGGCGTCGCCGCCGTCGTCGACGATCTGGTCCGGACCGGAGCCGTCGTTCCACATCAGCGCCTGGTTGGTGCACCACCAGTACTCTTCGAGGGTCTCACCCTTCCAGGCGTAGACCGGCACACCGCGGGGGTTCTCGACGGTGCCGCCGCTCTCGGGACGGCCGACCACCACCGCCGCTGCGGCGTGATCCTGGGTCGAGAAGATGTTGCAGGAGACCCAGCGCACGTCGGCGCCGAGGTCGGTCAGGGTTTCGATCAGCACGGCGGTCTGCACGGTCATGTGCAGGCTACCCATGACCTTGACGCCGCCCAGGGGCTTCTGCCCCTCGTAGCGCTGGCGCAGGGCCATCAGGCCGGGCATTTCCTGCTCGGCGAGGCGAATTTCCTGCCGGCCGAAATCGGCCTGGCTGAGGTCGGCCACCTTGTAGGGCTCGCGGCCGGCTTTCTGGGCGGCCTCGAAGGGGTGCATCTCGGTCACGGTGCTCATGGACTCTCCTTTGGGATGTCGCTTGCTTTGTCGATCGAGGGGTTGTTCGTGTCGTCGGTCATTGAATCGTCGGGTGGAAACGGCAGGTCGCCGCGAACAGCAGCGGGCCCCTTGCCTGGGGATCGGCAGGCAGCGGCTCGAAGCGATCGAGACGTAGGCCGGCCGGGCGCATGAAGCGTTCGAGTTGGTCCCGGGTGAACCCGAGCCAGAGGTGTCCCATCTCCTGCTGATACTCGTTGCGGTCGTGGGGCAGCATGTCGACGATCAGGGCGCGGCCGCCGGGGCGCAGCACGCGGCCCACTTCGGCGAGCACCCGGGCGGGATCCGCCAGATGGTGCAGAACCAGCACGAGGGTGACGGCGTCAACCGAGTCGTCAGCGATGGAAAGTTGTTCGAGGTCGCTACGATGAAGCTCGACGTGATCCCGGCCGGCCAGCCGGGTGCGGGCTGCGTCGATCATCTCCGCCGAGCCGTCGACGCCGATGACCCGGGCGACGAAGGGGGCCAGGGCGTCGGCGACCACGCCGGTGCCGCAGCCCAGGTCGGCGACGACCCAGTCCGGGTCGAGCAGGCCCAACAGCGCCATCCGCTGGAACCCCTCACCGAACAGCTCGGTGCGCACCCGGTCCCAGTCGGCGGCGGCGCCGGCGAAGAACTCCCGGGTCTTGGTCCGGCGCTCGGCCAGAACCTCCCGCAGCCGCTCCTGGTCCTGGGCGCTGGCCGGGGCCTCGGCAATCTGCTCGTGGGTCAGGCTCCAGAGCTCCCGGGAGCGCTCGTCCAGGTCCTCGGCACGGGTGTAGAACCGGTTGGTCCCATCCCGGCGGGAGACCACCCAGCCGGCCTCACCCAGGGTCTTCAGGTGGCGGCTGGTGGTGGACTGGGGCAGCTGAAGCACCGCGCAAAGCTCCGAAACGGTCAGTTCCCGGCCATCCAGCAGCAGCAGCGCGCGGCTGCGCACGCCGTCGGCCAGGGCCGTCATCTGGTTGAAAATCCTGGGTTGCATATCAATCCGTAAATCCGGATGGAATGATAGACTAATTTTCGACCCTGTCAAGCCGATGGAGGCTCCTGAGGACCGGACGGGGCGGGTCGGAGCCACTACAATCTCCCTTCCCGAGACGGTGTTTTCGAGAAAACCCGGCAGGCGCAGGATCGCCCGTAGCCCCTACCGAAGGAGATTGCTCAGCCCATGGCCACCATCGACGAGGCGCCCCAGGACCCGCAGCTGGAACAGCTCGAAAACGAGGAGTGGATCGAGTCCCTGGACTACGTGATCAAGCAGGGGGGCACCGGCCGGGTGCGCCGGCTGCTGCGTCACCTCCAGCGGCGCGCGGCCGAGTTCGGCATCTCCCTGCCGTACACCGCCAACACCCCCTACGTGAACACCATCCCGCGCCATGCCCAGCCCCGTTTTCCCGGGAACCGGGCGATCGAGCGCCGGATCAAGAGCATCATCCGTTGGAACGCCATGGCCATGGTCGTGCGGGCCAACCGGGTCGAGAGCGGTATCGGCGGGCACATCTCGACCTTCGCCTCGGCGGCGACCCTCTACGAGGTGGCGTTCAACCACTTCTTCAAGGGCAAGGACGACCCCAACGGCGGCGACCTGATCTATTTCCAGGGCCACGCCGCTCCGGGCATCTACGCCCGGGCATTTCTCGAGGGCCGGTTGAGTGTCGAGCAGCTCGAGAACTTCCGCCGCGAGCTGGCGCCGGGCGGGGGGCTCTCCTCCTACCCGCACCCCTGGCTGATGCCGGGCTTCTGGGAGTTTCCCACGGTCTCCATGGGCCTCGGCCCGATCATGGCGATCTATCAGGCGCGCTTCAATCGCTACCTGGAAGACCGCGGTTTGAAGGAGCGCACCGGCAAGGTCTGGGCCTTCCTCGGCGACGGCGAAACCGACGAGCCCGAATCTCTCGGAGCCATCAGCCTCGCCGCCCGGGAAGATCTGGACAACCTGGTGTTCGTGATCAACTGCAATCTGCAGCGTCTCGACGGACCGGTGCGGGGTAACGGCAAGATCGTCCAGGAACTCGAGGCGATCTTCCGCGGCGCCGGCTGGAACGTGATCAAGTGCCTGTGGGGCGACAGCTGGGATCCGCTGTTCGAGGCGGACGAACACGGCCTGCTGGCCGAGCGGATGGACCACGCCGTCGACGGCGAGTACCAGAACTACAGCGTCAAGGGCGGCGCCTACGTTCGGGAGAACCTGTTCGGCACCGACCCGCGGCTGAAGCAGATGGTCGATCACCTGACCGACGACGAACTGGCCCGCTTGCGCCGCGGTGGTCACGATCCCGAGAAGGTCTTCGCCGCCTACAAGGCCGCCATGGACCACACCGGCGCGCCGACGGTCATCCTGGCCAAGACGGTCAAGGGCTACGGTCTCGGCGAAGCGGGTGAAGGCAAGAACATCACCCACCAGCAGAAGAAGCTCAACGAAGAGGAGCTGCGGGAGTTCCGCGGCCGCTTCGGCATTCCGATTTCCGACGACGAGGTCGGCGAGGCACCCTTCTACCGCCCGGCCGACGATACGCCCGAGATGGTCTATCTGCGCGAGCGGCGGATGAACCTGGGCGGCTTCGTGCCCTCCCGCCAGGGAGACTGCGATCCGATCGATCTGCCCGACGACAAGGTGTTCCAGGGCTTGATCGAAGCCTCCACCGATCGCGAGGCCTCGACCACGATGGTCTTCGTGCGGCTTCTCGCGCAGCTGCTCAAGGATCCGAAGATCGGCAAGCTCTGCGTGCCGATCGTCCCCGACGAGGCGCGCACCTTCGGAATGGAGTCGATGTTCCGCCAGGTCGGCATCTACTCCCACTCAGGTCAGAAGTACGAGCCGGTCGACCGCGAGACGCTCCTGTACTACAAGGAAGCCACGGACGGCCAGATCCTGGAGGAGGGGATCACCGAGGCGGGTTCGATGTCCTCGTTCATCGCCGCCGGCACCTCCTACGCCTCCCACGGCGTGCCGACGATCCCGTTCTTCATTTTCTACTCGATGTTCGGCTTCCAGCGGATCGGCGATCTGATCTGGGCCGCCGGCGACATGCGTTGCCGCGGCTTCCTGCTCGGCGCCACCGCCGGCCGCACCACGCTGGCCGGCGAAGGCCTGCAGCACCAGGACGGTCACAGCCACGTGCTGGCCTCGACCCATCCTCACGTGGTGGCCTACGATCCCGCCTTCGCCTACGAGATCGCGGTGATCATCCGCGACGGCATCCACCGCATGTATGTCGACGGCGACCCGGTGATCTACTACCTGACCATCGAGAACGAGCAGTACACCATGCCCGCGATGCCCGAAGGCTGCGAGCAGGGCATCCTCGACGGCATGTACCGGCTGCTGCCCGCAGAAGGCAAGAAGGGCGCGCCGAAGGTCACCCTGCTCGGCAGCGGCGCCATCGCCAACGAAACGATCAAGGCCCGGGAGATCCTCGCCGAGAAGTACGGCGTGGCCGCCGAGGTCTGGAGCGTGACCAGCTACCAGCAACTGTTCCGCCAGGGGCAGGACGCCGACCGCCACAACCGGCTGCATCCGTTGGACCGCCAGCGGGTGCCCTACGTCAACACCGCGCTACAGGGTGCGGAGCTGGTGGTCGCCGCATCGGACTACAGCAAGCTGATGCCCGAGTCGGTCTCCCGCTGGGTCGACGGCGAGATGATCTGTCTCGGAACCGACGGCTTCGGCCGCAGCGAAGGCCGCGGTCCGCTGCGCGAGTTCTTCGAGGTCGACGCCCGGCACATCGCTTTCGCGGCGTTGACCGGTCTCCTGGGTCAGAAGAAGATCAAGCCCGAGGTGGTCAAGCAGGCCATCAAGGATCTCTCCATCGATCCCGACAAGGCGAATCCCCGGCTGGCCTGAGTCCAGGCACAAAAGGAAGGCACGGACGCATGATCCAAGAGCTGAAGCTCCCGGAGTTGGGTGAAGGTATCGATAACGTCGAGGTCACCGGCGTGCTGGTGGCGCCGGGGGACACGGTCAAACAGGACCAGCCGGTCCTGGAGGTCGAGACCGAGAAGGCCAGTCTCGAGGTGCCCTGCCCCTTTGCCGGCACGGTGAAGGAGGTCCGGGTCGAGCCGGGCAGCAAGATCTCGGTCGGCGCCACGGTGCTGACCGTAGATACCGCTGCCGAGGGTGCGGCGGAAGCTCCGGCTGCGCCGGCGGAATCCGCGGCGCCTGCCGAGACGCCCGCTCCGACCCCGCCGGCCCCTGCACCGGCTGCCCCGGTCGCCGCTGCAACCGCTCCTGCGGCTGCCGCCACGGCGGCGGCTGCGGCTGAGCCGATGGCCGAAGTGGTCGAGTTCAACCGAGGTGCCCAGCCGGAAGCGGGGGATCCGCCGCCGGCGGCTCCTTCGGTCCGCCGCGTGGCCCGGGAGCTGGGCGTCGACATTCGCCGGGTGCCCGGTTCCGGCCCCGCCGGCCGTATCTCGATCGAGGACGTCAAGCAATTCGTCAAACAACAGATGCAGCGTCCTGCGCCGAGCGGCGGCGCCACGATCATGGAGCTGCCGGACCAGTCCCGGTTCGGCCCGATCGAGCGGGAGAAGCTCAGCCGGCTGCGCATGTCGGCCGCCGAGAAGCTGACGGCAACCTGGAACGCCGCGCCCCACGTGACGCAGCACGACCGGGCGGACATCACCGATCTGGAAGCGGCTCGCAGGGCTTTCGGCAAACGGGCCGAGAAGGTCGGCGCCAAGCTGACGGTCACCGCCATCGCGCTCAAGATCGCCGCCAGCGCGCTCAAGGTCTTCCCTCAGTTCAACGCCTCGCTGGATCTGCAGAACGGTGAGGTGGTGCGCAAGAAGTACGTGCACCTGGGGGTGGCGGTGGATACCGACCGGGGCTTGCTGGTGCCGGTGATTCGCGACGCCGACCGGAAGAACGCCATCGAACTGGCGGTGGAGGTCGGCGACCTGGCCAAGCGGGCCCGTGATCGCAAGCTGACGCCCGACGAGATGCAGGGTTCCTGTTTCACCCTGAGCAACCTCGGTGGTCTCGGGACCACCTACTTCACTCCGATCCTCAACTTCCCCGACGTGGCGATCCTCGGACTGGGACGCGGCGAGGTGCAGGCGGTCTACAAGGACGGCGAATTCGTGCCCCGCACGATCCTGCCGCTGTCGCTCTCATACGACCATCGCTGGATCGACGGCGCCGATGCCGCGCGCTTCTTGCGCTGGATCGCCGAGGCGTTGGAAAACCCGGTTCTCGTCGCGCTGGAGGGCTGAGCCGTGGCCGAGACCTCGACGACCCAGCTCGCCGTGATCGGCGGCGGTCCCGGCGGCTATGCCGCGGCGTTCCTCGCGGCCGATCTCGGTATGGAGGTCACGCTGATCGACCTCGAGGCCAACCCGGGAGGGGTTTGCCTGTACCGCGGCTGCATTCCGTCCAAGGCGCTGCTGCACGTGGCGAAGCTGCTGGACGAAACCCGCCATGCGGCGGAGTGGGGCATCGAATTCGGCGAGCCACGGATCAAGCTGGCCAAGCTGCGCGCCTTCAAGGAGCGGGTGGTCGACAAGCTGACCGGCGGCGTCGGCCAGGTGGCCAAGCTGCGCAAGGTCCGTTTCGTCCGCGGCCGGGCGAAACTGCTCGACGCTCACCGGGTCGAGATCGATCTGGTCGAGGGCGGACGGGAGACGCTCGAGTTCCAGCACGCGATCCTGGCCACCGGTTCCGAGCCGGCCAAGGTGCCCGGATTCCCTGAAGATCCCGAACGGATTCTCGATTCCACCGGTGCCCTCGAGCTCAGGGATGTGCCGGAGAAGCTGCTGGTCGTCGGTGGCGGTTACATCGGCCTCGAACTCGGCAGTGTCTACGCGGCGCTGGGCAGCAAGGTCACCGTCGTCGAGATGATGCCGTCGCTCCTGGCCGGCGCCGATCCCGACCTGGTGCGGCCGTTGGCCCGCAAGATCGAAGAACGCGTCGACTCGGTGCTGCTCGAGACCCGGGTCGCCGGAATGAAGGTTCAGAAGAATGGCGTCAAGGTCCGCTTCGAGGGAAAGAACGCCGTCGACGGTGAGAAGCTCTTCGACAAGGTACTGGTCTCCATCGGCCGCAGGCCCAACTCCGCGGGGCTCGGCCTCGAGAGCACGGCGGTGGTGGTCGACGACCGCGGCTTCGTCCAGGTCGATCAGCAGCTGCGCACCCGGGAGCCCTCGATCTACGCCATCGGCGATCTGGTGGGGCAGCCGATGCTGGCCCACAAGGCGTCCCACGAAGGGCGTACCGCCGTCGAGGCGATCGCCGGCCACAAGGTAGCCTTCGAACCCGCCGCGATTCCCGCCGTGGTGTTCACCGACCCCGAGGTCGCCTGGTGCGGCCTGACCGAAACCGAGGCCAAGGCGCGGGACCGCAAGGTCTCGGTAGCCCGGTTCCCCTGGGCCGCTTCAGGGCGTGCCCAGACCCTGGACCGCAGCGACGGGGTGACCAAGCTGATCTTCGATCCGGAGACCGAGCGCGTGTTGGGAGTCGGTATCTGCGGTCCCGGCGCCGGTGAATTGATCGCCGAGGGTGTGCTGGCCGTCGAGATGGCGGCGACCGCCACCGATCTCAAGCTCTCGATCCATCCGCACCCGACCCTGTCGGAGACGGTGATGGAGTCCGCCGAGGTCTTCTTCGGTCAGAGCACCCACGTCTTCCGGCCGGTCAAGAAGTAGCCCGCTGATTTCCCGCGGCTAGGAGTCCTGCATCAGCTCGCGAAGCTGATCTTCCATGCAGGTTTCGCACAGCCCGTGGGTGAAGGTCGCCTCGGAGTTGCGGTCGATGTACGCCTCGACCTGATTCCAGTAGCCGGCCTCGTCACGGATCTTCTTGCAGACCGCGCAGATCGGAAGCAGCCCTGAGAGCACCTTGATCTGGTCCAGCCGTGCGGCTTTCTCGCGCTCGTGACGAGCCGATTCTTCGGCGGCGCGGGCGCGCAGGCGCTCCCGGTTGTAGAGCAGCCCGGCGACGATGAGCAGCAGCGTGAAGAGAACCAGCATTACCTGCCGGGTCTGCTGTTGGCGCTCGAGAACCAGCGCCTGGTAGGCCTCCTTCTGTTCGAGGAGTTCGATCTCCTTCTGCTGCATGTCCAGTTCGAACAGGGTCGTCGCGTCGGCCAGGCTTGTGGTGCGCTGGGACTCCAGCCGCTGACGCAACAGGGTCTCGTGACGCCGCATGGCATCGAGGGCCGCGTCGCTTCGGCCGAGGGCTTCGTAGGTCGTGGCCAGTTGGAACACCGCCTCTTCTTCCAGCTTGCGGCGGACCCGGTCGGTCTCGATCCGTTGAATCGTCGCCAGGGTCTGCTCGAGACGGCGAAGCGAGGCGGCGGCGCCTCCCTGGCTGCGGTCGACCGAGGCCAGCTCGAGTTGCACCGATACTTCTCGTTCCAGGTGCCCTTCGTCGCGCCAGATTTGAAGCGCCTGTCCAAGGTGATCCCGGGCGGCGTCCAGGTCACCCAGGGCGACGTAGTCCTTGCCGATTGCCGAGATCTGGCGGCCGACCTCGAGTCGCAGGTCGAGCTTCTGCATCGCCTCGAGTCCGCGGCGGTGTGCCGCGAGCGCTTCGTCAGGTCGGCCGGCCTCACGGTGGACATTCCCCATGTCCAGATCCATCAGGGCAACCCGGCGAACGTCATCTCGTTCGAGGAAGACCGCGCGAGCCTGCTCGAGGTAGTGCATCGCGTCGTCGAAGTGGCCTAGTCTGCGGTGCACATCCGCCACGTTGGATAGCGCGACGGCGGAACCGAGGGGGAGCCACTTCTCCTCGAAGAAGTTGGAAGCCTCGTGGTAGTAGCGGAGCCCGCGCTCGAGATCGCCGACGCGGATCTGGGTCTGTCCCAGGGAGATCAGGAGGCCGCCGAGCTGATAGCGGTCGTTCTCTCGCGAGAGCCGTTCGGTGGCGAGGAACACCTCCAGCGCCCGGGCCTCGCGGCCGGCGTCGGCGTGGATCTGTCCGACGGCTCGCAGTGCCCGGATCTCGAGCTGGGCGTTTCCCGCGGCCCGGGCGTTCGCGAGATTGATCTCGGCCAGTTCGAGGGCCCGGTCGAACCGCCCATCCTCCAGGTAGGCCCAGGCCAGCGAGGCGTTGAGCTTGCGAACGAGCTCGGCATCCGCCGTCTCCTCGTCGACCAGTTCCATGGCCCGCTCGCCGTAGGCGATCGACTGCATCGGGTCGCTGACGTGGAGTTCGTAGGCCCGCTCGACGAGCTTTGCGAAGCTCTCGGGATCGGCCGGGGGCGTGGCCGCCGGCGGTTCGGCCGAACTCGAGCTCAGCCAGAACAAGGCTGAAACAGCGAACAGGCAGACGCTCAGCCGGTGGACCATCCGTCGAGCGTAGTCGAAGCCCCCGGTGCGGCAAAGCCCTTTCGCCCGGCGCTCGCCCCGGCTCAGGTCGCTTTTGAGGTTTTTTGAAACCGCCCGGTAACCTTCGAAGCGCCGGTCGTCATGGAGGGTCGGATACCCTGGCGAGAGGAGATTGGACCTTGGCTACGACGAAACCTTGTCCCGCCTGCGGCGCACCGCTGGACCCCGGCCTCCCCGAGGGCCAATGTCCGGCGTGTCTGCTCGAGGCGGGTCTGGCCGGTGAGCAGACCCTGCGTGACGAGGCCCAGGCCTCGGTGCCTTCCCCCGAGGAGCTCAATCGCCTGTTCCCCGAACTCGAGATCCTCGAGTTGATCGGAGCAGGGGGCATGGGGGTGGTCTACCGGGCCCGCCAGCCGCGGCTGGAGCGCGAGGTCGCCGTCAAGATCCTCTCGCCGGATCTGGCCGACCGGCCGGATTTCGCCCAGCGCTTCGAGCGAGAGGCGAGGGCGTTGGCCAGTCTGGCGCATCCCAACATCGTGGCGGTCCACGATTTCGGCACCGCCGGCGACATGTACTACCTGGTGATGGAACTGATCGACGGCACCAACCTGCGCCAGGTGCTGCGGAGCGGCAAGCTCGCGCCCGAGGAAGCGTTGGGGATCGTGCCGCGGCTCTGCGACGCCCTGCAGTACGCCCATGACCGCGGGGTGGTGCACCGGGACATCAAGCCGGNGAACGTACTGCTGACCGCCGATGGCGAGGTCAAGATCGTCGACTTCGGCCTGGCCAAGACCGTCCAGGGCGGCCGGCAGACCACGGTGACCGGGCACGCGTTGGGAACCCCGGCCTATATGGCCCCGGAGCAGATCGAAAAGCCGGACACCGTCGACCACCGCGCGGACATCTACTCGATGGGGGTCGTGTTCTACGAGATGCTCACCGGCGAGTTGCCCCTGGGCCGCTTCGCGCCGCCGTCGGGCAAGGTCGCGATCGATGTGCGCATCGACGACGTGGTGCTGCGTACCCTCGAGAAGGAACGGGAGCTTCGGTACCAGCAGGCGGCGGAGGTCAAGACCGACATCCACACGTTGACCGGCTCGGAGCCGGGGGCGCCGGGCGCGGCTGCGGCCGCAGCGGCATCTGCGGCTGCTTCCGCCGCGGCCATGAACGCCGGAGCTTCTCCTTCAGCCGGTTTTCTCGCCCGGGGGCCGCAGGTCGTCGCGGCGGCGGGGTGCGTGACCCTGCCCCTCGGGGTCGGTTTCGTGTGGCTCATGAGCCGGCTCGATTTCAGTGCGATCGGGATGGCTGAAGTGGCGATCATGCTCGTCTGGTTCCTGGCGCTGGTAGGGGCGCTTGTCGTCGGGATCACCGGCGTCGCGATGATGGTCCGATTCGGCAGCAAGCTCGCCGTCGAGGCAGGTGAACCCGCCCGGCGCAGCCGACTGGCTGTTGCCGGTCTTGCGATGGCGATTGTCGCTAGCCTGACCATGGTGGGGTCGGCGATCTTCTCGCCGCAGCCCGGGGCGCTCGAGCTAGGTCAACCAGCCCAGACAGAGGGGGCCGTGACCACGGTCGTGACCCTGGGGATGCTCGCCCGGGTCCTGCAGGTCATCGCCGTGGGACTCAGTATCGTGGCCCTGGTCCGGATCGCCATCTCCCAACCGCGCCTGGCCGGGGCCTGGATGGCGGCGGGGGGCATCGTGCTGGGGCTATTGGGGCCGGATATTCTCGGCCTCTTCGCCTACCTGTTCATGGGTGTCGCACCGTGACGGCCCGCTCTCCCGAAAAGTTCGCGACGACTCGCTGGAGTGTGGTCGTGGCGGCGGGCAAGCAAGGGGGCGAGACCGGCCGCGCCGCACTCGCCGACCTCTGCGAGGCCTACTGGTACCCGCTCTACGCCTTCGCCCGGCGTTCCGGCGCCGATCCCGATGCCGCCCGGGACACGACCCAGGGATTCTTCGCCGAGCTCCTAGAGAAGGGCTACGTCCAGCAGGCGGACAGCCAGCGGGGACGGTTTCGCACGTTCCTCATCGCAGCGTTCAAGCACTACCGCGGGCATCAGCGCGAGCGGGAGCAGGCGGCGAAGCGCGGCGGCAAGGAGACCGTGTTGTCCCTGGACTACGCTGCCGGGGAGTCGTGGTACGCGGTGGAGCCCCGCAGCGATGCGACTCCCGAGAGCCTGTTCGAGCGGCGCTGGGCCCTGGCGTTGCTCAAGCAAACCCTGGACTCGCTGCGCTCGGAGTACGAAGCCGCCGGCAACGGCGCACTCTTCGGCAAACTCGAACCGCTTCTGGCCGGCGGCCGGCCGGCGCAGAGCTACCGGGACCTCGGTGGTGAACTCGAGATGAGCGAGAGCGCGGTCAAGGTGGCGGCGCACCGGCTGAAGCGACGCTACCGGGACAGGCTGCGGGAGACCATCGCCGAGACGGTCTCGAGCGCCGACGAGATCGAAGGAGAGATCCGCCAGATGGTCTCGTCCCTGCGCGGATAGCTGCCTGGCCGGGCCCAGCGTCAGGGGCAACCGGCTCGTTGAACGCCTCTGGAGTCTGCGCCGAAGCTGCCCCGGTTCGGTGCGACCGGGGCCACCAGGTAGTGGTGGACCCGCATCGGCTGCGGGATGTCGCCGTCCACGGAACAGACCTCCGTGGTAAAGGCATCCTTGCAGCCGCTGAGGAACATGGGGTCGTCGGCGCGGATGACCCGGTAGTCGCTTGCGCCGGTCTGGGCGGTCCAGCAGAAGGCGAACTTCTTGTCGGGATCGGTGAAGCCGGCCAGTCCGCTGATCTCGTCGATCAAGCCGAAGCCCGGGTCGCCGGGGCACTGGTTGTCCCGGGAATCGTTGATCTCCGGCGCCTGCACGTAGACCCGGGAGTCGTTGGGAGCGCAATCGCACAGATCGCCGGAGCCGTCTCCGTCGCCGTTCGTCTGGGCAGGGTTGGCGACTCCCGGGCAGTTGTCGACGCAGTCGCTGATCCCGTCGGAGTCTCCGTCGGGGTCCAGGTCCCCATCGCAGTCTGAATCGGTGCCGTCGTCGCAAAACTCCGGGGCTCCCGGGTAGGTATCCCCGTTCCCGTCGTCGCAGTCGCCCCCGCCCTGCGGGCAACTCGGAGGCGAACCGATGATGGCCATGTTCTGGTCGCAGTAACCGTCCCCGTCGTCGTCGCATCCGTTGTCGACGCCGGCTGCACAGTCGTTGTCGACTCCGTCACAGATCTCCGCGCTGCCCGGGTTGATCGCGGAACTCTCATCGTCGCAGTCGCCTCCGCCCGAGGGACACGCCATGGGGGCGCCGATGATCGCCAGGCTCTGATCGCAGTAGCCGTCTCCGTCGTCGTCACAGCCGTTGTCGACTCCGGAGAAGCAGTCATCGTCGACGTCGTTGCAAACCTCCGAGCGGCCGGGATTGACCGAGGCGTTCTCATCATTGCAGTCGCCGCCCCCCAGCGGGCAGACCGCAGGGGCTCCGATGACGACGAGGGAGGCGTCGCAGTAGTCGTCGCCGTCGTCGTCGCAGCCTTCGTCGATCTGCATGTTCCCGTCGTCGTCCAGGCCGTCACAGACGGTCTCGACGGCCGCGGCCGGCGGCGCGGCCAGGGCAAACGCCACCACCAGGCTCAACAGGAACAACGGCGAACAACAGCGGGCGACAGGTTGGCGCATGGCGAGCCTCCGAGATCGATCTTCTCTAGAGAGACGCTCGCCGGCGCCGGAATCCTCACTCGATGGGGCCCATGGCCCCCAGCAGCGCCCGGGCCAGATCCTGGATCTTGGCGTATTCGCTGTTGGTCATCGCCACCACCCCGCGGCCGGTCTCGGGGAAGATCACCATCACCGTGCGGGTCTTGTTCTGGGAGCCGGTGTGGGCGACCTGGCGGCTCTTGCCCTCGCCGCCGACCCCGAACCCCAGGCCGTAGCCGGTCCGCTCGCCTCCGGGCTCGCTGCTCTCGGTCCACATCAGTTCGTAGCCCCGGTCGCTGACCAGCTTTCCGTCCAGCAGCCCCTCGGCAAACAGCGCCAGGTCTTCGACGGTGGAGATGAAACCACCGCCGCCCAGCTTCCAATGGACGGTCTTTTCCTTGGAGGCCTTCTTCGGCTTGCGGTAGCCCACGGCACGGTCGGGGATGTCGACCCAGGGATAGTCCGGCTGCAGGGTCTTCATGCCCAGCGGTTCGGCGATCCGTCTGTTCACCTGTTGGTGGTAGGGCTCGCCGCCGGCACGCTGGACCACGGCGCTGGCCAGGATGTAGCCGTGGGTCGTGTAGTTCATCTCCTTCCCCGGCTCGGAGACCAGCGGGGATTCCTTGAACACGTCGAGGGCGAGGATCACGTCGGCATGAGGATGTTCCGCGTCGTACTCCCGCCTGGTCCTGATCACCTTGCCGTTCTTGTAGTGCACGATCCCACCGAAGTGGCCGAGCAGTTGGCGCATGGTGATCGTCTTGCCCTTGTCGGGGAATTCCGGAACCAGGCCGCGGACATCGGCGTCCAGGTCGAGCTTCTTGACCTCCCAGAGCTGGGTCGCGGCGACGGCGGTCAGCGGTTTCGAGATCGAGGCCCAGCGGAACATCGTCTTGCGCGGGTCTACGGGGACTTGCTTGTCCAGGTCGGCGTAGCCGTAGCCCTGCAGGTGCACGATCTCCCGGTTCTCGATCACGCCGACGGCCAGGCCGACCAGCTTCTGCGACTTCATCTGTTCCCGGGCGGCGGCGTCGATGCGATCACCGAGGTCATCGGCGACGGCTGCGGAAGTCAGGAGCACCAGGACCAGGGCGCAGAGCAGGACGTGGCGTGAGAGCTTCATGCGGGATTCTCCACTCATGGGTACATCGGCACGAACGCCGAACCGGCCGGAGTGGTTGTAGCCCGAAAGAAGGGGAGGCACAACGAGAAACGCCACCGGCCGGAGCCGGTGGCGTGGGTGAAACGTCGAAGGGCGTGGGGCTACTGGTCGCCGGCCGCGGCTGCGATCTGAGCCTGGATCGTCGGATCCGGGTTCTCGGCTGCCTGGGACCACTCGGCATCGTCGGCCCACAGATAACCGTCGGCCCAGAGGTAGCCGTCGGCCCACAAGTAGCCGTCGGCCCACAGGTAACCGTCGGCCCAGAGGTAGCCATCGGCCCACAGGTAGCCGTCGGCCCACAGGTAACCGTCGGCCCACAAATAGGCGTCACCCCAGATCCGGCTCATGGTGTAGTCCAAACCCCAAAGGTTGCGGGGGTCCTCGATCAGGATCACCGGGCCCTCTTCCGAGCGCGCCATCTTCGGCGAGCGGGCCTGGGCAACCCGGCTCTTCTCTTGCAGCGCCTTGTCGATGTCGAGGATGCCCGCGCCGACGCGGGTCGGGTCGTCGTCCAGCTTGCGCGCCGAGAGCATCAAGCGGGCCTTGATGTTGTCCGGCGTCAGCGACGGGTCCTTCTCCAGCATCAGCGCAACGGTGCCGCTGACCATCGCGGCGGCCATGCTGGTGCCCGAGAGCAGCAGATACTGGCCGGCGTGGCAGTCGTCGTAGTCTTCGTGGGCGTCGTCGTCGTACTCGAAATCGGTGGAACCCCAGGGGGCGCAGGAGATCAGGCGGTCAGAGGGCACCGCAGTGTTGAGGGAGCCTTGCGTAGCAGCACTGCCCACGATGCGGGTACCCGGCGCCAGCAGGTCCGGCTTGACGTAGTGGTCGTACATCGTCGGGCCCTGGGAGGAGAAGCTCGCCGCGGTGTCGTCAGCGAGACTCCGGGTGCCCTTGTCGTCGGCGGCACCCACCGTGATGACCTTCGGCGAGTTGCCGGGGCTGGTGATGGTGAAGTTGCCGTCGTTGCCGTAGTTGCCTGCCGAGCAGACCACCACGATGCCGGCGTCCCACAGCGCTTCCACCGCCTGGACCAGCGGGTCCTCGGCGACCGGATCCTCGACCGCCTTGCCCATCGAGAGGTTGACCACGCGGATGCCGACCTGCTCGTGGATCTCGAGCAGCTTCTCCAGGGCCAGGATCACGTCGGACATTCGGGCCCGGCCGTTACCGTCGAGCACGCGCACCGATTCGATCATCGCGCCGGGAGCGATACCCCGGTAGCGCTCACTGTCGTTACCGAAGCCCCGGGAGCCGATGATCGAGGCCACATGGGTGCCGTGACCGTTGGGATCCAGCGGCGCCTCAGGGAGCAGCATGCCACCGAAGCCGAAGTCGATCAGGCTGAGTTGGCTGGCAAGGAAATCGTAGGTCGACGGTTGGACGCCGGTGTCCACCACCGCCACGCCGATGCCCGACCCTTCATAGGAGAAATCGTCGACGATCGTCTGAGGTGCCCGGGCCGCGAACTGGGCGGTGACCGAGGCGGCCTGAATCATGGAGTCGCGAGCGACGTAGCGCACGGCCGGGTCGGAAGCGAGGTCGTCCAGCTGACTGATCTTGATCCTGGCCGCCTGGAACGGCATCCGTTGGAAGCGCTGGGTCATCGGCTCGTCGACCCAGAGGATGCCGCGGTGGAAGGTCTCGGGGTGGTAGACCACCACGACATCGATCTCTTCCTCGTGATCGTCGGCACGATCGATATCACCGATCGGCCGCAGCGGCTCGCCGCCGCCGGACGAGGGGGGCTGCCGATCGAGTCGCCGCTCCTCCAGCATTTCTTGCAGGCTCTCGCTCATGTTGCCGCGGTGCTCGCGGTCTTCGCGGTCCCCGTGGTCGAAGTCGCGTTGGAACCGGGGGCCCGCCATCAGAGGAGTGGCGAGGATCAGGGTCAAGGCCAGGGTCAGCGCGTTGGTGCGATTCATCGGTGCATGGTCTCCAAAGAGTGAGTTGTCTGCCCCGATAACTGCAAGCCTCGGGCCAACCAGAGGGAGCATTTCTTCAACGGAAATGAGCGATCTTGAAAGAAGTCGGCGTCGCGCTTCGCGACAGTCTCCAGAGACCGAACCCGGCAATGCCCGAGATTTCAAGCTGTTTGGCCGTGTTCGCCAATCCGACACCCAGGTGTCGGGATGTCCGACACGATGGTCGCCGCAGGATCTGATCGCGCGCTATCCTGCGGCCATGAGTCACGACACCGCCCAGTACTGGAACGACGACGCCGGCCCCCGCTGGGTCCGGCATGCGGATGCTCTCGACCGGCAGCTCGCGCCCTTCGCGAAGGCGGTCCTCGATCGCGCCGGCATCCAACCGGGGCAGCGGGTGCTCGACGTGGGCTGCGGTGCCGGGGCGTTGAGCCTGGAGGCTGCGCAGCAGACCGGCGCCGGTGGGCGGGTGGTCTCCCTCGATGTCTCCCGCACCCTGCTGGAACTCGCCCGCCGGCGGGTCGCCGCGGCGGGGATCGATCATGTCGAGGCGATCGAAGGGGATGCCCAGCGCCAGGCACTGGCAAGCGGCGGTTTCGAACGCGTCGTCTCCCGCTTCGGGGTGATGTTCTTCGACGACTCCGAAGCCGCCTTCCGTAACCTGCGGGGCGGCCTGGCTGCAGGCGGCAGCCTGACCTTCGCCTGCTGGGGTCCGATCGCGGAGAACCCCTGGATGCTGGTTCCCCGGGAAGTGACCGCGCGCCACGTGGAGCTGCCGGCTCCGGAGCCGGACGCGCCGGGCCCGTTTCGTTTCGCCGACCGCGAGGCGTTGCTGGCGATGCTGGAGCGCGCTGGGTTTGCCGCGGGCACCGCCGAGCCGTTGACCGGCGAGATGGCGATCGGCGGGTCAGGCGGTCTCGACGGCGCCGTGGAGTTCCTGCTGGATATCGGCCCGGGCGCGGCCGCCCGGGAGGCCGGCCCGGAAACCCAACGGGCCTTCGCCGACGATCTGCGTCAAACCCTGAGCCCCTTCATCCGGGACGGGGAGGTGCAGCTCGGCTACGCCGCCTGGCTGGTCCACGCCGGGTCCTAGCCGCGGCTCCCGGTTCGATCAGAGGTCGCAGGCGTCGCCTGTTCCGTCGCCGTCGCTGTCCTCCTGGCCCGGGTTCGCGTCTGCCGGGCAATTGTCGCAGGCGCTGCCCACACCGTCCCCATCGGGATCGTCCTGATCGCTGTTGGCCACGTCGGGGCAGTTGTCGTCACAGCCGGTGGTCGCGCCGCCGGAGCAGGGATCGCTCTGTCCGTCGCCGTCGTCTTCCAGCACGCCGTCGCCGTCTCGATCCGGGTCACAGGCGTCGCCGAGGCCATCCCCGTCCAGATCTTCCTGGCCGGGGTTCAAGACGTCCACGCAGTTGTCGCATGCATCTCCGTCGGAGTCGCCGTCGACGTCCGCCTGGGTCGGGTTCTGCAGGCCGGGGCAGTTGTCGATGGCCTCCTCGATGCCGTCGCCGTCGAGATCCCGGGTCGGGTCCGGGCAGGTGAAGGCGGTCGGGCGCGCCGCGCCGGCGGAATCGGTTCCCTGGCCGCTGTCGATATCTCCCACCGGGCACTTGGCGCTGACCAGGTAGAAGAACACGGTGAAGGGGTTGGGGTCGATCGGCTCGACCACCTGGGTGCCGCTGACCCCGGCTGCGAGGCACTGCTGGTTGTAGTCGAACGGCGTGCCGGTATTCAGGTAGCCGCGATAGACGTGGTAGGCGTCCACCGTGCCGACCGGGTCCCAGTCGATCTCGACGCAGCGGGTGTCCGGCGTGCCCGGGTCTCCGTCGCAGTCGCCCAGGGGGCCCTTGGTCACCCGCAGAGTGTTGCCCACGCCGGGCGGTGCCGGGGTGCAGTCGCAGGCATCCCCGAGACCGTCTCCGTCTCCGTCGGCCTGGGCCGGGTTGAAGGCGTCGGGGCAGTTGTCGGAGCAGTCACCGATACCGTCGCCGTCGGTGTCGTCGGTGCTCTCGTCAACCGATCCGTCGCAGTCGTCGTCGAGTCCGTTGGAGCACTCTTCGGGGCCTGGCCCCCGATCCGCCACGCACTCGAGCAGGCCGTCGACGCAGGTCTCCGTCCCGTCGGCGCAGACGCCCAGAGCGCCGCCGATGGCGCAGAAGCCGCCCCCCTCGGGGTTGTTCTCGTCGATCAGTCCGTTGCAGTTGTCGTCGAGGCCGTTACAGATCTCCGACTCGTTGACGTCGTCGTCGACCAATCCGTTGCAGTCGTTGTCGACGCCGTCGCAAAGCTCGGCGGCCGCCGGCGACACCAGGTCGTCATCGTCGTCGCAATCGGTCGAGCCGCAAACGGTGCTCGGGGTTCCCGTTCGGCCGTATCCGTCGCCGTCGGCGTCGGTGCATGGATCGCACAGGTCGCCGAGTCCGTCGGCATCGAGGTCGGACTGACCCGGATTCACCTCCAGCGGGCAGTTGTCGACCCCGTCGTCGAGGCCGTCCCCGTCGTCGTCGGGGTCGCACGCATCGCCCAGGCCGTCTCCGTCGGTGTCAATCTGAGGCGCGTTGGCCACATCCGGGCAGTTGTCCTCGGGGCAGACGTTCTGGGCGAACCCGGGATCGCCGGCGCCGTCCTGGTCCCGGTCGGTACAGGGATCGCAGATATCTCCCTCGTCCCGCGAGCGGGGCAGGATCTCCACCTCGGTCAATCCCGGACCGTAGGTCGTGCCTTCGACCTTGGCCAGGATGCGCAGGCGCAGCGCTGTGGCGGTGACCGGATCGAAGGCGTGCTCGACCCAGTTCTGAGACAGGTCTTCCAGCCAGTTGCCGGCGGTGTTGCCGCTGACCAGGGCGGCGCTCTGGTTGACGCTACCGTCTCCCTGCTCGATGGTGAGCGCCGGGACCGGCAGCCAACTCCCCGAGGCCGGATCGGGAGCCGGATCGGTGGTGAACTCGATGTAGTAGTCGGCGGGCTGCGAGCGCGGGTCGGCCCAGCCGGCGTCGGGATAGAACATGAAGCGCAGGCCGTTGACGGTCTGCTGGGTTGCGAGCCGGATCATCAACGTGCCCGGACCGCCGGGAGAGTCGCCGAACCAGGCCGTGCCCTGGCTGAGATCGCCGTCGTTAGTGTGGTCCGGCGAGAAGTCTTGGAAGCTGTCCGTCGCCTGGGCCACCGCGCCGCGGCCGGCGAAACCGACGTTGGCGTCGCTGTCGGCCTGATCCGGGTTGGAGTCCGCCGGACAGTTGTCGCAGTCGTCGGAGGTCCCGTCGGCGTCGCCATCGGAGCCCGAGGCGTCGCAGGCGATCGGGAAGCCGAAGGGCTCGAACTCGCTGATACAGGGCCCGGACTCGAAGGTGACCCCGTCGAACTGGACGCGACGCACCCCCGAGACCGCCGGAACGAGATCCAGCAGCAAACCGCCGGCGGTCAGGGTCAGCTCGTCGGTCTCGTAGATCAGGGCATCGGCGGCGTCGTAGTAGCGCAGCACTCCGGTCAGGAACTCGAAGGCGGTCCACTGGTTGCGGATCCGCTGGGTTTCGATGGTGACGTCCTGAAGAAAGTCGACCCGCAGCCAGGGGCCCGGGTCGGCGCTGGTCGAGCACCAGCTGGATCCCGTGGTGTTCTCGCCGTCGATGGCGTTAGGGGCGTGGTAGTTTACGCTGAACTCGGTGCTGGCGCTGGCAAAGGTGCTCGCTCGCAGGCCGTAGTTCTCCAGGCAGCTGTCCCGGTTCTCGTCGCAGTACAGGTCGGCGGGGCAGGCATCGGTGCGGCGGCAGGTGGAGTCGACCGGGTCACAGAACTCCCGTCCGTCGCAGAACCGGCCGTTGTCGCACTGCACGTCGGAGGTGCAGGGTAGGGGGTCTCCGACGATCTCCAGCTCGCTAAGGGCCGGCGAGATCGAATCCCAGGTGACGCCGACAAACTCGACCCGTCGCACGGGCTCCAGGCCCGGGGATATGGCGAAGTCGAGCTCACCGTCGGTCAGCGTCACCGGTGAGTCCCGGAGCAGGGCCCCGGTCGGGTCGTAGAAGCGCAGGCGGCCGGTGAGGAAGTGGTACTGGCTGGTGTAGGCCGTGAGAATCCGCACCTGGTCCACCCGGCCGGGTTGCTCGAGGAGCACCGAGATCCAGGGGGCCGGGTCGTTGTTCTCGGTGAACCAGCTCGAAGCGGTGGAGACCACGCCGTCGATCGCCATGGAAGGGGGGTAGCTCGAGTTGAACTGGGAGCTGGCGGTCGCCTCGGCCAGCGGGGCGAGGCTCAGATTCTCTGCAGCGAGAGCGGGGCAAGCCGTCAGCATCAGGATCGCCAGGGCGGCCAGCGGGATTCGACGGATCGAAGGTTGCATCGCGTTCTCCTTGTGCTGGTAGAACGCCGTTCGATGCCGCGAATCCTCACGAAGCCGGCGAGAAAGCCCCTCGCGGGTGTCGCGGCTCGGCCCGATTCGAACGTATCCGGGACTCGAATTACGTCTTGGAACGCGATAGAATTGCCCCGCCGTAGCGGCGCCGGCTCCTGGCGCCGACCCCCAAGAGGACCCGTTGAGCAAGACCAAGAAGCCCGCCGGGGCGTCCCACAACTACGACGAAGACAAGATCAAGACCCTCAGCTCGCTGGAGCACATCCGCAAGCGCACGGGCATGTACATCGGCCGCATCGGCAGCGGCGCCCAGTACGACGACGGCATCTACATCCTGCTCAAGGAGGTCATCGACAACTCGATCGACGAGTTCATCATGGGCTACGGCGACCGGGTCGAGTTGACCGTCGACGGCGCCGACGTGCGGGTCCGGGACTTCGGCCGGGGCATTCCGCTGGGCAAGGTCATCGACTGCGTCTCCCGCATCAACACCGGCGCCAAGTACAACGACGAGGTCTTCCAGTTCAGCGTCGGCCTCAACGGCGTCGGCACCAAGGCGGTCAACGCCCTGTCCGACGAGTTCTTCGTCCGCAGCACCCGCGAGGGTAAGTTTGCCGAGGCGGAGTTCAAGCAGGGGATTCTCAACGGCGAGAAGAAGGGCAAGGCCAAGGACGAGCCCAACGGCACCGAGACCTGCTTTCGCCCCGATCCGGAGATCTTCGGCGAGGGCGTGACCTTCGTCGACGAGCTGGTGCGGCGTCGCCTGCGCTTCTACACCTACCTCAACGCAGGGCTGACCATCGAGTACAACGGCGAGCCCTACGTCTCCGAGGGCGGGCTGCTGGATCTGATCAAGGAGGACGTCGACCGGGACGCCGCCTACGAACCGCTCCACCACCGCAGCAAGACTCTGGAACTGGCGCTGACTCACACCACCCGTTTCAGCGAGTCCTACTACTCCTTCGTCAACGGGCAGTTCACCACCGACGGCGGGACCCACCTTTCGGCGTTCCGCGAGGGTGTGCTCAAGGCGGTCAACGAGGTCGCCAAGAAGAAGTACGAGGGCGAAGACGTTCGGGACGGCATCGTCGGCGCCATCGCGATCCGGCTGCAGGAGCCGGTGTTCGAATCCCAGACCAAGAACAAACTGGGCAACACCGAGATCCGCAGCCAGCTCGTGGCCGATGTGCGCGAGGCGGTCGCCGACCTGCTGCACCGCCACCCTGACCGGGCCGAGAAGCTGATCGCCAAGGTCGAGGAGACCCAGAAGATCCGCCGGGAGCTGCAGGCGGTGAAGAAGCTGGCCCGGGAGAAGGCCCGGGCGACCTCGATTCGGGTGCCCCAGCTCAAGGACTGCAAGTACCACCGCAAGGACAAGAACGCCAAGGGCAAGGAGTCGATGATCTTCCTGGCCGAGGGCGCTTCGGCGGCGGGCTCGATCGTCAGCTCCCGCGACGTGCACACCCAGGCGATCTTCACGTTGAAGGGCAAGCCGCTCAACGTTTGCGATCTCAACCGGGACGCGATCTACAAAAACGACGAACTCTACAACTTGATGCGGGCGCTGGATATCGAGAGCGATGTGGAGAACCTGCGCTACCAGAAGGTGGTGCTGGCCACCGACGCCGATGTCGACGGGCTGCACATCCGCAATCTGCTGATCACCTTCTTCCTGCGCTTTTTCGAGCCGATGGTGGTCGCCGGCCACCTGCACGTGCTGGAGACCCCGCTCTTCCGGGTGCGCAACAAGAAGAAGACGATCTACTGCTACAGCGACGACGAACGGGCCGCGGCGATCAAGGAACTGGGCCGGGGCACCGAGATCACCCGCTTCAAGGGGCTCGGTGAGATCTCCCCCTCGGAGTTCCGCAACTTCATCGGCAAGGACATGCGCCTTTCGCCGGTAGAGGTGGACGATCGCTCCCAGGTGCCGAAGCTGTTGCGCTTCTACATGGGTAAGAACACCCCCGAACGCCGGGGCTACATCATGGACCACCTGGTGGTGGAGGAGACGGCGTGAGCGAGCAGGGGGATCTTTTCGGCGGCGGCGGAGGGCTCGGCGGCGAATCCGGCTCGCCCAAGCCGCGGATCGTGCGCAAGCGTGAGGCCAAGTCCGGACCCGCACCCGAAGAGACCACGCCGGTGCCGGTGCAGCGATCGCTGGACGATCTGCCGGAACCGGGCGAAGAGGGCCAAGGAGGCGGCGACGGTTCAGGGGACGGCCCGGGCGGCCCTTCGGGGCCCGGTGGCGATCACGACGGTAGCGATGGAGGGGGCGCCGACGGCTACCTCCACCGGATGATCGACGAGAACTTCCTGCAGTACGCCTCCTACGTCATCCGCGACCGGGCGATCCCCGATCTGGACGACGGTCTCAAGCCGGTGCAGCGCCGCATCCTGCATTCCCTCAACGAGACCGACGACGGCAAGTTCATCAAGGTAGCCAACATCGTCGGCCACACCATGCAGTACCACCCCCACGGCGACGCCTCGATCGCCGACGNCCTGGTGACCCTGGCCAACAAGCGCTACCTGATCGAGGGGCAGGGGAACTTCGGCAACCTGCACACCGGTGATCCGGCGGCGGCTTCCCGCTACATCGAGTGCCGACTGACCGAGCTCGCTCGCAGCCAGGTGTTCAACGAAGAGCTGACCCGCTTTGTCCAGAGCTACGACGGCCGGCGCAAGGAGCCGGTGCTGCTGCCGGCGAAGCTGCCGCTCTTGCTGATGATGGGGGCCGAGGGGATCGCGGTGGGGCTTTCCACCAAGGTGCTGCCCCACAATTTCGGCGAACTGCTCGACGCCCAGATCAAGATCCTGCAGAAAAAGCCGTTCCAGGTGCTGCCCGACTTCCTGCAGGGCGGCCTGATGGATGCTTCGGAGTACGACAAGGGCAACGGCCGGATCAAGCTGCGGGCGCGGATCGAAAAGCTCAACGACAAGACCCTGGCCATCCGTTCGGTGCCCTTCGGGGTCACCACCGACTCGATGATCGCCTCGATCGAAGGGGTGGCCAAGAAGAAGTCGATGGCGATCAAGTCGATCCAGGACTACACCGCCGAGCACGTCGAGATTCAGGTCGAACTCAAGACCGGTGAGAACCTCGACAAGACCATCGAGAAACTCTACGCCTTCACCCACTGCCAGGTCACCCTCTCGAGCCGCATCGTCACGATCCACAAGGGCCGTCCGGTCGAGCTCGACGTCGAGCAGGTGCTCAAGCACAACACCAAGATGCTGGTGCGGCTGCTGGAACGGGAGCTGAACGCGGAGAAGCGCAAGCTGCTGGACGAGCTGCACCACAAGACGTTGGTCCAGATCTTCGTCGAGAACCGGATCTACAAGCGCATCGAGGAGTGCAAGACGTACGAGCTGGTGCAGAAGGCGGTGCTCGACGGGGTCAATGAACATCGGGACATGCTGCGCCGGGACGTCACCGGCAAGGATGTCGAGATGCTGCTAGGCATCAAGATCAAGCGCATCTCCCGCTACGACATGGAGAAGCACCGCAAGCAGATTGGCGACATCCTGGCGAGGATGGAAGAGGTCGACAAGTACCTGTCGGATCTCACCGCCTACGCCATCCGCTACCTGCGGGGCATCGTGCGCAAGTTCGCCGGAGACTACCCGCGGCTGACCGAGGTCGCCACTTTCGGCGAGATCGAGGTGCGGGACCTGACCGCAAACGAGCTGACCCTGCTCCACGACACCGAGAAGCACTACATCGGTCACGCGGTCAAGGGGGGCGAAGAGCTCCTGACCTGCTCCTCGCTGGACAAGCTGCTGGTGGTGCGCGGGGACGGCGGCTACAAGCTGGTCAACCCGCCCGACAAGCTGTTCGTCGAGGGCGGGCTGCAGTACTGCGCACCGCTGGACAAGGAAAAGGTGTTCCTGGCGATCTACCGGGACGACGCCGGCTTCACCTACATCAAGCGCTTCACCTTCGGCGGCGCGATCCTGAACAAGGAATACCGCCTGATCCCCGACGGCGCCGAGCTGATCTGGTTCTCGATGAACGATCCCAAGAAGCTGTGGGTCAAGTTCGCCAAGAAGAAGGGGCAGCGGATCCACCAGCAGGTCTTCGACACGTCAAAGGTCACCGCCCGCGGCGTCAAGGCCAAGGGCCTGCAGATGACGATGAAGACCATCGCCTCGATCTCCGAGACGAAGCCCAAGGGCTGGAAGGACTCGAGTTCTGGGCCGCCAGGGGTGTTCCTGGGGAGTTAGGGCGGCTCCGGCTGGACCTTGCCTCGTTCCGCGTTGGTTTGCGTGGACCGTCCGTCAATCGCTTCGATCCGGTCTTCGGCGCAGAAACCAGTAGAGCAAGAACGCGACGCCGGCGGTGATTCCGAGGATCATTCGCATGAGCGGATCAAACAAGAACCCCACCACTACCAGGCACAGCACGCCTCCAGCCACCAAGAGTTCCCATAGACCGTGAAAGCGAATGGTGCCGCGCACCAGTCGTGAGATCGGGTGGGCTTCCGCCACCAGCGGGCGGTTGAGCACGGCCCACAGGCCGATCCGGTCTCCTGCCACCATGATTCCGAGCGCTACGATTCCGATCGCGCCAAGAGCGACAGCAACCCAGCCTATGACGATGGCGGCCTGGACCTCCGTCGCGAGCTCGTTCAGGTGGCCCTGTCCGATTAGCCATCGCGCGACACCAATCGTGCAGACCCCGACCAGCATCGCAACGAGAGCGAGGCTCACGAGGAGCCGGGTCGAGACAGGGGCCTGCATCCCGGCAGAAAGAGAGCCGTCGCGGCGAGTAGGGCGGCTCGGATCTGCGGTGGTCAATGCTGTCGCCAGTACTTGATGATGGCTTCGTAGCGCTGGATCGCCTCACCCGCAGTCTTCCGGTCTGCTATGCACCCCTCGCAGAAGTCGACTTGTAGATCGCTTGTCCGCACCCGTTCCATTGTGGACAGAAGTTTCGAATCCAATGCCACGCCGCTTCGGGCCAGGCTCCGTAGGCCGAGTAGCGCCATCACCCGTGTTTCGGGGTTTCGCCCCCGCAGCAGATTCGCCAGGAGATCGACGCGCCTTTGCTTGACCAGGCGTTCGATCAACCGGTACTCCCGGGACAGGGGTTGACCGTCACCGCACGCCGGGCCGACGGACACATCGCTCAAGGGGTGTTCCGCCCAGGCGTAGTCCGCCCGCAGCCGCCGTGGAACACGCGCTCGCGCGGATGCGCCGAGCCGCCCGGCGAGTTCAGCCTCGTACTCGCGAGCGACTGGCTCGAACCGGCGTTCGAATAGCAAGCCGGCCGCTCTTTCCTCAAAGGCCTCGTCGGTGGCTCGTACCCAGGCCCCCAGGAGATCGTAGGATATCTGGTCCCAGGAGTACGGCGCCCAGTAGAGGACGTGGAACTCGGCAAGCCTATCTCGATAGACCAGTAAATCGAGTTGGTGGTAGCCGTAGCCCTCGGACCAGACGTAGCTGAGGCGCGACGCACCGAACCCGAGATCGTGGGTTTCTTCCCGGGCTCCCGGAGTCGGCAGACTCTGCAGCTCGCCTTCGAGCAAGCCATAGCCCTGGACGTACTTCCAGAGGCTCTCGGCTCGTGCGAGGGCGTCGTCGAGTTCGTCTGCGCGGAGAGGCTCCTTCGCCTCCGCTGCCGGGGCCAGGCTCAACAGAATGAGCAAGGAAAACAGCATCGGTGCCCGCGGCCGGATCATGCGTTGCTGTATTTGTCGCCGCGCCAGATGATCTGGGCTTTGGCGGCAGCGAGGTGGATGTAGGAATTCCACTCGTCGACAAAGAAAAGGCAGGCCTCGCCTGATCCGGGCAGCTTGGAAGTGATTTCGGTCGCCGGCTCACAGAGGTCAAGGCGCACCGTGCTCGGTTCCTTGTACTGTTCAGTGAGCGGCTCGTAGGGGTTCGGCGCGTCGATGAGGAAGTACTCCAGGCCGGAGAGCCGGACCTTGACCGGTTCGTAGGTTTCGATCTCCTCGCGGGTCCCGTCCACCCCGATCCACAAGTCCAGGGTCAGCGTCGCCTCGAGTTTTTCGTAGTCCAGATGAATGCTCCTAAGCTCCGCGTCGTGGAAGCCGTTGGGCAGGGTGCGTGCGAGTTCGAAGAGGGTCATGGTGCTTCGGCCTTCTCGACGATTTCGACCCGGAGCGAAGATCCGTAGCGAACCTGCACCTGATCGCCTTCGTTGAGTGTACTCGCAAGTTCGGCGGAACACTCCGCATCCCACAGTTCGCCATTGGCCTCGACCTTGCCGGTGGCACGGCTGCGATCGGTGCCGGGGGTGAAAGGGCTCCGGACCAGGGCCGTGGTTATCTGGCCGGTAGAGCGGCCAGGGTAGGCCTTGGACAGCCCCAGCTTGCGGGCCAGTGCGTCGAGAGCGTCGACCAGCGGCACCATGAAGATCATGGCGATGACGCTGAGCACGGCGAGAATGATGCCGATCCACACCACGATGGCGATGCCGATTCCCACCGGTCAGGCTCGCGTACGCCCCGGGACCGGGGTCAGGGTGCGGATGGCGTCGGCGTGGTCGGGGTAGTCCGTGGCGAGAGCCTGGGCCTGTTGAGCGGTGACCAGTTCGAAGTCGTCCCAGTCGAAACCGGGAGCCACGGTGCAGCCCATCAGCGCCCAGCCATTGGGACCGTCGCCGAGGTAGGCACCCTGCCAGACGCCTGATCCGACCACGACCTGGGGGCGTTCACCGCCCGCCAGATCCTTGCCGATGACCACCGTCGTTGCGGCACGGGTCGAAAGGTCGATCTGCAGCTGCACTACCGGATCGCCGGCGTAGTGGTGGAACACCTCGTCGGAGCGCACCCGGTGGAGCGCCGAGGTCTCGCCGCTGCGCAGCAGGTAGTAGATCTGGGTGCTGTGATTGCGCGGGCCGGTGTAGCCCTCGGGCAGCGCAGTCTTGTCGATGGTTCCGCTCGCCCGGTAGGTCTCGCGGAACGCGCCCCCTTCGTGGGGCAGCGGCTCCAGGTCCAGAAGCTCGATCACCTGCTCGGCGGTCAGGTCGGCTGGTTGGCTCACGGCACTACTCCGTGCCGGCGGGACAGGTCTTCATCCCCATGTGGTCGAATATGCCGGCGATGTAATTCTGGCAGACCGGGCAGAAATCGTGCTCGTTGGCGTCTTCCATCACGCAGTACTGAGAGGCCCGGTAGACGCCGCACTCCTGGTAGAAGCCTCCCTCGAATAGCCCCACCAGCGGCCAGGCGTCACCCTCCGAGGGCGTGCAATCGTCGCAGCCGTCGGGGTTGCAGATGGTGCGGCAGGCGGTGCCCCCCTGGTTGTCCTTGCAGTCCCGGGCCCAGGGGATCTCGGGCATCTGACCGTTCTCCGCCACCCGGATCAGGTTGCGGTCTTCGTGGAACGCCGGCTCTTCGCTGGGGGAGTTGTAGGCGGTGGTCTGGGCGTATTCGTCCATCAGCCCCAGGGTGTGGCCGATTTCGTGGACCAGCAGCCGCCCCCGGGTGCGGTCGGCGTCGATGCCGACCAGCGTCGTCATTGCGAGCGGAGTATGCATGTCCTCGGAGCCGCCCCCGGACCAGACGCCGGAGTTGGCCACCACGATCACGATGTCCGCCGCCGGCGCGCAGGTCGAGACCGGCCAGAGCCGCCGCAGTCCCGTGCCCGTGGGCCAGAAGACCTGGCAGGCGTGAGCCTCCAGCGGGCAGGCTCTGGGCTCCAGGTCGAGATTGATGCAATTGCCGGTGTGGCGTCCCTGGGGAATCGCCGCCGTGCCCTGCAGCCCGCCCGGTGCCCGGGCGGCGTAGTCCCGGCACTCCTGCTCCTTGTGGGGCCAGACCGGCGGCGTGTGGCTGCAGACCTGGTTGCCGCAACTGTCCGGGAAGTTGAGTCCTGAGCGGGGAGCGGCCAAGTCGATCCGGTAGACGTTGATCGAGCAGGCGTAGCGGTCGAAGGGGGCGACCTCGAGCAGCGCCTCGACCATCATCCCGGCGCCGCAGCGGTAGTCGTCCAGTTCCGCCTCGGTGAAGCCCGCCGAGAGCAGCACGATGTTCAGCGCCTGATGGACCGGTGCGTTGCCGTGGATGCGGTAGACCTGAGGGCACTCGATGCGATCGAAGTCCTCGTGAGGCCAGTCGGCGGGCTGGTTCACGCAGGTGGCCAGGGTCGCGAGCAGGGCCAGTGCGGGGATCATCGCTCGTCGACCCGGGCCAACGGCGCGTCGGCGACGTTGCCGAAGCGGTAGTGCGCCTGGATCTCGCCGGCGGGATCGGTCAACACGATGTCCCCTTCGGGGAAGAAGGGGATCCGCATCGCCAGATACGACTCGGGTACCTCGACCAGCGCGCCGGCGTGGGACTGATCGGGATGATCGATCTTGACGTTGACCCGCAGCTCGCCGGGATTGAGCGGCGTCCAGTAGCGGTAGACCGGGCTATCGGCTTCGGTTTGCAGCACCCAGTACTCGGGATGTTGCGAGCGGCGCTCCAGCAGGGCGCGTTGGAGGCGCAGGCCGCCCCCGACGATGTGAGGCACCCCGTCGATGTGCACGCCGAGCAGGTCGTTCTCGCCGACCATCAGCAGCACCACCGGTGTGTGTGGGGGGAGCCGCTCAGGGACGTGCCCCTCGGTGACCTGCAGGTGTTTCACCAGGGCCGAAACGTCGGGACACTCGGGAGCGTCCGCGGGACAGCCGAGCAGGGGCAGGGTGATCAGCACCAGGGCCAAGGCCCGCAAGGGTACGCAACGAGCCGGCGACGGCCATCGATCGCCGACTCGAATCCAGAAAGGACCTGCGCCCATATCTCGCGGGGCTAGGTGTAGCTCGCGAACTGGATCTTGACCTTCTTGAAGTTCGCAGCGGGGACGTTGGTGCCGGTTCCCGTGGCCGTGGTGCCGTAGCTGATTGACGTGTTGGCGGTTGGCTGCATGGACGCGGGGAAGACGAACTCGTCGGTGCCCCTGGCGTAGCGCGGAACGGAAGTTCCGTTGAGCTTCCAGTCGATCTTGTTGTTGGCGCCCTTCTCGATCCGCACCGTGGCCGGGCCGACGGCGAACTGGACCCAGGCAACGTTCACCGGCGAGCCGGCCTTGAGCTGTACCTGGAAGGTGGTGACGTCCAGGGTCAGGTCCGTGTTGGCGGCGTTCTTGACGTCCCCGTAGGCCAGCGGGCTGATCGTGCTGGAATTCGGGACACTGCTGGTGCCGTTTCCGTTGATCGTGACGCCGCTCGGGTCGACATCGATTTCGGGTCCACTTGGTGGGTTGGGTACTGTGGCCATCCTAGCCTCCTACTCCAGCGCCGGATCGAGGCCCGGGCCGGAACTCCTTGGGTTCAATCGCCATGGGAGGGAATCGTCTGGAGCGTACCACAATTCAAACCGGATTCAGAGTTCCACGAACCCGGGTTAGACTCCCAAGGATGGCCGACTCAAAGGACAAACGCGGGCCAGAAGACCCGACGCTCCCGGGCGATCAGATGCCGACTCAGGATCTGCAAACGCGTACCCGAGAGCTCACCGGCTCATTGCCGGAGATTGCTGCGCCGCCAGAACGAATCGGCCACTTCCGCATTCTGGGGGTCCTCGGCCAAGGAGGCATGGGCGTCGTCTACCGGGCTGAGCAGGACGACCCTCAGCGCCAGGTCGCTTTGAAGATGATCCGCGGGGCGGGGCTCGAGCAGCGCCAGATTGCGATGTTCCGACGCGAGATCGAAGTGTTGGCTCGGCTGGAGCATCCCAACATCGCTTCGATTTTCGAAGCAGGGGTCTCCGAGGATGGCCAGCACTTCTACTCGATGGAGCTTGTTCAGGGTGAGCCGCTCGACGATTTTCTCTCCAAGCGCTCCTCAACCCTCAATCGCGAAGAGATCGAGTTCCGAATCGAACTCTTTCGCAGAGTCTGTGACGCCGTTCACTTCGCACATCAACGTGGTGTCATCCATCGAGATCTCAAGCCGTCCAATATCCTGGTGTCGGAGACCGTGTCTGCTCAGGGCGTGCCTGATGTGAAAGTGCTCGACTTCGGCCTCGCGCGCATCACGGACGATGACATCGGCGCCACGATGATGACCGAGGTCGGAGTCGTGAAGGGAACGCTACCCTACATGAGCCCGGAGCAAGCCTCCGGTGATCCGAGCCGGATCGATACTCGCAGCGACGTCTATGCGCTCGGTGTTGTTCTGTACGAGATCCTGAGCGGTGTTCGTCCTGTTCAGTTCGGTAGCCGCTCTTTGGTCGAAGCCGTGCGGGTCATCTGCGAAGATGTCCCAAAGCGCCTTGGTCAGGTTTGGCCAGGACCTGGAAAGCCTGCCAGAGACCTCGAGACAATTGTCCACAAAGCTCTGGAGAAGAATCCGGATCGCCGCTACAGCGGCGCCGACGGATTGTCTCAGGATCTCTTGCGATTTCGTCTATCGCAGCCGATTACGGCCGTTCCCCCGAGCAGCGCCTACCTCCTGCGAAAGTTCGCACAGCGCAACCGAGTCCTGGTCGGAGGTGTCGTGGCCACGGTTGCTGCCTTGGCAGTCGGTGTCGCAGTGGCCACGTCCCTTGCGTACAAAGAAGCAGCTCAGCGTCGGCTTGCAGAGGCCGCCCGAGACGACCTCGAGGCCGTCGTCGGTTTTCAGTCCCAAATTCTCTCTCGAGTCGATCCGGAGCGAACCGGATCGCGCTTGATCGCGGCGATGAGGAACCAGCTCATAGACAGGGGATCCAGGGAGGGTCGACCTGAGGAGGAGATCGACTCGGCCGTTCAAGACCTGGAGCGCCTGTCCGCGGGAATGAACACGACGGACCTTGCTCGAAACGTGCTTCACGAGAACGTCCTGGAGCCGGCTGCTCGGGCCATGCAGTCGGAGTTCGCGGATCGGCCTCTGATCGAGGCGAGGCTGCGCCACACGATCGGAGATACCTACCGCGGGCTCGGACTCTACGACCGTGGCGAGGAACACTTGGGACGGTCCGTGGACATACGCCGTAACGAGCTTGGGCGCGAGCACCGCCAGACCCTGGTGGCGAAGGCAGCGTTGGGCAACATCGCCTTCGAACAACGCGACTACGATGCGGCGGAGAAAATCTATCGCGAGGTGCTTGCCGACGGGGAGGAGCTACCGCAGCGCGATCCGTTTCTGCTCAAGGTTTCATCAGACCTTGCGGGCACACTGTGGAGCCGCGATCGTTCGGAGGAGGGTGCGACTCTTCTGTTGAAAACGCTGGAGGTACAAGAGTCTCTTCTCGGGCCAGGCCACGTGGACACGTTGCGATCGAAGGACACTCTTGCGGTCGTCCGTTGGGGCCAACGGCAAACCGCTGAGAGTGAAGCGTTGTGGCGCGAGGTCCTGGACGGGCGCCGGGCGGCCCTGGGAGATCAACACGTAGAGACGCTTTCGGTCATGGGGCGTTTGGCCGGGGCCCTCTGGACGTCGGGGGAACTCGAGCCGGCGGCAGCGCTTTATCGAGAGGCGCTGGACACACAAAGGATGGTCCTTGGCGACGGTCATCCCCGAGCGCTACGGACGGTCAGCAACCTCGCGGCCGTCTACGTTGCCCTGGGCAACTACGACGAAGCCATCAGGCTGCACCGAGGCGTACTGGAGCTCCGTCGGCGGACGATGGGGCCGTCGCATACCAAAACTCTGAATTCCATGAACAATCTGGCTGTGGCACTCACCTCCGCCGGGCAAACCGATGAGGCCCAGGATCTCCTGAGCGAACTACTCGCCCTCGACGAGCAGTCCCAGCCCGGTAGCGCCGAGCACGCTCTCCATCTCCACACCCTCGCTGAACTGCATCTGTCCAACGACGAGCTCACCGAAGCCGGCCGCCGCCTCCGCGAGGCCCTGGAGATCTACGAGCGCTACTCCGATCGCAACCGCGGCCTGGCCTACTATCAGCTCGCCACCGTCGAAGCTCGCACCGGCCGGGCCGACGAGGCCATCACCCACCTCGCCCGCGCCAGCGAACTCGGGCATCGCTGGACCGCCGGCGACGAGGCGTTGGCGTCTCTGGCAGACCACCCGGAGTTCGCCGCCCTGGCGGAGCCTCGCTAGAATCGACCCTTCAGGTTCGATCTCACCGGGAGCGCTGATGCATCGCGACAGCACCGACCGCCGCAAGTTCCTGCAGGCCCTGGCGGCTGCCGGTTTCGTCGTGGCCGCACCGGACTGGCTCTCGCCGGCCGCCGCCCCGACCAAGGAGGGTTCCACCGTGCGCGATATCCAACGGATCAAGGCCGCAAAGCCGACGATGGAGGGGGCGGGGGTTCACCTGCACCGGGCCTTCGGGTTTGGTGAGACCGAGCCCTTCGACCCGTTCCTCCTGTTCGACGATTTCCGCAACGACGATCCGTCCCGCTTCGAGGCGGGCTTCCCCTGGCACCCTCATCGGGGTATCGAGACCATCACCTACGTGTTGGCGGGTACCGTGGATCACGCCGACAGCCTGGGGAACTCGGGCTCCCTCGGTCCCGGGTCGGTGCAGTGGATGACCGCCGGCCGGGGCATCCTGCACCAGGAGATGCCCAAGGGGGATGCCCAGGGCCGCATGCACGGCTTCCAACTCTGGGCCAACCTGCCCTCGTCGTTGAAGATGACGGCGCCTCGCTACCAGGACATCGAGGGCAAGGACATTCCCACGGTCACCGAAGACGACGGCACCTCGGTGCGGATCGTGATCGGCGACTTCTGGGGCAAGAAGGGGCCGGTGGAAGGCATCGCCGCTAACCCCCGCTATCTCGACGTCGCCCTGCCGCCCAACACGGTGCGCACGCTGCCGGTGGAGACCAAGAACCACGCGTTTGCTTATGTCTTCGCCGGCTCGGTCCGCTTCCGCGGAGCGTCGGAACCCCGGGACGTCCGGGTCGAGGACCCCAACGATCACGGCAAGATCCTCAGCGAGTACGCCGGCAACCGGTCGCTGGTGCTGTTCGACACGGGCAACGAGATCCGGGTCGAGTCCGGCGACGAAGGGGGCCGCTTCCTGCTGGTTTCCGGCGAGCCGCTCAAGGAGCCGGTCGCCTGGCGCGGGCCAATCGTGATGAATACCCAGGAAGAGTTGCGTCAGGCCTGGAGCGAGCTGCGCGACGGAACCTTCATCAAGCCGTGACGAACTCGGCTGTGAAGGCGCGGGAGGCAGCCCGGTGACCACCCGAGGCCGGGTACTCCACGTACTTTCCCAGCGACCGTCGCTGACCGGGAGCGGCATCACCCTCGACGCCACGGTGCGTCACGCCGACCATGCCGGCTGGGAGCAGGCGGTGATCTGCGGAGTCCCTGCGTCGGACCCGAACCCCGAGGTCGGCGGCCTCCCGGCGGAGCACATCCACCCGCTGCTGTTTGAAGTGGAGACGTTGCCCGCCGGCCCTGACGGTGAGCGGCCCAGGGGCGTCGAGCGCCCGCTCCCGGGCATGAGCGACGTGATGCCCTACCGCAGCACGGTCTGGTCGACGATGACCGACGAGCACCTCGCTCGCTACCGGAATGCGTGGCGCGAGCATGTCGGTCAGGTGATTGCCGCGTTCAAACCCGATCTGATCCACGCCCATCACGTCTGGATCCTCGGCGCCATGCTCAAGGATCTGGCGCCCGATATCCCGGTGTTCACCCAGAGCCACTCCACCGGTCTACGCCAGATGGAACTCTGCCCGCATCTCGCCGAGGAGGTGCGCGGGGGAGTCTCCCGCAACGACGGCTTCTTCGCGCTCCATCGGGGCCAGGCCGACGACCTGCGCCGAGCCCTCGGCGTCGCCGAAGAGCGGATCCACGTGATCGGGGCCGGCTACCGGGAGGACCTGTTTTCTTCCGATGACGAGACGCCCCGGCAAGCCGGCCGCCTGATCTACGTCGGCAAGTATTCCGCGGCCAAGGGGCTCCCCTGGCTGCTCGATGCCTTCGAGCGGCTGCGGGAGCGCCAGCCCGAACTGGAACTCCGCATCGCCGGAAGCGGCAGCGGCGACGAGGCGGTGAGTCTCCGGGCGCGCATGGAGGCAATGTCCGGGGTCACTCTCCTGGGCCAGATCGATCAGGCGACCCTCGCCGATGAACTGCGCCGAGCGTCGACGATGGTGCTGCCTTCATTCTATGAGGGTTTGCCGCTGGTGTTGGTCGAGGCCCTTGCCTGCGGCTGCCGGGTGGTGGCCACCCGGCTGCCAGGCGTACTCGACCCGCTGGCGGCGCAGCTCGGCGACGGGATGGAGCTGGTGGACCTTCCGAGGCTCCAGGGCCCCGATGTCCCGGTCGCCGAGGACCTACCGCGATTCGTCGAGGAGCTGGCGGCCGGCATCGCAGCCTCGCTGGCTGCGCCAGCCGTGAGCGTCGACCCGACACCCTTCACCTGGCGTGCGGTGTTTCGCCGCATCGAATCGGTCTGGCTCCAGGCCTGACCGGATTCCGGCCCGGCCGGGTCATGACTGGCCGGCTTCAGGCGACCGCCTCCCTCTCCGAGGAAAAAAAGTGGGCCGGCGCGCACCGCCGGCCCAGAGAGGAGGAAGGAAACCTTTTCGTGACCAGAATTCGTGAACCCCTGGGTCGAACCTGCCGCTAGTAGTTGGCGGCGATGGTGATGTGGTCCTGCACCATGTGCTTGCCGATCCAGGAGGCGAGCACGGTGTCGGGGATTTCGGCGAGGACCATCTTCATCTTCTGCTTCTGACCGCTGCGGACGATGGTGTACTGGATGTCGCTGCCGACGGAAAGCTCGGCGCGCATGGCTTTGATCTTCGGGTAGTTCTCCTGGGCCAGCTTGATCCCGTTCATGGCGACCAGCACATCCCCTTCGCGGATGCCGGCGCGGGCGGCGGGGCTGTCGGCGACCACACTCATGATCGTGACCTTGCCGTCTTCGCCGTGATCGGCCTCGATGCCTACCCAGCCCTGGGCACGCAGCTTGGACGCCATCTTGTTCATGCAGTCCTCGGCTCCGGCGCCGCACTTGGACTTGCCGTGACCGGCTCCGGCGACGGCCGGAACCACGAGGGCGGCCGTCAGGGCCAGGGCGATGAGAGCGATACCGGATTTCCGCATGGTCGAACCCTCCATGAGTGCGGATCCACGGACTGCGGAACCGCCTGCCTTATGCGTGCCCTTACCGTACGGTCGCCCCCCGTAAATGTCCTAAAGCGGGCGTAAAACGATGTGGGAGATGTCTCCGAGTTGTAAATCGCTGCTCCGGCAGGGCTTTGCGGCCGGTTCGGCGTCGTATATTCTCGATGTCAGAGGGGTTCAACGGGCCTCGGGCTCGTGGGGCGGGTTTCGAGGTTTCGTGTGATCCGGTTATCCGAACTAGTGCCGCCAGGCGTGATCCGGCGCCGATCCCTGTGGATCGGCTTCCTTGCCGTGCTGATCCCCCTGGTCGTGTTGTTGACGCTGCAGTACCGCTGGCTGGTCGATCTCGAGCAGAAGTCCGGCCTGGCCAGCCGCGCCGCCATGGGGAACTTCCTCGACGGCGTGGCCAACAAGATCGAATACACCTACCGCAGCGAGGGGGAGCGGGTGCTGAACGTGCCTCCGTCCCTGCTCTCCGAGAACAAGTTCCAGAAGATCGCGTACCACTTCAAGAAGAAGCACTCCCGCGGACGCTCGGGAACGGTGCACAAGGCGCTGTTCGTCTACTACTTTGCGGAGGAGAAGGAGGCGCGCGGGCTCTACATCTACGATCCGCAGACCTATTCGATGGTCAAGACCTACCACGAGGAAACCGAGTCCCCTCAGGATCGCGCCCTGGTCCGGGCGGCGATCGCGGCGAGTTCCCCCTGGTGGGTCTTCCACAGCGAAGGCAGCCCCCACGAGTCCGCCGCACTGGTGGTCGACGAGCGCGACCCGCGCAACCGGGTGATCCTGAACCCGATCACCAACGACGAAGGGCTGGTGCTCGGGATCGCCGGGATGGTCGTCGACGAGGCGTTCTTCCGCAGCGCCGTGCTCGAGACCTCCTGGCTCAAGTCCGCGCCCAACTGCGAGCAGGACGGCGAGGCCGAGGATCTGGTCTTCACCGTGCGGGACAGCAACGACGAGATCGCCCTGTCCAACGGCCGGCTCGAAGAGGGAGAGGAGCACGTTCGCCGGGCGGTGCCGTTCATCTTCACCGATTGGACCCTGGGGCTGTCCGGGCTCTACTCCTCGCCGGAGCAGCTGGCCCAGACCACCTTCGCCTTCAACATGACGCTGTCGCTGTTGCTGGCGCTGTTCCTGATCAGCGGCATCATCATCGCCCTGCGCGCCGCTTCCCGGGAGATGTACGTCTCGCGGATGAAGAGCGACTTCGTCTCCAACGTCTCCCACGAGCTGCGCACGCCGCTGTCCTCGATCCGGGTCTTCGGCGAGTTCCTGCGGCTCGGCCGAGTGGGGCAGGATGTCAAGGTTCAGGAGTACGGCGAGTACATCGAGAGCGAGAGCCGCCGGCTGACCCAGTTGATCAACAACATCCTCGACTTCTCGAAGATCGAGTCGGGGCAGAAGCTCTACCACTTCGAGCAGGTCGACCTGGCGACCATCGTGCGGGACACGATCAAGATGTTCGAGGTGCGCCTCAAGCACAACGGATTCCAGCTCTCCTTCGAGGCCGAGGCGGATCTGCCGTCGCTACCGGTCGATTCGGCGGCCATCGGCCAGGCCTTCAACAACCTGATCGACAACGCCGTCAAGTACTCGGGGGACTCCCGGGAGATCCGGGTGCGCCTGGCCCGGGAGGGTTCCCACGCGGTGCTCTCGGTGCAGGATTTCGGCATCGGCATCCGCGAGAGCGAGCAGGACAAGATCTTTGACCGGTTCCACCGGGTCAGCACCGGGCTGGTCCATGACGTCAAGGGCAGCGGACTGGGGCTGTCGATCGTCAATCACGTGGTCAAGGCCCACCAGGGTGAGGTCACGGTGGAGAGCGAACCGGGGCGGGGGAGCACCTTCTCCCTACGCCTGCCGCTGGCCCGGGAAGCGGCCGTGGAACGGGAACAACCCGAAGCCGGCGGTCAGCCGGCCATCGCCAGAGCAGGGAGCGACTAGATGCCCAAGGTACTGATCGTGGAAGACGACGAGGCGATGGCCGTCGCCCTGAGGGACGGTTTCGGGTACGAAGGCTACGAGGTCACGGTGGCCCGTGACGGAGCCGAGGGCATGAAGCAGGCTACCGAGAGAGCCCACGATCTGATCATCCTCGACGTGATGCTGCCCAAGGTCAGCGGCCTGGACATCCTGAAACGGGTCCGGGGAGACGGTAACGCCGTGCCGGTGATCATGCTCACCGCCCGGGGACAGGAAATAGACAAGGTGCTGGGGCTGCGTCTCGGGGCCGACGACTACGTGACCAAGCCCTTCAGCTTCATGGAGCTGATGGCCCGGGTCGAGGCGCTGCTGCGCCGGGCCGGCGGGCACAACGACCAGCTCGAGAGCTTCACCTTCGGCAATGTCGAGGTCAACTTCCGCCGCCACGAGGCCCACAAGGGAGGGGAGCCGATCGACCTCTCCCCCCGGGAGTTCAAGATCCTGCAGTACCTGGTGGAGCACCGGAACGAGGTGCTGCCCCGGGACCGGTTGCTCAACGCGGTCTGGGGCTACGAGAGCATTCCCTTCACTCGCACCGTCGACATGCACATCGCGAAGCTGCGGAAGAAGATCGAGGACACCCCGGTCGATCCCCGCTTCATCGTCACCGTCCACGGAGTCGGCTACAAGTTCGTCGGCTAGCCGGCCCAACGCCTCCCGTTGTTCGATGCGGCTGCACGCCGTCGCGACCTGCGTCGGGAGTGTCGCCGGCGCGAAAACAACCTGACAGTTTGGGTCCATGATCCGGATCGGCGGCCCGCCATGGGGCCGGACCGGTGCTGTCTCTGGATCCGCGCTAGAATGCCCACGTTTCGCGCTTTGGCCTGTCGCAGGACAAGCACCCCCCGGGATCCCTACTTGACAACACGGACAATTGGTACGATATTAGTTCAGTGATATTCCAATAGTTCTAATTGTTTCAGGCGAGGCGATGAAGGAAAAATCCGTATTCACGACGTTCGAGGCCGCGAAACTCTGCCATGTGTCGCCGCTCTCGATCATCAACTGGGTGAATGCCGGGCGCCTTCCTGCCTTCCGCACCCCAGGCGGACACCGCAGGATTCGTCGCGACGATCTCGTGCGCTTCATGCGTGAGAACGGGATCCCGCTCCCCGACGATCTGAAGGACGGTTCGGGACGCCCGCGAGTTCTGGTGGTCGACGACGATCCCAGCATTCGCGACGTGCTCTCCGAGCACCTGACCACCCGGGCCAAGCCCTACGACGTGATGACCGCCGCCGACGGCTTCGAGGCCGGCCGGCTGGTCATGACCTTCCGCCCCGACGTGGTCCTGCTCGACCTCAAGATGAAGGATCTGGACGGCTTCCACGTCTGCAAGACGATCAAGGCCGATCCGGATACCGCCCGCACCGTCGTGGTGGCGATGACCGGCTACTACACCCCCGAGGTGGAGAGCCGCATCCTCGACTGTGGTGCCATTCGCTGCTTCGCCAAGCCGGTGGAGCCCTCGGCGATGTCCGCCTACATCGACAGCCTGTTCGAGCAGGGTGGCGGCAAGCGCCGCGGGAAGCGAGTCACCAGCCGAGCCTAGCTCTTCAGCACATCGAACTAGAAAAGGCGCGCCGTGAGGCGCGCCTTTTTCGTATCACCCGGGATGTCTCGGGGCGCCTAGCTGCCGCCACCGGTGAAGGAGACCGAGATCGAGGTGGGATCGAGGGTGCAGACCCCGTTGGGGCGCTGGTTCCAGTTGCAGTCGAGTTCGGCCAACGAGCCGAGATCGACCACGACGAAGCCCACCGTCCGCTCCTGCAGGCGGATATCGCTGATCGTCGCGTTGACCTCGATGGAGGTCTGGCCTCCGACCTGGAGCCGCGCCGTCTGGACGGGGCAGGCGTTGCCGACCCGGTCTGCGGTGATCCAGGGGAGGCCGGACGGGACGTCGTCTTCCTGCATCGGATTGTAGATGTAGAAGCAGTTGTCGGCGTCGTCGGTAACCCCGTCGGCGTCGGAGTCACAAGAGGTGATGCCGGTCAATGGGCTCCGGGCCTGACAGCCATCGGGCACGCCGTCGAACGTGTCCGCATCGTTGTCGAGAAACTGCTCCCTGTTCAGGGCGAGCGGGCAGTTGTCGATCCGGTTCGGGATCAAGTCTGGAATAGACGGGTCGGGGTTGTTCGGGTCAGGGGGGTCCATCCGATCCGCGGGGTCGACCAAGCCTGGGTTCAGGTCCAGCTCGTTGTCGCTGCTCGGCGGCAGATTGAGCGGCTCCAGGCGCCGGGCTTCGGCCTCGAACACCAGCCGAATCGTACCGGTGGATCCCTCGGGGATAGGCCCAGTGGCCAGCCCCGTGGCGCAGAAACCCGCGGCGGTCGACCCGAAGGTGGTGTTCTGGAAGGCGCAGACGTCGTCGCCGGCGATCAGGTCGAAGGTCTGGCCCCCGACGGTGAACTCGGCCACCGAAACGCTGATCAGGGAACTCTGCAGTCCGGTGCCCGGCACCGACTCCACCGCCCGGGTCGAACAGCGTCCGTTGAAAGGAGCCGCCGAGATGATCGGGCTGGGCCAACTGTTGCCCACGAAGAGCTGGACCGCGCCGACGTCCTGAATCGCGTTATCTACCTCGGTGCAGCCTGGAAGAATCAGCAGGAACGCTAGGAGCGCCGCGGTAGAGATCCTTCGAACCGTCACCATCCAGTCAGGCCTCGACTTCTAGTTGAAGGAGATGAACACCGGCGAGTCGCCGGTGAACGTGCTGGCCACCAGGAAGTTCCCGCAGTTGCGCGAGATGTACGAGGAGCTACCGAAACCGCACACGTTCATGTTGGACGGGGTGCAGTTGATCGAGGCTTCGAAGGAGGCGATGAACGCCTGGGCGTCGACGGTCACGGTCAGCGTGCCTCCGGCGGTACCCACCGTCGCGATGCCGTCGGCCGCGAACTGGTCGAACTCGTAGCTCAGAGGCTGGGTCACCGCGCGGGGATCCGGCACCAGGGAGAAGTCATCGGCGGTACCCAGGTTGGCGTCGACACCCGGATCGACCAGCCCTTCGATGCAGGTGGCCGGCACCAAAGGCGGGTTGTCGTCGCGCAGCAGGATGGTGCTGATCACGATGTTCTCGACCCGGTACGAACCGGTGTTGAGCGGGATCATCGGCAGATTGTTGCCGGTACCGTTGAGGTCGACGGTCACCGGGTTCTGCAGCAGGGAGAGCGGTACACCGAGAGCGACCTGGGTGGCCGGGTCGACCGGTACGACGGTGATCTGGTTGAGCGTGAAGCTCGCCGTGTCGTAGCGGGAAGCGGCCGAGTTGGCGACGGTCAGCTGCGGGTCGAGGTTCGACACGCCGACCTGGAGCACGTCGGTGCCGGGACATCCGGCGATCAAGAGCGTCGCCGCCACAAAGATCACCGCTCGCATGCTGTTCTTCACTTTACGCATCGCAACCTGCCCCCCAACAAAGAGATGCCGCATTTCCGGTTTGAATCCGGCCGGCACCGCCGATCCATTGTGTCTTGACCGCGTCGATTCCGCTAGCCGTCCCACCGTCCGGGCGCCTGCATCGACGCAGGACGCCACAGTGCGTCAAGGTACTTCGTGACCCGGCAGGAGCGGGTCACTATAAACGAGTCGTTGCTGTGAAACAACCGCAGCCCGCCGGTTCACCCCCGGGCTGCAGTCGCAGGCGCTCCTGCTTTGTTTTCAGTGGTTTGCGGCGATTCGTCGGTTCCTGCTCGGCTCAGGATCCCGAGGCTGCCAGTTCACGCACCACGATGTCGCGGATGGTGACGTCCTTGAGCGGTTTGAAGGCGGGCCGCGAGGTCTGGGCGCTGCTCGCCACCTCGGAGATCCGCTTCACCACGTCGAGCCCCTTGGTCACCTGTCCCAGGACCGTGACCTGGCCCAGCAGGGCCGGTTCCGGCCGCAACATCACCACGAACTGGGAGCTGTTGGCCGGGGGCGAGGGTTGGGCCGGCTTGAGGATCACGGTGCCCGCCAGTACCGGCCGGGAGGACTTCTCGGCCGGGAAGAGGAAGGGCCGCCGGGGGGTCGGCGCGTACTGGGCATCGCCGGCGGCGACCGACAGCTTCGGCCGCACCTCGTGGATCGGCAGGGCGTCGTAGAAGTCGGCGTTGGCCATGTCGACGAAGGCCTTGACCGCGATCGGCGAGATATCGGCGGCGAATGTGATGGTGTAGTTGCCCATCGAGGTCTGGACCTCGGCCTCGTAGCGCTTGGCCGGGTCGTACTTGGGCAGCATCTTGATCAGCAGCTCCTGGGAGCGGACGCCGTTGCCCTCCCAGCTGATGCTGTAACTGCCCACCTGGCCCAGGCCCGGGTAGAGCGCCGCCAGGTCGACCACGGCGCCGTAGAAGGTCAGCGGCGCCAGTTTCGAAGGCCGGGTCGGTTCGGCGACCTTGCTGTCGGCCCGCTCCAGGGGCTTGCCGTCCTTGAGGATCTTGAAGCCGCGGCTCAGGTCGATCTTGACCGGGTTGCTCAGGCTGTCGCTTCCGTTGTTTCCGACGCTGATCCGCACCGGAAGGGGATCGCCGGCGTAGTAGAAAAGCTGGCTCAGCTCGAGGTTGACCGTCACGTCGGAGGGGGCCTGGCTCGAGGCCGGCAGGACCGCGGTCAGGGCGAACAGGCACAGGACGGCGGCGGTGCGTCGGATCTGGTTCATCATGTCTCCTCGGGAAGAACATCGGATTATAGGAGCCCCCCGGAAGACCGGTCAAACCGGGGCAGGGCCCGGGCCCAGACGGCCAGGTGGACCGACCGGGCCCCGGATTCCAGCAGCGCCGTGGCGCAGTCCCGGGCGGTGGCCCCGGTGGTCAGCACGTCGTCCACGAGCAAGACCCGCTCTCCGGTGGCTCCCAGCAGCGGTTTGAACCGCCTGGCCCCGGTCAGCCGCTCGAAGGCGGTGCGCCCCTTGGCCGGGGAGCCGTGGCGAAGGGCATGCACGGTGGTGAACCGGCGCAGGGGCAGCGTCAATGCCGAGGCTACCCGGCGGGCGAGCCGCTCGGCCGGGTTGAAGCCGCGCCGCAGCCGCCGAAACGGATGGGCCGGCACGAAACAGACGCAACTCCGGTCCGTGGCGAAGCCGCCCGGGCCCAGCGCCTCGGCGAGTTGATCTCCCAGAGGATCCAGCAGCTCCGGCCTGCCGGACTTCGCCCGCAGCAGGAATCGCCGGGCGGTCCCGCGGTAGAGCACCGCCGCGCACATCGGATGAGGCGTGGGGGAACGCTGCAGGCACTCGCCGCAGGGGAGCCCGGCAGGGCCGAGGGCATCGCTGCCGCCGGGCCGCGGCAACCCGCACTGGGGACAGCCCCGCCAGCCGAGAGGACGTAGCGCGCTCCAGCAGGAAGCGCAGGCGCCCAGGTAGGGCCGGCCGGGGATCGGCCGGCCGCAGGCGAAACAGGGGCCGGGCAGCAGCAGACGCACGAGGCGCACCGTGCCGCGCCGCAGGGCAAAGGCGGCCTTCGGTCGTTTCATGGGGTGAACCGTCGAGGAGGCGTGGGAGCACCCGCTCCGAAACTAGGGGAGTACCGCCCGAAGCGTCAAGCGCCGCGCTACTTGTGGTAGGGGATTCCGCGCAGGATCGTCATCGCCCGGTAGAGCTGTTCGGCCACCAGCACCCGGGCCAACTCATGGGTGAAGGTCAAAGGCGACAGCGACCAGCAGTGGTCCGACTCGAGGCGGAGCGTCTTGTGCAGGCCGAGGGGGCCGCCGAGAATCAGCGAGAGTTCCGGTGTGGCCCAGCGTTCGAGTTGCTCGGCGAGGCCGGGACTGTCCAGCAGCTTGCCCCGCGGGTCGAGGGCAACTTTGAGGCCTCGCGGTTCCAGGGCGTCCCTGAGCGCCGCCGCTTCCCGTTCCTTGACGTGTTCGTCGCTGTAGCGTCCGCCGGCACGGGTCTCGGGAACGATTCGCAGGCTGTACTCGACGCCGAGTTGTTTCAGCCGGTCGGCATAGCGGGTGTGCAGCGCGTCGAGTTCGCGGTCGCGGGGTTTGCCCACGCTGACCAGCCGGATCTTCAGGCCGAGGCTCCGGGCCGATCCTGTTCGCCTACGGTGGGAAGCTCGAGGGATTCCAGCGGGATCGTCTGGGCGTCGCCCCACAGCCGCTCGAGGCCGTAGAACTTGCGCTTTTCCTCGGTGAAGATGTGGACCACGAAATCGATGTAGTCCATCAACACCCAGTCTCCGCTGCGCCGTCCCTCGACATGGCTCACCTTGAACCCGGCTTTGCGGGTCTTCCGCTCGATGTTGTCGGCGATCGCCAGCACCTGCCGGTCGGAAAACCCGTGGCAGATCATCAGGTAATCGGCGAAGTCGCAGATCGTGCGGAGGTCGAGGATCAGGATCTCTTCGGCCTTTTCCTCGGCGGCCTTGGCGGCATGAATCAGGGCGGGGGTCAGCGGGACGTCTCCTCTCGATAGAGCTTTCGTTCTCGAATATACCGGGCGACTCCAGGGGGTACAAGCCCGTCGAGATCCTCGCCGGCCGCGGCCCGGCGCCGGATTTCACTGGAGGAGATCGGGATCGGTTCCATGGCGAGGCGGTAGACGGTACCGCCCGCGGTGTCCCGGTCGGACAGCAGGTCGAGGCCGGCCCGTCGTCCCTCGGGGACCCGTACCAGCCGCGGTCCGATCTCGGGAGCCAGCGGCTGGTTCTCTTCGTCGGGCCGATCGACGGCGACGAAGTCGAACTCCCGCAGCAACGTCTCCCAACGATGCCAGGTGGGAAAGTCGACGAGGGAATCCATGCCCACGATGAACAGCGGATGGGCGTCGAAGGCGGCGTCCTCCCGCAGGGCACGCAGGGTGTCCAGAGTGAAGCTGACACCGCCTCGATCTATCTCGGCGGTGGAGACCTCGAGCCCTTCTTCATCTTCGAGGGCGATCCGCAGCATCTCCAACCGGTCCTCGACCGGCGTGACGTCATCGTCCAGTTTGTGAGGCGGTGTGTACGCCGGCATCAGCACGACCTTCGACAGGCCGAACACGTCGCGGACCCGCCGGCAGATCGCCAGGTGCCCCAGGTGCACCGGGTCGTAGGTGCCGCCGAGGATCGCCTTGAAGCGCAGCGGTTCGGTCGGCGTCGGCGGTTTGAGCACGCGGACCCGCTTGCGTTCCTCTTCGAGGCGGTCGAGGGTCCCGCCGGTCAGGTGCACCAGTTCGTCGAGCCCCTCGCCGGTCACCGCCGACACCTTGAGCAGCGTCAGCCCGCTCTTCTCGGCGTACTCCTCGATGCGTTGGGTCACCTCCGGGTCTTGCAGGGAGTCGACCTTGGTCATCACCAGGATGCGGGGTTTCTGTCCGAGCTCCTTGCGGTAACGCCGGAGCTCTCGTTGGATTACCCGGATGTCCGCCACGGGATCGCGATCGGGGACCGTCGGGTCGACCAGGTGCAGCAGGACCCGGCAGCGTTCGACGTGCCGCAGGAAACGATGACCCAGTCCGCTGCCCCGGTGAGCTCCTTCGATCAAGCCGGGTACGTCGGCCATGACGAAGGTGTCGAAGCTGCCGCGGTTCACCACACCCAGGTTCGGCACCAGCGTGGTGAACGGGTAGTCGGCGATCTTGGGCCGCGCGGCGGAGACCCGGGAGATCAGTGTCGACTTGCCGGCGTTGGGCAAACCGACGAGCCCCACATCGGCCAGCAGCTTGAGCTCGAGCCGCAATTCACGGCTCTCGCCGGGGCCGCCCGGTTCGTGGCGGGTCGGTGCCCGGTTGGTCGAGCTGGCAAAGCAGGCGTTGCCGCGCCCGCCGCGGCCTCCTTCGGCGGCGACGAATTCCTGCCCCGGTTCGGAGAGGTCCGCCAGCGCGCGTTCCCCGGACTCGTCGAGGACCAGGGTGCCGACCGGCACGCGGAGCACCCGATCGGCGCCGGACTTGCCCGCCTTGTCGGAGCCCTCGCCGTGGCGGCCGCGTTCGCCGCGATACTCGGCGCGGTAGCGGAACTCGAGCAGCGAGTGAACGTCCGGATCGGCGATCAGGATCACCGAGCCGCCGCTGCCTCCGTTCCCTCCGTCCGGTCCGCCACGGGGCACGTACTTCTCCCGCCGGAACGAGAGACAGCCGTTGCCGCCCGGACCACCCTTGACCAGGATGCGGGCTTCGTCGACGAAGTTGGATCGGACGCGGGCGCTCAAGAGATCGGGTCCTGAAAACGAAAAGACCGGCCGCATGGGCCGGTCTTCGGAGTGACGGTGAACCGGTGCCTACTCGGCGGCCGGGATCACGCTCACGAAACGGCCGCGCCGGCCACGGTTCTCGAACTTGACCGAACCGGGGACCAGGGCGAACAGGGTGTCGTCCTTGCCGCGGCCCACGTTGAGGCCGGGCTTGATCGGCGTACCGCGCTGGCGGATCAGGATGCAACCACCGTCGACCAACTGGCCGTCGAAGCGCTTGACGCCGAGCATCTTGGGATTGGAGTCGCGGCCGTTCCTCGAACTACCGCCTGCTTTCTTATGTGCCATGTTTGATTACCTCGCGTTCGGGCCGGAGATCGCCTACGCCTGGATGGCGTCGATCTTCACCGCCGTCAGGTGCTGACGGTGGCCGGCCGACTTACGGTTGGCATTTTGCCTCGGTTTGTAGGTGTAGATCAGCACTTTCTTGTCGCGCTTCTGGGCGACGACCGTGCCTTCGACGCGGGCCCCATCGACCATGGGAGTGCCGACGCGGGAGTCCTCGCCGCCACCGATGAGCAGCACCTGGTCGAAGACCACCGACTCGCCCGCCTCGGCGGACATTTTGTCGACGTGGACGACGTCCCCTTCCTGAACGCGCAACTGTCGGCCACCGGCCTGGATCACCGCGTACATACGCCTATCTCCTGGAGGAAAACGCAGACTATAGAAGGTGCCCCGGGGTGTGTCAAGATGGGCCTCCATGAGCTACCTGCTCCAGGTTTTCCCCCTGACCCTCCTCGCCGGGGCCGTGGGGCTCTGGATCTTCCGCAAGCGTTCAACCCGGTTCAGAATAAGCTTTCTCGGCCTGATTTTGGCCCTCTTGACCCTGATTTGTTGGCCTCCCGTGGCCTGGATCGGGGCCAGGAGCCTGGAAGCCCCCTTTCTGGGCACCGTGGAGCCCCGGGAGCCCGCCCAGGCCATCGTGGTGCTCTCGGGCCACGTGGTCGGCCCCAGCAAGCTGCGCCCCCGGGCGGAACTGGGCCGCGATACCTACCGCCGGGTGCGCCACGCCTCCTGGCTCTACCTCGATTGGCTGGCCGTTCCGGTGGTCGCCACCGGCGGGAGCGCCGATCAGGGACGGGCGATCCGCGCCGAGGTCATGCGGAACCGGCTCATCGCCGAGGGGGTACCCGCCGAGCAAATCCTGGTCGAGACCCGCTCCAGCAGTACCTGGGAGAACGCGGTCTACACCCGCGAGCTATTGCAGGCCGAGGGGATCGATCGCATCGCGCTGGTGACCGACGCGGTACACATGCGCCGCGCCGTCGGGGCCTTCGAGAAGCAGGGGTTCGAGGTGGTGCCGGCGCCGTGCTGTTTTCGCGGCGGGCAGTTCCCCTGGATCATGGATACGGCGGTTCCCGGTTATCGCGCGCTCTACACCAACGAACTCGTGTTCCACGAGTGGTTGGGTTTGATCTGGTACAAGCTGCGGGGACGGGCCTAGCCCTTCGACGCACTCGCTCCCTTCGACTCGCTTGCGCTCGCTCAGGGCACGCAGGGGGCAGGCTAACGACTACGGAGATCCATCAGGACGGTCTTGACGACCGCCTTGAGCGTTTCGAACACGCCGACACCCTTGGGCGCGATCGCCTCGAACACCTGTTCGTCACGGAACTGCAGCGCCTTGGTCAACTCGTCGGCGGGCATCGCACCGGCGAGGTCCCGCTTGTTGAGCTGCAGCACGTAGGGGATCTTCATCGGATCGAAGCCGTTCTCGACCAGGTTTTCCTTGAGGTTCTCGAGGGACTCCAGGTTGGCGTCGTAGCGCGCTTCCTGGGAGTCGGCGACGAACACCAGTCCGTCGGCACCCTTGAGGATCAGCTTGCGCGAGGCGTCGTAGAACACCTGCCCCGGCACCGTGTAGAGGTGGAAGCGGGTGCGGAAGCCGCGAATGCTGCCCAGTTCCAGCGGCATGAAGTCGAAGAACAGCGTGCGTTCGGACTCGGTGGCAAGCGAAATCAGCTTGCCCTTGGAGTCGTTCTGCGTCTTCTCGTAGATGTACTGGATGTTGGTGGTCTTACCACCCAACCCCGGGCCGTAGTAGACGATCTTGCAGTTGATCTCGCGGGCGGCGTAGTTGATGAAGGTCATCTTGTTCCGGCCGCCTAGCTGAAGAGCGCGTCGATGTCTTCGTCGGTAATCTCGGCGAAGGGGGAGACGCCACCCGCCGCCGGCGTGCGCTCGGCGGCGACACGTTCGGCGATCTCTTCGAGGATCGGGGTCAGTTCGGCGGTTGCCTTCTTGACCCGCAACCGGACAAGGCCCAGCGAGGAGCGCTCGTCGAAGCGCACCAGCAGCACGGTCTTGCCGCCGACCACGTTGATGTGCAGGTTGTCCCGCTCACCTTCGTGGAACAGGATCGAGAACTCTCGTTCGCCGATCAGTTGGGCCAGGCCGTCGGTGGCGGCCACGTTGCCGGCGGTCAGCGAGGCCAGCGAGGTCGGGTCGACCCCGTCGAGCTCGCCGGAGCGGGCCAGTTGCTGTCCGTTCTTGTCGATGAGGAACGTCAGCTTGGCGTTGGACTCTTGCCGCAGCCGGTCGAGGATCTGCACGAACCGGGTGTGGTCTTGTTCCAGGATTACCAGGTCGGGCGAAGCCATCGGTTGCGGGCAGCCTCCAGTGTTCTCGAGCCGAATACGCGCGTATTTCCAGCCGGGCCGGGACCGGGTCCCTGGCCGAACGGGTCGCTAATGTAACGCCCTGGCTCGCCGGGGGGCAAGTTGTCCCGAAACGGGCAAAAATTGCCGGATTTCGGGGTTCTGAGCCGGGGGTCAGTACTCCCGCCGGCCCTCGAAAGCGCGCTGGAGGGTCAGATCGTCGGTGAATTCCAGGTCGCCCCCGGCGGGCAGGCCCTGGGCCAGGCGCGAGACCTTCACGCCGGTCGGCTGGAGCATCCGGGCCAGATAGACCGCGGTGGCCTCACCCTCGACGTTGGGGTTTGTCGCCAGGATGACCTCGGTAAGCTCCTCCCGGCCGGCGCGGTCCAGCAACTCCTGGGCGCGAATGTCGCCGGGGCCGATATCCCGCAAGGGAGATAGGGCCCCACCCAGGACGTGGTAAAGCCCCCGGTAGGATCCGGTCCGTTCGAAGGAGACCAGGTTGACCGCCTCCTCGACCACGCAGATGACGCTGCGGTCCCGCCGGGCATCCTGGCAGACCGGGCAGCGCTCTTCCTCGGCGTAGTTGAAGCACTCCTCGCAGACCTTGATCCGGTCCTTGAGGTCCAGCAGCGCCTGGGCCAGATCGCGGACCTCGTCGGCCGGCGCCTGGAGCAGATGGAAAGCCAGCCGCTGGGCGGTCTTGCGCCCGACGCTGGGCAGCTTGCCCAGTTCGGCGATGACCCGTTCCAGCGGGGCGGCCAGCAGGCTCACGGTTTTACTAGCCCAGGCCGGGGATGTTCATGCCGCCGGTCATGCCCTGGGTCAGTTCGGCCAGCTTCTCGTCGACCTTGCGGCCGCACTCGTTGACCGCGGCCACCACCAGATCTTCCATCATCTCGGGATCGTCAGGGGTGATCGCGTCCTCGGTCAGCTTGACCGAGAGCAGCTCCTTCTTGCCGTTCATCCGGGCGGTGACCACGCCGCCCCCGGCGGTGGCCTCGACTTCCAGCGCGTCCATCTCCGCCTGGAGCTTGGTCTGCATCTTCTGGAAGTTCTTCATCATTTTGCCGATGTTCATTCGCGTTCCTCCGGTGCGTCCTGGATTGAGTCGTTCCCGGGAACGGCCAATTCCAGCGGCTTGATCTCGACGATCTGTGCTCCGAATTCGTGGAGCAATTTGGCGACCCCGGGGTCCTTGCGGGCCATCTCGATCAGCTTGCGCCGGTCGGGCGCATCGCCGCGGCCATCCCGCGGGGCCGGGGCGGCCGCCTCCCGCTCCTCGGCGGCATCGGCGGCGGTGGTTTCCACCTCGATCTTCACCCGCTGCGGCCGTTCTCCACCGGTCAGCGGCGCGGCGCACTCGGCCAGCAGGTTCTTGTTCTCCTCCCGCTCGAGCTGCCGGCGCAGCATCACCCGCTCGGCGGGCAACTCCACGGTCAGCGTACCCTCGGCGTGGACGATTCGCGAGGCGGATTCGAGGATGGCGCCGAGCATCGGCTTTTGCCGCTGTACTTCACTGAGGAGCAGCGCGTGGAAGTTGTTGCCCACGGGCCGGGCTGCCGGTGCCGGGGCTCCCGCGGAGGGGGGCGCGGCGGCCGGTGCAGGCACGGCGGGCCTCGGCGCCGGGCGGTTGTCCACCGCGGGTGCCGGGCCGGGAGCCGGCGCGCGGCGGGCCGGGTCAGCGTCTAGGGTTTTTTTTTGAGCCGGAGGCGCGGTGCCCGGGGCGCCGAGGCCGGCCAGCACGTCTTCGATCGGCCGCACGGCGCCCAGGGAGCCGAGGCGGATCATGCAGGCTTCGAACAGGAAGCGCGGGTGGGCCGAGGACTTGAGCGGGTATTCGAGTTCCGCCAGCAGTTGGAACGCCCGGGCCAGATCCTCGGACGAGAGCGGCTCCGCCGCTTCGAGCAGCGCCTTGGTCTCTTCCTCGGCGCGGGAAACCAGGCCGGCGCGGTCCGGCGCGGCCCGCAGCATCATCACGTCCCGCAGCACGCCGATCCATTCCCCCCAGAAGTGGACCAGGTCGTGCCCTTCGTCCATCAACGCGTCGAGCACGCCGAGGAGGGCGGAAACGTCCCGGCGGGCCAGGGCGCCGATGCTGTCCAGCAGCACCTGGGACTGCACCGCGCCGAGGACGCGCAGCACATCCTCGTCGGCGACGTCGTTGCCGCACGAGGCCAGCACACGTTCCAGCACGGAGAGGGAGTCGCGGACCGAGCCCTCGCCGGCGCGGGCGATGCGGTGCAGCGACGGGTCGGAGATCGTGACCCCTTCGGCATCGCACAGGCGGCGCAGGTGGCCGGCGACATCCTTGACCGTGACCCGGCGGTACTCGAGGACCTGGCAGCGGGACAGGATCGTCGGCAGCAGCTTCTGGATCTCGGTGGTGGCCAGCAGGAACACCACCCGCGGCGGCGGCTCTTCCAGGGTCTTGAGCAGCGCGTTGAATGCCGCCTTGGACAGCATGTGGGCTTCGTCGATGATCAGCAGCTTGTAGCGGTCGCGCACCGGCGGGTAGGCGATGACCTCCTGCAGTTCGCGGATGTCATCGACACCGGTACGGGATGCGGCGTCGATCTCGAGCACGTCCAGGGCGCGGCTCTCGGCGATCTCGGTGCAGGGGACGCACTCGTTGCAGGGGGTGGGCGTCGGGCCCTTTTCGCAGTTGAGGCAGCGGGCCAGGATGCGGGCCGCCGAGGTCTTCCCGGTTCCGCGCAGGCCGGCGAAGATGTAGGCGTGGGCGATCCGGTCGGACTGGATCGCGTTGGTCAGGATCCGCGCGATGTGGGGCTGGCCGACGAGTTCTTCGAAGGTCGTCGGGCGCCACTTGCGAGCCAGAACCTGATACACCCTTCGACTCCCCCTCGCTGCGCTCGGGGTCGCTCAGGGCAGGCCCTTCGACATTCGGCTCAGGGCAAGCTCTTTCGACCCGTGGCGATAACCCCTGGGAAGGAATGCTCCGGCAACCCGCCCGCCCGCGAGCCGCCGGAGCCTCCAACTCTGATGGGACTCGAGTGGACCTGCGGCACCTGCGGCGACCCGCTTACCGTTGCTCCCTTCCGGGCCTGGCGGGGTTCACGGAACCGCAGTGCACAGGGCTCGAGCCCCATAACTTCTCATCGACCTTTTCGATCGGTCCGGATCGCTCGGAAGTGGCGGAGAGGGAGGGATTCGAACCCTCGGTACGTTGCCGCACACACGCTTTCCAAGCGTGCACCTTAAGCCACTCGGTCACCTCTCCGTGGCTAGCCTCCTGCGAACCGAACCTCTGCAATGTTTGGCGGAGAGGGAGGGATTCGAACCCTCGTGCCTGTTGCCAGACAAGACGCTTTCGAGGCGCCCCCGTTATGACCACTTCGGTACCTCTCCGTACTTAAACTTATCTATGCCCCCCGGTGGACCGCGCAGGCCGCCGGTTCGGCCTCCTCCCGCCGTTCGCGGAAGAAGTCGACCAGCATCTCCGAGGCCGGCTCCGAAAGTACGCCGCCGATCACCACGAAGCGATGGTTGAATTGCGTTCCGGCCTCGCGCAGCGCCTCGAGCTTCGAGGTGCCCCCGGCCTTGGGGTCGTGGGCACCGAAGACCACCGTTTGCACCCGGGCGTGAATCATCGCTCCCAGGCACATCAGGCAGGGTTCGACGGTGCAGTACATCGTCGAGCCGACCAGTCGGTAGTTGCCGATGTTGCGTGCCGCGTCGCGCAAGGCCACGACCTCGGCATGGGCGGTGGGGTCGACGTCGCCAACCGAACGGTTGCGACCCCGGCCGACGATGCGGCCGTCGAGGGTCAGAAGCGCGCCGACCGGAACCTCACCGGCGCTCCGGGCTTCGGCGGCCAGCTCGAGGGCCAAACGCATGTAATCCTCGTGCTGGTTCATCGCCCGCTCGTAAACCCGTGACCCGAGACCCTTTAGTGGTCGGACCGGAGGGACTCGAACCCCCGACCTACTGGTTCGTAGCCAGTCGCTCTATCCAGCTGAGCTACGGTCCGACGGCTGTCTGGAAGCCGAAAAAGCTTGCGTTTTCCCGACCCCGTTCAAGCAAACCCGGATGGTAGCTCCGTTGCCCGGAAGTGTCAATGAACGGGCGGTTTCGGGGCCTGAGGACACTCCGGAGTCCGGGGCTCGCGGGTGCGGTGCAGCAGGAGTGGGAGCCCCTGCGCCCGGTGAGCGTCCTGCCAACCTACTCTCGGAGCAGAAAACGGGAGGCTTCATGGCGATTCTCTCACGACGGTTCACCGCGGCGTGCCTGCTGATCTGCCTGTTCGGTGCGCCATCTCAGGAACTGCATTCGACGGCGAGGGTCGTGGCGCAATGCCCGGTCGAGGCGCTGCTCGGAGATCCCGGCGCCGGACCGTTGCTGGCGAGCAAGGCCTACCGGCTGCTGCTGGAAGGGGGGCTCGAGGAACGGCTCGATCTGCTCGACAGCTGCGATCTGTCCGATACGGAAACTCCTCCCGAGGTGATCTCGGCCTTCGTTCGCTACGTCGAGGACGAACCGGACTTCCGGCGCGTTACCCGTGTCGCCCAGTGGCACCACCTCGAAGAGGGTTGGGAGCTCCTGATCGAGAAACTGATGGCCCATCCCTCGGCCTCGGTGCGTGCCAACGCCTATCACTTCGATTCGGAGTCTCCCGAGGCGCAGGCGTTGCTGGAGCAGGCGTGGGAGCGGGAGACGGTTCCGTGGGCCCGGGCCGAGCTGCTGCAAGCTCTCGGCTATACCGACAGCGAGGTTCACGTCGAGCCGTGCCTCGCCCTGGTCGCCGACCCCGATCCGGCGCTGGCCCTCGCCGCGGTGGAGTGTGTCGGGAACTACGGCCCCGACGGCGGGGCGGCGGCGTTGATTCGCCAGCTCGAGGCGGATCGCGGCCTGCGCCCGGCCTTGCTGTGGGCCATCGATCGTTGGGTTCAGGCCCGCAAGGAAGTCGATATCCCGGATCGGTTGAGAATCGAGGCGCTCTGGGATGTGGTCGAAGAGAGCGAACGTGGACAGATGCTCCGGGCGCTGGCGCGTCTCGGCTCTCCCAGGGCGAGAGCGAAGCTGGAGCAGATGCTTCGGGATGAGGACGAGGAGACCGTCAGTCAAGCGCTCTCCGTGGTCGCGGTCTGGCCGGACGATGCCTTCGCGGACACGTTGATCGGCATGGCTACCGAGGGGCCCCGATCGATTCGCCGGCACGCGATCGACGTGCTGGGAAGGCAGCCCTCTCCCGAGGTAGAGGAGTGGCTCCGCAACGTTCTGTTGTCGTCGCAAGATGCGCGGATCCGGATGGCGGCACTCTCGAGTCTCTCCGGCTATCAGGCTGCAGCCGAAGCCTGCCGGCAGGCGGACGACCCGGCGCAGTGCGGCGTGGAGTTCTACGCGGCGCGCCCTCAGGTGAAGGCACTCCTCGAAAGGGTCGCCACCGGAGACTCACCGGAAAGACTGCGAGAACAGGCCCGGTACACCCTGGAGTTGATGTCGAGTGGACACGTCGGTTGGGCCTTTCTCGGTGTCCCGTTCTCTTCATTGTCGGTTCAGATCCAGCTACGCGAAGATCTCGCCGCATCCTCGTTTCGTTGTCAGCCCGAGCCGGGCCTGCTGCATCAGGTGCCTGCCTATCGTCTCTCGGCGGGCGGGAGGCTGGGTATCTACGGGCGCTACCACGACGGGCGCCGAACCTGGTTCGTGATTCACTACGGGCCCGAGGGGAATCCCTGCTACGTGCCCGAAGAGGACGTGCAGGTCGTGTTGGGCGGCTCCGGGGCCGACTACCCCGGCTTGACCTGGTCCGGCACCGAGTTCGATTTGCCCGTGCGCCTGCTCACCGACGACCGGGTAAGTGCGGCGCTTGGGGACGGCCGGCTCACGCTTTTCGATCGGGATGGGGACATCGTCGGGGTGCGGATCGAGGGGGCCGGGGAGGAGGCTCTCCTGAGCACCGACGTGATCCATCCTCCGGTCATGGGCAAGCTCCGCCACGCGCTGAATCCCGAGCGCTAGACCCTCGCGAAACCCCGTTTTCCGCCTGTTTCCCGGCAATCGGGCAACATTTGCATCCCCCTGGACCGGACCCTATATTCCAGCCCCGCGAAACCCCGGAAAAACCTGAAATTCCGCAAGGGTGCAGGGAGTGCAATGGGAAGCGAACGTGAAAATGGCAGGCATTTCTTTACCACCTCGGAGGTCGCTCGCTACTGCGCGGTGACCAATGACGGTGTGCTCAAGTGGATCAAGTCCGGCAAGCTGCGGGCCTTCTCCACACCCGGCGGTCACTACCGGATCAGCGCCGAGGATTTCCGGGCATTCCTCGAGGAATACGAGATCCCGATCGACGAGGCGTTCTTCCAGGGCGACCAGCGGGCGCGTACGGTCCTCGTGGTCGACGACGAGCCGGACATCCGTGAGATCGTCCGCCGTCTGCTGCAGGAGATCGAGCCCGATCTCAAGATCGAGGAAGCGGTCGACGGGTACGAGGCCGGCATCAAGATCGGTCAGATGCGTCCCGACCTGGTGATCATGGACGTCATGATGCCGCGGGTCGACGGTCTGTCCCTCTGCAAGTCGGTGCGGGAAAACCCGGAGATGCGCGGCGTCAAGATCCTCGCGATCACCGCCTTCCCCGAGCAGGACAACGTCAAGAAGATGTACGACGCCGGGGCCGACCTTTGCCTGATCAAGCCCCTGCAGTTCGAGCACTTCCGCCTGGAGGTGATTCGACTGCTCAACGAGGCGACCCGCGACCAGGCCGCCAACGCCTAGCTAGTCCGAGATTCGCGCCCGGCGCCTCGGATGGGGCGTCGGGCGTGTGCGCCTCTCCCCCTCTCGAGCGACACGGCGTTCCCGCCGCGCTCCTAGTCCCGCAACAGACGCAGCTTGCGCAAGTGCGCCACGGTCTCGGCGACGTCCCGGGAGAGGGTCTCGTCGTCGACGGCGTAACGCCGTGCAAGCGCCGCCACCACGTCCTGGATGGTGCGCTCGCCGTCGAGCAGCAGGAAGATCTCCCGAGCCGTGCCGTTCAGCACGTGGACCTTGTCGCCGTCCTGCTCGTAGAACACGTACTCGTCGCCCAGATCGCGACCCCACACGCCATCGATCGGTCTGGGTCGTTCGCTCGCGGTGCTCATCCGGCCCCTTTCCTGTTCCCCCCGGTTATCGTTTTCTCGATCAGGTCCGCACTCTCAATATGGTTCCCGACCCTCAGGCGCCAACACTCGGCATGCCGCAACGCCTGGGCGAGTTCGAGAAACAGCCGCGTCTCGTTGCCGCCGAAGCGTTCCAGCAACCGGCCGCCGGGACGCCGGTTGAGCATCTCCCGCCCGAGCAGCGCCGCCGCTTCCCGCCGCTTGACCGGCTGCATCTGCGCCGGCGCCGCGAAGTCGGGTGTGCCGCCCCAGTGCTTCTCGCTGAACAGCACATCAGGGTCGTCGAGTACCCGGCTCAACTCACGGGTCGGCCAGGCGTCGCGGCGGGTGCGCAGCTTCCAGTGGCGGATGCCCTGGCGGTCGGCACGGGCCTCGATGTCCACACCGTCGATCGCCTGGAGGGCCGCGTCGAGGCGTTCCGCCTCCTCGGCCCGTCCGATCACGTCGATCGAACTGCCGGAGGCCGCCGGGTCCTGCCCCGGGTCCTCGGCGGTCAACAGGATCACGTGGCGCAGCGGCCGTGACTCGGTCAGGACCTTGTCATCTCCGAACAGCCGGCCTGCGTCGATCAGGGTCTTGCCCAGCAGCCTCGGCAGGTGCTCGTCCTCCCGGGCCCGGCGGACCGAGTCCGGCTCGGCGTGGCCCGGTGCCGGGCGCAAACCGATGGCCCGCGGGTAGGGCGCGATCTCGCCGCTCTCCAGGTCCAGAGGGGCGTAGTCGTCTCCCAGGAAGCCGTGTCCCCGCGCCAGGAGCTCCAGGGTCAGGGTCGATTTGCCGTGGCCGCGCGGGGCGGCGAGCAGCGTCGCTCCACCTTCGGCGCCGGGCGCGGCCAGCGCCGCGGCATGGAGGATCGCGTGGCTCCCGACCCGGTGCAGCAGCGTTTCCAGGAAGCGCTGGTAGGCCAGCATGGTCGGTTCGACCGGCGGGGCGTAGGGGGTGAACCGTCCCAGACCCTCGACCCCCTCGTCGCCGGCCACGACGGTGGGTGCGGCGGGAGCGTCCCCGTTGGTCGCCGGAGCGATGAACCGCCGATAGGCGGCGGCAATCGGATCGATGACCGCCTCGGGCCCCTCGAGGGAAAGGCGGGCATCGAGCACCTTGAAGTGCCGATGCGGCACGGATACCTCGCCAGAAAAAGGATCGTTCCGTGTGTCGTTGCTGATGGCCGTCCTGTGCCGGGCCGGCCTGCGCGCGCGTTGTTCGCGTTGAGATTACCACGCACGCCGCCGGCGGCGTGCGGATGCCTAGACCGCGCCGCTACCCATCAAGACAACCCGTACGGTCTTGAGCGCGATCCACAGATCGAGCAGCAGGTTGTTGTTCTTGATGTAGTACAGGTCGTACTTGAGCTTCTCCAGGGCGTCCTCTTCGGTCGAGCCGTAGCGGTACTCGACCTGGGCCCAGCCGGTGACTCCCGGGCGCACGGTCATACGCAGGCCGTAGAACGGAATCTTTTCTTCGAGCTGTTCCACGAAGTGACGCCGTTCGGGACGGGGACCGACGAAGCTCATGTCGCCCTTGAACACGTTGATCAACTGGGGCAGCTCGTCGATGCGCACCTTGCGGATGAAGCGACCGACCCGGGTGACCCGCGGATCGTTCTGCTGCGCCCACTGGGGGCCGCTCTTCTTCTCGGCGTCCTGGACCATCGAGCGGAACTTGAGGACGTCGAACTCGCGGCCGTTGAGGCCCATGCGGCGCTGGCGGTAGAGCACCGGGCCGGGGCTCTCGATCTTGATGGCCACGGCGGTGAGCAGCATGATCGGCCACGCCACCAGCAGCAGGGCGCCCGCCTGGCAGACGTCGACGAAGCGCTTGAGCGCCGACCGGACCTTGGAGGTCTTGAAGCCCTCTCCGAAGATCAGCCAGGAGGGGAGCAGGGTCTCGACGCAGATCTTGCCGCTGTTGCGTTCGAAGAAGGAGGTCGACTCCTCGACCTCGACGCCCCGCAGGCGGAGGTCCAGCAGCTCCTTGATCGGCAGCTTGCCCCGTTTCTCGTCCAGGGCGACGATGATGCGGTCGACGTTGGCGTCGCAGAAATCGGGCATCGTGGCGAAGGTCGAGGTGACCCGGGATCCCTGGGTCAGCGCCTGACCCAGCTGGGATTCGTTTTCCGCGGCGAAACCGACGATCTGATATTCGTCGGCGTGGGAGTCGTTGATCCAGCGGCAGGTCTGCTTGGCCGACTCGCCCGAGCCGACGATCAGTACCCGCTCGCGCAGGGCGTAGACCTCGTAGCGCAGGGCCAGCCAGCGCCAGAGCGCAACCGAGGTCGGGACCGCCACCGCCCCTTCCAGCACCAGGAAGGCGGGCAGGCTGAGCTTGCCGGAGACCGCCCATACGGCTGCGAAGGAAACCAGGCCGATGACGAAGGAAACCGCCGAGAAGATCACGAGCTCCCGGCGGAAGTTCAGGTCGTCGCCGAGGTTGGCCAGCCGGGTGCTGACCAGGCAGCCGATGAACAGAACTCCGGTGCCGTAGATCGAGAAGGCCAGATCCTGCTCGAGCATCAACGGGTTGAAGTTGAGGGTCAGGTAGGCGAGGGCGTAGAGAACACCCACAATAAGGCCGCTTTCCAGCGCGAAGAACGCCAGGACTCGCGGCTTTCTCATTCGGAACGTGCTCATGCTCTCCAGTCCATCTGCGCGCAGTTGCCCGCAGGAGACATAAACATCCCGATGTGGGGACCCCTCTAAGGTTGGACCCCGATCATCTTTTCGCCACCGAACGCCGTGCCACTAGTCTGTTTCGTTGCCAGAAACGGTACGGGGCAAGTTTTTACCTGTCAACCTAAACCGGGGCTTTCGTTCATGGTTTTAACCAATGCTGCTAGAGGAATTTGAATATGGACCGGTTTCGTGACTATTTGGTAACCGAGGGACCGGATCGAACATTTTCGGACTCGTTTTCTGGGTAGTCGGGTTCTTATTCGTTATGGTCCGCAAGTGTTCGCTCTTTCCTCTTGACATCCGCAGGTGCTCTCCGTACCTATTGCTTTGCACGGCAAGACAGGTCGTTTTTACCGAGTCCCCCCCGACTCCCCGTGGGGCGGTGTCTTCGAGTTCGAGGAGAACCGTTCAATGAAGACCTCTGCGTTTCGCGCAAAGTCACATCGGGCCGCAGTTGTTCTGGCGGTCCTGCTGGGCCTGGCTGCGGTAGTTCCGTCCGCTTTCGCCGACGGTCCCGCGCGCCCGGTCCGGGCCGACTTCACCATCGGCATCGAGGACCAGCTGACCATCTCCGTCTGGGGCGAGTCCGAGTTGGACTCCATGACCGTCAAGGTCGGTCCCGACGGCAAGATCACGATTCCGCTGGTCAACGACCTCTACGTCGAGGGCTTCACCCTCCAGGAGGTCCGCAACGAGGTGGCCAACCGGCTGAGCAACTTCATCCGCGACCCCAACGTCACGGTGATGCTCTCCGAGCTGAACAGCTACCGCATCTACGTTCTGGGTGAGGTGAACGGTCAGGGTGTCCTGAGCTTTTCCCGCCCGACCCGGCTCCTGCAGGTGGTCGCCACCGCCGGGGGCCTGACCGAGTACTCCCGCAAGCGGATCGTGCTGATTCGCGAGGTCGACGGCGAAGAGCAGCGATTCGACCTGGACTACAAGCGGGTGATCGAAGGACTGGAAGACAATCCGTTTCTGCTTCCAGGTGACATGTTGGTGGTCAAGTAGGTCTACTCACGGGGGGCGTGAGGATCGTGATTCATGATCAAGCAGTTCGTCTGCCTCGGGTTTGGTGCGCTGATGCTCGCCGGACTTAGTACCCCCGTCTCGGCGCAGCACTGGGAGTTCCATCCCTCGTTCGCCCTGGAGCAGGCTTACAACGACAACGTGCGGTTCGCCGGCGTCGAGGAAGGGGCGGGTATCTCCTCCAACGGGGACTACATCACCCGCTTCGACGTGGCGCTGCCCCTGGAACGTTCCTGGCGCAAGGGCACCTTCTCTTTCAGCTACAACCCCTCCTACGAGAAATACGACCGGCTGAGCGATCTGGATCAGATCGAACACCGGGTCAGCGCCGGAGTGGCGGCGGAGCCCAACCCCTTCACCTCGCTGTCTTTCCTGGCCAGCTACGTCAACTCCCAGAACCAGGGGAGCACCGCACTGGCCAGCCAGGGCATCTCGGCGGACCCGTTCCTCAACGACCGGACCGACCGGGAGGCGATGAGCGCCCAGGTGACCCTGCAGCGTGACTTCGGCGCCCGCTGGCGCTGGACCAACTCGGTCTCGGCCAACGCCTCGTCCTTCGACCAGGCGGACCTGACCGAGGGGGCCACCGACCTCTCGGTCGAGGACCGGGTCGGCTACGGGGCCTCCACCGGTGTGGCGATGATCGTCGGCGCCAACACCGCCTACGGGCTGAGCTACGGTTACCAGCTGTTCGAGCTGGACCAGTCCGGAAACGGCGTGACCCAGTCCCTGGCGCTGACCGTCGACCGCGGCTTCGGGCGCTCCGCATCCCTGACCGCCCGGGTCGGCGCCTTCAGCCGCAGCTTCGACGGTGGCGTCAACGAGTTGGGCGGGGACGCCTCCCTGACTCCGGCCAACGACGACGACGGCCTGGCCGCGAGCCTGTCCTATTCGAAGAACTTGCGTTTCGTCTCGGTGCGGTTCGGCGCCGACCGCCGGGCCGCCCTGGGGGACTCGTTCCTCGGGACCTCGACCAACACCACCTTCGGGTTCACCGTTTCGAGCTACCAGACCCGCACCTGGAACTGGCAGGTCTCGACGCGCTACGCTCTTCGGGTCGCGACCGAGGACATCAACGACGATCTGACCACGATCGGCGTCGGTATCTCGGCGGACCGTAACTTCCGCCGGCCCATCGCCTTGCGCATGGGCCTGACTCATGTCGATCAATCCGGTGCCCCGGGCATCGGCGGGACCCTCGACAGCAGTCAAAACATCTCGTTCTATCGAGCGTCTGTGGGGATTGTCTGGCAACCCCTGGGGAGGAAAGACAGCTAATGAGCAACGACGCCAAGAAGGCCCAGATCCTCGAGCTCCTCGACCGGCTCTTCCGTTCCTGGTGGACCGTCGTCGCGGGCATCTGCATCGGCCTGGCCGGTGCGCTGATCTCGCTCAACCACACCCCCAAGGTCTACGAGGCGAGCACGACGATCTTCGTTGCTCCCCGCGCGATCCCGGGCAAGGTGGTTCAGGAGACGGTGATCGACGACATGGGCCTGCGCATGAGTTCTCTGCGCGACGCGGTGCTGAGCCGCCCCTATCTGCAGAAGCTCGTGGAGGAGGCCTTCGTGCCTCCGCGTCGTAGTGAAGAAGAGGTCGAGATGCTGATCGCCCAGATCCGCGGCCGGGTCAGCGTGAAGGTCGCCCGGGCCGCCTTCGAGATCAGCTACAAGGATCAGAACCCGGCCAAGGCGGCGACCGTCGCCAACTTCCTGGCCGATCAGTACATCGAAGAGAACGCCAACTACGTCAAGGAAACCGCCGCCGACGCCACCGCCCTCATTCAGGAGATGGCGGACCGGGTGCGCGCAGAGCTGGACATCAAGGAATCCCAGATCGCCAGCTACCGCTCGGCCCACGCCCACGAGACCGATCAGGAACGCGAGACCAACATGCGGATGCTCGAGTCGCGACAGCGCGATCTCGAGAACCAGATGAAGGAACTCAAGGCGGCTCAGATCCGCCTGCGAGCCCTGAGTGAGATCGAGGCGGACACCGACTGGCTGACGATGAAGCCCACCGCCGAGACCAGCGCCGGCAGTGCCGACGGCGAGGTCATCACTCCGGAGATCACCGAGATCCAGTCAGAGTTGTCTGATCTGCGCCGGCGCTACGCCGACAAGCATCCCGACGTTCAGGCCAAGATGCGGGAACTCGACGAGGCGAAGAAGGCCGCCAAGGCCTCCGGCCCCGTGGTTGCCGAAGATCGCGCCACCATCAGTGACACCGCCATCGCCCTGGGTCGTATGGATGACCCGGTCGAAGATCAACGCCCGGCGTTGGAGCGCGAGGTCCAGGCGATCCAGTCCAAGGTCGACGCCATCGAGGCGGACATCCTGGTCTACGAGGCCCGGCTGTCGGCCACGCCGAGGGTCGAGCAGCGGCTGGCCGAGCTGAGCAAGGGCATCAAGGTCCAGCAGCGGCAATACGAGGACTATCTGACCCAGCTCGAAGGCGCCAAGAGCGCCGAGATGGTTCACGAGGCGAGCAAGGGTGAGCGCTTCGAGATCATCGAGCGCGCCGTGGTGCCTCGCGTGCCGGTGCAGCCGGTCCCGATGATGGTCATCGGCATCGGCCTCGCCATCGGGCTCGTCGCCTTCGTCGGCCCCCTGGCGTTGAAGGAACTGTCCAACCCGATCGTTCGTTCCGAGACCGGCCTCGCCGTGCTCGACGACCTTCCGGTTCTGGCGACCATTCCCCGCGTGGCCACGCCGTCGACGGCAAAAGCCAAGCGGATGTTCTACATGAGAAATATCGGCCTGTCGGCCGCCTCGGTGCTCGCGCTCGTCGCGGTCATCCTGCTGAAGCCCTAGCGTTCGAAGGAGCTCCCCCCTCCCATGAGCAATGCAGTCATCGAGCCGTCAACCGAAAGCGAGGAAAGCATGCCGGAAGATCACAGCGAACCGCTTGCCGCCGGCGGAGCACCGCGCGGCGAGCTGGTTCCGAGGTCGATCAAGGAGACACCCGACGTCGTCATGCTGACCCAGCGGAGTTCGGTGGCGGCGGAGCGTTTCCGCCGGCTCAAGACCCGGCTGGTCAACGAAAGCAAGAACGACGAGCGCGTGCTGTCGATCACGAGTGCGGCGCCTGACGAGGGCAAGTCCTTCGTCTCGCTGAACCTCTCGATGGCCTTCGGTGCGGAGAACCCCAGCACCTTGCTGATCGATGCGGACCTGCGCCGTCCGTCGATTCAGCGCTGGATCACGCCGACGCCGACGATCGGGCTGACCGAGTTGATGACCGATCAGGTCGAGCTCGATCACGTGCTGTTCCCGATGCAGAACTCCCAGACCACGATCCTGCCCGCCGGAGGCACGCCGTCGGACCCGACGGCACTGCTCTCGTCGAGCAAGTTCGCCAAGCTGGTCGAGGAGCTGCGCAACCGCTTCGACTGGATCCTGATCGACACCCCGCCGGTGGTGTTGTTCAGTGATGCCGATGCCGTCAGCGCCAACTGCGATGGGGTGCTGCTGGTCGTACGCGCCGGACGGACGCCGAAGCCGATGTTCAAACAGGCGATCGGCTCGCTGACCTCGGCGCCGGTGGTCGGCACCGTGATCAACGACGTGACCTTCAACCTGCCCGACCGCCAGAGCCACTATTCCGGCTACTACAACTGGTACTACTACGAGGACCGCAAGAAGTGAGCGATGCTCGTGAACAGTACCCCACGCGGGTCGTCGCCCTGGGGGGCGGTACCGGTCTTCCTGCCGTACTGCGGGGACTGCGCCGGTTGATTCACAGCGGGGATGTCTCGGCGTTGACCGCCGTCGTCGCGATGACCGACGACGGAGGCAGCTCGGGGCGGCTGCGTCGCAGCATGGGCATGCTTCCGCCGGGAGACGTGCGCAATTGCCTGGTGGCGCTGGCCGATGAAGAAGAGATGCTCGCAGAGCTGTTCCAGCACCGCTACGGCGGCTGCGAGGAGCTGGGTGGTCACACCGTTGGGAACTTGATCCTCGCGGGGCTGGCCGAACAGACCGGCAGCTTTCTCAAGGCGGTGGAGCTCTCGAGTCACGTGCTGCGCACCGTCGGCCGTATCTTGCCGGCGACCCTCGACGACGTGCGGCTGCGGGCGGAACTCGCCGACGGCAGCAGCATCGAGGGAGAGACCGCGATCGCCGAGGTCGAGCAACCGATCGCCCGGGTTTCGGTCTCGCCGTCCGAGGTCGAGCCGACGCCGGGTGTGATCGATTCGATTCGCGAGGCGGATCTGGTCGTGCTCGGGCCGGGCAGCCTGTACACGAGCCTGCTCCCGAACCTGATCATCCCGGGGATCGGCCGCGCCCTGCGCGATACCGATGCTTCAGTGGTGATGCTGGCCAACCTGGTCAGCGAGCGGGGCGAGGCTTCGGGGTTGGGGCTGCCCGATCACGTGCGGGTCATCGAAAAACATGTCGGCGGACACTGCATCGACGCGGTGTTGGTCAACGACGGACCGATCGACGAGGCCATGCTGGGACGCTACCGCGAAGAGGGTGCGTTCCCGCTGACGTGGCCCGAAGAAGAAACGCCTCGGATCCGCGTCGTCCGACGCAATCTGCTGGCCGAAGGGCCCAAGCTGCGCCACGACTCCCTGGCCACCGTTTCGGGAGTGGTCGCGGCCTGGGCTGAACTCAAGAAATCACAGGAACACACCGTATGAGCGACATCAACTCGGCGATGGAGAGACAACCCATGACCACCGAACTCGAAGCCCGGGAGGAGAACCTCCAGGAACGCGAGGAGGAGATCCTGACCAGCAAGGAGGCGCGTGATCTGCTCAAGATCGGCCGCACCAAGCTGTGGGAACTCACTCGAAAGAACGTGATTCCGGCTTATCGCCTCGGCAGTGGGCGGACGTCGACGCTGCGCTACAAGCGCTCGGAACTGCTGGCCTGGCTCGACCAGAACCGCATCTGATCGCGACCGGACGCCGTGATCTGCGACAGCAGGCCGCGCAGGGTCAGCCCCGCCTGGAGGGCGGCAAGCTTGCCCAGGCGCAGGATGCGTTGCCCGAAGTTCACGGCGTGAACCGGCTCCGGTGCCATGACCAGGGTCGGTTGGAGACTACGACCGAGCAGGCGCACACGATCGGTCGAACCGCGCAGAAGCCACAGCTGCAGCAGCATGCCCGTGGTGAAGCTCCGTTCGAAGCGCTGCTCGAGGAGCGCGGCTTGAGGACGCATCGCCGAGATGAAGAAGCGGGAAACCGGCCCCGGAGTCAGCGCGCGCATGCCGCGGGCGGGCAGGGGCGTTCCCAGCAATCGCGCGGCGGTCTGCAGGGTGACGGCAGTCGCCGAGCGCAGGTTGCCGCGAGTCGCCTGTTCGACCAGCACCTCCCAGTCGAGCCGGCCCGAGGCGACCAGGCGGTCGACCTCGACGGCGCGGGAGAGTCGGGAGAAACCCTCCTGGAGGTTTTGCAGCACCAGATGGAGCAGCTGATGCTCGGCGCAGGGCACCAGGCGTGCCACGCCACCCTCGTCGCAGCTCGCCGCCCGTTCCAGCACGGCGTCGGGGTCGAGGTCGAAGAGCCATTCCCGTTTGGCCAGGCCCCAGTGCAGTTCGATCAACGGCATCGCGTTGTGCCACATCGGCAGATGGAAGTGATGGTCCAGATAGGCGTCGAACAATTCACGACTGGGCGGTCCGGTGAAGCCCATGCCGCTCATCAGCTCGATGGCCCGTTCGAGGTCGGCGCGGCCGACCAGCAGATCGACGTCCCGCAGATCCCGTTCGACCGGGTCGCTGTAGAGCTCGTCCGCCGACGCGGCGCCCTTGAGCACCACGGCCCGAACTCCGGAACCTGCGAGGGTCTCGGCGATGCGATCCCGGGCGAAGCCGAAACCGGCCGAGCGGCGTCGCAGTCGCCTCAGCATCTCTCCGATCTCGTGTCCGCGAGGGGTGTCCGCCGGGAAGCAGCCGGAGCGCTCCAGCACCGAGAGGCTGAGCCCCAGCACCCGGTGCCGCGAGGCGAAGTCGACGAAGCTGCGCCACTGCGCCGTGTCTTCCAACGGCGCAACGAGCCGCGCGTCCGAGAAGGGCTCGGTGCGACGCCGGCACAGATTGACGAGCAAGGTCTCGAGCATCAGGGGAAATGGACCCTTTCTTCGCCTATTAAGTCACATTCTGTCATGTTTTTGCCGCAGTCCCATCGAATCGTGCGGACCCGTGAACAAACATGGGGGATGGCCGGGTGAGTCGCAACGGCGTGTTGCACGCGATGACCATCGACGTCGAGGAGCACTTTCAGGTCTCCGCCTTCGAGGGGGTCGTTCCCCGGGAAGACTGGGAGACCCTGCCCAGCCGTGTCGAGGCCAATACGGAACGGCTGCTCGATCTGTATGACGCCTGCGGGGTGCGCTGCACCTTCTTCGTGCTGGGCTGGGTCGCCGAGCGCTATCCCGAGCTGGTTCGACGCATCGCCGAGCGCGGGCACGAGATCGGCTCCCACGGCTTCAGCCACCGGCTGATCTACAACCAGACGCCGGAGGAGTTCGCCGAGGAGGCGAAGCGCTCCAGGGACTTCCTGCGGGAGATCAGCGGGCAGCCGGTCTACGGCTACCGGGCGGCTTCGTTTTCCATCACCCGGCGCAGCCTCTGGGCGCTGGATGCCCTGGTCGAGGCGGGCTATCGCTACGACTCGAGCGTCTTCCCGGTGCTCCATGACCGCTACGGTGTGCCCGGGGCCAAGAAAGAAATCCACCGGCTGAAGACTCCGTCCGGGGCGGAGCTCGTCGAGGTACCCCCCTCGACCATGACCCTGGGCAAGGCGACCCTGCCGGTGGCCGGGGGCGGCTACCTGCGGATCTATCCGCGGATGCTGACCCGCTGGGCGGTGCGGAGCCTCGACAAGGCCCGGCGCCCCGCGATCGTCTACGTCCACCCCTGGGAGGTGGACCCCGAACAGCCCCGGGTTCAAGGGGCGTCGCTCAAGAGCCGTTTCCGCCACTACTGGGGGCTCAAGACCACCGGGCCCAAGCTGCGGGAGCTGATGCAGCGGCACCGCTTCGGGACCATGCAGGAAGTGATCGAACAGACCCTCGGCCCCCTGGAGGGAGAGGTCAAAACGCCCGCGCGGGATTATGTTCCCGCCACTGGACTCCGAAACCCCGAGCCTGCCGCCGGCGACCCGGCGGGGGCGTAGCGAGAGGACCATGGAGCGTGAGATCCGCGTGATGGACGACCTCTCCTCGTTGAGCGAGGAGTGGGACGCCTACGTCGCGCAACAGCCCGAAGCGACCTTTTTCCACACCATGGGTTGGCAGCGAGTCATCGACCGCTGCTTCTCCTACCGCCCGGTACGGTTGGCGGCCATGGAGAACGGCAAGATCACCGGCGTGTTGCCGGCGTTCGTCACTCCCCAGTTGCCTTTCGGCCGGGCGATGATCTCGTCGCCGCTGGCGGTCTACGGCGGCATCGCCGCCGACGACGAGGCGACCCGCCAAGCACTGCTGGCCGCGGGGCAGAAGCAGGCCGATGACCGCCGGGTGCGCTACCTGGAGATGCGCAACGTCGAGCCGGTCGGCGACATGCCGGTCAAGGAGCTCTACGTGACCTTCCGTCGCGAGATCTCCGGCGACCACGAAGAGAACCTGGCGGCGATCCCGCGCAAGCAGCGCCGCATGGTGCGCCAGGGCGAGAAGAAGGGGCTGACCTCGGAGATCGGCGGCGCCGAGTTCCTCGACGGCTTCTACGACATCTACTCCGGCAGCGTGCGCAACCTGGGCACTCCCGTGTTCCCCAAGAAGCTGTTCCGTGCGCTGCTCGACGAGTTCGGCGATGGCTGCAAGATCCTCGCGGTGTTTCACGAGGGCAAGATGGTCGCCGGCGTGATGACCTTCTTCTTCCGCGACCAGGTGCTGCCCTACTACGGGGGCGCCCTCAAGGAAGCGTTCAAGCTGACGGTCAACGATTTCATGTACTGGCAGTTGATGTGCCATGCCGCCGACGAGGGCTACCGGGTCTTCGACTTCGGCCGCAGCAAGCAGGACACCGGCCCCTACCGCTTCAAGCGGCACTGGGGTTTCGAGCCGGAGCCGCTCAACTACCAGTACCACCTGGTGACCATGCGGGAGATGCCGGACATGAGTCCGAAGAACCCCAAGTTCTCCATGGCCATCGAACTGTGGAAGAAGATGCCGCTCCGTCTGACCCAGTGGATCGGGCCCAGCGTGGTGAGGTACTTCCCTTGAATATCCTCTACCTCTGCCACCGGATTCCTTTTCCTCCCAACAAGGGGGACAAGATCCGGTCGTTCAATCAGATCCGGCTGTTGGCGCGCAATCACAACGTGCATCTGGCCTGCATGATCGACGATCCGGAGGATCGCCAGTACGTGGCCGAGCTCGAGAAGTACTGCGCCTCGGTCGACGTGGCCTTCCGCGGTTCTGCGTCGCAGAAGCTCCATGCCCTGGGTTCGCTCCCGGGCAAGCGGCCGCTGTCGGTGGCGATCTTCCACTGCTCGGAACTGCAGAAGAAGGTCGATCAGCGGCTCGAGAGCGCTTCGATCGACGCTGTGTTCGTCTTCTCCTCGGCGATGGCCGAGTACGTGATGCACCGGGACGATCTGCCGCGGCTGATGGATTTCGTCGACGTCGACTCGGAGAAGTTCCGGGCCTACGCCTCTCATCAACGGTTCCCGATGAGCTGGATCTACCGCATCGAGGCCGACCGCCTGCGCCGCTACGAACAGCACGTGTCCGAGACCTTCCAGGCCTCGCTGTTGGTCTCCGAGAGCGAGGCGCGGTTGTTCAAGGAGCGCACCGGCACCCCCGGGGACGTGCTGCCCAACGGAGTCGATCTCGAGTACTACTCGCCGATCCGGCCCGGGACCCGCAGCGATCCGCCGGCGCTGGTCTTTACCGCGGTGATGGACTACCTGCCCAACGTCGACGCGATGAAGTTTTTCTGTCGCGAGATATTCCCTCATATCCAGGCGGAGATGCCCGAGACCAAGATGTTCATCGTCGGCCGCAACCCGACCAAGGAGGTCGAGGCGCTGGCCACCGACCAGGTGGTGGTGACCGGTTCCGTACCCGACGTGCGGCCCTATCTGGAGCAGGCCTGGGTTGCCGTGGCTCCGTTCAAGATCGCCCGCGGCGTCCAGAACAAGGTGCTCGAGGCGATGGCCGTCGGCTTGCCGGTGGTCGGGACCTCCCTGGCCTTCCAGGGAATTCCCGCCCGGGAGCAAGATGGCGTGCGCTGCGCCGACAAGCCCGAGCGTTTTGCCCAGGAAGTGCTGGAGTTGCTCAAGGACCGGGCCCTGCTCGACCGCGAGGGACAGAGCGCCCGGGCCTACGTCGAGAACAAGCACGGCTGGGACGAGCACGGTGCCCAGCTCGAGCGGCTGCTCGATGAGTTTTCCCGCCGGCCGGAGCCGGCCCTGACGCCGGTGTCATGAGTTCGGTAACCGCCGTGGATCTCCGCGTCGAACGCTGTACCTCGCTCGAGGCCTTCGAGGCTCTGGGCGCCGAGTGGAACGCGTTGCTCGAGAAGAGCGGCCAGCGCACGCTGTTCATGCGTCACGAGTGGCTCAGCGGTTGGTTCAAGTACTTCGCCGAGGACCGCGAACTGATGTTGCTGCTGGCCCGGGACGGGGCCGGCGCGCTCTGCGGCATCGGTCCGTTCTGCGTCGAGAAGGAGCAGGGCTTGCCCCCGGCCCGCTCGCTGGCTTTCCTCGGCACCACCCGGATCAGCTCCGAATACCTCGACCTGATCGTCGACCCCGATCGCGCCCAGGCGGCGCGGGACTGCCTGATGGCGGCGATGGTCGATGCCGACGCTCCCTGGGACCGGGTGCGTGCCGGCGACATGCTGGAGTCGGCCCAGCTGCTGGAAGCCGCCGCCGCCCTGGATGGTGAGCGCTACCTGGTCGAGGTCGACGAGGACAAGATCTGTCCGCGCATGGACCTGCCCGGCGATGCCGAGGCGTTCATGCAGCAGATGAGCTCCAAGAACCGCAAGATGCTGCGCCAGTACACCCGCAAGCTCGAGGCGGCGGGTGCCGAGGTCGAGCAGATCACCGATGCCGCGGACCTGAACGGCGCCCTGGACGACCTGTTCGTCCTGCACAAGCAGCGCTGGACCTCCCGTGGCGAGAGCGGCAACTTCGGCGACGACCCGGTTCAGGGTTTCCATCAGGAGGTCGCCGCCAGGCTCCTGGCCGACGGCCGCCTGGGCCTCTACGCCATGAAGGCCGAGGGCAAGCGCTTCGCCATGCTCTACGGCTTCCGCGACGGAAAGACCTTCAGCTATTTCCAGGCGGGGATGGATCCGGAGTGGGCCAACCTGAGCCCCGGCTTCGTGCTGATCGGCCATGTGGTGCGGGACGCCATCGGTCACGGCCTCACCGACTTCGATTTCCTGCGCGGCCCCGAGAGCTACAAGCAGCGCTGGACCAAGGTCGAGCGCATCACCCGCCGGGCCACGGTGACTCCCCGTTCGAACTGGAAGGGGATGGCGCGCCACAAGGCCGAGCGTTCGTTGCGCGCGGCCAAGTCGGCGGCCAAGAAACTGCTGCGCCGAGAGGAAGAGTGAGCCGGTGACGACCCCCCGCAAGCTGCGCCTGATGCATACCGTCCACGTGCTGGGACTGGGCGGCATGGAGTACGGCGTGATCAAGCAGGTGCATCGTCTCGATCCCGAGCGGTTCGAGCCGATGATCTGTGCGCTGTGGTTCCAGGAGGAGAGCACCAAGCCGCTGATCGAGCCGCGCATTCCGGTGTTCACCCTGGACAAGGGTGAGTCGTTCAATCCGCCGTCGATCCTCAAGCTGGCCCGCCTGATGCGGGAGCAGAAGGTCGACGTGGTCCACTCCCACAATTTGCCGACCTATTTCCACACCATCGCCGCCGCCATGCTGGCCGGCGTGCCGGTGGTGGTCCACGGCGAGCACGGCCGGGAGAGCAAGGAGCTTCCCTGGCACCGCGCGTTGCTCAGTCGCTGGATGGCTCGCCGCGTCGACAAGCTCACCACCGTCTCCGAGGATCTCGGCCGGGAACTGGTGACCCGCTGGGGCGTGCGCCCCGAACGGGTGCGGCCGGTGCCCAACGGAGTCGACCTGGAGCGGATGGGCGCGGGCTACGATACCGCCGCCCTGCGCGAGGAGTTCGGCTTCGACGCCGACGCGCCGGTGGTGCTCAACATCGGCCGGCTGCGCCCGGTCAAGGATCACCCGACCTTGCTGCGGGCCTTCGCCAAGGTGCTGCAGCATGTGCCCCGGGCCCGGCTGCTGCTGGTGGGCAGCTCTCATCTGGAGTCGGACCTCGACGTGGTGCGGGGCCTGGTGGACGAACTCGGGCTGGAGTCGTCGGTGACCTTCACCGGCATCCGCCACGACGCGCCGCAACTGCTGGAATTGAGCGACGTCTACGTCAACAGCTCGGTCTACGAGGGGATGTCCAACACCATCCTCGAGGCGATGGCGTCCCGCCGCCCGGTGGTCGCCACCGACGTCGGCGGCAACTCCGAGCTGGTCCAGGACGGCACCACCGGATACCTGGTGCCCTCGAAGAACCCCGACGCCATGGCCGGCCGCATCCTGGAACTGCTGCAGGACGACAGCCTGCGCACCCGGCTGGGGCAGGGGGGCCGCAGGCGGGTCGAGCGGCGCCACGCCATGTCGAAGATGGTCGGCAGCTACGCCGAGGTGTATCGCGAAGGGCTCGAGCGCAAGCGGCTGCGCAAGCGGAAGGGCATGCGCGAGCGGGTCAAATCGCTGATCGCCCGCACGGTCAATCTCGGCGGCAAGCTCTCGAAGGCTCCGGCCAACCGGCTCTCGATCCTGACCTACCACCGGGTGCTGCCGCTTCCCGAAGCGGGTGAGTATCCGTTCCCGGCGATGGTGATGGCCAAGGATCACTTCGAGGCCCAGATGGCTCATCTGGCCCGGGAGTACAACGTGCTGCCCCTGGACGAGGCGGTCGATCGGCTGCGGGCCGGCGACCTGCCGCCCCGGGCGGTGGCGATCACCTTCGACGACGGCTACCGGGACAACCTGGAGCACGCGCTGCCTGCGATGGAGCGCTACGGGTTGCCCTCGACCCTGTTCGTGGTCACCGACGTGGTCACCCGGGGAGAGCGGCTATGGTGGGACGACGTCCACGCCGCCCTCGGCGCTTCGACCCAAAACGGCTTCGATCCTGCGGCGCTTCCCGAGCGGCTACGGGATACCGTCGCCGCCGTCCGCGAGGGCGCCGGCGCCGCGGCCAAGACCGCGGAGCTGGTCTACGCGATGAACGATTTCCCCCGTGGCGAACGTTCGGAGCTGCTCGCTGCGATCCGCCGCATGCCCGGCGCCACGGCGGACGTGGAACCGCTGATGATGGACTGGGAAGAGTTGGACGAGATGCGGCAGGGCGGGGTGACCCTCGGGGGCCACACCATGAGCCACGCGTTCCTCGACGAGCTCGATGAATCCGCGGCCCGCCAGGAGATCGGCGGTTGCCTCGAGATCCTGCGGGACAAGCTGGAAGAGCCGGTGCGCACCTTTTCGTATCCCCGGGGCCGCATGATCGAGAGCGTCAAGCCGCTGTTGCGCGACGCCGGGATCGACGTGGCGGTGACCACCGAGCCGGGGATCAACGGAAGCGACGCCGATCCGTTGGCCCTCAACCGGGTCGACTCGGGCTATTTTCGCAGCCACGGCGACTTCGATCCTCATGTCTTCGATGCCGAGGTCACCGGCCGTATTTCGAGGTTCCGCTGATGTGCGGCATCGCTGGAGTGTTGGAGCTTTCCGGGCGCGACCCCTCGGTCGAGGGGCTCAAACGCATGGCGTCGGTGCTGAGCCATCGCGGGCCCGACGAGCAGGGGCACCTCTCCATCGGACCGATGGGGCTGGCCCACACCCGGCTCTCGATCATCGATCTGGCTGCCGGCCAGCAGCCGATGATCAGCCGGGACGGCAATGTGTCCCTGAGTTTCAACGGCGAGATCTACAACTTTCTCGAACTCCGCGAGCTGATGGAGCAGCGGGGCCATGGCTTCCGCACCCGCTGCGATACCGAGGTGTTGCTGGAGCTCTATCAGGAGCGGGGCCTCGACGCCTTCGCCGAGCTCAACGGCATGTTCGCCGCCGCCTTCTGGGACAAGGCCCGCCGGCGGCTGGTGCTGGCCCGGGACCGCTTCGGAAAGAAGCCGCTGTTCTACTACCAGAGCGGCGAACGCTTCGTCTTCGGCTCGGAGATCAAGGCGCTTCTGGCCTACGGCGGGGCGCCGAGTGAGATCAACCCGGCGGCGCTCCACGACTTCCTGACCTACAGCTACCCCGTCGGTGACGAGACGATTCTCCAGGGCATCAAGCGGCTTCCGCCCGGGCACACCCTGGTGCTCGAGGACGGCCGGATCAACGTCAAGCCCTACTGGCAGCTGGACTACACGCCGACCCGGCCGGCGCCCTCCTTCGACGAGGCGTTGGAGCGTACCCGAGATCTGCTCGAGGCGGCGGTCAAGCGCCGGATGATCAGCGACGTGCCCCTGGGCGCATTCCTCTCGGGGGGGATCGATTCGAGCACCGTGGTGGCGCTGATGAGCAAGGTCTCGTCGGAGCCGGTGCGCACCTTCTCCATCGGTTTCGAGGAGGCGGACTACTCCGAGCTCGACGATGCTCGTGAGGTCGCCGAGCATCTCGGCACCGATCATCAGGAAATCGTGGTCAAGCCGTCGGCCATCGACCTGTTGCCCGATCTGGTCTGGCACCTGGACGAGCCCTTCGGCGATTCCTCGGCGGTGCCGACCTACTACGTCTGCCAGGCCGCGCGAAAACATGTGACCGTGGCGCTGTCGGGAGACGGCGGCGACGAGACCTTCGCCGGTTATCCCCGCTACCTGCACAGCGAGTACTACGGCAAGATGAGCCGGGTGCCCGGCTGGTTGCGCAAGGGGGTGGTGCGGCCGCTGACCGGTGCGCTGCCTTTCACCGCGCCGGGCTGGAACTGGCTCCACGCCCTGGGTCACGTCAGTGACGGGCCCCACGGCCTGGGGATTTATCCCTACATCCGCGATCAGCTCTACACCGGCGATTTCCTGGCGGCTCTCGACGGCTACGATCCCTTCGATCGCAGCCGGGAGCATCTGGCCCGGGTGGCGGATCTGGATCCGGTGAGCAAGCACCAGTACCTGGATACCCACGTCTATCTGCCCGACGACATCCTGGTCAAGGTCGACCGCATGAGCATGGCGGTGTCCCTCGAGGTGCGCGCGCCGCTTCTGGATTTCGAACTGGTCGAGTACATCGCGTCGTTGCCCCTGGAGTACAAACTCCAGGGGGGCATCACCAAGCGCATCCTGCGGGAGGCCGTCGCGCCGCTGCTGCCGCCGGCGTCGATGACCAAGAAGAAGCAGGGCTTCGCCATCCCCAAGGACCAGTGGTTCCGCGGTGTGCTGAAGGGTGTGGCCGAAGAGGTGCTGCTGGAGCCGCGGACCCTCCAGCGGGGTTACTTCCGCGAGGCTCCGATCAAGCGCATGCTGCGCCACCACCAGAGCGGCAAGCGGGACTACAGCACCTGGATCTGGTGCCTGTTGATGCTCGAGATGTGGTTCCGCACGGTGGTCGAGGGTGAGCGGATCAAGTCCCTCGCTCCGTCGCCGGCCCTGGCCGGGGAGAGTGCCTGACCGTGTGCGGAATCGCCGGACTGCTCGAACTCGACCGTGACCGTCCCGCCGAAGCGGGATTGCTTGCGCGGATGACCCGGGTGCTCGAACACCGGGGTCCCGACGGCGAGGGGTTCTTCCGCGAAGGCCCCGTGGGCCTCGGGCATCGACGGCTGTCGATCATCGACCTCGAGGGCGGCGCTCAGCCGATGCTGACCGAGGACGGCAAGACGGCGCTGGTGTTCAACGGCGAGGTCTACAACTTCATGGAGACCCGGGCCCTGCTCGAGGAGAAGGGCCACGCGTTCAAGACCCGCTGCGACACCGAGGTGATCCTGCGGGCCTACGTCGAGTGGGGGGAGCGCTGCGTCGAACACTTCCGCGGCATGTTCACCTTCGCCATCTGGGACGGACACAAGAACCAGCTGTTCCTGGCTCGCGACCGGTTGGGCATCAAGCCGCTCTACTACGGACGTAGCGGCAAGCGTTTCCTGTTCGGCTCGGAGATCAAGTCGATCGTCGAGGACGCCACCTTCGATCGGGCGCTCGATCCGACCGCCCTCGACGACTACATGACCTACATGTACATCCCGGCGCCCAAGAGCGTGTTCGCCAACGTGCGCAAGCTGCGGCCGGGACACACCCTGACGGTCAAGGCCGACGGCACCGCCCTGGAACGGGAGTACTGGGACCTGGAGTTCTCGCCGCAAGAGCGGGCTCTCGAGGACCACACCGCCGGCCTCAGGGAACAGCTCGACGACGCGGTCAGGGCCCGCCTGGTCAGCGATGTGCCCCTGGGCGCGTTCCTCTCCGGCGGCATCGACTCCAGCGCGGTCGTCGGCACCATGGCCGGGTTGATCGACCGCCCGGTGGCCACGGCGTCGATCGGTTTCTCCGACGCCCAGTTCGACGAACTGCAGTACGCCCGGCAGATCGCCGAGAAGTTCGGCACCGATCCCTACGAGAAGGTGGTCGACGCCGATGCCGCCGGGATCCTGGACAAGCTCTGCTGGTTTTACGACGAGCCCTTCGCCGACTCGTCGATGGTGCCGACCTACTACGTCTCCCAGGTGGCCCGGGAGCGGGTGACCGTGGCGCTGTCGGGAGACGGCGGCGACGAGANCTTCGCCGGCTACCGCCGCTACCGCTTCGACGTGTTCGAGAACCGGCTGCGCGGGCTGATGCCGGGCGCCCTGCGCCGGCCGCTGTTCGGCACCCTGGGCGCGATCTACCCCAAGGCGGACTGGCTGCCTCAGATGTTCCGGGCCAAGACTCTGCTGACCAACCTGTCGCTGACCCCCTCCCGCGGGTACTTCCACAGCATGAGCTGGCTCAAGCCGGCGATGAAGCAGAAGCTCTACACCGGTCCGCTCTCCGGCATCAACGGCTACGACCCGGCCGGAGTCCTCGACGAGCACTTCCAGAAGGTGCGGGACCTGGATCCGTTGACCCGCATCCAGTACGTCGACATGAAGACCTATCTGGTCGACGACATCCTGACCAAGGTCGACCGGGCCAGCATGGCCCATTCGCTCGAGGTCCGGGTGCCGATCCTGGATCACAAGTTCATGGAGTACGCGGCGACGATCCCGTCGGGGCTCAAGCTCCACGACGGCGAGGGCAAGTACGTCTTCAAGAAGGCGCTGGAACCGCTGCTGCCCCACGACACCCTCTACCGCAAGAAGATGGGCTTCTCGATTCCGTTGGCCCGCTGGTTCCGGGACGGTCTCAAGACCGCCTTCGAACAGCGGGTGCTGGCCAAGGACGCCTTCGTCCACAACCTGCTGCAACCGGCGGGGGTCAAGGACATGTGGCAGCAGCACCAGAGCGGCGTGCGGGACTACGCCTACGAACTGTGGGCGATCCTGGTGCTCGAGAGCTGGGGGCGGCGTTTCCTGGAGAACCGAATTTGAACCGGGCGGCCGAAGTGCGCGGCCCGGAGGGTAGCCGTGATGCCGCGCGCCTGCGGGTGCTGTCGTTCACGACCCTCTACCCGAACCCGGGCAAGCCGCTCCACGGCCTGTTCGTCAAGAACCGGGTCGAGCATCTGGCGGCGCATGCCGATGTGGAGGTGATCGCGCCGGTCAACGTCTCGCGCAACCTGCCCTTCGCCGGCGGCGTCCCCGCCCGGGTCGAGCTGAACGGCTTGACCGTGCACCACCCACCGTTCCGGGTGATTCCCGGTCTGCTCAAGCATCTCGACGGGGACCTGCTGTTCCGTCAGGCCTGGCGCCGGATGCGCGGCCGGCTGGATCTCGCGAGCTTCGACGTGCTCGACGCCCACTACGCCTACCCCGACGGCTACGCCTGCATGCGGCTGGCCCGGGAGATCGGCAAACCCTACGTGCTGTCCCTGCGAGGCTCGGACATCCGCGTGCTGCCCGGGCTTCCCGGCCGCCGCCAGCCCATCGAGCAGGCCCTGCGCGGGGCCGCTGCGGTGGTCGGCGTTTCCGAAGACCTGGGGCGTTTGGCCATCGAGCTGGGCGCCGACCCGGCGCGGGTTCACGTGATTCCCAACGGGGTCGACCGGCGGAACTTCCATCCCCGGCCTCGCAACGAGGCCCGGGAGCGGCTGGGCTGGGCTCCCGACGCCCGGGTCTTGCTGGCGGTCGGACGCCTGGTCCCGGTCAAGGGCTACGACCTGCTGCTCCGTGCCCTGTCGGTGTTGCGGCGCCGGATCGACGCGCCCCTCCAGTGCTTCATCGTGGGCGAGGGGGAGGAGCGGGGAGCCCTGGAGCGGCTCGTGGCCGAGCTCGATCTCGGAGATATCGTCAAGCTTCCCGGCTGGGTCGTGCCGGCCGACTTGCCCGACTGGTACAACGGAGCCGATCTTTTCTGTTTGACCAGCCACAGCGAGGGCTGCCCCAATGTGGCGCTGGAAGCGATGGCCTGCGGTACCCCGGTCGCCGGAACGGCGGTGGGGGGCATCCCCGAGGTGATCGACGAGGGACGGAACGGCGTGCTGATTCCCGATCGAGAGCCGGAGACCGCGGCGAGCTGCCTGGCCGAGGCCCTGGAGGCTCGCTGGGATCGTGACGGCATCGCCGGGCGGCCGCCGGTGCGCGGCTGGGAAGAGGTTGCCGAGGCCCAGTTCGACGTGTTGCGCGAAGCGGCGGGATTCTGATGCGGGTTCTCTACCACCATCGCACCCAGGCCGAAGACGCCCAGGGCATCCACATCTACGAGATGGTCGGTGCGTTCCGGGCGCTGGGCCACGAGGTCGAGATGGCCTCGCTGACCGAGGTCGATCATGCCGCCGGCAAGAAGACCAAGGGCAGCCGCTGGGGGTTCATCACCAGGTGGGCGCCGGCGTGGCTCTACGAACTGATGGGCCTGGCCTACAACCTCTACGGCTATCGCATGATCTCGAAGAAGATCCGCAAGAGCCGGCCGGACCTGATCTACGAGCGCTACTCGATGAACACGGTCTGCGGCGTGTGGGCCAGCCGCCGCTTCGGTATTCCGATGATTCTCGAGGTCAACGCGCCGCTGGCCTACGAGCAGGAGAAGCTGGGGCAGCTCGCCTTCAAGCGGCTGGCTCGCTTCACCGAGCGCTGGACCTGCAGCAACAGCACCCGCACCATCGTGGTCACCGGGGTGATGCGGGACATGATCGCCGAGCTGGGTGTGCCGAAGGAGCACATCGTGGTGATGACCAACGGCATCAACCCCGAGGAGTTCCACCCGGAGATCGATGATTCGGCGATCCGCCGCCGCCACGGCCTCGAGGGCAAGACGGTGGTCGGCTTCGTCGGCTGGTTCCGGCCCTGGCACGGGCTCGAGATGCTGCTGGAGCAGATGCGCCCGATGCTGGCCGAGCGGGAGGACCTGCGGGTGCTGCTGGTCGGCGACGGCCCGGCGGCCCCCTTCCTGCGGGAATTCGTCGAGAAGCACGGGCTGACCGATCAGGTGGTCTTCACCGGGCCGGTCAAACGGGACGAGATCCCGGCCCATGTGGCCGCCATGGACGTCACGGTCCAGCCCAGCGCCACCGCCTACGCCTGTCCGATGAAAATCATCGAATATATGGCTCTCGGAAAATGCATAGTCGCCCCGAATCAGCCCAACATAGCCGAGATCCTGGCGGACGGGGTAAACTGTTCGATGTTCGAGAAGGAAGACCCGGAGAGCCTCGGCGCCGCGCTGGCGCGGGTTTTGGGGTCCTCCGAGGAGCGGGACCGGCTGGGCCGGGCCGCTCACGATGCGGTTCAGACCCGGGGCTATCTCTGGAGCGAAAACGCCCGGAGGGCTCTCGATCTGGCCCGCGGAAGTGCTGGCAGCGCCCAGGACTGCCCCGTATCTTCCCCTACGGAGCTACGCCAATGATCAAAACCCGCATGAAAACCGCCTTCGTCGTCGCTTTTGCCCTGGCCCTTGCCGTGGCATCGGCCGTTTCTCCGGTCATGGCCGCCGGTTCGCCCAAGGGCAACCCCGGCTGGGTCGGCAACGACTACTTCGCCCACCACACCGACTCCCACCTCAAGGAGCTGTTGGCCAAGGTGGAGCGCGCCCACCTGGCGGGCTCGAACTTCTACGCCAAGTGGCACGCCGGCGACATCCAGTACGCCCTGGGCGACCTGAACTACACCCTGTGGGTCTTCCCCAACCATCCCAAGGCGCTGCACTACATGTGCGCCATCGCCAAGACCACCGAGGAGTACTCGCTCCCGATCGAGCCGTTCCAGACGGCCCTCGAGAAGTTCCCCCAGCACGCGATCACCCATGCCCAGTTCGGCCGCTACCTGGTCGAGATCGGCGAGATCGAGGGGGGCATGAAGAAGCTCGAGACGGCTCTGACCCTCGATCCGGATCTGGCTCCGGGACACGCCTGGATGGCCGAGGCCTACCTGGCCGCCGGTGCCACCAGCCAGGCGATGACCTCGGTGACCAAGGCCCGGGAGCTCGGCTTCAGCGGCAAGATCAAGGGCCTCGACCAGTAAGCATCACGGCGTCGGCCGCCGGCCGACAGGACGTCCCGCAACAGCCCGCCGATCGAGACCTCGATGAGGTTGCGGGATCGGCTCGCAAAACGGACGTTGTACTCCGGGGGAAGCGGAGACTGACGTGACGGGAATCTGTGGACTCGTACTCGGGAGCGGACGCGCCCCGGAGTTCGATGTCGCCGGCCTCGAACGGATGGCGCGGGCTGTCGCCGATTCCGCCGGGGCAACGATCGAAACCTTCATCGAGGGACCGGTGGGACTCGCCGCCGTGGTCTCTCCCGGTTACATTTCCGGAATCCGGCAGCGGGAGGCGGGCGGCGCCCCTGTCGCGCTGGCCTTCACCGGCACCCTCTACGCCGGTGTGCCCGAGGGTGGAGATCCCCTCGAGGGCCTGCTCGCCGCCTATCTGGACCGGGGCGCGGCATTCCTCGCGGAGCTGGACGGCGAGTACTCCCTGGCGATCTGGGACGGCCGCAGCGGGGAGCTGCTGCTGGCCGACGATCCGTTCCGGGTGCACTCGCTGCTCTACCACGCCGCCGGCGAGCGGGCGATTTTCGCCTCGCGCATGGCGGGCATGCTGGCAAGCCCCACCCGCTTCCAGCCCACGGTCGACCCCCGCTCGGTGATCCAGTTCGTCGGTTCGTCCTTCATTCCGACGCCCCACACGATCTTCACCGAGGTGCAGAAGCTGCCGGCTGGTTCGTCGCTGCGCTTCAAGCCGGGTCGCGAACCGCGCATTGAATCCCACTGGGACATCGACTACCGCAACCCGTTCAACGACTCGACCGCGTCGCTCAAGGAGCGCTGCCGGGAGTTGTTCCGCGGCGCTTTGGAGAGCCGGGTCCGTGCCGACGGCCAGGGCCGCCGGGGCGCCTTCCTCAGCGGCGGTGTCGACAGCAGCACCGTGCTCGGTGTGCTGAGCCAGATCGAAGGGGGCGCCGTCGACGCCTTCTCCATCGGTTTCGGTGAGGACCGCTTCAACGAGATTCACTACGCCCGGGTGGCGGCCAAGGCCTTCGGCGCCCGGCATCACGAGTACTTCGTCACGCCTGAAGACACCCGCGAGGCGATTCCGCTCTTGCTCCGGGCCTTCGACGAACCCTTCGGCAACGCCTCGGCGGTGCCGACTTACTTCTGCGCCAAGCTGGCCAAGGACCAGGGGGTCGACACCCTCTACGCCGGGGACGGCGGCGACGAACTGTTCGCCGGCAACGAGCGCTACGCCAAGCAGAAGCTGTTCGACTACTACTACCGGATTCCGAAGCTGCCCCGGGAGTATCTGCTGCGGCCGGTGGTCTTCGGCCTCGCCGGTCTCGGCATCGGCCCGATCGTGCGGGGCAAGAAGTACATCCAGCGGGCCTCGATCCCGTACCCCGACCGGCTGACCTCCTACACCCTGTACCGCATTCTTCCGCGGGAGCAGCTGTTCGAGGACGCCTTCGCCTCGGGAGTCAGCGAGGAAGAGGGGGATACCGCCAGCTTCTTCGCCTACCACTACCACCGGGCCCAGGCGGACGACGAGCTGGACCGCCAGCTCTACATCGATCTGAAGCTGGCGATCGCCGACAACGATCTGTTCAAGGTGACCCGCATGACCGAGGCCGCCGGGGTGCGGGTGCGCTTCCCGTTCCTCGATCGCACCCTCGCCGAGTTCTCCGCCCGGGTGCCCCCCTCGACCAAGATGGCGGGACGCCGCCTGCGTTCGTTCTTCAAGGACAGCTATCGCGAGATGCTGCCCCACGAGGTGCTGAACAAGGAAAAGCACGGCTTCGGCCTGCCGATCCCGGTCTGGCTCAAGAGCGATCCCGGTCTCAACGAGATGATGCGCGAGCTGGTGCTCGGTAAACGCACCGAGGAGCGCGGCTACTTCCGGATGGAAGCGCTGAAGGATCTGGTCGAACGGCACCAGGAGGACTCCACCTCGTTCTACGGCACCGTGCTGTGGAAGCTGATGGTGATGGAGCTGTGGCTGCGGGAGCACCAGGATGGTGCCTCCGCCCGGTTGGTGCAGGACGGCGCGGCATGACCCGAGCTGCGGCGGCCACCACCGAGCCGGCCGTGCGTGTCGAAGTCCTGAAGGACGAGGGCGCCTGGTTCGCCATGAGCGAGGCCTGGAACGCGCTCCTGGCCGAGAGCAAGGTCAACACGGTCTTCCTCACCGCCGAGTGGCTCGGCTGCTGGTGGCGTTCCTACGGCGAGAACCGGCCCCTGCACGTGGTCAAGGTGCTGCGGGGGGATCGACTGATCGGCCTGACCGCCTTCTACGAAAAGAAGGTCCGCAAGATCAAGCTGACCTTCAAGGCGATGGCCTTCGTCGGCGACGGCACCTGGGATAGCGACTACCTCGACCTGATCGCCGCCCCCGGCGAGGAGGAGGCGGTGGTCGAAGGGGTGCTCGACTACCTGTTCGACGTTCGCGACCGCTGGGACCTGCTGCTGCTCAACGAGATTCCCGACAGTTCGCCGATGGCGCCGCTGATCCGACGGGGACTCAGCGCCCGGGGCTGCACCCAGAGCGAGGAACAGGCGGTGGCCTGCGCCTGGAGCGCGCTTCCCGACAGTTGGGACGACTACCTCAAGACCCTCAAGCCGCGGATGCGGACCAAGACGCGCTCGCTGGTGCGCAAGCTGGAAGAGGCTCACGACGTGGAGCTCGAGCTCTGCGAGCGGGAGGACCAGCTCCCCGAGCGGCTGGCCTCGATGTACGAGCTCCACGAGCAGCGTTGGCGCCAGGTGGGCAAGAGCGGCGTGTTCGTGTTCCCCGAGAAGCGGGACTTCTACGAGCGGATGTCCCGGGAGCTGCTGGCCCTCGGCTGGCTGCGTTTCCACTCGCTCAGGGTCGACGGCCGGTACGTCGCCCATCAGTTCTGCTTCGACTACGGTGACACCCGCTTCCTGCTCCAGGAGGGGATGGACCCGGCCTGGTTCGACAAGGGCGTGGGCAACGTTCTGCGGGTCTACGTGTTCCAGGACTGTATCGAGCGGGGCATTCGCGTTTACGATTTCCTCGGCGGGGTGACCCAGCACAAGCTGTCCTGGGGCTCCGACGTGAAGAAGAGCTTGCGGCTGACCGCCGGGCGCAAGGGCGCCCGCAGCTTCCTCTACTTCGATCTGCCGCGGGCCGCCCGTTGGGGGCGGGACCGCCTGCGCGACGTGTTGGGCAAGGGAGAGGGGTCGACCGAAACCGGGTCATGAGCCGAGCGCTGATCAAGAAGGCCGCGGCCCGCGCCGCCTACGGACTGGGAGCGGGGAGTCTCGTCACCGCCCTGGCCGATCGCGTGCAGCTTCCCCGTAGCGGCGGCCTGCGTCCGCGGCGCCGCTCCCCGGGCAGTTACCTGATCCTCTGGTACCACCGGGTCAACGACTACGCCGGCGAGTACATGATCGACCGCACCTCCCGCACCCTGTTCGACCGGCAGATGGCCTGGCTGGAGCGGCACTTCGACGTGCGCCCGCTGGACGAACTGGTCCGGCTGGAACAGGCCGGGGAGCCTGTGCCCCCCCGTGCGGTGGCGATCACCTTCGACGACGGCTACGAGGACAACTACTCCGGCGCCTTCCCGATCCTCAAGAAGCGCGGCCTGCCGGCTACGGTCTTTCTCACCGTCGGCTGTATCGAGGACCGGCGCAGCCTGTGGTTCGATCGGATCCTCTACGCCTTCCGCGAGACCGAAGCCCGGTCGCTGGAACTGCCCGACGGCACCCAGGTGGCGTTCGCCGACGCCGCGGCCAAGCGCCGCGCCAGCAGGCAGTTGCTCGACGAGCTCAAACGCCTGCCCGGCGAGCAGCGGCTGGAACAGGTCGACGCCATCGTGCAGCAGCTGGTCGGCGTGAAGGCCGATGCGGTGCCTCACGAGATGCTCTCCTGGGACCAGGTCAAGGAGATGACCGAGCACGGCATCTCCTTCGGTTCCCACACCATGAACCACCCGATCCTGACCCGCATCCCCGCCGACGAGGCAGCCCACGAGCTGCGGGAGTCCAAGCGGTTGATGGAAGAGCGCATGGGGCTCGAGGTGCCGCTGTTTGCCTATCCCAACGGCAAGCCCGCGGACTTCTCCGAGACGATCAAGGACCAGCTGCGCGATGCCGGCTACCGGGCGGCGTTGACCACGGTGCAGGGTGAGAACACCCCGCGCACCGATCCGCTGGAGCTGCGCCGGGTGCGTCCCTTCGGCCGGGAGTTGCCGGAGTTCGCGCTCTCGATGGCCTACCACCACCTGATGAGCGCCGAGGTGGCCGGGTGACCCGTCCCACCGCCTTCGTCCTCAACATGTACGCCACCGGGCTGGGTATCGCCCGCAACCTGGCGCCCCACGGAGTCCACGTCGTCGGCATCAGCAGCCAGGAGGATGTGCCGGGAGCACACTCCCGCTACTGCCGCGCGCTGACCGGCCCCGATTCGGCCCACGCCCCCGAAGAGCTGGCGGAGTTTCTGATCGGGCTGGCGCGGCTCGAACCGGTGCAGCCGATTCTGTTCGCCACCCGGGACGCCGACGTGGAGTTCATCGATCGCTTCCGCGAGCCGCTGGAAGCGGAGATGATCCTGACCCAGCCGGCGCACGAGTTGCTCGACGCGTTGGTCAACAAGGCGCGGCTGGCGGAGTTGGCCGAGCGGCACGGCGTCGATTCGCCGGTGACCCTGAGCCTCTCGTCGGCCGAGGAGCTGGAGCAGAACGCCGGCCGGCTGCCGTTTCCGGCGGTAGTCAAGCCGGTCTACGCCGCCGAGCTTCCGGGGCTGCGTGACGCGCTGAACGGCCAGAAGGGCTTGCGGGTCGACGATCGCGCCGCCCTCGATGCCGTGGCCGCCAAGGCCTTCGCCGCCGGCAGCCGCGTGCTGGTACAGGAATGGGTCGACGGCGAAGCCGACGAGTTCTACATCGTCGGGCTCTATATCGGCGCTGCCGGCCGCTGTCTCGGCGCCTTCACCTCGCGCAAGCTGGTGCAGTATCCGCCCGGGTTCGGACTCGGCTGCCTGTACCGCACCGTCGACCTGCCCGAACTGCGGGACTCCGCCGTCGCCTTTCTCGAGGGAATCGGCTACCGGGGCCTGGCCGAGGTGGAGTACAAGCGGGATCCCGAGTCCGGCCGCTTCCGGCTGATCGAGATCAACACCCGCCACTGGGACCAACATCCGATGGGTACCGCCGCCGGCGTCAACCTGAGCCTGCTGGCCTACCGGGATCTGGCCGAGGGCGCGGCCCCCGACGAGCCCTGCTACCCCCGACGCCGCAGCAGCTGGATTCGCGGGCTCGGTCTGTTACGGGCGATCAAGGCGGAGCTGCGCCACGGCAGCCAGGGCATGCTCATGGCCCGCCGGGCGCTCTCGCCGTCCCGCCGGGCCTACGCGCTCTGGTCCTGGTCCGACCCGATGCCCGTACTGCGCCGCCGCAAGCCCGGGGCCTGATCGATGGCGGTCTCGCGCAACAAGGTCATCCGCGCCTCGGCGGTCAACGTCGGCAGCAACATGGTGCTGAAGGTGTTGACCCTGGGGCAGAACATCCTGTTCGCCCGCATCTTCCTGCCCGACCAGATCGGCACCCTGGCCGCCGCCCTGCTGGTGCTCCAGTTCTTCTCGATGTTCACCAAGATGGGCTTCAACGAGTCCGTGGTGCGGGACCGCGAGGCCCCGGAGAAGGTGCTGGACACCGCGCTGACCCTGTCGCTTTCCATCGGTCTGGGCCTGATGACGATCATATTCGTCACCGCCCCCTGGGTCGCCCGGCTGATGCACGTCCCCGAGGGGACCGTCGACGTGGCCGCGGTGCTGGCCGAGCGGACCACGGTGATCCGGGTGCTGTCGGTGATGGTGCTGCAGTTCACCCTCGAGCTGCCCAACGCCATGTGGATTCGCCGCTACAACTTTGCGGCGGCCCGGGTCGGCCACGTGGTCGACGTGCTGATCGCCACCAGCCTGGCGATGTTGCTCTACTTCCAGTTCGAGCTGGGCGCCTGGGCGCTGTTCTACGGCAAGCTGGGCGGTTTCGCGGCCAAGGTGCTGGCGATCTGGATCATCGCCCCCCACCGGCCCAAGCTGGGCATCGACCGGGCGGTGGCCAAGAAGCTCTACAGCTTCGGCTGGCCGCTGATCGTGGCCGCTCTGGGCAACTACCTGATCTGGGAGGGGGACGACTGGCTGGTCGGCGCCTTCCACGGCACCGAGCAGCTGGCCTTCTATGTGGTGGCCTTCGCCTTCCCGTTCTATATCAAGGGCTTCGCCGACGTGCTGATTTCGTCGCTATTGCCCACTTATTCCGAACTCCAGGACTCCTCGGAGCGGGTGGCGGTCGCCTTCGAGGAGGCCAACCGCTACCTCAGCATCATGCTGGTTCCGGTCACTTTCGGGCTCTTCGCCCTGGCCGAGCCCTTCATCCAGCTGGTCTACGGCGAGAAGTGGATTCCGGCGATCCTGCCCCTCAAGCTCTTCGCCATCGGTTTCACGATTGAAATCACCGCCGGATACAGCTGGGGAATCCTGGCCCTGGCGCGCGGAAAGACTAAATATTTGATGTACATGAGGTTATGGATCACGTCCTACCTCATGACGGTGGGAGCCTGGCTGATCTGGACCTACGGCATCGTGGGCGGCGCGCTGTACACGCTGACCCAGGCGGTGCTGACGGTGTGCCTGGTCAGACCCTGGATTCTCTACCGTGAACTGGGCCGGATGAAGTACCTGCGGCAGAGCGTGCCGCCGGTGCTTGCGGCCTTGGGCGCAGGTCTGCCCACGGCATTGTGGGTTGCTCCCGAGGTCGATAACTTAGGACTGTTGGCGGCTGCGGCGGCAGGTTACGGCCTGCTGTACGCCGTCATCTACGTGGTGCTGGACCGGTCGATCGTGCGGGACTCCCGCAAGATCCTCGGAGCGCTGCTGGGCCGGAAGAGCTGACCCCCGCCGGGGGATAGGGAGAGGCGGTCTTCGCGACCGCGGGCCATGCGCGATCTACTGCTGTTGGGGATCATCTTCGGCATGCTGCCGTTGAGTTTTACTCGACCGTGGATCGGTGTGATCGTGACCGTCTGGCTCGGCCTGATGAACCCGCACCGCCTCTGCTACGGCATGGCCTACAGCTTCCCGGTGGTGAAGCTCGCAACCGCCGTCACGGTGCTCGGATTCCTCTTCACCAGCGACAAGTACAAGATCCCGCGAGTCCGCGAGACCTACCTGCTGCTGCTGCTGTTCGCGTACTACACCTTCACGACCCAGTTCGCCCAGTACCCCGCGGACGCCAAGGAAGAGTGGGTCCACGTGGCGAAGATCTACGTGATGGTGTTCCTGATCCTGTCGCTGTTCCAGGACCGGGTGCGCATGCGTTGGCTGTTGCTGATCATGGCGCTCTCCATCGCGTTCTACGGCGTCAAGGGTGGGATCTTCTCGATCCTGACCGGGGGCAACCACCTGATCTGGGGGCCGCCCAAGTCGATCATCGCCGGCAACAACGAGCTGGCGCTGGCCGAGCTGATGATCTTCCCGATCCTGTTCTACATGGGGATCAAGGAATCCAGGCGGAACAAGTGGGCCGCCTACGGCATCTTTGCCGCGACCTTCCTGACCATCGTCGCCGTGGTGTTCTCATATTCCCGTGGCGCGTTCCTCAGTCTGATCGCCATGGCCGGGATGTTCGTCTGGCGCTCCAACCGGCGCTTCACCTTCATCATCATCGCGCTGATCGCCGGCCTGGTGTTGTTCCAGTTCATCCCCGACAAGTGGTTCGACCGGATGAACACCATCGAGACCGCAGCCGAGGAAGACAAGTCGGCCATGGGCCGGATCAACGCCTGGTGGTACGCCTACAACGTCGCCAGCGAGCGGCCGTTCACCGGCGCCGGGTTCCAGTCGTTCACCGAGGAGATGTTCCTCGACTACGCGCCGGACCCATACGACTACCACGACGCCCACAGCGTGTATTTCGAGGTGATGGGAGAGCACGGCTTCGTCGGCTGGGGCATCTTCATGTCCCTGCTCGGGTTTTCCTACCTGAGCATGGGCAAGCTGCGCCGAATATCGAAACCACACCCTGAACTGGTCTGGGTCCATGAGAACGCCACGATGCTGCAGTTGAGCCTCGTGGTCTACGGCATCGGCGGCGCCTTCCTCGGGATGGCGTACTTCGATCTGTATTACTTCCTCGTCGCCTCGGTCATTATCATGAAGGACCTCGGCCACAAGGAAGTGGCCAAGATCGAGGAAGCCGCGGCCGCCGAACGCAAGGCCAAACGCAAGGCCGCCGAGGAGGCCAAGCGCCGTCCTCGATTGGTGCCGCCGCCCGGCGAGCCGCTGCCGGAACCGAGTGCCTCGTGAGATACGGGAGAACCAGGTGAGCGAAGCAAACCGCGTGAGCCCGGTCCAGGGAATCCTGGCCGGCGCCGTCGTCGGGCTGGTCGCGGCGCTGATCGCCGCCTTTGCCGATGTGATGCTGGCCGGCTCCGGCTCGGCCATGGGCGCCCTGCGCCTGCTGGTGCCGCTGGCCGTCGGCGCCGGTGCCGTCGGCGGAGGAGCGTTGGCGTTGGTCCACGGACTCGCGCCGGCGGTCTTCGGCTGGCTGCGGGTGTTGCTGGCGCCGCTGACGGTGATCCTGGTGCTGCTCTTCGCCGGACGCTGGTTCGACGGCTCGATCCTCGACCTGGCAGTGCGCTCGCTGTTCGCCGGTGTCGCCCTGTTCGTCCTGCTGTCGATCCTTGCGGCGCTCTTGGTGCGCCTGCCGATGCGAAGTGCCGCCATCGCGGCGATCGCCGGCTTCGCCATCCTCTGGGGTGTTTCCTGGGTCGCCGGCGGGGGAGGCGAGGCGGTCGCCGAAGGATTCCCCGCGGAACTGCCCACGGCCACCGACTCCCGGCCCAACGTGGTGTTCATCGTGATGGACACGGTGCGGGCCGACCACCTGTCGGCCTACGGCTACAGCCGCGACACCAGTCCCAACGTTTCGGCCATGGCCGCCGAGGGGGTGCTCTACCAGAACGTCCTGTCGCCGGGTTGCTGGACCCTGCCGACCCACGCGTCGTTCTTTACCGGGTTGCCGGCGAGCACCCACGGGGTCAACCGCCAGCACCAGTACGTCGATCAGAAGTTCGAGACCCTGGCCGAGCGGCTGCAGGGTGTGGGCTACCAGACGGTAGGCCTGTCGACCAACTGGATGCTGACTCCCAACCGGGGGTACGACCAGGGCTTCGACGTCTGGGGCAACCCCACCGGGAGCATGCGCGGCAGCAAGGTCAAGACCCTCGACGCCATGGCCGCGGGGATCTTCGGCGGCGGCAGCGACGGCCCGACCGACGCCTCCACCGGCTCGACGAAGATGCACCAGGACCTGGCCGCCTGGTTCCGTGACGGGTACGACTCGTCGAAGCCCTTCTTCCTGTTCCTCAACTACATCGAGGCCCATGCACCTTACATCCCGCTGGAAGGGATGATGCAGTGGAGCGATCCGGCCACGGTCAAGGCCTGGTCGAAGAAGCCGCAGCAGGACCTGTTCCGCAAGCACATGTTCACCAGGGGCAGCGTCGACCCCCTCAGCTCCCGTGAGATCGGTGAGCTGGAGACGATGTACGACGACGAGATCTGGTACGTCGATCTCAAGATCGGCGAGTTGATGAAGTTCCTCGAGGAGAGCGGCCTCGACGACAACACCTTGGTCGTGCTGACCGCCGATCACGGCGAGCACTTCGGCGAGAACGAGATGTTCGGCCACCAGTACTCGCTGTTCCAGCCGCTGGTCGGCGTGCCGCTGATCGTGCGCTACCCGGGCAAGCTGCAGCCGGGCGTCGATGACCGCCTGGTCCAGAGCCACGCCGTGTTCCCGACCATTCTCGACGCCGCCGGAGTCGAGTGGGAGATGCAGCCGACGCCGACGCTGCACAGCCTGTTGCGCGAGGCGCCCGATGGGGAACGCTACGCCTTCAGCGAGTACATGCAGCCCGACGTCAACGCCCTGGCCGGCTTCAACTACCGCCTGACCTCCACCGACATGACCCCCTTCATGCAGCGGCTGCGGGTCGTGCGCAAGGGTGACCTCAAACTGGTCTGGCGGTCGGAGTCACCGGCCGAACTGTATGACGTAAGGCAAGATCCGCTGGAGGCTCGCAACCTGGCCGAGGAACGGCCGGAAGAAGCCCGCGAGTTGCTGCGTGTTCTGAACGCATGGGTCACCTCGACGCCCCAGTACGTGCCGCCGAAGGTCACGCTGGTCGAGGTCGATGAACCGACCGAGGCCGAGGTCGAGCACCTGCGCGACCTGGGCTACGTCGGCGGGAACTGATGGGATGGGGACGAAGCGTATGTCCAAGCTGATCATTCAGGTGCCCTGCTACAACGAGGAGGGAACCCTCGGGATCGCGCTCAAGGCGCTGCCTCGGGAGGTGCCCGGCTTCGACACCGTCGAGTGGCTGATCATCGACGACGGCAGCAAGGACCGCACCGTCGAGGTCGCCCGGGAGCATGGCGTCGACCACGTCGTCAGCCTCGGCACCAACCAGGGGTTGGCCAAGGGCTTCATGGCCGGCCTTCACGCCTGCCTGCGCCTGGGCGCCGACGTGATCGTCAACACCGACGCGGACAACCAGTACAACGCCGACGACATTCCCAAGCTGGTGCAGCCGATCCTCGACGGAAAGGCCAAGTACGTGATCGGTGCCCGGCCGATCCAGCAGACCGCTCACTTCTCGCCGATCAAGAAGATGTTGCAGCGTTTCGGCAGCTGGGTCGTGCGGGTGGCCAGCGCCAGCGATATCCCCGACGCGCCCAGCGGCTTCCGGGCGATTCACCGGGACGCCGCGCTGCAGCTCAACGTGTTCAGCCAGTACACCTACACGCTGGAGACGATCATCCAGGCGGGGCGCAAGGGCATCCCGATGACCTCGGTGCCGATCCGCACCAACGAGGACCTGCGCCCGTCCCGGCTGGTCAAGAGCATCAGCTCGTACGTCAAGCGGTCGGTGTTGACCATCTTCCGCATCTTCATGACCTACCGGCCGCTGTTCTTTTTCAATATTCTCGGCAGCGTCCCCTTCGGCCTGGGCACCCTGCTCGGCGTGCGCTGGCTGGTGTTCTACTTCATGGGCTCCGACCGGACCCGGCTCCCCAGCTTGATCCTGGCGGCGATCCTGATCCTGATCGGGGTGCAGCTGTTCATGTTCGCGCTGGTCGCCGATCTGTTGGCGGTCAACCGCACGATCCTCGAGGACGTCCAGGTCCGCGGGCGCCGCAACGCGCTGCTCGCCGCCCGCGACGAGGGCAACGACGTGACCGACGAGGCCCGGGAGACGGCGGAGCTGCGATGAGCACCGCGACGGAGGGAGCCAGCGTGGCGGCACCGGTGAGCAAACGGGATCTGTTCGGCGTCGAGGCGCTGCGCTGGATTCCCAAGATCCTGACCCTGCAGGACCGCAACCCCCACAGTCCGACCTACGGCTGCTTCGACCGCAACTTCTGGCACTACAAGATCATCGACTTCCCCAGCGGCATGTCCCAGGAGTTCGTGTTGCCCCTGGCGTTGGCCCATGAGGCCGATCTGCCGGGGAACCGCTTCTACAAGGATCCGGTGATTCGCGAGTGCGCCCGGGCGGGTATCGAGTACGCCGCCAGGAGCGCTCACGCCGACGGGTCCTGCGACGACTACTTTCCCTTCGAGAAGGCCGGCGGCGCCGCGGCGTTTTCCCTGCTGGCCTTCCTCGACAGCATCGAGATGCTGGGGCTCGAGGTGCCCGAGCTGCACCCGTTCCTCGAGCGGCGGGCCGACTGGATGGCCCACCACAACGAGAGCGGCCGCCTGACCAACCACCAGGCGTTGATCGTGCTCTGCCTGGAACAGATCGGCCGCTTGCTGGGCACCGACAAGTGGAAGCAGTCCCAGGCGTTGCGCCAGGAGCGCGTGCTGGAGTGGCAGAACGAAGAGGGTTGGTTCACCGAGTACGAGGGAGCCGATCCGGGCTATCACACCCTGACGGTGTCGCTGCTGGCCCGGCAGTACGCGCTCAAGCCCGACGACCAGTTGAAAGCGGCTATCGAGAAGGCGGTGCGGTTCGCCGCCCACTTCGTCCACCCCGACGGTTCGTCCGGGGGCGAGTACACCAGCCGCAACACCTACAACTACTTCCCCCACGGCTTCGAGCTGGCCGGGCGCTGGATGCCCGAGGCGCTGTCGATCAACGACCGCTTCCTCGACGGCCTGGCCACCGGCAAGGGCCCCTGCTACGCCGACGATCACATCGTCGGCCACCACACCTGGAACTACCTCTACGCCTGGCGGGACTACGTCGAGGATCGCCCGGCGACCACCCGGCCCGATGAGTCCCGGGTCTGGTTCAAGAATGCCGGCCTGTTGATCGATCGCCGGGAAGGCTGCGAGCTGATCCTGGCCTTGAACAAGGGCGGGACCTTCAAGCTGTTCCGGGACGGGGAGCTGGTGATCTCCGACACCCAGTTCTCGGCGTTGCTCGACGAGGGCAAGGGCAAGAACGCCGTCGGCCACATGGTGGGTCAGTACGCCCTGGATGTGGGCGACGACAAGATCGCGATCTCCGGCAAGCTCGGCTACGCGAAGCAGCAGCAGATGACCAGTTTCAAGCTGATGGTGCTGCGGGGCATCATGCTCAGCGCCGGCCGCTTCTTCCCCGACCTGATCCGCAAGCTGCTGCAGAAGATGCTGATCACCGGTAAGGACGACACCCCCCTGGCCTTCGAGCGGGTGCTGGAATGGAAGGACGGCGGCTGGGAAGTCCGCGACCGTCTGACCTCCGAAGATTGGGGCAAGGTCCGGTCGCTGGGGCTCGGCGGCAGCCAGACCTCGATCTACGTGGTGATGAGCCGCACCTACCAGGAAGGGCAGCTTCAGCCCTGGCAGGACCTGACCGAGCGGGCCAAGGCGCTCTCCGCCGGCGAGGCGTTGACCCTCGAGCGGCGCTACTGAGCCCGGACTCTAGGCGAAGCCACCGTCGATGAAACGCCTGATATCCATCCTGGTCAGCCTGGGCATCCTGGCGATCATCTACATGCGGATCGACCGGGAGCGGTTGCTCGAGATCTTCGCCCAGTGCGATCCGTCCTGGATGGCGATCTCCCTGGGTATGGTGATCCCGATCACCCTGATCACCAGCTTCCGTCTGGACGTGCTGATGCCCCGGGCCCACAAGCTCGGCGTGCTGGAATCCAACCGGCTGATCCTCGCCGCCGCCGTGCTGAACATGGTGCTCCCCTCGAAGATGGGGGATATCGCCAAGGCCTACTTCATGCGGGAGAAAGGACATCTCTCGGGCAGCCTTGCGCTGTCGCTGGTGGTGTTCGAGAAGGGCAGCGACATGTTGTCCCTGCTGCTCTGGTGCGTGTTCGGCCTGCTGCTGTTCCCCCAGAACAACGCGCTGTTCTGGGGTCTCGCGGCGGTGGTCGCCGTCGGCCTCGTCACCGGCTCGCTGATCCTGGGGTCGCTGCCCTTTGCGCGGTTCTTCTTCGGCATGGCCCAGCGCTTCGCGCCGGGGAAGATCGGAGCCAAGTTCGGGACGCTGTCGGAATCCTGGGAAGAGATGCACGGCTACTTCTGGCAGCGGCGCTCCCGCCTGTTTGCCGTGGCCGGGATCTCGGTGTTCCTCTGGTTTCTGCACCTGCTGCAGATCTGGATGTTCATGCTGGCGCTGCGGGTCGATAGCGTGGAGCTCTTGACCAACCTGGCGTTGACGCCGCTGGCGATCCTGGCGGGGTTAATGCCGTTGACCTTCGCCGGCGTCGGTACCCGGGATGCCGCGCTGATCGCGCTCTACCAGCCCTACTTCGGCGAACCCACCGGAGCGGCGCTGGGTCTGCTCTGCACCGCCCGCTATATCATGCCGGCGATCCTGGGTCTGCCGTTCCTGCACCACTACTGGGGCCGGATCGCCGAGGCCCGCAAGCTGAAGGCCAGTTCGTGACCGCCAAACCGAGCGCCAAGGAATGGATCGCCGCCGGCCTGCTGGTCGCGGTGCTGCTGGTCTTCCACTGGGTCACCCTGCCCGACGGACACTCCTGGGGCGGCGACTTCGCCATGTACATGGCCCACGCCGACAACATGACCGGGGGCAAGGCGTACACCGACACCGGCTACGTGTTCAATCCGTACCACCCCCGGGTCGGTCCGCGGAACTACCCGCCGGGTTTCCCGATGATGTTGGCGCTTCCCTACGCGGTACACGGGGACTTCGACTTCCGCGAACATGTGACTGCGGGGGTCGAGGCGCTCAAGCGCTGGGTGGTGCTGCTGTTCGCCGCCTTCCTGCTGGTGCTCTACCCCTACTGCCGGGGCCGCCTCTCGCCGCTGGGTGCCGGGGTCGTGGTCGCCGCCGTCGGCCTCAACCCCTACCTGTGGCAGCTCAAGGGCTCCTTGGCTTCCGAGGTGCCCTTCTTTCTGTTCCTCTATCTGGGGCTGTGGCTGGCGGAGAAGATTCCCGGCGAACGCCGCGAGGGGAACATCGACATCGTCCTTGGCGTGGCGGCGGGCCTGGCGCTCTACATGGCCTACGCGACCCGTTCCGTCGGGCTGGTGTTCATTCCCGCGGTGTTGCTTCACGACGTGTGGCGCTTCCGGCGGCTGCGCCGGGGCAGCCTGGTGCTGCTGGCGGTGGCGATCCCGTTGATGGTCTTTCAGAACATCTCCCTCGACATCCTCGCCGATTACGGCGACGCCGTCGGGGGCGCGATGAAGGAGTCCCAGGGGCCGGTGGCCAAGGCGATCGGCATGGCCAAGAACGCCCTGAGCAACGTCGGCCGTTTCCCGCTCGTCTTCAGTTGGTCCTGGGGCGGGGGACTGCCCGGTGCCATGGACAAGGGCATCACCGGCATCCTGTACCTGACCGCCTTCATCGGCGGCTGGCATCTGCTGCGGGAACGGATCGGCCTCAGTGAGATCTTCGCGCTGGGCTACGTCAGCGCCCTGGCGCTCCTGCCCTTCGGCGGCGACACCCGGCGGCTGGTGCCGGTGCTGCCGATCTTCCTGATCTTCGTGGCCCGGTCCTACTTCGACGGGCCGCTGACCGAGGATGCGCCCCCCAAGCGCCGGGGCGCCAAGGTCATGGCCATGGTGCTGGGGCTACTGCTGCTGACCGCCTACGTCGGCGCCTACCAGAAGTTCGATATCGGCGGTGAGCTGGAGGACGGCGTCCATCGCGCCGACGCCCAGGAGATGTTCTCGGCGGTCAAGGAGCTGTCCGAAGACTCGATCTGCCTGTTCTTCAAGCCCCGGGTGTTGGCCTACTACACCGAGCGGGGCTCCGTCGGCTTTCAGGTCGGCGGGGATACGCCGGAGCAGCTGCTGGGCTTCGTCGAGGAGCTGGGGGTGACCCACGTGGTCGCCGGCCCCGGCGACGAGGCCAACGCACCGCTGCGCTTCTTTGCCTCGACCTATCCGGAGCGGCTGTACGAAACCTGGAGCAACAACCGCTTCACGATCTACGGCGTGGTGGACGAGACGATGGAGGCGGCCGAGGACGCGCCGGGTTCCGCCGCTCTCGAATCCGAGTAACCCGCTATCGACTTCGTCTTGTCTGCCGAACCAGGGGCATCCTGAGGTAGGATCGTGCCAGGGATCGCGGTTCTGCGCGGAGGCCTTGATGAAGTCGTGGTTGTTCAGGTGCGCGCTGGTGTGTCTGGTGGCTGCCCTTGCCTCCGAAGCCGCGGCCGCAGAGCCTTCGGTGAACGCAACCCTCGAGGCGTTCCGGGCGTCCGCCGGCGAGGCCGACCCGCGCCGCGCCGAGTTGGCGGCCGCGGTGGCGGCGCATCCCGAACTCGATCCACATCAATCCGATCACGCTGCCGGCCTTCTCGAGGTCGCGAAGTACGCTCACGACAACCAGCGCTTCAGGGAGTCGCAGCAGCGATTCAGTCGGCTGTGTGGGGACGACCCATCCCCGGCAGTGGAGGACGTGCTCTCCGAGTGCCTGTTTCTGCTGGCGGTCTCCTCGTTCTATCTGGGCGACTTCGAGGTGGCCGAGCGCGCCGCGGGCCGGGCTTCACGTGTCGCCGAGGAATCCAGCGACGCAATCGCCGCTTCCAAGGCGATCAACCTGATCGGCGCGGTCCTGATGCGGCAGGGCAATTACGTCGAGGCGATCGAAGCCTACGACCGAGCCATCGAGTTTGCGAACCGTTCCGGAGATGAGTCCTGGAGCGCCCGGGCGCTCAACAACACCGGCCTCTCCTACACCTACCTGCGGAAGTTCGATCGTGCGATCCGCTTCTTCGAGCGGGCCCGGGATATTCAGCATCGACTGGGCAACCGACGTGACGAGGCCGCGGCCATCGCCAACATCGGCGACGCCTACACGCACAAGCAGGAGTACGACACTGCCTTCGGCTACCACGAACTGGCGTTGAGCATCCGTGAGGAGGAGGGCCGCCGGGACGAGATCGCGCTGTCCCTTCACAGTCTCGGCCGCCTGCAGCTCCGTGTCGGCCGGTTGGAGGAGGCGGCCAAGAACCTGGAACGTTGTCTAGCGATCCGTGAGGAACTCGGTCTCGAGCCTGAAATCGCCGGGGTCCTGACCACCCTGGCCGAGGTCTACGCCGAATGGGACCCCGAGCGGGCGACGGCCATCGCGGAACGAGGGCTGGAGCGGGCGGAGACCCTGGGGCTTCGCGGCCGTCGAGTGGCGGCCCTGGAGTCGGTGGCTCACGCCCTGACGCGTCAGGGCCGTTTCCAGGAAGCATACGCGCGTCTATGCGAGGCAAGATCGCTGGAACAGGAAGTATCCGGCGCGCAGACCCAGGAAGCGTTGGACGATTTCGAGGCGAGGATCGCCCGGGATCACGCGGAGCGGGACGCCCGGACGCAAGAACTGGTGCGCAACGTGCTGCTGATCGCCGCAGCCGTTCTGCTGCTTGCCGGCCTGTTCGGCTGGTACCTGTTCATCAGCAAGCGGCGAGCCTTGAAAGTACTGACCGCGACTCACCGCCGGCTCGAGGAAGCTCACGGAGAGTTGGCGATGCAGCGAGGCGAACTCGCCAGCGCCCTGGGCCGGATCGAGCTGCTCGAGGGCTTCCTGCCGATCTGCGCCCACTGCAAGGACATCCGCGACGAGACCGGGGACTGGGCACCGATCGAGATCTACGTGTCGGAGAGGGCCGACGTGAGCTTCACCCACGGCATCTGTCCGAAGTGCCGCCAGCGGCACTACCCCTCGATCGAACACTGACCGTCGAGGCTCCCGCGGAGCCGGTCAGCTTCGCCGCTTGCGGACGCCGACGGCGAGTCCGACGCCCCCCAGCACCAGGCCTGCCGCCAGGCCCAGCCGCAGCGTCAACGGCTCCGAGAGCAGCGCCACGCCGCCGAACCCGGCGATCACCGGCACCATCAGCTGAACCACTGCGGCCCGGGTCGGCGTCAACGAGGGCAGGGCGGCGTACCAGAGCACGTAGCCGAGGCCGGAAGTGATCGCCCCGGAGACCAGGGCGAGGATGGCGCCCCGTGGACTCGCCTCCAGACCCTGAGCCGCTGCGACCGCCGCGAGGGCGACCAGGGCGGGGGGCACCGAGCGGGAGAAGTTGCCGGATGTCGCGGCGACGGGAAAGCGCGCGCCACGGCCGCGAAGGGAGTAGCCCCCCCAGGCGATGCCCGATAGCGCCATCAGCGCCGCACCGAGAGGTGCAGGCGCGGTCAGCCCGGGAGAGACCAGATAGGCCAGGCCGGAGAGGGCGATCAGGGTGCCCGACCACTCGGTGCCGCTCGGCCGCTGTCCCCCGGCGATGCCCGCGCCGATCATGGTCAGCTGCACGCAGCCGAACAGGATCAGGGCGCCGGTGCCGGCGTCGAGGCTCAGGTAGGCCAGGGAGAAGGTGATGGCGTAGGCGAAGAGCGCGGCAGCCGAAAGCCAGGAGCCGGCTTCGCCCGGTTCCGGCACAGCGGACCTGCCCCTCGCTCGCACGATGACGAACAGCAGCGCCGCGCCGCTGACCAGCCGCAGCGCGGTGAACGAGGCGGGGTCGATCTCTCCGTCCCCCAGCGCCGCCCGGCAGAGCAGGGAGTTGGCGGCGAAGGAGACCAGGGCCAGCAGCGTGAGCAGGGCGGTACGCATGTGGGAGGTTCGCTCTGGGTGACTAGCTTCCTGCTGCGGCAGGGCCCTCGTCCATGAATTCCTTCCAGTCGCTCTCCTGGGGTCTCGGCGTGAGCAGGCTCACAGTCACCAGCGTCGAGACCGACACGATCACCGATGGAATGGCGATGGTCTCGGTGTCGAGCACCAGGGCGAGGAAGCCGCTCGGCTCCTCGATGATCGAGTTCAGCAGGGTGATCGCGACCACCGTCAGCATCCCCGAGGCGATCGAGGCCACGCCGGCGATTCGGGTGACCCGCTTCCAGAAGAACGCCGCCAGCAGGGCCGGCGCCAGGGATGCGCCGATCATCGTGTAGGAGATCAGCGCCATCTCGAGGATCGTCTCGAACTGGCTCATCATCACGTAGGCCAGCACGCCGATAACGAGAATGCAGCCCCGTTGCATCCAGACCACCTGGCCCGGCGTGGCGTTCTTGAAGAAGAACGCCTGGAAGATATCCCGGGTCACGTTGGTCGAGGTCACCATCAGGAAGGTGTTGCCGGTAGAGATCACGATTGCCGCGCCGGCGGCCAGCAGCAACGAGCCGACGAGGGTCGGGAGCTGCTCGAAGCCGATGCGCAGGATGATCTCTTCCGCCATCGCCCGGTTGACCGTACCGTCGGCCATGAAGAAGCGGGCGTCGTCGGCGTAGATCGCGAATCCGGTCAGGGCGATCAGCATCATCAGGGTCTCGACCAGCACCACGCCGAAGAACATGCCCATCACCGCCCGGCGGGCGTTGCGCGGGCTGTCCGCCGAGGAGAACTTCTGGTACATGCTCGATTCGCTCATCAACAGCAGAAAGGTCGGCAGCGCGATGCCGATGACCCAGAACAGGTCATGGCCGCCCATCGGCTCCAGGTGCGAGGGCTGAGCCGTCCGGATCGTGTCGAGCACCGCGCCGAAGCCGCCGTGGCTCATGACCGCGAAGGGCAGGGTGACCAGCATCGCCAGCAGCATGATGCTGCCGTTGAAGATGTCGATGGAAACGATCGAGACCATCCCGGCCAGGATGGTGAAGCCGATGATGATCAGCGCCGCCAGGATCATCCCGGTCTCCGGCGAGATGGCGCCGTCGGAGAGGATCGAGATGAAGCGGCCGCCCCCCTTGAACTGGTAGCCGGCGATGACCATGTAGGCCACGATGATGGTAATGGTGCCCAGCACCTTGGCCATCTGGTTGTAACGCCGCTCCAACAGGTCGGTCAGGGTGTACTCGGCGATGCGCCGGACCCGGGCGGCGATCAGGAACACCATCAGGATGCCGATCCAGGCCCCCGACGAGAACCAAAGCTCGGAGATGCCGGTGCGGAAGGTCAGCCCTGCCGTGCCGAACAGGCTGCCGGAACCGATCCAGGTACAGACCAGGGTGGCCACCAGCATGTAGACCGGCACGCCCCGGCCGGCGACCATGAAGTCCTCGTCGCTCTTGATCGTGCGGCTCTTGTAGACGCTGACTCCGAGCAACAGCAGCACGTAGGCGCTGACAACGGCGATATGGATCATCGATCTCCCCCTGAATGCCCGCTCACGGCCGCCAAGCTACCACAGCCGGGGCTGCGCTCCGGGCCGTTCGGGGGCCGCTCCCGACCGCCGGCCCGAAAGGGCTACGCAGGCGTTCCGCCGGGTGTACCTTGAACCCTCGAACGGAGGTTGCCATGACCCTCTCTCGTCGGATGACCGGTTTCGGTGTTCTGTTCCTGGCTACGGCCGTCCTGCTGATTGCGGTCTCCCGCAGTTCGCTCCTTCAGGGAGCTCCCGGCCTGCTGGGCAAGGCGATCGCCCTCGACCTGCTGGTGACCCTGCCGGCGCTCTATCTGGCGGCGATCTGGCGCAGCCGGATTCCTCGGTTCACCGTCGTCCCGGTGTTCGTGGCGATGTTGGTCCTGGGCCACTTCATCGTGCCCGAGGCCGGCAGGGGAGTGATCGAGGCGGCTCGGAACTACGTGCTCCCCGCGGTCGAACTCGGGGCGTTTGCATTCATCGTCTTCCGTATCCGCGGTGCGATGGCCCGGGTCGGACGGGTGGGCTATCCGGACTACCTGGACAGCGCCCGGGAGGCCTCTCGCGAACTGGCTCCGGGACGAGTGGCCGACCTGCTGGCGGGAGAACTGGCGGCACTACACTACGCCTTCTCCCTGGGTCGCAACGCACCCGAGCCTGCCGACGGCGAGCAGCACTTCTCCTACCACCTGCGCTCTGCTTCGGTGGCGATCTTCGTAGCCATCGCCTTCGTGGCGCTGGTCGAGACCGTGGCGGTTCATCTGCTCGCCCACATCTGGGTCGGGAACTGGGCGTGGATCCTGACCGGGATCAGTCTCTACAGCCTGCTGTTCATCATCGCCCACGCCCGGGCGACCCCCAGGCGTCCGATCCTCGCTGCCGCCGACGGGTTGACGGTGCGCTACGGCCTGCTCGGCGACGCCCGCGTCCCCTGGAGCGCCATCGCCGGCGTGGAGCAGGGGGAGCAAGTTCTCGAGAAGGACAAGCAACGTTGGGACCTGGGGTTCGGCGCCCAGCTCAACGTGCGGCTGCTGCTGAGTGAAGAGCTCGAGGGGCAGGGTCCGTACGGGATTCGCCGGCGCTATCGGGAGCTGCGCTTCTTCGCCGACGAGCCGGGGCAGGTTGCCGAGGCGATCGCCCGATACCGGGAAGTTGCCGGCCTCGAGTCATCGCCGAGCTAGGAGACACTGCCTCCGGGGCGCTCCCTGGTACCATCCTCCCGATGCCGCCGCAGCGAACCATCTGGTTGACCGGGATGCCCCGCTCGGGCACCAACTGGGTTTCGCAGATCCTGGCGTCGAGTCCCGAGGTGCGGCTGAAGCTCTGTCCGCTGTTTTCCTACGAGTTCAAGGACGCCCTCGACGAGACCGCGAGCACCGGCGATTGGCAACGCTTCTTCCGCAAGGTCTACGAGACCTCCGGCGAGTACCTGGATCAGGTCTACCTGCGGAAGGAAGGGTTGGTTCCCGAGTTCGCCGAGCGGGAGGCCGAGCCGCCGGTGCTGGCAATCAAGTCGACCCGCTACCACCACCTGACCGAACCGCTGTTGGAGCGGGACCCGGAGATTCGCTTTATCGCCCTGGTGCGCCATCCGGCGGGAGCGATCCACTCCTGGCTCGACAACCCCCACGAGTTTCCCGCCGGCGCCGACCCGATGGAGCAGTGGCGCAGCGGCACCGTGCGCAAGACCGCGCGGTCGGAGTACTGGGGGTTCGACGATTGGCTCCAGGTGACGCAGATGCACCTGCGGCTCGCCGAGGCCTGGCCCGATCGCTTCCTGCTGTTGCGCTACGAGACCTTCGTCGCCGAGGCCGAGGCGACCGCACGCCGCATGTTCGACTTCGCGGGCCTCGGCTGGCACGGTCAGAGCGAGAGCTTCCTGCGCCGCTCCCAGGAATCCCGGGTCGACCACAGCCGGTCGGTCTACAAGCCGCCCTCGACTGCATCGCGTTGGAGGCAGTCCCTCGACCCGCAGATCGCCGCCGCAATCCTCAAGGAGATCAAGGGCACGCCGATACAGTCCTTCCTGGAGGACTGAGCATGGGGAAACAGCGGATCGAGGACCTGGCGCTGTTCGGCGGGGCCTCGACGTTCCAGCGACTGCGGCCGATCGCCCAGCTCGAGCGGCCGGACCGGGCTCGCTTTCTGGCCCACCTCTCCCGAATCGATCGCCGGGGACCCACGCCGGTCCTGGTTCCCGAACTCGAGGCGCGGCTGGCCCGATTCCACGACGTGCCCCACGTCGTGGCGGTTTCCAACGCATGCGTCGGACTCCTGTATCTGCTCCACGTGGCAGCCGGCGGGAAACGCGGCGAGGTCCTGATGCCCGCCATGACCTACGCCGGCCTGCCCCACCTCGCGGTCTGGGCCGGTCAGACGCCCCGGTTCTGCGACGTGCTGGAAGCAACGCATACGCTCGACCCCGAGTCGGTGCGCGGAGCCATCACCCCCTCGACGACGGCGATCCTCCCGGTGCACAACGTGAACAGCCCCTGCGAGATTCGCGAGTTCGAGGCGCTTTCCGCCGAGTCCGGCGTTCCGTTGATCTTCGACGCGGTCCATGCCCTCGGCTCGAGCTACGCCGGCCGGCGGGTAGGCAGCCACGGCATGGCCGAAGTGTTCAGTCTCCACGCGACCAAGTTGCTCAACGGCTTCGAGGGGGGATACGTGGCGACCCGGGACGGAGCGTTGGCCGAGCGGCTGCGCGGGATGCGTGACGCCGGAGACTGCAGCGAGCCCCGCGGGCTCGATGGCCGGCTCAACGAGGTGCACGCCGCGATGGCGCTCAGTTCCCTCGACGATCTGGAAGGGGTGTTCGACCGCAATCTTCAACGATTCGAGCGCTACGTCCGCCACGCCCGGGAGTCGGAGTGGCTCGATGTGCTGCCCTACCGTTCCGGCGAGGCACACAACTACGAGTTCGCGATTCACCGGGTGGATCCGGATTCGCCGCTGACGCGCAACCAGTGGGTCCACCTGCTGCGTTCGGAGATGGCCGGCGCCGAGGCCTACTACAACCCACCGTTGCATCGCACCGCGCACCGCCCTCAGGACACGGAGATGCCTCATCTTCCGGTGACCGACGAGTTGACCCATCGCTTCATGCACATGCCGGTCGGGGCCACGGTCTCGCTCGGGGATATCGACGAGATCGGCAGCCTGGTCCGCTTCATCGAGCATCGCGCCGACGAGATCGCCGCACGCATGGCTCCCCTGAGCCGGGAGGTCGCATGAGTCGCGGCCCGCTTCCCGAAGCCTGGGTGCAGGCGTTCGACGGCATTCTCCAACGGGGCTACTACGCCAACAACGGGCCGTTGGTCCGGCAATTCGAACAGGAACTCTGCCGGCGGTTGGAGGTGCCCTTCGCCGTCGCGGTGAACAGCGGCATGGGCGCGGCGATGTCCGCCCTCGGGGTGCTGGCTCCCACCGGACCGGCCCTGATCGCAAGCGACTGCGGGCCCTGGTTGCGGCGTTCCCTCGATTGGTACGGCATCCCGGCCTGGACCTTCGAGAGCGGAACCCACCTCGAGGTATCGGTCCGGGGCGCGCGGCAGGGCGCTTCGATCCTGATCACCTCCGGGTTCGTCGCCGAGGCAGACAGAGTCGCGGAGGTTTGCGAGCAGGCGGGCCTGAGCTGGATGCACGATGTCTCGGCCGGTCTGCGGAACACGCCGGCCGCCCACATCGACATCTGCGATCTGGAGCGCTCCTCGTTGCGTAACCCTGCCGCGGGTGGCTGCACCTTCACCCGCGATGCCGGCCTTGCAGACCTGTTGCGCAAGAGCCGCAGCTTCAAGGCCGGCAGCACGCCGGAGATGCCTGCCCGCCGGATGAACTTCAAGATGTCCGAAGCCCAGGCAGCTCTCGGACTGTGGGCACTCGACGGCTAGGGTTCGCCGCAGCGCGGCACCCCGGATTCCATCAAGAAGGATTGCTGTTTCGGGTTTCTTGCGTCCTCGGTTAGTCTTTGGCCAGTACCGGTCGACGTCGACCGGACCGAGGAAACGCGCGTGCTGACCGATCGTCGGGCTTCCATCACGTTCGGTTTGATGGCGGGGGCCTCTCTGCTCGCCCTGGCCTTGATGACACCCTTCTACAGCCTGGGTGCCGACGAGCCGACCGCGGCGGAGTTGTTCGATCGTCCCATCGAGGAGCTTCGGGGCCGTTTCGACAAGGCGGAAGGAGTGGAGCGGCTACGTCTCGGGCTGATCCTCGCCGACTACACCAACGGTGAACTGGGAGACGTGCCCGCGCAGGAAATCCTCGACCGGCTCCCGGGCTCCGGGGAGATCGAGGCTCGGCTCGGCATTCCCTACCGGGCCTACCTGCAGGGCACCATGTGTTCGGTGCGCCTGCGCCAGGGCCGTTCCGACGAGTCGGTGGCCAACTGCGAGGCGGCGATGGCGTCTCTCGGGTCCATCGAGGATCCGTTCATCCGCGCCCGTATCGCCTACGACGCGACCTTCGTCGCCGTGCGCCGCGGTCAGCTCGAAGAGGCCTTTCCCCTGAGCCGCCAGGCGATTCAGGCCGCCGAGGGGAGCGGCAGCCGCTACGCCCTGGCCGCCTCGAAGAACGCCGATGCGTTGATCCTGTTGTTCGGTGGGCTCCATCAGGAAGCGGTCAGCCGCTTCGAGGAAGTTCGGGAGCTGGTCGCCGACTTCCCCGATCGCTCGTTGAGCAAGATCTTCGAGTTCAACCTCGGCCTGGCCTACATGGAGGTCGGCAACCTCGAGCAGGCGTTGGCTTCGTTCACCGCCGGCGCCAGATGGGCGGAGGAGACCGGCCAGCCTCACCGCATGCTGATCGGACGCACTCAGATGGCCCGGGCCTATCTCGCCATCGGGCAGCCCGAACGCGGCCGCGATCTGCTGAAGCCGCTGCTTGAAGAAGACCGCGAACATGACCCGGACACCCTGGCCCACGCGTGGCTGGTCTATGCGCGCTCCTTCGGCGCCCTGGGAAGACCGGGGCAGGCGCTGGACTTCATCGACCGAGGGATCGAGGTCGTCGAACGCCTGGAGAATCCGATGCGTCGCGGACAGCTCGAGCTCGGGCGCCTGGAGATCCTGCGCACCCAGGGGCGCATCGACGAGGCTCTGGCGCGGATCCGCGACCTGATCGCCGAACTGCGCACCCGGGACAGCGACGAGTTGGACGATGCGCTCTACCTGTTGGCGGAGTTGGCTGCCGAGGCGGGCGACTACGAGTTGGCTCACACCGCCGGCGTCGAGGCCCGCGAGGTCGAGCGGGAATCCCAGGGAGCCGGCCTCGAGCTTCGTCTGAGCATGATGGAGGCGGCCCACGCCCTCGACACCGCCCGCCGGGAGGCGGATATGGCGCGCCAGCGGGCGGAGGCGCTGCGGGCGGTTTCGCAGCGCAACAACTCGGTCTTCTTCGGCGCCGCGGCGGTCCTGGTACTCGGCATCGGGCTGCTCCTGCTCGATCGCGCCCGTCGCCGGCAGACCGTCGTAGCCGATCGCCAGCGGCAGCTTTCCCAGGAACTGGAGGTGTTGGTCAGCGAGCGTACCGAGGCGCTGGAACAGGAGATGGCTCAGCGGATCCGAGGTGAAGAGGGGCGGCGCGAGTTGGAGCGGAAGCTCGCCGAGGCGGACAAGATGCGCGCCCTGGGGCAGCTGACCGGCGGCGTCGCCCATGACTTCAACAACCTGTTGACGGTGGTGAGTTCGGCGGCGGAGATGATCGGCGCCCGGCCGGACATGTCTCGAACGGAGCGGACGACCTTGATCGAGGCGATCCTCCGTGCGTCGGACACCGGCCGTGAGGTGAACCGGGGGCTGCTCTCCTACGCCCGCCAGCAACCGCTGACTCCCGAGCCTGTCGAGCTCGAGCCCTATCTGGCCGAGTCGAAGCAGCTGTTCGAACGCACCATAGGGCCCGGCATGCTGCTGGAGACCGGGAGCGCGCAGGGCTGCATCAAGGTCGATCGCAGCCAGCTCACCACGGCGATCATCAACCTGTTGCTCAATGCCCGGGATGCCTCCAGCGGTCGCGGGACCCTGTCGATCGAGGTCCGGTCCATGCCCGAGCGGGATTCGATGGCGATCGAGGTCCATGACTTCGGCTGCGGCATGTCTCCCCAGCAGGTAGACCTGGCCACCGAGCCGTTCTTCTCGACCAAGGACTCCACCGAATCGTCGGGGCTCGGCCTGAGCATGGTCTACGGGTTCGTCAGCCAGTCAGGCGGCGAGCTCGAGATCCACAGTGAGAAGGGCCAGGGCACGACGGTGCGGATGGTCTTCCCATCGAGTATCTCGGTGCCCGACCCGGTCGAGTCCACCGCCGGACAGCGGCTGCCCGGCGACACCCGCGTCCTGCTCGTCGACGACAACGGCGACGTGGCGAGGATGCTCGGGCGGATGTTGGAGCACCTCGGCGCGCAGGTGACGTTGGCGACCCGCGGCTCCGAGGCTCTCGAGATCATCGAGGCGACCCGGCCGGATATCCTGATTTCCGATGTCCTGATGCCGGGGCAACTCAACGGGATCGAACTCGCCGACGCGGCTCGCCGGCTGCACCCCGACCTGCCGGTCCTGCTGGTTTCCGGCTTCGCCGAACAGATCGATCTGGCCTATCCCATGCTGGCCAAACCATGCACGCTCCAAGCCCTGGAAGAGAAGCTGGTCCACCTGATCGGTCGCCCCGGACCTCCCCCTCGGGGCGGGCTGGGGAACCGGACGGATCCGGTCTGCTGATCCGACGGGCCGCACCCGGCGGCGGCCATGCAGGGATTCAGCCCTTCCCGACGATAGAATCCTCGAAGGGAATCGGGGGGTTGCCGTGTCGTTGTACCGCCGAGTCTGTGTTTGCCTGCTGTTCGCCCTGATCTGGGGCCCCGTTCTCCCGGCGGCCGGCCCGAGCTTCGATGATTGCGAGCAACGGGTCCGGGACCAGCCCGAAGACCGCAGCGCCTGGGCCTGCTTCCAGATGGTCGCGCTGATGCACGGGAGCATCGACGAGGCCGAGCGGCGCCTGGACCGCTACCTCGATGAGGACCCCGCCAACCAGCACGCCCGCCTTCAATACGCGCGCATCGTCTGGCGCCGGGATCCGTCCCGGGGAGAGGCGCTGACCCGGGAGGCGATCGCCGGGTTCGCCGGCGCCGGCAAGTCGGAGCCGCAGATTCGCGGACTGCAGATGCTTGCCGCCCAGCTGCGTCGTGACGGCCGGCTGGAAGATTCGGGGGATGCCCTCGACCGGGCCAGCGGGCTGGCGGTGGAGCTGGGACAGCCGGAACTACTGGCCACGGTACGCAACAGCATGGGGTGGTGGTCGATCGACGCGGCCGATTACGGCCGCGCCTGGTCGCTCTTTCAAAAGGTCGCCGAGTTCGCCGAGCCGGACGGGCCCCCCTTCCTGCGGGCCTCGGCCCTGGCAGGGCTGGCCGAGGTATCCCAGGCCAGCGGCCGGGAACGGGACGCGCTGCAGTTCCTCGACCGGCTTATCAGCTTCAACCTGGATCGGGGGGATCGCTACCACTCTTCCGAGGCGATGGCCCGCCAGGCCGCGATCAGTCTCAGCTTGCTGCGGACAGGGGCTGTCGAGCAACAGCAGGTCGATGGGATGGCCGAGCGGGCGCTGCGAACCTCGATCGAGGCAGGCAACGTTCGCGCCGAGATCTCCAGCCGGATTGCCCTGGCCGCGGTGACCGACGACCTGTCGGAGCAGGAGCGGCACCTGCTCCGCGCCCGCGAACTGATCGCCGTCCCCGGGGGCAACCCCAAGGCGCGGGCGGCGATTCTGCGAGGCCTGGCTCGAGTTCGCTTCGGGCAAACCGCAGACGGCGACGGGGCCATGAGCCTGATGAACCGCGCCCTCGAGGACAGCCGCCGCCGGGCGGATCTGGGAGAGATCGCCGAGGGGCACGTCGGAAAAGCGGAGCTCATGGCCGCCCTCGGGCAGCCGGCCGAGGCCGAAGCGGAGTTGTTGGAGGCCATCGACAAGATCGAGCGCATTCGCGACCTGCAGCGCGACGGCGAGGTGCGCGCCCTGACCTTCTCCCGGTTCGCCTTCGCCTACTACCGGCTCGCCTCGATGCTGCTGGAAGAGCAGCGTCACGACGAGGCGTTCCGTGTCGCCGAGCGGATGCGCGCCCGGGTGTTGCTGGAATCCCTGGACGATGCCCGGGCCAGTTCGCGATTGGTGCCCGAGGGGGATGCGGCGGTACGCCACGAAGAGGTGATCGACCGGGTGGTCGCGATCCAGCGCGAACTGCTGGGCGATCAACTCTCCGACGCCGAGCGCGAGTTGAAGCTGGAGGAGCTGGAGCGTCTCGAAGCCGAGGGCCGGGCGCTGCGAGATGACATGGCGGCCCAGTCTTCGAGATTCGCCTCGGTCCACGCCCCGCAGATTCCGGACCTCGACGCGGTCCGCCGGCAACTGGACGACCGGGAAGCGGTGCTGCTGTTCCTGGCATCGACCGACTATGATCCGGTCGCCGGCGAGCGCGGAGGTTCATGGGTGTTGGCGATCACCAGGCAGGGGGTGCGCGCCCATCGGCTCACCCTCGACGAGAGCCACGGGCGGCGGGCCGAGATGTTCCTCGGCTTGATTCAGCGACGGGATGCCGAAGGCCGGTTCGCCGCCGCCCGGATCTACCGGGATTGGTTGGCGCCGGCGATCGATCCGCTCCCGGCTGCGGTCGAGCGCCTGATCGTGGTGCCCGACGGGCCGCTCCACGGGCTTCCCATCGGGGCGCTGCGGGAACGGGCCGAGGCGCCGGCCCTGGCGGAGCGCTTCGAGATCGCCGTCGTCCCTTCGGTGACCCTCTGGCATCGTTGGCGTACCGAGCCGGGAAAGCAGGCCTCGGTGCCGGCGTTGGCGCTGGCCGACCCGGAACTGAGCACCGGCAAGCTGGTTCCCGAGCGCCTACGTCAGGGCACCCTTGCCGAGGGGGTTCACCTGGGGCCGCTGCCTCACGCCCGGCGCGAAGCCGACCGCGTGGTGCGCTTGCTCGGCGGCGGCAGTGAGCTTCTCGCCGGAGTCGCCGCCAGTGAGCGAGCGCTCAAGGATCTCGATCTGAATCGCTTTCGCATGATGCATTTTGCTACCCACGCGATCATCGACGACCGGCACCCCGAGCGTTCGGCGGTGCTGCTGACGCCGGGAGATGACGGAGAGGATGGACTGCTGCAGCTACGCGAGGTGGTCGATCTCGATCTGGCGGGGCAGGTGGTGGTGCTCTCGGCCTGTCGCAGCGCGTCGGGAATGCAGGTCGAAGGTGAGGGGGTGATGGGCATGGCCCACGCCTTCTTCCAGGCCGGGGCCCGCACCGTGGTCGGCAGTCTGTGGCCCCTGCGGGATGACGACGCGGCATGGCTCGCCGAACGCTTCGCCCAACACCTCAGTCGTGGCCGTTCGGTGGGGAGGGCGATGGCCCTGGCCCGTCGAGATCTGATCGCCGAAGGCGCGCCCCCGGCTGCCTGGGCCGGTCTCGTGGTGCTCGGAGACGCCGACCAGGTGCCGGTGCCCCGGCGATCGTGGATCGGCTACGCCGTTCCGCCGGCGGTGTTGCTTCTGCTGGCGGCTGCCGCCGGCGTGTGGTGGTGGCGCCGGGGCGCGTAGCCCCGGCCGAGGGTCAACACGGTACCGCTCAGGGGTCCGAAGGTTCGCGCTTGCCTTCGCTGGGCAGGATGCCCGGCCTGCTGTAGGGCTCCTGCAGTTGCCGCAGCCGTTCGATTGACAGATCGAGAGCCTCCCGGTTGACTCCGGCGTCGGCCACGATCGGCGTGATCACCAGCGCCAGTTCGGTGCGGGTCGAAGTCTGATCGATGCTGCGGAAGGCGGCGCCGAGCCCGGGCACACGACCGAGCCCCGGCACCTCCGAGCGCTGCTCGTTGTAGCGGCGCCGGATCAGACCGGCCAGCAGCACCGATTCGCCGTTGCGCGCGCGCACCACGGTCTGAACCTCACGCTTGTCCAGGATCGGGTTCGGCGGCAGGCCCTGCAGTGCCGGCGTGAAACCGGTCAGCTCGGTGATCTCGGGGTGCAGGGTCAGCAACACCTCGCCGTCGGCGGAGATGACCGGCGTGACGTCGAGGGTAATCCCCGCCTGACGGAACTCGACAGTGATCGACTGAATCGGCTCCTGACCGACCGGCACCACATCCGCCGTGTAGAACGGGATCTCCTCGGTGATGGCGATGCGGGCGGGGACCTGGTTGAGGGTGGTGACCCGGGGCGCCGAGAGCACGGTGAGCTGCCCGCGGCTGCGTAGCGCGCGGAGCAGTCCCTGCAGTTTGTTGGAGGCGAAGGACGCGGTCAGCGCGCCGGTGGCCGGAGCCAGCGCCGTGCCGATGGAGCCGGTGGTCTCGCTTCCGAAGATCTCGGCGACCAGATCCGGTGCGGTCCAGTCGATGCCGTATTCCAGGTCATCGGAGAGTTCGACCTCGAAGACCATCGCCTCGATCATGACCTGGCGCCGGTGCGGCTCGATCAGGGCTTCCAGAGTCTGCTCGACGGCGTCGATGTTGGCCGGATGGTCGCGAACCAGCAGCGTGCCGCCGAGTTGGTCGAAGCGCAGGCTGCCGCGGGGAGAAAGGGACAGCTCCAGGGAGCCGCCGATCGAGGCCCAGGGTCCCTGGCCATCCTCGCCGGCCAGCAGAGGAGCCGACAGATGAAACACCGTGCTGGCCAGGGGCATGCGGTCGATCATCACGGCGTTGCCCTCGAGGCGGGCGGTCAGACCGCGGCTGAGCAGGACCTGTTCCACTGCTTCGACCAGGCGCACGTCCTCGAAGGCGACGCTGACGGTCGCGTCGACCCCGGGAGCGATCAGAAAGCTGCGCCCTGCCCGCTCCGCGAAGATCTGCATCACCTCGGCGATCGAGGCGGACTCGACGTTCAGCGAGAAGGTCAGCGGGGCGTCCAGGGCATCCGCGACGGCGGGCCAGCCGTCGACAGTCTGCTCCAGGTCGACTCGTCGCAGCGCCGGCAGGGGCGGTGCGTCGGCGGTGACCTTGGGAGGCGTCGGCAGGCCCGACGGAATCGCGGCCTCGACCGGAGTTCGCACGGCCACCTTGGCGCAGCCTGCGCACAGGATCAGCAGGCACGCGGCCAGTATCAAACGTCGTCTCACGGCAGTTCCTCGACCGGATCGTCGATCTCCGGATCCTGGTTGCGTTCTGCGGCCGCCGCCGGGTTTTTGCTCGGCGTGAGCGGGATGGGCCATTCCCGGTCGTCCTGGGGATGGACCATCACCACGTGGTCTCGTTCGATGCGGCCGACGAAGAAGGAGCCCACGGCGTCTCCGGGTCGCGCGACCTTGCCTCCGATCAGCGCCGACGGATCGGTGGGATGCCAGAGGATGACCGATACGTCCGCCTGGGGTGCGGCCGGTTGCGCGGCCTTCGCCGCAGGTGCGGCCTCGGACGCCGGCAGGGCAACCGGGCCGGTCGCCGACGGCGCGTTGCGAGCCCGCCCCATCAGTCCGCCGGGAAGATCACCATCCAACGGGCTTCGTTTCTGACGGTCGAGCCACTCTTCCCAGGTCGTCCACGCGGCCGGCCGGTCGGCGGTCGCCTCGGATTCTTCGGGCTCGTCGTAGTCGGTCAGGATGTCGTCGAACTTCCGCTCGACGGCGCTGTCGACGTCGGAACCGCCGAACAGGTACCACCAGTCGAAGATCAACACGAGGACGGCGACGACCACCAGGGTGATGACGCGGTTGCGATTCATGAGGCGTCCTCCTGGACCGTCACCGGCTTGGTCTCGACGGGTAGCGAAGTGACCAGGTAGAGCCGGCCCTCGAAGCGCGGCAGCCCGACCCCTTCGATGATCTGCAGCCGGTCGACGTAGAGCGGCGTGTCGAGACGGGCAAGGGCATCGGTGAAGGCTACGATGTCGGCGTAGCCGCCTGCGCCACGGACCTCGACGGTCATCGCCCGGTAGGGGAGCGACGCGCCGTCCGGTTCGTCCTGATCCGGGTCGGTGTACTCACTGATCTCGGCCTCCTCGCCGGGGTAGAGGTCGACCCCCTGGGCCAGCGGGAAGCGCGGGTCGGACAGGGCGATTACCGTTCCGCTGGTGTAGCTGAACTGATTCAGATCGGCCTCGCCGGCAGCGTGGTGCAGGCCCCGGACCATGTGGCTCCAGGTCGCCAGCGGAGCGCGGAGCTCCGGTAGTTCGATCTCCTCCATCACGCCGAGTCGACGGTCCGCCTCATCGCGCACCGAGTCGATCTCGCTGCGCAGGGCCTTGTTGTCCGCCCGGGCGGCGAGAGCCTGCCAGGTGGCGAACAGCGTGACGACGGTGGCCACCGCGGCGATCAACACCCACGCCGGAATCTTGCGTTTCTTCATGGACGGGTTCCCCGCCGCGGCAGGTCACCTACGTGCCCTTCGATGCGGAACGCCACCGCCTCGGATTGGCCGCCTCCCGCCGACTGGATCGTCAGGTCCGGGAGATCCCGGGCGAAGGGGCTGAGCAGCAAGCCGTCGTAGAGCTCTGCGACCGCGTCACCGGTAGCCCCGGTCGTCGGCCGTTCGACACGCCCATGAAGCGCAACCCTGGGGCGGTCTCCGCGATGGCTCAACTCGATGGTTCCGTAGCTGACCCCCTGGTCGACGAGCAGGCCGATCTCCTGCAGGAGCCCCGCCCAGTTCGGTACCCGCGCGGGGTCGACCTGAAGCGCCAGGGTGTCCTCCGCGTCCGGGTTGCCCGACTCGTCGTAGAGCAACTCCAGTTGCGTTCGCGCCCGGTCCAGGTTTCCCTGGAGCGCCGAGCGCTCCATCTGCTGAAGCAGCGCGGCGTAGAGCATCACCACCGCAGCGGCCGAGGCCCCGATCGCCACGGCCAGTTTCTTGCGCTTCGACACGACCGCGGCCCGGCTCACCTCGGGGCAGATCGAAAGCGGCGGCTTGCGCGTACACGCGATGCGGCCGGCCGGCGAGCAGAGCACCGCCTGAGTGGGTTCGAGCACGTCGCCGACCTCAAGGCCGGCAAAGGCGTCGTCGAGTTCGACCTCGATGTGCAGTTGCTGCAGGGGCGGCAGCAGTTGCTCGCGGAAGGGCTCGATCTCCGCAGCGGCTCCCGAGAGGACCAGCCGTCCGACACCGCTGGCGTCGGTGTTCTCCCGGAAGTAGATGATCGAGCGTTCGATCTCCTGGAAGTCGGCGAGCCGGCGCTCGACGTCGGCCATCGGGTCGGGCTCGGCGGACGTGCTGCGGCGGGGCAGTTCCCGGGAGAGGTTGATCTCTCGTCCGCGGAACAGGCTGAGGCAGGTGCGCGGGGCGCCGACCTCGGCCCACAGGGTGCCGAGGGAGTCCTCGGGATCGATCTCGGACATCACCATGGTGGCGGGAGTCGCGACGTACTCGACGGGACAGCCTGCCCGGGTCAGCCGCCCGGCCCAGGTCTCCAGCGGCTCCCGGGGGATGGCCAGGACCTGATAGTCGGTTCCGCCGTCGTCGTTCTTGCCCAGCGAGTGGTGTTCGATCAGAAATGCTTCGGGAGCCTCGTTCAGCACCTGGCCCGCCTGGAAGCGCAGAGCCTGTTCGATCTCGCCCCGGTTCAGATCGGGCAGGCGCAGGCTGAAGTGCTGGGCTCCGATCCCGAAGACCACGACCCGGGCGGGAGCGGTGTGGCCGAGAGTGGTGATCGCCTCACCCAGGGCTCCCGCGATCTGGTCGATGGAATCGACGGTCACGTGGGCCTGGGCCAGGATCGGCGCCGGCTTTCCGCTGCCGACGGCGACCATGTGCACCGCCTCAGGCGTGATCTGGATTCCGATATGTCGCGCCCGGCTCAAGCGGTCTTCCTCCCACGGCGCACCGCACGCCGTCGCAGATCAGATCGGCCCGAAGGGGCGCTTTCTTTAGCCCGGCCGGCCACTACAGCCCCGGAGCCCGTACGTCGTCGGCGGTGCCAGCGGTCCCGTCCGGTCCGGGGCTGGCAAAGGACTCCAGCGCACCGTCCCGCCGGTAGTCATGGCCCCAGGGGTCGCGGCCGTAGTCGTTGCCCAGGTAGGCCGGGACCAGGTCGGCGATCGAGGCCGGATAGGCACCCTGGAGGATGCGGTAGCGCTCGGCCGCGTCGTGGATCACGCCCAGTTCGACCTGGGTCCGGGGAATCCACTCCTGAAGCAGGTTGGCGGCGGTGACCGTGGCGGTCAGTTCCGGGAAGTTGGGGGCTGCCAGATCGACCTGTCCGCCGGCCACGCTGTAGCTGAACGCGCCGCCCCGGGCGTCGGCCAGCGCATCGGTCTCTTCACCGGGAGAACTCAGGTACGGGCCGCGCCAGGAGCCGGTGCCCGGGTCGCTGAACAGGCCGGGCAGCCCTTCGCTCTCGCTGGGGAAGCGTCCGTGGTCGCGATAAAAGCCGGCCAGCGCCTCGTGGAGCAGTTCGAGCCGTGCCGCGGTCACCTTTTCCTCGGCCTGTTCGAGGGAGCGCAACAGCACCGGCGTGGCGATGCCGGCGAGGATCACCAGGATCGCCAGGGCGATCACCATCTCGGTCAGGGAAAACCCGCGCATGTTCTTCATCGCAGCCGCACTCCCAGATCGTCGCTGTCGGCCGGTATCGAGGCGTCCCCGTCGTCGGTGTCGAGCCGGCCGTCGGGGCCGGCGGAGAGGATCCAGCCGTTGGACCCGGCCTCGCCCCGCAGCCCTGCGACGGAGATCACGTAGGCGTTGCCCCATGGATCGGTCAGGTCCCCGGCCAGGTAGGGCCCTCGCCAGGCGTGAGAGCCGTCGGTCGGGTAGGGAGCGCCGGTCGGCGTGTTGTCGATCAGGTGGTCCGCGGCGTCTCCGGCGGGGCCGGCCCATCGTCCCGCCCGCTGCGGGGTGTCGCCGGCGGTCAGCAGCCGGCCGACTCGAGCGGAGTTGCCGTTGCGGCGATCGGGGAAGGTCTTGACGTCCTTGCGGAAGGCGACCACCGCCTCGCTCAACTTCCCGATCTCTTCGAGGGCCCGCGCCTTGCGTGCCTTGGAAAGCTGGCCCAGTCCGACCGGCGCGAGGGCTCCGGCGAGGACCGCCATGACCGCGATGACCACGATCATCTCGCTGACGCTGTAGCCGCCTTGGCGGAGGTCGGAAGTTCCGGCCACATCAGCCTCCGATGGTGTCCAGCGCCTGGTAGATCGGCAGGAACACCGAAAGGGCCAACGCCAGCACCACGCCGCCCATCAGCATCATCAGCAGCGGCTCGATGATCAGCACCGCGCCCTGTAGCTTGCGGGTCGCGGTGCGTTCGTGAAGCCGCGACAGGGTGCCGAAGGAGTGGGCGAAGCGGCCGCCCCGTTCGCCGGTGGCGATCACCCGGAGATCCAGCGGAGAGAACAGTCCGGCCGGCTTGAGCGAGCGGGCCAGGTCCTGGCCCGAGACGACCCGGGCCTTGACGGCGCGGAGCCTCCCGATGAGGACCGCGTTCCCCACCGTCGCGGCGCTGACTTCCAGGGCCATCGGCAGGGCGAGGCCGGCGTCGAGCAGCATCGAGAGCGCCCGGGAGTAGCGGGCGATGGCCAGGTGCTGCACGATCGATCGCACCAGCGGAATCGCGAGTTTGATTCGGTCCCAACCGTGCCGTCCCGCCTGGGTGCGCAGGGTGCGCCCGAACAGAACCACGCCGGCGGGGACACCCACCGCGAACAGATACCAGTAGGTCCCGAGGAATCCGCTCATGCCGATGAACAGCTTGGTGATTGCCGGGAGGTCGTTGCCCGCCATCGCAAACAACGGCTGGAACTTCGGCAGCAAGACCGTGAGGAACAGGATCGTGACCCCGGCCACGGCGCAGAGCAGGATCGAAGGGTAGGTCAGGGCGGACCGTACCTTGGAGATCAGCTCATCGTCCCGTTCAAGTCCCTGGGACAGGTCCTCGAACACCTGCTCCAACTTGCCGGTCGCCTCGCCGGCGCGCACCGCCTGGACGTACTCCTCGGAGAACACCCGGGGGAACCGGCCGAGGGATTCATGCAGGGTGCCCCCGCCCTCGACCTCGTGAGAGATCGAGTCCAGCATCCTGCGGGCTTTCTGGTTCGGATGGGTCTCGGCGAAGTCGCGCAGCACCTCGATGACGGGGATGCCCGCGTCGAGGGCGTCGGCGAACTGGCGGGTCAACAGGATCCGCTCGCGCCGCGAGATACGAGTTCCGCTGACCGATCGCTGCCGGTTGCGAATCTGGGTTGCCGCGGTCAGGGTCAGGCCGCGAGAGCGCAGCCTACGGGCGAGGTCGAAGGGGTCGGCGGCTTCGGAGCTTCCCTGGACCAGCAGGCCCTGGGCCGTGCGGGCTCGCCAGGTCAGCTCAGGCATGGTCGCTTCCGTCGGCGGTCACGGTCTGATCGGTCGTGGCGTCGTCGTCGGAACGATCGGGGCTCGGCGCGTCGGCGGTGGCCCGCAGCACCTCGTCGAGGGTTGTGCGCCCGGCCGCCGCGAGTTCCAACCCGTGCTGCCTGAGGAAGCGTGTGCCGTCCGCCGCCGCGATGGCGGCAAGTTCGCCCATGGAGCGGCCGGCGCCGAAAGCCTGGGCCAGGGCGGGGGTCATCCGCACCAGCTCGTAGAGGCCGGTTCGACCGCGGTAGCCGGTACCGGAACAGGCGTCGCAGCCCTGGCCGCTGAGAAGCCCGGGCGGTGCCTCTTCGAGGCCCAGGCGCCGCACCACGGCCGGGTCCGGCCGGTGTTCGCGGACGCAGGATTCACAGACGACCCGCACCAGCCGTTGGGCCAACAGTCCGCGCACCGAGGTCGTCAGCAGTTCGACCGGAACACCCATCTGTACCAGCCGGGGCAGCGTGCCCAGCGCGGAGGTGGTGTGCAGCGTGCTCATCACCAGGTGCCCGGTCATGGCGGCGCGAACGGCGATCGACGCGGTCTCTCCGTCACGCATCTCACCGACGAAGATGATGTCCGGGTCCTGGCGCAGCAGCGCCCGCAGTCCCGAGGAGAAACCGAAACCGGTCTTCTCGTTCACCTGCGACTGCCGGATCATCGGCAGCTCGTATTCCACAGGATCTTCCAGGGTCGCTACCTTGTTGCGCACCGCGTCGAGGGAGGAGAGCGCCGAGTAGAGGGTGGTGGTTTTGCCGGAGCCGGTGGGCCCGGTCACCAGGATCATCCCTGTTTGCGTCGACAGCAGTCCGCGCAGATTCTCGAGATCCTGTTCGCCCATGCCGATGGCGTCCAGTCCCAGCACGACGTTGGACTTGTCCAGCACGCGCAGCACCAGGTTCTCACCCCGAATGGTCGGGATCGTCGAGACGCGCAGGTCGATCTTCTTGCGTCCGATCTCGAGGCGAATCCGGCCGTCCTGGGGCAGGCGGGATTCACCGATGTCGAGTCCGGCCAGGATCTTCGTTCGGGCCATGACCGCGGTGTGAAGCGCCGTGGGCAGGCTGGGGCCGCTGAGCAGAACGCCGTCGACCCGGTAGCGCACCCGGGTCAGCCGTTCCTCGGGCTCCATGTGGATGTCGGTCGCCCGTCGCCGGAAGCCCTCGCGAATCAACCCTTCGACCAGTTCGATCACCGCGCCCAGTTCGCGGACGCCGGTGTCGCCGATCTCGGCCATCGCCTGTTCGGCGCGGTCGATCTGCTCTTCGATCTGCCCCCGGTGGTCCTGCAGCAGATAGAGCTGGTCCTGGGCGTCGGCGATGTGGCCTTCGGGAGAAACCACCACCTCGATGTCGAGGCCGGTGCTCTGGCGCAGCTGGTCGACGCCGATGATGTTGGTCGGGTTGGCGACGGCGACGGTCAGCCGGTTTTCCAGCCGCCGCACCGGCACCATCTGATGCTTGCGGGCGACCTCCTCGTCGACCAGTGCCGCCAGCCCTTCCTCGATGGATTGCTGCTGGAGCGGCATGTAGGGAGAGCCGGACATCTCGGCAACGGTCTCGGCCACGCGCTCCGGCGAGGCGAAGCCGAGTTCCACCACCAGCTGCGTCAGCCGCTGGCCGCTGCGTTTCTGTTCGGCGGCGAGCAGGTCGAGTTGCTCCGAGGTAATCGCCCCGGAGCGGACCAGCCGCTCTCCCAGTCGGAGGATCGACATCGAGATTCGTTCCGAGGGCTCTGAACTAGCCCTTGGCCCGGTTGCTGACCACCAGGACGATGTCGTCTCCCTGGGCCTGGCCGCTGATCAACTCGGCCACGCTGGTGTTGCGGCGAGCGTCCTTGCCCTGGGAGTACAGCACGATGTATCCGTGCTCTGCGTTCCTAGCGTTGGCTCGGCGCGCGTACAGCCGATAGGGAGCGCCCCACGGGTCGACGACGCCGGCCCAGGCTCCGTCGCCGTCCTGAACGGCGACGGTCTCCGGGCTGTTGCCGGCGGAGTTGCCCAGGTACGGGCCGTCCCAGCCGGTTACGCCGTCGTCTTCGTAGAGGCAGGAGAAGGCGTCGATGTCGACGTGCTGGTTCCGATCCCGCGCGCCGTTCCAGCCGCAGGGCCAGAACTGGGTATCGGCGTAGTACTGCACGAACGCCGCCTTGAACGCGTTGATGTCCTGGGATGCCCGGGAATCGCGACTGCGTTCGATCTGCTTGAAGATGAGCGGCGTCATCGCGCCTGCGAGAATCGCGATCACCGCGACGGCAACGATGATTTCGGTCAGCGTGTAGCCGGCCTGGCTCTTACTCATGATCCACTGTCCTCCACATTGGCGGCGTGATGCCGCCGCACCCTGCTGATCGGCAGGCGGATAGGGGACTTGAGTCTTTTTTTGAGCGCGGCGCAGCCGTCCGGCCCGGTCAGATCAGCTGGGAGATATCCCGGCCGTTGACCGTCGCCGTTTCGATGATCATCGCCAGCGTTTCTTCGTCGAGATGCAGCGCCTGGCCCGCCTGAGAGGCGGTGACCGCCTCGGCGATGACGGCCTCTTCATCGGCGGCGGCGATCCCTTCGCCGACGACCGCCGAGACGCCGACCACGGCGCACATCATCTGATGCTCCTCGGGGCAGGCGGCGAGATCCCGCTGATGCTCGATCGCGTGGACCAGCGGAGTCGGCAGGCCCCAGCGGCTCATCAGCCTGGCGCCGGCCTTGGGGCTCAGCTCGTAGATCGCCTGCATCAGCGGATCCTGGGCAGGTCGAGGCAAGGAGCCTTCCTTGGTCAGCCGTTCGGAGCACTCGGCGAGGATCGGCTGGCCGCAGCCGTAGAGCAGCCCGCCGAGGAAACCCTGCTCGCGTTCGATACCGGCGAGATCGGCAATCTGAGTGGCAGTCGCCGAAGCGAATACCGAACGGGTCCAGGACTCCTTCAGCACCTTCTTCAAGCGAGGGTCTTCCGACTGGAACATGTCCTTGCCGGCGGAGCCGACGACGACCGCAACGACCATCCCGGTGCCCAGGCGCCCGATGGCCTGATGCAGGCTGCGGATCTCCGACAGCCCGGCGAACATCGGTGAGTTGGCCATCTTGAGGATCCGGGCCGACAGCGCCGGCTCCACCTCGATGATCTTGGCCAGGTCCAGGGCGCCGCCCTGGTCACCGGAAGCCATGTCCCGAACCCGCAGGGCGACGTCGGGAAGGACCGGGAAATTCAGATTTCCGGCGCGAATCTCCGCGTCGAGCTTCTGGATCAGGGGTTCGATATTGGACTGAGCGACTGCGGGTTCGGACACCGGAAATCTCCTTCAGGTTACGGGGGTCGAATCTAGGACCGGGGCCGTACCTGTCAATCCATTTAGTCCGTTTTGAATTATTGGAATTGACTGCCATTTGGGTACAGAAATTGATGTTTTGGAGGAGGGCGAGAAAGGGCGCGTCCCGGGGCGCATCCGGGGTTGTTGACAGCGCTCCCGCCGGCCTGAAACACTCGGCGGATGGCCAATGTCCTCGTGCTCCAGCCCGGTTTTCCCTACGAGGTGCCCTTCTACGTGCGGGGGCTGGCTCGGCAGGGCGCCCGGGTGCTGGGGGTCGGTGACCAGCCCGTCGGAGCGCTTCCCGAGATCGCCCGGGAGGCGTTGACCGCGTACCTCCAGGTGCCCAACCTCTGGCACCTTCCGACCCTTCTCGAGGCCCTGGCCAAGTGGGAGGTGCCGGTCGAATTGGACCGCGTCGAGTGTCTCTGGGAGCCGGCGATGGAGCTCTCCGCCGAGCTGCGCCACGCCTTCGGGCTGCCCGGGCTGGGGCGTGAGCAGACGCGCTGGTTCCGGGACAAGCACCGGATGCGAGAGGTGCTCGAACAGGCGGGCGTGCGCAATCCGCGATTCGGCAAGGCCCGCACCCGTAGCGAGGTAACCCAGGTTGCCGAGCAGGTCGGCTTTCCGCTGATCGTCAAGCCGATCGCCGGGGCCGGATCGGCGGATACCTACCGCGTCGATTCGATGAAGGAGTTGATTCGTCTGCTGCCCGCTTTGACCCGGGTCGAGGAGGTGGTCCTCGAGGAGTTCGTGGTCGGGCGGGAGTTCACCTTCGACACGATCAGCGCCGGCGGAAAGATCCTCTACTGGAACATCCTGCGCTACACACCGACCATGCTGCAGTCCCGCTCGGATCCGCGGATCAGCCCGCAGAACATGATTCTGCGGGATCTGGACGCGCCGCAGTACCGGGCAGCCTACGAGTTGGGGCAGCGCGTGCTGGCCGCCCTTCGCTACCACACCGGTTTCGCCCACATGGAGTGGTTTCTCAAGGACGACGGCGAGGTGGTGTTCTGCGAGATCGCGGCCCGGCCGCCCGGCGGTATGACCGGCGAGTTGATGAACTACGCCTGCGACTTCGATGTCTACGAGGCCTGGGCCGAGGCGGTCTTGCGTGGCCGTATCTCTCAACCGCTCGAACGGAAGTACAACGTCGGCATGATCTTCAAGCGCGCCCGGGGCCAAGGCCGCATCCGGGGCATCGAGGGGTTAAACGAACTGCATCGCCGCTTCGGGCAACACGTCGTGCGTCATGAGTTTCAACCGATCGGTGCGCCGCGTCGGGACTGGAAGAAGACGCTGTTGTCCGACGGGTTCGTCATACTTCGGCATCCGGACCTGGCGGCGGCCACGGCGATGTCGGAATTCGTCGCCGAGCGGGTTCATCTCTACGCGGGCTGACGCGCGTTCCGGAAAGTTCGGCTGGCCGAAGACTCTGCGACGGTCTACAATCCTCCCTCGATCCCGACAGACGCCGCTCAAAAAGTGCGACTCAGTCGCAAGCGTGCCCAGGAGCAAGCCCGATGAGTGCGAAAGAGTCGCAACAGTCCCGCCGGACCCTCGGTGACCTGCGCCCCCGGGAGTCTGCCCGGGTGGTCTCGGTTCGCCCTGGAAGCGCAGGGCGGCTGCGTCTGCTCGAGCTGGGCCTGACGCCCGGAACCGAGGTTTCCGTAGTGCGTGTCGCGCCCATGGGAGACCCGATCGAGGTCCGGGTTCGCGGATACCACCTGGCGGTCAGCCGGGAGGACGGTTGTTGCGTCTTCTGCGAATAGGCCCGCCGCCGGCGCAACGAGCGAGCGCCGGCCCCGGCGAGGGTCAGACCACGGTGGCCCTGGTCGGCAACCCGAACTCCGGCAAGACGACCCTTTTCAACCGCCTGACCCGCAGCCGGCAAAAGGTCGGCAACCATCCGGGCACCACCGTCGATCGCCGAACCGGCCTGCTGGACCTGGACGGCCGCCAGGTCAACCTGGTCGATACCCCGGGCGTCTACAGCCTGTTTGCCCGTTCCCGCGACGAGGAGGTCACCGTCGAGGAGTTGTTGGGGCTCGCCGGGTCGCCGCCGCCTTCTGCGGTGATCCTGATTCTCGATGCCCTGACCCTCGAGCGCGGGCTCTACCTGTTGACCCAGCTGCTGGACTTCAACCTGCCGGTGGTGGTGGCGGTCAACATGATGGACCAGGCCCGGGATCGAGGTTTGAAGGTCGAGTGCGCCCAACTCGAGGAGTTGTTCGGCGCTCCCTTCGTGCCGGTGGTCGGTCGTGACGGCGAGGGGATCGAAGCGCTGGGTGAGGCCGTGGCCCGATTGCTCGAAGGCAAGATGCCGATCGCACGGCCGCGTTCCTGGCAGGGGGCGGACTACCCGGCCCGTATCGAGGGCCTGAGCTCTTTCGTCGCCGAGGTGGCACCGGCCGGTTTGCGTTCCGACCAACGGGATGCCTTCGCCTGGTGGGCGCTGATGAGCGCCGACAACGATGAGAGCCTGATCGTACCCGAGGCGATTCGCGAGCGGGCCCGGGCCCACCGCAGCCGGTTGCGGGAGCAGGGAGTCGACCTCGAGCTGGAGGCGGTCGGGCCGCGCTATCGCTTCATCGAGGAGCGTGCGCTCCCGATGATCAAGCCGGGCCCGGCAAAGCCGACGCTGACCGACCGGGTCGACGCGGTGTTGACCCATCCGCTCTGGGGCGGTCTTGTGTTCACGGCGGTGATGCTGGGTATCTTCCAGCTGCTGTTCCGCGGCTCCGAGCCCTTCATGGACGCCATCGAGGGCGGGTTCACGGTGTTGGCCGACGCGGTTCGCGCCCAACTTCCCGCCGGCCTGTTCCGCGATCTGTTGACCGACGGCATCATCGCCGGCGTCGGCGGTATCGTCGTGTTCCTGCCGCAGATCCTGTTCCTGTTCTTTTTCCTGACCTTGCTGGAGAGTTCGGGCTACATGGCCCGGGCGGCCTTCCTGGTCAACCGGCTGATGGGGCTCGCCGGGTTGAGCGGCCGCGCCTTCGTGCCGTTGATGGGAGGCTTCGCCTGCGCCATCCCGGCCATCATGGCTACCCGCACCATGGAACGGGAGCGGGACCGCTTGTTGACCATGCTGGTCGTACCGTTGATCAGTTGCGCCGCGCGCCTGCCGGTCTACGCCCTGGTCATCGCCGCACTGTTCCCCGCCGACCGCACGGTCCTGGGCTGGATCAGCGTCGGGTCGCTGATGTTGTTCGGGCTCTACGTGTTCAGCACCCTGGTTGCCTGGTTGGCCTCGGTGGTGTTGGGGCGCACGTTGTTCCGCGGGAAGCGGCCGCAGATGGTGATGGAGCTGCCCCCTTATCGTCTGCCGAGGTTGTCGGCGGTTCTACAGACCCTCTGGCACAAGGCGAGGGCGTTCCTCTGGACCGCCGGCCGGGTGATCCTCGTGCTCTCCGTGGTCCTGTGGTTGTTGCTGACCTTCCCGCGATTGGATCCGGCGGACACTCCGACCGGGCTGAGCGACGACCAGATCGCGGCCATGCAGGTCGAGCAGAGCTACGCCGGCCGGCTCGGGCACCTGATGGAGCCCGCCCTGGAGCCGCTCGGGTTCGACTGGAAGATCGGCATCGGGTTGATCGGTTCCTTCGCCGCCCGGGAAGTCTTCGTCTCGACCATGGGCGTGGTCTACGGCGTCGGCGACGGAGAAGAAACCGACAGCCTGCGTGAAGTGATGCGCGCCGACCTGCGAGACGACGGCACGCCTCTCTGGACACCCCTGACCGGCCTGAGTCTTCTGGTGTTCTTCATGTTCGCGATGCAGTGCATGAGCACCCTGGCGGTGGCCCGCCGCGAGAGCAAGGGGTGGCGCCTGCCGTTGTTCATGCTGGCGTACATGACCGGCCTGGCCTACGTCGCTTCGCTGTTGGTCTACCAGGGCGGGCGCCTCCTCGGCTTCTGAGTTAGGTTCAGAACCTTCCTGTTCTGAACCCAGGTCAGAACCTCTCCCCCGCAGTTTCGTATTCGTCTATGCTCGGGCCGGCACGTCTCGGCCCCTTGTCCTTTGATGGAGACTTCGATGCGAACGTTGTTGCTGCTTTGCGCGCTGACCGCGGCCGGTCTCGGCTCTGCCGGAGAGGCGTCCGACGAGTCCATGTGGCCGACCCCCTTCACCGCCGAGCAGATTCGTGACGCCTGGACCGAGGGGTTCTGGCTCGAGACCCGCACGACGACCCAGGCGGGCCCGACGGTTTCCCGTACCGAGGTGACCGGTTGGAGCGCCGAGCGGGGCGAGCTGCGCGCGACTCAGCCGGGAGGCGAACCGGTGGCGATGACCGTTGCCTGGAGCGATCTGCGGGATCACGCGGTGTTCGCCCGCTCGAACACGACCCGCAGCCGCGATACCCGCGATACGCCCCTGGGCCGCTTCGAGGGTTGGGTCTTTCGTATCGACGGTGGCGAGGACAAGTGGACCGAGCTGTTCTTTGCCGACGCGCTGCCCGGGCCTCCGGTGGTCTACGCCCAGTGGGATGGTGAGACCCGGGTCATGCTGGCGGAACAGATCGGGCGCCGGGGATTCGAGACACGCTGACCGCCGGGCGGCCGGCCGCCTGTGCGGCCGGCCTGCGATCTAGCCTGCCGCCGGCTGTATCGAGCGGGCCACGATGACCAGGACCGCCGTCCAGAACACGATGACGTAGACGAAGAACGCCGCCCCCAGCGCGAACAGTCCACAGAACACCGTGTACCAGCGGCCGCGGTAGAAACCGATTGCGGCCCAACCGAGGAAGCCGAAGTAGATCCCCCAGACGATGAAGCCCCAGGTGGCGACACCGAGCCAGCGGATGGCGAAGGGGGCGAGCAGGCCGCTCACCAGGATCATGTGCGAGATGGTGAACAGCGCGAACACGTAGTGTTCCGCCAGGTTGAACCGTCGCTTTCCGGCGAAGGGCATCAGGCGGAACGCGAGTGCCACCGCGGCGGAGAACAGGATCCAGAGGTAGCTGTAGGCGCTGCGGGTGACCTGATAGAAGATGCCGGCAAAGCGCTCGAGGCTGTTCTCGCCGAGACGGCCGATGAACTGGCCCAGCGGGTTGTTCGGATTTTCGAACTGGGGTCCGAGTTGGCCGCGGATGCTGTCGAGCATCACGTCCTTGAGCAGGGTCAGGGCCACGATCTGGACGGTCGCCGCGACGAAGAAGTAGGTAAGCGGGCTGGCGTAGCGTTTCCGCGCGCCGCAGACGTAGTCGAAGGCGACCTTGCCCGGTGATCGGAACATGTCGATGAAGGTCCGGGGCAGGCCCCGTTCCAGGGTGAAGAAGCGGCTGGGAAGCTCGCGCAGCAGGGTGCGCAGGGATAGGCGGCGGTCGGTTTGCCGTTGACCGCAATTCGGACAGAACGCCCTTGGGTCAGGGGTGCCGCAGTTGGGGCAACGGCCCGCCACCGGCCCGTTCTCACGCCACCAGTCGGGCCCTTCGCTGGGCCGCCCGGCGCTGGACGCACCTGTCTGGTCCTGGATCGTCACGCACCCTCCCCCCGGATCCGAAAGGGGATGCTAACCGATCTATCGCCGGGAGTGGGTCAGACGTTCTTGCCGTAGCGCTGGAACAGCCAGGTTCCGAGGGCGGCGAGACCGCCGAGCAGAACGATGCCCTTGATGACGCGCAGCAGGGAGAAGATCCAGGCGATGCCGATGCCCAGAGCAGGCCACTGGACCCACCAGGTGCCCGGCGAGGTCATCATGTTGATCACCGCCAGGAAACCGACGATCACCGGGCCGACGACCAGGAATTTGAGTGAACTGAGGAAACCGTGCATCGCAACCCCTCCTGCTGTGTACATGAGGATACGCTCTCAACAGCGTTTCGGTTCCAGAATCGGACGTGGTTTGCCCGTGAGCCAGGCCCGGGTTAGGCTGGGGATAAGTTCTTTTTCAGCCCGGCTTATGGAGGGGTTCCATGGGTAAGTCGTTGAAAATTATCGCATTTGTGAGTCTGGCCCTCCTGGCGTTGCCCGCCGCGGCCGATGAGGCGCCCGCCGACCCGCTGGATCGGTTGAGCGGGACCGATCTGGTCGTGATGCTCAAGTTCACCAAGGTGTCGGCTTCGATGCCACTCAAGGCGATGTCCCGCACGACCCCCTTCGAGCTAGAGTTGGGTCCGGGTGTCGAGAAGGTCGTGGTCGACGTCGACTACGGGGAGATGACCGTGCGAAAGGCCTTGAAGCGGCTGGCCAGGGAGTACGGGCTCGTCTACACCGTTCCGGCTCACGACAAGCTGATCGTCGATCTGGCGCGGACCAAGGCCGGCAAGGGCGCCGACGAGTAGCGGTTCTGTTCCACCCATCAAACCGAGGAGGGGACCCATGGCCAAATGGCTGAAGATCCTGGCGCTTCTGGCTTGTGTCGGACTTTGTTTACCGCTTGCTGCCGAGGACGTAACCGGGGATCCGCTGGATCGGTTGACGGGCATCGATCTGGTGGCGAAGCGGCTCGAATTCCCCGGCGTCTCCGCCCGCATCCCGCTGGAAGCGCTCACCGGGACGACCCACAACGAGTTGGAACTGGGTCCGTGTGTCGAGAAGGTGGTGGTCGACATCGACTACGAGCAGATGACGGTCAAGGACGCCCTGAGGCGGATGGCCCGGGAGTACGGCTTCGTGTACACCGTGCCGAGCCACGACAAGCTGATCGTCGACGTGGCGCTCGAACCGGGAACCCGCACCTGCGAACGGAAATCCGGCGAATAGAGCGACCTCCCGCGTGTATCAAGCGTTACACGGAGAGGGCGGCCGCCCGGCTGCCCTCTGAAGGGAGGACTCATGAATCGAAAACCACACCCGGGGCTTCTGCTCCTCAGCTTCGCAATCGCCCTCGGGGTCATGTTCACCCCCGAGATCTGGTCAGCCGCCATCCTGGCGGGCTTCTTCGGCATCCCCCTGTTCACCCTGGGGGTCGTGCTGCGCGACCTGATCTACGAGAACATGCATACCCCTCGCCGGCCTCCGGTCTCCGGCGGCCTGCGTCTGGCCCACGTTCCGGCCCGCACCTACCTGCGCTTCCCCCGGTTTCGTTGACGGCCGGCTTGGACGCCGACGCCCATCGATCCGTACATGAGGACAGATGCCGGCGGCCGCCGGCAAACGCCGGGGGCAACCGGAGGTCCGCATGTCGTCCAAGCGATCCCGTCCTCGTCTATGGCTCTGTCTGGGGATCTCGCTCGCGGTGGTGCTCGCCGCGGTGCTCGGGCTCGGCGCCTTCGCGCGGGGACCGTGGGTGTTCTCGGTGCCGCAGGGCTTTGTTCCGCCGGAGGTGGACCCGGCGAGCCTGAGAACCACCGTCGAGCAGCTGTGCGGCCCGCTGAGTCCCAGGGTCTACGCGCCGCCGCTTCATCTTGACCGTGTCGCCGACTGGCTGTCCTACCGCATTCGTGACGTGGGTTACCCGGTCGAAGAGCAGCGCTACCGGCTGCCCGAAGGGGAGTACCGCAACCTGGTGGTGCGGGTGCCGGGTACGGACCCGTCCCTGCCCCCGGTGATCGTCGGCGCCCACTACGACAGCTACGGGGACTTCCCCGCCGCCGACGACAACGCCAGCGGTGTCGCCGTGCTGCTCGAGCTGATTCGCACCCTTCCCCGGGAGCCGCTGCCCCGCACCCGGATCTTCGCCTTCTTCCCCAACGAGGAGCCGCCGTTCTTTTCCAGCGAGGAGATGGGCAGCCATCACTTCGCCCGGAGTTTCCTCGACGCCGAGCTGGATGTCGAGCTGATGGTCGCCCTGGACTGCATCGGCTACTACTCCGACGAACCGGGAAGCCAGCGCTATCCGCTCAAGGCCTTCCGCCTGTTCTATCCATCCCGGGGGGACTTTCTGGCGGTGATCGGCGACCTGGCTTCCGGCCGCTCCGTCGAGAAGGCCAAGCGCGGCCTGCGCTCGGCGGGATCGATCCCGGTGCTCTCCTTTCGCGGGCCGGCGCAGATGCCGGGGATCTTATGGTCCGATCACTACTGGTTCCGCCGGTTCGACTACCCGGCGGTGCTGGTTAGCGACACCGCCTTCCACCGCACTCCCCACTATCACCGGCGCAGCGATACCCCCGAGACCCTGAACTACGAGCGGATGGCGGATGCGGTCCAGGCGCTCCACGGTCTGCTGAACCACGTGGCCCGCGAGTAAGGCTTACACGCCTGTCGGCAAACATTACGCTTTCGCGTTCGGCGGCCCCGGCAGCGAGTCCCGAAGGTGCCGATTCCGGCCGAATCAGGGGCGTTCCGGCCCTCCGGGGCGGGCATGTCGATTGCTGTTCTCCCCGCCGGGGATGGTCGGGAGGAGAACCACGTGTCCTTGTGGCGCCGCTTAGCCTTGTTGATGCTCTGTGCCGGTCTCGGGGCCGGCGCCGTTCACGCCGATCCGAACGTGATGAACCCGGGGAGTGTCGTGTTCGACGATTCGACCCCGTACTCCATCGGCTTCAAGGTCCCGCTGATTCCCGAAGGCAGCCAGGACACCGACGCCAATGAGAACTCGTCGGTCTCGATCCGTTTCCGGCCCGCCGCGGGTGGAAGTTGGCGTGCGGGCTACCCGCCGCTGCTGGTGATGGAAGAGAACATCGGCAACGGCGCGCCCCACCACGAGGGGCGGAACTACTCCGGCGCGATCTGGGATTTGCAGCCGGACACGACCTACCAGATCGAGTTCACCTTCACCGACCCCGACGGCTACAACGAGACACGGACGGTCAACCACGCCACCCGCAGCGAACCGCGCAGCGGGCCGCAGAACCCGTCGACGGTCAACGTCTCGACCCTGTCCCAATTGCGCACTGCCGCTCAGAACGCCCAGCCCGGCCAGGTCATCACCGTGGCTGCCGGCACCTACCGGGCTTCGTCAGGCGATGACTATGTGGTCGAGTTCCGCAACAGCGGCACCGCGGCCAACCCGATCGTGCTGCGCTGCGCCGACCGGGAGAGCACGATCCTCGACGCCGCCGGCGAGATCTGGGTCGTGCACATGCAGAGCGTCGATCATCTCTACATCGAAGACTGCACCCTGACCGGCGCGTTGAGCCGGCCCCAGCGTTCGAAGACCGGCTTCGCCGTGACCGCCGAAGGGGATACCGACGGCTTCGTCTTCCGACGCAACATCGTGCGGGGCTGCGACAAGGGGCTCTACCTCAAGAACTTCCGCAAGACGAACATCGACGTGGTCGATAACTGGATGGAAGGGCCGATCTCGTTTCCCCAGCGAGGCACCTCGGGCTCCGAGGGGATCGTGATTCACGGTAGCGGCAACGTGGTGGCCCACAACACCATGCGGGGCTACGGCGACTCCATCGGCACCAGCCGGGCCCAGGAGTCCACTTCGGTGATGGGGCCGCACCGGCACATGCTGTGGTACGGCAACGTGGTGGAGTGGTCCGAAGATGACTGCTTCGAATTCGACTACGCCCATGGCAACATCATCGCGACTCGGAACAAGTGCATGAACTACAACTCATGCTTCAGCGCCCAGCCGACCTTCGGCGGGCCGTTCTACTTCTTCCGCAACGTCTGCTGGTCCGGCGGTATGTCCCGGCATCTGAAGATCGCCATGGCCCAGAGCACCTACGGCCCGCCATCGGGCCTGCGGGTGTTCCACAACCTGATCGGGCAGACCTGGACCAACTACTACTCCGACAGCACCTGGGACTATGTCCAGCAGAACAACCTGTTCGTCGGGGCGCCGGGCAACACCATCGTCGACAGCAGTACGCGCTTCCGCGGCCGTCGCGCCGATTCAGGGAACCACCCCGATGCGACCATCGACCACAACGCGTACAACGACGACGGCAGCTTCCGCTACGGCCCGGGCAATGACGCTTCGAACTTCGCGACCTTCCAGTCGCGGACCAGCTTCGAGGCCAACGGCCTGATCGACGACACCCAGATTTTCGCCACGCCGCCGGCGGAACTGCCCAGTTCCTCGGCGTCGACCCGCTTCGTCAGCATCGTCGATCCGCGGCTGGCCTCGGCGGCAAGATCCGTCGATGCCGGGACACCGATCCCAAACATCTCCGACAGCTTCGCCGGGAGTGCCCCGGATATCGGTCCCTACGAGCGGGGTGATTCGCTCTACCCCTACGGGATCCGCGGCTGGTCATTCGATTCGATCCAGTGCAGCGACGGGATCGACAACGACGGAGACGGCAACATCGATGGCGCCGATCCCGGCTGCGCCAACGGCAACGATCCGTCGGAGCGGGGCGACTACGCCCAGTGCGACAACGGCCTCGACGACGATTCCGACGGGGATCACGACTTCCCCGACGATGCCCAGTGCAGCACCGCAGCGGATACCTCCGAGGAGACCGGCGGAGGCGGGGGGGACCCGACCGATCCGCCGTCGCCGCCGGTGAGCCTGCGGGCGCAGTAGCGGCGCCGGAGCTACTGCGGGAAGCTAGCTCGATTTCAGACGGTAGGGCAGGCCGGGGACGCTGTGGTCGAAGTCGGCCCCTGCGAGTTCGACTTCAGTCGGGTAGATGTCTGCGTCGCCACGCAGGCTGACCCCCTTCTTCATCACCAGCACCAGGCCGTTCTCGTCCCCCAGGGCGACGAACTGTGCGCTGCTGTTGCGGTAGCGGGGGAGGCCGATGGCCGCGCCGAGGCGGTCTGCCTCGGGGCGCAGATCGTCGGCGTCCAGAACCAGGGCGATCTCGCTGCAGCAGGAGATGTCGCGGCTCGTGAACGGGCCTGCAGCTGCGTTGTCCAAAGTGTGCCGGGCGATGTGTTCGAGGATGTTGCCGGCCGGGTCGCGGAAGAACACCGCATGGGCGTCCCACTGGGCGAAATGCACGATGTCCGGGTGGTCCGGATGGCGCGGTGCGTTCGGGTTGGGGTCGAGCTCGGTGCGCTCCAGCTGCCAGTCCCGAGCGCTCAGGATCTTGTTCTCGGGGATGTTGAAGGCCACGTGGTAGAAGGGCGAGCCTGACTCCGCCGGCTGGTAGTCGTAGCGTAGCCGGGTCTCTCCCGCGGCGACGGTCAGATGCCGCCGGCTACGTTCCAGCACTTCGAACTCGAGCACGCCTGCGTAGAAGTCGGCCATCTCTCCGATCGCCACCGAGGTGCGCAGACGGAGGTCGTGAAGCCGGGTACGCGGCCGCGCCCGCCCATTCCCGGCGATCAACTCCCGCGGGAAGAGCGAGACGGCCAGCGTCGTCGACCCCAACCGGATGAATCGTCTTCGGTTCATGCCCATGTCGACCAGTCTACTCCGCAACGGCGGGGCTCGTTGAAAGGCCCTTGCGGAGCGGCCCGGGTTTCATGGCAGAATGAGGCCAAGCTCCAACCTTTGAGAACTCGGGAGGCATCATGGCCAGGCATCGCCGAGCGCTTTTCGGCACCCTACTGTTCCTCGTCTCGTGTGCGGTATCGGTCCCGGCGCTTTGCGCCGAGCAAGAGGGCGGTGTCGATGCGCTCCTGGAAGAGATGCGGTCGACGGAGCTGCGTTTCGACGAGGCGGTCCAGGTGGAGAATCTCCAGATCGAGTTGGCCGCCGCGCGCATCGATTTCCGGCACGGCACCCTGATCCCCGCCCGTGCCGTCGGCGGCCGGGACATCGAGTTGGTCTTTCTGGGGAGCGCCCGCTTCCACTACGAGAACGCCGACCCCGTGGAGCAGCACCAGCTCGAGCTGTTCGTCAACGCCGAGGCACTCGATGCCGAGGTCAGCGCTGCGGTGATCTCGTTGGGAGATCCCGGGCTCATGGCACGTCTTTTCGAGGGGCGCCCCGCGACCCTGCTGGACGTCGAAGAGGAAGAGAAGGCCCGGAAGTGTTTCGAGGCGTGGGTCAACGGTCCGGTGACCCGCGGATTGGGTGTCGATGCGTCCCTGCTGAGAGCGGCGCTGGGCGATCCCGAGGGGCAGGCCCAGTACTCCGGCTGGTTCCAGAGCGAAGAGGTCGGAGATTTCTTCTATCGCTTCGACCCTGCCGAGGTCGAGCAGATCCGGCTGGGGCAGTTCGTGCCGATGGATCTGGACAGCCGCGACCGGAACTTCTACGAACGCTACGTTCGCAAGCAGCGTCAATCTCGCCGCATGATGCAGTCCCGTCTTGCCGACCTGGGTTGGTGGGACACCTGGAGCCAGGCGGTGGCCCGGGGGGACTCCGGGCCGCAACCGGGCCACGCGAGTTTCGAGCCGGTGCACTACGACCTCTCCGTCGAGGTGGTCAAACGCACCATGGAGCTACGCGGAGAGGCCCGGGTCGATCTGCGCTGCGATCGGGAGGGTGCCCGGGTCGTTTCCGCCTCGATCTACCCTGACCTGCAGATCACCGCCGTCGCCGATGCCGCGGGCGAGTCCCTCGAGTGGAACCGCGCGGGGGACGCGATTCAGATCGTGTTGCCCGGGGGTGTGTCCAAGGGAGAAAAGGTTGCCCTGAACGTTAAATGGAAGGGCTACGTTCTCGACGAGGTGGATCTCGGCGTCTACCGCATCGCCGACACCCTCCGCTGGTATCCCAGGTTCGGTGGGGTGGATCTGGCGACCTACGACCTGGACATCCGTTGGCCGAAGAAACACGAGCTGCTGGCCGCAGGCGCCCTGGTCGAACGATCCGAGGCGGACGGCGTCCTGCGCGAGCGGCGCAACCTGAGCATTCCCTCCCTCGGCGTGTCGTTCGAGATCGGCGCCTACGACATCGTCGAGGTGCAGGCCGGCCACGTGGCGATACGCCTGGGCTTCAGCAAGGTGACCCAGATCGATCGCAAGACCCGGGAGGAGGTCGCGACGACCTTCGCCGAGTCGCTGATCTTCCTCGAGGAAACCTTCGGCCCCTACCCGCTGGATCATCTGACCGTGGCCACGGTGCCCCGTGGTTACTCCCAGGGGTTGCTCGGGTTCATCACCCTCTCGCAGTGGGTCGCGGAGTTGCGGGGCAATACCAAGACCTCCCGCAACCAGCTGTACCTCGACGCCCGGACCGAGACCATCGCCCATGAGCTGTCCCACCAGTGGTGGGGGCACAAGATCGGCTGGGCCTCCTACCGGGATCAGTGGCTGTCCGAGGCCCTCGCCGATTTCTCCTCGTCGCTCTACACGAAGAGCGTTCGCCAGAGCAAGGCCTACTACCTGGCGTCCAACGCCCGGGCCTGGCAGAACGCGTTGACCCGCCGCACCGCCGACGGCCGCATCATCGAGTCCCTGGGGCCGGTCACCATGGGGCAGCGGCTGTTTTCCAGCATCTCCTCACGGGCCTATCAGTCGATCGTCTACCGCAAGGGTTCGGTGGTCTTCTTCATGCTGGCGCGCGGACTGGGCGAGGAGCCGCTGGTCGATGCGTTGCGCACCCTGGCAGGCGCCGTGAACCATCGCCAGATCTCCACCGAGACTTTTCTCTCGGCGCTGGAGCGGATCATGTCCGTCGACCTCGACGGCTTCGCCGAGAACTTCATCTACGGGACCGGCCTGCCCGAGATCTACTACAGCTACGAGATCGAGGAAGGGCCCGAGGGCTGGGTGGTCCGCGGCGATGCCCGCCAGATTCCCCAGATCACGTATCGCTACGCCATGGAGCGGGCGAACGGGGCCTGGCGGTTGCGTCAGACCCGGGTGGAGAATCTCGAGACCTCCGACTGGTTCATGCTCGTCCCGTTCCAGGTGGAGCTGGCCGACGCCGAGAACAAGAAGGTCTTCGACAAGCGTTTCGAGACCACCCGCAGTCAGCGAGGCCTGGGGGGCAACATGCTGTTCCAGGGGGAATCCGCCGAGTTCAACATCCCCCTGGACAAGGAGCCGCGGCGGTTTTACCTCGATCAACGGGGTGAGGTGCTGGCCACCTTCATCTGTGAATCGGACCGCCCCAAACAAGCGCTGCGCTGGCGAGCCGAGAGCGCGTCGCCGCTCGAGGCGCGGGCGCTTCTGTTGCGTGCCCTGGTCGCGCCGTTCTACTCCGAACAGGCCCTGGCCTTCATGGACGACAAGACCCGGCCCAGCGAGGATCTGATCGCGGCCTGGACCAACCGGGAAAATATCTCGATCGTGCTGTCCCTGGCCGAATCCTACCTCGATGAAGGGGACGCCGGCCCCGCCCGGGAGATGCTGGACAAGGCGGAGTCCCTGGTCGGCAAGTGGGAGAAGCGCTACGCCAAGACACGGCGCACCGTGTTGGCCACCCGCCTTGATCTGATCGCCGGCGAGTACAAGGACGCCTTCGAGCGGCTGCGTGAAGTGGTCTGGCTGCACTTCCCCTACAAGGACAACGAAACCATGCGGGACGGTTCCCGTCGCCGCCGCTTCCGTCAGGGTTATCTGCGCCGTGGAGATGCCTACGCGATGCTGGCGCTGGCCGCCCACCGGATCGACGAGCCTGAAGTGGCGGCGGTGGCGTTGGATGCAGCCGATGAGTACGGCGCCGATGTCGACGCGTTGCGGGCGGAGATCGAGTCCACGGAGACGGCGGCGGCTCGCTGACGGCCGCCGGCGCTCGGGGCTGGCAGGATCTGCCTGAACAATGTCCTGGAGGACACGGCGCATCCGCGCGACACTAGTCGTGTGATGTCGACGAAACTCCCCAGAGAGCCACGCCAGGTCGCGATCTGTCTCCATCCGGGGGCGGAGATGCTCGACGTCACCGGCCCGATGGATGTCTTCGCCACGGCCAACCGGATCCTGGTCGAGGCCGGCCGGGTGCCCGCGCCCCAGGACCCGGCCGCGGGGCCGGCCTACCGGCTACAGACCGTCGCCGTGACCGCCGCGCCGCTACGGCTGCTCGGTGGGCTTCAGGTGCTGCCCGATCGCACCTTCGACGAGTTCGCTGAAGGGATCGATACGGTGGTGGTTCCAGGTGGGCCCCACACCCGGGAACACATGGGGCCCCAGATCGATTGGCTGCACCGTGTGGAGTCGTCGGTGCGGCGCATCGCCTCGGTCTGTACCGGGGCCTTCGTACTGGCCGAGGCGGGGTTGCTCGACGACCGGCGAGCGACGACCCACTGGGAATCCTGCGACCGCCTGGCCCGCCGCTATCCGCGGATTCGACTGGAGCGGGACGCTCTCTACGTCAAGCATGAGCATGTCTACACCTCGGCGGGGATCACCGCGGGGATCGATCTGTGCCTCGCCCTGGTCGAGGAGGATCTCGGTCGCGATCTGGCCCTGGCGGTGGCCCGGGAGCTGGTGGTGTTCCTCAAGCGCCCCGGCGGGCAGTCGCAGTTCAGTACGCATCTCCTGAGCCAGATGGTCGAGCCCGGTCCCATTGCCGATCTGATGGAGTGGATCGTCGAGAACCTCGACCAGGATCTGCGCGTCGAGCTCCTGGCCGAACGGGTGGCGATGAGCCCGCGGCACTTCGCCCGGGTCTTCACCCGGGAAGTGGGGGAGACGCCTGCCCGTTTCGTCGAACTGGCCCGGCTCGATGCGGCTCGGCGCCTGCTCACCGATTCAGCCGAGCCTCTGGAGCAGGTCGCCGCCCGCTCCGGGTTTCAGAACGCCGAACAGCTGAGACGTTCCTTCCGGCGCCACCTGAGCGTGACGCCTCGAGAGTACCGCCGGCTTCACTGAGACGAAGCCCGAGGAGAGAGCCGATGAACCGAATCGATTCGTTCACGACCCGGGGGCTCTGGGTTCTGTGGGCCGGCCTGGCCCTGATGCTCGCTGTCGGGATCTCCCGTGCCGACGGAGGCGCCGTTGAGCCTCGACTCGCGGTCCAGGGGTTCGACCCGGTGGCGCTCACCGCCGGAGACCATGTCGAGGGCAAGGAGAGCATCGCACTGGATCACGGTGGCTTCCGTTACCTGTTCGAGAGCGCCGAGTCGAGGGCTGCCTTCCAGGCTTCTCCGGAGCGATACGGCATCCAGTTCGGCGGCGAGTGCGCCACCATGCGCGGCGTTCCGGGGCATCCCGAGAATTTCGCGGTGCACGATGGCAAGATCTACATCTTCGGCAGCGCCAACTGCCGGTCGGAGTTTCTGGAACGTCCGGTTCATTTCACGGAGCGCAAGACGATGAACGTAGCGGTGGTGTTGTACGACGGGGTGGAACTGCTGGACTTCGCCGGCCCCGGTGAGGTGTTCGCCGCGGCTCATGGCGGCGGGCATTACGAGGTCTACACCGTGGCGTCCTCTCGCGAACCGATCGTGAGCCAGGGCTTCGTTTCGATCACCCCGGCCCACGCGATGAACGAGTCCCTGCGGCCGGACATCCTGATCATCCCCGGCGGCAACTCGGGGAACCTGACCGGTGATGAGGCGGCGATGAAGTGGATCGCGGATGCGGTGGCCCACGCGGACCACGTGCTGACCGTCTGCACCGGCGCCGCGGCGCTGGCCAAGATCGGCGCGTTGGACGGGTTGGAGGCCACGACGCATCACGGAGCCATCGACGGCCTGCGCCAGATGGCGCCGAAGGCAACGATCCACGCGGACCGCCGCTTCGTCGATAACGGCAAGATCATCACCACCGCCGGTGTGTCGGCGGGGATCGACGGCGCGCTGCACCTGCTGCGCCGTCTGGACGGCACCGAGGCTGCCGTGGCCACGGCACGCTACATGGAATACGACTGGCGGCAGGATCGAGACGACATCGTCGTCGTCACCCGGCAGCGCTAGCCGCCAGGAGCGCCGTCAGCCGCGAGGCCGGTGAGGCCCGGTCAGATCTCCGACAGGCTTCGGCGCGAGCGCGTCCGTGCAGGGGCTTTCTTGCGGGTGCGGGCACCGCCGGAGCCGCCGTTTCCGCTGCGGGTGGACTTGCGCCCCGCCTCCTCGGCGATGCGCTTCTTGGTCGCGGCCCAACCGCAGATCGGGCAGGCCGAGAGGTCGTGACGCTGGGCCGGGCAGTACTGCCGTCCGAAGTAGATGATCTGCAGGTGTAGCCGGTTCCAGCTGTCCTCGGGGAACACCGCCTTCAGATCCCGCTCGGTCTTCTCCACCGAGCGGCCGTCGGACAGGCCCCAACGCGCCGCCAGCCGGTGGATGTGGGTGTCCACCGGGAACGCGGGGATGCCGAAGGCCTGGGCCATCACGACGCTGGCGGTCTTGTGGCCCACGCCGGGCAATGCCTCGAGCGCCTCGAAGGAGGCGGGCACCTCGCCGTCGTGAAGTTCGACCAACTGCTCGGCCATCTTCTTGACGTTCTTCGCCTTGGTCGGCGCCAGACCGCAGGTGCGGATGTGTTCGAGGATCTGGTCGGCGCTCAGCTTCGCCATTTTGCGGGGCGTCGGCGCGGCGGCGAACAGGCTCGGGGTCACCATGTTGACCCGCTCGTCGGTGGTCTGGGCCGAGAGCGCTACGGCGACCAGCAACTGGTACGGGGTCTCGTGATCCAGCGGAATCGGGACCTCGGGAATCAACTCGTCGAGGATCTTCCGAATCCGTTCGCCCTTTTCCGTTCGCTTCATCCGTCCGCCGTGCTCCGGGAATTTCTTTCACGAAAATCGCGACATCATAGCGGAAACCTCAGCGGATCGGGGTCTTGACAACTGCGTAAATCCGCCATGGTTGCACCGCCGCGGAAATGCCCGTACGTGAGTGGCGCCCCCGGGTCTAAAACAACGAGGTCTGAACACCATGCACACCGATGCCTTCGGGCGCCGGGCGGCCCCCCGTCTCGGCGCCGTGTTCCTCTTCGTCTGCCTGTCCGCGCCGGCGTTCGCCGGCGGGACCCTGAACTTGCCGGTGACCGACGCCTTCGGCGATCCGGTCGATGTCGGCTTCATGGTGTTGGGTCACAGCACCAGCGGCCAGGGGGACTGGCCGGGCAAGTTCGCCGAGACGGCCAACGGCGACCCGGCCGACGGCCGCAACTACGTCGTCTTCCGCGCGATCAAGAACGGCGACGGCGGCTTCCTCTGGTCCCGGCTCAGCATCGCGCCGGGCGACCCCCAGTACAACCGGGTGTTGACCTCGGATCCCGACCAGTACTGTCAGGACAACAGCGGCGTGCGCTGGTCCTGCCGCCGGATGCGCATGGAGCGCAGCCTCAATACCGTCGAGCAGGCGCCCCCGGAGTGCGCCCCGCCGAACAACACCTGCACCGCCCGTTCCCTCGATTGCGTCTGGCACGAAGGGGGTGTGCGCAACGAGCAGGCCCTGGATTTCCACGCCTGCTGGGAGAAGATGGATGTACGGCTGGCGGTGGTTCAGGACAGCTCCAACCGCAGCACTCCGGTGGACGACTTCGACCGTGACGGCGACGTCGACGATCAGGACTTCTTTCTGGCCTCGGACCTGCCCGCCGCCTCCCGGGCGTGCCCCGGTTCCAGCGGTGTAATCGGCGAGGCGCTGGACTGGAACTGCGACGGCGTGCTCGACGCCCAGGACGCCAGCCGCAACGTCTACGGCGGCTGGTTCGACATGCTGGTCGACGATCTGCTGAACGACTACGGCGCCATGAGCCCCGAGCATGTGTTCATCATCCACAAGCCGGTGACCAACTTCGCCTGCGGCTACTACAGCGAGCCCGGCTGCAGCGATCACGCGCTGCGCACGCCGACCCCCTCCCGGCCCTTCGATCATTTCTACCTGCCCACGGTCTACTGGGAGCACGCCGCGGTCGAGGCCTACTTCCAGCGGGCCGACCGGGATCCGCGAGTTCACCGGGCGACCCCCAACGACATCACCGAGCTTTGGGACTTCAGCGCCAGGTGTTACAGCCAGGGGATCAGCCCGTCGGATTGGCGGGTGACCGCGCCCTGGACCTCGCGGCCGGATTCGATCCCCGCCGACGACACCGAGGACGATGAGACCAACTCGGAGCAGATCGGCTGCATGCGCGCCGATCACCGTCACCACACCGACAACGGCGGCTGGATGATGGCGGATGTCTGGTACGCAGGTCTCCGGCCTTACCTCCAGGACTTCAGCGCGCCCGTCGCGGAGGTCTCGGGAGCGGGCTCCGGTGGCTTGATGACCGTCACCGGGTTCGATTCCTCGAGCGGCGAGGTGACGTTGAGCTACGAGGCGGGCTGCCTGGCCACCGACCACGCGCTCCACGCGGGTCCGTTGTCGGCGGTGTCGAGCTACGGCTACGACCGGACCGTCTGCGGTCTGGGCACATCGGGCAGTCTCAGCTTCAACGCCGCCCCAGGCGATCGCTTCTGGCTTCTGGCCGGCCGCGACGGCTATTCCGAGGGTAGCCTGGGGCAGGGGAACCCCGGCGAGCGGCCGGCCCCGGCGGAAGCACCGGGGGCGTGCTACCTGCCGCAGCGGCTGGGGGGCAGCTGTCCGTGAGGGTGACTCGATCGGCGAGCTGACGAGCGTTTCTGCCGAAGCCAGACGAGCCCCGCACCGGTCAGCGCCGCGAGGGTGATCGGAAGCGGCCGGTCCAGTGAGGCCAATGGTGCGGCCAGGGCCGCTCCGCCTACCGCGCCGAGCAGCATCGGTACCACGCAGCAACGGAACAGCCCCGCGGCCGCTCCTGCTCCCAGGCACCGCGCCAGGAGATCGGGTCCCGAGGAGGCCGAGGCCGGTGGCTCTCCTATCCCGAGCGCGTGCAGTACGGCCCGTGGGTCGGCGCCATGTACTTCGAGACGCAGGTTCTCACGGGTCGAGCCTGGTCGTCGCTCGAAGCGGATTCCGCTACAGCAGTCCGCCTCTAGTGCGACCAGTCGGTCGATGCGTTCCGCGAGTCCCGGCGAAGGTCTGAACTCCCAGGCGATACCGTCAGCAAGGAGCTCGCCGGAGACCACGTGGCGCATGATCTCCGTCCGCACCCATGCGAGCCGTTCGGCGAGTGCATCGCTGGTGAGGGTGCAGATCGCCACAGGGTCCAGCCGCCCGGCGTTTGTAGTGGCTTCGCTTCGGTTCATCTTCGTCTCCTTTGTCCATTGACCTGTAGGGAGCATGCCCCTTCAAGTACACTTGAAGTCAAGCCGAGGACCTCGTCTACCCGCCGGCTTCGGAGGAACCTGTGTCCCGAATCTTGATCGGAGAGGTCGCCAGGCGCGCCGGTATCGCGACGTCGGCCATTCGCTACTACGAGGCAGAGGGGTTGCTGCGCCCGCCGGAACGGCGCAACAACAGGAGGGTCTATTCCGAGAGTGTGCTGGACGAGCTCGCCCTGATTGATCTGGCCAAGAACGCCGGGTTCACCGTCGTCGAGATCCGTGGCTTGCTGAAGGGGTTGTCGCGCCGGGCATCGCCCAGTGCGCGCTGGAAGGCGATGGCCCAGGACAAGATGCAAGAACTCGATGAACGGATCGAGGAGGCGCGTCGCATGCAGGCCGTACTCGCCGTCGTGATGAGTTGTCGCTGTCCGACACTCGACGACTGTCGTCAGGCGATCCGCAGCGGGCGGGGTGATGCCGATGCGAAGGAGAATCGATGAGAAGCCGGACCCTGGCCATGTTGGTGCTGCTTTTGCTGGGGGCTTGTACGCCGGCGCAGGATTCGGGGCCCGACCTGTCGACCTCGGAAATCGGAATCTACCGCGATGAATGGGGCGTGCCCCACATCTACGCCGGGCTGGAAGAGGACGGCTTCTACGGCCTGGGCTACGCCATGGCCCAGGACCAGCTCGAGCGCACCCTGCGCACGGTGCTCTACGCCCGCGGCGAGTTGAGCAAGGCGTTCGGTCCGCAACTCCAACCCGGTATGGGCAGCCCGCTGTTCGTCGACTACATGAGCAAGCTCTGGCGCATCCACGAGGTCTCGGCGGAGTCCGTAGAGCGCCTCGATCCGCAGCTAAGGCAGAACTACGCAGGGTTCATCGCCGGATTCCGCGCCTACATGGAAGCCCACCCCGAGCGTGTTCCCGACTGGGCGCCGCGGGATCTTTCGGTGGCCGATGCGGTGGCCATGCCCCGGGCCGGACTGTGGCTGACCTACCAGGCCGGCATCGGCATCGGCGACTGTCGGCGGGGTGGGGCGCCGATGCTGAACCAGATCCCGGACACCGGGCCCGGCAGCGCGTCCAACGTCTGGGCGGTGATGCCGGAACGCACCGCGACCGGAGGCGCGATCCTGCTGACCGACCCCCACGGCGGGATCGACGGCCGCTTCTCCTACGAGTACCGGGTCCACGCCGGTGAGCTGCGCTCGGCAGGGTTCGCCTTCGGCCCGATGATGATCGTAGCCCGCAACGCCCGGGTGGGCTGGGGCATGACCACCGGTTCTCCCGATGTCGCCGACTGTTTCGTGTTCGAGACCGATCCGGCGAACCCGCGCACCTACCTGTACGACGGGGAACCCCAGTCCATCGAGGCTCGGGAGATCGTTATCGAGGTCAACGGGGAGGATCCGGTCACGGCCATCGCCGAGTACACCCGCCACAACGGCTACCTCTCGCCGGTGGTGGCCCGCGACGGAACGAAGGCCTACGTCGTCAGCACGGCCTACATGGACGACGCCGCGCCCTTCCACAACGCCCTCTACCGGATGAACCACGCGGCGACCGTCGATGAGCTCCGCGATGCGATGAGCAACAACGGGGTCTTCCCGCAGAACGTCCTGGCCGCCGATACTGCCGGGGACATCCTGTTTGTTCACGCCGGTGAGACGCCGATTCGTCCGAACGCCGCGGTCGACTGGATGCGGCCGGTGGACGGCAACAGCTCCGCGACAGCCTGGAAGGGAATTCACCCGCTGGACGATCTGCTGGTGATCCGCTCGCCGTCGTCGGGCTACCTGCAGAACAACAATGTCGACCCGAACTTCATGGCGGATCCGCCGCCGGCGGAGCTCGAGGGGAAGCCGGGCTACATCCTGAACGCCGGACTGATCCCTGTCGGGCGCCGGGGAGACCGTTCGATCCGCACCCTGGAGCTTCTGGCGCAGCACCAGCGCATGACCCGGGAGGATGCCTTCGCCGTCGCGCTGGATGCGAAGCTCCCCGGCACCGAGGACTGGCTCGGCCTCTTGAGCCGGGCCGCGGAGTCGGCGTCCCTCGAGGGTGCCGATGCGGCGTACGTCGACGGCCTGCTCGCCTTCGACGGCCGCCTCGAGGCGGAGTCGAGCGCGGCGCTCAAGTACGTCTACTGGCGCGAGGCGCTTCGGGTGCGGTTGAGCCCGGCGGATTACAGAGCTCTGCTCGCTCCGCTGTGGAACGACGGCGAGCTGCCCGAAGAACTCGCCGGAAAACTGGTGGCTGCCGCCCGCGAGGCCCGGGATCGCCTGGTGGCGGTGCACGGCGATCCGGCAACGAACTACGGCGACGAGTTCCGCGTCGGTGGAGATGACGGCGAGAGCTGGCCGCTCTCGGGAGGCACCCTGGCCCAGGGGCCGGAGTGCAGCCTCCATCCGCTGATGTGTCCGACGTCGCTGCTGGCGTTCTACTACACGCCCCGCAATCCGGCGACGAAGCAGCGGATTGCCCTGGGGGGCTCCCGTATCCGGCGGTTGGACTTCTACGGCCCCGACGGCATCGAGTCCTACACCATGCAAAACCCGGGTTTGAGTGACGACCCGGAATCGGGCCACACCGACGACCAGGCGGAGCAGCTCACCGGCACCGGTGAAATGAAGAAGATCCGTTTCGACTGGCGGGAGTTGGAGCCTCACGTCGTGGAGCGGGTGACCCTCGAGATCAAGGCGCCGTAGCGACCGGAAGAGCGGTTGCGATCTTCTGGACGAGCGCGGCGCCGCTTGTCGCGCCGTGGGTGTTGCAAGTGCTGGCAGTCGCTGGCCGGTTTCTGTCTCTTCTGTCCCTGTCGATGGCCGGGCGCCCGTGTCATCGTGCTCCTACTCATTCATTGGAGGGGGCATGATCGTCAAGCACGCGGGGAAGACTCCCATCATCGACCCGGACGCCTGGGTCGCCCCGGATGCGACGGTGGTCGGGGACGTGGTCATCGGCGCCGGCGCTCGTATCGCCCACGGTGCCCGGATCGTGGCCTCGGGACAACCGATCCGCATCGGGAAGACCTGCGTCGTCCTGGAGAACGCGGTCATCCGCAGCACTCCCGGGTTTGCCGCGACCATCGGCAACCATTGCCTGATCGGCCCCGGCGCCCATCTGGTGGGCTGCACCGTCGAAGACCAGGTCTTCATCGCGACCTCGGCGGCGATATTTCACGGCGCCCATCTCGAGGCCGGCTGCGAGGTGCGGGTCAACGGGACGGTTCATCTGCGCTCGAGGCTTGGCGCCGGGACGGTAGTGCCCATCGGCTGGGTTGCGGTGGGTGAGCCGGCCCAGGTGCTCTCCCCGGACCGTCACGATGAGATCTGGCGGCTGCAGGAGCCCCTCGACTTCCCGCAGGCAGCCTATGGTATCGAGCGCGCAGACGCCGACATGCGCTCGATCACCGAGCACATGTCCGCCCGGATGGGCGCTCATGCCGGAGACGAGCTGACGGACTGAGCCGGCCTAGCCCTTGCTGCCGGGCGCATGGACCCGGTCTCCGAAGCTCTTGCGGTAGGCCGACGGCGAGGTCCCGACGACACGCCGGAAGTGGAGGCGCAAGAGCTGGGCATCGGCAAACCCGCTCTGCGCCGCGACGGCGTCCAGGCTTAGCCGGGTCGATTCCAGCATCTGCTGCGCGGACCGGACCCGTTCGGTCTGAAGCCACAGGTGAGGGGTGGTGCCGGTGGTTTCCTTGAAGCGGCGGGCGAAGGTGCGCGGCGACATGTGGACCATGCGCGCCATGCTGGCCACCGTATGCTTGCCGGAGAGGTCGCCCCGCAACCGATCGAGCATGCGGCTGAGCCGGCTTCCATCGGCATCCTGGGGAACCGGGCGGCGAATGAACTGCTGCTGCCCGCCGTCCCGCTGCGGCGGCACCACCAGTCTGCGCGCAACTCTCGTGGCGGCTTCGGCTCCGAGATCGCGGCCGATGACATGCAGCGCCATGTCGATGCCCGCGGCGCTTCCGGCGGATGTGACGATGCTGCCCTCGTCGACGAACAGCACATCGGGATCCACCTGAACCTCGGGATAGCGGGCCGCGAGTTCACCGGCGTACATCCAGTGGGTCGTTGCCCGCCGGCCGTCGAGCAGGCCGGCTGCGGCAAGAACGAAGGCGCCGGAGCAGACCGAGAGGATGCGGGCGCCCGCATCGTGGGCTTTCCGTAGCTTGCGGATCAGCGGGCCGGGTACCGGTTCGTCGATGCCCCGCCAGCCGGGCACGATGATCGTGCCGGCGCTGTCGAGGATGCGGAGCGAGTAGGGCGCGGCGAACTCCAGTCCGCCGATGGCCCGCAGGGGCCCTTCGTCCACCCGGGCAACGCGCAGCCGGTACCAGCGATCGAACTCGGGGCGGGGCAATCCGAACAGCTCCGACACGATGCCGAACTCGAAGGTGTGCATGCGGTCGTAGGCCAGGGCGACGACGTCGAAGGGGTCTCGGTGCATGGCTCTATTTTAGTGATCATTGTCATTTCTGCCACTCGCAGATTCGGCGGCTCCCGGTCATCTTGAATGGACCCCTCGCGTGGAACGGACCGCGCGAGCCATCAGGGAGGCTCCCCGTTGAAAGTACAAGCCAAAAACCTGGTCACCGACGTTCCCGCCGCCGGTCCGGAATCGGCACTCGCACACTTCGAGTCCCGCTTCACGCGGGAAACCGACTGCTGGGATGTTCACGCGGCGCTGGAGCTCGATGAGCCGGGTTTCGTCCTGCTCGATGTCCGCTCCCGAGAGGGGTTCGAGTCGGGGCATGTGAAAGGCGCCCTGAACATTCCCCACTGGCAGTTGACCGCCAAGCGGCTCGAAGCCTACAGTCCGGAAACCCTGTTCGTCGTCTACTGCGCCGGGCCGCACTGCAATGGAGCTGCACGCGGCGCGATCCGCCTGGCTCGGCTCGGCCGTCCGGTCAAGGAAATGATCGGCGGTGCTACCGGTTGGGTCGACGAGGGTTTCACCCTGGTTCGTGGCCCCGAGCAGGGATCGTGAGCACGCCGCCGACCATCCGGCCGTTGGAAGCCAGGGATCTGCCTGAATTGGAGTGCCTGTGTCGTGAGCACGCTCGTTTCGAGCGCGCGGACTGGGGTGAAGGTCCGCGGGAACAGGGACTGTATCGCTGGTTCCTCGGCGAGGGAACAGCCCGTTGCTGGGTGGTCGAGGCGGATCCCGACGCTCCCTACACCCTCGCCGGGTTCGCCAGCGCAAACCTGGAGCTTTCCACCTGGGATGCAGCTAGCTACGCCCATCTCGACTGCCTGTATCTCCGTGAGCCCTATCGGCGGCGAGGTTTCGGCCGCGCCCTGCTTGCCCGGGTCGCGGACTACGCCCAACGGAACGGAGCGGTCAATCTTCAGTGGCAGACCCCCGAATGGAACGTCGACGCGATCCGGTTCTATCGGAGGGTCGGCGCGACTTCTTCGACGAAGTTGCGCTTCAGGTTGGATCCCGGTGCCTGTCGGGCGCTTGCCGACTCGTGAGCAAGGGGGGAAGTACGACCCTGGCTGCCGCGCTTGTCGTTGCGCTGTGGGCCAGCGCATTCATCGGCGTCAAGGTTGCGGTGCAGGAGGTGGAGCCGGGACAGCTGGCCTTGCTGCGATACCTGGTTGCGTCTCTTGCTCTGCTTGCGCTCTTGCCCATGCGGCGTGTGCCGCTACCGTCCAGGCGCGACCTTCCCCGCCTGTTTGCGCTGGGGGCTCTTGGGATCGCGCTCTACAACCTGCTGCTCAACTATGGCCAGCAGCGGGTTTCGGCGGGCATCGCCGCGGTGCTGATCAACACCGTGCCGATCCTCACGTCACTGCTTTCGATTTCGTTTCTCGGCGAGAAGATTCGCCGCGGCGCATGGGCCGGCACGCTGGTCTCCTTTGTCGGGGTTTGCCTGATCGGGCTCGAGCGCGGCGGCTGGTCCGGATTCGACGGTGGCACTCTGTTGGTGCTCGCTGCCGCCCTGGCCCAGGCGGGATACTTCGTGCTGGCCAGGCCGCTACTGGCGCGCTACCACCCGATCGACCTGACGTCCTGGGCTACCTGGCTCGGATGCCTCTGCCTGACACCCTGGGCGGGTGGGGTCCCCGCCGCCCTCAGTGAGGCGTCCTCAACGGCGCTCGTTGCCATCCTCTTTCTCGGCGTAGGTCCGGCGGCCCTGGCCTATGTCGCCTGGTCCTACGTGCTGGCTGCGGTCGATCCCGGGCGCGCCTCCAACGCGCTGTTCGCGGTGCCGGTACTCGCGCTCCTGCTGGGATGGGGCGTTCTCGGTGAGCAGGTCTCAGCCGTTTCCGGCCTTGGCGTTGGATGGGTTCTGGCGGGATTTGTTCTCAGTCGGCTGCGCCGCTAGGAGGCATCGATGATCACCTGTTACTTGCGCTACACCCTCGATCCGGCCCAGCTAGCGGCCTTCGAGGACTACTCCCGCCGCTGGGTTTCTTTGGTTACCCGTTTCGGCGGAACCCATCACGGCTACTTCCTGCCGGGGGAGGGCGCCAACGACGAAGCGGTGGCCCTCTTCTCCTTCCCCACCCTGGCAGACTACGAGCGCTACCGAAGAGATTCGCTCCAGGATCCGGAATGCGTCGACGCCTACCGGTTGGCCGAGGAAACCGGCTGTATCCGACGCTACGATCGGAGCTTCCTGCGACCGCTGCTCGATCAGGGTCAGCGGGGTGTGTAGTCAGGACCATGCCGAGGTGCCGATCAGGGCCCCCAGATCCGGCGTCCCGAGATTCGGCGCGGAGCCCTTCGTCCCGGCTAGCGGCAATCTCCGGCGAGGCCGGGGATCGCCCCTGCGAGTTCGTTGCAGATGCGTCGCCTTTCTTCAGCGAAGAAGAGAGTCCGCTCGTCGACGCAGCCATCGGGGCGTGGCGCTTGGACCCGCAGAAGATGATCGACGCCGACGCCGAATCCAACGGATCCCTCGAGTTCACCCACCTCGTTCAGCCGGTAGGTGTACCGCGTTGCCGCATTCCGGCCGATCGGAGGGCGTGTACCGAGATCGACCGGTCCGTAGCTGGCGGAATCAAGCGCCGGCAATTCGATGAACCCCCTGGCTCCGATCCGTTGCCACAGGGCTTCGCCCATCTCCTGATCGACGGCGAACAGAGTCACCTCGGTTCCGGCATTGGTGATGTCGAGCTGTAGGGTGGTGTTTCCGTCGGGAGCGGGGAGGATGGCGACCTGCTCGGGCTGTGGTCGATCGGGGAGCAGCAACTCTGCTCGACGGGAAGAACCCGCATTCAGGATCGAAGCATCCCCGGAAAGCTCGAGGCGCATGGTGACCGGCCCACCCATGAGTTGTGTCGCTCCCGGCGCATCCGGTTGAAGCTTGATCTCGAACTCGCGACTCGCGCAAACGCGGAATCCGCTCCGCAGGTGACTCGAACCCGATTCCTGAGCGACGACGACATCGTAGCTGCCGGAGGACATTCCGGCCGGTACGCGACCCTCGATCTCGGCGGCGGACGGAACTACGAGAGTCTCCGCCGGCGGGTTGAAGTCCATCACCGCGAATCCCCGGGTGCCGTCGGCGATGTGGAGCTGGTTCCCCCGCACGGCTACGTCCCAGGGTTCGCCGGTGGTGATGATGCGATCGTATATGTGGGGCCGCTGCGGGTCGCGGATATCGATCAGGTAGATGCCGTGCCCCTCGCCGATGCGCCCTGGGGCACCGTGATATCCGGTCAGAAAGATCGTTCCTTCCTGGTGCTCGATGTTGCGATCGCGAGCCCATGGAAGTGTGAGGGTTGAGATCGTCGTCGGCCGGCTCGGATCCGTGATGTCGAACAGGGAGAAGGTTGTCGGTGTTCCCACCGCCAGGTGGTCTCCGATCGATACGAGTGCGTTCACCGTTTCCGGAAAGTCGAGGCGAGCGAGCACCGAGGGCTGCGCCGGGTCGGTCATGTCGACGACGTGCAGCCAATCGCTCACTTCGGGGAATGTGCCGAAGTAGCCACCGACGAAGGCGATTCCATCCTGGATCGCGATCTTGCGAGCCGAACCTCCGAGATCCAGGCCTCCGAGCAACTGAGGCGTCGTGGGGGTCTCGACATTGAGGGCGGTTACGCCGTCGGTGTGCGAGGCCAGGTAAAGCCGGTCACCCTCCAGCGCCATGTGCAACCCGCGAGATTCGCCGGAGTGAACCACGGTGGGGTTCGTCGGTTCCCTCACATCGGCCACGTGAAGGCCGAAGAAGTCCCCGAGGTAGACGAAGCCATCGTCATGGATCAGATCGAAGGGGAACGATGCCTGGAACAAGTCGTAGCGCTGGATGTTATCCGGATCTCGGAGGTCGAAGACGTTCATCCCGTTCGCGCTTGTTCCATTTCCAACGAAGGTCAGCCCCTCGGCGGTGTCGACGGAGACGCCCATGGTCGTCCGAGTGTACGGGCCGAACTGGAAGCGGATTGTCTCGCGCAGGCGTACGGCCGGTTGTCTGGGGTGGTTGACGTCGAAGATACGGAAACCCCCGTTTCCGTCGGCGACGTAGGCGATGCCCTCCTCAACGGCGACATCCTCGGTGACGATCGGATTGCGACCCTCGGCGATCAGCGTCGGATTGGCCGGATCGCCGATGTCGACGATGCGCAGGCCGCGCCCTCCAGCGACATACGCCAGATCATCGTAGATCCGGATGCCCTGGACGTAGAAGAAGTCGAGAGTGGCCAGGGTCTGCGGATCTGCCGGGTTGCTCACATCGATCGAGGTGAAGGTCTCGAAGTTCCCGGCATAGATGGTGTCGCCGGCCGCGGCCAGTTGGTAGGCGGTGCCATTCTCGAGCTCCTGTTCGGTGACCAGGCTCGGCTGCAGAGGGTCGCGAACGTCGAACACCATCAGCTTGTCGGCGGTCAGGTAGAGGAAACCCTTGGAGTAGGTGACTGCGTGTGCGCTCGACGAGGTATCCGCCGTGGCGACAATGCTTGGCCTGCGAGGATCGCTGACGTCGAGCACCACGAAGTGGTTGTTGCGCAGGGAGACGTAGAGATGGTTCCCGGCAAGCACGGCGTCGGAGGCGTCCACGCCGAAGCCAAAGATGATGCGGTCCATGAAGGCCGGTGCCTCGGGCTGCGAGATGTCGAACAGAACCAGGAAGTCATTCAGTGCATAGATCATGTCGCCGATTCGCATGATCGACCGGATCGGCCGGGATACCGGGTACTCCGATACGATCTGCGGGTTCTCGGGATCGCCTACGTTCCAGGTCGTGAAACGACGGGTGCTCGGGCTGCTGTAGCCGCTACCGGTGTAGGCATACTCTCCGACGACTGCGACCGAGAAGGTCTGGGGATCTTCCGAGGAGCCGATCAGCCGAGCTCCCGTGGCGTTCCACAGGGCCACCCGGGCGTCGGGCTCGAACCCGTCGCCGGTGACCGCGATCTCGGTCTCGCTCTCGGACGAGGCGATGGCCGGGTCGATCTCGTCGACGACCGGATCCGTCGCCACGGGTTCCGAAGCGAGGATCCCGGGCGTCGAGGCTGCAAGCAGAGCAATGCCCAGGGCCTGGAAGAGTCGGTTCACGGAGCACCCCCTCGTTGTCTAGAGGGTACACCAGGAAGGGCCGCCTGGCCGTCGGGGAGCTGCCTGGGGTCCGGGGAGTGGGTCAGTCTCCCTCGGGCTCACCCATCAGGTACGCCTGCAGCGCCTGCATCAGTTGATGGCCGACGTTGTTGTTGGTCATCACCGCCATGCCGGCCTTGATCTCGGGGACCATCAGCATCTCGCACTTGAAGTCGCCGTTGTTGCCGCCGTGGCCGACGGCAGAGCCGACGCCGGTCTCCTGCCAGAAGAAGCCGAGGGCGGTCCAGCTCGGATCGTCCTCCTCGTCGTCTCGAGGAAGCTCCAGGTGGCGCTTCCACATCTCGGCATGGGTCCCGGGCTCGAGGCCGCGCCCTTCCATCAGCCCGATCATGAAGCGGGCCAGCTCGCCGGGATTGGTGTGGGCGCTGGAGGCCATGCTGGCGTAGCTCGGATGGCCGCTGAAGTTGGGCATCTTGTGGAAGTGACCCATGGCGCGGCGGCTGAAGCTATCGTTTTCGGTGAAGGCGGTATCGGTCATCCCCATGGTCGCGAAGGTCTCTTCGGCGACGATCTCCTCGATGGTCTTGCCGGTCAGCTTCTCGGCGACCCGGCCGAGGTAGTTGATCATCGTGCCCGAGTAGCTGTAGTCCTCGCCGGGGGTGTAGTTGAGTTCACCCTTCTGGCCGTTTGCGTAGCTTCCGGGGCCGCCGAAGGGCCAGTTGCCCATGCCGGCCTGGTGGGTCAGCACGTGCCGGGCCGTGATCAGCTTCGAGCGAGGGTCGTCGGCGATGTTGTCGAAGGGCAGCACCTCGTGGAGCGGTTTGTCGAGATCGATCAGGCCGCGTTCGACCAGGCGCATGAAGGCGTAGGCGAACATCGACTTCGAGATCGAGGCCGCCTCGTACAGCGTGTCCTTCCGCACCGGCTCGCCGGTCAGGGTGTTCTGCACGCCGAAGGTCTCGTGGTAGACGATCTCGCCATCCTTGACCAGGGCCAGGGTGACGCCGGGGATGTCGTAGTAGCGGCGGAAGGCCTCGGTGAAGTGGGTCAGATCCGCGACGTGCTTCGGGTTGTTGCCGTCGAAGGTGGCGAGCACTCCCTGCTCCGGGATCAGGTAGCCCGGAGCGCGGTGATGCACGACCTGAAGGGTGCCGGCGTCGTTGATCTGCCCGGCGTCGACCTCGAGGCTGGCCGTTTCTTTCAGCGCGACCCGTCCCTGGGTGTCCCCCCATCCGCTGAACGGGGAAGCGATGGAGTAGACCAGCTCGATGTCGTAAGTGTCCGCAGGCACCGAGAGCTGGAACCGCCCGCTCTGATCGACGCTGGCATCGACCCACACCGCGGGGTTTTCACTGGAGCGCAGACGGATGCGGCGGGGGAGCTCGGCGTCGACGGGACCGTCCCAGACCAGATACCCCCGGGCGAAGCCGAGAGAGGCGTCTTCAGGCAGCAGGACCAGGTCACCCAAACGCCCGGCGTTGGAGCTCTTGCCCAGCTGCCGGCCCCAGTGGAAGTAGGTGCCTCCTTCGCGGTTCTCGTCCTCGTCGAACAGCAAGTGGTCGAGGCCGATGGTCCGGCCGGCCTGGAGGCCCGCACCCATCTGCACCTGCCACTCGTAGGTCGTGCGGTCCCCCTGACGGGTCACCGCAACCTTCACGTCGTCCCAGGATTTGGGCAGTTCGGTCGGCGCCGGCCGCAGGTCGGCCAGGGTCAACTCCCGGTACTTCTCCCCGGCCTGAAACAGCACCGGAGCACTGCGACCGGGATCGTGCACCGGGTCGACGTAGAGCAGGCAGGAATCCTGGCTGGTCCAGTCGGCGCCTTCCTCGTCGCTGACCACGTGGGAGTCGTCCAGCACCTCGACCGCGACGAGCAGCAGCTTCTTTTCGCCGTCGTACGCGGCCCGGAAGCCCGCGTTGAAGTCGGTCGAACCGTCAGGGGCGTTGCCCTGGATGCGCTCGATCGGATAGCGCCGGGCGGATTCGGGCCAGTCGCTCAGGTCGCCGTCGATCTCGATACCCGAAGCAGGATAGGCGAATGCAACTTCGCCATTGTCGGCGAGGGCGCCGCTCTGGGTGAGAACGGCAAGCAAGCAGATGAGCAGGCTGGTCCTGGCGGTCCGACGCATACGATCCCCCCTGGGGAGGCCCGGCAGGGCTCCCGATGTTGGTCTACAGGGAGGTGAACACCTGAATCAGCCGGGAGGTTGCAGGCTAGAAGTCGACTTCCTTCACGATGAACGCCGAGGAGCGGGCGTGATCGATGAAGGTGTTCTCGTCCTCGAGCAGCGCTGCGCCCAGCTCCTGGCCTTCCTGGGAACTCATCGCTTCCATCAGATCCTGTTCCGACTCGAACCAGACCTCGGCGACTCCATCGAACGGCTCGGCCATGCCGCGGGACGCCCGCATCCCTTCGTTCAGCGGCGTCTCCATGGTGTGGGATTGAACGTACTTCTTGGAGCGAAGCACCGCGGCGTTCTTCATGAAGAACGGTCCGTGGTTGTTGCGCCAGTAGTCCTGGAACTGTTCACGGCTGATGTTCGACTTGCGATGCAGGCACATGACCATCTTGATCATCTCGGCTCTCCGGTGATGGGTGGATATCTGAGTGGCGATCCAGTCTACGCCACGGCCGTTGAATTCGGGCCCGCGTAGTACCATCGGCTGATGAGCGATCCAATCTTTCTGCTCTTGCTGGTCGGCTTGCCGGTCATCAGCCAGATGGTGGCCGGCCGTCTCCGGGCCCGTTTCGCGCGCTTCTCCCGCGATCCGATGCCTCTGTCGGGCCGCGAGGTCGCCGAGCGGATGCTCGCCGAGAACGGCCTGACCGACGTCAAGATCATCTCCACCGGCGGGCAGCTGACCGATCACTACAACCCGAGGGACAAGACGGTCAATCTGAGTGAGGTGGTCTACAGCCGCTCCAATGTGGCCGCTGCGGCGGTGGCGGCCCACGAGTGCGGCCACGCGATTCAGCACGCGACTCGCTATCCGTTCCTCACGGCTCGCTCCAAGCTGGTCCCGTTGCTCAAGCTGAGCAATACCGTGCTGCCCCTGCTGGCTTTCGGCGGTTCCGGGCTGTTCGCCTACATGGGTTCGTCTCTGCTGGCCTACGGGTTTATCGGCATCCTCGCGATGCCGGCGCTGTTCAGTCTGGTGACCCTGCCCGTGGAGTTCGATGCCAGCCGCCGTGCTCTCGACTGGATGGAAGGTACCGGCCTCGCCGCCGGCGCCAAACAGGCGGGGGCGAAGAATGCCCTGTTCTGGGCGGCGATGACCTACGTCGTCGCGGCGCTCGGCTCGATCGCCCAAGTATTGTACTTCGCCCGGTTCTTCCTGCGCCGCCGCTGAACGGCGGATCCGGGGGCCGAATCAGCGGGACGGACGGATGAGTCGTCGTCCGTTGCGGTAGGCCTCGAGACGCTTCGTCCGGTCTCCGCGGCTGCCGTCAACAGGTGCTCCGGAGATTCGTTGTTCGAGCTGAAGCGCCCGAGTGAAGTCTCCGGCTGCGGCGGCCGCCGCAGCGACGACCGGCAAACGCTGAGGCGCACAGCGGTCGCCGGGGCAGAAGATCGCGCAGAGTTCAGTGGCCCGCCGTGCATCCTCGGTCGTCATATCCGGACGAGTCGCCAGAAGCCAGGCCAACTCCGTGGCGACCTCCTCGGCGCTCGGCCGTAACTCGAGGGCGCGACCGAGGTGCTCGATCGCCTCGTCTTCCTCGCCGAGGCGTAGCGCCATCAGTGCCAGGTTGGTGTGGGCGTCGACGTTCTCCGGATCGCACCGCGCCGCCTCGCGGAAATGGGTAAGCGCTTCGGCGTCGCCGCGGTTGGCCAGGGCGATACCCATGTTGCCGTGGGCCTCGGCGTAGCAATCCTGAAGCTCCAGAGCCCGGCTGTAGTGTTCGATGGCGAGGTCGGGCCGGCCGCTGCGGTCGTAGCGGACACCGAGGTTGTTGTGTCCCACGGCAAAATCGGGACGGGCCTCGACCGCCTTCTTGTGATGTTCCAGCGCGGCCGCCGGGTCACCATTGCGGGCGGTCACCGTCCCGAGCGCGTCCCAGGCCAGGTGGTTCTCGGGATCGACGGTCACCGCATGGCGGTAGAGGGTCTCGCTGCTCCGCCAGCGCTGAGATTGGCGCATGGTCAACAGGCCCAGCACGGCCAGCAGAACCAGGGCGCCGATCTGCACCTCCTTGCGCCGCAGTACTTCGCTCAGCCCGAAAAGCAGCGCCACCGCGATACCGGCCATCGGGAGATACGTGTACCGATCGGCGTGAGCCTGAGTGCCCACCTGCACGATGCCGATCACCGGGACCAGCATCCCCAGGTACCAGCACCATCCGACCCAGAGCCAGGGTTGCTTTGCGCGCTGCCACCAGGCGGCCCCGCTGACCGCCACAATACCCACGGCGGCGGCGACCCCGAGGCCTATCGAGGGTTCGACGGGGAACGGATAGAAAAAGGACAGCCCTGAGGGCCAGGCCATCTGCCCCAGATAGATCCACACGCTCTGCGCCGCGTTGGCCAGCCGCGCGTCCAGGGGGAACACGGCAAGATCCTTGACCGCGCCACCCGCCTGCTGCACGGCGAAGGTGGCGGCGCTGGACGCCGCGGCCAGCCCGGCCCAGGGAAGTTTTTCCAGCACCAGGCGGCTCCAGGGCTTCTCCGACTGTAGCGGCCAGACGTCGAGCAGCAGCAACAGGAAGGGCAGGGTGACCAGCATCGGCTTGGCCATCAGCCCGCAGGCGGTCAGCATCCCGACCAGCAGCCAACGTTTGAGGTCGAAGTCCGCGCCGGCCTCCCGGCGCTTGCCGTAGTCCAGGTAGGCCCAGAGCACCGCGAAGAAGAAGACCGCGCTCAGTACATCCTTGCGTTCGGAAACCCAGGCTACCGATTCGACCCGCAGGGGATGGATCGCCAGCAGCGCCGCGGCCAGGAAGCTGGGCAAGATCCGGCCGGTGCCCCGATGGAGCGCCAGGAAGAACAGGGCCGAGGCCAGCAGGTGCAGCAGCACGTTGACCCCATGGTGCCCGGCGGGGTCCATGCCGAAGAGCGCCACGTCGGCCAGATGCGAGAGCCAGGTCAGGGGGTGCCAGTTCCCCAGTTCGCCGCTTTGGAAGGCCCAGGCGACATCGTCCAGTCCGGCTCCGTCGGCGAAGCGGGGGTTGGAGGTCACGTACCCGGGATCGTCGAAGGTGATGAAGTCCGCCTGGAAGGCCGGGGAGAACGCCACGAGCACCATCGCCCCGAGGGCGATCACGGCGCTTCTGGTGGTCAGCCGGTCCAGCACGGTCTCGATTCTCCCGGGGCGAGTATCCCTCGCAGCGACCGCGCATTGTAACCGGCAGCTCTCGACAAGTCGGCAAACAGGCTAGAATGCCCGACCGGCCCGCTGCCGGGAACCACCGTGAAGGGCCTCATGCTCGCCGAGAACGCCATCCTCGCCGCCTTCATCCTGCTGCCGGTGCTGCTGCTGTGGGGCCTGATCAAGTTCTTCCGCAGCGGCAAGGCCGGGAAGGAGTCCGGCGGCACCCTGCGGGTCATCGCGGGCAACCTGTTGATCCTGGTGTTCCTGTTTTCGCTGCTGCTGCTCGGTGGCGAGATCTACTATCGCTTCATCTACGACACCACCGATTCGTTCGGCCTGACCAAGACGACCCAGGCCTGGTTCAAGCGGCACTTCAAGGCCAACAACGCCGGGGCGCGGGATAGCCAGCAGTCGTACCAGAACCAGCTGCCCGAAGGAAAGAAACGGCGCGTGACCTTCATCGGCGACTCCTTCACCGCCGGGCATGGCGTGCGAGACGTCGAGGATCGGTTCGCCAACCGGGTTCGCGCAGCCCGCCCGGGCTGGGACGTTCACGTGTTCGGCTTCAACGGCTGGGATACCGGTCATGAGTTGGCGATGCTGCGGGACCTGGACCCCCGCTACCAGCTCGACCACGTCGTGCTGGTTTACTGCCTCAACGACATCTCCGACGCGATCCCCGAGTGGCAGGCGATCCTGACGCGAATCTACGAGAACAACAAGCCGAAGAACGTCTTTTCCGAACACAGCTACCTGTTGAACATGCTGCACTACCGGGTCATGGCCGCGTCGGACCCGGAGGTTGCCAACTACTACGACTTCACCCTCGACGGCTATCTCGGGCCGATCTGGCGCCAGCAGGAGGCGCGGCTTCGGGAACTGGTCGGCCGGGTCCGCGCCCGGGGCGGCACGGTCAGTGTGATGACCTTTCCGTTCCTCCACACCATCGGTGAGGACGATTCCTTCGAGCCGGTTCACCGGAAGCTCAACGCGTTGTGGGCCTCTCTCGGAGTGCCCCATCTCGACCTAAGGCCGCTCTATCTGGAGCACGCCGACGAGAATCTGGTGGTCAGCCGCTACGACGCCCATCCCAACGAATATGCCCACGGATTGGCGGCGGATGCGCTGTTGCCCTTCCTCGATCGGGCGATGGGGGAATAGGGGCTCCCGGCGGCCTGTTGAAACCCTCGATGCCCCGTAGGCGTCGAGAGCGAATCAGAGGGGAAGTCATGGCCCAGCACGTCGTCATCCTGGGGAACGGAATCGCGGGCATCACCGCAGCCCGCCATATCCGCAAGCGTTGCGCCGAAACCCGGATCACCGTGGTTTCCGGCGAAACCGACCATTTCTTCTCCCGCACGGCGCTCATGTACATCTACATGGGCCACATGAAGTACGAGCACACCAAGCCCTACGAGGACAGCTTCTGGGCCAAGAACCGGATCGAGCTGCGCCGGGGCTGGGTGGCCAAGGTCGATACCGCCGGCAAGGCGCTGGTCTTCGACGACGGCTCGACCCTGGCCTATGACAGCCTGGTGCTGGCCACCGGCTCTGCCTCCAACAAGTTCGGTTGGCCGGGCCAGGACCTTCCCGGGGTTCAGGGGCTCTACAGCTACCAGGATCTCGAGAGCATGGAGGCCAACACGAAAGGCATCCAGCGGGGCGTGGTGATCGGCGGCGGCCTGATCGGCATCGAGACCGCCGAGATGCTGCACTCCCGGGATATCCCCGTGACCTTCCTGGTACGGGAGCCGAGTTGGATGTCCAACGTCTTCCCCGCCGAGGAATCGGAGCTGATCAACCGGGAGATCCGGCAGAACGGGATCGATCTGCGGCTCGGCGCCGAGTTGGATCGGATCGAGGCGGGCCCCGACGGCCGGGCGGCGGCGGTGGTGACCAAGGACGGAGAGACGATTCCCTGCGGCTTCGTTGCCCTGACCGTCGGCGTCCATCCCAACATCGGCTTCCTGAAGGAGTCGGAGATCGAGACCGACCGGGGGATCCTGGTCGACGACCACCTGCGCACCAACATCCCCGACGTCTACGCTGCCGGCGACTGCGTGCAGCTGCGCCAGGCGGCGCCGGGCCGGCGCCCTGTCGAAGCGGTCTGGTACACCGGCCGGGCCATGGGGCAGACCCTGGCCCGCACCCTCACCGGCGAGCCGACCCCCTATCTCCAGGGACGCTGGTTCAACTCGGCCAAGTTCTTCGACCTCGAATGGCAGATCTACGGCGAGGCGCCGGCGACCCTGCCCGACGGAGTGGCGACCCTCTGCTGGCAGCACGCCGAGAAGCCGCTGTTGATCCGGATCAACTACCGCGAGTCCGACCAGGTAGTCACCGGCTTCCAGGTGATGGGCGTGCGCTACCGCCACGATGCCTGCCACCGCTGGCTCGAAGACGGCCGCACCCTGCGCTACGTGCTGGAGAACCTGGGCGCCGCCAACTTCGACCCCGAGTTCTATCGGGAATACGAGAGCGAGGTCGTGGCCCTCTACAACAGCAAGTTCCCCGAGGCTCCGGTGCAGCTCAAGCGCCGTCGCGGCCTGACGGGCTGGATCCGCTCCCTGCGGGCCTCCTAGGACGGGAAATCAGAGTATGTCAACCCAGCACAACACATCGCCCCTCTCCATGGTCCGCCGCACCGGCATGGCCCTGTTCCTCGCCGCCTTCATCGGCTTCCTGGGGCTCCTGACCTACGGGGGCTTCGAGATCGACGATGCGGCCTGGAGCGAAATCGAGCAGAGCAGCCGCTGGCAGGACTGGCACAAGCAGCCCTTCCTCGACGCCATCGGGGAGCTGCGCGGCCAGAGTTGGAGCACGCCCTTCGGCTTCGTGCCCGCGATCAACGCCGCCATCGACAAGGCTGACGAGGCGATGGGCGACGGCGTCCAGTTCCAGAAATGGGATCGCCAGCCCTACGGGCTGGAGCTGGCCCGCATCGCGAGCAAGAGCCCCATCGGCGGACGCGAGGGGTTGTTCCTGTTCCTGACCGTCGGTCTCGCCTGTATCGGCGGCCTGCTCTACGCGCTGCCGCGAATCTGGCTCGAGCCGGCGGGGATCAAGAACAACGGCGTGATGTTCTCGAAGGCCAAGAGCCGCGGCTGGATCGGCATCGGTGTCGGCGTGTTCCTGATCGGGCTCTACATTGCCCTCTACTTCCACCCGGCCTACATCGCAAACTGGATCCGGCTGACCGACCCGGCGACCCGGTTGATATCGGGTAACCCCGACGCCCGGGCCAGCCAGTGGTTCTTCTACGGCTTCCTCTACACGCTCTCGATCCTGGTGATGGGCGTGCGGATGATGGTGCACTACCGCCACAGCCGCTATCACCTGCTGCGCACCGTCTCGATCATCTTCTTCCAGACCGGGTTCGCCTTCCTGATCCCCGAGATCCTGGTGGCGTTGAACAAGCCCTGGTTCGACTTCAAGAACGCCTGGCCGCTGAACTACACCTTCTTCCACGGCTGGAGCCTCGATCAGTTCCAGAACGGGGGAGCCCTCGGCTGGTTCATGTTGTTCTGGGGGATCGGCCTGTCCCTGCTGTTGATTCCGCTCCTGGCAGCCTTCTTCGGCAAGCGCTGGTACTGCTCCTGGGTTTGCGGCTGCGGTGGTCTGGCGGAAACCCTGGGAGATCCGTATCGGCACCTATCGGACAAGTCGCTCAAGGCCTGGAAGATCGAGCGCTGGCTGATCCACGGCGTGCTGGTCTTCGCCGTGATCATGACCGGGGCGACTCTGGCGAACTATCTGAGCGAAGGCAAGCTGCTGGCCGAGTACACCGGCCCGGTGCAGGAGTGGTACGGCTTCCTGATCGGTTCGATCTTCGCCGGCGTCGTCGGGACCGGGTTCTACCCCTTCATGGGCAACCGGGTCTGGTGCCGCTTCGGCTGCCCGCTGGCGGCGATCCTCGGCATCGTGCAGAAGTACAAGTCCCGCTTCCGCATCACGACCAACGGCGGCCAGTGCATCTCCTGCGGCAACTGCTCGACCTACTGCGAGATGGGAATCGATGTGCGGGCCTACGCCCAGCGCGGCCAGAACATCATCCGCGCATCCTGCGTCGGTTGCGGCGTGTGCGCCGCGGTCTGCCCCCGCGGAGTGCTGCGCCTCGAGAACGGTCCCGAGGAGGGTCGCTACAACGAGGTCAGCCTGTTGCAGATCGGGGATGGCAAGATCGACGCCGCCTAGTTCGAGGCGGGTCGTTTGTACCTTCGAGAAGTCCTTTCGAAACTGATTCGAGTAGTTCTTACAGCGAGCCGCCAATCCGCTCGAAAACGCATATCCGTAGTCGTCGTGACAGTTTGATGGCGCTGGATTTCCGGCTCCTGTTCCGTGCTAGCCTCTGCGCAACCATTCCTGCACAAGGAGGATTTCATGCGCACTTGTCTAGCGATCCTCGTCTTCCTCACATTGACCCTCTCACCGGCGCAAGCCGAATGGTGGCTGTGGGAAGCTCCCACGGATGACGACGCCAACATCGGACCGACGCAGACGTCGGTAACGCAGTACGGCGTTTCACAAAACGGAAAAGGCATCGGGCAGTCGTTCAAGCCCACGTCCAACACTATCTACCGCATCGATCTGAAGCTCAAGAACCGACACGATCGCCGGCCGTTCACGATAAAGCTCTGGGCATGGGACGATTCGGCAGGGACGACTCCCGGCTGTACCGAAGACTCCGAGTACGCCAGTACGGTGGCTCAGACGCCCCTATGGACCGATACGGTGATCGTCCCGGGACCGGATCAGAACGAGCAGATAAGAAGTTTCTTTCCGCGCGATGGTTCGGGCGGTCCTCTGCAGGTAGTTGCCGGCCAGCCCTACTACCTGGAGCTAGGCCATGGTCAGGGGGACGCCGAGTGGGCGGTTCATCAGGCTTGGTCCTCGACCGATCCCTATCCGGACGGAATGCTATGGACCAAATGGTTCCGGTACGACGAGGCATGCATCACCGGGGCCACTCTTCCGAACGAGTACGCTGATCTGTACTTTCGCATCTACTCCGCCCCGGGCACCAATCCCCCGGCGTTGACGTGTGCCGATGGGTCCGCGGCACCCTGCTTCTCGGCAACTGGAACCTGGACCGATCCGGACGTGCCCGGCGACCCGATTACGAAGAATGACTATCGATGGTTCATCGATCAGAAAGCGACTCAGAGTGCGGGCGTTCTGGCGGGCGACGGAAAGAACGGTGCGCAGCAAGCGTTCTTTGACGCGTTCCTATACGAAATGGACTCCGACGTGGCCGATGCGAACAGGGCCGTCGCCTTGTTCCACAAAGGATACGATTGGCGCTCCAATCACCTACAAGAAAGCGTGGGGTTCACGTGGCTCGAGCGACCTGGCTGGGCCTACCACTGGCTTCAGAGCCACGCTCTGTCAAGCGAAAACGAGGCACTGATCGAGAGCCTCTTGTTGCATTCAGGTCTTCGGTTCTGGGACAAGCGTGAGCTGGGCTCGCACAATCGAGCCCTCGGTGGTGCACTCGGATACAGGTTGCTCACTTCGTTGGTCGATCGTGCTGATTTCAACGCGTTGAGCACGTGTTCCGTGACACTTCCCGCCGGAAAATCCTGCCTGTTTCAATCCGGAGAAGCGCTGGGCGTTTCGGACTACGACGACTGGAAGGCCTATGCCGATCAGGTGTGGGCGGACTTCAAGGCGGATTGGGACTTTACCGAAGATAGCGGTCATTACCACACCCTGAGCTGGCGTTACGTTCTCGAGTTCGACAAACTTGCCGTTGAGCTGGATAGCGCTACGAGTGTCTGGGAGAACAGTGACTTTCGCGCCCTGGTAGCGCGGTTTTTCGATTTGCACACACCGCTCGGGCCGTTTCCGGCCCATGGCGACGGTAACGGCTGGAACTTGGACTTTGCGTCACCGGCGCTGTTGTTCGAGACCGCGGCTGCCAAACTGAAGTCGCTGCAATTGGGAGGCGAGGAGCAGTATCGCTGGTTGGCGTTTCGCCTAATGGATTATCACCGCACGCACGCTCTCACTGAAGACGATGACCCGCAGTACGACAAGCTCTGGGAGATCGTCTACAACGAGTATCCGGCATTTGCTTTCGCCTATCTGATTACCGATGAGAACATTGCCAAGGCTGAGCCGGGACCCCAGGGCGAGGTTCTCGGCGCAAACCAGGTGCTGAACAGTTCGTACGGACGGGCCGTCTCGTCAACCGGAGTGGGGCAGACATTCGAGCCGGTGAGCAGCCCACTGGTTCGCATCGACTTGAACGTCCAAAACCTGGGGCCTGAGTCGGCGGGCACGATTCGGCTTTGGAAATGGGACGCGGCAGGCTACGCGGCCACCGTCGCACAGACGCCCCTGTACGAGGACTCCGTCGATTTGTCCGGTCTGAATGTCATTGCGGAACGCTCATTCTTCCCCTTCTTGGATGTGGCAGAAGGCGAGACCTACTACTTCGAGCTACAGCGTTCCACTCAGTTCGAGGTGCGCGGTGACAACAACCTGGCAACGGACTACTACCCCGATGGCTCTGTTTGGGAAGCCGGCGTACAGCTCTCGGGTGTGGATCTCTGGTTCCGCACTTACACGCTGTCCAGGGACGGATCGGTAGTCACTGAGCGGCTCGAGGCCGATGCACGACGTTCGAGTCAGATGGGTAGCCCGAAGCAGCCGGAGGTTTTCGGCACCTCGAAGGTCCCGGACAAGTTGATCCTGCGCAGCGGTTACGGTCCCAATGACCTGCACGCAGTGGTCAACCTGATCACGGACTACTACGGCCATGGTCAGCTCGAGGCCGGAGGAGTCCTTTTCCTGAGCAATGATGGTTCACTGCTGATCAGTGGGTCCAGCTATGACGACAAGCAAGACAAGGATCAGACCCGATCGATCGTCCGGCGATACTGGGGCGGGACCGCGCGGACCCCGTCGGATCGGGCTACCGTTGACCTGGATGACTACAGGTTGGCCTCGGTGGCCTCGATCAAGTGGGAGGATCAGCGAGGTTGGGATATCGATCTGGAACGACGGATATTCTTCGTCAAGAACCGTTTCCTGCTGGTGCGCGACGGGCATAGCTTCGCCAGCGCCGCCGAGGTTTCGGCAGGCAATATCTGGCACGCCTACGATGTCCGCTCGGAGCACGGTACCAACTGGTACTCAATCTACAATCGCGTGCCTGCCTGCCTCAACGGGTTCGAGTACAAGAATCCTGAGGAGTACCTTCTGCTGTCCATGGTTGATCGTGGTTATGCGGTTGACGAATGGGAGGAGGACTACAGCTCGGGTAATCCTCCGACGGCACCGTTCATCATCGGGCAGCGCTGGAGTGGTAATGCGGCTGCGGGCAGCGAGCGGTGGTTCGATACGGTTCTGCTGCCGCACGGCGACACCTTGACGCCGACTCAGGCCGCGGCGGATATCTCGGTGACGTACGACGATGGGGTGAATGTCGCAATGCAGGTGGAGGTAGGTGGCGAGACCTGGACGGTGGTGGACAACCCTCAGGGGATCTCGATCAATACCGCGAGTCTCGAGACCGATGCGACCTATCTCATCGCACGTACATCGGCCAGTGAAGACCCCTACCTTCTGGCCCGCGAGGCCACGGTGGCCTACGTGAATCACGGGCCGGGGGCAGTGATCGACGCGACGTGGACCGTGTCCACAACCGTTGAACTTCAGACAGACCCGGAAGACTGCCCGACCACGTCGACATGCAGTGGCGTCACCTGCGTACCGGGAGCCACAACCAGCGACGTGGATACGTACCGGAACTCGTGCCGCACCAGCGGTGGTGGTCTGATTCTCTGCGGCGCCGGCAAGACTCTGCATCACAAGACCCGGGACTGCGATCCTGCCGCCTGTTGTTCGACGAGTCCTGGTTGTTTCTGCTTGGGGCAGTGCTCGCCGTCGAGCATGCAAGAGCTCGTTTGTGAGAACTGACGGCCCGTAGAAAGGCGGGGCGTGTCGCGGTTGTTCGCGGCACGCCCCATGACTCTGAAACGTCTGAGTTCGTACGTTCCAACCTACTGCAGCTGGACCGTCAGATCTCCCGAGTTGCTGTTGCAGCTCGAGTCGTAGGTTCCGGTGAGCAGATCGCCGGTCTGGGTCAGGTTGCCGACCCAGTCGCAATCGTCGATCAGGGTGTCCTCGATCCGCAGCAGGATCTGGTTGCCGTTACGCTGGCCGGAGACCGAGCCGGCATCCCGGCCGCTGCGGCCGCTGCCGATCAGGCGGAACCCCATGGTGTAGGTGCCGGCGATGGTGCCGTTCTGGTTCTCGGCGAGGCTCATGCCGATGCCCCCTTCGGTCTGGACCCGGGGATGGGTGAAGTTGCCGCTCCAGTCGCCGTCGAGGTCGATGATCGAGGGGGTCGTGACCCCGTCGCCGCCTCCGCTACAGCCGTGGAACAGGACGGGCAAGGTCAACAGCAGGATCATCATCGTCTTCTTCGGGAACATCGGGGCCTCCGTCGCATTCGGGTGTCGTGGGTTATCGCTTACACCCGGGGAAGCGCCGGTGGCCCGGCCCCGCCCTCACGGTTGCCGCAAAAGAAAGCGCCCCGGCTGAGCCGGGGCGCTTGTCGACTCTCGGTTGGTTGGGGGAGACCTCAGTCGGCGTCCGCGAGAGGGGTGTCGACGATCAGCTTGGCGATGCGGCCTTCCCGCCGGAACAGGGAACTGCTGTCCTCGGGGCCGAGGTCGGTGCCGGTTTCGGTGCGCTCGGTGCCGTCGGCGTAGCAGATCCGAATCCGGGCTTCGTCGGACACGCGGTAGACCACCGGCACTCCGCAGAGGGTGAAGGCCATCGAGCCCGCCTCCAGCTCCTCGGTACGCTCGGAGTCTCCTCCGGTGGAGAAACGCCAGGTCTCCGGCGCTTCGAGGAATTCGTCCCGCCCGACCATCACCGTGTCGAAGCGCAGCATGCCCTCCTGCACTCGCACGCCGAGCTGCCACAGACGGCTGATCACGTCTTCCTTGACCTGGCCGGTCAGGCCGGGCTGCTGCACGCCGGCAAACCCGGGGGTATGTGAGTAGGGATCCACGGGGAACGCGCCGTATTGCCCCGGCCGCTTGTGAGCGCCGATTCCGTCGCGGATATCGCGGAAGCAGAGAGCGAGTTCCCGGACCACCTCGGCATCGGTTTTCGTATCCAGCGCATCGGAGATGATCTCGCCGTTGGCCAGAAGCAGCTTGGAAACCATGTGCCAGTAGATGCAGCCCAGCCCCTCGTACTTGTACATGGAACCCGAGCGGCCGGTGAACTTGCGGTGCATGAACACCGACTCGTAGATCTCGCCGAGTTCGGCGACGGTGGCGTCATGAACGTCGGGCGCCTTGCCCAGCGCCTCACGAAGGACCTCCGCATTGCGGAAGCTGCCGTTGAAGTGCACTCGGCCGTCACGGTCTCGCTCGACGTAGTCGGTGCGGCCGCTGGCAAGCTCCTGGCGGATCCACTCGCTGCCCTCGACGGTTTCCTCGGGAATCACGTTCTTGTCGAGGAACGAGGGCAGCTCGCGATCGGGGTAGAGCATGTAGCTGTTCTGGTCGGCGCGGTAGAGCCGGCTGGCGCGGAGCGCCAGAAGCAGGTCCCGGGCGGCAGCCGGGTCGAGGTAGCCGGAACTGAGCACCGCGACCTGGCCCTCGAGCATCTCCTCCAGCGGTTCGATCTCGTGCCCCTCGTCGCCGAAGCGGATCAGGTTGTAGGCGTCGAACAGGCCGTCCTCGCGGCGGCCGTGGTCGATGCTGTGGTCGATGTACTCCAGCGCCCGCTCGAGGAAGCTTTCGATTTCCGAACGGCTGAGCGTCTGCCGTCGCCCGTTGAACCCGTCGGAGATTCGCGCCCGGTAGGCCTCGCTGGCCGCTCCCATACGGTCCATGAAGGTCTTGCGGTCCGCGGGGGTGACCCGGCGGGCCAGCATTCCGCGGTGATCCTCGAAGATCACGCCGGCGTCCTCGAAGAAGCCGGCCAGCTCCTGGGAGATCATGTAGCGGTTCTCGCCGCTATCCCCCAGCAGCACCTGCAGCAGCTCCACGTAGCGCCGCAGGTAGCAAAGCGTGACCATCGAGAGGCCGTAGCCGACCAGGGCGTTGTTGGCGTCGTTCCATTCCGGGCGCTGGGTGTTCATCCAGATGCCGCCGCCGGGGACGAAGTTGGCGAAGCGCGCCAATGCCGAGAGCAGCAGCTTCTCCAGCAGGTTGACCCGCTGGGTCGATCCGTCCCGGGCGGGCATCAGCTTGCCGTCGCTACCGAGCCGGGCGACCCGCTGCTCGACGACCCGGGCCCGCTCCCCGTCGTAGGTCACGGTGTTGCGCGGGTCTGCCAGAAGGTCCTTGTAGGGCTTGATCCGGTAGGGCACGTCGGCAAACACGAACAGGTCGCGATTCATCAGTGCCGCCAGCCTGCCCGGGTGATAGCGCTGCGAGAGATCGAGCAGCCGCGACAGGTAGCCGACCTGGTGGTCTCCCCAGTACCCGATGTTGGACCAGGGGTCGTCGGGGTCGAGCACCTCCCAGTCGATGCCCTCCCGGGAGATGCGATAGGCGTTGTGCCCGTCGGCGGTGGAGGCGTTGACGAACTTGCAGATGAAGCTCTCGATGTACTCGGGGAAGGAAAGCGCCAGCGCCTCCCAGTTCTGGAAGATGTCCCGCCAGTTGCCCTCGTAGGAGTGAGTTTCGCTGCCGTCTCCGTTGGCGACCCGGATCGAGAAGTGGTTCCACGGGCGGCTGGGATCCCCGTGCCGCCGGCCGAAGCTGAGGGGCAGGTATTCGTAGACCAGCCGGATGAAGGTCTCGTTGCCGCTTTGCTCGGCCCGCTCGAGGGTCGAGGAGAGGGTCAGCTCACCTTCGTCGGCCAACAGCTTCGCGATGGCCTTGTAGGCGCTCCGATTGCGATCGCGCACGAACCGCAGGAAGTCCTTGCGGGGGAATTCGTAGGCGTGGGGGAACACACCCCCGCGCATGATGTTGAACAGTGTGTTGGAGAAGTGGCGGCCGGTGACCAGGTTGTCCGAGGACTTCTGGAAGCCGTCGGCGGCCCCGGCAAGACGCCGCAAACGGGCGGTGCCCGCCTGGATGTCCGTGTCGAGTTCGTCGGCGGAGATGCCGCTCCGGATCTTGCCGAGAAGGTCGGCGACCCGGGACGGGCCCTGCTCGACGTCGGCGATCAGGTCCCAGGAGTGGTCGCCCCGGGCGGGCAGCGTCAGCGCCGCATGGACGAGGAACGCTCCCCGCTTGCCGCGGCAGTGAGATTCAGGGGTGATCTCTTCGCCGACACAGAACGCCTGGACCTGGTCTTCCGACAGCAACAGCGCCGTCCGGTCGAGGCCGCGGCTCCAGACCACCGTGGCCTTGAGCGCCTCGCTGGGCTCGGCCCGGTCGGTCATGATCGAGCTCATGGTGTACAGGCCGGCGCAGGTGCCCTCGACCGCCTCGGCCTGCTTGTAGGCATCGACCAGGGTGCTCATCTGCGCCTGGGAGTTGCGGTCCACACCGTAGGGCAGCAGGTTGCGCACGCCGTCCAGCAACTCGACCCGCACCTCCTCGACGCCATTGTTGATCAGTTCCGCCCGGCGGATGAACCCGTAGCGGTTGCTGCTGCTCCAGCCGTAGGAGAAGGTCAGGCCCAGGCTGCGGTTGACCTCCTCGAAGATCAGCTTGTTGCCGGCGGCGTTCTTGTAGAGGAAACGCTCGGTGTCGTAGACCGACGGGCTGCGGTCGAAGGGCAGCCAAAGCATCGTGCGGCCGTCCCGCTCCACCCGCAGCACGGTTTTCGGCCCGGTGGTCCAGCAGGCGTCGTGGATCTTGTCGTCGGTGCAGTAGGGGAAGAGGGCAGTCTGAGAGTTCCGGCGCCCGCAGGTCAGGCCGCCGGTGCTCGAGACGAAGCACCAGTGGTCGTAGCCGCTGACCACGCTCATGAAGAACGGGGGCATCGTGTCGTAGTTGGCGATGCGGTAGAAGCGCTCGCCGTCCCGCTCGACACGCTGCCACGCGTCATCGGGTGCCGGAGTACGAAGTGGCGACTCTCCGAGGAATACTTGCTGCACCAGCCGTCGCGTCATCAAATCCATTTTACTTGACCAGGAAAGGAATGTTGGCGTGACCTGCGTGACCCTGTCCGTCGGTCACGTAGGCGAACAATCGATACTTGCCCGGCTCGGCCGGGGCGGTCAGCCGGGCTGCGCCGTCGGATCCGGTCTCGACCAGGCCCGAGATCGCTTCCGGGATCTCCTCCTTGTCGCCACCGGTCTGGGTGGCCTCGCTTTCGCGCATGACCTCCCAGCGGTAGGTCAGCGGGTCTCCGTCGGGATCCTGGGCCGAGAAGGAGATCCCGATACCCTGGCCCGGAGCAAGGGTGACGCTCTGGTGGGCGTTCCGGCCGTCGAGCAGGATGTCGGTCACCCGGGGCGATCGGTTCTCGGGCCATTCCCCGTTCCAGACCTTGTGCATCACGTCGACGGTCTCGGTTTCGGTGCCGTCTTCCAGGAACATGCCGTACCAGGTCGGCGTGCGTTCCTGCTTTTGGCCCCAGAGGAAGACGTACGAGCCGATCAGCCGCACCGGGTCCGAGGCGATGGCGATCTCGTGGCTCTTCAGGTAGTTGTCCGCCTTGGCGCTGCTGTTCTGTTCGATCGGCGCCTCCCAGGCGGTTTTGCCCACCTCCCAGTGTCCGATCGCGCCCCACTCGGAGACGATGTAGGGCTTGTCCCAGCCGATCTCCTCCAGGTAGCGGGGCAGGTTGACCACGTCGCCGTACATCTGGATGCTGACGAAGTCCACGTCCGAGGCACGGGTGTTCATCAGCTCCGCCAGCTCCTTGCCGAACCCGGCCAGGGCGGTGGTGGTCGGATGCTTGCCGTCGATCTCGTGAATCATCTTGGAGATGTCGTTGACCGCGTCGAACACCTTGTTGTTGGTGGCGAACAGGTTGGGTTCGTTTCCGATGACCCAGGTCAGCAGCGCCGGGTGGTCCTTGTACTTGAGCACCTCTCCCTTGGCGTATTCGAACTGGGCGGCGACCGCTTCCTCGTCGTCGTAGTCGAAGCCGTGGCGTTCCCGGCCGATCTCGATGCACATCGACACGGTCAGGCCCAGGCGATGAGCCCGGTCCAGTACTTCTTGTCCGGTGTCGACCCCGTTGTCGGTGCGCCAGGTGCGGAAGGAGTTCCCGCCGTGGGCCGCCAGGGCCTCGGGGTCGCCGAACTCCAGGCCGGCTCCCTTGACGAAGTAGGGCTCGCCGTCCCGCAGCAGCATGTAGCGGCCGTCCCGCTGCACCAGTTCGACCGGGATCGCTCCGGTCGGGGATTCGGAGCTCATGGCTTCACCTTCGGCGGCGTCTTCACCGGGCGTGCAGCCGGTGAGGCCCCCGAGGGTCAGAAGGATCAGGGCCGCCGGTAGGGCCGCGGAGCAGGCGATGGACTTCTTCATGATTTCACCAGCAGGGTTTCCAGCTCTTCCAGGCTGCGACCCTTGGTTTCGGGTAGGAGGCGGGCGACGAACAGCAGACCGATCACCGCGAAGACGCCGTAGATCAGGAAGGTCATCGAGTTGCCCAGGTTCTCGAGTTCCCAGGGGAAGACCTGCTGCACCAGGAAGCTGACGGCGGAGTTGATCAAACCGACGAAGGAGATGGCGACCCCGCGGATCCAGCCGGGGAACAGTTCGGAGAACAGCACCCACATCACCGGGCCCAGGGAGACGGCGAATCCGGCGACGAAGCCGAGGATGCCGATCAGGATCAAGGTCGAGTTGGCCTCGATGGTCATCTTGACCAGATCGCTACCGTGAGCGGTCATCGTCTCGGCGTCGAGAACACCGCTGAGGGCCTTGCGCAGCGCGATATCGCTCTCGAAGGTCTGGCCGACCAGCGGCGCTACGGCGCTGCGCTCCACCCCCTCGGGAAGCGAATCGAGGTGATCGGCCTGCAGGGTGTAGGTCGCCGAGGCGAAGCCCCAGGAGACCAGGAACAGGAACGCGGCGACCATGGTGACGCCGGCCAGCAGCAGGGTGCGGCGCCCGAAGCGATCGATGGTCAGGATGGCGATTACCGTGAAGACCACGTTGACCGCGGTGACGATCACCGTCTGCATCAGCGAGTCGCCGGTCGAGATTCCCGTCAACTCGAAGATGGTCGTGGCGTAGAAGAAGATCGCGTTGATTCCGGTGATCTGCTGCAGAATGGCGACGCCCGCCCCCAAGATCAGCACCAGCCGCAGCGCCGGGTTCAGAAGCTCGAAGACGGACCCCTTGCTCTTGCCCGACGCCTCGGCCAGGGAAGCGTGCAGCGCATCGAGGTCGGCCTGGGCCGTTTCCCGGTCGGTCACCCGGCTGAGGATGTCCAGGGCCTGATCGTTGTCCCCGCGAGTCGCCAGCCAGCGCGGGCTTTCGGGCACCGCGAACAGGGCGAAGAAGTAGATCACCGCCGGTATCGCCTCGACTCCCAGCATCCAGCGCCAGCCCGATTCGGCGAGGTTCGAGACGCCGTCCTGGCCGAGCTGGTAGATGAAGTAGTTGGCCAGGGGTGCCGCGAACAGGCCCAGCACGATGTTGAGCTGGTTGAACGCGACCATCCGGCCGCGCAGATGTCCGGGCGCCAGCTCGGCGATGTAGAGCGGAGCGACGATCAGCGCCGCGCCGACGCCGAGGCCACCCAGCATGCGGGCGGCGACCAGGCTGTAGAAATCGGTGGCGAACGCCGAGGCAACCGCCGACAGTCCGAAGACGATCGCGGCAACCCGCAGCATCGCCCGCCGACCGAAACGGTCGCTCAGCGGCCCCGAGCACATCATCGCGAAGGTCGCCGTCAACGTCAGGCAGGCGACCGCAAAGCCCGACTGGATCGAGTCCAGCTTGAACTCCGCGGTCAGGGGGCCGATGGCGCCGGAGATCACCGACGCGTCGTATCCCATCAGGAAACCGCCGAGCGCTGCGGTCAGCGACAACCGCGCGGCGTACCAGGTCCCTCGAGTCATGACCCCTCCTCGGGTTTGGCGGCGGTGACGCGGAACTCCACCCGAAGGTCCGCATCGGAGCTGCCGCCGATCCAGGCGTGGAACACGCCCGGCTCGGTAATCCGTTCCATCGTTCGTCCGACGAAGGCGAGGTCGTCGCTGTGAAGGTCGAAGGTGACTCGCGTCTTCTGTCCGGGCTTTAGCCGCACACGGCGGAAGCCCTTGAGTTCCCGCACCGGCCGGGTCATCTGGCCGACCAGGTCGCGGGTGTAGAGCTGCACGATTTCATCGGCCGCGACGTCGCCGGTGTTCTCCACCGTGGCGCTGACGGTCAGCGATTCGCCCAGGGCCATGCTGGTTCGGCTGACGGCGATGTCCCCGTAGCGGAAGCTCGCGTAGGACAGGCCGTAGCCGAAGGGGAACTGCGGTTCGAAGCCGGCGTCCAGGTGGCTGGCGACCAGGCCGGTGCTGTACTGCACCATCCGCTCTTCCAGATCGTCGATGTGGATGAAGTTCTCGGCGCTGGGCGGCTTGCCGGTGTGCTTGTGGCCGAAGAAGATCGGGATCTGTCCCACCATCTTCGGGAAGGTCATCGGCAGCTTCCCGGATGGGGACTCGGCGCCGAACAGCACGTCGGCGATGGCCGGTCCGCCCATGGTGCCGGGGTGCCAGGCGAACAGCAGCGCGTCCACCTGATCGAGCACCGGCGCCAGGGTCAGCGGGCGCCCGGCCTGGATCACCGCGATGACCGGTTTGTCCTTGGCGGCGCCGGCCACGGTGCGGACCAGATCGTGTTGGTTTCCGGGGAGGCCGATCTCGGCCCGGCAGTGAGCCTCGCCCGAGAGCATGGATTCCTCGCCGAGGAACAGCAGCACTGCATCGGCGCTTGCCGCGGCGTCGCGGGCCGCGGCGAACCCTTCGGTCGAACGGCTGCGGGAGTTCTTCATCGCCCGCACGTACTCGACTTCGGCGGAATCGCCGAGCTGCCGGCGGAGCGCGGAAAGCGGTGTCCGGGTGATCGAGGTGTCCCCGTCGAAGATCCAGGTGCCGAGCTGCTCGTACTCGTCGTCGGCCAGGGGGCCGATCACGGCCACTCGCCGCAGTTCGGTCCGGTTGAGAGGGAGCGCCCGATCCCGATTCTGCAGCAGTACCAGGCTTTGCAGCGCAGCCTCCCGCGCCAGCTCGAGATGCTCGTCGTTGGCGGTGGCCGGGAAATCCGACGGGTTCCGGTATGGCCGCTCGAACAGCCCCAGACGAAACTTGACCCGCAGGATGTCGGCGACCATGGCGTCGAGCTGCGCAGGGTCGACGGCGCCCTGTTCGATCAGCCCGGCCAGATGGTCCCGGTAGAGCGGCGTCGCCATCTCCATGTTGACGCCGGCATCGACCGCCTGGCGGGCGGCGTCCCGGGCATCTTCGGCGACACCGTGGATCACGAGCTGCTCGATCGAGGCCCAGTCGCTGACCACGAAGCCGTCGAAGTTCCATTCGCCACGCAGCACGTCGGTCATCAGGAAGCGGTTGCCGGTCGCGGGTACGCCGTTGAGGTCGCTGAACGAGGTCATCAGCGTCGCCACCCCGGCGTCGACCGCAGCGCGGAATGGCGGAAAGTGCACCTCGCGCAGGTCATGCTCGGCGATGTTGGTGGTGGCGTAGTCCCGTCCCGCCTCGACGGCGCCGTAGCCGGCGAAGTGCTTGGCGCAGGCGGCGATGTTGCCCGGTGCCGAGAGATCCTCTCCCTGGAACCCGCGAACCATGGCCACGGCCATCCGGGAGGTCAGGAACGGATCCTCGCCGAAGGTCTCGGCGACCCGGCCCCAGCGGGGATCCCGGGACATGTCGATCATCGGCGCGAAGGTCCAGTTGACCCCCGAGGCCGAGGCCTCCAGCGCCGCCATCCGCGCCCCGCGGCGGACCAGCTCGGGGTTGAAGCTCGCTGCCTGTCCAAGCGGGATCGGCAGCACGGTGCGGAAACCGTGGATCACATCCCGGCCGAACAGCAGGGGAATGCCCAGGCGGCTCTCCTCCACCGCAATCCGCTGAATCTCGTTGACGATCTCGACATCGACTTCGTTGAGAACCGAGCCGAGCCCGCCGTTGCGGACGCGGGCCCGCATGTCGTCGGGCAGGGTGCCGCCGGCGCCGTTGATCTGGGTCATCTGGCCGATTTTCTCGGCCAGCGTCATTTTCTCGATCAGGTCGGCGACGCGGGCTTCAACGTCGCTCGGAGTGGCCGCCGAGATTCCGCAGAGGGCTGCGAGCCAGACCAGGAACCCACAGAACAGGGTATCCAAGGCTCGTCTTTTGCGTGCGGGCGACAACAAGGGGCTCGGCCCGTAAACGGGCACTCTCCAGAAAAAGGAACGGGGGCGTCACGGGGTATGCAGCGCGACGCCCCCGGTCAAAGGGATCAGAAACGCGTACTAGAACTCGTAGCCGAAGCGCAGGCCGTAGGTCCGCGGCATGCTGAAGCTGCCGCGCGGCACCTGTTCCGCGGCGCCACCCCACCACTGCACCACCTCGTCGGTGATGTTGTAGGTGTAGAGCTCGGCCTTCCAGGCGCCGGTGTACATCGCGACGCCTGCGTGGAACATCGACCAGGCCGCACGACGGTCGTCGGTGTAGCGGATGTCCTGGTCGAGGATGACGAAGTCCAGGTCGTCGGTGTGGCGGTCGACGTTCCAGATCGTCAGGTAGGAGTCATCTTCCCAGTGGGCGGTGACCCAGGGGACGATGGTCACGTTCTTCTGCTCGAAGAAGAACGCGTGGTCGATGGTCATGTGCAGCTTGTAGTTCGGCGATACCGCCAGATCGTTACCCCGCAGGTTGACCCGCAGGCGATCGTTGGTCGCGTCCACCGAGCTGTTGAAATCGATGCCGAAGTAGGAAATCGGGTCGTAGTCCCACTTGGTGATCCAGTCCTCGGTGATCTCGGTGTCGAGCCAGGTGACGTAGCCCCGGATGCGGCCGCCGCGCCACGGCGTGGCGTCGTACTCCAGCTCGACGCCCTGGATCTCGGCGCCGGGCACGTTCTGGGTGAAGTAGGCGATGACCAGCGGGGTGCCGACCCAGCCGAAATCCGGACGGCCGTCTTCGTCGGCGTCGACGGGCAGGCCGTTGAGGTCGAGGATCGGCGCCCACTTCTCGGTGTAGGCCAGCGAGCCGACCGAGGCGTACTGCATGTTCTCGTAGTCCGAGAAGAAGTAGGCGCCCCGCAGGTTGAGGTTGTTGTTGAGGAAGCGCTGCTTGAAGCCGAGCTCCAGGGTGGTCACCACCTCGGGGTCGTAGGAGGTGCGCAGGGTGGTCTCTTCCGCGCTGACGACGAACGGGTTGCCGTTGGCGTCGATGTCGCCGTCGACGACCGTGCCCTCGAACACGTCGCCGATGCCGCCCGCCTTGAAGCCGGTGGCCAGGTACGCGTAGAACAGCGTGTCGGCGTCGGCGTCGTAATCGATCCCGATCCGCCAGTCGCTGTTGCTCCAGGAGCCCCGGTTGTCGTTCTGGTTGAAGTCCGGGTAGATCAGCGGATCGGCGAAGAAGTCGATCGGCAGGGTGTTCAGCGTCTCCCGGTCGAAGCCCATCTGGCCGCCGTTGACCGCCGACGCGGCGATGTCGTTGGCCGCGCACTCGTTGGTCACGTTGCAGATGTAGGACCGGCCGCCGATGTCCTGCTTGGTCTCGTCGCTGTAGCGGTAGCCCAGGGTCATGTGGTGCCGGGGGCTCAGCTTGATCGTGCCCTGGGCGAAGGCCGCCCCGGCCGTGGTCGAACGGTTCGGCTGGACGAACAACGCCTTCTCGTCGATGGCGTTGTCGAAGAAGCCGATGGTGCTGGTCTTCTCGTGGAAGTAGTTGATGCCGGCGATCCAGTCGAACTTCTGGTTGCCGTAGGACTGCAGCTGAACCTCGCCGGAGTAGGACTGGGAGCCGGTACCGGGCATGAAGAACAGCGCCTGGTCCCATGCGTTGAGGCTCAGCTCCATGTCCTGGGCGGACTCGCGATCCTGATCTTCGGCGCCGGCCAGGGCAACCAGATGCAGCTTGTCGTTGATGTCCCAGTCGAAGCGGGTCCGCAGGTACATGATGTCGAGGAACAGCCGCCCCGGGACGTTGACGACCGCCTGGTAGGTGTCGTCCTCGGGGAACAGGTTGGAGCAGTCGTTGGTGCCGATGACGATCGGGTTGCCGGCGTCATCCAGCGCCAGCTGGTTGTCCTCGGTCAGCTCGTAAACCGGGCGGCCCCGCAGTTTTTCGCAGTTGACCAGGTCGACGCCGCCGGCGCTGTCGGTCTGGAAATGCTGCATGCTGACGTGCAGGGACATGTCGTCCCGCTTGGGTTGCCACAGGCCGCTGACGCGGTAGGCCCACTCCTTGGCGTTCATGTAGAAGTCGTCGTTGTCGGCGCGCACGAGGCCGAAGATCGACGCGCCGAGATCGTCGGCCCACCAGTTGGAGTGCTGGGTACGGGCGTAACACTCGGGGCTGGTGCAATCGTCGAACGAGCCGGGCGCGATCTCCGGAGCGCCGGCGACCTTGTCGCTGATGAAGCGCTGGTCGTACTGGTTCGGATCCCAGTAGCCGGTGATGAACGAATCCCGTTCGTGGTAGCGGCCGGCGAAGCGGAACGCCCAGGTATCGGAGACCGGCTTGTTGACCATCATCTGCAGCTCCGGCGCGTTGAAGTTGCCGTACTGCACGTTGATCTTCGATTCGAAACCGGTGAACTTCGGCTTGGCGGAGATGATGTTGATGCTGCCGACGGTGGAGTTGCGGCCGAACAGCGTGCCCTGGGGCCCGCGCAGCACTTCGACCCGCTCGTTGTCGAACATCAGTCCGAGCATGCCCTGCATCCGCGGCGAGTAGATGCCGTCGAGGTGAACGCCCACCGCCGGGTCGCCGAGCTCGGTTTCGTTGGTGGAACGGACGCCGCGTAGCGAGATGATCGGGGTCGACTGCCCGTTCTTGGTCGCGATGTCCATGTTGGGGACCATCTGCGCCAGGTCGGTGACGTTCTGGACTCCCTCCCGGTCCATCGTCTCCTGGTCGATGACGGTGACGGCGACCGGCGTCTTCATCAGGTCGGTCTCGACGCGGGTCGCCGTGACCGTGATGGACTCGGTATGACCTTCCCGGCGGGGCTCGTCGTCCTTGGCGTCCTTCTTGGCCTTGCCCTTTTTGCCCTCGTCCTTCTTGGACTCGGTCGCCTCGGATGCCGGCTTGGCCCCCTCGGAACCCCCCTCCGGCTCCTGAGCCTGTAGCCCCCCGGCCGCCGAGATCATCAGCGCCCCAAGGCAAATGAAATTAAGCAGTGCCCGGACTGCCATCGCCGCTCCCTCCCTGTATCTATGCCCGTTTTCCCGGATCTTTCGAAGCTCCCGGCCCTATGGCCCAGCGGCAACTTCGAAGAAGCGGGTTATACCCCCGGATTCGCGTCCATGAAGCTACGCAACGATTGACAGCGCTGTCAATAAGAAATTGACAGCGCTGTCATAACTCCGTATATACCGTGGGACCTCGGGGGGATTCCGACCTTCACGCGCAGTTCACCATCCCCGGTTGCAAGAGTGTAACGCTGGCGTAGCACTTCAGGAGTAACGGGGCCTAAACCCCCACTTGGAGCCGACTTAGATGCTGAGGCGTCCCACGATCGACGATGTTGCCGGGCTCGCTGGAGTCTCGATCAAGACCGTTTCGCGGGTCTTCAACCGCGCGCCCAACGTGCGCCGGGAAACGCGTGAAAAGGTCTTCGCGGCAGCCGAGACGCTCCACTATCAGCCGAATCTTTCCGCCCGGCAGCTCGCCAGCAACCGCACGTTCCTGGTGGGCCTGGTCTACGACGACCCGGATCCGGAAACGACCAACGACTACGTGACGGCGATCCAGTCCGGCTCGCTGCTGGCCTGCCGCGACTACGGCTACCACCTGCTGATCAACCCGGTCAGCGTCAGTTCGCCCAAGCTGATCGACGAGTTGACGGCGCTCAATCGCCAGGTCGACGGCCTGATCGTGCTGCAGCCGCTGTCCGACGTGCGGGCGGTCAACCAGTTCATCACCGAGAACGACGTCGCCTGTGTGCGGCTGTCCCAACGGCCGCTCAGCGGCTACGCCTCGATCTCCGTGGCGGACGTCGAGGCCGCCGACGAGATGACCGAGCATCTGCTCAGCCTCGGTCATCGCCGTATCGGCTTCATCATGGGCCACCCGGAGCACGGTCAGAGTCACGACCGGATGGCCGGCTACCGGCGGGCCCTGGAGCGCAACGGCGTTCCCTTCGATCCCAAGCTGGTTGCCCAGGGGCTGTTCGACTACGACTCCGGCTACGCGTGCGCCCGGCGCCTGCTGTCCCAGGGAGATCTGCCGACGGCGATCTTCGCCAGCAACGATCCGATGGCCATGGGGGTCCTGTCCGCGGCACGGGAGATGGAGTTCGACGTGCCGGGGAAGCTCTCGGTGGCCGGTTTCGATGATTCGCCGCTGGCCCGCCACGCCTACCCGTCATTGACCACCGTGCGTCAGCCGATCGCGTCGATCGCGCGGTTGGCCACCGAGGAGCTGATGCAGCGGCTCCAGAACGGCGGGTCGGGGGATGCCAATCACTGCCTCAAGGCGGAGGTCATTCTCCGCGCGTCGACGGCTGCGCCGTCGCCGCAGGCAGGTCACGCAAGTTCATGAAGATTGATCGAGTCAAGATTTTTTCGCGCAGGGAGGGAGACAAGATGATCCGACGGAGCGGTCTAGCAGGGATGGTGATCCTTGCGATGGCGCTTGCGACCCCGGTCGCCGCCGACACGTTCTACGCGTACACCCAGGGCGGTATTCCGTCCGGGGCAGACATTTTCACCTGGTGCGATACGCCGCCTTGCGACGTGTTCGAGCCGGTGGTTTGCGACAACCCCGAGGGCGGCAACTCTCTTCGGATGAACACCAACGTCTGGGGTGGCTTCGGTGTCTTCCTGCTGGGCGACCTCGCCGATCTGTCCGATTACGACGACGGTGAGTTGCGCTTCTGGGTCAAGAGCACCAACGAACTCAAGATCGAGTTCCAGTGCCGGCCCGCTCTCGCCGATGTGACCTACACCACGTTCCTCAGCCAGACCAACTGGGACGGCACCGGAGACTGGCAGGAAATCCAGATTCCGATCGCCGACTTCTTCGCGCCGAACCCGGTCGATCCGGCGTGTCTGGCCAACGTCTACGCCCCGATCATGAGCACCATCGAGAACCTGCCGTTCTTCAACTCGTTCCAGATCGACTACGCGCGCTGGGTCGAGCCGAACACCCCGTCCGGCGCTTCCAGCGTTTCGGTTCAGGGCCGGCAGTTCATGGTCGACGGCGAGCCCTTCGTGGTCAATGCCATGGCCTATGCGCCGATCGGTATCGGTGAGAACTGGCAGGCCGGCTGGGCCGACCGCGCCGATCGCTACAACGTCGACTTCCCGCTGATGAAAGAGGCCGGCGCCAACGTGGTGCGGCTCTACGCGCCGATCGTGTCCGAGGCGATGCTCGACGCCGCCTGGGCCAACGGCCTGTACGTGATTCCGACCTTCGGCGTCGATTCGATCCAGCTCGAGTGCCCCGAGGGCAAGGCCTACGTCGAGGACCGGTTCGTCGAGATGGTCAACGACTGGAAGGACCACCCGGCGATCCTGGCCTGGATCATCGGTAACGAGGTCAACGTCAACCTGGGCGGTGCCGACATCTGCAACGACTGGTACCCGACCCTCGAGGCGATGGCTGCTGCCGGCCACGCTGCCGAAGGGGCGGCGTTCCACCCGATGGGTACCGCCATCGCCGACGTCTCTTCGCTGGGCGACGCCTGTATCGCCGGCTGCAGTGACGACACCGCGATGCCCAGCGTCGACTTCTGGGGCGCCCAGATCTACCGCGGCTGCTCCTTCGGTTCCGCGTTCAACGACTACGCCGGCAAGGCCGACTGCGACCGGCCGCTGCTGCTCACCGAGTTCGGTGCCGACGCCTACGACGGCGTCTCGGGTTCCGAGGACCAGCTCGGCCAGGACAGCTGCTTCGACACCCTGCTGGCCCAGGCCGATGCCAACCTCGCCGTGCGCACCGCCGGCGCCGTCAGTACCGGTCACACGATCTTCGAGTGGAGCGACGAGTGGTGGAAGGCCGAGTGCGACCCGGGTACCTCCTGGTTCGCCCACGACACCTGCACCAGCTTCACCAACACCGGCTTCCCCGACCCGAACATCAACGAAGAGTGGTGGGGGCTGGTCGCGCTGGATTCCGGCGACCCCGGCGCGCGCAACTCGCGCACGGCTCTCGGTTCGGTCAGCGAGTCGTGGAACGTCGGCGAAGCCTGCGCCTTCGGCTTCGACAGCTTCAACCCGGGAACCGGTGAGGCGTCGCTCTCCTTCGATGTCGGCTCCGGCTCGTCGGACCACGTGCTGTACTACGGCCCGCTGGGCGACGTGTCGACCTACGGCTACTCCGGCGAAGTCGCCGGCCTGGGCGCCGACGGTTCCAGCGACGTGACGCTGCCCTCCGGCTCCCTGTTCATGATGGTCGTCCCCAAGAGCAACGGCGCCGAGGGTTGCTACGGCCTCGACTCCGACGGCACCGAGCGTCCGGCGTCTCCTGCGGCGAGCGTCGCCCAGTCGGCGACCCGCGCCTGTGTCTGCAACGCACCGTAATCGGCAGGGGCGGCTTCGGCCGCCCCTTTTTGATTTGTTTCGTGAGATTTGAACATAAACACCGATGGCTTTCCCCCTAAGTGAGGTTAGAGAGATGAAGCGGATTACTACGATTGTTGCCATGGCGCTGCTGTGCCTGGCGCCCACGGTGGCCTTCGCCCAGCTGAGCTCCTACAGCCAGGACTTCGAAGGCCTCGACCAGACCAACCCGGACGCCCTGAACCAGGACGGCTGGCTGATCTTCGCCAACGTGTTCAACGCCGACGGCAGCTATGCCTACGGCTACGGCGTCTTCCCGGCTCCCAACGGCGGCAACGGCTTCAGCGCGATCATCCCCGGACCCGGCGACCCGAACGTCGGCGGTCCCGACCAGGGTGAGCAGCAGCTCAGCATCTACAGCGATTACAACAACGCCGACCACGGTATCGGCCGGGTGATCGAGGCCAACGTGTTCCAGGAGCAGGTCGTCGGTGCCGCTGACGTCGGTACCCGCTGGACCTTCTCCTTCGACGCGACCCGCGGCAACATCGAAGGCGCCACCACCGCTCGCGCCTGGTTCAAGACCCTCGATCCGAACGCCGGCTTCGCCCTGACCAACTTCATCTGGGTCGACATGACCGACGTTCCGACCACCTGGGACCGCTACTCGGTCTCCATCGACATCGATGCCGGCCTCGTCGGCCAGATCCTGCAGTTCGGCTTCCTGAACAACGCCACCAACTACGAAGGCTCCGCCGTCTACTACGACAACATCGAGTTCGCTCGTGCGGTCAGCGTCGACATCAAGCCCGGCGCCTGCCCGAACCCGGTCAACCGCTGGACCAAGGGTGTCCTCCCGGTTGCGGTCCTCGGCACCGACGATCTGGACGTCTACGACCTGGATCCGGCCTCGCTGAACCTCAACGGCGGCCACGCGGTCCGCTGGAGCTACGAGGATGTCGCCACTCCGTTCGGCGGCGACCTCTGCGGCTGCACCGAGCAGGAAGGTGACGGCTACATGGACCTGGTGCTCTACATCCCGGTTCCGAACATCGTCGACGCCATGGGCTACCCCCAGTGCGGCGATCAGCAGATGTCCCTGGGCGGTTCGCTGGTCGACGGCACGCTGGTGCGCGGTGCGGACTGCATCGAGTGGCGCGGCGGCTGCAAGCAGGCCCCGGGCGGACCGAAGCTGGAAGCCACCGTCGGCGGCTCCACCTCCGGTAGCGGCACGAGCCTGAGCCTCAAGTAGGTTCCGGTCTCACGCACTTGTTCGATAAGCGCCGCGGGCGGCATTCGCTGCCCGCGGCGCATCTTTAGCGGCCCGCTCGGTACGTCCCGGGCCAAACGATCCCTCCGACGCGCCCTCGCGCCCACGAGTGAGTTCACCTGATGTCTTCGTTCGCCATCGCCGGTCTGATCGTCTCCCTCATCGCCAGCGGGGCAGCCCCCGCCGGGGCCCCCGAGCCTGCCGAAGGGCTGGAGCGGCCCGATATCTCGCGGCTCCCTTCCGACGGGGCGACCGCCGGTCCGACGGTCCCCGCCGGCTGGACGCTGGTCTGGAGCGATGAGTTCGACAACCCCGGTGCGCCCGACCCGCGCTATTGGGGGCACGAGGTCAACTGCTTCGGTGGCGGCAACAACGAACAGCAGTGCTACACCGATCGCCCGGTCAACTCTTTCGTGAGGGATGGCGCGCTGCACATCGTGGCGCGAGAGGAAAGGTTCAACGGTCCGGCGTTCCAGGACGAAGATCCGCGCTACCCCGGCCCGAACATCACCCGCAACTACACCTCCGCCCGGCTGCGCACCCGGGACAAGGTCGACTGGAAGTACGGCCGCATCGAGGTGCGGGCGCAGCTCCCCGGCGGCCCCGGCATGTGGCCCGCCATCTGGATGCTGCCCACCGATTGGGTCTACGGCGGCTGGCCGTCCAGCGGTGAGATCGACGTGGTCGAGGCGGTCAACCTGCCGCGGGAGAACTTCCCGGGCTGGGGCACCGTGATCCACGGGACCTTGCACTACGGGCTCGACTGGCCCCAGTGGGAGAACCACGGCTTCACCCACGTGATGGATGTCAACCCCGCCGATGGGTTCCACACCTACAGCATCGAGTGGGAGCCCGACGAGATCCGCTGGTACGTCGATGACGTCCACTACCAGACCCAGCGGTCCGAGGGTTGGTACAACTACATCTGGCAGGGCCAGGGCAAGGGCTTCGGCGTGGCCAACCCCCGTGCCCCCTTCGATCAGCGCTTCCACCTCCTGCTCAACGTCGCCGTCGGCGGCGATTGGCCGGGCCCGCCGGACCGGCTGTGGGACAGCGACCGCGAGATGGTCGTCGACTACGTGCGCCTCTACCAGTGCGATGAAGATCAGATTCAAGGTTCGGGCGGCGCGTCCTGCGCGACCGTCGATCCGGCGATCCAGGTGAACAACGATCGCGGAACGCCGGGTATCCAGGATTACCTGCTCTACGAGGACGGCCCGCAGACGATCTTCGGCGTCGAGATGGCCACCGATGCCTACTCCGCTCCCGGCGCTACCGTCGAGTCGACGGTGCTCGACGAAGGTCCCTGGCAGGTCGAGTTCCGTCGGGATGCGCCGTTCAACGTCGGCGAGCCGCTGGGACAGGTCTCCCTGGCCGGCGATCGTTCCTTCTGGCTGGCCGGCGGTGCCGGTTGGACCCGGCACGGTGAGATCGAGTTCGACATCAAGATCGAGAGCATCGATCCCGACGCCCGGATGTTCGTCAAGATGCAGAGCTACTATCCGCAGGTAGGGTCCGTCGAGTTGATCGCCGGCCGCCGTGGACAGAACTCCGCGGCGCGGCTGACCCAGGCCGGATCGTCGTCTACCGGCTCGGCAATCGTGGTGCCGCGCAACGAATGGCGTCACGTGGCGGTCAAGATCTCCGATCTGATGGAGAACCGGGGCCCCGGCGAGATCCCGCTGGATATCCGCGCGATCCGCAAGGCGTTGATCCTGGAGAGCACCGGCCCGGCGCGTGTCCAGATCAACAACGTCCGGCTGAACTGTGCGTACAACACCGAGCCCGAGTGGTGGCAGACCGATAAGTACTGCTACCTGGCCCTGGGACGTGCCCTCGACGAACAGCCCGCTCCGGAGCCGGAACCGCAGCCGGAGCCCACGCCGGCTCCTGCCGCCGGTCGCTCGGAAGGCGCGCTGTCGTTGCGCGATCGCTAGGACGATCGGGCCTCCGGCCCGGCCCGATCCGAGAACAGGCGTAAGCGGTAGACCTGATCGGCGGGTAGAATGACCCCAGGGGCACCCGGGGTAGACATGTCTCGTCTTTTGGTTGCGGTCTCACTGGCGCTCTTCATCTCCCCGCTGTCGTGGGCTGCGTCCGGCGCCTCACCCGGTGGGTCTCCTGCTCAGGTGGTGGAGGCCTATCACCGGGCATTCGTCTCGGAGAAGGCCGATGCCGCGCGTCTTCTGATCGGCTCCCAGCTCTGGATGAGCGGCGGAGCCGGTTCCGCCGAGGCTTCCGACTGGGAGGCCCACATGTTCCTCCGCGGGGAGGAGATCGACCAGTGGCTCGGCTTCATGATGAAGGAGGCGGGTCCCTTCGTGAACGAGGTCGAGGTGCTCTCGACCCACGAGCGCGCCCAGGCGGCGCTGGTGGTCACCCGGGAGACCGGACGCAACAAGTTCCGGGAGTGGTCGGGGGAGGTGGTCGTCTGGCAGCTCGGCCAGGTCGACGGTTCGTGGAAGATACTCGGCTTCTTCCTGTCCGACGCCCGCAATCCGGAGTGAGCGACTCGTCGGCGACCGGGCCGCCAAAAAAACGCCCGGACCGAGGTCCGGGCGTCTCCCAGGCGTCGTGCGCCGCTCATGGGCAGATCGGACTACGCTCCACTCCGGAACTATCGAGCCCCCAGCTCCCGCCGGCCGGTTGGGTGGAGCGGATCAGGTAGAACAGGGTCGGCGGCGGGGTTGCCGGATCGTTCCAGCAGGTGGCCGTCGTCAGGTTCGAGACGCAGTCGGCGTCGAACGCCGGGCTGCTGGAGCGAAGCACCTCGTACTCGGTCGCTCCGCTCTGCGCGTCCCAGCAGATGTCGCCGTTCCGGAACAGGGTGATCGGCCCGGAGATCTCATCGACGGCGCCGGCTCCGACCTCGCCGGGGCATTGATTGTCGATTCCGTCGTTGATCTCGGGAGCGCCGGGAAATACCGAGCCGTTCTGGTCGTTACAGTCGAGCAGGGTGCCCGGGGTGCACGCTCCGCCGGTGAAGGCGCCGTCGCCGTCTCCGTCGATGCAGGCGCTCATGGTGACCCACTCCAGCCCTTCGGTGCTGTCGCCGAAGAAATCATCGGGCAGCAGCTCCGTGCCCTGGAGTACCGGCGTCTGCTCGATCTCGGCAAGACCGGCGAACTGGTACCAGGTGTAGGCATCGCCGTTCTCGCCGGCCGCCACGGCACTGAACGGGCCGGCGGCCGTGGGTACGAGGCTCTGCACGTCGGAGGTGATCGTGCGGATCGCGCCGGAAGGAGTGTCCACTTCATAGAGGCCGAACGGAGCGCTGAAGTTCCCGTCGGTCACGATCCAGTCCCCGTCGGCATCGACGCTCAGGGCGCGAGAACTCGCGAGAGCGCCGCCGGTGATCTCGACGTAGGCCGAGGGGTTGGCCGGGTCCATGCGGAACAGCCGGTTGTTGCTGCTGCGCAGCGCCAGGAAGCCGCCCGGTTCGACGGCGACCTCGACGACGAGGCCGATGTCCTGCACCGTCTCGTCGTAGATCGTGGTGATGGCTCCGGTTGCCGGATCGTAGCGCCGAATGCGCGCCAGGTTGCTGAACAACTCCGACGCACCGCCGACGACAATCGCCGTGCCGTCCAGTGGATCGGTGTCGATATCCTCGGGGCTGAACCCGAGCTGCGACTGCCAATCCAGCGGAACCCCATGGATCGCCATGGTGTTGAGGTTGATCCTGAACGTAGGTAGGCCGACGACCCACAGGTCGCCGTTGTCTGCGTAGCCCAGGTTCGAAACGAACTCATCGGTGAAGCAGACGAAGTCGTGGGTGTCGGTATCGATACCCGGCTGGAACGAGAAGACCCGGCCGAACTGATTGAGCCCGACCAGGTGGGGCATCGGCACGTCGGGCACGTTCATCAGGCCGACGCTGTCGAACAGGGTGCAGGACAGGCCGTCGTTGGCGCTGCCGTTGATTCCGCCCTGGCAGGGGGCCGTGTCGGCCCGCGCCCGGAAGGTGATGACTACCTCCTCACCGGGGGCAAGGGAACCGGACCAATTCACCTCGCCGCCGCCCGAGGGATCCCAGGAGGCGCCGGGAGGGACCGGGGGAACGAACGGGGGATCCCCGATCGGGGTGTAGCCGCTGGGAATACGCGCCTGGGCGCTGGCTCCCGCAAGCGTGTTGGGCTGAGGGTTGCGCACCCGAAGGGCGAAATCGACGGTCTCGCCGATCCGGGTCGCCTGGACTTCGCTCTCGTTGAGCGCGGTCTCCAGGACGGCGACCGGCGGCAGGCTGACCGCCTCGAGTTCGACCTCGATGGCTCGACGGACGGGCAGCGCCGAGGGCGCGACGACCGACAGCTCGTCACCGCAGAAGTGCGTGAGCGCCAGCCGGCCGTTGTTCAGCGTCACGTCATCCTGGTCGACGCAGGCATCGATCAGGGTGGTGAACACGATCTGCGTGGTTCCTGAAGGGGCGAGGTCGCCGTCCCAGCTCCAGCTTGTGTTCGAGAACTGGCTGATGGTCCCCGTCCCCGGGTCGAGCACCGCTTCGAAGGTCGCTCCGTCGCCGGGCTGCAGGAACAGCTGCAGGTTGCGTCGGTCGGCGTTCTCGGTGTTGGTCAAGGTGATGGTGTGGGTGATCCGGTCGCCGCCTTCGGCGGGGAGTCCGTTGTCGTCGACGGAATCGACCTGCATCGTGATCGGAGCCGTGGAAACTGCGTTGATGCTGGTGACCACGGTGTTGGAGGAGAAGGTCAACGCCTCCAACGGGAGCAACTCGGCCCGGTTGACGACGTTGCCTCCGGCGGTCGAGCAGTTGACCCGGGCCGTCAAGGTCACCGAGCCCGACGCGCCCGGGGCCAGGTCGCCCAGCTGCCATTCGATCCGCTTGAAGCTGACCTCCTCGCCGCCGTCGCTGGCCGAGACGAACGAGATGTTGAAGTCGAGGTCGTCCCGCAACACCACGCCGGTGGCGCTCAAGTCTCCGGTGTTGGAGTAGTCGATGGTGTACGTGATGAGTTCGGCCTCTTCCGCGGCCGCCGGGCCGCTCTTGGTGCCTTCCAGGATCAGTGCCGGGCAGACCGTCGTGGCGCAGTCGCTTCCAGGACCCTGGGGTACGTCTCCGAAGCTGCTGCAGCTCGACGGTGTGGTGTGGTAGCAGGTCCCGCTCAACTGGCAGCAGGCCTGGATCGGTTCGGGGCAGTTGATGCTGTCGCAGCTGGTGGTCATCTGGTTGGTGCCCCCCTGGGCGGAACATTCCGCCGGGGTGATCAACGCGCAGGTGCCGTCGATGCAGCAACTCTCGACGCAGCTCGCCGTCGCGCAGGTGCCCTCGAGAGAGATCCCGCCGAAGGACTCGCATTCCTCGGGAGTCCGTTCTTCGCAGGATCCACCGCCGAAACAGCAGGCGCGAGTCGCGAGGAAACAGCTCACGTCGAGCAGGATGCCCGGCTGGTCGGTGCCGTCGACGACGACCACGGCGAAGAAGCTGCCGGAACTCTCGTCGATCCGTGCGGAGACCGTCGCGTTGCTCTGGCCGGTGTCCTGGTTGGTGATCCCGCTGGTGCCGGCGACCGGGTTCGCGCAGAGGTCGACGTGGACGTATTTAGTTGTCGGCGTGTCGGTGCCGTGGATCACCAGCGCCGCGTTGCCGCTGGGTGCGAAGGTCGGCGTGTTGATCCCGTCCCGGTAGGTCGAGGTGTCGAGGTTGACCTCGTCGCCGACCATGTCCGCCCACAGCACCGGTTGGTTCGCTCCGGTGCCGCTCGGAGCTCCGGCGACGAACATGGTCCGGATCACCCCGCCGACCGGATCGAAGAAGCGTGGCTGGATGTTGACCGGTGTGGCGATACAGGCCGCCTGATCGCCGCCGTACGGCACCAGAGACTCGGGAGGAGCGCCGGTCGGCGGGGAGACCCGGTACATGTAGATCTCGAGTTGATTCCCGTTGTTGCAGACGGTGGTGAAGCCGTTGATGTTGAAGCGCTCGACGTAGAGCGCGTCCCGGCTGGGAGAGAGCCGGTACTGCAGGTCCCAACGCCGTACGGCCTGGGTGTCCGGCCGGATCTCCGGCGGCAGGTTGTAGGTCACCCAGCCCTGTTGGCGGGTGTAGATGTCGACGGTGGTCTCGCCGGGAAGGGGTTGGCGTACGCCGCCCCCGGCGGCCGGGTCGATGAACCAGGTGTCCCCCTGGACGTAGGGGCCGGTCTGGATCTGCGCCGCTGCCGCAGTCGCCAGGGCAACGCAGGCAACCGCAAGTGCCAGACGCAGGATTCTATGGGAGCGGGTTCGAGTGTGGGGTGAGCTCATGGCTGGATATCCCTGAAAGGAAGCCGGGACGACACATCCCGTCCGTGATGGGATATCGAGCTACGGGGCGAGACCCCTGCACTTCCGCGGAGCCCGGAGCCGGCCCGAGGGCGAAACGTCGGCGATATCTCGGTTTTCGGGCCTGCTTCGGCCGGCTCGGGTTTGACTCCGGCAGGGCTGCCCGGTAGTTTCCCCAGAGGTGGCGGGTATTTCTTGCCCTGGCCTGTGGAGAGTTCCGCGATGCGTTTCCCCCTGGTCCTCGCTCTGTTGACCATGGCCGTGATTCCCGTGTGGAGTCAGGACACGGCACCCTATCGGGTTCTCCAGGGGGCCGGCCCGGCCGGATTCGGGGGCGGGGAGCTGCCGGCTGCCGAGGTCGCCGACCACATCACCCCGGAGCAGCGGGCGCGGATCAAGGCGCAGATCGAGTTCAACCGGGAGCGGCTGCGCCGTGAGGGCGTTCTGATGCGCAGCTCGGTGGCCTCCACGCCGACCTTCGGCTGGCCGCTCAAGCTGGCGCCGGGCCTGGACGACCCCGGCTATCACGGTGTCTCCAACTTCGTCGACCAGGATCCCGCCTTTCCCGGCGCGTTGCTCGACTACGATTGCCTCGACCGGACCTACGACATCGACGGCTACAACCACGCCGGCATCGATTTCTTCACCTGGCCCTGGGGTTGGCTGAAGATGGACGAGGAAACCGTCTGGGTCGTGGCCGCCGCGCCGGGACAGATCGTCTACCGCGAGGACGGCAACTTCGATCGCAATTGCGGTTTCGGCGCCAGCGATTGGAACGCGGTCTACGTCGAGCACGCCGACGGGTCGGTCACCTGGTACGGCCATCTGAAGACCGACTCCCTGACCGAGAAGCAGGTCGGGGACTTCGTCGAGGAGGGGGAGTACCTGGGTGTCGTCGGCAGTTCCGGCAACTCGACCGGGCCCCACCTGCACATGGAGACCTACGACTCCGGGGGGAATCTGATCGAGCCCTACGAAGGTCCGTGCAACGGCTTCAACAGCACCACCTGGTGGAAGGATCAGCGCCCCTACTACGACACTGCTCTCAACAGGGTGACCACCGGCTATGCGCCGCCGGTGATTCCGGTCTGCCCCGATCCGGAGCTGCCTCACGCCTCGGTGACCTTTGCCGCAGGCCCCGAGGTCTACTTCACCATGTACTATCGGGACCAACTTCAGGGGCAGGTCTCGGACTTCACCCTGCGCCGTCCCGACGGCAGCCTCTATTCCAACTGGAACCACTCGAGCCCCGAACCCCACTACACCGGTTCCTACTGGTACTGGTGGTTCGATATCCCCGTAGGTGAGCAGCAGGGGACCTGGAGCTTCACCGCCGAGTTCGAGGGGCAGACCATCGTCCGGGAGTTCTCGATCGGCGGCGGTACCGCGGCACTCAGCGGCCGGGTGCCCCAGTACCGGGTGCACGGCACCCAGCTGACGGTCACCCGGGGCGAGGGCTCCACCGTGGACCTGGCCTGGGGCGCCTCCTGTGCCGAGGGGGACAGCGACTTCGTGGTCTACGAAGGTGCCGTAGGTGACTTCACCAGCCACGCCCCGGTGCTTTGCAGCACCGCGGGAGCCCCGGTGGCGACGGTCACTCCGGCCGGAGGCTCGCGCTATTTCCTGATCGCGCCGGGGAACGGCGCGGTGGAGGGGAGCCGCGGGCGGGACAGTTCCGGCGTGGCTCGCCCCGCAGGCGCGGGGTCCTGTTTCCCGGAGAACGCTGCGCCGAGCTGCCCGTAGCCGCTACGGGACCTTCGCTTCGCCGCCTTCCATCTCGACGAGGCCCATCGGGTTGCCCGCCGGATCGCGGAACAGACCCAACACCACGACCCCCGGGACTTCAAAGCGGGGCGTGTCGACGGAGCCGCCGGCCGCCACGACGGCGTCCAGGGTCGCGGTGACATCCTCGACGCCGACGTAGACCCGTTTCTCCGCCGGGTCCTTGCGGATGTTGGCCGAGAGGGGTGTGAGCACCTCGAGATTCAACTGGCCGCCTTCGCCGGCGTTCCAGGCGAAGACCTCCCGATAGAACCTGCGCAGCGCTTCGTCGTCGGGGCCGGCGATATCGAAGAATACGATCGGTGCGGACATGCTGAACTCCTGAGAATCAGACGGTGAAGCGTTCTGCCGAGGCGCGAGCCATCCACGGCGCGAACGCAGCCGGAGGCGTGCCGTCGAGCAGCGACCCCGGCTCGAGGTAGTCGAAGATTTCGGCGTAGGTCTGCACCTCGGTCCGTGAGATACGCCGGTGGATGTGATGCGGGCCGAGCCTGTCCGGGTGGTCCAGGCCGGCGGCGCCGAGCAGTTCGAGAAACGCCTCGACGGTTTCCTGCTGGTAGTTGGCCACCCGGACCGCCTTGTCGCCGACGACCAGCCCGCGGGTCAGCTTCGGATCCTGGGTCGCGACGCCCACCGGGCACTCGTTGGAGTTGCACTTGAGCGCCTGAATGCAGCCCAGGGCGAACATGAATCCGCGGGCGGAGTTGCACAGATCCGCTCCGGCGGCGATCCGCGCCGCCATGTTGAAGCCGGACAGAATCTTGCCCGAGGCGATCAGTTTTATCTCGTCCCGCAGGCCGAAACCGGTCAGGGCGCTGTGGACGAAGGCAAGGCCCTCGGTCAGCGGGCTTCCGACCCGGTTGGTGAACTCCAGCGGGGCTGCCCCGGTGCCGCCCTCGCCGCCGTCCACGGTAATGAAGTCCGGGCGCAGGCCGGTCTTGCGCATGGCCATGCAGATGCCGAGGAAGTCCGACGGATTGCCGACACAGAGCTTGAAGCCGATCGGCTTGCCTCCCGAGGCCTCGCGAAGGTCGGTGATGAACTCGAGCAGGCCGGTGGGAGAATCGAAGGCGGTATGCGCCGGCGGGGAAAGCACGTCGGAGCCCATGTCCACCAGCCGGATCGCCGCGATCTCCGGGGTGATCTTCTTGGCCGGCAGGATGCCCCCGTGGCCGGGCTTGGCGCCCTGGGAGAGTTTGACCTCGACCATGCGAACGTTGTCCGGCGCCACGGTTTCGCTGAACGCCGCCCGCGAGAAGCGGCCGTCCCGTTCCCTGCAGCCGAAGTAGCCGGTCCCGACCTGCCAGCAGAGATCGCCGCCCGGTTCCAGGTGGTGCGGCGCCACGCCTCCTTCGCCGGTGTTGTGGAAGAAGCCCCCCTGCCGTGCGCCGTCGGACAGGGCCCGGGTCGCCGCCGCCGAGAGGGATCCGAAGCTCATGGCTGAAACATTCAGCAGGGCTGCATCGTAGGGTTTTGCGCAGCGCCCCTCGCCGATGCGAACCCGGGGAGGGTCGTGGGGCGGATGGGTCGCCGCGATCGAGTGATGGATCCACTCGTAGCCCGGCTCGTACAGATTCCGTTTGGTGCCGAAAGGTACGGTCTCCAGCACTTTCTTGGCCCGCTGGTAGGCCACCGAGCGATGCTCCCGGTCGTAGGGGCGGCCGTCGGTATCGCTTTCCATGAAGTACTGGCGGATCTCGGGCCGGATCCGCTCGAAGAAATAGCGTAAACGCCCGAGGAGCGGGAAGTTGCGCAGGATGGCATGGCGGGGTTGCAGGGCGTCCCGGAGCCCCAGGCCGATCAGCGGCAGCAGGAGCAGCAGGCTCCACAGCACCTGGGGGTAGAACCAGGCCGCGGTGCCGACCGCCGCCAGCAAGAGGAACGAACCGAGGTAGAAAAGGTGCGCCATGGCGGCGACTCTACGGAGCGGCGCCGGGCCCGTCAACCATGGCGTGGACGCATTTCCACGCGCCCGCTAAGTTGGTGGGCCGGCCAAGAGCCGATGCCCCGAATCAAGGAGATTGAAGGATGCGTTTTGCCCCGATCCTGTTGCTCGCCCTCGCCCTGCTTACGGCGGGCTGCGCCGGCACCGGCACCGATACCGCCGATGACGGTATTCCGGAGAACCCGAACACCAACGCTCGCGGCCTGGACCGCAAGAACCTCGACGAGTCGGTCAGCCCCTGCGAAGACTTCTATCGCTACGCCAACGGCAGCTGGATGGATCGCAACCCGATTCCCGCCGACCAGTCGACCTGGGGCATCGGCAACGAGATGCAGGAGCGCAACTACTTCCTGCTGCGTTCGATCCTCGACGACGCTTCCGATGCCGGAGCGGCCAAGGGCACCAACAAGCAGAAGGTCGGTGACTTCTGGCGCATGGCGATGGACACCGACACCATCGAGAAGCAGGGTCTCGAGCCGCTGCAGGCCGACCTGGACCGGGTCGCGGCCGCCGCGTCGGCCGACGACATTCTGGCGATCATCACCGACTGGCACCGCGAGGGTGCATCGGTGCTGTTCGGCTTCGCCATCTTCCAGGACCTGATGGACACCACTCAGTACATCGGCTACGCGGTGCAGGGTGGGCTGGGCCTTCCCGACCGGGATTACTACACCCGGGACGACGACGAGTCGGCCGCGCTGCGCGACAAGTACCGCAACCACGTCGCACGGATGTTGACCATGACCGGTAGCGACGAGGCGGAGGCCGGCGCCGAAGCCGACGCGATCATGGCTCTCGAGACGCGGCTGGCCGAGGCATCCTTGACCAACGTCGAGATGCGCAACCCGGCGACCTACTACAACATTCAGCCGGTCGACCATGCCAACGCCCAGACGCCCCGCTTCAACTGGTCGCGCTACCTCGAAGCGATGGATCTCGGAGAGCTCGAGACTTTCTCCTACGCCCATCCCAAGTTCTTCGCCGAGATGAACAGCGCCCTGGGCGACACCGACCTCGACACCTGGAAGGCGTACCTGCGCTGGCATCTGATCGATGGCTTCGCGCCCTACCTCAGCGACGCCTTCGTTCAGGCCAACTTCGACTGGACCAAGGAACTCAGTGGTGCCGAGGAGCTGCGTCCCCGCTGGAAGCGGGCGATCGATCAGACCAGCGGCAGCCTGGGCGAGGCCCTCGGCGAGGTCTACGTCGAGCGGGCCTTCCCGCCGGCGACCAAGCAGAAGGCGGACGAGATGATCGAGAACCTGCGGGCCTCGATCCGTAGCCGCATCGAACAGCTCGACTGGATGACCGACGAAACCCGGAGCCAGGCGCTGACGAAGCTCGAGTCCTTCGTCTCCAAGATCGGCTACCCCGACGAGTGGCGCGACTACAGCCCGCTCACCATCGGAACCGACAGCTACGTGGCCAACGTCCGTGCGGCCACCGCGTTCGAGGCCAAGCGCAACCGGGACAAGATCGGCCAGCCGATCGATCGCAACGAATGGGGCATGGCTCCCCAGGTGATCAACGCCTACTACAACCCGGTGATGACCGAGATCGTCTTCCCCGCCGCGATCATGCAGCCCCCGTTCTTCGACGGCGGGATGGATGACGCCGTGAACTACGGCGCCATGGGCGCCGTGATCGGCCACGAGTTCATGCACGGCTTCGACGATCAGGGAAGCCGCTTCGATGCCGACGGCAACATGAAGAACTGGTGGAGCGATGCCGATCGCGCCGCCTTCGAGGAGCGCACCGCACGGCTGGTCGCCCAGTACAACGGCATGGAAGCTCTCGAGGGGCTCAACGTCGACGGCCAGCTGACCCTGGGTGAGAACATCGGCGATCTGGCCGGTGTGACCATGGCGTACTACGCGCTCCAGAAGGCGCTCGAGGGCGAAAACCCCGGCGAGATCGACGGGTTCACTCCCGAGCAGCGCTTCTTCCTCGCCTGGGCCCAGTCCTGGCGACGCAACTACCGGGACGAGGCACTCAAGCTGCAGGTCAACACCGACGTGCACTCGCCGTCGATGTTCCGGACCAACGGGCCGCTGGCCAATATGCCCGAGTTCGCCGCGGCGTTCGGTTGCAAGGACGGCGACGCCATGGTGCTCGCCGCGGATCAGCGCGCCGACATCTGGTAGCAAGTTCACGAGGCCGTCCGGGGGTAGCTCCCCGGGCGGCCACTGGCGCCCGGCGTCTTCGGTCGCGCTAGTGCGGCCGGCCGAAGGGGCCTAGCCCGCGGCGGTACCGGTCGATCCAGACCGTGGGCAGGCTCTGCGCCGCCAGGCCCTGTTCGTCGCGCCCGGCGGTGTCCACCCCGCGCCGGTCCCATCCTTCGGGAATCGAGTCGGCGAAGCGGTCGACGCACGCCCGGTAGCTCGCTGCGGTGTAGCGCAACGCCAGGCGCCTCAACTCCTCCGGGATCTCCTCGCTGCGGTCCGGCGAGGCGTTGACCTGTAGCTCGAAGTGGGCAGCCCAACGGTCGATGCCCAGAAAGTCGGCCAGCGAGTCGACCGACTCGGTGCGGAACAGCGTCTCGTAGAAACCGATCCAGATCTCCCCGGGCTCGAACACCGTCTCCAGCTTCGAGAGGGTTGCCCCGTAGTCGCTGCGTGCCCTGGGCTGGGCCTTGTCCAGATAGCGCTCGAAGGTCTCCAGCCCCGGTGTCTCTTCCCGACGCCGACAGAGTTGGCGGAACGCGGACCACAGCCGCGAGACCGGGTCCCGCAACAGATAGATCACCTTGACCTGCGGGTGGAACCCACGGATTGCCCGGAAACCCTCGAGGGGCAGGGTGGAGTAGGCCGGGGTGATCTCGCCGAAGACCCGGTGGGAACCATGGATCAGGTGCCGGAAGTAGCGCCGGTACATGTTGGGTTCGTCCTGGGTGCGCATGCGGAAGTAGAGGCCGTCGAGATCGGCGCGGAAGACCGGATCCCGGAGAAGCTCGGGCTGGGCCACCACGTTTCGCGCCGCGGCGGCGAAACGTGTGCGGAAGGTCTCCTCGTCCCAGCGCATCTCCGGCGCGCCGTGGCGGCTGTCGAAGAAGTGCAGCTCTTTCATCCCGGACATCGCGACCTGGGGGTGGTGCCAGAGCTGATGGTGCAGCCATGACGTACCCGCTTTCTGGGCCCCGATACCCACGATGTAGGTCTTCTGCGACAAGCTCATCGAGATCCTCCGCCGCGGCAGTATACGGGGGAGGTCGTCGCGGGTGAAGTGGGAGATCCGCATCGAGATGCGACCGAACTGCGCGGCTATGCTCTTGCTGCGGAAGGTGGCAAGATGCCTGCTCCGAACCCGGGGCGCACAGGAGGGCTGTCGATCAAACCGTCATGGAAACGCCGGATCGCCGAGATGGATGCCGTGGCGTCGCCGGGCGGCCGGCGACGCCACGGGTTGTGCGTCGTCGAGGGGCTACGGTTGGTCGAGCGGGCCGTGCGCGCCGGGGCGACGCTGCGAGTCGCGGTCGCCCTCCGTGAGTTTCTGGAGGACCCGTCGCCGCGCCAGGCGGCGCTGCGGCAAGATCTCGCGGGGGTGGGTTGTACGTTGGAGGAGGTTCCTTCCGAGGCGCTCGCCGACATAACCGAAGGGCGTGACCTGGGGGGGATCTTGGCCCTGGCGGAGCTGCCGGCGGCCCCCACGTTGGCCGAGGTCCTTGCTCGGCCGGCCGCTCAACCCGCGCGCTTGCTGGCATGTGTGGGCCTTCACGATCCGGGGAACGCCGGAGCCCTGGTGCGAACGGCCCACGCCTGCGGCGCCGCCGCGCTGCTGGCCGCCGGCAGCACCGACCCTTTCCATCCCAGGGCGATCCGCACGTCCATGGGGAGCGTGTTCAAGCTGCCGTCGATCTCATTCGATGATCTAGCCACCATGTCCGCCGCCTTGCGCGAGGCCGGAGTCAGGACCCTGGCGGCGGTAAGCGAGCAGGGGACTCCTCTGCCTCTAGTGCCTCGTCCCGACGGTCCTGTCGCCGTCGTCATGGGCAGTGAAGCCTTCGGATTGTCCGAGGCAGACTGTGCGCAACTCGACGAGAAGGTCACGATCCCGATGGCCGAAGGGGTCGACTCGTTCTCGATCAATGCGGCGGCCGCGGTGATGTTGTACGAGCTGGGACGCGGCGCGCCCTGAGCCGCTACTCTCCGGGCGTTTGCTCCGCCAGGCGAAACCTGCTCCTCCGGTTCCTGCAGTTAGAAGCAGGACCCAACCTCAAGGAGGAGTTGCGATGTTCAAGAAACCCAGAACCCGATTCCGCTACCTGTTGCCCTTGATGCTGATCGTGGCTTCGGCGGCAGCTGATCGCGTGTCCGCTTCGGAGCGCACCGTCTGGAAGAGCGTGGCGATGGCCTGCACTCCGACGTCGGAGACGCTGGAGCGCGGCAACTTCGTGACCACCGGAGGCCGGGTCAAGCACGACAACGGCGCCCTGGGGACCATCTCGTTCATCTGCCCGTTCAACGTGCCGGGATTGCGGCCCAACCGCCTCTACCGCCTGCGCGCCAGGGTCAACCGTCTGTCGGGCAACCTCGATCCTGCCGACTACACTTCGATCAAGCTCCGCGGAGCGTTCGATGTATCGGGACACGTGATCGACATCCTGGAAACCGAAACCGCCGTACCCGGATCCGCCGGCGATACGTGGACGCTGACCAGTCCCCAGGAACTGATCGGCTGGCAGAACGGCATCACCTACTGGGTGCAGATCACGATTCGGCGCGACCGGGTGGAGCGGGCCGCCGGACGCGAACAGATCCCGTCGGTGCTGAACGTCGAGCTACTTCAGGACTGAGAGCGTCTGCGCCGGGCGGGCGCTCAATCCCGGCGCACCGCCCGCGCCAGCATCTCGAGGGTCAGGACCCGGCCGAGGTGAGCTTCGTGACGGGGCGTGCCGGTCAGCGCCTCGCCGAGGAACGCCTCGAGCCGGTCCGGCTCGTAGAGTTCCCGGGTTTGCATCGCCGGCGGGGTCAGGTGATCCCGGACCGCATCCTCGGCCAGCAGTTTCGCCAGATTTTGTTGGGGCCGGGGGGGCGGCGGCGGTTGTCCGCGGCCGCTCAACTTGCGAATCACCTTGCCCCCCAGTTCCAACCCCAGGCGCCAGAAGCGAGGCGCGGTCCCCAGCCGCAACGGGAGTGCCGGGTAACCCTGTGCCAGCGGCAACTCGGCGAGCCGGCGGTCGAGGTGCTCGATCAGGTTGCGGGACATGCGGTCCCGCAGTCGCACCGGCGGCGGCGCGCCCAGTGCCTGCTCCATCGGTTCACGGAACATGAACGGCGAGGCGCAGGGCCACAGCCGGTTGGTGGCACTGGCGATTCGCCCCTGCCAGCGCTGCATCCGCAAGGTCAGATAGACGTTGTCCAACTGGGCCGTATTCGGGTGCTGTTCCAGACCGGCGTTGGCCTCGGTGATCACGTGGGCGAACCAGTCGGCCAGGCTCACGTCGAAGGGCCTGGCCAGCAGGCCGTCGCTCCAACCGTCGGTGGCGAACCGTCCCGCCGCAATCTTGCGCGGGTCGAAGTCGGTTTGACCGACCTTGGGGTAGAGCAACTCCCACCAGTAGCCTTTGCAGAACTCACCGCCGGAGCCGTTGATGCTGGCGTCGAAGGTCGCTGCCAGGGTCGAATGATTCTCGAGCACCCGGGAGTACTCGAGGACATCGTATTCGCCGTCACAGAGGCTGAGGGCATCGACGGTGCGCTCCCACCAGCGGGACTGCCAGTCCGAGGCCAGCACCTGTTGCCGGTGCTCGAGACCGAACTCCGAGGCGATGCGATTGGCCGCGACCACGTCGGGGTGATCGTCGTCTCCGTTGACCACGGTTTCGAAGCGAACATCCTCGGCCAGCATGGCGCCCAGGACCGCCCGGGAATCGAGCCCGCCGGTCAGATCCATGGCGGGCCGGGAGTAGCAGCGCTCGAAGTCGTGGATCGTGTCGCGCAGCGCCTGGCCCAGGCCCTCGACGGAGCCCGGCTTCTCGGCGCGGTCCCAGAAGACCCGTTCGGCCTCCCAGTAGCGCATGGTCTCGACATCCCGCCCCGGCCGCCAGCTGAAGATGGTCGCCGGCTCGAGCTTGCGAATGCCCTGGAACAGGCTGCGCTGACCGAACACGGTGCCGCAGGCGAGAAACTCCCGCACGCTGTTCAGGTCCCAGTCGAGCCGGGCCAGGGAGGCCAGCACCATCGACGATGTGGAGACCAGCCGGGCAGAACCGATGCGGGTCTCGTAGAGGTGAATCGTGCCGATGCGGTCGGTGATCGCGATCAGTTCGCCGGTCTCTTCCCGGCAGGCGGCGACACCGAAGGAACCGTCCAGCTTGCCCAGGGCGGGGACCGGATTCTCCGGCGATTGCATCGTTGTGTTGAGTGCCTGGAGCGCCGCCTCGTCGCAGGCGCCGTCGTACCACCAGGTGCCGGCGATGGTGGTGAACCCCTGGCCGCTCTCGGCCCGGGCGATCGCCGTTCCTGGGTGAAGCCGCCGGGGAAACTTCCAGACCGCGGCGTCAGGGCTCCGCACCGCGGCCTGGGGCGTCAGCCCGCAAAGGGTCTGGAAACGCTCGACGGCGATTTCGCCCAGGCGGTTGATCCGGTCCTGGTCGTCGTCCTGGATGACGATCCACTGGCCCATCGAGCGCGTAATCTCCCCGGCCGGGTGCGGCCGACCGGCCTACTCTAGCAGGCCGGTCGCGGGATGCGGGAGCTGTTTGGAGGATGGCGTCAGGCAGCCAGATTGCGGGAGTCTTCGAGAACCACCAGAAGTTCGGCCAGCACGACCTCGCGGGCGCCCAGTTCGTGAGACTCGACGGTGGCGGGCAGCACGATGGACTCGTCTTGCTTGAGTCCGATACCCACCTTGACGCAAGCCCGGTTGGCCAGACGAATCAACATCAGCAGTGAGTCGGTCTGATCGAACTGCTCGACGTGGTGGTCGCGAATGATCGAGCAGTACTCCTCGGGGAGGTTCCAGGCCTGGGCCAGTTTGTAGCCCATGTCGGTGTGGGCGTTGAGCATCAGCTCCTGGATCAGGGTCTCGTTCAGCTGGACCTCGAGCCGGTCGTTGCGTTTGAGGTCCTGGAGGGCCCAGAGCAACATCAGTTTGCCGATATCGTGCAGCAGGCCGCCGATGAAGGCCCTGGGCGCCACTTCAGGGAAGCCCAGCCGTTCGGCAAGCCAGCGGGAGCCGAAGGCGCAGGCGACGGCGTGCTCCCAGAGCGGGTCGACGTAGGGTTTGATGTCCGGATCGGTGAACTTCGAGTAGCGGCTCCGCTCGCAGGCCATGACCGCCAGGTTGACCACTTCGCTCAGGCCGACCCGCACGATCGCCGCCCGCACCGTCGCCACCCGGGACAGGCCTCCGTAAAAGGGTGAGTTGGAGACCTTGAGCAACTCGGCGACCAGGGACTGGTCGGACTGGAGCAGCTGTTCGACTTCGTCCAGGTCGAAATCCGGCTCGGAGGCGATCTGCTGCAGCTCGCTTGCGGTCGCACTGTAGGGCGGCAGCGAAACCTCGCCGGATTCGATGCACTCTTCGATCAACTGCAGCAGCGAGACGCCCTGGCTCATCCTACTTCTCCCTGCAGCCGCCGCAGCTCGTGGTAGGGGCGCGGCTTGCTGAGGCGGGGCAGCTTGCGGATGATCTCCTCGAAGGAGATCTCTCCCCGGGCCGCCTTGGTAATGCCGTCTTCCAGCAGGGTGACAAGCCCCGTGGTCTCGGTACTGATCCGGCGAATCTCGTGGGAGGTCTTGCGGGAGATCAACGCATCCTTGACCGGCTCGTTGAGAACCAGCAGTTCGAAGATCGCCACCCGGCCACGGTAGCCACGATGGCTGCAGCGTTCGCAGCCGACCGCCCTCTTGAAGCGGGGTGGGGACTTGATCTCCGCCGGGTTGTATCCCAGGCGGCGCAGTTCATCCGGGGTCAGGTCGTGATCTTCGGAGCAGTGCTGGCAAAGACGCCGAACCAGGCGCTGGGCCAGCACCGAGACCACCGTCGACGAGATGAGGAACGCCTCGATGTTCATGTTGAGCAGCCGCAGCAGGCCGCCGATGCTGTCCTCGGTGTGGAAGGTCGTCAGCACCTTGTGACCGGTCAGCGCCGCCTGGATCGCGGTGTCGGCGGAGAAGCGGTCGCGGATCTCGCCGATCACGATCACGTCGGGGTCCTGGCGCACGATGTGCCGCAAGGTCTCCTCGTAGGTGATGTTGATCTTGGTGTTGATCGAGCACTGGCTGATGCCGTCGATCACGTACTCGACCGGATCCTCGGCCGTGATGATCGACGTGTTGACGTTGTTCAGGTAGCCGACGGCGCCGTAGAGCGTGGTCGTCTTACCCGATCCCGTCGGTCCGGTAACGATCACGACGCCGCCGGGAACGTCGAGGACATCCTCCTTGAACCGGGTGCCCATTCGCGGGGACATCCCGATCTCCTTGATGTCCAGCATCATGTTGCCGGTGTTCAGCAGGCGAAGCACCGCCTTCTCACCGTGGATCGTGACGTAGAACGAGACGCGGAGGTCCAGTTCGCGACCTCCGTGAACGACCATCATGCGGCCGTCCTGGTGCCGGCGGCGTTCGGCGATGTCGGCGCCGGCGAGCACCTTGATCCGGCTCATCAGGGGCGTGGCGATCTCGATCGGGTACTCGCGGAAGGGGACGAGCACGCCGTCCTGGCGGAAGCGGACGCGCAGCTTGTCCTTGCTCGGTTCGACATGGATATCGCTCACGCCGTCCTGGGCGGCCTGGGCCAGCAGCCAGTTGACCAGCGCGACGATCTCGTTCTCGTCGCCGGTGACGGTGGTCTGGGGCTGCACCGCCATGGCCATCCGTTCGATGGCGGCTTCCATCTCCAGCCAGCGGGCGATGCCGACGACGATGTTGGAGCCGAGCTCCCGGGTGACGAAAGCGATTTGCTCCGACTCGAGCGGGTCGACGAAGGCGACCAGCACGCCCTCGTCGGTTTCGCGGATCGGCACCAGTCCCCGCTTCTTCATCCACTCGGGCTTTATCTTGCGGAAGATCTTGGGGTCGATGTCGTGGAGTTCCGCTTCCATGTTGCGGAAACCGAGCTGGATCGAGAGCACCTCGATCAGGTCCCGTTCGGTGAGGATGTGCGTCTCGATCAGGACCTCACCCAGCTTCTTTTCCGGGAACTGCTGCTGGAAGGCGAGTGCCGTGCGGAGGTCCGAGGGGGTGACGAGGCCCAACTCGAGCAACAGGTCCCCCAGCCGGATCTTGGGGCGGTGCTTGCGCAGCGAAGCGGTGATCTGATCCTGGGTAGCCAGGTTCAGTTCACGGATCACGGCGGTGAGGCCGTCGTCGCTGGTCAGTTTTTCCTGAACCCGCTGGGCGTAGGCCAGGTCCTCGGGACCGAGTACCTCGTCCTCGACCAACAGGCCGGCGATGATCAGACCGGGGCTATCGGGCTCGGGGCGGCCCTTGTCGGTCTTCGACGCCTGGTTTTCCGATCCGGACAACGGGGGTCCCTCGGTGCCTTCCACGCAAGCCCGGCCTGGGGTGCCGGTCCCAAATTGGAAAAGTGCGAATTCAGTGAATTACGCAAAGGGGAATATAGGCATCGGGTATTCACGGACCAGTGGCCGGCCCGGGTGATTCAGGAAATAGAGTAATTCCGGGTAAGCGCCGCGGTTTTGTAGCGATCCAGGCCCGCCGGGGAGCTCCGTCGCCGGTTGAATCCCTCGAGAGCAGTCACTATGGTTAGCCCTCCCGAGCGGCCCGACGAGCGGCCTGTGGCATAAAGGAAAACTCGGCAAAATGGGCGGAAACGGCGCCAAACTGGCGTTCATCCTGGGCAACTACAAGAGCGGCAGCACCTGGCTCTTGACCCTTCTGAGCCTGCACCCCTGGATTCGTGGAGTGCGGGAGACCCAGATCTTCACCCATCTGGAGGGTGCCGACGATTTTCCGGCCCGCGCCGAGAAAATCTTCAGCGGCGTACCCTGGGCCGGCGGGGGCGTCGGACAGCTGCCGAAACACAAGTTGCTGAGCCTGGCCCGGCCGATCGTCAAGCACTGGCGCCCGGCCATGGCCCGGCATCCCCACGACCGGCCGATGTCCCTGCTCGATCTCGGCTACTTCAGCCAGCGCTCCCTGCGGGGCAAACTGGAACGTGCGGACTCTCCCGAGGGCTTTTGCCGGGACTTCTTCGACCACCTGGTCGGCGCCGTCCGGCCCAAGGGGTATCTGCTCGAGAAGTCCACCGGCGCAGCGGACCACGTCGGCTTCATCCGAAGCTGCTTTCCCGAGGCCAAGCTGATCATCATCTACCGGGACGGCCGGGACGTGGTCACCTCCAGCCGCTTCTTCGAGAAGCACCACCTGAAGAAGGACTGGTCGCTCGAGGACGCCGCGCTGGCCTGGCGCAAGGAGATCGAGGCCCAGCAGCGCCACGCCGCCGAGTTCACCATTCACACCTGTTCCTACGAAGGGCTGCTGCAGGACGGCAAGCGGGTCGTTCCGGAACTCCTGGGGTTCCTCGGCTTGCCCGCTGACGAAGCCCTGGTCGACGACCTGATCCACCGCTCCTCGTTCAAGGCTCTGACCGGCCGCAAGCGGGGTGAGGAGAGCCGCGGGCGCTTCCTGCGCAAGGGTGTGTCGGGCGACTGGAAGAACCACTTCTCCGACGAGGACAAGTCGGTCTTCAAGGAGGTCGCCGGCGACCTCCTGATCGAGCTCGGCTACGAGCAGGACATGGACTGGTAGGGGCCGCGCGGACCCTGTTGCCGCAGCCCCATATTTCGCTGCTATTTCCGTCTTATTCTGTAAATAATTAAACTCTTCAGGTGCGGGTATCCCATCCGCCCTCGACGTTGCGCTATTCTCCGCGTATACGTCTCAAACCTGTATCAGATCGGCACTTAGCCGGGTCCGGGGAATGTTCTAGGCAGCTCCCGGGGGGGGAACATGAGTAGGGGCATCGTCCTTAGTGCACTGTTGTGCGCCGTCGTCTCGGTGGGAGCGGCGGCCCAGGACATCGAGCCGAATCGGTGGATCGAGCGCACGCCCGACGTGATCATGCTCGAGGGCCGCGACGGGGTCTACAAACCGGTCGGCGACGGCAACGCGACCTACGACTCGCTGCGCGGCGAAACGTTGTTCTGGGAGAGCTACGTCGAAGGTCCTCCTTTCTATTGCGGCACGATCTACGCCCGGTCGCTCTACGCGTACAACGCGTTGGACAACGAGCTCAAGCAGCTCAAGCTGAACAACTGGTACACCCCCGACTGCGACATCAACCAGCGGACCTGCCCGATCGAACCGGACAACACCATCGATCCAACCCCCTCGGACCGGCATCAGTACGGACAGTTCGTCTACGTCCCGTCCCGCGACGCGATCTACATCTACAGCGGCTCCAACAATTCGTTGGACTACGAGTGCGACGGAGGTCCCTTCGATCAGCGTCCCGAAGATACCTGGTACTACGACCTGGCGGTGGCCAGCTGGACCGAGCTGTTCCCCACCGAGAACCCGGGCGTGGTTCTCGAGGGCTGCATGGGTCTCGACCCACAGCGTGACAAGATCGTCCTGGCCACCAACAACTTCGTCGGAACCTGGGTTTACGACATCGCGGCCAACACCTGGACTGAGGTCGACGACAACCAGGTCGCTCCCCGGGCCTCCTGCCGCATGGCCTATGACAGCACCCGGCAACGGGTGGTCCTGTTCGGCGGCGGGCCCTACCGCAATCCGACCAACGACCTGTTCGAGTTCGACTTCGACACCGAGACCTGGAATCAGCTCGTCGACTGCAGCACCCAGGTTTGTCCTCCGGGACGCGGCCGGCATGGCTGGGCCTACGATTCGAAGAACGACGTGTTCATGGTCTACGGGGGCACCAACCGTGGTGACGATCCGATCATGGACGACACCTGGCTGTTCCACCCCCAGACCAACACCTGGGAAGAGTTGACCCTGCCGGCGACCCCGGGCGGGGCCAGTCACACCGACATGGCCTACGACGAATCGGCCGACATGTTCGTGTTGACCCGGGACGAGGAGTTCTGGGTCTTCCGGGTGTGTGACGGAGAGGACACCGACGGCGACGGCGTGTGCGACGCCGGCGACAACTGTCCCTCGGTGGCCAACGCCGATCAGGCGGATTTCGACGGCGACGGTGAAGGGGACGTCTGCGACGCCTGCACCGACAGCGATGCCGACGGCAGCGGCGACCCCGGGTTCTCCTTGAACACCTGCCCCCTGGACAATTGCCCCAGCGACCCGAACCCCGGTCAGGAAGACATCGACAGCGACGGCCTGGGAGATGCCTGCGACGACTGCACCGACACCGATGGCGACGGCTTCGGCAACCCGGGCTTCCCCTCGTCGACCTGCGCCGACGACAACTGCCCGGCGATTGCGAACCCGGGCCAGGAGGACGGGGACAGCGACGGCCTGGGCGATGCCTGCGACGCCTGTCCGGCCGATGCCCAGAACGACATCGATGGTGACGGTGTTTGCGGCGATGTGGACAACTGCCCGAACAACCCGAACCCCGGCCAGGAGGACAGCGACGGCGACGGTGTCGGCGATGTCTGTGACGGTTGCTCCGATTCCGACGATGACGGCGTGTGCGACGACGTCGACAACTGCCCCTCGGACGCGAACCCCGGCCAGCAGGACGGCGACAGCGACGGCCTGGGCGATGCCTGCGACGCCTGTCCTGCCGACGCGGCCAACGACGCCGACGGTGACGGGGTCTGCGGCGATGTCGACAACTGTCCGGCTGCCTCCAACGCCAACCAGGCTGACGGCGACGGGGATGGCCTGGGCGATGTCTGCGACGCCTGTCCCGCCGACGCGGCCAACGACGCCGATGGTGACGGTGTTTGCGGTGACGTGGACAACTGCCCCTCGGATGCCAACTCGAACCAGGCCGACGGCGACAGCGACGGCCTGGGCGATGTGTGCGACGCCTGCCCGGCAGATGCGGCCAACGACGCGGACTCCGACGGTGTCTGCGGCGACGTCGACAACTGCCCGTCGGACGCCAATGCGGCCCAGACCGACGGCGACAGCGACGGCCTGGGCGATGTCTGTGACGCCTGCCCGGCGGACCCGGCCAACGATGCGGACTCCGACGGCATCTGCGGCGACGTGGATAACTGTCCCTCCGAAGCCAACGCGGCCCAGACCGACGGCGACAGCGACGGCCTCGGCGATGTGTGCGACGCCTGTCCCGCCGACGCGAACAACGACGCCGACAGCGACGGTGTCTGCGGCGATGTGGACAACTGCCCCTCCGACGCCAACGGCAGCCAGACCGACGGCGACGGCGACGGCCTCGGCGATGTCTGTGACGCGTGTCCCGCCGATGCGGCCAACGACGCGGACTCCGACGGTGTCTGCGGCGACGTCGACAACTGCCCGTCGGACGCCAACGCGGCCCAGACCGACGGCGATAGCGACGGTCTCGGCGATGTTTGTGACGCTTGCCCGGCGGACGCGGCCAACGATGCCGATAGCGACGGTGTATGCGGTGATGTGGACAACTGCCCGTCGGACGCCAACCCGGCCCAGACCGACGGCGACAGCGACGGTCTCGGCGATGTGTGCGACGCCTGCCCGGCGGACCCGGCCAACGACGCTGACAGCGACGGCGTCTGCGGCGACGTGGACAACTGTCCCGGGGACGCCAACGCGGCCCAGACCGACGGCGACGGCGACGGTCTCGGCGACGTTTGCGACGCCTGCCCGGCGGATGCGGCCAACGACGCCGACAGCGACGGCATCTGCGGCGACGTGGATAACTGCCCCGGGGACGCCAACGGCAGCCAGACCGACGGCGACGGCGACGGTCTCGGCGACGTTTGCGATGCCTGCCCGGCCGACGCCGCCAACGACATCGACGGCGACGGGGTCTGCGGGGACGTGGACAACTGCCCGGTGGACGCCAACCCCGGCCAGGAGGACAGCGACGGCGACGGCATCGGCGATGCCTGCGACGTGGCGGTTCCGGGGGATGCCGATGCCGATGGTCTCGACGACCTGGCCGATCCTTGCCCCGCCGACGCGCGCAATGCTTGCTTCGGATCGGTTGCCATCGACGTGACCGAGGGCTTGCCCCTTCGGGTCAACTCCGGGTCCGATTTCCTCGAGTGCGGCGGTATGAAGGTGGACTGCAGCGGCAACCGCTGGTTCCCCGACTTCGGATTCGTATCGGGACGTGGTGCCGATTGTGCCGCCGGCGGCAATTGCGCTGTCGGAGGGGTCGATCAGGTCTTCGGCTGTCAGAGCGAGGAAACGGAAGATCTGTTCGAGTGCAGCCGTCGGCAGCGCTCCGGATCTCTGCGTTACGGCTATGACGTGCCTGACGGGCAGTATCTGGTGAACCTGATGTTCGCCAGTACGGATAGCTCCGATCCCGGCGCCCTGGTGATGGACGTGTCGATCGAAGGCCAGCTCGTCTTCGACGACTTCGACCCTGCGCTGATCGCGCCGTTCTCCACCGCGGTTGTGCGAGCGGCGGCCGTCGATGTCTCCGACGGAGACGGGCTACAGATCGAGTTGACTCCGGTTGCCGGCAGGGCGCAGGTCTCGGCCCTCGAGGTCCTGACTGCGGTCGCAATCCCGGGTTGCACCAGCGATGCCGAGTGCGCAGACGCGGACCCCTGCCTGCTGGGCCAGTGCGACCTGAGTAGCGGTGCTTGCTTCACCACGGAGTTGCCCGACGGCGACGGCGATCTGGTCTGTGACTCGGAGGACAACTGTCCGGTGGTTCCGAACACCGAACAGGACGACCTCGACGGCGACGGTGTCGGCGACCAGTGTGACAGCTGCACCGATACAGACGGCGACGGCTTCGGGAATGATGGATTCGCGGCCAGTGACTGTCCTCTCGACAACTGTCCGGCTGATGCCAACCCGGGTCAGGAAGACACCGATGGCGACGGCATCGGCGATGCCTGCGATAGCTGTGCCGCCGGCGATGCCGACAGTGACGGCGTTTGCGACGATGTGGACAACTGCCCGGCGACCCCGAACCCGGGCCAGCAGGACGCGGACAGCGACGGTGCCGGCGATGCCTGCGACGCCTGCCCCCTCGATCCGACCGACGACGTAGACGGCGACGGTGTCTGCGGCGACGTGGACAACTGCCCGACGACGGCCAACGCCGATCAGGCCGACGGCGACAGCGACGGGGCAGGGGATGCCTGTGACGCTTGCCCCGCCGATGCCCAGAACGACATCGACGGCGACGGCGTTTGCGGCGACGTGGACAACTGCCCGGTCGATGCCAACCCCGGCCAGGAAGACAGCGACGGTGACGGCATCGGCGATGCCTGCGACGGCGGCGGCGGCGGGACCGACGACGACAACGACGGTCTGTTCGGTGTGGACGATCCCTGCCCGACCGATGCGCGCAACCGTTGCTTCGGACCGGTCGCCCAGGACGCCGGCGGTCAGATCATCCGCCTCAACTCCAACGCGGCCAATGACGAATGCTCCGGCACTCGCTTCGACTGCAACGGCGACCTCTGGGTTTCCGACTTCGGCTACAACACCGGTCGCAACGGTGAGTGCGATCTGCCCGGCGGATGCGTCATCGAGGGAATCTCCGAGATCTTCGGCTGCGAGGACAGTGACACCGAAGACCTGTTCCAGTGCAACCGCTGGGACCAGACGTCAGGCGTGGAGCTGCAATACTCGTTCAACCTCACCGACGGCACCTATCTGGTGAACCTGTTCTTCGCCAACGCCCTGGGCCGGACCGACGAGGTCGGCGATCGCCTGTTCGATGTCTACCTCGAAGGGGCGATCTGGCTCGACGACTTCGATCAGGTCGAGGCTGCCGGCGGCAGCGCCCGTGCCCTGGTTCGCTCGGCGATCATCGAGGTCTCCGACGGGAACGGCCTGCAGATCGACTTCGACCACGTGTTCAACAACCCCGACGTCAAGGCGATCGAGGTGTTGAGCCAGGAGCCCTGATCTAAGCGATTCCGCGGGGTGGCCCGGTCCCGGGCCACCCCACTGCGCCCCCGTCCACCCCTCCCTCCGATTCCGGGTCTCCGCTCCATTTCTGGACAGATTCTGGACGATTTGTCTCAAAGGCCGGATTTATCCGGCCTTGTTCAGTCTATGTCTCGAATTTTGGACTCGACAGGTCCTTTTTTGTGCTGAGTAATTCTGGCTTGTGAAATCGAGAGAAATATCTCTAGATTTATTTGACATGAAATGAATGTCATGCAATATTCTTCCGCGTCCCCAACGGCACGAGGAGAAACATGCAAGCCCTGGAACATCCACGTTGGAGCTGTCTTTCCAACCACGGTCTGGTCCTGGTTGCCCTGGGGCGGGGCGGAACCGTCCGCATCCGGGACCTCGCGGTTCGCGTCGGGCTGACCGAGCGAGCCGTTCAACGCATCGTCACCGAGCTGGCCGAGGCGGGTTTGATCCGTCGCGAGCGGCAGGGGCGCTGCAACCTGTATCGCATTGACCGAGCCCGTACGTTGAGCCACCCGCTGGAGTCTCATCGCACGGTCGGAGACCTCATCGACGCTTTCGATGGGGCCGACAACGCCGCCGCAACGGCATAGAACCCCAACCTTTTTCCGTAGAGAGAGAGAAGTCGCCATGTCCCAAGAAGTTCAACAGTCCGAGTGGGCGATGTTCCGCCGCCACTGGCGGCAGGACGGCCTGGCGTCCGTCGTCGTATTCCTGGTCGCGTTGCCCCTGTGTATGGGTATCGCGATCGCCTCGGGCGTCCCGCCCGCAGCCGGTCTGATCACCGGTATCGTCGGCGGGCTGATCGTGGCGCTGTTTGCCGGCGCCCCGCTCCAGGTCAGCGGCCCTGCCGCGGGCCTGAGTGTCATCGTGTGGGAGCTGGTCCAGACCCACGGCATCGCCGCTCTGGGCTTGATCGTGATGGTCGCCGGCGCCGCCCAGCTGCTGGCCGGCGTGCTGAGGTTGGGGCAGTGGTTCCGCGCCGTCTCTCCGGCGGTGATTCACGGCATGCTGGCGGGTATCGGTGTCTTGATCTTCGCCAGCCAGTTCCACGTCATGGTCGACGACGCACCCCGTGGTAGCGGCATCGAGAACCTGATCTCGATCCCCCAGGCGATCATCAAGGGACTGATCCCGGCCGACGGCTCGGTTCACTTCCAGGCGGCGATGATCGGGCTGGCGACCCTGGCCACGATCATCGGCTGGAAGTGGGTCCCCGGCAAGCTCAAGGTCATCCCGGGGCCGCTGGTCGCCGTGATCGTCGGCACCGCCGCCGCCGCCATCTCCGGCTTCGGTATCGCGAAGGTCTCCGTGCCCGCCAACCTGCTGGAGGCGGTCCAACTCCCGGCCTGGGGCAGCGTCCCCGAGATGGGCTGGACCCTTCTGACCGCCGGACTGGCCCTGGCTTTCGTCGCCAGCGCCGAGACTCTGCTCTGCGCCACCGCGGTGGACAAGATGCACAACGGCCCGCGCACCCGCTACGACAAGGAACTGCGGGCCCAGGGCATCGGCAACCTGGCGTGCGGTTTCCTCGGCGCGCTCCCGATGACCGGCGTTATCGTGCGTAGCTCCGCCAACGTCGACGCCGGCGGCAAGACCCGCGCCTCGGCCTTCATGCACGGCGTGTGGTTGCTGTTGTTCGTCGCGGCGCTGCCCTTCATCCTCGAGATGATCCCGGTTGCCGCCCTGGCCGCGGTCTTGGTGTTCACCGGCTACAAGCTGGTCAACGTCGCCGCCATCCGCCAGCTCGCCACCTACGGCAAGGGTGAGGTCGCCATCTACTTCGCGACGCTGATCACCATCGTCTCCTTCGACCTGCTCAGCGGTGTCGTGTTCGGCATCGTGCTCTCGCTGGTCAAGCTGCTCTACACCTTCTCGCGGCTCGAGATCGAAACCAAGCCTCGCGAGAACTCGCCCTGCATCGACATGTACCTGCGGGGCTCGGCTACGGTGGTGCGGCTCCCGCGCCTGGCATCCGCGCTGGAAACGATGCCGGCCAACACCGAGGTGCACGTCCACCTCGAAGAGCTGGACTACATCGATCACGCCTGCCTCGACCTGATCGCCAACTGGGAGAAACAGCACAAGATGACCGGCGGCAAGCTCTACATGGACTGGGACAGCCTCGAAGCGCGGTTCCGCGATCCCGAGCGGCGCCGCCGGATCGCCGCGGCCTGATCCGCCGGTCACCGACCCTCGATTGCAACAGGCGGCTCCCTTCGGGGAGCCGCTTTTCTTTTGGGCGCGGCCCGGTGAACTTCGAGAGGAGGTGAATCAGAGCGTGCCGTGGAGCAAGAACGAGAGGACGGGAAGCGCGATCGAGACGCCGAACAGCGCGATCCCTTCGCCGAACCGCCGGTTGTAGATCGCGACGGCGCCGATGGTGAATGAGGCGAGGCCGAACAGCCGCGCCACCATCAACAGCAGGGCCCACTGCATCACGTCGCCCCCTTCGGCAGGAAGCGATCCGCTTAGATAGAGGAACAGGGCGGAGACCGCGACGCAGACCCATCCGATGCGGATGACGCGGGTGACGAGGGGGTGCTTTTCCTGTGGTTGGGCCAAGGCCGGCTCCGGTGGTGCCGGCCGATCATACGGGGAGGGAAGGCCCACAAGCAACGGGCCGGGCAATGCCCGGCCCGTTTATGGAGCTCGATAGTGGACCGTTTCGGTCTACTGCACCCGGGTGTTGCCCGGCGGAAGCGGCAACGGGATCTCGACCGGCTGGCAGTTCGGGTCGTCGGGCCCCGACGCGGGGCGAGCGGCGTTTGAGATGCCGCTCATGTTGCCGGCGTTGTCGAAGCTGAACACCCGGTACTCGTAGCTGCCCGACTGATTGTGGTTGATGAACAGCTGCCCGGTCAGCGGCTGGGGCTCGGCACCCACCGCGTTGGCCGCCCACCAATTGCTGAACGAGTTGGACTGGGTGAACGTGGCCGAGATCGGCTTGTCGCTCCATACGACGTGGTAACGGGTCGCCCCTGCGGGAGGCGTCCAGTTCAGGGTCACGCCGTTGGTGCCGGTGGGCACGTAGCAGAGGTCGTTGATCGTCGCCGGCGGGTTGAAGTCGGCGCGGCTGCCCCGGGCGCCCAGTTCGTAGACCCGGCCCCGGTAGTCCCCTTCGTACTTGTCGTAGTTACCGATGTGGGTGACGTTGGGCACCTGGCCCTGACCCGGAGGAATGCCCTCCTCGACGTACTGGATCGCCTGGTCGATGAAACGGCGCTGTCCGGTGTTCCAGAAATACCAGGCGACCGGATCGGGAACCACGTGGGACTTGTTGCTCGACTCGTTGGGGTCGTTGCCGTCCCCACCGGGGTTGGTCTGGCAGTTGAAGAAGATGTCGCCGAAGCGGCCGATGTTGTAGTTCCACTCGGCCATGCCCGAGAGCATGTTGAACGACTCGGCCCAGGTCTGGGCATCTCCGTCGGGTCCCTGGATCTCACTCATGAAGTTGATCAACATCCGCATGTAGTAGCCGGCCTCGAAGACCTGCTCGCGGTTCTGGTTGCCGACGGTGTAGCGCTGTCCGCAACGCGGGCTCTGGGTCCCGAACTGAGTGTTGCGCATGTAGCTCTTGATCAGATTCAGGTAGCTGTTGCCGCCGTCGTCGCCGATCACCCGGTAGGCCTGCAATACGTGGTTCATCGAGTGAGCGTTCTCGCGGCTCGACTTGTTGTGCAGCGAGGTCAGGGTCAGCAGCGGGAGCCGCATCTCCTTGATGAAGCGGTACCAGTCCTTGATCCACAGATTGCCCGTGTAGTAGTAGGCGTCCTCGACGTGGTAGAACCAGCCATGCTGGTCGTCGCGAGGGTCCCCTTCGGGGCCGCTGCCGGCCAGGAACACACCGCGATCGGAGGTGTTCTCCTTCCAGGTCGAGCCGGTGGGGATGGTGTTGTTGTCCCAGCCGATGGTGCCGTGGTCGGCGGAATGGGTGTACTGGGCCATCCACTGCGGGCGCACGTTCAACTCGCCCATCGCCTTGGCCTCGGCCACGAAGTAGTTGGCCGGGTTCTCGCTGACGATGAAGTGTTCCTCGGTCTTGAGGTGGTCGTTGGGCGCCTGGTTGTTGATGCGCTTCTTGATGTCGATGTAGAAGTAGTTCCAACCGAAGTTGTAGCGGTTGTCGTTGGGATCGCAGCCTTCGTCGCGGTAGCGGTCGGGCTTGCGGTCGACCAGGCCGTTGCCGCTGGTGCAGACCAGGGGCTGCCGCTGATCACCCAGATCGAAACCTTCCCAGGTGTCGACCCGGCTTCCCGGCAGCATCAGGCCGTCGAGGTCCAGGGTGACCCCGGTGTCCTTGTAGTGGCTGACCGGAATCACCGGGACCGGGTAGTACTGGAAGGTTCGGGCCACGTCGACGACCTGCTCGTCGAAGTTCCCCGCAGGCGCACCGTGGAAATGGAGCAGTGTTTCCTTGACCACGTGTTGCATATCCTGGAGCCAGTACCAGCCGGTCGCGCTGACGCCGGCATTCTCGCCGTCGTCGTTGCAGCCGGTGTTGTCCGGGGTGGTGTTGCAGTGGTACTGGGCGCTCCAGCCGGGGAACAGCTGCATCGAGAGCTTGTTGGAGTCGTCGATCTCGATGCCGTTGGGCCACATCTGCCAGAAGTTGCGGATCGCCGCGGTGACCCCCCAGCGGTTGTCGCTGATGTCGATGAAGCCGTCGGGGCGGCTGCCCGAATCGAGAGCGTTGCCGTTGGCCAGGTCGCGAATGCTGAAGGCGTCGTCAAACTCCTGGGCCAGGAACAGGCCGTTGCCCGCCGAACGGGAGTAGACGTTCTTGCCGCTGTCTCCCATGCCGACCCGCACCGTGGGGTTGTTCGCCAGGTTCAGCCGGAAATCCATCCGGGACTCTTCGAAGTAGAGCGGGTTGCCGTAGGCCTCGTTCTTCGGAGAGTTCTGCAGCTGGTAGTCGATCTTGACCGAGGGTGATCCGGCGTACGCGTAAATGCGAACGGCGTAGCCGTGGCGGTGTTCGGTGCCGCAGTTGCCTCCGGAGGGGCCGTTGCCCCGGCCGACGCAGCGAGCGGGCATCTCGGCGCGGATCACCGCGCGGACCGGCCCGTTCTCCTCGATCTCGACGATCGGAGCCGGGAGATCCTCGCCGTCACGCTGCACGTTGACGTCGGGGCTTTCGGTGCCGTTGCGACCGATGAAGATCCCGCCGTTGCGGCTGTCCGGGCTGATGATCTCTTCGCTGGACTCGTACTGCCCGTTCTGGTTCAGGTCGAGACGAACCCGGTCGAGGATCGTGAAGCCGGATTTGGGCACCTCGAAGCGCAGCGGGCCGGTGGTGACGGTGATGGTCGAACCGCCGTCCTGCACCGATACCGGAGTCGAGGGCGCCGTATCTCCCGAGCCGTCGTCGCGGAACTGGTAGACCGTTACGCCGGAACCGGGCGAGCTGAACGCCGACACGGTGGGCTGGAAGTGCACCATTACGTGGCGGATCGAGCGGTCGCGGCCCCACCAGCGGTTCAGCACGTGGAACTGGGCCGGGATCGTCGCTCCCTGGGAGTTGGTCATGCGGAAGCGATTGGTGTTCTGGTACTGCCCGTAGGGCAGCGGGACCACGACGGTGGTGGTGTAGTCGTCGGCGCCGACGCCTGCCGTCTCCTTGACCGTGACCGGGACGGTCAGGGCCAGGGCGGAACCGGCGGCGGCCAGGCCGACCAGAATGGCGATCAACCTGAAGTAGACGCGGGGTGCGTTCCCGAAGTTCACGGATGCTCCTCCAACCCCCGGGATTTCCCGGGGATCCCCCTGTGCGATGGACCGGGCAGGTTATTCACGTGCGAAAGCAAATCCTGCTCGGGCTCGACTCCAATTCCTCAGCAAGCGGAGTGCCATGGGACCGCCTGGGGGTGCGTCCCCTAAGTTGCTTTCTTGCAGTCATTTGCGAGGGTGGCCGGGAGCGCCGTGCCCTCGTCGGCGAGAACGGGGCGGTCAGAAAGTACGACCGTGAAAGACGTTCCCACTCGTTGAAATCGAACCCGCGACCCAGATCCTAGCAGGATCGGACCGGTTTTCCGCATCAGCGGCCGGTCTGGGTCTGTTCGGCGGTGTCCCGCGGAAACAGGCGCCCAGGCTGGGTTTCGGCGATCACGTCGAAGACCCGGGCGATGTCGTCGGCGTGCATCTCGTGCTTCCATTTCATCGCCGCCTTGAGCGGGTCCTTGTAGACGCTGTAGTAGGAGCTCTGCTCGCTGCTGGTGCTCTGGTCGAGGAAGCCCTCGGTCTGACGGTGCCAGTGCAGGCCGGCAAAGTCGAACAGCTCCTTGCTGGTCTCGATCGGACGCTCGCAGAGGTCTTCGTAGCGAATCGCCTTGCAGTTGGGCAGATCCCGGGTGTCGTTGAGCGCCTTCTCGTTGAGCAACACCCAGTTCCAGGCGGTGCGCTCCACCGGGTGCATTCCCCGCAGCCGGTCCATGTCGATCCCGTATTCCCGGGCCTCGTCGGTCTCGGCCAGCATCTCGTAGATGCCCCAATCCTCGTGGATCGGCGTGTCCGAGGTGAATTTGGCCCCGGCGATGGCCCGTAGGATCGAGCCGGTCACCCCGCATGGGTGGCGGATGATGTGAATGAAGCGGGACTCGGGACGGGCCCGGGCGAAGGCGCCCATCCGCCCCAGGGATTCGATCGACTTGAAGACCCAGCGGCAGTTGGCCTTGTCGCCGTCGATCAGGTCGGGGACCTGGATGTTCTTCACCACCCTGGAGCCCACCTTGGCCGCGGCCACGACCGCGTAGCGCAGGCGCCGCCGGATCGGGCGGTAGTAGGACTTGTTGAACAGGGGCAGCTTGGTCGTGACCTTGAGGGTCCGGACCTGTTTGAGCCGCTCCAGGTAGTCTGCGAGCTCGTCGTTGTACCGGTCCAGGTCGGCCCGGGGGATCATCAGCGGCACATCGGGCAGCAGGTAGCTGTCCGGCTCATGCCGGTACATCGTGTCGGGATGACTGTCGAAGATCTTCCCGAGCCACGTGGTCCCCGAACGGGGTGTGCCTAGAATAACGATCATGTAAGCAAACTTCCGGGGGCAAACATGTTGCCAGAAACCGCAAAATGCCACTTTTGAACGGGCCGGGCCAGGGCAGGGGAGCCGGGGCCTTGTCAGGGGCCTCGCGGGAAGGCACATTCGGGCCCCGGACCCGCTGCGATCGCGCCGGCGGGCCTGCCGGGAGCAACCGAGGAGCCCCATCCATGAGCCCCAGTCAACGACCCCCCGCAACCGCGTGGATGCTGCGAGCCCTGCTGCTGATCCTGGCCGTTCTGCCGGCGGCCGGTGCCCTGGCGGCCGTGGACATCCCGGCCAACACCTGGGTCCAGGTGACCCCGACGGTGGACCTGGCCGGCCAGGGAGGCCAGTACCACGAGCGGGGCTGGTCGACGATGATCTACAGCACGGTGCTGGGGGAGATGGTCTCCTACGAGGGTTACCGCAACGGAGGCACCCACACCGGCACGATCTACTCCCAGGCGATCTGGAGCTACGACGTCGCGGCCAACCGGGTGACCCTGCGCAAGGTCAACAACTGGACCACGCCGGGTGACGGCAACAACAACACCAGCCCCCTTCCCGAGAACGCCGGCGACCCCACACCGTCGGACCGCCACCCCTACCGGGGCATGGCCGAAGTTCCGTCGCGCAACGGGATGTATCTCTGGGGCGGCGCCAACCGCACCCTGGGCAGCCATCCCATCGATACCTGGCGCTTCAACTTCGGTCAGAGCGACTGGACCCAGCTGATCTCCGGCGCGAACTCGAACCTGCCGGTGATGGTCGAGTCCCAGATGGCCTACGACCCGCAGAACGACCGATTGATCCTCTACGGCCACGCCAGCAACGGCAACGGCGGCACCTGGCTCTACAGCTTCCAGAACAACAGCTGGAGCGGGCCCTTCAACGAGGGAGCCGGGGTGGTCAAGGCCGGTGAGATGGTCTGGGACCCCGTGCGCAACCGGATGCTCCTGATCGGCGGCTCCTTCGCCACCGGAGGCAGCAGCCTCTACGCCTACGAGAACGGCAGCTGGAACCTGATCCAGGTGCAGAACCAGCCGCCGCCGCGGCGGATGATGGGTTTCGCCTACGACAGCCGGAACGACATTTTCTTGCTTTTCGGCGGCAAGGTCGCCAGTTCCAGCGACGTGCTCAACGACACCTGGGCGTTCCTGCCCGACGACAACCGTTGGGTGCAGATGACCCCGTCGGCGGTTCCCACCGGAAGTCCGGCCCATGTCGACATGGACTACGATCCGGGGGAAGATGTTTTTGTCGTGCGCTACGGCCCGGTCAGTTCGCCGGTCTGGTGGCTCTACCGCTACGGCACGGCACCGCCCCCGGACGACCCGCCGCCGGCTCCGCAGAACACCCGCGCCCAGTAGGCGCCGTTCGCCACCGGCCGCCTTTCGAGGATTCGACTTGATGCGACCGGTATCTCTGCTCATCGCCCTCGCCCTCGTGGTCTGCCCGGCCGCCGCCGGTCTCGAGGTGCCGATCGAGGTCCACGAGACCGCAGGTGCCCGGGAGATCCCGTTTCCGGTGACGGCGATCGTCCCGCTGCCTTACGGGGCCTACCAGGACACCANCGGGTTCGACCTCGGAGTGCCCGCCCAGTTCGAGGTGCTCAACCGCTGGTGGATGCGTGACGGTTCGATTCGGCACCTGATGGTTCACTTCCAGGCCGAACTCAAGAGTGGCGGCAAGCGGACCTACACCCTGCGGGACGGCGGAGGCAAGATGCGCGAGAGCCCGCTCCGGGTCGACGAGACCGAGGCGGGCTACACCGTGACCACCGGGCCCCTGCGTTTCCAGGTGGCCCGCGAACGGTTCAACCTGCTGGACCAGGTCTGGTTCGACCGGGACGGCAACGGCGAGTATTCCGCCGCCGAGCGGGTGATCGACAACGGCGAGCAGCAGGGTGGCCGCTTCGTCGGCGGCATCGAGTCCCGGGAGCAGCCGGATCCGGGCCTGGGCAAGCCGGCCCTGGTGCTCGAGGAGCAGGGGCCGCAGCGGGTGGTGATCCGGGCCGAACTGCCCGCGGTCTACAACGGCGCGGACGATCACCGCCACGGCTACGCGGTGCGGGTCTACGCCTACGCCGGCCTGCCCTACATCAAGGTCGACTACCAGCTTCAGAACTCCGCGGGCAACCAGCGCTTCGCCGGGCCGCTCTACGTCGACCGGCTCGATCTGGACTACCGGCTGACCCTGGGGGCGCAACCGGTGGTGCGTATCGGACGCGGGGGAGGGGCGGTTCACACGGGCGACTCCGGGGAGCCGCTGGCGCTGCGCCAGGAGATGCACGACCGCTTCACCGTGCGCGATGGAGAGGGCTCGGAGAAAGCGGCCGGGGAGATTCCCGACGGCTACCTCGACGTCAACGACGGGAAGCGGGGCGTCACCGCGTTGACCCGCAACTTCTGGCAGACCTGGCCCAACGGACTGGCCTACGACGGTGAGACGCTGCACCTCGAACTGTTCCCCGAGTGGGGGGAGCAGTTCCACGACGGCGACGACGAGGACCGGGCGCCGGAACCGAGCCCTACCGGCCGCTACTGGCTGGAGGACATGCAGCACGTGGTCAAGGAGACGCTGCTCTACTTTCACGACGGTTCGGCGTCGGACAAGGAGCTGGCGGCCCTGGCGTCGACCTTTCAATCCCACCCGGTGCCGGTACTGCCGGTCTCCTGGTACGCGGAGACCCGGGCGACGCTGGATCTCGACGGAGTCGTGCCCATCGACTCACACAAGCCCGCGGATCCCAGGCGCGCCGCCTTCGGCAAGAAGGACTACGACACCCGCAACAAGTACCGCTATCGCTTCGGCTGGGATGCCTACGGCATAGACATCAAACGCAAGTGGGGGGTCTCCCAGGGGGGCGGCTGGCCGGCAAGCGAGGAGTACTTCGCGGCAACCGGGCACCCTGGCGACTATTTCGCCGCCGAGCGGGCCGCGTGGGGAGAGCTCAACGTGCGGCCCCAGTGGATGGCCCGCTACGACTTCGCCCGGGACTGGGACATCCTGGGCTTGACCCAGGCTCCCTATGCCGGGGGCACCTGGCGCGCTCAGGGGGACAAACCGGTCTACCTCCCGGGAACCGCCAAGGATGCCAAGGCTCGCGACGACCAGCACGGCTGGTTCTACTTCGTCGAGGAGGCCTACCACTACAGCGGCAATCCCTGGATTCGCGATTGGTACGCCTTCGTCAAGGAGTTCCGGCGCAGCCGCTTGACCCTGTCGGAGCCCTCGCCGGATCGGTCCAGCCGCGGCACCGGCCACGCCCTGGCCCACGCCCTGGCGGCCTACCGCGCCACCGGCGACCGGGAGATGTTCGAGCAACTCACCGGGTACCTGCGGGACTATCTCTACCCGACCCAGAACGACCGCTGCGGTCAACGGATCGACCACAAGAACCGGGACACGGTGTTCATGACCGGCTACCTGTTGCGAGCGCTCCTCGACTACATGCACGAGATCGAAGGGCCCGACGGCGATCCCCAGGCCTATGCCGAAGCCTGGAACTTCGTTTCCGGCATCTTCGAGTGGAACTACCACACCGCCGGATTCGGCGGCACGCTGCGTCCCTGTGCTCCCGGGGTTTCCGACGACACCGCCCACACCTTCGTCGATCCCCAGGCCTGGTACTACGCAAAGACCGGCCAGACCCGGTTTCTCGAGCAACTCGAGGACTACATCGACGGGGGCATCGACGGCGGACAACCACCGGTGCGCCGCGCCAAGTTCGGCGACTGGTACGGGCAGTATCACGGCCGCTACTACCGGCACGTCAAGAAGCAGAAACGGAAGGACCGTGAGCCGCCGAGCAGGATCGAAGATGCCAGGGTGGTACGCGGAGAAGGTGGGTTCGTGTTGAGCTGGACCGCCCCTGCCGATGCCGAGCGCTATCACATCGTTTGGAGCGACAAGCCGATCTCGGAGGCGATGAGCGAGGATCCGCTGCAGGTGAACTGGTGGGCGGCCAACGCGCTGGGCACCGGCCTTTCGCCCCAGGCGGGGGTCGAGCAATCGATCGTTATCCCGGCGGCCGGCGAGGGACCGATGTTCGCCGGGATCTTCAGCTTCGATGCGGCGGGCAACATGAGCCCGATGTCCCGGTTGGCGGTATGCGGTTGGACCCTCCACGGTGAAGCGTCCCGGAGTTGTGAGCCCTGACCGGATGCCCCTTCCCGCGGCGGGCCCCCCTGGGTTACGCTCGGACTCATGGGTTGTCCCGTCACACGGATCGAGCATTTCCGGGGTAGGGCGCTCGGGCTGGTGTGGTTCTGCCTGCTCCTGGCCGTCCCGCTCTCGGCTGCGGTTCCCGAGGATCCGAAGATCGAGGAACTCGAGACCCTTCTGGCCGGCCAGCAGGGCGCCGACGCCCTCGACACATTGCTGGAACTGGCCCGGTCGACCTCGATACGCGCGCCGCTGCGCTCCCTCGACTACGCCGATCGCGCCGAGGCACTGATCGAGGGGCACCCATCGGACCAACGCCGGTTCAACCTGGAGGCAGTGCGGGCCACCGCCTTCGGCAAACGGGGAGAGTGGGAGGCCGCCGAACTCCACGGACGCCGCGCCCTCGAACTGGCCCCGCGGCTGGACGACCCCGGCGCGGCGATCTACGCCCGGCGCCGGCTGGGCCGTGCGCTCAGCGGACAGGAACGTCACGAAGAGGCGCTGAGGATCCTCTCCGAGGCGCGGGAGCTGGCCGAGCAGGGCGGGGATGTCCGCAGCCGGGTCGTCAGCGCCATGTCGGTCGGCCGGGGTCAGATCGAGGCGATGCGCTATGAAGAGGCCTTCGAGACGATGCTCGAGGCCTACCTGATCGCCGACCCGCATCTCGACGACAGCGAAACCATCGAGCCGGCGCTGGTCGCGGATCTCTACAACGAACTCGGATCGATCTACCACTACACCGAGAGCTACGACCGGGCGATCGAGTACTACCGGAAGGCGCTGCCCCACTGGGAGGGACAGGGACAGCTGGAGATCGTCTCGCTGCAAAACCTGGCGGCGTCGATGTCCCTGTCCGGACGCTACGCCGACACCCTGGAGATCAACGAACGAGCGTTGGCGCTGGCCGATGAGGTGGAAGACCGCATCGGGCAGGCCCAGATCCGGATGAACATCGCCTTCAACCTCAACGGTCTGGGGCGCTCGAACGAAGCCCTCGAATACTCACTGGCGGCGGTGGACTACTTCGAGCGGATGGACGCGAGCCCCCGCTGGATGGCCTGGGCCCGTCAGGGGCTGGCGCATTCCCTGCTACGCACGGGAGAGCCCGTTCGCGCCCGGGCTTTGCTCGAAGATTCGCTGCGCATCGCCGAAGAGTCCGGGGACCGGCGCCTGGAGCGTTCGACGGTGGAGCATCTGGCCGAAGTTCACACCGAGCTCGGGCAACCCGGGCAGGCGCTGATGGCTCAGCGCAGGCTGCAGGAAATCGATCAGGCCAACCGGGAAGACCGGCGCCGCAAACTCGCCGACCTGCAGGCCCGGTTCGAGCTCCTGAAACGGGATCAGCACATCGAACGGCTGGAAGCGGACCTCGCCCTCGATCGGTTGCGCCTCGAGCGGGAGCGGACCATCCGCATCGCCATGATCGTCGTCGCCTTCGCGGTGGGCACGTTGGCCCTGATGGCCTGGTTGGCGTGGCGGGCCCAGCGGGCCTCCAACAGCCGATTGGCCGAGACCCACCGGCAGCTTCAGCAGACCCATCGCAACCTCGTCGAGCTCAACGCCCGGGCCGAGGCCCAGAGCCGGGAGATCAAGATCCTGCAGGGCATGCTCCCGATCTGCAGCAGCTGCAAGAAGATCAAGGACGAGAGTGGCGACTGGAACCAGCTCGAGGCCTACATCGACGACCACTCCGAAGCGTCGTTCACCCACGGCTACTGCCCGGAGTGCGCCGCCGCGACCCTGCGGGATTCAGGCTAGAACCCCTGGCCGGACCCTCCCGGCACACTGAATTGCGAATCTAGGGCGAAAGCCTGACATTCCCCTGCAACCGATAAACCCCGGCGGCTGTACTACGCTGCATGATGGCGATGGTGATGGAAACTCAAGAGCCCACCGGCGGCGAAGCGTTCTGGCAGCAGGCCTACCGGGACCACGGCGCGTCGGTGCTCGGCTTCCTCCAGCGGCGGCTGGGTCAGCGTGACGTGGCCGAGGACCTGCTGCAGGAAACCTTCATCCGGGCCATCCGCTTCGACTCGTTTCAGGGGGGCAATCTTCGGGGCTACCTGATCTCGATCGCCCGCCACCTGATCATCAACAAGAGCCGGCGCAAGCAGCTGCTCGTCCCCGTCGAAACACCGCGGGAAGACATGCAGCCCTTCGAGACCGTGGCCTCCGACGAGCACACCCCTGAAGAGACCACCGCCGGAACCCTGCTCCACGAACGGCTGGGGCGGGCCCTCCACAAACTGAAACCGGACCACCGCCGGGCCTTCGAGCTCGCCGTTCTGGAGCAGTACTCCTACGGCGAGATCGTCGAGACCACCGGTTGGAGCCTGGCCCGGGTCAAATCCAACGTCCATCGGGCGCGCAAGAAGCTGATCGAGGAACTCGGTCCGCTGGCGGCCGGACGAGGTACGACGTCATGAGTGATCGCGAACGCAACGAACTGGCCCTGTCGTCGCTGATCGACCAGGAGCTCGACTCGATCGAGTTGCTGCCGACCATCGACCATCTGGTCGACGACCCGCTGCTCCAGGACTTCTGGCGCGAGGCACGGGCCCTGGACGCTCTGGCCCTCGACGAGGCCGCGGGCAAACAGGCTCCTGCCGCGGGGTCGGACCGGACCCTCGACCGGGTCTGGGACCGGATCGAGTCCGGCGCCACCCCCGAGGCCGAGGTCACCCCCTTCCGCCGGCGGGACAAGGCACGGAACACGGGCAAGGCCGCCTGGCTGATGGCGGCGGCCGCGATGCTGTTGGTCGCCTTCGGTGCCTATCAGCTGGGCAGTGTTTCGGGGCCGGCCGCCGATGGTGGCGGCGCGGTGATCGCCGAGAACAACGCCGACCAGCCGGTGCCTTTCGACGACAACCTCGTCGAGGTGCGGCTCGGTGGCGACCCGGCCGTGGCCGGCGCCGCCGGAATGACCGACGAACGATTCGTGCGCATGACCGTCGAGCTGCTTTCGGCCGATGCGCGTTACCACCGGAAGATGCAGGAGATCCTCGACGCCGTCGTCGACGAGCCGGACGAGGGCTCCCGTGAACGTACCCTGGGATTCGAGGTAGGCGACCAGCGGGGCAGGTCGTTGCTCGAAACGGCTGCGGAAGCCGAAGCCCAAGATCGGAGAATGCTGTGATGATGGCCCAAGCCCTTCGTAATCGTTTCCCGTCGACCCCCGGCGCCCCCGGTCGACTGCTGCGCTGCCTGCTCGCACCGGCCGCGTTGTTGCTGCCCTGGCTGCTCTCGGGAGCAGTGCTCGCCGCCGACGCCCAGGGATTCATCTACGGCAAGGTGACCACCGAGCGGGGCACCGAGTTCACCGGACGCATGCGCTGGGGTGGCGAAGAGACCTTCTGGGGTGACTTCTTCAACTCGCGCAAGACCGACCGGGGCATCCCGCGGGATGTGATGCGCAAGTCCTCCAGCGGTGAACGCCGCGACGGGATCCGCGTGTTCGGCTACAAGATCAACGTCCGCGGCAAGGCCAGCGACACCCGGCTGTTCAAGGCACGCTTCGGCGACATCGAGATGATCCGGCCGCGAGGCGGCGACCACGTCACCGTGCTGATGCGTGACGGCCGCGAGATGGATCTCGACGGCGGCAGCAACGACATCGGCGCCAAGATCACCGTCCACGACGCGGCGCTGGGCGAAGCCACGGTGCCCTGGGACACCATCGACAAGATCGAGTTCATGGGTGCGCCCCGCAGCGTCTCCGTCGACGTGACCCGCCTCTACGGCACGGTCCGGACCAGCGACGGCGAGTTCACCGGCTACATCCAGTGGGACCAGGACGAATGCCTCTCGAGCGACGAGCTCGACGGCACCGCCCGGGACGCCGAACTGTCCCTGGCGATGGGAACGTTGGCCGAGATCGAGCGCCGTTCCTCCAAGAGTTCCCAGGTCAAGCTCAAGGACGGCCGCACCTTCATCCTCAGCGGCAGCAACGACGTCGACGACGACAACCGGGGGATCTTCATCGAGAACGACGAGATCGGCCGGGTGCTGGTGCCCTGGGACGAGTTCCGCAAGGTGACCTTCAAGAAGGCGCCGAGCAGCGGACCGGACTACGACAGCTACAAGTCGGCGGCGGAGCTGCGCGGCAAGGTCACGACCCTGGACGGTGATGTCGCCGAGGGCCGGTTGTTCTACGACCTGGACGAGTCGGGCACCTGGGAGATCCTCGACGGCAACCGCTACGACATCGAGTACTCGATTCCCTTCGAGTTGATCGCCCGGGTCGAGCCCAAGTCCGGCGGGTCTTCCAAGGTCACCCTGCGCAGCGGCCGCGAGCTGATCCTGGCCGACGGCGTGGACGTGGGCGACGGGAACGACGGCGTGTTGATCATGGAAGGTCCCGACCGCATGACCTACGTCCCCTGGCGGGAGATCGACACCGTCGAGATTCGCCGACGCTAGACCGACAGCAAGTTATCGATCCGAGGACGGGGGAGCGTAGACGAACGCTCCCCCGTTTTCTTTACCGGCGCGAGAGCTCCCGGTACTCACGCTGCTGCTCGGGGGTCAGCCAGGAGAGCGCCTGGCCGATGTCCACCGGCGCGAAGGCGTTGACCTTGGTGCGCTGGATCGGGGTCAGCGCCATGCGGCTGAACGCCCGGCGTTCGATCTGCTTCTTCTGATCCGAATCCCGGGCCGTACGGTAGGAGTCGTCGAGAGCGCCCACCGGCAGCAGGCCGAGCTCGCCCGCCTCGCCGCGATCCGAGGCATCCTCGAGGTAGACGCCGTCGGCGGCCTCGAGTTTGACGGCGGCCTGGAGCAGCTCGCCCAGAGGCAGGATCTCAGGCCGGTAGCGCACCCGGGTCACCTCGCGGCCGTCGAACCAGCCGGCCTCGGTGGTCAGAACGCCGGGGAGGCGGCCGAACTTGAACTCACCGGTCCAGAAGCAGTGTTGGGAGAAGATCGCCGTGGCCACGTCCTTGCCCCGATCGGAGCGGGCGGCGCGCAGGTAGGCGGGCACCTCGCGGCCGGCCGCCTCGAGGGAGGCGATCATCCGCGGAACCAGGGCGTCGACGGTCCAGACCCGGTCCTTGCGCGGAATCAGATCGGCGCCCTCGGCGTCGAGGAAGCGCACGACCTGGTAGTTCCAGGATGGCTCGTTGTAGCTCTTGAGCAGCTCGGCATCCCGCCCCGGCCGGTTGTTGTAGATCAGGAGCGGCACGAAGGCGTTCTCCACGGCGGCCACGATCAGCGGATGGCTCATGACTTCGCTACCGAACTGCTTGCAGCCGGCGCAGCCGGGGACCTCCTGGAAGAAGGCGAATACCGGTTTGCCCGATCGGCGGGAGTCGGCGAGGGCCCGGTCGTAGTCCCGGCCCCAGTCGACGGGGCCGACCTCTACCGGGTTCCGCTCGCCCTTGCCGGCGAGGGTGACTCCCGGAATCGCGAGTCCGAACAGGGTCAGGGTGATCCAGAGGGTGCGGGTGTATTTCTTCATGTTCCCGCTAACGGATGGCGCCCGGGAGTATTCCCCGCCTCGGGCCGACCCGGCCCGGTCTGGCGTTGGTCGGCGTCGGCCTAGGTCAGGCTGGCGTGGCTGCGGGCCAGGGCGCCGACCGGCGGCCCCTGCTTCTTCTGGTAGTCCTTCAGCAGCCGGTTCCAGCGGATGCGGCCGAACAGCTCCATGTAGAAGTAGAGCTGCAGCGGGATCGCCCCCATGCGCTGCTGGGCCCGCACCGCCGGGGTGTTGTAGTACTCGGCCACGCTGTAGGCGGTATTGCGGCCGAATTCCTCGGAGAACATGTAGAGCTGGTAGCGAATGTAGGGGGAAAGCGCCTTGCCCCGGAACTCCTCGATGGTGAATGCATCGTAGAAGTAGGCCTCGTGATCCTGGATCGGGAAGCGCAGCGGCGGGTGCAGGCAGGTGTGGTGGTTACACCAGACCCAGGCGATGATCTTGCCGTCCTTCCGGATGCCGAAGCAGCGGTTTCCGCTGTCCATCCGCTCCAGGAGCTGCTCGTTGGAATACTCGTAGTCCCGGTGGGAGGCCAGTTCGGCCATATCGGAGCGCTCCAGGAAGCCCGGGGCCGGGTCTTCGACCCGCGGTACGGGACAACCCCTCCGTTCGGAGTCCGGGCCGCTGGTCTCGTAGAGCTCCCGGTTCTCCTCGAACAGGATGTAAGGCGCGAATTTCAGCCCGATTCGGGCCAAATTGCCCTGAATCATCAGTCCCCACATGCCGTAGCGGAACTTCTTCTTGATCTTCTGCGCAAGGGTCAAGGGGGGCCTCCGGGGGGGCTGGATACTCCTGGATAACCCAAATTACGGACCGGCCGCCAGGACGTCAACCGGCCCTTGACACGCCGTCTCTAGCCTCGCATATCTTTACTTCTCTACTTGTGCCGGTGCGCGTCGGTACGAGTTACCTACTTCCCGGCGGGTGGGCCGCCGGCGAGCTCGAGAGACGCGTGGAAGCGACCATGACGACCAGGTCCAGGACGGCGCCCCGAACCTCGGCGACGATCCTGGGGACCCTGCTGATGGGTTTGGCTCATCTGGTGGATTCCGAGCGCGCCCTGTTCTTCGGGCGCGACGGGATCGTCCGGGTCGATCTCCCGTTTTTCGACGTCATGGCCTTCGATCTGGCCAGCGCCGCCGGCAAGACCAAGGCGGTCTTCATCGCCAGCATCGTGGCGGTCTTCGCCGGGGGCTTCATCGCCCTGGCAATCCGCTCGGGCACCGGCCGGCAAATCGCCCGGGCCCTGCGGGAGAACGCCTCCCTGGCCCGCACCACCCTGATCTCCCTGGCGATCTTCGCCATCGCCTTCATTCCCGTCGGCGGTGCCCGGGTCCTGATGTGGTTCTTCCTCGGAGTGCCCGGGGTGGTTCTGCTGCTCTACGGCACCTGGGGGGTGACCTCGCGGATGGCCGAGGGGGCCGGCGCGCGCCTGTCGGCCTGGTTCTTCGGCATGCCGGCATCCCGGCTGCTGCTGGGCATCTTCGCCATCACCTTCGTGCTGACCAACTTGTTCTCGTACTTCGTGTTCGACCACAAGGCTCACGTGGTCACCGGCATCGCCCATCTGTTCCACGCCGAGATCTTCTCGACGGGACAGTTCTACGTCGACTCGCATCCGCTGCGGGAGTTCTTCCACGTCGGCGATACGGTGATCAACAACGGCCGCTGGTACAGCCACTTCCCCGCCGGCCACACGATCCTGATCCTGATCGCTTCCTGGTTCGGCATGCCCTGGATCGTCAATCCGCTGACCGGCTCGCTGGCGGTGGTGTCCTTCTACTTCCTGGGCAAGGAGATGTTCGACGAGAAGGTGGGACGCCTCGGGGCGCTCCTGGGGATGCTCTCCCCCTTCCTGCTGTTCATGTCTTCGGAGTACTACAACCACACCAGCAGCCTGCTGTTCTGCTCGCTGTTCATGGCCTTCTACGCCCGTACGGTCAACACCGGCAAGGTGACGGCGGGATTGATGGCCGGCGTGCTGCTGGGCCTCGCGATGCACACCCGGCTGGTGACCGCCTTCGCCATGTGCATCCCCTTCGCGCTGTACGCCGGGTGGCTGCTGATCCGGCAGACCAGGCGCTACCTGCCGGCTCTGACCGGAATGCTGGTCGCCGTGTTGGCCTTCGTGGCGCTGATGTTCTACTTCAACAACGAGACCAACGGCGCGCCGCTGAAGTTTGCCTACGACTACTCGCAGGATCAGACCGCGGAGTGGGGCCAGGACGGCGCCGACGCGGGGGGGATCGCCTTCGGCCGCGACGACCTCGGTGAAGTCTTCACGCCCGCGGTCGGCATGCGCAACACCGTCGACCGCTTCCGCTCGGTGAACAAGGCGCTCTACGAGTGGCCGTTCCCCTCGCTGTTCTTCGTGTTGCTGCTGTTCATGGCCGGCACCCGCAACCGCTGGGACTATCTGATTCTGGCGTCCTTCGGCTGCGGCTTTGCGGTGTACTTCTTCTGGTACTTCCCGGCGTTCCAGTTCGGGCCCCGCTACCTGTTTTACGCCATCGGCGGGCTGTCGCTTCTGACCGCCCGGGGCATCCTCAAGGCGCCGGACATCGTCCGCGGCTCCTACGGCTTCTCGTTGCCTCGGGAATCGGTGCAGCGCTGCGTGATGGTGCTGGTCGCCCTGTGCGTGTTGACGGTGCCGTTCAACGGCTACCGGCTGATCCAGGGCTTCACCGCGGAAGGTTGGGACTGGCAGATCGACGAGAAGCTGCTGAGCGCCATCGACGAGATGGAGCTGGAGAACAGCGTGGTCTTCGTCAGCTCCTCGTTCCGCACGGTCTTCCTGCGCAACGAACTCGATGTCGATTCGGGCAGCGTGGTCTACGCCAACGACCTCGGCGACGACAAGAATCTCGAGCTGATGCGCCACTACCCGGGCCGCCGCTACTACGTAGAGCGAAACCACGAGATCCGCGAAATCGCCCTGCCGGCGGCGGTTTCCGAGTCCGCGCCTGTTGCCAATTAGCGCGAGCGCGCCCTTCTCGGCCCCTCCCGGGCCTCTCTCATGGGTTTCGAGCCGTTGTCACGATTCCGTTCAGGAATTGTCTCTCAATCCGCAGTGGCCAAGTCCTTTCTTTGTCGTACTATGCAAGTCCCCCAACGACAGAAACGCGCGAATCAACTAGGTGTTCTGTAAGACCAACGGGGTGAAGTACGCGTAGAGGGCCGGTCGGTGGTCCGGCCCGAACTCGAGACATTGTCCTCGTCTCGTTCAGGGGATCCATCCTGCCTGAGTGAGAGAACGCGGATCCGCGCACGGTACGGCGCATCTGTCTTGACAGGTGACCGGACGCGGCTTCGTCGAGAACCGAGAGGGGAGGCTCGGATCTTGATGCGTTTGAAAAACCTTTTGGCCGTCTGCTTGCTCGCGTGCCTGGCGGGCGCGGTGGCCGCTCAGGACTGGAACCAGTGGCGTGGGCCGGGACGCAACGGCGTCGCGTCGTCGGTCGGCCTGCCCGATTCGTGGACCCCGGGTCCCGCGGGCAGCGAGAACGTCATCTGGCGGCAGGCCTGCGATATCAACCGCGAAGCCGAGACCGCAAACGCTGCGGCCGATGCCGGTTCGCCGATCGTGATCGGCAGCGGCGACTCCGGCCGGGTGTTCTTCATGCACTCGATGGAGAGCCGGGTCTCCTCGCGGATGATCTCCCTGCGCGAGAGCGACGGCGCCTTCCTGTGGGACTTCGCCACCGAGGTCTACTCCGGCGACGGATTCAACATCTGTCCCAACAACCAGGGCGCGGCGACCCCCTACGCCGACAGCGCCAACCAGCGGCTGTACTACGGCACCAAGGAAGGCCGGCTGCAGGCGCTCAACTTCAACGGCAACCTGCTGTGGCGGCGCCTGACCCAGGAAAACGTCAACAACGAAGACCCCGACGCGTTCAACGTCACGATCCACAACTGCGGCAACTCCACGCCGCTGCCCCACAGCGATCTGGTGATCTTCTCCCTGGCGCCGCACTACGAGGAGCCCGCGGCGTCGCCCAAGCTGGTGGCGCTGAATCGCAGCACCGGGGCGACGGTCTGGACCCAGAACTTCGATCCCTACGCCGGGCCGCTGTTCAAGTTGCTCCACGGTTCCTGGTCATCGCCGGTCATCGGCACGCCCCCGGACGGGATCACCCGGGTCTACATCCAACTCGCCGACGGTAGCGTCCGCGCCGTTCGCGCCGACGACGGCGTGCTGCTCTGGACTCACGAAGACGACTCCGGCTTCCAGCGCACCCAGTCGACCATGAGTCACCCCGAGGGGCAGGGGAGCGAGGGCATCGCCACGCCGGTCTACAACCCGCCCGGACCCTTCGAGGTTTCCAGCGGTGCGATCTACGTTTCGGCCGGTGAGGACCCCTCCCACGACATCCTGGCGCCGGTCGGTTCCGGCCGGGTCTGGAAGCTGAACGCCCAGACCGGGCAGCAGATCTGGCACTACCCGCCGGCGACGAACAACGACCTGGGCAACATCATCGGCTCGGCGGCGGTCGCCGGGAACCGGGTCTACGTCGGTGACACCGAGGGCTACCTGCATTGCATCAACGCCACCGACGGCACCCGCATCTGGCGGGAGTGGCTCGGCGGCGGCGCGATCTGGGCCTCGCCGACGGTGGCCGACGGCAAGGTCTACATCGGGACCCAGGACGGCGACTTCTACATCATCGAAGACTCCGACGTGTTCAACGTGCTGGACGTGGACAACGTCGGCTCGCGGATCGCCTCGTCGGTCGCCGTGGCCAACGGTTCGATCTACATCAAGTCCGACTTCTACGTCTGGAAGGTCTCCACCGGGGAAGGGGGCTCTTGCCCCACCGACTGCGACGACGGCGACCCCTGCACCATCGACCAGTGCTCCGAGTCCTTCGTCTGTGAACACACCCTGGTCGCCGACGACGACCTCGACGGCTTCTGCAACACCATCGACAACTGTCCCTCCCGGGCCAACGCCAGCCAGTCCGACGCGGATGCCGACGGCACCGGCGATGCCTGCGACCGCTGCACCGACACCGACGGCGACGGCTTCGGCAACCCGTTCTACGGATCCAACACCTGCGCCATCGATAACTGCCCCTCCCAGAGCAACCCGGGACAGGAGGACTTCGACGCCGACGGTTCCGGCGACGTCTGCGACAGCTGCACCGACGGCGACGGGGACGGCTTCGGCAATCCCGGGTTCCCCGCGAATACCTGCGCCACCGACAACTGTCCGCTGGACAGCAACCCGGACCAGACCGATACCGACGGCAACGGCGTAGGGGATGTCTGTGACGGCGACGATCCGGACAACGACGGCCTGCTCGGGGGCAACGACCCCTGCGGCGACGATCCGCGCAACCGCTGCTTCGGCCCCGTGGCCACCGACGGCACCACCGGCAACCCGATCCGGGTCAACGCCAACAGCTCCGGCAACGAGTGCGCCGGCGACAAGATCGACTGCAACGGCGACGCCTGGTTCGGCGACTTCGGTTTCAACACGGGAAACAATGCCCGCTGCAACCTGGCCCCGGGCGAGGGTTGCGTCATCACCGGGATCGACACGATCTTCGGTTGCGACGACGAGACCACCGAGGACCTGTTCCAGTGCGAGCGGTTCGACTTCCCGTCGAACCCGGAGCTGCAGTACAGCTTCGATGTGCCCGACGGCAACTACCTGGTCAACCTGCTGTTCGCCAACACCTTCGACGGTTCGGTCAACGTCGGCGACCGGGTGTTCGACATTCGCATCGAGGGCGCCCTGGCCTTCGACGACTTCGACCAGGTCGCGGCAGCGGGCGGTAGCGGGATCGCGGTGGTGCGCTCGGCGCGGGTGGCCGTGGCAGACGGCAACGGCCTGCAGATCGAGCTGCTCCACGTGATCGATAACCCTGCGATCAAGGCGATCGAGGTGCTCGAGGCCGCCGGTTGTACGGATAACGCCCAGTGCGACGACGGCAACGTCTGCACCGACGATACCTGCAACGCCGGCAACTGCGAAAACACGTTCAATACCGCGCCCTGCGACGACGGCATTGCCTGCACCGGGTCCGATGTCTGTAGCGCCGGGACCTGCGCCGGCGTCGACGCGTGTCCCGCCGATCAGACCTGCAACCTCGGCAGCGGCATCTGTGAGGGTTCCGAGTGCGTCGTCGATACCGATTGTGACGACGGTGACGTCTGTACCGCCGACTCCTGCACCAACGGGTTCTGCGGCAATGCGCCGTTGCCCGATGGGGACAGCGACGGCATCTGCGACGACCTGGACAACTGCCCGTCGGATTCCAACCCGGGCCAGGAAGACGCCGACGCCGACCTGATCGGGGATGTCTGCGATACCTGCACCGATACCGATGGTGACGGTGCAGGCGATCCGGGCTATCCCGCCAGCACCTGTCGCATCGACAACTGCCCGACGATCCCCAACGAACAGCGTGACCGTGACCGGGACGGCCTGGGCAACGCCTGCGACGATTGCCCCGACGATCCGCAGAACGACGCCGATAGCGATGGTGTCTGCGGCGATGTGGATAACTGCCCGGGCGACGCCAACGCGGCCCAGATCGACGGCGACGCGGACGGCATGGGCGACGTTTGCGATGCCTGCCCCGCCGATGCGGCCAACGATGCGGATAGCGACGGCGTCTGCGGCGACGTGGACAACTGCCCGGGCGACGCCAACGCGGCCCAGACCGACGGCGACGCGGACGGCCTGGGTGACGTTTGCGACGCCTGCCCCGCCGACCCGGCCAACGACGCGGACTCCGACGGCGTCTGCGGCGACGTGGACAATTGCCCGGGTGACGCCAACGCGACCCAGACCGACGGCGACGCGGACGGCCTGGGTGACGTTTGCGACGCCTGTCCCGCCGACCCGGCCAACGATGCGGATAGCGACGGCGTCTGCGGCGACGTGGACAACTGCCCGGGTGACGCCAATGCGGCCCAGACCGACGGCGACAGCGACGGCCTCGGCGATGTCTGCGACACCTGCCCGGCAGACCCGGACAACGATATCGACTCCGACGGCGTCTGCGGCGATGTGGACAACTGCCCGACGACGCCGAACCCGGCCCAGACCGACAGCGACGGCGACGGCATCGGAGACGCCTGCGACACCTGCTCCGACATCGACAGTGACGGGGTCTGCGATGCCGGCGACAACTGCCCGTCGATTGCCAACGCCGATCAGGCCGACGGCGACAGTGACGGCCTGGGCGATGTCTGCGATGCCTGTCCCGCCGACCCGGCCAACGACGCCGACTCTGACGGCGTCTGCGGTGACGTGGACAACTGCCCGGGAGATGCCAACGCGGCCCAGACCGACGGCGACGCTGACGGCCTGGGCGACGTTTGCGATGCCTGCCCGGCGGATCCGGCCAACGATACGGACGCCGACGGCGTCTGCGGCGACGTGGATAACTGCCCGGCGACCCAGAATGCCGATCAGGCTGACGGTGACAGCGACGGCCTCGGTGATGTCTGCGACACCTGTCCGGTGGACCCGGCCAACGATGCGGACGCCGACGGCGTCTGCGGCGACGTGGACAACTGCCCGGCGACCCAGAACGCCGATCAGGCCGACGGCGACAGCGATGGTCTGGGCGATGCGTGCGACACCTGTCCCGCGGACGCAGCCAACGATGTCGACAGCGACGGCATTTGCGGCGACGTGGATAACTGCCCCACGACTCCGAACCCGGGCCAGGAAGACACCGACGGTGACGGCATCGGCGACGCCTGTGACTTCGCCGGTGGCGTCGATACCGACAACGACGGGATGGAAGACGGAGTCGACCCCTGTCCCGTCGACGCCCTCAACCGTTGCTACGGCCCCGTGGCCGTCGACGGCACCGAGGGGACCCCGGTCCGGATCAACACCAACAGCACCAACCTCGAGTGCGCGGGCAACAAGGTCGATTGCAACGGCGACATCTGGTACGGCGACTTCGGCTTCAACACCGGCCGCAACTCGGTATGCAACCTCGGCGGTGGCGGCGAGGGCTGCGTGATCTCGGGGATCGACACGGTCTTCGGCTGCGACAGCGAGGAGACCGAGGACATCTTCCAGTGCAACCGCTGGGACCGGACGAACCCGCCGCCCCTGGAGTACAGCTTCGACGTGCCCGACGGCAGCTACCTGGTGAACCTGTTGTTCGCCAACAGCTTCGACGCGACCAGCAACCCCGGCGACCGTGTCTTCGACATCCTGATCGAGGGCAATCTGGCTTACGACGACTTCGATGAGGTTGCCGCATCGGGTGGTCCGGCCAACGCCGTCGTCCGTGCAGCGGTGGTCGATGTGACCGACGGCAACGGGCTGCAGATCAGCTTCCGCGAAGAGGTCAGCTTCCCGCAGATCAAGGGTATCGAGGTGCTGGCCGCCATGGGAGACGGGGCCTGCAGCCTGGACACCGACTGCAACGACAATGACCCCTGTACCCAGGATGTCTGCAACACCGGCACCGGGCAGTGCTCCAATGACCCGCTGCCCGATAGCGACAGCGACGGGTTCTGTGACGCCGTCGACAACTGTCCGCAGGACCCGAACCCCGACCAGGCCGATCCCGACGGTGACGGCCGCGGCGCCGCCTGCGACGCCCTGGAAGGGGATGGGGACAACGACGCTCTGGCCGACGGCCTCGATCCCTGTCCGGACGACGGACGCAACCTCTGCTTCGGGCCGGTCGCCATCGACGCAGTGACCAGTTCCCCGGTGCGGGTCAACGCCGGCGATGCCGGGGCCTGCGCCGGTATCCGGCAGGATTGCGCCGGCAACTTCTGGGTCGCCGACAACGGCGCGACCTCCGGAGGTTCGTCCTCCTGCGTCGACGGCAGCGACTGCGAGGTCGGCGGCCTGCCCGAACTGTTCGGCTGCGAAGACGCAAACACCGTCGATCTGTTCGAGTGCGCCCGGGACGACCTGCCCCCGCCGCCGGACCTCAGCTACAGCTTCTCCCTCGCTCCGGGCACCTACGTGGTCAATCTGCTGTGGGCCAACGTCGGCGGCAGCCAGTCGGTCGAGCGCACCATGGACGTCACGATCAACGGCGTCCTGGTTCATGACGATGTGGCGCCCCACGTGATCGCAGGAGGCTTCGGCAAGGCGGTGGTGCAGTCCGCGCTGGTCACGATCGTCGGAGCCGAGGGGTTGACCATCGACTTCGGTGCCGTGGATGCGCGGCCGTCGATCTCGGCCATCGAGGTGCTGAGCCAGCCCTGACCGGGAAAGCCGTGCGGGTCGCCGCCGCCGGCCGGCCGGTGAAGAAACGTGGTCCCAAAAAAAACGGGGCGGGCCCGCCGGCCCGCCCCTTCGCTCAAGGGGACCAATCTTTCCGTTGAAAGAAAAGGTACCGGGGCGTTACCCCGCCGCAACACGTTCTATGCGTCAGGAATCCGGTTTCCTCCAGCGATTCGACCCGGTTTTCCGCCTTTTCCGTCCCTTCCGCTCAGGTCACCGTGGAAAATCCCTCTTCAGGTCCCGGCGGCAGCCTCCGCTGGAAGCCCGCACCGGGTGCGGCTATGCTGGGGCGCTCAGCGAAGGGGCCGACATTGGAGGAGTGTGCGATGAAGCGAGGGTTCTTTGGGATCGTGCTCGGTCTGGCGCTCATGGCCGCCGCCTGTTCGGGGGGAGGGGAGTCCGGGTCCGGCGGACCTCAGTTCCTGAGCCTCGGTTCGGCGCCGGCCGGTGGAGCGTTCTTCCCTGTCGGCGGGGCCATCGTCGAGGCCCTCGAATCCCGCTCCGACCAGTTCAACTGGTCCGCTACCAACGAGGCGACCAAGGGCACCCAGGAGAACATCCGCCGGCTGGTCAAGGGAGAGCTGGATATCGCCATGGCCAACGCGGCGATCTCCTACTTCGCCGCCAGGGGCGAGAGCGGCTGGGACAAGGCCTACCCGATCCGTTCGGTCATGACCCTGGCCCCCAACGTGGCGATGTTCATCGCCCGGGAAGACAGCGGCGTCGCCCAGATCTCCGATCTCTCGGGCAAGCGGGTCGTCTGCGGTCCCGCCGGCGCCGGCTTCGAGATGTTCATCGGCCCGCTGATCGAGGCCCACGGGGTGAGCTTCGATGACATGAGTCCGCTCAACGCGACCCAGTCCGGCGCCGTCGACATGCTCAAGGACGGTTCGGCCGCCGCGGCGTTCCTCGGCGGCGCGGTGCCCACCGGGTCGATCACCCAGGCCGCGACCTCGATGGACATCCAGTTCGTGCCCTTCGACGAGGCCACCCGTCAGAAGCTGATCGAGGACTATCCGTTCTTCCGGCCGGCGACGGTGCCTGCCGGCACCTACGCCGGGCAGGACGAGGAGATCGCCGCTCTGGACGTCGGCTCGATGCACCTGATCACCTCCGCCGATGCCGACGAAGAGCTGATCTACAACATCACCAAGACGATCTACGAGCTGCGCGAGCAGATCACCGCGACCCACCGGGCGGGCAAGGCGATCAACCCGAAGAACGTGGTGCGCGACACCGGCGTGGAGTTCCACCCGGGCGCCGAGCGCTTCTACCGGGAGATCGGTATCTGGCCCGAGTCCTGACGCCGGGCGAGTCGACGTGGCCGAGGCCCCCGATCGTTCCCGACCCGCAGCGGAGCCCCGCTGGCGCACCAGCCTGAGTTGGCTCCTGGGTGGACTGCTCTGCGTGTTCGTCGTGGCGGAGGTCAACTACCCCCGCCTGGCGCCCCAGTCGCAGCTGGCGATCTTCGCCATGCTCGGGCTGTTCCTCTGCTACATGAACCGGCCGTTGCTCCCTTCGCTGCGGGACAACAAGCTGGTGCGGGGCCTGGATCTGCTGCTCGGCCTGGCGGCCGCCGCTTGCTGCGCCTACGTGGTGGTGCAGACCGAGCCGATCTTCGAGTCCTTGTGGTTCGGCGGCAGCCCCCTGGGGGATCGCGCGGGACAGGAGACCGGCCTGGATACCGCGGTGGGCATCGCCGGCCTGGTGCTGGTGCTGGAAGCCGCCCGGCGCGCCATCGGTTGGGCGCTGCCGGCGTTGGCCGGCGTGTTCCTGTTCTATGCCGCCTTCGGCGCCTCCTTCCCGGTCTGGCTCTTTCCCCACCGGGGCTACTCGCTGGACCGGATCGTGGCCCAGACGTTCCTGCACAGCCAGGGGGTGTTCGGCACCGCGCTCTACGTGATGTTCACCTACGTCTTCCTGTTCGTGCTGTTCGGGACCTTCCTGCGGCACACCGGGGCGACCGGGTTCATCCTGCAGTTTGCGCGCAAGCTGTTCGGCGCCTCGCCGGGCGGGCCGGCCAAGATCTCGGTGCTCTCCAGCGGATTGATGGGATCCCTGTCCGGCAGCGCCGTGGCCAACACCGCCACCACCGGGACCTTCACCATCCCGCTGATGCGGGACTCCGGCTTCGAGCCTGAAGTTGCCGGAGGGGTCGAGGCCGCCGCCAGTTCCGGCGGAGCGCTGGTGCCTCCGGTGATGGGCGCCGCGGCCTACATGATGTTGGAGATCGTCGAGCCGGCGGTGACCTATCTGGAGATCGTCCAGGCCGCGCTGATCCCGGCGATTCTCTACTACCTGTCGCTGTTCCTGATCGTGCACTTCCACGCCCGGCGCATCGGCGCAGGAGGTGATGCCGAGCGTCAGGACGCCGGCCCGCTGCAGCCGTTTCAGGGGCTGGTCTTCGTCGGCGGCATGGTCACTTTGATCGGCCTGATCCTGTCGGGAAGCAGCGTGTTCCGGGCCGCCAGCATCGCGCTGCTGGCGATCGTGCTGCTTAGCCTGTTCCATGCCTCGACCCGCCTGACCGGGCGCAAGGTGCTTCAGTCCCTGGCCGAGACCGCCCGGGACGGGGTCCCGTTGATCGCTGCCGCCGCCTGCGTCGGCGTCGTGATCGGGGTGGTGACCCTGACCGGCATCGGCACCCGGCTGCCGTCGACGATCCTCGACCTCTCCCAGGACAGCCTGATGACCGCCCTGGTGCTGATCATGCTGTCGTCGATGGTGCTGGGTATGGGGATGCCGTCGGTGGTCTGCTACCTGCTGATGGCAACCCTGGTCGGGCCGGTGCTGGGGAACCTGGGCATCGTGCCCCTGGCCGCGCATCTGTTCATCTTCTACTTCGGCATGATGTCGATGGTCACGCCCCCTGTGGCCCTGGCGGCCTATACCGCGGCTTCGATCGCCGATTCGAAGGTAATGCCCACGGCGTTCGCGGCCTTCCGCTTCGCCCTGGTCGGTTTCACCCTGCCCTACATGTTCGTGTTCAAGCCGGAGCTCCTGATGCTGGCCGCCGACGGCGGACCGGCCGGCTGGGGCGCGGTGGCGCTGGCGGTCGGTGGGGCGGTGCTGGGGATCGTCCCCCTGGCGGCATCGATGGCAGGCTACCTGTTCGGTCCGCTTTCGCCTGCCATGCGCGGGCTCCTGTTCCTCTCGGCGGTGGCCCAGCTGGTGCCCTTCGAGATGAGCGTCGGAGGGCGGTCGCTGCCGGTGTTGGCCTTCGGTGGAATGGCCCTGTTCGCGGCGGTGGCGCTACTCGGCCGTCGCGGGGGGCCGGGCGGGGCGCACTAGCGCATATGTCTCCGGCCGGGTAGGCTATCTGCGGCCGTGTGGAGACCCAGGACCAGCCCGCATCCCCCGAACGAGGACACCACCCTGGCGCGCGGTCCGTCCGCGGGTCTATGGCCCCTGTTTACAGGTATTTACAAGCGCGTCTCTCACCGGGATGACACAATCGAATCTCCGGGCGTTCTTTCTTCGTAAGGTGACTACATGCGATCTGACCGCGTCATGTTGTGCGTCTGTCTGCTGGCCCTGATCGCCGCTCCGGCGGCGGCCGATTGGACCCACTGGAGAGGTCCCGACCAGAACGGCATCTCGGCCGAGACCGGGCTGATCGACAGCTGGACCATCGACGGCGAGAACCAGCTGTGGCGGGCCGACTTCATCGGCCGGTCCACGCCGGTCGTCCTCGGCGACCGGGTCTGTGCCAACGGCCGCGTCGGCGACGACAGCACCAAGCAGGAGGTCGTCGCCTGCTGGAATGCGGACACCGGCGAGAAGCTGTGGGAAGACCGCTTCAACGTCTACAACACCACGGTGCCGTTCAACCGGGTCGGCTGGGCCAGCCTCGGCGCCGACAGTGAGACCGGTCAGATCTACGCCCACGGCGTGGCCGGTCAGCTCAACGCCTATGAGGCCGCCAGCGGCAAGCTGGTCTGGTCCCGTTTCCTGGCCGAGGAGTTCGGCCGGATGTCCGGCTACGGCGGCCGCACCCAGACGCCCATCGTTCACGGCGACCTGGTGATCATGACCTCGGTCTTCATCGGCTGGGGCAAGCATGCCGCGCCGCGGAGCCGCTTCTTCGCCTTCGACAAGCGCACCGGCGACGTGGTCTGGATCTCCACGCCGGGCAACTCGATGGTCGCCGACATGAACACCCAGTCGGTGCCGGTCATCGCCGAGGCGGGTGGCCGCACCCTGGTCATCGGCGGCGGCGCCGACGGCCGGATCTACGCCATGGACGTGCAGACCGGAGAACATGTCTGGACATTCCATCTGAGCAAGCGCGGGATCAACGCCTCGGTGGTCGTCGAAGGGGACACCCTCTACGTGTCTCACAGTGAAGAGAACCTCGACGAGGCGGTCATGGGCCGGGTCGTGGCCCTCGACATCACCGGCAAGGGGGATGTCACCGCGACCGCCGAGAAGTGGCGGGTCGACGAGATCACCGCCGGCTTCCCCTCGCCCGTCGTCAAGGACGGCATGCTCTACATCGTCGACAACTCGGGCAACCTGCGCGCCCTGGACAAGACCAACGGCCAGGAGAAGTGGTCCTTCAGCCTCGGTACCGTGGGCAAGGGTTCGCCGGTCTTCGCCGACGGCAAGATCTACGCGACCGAGACCAACGGCCATCTGGTGATCGTCAAGCCGGGTGCCGACGGTGCGACCAAGCTGGACAAGGACGAGGTCACCATGCCCGGCGGACGCTACGCCGAGGTCTACGGATCGGTGGCCATCTCCGACGGCCGCATCTTCTTCACCAGCGAGAACGGCATCTTCGCCCTGGGCAAGAAGAAGGCCGCGGCCTCGGCCAAGGCCTCGAAGAAGGGGCCGACGATGCAGGTCCCGGCGGGCCCGGCGCTGGTGGTACCGGCGGAGACGGTGGCCAAGCCCGGTCAGGCGACCGCGTTCATGCTGCGCTCCGTGTCCCAGGCCGGCGCCCTCGACAAATCCAAGGCCAAGGCGGAATGGTCCCTCGAGGGCCTCCAGGGCAAGATCAAGGGGGGCAAGTTCACCCCCGATCCGAAGATGCCCTTCCAGGCCGGCCACGTGGTGGCCAAGATCGGTGACCGCACCGTCAAGTCCCGGGTCCGGGTCATCTCCGACATGCCCTGGGAAATCGACTTCAACGACATGGACGAGAAGTTCACCCCGCCGAGCTGGATCTCTGCCAAGGGCAAGTTCGAGGTGCGCGACCTCGACGGCGAGAAGGTCCTGGCCCAGTTGATCCGCCCCCGGGGCCTGCCGCGCTCCTTCACCTACATGGGCCCCAGTGACTGGACCAACTACACCATGGAGGCGGACGTCCGCGGTTCGGTCAAGGGCCGGCGCAAGAGTGACGTCGGGCTGATCGCCGGCGGCTACACCCTGAACCTGATGGGCAGCCACCAGCGGGTCCAGATCCGCTCCTGGGAGGCCGAGCGCCGCATGGCCCAGCACACCGACTTCGCCTGGGACATGGAGACCTGGTACACCATGAAGCTGCGGGTCGAGAACGACGGTAAGACGGCCAAGGTCCTGGGCAAGATCTGGAAGCGGGATGGAACAGAACCCGCCGACTGGACGTTCACGGTCGAGGATGCGCTCCCGATCAAGGGAGGCAGCCCGGGCCTGATCGGCTTCGTGCCGGGCATCGAAAACTACTACGACAACATCAAGGTCTATCCGAACGAGTAAGAGGGGCGAGCGAATCATGAAGATGACGAAGAACAAGTTTGGGCTGGTCCTGCTGCTCGTCGCGGCGGTGGCCGTTCCGGTAATCGCCGAGTCGGACGGCATCGTGATGTTCGGTTCCGGACCGTCCCGCAACATGATGTCCACCGAGACGGGACTCCCCACCGAGTGGGATGCCATCACCGGCAAGAACGTCCTGTGGAGCGCCGATCTCGGCTCCCAGACCTATGCCGGTCCGGTGGTCAAGGACGGCAAGGTCTACGTCGGCACCAACAACGAGCTGGAGGTCAACCCCAAGCTCAAGGGTGACCGGGGCAACATCATGGTCTTCGACGAGAAGACCGGCGAGCTGCTCTGGCAGTCCGCCCACGCCAAGCTGCCCTCGGGCCGGGTCAACGACTGGCCGCTCCAGGGCATCTGCTCCACGCCGGCCATCGAAGGGAACCGGGTCTACTACATGAGCAACCGCGGCGAGATGATCGCCGCCGACGTCGAGGGTTTCCGCGACGGTGAGAACGACGGTCCGTACAAGGACGAAGAGCACAAGAGCGAGATCGACGAGGACATCATCTGGAAGTACGACATGATCGCCGAGCTCGACGTGTTCCCCCACAACCTGGCGGCGGGCAGCCCGCTGCTGGTCGGGGACATGCTCTACGCCATCACCGGCCAGGGCGTCGACGAGGGGCACATCAACCTGCCGTCCCCCTTCGGCCCGAGCTTCGTCGCCTTCAACAAGAACAGCGGCGAGCTGGTCTGGGAAAGCTCCCTCCCCGGCGAGAACGTGCTGCACGGCAGCTGGTCCAACCCGAGCTACGCCGAGATCGGTGGTGTCGCGCAGGTGATCTTCCCCGGCGGCGACGGAATCCTCTACTCCTTCGAACCGCTCAAGGGTGAGCTGCTCTGGACCTTCGACCTCAACCCCGAAGGCACCAAGTGGGAGCTCGGCGGCCGCGGCACCAAGAACAACGTGATCTCCATGCCGGTGGTCCACGACGGCATCATCTTCATCGCCGTCGGCCAGGATCCCGAGCACGGTGAAGGTCCGGGCAACCTGTGGGCGCTCAACGTGGCCGGCAAGAAAGGCAACCTGACCAAGCAGGAAGGCGTGGTCAAGTGGCACCTGGGCGGCGAGGAGTTCCACCGCACCATGTCCTCGGCGGCCATCGCCGACGGCCTGATGTACATCGCCGACCTCAACGGATTCCTCTACTGCCTCGACGTCGAGACCGGCAAGAAGCACTGGACCTACGACACCTTCGCCGCGATCTGGGGCTCCGCCTGGGTCGCCGACGGCAAGGTCTATCTCGGTGACGAGGACGGCGATATCGCCGTGCTGAAGCACGGCAAGAAGATGGAACTGCTGCACGAATCGAACATGGGAGCCGCGGTGTACACCACCCCGGTTGCGAACGATGGCACGATATTCGTTGCGAGTCGCAAGAAGCTCTTTGCGCTCAAGAACGGCGCGGGCCCCAAGAAGGCCACTCCCAAGAAGCCCGAGAAGGGCAAGCCCGAGGTCAAGAAGACCGAGAAGAAGGGCTGAGGGATACGCGTCCGTCTGCGGATTCAAACCATACGGAGCAGCTCATGGAAGTGATCAGTTCAGAGCTCGCGCAACGCGCCGAGCAGGTACGCCGAAGCCTCGATGAACACGTGCGGGAGATGGTGCTCTGGCACTTCTCGCCCGAGACCGGAAGTCCCTTCTGGCTGGAGTTCGCCGAGAAGCTGGACTTCGATCCCCGCCGGGAGATCGGCGGCTTCGACGATCTGAAGATCCTCGGTCACTTCCAGGATGAGTGGCTGCGGGGCGGCCCGGTTCGTCGCTGGGTTCCCAAGGCCCTGGCGGACAAGCCGCTCTACGTGTTCGAAACAGGCGGTTCGACCGGTGTGCCCAAGAGCCGGGTCAACATCGAAGACTTCCAGCGGGACTACGAGATCTTCGGGGACAACCTCAGCGACGAGACCTTCCCCAAGGGCGCCGACTGGCTGATGTTGGGGCCCACCGGCCCCCGCCGGCTGCGCCTGGCGATCGAGCATCTCGCCCAGTACCGGGGCGGCATCAGCTTCTTCGTCGATCTCGACCCGCGCTGGGTGCAGAAGTTGATCCGCATGGGCCGGCCTCACGATCTCGAGCTCTACAAGAGCCACACCGTCGATCAGGCGCTGACGATCCTGCGGGCCCACCCCAACATCAAGTGCATCTTCACCACGCCGAAGCTGCTCGAGGCGCTCTGCGAAAAGATCGATCTGGTCAAGCAGGGCATCACCGGCATCTTCTGCGGCGGCACCGAGATGAACCGCCAGTTCAACCGCTTCGCCCGTGAAGAGCTGGTGCCGGGCATCGACTTCGTGCCGACCTACGGCAACACGCTGATGGGGTTGGCCAGTCCCAAGCCCTTCGACCGGGCCGACGACTACGCCATCACCTACTACCCGCCGACTCCCCGGGCGCTCTTCGAGATCGTCGACCCCGACGATCTGGACAAGACCGTCGAGTACGGCCAGCGGGGCCGTGTGCTGCTGACCACCCTCACTCGCGAGTTCTTCATGCCGCGCTTCGCCGAACGGGACGAAGGCGTGCGTGCCGAGCCCTGCGAGAAGTATCCCTGGGACGGTGTCCGTGACCTCGGACTCTACGCCAAGCTGAAGAGCTCGGTGGTCGTGGGGGTCTACTGATGCTGCACATCCCCCTGTTGCGCGGCGGCAAGCCCTACCGGAGCATGAACGTCGCCACCCTGAACCACGTCCGCACCGGCGAGCCGGTGGCCGAAGTCAGTCTGGCCAACTCCGGCCTGATCTCCCGTGACCTGCGCAACGTCAAACAGCACCAGCAGCGGCTTCAGGAGATCCCGGTTCGGGAGATCCTCGAGATCTGCCGCAAGGCGGCGACCCTCTTCGGTGAAGCGGACCTGCCGATCGATCCGGTCGCGGGGACGACCCAGAGCTACGACGACTATCTGAAGCAGCTCTCGTCGACCACGGGAATGCCGCTGGCGCTTTGCCGGATCAACGCCGAAAAGATCCGCTTCGTCATGCAGAACATGGAGCGGGTGCTGGGCGGGTTGACCCGCGGCGTCGATGTCGAGGTCCTCGACCGCGGCTTCGTCGACCAGGACGACCGCCTGCTGAGTTACATTCGCGAGGCCGATTCTCTCGGCGCGGTGCTTCCCAGCAACTCTCCGGGCGTGCACTCGCTGTGGATCCCGGCGCTGGCGATGAAGGTGCCGCTGGTGATCAAGCCCGGCGGCCTCGAGCCCTGGTCCCCCTTCCGTATCGGCCAGGCACTGGTGGCGGCGGGTCTGCCGGCCGAAGCGTTCGGCTTCTACCCAACCGACCACAACGGCGCCTCGCAGATCCTGCTGAGCACCGACCGTTCGATGATCTTCGGCGACAAGGGCACGGTGGCCTCGTGGGTCGACGATCCCCGGGTCCAGATTCACGGCCCCGGCTGGAGCAAGGTCGTCTTCGGCGCCGACCGCGCACCCCATTGGCGGGAGCATCTCGACCTGGTCTCGATCTCGGTGGCCGAGAACGGCGGCCGGGCCTGCCTCAACTCTTCGGGCATCTGGATGCCGAGCCACGGCCGCGAGCTGGCCGAGGCGCTGGCCGAGCGCCTGGCCGCGATTCCGGCCCGGGACCTGGACGATCCGGAGGCGCGCCTCGCGGCGTTCCCCGTGCCGGAAGTGGCTCGCCGCATTTCCGAGTACGTCGATACCCAACTGCAGATTCCCGGTGCCGTCGACCTGACCGCCAAACTGCGCCCCGAGGGGCGCGTCGCCGAGGTCGGTGGCTGCACCTTCCTGCTGCCGACGGTGATCTGGCTCGACGATCCGACCCACCCGCTGGCCGAGACCGAACTCCTGTTCCCCTTCGCCACCGTGGCCGAGGTGCCCCAGGACGAGCTGATCGAGGGGATCAAGGAAACGCTGGTGGTCACCGCATTGACCGGGGACCGCGCGTTCCAGCAAGAGCTGATGCAAGCGCGCAATATCGATCGACTGAACCTGGCGGAAGTGCCGACCAGCCGCATCTCCTGGGATCAACCGCACGAAGGCAACCTGTTCGAGCACCTCTACCGCCAGCGCGCGTTCCAGAACGCGGTGCCGGCCTGACCGACGCCGGAGAGCCCTTGATCGACCGCAAGAGCGAGATCGCCGCCGCACGCTGGGATACCCAGCTGAACGGGACCCGGGTGCTCTACGGGGCCGGCGCCCTGGAGCGCCTGGGCGAGCTCGTTGCGGAACTGGGCCTGCGCAAGGTGCTGCTGGTCAGTGACGACGGCGTCTGCGCGGCCGGACACGTCGAGCGCGCCCGCAAGGCTCTGGGCGCCGAGCGGGTCGCGTGGGTCGACTACGACGGCGTGCAGCCGAACCCGACCAGCGAACATGTGGAGCACGCGGCCCAGGCGGGTCGTGATGCCGCCGTCGACGGCATCATCGCTCTGGGCGGCGGCAGCGTGATGGACTGCGCCAAGGGGGCCAACTTCATCCTGACCCAGGGCGGGCGGATGGAGGACTACTGGGGGTACGGCAAGGCGAAACAGCCGATGCTGCCCTCGGTCGGTATTCCCACCACCGCAGGCACCGGGAGCGAGGCCCAGTGCTTCGCGTTGATCACCCATCCGGACACCCACGCGAAGATGGCCTGCGGCGACCCCAGGGCCCGCTTCCGCATGGTGGTGCTCGACCCGGAACTGACCGCAAGCGCCCCCCGGGACGTGATCGCCATGACCGGAATGGATGCGGTTTCTCACGCCGTCGAGAGCTACGTCACCCGCACTCGCAATCCGGTGGCCCAGGCCTTCGCCCGGGAGGCGTGGCAGCGGCTTGACGCGCACTTCGCCGGCGTGCTGGACGGTAGCGCCGACGTGACCCAGCGGGGCTCGATGCTGGTCGGGGCCCACCTGGCCGGTGCAGCCATCGAACATTCCATGCTCGGCGCCGCCCACGCCTGCGCCAATCCGCTGACTGCGCGGTTCGACGTGGTCCACGGCGCGGCGGTCGGCCTGATGCTGCCGGCGACGGTCCGGTTCAACAGCGCCGAGGTGTCGGCGCTCTACGATGATCTTCACCGCGGCTCCCCGGCGGACCGCCGCGGCGTTTCCCTGGTCGACCGGGTGGTCGAACTGCGCAGCCTGGCCGGACTCCCGGCGCGGCTGCGGGATTGCGCCATCACCGAGGACAGCCTCGGCGATCTGGCCGACGAGGCGGCCCGTCAGTGGACCGCCGGGTTCAATCCGCGACCGGTCACCGAGACCGAGCTGCGAGGACTGTATGAAGCGAGTTTCTAGCGTCGGCGCGATCCTGTTGACGGTCGCGCTGGCCGCGGGTGCGCCGGTGGCGGCCGACGACTGGCCGATGTTTCGGGGCAACGCCCAGTTGACCGGTGTCGCCGGCAGCGAATTGCCCGACGAGCCGGAGCCGCTGTGGGTCTTCGAGATCCCCGACGGCATCGAGTCCACCGCGGCGATCGTCGACGGCAGGGTCTTCATCGGCGGGATGGACGGCAAGCTCTACGCCCTGTCTCTGGCCACCGGCGAAGAGGTCTGGAGCTACCAGGCGGGCACCGAGGTCAAGTCCTCGCCGGCGGTGCGTGACGGCATCGTCTACTTCGGCGACGGCGACGGGGTGTTCCACGCGGTCCGGGCCAAGGACGGAACCGCCGTCTGGACCTTCGAGACCGGCGCCGAGATCATCTCCTCGCCCAACTTCCATGACGACCGGGTGCTGTTCGGTTCTCACGACAGTTCGGTCTATTGCCTGGGCGCCGCCGACGGCAAGCTCTACTGGAAGATCGAGACCGACAACTACGTCTACGGTTCGCCGGGGGTCTACAAGAACTACGCGATCTCCGCCGGCTGCGACGGGTTGATGCGCGTCGTCGATATCAAGACCGGCAAGGGCGCCGCCGAGATCTCGCTGGAAGACTACGTCGGGGCCAGTCCCGCCATCGTCGGCGACCGGGCCTACGTCGGCACCTTCGGGAACCAGGTGCTGGGGATCGACATGAAGGGGCGCAAGGTGCTCTGGACCTACGAGCATCCCCAGCGGAAGTTCCCCTACATCTCGTCGGCGGCGGTCTCGGGGGACCTGGTGGTGCTCGGCGGGCGCAACAAGCTGGTGCACGGCCTGGACACGGAAACCGGTGAGGAACGCTGGGCGTTCAACGCCGGGACCCGAGTGGACGCATCGCCGGTGATCGCCGGCAAACGTGCCTTCATCGCCGTGCTCAACGGAGACATCCATGCCCTCGACCTGGCCAGCGGAAAGTCGGCCTGGTCGTTCGAGGCGGGCTCCCAGATCCTGGCGTCGCCTGCGATCGCCGACGGCCGCATGGTGATCGGTACCGCCGACGGGCAGCTCTACTGCTTCGGCGGCAAGTGATCCGGCAGGGCAGGGGAAGCGACGATGAGTGAACGCAGCGAGCCGGCAACTTCCGTCGGAACGAGCCATGTCGAGACCGAGGTCGGTAGCGTCTTCGTTTCGAACTATCCGCCCTACTCGTTCTGGGGCGAGGACCGCGCCCAGGGAGCCCTGGACGCACTGCAGCAGCCGCCCCGGCCGGATACCCCGCTCGGGCTGTACCTGCACATCCCCTTCTGCCGCCGCCGCTGCAAGTTCTGCTACTTCAAGGTCTACACCGACAAGAATTCGTCGGAGATCGAGCGCTACGTCGAGGCGGTGGCCGCCGAGGCCGAGCGGGCCGCGAAGCTGCCGGCCGTAGCCGGCCGTCCGGTCAAGTTCGTCTATTTCGGCGGTGGAACGCCCTCCTACCTCAGCACCAAGCATCTGCGGATGCTGGTCGAGCGGGTGCGCGGTGCGATCCCCTGGGACGGCATCGAGGAGGTCGCCTTCGAGGCGGAGCCGGGCACCCTGACCGAACCGAAGCTGGCCACGATCCGCGAGGTCGGCGTCACGCGGCTGAGCCTCGGCGTCGAGCACTTCGACGACGAGATCCTGCGGGAGAACGGGCGCGCCCATGTCTCGAAGGAGATCGACCGGGTCATTCCATGGGTCCGGGCCGCCGGGTTCGAGCAGTGGAACCTGGACCTGATCGCCGGCATGGTCGGGGATACCGACGCGACCTGGGCCCGGGCGGTGGAGCGCACCATCGAGGCCTCCCCCGACAGCGTGACGATCTATCAGATGGAATTGCCCTTCAATACCGTCTACTCGAAACAGAAGCTCGAAGGAGGCGGGCCCCACATCGCCGACTGGAAGACCAAGCGGCGCTGGCATGACGAGGCCTTCCGCCGGTTGGAGCAGGCGGGGTACGAGCTCTCGAGCGCGTACACCATGGTCAAGAAGGGCGGCAACGGCCGCTTCGTCTATCGCAATTCGGTCTGGCAGGGCTGCGACCTGTTGCCGCTGGGGGTCTCTTCCTTCGGCCACATGAACGGTGTGCACTACCAGAACATCTCCCGCTGGGACGAATACCTGCGCCGGATCGAGGCGGGCGAGGCTGCCGTCGACCGGGCCTACGAGACCAGCGAGAGCGAGCGTCTGACCCGGGAGCTGATCCTGCAGTTGAAGCTCGGCCGGATCAGCGCGGCACCTTTTCAGGAGAAATTCGGGGTCTCGATTCTCGAGACCTTCGCCGGGGCCTTCGACAAGCTGAAGGCCGACGGCATGCTGGAGATCGACGGCGATGAGATTCGCCTGACCCGCACCGGTTTGCTGCGGGTCGATCAACTGTTGCCGGCGTTCTATGCCGAGGCGCACCAGAACGCTCGCTACACCTAGATAACTGCTGACGACGCCCTGCGGGGCACGGGACCTCGGGCCGGTGGGGCCCGAACACTACGAAACCCACTTGGGATCGGAACTTGAACGGCAATCCGGGGGGCGCCGGATAAGCCTGGGGGAATCGGGATCGTGAAAAAGTTCTTGCTGTTGTCGATGGGCCTCTTGCTGTTGTTGGGAGCCCCTGTCTGGGCCGAGGGAGAAGAAGACGCCGAAGAGCGTCCGATCGAGCTCGAGGACTGGAGGGAATACATCCAGGTCGAGGTGCCCTACGTACCCGAATCGAGCACGATCACGAGCAAGCTGCCGCTGACCGAGCGGCTGACTCCTGCCAGCGTCGGCAAGGTTTCGGAGACGGTGCTGCGGGAGCAGCGGGCGACCAACCTCGATGAGGCGCTCTACAACGTCGCCGGCGTCAATGCCCAAGGCAGCTCCGGCATCTTCAACCTGTTCTTTATCCGTGGCTTCAACTCGCTGGACGGCTCCCTGGTGATGACCGATGGCGCTCCCGAGCCCGAGGTGATGAACTATCACATGTACAACGTCGAAGGGGTCGAGGTGCTCAAGGGGCCCAGCGGTGTGCTCTACGGCAGCAACCCGCTGGCCGGCATCCTCTCGGGTGTCGTCAACATCGTGCGCAAGCAGCCGGTCCCCTCGGACTTCGTCAACGCCCGCGCCTCATTCGGAAGCTTCGATACCAGTGAGGTCTCCGTCGACTGGAACGAGGCCAGCGACGACGGCCGCTTCTCCCTGCGCCTCAACGGGCTGGTGACCCAGTCCGAGGGCTACCGCGACGACAAGGCCAGCCGGCAGTCGGCGATCAACCCGACCTTCGGCTGGCAGATCGATGCGGACACCCGGGTCAACATCAGTCTCGAGGCCGCCAGCGCCCGCTTCGAGCCCGACGCCGGTATCCCGGTGGTCGGTACCGAACTGGCGCCGGTACCGCGGACCCGTTCCTACAACACCCCCTTCGATTTTTCCGACCAGGACGCCTTCCGTTTTCAGGTCGACTTCACCAAGGCGGTCAGCGATAAACTGACCCTGCGCAACAAGACCTACTACCGCACCCTGGACTGGGTCTCCGACGGCACGACCTTCATCGGCGTGTTCCCCGATTTCGGAACCGGTGCCCTCGAGATCAACCGCGCCTTCAGCCAGCTCGACGACGCCCAGCGTTTCGTCGGCAACCAGTTCGAGGCGGTCTGGAACCTCAACACCGGTTCGGTCAAGCACCGCCTGCTGGCCGGCCTCGAGGTGGCGCGCTACGACGACGAGTTCTCCATCGATCTCGTGCTGGGTGAGAACCCGCTGATGCCGAACCCCTTCGCCATTCCGAACATCGACCTGCTGAACCCGGTCGAGACCTTCCAGGGGCCGGTCGGTGCCTTCCCGTTCCAGTTCGGCGATGCAGAGACCAGCGTGGTGGCGCCCTACGTGATCAACAACATGGAGTTCTCCGAGAAGTTCCATGTGTTGGCCGGCGCCCGGTTCGACTCCATCGACTACAACGATGCCCTCAACAACTTCGAGCGGGACGACGACAACGTCAGCCCGATGCTCGGCATCGTCTACGCGCCGACCGAGCGCTTCTCGATCTACGCCAACGGCAGTGAGTCCTTTGCACCCGCCTCGCCGCGGGTCATCGACCCGAACCGCGCTCCCGAGGAGAGCCGCGGCACCGAGCTCGGAGTCAAGACCGCCTTCGCCGACGGAAAGGTCCGGGCCAACCTGGCGCTCTACAACATCGAGCGGCAGAACATCGGGATCCCCGACGACAACGGCTTCACCGTCCAGCAGGGCGACCAGGAGTCCGAGGGCGTCGAGCTGGAGATCGCGGCCAAGGCCTGGGGCGGCGTTCGCACCCTGTTCACCTACGCCTACACCGACGCGACCTTGACCCGGTTCTCGGAGATCGACCTGTTCACCCAGATGCCGGTCGACCGCTCGGGCAACCGTCCGGCCTGGGTCCCCGAGCACCAGGCCAGCCTGTGGCTGAGCAAGCGTTTCGGCGACTTCGGGATCGCCGGCGGCGCCCGCTACGTCGGCGAGCAGTTCATCGCCGAAGACAACGTCTTCGAACTGGGCGACTACGTCGTGGCCGACGCCATGGCCTACGTCGATCTGGGTCCCTGGCGGGTCCAGCTCAACGTCAAGAACATCGGCGACGAGGAGTACGAGACCCGGGCGCTGAGCGGCACCTCGGTGATCCCCCAGGCCGGCGCGACCGCCTTCCTGGGCGTCGAGTACCGCTCCGGTTTCCGTAACTAGACCTGGATAGCCGGGCCCGCGGGGTTTTCCGGGGGCCCGGCTTGCGCCGTGACGCTATGTTTATAGAGGGGCCGGGTCAGACAACAGAGGGGCGGAGATAGAGGCACCATGCAGCAGCCTACCCGAGACAGCTACGACGTGATCGTGATCGGCGGCGGCCCCGCCGGCTCCACCGCGGCCAGCATCGTGGCCCGGGAAGGGGACCACCGGGTACTGCTCCTCGACCGGGAGAAGTTTCCCCGGTTCCGCATCGGTGAATCCCTGATGCCGGCGACCTACTGGACCTTCAAGCGGGTCGGCGTGCTGGACAAGATGCGCGAGAGCGCCTTCCCCACCAAGTACAGCGTCCAGTTCTTTTCGGGCGACGGCAATTCCTCGGCGCCCTTCTACTTCGACGAGTTCGACGATCACGAGAGCGCCCAGACCTGGCAGGTCGACCGGGTCGACTTCGACAAGATGATGCTCGACCACGCCGCCGAGTCCGGCGTCGACGTGGTCCAGCGGGCCAACGTCCGCGAGGTGATCGAAGAGGACGGCCAGGTCACCGGAGTGCGGGTCGAGCTGCTGGAAGACGGCAGCGAACGGCACATCGACTGCAAGGTGGTGATCGACGCCAGCGGCCAGACCAGCATGCTGGCCCGGCGCCACGGCCTCAAGCAGATCGATCCCAAGCTGAAGCACGCCTCGTACTACACCCGTTTCCGCGGAGCCCAGCGGGACACCGGCAAGGATGCCGGCGCGACCCTGATCATGTTCACCCGGGAACACAAGTCCTGGTTCTGGTTTATCCCGCTTCCCGGGGACATCGTCAGCGTCGGCGTGGTCGCTCCGGTGGAGCATCTGGCCAGTTACGGCACCGCCGATCTGCAGGCGGTGTTCGACGACGAGCTGGAAAACTGCCCGACCCTCCACGACCGGCTGCGCGGCGCGACCCAGGAGGGGGACGTCAAGGCGATCCGCGACTTCTCCTACATCTCCTCCCGCATCGCCGGCGACGGTTGGGTGTTGGCCGGCGATGCCTTCGGCTTCCTCGACCCGATGTACTCGACCGGGGTGTTCCTGGCGCTCACCTCCGGCGAACTGGCCGCCGATTCGGCCCTCGACGCGCTGAAGCACGGCGACTACTCCGCGGCCCGCCTGGGGCAGCACGGTCCCAAGTACCTGGCCGGGATGGAGTCGATGCGGCGCCTGGTGTACGCCTACTACGACCCGAAGTTCAGCTTCCCGCGCTTCCTCAAGCAGCACCCCGAGTGCCGGGATACGCTGGTCAACCTGCTGGTCGGCAACGTGTTCCGCATCGACGATTCGGACATGTTCGCCAAGATGAGCGGTATGGTCGAATTGCCCGAGCCCCGCAGGCTGGCGTCCGAGGCCGAAGTCCCAAGCTGATGCGCGCCGCCTATATCGCGGCCGGCGCCGCGGGGATGATCTGCGGTAGCTGTCTCCACGACAACGCCCTGGCGGCGGCACTGATCCGCAAGGGGCACGACGTCACCCTGATCCCGACCTACACGCCGATCCGCACCGACGAGGCGGACGTGTCCAGCGGCCAGGTGTTCTACGGCGCGCTCAACGTCTATCTCGAGCAGAAATCCGGCCTGTTCCGTTCGACGTCGCTGTTCGACAAGCTGCTCAGCCACAAGTCGCTGCTTAATTTCGTCTCCAGGTTGGGCGCTTCCCGGGACCCGGCGGAGCTGGGCGAACTGACCCTCTCGGTGCTGGAAGGGGAGCACGGCAAGCAGGCCAAGGAACTCGAGAAACTGGTGAGTTGGCTGCGGGATGATCTCCGGCCGGAGATCGTGCACATCACCAACTCGATGCTGCTCGGGCTGGCTCATCGCATCCGTGAGGAGCTGGGCGTTCCGGTACTCTGCTCGGTGCAGGGTGAGGACATCTTCTTCGAACAGCTGGCCGAGCCCCATCGCACCCGGGTCCACGAGGCCCTTCAGCGCAAGGCCCGGGACGTCGACGGTTTGATCGCCACCAGCCGCTACTACGCCGACTACATGTGCGGGGTGCTGGATGTCCCCGCCGAACGGATGCACACCGTGGGGCTGGGGATCGCCCTGGAAGATCACGGCGCCGAGCCGCGGCAGCCCGACGGCCGCTACGTCATCGGCTATCTGGCCCGGCAGTGCCCGGAGAAGGGCCTGCACCTGTTGATCGAAGCCTTCGAGGGGTTGGTGCGCCGGGGCGCCGCCGACGCCTACCTCGAGATCGCCGGCTACATCGATGCCCGCAACGAGCCCTACGTCGCCGAACTGCGCCGCAAGGTCGAGGCCGCCGGTCTCGGTGAGCGGGTGCGCTTCCACGGCGAGGTGGACCGGCAGCAGAAGCTGGACCTCCTGGGCCGGATCGACGTGCTGTCGGTACCGACGGTCTATCGGGAGCCCAAGGGGCTCTTCGTGCTGGAAGCCCTGGCCAATTCCGTGCCCCTGGTCCTGCCCCGCCACGGCTCATTCCCCGAGCTCCTGGAGCACACCGGCGGCGGCCTGCTGGTCGAGCCCGAGTCGGTAGAGGCGGTGACCGAGGGCCTGGCGGCCCTGCGGGAGGACCCCGAGGGCCGGCGCCGCATGGGGGTCGCGGGCCGCAAGGTAGTGCGGGAGCACTACAACGACGACGTGATGGCCGAAGAGACCTTGAAGATCTACCGCGCTTACGTCGACAATGCTGTTTCCGGAGACGGCTCCCGCCAGGTCGGCTGAGGCTCCGGAAGGGGACCAAGCTCGATGCATACATACACCGCCCGGCGCCGGGTGGAATTCGCCGATACCGATCTGGGCGGGATCTGTCATTTCTCCCGCTTCGTGGTCTTCATGGAAACCGCCGAGCACCTGTTCTTCGAGCAGATCGGAAGCTCGGTCCACGTCGAGGTCGACGGCAAGCCGGTGGGCTGGCCCCGGGTCTCGCTGCAGGTCGACTACAAGCGCCCGGCCCGCTACGCCGACCTGCTCGACATCGAGGTGCGGATCCTGCGCAAGGGATCCAAGTCCCTGACCTTCGGCCATCGCGTGCTGCGGGACGGCGAGGAACTCGCCAGCGGGACGATGACCTCGGTCTGCTGCGTGCTGGAAGAGGGGGCGGTCCGTTCGATTCCGATCCCCGCGGCGATCGCCGATCGTATCGAGCAGGCTCCGGCCTGACGACCGAGGAAGGAACACGATGTCCCTCGCACTGGAAGTCAAGAACGTTCACAAGAGCTACGACGGCGACGCCCAGCCGGTCGAGGTGCTGCGTGGCGTCAGCCTCGAACTCGACCGGGGTGAGGCGATGGCGATCACCGGGCCCTCGGGTTCGGGCAAGAGCACGCTGCTGCATCTGATCGGCACGCTGGATCAACCCAGCGCCGGCACGATCTCGATCGAGGGCAAGAACCCCTTCGATCTGTCGGAGCCGGAGCTCGCTCGCTTCCGCAACCGTACCGTCGGCTTCGTCTTCCAGGATCATCACCTCCTACCCCAGTATTCGGTGCTGGAGAACGTGCTGTTGCCGACCCTGGCCTTCCCCGACCAACGGCAGGGCAAGGAAGAGCGGGCCCGCGAGCTCCTGGAGGCGGTCTCGCTTCAGCATCGGCTGACCCACCGCCCCGCCGAGCTCTCCGGCGGTGAGCGTCAACGGGCGTCGGTGGCCCGGGCGCTGATCAACGGCCCGAGCCTGTTGCTCTGCGACGAGCCGACCGGGAGTCTGGATCACCAGAATGCCGCGGCGGTGGCCGACCTGCTGTTCAAACTCCACGGCCAGGAAAAGACCGTATTGATCGTGGTGACCCACAGTCTGGAACTCGCCGGTCGTTTCCAGCGCCGGTTCGATCTGCGGGAGGGGCGGTGCTCCGAAGCCTGATCCACTACTGGCGGATCCACCTGGCGGTGGCCCTGGGAGCCGCGGTCGCCACCGCGGTGCTGGCCGGTGCGCTCCTTGTCGGGGATTCGACCAAGGAGAGCCTCAAGGCGCTGACCCTGGAGCGGCTGGGCAAGATCCATCACGCCCTGGTCGGTGAGAGCACCTTCCGGGTCGAGCTCGCCGACGAACTGGCCGAGGGGGGCTCGCTGGCCACGGCGCCGGTGATGCTGCTCAACGGTGCGCTGACTCAGCCCGACCGGGGGAGCCGCGCCTCCAAGGTCTCGATCCAGGGCATCGACGAACGCTTCGGCGCCTTCTTCGATGCGGAGCTCGACCTTTCCCGCCGTAGCGGCCAGATCTATCCGTCGGCGATCGTCAACGAGTCCCTGCGCCGTGAACTGGGCGCAGAGATCGGCGACGCGCTGCTCCTGAGCTTCGGCCGCTACAGCAACGTGCCCCGGGAAACCCTGATGGGAGAGAAGGACCCCGACGAGGTCCTGAGCCGTTTGCGTCTGACCCTGGTTGACGTGGTCCCCGACGAGGGAGTCGGCCGCTTCGGGCTGGCGCCGCACCAGCAGAGCCCGTTCAACGTGTTCCTCGAGATCGGTCAGCTCCAGCGTCGCCTGGAACGCCGGGGAGAGGCCAACGCGGTGCTGCTGGGTCAGAGCGAGGCCAGCCTGGAGCCGTTGCTCCAGGCCCACATGAGCCTGGCGGATCTGGGGCTCGAGGTCGACGGCATCGACAGCGGCGAGCTTCAGCTCGAGAGCCGCTCGTTCCTCTTGCGCGATGATCTGGATGAGCGGATCCGGCGGCTGGCCGGCGACCTGGGCGCACCGGTCCTGGGCGTTTCGAGCTACCTGGCCAACGGTTTCGAGTTCGGCGAAAAGGAAACACCCTACTCGGGAATCGTGGGGTTCGACCGCGAGAGCGAAGGCGCTCCGTGGCCGCGCCTGGAGGATGGCCGGCCTGCGCCGGACCTGGCCGCGGACGGCGTGCTGCTCAATCGCTGGGCCGCCGACGACCTGGGGGTCACTCCGGGCGACTCGATCGTGCTGCGCTACTTCGAGGTCGGCGCCCGGGAAGAGCTGCGGGAGCGGGAGACGACCCTGACCGTCGAGGGGGTCCTGCCGATGGAGGGGCTCGGCGCTGACCCGCTGCTGACGCCGGACTATCCCGGCATTCAGGACTCCGACGACATGGCCGCCTGGGATCCTCCCTTCCCGGTGGAGCTGGACAAGATTCGCGACAAGGATGAGGACTACTGGGACGACTATCGCGCCGCTCCCAAGGCCTTCATCCGCGGAGATACCGCCAGGGAACTCTGGGCCTCTCGCTTCGGCAGCACCACGGCGTTGCGCATCGGCCCGATCCCGGGCAAGAGCCTGGACGAGACCCGGGAGGCGTTGGTCGTCGCGCTACGCAACGAGCTGTCTCCCGAAACCCTCGGCTTCCGCCTGCTGAACGTGCGGGACGAAGGGCTGTCGGCCTCCGGCGGGGCCACCGACTTCGGCCAGCTGTTCCTCGCCTTCAGCTTCTTCCTGATCATCTCGGCGTCGCTGCTGGTGGCGCTGATGTTTTCCCTGGGGGTCGAACAGCGCGCCGGCCAGCTCGGCGTGCGCCTGGCCACCGGCTTCACCCGGCGTTCGATCACCCGGTCGCTGCTGGCCGAGGGTTTCATCGTCGCCTGCATCGGGGCGCTCTTGGGCCTGGCCGGGGGCGTGGCCTACGCCGCCGGGTTGATGGCGGCGCTGCGCACCCTCTGGGTCGGAGCCGTGGGATCCTCCCGGCTCTACCTCCACGTGTTTCCCCAGAGCCTCGCCATCGGTTGGTTCATCGCCGTGCTGGTGGTGTTGCTCTCGATCTACCTGGCGGTCCGCAGGCTGCGCCGCATCGCCACGCCGTCGCTTCTGGCCGGCAACGTGCGGCCCCGCTACGCCGTTCGCAAGGGCAAGCTTGCGCCGCTGCTGGCGCTTGGGGGAGCGGTCGGCGGCCTCGGCCTGCTCGCCCTGGGGTTGAGCCAGGGCGCCTCGGCATCGCCGGGAATCAGCTTCGGTAGCGGAGCGCTGCTGCTGATCGCGGGGCTCGCGATCTTTGCGCTCTGGTGCCGCGGTTCCGGCGGTCGCCGGGTCGGGGGCCCCGGGGCCTGGCTCGGTATCGCCGCCCGCAACAGCTCCTGGAACCCGGGGCGCAGCATGCTCAGTGTCGCCCTGGTCGCCTCGGCCTGCTTCGTCATCGTGACCGTCGCCGCCGTGCGCCACGAGCCCGGTGAGGAACTTCAGGCCAGAGACTCGGGCGCCGGCGGCTTCGCCCTGATCGCCGAGTCCGACGTGCCGGTGCTCCAGGACCTCAATCGCGCCGAAGACCGGACCGATCTGGGCTTCGATACCGACGACGTGGCCGCCCTGGAGGGCGCGACCGTCTACCCGCTGCGGCTGCTCCCCGGCGAGGATGCCAGCTGCCTCAACCTGTATCAGCCGGAAAAGCCCAAGGTGCTGGGCGCCACCCGGGCGTTGATCGAACGGGGCGGCTTCGGTTTCAAGGCCACGGCGGATCTTCCCGACGGCGCGGACAACCCCTGGGAGCTGTTGCAGCAGGAGTTCGAGCCGGGGGTGATCCCCGCCTTCGCCGACGCCAACTCCGCCCAGTGGATCCTCAAGGTGGGGCTCGGGGATGACATCGAGCTCCAGGACGAACTCGGCGGTACGGTCAAGCTGCGGCTGGTCGGCACCTTCGAGCGCAGCATCCTGCAAAGCGAGATGATCGTCGGCGAGGAGGCCTTCCTCGAGCACTTCCCCAGCCGTGAGGGCTACAGGGCGTTCCTCATCGACGCTCCGTTCGAACGCACTGACGAGGTCGGCCGGGCCCTGGAGAGCCGGCTGGCCGAGTTCGGTTTCGACAGCACGCCGACGCCCGAGAAGATGGCGGAGTTCCTGCTGGTCGAGAACACGTACCTGTCGACCTTCCAGCTGCTCGGGGGGCTCGGGCTGCTGCTGGGTACCATCGGTCTGGCGATCATCCTGGTGCGCAACCTGATCGAGCGCCGCGGCGAGCTCGCCACCCTGCGCGCCTTCGGTTTCCGCCGCAGCTCCCTCGGGTGGTTGGTGCTGCTGGAGAACGTGTTCCTGCTGGCGGTCGGTATGGTGATCGGGAGCGGGTCGGCGCTCCTGGGCGTGGCGCCGCGGTTGGCGGAGATTCACGCCGACTGGAGCTCGCTGTTCATCACCTTGCTCGCGATCTTCCTCGTCGGCATGCTTGCCAGTGTCGTCGCCGTCGCCGGCGCGTTGCGCATTCCGTTGCTGCCCGCGCTCAAGGCCGAGGGTTAGGCAGCAGGTTTTGTAAACGTGCCGGTTCGATAGAGCTGCGCAGAGACGCCGTTTACAAACGGTTACATCGTTTACACGGCCTCTTCCGCTGGCGGCCCCGATTCGGGGCCGATCCAAGAAAAAAGTTTCGAGCATCTCGTTGGATCGCATCCCGATTCAAAACACCGAAGCGCGTTCGGTGCGATGAATCGGCGTGCCATCAGGCGCCTTCCTCGCGTTCAGAACGATTCACTTTTCCGTGCGGTCCCTGTGCCGCGGACTTGCGCGCTCACGGCGTTTTTGGATGTCGATGAACCCCTGGCGACCCCCCGATTCCCGGCTCATGGTTACGGCGTACGGGAATGCAGTTGAGGGGCGCAGGAGGTTACGTCATGAGACTCGCACGTCTCTTCATCATCGGCCTGATCGCCGTGGCGCTGTTGGCGCCTCCAGCGTTGGCCCAGGGCGCGGGCAACATCCGCGTCTTCGGTAAGGTCATCTCGGCCAAGGACAAGGGTCCTCTGCCGGGTGTGACCATCGTGTTCGAATCCGCATCGCTCCAGGGTGTGCGCAGCACGCTCTCCGGAAAGAACGGCGAGTACACCTCGCCGCCGCTGCCGGCAGGGGAGTACGACATCACCTTCCGCATGGACGGTCACCAGGCGGTGACTCAGAAGGTGCGGCTCAGCGCCGGCCAGACCCGCGAGGTCGACGCCACGCTGACCGAGTCCTACCAGGAAACCGTGGTCGTCACCGGCGATGCCACCCAGGTCATCTCCGAAGGGACCCAGTCGGCCCAGACGATCACCTACGACACCCTGGAACAGCTGCCGGTCAACCGCACGTTCCAGAACGCGGTGCTCCTGACCCCCGGCGCCCACAACACCGGCCCTCAGCGTGAGGGTGGCCGCCTGCGCAACCAGGACGACAGCATCTCGATCTCCGGCTCCCAGAGCTGGGACAATCTGTTGACCATGGACGGCGTGGTGCTCAACGAGAACATCCGCGGCCAGGCCTTCGATCTGTTCATCGAAGACGCGATCCAGGAAACCACCACCCAGAACAGCGGCGTTTCCGCCGAGTTCGGCCGCTTCACCGGCGGCGTCGTCACGGCGATCAGTCGCTCCGGCGGCAACGAGTTCAGCGGGAGCTTCCGGGTCAGCATGGACAATGAGGACTGGGCGGCTCGCACGGCGCTGACCGACACCCGCATCGACAGCCAGAACGAGACCTTCGAGGCGACCGTCGGCGGTCGGATCATCCGCGACCGCCTGTGGTTCTTCGTTGCCGGCCGCAACCGCGAGACCGAGGCCACCGCGCAGACCGCCTTGACCGGTATCGGTTTCGTGCAGCCCCGGGAGCAGGACCGCCTCCAGGGCAAGCTGACCGCATCCTTGACCTCGAGCCACCAGGTTCAGCTGACCGGCATGGAGATCGACGATCTCCAGGGCAACTCGGCCCACGGCGGTTTGACCCAGTTCGCGCTCTTGCCCGATGACGGCACGCTGAACGACCGGGAGACGCCCCAGGAGCTGCTGAGCGCCCAGTACACCGGCATCCTCAGCACCAACTTCTTCCTCGAGGCTCAGTACACCGAGCGCAACTTCACCTTCATCGGTAGCGGCGGTCTGGACCAGGCGCTGGACACCGGCACCCCGGTGTTCGATCTGGCCAGCGGCGTGGTCTACAACGAATCGCTGTTCTGCGGTTCCTGTGAGGACGAAGAGCGCAACAACGAGCAGTCCCGGATCAAGGGCTCCTACTTCCTCAACACCGAGAACGCCGGTAGCCACGACTTCACCTTCGGCTACGAGACGTTCACCGACATCACCAACTCCAACAACCACCAGTCGCCCAACGATCTGATGGTCTGGCAGCGCTCCCCCTCGACGGGTCCGGGCGGCGGTTCGATCGCCGGTGCCACCAGCATCGACGACGTGTTCCCGGACATTCAGCCGGGACTGACCACCTTTGTCTGGCTGCCGATCATCAACCCCTCCCAGGGCACCGATTTCGGCACCGACTCGTTCTTCATCAACGATCGCTGGCGCCTGGACGACAACTGGTCGTTCAACATCGGCCTGCGCTACGACGAGACCGAGTCGGTCAACTCCCTGGGCCTCGAAGTCGCCAGCGGCGACGCCCTCAGCCCGCGCCTCGGCGTCGAGTACGAAGTCGGCCCCGACAGCCCCTGGTCGTTCCACGCCAGCTTCGCCCAGTACGTCGGCCTGGCCGGCAACTCGGTGTTCGATAACTCTTCCTCGGCGGGCAACGCCGCCCAGGTCGAGTTCAACTTCACCGAGAACACCCCGATCACCAACCTGACCGCACCCAACGTCATGCAGCCGATGCTGGACGCGGCGCTTGCCGGTTGCCCCGGACTGCCGAGTGACTTCTGGCTCGATGCCCAGAACATCTTCTTCATCCAGGACAACTGCCTGAGCAACACCCGCAACGGTCAGAACGTGATCGCGGTGTTCGATATCCCCGGTTCGACCACCCAGATCGCTCCCGATCTGACCGCGGTCAACGCCGATGAGATCTCCATCGGCTTCAACTACCTGATCGGCCAGCGCGGCACCCTGCGGGTCGACTACGTCAACCGTCAGTTCGGCGACTTCTTCTTCGAGCGCCGCGACCTGACCACCATCGATCCGACCGCGGCCTTCGACCGTGGCGTGATCGAGAACAACGACTCGCTGCTTTCCCGCGAGTACGACGGCCTGCACGCGTTCTTCAACCTGGGTCTGCTTGAAGACCGTCGACTGCGGGTCGGCGGCAACCTGACCTGGTCCCATGCTCGCGGCAACTTCGACGGTGAAACCTCGGGCTCCGGCCCGGTGACGCCGACGATCGGCGAGTACCCCGAACTTCAGGACATCGCCTGGAGCGCCCCCACGGGCGACCTGCAGATCGATCAGCGTATTTCCGCCCGTGCCTGGGCGATCTACGACGTGATCCGCAGCCCCAGCCACAACCTGACGGTCTCGTGGCTCGAGAACTACTTCTCCGGTCTGCCCTACGAGGCGATCGCCCAGGTCTCCACCGCGGGCTTCGTCGCCAACCCGGGCTACAACACGCCGGACTTCACCCATCCGTACTTCTTCAGCGGACGGGGCGCGTTCCGCACCGATGACATCCACCGGTCGGATATCGCCATCAACTACTCGTATCTCTTCCGGGATTTCGAGTTCTTCATCCAGCCCGAGCTGATCAACGTCTTCAAGGAAGAAGGCGCGGTCAACGTCGACACCACCGTGTCGGCCAGCGGCACGTTCAACCCCTTCACCGACACGCCGGTGCAGGGTACCGACTTCACCCTCGGACCGAACTTCGGGCAGCCGCTCGAAGAGGGGGATCTGCAGGCTCCTCGCGAGTTCCAGATTTCCTTCGGGTTCCGGGCGAACTTCTAGTCACCTTCCCCGGGGCGGCGTCTCCTTCTTGGGGGCGCCGCCCTTTCGCGTGCCTGGTGGAGGCGGGGAGCGATTTCCCGGGGCGCGCCTACCGGCTTCGAGGTGCAGTGTTCGCTGGGCTTGACGGCCTGTGGGCGGCGGGAGCTTCGGGAGAGCCTGCATACGTTTGCGGGTTGGGGCTGCACCAAGGCGCCGTACGGCGCGCCCCGGGAAATCGCTCCCCGGCTGACGCCGGGGTCGCTTGGGGCTCTGCGCAAAAGATGGATTTGCCACTCGTGGGGGAGCCTGGGTGCGCCAGGTTTCCCCTGGGCCTCGGCTCCGATGGTGGGGTCGGGGCCCGTTTGGGTTCGGGCTCCCTTTGAAGCTGGTTTGCGTGAGGGTAGCGGATGGGGGGGGGCGGCGAGTTGGATTGGTCTTTAGGCTGCGGGTGGGGGGAGGGGGGCTACGTAGTAGAGCATGCCGAAGAAGTGGCAGATGCTGCCGCCCAGGACGAACAGGTGCCAGATGGCGTGGTGGTAGCGGAGTTTGCGGGCGGCGTAGAAGGCGACGCCGAGGGTGTAGCTGACGCCGCCGAGGACGAGCCAGAGCAGGAGGCCGGGAGGCAGGATCTCGAGGGCGGGGCGAACGGCGATGACGACCAGCCAGCCCATGGCGACGTAGGTCAGGACCGAGAGTTTCTTGAGCTTCCCGGCGAGGAAGACCTTGAGCACGATGCCGGTGACGGCCAGCCCCCAGATCAGCCCGAACAGGGTCCAGCCCCAGCCGCCCCGCAGCGGCCCCAGAACCACAGGCGTGTAGGTGCCGGCGATCAGCAGGTAGATCGCCGAGTGGTCCATGGTCTTGAAGAAGCGCTTGATCCGCGGGTTCTGGAAGCTGTGGTAGAGGGTCGAGGCCAGGTAGAGCAGTATCAGGGTCGCCCCGTAGATGCTCATGCCGGTGACCCGCCAGCTGTCTCCCCGAGTTGCCGCGACCGAGACCAGGATCACCAGGGCGGCGGTGGCCAGAGCCGCGCCGATGCCGTGGGTCACGCTGTTGAGCCACTCCTCCCCCAGGGTCTGGCCGTTGGGGGTCGTGCGGTGCCACCAGTGCTTGCGGGGTTGGGTCATGGCTCAATTGTGGCCGGGTTTCGCCCCGTCGTCGACCCGGCTCGCCTATGGCTTCAACAACACCTTAGTGCAGCCTTCGAGCTTCTCGTCGAAGATGCGGTAGGCGTGGACGCCCTCTTCCAGGCTGAGGCGGTGGGAGAAGATGCCGCCGAGGTCGACGCCGTCGCGGAGCCAGGGGATGACCCGGTCCATGTAGTGGCGGGCGGAGCAGCGGCCGGCGACGTAGGTCAGGTTCTTGTCGTAGGCTTCGCCGGGGGACAGCGCGAACTGGGGTTCGTTGTGCACGCCGACGGCGGCGATGGTGCCTCCGGGGCGCACCAGGTCGACGGCGCCACGGGTTGCCTGAGGTGTTCCGACCGCCTCGACGACACCGTCGGCGCCGCGGCCGTGGGTCGCCTGGCGTAGCACCTCGGGAGGCGAGGCCGCGGCGAAGTCCACCGGCTCGGCGCCGAGCTCCCGGGCTTGCTCCAGGCGCTCGGGCACGGTATCGATGGCGAAGACCCGGGCGGCGCCCAGGCGTACGGCCGAGAAGACCGCCATCAAACCCACCGGGCCGCAGCCGATCACGGCGATGGTGGCTCCCGGGCCGGCTCCGGCCCTTTCGGCGCCGAAGCAACCGGTGGAGAGCACGTCGCCGGCGAGCAGCGCGGTTTCGACGGGGACCCCGTCAGGGAGCCGTTCCAGGGTGCTGTCGGCCATGGGGACGCGGATTGCCTCGGCCTGGCCGCCGTGGAGCCCTTCCCCCTGCTCGACCCAGCCGAAGAGCTGCCCCCGTTCGCAGCGGGCGGTCAGGCCGCCCCGGCAGTAGAAGCAGTCGCCGCAGCTGGTGGTGAAGGGGGCCAGCACCTGATCGCCGACCCGGATCCGTTCCACATCCTTGCCGACGGCGACGACCTCGCCGACGAACTCGTGGCCCATGGCGGTGCCGGCGTCGATGCCCGCTTCGTGCCCCCGATAGATGTGCAGGTCGGAGCCGCAGACGGCGGCGAGGCGAACTTGCACCACGGCGTCGCCGGGGTCGACGATCGCGGCGTCGGCAATCGACTCGCAACCGAGTTGCTTTACATCCTGAAAAACGAGCGCACGCATGGTGCCGTGGAGTATAAGGCAACGCCGAAGGGGGAGGGTGTTGGCCGAGACATGGCTCGAATACCGCGGGGGAGCTCGAGCCCGGGCGTTGATCCGGGAGCGGGGCCTCGACGCGTCCAGCCTGGCGGGGATCGCCGGGCCGGCGAGTGGGCCGCGGTGGCTGGTGCTCTACGCCCTCGACCGGCTGCTGATCGAACGCGGGTTGCCCACGGCGCCGCGGTCCGGCCGGCCTCGCTTGCTGGTGGGTGCATCTGCGGGGGCGTGGCGCATGCTGGCCCTGGCTTCGTCGCGACCTCGCGAGACCCTGGAGGCTCTGATGCAGGGCTACGCCCGCATGGTCTTCCCCGACAAGGTCTCACCGCAACAGGTAAGCGCGGCTTACCGGGAGCTGCTGGGCCGTCTGTTCGCCGACGATGCCGCGACGATGCTGGCACGGCCTGAGGTAGAGCTGGCGATCCACGCGGTGCGCGGCCGTGGGGCGTGGCCATGGCGGGGGAAGCCGGGTCAGGGTGTGGCGTTGGGTGGCGCGGCCATCGCCCGGATCGTCGGTGCCGGAGGCGTGCCCTGGCTCGAGCGGGGGCTCTTCCGCAGCGGGCCGGCCGATCGGTCCTTCGACGGGCGCCAGCACCCGTTGACCGCCGAGAACCTGGTTGCCGCGGCCCGGGCCAGCGGCACGGTGCCGTTCTACATGGAGCCGGTCGAGGACATCGCCGGGGCGCCGGGACTGTGGTTCGACGGCGGCCTGCTGGACTACCACCTGCGCCACGCGCATCTCGATGGCGCCACTGCCCCTGACGGGGTGCTGCTGTTTCCCCACTTCCGCCGCGAGGTGCTGCCGGTCTGGTTCGACCGCTACTGGCCCAACCGCCAGGCGGGGGAGGATCAGCTCGCCGACGTGTTGCAGCTCTACCCCAGCCGGGCGTTCGTCGAGGGCCTTCCCGGTGGGCATATCCCCGACCGGGACGACTTCTTCCGCTACGCAGATCGCCCCGAGGAGCGGATCCGGCGCTGGATGGAGGCGGTCAAGCTCGGGGAGCGGATGGCGGAACAGTTCGCCGACGATCTGGATTCGGGCCGTCTGGCGGAGCGGATTCAGCCGCTCTAGCTGCTTCCGGCCGTTGGCGGCCCGTCCGTGCCCCGGCCCGGCGTGGTCCCCATATTGGCTCCATGAGCCAAGCCTGCCCCTCCTGCGGATTCGAGCTGCCTGCGGCGTCCACCGACTGCCCGCGCTGCGGGGTGGTGTTCGCCAAGCTCGAGGCCCAGGCCGCCGCGGCGAGTACGGCCCGGCCGGTGGTCATGGCGCTCCCGGCAGAACCGGAGCCGCTGTCGGCGCCGGTGCCCTGGCGCAGCCTGTCGGCCGGCGCGGTCGCAGGTGCATTGGCCCACGCCTTTCCGCTGACCGCGTTTCTGCTGAGTCCGCTGGTCACCCTGCTCCACGAGTTCGGACACGCGGTGGTCGCCTGGCTTCTGGGTTGCCCGGCGATTCCCGCCTTCGACTTCGTCTACGGCGGCGGCGTGACCCATCACCAGAACTTCCAGCTACCGATCGGAATCGCGGTCGGCGGCATCTGGGCCTGGCTCGGCTGGACCTTTCGCCGCAACCCGCGCACGCTGGTGCTGGTCGTCACCCTGGCGACGCTGTGGCTCGTGGCGATCTCGTCGGATTGGCGCCGTGAGATCGTGATTGCTTCGGCCGGCCACCTGGGTGAGTTGGTCCTGGGGGCCGCCCTGCTGGGAATGGCCATCGCCGGAGTCGGTTGGCGTGTCCCCGAGATCGAACGCCCTCTCGGCGCCTTCGCCGGCGTGTTCGTCCTGCTCCAGACCGGAAGCTTCGCCTGGCGGTTGCGCAGCGACGCCGGCTTCCTACAGGACTACATGGGCGGCAAGGGGGGCGCGCTGATGAACGATCTGGAGCTGATCGCCCTGGATGTGCGTATCTGGCTCGCCGTCGAGAGCGACGTACCGGGGCTCGCCGGTCTCCTGATCCTGTGCACCATCGTGTCGCTGGTGCTGGCCGTCGCCAGCGGATTGTTCGCCGAGCGTCTCGCTCTCGTGTTCCGCTCTTTGCGCCGCCTGGATCGATAGCCACTCCCTCCGCGGCTCAGGACCGCAAGAACTCCGCCGCTTCGATTTCGCTGTCGGAAGGAGCACCCGGCCGCCGTGTCGGCGGCGTGCGGTGCATTCACCGATCCGATTGCCACTCCATCGGTCGCGGCATTCCTCACGTGGCAGTCTGGAACGAACCGCTAGATGGAGGGATGCACATGAACGCGACACAGCGCATGGCCTACGGGCTTGCTCTAGGACTGTCGATCTTCGGAGTCGCGGTTGCCGAACCGGTGGATTCGGTACCCCCCGACGCGCTGGAACGGCTTGACCGCGAGGCGACAGAGGCCCTGGCCGGCGGAAAATTCGAACAATCCACCGAGAAGTTCGGGTTACTGACGACTCTGGCGCCGGAGAGCGCCGAGTACTCTCTCAAGTACGGCGCCGCGCTCTATCTCTCTGAGCAGTACCACGCCTGCATCCACGAGTTCGTGCGTCGATACCGCCTTTCGCCGCTGGATGCCGAGAACACGCTCTGGCACTTCCTATGTACAACCCAGCTAGAGGGGCTCGATGCGGCCCGGGACCGCATGCTTCCGGCAGCGGATGAGCGCGTGCCAATGCCTGAGCTCGTCGCTTGCTACTCCGGTGTGAAGCCTTGCTGGGATGTGACCGAAGCTGCGATGAAGGAGACTCAGAAGCCAAGCTTCGCGATGGCAGATCTCCGCAACAGACTCTACCTCTCTCTTCTTGGGAGTCTCGATGAAGAGATTGTCGGTTCGCATCGGTACCTCGACGGACCCTTGCGGGTCGAGGATGGTGCCCGTGGTTCGTTCTTGCACGTCGTTGGCGATGCCCGTTGGGTGAAGTACGCCCAAGAGGTGCTGCGCAAGGATCTTGAGTCTGACTTCGATTGGGGTCTTTCCTGGTGGTCTCAGAAGAAGGCCTACGGCCTGGCGGGCCTGCTGTTGCTGGGCGGCTTGCTGTGCAGCATCCGTGCGCGAAGGCGCGGGTTCTCCAGCGCTGCAGCGAAGACGGTGATCGTTCTGGCGCTTGTCTGGCCGGTTACGCTCTGGGCAGTGCTCTCGACCTGGGGCAACATCCTGGCCATGGACCAGTGGCATCCTGGCCCCTTCGATTTCATCATCCATTGGCACCTTGTGATCGGAGACTATGCGTTCCTTCCGGGTCTTCTTGTGCTTGGCGCGGCTGCGTGGGTGATCCACCGGCTGGTTGGGAGGGAGAGTGTCCGGATTCCTCGTGCGGCGTTGGCCGGCATGGCGCTTGGCCTGCTCACCGTCACCATCGACTGGCTCTTCGTGATCTCGGTGAGGACTCCGTTGTTCGGCTAGATTCTCACGCCGACCCAAAAAAGCGGCCCGGTACCAAACAGGCACCGGGCCGCGCGTTCCTCTTCCGGCAACCGTCAGGGCTTGCCGAAGCGTCCGTTGAGTTCGATGGTGCCGTCACGCTGCCCGGGATCCGCGCCCGGGGGAGCCATGAACTCGACGAAGTAGCGCCGTCCCTGGAACTCTTCTCCCGTCACCCCATCGCGATAGAAGTAGTCCGGGTCGACTCGGAACGATAGGTCGTAGATCCCCTCGGCGTTGGGGAAGCTGCTGTCCATCACCCGGCCCCGGTCGTCGACGATCCGCGGCAGGTAGCCGGCATCGATCGAGACCTGCAGGTCCACGTGGAAGTCCGGTCCCAGCCGGTCGGGGCAGGTCACCGGGGTGCAGGGGAAGATCTCGAAGCGGATGAAGGCTTCGAGCTTGTCGTGGTCCTCGAGGAAACGCATCAGGCCGACCGGGCCCAGGGCGTCGAGCAGGGTCCACTCGTCGGGGTCGCAGGCGTGGCCGACGCCGTCGTTGTCGCCGTCTTCCTGTTCGGGGTTGTAGTTCTCGGGGCAGTTGTCGTCGACGTCCAGGATCTGGTCGTTGTCGTCGTCGTCGTCGCAGGCGTTGCCGGCGCCGTCCCGGTCGGTGTCGGTCTGGTCGTCAGGCAGGTTGGGGCAGACGTCGCAGGCGTCGCCGGTGCCGTCGGCGTCGACGTCGGCCTGGGTCGGGTTGTGGGTCGACGGGCAGTTGTCCAGGTGATCCAGGTGGCCGTCGGCATCGTCGTCGTCGTCACAGACGTCGCCAAGGCCGTCGTTGTCGATGTCCCGCTGGTTGAGGTTGGCGTCGAAGGGACAGTTGTCGTCGAGGTCCCGCACCCGGTCGCCGTCGCTGTCCTGGCACAGATCGCCGATTCCGTTGCCGTCGCTGTCGGCCTGGGAGGGGTTCCACACCTCGGGGCAGTTGTCGACGGCGTTGAGCTCGCCGTCCCCGTCGATGTCGTCGTCACAGGCGTCGCCGATGCCGTCGAAGTCGGTGTCCTGCTGGTCGAAGTTGCGGACGAAGGGACAGTTGTCGTTGCCGTCGGCGCGGTAGTCGCCGTCACCGTCCTCGGTGGGGCCGTTGGCGTTCCCGTCGCAGTCGGTGTCGGGCAGGCCGAGCCCCACCGATGAGTAGGCGTTGATCACGGTGCAGGCGTCGGTGTGGTCGAAGCCGTGCCGGCCGGTGCGGGCCCACTGGCGCGCGGTCTGCACCGCGGTGTCCCGCAGATCGGTGAACTGGGCCGAGGCACCCAGCCGGAAGGTCATCAAGTCGTAGAACAGCCGCCCCGCCTTGATGTCTCCCATACCGGGAACGGGCACGCCGTTGTGGTTGCCGCCGTCGACGATCAGGAACGCGGCCTTGTTGGGAATGCCGCTGTTGGTGTGGACGGAGCCGAAGTCGTTGCCGCCGTTCGGATTGTTGACGGCGGCACGCAGGCCGAGGCCGTCGCCGCTGGTCCCCGGCAGCATGTGGTCCGGGTCGGCGAAGGCCGGCGGGTCCAGCAGCGAGCGGATGGGCGCCATGCTGCCGTCGCTGATGTCCTCACCCACGGTCCAGTTGCCGTCGAGCAGGGCGCCGAAGACATCCGCGAAACTCTCATTGAGGGCGCCGGATTGGTTCTGGTAGAGCAGGCCGCTGCTGTGCTCGATCACCCCGTGGGTGAACTCGTGGGCCACGACGTCCTGAGTCGCCCAGCCGTCGGAGAAGAGCATGTGGTTGCAGCCGGGGTCGAACGCCGCGTTGGGGCCCGCGAAGTCGACGTCGACCATCGCCTCGACCTCCATGCCGTTGTCGTCGTAGCTGTCCCGGCCGAAGCGGTTGAAGAACATGTCGTAGGTGTCGTGGGTGAAGTCGAAGGCGTTCTGGCCGTCGAGGAGGCTGTCGCCGCCGGCACCCGGGTAGCCGCCGGTGGGACCGTTCTCATTGAACCAGCGATCGTCGGCGGTCTCCCAGATCATCGACCAGCAGGTGCCGCTGAGGGTCTCGTTGACCGTCTGGATGTCGAAGTCCTTGCCGGCGTCGTAGTGGGGCTCCAGAACGCGCAGCACCTCGCCGGTCTCGGTGTCGATCAACACCTCGCGGCGTACCGCGTTCTCGCCGACCATTCCGGTGTAATGGACGGACCAGGCCAGGCGCTCGGGGTCGCTGACCGGCACGTAGAGGCTCGGTTCGTCGACGCTCAGGTAGGGCTCGCCGATCAGGCGGAAACCGGTGCCCTCGAACTTGGCCTGGGCGGTATCGACCGCCTGGCGATCGGTCAGGGCCAGGGCGTTGACCGGGCCCGGGTTGGCCACGTGGCGGGTCGAGGTGCCGAGTACGGTGCCGCTCTCGACCAGCACCAGCAGCTGCTCGCCCCGAACGGCGACGCCGCCGCGGCGCACGCCGAAGGTCACCGACTCGGTGCCGAAGTCATCCTGTTCGTGACGATCGAGGTAGAGCTGGCTGTAGGCATCCTGGATGCCGTAGAGCGGCGCGAAACGATCGAGAAACTCCAGCGCCGCGTCGACGGCATCACCGTGGCTCGTCGGCACCTGGGCGTCGACGAAGGTAGCCAGCCCGTTTTCGATGCGGGTCTCGACCGGGATCTCCGAGGTGGCGTGGAGCTCGTCCAGGGCGGTCTGCCCCGGTTCGGTCCAGGAGACGCAGAGCTCGGGAAGGTCGCCGCCGTTGTTTTCCCGCGAGGAGAAGACCGCCGAGGTGCCCTGGGTGCCTTCCAGCGCCAGGCCGAATTCCGGGGTGCTGCCCGCGACCCAGTCCTGAACCAGCGACGTCGCGTTCCAGGCGCGGCGTCCTTCACCGGCTGCCTGTATCGGCTGATCGTAGTTGCCGGCGATTCCCGGCTGGGTGTTCCAGCTGACGTCGGGCTCGTTCCAGCTTCCGGTGACATGGCGCAACGCGATGTCGGTCTGGTCCGCCGCGTCGAGCTGCTGGAGCCACAGCGTGGCGCCGTCGATCACCGAACCGGCGGGAATGGAGCTCAAACGGAAGCGCAGCAGCGCCCGGTGCTCGTCGTCGCCGTCGACCCGCAGCTCCGGTTCACCGCCGAGCATGTCGTCGGGGCTACCGAGAGAGACGCTGGCGTCGGCGGTGGCGCCGAAGCAGCGGGCCCGGTCGTCGATGCGATAGAAGAAGATCGTCCCTGCGGGGGGCGTGTCGGCGAAGCTGCGCTGGCCGGTCTCGGCCTGCAGGTTCGCCGGGTCGGTGACCGAAGCGGGATCCGTGGACCGGTACACGCGGTAGGTGCCCCCTCCGCCGGTCCAGTCGAGGTCGACGCCGGTCCCGTTGCGGGACGCGTCGAGCTCGAGATCCCCGGCGCCGGCGAGGGCTGCGGTCGTCAGCGTCAGCGCCGCGACCGTCAGCAGGAAGAAGCGAAATGATTGGGTGCCCATGACTCCTCCGAAGCCTTTTGACGGCGACGTCGGTGCGCCGTCTCGGAGGAGGGGATCGCGCCCGCAAGTGCGATCCCTGCAGTCGTTTACAGTATTCGCAAATAAACCCGGAAAGTGACCGCGAAGCCGTAACGACCGCCTTCCCGGTTCGACTCAACAGGTCCTCGGGGGTCTGCTCGGACCCCGGCACAGGGCGCCGAATCCGCGCGTCGATCCGTTACTTCCCGCCATTGCCCGGTTAGGAACCGTGGAGACCCGGCACCTTTCGCCGGCTTCAAGGAGTTCCGGCCATGGCACGAGACACGTCAAACACCCTGGGAATCAACCGCTCCACGTTCTCCCTCGGGCGGTCGCTGCTGCGGCTGTCCGCGCTGGGACTCATCCTGGTCGCCGCGACGGCCGGGGCCTGGGCGCAGGACTGCAACAACAACGGCATCGACGACGCCTGCGACCTGGATTGCGGAAGTCCGGGGGGCGGCTGCGATGTACCCGGCTGTGGCCTGGCGGCCGATTGCGACGGCAATGGCGTGCCCGACAGTTGCGACCTCGCCGACTTCGCCGATGGTTGCTCGTTCACCGAGGTGCTCGACTCCAACGGGACCACGGCGTCCGACGCCACCTTCACCGGTCCCCCCGACGACGTCTACTTCGGGCTCGGCGGCCAGCAGGTGACCTATCGCTTCGACTGCGGTTTCATCTACGACGGTCCGGGCGGAGATCTCAACGTCTACGAGGTCGATTTCGGCAGCGCCGAGTTCGGCGCGGTCGACGTCCTGGTCAGTGCAGACGGAGTCAACTTCACCAGCATCCGCGAATCGGCCCATGCTGCCGCGGTGATCCCCGGCGACGAGCTTCACGGCAGCACCAATTTCGCCCGTAGCTACGACATCGGCTACGCCGGCCTCTCGACGGTGCGCTACGTGCGCCTCGACGGGAATGGAACCGGCCCAAGCGGGACCTCATCGGGGTTCGACCTGGATGCCATCGGCGTGATTCATCGCCTGGGACTGGACTGCGACTCCAGCGGCACCCTGGACAGCTGCGAGCCCCTCGCCGATTGTGATGCCGACGGAGCCCCCGACGCGTGCACCGTTTCTCTCGGGGCCGCCCTCGATTGCAATACCAACGGCATTCCCGATCAGTGCGACGCCGGAGGGACCAGCAACGACTGCGACGGGGACTCGGTGCCCGACGAGTGCCAGGCGGATTGTGACCTGAGCGGCACGCCGGATACCTGCGACACCGCCGGCGGCGTCGATGACTGCAACGCCAACATTCGCCCCGATAGTTGCGATCTGGCTTCGGCAGGACCGGGGTACGCCGAGACGTCTCCCGAGTTCCAACCGTACGGCGGGAATGCTTCCCAGTCCTGGACGGTGCCGGCGGCCTTCGCCGCCAACGGTTCGGTGACCCTGACCGTACGGGCGCTGAGCGATCTCGACGCCACCACCGAATATGTCGAAATCGAGCTGAACGGTGTGCCGCTCGGCCGGCTGTTCGAGGGGGGCGGGAACAACTGCAGCGAATCGGTGGCCAACCTGATCATCGACGCGGATACCTTCAACTCTGCCGTTGCAGGGGGTGACGCAGTGTTCCAGTTCACGAGCCCGAGCGCGGTCAATCGCGGAGAGTGCGGCTCCTCCCGGATCCAGGCGGACCTGAGCTACGAAGCGATCGTCGATTGCAACAGCAACGGGACCGTCGACGGCTGCGATATCGCTGCCGGCGCCGATGACGTGAATCTCAATGGTCTGCCTGACGAATGCGAGCCGGACTGCAACGGCAACGGCACGCCTGACGACTACGACGTGAGTCAAGGGATCAGTCCGGACTGTAACGGCAACGGTCTTCCCGATAGTTGCGATATCGCCGCTGCGACCAGTGACGATTGCGATCTCGACGGCACTCCCGACGAGTGTCAGCCCGATTGCAACGGGAACGGGGTTGCCGATGTCTGTGACATCAGCGGCGGCACCAGCGACGACTGTGACGGCAACAGCGTTCCGGATAGCTGCGAGCTGGACGCCCAGGGAGCCGCCTGCGATTTCGGTTCGATCGTGATCGAGAACTCCACCGGAGGGGACGATGCCGCCTTCCTCGGAGCTCCCGACGGTGACTTCTGGGGCATCGGCGGCCAGATCGTGACCTGGGAGTGGACATGCGGATGGATCGTCGACGGCCCGGGCGCCGACCTGACCCTGTATGAGGTCTCGAGCGGCGGTCAGGAGTTCGACCAGGTCCAGCTCCTGGTCAGCGATGATGGAGTCAACTACGTCGACATCTCCGGAGCTGCACGGGCCGGCCAACGGATCCCCGGGGACCAGGCTCACGGCGGGATCGCCTTCCGCCGCTCTTACGATCTCGCAGGGAGCGGCCTCGATGCGGTCCGCTTCGTTCGGATCAACGGCAGCGGCAGCGGCTCAGGCGGAAGCTCGTCCGGCTTCGATCTGGACGCCGTCGGCGCGATCCACCTGTTGCGTGGGGACTGTGACGGCAGCGGGACCCTCGATGTGTGCGAACCGCTGGCCGATTGCGATGCCGATGGTTTCCCCGATGCCTGCGAGGTCACGCTGATCGAGGGCGAGGATTGCAACGCCAACGCCGTCCCCGATAGCTGTGATCTGGGCGGTACCAGCAGCGACTGCGACCTCAACGGCGTACCCGATGAGTGCCAGCCCGATTGCGACGGCAACAGCGTGGCCGATAGCTGCGACCTGACCTCGGGGGCCACCGACTGCAACGGCAACGGCCGTCCCGACAGCTGCGATCTGACCCAGAGTCCGGTGCTCGAGGGTTCCGCCGATCTGGCGCCTACCGGCGATGCCTTCCCGCAGAGTTTCACCTTGCAGGGGCCGCCGCCGGCGAGCGCCGCGGTGGCGGTGAGGGTGACCGCGCTGGCCGATCTGGCCTCTACCGGCGAGTACTACGACATCGAGCTCAACGGCACGGTGGTCGGCCGGGTATTCGACAGCGGCGGCCAGGACTGTGTCCAGGTCGAGAGCATCTTCAATGTCGACGCCGAGCTCTACAACGGTCTTGTCGCCGGCACCGATGCCACCTTCACCGCGGCCGCCCAGGGGGTGGACCCCTGGCTCTGCGCCGGCTCCTTCGTGCGGATCGAGCTGGACTACCTGCCGGTGCTGGATTGCGACGGCAATACCCAGCTGGACCGTTGCGATATCAGCGGCGGCGCCGACGACTGCGAGCCCGACGGGATTCCCGATACGTGTGAGCCGGACTGCGACGGCAACGGGGTCAACGACGAGTGTGACATAAGGGATTTCATCGTTCCCGATTGCAACGACAACGAGGTGCCGGATTCCTGCGATCTGGCCGCCGCGACCAGTGACGACTGCGACGCCGACGGCGTGCCCGACGAGTGCCCGACCTGTCCGCCGGTAGAGGTGGTCTACATCATGGACACGTCCTCTTCGATGAACGATGAAGGGGCGGCCCTGTGCGACAGCATCGCGGCTATCGACGCCGAACTCCAGGCGGAGCTGGGCGCGATCCAGAGCGAGGCGTTGGGGATCACCGAGGCGGGAACCGGTGTATTCAACTGCCTGACCGACAGCGTGGCGAATCGCTACGGCACCGCGGTTCCCGGTGATCCGCCGGCGAACAACACCGTGCTGGGAAGTTGTCCCGGCGGCAACGAGGTGGGTATCGAGGACTGGGGCCGTGCGGTCTCGGTGGTGGCGGGCACCAAGGCCTGGGGCGCCGACTCGGTGCGGGTCGTGATCCCGATCTCCGACGAAGGGCCCTGGTGCGGCGACCCGGTGACGGACCCGGGCGTGGATCGGGACTCGATCAATCACGCCTCACGGGTCTCGGTGGACAACGCCGTGATCGTCTCCCCGATCACCGGCAGTGGTTCCAGCGGTGCGGTCATCGGCATGGCACAGGACCTGGCGTCAGCCACCGGAGGTGTGGCCCAGGAGTCGACGGTGCCCGATCAGGATCTGGCCGATGCGATCAAGCAGCAGATCCTGGATGCCTGCGCCTCGTTTTCCGACTGCAACGGCAACGCGCGGCCCGACAGCTGCGATCTGCTGGACGGGCTGAGCGACGACTGCGATCTCAACGACCAGCCCGACGAGTGCCAGCCGGACTGCAACGTGAACGGTATCGCAGACCCCTGCGATATCAGCGCGGGGACCAGTCTGGACGACAACGCCAACACCGTCCCCGACGAGTGCGAGCGGGTGGTGCTGACCCTGGCCGCGTTGGACCTGGAGTGGACCGAGATCGTGGGAGCTCTGGGGTACGACGTGATCCGGGGGGATCTGGACGGTCTGCTCTCGACCGGCGGCAACTTCAGCACCTCGGTGGAGAGTTGTCTGGCCAACGATACCGTCAACAGGACCTGGCCCCACGGCGCCGATCCGCTGCCGGGAGCCGCGTGGTTCTACCTGGTGCGCGGTGAGCTGGCCAGCGGGGCGCTGACCTACGACGTGATCGGCGGGCAGGTCGCACCGCGGGACGCGTCGATCGAGGCGTCCCCCAACGCCTGCCCCTAGTCGGGAAGGGGCAGTGCTCCAAGGATAGGGTCGAGGTGCCGCCGCTGCGGACGGGCTAGCGCACCTCGACCCCGTTGGGCGCGGCCGGCGGGTCGCCGCCGCCGCCGCCGGAGGTCGAGACCTTCCAGACGTAGTCGTCGGACTTGACGTAGAAGGCGCCGCCGGCGACCGCCACCGACGAGGCGATGGCCGCGCCGACGTTGTCCTCGTCGAGCACGGTGAAGGTGTCGCTGTCGGCCAGGATGAAGAAGTCCCCATCCTGGGTTCCGATGTAGACCTTGCCGTCGGCCACGGTGGCCGAGGCCCAGATCTCGCCGCCACCGAGCAGCTGCCGCCACAGCCGCTGTCCGGTGCGGATATCGACGCAGTGCAGGTAGCCCAGGGTGTCGCCGACGTAGAGCCGGTAGCCGGAAATCGCCACCGCGGCGATCACGTTCCCCAGGTCGTTGTTGCTCGAGGGGTAGTGCCAGATCTCCTGGCCCGTGCGGGCGTCGAGTTTCCAGATGCGGCCGGTGCCCACCGGGGTATTCCGCGGGTGGCTCGGGTCCTCACCTGCCGAGACGTAGATCGCACCGCCGGCGACCTCGAAGGGGCCGGCCGGGTTGTAGACCGGCGAGGCCACCCCCTCGCTTCCGATGCCGTCGGGGTGGGAGTTGGCGGACTTGGTGCGGTCGAAGCCGGAGTCATCTTCGTGGTACCAGTCCTCGACTCCGGTCGAGGCGCGGATCCCGCGCACGGCGCCGTCGGCCAGCTGGAAGTAGACCCGGGGTACCCCGTCCGAGGACACCCCGTCGACGGGGATCGACCAGGAGCCGTGGAGCAGGCCCCGGCGGTAGGTCGGCGCGTAGGTCCACAGGGTCCCGCCGGTATCCGGGTTGAGGGCCACCACCTTGGGGCGGTTCTCCGGCTCGCCGTAGTGAGCCGAGAGATGGAAGATCAGCCGGCCGTCCCGCAAGAGGGGGGAGCCGTTGCCGCAGTTGTGGATCGTGACCCCGAAGGCGTTCGGGTCCTCGCCGGGGGTGTTGCCCTGGGTCAGCCGCCGCCAGACCAGGTTGCCGTCGAAGTCCAGCGCCTGGAGCCGCCCCTCCTTGGTGCCGTAGTAGATCCGCCGCCCGGCGAGATCGACGTAGGGGGTCGAGGCGCCCTGGTGGTTGGGGCAGATGCTGAAGCCGTTGCCGCCGTAGACCTGGGTCACGTAGTCCCAGAGGAAGCCGCCGTTCCGATCGTCCAGGGCGATCATCCGCGAGGTCTGGCGGGCGGTCATCGAGTGCATGAAGAACACCCGTGGTTCGGCGGTCCTGGTGCCGACGACCACCACCGAACCCGAGTCCCGGGCTCCGCTGGAGGTCTCCGAGGTCCGGTTCACGTCGGTAGCCTGGCGCCAGACCACGTTCCCGTTGCCGCCGGGGCCCGGCGTCCAGGATCCGGGGATCCCGCTCTCGGGGCTGACCCCGTTCCGCTGGGGCCCTCGCCACTGATTCCAGTCGCCGGCCAGAGCCGATGTGGTCGGAATGGTCAGGCCGATCACGATTGCGAGCACTATTTTCATCACCGCCTCCCGAAAGGCGCGCCGTGACGGGCACGGGCTCTCCCGGCAGGTGGATAACGCAAGGGGCATGCCGCTTTGACAAGGCTCGCCGCCGTGCCGATCACGAATTCGTAACCGGTCCGACGCCCTACGGCTACGGCCTTTGCTGGGCCCGGAACCCCCGGAGGGGCGTGGGGCCGGGCGGTGCTATATTCTGCGTTTGCACCGGCCCGTTAAAGTTGTAGTTTCAGTACCTTAGGCCGGAAAGCTTGCTCGGCCGGCGGAGTGACGCTCGCGATGAAGATGTTCTTTCGCACCCTCGGTTTGGTCCTACTGGTCGGCGGTATCGTCGTAGGACTCGGGGCGTTCCTGTTCCTCAAGGATCAGTCGTTCCTGCTGGCGCTTTCGGCGCGGCTGGTCGACGAGCCCTTCGGTTTCCGCAAGATGGTTGCGGCGGCGATCGGTGCCGTCCTCGGCCTCGGCGGCTTCCTCTGGGGCGCGGTGTTCCTGGGGATTGCCGAGATTCTCCGCGCCCAGCGTTCCTAGTTTCCCCGCTTCACACCCGGAGGATTCCCCGATGCGAACCCCCCTGCTGGCAGCCGCGATGCTGCTCGCGTCTGTCACGGCGCCCCACGCCGAACAGGTCACCTTCGTCGATGTCTCCGAGGAATCGGGGATCGATTTCCAGCACACCAATGGACGGGTGGGCAAGAAGTTCGTGATCGAGGTCAAGGGCTCCGGGGTCGCCCTGTTCGACTACGACAACGACGGCGATCTCGATCTGTACGCGGTCAACGGCAACGACCTGCCCGGGGCCCGCTCGAAGAGGACGCCGACCAACCGGCTCTACCGCAACGACGGCGACGGCAGCTTCAGCGACGTGACCAAGGAATCAGGGGTGGGGCACGCCGGCTACGGCCATGGCGTGGCCGCCGCCGACTACGACAACGACGGCGACCAGGACCTCTACATCACCAACTACGGTCCCAACGTGCTCTATCGCAATAACGGCGACGGCACCTTCACCGACGTGTCCGAGAGCGCCGGCGTGCAGGGCCCGGCGCCCCGTACCTGGAGCGCCAGCGCCGCCTTCTGCGATCTGGACAACGACGGCGACCTCGACCTTTACGTGGCCAACTACCTAGTGTTCGACATCGAGACCTCGGTGGCCCTGCCGCTGTTGCCCGGCTACTACGACGGCGAGCCGGACAACCTCTATCTCAACAACGGCGACGGCACGTTCAAGGACGTGACCGACAGCTCGGGGGTGGCCCACAAGGAGGGCAAGGGGCTCGGCGTGGTCTGCTTCGACTACGACGAAGACAACGATCTGGACCTGTACGTGGCCAACGACGGCGTCAGCAACCTGATGTTCCGCAACAACGGCGACGCCACCTTCGAGAACGTGACGCTGATCTCCGGCTCCGGCCTGAATGGCGACGGCGAGGCCGAGGCGGGTATGGGCATCGACGCCGCGGACTACGACAACGACGGCGACATGGACCTGTTCGTGACCAACTTCAAGGGCGAGTCCAACACCCTCTACACCAACGAGGGGGGCGGTATGTTCGTCGATTCGACCTTCCAGGCCAATCTGGCCGACGCCAGCCTGCCCTACGTCACCTTCGGTACCGCCTTCTTCGATTTCGACAACGACAGCGACCTGGACGTCTTCACCGCCAACGGCAGCACCTTCGAGGACGACAAGGACTACGCCCAGCGCAACCAGCTGTTCGAGAACAAGGGCGGCCGCTACGAAGACGTGACCGCCTCCTGCGGCGCCTGCCTGAGCGTCGAGGACGTCAGCCGCGGCGTGGCTTTCGGTGACTACGACAACGACGGCGACGTCGACGTGGTCGTGGGCAACACCAACGGCAAGCTGAACCTGCTGCGCAACGACGGCGGCGACGCCAAGAACTGGCTGATGATCCGCGCCGTGGGCACCCGCAGCAACCGGGACGGCGTCGGCGCCCGGGTCAAGATCAGCGGGCCGGGTTTCCAGCGATCCAAGGACGTCAAGAGCGCCTACAGCATCTTCTCGGCCAACGACGTGCGGGTGCACTTCGGTCTCGACGACCGGGAGGTGGTTCCCCGGGTCGACATCCGCTGGCCCAGCGGCCAGACCCAGACGATCACCAACGTGCCGGCCAACAAGCTCCTGATCGTGACCGAAGGGGGCAACCACCGCATCCGGGATCTCGGCCGTTGAGCCGTTCGACCCTGGCCGCGGCCCTGCGGGCCTTCGGAGCCGCGTGCCTCGCCGCGCTGATCTTGGCGCCGACCGCCGCGGTCGCCTCGGAAACCTCGGGGGAGGCGGCCGAGGCGCTGCAGAAGGGCAACCAGCTTCAGCGTGAACGGCGCTACACCGAGGCCGCCGAGGCCTACGCCGAAGGCCTGGCCGCTGCGCCCGATCACGCGGAACTACACCACCAGCAGGGGATCGCGCTGCGCAAGGCGGGGGACGCCGAGGGGGCGGTCGCCGCAGGAAGCACCGCCGTCCGGCACGATCCCTCCTACGTCAACGGTTTCGTCGAACTGGGCCGGGCCTACACCCTCTGGATTCAGGACCGGGCGGTTGCCCTGCATCAGCAGGCGGTCGCCGGCGGCGGAATCGACGCGCGGATCGAGCACGGAGTGTTTCTCACCACGATCCAGCGCCACGAGCAGGCCATCGAGGTGCTGGAGCAGGCTCAGGCGCTGGAGCCGGACCACACCCTGGTTCTGCGCGAGCTGGCGTCGCTCTACGTGCGGACACAGCGCTACGACGACTGTATTCGGGTCGGCGAACGTGCACTGGAGCTACGCACCGGCTCCAAGGAGACGGTGCTGCATCTGGGCGAGGCCTACATGCGCCGGGGCAAGTTCGATCAGGCCATCGAGCTGCTGCGCCGCACCGTCCACGAGAACCACAAGTTCGTCGATGCCCACCTGCTGCTGGCCAAGGTCTACGAACGCTCGGGCAAGCTCAAGGAGGCGGGCGCCAGCCTGCGCCGCACCCTGACCTTCCTGCCCGACCGCCACGAGACCCGCTACAGCCTGGCCGGGATCGCCCGGCGGCTGGGGGCGGACGCCGTGGCCGAGCGGGAGATGCGTCTCTACGAGCTGCTCAAGTTCAAGGCCGAGATCCCGCCGGAGATCGAAATCGGCATGCTCGAGGAGCAGTTGGCGCGGAATCCCCTGGAGGTGCGGGTCCCGCTTCGCCGTCTGGCCGTGCTCCACGGTGAGCTGGGCCACGCCCACGAGAAGGACCTTTACGGCGACCGGGTCAAGGTCTGGGAAATCAAGGAAGAGATGGATTTCGCCATCGCCGGCTTCCGCGCCATCGCCGAACTGCACCCCAGCGACCGGCTGCGGACCGAACTGGAGCAGATCGGGGAGTTTCGCCGGGAGTACGAGCGGGCCTCGAACCTGGCCCTGGAGTACGAGCTCGATCTGGCCGCCGAGCTGGCCGCAACGGCGCGGAAGGCCTTCGACACCGGCGATCGGGACGTGGCGATCCGCGACGCCCGCCGGGCCCTGAGCAACGACCCGGGTTCGATCGAGGCCCACCACCTCCTGGCCGAGATCTACAGCGCCGACCGCATCGACCTGTCCCACGCGCTGCGGCTGGCCGGCCGGGCACTGGACATGGACCCCAGCCGGGCCTCCTACGACCTGATGACCGAGGTCTACCGCCGCCGGGGCAATCACATCAAGGCGGACAAGCTCTCCGCCGCCGCCACCGCCCTCGTCCGCTAGATCCTCGCCACTCCGCTCGGGCCGCCCCGCCGTTTCGCGGTAGGTTTGACCCGGTAGGTCAATTCTCCCGTGGCCTCCGGCTCCGCCGGCACGCTACCCCCCTCCGCAGCGCACCGCACAGGTCCGGTGCGTTGGCACGCGACCTGCTCCGGAACTACATGTTTCCGGGACGGTTTGACGTCGGGAGGTAGGATCGACACATGAGTTTCTCGGGTAGGTCGCGAACGTTGGTGGGCGCTCTTCTGGCGGTAGCCCTGCTGTCCACGCCGGGTTTCGCCGCCGTCATCCAGGCGGACCCCAGCGACTACAAGTCGAAGATCGACGATCTACAGCCCGGAGACACCCTGCAGCTCGCGCCGGGAACCTACGTGCGGATGACCCTGCGTAACGTAAACGGAACGGCGCAGAACCGAATCGTGATCGAGGGGCCCGCCGACGGCTCCGCGATCATCGAAGGGGAGAGCTGCTGCAATACCGTCCAGTTCTACAGCTGCAGCTTCCTGACCGTGCGCAACCTGACCGTCGACAGCCTGGGCATCTCCGGAATCGACGGATTCAACGCCAAGGGCGGGATTTCCCACGACATCACCCTGGAAAACAACCTGGTGCGCGGTGTCGGCGGCGGTCAGCAGACCGTGGGGATCAGCACCAAGGACGCCGCCTGGAACTGGGTGATCCGTGGAAACACCATCCTCGAGGCGGGTACGGGCATCTATCTGGGCAATTCCGACGGCACCGACCCCTTCATCAACGGGCTGATCGAGAACAACCTGATCGTCGACACCATCGGCTACAACATGCAGATCAAGCACCAGAACGCCTACGATCTGCCCCAGGCGCCCCAGGGGCCCAACCGCACGATCATCCGCAACAACACCTTCATCAAGGACGATCGCCCCAGTTCCAACGGCAACCGGCCCAATCTGCTGGTCGGCCCGTTCCCCCAGTCGGGGCAGGGTTCCTCGGACATGTACGAGGTCTACGGGAACTTCTTCTACAACAACCCGAGGGAATCGCTGTTTCAGGCCAGCGGGCGGGTGGCGATCCACGACAACGTGTTCGTCGACGCCCCCGGCGGCACGGCGATCTATCTGACCGACCACAACGGGCCGCTGGATATCGCCTACGTCTACAACAACACGATCTACGGCGGCGGCCGCGGTATCCGCTTCAACAACGCCGCTCGGGAAGACCACGAGGTGGTCGGGAACCTGATCTTCTCGCCGACGGGAATCAGCGGGAACTACAGCAATTCCCGGGACAACCTGATCGACGATGTCGAGAACGCCGGCCTTTACGTGCAGAACCCCTCCCTGGTGCTGGGCCAGATGGATTTCTATCCCCGCAACGGTCAGGGGCAGGGGACCGACCTGGCCTACCCGGCATCCTTCCGCCAGCACGCCGACTACAACCTGGACTTCAACGGGAACTCCAAGGGAGGCTTCCGTTTCCGGGGGGCCTACGCCGGCGAGGGGCAGAACCCGGGCTGGCAGCTGGACCGCGGCATCAAGGGAAGTTCCGGGGGATCCGGTGAGCCCCCGGCTCCGCCGACAGGATTGTCGGCGGAATAGTCGGCACTGTCGGCCGACCGGGCGTCGAAGCCCGGGATTTCCTCAACAAGTTCCCCGATCGGCGCGACTTACAGAGTCGCGATACCCATATTGTAGAATGCCCGGCCGCGCCCGATGGGGGCGCCCCGGTTCCCGGTGTATCTACCGGCCGAGAGGGTGAGATGAAGGTCTCGATCGTGATCCCCTGCTACAACGAATCGGAGACGATTCGTACGATCGTCGATGCCGTGCGCGCGGCACCGGTAGAGGATCAGGAAATCATCGTCGTGGACGATTTCTCGAAAGACGGCACGCGCGACATCCTCGAGAACGAGATCAAGCCGTTGGTCTCGAAGATCGTCTATCACGAGGTCAACCAGGGAAAAGGCGCGGCTCTCCGCACCGGATTCAAGTCGGCCACCGGCGACGTGGTGATCATCCAGGACGCCGACCTGGAGTACGACCCCCAGGAATACGGCAAGCTGCTCGCGCCGATCAAGGCGGGCAAGGCGGACGTGGTCTACGGCTCCCGCTTCGCCGGCGGCGAGTCGCACCGGGTGCTCTACTACTGGCACTCGGTCGGCAACAAGTTCCTGACCTTCATGTCCAACATGTTCACCAACCTGAACTTGACCGACATGGAGACCTGCTACAAAGTCTTCAGCAAGCCGATCCTGGACAAGCTCGAGGTCGAGGAAAACCGCTTCGGTTTCGAGCCCGAGATCACCGCCAAGCTGGCCAAGATGCGTGATATCCGCATATACGAGGTCGGTATCTCCTACTCGGGGCGTACCTACGACGAAGGCAAGAAGATCGGCTGGAAGGATGGCGTCCGCGCCATCTGGTGCATCTTCAAGTACAACGTCCTGCGCTAGGTCCGCGGCTGCGGTTTCGCCGTCCGCTCCGGAGCCTCAGGCGGCATCCAAACCGCCTCTACGGCCGCTTTGTCGCGCTTTTCTCTTTCCCCGGCTTGATCGATTCGCTAGCATGAGTGCGGCGCCCCGAGATCCACGCGGGGCGCGGGTTTCCGGCGATTCGCCGGCAACGCAATCAGCTCGAAATACGACTGAAGACGGGCCTCGGCCCCCTTCGTTATTCACTCCGGGGCCCTACGGCTCCATGCCCGGTCAGGCCCGAGGTTCGGCCGCCCGTACCGGGTAGAGATTACAGGGACGCGGCAATTGTTGCAGTTACGTGATCCCCTCCGGGACCATCTCTCGCACCCCGCGGGACAGCCCGGAAAGACCCTGCCGCTAACCCTCGAAGATTCAACCTTTTGTGGCGATCGTCGCCCGACCCAGCCTCGCGGCTTTGTTGGCATTCAGCTTGCGATGGTTCCGGGCCGGGACTTAGCTTGTAATCCCTAAGGAGGGTACTCGACGATGCGAGTCCGGTTGATGGTTCGCGCAACGTGCATCGGCGCACTCATGGCCCTGTTGACTACGGTTTCGGCCGGGTCGATCGGTCTGGCGTGGGATGCGTCGTCCGGTGCGACCGGCTACCGGGTGTACTGGGGTCCCAGCGCGGGCAACTACACCAATTCACAGGACGTGGGGAACAACACCTCGACCCTGTTGAACAATGTCGCCGATTGCACCAACACGTTCTTTGCCGTGACGGCCTACAACAGCGCCGGCGAGTCCGGCTTCTCCAACGAGATCGCCAACTGGCCCCGGCCCGAGGTCACCTCGGCGTCGCCGTCCTCCGCCCAGCAGGGCACGTTGTTCGCCATGGACATCAACGGCAACAACTTCAAGGCCGGTGCCGTGGTCGAGATCAACAACGAGAACGTGTTCCTCGACTCTGCCAGCGTGCAGGCCTGCAACCGCATCCAGGTTGCGACCACCGTCGAGCCCACCGCCCAGAACATGCGGCCGGCCGAAATCGGCCAGTACCGCATTACCGTGACCAACGATGACGATCTGGCCGACGAGGCCCAGGTCTTCCAGGTGCTGATCAACCCCGAGCGCTTCGACATCGTCGACGATCCGGGGCCGAGCCAGAACCGCATCGACGGTCGCGACAGCATCTATCTCGGCCGTCTGTTCGGCAGCCGTGAGGGCCAGGCGCTCTACGACCCCGACCTCGATTTCAACGGGGACGGCTGGGTCGATGGAGACGACCTGACCTACCTGGCCTCGAACATGGGCCGCTGCTGGAACGGCTCCCAGTGGACCAACGGAGCCTGCCCGTAAACCCGGGCTCAGCATCTAGGGAGAGAGCGAGCAATGAGAAACGCGAAGAGCCTGCTTCTGGTCGGCCTGCTGGCCGTGGTGGTCACCGCCTGTGGCGGCGGTGGCGGCGGTGACGACGCGACCCCTCCCGGGGGCGGCGGCGGCTCCGGCAACCTGTCGGCCAGCTTTACCGCGATCAACCCCAACCCGGGTGGCGACGAAATCGGTATGGATCAGGGCAGCGCCACCGGCGGCCGGATCACCATCGATGTCAACGTCGGCCCGGTGAACAACGTGTACGGCGCCACCTTCGAGGTGACCTATCCGGCCATGGCCGACTACGCCAACTCGTTCACCCAGGGCAACTGGAACGACTCCTGCGGGTCCAACCGCACGACCAACGTGACCAAGGTCTCCGGCGAGCGCCGGCTGATCGTCGAGTCGTTCTGCCGCAACCCGGCGTCGCCGGTCAACATCAGCGGCACCCGCCGTCTGGTGAGCCTGGTGTTCGACGTCAATGCGGCGGGTTCCGGGGACATCGACTTCCTCAACCCGACCCTGCAGAACGGCGCGATCCCGCCCCAGGATATCGGCGGATTGACCTGGGACGGCGGCACGATCGTCGCCAACTAAGTCTCGACAAATCAACGACTTGTGGGATGCCACAGGGGTGCCTCGCCCCTGTGGCATTTTTGTTTGTTGATTTGTAATTATTCAGACTAGTCCGTTTGCCTCGAAAGCCCCGACGACCAATATTCGGATCGGTATCGCAACTGATTCCGACACGGAGATCGAGGGTTACAAGGTGGTGCAGCCGTTCACCCCCGTGGAAGACGAGCGTTCGCCCGATGCGCTCGGCGTCGGAGTCCATCCGGCGTCGGAGGAGAACCAGTTTCTCCGGCATCTGATTCGCGGCATGCGTTGCGGCGTGCTGACCGTGGATCGGACCGGCCGCCTGCTGATGCTCAACACGCTGGCGGTGCAGATCCTGGAACTCGACGAAGTTCCGCCTCCGGGAACCCTGATCGAAGAGGCCATCGCCGATCATCCCCAGCTCGCGCAGATCCTGCGCGAAGCCTTCACGATGACCAGTCTGCCCAACCGCGCCGAGATCGACCTGCGCTGTCGTTCCGATGCGGGCAAGACCATCGGCCTGACGCTGTCGTTGGTCGCCGAGGAGGGAGGGGAGCCCTACGCGGCCGCCGCCTTCTTCAAGGACCTGACTCCGGTGGAGCACCGCGAGGAGCAGGAGCGCCTGCGGGATCGCCTGGCCGCCCTGGGGCAGATGGCCGCCAACATGGCCCACGAGATCCGCAATCCACTGGCCTCGATCGGCGTGACCTGCGCGCTGCTCAAGCGCCGCCTCAGCCAGAGCGCCGAGGACGTGGAGCTGCTGGAGAAGATCGCCGGCGAGATTCACCGGCTCAACGCCACCATCACCGAGAGCCTCGAGTTCGTGCGGCCGCTGTCTCTGTCGATGGGCTCGGCGTCGATCGACGAACTGGTCAGTGACGCGCTTTCGACCGCCCGCAAGCGGCACGCTTCGGACAGGATCGAGGTCGAGCACCGCAGCGAGGAGTCGCTGCCGCGCGTCGTCGCCGATCCGACCCGGTTGCGCCAGGTGTTCGAGAACCTGTGCGTCAACGCCTTCGAGGCCATGGAGGCCGAGGGAGGCCGCCTCGAGGTGGAATGCAGCGTGGTCCCTGCCCCGGGAGCCGCAAGCATTCCCTACCAACCCCAGGGAAGCTCCGGCGAGACCCAGCGGCATTTCGACCGCTACATCCAGGTAAAGATTCACGATTCCGGCCCCGGCATTCCCGCGGAGCACCGGGATCGCTTGTTCTACCCGTTCTTTACGACCAAGAAACACGGTTCAGGTGTCGGCCTGGCCCTGTCCAAGAAGATCGTCGACAGCCATCACGGGCTGCTCGACGTCGAGAGCGAGCCGGGAGAGGGCGCGCTCTTTACGGTCAGGATCCCGATGGTCGTCGATTCGGAGGTTGAGGGCACATGAAGAAGATCCTCGTCGCGGAGGACGAACAGACGCTGAGAGAAGGCATCGCGGCCGCGTTCCGAGATCGGGGCTGGCATGTCTCCGAAGCACCGAACGGCGCCAAGGCGATCGAGCTGCTCGAACAGGAAGTGTTCGACGTGCTGCTCGTCGACGACCAGATGCCGGAAAAGCGCGGTATCGAGGTCCTGAAGCACTGCAAGATGCTCAACGATCGTACCGCCGCGCTCGTCATGACCGCTTACGGCACCGTCGAATCGGCGGTGGACGCCATTCGGCTCGGGGCCCACGACTACGTGCTCAAGCCGTTCAATCTCGATGAGATCGAGATCAAGGTCGAGAAGGCGCTGGAGCACCGGCGCCTGCTGTCCAAGATCCAGGCCTACGATCGAGACGTGGTAGTGCCGAAGTTCGAGAACATCGTCGGCGAGAGCTCGGCGATGAAGGACATCTTCCGCACCATCGAGAAGGTCGCTCGCTCCAACGCCACGGTGTTGATCCTGGGCGAGACCGGCGTGGGCAAGGAGCTGGTCGCCGAGGCGCTGCACCGCAACTCGAGCCGCCAGGAGCGTCCGTTCGTCAAGATGAACTGCGCCGCACTCCACGAGAACCTGCTGGAGTCCGAGCTCTTCGGTCACGAACGGGGCGCCTTCACCGGCGCCGACCGTCAGCGCATCGGCCGCTTCGAACTGGCCCACGAAGGCACCCTGTTCCTCGACGAGATCGGCAACATGTCGTCGTCGACCCAGGCCAAGGTGCTGCGGGTGCTCCAGGAGCGCGAGTTCGAGCGCCTCGGAGGTACCCGGACGATCAAGGTCGACGTAAGGATGGTCGCAGCGACCAACCGGAACCTCGAGGAGGCGATCGGCCGCGGCGAGTTCCGGGAGGATCTGTTCTATCGCCTGAACGTCGTGACGATCAAGGTTCCGCCGCTGCGTGAGCGCAAGGAAGACATCATCCCGCTGGCCAAGCACTTCATCGACAAGTTCTCCGCCGACCTCAAGAAGGACGTGCGGGGGATCGACCCGGGCGCGGTGCGGATGCTCAAGCGCCACACCTGGCCGGGCAACATCCGCGAACTGGAAAACTCGATGGAGCGCGCCGTGCTGATGTGCGAGAACCGCTTCATCAGCCAGGAGGATCTCAACCTGGCTCCGGCGGGACAGGTCGGCGAGGAGGGCTCCTCGCCGCTCAACCTGCGGCTGCCTCCCACCGGGATCGCCCTGGACGACCTGGAGAAGCAGGCGATCCTCGAGGCGCTGCGCATCAACAACTGGGTGCAGAAGGACGCGGCACGCTTCCTCGGCATCTCCTCCCGCGTGATGAACTACAAGGTCTCGAAGTACGAGATCAAGAACGCCCGCTGGAGCAAGAACAAGCTGGTCAGCTAGCTCGTTCCCCGATCGAGAGTCATCGAGCCGGTCGGCCCCCACGGGCCGGCCGGCTTTTTCCGTTTCGGGGGAGGACTGCGCTAAGATCGTCGCACCGCGGGCTCTCGGACCGGGCCCGCAGGAGGTGACGAGATGACCCGCGTCGATTGGCATACCTACTTCATGAATATCGCCCGCCAGGCGGCCACCCGCTCCACCTGCGACCGCAAGCACGTGGGCGCGGTGATCGTCCGGGACCGGACGATTCTCTCCACCGGCTACAACGGGTCGATCCGCGGCATGCCTCACTGCGACGATGTCGGGCACCTGATGGAGAACGACCACTGCGTGGCCACGGTCCACGCAGAGGCCAACGCAATCATCCAGGCGGCCAAGAACGGGGTGCGTATCGACGAGGCGGAGATCTACACCACCGCCTCCCCCTGCTGGAACTGCTTCAAGCTGATCGCCAACGCAGGGCTGCGTACGGTCTATTTCGGCGAGTTCTACCGTGATCGGCGCAGTATCGAGATCGCCTCTCAGCTGGGCATTGAGCTTGTGGATCTGAGCCAGGCAGGTTCGCTCGACAGCCAATAGCCCCCCAGCGTGTCGCTGCCTGAGACGACCCCCGCCTCGAAAACCCACCGAAAACAAAAAGGGCCGGCGTAAAGCCGGCCCATCCGATGTCTGTTTGAAGAAGCGAGTTACTTCTTCTTGGCGGTCTTGCGCTTGGTCGTCTTCCGCTTGGCGGTCTTGCGCTTCGCGGTCTTCTTCTTGGTTGCCTTGCGCTTGGCGGTCTTCTTCTTGGTCGCTTTCTTCTTGGTGGTCTTCTTCTTCGCCGTCTTACGCTTGGCAGTCTTGCGCTTGGCAGTCTTCTTCTTAGCCGCCTTCTTCTTGGTCGCCTTACGCTTGGTGGTCTTCTTCTTGGCTACCTTACGCTTGGCGGTCTTCTTCTTGGTGGCTTTCTTCTTGGTCTTCTTCTTGGCTACCTTGCGCTTGGTGGTCTTGCGCTTGGCGGCCTTCTTCTTGGTGGCCTTCTTCTTGGTCACCTTTCTCTTCGTCGCTTTCTTGCGAACGGCCATCGTGCGTCACCTCCTTCCATTGTGGATTCGCCCGCGCGAGGCGGGCTCTAGATGTTGGATTTATTCCAACAAACGCCACAATATATAGGGCGCACTTGTCAAGTCAAGGGATTCTGGGCGCCCAGGGTATGTGCTCGCGCGCGTATGGGCAGACGTTTCGACGGCTCGAAAACGTCGGGGGCGTCGTCACGCGCCGCCCGTGAAGCTGCGCTACGCAACCACAGGCGCGTCGTGCCCGCGGCGGAGAGGACGGAGGAGGTGTCGGATCAGCTGCCGGCGTTGGCGGAGACCTTGAAGCCTGCGGTGCGCAGTGCGCTTGCCACGCTGGTCTTGTCCACCGCCTTCGAGTAGGCCTCGTCGGGTTCCACCAGCCCCTTCTTCACCAGGTCGATCAGGGCGTCGTTGAGCAGCACCATGCCCTGTTTCTTGCCGGTCTGCATCAGGCTGGCGATCTGGAAGGTCTTGCCCTCGCGGATCAGGTTCGCGATCGCCGGCGTGACGATCAACGTCTCGAGGGCCGCGACACGGCCTCCGCCGGTCTTCTTCAGCAGGGTCTGGGAGACCACTCCCTTGAGCGACTCCGACAGCATCGTGCGGATCTGCGCCTGCCGGTCCGAGGGGAACTGGTCGATGATGCGATCGACGGTCGAGGCGGCCGTGGTGGTGTGCAGCGTACCGAACACCAGGTGGCCGGTCTCGGCGGTTTCGATGGCGATGGCGATGGTCTCGAGGTCGCGCATCTCGCCGACCAGCACGATGTCAGGATCTTCGCGAAGAGCTGCGCGCAGGGCGCGCTTGAAGCTCTGGGTATGGTTGCCCACCTCGCGCTGGTTGATCAGGCACTTGCGGTTGGGGTGCACGAACTCGACCGGATCTTCGATGGTGATGATGTGATCCGCCCGGTTGCGGTTGATGTGGTCGATCATCGCCGCGAGGGTAGTGGACTTACCGGAACCGGTCGGGCCGGTGACCAGCACCAGTCCCTTGTGCAGCTTGCACAGGTCGAGCACCGCATCCTTGAGGCTGAGGTCCTCGGCGGTGAGAATCTTGCTCGGAATCACGCGAAGGACGGCGCCGACTCCCAGGCGATCGACGAAGGCGTTGACGCGGAAGCGGGCGACACCCTCGATCTCGTGGGCGAAGTCGGCGTCGTGGGTCTCGGCGAACTCCTTGCGGCTGCGGTCGGAGATGATCTCCTCGAGCATCGCCATGTTGGTCTCGCCGGAGACCGGCCCCTCGCCGGGGATCGGGGTCATGTCGCCGTCGACGCGGATCATCGGCGCGCTGCCCGCCGAGAGATGCAGGTCGCTGGCGCCGGTGTCGATCATCTTGCGCAGCAGGCGGTCGATGGCCGGAGCCTGCCCCGGGCGCCGCGGTGCGGCACTCACTCCGGGAGTCGGGGCGGGAGCTTCGACCCGGGGGGCCGGGGCCGGTTCGGCCGCGGCGGACAGCGGAACCGGATCCGCCGCCGGGGGGGCACCATTGGCCTGGACCGTCGCCATTTCGGGCTGGCTCGACGCGTCGGCGCTTGTGCGCCTCATGCTCGCGGCGAAGCTGCCACCATTCTCGATCTCGCAGCTGAAGGCGAGCCCGTCGCCCAGCGCATATACAAAGGTGACCGATTCGCCGACGGCGAGCCGCTGGCGGGACTGGTCGTCGGCCAGCTCGGAGACCAGGGCGCTGATCTGCGCCCGGTTCAGCACGGACTGGGAGACCGGCTTCTGCCCGTCGGCGAAGCGGAAGGTCGGGCGCATGCCCTCGGCCAGAAGAAGGTCCCTGGCTCCCTTGTCGGCCAGGGCGCGAAGCATGGCGTCCAGTTGAGGCAACGTATTCTCCGTACTGAAGTTAGGCGCGAAAATCGGGGCCCGCGGGGCAGAAATATAGGTTCCGGCCTGCAGACGGGCCAGCCGCCCCGCCGGGGGTGCCCCGCTTGCGGCCGGCGGGGCCAGGACGTAGCATGATGGGCGTCAGATTCGACGACTGGAAACCCCAGCCAACCGCTCGCGTTCCACGTGAGCAACCCCCGTACGTGAGGAAATCAATGAGCAAATCCATGCGAGGTGTGCTTGTGAGTGTGCTGACCCTGCTGGCTCTGTCCGGAGCCGCTTTCGGTGAAGGCAACCCGTTGCTGGACCCGGCCGGGGTCAGCGAGACCGCTCCGGCGACCTACAAGGCCAAGTTCGAGACCAGCAAGGGCGACTTCGTCATCGAGGTCACCCGGGAATGGTCCCCGGCGGGCGCCGACCGTTTCTACACTCTGGTCAAGCACGGCTTCTACGATGAGACCCGCTTTTTCCGCGTGCTGAAGGGCTTCGTGGTCCAGTGGGGCATGCACGGCGATCCCGACGTCACCGCCGCATGGCGCGCGGTGCCGATCAAGGATGAGCCGGTGGTCCAGGGCAACGAGAAGGGCTACATCACCTACGCCAAGGGCGGCCCGAACTCCCGCACCACCCAGGTCTTCATCAACCTCGAGGCCAACTCCCGGCTCGACGGCATGGGCTTCTCCGCCTTCGGTAAGGTCTCCGAGGGAATGGAAGTGGTCAAGGCGCTCTACGGCGGCTACGGCGAAGGCGCGCCGCGGGGTCGCGGTCCGGGTCAGGGCCAGATCTCCGCGAAGGGCAACGACTACCTGATCAACAACTTCCCCAAGCTCGACTACATCAAGAAAGCCACCATCATCGAGTAAATTCCGCGATCTCGACACGGAACCCCTGCCGCGCGGTGGGGGTTCCGTTCAGCGCTGAAGCATCTCCCCTGGATTCCGGAGACCCCGATGATCCGCTCCAAGCGTCTCAGCACGGTCCTGCTGCTGCTCATCGCCGGCTCCTCCCTGGCCTACGGCCAGGCCGACCCCTTCGCCCGGGATCCGCTGCCCGAAGGTTGGTACGCCAAGATCGAGACGTCGCTGGGCGAGATGTTGATCTATCTCCACCCTGAGCAGGCGCCGCAGTCGGTGGCCCACTTCGCCGGCCTGGCCAACGCCGAGCTGGCCTGGACCGACCGGGTCAGCGGAGAGACCCGGACCAATCACTACTACGACGGCTTGATCGTGCACCGGGCAAAGACCGCCCTGCGCTTCGAGGCGGGGGACCCGGCCGGAACCGGGAACGGAGCTCCCAAGCTCTACGTTCCGCCGGAGGTCGATCGCCCGATGAAGTTCGACCAGCCCTACCGCATGGGACTGACCCGGGCATCGCTCAACCGGATCAGCGGCGCCCAGTTCTTCATCAGCGTGTCGCCGGAGCCCTACCTCAACGGGCGCCACCCCTGTATCGGCACCGTGGTCCGGGGCAAGACCGTGGCCCGGCAGATCGCCTCGACCCGCACCTACTCCAACGGCCGCCCGGTCGAACCGGTCACTCTCGAGAAGGTCCGGGTGTTCAAATCCGGCGACCCGCAGCCGATCCCCGAGCCGGTGCCCTACGACGTCGTCCCCGAGAAACTGACTCCCAACACCGACCCTCGCACTCCCGGTCGCTAGTCCGGGCGTGATCCGGGCAGGACATCGCGCCTCAGGCGCGAGTGAGCGGGACTCTGCGCAGACTCGCCGAAATACTTTGGTTTTTCAGGCTTTTTGACGGGGTGATCGACGGGTGTCGATCGCTCGGCAGGCGGGATGACTGGGCAGGCAGGGAAAAGAGTGGGGGCGCCGAGGAAGTCGGCACCCCCCCGGAGAAGTCTCTTACTTCTTCTTGCTGGTCTTGCGCTTGGTGGTCTTCTTTTTGGTGGTCTTGCGCTTGGCCGTCTTGCGCTTAGCGGTCTTCTTCTTGGTGGCTTTCTTCTTGGTGGTCTTCTTCTTCGCCGTCTTGCGCTTGGCCGTCTTCTTCTTGGTAGCTTTCTTCTTGGCGGTCTTGCGCTTCGCAGTCTTCTTCTTGGTTGCCTTCTTCTTGGTGGTCTTGCGCTTCGCCGTCTTCTTCTTCGCTACCTTGCGCTTCGCGGTCTTCTTCTTGGTTGCTTTCTTCTTGGTGGTTTTGCGCTTGGCGGTCTTCTTCTTGGCGACCTTGCGCTTGGTGGTCTTGCGCTTGGCGGCCTTCTTCTTCGTAGCCTTCTTGCGAACTGCCATTACCTTTCACCTCCTTCCATGTCGCACAATGCGACTTATCACATCGTCGAATATAGATATGCGCTTTGCGGTGTCAAGACCAAAAGACACGAATTCCTGTGCGTGATCTTCGGCGTGATGTGGCGTCGACGCGTGATCGACGCACTGTCGATCGGTGATCGACGCGTCGCAACGCAGGGTGAAGGTCAGTTCGTCGGCTTCGGCTTGCGTGGGCGGCGACGTGTAGAGGCGATCTCGATGCCGAAGCTCTGGATCTTGCGTTGCAGGGTGCGCACGCCGATACCGAGCAGCATCGCCGAGTGTGTGCGGTTGCCTCCGGTGTGCTCGAGGGTCGCTTCGATCAGCGCCCGTTCCATCTCGGCGAGGGTCGTTCCGGCCGCCGGACGACCGTTGCCGGGTGCGTCGCCGGGTTCCTTGCGGGTGACCTGCGCAGGCAGGTCTGCGAGCTCGATGATCTCGCCGGGAACGGAGACGAGGGCGCTTTCGATCAGGTTCTTGAGTTCGCGCACGTTCCCCGGCCAGTGGTAGCGGGTGAGCTGCTGCATGGCTTCCTCGCTGATTTCCTTGCGTGGAACCCCGTTGGTCCGGGCGAGCTCGTCGAGGAAGGTGTGCACCAGGGTCGGGACATCGTCGGATCGTTCCCGCAGGGGAGGCACCTGGATCGTGACCACCTTCAACCGGTAGTAGAGGTCCCGGCGGAACGCGTTCTGCGCGACCAGGCGTTCGAGCACCGCGTTGGTCGCGGCGATCAGGCGCACGTCGACCCGCACGCTGCGGTCACCGCCGACCCGCATGAACTCCCGCTGTTCGAGGACCCGCAGCAGTTTCGCCTGGGTCGTGATGTCCATCTCACCGATCTCGTCCAGGAACAGCGTGCCCCGGTGCGCGATCTCGAACTTGCCCTTGGTCCTGGCGTGGGCGCCGGTGAACGCTCCCTTCTCGTGGCCGAAGAGCTCCGACTCGATCAGGTTGCCCGGCATGGCGGCGCAGTTCAGCGCGATGAACGACTGATCCCGGCGGGGGGAGTTGAGGTGGATCAGCCGCGCGACCAGCTCCTTGCCCACGCCGCTCTCACCGGAGATCAGCACCGTGGAGCGCATCGGCGCCACCCGGCCGATCTGAGCGGTGACCCGCTGCATCGCCGGCGAGCGGGCCTCGAGGGTCCGGCTGTCCCCCTTGGTCAGCTGATCCCTGAAGAAGGCAATGCGGTCGTCCAGGTCCCGGCGATCGAGGATCCGCCCCAGTCGCAGCCGCAGCTCGTGGTCGTCGGGGGGCAGCAGCAGGTAGTCGTCGGCCCCCTCCCTAAGCAGGCGGGAGGCTGCGGTGACCTGCCCCGGAGCGGTCAGGATCAAAAGCGCGGTCCCCGGAGATGCCTCGCGCAGGGAGGCCACCGCCATCGGCGCTCTCAGGGCATCGACCCCGATCATCAGCGCGTCCGGCTGATCCCGATGCAGCAGGTGCCGGGCGTCCTCGATCCCGGCGGCGAGGCTGGCGGGGTAGCCGAGCCGGTTCAGGCTGTCGGTCATACCCTCGATTCCGGGGCCGTCGACCAGCAGCAGGCGCCGATTCTCGGGGCTGGCGGTCACCGGGGCCACCCCCGGTAACGGACCGGTCCCGGCGGGGGTGATGAAGGCAGCGAAAACACGGTCCTTATTATAGAGCGCGAGCGGACCAGAGTCTGCCTTTCTGACTGAGTTAACCAAAAGTCCGCCAGTGTGACCGAGTATTTTGGGGCAAAAGCCAGGCGATCAGCGGGTGACGGGATCCGATTCCAGAAACGTAAGCGCTATTTTTCCCCTGTTCTGTGCGCCTCAATCAGGTGGCGGGTAGTTGGTATGAGTCTTGACTCTGTCCTTACTGCAACCTGACATGGAGTAAACGGAGGAGGCTGCCCCATGGCTCGTCGGCGTAAGGCTTCGGACTCGGAAATCCAGGCGAAGATGGTCTCGTTCAAGTCGGATGACGGTGTCTACCAGATCGACACCATCCGTCAGAAGGTCTATCGCAAGTTCGTGGAGATCGAGAGCGCCAAGGCGTTCGAGATCTACGCTGCCTGGCGCGCCCAGGAAGCCTAGCTTCCTCGGCATCCAGCGGCAGCCTCGCCGTCGGGGCTGCAAGCCACGGGACCTGTCCGTGGCACCCGCGGGCCGGTGTGCGCGGGCACCCGCTGCCGCGTAGACTGAAACCGATGAGAATTCTCCGGTTCCTCGCCGCCGGCGCCCTCGCGCTCTGCACCGCCGCCCCGACCCTCGCGGCCCCCGCAACCCTCACCTGGTATCAAGCAGACTCCCTGGCCTGGACCACGCCGTTGAACCCGGCGGCCGAGGGTCCGTCCCGGCCGGTCGACGCCGACCCCTGGCTGCCGCGCCTGCCCGAAGCGCGCATCTCGCTGCTAGAGGGGGGCGAGTTCGACACCGCGGCAGAGCTGCCTCCGGCGCTTATCCTCGACTTCTGGGCCACCTGGTGTGCCCCCTGCGTCAAGGAGCTGCCGCTGCTCCACGAGGTGGAGCGGCTCTACCGGGACCGGGGTGTGCGGCTGATCGCGGTCAACGCCCAGGAGGACGACGAAACGATCCGGGTCTTCCTGGAGCGGGTGGGCCTGTCCCTGGAAATCGGCCGCTACAGCAAGGAGCTGGACCGGGTGCTGCAGGTGCGCAACCTGCCGACCCTGATGTTGATCGACTCCGAGGGGCAAATTCGCCGACGCTGGAACGGCTACCGTGAAGGCCTCGAGGTCGAGCTGGGGCAGGCGATCGGCAACGTCCTCGCCGACAAGGACCCCGACGTTCGCCCGGTGCGGGTCGCCGATGTGCGCCGTGGCCGGGTCGAAGCTCACTGGACCCGCACCGGTCGTTTGCCGGTGCAGGATCTGGGGCCCGCGGACGGGCAGGCCGGCGCGCCCCCCTTCACCGTCCTGCGCGGCAGTTCGATGGCGATGGTCGAGGGGGACGGCGTCGTGCGCGGCCGGTTCCGCGCCCCCAGCGGCATGAGCGGTCTCCGCGCCCTGGATCTTGACGGCGACGGAACCCGTGAGTTGATCGGCCACCGTCCCGGCTCCGACCGGGTGACGGTGTTCAGTCCGTCCCGCGGCGCGTTCAGTGAATGGCAGGCTCCGCGGAGCGCCTTCGACATTGCCAGTCTGCATCCCTCCGGCGGTCAACCGGGCGAGCTGTTGCTGGCGACCTCCGCCGGCTTGATGGCCTCGGACATGGCAGGCAACCGGCTGCGGGCGTTGGTCGAGGGCAGCGGTTTCCGTTCGCTACTGGTGACCGGTCCTGCGGATGACCCGACGATCTGGACCCTCTCGCTGGACGGAGCGCTTCAGGCCTTCGACCGGGTCGGCAAGGCGCGGCGGGAACCGTTGGCCGGTGACCGCTCCGGTTGGTTGGTTCAGCACCCCGGGCTTTCCGGGTTCGGTGTGGCATCGGCAGGTATCCGGTCGGTGGCCGGCTTGCGTGTCGAGGGTCGCGATCTGTTGCTGGTGCTGCTGGAGCAGGGCACGGTGTTGGGACTGAATCCCGAGACCGGGTCCGAAGAGCTGCGCATCGATTGGCCCGGCGCCAAGGCGGTGGTGGCCGCCGACTTCGACGGCGACGGTTCCGACGAACTGGTCGTTGCCGACGGCTCCCGCATCACCCTGGTCTCCGCCACCCCTGCAGCGTCCGCCGAGGGGCGGGAGGCCACGGCATCTGCCGCAACCTCCGCGCCGTCGACCGGCGGTCAGTAGCCCGAAACGAAAGCTCGCACCGTCGGGTCCGAGTCCGCGGCCAGGTACTGCAGGGTCTGCTCGATATCCCGCTGTAGCGTGGTGTAGACCGCCCAGCGCGCCGCGTCACCCACCGCGGCGTCTCCACCGGTCAGCGACTCCAGCAAGCTCTGGGACTTGGGGAAATGCGCCAGGGTGACCTTGTCATCCGCCGGGATCTCGGCGAGTTCCCGGGCGACCTCGACCGCTCTGTGGAAGTCTCCCAGTTCGTCGACCAGGCCGTTCTGGAGCGCCTGGCGTCCGGTCCAGACCCGGCCGTGGGCCAGCTGCTCGGCCTCCTCGAAGGTCATGCCCCGGTGCTCCGCAACGTCCCGCAGCCAGCGGTTGAAGCCATCCCAGTGGTTGTCGGTGAAGCGTTCCCATTCCGCCTCGCTGTAGTCGCGGAGGTCGGAGTGCACATGGGCCATCGGTCCCTTGGACACGCTGTCGTCGTAGCCCACGCCGAGCTTCTCGTAGAGCCCCGCGGCGTTGAACTTGCCGGTGATCGAGCCGATCGATCCGGTCACCGTCATCGGGTCGGCGAGGATGCGCGTACCCCGGTAGGAGATGTGGTAGCCGCCGGACGCGGCGACATCGACCATCGAGATCACCACCGGCTTCACCGCGGCGGTGACCTCCACCTCGTGGCCCATCAGGTCGCTTCCCAGGGCGTCGCCGCCGGGGCTGTCGACCCGCACGATGACCGCCGCGACGTCCTCGTCCAGCCGCGCCTTGCGCAGCTCGGCGACGATGGTCTCGTGTCCCAGGGTCATGCCCAGCATCGGGTTGACGCCGCTCTGCCGGCCCATGATCGTGCCCTGGGCGTGGATCACGGCGATCGTCTGCTTGCCTTTCAGGCCGAGGGATTCGGCCTCGATCTGGCCATAGGTGCCCGAGTCGACCACCCGCAGGGTGTCGTCGTCCCCCTTCAGTTCGTCGGCCAGTTCGTCCCAGTAGGCCAGGCGGTCGACCAGGCCGGCGTCCACCGCTTCCTGGCCCTCGAAGAACGCGTGCTCCATCAGCGCGAGAATCTTGTCCTCTCCGAGATCACGATCCTGTTCGAGGATCTCGACGAACTGCTGCCAGAGGTCCTCCATGATCCAGCGCCGGTTTTCCTTGGCCGACTCGGTCGCCTCGCTGTTCATCATCATCTCGGCGGCCGACTTGTAGTCCTTGATCTTGTGCAGCTGCGGCCGGACGCCCAGCTTGTCCAGGGCATCGCGGATGTGCATCGACGTGGCGGAGAACCCCTTCAGCTCCATGTAGCCGGTGGGCGCCGCGAGAATCTCGGGACAGGCGGCGAGCAGGGCGTAGTCGGTGGTGCCGAAGGATTCGGCCCAGCAGTGCACCGGTTTGCCCGACTCCAGGAAGCGGGCGATGGCTCCGCGGATCTCCTGACCCTTGGCCCGGGAGGAGGCGCCGCCCGAGGCGACCTTGAAGATCACCCCTTCGATCCGGTCGTCCACCTCGGCCTTGCGCATGTTGTCCAGGATCCGCGTCAGCGTTTCCGGTGAACCACCGGTGACCTGGCTCAGTACGCCTCCGGGCGGGTCGTACTCGGTGATGCCGCCAGTCAGCTCGAGAACGAGCCAGGAGCGTTTCTCGACCTCGGGGCCGCCACCGACGTAGCAGCTACCCACCCCGGCGGTCATGGCGATGGTCAGCAGGATGGCGCAGAGCGCGCCGAGGAATGCGGTCAGAAAGCTCTTCATGGCGTCCCCTCTCTTTGGTCCGTGGCCGAGTATACGGAAGGGGAGCCGTCGACGTTTCGTCGGAGGGGGAGCAGCCCGGAGCTGAAGGCGCCTACGGAGCTGTCGAACCGGGCAAAAGCGCCGTCATCACCGCAGGAAGGTCCTCGAACCCGTCGAGCAGCACATCCGGCTGCGCCGCTTCCAGGCGTTCCCGGGGGACCCAACCGGTGGAGACCGCCACCGCGCGGAAGCTGTTGGCCCGGGCGCAGTCCACGTCATGCTCGGTGTCCCCGATGACCACGACGTCGGCCGGAGCGAAGCGCTGCCCGAGGTGTTGCTCCAGCTTCTGCCGGGCGGCCCGGGCGATCTCCCGGCGATCGGCGTGATCCGAGGAGAAGCCCCCCTCGGGAAAGAAGCGATTGAGGTCGAAGGCGTCCAGCTTGATCCGGGCGCTCTGCTCCATGTTGCCGGTCAGGAGTCCCAGGTGCGCCCCCGGCCGGGGAGCCAGGGCCTCGAGCAGGGGAACCACGCCGGGCAGCGTGCGCTTGCTCGGGTGATCCTCGCGCAAGAGTGTGCGCAGTCCGTCGAAGTAGTTTGCGAGCAGCGTTTCCCGCTCCGCCTCGAAGCGGTCCCGGGGAACGCCCAGCGCCTGGGCCAGGGCCGCGAGGATTCCGGGATCGGTGCGGCCGGCGTACTCCACCGCTGCGGTGCGTTGTTCGAAATCGCCGATCTCGAAAGCGTCGGCGAATGCGCGCTCCAGCGCTCGCTTGCCGGCGCCGCCGGTTTCGATCAGCGTCCCGTCGATGTCGAACAGCAGCAGCTGCGGCCTGCCCGGGTTCATCCCTTCCACGGTTCGAACAACCCGTGCTCGGAGCCGAGCAGCGACAGCGCCCGGCCGGCGATGAAGTCCGCCAGGTCTTCGAAGGTCCGGGGCTTCTGGTAGAAGGCGGGCATCGCCGGCAGGATCGCGGCACCGGCCCGTGCGGCCTTCTGCAGGTTCTCCAGGTGGATCATGTTCATCGGCGTCTCGCGGGGCACGATGACCAGCGGCCGGCGCTCCTTGAGGGTCACGTCGGCGGTGCGCTCCACCAGATTCGACGCGGTGCCGTGGGCGATCCCCGACAAGGTCTTCATCGAGCAGGGAATCACCACCATCCCGTCCCAGCGTTGGGAGCCCGAGGCGATGCAGGCACCCATGTCGCTGTCGCGATGGTGGGTCAACGTGCCCGCTCGCTCGGCGGCGCCATAGCGCCGGTCGAGAAACTGCTCGACGGTCTCGGTCTTGAGGTTGAACTCGCACTCCTCGATCAGGAGGCGTTTGCCGTAGTCCGAGACGATCAGGTCGACGTGGTGGCCCAGGTCGAGGCAGGCCTTGAGAAGGCGCACGGCGTAGATGGCGCCGCTGGCGCCGGTGATGGCAACTACAAATCGCATGGGGACATTCTGCCTACGGGGAGAGCGGCTTTCCACCTGGGCGTGGATGGGCGCCGGGGGGCTCCCTTTGGAGGCGATTGGGGGGCGGCTGTGAGCTAGAGGGCGGCGGTGATCAGGATGGTGGCGAGGTAGATCACCGAGATGATGCCGTTGAGGTTGAAGAAGGCCATGTCGAGGTGGGTCAGGTCGTCGGGCCCGACCAGGCGGTGTTCCCAGATGAGGATGGCGGCGATGAGGGCGATGCCGGCCCAGTAGGCCGGGTGCAGGTTGCCGCTGAGGCCGACGGCGACGAGGCAGGCGATGGTGGCGGCGTGGAGGGCCCGGGCGATGTTGAGTGCCGTGGCCAGCCCGAAGCGGGAGGGGATCGAGTGCAGGCCCGCCTTGCGGTCGAAGTCGGCGTCCTGGCAGGAGTAGATCACGTCGAAGCCGGCGACCCAGAGCAACACCGCGAGCCCGAGCCAGAGGGGTACGGGGTGGAAGCTGCCGGTGATGGCGAGCCAGCCGCCGATCGGTGCCATGGCCAGGGCGAGACCCAGCACCAGATGGCTGCCCCAGGTGAAGCGTTTGGTGTACGAGTAGCCGAGGATCACCGCCAGGGCGAGCGGGGAGAGCCATCCGCAGATCGGCTGCAGGCGGAAGGCGGCGAAGACGAACAGCGCGATGAGCAGCAGGGTCACGATCCAGACCGAGCCGCGGGTCAACGCGCCGCTCGGGAGCTCGCGCTTGGCGGTGCGCGGGTTGGCGGCGTCGAAGGGCTGGTCGACCAGCCGGTTGAAGCCCATCGCCGCGTTGCGCGCCGCGAACATGGCCACGATGACCCAGCCGACCTGGCTTGCGGTCACGCCCTCGCGCATGGCGGCCAGCGCCGTGCCGCTGAGGGCGAAGGGGAGAGCGAACAGGCTGTGGGAGAACTTGACCATCCGGGCCCAGGTGGCCACGGTTTGAATCACGTCGCCTCCGCCGGGGCGTCCGCCAGCCGGTAGACCGTTTCGGGGTTCGAGCCGATCACCGCCATCGGGTCGGGTGCGCCGTCGAGGGGGACGACGATCAACTCGGCAAGCTTGCCCTCGGCGATGCTTCCCAGGTCGTCGGTCAAACCCAGGGCGCGGGCGCCGTTGAGGGTCGCCATGCGCAGCCCCGCTGCGGGGGCGATGCCGATTTCGCTACAGAGGTAGGCCAGTTCGGCGAACAGGTCGGTGTCCGGGGCGCTGGCGGTGGAGTCGGTTCCCAGGGCGACGGGAATGCCCGCGCCGAGCAGTTGCGCCACGGGAGCGCGTCCGACGCCGAGGCGATCGTTGCTTCGAGGACAGGTCACCACGGTCACGCCGCGGGTCTGCAGCCGCGACAGATCCTGTTTCGACAGATGAATGCAGTGCACCGCCAGGGTTCGCGGCGACAGGGCGCCGAGGCGGTCGAGGTGTTCGACCGGCGAGTGTTTGGGCACCGCCCACGGATCGGGGAGCACCCCCCGCTCTTCGAGCAGGTCGCGGAACGGGCCGCTGCCTTCCATCAGCAGCTTGGTTTCCTCGTCGCTCTCGGCGACGTGGATCGAAAGGGGCGCCGCGGCGGCGACGGCCCGTCCGGCCAGCGCCTTGATCAACGCGGCGGAGCAGCTCTGGGGCCCATGGGGCGTCAGCACGACCCGCAGCCTGGGGTTGGCGGCGAAGTCTTCGTCCCGGTCGATCTCGTCCAGCGAGCGGGCCGCATCGTCGAGCAGTTGCTCGGCGCTTGCGGGGTTGAACCCGATCAGTTCGAGGAACAGCACTCCGTGGAGCGGCGAGCGATTGAGCAGGGGAGCGATCCAGCTGGCGTTGGCCACATCGCCGACGGCGACGGTGCCCCGGGCGACCATGGTCTCGATGGCGCGCTGGGCGGCGGGGGCCGCATCCTCGGGCTCCCGGGGGCGTTCGATCATTGCCCGGACCCAGGCCATGTAGTCCCCGGCGGGCAGATCGTCGGGGCTCGCGTCGGAGAGTTCCAGGTGGGTGTGGGCGTTGACCAGCCCGGGCAAGAGCGCCGCGTCCCCCAGGTCGAAGACCTGGGCATCGGGGTACTTTTCGGTGATGGAATCCGCCGGGCCGACCGCGGCGATCCGATCGCCGTCCACGGCGACTGCGCCCTGTTCCAGCGGCGGAGATGCGACCGGAAGAACGAATCGGCTCTTGTAAATGCGCATGTGGGGCGGCTCCTTGCGGTGGGCACACCTTGCTTCGGAAGGGACACCGCCTTATCTGATTATACTGGAATCGGTCTTCCGGGGACGATCCCCGCAAGCTCTCGGCGCTGGCGCCGGAAGGAATCCCGTGATGAGAAGCCTACGCGTGCTCTTGTCGATCGCCGCGCTCCTGTTGGCGGCCGGCGCCTCTGCCGGCGAGAGCCGGGCGGTCCGTGCCTACAAGGCGATGGGCCTGGCCACCGGCGACATCCTCTCCTCCACGGTGCTGCAGGCCAAGGTGATCCCCGGCGAGGAAGAGCAGCTCGTCGCGGTGACCACCTACTTCACCGGCAAGAAGGACAAGGCCCGGGCGGTCAACGTCCGATTCGATGTATGGGCCGACCGGGGCGGACGCCTCGAGAGCCTGTACCACCGGGACTTCGGTGCCGAGCTCGAAGGCCACGTCGACCGGGGCGATCTGCAGCTGGTGGATCTCGACCGGGATGACGTCCAGGAGATGATGGTCTCCTTCGACGACGTCGAGAACCCGGTGGTCTTGCGCCGGGTCGGCGAACTGCTGGTCTACGGCAGCAGCGGTTTCCGCGCCGCCTGGGAAGGGCCGGTGCGCTACGACGCGACTCGTGCCGCCCGCGGTGCGGCTGCCGAACGGCGTGATCTCTACGAGCGGGAGCTGGACGTGGTCAGCACGTTGCGCACCCGGGGCGTCACGCTCTTCTTCAGCAAGAAGGTCTACGCCGTGGCCGGCCAACGGCTCGAGCGGCCCAAGGTCGTTCAGGAGACGTTCCCGCTCAAGCCGACGCCCGAAGGCTGGTAGCGAGACCGCTAGCCGCTTCGCCCGGTCAGCCGGCGCAATTCGGCGAGGGACAGGCGGTGGTAGGTCTTCGGCCGTGACCAGCTGACGCTGTGTCCGGCCCAGCCGATTTCCAGGTAGCGCGCGTGGGGCAACCGCTCCGCCAGCCGGCGGGTGCCCGCCGTCGGCGCCAGTAGATCCAGCGAACTGCCGACGATCGAGATCGGGATCTCTCGCAGCGCGCCGGGTAACTCCAGCGTCTGAGCGCAGAGGAGCGCGCTCTTCTCGGCGTAGGTCTTTCCCGGCGTCCGCGCCTGCCGGGCCTCGCGAAACAGGGTGGGGACCCGCCGAATCACCGTCGGGTAGAGGAACTCCCAGCCGCAGGTCAGCACCATGGCCAACGCGAGCACCCCGCGGGACAGCGGAGCGCGGAACCGGCCGCTCGAGATCCGGCGCAGCACCCAGCGATAGAGTCCCGGCTGCCAGTGCGGCGCCGGCGGAACCGCCAGCAGCAGACCGGCGGTTCGATCGGGATATCGTGCGGCGAAGGCCAGGGACACCAGCGCCCCGAAGGAGGTACCCCAGAGCACCGCCCGCTCGTCGCCCAGTTCATCCATGGCCCGGGCGATGTCTTCGCTGAGGGCGTCCCAGCCGAGCGGGCCGGGTGCCGGGTCGTCGCGGCGGTCCCCACGGGTGTCCACGGCGGCGACGCGGAATCCGTCCGCGGCCGCGGTCTTGCACTCCTCGGTGAAGACGCGCACGCCGCCGGCGAGACCGGCAATCTTGATCACCAGCGGGCCCTCGCCCCACACTTTCATGCGCAAGCAGCACCTCTGCTATGCTCGAATTCCCAAGAGCCTGCGTCACACGCTAACCCCGGAGAGCCGCGATTGCAGCCCCGGCGGCGCTTTTCCCCGAGGACGGTTCCGCTTGTTGCCCCTCGCCTCACAGGTCCGTTTCCTGCTGGTCGAACCCCAGCATCCGGGCAATATCGGCTCGGCGGCCCGGGCGCTCAAGAACCTGGGGTTTCGGCGGCTGGAGGTGATCCGGCCCAAGTGCGATCCCCGGGCAGAAGAGGCGCGGCGGCGTGCGGTGGATGCGGTCGAACTGGTCGACGGCATCACCGTCCACGACGACCTCGACCGTGGCTTGGGCCAGGCGCGCACCGTGGTCGGGACCAGCCGGCGGCTGGGAAAGCACCGCAAGCCCCACTTCCGGCTGGACGAGGTCGCCCGCGAACTGGCGGCGGCGGCCCGAAGCGGGGAGCTGGCGCTGTTGTTCGGCCGGGAGGCCCACGGGCTGAGCGATGCCGAGCTGGATCGCTGCACCCATCTGGTCTACTTCGACGCCTCCGAGGAATACCCCTCGTTCAACCTGGCCCACGCGGTGTTGCTCACCGCTCACGAACTGCGCCGGGCGATGCGAGAGCCGTTGGCCGAGGGCGCCCTGGAACCTCCCGCCGGGCACGAGGCCCGGGAAGCGATGCTGCAGCACATGGAGCAAACCCTGCTGGGCATCGGCTTTCTGCATCCACACACCCGGGAAAAGATGATGCGGCGAATCCGCCGGATGTACGCCCGGGCCGGCCTGACCGAGAGCGAGGTGCACATCCTGCGTGGGATCGCTCGCCAGACCGACTGGGCCAGCGGCCGCAAGGCCGGTAGCCCGCCATCCGCCGACGACCCGTCGGAATGAGACCGCTCTCGTGAGTCCGGCGGAGCTGAGCCGGCGCCTGCGCGACAGGGCACGGGAGTTCGGCTTCGACGCGGTGGGGATTGCCCGGGCCTCCGCCCTCGAGCGGGACGGGGCGGCGCTCAACCGTTGGCTCGATGCCGGGCAGCACGGTTCGATGAACTGGATGGAGCGGGACCCCGCCCAGCGGGCCGACCCCACGCGGGTGCTCGAGGGTTGTCGCAGCGTCGTCGCCCTGGCGATGAACTACCACACCGGCTCTGCAGGAGACCCGCCTGCCGGGAGCGCCCGGGTCGCCCGCTACGCCCACGGCCGCGACTACCACAAGGTCATGCGCAAGCGGACCCGCGCTCTGGCAGAGTGGCTCGAGGCGGAGACCGACGGCGCGTCCCGCACCTTCGTTGACACCGGGCCGGTGCTGGAACGGGCCTGGGCCGAACAGGCTGGGATCGGCTGGATCGGCAAGAACGCCAACCTGATCTCGCGCAGCTTGGGGTCGTGGCTGCTGCTTTCCGAGGTGTTGACCACCGCAGAACTGGAAGTGGACGACGGGCCTCACGATGAGTTCTGCGGCAGCTGCAACGCCTGTATCGAGGCCTGTCCCACCGACGCCATCGTTGCCGACGGAGTGGTCGACTCCAACCGCTGCATCTCCTTCTGGACCATCGAGCGCCGCGGCGAGATCGATCCGGCGCTGCGCAACGGGATCGGGGACTGGATCTTCGGCTGCGACGACTGCCAGACCGTCTGCCCCTGGAACCTGAGTTTCGGCGTGCCCCGGGAGGACGACCCCTTCGCCTTCCGGGAGGATCTGCGCGGGCTGGATCCGCTGGAGATCCTGGCGATGGATGAGTCGACCTTTCGACTGCGCTACTCCGGGACATCGCTGATGCGGGCCAAGTGGGAGGGGATGCGGCGGAACGCCGCCGTGGTGCTGGGGAACCGCCGGGACCCCGCCTCGATCCCGGCCCTGGGCCGGGCGCTGGAAGACCCCGATCCGACCTTCCGGTGCCACGTAATTTGGGCACTCGGCGAGCACGACGATCCAAGTTCGACAAGCCTTCTCGAGGGGCGTATCGGGGGCGAAAGCGACCCGTCGGTCCGTGACGAAATTACCGCCGCCCTGGAGCGGATTCGCCGGCGGGGCCGGAACGCCTAAGTCCCTGAAATCAGGAAGTTTGCGACAGGGCTCGGCCACCATATCTAGTGGCTTTGATCCGCCGGGCATGCTATATTTAGTGGTCCGCGGGCCGTTTTTTCTTGACACCCCAACTTGGGTCTTGATAGCTTTTCTCGCGTTTTTCGACACGAGACCCATGGGGTTCCGTCGCGCCGTTTACGCCCCGATCCGACCGCAGAAACCGCTTCATTCAGCACCCGAGGAGGCCGCTCAGAATGCTCCGTCCCGATCCCACGCCCGCTGACGACCAGCCCAACGCTCCCGCCGCATCCGCCGAGCCGTCCAAGACTCCGCGGGTCGCCAGTCCGCGGGACGGGCTGCGCTTCGCTCGCCGCTACTCCAAGCCGGGTGTCCACCCCTACGACGAGCTGGAATGGGAACTGCGGGACGCGGTCATCACCAACGAAAAGGGTGAGGTCGCCTTCGAACAGCGCAATGTCGAGGTGCCCAAGTCCTGGTCGCAGCTGGCCACCAACGTCGTGGCCCAGAAGTACTTCCGCGGCGCCCTCGGGACTCCCGAGCGGGAGCGCAGCGTCAAGCAGCTGATCGACCGGGTGGTCAATGCGGCCACCACCTGGGGACGTCAGGGCTACTACTTCGCCGGTGAGGAGGACGCCCAGGTCTTCCAGGCCGAGTTGACCGCCATGCTGGTCAACCAGATGGTCTCCTTCAACTCCCCGGTCTGGTTCAACTGCGGCGTCGAAGAGCATCCGCAGGTTTCGGCCTGCTTCATCAACTCGGTCAAGGACACCATGCCGTCGATCCTCGGCCTGGCCAAGACCGAGGGCATGCTGTTCAAGTACGGCTCGGGCACCGGCTCGAACCTCTCCCCGCTGCGGTCCAAGACCGAGAGCCTGGCCGGCGGCGGCACCGCTTCGGGTCCGGTCTCGTTCATGAAGGGCTTCGACGCCTTCGCCGGCGTGATCAAGTCCGGCGGCAAGACCCGCCGCGCGGCCAAGATGGTGATCCTCGATATCGACCATCCCGACGTCGAGGAGTTCATCAACTGCAAGGCCGACGAAGAGAAAAAGGCCTGGGCGCTGATCGACGCCGGTTACTCCGGTGAGTTCAACGTTCCCGGCGGCGCCTACGATTCGGTCTTCTTCCAGAACGCCAACCACTCGGTGCGGGTCAACGACGAGTTCATGCGCGCGGTCCTTTCGGACAGCGAGTGGCAGACCAAGGCGGTGACCGACGGTTCGCCGGTGACCAGCCACAAGGCCACCGATCTGATGAAGCAGATCGCCGAGGCGGCCTGGGTCTGCGGCGATCCGGGCATGCAGTACGACACCACGATCAACACCTGGCACACCTGCCCCAACACCGACCGGATCAACGCCTCGAACCCTTGCTCCGAGTACATGTTCCTCGACGACACCGCCTGCAACCTGGCGTCGCTGAACCTGATGAAGTTCCGCCGGGGCGATGGCGAGTTCGACGTCGAGTCCTTCCGCCACGGCGTGCATGTCGTCATCAGCGCCATGGAGATCTGGGTCGACAACGCCTCCTACCCGACCGAGGCGATCACCAAGAACTCCCACGACTACCGCCCGCTGGGCCTGGGCTACGCCAACCTCGGCGCGCTCCTGATGTCCCGGGGCCTGCCCTACGATTCCGACGAAGGCCGTTCCTACGCCGCGGCGATCACGTCGCTGATGTGCGGTGAGGCCTACAACACCTCGGCCAAGATCGCGGCCCACAACGGCCCCTTCGCCGGCTACGCCCGCAACCGCGAGCCGTTCCTCGGCGTGATGCGCAAGCATCAGGAAGCCGCCAACGGCATCGACTCCGAGCGTGTGCCCGGCGATCTGCTGACCGCCGCCCGCAGCTGCTGGGCCGATGCCGTGACCCACGGCACCGAGTACGGCTACCGCAACGCCCAGGCCACCGTGCTCGCCCCGACCGGCACCATCGCCTTCATGATGGATTGCGACACCACCGGTATCGAGCCGGACCTGGCGCTGGTCAAGTACAAGAAGCTCGTCGGCGGCGGCCTGTTCAAGATCGTCAACAACACCGTGCCGCTGGCGCTCAAGAAGCTCGGCTACGTGCGGGAAGACATCCAGGCGATCGTCGACTACATCAACGAGAACAACACCGTCGAGGGCTGTCCCGAGCTCAAGGACGAGGACCTGCCGATCTTCGACTGCTCCTTCAAGCCCCAGAACGGCACCCGCAGCATCAACCACATGGGTCACGTCAAGATGATGGGCGCCGTGCAGCCCTTCCTCTCCGGTGCGATCTCCAAGACGGTCAACATGCCGTCGGACTCCACCGTCGAAGACATCCAGCAGACCTACGTCGAGTCCTGGAAGCTGGGGCTGAAGGCGGTGGCGATCTACCGCGACGGCTGCAAGCGGACCCAGCCGCTGTCTTCGGGCGACACCAAGGAGGAGGCCAAGACCGACGTGGCCTTCGACCTCAACGCCGCCATGGCGGCCGGTCTCCAGCGGCGGAAGCTGTCGGATACCCGCGAGTCGATCACCCACAAGTTCTCGGTGGCCGGTTTCGAGGGCTACATCACCGTCGGCCTCTACGACGACAAGACCCCGGGCGAGCTGTTCATCACCCTGGGCAAGGCGGGATCGACCCTGGCCGGATTCGCCGACGCCTTCGCCACGGCGGTCTCCTTCGGCCTGCAGCACGGCGTCGAGCTGCGCTTCCTGGTCGACAAGTTCTCCCACGCCCGCTTCGAGCCCTCGGGCTTCACCGGCAACTCCGACATCCCGATGGCCAAGTCGATCGTCGACTACGTCTTCCGCTGGATGGCCCTGCAGTTCCTGCCCGCCGAAGATCAGCCGGCGCGCATCGAGCAGCAGAACGGTAACGGCGGTGAGATCGAGGCCGATGCCGCGGCGACGGCCGACCTGCAAGAGCGGGAGCGCGCCGTCTACGTGGCCCAGGCCGATGCGCCGCCCTGCAGCGAGTGCGGCGAAATCATGGTGCGCAACGGTGCGTGCTACGCCTGCGTCAACTGCGGCGCGACCAGCGGCTGCAGCTGATGAGCGGGGCGGCCAAGCTTGGTGAGACCCGCATCACCGTTACGTGCCGAGAGTGCCAGTTGAGCAGCGACGTTTCCGTCGGTTGTTGGTTGGACGAGTTCGCGAAGTGTTCGCGCTGTCACTCTCGTTTGGCGCCGGCCGCAGGAGACCAAGTGGTCCAGAAGGCGGTCGGTGAAGTCGAGGCCGTTCTTCGGAGCCTTTCCGGAGGACGCTAGCAAGTTGACGTCGGGGAACTCAGCGAGTTCCCCGCTCAACACCCTTGCCGACTTCGGTCGCTCTCCGCAGAAGTACTGGACTGAGCTCTTGACAGTGTTCGTTCGAGCGCCTCGCCTTGATGTTCGGACACCCACCGCACGAAGTTGACCGCCCCGCGGATTCTCTGCAGCTCATCAGTGCAATTACCCTGAGACGCCCAGTGGTAGATCTGCTTGCGCACTTGAGCACGCCGGGTTCTCGGCACAAGCGGCCGTCGGTTCAGGCTCAGTCCTGTCAGAGTTTGCGGTTCATGGCTTCGCATGATTTTCCGCTTTCGGTGGCTGACAGAATGCCCATGGTTGCGCACGATCCCGATCATCTGCTCGATAAGGACTTCCGGACGATTCCCGGACAGGCCAATGTCGTCCACAAAGAACGACAGCATTGACCCGTTCGTCTGCGCGACATCCCGGAGTTCGTTGTGCATCCTGAGAAGGCAGATGTTCGCTAGCATAGTGCTTGCCGGGGACCCTTGGGGAAGTCTGCGGCGATAGGTGGTGAGCTGAGTCAGTAGGCCTGCTATCCGCGGTGTGCAGCCGAGGTGCTCAACGAAGGCCTTGTAGACGACTTTGTTGGAGATTCTGGGGAAACACTTCACCAGGTCGAGATGGACCACCGTGGGTGCGCCGCAGTGAAGCTTCGCGTTGAGCTTGATGGATCTTCCTTTGACACCGCCCAACATCGACTCCGGAAGTTCGAAATCAGTCAGGATGCGCTCTTGGATCCTCTTTTGGATCTGTTTGAGTTCGCCGGTAGGGTTGTCGATAGTTCTGACTTTGTCACCCTGCCTTTTGGGGAAAGGGCGGTAGTAGCGGCCAGAGTTTTCGGCGATTCGTTTGATGTCTTTTCGAGAGCGCCCCAGCAGAGACTCGAGTCGCCGCATGGACCGAAGCTTCACGTTGTCATCTTGGTTAAGTGATTTCATTCGGCGGCGTCCTCGGCGTCCATTAAAATCGCCAAGAGCTTTTTTGCTAAGAGTTGGCCTTCCTCGGCAGACAAGCTTTCAAGGTCATCTTGGTCCGAGGCGAACAGTGTCAATAGATGAAGCGGCACTCCTAGCGCGTCAGCGATCTTTTTGACTTTTGCTGTGGAAGGCTGCCGTTTGTTGCTCTCAATCAGTGATAGGTAGCTCGGGTTTATGCGTGCTTTCCTCGCCAGTTCTTGTTGCGAAAGTCCCCTAGCAGCACGAATCACACGGATTGCTCTCCCATAATCCATAGTGCTTCCTCCCTGTAGAACGCGCCGGGCGTGCACTACAGGCAGAAAGCAAACGGTCGGAATCCTCAGCGTTCCATGGTCAGCTCTCAGTCGATCTTGGTGAACAATCGAGCGACTGCTCCAAGCCTCTTCCTGATCGCCTTGATGTCTCCCACGCTCAGCGCGTGCTGCAAGCGGGAGCATTCACGTTCCGCTGTCTCCAGAATCCCTGACTTCAGTTCGCCCGACTTCGCCTTTTCGCGGATAAACGCGAGTACGAAGCGGAGGTCTTTTTGTTTTCTCCCCATCTTGGGGCTCCTTATCCCGCGACAGCCGTCGCGTGATTGCGACGGTTTACGCGCGGCCGCCAAAAACGCGCGAGTCCTTGTCTGGGTAGCGAACTGAAGTCCCATTAACTTTCTGCTGGTACCCCATGTGCCGCCAACTGTGGCGAGCACCAAACGAGAACTACCTCGATGAAGGGGAACTCAAACGAACACCGAAACGAACGACATGACGCGTCCGGTCCTTGTTCTGTTAGACGCAGGCCGTCGTCGGCCTGCGGCGAGTCCTTGAGGACTCGCCATTAGCGTTGCGTAGTGCAACAGCACCCCACGGAAAAGTTCGCGGGGTGAGCGGACCCGGGTGGGCGGAGGGGCGAGTTTTCAAAGACCACTCTGCCGAATGCGGCAGCCAAGTCCTAGTAGATCACCTGGATGACTTTCTGTCAACTGAAATGACTAAAAGAAAGCATGATTTCTCCTCCAGGGCTGAAGAAGTGGTATTTGGCGCCGTCCCGATTGGTGAAATGTCTAGGGTTCGCACGGAACCCCACGAAGCCCCAGAGTGCGCCAGGAGCGACTCATCGTTCTGGCCTGCCGCGTCGAGTCGGGCGGATCTTGGGGGCACGCTCGGCCTGTGGCTGGAACGGAACAAGCCGCGGGAATCGGACGAAGATTTTGTCGACTTCGTCCGTCGGAAATCACTGTGGGGATTCGTGGCGGCTCGGTGCCGAGCGGGAGCGCCTACGGTTTAATCGGCGCGTTCGAAGATCAGACCGTCGTCCCCCTGGTCGTTCCGGTACATCTCGGAGAGGCAGGGCAGGAACTCGGCGGACTCGACGGTTCGGTTCAGCGTCGGGACGGTCAGCGTGGTGAAGTGCCGGGGGATCACGGCGAGGAACTCTTCCACGGTCACGCCGCTGACGTGCTTCAGGTGATGGGGGAGAAACTCCACGGCCAGCGCCCGGGCGTTTGACAGGATCTCCGGCATGCCCTTCAGCGCAAAGTACTCGGAACCCTCGATGTCCATGACGATCAGGTCGAAGTCGTGGTCCTCGATGACCGAGTCCAGCGGTGCCGAAGGGACGGAGACCGTTTCGGGGTCGTCGTAGTAGTAGATGAACTTGCGAACCCGAGGCACCCGTTTGCTGCCGCCGGAATTCACCCGGCTGAGCAGGAACTCGACCGGCTCTTCCCGGTCGTTGGCCGCCAGATGCAGTGCCCGGCAGTTGGCGGCGTTGTTCAGCGCGATGTTCTTGACCAGCAGGTCGTAGGTGTGGGGGTTGGCCTCGATGGCCACGACTTCACGGCAGCTTCCGGCCAGGGGGATGGCCAGGGTGCCGATGTGCGCGCCCACCACCAGCACCCTGCTCTCGGGAGTCACGAAGCGGCGCAGGCGCTCCAACTCCTCCAGGCTGTACTTGCCGCGATGGCGCAGAGCCCCGCCGAGAGTCTCGTCCTCCGGATCCACGGCGAAGACGCCGTTCTCGGACTCGACGATCAGGGCCTTGACGTGGGGGCCCAGCGCCTTCTTGAATCTGGCGGCCCGCCGCGCCTGCTTGGCCAGTTTCCACTCTAGCTTCATGCGTCCGCTCTTGGATGAGGTGGGCGCAGTATAGAGCAGCGCCGGGCAAGCAGAAGCCGGGAAAGCGAGCCGGGGGTGGAAGCCGAACTACGGAATATCGAAGAACGCCACGTCATGTTCGATGCGGTGGCGGGAGAAGTCGAGGCCGTCGTTGCCGGCGCTGAAGTGGTAGGGGACGCCGGCAGGGAGCATCAACACGTCACCCTTGTTGACGGCCAGACTGCGGCCGTCGCCGGCGTCGCCGATGACCAGTTCGCCGCTGCCGCCCCAGACGTAGAGGGACGCGGCCCGTTTGTCGTCGGCCAGGGCGGGGGAGTTGCCGTCGGCGTCTACGGTGAAGCGTTCGGCCTGGACGGCGAAGTCGGCGAGCACGGTCTTCTGTCCCTGCTCCAGCTTCGTCGCCGTGAGCGGCTCGGTGACCGGGCCGTCGGCGGTGATGGAAACCAGGCGGCTGGATTTCGGCGCGTCCGCCTTCAGCAGGTTCTCGCGGGCGTAGTCCCGGGTGAAGTGTTCGGGGATCGCGCGGCCGTCGTTCTGGTCATGAAGCCGGTCGACCATGTCGGTGGAGACGGTGGCGTACTCCTCGAGCACGCAGCCGAGCACGGTGTGGACCACGTTGAGCTGGTCGATGACGAACACGTCTCCCGGCTCCGGCCGCACCATCCAGCGTTCGAAGCGGGGATCGTCGGCGCCCTGAAGCCAGGCGTTGAAGCCGTCCCGATCGTAGATCCGCTCCCACTCGTCGATGGGGCAGAGAAACACCCGGGCGTTTTGCTGGGGTTCGACGATGTGGAACACCTCGACCTTGTGGGTCCGGTGGCACTGAAAGCTGAAGCCCTCGCCGTCGGTCTGGAGGAACACGGCGAAACCCAGCGGGGTGGTCGCCTTGATCGCGTAGGACTTGTACTTGCAGGTCAGGCCCAGCCGTTGCTGGAAGCGGGCGATGGCCAGGGCGGTGTCGGCGCTGACGCTGCCGGACATCAGCCGTTTGAGCACGTACTTGAGCAGGTCCTCGAGGCGCTCGGCCCGCTCGATCGGCTGGTCCTCGGCGAGCAGCTCACCCAGGGCGGGGAGGGCGGCGATGCCGTAGCCGGCGATCTCGCCGATGCCTTCGTGTTCGAAGGGCTTGTCGTGGCGAGCCACGTCCTGGATTCGGCGCTTGATGTCCTGTGCTTGATGGTCGGTCACGGCTCGATCCTCGTGGCAACGAGAGCCGCCCCCGGCCGGAGACGGCTGGGACGCCTCGGGTGATGCGAGCCGGGGACTATATCAGTCAGGAAGGCTCGGATCCCGGCAGGCAACGGGGGGCAGGGAACCCGCGACATCTCGGCGGCGCTCCCCTACACTAGGGGCCCGATGGACACGATCCCGACCCCCAGGCTGATCCTGCGCCCCCTCGAGCGGGGGGATCTGCGGCCCTTGCACCGGCTCTACCGGGATCCCGAGCTGATGCGCTACATCACCGGAAAACCCCGTACGCTGCAAGAAACCGTCGACAAGCTCGAGGTCCATCTTCAAGACTACGAGCGCTACGGTTTCGGCCTCTACGCCACGATCCTGCGGGAGAGCGGCAAGATGGTCGGCCGGGCCGGACTGGTCCCGACTCCCGGGGAGCAGGGGCTGGAGGCCGAGTTGGCCTGGCTAGTCCGCCAGGATCAGCAGGGCAAGGGGTTGGCCTTCGAGATGGGGGCGGCCCTGGTCGACCACGCCTTCAGCCGGCTGACGGTGAGCCGGCTCTTCGCCCGGGCCTACGTCGAGAACGAGCCCAGCATCCGGGTCATGGAGAAGCTGGGGATGCACCACGTGCTGACCGCCGACGGCGAGGTGCTCTACGAACTCAAGCCCCACTAGGGGGGCTATCTACCGAAGTGCCGGCCGAGGCCGCCGAGTTCCCCCGCCCTTGCACTCCGTGCTAGCTAGCCCGAAAACACAGCTTTTGTCCCGTTTTTGTCGGATTCCTGTCACATTCCTTGCCGCAATCGCATTGTCGGCGTACACCGTGCGTGGAGTCTGTCCGCAACCTCGCGGCTGCGACAGAAACTCCCGAGGGAGGGGCTTTCCGAGGATCCGTCCGCGTGGACGGGCCGTTTCCCATCCCAGCCACAGGGGCCGAGCCCGGGTGTTGCGGTTTGCTTCGGGCTCGTTCGTGTATTGCCACGCTTGCAGGACCGATCATTTTGAGGAGGGATGGGATGCTTCTCTGCACCCCGACGCGTCGTGCTGCGCGAGTCGCCACGATGCTGCTCGCGCTTACCCTGGCGGCCACCGCCGCTTTCGCCTTCACCCAGCCTGCTGACGATCGTCGCTACGAAGACAAGATCCAGCAGCGTCTAGGCGGGGTGATCTCCGTCAAGGCGATCTCCACCCAGAGCCTCGAACCCGGCGACGCGTTGCGTCGCGGCTGGGACGCCTTCGCCGAGCGCGAGGGTGGCCGCTGGGCCATCTACATCGACGCCCGCACCGGCATGCCGACCATGGCCTCGGGCCGCATCGCCTGGTTCGGCGGAGCCGGCAACGACCTGGCTCCGGCAGGGGCTCTCGATCTGGACCGGCTGGAAGCCCAGGCCCGGACCTTCCTCGAGAACAACACCTCGGTGCTCGGCAACTGGGCGGCCAGCCTCGAGTTGGATCGCGACGCCTCCGCCGAGCTCGACCAGGACAAGTGGCAGTTGATCTTCCGTCAGCGCGCCGGCGACCTGCTGGTCGACAACTCCAAATTCACCTTCCTCGTCGCCTACGGCAACCTGGTGCAGTTCGGCGCCTCGCGGATCTCCCCGGTGACCATCTCGACCACCCCGGCGCTCTCCGCCGAGGGTGCGGTCGACAAGGTCAACGCCTACCTGGGTACCGACGGCAGCATGCACCACTACCACGGCGATCCGGAGCTGGTGCTGGTCGCCATCGACCCCGCCCGCGGTCCCGAGCCCAAACCCTTCGAGGGAACTCGCGGCAGCGGCGTGACCCACGTTCTCGCCTGGCGCATCCAGTTCGAAATCGAGGGTGAGGAACAGTGGGAAGCCGAGGTGGATGCCCACACCGGCCAGATCCTGGCCTTCACCGACGCCAGCCATTACCTGAACATCCGCGGCGGCGTCTACCCGGCGGCCAACGACGAGGACTGCGCGACTCAGGGTTGCGAGATCAACAACTACCCGATGCCCTTCGCTGACTTCTCCGTCGATGGCGGCGCGGCCCAGACCACCGACGACTTCGGCAACTTCACCTGCAACCCCGGTTCCACGGTGTCGACCTCTCTGAACGGACCCTTCGTCGAGATCGACGATGTGTGCGGTCCGGTGGCCGAGACCCGCAGCTGCGGCGGTGCCTTCGACCTGGACATCAACGCCGGAACCAACTGCGACAGCGCCACCGGTGACTCCGCCGGCAACACCGGCGCCAGCCGTTCGGCCTTCTACCACGTCAACCGCGTGGCCCAGATGGCGCGGCACTACATGCCCGGACTGGCCTTCGTCAACAACCCGGTGGTGACCAACACCAACGTCAACAACACCTGCAACGCCACCTGGGGCGGTCAGATCAACATGTTCCGCGCCGGCAACGGTTGCTCGAACACCGGTGAGAACGCCGGAGTGTTGACGCACGAATGGGGTCACGGCCTCGACCAGAACGACGGCGGCGGCTTCGACCGCACCTCCGAGGCCTACGCCGACGTGGTCGCGATCTTCTACAGCCGCGAATCCTGCATCGGCCGCGGTTTCCGCCCGGCGATCCAGTGCAGCGGCTACGGCGACACCTGCCTGAACTGCACCGGCGTCCGCGACCACGACTGGGCTGCGCGTACCTTCAACACGCCGCCCACCCCGGCCGGCTTCGTGGAGAACCAGTGCGGCGGTAGCGGCAGCAGCCCCTGCGGCCGTTCGGTGCACTGTGAGAGCTACCCGATCGGTGGTTCGATCTTCGACCTGGCGACCCGCGACCTGCCGGCCATGGGCCTCGACGCCGACTCTGCGTGGCAGCTGGCCGAGCGCCTCTGGTACCAGACTCGCGACGGTTCCTCCGGCGACATCTACAACTGCTCGCTGCCCGATTCCGACAGCTGCGGCGCCTCGTCCTGGTACCAGCGGATGCGGGTGGCCGACGACGACGACGGTGACCTGAGCAACGGTACGCCCCACGCGGCGGCCCTGTTCGCGGCCTTCGATCGCCACGCCATCGCCTGCGGCGATGCCGCCGATCCGGAGAACCAGAACAGCTCCAGCTGCCCGGCGCTGGCCCAGCCCTCGATCCTGGTCAGCAACGAGCCCGGCGGCACCCGGGTCGACTGGGCCGCGGTGCCCGACGCCTCGGCCTACCTGGTGCTGCGCTCGGACAACGGCTGCAACCGTCAGCACGTGATCCTCGATACCGTGGCCGCTCCGGCGACCACCTACCTCGACACCACCGTCGATCCGAGCTTCACCGCCTACTACCGGATCCAGGCGATCGGGGCCAACGCCGCGTGCGAGAGCCCGGTTTCGGCCTGTGTCGCCCAGCCCGACGGCGCCAACCTGGTGCGGATGCGGGCGCGGGTCGAGGACGGCGGCGCTCTCGGCAACGGCACCGGCACCTTCGATCCCGGCGAGACCCTCCAGCTTCCGGTCTCGCTCTACAACCGCGGCACCGAGACCGGCGTCGGCGTGGTCGGACGGCTCCGTGCCGTCGATCCGGATCAGGCCCGCGTCCTGATCGCCGATGCGACCTATCCGGACATCGCCGTCAACGCCGAGGTCGAGAGCAACGCTCCGCACTTCGAGCTGGTGGTCCAACCCAGCGTGCAGTGCGGCGACGTGGTCAGCCTGGAGCTGGATTCCTCGGCGACCAACGCGCCGATGGATCGCTCGGTGTTCAGCTTCACCCTCGGGACCTTCGACGATGACGTCACCGGGCCGACCGGTTCGGTGCCTCGCGGCACCACCGACTTCGAGTTGCCGATCTCCGAGGACCGGATGATCACGGAGCTCGATACCAGCGTCGACTTCAGCCTGTTCGGCCAGAGCTTCGGCATCGACCTGATCTCGCCCGCGGGCACCCAGGTCACCCTGGTCAACAACAACGGCGGTTTCTTCGGCATCGACACCCGCTTCGACCAGCAGACCGACCCGATCGGGCCGGGCACGATGGACGATTTCGTCGGTGAGTCGACCCAGGGAACCTGGATCCTGCGGGTGCGCAACGGCGCGGTCCAGAGCGGGACGCTCCAGGGCTGGGTGCTGCACCTCTCGGTCAGCGAGCCGCTGGGCTGCACGCCGCAGACCTGCGCCGATCCGACCCCCGGGGCCACCGACGGCCTGAGGGTCAACCGGGTCGGGGACGACCTCAGCTTCGAATGGGATCCGGCCACCGGCGCTTCGGGTTACCATCTGCTCGGAGACTCGGTGAAGACCTTCGAGTCCAACGAGCTCGTCGGTACCGCCGCCGGTACCACGCTGACCCTGCCGGGCGCGGCGATCGGTGGCGCCGACATCGAGTTCTTCCGCGTTCGCGCGATCAACTCCTGCAACTGGGAAGGTCCCTGAGCAGGAGCGTAGAAGTAAAACCGGCTGAGCACACCGTGCTCTGTTGCGGGGCGGCGCCAGGGGTGCCGCCCCGCGTTGTGTTACGACACGTTCGATTCCTGGGGGGCGAATCATGAACCCGCGTCCACGCTTTCTCGCTGCGCTGATGGCGGTCGCCGTGACCACGGTGGCCTTCGGCTTCAATGGCCAGGTGGCTGAACGCCGCTACGAAGATCGGATCAAGTACCGGCCGGGCGGGAGCGTGGCGGTTTCCGCCAAGTCCGTTGAAGCCCTCGAGACCGGCGACGCACTCCGCGCCGGTTGGGCCGCCTTCGCCCAGCGCGAGGGAGGCCACTGGGCGATCTACCTCGACGAGCGCACCGGGCTGCCCACGGTGGCCACCGGCCGGATCGGTTGGTTCGACGGCGAAGCGGCGCAGGCCGAGCTCGATCTCGACCGGCTCGAGTCCCGTGCGCGGGACTTCCTGGCGCGCAACACCTCGGTGTTGGGCAACTGGGCCCGGGAGCTGGTGCTCGACCGGGACGCTTCGGGGGAGAGCGAGCACGGCAAGTGGCAGCTCGTCTTCCGGCAGCAGCGGGACGGCGTACGGGTCGACAACGCCCGTTTCACCTTCCACGTGATCCAGGGCAACCTGGTGCAGTTCGGCGCCAGCCGCATCGCGCCGATCGCCGTACCGGGCACGCCGAAGATTCAATCCGGCGCCGCGGTGCGCAACTTGTGGAGCTACCTCGGGGTCGACGGCTCCGGCCACACGCTGTCCGAAGAACCGGAGCTGGCCCTGGTGGCCATCGATCCGGTTCGGGGCGCGAGTCCGTCGGCCTGGAGCGGTGCCCGCGGCGAGGGGGTGGCTCACGCGCTGATCTGGCGCATCCCCTTCACCGTCGACGGCGAGTCGACCCTCTGGCAGGGTGAGGTCGATGCGCTTTCCGGCGAGGTGCTGACCTTCGAGGACGCCACTCACTACACGAGCATTCAGGGCGGGGTCTACCCGACGGCCAACGACGAGGATTGCCCGTCGGGCGGCTGTGAGGTCAACGCCTACCCGATGCCCTTCGCCGCCTACTTCGAGGGCTTCAACCCCAACACCAGCATTGCCGACGAGTTCGGCAACTTCACCTGCAACGACCCCACCGACGTGGTGACCACCCGGCTGCGCGGCCCCTACGTGGGCATCGTCGACACCTGCGGCCAGGTGCTGCAGACCCGTCCCTGCTCCGGGGACCTGGCGCTGGAACTGAAAAACGGCGAGAACTGCACCGGCAACGACGGCGGCAACACCGGCGCCTCGCGCTCGGCGTTCTACCACGTCAACCGCGTGGCCCAGATGGCCCGCAGCTACCTGCCGGGCAATACCTTCATCAACACGCCGGTGACGGTCAACACCAACATCACCCAGACCTGCAACGCCACCTGGAGCGGTCAGATCAACATGTACAACCGCGGCGGCGGCTGCGGGAACACCGGTGAGAACGCCGGCGTCCTGACCCACGAATGGGGGCATGGCTTCGACCAGAACGACGGCGGCGGCTTCGATCGTACCTCCGAGGCCTACGCCGACACCGTCGCGGTGTTCTACAGCCGTGAGTCCTGTGTCGGCCGTGGATTCTTCCTCAACGGTACCTGCAGCGGTTATGGCGACAACTGCCTGAGCTGCACCGGCATTCGCGACCACGACTGGGCGGCGCGGGCCGCCAACACGCCGGCGACGCCGAGCACCTGGGTGCAGAACCGCTGCGGCGGCGGGGGCAGCAGCCCCTGCGGCCGTTCGGTGCACTGCGAGAGCTACCCGATCGTCGAGTCGGTCTTCGACCTGGCGACTCGGGATCTTCCGGCCATGGGCATCGATCCGGATTCCGCCTGGCAGCTCGCCGAGCGCCTCTGGTACGAGAGCCGCGACGGGTCCGGCGGCGACATCTACAACTGCTCGCTGCCCGATTCCGACAGCTGCGGCGCGACCTCCTGGTACCAGCGGATGCGGGTGGCCGACGACGATGACGGCGACCTGAGCAACGGTACGCCTCACGCGGCGGCACTCTTTGCCGCCTTCGACCGCCACGATATCGCCTGCGGCGCCGCGGCGGATCTCGAGAACCAGAACACCTCGACCTGCCCGGCGCTGACCCAGCCCGGGATCGCGGTTGCCCGTGAAGAGGAGGGCACCCGCATCGACTGGACCGCGGTGCCGAACGCCGATTCCTACATCGTCTTCCGCGCCGACCGCAGTTGTGACGTGCAGCACGTCAACATCGGCTCGGTGCCGGCGGGAACCACTACCTTTGTCGACACCGCCGTCACCCCGGGCTTCACCGCCTACTACCGGGTGCAGGCGGTAGGCGCCAACCCGACCTGCCGCGGCGCGGTGTCGGAATGCGCGGTCAACCCGTCCGGCGTCAACCTGATCCGTCAGCGGGTCAACGTGGTCGACACGCCGCTGGGGAACGGCGACGGCGTACTGGACGCGGGGGAGACTGCGCGGATTCCGGTCACCCTGTTCAACAGCGGTGTGGAAGACGCGACCGGCGTCAGCGCGCGACTGCGGGCGGTCGACCGTTCCGAGGTGCGGGTGATCGTCGCCGACGCGGCCTACCCGAATATCGCGGCCAAGACCGAGGCCGGAAGCGGCACCGACTTCGAGATCGTGGTGCAGCCGGGCGTAGCCTGTCCCGGCATTCTTTCCCTCAGCCTCGAGATGAACGCCGACGATACGCCGACCTCCACCGCGTCGATGACCTTCGGTCTCGGCGAGGTCTGCCCGGTGGCGACCTGTGACGATGCGGTTCCCGGGGAGACCTTCGGCCTGCGGGTCGATCGCAGTGGTTCGGACCTGGTGTTCTCGTGGGACGAGAATACCGAGGCGGCGGGCTACTTCGTGCTCAGCGATGACGCGCCGCAGTTCGGCGATGACGACGTCGCTGGCCGGACCGACGGCGCGATCAGCCTGACCATTCCCGGGGCGGCCGCGAGCGGGCCCTCCATCGAATTCTTCAAGGTGCGGGGCGTGAATTCCTGCAACTGGGAAGGCCCCTAGGGATCGAACGATCGATTGGACTATGATGCGGCCCAGGGGATCTTCTCCTGGGCCGTTTTCCTTTGCGGGGGCGCCGATGGGTGAAGGCGCGGGATTGCCCGCTCGCCGGGAACCGCTACCGCCGGAATGGCCGGTGGAGCAGGCGCTGCGCGCCTATTTCGACGAGAACGGGTTTACCTTCGAGAGCTACGACGCCTCCCGCACCCCAGCCAACTTCCTCGGCTTCTACTTCACCGTTCCCAACACGCCCCATCACCGCTGGGCGATCCGGCTGCACGATCTGCACCACGTGGCCACCGGCTACGGCACCGATCCGGTGGGCGAGGGGGAGCTTGCGGCGTGGGAGTGTCGCCGCGGGCTGCGGCCGCTGGGCCTGTACACCGGCATGATCGTGTCGTCGGCAGTGGCGGTCGGTCTGTTGATCGCTCCGCTTCGCACCCTCCAGGCCTGGAGGCGTTCGGGACGCTCCCGGGCAGCTTCTCTGTTTCACCGCGGCGATCTGGACTTCGACCGGGCTCGCGAAGGGGACCTCGGCGACCTGCGCCGCGAACTGGGAATCGCCGCCCGGGGGGACGCTCCTGGGGGCGAGGACGATCGGCTCCGTGGGACCCACTCGTTGGCTCCGGAATCGCCCGTGGAACGCCCTGCACCCTGGCCTGTGCTGTGGCCGCTGCTCCTGCCCCTGTTCTACGGACTGCATCTGATCGAGGAGGTCTACGGCGGGGTAGGTTTCGTCGCCTGGGTGCGTCAGTACCTGCAGCCGGACTTCACCATGGAGCGCTTCGTGGCGATCAATCGCGTCGCCTGGCCGCTGGTGGCGATCCTGGCGCTGCTCGCGGTACGCCTTCGCTGGGCGTTCTTTCCCGCGGCCATGTCGCTGTTGTTCGGGCTCAACGGGCTTCTGCACCTGGGTTCGACCCTCTGGTTCGGGACCTACAGTCCAGGGGCCGTCACCGGCGTTCTTCTCTACTTCCCGCTGGCCTTCACCGCCGTGGTGCGCAGCCACCCCCGGCTCGGTTGGGCCGGGATCCTGAGAGCGCTGGGCGCGGCGGTGGTCGGCCACGGGATCGTGATCCAACTCGCCTTCGGACCGTAAGCCCGCAAGACCTGTGGCCGCCGTGGCCGGAACGGCGTAAGTGACCGGTGCCGGCAAAGGAGGATCGATGCGACATCGCGGCCTGTGGCTCCTGATCCTTGGGATGTTGTGGCTGGGCCTGTCCCACGCCGCGGTGCAGCCGGATTTCGACCGCCGTTACGCCGCTTTCGTCCTGGAGCGAGAGCGCCCCGCTCCGCCGGTCGGTGTCGACGCCCTCGACGCGCTGCCGGAGTCGAGGCCCGAGCGCGCCGCCTGGGAGGCCTTCCGGCGCCAACACGCCGGCTCCTGGTCGATCTGGATCGATCGCCGCAGCGGTTTGCCCGCCATGGCCACCGGCCGTATCCAGTGGTTCGATCCGGCCGCAGGCGAAGCCCGCAGCCGCGAAGCGGTCGCCGGCCGCGCGGTCGAGTTCCTGGAGCGCCACGCCTCGGTGCTCGGACCCGCGGCGACCCAGCTTCGCCTCGACGAGGGGGCCTCGTCGGAGGTCGCGCCGGGCAAGTGGTTTCTCAGTTTCCAGCAGGCTCGTGACGGCGTGGTGGTCGAGAACGCCCGCATGGTGTTCCACCTGATCGACGACCACCTGGTGCAGTTCGGGGCTCACCGTCTGCGGCCGCTGGAACTCTCCGCCGAACCGTCGATCGATGCCGGCGATGCGCTCGACGCGGTGTTGGCCTACCTCGGCGTCGACGGTGCCAACCATGTCTACCGCCACGGCGAGGAGGGGCCGGAGCTGCTCTATCGCGCGGTGCAGCCCGATCCGAACCTCGGTGACGCGCGCACCCATCGGCTGCTGTGGCGGATCCGCTTCCAGGTGGAAGGGGAAGTGCCGCTCTGGACCGCCGAAGTGGATGCCCATGACGGCAGCCTCTTCGCCTTCTACGACGGCGCCCACTACGCCCGGGTGCGGGGCGGCGTCTACCCGGTGGCCACCGACGAGAGTTGCGTCGACCTCGGCTGCGAGGTCAACGGCTACCCGATGCCCTTTGCCGACTACTCCGTCGACGGCGGGACCTCCCAGACCGCCGATGAATCCGGAGCCTTTACCTGTGATCCGGGCAGCAGCGTCGCGGTGGACCTGACCGGGCCCTTCGTCACGGTCAACGACATCTGCGGCGTCGTCGCCGAGACCCGGGACTGCGAGGGACACTTCGACCTGGAGCTCAAGGCAGGACAGAACTGCGAGGTCGGCCGGGAGGACTCTCCGGGCAATACCGGCGCTGCGCGCAGCGCCTTCTACCACACCAACCGCATCGCCCAGATGGCTCGTTCGTACCTTCCGGGAAACGCCTGGCTCAACGCGCCGGTGACGGTCAATACCAACGTCGGCAACTTCTGCAATGCCACCTGGAGCGGTGAGATGAACATGTTCCGCTTCGGAAACGGTTGCAGCAATACCGGCGAGAACTCCGGGCTCTTGACCCACGAGTGGGGGCACGGCCTCGACGAGAACGACGGCGGCGGGTTCGAGAACACCTCCGAGGCCTATGCCGATACGGTGGCGCTGTTCTATGCCCGTGAATCCTGCATCGCCCGGGGCTTCGACCTGACCGACAATTGCGGCGCCTACGGCGATACCTGCCTCGACTGCACCGGACTGCGCGACCACGACTGGAGCATGCGCATCCGCAACGAACCGGCGACGCCGACCGGTTTCGTCGACACCCTCTGCGGCGCGCCGGGAGGTGCCGAGAGCCCCTGCGGCGGGCAGGTGCACTGCGAGGGCTTTCCCATCGTCGAGTCGATCTTCGATCTGGCGACCCGGGACCTGCCGGCCATGGGGCTCGATGCGGACTCCGCCTGGCAGCTGGCCGAGCGCCTCTGGTACGAGAGCCGCGACGGTTCCTCGGGGGATATCTACAATTGCGACCTGCCCGATTCCGACAGTTGCGCCGCGACCTCCTGGTACCAGCGGATGCGGGTGGCCGACGATGACGACGGCAACCTGAACAACGGCACGCCCCACGCCGTGGCGCTGTTCGCCGCCTTCGACCGCCACGACATCGCCTGCGGCCTCTCCGGGGATCCGGACAACCAGAACACCTCGAGTTGTCCGGCCCTGGCACAGCCGGTGGTCACGGTGACCCGCGAGACCGAAGGCAACCGCCTGAGCTGGAGCCCGGTGGCCGGGGCGGCGACCTACACGGTGTTGCGTTCGGACCTCGGCTGCAATCGCCAGTCGGTGCTGTTGGCCGACACCGCCGCGACGGCGTATGACGACCTGACCGCCGACCCGCTGGCCGGCCACTTCTACCGGGTGCGGGCCAACGGCAGCAATCCGGTCTGCGCCAGCCCGGTCTCGGCCTGCATGCCGGCGCCTCCCGGCGCTAACCTGCGCTACCGCGCCCACCGGATCGAGGATGCGGGCGCCCTGGGCAACGGCACCGGCGAACTCGATCCCGGCGAGACCCTGCGGTTGCCGCTGAGTCTGTTCAACCACGGCGTCGCCGCATCCACGGGGACCGAGGCGATCCTGCGTTCGGCCCAGCCCGATCTGGCTCGTGTGTTGAACACCGCGACCTTCCCGTCGATTGCTGTCCAGGACCAGGCGGAGAGCGATGCCCCGCACTTCGAGGTGGTGGTTTCGCCGGACAACGTCTGCGGCGAGTCCTTGACCTTCGAGCTGGAGTCCTTCGCCCAGAACGCGCCGTCGACCCTTTCGAGCTTCCGGCTCGAGCTGGGGAACGTCGAGGCGGACGTGACCCAGGACGAAGATCTGGTCATCCCGATCCTGACGTCGACCCCGGTGGAGTCGCTGCTCGAGATCGCCGATTCGCGGACCCTGGTCGAGGTGGACGTGACCGTGCGCGTCCTGCATATCCAGCCGCGGCAGCTGATCGTCGATCTGGTCTCGCCCGAAGGCACCAGCGTGCGGCTGCACAATCTGACCAACGCCCAGTTTTTCAACGGCATCAACACCCGCTACGACCTGCAGACCGACCCCGACGGGCCGGGCACCATGGACGACTTCATCGGTGAGGACCCCCAGGGCACCTGGCGCCTCCAGATCCAGGACACCGACGACGACAGCTTCGTCGGCCCGGGCACCCTGACCTTCTGGACCCTGCACCTGACCGTCGACCAGCCTCTGGGCTGCAACCCGACCCAGTGCCCCGATCCGGTGCCCGGAGAGGCCACCGGGCTGTTGGTCGATCGCAACGGCGCAGACCTGGGGTTCTCCTGGGACACCCTGGCGGGAGCTGCCGGTTACCACCTGATCGAGGACACCTTGCCGACCCTGGCCGGCGCCGATCTGGCCGGGTCGACCGGCGGAGCGACCGCGTTGACCCTGCCGGGCGCCGCGACCTCCGGGCCGGATCTTCAGTTCTTCCGGGTGCGCGGGGTCAATAGCTGCAACTGGGAGGGGCCGTAGTTCCCGGCCCGGAGGCGGTCGCGGACCGTTCCAGGCCGTCGCTCTGCCGGGCTGCTAGAATCGACCGCTTGAGCAGCCGGCAGGAGGCGGAACCATCCAGGACCAGGAACAGCCCGAGTCGCGACCCCAGTCCGACGACGTGAAGTCCAGCGACGTGAAGTCCGACGACGTCCACGTCGTCGAAGCCGACGGCCGCCAATACATCCTGGTGGGCACCGCCCACGTCTCCCAGGAATCGGCGGACCTCGTCCGTGAGGTGATCGAGCGTGAGCAGCCCGACGTGGTCTGCGTCGAGCTCGACGAGCAGCGCTACAAGGCGTTGACCGAAAAGAGCCGCTGGGAAAACCTCGACATCAAGCAGGTGATCAAGCAGAAGCAGCTGCCGACGCTGATCGTCAACCTGATGCTCTCTTCCTACCAGAAGCGTCTGGGCGGCAAGCTCGGCGTGCTGCCCGGGACCGAGCTGCTCGAGGCGACCAAAGTGGCCAAGGAGCAGGACATCCCCTTCGAGCTCTGCGACCGCAACGTGCGTACCACCATGTTGCGGGCCTGGAACTCGATGTCCTTCTGGAAGAAGAACAACCTGCTCGCCGCGGTGGTGGCCTCGATGCTCTCCAAGGATGAACTGTCCGAGGAAGAGCTGCGCCAACTCCGCCAGCAGGACGTGCTGTCGGAGATGATGAACGAGCTGGCCACGGCGATGCCCAACCTCAAGCGAGTACTGATCGACGAGCGGGACGTGTACCTCGCCGAGAAGATCCGCCGGGTCAAGGGGCAGAGGATCGTCGCGGTGGTCGGTGCCGGCCACGTCGAGGGCATGAAGAAGATGCTGCTCGAGGGGGGCGACCCGGTCGACCTGGCGACCATCGAAGAGATCCCGAAGAAGTTCCCGCTGGCCAAGGTGATCGGCTGGGCGGTGCCGGTGATCATCGTCGCCGCCCTCGGTTGGATCGGATACACCAAGGGTTCCGACGCCATGGGGGAGAACGCGCTCTTCTGGGTCGCGGTCAACGGTGTGCCCGCCGCCATCGGCGCTCTGGTCGCCCTGGCTCATCCGCTGACGATCCTGATCGCGCTACTCGCCGCTCCGATTACCAGCCTGACGCCGGTGATCGGAGCGGGGTACGTCACCGCCTTCGTGCAGGCCTGGTTCAGTCCGCCCAAGGTGCGGGACTTCCAGACCGTCGCCGACGAGATGGGCAAGGCCGGCAACTGGTGGAAGAACCGGTTGCTCAAGGTGTTCCTGGCCTTCATCCTGCCGACTCTGGGCAGCCTGCTCGGCACCTACGTCGGCCTGGCCAAGATCCTCGGGGCTGCCGCAGGCGGGTCCAGCGGCTCCTGATCCTCTTCGAGCCGGTCCTGCACCTCCCGTTCGAGCAGTAGCAACATTCCGCCGCTACGCGTGGGCGCGTGACGTCGCGCAGCCTTGCGAGCCAACCGGCGAACCACCTGGCGGCAGAGGGTGTCTTCCAACGCGGGCCGCGTGACCTCCAGCACCATCGCCCGCCGGCGCGATGCCTCGAGGATGAACGCGGCGACACCCCCGGCGAGTTCCTCGTGGGATGCCCGCGCCTTCCGACCCGGAGAGCGCAGCGCGGCGGTGGACCAGACCGGAACGCCCCCCAGAAGTTCGAGGGGTAGCCCGGCATCGAGCCGATGCCGCCGGACCAGCCGCCGCGCCGCGGCACCTCGCTGCAGCAGCAGGCGCAGCACCAGTCGACCCAGGCCATGGCATCCGTCGGCTCGCCCCAGGCGGCAGGCCTGAAGCCCGTGAATACCGGCGAGGATGCGTGCCTCCTCGACGACCTTGCGAGCGCGGGTGGCCGAACTCTCGAGGGTCACCACCCGGCATGCACCGAGGCGAACGGCATCGACGGCCAATCGCAACGCGGCCCGGTCGGCCATGCCTGCCGGGCGCCCGATCGACGGGGCGGGGCCGGGCGGCCGCACGCCGAGTTCGGTCAGGGCGGCTCCGGCGTCGGCCGGGCGTTCATCCCGCTGCCGCGCCATCAGCGACTGGATCAAGCGTGCCAGCCGCTCGCCCAGTTCCGGCCGGTAGCCTCTCGGGTCAGGCACCTCGCCGGATAGGTGCCAGCGCACCACCTCGTCGGGGGTGAGCACCGGTTGAGGCAGGTGTCCCGTCGCCAGCAGGAACAGCAGGATGCCCAGGCCGTAAAGATCGGTGCGGCCGTCGACGGCTCCTCCGGTGATCGCCTCGGGGGCGACGTAGGGCAGGGAGCCGCTGAGCCTTCCGGGATCCTCCCGCAGCCCCTGGCGTTCGGCCAGGCCGAAGTCGGTCAGCTTGACCCGCCCGGGTCCGATGCGCGTCGGCCCGACCCGGCGGCCGGAGACCAGCACGTTGGCCGGCTTGAGGTCCCGGTGCACCAGCCCCGCCTGATGCACGTGGTGCAGGCCCAGCAAGATCCGCCGCGCCAGCTCTTCCAACGCGCGACCGGGCACCTCACCGGGGCGCAGCGCCTGATGAGCCGGCTTGCCCGGGAAGTACTCCATCACCAGGTAGGGCGCGCCTTCGGGGATCGGACCGGCGGCTGCATGTTCGAGACCGAGGACCTGCACGATGTTGGGATGGCGCAGCCCGGTCCACGCCGCGAACTCACCGGAGAGCGGATGGCCGGGGCCCGCAGGCGCCGGTTCGTCCAGCACCTTCAACGCCACGTCCCGGTGAGTCACCCGGTCGTAGGCCCGGTAGACCGAACCCATGCCTCCATGACCCACGGCCTCGAGCACCAGGAAGCGTTGATCCTGTAGCGGTCCACTCGCAGACACGGCGAGTCCCTGCACGTCATCCCCCCTTCTTGTGTTCACTGACCCGTGATGCCGAGCCCGCGGTCGCGGTGCGTCCGGCGCTCCGAACTTAAGCCGACGTAGCGGCGGCGATCAACGGTGGCGCGGTAGCTGCGTTGCGGCGTGATCGACCTCGAGTTGTCCCTCGGGAACACAGCCTGTAGGGTGGTTCCGCAATGCCGAAGAGGAGATGCCTGTGACCCCGTTGTCGACCGTTTTGCACCGCATGCGTTGGCTGCTGGCAGCCGTCCTGCTCTGCGCCGCTGCGCCCGCCTGGGCCATCGTGCCTGCCGAGCACGAGCTACCCCGCATCGCCGCCGAATGGACCGAGCGGATGCGCGGCATCCAGGTCGATCTCCCCGACGCCAGCCGTGCCTACCTGGTCGCGCCCAAGGAGGGTGCCGAGGATCTCCCGGTGATCCTCGACGAGAAGCGGGTGCTCCAGTGCGTCGAGACCCTGCACGAGGGAGAGCTGTTCCCCGCAGCGTGGCTGGTCGTCCAGCAGGATCAGACCGACTACGACCTGATGCTGCGGGTGACCCTCGACGAAATGGGCGGCATCCGCACGCCGGACATCCGCTTCACCACGCCGACCCGTGAGTGGGAGATCAAGGACATCAAGACCTTCGTGCGGCGGGTCACCGGCAAGCGCCCGCCTCGCGCCGGCGCCCGGCGACTGGCGGTGCACCGCTTCGCCTCGCGCATCGTGACCACCTTCGTGCATCAAGGTTCCCGCAAGGACCGGGATACCGGCGGCCTGGCGGCGCTGCTCCCCGAGGGCTCGCTCATTCGCGAGGCGGTCAGCGTGCGCTTCCGCGAGCAGGGGCTGACCGTGGCGTTGGTGTTGCGCGACGCGGAGTTCGTGCCGTCGACCTGCGACGCATGCGACTCCGGCCTGTTCGGTCACCACGACCGGGGCGCGGCGGAGCTGGTGCTGACCGATCAGGAACGGGTGCTGGATCGCCTGGAGCTCGGCGACCTGCTCGGCGATCCGCGTCCGCGGATTCCCCGCTACACCTGTCTGGAAGGGGACGGCGAGCTGGTCAAGAACCAGGAGTCGCTGTGGTCCAAGGTGAGCAAGCGCGCGTCGGTAGAGCTTTTGGAGCCGGTCGACGCCGATGGCGACGGCAAGGCGTTGGAGGTTGTGATCCCCGGCGAGGTGCTTGCGTGCTCTGACTACCGCGCGGCGATCCTCGCCGTGTACCTCGCGGCCGACGGTCCGCGTCTACGCTTTCACAGTTACGAAGACCGCCCGCTGCCCTAGTTGCCGGTGGAGAGGCACGTTATCCGGTTCGCGGTGCTCATTGTGCTCGGCATGACTTGTGGCTGCAGGTCCGAGGATTCCGAAGCCTTTCATCCGGAAAACACCAATCCGTGTCAGGGGATCGAAAGTCAGCGGGTGCTCATCGAGACAGACCGCTCGTGCTCTGAAATGATCCAGGGGATTGTCTGTGGCGTGCAAGAGACCTCCGTCGAACTTCAGTTCGATGTCGAAGGAGTGGAGCCGGAGGAGATTCGTTTCTTCGATTGGCCCGAAGGGGACGGTGCTGAGATCGAGCGCGAGGATGCTTCATGCCTCCGAGTGACCCACCACGCAGCTCTTCCCGAGCAATGCGTCGACGAACGCATCGTCGTGGACGCACTTGTCTTTCCGAAGGAAATCTACGCATGGGCGCCCGGTTGCAGGCAAGCCGCGTATTGCGTGCTGCCGGACCAGGACACCCTACGGGTGAACCTGAAGTGCTCCGGTGACGGACCCACGGCACCGTGATCGGGCAGCCTCTCCGGCTCGGGCCTGCCCGCAAGAGGGTGGATCAGGTTGGCTCAAGGTTTGTGTGCTATATTTTAGTACATGAGATTGGCCCACGAAAAGGTCCGTGAGATCGCCCGGCAGAAGGGCACGACCCTCGCCGCTTGTCTGAGAGACGCGGGTGTCAGCCGCACTGCCTATTACTCACTTGTACGCAAGGACAGCGTGCTCCCCAAGAGTTGCCACGCGGTGGCCGATGCCTTGGGGGTTCCCGTGACTTCCATTCTCGAAGAACCTGTCGTTCCGCTTTCCCAAGAAGTCATCGAGGCGAGGCTGGAGGAGGCACGCGCCGTGTGTGCGGAGTTCCCCGAGGCGAACTTCGAGAACATCTGGCACGTGCTCACTCTCGAGCAGCTCACGCCGCTAGAGCGCCTCAATCGGAGTTTGATGCGTGGCCGACGCGTCGCTGTTCAGCGATAGGGAGCAGGCGCTGCTCGAAGCTCTCTCCGAAGCCGGGGTTGAGTTCATGGTCGTCGGCATGGCGGCGGCTTCGCTTCATGGTGTGCCTGCAGTCACCGAGGACATCAATCTCTGGTTCTCGGACCTGTCAGATCCGCAGCTGTTGGTGGCGTTGAAGCGAGTCGGCGCAACCTACGTGGCACCTTCAGTCTCCAACCCGCCCCTCCTGGTTGGAGGCAGCGCGGAACTTTTCGACGTGGTGACCCACATGCACGGCCTGGAGTCGTTCGAGAAGGAGCGGGCCCGCTCCAGTGCGGTAAGCCTCGGGCGTGTCGAAGTGCAGGTGCTTTCCCTCGAGCGCATCATAGCCAGCAAGCGCGCTTCGAACCGTCCCAAGGACCGCGCCATTCTTCCGGTGTTGGAAGACGCGCTTCGTTTGAAGCGATCGCGAGAGCGCCGCGACTGAGCTGCTGTCCCGCGAGCTAGCTTGACGGTCCCGGGATGTGCACCGAGCGCATCATCGTCTCGAACGCCGCCTCGTTGGCGTCCACCGTCGCTGCCGGTCCGGTGAACTTGTAGAACCAGAAGGCGTCGGCGCCCCGGGCGATACCGCCGAGGAGCGCGTAGTTCTCGAGGCTCTGGGTCGAGCCCATCATCGCCATGCCGCCGGAGTAGGTGCCGCGAGTGCGCACCACCAGCGCGTCGACCTTGCCCCCTTCGAGCCGGTCGACGCTCATCGCCTGGACCGGATCGGAGCCGTCGGGCTGGCTGAACTGCTGGGCCCAGCGCACGGCGTTGGCCTGAGGGTCGCCCCCCTGGCCGGGGCCGAAGTAGAACACGACGCATTCACCGTCGCCGCCGGGGCCGGGGACCTTGTACTGGGCGTAGCGCATCGAAGAGGCCGGCTCGACCTGCTCCCAGCCTTGCGGGATGTCCCAGCGCAGCGCCATGCCGCTGCCGGGAGACTGGACGCTGATGTCCATGCCGCTGCCGCTCTGGCCGCCGATGGGCGGATGACCCTGGGGCAGCTTCTCGTCGCCGGGGATTTCCAGGGTGCGGGAGTTGCCGCCGTCGCCGCGGGAAGCGGCGTTGGCCTGGGGCTGTGCGGGCGGCTGTTTCGAGGGCTGGGAGCCGGACCCGGGCTGGGGCGCCGGCGCCGACTGGGCCGGGTTGCCCTGGTCATCGGCGAAAGCACTCTTGTTCGGCTCACCGGAGCCGCAACCGGCGAGACAGAGGGTCAGGACGGCCAGACTGGCCAGGGCCGCGCGGGACTTGGTCATCACATCTCCTTGAGGCATGCCTCTACTCTAGCAGCGCTCGGAGGGGGAGGCCGGAGACCCCGCGGGCCCGGTTTCCGACCGGCTCGGGCCGGAATCCGGCCTCGGCCCGCAGACGCCCGCCCCGAGGCCTAGCCCAGGGCCGCCAGCTTGACCGCTCGGGGAGCGTCCGGTTCTTCCGGCGGCGGCGGTACCGGGTCCTCGCCGTCCACCAGCCAGCGGCAAAGCGCCTCGACGGCGGGTTGGTCGGCACGGCAGAGCCAGGATTCCAGCTCGTCCCGGGGGTCCTCCCCCCACTCCCTGGGATCGTCGGAGTTGACCGCCTCGAGCCCGGCGCCGTGGCGGTAGCGGCGGAAGAAATCCTGGTGAAACACCACGAAGCGCCGCACCCGCTCCCGGCCCCGCTCGTCGTCGCCGTGGAGCTCGAAGCAGAGCTCGACGTAGCGCTTGAGCATCGCCAGCCGCTCCTCGGGGGTCGGCAGGATGTCCCGCTCCTCGGCGAACTCCCGGAAGATCCAGGGTTTGGCCAGGCCCCAGCGGCCGATCATCACCGCCGCACAGCCGGTTTCTTCCAGCCGCGCCTTGGCGTCTCGCCAGGTCAGGATGTCGCCGTTGCCGATGACCGGCACGCTCAACTCCTCGACCAGTTGTTTGACCGCCGACCAGTCGGCGGGGCGGCGGTAGCGCTGGGCGCGGCTGCGGCCATGGAGGGCGACGGCGGCGGCGCCCCCTTCCTGGGCGGCGCGGGCGACCTTGAGGAAGGTCGGCTTCTCCGACGACCATCCCAGGCGCAGCTTGACGGTGATCGGCACGTCCACCGCCGAGGTCATCGCCTCGACCAGTTTGCCGACCCGGCCGGCGCGCTGCAGCAACGCCGCGCCGAAGCCCCGCCGGGTCGCCTCGTCGATGGGGCAACCCAGGTTGATGTCGATGTAGTCGGCGCCCCGGTCGACGGCGATGCGCGCCGCTTCGGATAGCGCATCGGCGTGTTTGCCTGCGAGCTGCACCCCGAAGGTTTTCTCATCGGGGTGCCGGCGCAGCAGCGCCAGCTCCGCCTTGGAGCCCTTGTTCACCTTGTGGGCGAAGGCCATCTCGCCGACGCACACTTCGGCGTTCCGTTCGGCGATCAGCCGGCGGAAGGGCAGATCGGTTCCCCGGGTCATGGGCGCCATGACCAGCCGGCCGTCGATCTTCGAGGCGATCATGCCGAGGGGGATCCCTCGCCGTCGATCTCTTCCCGTTCGAGCTGTTCGGTGATGGTCTTCACCTGGAGCTCCGCCGAGCGGATCTTGTCGCGGCAGAGGTGGACCAGGCCGGCCGCTTCGCGGACCAGTCCCGAGAGTTCGTCGATATCGACTTCACCCTCTTCGATCTTCTTCAGGATTTCTTCCAGTCGCGCCGCGGCCTCGCCGTAGCGCATGTCCTTGGACTCGCTCATCTACTCGTCTTTCCCTTCCGAGGCGCCTGAGGCGCCCTCAGGGGCGCTTTCTGAAGCACCCTCCGATCGCAATCGCAGTGTACCGTGCCGGAGTTCGGCATGAACCTCGGCTCCGGCCGGAGCGGCCGCCGCCTCGGTGATCACCTGCCCGCCGTCGCTTCGCAGAATCGCGTACCCCCGTTCCACCACCCGGCGCGGGTCCACCGAACGAAGCCGTGCGGCACGGTTATCGCCCCGTTCGCTCTCCCGGCGCAGGTAGCGGGCACTCACCGGTTCCAGATCCTCGGCCAGTGCGTCGACCCGCCTGCGGGCCTGCTCGAGATCCCGCCGGGAGGCCTGGGAAAGCTGGCGGGCGGCCGCATCCAGCGCCGCCCGGGCCCGGCTGCTGCATGTCGCGGTGAGGCGCGGGATCGATGCGGCGTGGCGCAGCAGCTCCCGCCGTTCCCGGCTCACGTAGTTCTCGGCACCCCGGCCGATCCGTTCCCGGCGATGGCCAATGTCCTTGCGGGCCTGCTCCAGCAAGAGCCGGGTGGCGCGTCCGATGCGCAGCCCACGCTCCCGCCCGAGATCTTCCTCCCGGGCGATCGCCTGGCTGGCCCGCAGCAGCACGGCGCCGGCACGTTGTTCCACGGCGCCTAGGAAGTCGGTGACCTGTTCGACGATGAACGCCGCCGCCGCGGTCGGTGTCTTGCGGCTACGGGCCACGGCGTCGAGTACTGACTGATCCTGCTCGTGGCCGACACCGACGATCACCGGCAGGGGATAGAGCGCCACCGTCCGGCCGAGCTTCTCCGAGTCGAACCAGGCCAGGTCGGTGCGGGATCCGCCGCCGCGGCAGATCAGGATCAGGTCGAACGCTTCTTCCCGGGCGCGGAACCAGTCGAGGGCGTTGAGGATCGAGGACTCGGTGGCGTGTCCCTGGACCCGGGCGCCGTGAACCGTGACGGCGAAACCATGTCCCGATTCCTGGAAGGTGCGCAGGGTGTCGTTGTAGGCGTCGGATCCGACGCTGGTGATCACACCGATGCGAAGCGGCACCGCAGGCAGCGGGATCTGGTTGTTGCGCTCGAGCAATCCATCGGCGGAGAGCTGTTTGAGGATCAACTCGCGGCGCCGGGCGGCTTCGCCGAGGGTGAAGTTGACGTCGAGTTCCTCGACCACCACCCGGTAAGACCCCCAGGGTACGTACAGGTCGACGCGCACGCGCATGCGCACCCGCAACTCGTCTTCCAGTTGGAACGGGTTGCCGGCCCGGGCCAGGGCGAACTGGATCTCCTGGCGGGTTTCATCGAACAGGGTCGCGTTGACCTGGGACACGTTGCGGCCGTCGGGATCGTTCTCCACCAGCTGGAAACCGACGGTGCGTTTGTGCCGGGACTTGTTGAAGCCGCTGATCTCGCCGACGAGCCAGACCGGGGCCGGGAAACAGCCGGCCAGGGCCTGTCGCGCCCGTTCGTTCAGGGTGGCGACGGTGTAGTCGGCGGTCGCGGTAGCCGCTCCCGCTGGGTCGGTATCGGCGCCGCTGCCGCTGTCCGCTGCGGCGGAGTCGAACAGACCGCGCTGGCGATCGTCCAGCGGCGACGGCGCCGTTCCCTGCAGCTTCTGCCGCCCGCCCGCTTCTCCGTAGAGGCGAACGGTGGTCTCGCAAAACGAGAAGCCCTCGTCGTGCAGCAGGTCGACTACCGCCTCGACATCCTTGTCCGGGGCAGACCAGTAGCGTTCGCCGGCGTTCCATCGGCGGTTGGGAAGGGTCTTGACCAGGTCCACCAGCCGCCGGTCGAAGGGGAACCGGAGGCGCAAGGAGCCCTGGCCGTCATGGGATACGTGTCGACTCAAGGATGCCTCGAAGCGGCCTACTCTATCAGCCGATTTGCTGGCAGCAGCCTTCAGGAGGGAGTCCCGCTCCGCCGCCCGGCATTTGGGTATGCGCCGGGGGTTTGATAGGCTCAGACCGTCATGCCCTTACAAAATATGAAAGTCGACGTGCTCGTGGACAGCGATCACTGGCGGAACGCCATGCGATCCGAGGTTCGCGCAGGATTGCTCTCCACGCCTAAACGCCTGCCGTCGAAGTACTTCTACGACACTCGCGGCAGCGACCTGTTCGAGGAGATCACCGATCTTCCCGAGTACTACCAGACCCGGACCGAGCAGGCGCTGCTGGAGCGTTGCGCCGGCGAGATCTGCCGCATCGTCCGGCCGCTGGAGCTGATCGAGCTCGGCGCCGGCTCGTCTAAGAAGACCCGGATGCTGCTCGACGCCGCCACGGCGGAGAACCGTCTCGAGCGCTACATCCCGCTGGAAGTGTCCGAGGGCATGGCCCGTCAATCCGGCGCCGATATCGCCGGCGACTATCCCGGCATCGACATTCACGCGGTGGTCGGCGATTTCGATCACCATCTGACCGACCTGCCCAGCGGTACCCGCCGGCTCGTGGTTTTCCTGGGCAGCACGATCGGCAACATGGTGCGGGAAGACGCCATCGAGTTCTTGCGGGAGGTCTCGCAGCTGCTCGATTCCGAGAGCGCCCTTCTACTGGGCACCGACCTGGTCAAGGACAAGCAGGTTCTCGAGGCGGCCTACAACGACGCCCGCGGCGTCACCGCCGCGTTCAACCTGAATATCCTGAGCGTGATCAACAACGAGCTCGCCGGCAACTTTAATCCCGAGGGCTTCGAGCACGTCGCGTTCTTCAACGAGGACGAGGAGCGGATCGAGATGCACCTCAAGGCGCGCACCATGCAGCGGGCGCGACTCGAGGACCTCGAGATGAACGTCGCGGTACAGGCCGGCGAGATGATCCACACCGAGGTGTCCTGCAAGTACCGCAAGGAATCGGTCCAGGCGATGCTCGGCGAGGCCGGGCTCGAACTCGAGCACTGGTACACCGATCCGAAGAACTACTTCGCGCTGTCGTTGGCGCGGCGGGCCCGTTAGGTCGACGGCGTCCCGCTTGGTCGCGTCAGACGGCGGCCTGGCGCGCGGTTCCGACCGCGGCGGCGATCAGGTCGGCAGCCCGGTCGACGTCGGCGGGGCTGGTGCCTCGGCCTACGGTCATCCGCAGCGTGCACCGTCCCACCGCGTTCGGCACCTTCATCGCGCGCAGCACCTTGGACGGCACCGATTTCCCCGAGTGGCAGGCGGCGCCGGACCCGGTCGCGACCCCTTCCAGGTGAGACAGGGTCTCCAGCGCGTCCGCTCCGGGGAAGGCGGCGTAGCAGGTGTTGGGTAGCCGCTCGGCACCCTCGCCGTGGACCACCAGATCGGGGATCGCCCGCCGCAGGTTGCTCTCCAGCCGGTCGCGAACCTCGCGCATGTGGCGTTCGCGCTGAGGCAGCTCCTTCCGCGCCAGCTCGCAGGCCGCTCCCAGCCCGGCGATGGCCGCGACGTTCTCGGTTCCCGCCCGCAGGCCACGCTCGTGTCCGGCACCCCGCAGGAAACCGGCGAAGGGGGTGTCGCGACGGATGTAGAGCGCGCCGACCCCCTTGGGTCCGTAGAGCTTGTGGCCGGCAACGGTCAGCAGATTGACGTTGAGGTCGTCGACCTCGGTGGGAAGCTTGCCCACCGACTGGGCTGCGTCACAGTGAAAGACGATGCCGCGGCCGCGGACGGCGGCGCCGATCTCCCGTACCGGCTGGATCGAGCCGGTTTCGTTGTTGCCGTGCATGATCGAGACGAGGGTGGTGTCGTTGCGACAGGCTCCGATCACCTCGTCGGCGGGCACCACCCCCCGCCGGTCGACCGGCACCCGGGTCACCGAGAAGCCGCGGGTTTCCAGATAGGCGCAGGCCAGATCGACCGCCGGATGCTCGACGGTGGAGATCACCAGATGGCGTCCCCGTTCGGCCAGGGCCTCGGCGACTCCGACGATGGCGGCGTTGTCCGATTCGGTGCCCCCGGCGGTGAAGACGATCTCGTCGGGCTGGGCGCCGAGCAGCTCGGCCACCTGGGCCCGGGCGGTGTCGACCACGGCGCGGGCCTTGTGACCGTAGGCGTGATTCGACGAGGGGTTGCCCCAGGCGTCCCCCAGGGCCTCGGTCATGGCGTCCAGGGCCTCGGCTGCCAAAGGCGTCGTCGCGTTGTAGTCCAGGTAGATCGGCTTCGACATCGAGTTCTCCTCCGGCGGCTATGATAGCGGGCGCCGCGCCGGAGCGGGATACCGGCGCCGGATCCACCGGAGAAAGCCATGAGCGACGGGGAACGACTGGGCCGGCGGGAGATCCACGCCGGAAGCGTGGTGCACCTGACCGTGGATACGGTGCGCATACCCAACGGCAACGTGGTCGAGCTGGAGCTGATTCACCATCGAGGGGCCGCGGCGGTGGTACCGCTGGACGCCGAGGGCAACGTGGTGTTGGTGCGCCAGTACCGCTACGCCACCGGCGGCTACCTGCTGGAGGTTCCCGCGGGGAAGCTCGACGGTGGTGAGGCGCCGGAGGTCTGCGCCCGGCGAGAGGTCGAGGAAGAGACCGGCTTCCGGGCCGGAACGCTGATCCCTCTCGGCTGGATCTGGACCACACCCGGCTTCACCGACGAGAAGATCTGGCTGTTCCTGGCGCGGGACCTGGTGGCCACCGCTTCCGACCTTCAAGAGGACGAGGTGCTGACCGTCGAGCACATGCCTCTCGAGCAGGCAGCCGCCATGGCCGCCCGGGGGGAACTCAACGACGCCAAGTCGATATGCGCCTTGCTGCGGGCGCGGGAACACCTCGCGGGCTGAGCGTCCGCAAATCGTCACGTTGTTTACACAGGTTTACTTGTCGCTTTGACATGATCCGCGTAGGCTAACGGTTGAGGGGTATTGAGCCGGCTGAAGGGATCGATACCGTATGCGCTCACGCCCCCGGACCGCACTCGTCTCCATCGTCTTCACCAGCATGGTCGCGGCGCTCGTACTTGCCACCTGGATCGAGCGCCCCCACGCCGGTGCACCTCCTCTCGGAATCGCCTTCGCCACGGCGCAGGAGCGCGCGGCGCCGGTCTATGCCTTCGGCAGAGAAGACCGGCAGAGCGTTCGCTGCTGGCAGGCGCCGGGAGTACCCTACGCCCGCCCCGAACCGCGAATCGCCGCCGGGGAAGAGGGCACCGTCCTGCTGCACCGCCGAAGCCATCACCGCCACTGGTCCCGGGTTGCCCTGGGTTCCGGCCGGCGTTGCTGGGTGCTGGACGTGGAGCTTTCTCCCAGCGAGCCGGTGGCCGCCGAGACTCCGGCGCTCAACCGGGTCGAGTTCGATCTTCCGGGAGTGCTGCTGACCTCATCGCGCGGCAGCGCGCTGAGGGATGCCGGACTACTGACGGTGATCGAGGAGCCCACCGACGGACGCTACGGCGTGACCGTCGGCGTGGCCCTCGAGGTGCCCACCGGCGACGTGCCGGCGGCCGATCGCCTCGCAGGCTTCTATCTGGACGGTAACGGCGAGTTGGACTGGCGCATCGTGCAGCTGGCCCAGCAGTTGACGCTGGACCTGCCCGACCATGAGGGGCTGCAGGGGGTGGTCGACCAGGCTGCCCGGCGCCCGGCGGCCTTCGCCCGGGCGATGCACCGCTACCGCGCCCAGTAAGGGCCGCCAAGGTAGGGGCCGGTAAGCCAGTAGCGGCCGGCAAGCAGGGCGCCGGTCAGAGGTCGCCGTAGAGCCGCCGGGTGTTCTCGGCGGTCGCTTCGGCCACCGCCTCGACCGCCAGGCCCTTCAGTTCGGCGATGGTGCGCAGCGAGGTCACCACCTCGGCCGGTTCGTTGCGGGTTCCCGGTTCGGCGCCGAGCACCGGGCTGTCGGTTTCCAGCATCAGGCATTGGAGGGGTAGCCGCTTGACCAGTTTCTGCTTTTGACGGGAGCGGACGATCGACGGGGGCACCGAGAAGAAGAATCCCGCCTCGACCGCGGGCAGCGCCGATGCGGGTTTGCCGTCGAAGGCGTGGAGCTGGACCCGCGTCGCGTTGCGCTCGAGCAGAAACGCGACCGCGTGCCGCCCCGCCGAGCGGGAGTGCACGTTGAGCGGCAGATTCAGCTCGGCAGCCAGGGCGATCATGCGGCTGAAGATCTCCCGCTGGAGCTCCAGCTCATCCGCTTCCTTGACCTTCCAGTAGTCGAGGCCGACCTCACCGACCGCCCAGAGTCGCGCGCTTTCATGCCGGGCGAGCCGTTCCATCTCGGCGCACTGGTCCAGATCGAGGATCGTCGGATAGAGCCCGGCCGCAGGCCGCAGCATCGGATGCCGTTCGGCCAGTTCCAGGTTGCGGCGGGCATCGTCGACGGTCTCACTGACGGCGACGACGGCGCCGACCCCGGCTTCCGCCGCACGCTCGAGCACCTCGGCACGATCCGGGTCGAAGACCGGATCGCAGAGATGAGTGTGAGTGTCGATCAGCACGAAGCCAGTCTACGACGAGGCAGGCTCCGGCGGCTCCTAGGGATTGCAGTCGCCGCCGCCGGCGAGCCGCTCACTTCCATCCGAGCCGGTGCCGTAGGAACCCGGCCCGTCGTCGACCCCTTGGGTCCCGCGGAAGAGGTAGAAGAAGACCGTACCCTGCGGGGGCTCTACGTCGCCTGCAGCCTCGGTGTTGACCTTCGGGGAGCTGTCCTGCAGGCAGATCACGTTGCCCAGGTCGACATTGGCTCCGTTAGCCGCAAGTTCCGCCACGTTGCCGCGGATGGCGTCGAAACGGATCGCGGTAGGGGAAGGCCGCCAGGAGACGACGGTCGGAGCGGTCTTGCTTACCGAGATCGTATTCGGGGTGCCGAAGTCCGCGATCCAGTGCTCTCCCTTGAAGTCGCCGTTGAAGCCGGCGAAGTCACCGTCGGCACCGTAGAGCACTCGCCGCCCGGTTTCATCCATATCCATGAAGCGGCGCGCTTCCCAGTCCGTACCCCGCAAGGAAGAGGTTCCGCGGCGCAGGCCGCCCACCCGTTCGAGCTTGCCGCTGGCGATCTCGAGCCGATAGCCGTCGCCGGTCTGCCCCGGCTTGGCTTCAAAATAGGGCGTCGTCGAAAAGAAGGTGACGTAGTTGCCGTCCCGGCTGATGCGCGGCCCCCAGTTGTCGCCCTCGACGGTATCGGTGAGCTGAGTCGTGGTGCCGGCAGCGTAGTCCCGGAGGAACACTTCGACATTGCCGTCCGGGTTCTGGCCCAGCGGGTCGGTGAAGGATCCGTAGACGATGCGATTGCCCGATGCGTCGATATCCGGCGTAAGGGCCTCGCCGCTACTGACGGCCTCGTGCACGGTGCCGTCGGTTCGAACTCGGAAGACCCCTTCGTACTGGTAGGTCGCCCATGTGCCGGTGCCGTCGATCCGCGGAAGGGCCCAGCCCACGGTGTCGATGGAGGTCATCTTGGTCAGGTTCGAACCGTCGGGATCGATACTCCACAGGTCGCAGCCGAAGGAAAACGGATAGCCCTGGAACCCGTAGCAGGCCTGAAACACGATCTTGCTGCCGTCGTCGGAGATGACCGGGTGCGTTGAATGATCCCGGTTTCCCGGCAGCGGATCGGGATTCAGGCGCCGCAGGTTGTTTCCGTCGGCATCGACGGCGTAGACGCTCTCGCTCAAGAACAGGAGGGAGGTGTCGCTGAAGACGATCGTGTTGCCGTCGGCGCTGATGTCCGGTGCCAGCGCCTCACCGAGACCGGAGTCTCCGATGGTCGTCACCTGGACGCGATCGGTCCCGTCGGACTGGATCCGGTAGATGTCGTTGTTGCAGGCGTAGACGACGCGGGAACCGTCGGGAGTGATCGCCGGGCCGTCCGGGGTGAACTCGAAGCAGTCATCGGGTCCCCGGGGCAATTCGGTGAGTTGGGTCACGGGGCCGCCGCTGCGCACGGAGTAGACCTCGTAGCCTTCATCCGGATTACTGCCCAAGTCGCCCCCGAACTGGATCCAGGTGAGGGTGGTGCCGTCTCCCGAGAGGGCGCTCCACTGACTGAAGTGGTTCTCGGTGAAAGAAGTCAACGTAGCCTCGCCGGTGCCGTCGATGCTCGATGTCCAGAATTGGCGAATTCCGTTCGGGTTCTCTACCGGGTCCTGCCGGCTGCCGCTGTAAGACAGTGTCTGGGCATCGTCGCTGATCGATGGGGAGAAGCGGGAGCTCGAGTCGCCAAAAATCTGGGTCAGGTTGGTGCCGTCCCAATCGATGCGGAAGATCTTGGTCGTGTTGGTCGGGTTACCTCCGGTCATGTCTTCGCGGCTGGTGAAGACGATCGTACTGCCGTCACCGGAGATCTTCGGCGCGTCGCTCGCATAGGTCGAAGCGTTGGTCAACTGGCGCAGGTTGCTCCCATCGTGCTCGATCGCGAACACCTCGAAGGAGCCGTCGGCGTTTTGTCCGGTGGGATCTTGATTGTCGGCGAACACGATCCGAGAGCCGTCGTCGCTGGCCGACATCCGGACCAGGCCGGTCGGAGGCATCGCCGCCAGATCAAGGAGGTTGGCTCCGTCTGCGTCGACGACGAACAGCCGGCGATCGTTGTCGGGGTTGCCGCTCAGAGGGTCGACCGGTCCCGAGAACAGAATGCGGTTTCCCGAGCCTGAAAGGAACACCCCTTCTATCGGCTCGAATGGGGGCGTCGCGAAGTCGGTAAGTTGCACGATGCCGCTGCCGTCGCTCAGGCTGAAGAAGACCTCCGCGCTGCCGTCGGCGTTCTGTCCGACCGGATCGGCGTAGCTGACGAAGGCGACCTTCAGGCCGTCGTCGCTGACCGAAACGGCAACGACCCCTTCGGGTAGTGAAAGGAAGGGGCTGCCGCTGCCGCCCGCGGTGTCCCGGATCTCGATCTGCATTGCCTGGAGCGGATTCTGTCCGAAGGGGTCGCCGGTGGTGATTTGCCAGACCGTCGAGCCGTCGGCCACGATCGACGGCCGGTAGATCACATCGTTGAGTTTCGTGTCGGTGACCTGTTCGAGGACCTGGGCGCGGGCCAGGCCGGCGACGACGCAGACCACGATTGCAAACGACCAGACGAACTTCGAACGCAACGAGGCTCCTCCTCCGATAGACCGGCCCTAGGGGTTGCAGTCTCCACCGGTTGCCAGACGCTCGCTGCCGTCGGACCCGGTGCCGTAGGAACCCGGCCCGTCGTCGACCCCTTGGGTCCCGCGGAAGAGGTAGAAGTAGACCGTTCCTGCAGGCGGCTCCGTGTCGCCGAAGCCTTCGGTGTCGGCATCGGGAGATTCGTCCTCGAGGCAGACCACGCTGCCCAGATCGATGTTGCCGCCGCTCGCCGCCAGGTCCGCGACGTTACCGCGGATCGCGTCGTAGCGAATGGCGCTGGGCATCGGCTCCCAGGAGAAGACCGTCGGTGCGGTCTTGCTGACGGTGATCGCCGGGTCGACGCCGAAGTCGGCGAGCCAGAACTCGGCACCGCCGTCCTGGTTCTCCTCGGAGTAGTCGCCCTCCTCGCCGAAGAGGACCCGTCGGCCGGTGGCGTCGGGTTGGACGAAGTCCCGGTACTCCCAGGTGTAGACGAAGGTGGATTCGCCGCGGCGCAGGCCACCGACGCGGCGCAGGTCTCCGCTGCCGATGACCAGGCGATAGACGTCGCGAATGCCCTGGGGGTTGGCTTCGAAGAACGGAGTGGACGAATCGAAGAACACCACATTGCCGTCCCGGCTGATCCGGGCGCCCAGGTTGTTTCCCTCGATGGTGTCGGTCAACTGGGTCAGGGTGCCGGCGGTGTAGTCCCGCAGGAAGATCTCGGAGTTGCCGTCGGCGTTGGTGCCGAGCGGGTCGGCGCGGGAATCGAACACGATGCGGTTTCCGGCGGCGTCGATGTCCGGTTCACGCCCTTCTCCCACGCTCACTGCCTCCTGGCCGGTGCCGTCGGTGCGCACTCGGTAGGCCACCCGGGTGCCGGTTTCCTCGGACTGATAGGTAACCCAGGTCCCGCTCTCGTCGATGCGCGCGAGCTTGTACTGGCTCACTCCGGAGTCGGTCATCTGGGTCAACCCGCTGCCGTCGGGGGCCACGCTGTAGAGCTCACAACCCGAGGTCGGCGGGAAGGAGAAGCCGTAACAGGCCTCGAATACCACCGTACTGCCGTCGTCGGAGATGATCGGGTGGTAGACGATGTTCTGCACGGTGGAGTCCGGGTTCAGCCGGCGCCGGTTCGAGCCGTCGGCATCGACGGCATAGACGTTGTAGATCGTGCCGTTGTCCAGTTCGTGGTAGACCACGGTCTGGCCGTCGCCACTGATGTCCGGGACGCCGGCGGCCGGGAGCAGATTGACGTCGGCGTCGTCGGTCAGTTTGACCAGATCGCTGCCGTCGGTCTGCTGGCGGTAGATGTCCTGGTTGCAGACGAAAACCATGCGGGTTCCGTCCGGCGTCAGCGCGGGCCCCTCGGCCAGCAGCGTGGAGCTACAGCCGTTGCTGTCGGCGGGAAGGGTCGTCAACTGCACCGCCGGATTCCCCGCGGTATCGATGGCGTACAGTTCCCGCTCTTCGTCCGGGTTGTTCCCGCCGGGCACCGAGAAGAACCGGTGGCGGAACGCAATTCGGCTGCCGTCTCCGGAGATCTCCGGAAAGTCGAGGTAGCCGCTGCTGGCATCGACCAGCGCCGTCTCGCTGCTGCCGCCGATCCCGGCAGTCCACAGGTAGAGCAGGCCGCCGGGGTTCTGGGTCGCGTCGACCTTGGCGCTGAGGTAGGCCACCGTCGAACCGTCGTCGGTGATCGAGATCGCGCCCCGTTTGGGTTCGGCGTCGGACAGAACCTGGGAGATTGCACCGCCGCTCCAGTCGATGGCGAACAGTTGATCGACGTTGCCCGCGTTCCCGCCGGCGAAGTCCTCGCGGCTGAGGAAGATGACCGTGTCTCCATCGCCCGAGATTCGCGAGAGGTAGGAGTCGTAGCTCGCTGACGAGGTCAGCTGGCGCAGGTTGGTGCCGTCGGCTTCGATCGCGAAGACCTCGGCTCGGCCGTCTGCGTTGGTCGCGAGCGGGTCCTCGTCGCTGAAGTAGACGATCCGGTTGCCGTCGTCGCTGATATCCGGCGAGAAGGGTTCGATGCCCGACGCGGTCAGCTGACGCAGGTTGCTGCCGTCGGTGTCGACGACGAACAGCTGCATGAGCCGGCCGGCGTTGGTGCCGAGCGGGTCGAAGTCCGCCTTGAACAGGACGCGATTGCCGGAGCCGGAGACGGTAATGCCCTCGATGGTCACGCCGGAGGGCAGGGGCGTCGACGTCAACTGGACCACGCCGCTGCCGTCACTCTGGGAAAAGAACAGTTCGGCGCTCTCGTCATGGTTTTGACCCGTTGGGTTGCCGTAGCTGGTGAACGCCACGCCGGTGCCGTCGCTGGTCACGGAGACGGCAATGAAGCCCTCGGGAATCATCAGGAACGGGCTGCCGCTCCCGGTGGCCGCGTCCCGAACCTCGACCTGGGGGCTGTGGTCCGGGTTGTTGCCGAACGGGTTCCCGGTGGTCACCTGGTAGACCGTCGATCCGTCGGCGGCGATGGAATGGGTCCACCGGCCCAACGCGCTGCGCTTGGTATCGGTGGTCTGACGCAGGACCTCGGCGGATACCGAGGTGATGCCGGCGCCGATCAACACGGCAGCGGCGAAAGCGATGCTTCGCATGTGGCCCCCCTGGTGCGGCAAGTGCGGACGCTCTGGAGCGTCTCTCTTCCTCGTTATCGTACGTCGATCGGGAGGGACGTGGGCCGGCCGGGCCCAAAAAGTCGGCCCAAAAAAAACGCGCCGCCCGGGATGGGCGGCGCGCTGGGAGTGGGAGGAGGAGGGCGCTCAGTAGCTGCTTTCGCACCCCCTGGTAGTGCAGCCCCCGTGCCAAGGCCGGGCGCCCCAGGAGCTCGTTTCGGAACCGTCATGCCCGGAGGTGATCGGGCGGCCTAAACCACGACCCGGGGGAGCCTTAGCCCGGCAAGCGGCCAAAACCGCCTGATGTGGCGGAAATCGCGAAAGAGGGCCGATCGGCGGAAAGCCCGGAAAGCAGGCCGACACGGAGCGTCGTGGCGCCCGCCCTCCAGTGACACCCGGTGCTCCCCGTGGCTGCGCGAGATTTGGCATCCCGAGGCCGTTATGCGAGACTTGGCGCTCCACGGGGAATCTTGCGGGAGCTCGGGACGGCCGGGCTGAGAGGGCGGAGATGCCGCCGACCGCCGAACCTGATCCGGGTAATGCCGGCGCAGGGAAGCCTCCCGATCCTCCGCAGTTGCGGCTCGCGCGTCCGCGATCCGACCCCCGTCGGGATGAGGAGTTCCGATGAAGCAGGTACGTGCGTCGCGGCCGGTCGGCCGCCGGATCTACGAGGGGAACGGGATGCGGGTGCCGATGCGGGAGATCCCGCTGACGGCGCCCAACGAGCCGGTGCGTGTCTACGACACCAGCGGTCCCTACGGCGATCCCGCCGAAGAGATCGACCTGCATCGAGGCCTACCTGCGCGTCGTCTGGACTGGATCGTCGGTCGCGGCGATGTCGAAGCCCTCGACGGACCGAGTTCGGCGTACCGGCGGGAGCGCGAGGCCGATCCTGCGACGGCCGAGATTCGCTTCACCGGATCGCGCACGCCGATGCGGGCCCGGAACGGCTCCCGGGTAACCCAGATGCACTATGCCCGCCGCGGCGAGATCACTCCCGAGATGGAGTTCATCGCCGTCCGCGAGGGGATGAAGCCGGAGTTCGTGCGGGACGAGGTCGCGACGGGGCGGGCGATTATCCCGGCCAACATCAACCATCCCGAATCGGAACCGATGATCATCGGCCGCAACTTCCTGGTGAAGATCAACGCCAACATCGGCAACTCGGCCGTCAGCTCGAGCATCGAGGAAGAGGTCGAGAAGATGGTCTGGGCGGCGCACTGGGGCGCCGACACGGTGATGGACCTCTCCACCGGCAAGAACATTCACGAGACCCGGGAATGGATCCTGCGCAATTCACCGGTGCCGATCGGCACCGTGCCGATCTACCAGGCGCTGGAGAAGGTCGGCGGCACCCCCGAGGAGCTGACCTGGGAGCTCTATCGCGACACGCTGATCGAGCAGGCGGAACAGGGAGTCGACTATTTCACGATTCACGCTGGAGTGCGGTTGCCCTACGTGCCCCTGACCGCCAAACGGGTCACCGGGATCGTCTCCCGGGGCGGCTCGATCATGGCCAAGTGGTGCCTTGCTCATCACCAGGAGAGCTTCCTCTACACCCACTTCGAAGAGATCTGCGAGATCATGGCGGCCTACGACGTCAGCTTCTCGCTGGGCGACGGACTCCGGCCGGGTTCGATCGCCGACGCCAACGACGAGGCGCAGTTCGCCGAACTGGAGACCCTCGGCGAGTTGACCAAGCTGGCCTGGGAACATGATTGCCAGGTGATGATCGAAGGCCCGGGTCACGTGCCGATGCACCTGATCAAGGAGAACATGGACAAGCAGCTCGAGGTCTGTCACGAGGCGCCGTTCTACACCCTCGGGCCGTTGACCACCGACGTGGCGCCGGGCTACGACCACATCACCTCGGCCATCGGCGCCGCGATGATCGGCTGGTTCGGCACGGCGATGCTCTGTTACGTGACTCCCAAGGAGCACCTCGGCCTCCCCGACAAGAACGACGTCAAGGACGGCCTGATCGCCTACAAGATCGCGGCCCACGCCGCGGATCTGGCCAAGGGGCACCCCCGGGCCCAGGTCTGGGACGATGCCCTCAGCAAGGCGCGCTTCGAGTTCCGCTGGGAAGACCAGTTCAACCTGTCGCTGGATCCGGTACGAGCCCGCGAGATGCACGACGAGACTCTTCCCGCCGACGGCGCAAAAGTCGCGCACTTCTGTTCGATGTGCGGTCCGAAGTTCTGCTCGATGGAGATCACCCAGCAGGTCCGGGACTACGCCAAGAAGCACGGGATGGAGAGTGCCGAGGCGATCAAGGCGGGGATGCAGGAAAAGTCCGCCGAGTACCGGGACCGTGGCTCCGAGCTCTACCACGAGCCCGATCGGTAGGACCGCTCGGCGCTACGGCTGCCGCATCGAAGATTTTCCAGGACGGCGACGGAATGCGGTGCGGGTCCAGCAGCGCCTGGGTGCTGCTGTTCCGCTCGGTGTCTCGGCGAGGCATGCTTGTCGGGCGGGTGGGGCCTTGAACCGCAGTCCGGCCGGGTTCTCGTGACCCGGGTCCGCTCTGCGCGTGGAGGTGCCCATGCTTCGACGCGAGCCCAAACGCCGCTTCATGCGCGGCCTGCCCGGGGCCGAGATTCCGACCTCGTCGATGGCCGACATCGCGTTCCTGCTGATCGTGTTCTTCCTGCTGACCTCGGTGTTCGCCACGACCAAGGGGCTCAGCTTCGAACTGCCCCCGCCGGACGACCCAGGCGACGACCCGGTGCCCGCGGTGTTGATCCATGTGTCGGCGCAGGAAACACGGGTCGACTGCAAGCCGATGACTCCGGAGGAGCTCGCGGGGTACCTGGAGCCCAAGCTGGCGCGCAATCCGGAGAAGCCGGTGATCCTCTACGTGGAGCCCGATGCGCCCTACCAGCGGATGATCGGCATCTACGATCTGTTCACCGAGATCGGGGCGACCCGGAACGTCCAGGTCCCGACCCAGGCGGACATCGATCAATACCGGGCGAGCTTCGGCGAGAACCCGTTGGCGAACCACTGCCCTTGACGGGGAGCCACTTGTTTGTTGCGTCGGAATTCCGCTGGGGAATCAGGGGCTCGCCGGCTGACGCTGTGAACAGCGTTAATCTTCAAATTCCGCGACTTTTTGTCGAGGAAAGCTGCTGGCCCGCCCGCGGGATCTTCGTATAATCAGGGCACCTTGGTGGCCGGATGCTGCGGTGTTCGGCTGCCGGGGTGGAATGGAACGGACTGCAAGGTAGCGGCCGGGAAGGAGCGTACGGTTACGGCCCGTACGCCGCAAACCGGGGGCCGCACATCCCCCGGAGCGCAGCCTCCCCGGCGCGTTGCCAAACTGGTTTGGGCTGCAGGCCCCCCCCACCCGCGGGGGGGCCCTTTTTTTTGCGCCCAACTCCTTCTTACCCCGACCGACCTGTTTCGTCATTTCCGCGAAGAAATTCTGTCGCTCCGTGTAAGCACCAGGGAGGTTCGACAACGAACCCGGTGCCGGCAGGGGATGGAACCGATTCGCGGATTCGCCCGTCAACTGTTCGGCAGCAAGTCCGATCGCACGAAATCAAGGAGGCAGGGGATGCAGAAGGTACGTGGGGGTCGATTCCGGGTCGTGGTGCTCTGGTCGGTAGTGGCGCTGCTCGGCCTGACGGTGGGCAACACGTCCGCTGCCCAGCAACTCGAGGGGCACTGGGAGGGTGCCATCGAACTACCGGGCACCGAGCTCGAGATCAACCTGGACTTCAAGAAGGCTGCCGACGGCAGCCTCGACGGCGATATCAGCATCCCGATTCAACAGATCCGCGACCGCGCCCTGGTCGATATCTCGCTGGACGGAGCCGAGGCGGTCTTCCGTATCGAGGGCATCCCCGGCGACCCGACGTTCAAGGGCACCATCGCCGATGACGGCCAGACGATGAGCGGAACCATGTCCCAGGGGGGCGGGTCCTTCCCCTTCAGCGTGACCTTCGGCGAGGCGATTGCCGACAAGGCCCGGGCCGCGCTGGAAAACTTCGGCGAAGTGGTCGAGCGGGCGCTCAAGGAATTCAAGACCCCCGGCCTGGGTCTGGCGATCGTCGCCGACGGCGAGGTGGTGCTGGCCGAAGGCTACGGCTTCCGCGACTTCGAAGAGCGCAAGCCCGCCGATGGCGACACGCTGTTTGCCATCGGTTCGTGCAGCAAGGCGTTCACCACCTTCCTGCTGGGCACCCTCGTCGACGAGGGCAAGCTGGATTGGGATGAGCCGGTGATCAAGTACCTGCCCGACTTCCGGATGAAGAACGATCACAGCACCCGCAACATGACCGTGCGGGATCTGGTCAGCCACAAGTCCGGTCTGCCCCGGCACGATCTGGTGTGGTACGGAAGCGACGCCAGTCGCCGGGAACTCTACGAGCGGATTCAGCATCTGGAGCCCTTCGCCGATCTGCGCGAGAGGTACCACTACCAGAACCTGATGTTCATGGTCGCCGGCTACCTGGCCGAGCAGATCGAGGGCAAGAGCTGGGAGCAGCTGACCCGTGAACGGATCCTCGATCCCCTGGGCATGAAGCGCTCCAACTTCTCGGTCGACGATCTTCCCGGCGACGCCAACAGCGCCCTGGCCCACGGCCTCGACGACGACAAGGTCGAAGCCATTCCCTATCGCAACATCGACACCGTCGGCCCGGCGGGCTCGATCAACTCCAGCCCGGCCGAGATGGCCCGCTGGCTTCAGGTGCAGCTCGGTGGCGGCGAGATCGATGGGACGCGGGTCCTGCAGGAATCGACTCTGCGCGAGATGCATACGCCGACCACCGTGATCGGCGGCTACCCGACCGACGGAAAGAACCTGCTGACGACCTACGGGCTCGGCTGGATGATGAACGCCTACCGTGGCCACTACCGGGTTTCCCACGGAGGGGGGATCGATGGATTCAGCGCCATGGTGACGGTGTTGCCGCTGGAAGGCTACGGCATCGTGGCTCTCTCCAACCGCGGCGGTACCCCGGCTTCGGAGCTGGTGACCCGACACGCCATGGACCTGCTCCTGGGGCTCGAGCCGGAGGATTGGATCGGCGACGCGGCGAAGCAGCAGGCCGAGGTCGAGAAGGTCGCCGAGGAGATCGAGGACAGCGACGAATCGCTGCGGGTCGAGGGCACGTCGCCGAGCCATCCCCTGGAAGCCTACGTCGGTGAGTACGAGCACGCCGGCTACGGCATCTTCTCCGTCGAACTCGGCGACGACGGCGGTCTCACTGCGACCTACAACGGGTTGGTCACCCAGCTCGAGCACTGGCACTACGACGTGTTCAACGGCCTCGAAGGTGAAGGTGCGACCCTCGAAGACACCAAGTTCCTCTTCCGCAGCGGCGTCCGCGGTGAGATCGAGGATCTGGTCGTCGCCCTGGACGCGGCGGTGGACCCGACGGTGTTCGGCAAGAACGCCGATGCTCGTCTGTTCGATCCGGAGTTTCTCTCGACCCTGACCGGGCGCTACAAGCTCGCAACCCAGGTCGTGGAGATCTCCCTGCAGGGGAACGTGCTGGTCGCGACGCTACCCGGACAGCCGGTCTACGAGCTGGTCCCCGCCCAGGGGCTGGAGTTCGAGCTCAAGGGGATGACCGGGTTCAGCTGTCAGTTCAAGGAGAACGCCGAGGGCAAGGTCGACGGGCTGCAGTTCAACCAGCCCAACGGCGTGTTCACCGCCGAGCGAATCGAAGACTGATCCAGGGAACGAATCGGGGGGCGGCACCTGGGGCCGCCACCCCGATCGCGCTTCGGTAAGCCATGGAGTGACCTGCACTTGCAGCCCCTTGGCAGCGGGTTGTGCCGCCGTCTAGACTGCATGGACCGATGTTCCCCCGGCTTTTCCCAACGATCCTGCTCCTCCTGGCGACCGCCGTCGCCTCGGCGGCCGAGCCCGCCGAGGTGCTGATCACCCGCCAGCTGGCCTCGGACTTCGAGATCGGGGTCGGGGACGTCATCGAGTTGGCGCCGAACCACGAGGCGCCGCCGGCGAAGTACAGGGTGGTCGGCGTCTACGAGCCGGTGCCGGATCCGATGAAGCTGGCCCAGAAGCGCTACGAGGTGCGCATGCACCTGCCGGACCTGATCGACCTGAAGAAGGATCCGGGCGAGCCGGCCAAGCAGGAGCGGGTCACGGCAATCAACGTGGCGCTGGCCGCAGACGGCGACCGACCGTTCAACGACGCGAACGACGCACGCTCCGGGTATTCGGTTTTCGCCGATTCGGTCCAGACCCGCATGCCCAATCTGGTGGTGCTTCCCACCACCGCAGGGGACGACGGCACCAACCCCTTCGCCGTCCTCGACCGCTTTCATCTCGCCATCGCCATCGTGACCGTGATCGGCGCCACGGCGTTCTTGCTGGCGCTGATGGTGATGCGGGCCGAGGAGCGGCGGGAAACCGTCGGCGTGCTTCGATTGATCGGCCTGAGCAGGGGGAGGATCCTCGCCGGCGTGCTGGTCGAAGGCTGCATGATCGCCGGCGCCGGCGCGCTCTTCGGCGTGGTCTTCGCGCTGATAACCCAGGGGCTGGTGAATCTGTTCTTCCAGTGGCACTACGAAACCGCGCTGGTGTTCGTGCGGGTCACCCCGGAAATCGCCCTCAAGTGTGTCGCGCTCTCGGTACCCCTCGGCGTGCTCGCCGGTTTCGTCGCCTCCTGGTCGCTCCTGCGCCGGGATGTCGTGGAGCTCCTTCGCCGATGAGCCCCGCGAAGCTGGCCTGGCGCAGCCTTACCCGGCAACCCGCCCGGGCGGTTCTCGGCGTCGCCGGGGTGGTCGCCGTCGGCGCGCTGTTGTTCGACATGCTGCTGCTCAGCCGGGGGCTCGTGCTCTCCTTCGAGGACTTTCTCGACGATCTCGGCTTCGACGTCCGGGTGACCGCGACCACGGCGCTACCGGGGAACGGGCCGAAGCTGCAGGACGTCGCCGGTGTCGCCGCAGATCTCCGGGAGCTTCCCGAGATCGCCAACGTTTCGCCGATCCGGCTCGGTTGGGTGCAGGTGCGCGGTGAAACGACCGAACGCATGCGCCGGGAAGCGGGTATCGATCCCGAAGCCGCGCCGCAGTACCTCGACTACGACGGCGTCACCTTCGTCGGGACCTACACCGACGGCCGTCGCAGTTGGTCCGTCGTCGAAGGAGACCCCCTGCCGGCGACCGCCGAGCGCCCGACGGTGGTGATCAATCGCAACCTGGCGGACCTGCTGGAACTGGGCCCCGGGGACACCCTGTCCGCCCGCGGCAAGCAGCAGGCGCGAAACGCGCTGCCCCTACGGGAGTTCTACATCGCCGGTATTGCCGACTTCCCGTTCAACGCCCGGGACAGCCTCACGGTCGCCACCCATCTCGACACCTTCTTCGAGACCTACGGCACCGTCGACGAGGACAGCGCCGACTTCCTGATGGTCGAATCCGCCGCGGATGCCAGCTCCGAAGCCGCAGTTGCTGCGATCGAGCGGGCTCGCCCGGATATCGTCGCGATCTCCAACGCGTACCTGGTGCAGCGCTTCCAGGGCACCGAGTTCTCCTACTTTCGGCAGGTCTCCTTCGTGCTGACCACGATCACGCTGTTCTTCGCCTTCCTGCTGGTGACGACCCTGCTGTCGGTTTCGGTCAACCAGCGGTTCGGCGAGATCGCCGGATTGCGGGCCATCGGATTCTCCCGGGGCCGGGTGATCCTGGACCTGCTCTTCGAGTCGTTCCTGCTGATCGCCATGGGCGGGGTGTTGGCCCTGCCGGTGGGCTGGTTGACCGCCCAGTGGCTCGACTCGATCCTGCGCCAGATGCCGGGGTTGCCGTTGGGGCTCCATTTCTTCGTGTTCGAGCCTCGGGCGGTGGTGATCTACACGGTGCTGCTGACCCTGACCGGCATCCTGGCCGCGGTGTATCCGGTTTTCCTGGCGGCGCGCCTCCCGATCGCCGCGACCCTGCGGGACGAGGTGCTGTAGTGAGTGAGTGGATCGTCGAAGCCCGGGACCTGCGCAAGGTCTTTCCCATGCCTGCCGGCGATGTGGTCGCCCTGGATGGAGTGTCGCTTCAGTTGAGCCCGGGCGACTACTGTTCGATCCAGGGCCCCTCGGGCTGCGGCAAGTCGACCCTGCTGCACCTGCTGGGCTGCGTCGAGACTCCCAGTGCCGGCAGCCTGGCCATTGCCGGTAGCGACGTGGCGGCCCTCGGTGATCGCGAGCGGAGCCGGATCCGCCTGACCCGTCTCGGCTTCGTGTTTCAGCGGTTCTTCCTGCTGCCGATGCTGACCGCCTTCGAGAATGTCGAGTTGCCGCAGAGCGAGGCGGGCGTGGTACGCGAGCAGCGCCGGGAACGAACCCGCGAGCTGCTGGAGTACGTCGGGCTCGGCGCGCGCATGGACCACCGCCCCTCGCAGCTCTCCGGCGGCGAGATGCAGCGGGTCGCCATCGCCCGGGCGTTAGCCAACAAGCCCTCGCTGCTGCTGGCCGATGAGCCCACCGGGGAACTGGACGAAAGCACCGGCAACGCCATCGCCGACCTGCTCGATCAGGTCAACGCCGACGGTACGGCCATGGTGGTGGTGACCCACAATCCGACCCTCGCCGAGAGAGCCGGCCGTCATCTGATGATGCGCAACGGCAAGCTCGAGGAGGCCGCCCGGTGAGCGTCCGCTTCGCCGCCCGGAGTTTTCTCGCCCGCCCGGTGCGCAGCGCCGTGCTGGCTTTCGGCTTCGGCTTCGGCATCGCGGTGATGGCCGCCCTGCTAGGGGTGGGGGAGGTGATCCTCGACCAGGCCTCGGCGCCGGAGCTTCAGGGTGGTGGGGATGTGGTCATCGCCGGATCCGGTGCCGGTGTGGACGACGCCCGCTACGTGATCTCCACGGTGCTCGGGGATCCGCAGGTCGCCGGACAGATGAAGGGCTTCTCGCCGACCCGTACCACCGAGGTGTATCTGGTCCGGGAAGGGCGGCGGCAGCCGCTGGTCGCTCGAGGGGGCGTACCCAGTCTCGAACGGTCGATCGGCGATCCGGAGACCGCCGAGATCGACGCCTGGCAGGACGCACCCGGGGACGCGGCCTGGGCGGAGCCCGACCCGGCTTCGGTGCTGCGTTCGTTGGATCGCTTCCATCCGATTCCCGAGACCGATCGCTGGGGCCATTCGTGGGCCGAGTGGCTCTACTTCAACGGCAAGCGCGAGGAAGACCGTTTCTACCTGTCCTTCCTCTTCGGCCCGCGAAACGAGGCCGGCCTGCGGGAGTCCCTGGCGCGACTGCAGCTCGAGGTGCCCGGAGGTTTCGTCAACTACGTCTCCTTCGATGCGGTCGACGAGGCGGAGCTCCTGCGCAACGCACCCGATGTGCAGATCGGCGACAGCTCGGTGCGGCTCGACGGCCTGACCTATCGCATCGAGTTGTCGATGTACCGGGAGGACCGTGTGCGGGATGCCGAGGGGGTTCCTGCCGGGGCGCCGGATCTGACCGGGGAGATCGCCATCGGGGCGGTGCCGGGGCGTTCGGTGCCGCCGCTGGAACTCAATGGAGCCGGGAACTGGGTCTCCGGATACGTCGTGCCGGTCATGTCGGGCAGCCTCGCCGGCAGCCTCGAGGTCGAGGGGCGTTCCCTGTCCTTCGACGGCGGTACCGGGTATCACGACCACAACTGGGGTTTCTGGGAAGATGTCACCTGGCAGTGGGGGCAGGTTGCCGACGGCGATCTCTCCATCGTCTACGGCCGGGTGTTTCCTCCGGTCGCGGCCGCCGATCCGACCCGCCTGCCGGGCTTCCTCGGAGTCTTCGGCCCGGAAGGTCCGATCGCAGTCTCGACTCAACTACGAATCGACGAGACCGACGCCGGCGACGGAACCCCCGCCCGGATCGAGATCACGGCGAGGGGGCAGAGCATCGATCTGTCCCTCTCTCTCGACGTGATCGGTCGCGAGCGCTCGCCGCAGCGGCGGACTCCGGGAGGATCCCGGCGGGAGTTCATCCAGATGCGCGCACGCTTCGATGTGCGGGGCAGCGTGGCCGACCGCGAACTGGAGTTCGAGACCGTGGGCTCGGCGGAGACCTTCCGCGAGTTAGAATAGGTCCATGGACATCCGGGTCGGGACCAGCGGATTCAGCTACAAGGAATGGAAAGGGGTCTTCTACCCGGAGAAGATCAAGCCTGCCGAGATGCTCGGCTTCTACGCCGAGCACTTCGGAAGCGTCGAGATCAACAACACCTTCTACCGCATGCCCAACGTCAAGCTGCTGGAGGGCTGGGCGGCCCAGGTGCCCGAATCCTTCCGCTTCGTGCTGAAGGTCCCCCGGCGCATCACCCACAGCAAGAAGCTGGCCGATGCCGGCGACGAGATGAAGTACCTGCTGGAGACTGCGGGGGTGCTCGGCGAGCGGCTGGGGCCGATGCTGTTTCAGCTGCCCCCGTTCTTCAAGAAGGACATCGAGCGTTTGCGGGATTTCCTCGCGACGCTTCCCGCCGACTTTCTCGCGGCCTTCGAGTTTCGCAACGCGAGCTGGTTCGACGACGAGACCTACGAGACGCTACGGGAGCACAATCAGGCGCTGGTGCTGGCGGATACCGACAAGGGTGAACCGCCGATGGTGGCCACCGCCGACTGGGGGTATCTCCGGTTGCGGCGGGTGCACTACGACGACGAGTCGGTCGCGGCCTGGGTCGAACGGGTCCAGGCCATGCCCTGGGAGCACGCCGGTGTGTTCTTCAAGCACGAGGACAAGGGGACCGGCCCGACCTTCGGTCGGCAGTTTCTCGCTCGACTGTAGCCGAAGTCCCTCGGCCGCTGGTCACTCGCCCCGGGCGAGGTCCACGAGCAGGTCGAGCAGCTTGACCGGATCGCTGGTGGCGTCCTCGCCGAGTTCCGCCGAGGCGATCTCGTCGACCCGCTGGGCGGCATGTGCGAAACCCATCGACCAGTGGCCGAACAGCCGGGTCTCGGTCTCGGTCTCCGACAGGATCTCCATGTCGGTATGTCGAGGGTCCTGCTCGATGCGCTCGAGCAGGGGGCGCACGGTCTCCGGCCGGCCTTCGAGCACCTGCAGGAAGCGCTCGTCATCCAGCAGGATGAAGCCCGTGACCGCCCGCCGGCCATTGCGCTCGGCGGCGTCGGTGACGATCTCCAGTTTCTCGGCGTAGCCGGTGTCTTCCGACGGTTTGCTGCAGTAGAGAACGCGAATCAGGTCCATTTTGACTCCTCGCAGGACGTATCGGCCGATCGCCCCGAACCTTGAAGGCCCCGCGTCGGATTCCCCGCGCCGATCCCCGGACCCGCTGTGCCGGAGGCAAAACCCGTCTAGGATGGATGGAAGGCGGGCTTCGACCCTGATCGGAGGTGTTTCTTGAGAGCGCGAACGGCTGGTCCCGCTGCCCTGGGCGGTCTGTTGGCCTTGCTGCTCGCGGCCCCGGCTCTGGCTTCCGCGGCGGCCGTCGCCGAGCGGGTCGACCGGGACGTGGCAGCAGGGAGGCCGGTGGTCGTTCACGCCATCGTCGCGCTCTGCGACAACGAGAATCAGGGCATCGTTCCCGTTCCGGAGCAGCTAGGCAACGGCCTCGACCCCGCTTCAAACCTCTACTGGGGAGCGCTCTACGGACTGCGGACCCACATGAAGAAGGCCGGTTGGACGCGCACCCCGGTCGACCCGCCCGAGGGGGGCGACGTGCTGGAGCGCATCGTGCTCTCGCGCACCCTGACCCGGAAGGGCAAAGCGGTCGACGTGCATATCGTCGCCGATGCCTGGCGGGGAGACCGGATGGAGCAGGCGCTCGGGGCCTACCTGGCGATCTCGTCCGGCCGGGATTCCGAGGTGGTACAGCTTCCTCGAGGCGAACAGCGGCTGGACCTCCACGCGGGCGGGGACGCGCACCTGCTGGTCTGGGTCGGGCACAACGGTTTGATGGACCACACGATTCGACGGGTTGCCCGGTATCCGCAGGCGAAACCCCGCGCCGGGATGGTTCTGGCGTGCCTGAGCAAGGAGTACTTCACCGAGCACTTCCGCGACGTCGGGGTTCATCCGGTGTTGCTGACCACCGGCCTGATGGCGCCCGAGGCCTACACCCTCGACGCTGCGATTCGCGGGTGGGTGGAGTCGGGAGATACAGAGCGGGTTCTCGATCAGGCGGGAGCGGCCTATCACGCGTACCAGAAGTGCGGAGAGCGAGCGGCTCGCCGGCTGTTCTGGGGCGTACCCTAGCAGAGGCCACAGGAATCCGGCAGGCTTCAGGCTTGTCTTCGGCGGCCGCTCACCGGTAAGTTCAAGGGGCATGGCCGTGGGTTGCCGTGGCCCTTCTCGGTGTCGGTCGATGACGGTTCCGTTTCACAACCTTACCGGTGGCTCGGAGGCGGAAATCGCCTCGCTGCGGGATAGCGTCCTACGCTGCCGGGATCTCGCCGAGGTGATGGCCTGGGCCGGCGAACGGCCGGGCTATCGAGGCCGGGAGACCTTCGTGAACCAGGACGAATTCACCCACGACGGGGTCTTTCCCGTCGAGGGGGGACGGTACGTCGTGTTCGGGCTAACCTGACTGGGCGCGGTGACGGCGGTCGCCGTCTGGGATCGTCAGCCGTCCGCTGCGGAACTGCTGGATCATCGCCTCGAGCATGGCTGGCAACCCACGCCGTCGAACCTGGTGGACGGTGCCCGGGTGCTCGGCTACGCGCGCTGCATCGCCGAGGGGGACTCGGCGGCTGAACCGGAGAGTGAATCAGATGCGTGAATCTTCCGGAGTGCCCTTCGTGAGCAGCCACCCCGCCGGCCGCCGGCTCTACCGTGTCGCTGCCTGGGGGTTGGCGGCCTGTTTCGCGACCTCGAGCCTGGCCGCGAACCTCCAGGTGTTCGGTTCCCTGCGCGGCATGTTCCATCAGGATGCCGTCGGCCCCCAGGTGGTTCTGTCCGAGCATCTGCCCGACAGCCGGCTGTTCGGCGTGGGCGCCCTTTCCGGGCTACGGGGTGAGATCACCATCGTCGGCGGCAGGCTTCATCTTGCCCACGCCGACGGGGAGTCGGTGCGCCACGCGGTGGTCAGCCGCAGTGACGAGTCGGCGGCATTGCTGGTGATGTCCGCCGTGGAGCGTTGGGTTCCGGTCACCATCGACGCCGCGATTCCCTTTGAGAAGCTCGATGCGGAGATCGAACGCCTGGCCCGGGAGGCGGGCATCGAGGCCGCGGCCTTCGTGGTCTACGCCGAGGGGGACCTGGAGAACCTCGACTGGCACGTGATCGACGGGGCGAAGCTGGAAGGTGGCGGTGGCTCCCACGAGGACCACATGAGGGCCGCCATCCGCCGGAAGGCCCGCAGGACCCGGGGCAAGTTGGTCGGTTTCTTCTCGAAGAAACACCAGGGAGTGTTCACCCACAGGGGAGCGAACACCCATTTTCACGTGGTGGTCGACGAACCGCTGACCAGCGGCCACGTCGACGGGGTGACGATTCCCGCCGGGACGACCCTGCGCTTCAGCGCCGACGGAACGTAGCGCCGCGGCCTACGGGCACTGGGGCCCTGCGTCCAGTTCGGCGCGGCCGTAGGGCTGGCTCTCGCAATCGTTGCGGAACAGGTGGTAGTAGCCGAAGTCCGCCGGAGGCGTCGGCACCGCCAGATTCACGCTCTCGTTGTCCTCGAAGTTGCCCAGACAGGTCGAACGCGAGAAATCGCCGTCGCTGCGAAGCTCCGACAGCAGCCCGAACACCGCCTCGACGCAGCCGTTGGGCGCCGTTTCCGAGAAGAAGATGAAATCGTTGGAGAACAGCCCGTCCGGGTTCTGAACCTGCAGCATGTGCATCCCGGTGGTGTCCGGAAGGGACGCCAGCCGCACCTCGATGGTCTCGCCGTCACAGCTCGGCAGTGTGCCGCCGGTTTCGCAGGCGATGGTGCCCGGGACGTGGACGCCGTCGACGACGAGCCGGGCATCGGGGTCCACGTGCCTGCCGCTCATCAACATCGTCGTCGCGCCGCCGGAGAGCGACGGGAAGACCTGTTGGCCCGACTGGGCGTGAAGCGCCGAGAGCGTCCAGAGTGCCGGCTGCAGCCGGGTCGGCAGGGCGCCCTTGCCCGGGCGGCCGATGAAGGTTCCGACGAAGGTGCCCGCCGTCGCCTGGGCGATCAGATCCGCCCGGGTGTAGCTGGTCGCGCCGGTCTGGCGGTCGACGTAGGTGCCTTCCTTCAACACGTCGAAGGGGTCCCGGTACTGGAGCTCGACGGGAGTCGCGTTGGCTCCGTCGAGGAATGCACCTTCGGCTTCCAGCACGATTCCGCCGAAGCCGGCCGAGCGTTCCAACGCGTCGAGCAGGTCGGCGGTTTCCGGCAGCGCGGCGGTGGAGCTGTTGAGCGTGAAAGTGCGAGCCATCGAGCCGGAATGACCGGTGCTGCCTTCCTCGACCATTTGCCAGATCTCGTCGGTGGTTCCGGCGATGCCCCACATGGTGCGCTCGACGAAGCCGTGGGTCTGGATGTCGGTCTCGAGCACGTTCTGGATGTCGAGGATGTTCAGCCGGCCCTGGGGCAGCAGCAGCCAGCGGTCGTAGGCCCCCCGCCAGGTCGGCGCATCCATGCCGGTGCCGAAGGTGCCGGTGCTGACCCAGAAGGGCATCCGGTGGCAGTTGCCGCAGTCCGGCGATTCGTCGACATGGAAGGTCTCGAATCCGGTCAACGCCTGGGCGCTCAGCTCGTTGTCGTAGGCCCGGTCCCTGGCCGGCGGGTAGGGTACGCTGAGGATGAATTCCGACAGCGCATCCCGCTCGGCGCCGGTCAAGAGGCCGTCCAGCCCCTCGTCGTTCTGCGGACAGTTGCCTTGCTCGCACATGGTCGATGCCATGGCGCCGTCGACCAGATTGCGGGCGCAGGTCAGCGGGTCGGCCGCGTCGCAGTTGGGCGGCACGTCGCCGAAGACCGCGGCGGTGTTGTTGCCGCCGTAGGGGTCGCCGGGAATCCCGTCCCAGTGGTAGGGCTCGGTCTCCCGCAGGCCGCGAATCGGCATGGTGGAACGGGCGACGATCTGATCGCAGCCCGGGCCGCTGGGGCGTGGGAAGGTGTTGCACTTCGGCGTGTCGAGGACCCACAGCAGTTGGTCGGTGTGTCCGTCGGGGTGGCAGCTTCCGCAGGAGAAGGTGCCGGTGCTCGAGGCGTCGGCATCGTTGAACAGCCGCCGGCCCAGCTTGAGGGTCGGGTCGGTCGGGTCGTCCAGCTGGATCGTCGTCACGACGGCCGGGCTGGAAGGGCTCGAGAGATCGACCCGGGACACGCTGTTGGCCACGGCGTTGAACACCCAGCCGACCGAGGGCGCGCCGTTGATGTCGGACTCGACGGCGACACCCCGCGGGACCGAGTCGACCGTGACCCGTCCGAGCACCGCGCCGCTGGCGGCGTCGACGGTGAACATCTTGTGGGAGCTCGCGGCGGTCAGCACCAGCGTGGAGTCGTCGTCGCTGATGTCGATCCCGAACGGGGTCGCCAGCGCCATCCCCGGGGCCGGATCGGTCGGCGGCAGCGGCTCCAGATCGAAGAACGACGGCGTGCCGCAGGGGCCTGCGGGGCAGCCGTCGACCACGGTGATCTGGTTGAGAAAGGCCCGGTTCTCCAGTTCGTCCAGGCCGTGGCCGGCGGTGCCGGTCAGGCCGTTGGCGTCGTTCCGCGCATCGGTTTGCGAGACGAAGATCTTGCCCTGGGAGTCGATGACCATGCTGTAGAGCAGGGTTCCGAGGGTGTCGACGGTCTCGACCAGTTGATCGTTGGTGGTGTCGAACACGTACATGTCCCGGTCGGGAACGTCCGGTTCCTTGATCAGGTTCGAGACGTAGCCCTCGGACAGCACGTCGTTCTCTTCGAGCACGTTGGCCACGGCGTTGAAGGTGCAGAGCGGGTCGAGTCCGGGGACGACGCAGCCCGAGAGCTGGGTCTTGTTGTTGGACTCGAAGGGCAGCACGTAAAGCCGGTTGCCGTGGACCGCCAGCGCCCGCGGATCCTGGGCGGTGATCTGCAGATGGCCGGTGACCGCCCGGCCGGCCACGTCGATGATCGCGACCTGATCCAGCGAGGAAAGGGCGACGTAGGCCTTGGTGTTGTCGGCGAAGGCGATTCCCGACGGTTCGTCGAACAGGGTCCGGCGGGTCAGCGGATCGAGATCCTGGATCGTGGCGATCACCTGATGGTGGGTCGCGCTGGCGGCGTTGGTATCGATCACGCTGATCGAGTCGGAGACATGGTTCGAGACCCACAGCTCCAATCCGTCGGGGCGGAAGGCCAGGGTGACCGGGTCGATGCCGACCGGGATGCGCTCCACCACCTGATTGCTGCTCACGTCGATCACGTCGACGGTGCCCTCGGGCGTGTTGGTCACGTAGACGCTGGAGCCCGCGATGAGGATCGGCTGGAAGTGCGGGCTGAGGAACGCGGTATGCCCGGTCTCCGGCGAAGAGACGGTCCAACCGAGCGATGGAACGGCCAGGGCCGCGCATACGAAGGCCCAGGCGGCGAGGCGGTGGACACCCATGTTTCCCCCCTAGCAATCAAGGTGTCTGGTGCGCGTTTCGGAGCCCTATTTATACGTCAAAAGCGACCAGAGCAGGCCCGAAGGGGGCGTCGGAGCCGTGATTCCGGCGATCGACGACACGCCCGTGTTCGCATCGTTTTCGCTTTCGGCCTCAGGCGGGAACCCGTCGGAGCAGGAACCAGGCCGTCGCTAGCGGCTGGCCCCGGCGTTGCCCAGCATCTCGGCGATGTCGTCGGCATCCCAGCGTTCCGCCCTTCGCATCGGGGTCCAGCCCTCGTCGCTGGCGAGGCCGGGGTCGGCGCCCGCCTCGAGCAGGCAGGCCACAACGTCGCCGTGCTTCGGCGCCGAGGGGTCCATCAGGGCGTAGTGCAGGGCGGTCTGACCCCGGGGGTCCTTGAGATCGACGGAGGCACCCCGTTCCAGCAGGAATCGCACGACCTCCAGGCGTCCGCTTCGCGCCGCGGCCATCAGTCCGGTCGGGCCGACCTTCATGAAGCGCCAGTCCACGTCGAGGCCGGCATCCAGCATCTGCCGGGCGACCTCCAGATCGCCGCTGCCGCAGACGCTGTCGAAGGAGCGGCTGACGACACCTCCCTCGGGGTAGATCTCGGCGTCGATGCCCCTGGCGTGGCCCGAGTCGTCCCGCTCGGTCTGCACGAACTGCTTCTCTGCCTTCAGCTCCCGCCGGCGCTCGGCCCGGGCACGCCGGGATGCTTCGCCGGCGTTCTGCCAGAAGGCGTGATCGCCAGGGAACGCCTCGGGGTTCCGCAGGTAGCGGGCCAGATCGGAGCGGCCTTTTTCCTCGGCGGCATCGAATGCGGTTCGTCCCTCGTCGCAGTCGGCAATCGAGGGATCGGCGCCGGCCTCGAGCAGCATGCGGACGATGTCCTTGAACCCGAAATAGGCGGCGGCGGAGAGGGCGGTCATGCCCTCCTCGTCCCGTCCGTCAGGGTCGGCGCCGGCCTCGAGAAGGCGCTTTACGACCCGCGCAAAGCCGTAGGAGGTCGCCGCGATGATCGGCGACTGGAACAGGCAGCCGTCGGGCGCGGCCCCGGCCTTCAGCAACACCTCGATCACCCCGGCGTGACCACGCTCGCAGGCGAACTCCAGCGGTGTGGCCTGGCGCTCGTCGAAATCACGGTCGTTGACGTCGGCACCGTCAGCAATTGCGCGCTTGACGACCGCCGGGTCTTCCAGTTCGATCGCATCGTAGAGATCCATCTCGAGCCTCCTACCCGAAAGATGGGTTCCCGGTAGTCGATGCTCAAGGGGCGGCTACCCGGCGAGCCTGCGGCGGGCCCTGGAGAAGCCGGGCCGGCCCCGGCGGCGCCCCGCAGGGGGGCTGCGGACCAGGTAGAGCGACACCAGTACCGCGTACAGCTCCAGGCGGCCGACGATCATCAGTGAGATCAGGATCAGCTTGCTGACGACCGGTAGTCCGCTCATGGTGTGGGTCGGGCCGACCCGGGCCAGCCCCGGGCCGACGTTGGCCAGGGAGGTCACCGCCGCAGAGAGCGCGCTGATCGGATCCAGTCCGGTCATGGTCAACGCCAGGGTTCCCACGGCGAAGAAACCGACGAACAGCAGGACGAACGTCTGAATCTGGTCAGCGATCTCTCCCTCTACCGGTTGCCCGCTGACTCGCACCGGGAATACACCGTGGGGCCGGATGCTGCGCACGATGTCGGCACGGAAGCGCTTGAGTACCACCAGGACGCGCACCACCTTCATCGATCCGCTGGTTGAACCGGCGCAGCCGCCGACGAACATCAGCATCAACAGGATCGCCCGGGAGAAGTCCGGCCAGCGGTCGAAGTCCGCCGTGGCGAACCCGGTGGTGGTCATCAGGCTCGCCACCTGAAACGCCGCGTCCCGTAGGGTCGAACCGAGGCTGTCGATAGTCGTGTGCAGCAGCAGGTCCGCCAGGACCAGCGTCGTGGCCGCCCCGAGCAACAGCAGGTAGAAGCGGAACTCCGAATCCCTCAGCATGCGGCCGGGACGGCCCCGAAGCAGGTGGACATGCAGGGCGAAGTTGACCCCGGCCAGCACCATGAACCCGGTTACGACCCACTGCACGCCGCCGCCGAACTCGGCCAGGCTGCCGTTGCGGGTCGAGAATCCGCCGGTAGCCACCGTGGTCATCGCGTGGTTGACCGCCTCGAAGGGGCTCAGCCCGCAGAGCAGCAGCGCCGCCAGCGCCAGCCCGGTCAGCAGGAAGTAGGCGCCCCAGAGCAGCTTGGCGCTGCGGGCGATGCGCGGGGTCAGCTTTTCCGACGAGGGGCCCGGCGTCTCGGCGTCCATCAGCTGCATCCCGCCCACCGCCAGTTTCGGCAGGAGGGCGATACCGAGCACGATGATCCCCATGCCGCCGAACCACTGGGTCAGCGAGCGCCACAGGATCAGCGCGTCTGATTCGGCCTCGATGTCGTCGATCACCGATGCGCCGGTAGTGGTGAAGCCGGAGACCGACTCGAACAATCCGTCGACGATGAAGGCGGGACCCTTGATCAACACGTAGGGGAGCGTGCCGACCACGCACGCGGCAAGCCAGGTCAGCGCGACGAGCAGGAATGCCTCCCGGCGTTCGAAACCCAGGACGCGGGTGCGGCTGATGCGGCCGAGCAGGATGCCGGCGCTTGCTGCGATCGCCGAGGAGATCAGAAAGGCGCGGGTTTCGCCGCTCCCTTCGAGCCGGGATAGTGCCGCCGGCGGCAGCAAGGCCAGGGAGAGCGCGAAGAGCAGTCGCGCCAGTAGATAGAAGACGCCTCGATAGTTCATGAGCCCGTTCCCTCGTTCGAGAAACGACGAGGTGGCGGCCGCCCTTGCCGGGCGGCACACGCCACACGATCGGGCAGGGCAAAGCGAGCCCGTGCCCGGGCCGGTCATCGACCGGTGCTGCGTGGACGTTCCGGGCGCGCCTGATGTGCGCGCCGCGAGGCTAGGCGGGAGGTGCCCTCAGGCCATGGGGCAGGGTGCCGTGCAGGCTGCTGAGCCGGGTCGCATGAACAGGGTGCCGGCAGCCGCCGGGGCCGAAGCCCTGAGTCGCCGGCGGATCTTCGAGGACCCCATCCTGGGTCTGGGCCTTGCCGCGTTGGCGTTCCTCGACCTCCGGGTCCGAGGCCCGCTCATCCAGTTCGATCGGCCCCGAGCCATGGAGCGGCGCCTCGGCCGGGCCGGCCTCGGCGGCCAGCGGCCAGGAGGCCAGGGTCAAGGCCAGCAGCGCGGTCCACAGCGCTTGTTGCCAACGACTCATCACGGGCAAAGGTACTCCAATCGATCCGGAGCGTCGATAACAGAGTCACGCCGCTTCGAGCCGGATTCGGCTCGTTCGGTTACCGGGTGCGGGTCCAGCAGGAAAGGAAGCTCTCGGGCCAAAAACGAGAAGGCACCGGAAAGTTGTAGTGGGGTGCTGAGGGGCTGATCAACAGTGGGAAGAAGCTGCCGCTCAGCACCCGATTCGGGATATGCCGGCGAGTGATGAACGTGGTGGATTCGACCAGCGGATAACCGCCGGATAGGGATTCCGGGACTCTCATGTCGAAGGAGCGGGCCAGTTCGTCGGTCACGCTATCGGCGATCTCCCTCAACTCTCGCTTTGCGGGCGTGGTGTCCTTCAAACTGTAGATCTCGCTTGCGGCCCGTCCAAGAACGTCGAGAGGGACGTGAGTCTCCGGATCGGGGCAGAACACAACGGCAGCCGGGCAGTTCTCGTCACCGGGTTCGAAGAGCAGGGCGTTTGCCTGAATCAGGTGCGCCAGTACGACGTGGCCATGCCGTAGAACACGCCCGCTGTTCTTGAACATCGGCCACAGTCCCTCGTCTCGGTCGACCCAGGAGGGGCGGCGCACCGGCAGGTAGAGCAGACGGTCGAGAAGGGAAAACGAGCGTTCGCCGGGAGCGCCCAGCATCTTCCTGCACTCGAGGATGTCTTCGCGGCCAATCATCAGTTCCGGCGCCTTTCTCTGCGGTTTCCGCGGATTCAAGCACATCCGGGCTGCTGCTGGTAAAATTTTTGACGGGCCGGCGAGCCGCCGCGGAGTCGTGCATGAGCAACGTAAAGAACGTGCTGAGGCAGAAGGGGATTCTCGAGAATCGCCGGGTCGCCCTGTGCGACGACCACGTACAGCTCACCATCGAGAGCCGTACCGAGCAGCGCACCGTCGACATTCCCTACGGCGATATCGGCCCCAAGGTCTCGTTTCGCAGCGAGAAACTGCAGCCGAACTACGGGATGCACGTGATCACCCGCAATCTGGCCGTGGTCTTCCTGTTCGCCTCACTGTTCGGGGCCTACGACGGTTGGCGTTGGTTCGGGGTGATGCTCGCCTCGTCGGCGATCTTCTTCGTCTTTCACACGGTGACTGCTCGCCGCTTCCTGGTGATCGAGACCGACAAGGAAGAAGAGCTGGCGCTGTTCCGCGAGAAGCCCTCCAGCGAGGAGGTCGACGACTTCGTCGAGGCTCTCTTCGATCGCCGCAACGGTTTCCTCAAGGACCGGTTCCACGAGGAACGGTTCAACGAGAACATCGACCGGCGCGCGTGGCTGCAATGGCTCCGTCGCCGCAAGGTGTTTTCCGAGGTCGAGTACGAGGCCGAGCTCGTCGGTCTCGAGGCTCCCGTCGACGGCGAACTCAACTAGCCGCTAACCCCCAGGCAGTTCCGGCGTTATGGACCTCCTGACCTGAAGGGAGAACTCCATGCGTTCGATGCTGCTCCTGTTGTTCGGGGTATGCCTGTGCGGCTGCTCCGAGGGGGCGTCCGGTCCCGGCGATGCGGCCGAACTCGACCGTATTCTCGAACTTCACGCCGAGGCCCGCGGCGGCAAGCTGGCGATCGAATCGATACGGGCGCTCCGCCTCGAGGTGGAAATCGAGGAGCCGACCTTCTCGGTCCACGGGACCTACGTCGCGACCCGGGACGGCTACATGCGGGTGGACATTTACGACGGAGACAGCCTGGTCTTCGTCGAGGCCCTCGGCCCAGCGGGCGGCTGGCAGTGGAACGCCGGAGGGGACGTACGCCCCCTGAGCTCCGAGGGAGAGGCGGCGCTTCGGCGCGGGTTGCTGGGCAATCTCTACGGTCTCCACGAGTGGCCGGCCCACGACGTGTCGCTGACGTTGGTCCCGGCGCAGAGCGGCCCCGCGACCGACTACTGGGTGGTCGATGCGGTGGAAGCGAGCGGGTTCACCCGCCGGCTGCGCATCGACAAGCAGAGCCACCTGGTGGTGCGTTCCTCCGAGGTGTCGGCGCTGCATCCGGACATGGACGCCACGCCCATCGCCCAGTACACCGAGCGCGGCGATTGGGAGCTCCATCGAGGGGTCCTGCTGCCTCGCTTCACCAGGAGGGTCGATCGCGCCACCGGTGAGACGGTACAGACCGCGCGGGCGCGCCGAATCGAGCTCCTTTCCGCCGCCGAGACCGCCCCGGGCTGGGCTCGCCCCGCCTATTTCGAGCCCCGGAAGCCCACCCCCGCTGCCCCGTAGATCGCCCGTCCGCAGATTCGGGGTTGTCGGTGATGCTGCATCGGTTCGCAGCCTTGCGACCGGAGACTTCTCGGGGTAAGTAGCATCGGAGTACGCCGATCCGGTTCGGCTGCCGGCCCAACGACTCTCGGGGGAGATCCATGCTACGTCCGGTCCACCGCCTCGCGGCGACCCTCGCCTGCGCGTTCCTGCTGTTGCCCGCGGGCAGCGGCTTTCGTGCATCGGCGGCCTCGGAACGCCTCGAAATCGAAGCGGCGATCAAACAGGCCGTGTTCCAGAGCCGCAACTTCAAGGCCACGGTGCATCGAGTCGAGCCCCTGCTGGCACGCTACCGCACCCTGGGGCAGACCGGCGAGCGCGAGATCGACGGCATCGAGGCCAGGTACCAGCGCTGGAAGTGGTACTGGCAAGACCGTGTGATGCCCGACGGCAGCTATCCCGACCTCAACGCGATCTACGGTCCGCTGATGCAGGCCCGTTCCGGGCTGCGTAGGAGCACGGCGGGTTCGTTACCCCAGGTGGACTGGGTCAACGTGACCCAAACCAGCGCCGTCGGCGGCTACGACGGCATGGGCCGCACCACCGATATCGCATTTCACCCGACCGATCCGGACATCTTCTTCGTCTCGGCGCCTCGCGGAGGTGTATGGAAGACCGTCGACGGCGGCGCCAGCTACGCGCCGATCTCCGACAGCCTGCCCTTCGTCAGCGTGAGCAATCTGGCGGTGGACCCGTCCGCCCCGGACACCATCTACGCGGTGTTGGGGGATCACGTCTGGTACGGACCCCAGAGTGCCGGGATCTACAAGACCACCGACGGGGGCGCGAGCTGGAACCCGACCTCGCTGACCTTCGACTACACCGCAGCGATTCGAGTCTACGACCTGCTGATCGATCCCGCGGCGCCGGGCACCCTGCTCGCCGCCACCAGTGCCGGTGTCTATCGCACTACCGACGGCTTCGCGAGCCACACCCAGGTGTTCAATACCGACACCCGCGACCTGGAGTACCGGCCGGGTAGCTCGAGCACGGTCTATCTGGCGGCCTACGGTTTCGCCGCCAGCGACGTGTGGAAGTCCGAGGACGGCGGCGCTACCTGGACCAAGAAGAGCAACATCAATCCGTTCCTGCCGGCGGAGCTGAGCATCGCGACCACCGCGGCGGATCCGGACATGTTGGCGATCAACAGCGGCGGCCAGTTCTACATGTCCGGCGACTCCGGCGAGAGCTACACCGGAGGCGTCGCCATCGGGTCCGGCGGCCCGATCATGATTTCCCAGACCGACGCCGACCGGATCTACAGCGGCTTCGTCAGCATCTTCCGTTCGATCGACGGGGGCGGGACGTGGGCCCAGGCGACCAACTGGTACTTCGACGGTGTCTTCCCCGAAGTGCACGCCGACCAGCGCAACGTGGCGACGAATCCGCTGAAGCCGGATTCGATCTACTGGTGCAATGACGGCGGGATCTACGAGCTGGACGAGGCGGCCGGCACCTGGACGGAGTGGTCCGACGGTCTGATCATCATGCAGTACTACCGGATCGCCAACTCCCAATCGAACCCGACGGTGCTGATCGGCGGTACCCAGGACAACGGCGGCCGCATCCGGCGCGGGAGCGGCAACTGGGGTTCCACCAATGGCGGCGACGGTATGGAGGTCGCCATCGACCCGACCGACGAACGGGTGATCTACACCACCTACATCAACGGGCAGATCTACCGGTCGCTGGACGGCTGGCTCAACGACACCTACGACGACATCAGTGCCAACATACCGGGCAGCCCTTCGGGGGAGTGGATCACCCCATACGAGATCAGCCCGGCGGACAACCGTACGTTGGTCGCGGCCTACGACCGGGTCTGGCGTACCACCGACCGGGGTGAGAGCTGGACCGCGGTCAGCGGGGAGCTCGCCGGTGGGGACAATCTGGACCACCTGGCGATCGCTCCGGGAGATGAATCCACGATGTACGTGGCGGAGACCGGATCGACCGGCGACGCCTACGGCACCGGCACCGTAGCCCGGCTCTACCGCACCACCAGTCTGGGAGGTAGCTGGGATCAGGTGCAGACCCCGACCACGACCAACCGGGTCTCGGGCCTCGATGTCAGCCACGAGGACTCCACGGTGCTCTACGCCACCGCCGGCGGGCATCTGGCCGGGGACAAGGTCTTCGTCAGCGTCGACGGCGGGGACAGCTGGAAGAACATCTCGGGGGGCTTGCCCAACGTGGCCTTTGCCGACGTGCGCACCGCGCCGGATTCATCCAACGGCGTCTACGTGGCCGGCGATGCCGGCGTGTTCTACCGGGACGACTCCATGGTGGACTGGGAGGAGTACGGCGCGTCTCTTCCGATGATCTCGGTGGTGGATATCGACTTCCAGGAGTCGGCGGGACTGATTCGCATCGGTACACACGGCCGGGGGATCTACGAGGCGCCGCTGCATCGATTGCCTGCCTCAGACTATTGCGCGCCCCAGCACACCGCCGGTTCCTTCGGCTCGATCATCGAGCTGTGGCTCGACGGCCTGCTGTTCGCCAGCGGAGCGCCGACCTCGGTGGTGGTCGAGGGCTACTCGAACTTCTCCAATCAGGAGGCGACTCTGGTCGAGGGACAGTCCTACGACCTGCAGGTCGTCGCCGATCAGAGTCACGCGGATTCCCGGGTGACCGCCTGGATCGACTGGAATCTCGACGGCAGCTTCGACGCCGGCGAGCTGGTCCTCGACGCAACGGGCGCGGGGCCCTGGAGTGTTCCGGTGACCCTGCCGGCCGGTTTCGTCGAGGGGGATGCGACCCTGCGGGTTCGGCTCCAGCGAGGGTCGGTCAGCCCCGACCCCTGCGCCGCCGCGGGCCTCGCCGGCGGAGAGACCGAAGACTACCGGGTTCAACTGTTGGCCGACGGCGACCTGGACGGAACTCCCGACGTGTCCGACTGTGCTCCGGGAGTCAACAGCGTCAGCGATCCCGCCGGCGACGTCGGGTCGACGCTCTCTTTCCCGGATGCCGAGACCCTGGCCTGGCAGCGCACCCCCGACACCAATGTGTACAACGTCTACGGCGGCACCCGTAGCGCCGGCAGCGAATTCGTGTTGAACCACACCTGTCTGGAGCCCGAGGTGCCGGCGACGTCGCTGGTGTTGTCGGGCACTCCTGCGGCCGGTGACCTGGAGTATTTCCTGGTGGCGGCGACCAACCGCTGCGCGCCGGGTGAGGGGCCGCTCGGCCTGTCCAGCTCCGGTGATCCGCGGGCCGGCGGTACCTGCCCGTCGCCGGGGAATGACGGCGACAGCGACGGGGTCCTCGATATCGACGACAACTGCCCGGCCGCGGCCAACGCCGATCAGGCGGACGCCGACCTCGACGGCATCGGAGACGCCTGCGAGTAGCCCGGGCCGGGCCGGCGATCAGAGCAGGTCGAGCAGCGCCTTGGCGTCGGCCGCTTCGGGCGTGTCCGGCGCCAGCTCGAGGGTGGTTTCCAGGTGCCGCCTGGCTGCGGTGGGGTCGCTCGCGGCGAGGACCACGCCCATCAGGTAGTGGGCAGGGGCGTGGTTCGGCCGCACCGCGAGGATCCGTTCCAGCGGAGCCCGGGCGCGGTCCTGTTTCTCGTTGTCGATATCCAACTTGGCACGACGGAACAACACCTGTACGGCGTCGTCCTCGTTCTTGGGGAAGTAGGCGTCCCAGGCCTGGAGCCGGCCTTCATCACCCAGCGCGTCGAGCACCAGGTAGCGCACCCGCAATGCCCGGGCGTCCCCCGGTTCCAGCTCCAGCGCCCGGTTGGCGGCGGTGACGGCCTCGTCGAGTTCACCGGTTCCGTAGAGGGAGGAGGCCAGGGCGGCGTGGGCCCGGCCCCAGTCCGGCCGCGACTCGACCGCACGGCGGAACGCCTCGGCCGCCGCGGCATAGTCGCCGTTCTGCGAAGCGGTGGCGCCCTCGTTGAAGGCGTCGGTGCCGGGGGCCTTGGCTCCGCCGACCGGTACGCCCAGCTCGGCGGCCAACGCTTCCGCCTTGTCCATCACGCCGGCGTTGCGGTAGGCGGTCAATGCCAACTCCTTGCCCTCCTTGTCGTCGGGCATCAGTTCGCGGTAGCTCTCGATCGCCTGCACCGCGCCGGCAGCGTCGTCGAGATCCACGCGGACGCCGGCGAGGGCGAGGTAGGCGGGCGCCAGGGTCGTGTCGATCGACGCGGCTTCGGCATACTGTCTTGCCGCGGCCTCGAGATCGCCGCCGCGGTGAGCTTCGGCGCCGGCGTTGTAGGTGTCGACGGCGCGGCGCCGCCGGTCGCTGGCCTCGTCGATCAGTTTGATGTCGACCTGGAGGTTGTCCCCCTCCTTGAGGCTCATCGGGTTCTTGAGCACCGCATACCCATCGGCGCCGACCCGCAGGGTGATGTCACCGGGATCGAGGGTCAGCCGGAAGGTCCCCTTGCGCCCGGTCTCGGCGGTATTGATCACCTTCCCCGAGGCGTCGACCACTTCCACGGTGGCCCGCAGCAGTTCTCCCTCGGGGTTCTTCACGGCACCGCGGACCGTCGCCTTGCCGGCAAAGGCGGCCGGTGCGATGAAGAGCATCGCAAGGAGCAAGAACAGGACCGTCGAGATTCGAACGTCGCGCCGCATGGATACCTCGAAATGGGGGCTCGGATGACCCGTCCATGTTAGCCGTGGGGCCTCCGCTCGGCCAAATCCCCACGGTCCGGGGGCTGGTATGATCCCCGCGATGCTGCACTTTTTGCGAGGCATTTCCGCGGAGCATGCCGGCGTGGCAGTGCTCCTGGCGCTGCTCACGGCGCCGGCTGCGGCCGACGACGGCGCGTCCCCCTGGTGCCGCCTAGACCTGAGAGGGGAAGAGGGGCCTCGGGCATCTCCTTCCTGTACCACCGGGGTCTTCCAGGAACGGTTGGGATTCGGTCAGGCCGATCGTTTTGCCGACTCCGACGGCGACGGTTGGCCGGAGGTGGTGCTCGAACTGGATCTCGATCCGGCCAAGGGCTTCAGCTGCGCGGTCTTTCGGGTGCACTACGCCGAGAGTCCGCAGGGATTCACCGTCAACATCGGCGACTCCTCGACCAATGACGGCTACGGGGGAGACGCCGGCAGTAGCCCGAAGCACAGTGCGGAGATGCAGGTCAACACCCAGGCCAACGGAACCCGGCTGTCGGTGTTCTCTTCTCTCGGTCCACCACCGGATCACTACGCTCGCACCTTCCTTCCCGATCTGGCGGGGCACTTTCTCGAACTCGAGGTCTGCCACCAGTTCCTGGGGTATGCCATCGACGGGGACTGGGAGTCTCCCGGTGCCACACGAATGAAGTCCATTGCCGGCCAGCGGCTGTTCTTCATCGCGCCGGCGGGCCAGGCAGGGGAGGGTGCCGGCGGGGATCCCTGGATTCACGCCGCGTTCAACCGGGTGATCCATCGCCGCACCGGAGCGCCGTCGGGTGAACGCACCGGCAAGGGCGTTTCGAAGGTCGAGCTCCGACTGACGCGTTAGTCGCTGCCGCCGTCTTGCTCCGGGTCGAGAATCCAGATCGTCTCATTGCTTCCGACGATGGTCTGGTACAGCCCGCTGCCGTCCCGGTCGGCCGCCAGATAGCCGGTGAACTCATGGCAGGAAGCCTCGAGGATCATCTCGACCCTGCGCGATTCCAGGTTCAGACGCATCAGGCGGTCCCGGTCGACGTAGACCAGGTGTTCGCCGATCCACACCGGGCTGCGGCCGCCGTCGGTCCAGCGGCGATACTGCTGCGTGGCCACGTCGTAGGTCACGATCCCGCCGGCCTCCCCGGCGATGACGTTCCCGTCCGCGCTCCAGGACCAGGGGCGGAAAGGGACTCCGTCGAAGGGCTCCAACGGATCGGTCTGTCCCGAGCCCAGGCGGGCGATGTATCCGCCGCCCCCCTCCAGGCTGTACGCCAGCGCGTCGCCGTCCGGCGACCAGACCGGAACCACCGCGTCGCCATCGGGTGTATCGGTGATCCGGGTGCGTTCATTGCCGGTCAGCCCTACGGTCCAGATTTCCATCGAGCCGCTACGGTCGGAACTGTAGGCGAGGGACCGGCCGTCAGGAGAGAAACGCACCCCGCGTCGATGCTGGGGCCGGCGGGTCGCCTCGACGATGCGCCGCGTGCTGTCGACTCCGGAAGTGCGGCGCTCCCGCAGCATGATGATCTCCTCGGCGCTCTCGATGATCGCCACCTCAGCCTTGTCCGGAGCGGGGTGCGGATCCCGGGCCACGACCCCGCCGGTAAGGGCGATCGGCGCTTGATCCGTCGGGCGCGCCGTGTCGGGGGCGACGGCAATGCGCCGGGCAACCTCGACCCTGAACGGATACAGAAGCGCGATGCGGTCGGCACCGGCTGCGCCGGCGAGTACCGCGCCGGGCGCCAGTAACCCGTGGGTGACCTGAGTGGCCGACGACTGCGGTGCGCCGCCGTCGGGAGCGAGCAGGACCTTCCACAGATCGTCACTGCCGCCGCGCCGGCTGACGAAGTAGAGCGACCGGCCGTCAGCGGCCCATGCAGGAGGTGGTTCGGCATAGGCATCGTCGGTGACCTGTCGAGGCGTGCCTCCGTCGCGAGAAACCGTGTAGATGTCGGGTTGGCCGCGCTCGGCCCGGGAGAGAAACGCGATGCGGTCTCCCGAGGGGGACCAGCGCGGAGAGCGCGCCTCGGTGGGCACGAGCAAGGTGAGCCGCCCGCTTTCGATCTCCAGGGTGAAGATCCGATTGCGGTCGTTCTCCCGGACTTCCACCGCCAGCTCCCGGCCGTCGGGGGACCAGGAGAACTCGATGGGAGTCAGCGTTGCGACGGCCCGGGTAGACCCCGTGGCCGGGTCGAGCACCCGCAAGGCTCCCTCGTGCCGGTAGGCGATCCGCCCGTCGGGGCCGATGACCGGAAAGGCCTCGGCCCCCAGCGGCGTGTCCAGCACGCGCCGGGGTTCTCCCTCGGGTAGCGATTGGGTCCAGAGCGCCCAGCGATCTCCGTCCGGCTTCAGAAACGCCAGGGTCTTCCCGTCCGGGGAGAGGCTGGGCGCTCCCTTGCGCCCCGGGCCGGTCGGTGCGCGCCAGCTTTCGCCGGCGGTCAAACGGAAGGGGGGGCGGACCTCGCTCGCCGGGCCTTCTTTGCCGGCGAACCACCACGCTGCGACGGCGAGGGTCGCGGCTCCGGCTGCCAGCGCCAGCCACATTCCGGCGCGCCCCTGCCGCTCCGGCGTGGTGGGTCGCCCGGCCGGTTCCCCGGCGCCGGCTTGCTCCAGTGCGTCGGCGAAAGCCGCCGCCGACGAGAAGCGACGCTCCCGGTTTCGCTCCATGGCCCGGTCGCAGACCGCGGCCACCGGCTCCGGCAATCCCGGGTGCCGGCTCCGCAGGGTCGGAGGCGCCTCGGTCAGCAGCCGTCCGAGGATCGCCGCGGGAGAGCGTTCCGCATACGGAGGGACGCCGGCGAGCATGTGATAGAGCACCGAGCCTAGGCCGTAGACATCGCTACGCGCATCGACGGCGGCGCCCCGCGCCTGTTCAGGCGCCATGTAGGCGGGGGTGCCCAGCCCCATCAACGACATCGAGGAGGGCTCGTTGTCCGCCTCGTGGACCAGGCCGAAGTCGGTGATGCGTGCGCGGCCCTGTTCGTCGAGCAGGATGTTTCCCGGCTTGACGTCCCGGTGCACCAGGCCGGATTGGTGCGCGTGGTCCAGAGCCAGGGCGATTTCCCGGGTGATGTCGACGGCGGTCTCGACGGGTAGGGGGCCCTGCCGCAGCCGGTCGGCGAGGGATTCGCCGCGCACCAGTTCCATCGCGAAGTAGAGCACTCCCTCGCTGCGTCCGCTGGAATAGACCGGGACGATGCCGGGGTGCCGGAGCCGCGCCACCGTCCGTGCTTCGCGGAGAAAGCGCGCGGTCAGCCGGTCGTCGAGGGCCGCTCCAGCCGGGAGGACCTTCACGGCGACCCTCCGGTTCAGCGAAGGTTGCTCCGCTTCGTAGACGATCCCCATACCGCCGCGGCCGATCTCACGGAGCAGCGTGAACTCCCCCAGATTGCGAGCCTCGAGGGGGTCGTCCTGAGGGGCTACCTCCTTGCCCGCCAGGAGCCGCGCGGTGTCCCGGTCGAGATCGCCGCTGTCGGCAAGCAGATCGCCCAGGCTGCGGTTCGTCGCATCCCGGGAGTGCTCGACGATGCGTTGCTCCAGCAGCTCGCGGGTGATCAGCCGGCGTTCCAGCAAGAAATCGGCGAGCAGCTTCTCTTCGCGGTCGAGCATCGCAGGCTACCGCGTCTTCAACTTGGCGTAGAGAGTCGCCCGGGTGATGCCCAGAATGCGAGCGGCCTGGGCCTTGTTGCCCTTGGCCACCTTGAGCGCCCGGCGGATCGCCTCCCCCTCGGCCTCCCGCAGGGTGCCGGCCGTACGTTCCTGCCGGGTCTGACCGAGAGTAGAGGGGAGGTCCTGAGCGCGAATCTTCGAACGCCCGCCGGCGATGGCTCGCCGCAGGATGTTCTGTAGCTCACGCACGTTGCCGGGCCAGTCGTGGGCCATCAACGCAGCCAGCGCCTCTCTCGAGAAGGACGGGATCGCCGCTTCGCCGGCAAGCCGGGGCAGCAGGCGTTCCACCAGCAGCGGGATGTCGTCGACCCGCTCCCGCAGGGGCGGGAGGTGCAGCGGCAGGACGTTGAGCCGGTAGTAGAGGTCCTGCCGGAACTCTCGGCGCCGGATCTGTTCTTCGAGGTCTCGGTGGGTCGCCACGATGACCCGCACCGACAGTTGGATCGGCCGTCGTCCGCCGACCCGCCGGAACTCACCCGATTGCAGCACGCGCAACAGGTCCGCCTGCATGCGCAGGCTCATGTCACCGACCTCGTCGAGGAACAGCGTGCCCTCGTGGGCCAGTTCCAGCAGGCCCGGCCGGGCACGATCTGCGCCGGTGAACGCCCCGCGTTCGTAGCCGAACAGTTCACTCTCGAGCAGGGTGTCGGAGAACGCCGCGCAGTTGAGCGCCACGAACTCCCGTTCGGCTCTCGGTCCCCGTTCATGAATCAGGCGGGCGACCAGGTCCTTGCCGGTGCCGGTCTCGCCGGTGAGCACCACCGGTTCTTCGGTGGGGACGATCAGGTCGAGTTGGCGGTAGATCTGCTGGATCGCCGCGGAGCGCCCCACGAACTCCTGGTAGTCCGCCCGGGGCTCCTCGATGTCGCGCTGGCGCCGCAGGGTTTCCCGTGCGGTTTCCAGCTCCCGGTTCCGGGTGTGGTGTCGTTCCGCGTTGAGCAGCGCCGCCGCGGTCTGCCCGGCCAGCAGCTCCAGCAGGAGTCCGCGAGCCTCCCGATCGCCTGGATCGGTCTCCGTGCCGTCGAGGTACAGCACACCCAGCACGTCATCACCCTGGACGATAGGTGCGCAGATCACGGTGCGCGCGCCGATGGCCTGCAGGCTCCGGGTCGCGGGGTGATGGGTCGGCAGGTCCGCGACCGAGAGTTCCTCGACCCGGTTGGTGCGTTGCACCTCGCGGATCAGCGCCCGGCTGACCTCCAGGTCCGGTTGGTCGATGGCGGCGTGATCGACATGGCGGGACGTAATGAACTCCAGCGCCGTTCCGCGCACGCGGATCACGAATCCGCGCTCCGCTGCGGCGAGGGTCACCGCCTCGTCGAGCACGAGACGCAACACGTCGTCGGGGTCGTCGGCGGCTCCGATCTGTTTTCCCAGATCGATCAGGCGCAGAAGCGCCGTCTGGTCCGGCAGCCGGGTGGCGGCGGCCTCCGGGGATGGCGCGCTGCGGCGACGGCCGGTTACCCGTTCGACCTCGAGGGAGATCAGCCGCGCCAGGGCGGGGGACTCACGTTGCGCGGCCGGAGCTTTCTTGGTGAAGCGGTCGAGGGTCGTCCCGAGGAGTTCGGCAGCGGTTTCATGACGGCCCCGCTGGCGCTCGATCCGGGCGAGAGCAAGCAAGGCCCGCCAGGCCTCGGGCCCATCCGCCGCAGCGACCTCCCGCAGGATGCTCCGTGCGTCTCGCTGCTCGTCGTCGTCGCCGGCGAGCAGGATGCGCGCCCTGCAGAGCTTCAGGCCGGCGCGATCGTCGCCGTCCTCGATTCCGGCACGGCCCAGCACGTCTCCCAGGAGCTCGGAGGCCAGTTCGGTGGCGTCCTGGATCGCATGGGTCGCCAGTTCCTCGAACAGGATGTTCTCGGCCCGGTCCGCCGACGCGCGCAGGCTTCCGCCGGCTCCGGACCCGCCGTCTCGCCGCATGGGGCGCCCCCTCGACAGAGCGTTCGTTCTTTGAACGGTGTCTGATTATTGAACGGTTCGGCGGGCGGGGTCAATCGATCCGCGAGCGTTGGTGTCGATCGCCTTTCTCTCTTGTTTTCAACGCTTTGAGCGGCCAACTTCGGGCCCGCAGACTCCCTGGCACCCCCCTTGCCCTTCAGGTCCCGTCGTGACGGCCGCGGCGACCGCTGGCCGCGACGGGAGGATGAACGTGAGAAAGCTGATTCATGGCGCATGTTTCGTGTTGCTCTGCCTGGCCGGTGTGCCGGGCATCTCGGCCCAGACCCAGATCGATTGGACCGGAGTCGCGGGGAACGGCAGCTACTCCGGGACCACCGCCGGCGTCGGTTGGAGCCTGACGGTCTCGAGCGCCGACTCGGTCCAGGCGGACAGCGCCGATCCAAGGCTGCTACGCGGCCGGGTCGGCAACCCAAACGGCTCGGCGATCTACGAGATCGAGTTCGACCGGCCGGTTCACGTGGTGTTCTGGAATGACGCCTCCGGGACCGTCGGGGGGCTCGCCGGGCTCTCGGGCAGCCAGGAGCAAGTCGATCTGGTCGCCGCCAGCGGCGACTACAGCTACGTCGACAACTCGATCAACATCGCGGCGCCGCCCAACGCGGCGGCCAAGCCGGTCTTCGGTCAGACCGGTTCGGACCTGACGGCGAGCGCGGTGGCGGGCGTCGACCACGCCTACTACCTGGCGCGTTCGATCGGCGCCAAGACCCGCCTGACCTGGCGCCATTCCAATGTCACCCCGAAACTGGAAGCCTGGCGCGTGGCGATCGCGCCGACCATCGACTGGACCGGTGTGGTCGCCAACGGGACATACACCGGAACCGTCGACGGCGTCGGCTGGACCCTGACGGTTTCCGGCGCCGACTCGGTGCAGGCGGACAGCGCCGACCCGACCATGCTGCGCGGCGTCGTCGGAGACACCAGCCAGACCGCGACCTACGAACTGGTGTTCGATCATCCGGTCAGCATCGTCTGGGCCAACGCGACCAACGCCACCGTCGGAGGCCTGGCGGGTATCGGCACCAGCGACGAACAGGTCGAGATCGTCGGAGGGTCCGGCAGCTACACCCTGGGGAGCAACGCGCCCAACGTGGCCGCTGCGCCCAACGCTACGTTGCCGCCGGTGTTGTCGAATCCGGGAAACAATTTGAGGGCATCCAGCGCTCCGGGGCAGGATCACGCCTACTACAAGGCGCAGTCGATCACGCCCCAGGTGGCCCTGCGCTGGACCCACAGCAACACCGTGCGCAAGGCGGAGCTGTGGCGCATGTGCATTTCAGCCTGCCGCCGGATCGAATGGGGCAACATCGCAGGGGACGGCGCCTACAACGGGACCCAGGACAACTTCTCGTGGACCCTAAACATCCAGAACGCCGATTCGGCCTCGGTCAGCCCGAGCGAGCCGGCGGTACTGCGTGGCCGCATCGGCGACCCGAACCCCAGCGCGACCTACAACATGACGATCAGTCCCGCCGCCGATCTGGTCTGGTACAACGTCCACAGCGGGACCCTGGGCGGCCTCGCCGGTGCCGGGATCAGCAACGAGGGTGTCTCGCTCACCGGCGGCGCACCGAACTACTCGCTTCTCGACAACGCCTCGAACATCGTCAACCCGCCGGCCAGTGCGGCGTCGCCGCTCCTGAGCCAGATCGGAAACAACCTGCACGCCGACGCCAGCCCCAACGTCGATCACGCCTACTACCTGGCGCGGTCGACCTCTCCGCAGACCTCGCTGGACTGGGTGCACACCAACAACACGGCGAAGCTCGAAGGGTGGAGCGTATGTCCCTCCTGCCCGGCGCGGAGCGGCACGCCGTCGCTCTTCGTCGACCGGGTCGATGGTGAGGTCCTGGTGCGCTGGCTGCCGGTAGCGGGCGCCTCCTCCTACGACCTGGTCTACGGCTCGCTGACCGAACTGCGGGGCAGCGGCGGAGATTTCGAGCTGGCGACCCTGGACTGCGTCGCCGAGAAGACCCAGCTCGAGAGCCCCGTCACCCTCAAGCCGCCGCCGGGAGAGACCTACTGGTACCTGGCCCGAGCGGTGTTCTGTCAGGGGGTCGGGACCTTCGATTCCACCGGCTTCCGCCAGCAGGGGCCGCGTGATCCGGGGATCGGCTTCTCGGGGAACGACTGTCCGTAGCAGAGCGACGGAGTCCCGGGCCTCCGCATGGGGGCCCGGGGCCCTTCGTCGCTACTCCGCCCTGGCCTTGATGTCGTAGACGTACAGGTTCTCCTGCTCCCGCAGGTAGAGCTTGCCGTCGGCGATCACCGGGTGGGGCCAGCTGAACTGCTTGACCTCGGGAATTGTGAAGCTTCCCCGTTCCTTGTAGCCCTCGGGGGTGGCCTCGATCAGCACCACCAGGCCGTTCTCGTAGCGGAAGTACAGCCGGTCGTCGGCAAATGCGATCGCCGCCGAGCGATTGCCCTTGTTGCGGGCGGGGCCCCAGAGCACCTTGCCGCTCTGCATGTCGACGGCGATGGGAAAACCCTTGTTGTGGCCGGTGCCGGTGTAGACCACACCCTTGTGCAGCACCAGGCCGCCATGGTGGTTCTGCAGCGTGTCCGCCTCGAGCCAGTACACCTCGCGCGCCTGGAGCTGCTTGCCGTCCTTCTTGCTGATGTGCAGCAGCGCCGAGCCGGTACCGTAGCCGGTGGAGACGAAGACGTGGTCTCCGTCGATCAGCGGCGTCGAGATGTTGGCCACGTCGTTGGCCACCTTGTTGTAGGACCAGAGCTGCTTGCCGGTCTTGGCGTCGACGCCCAGCACCCCGCGGCCGACGAGCTGGACGTATTGTTTGACTCCCGCGGCGTTGGAGACGACCACCGAGGAGTAGCCGGCGCCGTCGCGGCCTTTGTCTCCCGGAATCGATCCGGCGGGAGTACGCCAGACTTCTTTCCCGTTCTTGGCGTTGAGCGCCACGAGCAGGGCTTCCTTGCCGCCGGGCGTGACGATCACCTTGCCGTCATCGACCAGCGGCGACTCGGAATACTTCCAGTCGACCTTGCCCATGGCTTTCATCAGCGCGCCGCCGAACTCTTCGATCAGGTTGCGTTTCCACTTGACCGAACCGTCCTTGGCGGAAAGGCAGTAGACCTCGGATTCGGTGGAGACCAGGTAGACGTGGCCGTCGACGACCGTCGGGGTTGAACGCGACCCGATGAACTGATCTTCGTGGATCGGGCCGATCCGGGTCTTCCACAGGATCTTGCCGCCGGGTTGCTGAACCGCGATGGCGTGCTGGCCGTCGCTCAGATCGCCGACGGTGTAGACCCGGTCGCCGACCACGGCGACGCTGGAGTATCCGGCGCCGAGACCCGCCGCCGACCAGGCCAGCTTCGGTCCACCCTCGGGCCAGTTCTGAAGCAGGTCCGTATCCGGGGCCTTTCCATCCCGGTTCGGGCCCCGCCACTGAGGCCAGTCGGCGGCAAGGACGGGAGCGAGCAGCAGCAGGGCGGCCAGACAGGGCAGGATTCGACGCATGGGTACCTCCGTAGACCCTACAGGTTAAGCCCGGCCTATCGGGGCGGTTGTAAACGTTGGTAAAAGCAGCGGCGCGGGGGCGCCGTAGGAGTTTCAGTTCGATTCGAGACAGTCCCGTTCTGCGGGCCGTTCGACGGGCCGGCTGTCGAAGCCGAGGCTGCCCTCGACAACGCCCACCGCGGTGACCAGGTAGAAGAAACCGTCACCGGGCAGCGGCTCATCCGCGTCGCTCAGACCCAGGGGAATGCCGCAGAAGAAACGTGCGCCGGGAACCGTCTGGGGATCCTGGGTGTAGGTGCCTGTCTGAAGCAGCGTCTCGAGGTCCCCCCGGTAGACGTTGTAGGTGATGCCTTCTCCCGCGGCCGGATCCCAGCTGAGCGTGTCTCCGTCGAGGCCTAGCCGTGTGATGCCGGTGCTCTCCCGGGCGCCGATATCGGCGCGGGCCGTTCCGTCGAGGTCTCCGTCGAGGCTCCGGGGAAATCCGGCTACGTCGAGGAGGACCCCGGGGCCTGGATTGGCGACGTCGGACTCGATCAACGGCGAGGAGCTACGCGGGGCAAAAGTCGTCTCGTCATCGAACAGCGGGTCGACCTCCGAGACCCCGTCGCCGGGCAGCGCCGAGCCGCCGGGGGAGTTGGCGAAGGAGACGTTGCCGGCGTAAGTCAGGTTGTTGTTGGTCGGCGTCCAGAAATCCGCCTCGTAGCTGAACGACGAGTTGCGGAAGAACACGTTGTTGGCCAGGGTGCCGCCTCCGTCGAACACACCCATGCCGCCGCCGTAGTCGCCGAAGTTGTCGATGAAGCTGTTGTGGACGATCTCAGCGTCTCCGAAGGTCAGATAGATCCCGCCGCCGAAGACTCCGCTATTGTCGAGAATCAAGTTGGTGGTGATCGTGGCGCCGCGGGACTGGACCAAGTAGATCCCGCCGCCGCTGTTGGCGTGGTTGTCGCGGATGATGTTGGCCGAGATCGTCGGAGCCGGATCGGGGTCACCAACGACGCCTGACACGTAGATGCCGCCGCCGTAGATGAAAGACGGGTTCGGCTGGGGGATCCCGTTGTCGCGGATGATGTTGCGGGTAATGACCGGGCTGCCGCCCAGCACCGCAATCCCTCCTCCTCCGCCATTGCTTTTCCGGCCGTTCTGCAGGGTCAGATTCGATAGCTCCGTATCGGAGCCGACTCGCGTCAGGGTCACCACCGTGTCGAGCTGACCCCCGTCGACGATGGCGCAGTTTCGATCCACGCCTCGCACGGACACGCCGCTACGCATGACGAGGTTCTCCTGGTAGAGGCCGCACTGGACCAGCACGTCATCCTGCCCGGGAACGGCAGCGTCGATCGCCGCCTGGATGTCCGTGAAGTCGGCGTCTCCCTCCGGGGAAACGGTGAGGGTTGCCGCGAGGGCAGCGGCGCCGCCGAGCAGCAATAGACTGCCGATCGCTGAGGTTCTTGCGATCGACCTGGTCTTGCCCAAGGCTCGCCTGGGACCCGCGGCTCCGAGTTCGGCCTTCGCCGCGCATCGACCGGCGTCCCTGAGGGTTGAGAGCATACGAACCTCGTCGCCGGGGGGAAGCGTTGCGACGAGTCTCCCGTGGGGGGCGGCCGGGGTCAACTGAAAACTGTCGGGCTCGCCCGAGCCCCGCCTTCCGGAGAGGGTTACTTATCGAGAAAAATGAAGGCATGTGTCGATTTCGAGCAGGGAGCCCGTCTACCTCATGAGCGGAGGCGGTTCCTCCGAGAAACGGAGACGAAATGAAGCAGGTACTCGGAATTGCGACTCTCTTGACGCTGGTGGTGCTGCCGTCCCTTGCCTTCCAGCCGGTAGCGGTGGCCGCCGAGCTTCCCTCGGGCCAAGAGGTCACTATCGAGGACTTCGCCTGGCTGGCCGGCGCCTGGATCGGCGAGGGCTTCGGCGGCACGCTGGAAGAGGTCTGGACCCCGCCGCGAGCGGGAATGATGATGGGCTCCTTCCGCCACATCATGGACGGCAAGGTACAGTTCATGGAGATCGTGACCCTCTCGGAGTACGACGGTGAGATCCAGATGCGGGTCAAGCACTTCAACTCGGATCTGGTGGCCTGGGAAGAAAAGGCGGACTTCGTCACCTTCCGGCTCGAGTCCCTGACCGAGGAGCGGGCCAAGTTCGACGGCCTGACGATTCATCGCCGCGACGCGAACAAGATCCAGATCGACGTGAACATTCGCAGCGGCGACACGGTCAACACGGCGGAGCTGTTCTTCCAGCGCTACAAACTGCCATAGGGAGTGAGCGATGGTGACAAGGTCACAGGTGGCGGGGCGGCCGGGGCCGAGGGTGCGTAGAACGCTCGTGCTGGTCGCTCTGCTGCTGCTGGCGGGTTGTTCCCGGCAGCCCGGGGACACGCCGGTGGTTTCCTCGGACGTGGGGCTCTTCTGGGAAGCCTACGATGCAGTGCGCAGTACGGAGGATCCGGATCAACGCCTGCGCATCATCCGCGAACGCTACATCGAGGCGGGCTCTCCCGGGCTCGACGGCATCGTGCGCGCCCGGGGGTACACCGCGCAGGAGTACTTGAAGGCGATCGATTCCTACCCGGCCTTCTGGGACGCTGTGCGCCCCCACACGACGGAGGTCGACCGGGTCGTGCCGGACATCCTGGCGGGCATCGAAGAGCTGCGGGAGATCTACCCCGGGCTCACACCCGCCCGAATCTACTTCACGATCGGAGCCCTTCGGACCAACGGAACGATCCTTGACGGCAACCTGCTGATCGGCGCCGAGCTGGCGTTCTCGACGCCGGAGACTCCTGCGAAGGAGTTGGAGCAGGATCTCCCCCATCTCGCGTCTTTCTTTGCGACCAACCCCAAGCGGTTGGTCGGATCGTTGGTCCTTCACGAATACGTACACACGCAGCAGGGTGGGTCCGGCGGCTACGACCTGCTGTCCCAGGCGCTCTACGAAGGGGTCGCCGAGTACGTCGCGACGGCGGGGCTCGGTCGAGAGAGCGGGGTCGAGGCCATTGCGTTCGGCAAGGCTCACGACGCCGAGCTCAAGGCGCATTTCGCCGGCGAGATGTTCCTGCCCTGGTACGACGGTTGGATCTGGAATTCTCCCGACAACCGCTACGGCGTGCGCGATCTCGGCTACTACATGGGCTACGCCGTTGCCGAGGCCTATGTGGCCGGTGCCGCGGAGCCGCGGTCTGCGATCGAACGCCTCATCCAGTTGGACTACGGAGACCCCGAGGAGGTCGAGGCCGTCGTCGAGCAGTCCGGCTACTTCGACCGGCCGCTGGCCGAGCTACGGGCCGAGTACGACAAGACTCGTCCGCGAATACTGGGGAGGGCCATCGTCAAGAGTCGAAACGCGACCGAGGCCGACCCCTGGACTTTCGATCTGACGGTCCGTTTCACCGAGGAGATGGACACTCGCTACGCATCCGCACATCCGGGCCCGTTGGGTCGAGATCACTTCCCCGAGGTTCGCGGGGTGAGTTGGTCGGAAGACCGGCGTTCGGTGACCTACGAGATCCGGCTCGAGCGGGGTCTTTCCTATCAGATGGACATCCGGTCCGGCTATCGCAGCGCCCGCGGCTATCCGCCGGTGGGGCGCCTGCTCGATTTTGGCCCGGTCATTCCCTGAGCAGCAGAGCCGGGGAGAGTAGGCCTCTCCCCGGCATCATCGTCGTCAGCGCTTCCGGTAGCTGAACAACCCGTCACTCTTGCGGAACTTGAGCACGTCCCGGCTGCCGTCGCTCTTGCGCACGACGAGCTTCCAGTTGGTCGGTTGAGATTGGAACCGATGCTTGGATGCGCCGGCTCCTGAACCCGAGGAGATGAACAGGCTGAGGTGCTCCACGACCTGCCCCATGTTGTCGGTGCTGACCACCACGTGGGTATCCGGTTCCGTCATCGCCTGCAGGAAGCTGCACGAATCGGCGCAGTCGCAGGCTGGAATCGACCAGGTCGAGCTGTTGATCGAGACCGTCTGGGGCAGCAGGATCTCCTGGCGCAGCGTGGTGGCTCCGCTGGTGTAGTCGACCAGACCGTTCAGCTCGTCGTGGATCGCCGAGCCCGGCGTGTGGAAGTTCCAATCGACGTCATTCGGCGTCTCGATGCGGTCGTAGACCACGAAGTATTCGTCGGTGAACACGATCTGGCGTTCGAACTTCGAGACAGCCGCGTCGGCGTCGTAGAGGAAGCCGCTCTCGGCGACGATGTGCTTGTACTCGGCGTTGGTGAAGTCGGAGACCAGCTGGCCGGGCTGGGCGGCCTGGAACGACGCCCAGGCTGCGTCGACGTCCACGGGGTCACAGTTGTTCGCCGCGGCGCGATCGCTTTCCGGCTGGCGCAGGCACTCGGGGTGATGCTGCCCGTAGCTTCCGCTGGCGTCTCTGAGGGTGATCGTGTTGTGCCACTCGGTGCATTCGAAACCGGCCTCGGCTGCGGTCAGTCCGCAGAGTTTCCTCGGTTCCAGGCAGTTCTTGGCCGGGTAGTCCTGGAGGAGCACGTCGCCGTTGTCGTAGTAGACGAAACTCCCGGCGTCGGCGTGGTCATGGCCGTTGTTCATGCCGCGGCCCGCGGCGGGGTCGGCCAAACCGCCGGCGTTGGCGCCGCCGGGCCAGCCGGACTTGAAGGCCAGGTAGTGATCGCCTGCCGGTTCCGGGCCTTCGCAGCCGCTGCCGCCGTCGGTCCAGCGGTTGCGCAGGGTGACGACGCCAAGGTCGGAGAACTCCGCCTCGGTGTCCAGACAGCGCAAGGAGTCCGCCGGCACGGAGGTGTCGTAGTCGATGACCACCAGCGGATCGGCCTGGAACGGCGCCAGGATCGACGGCTCTCCCGACGAGGGCAGCACGATCTCCTCCAGCAGCCGTTGGGCCTGGGGGTTCTGGTGTTCGCTACCGGCGGCGGCGAGTAGAGCGGTGACGCCGGGAATGAAGGCCCGGGTGATGTTGGGGAAGATGTCGCCGTAGCGGAAGGTCCCGACCAGGTCCGGCAGGGTCGTGTGGGCCAGGAAGGTCGGCCCTTCCAGGTGGAACGGGGTCGTCGGGTAGGGATCGCCATCCTGCTGCTGGATCAGGACCGAGAGCGGTACCGCGGCTTCGGCCATGACGTGGTAGTAGGGAATGCCCTCGTGCCAGCTACCGTCGGGAGGCATCAGGTACTCGCCGGAACCGTCGCCGGAGAGGTCCTGGGTCTGCTGGGCGTACTCGCTCTTGGCGAAGTCGATCCAGGCCTGGGCGCGAGGATCCTCGCGGCGAATAGCGTAACCCGCGGTGGCCACCGCCGACAACGCCTGCTGGTTGTGGTTTTGCCAGGGCCGGTTCCAGTACCAGGGCCGGTTCGACGGGATCGGGTCGCTCAGCCGGGCGAACTCGCCGCTGTTGGACGATCCGTCGCACTGGGGCGTCGCGTCGGTGCCGTCCCCCATCTCCTTGCGCAGCTTCCAGCGGATCTCGCCCAGGCGGTTCAGGCTCGGATCCGCATCGTCCAGGGCCTTGAGTTCGTCGAACAGCCAGTCGTAGGCGGTGGCCATGCCTCGGGCCAGGGCGTTGCGGGTCAGGTTGCAGTTGGCTCCGTCGAGCCAGTCGCCGTAGTCCCAGAGCATGGCGTCCAGGTACTCGAGGGCTCGATCGAGGTAGCGGCTGCGGTTGGGGTAGGCTCCCTCGTTTCCTTCCGCCATGCGGTAGGCGAAGGCCAGTTGCCGGAGTCGGCGACCGTAGGCGTTCGGCGTGCTGTCGTTCGGGAAATCCGTCGCGCTCACCGGGGCGTACTCGGTGTTGGCCGGATCGGAGAGCACATCGGCCCTTTCTACGATCAGCGCGAACAACGCTCCCGGGACGGTGTTCGGGTCGGCGATCTTCGCTTGCAGCTCAGGCACTTCGTCGGCGGTGAAGAACAGCATCGGATGGTCGCAGTAGCCCGGCTGTTCGGTCTGATGTCCTCCCGGGCAGGGGTCGCAGCCGTCGGCGATCCCGTCACCGTCGTAGTCGGCAAAATCATCTCCGGGACAGGCATCGCAGGCATCGGGAACACCGTCCCCATCGCCGTCATCCCGATCGTACCCGCCGGGGCAGACGTCGCAGCCGTCGGGCACCGAATCCAGGTCGCTGTCGAGGTTGTCGTTGTGGCCGGGGCAGCGGTCGCACTCGTCGTCCACTCCGTCGCCATCACTGTCCTGGCCGAAGGGATCGGGCAGGCACCCAGTCGGAACGTCTGCAGCGAAGGCCAGCAGGGGGAAGGCGGCGAGTATCGTGAGGGCCAGGAGTCTGAAAACGGGGGAGGGGCGTCGATCGTGGCGCATGGGTGTTCTCCGCGTGCTCGCTTGGCCGCACCAGAGCGACCGAGCGGGTTCGTCTCGTAGGTCGATGCGACGAAACGGCGGGAACCGGTCGGTCTCGGCCGTGCGGCGGAGGCATTGCCGACAGCTACCCGACAGCACATGCGACAAAACCTCGGGAATCGGTCGGTCTTTCTTTGCTGCACCGCCTAAGCCCAGTTTTCGCTGGGAGTTACGGCAAAGTCGCGGTAGGTTTTCGAGTGGGAAGGGTGGGATCTTGAACACGCCGATTACGCAGATCCTGGAGCATTGCGACGGAGACCCCGAGGCCCTGCAACAGCGCCTGTTGCCGGTGGTCTATGAATCGCTGCGCCGCATGGCCCGGCGCCAGCTCGCCCGGGAACGGCGGGCCAGCCTGCAGCCGACGGCTCTGGTCCACGAGGCCTACCTGCGGCTCTTCCGCGATGACCGGGCGTTCGAGAACCGGCGTCACTTCTACGGTGCCGCGGCGGAATCCATGCGCCGCATCCTGGTCGAACAGGCCCGGCGCCGGGAGCGGGTGCGGCACGGGGGCCACCTGGTGCGCGCCTCGCTGGACCCCGACGGCCTGTCGTCGAGAAACGACACCACCACGATTCAGCTGGACGATGTGCTCGATCGCTTCGAGGCTCGCTCCCCGCGGCCGGGGATGGTGGTAAAGCTGCGCTACTTCCTCGGCCTGTCCATCGAGGAAACCGCGTCGTTGATGCAGCTGTCGCCGACGACGGTCAAGGCGGATTGGAGCTTTGCCCGGGCCTGGCTGCATCGTGAGCTGCGCGGACGACCCCGCCGGGACGTCCGGGGCTGACGGTGGCGACCCCTCGCCCCGACATCCAGGATCTGTTTCACCGGGCCCGCCGGCTCCCTGAGGATCAGCGCGAGCGCTTCGTCAACGAGCGCTGTAACGGACATACGGCAGAGCGCCGGGAGGTGCTCACGCTGCTGCGCCACGCCGACGCGCCGGATTCGTTTCTGGACTCGCCCGCCGTCGTCGAGACCGGTCACGAAGCATGCGCCGTGTTGCCCGAGGGCACCCGGGTCGGCCGCTACCGCATCGTGCGCCACCTGGGAGACGGCGGCATGGGGGAGGTCTACCTGGCTGATCAGGATGAGCCGGTGCGAAGGCGGGTCGCTCTCAAGCTGATCAAGCCCGGCATGGACTCCCGGCAAATCGTCGGCCGTTTCGGGCGGGAACGACAGGTCCTGGCGCTGATGAACCATGCCGGCATCGCTCAGGTGTTCGATGCGGGGACGACCGATCGCGGCCGCGCGTTCTTCGCCATGGAGTATGTCGACGGCCGGCCGTTGGTCGAGGCCTGCGACCTGAGCCGGAGTTCGGTGGAGCAGCGGCTTCAACGGTTCATCCAGGCCTGCGAGGCGGTCCAGCACGCCCATCAGAAGGGCGTGATCCATCGCGATCTCAAGCCATCGAACATTCTCCTTGGAGACGCTCCGGACTCCGCCCCCAAGGTGATCGACTTCGGGATCGCCAAGGCGAGCGACCCTGCCATGGATGGCGAGGTTCGCTACACCCGTACCGGCATGCTGATGGGCACACCCGACTACATGAGTCCCGAGCAGGCCGAGCCGGGCTCTCAGGTAGACACCCGCAGCGACATCTATTCCCTGGGGGTGATCCTTCACGAACTCCTGGTCGGTACGTTGCCGAGAAAGCGCAACCCGTTGCCGTCGCCGCCGAGCACGGTGGCGACGCGGGAGCGCAACGCCGAGCGGGCGCAGCAGCGGGGTACGAGCGCAGAGCATCTCGCGCGGCGGCTCCACGGAGATCTCGACGCCATCGTTCTGCGCGCCATCGACCCGGATCCGGAGCGACGCTATTCCTCGGCGTCGGAGCTGGCGGCGGATATTCGCCGGCATCTCCACCGGGAACCGGTCAGTGCCCGGCCACCCAGCCTGACCTATCGGCTGGCTCGGTTGGTCCAGCGCTACAAGGGATTGTCGGCGTTGACCCTGGCGCTGCTCGTCGCGCTGATCGGCGGCCTGGGCATCAGCGCCTATCTGAGCGGCATCGTCCGCGAGCAGCGGGACTCGATCTATCGATTGTCCGACAAGGCGGTGCTCGAGCGAGTGATTCGCGAGGCCGAGACGCTGTGGCCACCCCATGACGATCGGATTCCGGCGATCGAAGCCTGGCTCGAGGGGGATGTCCGGCGGCTGATCGAGCGCATCCCGTTGCACGAATCCTCCCTGGCGGCTCTGACCGCGCGGGCGCAGCAGGAGAACGACACCGAGGCGGAGTTCTTCATCGGGGAAACCCGCGACCTTGTGCAGCGGCTCGAGGCACTCCAGGGCCCGGAGGGCTTGATCTCCCGTGTTCGCCGGCGGCTCGAGTTCGCGCGGACCATTCGACGGCGGAGTCTGGAGGAGCCGGCAGCGGCCTGGCAGGCTGCCGTCGAGGCGATCGCCCGATCGCCGAAATACGATGGGCTGCGCATCCGGCCGCAGCTCGGCCTGCTGCCCCTCGGCGTAGACCCCGAGAGCGGACTGCACGAGTTCGTGCATCTGCAAAGTGGTTCCGCCCCGCAGCGTGATTCTCGAGGGCGCCTGATGCTGACCGAGGATACCGGGTTGGTGCTGGTCCTGTTGCCGCCGGCCCGGGTCACCCTGGGCTCTCGCCGTCCGGTGGCAGGCGAGAGCGCGGCGACTCCCCACGTGGACCCTCTGGCGCGGGCCAAGGAGGGGCCGGTCCACGTAGTGGCCATCGAACAGCCGTTCTTCCTCTCGAAGTACGAGATGACTCAGGGACAGTGGCTGCGCATCAACCATGAGAACCCGAGCGACCGTCCGGCGGGTCAAGCTGTCGGGGATGGGCCGGTGCATACGTTGCTGCATCCCGTGGAGCGCGTAGACCTTCCGTCGGCCGAGCGAACCGTGCGACGGATGGGGCTGAGCCTTCCCACCGAGGCGCAGTGGGAGTACGCCGCGCGGGCAGGCACCGTCACGCCGTTCTGGACCGGAGCCGACCGATTCTCCCTGGAAGGGGCGGAGAATCTCGGGGACCTCTCCCACAATCGCCGAATCGACGTCAACCTGGACGAGATTGCCCCCTGGGACGACGGCTATCCGGACACCTCGCCGGTGGGGCGGTTCCGGGCCAACCCCCTCGGCTTTCACGATGTCCAGGGGAACGTCTGGGAGTGGTGCAGCGGTCTGCATTCCGGGTTCCGCAGCGATCCCGACCTACTGCGGTCCGACGGGCGGATCGGCGTGTTCCGCGGTGGGAGCTGCAAACGCTCCCACACGCGAATGTCCCGCCGGGTCACCTTGAACGAGGACAACGCCTACGACGTCGGGCTGAGGCCTGCAGGTGTCCTGAAGCCCTGACCCGGGCGGGTGGGATCGAGTACAGGTACGCCCATTTATTCGAGCGCTGCGTCCCGTAGTGCAGCGCACCACAGCGGGTACCCTGGGTCTCCCGAAGTCGCTGGAGTACCCATGCAAGATGCCGCGCAGATCAAGGAACGTGTGTTCGAACTGGGCCCCGAGGTCCGCTACATCGCCGTCTACCGGAACGGGGAGCTGGAACTGTTCCAGCGGGAAAGCCTCGCCGGCGCCTCCACGTCGGAAAGCGACAAGTACGAGGAGCTGCTGGTCAACCCGACGTTGCTGACCCTGGCCGGCCAGCGAGGAAACATCGATTGCGGCGGCCTCGATTTTCTCATCATCGGCTACGGCAACTTCTATCAGCTGGTGCTGGAGGTCCCCGAGGGGCACGTCTCGGTAGCGGTCGAGAGAAGCGCCGACCCGATTCCCTTCGTCGAGCGCATCCGGGCGGTGCTGGACTGACCCCGGCCGAGGGCGGCCGGGTCGCCTAGCCGCGCTCGCGCAGGACCCGGCGCAGGATCTTGCCCGAGGCCGCCTTGGGGATCTCGTCGACGAATTCGAGCAGGCGCAGCTGCTTGTAGTGCGCGACCCGTTCGGCGACGAAAGCCATGATGTCCTCGGCGCTCGCCTGCGCATCCGGCTTCAACACCACGAAGCCCTTGGGTAGTTCACCGCACTCGGCGTCGCAGATACCGATCACGGCGGCATCGGCCACGGCGGGATGGGTGACCAGCAGCGCCTCGAGTTCGGCGGGGGGCACCTGGAACGCCTTGTACTTGATCAGTTCCTTCAACCGGTCGACGATGCGGAAGTGGCCGTCGTCGTCGACTCGGGCCACATCGCCGGTACGTAGCCAGCCGTCCTCGACGATGGTTTCGGCGGTGGCCTCGGGGTTATTCAGGTAGCCCAGCATGACCTGGGGACCGCGAATCCAGATTTCGCCGTCGGCTTCGTTGCCCAGGCTCTCACCGCTACAGGGATCGACGATCCGGGCCTCGGTGTTAGCCAGCAGAAATCCGATGGTGCCCAGTTTCACCTGACCCTTGAGCGAGAAGTGGGTGACCGGCGAGAGCTCGGTCATGCCGAACCCCTGCAGCACCTCGCAGTCGAGCCGCTCGCTGACCTCTCCGGCCAGGCCGCCTCCCAATGGCGCGGCGCCGGAGATCATCACCTCGAGCGCCGAAAGGTCGAACTTGTCGACCAAAGGGTGCTTGGCCAGCGCCAGCACTACCGGCGGAACCACGAAGGCCCGGGGGCTGCGGTGATCCTGGGTCAGCCGGAGGAACAACTCCAGATCGAAGCGAGGCATGGTCAACGCCTTGCCCCCCTGCCACAGGGCGCCGTTCATCAGCACCTGCATGCCGTAGATGTGAAAGAAGGGCAGGAAGGAGACGACGTTCTCTCCCTCGGCGATGGGCAGCACGTCGCCGACCTGCAGCAGGTTGGCGATCAGGTTGCGGTGGCTGAGCATCACCCCCTTGGACAGGCCGGTGGTGCCCGAGGAGTAGGGGAGCGCCACCACGTCGTCGGGAGCGACCGCGGCGTGTTCAGCCATCGGTGCGCCGAACAGCTCCGTAAGCTGTGGCGCGTCGCCGGGGTCGATGGTGAAGACCTCTTCCACGGCGGTGCCCTCGGCGGCCTTCCGGGCTACTTCGAGGAACGGTGAGACCGTGACCAGGAGCTTCGCGCCGGCGTCTTCGAGTTGGTGGCGCACCTCGTCGGCGGTGTAGGTCGGGTTCACGGTAGTGATCACCCCGCCCATCCAGGCGGTGCCGTGGAACACCACCGCGTACTCCGGAATGTTGGGGGCCATGATGGCGAGGACATCCCCCTTGCCGAATCCCCGGGCGGCGAGGCCCCCGGCCAGAGCCTTGATCGCACCGGCCAGCTCGCCGTAGGTGATCGTGCGGCCGGAGGGGCCGTCGACCAGGGCGGGTTCCGACGCGAGCCGTTCTGCGTGCTGCAGCACGAAGGGAGTCAGCGGACCCGCGGGAATCTCGAGGTCGGCGTGAGGGCTCTTGAAGATCATGGCGGCTCCATCCGGTCGCGGGCCTATTGCAACCGGCGGGATTCTCCGGTCGCGGTCGCTCAGTCTAGTGGGGACGCTCGGTGGAGGGAACCCTGTCCGGCTCAAAACCTAATTCATTAGTTGACCCGCGGCCGGTTCGGGGTTAGGCTATGCCTAATTCCTTAGGAGTTGGCGTGGCACGAACGACATCGAAGACGTTGACCGAAGCGGAACAGCGGGTGATGGAGGTCCTGTGGGATCTGCCGGAAGCGTCGGTTCGCGACGTCGTGGACAGGCTGAGCGAGGAACGCCCACTGGCGTACAACACCGTGCAAACCGTCCTGGGCATCCTCTACCGCAAGAACTACGTCGAGTTCCGCAGGGAGGGGCGAGCCCACATCTACCGGGCGGTGGTCTCCCGTCCCGAGGCGCAGCGGGAAGCATTCGACAATCTAGTCACCCGTTTTTTCGGCGGCTCCAAGAACGCCTTTGCCCGGTACCTCGTTGAAGAGGGGCAGGTCGATGCAAGGGAGCTGAGCCGGCTCAAGGGCCTGGCCCGGAAGTCGCGCCGCAAACGGGAGCCGCGAACGTGAACTACGCCGCCATCCCCGCGCTCGTGTTCGGCGCGCTCTGGCAGTCGGCCGCGATCGCTATCGTCGCCGTCCTGATGTTGCGGGGGCTTCGCATCCAGAACCCCTCGACACGCTCGACCTTGCTGTTCCTGGCCTTCCTCGCCGCAGCGATCGTCCCGCTGTGGGCCCTGATTCCGCTCGCCGATGCAACGGAACCTGTGGCTGCGCCCTTCGATGCGGGGTTCGCCGGCAGGGTTCCCTCCGGCGAAGCGCCGGAACGGGGCACCGCGGCGCCGACCGGTTTGCCGCAGTCCTTTTCTTTCTCCGGCGCCGGCCGTTTGCTGGCAATGATCTGGACCGTGGGAACCCTCCTCGGGGCAACACGCCTGATCGGCGATTGGATGGCCATCCGCCGCTTGCGTCGAGCCGGCCGCTCCCTGGGTCGATCCGGCGACCTCGAGGTGCTGGCCGTCCCCTCGCTTCCGGGGCCGATGGCGGCCGGCATCCTGCGCAAGGTCATCCTGCTGCCCGAAGCCTGGGTCCACGAGGAAGGCTCGGCCGAGTTCGGCTGGGCGATGGCCCACGAGCGTGCTCACCACCTCCGCCGCGACCTGCTCGCCCACGCGGTCGAGGCGGTGCTGCTTTGCGCCTTCTGGTGGAACCCGGTACTGCACCGGCTTCGCAAGGAGATCGAGGCCCAGCGAGAGATGGCCTGTGACGATCAAGCGGTGCTCGAGTGCCGGGATCCCCAGGGCTACGCCTCGGCGTTGATTACCTGCGCCGAGTTCGCTCTGGCCGCCCGGAGCGCACGTACTCGGCCCATGGCGCTCGGCGCCGCTTCCGCCGGATCCCAACTGGCTCGGCGGGTCGAACGTCTGCTGGACGGCGGCTATCGCATCCACCGTGGCAGGGCGCGGGGACCCGCGGCCGCCGCCCTCTCGGGCATTGCCGCCGCATGCCTGGTCTCCGCCGCGGCGGCGCCGCCGATCGAGGTTCTCGACCCGACCCGCGAAACCGTCGATGGCGTCGCGGAACAGCGGAACCGAGCGTCATCGGGGCGCGATCTCGTGCGGGCCGCCGTCGTGGGAGATCTGGCGGAAGCGCGGAGGCTTCTGTCCCGGGGCGCGGACATCGATGCGGTGCTCGAACTCGACGGCACCCCGCTGATCGCCGCGGTCAATCAGGGGAACCGGGTGTCGGCGCGCTGGTTGATCTCCCAGGGCGCCGATGTCGATGCCTACGCCCTCTACGACGAAACGGCTCTGATATCTGCGGTGCGCCGGGGAGACCTCCCGATGGTCCGCCTCTTGCTCGACGCCGGAGCCGACCCCGACCTCGCCGCAGCGACGCAGCACGGTTACTACCGGACGCCCATGGGCGAGGCCGGGCGCCTGCGCCGCGATGACATCGCGGATCTCCTGATCCGCTACGGCGCGCGGCCATAGCGCGTCGCCGCCGGCAGTTCCGGAACTGGAGGACCCCTATGAGCGAGTTCATGCGAATCCCGTTGTTCGTCCTGTTGCTGGCGGCGTTGTTTGCCCCTGCGGTCCAGGGCCGGGCGCTCACCGACGAACAGTGGCGTGAGGACATCGACGCCGCGGTCGCCCACATCCTGGAGAATCATCCCCGGCCCTTCGCCACCGGCTCCCGCGAGACCTTCGAGTCGCTCCATGCCGCCCTGCTCAGGGATGTGCCCGGACTCGCGGACCGGGATGTGGCGCTGCGCCTCGCGGCGCTGGTCGCCGTCATCGAGGATGGGCACACGCGCCTGGCGCTGCCCCGGGGATTGCCGCGTCTGGCACACAACCCGGCGCACCACCGTGACGATCCCGCCCATCCGGCGCTGCTCTTCGGAAGCCTGCCTTTTCGCTTCTACCGTTTCGAGGAGGGGCTGTACATCGTCGAGACCATCGCCGGGTACGAACCCTACCTGGGTGCCCGGGTCCTGGCTTTCGGCTCCAGCGATGTCGATGCGGCTCTCGCTGCCGTGGAGCCGATCCTCTACGCCGAGAACGAGCATGGCGCGAGGTTGCTGGCCGCGGACCGGTTGTCCCTGCCCGACGTCCTGATGCACTTCGGGCTCGTGGAGGACAGCGGACCGGTTTCCCTGGTCCTGCAGCGGCCTGGACAAGAACCCGAGACGTTGCGGGTTCCGCCCTACGAAGACGCCGAGAACCCGGAGCCGGTCGGACCCCGATATGACGAGGTGCCCTTCGCCCGGCAGTACCCGGATCGCAAGCGCTGGCACGCCCAGGTGCCGGGCAAGAAAGCCTGGTACGTCCAACTCGACGAGATCGAGATGTTCCCCGACACACCGACTGCCGACTTCTTCGCCGAGGCGCTGGACCAGGCCCGGCGTCACCGCGCGGACAGGTTGCTCCTCGATCTGCGCTCCAACACCGGTGGCTCCGGGTCGTTCAACGCCGCCATCGTCAACGCCCTGGCTCGCAGCGAGTACAACGCCTACGGCAGGCTGTTCGTGTTGACCGGCCGTGAGACCTTCTCCGCCGCCAGCATGTTGATGGTGGCGCTGGAGGAGTACGTCAACGCGATCTTCGTGGGGGAACCCTCCGGCGCGCGGCCCACGACCTACGGCGACCCGCGCCGGCTCCGGCTTCCCCACAGCGGGTTGACCCTGCGCACCTCGACACTGGTCTGGCCGTCATCCTTCGCCGGAGACTTTCGCGAGTTCATCGAAACCCATGTCGATGCGCCTCCCACCGCCGCGGACTTCTTCGCCGGCCGGGATCCGGCCATCGAGGCGGTGTTGGCCTACGAGCCGCCCCGGGGGCCGGTGGCGCAAATGGTGGAGCTGTTCGAGAAGGACAAGCTGCAATCGGGCCTGATCCGCTTCTTCACCTGGCTGCGGAGCCCGGTCGATGGATCCCACGCCGGTGCCGTCGATGATCTGATCGTTCAGGGGCACCGCTATCTCGACGACGGCCAGCAGACCAAGGGGCGATTCATGATGTCGATGGCGCGCGACTACTACCCGGCGAACGCGGCGGCCAGGGTCGGACTGGGCCGGGCGATGGAACTCGGTGGAGACGCCGAGAGCGCCAGGGAGCGCTACCGCGAAGCCCTGGAGCTGGCCCCGGACTTCGAGCCCGCCCGCAAGGCGTTGGCGCGGCTGGACGCCGGCGACGAGCCGGAGGCTGATGTCCGCCGTTGAACTCCGGTTGGGCGATCCGGGTCAGGGGAGCGGCGCGCGAAGCTCGGCGACGAGTTTCAGAGCGCGGGACACCAGCGGGCGCATGGGAGGCAAACGGCTGACGCGAACCAGCCGCACCACCAGATCCCCGGTCTGCTCGATCAGACGATAGGTCCGGGCGCAGTCCCTGGAGTCGTCGTGGATCCAGTAGAGGATGATCCCCATCTGGTAGGTCCAGAGAAGTTCCGGGAGTTCCTGCGCCAGCTTGCCGGTCACCTTGGTCGACGAACCCTCGACCACACGGGTGAGCAGCTCGATCGATTCCAGGCGGACCGGGGCGGACTCGTGGCTGAAGGGACTCAGCGGGCTCTTGGGGTCCGCTGCGGTCTTGAACAGCTGTCCGGCGAAGTGATGGTAGGGCTGGCTGGTTTCGATCTTGGCGGCCAGCACGCCGATCAGCCGGTTCTTGAGGTCGGTTTCGCTCTCCAACAACGGATCGCACGCCGCCAGATGGTCCTGGTGGCTCCGCGCGTAGTAGGCATGGATCAGGTGGTCCTTGGAGGCGAAGTAGTAGTACGTGTTCCCCAGGGATACGCCGGCCTCGTTGGCGATGGCGCGCATGGTGGTTGCGTCGTAGCCGCGCTCACGGAACATCGCCAGGGCGCACTCCAGAATGCGGCCCCGAGTCTGCTCCCCCTTGCGCGTCTTCGTCGATCCTTCCGTTGCGGTCATCGGAATCATCATACCCGGGTGCTCCAGCGGCTGCCTCGGACTCGCGCTGAACCTGCTCCAGGACCCGTTGATGAATCTCCCCGATGATCGGGTCGGACCACATTCCCCAGTAGAGTTGCGGGCCCATTCTGAGCTCATACCAGGTCGTGCCGGTGAGCCGGGTGCGGCCACCCGGCAACCCGGTCAGCAGGAACTGGCCGCGCTTGCTCTGCATTCCTTCCATCAGGTGCTCGGCGTGGACTTTCTTGTACGGGCTCCACTCATGCATGGTCGGTGGCTGTTGAGTGACGTCGAAGGCGAGTCTCCGCGGCGGCTCCCAGACGGTGATCGGTTCGATGAAGGGTCCGGTGGAGAACTCGCAGTAACGCACCGCGCCGACCCCCGTCCCGTCCAGCCGGGCGCGCAAGGGGTGGGCGATCCCGATGTGAAACAGCCAGCGCTCGGGGGGCGGCAGTTCACCGAAGGCGATCACCGATTGCCAGACCACCTCCGGAGGGGCATCGATTTCGATCGACGTGGCCACCTCACGCAGGTGCCAGTTCTGTTCACGGGGTGCACTGCCCAGGATCAGGGGCAACAGCACGATCAAGGTCAGCGAGACTCCGCGGCTGATTCGAGCGTCGCTGATCGCATGACCGAGCCCGGCCCCGAAGACCGCGAGGCCGCCGGTCAGCGGCACGGCCATGAGCAGGCAGACGACGCCCTCCCAGGCGAAGGCCAACAGGACGATGCCCACGTTCGCCTGGGTCCAGAAGGCGCACCAGAGCGACGACTTGAAGCGAAAGAGCTGCCGGTAGTTGAGCACCAGGGTCGAAGAGAGGGCCATGGCGAAGGGAGTGCCGAGAAAAAGCGCCCAACCGTAGTTGGTGTTCAGCTTCACCAGGAATCCGAACAGCAACAACCCGATCAGCGTGCCCACCAGGGAGCAAAGCCAGATGTTGGCCGGCGGTGCCGGAGGTCGGTGATCGGGACCGGTGTTCATCAAGCCCGCAGGGGAGTAGTCCGGCATGGGAAGCCTCTTTTTGAACGTGTTCAAAAAGAGTATCGGGCGAGCGAGGGCCGGCGTCAATCATTTTTTGAACGCGTTCAGAAAAAGCCCTAAGGCGCTAGTTTTCCCGCAGAACCTCGACGGGTCGCCGCCCCAAGGCGCGCAGGCTGGCTCCGATGCCCGCAGCCACCGCGAGCACCACGGTTCCAATCACGGCGACCCAGGGAGCGGGGGTGGCCCAGGTCCAGGGGACGTTCATCCAGTAGACCAGGATCGCCCAGGAGAGCAGCGTGCCGCCGAGGGCGCCGATCGCTCCCGCGACCAGCCCGATCAGGCCGTACTCCACGGTGTAGACCGAGACGACTCCCGAGCGGGTCATGCCGATCGCCTTGAGCAGCGCCACCTCACGGCCGCGCCGGATGGTCCCGGCGCTGACCACACCGCCGAGAATCAGGATCCCCGCGATCACGGTGAAGGCGCCGAGCAGCTGCACACCCAGGCCGGCCTGGCCCAACACCTCGACGATGCGGTCCAGCACCTGGCGCACCTGGATCACGGTGACGTTGGGGAAGTCGGCGGCGAGCACGTCCTGCATCTTCTGCTCGTTGCCGTCGGGGAAGCGGGCGGTGGCGACCAGGAACTGGGGCGCCTCTTCCAGCACCCCCGGTTCCACCAGCAGGAAGAAGTTGACGGCGAAGGATTCCCAGTCGACCTCGCGGATGCTGGTCACGTGCAGGGTGATCGGCACACCCTGGACGTCGAAGACCAACACCGATCCGACGTCGGCCCCCATGTCCTCGGCGAACTCCCGTTCGACGCTGACCTCAGGAAGGCTCTCGTCGGAGAACCACTTGCCCCGCAGGATCTCGTTGCTCTCGGGAAGGTCGGCCTGGTAGGTCAACCGCTGTTCCCGGGTCAGTACCCAGCGGTTGCGGGGTTCGTCTTTGGGGATCTGTTCCACCAGGGACTCGACGCCGACACCGTCGACCGAGACCAGCCGGGAGTTGACCATCGGCACCGAGGTGATGTCCAGGGCGCCGTTGTCGTTCAGTAGCCCCTCGACGCCGTCCCACTGCGAGGGTTGGATATCGACCATGAACGCCGTCGGCGCGTCGTCGGGCAGGTCGGCGTTGAGCTGGCCGCCGAGCCTCGTTTCGATCAGGTACATGGTCAGCACCACGACGACGCCCAGCCCCAGGGCGACAATGGCGCCGAGGGTGCCCGCACCGGGGCGGGCCAACGCCGCCAGGCCGTGCCGCAGCCAGACCTTCGAAAAACTCCGGGGTGCTCCGGCGACCAGCCGGGCCGTGAGCCAGGCCCCGAGCGCCAGAACCACGCCGCTGGCCAGCAGACCGCCGGTGAATTGCGCCGCGAGCAGCCAGGACCCTGACTGCAGCAGTGCCGTGACGAACAGCCCCGCCAGCAGCACTCCGCCCACGCCGTAGCGCAGGGCCGGGCTCACCGGCAGCGGGGCCGCGTCCCGGCGAAAGACGAAGGCCGGGGGCACCCGCCGCACGGTCAGGAGCGGCGGCAGGCTGAAGAGCAACGCCACGCCGACCCCGAGCAGCACGCCGCGCAGGATGGCGAAGGGCTGCCAGACCTCGATCACGTAGGTCGGGAAGACGCGGGTCAGGAATGCCGGGGCCAGGGACTGCAGGCCCACGGCGACCACCGCGCCGATGACGCTCCCGGCCAATCCGAGCAGCACCGTCTGTCCCAGGTAGAGCGCCAGGATCTCGCGAGGGCGCAGACCGAGGCACTTGAGAATCGCGATCGAGTCCATCCGGCTCTGAAGCCAGGCCCGAACGGTCTGGCCCACGCCGAGCCCGCCGACGAGCAGCGACAACAGCGCGACCAGGGAGAGGAACCGTTCGGCCCGCTCCAGTCCGCGGCGCAGTCCCGGCTGAGCCTCGGCGTAGGTCTCGACCTTCATGTACTCGACGTCGGGTAGCTGCAGCCGGACCTGCCTTGCGGCAGCGCGTACACCGTCGGCGTCGGTGCCGGGGAGGCGCACCAGCGCCCGGTACTTGATGCGGCTGCCGGTGGCCTCGAGGCCGGTGCGATCGACGCCGGCTTGAGACAGGAACACCCGCGGTGCCACCGAGGTGAAGGAGATGTTGACCTTGTCCGGTTCGGAAAGCACCGCCCCGGCGATGACGAAGGACTCGCCCCCGACCCGCAGGGCATCGCCGATGGCCAGGCCCATCGGCTCCAGCATTCCCTGGGCGACCACGACGCTCCGCGCGTCAAGCAGGTCGTGGAGCACTCCCGCCGGTTCCAGTTCCAGCTCGCCGTAGAAGGGGTAGGGGGGCGCGACCACCTTGAGTTCGGCCAGGCGGGACTTGCCCGGCTGGGATCCGCCGTCGGCGGCGACGACGCTGACGAACTCCTTGAGGTCGACCCGTTCGGTCGCTGGGCCGAGGTCCGCGAGGATCCCGTCCAGCTCGGCGGGCAGCGGGCGGCGGCTCTCCACCGCCAGGTCCGCCGCCAGGAGCTCCCGGGCCTTGGAGCGCAGTCCCCGTTCCATTCCGTCGGAGAGCCCGGCCACGGCGATCACCGCCGCCACCCCCACCGCCAGGCAGAGGACGAAGAACACCAGACGCCCCGCCGAACCGCGCAGCTCCCGTGTCAGGTACCGCAGGTAGAGGCTCCCGTTCACGTGAGCACTTCCTCCCGGGCGGCGTCTCGATCCAGCCGTCCGTCCCGCAGCCGGATCTGCCGGCCGGCCAGGGCGCCGACCTGCTCGTCGTGGGTCACCAGCACCATGGTGGTGCCGTGTTCGCGGCGCAGTTCGGCGAGGCGCTCCAGCACGAGCTTGCCGGTGTTGGAATCCAGGTTGCCGGTCGGTTCGTCGGCCAGCAGAATGGAGGGCTCCGGGCCGAAGGCCCGGGCCAGCGCCACCCGCTGTTGTTCACCTCCCGAAAGCTGGGAAGGATAGTGATGACCCCGATCCGAAAGCTCCACCATCTCGAGCAACCGGTCAGCCCGGGCGCCGGCATCCTTGCGCCCGTTGAGCTCCAGGGGCAGCAGGATGTTCTCCCGCGCCGTCAGGTTGCCCAGCAGCTGGAACGACTGGAACACGAAGCCGATCTTGCGCCGGCGGATCAGCGCCAGGGCGTCCTCGGACAGCGCCTGGATCGGTTCCCCGTCGAGCAGGACCTCTCCCTCGGTGGGGCGGTCCAGGCCGGCCATCAGCGCCAGCAGGGTGGACTTGCCGCTGCCCGAGGGCCCCAGCACGGCGACGAACTCGCCGGCGTCGATGGTCAGGTCGATCCCGTCGAGGATCGTCAGGTCCCGGCCGCCGGAGGGCAGCCGGCGGGTCAGGCGGCGCAGTTCGATCGCGGGTGGTTTCATGGTTCGATTCTAGTGGCGCTGCTGTTCCTTTGCATGGCGTGTGGAGGGGCGGGAAGCGACGCCCCGGGCAACGGCGGAGCCGGCTCCGGTGGGGCCGCTGCGGATCCGGCCGATCCGGTGGCGGGTTCGGCAAGTGACGGTGACGGGCCGGTGCGGATCGTGTTTCTCGGCGACAGCCTGACCGCCGGTTTCGGCCTGGAGCAGGAGCAGGCATTCCCGGCCAGGGTCGCCGAGCGTCTCGAGGCCGCCGGCCACGAGGTGACCGTGATCAACGCCGGCACCAGCGGCGACACCACCGCCGGCGGTGCCGACCGGATCGACTGGCTGCTGCGTCAGTCGCCGGACATCGTGGTCCTGGCCCTGGGCGGCAACGACGGGCTGCGAGGCCTGGATCTGGAGATGACCGAGCGCAACCTGCGCCGGATCGTCGAGCGGAGCCAGGCGGCCGAGGCCCAGGTGCTGATGGCGGGCATGATGATGCCGCCGAACTACGGCCCGGACTACACCGAGCGGTTCCGGGCGTTGTTCCCGCGGGTCGCCGGCGATCTGGAGGTCCCGTTGATTCCGTTCTTGCTGGAGGGGGTCGGCGGGGTGCCCGAGCTGAACATGCCCGACGGCATCCACCCCACCGCCGAAGGGCACCGGAAGCTGGCCGACAACGTCATGCCCTACCTGGAACCCCTGGTCCGCGATCTGCGCTGACGAATCCGTTATCGGGATTGCGAGGCTGAACTTGCTTTCCCGTGGGCCGGGTTCGACCTTCTTCGCATGCGCTCAAGGATTCTCGGCGGCGTGGCCGCTCTGCTGATGTTCGGTTGTCTGACCCAGTCCTTCGCCGCTCGGGGCGAGGTGGTGCGGTTCACCGACGGCCGTTACCTGGTAGTCGAGGCTCATCGGATCGAGTCGGGCTACGCCCAGCTCAAGGTCGGCGACGAGAGCTACCTGACCGTGCCGCTGCGCAAGCTGCACACCATCCAACGGGATGACCGGGTGGTCTTTCGCCGGACCCTCGAGCGAGAGCGCAGCGAAGCACCGATGAGTCCTGCCGAGCGGAAGACGGCACGGCTGGCCGAAGCGATCAAGGCAGAGCGGTCGGCCCTGGCCGAAGGTTCGACACGCCGGGCCCAGGTCGCTGCTGCCGCCGACGAATGGAGCCGCCGCTTCCCCTACGAACGGGCGCTTACCATGCGGCCCTCGATGCCGGTCCGTCACGTGGTCGACACCGTGGCGGAATCCTCCGCGATGCAGCCTCGGCAACTCGCCGAGCGGGTCTGGGTCGGCAGCCTGACCTGGCGTCCTGCTCTGCCGCCGGTGCGCTGAAAGTTCGGGCGGCTGCGCCGCCTTGCCCGCCGGAAACCTCGAGGGTATCGTCGCCGGTAGTTCCGGTCCTCGAGGGAGTCATGAACCACTATCGCCTCGTAGCAACGCTTGTGGTCGCCTGCCTGGGCGCTTCCGGCGGTGTGTTCGCCGGAGAAGTCGCGGCCGATGGCGATGCCGCCTCCCTGCCCGACCCGGCGACCCTGGTGGAGCGGGCGCTGGAGGCCGGCGGCGGCCGTGAACGGCTGGAGCGTACCCGGTCGCTCGAACTCAAGCTCGACTTCTCGATCCCTGAGCTGCGCCACTTCGGTGCCGGCGAGATGTACTACCGCGCGCCCGCCGATTTCTACGGCAAGTCGGTGATTCCCCGCTACGGCGTCTTCGAGCAGGGATCCGACGGAGTGCGCGCCTGGACCAACGATCCGTCTCGTTCACCGAGCTGGCTCGAGGGGCTCGAGCTCGAGCGGGCCCTCCTGGAAACCCGGGTGCATTTCGTGTTGTCCCTCGAGGAGCTCTACGAGTGGAGCAGGACCGTCGGCAAGAAGGAGGTCGAGGGTGAGCTCACCTACGAGGTGCTCGGAGTCTCCGAGCAGGGGAACACCACCTCGTTCTTCTTCAGCACCGAGACCGGCCTGCTGCGCATGTTGCAGAGCCGCTTCAAGAGCGACATCGGCGAGATCACCCTGCACACGATCTTCGACGACTACCGGGATGTCGACGGCATGTTATGGCCCAACAAGACCCGGGTTCGCGGCGAGTGGCTGGGGAGGATGGCCCCCGAGCAGGTGTTGACGGTCAAGCGCATCCGCGAGAACGTCGAGATACCGGACAAGAAGTTCCGCGTGCCCAAGAAGCTGCAGGAAACGAAGTAGCCGGTCTCGCGCCGGCAACTAGAAGCCGAAGTGGCCGCCGAAGGTATAGCGGTCGTTTTCCGGTTCGAGGCGGCAGCCGATACGGAAGTTGCGGCCGATCCGGGTGTCGGCGAAGTCCAGCCGGACGTCTCCGTCGAGGGTGACCCGAACCCGCAGGTTGCCGTAGGGCAGCCGCTGCTTGATCCCGAGCTCGGGGCGCAGGCTGCCGATCTCGACCCGGAAACGGGTGCGGCCGGGATCCTTGGTGGCTTCCTTGCGGGCCATGCGGTCTTCCACCCGGGTCACGACCCGGTCCAGGGTCGCTTCCCGGATCAGCATCTCCTGCAGCGCCTTCTCGCAGCCGCGCTGGAGCCCACGCTGAGATTGCCGGTGGAGTTCCTCGTAGTAGACGTGGTCGAACAGCGACGCGGTGGTCGGCGCCCCGAGATCCACCGCCGCCGGATGGTGCAGGTAGCGATCGACGGTGGGCAGCAGTTCCTGGTCGATGAAACGACGGGATCCGCCTGCCGGCGCCGCCCGGAAGCTCTCGATACTCCGCAGCTGCGGGGTGGTGTCGAGGCTGGCGAAGGCCGGGCGAGGAGCCGCCAACGTGCCGAACCCCGAACCCAAGAGGGGAGTGCCCGTGGGAAGGGTGGCCAGCTCCGCCGGCGTAACGCGGAGGCGTTCACTGGTCGCGGTGGGAGTCGGTTCCGGCAGGGGGATGGCCGTCTCCGTCGGCGCCTGAGCCAGGCAGGGCAACAACGCGGCGAGGGCCGCACACCCGGCCACCGCGCGTCCAACGCGCCGCCGAATGTCTGTTGTTGCAGGCCTTTGGGCCATCTCGCGCCCTCCTATCCCTTCTCGTTTACCGTGGGCACGGCCCCGCGACAAGGCGGTTTCAGACGATGCTGCGGCGAAAGGGCCGCATTTCGTCTTGTTTTTCGTGACTTTCCAGCCGCACCGAGGCTCCAATCCCTTGTCCCCGGTGCGTTCCGCCGGGCCGGGTGAGCGGTTTTGTCCTCGTGTTAGGCTGACTTTCCCAGGCCCACGACCTGTTTAGCGAGACCGCGAAGCATCCGCCTTCGCCGTCGAGGAGGTTTCGGTCATGACCCGTCGCGTCCATCCTCGCGTCGCCCTGTTGGCGGTGGCGCTGTCCAGCCTCTTGTTCATGACGTGCTCGATGAACGCCGCCACCGGCAAGCGTCAGTTCATCCTGATCAGCGAAGCCCAGGAAGTTCAGATCGGCCGGGATAACGACAAGGCGATCGTGGCCCAGATGGGGCTCTACGAAGATCCGGAGCTACAGAAATACGTCTCGGATCTCGGCCTGGAGCTGGCCGCGCTCTCCGAGCGTCCGAACCTGCCCTGGACCTTCCGGGTGGTCGACGACCCGGTGGTCAACGCCTTTGCCTTGCCCGGCGGGTTCATCTACATCACCCGCGGGATCCTGGCCCACTTCGATAGCGAGGCGGAGCTCGTGGCGGTACTCGGTCACGAGATCGGCCACGTCACCGGCCGCCACGGCGCCAAGCAGATGAGCAAGGCCCAGCTGGCCCAGATCGGACTCGGTGTCGCCACCATCGCCGCCCCGGAGCAGGCCCAGCGTTACGGCGCTCTGGCCAACACCGGGGTCGGCCTGCTGTTCCTGCGCTTCGGCCGGGACGATGAGCGCCAGGCCGACGACCTGGGCTTTCGCTACCTCGATCGTGCCCAGTACGACCCTCGACCCATGGCCAAGGTGTTCCAGACCCTCGGCGCCGTCAGCGCCGCCGCCGGGGCCAGTCAAACCCCCGCCTGGATGTCGACCCATCCGGCTCCCGCCGACCGCGAAGCCTGGGTCGGCCGCCGTATCGCGGGCATGGCGCCGGGCAGCCTCGACAACCGCAAGGTCAACCGGGAGCCGTTCCTGCGTCAGGTCGACGGCATGGTCTTCGGCTCCGATCCGCGCCAAGGGTTCTTCCAGGGCAATGCCTTCATCCACCCCGAGATGAAGTTCCGCCTCGATTTCCCGTCGGGCTGGAAGTACCAGAACCAGCGTGCGGCGGTGCTGGCGGTCAGCGAGGCTCAGGACGCGATTCTGCAGCTGACTCTTTCCGATGCGACGACCCCGCAAGAGGCCCTGGACAAGTTCCGGCAGACCCAGGGGGTGACCTTCGGCAACGCCTGGCAGCCGGCCGGATCCGCCAGCCGTGGGGTCGGTTTCTCGGTCGCGTCGCAGCAGTCGAACCTGCGCGGCCTGGCCGGCTTCGTCCAGCACGACGGCAAGGTGTTCCAGCTGATCGGCTACAGCGCCGACGCCAAGTGGTCCGGTTACGACAGCCCGATGCGGAGCGCCATGGGTAGCTTCAGCCGGTTGACCGACCGCAAGCTGCTCAACGTGCAGCCGCAGCGCATCAAGCTGGTCAAGCCGAGCCGGGCGATGAGCCTCGAAGAGCTGGCGCGGGCCTACGGGTCGCCGGCGGACGCCAAGACCCTGGGCTTGCTCAACCGGGTCAACCCGAACGAGCGGACGGTGCCGAACCGCACCTACAAGGTGGTCGTCGGCGAGTCGCTGTAGCGGCTAGTTCATATCCGAGGGAGCCTGCAGGGCGCGGGCCTTGGCCAGCAGCAGTTCCGGGGTCGCGCCCATCGCCTTGGCGGTCTCCGGATCCTCGAGCCCTTCGCCCAGGTCCATGCCCAGAGTGTCGATCAGCCCCTGGTAGTCATCGGGCAGCCGTTCGAGCAGGTCGTTGTGCTCGGCGGTCAGCAGGCAAAAGAACGCGTCGACGGTGAACAGGTTGTCCTCGGTCTCACCGTCGGCCGAGCCGATGTGCTCGATCAGGGTTACCAGGGATTCCCGCAGTAAGGTCAGGTTCGGTGCCGGGCGGACGAACAGATCGAAGAACTGGCGCAGCAGGGTCTGGAGCGCCGGGGTGGCGCCGGGCCGGCTGGCCTCTTCCCACCAGGCCTCGAAGGGTTTGGGTGCCGATTGCATGGCTCCATTCTAGAGCGTTGCCGCGGCGCTGTCCTTCGCGGAGCCCGGGTCACTCCCAGACGGGGAGATTGCCCTCGTCGGCGAGCTGCTCCATGGACCGGTTGAGCTCCGCCATGAACCGGTCCCGGTCGTCGGAGCCGTGGATCGGTTCGCCGACGAACACGTCGCAGAAGAAGGGCACCAGCAGCGCCTCACCTCGGGGCAGCGCCTTGCCCAGCCCGTGAAGGAACACCGGCGTTACCGGGATCTCCGGGTGGGCCGCCGCCAGATGTGAGATGCCCCGCTTGAGTTCGGCCATGGATTCGGGCTCACCCCGGGTGCCCTCGGGGAACAGCACCACGATGTCCCCGGCCGCCAGGGCGCGGTGGGCTCCCTCGAGCAGCTTCTCCCGGGGGGTGCCCCCCTTTCGATCGACGGGCAGGATGCCGATCATGTTGCGGGAGAACCAGGCCATCAGACGGTTGGACAGGAAATAGTCGGCGGCGGCGACCGGCCGGATCCGGCGCAGCAGGCGCAGGGGGAACAGAGTCATCAACACCAGAGTGTCGAGATGGCTGTTGTGGTTGGCCACCACGATCGCCGGGCCGCTGCTCGGCAGCCGCTCCCGGTGACGCACGTTGAGGCCCAGCAGGACCAGCACCACCGGCCGGACGATCAACAGAAAGAAGGCGATCTTCCACACGGTGCCGCTGGTGCTCCTCTACATGCCGGCTAGCGCAGCAAGCGCCGATTCGGCGCCGCCGTCCTGCCGCTCACCGGTGAGTTGGCGATCGGTCGGGCCGCAGCGCCGATCGGCCGCAGCCGTTCCGGAACCTCGTACTCGATGACCAGTCTGGGGCGCAGCGACGGATCCGGATGTTCCCGACTGTCGAAGCGCTTGGCGGTGGTGTTCACCGTCTCGTCGCCCAGCAGGATCCAGCCGAAGTTGCGCAGGTTCTGCGCGCGGGTCCGGCCCATGTCGACGAGCATCCCGGCGGAACGGAAGCTGTAGAAGCCGTTGCCGCCGACGATGGCGGCCGCGCTCGGCTCTACATCGAAGTCTCCGCCCGGCGTGTCCCAGGTGGCGGCGTCCCAGAAGGTGTGGGTCCAGGTTGCGTCGCCGGGCATCGCCTCGGTACCTGTGCCTTCGGGCCCCGGCGCGTCGGATGCGCCTTCGCCCCAGGGTTGAGTCAGCCGGTGCAGGGTCATCGGGGTGTCGCCGGCGATGGTCCGCGACATGTGTAGCTCCAGGCGCATGTCGGTGATGCGCGCTCCGGCGGGAAGCACGCCGGGGGACGGGAGCTCGAAGCGCAGCAGCGCTCGGCGGCGGGGGCCGAACAGGATCTTGCCCGCGAACAGGTGCTGGCCGGCTCCGTTGCTGAAGGTCGGCGCCTCCTCGAACAGGCTGTTGTCCTGCACGGGATGCAGCACCAGCGTCTCGGCCGTCGCCGGTGCGGCGAGAACGGTCAGGGTCACGAGGATGGTTGCGGCGGCGAGGTACAGGCGGCGGATGGTCCCGGACATCGGAGTCTCTCCTCAGGGGGTTTTCTCAGCGGAAACGGCCCGGACCGGCGGATGCCGAACCGGGCCCGAATGCCGGATGCCGCTAACTTACCGGGATTGCCCGGGGTTGCCAAGCGCCCGGGCGTCAGGCGCAAGGAGAGCTAGCTCGGCTCTGCCGACCTGACGGTCACGCCGTAGTGCCGCTCGGGGACGCCGTCACTGAGGTGGCGCTGGATCGTCTCCACGATATCCCGCATGTGCTCGCCGGCGCGTTCGGCGTAGGCATCGAGCAACTGGTCGATGCGGTACAGCTCGGAGTAGCTCAGGGTGGTCTCGCCGCGGACCGCGAGTTCTTCAAGATTGGTCGCCATGTCGGCCAGCAGCTTCGCCGTATCCCAGGCGAGACTCGGATTGCGGGCGGCGATGCTCATCGCCTCGTCGGAAATGCGGTAGTACATCTGGATCATCTCGCGTCCCTCCGGGGTCCCGTCCATTTCCTGGCCGGGAGCGGTTCATTGGCGATTCGGAGGACAGGTGCCGGCCGGCACAGGGTTGTTACATACGCCGGGCTATTTTTCTCGGTTAGACTCGACGGATGAACCTCTCGAAGCTGCTGCTCGCGTTCGCCTGCGTCGCAGGTTCGCTTCTCTGGGCCGGCTCAGCGGGTGGCGAATGGCGGCAATGGCGCGGTCCGCTGGGCACCGGCGCCGCGCCGGAGGCGGACCCGCCGACGACCTGGAGCGAGCGCCGGAACATCCGGTTCAAGGCGGAGCTTCCGGGGCTCGGGCACTCGACGCCGGTGATCGCAGGCAAACGGATCTTTCTGACCGCCGCGGTGCCCCACGGCGAGCCGCTGGAGCCTCCTTCGGCCGCCCACGATCACGTTCACGACCACGGGGCTCACGACAACATGGACCCGACCCGCAAGATGCGGTTCGTGGTCATCGCCTTCGATCGCCACAGCGGCAAGCGGCTCTGGACCACGACGGTGCGGGACGCCCAGCCTCACGAGGCCACCCACGTGACCGGCAGTTGGGCCTCGGCCTCGCCGGTGACCGACGGCAAGCGCATTTACGCCTCCTTCGGCTCCGCAGGCATCTACGCCCTGGATACGAAGGGCAAGGTGCTCTGGGAGAAGGATCTGGGGGACATGCGCACCCGGCACGAGCATGGTGAGGGGAGTTCGCCGGCGCTCTGGGGCAAGACGCTGGTGATCAACTGGGATCATCAGGGCGCGTCGTTCCTCGCGGCCCTCGATACGCGCAACGGCAAGGAGCGTTGGCGGGTGCCGCGGGACGAGATCACCTCGTGGTCCAGCCCCTTGATCGTCGAACACGGCGGCCGCCGCCAGGTGATCGTCGCGGCGACCGGCAAGGTCCGCGGGTACGACCTGGAGGACGGTCGACTGATCTGGGAATGCGGCGGCCTCTCGCGCAACGTGGTGGCGACGCCACTGGCCGCGGGAGGCGTGGTCTACGTGGGCAACAGCTACGACTGGCAGGCGCTTCTGGCCATTCGGCTGGACCAGGCCAAGGGGGATATCACCGGCAAGCCCGCGGTGATCTGGTCCCTGGACAAACACACGCCTTACGTGCCCTCCCCGGTGCTGACCGCCGACGGCCTCTGTTTCATCAAGCATCTTTCCGGGGTGCTCAGCTGCGTCGACCCGGCAACCGGCGGAGTCCACTGGGGCCCGAAGCGTCTTCCGGGGATCCGGCAGGTCTTCGCGTCCCCGCTGGCGGCGGGGGGACGGCTGTACGTCGCCGATCGCAACGGCGTGGTCAGCGTGTTGGCCCAGGGGAAGGCGTTCGAGGTGTTGGCGACCAACCGGCTCGACGACGCTTTCTCGGCCTCGCCGATCGCCGTCGGCGATACGCTCTACCTCAGGGGCGAGCACCATCTCTACGGGATCGCTTCGACTGTGGCCGCGGAGAAAAGGTGAGCGATTCGATTTCGCTCACACCCGATGACGGTTCGATCCATCGGGCACACCGCCAAGCCTACCTGGCCCGATTGGTTGCCCCGATGGATGACATGTGGGCGGCCTTTGTCGAAGGCTCCTCGCACTTCGCTCTACGGGTCGACGGCGTCCTCGCAGGTTCCTGTGCCATCGATGCCGAGAAGCGCCTGTTGCGCTTGCATGTCGAGGCCGCCTACCGGGAACGCTCAGCCGAGTTCCTGCGCCGGGTCCGGGACGAGCTCGAGCCGGCATGCGCCATGGCCTTCTCGCTCGATCCCCTCGGGCTGTCCGCCATGCTCGGCCTCGCTCAACGGGTCGAGCCGCACACCCTGTTGTACGGCCCCCACGGGGAGCCCACGAGTCCCGGCCTCGAGGGGTTGCGCCCCGGCGAGGCCAGGGATCACGCATCCATCGTCGACTTTCAGCAGGCGGCGATCGGCGCGCCCAGCGCGTTTCTCGAGCCCTACACCCGGGAGCGGTTGGACCGCCGGGAGCTCTGGCTGCACGAGCGGGACAAGCGGCTGCTCGCCGTGGGAGAGCTGCGCCGTGACGATCACCAGCAGGGGATCGCTCACCTGGGCGTGATCGTGCACCGGGACGAGCGGGGCAAGGGGGTTGCAACGGCGATGCTGTCGAGTCTGGTGCGCCTCTGCCGCGAGGAGGGACTCACGCCGCATTGCTCTACCGAGGTCGGAAACGTCGCTGCTCAACGAGCGATCGAGCGAGCCGGTTTTCGATCGGACCACCGCCTGTTGCAGGTGGACCTTCACGGCTGAACCGGCATCGCGGCGGTTGCCGGGCTACTTCTTGGCCGCCTCGACCCGGGCCGCGCCCTTCATCGCCTTTTCCACCAGAGCGTCCCGGTAGGCTTCGAGCCGTTCGGCGACTGCAGGGTCGCCCAGGGCGACGATGCGGGCCGCCAACAGTCCCGCATTGCGGGCGTTGTCCACGCCGACGGTGGCGACGGGAATCCCAGCGGGCATCTGGGCGATGGAGTACAGGGCGTCGACTCCGTTGAGCGGCGTGACGTTGACCGGCACGCCGACCACCGGCAGCCGGGTCATCGAGGCCACCATGCCCGGGAGGTGCGCGGCCCCGCCGGCACCGGCGACGATGACCTGCAGCCCCCGTTCGGCGGCGCTCTGCGCGTAGTCGTACATCCGCTGGGGTGTGCGGTGGGCGGAGACCACCGTCATCTCGTACTCGACGCCGAACTGTTCCAGCATGTCGGCTGCCTGCTGCATGACCTTGAGGTCGGAGTCGCTGCCCATGATCACGCCGACGGTTGCACTCATGCGGTTACCTCGGAACTGACTTCAAAACGAATCAGCGCCCGCGCCTGGCGGACACGTTCCAGTGCGTTCAACGGGTCGGCATCAAGCGCCGTCAGGTGACCCATCTTGCGGCCGGGCCGGACTTCCTGCTTGCCGTAGAGGTGGATACGAACACCGGGGATCTCGAGCGCGTCACTGAGATCGATCCGCACCTTGCCCTTGAGTTCCGGCGGGCCGAGCAGGTTGGCCATGGCCGCAGGGCTGATGCAGCTCGAGTCGCCGAGAGGCAGATCGAGGATCGCCCGCAGATGTTGCTCGAACTGGGAGGTCGCGGCGGCTTCGATGGTCACGTGACCGGCATTGTGGGGTCGTGGCGAAATCTCGTTGACCCACAGTTTTCCGTCGGTGTCGACGAACAACTCCACCGAGAAGATGCCGGAACCTTCGAGGGCGGCGATCGCCTGTTCGGCCAGGGCGCGGGCGTTCCGGTCGAGCTCGGGAGAGATCGGCGCCGGGAACGTCAGGGTATCCAGCGCGTGAGTCGCCGGATCGGGCTGGACGGAAACCGTGGGGTAGCTGCTCAACTCTCCCGAGGGGCGCCGTGCCACCAGGACCGCGAGTTCTCCGGCGATGGCGACCTTCTCCTCGACCATCGAGGGGGCGTGCAGGCGGTCGGCGTAACGGTTGGGTTCCTTCAGGATCGCCACGCCACGGCCGTCGTATCCGCCCCGGCGCGCTTTCTGAACCAGCGGAAAACCGAAGGCGAGCATCGACTCGAGACTTGGATCCGGCAGGTCGGCGAACCGGGGCACGGGAGATCCGTGGGACTGCAGGAACTCTCGTTGGACCAGCTTGTCCTGGATGGTGGCCAGCACCCGGGGGCGGGGCAGGATCAGATGCCCCTGCTGCTCGAGCGCTCCCAGCGCGACACTGTCCCCGGCCTCGATGTCGAAGGTGGTGATCCGGGACATCTCCGCCAGCCGGCGCAGTCCCTCGGCGTCGTCAAAGGCCGCCTCGATGTGGTGGTTGGCGAACTGCGCAGCGGGGCAAGCCGGATCGGGGTCGAGAATGGCGGTGCTCAGGCCCAGATGTGCCGCGCTTTCAATGGTCATGCGGGCGAGCTGTCCTCCCCCGACGATACCTACGTCGACACGATGCATGGCCGCATCATAGCTCATGGACGGGAATTCTCCGGAGTGCCCGCGGTGCGGTGAAGGTTCGGCCATATCGAAGCGTGGGCCTGGCAGTGGGCAAGACTGCTGAGGGCTCGGTTGGGGCGGCCCACGCCTCGTATGGCCTGCAAGAGCGCCCTGATTCGGGAGGTCGGGAGCGCCTTACGCAGTGAATAGTATTTAATCGGTTCTATTTCGTCGACTAGAGAATCTGGGTGTCTTCGTTAGGCTCAGTCGAAGATTGGCTCGACGTTGGTTCTGGCTTCCGATGGGGAAACCCCGGGCCGGTTCGACAGTACAATTCCTCGAATGAAGCTCCACCTCCATCGGCCAGGCCCGCCCCTCGACCGTTTCGTCGAGCTGGTGACCTACTTCGCCGACTACCAACCGTCCCACACCAAGGAACGGGTGCTTCCCGACGGAGCGGTGGAGATCATCGTCGATCTGACCGAGGCGCCGAAGCGGCTCTACGAGCGGGAGGACCTCTCCCGGTCGACCCAGTTCCGCCGGGCCTGGATCTCGGGCATGCGGCGCCGATGGATCGCCATCGAGGCGGCACCGGGTGCGTCGATGGTGGTGATCCGGTTTCGGCCGGGGGGCGCCTACCCGTTTCTCGGCTTCGCCGTGGAGGGCATCACCGACACCGTCGACCAGCTGAACGTGGTGTTGGGTGAGATGACCGCGTCGCTCCGCGACCGGATCCTGGCGGCGAGGGGAGCGGCCGCCAAGATGGCTGCGGTGGAGTCCTGGCTTCACGAGCGCGCCCGCGGCAGGTTCGAACCGAACCCGGTGGTCGAGTACCTGACCGGCCGGCTGTTCGCGCCTGCGGGCATTCGCATCGGCGACGTGGTCGATGAGGTCGGCTACAGCCAGCGGCACATCGCCGGGTTGTTTCGCCGCTGGGTCGGCCTGCCACCCAAGCAATACGGCCGTATCCGTCGTTTCCAGCAGGTGCTGGGCTCGGTGACCCGGGATCCGCGCTCGCCGGACTGGGCCGACGTCGCGCTGGAGCATGGCTACTACGATCAGTCCCACCTGGTCCGCGACTTCCGCGAGATGGCCGGGATGTCGCCGGGGGCGTATGCCGAGACCTACCCCGGTCTGGATAACTACCTGCCGATCGATTGATTCCGGCCGCCGGACCCGGGTTCGGGCCGCCGGACCCGGCTCATCGGTGGAGTTCCGTTTTATCCAATACCGCCGCCGGGAGGCTCCCTAGCATCTTCCGCATCCGGTCCCGAGTGGGCCAAGTCACCGGGAGTAGCCCGGAAAGCGGAGGAATCATGAGTGAGCACATCAACATCGGGGCGGTCCTCGCCGCAGCGGCGGCCAACTTCCTGATCGGCGGCCTGTGGTATTCGCCGGCGCTCTTCGGCAAGGCCTGGATGCGGGCCAACGGCTTCAGCGAGGCGGATCTGCAGAAGGGTTCCCCGGCGGTGATCTTCGGCGTGTCCGCGCTTTTCTGTTTGATCATGGCGGCGAATCTGGCGGCCTTCCTCGCCGCTCCGGAGACCACCTTCGCCTTCGCCGTGGCCGCCGGCGTGGCCGCCGGACTCGGCTGGGCAGCCATGGGGCTCGGCGTCGTGGCGCTGTTCGAGCGCCGCCCCTGTAGCTATCTCCTGGTCAACGGCGGCTACCTGACCGTCTCGTTCGCGGCGATGGGGGCGATCCTCGGTGCCTGGCGCTAGCGATCCCGGCGCGGCTCCCGGCGCTCGAACAACGAAGCGGTCCGGATCGAGACGTGGCACTGGACGCAGCGCGCTCGTTCCGGGTGGGAGGTGCGGATCTCTTCGCGGGCGGCAGGGCCGCTGTGGCAGGCGACGCAGTTCTCGCGCATGAAGATCGAGTGCGGCGTCACCGGGGGAGCGATCGGGTTCTGGCGAGTGCCGCGGCGGAGGTTCTGACGCAGTCCGGAGAATCCGTTCGCGGCGAACAGCGAGTCGGTGTTGACGAACACATGGCACTGCCGGCAGCGGCTGGTCGCGCTCATGCCGTCGGTTTGCTCATGGGGTGATGGCGGAGCGAAACCGGTACCTTCGATCTCCATTCCGTCCTTGTTGTGACAGCTGGTGCATTCGATGTTGAAGTCGGCGTGGCTGATGGTCGGCGGAGCTCCGTCGAAGGCACGGCGCTCCGCCCGGTCGCTCGCGGGTGTCTTCTCGACATCCGATCGGTTCTCTCCCTGGCCATGGGTCAGCATCGGACCGGCGATCGCGAGGATCGCCGCCACGGCGAGCAGCAGGCCCGCGTGGGTCAAACGCGTTCTAGTCGAGCGGCGCATTTCTTGTAATCCGGCTCCTTGCTGATGTTGTCCATCGCATCGAGCGTCAGGCGGTTGATCAGTTTGGATTCATCGAAGAACGGCACGAACAGCATTCCGCGCGGGGGCTTGCCGCGGCCGTCGACCTCGGCGTCGAGTTCCAGGCTGCCTCGCCGGGTCACCAGCCGCACTCGATCTCCCTGTTTGATGCCGAGCTCCCGCGCGTCTGCGCGATTGACCTCGACGAACGCCTCGGGAATCGCCTGGTGGAGCTGCTTGACTCGCCGCGTCATGGAGCCGGTGTGCCAGTGTTCGAGGACCCGCCCGGTCGTGAGCCAGAGCGGGTACTCGCCATCGGGTACTTCGGCCGGCGGGTGGTAGGGCCGCAGCCAGAAGGCCGCCTTCTCGCCGTAGGCCTTGGCCTTGTAGAAGTGGACCCCCTTCTTCTTCTTGACGTAGGGGTCATGCTCGGCGCTGTATCGGTAGGGGGTTTCCTTGCCGTCGACGACCGGCCAGAGTTGTCCGCGGGTCTCACGAAGCTGCTGGTAGCTCGCGAGGTCCTTGCCGGTGCCGAGGCCGAAACTGCGGTACTCCTCGAACATCGGCTCGTGCCAGTCATCCTCCGGCCAGGGGAACAGGTGCCCCATGCCCATGCGTTTGGCGACCTCGATGAACTGCCAGGCATCCTCCTTCGCTTCCCCCGGGGGGTCGACCTGTTTGTTCCATTGCTGGGTGCGGCGCTCGGTGTTGCCGAAGGCGCCTTCCCGTTCGATCCACGCCGCTGACGGCAGGATCAGGTCGGCGGCTTCGGTCGTCGGCGTCGGGTAGATGTCGCTGACTACGATGAAGCGTCCGTCGCCGGGCTTGCGCTCGAAGCGGTGGAGGTTGGGCATGCTGACCCAGGGGTTGGTGGTCTGGATCCACATGGCCTTGATGTCTCCGCGGCTCAGCGCACGGAACATGTCGACCGCGTGATAGCCCGGCTTGGCGGGAATCGTGCCGGGCTCCAGCTTCCAGATCTCCTCCGCCTTCTTGCGATGGGCCTCCTTGGTGACCAGCATGTCGGCGGGCAGGCGGTTCGAGAGGGTGCCGACCTCCCTCGCTGTGCCGCAGGCGCTGGGCTGCCCGGTCAGGCTGAAGGGATTGGCGCCGGGCCGGCTGATCTTGCCCGTGATCAGGTGCAGATCGTTGATCAGGTTGTTCATCCAGGTGCCGCGGACGTGCTGGTTGACCCCCATGCACCAGAGGCTGACGGTGCCGCGGCTCTGGTCTCCATACATCTCGGCCAGGGCGTGAATCTGTTCGACGGGGACGCCGCTGATCTCGCTGACCTTCTGCGGGGTGTAGTCTCGCAGGAAGGTCTCCAGCTCTTCCAGTGAGCTGGCGCGTCCCTTGTCCTTGAAGGTGTAGCGCTCGGCCTGATCGCCGTAGCAGCCGTAGCCGATCTGCTCGAGATCCTCGATCCCGCGCTTGAAGACCACGTTCTCCTTGACGAAGGCCCGGTCTACTTTTCCTTTCGAGACCAGCAGGTGCAGGATGCCGTTGGCCAGGGCCAGGTCGGTGCCCGGTTTGAACTCGACGTAGAGGTCGGCATAGTCGCTGGTCGGTGTGCGCCGCGTGGCGATGTCGACGATGCGCACCCGCGGATTGCGGCGTTTGCTCTCGAGCATGCGGCTGAAGAGCACAGGGTGCATCTCCGCCATGTTGTTGCCCCAGAGGACGAAGTCGTCGCCGGCCTCGAAGTCCTCGTAGCAACCCATCGGTTCGTCGCTCTTGAACTGGGTCACGAAACCCATCACGGCGCTGGCCATGCAAAGGCGCGCGTTGGGGTCGATGTTGTTGCTGCGCATTCCGCCCTTGATCCACTTGAGCGCCGCGTAGCCGTCGAAGATCGTCCACTGGCCGGAGCCGTAGATCGCTACCGAGTCGGGGCCGTGGGTGTCGAGTGCCCCCTGGAATTTCTCGGCGATGAGGTCGAGAGCCTCGTCCCATGAGATACGGCTGAATCCCTTGCCGTCGGGGTTCCGCTTCATCGGGTGTGTCAGACGGTCCTCGCCGTAGAGGATGCTGCCGACGTGGTAGCCCTTGACACACAGCAGGCCGCGGTTGACCGGGTTGGCCTCATCGCCGCGGATCGCCCGCACCCGGTTGTCCTTGACGCCGACCTCGATGCCGCAGCCGACGCCGCAGAAGCGGCAGACCGCCTTGTCCCAGCGAAGGTCGCTGTCCGACAGGGTTGCCTCATCCGCCTCGAGACGGGCGGCCTCGCGGCGGTCATCACAGGAAAAGGCCGCGATGCCGGCGCCGGTAACCCCTACTACCTTGAGAAAGTTTCTTCGCTTCATGGTCTAGCTCTCTCCGGCCTTGCCGTAGCGGGCTTCCATCTGTTTCCGGATGGTCTCGGTCTGGTCGGCGGCGCCTTCCTTGAACCACTTGTGTTCGGGCCGCGCCAGGATGTCGTCGATGACCCGGTCGACGGCCCGGCCGGCGTTGGCCGACGGCGCGTGAGCGGTCAGCTCGCGGGCTTGCGGAATCATCTCCATGTAGAAACGCTCGGCCACCTCGTACATGCCGTGCCAGTGGGTGTAGTCGGGGGCCATCATCGAGGCTCCGTGCCGCGCTCGCCGACCCTCGTGGTGCCACAGGTAGAACCACGTCCATTCGATCTCTTCATCGAACTGGGTGGGAGTGATCAGGCCGTTGTCCCGCAGGGCCCCGATGATCTTCTTGCCCGGCTTGGCGAACTTCTCGTTGTAGAGCACGACAAGGTCGTCGTATTGGGTGTAGAAGCCGTTGATGTAGTCGGGGGTGTGGCAGTGGGAACAGACCTGCTTCATCCGGTCCCGCTTCTGTTCCGCGGTGTCGTGGATCGTCTCGCGGCGCACCTCCGGATCCAGCGAGGTGACGATCTTGTGGTTGATGTCGGTGTCCATGACCAGGCTGACCGGTGGGCGGTTGGTCCAGGAGATCCGTTCGCCGGGATCATGGGTGACCCTGCCGCCGTTACGCAGGTTGCCCGACATGTGGCAGGTCGCGCAGGTCGGCGCAGCGGAGTAGTCCTTGCCGAGGACCCACTCGTCGGCATCGAGGTTCATGTCCGCTCTCAGGTCGCGATACGCCGCGCCGTGTTTCGACTCCTCGAAGATCTCCTTCTGCGGGTGGTCCGGCCCCAGGTGGCACTTGCCGCAGTTTTCGGGCTGCCGTGCACGGCGGGGCGAGAAGTCGTGGCGGCTGTGACAGGCGGAGCAGGAGCCGCGGGACCCGTCCAGGTTGAGCCGGCCAATCCCGGTGTTCGGCCAGGTGCCCGGATGCATCAGCGGGCGGCCCTTGTCGTCCCGAAGGATCCGGGCGACCGCGTCGAGATTGGTCGGGATTCCGTTCTCATCGGGAACCAGGGCGTCCACATCGATCATGCCGCCGTCGGTCGCCTGCAGCGCGACCTTGGAGCCGTGGCACTGCTGGCACCCGGTAAAGGCGCTCGCCAGGCCGTTGACCAGATCGATCTGCTTGCCCGGAGTCGGACCGTGGGGGTTGAACGGAGTCCGTGACCCTTCCACGGTTTCGGCCAGGAAGTTGTCCAGGGAGGCGAGGATGTTGCCCCCGGCCGCGTGGTGGCTCTGAGCGAACTCCTCGGCTTCCATCGGGTGGCAGCGGCTGCAATCCCGCGGCGTCACGACGGTGGCGATATGTTCGCCGTAGTGGGTGTAACCGTCGGGATCGTCCGGGCCGGCCTGGTGGCACTCCACGCAGGCGACCCCTTTTTCCGCGTGGCTGCTGCCCTCCCAGTGCCCGACGATGCCCGGGTTGGACTTTCGGTGGCAATCGACGCAGTCCCGGCTGTTGGCGGGAACGTCGATGTGAGGACTGCCCAGGCCCGCCTCGGTGCGCCGGCGCGCTGTCTCGAGCCCTTGGACGAAGAGCAGTGAGACAATGAACAGTGCCGCAAGTGCGGCGATGACGATTTGCTTCTGTTTCAGTGTCACAAACACCTCGTGCCCGGGGATATCGCCCGACTCAATGCTTGACCACGGCTTCCCAGACGGTCAGCCCGATGATCAGCAGGACGCCGATGATCCCGATCCAGACGCTGGCTTCCTTGAACTTCGTTTTCTTGCGAATGAAGCTGTCCACGAAGGGCCACATGAACATGGTGAACACGATGAACCCCATGCTGAGGACGGCGGTGGTGCCGCTGAACAACTTCAGCCAACGGAACGTGACGTAGAAGAACCACTCCGGCTTGATCACCTCCGGTGTGGTCAGGGGATCCGCCGGGGGGCCCATGTGCGCCGGGGCGATGGTGGCCAACGCGCTGAGCAGGATCATCAGCAGCAGGCCGATGCCGACCTCGGTGTAGAGATGGTCCGGGAAGAAGTTGAACGTCTTGGGCGCATCCGCGGGTTCGTCCTCGAAGCGCAGCTCGGTGACCCCCTGGACGCGGATCAGGGCGATGTGCACGATGATCAGCGCGACCATCAGGACCGGAAGAACCGCCGCGTGGAGAATGAAAAAGCGCGACAAGGTGTGTTCGTTGTAGGTCGCACCCCCCAGTAACATGTTCTTGAGGAACCCACCGACCAGCGGCACCATCTCGGTGAGATTCGCCCCGACCGTCGCGCCCCAGTAGCTGAGCTGTTCGAACACCAGGCTGTAGCCGGTAAAGCCGAGCCCGAGGGTGCAGAGCAGCAGGCACATGCCGACCATCCAGTTCGGCTCGCGGGGCTTGCGGTAGGCGCCGGTGAAGTACACCCGCATCTGGTGCAAGATCACGGCGGCGACCATCAGAGTGGCCGCCCACTTGTGGATCCCGCGGATGTACCAGCCGAAGGCCGCCTCTTCGGTGATGTAGCGCACCGACTCGTAGGCGGTGGTCGGTGCCGGTTCGTAGTAGAAGGCGAGCAGGATCCCGGTGAAGATCTGCACGACGAACAGGTAGGCGGGGGTGCCGCCCAGGGCGTACCACCAACGCTTGAGGTGGTTGGGAACCGGTTCGTTGGTCAGTTCGCGCAGGCTATCGCCGGAGATCGGCAGGCGCTCCTGGATCCATGCGGTCACTCGGCTCACGGTCAGGCTCGCTCGCCGTCACGAACAGGGTTCGGCGCCTTGGCGAGACAGGGGTCGTGCCCTGCTGCGTGGATGCCCTCGACCCGGTCGATGACCCGTCCCTTTCCGCGGGCCATGGCGTCACCTGCGGGGAGCTCGATGAACAGCAGCGCTCCTTCCAGCTTGAGTTGATACCTCGGCAGCGATTGACCGGAGTCTCCCGGCGGCCCTCCGACCCCTTTGCCGCTCGCATCGAAGATTCCGTTGTGGCAGGGGCAGAAGAAGCGGCTCTTGTCACCTTCCCAGAACACCTGGCAGCCGAGGTGCGGGCAGGTGCTGGAAAGTGCGATGAAGTCGTCGACCTCTCCGCTTTCCCGTTGTCGCGCGATGTTGATCGTCTCGCCGGAGGGGCCCTGAAAGATCACTGAATCGCCGGCCTTGAAGCGGTCGATCTCGGCGACGAAGGTCCAGCGGGTGTCGCGGGGTTTGGCGGGGTATAGAAAGCGGGCCGCGATCGCAGCGAACCCGCCGTAGGCCCCGGCAAGTCCGAGCAGCATCGTCAGGCGCGAGCTGAGGTCGAGGAAGCCTCGGCGTTCCTGGCCTGCAGCCGGTTTGGGTTCCTGTTCGCTCATGAGGACCTCACGACTGGAGAGGAAGGCGGTGCAGCTCCGGTGGCAGTCCCGGTGGTGCAGTATCCGGAGAACAAGCACGGTTTGAAATGGCCATAGGGGACCGATTCACTTCTCTATCGGCCTGACTCGGCACAACGCGCGAGAACAGGCGCTTCGTGGCGCTCCGGAATTCGGGACCGTGGGCATCCGCAATGGACGCCTCAGGCTCCGCCTGCCGCCGGCCGGGGGCGAAAAGTCGTTTGGCAATCGCGCGAGCGGGGTTAGCCTGGGGTAACGCCGCGCGGGGGGCGGCTCAGACGTATTGGGGGGGAGCGATGAAATATCTGAAGTTGACTTACTTTTTGTTGTTCGCTGCGGTTCTTTGCACATCCAGCGGCTGCTGGATTTCCAACTACGGCCTGATCACCGACAACAACCAGATCTCGGATCCCGGTGGACCGCGGGACATCGTGGTGACCAACGGCAAGGCGAAACTGGTCTACGCCTCGCAGTGGGCCACGACCTGGGCCGACGGCACCGACGAGAACCTCACCTACATCCGCCAGGACGCGTCGGGGGCCCAGACCCTCTACACCCACAACAACTTCTCGGTGGCCGGAGATGCGACCTTCTCCGACGACCTGTACTGCTCGCCTGAATGGAAGGGCTGCGCTGCGGCCAAACGGATCGACGAGGATGCGGCCGATCCCTTCGATGATCCCTTCGACTTCTCCTACATCGACCATTGCCCCGGTGTGCGGAGTCTCTGCGTGGTGGTTTCCACCGGCCGCTACTACGGGGAGTGCGGCCGGACCAGCGCGTTGAGCCTGCAAGACCGGCTGTCTCTGTGGAACTACGGCCGTCTCGGCATGCACAGCGGTATGGAGGTGCTGAGCTACGACCTCAATCGCAGCAACATCAGCATCACCCTGGACAACCGGGCCGGCGTCGTGGCCGACCTGCCGATCAGTGGTACGGCCCAGGGGTGGGTTTCGCTCTCCGGGCGGCGGTCCAAGGTGATGGAGATGAACGATCCGCTGCTGTCCAACGTGGGCCGTTCCTACGCCGAGTGGCTCGAGCACTACGGCACCGCGTCCACCATCGTGAGCGGCTGTTACAACGGCGTCTGCCGGGACTGGCACATCGCCGGCAACGACGGCAAGTTGACGACGCCCGAGCGGGTGATGGATTGGGTCAACCGCAGGTGGTAGCGGCGCAACGATGAAGGGGCTGCGTCCTGGGGGTGAAACACAACCCCTCGCGTGTGCTCGATACCGTGCACCGCAGGCGGGACAGTTTCCGGCGCTGATTCATGGATCGCGCCGAATCGATAGCTAATCGGAGTAGGCATCGCAATTGCACCTCTGGGTGGGCAACCCTTTTCACCTTAGGAGGTGCCGCATGTTGAAGAAGACTCTGTGGATTGCCGCGATCTTGTTGCTCTGTTCCGGCCCGGCGTTCGCCGGTGAGATGCAAGAACGCCAGACCTGCAATGCGACTCCGAACCAGCTGAGCGCCGCGGCGGAAGAAGCCGCCAAGGACCTGGAAGCCTGGGCCAAGGAGCGCGGTCTGAGGCTGCTGGACTCTCTCGAGCTCCAGGACAAGTCGCTTACCACCTGCCCCTTCGTCGCCTGCAGCAACCCGAGCTGCAACATCACCCTGAGCTGCAGCGGTTTGCAGGACACCGGCCTGAGCTCCTGCAGCTTCGGCAACAACAACGTCGGTTGCGGGCCGGGCAAGACCATCTGGATCAACAACTGCGCGTGCAACGACGCTCTCGGCGGCGCGTGCGGGAGTGCGACCACCCAGATCGTCTGTCAGTAGGGTTCCGAAGAGTCGACGCCAACGGTCGGGGCGGGTGCTCCAGGGCGTCCGCCCCGCTTTGCGTGACTCAGTTCTCCTCGGCCGCGCGTCGGCGCAGACGGTCGAGGCGGTCCTTGTAGGTCGGGAGATTCGGATCCGACGAGGCGCTGCCCATGGTGACCGCCTGCTGGAATAGCGCCACGGCCTGCTCGAGCTTGCCCTCTTCCTCGAGCGCCCAACCCAGGCAGAAACGCGCGTAGGCCGAACGCGGGTAGCGCTCGACGCTCTGGGTGAGGATGTTCGCGCCCTTGGCGGGATCACCCAACATCATGGTGCGGAGGCCGAGGGTGTTGATCGTGGACTCCGGGACCGGGATCTCGTAGCCGTAGCGACGAGAGAGGCCGGCGAAGTGGGTGTCGAAGCCCTCGAGGCCCTGCTTCTGCAGGTCCGCCGGTGTGCGCCAGCCATCGAAGATCGCTCTCAGGCCACGGTGTACCCCGGGCATGAACGTCGAGCCGTGGTCGTCCTCGGTGAACTCTCGGTGGGACCAGCGAAGATGCTTCGGAGCGTCCTGCTTCAAGCGGGCGATCAGCCGGTGATAGGTCTCGAGCGACTCGCCGGTCTCGTCCGCCTTGCTGAGAAACAAAAACTCGTTCGACCCGCCGGCCTCTCGCTCGAGGAACGATTCGAAGCTGCCGATGATCGCGGCGTTGTCCCAGTGGGTGCTGGGGGAGATGGCGATGTAGCCGTCGAAACCCGCCGGGGCGTTGAACAGGGTGTGCAGGGTGAACAGGCCACCCAGGGAGCGTCCGACCAGGATACGGAAGGGGGCGGTGGGGTAGTTGGCCTCGATGTGCGGCGCCAGCTCGCGGGTGAGGAACTCCCCGTAGCGGTCGGCGCCGCCGGAGTCGGCGATGAAACGCTGCATGTGCGCCGGAGAGTCGGGGCTCTTCCAGGCAGGCGCCAGATCCCGGGTGCGGGCGGTGTGTTCGACGCCGACCAGGATCGCCGGGGGCATCAGGTCTTCGTGGGCCAGCAGTCGAAGCACCGCAGAGGTGTAGTGGAACAGATCCTCGCCGCCGAGCAGGTACACCACCGGGTAGCTCCCCGAGTCCGGGTCGAAGCCACCGGGTAGAGCCACACGGTAGGGGCGATCCTCGTCCAGCAGTTTCGATCGCAGGGAGTCGGTTTCGCCGATAGCAACCGGTGCCGCCGAGGTCGTGGTGCCGAGGAGTGCGGTGACGGCCAGCGCGATGGCGAGGCACGAGTGCTTCATGGGTCCTCCGTAGCGGCCGGGGCCGCTACCAGAGTACCAGCGTGCCGGTGAGCGCGTCTCCTTCGGTTTTGCGTTCGAAGTGCTCCCCCTGGAAGCGGCCGGCGACGAATCGGCCGCGGAACAGGTAGGTCACATCGCGCTCGGTGTGCAGCACCTCACCCTCGAAGGGGCCCTCGGTCAGATTGCCGGCGGCCGATCCGGCGAAGGTGTAGGGCGTTCCCTGAAAGTCGAAATGGAAGGTGACCGACCAGCGATTTGCGCCTGCGGCCGTGAAGATCGCCTCGACCGGCTTTTCCGGTTCCGCGCCGGCGGCCTCGGGAGTGCCGGCGAAGTAGCGTCCGTGAAAGGTGTGCCGTGCGCCGGAAGCCGGAGCACCCGTCGCTGCGCCGCCGTCCGCGTCCGCTTCGGCACTCAACGAACGGGACAGGCCGATCGCGGCCCAGGCGGTGCCCCAGTAGCGGTAGATGTAGTCCTTGCCCTCGTTGGGCTCGTGGCTGGTTTCCATGCTCGGCGTGGGCCAGGTGCCGTCGGGCAGCTGAGACTCCAGCAGGAACTCCCGGGCAGCTTCGATCACCTCGGTCTCGCCACTTGCGGACAGCGCGTAGAGCGCCTGCCCGGTGTTGAAGGCGTTGCTCGGTGAATCGCTGTGCCAGCCCCAGCCGCCGTCGCCGTTCTGCGCGGCGAGGAGGAGCGTCCCGGCCTCGCTCACCGATTCACGGCCCAACACCGATTCGAGCGCGTAGCGGGCGGTCATCCATTCGATGGTCGGGTCGGCGCCGAGCTCCGGGTCCGGCTCCTCGAGCCGTTCGACGCCGAGGGAGCGTTCCCGGCGCAGCCGTTCGTCTCCGGTATCCAGCGCGCTCAGGGCGAGCAGGGTCCACATCGCGTTCACCGCGTCCGACTCGGCGATCGAGCGGTTCTGGGTGCGGAACTGACCGCCGGTTCGCCACCACCCGTCGGTGTCGTTGAGCGCGTGGATCAGCGTGGCTCGCAGCGGTTCGTTGGCGTCGTCCCGTGATGCCGGCCGGCCGGCAAGCAATGGTCCCGCGCTGAGTACGTGGGCTTTCTCCGGCCGGGTGAGGAACTCGAAGGCTGCCTTCTCCAGCGTGGCGATGCGGGCCCCGTCTCCGTGGACGCCCGCCCGCCCGGCTTCGCGGTGGCTCCAGACGGCGAAGCCGACGTGGTGGCAGGAGACGCAGCCGTTGCCCCCCTGGATCGGAAGAGCCCCTGCGAGCCAATCGCTTCCATGCTGTTCGAGCCAGGGCAGGCTGCGGGCGATGGCTTCGCGCACCGGGTCGTCGGCCGCCGGGGCGGCCTCGATTGCGGGCTCGACAGCCGGGCAGGGCGCGGGTATCCAAATAGCTACAAACAGAGCCAGCGCCACGCTCAGGGCCTGAATGGAACGACCGATGCTCACCCGGCGAACGTACCACCAACCAGTGCCCGCGCCCTCGAAATCGACGTATACTTCGGCTCGGGGGGAAGCATGTCTGCACGCCGGCTGTGTCTCGCAGCGATCATTCTGTTCGCGGTCTTGCTGCCGGCCTACGCCTCACAGTCCACCTCCGCGAGCTTCGTTCTCCATCAATCGACGGTCAACTCCGGCGGCGACGAATCCGCTTCGGCCTCGTTCGTGCTGACCGGTTCCGTCGGCCAGGAGACCGCCGTCGGCGCGTCTTCCGCCGGCACCAGCTACGTGCTGCAGTCCGGCTTCTGGAGCTTCGCCGGTTCAGGGCTCGTTCCGGTTGTCCTTGCCGTGGACCGCAACGACGTGACCCCCGAGAACCTCGATCTGAACTGGTCGGGCAACAACCCGCCGTATTCGATCTACCGGTCGGCCGACTGCGGGGACGTGCTGTCCTCGCTTTTCGATTCGACGCCGGCAAATGACTACGAGGACATCGCGCCCCTGGCGTCGTCCCTGGAATGTTTCAACGTCCTGGCGACGGCGCCGGGACCCGCCCCGCCCCCTGGGAGCCTGCCATGAGCCTTCGCAGTTTCTTCGTCGCCGGGCTGATCGCCCTCGTCGCCGGTTCGGCCCTTGCGGCCGTGCCTACGGTGATGAACTACCAGGGGCGGCTGACCGACAACTCGCCGCAACAGAACCCGCTCGACACCACGGTCTCGATCGAGTTCCATCTCTACGATTCGGCGATGGGTTCCGACGTGCTGTGGAGCGAAACCTGGCCGTCGGTTCAGGTGGTCGACGGAATCTTCAGCGTGTTGCTCGGTTCCAACGGCAGCCCGATCCCGCCCACGGTGTTCAGTCAGGAGAATCGCTACCTCGAGCTGATCATCAACGGTGAGACGTTGGCGCCGCGACAGCGTCTCGGCGCCGTCGGCTACGCCTTCGAGGCGGAGCGGCTGGCTCTGGCCTGCAACGAAGGGGAGACCCTGCAGCGCATCGGTGACGAGTGGGTCTGTGCCGACGTCAACGTCTGTCCCCAGGGATCGATGATCGGGTGCTACACCGGCCCCACCGGCACCGTCAACGTCGGCGCCTGCAAGGCGGGGGCGGCCCAGTGCCTGCCTGACGGCAGCAGCTACGGGCCCTGCTCCGGCGACGTGCTGCCCACGACCGAGGTCTGCTTCAACGGCATCGACGAAGATTGTGACGGTACCCCGGACAACGGCTGCGCCTGCCCCGACGGGCTGACCAACTGCGGCGGCGTCTGCGTCGATACCCTCTCGGATTCCGACAACTGCTTCTCCTGCGGAAACGATTGCGATCTCGGCACGTTCTGTCAGAACGGTACCTGCACCACCGGCGCGATCTACGGCGGTATGGTCAGCAATCCCGCGGACCCGGCCCAGCCGGGACCGGGCATCCCCTCGGTCTGGGAGTACGGCGGATCGATCGGCACGTCGGCGGGCGACCTGATGTGCCAGCAGATCGGCGCCGATCACGCCTGCCGTCACGAAGAGGTGCTGGCCGCCGAAAGCCGCGGCGAGCTCCAGCAGGTTTTGCAGATGAACGGCCAGACCTTCTGGCTCAACCGTACAGTGCTCACGGCTCAGGTCGGAGGTCAGGATTCGCCGCCGGGAGCCGGCGGCCGCTGCAATGACTGGACCTACACGACGGCGCACATCTCCGACGGTGAGTACTCCCGGGTCGAGAACGCCCGCTTCGAGCACTTCTTCGACCAGGACACCACCTTCAGCGGAAACTCCGCCGACGGCCATGCCGGAAGCGGCCCTGACGACGGCGGAGATTGCGGCGGACCCCTGCGCGCCATCCTGTGCTGCAACTGATCGAGTCGGTGAAGGGGCGCATCGTCGCGGCCCGGGCTGTGCTCGGAGCGGTCTGTCTGGTAACGGCAACGGCGGTTGCCATGATGGTCGCCGCTCACGCCTCGCCCCCGGCGCCGAGCGCTCCCGAAGAATCCTCGCGGGCCATTCCCTGGCCCCACGGCCGCCCGCCGACCGACCTCGAACTTCGGGAGCAGCTCGCCGAGGCGGCGGAGCTGTCCGACCGCGAACGGGCGGAAGAGTTCCTCGAAGCGATGGAGAAGGGGGAGGACAGCGAGCACATCTTCCTGCTTCAGGAGCGGATCGATGCCGGTGAACTGGACCTCGACGAGCTGTTCACGATAGGCGACAGTTTCTTCGAGCACGCCTTCCGCGGTCTCGACGGTTACGGCGACACCCCGGAGCCTCGTCAACAACGGGTCCATCGCGGGGCGCGAGGCGGCCTCGACACCTTTGCTTGCGCCGGCTGTCACAGCGTCGGCGGCCCCAACGGCGCCGGGACCTTCGGGCAGAACGCCTTCCTCGACGGAGACGGCGAACGTTTCGACTCGGCCAATCCCCGCAACCCTCCGGCGCTGCTCGGAGTCGGGTTGATCCAGGCGCTGGCTGCCGAGATGACCCGGGAGCTGCAGGCGGCCCGGGAACGTGGGTTGACCCAGGCGGAGGCTGACGGCGCGCCTGTCGACGTGGAGCTCACCGCCAAGGGGGTGGCGTTCGGGCAGTTGACCGCGGCGCCCGACGGAACCGTGGACACTGCCGGAGTGCGCGGGGTGAGTCCCGACCTGGTCGTGCGACCCTTCGGCTGGAAGGGGCATGAGGCGCGGCTGCGTCGTTTCATCGAGAGCGCCGCACGGATTCACATGGGGATTCAGTCCCACCCCCTGGCCGTCGCTCACCGGAGAAACCCTCAGCCCCATCTGCTGGGTTACGGCGAGAACTGGTACGACCCCGACGACGACGGCGAGCCCCGGGAGTTGGAAGAGGGGACGTTGACCGCGGCGGCGGTCTACCTGGCGATGCTCGAGGCTCCGGTGATGCTTCCACCCCGGGACCCGGCGCTGCTCGAACGCTGGGCCGAGGGCCACGCGCTGTTTGACACGGTCGGCTGCGCGGCCTGTCACCGGCCGACGCTCAAGCTCTACCGCAACGAGTGGAAGGAACAGCCGGACACCACCGGCGGTCCCGCCGTGGTCTTGCGTCCGCTTCATGACGGCGATGCCCCCAAGGGGTTGGCCGACGTGGCGCTCTACAGCGACCTCAAGCGTCACGACATGGGGCCCGAGCTGGCCGACCCGCATCCGGACTCCAGCGGGATTCCCCGGGAGCGTTTTCTGACCCGGCCGCTGTGGGGCCTGGCGGAGACCGCCCCCTACCTCCATGACGGGAGGGCGGCGACCATCCCCGAGGCGATCGACGCTCACGGCGGCGAGGCGGCTTTCTCCAGAGAAGCGTTCCGGCAGCTCTCGCCGGCAGAGCGCGCGAGCCTCCACGTCTTCTTGCTCTCGCTGACCCGTCAGCCGCGGGTGCGGTACTCGCGATGAGGAGGGCGACACGATCCAGGGGCGGTGCGCTCGTCGCGGCTGCCCTGGTTCTGAGCGGCGCGTGCTGCCTCGTCCTTGCCGGCGATGCGAAATCGCCGAAGCAGACGGCGAGCACGACCGGCCCGAAGCCATCGGTCTCCGAGCAGGCGACCGTCGATGTCGCCGCGTCGACCCTGGAGCAGGCCCGGCAGGCCTTGGCCCGGGATGCCTGGCGGCGAGAGCTTCGTTTCGCCGAGGCGGTCGACCCCGGTCGCAGTCTGCGCAGCACCCGGATCTCCCAGCAAGAGATCGATCAGGGCCGGTGGACCGTCGAGGAGCTGTTCGCTGTCGGCGGCCGGGTGTTCGACGCGACGTTCACGATCGCCGACGGTCTCGGTGACGGGGGCGGCCTCCTGCGGGTACACCGTGGCGAACGAGGAGGGCCCGATGCCTTCGGATGCCGCGACTGTCACTTCCGGGGTGGGCCGGCGGGTAGCGGTGACGCTTCCGCCAACGCCTACCTCACCGGTGACGGGGCGACGCAACGGTCAGCGCTTTCCCGCAACCCCCCTTCACTTGCCGGTGCGGGGCTGGTCGAGTTGCTGGCGGCGGAGATGAGCCGGGAGCTGCAGGCCATCCGGACGCGCCTGGCCGAACAGGCGAGTCGCAGCGGCGAATCGGCGCGGGGAAAGCTCACGGCCCTCGGGGTCGAGTTCGGCTGGTTGACCGTCGGCGCCGACGGAAGGCTCGATGCCAAAGAGGTCGAGGGGGTCGACGCCGACCTGGTGCTGCGGCCGTTCGGCCGCAAGGGACGCTTCGCCACCCTGCGGGAGACCATCGAGGAGAAACTGCGGATCCACCACGGGATGCAGACCACCCGCCTCGCGGCCAGCGGCGATCCAGCGCGAGTCGGCGCCCATCGCCGGCCGGACCCCGACGGAGACGGCATCGTCGATGAGATCGTCGAGGGGCAGCTGACCGCGTTGACCACCTTCGTGGCGCTCCAGGAGATGCCCACCGTCGAGCCGCCCCAGGGGGGGCTGGTACCGGTGACCATGTGGGCGGAAGGGCGTCGCCGCTTCGAGAGCCTCGGATGTGCGAGCTGTCACACGGTGTCCTTGCGTCTGGAACGGCCGACCCTGAGCCTGCCGTCTCGAGAGGCTGACGCCGCCTTGAAGCTGGATCTGTCTCGGGATGGCCGGGGGCCACGTCTCCAGCTTCAGACCGCCGATGAGAGCTATCGCGTCTTCCTGCACAGCGACCTCAAGCGCCACGACATGGGGCCGGCGCTGGCGGAGAGCAGGGACGAGGCGGGCATTCCACGTGGGCAGTTCATCACGCCGCCGTTATGGGGTCTGTCACGCAGTGGGCCGTGGCTTCACGACGGACGGGCGCCGACCATCGAAGATGCGATCCTGCTGCACGGTGGCGAGGCCCAGGCGTCCCGTGACCGTTTCGCGGCGCTCAGTGAAAAGGAGCGCGCGTCGCTACGGGTCTACCTGACGTCGTTGACCCGGGCCCGCCGGCTGGTGGCGCCCTAGCAGCACCTGTCCGCAAGCAAGGCGGGCCGGCGCGGGTGGGAAAGAACGCCAGGGTACAACGCCCATCGCCGCGCCTTCGCGGCGGAAACTCCTTCCCGCATGCGGTGGCGAAACTTCCCGTTGATCATCCCGTTGCCTGCAAAACCGAGAACAAACCTCCTCTGGCACGCTCTCTGCAATTTGAGCCCGCCGGGACATCACGGTCCCGAAGGAGGTTCAAGCGATGCAACGACGTTTCATGGTTCGAGTGGTGCTTGCGGTGGTCGCATTGGCCATGGCGCTCCCGGTTCTCTCGGGAGATCCCGCCGAAGCGGTCAACGGCGAGGTCATTCAGGTCGACGCCGACAAATCGACCATCGCCGTCAAGGTGCCGATGGAAGGTGGCGAGAAGACGTTGGTGGTGCGCACCGACGAGAGCACCCAGATCACCCGCGGAGATGCACCCATCGAGCTCGGCGAGGTGCAGTCGGGTGAGAAGGTCGCCATGACCTACGCCCGCCGCGATGGAATCTTGATCGCGAGCCGGATCGAGGTGAGCGAGTCCGCCGCCGGCTAGTCGGGAAGGACCCGGGCACCGAAGGGGTGCCCGGGTTTCCGACTCGGTTCCAGGTTCGGGCGCTAGCGTCCGATGCCGTCGAACAGCTCGGTCATCTCGGCAGCCTGGGAAGACAATTCCGGCGTGCGTTTGAGCAGCGACTTCATCGTGTCGTCGACGACACCCGAGGCGTCGTTGAGCAGTTCCCGGCCGGCCTTGGTCAACACCGCCATGGCCAGCCGCGCGTCCCGCTTGCTCTTGACGGTCCGCACGACGCCGACCTTCTCCAGCGGCTGCAGGGCGCGGGTGACTCCCGAGGGGGTCAGTCCGACCTCGGAGGCGAGGTCGACCCGGCTGGCCTGAGCATCCGGTGCATCTCCCAATGTGCGCAGCAGCCGGTACTCGGCCAGGCTGATGCCGCGAATGGCGCCGAGGCTGTGGTCCAGCCGCCGCTCCAGCCGGTTCCAGGCCGAGGCGAAGGCAAGGGCGAGGGTCTGTTCGGGGGATTGCTTCTTTTTCATGAGGGAAGCATAACATATGCGTGAGTAGTCACGCAATGGGCATGGAAATCCCGCGGAACTCCCACCGATCATCGAGGATTCTGGAGGCCAGGATGTCGACCTTCCGCTGGATCAGGGGCAAACCGTCGAGTTGCGTTCCGGGTCCCCGCCGTAGGAACCGGCCGCACATACGTTGCTCCCGCGCACCAGATACCAGAAGCCGGTGTTCGGCGCCGGGATGTCCACGTCGGTCGCACGGGTCTCGGCGATCTGCGATTGAAGGCAGCTCTCCGAGGCACCGTTGCCCACGGGGAACTCATCCAGCCGGCCGCGAAGCAGGTCGTGGAGAGTCCCGGCGCCTCCGCTCGCGGCGGCGGCGTACCAGGTGAAGGTCGCGGCGTCGGAGCCGGCCAGCAGGTTGATCACCGCGGCAGGTTCGCCGAAGGTCCCCGGGTCGTTGACGGCGCAGTCGCATGGGTCGGCGATGCCGTCGCCGTCGGTATCCGGGTTACCCACGTAGTAGAGCCCACCTGTATTGGTCAGGCGGGAACCCCAGACGATCATGGCGTTACCGGTCCACTCCGCCACGTGCTGCGCCCGGGCCAGGGGCGCATTGACCTCGGAGGTCGGCGTCCACGTTCCGGACGCCGGCGAGTAGCGAGCGCCGGAACTGACCTCGAGGCCGGCATCGGGAACAGGCTGCCCGCCCCAGACGATCATCTCATCGCCGGTCCAGATCGCGGTGTGGTACGTGCGCGCCGACGGCGCGCCACTCAGCGGCATCGCCGACCAGCTGTTGCCGGCCGGGTCGTAGCGGCCGCCGTCCTGGAACGGCGACATCAGGAAACGGCCTTCCCAACCGCCCCAGACGATCATTTCGCTCCCGGTCCACACCGCGGTGTGCTGGCTGCGCTCACTGGGCGCGCCGCTGGTGCTCGTGGGATTCCAGGAGTCGGTCGCCGGGTTGTAGCGTCCTCCGTTGTTGAGCCAGAAGATTCCGCTGGCGCGTACGCCACCCCAGACGATCAACTCGGTTCCGGTCCAGACACCGGCGTGGCCGTCTCGGGCTTCCGGCGCGCCGGTGAGGGTCGTCGCCGTCCAGGTGTCGGCCACAGGGTCGTAGCGGCCGCCGGTGTCGGTTCTGGAGCTGGCGAAGTTGCCGCCCCAGACGATCATCTCGCTGCCGGTCCACACCGTGACGTGCTCGGTACGCCCGGCGGGGGCATTGAGGGTGGTCATCGGCGTCCAGCTGTCTGTGGCCACGTCGTAGGCGAAGCCGTCGTTCAGCTTGGTGTCGCCGGGAACGGTGGTGCCGCCCCAGATCAGCATCCGGTCACCGGTCCACACAGCGCTGTGGCGCTCACGCCGTTCGGGCGCTCCGGTCAGGGTCGTCGGGGACCACTGAGCCAGGGTCACGTCGTAGACCCCGCCGGTGTCGGTCCGGTTGTCGTAGTCGGTGCCTCCCCAGACGATCAACTCCGCGCCGGTCCAAACACCCGCCTGGTTGCGGCGGCCGGTCGGAGCGGTGCCTGTGGAGATCTCGCTCCAGGTGTCGAGGGCCGGGTCGTAGCGTTCCCCCAGGTTGCTCGCCGAGGACGGGCCCCGTCCCCAGACGATCATCGCGTCGCCGGTCCAGACCGCCCCGTGCCCCGAGCGCGACCTGGGAGCGGGGAAGGTGCTGGTCGGAGTCCAGCTGTCGGTGGCGGGGTCGTAGCGTCCGCCGCTGCTCGTCGAGAAGCCGCTCGGGTTCACGCCGCCACCCCATACGATCAGTTGGCTGCCGGTCCAGACCGCGCTATGGCGTTCCCGTTCCTCGGGCGCACCGACCAGGCTGACCGCGCTCCACTGATCGAGGGCCGGGTCGTAGCGTCCGCCGTCGTTGAGCCGGACGCCGGCGATACCACCCCAGACGATCATCTGGTCGCCGGTCCATGTTGCCGTGTGCTGCACCCGTCCGGCGGGTGCGCCGACGTTGGAGATCGGACTCCAGCTATCGGTCGCGGGATCGTAGGACGCGCCGTCTCCGAACAGCGCTGCGCCGCTGCCGCCCCAGATCAGCATCGCAGTGCCGGTCCAGACCGCGCGGTGCCCGCTTCGCGCAGCAGGGGCGTCGGAGGAAGAGGTCGGCAACCAACGATCGAGGGACGGATCGTAGCGTCCGCCGGTGTCGGTGAAAGCGCCGTTCTCTCCGCCCCAGACGATCATCTCCGAGCCGGTCCAGATTGCGGTATGTCCTTCGTTTCCGGTCGGGGCATCGACGGTGGAGATCGGCGTCCAGGCGTCGGCGGCGGGATCGTAGCGTCCACCGGTGCTTCCGGCGGAGGCGCCGCCGGGCCCGATGCCGCCGAAGACGATCAGTTCGGTTCCGGTCCAGACACCGGTGGCGGAGTCTCGCGGTGAGGGGGCGCCGGCGTCACTCATCGGCAGCCAGGTATCCAGCACCGGGTCGTAGCGGCTGCCGGTACGCAGACGCACGAACGATTCATGGCGGCCGCCCCACACCAGCATCTCGCTTCCGGTCCAGACGATCACGCTGTTTCCGCGCTCGACCACGTCGTCGAGGCCGCCGTGGCTCCAGACATCGTCGGGGATGCAGCTCTCGTCGATCGACTCGGTCGTGAGGAGGGGAGTCCGCGACTCGAGCAGTCGCCGTGCTTCCAGCACGTCCCGCGTTGACAGGCCCTGCTCGGGGAGTTCGAAGGGTGCCGCCGGGGCGGCCTCGGTCGACAACCGCCGGCCGGCACGCTTGACCAGGGCCGGCGCGACCAGAATCTCTTGAATCAGGTAGGGGTCGTTCTCGAGGATGTCATGAAGTTCGAGCAGGCGTCCGGGGAAGAGGCTCTCCTGAACCATCCTGCGATACTCGGCCCTGTACGCGCGCTTCAGTTCCGCCGGGCTGCGCTGCAGGCGCAGAAGATAGCTGCGCTGAAGGTGCGCCTCGACCTGTTGCCGGGCGGCGTCCGTCGGCAGTTCATTGCCGCCGCGGTACTGCTGATACCGGAGTTCGACGGCGTAGCGCGCCGCGGTCAGTGATTGCAGGCTGTGCTTCGAATCCGTCGCCTGGATCGTGCCCCACGCCAATAGCGCTAACGCGCCGGCCGCCATTCGTTGCATCCACATGATGCGCCTCCCCCTCAACTACCGGACCTCCCAGGATCATACGACCGATCGGGCCCGTAGGCAGGGCTTGTCGTCCGGTACCCCGCTTCGGCCGGGATTCCGCGGAAAAGGTCGAATCGGTTAGCATGGGAGAAACCACCGAGGAGGAACTCCGATGCCTTCGCGAACAGCACCGGTGTGGATCACGCCGCTTGTCTCCCTGGTCGTTGCTCTGGGGTTGTCGGTTTCGGTTTCTGCCGCGCAGCAGCCCGAGACACTGGATGACCTGCTGGCCGCCTTCGGGCACACGTTCTCCCAGATTCTCACTCCCGACGAGTTTCGCCAGTACCGCACCCGCAACGCCGACGAGATCCGCCGGGCGGATCCTGAGCTGTACCAGAAGATCAGCCAGAACGTCGTGCGCTGGACCGACGCGTGGGTCAAGCATGTGGAGGCGGACTACGAGACCATCCCCGAGGAGCGAGTCGCCCAGGCGCGGAGCGAGGCTGCCGAGGTAGACGAGAAGCTGAGAGGCTACTTCGCAGAAAGGCAATGGGACTACAAACGGATGCGTGTGGTCTTCCTGGCGCAGAGGCGGCTTTACGGTCCCGGAGGTGCCAAGTCGCGGGGCGTCTTTCTGCGCTACTACCCGGATGCGTTCTTCTCCACCGTGGATCATCGAGCGCCTCGGCAGCATGTCCTGGTGCATGAGAGCCTGCACTACAACGCCGCCTGGGGTTTCTGGGGGCCGGTGTTGGTCGAAGCGGTCACCGAGGCCAAGGCCCGTCGCATCAGCGCGGAGTTCGGCTGGCCGATCAAGCAGAACCGCGAGGAGTACTACCCACTGGCCCGAAAGCGCCTGGACCCGATCCTGGAGCAGATCTCCGCGCGGCGCAGCTGCACCGGCGACGAGGCGTTGGATCTGCTCTTCGAGGACTACCTCAAGGGGGACGATGCCCACATGACGGAGACCTTCGGGGTCGAGGCCTGGAGCAAGATCGTCGACATGTCCAGGGCCGGCCGGCGCTGGAACAAGAAGGACATCTTGAAGGTGCTCGAAGGGGCGCCGAAGCCCGAGTAGTCCGCAGGCCTCTACCCGTACATGTACCTGATGAAGTGGAAGAAGATCGGCGCGGTATAGGTCAGGCTGTCGAGGCGATCGAGAATTCCACCGTGCCCGGGCAGCAGCGACCCGCTGTCCTTGGTCCCCAGGTCACGCTTGAGCGCCGAGATCACCACGTCGCCGACGAAGCCGCCGGCGCCGATCAGGAAGCCTACCAGCGCTGCCCAGGCGTGGGTCATCGGAGTCAACCAGGGCGCAAGGAGCATGGCCAGCAGCACCGTCGTGGCCACGCCGCCGATCAACCCCTCGATGGTCTTGTTGGGGCTGACCTTGGGGATCACCTTGTGGCGGCCCAGCAGCTTGCCCCACAGGAACTGGGACACGTCGTTGAACTGGGTCAGGAACACCAGGTACAGCACAAGCGCCGGCCCGCTTCCCTGAGGGTTGACGCTCGCCGGCAAGACCAGCAGGTAGGCGACATGGCCTACGGTGAAGACCGTGGTCATCAAGCCCCAGTGGATCATCCCCGCCGCCCGTAGGAACCCCTTGGTTTCACCGATCAGCACCATGCGGAAGGGCACGAAGAGGAACGCGTAGACCGGGACCCAGATGATGAACATCCCGTAACGGGCTTCGTGAATCCAGTAGTACTGGAGCGGGATCGCCAGGTATGCCCAGAACAACACCCGGCGGTCTGCCCGGCGGGTCGGGATCAGCGACAGGTATTCCTTGAGCGCCAGGAAGCTGACGAAGGCAAAGAACGCCAGGGAGATGCTGCGGCTGAGCACCATCGCCAGGGTGAAGACCGCCGCCATGACCCACCAGGAACGGACCCTGTCGGTCAGTTCGCCGAAGTCGGCGCCCGGCTTCGCCCGGCGCAGCAGGAACAGCACCGTGCTGGCCACGATCAGGATCCCGAAGATCCCGCCGAGGCTCCAGAGCACCCGCTGGTCTACGGGCAGGGTCAAGAGCTCTCCGCCCTCTCGGCAAGTGCGGCGCGCACCCGGTTGCGCACGGTCAGCGCCGTCAGCAGCAGGATGCCGCCGAGCCAGATCGTGACCCAGCGGCCGCCGGGTTCGCCGACGCCCAGCGCCAGCGCCGTCGCGCCCATGACGAAGGCGCGGTCGCTCTTGCCCATCGGTCCGTCGTAGCGGCGGCCGGCGCCGATCTGGGTCGCGACCACACCGGCCAGTTCGGTCAGTCCGGCGCCGACGACGATCAGGATCACCAGCGGACCGTATACCCCGGGGTGCAGGGCGAGCGGAAGGTAGAGCGCCGCATCGGAGATCACGTCTCCGAGTTCGTTGAGCATGGCGCCCAGCGGCGATTCCATGCCGTGTTCCCGGGCCAGCATGCCGTCGATGGCGTTGAGCGCCATGCGCAGGAAGAGGGTCAGGGGTACCAGCAGCAGCAGGCGGGGCCGGTCGGGGTAGAGCGCGACCAGCGCGCCGACGGCGATCGAGAGCGCCATGGCGGCCAGCGTCACCTGGTTGGCGGTTACGCCGATGGCGGCCAGGCTGCGGCACAGCGGACGCAGCAGATTCTGAAAGGCGGGCTTGAGCTTGTAGATCGTCATGGCTTCACGGAGAGCTCGGGCGGAACTCTGCGGCGCCATGGTGCCACGAATTCAGCAATGGCTGGGAGGGGAGTTCGTTCGGGTGCGGGGACGAACCGAGGGGTGGGGCGCGAGGCGGGGGGAAGCGCCGGCGGAGCCGGCCCCGGCGAAGTGAGGGCCGGCCGGTCAGCAAAACGGCTGCCGGCCGGCCCTCGAGCCGGAGGGGGAAACTACTCGAACAGGATGTCGTCGATCACGAAGACCACGCCGTTGCTGGCGGTGATGTCGCGGATGACGAGCTTGATGCCGTTTACCTGACGGCGGCGTGCGTTGAAGTCCAGCTCCAGGCCGCCCAGGGCCTGCAGCTCGCTACCGAAAATGTCCAGCTGGAGCAGGTCCTTGCTGGTGTACTCGGCGGCGACGACATGGTCGAGGAGCACGGCGGTCAGGGTTTCGACGTCGATGTTGTCCGGGTCTACGCCGGCGTTCTCGAAAGCCTCGTTGGTCGGGGCGAACACGGTGAAGGGGCCGGGCCCGCTCAGGGTTTCGACCAGATCGGCGTTGACCACGGCGGTGACCAGCGTCGAGAGAGCGGGGGTGGCGATCGCCAGGTCGACGATGGTCGGCGCGGAATCTTCAAGCAGCACGCCGTCGATCAGGAAGACCGAACCGTTGCTGGCCTTGATGCGATCGCTGACGACCTCGATGCCGTTGACGGTCAGCGGGCGAGCGGACAGGGACAGGTCGAGCCCGCCCACAGTCGGGACACGGTCGCCGGCGCGAGCTTCGAAGCGCAGGTAGAGCTCGCTCAGGTCGCCGTAGACCACGTGGTCGAGCAGCACGCCGGTGAGGGTCTCTTCATCGACGGCGTCCGGGTCGATCCCGGCGGCGGCGAAGGCGTCGTTGGTCGGGGCGAAGACGGTCCAGTCTCCACCCTCGTCGAGGGTCTCGGCGAGGCCGGCCTTGAGCACCGCGTCGACCAGGGTCGAAAGCGACGGAGTGGCCAGGGCGAGGTCGACGATGCTCTCGTCGGAGGTGACCGCCTGGTCCAGCGGCGAGTTCACCACCGGCGACAGGCCGGGGCCGATCAGCGGAGCACGGAAGCGGGCTTCGGCCGGAACGGCCAGAGCCAGGGTCATCAGGCAGGTCAGCGCGGTTGCGGCGATACGTCCCTTGTAGCGGTGCATTGGGGGGTCCTCCTCGGATGTTTCGATGGCAGTCCTGGACGTCTTGCCCAGGATCTGTTCGTAACTTGTCTAGGACAGTGGTTTCGCGAACCCCCGGGAGGTGGATGCACCGGATGCGAAAAAAAACAGAAATCCCCGACTCGGAGCTCGGCGGGCGCCCCGGATCAGGCTATTGCGCGCAGTTTCGGTCGATTTCGGACGAAATCGAATCAGCCGGCTATTCGGCCACGATGCCGTGTTTCTTGGCGATCCTGTCCAGCTTCCGGCGGTAGCTACCCGGGCCCCGGTAGCCGCTCATCCGCTCGACCGGGGTCCCGTCGGCCTTGGCAATGATGATCGTCGGGTAGGACTGGATGTCGTAGCGATCGGCCAGCTCAACCCCGGAGAGGCCTCCAGGACCCTTCCGGCTGGACTCGCAATCCACCTGGACCGGGACAAAGGCGGCGTCGATCGATTCGGCGACCTTGGCGTCGTAGAACGTGACGGCATCCATCTTCTTGCAGGGGCCGCACCACTCGGCGTAGAAGTCGATCATCAGCAGCTTGTTCTGGGTCGCGGCCTGGTTCAGCGCTTCCTCGTAGGGGACCCACTGGAACGGCCGGGGCCCCGACGGAGTCGGCACGTAGAGTTGGGTGAAGAGCATCCAGACCAAGAACGCTCCGGCACCCAGGGTGAAGGCTCGCTCGAGCCAGACCTTGCGGGCGCTGCGGGGCGCGGCGGCATCGATTTCGGCCATTTCCGTGCGGTCTCCACCATTTTCCCGAAGCGTCCGACCTCGGGTGTCTGTATCGATTGAAACACAGACGGCGCAGGATTTCTTCCCGCGCGCCCCGGCGCCGGCGGGCCTGGTCCGCTAACCCGGGTCCATCAGGTGGGGCAGGATGTCCCGCAGGTCGCCGGTATCGACGACCACGTCCGCCTTGGCCACCAGCTCCTCGCTCTTGGGGCAGAAGGCGATGCTGAAGCCGGCGGCATCGGCGATCCACACGTCGTTGCCCGAGTCCCCGACGTAGGCGCAGCGGGAGAGGGGAATGCCTTCCCGCAGCGCCACCGCGCGGAGCGCCGTCTCCTTGCCCTGCATGTCGAAGGGGGTCGCCTGCCAGTGGCTGATCTTGCCCGCGTCGTCGAAGCCGATGTGGTTGCAGTAGACCTCGGCGAAGGGATGCTCGGGCAACAGGGTGTTGAGCATCAGATCCAGCGTGCCCGAGATCACGATCAGCCGGGAGCCGGTGCCCTCCAACGCTTTCAGCATCTCGCGGGTGCCCGGGATCAGCTCCAGCGGCGCAAAGCCCTCGATCATGTCGCTCTTCGTGGCGCCGGCGTCACGCCAGCCGGTGACGTCCATCTCGACCCAGTCGGCGTAGGAGATCTTGCCCGCCACGTAGTCGGCGTAGCGCTGCTTGTTGACCTCGCCGGTGCCGATGTAGCGCTTGTTCAGCACTTCCCAGACGGTCCAGTCGTCGGGATGCCGGACCAGGGTGCCGTCGATGTCGAAGGCGATCAGGTCGAAGCGGCTCAAGATCCGATCAGGCCTCGACCGCCGCGATGACCAGCAGCGGGCCGGCCGAGACCACCACGCCACCCTTCTTCTCGCGGGTGATGGCGAAGACCGCGGGACTGTCCACCGCGAGCTTCGAATCGATCGGGATGATCGCCTCGCCCGCTCCCGCCGGCATGTCGAACACGCCGCCGTCGACCGGGTGCTTGTCCACCTCGGGGTCGACGATCCAGAGCTGGTACTGATCGTCGCTGTCGGCGATGGCCGGCAGGCCGCTCAGGCGCATGAAGCCGCGCTGCTCGGCGTTGCTCCAGACCACGTCGCCGGTCACCCCTTCGTAGCCTTCCACCGTCGGCGGGGCCCAGGCGACCGTGATCACGTCGGACGCCTGATCGAGCAGGAACTGGCGCTCCTCGGCCGCGGTGGGCGGCAGGTCCTCGACCACCTCGGTCGGAGTGCCGGTCGGCTGATCCGGGCCGCCGATCGGCCAGGGAACGAAGGCCAGGGCCAGCGCGGCAGCCACCGCCCAACCCAGCCAGGTCATCGGATTGAAGCCCTTGTCGCCCCTGCCCTCGCCGGCATCTTTGCCGGGGAAGGGAACCACGTCAGGGGTTGCAGCCGGTTTGGCCCGGCTGACGAACTCGGCGGACTGGGCCATGACCTTGGCCCGCAGATCCGAGGGCAGGGCTTCGGCGCCGCCGGCGCGGCGCTGGATCGCCAGATCGGCGGCAGCAGCGGCCAACTCCAGCTCTTCCTCGATGAACTCGTCCTGAGCGGCGAGCATCGGATCGAGCTCGCGCAGTTCGTCGGAATCGAGCCCTTCGGTGGCGCGGGCGGTCATCAGGTCGAGAAGGCGATCGCGGTTCATCGCATGGCCTCCCCGCCGATGCCGCTTCGAGATGCGGTCATGGCGTCACGGATCCTCAGGAGCCCCCTTCGGATGTGTGTCTTGACGGTTCCGAGAGGCAATCCGAGCTTCTCGGAGATGATCTGGTGGCTGTATCCGTAGTAGACCGAGAGCCGGATCGCTTCCCGCTGCTCGGGTTTGAGTTCTTCCATCAGCTTCTCGGCCCGCTCGGCCTCGTCCACCGTTTCGATGGCGACACCGGCCGGGGCCTCGCTGACCTCGACGGCCTTGTCCAGTTCCTCGGTGGTCGGCTGCCGCTTGCTCTTGCGCAGCCGGTCGATCAGCCGCCTGCGGGCGATCATCGCCACGAAGGTGGTTTCCGACGCCTTGTTCTCGTCGTAGCGGCCGGCGTTGGACCACAATTCGATGAAGATTTCCTGGACGGCGTCTTCCGCCTCGGCCCGGTTGCGCGTGAAGCGGTGGGCCAGAGACCACACCAGATCGCCGTACCGGTCGAGTACGGCAGACACGGCCGCCTGGTCTCCCTGGGCTACTCGGCTCAAAAGCGGGTCATTCACGGACAACGGGCTTTCTTCGGCACATCCTTGTTCGGAGGCGGATTCTACCTCATTTCTCGGTCCACTCCACCGCCGTGAGGTGGGGCGGCCGGTCTCCACCGGAAGCGGCCGGGCGGGAGTCCACCCGTCGCCGAACGACGCCGCGTGCTCTCCCTGCCAGGCCATCATCCAGTCCTTTCGTCAAGAAGCCGCGTTCGGATTCAGCGGCGGGAGGCGTGCATCGCCGGGGCCATCATGTCCTCCAGCGTGTCGTCCAGGGCGTAGCGCAGGATCCAGGCCTGTTCCCGGGCATCGTGCTCGGATGCGGCCTCGGCCAGGGCGTGTTCCAGGCGGTCGACCGAACGGCCGGGCAGCTCGTAGTTGCCGGCGATCAGGCTGCGGGCGGCGATCTCGTAGACCGCGCGGCAGGCCTCGGGCTGGTCGCGGTTATAGAGCGGCACGCCACGGTCGATGGCCAGGCGGATGATCTCCGTGGCCTCGTTGGCGGGCGCCGTCAGCGAGGCTGCGTCGAAGTTCGGCGGAAGCAGGACCGCGTCGATCACGTGGATCACGCCGTTCTCGGCGAAGACGTCGGTGGCGGTGACGTTGGCCGAACCGATGCGGACGCCCCGCTTGATGTCGATCTCGGCCCGTTGACCGTTGAGCGTTTTGACCGAGCGCAGGTTGGTCACGTCCTCGGCGGTCAGCCGGCCGCTGGCCACGTGGTAGGTCAGGATGTCGATCAGCTTCTGCTTGTTCTGCGGTTCGAGCAGGCTGGCCACGACGCCGGCGGGAAGCGCGGCGAAGGCNTCGTCGGTCGGGGCGAAGACGGTGAAGGGGCCGTCGCCCTTGAGGGTCTCGACCAGGCCGGCGGCTTGAACGGCGGCGACCAGGGTGTCGAAGGAGCCGGCCGACACGGCGGTGTCGACGATGTCCGGTTTCGACTTGCTGCTGCAGGAGCCGGACCAGGCGGGGAGGGAGGCGGCGACGATCAACAGCGCCGCAGGGATGATGAGATGCCGGAGGCGAGGGGTTCGGATCATGTCGGATCTCCTTTGGGCTTGAGCACGCGTGTTGCGCGGTCGCCCAGGAGTTCGCGTCGATTCCGATCCCGGATTCAGGCTTTTGTTTTCGGGGCGTGTCTTTCCGTCGAGTGAATCCAACCGGTGGGTCGCCGCGAAACCACCGATGACAAGCAAGACGAGGGTGCCGTCATCAAGGGTCCAACTTCGGAGCCGGCACCCCCCGGTGACGGGGAAGCAAACGAGCCCCGCTTCCCCTTCGCCGGGTTTTGTTGCCGCCCTCCCGGACCGTTACTTCGGATCGTCTTCGTCCTTCTCCTCTTCCTTTTCTTTCTCTCGATCGAGCAGTTTCTGGGCTTCCTTGCCCAGCAGGTCCTTGAGCGACCCTTCGAGGCCGCGCTTGTCGGCTTCCTTCTTGAGCAACCCCTCGAGCAGACCGCCGGCGCTGTCGTCGCCGGATACGCCCAGCTTGCCGGCGAGCAGGCCGCCCAGGTCCAGCGATACGCCGGGGCGCAGCAGAGGCCCGTTCAGCTCGAGCGGCAGGACCAGCTGACCGCTGCCGTCGACTAGATGCTGAAGCTCCTTGGTCTTGCCCACCAGCGCCGCGGTGCGCTCGGGTGAGAAGGTCGTGGTCAGGGTGAAATCGACGGCGCCGTTTTCCGGGTCGAAGGTCCCGCTGCCGCTGGTCGCCACGCCGCCGCCGGCAAGGGCCAGCCGCTCGATGTTCCAGGGCCAGGCGTCGAAGTCGATGCGGGCGTCCATGCTCTCGAACAACTCCTCGAGCACCTCTTCGGTCTTGGAGGGTTGCTCGTCCTTCTTGTCGCCGCGGAGCTTCTCCTCGAGCAGCTTGCCCAGGTCGCCGAGCTTGTCCCGCTGCCGTTCGATCTCCTGCTCGAGCATGGCGTCGAGATCCCAGCCCGGCACCGTGGCGTCCCGGGTGTTGAGTTCCAGCACGCCCTTGAGCCCGCGCAGGTCGGTTGCTGCCGACAGATCCAGGCCCAGCGCTGCCTGGAGCCCGGTTGCTCCCTTGACGTTCTGCGAGGCATCGGCGACGAAGGGGCCGATCAACTGACCGAGGATCGCCTCCTGCACGCCTCCTTCCAGGGTCAGGGTTCCCGGAGGGTCCAACGAATCGATACGCGCCCGGCCGTCGATGGCGCCGCCGGCCACCGAGCCTCCGGTGATATCGACGATCAACTCGCCCGCCCGGTCGAGGGTGAACGAAGCCGCGGCGTCCTTCACCGCCGGCAGTCCCTCGGTAACGATGTACCTGGCGGCGGACACGTTGCCCGATGCCGCGTAGGTCAGGGCCTGACCCGCCGGCGCGTCGACCTCGATGGTCGCCGACACCCGGCCGGGGGGCTCGAGCTCCAGCGGCAACGGCAGCACCGAGTCCGACGCCGCCAGCAAGCGCTCGAGCGCCATGTCGGCGATAGAGAGATCGAGGTCGAGGTTCGGTGCCAGGTTTCCGGCGCCGCTGAGGGCGATGCCGTCAGCGGTCAGCGAGAGCGATTCCAACCGGGTCTCCGCCGCGCCGAGAGCGACGGCGAACCGGGTGTTGACCGGTTCGTCAAAAGGCGTGTTGCCGGCAAGCAGGGTGACCTGCTCTCCCTGCAGGTCCCCCTCGAGCCGCATGTCACTCCCCTCGGGGGTGCGCAATACCAGACCGCCGGTAAGCCTGCCGCCGGCGTGAAGCAGGTCGGTGCCGATCAGAGGGTGAAGCTGTTCACTGGGCACTTCGCTGAGATCGACATGAAGCGCATCGGGGCCCTCGGTGCGGAACTCCAGCGCTCCGCCGCCGTCGAGATTGCCGCCGAGGCGCAGCGTACCCGCCTGGGGCAGGTACTCGCCGCCGACCTCCCGCAGTTCCAGGCGTAGCGGCGGATCGGCGGCCCGGTCTTCCAGCAGCAGTCGGCCGCCGGCGACGTCGATCCGGTCGACGGTGACCTCGAATCCGCCGTCGCCGCCGGACCTTCCCGAGGAGGGCCCGCCGTCCGAGGGGGAGCCGCCCGGCGCGCCGGGTGACGATGGGCCGCCGTCCGGTGTGCCCGCCGCCGCGTCGTTGCCGGAGGACCCCGGAACGATCCAACCTTCCGCTTCGCTGCGACGTACCAACTCGATCTGCGGGTCGACCAGGCCGACGCTGCGCACCTTCAGCTGCCCGCGGATCAGGGGCATCAAATCGGCGCGGACATCGATGGAACCGAGTTCGATCGACGAGGTGTCGGGCGGACCGCTGAGGGTGACCGGGCTGACCGAGACCGCGAGGCCCCGGGTCAACGACAGGGAGATCTCCCCGAGCTCCGCATCCCAGCCGGTGGAATCTTCAAGTGCGCGTTCGATCGGACCGCGGAACCGTTCCACATCGATCAGCTGCAGTGCCAGCAGGGCGCCGACCAACAGCAGGACCACCAGCCCACCCAGAATCCAGGGCCAGCGCCTGCGCCTTTTTGCCGTTGCGTGCATCCGGTGTTCTCCTCGCCTCATCCGGCCGCCACCGTTGTAACCCGCCAGCGATTCCGGTGCAAAGCGGTGCTAGGATTGCGTCCAGTCAAGGCACCGAGGACACCACGTGGACGATCAGACACTCCAGGGGCTGCGCGACGCCCATCGCGCGTCGCCGGACAATCATCCCTTGCGCATGTTGCTGCTGCGCGGGCTCCAGACTCGAGGCGATCTCGAAGAGGCCGCCGAGCTGATCGAGCAGGCCGGCGACGCGGCGTTCACCGCCGCCGAGGACTGCCTGACCGCCGTCCAGGTGTTGCAGGACCAGGGGGAGCTGGAAAGGGTTCTGACCCTGACCGACCGGGAGGAACCGGAGATTCGCCTGCTGCGGGCCCGGGCGCTGGCCGATCTCGGCCGGGTCGACGACGCCCGGGAGGCCTACCACGCGGTCATCGCCGAGAATCCGACGTTGGAAGATCCTGAGCTGGGCGATCTGGTCCGGGCCAGGGTGCGTACCGTCGAGACCGAGGGCGGGCGTCCGCGGTTCCGGGTCATCTCCCGGGAAACCGAGGAAGAGGAGCTGCCGTCGACCGACGACGTGCTGGTGCCCGATCCCGAGCCGGTGACCTTCGCCGACGTCGGCGGGTTGGACGCGATCAAGAAACAGATCCACAAGAAGATCATCCTGCCGTTCCAGAAACCGAGCCTGTTCAAGAAGTTCCGCAAACGCATCGGTGGCGGCATCCTGATGTACGGACCGCCCGGTTGCGGCAAGACCCTGCTGGCGCGGGCGACTGCAGGTGAGTGTCAGGCGAGCTTCTTCAACGTGGCGATTTCCGATGTGCTCGACATGTTCATCGGCGAATCGGAGCAGAAGCTTCACGCGCTGTTCGAGAAGGCGCGCAACTCGACCCCGGCGGTGATCTTCTTCGACGAGATCGAGGCCCTCGGCGGCAAACGCCAGAACAGCCGCGAGAGCTCCAACACCAAGGTGGTCAGCCAGTTCCTCTCGGAGATGGACGGCTTCGCCAAGGACAACGAAGGGGTGCTGGTACTCGGAGCGACCAACGTGCCCTGGTCGGTGGATCCAGCATTCCGCCGGCCGGGACGTTTCGACCGGGTCCTGTTCGTTCCCCCGCCGGACCGGGTGGCGCGCGAGGCGGTGCTGCGCATTCAGCTCGACGAGCGCCCGGTGGAATCGGGTATCGACCTGGGCTGGCTCGCGGGTGCGACCTCGGGCTTCTCAGGCGCCGATCTGGCCAACGTGGTCGAGACCGCGGCGGACCTGGCCATCGAGGACTCCATCGAACGGGGAGAAGAGCGTCCGATCACCGCCAAGGACCTCAAGCAGTCGCTCAAGGAGGTCAAGCCGACCACCATCGAGTGGTTGACCTCGGCCCGCAACTACGCGCGCTACGCCAACGAAGGCGGCCAGTACGACGACGTGCTGAAGTTTCTCGAGAAACACGGCAAGCGCTGATGGCCGCGACCTACCGCATTGCCGACGAGCCGCGCCCCGGCGGCTTGCAACATCTGGTGGTCTCGCCGATCTGGCCGCTCCTGGCGGTGATGTTCGCGGGGCACACCATTTCCTGGGTCTGGTTCGCGGTCAACAGCATCGCCATGGGAAGCCCGACGAAGAAGCGGGAGATCGGTCTGGTGGTGGCCGGGTTCGTCGGCGTCTTGCTGTTGCGCCTCGGTATCGTCTTGTTGGTGGGTGCCGAGGCGGTCTCGGATCCCTATCTGACCCTGCCGGTCATGTTGCTGCAACTCGGCATGGCCTACGCGCTCTTCACCCTGCAGTCCCGCACCTTCGGCATCTACGAGTACTTCGGAGGCATTGCCCGCAACGGTCTGATGGTCGTCTTTCTCGGCGCTTTCGTTTGGCGGCGGCTTGCCGCCGCGATCGCCGAGGTGCCGTTCTTGAACCTCATGTTGCTGGGTTGAGCATGGACACCCTGCTCAACCAGCGGCGGATGGAACTGGCGCAGCAGCTGATCGGTCAAGGCAACCACGCCCGGGGCATCGACCTGCTCAAAGAGGTCTTGTCCGAGGATCCGCAGCATGCCGTGGCCCACTCCATGCTCGCGTTGGCGCTCCTCGCTACCCGGCGGGTGCATGCGGCGGAGCTCGAGGCCGAGTTGGGACTCAGCTCTGACCCCGACGAGCCGGTTGCACTCTACGCGGCGGGGCACGTGTACCTCGCTCGGCGGAAGATCGACAAGGCGAAAGGTGTCTTTGAGGATCTGCTGCGCATCGAACCGGACGACCCGAACAATCACCGGGCAATTGCCAAACTGCACGAGATCCAGGGGGACCGGGATGCTGCGGGGCGGGCGTTGGAATACGCCCTGGAGCTCGACCCTGAGGACTACCGTTCGATGGTGGCCCTTGGAGAGCACTACCTCAATTGCGGCCGGATCGACGATGCCGGGCGCCTGTCCCGGGAGGCGCTCTCGGAGCAACCGGAATCGGTGGATGCGTTGGTGCTCGCCGGTTCGGCAGCGCTGCGTCGCGGCGAGGTAGCGGCCGCGAGGGATCTGGCGATCTCGGCGCTGCGAATCGACCCCGCCGACCGGGACGCCCTCGCGCTGATGTCCGGAATCAAGGCCCGGCAGAACCCGGTCCTCGGGCTCTGGTGGCGCTACAGTACCTGGATGGGCGGACTGGGAGACGGACGGGCCATCGTGGTACTGCTGGGAGCGTTCGTGGTCTACCGCCTGGCGACTCTCGTCACCGCCGACATGGGCTACGCCACGGCGTCCGGCGCGATCCAGGTCGCCTGGCTCGGCATCGTGGCGTACACCTGGTTCGGGCCGATGCTGTTCGAGCGTTCGCTGCGCAAGGAGCTGCAGTCGGTGACCCTGAACAAGGAGTTCTGAGCGATCCATGCCCGAGTTGCCTGAAGTCGAAACCGTCGCCCGGCAGCTCTCGCCGGCCGTCTCCGGCCGCCGGATCGAGCGTTTCCGCATTCTCGACGACCTTCTACGCAAGGAGCCGACTCCGCCGCTGCGCGGCCGCAAGATCCGATCTGTCTTTCGGCTGGGCAAACAGGTCACTTTCGACTTCGGGCCTCGGCCCTCTCGAACCGACGACCCGCTGTGGCTGCTGGTTCACCTGCGCATGACCGGCCGGTTGATCGCCGAACCCGAAGGTGGGCGTGGAAACCCGCCGCACCTGCGGGCGCTGTTTACTCTGGACAAAGGGCGTCTGATGTTCATCGACACCCGGCGCTTCGGGACCTTCCGCTGGGTGCGCGATCTCGAAGAGGGCCGTCCCGACGGGGTCGATCCGGTCACGCCGGAGTTCACCCCGGAGCGGCTGGACGAACTCCTCGAGGGCAGCCCGTCACCGATCAAGCCCTGGCTCTTGCGTCAGGACCGCATCGTCGGCCTGGGCAACATCTATGCGTCGGAGATCCTGCACGTCTGCAAGGTCTCACCCCATCGAGCTGCCGGCTCGCTCAAGCCCGGGGAGCGCAAGGCGCTGCACAAGGCGACCGTCGAGGTGCTGGAACGGGCGATCGAGAACTGCGGGACGACCTTCTCGGACTTCCAGGACGCCCGGGGTGTCGAAGGTTCCTACCAGCAGTTCCTGGCGGTCTACGCCCGGGAAGGGGAGCCTTGCCCCCGCTGCAAGGGCACCGTCGAGAAGATCGTTCAGCAGCAGCGCAGCACCTTCTGGTGCCGCGGCTGCCAGCGCTAGGCGTCGGCGGGAAGCGGCCGCAGGGCGCTCATCCGGCTCAGCGTCTCGACCACCTCGCCTCCGCGGGCGAGCAGAATGCTGCCCCGCCTGAGCCCGGATTCCTGGTCCGACGGAATCGAGGGGAACCAGGCCTGGGCGCCGAAGCTACTGAAGTCGCCAAGGCAATCGACGCTCAGACACTTGGTCGGCCCGTAGTCGTCGAAGCCGTAGCCCTCGTCGCCGGGTACGCAGAAGTCGTCGACCAGCACGATCCATTCCTTCCAGCTGTCGGCGATGATCTGCATCTCGCCGAGCAGCGGCAGGTCGTCGTACCAGTGGGCGTCCAGATAGAAAAACAGCCGCGCGTCCCGCAGTTCCTGCCGCCCGGCCAGTTCCCGCAGGCCGGAGCGGGAGTCGCCGAGGAACAGTTCGACCCGGTCGGCGCCGCGTAGGCGCCAGCGGGCGTAGTAGTGGAAGCGGGGTTCGGACTCGATCGAGTAGATCGGGAGCTGCTGGGTCTGGGACAGGTACTGGGTCGTACCGCCCCGGTAGGTGCCGGTCTCGATGATCGCGGCCGGCGACAACTCCTCGAGGATCTGGGAGACCAGCCGCTTGCGGCCGTCCTGGCCGTTGAACGAGCCGCCGAGCTTCTGCTTCAACTTGCGACGGAAGTAGAAGTCGAAGGTCCCGCGGACCGCACCGATGGATTTCTGCAACACGCCCCCCTTGCGCCTCAGCGCATCGCTTCCCGGGCAGGTTCGATCTCTTCGGAGACCGGCGCGCCGAGCAGCGTATCGATGATCGTGGCCGGGCTGTGTCGCGCCCGCCAGTTCTCGGCGAAGCCCACGGCGCTTTGCCGGTAGTGCGGCCAGTGCCGCAGCACTTCGTCGAGCAGGCGCCGGGTTTGTCCGGGGCTCTCGGCGAGCAGTCCAACGGCGCCGCAAGGTACGCCGCCGGGCCGGCCCGCGATCCAGTGCAGGCGCAGATCGCTCACCGCTGCCGCCGGCTCGTCGAAAGCCCTGCCCAGCCTGAGGCGGATCGTTCGGCCGCCCCGCTCCAGGGGCAGCATGCCGAAACGAATGCCGGCACCGCTGCGGCCGATCACCGTCGAAGCCGTTTGTTCCCCCTGCACCACCCGCAAGGAGCGCAGGCCGGAACCGTCGTCGGCGTAGCGCAGCCCGACGGCAAGGGCCGCGACACCCGACGGCACGTCGAGAGAAACTCCCTGGTCCAGTTCGCCCGGTTCCAGCGAGCGTCCACCAGTTGCCTGACCCTCGACGGTCGAGGCGATGTGACGCTGAATCTCTGCTTCGATCTGGTCCGCCATCCAGGTGCCCGCCGTGGCGATGACCGGTACGCCGGCACACAGGTACTCGACGAACAGCCCGCTACAGCGCGCGCGATACCGTTCGCGGTCGTAGACCAGCATGCCCACCGAACTGCGCTGCACCGCCTGGCGGTACGCCTCGGTGGAGAGCGGGTAGGGGAGCGCCGAGACCGATCGGTTCTGGACCTCGGCGGTCAAACCGATCTCCGGCGCCTGGCCGTTGCGGCGCTGCTGGAGCACCAGGCGGGCATCGCCGTGGGCGAAGCTGTCGATCGATCGGATCAGTTCGCCCAGGCGGCCGTAACCCTTCTCGGCGCGGGCGTGACCCAGGAGCGAAACCCGCAGGGGAGACTGCTCCGCCTCCGGCACCGGTTCGAGAGCCGGGTTTCCCGGGTAGGAAAGCTCGCGAAAGGTGCCGACGTTCAAGGCGTCGTAGTGTTCGGCGATGTGGGCCGTCGGGGCATAGAAGCGCAGGTCATGGCCGCCGGCGACCGACAGCGCGTCGCGGAACAGCTCGTGGGCGTATTCGGCGACCGGTGACTGGCTCCAGGTCTCCCGGTTACCGCTGAAGATCGGATAGTGGAACTGCAGGTGCCAGGTTGCCGGTGCGGTCTCGGCGGCGTGCTCGGCCAGGAACTGGGTCAGCGCGGCGAGGTCGAGCTCGGTGACCGTCGGCAGGAACACGTGGTCCCCGGCGCGCAGCTCGGTGGAGCGCATCAGCCGTTCCAGGTTGCGGCGGAAGGAGCTCATCCGCACCCGGGAGGCCAGGGCATCGAACATGCCCGGGGTCTCCGGCGCCCGGGTTCCGGGAACGTCGAAGGAGCCGAAGATCGTCTGTTTGCTGTAGCCGCGGAAGCTGAAGAGGGGCCGTACCGAGAAGGGGCCGGCGTCGGGGGGCACGCGGAAACGGCGGTGGGTTGCCAGCACGACCTGCATGCCCCGTTGCACGGCGGCATGGCCCACCTGGACCGCGTATTCGAAGTGATGGCCGCCGACATTCCGCAAGGAATGATCGACGATGATCAACCGTGGTTGCACGCGTCTCCCGCCCGGCATCATCGGCTCGTGGCCGCCGCTGCAACGCCCTCCTCGCGGAGTAGCCTACCGGACAAAAGAGTCGGGCGCCCGTGCCTGCGGCCGAACGCGTATCTTAGCCGAAAGCAGCTCCCTCGGTGTGGATTTGTCGGATCAGGTCTCTATGGGGAGGGATCCGAGCCATTCGGCGCCCCCGTCGGCGTTCAGCCGGAAGGCGGCGGCCCGCAGGGCCACCCCGGCGGCGCCGGCCGCGGTCAGCGCCTCGGCGAACTCCGGGTCGATCCCCGCGTGAGGCCGCACCAGGGAGGCGTCGTGGCGGGGGACGATGAACAGGACCATGGCCCGCTCTCCTGCAGCGGCCAGCGCGGTCAACTCTTCGACGTGGCGTCGTCCACGCTGGGTCGGAGCGTCGGGAAAGAGCGCCACCCCCTGTTCGACGAGACTGGCCTGTTTGACCTCGATCCAGACCGTGTCGCCTGCGGCATCCACCACCCGGAAGTCGAAGCGGCTCTCGCCGTGCCGCACCTCACGGCGCAGTTCGGCGAGCCGGCCGAGCCCGTCGATGGAGCCGTCCCGCAGCAACCCGTCGGCCAGATTGTTGGCCCGTGCGGGTTCCAGCGAGACCCAGGGGAACGGGGGCTCCGCTGAACGCACCAACGCCGCGGAGTAGTCGGTCTTGCGGCGGCTCCCAGGCGGGGCCGGGCGCAGGCGCAATTCCGCCTCGGGAAGCAGCAGCTCCCGCAACCTGCCGGGGTCGCCCATGTGGGCCTCGACCTCCCGGCCGTCGTCCAGGCGTGCGCGCACGGCAAAACGATGGGGGCGCGCGACGAAGCGCCCGCTGACCAGGTTGCTCACTGGGTCAGGTAGGCGAAGAGGTCGACCTCCGAAGTCTTGCCGGTGTCGTTGTAGAAGAACACCCGGTACTCGGGAAAGGCGACCTGGAGTTTCCGTGGCTCGCTCGAGAAGTAGGCGGTCTTCGACGAGATCGGCTCGCTCACGACCTCGAGGGGGAACATCACCTTGCCTTCCTGGTTGAAAGCCTCGAGCACCGTCGGGTCGTTGGGGATCAGGACGGCGCCGACCTGTCCGTTGTTGAACACTTCTCCCTTGATCACTCCGGAAATGCTGAGCACGGCGTAGGGGTAGCCGTCGGTACGCAGCACGCCGGCATCGATCCAGCGGGTGGACTCGCGGCGTGCCACCGGGTTGACGATCACGTCGTCGAGCATGCTCAGCTCGGCGGCCCGGATCGAGCCCCTGACGCCGACCTCCCCGTCGATCTGTTGGACCGACGGCCAGTTGGTGATCACCGCGTCGACGACATCTCGGGATAGGATGACTCCGGCCGGGGCGAAGAACAGCAGCGATCCGGCGAACAGGCCTACGGCTACCAAGGCGAGCTTGCGTTTCATGAGTTCCTCCCGGAAGACGTCCGGCACACCCGAACGGCTGTCGATGGTACGCAGTGCCGCATCGCGGCGTCTAGCGCCGGAAGAGCCGCTGCCGGTGGGTTTCTACCGGCGCAACGGCTTGACCGTCGCCCGGGATCTCCTGGGGCGAACCCTCTGCCGCCGGCTGCCCGCGGGCAGGACCTTGCGCGGGCGCATCGTCGAGGTCGAAGCCTACGACGGGTTCCACGACCGGGCCAGCCACGCCTACCGCGGCCGCACGCCCCGTACCGACGTGATGTTTCGGAGCGGTGGGGTCGCCTACGTCTACCTGATCTACGGCATGCATCACTGCCTCAATCTGGTCTCGGCCCACGAGGGGTATCCCTCGGCGGTGCTGGTCCGGGCACTGGAACTGCCCGACGGTTCGACGGCGGCGTCGGGCCCCGGAAGACTGGCCCGGGAGTTCCGCATCGACCGGACAGACGACGGTGTTTCCTTGAGCGGTCCCTCCCTGTGGCTCGAAGCGGGCTCCCCGGTCGCGGACCGGGAGGTCCGCCGGACAGGCCGCATCGGTGTGGACTATGCTGGGGTGTGGGCGTCAGCCCGCTATCGATTCCTGATCGACGGACACCCGGCGGTCTCGGGCCGCCGCTAGCTGCAACCGGATGCCGGTGCGGCGCGGAGCAACCGATCGTGCGATGGATTCTCACAGGCGCAATCCTCCTGGCGGCGTTGTCGCCGGCGGTCGCCGGCGTCGAGCAGCTGGGCAAGGTGGCCGTGACCGACGGGATCGCCGCCTGGAACGAGGCGTTGTTGAAGCGCTACGAGGCGCTCGAGGCCGATGGCCTGCCCGAGGACGGCTACCTCGAATGTCGCATGATCGAGGAGATCGACCGGGTCTATCTCTGCGCAAGCCGTGACGACGGGGACATGAACCGCGCTCTGGTGCGGGCCAGCGCCTATGTCGAAGGGCTCGACGGCAATCCACAAGGCACGATTCTCGATCCCGCCGGCCCGGCGGTGGCCAGGATCGCCGCGGCTACCGCCGGCCATGATCTGAAGCGGGCGGATCTGCTGCGCTTCTACGAGGATCTGCGCGGACGGTGCGAGAGCGAGCCGGCGTTCTGCCCGACGCCCCACGAACGGGCGTTGTTCGAGGGTTTCATCCTGCCGCTGGCCGCAGACGAGAGCCCCTTCGTGATCATCGCCTATCCGGTCGTGGTTGAGCGTGCCGGTCAGAGTTGGCACTGGATCGTCTCTCACGAAGTGTTGCATGCCCAGTACTTCATGCAGCCGGAGTATCGCGAGACCGTCGATGAGTTCTGGCGCTACAAGGTCGAAGATTCGGACAAGGCGTTCGTCAAACGTTTTCTCGGCCAGACCTACGACGTCAGCGACGAACTGTTGCTGATCAACGAGTTCCAGGCGTACACCCTGCAGGCGGGGAACGAGAACAACAAGATCCCGTTCATCTACCGCTACCGTAAGAAGATCGAAGCGGCGTTGGCCGCCCTGGGCAAGCCGGAATTGAAGCCGATTCAGGTGTTGGATACCGCCGCTAGGTCCGCTCCGGAAGCTCGGTGACGTCCAGGTCTTCGGCCAGCCGCGCCGCGCCGTCCTCGACCTTGCGCCGCGCAGCCTGCACTCCCTGGTTGAAATAGAACGGCGCAATCCGTTCGGCGATCAGGTCGAGCAGCAGCTCGACCCCCAGGTCGCCGATCGGTTCGTCCCGCTCGTCGTCGAACCAGCGTTTGAGTTCGGCGGCGGCGAATTTCTTCTGCTCGGGAGTCAGGGACTTCAACATCGTGGGCCTCGGTGTAGGACGTATCGCTCCGGGAGCATCGTATCAACCGCAGCCTTGACGCCGCTTCACCCGGTCTCTAGGCTTCGGTCCAGCCGAAACCAACCTCGGAAAGGAACCCGGCCGTGACCGATGTCTCGCAGTCCTGCGCCAAGCACCCCGGGGTTCCGGCGACCCTGGCGTGCGGGCGCTGCGGCATGCCGCTCTGCAACGACTGCGGGTTCGACGATGCCGATGGAGCGCGCTTCTGCTCACGGTCATGCGCCGGAGAGATCCGCCCGGGGGGCGCGATGCGGCGGCAGCGGCGGAGTGACGTCGGTCAGGGGATCGTCGAGGTCGCGGTTCGCCTGTGGTTCCGCTCCCTCGGAGGCATGCTGCTCCTGTCCTTGCCGATCGCCTTCGCCATCGGTGTGGTCTTCCCGCCGTTGGCCAGGTTGGGCGAGGGGAGCGATCCAAACGAATTCACCCGGGCGGACATGGCGATCCTCGGGCTGTTCTTCGTTTTCGTCTTCGGGTGCTCGGCGGTTGGGCTGTTCCTCGCCCGCAAGCACACCGGCGAGGGGGCGGGAGCGATCTGGCTCAAGGCGCTCATGCGCTTCCCGCTCCTGGTCGGGACCTGGTTGCTGGTGGCGGTGATCGTCGTCTTCGGCTACATCGCGCTGATCGTTCCCGGCATCATTCTGGCGATGCGCCTGTTCTGGGCCGATGAGCTGGTGCTGGTCCACGGCCGCAATCCGCTTGCCGCCATCCGTGAGAGTTGGGATCTGACCCGTGGGATCACCCTGCACGTCTTCATCTTCCAGTTCGTGCTCGGGCTCAGCGTCTATCTGCTGATGATCCCCTTCGCTATCCTCTGGTTCGGCGGCGCGGTGGCCTGGATGATGTTCGGCAGTGCCTTCGGCAGCGGCGGCTTCGGGGAGTTTCTCAGCGCCTTCTGGGGGGCGATCTGCCTGATCGCGTTCTACGGTCTGATCCACGCCTTCGAGGTGGTCAAGTTCTACAGCCTGCGGGAACGGCGCGCGGAACTGACTGTGGAGCAGGCGAAACGCGGAGGCTGGGCCTAGCGCTCAATCCCAGGGCAGACCGACCAGTACGAATACCGTGTCCGCGCCGGTCTCGTTTCCGGCGAAGCCCAGGCTGATCGGGCCGAGGAACTTGACGTTGGCAGTCAGGCTCGCGCCCCAGCCGTAGGTGCCGGAGGCATCTTCCAGGGTGTCCCGGGTTGCCGAGGTGGCGATCCAGTCGACCCCTGCCTCCAGGTACAGCCGCGAGAGCTGGATGTCTTTCAGCTTGTAGCGCCAGGTCACGCCGGCGTGGGCGTACTGGGGTGCCGCCGCGCCGAAGGGGATGAAGCCGTACAGGCTGCGGAAGCCGCCGGGATCGAACCAGAAGGGCCGCCGGTCGGCGCCGTCGGAGAGGCCGATGCCGAAGCGCGGAGTCAGGACGTGGCGCCGGGCGCGATCCAGCGGAATGGCCAGGTCTCCCTCGAGCTCCGCCTTCCACAGGTCGAAGCCGTCGAGGGTCTCCTCGGCCGATAGATAGAGCGCGCCTCCCTTCTCGGGAAAGAGCAGCCGGTCGTGGCGGTCCAGCTCCGCCTCGAAGGAGAACACGGTGCGGTCCCGCTGCTCCCGCATCAGGTTGGCGGTCGGATCGAGCTTCATCGACTCGTGGAACACGCCGGCCTGGATCACCGCGCCCCAGCGTACCCGTTTGATCAACGAGACCCAGCCGCGGTAGCCCTCGTAGCCCTCGGCGGCCTCGTCCACCAGGCTCTGATCGGCGTCGACCACCAGGAAGTCGTTGTCGAACCAGCGGGCTCCGACCTCGGCGCCCAGGTTCTGGAAGCCGAAGCCGTACTCGGTGCGGTAGCGGGCATCGACGCTGAAGACGTCCTTGGAACCGGCGATGGTCAGGTCGACGAAGTCGCCGCGGCCGCTGAAGTTGGATTTCGCGGCGCGGATGAATCCGGCGAACTCCAGGGCTCCGCGATACGCGCCGCCGGCGGCGAAGGCATAGTAGTCATCTCCGCGAAGCTCCACCTCGATGTGCGTGCTGTCGCCGTCGAGGCGCATGGGCCGCAGGGTCCAGTCGAAGATCGCACCCCGGGCGATCAGTTCGTCGAGCCGGGCGGCCAGTCGATCGAGGGTGAAGCCGTTCCCTTCCAGGGCGGAGAGGAACTTCTCGGCCCGGGTCAGGCGGACCTCCCCCTCGACGGCGGTCGAGAGCCGCGCCACGGTGGGTTCCGACAGGGTGATCTGAAGCCGCCCCTCGGCGGGATCCCAGCGGATGGCATCCACCTGCACCAGCGAGCGACCGCGGTCGATGGCCTGTTTGCGCGCCCGCCCGGCGATCCGCGCCATGACCGACGGATTGATGTTGACGGGTAGGGTGTCGAGCTGCACCGTCGGTGCGTCGGCGCCGTCGAACCGAACCTCGACGCTGCGGATACGGGCGCTCTCCTGCAACACGTAGCGAGCGATCAGGCCGCGCGCGCCGTCGATCAGTTCAACGTGGCCGCTACGGAAGGGGCCGCGGTTCAGGAGGCGGGTCAGCTCGGCGGTCAGCCGGTAGCGGGAAACGCCCCGCTCGAGGCCGATCCGTTGGGCGAGCTTTTCCGGGTCGACCTGTTCGGTGCCTTCGACCTCGATGCCTGCGATCTGGAGCCGCGGGCCGCCGGCCGCGTCTTCCAACGCTTTCCAGGTCGCCTCCCGCTCCTCGGCATAGGAGCGGCGTCCTTCGGCGAGCAACTCGTCGACCCGGACCCCGAAGCTGATCGGCGGGAAGTCCTTGACGTCGGGCCACAGCGCCACGTCGGCCAGGGCGCGCATCTCCTCGTTGCGGGCATCGGCCATCACGTTGATCGAACGGTTCAATACGTCGATCGATCCCGACAGCGCCGGGTTGTTGATGATGCCCTCGGAGACGTCGACGGCGAAGACCAGGTCCTTGCCGAAACTGCGCGCGGTTTCCACCGGGAGGTTTTCGACCAACATGCCGTCGACCAGCTGGCGATCGTCGTAGCGCACCGGCGGGAAGATCCCGGGAATGGCCGTCGAGCCACGGACCAGCGCCACCAGCCGCCCCCGGTCCGGCGCGAAGCGTTCGCCGGTGAGGATGTCGGTGGTCACCGCCCGGTAGGGCATGTGCAGTTTCTCGAAGTCACCGCCGGATTCGAGCTGGGCGTGGAGCAGGTAGCGGTACATCTCGAGCTTGAGCCGCCCGCTCTCGGCGATCGACCCGACCTCGAGCAGTTCACCCTGGCGCACGTTGAGGGTCAGCTGGGCGTTGCGGTAGATCTCCTCCCGCCTGGAGAGCACTGCCTGGCGCTGATCGAGCCCCGAGACGATCGAGTCCCAGTCCTTGGTGCGGATTATCTGCTCGACGGTGTCGACGTCGAAGCCGCCGGCCAGCAGCGAGCCGATCAGCGAACCGATCGAGGTGCCCGCCACCGCATCGAATTCCACCCCGTCTTCGAGCATCGCCTGGAGCGCGCCGACGGTGGCGGTACCGCGGGAGCCGCCGCCCGATAGCGCCAGCGCTACCGTCGGCCGGCCCGGCGTGGTCCAGCGTTCGGGCACGCCGTAGCGCAGGTCGGCGGGAAGCTTCTCGGCTTGCAGGATCTCCGCCGCGGAGGCGGGGGCGGCCAGGCAGACCAATACGGCAAAGATGATCGACGAACGCAGCACGCGGGGTTCTCCAAGTGAGGCCGTCCATAGTATCCCGCTCTCGGGCGGGCACCAATCGGCCGTCAGGCCGCGAAGCCGAGCGGATTCAGGCCTCGAGGATCTTGCCGTGGCGGATCAGCCACAGTTCGGTGCGGGGCGGTTGCTCCAGGCCGCGGGCGGCGCGTACCGCCTCGGCGTAGACCTTGAGCTGCCGGCCGTAGCGGTCGCGCAGCAACTCGACGTCAGGGTCGGCGTCGGTCTTGTAGTCGGCGACCACCAGGGTTCCGTCCAGTTCGTAGAGCAGATCGATGGTGCCGCTCCACAGGGCGTCGTCGTCGCCACGGTGGATCAGCGGAACCTCCCGGCCCACGATGCGCGCCTGGCGCAACCGTTCGCCGGGCTCGGTTTCGTGGAAGCGCCGCAGCAGGGCAAGCACTTCTTGCTGCAGCGCCTCGGCGTCGAGGGCTTCCTGGGCGGCGACGCTGCGGGAAAGCTGTAGCCCGAGCTGAAGCAACTCCGCCTTGTCCTCGGCGCCCCACAGTTCCAGCGCCCGGTGCACCACCGTGCCGATCACGTTGGCCGGGATCCCCTTGGCCGAACCCCCCGGGCCGCGGCCGCGGACCGGAGCTTCAGGCTCGTGACTGCTCGGCCGGCGGAATGCAGGGCGTGCCAGGGCGTCCAGGCGCACCGCGGCCTGTTCATAGCGCCGCACCGCCGCGTCCACATCCCGGGCTTCCCGCTCGCCCCCTCTGCGGCGTTCCGCCCTGGCCAGGTAGCGCCGGTGGATCACGCCGTCGCCGGCCAGGAGTGCGCCTTCCTCGAGGCCGGAGTCGTAGTCCCAGACCCGCAGGGCGGCCAGGGCATTGCGGTCGCTGTCCTTGCCGCCGAAGAGCACCAGCCGTTCCCGGGCCCGGGTCAGGGCGACGTAGAGAATGCGGGCGTCCTCCGCCTGCTCGTGGCGCTTCTCCCGCACCCGCTCGAGGGTCCAGGCGCTGTTCTCCCGGTGCTCGATCTTGATCGCCAGGGTCTTGCGTCCGTGCCGCAGCCGCGAGATCGAAACCTGGAGCGGTCCTTCCATCGCCGGCATCGGCCGGGCAAGGTCGGGCACCACGATGCGGGCGTTCTCCAGACCCTTGGCCTTGTGGATCGTCAGCACCCGCACCGCCTGGCTGCCCTCGTCGGCCAGGGGGGAGTCCGCTTCGATGTCGGCGCTGCGTTCCTCCTCCAGCGCGTCGATCACCTCGTCGAGGGACAGCTTGCCGTCCCGGGCGAGTTCCGCGGCGGCCGCTTCCAGTTTCTGCAGGTTGGCGACTCGCTGAGCGCCCTCGAAGGAGGCGGCGCCCAGCAGCAACGACCCGCTGCGTTCGAGCGCCGTACGCACGACCTGATCGGCGGGTAGATCGCGGATCGCATCCCGCAGTTCGTCCAACCGCCGCATTGCCCGGTAGAGATCGGGGCAGCGGGTCAGGTCGACGGTCGCGCCCGGATGGAAACGTCCGTGGGCCGCCACGTGGGCATGCAGTTCGGTGTCCGCCACACCTCCGGCGGGGGAGCGCAGGTAGGCCAGCAAAGCGACTCCGTCGCCCGGCCGGGACAGCGTGCGCAGCAGCGCGATCAACTGGGTGATCTCCGGCCGCCGCAGGAACTCCCGGCCGCCGTCGACGACGAACGGGATGCCTCGCTCCCGCAAGCCGCGCAGGTAGATGCCGAGTTGGCTGAACGCCCGGAGCAGCACCGTCACATCGCCGTAGCGGCACTCGCCGGCGGCGACCCAGCCTTCGATCTGTTCCGCCAGAATGCGGCTCTCGGCCAGCCGGCGTTCGCCTGCCAGCAGCTTGCGGTCGGTCTCCGGGGTCCAGATCTCGACACGAGGTCCGTCGCCTGTGACAGGACGGGCCGCTTGGATCGCCTCGTAGTCCGGCTGGTAGGCCGACGCCTGCCACACCCCTCGGGGATCCTCGAACAGGCGGTTGACCGGGTTCAAGACGCCGTCGACGCTGCGGAAGTTCTCGGTCAGCAGGCAGGGGATGCCGGGAGGGTCCTGCTCCAGCAGGTGCTGCACCGTGTGGGCGAAGGCTTCGTAGTCGGCGCCGCGGAAGCGGTAGATCGATTGCTTGGGGTCGCCGACGACGAACAGCCGCCCCGGGGCCAGCCGGGTGTCGAAGGCGTGGTCCGCGGCGGCGTCGTCACGTTCACCGAGATACATCATGATCTCGTACTGCAGCGGGTCGGTGTCCTGGAACTCGTCGACCAGCAGCATGCGGAACCGTTCGCGGCAGCGCCGCCGGATATCCGGATGGTCGCGCAACAGATTGCGGGCCAGGACCAGGAGCGCGTCGAAGCTGACGAAGCCCCGTTCCAGATACGCTTCCCGCGCCTCGGCGGCGAAGGGGCCCACCGCCTCGACGGCGGCGTCGAGCAGCGCGTCATCTCCGCGGTAGAGTCCCCGGGCTAGCCGGTAGCCCTCCTGCCCCAGCCGCTTCAGCGCGCCGAGTCGGGACCCGAGCGCCTTGCCGCTGATGGCGAAGCTGCCTTCCATCCCGTCGGGCAGATCCGGATCGGCATCGACCATCCGGCGCAGGCCGTCGCTGCCTTCTTCGTCCCACGCCGAAAGGGCGTTGCGCAGACCGCGCAGCAGGCGAATGCCCTTGAGTCGGTCTTCGGTGCCGAAGCGGATCAGCGCGTCGTCGAGCTGGGCCGCGAGGGCCGCGACCTCGTCGCCCAGGATCTCCCGGCGATCCGGCCGCGCCCCGTCGGCGTCCAGCAGGGATTGTGGAACATCGAAGCCGGCCAGGCGGAAGGCCAATCGCCGCAGCAGATCCAGATCCAGCGGACCGAGCAAGCGCCGCCACAGCTCTCCCCGGGGGGCCGTGGGGCCCAGTTCGCGTCCGGCGAAGCGATCCCAGCTCTCGGCCAGTACCACCTCCCAGTGGGCGCCCTGATCTACCTCGAAGCGGGGATCGACTCCGGACTGCAGCGGGTAGCGCCGCAACAGCCCTGAGCAGAAGGCGTGAATCGTGTCGATCTGGGCCGCGTGAAGTTGGTGCAGGGCCTCCAGTGCACGAGCGCCGATACGCACCGGCTCGATGCCGCAGGTGTCCCGCAACCAGAGGAACGATCGATCCGCTTCGCCGTTGCCTTCCTCATCGCCGGGAGTGCGCGCCCGCTCGATCAGGCGTTCCAGTCCGAAGGCCAGTCGTTCGCGCATCTCCGCCGCGGCCTTCTTGGTGAAGGTGATCGCCGCGAGCTCGCGTAATTCGAGGGTGTCGGAGCCGATGGCGTTGAGCACCCGCTCGACCAGCAGACTGGTCTTGCCGGTTCCGGCGCCGGCGGTGACCACCACGTTGCGGTCGAAGGTGGTGGCGGCGATGCGCCGCGCCTCGGCGTCACGCAGGCTCAAACCTGTTTCTCCAGCACGCGGACCCGCCGGGTGTTCTTCTTCTTCAGCGCGCGGAAGTCGGCGGCGTCCTGGGCCAGGTCATCCCGCTCCCGGGTCGGCGGGTGCGCCCGGCGGCAGGCGGGGCGGTAGGCGCAGTAGCGGCACGGCCCGTCGTCCCGGGCCATGGGGAACGACCCGGTCTCCAGCAGTTCCGACAACACCCGCAGGGTTTCGCGCACGCCCTCCCGGGTCGCGTGGTCCAACTGCAGGCTCGCCCGGTCGCCACGGGTCGGATGGCGCTCGTAGTAGGGAGCGACGCCGAGGAGTTCGACCTCGGTGTCCGGTTCCGACAGGAGCTGATAGATCGCCGCCTGGAGCTTGAGTCCCTTGAGCGCCTGGGACGGATCGGTTTGACCTTCCAGGTTGCCCGAGGTCTTGTAGTCGCCGACGATCTGCTCGCCGTCCCGGGCGATGACCCGGTCCAGCCGGCCGTGGACCGTCAGGCTCTCACCGTTGCCGAGGGGCAGCTCCCGGGCGATCACCTGTTCCAGTCCCTCGATGGTCCAGCCGCTCCGGAGCCGCGCCAGATCCTGGAGCAGGAAGTGCTCCATCACCCCGAGCCAGATCTCCGACTGGCTGCTCCAGTAGAAACCCAGCCGGTCTTCCCGCCGTTCCCGTTCCACCGCCATCTGGTCGTTCCAGGCGGCGGCGAGAATGGTCTTGGCCCGAAGCTCGAGATCGTCGCCGTCCAGCCCTTCTTCGAGCAGGTGCTTGTAGACCGCTTCGAGGGTCTCGTGAACCCGTAGACCGATCTCCTGGGCGGGCAGGGCGTAGGCGTCCGCCTCGGGTTCCAGCTCCTCGATACCCAGTACGTAGCCGAAGAAGTAGCGCAGGGGGCAACGTCCCAGTTCCTGCAGGGAAGACACGCTGTGGCGATCACGGGTGATCGGTTGCTGCAGCCGGCCGTCGTAGCGCATGTCCCCGGGTTCGAACTGTTCGGTGACCCGGATCATCTCGAGTCCGGCGGCGAGCTGCGGTCGGCGCGTGGCCAACCCTTCGTGAGCAGCGGTCGGATCGGTGGCCGACAGCGCGATCCATTGCAGCGCCTCGGCGGGCGTCAGCATGCCCGGCGTCTCGGCCAGGCCCTCCAGGCGCCGCAGGGGATGGGCCGGCACCGACTCGGCGTGACGCACAACCGCTTCGGTGGAGGGCTCTCCCAGGGCGACCCGGCCGACCTCGCGAAGAAAGAACGAGGGCACGTTGGCCCGGCCCGCCTCGTCGGCCCGCAGCCAGGAGATGTCGATCCGCTCCTCGGCGGCGGCGAGCATCGAGGCCAGCAGTTGGCGCTCCTCGCTTTCCCCTTCCAGCTTGAGCGGCAGGGCGAAGCCCCCCCGGTTACGCAGGTTGCGGCGCAGGCGGTCGGGGAGGAACGGATCTTCCCGGGGCACCCGCGGTACGAGGCCCTGCTGGAACCCGAGGATGAACACCCGGCGGAAGGTCAGTCCGCGAGCCTGCATCGCGTCGAGCACCCGGATGCCTTCTCCCTCTTCGTCGCCGAGGGGAACCCGGCTCTCGTCGAGGGTCTTTTCCAACCAGTCAACGGCCTCGCGGAAGGTCACCGGATCGCTGCCGGCGATCTGGGTCAGCGCCCGCATCTCTCGCAGATGCTCGGCCAGTTGGCCGTAGCCGGGCGCCTTCTCCGGCTCCCCCTCGAATTGCAGGTAGCGGCGGAGCAGCAGCTCGATGGTCCGGGCGTGTTCGTGCCAGTTGCGCAGGGTCTCCGGACGCACGACCCGGTCGAGGCGTTCGATGATCTGCGCCGCGTCGCGACAACCCTGGCGCACCAGCCAATCCGGTTCGTCCCTGCTTCCCAGCCGGCGCCGGTCGGTCGGGCGCTCGGCCCAACGGCTCAGCTCTTCCAGCCATTCCCGTCGTCCGCCCAGGATTCGCGCCCGCCTGCTCCAGCGTTCCAGCCCGCCGGGAAGCGGGGCCTCGGCGCCGAGGGCGCGGGTGTCGAGCCGGTGCGAGCGCAGCAGCTCGACGGTACGCCCCCGGGGGTAGTCGTCGGCGCAGACCCGCAGCAACAACAGCAGGTCGTGAATCCAGGGTTCGCGCCGCAGCGGCAGCTCGAGGCTGGTGGTCAGCGTCAGGGACTGGGCCTCGATCGCGGCCAGGTAGGGTTCGAGGCTGCGGCCGATCAGGGCGATGTCCCTGGGAGCGACTCCGTTCTCGATCTCGACCAGCGCGTGCCGCAGGGCGATCTCCACCTCGCGCGCGGCCCCCTGGGCGTGGCGGAAGCGAACGGTCTGGAGCGGTTCCCCCCGCTCGTCCTCCCGGAACAGCAACGGAAGGCGAGGCCCGAGGCAGCCCGCCGGTTTGTCCGGCAGCGCCTCGGCGCCGGGCTCACTCTGAAGATGCCGGGCGGCGTAGTCCCGGGCGTAGTCCACGGCAGGAGAGCGGTCGTCGTAGGGCAGGAACGCCGTGACCGGTGTCTCCCGGGCGAGAGCCCGCACCAGGGTCAGGTGCATGCCCACCAGCTCGTAGGCGCCGTGGAGGAACACGCCGGTGATCCCCTTGGCGAAGGAGCCCGCCTCATCGGCGGCGGCGGCGATCCAGCCGGCTTCGTCGGTCAGCCCCTGGGTCTCGAGCCGGGTCAATTCCCGGACGTAGCCGGCGTAGAGCTCGGCGAGAGCCCGGTCGGACGCCTGTTCCCCTGCGGCGTGAAGGTGATCGGGTGAAATCTCGGCTTCGCGCAGTTCGGTCAGTGTGGCCAGCAGACTGCGGCGGCTTCCGGGGCGCTCGCCGGCGAAGCGGCTCAGCGGGTGATCGGGCAGCCGGTCCAGGGCCCGTTCGAGCACCGGTTCCAGGAGGCGCGGCGACATCGCGGTCAGCGGCGGCCGCATGGCGCTCTCGAGGATGCGCCGGGCCAATCCGCGGAAGGTGCCGACCTCGACTCCGAGCCAGGCGCTGCGCTCTTCGGCCAGGCGTCGCTGGACGTGGCGGGCCAGCCGCCGGGTCGGGGTGACGATCCAGATCGGGCCCTCGGGAGCGGCGTCCCGCAGTACCGCAACCCGCCGGATCAGCTCCCGTTCGAGGGTGAACGGATCCGGGTGATAGAGCGCGCGCATCGGCGCCTAATGTATCAAGCCGGAGGCAGTCTCAGGTGCTAGGATCCCTGCGTTCTTTCCGACCCGCGACGAGGATCCCAATGGCAGACCCCTTCGAGAGCCGCGACCTGGAAGTGCTGGCCGAACGGGGAATTTCCCCCGAGGAGGCCGATCGGCAGCTGGCCCTGTTCGCCCGGCCGCCGGCCTACGCGGCCCTGGCCCGCCCCTGCACCCCCGGCGACGGGGTAACGGTGCTCGACGATGCCGAGGCCGAACGCCTGCAAGGGCTCCACGNCCAGGCCGCCGCCGCCGGTCGCTGCCTGAAGTTCGTGCCCGCCTCGGGAGCGGCGTCCCGGATGTTCAAGGACCTGCTCTACTTCACCCAGGGGGAAGGGCGCGGGACCGACTGGGCCGGCGTGCGGGAGTTGGCGGGCAAGGCTCACGGCGCGGCCAAGGCGCTGATGCAGTTTCATGACGAGATCGACCGCTTCGCTTTCTACGGCGATCTTGACCGCTCCCTGGCCAACGACGGACGCACCCTCTCGGTGATGCTCGGCGACGGCCGGGTCGATGCGGTCTTGTCGCGGCTGCTCGATCGCCCGGGACTCGGCTACGCCTCCCGGCCCAAGGGGTTGATCAAGTTCCATCGCTACGGCTCCGGCGGCCGCACCGCCTTCGAGGAGCACCTGGTCGAAGGGGCGCGCTACGCCGCCGACGCCGAAGGGGTCGCGCGGCTGCACTTCACCGTGTCGCCGGATCACATGACCGGGTTCCGTGCGCTGCTTGCCGAGGAGGCGCCGCGCTATCAGGAAAAACTGGGCGTGCGCTACGACGTGGCGTTCTCGACCCAGAAACCCTCGACGGACACCCTGGCGGTGGACGCGCAGAACCGTCCGTTCCGCAAGAAGGACGGGTCGCTGCTGTTCCGTCCCGGCGGGCACGGGGCCTTGATCGAGAACCTCGCCGACCTCGACGGCGACGTGGTCTTCGTCAAGAACATCGACAACATTCAACCCGACCACGCCAAGCCGGCGGCGGTGCGCTGGAAGAAGGTGCTCTGCGGCTATCTGATCGACCTGCAGCAGCAGGCCTTCGCCCTGGGTGCGCGGCTTCACGACGAGGAACCCGCTGACGCCCTGTTCGAACAGGTCGAGACCTTCCTGCGCAAGAAGCTCAACGTGGAGCTGCCGGCGCGAACCCTCGACGCCGGCGAGCGCCGTGAGCGGCTGACCGAGCGGCTCTACCGCCCCTTGCGGGTCTGCGGCGTGGTGGCCAACACCGGCGAGCCCGGCGGCGGCCCCTTCTGGGTTCGGGACGACGACGGCGCGGTGCGGCTCCAGATCGTCGAGAAGGCCCAGATCGATCCGGACTCCGAGGATCACCAGGAGATCCTGATGCAGTCGACCCACTTCAACCCGGTCGACCTGGTCTGCGCCGTGCGGGACGCCTCGGGGCGGCCCTACGACCTGTCGGACTTCGTCGACGAGAACGCGGTGATCATCGCGAGCAAGTCCGACGGCGGCCGGGAGCTGCGGGCGCTGGAGCGTCCGGGCCTGTGGAACGGCGGCATGGCCGGCTGGAACACCGCCTTCGTCGAGGTACCCCTCGAGACCTTCACCCCGGTCAAGACGGTGCTCGACCTGTTGCGGCCCGAGCATCAGCCCGCCGAAGGGGCATGACCCTGACCGACGTCTGACCATCCCGGATCCGATGGAACCGCTTGCGGCCCCGGGCCGTTCTACTCCTTGAAAGGGGAGGAATCCATGACCGACAAGGCGCCCCGCCGCGGGTGTTTCAAAACCGGCTGTTTCGGAACTCTCGGCTGCGGATGCCTGGGGTTCGTGTTGTTGGGGCTCTGGGCGCTGCTCGGCGTGCTGATGACCCCCTCCTCGGGCGAGCAGATCGTTCAGGAGTTCAGCCAACCGGTCCCGGGCTTGCCGTCGGTGATCTCTCCTCTGGATCCCACCGAAGGTGATTCTGAAGCCGAGGGCGAGGAACAGGCCGGAGCGACCGCGGAGACCCTCGAAGATCAGCCCGAAGTGGCGCTTCCGGTCGCCGACGTGGCCGGCGGCACCGTGGTGCTGGATGTATCCCTGGCGACCTTCGAGATTCGCGCCGGCCGTCCCGGAGATCCGATCCGGATCGAAGGGGACTACGACTCGGGCAAGTTCCGGTTGGAGCAGAAGTTCGAGGAGTCCGACGACGGCAGCTGGCGCTACGAACTCGAGTTCAAACGCAAGGGCTGGGGCCCGTTCATCTCGTTCAAGGGAGGGGAGGACCGGCTGCGGCTCTACTTGCCGCCGGGTGTGCCGATCCGCCTCGAAGGAGAGATGGGCACCGGTCAGAGCCGGATGAACCTGGGTGGCCTGGCCATTGCCGATGTAGACCTCAAGCTGGGTACCGGCGACCACGACGTGAGCTTCGACGAGCCGACGGCGATCCCGCTGGCCAACTTCCTGATCGACGCCGGCGTGGGCGAACTGGAAGTGCGCGGTCTGGGTAACGCCAGTCCCGAGGTGGTCGACATCGACACCGGTATCGGATCCCTGGGTCTGGACCTGACCGGTGAGTGGCTACGGGATGCCCGCATCTCGGTCCGGGGCGGCATCGGCGAGACCAGCGTCCGGGTGCCCCGCAGCGGGGTCAAGCTGGATGTGGACAACGACGTCGGCCTCGNCGAGGCAGCCAACACCACCGGGCTGTCGGTCAGCGAGGGGGATCCGGAGCTCAACTGGCCGACCCTGACCCTCAAGGTCTCCCGGGGCCTGGGTTCGACCCACATCTACGACTAGGGGATCCTTCGCATCGGGGGCCCGAGGGGGCTTCCCGGCGGGTGAGTAGCGCCGGGGCAGGCCGGCGCCCATACTTGACCCAGGGTGCTCTCTGCCCCGCGGAGGTTACGATGTCGTATTCGCGCACGATCCGCCTCATGATGCTCGCCGCCGCCCTGGCTCTGCCGATGGGCGCCGTCGCCGAAGACTCCAAGGACGCGAAGAAGAAGCCTGCGGCCAAGCCCGCCGCCAAGGCCAAGCAGGCCGAGGCCAAGCGGGAAGCGCCGATCGTGATCACCAACGACATGTTGGAGCAGCGCTTCGGCCCCTCGGCGGCTCCCGCGCCGACCCCGGCCCCAGCCGCCGGCCCGGCCGGCGCCGCCGCGCCCGGTGCCGCCGCACCCGGAGCGCCGGGGCAGAAGCCGGTCAAGCCGGGCGGCAAGGCCGCCAAGCCGGCCACTCCCGAGGAGAAGGCCCAACGGGTGGCCGCCATCGAGAACGAGCTCGAGCAGCTCCGCAAGCGGGTGCTCTCGATCAAGAACCCGTATCTCGCCGGCGTGGCCAAGGCCAGCGAAGTCGAGACCGAAGGCTCGAACAACGCCGAGCGCCTGGCCCAGGTCCAGCAGCGCATCGCCGAGCTGGAAAAAGAGCTCGTCGGCCTCCGCGGCCCCGCCCGCTAGCCTTCCCTAGGGATGCCCTTCCCAGGGCTACCCCCTGTTCGTTTGACCCCGCGCTCCGGTCAGGGCAACCTGGGAGCAGTGCGTCCGCAGTGAAGCGGCGATTGCGGAGGTCTCATGAGCGACTCCACTCGCACCAGGCCGTGCACGCCAACCAAGGCCCTGGTAGCCATCATGGTTCTTCTCGGACTCGTCGGTCCGGTGGCCGCAGCGGAGCGAATGCTCTATGCAACGCAGCCGGCGCCCGACGCCGAGCGCAAGAACGACTCGGAGCTGGTGCGCTATCACTTCAAGGATGGACTGCTGGTAGGTCAGGAACTGCTCGGCCGATTCGATCCGTCTTTTCTCGGTAGCGCGATCATTGACGGTCGGTACTGGGTTGCAAACGGCCGGCAGCCAATCGACCTGAAAACAGGGGCTGCACTGCCTATCGAGCTGGGCACGATTCGTGGCATAAATGGCGTGCGGCTCGTTCACGAGACTCGTCGACAATGGCCTCCCGTGGTTCGCGAGGTCGACCTCGCCGAAGGCACTGAGCGCCGACTCTCCGAGGGTTCCGTCTGGACCGTGTTCGACGTCTGGTCCGAGGTCGTCGAAGTATCCCCAGACGGTGCTCTCGTCGCAAGTGTCGCCCATATCGAGGGGCTGGGGGACTCCAAGTTCGAACGGCGCCTGGTGGTCAAGGATGCGGGTGGCGCTGAGCGACTCGTCGGTCCGGTGCTCGATGTGCGGTTGGCGCCCTACGCGTCAACCTTTCCCCGTCCACCGATATTCTGGCTGGACGACGCGCGAATTCTCACGCACTTGGACAACGGCAGGCTTGCCGTTGTGCAGCTGGACGGCCGGGTGCAGGCACTCGAAACAACGGAGATCCTCCCACTAGGGTCTAATCCCTCGATCTACCGCGATCTTGGCGGGAACGTCATCTACTCCGCAGGCAGCCGCTATCGCGTCGATCTCGACGAGATGACGCTGGATCCGACCGACAGAGTTGAACTGGGTCACCGATTCTCCATCGAAGAAGGCGCCGACGGAGCCCGGTTGTTGCACGACGGAAACGCACTGGGCGCTTGGGACGATGCACACTCTCTCTCCGCCACTACGGACGCAGGCCGCATTGCTCTAGAGGTGCGCCTTCGAAGCGGTGCCGGAAAGGTCGCGATGATGGTGTGGACCGAAGAAGCTGGCCGCTGGATCGAGCTCTCCGACGTGGACGAGTTCCTCGCCTGGTATCCCTAGTGGATCGTGCCCACAGGATACTTCTGGCCATTGGCGTGGGTCTCGTTGCGAACCTCGGCGCCGCGGCATGGGCCTGCAGTTGCTTGCCGCCGGAGCCTCCCCTGGTTGCCGCCGAGGAATCGACTGCTGTCTTCATCGGAGCGGTCGTCGGTATTGATGAAGTGCACGATCGCGGCGACGGGGCAGTCGGCAAATGGTTCAAACGACGGCTGCCCCGAACCGTGCGCGACGCCCTGAATGCGGATATCGATCCCGGCAGGCGCTACCTCAACGTGGAGTTTGAAGTCTCCTCCTGGTTCAAGGGAGGCGGCACGGCCCGGGTGACGGTTCAGACAAACACTTCCGGCAGCGCCTGCGGATACGGGTTCCAGCACGGCGAAGCCTACCTCGTCTATGCCGGAGGAGACGAAGGCGACCTGGGCGCAAGTGCCTGTTCGCGCACCAGTTCCCTGGTGGGCGCCGAGGCCGAAGTCGCCGTGCTGCGCGGTGCCTATCCGGCCCCCTAGGGGTATCTCCTAGGGCATCTCTCCCGAATCGCCAGCCGCGTTCTCCGCGGCGACCAGGTAGAAGAGCGTCGACGGATCGCCGCCGGCATCCACGTGGAACGGCGCCTGGGATTGTCCCGCCTCGCCGAAGCCGATATCCGGTGTCGCCGAGGTGAAGACCCGGTAGAGGGTCGCCGGATCGTGGCTCGCGTCGGCGGCCGGTTCCTGCCAGTCCAGCCGAAGGTCGCCGTTGGGGTCCAGGCTCACCAGCAGGCTGTTGCCCACCGGGTTCGGCGGGTTGCCGCTGCCACTGGCCGAGAAGCTGTCACACTCGATGCGCTCGCCGTCGATCATGACCTCGTCGACCAGCCCCTCGACCACCGATTCGATCACGACCAGCGGATCGTCGGCGACCTCGAAGCGGATCTGGAGCCCCGGGCCGAACGCGTTACTCGGGAGCGGTAGCTGGACCTGTTGCCAGGGATGCCCCTCGCCGATCTCGTCGATGGTGTTCCAGTTGCTGCCGTCCCGGCTCCACTGCACCCGGAAGAAGTCCGACGCCGGCACGGTGCCGGGCACCGCATGGAAGAAGCGCCAGAAGCTCAGGGTGGCGTTGTCGAAGTCGGTGGCGTCCATCGCCGGCGAGACGACGAAGGCACTGCCGCCGTCCACGTCGCCGTCGCCGGGGACGGTGCTGCCGTTGCCGGTGACCCAGCAGACGCTGCCCGGATCGGCGGTCACGTCGTCTTCGGGCTGCACCACGTTGCCGGCGTTGGTCACGCCGACGGGGTCTTCCAGCACGAAGCCGCCGCTGGTCGCGGTGCTCGACGCGGTCCACCCCCGGTCGCTCTCGAAGTCGTCGGCCATCAGCTGGCGGTCGAACGCGCTGCCGACCCGGATCGAGAAGCTGCTGCTGGTGACCCGGTCGTCGTACTCCAGGGTCATGTTGAAGTCGACCCGATAGTTGCAGCCGTTTTCGATGCGCACCGAGAAGTGGGGCGCATGGGAGACCGCGGTATCCAGTGGCGCGATGTCGTCCCAGGTGGCGTAGTCGTGGACCAGGGTCACGCCGGGTGTGGTGGTCTCGATGTGGGCCCGCACGTTGGTCGAGGTCAGGTCGTCCCGCTGGTTGCGCAGGGTCACCGCCAGGGTGACCAGCTCTCCGGTGTCGACGCCTCCGTCGGCGTTGCCGTAGTTCGGGTCGCTGTCGACGACCTCGACCTCTTCGAGGCGCAGCCCGAAGACCTCTTCCACCGCGGCGAAGGCGTCCACCCGGCCGCTGCCGAAGGTGTTGTCCTTGCCCGGAGCGCCCCGGTCGATGGAGGTCAGTTCCAGCGCGCTCTTGATCTCGTCATGGGTCAGGCCGGGGTTGACCGACTTCATCAACGCCACGGCGCCGGCCACGTGGGGGGTGGCCATCGAGGTGCCGCTCTTGAGCGAGTAGCCGGTGCAGATGTTGTGGCTCTCGGTGCTGACCCCGGGCGCCGAGACATCCGGCTTGATCAGGCCCGGCGGGTAGGGGTGGTCGTTGAACGGCGCGACGTTCTGCCAGGTCACCGGTCCGCGGCTGGAGAAACCGGCGGCGGCTTCGTCGCAATCGACGGCGCCGACGCTGATGATGCGCGGAACGTCGCCGGGGGTGCGGACGTTGTCCGGTTCGTTCCCCGAACTCTCGTTGCCGGCGGCGATGACCATGGTGGTCCCCGCCTCGATGGTGTTCTCCGAGTTCTGCCGCCAGGTGGCGCGGTCGGGGTTCTGGTTGTGGGGCCAGCCGAGGCTCATCGAGATGGCGTCGGCGCCGTTCTCGGCGGCGTACTGCATCGCGTTCCAGACGTCGACCTCGTCGGAGAAGGTCAGGCCGACGCGGAGGATCATGATCTCGGCGTCCGGCGCCATACCCGCCTGGGTTCCGGCGGTGCCGTCACCGGCGACGGTGCCGGCGCAGTGGGAGCCGTGGGAGTTGTCGTCGCTGGGGCGGTTGTCGTTCTGTTCGAAGTCCCAGCCGACCAGGTCGTCGACGAAACCGTTGCCGTCGTCGTCGATGCCGTTCTCGTCGTCGGGATCCATCACCTCGCCGTCACCGTCCAGGTCTTCGCCGGGGTTGACCCAGACCTGGTTGACGATGTCCGAGTGGCTCCAGCAGACGCCGCTGTCGATCACGGCGACGACGGCACCTTCGCCGGTGGTGCCCAGTTCGTTCCACACCCGCGGCGCGTCCATCTGTTCGACGCCGCACTCGATGGCGGAGACCCCCAGCGGGCCCAGCGGGCGTTCGGCCTGGAGGTCGTCGGCGGGATCATGTCCCAGTTCGACGTTGACCTTGGGGTTGTGGTTGACCCAGGCGACCTCGGGGCGGGCGGCGATGCGCCGGATCAGATCCGGCGTGGCGTCGACGCCGATCACGTTGCCGATCCAGAGCGGCCGCAGGCGGGCGATCCGGCCCGAGGCCTGTTCCAACCGCAGGGTGTCCAGCAGCGGTCCCTGGTGGGCGGCGGCGGTGCGCTTCAGAAGCGCAAGCGCGGCTCCCCGGGCCTCTTCGCCCCGCAGGCCGGCCGTGGCCAACCGAATCGACTCCAGCGAGGTCTGTTCCTTGAGCACGATGCTGACCGGGACCCGCTCGCCGGGGTCCGCCTGTTCGAGGACGTCACCCAGCGGCGGGCGCAGTCCGCCGGGGTATTGCCCATCTCCGGCCAGGGCAAAGCCGGCGATCAGGATCGACAGGGTGAACAGGACGGCGGTTCGCTGGGTGAACGGCATGGCCTCTCCTCGACAGGCTGGAGGACGCACAGGTGCGTCTCATATCGGGAGGGGGGAATGACCTGTGTATACCGCGATAAAAGGGGCAAGTAAAGTGACAGAAGGGCCACCGGAACGGGGCACTGCTGATGGCGGGGTGCAGCGGCCGGGACGCCGGGCGGCAATCAGGCGGTTCCGAGCTTGCGGTCTTTCTTGCGGGGGTTGGCGTCGAGCAGCACCGCGACCCAGCGCAGATCTTCGGTGTTCTCGAGCATGATCTTGACCACCATGGTCATCGGCACCGAGACGAGCATGCCCACCGGCGGCCAGACCCAGCCCCAGAAGATCACCGAGGCGAAGACCACCAGGGTTGAGATACCGAGCCGGCGACCGAGCAGCTGCGGCTCGAGGAAGCTTCCCAGCAGCAGGTTCACCGAGAGGAAGACCGCGGCGACGGCCAGGGCCGGGCCGAGCCCCTCGAACTGCACGATGGCCAGCATGATCGGGGGGATCGAGGCAAAGATCGAACCGAGGGTCGGGATGTAGTTAAGCACGAAGGCCAACAGGCCCCACAGCACCGGGAAGTCGATGCCGATGGCCCACATGGCCAGGCCCACCAGGATGCCGGTGGCCAGGCTGACGGCGGTCTTGACCGAGAGGTAGCGCTGGATCTCGAGCTGGATATGGCGGAAGCGGGCGGAGCTGCGGCCGCTGCGGCCGAAGGCTCGTTCGAGCTTGGCCGGGAAGCCGGCGACCTCGGCCAGCATGAACACCGATGCCAGGAACACCAGCACCGCGTTGGAGAGCACCGCCACCGCGCCGCGCATGGAGCTGGTGACCCAGCCGAACAACTGGCCGGGGTCGATCCACTCCCTGGCCTGGTCCCGGGAGACTTCGATGCCGTAGTTCTGTAGCAGGGTGATGATGTCGTCGGCCCGCTGGCGCAGGATCGCCTCGTAGCGGGGCACGGCGTCGATGAACGCCTGGATCGAACCGCCGACCAGCACGATCACCGCGCCCAGGACCAGCAGGTCGGCGCCCACGGTCAGCAGCATCGCCAGCGCCGGATGCATGTACTTGCGCAGCCAGTTAAGCATCGGCAGGCTGACCATCGTGATGAACACGGCGATCAGGAAGGGCTGCAGCAGGGCCGCGGCCGCCTTCATCCCGGCGATCAGCACGACGAAGCAGGCCAGGAGCAACAGCGCTCGGCCGCCACGATCGGCTGCTGCGGGGATCGGCAGATTCATGTAGCTATCTTTATCCGGCGCCGGGCCGGCGGCAACATCAATTGAGGGCCGGGCGGGCCGCCCAGCCCAGGGTGACCGTCCGGGCGAGCATGAACGCCGCCATCGCCGCCCACAGGCCCCAGGCACTCTCGAACCGGAGCGCAAGCAGCGCCGCGGGCAGGAAGACCACGAGGGTGCTGACCAGCATCGCCCGGCGCAGGGTGGGACCTGCGGTGAGTCCCAGGAAGAACCCGTCGAGCATGTAGGCCAGGGCGCCGAAGACCAGCACCGGGATCAGCCAGGGGCTCAGTTCCACCGCCCGGTCGATCACATCGCCGTGGGAGGTCAGGAGCCCCAGCAGCGGGCGGGGAGCGATGAGCACCACCGCCAGCACCGCCACGGCGAAGCCCTCGCCGACCCACAGCGACAGCCGCAGCAATCGCCGCAGGCCGGCCCGGTCGCCCCGGCCGTGCAGGATGCCGGCGATGCTCTCGGTGGCGAAGGCGGCGCCGTCGATCAGGTGCGCCGCCAGGGTCAGCACCCGCAGCAGGATCGTGTTGGCCGCCAGGAGCTGCACACCGAGCATCGCGCCGAAGTTGGTGAAGACGGCGAAGCTCGAGACCAGGCAGAGGGTGCGGATCAGGATGTCTGCGTTGAGCTTCATCACCTCGGTAAGCCGGGCCCGGTCGAGCACCTCGCTCCAGATCCAGCGGCTGCGCCGGCGGCGGCTCAGCAGGATCAGCCCGGCGCCGAGGGAGAGGTACTGGCTCAGCATGGTGCCGAGGCCTGCGCCCCGGGCGGCCCAGCCGAGCTCGACGATGAACAGGTAGTTGAAGGCGACGTTGCCCAGGTTGGCCACGGCGGTCATCGCCAGGGCGGCCCGGCCCTCGGCCCGGCCGAGGAACCAGCCGACCAGGGCGAAGTTGCAGAGCGCGGCCGGGGCACCCCAGACCAGCGCATCGAAGTAGTCCCGGGCCGCCTCTTCGACCCCGGGGTCTCCCTGCAGCACCGCCAGGCCCAGCTCCCGCAGGGGCCACTGGAGCAGCAGGATCACGCCCGAGATGGCGACGGCCAGCGCCAGGGCGCGATAGAGCACCAGGCTCAGTTCCCGCTCATCCCTCCGGCCCAGGGCCTGGGCGGCGGTGCCGGTAGTGCCCATCCGCAGGAAGCCGAAGGTCCAGTAGATGTACTCGAACAGGATCGCCGCCAGGGCCACCCCGGCGAGAAAGCGGATCTCGTCCAGGTGCCCCAACATCGCCGTATCCACCAGACCCGCAAGGGGAACGGTCAGATTCGAGAGGATGTTGACCGCGGCCAGCCGGCCGTAGCGGCGAAGAAAATCGGGCAATCCTGAGCGCTCCGGAATAAGGGGGGAACCTCAGCCGTTCTCCTGGGCGTCACGAGCGAGAGGTAATCCGCCGTTTACCCCCTCTGAGGCAGGGTTGCCTCTCGCGCCATCCATCCCAAGTGACAGAGCAGGTTGTCCCACGAATCCTCGTGGGACAGCCCTGTTCGCTCCCCCTCCGCCGACGGAACAGCGCACCCGAGGCGGCACCCTCCCGTGGCCCGTCCGGGCGAAAGAGGGCTAGAGCTTCGCCACGATCGCGTCGGCGAACCCCGACGTCGTTCCCTGGCCGCCGATGTCGCGGGTCAGCTGCTCCGGGTTTCCCTCGGCGAGCACGGCGTTGTAGGCCTCCTTGGCCCGGGTCGCCGCTTCCCGCTCACCGATGTGGTTGAGCATCATCACGCCGCTCATGATCAGCGCCAGGGGGTTGGCCAGGTTCTGGCCGGCCAGGTCCGGGGCGCTGCCGTGGACCGCCTCGAAGATCGCGAAGTCCTTACCGATGTTGGAGCCGGGGACCACGCCCAGCCCGCCGACCAGTCCGGCGCACAGGTCGCTGACCACGTCGCCGTAGAGGTTCTCCAGCAGCAGCACGTCGAAGCGGGAGGGATCACGCACGATCTGCATGCAGCCGTTGTCGATGATCAGTTCCTCGTACTCGATGTCCGGGGCCTCGGTCTCGTGGATGTGCTTGGCGACCTTGATGAACAGGCCGTCGGACAGCTTCATGATGTTCGCCTTGTGGAACACCGTGACCTTCTTGCGTCCACGCTGGCGGGCGTAGTCGAAGGCGAAGCGGGCGATCCGTTCGCAGCCGGCCTGGGTGGCGATCTTCAGGCTCTCGACCACCCCGGGGACCACCTCGTGCTCCAGGCCGGAGTAGAGGCCCTCGGTGTTCTCACGGATCACCACCAGTTCGACGTCGTCGAACCGGGTCTTGACGCCGGGCAGCGAACGCACCGGACGCACGGCGCCGTAGAGGTCGAACTTCTTGCGCAGCTGGACATTGATGCTGCGGAAGCCGCGTCCCACCGGGGTGGTGATCGGGCCCTTGAGCGCCAGCCGCACCTCTTCGAGGGTCTTCAGGGTCTTCTCGGGCAGGACGTCCCCGTGGCGCTCCAGGGCGCCGGCGCCGGCGGGCAGGGAGAGCCATTCGATGCCGGGACAGGCGGCGTCGATCACCTTGCGGGCGGCGTTGCTGACCTCGGGGCCGATGCCGTCCCCGGGAATGAGGCAGATGGTGCGAGACAAGGGAACCTCCGTGCTGCGATTCGGTGTGGTCCGTACGGGCCGAGCAGACACCTTAGCGCAGGAGGCGGAAGTTGGCAGGGGAGGGGAGGAGGCCTAGCGGAAGGGGCTCTTTCCCAGGGTCAGATCGGCCTTCATCGCGGCCACGATTCCGGCGACCTTGAGCCTGCTGATCTTGGCTCCGGGGCCGTGCTCTTCCACGGCGTCGAGGGTGGCCCAGGCCAGCAGAACCGGCAGGGCGGTGAACTCCACGGTGCCCCGGGGGGCGTCATGGCGGCGGAGCAGCTCGACGTACTCCTGGGCCACCGCCAGGTCCCGGCGGGCCAGGGCGAACACCTCCCCGCGATCGCAGCCGCCGAGAAAGTCCCGGCCCTCGACCACGTCGGTGGCGGTGTCCTTGAGGATATTGACCAGCTGGAGCGCCTCGCCGAAGGTCGCGGCTCGGGAGCGCAACTCTTCAAGTGTGTCCTGGAGCGGCGGCGCGCCGAGGATGAACAGCTCGGTCAGCATCTCGCCGACGATCCCCGCCACGGCGTAGCAGTAGCGCTTGAGTTCGTCGATCGACTCGAGCTCGAGCACCCGGTCGTCGTTTTGCCGGGCGCAGAACCCGGCCATCAGCTCGGTGGTGCGTATGGTGTGGGGCAGCACCTGCTCCAGGGCAGCGGGCGCCAGTTCCAGGGAGGCGGCGATGACCAGCGGGGTCTCTCGCATCAGCTCCATGTAGTCGTCATGTTCCAGCGGGGGCTCGGCGCTCCAGCGGTCGGCCAGCCGCCGCGCCTCGTCGGTCGAGGGCTTGCGCAACAGATCGGCGAAGGCGTTCAGTTCGTCGACCTGCCGCTCCTTGCTCCAGAGCGTCGCGTCTTCCAGGGTGTCGGCGATGCGGAACAGCAGGTAGGCCAGTTCGACCTCGTGGCGGGTCGGCTCGCGCAGCAGCGGAATCGAAAGGGCAAAGGTGCGGCTGGTGCGCTCCAGCAGCTCCGCCAATCGTTCCCGGGAGATCTCAGCGTTCCGGCTCATTCGAGGTCCTCGGTTCCCCCCTGCAGGGCCGCCCAGGGCGGCCACCGACTCATGGTACGACATGCGTCCCGGGAACGTCCTTGCCGGCCAGGGCCCGGCCCAGCCTACCGCGGACCCGGCCGTCGCAGATCAGCGACGGAATGTCCCGGGCCGCCAGCCGTCCGGCGGCGTCGAGCCTGTGGGCCATGCCCCCGGTGACGTCGGTTCCCCGGGAGCCGCCGACGGCCGCCCCCAGTCCCCGGAGGTCTTTGCGCCGCAGCCGGGAAAGGGTACGCCCCTCGCTGTCGTAGATCCCTTCGGTCTCGCCGAGCCAGAGCGCCCGTTGGATGCGGTAGCCCTTGCGCTGAAGCCGCGGCGCCAGGGCCAGGAACAGGTTCTCGGTGGAGCAGATCGAGGCGCCCCACGCCTCGTCCTGGACCACGTCCCCGTAGATCACCGGCAGCATGCCCCGGTCGAGGGCGCCGCAAAGGGCGTCGAGGCCCACGGTGCGCGGTTTGCCGCTGCGGGAAGTCAGAAAGCTCGAAGGGGCCAGGGAGAAGGTGGGCGCTCCGGCGCGCAACAGCGCCGCGATCACGATGCGGTGCAGTGCGGCGGCGCGGTCCTGGGTCCGGGCCGCGCCCCGCAGGCCGCGGGCGTCCAGCGGCCCCTTGCCGACGCCGTGCTTGCGGGCGGCCACGTGGCCGAAGGAGCCGGCGCCGTGGCCGATCAGAAGCCCGCCACGAAGTTTGGGCAGCGCGCGGGCGATCTCCCGGGCCAGCCGATCCAGGGCATCCTGGCGAACCGACTCGACTCCGGTCTTGTCGGTGATCAGGCTGCCGCCCAGCTTGAGCAGGGTCAGGCGCGGCGTGCGGCTCACGCCAGATGCTCGTCGGAGAACCGGGGGCCGCGGCCGACGCCGTCGCGGATCACGCCGGCGATCCCCGGCACCCGGGAGACCGCATCGAAGACCTGCTCCTCGGATTCGGCCGGACAGATCACGTGCACGTTGGGCCCGGCGTCCATGGTGGCGGCGGCGGGGCAGCCCGCTTCGCGAAGCTCGCGCACCGTCTCCAGGATCGCCAGGGTAGGCGGCTTCCAGTAGAAGATCGCCGGCCGGGAGGACATGGCGATCAGGTGCAGCTCGATCGCCTCCTCTTCCAGCACCGGGGCCAGCAAGTCGAAGTCCCGTTCGGCGATGGCGCGGCGGGTCGCGTCTAATCGCGCCGGCAGCAGCTCACGGCGGCGGGCGAAGTGGGGGCTCGAGGCCGCCCGCCGATGGCCCTCCCGGGACGAGACCTTCTTCTCGCTGCTGTCGGCGAGGACCACCACGTCCTTGAGGTCCCAGTGATCCGCCGAGGCGATGACCTTGGCGTGGCAGCGATCGCCGCTTCCCTCCGCCGGCCACTCCAGGTAGCCGCCGGAGACCGAGCGGGAGGCCGAACCGGATCCGCTCATACGCGCCAACTCCGATAGTTCGTCCTCGTCCGGTTCCAGACCCAGCGCCCGCGTTGCGGCGATGGCCAGCGCCGAGAAGCCCGAGGCGGAACTGGCGATGCCCGCGCCCATGGGGAAGCTGTTGGCGGTGGCGATGCGGAAGCGGCCGCTGCGGCCGGTGTGCTCGCGAATCCGGTCGAGGTGGTTGCGCACGCCGCGCACGAACGACTCGGGCGCATCGGTCAGGCTGCCGTCGGGCTGGGCCAGATGCACCTCGTCGTCGCCGCTCCCGTCGACGTGCTCGGCGGTGCAGCGGCTGTGGCAGGCGTCGAGGGTCATCGAGATCGACGGGTTGGTCGGGATCGCCCGGTCGAAGTCCACCGCGCCCCAGTACTTGATGAAGGCGATGTTCGCCGGCGAGATCACCGTCGCCTTGCCGCTCATAGGATCTCCAGCGTGAGTCCCGGGGCACCGAGAGCCACGGGATGGGCCTGGAACCGTTCGAGGAACGGCCACGGCCCGGGTGACTGCGGATGGTAGACCAGAAGGCAGCCTGCCGCCGAGCCGGTCAGGGTGCCCGCGCCGGTGATCTTGGCGGCCCCCCCTTCGGCTTCACAGCGGCGCACGATTTCGACGAGTTCCCCGGGGACCACGCCGAGGGATTCGAGCCCGCGCTGGAAGGTGCGGATTGCCTCGACGACCTCCCGGGTGTCGCCCCCCTCGGTCAGCCGGTCGCGCAGGGTCCGGGTTGCTCCGCCCATCCGTTCGAAGAGTTCGCGGCCCTGGTCGGGAAGCGTTCGCAGCCGGTCGCGCACGGTGCTGACCACCTGTCCGGTGCTCTCCGCCGGGCGGCCGGTGTCGTAGACCCGCATGCCGGCCAGGATGCCCCGGTCGGCGATCGCCAGCGGCCGGGCGGCCAGGGCGTCCCCGTCGCGCCGGGCCCACAGCGCGCCGCCGAGCAGCACCGTGGCGTGGTCGACCCCCGAGGGCATGCCGTGCTGCCGGCGCTCGACCTCCAGCACCAGCGGGTCGAGGGTCGCGGCGTCGTGGGCCTTGCCGAGCCATGCGCGAAGGGCGCCGACGATGGCCACCGACGCGGCGGCGGAGCTTCCGAGGCCACCCCCGATGGGGATCCCTGAATCGACTCTCAGTTTCAGCGCGGCGTCGACCTCCCCGGCGGCTTCGCCCAGGGCGATCTTGGTCAGGTGCGCCGGGTCGCCGTGTCCGACCTCGGCGAAGGCCTCGGCGCTGGGGTTTGCCGCGTAGCGCTCCCAGGCTTCCCGTGCTCGCCGGGTGTAGTCGCGGATCTCCTGCCAGTCGAGATCGAAGGCCATGTCGAGCTGGGGCAGATTGACCGCCACTCCGGGTTCGCTGCCCGGCTCGAGGGTCACGTCGAGGCGCAGGTCGACGGCGGTGGTCAGGGCGGGGTAGCCGTAGACCACGGCGTGCTCACCCATCAGGATGAGTTTCCCCGGGGCCGAGGCCCGCACGCGACGGTTTTGCATGAGCCCCCGGCCCTCTTCGGTCAGGGGCGCGGCCCCTGCTTGTCGGTATCGACACCCCGGGCCAGCCGCTCGTGGGCGCTGGTCAGATCGCCCGAAGTGATCGCCGCCAGCAGCGAGAGTTCACCGGCAAGCACGATGCCGCCGAGGATCTCGGCCAGGCGCATGGTCGCCGCTCCGGGTTGAGCCGGATCGGGATCCACGTCGAGCAGCGACAGCGCCTCGCGTTGGGTGTCCAGCGCCGTTCCGCCACCGACGGTTCCCAGCGGAACGTCGGGCATCATGATCGAGAACAGCGCGCCGCCGTCCTCGATCGGCTCGATCATCGTCACGCCCATCGATCCCTCGCCGACGTGGGCCACATCCTGGCCGGTGGCGATGAAGAAGGCGGCAACGATGTTGGCGTAGTGGGCGTTGAAGCCCAGGGCCCCTGCGGCGATGGAGCCGAGCAGGTTCTTGCGGTACTGCATGTCGACGAATGCGTCCCGGTTGACCTTGAGGTTCTTGCGCAGCACCTCGGCCGAGAGCCGCACCTCGCAGTGGATCCGCTTGCCGCGGCCCTCGAGGAAGTTGATCGCCGCCGGTTTCTTGTCGACGCACTGGTTGCCCGAAAGGGCCACGCACTCGATGCCGGTCTCGGGGTAGATCAGGTTGCGCACGACCCGGTCGCAGGCGATGGTCGCCATGTTCATGCCCATGGCGTCGCCGGTGGCGAAGCGGAAGCGCAGATAGACCGTCGAGCCCATGATCGTCGGGCGGATTTCCTTGAGCTTGCAGAAGCGGCTGGTGCCCTCTGCTACTTCGCGAATGCGATCGTGGTTGGCCTCGACCCAGGTGACGAAGTCCTCGCTCTCCGCGATACCGCCGGTGCGGAACACCGGCGCGCGGGTCATGCCCACATCCTCGACCCGGGAGACAACGCCGCCGGCGGCGCGAATCGCCGAACAGCCGCGGTTGATGCTGGCCAGCAGCGCCCCTTCGGTGGTGGCCAGGGGCACGTAGATGCTCTGGTCGCGATCCCGTCCGCGAACCCGCAGGGGCCCGGTGACTCCCAGGGGGATCTGGGCCACGCCGACGAAGTTCTCGCAGTGGCGCCCCGAGGCGCGCTCGGTGTCGAGGGAGTGGGTGCCGACGTGTTTCAACGTCTCCCCGGAGATCTCCTCGAGGAACTGGCGGCGGATCTCAGCCCGCTCGGCGGCGGAGAGATACTTGGGCAGGGCGTGGAGCCGCATCTCGCCGCGGACCACCGCTTGCACCAATTTGTCGAGCCCATCCCGGTTGCTGACGGCGATTTTCATCGATTCACCTCACTCCAGGAACGCACCTCGACCTGTTTGAGTTCCGTCACATTGCGGGCGCCGCAGCAGAACATCGAGATCTTGAGTTCCCGGACGGTCTGCTCGATCTTCTCGACCACCTTCTCGGTGGACTCGTTGGCGGCCAGCAGGAACTGGTAGGCCATGCCGACCAGGTCGGCACCGAGAGCGATGGACTTGGCGGCGTCGATGCCGCTGCGCAGCCCGCCGCTGCCGATCACCGTCATGCCGTCGATGGCGGCCAGCTCGCGGATCGAGCGGGTGGTCGGCACCCCCCAGTTGGCGAACAGGTCGCCGATGGCGATGTCCTCGGCCCGGTGACCCTCGATACGGGACCAGCTGGTGCCGCCGAGCCCGGCGGTGTCGATCACGCGGATGCCGGCGTCATGCAGCCGGCGGGCGGTCTTGCCGGAGATACCGCAGCCGATCTCCTTGATGATGATCGGGACCTCGAGCTGGGAAGCGATCTCGCCGATACGCTCGACCAGCCCCTTGAAGTTGCACTGTCCCTCTGGCTGGATCGCCTCCTGCAGCACGTTGAGGTGCAGGTAGAGCGCGTCCGCCTCGATCATCTCCACGGCGCGGCGGCACTCCTCGATGCCGAAGCCGTAGTTGAACTGCACGGCGCCCAGGTTGCCCAGAAGCGGCACGTTGGGAGCCAGGGGGCGGATGCGGAAGCTCTCCTCGGTGGAGGTGTCTTCCAGCGCCTTGCGCTGGGAGCCGACGCCGCAGGCCACGCCGCACTGTTCGGCGGCGGCGGCCAGGTTGCGGTTGATCCGGGTCGCCTCGCCGGTGCCGCCGGTCATGCAGGAGATCAGGAGCGGCGCCGAAAGCGTGTGGCCCAGGAACTCGACGGAGGTGTCCACCTCGGCCAGGTCGATCTCGGGCAGCGCTTCGTGCTCGAGATAGATCTCGTCGAAGAACTTGCGCTCGAGCTGGTTCTTGGGGTCGAGGGCCAGCTCGATGTGCTCGGCCTTGCGATCGCGCTCTTCCATGGTGTCCACGGGCTTCACGATGTTCTCCGTCTCTCCCGCCGGCCGCGGCCGGCAATTACCGATTCTGCTCGCCTCGTTCCAGCCACTCGACGGCGAAATCCGCCAGCCGCTCCGAGGCCTCTTCGACCCGTCGCTTCAGCCGCAGCATTTCGCCGATCCGTCCCGGCCGCAGCAGCGCCTGCCGGACCACCGCGCCCCGGCGGATCCGGCCGTCGGCGTCGGAACATGCCGCCGGGTCGAAGGGCAGCGTCTCCTCGGCCGCGTCGCTGACCACCCGGGCGACCAGCATCTCGGCTCCGGCCGCCGTTGCTTCCCGGGCCAGGGTCGACGACTCGATGTCCACCACCGCCGGCTCGGCGTGCCGGCCCAGAACCCGTTGTTTTTCGGCCGCTGTGGCCAGCACTCGCCGGACCGAAACCACGGTTCCGCCCCGGACACCCGAGCAGCCTAGCGCACGCTGTAGCAGGGCGCGATTCGGCGGCGGGAGTGGTTCCTGTTCATCGTACAGGTTCTCGGCCACGATCAGGGCCCCGGGGCGCAATCCGGGCGAAAGCCCCCCGGCGACGCCGAGCACCGCGACGGTGGCGCCGGGCAGGGCGGCCAGGGCGGTTCGCAGGCCGGCGGCAGCCCGTTCCCGGCCATCTCCGGTGACCGCCAGCAGGGCAGGGTGGCCGGAGATCGCGCATTCGGTCAGCCGGCAGTCGCCGCTACGGGATTCCCGGGCCCCGGTCGCCCGGCTCCGCAGGACCGCCATCTCCTCGGGGAGTGGCGAGACGAAAAGGACGGGGCCGGTCAGCCGAGGAAGTTCCAGGCGGCGAGGCGCACCATGTCCTTGGGGCTCTTGCGCGACTCGGCGACCACCGACGCCTCGAACCCGCTGTGCATCGCGCAGTTCTGGCAGAGGTCATCCTTGCGCGACTCCCAGTAGTCCCAGTCGGTGTCGTTCCAGAACTCTTCCCAGGAGTGGGTGTACTGCTTGCCGATCAGGTAGCAGGGGCCCTTCCAGCCGTTGGGCGTGAAGGTCACCGTGCTCCAGGGTGAGCAGTTGTAGTCGCGCATGCCGGCGGCGAACTCGAGGAACTGCGGCGTCGAGGTGATGCGGTAGTGCTTCGAGAAGCCGAGAATCTTCTTGAACTTGGCGTGGATGTCGTCACGGGCGAGGAACATGTCCCGCTGGACCGACTCGTACTGGTAGCCGGGCGAGATCAGCATGCCGTCGACGCCGAGGCTCTTGGTGTACTCGCAGAGTTCGCGCACCTCGTTGACGTCGGTCTCCTTGAAGACCGTGGTGTTGGTCATCACGTGGTAGCCGCGAGCCTTGGCCTGCTTGATCATCTCGATGGCGTGATCGAAGACCCCTTCCCGGGCACAGACGTGGTCGTGAGTCTCGCGCATCCCGTCGAGGTGCACGTTGATCGTCAGCCGTTTGTGGGGCGCGACCTTGTCGAAGACGTGCTTGTCGAGCAGCAGGGCGTTGGTGCACAGGTAGATGTGCCGCTTGCGGTCGATGATGCCCTCGACCAGTTCCTTGAGCTCGGGGTAGATCGTCGGCTCGCCGCCGCAGATCGAGACCACCGGAGCCTCGCTCTGGTCCACCGCCTCGAGGCAGCGTTCCAGGGGCAGCCGGTCCTTCAGCTTGCCGGTGTGCCGTTCCACCGCGCAGCCCAGACAGGCCAGGTTGCAGGTGTAGAGCGGCTCGAGCATCAGCACGTACGGGTAGCGCTCGCGTCCGCGCATGGCCATCCGCGTCTGGTGCTTCATCATGTCGGTCGTGATGTGAATCGGGAATCGCATGCTCGTTCCTCTCCTCAGGCGGTTTCCGCGACCAGCGGAGTCGCTGCCTCGCCGCGCCGGGCCTTGGACCAGGTCGCGAGGGCGAGCAGGGGGAAGTAGTTCGAGTAGAGGTGGTAGCGCAGGTAGAAGACGCTTGGGAACCCGGTGCCGGTCCAGCTTTCCTCGGCCCAGGAGCCGTCGTCGTGCTGGTTGCGAACCAGATAGTCCACCGCCCGTTGGGCCGCTTCGGAGCGTTCGTCTCCGGCGGCACAGAGCCCCATCAGCGCCCAGGCGGTCTGGGAAGGGCTGCTCGGGCCGCGGCCCTTGAGCATCGGGTCGTCGTAGCTCAGCGGTAGTTCACCGAAGCCGCCGTCGTCGTTCTGGCATTCCCGCAGCCAGGTGACCGCGCGATCCCGCCACTCACCGGCCATCTCGACACCGATGTAGCGCAGGCCCCAGAGGGACAGCCAGGTGCCGTACAGATAGTTGCAGCCCCAGCGTCCGTACCAGGAGCCGTCGGACTCCTGCTCGCGGCGCAGGAACTCGATGGCCATCCGCGCCGGAGGGTACTCGGGGCCGTGGCCCATGTGGGCCAGGGTCTCGAGGCCGCGGGCGGTCAGATCCGAGGTGCTCGGATCGATCATCGCGTTGTGATCGGCAAAGGGAACGTGACAGAGGATCTCCTTGTCACAGTCCTTGTCGAAGGCACCCCAGCCGCCGTCCTTGTTCTGCATGCTCACATGCCAGACGTGGCCTTCGTAGATCGCCTGGATGCGTTCGGCTTCTTCGGCCCCCTCGCTCAGGCGCACCTTGCTCAGGGCGGTGAGCACCTGGCTGGTGGTGTCGCAGTCCGGGTAATAGGGGTTGGCGTACTCGAAGAACCAACCGGGAGCCTGACTCCGGCCGTCCTTGAGCTTGATCTTCCAGTCGCCGGCGTCGTGGCCGCGGCGGCTCATCATCCAGCGGGCGGCCTTTTGAAGCCGCGGGTGATCTTCAGGCAACCCGGATTCGGCCAGGGCGTTGACCGAGATCGCGGTATCCCACACCGGCGAGAAGCAGGGCTGTACCCGCAGGGTGTCCCCCTCTTCGATGGTCAGCCGCTGCAGTTCCTTGTACTGGTCCTGAATGACCGGGTGATCCAGGGGGTAGCCCATGGCGCGCAGGCCGATGATCGTGTTGACGATCGGCGGGAAGATCGCGCCGAGGCCGTGGCTGCCGTCGAGGCGCTCGAGGACCCAGCGTTCGGCGGCCTTGAGGGCGATCTGCCGGGTCGGCTTGACCGGGAGTTTCTCGAGAATCTTGAGTCCGCGGTCCACCGCCTGGAAGAAGGCGCCCCACAGGCCGGTCTTGGCCGGGACCGCGCGCCCGCCCCGCAGCTCGGGAATCTGCGCGTGGGCCGGCACCGGGCAGTGGGGCTTGAGCGCCCAGATCATGCTCAGCGGCACCACGATCGCCCGGGACCACGAAGACATCTCGTAGATGTTGAAGTAGAACCAGCGGGGCAGCAGGATGATCTCCGGCGGTACCGCCGGGGCGTTCTTCCACTCGTACTGGCCGAAGATCGACAGATAGAGCTTGGTGAACGAGTTGCAGGCGTCGAGTCCGCCGAGATCGAGGATCTTGCGCCGCGCCCGCTGCATGTGCGGGGACTCGGGATCGTCCCCCACCAGCTTCAATACGAAGTAAGCCTTGGCCGATGCGCTGACCTCGGCGGGACCGCCGGGGTAGATCGACCAACCGCCGTGATCGGCTTGTTGTTGTCTGAGATTGTTCGCCGCTTTTCGCACTCTGGGGTCTTCGGTCTTCCCCATGAAGTGCATGGCGAGGATGTACTCGGACTCGAGGATCGTGTCGCCCTCGAGCTCTCCACACCAATGACCGTCTTCTTTCTGGATCGAAAGCAGATAGTCCTGCGCCGATCGAATGGCGCGCTGGGCCTCAGGGTCCAGATTGAGATGGGGAACGCTCACGAACAGGTCCTCCAGCACACGTTGACTCGCGAAAGTTTGCCCACCGGGCCGCAGTGGTTACCCCCGGATTCCAGCCTGATCCAAGGCAATCCGGTATGAAGGTCCCCGATTAGACGGATTTGCCCACCGCGTTGTTTCAAAACCTCGCCGCACCGCTTGGAATTCCCACCGGTTTTGGCGCGAACGTCGAAAAGACTATACACGATTCTGATGCGGAATCATCCGCGGCTGTGAGGCTAACCCCGTTAACGCTGTACACGTTACGGCGACGACCGCGAGAGCTTTCAACACTTCGCACTCCCCGGCCGGAGGGGACCGGGGACCGGGGCGGGCCCCCGGCATGGGTTTGACGCTATGCTGAGGGCCGTATGAGCACCGGGAACCTCAGAGACCGCATATTCGAGGCCGCCGAGGACCTCTACCTGCGCGAGGGGCCGGAGGCGCTGTCCATGCGCCGGGTGGCCGAGGCGGTGGGCGTCAGCGCCCCCGCGATCTACCGCTACTTCGAGAACAAGGAAGAGCTGCTCAACGAGATCGTGATGCACGGTCTCAAGATCCTCGAGAGCTACATGGAGCCGGCCCTGGCAGCCGATACTCCCTTCGGCGTGCTGACCCGGGTCATCGAGCAGTACCTGGAGTTCGGCCTGGCCCAGCCGCGCTACTTCGATTTCGCCTTTCTCGCGCCCAGCCGCGACATTTCCATTGCCGGCGACAACGTAACCCAGCACAACTGGTCCACCTTCAAGCAGGTTCGGGACACCGTTGCCGCCTGCATCGAGGACGGCACCCTGCGGGAGGGGTCGTCGATGGAGGTTGCGATCACCATCTGGGGCGAGGTCCACGGACTGATGATCCTGTGGCGCACCGGGCGGCTGGGTCCCGATGAGGCGCTCTTCCGCAAGACCTACCACAACTGCGTTCAGCGGATGTTCGCCGGCCTCAAGGCCTGATCCCGCGAGGCCGCGTGCCCCCGGCTGTCCTGCCGGGTTTTGCCCACGACCGTGTTAGCATTCGGCGGTTTGAACGCGGCCACAGAGGGGTTGCAGCCGCGTACTTGGGGGTAACGTGAAGCTCGAGGACATCCGACACGCACTCGTAGAGTTCGCAGACACCTACCTGGCGCCCGCTGCCGAGTTCCTCGACAGCTACGTCTGGGGCTGGCCCGAAGACGTGCCGCTGGTCGCGGCGGTCCTGGTGTTGACCGGTCTTTACGTCACCACCCGATTGGTCTTCATCCAGATTCGCGGGTTCAAGCACGCGGTGGCGATCACCCGCGGCGTCTACGACAACCCAGAGGATGAAGGGGATCTCAGTCACTTCCAGGCGTTGACCACGGCGCTGTCGGCGACGGTCGGCATCGGCAACATCGCCGGCGTGGCCATCGCCATCCGCATGGGCGGGCCGGGCGCGCTGTTCTGGATGTGGTTGACCGCCTTCTTCGGCATGGCGCTCAAGTACACCGAGTGCACCCTCGCGGTGAAGTACCGCACGGTGCACGGCGACGGTTCGGTCTCCGGCGGCCCGATGTACTACATCGAGCGGGGCCTCGGAAAGAACTGGAAATGGATGGCGATCCTGTTTGCCATCTGCGGCACCGTGAGTTCTTGCGGCAGCGGGTGCATGAACCAGTCCAACACCCTGGCGGTGCGGATGGAGTCGAGCTTCGGCGTGCCGACCATCGTCAGCGGCCTGATCTTCGCCACCCTGGTCGCCGCGGTGATCATCGGCGGCATCAAGCGCATCGGCCGGGTGACCTCGATCCTGGCACCGAGCATGGCGCTGATGTACGTCGCCGGCGCTTTGTTGATCCTGCTGTTCAACTTCGCCGCGATCCCCGGCGCCTTCTCGACGATCCTGACCCAGGCCTTCGCGCCCGAATCGCTGGAAGGGGGCGCCGCCGGGTCGTTGCTGCTGACGATCATGTGGGGTATCCGCCGCGGCCTCTTCAGTAACGAGGCGGGGCAGGGTAGTGCCCCGATCGCTCACGCCACCGCCAAGACCGACTATCCGGTGCGCGAAGGGTTGGTCGCCTCCCTCGAACCGTTCATCGATACCCTGGTGATCTGCACCATGACCGGTCTGGTGATCGTGACCACCGGCGTCTACAAGACCATGCCGGACCTGACCGGCGCGGATCTGACCGCGGCCGCCTTCAGCCAGGGCCTCCCCGGGACATGGGGGCAGCATCTCGTCACCATTGCCGTGATCCTGTTCGCCGTCTCCACCGGCGTGTCCTGGTCGTACTACGGCGACCGCATGGTCGAGTACCTGGTCGGCCCCAAGGCGATCAAGTTCTATCGCTGGGCCTTCGTGCTGTTCTTCTTCTTCGGGGCGATCCTGCCGCTGGAAGCGGTCTGGCTCTGGGGTGACGTGGCGCTGGGGATGATGACCTTCCCCAACCTGATCGCCATCCTGCTCCTGACCGGTCAGGTCGTCCGTATGACACACGAGTATTTCGCTATCGATCACAAACGCTACAAGTAGCGTGGGAGCCCCCTGCATGCGTTACCTGCTGTTGATCTCCATGATGCTGGCCGCCGGCGCCGTGTTCGCGACCTTGTCGGCGGATACGCACCCGTTCTCGGTGCGCGACATGCTGGCGATGAAGCGCATTTCCGATCCGCAGATTTCCCCCGACGGTCAATGGGTGCTGTTCGGACTGCGCGAGACCGATCTCGAGGCGGATCGCGGACGCACCGATCTGTGGCGCATGCGGGTCGACGGTTCGGATCTCCAGCGGCTTACCACCGACGCCGGTTCCGAGTACAACGCGCGCTTCTCGCCCGACGGCAGCGCGGTCTACTTCCTTTCCGGCCGCTCCGGTTCGGCCCAGGTCTGGAAGCTGCCGCTGACCGGGGGTGAGGCCCAGCAGGTGACCGACCTGCCGCTGGGCGTGGGCAACATGGTGATCGCTCCCGGGGGGCGCCACCTGGCGTTCACCATGGAGGTCTTCGTCGACTGCGACACGGTGCAGTGCACCGTCGACCGGCTGAAGAAGCGTGAAGAGCAGAAGCACAGCGGCATGGTCTACGAGAACCTGCTGTTCCGGCACTGGGATCACTGGAAGGATGGCCGCCGCTCACACCTGTTCGTGATGCCGCTTTCCGGGGGTGACCCGGTCGATGTGACCAAGGGGATGGATGCCGACACTCCCTCCAAGCCCTTCGGTGGTCCCGAGGAGATCACCTTCACTCCCGACGGCCGGGGTGTGGTCTTCGCCGCCCGGGACGTCGGGCGGGAGGAGGCCTGGTCCACCGACTTCGATCTGTTCGTCGCGCCGGTCGACGGTTCGAGCAAGCCGCGGAAACTGACGAAGGACAACCGCGCCTGGGATACCGGCCCGGCGTTCTCGCCTGACGGCAAGACCCTGGCGTACCTGGCCATGGCCCGGCCCGGGTTCGAGTCCGATCGCTTCCGCATCAAGCTGATGTCCTGGCCCGACGGCAAGACCCGCACCCTGACCGAAGCCTGGGATCGTTCGCCCGGCTCCATTGCATGGGCCCCCGACGGCCGTTCGATCTACGCGGTTGCGGCCAACCTCGGACAGCGTTCGCTGTTCCGGATCGACGTCGAGAGTGGGGCGGTGACCACGGTCGTCGAGCAGGGCGCCGTGCGCTCCATCGGTTTCTCGGGCAAGCACGTGATCTACGGCCGCGACCACCTGAACTCTCCGGTGGAGCTCTACCGCGCCGGGATGGACGGCAGCAACGTCGAGCGGATCAGCGGGATCAACGATGCCGCGGTGGCCGCCGCCGAGATGGGTGAGCCCGAGCAGTTCACCTTCAAGGGCTGGAACAACGAAACGGTCCACGCCTACGTGGTCAAGCCGCTGAACTTCAATCCCAAGAAGAAGTACCCGGTGGCGTTCCTGATCCACGGCGGGCCCCAGGGCTCCTTCGGCAACAACTTCCACTACCGCTGGAATCCCCAGGCCTACGTCGGCGCCGGCTACGCGGCGGTGATGGTCGACTTCCACGGATCGATCGGCTACGGCCAGGCCTTCACCGATTCGATCAGCGGAGACTGGGGCGGCAAGCCGCTGGAAGACCTGCAGAAGGGACTCGCCGCGGCGCTCGAGAAGTATCCCTGGCTCGACGGCGAACGGGTCGGCGCGTTGGGTGCCTCCTACGGCGGCTACATGATCAACTGGATCGCCGGCAACTGGCCCGATCGATTCAAGTGCCTGGTCAACCACGACGGCAATATCGACGAGCGAATGGCCTACTACGACACCGAGGAACTCTGGTTCCCCGAGTGGGAGCGGGGTGGCACGCCGTGGGAAGTGCCCGAGGCCTACTCCAAACACAACCCGATCGACCATGTGGCCAAGTGGAAGACGCCGATGCTGGTGATCCACGGCGCGCTCGACTACCGCGTCGTGGACGTCCAGGGGATGGCGACGTTCACCGCCCTTCAGCGCAAGGGGATCCCGAGCAAGTTCCTCTACTTCCCCGACGAGAACCACTGGGTGTTGAAGCCGAACAACTCGATCTTCTGGCATGACACCGTGATCGGCTGGCTGGATCGCTGGGTGAAGTGATCGCTCGTAGGGCCACTGGGTAAGTGATCGCCGGGGTGGGTGGTCGGGGGTTCGCCTACCGGCTTCGCGGTGCGGCCTCCTCCGCCTTGGCGATTCGCAATCGGGTCCTCTTTGGGTGGCTCAGAACACTTTTGCGGGGTTGGGCGCACCAAGGCGCCGTACGGCGAACCCCCGACCACCCACGTCGCTCACACAACCAGCGGTCTTGCTCGCTTCTTGGTGGGAGTCCTGCGGGGGAGTTGCTTTCTGCGTTGCGGTTGAGTGATTGCCTGGGCTGAATCTTGAGTTGGAAAGCGAAAGGCCGGCTGTTGGACAGCCGGCCTTTTTTGTGTCGTGCTTGCGTTGGAGCGAGCGATGGCTACTTCTTGCGTTTGAACATGCCCTTCTTGATTTGCCAGGGTTGGCCGAACTCCAGGGGGGTGGCCTGGATGTTGGTCTCGATGGGGTCGCCGGCGGCGAGCTGGTTGATGTCGCCGCCACCCATCGGCTTGGCGTAGGACGCGCTGTCGGAGACCTTGATCACCTGGAGCTTGACCTCGCTCTCGTCGGCGTAGGCGATGATCTCGCCGGTGTCCGGGTTGGTGATCGGCTCGCCGCGCTTGACCGCGGTGACCACGTCGTCGACGCTCAGGGTGTCGGAGCCCAGGTTGATGATCACTTGGCCGCCGGCCACCGCGGCGACCTTGCCCGAGGGCGGCCGGTTGCCGACTTCCTTCACCAGTCCGTAGATGCCGGCGTTGACCGCGGCGATCATCGCCTGGCCGATGGGCGTCTTGGAGTAGTTGCCCATGAAGCCGCCCAGGGCGCCGGCGCTACCCCAACCGACGCCGCCGAAGTCGATGGCGCGGCTCTTGAGCCGGACTTCGACCGGTTCCGAGGCCAGGATCTCGCCGCTGTTCATGTCGATCATCTGCATGGTGATCGAGACGAAGGACTCGGCGTTCTGCCATTTGACTCCCCCGAGCGCGCCCAGCTTGCGGCCGAAGGCGCCGAGGCCGCGCTTCTTGCCCTTGACGTTGGGTTCGTAGGAGTTGACGACCAGCTTGACGCCGTACTGGGCGCCGAGCAGCTGGCCGGTCTTGGCGGAACTCGCCTTGCGTACCCGGCCGGTGTTGCCCAGGTCCTGCTCGGCCATGATGGCGTCGAGGCTGTCCCGCTCGACCACCCGGAAGCGGTTGGTCTGGGTCAGGATGTCGCTGACGATGGCGTCGAGGCCCTGGATCGGCACTTCGCCGGCTTGGCTGTTGACGTTGTAGGAGTAGGTTCCGCCGGGGCCGGTGAACTTGGCTCGGTAGGACCCGTAGCTGGAGTCGTTCTGGGTTTCCAGCACCCGGATCAGCGACTTGTTGCCGTTGAAGCCTCCCCACTTGACCCGGACCATGTCGGTGGGCCGGTTCTGCATGATCGGGAGCAGGTCTTCGGGGAGCGGCTTTTCGCCATCTTTCTCGGTCACGGCGTAGGCCACGTACTCCGCGAACAGCGGCGTGGATGCCAGTCCGAGGGTCAGCAGCAGGGCGCAGACGATCGCGCCTCGTCGGATCCCTTTCATCGTCATCCTCCGTGCGGGGCGTCCCCGCGGGTGTTCCTGGTCGTGCCCGGCACGCCGGCGTTCGATGACGCGGGGCGTGTCGACCGTTCCCGCCTCCGGGCTGATCTGAATATAGCGCAACGGCATCCGGCGGGGATCGCGGGCGTCCCGTTCGCCGGGCCCGCTTTCCGAACTATTGGGTCGCCCGGTGGGCCGGGGTGTTACAGGAAGGACGTTTCGCGGGTCGATCCGGGCCATGAGCACTACAATAAGAGGGATGATCGACACCGACGGGTCCGCCAAGTCCTTTGATATCCAGTACGTTAGCCGGGAGGGCTCCCGGCCGGGCCGGGATTTGCTCGCCGTCGAGGAGCCGATGGAGATCCGCCTCGGCTTCGGAGCCGAGGGCTCGAGGCAGGCCCGCAGCCTCTCGATCACCATGCGGACCCCGGGCAACGACTTCGAGCTCGCCGCCGGGTTCCTGTTCACCGAGCAGATCGTGACCGATCCGGCCCATGTAGGCGAGGTGGCCTTTTGCGGCCCGCCGGCCCCGGGCCGGGAGACCAGCAACATCGTGCGAGTGGAGCTGGGCCCCGAGGTCGAGGTCGACCTGGGACGACTGCAGCGGCACTTCTATACGACTTCGAGTTGCGGCATCTGCGGCAAGGCCTCGCTGGACGCGGTGGCGGCCCAGGGGCTGCGCGAGCTGGACCGCGAGCGGCCGCGGCTCTCCGGCGAGGTGATTCACCGGCTGCCGGATCTGCTGCGGGGCAGCCAGCCGGTGTTCGAACGGACCGGGGGGCTCCATGCCGCCGCGGTCGCCCGGCCCGACGGAACGCTGGTCCACGTCCGGGAGGATGTCGGGCGTCACAACGCCGTGGACAAGCTCCTTGGCCGGTTCTTCCTCGACGGGCAGACCGATCTCGGGGACTCGATCCTGGTGGTCAGCGGCCGGGCCAGTTTCGAACTGGTGCAGAAGGCGCTGGCCGCGGGATTGCCGGCGATGGTGGCGGTCGGAGCTCCCTCGAGCCTGGCCGTCGACCTGGCCGAGCGCTACGGCATGACCCTGATCGGCTTCGCCTCGGCCGACCGGTTCAACGTCTACACCGGCCATGGGCGTATGATCTAGAGATGCTCGAAACCACGGCACAGCGGGAGCGGGTCCTCAAGCTCCTGGAAGAAGAAGGCGGCGTGACCGAGGAGTCGGTGCGCCGGGTTGCCCGGGAGGCCAACGTCCCCGAGGCCGAGGTCTGGGGCGCCGGACTCTTCTACACGCTGATCAACAACCCCGGCGACCGGGTGCGGGTCTGCGACGGGCTCTCCTGCCAGATGGCCGGTGCGGATGCGCTGACCGAACGGTTGGAGTCCCAAGGCAAGACCTGCGAGCGGGTCAGCTGCCTGGGCCAGTGCGATCTGGCGCCGGCGACCCTCGACGAGCAGATGAAACTGGTGACCTACGAAGGGCGCCCGACCGGGGTGACTCCCGATGACCCGGAGCTGCCGATGAACCTCGGCGGCGAGATGGACCGGAGCTACGCCGGTCTGGCCCGGGCCCGGGAGATGGGCGCCGAAGCGGTGATCGACGAACTGGAGGCCTCGGGCCTGCAGGGTCGAGGGGGCGCCGGTTTCCCGGCTCACTTCAAGTGGCGCTCGCTGCGCAGCCAGGCCGAGACCGAACGCTACATCGTGTGCAACGCCGACGAGGGCGAGCCGGGCACCTTCAAGGACCGCGAGGTTCTGCTGCGCCAGCCGCACCTGATGCTCGAGGGGCTGGCGATCGCGGCTTGGACCGTCGAGGCCAAGGACATCTACATCTACATCCGCGGCGAGTTCGGCAACGAGCGCCGCAACCTCGACCGGGCGATGGAAGAGGCTCGGGAGCAACTCTCCTGTTTTAACTGGCACGTGGTCGACGGCCACGGCGCCTACATCTGCGGTGAGGAGACGGCGCTGCTCGAATCCCTCGAAGGGAAGCGGGGGATGCCGCGGCTGAAGCCGCCCTTCCCCACCGAGCAGGGTTTCCGCGGCAAGCCGACATTGATGCAGAACGTGGAGACCCTGGCCTGTATCCCCGCGATCCTAAGTCGCGGCGGCGCCTGGTTCAAGGGGCTGGGCCGCAACGAGCCGGGGACCAAGCTGTACTGCATCTCCGGCCATGTGAAGACGCCGGGAGTCTACGAGTTGCCGCTAGGGGTGACCCTGGACGAACTGGTCGAGGCCGCCGGAGGCTACGAGGGCACGCCGATGGCGTTCAGTCCCGGCGGAGCTTCCAGCGGCTTCCTGCCGATGGATCAGCGCGAATTGCCGCTGGACTTCAAGAGCCTGGCCGGCGCCGGCTCGATGCTCGGCAGCGCCGGCGTCGTGGTGCTCAACGACACCGTCGACATGGCGGTCGCCTCGGCCTGGCAGCTGGTGTTCTTCGAGCGGGAGAGCTGCGGTCAGTGTGCGCCATGCCGCATCGGCACCCGCTATCTGCGCCGCCAGCTCGACCGCTACGTGCAGATCGGCGACCCCGCCTCCTTGGCCCAGGCCGACGACGTCGGTTGGGAAATGGAAGAGGGCTCGATCTGCGGCCTGGGCATGGTTGCGGCCAAGCCGCTGGAAGCGGCGCGCAAGTATTTTCCCGAAGCATTCGAAACCCGGAACTCCAACGGGTCGTCCAAGCGTGGGTGACGGATATGAGTGAAGCACGACAACTGCCGGAAGACGAACTCTTCGAGGTCGAGATCAACGGCCGGACCTGCGAGGCCCGGGAGGGGGAGACCGTCTTCGAGGTCGCCGCCCGTCAGGGCGTCGAGATCCCGGTCCTGTGTCATGACACCCGGCTCGAACCCGCCGGTGCCTGCCGGGTTTGCCTGGTGGAAGTCGAGGGTCAGCGGCGTCTGCAGCCCGGATGCGCCTGGAAGGTCTCGGCGGGGATGAAGATCACCACCGAATCCGACCGGATCGAAAAGCATCGCCGCGTGCTCTACGGCCTGTATCTGGCCGATCACAAGCTGGACGACGCCGGCTTGCCCGTGGAGACGGCCAACGCCAACCAACTGCGGATGCTCGCCGAGAAGACGCCGCCGCTTCAGCTCGAGGCGGTCGAGGCGCCCCGGCGGGGCCGGCCCGAGGACGAGAACCCCTACATCAAGTTCGATCCCGAGCTTTGCATCCTCTGCGCCCGCTGCACCCGCTACTGCGATGAGATCGAGGCGGTCAACGCCATCACCCTGGCCTGGCGGGGTTCCGAGACGACGATCTCCACCGCCGGCGAGCGGGGACTGCTGGACACCAGTTGTGAACTCTGTGGCGGCTGCATCGACACCTGCCCGACCGGCGCGCTGATCGAGAAGAAGGCGCCGCAGATTCTTCCGGCCCACGCCGAGAAGGTGCGCAGCACCTGCAATTTCTGCGGCGTCGGCTGCCAGCTGGATCTCCATGTGGTCGACGGCAAGGTGGCAAAGGTCACCAGCCCTCCTGTGGGCGAGACCGTCAACGACGGGAATCTCTGCGTCAAGGGACGCTTCGCCTACGACTTCGTGCATCACGAGGACCGGCTGACCGAGCCGCTGATCCGCCGCGAAGATGGTGAGTTGCATCCGGCCAGCTGGGAAGAGGCGATCGAGGTCGCGGCCAAGGGGTTGCTCGGCGTGAAGGAACGCCACGGAAGCGACGCCATGGGCTTCGTCTCGTCGAGCCGCTGCACGGTGGAAGAGAACTACCTGATGCAGAAGCTGTCGCGCACCGCCTTCCGAACAAACAACATCCATCAGTGTGCCGCTACGTGACACGCGCCCACGGTCGCCGGTCTGGTGACCATGTTCGGAGCGGGCGCGATGACCAACTCGATCGACGAGATTCGCGACACCGAAATGATGTTCGTGATCGGGTCGAACACCTCCGAGGCTCATCCGATCATCGCGATGGAGATGAAAAAGGCGGTCGGGCGCGGTTCGCGGCTGATCGTCGCCGACCCCCGTGCGATCTGGATGGCGGGTATCGCCGAGAAGCACATGCAGCTTCATCCGGGGACCGACGTGTGGCTGCTCAACGCCATGGCCCACGTGATCGTCACCGAGGATCTGGTTGACCACGACTTCATCGCCGCCCACACCGAGCGCTTCGAGGAGTACCGGGAGTCGGTGCTCAGCTACACCCCCGAGGAGGCGGAGAAGATCACCGGTGTGCCGGCCCAGGATATCCGCGACGTGGCCCGGCTCTACGCCACCACCGAGAAGGCGGGGATCTACTACACCCTGGGCATCACCGAGCACACCCACGGCACCGACAACGTCTACGCCCTGGCGAACCTGGTGTTGATGACCGGGCATCTGGGGAAGCCCTCCGCCGGCATGAACCCGCTGCGGGGCCAAAACAACGTCCAGGGGGCCAACGACGCCGGGGCGACGCCGGTGTTCTACCCGGGCTACCAGAACGTGACCGACCCCGCGGTGCGCAAGAAGTTCGAGCAGGCCTGGGGGGTGGAACTCGATCCCAACGACGGTCTCAACCTGAACGTGATGATGAAGGAACTGGCCAAGGGCAAGATCAAGGGCATGTACGTGATGGGGGAGGACATCGTCATCTCCGAACCAAACGTGTCCCAGATCGAGAAGGGCCTGAACCAGATCGAGTTCCTGGTCTGCCAGGAGATCTTCCACAACCTGACGACCCAGTACGCCGACGTGGTGTTCCCGTCCTCCTGCTTTGCCGAGAAGGACGGCGTGTTCACCAACAGTGATCGCCGGGTCCAGCGGGTGCGCAAGGCGGTGGATCCGCCGGGCAACGCCCGGGAGGACTGGCGCATCCTGGCCGACATGGCCCGTGCCTGCGGCTACCCGATGCCCCACTACGAAAACCCGGGCGAGATCTACGACGAGATGGCGGCGTTGACGCCCAAGGTCGCCGGGATCTCCCACGAACGCCTGGACGAACGGCCCAGGGGGCTGCAATGGCCCTGCACCGATTCCGACCACGAGGGCACGCCGACGCTGCACCAGGACGGTCCCATCGTGGGCAAGGCCGGCTTCCAGCCGGTGGCCTACCGGCCCAGTGACGAGATGCCCGACGACGAGTACCCGCTGGTGCTTTCGACCGGCCGCACCCTCTATCACTACAACGCCGCGACCCAGACCCGCCGTTCGGCAGGCCCGGTGGCCAAGCAGGCGCGCAACTTCATCGAGATCCATCGGAAGGACGCCGGCAAGCTCGGCATCTCCGACGGTGAAACCGTGCGGGTTTCCTCTCGCCGCGGTTCCGTCGAGGCGATGGCGATGGTCTCGCCGCGGCCCCGCCGGGGCTGCGTGTGGATGCCGATGCACTTCGCCGAGTCGCGGGCCAACGAGCTGACCAACGATGCCGGCGACCCGATCACCCAGACCGCCGAGTACAAGGTCTGCGCGGTGCGCGTCGAGGCATTGACGCCGGAGCCGGTCGGCTAGCCGTGTCGCTCCCTGCCGGGTTTCGTCCGCCTCGGGACAAGAAGTCCGAGGCGGAGGCATAGACCCGGGCGTTGTCGGTGGTCTGGGTCCTCTCGTCGATCCTCGGTCTGATACCCCTGCCTGTCGTCCACGACTGGATCGACGAAGGGACCTCATTCGGTCTCAGGCTGCTGATCCTGGTTCTAGCCTTCGCGATCTTCGCGTCGTTGATCGGCGGGTACCTGAGCTACGTGGCCACGATCATTCGCTTCTTCTCCCGGGGCATGCCGCTCGATGCCTCGGTCGGCTACGGGTACCGTTCAGCCTTCGGTGTTTCCAACGCATCCGTGATCCTTTGCTGTATCGGGCTGGATCGCATCCCCGGTGTATGGCCGGTCTTCTTCGTTGTCGCGGCCTTGGCCGTCCCCTGGCCCGCCCTCCGGCTCTGGTATCGAATCCGCGAGCGGGTCTACGAGAGCCGCCGCATGCTGCAGCCCTAGTCGGTGCGGGATACTACGGGTCGCAGGACTCGCGCCGGCACGCCCCGAGCCGGCTGCGACAGTTCCCCAGATCGGACTCCAGGCAGGAGACCTCGTGTTCGGCGCGATCCAGGTCTGCCTGGACCGAGGCGATTTCCTGCTCCGCCGCACGGAGGTCCGACTCGAGGGAGCGTATGTCTCCCTCGGAGGATGCCAGTCGCCGCTGAAGCGCGGCTGCCTCGGCCAGGGCCTGATCCCGCTGATGTTTCAGGCTGTTGCGCTCGCTGAGAGCGTCGTCGCGCTCATGCTCGGCCCGGTTGATGGCGCGCTGCCATTTCTCGGCGAAGGCGTGCCAGTCGATCTCATCGGCGAGCATCCACTCGCCCCGATGCTGCAGATAGCCCCGGGCACGAAGTGCGATGGCGCGATCTTCTTCCCGGAGGGCCGCCGCTTCTTCCCGGGTGACCCACTCGCCGTCGTAGCGCACGTAGCCGAGGAAGTGGCGGGCCCCTCCGTGATTCCGGTCGGCTCCCAGCACCAACTCCATGAGTGCTTCGATCTCGTCGTCGGGGAAGCCTCTCTCCCGGGCGTCCCGGGTCAGCCGGTAGAGTGCCTTTCCGTCGGCGCCCGGTTCCGCTTCCAGGCGCTGGCGAACCCAGGCTTGCCGCCGCTGCCGGGACTCTTCGAGTAGCTCGAGCCGGGTCTTGCCGCGCTCGATCGAGACCACCTGGGAGCGGGGCAGGATCATCTCGCCGCCGTCGACTTCGACCCGCACGATGTCGTTCTCGATCCGGGCCCGGCCTTCGAGGGTTCCTCCCGAGGTCAGTTTCACCCGGTCGGCCCAGGCCGCGCCGTACCATCCGGCTGCAAGCAACAGGCTCAATCCGAAGGCTCGCGCCGCGCGCCCGATCTGATCGCGTCGATTCATGGCACACCCCTCCTCCCCCTTCTGACCGGGGACGATGCAAGGCCCGGACCGGAAGAAAGTCGGCTGTTGCGGACCATTTCTCGATCCAGTGGTCGCCGCCGGCGACTCCGTGGGAGGACGCATCGTCGCCGTGGGAGGGCAGGGGAGGCCGAGACTCAAGTCCGGTCGAAGGGCGCCGATCCAGTGGCCGAGAATCTGTGTCCGCAGCAGCTCGTCGACCGACTTTGATGAAGCACGACGCACAAGCAGCACGCAGGCAGACCCCGGCTCAGGACCGGCGGTCCGGTGGCAGCCCCGTTCGCGGCGGTTTCCTGCCGGTGTGCGCGGTGGTCTGGGTTCTCGCCCTGTCCGGCAGCCCGTGTGCCGGCCAGCGTCCGGCATGGGTGGTCGAGGCGCTCGAGGTCTCCGCCGAGATCGAGCAGCGCAACCTGGTCACTACCGAGGAAGCCTGGGAGGCGTTCGAGAGCAGGGCGGAGGCGGCTCAGGGGCGGGAGCGGTTGCGGCTGCTGATGACCCTGGCGATACGCTCCTCGATGAGCCCGGAGCTGGAACGCTACCGCCGTCATATTCGGCGCTACCGCCGGGAGATCGCCCGGCAACGGTCGGAAGTCGACGAGCGCACGGCGGAGATCGTCGAGGCCTATGCGCTCATCTCGTCATCCAACGATCACCAGGGTGCGATCGCCGAGCTCCAGCGCCTGCTGCAGCAGGGTCGCCTGAACAGCGACCAGAGGGCCATGATCTTCATGTACCTCGCTGCCGCCTACCAGGACGACCACCGCTCGGACCGGGCGTTGGCGGCGATCCATAGCGCTCAGGAGGTCGTCGCCGCCGGAGGCGTCCAGCCGTTCATCGGTGCCGGCGTGGCCAAGGCGCGCAGCTACATCCTCAGCCGCACGGGAGATCGCCTCGGCACGGTGCGTTCGATCCGTGACGAGGTGGCGCGTTCCGCCGACTTCGAATCTCTGTTCGACGGCTCCTCACCGGTCCACAACATGGCGGGCATGCTGATCGATGCCGGCGAGCACGCGGCGGCAGAGGAGCTGGCCGCGGTGCTGGAGCGGCTTGCGGCCTGCTCGGGGATGGTCGAGGAACGATTCTTCGCCAAGCGCCTCTGCGGTACCGCCGCCCAGGCCCGGGGAGACTACCTGCTCGCCATCGAGTGCCTTCGCGGCGCCGAGGCGTGGCTCGCGGAGTTGCCGGGGCGGGCCACCGATCTGCGGCTCCGTCTGGCTCGCGCCTACCTGGATGCGGGACAAACCGATCAGGCTCAGCGCTATCTGGATAGGGTCTACGCCGATTCACGTTTCGGGGATACCGAGGACGTGCGGATCGAGGCGGAGATCCTGCGGTTCGATCTGGCACGCGAACTGGGAGACGAGTCGGCGTACGACGGAATGAAGACCAGTTTCCAGCGCCTGATCCGGCAGCGGGAAGAGGAGAAAGCAGGCATTCTAGCCGAGGCTCGCGACATGGCCGACGCCGAGGCCGAGCGGTTGCGGGAGCGGGCCGAGCTGCTTGACGAGCGCGCCGGCCTGCAGCGGGAGGTGATCGAGCGGCAGCAGTGGATGTTCGCCCTGGGCGGGCTGCTGATCGCGGGTTCGGCGCTGTTCGGCCTGCTGCAATGGCGCACCCGCCGAGGTCTCGAGGCGGCGCGCAGTCAGGCCATCCTGGCCAGCGCCGCCAAGTCCGAGTTTCTGGCCAACATGAGCCACGAGATCCGCACCCCGATGAACGGGGTGCTCGGGATGGCGGAACTGCTGGAATCCACCCGCCTCGACGCCGAACAACAGGTCTTCGTCGAAACGATCCAGCAGTCCGGCTCGGCGCTCCTGACGATCATCAACGACATCCTCGACTTCTCGAAGATCGAGGCGGGCAAGCTCGAACTCGATCCGGTTCCCGTCGATCCCAGGGTGATCGTCGAGGATGTCGTCGCTCTGCTCAGCGGCGCCGCCGTCGACAAAGGGGTGGAGCTCGTGACCCGCATCGGGCCGGAGGTGCCTGCCGCCGTGGAGGCCGACGGCGGCCGTTTGCGCCAGGCGTTGACCAACCTGGTCGGGAACGCCGTCAAGTTCACCCACGACGGGCACATTCTGGTCGACGTCGGTGGTGAGATGGACGAGGAGAGGTTTCGGCTGCGCATCCAGGTGCAGGACACCGGGATCGGCATTCCGTCGGACAAACTCGACCGGATCTTCGCCCAGTTCACCCAGGCCGAGGGCACGACCACACGGAAGTACGGCGGGACCGGGCTGGGCCTGTCGATCACCCGCAGTCTGGTCGAGGCGATGGGGGGTACGCTCGGGGTCGCCTCGGAGATCGGCGCCGGTTCGACCTTCCGTTTCGAAGTCCCGCTGCCGGTGGTTGCGCTGGGAACGTCCGCCCGGCCGGATCGTCCGCTGCCCCGGGGCGTCCGGGTGCTCGTGGTCGACGATCTCGAGGTCAACCGTACGATCCTGACCGAACAACTTTCCCGCTGGGGATTGCGGCCCCAAGCTGTGGAGAACGCCCGGGCCGGGCTGGATATGCTCCGGCGGGCGGCCGAGAGCGGCTCTCCCTTCCCGCTGGCTCTGGTCGACTTCCACATGCCGGTGACCGACGGAGCCCGGCTGGTGAGTTCGATCCGGTCGGACCCGATGATCGGGGATACCCCGGTTCTGGTTCTGTCGTCGGGTAACCGCGAGGAGACCTCCCGGGCGTTCGAGTCCCTCGATGTCCAGGGCGTGATGAACAAGCCGGTCCGCGCGGCGTTTCTGCGCGAGGCGATGGCCGAGGTGTTGCTCCCTACCTGCGACGCACCGATCGCAGACGACGTCCAGATCATCGAGCTGGAAGGGGCGCCGTCGGCCGCGCCGTCGATCCGCCTGCTGCTGGCCGAGGACAACCCGGTCAACCGGCTGATCGTCGAGAAGATGATCGATCACGACGTCTACGCCACCGAGGCGGTGGTCGACGGACGAGCCGCGTACGAGGCGGTCCGCGCCGGACGCTTCGATCTGGTGCTGATGGACATCTCGATGCCGGAGATGGACGGGGTCGAGGCGACCAAGGCGATCCGCGCCCACGAGGCTCGCTACGGCCTGCCCGAGACCCCCATCGTGGCGCTGACCGCTCACGCCATGCAGGGCGATCGCGAGCGCTTCCTCGAGGCCGGGATGAACGACTACCTGGCCAAGCCGGTGCGCAAGGACGCCCTGGAGCAGGTCGTCGCTCGCTGGGCGGCCCGTTCACCTGCCGGGGGGTGATCGCCCTCGCGGCCGCCGGCCGATCGCGTTAGGCTTCTCCCTGCGGCCCGGTCTCGCCGGTCACCGACAGGGGGTACCATGAAAAGTCTCGCTACGGCTTCGGCCATCCTGCTCACGCTGCTCGCCGCGTGCGCGCCGAGCTCGGAGACCGCTCCGAACAGGGCTCCGCAGCCCGCGGTGGATACCGCCGCCGACGAAGCGATCCTTCGTGAGCTGCACGCCACGGTGATTCGCGCCCACCTGGAGAACGACGTCGATCGTTGGCTCGCCACCGAGGCAGAGTCCTTCGTCTCGGCGAATCGGGGGGAGATCCGCTATCTCGACGGTGAGACCCGGCGGCAGATGCGGGAGCCCTACCTGGGGAGTGTGCGTTTCACGACCTACCGCGATCTGCGGGAGCCGATCGTCGAGGTATCCGACGACGGCACCCTGGGCTGGGTCATCGTCGAGGTCGAGCTGGACGGTACCCACACCGCCGGGGACGGGAGCGAGACCCCGGTGCAGGGTGTGTTTGCCTGGATCGAGCTGTACCGCAAGATCGACGGGCGCTGGCTCTGTGTGGGTAACGTCTCCAACGCGCGTCCGTCCTCGTAGCTAACGCGAGCGAGCGGGTTACCTCGCCGCCAATCGGGGTTCTCGCTGGTTGATCGACGGAACCTTCCGAAGTGCCGCTGCGTTTCTTCCCGGACAACCATGAGGAGGAACGTGAATTGGGACTGATCAACTGGATCTTCGACTTCTACCAGCAGCACAAGATCAACGAGACCCGCCGGGAACTCGATCAGGCGCGGATGGAAGCCGCCCGGGTGACCCAGGGGGGAACCGTTGACGCCGAGCGGCTCGAACGGGCGCTCGGCGAGCTGGCCCTGGCGACCAAGACCATTCAGCGTCTGATGGTCGACAAGGGAGTCTGCTCACCCGACGAGTTTCGCAACACCCTGCAGCGGGTCGACCTGGAAGACGGCCGCGCCGACGGCCGCAGTCCTATCGGCTGACCGGCCAGCCGGATCAGGGCTGGCCGGCTGCAGCGTCGGTGTTGGCGCGTATCGCGGCGGCGAGGAAGGTGGTGAGCCCCTCGCCGTGTTCGTCGATGTTCTCGCGGAAGCGCGCGTCTGCCTCGTAGAGATCGGCCAGGCCGCGATGCATGAACGGACTGCAGGGGTAGAACCAGCGGTCGATCGATAGCCGGTGCCGCTCGGCAATGGCCATCGCCTCGGCGCTCTCCGGCGAGGCTCCGGCCGCCATGGCCGCGGCCGCGTCGGCATAGATCCGGTCCTGTTCCGCCTTGAGGGTCTTCCAGTCATCGGGGGTGTAGTTGCGGGTGCGGCGGGACGACTCCCGGTAGGCATCGGTGGCGCCCCAACGGCGCTCCGCCTCGGCCTGATGTTCCGCCGGTTCGAAGCCGTCGAACAGCTCTTTCATGTCGAAGTCTCCCTGGGCCGAGCCGTCGAGGCCGGCGATGGCCTTGTCCACGGCGCGGATCATGCGGTCGGTGGCGAGCGCCTGCTCGACGAGCGCCTCGCGCTGAGCGCGGAGCGCCGCGAGCCGGTCGAAGCCGGGGCGGTCGAGGAACTGCTGGATCTCGGTCAGGGGCAGGCCGAGGGAGCGACCGATCAGGATCTGCTGCAGCCGGATCAGATCGTCTCCGTCGTAGAGCCGGTAGCCGGCAGCGCTCCGGGCACTGGGGCGGAGCAGGCCGATCTCATCGTAGTAGTGCAGCGTCCGGACCGTGATCCCGGCAAGCCGTGCCAGTTCCTTGACCTGATAGTGCTTCGCGTCGTGCATGGCGCAAGTGTGCAGCCTGACGTCGCGTGAGGGTCAAGCAAAAAACGTCGGCGCATACTGATGCGTGCCTATACTCAAAGAAAGGAGGGAGTTGCCATGAACGCATTCGATACCGCTCGCATCGGCTTCAAACTCGTTGCCATCCTGGTGTTGATCAAGGCGATAGAGATGTTGGGGTGGATACTTGGGGTTGCCGCGATGCCGGAAATCGACGGCTATGAGCAGAGCCTTCCTCTCGCGCTGGCAGCACATCTCGTTCCATTCTCCATCTTGCTGTTGTTTGCCGCGGTTTTGCTGCTGAAGTCGTCCGCGTTGGCCTACTTGGCGGTCGGGGAGCCTGAGGAATCGCGGAATCCCACGGAGGTCGCGCTCTACCCGGCGCTTCTCTCCGCCGTTGGGGCGCTGTTGATCGGGATGTCGCTGACCGGTCTTCCCGAGGTGTTCGTCACCGTCTCGATCGTCTCCGACGCCAACTTCGCTCCGGAGCGGCTCGATGGTTGGACCGTCAAGCCCGAGACCCGCTACTGGATGTATGGGGTGGTGCTGCAGTTCGTCGCCGGGCTCGTGTTGCTGCTCGGCAGTCGGAGGATCGCGCCCTGGATCCTCGCTCCGGCCAGGAGGTAGGGCCGAAGAACTTCATCGTCCGGCGTCATGCAGCACCCCGGTCAGGAGTCGCGTAGCTGTAGCAGCCGCTGCGCGGCCCGGGCGCCGTCGATGGCGGCGCTCATGATGCCGCCGGCAAATCCCGCCCCTTCACCCATCGGGTAGAGATTCTCGAACCCGGCGGCGATTCCCGAGTCCCGGTCCCGGGGCAGGCGGATCGGTCCGGAGCTGCGGGACTCCAGGCCGACCAGGAGCCCTTCCGGTCCGGCGAATCCCGGAATTACACGGTCGAAGCGGCGCAGGCCGCGAGCGATCGCCGCGGTTGCCGACTGGGGCAGAAGCCGGTCGATGCGACCGGGGCAGGTGCCGAAGCTGAAGCTCGAGTGCCGCGGGTTTTTTGTCTCCCGTCCGGCGAGAAAGTCGTCCGCCCGTTGGCCCGGCGCGGTGTAGTCAGCGCCGCCCGCCTCGAAGAAACGCCGCTCGAGCTCTTCCTGAAAGGCCACCCCGTCGAAGGGTCCGTCGCCGAACTCGGCCGGGCCGAAGGTGGTGACCAGCGCCGCGTTGGCCCAGGGTGAAGAGTGCCGGGAGTTGCTCATCCCGTTGGTGCACAGCGCGCCGGGGATGTTCACGCTGGCGACGATCTTGCCGCCGGGGCACATGCAGAAGGAATGGCACGCCGGTCCGTCGGAGCCCGGCTTCGAGACCAGGTTGTAGTAAGCCGGGCCGAGCATCTCGGCTTCGGGCCCTCGTCCGTAGCGGCCGGCGGTGATCAGCTCCTGGGGATGTTCGACCCGTACGCCGAGCTGGAACGGCTTGGCCTCGACCGCGACCCCCTGATCGTGAAGCGCGCGGATCGTATCCCGGGCACTGTGCCCCGGCGCCAGGAACAACGCATCGCAGGGAAGCTCTCCGGCCGAGGTGATGGCACCCCTCACCCGGCGGCCGCCGGGGCCGAGAGCGAGCTTCTCCAGCCGCACGCCCCAGTGAAAGCGGACTCCTTCGGCTTCCATTCGGCGGCGCATCTCGGGAAGGATGCGGTGCAGCTTGTCGGTGCCGATGTGGGCCCGGGAGTCGAACAGGATCTCCTCGGGCGCACCGCAATCGACCAGCTCCTGCAGGCAGGAGATCTCCAGAGGGTCGTCGACCCGCGTATAGAGTTTGCCGTCGGAGTAGGTGCCGGCGCCCCCTTCGCCGTAGAGCAGGTTCGACTCGGGGTCGGGGACCCGGGTGCGGCGGAAGCGCACCAGATCGCGGCCGCGATCCTTGAGCGCTGCGCCCCGGTCGATCACGTCCACCTGGGCGCCGTTCAGTGCCAGGGTCCAGGCGGCGTAGAGCCCGGCAGGGCCGGTGCCGACGACGACGGCTCGGCCGCGGTATCCGCCGCAACCCTCCAGGCGCAACGGTTGCGGTGGTCGCGCCTCACGGACCCGTCCGGACCGGAGAGCGCGTTTGAATTCCTCGCTTCCCACCGCCGTCGAGATGCCGGTCTCGACGTGGACCACGAAACGCAACCGGCGGACGCCCCGATGTTTGCGGGCGTCGATCGACTTGCTGACGATCTTCAGATCGCCGAGGGCCTCGTCGGGGACTCCCGCCGCTTCGGCCGCACGCGAACGCAAAAGGAGCTCGGACTCCGCGAGCCCGAGCTCCAGGTTGTGGATGCGAAAACGCCGCGTCGGTTCGCTCATGGGCGTCTGCCCGCGGACTCGCTACGCCGGGTCGGCGGGCTTCTCCCGCGGCGCCGGTGGAGACGCAGGAGCAGCCTTCTTCACCTTGGCCTTGCTCCCGTCGTCGCCGTCCTCATCCTCGTCGGTCGCCCGAATCTTGCCGAGGACCTCGGGGAGGTCGATGCCCGCCTGTTCGGCCAACTCATGAATCGGCGGCAGTGAGCCGATCAGCCCCCGCAGGAAGTTGCTCGTCGAGCCACCCTCCTGGTTGCCGCTCTGTCCCGAATCCCAGACGGTGATCTTGTCGATCTTCAGGTTCTGGATCGCCTTGACCTGTTCGGCCACCAATTCCGGCAGTTTCTCCACGATCAAGAGCGAAGGAGCCAGATCCTTCCGCTCGCCGCAGATGTTGATCAGCGATTCGTAGCCCGCCGCCTTGGCGTCGAGCACCTTGCGCAGGCCCTCCGCCTCGGCCTCGTACTTGGCCAGCACCGCGTCCGCCTCACCCTTGGCGATGCGGCGCACGCGCTCGGCCTCGGCCTCGGCGTCGATCTCGATCTTCTTGCGCTCGATCATCTGCTGGGCGATCTGGGTTTTCTCCAGCCGCGCCATCTCCTGCTCTTTCTCGGCGAGCAGGACGTCCCGGGTCGCGTTGGCCATGGCGACTTCACCGCGGCGCTTCGCGTCGGCGCGGCGCTCGTCGAGCTGGGCCTCGTAGTCCGCGATGTTGGCCTTGGACTGGTTCTCACCCTCGACCGCGGTGGCTTCCAGCGCGGCGATCTTGATGCGCTGTTCCGATTCGGCGTTCTTGGTGCCCTGGGCGGTAAGCGCCTGTTGTTCGGCAACCACAACGGCCTGCTCGCGCTGGGCGGCGGCCTCACCGGAGACACCGTCGGCTTCCAGCTTGGCCACCTCGATGCGCTGGTCGCGCTCGGCCTGCTTCTGGCCCATGGCCGACTGTGCCGTCTGGCGGGCGACCTCGACCTGCATCTCGCGGTTGGCCGTCGATTCGCCGATAGAGCCGGAGCGGTTGGCCTCGGCGACCTCGACCTTGGCCTTGTTGATCGCTTCCGATGCGGCCTTTTGACCCAGGGCCTCGATGTAGCCCGACTCGTCCATGATGTCGCGGATGTTCACGTTGATCAGTTCGAGGCCGATCTTGTTGACCTCGGTGCTGACGTTCTTGTTGACCAGGTCCAGGAACTTCTCGCGGTCCTGGTTGATCTCCTCGATGGAGAGGGTCGCGATGACCAGACGCATCTGACCGAGGATGATGTCCCGGGCCTGGGCGGCGATCTCCTGGTCGGCCAGGCCGAGCAGGCGCTCGGCGGCGTTGTTCATGATGTCCGGTTCGGTCGAGATGCCGATGGTGAAGGTCGAAGGGACGTTGACGCGAATGTTCTTCTTGGAGAGGGCGCTGGTCAGCTCGATTTCGATGGTCATCGGCTCGAGGTTCAGATAGTCGAAGCTCTGCAGCAGCGGAATGATGAACGTGCCGCCACCGTGAAGGCACTTCGCCGCGCGCTCGCCGGCGACCCGGCCGTAGACCACCAGTACCCGGTTTGAAGGACACCGCCGGTACTGACGCACCAGCAGCATCATGAAGAAGGCGACGATCAGGATGATCGCGCCGGCAAGCCCCAGCATGCCCAGATTGCCTGTGAGTTCCTCTAACATATTTCTCCCTGCCTGCCTGCCCTCCGTAGCTTCGGCGTCGGAGGGCCCCCGCTAGGAGCCTTCTCTCCCTCGATGCACGATGGAGAGCGCGGGCTCAGTAATGGAACCGAATCGAGGTTGCCGGCGGATCAGGCGTTGCCGCCCGAAGCCTCCAGCGGCTCGACGAGCAGAACGCCGTCGTCGCGAACCTCGACCACCTTGACCGCGTCGAAGGCAGGGATCTTCGGTCCCGTGCTCGACGCCGGTAGCACCTTCTTGCGCCCGGAGACGCTCACCTCGACCTGGCCGTCCCCCTTGCCTTGCTGGGGGATCGTCAGGTAGACCCGGGCCGTGCGGCCGACCGCCGTTTGCAGGTCGTAGTCCACCCGCAGGTTGAGGCGCCGGGTCAGGTACATGAGCCCGGAAGCGAACGACATCATCAGCACGCCGGTTCCCAGGGAGATCGCCGCCGAAGGCGCGCGGCCGAGATCCCAGTCGAGCCGGCAGGCCAGCCCCATCCAGCCGGTGCCCATGAAGAACGCCAGCAGGGAAAGGACCGAGAAGAAGGTGAACGAGGCGTCGCTGTCGAAGTCGACGTCGCCGTCACCGACATCTCCGTCGGCGCCGAAACCGGCGAAAACCAGACGCAGCAGGAACAGGCCGGTGCCGACAATCGCCATCAGGAAGTAGGCCACGGCGTCGAATCCACGCTCAGCCAGCCCTGAAAAGTCGAACAGCAGGTCCCACATGTAGATCGGTCGCTCCGTATTGCCCATCCGGGGCGGTCTGCCTGGAGGTACGTTCCCGCCAGCCTGCCGGTTCCCTTCCTGGGTCGAGGGATCTTTATACACGAGTCGGCGCTTTTTCTTCGCGGACACGACAGTTTCCTTGATGACGCAGAGGTGTTGCACGCTTACAGCAGCGTCGACGGGGACTTGACGGTATGAAGACGGGTAGGGACTACGATCGGGGCAACCGCGGAGGCCGCCATGATCGATCGACTCGGGAAATATCGGATCACCCACCTCTGGGCCGGCGCGTGTCTCGCTCTGGCCTGGGTCATTCTCGGCCCGCCGATCCGGGCCGACGACACTCGCTGCGCGGAGTTGATCGAGTCCGCACCGGCGGACGCGGATGACGTGCGGATCGCCCTCGAGGTCCTGGAGACCTGCCCGGACCGCTACCGGCTGGAGATCCTCTCCGACGAAAGCGAGTACGACCCGTTCCTGTTCTTCGACGAGCTCGAACCACAAGAAGCGCGGGAGGTGCTGGGGCGGGTCTCGCGCTTCGTCAGCGACGAATCCGATCCGTGGGTGATCTACCTGACCGGGGTCGATCTGGCGGAGTGGGTCGACGAGTCCGACGACCTGGATTCGATCTTCGAAACGCTTCTGACCCACCGGGCGCCGGGGGTGCGGCGGTCCGCCGTGGATTACTTCGGCGAGTACGGTCGGCGGACCGAGCTGCTACGGGACATGTGGGAGAGCGAAACCGACTCGGGGATGTTGAGCGCATTGATCGGAGCGTTGGCCTACGAAGGGTACGGACTGCCCGGTGTCGACGATCTGATGTGGCACACCGATCAGCGGCTCGCCGCTCGTGCCATCGGAGTGGTGGCCCACGAGGGCGGGGATGACCGCTACTCGAGGTTGATCGAACGCGCCTCGGCCGGTTCGCCCGAACTACGGCGTCTGGCGATCAGCGAGTTGGGGCTGGTGGTTCGGCCGGGTGAGTGTCAAGGATGCGCCGATCATGAACTCGACGAGGACACGCTTCGTCAGATCGAGCAACTCGCGGCATCGGTTTGGGAGTCGAGCAAGGACACGGGGCTTCGTTCCGAGGTGATGGAGCTCTACACCGCGCTGGACGACGGCCCCGGCCGGGCCATCGCGCTCGCTCGGGAGGAAGCGTGGGTCGGCCCCGGCGATTCTTCGAGCCAATCGGTCTACCTGCTGACTCTGTCGGAAAGCGAAGCCGACCGGGATCTGTTGATGCGGTTGGCCGTCGAGGCTCCGGCGGAAACCAGGGCTCAGGCGATCGCGGCAATCGACCGGTTGGTGGCGGGGCCCAAGGTTGAACGGATCATCACCGCGGCATTGGCTCCCGGGCAACCGAGATCCGTGCGCCACGCGGCGCTGGGGGCGTTGTCCGGCAGCGAGTCGATCGCGGTCTTGCGCATCAAGGCAGGCGTCGACCCGGCACCCCCCAGGCCGACGGTCGATGAACACGGTTCCCCGGAGGATTGGGGGCCGAAACAGTTCGCGGCGTTGCGCCTCGCCGGCTTCGGCGAGTTCGATGAAGAACAGCGTGCCGCCGCCCAGGAGCGCCTCGATCGCGCGCTGTTCGCTGCTCCGCTCCTGCGGCAGCTGGCCGACGACGACCCGGAGGAGTGGGTCCGTGAGCGGGCGGTCGAGGAACTCGAATCCTTGTTCCCCGAAGACCCCACGACGATTGAGACGGTCGTCCTCTCATGCGGGATGACGGTTCGCAGCAGCCCCGGCACCTGGACCTCGATTCGCGGTGATGCGTCGCAACGCTGCATGGCGGGCCCGGGGCACGAGGACGTGAAGGGTGGTATCCGGGCCGCGCCCGGTGAAGTTCTCGGGATCCAGCAGCGGTTCCACGACGGAGACCGGCTGTGGGTCTCGGTGTACTCCGAAGAGAGCGATAGCTGCTGGCTGGAGATGGATCGGCTCCGGATCCAGGAGGCCGAGGTCACCGACGATCCTGCGGAAGAAGAGCCCGCGGAGCCCACGAGCCCGGTTCGCTGGGAGCTCGATCTCCCGCGTGAACGGATCGCCGGTGCTGCGTTCTCTTCTTTGCTCGCGGCGGACATCGTCGAAACCTTCGACCCGGGAATCGATGTGGTCGGCGTACGGATCGAGATCGATCCTCGGGATGACCTCGCTCTCGGCGCGCTCAAAGGCGCGGCGAGCTTGCGGGATACCGCGCTGGACCGGGTCGTCGAGGACCTCCTCGAGCGGCGCTCCCGTCTGGGTCTCGACGTCGCTGGGTGGGAAGCGTGGAGCGCCGAGCCCGAGGAGTTGCGAGAGCTCGATCCGGTCGAAGCGGGTGGGGAGGCCGGCGGCTAGTTCGCCTGGTGGCTGGCCGTGTCGGTTTCGACCGTCGTGGGCTCTTCGGGGTCGCCCTCGACTTCGACGGTGAAACAGTGGCGTCCGGCCTCGTGATCCCAGAAGCGGGTTCCACGGCTCAGCCGCGTGCGGTCCTCGCTGAATTCCGCCTGCTCGAAGGTCGCGCAGATCTGGTACGTCTCATCATCGATTACCCGATACTCGTAGGGTTGCGCGGTATCCGGATCCTCGATCGCCGCCAGGTGGACGTTGCGGTCGGCGGATAGGGTCTCCAGATCCTCGGGTAGCCGGCCTACCCGCTCCTCGTAGTAGTCGATGGCGTTGGCGATGCTGTTGAGGTGCTGCACCCGCCGGTCGTCCATGCGGCCGGCCCGTGCCTTCCCGGGACTTCCCACGGTCCAGAGCCCGACCGCGATGGCGGCGGTCAACGCCAGGCCGGCGAAGGTGATTCCGGCGCGGAAGGCCGGGGCGGGCCGGGCAGGGGCCTCTCCCTTGCCTTCGGCGGGCGCACGATCGTCCTGCCGCAGATCCCAACCGAGAAGCGTGCAGGCGGCGCCGGCGATGCCCCCCACGATCAACGCTTTCAACATGAAGCGTGCCGTCAGCTCGCCGTCGAGCAGGTTGAACAGCAGGGTGACCAGATCGCCGACCAACACGCTGCAGGCGACGAACAGGGTCAGGTAGGTCAGCCACTTGCGAATCCTGGAGGCGCGGAGGTGCGGCTGTCGAGCCAGTCCGCGCTGGACGCGCCAGCACATGCCGACGAACAGGGGGGCCGAGATCAGGAGCCATGCCGTGGACCAGCGAATGCCCTCGAGCACGCGCTCGGGGGTCAGCCAGCCGACGGCAGGGTCGGGCATCGCCAGATCGACAAACAGGAACAGGAGCGAGCCGAGGCTGATCGCCGTGGCGTAGAGCGCCGAAAACAGCAGCAAGTAGACGAAGGCTTCCCGGGCTGAGACGTAGGGGCGCGGTTTCGGCACGGGCACCGTGTAGGGAACATCGGCGTAGACCGAGAGCGCCTTTTCGACGGCGTCCCGCCCCCACCGCGCTTCGAGCAGCACCTCTCGGATCGAGCTCCGGCTTTCTCCGGCGCTCAGCGCCCGATGAACGAATTCTGCAAGTCGGTCACTCATGACGACCCCCTCGTCGGTACCGGCTCCGGTGCCGGCGAGTCGAGGATTGCACCTGGGAGCGCAAAGTGCGACCTGTTTCGGTTGAGTCGCGCGATCATGCCTCGAAGGGATCGAATAGCGCTACTTTACGGGCGCAGGCCGCGGACGCGGGGCCTGGGCTCGAGGCACCTCCGCGGGGGCTGGGCGATGCCCGTGGGGGCACCAGAACCCCGAATAGTTCTATCGGTCATAAGTGCAAGGCACATTTCTTGTCCGAATTGATCCGCGGCACCATCTTTCACCGGGTCGGGGGGACGGAGGGGTCTGTCATGACCCATTGGCGTTGGTTTGCTTTGCCGCTGGCCATCTGGCTCGCGGCCGGCGCCGCCGTGGCTGCCGACGACGAGCTGTTCCTCCTCGAGGACGATCCCGGCTCGATCGACGCGGTCCCGATCTCCGATGCCCCCGGTGCAACGACGGTGATCACCGCACGCCAGATCGAGGCGTCCGGTGCCGCCAACATCTTTGATCTGCTCCGTACCGTACCCGGCGTCGATGTGCGCTACACCCCGATGGGGGGACACATCTCGATCCGCTCGACCGGGTCGTCCCCCTTCACCGAGCAGGTGCTGTTGCTGATCGACGGCACCCCCTACAACTCCTTTGACAAAGGGGGCTTCCCCGGCCATCCCAACTTCAACGGGTTCTACCCGCTGGATCGCATCGAACGGATCGAGGTGATCAAGGGGCCGATCTCGGTCGCCTACGGCGCCAACGCCTTCGCCGGAGTGATCCACATCGTCTCGAAGGAAGCGGGGGATGCGCTCAAGGACCGGGTCGAGGGCCAGGCCTACGGTGCCAAGCTGCGGATCGGCGAGAACAACGTCGCCGAGCGCATGTTCCGCTTCGACTGGTTGGCCTCGGGGTGGGAAGCTACCCTGGAGCTGGAGAGCAACGACGGGGATATCCCGCTCGAGCTCAGCGGCGACACCCGTCACAGCCGCGAGTCCGCCTATCTGTCGCTTCAGAGAGGCAACTTCCGGGCGACGCTGATGCGCCGCACCAGTGAGGTCGGCGCCTTTCCGTCCCTGGGCGTCGAGACGTTGCCCTCCCAGCACGATGTCGACGTGGTTACCGCGCACTATCAGCAGAGCGTGGGCAAGTTCGTGATGAACATCCACGGATCCCTGTTGCGCTACCGCGGGACGACCTGCTCGACCTGCCACAACCCGGAAGGGCTCGCACCCGATGACGGGTTGACCGACAACATCGGTGCCGAGCGGGAAGAGGACACCACCGCCAACGTCAGCATGCGGGTGGATCGCAGCCTCGGCCGCAACAACGAGATCAGCTTCGGCGTCGAGGCCTCGATGGCCAAGGTAGAGCGCGATGTCGTGCGCTTACCCGACGCTCCCGAGCAGCTGGGCAGTGCAGGGTTCTTCTTCCAGAACCAGTTCCGCACCAAGGGGGACCGCCTGCGGGTCATCTCCGGGATTCGCTTCGACTACGCCGAGGACGTTCAGGGTGAAGAGGCGATCTCGCCGCGGGTTGCCGTAGTCTGGCAGCCGGGGGACCGCACTCGCCTGAGGGGATCGATCGCCCGGGCCTTCCGCGCTCCGACCTGGAACGAGCGTTTCGTGCGCCAGCGTTTTCTGCCGGAAGAGCTGGCGCCAGGATTGATCCTGACCTTTCAGGGATCCCCGGACCTGCAGCGGGAACGCAACGATGCTATCGCGCTGGGGCTCGACCACGAGTTCAATGACGCCGTCAGCCTGAGCGTCGACCTCTACCGCAACGACTTCCGCCACTACATCCTGCGCGCGCCGTCGGAGTTCGTGCCCGGATCGCCCAACGAGGCCCGGGTCTACTACATCAACCGTCCCGACGACTTCTCGATCCCGGGAGGAGAAGTGACCCTGCGGGCCCGGGTGTCGCCGACGCTCAACGTGACCGCCGGGTTCGCTTACCGGGATGTCGACCTCGATCCTGCCGACGGGACCACGGCCTACTCTTCCAACTGGAGAGGCATGCTCAACGTCGACTGGCGGCCGGGCAAGCGTTGGAACCTCAACCTCGCAGCCAGCCACGTGAGTGAGTACGTCGGCTCCCTGCACTTTCTTGATCCGCAACCGCCGGAGCCGGGCTACGAACTGGTCGACGTCGCGGTGCGCTACCGGGGCGGCGGCGGGCCGCGCTTCCGCTGGACCATCGGGGTGATCGGACGGAACGTCCTCGACGCCCAACCTTTCGAAACCTTCTTTGACGATGAAACCGACACCCGCTTGTTGGGTCGGACCATGGTGCTCGAGACCGGATTCGAATTTTGATTCGACGCCTTGCCATTGTTGTCGCGATCGGGTTGACGGTCGGCGGAGGTCCGCTGGCCGGCGACATCGTGATGCTCTATCCCGATCGCATCAACGACTTCGCCGCCACGGCGGAGGCGGCTCGCTCCGCGCTGGGTGAACTCCCCGAGGGCTCCCGCCTGCGGTCGTTCACCGTGCCCCGCGAGGAGCAGCAGGCCCGACGGGCGATCGCCGAGAGTCCCGAGGTGGTCCTGGCCGTCGGGTCGACGGCGGTCCGGGTCGCTCTCGACGCCGGGGCCGGAGGCGAACATATCCCGCTGGTCTACGCCATGGTGTTCCGCCCCGAAGCGCTGAACCTGTCCGAATCCGCGCAGCCCAGGGTGACCGGCGTCAGCATGGAGGTGCCTGCGTCGATCCAGTTCGCCAGGATCAAGCAGCTGTTGCCGGAGACCCGCAAGATCGGGGTGCTCTACAACCCTGCGGAGACCCAGGAGGCGGTGGTCGAAGCCCGGGAGGCCGCCGAACGCCTCGACATGAAGCTCGTCACGATTACCGTGCGCAGCCCGGGAGAGGTAGAGAAGAAGGCGCGGCTCCTGGCGCCGCAGGTCGACGTGATCTGGGCCATGCCCGATCCGACCGTGTTGAACGCGGCAACCGCCAAGCGCTTGATCCTGTTCTCGCTCCGCGCGCGCAAGCCGCTGATCGCGCCCAGCCAGGGCTACGTCAAACGAGGAGCGCTCTGCGCCATGACCGCAGACCCCCGCTCGGTCGGGGAAGCGTCGGGCCGGATGATGCGCCAGGTGCTGGACGGCGACGGGATGCCTGCGCCGGAGGAGCCGGCGGAGCTCAAGTCCTACGTCAATCGCAAGTCCGCGGAGCTCCTGGGGCTGGATCTGGACGACGAGGACTACAGCAACTTCCAGGGGGTGTTCCCCGAATGAAGCAGCTGATCCTCAAAGCCAGCCGCCGGCTGCCGGTCCGCATCGTCGCCCCGATCCTGATGGTCAACATGCTGGTGCTCGGGGTGGTCGGAGGTGTCCTCGTCGCCTGGACCGGACGGACGGGCATCGAGAGCCTGGAGAAGCGTTTCCAGGTGGTCGCGGACACCGTCGCCCGCAACGCCGAGCTCCCGATCCTGGCAGCCGACGACGAGTCTCTCTACCGGGTCCTCGCGTCGGTGGAAGAACTGCCCGAGGTCATCGAGGCGATCGCGACCGACCCCCAGGGGGAGCTGATTCGACGCTACCGCCGCGTCGACCAGTCCGGTGAAAGCGAGGACGTGATCCGGATCAGCCGCAACGTCACCACGATCCCCAGCGACTGGGAGGACTTCGAGTCCGGCAGCTCCCAGGAAGAAGCCGACCCGTCACTCCTCCAGATCGGACGGGTGGAGCTCCTGGTCTCGTCGGCGATGGCCCGGGCGGAAACCCGCAAGATCCAGGCGATGATCTTCGGAGCCTGGGCGCTCTTGTTGATCGCCGGTGTGGGAACCGGCTGGATGATCGCCCGCAAGGTCGGCGGACCGCTGGAAGCCCTGGTCCAGGCGACCCGGGACGTCGCGGCCGGCGATCTGTCGGTGCGCCTCCCCCCGTCATCGACCGACGAGATCGGCGAGCTGAGCCGCTCGTTCAGCGCAATGACCGGAGATCTTCAGGCATTCCAGGAGGCGTTGCTCGAGAACCAGGCCCAGCTCGAGGAGCGGGTCCGGGCGCGAACCGCCGAGTTGGAACGGGCTCAGGCCCAGCTCATCGGCTCGGAGCGGCTCTCGGCGGTCGGGCAGATGGTGGCCGGCGTAGCCCACGAGTTGAACAACCCGCTGGCGGTGGTTCTCGGTTACTCGAGCCTGCTGCGCCGGGAGTTCGATCCGGAGAAGGCGGAGCAGAAGCTCGACCACATCGCGGACGCCGCCGATCGCGCACGCAAGATCGTGACGAACCTGATGACCTTTGCCCGCAAGCAGGAGAGTGAGCGAGGGCCGGTGCAGCTCAACGAGATCGTCGAGAGCACCCTGCAGTTGAGAGACTACGAGCTGCGGGATGCGGGCATCCGGGTGGTTTCCCGGCTGGAGCCGGAGCTGGCGATCGTCAACGCCGACGTGCACCAGCTGCAACAGGTCCTGCTCAACCTGTTGATCAATGCCCAGCAGTCGATCGTGGAATCGGGGGTCGGATCGACCATCGAGGTCGTGACCCGCAACCTGGGCGACGAGATCCTGATGATCGTGCGGGACGACGGGCCGGGGATGCCCCAGGACGTCCAGGCCCGGGTGTTCGAGCCGTTCTTCACGACCAAGGATGTGGGTGCGGGCACCGGGCTCGGCCTCTCGATCGTCTACGGCATCATCAGCGACCACGGCGGAACGATCCAGGTCGACAGCGAGCCGGGATACGCCCGGTTCGTGATGCGGCTGCCGGCGAGAGAGATGCCCGAGTCGCTGCGTCCGGCCAGGAGCACCGAGGACGGCCCTCCGGCAGTGCATCCCGAGCGCCGGCTGTTGGTCGTCGACGACAATCCCGAGATTCTGGAGTTCGTGAGCGAGGCTCTCGAGATGCTCGACGTCGAGGTCATCCAGGCCCTCGGGGGGCGGGCCGCGCTGGATTCCCTGGGCTCCGGCGAACGCTACGACGCCGTGCTCAGCGACATGCGCATGCCGGATGTCGACGGCCGCCAGGTCTACGAGTTCGTTCGTGACCACCGGCCCGAACTGGCCGACCGCTTCATCTTCGTGACCGGGGACGTGGCCAATGAGCGCTCCATCGAGTTCATTCAGCGGACCGGCTGCGACCTGCTGGACAAGCCCTTCACCGTCCGGGCCCTTTGGGACGTGGTCGAGGCCAAGCTGAACTCCGTCCAGGAGCAGAGCGGAACCGGCGCCACCGAGTAGTCTTGTCTCAGGCGCCGGCTAGAACGGAGTGCCTTGCTGGTTGAGGCGCTTGTCGTAGGCGGGGATCTCCACCCGCGCATTCGCCGGAATCTCGCTTCCCGCGGCGCGATAGCGGTTGATGTACCCGAGCGCCGTCCGGTCAGGGTGGCCGTTTCGCTCCTGGTCCGCGATGAAATCGCCGGCGAACCAGTCGAAGATCTTGGACAGCCGCACCGTCCCGGCGGCGGCGTCGAAGCCGACATGCCGCGGGTCGTTGACGAACTCGCGAATCGCCGCGTCCAGCTGAGCATCCAGCGTCTCCCCGCGGAACGGCTCCATGGGTAGCCGGGGGCAGCCCATCGAGGCGCAGTTCAGCGCGGCGTGGATGCGGGGATCCCGGTACTGTTCCCGGATGATCTTGTTCTCCAGGTCCTGGAGGTTGGTCTTCGTGCCGCCGACGAGCACCGGCATGTTCGAGAAGAACCCGGCGCCGTCGCCGTTGCCCCAGACGGTGTCGATCCCCGGTTCGAGACCCAGGACCCCTTCGAACACCAGGGCGTTGTAGGCGTTGAGGTAGTGGGCCAGTTCATGGTCGCGGGTGGGGAAGGCGTCCGGCGCAGAGTCCGGGCTGACCCGATGGACGAACGCCAGGTAGCGGTCGAGCGCCTCCCGGTCCTCGGCCAGGCCGATGTAGTCGACCAGTCCCTGCTCGTCCACGTGGGTGCCGAGCGCACGGGCCCAGTCGCCGTGGGGATCGGCGGGTGCGCCCCCGGCGAAGAGGGGCGAGGCCAGCGCCCACAGCGCAACCAGGATTGCGGGCAGGGTAGCGCGTTGCTGCATGACGGATCTCCGTATCGACTACCAGGCGCTCCGATCGAGCACATGGGTGACAACGCCGCGAGTGCCCGCAACATTCCCATCCGCCCTGGCCGGGCCTGGCCGCGGCCTATGCTAACGTCGCTTGATGAAGCTGCGCGTCGCAACCTGTCAGTTCCCGGTCGGCGCCGACGCCCGGGCCAACCGCAACGCCATGATTCGCCAGATGCGCCAGGCCCGCCGCCGGGGCGCCCATCTGGCTCATTTCTGCGAAGGCGCGATCTCCGGCTACGCGGGAGTCGACTTTCCCTCGTTCCAGGGCTTCGACTGGGATGCAGCCGAAAACGCCGCCCGGGATGTCGCACGGGCCGCGGGTGAGCTGGGGCTCTACGTGGTCTTCGGCGGCAACCACCGACGCAGCGGGGGGCTGCGGCCTCACAACGCCGTCTACGTGGTCGATGACCGGGGCCGCCTGATCGACCGTTACGACAAACGCTTCTGTGCCGGCGCCGGCCCGGGCAAGGACGAGCTCGCCCACTTCAGTTCCGGCGACCACACCTGCCGCTTCACCGTGCGCGGCGTTCGCTGCGGAGTCCTGGTCTGTCACGAGTGTCGCTACCCGGAGCTCTATCGTGAAGAGATGGCGGCCGGGGTCGATCTGGTGCTGCACAGTTTTCACGCCGCAAACGTGGGCGCCCGCCGCTACCGGGCGATGCAGGCTCAGGTCGGCCGCGGCAACCACGGGCGGAACCCCGGTACGACCCTGCCGGAGATCGTCATGCCCGCCCTGGTGCACGCCGCCGCCGCGGCGAATCACCTGTTCATCAGCGCGGCCAACTCCTCGGCGAAGCAGTGCTGCTTCGGCAGCTTCATGGTGCGCCCCGACGGCGTGATCACCGGCAAGCTGGCGCGCAACCGCGCCGGGGTGTTGATCTCGGACGTCGATCCCTCGGCGGACCTCTACGACTCGACGAAAGCGTGGCGCCGCCGGGCGATGAAGGGGCAGTTCCACTCGGGAAGCCTGCGCCGGGACCCGCGCTCGAAGGAACGGAAGGCGTTCTGAGTCGAGGCGGCGGTCCGGCGGCCTATCTCTGTGCCGCGGTTTCCGTCCGCTCCCGGTAGGTCACGCCCCGGGTCTCCAGTTCATCCAGCAGGCGCTGCACGAAGGCGTCGTCGCCGGACAGGGCCTCGGGCGGGTGCACGCCCGGCCCGACCGGAAGGCTGCCGTCGAGCATCGCCCGGGCGCAGATCGCGGCAGGAAATCCGGTGGTGCGCGCCATCGAGGTCTCGCCCCGCCGTGGGTCGGTGCGGTCGAACAGATCCCAGACGATGCGCTGGGTTCCTTCGGTGCCGCCCTCGACCTCGATGCGCATCACGGTGAACTCGTGCGGGGACGCCGGCTGGCTCCACGCCTTGTCCAGCACCGCGAAGGTGGCCTTGCGCACGTTCACGGCCTTGCCGTCGACGGTGACCTCGCGATCGTCGAACAGTCCCGAGTCCCGCAGCACACGCACGCGGTCGGCATGGCCGGGGTAGCGCAGGGTCTTCTCTTCGATGTGGGGGCAGTCGATGGTGTCGAGCATCGAGCGCAGGCCGTCGGTGAGGAACCCCTCGAGGGTGCCGACCTGTTCGAACTCGAAGTGTTCCAGGTCCGACAGGGCCGGCCGCACCCGCTGTTCGCCGCCGCTGACGAAACGGGCCGGGCGGGTGTACTCCTCGACGACGTCGATGGGGGAGAACGGAGCCTCGTACTCCCAGGGCAGGCGCCGCTCGAAGGGCAGGCCGCCGACGATGTAGCGGGCGAACCGGGCGGGGGCCAGACGGCGCACCGCCTGGGCCAGCAGCACGTTACTGGTACCCGGAGCCAGGCCGATGTCGTAGACCACCGGCACGCCGCGGTCCCGTGCCCGGTCGGCCAGGTGCCGCGGATCCTCGGCCATGAACGAGATGTCGACGTAGCGGGTGCCGGCGTCGATCACCGCCTCCATCGAGCGCAGGCCCATGTCTCCGGGGAGTGCGCCGACGGCCAGATCGTAGCCCCGGACCGCGGCGTAGACCTCGGCAGGGTCCGACAGGTCGGCGACCTGGGTCTTGAATCCGTGGCGGCCGGCGAGTTCGGCCAGGGTGCCGCTGCGCACGTCGGCGACGGTGACGTCGAGAGCGGGATCGTCGTGCAGGTCGCGGGCGATGACCCGGCCGACCCGGCCGGCTCCGAGGACGAGAATACGGGAGGACATGGATGACTCCTGGGCGGCCGACCGCAGCCGCGAGACCGTCATCCTAGCGCGTCGTTCGGCTCCGGGGCAGCCCCGGTCACCGTTGTCCCGGTCACTGTTGTCCGGGAACCACCACGATCGCCCCGGCGCGGTCCTCGGCCTCGACGAGGCGGTGGGCCTCGGCGATCCGGGGCAGCGGCAGGACACGGTCGACGATGGGGACGATCTTGCCGGCCTCGATCATCTCGCGGAGATCGTTCAGTTCATCGACGGTCTCCCCGGCGAAGGCGAAGATCGCCTGTTTCCCTTCCGGGGCCCGGGTCAGGGAGGCACGGAGCATGTCCCGCAAGCGGGGATTGGCCAGTACGTAGCGGCCGCCGGGGCGCAGGACCCCGAGGCATTCCCCGTAGGACGCTCCGGCCACGACGCTGAACACCACGTCGTAGCGCTCCGGCCGCGCGCTGAAGGACTCCCGGGTGTAGTCGATGAACCGTTCGACGCCGAGCTCGCGCAGCATCTGCTCCTTGCGCGGGTTGTCCACGGCGGTCACCCGGGCGCCCATGCTCCGGGCGATCTGCACCACGTGGGCGCCGATGCTGCCGCCGGCGCCGTTGACCAGCACAGCGTCGCCGGCCTGGATCTCCGCCTTGCGCATGAAGTGCAGCGCGTTGAGGCCGCCGAGCGGGACCCCGGCGGTTTCGGCGTAGCTCATGTTCCGTGGTTTGCGCGCCAGAGTCGCGGACTGTGGCAGAACGGCGTACTCGGCGTGGGCCCCGAGGCGCAGACCACAGGAGCCGTAAACCTCGTCTCCCACGGAAAACCGGTCGACCTTCTCTCCGGTCTCGACCACCTCTCCGGTCAGATAGCCGCCGAGGACCGGCCGCCGAGGACGAAACACGCCGATCACCAGGCGTAGCGGCAGCCAGAACCAGGTGACCGGGAAACGGAAGGCGCGCAACTCGCAGTCGCCCTTGGTGACCTCGGCGGCGTGAACCCGGATCAGAACCTCGTCGTCAGCGGGGACGGGTCGAGGCCGTTCGCTCAGTTCCAACACCTCGGGGCCGCCGTAGCGGCGATAGATCACGGCTTGCAAGGGCGCTCCGTCGCGGGTCGGCACGACCTGATGCGCCGATGTTAGCCGCCTGAGGCCCGTCCGGCCATCAGAGGGTTCCTAGCGCCGCCCGGTAGTCGTTGCGCGCCTCGTAGTACTCGGTCATGGCGTCGACCAGGAACACCGCCGCCTGGGCGGACTGCTGCTCGCGGATGTTGAGGCGCAGCAGGTCGCTGTTCCCTTCCTGGACCTGGATCCGCTCGGCATCCTCCAGTTCCCGGGCGAGGTCCAGGCTGCGGGAGGCCTGCTCGTAGCGGCGGAAGGCCTGGGTCCATGCGTTGTGCGCTTCCCGTACCTGGGCCTCGATGCGATCCTCCAGCAAACGTATCTGCTGGTCGATGCGCCGCAGTTCTCCCTCCCGTTCCCGCAGCTTGCCGGCGGCTTCCCGCCGCTGGATCGGCAGGCCGAAGGCGATGCCCGCCTTGACCGCGAGCTCGCTCTTGTCGTCGGGGTTGCTCACGATGTCGCCGACGTCCTGGGAGACGTTCAGCTTCAGGTCGATCTTCGGCTGCAGCTTGTTGCGGGCGCCCCGGGCCTCGAGTTCGAGCTGGCGGCGCTTCTGGCGCAGCAACTGCGGCTCGGGCCGCGAGTCCCGGGCGTTGGCGATATCCCCGTCAAGCCGCACGGCAGGTGCATCCAACGGTGGAAAATCCGCCGGCAGTCTCCCGGCATCCACGACCCGGGGATTGCCCTCGCTGTCCCGGTAGAAGACCGACAGGTCGATGGCCGCATCCTGCAGGCCTCGCTCGGCGGAGATCAGCGAGGCGGTGCGCTCGGCGATCAGCCGTTCGTTATCGACCAGCAGGATCCCGGCGATCAACCCTTCCTCCACCGACGCTTCGAGGGCCGACTGGCGGTTCTCGGCCAGCTCCAGCACATCCTCGGCGATGCGGTACTTCTGGCCGGCCGAGAGCCACTCCCAGTACGCCCGCTCCGCCAGCCGCCGGGCCGAGATGCGCGCTTCGCGAATACGGGGGGTGACCCGTTCGACCTCGATCTCCGCGCTTTCCAGGGCAACCCGGCGGTCGTCGATTCGCAGGTCCCGGGCCAGGGGCAGCCGCGCGTCCACGCTCCACTCTCCATCCCGGTTGGTCAACAGGTCGCCGTCGTAGTCGGCGAAGCTATCCCGGCCCAGCCGGTAGGCGGCCTCGATATCTCCGCCCAGCCGGCGCAACGGCTGGCGCACGCCGAGGCTCGCCTGCAGGTTGTCGTAGAACCCGCTGCGGTCCTCGTAGCCGGCGCGCAGTTCGGTGTCGAAACGGCCGCGACCCGCCTGGAGCTTGCCGGCGGCGATCTCCCGCAGCTCCTCGGCGGCGAGCAGGCCGGGGTAGTGCCGCTCCACCGAACCCAGCACCTCGCCGAGTCCGAGGGGATTCGCGCCGGGTCGGGTCGCGCCCGTAGCCGTCGGCTCGGCCAGCAGCATCCCGGAGGAGAGGAGGAGTTCGAGAATCACGCTTTGCCTTTCGCAGCCGGCGCGGTTTCCACGCTCGGCGGGAAGCCGTTGAGCTGGCGCCACAGTTCGTATCCGAGCCGCACCTCGTCGAGCAGCACCCAGCCGTTGGCCCGGGCGCCCTGTCTCAGGTAGCGGGACTCCGGCCACGGCTCCGAGTCCGGGTCCGGGCCGACCAGGATGCGGAATCGTCCGGTACCGTCATCCTGGGCGTCGACGATCAATACCTCGCCGCCGAAGGTGCCCACGGCGACCGATGGCCAGCCGCTGAACTGCACGGCGGGCCAACCCTCGAACTGGATGCGAACCTTGCGTCCGGGATCGATCAGCGGCGCGTCATTACCCCGAACCCAGAGCTCCACGGCGAGCTGCTCGGTGTCCGGCACGAAGTCGATCAGCGGATCGCCCTGCTTCAGCAGGTCCGCCCGGGCGGCCGCGCGGACACGGAACACCCGGCCGTCCCGGGGAGCGACCACGATCTGGGTCTTCTGGCGTTCGGCGGCGATCACCGCCTCGTTGCGGCCCTTCTCGGCGAGTGCCGACTTGCTCCGCGCCTCTTCGCGCAGGGTGCGGGTGCTCTCGATCTTGACCCGCAGATCCCGGTCGACCTGGCCGACCCTGGCGCGCTTCGAGGTCTCCTCGTTGAGCGCCTGCTCCACGGCGGCCCGGGCGGCCTCGACGCTGGCGGCGGCGCTGGCGTGGGCCGCCTCGGCGGTCTGGAAGTCGAGCTCCGAAACCAATCGCCGGGAGAACAGCCGCCGGCGCCGCTCCAGGTCCGCTTTCTTCTGCACCAGTTCCGCCTCCTTGGCCTGGAGGTGCTGGCGCTTCTCGCGGACCTTCTCGATGGCGACCCGCAGGTCCGCCTCGGCGGCGGCTACGGCGAGTGCCCGGGCCTCCTCGAGGTTGATCAACTGCTGCTCGTAGGCAGCGATCTGTTGTTCGGCGGCTTCGACCTTGGCGGCCGAGAGATCGATCTGCTGCTGAAGCCGCGACGCGTACTGGGGGTCCTGGTCGGCCATCTCGACGAGCAGGTCGCCCTTTTTCACCTCTGCCCCTTCCAGGGCGAAGATCTCGACCACGCGGCCGGTCACCGGAGCCGGGAGCGTCTGGATCCGGTCCAGCGGATCGACCGCGGCGACCCGTCCGCCGGCGGGGATGTTCTGACGCCAGGGCGTCACGATCAGCAGAATCGGCAGCACGATCAGGAGCGCCGTCAGCGAGTAGGTCACCATCCGCATTGCCCGGGGCGGAGCCACCAGGCCGAGGGCGGGGAGGGGAGCCGTGTTCACGAGGGTTTCGGTCTTCATGATGCGTAGGCCTCTTCGGTGGTCATCGCACCGTTCAGGTCGATGACCCGGTCGCAGCGCTCGAGCACTTCGGGACGGTTGGAGACGATCACCAGGGTCCAGGGGCAAGGCGTATCGCAAAGCGCGTTCAACGCCCGCTCGACTCCCTTGGGAGACATCCCCTCGAGGGTTCCGTCGATCAGCAGCAGCCGGGGCTGCTGGGAAATCGCTCGGGACAGCATCAGCCGCAGGATCTGCCCCTGGGACAGCGGCCGGCCCTTGGAGGTCAGCCGGGTGTCGAGCCCGTCGGGCAGGGTGGTGAAGGTGCGCAGCAAGCCGGTGCGGCGCAGCGCATCGTGGAGATCCTCGGCGGCAAGCGCCCGGCCGAGCAGCACGTTCTCACGAATCGTTCCCTCGAAGACCTCCGGTTCGGAAACCATCGCCACCTGCGTGCGCAGGGTTTCCAGCCGGAAGCCGCGGAGGTCGATCCCGTCGATCTCCACGCTGCCCTTCTCCGGGATCACGGCGCCGAAGAGCATCTCGATCAAACGGCTCTTGCCGGAACCGCTCGGTCCCTTGATCCCGATGCGCTGCCCCGGCTCGATGTCCAGGGAGAGGTCCTCGATCAAGGTCCGCCGGTTGTTTCCGTGGAGAGCCACGTCGCGAATGCGAATCTCGGCGCCCCGCTGGTCCAGGCTCTCGGGGCGGGACCAGGAGTCGCCGCTGGTGCGCTCCAACCGCAGGTCGAGCAGGTTGCCGAGCTTGTCCACGGCGGCCATCAGGTCGTAGAACGACTCGAAGTGTTTGCCCATCTTGGCGATGGAGCCGACCACGTAGGTCACGATCAGCTCCGCGGCGACCAGCTGGCCCAGGGTCAGTTCGCCGCGAATCACGAGGGCGCCGCCGATACCGAGCAGTGCGACGCTGGCGAGTACCTGCAGGCCCAGCATCGCGACGATCTGGCGAAAGAGCACCCGGTAGTGATCCCGCCGCGCCCGGACGTAGCTGCGGGCCAGTTCATCGGAGCGTTGCAGCACGTACTCCCGGGCCGCCGGGTTCTTGAAGGTGATCGGGCTGCGGGCGACATCCTCCAGCCAGCTCGCCATGGCGTATTTGGTCTTGCTCTCACCGATGGCGCTCTTGATCCCGGAACGTCCCATGAAAAACACGATGAAGAACATGATGCCGATCAGGATCAGGTCGAACAGCAGCAGCAGCGGGTGGTAGAAGGCCAGCACCAGGAGGCCGATCAGGACTCCCAGGACCACGCCGATGCCGTCGAGGAGCAGCAGCGAGCTCATCTTCTGCACGGTGATCACGTCGAAGAAGCGGTTGACCAGTTCGGGTCCGTAGGCGCGGTCGTAGGTGCTGCGGTGCACCCGGGGCAGCCGGTGGGACAGGTCGGTGACCATCCTCACGAAGATCCGGCGCTGCAGCAGCTCCACGGCGAAGGCCTGGAGGGCGCCGAGGGTCGCGGCGAAGCCGAGACCGACCGCCAGCAGCGCTGCAAGCACGAGCACCGGGGCCATCGCGCCGCCGAAGGCGACGAAGTTGACCAGGGCCTGCACGGCGATCGGCGTCGCCAGCAACATGGCACCGATGAACGCCGAAAAGATCACCACGGCCCACAGGTCCTGCCGGTCGGGCCGCACGATCGCCAGGAGCCGGGAGAGCGGTGAGGGTGCCGGCTCGGTCTCGGTCGCCGCGGCCGGTGCGCAGGGGGCTGCCGGGTGGAGGCTCAGGCCGACGACCTCGGATCCGGATCCCGGGACCATCGGGGCCAGCTCGTCGAAGGCGATGACGCGGGGCTCCTCATCGGGGGCCTCGATGATTTCCAGTTGGGCGCCGCGCAGGTCGGTCAGGAGCGCGTACCCGCCGTCGGCCAGCGCGAGCAGGACCGGGGTGTCCCGGCTGACCGGGGTGGAGTCGAGCAGGCGCTCGGCGGTGACCGGGACGCTGCGCAGGCCCGACCGCCGGGCGGCCAGCGCCAGCACGTCCAGGTCCCGGCCGGCCTCCGTGGCGGTTTCCAGCCGGGCGGCCTCGACGCGGCGTGCGACGGTGGCAGGGTCGCAGGGGAGCCCCAGTCTTTCGGTCAGCAGGGTGAGCCAGCGCTGCTCGTAGTTCGAGGGCTGACGGATTGTTCGGTCCATCGGGATCGGTCTCCGGTGTCATGGGGTTTCGAGCGAAGGCAGTGCCAATCTACCGATCGGCTGAATGTTCTTCAAATAGGAAGTTTGGAGCCAATTGTTAGGTCTGATAGAATGAAGCTCCTACACGGAGAACTGATGATGGAATGGCTTAACTATCACCATTTGCTGTATTTCTGGACCGTGGCCCGGGAGGGGAGTATCGCCAAGGCCTCGAAGAAGCTTTCGCTGGCCCCTCCGACGATTTCAACCCAGATCCGGGCTCTAGAGGACAGTCTCGGCCACGACCTGTTCGCCCGGAAGGGCCGGGGGCTGGTGCTCACCGATACCGGGCGTCTGGTGCTGCACTACGCCGACGACATCTTCGGCCTCGGGCGAGAGTTGCTGACGGCGGTCAAGCAGGGGCCCAGCGAGCGCTCGCTGAAGCTGAGCGTCGGCGTGACCGATGCGGTGCCCAAGCTGGCCGCCCGGGAGCTGCTCAAACCGGCGATGGGGGGCGAGCACCCGGCCCAGGTCACCATCCGTGAGGGCAAGCTCGACGCGCTGGTGGCGGAGCTGGCGACCCATCGGTTCGACCTGGTGCTCTCCGACTACCGCTACAGTTCGGCCTCCAGCATCCGCATCTATCATCACCGTCTCGGCGAGTGCGGCGTGACCTTCTACGCCGCCCCGCGGCTCGCCGAAAAGTTGGCTCCCGGCTTTCCCGAGTCCCTCGATGGTGCGCCGGCCTTACTCCAGACCGACAACACCGCACTCCGTGGTTCCCTGGAGGCCTGGTTCTCGGGCAAGGGCATCCGGCCGGTTCCGGTTGCCGAATTCGAGGACACGGCGCTACTCAAGGTGTTCGGAAGCGACGGCAGCGGTTTCTTCGCCCTGCCGAGCATCGCCGTGGACGAGGTCAAGCGCAGCCACGGAGTCGAGGTCATCGGAGAGGCGGAAGATTGCCGCGAGACTTTCTTCGCGCTGACGGCCGAGCGGCGGCTGAAACATCCGGCGGTGCTGCGGATGACACGGGTGGCCCGGCGGGATCTGTTCGGGGAGAAGGGGTAGCGCCCGCTGCGGCAGCCGGTTCTATCGGCGTCCGGTGCAGCTGGCGTAGTAGGTCACGGTGGCCGGCCAGTCACTGAAGATGCCGCTGACCTCGACCTCCCGGGCCAGCACGTCCATCAGTTCCATGGTGTCTCCGCTGCGATCGATCGCGTCGGCAATCGACTGGTAGTACCAACCTCCGGCATTCCCTTCGAGGGCTCCGGAGCGCTCCAGGGTCCAGGTCACGATCTCCAGTCCCGCCTCCCGGGCGGCACGGGCGTAGGCCGACGGCACGATCCGCTGCCTGTCGTCGAGGGTCACCAGTACCCAGGTCGGCGGGGCGATGATTCGGACGCCGTCGCCGGCGATCGCCTCGAAGGTCGGAGTCCAGGTCGCGGGGTCGGAAGGATCGAGCCCGTCGGCGTAGCGACCGTCCAGGTAGATGACCTGCCCCCCGTATTCCGCCGCATGCTCCAGCCAGAACAGCACATCGTCGTAGTCGAACGACTGTAGCCAGACCCGTTCCGGTGGAATACCGGCATTCCGGTAGTCCGCGACCAGCTGCCGGGCGTAGTCGTGCCGGCCGTAGTCCCCCTCGAAGGGCATCTCCACCTCAGGCGCCTTCAGTTCCGGGATGAAGCCGGCTCCGAGTTCCTCGATCAGCTCAACGGACTCGGCATGGGTCAAGAGCGTGCCGCAGCCGGCGTAGAGCTCGGTGCGCCACGGCGGTGTGCCGCCCATGTAGGCCTCGACGGTGGTGGCCGTGGGGTCGAAGGCGTCCATCTTGCCGCAGAGCCGTTTGAACTCGGCGGTCGTCAGATCGCTCGCGCAGCAGCGAGCCGCAGCCGGCGTGCCGTCCGCGGGGTCGGCCGGGCGGAACGGCTCCCGGCACTTCGCGGCGAGCTCGGGGATCGCAAGGATGTTCGTCGTCGTATGCAGGTCGCACTGGGCGTGACGACAAACCAATTCCCGGTCCCGGGTGAAGGTCACGTCGCATTCGATCCGGCCTGCTCCCTGCCGCGCCGCGGCGATGTAGGACTCGCGGGTGTGTTCCGGAAACTGCAGCGGAGCTCCGCGGTGCCCGATGGAAAAGTCGGTGGGCGAGAAGGGGCCGCCGGCGCACGCGGCCAGCTCGTCCTTGAGTGGGCTCGGGGCCATATCGTCGATCAGGAAGTAGGGGCGTTCACCGACCTGGGTCAGGCGCTTCTCAGGTGCCGTCGCGTCCGGGTGATCGGCCGGTTCGCACCCGCACGAGATGAGGGCCCCCAGGAAGAGAGCACCGATTGCGAGCCGTCTTGGCGTGGTCCGTCTCACGTTCATAGTTTGCCGCAAATGCCGCGTGAAAAGCCCGCTTTCGGGGGTCTCTACGCATATCCGTCCGGCGAGGTGCCGGACGGCGGCTCTTTATTCGAGGAGACACCCGATGAGGACCTTGCGGACCACCCTTTGCGGCACGCTGTGGCTGATCGCCTCCCTGGCGTCGGCGGAAACCGAGCAAACCAGCGTCTTCGGCTCGGATGGCGCCCAGTTCGACAACTTCGGCGATTGCGTCGATATCGACGGGGCGCTGATGGTGGTGGGGGCGCCCTTTCAGGACCCCGGCGGGGTTGACGCGCAGGGTGCCGTGTACGTGTTCGAATCCGATGGGATAGGTGGTTGGAACGAGATCAAGAAGATCGTCGCCCCCGACGGCGTAGCCTTCGATCAGCTCGGCACCGACGTGGCGATCTCCGGGGACACGATCGCCGCCGGCGCGACCGGGGTCGATGGACCCTCGGGCTTCTCCGAGGGGGCGGCCTACATCTTTCGCCGGGACGAAGGGGGAGTGAACAACTGGGGCATGGTGCGCAAGGTGGTGGCGTCGACGGTGGTCGACGCCATCGCCGACTACGGAGCCGCCGTCGATCTCCAGGGGGACACCCTGGTGGTCGGCGCCCGCACCGCCTACAGCTCGGCCAACGGCGGCGCCTTCATCTACGGCAAGGATGTCGGAGGCACCGATAACTGGGGCATCGTGCAGGACCTGGTCGACGACGTCTTCGACAGCAACGCCAGCTTCGGCGTCGACGTGGCCGTCGACGGCGACGTTCTGGTGGTCGGTGCCGAGAACCTCGACGAGGTCCAGGGGACCTTCAACAACGAGGGCGGGATCTACATCTTCACCCGCAGCGGCGGGACCTGGACCCAGTCGGCGAAGCTGTTCGCCAGCGACTCGGAGGACAACGCCCGCTACGGCTCGGCGGTGGCGATCTCCGGCGACGTGATCGTGGTGGGGGCGTCCGGCACCGATGGCCCGGGGTTCTCCGCGGGGACGGTCTATGTGATCGAGAAGACCGGCCCCGGCGACGGAGACTGGGCCGAGACCGAGGTCCTGTTTGCCGACGTGCGCAATTCGTCGGACAGCTTCGGCCGGCACGTCTCGGTGCTGGGAGACACCCTGGTGGTCGGCGCTTCAGGCGTGGACAACATGGGTAAGGGATTTCGCTTCGATCGCAGCGGCAACGACTGGTCGTTGACCACCACCTACACCGCCAGCGACGGGATCAGCGGCGACAACCTCGGGGTCGGCTCGGCGATGGCGCCCGGCGTGATCGCTCTCGGGGCGCCGCTCACCGACGAGGGTGGGGTTTATCTCTATCCGTTCGCAGCCGTGGGACCAACCGGGCCGGGGAGTATCCCGTCGGTGTCGTTGACGGTGGACAAGGCGGCGGTCGCAGGCAATCTGACCCTCAGCTGGGGCGCCAGCTGCGGCGCCGACGCCCGGGATTACGGCATCTATGAGGGGCAGCTCGGCAACTGGTACAGCCACCAGTCGATCACCTGCACCGACAGCGGCGCGGACCTGACCGAGGAGATCGTTCCGCTGATCGGAGACCGCTACTTCCTGGTGGTTCCTCTGGGAGATACCGACGAGGGGGGATACGGCACGGACAGCGGCGGGGCGGAGCGGCCGGTGGGAATGCCTGCTTGCGCGGTCAGCCGGCAGAGCGCGGTCTGCCCCTAGGGCGCCTGCGGCAAAGCCCGGGATGAAGCTGCGTGTGAAGGAAGAGCTGCGCCGCCGGCGTTCGGTTTCGCCGGCGGCGCAGTCGGATCAGGGCGTGTAGACGTAGCTGGACGACCAGCCCAGCGGGATGCCGGTCATCCAGAACAGCACCAGCAGAATCGACCAGGAGATGATCAGCACGACGCTGTAGGGCAGCATCATCGACACCACCGTGCCGATACCGGTGCTCTTGACGTAGCGCTGGCAGAACACAACCACGAGCGGGAAATAGGGCATCAGCGGCGTGATGATGTTGGTGGTCGAGTCGCCGACCCGGTAGGCCGCCTGGGTCAGGTCCGGCGAGATGCCGAGCTGCATCAGCATCGGCACGACGACCGGAGCGATCAGGCCCCACTTTGCCGAGGCGGAACCGACCAGCAGGTTGACCGCACCGACCAGCAGCACGATACCGAAGATCGTCACCCCGCCCGGCAGGTCCATCGCCTTCAAGACGTCGGCACCCTTGACCGCCAGCAGGATGCCTATGTTGCTCTGGCCGAACATCCAGATGAAGAGCGAGCAGAAGAACGCCAGCACCAGGTAGTAGCCCATGGTGCTCATCGATTTCGACATGCCCTGCACGATGTCTCGGTGAGACTTCACCGTGCCGGCGATGTAGCCGTAGACGATGCCCGGAATCAGGAACAGCAGGAAGATCAGCGGAACGATCGAGCGCATGATCGGCGCGCCGAAGTTGGTGATCTCGCCGTTCAGCCGCAGGGCCGAATCCTCGGGAACCAGCCAGGCCACCAGGGCGATGACGCCGACCGCCATGGCGGCCAGTCCGGCCCACATGCCGCTGATTTCCTTGGAGGTGGCTTTCTCCATCTTCGGCATCTCGTCGGGATCACCGTCGATCGCCAGCTTCTTGCAGCGGGGCTCGACGATGCGGTCGGTGATGAACCAGCCGAGGAGCGTGATCACCACCGTCGAGGCGGCGGTGAAGATGTTGTTGTTGACGACGCTGACCTGAACGTTGGGGTCGGCAACCTGGGCGGCTGCCTGGGTGAACCCCTGTAGCAGCGGGTCCAGGGCGCTTGGGATCAGGAAGTTGGCCGAGAAGCCGCCGGAGACGCCGGCGAACGCGGCCATGATGCCCGCCAGCGGATGGCGTCCCGCGGCGTAGAAGATGACTCCGCCCAGCGGGATGACCAGCACGTAGCCGGCGTCGACGGCATAGTGGCTGGCCACGCCGACGAGGATGATCATCGGAGTCAGAAGCGCCTGGGGCGTAATGCTCAGGATCGACTTGAGCAATGTGCCGATAAAGCCGGTGTGTTCGGCGACGCCGATGCCCAGCAGCGCCACCAGCACGACTCCCAGCGGGGCGAAGGTCACGAAGGTGGTGACCATCGTCGACATCAGGGTGGCCAGCGCCGCGCCGTTGACCTGGTTGGCCACGGCGATCGGCTCGCCGGTACCCGGGTGGATCGCGTTGAAATCCACCATGGAGAGCGGCCAGGACAGGAGCCAGACGATTCCCATCAGCATCAGGAACAGCACGGCGGGGTCGGGCAGTTTGTTGCCGGCGACCTCGATGGCGTTCAGAAATTTGTCCAGTAGCCCTTTCGGGGCCTCCGCGTTCGTCGTCATCCCACCCTCCTGGTCGTACGTCCCCTCAGGGCCCTCGTCGCCCTAGGCGACCCGCGATCCTACCACAGGGCAACGGGCAAAAAATGAGGGGGGCTCGAAAGCCCCCCTCGCCGTGAACCCGGTGATCCGCGCGGGGATCAGGGGAGGTTCGCGTCCCGCTGGGGCTCGGCCCCCGGGGTCGTTTGCCAGGTGCCGCAGGAGGCCGACAGCCGGATCAGGTACCAGAAGCCCTGGCCCGGTTCGGGCTGGTCACCGTCAATCGAGAGTTCGGTGGCCCCGATCAGTTCGCCCTGGTCGAAGGTCTCGTAGGCCGGCAGACCCTTCAGTTCTCCGCGAACGAAGAGCACGTCGTCGGAGACCGGCCACAGCAAGCGTCCCTTGTCGGCCGCCGAGATCGGACCGGGGAAAGGGGCCGGCCCCTGGTCCGGATTGGCGGCGTCGGGGCAGTTGTCGCAGGCGCTGCCGACGCCGTCCAGGTCCTCGTCTTCCTGATCCACGTTGGGGACCTCGGGGCAATTGTCGGCGTGGTCCGGCGTGAAGTCGCCGTCACTGTCTTCGCCGGCGGGAGCGCAGGCGCCGGCGTCCTGGTCCGGGTTGACCTGCTGCGGGCAGTTGTCGCACGCATCTCCCAGGGTGTCTCCGTCTCCATCCAGCTGGGCCGGGTTTGCTGTCTCGACGCAGTTGTCGCAGGCGTCTCCCCGGCCGTCGCCGTCCACGTCGTTCTGTTCAAGGTTCGGCGTGAACGGGCAGTTGTCCTCGGCATCGCTGAAACCATCGCCGTCGCTGTCGTCCGGGGCTTCGTCGACCAGGCCGTCGCAGTCGTTGTCCAGTCCGTCGGGGAGCTCCCGTTCAGGCGTTTGCTGGGGTTCGCTCTGGATGCTCCAGGTGCCCTGACGGCAAAGGGCGAGGCCGCTGACGCAGATCCCGGTGTCGGAGCCGACGGTGCGGGTGAATTCGTCGACTGCGCCGTCGCAGTCGTTGTCCAGGCCGTCGCACAGCTCTTCGGCGCCGCTATGGATCGCCGGATCGAGCGGCGCGCAATCGGTGCTGTCCGGGTCGCCGTCTCCGTCGTCGTCCTCCTGGTTCAGGTCCTCGACGCCGTCTCCGTCGGGGTCGGAGTAGTAGGGGCAGTCATCGGGGCAGGTCAGGTAGCTCTCGGAGCTGTTGCACACGCCGTTGCCGCAGGTGCTCTGGAGCAGGGCCAGATCCTGGGCGCTACCTACTGCGGAGCCCTGGTGTTCGGCCAGGATCGGCGAGAGACTCAGGCGATCGGGGATCTCCTTGAGGATGTTCAGCCCGAAGGAGACGATCTGCGGGTTGTGGGGCGGCAGCACATCGATGCGCTTGGACCAGATCCAGCGTTCGTCGTCGGTCGGAGGCAGCTCGCCGGGCTCACCGGGCCCGGTCAACTCGAACTCCGCTCGCGGAAACTCGGGAGCGAAGTACTGGGCGTCGAAGTCGGTCTGCAGCAGCACGTCGAACAGCGGCTCGGGCCCGCGGTTCTCGACCAGCAGCTCGACCTGATGGAAGAGGTTTTCCTTCGTCAGGTAGCCGGGGAGGAGCTTGATGAAGATGTTGCCCGGGTTGTATTCGAAGTAGAGGGTCGAGTGGTAGACGTCGGTGTCGAACCACTCGATGATCTTCCCGCCGCCGAAGCTGGAGGAGCTGCCGGTGTGAGGCTTGCTCTCCTGGGTCGGGTCGCTGCTGCCGAAGGGCAGCCGGGCGGTCGTTTCGTAGATGCCGATCCTTCGGGCGCTGGGCGCGCCGTCGAGCAGCAGCATCGGGTTGAAGCGAATGCCGGCGACGCTTCCGCCGTTGTCGCCGAAGATCGCCGTCGAGTACTCCTGGCGCACGTTGCGCACCTGGCCGCCCGAGAAACTGATGGTCGGCGTCGCGCCCGGAGCGTAGGGCGTGCCGTCCACCTCGATCGTCGAGTAGGGAGTGCGATCGAGTTGCACGGTGCGGCCGCCGAGGGTGCGGTTGCGCAGCCTGTAGTCGACGGTGACGCTCGCGGTGTTGCTGGAGATCCACTGGATCTCGGTCTTCATCTCGTCGATCACGATCGGTCCGTCGTAGAAGGGCAGCACCGTGGCGTGGGCTCCCGTTGCCGTGAGCAACATCAGGGCGAGGCCGGCGAGGAGGACGGGGAAACGGTTGATCTGCAAATTCATCGTCGTGCTTCCTCGCTCGGGTTACGGACAGGTGTCCTGGTAGTAGGTGTGGTAGTTCCAGGTGGTGGGGCAGTCGACCTTGGGCCCGGGCGATAGCGGCCCGTCGGGCGGGTAGTTGTGGGTGAAGTCCCCGGCGTCGTTTCCGGCATCGGGCTCGCGGGGTCCGTAGACGTAGTTCCAGTTGTTCTCGGTCTCGTGCATCGAGGTGGTGTGGGTCGCGAGCCAGGCGTCCATGGTGCCGTAGTCCATCAGCCGGTATTTCCCCTGGTAGAGGACGATGTTGTATTCGTGGAGGCCCGGGGACTTGAGGTCGATGGCGTCCCAGATGCACTTGCTCGAGATGCCGATGCGCTTGGCCAGCGCCTGGCGCAGGATGGCGAAGTCGTCGCAGTCGCCGCAGAAGTCGTTGGTGCAGCTGGTGCAGCCCGGGCGGCCGGTGTAGTTGACGGTGTAGCTGGCGGGGATCGGGAAATCCCAGCCGGGGTTGTAGCCCAGGTTGTTGACGGTGTTGATGCAGGTCTGGTTGGGGCCGCCGTCGCTGTCGCTCCGCCAACTCATGTGACGATCGACGTACCAGGCCACCGCCTCGAGGATGCTGTCGCTGTCGCGATACTGGCCGACCAGCTTGCGCTCCTCGTCGGCGAACTCGAACAGGGTGTCGTAGGCCCGCACCAGCAGTTGGTCGTCCTGGAGTTGGAGCAGCCGCGGCCCGACCTGCTCCGGGGTCTGAGTCGGTACCGCGATCGGCCAGTAGGTGCTGGTCCAGGGGTCGATACACTCGACGCACTGGGCCGGGCAGTTCCCTCCGCAGTCGACCCCCTGTTCCGAGCCGTTCTGCTTGCCGTCCTCGCAGTTGCCCGGAAGGATCAGCGTCTCGACCACGCCCAGGGTCGCCTCGTCGATCAGGCCGACGGTACTCCGGCAGATGCCGTCGACGGCGCGCTGGGTGTAGCCGCCGCTCGCCGAGTCGAACTCGGCGATCACGTCGCGGCTGACGCAGTAGTCCGTTCCGGTCTCGGTCGGGTGGCGGAACTCGGCGGCGTGGACCGAGGCTGCAAAGGCGATCAGCGCCAGGATCGTGAGCCGGCGGGGCAATCGTTCGGGGTGGGTCGCGGGGAAGCGGTGCATGGATCCTCCTGTTGTCGGACCGGACCGGTCGAGCCGGGCCAGGGGAAGCAAGACGACGTCCGTCGCCATCAGGGGACATGCGTGTGGCTTAAGTTTCCTGTTTTGAGCGGGTTGTGCCGGCGCGCAGAAGGGTGTGGAGTGGTTGGCCGGCCGGCTGCAGCGGGCGCAACAGGTCGATTCGCGCTACCCTGAACCGGTCGAATCCCGACCCCCGGCCGCGTCCGACGGCCGCAGAACCCAAGGTGACATCCGATGATCGCGACCGAGAACCTGACCCTCAGCTACGGCAAGCGCACCCTGTTCGAGGATGTGAACCTCAAGTTCACCCCAGGACACTGTTACGGCGTGATCGGCGCCAACGGCGCAGGCAAGTCGACCTTGCTCAAGATCCTCTCGGGTGAGATCGACTCGACCTCCGGCAAGGTGGTCGTGCCGCAGGGCCTGCGCATGAGCGTGCTCAAGCAGGACCACTTCGCCTACAACGACGACGACGCCTTGACCGCGGTGCTCAAGGGTCACGAGCGGCTCTACCGGGTCATGACCGAGAAGGACGAGATCTACCAGAAGCCGGATTTCGGCGATGAAGACGGCGTGCGCGCCGCCGAGCTCGAGACCGAGTTCGCCGACCTCAACGGTTGGGAAGCCGAATCCCAGGCGGGGGAGCTGCTCTGCGGCCTGGGGATTCCCGTCGATCGCCACCGCACCTTGATCAAGGACCTGGACGACAGCGACCGGGTCCGGGTGCTGCTGGCCCAGGCGGTCTTCGGCGAGCCGGACATCCTGCTGCTCGATGAGCCGACGAACCACCTCGACGTCGACTCGATCCTGTGGCTCGAGGAGTTCCTGATCGGCTTCCAGAGCACCGTCGTGGTGGTCTCCCACGATCGCCACTTCCTGAACCGGGTTTGCACCCACACCGCGGACATCGACTTCAAGAAGATTCAGGTCTACACCGGGAACTACGACTTCTGGAAAGCCGCCAGTGAGCTGGCCCTCAAGCACCGCCGGGCCAGCGAAGCCAAGGCCGAAGAAAAGGCCAAGGAGCTCAAGGAGTTCATCCGCCGCTTCAGCGCCAACGCCTCGAAGTCGAAACAGGCCACCGCCCGCAAGAAAATGTTGGGCAAGCTCAACGTCGAGCAGTTCAACCCCTCCAATCGCAAGTACCCCCACGTGGTGTTCTCTCCGGAGAAACTGCACAGCAAGGGTGTGCTGGAGATCGACGGCCTCGCCGCCTCGGCCGGCGGCGAGAAGGTCTTCGAGGACTTCCGCCTGATGGTGACCCAGGGCGAGCGTATCGCCGTGGTGTCCCAGAACTCGTTGGCCACCACCGCGCTGCTCGAGATCCTCGGTGAGGCCCAGGAGCCCGACGCCGGTGAGGTCCGCTGGGGCAGCACCGTCAAGCGAGCCTACCTGCCCAAGGACCACGGCCACCTGTTCGAGGTCGACCTCAACCTGATCGACTGGTTGCGCCAGTACAGCCACGACAAGGAAGAGGGCTTCGTCCGCGGGTTCCTCGGACGCATGTTGTTCACCGGTGAGGAAACCCTGAAGAAGGCCAACGTCCTCTCGGGTGGGGAGAAAGTGCGCTGCATGATCTCGCGGATGATGCTGCGGGAGCCCCAGTGCATGGTGCTCGACGGTCCGACCAACCACCTGGACCTGGAGTCGATCACTTCCCTGAACAACGCCCTGATGAAGTACCAGGGCACGCTGATCTTCGCCTCCCACGATGTCGAGTTCGTCGAGTCCCTGGCGGACCGGGTGCTCGAGATCAAGGACGGCAAGGTCATCGATCATCAGTTCGGCTACAAGGAGTACCTGCGCCGCCACGTCGAAGAACTCGGCCTGGCGAGCATCGCCTGATCGCCTCGGGCGGGAGATCCATGGGCAAGTTCGAGTGTCAGGTGTGCGGGGAATCCTTCGACGTTCCCCAGGCAGCTCTCGACAAGTATCCCGGCTGGGTGCCCCGGTATTGCCGGAAGCACTCCCCCTCACGCGGAAAATCCAAGACGGCTTCCGGCGGCCGCTCCGGCCGCGCGCGCAAGTCCCGGGGCTCCGGCCGCGAGGAGGGGCTGACCCGGGCCGAGGTCCTGGCCAAGTACAGCGACGGCCCCGGTGACGGTGTGTTCACCGACGGAGGGTCCAGCCCCAACCCGGGGCCCGGCGGCTGGGGCTGGGTCTGGGTTCAGGAGGGGGAGATCCGGGGTGAAGGCCACGGCCACGACCCGGACACCACCAACAACCGGATGGAGCTGACCGCGCTGATCTCCGCGTTCGAGGCGCTGCCCGAGGATGCCGATCTGACCGTCTACTCCGATTCCCGCCTATGCGTCGACACCATTACCAAATGGGCCCCGGGCTGGGAACGCAAGGGCTGGGTCCGTAAGGGCGATCCCCTGAAGAACGTCGACCTGGTCAAGCGGCTGCTGGCCCTCTACCGGGCCCACCCCGATTGCAGGTTGGAGTGGATTGCCGCCCATTCCGGCTACCGCTGGAACGAGTACGCCGACTCTCTGGCCACCGCCTGGCGCCGGGACGAAGTCTGAGCCCTGGGTCCGGGGCGCCCGCCCTTGACAGCGCTTTCGCCCGAGGTACTAAATAGGTGCGAGGCCGGGCGGGTTCGCCCGGCGGCGGGTTCCCCCAGCACAAGGAAAAGCACATGAGCAGCGCGCCTCGACGGCAATTCGTGTCCCTTCTTCGCCTTGCCGTGACGGCCCTGGCGCTGGCCGCCCTGGCCCTGCCGGCCGTGGCCCAGACCGAGGAGCCCCTCGAGGCCATGGCCGAGTACACCGTGGGTGTCGAGGATCTGCTGGAAATCCGCGTCTGGGGTGAGACCGAGCTCGGCGCGACCGTTCGGGTCCGGCCCGACGGCAAGATCACCGTGCCGCTGGTCAACGATCTCTACGTCAAAGGACGCACCACCGAGGAGATCCGCGCCGATATCAGCGCGAAGCTGGAGAGCTTCGTGCGCAACCCCAACGTGACGGTGATCCTCAACGAGCTGAACAGCTTCAAGATCTACGTGCTGGGTGAGGTTCAGGCCCAGGGGGTGTTCGCCCTCCAGCGGCCGACGACCATTCTCCAGGCGGTGGCGATCACCGGCGGCCTGACGGTCTACTCCAAGAAGAGCATCACCCTGATCCGCCGCGCCGGCGGCGAAGAGGTGCGGCTGGTCCTGGATTACAAGCGCATCCTCAAGGGTGAGGATCCGAACATCTTCGTCGAGCCCGGCGATACCCTGATCGTCGAGTAGCGCGCCATGGTCACGCAACGCCTGTACCGGATCCTCGGGGTCTGCCTGGTCATCCTCGCTGCGGCGGCGACGCCGGCCCTGGCCGAGCGGGAGTGGGAGTTCAAGCCCACCGCCGGCACCGAGATGATCTACAACAGCAACGTTCGTTTCAACGACAACACCGGAGCCGATCAAACCCAGGACGACGCGATCTCCCGGGTCAACCTCAGCCTCCCGCTGCTGCGGACCTGGCGCAAGGGCTCGATGCTCCTGGCCTACAACCCCGGCTACGAGCGCTTCTGGACCGAGCGCGAGTTCGACAACGTCGTGCATCAGGTCAACGCCTCGATCAGCGCCAACCCGAGTTTCCGTAGCGCCTTTTCGCTCTCGATGAGCTACCTGGATTCCCAGGAGCAGGGTCTCGTGCGCAACCTGGAGCTCGACGACCAGGATCCCGATCCGTTCGTCTCCCAGCGCACCGAGCGCAAGCTGTTCGACGCGACCCTGGGCTACACCCAGGACCTGGGCACCCGCTGGCGGCTCAGCACCTCGGTCAACGGTCTGCGTTCCAGCTTCGATCAGATCGACGACGAAGAGGCCACCACGCCCACCGATCCGGCGTTGGTCGGCCTCCAGACCGAAGACCGCGAGGGATACGGCGGCGCCGTCGGGCTCTCGCTGCTGACCCGTGACGGCTCTTCCTACGGGCTTCGCTTCGGCTATCAGGAGTTCGATCTGGACATCCGGGGCGACGGCGAGATCCAGTCGGTGGCCTTCACCATGGATACCGACGTGGGGCGGACCGGGTCGGTGTCGCTGCGGGTCGGTGGCTTCTTCCGCGACTTCAACAACCTGGTCGTCGACCCCAACGACCCGATGGCGGCGCCGATGCTGGTCTCCGGCGAGGAGGACGGCCTGCAGGTCAGCTTCACCGCCGAGAACACCTGGCAGAAGGTGATCATGCGCCTGCGGGCCGATCGCCGGGCCAGTCTGGGCGGAGCCATCGAGGGCACGTCGGTCAACACCATCCTCGGCTTCGTGCTCGCCAGCAACAACTCCCTGGTCTGGAACTGGAACACCACCGCCCGCTGGGCGCTGCGCGACCCGACCGATCCGCCCGAGGGAGCGACGGGGCTCCAGCCCGAGGTCACGACCTACGCCATCGGGGGGTCGCTCAGCCGCAGTCTCGGCCGCTACACCGACCTGAGCCTGCGGGCGGACTACATCGACCAGACCGCCGAGGGTGTGCTGCTGACCAGCGACCTGGTCGGCGATGCTTCGTTCTACAGCGTCTCCACCGGTTTCATCTTCTACCTCAAGGGCAAGGAAGAGTAAGCCGGCTCCATGGCTCGGACCGTCTACTCCTCGGAGCACGGCAGCGTCTGCCCCCGCTGCGGGCATCCCCAGGCTCGCTGCGCCTGTTCCCGTAGTGCCGGGCCGGGCTTCGATGCGTCGAAGCCGGTGGTCGTCCGCCGGGAGACCAAGGGGCGCAAGGGTAAGGGGGTGACCCTCGTCGAGAACGTCCCCCTGGCCGGCGGCGAGCTCAAGAGCTTCGCCAAGCAGCTCAAGCAGCGCTGCGGTTCCGGCGGCACCCTCAAGGACGGCGTGATCGAGATCCAGGGAGAGCACCGGGATGCCCTGGCCGAACTGGTCGAGGCCCGCGGCTGGAAGGTGCGGAAGGGCTGAACGCCGGGTCAGGGTGCTTCGACGGCCCGCAGCTGGCGCGGATCGCGCAACACGATCTGGGGCCGCCCGTTGTAGATCTCGAGGGTTCCGGTCACGCAGACATCCCGATCGGCGAATCGCTCCTCGGGCCGGCCGAAGCGATCACGGTCGGCGTTCCAGATCACCAGGCTCAGCGTCTGGTTCGGATGGGGATGCCCCAGGTTGAGGAAGGTCGGGCGCCCCTGGCCGAGGTAGCGTGCCGAGGCGACCGGACCGCAGACCTCGACATGTTCATCGATGTGTTGCTCTACGTCGGCGAGGGCGATGGGGGTTGCTTCCCTTGGAGCCCAGAGGCCGAGCCCGGCCTCCCGGGCTTCGCGTTCCAGCTGGCGGAAGCGGTCGGCCCTGGAAAAGGGGAAGCGGGTATACGCCTTGGCGTAACCCAGGCGCAGTAGCCGGGCGTTGAGCGACTCGCCGGCCTCTCCCTCCGCCACATCTTCGAGAAACACGTAGCGCAGAGCTCGCCCGTAGGCGTCCCGGGTATCCCCTTCGGGGTCGGTCTCCAGCCGCACCCGGCGGCCGCCGACCAGGGACTGGGCGATGGCCAGCGACTCCGAGGCCATGCGCTCGGCTTCGCCGTTCCGTCCGCGGAGTTCCGGAGCGTCGATGCCGAGCAGACGCACGGCCTCTTCCCTGTCGCCCAGCTCCACCCGGATCGTGTCGCCGTCGATCACGGCGGTGACCTTGCCGCGCTCACCCTCTCCGGCAGAACCAAGGCAGCCCCAGAGGCCCATCGCCGCCAGGCAAAGCGCCGTTGCGGCCGGCAATCCTCGACGAAATCTCATGCCCGCATCGTGCCACGCAGCAGCCGGTCCCGGCCAGAGGGAGCCGGACCCGATCGGTTCGCAGGACGAAACGGGCCGTCGAAAAAAAATCCTCCGATCGGGAACCTCCCGGCCCGGCCGGTGTCCATGGCTCCACAAGGCGGGTGGAGCCCGCCTCAGGAGGCCCGATGTCCGACCCTCGCCACTATCAGATCGCCGTGCTCGGATCGCTCCTGGCCTACGGCTGTCTCGCCCTGGATTTCGCCGTGGGGTGGCATCAGATCGTCACCCTGGTCCTCGTGGCCCTGGGGACCCAGATGCTGGCTTCCCGCTGGGTCGACATCCCCTTCGACTGGCGCAGTCCGCTGATCTCGTCTCTGAGCCTCTGCCTTCTGCTGCGCACCGAGACCGCCTCGGCCACGGTGTTGGCGGCGGTGATCACCATCGCATCGAAGTTCCTGATCCGGCTGCGGGGCAAGCATGTCTTCAACCCGACCAACTTCGGATTGATCGCGATCCTGCTGCTCGACGCCGGCTGGGTGTCGCCGGGGCAGTGGGGGAGCGCGGCGCTTGCCGCCTTCGCCTTCGCCGGCCTCGGGGGGCTGGTGGTTTTTCGAGCCCGGCGGGCGGACGTGACCTGGGCCTTTCTCCTGTTCTACCCGGCGCTCCTGCTCGCCCGGGCGATCTGGCTCGGTGACCCAATGGCGATTCCGCTGCACCAGCTTCAGAGCGGCGCGCTGCTGCTGTTCGCCTTCTTCATGATCTCCGACCCCAAGACGACGCCCGACCGTCGCAGCGGCCGCATCCTGTTCGCTCTGCTGGTGGCCCTGACCGCGGGCTTCATCCGCTTCGTTCTGTTTCAACCCAATGAACTGCTCTGGGCGTTGGTGTGCTGCTCGATGCTGACGCCCCTGATCGATCGCATGCTGCCGGCGGAACGCTATCGCTGGCAAACGGCCATCCCTCCTCTCTCCGATTCCGACCCGACCGCCTTCCGGGTGCAACCGAAAGGAGTTCTCGCATCATGAAACGCCAGATCCTGCTCGCCGTGACGACGCTCTGCGTCGCGCTGATCGCCGCGCCGCCCGTAGCCGCCTTCTGCGGCTTCTACGTGGCCAAGGCGGATACCAGGTTGTTCAATGAAGCCTCCCAGGTGGCCATTGCCCGTCACGACGGCAAGACCGTCTTGACCATGGCCAACGACTACCGGGGGGAACTCGAGGAGTTCGCCATCGTGATTCCGGTCCCGACCCTGCTCGAGCGTGAGCAGATCAACGTGGCGGACAAGCGCCTGCTGGACCATCTCGACGCCTACTCGTCACCGCGGTTGGTCGAGTACTACGACGAGAACCCCTGTCGCCGCAGATTCGACATGTTGAAAGTCGCTCCCATGGGCCGGTCCAAAACGGCGGATGTCGCCGAGATGGAGGCCCGGGCGCGGAGCCTCGGCGTGACCATCGAAGCGGAGTACACCGTCGGCGAATATGACATCGTGATCCTCTCGGCCAGGGAGAGCGACGGGCTGACCACCTTCCTGAAGGAAACCGGCTACAAGCTGCCCAGCGGCGCCGAGCGGGTGCTCGGCAGCTACATTCGCCAGGACATGAAGTTCTTCCTGGCCAAGGTCAACCTGGAAGAGCAGGCGCGGCAGGGGACGACCTACCTGCGCCCGCTACAGGTCGCCTTCGAGTCTCCCAAGTTCATGCTGCCGATCCGGCTGGGTACCCTGAACGCCGAGGGGCAGCAGGAGCTGTTCGTCTACACCCTGACCCGCGAGGGCCGGGTCGAAACCACCAACTACCGCACGGTCAAGCTGCCCACCGACGTGGATGTCCCCGCCTTCGTCAAGAGAGACTTCGGCAAGTTCTACAAGGCGATGTTCGAGGAACAGACCCGCAAGCATGACGGGCGGGTGGTGTTTCAGGAGTACGCGTGGAACATGGCCTGGTGTGATCCCTGCGCCGCCGACCCGCTCTCCCGGGATCAGCTTCAGCAGCTCGGTGTGTTCTGGCTCGACGAGAGCCCGCAGCAGTTCGGCGGACAGGCCCAGCAGGTCTTCATCACCCGGTTGCACCTGCGCTACGACGGGAAGCGTTTCCCCGAGGATCTGATGTTCCAGGAGACCTCGGACAACAGCAATTTCCAGGGGCGCTACGTGGTGCGCCATCCGTTCCCGGGCTACGGCGACTGCGAGAGGGGCCGCCGCTACCGGGAGCAGCTTCCCGAGCGGCGGGAAAAGGAGGCTCAGACCCTGGCCAACCTGACCGGGTGGGAGATCGGCGACATTCGGGCGAGAATGGAGGGGGAGGGCGTGGAGTTCCCCGCCGACGCACCGAAGGAGCCCTGGTGGAAGCGCATCTGGAATTGATCGGAACGATGGTCCTGATATCGGTGTTCTCCGGCTGTGGCGCGCAGCCGGAGGCGCCGGCTGTTCCACCTTCGGAGGCCGTCGGCACCGAGTCGCCGGCCGCTCCGGCCGAGGCCGCCTCCGAGAGCCGCCGCCCGGCCCACGGCCCGCCGGTGAGCCACCCGTGGCCTCACGCCGCCGGTCCCCAAAGGTTTCTGGGGGGCATCGCGCCGCCGCGCGGTTTCGTGAGGGTGCCTGCAGCGGAGAACAGTTTCAGCGCATGGCTGCGAAGCCTGCCGCTCTTGCCGGACGGCACCCCGGTGCGTCTGCACAACGGCCGCCGCAAGTGGAATCAACGCGCGCAGCATTCGGTGGTCGATATCGACATCGGCGAGGAAGATCTGCAGCAATGCGCTGACGCGGTGATCCGGCTGCGGGCGGAGTACCTGCGCGCCGCCGGCTGCGTCGATGCGGTCGGGTTCAACTTCACCAGCGGTGACCCCGCCCGCTGGAGCGAGTGGGCGGCGGGTGTTCGCCCGTCGGTGCGAGGCAACAAGGTCGACTGGGCGACCACCGCCGAACCGGACGCCAGCTACGACAGCTTCCGGCGCTACCTGGATCTGGTCTTCATGTACGCCGGCTCGGCATCGTTGGCGCTGGAGCTTCAGGGGGTCACCGATCCGTCAGACGTGCTTGCCGGGGACGTCTTCATTCAGGGGGGCTTTCCCGGCCACGCGGTGATCGTCGTCGATGTTGCCGAGAACGATGCAGGCGAGCGGATGTTCCTGCTGGCCCAGAGCTACATGCCCGCTCAGAACGTACACGTGTTGCGTGGCCCCGGGTCGAGCCCATGGTATCCGGCCCGCTCCGGCGGCGTCCTCGAGACCCCGGAGTGGACTTTCGACTACGGTGATCTGCGGCGCTTCCCCACGGTCTGTCCCGCCGAAGAGGGTGGGGCGAAGTCCGAGGGGACCTAGCCGCAGCCCCGGTGCCGTTGGCGTTCGACGGCACCCCGCTCTATGCTCGTGAGCCCCCAGGCAAGAGGTCTCCCTTGAACCGCCGTATCTCTCTATTCGTCGCTACGTTGCTCGCCGTCTGTTGGCTGGCGATCGTTCCCCTGGCCGCGGGCCTCGAGGAAGAGGTCGGCCGCAGCGAGGTGCGCATCCGTTCCGAGGCGTATCCGTTGACCACCGGGCGCACCGTCGCCGAGGCGCGGATTCCCGAGCGGTTGGAGCGGCTGGGCTACACCCGCCTGCGCGAACGGCCCACCGAACCCGGCGGTTGGTTCTGGGGACACGAAGGGCTCTGGATCTACCGCAAGGCTCATCGTCTGGGTGGCCGGGACTACGCGGCGAGCCTGATCGGCCTGCGGTTGCGGCGCAAGGACGGGATGATCCTCGGCGCGTTGGCGTTGGACGGCAGCCCGCGGAAACTCGACGACCCGCTGTGGCTGGAACCGGAGCTGCTCTCCGAGTCGCTGGAAGGGGATCGGGCGCCACGCTTCCCGATCGAGCTGGCCGAGCTTCCCGAGCATGTCTGGCGCCCGCTGCTGGCCATCGAGGACTCTCGCTTCTTCGATCATCGTGGCGTCGATGCTCGCTCGGTCCTGCGTGCGGCGTTGGCGAACCTCAAGGCGGGGGGCGTGTCCCAGGGAGGCAGCACCCTGACCCAGCAGCTGATCAAGAATCGGGACCTGACTCCCAAGCGGACCATGGGGCGCAAGCTTTCCGAGGCGACCCGTTCGCTGATGCTCGAGGCGGAGTACTCCAAGGAGGAGATTCTCCAGGCCTACCTGAACCAGGTCTATCTGGGGCATGTCGACGGGCTGGCGATCCATGGCTACGGCGCCGGCTCTCGGGCCTACTTCTCCAAGTCACCGGCGAAATTGAGTCTGGCCGAGGCGGCGACCCTGGCCGGGATGATTCAGGCGCCGAACCGTTTGACTCCGGTGCGCCATCCCGAGGCCTCGCGCAAGCGTCGCAACACCGTGTTGGCGCGGATGGGGGAGCTTGGCTGGGCTTCTGCCGCCGAGGTGGAGAAGGCACGCAACAGTGCGATCCGCTTGAAACGTAGCGATCCGCAGCCTCACGGCGCCGAACACTTCGTCCAGCGGATCGCCTTCGAGGTGGGTGAGGCGGCCCGGCGACGGTTGGAGAAGGGGCGGGGCGTCGTCGTGGAGACGACCCTCGATCCGGAGCTCCAGCGTCTGGCCGAGGCGGCGGTTTCGAGGCGGCTGGCCGCATTGCGCAAGGGCTCGCGCCGGTTGCGCAACGGCAAGCTGGCCGCGGCGCTGGTGGCGATGGATGTCGAGAGCGGGGCGCTGCTGGCCTACGTCAGCGGTGACCCGGCGGTGCGCGGTGGTTTCGATCGCCTGCGCCGGGCTCAACGCCAGCCGGGTTCGACGGTCAAGCCGTTCCTGCTGCTCGAGGCTTTCGACAAGTGCGGCGACGAGAAGGCGCTGAACCCGGGAACGCGCTTGCTCGACGGGCCGATCAAGATCGATATTCCCGGCGCGACCTGGCGTCCCGAGAACTACGACCGGGAGTACCGCGGGCCGGTGACCGTGCGCCGGGCGCTGGCCGGCTCGATCAACACTCCCTTCGTCCGCCTCGCCCGCCACTGCGGGTTCGAGGAGAGCGCCGCGACCCTGCGCAAGGCGGGGCTCGCCGTGCCGCCGGAGACGCCCCCCTCCTTCACCCTGGGCGCCATCGAGGTCTCGCCGCTCCAGCTCGCCGAAGCCTTCACCGTGTTCGCCACGCCGGGATACACCGTGGAATCCCGCAGCTGGAGCCGCATCGAGCGGCCGGCAGGCGGTTCCATCGCCCGGGACCGGCCCGATCGCCGCAGGGTGGCCAGGCCGGCGGTGGCCTACATCGTGCGCGACCTCCTGCGCCACGCCGCCGAGGAGGGCACTGCACGGGCGGCGGAGGTCAAGGGCCTCAACATCGCCGCCAAGACCGGCACCAGTTCCGAGAAGCGGGACGCCTGGCTCGCCGGCCACGTCGGCTCGATGGTGGTGGTCGCCTGGGTCGGCATGGACGACGGCGAACCCCTGGGGCTGACCGGCGCCCAGGCTGCGGCTCCGATGTGGAAGTCCTTCGTCGCCGACGCGGCCAGGGCCCGCCCGTCCCGCCCCGTGGAGCGACGCCGCGGAGTCGTGCGGAAGTTCCTCGACGAGGAGAGCGGGCTGTTGGTCAAGGCGGGTGAAGGGGAGCCGGTGTTGTTCCGCCGAGGCAAGACGCCTGAGCGCAAGCGCCTCTGGCGCCGCCGCAGCGACGACCCGGTGATCGACTAGCGGCGGGTCTTGGGGATCATCAGCTTGAGGGCGGTGAGTTCGTCGTTGAAGGCGATGTTCTTCACGTCGACCAGATCCAGGCGCTTGATATGGGCGCGGACGTGGCGGTCGCCGAACTCCTTGCGCCCCTTGGGCCAGATGACCCAGATCGAGCCGTCCCGTTTGATCGCGGCCTCGAGCTTGTCCAGCCGTCTCAGCTCTTTCTCGGACTTCACCCCGACCAGGATCCAGTCGGAGTTCTTGCGGGTGCGGCCCCGGCCGATGTCGTCGGTGCGCTCTTCGAGTTCGGGCATCAGGTCCTGGTCGTCGACGTGCAGCACGCAGACCCGCTGGCCCGGCTTGACCCCCAGTTTGTCGATCCGGCTCCTGGGGTAGCGGATCTTGCGGAACCAGTGCTCCGCCTCCCGGGCGCCCAGCTCGATGCGGTACTTGCTGCGCCCGGCCTTGAAGTGGAGAGACGCGCCCCGGGCCTCGACCTCCTTGATGTCGGCGAGCCGGACCGACAGCCGTTCTCCCCGGGCCGGCCTGAACTGCACCTCGGTGCTGCTCAGGTATGCCTGCCCCTCGGCCCTGGTGCGGCCGCGGTGCAGGATGCCGTCGGCCTCTCGGCCCACTAGAGCTTCTCGGCGACGAAGATGATCTCGACTTCGGCGTCCCTGGGAAGCCGCGCGACCTGGAACGCCGCCCGGGCGGGCCGGTGGTCGCCGAAGAACTCGGCGTAGATCCCGTTCATGGTGCCGTAGTCCTCGAGGTCCGCGAGAAAGACCTGGGCTTGCACCACGTCGGTCTTGGCGAAGCCCGCCTCCTGCAGTACGGCGTGGAGGTTGGCCAAGACCTGGCGGGTCTGGGCCTCGACCCCCTCGACCAGTTCGCCGGTAGCCGGATCGAAGCCGACCTGCCCCGAGAGGTACAGGCGATTGCCCACCCGCTGGGCCTGGGAATAGGGGCCGATCGCCGCCGGGGCCTTGTCGGTCCGGATCTCCTCACGGGTCACCGGTTCCGGGCTCGCCTCGGCGGGGGAGGTGGCCGGCGCCGTGCAGCCGGTCAGGCAGGCCAGGGTCGCGGTCAACAACAGGCTCGTGGTCAGCAGTCGCTTCATGCTCGTTCTCCGGCTCACGGTTCGACCACCGTCAGCACGATACGGGACGGATGTTCTTCAGAAAGGTGCACCGCGTTCTTCGCCACCTTGGGCTCCGACTCGTTGTAGTTGGGGCCGCCGGTGTTCATGTTGCGGGAGAAGCGGGGGAAGTTGCTCGAGGAGATGTCGATGCGGATCCGGTGCCCCTTCTTGAACACGTTGCTGGTCAACATCGACGACATGCGCAACTCGTAGACCTGGCCGGCCTCCATCATCACCTGCTTGTCGTAGCCCTCCCGGTAGCGGGCGCGGAAGATGGTCTCGTCCAGGTTGTAGGCGGTGCCGTCGGGTTGGACATCGATCAGCTTGGCGGTGAAGTCCGTATCCGGCGCGTCGGAAGAGACGTAGAGGACGACCTCGACGGGGCCGGTGGCTTCCAGGTCCTCCTTCAGCGGTTCGCTGGTGTAGACCAGCACGTCCGCCCGGGCCTCGACGCTGCGCTGGTCGAAAGGGCCGCCGTCGATAGTCCCGCCGATACAGCAGACCCCGCCGCCGACCGACGGCGCGGGAACCAGCGGATCGTAGGTGAAGCGGTCGACGTTGGCCGTCTTCGCCGGCTTGTCGCTCAGTTTGCCGTCGCCGAACAGGCTGTTGGCGCCGTCGCTGCTGCTCAGATAGAGCGCCTTCTTGCCGGCGCCCGCCGGCGGCCAGCTATCGGAAGTGTTCCACTGATCGCTGCCGAAGGTGAAGTAGGCATTCTTCGGCGTCTTCTCGAAGCCGTTGTCCTCACCCTTCAGAGTGAAGTCGAACCACTCGAAGACCTGCTCCTCGTAGGCGTATTCGGCGTTCTCGATGGTGCGCTCGCCCAGCTCCAGTGGATAGTCGGCGCGGTAGAAGGCGCAGTGGAGCAGGGGTGCCATCACCATGTACTGGTGCTCGCGCACCAACGGGTCCGACGCGTTCTTGCGGATGTGCTCGACCATGGCCACGTTGGGGCCGGTGGAGATGTCGTACCAGGAGAACATCCAGAGCGCCGGCACGCCGAAGTCGTCCTTCTCGTGCCACAGCCCCTCACTCTCGTACCAGGCCGGATCTTCGGGGCCCCGGCTCAGGAAATCGGCGAACATCCCCTTCGGACCCGAGACCTCTTCCATCGCCTTGGACAGGGGCAGGGTCCAGATCTTCTTCTTCCACTCGACCTCGGGCATCTCCGGTGCGAGGTCGAAGTACTTGGACAGCCGCACCACATCTTCCCGGTCGAGCCCCTTGGGGAGGCGGGGCCGTTGGGTGTTCTGTACCCAGTAGAGCCAGGTCAGGTAGAACATCTGCTCGGCGCCACCCCGGTACCAGTTGCCCTGTTCGACGAACTCGCCGACCTTGCCCAGGCCGGCGCCCGGGGCCATCGGCACCGCTGAGGCGTGGGCCGGATGATCCATCGCCGCCAACGCCATCTGCCATTCGGCCGACGACGAACAGCCGATGGTGCCGACCTTGCCGTTGCTCCACTCCTGGTCGGCGATCCAGGTCAGCGCGTCGTAGCCGTCGGTGCGGGGGAAGCCGAGGATCTCCCACTCGCCGCCGGAAAAGAACCGTCCCCGCTCGTTCTGGATCACGAAGGCGTAGCCCTGGGAGACCGCCTCGTGGGCGAAGCGCAGCCGGGCGCCCTTCATCTCGTTGTAGTTGTAGGGGGTGCGCCAGAAGATCGTGGGCAGCGGCCCCTCGTGATCCTTGGGCAGGTAGAGGTCAGTGGAAAGCCCGACACCGTCCCGCATCGGGACCATCAGCTTCTTTTCGACGGTGGCGTTGCGTTCGAGCCACTTGGCCCGGTCCTCATCCCGCCAGGTAGGTTGCTGGGCGAAGGTGGGTAGGGCGAGGAACAGGCAGCAGGCAGCGATACAGATTCGGGTCCAGAACGACACGGGAACCTCCGGTTCAGAGCAGGGCTGGAGTGTATACCCCGAATCGTGCCGGAGAGACCGCGGATCGGGCTAGCGGTGGCGGTAGACCTCGTGGGGGCCGAAATCGAACAGCTCGATCACGCCGTCGAGGCGGGCGCCCAGGCGTAGCGCCAGCTTCTTCGAGGGCTCGTTGCTCGGATCGATGTAGCTGACCAGCGACGGCAGGTTCAGAACCTCCAAAGCATGCTTTCGCACCGCGATCCCGGCCTCGACGCCGTAGCCCTTGCCCTGGGCCCGGGGCAGCAGCCAGTAGCCGAGTTCCGGCTCGGGCCAGGGCTCCGAGTTCCAGAGCCCGACGGTGCCGACCAGAGCCCCGCCGTCCCGCTCGGTCAGGGCCAGGTAGGAGTAGCCCATCAGTTGATAGTGCCCGATGTAGGTGGCCAGCGAACGCCAGGCCTGCTCGGGTGCCTTGACCCCGCCGACGTAGCGGGCGTTCTCCTCGACGGCGAAGAACGCAGCGATCTCATCGAAGTCGTCGAGGGCCCAAGGGCGAAAGACCAGGCGCTCCATTCGAATGTCCAGCATGGTGGGATTGTCGCACGTCCTTCGCCGAGAGCGCTCGAACCATTCGTTCTGGTACCATCGCGCCAACCATGCGATCCGTCAGACTGCTCCTGTTGTGGTTCTTCCTGCCTTGGCTCGTGGCGCTCACGCTGGGCCTGATTCCTCTCGCATGGAATCAGATCCAGGTGCTGTCGGGGCAAGCGGAAGGCGAGCGACTTGTCAAGTACGTGCTCTACTCGTTGCCCAACGCGGCCGGCGTCGCCGTGCCGGCTGCAACCTTCGCGGCCGTCGTTTTCGGGGTTGCCGGTTCGCGCGGGAAGGTTTCGCGGCCTGCGGCTCATGGTTTCGTTTTCGCGGTTGTCGCGAGCATGGCGGTGCTTTGTTGGTTGAATTGGGCTGTGCCGAACTCGAACTACGAACTGCGTCTGCTGAGAACCCAGATATTGATCGACACGTTGCCGCAGGATCATCCTGCTCAGCAGTCGCTGTCGCGGACTCCTGAGCGAGCGATCCAGGACATGCTCCCACGTGACCTCTGGACGTACACGGAAGCGACGCTGCCCAACGCGCAGATGGAGGAGCTGGCGCGTCGCACGGCCTGGCTCGAGGTGTTCCGGCGCCTGTCGTTGGGTGCGGCCCCATTGGCCATGGGACTATTCGCTCTTCCCTTCGGGCTGTTCCTGGTGAGAGCGGGTCACCTTCAGACTGCCCTGTTCTCGTTGGCGCTCGCTCTGCCCGTCGGAGTGCTGTTCTGGGGCGCTTGGGTGGTGAGCCTTCGCCAATTGGGCGAATCGCCGGCCAGGGCCTGGATTCCGACTCTGATGATTGCCGGCATCGCGGGGCTGGCCTGGCTGCCGGTTCGTTGGCTGGGGGCGCGAATCAACGCGAGCAGTTCGGAATAGCTTCTCCCAGGCTCGACAGGCCGGCGTCCCCGGTCCGCACCCAGAACAGCACCACCGCGCTTCCGATCAGGGCCAACAACACCACCAGCGCCTGCACCGCAACCACCGGCACCGTCGCCACGCAGATCCCGATGCCGCTCCACATCATCGCCAGCGCCATGACCTTGGCCCGCCGGGGCATCTCACGCTTCTCCGCCATCCGCAGGTAGGGCCCGAAGACCCGGTGCTCCATCAGCCGGCGGTGCAGGCCGGGGCAGCTACGGGCGTAGAGCCAGGCGGCGACGATCAGGAAGACCGTGGTCGGCATGCCGGGGACGACGGTGCCGATCGCTCCGAGGCCGACGCAGAGGGTTCCGAGCAGGGCGTAGATCGTCTTCATGGCGGTCTCCTTGGGACTGGGTGGCGGGGTGCGATGCAGTAGACGGGGCGGCCCAGTATTCCGGGCCGCCCCGCTCAGAGGAGGGGAATCAGGCGGCAGGCGCTTCGGACGCGGTCTGCTTGTTGCTCCGCAGCGAGGGCACCAGCATCGGCACCTTGCGGGCGTAGTCGGCGTACTCCGGGTGCTCCTTGCGCAGGTCGTTCTCTTCGAACTGGATCGCCACCAGGATGTAGGCCGAGGTCATCAGCGCGAACACCAGGTGGGTCGCGGTCATCGTCGGGGTGCACCAGAAGGCGAAGAACCAGCCGACGTAGAGGGGGTGACGCACCCACTTGTAGAGCAGCGGCATGGTGAACTCGAGTTTGGTGTAGGGCTTGCCGATCAGCGCCAGCCAGGACTGCCGCAGGCCGAACAGGTCGAAGTGGTTGATCAGGAAGGTCGAGAGCAACACCAGGCCGAAGCCGAAGGCGAAGCCGCCGTAAAGCAGGGCCTGGCCGACCGGATCGGTCACGTTCCAGATCACGCCGCCCAGCGGGCGCCACTGCCAGAACATCAGGATCATCGCCAGGCTCGAGGCCAGCACGTAGACGCTGCGCTCGGCTTCGGTCGGAACGAAGCGGGTCATCCAGCGCTTGAAGAACGGCCGGGCCATCAGGCTGTGCTGCACGGCGAAGACCGAGAGCAGGGCCAGGTCGATCAGGAGCGACAGGCCCAGGGAGCCCTCGGCTGCCGAGTCCATCGACTTGGGTACGCCGACGTTGATCAGGAATCCGATCGAGTACAGGAAGGTGGCGAAGAAGATGGCGTAGCTGACTACGCCGAAGGTGAAAATGGCAATTCGCTTGGTCATCGTTTGGGTCCTCCCGGCTTTCGTGCCGTCTCACCCGGGGTTACGCAAGCCGCGGCGGAACCCGCCACCGACCCGCCACATTTCTGTGGATCCGCTGAAAGTCCCCGAAAATCGACGCTATTTGCCTTCGGTCGCCGGCCCGCAATCAACCCGGCCCGCCGCTCGTTCCCCCTCCAAGTGGCCTGCGATCCCGCCGCGCCCGTACCATCCGGGGGCGGCCGGTACCCCGCGGCCGCGACAGGAAGGCATGGACGATCGTGAACTCATCCGGGCGGGCTATCGCTACGCGCTGTCCCTGACCCACCAGCCGGCGGACGCCGAGGACCTGGTCCAGACGGCGGCTGCGCGCCTGTTCGATCGCAACGGGGAGTTGGGCCCCAGGGCGCTGCTGTTCACCACGATCCGCAACCTGTTCTATGACACTTGGCGCCGGGGCAAGGTGGTGGCCTTCACTCCGCTGGAGGAGGATCCACCGGGATCCGCCGGACATCCCGCCGACCGGCTCGACCTCGAGACGTTGCTCGGGCGACTCCGCCCCGAGGAGCGTGAGGCGCTGTACCTCAACGTGGTCGAGGGCTACACCGCCGAGGAGATCGGGCGCCTGTCCGGCCGCCCGCGCAACACGGTTTTGAGCTGGCTCAGCCGCGCCCGCAAACGGCTCCAGGCGACCGCCGACGAGACCGCCCCGAACTCAGCGAAGCACCCGGCGAAGGAGAGGTGACTCCATGAGCACCACCGACGACAAGCTGCGACAGCACTACCGGGAGCGAGAGCTCGACGACGCCGGTGTCGATCGCATCCTGGCCGCCGCCCGGGAGGGAGAGGGAGCGGCGCCGCCCGGCAGCCAAGGGGCGGCGCAAAGGCCTGCAGCGGCGGCACGCCGGCCGCTGCCGAAGCTCCTGCTGGTCGCCGCGGCGGTCATGCTGCCGCTTCTGGCGGGTCTGGTCTTCATGTTGCTGCCGAGTCCGGACCTGGTCGGCCCGATCGTCAAGGAGGTCGCCTACAACTACGCCAAGGGCTCCCCCTCGGATATCCGCTCCGGCCGCTACGAGGTGGTTCAGGCGGGGCTCGACCGGCTCGACTTCTCGATCCTGCCACTGCGCGACCGGGTGCTGCGCGACTTCGAGCTCCTCGGCGGCCGCTACTGCTCGATTCAGGACAAGCTCGCCGCCCAGCTGGCCATGACCCGCAAGGACACCGGTGAGGCCTACCTGCTTTACGTCGTCCCGGCCGAGGGCGAGCTGGCCAAGGTGCCTGAAGGATCGTCGATCAAGGACGACCTCCGGGTGGAACTCTGGCAGGACGACGGCCGCCTGTTCGTCCTGGCCGGCCCCGCCGCCGGCGGATCCTGACCCAGGCGCGGTTTCCCTGTCCACCCGTCAAAAGGGTATGATCGGGTCCTCTTTCCAGGAGCGTTGGATGGCGGACCGTGGCGACGTAACCCAGCTGCTGGTGCAGTTCCGCGAGGGGGACCGCGATGCCCTCGATCGCCTGGTGCCCATCGTCTACGAAGATCTGCGCCGCATCGCCCGCTCCCATCTGCGCCGCGGCCGCTCCGGCCACAGCATGGACACCGTGGGTCTGGTAAACGAGGCCTGGCTGCGGCTGGTCGATCAGACCCGGGCCAACTTCGAAGATCGCCAGCATTTCCTCTCGGTCTGCGCCCGGGCGATGCGGCAGATCCTGATCTCGAGCGCTCGCAAGCATCAGGCGGCCAAACGGGGCGGCGGCGAGGCCGAGGTGACCTACGACGACGAGTTCGTCGGGACCCGGCGCCAGGCGGAACGCCTGCTGGCCGTGGATCAGGCGCTGGAAAAACTCTCCAAGCATGATGAGCGCCTGGCCCGGGTGGTCGAGTGCCGCTACTTCGCCGGGTTGAGCGAACAGGAAACCGCCGAGGCCATGGGTTGTTCGCTGCGCACCGCCCAGCGGGACTGGATGCGCGCCCGGGCCTGGCTGCGGGTGGAGTTGGAGCCGGATGAGCGGGGCTGACGAACGCTGGGCTAGGGCGGACCGGCTGTTCACCGCCGCTCTCGACCTCGCCGAAGGGGAGCGCCCGGCGTTTCTCGACGCCGAGTGCGGCGATGACGTCGAGTTGCGAGAGCTCGTCGACAAACTGCTCGAGGGTGCCAAGACCGGCACCTTCCTGACCCCGGGAGAGGCGCTGACCGAAGGACTGCTCGATGCGGCGCATCCCGGCGGCGACGAGCCGGATCTTTCGGGCACGGTGGTCGATCGCTACCGCCTGATCGAAGAGATCGGCCGCGGCGGCATGGCGGTGGTCTACCGCGCCGAGCGTGCCGACGGTCAGTTCGAGCAACAGGTCGCCCTCAAGCTGATCAAGCGGGGCATCGACACCGACGATGTGGTGCAGCGCTTCGCTCGGGAACGGCAGATCCTGGCGCGGATCCGCCATCCCCACATCGCGCGGCTCCTGGACGGAGGCGCCACCTCCGAGGGACGGCCTTTCTTCGCCATGGAGTTGGTGCAGGGGCGGCCGATCGATCGCTACTGCGACGAACAGCGGCTCGGTATCGAGCAGCGATTGCGCCTGTTCTGCGATGTGGCCGAGGCGGTAGCCCACGCCCACCGCAACCTGGTGGTTCACCGGGACATCAAGCCCTCGAACATCCTGGTCGGTGATGACGGCGAGGTGCGGCTGCTGGACTTCGGCATCGCACGGGTGCTGGAAGACGACGAGGACGAGGATCAACTGACCCGCACCCGGCAGCGGTTGCTGACCCCGCGCTACGCCAGCCCCGAGCAGGTCCGCGGCGAACCGGTGACCACCTCGTCGGATGTCTACCAGCTCGGCGTGCTGCTGTACCTGCTGTTGACCGGGCGTTTGCCCTACCGCAAGCCGAGCAAGCAGGGGACCGACGCGCTGATTCGGGCCATCGTCGAGAGTGAGCCGACCCGGCCCAGTTCCAGCGTGACCGACGCGTTGACCGAGGAGCTGGCCGACGGCGACGCCGCATCCCCCGACGCCATCGGAGAGCGGCGGCGCACCACCCCGGCTCAGTTGCGCCGGGAGCTTGCCGGTGATCTGGACAACATCTTGTTGATGGCGCTGCGCAAGGAACCCGAGCGGCGCTACTCGTCGGTAGCTCAGCTGATCGAGGACATTCGCCGCCATCTCGACGGCCGCCCGGTCTCGGCGCGGCCGGACACCCTCTGGTACCGCACCAGCAAGCTGGTCGCCCGGCACAAGGTCGGTACCGCGCTGGCTGCGGCGGCTCTGCTCGCCGTGCTGGTCTTCTCGGTGACCGTGAGCGTTCAGGCCCGGCGTATCGCCAAGGAACGCGACCGCGCCAACCTCGAGGCCGCCAGTGCCGAGCAGGTGGCGGAGTTTCTGATCGATCTGTTCCGCGTCTCGAACCCCGGCGAGGCCCGGGGCAACACCATCACCGCCCGAGAGGTGCTCGACCGGGGTGCCGAGCGGATCGCCGGGGACCTGGAAGAGCAGCCGCTGGTCCAGGCACGGATGATGAACACCATCGGGCGGGTGTATCAGAACCTCGGGCTTTACAAGGAAGCCCGTCCGCTGATCGAGCAGTCGCTGGAGTTGCGGCAGAACCAGCCGGATACGCCGGTGAACCAGATGGCCACCAGCCTGGGTAATCTGGGCTGGCTGCACGAGGAACTGGGCGAGTACGACGAGGCGGAGCCGCTCTATCGCCAGGCGCTGGACCTGCTGCGCAAGGAACTCGAACCCGACGATCCCCAGCTTGCCGGGGCGATCAACAACCTCGGCCTGCTGCTCTACCACAAGGGGGAGTACGAGGTCGCCGAACCGATGCTCCGGGAGGCGCTGGCCCTGCGCCGGGCCCAGGAGGGCCCGCTGGAAGATGAACTCGGCGACAGCCTGGCCAACCTGGGCATGCTGGTCCAGGCTCGCGGCGACCTGGATGAGGCCGAGGCGCTCTACAAGGAGGCGGTCGACGTCTACATCGAGGTCAAGGGGGACGACTTCTACAAGGTCGCCACCGGCTACGACAACCTCGGCCGGTTGATGGCGGCCCGCAAGGACCTGGACGCCTCGGAGACGTACCTGCGCCAGGGGCTCGAGCTTCGCCGCCGCATCTTCGGCGAGGACCATCCCGAGACCGCCGACAGTCTGAGCAACCTGGCCAGCATCCTGTTCTACAAGCAGGACTACGACGGGGCCGAGGAGATCTTCCGCGAGGTGGTGGCCATCGACCGCCGCAAGTTCGGCGACGTGCACCCGGACCTGGGGCTAAGCGTGGGCAACCTGGGCTTCGTCTTGATGAAGGCGGGACGCCCGGAGTCCGCCGAACCCGAGTTGCGGCAGGCGCTGGACATCATGCTGGCCTCGGTCGGGGACTCCCATCGCCATACCGGCAACGCCCACCGTGCCCTGGGCGAGTGCCTGACCGAACTCGGGCGCTTCCAGGACGCCGAGCCCCATGTGTTGGCCGGCTACAACGTGAACCGCGAGGCGTTGGGGCCGGACCACAGTCGCACCCGTACCGCTGCGGAGCGAGCGGTGATCCTCTACGAGAAGTGGGGCAAGCCGTCTGAGGCGGAGCGATACCGCCCCTTCGCCCATCCGCCTGAAGCCGAATGACCCAGGGGGTTCGCGTTCGATCGCTTCGGCAGAACTATCGGCCTTCTCGCGCGTAGGAAGGGTTGTGGATAGCCACGAGGAGGTTGCGAGTGCTGATGAGGCTCACTCGGAGCCATTGACAGCAGCAGATCGGTTCGCGTGGCGGGTATTCTGGCTCGCTCTGGGCATCCCGATGTTGGCGTTGTCCGCAGCCGCCGCGTACCACTCCGTGCGCTGGATCTACACCGGTTTGACGCTCGAGGGTGATCATCGTGAGCAAATTGTTGGGGGCGTTCTTTCGCTGCTCTTCTTTCCCGCGATTCTCCTGAGCCTGGCGTTCTTTTGTTTGCAGCGATTCAATTACGCACCTTTCCCGATCGCGCCGCGCGACGGCCGCGACTGGTGGATCCTGGTTCGACGACTGATCTTCTTTCTCGCTTCCTTGCTCGGGATCGACTACCTGTTTCGATGATGACCGGGTTGGACTGAGTCAAAAGGGGTTCGCATGCGCTTCGTTCTCGCTGTCGGTTTGACGTTGGTGCTGGTCGTCGGAGCTTGGGTCGCCCTCGCGGAGGAGGAGGCTTCGGCGCAAGGCCCGGCTTCGGCCGAGCTCAAGGAACTCCACGACGCCGACCAGGCCGACCGCAGTTTCACCAAGCCCCCGTCGCCGGATCACTGGAAGGGGATCGCCGAGCGGGACAAGAAGCGCCGGGACCGGGTGATGGAGTTGATCAAGGCCGGCTCCCTGGAGACCGCCGACGATTACTACCACGCGGCGATGGTGCTCCAACACGGCGAAGGTTCCGAGGACATCCTGATCGCCCACATCCTCTCCACCGTCGCCGGTTTCAAGGGCCACGAAACCGGTCAGTGGTTGAGCGCCGCTGCCCTCGACCGCTACCTGCACCGTATCGATCAACCGCAGCGGCTGGGAACCCAGTACCTGCGTTCGGGGCCGGATGTGCCCTGGTCCCAGGATCCCTACGAGGACTGGCTGCCGGACAGCGTGCGTGCCGCCTATGGGGTGCCGACCCTGGAGAGTCAGCAGCAGCGCGTGGAGCAGATGAACCAGCGGGATCGCTGACGAGCGAAACGGGGAGTCGCCGGCGATTCAGTCCGCGGACGCGGACTCCGACTCGGCAAGAACCGAGACGAACCAGGCGCGGCTCTCGGCGTCGGACTCTGCCTCGATCAGCTCGAGCAGGGTCGGCGTGTCGTCTACCGGATCGGTCATGTAGCGGGTGACTATGCGGTCCATCGTCTCCATCCCGATCCGCTGTTCCAGTCGCGACAACGCCAGCGGTCCCTTTTTGTAGTTGATCTCGTAGGGGCGGCGGCTGAGGTCGTTCGGCGTCCAGATGGTGCCCTGTCCTTCGGAGCGCCGCTCCCAGTCCGCGAGGGTCTTGTCCCAGCTCTCGTCACCGTACCGCCGGCGGCAGGCCTGAGCCGCGACGAACACCGCGAAGCCTTCGTTGAGCCAGTTGTCCACGGTGAAGGGCGCCGCCCCGGTACTCCAGTAGTGGGACAGCTCATGGCAGAGAAAGCGCGTCAGGCCGACCCGGTCGTCGGGATCGACACTGGTCAGCGCGATGAAGGTCTTGCGGGCGTAACCGCTCTCGGGCCGGTCCGGCAGGGCGAAGGCAACATCGGGAAGCGGCCGGTCGGAGCCGAAGCGTTCGTCGAGATAGGCGCGGCAGTAGGCTGCGGCGTCGAGGATCGCGTCGGTGGTCTCCGTCGAGGCGCCCCGATGAAAGACGGTCTCCCGCTTACCCGATGCCTCTTCCAGGTTCGGAGCGGCGGCGAAGGGGATGTCGATCATGTCGATGCCGGTTTGCATCCGGTAGCCGTCTTCGATGGCGACGGCAGTGCCGGGGCTGACCACCGTCCAGCCCGCCGGGAGTCCCAGCTCGAGGTCGTAGGTCAGTGTTCGGTCGAAGCTCTCGACGATCGGATGCCACGCCGTGTCGACCGAGAGCTCCACCCAGTCGGGACTGATCTGGTTGATCCTGCTTTCGGGGGTGGGGATCACGCCCCGGTAGCGGAAGCGAATCTCCGAGCCCGCGGCTCCCTCGCCGAGCTCGACGGCGATGCGGTTCCAGGTGTCGATGTTCGGAGCAGGTTCGACGTGGTGTCCGGTCACGTACTCACCTTCGACGGCGGCGAGCTCGAGGGCGCCGTGAAGCAGGAAGGCGAGGGTTGTTGCCGACTCGTCGACGAGTCTTGCCGAGAGGTCGGCATCCAGGGCTCCTGCGTCGACGTCGAACTCGACCCGGCCGCCGTAGTGCAGGTCCACTCCGGAGATCGCTTCCTCGGGGGGAGGGTTCGATGGGCCCCGGCATCCGGCGAGGAGGGCGAGGCCGAGAAACAGGGTCGTCAGGTGGGGATGTCGGCTCAAAGGGGGCACCTCAGGGTATGGATCAGGCCGAGATTCTAACGTGATCGGGCGGCCGGGTGTGCTTCATCGGCCACGGTTCGACGGGCCCGCTATGATCGACTCGAGATCCGGTTCCGGAGCCGCTCCGGACCTTCGAGAAGGAGCCCGCGATGAAGCACTGGCCCGACATCCCCTACGCCCGCTGGCAGCCGACCGGACAGAGTCTGCACATGTGGTCCCAGATCGTCGGCAAGTTCCGGCTGGCCACCACCCCCTGGATCAATCACTCCTGGCAGGCGACCCTCTACGTCAGCGCCCGGGGGCTGACGACGTCGCTGATTCCCGGCGACCAGGCGGCCTTCGAGGTCGGCTTCGATTTCGTCGATCACCGCCTGGTGATCGATGCCTCCGACGGCCGGAGGGAGTCTTTCGCGCTGGAGCCGATGTCGGTAGCCGAGTTCCATCACCGCTTCACCGCCCTGCTCGACAAGCTCGGCGCCGGCGTGCGCCTGCACCACGCTCCCAACGAGGTGCCCGACCCGGTTCCGTTCGCCCGGCAGACCGACCCGGGGGGCTACGACCCGCAGGCCGCCCACGACTTCTGGCAGGCGCTGGTGCGTATCGACGCCGTGTTCAAGCATTTCCGCACCGGCTTCCTGGGTAAGGTCAGCCCGGTTCACCTGTTCTGGGGAAGCTTCGATCTGGCGGTCACCCGTTTCTCGGGCCGCACCGCGCCCCAGCATCCCGGCGGGTTCCCGGCACTGCCCGATACGGTCACCCGGGAGGCCTATTCTCACGAGGTCAGCTCCGCCGGCTTCTGGCCGGGTGGCGGCGGCATCGATGAGCCCTCGTTCTACTGTTACGCCTACCCGGTGCCCGACGGCTTCGGCGAGGCCGACGCAGGTGCGTCCGAGGCCTATTTCCACAAGGATCTGGGGGAATTCGTGCTGCCCTACGACGCGGTGCGCACCGCGGCGGATCCCGAAGCGAAGCTGCTGGCGTTCCTGCAGGCGACTTACGTCGCCGCCGCCGAGCGAGCCGGCTGGGATCGCAACGAACTGGAGTGCGAACTCGGCGTACCGCGGGTGCCCCGGGTGCTCGGCTAGCGAGCCTAATCCCGACCCTCCGGCTCGAGGGGTAGCGGCGGCCCGAGGATTCGCTCGACGGTAGGAAGGATCTCGTCGACGATGCGGCCGAAAGCCTCACCGTTGGGATGCCCGTCGCCGGGCACCTGGAAGCTTCGGTGGTCTCTGCCGAAGAATCCGTGGAACAGATCGATGACGTTGACCTCGTTCTGCCGGCTCCAGTCCAGGACTTCCTCATGAATCGGCCCGTAGGCGTACTCTTCGTCGAAGGGCTGGGTGAAGTCGGGAAAGATGACCACCAGGAGCGGGATGTCTTGCTCAGCACACCAGGCGGCCATCTCGAAGAAGGCCTTCCGGGTTGCCTCCCACTTGCGGCTTCCTTCGAGCATGGGGCGCAGGTAGCGATCGGTCAGGTGGTAGGGCTCGTGCAGATCGAGGCCCGTGCGTAGCCGGGGCTCACCGTCGAACAGTCGTTGATTCACTTGGTGCCGTAGTTCGGCAAGGACCCATGAGTTGACGAAGCGGTACCTACGCTGCGGATCTCTCCACATATTGGCCTGAGGCTCACCGTCGTTCATCACGAAACCGAGAATGACCAGGTCCGGTTCGTAGCGTTCGCTCTGCTGGCGCAGCAGGTGGAACTCCTGGACCGTGTTGTAGCCGGGGACGCCCAGGTTGTAGACCTGGGAATCCAGTTCGGGCCGGCTCGCGCGCAGGGTCTCGTGCAGTTGGGCCGGGTAGGCCTCCTCCTCCGGGACGCCCCAGCCGAAGGTGTAGGAGTCGCCGATACAGAGGACCCGTCGCGTCGATGCGTCCCGCGGCAGGAGATCGATCCCGCGGAAGCCGGACCCGTTGATCCGGTAGGTCCACTCCACCCCCGATCCCTCAATCATCTGGTCACGCTGAACGCCGGGGTGCAGGGCGTACTCGATGGGGTTGCCCGGTTCGAAGCGGTAGAGCGGGTTCTCGTCCCGGGCCACCCGTCGAGAGAACTTCCATTCCAGCGAGACGCGGAACAGGACCTCCAGACCCGCGAAGCAAAGCGAGCAGGTGATCAGGAGCAGCGCGAGGTTCTTGACGAGGCGGCGCCGGCGAGACTCCCCGCTGCTCACGATGTGGCGGTGGCGTCCGAGCGCGGGGACAGCAGGCTGACCGTCACGACCAGCACCGCGCTGACCAGGACGGCGCCAACTTTCATGTCGAGCATGCCCTGGAGCACCTCGCTGTTCTTCCAGACGATGGTGGCGATCATCCCGCCGAGCATGCCCACCAGGGCTCCGTTGCGGCTGGTGCGCCGCCACCAGAGCGCCAGCAGCAGCGGCGGTCCGAAGGAAGCGCCGAGCCCGGTCCAGGCGTAGGCCACGGTCTGATAGATGATGCCGCCCCCTTCGTCGCCGGCGTTCAGCGCCAGCCCGAGAGCGATCAGCATCACCGCGGTGGTGGCCACTCGAGAGAGCAGCACCAGCCGTCCCGGCGGCGCGTCCGGCTTGAAGATCCGCACATACACGTCTTCGATCAGCGTGGAGCTCGCCGCCAGCAGTTGGCTGTCGGCGGTGGACATCATCGCCGCGGTGGCGCCGGCGATCATGATCCCGGCCAGCCAGCCGGGGAGCAGGAACTCGGCCAATGCAGGCATGACCGTCTCCGGCGCCAGATCGGGTCCGAGCACCACCAGGGCCACGATGCCGATCATCGGCGCGCCCCAGTAGGAAATGAGCGTCCAGCCCATGGCGATCAGACCGCCGGTGCGAGCCTCGGCGGTCTTGCGCAGCGCCATGTAGCGGGTCAACAGGTGCGGTTGCCCCATGTAGCCCAGGCCCCAGGACAGCCCGCCGACGGCGGCGCCGAAGACGAAGGCCTGGCCGACTTCGCCTCCCATCCAGAGATGCCCGGGGTTGGTTGCCTGCAGCTTCTCGATCAGGACGCCGGGGCCGCCGATGTAGGCGATGCCGGCGATAGGCAGCACCACGGCGACGGCGGTCATCATCAGTCCCTGGATCAGGTCGGTCCAGGCCACGGCCAGGAAGCCGCCGAGCAGCGTGTAGATCAGCACGATGATCGCGCCGATGATCAGGCCGGTGTCCCCCTCGATCTCGAAGCTGGTGTTGAGCAGGGTTTTGGCGCCGTGGAGCTGGGCGGCGATGTAGAAGGTGTAGAACACCAGAATGACCAGCATCGACAGCACCCGCAGCAGGCGCGACTTGTCGCCGAAGCGGAGTTCGAAGTAGTCGGGCAAGGTCAGCGCACCCAGCCGTGCGGTCTCCCGCCGCAGCGGCACGGCGATGAAGGTCCACGAGGCCAGGATGCCGCCGGCGATGCCGATCACCGACCAGTATTCGGTGAAGCCCAGGCCGTAGGCCGCCCCGGGGAGCCCCAGCAGGAACCAGGAGGATTCTCCCGAGGCCCGTTCGGAGATCGCGGCGACCCAGGGGCCCAGCCGCCGGCCGCCGAGCACGAAGTCGTCCAGGGACTTCATGTAGCGGTAGCAGTAGATCCCGACGGCGAGCATCAGGACCACGTAGCCGAGGAGCCCGTACAGCAGCGGGTTCAATCGTGGCTCCGGTCCCGGTTGAAGCGGAACGCAAGCCCGGTCAGGACCGCCAGCAGCAGCCATGATCCGAGCACCAGCAGGGTGGTCGAGGTCGGCATGGGCGGGATTATAGGGGCAAAACGAAAACGGGCCGGAACCTCATGGCTCCGGCCCGTGGCAATCGTCGGATTCGGCGGGGGCTAGATGCTCAGCACTCCCGATTCGGGGCGCCGGCTGTTGTCCTCGTTCTCGTGGAGGTAGGCCTCGATGGCCCGGCGGTCGTGGGGACCGCCGAACTGCTCGAACTCCACCCCCAGGCCGGGCACCCGGTTGGCGTCCTCATGGGTCTCCGGCGGAACCGCGCGGACCACCCGGCCGATCACGTGGACCGAGCCATCGTGGCCGGGGACCGGGAAGGTGAAGGCGCAGCGCATGCCGATATCGATCGGTGCCGCGGTCTGCACGAAGATCCCGCTGGGCGAAAGATCGCGGCTGTAGCCGACCAGCAGCGGATCGCCGCCGTCGAAGTAGACCGGTGCGTGGAACGGCACCCGGGGGCGCCTCAGGTAGCACCAGACCCGGTTGCGCCCCAGGGACTGGGCCTCGTGCAGCGCCTCCTGGGCGCGTTGCAGCAGGTCCGCGGCGTTGTCGGCATCGGCCGGGTACGACGCGGCGCCGAGGCTCAGGGTCACCTGGGGAATCCCATCGGTTTCCGGGAAGAAGCGGAAGCGTTCGACGGTGGAACGCAGCGCCGCGGCGAGCTGGCGGGCGTCACCCCGGCCGGAGTTGGGCATCACGATGCCGAACTCGTCGTCGCCAAGGCGGCCGATACGGGTTTCGTCGCCGACGGTGACCCGCAGGATGCCGGCCAGCTTGCGCAGCAGTTCGTCGCCGTGCTGCCGGCCGAGCTTGTCGTTGACCCGGGTCAGGTGGTCGACGTCGAGCACGATCAACCCCAGGGGCTTGGCGCTCTTCTCCGCCTTGCGGTACTCCTCGGCCAGCTTCAGCTGGAAGCTGCCGCGGCACATCAGGCCGCACAGCGGATCGAGGTCGGCAAGACTGTCGACATGGATCGGGGCGGCCGAACGGGCCAGTACCCGGAGCACTCGCACCAGCATGCGGTCGCCGTTGCCGGGCAGTCCCTGGACCAGCGCCTCGACCAGCACCGTGCGTCCGTCGCGGCAATTGAAGCGCAACTCGCGGGTGCCCGTGGCGCTGTCGGGGACGGTCAGATCCCCTTCATAGATCGGAAGCGCCTCGCCGTCGCCCTCGGTGCGGACCAGGCGCAGGTCCTTGTGGCGGCCGACGACCTCGATGGCGGCCCAGCCGGTCAGGCTCTCGGCACCTTCGTCGAAGCCGAGAATCGTCCCGGCCTGATCGACAATCAGGCAGCCGCTCTCGCCGATGGACCCGCTGGATCCCCGCTGCCGTCCGTGATTCGAAGCACTCATGGTCATTTTTTCCTACCCTCCGTACCTGAGGGGCGGAATCTAGTGTCCGGCGGGCCGCCCGGGCAAACAAATCACAGGTATTCCGTGTAGTTTGTTGTAAGCCGTCTTACGGAATTGTGATCGCACTACAATGGGGCGTCATGAACGAGCACAATCTTCCCGGACGCGAGGCCCTGGAGACCCCGGAACGGGTCGATCTGCACATCGACCTGGCGGGGGTGGGGTCCCGCTCGATCGCCTTCGTCGTCGACTACTTCATCGTCGCTCTGGGCGGGATCGTGATGCTGATCTTCGCCGTGGCCGGGAGCGCGGCGATCGGCACTCTGGCCGTCGCCCTCTGGATGCTCGGCACCTTCGCCCTGTTCTGGTTCTACTTCGCCGGGTTCGAGATCGCCTGGGACGGCCAGACTCCCGGCAAGCGGTTGATGGGGCTGCGGGTGCAGAAGGCCGGGGGCTACCCGATCGGCTGGACCGACGCGGTGATCCGCAACCTGCTGCGCAGCCTGATCGACCTGCTGCTGTTCTCGATTCCGATCGGGCTGCTGTTCATGATCTTCCATCGTCGCCATCAGCGCATCGGCGATCTGGCGGCGGGGACCGTGGTCGTGCGGGAGCAGCGGGCCGAGCATGTCGACTTTTCCGCCCAGGGCTACGCCGCAGGACAGGGGACGCTGTCCCTCACGGTGCGCGAGTTCGAGTTGGTTCGAGGTTTCCTGTCACGGCGCGAGGACTTCGAGTCGGTTTCCCGTGAGACCGTCGGGGCGGACCTGGCCCGCGCGCTGCGAGATCGGCTCGGTAGCCGCGGAGCGCTTCTCGAGAGCAGCGCCGACCTCGAGAATGAAGCCTTCCTGGAGCAGGTTTACGCCCGGTACCGCGGCACGGCCTCCTGATGGACATCCGCGAATTCGTCACCCGCAACCAGCCTGAGTGGGAGCGGCTCCAGAGCTATCTGCGACGGATTCGGTCGCGGGGGCTGCGCTCATTCCGCCCCGAAGAGGTTCGGGAGCTGGGCATGCTGTACCGCAAGGTGTCGGCCGACCTGGCCACCGCCCGGGTGGAGTTCCCCGGTTCGGATATCGTCCGCCTGCTCAACGATCTGGCGGTGCGCAGCCACAACGTGGTCTACCGCGCGCCCCGGCGAAACCCGATTCGCTGGCTCCGCGGTCTGCTGCATGAGATTCCGGAGACGCTCTGCAGACATGCCGGGTCGATCACCACCGCGACCCTGCTGTTCGTGGTCGGCGCGATGCTCGGCGCGCTGGGAGCGGCGGCGGACGAGAACATCGCGGTGATGATCATCGGTGCGGCGTGGGTCGAGAAGATCCAGGCCGGGGAGTACTGGATCGAGGAGTTCTTCTCGGTCACCCCGGCGTCCCTCGGGACCGCGAGCCTGATTACCAACAACGTCGGCGTGGCGATCGCCGCCTACACCCTGGGCATCACCGGCCTCTTTCCGACCTACGTCATGTTCCTCAACGGAGCGTTGCTCGGGTCGGTGCTGACGCTCAGCGGTCAGTACCACCTGCTCGATCGCTTGACCCCGTTCCTGTTCCCCCACGGGGTCATCGAGATCTCGGCGATCCTGCTGGCCGGAGCCGGAGGCTTCATGGTCTTCGACGGGTGGGTCCACCCCGGGGACGGCACACGGATGCAGGGGTTGGCCCGGGGTGCCCGGGCCGGACTGCTGGTGGCGTTCACCGCCCTTCCGGTGCTGCTGGTCGCCGGCGTGGTCGAGGCCAACATCTCGCCCAACGAGGCGATCGACGGCCGGGTGCGGATCGGCTTCGGAATTCTGCTGGGAGTGATGCTCTGGGGCTGGTTGTTGAGCCCGCTGTTCCGCCGCCGCCGTCGAAGCGAGGCTACAGCCGCCCCCGCCGCTTGATCTCGAGATAGCGCTCGATCGCCTCGCCGGCCAGGGCGTCCGCCCGGGCCTTGACCACCATCGCACCCCGGGATTCCAGTTCTCTCACGGTTCGGCGGGAGTCGGTCCAGAGTTCGTCGGCGGCTACCCGGCGATAGACCGCCTCGGGATTCTCTAGCGGCAGGTCCCGCTCCGCCTCCAGATCCGCGTCGGCCAGGGTCACGACCAGACCCAGGTGGCGGGGAGCCAGGGAGCCTACGTGCTGCACCACCGACCGTGCGCTGCGGGGCTCGGCCATCTCGGTGAACAGCACCACCAGGGTCCGGCGGGGGTAGCGCCGCAATACCGTTTGCAACGATCGGCCCAGATCCGGCTCTTCGAGGGTCGGCTGTACGTCGGCCATCATCTCGGACATGCGCTTGAGGTGGCCCGAGCCGCGGCCGGGCAGCAGATGCCCCTGGATGTCCCGGCCGAAGAAGGCCATGCCCGCCACATCTCCCATGGCCAGCACCACCCGGGCCATGCGCCCGGCAGCCTGGATTGCCCAGTCGAAGCGCAGCCGGTCGTCGATCCGCGAGGTCATCAGGCGTCCGGCGTCGATCAACAACAGCACCCGCTGGTTGCGTTCGACCCGGTAGTCCCGAACGGTCAGGCGCCCGCGATGGGCGAAGGCCTTCCAGTCCATCGAGCGCATGTCGTCGCCGGGCACGTAGTCCCGCAGCTGGTGAAACTCGCGACCCTCGCCGACAAGGGGGCTGCGGCGGGCGCCGAGGTGCCAGGTCGAGGGCACTACCAGGGATGCTTCCCGGCCGGAAAGGGATACCAGGTCCGGGAATACACGGGCCTGGTCCTCGAGCTCGATGATCCGCTGCCGGTGAATCAGGCCCAGCCGGCCGATGGAGCGCACCGAGAGCGGGCCGAAGGCCTGGACTCCCCGTTCCCGGGGGACGACCCGATAGTCGATGCGGGTGCGCTCCTGAGGCCCGAAGCGCACGTTGATGTGTTCTTCGGGACGGTCGAAGGTCGGGGGCGGCAGGTCGCGCAGCACCAGCCGGGCCGAGCGGGCGCCGTTCCAGGCCAGGTCGAGTCCGAGGAGCGTCGGCCGTCCCTGTACCCAGCGGGCCGGCGCCACCCGGGCGGCGGCGAGCTGTTTCGGGCTCGGCGAGGTGTAGAGGTCGAAGGCCACCGCGGCCAGCAGCACGAGGTTCCAGCCGAGGCCGGCGTAGAGCCCCTCCCGCCCGAACAGGCCGAGCAACAGCAGGGGCACACCCAGAGCCGCCAACAGCCCCAGTCGCGGGGTCGGGATCAAGGCGCGGGGCTCTCCGGCGAGCCCGCGGGCATCTCACCCCGGGGCAACTCGACGTTCTCCAGCAGCTCGGCCACGACGCGGTCCGGCCCGATGCCCTCGATCTCCGATTCTGGGCGCAGGATCAGGCGGTGGCGCAGCACCGGCGGGGCCACGGTCTTGACGTCGTCGGGAACCACGAACTCTCGCCCCTCGCAGGCGGCGGCGACCTTGGTGGCGAACAGCAGCAGGACGGCGGCGCGACTGCTGGCGCCGACCTGCACCCGGTTGTGCTCCCGGCTCGCGCGAATCAGGTTGCCGATGTAGCGCCGCACCGATTCGTCCACGTGAACCGTCGCCGCCTGCTCCCGCAGTTCGAGCAGGGTGCGGTCCTCCAGTACCGGCGTCAGGTCGCCGGCCGCGGCGGGGGCCAGCTCCAGACGGCCGGAGTGGGCGTCGAGAATCGCCAGTTCGGCGTCGGCGTCGGGGTAGTCCAGCAGCACCTTCATCAGGAAGCGGTCGAGCTGGGCCTCGGGCAGGGGATAGGTGCCCTCGTACTCGATCGGGTTCTGAGTCGCCACCACGAAGAACGGTTCGGGCAGCGTATGGGTCTTGCCGTCGAGAGTGACCTGCCGTTCCTGCATCGCCTCGAGCAGGGCGGCCTGGGTCTTCGGCGGCGTACGGTTGATCTCGTCGGCCAGCAGGATCTGGGTGAAGATCGGCCCGGGCAGGAAGTCGAAGGTTCCGGTCTGGGGCCGGAAGATCGAGGTGCCGGCCACATCGGCGGGCATCAGATCCGGGGTGAACTGGATGCGCCTGAAGTCGGCGCGCACAAGCTGCGCCAGGGTACGCACCAGCAACGTCTTACCCAGCCCCGGAGGGCCTTCCAGCAACACGTGGCCGCCGGCGATCAGCGAGATCACGAGCTGACGGATCGTGGCCGGTTGACCCAGCACCACCTGCGACAGGCGCTCGCTGAGCGTCGCTACCGAATCACGAAGCGCTTCCATCCCCACGCAACACCTCCTGCTCGAGCCGCTCGGCGGCCCGGGCTCTCTCGAGCATATCTCGTTCACTGATCTTCGAACGGGACAGTGCGCCCCCCAGGGTCAGCAGCCGTTCGATCTCGCCTGTCGGTCTGTCCAGTCGTTCGGCGGCCCGTTCGGCGAGCTGCCGGTCGTTGAGTCCGCCCTCGATGTGAAGTCTGTCCTGGAAGGTGCGGCGCAAGCGCGCCGCGATCGCTCCCAGCATCGGGCCCGCGAAGCGGGCGCGGCGATAGAGCGACGCCATCGAATGCACGTACTCGAGGCTCGAGCGGCGCAAGGTCGCCGGTGCCGGCCAGGGCGGCCCGAAGCGGACTCCGCGGGCAACGCCGTAGAGCAGGATCGCGAGTACCCCCTGGATGAACGCCCAGAGCAGAGCCGAGCGCTGCAGTTCGCCGATACGGGCGGCCATGCCGCCGAAGCCGTGGTGGAACTCGTCGAACAGCACCGGTCCATCGCCGCGCAGGTCTTCGATCAACCGGTAGGCGAAGCGCAGATTGTCTCCGCGGGAGATCCGGTCGTTGGCGATCAACGGGCCCATCACTCTCACGACCCGCCCCTCCCCCAGGGGAGCCTCCGCCGCCACGATCTTGCCGTCCAGGCCCACCGCCAACGGAATGCCACGCATTCCCGCTTCGAAGAAGGCGTCCTTGTTGAGGATCAGGGTCTCGAGATCTTCCCCTGCGGGATAGGCTGCGGTGCCCCGGGCCGGTTGGGTGTCGGGGCGTCCCGGCATGAAGGTGCGGAAATCGACATCGGTCGCCGGAGACAGCGCCGGCAGGCCGACCTCCTGGAACAGGTCGTCGAGCTTGCTCGAGCCCTCGATGATCGAGGCATCGTCGAAGACCAGGAGCGCGCCTCCCTGTTCGAGGTAGCGGCGCATCGCTTCCATTTCCTTGGAATCGATGCCCCGGCGGAACGGGGTCGAGAGCAGCACGACCCCCGAAGGCTCCTCGAGTTGCTGCCAGGGCCGCTTCCAGATCTCGTGGGGCACCTCCAACTCCTCGAGCCACATGCGGAAGGCCTTGGAGCCTTCGGGTTCCGGCGCGTAGCTGCTGGGGAAACGTGCCCGGGATCCTCCGCTCTGGCTGCCGAAGAGAGCTACCACTACCAGTCCCAGCAGGGCCACGAGGATCACGCCGCGAAACTGCTTCATCGCGACTCCTCCTCGGGCAGGACGATCGAGGTCCCCAGGTCCAGCGCCCGGCCGGTCAGCTCCCGGGTCGCGCCTTCGCCCGAGTAGACGAAGCGTTCGTGAATCGAGACCAGCTCGGTCAAGGCGGCCCGCAGGTCCGGCGCGGCGCCGTCCCGCAGTTCCCGCAGGCTCTCCCGGTCGGTCAGTCCCGGCTCTCGAGGCAACAGGCCACGGCTCTTGAGCGCGCCGATCGCGGCCCGTTCCACCAGTCGCAGCGCCTCGATCAACCGCCCGGCGGTGAGTTCGCCGCGGGCGGCCTCGAGCATGGCCTGAGGCGTCGCGTCCAGAGCCAACGTCTGATGGTGCCCTTCCCGGTACGGGAGCTGTTGTATCGGCGCCGGATCCAGGCGCATCAGCCAGCGCAGGAGGACGAAGGCGGCCACCACGACGAAGATGGAGAGGGCAAGCAGCAGCAGAACCGTCACGGTTCCGCCGCCGAACAGGCTGAACACCCTTCCGATCAACCCGCCGATCCACTCCATGAGCCGGCGCGAGAGCCGCTCCATGGTGCCGACGCCTTCGGGTTCGTCCACGAACTGGGGATCGTCGAGAATGCGGGCCAACCTGCCGGTGCTCCCCTCGGGAAGCTCCCGCCCGGCGCCGCGGCCGGCCTGGGCGTAACGTTCGATGCGGCGTTGGGCCCGGCGCAGCGCGGCGTCCGGGGTTTCGTCGGTACGCCGGTCGGTCAGCGAGGCGGCTACCGGCTCATCGACGCCGGCGTCCTCCAGTCGCCGGGTCAACTCCTGTTGAAGGCTGTCCGCGTCGACGACTTCGCCCGAGCCTTCGAGTTCTTCAGCGAGCCAGTCCGCGACCGCCGACAGTTCTTCCGGTGTTCCGGCGGCTGCGGGGAGGGCGACGGTCCCGAGGGTCGCGATCAGCAGGACGACCGCTGCGAGCCGGACGGTGGTCTGCCGCGAACTCACGGAGTCTCCTGGGCCAGCTCCCGTGCCCCGAGTTCCAGGTCCAACGCTTCGTGGCGGACTCGGATGTCGTAGTAGAAGAGGCCCCAGACCAGGATTCCCACCGGCATGAAGACGCCTGTGAGCATCTGGCCCAGCAACTGCAGCGGCAACACGATGTAGAGCGGCATGAATTGCGGGCCGAACGCCGTGTTGAGCAGCTCGCCACCGTCTCTGAGCCAGATCATCTGGACGATGGCCAGGGGCAGGCTGGCGAACATGTAGAGCGCGTAGACCACGATGCCCGTCCCGAACATGAGCGCAATGGCCCGCAGCCAGTTGCGGTCTCCCGCTCCCTGACGGCCGCCCCGTTCGATCTGCATCTGGTAGGAGCGTTGGAGCGCCCCGATCGGTCCCCGTCCCTCGAAGTAGACCGCCGGCACGGCGAGGATCAGGACGACCATGGGCACGAAGGCCCCGACGAAGAAACACATGCAAAAGGGCAGGGTAACCAGCAGCTGGAGCAGCGCGGTGGCGATCACCGGCCCGATCCGGGGCAGCGATTTCCGCAGCGCCTCCCCGGTCGAGATGTTCCGTCCCTTGAGCAGCTCGTCCAGCGTCGCCAGGATCGGCATGCTGAACACGGCATAGAGGACGGCGAGCAGCAGCGACGACCCGAAGAAGCCCCCGTAGAGGAGAAGCAGGAAGGTCCCGGGGTTGGCGTCGGCATTGCCGACCTGGCCGAGGGCCAGCTGCTGAGCCAACTGGCTGCCCCACTGGGCAGTGCCCAGTGCGACGCCCAGGACGGCAAACACCGGGAATCGCTCCCGATAGACCAGGAACGCGAGATCCAGCAGCTCGCCGATGCCTCGGGGCCGGAGCTCGAATCCTGAAGCGGGGGTCATGACTGGGAATTCGCCTTCCGGTGCGCCGGTTATCGGTTCGTGGACTCCGCGGAGTCTATCGCCGGGCCCCGCGGCGGGTCAACGGCGCGGATGGGCGGCGGGTCGAGCCCGTAAAGTTCGTACAGGTCCGTCAACTCCCGGTTGCCGGGCGGTGTCCTGTGGGGTATCTCTTCATCATCGTGAGCACGCAATCCCATCGCTGGTGCCCCTGTACTTATCCGCTCCGCGGATAAATCCCTCTTCCCGTCAGTCTGTTCGTTCGTCGGCGGGTCTTCCGCCCTGAAGGATATTTCGATGGAACAAGACAACCTTCTCCGAGATCAGGATCTGGCCTGCGGGCCGGCCGGCCAGGATCACGTCGTCCTCGACCCGAAACACCCGGGAATCAACGACGGCTTCTACGTCCGTCGCCGTGAAATGATCTATCGGTTGTCTCGGGACGGCCGGATTTCAGAATCGGAAGTCCCTCGCATCGGCTACACCGAAAACGACGACTCGGTCTGGCGCTACGTCTGCCGCAAGCTGCAGGAAGTCCACGAGCGCAACGCCTGCGACATCTTCCTCGAGGGCAAGAAGGCGCTGGGCTTCGAAGAGGGCGCGATGCCCGAGCTGCACGACCTGAGCGAAGGCACCTACGCCCGCTCCGGGTTCCGGCTGATCCCGGCCGAAGGGATGCTCTCCTCCAAGGACTTCTTCCGCTACCTGTCGCGCAACCGGATGCCGTGCACCCAGTACCTGCGGCATCACTCGAAGCCCGAGTACACCCCCGAGCCCGACGCGGTCCACGACGTGATGGGGCACGTGCCGCTGCTGGTCGACCGCAACTACGCCGAGATCGTGCGCATGATCGGTGAAGCCGGCGCCCGGGCCGAAGGGGAGAACCTGATCAAGTTGACCCGCTTCTACTGGTTCACCATCGAGTTCGGTTTGATCCGTCAGGCCGGCGCGCTCAAGGTGTTCGGCGCGGGTTTGCTCTCTTCGTTCGGTGAGATGACCTACTGCTACTCCGACGACGTCGATCGCCGCCCGCTGGATATCGACGACGTGGTCGAGACCGACTACGACCCGACGATCATGCAGCCGACGCTGTTCGTGATCGAGTCGATGGAGCAGCTGCGCGAGGCCACCATCGAGCTGGCGCGCCGCTACGGAAGCTGAACCTCGGGATGGCGGCGTGGAAAAACGCCGCCGTTTCAACCGACCTGGCCAGGTGCCTTTCGGCGTCGACTTTCCTTGAGTCCGGTGCGTCCTGGACGTACAATATGGGCGAGTAGACAAAGGAGAAGTTGATGGAAACTCCACCGGACAATTCGGCGCCCTCGATGGCCCGAACGGTCGTCGAGGGAGTCACTCGGGGCGCTCGGCAGCGGTAACACTGCGCCACGCGATCGACTTCGATCCGGCACAGGCTTCCTGGCCACACGGGCCGCTCGCCGACGCCGACAAGACGGGGAGGTTCGCCTCCCCGTTTTCACGTTCAGGGGCCCGTTGCTGTTCCGCGCCTAGACCCCCAGCGCCCGGGAAACGGTCCAGTAGAGCGCGATCCCGGCGATCACGATCGAGACCGGCACCACGACCCATTTGCGGTAGCTCGGGTTCTTCCGGAACCAGCCGACCAGGAGCAGCGCCAGGGCGACCACGGCGATCTGCCCCAGTTCCACGCCGACGTTGAAGCCGATCAACGCCACCGCCAACTCTCCTTCAGGCAGTCCGAGTTCCTGCAGCACCCCGGCGAAGCCCAGGCCGTGGAGCAGGCCGAAGGCGAACACCAGCGCCGTTCGATGAGGGCGCAACTCCTCGGTGAACAGGTTCTCCAGGGCGACGTAGACGATCGACGCGGCGATCAGGGTCTCGACCAGTCGCGACGGTAGCTCGACCACCCCCAGGGTGGCCAGCGCCAGGGTCGCGGTGTGGGCCAGGGTGAACGCGGTGATCTGCCAGAGCAGCGGCTTCAGCTCCCGGCTCAGCAGGAACAGGCCGAGGACGAACAGGATGTGATCGAGCCCCTTGGGCAGGATGTGTTCGAAACCCAGCTGCAGGTAGCGGGTCGCGACGGTCCAGGTCGACGGCGGCGGGGCGCGGTGCTCGGCCAACGAGAAGGGGGCGCTGTCGCCGCCGGGTACCAGCACCTCCCGGTAGACGTCCTCCCCCTGGTCGTTGCGAATGGTCAGGTGCACCGCGTTGAACGATCGGGAGGCGCCGAAGGTCAGCACTTCGGAATCGGCCGCGAACGCTCCCTCGAAGCGGGCGATGATGCCGAAGACCGTCGGGATCTCCGCCTCGTCCGCCTCGGGGGTGCCGTACTGGGGGAAGGAGATGTCGGGGCGTTGTTTGGTGCCGTCGAGGCGAAGACGGACCCGGCGGCTCAGGGTCTCGGCCGCCCGGTCCGAGAGCACCGCCCGTTCTGCCGGGGAGAGCGCCCGCAGCTCTCCTGCGAGCTCGGCGTCGTCGGTCTCGGGGGAGACCCCCAGCGCCAGGGCATCGACGTCCAGCTTGAGCTCGAGGCGATACCCCTCGGGAAGGAGGTCCAGGGTGGCCTCGGTGACGGTGAAAGAGTGGGCCTGAGCCGGAACGGCCATGGCCAGGAGGCCCAGAAGGCCCAGAAGCGTCCAGATCCTCCGGGGGATCCGCCGGATTTCCATTTCGTTCCTCTGCGATTGACGGAAGTCCCCCCGGGCCTAGATTGATTCCCAGAGGCGACAGCACGTTTTGGCTGTTTGCAGATCCATAGCTTAACGAATTTGAGGCCCGGCATGGAAACTCCCGATCAGGTAATCGAGAAGCTCGAGATCATGGGTGAGGACGAGGTGCGGCAGCGCCTGTCCCAGGGCCACTTCCATTCGAGGAAGATCCCGCTGGTCACCGGCTGGCTCCAGCGCAAGGAGCAGGGCCGCGCCGAGCAGCAGGCGGTGGTCGCGCGCCAGAAGGCCAAGGTCGAGGAAAAGCGCCACGAGCAGATCAAGGATGCTCTCGATCTCGCCCAGGCCGCCCAGAAGCAGGCCAAGTTGGCCACCGGTGTCGCCGGCGGCAGCGTGCTGCTGGCGATCGTCGCGATCGTGCTCGCCGCCGTACTCTAGTCCTCGATTCGGCCCACTGCCTCAGTAGCTACCGAGGCAGCCCTCTCCGTTGCGCACCGCCACCTTGTAGTAGGCGTTCCCCGCCGGGAGCGGCTGCAGGACGCCCGTGGTCCCGCTGACCCCCGATGCCTCCGGGAAGAACGGCCCTTCCCGGGAATCGCCGCGAAGAACCACGTAGTCCCCGGCAAACCCGGCGGCGTCGGTCCAGGTGATCCGCAGGTCTCCGTTCTCCCGGGAGATACGGAGTTCGTCCACCACCGCCGTCGGCGTCGAGCCGGGGCAGGTGACGGTCACGGTGACGTTGTCGGGGGCCTCGGCCAGGTGGCCGGTGGCATCCACGCCCCGCAGGCTCACCGGGTAGGTTCCCGTGCTGGTGAAGGTCGCCAGATGCGGGCCCGGCCCGGTGGTGTCGGCGATCACCCTGGAGAAGGACCAGCGTTGCTCCACATCGTCGCCGTCACCGTCGGCGGACGTTCCCTGGAAACTCACGGTATCCCCGGGGACGATCTGCAGGTCGCCCGGCGGATCCACGATGTCCACGGTCGGCGGATGGAAGAAACAGCGGACGGTACTGCGGCCGGCAGTCGCCTGGTTCCAGCGGGTCTGCCAGGTGTTGCACATCGTCTCGACGGTATCGAGGTCGTCGGCGTCGAACTGGCCGGGGCGGACGACCAGAACCATCGGGGTCAGGAAGTCCTGGCGGCTCTGGGGATACGCAGGGTCTCTCGGCCCTTCCTCGGCGATGATCTGCTCGATGGTCACCGGAACCCGCGTCCCGGCGACGGTCGTGTCGTTGTCGGACCAGTAGGCGCTCGGCTGCGGCGGGAACGCGTTGTCGATGTACCACCAATCCGCGACCTCGGCGGGGTCGGCGAGGCCGAGCAGGTACAGCTCGTGCCAGGAGAAACCATTGGAGCCGCCGTCGGTCTCGCTCGGGGTGCTGAACGTTCCGTTGCCGTTGTCGGTCCACCAGGATCCGCCCATCACCGAGTAGTCCAGCGGTTTGTAGACCGACTGCACCGCCGGGGTGTGCACGTAGCCGGCCGGATGTGAACTCGCCGGGTTGAGGCTGCGGCTGGGTTCGCCGTTCTCTTCCATGGCGAAGTGGTAGAGCCAGCGGTGGCCGAACTCGTGACTCAGCACGGTCATGTTCCATTCCTCGTCGCTGTAGGCATCGATGTTGTTCACATGGAGCAGCGACGGCGAACGGGGCGCCTCGCTGGAGCCGAAGCCGACCCCTTCCGCTCCCGAGTTGCCCCCGGCGTGATAGCCGCCGGCGAAGAAGAAGATGTCGGTCCACAGGTTCTGGAGGATCTGTAACGCCTCGATCTCGCCGATGACCTCGAACTGGGGGGTCAGGGCCGTAAGCACCTCGCCGGTCTGGAGCGAAGGCAGCGTGAAGGCCTCGTAGACCGGCTCCGGTCCGGTGGTCACAGGGAGTTCGCTGGAGAGGTCGAGCATCGCGGCATCGGCGGTGGGTTCGAACTCAGCAGTCCAAGCGACGCTGTCCCCCTGCTCGAAGGGGGTTTCGCCGCGGAAGGTGTTCACCGTGAGGTGCAGGGAGTTCCCGGTTACCGCCAGGTTGTTGAGCCGCAGGTACAGCCGGAAGGTGCTGCCCTCGACGGCGGCGGGCTCGGTCATCCAGCGGAACGCGCCATCCTGCCACTGATAGAACAGGCTGCCGATCGTCTCCTCGTCGTTGGCCTGGTCTCGCAGTACGAGTTGATAGAACAGCCGATCTTCGTTGTCGGCCGGGGGCGGGGAGGCGAGGGTGAAGGTCACTTCCAGCAGCTCCGACTCGCCTACCTGTCGCGCCGATGCCGACAGGAGGTCCAGGGCCGGACCGTCGGGCGCTGCGATCGTCACATCGCCGGCGGGGTCGCCGACGTTCCCGCCCAGGCGTAGATCGCTCCAGAAGGAGTCGTTGCCGGTGACGACCAGCGGCGCGCCCCAGGGAATGCCGCTGACGGCGTTGTAGTTGAAACGGATCCTTCCGTCGTAGAAGAACACCACCTGGACATCGAGGTTGGCCGGGTCGGCGTACTGCCAGGTCACGATGATGCGGTCGGTTTCACCCCGGGCGAAGGCGTTCTGTCCGTAAAACGAGGTGCCGTGTTCATAGGGGGAAACCCGGGGAACCCGATCGAGCAGCACCTGTCCCTCATCGAGGAAGCAGCCCTTGTTGCAGAGGCCGACGCGCTGGGGCGGCGCCGGCGATTCGAAGGCGACGACGTTGGTCGGTGTGATCCACATCCGGTCGCGGCTCTGGCCCCCGAAGTCCAGGGGCGTGCCCAGCAGCACCTCGACGGCGTTCCAGGAGGTCTGCCCCTGGAAGATCACCGTGTCGGCGCCGCTGACCGGTTCGTAGGCCGGAGGCACCTCCGCGATCTGGTAGCCGTCGCCGGAGGGGGTGAGTTCGTAGGAGGTCGGCAAGAGGAGGTCGAGTACCCGGTCCTTGCGCAGGATCAAGCCGGAATCCTCGACGACGAACACGCCGTCCACGGTCTGCACCGTGGGTGCGGGCGGGACGCTCCGCTGGAAGACTCGTGGAGAGCGAGGCAACTGGCTCAGCGCCTCGAGGTATTCGTCGAGGTCCCCTTCGCTGGGGCACCAACCGTGGGTGCCGTGATCGGGCCCGGGGACGCGGATCCGCTCGGGAGCCGCGCTCTCCGCGGCGAGCAGCAGCGTCGGCGACGTGATGCACAGCAAGGCAGCGACGAGGCGCAGGATACGAGCCATGGTTCCCCCTCCGATCCGTTCGGCCCTGAGGGGAACATACCGCGAAACCCGCGGCCCCGGAATCCGGTTCGGGTGACTGCGCCCGCCGCCGGCTCGAAAGCCTGACGGCGGGCGCTTTATTCACCCGGACGGATCTATGGGCAGGGTGTGAAGTTCGACCGTTCGGCGCAGCGGGCGTAGCCCAGCGTGCCTTCACGGTTGCCGTCGTCGGCGGTGATCAGGTAGTACCAGGCGCTTCCTGTCGGCGGTACGTCGGTGTCGGTCAGTTGAGTGTCGGTGTCGACCGGGTCGAGGCCCCCCGGGGCGCAGCTTCCGAACGATCCGTAGGACAGCGAGTCCACGGTGTCGCGATAGACCCTGTAGCTCGTCGCCGAGGGTTCGGTGTCCCAGACCAGGGTGACGTTGTCGGTCCAGGTCAGTCCGGTGACGTCGCCCGGCGTCAGCGCGGCGTTGCGCATCTCCCGGGCTCCCAGATCCATGCGGGCCTCACCATCACCGTCGAAGTCTTCGAGGCGCGGCCCGCCGTCCAGGTCGTCGCAAGGTTCTCCGGCGAACGTGGCCGGATCGGGCACGTACTCGAGGGCCGGAGAACCGCCCAGCAAGCCGTAGTCGCCGTCGAACAGCGGGTCGAGGCAGATCACGTCTGCCGCGGCCTCGCAGCCGCAGGCGTTGGACAGGCTCACGTTGCCGCAAGCCGGGCCGTCCAGATCGCCGGCGGTGTTGTTCCACAGGATCGAGTAGCTGACCTGGGCGGCCGCGGCGTTTCGGATGCCGAAGCCGCTGTTGTCCGCCAGGGTGGCGTGACGCAGGTCGAGCTGGCCGTCGTTGAGCAGGTCGATGGCATCGGCGCCGCCGTCGATCAACGTGTTGATCACCGTCGCCGTGCCGCCGCCCTGTCCGGCCAGGCCGTCGATCTCGAGGGCGGTGGTGGTGACGCCGGTGATCCGGGCCCGTGCCAGTTCGAGGGTCGCGTCGACCGAGACCGCGATGCCCCGCTGGACCGGAGCCTCGACGACGATCCGCTGCACCGAGTGATCGGCGTCGATCAGGTCGATGGCGGTGCCGCTGATGTCGCGGAACTCCAGGTCCCGCTGCCGGGTCGGCACGTCGGTGACGATGCCCGCGGCACCCTGGAGGCAGAGGTTCTGGATCCGGGTCACGGCACCTGCGGCGATGTCCCGCAGTTCCAGGGCGGGGGAGGCCCCGCCGTCGATGCAGGGCGGGAGGCCCATGAAGTCATCGACACCCTCGAAGGTCAGCGAGCGGGTGTCGCCGACATTGACCGACGCGCCGGCGTAGGCGCTGCCGTTACCGGGCAGGATGCGGATCAGCGTGCCGGACTCGGTGCCGGCGCCGATCGCCCCCTGGATGGAGCTGAAGTCCGGGAAGTCGGCCGGGTCGGTGCTGACGATCAGCACCGGGTTGGTGTCGCAGGCGTCGCCCACGGCGTCCAGGTCGATGTCGGACTGCGAGGCGTTGGCGGTCAGCGGGCAGTTGTCGCAGACATCCCCCACGTCATCGCCGTCGCCGTCGAGCTGATCGGCGTTTGGAGTGAAGCGACAGTTGTCGAAGGGATCGGGCAGGCCGTCCAGGTCGGTGTCGCAGCCGGGACAGGGGGCGTCGAGCACGAGATAGATCGCGCCGTCGTCGTCCCCGGGGTTGACCAGGTCGTAGCCCGGAGCCCCGACCGCCACGTCGCGGACGCCGTCGTCGCTGACGTCGCCGACGCCGGCCAGAGAGGCGCCGGCCCGTTCGCCGGGCTGGGTGCCGATCAGCTGCAGCCCGTCGAAGCCCTCGGAGAGGAAGGCCACGCCGAGATTGAACGTCGAGGGGATCTGTCCCTCTGCGAGGTAGACCTTGCCGGCGTCCACCGCGCCGCGGGGGTCGGCGTAGGGGGCGCCGAAGGCGATGTCGTCGAAACCGTTGCCGGTGACGTCGCCCAGGCCGGCCACGGCATAGCCGGTGCGATCGCCCGCTTCGGCGCCGACGTAGATGATGCCGGGAAGCGCGGCGGGGTCGTTGGCCGGCGCACCCACCGCATCGGCAGCGTGGAGCCCCGTGGGCAGCTTCGAGGCGGTCTGGATCACCCGGCCGGCGTCCAGTGCGGCCCCGAAGTCGAAGCGGGGAGCGCCGATCAGTAGATCCGCCTCACCGTTGACCAGGTTGTCGCCGCCTCCGGCCACCGCACCACCGAGCTGTTCGCCGGCCTGGGTGCCGAAGATCTGCGACCCGTTGGGGCCGCCGCTACCGGGTCGGCCGACATCGCAAACCTCGACGGTGTCCCGGTCCAGATCTCCTCCCTCGGCAACGTACACGGTGCCGGTGTCGACCACCCCGAGGGGGTTGTCGGCGAAGGGGGCACCCATGGCGATGTCGTCGCCGGGGCCTCCGGTCACATCGCCGGGGAAGGCCACGGCAGAGCCCAGTCCGGCGCCGGCCTCGGCGCCGTCGTAGACCAGGCCGTCGATATCGACGTCGATGCGGTCCAGGGTGATCGGCCCCGTCGGAAGGGCGGGGTCGTCGAAGATCACGTAGACGCTGCCTGCGTCGGCCCGGCCGGCATCGGGATCGCGGCCCGGGGCGCCGATGGCGATCTCGTCGCCCGCACCCAGGTCGATCTGTCCGCCGCCGGCGAGAGCCGCACCGGCGCGGTCGCCGTTCTGCGCACCGACGAACACGCGGCCGGGAATCGTGGTGCCGACATCGGCCAGGTTCAGCACGCTGCCCGCGGCAAACAGCGGGTCCGCCGGATCGAAGAAGATCAGGTAGACCTTGCCGCCGCCTGTGGCGGGATCGTTGCCCGGGTCCCCGTCGCCGTCGCTGCGGTCGACCTGCTCGGCTCCGATCACCAGATCGAGGCAGCCGTCGCCGTCGAAATCGAAGTCGCCGAAGACGGCGGTGCCGGCCCGGTCGTGAGCCGCCTCGCCGAGGAACAGTAGATCGGGTTGGGAACGCTCGTTGCCGTCGGCGCTGCCGAAGTACACGGCGGCCGCGCCTGCCGCGACGGTGCCGTCGCTCAGGTCGTAGCTCGGGGCGCCGGCGATGAAGTCGTCGATGCCGTCCTTGTTCAGGTCGCCGGCGGCGGCGACCGAGGTGCCGGTCTCCGAACCGGGCAGCAGTCCGGGAATCAGCTGGGCGGTCTCGTCATCGTTGAGCGGAACCTCGACATCGCAGAGATCGCCGATGCCGTCGCCGTCCTCGTCCCCCTGCAGCGGGTTGGCGGTGCGCGGGCAGTTGTCGGCGCAGTCGGGGAAGCCGTCCCCGTCGAAGTCGGCGTCGAGCTGCACGAACCCGTCGCCGAAGGGAATCACGTTGACGCTGCCGGCGACCAGCTGATCGCGCAGGTTCATCGGCGTGGCGTCGGCGGCGTCGTCGAACACGTAGGTGTCGATACAGGCGATGCTCAGCGTCGAGCCGCCCTGGAGAACCAGGCCGGAAGCGCCTTCGGGATTGCTGGTGCCCGGGGCGAGGCCCAGGAGGTAGAGCGCCTCGAAGGACTGCCCGCCGACCGGGTTCGGGTCCACGCTGCGGTTCTGGTTGTCCTGGAGGTCGACGAGCTGCACCGTGGTCGCGGCGCCGGCGGTGCCCGCGACGAGCTGGCCGATGCCGAAGTTCGGGGCGGCGGGGCGCACCGCGCCCTGGTCCTCGCCGGCGGCCTCGAGGTGCTGGGGGCCGCCGCCGTCCATCCGCACGATGGCCTGTTCCAGTTCGACGTCGGTTTCGGTGTCGTGGGCGTGTCTCAGATCGCGGCCGATCTGTAGCGAGGTCTCCGCTTCATCGATATCGAGCACGATGTCCGGGCCGAGATCGAGGGTTCCGCTGAGATCGAAGGTCACGTCGGCGTGGCTCAAGGTGATCGAAGACAGGCTGGTGAAGCCCGGCCCGTCGAGGACATCCGAAGTGGTCAACGAAGCGCCCTGTCCGACGGTGACGATCAGCCGCGCGGGAGGCGCGAGGCGGCCCACTACTGCCTGGCTGCCGCTGTCGACCTGCACGTCCAGGCGGCCGGAGCCGCCGTACTGGGACAATCCGTCGAGGCGCAGGGTGGAGTTCCCCGTCGCCTCGAACCGCACCACGTCCTCTACGCGCTGGGGCAGGGTCAGGTCCGTCAGGTTGCGCATGTCGATCGACGCGCTGTCTGCCGCGCGGATCGCGTGGAATCGCGCACTCCCGGTGGAGTCGTCGAATGCGGCGTTCAGGCTTCCGATGGCGGTAAGGTCGATCAGCGTGCCGGCACCGGTAGCGAACGCCACGTCGAAGTTGGTGAAGTCCAGGTCGCTGTTGTTCCAGCTGGCGCCGGTCGTGGTGTTCGCGGTAATGGTTGCGCCTGCTTCGGCAGCGAACTGGGTGTCGCCGAGGCTGGTCGCGGCCGGAAGATCGAGACTACTTCCCGCGTGGACGTCGAAGAAGGTTCGCCCGCCGTCGAGTCCGATGGTCGCCAGTGAGGACAGGTCGACCGAACCGCCGTCGAGGTCGAACTGAACGAGGTCTTCCTGGCGCTGGGGCGGGGTGATCAAGGCCAGGGAGGACAGGTCGACGGTGCCGCCGCCGGAGACCTCGATCAACACCTCGTTGGTGCTTCCGGTGAAATCGTTGAAAGAGGCGTCCAGAAGGGTCGCGCCGGAGAGGTTCAGGCTTCCGCCGTTGTGGGCGCGGATCAGGTGGTCGAAGTTGGCGGCGACGCCGGTGTCCGGGTTCGCGGCGATGGAGCTGAAGGCGCTGCCGTCGATCAGGCTGCCGGCACCATCGGCGGAGAACAGCCAGAACGCTCCGCTGTTGCTCAGACCGGCGGAGGAGTAGGTCGCGCTGGACTGGTTGGCGGTGATCTGCCCGCCCCCATCCACCACGAACTGGGTGTCCTCGACCGAGGCGAGTGCGGGTAGGTCCAGGGAACTCCCGGCGTGGACGTCGAAAACGAGCCTGCCGCCCGCGCCCGGAATCGTGGCGAGGGAGGACAGGTCCGCCGAGCCGCCGCCACTCAGGTCCAGTTCGACGAAGTCTTCGATCCGGAAGGGCAGGGTCAGGCCGGTCAGGTTGCCCAGGTCCAGCATGGCGCCGTCGGCCACCGCCATGGTGTGGCTTCGGGCCGAACCACTGGAATCGTCGAAGCTGGCGTCGAGGCTGGCGATGGCCGAGAGGTCGACCAGGGTGCCGGTCCCGGTGGCGTTGACGATGGTGAAGTTGCCGGAGTTCAGGCCGCTGGTGGTCCAGGCCGCGCCGGGAGTTGTGTCGACCAACACGCTGGCGCCGCCGTCCGCGGCGAACTGGGTGTCGCCCAGCAGCGTCGCCGAGGGCAGGCTGAGGGTGCTGCCGCCATGGGCGTCGAAGAAGGTCGAGCCGCCGGTGGCGTCGATGGTCGAAAGCGCGGTCAGGGTGATGGAGCCGCCGTCCGCGTCGAACTGCACGAAGTCCTCGACGCGCTGGGGGGGCGCGATCGAGGTCATGCTCGCGAGGTCGATGGTTCCTCCCGTCGAGGCCTCGACACGGACTTCGTTGGCGCTGCCGGTAAAGTCGTTGAACGAGGCGTCGAGGGTCAGCACGTTGGACAGGTTCAGGGCGCCGCCGTTGTGGGCGCGGATCAGGTGGTCGAAGTTGGCGGCAGCGCCGGTGTCCGGATTCGCGGCGATCGAGGTGAACGCACGCCCGTCGACCAGGCTGCCGGCACCGTCGGCGGAGAAGAGCCAGAAGTCGCCGCTGTAGCTCAAGCCGGCGGAAGAATAGGTGGCGCTGGAGGCGTTGGCCGTGATTTGCCCGCCGCCGTCAGAGATGAACTGGGTGTCCTCGACGTTGGTAACCGCCGGAAGGTTCAGGCTGCTTCCGCCGTGCACATCGAAGACCAGGCGTCCACCGGTGCCGGGAATCGTGGAGAGGGACGACAGGTCCGCGGATCCACCACCGGTCAGGTCCAGCTCCACGAAGTCTTCGATACGCAGGGGCAGGGTCAACCCGGTCAGGCTGCCGAGGTCGAGTTGGGCGCCGGCGGAGACGGCCATGGTGTGACCGCGCACCGCGCCGGTGGCATCGTCGAAACCGGCATCCAGACTGGCGATCGCCGAAAGGTCGACGACCGTTCCCGCGCCGGTGGCGTTCACGATGTTGAAGCTCTGGAAGCCCAGGCCACGGGTGCTCCAGGCGCTTCCCGGAGTGGTGTTCACCGTGATGCCGGCACCACCTTCGGCAGCAAAGGCCGTATCCCCCAGGTTCGTCACCGCCGGCAAGCCGAGGCTGCTGCCGGCGTGGGCGTCGAAGAAGGTGTATCCCCCGGTGGCGTCGATGTTGTTCAGCGCGCCCAGGGCGATGGAGCCGCCGTTCGCGTCGAACTGCACGAAGTCCTCGATGCGCTCGGGTGGCGTGATCGAGGTCAATCCCGACAGATCGATGGAGCCGCCGCTGGAGCTTTCGATCCGAACCTCGTTGACGCTTCCGGTGAGGTCGTTGAACGAGGCGTCCAGCGTCGCGACGTTGGCCAGATTCAGCACGCCGCCGTTGTGGGCGCGGATCAGGTGATCGAAGTTCGCGGCGGAGGCCGGAGTGGGGTTGGCCGCGATCGAGGTGAAGGCCGAGCCGTCGATCTGGCTGCCGGCGCCGTCGGCGGAGAACAACCAGAACGCTCCGCCGTAGCCGAGACCGGCCGACGAATAGGTGGCGTTCGTGCTGTTGACGGTGATCTGCCCGTCGCCGTCGGTGATGAACTGGGTGTCCTCGACGGTCGTCAGCCCGGGAAGGTCCAGGATGCTGCCCGCGTGGACGTCAAAGATCAGGCGGCCGCCGGTGCCGGGGATCGTGACCAGGGAGCCGAGATCCGCCGATCCGCCGCCCGCCAGGTCGAACTCGACGAAGTCCTCGAAACGTGCCGGCAGGGTCAGGCCGGTCAGGTTGCCGAGGTCGAGGGTCGCGCCGTCGGAAACCAGAAGGCTGTGGCCGCGGGCGCCGCCGCTGTTGTCGTCGAACCCGGCGTCGAGACTCTGGACCGACGACAGGTCGATCAGGGTGCCGGCGCCGCTGGCGTCGACCAGGGTGTAGCTGCTCGTGTTGAGGTCCGCGCTGCTCCAGATGGCGCCGGACGTGGTGTTCGCCTGAATCGTTCCACCGAGTTCGGCGGCGAGTTGGGTGTTGTCCAGGTTGGTCAGCGCGGGAAGATCGAGCGTGCTGCCCGCGTGGACGTCGAGGAAGAAGCGCCCGCCGCCCGAGTCGAGGGAGCTCAGGCTGTCGAGCGAGATCGAGCCTCCGGCGAGGTCGAACTCGAACAGGTCATCGGTTCGTTGGGGTGCGGTGATCGAGGCCAGGCTCGACAGGTCGATCGACCCGCCCGAGCCGCTCTCCACGCGAAACTCGGTGACCCCGCCGCTCTGATCGTTGAACGAGGCATCGATCTGGGTCACGTTGGACAGGTCGACCGAGCCGCCGTTCTGTGCGCGGATGATGTGGTCGTACAGGCCGGCCGCGGTCGTGGCATCGCTGGTGATGCCGGTGAAGCTGCGCCCGTCGATGGCGCTTCCCGCCCCGTCGGCGGAGAACAGCCAGAAGTTGCCGCTGTAGTTGAAGCCGCTGGACGAGTAGACGGCGCTGGACGCGTTGGCGCTTATCTGTCCGCCGCCGTCGACGATGAACTGGGTGTCCGCGACATTGCTGAGCGCGGGCAGATCGAGGCTGCTGCCGGCGTGCACATCGAACAGCATTCGGCCGCCGGTTGCCGGGATGGTCGAGAGCGACGAGAGGTCCGCCGATCCGCCGCTACTCAGGTCGAGCTCGAGCACATCCTCGATTCGGGCCGGCAGCGTCAGGGCGCTCAGGTTCCCGAGGTCGAGGGAGGCGTCGTCGGACACGATCAGACTGTGGGTGCGCACCGAGCCGGTCTGATCGTCAAAGCCGGAGTCGAGACTGCTCACCGAGGAAAGGTCGACCACCGTTCCGCTGCCGCTTGCATTGACCAGATCGAAACTGCCGAAGTCCAGGCCCACGCTGGACCAGGCGGCCCCGCTGCTGGTGTTGGCGATGATGTCCCCGCCCCCTTCGGCGAAGAACTGTGCGTCGCCGAGCAGCGTCACCGAGGGCAGATTCAGGCTGCTGCCGGCGTGGACGTCCATCACGATCCGGCCGCCGTCTGCGGGAACCGAGGCGAGGGACGTGAGATCGATGGAACCCCCGTTCGAGACGTCGAGTTCTACCCAGTCCTCGCGCCGGGTCGGAAGGGTCACGCTGGCCAGGCTGTCCAGTTCGATGGCGCCGCCGTTGCTCGCCGCAACCCGATGAATGCGGACACTGCCGGTTCCGTCGTCGAAGCCGGCGTCCCAGCTGGTCACGGCCGAGAGATCCACGACGGTACCGGCGCCGTCGGCGGTGAGCACGTCGAAGGTCCCGCCCAGGCCGCTCGAGTCGTAGGAGGTGGCCCCCAGGCTTAGGTCGGAGCCCGACGCGGCGTCGAGCCGGGCTTCGTCGCCGGGGAAGGCGGCCGAGGTGGCCACCAGGTTTCCGCCGTCGCCGTCGACCAGTCCTTCGATGTCGGCGTTGCCGTTCACCGTCAGGAGGGTGGCGGCCGGAAACTGCAGGGTGGATCCGGTGCCCAGAGCGAGGGTCTCGACCCGGCAGTCGCCGGCCGCGGCCTGGTCGACCACCACCGTGCCCGAGCCGGCCGGGATCACCACGTCATAGTCGTCGACGCCGTTACAGGGCACCAGGTCCGGCGACCAGTTGGCCGCGGTGCTCCACAGATCGTCGGCGCCACCGTCGTCCCAGGTGACGGTCACGGTCTGGGCGGCCGCCGAGCCGGCCCCGAGCAACAGGGCGAGGCAGAGCAGGCCGTGCCGAAGCAGCCGGCGGTTGCGTAGAGGGGCCATCCACGTCCTCTCGGGGCAGGTCCGGGCGGGGCCTTGTCCGGCCCGGCCGGTCCTTTCGTGTATACGGGCAGCGGAGTTGGGGGTCAACGGGCTCGACAGGTTGATTGCTGACATCTGAAGTCCTCCCCAGGGCCGGATATCGCCCCGATCAACCAGCCATGCGCGAACCGGCCGCGAATCGCGCATTTTTTGTTGAGCCGCCGGGAAGCGGGGGGCCGGGAGGCCCGGGAGTCCTTTTCGGCGATAATCGGAGGCCGTCATGAACGCCCACGATTCCGAACGTCTGGCCGAGCTCCTGAGCGAGGCCTCGGCCCGCCAGGGGAAGGCCCGGGAGGCCTTCCTCCGGGAGGCCTGCGCCCAGCGCCCGGACCTGCTGGCCGAGGTGCTGTCGCTGCTCGAACCGGACACCGAGGGGTTTCTGGAAGAGCCGGCNATCTGGATCGAGCGGGAGCCCGAGGCTCCGTCGCTTCCGGAGTCCATCGGTCCCTATTCGCCGAAGCGCCTGCTGGGAGAAGGAGGCATGGGGGCGGTGTTCCTGGCCGAGCAGCAGCGCCCGGTGCGGCGCCCGGTGGCGATCAAGGTGATCAAGCGGGGTATGGACACCGAGCAGGTGATCGCCCGCTTCGACACCGAGCGCCAGGCGCTGGCGCTGATGAACCACCCGAGCATTGCCCGGGTCTACGACGGCGGAGCGACCGAGGACGGCCGCCCCTACTTCGTCATGGAGTACGTCGAGGGCAAGCCGCTACCCCGCCACTGCGACGAGCGGCGCCTCGGGATACGCGAACGGCTGGAACTGTTCGTCCAGCTCTGCGAGGGGATGCAGCACGCGCACCAGAAGGGAATCATCCACCGGGACATCAAGGGCTCCAACGTGCTGGTGGCCAGCGTCGACGGACGCGCCGTTCCCAAGATCATCGATTTCGGTATCGCCAAGGCGACCGACAGTCACCTGACCGGATCCACGGTGTTCACCGAGCTGGGGCAGATCATCGGAACCCCCGAGTACATGAGTCCCGAGCAGACCCGGCTCGACTCGGCGGACATCGACACCCGCAGCGACATCTACTCGCTGGGCGTGTTGCTCTACGTGCTGGTGGTCGGGGACTACCCCTTCGATGCGGAAGCGCTGCGCCGCAAGGGGCTCGACGAGCTGCTGCGCACCATTCGCGAAGAGGAGCCCCTGCGCCCCAGCGCGAGGCTCGGGGGGCTGGGACCCCGGTCGGGTGAGGTTTCGGAGCATCGGGGAAGCGATTCGCCGACGCTGATGCGGCGCTTGCGGGGCGACCTGGACTGGATCGTGATGAAGGCGATCGAGAAGGACCGTTCCCGGCGCTACGACAGTGCCGCGGCCCTGGCCGATGACGTGCGCCGGTATCTGGCCGACGAGCCGGTGATGGCGCGGCCGCCCAGCGCGTCCTACCGCCTCTCGAAGCTGATGCGCCGCTATCGGACCGCCTTCGTGGGGGCCGGGCTGGTGTTGGCGGCGCTGGTGCTCGGCGTGATCGGCACCACCGCGGGGTTGCTGCGGGCGCTCGACGCCGAGGCTGCGGCGGAACGGGAGGCCAGGGCTTCGAGGGAGGTGGCCAACTTCCTGATGGACGTGATGGGCAACGCCGACTTCGCCGACCCCGCCCGGCGGGAGGCGGCCCGGGCGATCCTGGAGAGCGGGGCCGAGCAGGTCTACTCGAAGGTCGAGGTCGAGCCGCAGCTACGCAGCCGCTTCATGGGGGTGATGGGGCGGCTCTACCGCAACATGGGCTTCCCCGATCAGGCGCGGCCGCTCCTGGAAAAGGCGGTGGAGATCAATCTCGACTCGCCGGACAGCCGCAACTTCGACACCTTCTGGGCCTTCAACCTGCTGGGGACCCTCGAGGCGACCGAGCGCAACCACGAGCGAGCCATCGAGCTGTTCGAGCAGTCGCTTCAGATCGCCGAGGATGTGGTCGAGCCGGACAACCCCAACCTTGCGGCGATCATGAAGAACCTGGGGGATCAGTACGCCGCGGTGGACCGGTTCGAGGAGGCCCGGGCGATGCACCTCGAGGGCATCGAGCTACGGGAGCGTCTCGAGGATCCGCGCCTCTACGCCAGCGTCAGCGGGCTGGCCAACGTATTCAAGCGGGAAGGGGAGCATGGCCGCTCGGTGGAGCTGTATCGCCGATCCCTGGACCTGCGGCTGGAGCAGTTCGATCCCGACGCCCGGCAGGTTGTGTTGGGGCATCTGCAGCTGGCCGAAGCCTTGCGCCGGGCGGATCTGCCGGGGGATGCGCTCGAGCACTTCGAGGAAGCGCTCTCGATCATGGAGCGCACCTACGCCAACCCCCGGCACAACCACATCCGCAACGCGGCCTTCGGGGTGGCGGCGTGCCTATCGTCCGAAGGACGTGACCTCGCCCGGGCCGACGCCCACTTCGAGCGGGCCGTGGCGCTGGACGAGCACAACTACGGGGAGAACCATCGCTACGTCGCGGCGACCCTGGAAGCCTACGCCGATCATCTCGAGGGCACCGGCCGCGGCGACCGGGCTGCTGCCGTCAGGGAACGCGTCGAGGCGATCCGCCAGGACGGGTGAGCCCTCGAGGGGGCTTCAGTGCGTCAGGCTCAGGGGCAGCGGGTCGTATCTCGCGCAGCCCGGCAGGTGCCGCTGCCGATAGGCCTCTCCGCACCGCTACCGTCGAGGCCGTAGGAGCCCTCGGCACCGACCGTCAACGGGACGACCAGGTAGTAGCGATCGCCGGCGCCGGAGATGACCTCCTCGGTGTTGTCGAGCCCGTTGTCGACGCAGGTCAGCGGTGAGTGGCTGGAGAAGGAGCCCAGGACCCCCTCGAAGACACCGTAGTCGGGCATCGAGGCGGAGCAGCTGGGGTTCCAGCTCAGGATCAGGTTGCCCGGGGTCGGTGCCTTGTCCAGGGTCAAGGACGGCGCGGCAACGTGACCGGGGCCGGGGAAGGCGGGAGCGACCCGGAAGCTGGAGTAGAAACTGTCGTTGGATCCGTTGGTCGTCGCGGTAACGACACCCGGGCCGGGGTCGAGGTCCACGGTGCTGTTGAACGTTCCGATGACCCGGGCGTTCCCCTGGGCATCCAGCGCGATGCCATTGCCCTCGACGGTTCCGCTTCCGCTGCTGCGGGTGTAGACGTACGCGTTCCGGTAATTGCCGTTGTTGTCGTAGCTGGCGACCAGCGCAGAAGTCCCGAACACCGTGATCGAGGCGTCGCCGGCGCTGGGGTCGAAGTCAAGAGTGCCGCCGAAGCGGCCGGTGACGTGAGGGCCGCCGGTGGCATCCACCGCGATGCCGTCCCCTCGCACCGGGTTGCCGTTGCCGAGGTTGAAGGCGAAGCGCAGGTCGCCTGAGCTGTCATAGCTCGCCAGGAAGAGGTCTGAGTTGCTCCCGGCGTCCAGCAAGAGAGTGCCGGGGCCCGGATCGAAGTCCGGCTCGTCGTCGAATCGGCCGGTGATGAAGGCGTTACCCGCGGCGTCGACATCGACACTTTCTCCCAGGTCTCCGCCGGTGTCGCCGATGCTCAGGGCGTAGCGCAGATTGTTGGAGGCGTCGTAGCTCGCCAGGAAAATGTCGTCGGCACCGGCGTGGGGGATGTTCTGAACCAGCGGGCCGGGATCCATGTCGACTTCCGAGCTGATCTCTCCTGTTACGTAGCGGTTTCCAGCGGCATCCACCGCGATGCCCAGAGCGCGATCGCCGAACTGGCCACCGACTCCGAACGCATCGAGGAACCCTCCGGCGGCGGAATACTTGGCGACGAAGATGTCGGAGTTGCCGTTGGACTCCAGGATGAACTCGCCTGCGGTCGGGTCGAAGTCGGTTTCGCCGACGAACTGCCCTGCGACGTGGCACTGCCCGAGGTTGTCCATGGTTACCGCATTGGCCAGTTCTGCGGTGACCGACGTAACACCCATGTTGACGGCAAAGCGATAGTCGCCGTTGGCGTCATACCCGGCGACGAAGATGCGCCCGTCGACAGGGCTTCGAATCTCCTCGCCCGGTCCGGGATCGAAATCGGTCGTGCCGCTCATCCCGCCGCTGAGGCAGATATTGCCGTTGCTGTCCACGGCGATCCCGCGATGAAGCAGGGTGGCGGAGGTGGTCAGCATGAACGCGTAACGCAGTGCGCCCGCCTCGGTATAGCTGGCGACGTAGGAGGCATTGGTCGATCCGGCGTCGAGCTCGAATACGCCGGGGCCGGGGTCGAAATCGACGGTTTGCCGGAAGGTCCCGGTCAGGTAGACGTTTCCGTTGGAGTCGACGGCGATGGCCCGGCCGTCATCGGCCTGGTTGCCGCCCAGCCCGAAACCGGTCTGGGCCGAGGCGATGGTGCCGCAGAACAGGGCAAGTGCGATCGAGAGGGCTACCGAAGCGCGGTTCAGTCGGTTCTCTTGCATGGTGGGCCATCCTCCTGATCGGAGTATACGGTCAACTCATGCCTTGGGTTGGGGGCTCGGGTTCGCGAAGGTTCACCCATGCCCGCGAGCTAGCGGCTCAGCTCCCGCATCAGCCAGGCCCGGGCCAGTTTCCAGTCCCCGTCGACGGTGCGCGGGGCCACCTCGAGCAGCTCGGCGGTCTCGGGGACGGTCAGTCCCAGGAAGTAGCGGTACTTGACCACCTCGGCAGGGCGGGCATGGACCTCGGCCAGGCGGTCCAGCGCCTCGTCGAGGGCGATCAGGTCGACGGACTGTTCGTCGGTAGCCATGCCCGGGTCGAGACTGACCCGTTCGCCCCCCTCGATCCGTTTCTGCGCCGCCTTCTGCCGAGCCCGGTCGACCAGGATCTGGCGCATGGCCCGGGCAGCGGCGCCGAAGAAGTGCCGCCGGTTCTCCCAGTCCGAGCGGCCTCCGCAGAGCTTGAGGTAGGCCTCGTTGACCAGGGCGGTGGTCTGCAGGGTATGTCCCTTGCGTTCACCGGCCATCCGGGCCCGGGCCATCACCCGCAGCTCTTCGAAGACCAGCCGAAAGAGCCGGTCGGTGGCGCCGTCGGCGCCTGAACGAACCTGCTCCAGCACTGCGGTCATGGTCTGGGGGTCGGCCATGACCTGAACATACAGCCTCCGGGCAGGCGGGGAAAGCCGGCTAGCGGTGGGCTGCCTGATTGATCGGCATCTCCAGCGGGTCCTGGCAGGTGATGTCCGGCCCGCTGAGGATGTGGGTCTCGAGGGTCGCGACGTTGCCCTCGCCGCAGTGCTCGATCGCCTGAGCGACCTGGCGCTGCAGGTTCCAGCGAAGCCCGAACGCCAAGACGGCTCCCAGTGCGGCCACTGCGCCGAGCAAGAGCACGGCGCGCATTCCGAAACGAGACGATGCGGATCGGTTTTCCATGAGCCTCCCGGTCGGTTCGCCGATGCTACGGAGCGGGGGCCGAGGGGGTTCCCTTCGATTTGGAACGATCGACGGGCCCCTCGGCTCCGGCCGGGTCAGCCTATCAGAGGATCAGCTCTCGGCTCTCGAGGGTCTGGACCTCCTTGACCTCGTCTTCCTCGATGCAGCAGCACTCCTCGGCACTGCTACCGCTGCCGCCGCGGCCACCGCCGCTGCCGCCACCGTCTCCATCTCCATCTCCGTCGCCACCGTCGCCGTCGTCATCGAGGCACTCGGTGGTGACCCAGATCAGTTCTTCGGCGTGGAACCATTTGCCCCAGAGCAAGAAGTACTGGCGGCCGTCGGCATCGGTGGCCATCTCGGAATCCGTCGAGCTCCCGTCATAGGGGTCGTGGAATTGGACGTTGTGCCTACCGTTGTCGCTGGCCTCGGTGTTGACGCCGGTCGGGGTAACCATGTGAGCGGCCTGGTCGACCGGGGGATCTTCGTTGTTGTACTGCACACCCCCCATGCCGATACCTCCGCCGAGGCTTCCTCCGACGTCATCCATGGCATCGGCGATGCACTGAGGTCCGAAGTTGTGGGGACGGTAGACGTTGGTGGTCACGTTGCCGTCGGTGGTGGTGTCCGGTTCGTCATCGGTCGAGGGTTTGGAGACGTAGTCCTTCACCCGCTTGATGTTGATCGTGTACTTGAAGCAGGGGCAGGCGTTCCCCAGGAGTTCCTGGAGCTTCTCCACACCGCCGTCGAAGGTGGTGACGTCTTTGAAGTGCTCGATGATGTCCTCCTTGGGCATCTTCTTGCAGCACTCGTCACCGTCGACCTGGATGTAGATGTCCATGTCGTTGGCGATGTTGGAGAACGTTGCAGCTGCGCAGCCCTCGGCCTGACTGCCGCACTGTTCGGAGGTGATGCCTCCGGTTTCATGGGTGTGGGAGTACTCGGGCGGATCGTCCTGGGCGGCGGCGCCGCCCACGGTCAGGGTCAAGGTGATCAGCAGCCAGAATGCGAGTCTCATCGGTCTCCTCCTCATTAGCGGGGCGATGCGCCCCGGAGTGAGGAGTCCGTAAGAGGCCGAATTGCCCCCACCTATCGTCCGGCTCCCGGAGACTTTTGCCGGCGATTGCGCGATGTCGGTCGGACTCACGCATGTCTCCACACGCGGTTCAAGCAACGTCGATGGCCGGCGGATCGAGATCGCGTCGAGGAGTCGTCGATGTACCTACAAAACCTAAAACAGATCGTTGTCTTGATTCTCGGGCTCACCTTCTTCGCCGGCGCCTTCGCCGCTGACGAGGACCCGGGCAAGCGGACGAAACCCAACGCCCCGGTGACCGGTTGGTACGTGGCCGCAGGGCTTTCCAGCGTGGATATCGGCGGCGACATGAACGGGCGCGCTCTGGTCTCGGGCGGCGGATCGGCGGAGATCCTACCGTCGTGGTCCGCGGCCCAGGGGCTGCAGCTGGCGCTCGGGTATCAGGTTCCCTACGGAGACATGGAGCTTTCCCACGAACGGGCGGATCTCGACGGGCAGTGGGAGGGCATCCCGACGGAAGGGGAGTTCGAGGCCTGGAATCTCGATACCCGGCTCCGGTTCGCGAACCAATACCGGGTCAAGCCGTTCCTGCTGCTCGGGCTCGATTTCAACACCATCACGGTGCGCAACGGGTCGACCGACGGCTTCCGCCTGGCCGACGCCGAGTTCCGCTCCGGCCTGGATTTTCGCCTCGGGGGCGGCGCCTATCTACCCGTGGGGAACCGTTTCGGCGTTAGCATGCAGGGTGTCTACCGCTTCGGCGACATCAATCGGGTCGAGGGGATCGCTTCCGGGAACCTCGATGACGAACTGGACGGTGCCGGATTTACCTACACTGCCCAGCTGCGGATCATCTTCGGTAAGCGGAAATAGCGTTGCGTGAGTTCCCGGCGCGTTGCGCATGTATGGGTGAGAACCGAAACCGGAGGTGCCCGATGTTTGAAGAGACCCGATCGAACCAATCCGCGCGAATCTTGCCGCTATTCGCCGCCTTGCTGCTGGCCGCGATGGCCGGCGCGATCGGAACGGCATCCGCGGACTCGGCCGCCGAGCCCTTCGCCGTCAGCGTCGAGACCACCCGCGGGACCTTCGAGGTCGAGGTCTACCCCGAGTGGGCGCCCGCCTCGGCGGCCCGCTTCCGCGAGATGGTCGACGCCGGGTACCTTGAAGGGAGCCCGTTCCACTGGGTGCTCGAGGGTAGCCAGACCGAGTTCGGCCTGAACCCCGACGCATCCCTCACCCGGGAGTGGACCGAGCGGGCGCTCGAACAGGACCCTCCGTCGCGCCAGGTAGAAAAGGGTTACCTGCACTTCATGATGGAGCTGGAGGCGGGGCTGTTCCCCAAGCCCGACGGCGCGATCCGGCCGACCCGGATCGGGATCGAGATGGGCAACGGACCTTTCGCCAACGGAGCCGGCCTCGCCCCCTTCGGCAGGGTGGTGGAGGGCTGGGAGATCGTCGAGGGGTTCGATGCGGGCCACATGGAGAAGCCGGCCAAGGCCCGCAAGATGATCAAGCAACTGGAGAAGAAGGGGTACAAGTCCATCACCAAGAAGTATCCGGACCTGGACCGGATCGAACGGATCGTGGTGCTGGACCGTACCGTCGACATGCCGTCTGCACCGCTGCGGGAGACCCCGGCGGATCTGGCCGACGGCATGGCGCGGGTGCGGATCTACCGCCCCGGTGAGCAGGACCAGGTGTTCAAGCTGAGCATCGACGGCGTGAAACGGGCGAAGCTGAAGAGCGGCACCTACTTCGAGGTCGACCTCCCGGCCGGTTCCCACCAGCTGTCCGCCAAGGTGCGCTTCAAGTTCGGCGCCACCGGCCTGTTGGACAAGGCGATGGCGGCCAAACAGTTCTTCCCGCTGGAGCTCGAGGCGGGCACGGTGACCTACGTCCGCGCTTGGAGCAGCTTCTTCGAGAAGCAGAAGCTGGCCTTCAACCTGGTGGCACCGGAGTTCGGCGCCGAGGACAGCGCCGGCATGGAGCCGGCGGAGCTGTTGAGCGAGGACGACGAGTAGGCCGGTCGAGGCCGACCGGCCCTCTCCCGAAACTGTGGCGAGCTAGTCGCCGAACCTGATCTTGGCAGTGTTCCAGCGGGTCTCGGACATGTCGTCGCCACGCAGCTCGCGCAGGGCGTAGCCGACGAAGGACTGAGCCACCCGCTTGCGCCAGTGGAGCACGAAGTCGGTGTTGTCCATCGGCTTGGCCTTGCGGCCCGCCTTCTCGGCAGCCTCCTCGATCACGCCGTCGGTCAGTTCCTTGCCGACCAGCATCTCGGCGGCTTCGCTCACCACGATCGGCGACGAGGCGACGGCACCCAGCACGATCCGGGCGTCGGCGACGCCGCCACCGGCGTCGAACTTGACCGCAGCGGCCACGCCCAGCACCGGGAAATCGAAGGAGCCGCGGCGGCGCAGCTTCCAGTAGGTGCTCTTCCAGCCGGTGGCGTCGGGAAGCTCGACCCGGGTCAACAGTTCGTGCGGACGGCGGGTCAGGTACGAGATGCCGTCGTTGTTGTAGAGCTCTTCGAGAGACAGCTCCCGCGACTCCCGGGCGGCCAGCAGGTGGACCTTGGCGCCCAGGGCGATCAGCGCCGGGGCGGTGTCGGTGGAGGAGACGGCGAGGCAGCGCTTGCTCGCCGGGGCGACCCAGCAGGTCTCCCCTTCCTTCTTCATGCAGAAGTTGATCGATTTGCGCCACTCGTAGTTCTGGTCGTAGTAGTTGCAGCGGGTGTCCAGGCAGATGTTGCCTCCGAGGGTCGCCATGTTGCGCAGGTGGGGGGAGGCGACCTGGACCGCCGCCTGATGCAGTGCACCGTAGTGCTCGCGCACCCGGGGATCCTCGCCGATCTCGGTCAACGTCAGGCCCGCGCCCAGGCGCAGGCCGGTGCCGTTCTGCGATTCCCGCAAGGCGGCCACGCCCTTGAGGCCGACCACGGTCTTCGGCGTCTGCTGGCGCCGTTTCATGTTGGGAAGCAGGTCGGTGCCGCCGGCGACGACCATGGCGTCGGGGCCTTCGGATGCCAGCACCTCGGCGACTTCTTGGGTAGTCGTCGGCGCCAGGTAGCGGAAACGGGGTAGTCGCATCATGACGATTTCACCTCGGCGAGCTTGGCCGCCCGTTTGCGATCGGGGTCGTTGACGGCCCGGCCGTCACCGCCGTCCCAGGGGGGCGGAACCTCCAGCGGCTCGGGCCACCGGACCTCGGGGAAGGACTCGGGGCCGTAGCGGCCTTCCTCACCCTTGGCCTTGCGATCCAGCGCTCGCAGGATCTTTTCCGGCGTGATCGGCACCTCGTCGACTCGTACGCCGACGGCGTCGAACACCGCGTTGGCCACCGCGGGCATGATCGGCAGCAGCGGGCCCTGGCCCACCTCCTTGGCGCCCATCGGGCCGTTGGGATCGGGGTCTTCGACCAGCTCGGTGAACACCTCGGGCATGTCCAGGGCGGTCGGGCTCTTGTACTCGAGCATCGACGGCTCCTTGTGCACGTAGGCGCCGGAGAGCTTGGACGGGAACTTGCGGTAGACCTGCTCCTCCATCAGCGCCTCGCCCAGGCCCATGTAGACGCTGCCCTCGACCTGACCCCGGGCGAGGACCGGGTTCAGGGTGCGGCCGATGTCGTGGGCGACCCAGACCTTGGGCACGCTGATCCAGCCGGTGGTGCGGTCGACGTCGACCTCGACCACGGCGGCGGTGTAGGAGTAGGCCGGGGAGGGGCCGACGCCGCCTCCCTTGAAGCGGGCAGCGGTCCGCGGCGGGGCGTACGAGCCGGTGCTGCCCAGCGTACCCAACATCGCCTCGGCCCGGTTGACCGCCTTGCGGAACGGCATCCCTTTTTCGGGGTCCTGAGCGTCGAACACCCTGCGGTTGGCGAAGACCAGCCGTCCCGCGGGGACCTCCAGTTCCTTGGCAACCGCCGTCGCGATCTGTTCACGCATTCGCTCGGCGGCCTGGATCGCGGCGTTGCCCATCATCATCGTGACGCGGCTCGAGTAGGAGCCGAGATCCACCGGAGTCATGCCGGTGTCGCCGGTGACGCAGCGTACGTCGAAAGGCTCGATGCCGAGCACCTCGGCCACGAAGCCGACCAGCACGTCGTCGGAGCCCTGGCCGATCTCGGTGCAGCCGCAGAAGACTGTGACCGAACCGCTGCGGTCGACCTGGAGCTGCACGCCGGAGTGGGGCATGTCGTTCCAGTAGATCGCCACGCCGGCGCCGCAGAGGTAGGAGCCGCAGGCCAGGCCCAGCCCCTTGCCGTCGGGCAGGTTGCGGTAGCGCTCATTCCAGCCGGACGCCTTGACCACCCGCTCGATGCATTCGCCCAGGCCGATGCTGCCGATGCGCAGGTAGTTGGCGGTCAGCGAGTTCGGCTTGGCCAGCATGTTGAGCCGCATCTCGGCGGGATCGAGCTCCAGCTTGTGGGCGATCTTGTCGAGCTGGATCTCCTGGCCGAAGCGGGGCTGCACCGTGCCGTGGCCGCGCTTGGGGCCGCAGGGCGCCTTGTTGGTGAACACCCGGCAGCCCTGGAACTGATAGCGGGGCAGGTCGTAGGTCACCGTCTGCAGGGCGCCGGTGTAGAACAGGCTGGCCACGCCGTAGGAGCCGTAGGCGCCTCCGTCGACCAGGGTCTGCAGTTTGGTCCCGGTGATCTTGCCCGACTTGGTCACGCCGGTACGGAAGCGCATCAGCACCGGATGGCGCCCGCGGTGGCAGTAGAAGACCTCCTCCCGGGTCAGCGCGATCTTGACCGGCCGGCCGAGGACCCGGGCGGCCTTGCAGACCACCATCTCGTGGTTGAACACGTCGCTCTTGCCGCCGAAGCCGCCGCCATTGGGCTGGGCCACCACCCGGATGTGGGCCGGGTCCATTTCCATCACCCGGGCCAGCGCCCGATGGACGTAGTGGGGCGTCTGGGTGCTGGACCACAGGGTCAACTTGCCCTGGGGGTCGACGGCAGCCAGCGATGCGTGCTGCTCCATCGGCAGGTGGGTGTTGCCCTGAAAGAAGAAGATGTCGTCGAAGACCTCGTCGGCCCCCTCCAATGCACCGTCCACGTCACCGAAGCGCAGGGAGACCCGCTTGTGAATGTTCCCTTCTTCGCCGTAGTCGTGGATCCGCGGCTCGGGGTTCTCGAGGCTGTCGGTGGGCTCCGCAATGACCGGGAGCACCTCGTAATCGACGTCGATCAGATCCAGCGCCTCGAAGGCGGTCAGCTCGTCCTCGGCGATCACCGCGGCCACCGGGTCGCCGGCGAAGCGCGCGATCTCGGTCAGGCCCTGTTCGTCCTGGCTCACCGGCAGGATGCCGAACTCGATGGGCAGGTCGGTCCAGTCCATCACCAGGTGGACGCCGGGGTGTGCCTCGGCCTTCGAAGCGTCGACCGACTTGACCCGGGCGTGGGGGTGAGGGGAGCGCAGCAGCTTGCAGTGCAGCATCCGCGGCAGGGAAAGGTCGTCGGCAAAGTCGGTGCCCGCGGTGACCTTGGAGCGTCCATCGACCCGGCGGCGGGCCTTGCCGATCAGGTTGAAACCGTCGCTCATGAGTTCACCTCGGCTTTCTCGCCGCGGCGCAGTTCCTCGGCGGCCTGCTCCACCGAATCGAAGATCTGCTGATAGCCGGTGCAGCGGCAGAGCACTCCGGCCAGGGATTCGCGAATCTCGTCCAGGCTGGGGTCGGGGTTACGCTCCAGCAGCTCCTTGGCGGTCAGGATCATCGCCGGAGTGCAGTAACCGCACTGGGATCCGCCCAGGTCGGCGAAGGCCGCCTGGAGCGGGTGCAGCTTCGCGTCGCCGACCCCCTCGATGGTCTCGATCTTCCGCTGGCCGCACTCCAGTGCCAGGGTCAGGCAAGAGAGCACCGGCTTGCCGTCGACCAGCACCGCGCAAGCGCCGCACTCGCCGAGTTCGCAGCCGTGCTTGGTGCCGCAGAGGTCGAGTTCTTCCCGCAGTACTTCGAGCAGGGTCTTGTAGCCGTCGAACAGCACGTCGACCGACTCGCCGTTGACGGTGCACTTCAGTCTCTGTTTCTCGCGTTCGTCCATCAGGACGACCCCCCTTCGGTCTCGGGCACCGCCGCGCCGCCGGCAGGCGACGGGTCGATGCCCCGAACCACGTAGTCCGCCAGCGACCGGGCCACCGCCGCAATCGAGCGGGGGCCTTCGGGCCGGTACCAGCGAACGGTCCAGTTGAGTGCGCCCAGCATGGCGCGAGTGACGAGCACCGGATCGCAGTCCAGCAGCTCGCCGCGCTTGAGCCCCTCGGCAATCAGCTTGCGGATGCCACGCTCGTAGCGATCTCGTTTCTTGATCAGCTTGTCCCGGAGTTCCTGGCCCAACACGTCCAGCTCCAGGTGGGCGTCGGAGCCTTCCAGTTCGTCGAGGATGACCCGCACGTGGGCGTCGGCGACGGCGCGAAGTTGATCCGGGGCGGCGCCGCCGGATAGCCGCGCCCGCTCCAGGGCCTCGAGCATGTTGTCCAGGGAGCGATCCTGGCAGAAGAACAGGATCTCTTCCTTGCCCTTGAAGTAGTGGTAGAGGTTGCCGGGGGAGAGATCCGCCTCGGCGGCGATGTCCCGCATACCGGTGGCGTGGTAGCCCAGCTGGCGGAAGGCCCGGGCGGCGGCTCGCAGGATCTCCAGCCGGCGCACCTCGGCCCGGCGCTTCAGGCGCTCATCGGCGTCTTTTGAACGGTTGTTCGGTTTTTGAACCACCGTTCGATTATGGCAGAGAGGCCGGCCGTGTCAATGGAGAAGGGCCCCTCGCCGTGCGCCGCCTACTCCGAATCCAGATCCCGTAGCCGCGGGCAGGGCAGCGGGTCGCCGTCGGTGGCCCAGTCCAGCCGCAACGGTTTCCCCGAGTCGTCGGTGACCACGTCGACGAAGGCATAGTCCTGCGGGGACCAGAAACGCCGGGGCCCCACCGGGATCATGGTCCATTCGTTGGCGAACAGCGCGCCGTCACGGGCGGTCACCCGCAGCTCGCTGCCGGGGCGCAACTGGTAGATCCCTTCCCATTGCTGCAGAACGGAAGCGGCGACCGCGGCGCGCTGGATCTTCGGAAGGTCGGCCGTCGCGACCTCGCCTCCACCTGCGATGCGGTGGACGTCCCGGCGGATGCGGTTGCCCACGCCGGTCTGGAGGTTTCCGGTGAAGACCACGCTCACATCGCTCTCCTTGTGCCAGTCGGCGAAGGCGCGAAAGCCTCCGGTAACCCCGTTCCAGTCGAGTCCGTTGTCGTCGACGAAGGATTGCTGGGGGCCCGGGCCCAGGGCTCCCGTACGCACGGCCCGGAGCATCGCGTAGAGATCCCGGGCGGTGCTGTAGACCGAGCCGGCGCCGACCAGGTAGGAGAAGTCCTTGTGGCCGGCGTTGACGATCGAGCCCTCCGCTCCGATGCGGTAGGCTGAGGCGCGGTTCGGCAGAAGGGTGCGTCCGTCGGTATGGATGCTGTGCTTCATGCCTGCCGGCGTGAAGACCGCCCGCTGCAGCAAACTGTTGTAATCCTCGCCCGAGGCGAGCTCGAGGACCCGGGCCAGCACCGAGAATCCGCCGGAACTGTAGGCGTAGCGTTCACCCGGTTCTCCGGTGAGCGGCCTCTGGGCGGCGAAGCGCGCCATGTCCTCGGCGCTGCGAGGTTCGGTCTCCTGGTTCGGCTCGGTGACCCGGTGCGGGATGCCGGCGCGATGCCGCGCCAGATGCCCGATGGTGATCTCCTTGCCGCGGGGGAAGTCGGGGATCCACTTGGAGAGAGTATCCGCCAGGGTCAGCTTCTGGGCGCCGATCAGGTCGATCAGGGCGATGACCGTCATCGGCTTGGTCACCGAGGCGACGTTGAAGCGGGTCTCCGGAGTGACCGGGACCGAGAGTTCCCGGTCGGCCCAGCCGAAGGATCGCTCGTAGATCACCTGATCGCCCCGGGCGACCAGCAGGTTGCCCGAAAGGTGATCGGCCTCGATGTAGGGCGCCAGATAGGCGTCGATCGCCGCGGCGACCTTCTTCCCGGGCGCAGCCTCCTCGGCCAGAGCGTTGGCAGCGGTCAGCACGACCGCAATGAGCATGAACAGATTCCGTCGCAGCATGGTCCCTCCCAGCGACAGTGCCCCTGTGTCAGGTACTACGCCTGAGAGCACCGAAAGTAACCCTGGGACGGTAGATTCCCGTCAGCGGGCGCCGGTGCCGCCTCCAGGGTCCGATGGACCGAAGTCCCTGGGAAGCTCCGGGCCCGGCCCGATGGAATCACTCCCGACCGGGTGGTCGGGATCACACGCATTGCCCTTGCCGTCGCCGTCGTCGTCCTCCTGGCCGGGATTTGCCAGGCAGACGCAGTTGTCGACAGGGTTGAGCACGCCGTCATTGTCGGCATCGGGGTCGCATGCGTTGCCGGCTCCGTCCTGATCGGCGTCCTTCTGCAGCGGGTTCGCCTCGTGCAAGCAGTTATCCAGTTCATTGGGAACTCCGTCCATGTCGCAATCGATGCCCAGTGCGACACAGAGGTCGTCGACGGGGGAGAACGACATGTCCAGCCCCTCGGCGTTGTTCTTGACCAGCAGCGTGTAGTCGCCGGTCGCCCCGGCGACGTCCTCACCCACGATGCGGAATCCCAGGTTGGCCTGTTCAGACGCTGCGCTGAACAGGGAACGGTGACTGGACTCCAGCGAGCTCACGTTGGGCGAATCGAAGGCGCCGCCCCGGGCGTAGCGCCCGTCGAGGGGGTTGGCGGCCAGGGCCTCGGTCCATTCCCAGACGTTGCCTCCGGCGTCCAGCAGCCCGTACGGCGAGCGGGCCTCGGCGGAACCCACGGTGGTCACGTTGCCGTCGAGCCCGTTCCAGTCGGCGCCCAAGGCGTAGTTCGCGACCGCTCCCGGATTCGATACGTTGCCGTTGTTGTCGGAGCTGGCGATCGAGGGCGCCGTGGACCCGGTGGGGTAGGTGTTGTACCGCAGAGGGTCCGTCGGGTCGAAGGGGCGATAGTAGGCGGCTTTGTACCACTCATCCTCTGAGGGAAGGGACCACCTGGCCCCCGCGGTGCGTGGCGGGTTCGGTACGGAGAGGTCGTAAGCTCCCGCTTCCGTGGTGGAGCCGTCCTGAACGCCCAGCGGTCGCCCGTTGTGTAGCCAGTTGGCGAAGCGAGCGGCATCGGCGAACGAGACGAAATTCACCGGTTTGTTCCCCATGTTGCCCCTGGATCGGTAGCGCCACTCATCTCCGACGGCGTAGCGCAGGATGCCTCCGCGTGGGTCGCTGCCCATCGCGGAGTTGAACAATCCGCCGGGATCGGACCGCGTTGCCACCGCGTTCAGGAGTTCCACATACTCGTCATTGGTTACCTCGGTCCGGCCGATGTTGAAAACGTAGCTGACCTCGCCGAGGCCGTTGGCGTCCGCCGGGTTGTCCGGCCCGAAGATGGAGATGACCTCCAGGAGTGGTGCGAACGCGGCGGCGCGAAACGCCAGTACGTGCGGATCCGACACGAGCGAAGTGTCGTTGTTGCCCTGATCCCGCATGGCCTGATGCAGGGCCGCGACGACGCTGGACGCCGACATGCCGGGGGTGGGTTGCACGCTCGCCGCGAAGGCGCGGGCGGCGGAGTTCGGCGGTCGAGGCGTATGGATGACGGTGACCAGGGGCGCCTCGGAGGAGTCGTTGGCATCCCCGCTGGCGGTGCCGTCAAAGCGTAGCTTGGCCGTCATGCCCACATCGTGGAAACGCAGGTCCATGGCCGACCGCAGTTGCCGCAGGCCGATGGGGTCGAAGCAGACGTACGCATCACTGCAGAGACCCCCCGTCGAGTTGCGCACCGTGATGAACCGACCGGTGCAGAACGCGCTGAAGTTCTGGCTCGAGCAATCAGGGTTCGAGTTGATGGCATTGGCCAGGGTTTCGCAGATTTCACAGGAGTTGGCGCCGGCGGGAATCTCAACATCGACACTGCAATAGAACTGCAGATCTGCGGGTGGGCACCAGACTTCGGGGTGGAGGTTGACCTGGTTGTCTTCGGAGATTGTTCCCAGGCTGGCGTAGGAGCCCTCGAAATCTCGAACTTGGGCTGTGGTGGTCGACAAGCAGATCAGACTCGAGGCAATCAGGAATACGAGGCGGCTGGGCATGGCGGTCCTCCTCGGTCGAGGCCGCAGGCGGGTTCGACCGATGTTCGGCGCACAGGGATGGGGGGTCAGCTCTTGAAGAACTGGCCCGACACGGTTCGCGAGCCGCCGCATTGGGTCAGCTCGAGGGAGTAGGTGTAGAGTCCCGTGGCGGCGAGGGAGCCGTTCCAACAAACATCACGGTTGATGAAGCAGCCTGCGGTTGATCCAGGTATCTGGTCAACTAACTGCCCGCCGAGGCTGTAGATGCGCAGGGTGTACGCCGACGCGTTCGTGATGCCCCGGACACAGAAGTTGGGCGCGCTGTAACCGGCAGAGGCCGGGTCGGGGATCGGGCCGACGCATGGCGCGCATCCCCCGTCTTCCGAGCAACGGAACAGCGCAACGGTATCTGCTGTCGTGTTCAAGGTCCGGTGGTTGTCCGCTGCGTCCGGGCCGCTGGCGATGCCCAGAGGGTCTCCGTTGTGGGTGTCGTTGGGATTGGACCACTCCGGGAGCCGGGTGCACGTCATGCAGCTGGGTTTCACCCCCATGATCGTTCGCCACCCGGCGCCGGCGTTGACCAGGCCGTGGTTGTAGTCGAAGGGCATGCCGTCGGTGTTGTCGTGAATCCGGTCGTGGCGCGCGCCCATGATGTGGCCGATTTCGTGAGCGAAGGTGTGATTTGCCGACGAGGATGCGCGTTCGACCGCCGCAAAAGCGCTGGATTCGAATGCGGTCGACACCGTGGCCATGGTGTACGCCGCGCCAAGCGCGGCCGGTCCCGAGTTCTCCACGATCAGTACCGTGACGTCGGCGGCCAGCTCGTCCCGGCAGACGTGGACGTCGTCCATGAATCCGTCGCTGTCATCGCGCAGTAGGTCCCGGTCGGTTATTACGTTGCCGGATTCCAGGTAGTTGACCCTGCTCCAGCCGACGAGCCGAAGTCGGTGAAGGATGCCGCTGTTGGCATAGGTGGCGTTGGAATCGTCGATGGCGGCCTGGATCTCGAGGCCGATGTTGCCGCTGGCCTGTGCGGTGACTTCGGTGTAGACCACAAAAACGTCGATAAGCGAGCCATCGTCGGCGGCTTCGGTACGAGGTGGCTCCGGATCGAGCGAAGTCTCTGTGCCCAGATCAGCGTGCCGGCGTCGCTCGGGGCGGTCATCGGGAGGCCACGCCGTAGGGTCGAGTTCATGTACTTCGTGCAGGTCGCCGCCGACAGGGCGGACCTGGAAACTCGAGCCCGGTATCTGAATCGAGCCCACGGTCTGGGTGCCGGCGACGGTGAAGACCACCTGGCTCCCGGGTTTTCCTTCGATCCCGCCGAACCAGGAAAATTCGGAAGGGCTCCTGCTTTCCATCCGACTCCGCACGATCGTCACGTGGACGTCAGGGAAGAGCTCCAGGCTGAGTCTCGACACGTGCTTCAACGCTTGGGGATCGGCGCGGACGCATCGTTTGCGCACATGCGTGCGGAACGTCTGGGGGCGGTCGACCGCGGCATGGTCGTCGGCCGTGCACGGTGCCCAGAGAGTCAGCTTCGGGTTCTCGCCCCATGGTTTACCGTTTCGATCTGCGGCGAGTGGATTTGTGCCGTCGAGTGATTGAAAACCCAACGAGAGAGTCAGGACCAATATCGTGGTGCGTAACGTGTTGAAGTGAGCTTGGTCGTGCATGCGTCACCTCCTTGGGCGCATGCTAACCGGATCATGTCATCGGAGGGGGCGGCGTAGGTGGCTTCCTGCGGACGCCGTATCCGTTGCGAGATTGCAACGCCCGCCTGCAAAGGGTGGCGGCTAGCTGCGATAGACCGGAAGGGGAAAGGTGGTGCGGAAGTCGACGCCCGGTTGCTCCGCCTCGACCAGCAGCTCCCAGTAGCGCACCGGCTTGCCGCTCAGGCGGGTGACCCACTCGTCACTGTCGGGCAACTCGAAGGAGATCTCGACTTCGGAGCCGTCGTCCCGGCTCTCATACGCCTTGGTCACGGCGAAGTGCTCGTAGGAGACGAGCTTGGTGCGCTTCTCGGAGCCATGCTCCACGGTCTCGAAGCGCTCCTCGATGAAGCGCAGCGTCACATCGAAACGCCGCAGCTTCGGAGCATCGAGAGCCACATCGAGGGACTGCCCCGGGCGGAAAGGGAACTGGCGGAAGTTCAGACGACTGCGTCCGAAGTTCATCGCCTGCATCACGCGCTTGACGGTCGTGGCGAGCACCAGCAGCAAGATCAGATCGAACACCGCGGTGATGATGCCGACGAACCAGCCGCCCTGGTCGCTGATGAAGGCCCACCAGTTGAATGGAGCGAGGAACACGATCATGAACGCCGCCATGCTCGCCGAGTTGAATACGCGCCCCATCGGCCGGTCTTCGATGCCGTCGGGGTTCCAGGGGTAGTCGTTCATCGAGGGCATGGACCGCCCGCTTTCGTGCAGTCTCGCCTGGCGCCGCTGGTTGGCGACCCCTCGCAGCCCCTGGATCGCGATCATCCCTCCGGCGAAAGCAAAGGAGAGTCCCGCCATGCCGATGACCCAGAGGGGAGCGTTGGGCCGAACGTAGAGCGGCAGTAGTTCGAAGCCCATGCCGGCGAAGAAAAGGCCGATCCCGATGAAGGGAATCGAGAACAGCAGCGCGCCCGTTCCGTAGGCGGTGGCCTGGCTGCGGGTGTCGACTTTATGGACCTTCTTCATGTAGTCAAGGTGGGACCCGGGCCCGCAGGGAGCAACCGACCGGCCCGGAGCCCGGGGTTACTGGCATTGCGGAATCTCGCGGGGCGTTCCTGCCGAACTTTCTCCGCCGCTTCCTTCTCCCTCGAGGCAGTCGTTCTGAGCGCGGGAGAGGTAGAAGAATGCCTGCCCCGGGAAGGGTTCCATCAGATCCAGGTGGAACAGGACCGGTAGTTGGTCGCCCACGCAGGTGGCGTCGACATTCAGATCGGATGCCGAGCCGGAGCGGTGCAGGTCGTAGCGCAGCGTCGAGACTTCCGCTCCCGGGTCTGCGGGCGGATCCCACGTCAGGTCGAACTTGCTGATGAACCGGAGGTTCTGAGTCGGACCGGGCTTCGCCCAGATCCGGGCGTCGTAGATCGCGCAGTCCCCGTCGCAGTAGCCGACTCCGTCGCCGTCGTCATCTCCGCAATAGCCTGCGGTCTCGTGGGCCCCGACGTCGCAACGGACGGTTTCGTCGCCGTCCCCGTCGGCGTGCCGGGTGCCGCCCCGCTGTCCCCGGGACAGGAGCTCTCCCGACGGGCCGGCGCAGCCCGCGGGGTTGGCCGCGTCGATCGCCGGGCTCGCGGGCATGGTCGGCCGGGTCGCGGTGGGGCCGCCGTCGAACTGGAGCGGTTGCAGGGCAGGGTCGGTATCCACCTGATCCGTTCCGCTCAGGCCGCAATCGTCCCGGTTCTCGATGTTGTATCCGAGGGACTGGACCGGGGCGCCGGGGGTGCAGTTGGTGGCGCCGTCCGCCGCGATGATCGTATTGGCCAGCAGGAGGTCACCGCTCGGATGGAGCCCGAGGCTCGCGACCTGGGCGTCGGTGTTGTTGCCGGCCAACGTCACGTTGCGCAGCTCGACGTTCAGCGCAGCCGCCGGCGCCCCGGCGTAGAGCCCTGCTCCATCGCCGATGGAGGCATTGCCGGAGATCGTGGAGTTCACGATCAGCGTGGATCCACCCTGAGTGTAGACACCTCCCCCGGTGGAGCCGCTGTTGTTGCCGTAGATGGCGCTGTGGAGCACCCGCACGGCTCCGTTCTCCTGATGGATGCCGCCGCCGGGCCAGTTCTGCTCGAACTCACTGTCGTTGGCGACGATCCCACTCTCCACGACCGAGACGTCTCCCCGCGAGTAGAAGCCGCCTCCGCCGATGCCTGCCGTGTTTCCACGGATATCGCAGCGCCGCAGCACGGCGGAGAAGATCCCGGGCTCGATGAACAGCCCGCCTCCGTGGCTTGCGGTGGTGTTGTCGTGCACCAGGCAGTCGTCGGCTTCGAGAATCGAGCCCGAATGGTAGATCCCTGCGCCGATTCCGAAGTTGGAGGGCCCTCCGTTGTCGCGGATCGACACCCGGGCGAGCTCGAGGTGCCCCTGGTTGACCAGACCGTTGCGGGTGGCGCCATGGAGCGTGAGGTCGCTCAGCCGGGTCCGCGTTTCGACGCCGGCGAGATCGACGCGTACCACCGCGTCCTGGTCCGTCGCCTCGATCAAGGTCACATCGATGCCGTCACCGACCAGGCGGGCTCCGGCCAGCTCCAGCGGCCCGTTGCCCGGATCGAGGACGTAGCTGCCGGCGGGAAGATAGATCACGGTGTCGTTGGCGAGGAACGAGGCCTCTTCGACGGCAGCACGGAGGGTGCAGGTGCCGATTTGCGTTTCGCACAGGCCGTCTCCGAGGTCGGCGTCCTGTTCGTCGAGAGGGGAGTCGACCTCGAACCCGAAGGGGGAGAGCTCCGCCGAGGGGTCGCTCTCGGTGCCTCCCTCGGTTGCCGTCACCACGAAGTAGTAGCTGCCCGTCTCGGTCAGCCCTTCAATCAAGGTCTCGAGGCCGGTGCTCGCGACCATCCCTCCGCCCAGGAGCGAGGCGTAATTCTGCGGGGTGACGCCGGCCTCGGCCGCGTAATAGATGCGGTAGCCGTCCGCCCCGAGCACCTCGCTGTGGCGAATCAGCGCTCGCTCTCCCCGGAACTCGACGTCGATGAACAGGGGCGGAGGAATCGAGGCGGGCAGCTGGGGTTCGACTCCGTCATGGAAGAAGATCTCGTCGTCGCCCTGTTCGGCCGGTTTGCCGAACCAGGCGAGATCCCCCTGGTGCACGCTTGGAAACTGCACGCTTGCCGCCGGCGCCGAGCTGATCGTCGTGACCATGCCGGATTCGAGACGGTAGAAGTACTGACCCAGCGCAGGTCTCCAGGTGAGCTGGCCGTCCTCGATCTCGTACCCGTAGGCCCCGAAGCGCAAGACCCGGTCAGCCGGAATCGGCGTGGCCCTGGGAGCGCCGAGGATTCGCAACAACCCCAGGCCTTCGCCGACCGACTCCAGCCAGGTGACGTGGCGCCCGTCGGTCTTGGGGTGTTCTTTGCGTCCTACCTCGTCAAATGAGAGTTGTCGCGGTGTGGCGGAGGCCGCATTGAGGTCGAGGTGAAACACCTGAGGTAGGCCGATGACTTCCTTCAGGTAGAGCAGATGCCCGTCGCGAAAGAAGATGCTGATCGGATCGATGGCTCCGCTGTCCAGGGTCGTGGTGGTCATGCCGTCGAAATGTTGGAGTTCGAAGGGCAGGCCGCTGACGCCATCTCCGTTGGGGTCTTTGACCCAGGCCGACTGGCAGTCGTCGGATCGAACCGCCGAGACGCCGTTGATCCGGTCGGAGCCGGAGAGCGACAGAGGCGCTCCGGTCAGCGGGTCGATCTGGAAGACATGGTTGAAGGTCATGCCGCCGTCGACCGCCTGCATGATGGCGAACAGGCAGCCGTCGGATATCGCCATGCCCTCGGGGTTCGTCGGCTTCGGATCCCCCGGGTCGTCAAACTGGTTGGCTGCGACGGTGTCGATCGGCACCGGATTGGATCCGCTGATCCAGACCCAGGCGTGGTCCGCACCCCGCCGCCAGGCACCCATCACGGTTCCCGGATCGGGCCCGGCGCCGAAGGCCGATGAGAAGGACATCACCGTGTCGAGGGCGGGGTCGTTGGCGTCGAACTCCTGGATCGGGACGGCGGTCGATCCATCGTGGTAGATCACGTCCTCGTCGTCGAGAAACCACAGCATGCGCCCGTCGTGGAGCATCGGGTGGTTGCCGCCGTAGTTGTCGTCAAGCTGATTGTCGGTGAGTCGCACGGCGCCATGGGCGTGTTGTGCGACGAGGGTGAGCCCGAGGGCCAGGGATAGGGCCGCCAGCAGAGCGGGAGCGAGGGTGACGAGGAAAGCGAGGGCTCGATTCTGGATCATCTGCGGTCCTCCGATGCTGCGGCAGACTGCCGGGCACCGGATACAGACCGAGATCGCGTGAGAGGTTACGGCGGCGGTTCAGAAAGGCGCCAGGGACGGCGGCCGCAGCCGCCGCCCGTGGTCAGGTCAGTGGCTGTCGCCGGCCGCCGCGGCCTGCATCTTCTTCTGCAGTTCGATGTAGGTGGCGTAGTCGATGAAGTCCCGCTGGTGCACGATCCGATCCGAGGCCACCTCGTACCAGCTGGTCGCCGGCAGGACGTACTCGAGGTCGGGGCAGGAGTCACTGCCGATCGCCGCGCCCAGCACCTTGCCGTTGAGTTTGCCCACGTAGTCGTATTCGACGACCACCAGGTTCTCGTGGACCATCCGGCGCTTTTCCTCGATGCGCATCTCGTGGTGGGCGCCGGCCAGCCGGGCCAGCATGCCGTGAAGCGCCTCGCTGCCGGCGACCTCGTGGCGCTGGTTCACATCCTCGAACACCGCCTCGTCATCGTAGATCGCCAGCATGCCTTCGACCGAGCGGGCGTTGTAGGCCTCGTAGAGACGGTCGACGGCGCGGTCCGGGGAGCCTGCCAGGGCGGGCAGAGCCATGGCCAGAACGAGGGCCGCTAGCGCCATCTTGTTGATTCGGTTGAGTTTCATCGTGATTGCCTCCAGGGTGCCGGCCCCAGCGACGTGCTGTGGGGCGGATTCCGAGGTATGTTGCCCTTGATAGGTAATGTCGGCAATTACCTCTGAGGTAATCCTTGGTGCTACTCGGCAGGCCGTTCGGCGAGCAACTCAAGAGCTGGCGCTCCGCCCGCGGACTCAGCCAGTTGGACCTGGGCCTCCACGCCCGGGTCTCGGCTCGGCATATCTCCTTTCTCGAGACCGGCAGGGCGCAGCCCAGCCGGGAGATGGTGGTCCGTCTGGCCCGCGCCCTCGACCTGCCTCTCCGCGAACGGAACACCCTGCTCGAACAGGCGGGCTTCGCTCCGCTCTACGGGGAGCGTCCTCTCGACGATGCGGCCCTCGGCTCGGCGCTCGATGCTCTCGGTTTTCTGTTGAGGGCTCACGATCCGAACCCCGCGATCGTGCTGGATCGCTACTGGACCGTGTTGCGCTGGAACCGGTCCCACGAGCGACTGGTGGCTGCGCTTGTGGCGGGGGAGAGCGCTCCCCAGGGGAACGCCCTCGACTGGGTCTTCGAACCGGGGCCGGTGCGCGAGCGGATCGTCAACTGGAGCGAGGTCGCCGGCGCGGTCTTGACCCGCTTGCGCCGCCAGGTACAGCGGGCCGCCACCGACGAACGTTTGCGGCAGGTCTGGGATCGCGTGCTCGCTGCTCCCGGTGTTGCCGAACTGGCCGCACGAAACCCCCTTGCCGACCCGCAGATCCTGGTACCGCTGCGGCTACGCATCGGCGGCGAGGAGTACGCGTGGGTCAACACCCTCGCTGTCTTCGGTGCGGCCGGCGAGGCGACGCTGGAAGACCTGGTCGTCGAGACCTTCTTTCCCGCGGATGAGCCGACCCGCCGTTTCATGAAGCAGCTATCCGGCGACGGCGAGATCCCGCCGCCCGCCTAGCCGGCCGGTGCGGGGGCGGCCGGCTCAGTCGGAAAGTACACCGTACTCAGCGATCTCCTCGGAGGTCATCCAGTGAATGCCGTCGGCCGGCGCCGCTTCGAGGGTGAACCAGTAGAACCGGTCGGGGATGCCCACGCTGCGGTAGTAGGCGAGGTACTTGGCGTGCTCCGGATGGTCCCGGGGAAGATCGGCGCCTTCCTCATCGAGCCCGGCCCAGGAATGGACGCCGAGGCGTGCACCGGTACCGACGGTCCGCCGCACTCCGGCGAGGAAGAAGTCGGTGCCTCCTGAAGCGACCTCGCCATCGCCGGGAATGTGGGTGTCGTATCCGAGCCGGCGGACCATCGCGGCGGCACGAAGCATCGATTCGTCGTCCATCGATCCGGGTACCGTCCGCATCACGATGGTCTCGACGGCGGGATGCTCGAGGGCCAGCTCCAGCACCCGCCCCGGGGTCGAGGCGCCGATCACCCCGGTCATCTCGGCCAGGGTCCCGTCGACTTCGAAGGTCGCGCCGGCGAGCTCCTCGGCGACCATCTCCAGTAGCTCGGCGCGGGTGACCTTGCCGTCGGCGTTTCGGTCGAACCGTTCGAACTCCGGCCGGAACGCTTCACGGTGGCGGCGGGGGACATCGCTCAGCGAGAACGTGCCGTCGCCGTCTCCGTCGAATTCCTGCAGCAGCGAGAGCAATTCCGCCTCGAACATCGCCTTCGGATCATCGAGATGAGGCGCTTCGAGGACCTCGGCGAGACTGACCTGTCCGTCCCCGTCGGCATCGAGGCCGGTGATCAGCGGAGCCAGTTCCTCGGGAATCTCCCGCGGACCGAGCCGCTGGTCGTCATTGCGGTCGAGCTCGCCGAACATCTCGGTCCGCTCAGCCAGCTCCTCTTCGCTCATTCCTCGGAGGTAGCCCTCGAGTTCCGAGCGTTGGAGCGCCCCGTCGGCGTCAGCATCCGCTTCGCCCGCCAGCAGCAGGATCGCCTCGGCGGCTTCGTGGGGTTGCCACTTGCCGTCCCGGTCGCGATCGAGGAAGCGCCACAGGTCGTCAAGGGTCGTCGGAGCGGAGGAGGTGGAGCCGGAGCCGGTTGCCGCGGTGGCCGAGAAGAGCAGCAAGAAGAACAAAAACGCCGAGGCCACGCCGGCCAGGCGTGTGGTGGAGCCGTGCATCGAAATCACCTTTTGGGGAGTCGCGTCCGGCGGTCCGGAGGCGAAGACGTCGCGGTTCGTCGGGCGGTGGCGTCGAATGGCCCCGCGGCTCCGCCGAGCGCTCGTGGGACGAGGCTACCCCAGTTGAGGTTCCGGCGGCAAGCCCGCCGCTTTCAAGGGTGTAGAGTTTTGGAAGGAGGAATCCTTGGCCGAGTCGCGAACCGCGCGTTTCACCCCCGAGAGCCTGACCCGCAGGCCGGGCGGAGTGATCACCGTCGAGACGACCCTGCGTCACTTCGCGATTCTGACCTATGCGGTGGCGCCCGAAGCGCTGGCCCGGCATCTGCCCGCGCGGTTCGCGCCGGACACGGTGGTGCTCGAGGAAGGGGAGCGGGCACTCATCTCGGTGGTTCCCTTCTACGACCTGGACTTCCGGCTCTCCTGGTTGCCGTATCCGCGTTTTGCCTTCGGCCAGACCAACTACCGCGCCTACATGATCGACCGGGAGACCGGGCAGCGCTGCGTCTGGTTCTTCGGTACCTGCCTCGGTTCGTGGACGGTGGCGATCCCGCGCTACCTCTGGCGTCTACCCTGGCATGGTGGCCGTTTCAGTTTCGATTGCGCGTGGTCCGAGGAGCGGCGGCGCTACACTCGCTACGCCCTCGAAACCCGTAGCGAATGGTCGCCGACGAAACTGGAGTTCGAGGACAGCGGGCGACCTCCGGAGGCGCTGGCAGGGTTTCCCGACCTGGAGACGGCCCTGGTGGTGCTGACCCATCCGTTGACCGGCTACTACGTGAGGCGCGACGGTCGGCTGGGGAGCTACTCGATCTGGCACGACCGGCTGCAGCTCTCGACCGCTCGTTGCGTCCACGCCCGGGTCCCTTTGCTCGAGAAGCTGGGACTCGTTACCCTTGAACAACAGGCGACGCCTCACAGCGTGTTGATTCAGCACGAGACCGATTTCACCATCTACCTGCCGCCCAGGCCGGTCCAGTAGCGGGCTTGAAGGAGGGAGGAACGTTGAAGATCGATCAAATGATCCCGCGGGGATTCTTCAAACGACGCTACGACGTGGTCGCCGGCGGATCTCCGTTGGCGACGTTGCGCACTCATGAATCCCGCTCCGAGTTCGTCCTGGGTGGAACGACCTACGGAATCCAGCGAGAACCCGGGTGGGGGGACTTCGTTATCTCCTCTGACGAGGGCGAGATCGGCCGGGCAACGAAGCACTCCGCGCTGACCAGTACATTCACCGTGACCTTCGACGATACGGAGTACACCTTGGTCAGTCCGGGGCTCAAGTCGAGCTTCGAGCTACGCACCGGCGAGGCTACCGTGGGCGCCGTCCGGGCGGGAGGCTTCTGGGCCATCCGGGGAGAGGTGGATCTCCCCGACGAACTCTCGACCGCCCGGCAACTGTTCGTCCTGTGGCTGGTCGCCATCATGTGGGTTCGCGCCGAGGAGACCGCCGCCGTTTCCACGGTCTAGCTTCTGGCTCGACCGCTTCACAAACGGTCGAAGCGCGCTGTCGCGCCCCACGCGCCTGCCTCGGCGATGAGCGCCACCACCGGCGACGACGGGTCCGCCGGATCCTCCCTTTCGAACCAGATGCGATTCAGCTTGCGTCCCGCCACTCCGAAGGTCAGCTCGGTGTAGTGCTCCAGGGGTAACGATCCCAGGAGAGGGTGCTCCAGGTACAGCTCTCCATCCCGTTCGAGTACCCGGTAGGCCACGCCGAGCTCGGGACTGAGGTACTGCCCGACGAGCCGTCGGAGCTCGGCCTTCGCCAGGTCCTTGACCTCCATCGGGTAGCCGGGGATGTCCCGAGGGTCTCCCGGGTGGATCGATCCCTCGACCAGGTGCACGACGATGCTGCGGCCCGATTGGGGCGTCGACCGCAGCGTCAGCTCCCAGCGCGACGGCGGAAAGACGAAGCGTTGCCCGCCCAGGTGTTTCAGCGGCACCGCCGGGACGTGGTCGAGCAGTTTGAGCGACAACACACCCTCTTCGGCGAGCAGGGTCATCTCCCGGTCGTCGTCGAGCCGGTAGCGTCCGGCGAACGCCTCGGCCACCCCTGGGGCCAGGGGCTCTCCTTCCTCGATGCCGTCACCCCGGATGTGCTCGTCGGTGATCATGAACGCCCCGGGAGGCCCGAACGAGGCTTTCCGGCCGGTCGCAGGGCCGACCCGGTCGCCCAGCAGCAGGGTGGCGATCTCATCGGCGAGCTTGCTCACCTCGGCGCCGCCGTAGTTGGCCAGTACCGCAACGGCCAGGCGATCTTCGGGATAGAACTGCAGGACGCTGGCGGAACCGGGCCCGGAGCCGGCGTGGGACAACCGGGGCACGCCGCGGAGGTCCCCGTGACCCAGCCCGAAGCCGTAGCTGCTGTCGCTTCCGTCGTCGAGTTTCAGCGGGCGGCGCATGCGTGCCGCGATCGCATCGCGCGCCGGGCCGTCGCTTCCCGAATGGCCGTCGAGCAGCGCGTCGGCAAAGCGCACCAGATCGGCCGCGGTGCCCAGCATGCCCGAGGCGCCGAACATTCCGTGGCTGCCGAAGGCACGCTCGTAGCCGGCTTCGATGGGCCGGTACAGCCGCGTGCTCCGCGCCACCAGCTGACCTTCGCTTGCGGGAATCACCGTGGACTTCATTCCCAGCGGCGTGAACACGTGCTGCTTCATCCAGTCCGGGAATCCCGTGCCCGCCGAGCGTTGGACGATCCACGCCATCAACGCGTAGTTGGTGTTGGAGTAGCGATGTTCACTGCCCGGCTCGAACTGGAGGTGTCGCTGGCGCCCGGCGAGAGTCAGCAGCTCCCCGGGGGTGAGCCGGTCCCCGTAGTCCCAGCCGGTCAGCCCGAGCAAGCCGGTGTAGTCCTGGATGCCGCTCTGGTGGCCGACCAGATGTTCCAGCGTGACCGGTTTCTCGAGGGACTTCAGCTCGGGCAGCAAGGTGCGGATATCCCGGTCGAGTTCGAGGGTCTTCTGCTGGATCAGGGTGGCCACTGCGTAGGCGGTGAACGGTTTGGCCACCGAGGCCAGGGGTAGGCGAGTGTCCTCGGTGAGGGGTGCGCCATGTTCCAGGTCGGCGATCCCTCGCGCGCCCTGGTAGACCACCTCGCCGTCGTGCCAGACGGCGACACTCATCCCAGGGCCGTCGCCGGCAACCGCGCTCACGAGCAGCGAGTCGATCTGTTCCCCGGGCTCGACCGGTGGCCGGGCCCCACCCGATGTGCCCTCGCCCTGAACCCATCCCTGGGCGGCACCTTGCCGGCCGCGCCCGAGCGCCTCGGGTGGAATGCGGAAGCTGGAGCCGGCCGACCGGGCGAGCGTCACCTGCTTGATCTCCGTCCCGCGCCGGACCTCCAGCCGCAACGGTTCGGAGCTCGCAACGCGCCCGAGGGCGGCGCGGAAGGTCGCCAGGTCTCTCACCGGGTTTCCCTGGACTCGTAGGATCAGGTCCCCGTCGGCGATGTCCGTCGCTCCGCCGGGGGCCTCGCCGAAGATCCGCAGCACCGCGAAGCCCTCCTCCGCTGGGCCGAAGATCACCAGGCGCCCGTCGGGCAGCGGCATCGGGTGCCCTTCGACGGTCTGAGTCTGGGCGCTGCTTGCGGTCGCGGCGAGAAAGCTCACCGTAAGCACCAGCGCTCGCAGGAGCCTACGGGTCTTGGTCGATCCATGGGGGTGATGTCGCATCATGCTTCGCTCCCGAGTTGGCCGGTGCCCCGCTCCGTGCCACAATGAAATGTGGCTGGAGCCACGTGTGGGATTAACCGCATGTGGGAATTCTCACATCTGGCCGTGAGGCTGTCAAATGCCCCGTGATCCCTACGCAGGATTGTCCGCCCGCGAGCGGGAGATGATGGACATCATCCACCGCCTCGGCGAGGCGACCGCCCAGCAGGTGCGTCAGGCGATGAAATCCCCTCCGACCGACGCCACGGTCCGTTCGACCCTCCGGGTACTCGAGGAAAAGGGGCGGGTCTCGCACCGAACCGACGCCGGCCGTTTCATCTACCGTCCGCTGGTAAGCCGCAAGAAGGTGCGGGAGGGGGTCGTACAGCACGTGATGCAGACCTTCTTCGACGACTCTCCGGCGGAGCTGATCGCCGCGCTGGTCGATCGCCGCAGCGCGCGACTGAAGCCGGGTGAGCGGGAACGCATCAAGGAGTTGTTGGCCAGGCTGGAAGAGGGGGAGCGCCGATGATGCCGTTCGCCGAATGGTCGCTGCGCTTCCCGGCGCTCACCTGGTTGCTCGAGACCGAACTCCGTGTCTCGCTGATCCTGGTGTCGGCTATGGGAATCGGTGCGCTGCTGAGGAGGCGGTCGGCGCGGGTGCGAAGGATGGTGTGGGTCGTGGCCCTGGCCATGAGTCTGGGATTCACCGTCGCGGGACTGGTCCGGGCGATCGATGGGCTGCTGTTCGGGCCGCGCTGGGTCACCGGAGGCACGACCAACCTGCAGGCATTGGAGGGAGCCCTGTTCGCGATCTTGCTCCTACCGGCAGCGCTTCTGCTGCTGCGCCTCTGCATTGCCTGGTTCGGGGTCGAGGGAATGCTTGCCGACAGCGAACCGGTCCGCGCGACCGCCTGGCTGGCCGACCGGCGCCGCATCGCCTCGAGCCTCGACATGGCGCCGGCGATTCCGATCCGCGTCACGACCCGGCTGACCTCGCCGGTCACCGTGGGGCTCCGGCGGCCGAGGATCCTGATTCCGGCCAACCTGCTCGACGCCGATGCGCGGTTCCGCGACGCGGTGTTGCGCCACGAACTGGCCCACGTGAAGCGCCGGGATATCGCCGCCCGCTGGTTGGCCGGCGTGACCTGCGCGCTGCAGTGGTTCCACCCACTCGCCTGGGTCGTGTCCCGCCGTCTGCATCGCGACTGCGAGCTGGCCTGTGACGAGTCGGCTCTGGGCGGCGGGCTGAGCCGAGCGGTCTACGCCCGGCACCTGTTGGCGTTGGCCGGTGACTTCGGCAGCAACGCCTCTCTCGTGGGGTTCGGCTGTGGCGTTTCGGAACTGCGGGAGCGGATCGAAGCTCTCGCTGGGCGCCGGGAGTCCCGAACCGTGCCCTTGCCGTTGCTCGGGCTGTTGGGAGCGACGGTCTTCGTTGCGGCACTCGCGATCGAGCTGCCCCGTCCACGCTTGATGTTCATCCCCGCAGCCGAGGAGGCCTCAGGCGTCGAGCTTCGGCCCGAAGCCGCGGCGCCGCCTGGCGGGCACCGGGACGCGGATGTAGATCGACGGCCGGCGGCCGCGACGTGGACGGCGGAGTAGGGAGACCCCGCAGGGGCTGCGGAACACCCGCTGCTCGCCGTCTACCGGCGTGAGCAGCGCCTCGAGGGCCTGATCCAGCGTGACCGACGCCGATTCGGCGACGGGGGTATCGACGAACTGTACGACCGTGTTCATGGTGTCCTCCGCGCTCATACATGGATAGACCCCTGAGCTGCCCGAAAGTCACAGTCGGTCGTGATCCGGTCCCGTTACCGGTTTCGGCAGTGCCCCCCGGCTTCACGGCGGAAGCCGCCCGGGCTCCGGCCGGTTCTGCCGCGAAAGAGGCGGCAAAGGTGAGCCTGATCCGAGAATCCGCATTCGCCGGCGATGACCGCGATCGGGAGTTCCGAACAGGCCAGGAGCTCCGCAGCACGTTCGAGGCGGATCCGGCGCTGAAACTCACCGATGGAACAGCCGTAGGATCGGCGAAAACCACGGGTGAGCTGCGACCGGGAGATGCCGTACTCCCGGGCCAGGGATCCCAGGCTCACCGGTGCGGCGCTGTCGGCTAGGAGACGCCGGCACAGGCCCCGAGCCCAGCGCGGAGCCACCAGCCTCCCGGCGCCGGCCAGGCAGCGGTCGAGGATACGCCGTTCCTTCCGATCCAGCTTGAAGCTCGACAGCAGATTGCCCAGCGCCGGAGGGACCTGCGGCATCACGCCGTGATGCGCGGGGGAAAGCGCCGCCATCAGGAGCGCAGCCCCGGAGTATGGGGTGACCGGTTCCAGGTGCAGCACCGTGGCGCCTTCGCGCCCGTAGCGGTTGCGGTGGGGCAGGTAGGCGCCCTTGTAGAGCACCGAACCGGGGCTGCATTCCACGGAACCGGTGGAGGATTGCTCCCGAAAACCACCCTGCAACACCACCGTCAGGTTACTTGCGCGATGAGCATGCAGCGGCAGCTCGCATCCCGGAGCGTGGCTTCCCTCGGTGACCCGAAACCGGGAGTCGGCCCTTTGGCGGGATACCGAGCCAAGTGAGACGTCGCCGTGGACTTCCATAGCTGAGAGAACGCCCGAGGACGCCGAAAGGGTTGGATATCCGCGAGTGCCGGCCCCGATGACCCGTCCGTTCAAGACGGGGAGCCGGTAGCCCGGTAGATTCGGCGCGGTTGCGAAAGGAAGGAGACATCCCTTGAGAGTGTCCCTGGGTCGGGTTGCGTGTGCGGGAACCCTGTTGCTGTTGCTCGCCTGCGGTGCTGCCGATCAGCCGGTGCGCGTCGAACTCCCTGCGGAAGCCTGGTTGGAGGACCTGGATGCTCTTGCCCGGGAGCTGCCCAGCCGGCATGTCCGGCCGTTCCACCACGTCTCCGAGGAGCAGTGGCGAAAAACGGTCGCCGATCTGGGCCGAAGAATTCCCGACCTGAGTGAATCCGAGATCGTGGTAGAGCTGACCCGGCTGGTGGCCCTGTTGGGCGACGGCCACACCGAGCTGCTGCCCCACCAGTCGGGAACCGGATTCCACCGTTTGCCCCTGGTGTTCCGGGAGTTCGCCGACGGAATGCGGGTGATCGCCGTAGCGCCCGGTCAAGAGCGGCTGCTGGGTGCGACGGTGCAGAAGATCGGAGGCCGCTCCGTGGAGCAACTGCTGGAGGCCGTTGCGCCGCTGGTCGCCCGGGACAACGACATGGAGTTGCTTCACTCGGGACCCGAATACCTGGCGACCCCGGAGGTGTTGGCCTACATCGGTGCGGCGGTGAGCCCGGATGAAGTGCCTCTCACGGTGAGCGGGAGCGGCGGTGATACCGAGGACCACGTAGTGAGCTCGATCCCCCGTACCGGGCTCGGCGAGGTTCGCTGGATCCGCGGCCGGGAACAGGCGGGTGGAGAGACCCCGCTGATGGCGAAGAACCCGGCAAAGGACTACTGGTTCGAACGGGTCGAGGAACACGGGCTGGTGTTCGTCAAGTACAACCGCTGTGACGATCAAGGAGGCGAACCGTCCATTCGCCGCTTCGCCAAGCTTCTCTCGAAACAGGCCGCCCCCCGGGAGTTCGGCAAGCTGGTCCTCGACCTGCGGCACAACTCCGGAGGGGACAACAAGAAGAGCAAGCCGCTGGTCGACTTCGCGGTCCGCTGGAAGGAGTCGATGCCGGAGCGCCAGGTATTCATCCTGGTCGGCAGGATGACCTTCTCGGCGGCGATGGACGCGGTGCTGCAGCTCCGTCGCCGCGCGGCGCCGATCCTGATCGGCGAGAGGCCGCGGGGACGGCCCAACACGGTCGGAGATGTCGAGACGCTCCGGCTACCCAACTCGGGATTGCGTCTGGACTACTCCACGCGGATCTACGACCGCGCTCCGGATCTCGCTTCCGAGGCCTACCTGCCTCTCGACGTACCGGCACCGTCTACCTGGGAGGACTACGTGTCCGGACGCGATCCCTCTCTGGAGGCGGCAATCGCCTACGGGCCGGCCGGCTAGGCCGGCCGCTCAGCCGTCGCTGTCGCTTCCGTCTCCCGAGCGCGGAGCTTCACCATCGGCCTTGGAACGTCCCCGCCGTCGACGGCCGCCCCGGGAGCGGCGCCGGCGGGGGCGCTCTCCACTCTCGTCGCCTTCTCGCCGGGAAGCGGACGCCTTATCCGGCTCCGGCGCAGGAAAACTGGTCTCGTCACTGTCGGGCACCGTGGGGAGAGCGGCAAAGAAGTAGCGGTCATCCCAGACCGGCGGCAGGTTTTCGGCCTCTTCGGCGGTCGGGCCGCCTCGGCGCCGGCCGCCGCCGCTGCGCCGGGGCTTGGTTCCGCCTCGAGCGCTCTTGCGGGCGTCGCCGTTCTCCCGGCTGCGTTCGCCGCCGCCGGATCGTCTCCGACGGCCGCCGCCCTCACCGCGACCCTCACCACGGCCCTTGTCCCGTTCTTGCCCCTTGCCCTCGTCTCGCGCACCGCGCTCGCGATCGCCGCTTCGGCCGCGTCCACGACCCCGGCCGCCACGCCGGCGTCCGCCGCGCCGCCGGCCACCCTCTTCGACCTGATCAGAGGCTTCCATCTCTTCGGGAGGCGGTGCGTCCTTGGCCCAGTCCTCCCAGGCCTCGAAGGAGCGGGTCAGTTCGCCGCCCCACATCTCGGCACAGGTCTCGAGGATCCACAGCGCATCGATGAGGCAGCTGCGACGCACCATCGACTTGCGGTTCTGGCGGCGCACACGCTCGGCCGGTGCCATGCGGTAGAGGGTCATCAGGGTCTGGCGGCAGTATTCCTGGTCACGCCGGGCGACCCGCAGCCGCAGGGCCAGCGGCCGCAGATACTGATCGGCCAGCTCCCGCACCTTGAGCCCCTTGGGCGGTTCCACGGTGCCGTCTTCACGCCAGCCGAAATGCCGGGCCAGCAGGGGCAGGAGCAGCACGGCGAAGATCGCGCCGGTCGGCGTCGGTTTGCCGTCGGCCAACCGGTTGTCGATCTCCTCGAGCAGACGGAACAGCATCATCCAGGCTTCGCGGTCGTCCTTGTAGGCCTCGGCGAACTCCGGGAGGATCACATCGAAGGCGCCGGTCTCCTGCAGCAACTCGAAGGAGCGCCGGGAGGCACCGCCCATGCAGAAGCGGTTGATCTCCTCGAGGATCCGCGGCGGCGCCGCCTTGGGCAGTTCGTTGATCGTCTGGATCAGCGCGTTGTAGGTCGCCGGCTCGATCTCGAAATCGAGGCGCGCGGCAAACTTGATCGCCCGCAGGATGCGGATCGGGTCCTCGCAGAAGCGGGTCGCCGGATCGCCGATGGCGCTGACCACCCTGCGTTTGAGGTCCCGCAGCCCGTCGGCGTGGTCGATCACCGTCTCGTTGTTCAGGTCGTAGAACAACTGGTTGACGGTGAAGTCCCGGCGCAGCGCGTCTTCCGCCGACGAGCCGAACACGTTGTCGTCCCGGATCAGCAGATCGTCGTCGCTGGCGGCGCCGTTGCCCCCCTCGTCGACCTCGTCGCTGTCCAGGGCGCGGAAGGTGGCGACCTCGATCACCTTGCGGTTGTGGAAGTAGATGTGGGCCAGGCGGAACCGCCGGCCGATGATCCGGCAGTTGCGGAACAACCGCTTGACCTGTCGCGGCGTCGCCGACGTGCCGATGTCGTAGTCCTTGGGGGACCGGTCGAGCAGCAGATCCCGCACACAGCCGCCCACCAGGTAGGCGGTGTGGTCGAAGCGGGTCAAGCGCTTGATGATCTTGACGGCGTCGGGATCGAGATCCGCCTCGGGGATCGGCCGGTGGACCACCTCCGGAGCACGCTCGACCCGGACCGAGCGCGCGTCTTTGGCGGCCTTCGGCTCCGGGGAGGCGGATGCGGCGGATTTTCTAGCGAACAGCTCCCTGATTCTTCTCAGCATCATCCATCGTCGGTGCTGCCCTTAGCCCTGTCCGCGACGTTCGCCGGAAGTCCGTTCCCTGTGCCGCCATAGTCTACTCCGGTTTCCTGCGGAATAGACGCCGGAGTGGGTCGATCTCGACGCGTTTCGGCTCGAAGGGCAGGAAGTACACCAGGGTGGCCTGCCGCTCGTCCAGCGAGATCACCTCCCGGTGCTGCTGCTCGAGTCCGTGAAACACGACATCGACGGGGACCTGGTAAGGCTGTCCACGTTGGGACAACGTCAGGTCGATCCGCCACTCTCCGCGCGGGGTTTGCAGGGTGCGAAGGACGCTCTCGATCTCGAGAGCCCCTCGGCGTTCGAACCAATCTGCGAATGCTCTCTCTAACGACATCCCTGCGCGCTGCTCGAAGACCCCCTGCAACCCCTGTAGAGACAGGGGCGGGCTAATGGGCATCCTGAAAAGGTCCTGCACGGCACGGAAGAATTTCCGGTCGCCGACGGTCAGACGGATCATGTCCGGAGCGGCGGATCCTTTGCCTCGCAGAACGGGTTCAGGGGTCTCCTCGTCGGCGCGCGCCAACGGGACGTCGTTACCAGGGGACATCGCGAGGTACGCGGCGCGTAGCCGTCCGATGTCCGTGCCGACCGGTTTCGCCCGGTCGCGTGCGTAAACCGCGGCTTGCCATGCCGCGAAGGAGCGCATCCAGGGACCATCCCCGGCAATGCGCTGGCCGAACCACTGGCCGGCCAGCAGGTCGGCGGCGTCCTGGGGGCCGTCGAGGGGGAATCGATCGGACTCGACCACCATGCCCCCGGCCTCGATGCGGCTTTCCAGTCCCGGTAGGAGCACCAGGTTGAAGCCGTCGAAGGGGTAGGGGGATAGCGAGCCGGCCATCCAGGACATCGGATCGGCGAGGTGGCGGCAGATCTCATCTGCCCGCTCGCCGAGATCAGGGCCCACGATCCGGGCCTGCTCCCGCACCACACGGCAGGAGGTCAGCTGCAGATCGGGGCCGGCGACCAGTGCCAGACCGCGGACCGGCTTCCGGGACCGGAAGCGGAAAGCGCCGTCGGGCGTCTCCGCCACCGGGGCGCCCGGCGCCACGGCGACCCAGCCCTCGGGGACCTTGACCCGGACATCACTCACGGCCCAGGTCGGCCCCAGGGTGGGGTACCAGTGATCGTCGGGAGAGAGCACCACCCCCTGGTCGCTGACCAGGGGCTTCGATCCCCGCCGAGGGCGGCCGCTCAGGGTCAGCGAGACCTTGCGGCGGCCGGAAATCGGCGGATCGAGCTGCAGGACGACCTCCTGGCCGGCCTTGCGATGCTCCACGGAACCCTGGGAGGTCCAGGACCGTTCCACGGTGAGGTTGGGGTCGATGCGGAGGCGTAGTTCCCGCGTTTCGGCCGATTCGACCACCAGGTCGACCTGTTCGCGAATTGAGCCGCGGGCCGGGTCGAACTCGAAGTCGATCTCGATGGACGCGATACGGGGGTCCATCTCGACGGTCCCGAGGGCGTCGAGCTTGGCCCGTTCAGCCGGAGATTCCCCGGCAACGGAGGCGAGATCACTCGAGAATGCAGGAGAACTGAGTTGAAGAATCACCCAGAGCCATGCAAGACCCAGTGCGGCGCGGCGGGAGTTGCTGGTCCGCATGTGGGGAAAATACTCGACGAAAGGGCCCCCGTCCACCGACGGTGCGGGGCGGGGCCGGCCTCCTTGCCGCTCTCCGGAGCGTTGGGTATTCTGGGCCGGCGTCCGCTCCCGGGAACGGGAGCGAACGTTTACGGAGTGAATAATGACCCCGCACCAGGTTATGACTCTATTGAACTCGCTCAACGTCGGGCAACTGGACACCATCGCCGGCAAGCTGGCGGAGGCGCGGTCCGCCTGCGTGGAGTTGGGACAATCGGAGCTCGCCGAGAGGCTGGAAGAGGCCCGGAGCGCGCTGGAAACCGCCGACATGAGGACCTATCGCAAGCGGGTCGAATCGGTGGTTTCGCGCCTGGGGCACCTTCGCTGAACCTGCCGCCGGCCGCAGCTCCCCTGGAGGGAGTCTCATGGAACTGAGCCTCGCACTGATTCCTCAGATAGCCCAGGGGCTGTCCCTGGCGGCGTGCGCCGGGATGCGCGCGTTCCTGCCGGTGCTGGTCGTCGGCATCGCCGGGCGCCTGGACTGGATCCCGCTGACCTCGTACTTCGACTGGATGGCGTCGACTCCGGCGCTGACGATCTTCAGCGTGGCGGTGGTTGCCGAGCTTCTGGCCGACAAGTTTCCGGTGGTCGACAACCTGCTCGACGGGCTTCAGGTGTTCGTCAAGCCGGTGGCCGGCACGGTTTTGATGGCCTCGTCGTTGACCGAGTTGCCCCCCGAGGTAACCGCGGTCATGGCGATCGTGATGGGCGGATCGGTGGCCGGGATGGTCCATCTGGGCAAGACCAAGACCCGCCTGATCTCGACGGTGGCCACGGCGGGAATCGCCAACCCCTTCGTCTCGGCCGCCGAAGACGGCGTGTCCCTGGTCGGTTCGATCCTGGCGATCGTCTGGCCGATCCTGATGTTCGTCGCGCTGCTCTTCGCGGGTAGCGGGTTCATCTACCTCTGGCGGTACAGGCGGGCGCGCCCCGGCGACACGGTCCAGCCGTGACCGGGGGGCAGCGAGGGGAAACCTCGCCCTGGATCGCCATCGCCGCGGCCCTGGTATTGATCGCCCTGGCCGCGATCCTGGGGTCTCTCTACATCTCGTCGGCCCGCGCGTCTCCCGTCGATTCGTTTCAGGTCGCGACACCGGATCAGCTCGGCGAGGTGCGGCGGATTCTCGGCCGTGACCGGCTTCCGCAGGGAGCCGAACCGCTGCTCGGCCCTTCGGAGGCCGAGTCCTGGAGAACGCTGCAGGTCACCTCCAAGGTGTTCGAGCGGGCGGGAGTCGTCGACGACGGCCGGGTGTTGGTGCTGAGCCGCCTGGGCCACGGCTTCGGCGGGAACATGACTGCCGACGTCCTGGCCCAGACCGGGCTGCGTCCCCAAAACCTCGAATACATCATGACCGACGCGGTTTCGCTGGACCTCGATCGGAAGTCCTCGGGGTCGATCAAGCCGGTCGAGTTCGGCCATCGAATCGCGGCGGTTCACCCGGGCACGATCGAGTTCGAGGGTCGCAGATTCCAGGGTGACGTCGCGATGGTGTACACCGCCTGCAAGGATGGGGGCGGGTTTCTTGCCGTGTACCATACCGGCGATTCGCTCGAGGCGGAGTCGGTCTTCGATCCGGTATTCGAGCTCGCCGCGCCCTGTCTGGCGCGCGGGTGATCGTTTGAAACGAACGGTTTGAGTTCAGGGATGCTCCGGCCGTAGCCGGAAGCGGGGGGATGTCATGGGCGAGAAGAAAGGGATGTCACCCTGGGCCTGGTTGGCGATGGGGTGCGGCTGTTTCGTGCTGGTGGCGGTGCTCGCCGTGGGTGCCTGCGGTTTCGGCATGGTCAGCATGGTGCGGGATCTGGAAGGCACGATGACCGACCCGGTCAAGCGCGCCGATGCCACCCGGAACCTGATGGGCTACGAGTCGCTGCCCGATGGCTACGAGCCCGCCTTCGCCCTGGAATTCCCCTTCATCGGCGACGTGGCCATGTTGGCGGACGTTCCCTTCGAGGAGGACGCGACGGTCGACCCGACGCGTCTGTTCGTCTTCTTCCGCCCCGGGTTGGTGTCCCGCCAGGACGACGACATCAAGGCGATCATCGAGGGGCGCTCGGATCCTTCGCGGCTTCTGGAGGCCTTCGATGTGAAGGTCCGGTCCCGGGAGACCATCGCGGAAGGGGATTTCGAGCTTCAGGACACGACCGTGCGGTACGTTGCCCAGCGTGGTGAGGCGCGTCACCAGGGGGGCAGCAGCGATGGGATCTACTCGTTGATCTTCGCCGAGTGCGGCGGCAAGCCGGCCATGGCTCTCTGGCTCGAGCCGGAAGTCTCGGCCGGGGCGCTGGCCGAAGGGGCTGCCGAGGCCGTGGCTGCAGAGGCCGCCGAGGCGGTCGGCGGCGCCGTCGCCGGCGAGGGGGCTTCCTCGGCTCCGGGCGGATCCGCGGACGGCGGAAAGCCCGACTACAGAGGCACCCCCGCCGACGAGAACGCGATCCGCGATTTTCTGGCCCACTTCCGCCTCTGCGGGGACTAGGAGCCCAGAAAGATCGCGTGCCGGCGCCCGCCCGAGAGGGCGGGAATGCAGGCCCTGGTCCGGGGGTTTACAATGTCCTCAGGAGATAGGGACATGAAGCTCCACCGCGCACTACTTCCGGCGATTCTGCTTTCGGCCCTGGTCGGTATCCCCCATGCCGGCGTCGAACTGGTCCTCGAAGATGACACCCTGCTCGTCGGAGACACCGTCGAACGCGACGAGGGCTACTACCTGCTGACCCTGGCTTCGGGCGAGGTGGTGACCCTGCCGGTCCCGCTGGTCCGGGAGGTGCGCCTGTTCGAGGGAGAACTGCGCGACGATGAGAGCACCACGGTCTCGCCGATTCGCGAGCCTGGATTCGTCACCGGAAAGGGAAGTGACGTCGGTCCCAACGCGGGTCCCGAATCTCTACCCAAGGTGGCCGATCAACTCGAGGTCTTCGGTGAACCGCCTGCGTGGCGGCCGGCGCCCACCGACCCGTTCTGGCTCCCGGACAGCGACTGGACCCTCGACCCGTCCCAGAACGACTTCAACCCGGTGCGCTGGTATCAGGCTCCGACCGATCCCGAGTGGATTCCCGGCGGCGAGTTCAACGAGCGCCCCGACGCCCTGAACTCGAGCCGCAGCCGCTGGCGCCGTTTCATCACGAACCCCTACTGGGTGCCGAGCAACGGCTTCAACAACCGCTTCAGCGTGTTCGACTAGGTAGGCTCGACCCCTTCCAGGGCAGGCTCGTCCCCGGGTCGGTTATAGTCGCCGCAACATGGCGATCCGATTGAGTTCCGGAGAATGGGAGGGCCGCGACGCGGTCCGCGAACTGGCCGACCTCCTGCGCCAAGCCGGAGGCCGGGGCGTTCACGCCCTCGTCGGCGCAGGAATCTCGGTGGGATGCGCCTCCTTGCCGACCTGGACGGAGCTGATCGAGGAGATCGACCCGCCGATGAAATCCGTCGGCGGGAAGGGCGCCCGGGTGCGGGACCCCCGGGTGCGGCAGGATCTCCCGTGGCTCGCCCACCTCGCGGAAAAGGCCTACCTGGCCGAGCAGAGAAAGCCGGAGCAGCAGCGGCAACCAAAGCCGGACGTTCGAGGGCTGCTGCGCCGGCGGTTTCATCTCGATGCTCTCCCGAAGTTGCTCAACGACGTTCTGCCGCGAGTGCTCGAACTGCCGTTCCAGCACATCCTGACGACCAACTACGACAACCTGCTCGACCTCGCCCATGCCCGGTACCGTGCGGACCAACCCCACCGGGTGCTTCGTTGGGAGCGCTCGGAGGATCGTTCCCGCTTCGTCGGCTCCCTGGGACGTGACGACGCGGAACGCTACTACGTGCACCTCCATGGCCGGGCAGAGTGCCCGGAGCACTGCGTTCTGACCGAAGAGGACTATCGCGAGCGATACGTCCGCCAGACGACGACATCCAGAAACCTCTACGCGATGTTCGCCACCCAGTCGGTGGTTTTTCTGGGGTTCTCCCTGGAGGACGTCGAACTCAGGGAGATCCTGCGGGAGGTTCAGACCACGGCTGGTGGAGCCGACACCCGGCACTACGCGATCCTGCCGCGGCCGAAAGAAGGGGAGGCGGGGTTGACCGCCTACTTCACCGGGAAGTACGGCGTATCACCGATCCTGTATCCCAACGACGACGAGAAGCACGCGGCGCTGCAGCCGCTGCTGGAAGACCTGTGCGAGCAGGTCCGCACCGACGCCGTCGAGGACGACTGGGCGCACGTGGAGGTGTCGCTCGACCCGAAGGTGCCCTCCGGCCAGCAGGATCCCAACAACGGCCGCTTCGGCGGCGCAGCGGTGCGCGAAGGGTTTCAGCTGGTCGTCGAGAACGTCATCAACTGGAAAGATACCTGGGCGTCGTTCGACGTGTGCGTGAAAGGGCCGGCCGGCACGTTTGACGCACCGGTCGCCATCTACCTGCATCCGACGTTTCCCGAGTCGGTCGTCCGCGTGCTGCCCCAGAACGGAGTCGCGCGGTTCAGTCTCCACGGCTGGGGAGCGTTCACCGTCGGGGCGGTGGTCAAGGAGCCGCGGCTCATGCTCGAGTTGGACCTGGCCAAGGACACCCGCTTCAATCAGGCTTTCCTCGAGCGCTAGTCTGTTCCTAATCCGACCCGTACTGGACTTCCATGCGGCGGATGCGTTGGGCGGCGATGGCCATCACGATGGCGCAGAAGATCAGCAGCCCCGGGATCGTGATCCACGCCGGTGTTCCCTCGGTCAGGATCGCCAGGGCGCCCTGCGAGACCTCGACCGGATACAGGCTCTCCAGGTAGTGGATCACGGTCAGCTTCTTGAGCACCGGCGGCAGGAGGAAGCTCAGAGCCTCCCAGCCCCAGAACATCACCGCAGGCACGATCGGGTTGCGGAAGAACAGCCCGATCAGCAAGAACACGGTGCCGTAGCCGAGGCAGCCCAGGGCCACGATGACCATGTACCAGAAGAGCTGGGTCAACCCCGGTCCGTCGAACAGATGGCGCTGTAGCTGGTCGACCCCGAAGGCCAGGTTGAGCAGCAGGAAGCTGGCCAGGGTGGTCACGCCGAACAGCACCGTGGAGGTGGTCCACCCGGAGATGAACTTGCCGGCGACGAGGACGTCGCGGCGGATCGGCACCATGAAGTAATAGTGCAGGCTGCGGTCCAGCATCTCGCCACGGAACAGGTTCATGAAGATCCAGACGCAGCCGAGGTACAGGGCGAAGCCGAGGATCATACGGAAGACCACGGCGGCGAACATCATCGTGGCGCCGAATTCCTCCAGGCCCGGCGGCAGGCCGAAGGCGCTGGAGACCACCACCATCAACCCCAGGATCGCCGGGGTGATGCCGGCCAGGGCGTAGAGCAGGAAGGCCCGGCGGCCCAGCAGGGTCTTGCGAATTTCCAGGCGCATCACTGCGAGGATCTGATTGATCCAGAGCGGCATGCCGTCCATCGGCCGTTGGGTCGTTGCTTCGCTCACGACGTCGACTCCTGTCCCGATCCGATCAGGTACTGGTACACGGCGTGGACATCCTCGTCCGCCGGCGTGACCGCCTCGATGGCGATCTCCTCCTCGAGCACGATGTCGTTGAGCTCGAGGTAGAAGGCCTTGGAGTCGCTGGTCGCCACCAGCAGGCCTTGCCGGTCGTCGTGCATCTTGAGTTCGCGGAGGTGGGGCATGCGGACCAGCCGCATGGCCAGCGACTCGGGTTTGTCGCAGCGGATCATGATCTGCAGCGGGTGCTTGTCGATCTCGCCGCGGACCGAGCGGATATCCCCCTCGGCGACCACATAGCCTTCGTTGAGCAGGATGACCTGGTCCGAGATCAGGTCGACCTCGTGAAGGATATGGCTGGAGATGATCACGTGCTTGCCGGCGGCGGCGAGCTCCTTGAACAGGTCGATGATCTCGGCGCGGCCCATCGGATCGAGGCCGTTGAGCGGCTCGTCGAGGATCAGTACCTGGGGATCGTGGGCAGTGGCCTGGGCCAGCTTGATCCGCTGCCGCATCCCCTTGCTGTAGCCCGCCATGCGGCGGTCGGCGGCATGGGCGATGTTGGTGCGCTCCAGGGCGTTGTCGGTCCGCCGCTTGGCCTCTTCCCGGCTCATGCCGTGAACTCGTAGGTACGAGTAGACGAAGTGATAGCCGTTGAGCCCGGGCGGGAAGGAGTCGAACTGGGCGCAGTAGCCCAGGTGCCGGAACAGGTTCTGGGGATCCCGTGGAGAGAAGCCCAGCAGTTTGATTTCACCGGCGGTGGGCTCCAGGAGACCGGTCATCAGGTTCATCAAGGTCGATTTGCCCGAACCGTTGGGGCCGACCAGGCTGGTGATGCCCGGCGGAATCCGCAGGTTGACCCGGTTGACGCCCAGCACTTCGCCGTAGAACTTCGAGACGTTGTCGAAGCAGAGGCAGCGCTCGTCGGGAACCTGCTCGGCCAGCGGCCCCTCGGGTTCCGCTTCGGTCGCCAGGTCCGCCTGGGGATCGACGTTCTGTTTCAGCGCCGTGTCCTGTTCGTGGCTACTCACCGGATCACCTCGTAGGCCTTGATCTTGCGGACAAGCAGGAAGGTCGAAAGCGCCGTCAACAGGGTCAGCGAGAGCCAGGCCTGCCAGACCGGGTAGGGGATCGGCGCCTCGACCCCGAACATCGAAGACCAGACGATCTGGACCATGTCCAGGAAGATCAGCATGCGCCCGCCGGTAATGCCGAAGGCGATGTTGAGGACGGGGGCGAAGAAGAAGCCGAAGAAGAAGGCGCCGAGAAGCACGACCCGGGCCACGGGCTTCATCCGAACGTGAGCCGAGATCGCCAGGGAGAGCAAGGACAGCACGAGGATCCAGAGCCAGGAGCCGAGGAAGATCGCCGCGCCGGTGCGCAGGTTGTCGCCGAGCCACTCGAAGCCCATCAGGTAGGCCTGAAGCGCGTAGAGCAAGAGGCCGGGCACCCAGGTGATTGCGGAAAGCAGCAGGAACAGTACCGAAATCTTGCCCCCGATGTACTCACGCCGGGAGAACGGCCTCGACAGGTAGAGGGGCATGCCGTTGTTGCGCATGTCCACCGAGACGAGTGCCGGGCTGACGAACAGCGTGATCAAGAAGGCCCCGATCCCCTGCAGGCGCATGAACTGCATCGGGAAGAACATCTCGGTGACCTGAATGATCTGCTCCTTCTGGATCTGGAACGCCTCGAGGAACTTCAGGTTGTGGGGCAGGTAGATCGCCACGGCGCTGACCAGCGGGTAGACGAAACACAGCACGAAGAAGGCGAGGAACGCCTTCGAGGCGAACACCTGGGCGAAGGCGTAGCGCGGGAGGACCAGGAAACGCGACCACTCGGGGGTGACGCCCCCCTCGTAGCTGCGATACGTGCGTTCATAGACGGCCACTTTTTTCCTCCATCGCCTTGAGGAAGATGTCCTGCAGCGAGTCGCGCTTGTAGTCGAGGCGCCGGATCTGGATCTTGCGGTCCGAGGCGGCACGGAACAGGTCGCGGATGCGCACCCCCTCGGGAAGCACCGTCTTGATGCGCGACGTGCCTTGCAGTGCGAACTGGCAGCCCAGGCCGTCCAGCGCCTCGGCGAAGGCGTCCCGGTTGCCGACGGTCTCGATCTCGATGAACTTGCGGTTGGCCCGGCGCTCCTCTTCGAGGTTGCATGAGGTGGCGATCCGGCCGTCCTTGAGGATCAGCACCTCCTCGCAGCAGTCCTCGACGTCCCGCAGCAGGTGGGAGGAGAGGATCAGGTTGACCTTGCCGCTGTCGCGGATCTCCTTGATCAGCTCCAGCATGCGCACCCGGTGCGGCGGGTCGAGGGCGTTGGTCGGCTCGTCGAGAATCACGAGCTTGGGGCCGTGGGCAATCGCCTGGGCCAGCTTGGCCAGCTGCTTCATGCCCTGGGAGTAGCTTTCGAGCTTGCGGTAGCGGGCTTCGCCCAGGCCGACGTAGAACAGGGACTCGTGAGCCCGCTCCAGCGCCTGGTCCCTCGGCAGCCCGCTGATCTCGGCCATCATCCGCACGTAGGTCACGGCGGAGAGGCCGGCGATGAACGAGTCGTTCTCGGGCATGTAGCCGATCTGGGCGCGAATCTGCTTGATGTCGCTGCGGATATCGTGGCCGAGGACCCGGGCGGTGCCCGCGGTCGGCGTGTAGAAGCCGAGCAGCGTGTGGATCAGCGTGGTCTTGCCGGCGCCGTTGGGCCCCAGCAGTCCGATCGCCCGTCCACTGATCCTACCGGTCAGGCCGCGTAGGATTTCATGCTTCCCGAACCGTACCTTCAGTCCATCGAGCTCGATCACCGACATAGGCATCACCCGCAAATGGGCAGAGTTTGTCATACTCGCCGGTCCTCAGAAAGGCGTAATCGCGGTCGCGTGTTGTAACGGGGAAGTCCGGGCCGGGGTTTCGTCCTTGGGAGAAACCCCGGCCCGGTCAGGGGAAGGTCTAGTCGTCGCTCTCTTCGGCGGCGGCCGCCGCCCCGATGGCATCCTGCAGATCCATCAGGCTCGAGAGACTCATCAGGGACATTCCGGAGCTGAACAGGCCGCCTTCGGAGCTGCCTGCCAGCACGATCCGGTCCGGCTCACCGTAGGCGTAGGCCAGGCTGTGGGCCGAGTCGCGGATCGCCTCGATCACGCCGCTCGACGTCTCGCCGTTGCCGCCCACGTTCTGGAGCTGGCGCAGCAGCGGGCCGGCCATCGAACCGAGGTCCGAGTAGCCCACTGCCGAGAAGTTGATGCGGCCGTCCTGGGGCAACAGGCTGGTGAAACGGGGGCTGCGCGTCAGCGTCAGTCCGTTGCGCCGGTTGCTCAGGGTGCGGTCCAGCAGGATCTTCGAAGGAGCGGCCACCATGTAGCCGTCGATGAAGGTGTAGCTGGCCGACAGGCCGGTATCATCGGAGGTCAGGGTCCAGATGTCCCGGCCGCCGGTGTTCTCGGAGCCGAGGCTGAAGCCCTTGCGGCCCTCTTCGCCCATCATCTCGTTGATGTGGCCGATGGTGGTCTGGAGCGCGTTCTGCAACCGCACCGGGTCGTAGATCTCCATGACCAGCTTCCACGAGGGCTTGGGCAGCACCGGAGGCTCGAGGGCGATGGCGAACTCGCCGCCGATCGGGGCCGCGATGTCCTCGCGAAGGTCGATACCGTGCTGCTCACGGAACTCGCGAAGGCCGTCTTCGACCCCTTCGTCGCCGGTCATCGCCATCAGCTCGTCGAGCACCTGCACCGGCTCCTTCATCACGAAGGCGGCGGCCAGGGTGGCGTCGGGAGCGACGAACTCCAGCGAGCCCATCGGCGCCGGCTCGGCGAGCCAGGCGGCGATTCCACGGCGCTCCTGCTTGAAGCTGACCGTGGCGCTGCTGGTGGTCAGATCGTCCTGGGTCTCCCGTTCGACGATCAGGTAAGACAGATCGGCAAAGCCGCTCTTCTCGATGAAGTCCCGATCATTCTCGGTGTCCGGATCGATCAGGGCGTCGAGGTTCACGCCGACCAGCCACTCGACGCCGTCGCGATACATGTCGCTCAGGCGCTCGTGGTACTCGCTGCCGACGAAGCCGCTGCCGCCCTTGGTTTGCAGCTGCACGGCCATCTGCTGCATGTACTGGTGGTTCGGTCCGGCGACGAGCAGGCCGTTGTGGGTCCAGAAGTAGAACTCACCTTCGGCGCCGGGGTTGAGAGCGTCTGCTTCCTGAGGGGGCAGACCCTCGAGCATCACGATGTTCGGGGCTTCTGCGTCGTTCCTGGCGGCCAGCTCGCGCAGGTCGCCGAAGAGGGTGTCGCGGAAGGAACCGGCGTTTTCGATCTCGGCAAGCAGGACCGGCTCGCCGGGATTCTGACTGTCGACGTTCATCGGGATCGCCAGGACGATTTCCTCGCCCAGGTGGTCGCCGTACTCACGGATGCGGTCGATAGCTTCGCCGAGTTTGGCGTCACCGCCGTTGGGGACCATCTCTTCGGTCCACCATTCACGGAGCACCGGGTTGCTGTTGACCCGGCTCTCGATCTGGTCGTAGGCCTCACCGAGCGCTTCGCTCAGGTTCGGGATCGCCACGTAGACCACGGTGCCGGCCGGAGCCCGGTCGAGCAGCCGCGTCGAGTAGCGCTGTCCGGGCATCTGGATCGAAGCGTCGAGTTCCTTGCCCAGCTTGGTCAGTTCGGCCAACACGGCCAGATGTTTCTCGGCGTTGCGGCTCCAGGCGATCTCTTCGGCCAGGGACACACGGCCCACGTGGTCGTTGGAACCGATCTGGTCGCCGGGGAGCAACACGGCGTCGTCGTTGCTGCGGGTGTCGACGTGGACCTCGCCCTCGAAGACCGAGACGCGGGATCCCTTGAGGCCGGCGTTCACCGAGAATACGGTGCCCTTGACCTCGACATCGGTGTCGTCGGTGCGCACGTAGAGGGCGCCCTCGCCCTGATCGGCGGCTTCGACGATCACGCTGCCGCGGGCCAGGTCGATGGTCGAACTGCGACGGTCGCCGCCGAAGCGGTTGCGCCGCTCTTCGACGGTGAGTTCGGTGCGTTCGCGCATCTCGACGAGAGAGCCGTCTTCCATGCGCAGCACCGCGCCGGAGTTCTTGGCCGTGCGGATGCCGTCGACCTGGGACAGGTCGATCTGCTGGCCCAGGGCCACCGGCGTCGCGCCGTTGTCGTCCACAGCCAGCAGTTCACCGTCGAGTTGCTCGATGGTGACCAGGCCGCCGGTCTTGAAGGTGAACACGCCGGGGATCCCGACGTTGAAGCCCACCAGCGTGACCGCCAGCAGCAGGGCTGCAGCGATGCCCCAGCTCCACTCGGAGCCGAAGCTCTTGCGGGCCGGTTTGGCCGCTGCCGTTACGGCGCGGCGGCCGGCCGAACGGGCCTGCTTCAGCGCCTTGCGGCAGGGGACGCACTCGCGGACATGGTCCTCGAGCAACATCGCCTTGGCGTCGTTGAGCGCCCCGGCCACGTGGGCCGGAATCAGCGCCTGGTAATCGGAGCAGTCACGGATCGCGGTCTTTTCCTCGCGGCCCTCACTCTGCTCCTGTTGAATGCGCGCCCACACGCGGTCGCCGACCCGTTCGAGCGCGTCCTCGGACGGAACGCCCTCGCGGATCGTGTCGGACACACGGTCCAACAGCGCATCGAAGTCTTTGTTGTCGCGGGTCATGATCGGTCTCCCAGAACGGAACCCAGGTCGTCTTTCAGCCTGTTTCTTGTGCGATGGAGGATGACGTTGACCGTGCTGCGCGACGTTCCGAGCATCTTGGCAATCTCGTTGTTGCCGTAACCCTCGAAGTAGCGCAGCACGAAGATCTCGGCGGCCTTGGGGCTGACCTTGGTCAGCGCCTGGCGAACCAGATCTTGCATCTCCCGGTTGGCCTGATCCTGCTGCGGCGAATCGTCTTCGTCACCGGACAACGTGTGGTCCACGTCTTCCAGCGGCGTCGAACGGGCTGCCTTGCGGGATCGAACGATGTCCACCGCGGCGTTGATCGCGGCGCGGTGGAGATAGTTGCCGGGGCTGTCGGAAAGCGGGCTGCCCCCTTCGCGACGGGCCAGACGCATGAAGACGGTTTGAAGCACGTCCTCGGCGTCGTCCATGTTGCCCGTCACGCGGTAGGCGGCGTACAGGACCCTCTTGTAGTGGTCTCGGTACATTTGCTCCAACCCCGGTGATTCGGCGTGGTTTGAGATCGCGGCGAATTGCAACGTCCTCTCCTTTTGCTCTCGCTCGACCATTAAGACGTGGCTCCGGGGAATTGCTTAACGCCGGCTCCGGCGAAAGCGGGCGAAAGTCGTGGTTTCCGATCGATTTTCCCACGTTTCAGCGCAACCCGGGGGCCGGTTTCCCGTAGACTGCGCCCGTCATGGCATCCCGAGACCGGAAAAAGTGGCAGGTGGCGGCGATTCAGCTGCAGTCCACCGCCGATATCGAGCGCAACGTCAAGGCGGCCGAGCGGCTGGTGCGCAAGGCGGCAGCCGCCGGGGCGGACCTGGTGGCTCTGCCCGAGAACTTCGCCTACCTGCGCCCCGAAGGGAAGCCGCTGGCCTTCCGGGACGAGCTGGGCGGACCGCTCTACCGCCGGATGTCCGAGCTGGCCGCCGAGTGCGGCTGCTGGTTCCTAGCCGGGTCCTTTCCCGAGCGCATCCCACGCAGCCGCAAGGTCTACAACACCTCGGTGCTGTTCGATCCGAAGGGCCGCGAGGCCTCGGTCTACCGCAAATTGCACCTGTTCGATATCGCCATCTCCGGCGGGACCACCTTCAAGGAGTCGGCCACGGTCAAACCGGGGCCGGAGCCGGTGGTCGCCTCGACCCCCCTGGGCAAGCTGGGGCTCTCCATTTGCTACGACCTGCGCTTTCCCGAGATGTACCGGTATCTGGCCGGCCGCGGCGCCCGGGTTCTGTTCGTTCCCGCGGCGTTTACCGCGTACACCGGCAAGGCCCACTGGCTGGCGCTATTGCGGGCCCGGGCCATCGAAAACCTCTGCTGGGTGGTGGCGCCGGCCCAGGACGGACACCACGGCGAGGGCCGGGAGTCCTTCGGGCACACGGTGGTGTTCGACCCCTGGGGAGAGACCGCCGGGCTCAAGCGGCACGGGGCCGGGATCGTCTCCTGCACCATCGATCTCGGCGCGGTGGAGCGTGTCCGCCGGGGTCTGCCGGCCCTGCGGCACCGGCGTCGGGACCTGTTCGAGGGTTGAGCGGGCCGCTCCGGAGCCTTGCGCCCCTTTGACAGCGAATTGGGCGTTTTGTTACCTTCCACGCCGTGTTTTGTCCCAAGTGCAAATCGGAGTTTCGTGCCGGGTTCGAGCGCTGCGAGAGCTGCGACGTCGACCTGGTGGCAGACCTGAACGCCGAGGAAGAGGCGCCCAGGGCGGCCGAGGTCCCGGTCAAATCCACCGGCCCCGCCCTGGATTTCTGCGGCTTCCTCGAACTCGATGAGGCCCGCGGTGCCCGTGAGCAGCTCCGGGAGGCCGGGATCGCAAGCGAGATCCTGATCCGGGATGCGCCCGGCCCCCAGGGGGACGAGATCGGCGAGGAGTACTGGCTCCGCTGCGCCGCCTCGGACGTGAAGCACGTGCGCAACGTGCTCGGCTTTCACGACGAGGACGACTCGGCCGGCGAACTCGAGGGCTACTGCTCCAAGTGCGGCTCTCAGATTCCCGACGACGAGCCGCTGTGCGTCTTCTGCGGCACTCCTCGCAAGGCTCCGGCATGAGCCGTTCCACCCTTCCCAGGGTGATCGAGACGGTGCTGTTCGATGCCGGCGGCGTGCTGGTCGACCTGGACTACGCCTACGTGCGCCGTTTGATCGGCCGGCTGCAAGACCCGCCCGAGGTCGCTGCGCTCTCCCGTTCCGAGGCGAGGGCGCGGCTCGAGATCGAGAAGCGGGTCAAGCAGGGAGGCCGGGTCGGCGAAGCCTGGCGGGACTACTTCCACTCGATCCTGGGGGAGAACGGCGTCCCGGCCGATGCCCAGGCCGGCATCATCGACACGCTCTGGGAGGCGCACCAGCGCCACGGACTGTGGGGCGTGGCCATTCCCGGTTCGGTGGACGTGGTCAAGGAGCTCCGCTCCAAGGGCTACCGGGTCGGCGTGGTTTCCAATGCCGAGGGGCGTGTGGAGCGCGATCTGGGCAACGCCGGCTACGAGGGGTTGTTCGAGACGGTGGTTGATTCCCATCTGGTCGGGGTGGAGAAGCCGGACAAACGGATCTTCGAGATCGCGCTGGAACGGATGGACGGCACCCGCCCCGAGACCACGGTCTTCATCGGTGACGTGCCGTCGGTGGATGTGGCCGGAGCGAAGAATGCCGGCCTCGCGCCGATCCTGCTCGACCGCCACGATCTCTACGCCGACGTTCAGGCGCCGAGGTTGGCCTCGACCAAGGACCTGCCGCTCCTGCTCGATGAGGCGAGAGGGCGGTAGCCCTTCCCTTCGACTCGCGTCGCTCGCTCAGGGCGGGATCTTCGGAGCCCGGCCTTGGCCGGGCTCCTCAGTTTGCCGTTTAGAACGAGTAGGCGTAGCCGCCCAGGATCTGGGTGTCCGGGGCGCCGTCTTCGAGGCCGATGCCGATGGCGACACGGACCTGGCCGCGGGGCGCTGCGCGCCAGTTGACGCCACCGACGATGCGGATGTCCTCGTCGGCTCCGTTGAAGCGCTCACCCTCGAACTTGGCTTCACCGGTCAGGGTCAGCCGGTCGGAGACCGGGAAGATCACGCCGCCGGCGAGGAACGGGGCGGTCTCCCCCTCGATCTGAACCCCGCCGACCATGCCGTCCTCGTTGAGCTGCACGCCGGCGTTGGCGGTGACGATGATGTTGGGCAGGGAGCGGCGCCAGGAGCCGAAGAAGCGGGCGCCGAACGAGTCGAAGCCGAGGCCGGCGGCGTCGTCGCCGGTCGGAATGGTCAGCAGGGCGCCGAGGGCGAACTCGTCATCGGAGCCCGAGCCCCGCATGTGGTACTTGGCCCATAGGTCAAGGTCGGTAGCGCCGGAGCCGTCCGGGCCCAGGGCGAAATCGGAGTCGGTGTCGCCGAAACCGACCCGGCCGCCGACCTCGACGTCCTGAAGCGGCTGGAAGGCGACGATTCCGCGGAGCACCATCACGTCGAGGTTGTCCCGGTCGGCCAGTTCGACCTGGCCTTCCCACCACTGGCTATCGACGATGGTGGCGTCTTCGGCAAAGGACAGGAACAGGCGGTCGTCGGACGAGGATTGGGCCAGGGCAGCCGGCGCCAGCAGGGCCAGCAGCACGAGGATCAGGGTGATTCGGCGGTTGGCGGAACGCATCAACGATCTCTCCTTCAATCGGTTTTCGGCAGAAAAGCGGCCGTCGACACTGGGAAACGCCGCAGGCGCCTCCAGGTTGCGGAGGCACGCCATTTTGGAAGGGGTACCGTTAGCTGTCAAACCGGTCAGAATTACCCCCGGTACATTTCTGCCCTCCCGGAAATGCCGGCTCGGAATACCTGAAACCGGCGCAACTTTCCCGAGGGGGCGCTCGTTTGTAGTTTGGCCGATGGATATCGACCGATACGAGCAGACGGTGCGAAAGCACAAGGACCGCGTTTTTTCCTACGCGGGCTGGATCCTCCGGGACCGGGAGGAAGCCCGTGACGTGTCTCAGGAGGTGCTGGTGAAGCTGTGGCACAACCGCAGCAAGGTTCGTGAGGAGGCGGCCAAGTCCTGGCTGCTCAAGACCACGCACCACCTCTGTATCGATCGGATTCGCCGCCGCAAGGTGCGGGGTGAGGTCTCGTCGGAGGAACAGGTCATCCCCGAGGTCGACCCCGGTCCCACCCCCGAACGGCTGTTTCGTTCGGGAGAGACCGGCGACGCCATCGCGTCGGCCCTCGACAAGCTGGCCGCCGCCGACCGTGCCATCGTCCTGTTGCGTGAGGTCCAGGGGCTACCCTATGACGAGATCGCGGAGACCCTGGCGCTTCCGCTGGGTACCGTGAAGGCCAAGTTGCATCGTGCCCGGGAACGTCTGCGCCGGGACCTGACCGTCGCCGGAGTCGCACCATGAGTCAGACCGATTGCCGCTGGTGGCAGCAGGCCATCCAGATCCGTCTCGACGGCGAGATCGATGACGAGCGTTCCCTGGCGTTGGACACCCACCTCGATGGTTGCGCGGGATGCCGCGCTTACGAAGCCGGGCTGGTCGATGCGCTGGACGCTTTGGGCGACCTGCCGGTGATGGAGCTTCCCGACGAAGATCTCGAGGCGGTGCTGGACCGCACCGTGCGCGCCGAGCCGCGCCCCTGGTTCCGCTATGCGGCGGTGGCCGCCGGGCTCGTGCTGGTGCTCCTGGCCGGCTGGTTCTGGATCTCGGCCCCATCGCCCCAGGATTCGCCGGTGATCGCGGATGTCCCTGCGGAACTTCCCGAAGAGATGACCCCGGAAGAAGCGGCCGCCGAGGCTCGCATGGTGTTGGCGGTTCTGGCCTCGGCGCTGCGCAAGTCCGAGGAGGCGGCGCTGGTCGGCGTCGTCGCCGGCGAGGTCTCGCCGGCTCTGCGCAAGATCCCGGTCACGCTTCCGGGCAAGCCCTCCCCAGGTAGGAGCGATTCATGAAGTTGAGATGCCTGGCAGTCTGCGTGCTGCTGCTCGTCGCTCTCGCGGCCTTCGATGGGCCCCGAGCCCAGGGCGGGCACTCCCGTGGCTTCGTCGACGGCACCCAGTTCATCGACCTGGTCGGTGAAGACGCGCTGTCGGTCGAAGTCCGGCTGCCCCGCAGCCTGTTGAGATTGGCCTGTGCCGTCGACGAGGACCTCTGCGAGCTGGTCGACGAGCTCGAGCTGATTCACGCGGTCGTGCTGGACCTGTCCGAAGTGCGGGAAGCCGAGCGGATGATGGACGATCTGCGCCAACGGATCAGCGCCATCGACAAGCGTCTGCGAGGCAAGGGTTGGGAGCGCATCGCCATGGTGCGCGAAGGCCGGGAGACCGTGCGGGTTCTGATCCTCAACACCGAGGAAACCGTCGACGGCCTGCTGGTGATGATGGTCGACGACGAGGAGATGGTGTTCGCCAACCTGGCCGGCACCATCGACCTGCGGCAGCTGGCCGAGACGATGGATCACTTCGATCTCCCCGGTACCGAGAAGTTCGACTGGGAAGAGGTCGAGCGGGAGCAGCGCAAGCGCCGCAAGGACAAGAAGGGCGAGTGACTTCGCCGACGCATGGGCAAGAGACCTGAGGGGTGATCGGGGGCAACCGATGAGACGAGGACTGATCGCGATTCTGTTGACGTCGTTCCTGTTGAGCGCCAGCGGCTGCATGTTGCTGCGGGGGCCGGGGGACATCCGCCACGAGGTCCAGTACATGACCGGCCTCGATCTGGATCGCCAGTTCGGCATCCAGACCGGGCGCTTCAGCATGTGGATGGCCCGCCGGGTGATGAAGTGGTCCGGCGAGGACGAGATCCCGCTGCGAGGCGTGCGTGGAGTCGAGGTCGGGGTCTACGAGGTCGACGGCCCGCGTCGCGGCTACGAGCTGGCCGACACCCGGCCGAGCCTGTGCGGCGCCGGATTCGATGGCTGGGAGCCGGTAGTGCGGGTCTGTGAAGGGGACGAGCACATGCTGATGTTCGTCCGCCAGAAGAAGGATCAACTTCGCGGCCTGCTGGTGGTGGTCCAGGACCGGGACGAGGTCGTGATCGTGCGCGCCCGGGGCCGGCTCGACCGCCTGATCCACGACGCCATGCGCATCGCCCGGGAAGAAAACGACTGGCGCCGCGAACGCCGCGGGGAGATGGCCGAAGCCGAGGAGCGGGACGAGGGCTACGGCGACTCCGAACCGCAGCCCGGCGTGCTGATCGCCTCCCTCGAGCCCGGCGAACCCGGGGTATCCTGTTCCGACGACCCCCGTTTCGGTGTCGACTGCGCCGATCCGGAGCTTGCTCGCGGCCAGGTGCGCTACATGGCGGAACTCTTCGTCCCCTGAGCGCCCGCCGCTCGGAGGGATAGCGTGAGTAAGAAACGCCAGGGCGGTATCGTGCGCGCGTCGGAGCGTGATCAGCGCACCAGGAGCTGGAGCTTCGAGCATCCGCTCGGGACCAATTCCGAGGTCCACGGGCAAATGCTCGGTGACGCCTGCGGCATGGAGCGCATCGGCGTGCACCTGATGCGCATCCCGCCGGGGAAAGAGAACTTCGTCTTCCACACCCACAACGTCGAGGAGGAGTTCTACTTCATCGTCTCGGGCAGGGGCATCGCCGAGATCGGCGACGAGGAGCATGAGATCGGACCGGGGGATTTCCTCGGGTTCGGCACCCCCTCGGTGGGGCATCAGCTCAAGAACCCCTTCGATGAAGACCTCGTCTATCTCGTCGGCGGTGAGCGGCGCAATGTCGAAGTCGCCGAGTTTCCCAGGCTGAACAAGCGGATCATCCGGGTCGGGCGTGAGGCGCAGGTGGTCGACGAAAGCCAGCTCTTGCCCTTCTGGAAGGGGGAGGAGGAGTAGCTACGGCTCCCGCACCATGTCGTAGCGATGCAGTCCCTCGCCGCAGCCGTCCGGTGTGATCTTCACCACTCGAAAGCCCAGTTTCTCGTAGAACCCGAAGGTGAGCTGGATCGTTTCCAGGTGCTGGGGGACGCCGGGGTACAGCTCGTCCATCCGGTCGATGCGGACCTGGGTCATGAACCGGCCGATTCCCTGGCCGTGCTTGTCGAGGCGAACCATGCCCCACGCCATTCCCGCCCTGTTCTGCTCAGGATCGTGGTAGATCCCTGCGCAGGCGACCGGCTCTCCATCGACCTCGAACAGATAGTACGGACCCCGATCAGGGTCGTTCAGCCAGTCGATGAACCCCTGGCGCTCGTGATCACGGAAGTATTTCGGGTTGTTGCTCTCGAAAATGTCGAGGCAGGTGTCGAGGTCGTCCGGCCGGTATTCGCGGAAGGGAATCGGATGGTGTACCGCCATGGGGCCACTATACCGTGGGCCGCCACAGCCGGCGTCTACGCCGCGTCCTCTCCGTCCGGTCTCGGAAAGAGCGTCTTCAGGGTTTCCGCGTAGGCCCGGCAGGCGTCGGTGGTGGTGAAGATTCCCACCAACTTCCCCTGGCGGGTCACCATCGCCGAACCCACCTGAGCCTCGGCCATGCGTCGCAGCACGTGAGTTACCGGGGTGCTCATGTCCACGCAGTAGGTGCGGCGCGAGCAGACCTCTCGCACACGGGTGGGGCCCATCTTCTCGGCGCGGTCCATGTCTCGTTGACTGAGCATGCCGCAAAGTTCTCCCTCTTCGACCACCGGCAAGTGCCGGATCCTGTGCTCGGTCATCAGCGTCCGGGCGTCGTCCAGGCCGGCGTCGATGTCGATGGAGTGAGGGAACGGGGTCATCACGGCCTTGATCGGCGGGATCTGCTTCATCGGGTACCTCGAGGTGTCAGGCGGTCATCCAGCTGTAGAGGGTGAGCAGCACGACGATCCAGCCGAAGATCACCGCCAGGGTGCCCAGNAGCGGTCCGCCGCGCGCCAACCAGCCCGGACCACGCCCCGGGGACGCTTCGACGGCGCCTCGGGCGATCAGCCGTTCGTACTCCGCCGGCCGTTCTTCCCGCAGTTCGTCCAGGGTCAGTTCGCCGGAGAAGATCACCGGGTCCATCGGGAACTTTTCCGGCCGCAGATGGCCGTTGAAGAAGTGCACGGTGAAGATGAACATCATCGCCAGCAGCGCTTCCTCGCTGTGGACGATCAGGGCGACGTTGAGGGTCCAACCCGGCAGGAACTCGAGAAAGAACCCGGGGAACCACATCAGAAGCCCGGACAGACCGATCACTCCCATGCCCCAGAACACCGCCCAGTAGTCGAACTTCTCCCAGTAGGTGTAGCGATCGAACTGGGGTCGGGGGCCCATACCAAGGAACCAGCGGAAGTGCTGGACCATGTCGACCAGGTCCTTGGGGCGCGGCACGAAGGAGTCGGGGCCCCACAGCAGGCGCCACTCTCCCTTGCCGAAGACCCGGGCGCCGACCCGGGCCAGATGGGCGAAGAACACCACGAACATCACGACCGCCGCGAAGCGGTGAAGGGCACCGGTGACGCCGTAGCCGCCGAGCATCTCGGCCAGCATCTGGGCCCAGCGCCGGTCCGCGAAGAACAGCGGGAGTCCGGTACCTGCCAGCGCCAGGAAGCTGAACATCAGCACCAGGTGCATGGCGCGGTCGACCACGGTGAAGCGCTGGACGCGAATGGTGCCGGCGGGCTTCATGAATGCCTCGCCGCGCCCCGGCGGGCGCGCAGAGAGCGGATCAGCCACAGCGTCGTATGCACGATGAAGAAGGCGAAGACGAACAGCAGCAGCCCGTCCATGAACTTCCGCGCCCAGTACGCCTGGGGATTGCGGTTCGCGTTCTCGAGGTCGACATGGGGGTCGTAGCCGGCCCAGGCCAGGGTGGCTTCTTCGTGGCACTGCCGGCAGGTATCGACGATGCGGGCCTGCCCGACCCGGGAGTCGGGATGATCGACCGCCTGGATGTCGTGTGCGCCATGGCAGTCGGAGCACATCGCCGCCCGCTCGTAGCCCAGTTGGGTGGCCTTGCCGTGGAAGCCCTCGTGGAAGGAGTCGACCTGCGACTCGTGGCACTCACCACACTGGGCGATGACCAAGCGGCGCCATCCGGGCACACCGGCGGGAAGGGTGTCGTGGGACGCATGGCAGTCGGCACAGGTCGCGCCTTCCCCGTCGCTGGCCGCGGCGGCGTGAACGCTCGATCGGTGGGCCGGCAGCAGTCCCGCGTGGCACGTCCCGCAGGTGGCGGTGACCCTGGAACGGTGCACCGGACTGTCTTCGTTCGATGCCGGCAGCGCCGCGTGGGCTCCGTGGCAGGAGACGCAACTGGGAGCCACCATCAAGCCCGCCTTCTCGAGCGCGTGGGCATGGACGCCGTCGCGAAACCGGCTCGGCTGATCGCCCATCAGCTGATGGCATTCGGCGCAGGTATCGGAAACCCGCAGGTGGTGGAGGGGCGAGAGCGGGTCGTCGACAGGCCGGATGTCGTGGGCGCCGTGACAGGCGCTGCAAGGTTGGTCCCGGTGCGAGCCCTGGAGATGTTCCGTGCCGGCCTCGGCGTGGCAGGAGGTGCAGTCGGCCGGTTCCAGGTTCTCTCCGTGCATGCCTTCGAAGGGAACCAGGTCTGCGTGGCAATCGACGCAGCCGATTCCCATCGAGCCGTGAAGGGATTCGGAGAGCAGGTGCAGGTCCCCGGCGACGGCACCCTGGTCGCCGCTCATCCCTTCATGGCAGGCGAGGCACTCGTCATCGCCGGTGGCGTGGGCCGGTGTGGTGCTGCCGGCGAGGCACAGGAGGCTCAGGAGGCCAGCGATCATGGCCGCGGGTCTCATCGGGTACGCGCCCCGGCGGTTCATGTTCGTCTCGATGAGAAATGCACCGGTCACCCCGTTTCTCGAAGGGGACCGTCATCATACGAACGTGGGGCGGGCGGTGAGAGGCGGAAAGGGGACCGATCGGGGCGGGTTGCAGGCCGCCGGCGCTACTCCAGGTCGAAGGGATTGCGCGGCTTTTGCTTCTTGTCCTTCTTGGCCTTCTCCTTGGCCTCCTCGAACTTCTTGTCCAGCACCTCGTCGAGGCGCTTGGTCTGATCGAAGGCCTTGTCGAAGGCGTCCTGGCGGCGCTTGGCGCCGGCCTGGAGATCCTGCCAGGCGTCGTCGAAGCTCTTGGCGTCGCCGCGGGGCTTTTCGTGGGACAGCACATCGCCGTGCTCCCGGTCGACCACGATGTTGGCGCCGCAGCAGGGGCAGTCGATCTTGAAGTTCTCAGCCATGCCCCGATTCTAGGCTGAGCCGGTCTCCCTGGCCAGGGGGAAGCCCCCGGAGCTACTCGGAATGGGTGTCGCCGCTGCCCGGACGAAGCCGGACTACCGTGGCACCCCATCCGCCCCGTTCTCCGGGTGCATCGCGGAAGTCCGCCACCGCCGGATGGCCGGCCAGCAGTTTGCGCACGATCTCCCGCTGGACCCCGATACCGCGGCCGTGAATGACCCGTACCTCGCGGTAGCCCTTCTCCACCGCGGCTTCCAGATAGGACTCGACGACGTCTTTGGTCTCCTTGGGCCGGAACGGATGGAGATCGATGAAGTCCTCGATCGGCATCTCGATCTCGTCGGGGACCTCGAAATAGTCGTCCTCGGGAGTGTCGCTCATGGCTCCAGGACCTCTACGTGCTGCACCCGGCGATCGACCTCGATGGCGCAGCCATGCAGCGCATCACCGGGACTCAGGAGGACCAGGGTGAGCCGGTCTCCTTCGAGGCGTTCGACCACACCGTCGCAATCCAGCGGAGGGGTGCGCGGCCCGAGCAGCACCACGGAGTGGGTCGAGAAATCGACGCTCCAGTCGTCCCAGGCCAGCGCCTTCCAGGTCTCCTCGTCCTGGATCAGCCGCACCTCGCCGGCCACGGCGACGCCTGCGGGAAGTGGCGTTCGGCCCATGATCTCCTCGACCACGCCCTGAATGTAGCCGAGGTCATTCATCCGGGCGGCCTTCTCTCTTGCCTCTGCTTCCTTGTCCGACCGCGTGACCACCGGCTGGGCGGAAGACGCCATCCCGGGTGTCCTGAGATTTCGGAACCGGTCCCGATTCAGACTCTCGACCAGCTCGTCGGAGGTTTCGGTTACCTCGTCGGATTCACTGGCCGCGGCGCCGCTTGCTGCCGCGGCGTTTCCGTCGGTGACCGGTGCCTGCCGGGGTTCCGCGATTTTCGCCGCGTCCTGTTTCTTCTCATCGGCCCCCGCCTGTTGGGCCGTGAGTTCCTTCGCGCCAAAGGCCTCCTGCTCGGCCATTGCGGCCTGAGTCCTCTTTCGCGGTGCGGCGGCCGTGGGGGCCGGCTCGTCGGCCGGTTCCGGAGCGACGGGAGGCGACGGTTTCGAGGAGGTCTCACGTTTCTCGAGGGCCCTGCCCGGCGCTTGTTCGCCGGCGCGCAACTCGGCATCGTCCGAGGGGGTGGTGTCGCTGTCGGCGAAGCTTTCGCTCCGGTCGGCCGCGGCGGATTCGCCGCTGAAGGCGGAAGCTTCCGAGGCGGTCGGTACCGGGGCGTTGCCTTCCAGGATATTCGTCAACTGCGGATAGAACAGCACACCCACCAGCAGCAGCGAGGCCGCGACGCCTGCGAACTGCCAGGTGGGGAAACCACGAGCCGCGACCTTCCGCCGTGGGCTCCGGCTTTGCTCGAAGCGTTCCCGCGCCCGGGCGTGGAACCCGGCCGGGAGCGCCGCATCGGATCGCAACGCATCGCCGGCGGCCTGCAGCTCGCGGACACGAGCACGCAAGCCTGCATCCCCCTCGAGCTGCTGCTCGAAGGCCGCCCGTTCCCCGGTGTCCATCCGGCCGTCCAGGTAGTCCTGGATGCGGTTTTCGATGTCCTGGCGGTCGCTCATACGTTCTCGATCTCGATCAGGCGCCTCAGGTCGTCGCGAGCTCGCGCCAATCGCGAGCGCACCGTGCCTACCGGCACCTCGGTCATCTCGGCAATTTCCTCGTAGGAGAGCTCCTCGACCTCTCTCAACAGCAACGTCCAGCGCCGAGTCGGCTCCAGCCGGGCTACGGCGCGCCTCACCGCCTCGGCCCGGTCTCCTTCCTCCAGCGCTTCCTGCACCGAGGGCCCGGGATCGGCGAAGGCGGTCTCGAGGGTGGGGCCCTCTTCTTCGTCATCTCCCTTGCGCCCCCGAAACCAGTCGACGATTTTCGAGCGCGACCGGGAGCGCAGCCGGTTCTTCCATAGGTTGCCCAGCGCCCGGACCAGGTAGGTCGATACCTTGGCTCGACCCTCCAGCCCCTGGAGCTTGGGCAAGGCCCGGACCAGGGTCTCCTGGGCCAGATCCTCGGCGTCGGCCGGATTTCCGGTCAGCCTCAGCGCCAGCCGGTAGAGCCGCGGAGCCTCCCGCCGGGCCACCTCCTCGAAGGCGTCGGGATCTCCCCGGCGGATCCGGGCCAGGAGCTCGGCGGTCGGCTCCTCGCCGACGTCGGAATGGACACCGTCGGCGGCGTTCGGTTCCCGTCTCGGGCTCATTTCCGGGTTTTCCGCATCGCAGGCCCCATTATCCCACCGTTTTTGCCTGTTTTTCCCACTCACCCCTCCCCGGCACATCGGGTCCTGCCCCAGGGGCCTGCCCTGAGCGGCCTGCCCTGAGCGAGCGCAGCGAGCCGCAGGGAGCCGAAGGGAGCGCAGCGAGTCGAAGGGTTTGATGGCAGTTGATAACGGCCGTAAAATGGCGGACTTTGGTACGGACTCCAAAGCCTTTCAACCTGTTCGGAGATGGTGATGTATCGACCCACCCGCGCGACTCGATCCTGCTCGACCCTTGCCCTGCTGCTGACGGCGGCACTTCTGGCCGGCTGCGGCGGCTCCGGCGGGCAAGCTCCCGAGGAAAACCCCTTCGCGGGTATGGACGACGACATGCCCAGTGCCGAGGACATGGTCAAGCCGGTGGCCGAGGTCAACGGTGTGCCGATCCTCGCCCGCCAGGTTTGGATCTTCTCCGAACTGGAAAAGATGAAGTGGATCGCCAACGGTCAGACCTTCGATGAGAACGCCGAGATCGGGCTTCGCCGCCTGGCCCTGCGCATGATCATCGACGACGAGCTGATGATCCAGGCCGCCAAGGCGGAATCGCTGGAGCCGACTCCCGAACTGATCGAGCAGCGGCTTCAGGACATGCGCGCCAATTTCGGTTCCGAGGCCGAGTACGATCAGTACCTGGAGCGGGCCAACCTGACCCAGGAGCAGATCGAAGAGGAGACCCGCCGGCGGGTGCTCTCCAGCGTCTGGGCTGCCGCGGTGCAGTCCCAGGTGCAGGTCGACGAGAAACAGATCAAGGCCTACTACGAAGAAAAGAAGTGGGAGCAGTTCAAGCAGCCCGAGCAGGTGCGGGTCGCGTTCATCATGACCGCGGCCGGTCCGGCCGACCCGCCGGAGAGGCGCGAGGCGGCCAAGGCCAAGATCGAGGCGGCCAAGGCCTTGCTCGACGACGGCCAGCCCTTCCCCCGAATCGCCCGTCAGATGTCCGAGGACGCCCAGACGGCACCCAACGGAGGGGACCTCGGCTTCCATGTGCGTGGGGGCAGCCTGCTCAAGGAGTTCGAGGACCTCGCCTTCAACATGGAGAAGGGGGAGCTGAGCCCGATCTTCGAGACCCTTCACGGCTACAACATCCTGACCGTGGTCTCGAAGCGTGAAGAGCGGGTGCTGCCCTACGACGAGGTGCGTCCCACGCTGCTTTCCGCCGCGGGGCAGGTCGAGGCCAACCGGGTGCTCAACGAGAAGATCACGGTGCTGCGGGACGAGGCGGAGATCAAGTACCTCGACGACGAACTGGCGCCGCAGCCGGACTCGGCCCAACCGGCGTCCAACGGCTAGTCCGGGAGGGGACCGATCCGGTCAGCGGCTTCCGGCGCTACCGGGGTCGACCTGGAAGTCCTTGATCGACGGCTTGAAGAACTTGTAGGCGTCGTAGGAGCGGGTCGAGGCCTTGACCAGCAGCCGGCTGGTCGGGCTGGTTGCGCGGAAGGTGTCGTAGCGGACCTCGGTCGGGAAGGTCAGCTCGTCCTTGCGCATGCGGAACTGCACCTTCGAGCGGTAGCCCAGCGGCCGCGGTCCCAGCTTGAAGCCGATCAGGTTGAACGACTGCGCCCAGCGGTCGTACATCTCCTTGATCCGCTCGTCCTGGGCCCGGGGCTGGGCCTGGATCTGGATCGGCGTGAAGGTTGCCGCGTCCACCGTGACGATGCCCTCCCACTGGCGGATGTCGTCCCCGTCGGTGAACCCCAGCGTGCCGCGGAACTGGATCTCCCGCACCCAGTCGAACCCGTCGAAGCGGTCTCCCATGTCCCGGTAGCTGAAGTAGGGCTGGTGGAAGTCGCTGAACAGGAAGACCCAGGCGTAGGCCGGGGGGAACGGTTCCTTGTCCTCCGACTCGCTGCGGCTCAGTCCGCCGCTGCGTCTGACCCGTTGGCGCACTTCGCGGATCGATCCGTTGTCTTCCCGCACCAGGATGTAGCCGTAGCGGCGGATCTGTTCGTTCTCGGCCTCGCCGGCCCGGTTGTAGTTGGCGAGCCGGGCGGATTCGACGCAGTCGAAGCGGGTCGCATAGGCGGCATACTGCCTGGCCTTGTCGGCCAGCTTGGTCAGGACATCCTCTTCCAGCCCCCAGGGCGCGTCGCTTTCGGGAATCAGCCGCTCGGTGCGTGGTTTGGGAGTCGGCACCGGCTTCGAGGGGAGCGGGGGTGGCGGCGCGATGTCGGGGGGTGCGACCGGATCGATCGGCACCACCTGGGCGTCGAGGGTCGTCAGCGCCAGGGCGCCGAGGGCGAGTGCTGCCAGGGTGCGGTAGAGGGGGGCTGCTCTGAACACGGCGATATTCTACCCGGAAGCGAGAACCCTGGCACCTGATTGGTTCGGACCGCCGCCTTCCCCTTTATGATGAGCCGGTGGAGCGTGACGACAGCAGAGCTGGGATGCCCGCGGGGCGGCCCGACGGCTTTCACGAGGCCCGGGATCGCCGCATCGCCGGACTCGAGCAGCAGGTCGCCCAGTGGCGCGAGTTGTTCGGCCTGGCCCGGGCCGACGCTCATGGTTTGAGGCGCTCCAGGGCGTTTCGCCTGGGCCACACGCTGCTCTTGCCCGCACGGGTCCTGCGTGGGGGATGGCGGCGGCTCCGCTCGGCGATCGCGTCGCGGCCGGCCGCGGGGCGGGTGGCCCCGGCGGCCGGGTCCCGCGGGGAGCCGCTGTTCTCGCTGGTCATGCCGGTCTTCGACCCGGAGCCCCGCTGGCTCGAGGCCGCTTTGGCCTCGATCGCCGCCCAGACCTACGAGCGTTGGGAACTCTGCGCCGCCGACGACGCCTCGACGCTGCCCGAGATCGCCACGATCCTCGAGAGGTTTCGCAGCGCTCATCCCGGGCGGGTCCGTCTGGTCAGGCTCCCTGCCAATCAGGGCATCGCCGGTTCGACCCGGGCGGCGGCCGCAAAGGCCGGCGGCGACTACCTGGCCTTCCTCGATCACGACGACGAGCTGACCCCCGATGCCCTGGCGGCGATGGCGGAGCAGCTGCGGGACACGCCCGACGCCGAGCTGCTCTACTCCGACGAGGACAAGCGCGCACCCGACGGCCGGCTGATCGAGGCCTTTCACAAGCCCGGTTGGTCGCCGGAGTTGCTCGACGGCTGCAACTACCTCTGTCACCTGACGGTAATGCGCCGCGAACTGTTCGAGGCGGTCGGCGGCGTCCGCGACGGTTTCGACGGGAGCCAGGACTACGACCTGATGCTGCGAGCGACCGAGCGGGCCCGGCGGGTCGTGCACGTGCCCCGGGTGCTCTACCACTGGCGACAGACTCCCGGTTCGGCGGCGCTGGATCCGACGGCCAAGGGGGGACCCTACCGGGAGAGCTCCCGTGAAGCGCTGCGGGATGCGGTCCGGCGCCGGGGGATCGAGGCGGTCGTCGAGGATGGCAAGGTGCCGGGGACCTACCGGATGCGCCATGCCGCCGGCGATGAGCGAGTGGCGGTGATCATCCCGACCCGGGATCGGCTGGAACTGCTGCGCCGCTGCATCGAGAGCGTGCGCGCCACCGTCGACTCGGGGCGTTGTGAGTTGATCGTGGTGGACAACGCCAGCCGGGATGAAGCGACTCGCGCTTATCTCGAGGCCGCGGCTCGGGAGGGCATCCTGCGCCGGGTGCGCCACGACACACCCTTCAACTTCTCGGAACTCTGCAACGTCGGCGCCGGTGCCACCGACGCGCCGCTGCTGTTGTTCCTGAACAACGACGTTCGCGCTCTCGAGCCCGGTTGGCTCGACGCGATGGCGGAGCATGCGGCCCGGCCGGAGATCGGTGCGGTCGGCGCCAAGCTGCTCTATCCCGACGGGCGGGTCCAGCACGCAGGGATCGTCACCGGCATGCAGGGGATCGCGGGACACCTCTATCGCGGCCTTGAAGGGGAGTCCCACGGGCCTTTCGGCATGGCCGACCTGGTGCGCAACGTCCGTGCGGTCACCGGCGCCTGCCTGATGACCCGCCGCGAGGTCTTCGAACAGGTCGGCGGGTTCAACGAGGGCTTCGGCGTCGCATTCAACGATGTCGACTACTGCCTGTCGCTGGGCAGCGCCGGGTATCGGGTCGTCTACACCCCCTATGCGGTGCTGTGCCACGAGGAGTCCGCGAGCCGCGGCGCCGACGAGGGTGCCCGGGAGCCGGAGTTCGATTCGGAGAAGGTCGGCATGCTGCAGCGTTGGGGGAACGCGCTCTACGCCGATCCCTATCACCATCCGGCGAGGAGTCTGTGGCACGAAGGGGGCGGCCTCGCCGCAGCCGGAGAAGCACGGCGGCTCGAGACCTTCCGCGAGACCTTCATGCTGGATCGCCGGGAGACGGCTGCAGCGGCTGAGGCCCTCGCGGAGATGTCGGCGGCGGATCCTTCGCTAGCGACTGCCGGCGTCCGGGCCGACTACAAGCAGACCTGGGAAGAGCTCGCCGATACCCGGGAACGGGCGCAGATGCACGTGATCGGTTCGGTGGATCCCGCGGACTTCGCCGCCACGGCGGCCGAGACCCTCGAAACCCTCGAGGAGACCGTCGGGGTCGGCCCCGGCGACGTTTGCCTCGAGATCGGTTGCGGAATCGGCCGGGTCGGCGCGGTGCTGGCGCCGCGATGCCGGGAATGGATCGGCTGCGACGTGTCGCCGCGCATGCTCGGGCATGCCCGGGAGCAACTGGGTGAGCGGCCGGACGTTCGCCTGGTCGAGCTCACCGGTTACGACCTGCGCCCGATCGGCGACCGGAGCTGCGATCTGGTCTACAGCACCGTGGTGTTCATGCATCTCGACGAATGGGACCGCTACGGTTACCTGCTCGAGGCCCATCGAGTGCTCGCACCCGGCGGCCGGGTCTACATCGACAACGTCAATCTGTGTAGCGACGAGGGCTGGCAGGTGTTCGAGGCCCATCGCGCCTTCGCGCCCGATGCCCGGCCAGCCCACGCCAGCCGGGCATCGACCGCTCAGGAACTCACCACCTACCTGCACCGCGCGGGCTTTCGCGACGTGCAGTGGCGGGAGCGGGGGCTGTGGGTCCAGTGCTGGGGTCGCCGGTGAGCGGGCTCAAGGTGTTGGTGCTTGCACCGCTGCCCCTGGGGCAGCGAGCCGCGGGGCCGGTGCTGCGGGCCATCGGCCTGGCCCGGGAGTTGTCGCGGCATTTCGACGTGACCCTGGGAGATCCCGGCGGCGGCGAGATGCTGCCGGACCTGCCTCTGCAGATCATGCCCTGGAACCGGGACCACCGGCCGCCGGCGCACTTCGACGTCGTGGTTTCCCAGGGGACGGCCTATCCGGCGCGGCACAGCCTGGCCCGCAACCGGCGCAAACCCTACCAGGTGTTCGATCTCTACGATCCGTTGCTGTTCGAGAGTTGGCGAGACCCGAGGCAGTCGGCGCACCTGGCGGGATTGACCGGACTGCTGCTGCGGCGGGCGGACTACGTGCTCTGCGCCGGCGAGCGGCAGCGGGATCTGTGGCTCGGCGGCATGTACGTCCATGGCGCCGTCGACGGGAGTTCCCGCATCGAAGACAAGGTGGGTGTGGTTCCTTTCGGCCACGATGGGGAGTTCCCGGATCAAACCCGGCCGGTGTTGCGCGGCGTGGTGCCCGGGATCGAGGCCGGAGACAAGGTGCTGCTCTGGGGCGGCGGTCTTTGGCGCTGGCTCGATCCGGCCACGGTGATCGAGGCGCTGCGGCAGCTCGCCGGGGAGAACCCGCGCCTGCGCCTGGTGTTCCTCGGAGGCCGGGCCCCGGCCGATGCCGGTGCCGCGGATGCGACCGCCGATGCCCGCGCCTTGGCCGAGGGGCAGGGACTGCTGAACAGGTTCGTGTTCTTCAACGACGACTGGGTGCCCTGGCGCGAGCGGCACCACTACCTGGCCGAGGCGGATCTCGCGGTCTGCGCGTCGGGTGAGGGGCCGGAAAACACCTTTGCCTTCCGCACCCGGCTGGTCGACGCCGTCTGGGCAGGGGTGCCGGTGGTCACGACTCGCGGCGGGGCCATCGCCGAGTTCGTCGATCGCTATCAGGTCGGCCGAACGGTGGCCGCGGGGGATGTGGAAGGTTGGGTGCGGGTGCTTCGCGACATGCTCGACCGGGATCGGGCAGCGTCGGCCCGGCGCCGTCTGCAGAGTTGCCGGGATGTGCTGAGCTGGGAGACCTGCGCCCAGCCGCTGGTCGGTTTTTGTCGCCGGGTCGCCGACGGGAGCTATCGCCGGGCTCCCGAATCGGCATGGCGTCCCTGGTTCCAGTACGCCCAGTACAAGTTGCCGGCCCTGGTGGCCCGCTACGGCAGGGGAGAGCGGGATTGAGCGATGTGACCCTGGTGTTGAGGACGCGCACCAGCCTTCCGGAGTTGTGGCCGCTACTCGACGGGATCGCGAGCCAGCGATTGAAGCCGCGGCGGATCGTGGTGGTCGATTCCGGCTCCTCGGCGGACGTGCTCGCGCGGTTGTATGTCGCGGTGGTCTCGGGCTGGGAGGGTATTCCGCTCAAGTTGATCGAGATCGATCCCTCGGCCTACGGAAGCGCTCATGCACTCAACGTGGGGATGCAGGCGGTCGAAACGCCTCTCGCCGCGGTCCTCTCCCAGGATGCCCAGCCCGCCGACGACGGCTACCTGGAGGCGCTGGCCACCGCGATGGAAGACCCCGGCCGGGCGGGCTGCTACGGGCGGCAGGTGCCCCGGGGAGATTGTGACCCGTGGACGGCGCGGGACCTCGAGGCGACCTACGGGCCGGAGTCGAAGGATCAGTCCGCGCCGGACTGCTGGTTCGTCAACACCTGCTCGATGATCCGCCGGGAGTTGTGGGAGCGCTTCCCCTTCGACGAGCAGGCAGGCATCGTCGAGGATCATGCCTGGGCACGCGACGTGCAGCAGGCTGGGTACCGGGTGCGGTACGTGGCCGAGGCGGTTGTGCGCCACCACCACGACCACCGGGAGTTGGCGGCGCTCTGGCAGCGCTTCCGGGACGAGGGTGCCGGGTTGCGACAGGTCCACGGCCGCCGGACCGGTGTGTGGGCGGCCTTGACCGGGAGCGCCCGGGAGGCGGGCCGGGACGTGGCGATGCTGGCAAAGCGAGGTGAACTGAAGCGGGCGCCCCGGGCTGCCCTGCGCCGGGCGGTCAAACATGGCGCGCTCTACTGGGGTGGCCGCCGCGAGGATCAGCCGTGAACGGTCCGCTGCTCGAGTTGACCGGCGTTTCCCGTAGCTACCGGCGTCAGGAGCGCCGGCCGGGCACCCTCAAGGGGGCGCTGCTGGATGGGTGGCGGAAGAGGGCGGCGCCGACGGACGGGAACGACGTTTCCCACGGGGACGATCGGATTCACGCGCTGCGGGGAATCGACCTGTCGGTCCTACCCGGCGAGATCGTCGGGCTATGCGGCCACAACGGCGCGGGCAAGAGCACGCTGCTCAAGTTGATCGCCGGGATCCTGCCGCCGACCGCCGGAACGGTTCGGGTTGCAGGTCGGGTGGCTCCGCTGTTGGAACTGGGAGCCGGGTTCTTGCCGGAACTGACCGGCCGGGAGAACGCCGCCCTCAACGCCGCACTGCTGGGGCTCGACGACGAGCAGATCGCCGAGCGCCTCGAGACCATCCTCGAGTTCGCCGGCCTGGGTCGTTTCGTCGACAGTCCCGTACGGACCTACTCCAGCGGCATGTACATGCGCCTCGGCTTCGCGGTGGCGAGCCACGTTGACGCGGAGATTCTGCTGCTGGACGAGGTGCTCTCGGTCGGAGACCTGGAGTTCCAGCGGCAGTGCGCCGACTGGCTCGATCGCACCCGGGACTCCGGCGTGACCGTGTTGATGGCATCGCATCACCTGCCGACCCTGCGGGACTACTGCGATCGTGTGGTGTGGCTGGAGCAGGGTGCGGTGGTCGATCAGGGGAACGCCGGCCAGGTGCTCGACCGCTACGAAGGGCGGCGGGCCATCGAGGCGGTGACCTCATGAGCGGCTACCTGCTTCAGGGACTCGCCGATCCCTGGGCCGATCCGCGCCGGCGGCGGATGTTGCTCCGGCGGTTGACGGCGCGGCATCTGGCGGCGCGCTATCGCGGGTCGGTGCTCGGCTTCGCCTGGTCGCTGTTGAATCCGCTGCTGATGATGGGGGTCTACACCTTTGTCTTCGCCGTGGTGCTCGAGGTCCGGCGCCCGGGGGTGCCCTATCCGGCGTTCTTCCTGACCGGCCTTCTGGCCTGGAGCTTCGTGCGGGTCGGTGCGATGAACGCGGCGACCTCGGTGCTCGACGCGGCGCCCTTGATCCACAAGACCGCCTTTCCTCGCATGCTGCTACCGCTGAGTGCCGTGCTGTCCAACGGGATCAACTACCTGGTCACGATCCCGTTGTTGCTGCTGTTCAACGCGGCCTTCGGTGTCGTTCCCGGTGCATCGATGCTCTGGTTCGTGCCGGCCCTCGCGGTGCTCGCTGCGGTGACTGCCGGGGTCGGCCTGATCGCCGCGGCGGCGGGGACCCGCTATCGGGACGTGCTGCAGCTGATGGAGATCGGCATGACGGCCTGGATGTTCGCCTCGCCGATCCTGTATCCGCTCGCCAGGGCGGAGGAGGGTCTGGGGGATACCGGGTTCCTGGCCTACCTGCTCAACCCGTTGGCCGGCGCCCTCGGGATGATTCATGGGGCGTTCCTGGGGCAGCGGGTGCCGCTCGCTTCCGTGGTGACCTCGACGGCGGTCGCTGTGGTGATCCTGGGCTGCGGAGTTCTCGTCTTCCGTCGACGGGCGCCGCACTTCGCCGAAGACTGCTGATCGATCGCCCCCGGGGCACGGGGCGCTACGGTTTCAGTGGTTGCAGATAGCGCGGCGGGTTCTTGCGCAGGTGCCGCTCGGACCGTTTGAAGTATTCCTTCACGCTCGTGCTCAGGTGCTGCGCCCATTGGGGGCGGTGTTCGCTGCGCAGCCAGGCGTAGAGCGCCAGGGCGAACCCGAACTGCTCTTCGCTGAGGTAGCCGGAGCGGCTGGTCGACCAACCCTGCCAGACTTCGTCCTGATGTTGCTCGAAGCGGAACGCCGTATTGGCCGTGAAGATCCCCAGACCATGAAAGACCGTGATGAGATCGGTCAGTGGCTCGTGGTCTTCGGTGTCCGGAGAGATCACCTTGTCGCCGAGTAGCCGCACATGCCCCAGCTCATGAGCCGCCGTGGCGACGACCGAGAGGGGGTCGGCGAGCTGCGCCTCTTCCAGGGCGATGACCGGGTTGCCGTCCTCGTCCATGTACAAACCCACAGGTCCATCGCGCATGACGTCGGCCTGCAACAGCGGCTCGTCGCGGACGGCTGCGTCGGTGTTGACGAAGGTGTTGAGGGTGATCCTGGACGGGTCGACGCGCATGAATTCGCAGACACGGCACACCAGGTCTTCGACATCGTCCCGCTCGCCGTTGTAGGGGTTGGGGAAGTAGGCGGCGGTCGGTTCGACGACTGGCCCGCGGATGACGATGTCGGTGCCGAAGGTCTCGAGCATCCAGGAGAAGCTCTGTTCGATCCATTCCCGGGTCTCATCATCGACCGGGCAGGGCTTGGAGAAGAGCATCGGGACTCCCTATCGGCTGGGCCGGGTTGCCATTGCTGAGGCCTAGACTAGCTCAACTCGGGCCGGGGTGAGCTCTTTCCGATGTGTTGCGGCCTGCGAATGGGACGGCCATCAGGACGCAGAGCGGCGTGAAGATCTCGGCGTCGCCGTAGGTGTATTCGAACAGCCCCGCCAGGTGGAAGCCGGCAACCGCGGCGAGGCTGCCGGCGAGGGCGGCCGGGTTGACCGCACCCCGGCGCCAGGCGGAAACCGACGCCCCGAGCCACGCGATCCAGATGCCGGCCCACGCGAGCAAGGCCGGGAGCCCGCGTTCCGCGGCCAGTTGCAACAGGTTGTTGTGCAGGTGCGGCGGGATGCCGTTCTCGAAGGTCGGATCGGCGACCGCTCGTTCCGGCGGATAGGCCTCGGGCAGTCTCCGGGGACCGCTTCCGAGGAGCGGGTGTTCCTGGATCATCTGGAGTCCGGCGCGGCCCATCTCCAACCGGTTGACCCAGGTCGGGTCGTCGAGGTTGCCGAACGAACGGGCACGGTCGCGTACCGGGCCGGGAGCGAGAAGCGCCACGGCGATCACTCCGGCCGGAACGATCCAGAGCCACCTGGGCCGGGTCGCGATCAGCGCGATCAGTGCTCCGGCGATCACGCCGAGCCAGGCGCTGCGGGTCTGGGTCAACAGCAAGGCGGTTGCGATCGGAAGCAGCGCGGCGCCACGCCAGCCGATCGGACGAGTCAGCACCCGCGGGAGCGAGGCGAGGAGGGCCAGCGCCATGACGCCGGCGAAGGTCATGTAGTGGGGGAGGGTGCCGTGAATGCGGTAGCCGAGGCCGTGCTCCAGGGACTGGCTCAGCCCGACCATCGCCGAGAGCGCGGCGCCGATCAGCAGTGCGTCGGCGGTTTCGTGCTCGCGGCCCGCAAAGGCGTCGGCAGCAAACCAGATCAGCAAGAAGGGGCTGAACTCGGTCAGGGAGCGCAGCCCGTGGAAGGGTGCCGGTCCGGCAAGTGCAGACATGGCGGTCATAGCGGCGAACGCGGTCAGGGACCAGGCCATCGCCCCGCTTCCACGCGCGAACGGAAAGCCCCGCCGCGCGACCCACAGGCAAAGGATCGCCAGCGGCAACAGGGTCTGCATCAGGCTGATCGAAAAGGCGGCGCAGAAGACCGTCGCCAGCAACAGCCCACGGCCGGCGCGAAGCGGCACCCCCAAGGGGCGGGCGTCAGGCAGGGGCATCGGTTGCGGAAGCTCTCCGCTCGACACGGGCAGGGCCGCCGCGCATGGCCTCGCGATAGGCTTCGAGGGTTTGTTCGGCGCAGCGCTGCCAGCTGAAGTGGGCCGCGCGCTTGCGGCCCCGTTCACTCAGGTCTTGCCGGAGGCCGGGATCACCGAGCACCCGCAACAGCACGTGGGCCAGCGGGTGCGGGTCGCTGACCGGTACCGTCGCCGCGGCGCCGCCGCAGAGTTCCTCCAGCGCGTCGCAGTTGGAGGCGACCACCGGAGTACCGCAGGCCATGGCCTCGAGGGCAGGGAAGCCGAATCCCTCGAGGCGTGAGGGCATCGCCAGTAGGCTGGCCTCGCGGTAGTGCTCGACCAGCGCTTCATCGGAGACGAGTCCCAGCCCTTCCACGTTGCGCGCCCCACTTATGGCTGCGTCGTCGGCGTTGACGCCGATCAGGCGCAGCCGGGCGTCCGGTCGTTCGGCGAGCACCCTGCGGAACGCGGCCAGCAGCATCGGCAGGTTCTTGTGGGGCTTCGCCGTGATCAAGGAGAGGATCGTCGCCGGCCGGCCGGCGGGCGGTTGCCATCCGCCCCGGAACTTCTCGTCGACCCCGTGGGGGATCACCCGGATCTTGCCGCGGACCGGCGGGACCAGTGCTTCGAGATCACGTCGAGTGGCGTCGCTGGGAACCACGACCCGCGCCGCGCGGTAGAGGGCGCGTTCCAGCACCTGGCGGGCGAGCCAGATCCGCGGGCGCGCACCGGCGCCGGCGATTCGGAAATGGACCAGGTCGTGGACGGTGATCACGCTGCGGGCCGGCAGCGCCCAGGGGGCGTTGTAGTGGGGCACGTGGACCAGATCGTGGCGCCGGCGGTGGCGGGCCATGACCGTCGAGCCCGCCAGCTGTTCGCGCACGCTGTAGATCGGCGCGGGGTACCCCAACCGCGGGGCGTCCTGTTCCCATTCCAGCGGATCGGGGTCCGACGTCAGGTAGCTGATCGACACGTCCTCGCGATCGGCGAGGGCACGGCAGAGCCCGCGGATGTAGCGGCCGATGCCGCTGTGGTGGGCCATGCGGGCGTCGACCATCAAGCGCATCAGCGAGCCCTCCTCTCGGCGACGACCCGGCGGTAGATCTCGAGGGTCTCCCGGGCGGTGCGCTCCCAGCTCAGATTGGCGACCCGTTCCCGGCCTTGCTCGACCAGGCGGTCGCGGATTCCGGGGGATGCGAGGCGGCCAACGGCGTGGGCCAGTGCGTCGGCGTCGGTCGGATCCACGGTCAGGGCGGCGCTGCCGGCGACCTCCGCCATGGCGCCATGGTCGCCGCAGATCACGGCGGTGCCGGCGGCCATGGCCTCGACGATCGGCAGCCCGAATCCTTCGGCCAGCGACGGAAAGACCAACGCCCGGGAGCGCCGGTAGAGTTCGGCCAGGGTGTCGTCGAGGACGTACCCCGCGAAGTGGACCGAGCCGTGGAGGCCGAGGGTGCCCATCTGCTTGCGCAGGGCGCGCTCTTCGGGGCCCCACAGGCCGGTCAGCACCAACTCGGGGCGGGTTTCGGGTGGAATGCGGGCCAGGGCGTCGAGCACCACCCGGGCGTTCTTGCGCGCCTCGAGCCGGCCGACGAACAGCAGGAAGTCCTCGGGGATATCCAGCGGCACGTCGCGGCGCTCTTCCGAGGGGGCGAAGCAGGCATCCGGTGCTTCCGGAACCACCGCGATCTGCGCCTGGTCGACTCCGTACTGTCCTTGAAGTTCCGTGGCGACGTGTTGCGTGGGCACGATGACGCGATCCGCCCCGCGCAACGCACGCGGCAGAAACGTACCGACTACGGTGCGGTGCTTGCGCGAGAACCACTGAGGGTGCGTGACCGGAAGCAGGTCATGGACGGTGACCACCGAGGCCACACCCTGCGGCGCCGGCATGCCGATGTGGTCGAGGCCGTGCACCACATCGGCCCCGCATTGCCGAGCCGCTCCGCGCAAGGCGAGGAGCGAGCGCAGCGTGCTGCTGCGGAAGGGTGCCGGCCGGTGTTCGATTCGATCTCCGGCGGGCAGCACGTCGTGACAGGTCTGCGGCCCGGTCAGGAGCACAAGCCGATCGTCGTCTCCCAGCATGTCGGCCAGGGCGCGGGTCAGGCCGAGCGCGTAGCGGCCGACGCCGGTCGGGTGGCGGACCAGCAGCTTCGCGTCGAGGGCGACACGAACTCCGCCGGCCGGAGCCGTCGTGCCCGGCGATGCGGCGTGCTGATGCGAATCCATGAGCGGCGTGGTCGGCACGGCGCCAGTATACGACGCCGGCCGCGTCACCGAGTTCGGCTCAGTCCATCGACCCCGGGTTGCCGCAGACGTCCAGGGCGCGCACCTGGTAGAAGGTCAGGTCGCTTCCACCGATCGCTTCTCCGGGTACGACGGTGACCGAGCGCGGTCCGGCCGTCACCGAGAGCGGCAGCCCGTCGGAAAAGTCGGCGTTCTGCGCCGAGTACAGCTCATAGCCCTGGATCAAATCGGTATTGCCGGTGATGTCGTGATTCACCGGGTTCCAGTCGAAGCTCAGGTCGTTGCCGTCGCGCGAGACCAGCAGGCCGCCGGCGTTGCCGGGCGGGCAGTCGTCCTGGGGTTCGACGGGTTCCAGCAGCCGATCGATCAGCACGGTGTTGTCGAAGTTGAGGCCGTCCCAGAAATCGTCGGTCTGGCGCACCACCACCATCTTCAGCGAGCGGATCACGTAGAGGTACTGAGTGCCCAGGCCGATGGCCATGGCGGTGTCGCAGGGCAGCGCAGTCGTCCCGGGAAGAGGCAGCCACCAGGTGCGGCCGTAGTCATCCTTGACCGCCGAGCGATGGAATGCCTCGTCGAGCAGCTCCTGCTCGACGATCTGTTCGCCGGTGCCGGGCCAGTAACCGCCGTTTCGAATCAGTTCGCCGTACTTGATCCATTCGGGGGCGACCCACTGGGAGCCCCAGGCGAGCAGCGGCATGTCGTCGTCGCCACGGTTCCAGTTGTCGTACGAGGCGCCGATCGGCGTGAGGATGCGATCCTGCAGGTAGTCCACCGGGTCGACCCAGGTCGGGTCGTTCTTGCGCCGCAGGAATTCGCCGAAGATCTGGTAGGGCACCGAGCCGTACTCCCAGAAGGTGCCGGGATCGTAGAGCGCCGGGGCCAGGATCGAGTCGGCGTAGTTGGGGTCGTTGTCCGCCTCGATGCCGCTGGTAAGCGACAGCAGCTGGGCCAGGCTCACCTGGGACTTGCGGGGATCGTCGACCCACTCGGGGATCGTGTCGACCAGCAGTTCGTCCCACGACGAGATGATGCCGTCGTCGATCGCCGCGGCGGCCATGATCGAGCTGAAGCTCTTGGTTCCGCTCCATATCTCCTGGGGGACGGTGGCGCCGCCACCGGGCCGGTAGTCCTCGCAGACCACCTGGCCGTCGACCATCACCAGCAGGGCAACCCCGCCGGTCTGGGCGTTGTAGGCCGCGGCGTCGGCGCAGGTGTCGGTGGTCACCGGCGTGGGATAGGTGCACTGGGCCAGCGCGTTGGAGCCGTTCAGCCCGACGAGTGTCAGCAGCATTCCCGTCAGCAGGCGTGCGGTGTGTCCGGTTTGCATGTTCCCCCCTCCTCGTCCCGTGACTATACGTCGAAAAGGCGGGCCGGATCGATGGCGGAGCCGGGTTCTGCAGCGGCTCGTTCGATTTCCCGCCGCCCGGCGAGCCGGACGTCTAGACTGTGTCCAGGAGGGTTCGCCGATGTTTCGTGCCTTGTCCCGATTGGCCACTTTGCCCGACAAGCTGGCGTTCGCCGGCCTCGTCCGCGGGATGTCCGGACAGATCCAGCTCACCTGCGCGTCGGCGCTGCTGCGCAGCGGAGCGATGGCCGGCTTGGGACAGCCGGCTACCCTCGATGAACTGGCCCTCGCCACCGGCGCTTCGGAGCGGGACCTGCTGCGGAGCCTGCTGGAACTCGGTGTCGCCCGCGGGTTGCTCAAGCGGCGCGGCGAGCGTTACGCGCCGCGCAGTGCGATGGCTCGCCGCCTTGCCGCCGACCCCGAGGGTCCGCTCGCCTCGATGTTGCTGGAGTTCACCAGCTATCACCACGAAGTGATGGTGGACCTTCCCGGCCGCCTCGCCGGCGAGCCGCCACGGGACTACCTCGATCGCTACGGTCCGCTCGTCGCGCGCTCCTCCCGCATCCTCGATCACTGGTTGCGGGACTGGGTCGAACGTTTGTTCGCCGGCGGAGCGGCCCGGAAGGTGCTCGACCTGGGCTGCGGGAGCGGCACGATGCTCTGCCACATCGGGTCTCTGGGGCCGGAGTTTCGCGGGGCGGGCCTCGAGCTCGATCCTGCCGTCGCCGAACAGGCCCGGGAGCAGCTCGCGTCGGCGGACCTCGGCGATCGTTTCGAGGTCCACGTCGGCGACATGCGCGATTCGGGAAGCTGGCCCTCGGGTCCGTTCGACGTGATCACGGCCAACCAGAACGTCTACTACTTCGATGCCGGCGAGCGCGCGGCGCTTTGGCGCAGCGTGAGTGAGCGGCTGGGTCCGGGCGGGCGAGTGGCCATCGCCACCTCCACGGCAGGCGGTCCGATGTCCAGCTACTTCGACCTGGTCCTCGGCTCGACCGAGGGCTGCCGGATGTTGCCCGGCGTCGAGCAACTGGAGCGGGAGCTGGTCGAAGCAGGCTTCGCGATCGATCGCCGGGAACGGTTGATTCCGGGGGACTCGGTCTACGGCCTGGCTGCGGTTCGCGGCGAAACCTGAGGTCGAGAGTTCTTCTTTGTCGAATAAGGCCGAAGTTGGCCGGTTCGACGAAGGAGAAGGCGATGCGATCTCGAGTTCTGGGCACCGTGTTGTTGTGGGTTCTCGGCGGATCGATCCTGGCGGGCATCGACGGAGACGGGGTCGCCGACGTGACCGACAACTGCCTGAACCTGGCGAACCCGCTTCAGGCCGACGGGGATGGGGACGGGATCGGCGACGCCTGTGACGCCTGTCCGCTGAGCCCGACCCCGACCGGCTCCGAGATCGACCTGTCCGGTGCGCTGAACGCGACCTCGGCGGACCTCACCCCGGACGGCCAGCGGGTCGTGTTCATCGGCGACGACTCGAATCCGCCGAGACTCTACGCGGCTCTGATCGACGGCGGGGGACCGCTGCAACTCAGCGGCAACCGGAGAGTGCGCTCCTTCGCCCTCGGTGGCGCCTCGACCACCGCCGTCTACGTGGCCCGCGACCAGAACAATCCCGCCCAGTGGGACGCGTTCTCGATTCCCCTGGGCGGCGGCACGCCGATCAACCTCAGCAATGAATCCAGCCGCAACGTGCAGACCGTCCGGGTCTCTCCCGACGACGCGTGGGCGACCTACGACCTCAACACCAATCCGACGACCCTCTACAGCGTGCAGACGGCCGGGGGAACGCCCAACCTGCTGTTCAACAACGATCTGCGGAACTTCGACGAGTGGGCCATCTCTGCCGACAGCGCCCATGTGGTCTTCGTCGACGCCTTCGACAACCTCTACACCACGCCCCTGGCGGGAGGATCTCTGGAATTCATCGACAATCAGGTTGCGCGTTGGGCGCTGACCGAGGACGGAAGCCACATCGTCTTCACGAGCCGGCAGGTCTCGGTGAACCGCCTCTACAGCGTGCCGGCTGCAGGCGGAGCCCCGACCCTGTTGTCCAGCGCGCCGTCGAGCAGTCGAACCGTGAATGACTTCGTCATCGCCGCAGACGGATCCACGGTGGCGTTCACCGCGGACTTCGAGGTTGCCGGGCAGTTCGATCTCTACTCGGTTCCGATCGGCGGCGGAAGCCAGGAGCGCCTCAGCAGCGGCATGACCGCCGGCGGTGCGGTGGATCGGATCGCGATTTCGCCCGATAGCGCCACCGTCGTCTACGTGGCGGACCAGGACATCCTCGGGACTCATGAACTGTATTCGGTGCCGATTACCGGGGGTAGCCAGGCCAAACGTTCCGATTCGTTGCCGGCAGGCGGGCAAGTGCTGACCCGCTCGCTGCTGTTCACTTCCGACAGCTTGACGGTTCTGTACCTGGCAGACCGGGGAGTCGCAGGCCGGGAGAGCCTGCTGGCGGTGGATCTGACCGGCGGAATCGTCCGTGAACTGAGCCCCACGGTGGTTGCCGGCGATCACTTCGAGTCGGGCATCGAGGTCTCTCCGGACAACAGCCAGGTGCTCAATCGCTCGGATATCGGAAGTACCGCGACGTTGTTCCAGTCTCCGTTGTCCGGGTGGGCGACGTCGGCGTTGGGGACCTTCGATGGCGGATGGGCTCGCTTCCGTCCCGGGGCTCCGGCGACGGCGTTGTGGTTCGATCCGGACGCCGGCGACATCCTGATCCTGGCCCTGGACGCCGATGCCGACGGGGACGGCTTCACGGTCTGCGGCGGCGATTGCGGGGACGCCCAGGCGTCGGTCTTTCCCGGAGCTCCTCAGGTCTGCGGCGATGGCCTCAACAACGATTGCGACGATCCGGCCTGGCCGGTGGACGGCCAGGAGTCCGACGATGACGGCGACGGCCTGTCGGAATGTGACGGAGACTGTGACGATCAGGACCTGGCCGTGTTCCCCGGCGCCCCGGAGCTGTGCGATGGGCTCAACAATGACTGCTCGGATCCGCTCTGGCCTGCGCTGACCGACATTGAATTCGATGACGACGGTGACGGGGTGACCGAGTGTGCCGGGGACTGCGACGACTCGGCGAGTGGGGTTTTCCCCGGGGCGCCGGAGCTTTGCGACGGGCTGGCCAACGACTGTAATGCGGCGGAATGGCCCACGCCCCCCTACGACGAGCGGGACAACGACGGCGACGGTTTCGCCGAGTGCGAGTCCGACTGCATCGACCTCGACCCGACGGTGTTCCCGGGATCCGGTACTCCCTGTCCCGACGGCTGGAGCCGTGGCTACGCCAGCATTCTCAGCCCGCAGCCGAGCGCCCTGCTGGGAACGTCGGACGGCGGAATCCTGATGGTCGGCAACAGTATGGAGTTCGGTTTCGACGGTGAAGCGATCGTCCACAAGCTCGACGGCGCCGGGAACGTGCTGTTTCAGCGGGACGGAAACTCTACGTCGTGGGATTTCGATGCCGCGGCCGAGGCGCCGAACGGAGACCTCGTCATCCTCGGCGAGACCTTCTGGGATGGGGGCGTGCAGCTCTACTACCAGCGCTATGACGCTGCCGGGGCGGTGCAGCACCAGTTGCTTCATCGTCTCGACGTGCCCAGCGTGTTTGCCGCCGATGTGGAGGTGCTCAGTACCGGTGAGATCCTCGTGACCGGACGAAGCGATGTGGGGACCAACGACTGGCGCGCCTTCTCCTACCGGGTGGACGGCGCGGGGTTTGCCCTGGCCGGTCAGGAACTCGATCAGGGGCCCGGCCCGGTGGAGAGCTGCGACAGCGCAGCCGATGGCGACGGCGGATATCTGACCGTCTGTGTCGGCGGGTTCGGCGACCTGCACTACGCCCACAAGGTGGAGAATCCGGCGACGGGAGCACTCTCCGGTTCTCATCGACGGGACCACGCCTCCGGCGGGACCGACGCGCGGGTCGTTCACGTCGACGGCGGGGGGTACCTGTACACGATGGTCACCGAGATCTCCGGGAATCTGGAGACCCTGGTGACCCGGGTGACCGATGACGCGGCGACGACCCTCTGGGAGCGCCGCATCGGTGGGGTCGGGGATGACCGTCTGAGCGACGTGGTCGCGGTCGGCGACGGCTTCGTGATGTCCGGTGTGACCACGACCCATGACGGGACCCCTCAGCTCTGGCTGCTGAAGCTCGACGATTCGGGCACGGTGGTCTGGCAGCGGGTCTACGGCAGCGTGGACGGAGACGAGTGGACGACACGCATCACTGAACTGTCCGACGGGGACCTGGCGGTGCTGGCGACCCGGCCCAGCCTGGCTCCCGGGCGGGATCGGGAGTTCTGGCTGCTTCGGCTGAACGCCGACGGTCTGCTTTCGGCCTGCGAGGTGCGCAACGCGTCGATCCCGGTCGCCGTGGACTCGAGAACGACGAACCCGACGATACCGGCCCAGTCCGAGACCTTCACCAGCGAGCCGGGGACCGGCGCATTCTCGTCCTTTCAGATTGTCGAGGACACTCTCTGCGAGTGCGCCGATGGAGACGGGGATGGGTTCGGCTCCTGCATCGAGTGCGACGACACCGATGGGGACACCTATCCCGGCGCTGCCGAGGTCAACGACGGCCTGGACAACAACTGTCCCGGGGATCCCGGATTCGGCGTGACCGACGAGGTGACCGGGGGCATCGAAGTAACCGGTAGTCAGGTTTGCTGGCAGCCGCAGCCCGGGGCCGGGTCGTACCAGCTCGTGCGGTCGTTGGACCCTGCGTTCAGCACCGGCTGCCTCGATACCTTCGAGACGGCGACCTGCTGGACCGAGACCGAGACGCCGCCGCCGGGGGAGACCTTCTTCTACGTGGTTCGGGCTTCCACGCCGTTCACCGGTTCATGGGGCGTGGACTCGAGCGGTAGCGAGCGCATCGTGGACTGCGTGCCCTAGTCGTGCTCCCACGCGTTCCGGCGAGGCGCGCCTTGGGGCCCTACCCCCGGCTCGCCTCGCGGCGAATCGTGAGGAGCTTGCCGTAGGTCAGGCAACGCCAGATCCACTCCATGGGGCCGTAGCGGAACCGGCGGAGCCAAAGCGCGCTCGTCAGCATCTGGGCAAGAAAGATCGCCGTCGCGATTGCGGCGACCGGGCCGGCGCCGAGCCGGCCCAGCAAGCCGAAGCCGACTCCGTAGAACAGGAGTAGATAGAGCGCGCTCTGGCTGAGATATCCGGTGAGCGCCATGCGACCGACAGGCGCCAGGGTTCCCAGGATCTTTCGCCCCGTTGCAGTACGGAACCAGAGCGCGATCGAGAACAGATAGGCGAAGGAAAGCGCGACGACACCGAGTTCCACCGGCGCCCAGAGCAAAGCCCGATAGTCCTGCGCCGCGGGAATCCAGAACTCAGCCAGGAACGTGCTTCCCGCCAGTATTCCGTTTCCGGTCAGGCCGACCAGCCAGAGCCAGGGGAGCCAGCGCCGGAATCTGGGTGCGAAGTCCTTCACCCGTTGGAAGATCCCCTTCCGTCCGATCCAGTAGCCCAGCAGGAACTTCCAGAGCACGCTGAGATTCCAGTAGAACAGGCCGTCCTGTTCCAGAGTCCAGTTGATGTAGGTCTCGACCTGAAACTTCCAGTGGAGGCCGATGATCTCGACGTAACTACCCGACGACATGACCACGAATCGCGAGGGAGCAGGGTCCGGGGTCTCGGCCACCGCAGGCTGGAGCCAGGCGTGGAGTGCCGGCATCAGGGCCACCAGCAGGCCGATACCGATAGCAGCACGCAGCAGGAACCGGTCGCTACGGTTCCGCACGAGCAGCAGGACGAAACCGAGTAGGGCGTAGAACTGCAGAATATCGCCGAACCAGATGAACACCGAGTGGGTCAGCCCGATCGCGAGCAAGACCGTCAGCCGGCGGGCAAAGGTGCCGGCGGCGCCCGATCCCCGGGCCTGCAGGCGGTCGAGTTGAATGGCAAAGCCGAGCCCGAACAGGATCGAGAAAATCGTGTAGAACTTGAACTCGACAAACATCAGTGACAGCGCCTCGACGAGGAGGTTGCCCGTATGGAATGGGAGTGCGCTGCGTTGATCCTCGGTCAGGGCGAAGTGCTGGGTCGTCCAGAGGATGTTCGACAGCAGCACCCCGATCAGGGCGAAGCCGCGAAAGATGTCGACGATCTCGTGGCGCTGCTTGCCCGCCACTGGGGTGTTCGTAGGGGCGTGCAAACGACTACTCCCTGACGAAGATGTCCTTCGGGATCTTCATGGTCACCAACATGTGGGGTAGGTCGACGACTTCGGCGATTTTCAAGTCGGCCGCTACCGACGCCAGGGCGTAGGCCTCGGTGCGGTCGAGTCCGCGGTCCTCGACCAGGTAGTCCAACATGTAGCGGGTGGCCTTGCGCCCGGCCTGATCCAGGTCGGTGCCGAACGCGGTCACCGCGTAGTAGCCGGCATGTTCGTACTGGGGTTCCTTGATGCTGCGGCCTCCCTTGATCACCTCGAGTTTCGCCTCGACGGTCATCGGAATCTCGATGGCGGTGCCGCAGACCTCGCCGTCTCCCTGGGCAGCGTGGCCGTCGCCGATGGAGAACAGTGCGCCGGGCACGAAGACCGGCAGGTAGACGATGGCTCCTTCGGTCAGATCCTTGTCGTCCATGTTGCCGCCGTTGGCCCGGGGCGGAATGGTGTTGAGCCGTTCGCTGGTGTCCGGCGCCACGGCGATCACGCCGGGGAAGGGACGCAAAGGAACGCGCACCCCGTCGAGGAACCGGACATCGGGATCGTCAGGGTCGAACTCGTAGGTGCGCAGGTAGGGCTCGGTGAACTCGTCAGCCAGATAGCTGAAGCCGGGCAGGATGCCGTTCCAGCCCCAGCCACCCGCCTCGACCCGCTCGAGGGTCACCTTCAGCACGTCGCCGGGTTCCGCACCTTCGACGAAGACCGGCCCGGTCAACGGGTGCACCCTGTCGAAATCGACGGTCAGGAGATCTTCAGCCGTCGAATCGGGCGTCAGCTGGCCGTCGGTTGCTTCCTCGGTCTCGAAACGTACGGTCGTTCCCGACGGGACCCGTAGCCGTGGTTCGATATCCCGGCTGAACTTGTTGTGGGTTTGCTCTCGGGTCAGGGTCGGCAGGTCGCGAGGAGCGGCCTGAGCGTCGGAACTTTCGGCCGTCGGGCGCGCTACGTCGTCTTCGGGCGGCTGAAGGCATCCCATGGTGCAAAGCGTTGACGCGAGGAGACAACAGGAGAGCAATTCGAGATTCTTCATGGTGCTCACTATATCGTGCGCGCCGCGAGTATCGGTTCGTCGAAGTTGCGATGCGGGTAAGATCCAGTGATGGACACGCAGCGCTGTACCCTGAGCATGGGGACGGTTGAATACTACCGGGTCGCCGGCGATCCGACGCGGCCGAGCCTGGTCTTCATGCACGAAGGCCTCGGGTGTGCGGCTGGATGGGGAGACTATCCTCGCAGGCTGTGTGAGGCCTCAGGGTGCCGGGGATTGATCTACAGCCGCTTCGGCTACGGCGGCTCCTCGCCGGCAGCGCTACCTCGGCCTGTTTCTTTCATGCACGACGAAGCCGAGCACGTGTTGCCGGCGCTGCTGGATCATCTCGAGGTTCGCGCCGAGGTGCTCGTCGGGCACAGTGACGGGGGTTCGATCGCCTTGCTCCATGCCGGCAAGCATGACCCTGCAGGCCGGGTCCGCGGCCTGATCCTCGAAGCGCCGCATCTGTTCGTTGAGCGGATTTGCGTCGAGCGAATCGCGGGCCTCCGGGAGGAGTATCGGCAGGGTGCGCTGCGCGAGCGTTTGATGCGGCGTCACGGCGATCGAGTCGACGAGGCCTTCGGTGGGTGGGTCGACGTGTGGCTGCGACCTGAGTTCCGTCGCTGGAACATCGAGTCGGCGTTGCCGGGCATCCGCTGTCCCGTTGTCGCCTTCCAAGGGAACGCGGACCCCTACGGCACCCTGGAACAGGTCGAACGGCTTGCGGCCGGAGTAAGTTGCCCGATCGAGGTCATTGAGCTCGACGGGTGCGGCCACCAACCTCACCGGGAAGCGGCGGCAGTGACACTCGCCAGGTCGGTTCAGTTCCTGGCAAAGCTGCCAAGTGCCGGGGAGTGACCCTCGGCAGCGAGTGTCCTGCGGCCGGGACACTCCGCTCGCAAGGGCGTCCCGAGCTGCGAAAAAGTCGTCTGGTGCTTCAGGAAGCCGTTGCTTTTGGTCGAGGTGTGAAGGTAGCTTCGAGGAAACCGAAAGGGGGCGTCCGTGGCGCGACGACTGATCATCCTGTTGATCCTGTGTTGCTGTTCCGCCTGGACACCGGGCCGTGCCGCCTGCGGCGATCCTCCGCAGCTGTTGAATACGCTGCCGGGAACGGATGTGTTCGATGTGGCCCTCGGACAGCTCTATTCGGTCTACCAGGCGCCGTGCCCGGGCATCCCCAGTATCCAGTGTGTCCGGGTCACGACGCTGACCGGCCAGTTCGTACTGGACTTTCCGACAGCGTCGGCAGGTGGATATCGAGATATCGAGGTGCTGGACGACGGCACGGTTTTTCTCCAGACAAATTCCGGTGTCGAGCGCTACAGTTCGAGCGGCCTCTTCACCGGCGTGATCAATGATCCTGACCTGGGCTCACCTCGCGGAATGGACGTGGGCCCGGGAGATGTGCTGCAGATTTGGGCTCTCAGTGGTTCGCCCTCGGGAGCAGAGGTTCGCTGGTACGACTCCAACGGAGCCAACCTTCTCTCCTACGCGGTGGATGCGGCGTCCGACGACCACTTCGCCGCGGATGTAGCCGGGGACGGCCACATCGCCCGGGGATTATTCGGCAACGCAATCGACATGGTTCGGTACGATTCCGCAGGAGCAGAGCAGGAACGCATCCGTATCTCTGATCGGCAAAGCATCGATGGTTTGGACGTCGATGCCAGTGGGCGTTTCCTGTTCAGCCTGGGGTCCGGATTCCCTGTTCGGCTGTACAACCGCGGCGGCCTGCTTGTGTGGGAATTCGGGCAGACCTCGGGTCGGGTCGTTGTCGCCGACGATGGCATCGTCTACGTGTCGACGCTGGACTCGGTTGTCGAGGTGTGGAGCGCGTTGGATCCGGACCTGGATGGAGACGGCCTTGCCGATTGCATAGACCCGGAGCCGACAGCGCCGGACTACGACCTCGACGGCGTCTCGGCGGGCGGCGATTGCGATGATCTGAACCCGAACTGTGCTCTGGATTGCACCGACGAGGATCTTGACGGCTACTGCGTCGACCAGGATTGCGATGACCTGAGTGAGGCGTGTGCCGCCGCTTGCATCGATGAAGATGGAGATGGCGTGCCGGTGTGCGAGGGGGATTGTGACGACAATGTGGCAGGCTGTGTCTTGGACTGCACGGATGCGGACGGGGATGGAGTCGCTGCGTGTGCTGGGGATTGCGACGATCAGCGGGCGCTCTGCATCACGGACTGTGAGGTTGATGCAGATGGTGACGGGGAGCCGGCGTGTAGCGATTGCGATGACCTGAACCCTTTCTGCGGGCAGGATTGCGTCGACGGAGACGGTGACGGGTTGTGTCGGTTCGACGATTGCGATGACACGGATTCGGCTTGCGGGCAGTTCTGTGGTGGTGAATGTGGAGACTTCTGCGAGTTCGAAGATTCCAGCTACGATTGGGATTCCGACGGCGTGCCGGATTGCCGAGACAACTGTCCGGTTGTGGCCAACGCGATGCAGGCCGATGCCGACCAGGACGGTGTGGGAGACCTCTGTGATTGCCAGGTCTCGATTACCACCGGAGAGGATGGCGACGACGGTGAGTTCGAGGTCGATGTGAGCTTGCGGGAGGCGATCGCCTTCGCTCAGAACGGCTGCTCCATTCGAGTGCCGCCGGGCAACTACGATCTCGATCCTGGACTAGGGCCGGTTCTCGTCACCGGGTCGAAGGCGCTGCTTGGTGCAGGCAAGGAGTCCACCCGGATTCGAAATGGGATGCTCAGAGGCGTCGGCGCGGCTCCCTCAGGGATCTTTCTGGGAGGATTGGGAATCGAAGGTGGGCTCGAGCTCCGCGAACTCGGCCCGTTCGTGCTTGACAGCGCTGAAGTAGCCGGCGTTGATGTCGTTGAGCCGGACCTTTACGTTCAAGACAGCGTGCTGTATGGGGCCGAGGTGGGCCTGGACGTGGGCTCCGGCACGGTTCGTGTGAGTCGTTCCGTTATTCGGGACAACCAGGTCGGCGCGCGGGTGAATTCCGGCCCCCTGGAGGCCGTGGATACCACTTTTCTGCGAAACGGAGTCGGGGTGCGCGGCGCCGGAGGCGCAGCTCTGCTGGAGCGCTCGACGGTTCGATCTTCCAGCGAGTGTGGGATCTACACATTTTCGGGATCCATTGAACTACGCAACTCCACGGTGACTGAGAACCACGGTCTGGGCTTGGCGGGCGGGATTCACATCAATAATCCGTTTCCTGTGGTGACGATATCGAACAGTACGATCTACGCGAACACATCCGATGGCGTAGAGGTCGGCGGCATCGGTGGGAGCGATGTCGATGTGCTGATGGCCAATTCGATCCTGGCCGCCAACGGGAATGGCGATTGCGAAGTCAACCTGGATGGGGCGTTCAGCCTGGTCCAGGATACAACCGGCTGCAACCTTATCGGTGATGGCAGCACGATGTTGCTCGGCGTCGATCCGCAGCTCGGCGCCCTGGGCGGCAACGGTGGCGACACGCTTTCGTACAAGCCGTTGATGAATAGCCCGGTCGTTGACGCGGGTAGCCCTGAAGGTTTTGAGAGTACGGCGACAAGTTGCAGACAGTTCGATCAGATCAAGTCTCGGCGTATCGCATTCGGATGCGACATGGGGTCCGTCGAATCGGATTCGGCCTGTTCGGATTTCGATGGTGACGGTTTCGGAGGGTCTCCGCCGTGTGATCCTCTGGATTGTGACGAGTCCAACGACAGAAACTACCCCGGTGCCCCAGAGGTCAACGACGGGGTCGACAACAATTGTCCCGGCGATCGCGACTACGGTCTGATCGACGAGAACACCGGCCCCTCGGGCTACTTCGATCCTGCGAATCGCGACGCCTACAGCTGGCCGCCCCAGGAGCTTGCGACCTCCTACGAGGCGGTGCGCGCCGACTCCGCGGACATGGTGGCCGGCTGTACTCCGATGGTCTCCGGAGATGTGCTCGGTTTCGTCGATCCGGCGATGCCGGTGCCGGGAGCGGTGTTTTTCTATCTGGATCGTCCGCTCACCCCCAACGCCGGCAGCTTCGGCCACAGCCCTCGCGGTGGCGATCGCATGGTCCCGTGTGCCGGCACCTGTGTCGACGGCGATGGGGACGGCACCTGTGTCGCGGCGGACTGCGACGACAGCAACCCTGCCTGCAGTTTCGATTGCTCGGGGTGTTGATCGAATCGATGCGCGATCCCGCGGTTCCTGGACTATAGTCAGGCCGCCCGCAACGCGGTGATTTGCTTCTGGTCTACGCCTACCTGGTCACGCCGCAGAGAGCTGCTCCAATCGTCGAGCAGTTCCAGGGGCCGAAGGAGGCGCGATGGAATTCCTGATCGATCACTGGTTGCCGATTCTGCTCAGCACGGTTGCCCTGTGGCTGGCGAGCTTCGTGGCCTGGGCCGTGATGCCCCATCATTTCGGGGATCACCGCAAGCTGCCCGACGAGGATCGCGTCCGGAAGGCCCTCGAGGGGGTTCCCGGCGGCAACTACATGGTCCCGTACGCCGGCTCCGGCGCGGTGCAGCGATCCAAGGAGTACATGGAGCGCTACGCCACGGGGCCCCGGGCGACGGTCAACGTCTACGCCATGCCCAACATGGGAGCCAACATGGGGCTGACGATCGGCTACTTCCTGGTGACCGTGATCGGGATTGCCTACGTCACGTCCCTGGCTTGCCCGCCGGGGACTTCGACGATGCACCTCTTCCGGGTGTCCGCAACCATCGGGGTTCTGACCTACGCGACCAGCGGCGTGCTCCACAGGATTTGGTTCAAGGCGCGGATCTGGACCGACTTGCTGGACGGGGTGGTCTACGGGTTGATCCTCGGAGGTATCTTCGCCGCCCTCTGGTAGTGGGATTCGGCCTCTTTTCCGGGTTCTGGCGCGGTTCGCCGGCGAAAATCCGGCCGTTCCGGCGGTTTCGGCGTAAACCTGACAGTTGCCCGGGAGGGGGAGGCCGTAGGGGCCGCCGGCCGGGCCCTAGAGGGGAAGGCCGGCTGATGATGGCTCAAGAACGGGATCTCTCTGTCTGCGCGGTTCGGCGACTATGGTTATCGACAGCGCTGCTTCTGATCGCGACCGTGTTCGCCGTGACTCCCGCGGCCGCCCAGTGCGACGGGCTTTCCGGCTGCGTGCTGGTCTGGTCCGACGAGTTCGACGGCAGCGCCGTGGACCTCTCCAAGTGGACCTTCCAACTCGGTGACGGGAGCGAGGTCGGCCTGCCCGGCGGTTGGGGCAACAACGAGCTGCAGTGGTACCGGGCCGAGAACGCCACCGTATCCGGCGGGTTCCTCACGATCACGGCCAGGCAGGAGTCCTTCGCCGGCCGCAACTACACCTCGGCCCGCATGCGGTCCCTGGCCAAGGGGGATTGGACCTTCGGCCGGTTCGAGATGCGCGCCCGCATGCCGATCGGCCAGGGCCTGTGGCCAGCCTTCTGGCTGCTTCCGTCGGATCCCTCGTTCTACGGGACCTGGGCGGCCAGCGGCGAGATCGACGTGATGGAGATGGTCGGTCAGGAGCCCGAGAAGATCTTCGGCACGATCCACTACGGCGGTCCGTTCCCGGCCAACGTCTATTCGTCCAGCGAGTACATCCTGTCGGGTGGCACGTCCCATGACGACTTTCACGTCTACGCCGTCGAGTGGGAGAACGGCGAGATCCGCTGGTACATCGACGGCGTGCTCTACGGCGTACGCGCCAGTTGGTATTCGACCAGCGGACCCTTCCCGGCGCCCTTCGACGTCGACTTCCATCTGCTGCTGAACATGGCGGTGGGCGGCAACCTGCCGGGCCCGCCCGATGGCTCGACGGTCTTTCCCCAGGAGCTCGTCGTCGACTACGTCCGGGTCTACCAGGTGCCCAACGACAAGCCGAGCATCGTCATCACCAGTCCGACCCCGAGCGATTTCAATCAGCCCGGCGAAGACCTGACGATCACCGTCGACGCCGTCGACGACGGCTCGATGCAGTACGTCGAGTTCCTTCAGGATCAGGCGGTCCTCGGGCGTTCGACGGTGCCCCCCTTCGACTTCACCATTCCGGGGGCGATGGAGGGCTGCTACACGATCACCGCCCGCGGCCGGGACGATACCGGTCTGCTCGGTGTCTCCGAGCCGGTGGACATCACCGTCGGGACCACCTGTGCCCAGGCGCCCTACCGCATTGCTCCGGCCGCCGTGCCGGGTGTGCTCGAAGCCGAGGACTACGACCTCGGCGGCCAGGGCCTGGCCTACAACGACATCGATCCGAGCAACAACGGGGGCGGCTACCGGCCCGGCGAAGGGGTGGACCTCGAGAACTGTACCGATATCGGCTACGGCCACAACCTCGGCTGGACCTCTCCGGGAGAGTGGATCGAGTACACCGTCGAGGCGCTCCCGGGCAGCTACGACCTCGATGTTCGGGTGGCGTCCGAGGCCGCGGGCGGAACCTTCCATATCGAACTGGACGGGGTGGATCGCACCGGTCCGGTCTCCTTCGGCACGACCTTCGGCTGGCAGAACTGGACGACGGTGACCGCAAGCGACGTGACCTTCGACGGCGGCGTGCAGACCCTGCGGCTGGTGGTCGACTCCGGGTCGTTCAACGTCAACAGCATCGCCGCCGGTTTCGGCGGGACGGTCGGGTCGGTTGCCGATGGCGGGGGCTTGCCCTTGACCCTGGCCGCCGGCGCCGGGAACGATCTGGTCTTGAGCTGGGATGCCTCCTGCCTCGGCTCCGACAGCGACTTCGTGGTCTACGAGGGGCTGCTCGGTAGCTTCGAGAGCCATGAGCCGGTGACCTGCAGCACCTCCGGAGCGACCAGCTGGACGCTGACCCCGGCAGCCGACGACCGCTACTACCTGGTGGTGGCCAGCGACGGCGTTGCCGAAGGTTCCCGCGGGATCGAGAGCTCCGGAACTCAGCGTTCGGTCGGAGCCTCGACTTGCTACCCGCTGGATATCGCTGAGTGCCCGTAGCCGAGAGCCGCGGGGCCGGCCGCTAGCCGCCGCGTTCGGAAAAGGGCGACAGGCACCGAGGGCAGTGTTCCGCTCCCGGGACGCTCTCGGCGTCACGCCCGTGTTCATGTGTCCTGTCATCGGGACGCTTTCCGGCGTCCCGCAACGATCTCCTACCGCGGTACACGTCTGATCGTTTCGGCATCTCCGTTGCAACTCCCGACGACCAGTTCGCCGGCTTCAGCCGGAGGGAGGGAGGGATGGACAGAAGTGTCGCCGGCACCGCCCCGCGACTCGGGTGCGCTTTGTTCGGTCGCGCTCGGCCCGTTCCTGCCCCTGGTAGACTTGGCGGAACGGCCGGGACACGGCAGGGGGTAGGGGATTGAGCGAAGTTCCAGCCGATGACGGGAGTGTTTCCGCCGGTGAGGGTGGCGGGGAGAGCCTGGAGCAGCCGTCGAGTTCCAGGGGAGCAGGCTGCGCAATCGTCGGCGGCTTGCTGCTGATTCTCCTCTACTCGTTCTCGTTCGGCTTCGGAAACCGGGATGAGGCGTCGAGCCTCTGGTACCCCCTCGATACGGTGCTCAAGGTTGCCGGGGCCGACCTGGATGCCATCGACTCCGGCCGGCTGGCGCAGGATCCCGGTGTCTGGGGGCGAATTCTCGGTATCCGCGAGGACGTCCGTCAGAAAGTGCTGGACGACTACGCCGCAGAGCTGGGCAAGCTTCCGCCGTGGTCCCTCGAAGGGTCCAGCCTCATGCTTCGCCGCGTCGTGTTGGAGTTGGAGGCGTCGGGCTGGAACTCCGAGATCACTTCGTACTTCAAGACCTACTCGCTCGGCCCGGAAAGCGAGGGGGTCTTGCGCTACGCCTACGGCAGGGGTGGTAAGCCGACGGAATCGGAACTCGCCAACTTCAAGAGCTATATCGGTTCGGGTCACTGGTACGTCGACACGGTTCACCTACGCTTCGCCGAACGAGAAGGGCATGCTCGAGCCGTTGCGGCCGCCCGGAAGCGAATGTCAGCCCGAGTGGACAACGTCATCGCAGTCGATCGCGCGCAGCAATGGATGTCGCTGATTCTCGGCGCGCTCGGGGTGCTGGTGCTCGGATGGTGGGTGTTGCGTGCGGGGCCCTGTGCCGAAACGCGCTGGACCTCGTATTGGGCGTTCGATTCCGGGATCGCGGTCAGCATTCTGGCCACGGTCGGGTACCTCTGGTATCCGGTTTTCTTCTCCGCGTTCCATCTCCACGTGCTCTGGGGTGGGCTCGTGGCCTTGGGGTTGATCTGGTTGCTGCGGCCGAAGGACGGGCCGGGCTTCCTCGTCATCTTCGGCTTTTCCGGACGCCCTTGGCGTTTGATCGTCGCCGTGACCTTGTGCGGAATTCTCGTCGATCAGTCTCTGACTGCACTGTGGACACTGGGCACCTGGGGGCAATTCACCGGTTGGGGGGGCTACAGTGAGCTGATCCTCTGGGGCTCGGGGGCGGCGGTGGTGGCCGCCCTGCTGAACGGCGTTCTGTTTGCGCCGCTGTTCGAGGAGCTGGTCTTTCGCGGGGTGTTCTACGGGACGCTCCGGACTCGATTCAGCCTATGGCCGGCGCTGATCCTGAATGCGCTACTGTTCACTGTGTGGCATGGCTACAACCTTGAAGGCAGCCTTTGGATTTTCGGCGCGGGCTTGCTTCTCGCGTACCTCTACGAGCGCAGCCGCAGCCTGATCCCGCCGATGATCGCCCATGGCTTATTCAATTTGCTGGTTTCATTCTACGACCTGACCCTCTGAGTCAGGTGCCCGCAACTTTGGTTTCGAGGCGATCTCGATACTCCGGACCTCGGGCCACGGAATGTACTGGGCGGGCCCGCCGGCTACGGGAAACACGAGCATGCCGCCGTTGCCGCCGGCCAGGTCTCCCCGGGCCTCGAGGCGCAAGGGGCCGCCGTCGAGGTCGACGATGAAATGTTCATCCGACGCCGGGTCGCGAGCGATCGAACGGATGCGTCCGAACGGGACGGTGTAGGTCACACCCTTCGCCGGCGCATCGAGGGTGTCCGTGGTTTCGCTCTCATCCAGGTCGAACACCAGCCGCCCGTGCGACGCCCCTTGCCGGGTCTCTACGCTTCCCTGTATCGCGCTTCCCGGCTTGAAGTCCGAGTAGGCGGGGGAATCGTCGCCTGGTGTGAGGTCGACCCCTTCGACCTGGTTCCAGGGGATCAGTACGCGGCCGTAGCGGGAATCGTCGACGACGAGGCCGCGGTTGCGCCGGTTCACGTCCGGCTCCCCCTCGAGGCTCAGCTCGTCGCCGACCTGAAGCCGTATCCGGCAGCCGCTGTCCCCGTCTCGTTCGATCGAGGCGATGTCGTCGAAGGGGATCGCCTGTCGGCCCTTGTCGCTGCGGCCCACCAGCCTGTCGCTGCCCAGGCGTTTCAGCCGGTTCCACTGAATGAACCCGCGAAACGAACCATCCCCGGTGCGAACGGTTCCGTGGAGTCGTGACGTGGGAGCCGCATCGCCGCCGGGTGCCGGCCGGAACTCGATCTGCCGGATCGCCCGGGCTTCCAGGTCGACCACCCGGGTCCCGTCGACCCAGACCCGCACTCCGTCGTCGATGTCCCCGGCCTCGTGGCGATCGAGCAGCACCCGCGTGCCGCTCTTCAGCGTGACCCGAACATCCCGCCCCTCGATGTCGATGCGCGTCAGGTTGCCGAAGCGCGTCATGAACGGCCGCTCGAGTTGCGCTGGTTTCGGTGCCTCCTCCTGGCCGGAAAGATGTTCGGCCCAGGGGTTGTGCGGTTTGAATCCGTTGAATGCGTCGCTCCAGAACGCTTCCTGATCCCCGCCGAAGCGGAGATAGCCCTGGTGGTCGTTCCCTTCGGTGGTCGTGACGACTCCGTAGAGGTAGCCGGGATGCTCGGGACGAGGTGTTTGCGGAGTGATGGCGGGCCAGTGGGCGGTATCGGGCTCGAGTGCCTGCTGCACGAGCCGGTAACCCGCCAGCACCAGGACCAGAAGCAGCAGCAGGGCAGCGGCGGACCCGGCGATGACGGTCCTGGACATGGACGCTCCTGGAGCCGTCCGAGGCGGATCGGGCCGCCTAGGGATCGGCTACGGTCGGTAGAAGCTCCATGATATCCGAGGCCTGGGAGCGGGGCAGGTCGATCACCTGGCGCACCGCGAAGGCAGTCTGGCTGCGGTCCTGCCCGGGATTGAAACGCAGCACTAGATTTGCCGTACCATGCGGCGAGGGGCGACGAACGGGCCGTTCGCTCGCGAGGAGGTTTCATGCACCGTCAAGCTTTCCGTTTGTTTTCGTCCCTTGCTCTTTGCCTCGTGCTCGCCGCGGGCCCGACTGCAGGTCTCGCATCGGAGGGCCTCGACGGGGTCAACGTCGGCCGCTTGCTGCAACCGCACCCGGATGCTCCCGAAGAGATGAAGCAATTCAGTTTTCTGGTCGGCGAGTTCGATTGCGAGCTGACCTTCACCCAGCAGGACGGCTCCAAGGTCAGCAGCCGTGGCCGCTGGGTCGGCTACTACACCCTGAACGGCTACGCCTTTCAGGACGACTGGTACTCCGAGCTGGGATACCGGGGCACGACCTGGCGTAGCTACGACGACGCCAAGGGGCGCTGGGTCAACAACTGGTTGATGGCCGGTACCGACGAGGCCCCCGGATTCGTCAAGGGGTTTTTCTATGGGAACATGGCCGACGGCGAGATGGTGCTGGAAGCCCAGGGCTCCGATACCCGGGGCGCCTACATCGACCGCATCCGGTTCAGCGATATCGAGACATCCGGCTTCACCTGGTCGATGAGCCGCTCCTACGACGGCGGTGAGACCTGGCTGGAGAACGTCGCCGTCAACCGTGCCCGCCGGGTGTCGAGGACTCCCGCCGGGTAGCCGTCTAGTCTTCCCGTTCGCCCGAGTCCATCCAGGCGAGGATCGCCTCCAGCCGGCTGTGGACCTCGAGCTTGTGCAAGATGTGCTGGACGTGATTCCGTACGGTGACCCCGGATACCTGCAGTCCAGCCGCCACTTCCGCGGTAGTCGCCCCGGCTGCGAGCAGGCTGAGGATCTCCCGTTCCCGGGGAGTCAGCCGGGAGACCCGCGGATCGGGCTCGGGAGCCGCGGCCTCCCGGTCTTCTTCGGTGTCGGGGCAGGGCACCAGCACGTGAACGATTCGCGGGCCGTCAGCGCCCGGCACCACCCGGGAGTGAAGGTCGACGAGACCGCCTCCGGAGGCTTCGGGGAGGCGGACCCGATGGGTCAGCTCATCGATACCCCGGGCGGCCTGACGGCGAATGGCGCAGCGCGTGCTGCAGAATGGACGGCCGTCGGGAGCGCGGAGACCGGCGGATTCCCAGCAGGGCGCGTCCTCACCGATCCCGTCGCGATCGAGCCACTCGCGGGCACAGCGATCCTGCTGTTCGAGCCGGCCGCGGGTGTCGGTGATCAACACGCCGCAGCGGAGCGGTTCGAGTCTACGGTTCAAGGCTCCCCCGAAAGCAAGGCGGCCGCCCGCTGTGGACGGCCGGGGTCTTGCCGAAGAGCCTACTCCGTGGTCTTCGGGAGGGTCCAGCCGGATCGCGGACGATCCGGCTCCCCTTGATTCGGAGCCGCGACGTCAGGGAGTTCGCCGCGGCTCCCGGTTCGCGATCCGGACGCTACTCCTCTTCAGGAGCAGGCCGCAGCGGCCTGGTCCGGACGTCCAGCGCCATCAGGGTGTCACCGTTGGCCACCACTACCTCCATCTGAGGGTCGGCGTCCAGGTCGGCGGTGACCAGCGAGAAGCTGGCGTAGTCGATCTTGTCCAGCGGGAAGGCCCACAGCGGGTTGAGGTCACCGTCGAGGGCTCCGACGTAGTAGTGCGGCAGCGGCGACTGATCCAGCGGGTTGAAGGCTCCGATCAGGATCTCTTGCAGGCCGTCCTGGTTGACGTTGCCCAGGACATGGGTCACGACGCCGTACACCGACCACATCACCTCACCGGTCATCCCGTCCATCACCGTCAACCGGGTGCTGTCCCGGTCGCTGGCGACCACCTCGATCCGTTGCCTGAAGTGGAGCTCGTCATTCACCACGTCGGCAACCGAGAGCAGGGTCCCCTTATGGCGTCCGCCGCTCATCCAGTCGATCCGGCCCTCGGGACCGTAGCAGGTGGTCGGGGAGCCGCCGGAGAGCATTTCCGGGCGGCCATCGCCGCTGACGTCGGCGGCGACGATATCCGCGCCGAACCCGGGGCCCTCGACCGGCATGGTCCAGCCGTCATCGGAGCGCACGTCGATCAGCGAGACACGGTTGGCTTCACCGACGGCGATGTCCTGCACCCCGTCGAAGGTCAGGTCGAGGGTGTCGAGGGACAGAGGACGTCCGGCGTGGAAGGCGTGGAGGCGCTTGCCGTCCGATGCGTTCCAGACCAACACGCAGCCGCCGTAGGGGTAGGTGTTGTTGGCGCCCACGATGTCGATCAGGCCGTTGCCGGTGACGTCGGCGTAGGCCAGATCGGTGATCTCCGCGAAGTCTCCATCGGCCGTCCAGAGTTCCCGCCCGTGACGGTCCAGGACCTGGATTCTGGCCGGATCGGCCATGGCGGTGGCGATGACCTCGGGATGTCCGTCACCGTCGAGGTCGCGGATGTCGGCGGTGGCGTTGACCGCCTTGTCGGCCAGCTTCTGCCGCCAAAGCGCCTTGCCGGTCTTTCCGCTGACGGCGGTCACCTGCCCGTCCCGGGTACCGAAGACCACGTCCGGAGTGCCGTCGTAGTCCAGGTCGGCAACGGCGTAGCCGTCACCCCAGGAGTCGAGGTTGTAGATCCCCTGTGGAACGTCGAAGGTCCAGAGGGGTTTGGCCAGTAGTTCGCCCGCAGCCGCCACCGGCGACGCGCCGATGAGGGCAACGGTCAGGAGGGTCAACAGGGTTACGTGACTACGAGTGCGGCTGAACACGGCGAACCTCCTCGTCTGCCGTGCGGCGCTGCGGCCGGTCTCCCTTCGCGTGCGTTGCAGCCGGGTCACGCCGCCGGCGGAATTGCGTTTGCGTCTAAGGGGGTATTTGCGTGCAAACGGGCGGCGGCGTCCATGATGCGATTGCATCAGATCGAGGATCGAGCCGGTCGGTTTTGGCCTACTCGCCGCAGTTGCGGGTTCGTGGCCGTTCGGTGGGGGTGGCATCGAACCCCAGGCTGCTCTCGACGCTTCCGACGGCGGTCACCAGGTAGAAGAAGGCGGATCCGGCGGCCGGTACGTCGTCGTCGACGAGGCCTTCGGCGATCAGGCAGCTTTCCAGAGCCTGCGGTATCGAGGCCGGGTCCTGAGTGTAGACGCCGCTGGTGCGCAGGGTCTGGAGATCGCCGCGGTAGACGTTGTAGAGCACGCCGGTTCCGAGCGCTTCATCCCAGCGAAGGGTGTCGCCGTCGAAGGTGACTCGCGTGATCCCGGTGTTCTCGACCGCACCGATATCCCGCACCGGTAGGCCGTCGAGATCCCCGTCGAGCGAACGTGGAAAGCCGGCGACGTCCAGGGCCGGGTACGTTCCGAGAGTAGCCGCATCGATCAAGGGCGAATCGCTCCGGGGTTTGAGGGACTCCTCGTCGACGAACTGCGGGTCGATGAGCGTAACGCCCGAGGGGAAACCGGTGCCGGAGGGATTGTTGGCGTAGGAGATGTTCGACGCGTAGGTGAAACTGCTGTCGACCGCATCCAGATCCGACGGGTACGACGCGAGCCCGGTGTTGCGAAAGAAGACGTTGTTTCCGATCAGCCCGGTGGAGTTCCAGGCGTAGATGCCCGCACTGTAGAACTCGGTCGTGTTGCCGAAGAACGTATTCCCGACGATCTCGAGGTCCGCAAGGGATACGTGGATCGAGCTGCCCGTGAAGCTCGCGGAGTTACTCAGGATCAGGTTCGTGGTGATCACTGCGTTTTGTACTTGGGAGGCATGGATCCCGCCGCCGCTTTGAGTGGAGTGGTTGCCCTCGATGATGTTGCCGGAGATCGCCGGATCACCGTTCGACCGGAGATAGATGCCCCCTCCGTCTCTCGCTCGGTTGTCCAGAATCAAGTTGCGGGTGATCGTCGGACTGCCGCCTTCGATTCGGATTCCTCCGCCGTTGCCCTGGGTGAAGCCGTTTCGGATCGTGAGATCGGAGAGGCCGGTAGCGACTCCGAGCTCCGGGAAGGTCACCACGCTTCCCGACCGGCCGCCATCGATGATTGCGCAGTTCCGGTCCTCGCCCCGGACGTGTCTGCCGTTCTGCATCACGATGTTTTCGAAGTAGACACCGCACCCTACGAGCACTTCGTCTCCGAAGGCGGCGGCATGGATCGCGTCCTGAATCGTGGTGAAATCGCCATGGCCCGTGGGGTCCACGGTCAGGGTTGCCGCACCGGCGATGCTGCCGAAGAGCAGAATCAGCAGCGCGGAGGCAGCCAGGCGTTTGGGTTTGTTGGTTGTTCGAGGCATTAGCGGACCTGCGCTTCCGTCGTTGCGGCGAGCATGCCAGAACCCGCCGTCAGACTCAAGAAGGACCGGATTTCCCCGGAGCACCGTATAATCCGCTCCCACGATGCGAGTCGCCCTGATTCATGACTGGCTGACCGGCCGCCGAGGCGGCGAGAAGTGCCTCGAAGTCTTCGGGGAGCTCTTCCCCGATGCGCCGATCCACACCCTGGTGCATGAGCCGGGCGCGGTTTCCGCCGAGATCGACGCTCATCCGATCGTCCCGTCGTTTCTTCAGCGCATTCCCGGTGCGGTCAAACGCTACCGCGCGATGCTGCCGTTGATGCCGGCAGCCATCGAGCAGCTCGATCTCGAGGGCTACGACCTGATCCTGAGTTCCAGCCACTGTGTGGCGAAAGGGGTGATCCCGTCCCCCGAGGCGCTACACCTGAGCTACGTGCACACGCCGATGCGCTACGCCTGGGATCTGCGGCACACCTACTTGCGGTCCCGCGGGCGGCTGACTCGCGCCGTCGCCCCGTTTCTGCTTCAGCGGCTGCGGGAGTGGGACGTGCATAGCGCCGCCCGGGTGGACCATTTCGCCGCCAACTCCTCCTTCGTGGCCCAGCGCATCCGCCGCTACTACCGGCGCGACTCCGAGGTGATCCACCCACCCGTCGATACCGACTTCTTCGAACCGCCGGGAGGTGGGGAGGAGAGCGGGCAGCAGGCCGCCGCTCGGGGTGATCGCTACCTGATGGTTACCGCGTTGGTTCCCTCCAAGGGGGTCGACGAGGCGATCGAGGCGTTCAGGATCCTGGGACGTCCCCTGGATATCGTCGGCGGCGGTCCGATGGAGCGGACCTTGAAGCGCCGCGCTCCGGAGAACGTCCGCTTTCTCGGCTGGGTCAGCGACGACGAAGTGCGGCGCCGCTACGCCGAGGCCCGGGCGGTCGTCGTGGCCGGCATCGAGGACTTCGGCATCGTTCCACTGGAGGCTGCGGCCATGGGCTGTCCGGTGATTGCGCCGGCCCAGGGGGGTACCGGTGAGACGGTCATCCCCGCCGACCGGCCCAATCCGGTCGGCCCGGTCGCTGCCGGCCGTAGCGGTGAGCCCACCGGGATCCTGTTCGACCCGCCACGGGCCGACGCGCTGGTCGACGCCGTTCAGCGGTTCGAACGTCTCGAACAGGTATTCGAGCCCGGGGCATTGCGGGCTCACGCCCTCGGGTTCGGGCGAGACCGCTTCAAACGGGAGATCCTGGCGTTCATCGACCGGGCGCTGGAGGCTCGATCCTCCCGAGGGCGCAGGGTCGCCCACCTTGACATGGCCTCACGCCCGTCTTAACCCTGGCAATGCGGTGGGGCCCGTCCTGCTGAGCGAGAACGCATGACGAACAAGGATTTCTACGAGGTGCTCGGTGTCCCGAGGGACGCCGACGAGAAGGCGATCAAGGCGGCTTACCGCAAGCTGGCCCGCCAGTACCATCCGGACCTCAATCAGGGCGATCAGGGCGCCGAGCAGAAGTTCAAGGAGGTCTCCGAGGCCTTCGCGGTGCTCTCCGACCCCGAGAAACGCGCCAAGTACGACCGGGGCGGGGCGCAGGCCTTCGGTCCGGACTTCAACCCCTTTCAGGGCATGGGCTTCGACTTCCGCACCGCAGGAGGCGGAGCTCAAGGCTTTCCCGATCTCTCCGAGTTGTTCGAGGCATTCGGCATGGGCGGGGGGGCCGGTATGGGGGGCCGCGGCCGCCCGCGGGCGCAGAAGGGGCAGAGCCTCGAACTGGAAGTCGAGGTCGCTTTCGCCGACGCGGTCAAGGGGGCGACTCTACAGATGCAGGTACCCCGCCGGGTCTGGCGCGGCGGAGGTTTCCAACGCGTCGAGGAGCGCATCAAGGTGCGCGTCCCCGCCGGCATCGGAGACGGCGGCAAGGTTCGCCTGGCCGGCAAGGGGGACGAGGGTATGGGGGGCGGTCCCGCCGGGGATGTGTTCCTCGTGGTTCGGGTGACCCCGGATTCGACCTTCCGTCGCGAGGGGCAGAACCTGGTCGTCGACGTACCGGTAGGATTCGCGACGGCCGCCCTCGGCGGACAGGCCGACGTTCCGACCCTCGACGGCAGCGCCAAGATCAACATTCCCGCGGGAACCGCAAGTGGCCAGCGCTTCCGGCTCAAAGGCCGGGGAGTCCCCGGCCGCAACGGGAGCGCCGCCGGCGACCTGCTGGCGGTGCTGCAGATCGCGCCGCCGAAAGACCTCGACCCCAAGTCTCGCGAGCTGATCGAGGAGTTCGCGAAGCTCAATCCCGGTCCTTGATGAGCCTGCACCTGTTGCATCCGGCGATGGTGCACTTCTCCATCGCGTTTCTCGTCGCCGGCGCGGTGATCGAATCGGTCGGTACCCTCACCGAACGATCCGCGGCTTCCCGCTTCGGAACGGTGCTGCTGGCGTTGGGGACGGTGAGCGTGGTCGCGACTCTGGCCACCGGCTACCTGGCGGCCAACACCCTCGACATTCCCGCCGCCGCCCAGGCGACCTTCGATGCCCACGAGCGCAACGGTTGGATCGTGCTGGCGCTCTTTGGCCTGGGGTTCTTCTGGAAGGCGCTCTATCGGGGCACGCTACCGCCGCTTCAGGCACGGCTCCACGCGGTCTACCTGCTGGCTGCCGCGGCCTTCGTGCTCTACAGCGGCTACCTCGGCGCGGAACTGGTCTACGACCACGGAGTCGGCGTCGGCGTGCGCTGAGTCCGCCGGCCTCGCCGCTCGGACTCAGTCCTCGTTGGTCAAGAGATCCCGCATCTCCTGTAGCCGGGCCTTGTCCTCGTCGGCCAGATTCGGGTAACGCAACCCCAGGGCGATCAGGTTGTCGCGCAGGATCTTCGCCACGGTCAGGCGCATGAACGGCTTGTCGTCGGCGGGGATGGCGTACCAGGGGGCCCAGGGCCGCGACGTTTCGTTGAGTGCCTCCTGGTAGGCCTTCATGTAGTCCTTCCAGTAGCCGCGCTCCTTGACGTCCGCCACCGAGAATTTCCAGTTCTTCTCGGGCTCATCGATACGCGAGAGGAAACGGCGTTTCTGTTCGTCCCGGGAGACGTTGAGGAAGAACTTGAGGATCAGCGTGCCGTTTCGCGCCAGGTGTTTCTCGTGGTCGCGGATCGAACTCATGCGGTGCTTCCAGATCTTTTCCCGGTCGACGTCCGCAGGCAGCCGCTGCCCGTCGAGAATCCCCGGGTGCACCCGCACCACCAGCACCTCCTCGTAGTAGCTGCGATTGAAGATTCCGATGCGGCCGCGTTCGGGCAGCCGCCGGGCGGTTCTCCAGAGGAAGTCGTGGTCCAGCTCCTCGGAACTCGGTTTCTTGAACGAGAAGACCTGGCAGCCGGCGGGGTTGATCCCGCTCATCACCGCGCGGATCGTGCCGTCCTTGCCCGCCGCGTCCATCGCCTGGAACACCAGGAGCACCGAATACCGGTCGTGGGCGTAGAGCCTGCGCTGGAGGTCGTCGAGCTCCTCCTGCACCTCGGCCAGCTCTTCCTTGAGCTTCTTCTTGCCTGGGGTGCCGTCGGGGGGCTCGTTGGGCCAGCGATCGATCTTGAAGTCGTCGTCGAAGGGGACCAGGTAGTCGTGTTTCAACGCGTCGCGCATGCGGGACCTCCAGGATGGCCCGCATCCTAACAAAAAAGGCCCCGCCGATGGCGGGGCCCCGAAGGAATCGAAGGCCGGAGGCATCCGCCGGTTCGCGCGGCACCTCCGTTCCGATGTTGGCTACTCGAGACCGAAGGTCTTGGCGCCGTTGCCGGTGGCCGGAGCGTCGACGCTGACCTCATCGCGGGCGGAGCGAGAGCCCTTGCCTACGACGGTGATGCCGTACACCGTGGTGGTGCCGCTGACCTCGTTGCCTACGACCAGCAGCGGGCTGCCCGTCGGGCTGTCGCCTGCGGAGATGAAGGCCAGGCCTTCGGGACCCAGGTCACCCGCATCAGGGCTCGTTTCGTCGGCCGAGAAGTCGCGGTTCTGGACATAGGTCTCGAAGCTGGGCGAGAACGGGTTGGTGATGTCGTAAACCATGATGCCGCCGACCCGCTCCAGGCCGATGAAGGCGTAGGTGCGGTTGCGGACCTTGCCGACCACGACACCTTCAGGCTCGGGACCCTTATCGTCGCTGCGGGCGTCGAACGAGCCGTTGTCGTCGTTGTTGGAGTTGAAGTTGTCCGGGTCGCGCTCGGCGGTGATGCGCTCGAAATCGTCGCCGCTGTCGTAGATCAGCTTGCCGCCGGCAGAGAAGATCGAGAACGAGCGGGCGCCGTAGCCGAAGAGTTCCTCGACGTAGCCGTCACCGTCGGTGTCGCCGTTGACGGTGGTGCTGTTGAGACGGCCGAGGTTCTCGTCCTCCTGCAGTTCGGCGGCGTCGGGGAAGACCATCGGGTCGAGCACCAGATCTTTGATCCGCGCTTCCTCGGAGAAACCGTCGTAGTCGCGGGCGTCCCCTTCGTTGGCGGTCACGATGTAGTTCTGCCCGCGGTAGCGGTAGAGGGCGATGGCATCGGGTTGGTAGAAGCCCTTGACCGGCCAGTTGGCGATGTTGATCGCGTCGTCCCGGTTGCTGGCATCCAGGGCATTGCCCGCCAGGCTGTGGTCCTTGGTGCCCAGGCCGAACAGGTCGGTGACGATTCCGAATCGCACGTCGATCACGCCGATGGCGTTGTTTTCCTGGCAGACCACCCAGGCCTTCTTGGAGTTCCGGGAGACCACGATGTACTCGGGTTCGAGGTCCTGGGCCACGCTTGCGCCGGGGCCGAAGATGCGGATGCTCGGATCGAGCACGGCGTCATTGTAGGCCTCGAAGCCGACGGTGAGCACGGTAGCGTCGGCCACGCCGTGCTTGATGTCGATAATGCTGACCGAACCGACCGGGTCGACCACATAGTCGTCGTCGGGCTCACCCTCGTTGGCCACCAGGATCTTGTCGCCGTCGGGAGTGAACGTGACCATGTCCGGCAACGCGCCGGCTTCGACGGTGCCGAGGAAGTCGCCGTCGACGTTGAAGAAGGCGATGACGCCATTGTCCTGGGCGACCTCGGCCTCGATGGCCACGGCCACCAGCGCCATGCGGCCCGGCTCGGCGGGGCGTACCGCGACACTGTTGGCGCCGCCACCGAAGGCGGTGGCGTCGATCGAGAACAGCTTGACCAGGTTTTCCGGATCAGAGGTGTCCAGCACGTCCACCGAGGCGGCGTCGGCGTTGATCACGAACAGGCGCTGAGATCCGGGCTCGTGGGCCACGATTTCGGCGGCGCCTTCGTCGAAGATGCCTGTTTCGTAGCTGCCGAGCACTTCGAGCTCGATGCCGGCGAGGGCGGGAGTGGACAGGGCCGCGAAGGCGAGCGCGGCGGTGGCAATGGCCTTCTTCAAAGCGTTGCTCCTCATCGAACAGTGTTCTTCTGGATGCTCGGAGTCCGGAGGAACCCGGCCGCGAGCGAGAGCAACATTTCAGGCGCTTGTGAAGGATGGGTGACAGGCGGGTGACCAAACGCGAACGCCGCCCCGGAGGGCGGCGTCGTTGGTGCGTTCGATCCTGGCCCTCAGGTCAGCTGAGCACGCTCTCCAGATCGTCGAGCGTGGCCTGCTCCTGTGCGGAGACCTTCTTGCCCAGGCCGAGGAAGCCGCCGGAGGCTTCGGCGACCTTGCGGGCGCCGCCGATCAGGCTGTCCCTTACCTCGGTCCGCTGGACCTCGGTGCAGGATTCCCACAGGGTGCGGGCGTAGCGCTTCCAGGCGTTGATCAGGCCGGGGCTCGGCTGAGTCTCGAGCCAGCTTTCCAGCAGGGTACGGGCGGAGCTGTCCGCAGCGACGCCGTGCTCGGTGGCAGCCTTGAGGATCGCCTCCCGCTCCTTGTCGGAGATCGAGCCGTCGGACCAGGCCACCACGGCGAGGGGGACCAGGGACAGCGCCAGGGCGGTCTCGGGCTCGATTCCCAGGCGGTTCAGGTGGTCGACCAACTCGTCGTCCTGGATGCCCAGTACCTCGCGCAGCATCTGGCGCTTTTCGGCGAGCTCTTCCTTGGCCCGCAGCTTGTCCAGCAGGCGGCGGTTCTCCGCCAGAAAGAACTCTTCTTCCAGGTTTCGGGCATCGGGGTGCAAGGGCTGCGACATCGGGCCAATCCTCCGCTTCGATCCGTTTGAGAGCGCGAGTATAGGGCAAACCCGGGGCCCGGCGCCCGTTCCCGGCTCAAGTCCCTCCACGGCATTCCGATAGGGCCAACGGGGGTCTGTGGGTGAGGTGCGTATGGATGGGCGGTATCCACGGTGTGGAGGCCCGGGTGCTTCGTCGCCGGCGCGGCGACTCCGGAGCCTCGCGGTGCTTTTTGCGGGCGTCCTGCTGGCCTGCGCCGGCGGCGGGGAGGTCTGGGCGGAGTCCGGAGCCGATGCCGACCTGACTCAGCTCAGCCTCGAGGAGCTGATGCAGGTCGAGGTCCGCTCGGCGGCCAGGCGGGAGCAGCCGATTTCCGAGGCGGCGGCGGCGATCGACGTCATCACCCGGGAAGACCTGGCCCGCAGCGGCATCACGACGGTGGCCGAGGCGCTGCGGATGGTGCCGGGGATGCAGGTGGCGCAGATCGCCGGCGGGCGCTGGGCGATCTCGGCCCGCGGCTTCCCCCAGCGTTCGGCCAACAAGATGCTGGTGCTCCAGGACGGCCGCAGCCTCTACACCCCCTTGTTCGGAGGGGTGTACTGGGAGAGTCAGGACCTCTCCCTCGACGACATCGAGCGGATCGAGGTGATCCGCGGCCCCGGCGGCACCCTGTGGGGAGCCAACGCGGTAGCCGGAGTGGTGAACATCATCACGCGCTCGGCGGCGCAGACCCAGGGGGGACAGGTCGACCTGGTCGCCGGCGACGAGCAGGTGCGTACCCATTTCCGCTACGGCGCGCCTGTCGGCTCACGGGGACATCTGCGGGTGTTCGCCCAGGGCACGGCAGCCGATACCCAGGCCATGCCCGGTGGAGGCCAGGCCTTCGACGGTTGGGATCAATGGGCGGCCGGTTTTCGCGCCGACTGGAAGACCGGGAGCGGAAACGAGATCACGCTGAGCGGAAGCGCCTCCGACGGCACCTTCGACGGGCTGGCCAATCGGGCCTCGCTCGCTCCACCCTTCAGCGAGCAGATGCCCTTCTCCCAGACGCTGGCGACCCAGCACCTGCTCGGGACATGGACCCGGGAGGGGCAGGGCGGTCGTCAGGACCGCTGGCAGTTCTTTGTCGACCGTATCGACCGGGTCGCCTTCGAGATCGATGAGGATCGTTTCACTGCCGACGTCGAGTTCCAGCAGATGCGTAGTCTGGGGGAGCGTCACAGTCTGGTCTGGGGCGGCGGCGCGCGGATGACCACCGACAGCCTGGCGGAAAGCGCGGTGATTCGAATCCCAGACCTGAAGCGGGACGACTATCTGTACAGCGCATTCGTTCAGGACGAGATTCAGCTGTCCGAGGACACCCGGCTGATCGCCGGCGCCAAGTGGGAGCAGAACGACTACACCGGCCTGGAGTTCCAGCCCAGCCTGCGTCTGACCCACCGGGTCGGCCCGGGCAGCCTGTGGGCCTCGGCCAGCCGGGCGATCCAGTTGCCCTCGAGGCTGGTCAGCGAGACCGAGATCGATGTCGCCGCGTTCCCCGATCCCGGGGGCTCGGGAGCGGTGAACGTGATCTCGGTGATCGGAAACCCGGAGCTCAAGGCCCAGAACCTGCACGCCTACGAGGCCGGGCTGCGCCGCTGTAGCGGCCGCGAGTTCTGTTTCGACCTCGCCGCCTTCTACTACGAGTTCCGGGACGTGACCAGCACCCAAACCCTGGCTCCGGAGGTGATCCCGGGGATTCCGGTCCGGGTCACGCTGCCGTTCCTGCTGGTCAACGGGCGGGAGATCGACGCCCACGGCGTCGAGTTGAGCGCGAACTGGTCGCCGGTGGAGAACGTGAGAGTTCGGGGTTGGTACGCCTACCTCGATCTGGGCACGCCACCGGTGAATCCGCTGCTGGCTCCCAGGGACGCGTTCCATGCCGAACACCACGCCCACCTACGGATCCAGGTCGACCCGTCGCCGCGATGGTCGATCGATCTGCTGGGCTACTACGTCGGCCGCAGGCCCTATGTGCCCCAGCCGGTTCAGAGCTTCACCCGGGTCGATGCCAACGTGCGCTACCGCGTTCAGGACTCGATGACCGTGTCGATCGCGGTGCAAAACGCCCTGGACGATCGCCATCTCGAATACACCGGGGAGTCCTTCATCGTCTCCTCCGAGATCGAGCGCAGCGCGCTCGCGCGGGTGATCTGGGCGTTTTGATCTCTTCCGCTCCAGTTCGGGGACGGTGCGTGATCGCGCTTGCGATCTGCGTGTTGCTCTGCGTCCCGGCGTCGCCCGCGGCTGATTTCGACGGGGCGGAGTACCGGGTCAAAGCGGCCTTCATCTACAACTTTGCCAAGTTCACCCGCTGGAGTGAAGACAAGAGCCGTCTCTGCGTCGCCGTCCTGGACGCGCCCCAGTTTGCCGAGACCCTGAGCCGGACCCTGGAGGGCAAGGCGGTCGAGGGCATCCCCATCGACGTGAAGCCGGTCGCCGACCCGGAACTGCTGGCGAGCTGTGACCTCGCGTTCATCCCGGCAGCCAGGTCCTCTTCCTACGCGGCGATCGTCGAGCTGTTGCGCGACAAGCCGGTCTTCGCGGTGGGGGACGATCCGGAGTTCGCCGAGGCCGGTGGGCTCGCCGCTTTCTATCTGGCCGACGAGAGAGTGCGCTTCGTGCTCAATCGGGGGACTCATCGCGCCGGCGGATTGGACATCAGTTCTCAGCTCCTGCGGCTGGGCCGGATGGTCGACGGAGAGAAACGTCCTTGAGGTGGCTTCGGGACATGCCCGTCGCCCGCAAGCAGCTTTTCGTCGCGGGCGTGGTGACCGCCATCGCTCTGGTGCCGGCCTTCTCGCTGCTGGGGCACCTGTTCGGCAGCGAGCGGAGCCAGGAGCTGGTCAAGAGCCTCGACGGCGTAGCCCGCACCATTGCGGCCAACAGCGCATCCGCCCTGCGGTTCGCCGATCCTCACGAGGCTGAGCGGGTCGTCTCCATGAGCCTCGAGATTCACGAACATATCGAGCAGGGGGCGCTCTTCGATCAGGCGGGACAGGTGCTGGCGGTTTACCTGACGGACCCGAAGGATCCGGTGCCGGCGAGCCCGCGTCCCGACGGGGACTACTTCAGCGACGACACCGTCGACGTGTTTCGCTTCGTCGAACATGACGGAGAGGTCCTCGGCACGCTCTATCTGAGGGCCTCGCTTCGTCCCACCCGCGAACTGGTTCGCCGCGATCTGTGGGTGATGGCCCTGGTCCTGCTGGTTTCCCTCGGAATCGCGGGGCTGATCGGGTCTCGCCTTCTTCGCTGGGTCATCGAGCCGTTGGTGCAACTGGGTGAGGCCGCCCGGCGGGTGACCGGCACCGGCAACTACGGGGTACGTGTCGAGGTGAAGTCCCGGGACGAGGTCGGGCGTCTCTCTTCGGATCTGAACGCCATGATGGACACGATCCAGGAGAGCCACCACCGCTTACAGGAGGCTCACGACACCCTCGAGGTTCGGGTTGAGGAACGCACCCGGGCGCTGGAGCAGGCTCGCGAGGAGGCGCTCCAGGCGTCACGTCTGAAGTCGGAATTCCTGGCCAACATGAGCCACGAGATCCGCACGCCGATGAACGGCATCCTGGGCATGGTGGAGCTTGCGCTTCAGGGGGATCTCGATGCGGATCAGCGGGACTACCTGAATACCGTTCAGACCTCGGCCGGCAGTCTGATGTCGATCATCAACGAGATCCTCGACTTTTCGAAGCTGGAGGCCGGACAGGTCCGGCTGGAGAAGCTGCAGTTCCCGCTGGCCGTCTGCCTGACCGAATCGATCGAGGGTATTGCCCACATGGCCGACACCAAGGGGCTCGAGCTCCTCTGCAAGGTCGGGCATGCCGTTCCCGCGGAGATCGTCGGCGACAGCCTGAGGCTCAAGCAGGTCTTGCTCAACCTGCTGAGCAACGCCGTCAAGTTCACCGCCGAGGGACAGGTGATCTTGAGCGTCGAGCAGCGTGGCGGACAGGATGGGAACTCCCGGCTGTACTTCTCGGTCAGCGACACCGGTATCGGGATTCCCGCCGACAAGGTCGGCACCATCTTCGATGCCTTCTCCCAGGAGGACGGTTCCACGACCCGCCGCTTCGGCGGGACCGGACTCGGGTTGGCCATCGCCTCGGAGTTGGTCGCGATGATGGGTGGGACCCTCGGCGTCGAAAGTAAGCGAGGCGAGGGCAGTACGTTCGCTTTCTCGATGCCGGTGACCACCGGCGCCGGGCGGGCGGACCGCACTCTGCAGGCCGTAAACGGTCGCCGGGCGCTGTTGCTTGCACCCGAGGGGGAGGGGCGCGGTGTCGTGGCCGAGCATCTGCGAGCCTTCGGCATGGAGGTCGACACCTACGGGTGCGCCGAACGGTGCCTGGCGCAGGTCGATGAGTCGACCGCGTTGGTGGTGATCGACGCTGTCTGCCTGTCGCTCCAGTCGGAGCCGCTCCTGGAGTCCCTGGAGGCGCGAGGGATCCCGTTGGTGGTTCCCGTCGGGCCACGGGGCCGCGCCGAGGTGCGCCGCCGCCTTGCCTCGCGGCGTGGAACGTTGACCGCGAAGCCGGTGCTCGAGCCGGTCCTGCGGAAATCGATCCAGGCGGCGATGTCCGTCGACGAGGAGACTCTCGCGGGATCGCGGGAGGCGCCCTCCCGGGCTCCGTGCCCGGACCGCGAACTGCACATCCTGCTGGTCGACGACAACAACATCAACCGCAAGGTCGCCGGTGCGATGTTGCGCAAGGCCGGTCTCGCATTCGAGGAGGCCGCCGACGGTCTAGAGGCGGTCGAACGTTTCTTCGCGGGCAGCTTCGATCTGGTGTTGATGGATGTGCAGATGCCGGAGATGGACGGGTTCGAGGCCACGGCTGCCATTCGGCGCAAGGAAGCGGCGGGTGGCCGCCGGGTTCCGATCATCGCGCTGACCGCCCACGCCATGGCCGGCTATGACGAGGTGTGCCTGGCTCATGGAATGGACGACTACCTGTCCAAACCGATCGACCGGGAAACCCTCATGGCAGCTATCGAGCGTTGGACCCGGCCCTCGCCGGAATCCGACGCCGCACCGGAGGCCTCGGGAGGATAGAATCGGGGCGGTCATCGTCCCGAGGTTCCGTTGCCCCGTTCTCTGCCGAAAACCACCCTCGACCAGGCCCGGCGCCTGTGGCTGAGCCGTCAGGGACTGCTCGAGCCCCGGGGCAGCCTGCCCTTCACCCGTTCCGTCGTCACGAAGTGGTTGGAGACCGTCGGTGCGGTTCAACTCGATTCGATCAACGTACTGGATCGCGCCCACTACCTGACCCTCTGGAGCCGGTTCGGCGCGGCCTTCGATCGCAAGCGCTTCGATCGTTGGATCTACCGCGACCGGATCGGGTACGAGTACTGGGGGCACGAGGCGTCGATCTTGCCCATCTCCCACTTTCCCCTGGGCAAGCGGCGGATGGCCGGGTACCCGCCGCCCCACTGGCGCACCGCTGCCTGGTGGCAGCGCTACCAGACCTCGACCGCTTCCAAACGCCGAGTGCTGCGCCGGCTCCGCGCCGAGGGACCGCTGGAGTCATCGGCCTTCGAACGGGACCCGAACGAATTCGGCGATGGGCCACCTCCGGGCGGCACCATTCCCTACCCGAAGGAAGACAAGCGCAGCCTGCAGCTCTATTTCCACGCCGGCCGGGTCGCCGTGCGGGACCGCAGGCACTTCCGGCGGGTCTACGACCTCGCCGAGAACGTCTATCCCCGGCAGCCGGCTGCGAGCCGGCGCGATTACGAAGACAGCTGGCTGCTGCAGGGGTTGCGCGGCAACGGCATTGCGCCCGAAGCCCATCTCGAGGGGTACTTCACCGCACCCAAGCTCAAGGCGGCCGAGCGGCGCCGGGTGATCGCTCGCAATCTGGCAGCCGGAAACATCGTCGAGGTCGAGGTGGAGGGGTTCGAGCCGCGCTGCTACGCGCTCCCCGAGCTGCTGGACGGGATCGAGAAGCTGAGTGCGCCCCGGGGCACCCACCTGATCTGTCCCTTCGACTCCCTGCTGTGGCAGCGGCGCCGGGCCGAAGAACTGTTGGATTTCCGCTACCGCATCGAGATCTACATTCCGTCGCCCAAGCGGGAGTTCGGCTACTACGTGCTGCCGATCCTTCACGACGGCCGCTTCGTCGGCCGCTTCGACCCCAAGCTGCACCGGGACCAGGAGCTCCTGGAGATTCGCAGCCTGCACTTCGAGCCCGGCTTCCGCCGCACTCGCAAGTTCGACCGGGAGCTGAACCGCGCATTCGAGGAGCTGGCCGCATTCGCCGGTGCTCAGCGGATCGACCGACCGCGCTGAATTCGGGCCTCTTCGACGGTTTTGAAACCCCGGCGCCTACGATCCGTTCGACTATCGGATGGGGGTTTTGATACCGTTTCTGTTCGAGGGGTTCGGTTTTTAGAAGATCTTGGAGATGACAATGCGAAACAGGGCGTGGATGTGCGGGCTTCTCGCGGTGGTGCTGGTTCTGGCCGGCTGCGCGGGCAAGGGGCCGGCGACCTCGGAGGCACCCCGGGAGGTCAAGACCTACCCGATCGACGACTTCCTCGACACGGTCTCCTTCGGAGGCTCGTCGTTCTCTCCCGACGGAACCAAGCTCCTGGTATCCAGCGACGAGACCGGTATTCGCAACGCCTATGCGCTGCCGGTCGACGGAAGCGAGCCGATTCAGCTGACGAGTTCCACCGAGGAGTCGGTGCGCACCCGGAGCTACTTCCCGGCCGACGAGCGTTTCCTGTTCCAATCCGACCGCGGTGGGAACGAACAGGATCACGTCTACGTGCGGGAGCTTGACGGATCGGAAGTCGACCTCACTCCGGGCGGCGACCTGAAGGCCTCCTTCGCAGGCTTCGCGCAGGATGACCAGACCTTCTTCATCGCGAGCAACGAACGGGATGCCCGCTTCTTCGACGTCTACGAGTACCAGGTGGACGGCTACGAGCGGGAGCTCTTCTACAAGGAGACCCGCGGCTTCCAGGTGCAGTCGATCAGCCCCGACAAGCGCTACGTCGCGCTGGGTAAGCCCCGCACGACCAACGACTCCGACATCTACCTGTTCGACCGGACCAACGAGGAGTTGACCCACCTGAGCCCCCACGAAGGGGATGCCTCGTACGGGATCGCCGACTTCCACCCTGACGGCAAGTCGCTGCTCTACACCACCAACGAGGGTGGCGAGTTCAGCCGCCTGATGCGCTACGAGCTGGCGAGCGGGCATCACGAAGAGGTGATGGCGCCCTCGTGGGACGTGGTCGCGGCCTCCTACACCGAGACCGGCAAGTACCTGGTGGTGTTCATCAACAACGACGCCAAGACCGAGGTCCAGGTCATCGAGACCGCGAGCAACAAGCGGATCGCCCTGCCGCTCAAGGCGGCGGCGGAGATCTCCTCCCTCGGAATCGACAAGGCCGAGAAGCACATGGCCTTCTACATGAGCCGCAGCCGTAACCCCCGGGACCTGTTCGTCTGGGAGATCGGCGGGGGAGAGCCCCGGCAGCTGACTCGTTCGCTCAACCCGAACATCAACCCCGAAGATCTGGTCGATCCCCAGGTGGTTCGCTTCGACTCCTACGACGGCGTGACCATTCCCGGAGTGCTCTACAAACCCCACGGGGCCGACGCGGACCACAAGTCGCCGGCGCTGGTCTGGGTCCACGGTGGTCCCGGAGGGCAGTCGCGGGTCGGATACTCCGATCTGATTCAGTACCTGGTGAACCACGGCTACGTGGTCTACGCGATCAACAACCGGGGGAGCAGCGGCTACGGAAAGACCTTCTACGCCATGGACGACCAGCGCCACGGTGAGGCGGATCTCGACGACTGCGTGGCCAGCAAGCAGATGCTGATCGACACCGGCTACGTCGACCCGGACCGGATCGGCATCATCGGCGGGAGCTACGGCGGCTACATGACCCTGGCGGCCCTGGCGTTCCGGCCCGAGGAGTTCGCCGCCGGCGTCGACATCTTCGGCGTGGCCAACTGGCCCCGGACCCTGGAGTCGATTCCGCCGTGGTGGGAGTCCTTCCGCGAGGCGCTCTACGCCGAGATGGGCGACCCGGTCGAAGACAAGGAACGGCTGCACCGCATCTCGCCGGTGTTCCACGCCGGCAATATCACCAAACCGCTGATGGTGCTCCAGGGCGCCAACGATCCCCGGGTGCTCAAGGCGGAGTCCGACGACATGGTCCAGGCCGCCCGGGACAACGGCGCCACGGTGGAGTACGTGGTCTTCGACGACGAGGGCCACGGGTTCGCCAAAAAGGAGAATCAGCGCCGGGGGTACAAGGCGATTCGTGAGTTCCTCGACGCCCATCTGGCGGGACGTGCCACCGTGGAGGACGCCGCCTCGATCGGTGGTGCGGTCGCAGCCGGTGAGGCGGCCGGAGGCGCCTGATGAGCCGGGCGCGCGCACTCGTCGTCTCGGGACTCCTGGTGGCTCTGCTGTCGGCGGGGACGCTACACGCCGGTGAGGAGCCCGCCGCGCAGGCGGATCCCTGGATCGGCAAGCCGATCGCCGACGTGATCGCGATCCTGGGCACCCCGACCAAGGTCAAGGGGTCGGAGGGGGGCCCCCGAACCCTGACCTACCGGCTGCTGCGGATCAGGCCGGGGGCGGTCCCGCCACCCGGCGTCGGGCTGGTCCAGCTCAACGGGATCGGCATGGTGGGGCAAGACCAGGTGGCCAAGTCCCCGGACCCGGATTCGATCCGCATCGAGCCGACCGAGCTGGACCGGCAGGGGCGCTCGGTGAATGTCGGCACCGGCGGTGCCCAGGTGCAGGAAGCCGGGGCGACCTACGACCTCAAGTCCAAGGAACTGAAGACGACCCCCGACCCGAACGCCGGGGTGCTGGGCAAACTCAAGGTACGTTTTCGAGTCGACGCCGGGGGAAAGATCGTCGAATGGACGGTTTCCCCCAAGAGCGCCCTGACAAAAGCGAAATAATTCCCATACGTGCAACCGGCCGATACGTCCGGGAGCCTCCGTTCGTCTCCCTCAGGGGGGCGGCCGGAGGCCGGGTATGGGAGCGAAGCAGGAGAGGCCATCCAAGCCGGGGCCCGGAGCGGGGTTGACCGTTTCGGCGCGCGAGCCTACGCTCTTCGGTGAGATGACCGAGCCGCTATTCAGCGTTGTCATTCCGACCTACAACCGCGCCCGCTACGTGGCCGAGGCGGTTCAGAGTGTCCTCGACCAGACTCAACCCGAGGTCGAGGTCATCGTGGTCGATGACGGATCCCAGGACAACACCGAGGAGGTGTTGCGCCAGTTCGGCGATCGCATCTCCTACATCCACCAGAAAAACCGGGGGATGGCCGCCGCCCGCAATCGCGGCATCGCCGAGGCCCGGGGCGAGTACGTCGGGCTGTTGGACTCCGACGACCTCTGGCAGCCGGCGTTGCTGGAACGGGTCAAACAGGTCTTCGACGAACATCCCGAGGCTGGGGCGGTGTTCCTGGCCGAACAGGAGTTCGACTGCCGGGGGAACATCGATCCCCGGGTGCATTCGAAGCGGACCCCGGGCAAGTTCTTCACCCCTGCGGGGATGATCGGCCGGGACACCGGCGTGGGCTCCGGGCGGCCTCCGGTGGTTCGCCGTCGGATCTTCGATCTCCACGGCACCTACGACGAGTCGCTCTGCGGAGCCTGGGATTGCGAGATCTGGATTCGCTACTCCTTCGACGTGCCGATGGCGCTGCTCGAGGAGCCGCTGGTGCTGCGCCGGGTCCACGACGACAACTACAGCTCGGACCAGGTCAAGGACTCCCGGGCGTGGCTGGCGATCCTGGAGCGAGTGGCCGAACGGCATCCGGAGTTTCCCGCCCAACATCCCCGGGTCTACCGGCGGACGCTGGGCAAGAATCATCTGCGTCTCGGCCGCGAACTCCTGGCCCGTAGCGCGGTCGATCCGGAGCTGCGCCGCGAGGCACGCCGGCATCTCCGGCGCTCGATCCGCACCTACCCCTGGTTCGGCCGCGCCTGGAGCTACCTCGCCTGGAGCTATCTGATGCCCGAGAGCTACGCGCTCTGGCGGCGCTACCAGTTGTCTCGCCGCTGACCGCGGCATGCGGATCGTTCACACCTTCATCAAGTACCCGCCGGCCATCGGCGGCCACGAGCGCTACGTCCAGGACCTGGTCGAGGGGCTGCGCGGCCGGGGCTATGACGCCCGGGTGGTGACCAGCACCCTGCGCAAGCACATCGCCTCGCGAAAGCGGCCCCGGTTGCTGCGCCGGCTGGACGCCCTGCGCGGCACCGGTGGCGCCAACGCCGAGTTGTTTCTGGATGGCCCCTACGCCGAGGTCAACGGCGTCCCGGTGACCCGCCTGGACCCGCGGCTGCCGCTGTCCCGCAAGATCGAGCTCAAGGGCCTGCGCGAGACCCTGATCGCCATGAAGCCCGACGTGATCCACGCCCACGACATCTGGCGGGACTCCTTCGAGGTCAGCATCGACGTGGCCCGGGAGCTCGGCGTTCCGCTGCTGCTGAACACCGTCTACCACGATCTCTCGGGCTCGAAGCGGGCGGAGCGCTGGGGCCGGCACTTTCGCGGAATGGTCGAGCGGCTGCCGGCCGGGACGCCGGTGTTCTTCAACACGCCGTGGGAAGGGGAGCAGCTCGCGAAACTCGGAGTCCGCTTCCCGCAGACCGATCTGTTGCCTCCGTCCCTGGATGCCGAGGCGTTGGATGCGCTTCCCGAGGTCGAGGTGCCGGGATTGCCCGAGGGCAGGGTGATCGTCAGCTGCGTGGGGCGCATGCACGCGGGCAAACGGATGGACCTCCTGATCCGGGCCTTCGCGGCGGCTCTGGGGAAACTTCGAGAACGGGACGAGGCCACCGCCCAGCGAGCGCATCTGGTGCTGGCCGGTTTCCGGGAGACCGACGAAGATTACCTGGCCCTGGCCGAGGCCTGCGGCATCGGCGACCGGTTTTCACTGCTGCTCGACCGGCCGCGGGAGCAGATCGTCCAGGTGCTGCGGCGGAGTTCGGTGTTCGCCCTGCCCTCGGCCTGCGAGACCTTCGGCATCGTCGTGCTCGAAGCCTGGGCCACCGGGAACCTGGTGCTGGTCAGCGACAAGTGGGCGCTTCCCTACGTCGTGCGTGACGGTGTCGATGGCCGGATCTGCAGCGACGAAGCATGGCCGGAGATGCTGGCCCAGGCCCTGCTCGATTCCCGGCGCCCCGAGGGGCGGGCCCTGGTCGAGGCGGGGATGCAAACGGTGCGGCGGGACCATACCCGCGAGGCGCGGCTCGACCGCCTGGCCGCTCATCTCGAACGGCTGGCTGCCTCGTAGACCTCGGCGGTCCGCTCCGCCAGCCGCTCCCAGCTGAAACGACTCCGGACCTTCTCCCGGCCGGCCTGGCCCATGCGATCGGCGGCGGCAGGGTCGCCGAGAAGCCGGCTCACCGCGTCCGCCAGCGGCGCGGCCGCCGGTTCGATCAGCAGGCCGTCGGTTTCGTGGTCGACGACGCAGGCGACCGAGGGGAGCCCGACGCCGACGACCGGCCGGCCGCAGGCCCAGGCTTCGGTGAACACGCCGCCGAAGCTCTCGGCGGTCGAGGGGAGCGCCAGCAGGGCGCAACCGGCGAGCAGCGCGGTCTTCCCCGGGAGATCGACCTCGCCCAGGTTGACGATCCGCGGGTCGTCGCAGGCATCGAAGCGCGCCGTCGATTCCGGCGTGTCCGGGCCGGCGAAGACGATGCGCGCATCGGGATGGCGCTCGAGAATCGCCGGAGCCGCGTCGAGCAGGGTGTCCCACCCCTTGTAGCCCGCCTTGCGGCCGAGAAAAAGCACGTAGGGAGCGTTCACCCCTCGTTGGGCGAAAGGGTTCACGGCGGAGCCGACGGCGAATCCGTTATCGTCGAGGATCGGCCCGATGCCGGTGACGTGGACCTTCTCGGCGGCGACACCCTTCGAGCGGATCAGGGTTTCCCGCTCGGACTCGGTCAAGGCGATCACTCCATCGGCCGCCCGGAAGATCCGGTCGTAGTGGCGGTACTTCCCGCCGTCCCAGCCGGGGTGATGCAGCGGGGTCACGACCCAGGGGATGCCCTGTTCCTCGGCGTATTGCCGGGCGGCCTGGGGCAGGTGCTCACAGCCCATGCGCAGGATGTGAACCAGGTCGGGGCGCGCGTCGACGGCCGCGCGGTAGAACGGGGCCAGCAACCCCGCCAGCCGGCGGATCGCCAGCCCGCGCAACGGACGCTGCCGGTAGAGGGATGTCCAGGGGCGCATCCGCGCCTTGGTCGCGTCGTCGAAGCCGAGGCGGTTAACCGGCACGCCGTCATGTTCGTAGCGTAGCGGCGGGTCGGCCTCGGTGGTCGAGCCCCGCAACCAGTCGGAGCGGGAGCGGGACCACTGGCAGATCACCTGAACGTCGGCGCCACGCCGGGACATCTCCCGTACCAGCCGGTGCAGATGGATCTCGCCGCCGCCGATGCTCGGTGGATAGGCCAGCGACGTGTAGAGGATCCTCACGCCTGCGGGTCCCGCCCCGCCAGCACCGCCAGCGGCAGCAGGCCGGCGATGAAGAACCAGTAGTTGGCGAAGGCGTGGGTGCCGAGCATGAACGCGGTACCGAGGACGGCGGCCAGCGCCGCTGCGAAACCGAACGCGGTATGGGAATGCCGGCGGAGAATCACGCTCAACAGCAGCGGCACGCCGGCCACCAGCCAGATCGGCGGGTGCCAGACGATATCGAACGAGGCCAGCAGCCCGGCGATGTTGCTGGCGTCGAAGCGGGTCGGGACCGAGGCGTGGAAGCCCACGTTGGCCCGCCACAGACCCGACGGATCCCACAGGGCGAAGGGCAGCATGGTGGCCACCCCGACGGCCCCGCCGATCAGCATCCGCCGATTGGCTTCGGGGCGTTTCGGATGGATCAAGAGCAGCACCGTCAGGGCGAAGTACTGCTTGCTGGCAAACAGCAGCCCCAATCCGGTCGCCCCAGCCAGGGGCGCGCGCCGCCAGAAGGCCAGCGCCAGGGCGGCGAGTCCCAGCCCCAGCGCCTCGGTCCAGGAAAACTCCAGCATGTAGGTCCAGCCCGGCTGAACCGCCAGGGCAAGCACGATCCAGCTGCCGACCCGGTAGGTCTCTCCGCTGAGCCGGGCCGCCATCAGCCAGGCAGCGGTCAGCACCAGCAGCCAACCGGCGAGGCTGGTGAACCGGGGGTCGCCGCCGATCCAGGTGCCGGCGGTGTAGGCCACCGCCGTGACCGGAGGGTAGAGGTACCCCTGAATCATCGTCCCCGCCGGGACCAGCGGAGAGGTGTCCTCGACCAGCACGTCACTGTAGGGGCTGACGCCTCGGGAAAAACTGTCCGCAGCCCCGAGGTGCAGGTTGTACACGTCGATCTCGGGGTCGGGGAAGGCGAGAATCGTCCAGATGCTTCCGATCAGGGTGGTGCCCAGGATGATGGCGGCGATCGTCTTGCGGCGGTCGAAGCCGCTCCGTTGGAGAATCCAGATGCCGCCCAGGGCGGCGAGCCACAACCCGCTCCATCCGTAGGCGATCAGTTCCGGATCGGCGACGGTGGGTACCGGTTCCAGCCGTGGGTCGACCACCCCGGCCAGCCAGAGCAGCCCGACCAACCCGCGGATCGCCTTGCCTGCGCCGGGTCCTTCGCCGTCGCCGCCGAGAATGCGCGCCCAAGCGACTCCCAGCGCGACCAGACCGGCGATCACCCAGACCAGGTTGATGCCGTCGGCCTTGCGGATGGCGAAGGATAGGGCGGTGAAGCCGAGCAGGAGCGCCCATTCGCTGCGCCGGAAGTGGGGTTCGGTGCTCACCGGCCGAAGCATATACCGGGGAGGCTCACGGAATCTCGAGGGGCCGAACCACCGCGAGATCGCCGACGAAATCGATGACGTGCACGTCGGCGTTCTGCTGGCGGTACTCCAGGGCCTCCTCGTAGCTCAGCCCGAGCAGGCGCATGATCAGCACCACGTTGGTGCCGCCGTGGGCGACCACCAGCACGTTCCCTTCGGTGTGGCGCAGCCGGATCAATTCCATCGCCTTCATCGCCCGCCGGGCGTGCTGCTCCAGGGACTCTCCGCCGTCGAGGGTGTCCCCGGGGTCGCGGCGCCGGGTGCGAAAGGACTCGGCGAGGGTCGCGTCGGGTCCGCGCAGCTCCTTGCCCTCGAACATTCCCATGGCCTGTTCGTTGAGCTCCTCGAGCTGGGTCGTCGGCGCGCGATCGGCCAGCGGGGCGGCGGTCTCGATACTGCGCCGCAGGGTGCTGGTGTAGATGTGGTCGAGGGGGATCGATTCGAGGCGGCGGGCCAGATCGGCGGCCTGGGCGTGTCCCCGTTCGTTGAGGGGAATGTCGCTGTGCCCCTGGACGCGGCGGATCGCGTTCCATTCGGTTTCGCCGTGACGGGCCAGAAGCAGCCTGAGAAAGCCGAGCATCGCCGAACCCCTTGAAGGCCCGGCCGGCCGGGCGCCCTGCTAAGATAGCGGTATGCCGCGCCTATCGCATGGCCGGGGCGCCCTCGCGCTGCTGGCGCTGATCCTCCTGCTCGGGGCTCCCTCGGGGGCGGGCGAAGCGCCGACCGACGACACCGAGGTCGAGCGCTTCCTGCGCAAGGGCAAGATCGTCTCGATCGAGCCGATCGGGACCGGTGTGACCCGCCCCAAGCGGGTGACCCTCGAACTCGACGGGGTGACCCTGCGCGCGGCGTTCAAGAACGTCGATTCCCGCATCGATCGTGCGGTGCTGCAAGACGGCACCGTGCAGCTGGCCTTCACCGACAGCTTCCACAACGAGCGGGCTGCCTACCTGCTCGCCCGCAAGCTCGGCATTCGAATGGTGCCCGTGACGGTGGTGCGTTCGATCGGCGCCGACCGCGGCGCGCTGACGATCTGGGTCGAGGATGCCATTACCCAGAAGGCTTTCCGCGAGAAGGGTGTTGAGCCCGACGAGAGCCTCGCGTTCCAGCGGGATCTGATGGCGGTGTTCGACGCCCTGATCCACAACGACGATCGCAATACGGGGAATCAGCTGATCACTCCGGACAACCGGCTGCACCTGATCGACCATTCCCGCAGTTTCCGCAATGCCGGCGTGCTGCCCGAACATTTTCTGACCGGCCGTTACCGGCTGACCCGGGAGCTGTTCGAGAGCATCGAGCAGCTGGACGGTGACGAGGTCAAGAAGCTGCTCCGGCGGCACCTCAACGGCAAGCAGATCAAGGCGCTGATGGCCCGCCGGGACCAGGTGGTGACGAAACTGCAGGTCGATCTGCAGAATCATGGGGAAGAGGCGCTCTTCACCGACTGGACCCACTTGCACTGACCCGCTCGTTAATGTTGACCGACCCACGGGGCGACAGGGACGCGAACTTGAGGCAGCGACAGCGTACGGGCCGAGCCGGCCTGGCTCTTCTATTCAGCCTGGCGATTCTCGCGACCGGCTGCCCCACGGGCAGCGACGACGGGGACGACGCCGCGTCGACCGGCGGTTCCGCATCGTCAGCGGCGCCGAAGGGCCGAGAGATCTTCATCGATCGCGCCGCCGAGAGCGGGGTGGACTTCATCCATTTCAACGGGATGACCGGCAAGATGTACACCGCCGAGGTGACCGCTGCCGGGTGCGGGGTCTTCGACTACGACAACGACGGCGATCTGGACCTGTATCTGCTCCAGGGCAACGTGCTCGAGCCGGGCAAGGAACTCTCCGACGCTGAGTACCCCTTCGCCGGGGACGGTGTCCCGCAGGATCGGTTGCTGCGCAACGACAGCGACGGCAGCCTGCGTTTCACCGACGTAACCGAGGCCAGCGGGATCGAGGCATTGGGCTACGGCATGGGCGTGGCTACCGGGGACTACGACGGCGACGGCTGGACCGATCTCTACGTGGCCAACCTGGGACCGAATCAGCTCTGGCGAAACCAGGGTGACGGCACCTTCGAGGAGGTCGCCGACGCGGCCGGTGTGCAGGACCCTCGCTGGAGTGTGCCCGCCAGTTTCTTCGACTACGACCGGGACGGCGATCTCGATCTCTACGTCGGCGCTTACGTCCACGCGCCGCTGGATTCCGACAAACGCTGCACCCGGGTCACCGGCGCGTTGGACTTCTGCGGGCCGATGGCCTACGACGCGCTGCCCGACCGGCTGTTCCGCAACGACGGGGGCCGTTTCGTCGACGTGACCCGGGAATCCGGCATCCAGCGCGCCTTCGGTTCCGCGCTCGGGTCGACCGCCTCGGACTTCAACGGCGACGGCTGGATCGACCTCTACGTGGCCAACGACGGCCGGCCCAATCAACTCTGGATCAACCAGCAGAATGGCCGCTTCGTCGACGACTCGATGCTGAGCGGCACGGCGGTCAACGCCGAGGGGATGGCCGAGGCCAGCATGGGGGTCGAGGCGGACGACTTCGACGGTGACGGCGACGACGATCTGTTCATGACCCATCTGCTGGGCGAGACCAACACCGTCTATCGCAACGACGGCAGCGGCATGTTCCAGGATGTCTCGGTCTCGACCGGACTGGGCGTGCCGAGCCGCTGGGCCACCGCGTTCGGCGCCGCGTCCATCGACTACGACAACGACGGTTGGCTCGATATCCTGACCGTCAACGGCGAGGTGCGGATTATCGAGGAGCAGGCCCGGCAGGACATTCCCTTCCCCCTGCGCCAACCGAACCAGCTGTTTCACAACCTGGGTGACGGCCGTTTCGAGGAGCGCAGCGCCGAGGCCGGTGAGGCGTTCACCCGGCAGGAGGTCAGTCGCGGCGCTGCCGTGGGCGATTTCGACAACGACGGCGATCACGATGTCCTGATCCTCAACAACAACGGGCCTGCCGAGCTGTTGATCAACGCCGTCGGCCAGGATGCTCATTGGCTGGGACTGCGGCTGGTCGGTGGGAGCCCCGCCCGCGACATGTTGGGCGCCCGGATCGAGGTCACCCTCGGCGGCGGCGGCAAACGTTGGCGCCGGGTCCGCACCGACGGCAGCTACGCGTCGGCGCGTGATCCGCGGGTCCTGGTCGGTCTCGGGAGCGTTACCGCCGTGGAGGCGGTGACGGTACACTGGCCCGATGGAAGTGCAGAGACATGGCGCGATCTCGAAATCGATCGATACACCACGCTGACCCAGGGGCAGGGCAGCCCCGCGGGCTCATGACGGCGAGTCGATTCGCGGGCCTTCGAGTCCCGGTGCTGCCGGGTGTCGCAATCCTGGCAGCCGCGATCCTGGCTGCCGCCTGCGGCGGGCCCACTGCGGTCGACCCCGCTTCGATCGAGGTTCCCGAGCCGGATATGACCCAGGTAGAGGTCCGGCTGCAGAGCCAGGTCAAGGCGATGCGCGACCGGGTTGCCGGGCTGCTTCGCGACGAGACCGTTGCGCCGGCCGAAGGCGCGGCGGCCCTCGGTGAGCTGGGCATGCTGTACCACGTCTACGAACTGCGGGAGGCGGCCGGCGACTGCTATCGAGGCGCCGAATCTCTCGACCCCGAGAACTTCCGCTGGGCGCACCTCGCCGGGTTGAACACCCTCGACGTCGGCGATTTCGACGGCGCGGCAAGCGACTTCCGTCGCGCCCTGGAGTTGGAGCCTGATTCGGTGGCGACCCGGCTGCGCCTCGGAGATATCGACCGTGATCTGGGCCGCTGGGAGGATGCCCGGGGTGCCTACGAGGCGGTGCTCGCCCGGGAAGCGGACAACGCTTCCGCGGTCTTCGGCCTGGCCCAGGTCGAGGCGGGCACCGGGAATCATCAACAGGCCCGGGAGCTGTTCGAGCGTGCGCTCCGGTTGCGGCCCGACGCCGTCAGCGTGCGTTTCCCCTTGGCCCAATCCCTGCGGGCGCTGGGTGAGGTCGACGCGGCACGGGATCAACTGAAGCTCGCGGGCAATCGTGAACTCCGCGTCGAGGATCCGGTAGCGGCGGGACTGGCCCGGGCTCAGTTCAACACCGTCGTCGCGGTGATTCGCACCCTGGTGCAGGAACCCGGCGACATGCCCGACCGGGAACTGCTCAATTTCGCGATCAACAAGTCGGCGGGAGATCCCGCCTTCCTCGAGGTGCTCGGCCGCGATCTCCAGTTGCTGGCCGAGGGTTCGAAGCCCCGGGCGCGGATGCACTACGTGCTGGGCGGGCTACGCGTCGCCCGGGGCGAGGACGTGGAGGCCATCGAGCAGTTCCGTGCAGCGCTGACCATCGATCTGGCCATGCAGGATGCCCACGTCAAACTGGGAAACGCCCTGATGCGCCGGGGTGAGGCCCAGCTGGGGCTCAATCATTTCGAGCGGGCGCTGGAACTCGATCCGAAGGATCGGGACGCAGGGCTCAAGTACGCCACGGCGCTCCTCAACACCCGGCAGGCCGATCGCGCCGGGCGTGTCTTGATCGGGCTGCGCAGCATGCACCCCGGGGACCCCGACGTCCGGGTGCGGTTGGCCGAGTTGACCGAGATGACCGGCGATCACCGGGGAGCCCGCAAACTCTACGAAGAGGCGCTGGCCCTGGAGCTCGGCGACAAGGATCGCGCCCGTGTGCACCACGGCTACGGCGGTTTCCTGCGACGGCGCGGAATGACCGAGGAGGCCCTCGCCCAGTTCGAGCAGGCGCGTAGCGCCGATGGAGACCTGATTACCTCGCGGCTCGATCTGGCCGCGCTCTTGGGGCAGCTCGGACGCTTCGACGAGGCGGCGGAGCAGTACCGGGGAGTGATCACCGACAAGCCGGACAACGAGCGTGCCCGGGTGGGCGAGGTCGCGGCGTTGATGCTGTCGGAGCGCTACGGCGATGCCCGGACCCGGCTGATGGAGGGAGTGGCGGCCCAGCCGGGGAGCCTCGAACTCTCGCACCTGCTGGCCCGGGTGCTGGCGGCCCACCCCTCGTCGGAGTTGCGGGATGGCGCCCGGGCGCTGGAGCTCGCGCGCAGCGTCTACGACGGGGACCCGCGGGCGACCCGGGCCGAAACCGTGGCGATGGCCTACGCGGAGCTCGGGCAGTTCGATCAGGCCGCCAGCTGGCAGGATCGTGCGGCCTCCGCCGATCCCGCGCCCGCCGGTGCGGCTCAGAGACTGCGGCAGTACCGCAGCGGTCAGCCTTTCCGCGCATCCGGCCCCGGGGACTATCTGGCGGTCGACCCCGCAGGGAGCCGGGGATGACGCGACGTTCATGGCGTTTTCTCGGGCCAGCGCTCGGGCTTTGGCTGCTCCTCGCCTGCGCGGGCTGTAGCGGCGAGGGGGCCGGCAGCGGGGACCCGCCGCTGGATCCGACGACTCTCGAGATCCCGCGGGCCGATGCGGACACCGTCGACGACACCGTGCGAAGCCTGATGGCCGAGCGCCAGCAGGAGGTGCAGCGGGCTCTCGATGCGGACCCCTTCCAGGCCGCGGCCGCAGCCGAGTCCTTCTCCGCGCTGGGCAAGCTCTACTTCGCCTACGAGTTCTACCCGGCGGCGGGGACCTGCTTTGCCAACGCCTCCGCTCTGGTCGGCGACGATCCGCGCTTCGCCTACTACGAGGGCCTCGTGGCCCAGGCGATCGGGGAGGCGGCCTCCGCTGCGGAATCCTTCGAGCGTGCCGATCGATTGAAGGCCGGCGACGTGCCGACGCTGATCCGGCTCGGCGATGCCCAGTTCGATCGCGGAGAGCCGGCACTCGCCGGAGAAGCCTACGGCCGCGCGCTGGCCGTCGATGCCGACGAGGCCGCGGCGCACTTCGGGCTCGGACGCGTCGACGAGGAGGCCGGCCGGGTCGATCAGGCGATCGAACGGTTCGAGCGCACCCTCGAGCTTCAACCGGAAGCTTCGGTGGTTCACTACCGCCTGGGCCAGCTCTACCGCCGGCGGGGCGATCTCGATCGGGCTCGCGGCCACCTCGAGCAGCGGGGGACCCGCCGGGTCGCCTTCGAGGATCCTCTGGGCCGGGAGATCGGGCTGTTGACGGTGCAGACCGCTTTCGAGGTGGTGCGGCGCCTGGCCGAGAACGAGCCGTTCGATTCGTCGGATGCGGTCGGGTTCGCCATCGCCCAGTTCGGGGATACCACCGGTGCCGTCGAGGCCTTCGAGAAGACCCTGGATGACGGCGGCGAACTGGCCGAGGTGCCGCGCGGCCGGGTGCACTACGTGCTCGCTTCGCTCTACCAGCGGGCCGGGGACTACGAGCAGGCGGTCGAGCACTATCAATCGGCTCTCGATCGCGCACCGGAGTTGACCGTCAGCCACGAGCGGCTGGCCGGCCTGATGCTGCGTTTCGGCAACTACGAGCGTGGCTTGCAACACGCCCGGGAGGCGATCAGGCACGCGCCCGACGCGGCGGTGCCGCAACTCCGTCTCGGTGCGCTGCTGGAAGCGCAGGGGGACGCCGCCGGAGCCTTCAGCGCCTGGAAGAAGGCCACCGACCTGGAACCGCAGAACGGCGAGGCCTGGTTGCGTCTGGCACTCGCCCGGGAGCAGCGCAACGAGCCGGCCGCCGCCATCGAGGCCTACCGCCGGGGACTGGCGCTCGAGACCCTGGACAACGAAGACCGGACGATCGCGTTCCATCGGCTCGGCCAGATGCTGCTGCGGGGTGGCGATGCCGCCGGGGCCGAGGCCGCCTGGCAGGCGGCCCTGGACCTCGATCCGAAGTGGCCCGATCCAAAGGTGGCCCTCGCCGGGCTCCAGGCCGCCAGCGGCCGGCTCGAACAAGCGGTTACCGCCTACGGCGAGGTGCTGGCCGATCGCCCGGCCCTGTCCGGCGCGCGGATGGGGCAGGCCATGGCTTTGATCCTCCTCGGCCGTCACGAACAGGCGAAGACCACCCTTGAAGCAGGGCTGACCCTGGACGACGGCAATCTGGACTTCGCCCGGACCCTTGCCCGCCATCTCGCGGCCTGCCCCGATCGCAGCGTGCGGGACGGCAACCGGGCGTTGGAGCTGGCGCAGCGGGTCGCCCGGGAGAGCTCCCGGCTGGAAGACGGCGAGACCCTGGCGATGGCCATGGCCGAGGCGGGGCAGTTCGACCAGGCGGCCGGGCTTCAGCGTTCGTTGCTCGAGCAGGTCAAGTCCGCCGGTGCACCGCCGGCGCTGGTCTCTCGACTGGAAGGGAACCTCGCGCTCTACCAGAACGGCCGCAGCTGCTGCGGCTAGTGGCGCGCACGGGACGCTAGCGTTCGAGGTAGCGGTCGCGGGTCTTGACCTTGAGCGACGGCTGGTTGCGGATCTCCACCTCGACCCGGTGCCAGGTTCCCGGTCCGCGCCGTTCGCTGGGGTAGTAGCCCAGCAGATACTGTTCGCGTAGTTCCTGCAGGATGTCCTGAAGCGCCGCGGAGACCTCATCGAGGCTGCGGATTTCGATGATGCGGCCGCCGCTCTCCTCGACGACGTCCCGGAGTTCGTTGAGCTGGTGCTCGTGCTCGACCCGGCTCTTCCAGGCCGAACGGTGCCCGGTACCGCCCCCCGCGGGCCGGGGCCGGATCCAGTAGAACAGCACGTCCCGGTTGCGCCTGGCGGTCCAGTGCACGTCGTCCATCGGCAAGGCGCTGTCGACGTCGACGCCGTCGGACATCACGATCACGACCTTGCGGCCCTGCCGGCCGTCGAGCCGCTTGATCGCCACGTAGAGCGAGTCGTTGAGGGCGGTGCCGCCTCCGGCCTGCAGGCCGCTGAGGCTCAGCGAGAGCAACGAGACCAGGTTGGTGAACGGGGTCTCCTGAAGGATGCGATCGGAGAAGAGCAGGAGCTTGGCCTGGTCTTCCTGTCCGACCCGCGAGACGAACTGCTTGGCGCCGTCGAGCACCGTGCGCAGCTGCGGGCCGCGCATGCTGCTGCTGGCATCGATCAGCATCACCGCGGTGAACGCGGCGTTGCCGGTTTCGAAGCTGATCAGTTCCTGTTCTTCGTCGTTGCGCCGGCCGCGGATCTGGTCGGTGATCACGAAGTCGTCGCGGGTCAGGTCCAGGCGCCGGGTGCCGTCGGGGTTCTCGACGGTGACGTAGAGCTGGACCAGCCGCACCCGCACCTCGTCGTTGATCGGAATGCGCGGGGTGACCATGCTGCGGCGGATGACGGCGTCGTCGGAGATGGCCGCCACCTCGAACTCGTGCTCGATGTTGTCCTCGCCCACATCGACCTCGACGCTGTAGGGGGGCTCGTCCCGGCTGCCTGCGAAGCGGCCGTCGACGTAGAACTCGACCCGGTTCGGCCGTGCTTCCATCGGGATCAGGTCGACCGCCAGGGTCAGCTTGCCGAAAACCGGCTCCAGGCCGTCGGGGGAGAGGAAGTCGATGTCCTCCACCGCCGGAGGCGCGGCGGTGACCAACATCAGGCAGGCCAGTGCCAGTCCGCTCAAGAGTCGGCTCCAAGGGCTTCTGCAAGGTGTTGCCGCCCGGCCTCGAGGCTGTCGTGGACCAGCCGCCGCAACTCGCCCAGTTCGCGCAACGGTAGTTCGGCGTAGCGGTGCCGGGGCGCGAAGCGTGTGTCTACTCGGCGGTTGCGCCAGCTGTCGAGCACCGCCCGGGCCATCCAGGGCTTGTCCTCGAGTTCGTGGGTGAAGGCCAGTAGGAGGTGCAGCTTCTCATCGTCGGGCAGCCTCTCGGTGGCTTCCTCGAGCAGCTCGCGGGCCTCGTCCCGGCGCTTGTTCTTGATCAGTTTGCGCCCGAGTTCCTGGTAGGCCACCGAGCGGACCCAGCCGTCGGCCTGGCCGATGACCGCGCGCAGATGTTGTTCGGCCCGCCGGTACTGTCCCAGTCGTTCGAGGTTGACCGCCAGGCGTAGGCGGGCGCCGTGCTGGTCCGGCTCCAGTTTCAACAGTTCCTGCATCAGACCGGCGGCGGACTCGTAGCGTCCCTGCCGTTCCTCGACCGAGGCCAGGGTGATCAGCACCGCGGGCTGGCGGCTCTCCATGCGCATGCAGCGGCCGAGTACCTCTTCGGCGATCTCCGACATGCCCAGCCGCTGGGCGTCAAGGGCCAGGCTGGCCAGCATCGCCACGGCGGTATCCCGGTCGCCACCCCGCTCCAGGTAGGTCTCGATCAGCACCATCGCCGTACGCCGGCAATGGGACGAGAGCAGATAGGCACGGCCGCGCCACAGGTTCTTGTGGGCCTCGCGGTAGACCTCGATGATCGGAATCAGAGAGTCTGCCGCTGCTCGGGTCACCCGGCGGATCTCGCGGCGCTCGGCCCGGGAGACCCGGGTGTCGGCCTGGGCCTCCCCGTCGAAGGCGTCTTCCAGTGCGCTTCCCAGTTGTTCCGAGGCTTCGACGGAGCGGCCCTCGGACGCCAGCCGCATGACCTCGACGAAGCGGTCCCTGAAACGGCGGCCCCGTTGCCTGATCGACGCGTCCTCGGCACTCTCGCCGACGGCTCCGCCCTCGGCGGCCGTAGCGCCGTCTGTGTTCGCCTGAACCGTGGACTCACCTTCAACAGCGCCGCCGCCGGTCCAGGCAAAGCTGCCGCTGCTGCGATCGACCAGGCTGATCGGCGTGGGAAGCGCCGTGCCCTCGCCGCTCGCCGGGACCAGGCGCAGGTCGTACTCACCCGCCTCGAGGCCCGAAGGTTGGAGCAGCACGGTCACCAGTTCCAGGCCCGAGGTGCCGACCGGGCTGCGATCCTGGATGATCGCGGGATGGCTCGAGCGGGACCCGTCGGGGAGTTCCCACTCGGCGTCGAGGCTCTCGTCGGCGGCGAGGTTGCGGGCCAGAACCTGCAGCACCGTTTGCTGTCTCGCGGGCAGCAGGGGAGCCGCCGCCGGCTCCATGGCCGAGAGCCCCCAACCGGGGCCCTCGTCGAGGCGCAGCACCGTCCAGCTGTCCGGTGGGTTGCCGACCATCGGCGGCATGATCGCGACCTGTTCGTCCAGGGGCGGGACCTCGACCCGAACCATCGCGAGTCCCATCCGCGGGGAACGGTGGTCGCGAACCAGTAGGCGTACGGTGTATTCGCCCGGGCCGAGTCCGAGGCTCCACAGCACCTTGAGTCCGGCGGGCAGGCTGCCCGGGTCCGCGCTCCGCAGCTCGAAGGCCTTGGAGAGCGCCCCGGCGAGCCGGTCCTCGCTGTCGAGCACGTAGCCGTAGACCTCGGTCTGAATCGATCCGGGGTAGGGGTCGGCCAGCAGGTCCTCGAGGGGCATCTCGAGAACGACCACAGCCGAAGGGGCCTCGGCCGAGGGCAGCGGGACGGCCAGGGCCCGTAGCTCGATGGTGCCCCCCTGTTGGCCGCTCATGATCAACGCGGCAACCTCGGCGGGTACGCCGGGAATGTCGACCAGACGGGTCGACGGCTGCGAGGCGAACGTCTGCGGCATGAGCGCAGCCAGGGCCAGCAGGCAGAGCCATGCTGCCGGCCGATGGTGACGCCGCCAGGGGGTGCGGCTTTCCGTCGGCACTAGCGGGTGGCGCTCGTTTCTTCGGTGGACAGCTTGCTGCAGACCGTGGAAGTCACATCGCCGACCTCATCCCACAGGCCGACGGCCACCTCGTGGGGGCCCGGCTTGATCCTCAGGGTGAACTTGTGCCGGCCGTTTCTTTGAATCGCGTCGAGGAACTGATCGTTGGCGATCCGAACCGGAAGGTCGAGCCGTTGGACCGGTGACGTTCCGCCGTCTTCATTCCGGGTGGCGATGAAGATGCGCAGCCTGCCTTCGTGGTGCTTCTCTCCCGGCACCAGCACGATGTTGTTCAAGGGGAACAGCAGGTTGACCGGAACGGCGATGTAACCCTCGTCGTCCTCGGTGCCGCTCTCGAAGTGCACCGAAAGGTCCAGCGGGTTGTCTTCCGCACCGTGCATCAGCGCCGCCAGGGTGTCGTCCGAGGCGCGCTGTTCCCGGGTGCGGTCGGAGAAGTTGCGGCGGTAGCGCAGCCGCGCCTTGAGGTTCTCGTCCTTGAGCTTGATCTCGACCCGGTGGCGCTTGCCCGGCTGCACGCCGGGATGGCGGTAGCCCAGGGAGTAGAACGATTCGAAGTCCTGGCGCACCCGTTCGAACATCCGTTCGAACTGGCCACCGCGCAGAGCGGCGAGGCCGCCGGTGGCGTGGGCCATCAGCTGCAGCCCGGAACTGTTGTTGCTGGTCTGGACCGCCTCGGTCTGGTTACTCCAGGTCAGGCCGCCGCCGCGGATCGTCATGCTCTGGCGGTCCATGCTGCGTTCCGCCGGCGTGATCGTGCTGCGCCCCGCTCCGGCAGAGACCGGATAGAGGGTGACCCGGTTGGCGTTGGCGGCTTCGGCCAGCCGCTCGATGTCGGGAGAGATATCGAAGGCGAGGATGTTGGTGGCCCCGCGGACGAAGCCCGCTTCCCGTTCGCGGCTGTAGAACTTGCGCTGCCAGGCATCGAGGAGCGCTTCTCCGGGGCGAGCGTTGAGGCCGTCGCTGGCGTAGACCAGCGCCTTGCGCCCGGGAACGCCGCCCATCGATTGAACGAAGGAGGCCAGCCGGAGCACCGCCGAGCGCGAGTTCTGGTACTGCTCCCGGGAGTAGAGTTCGATGCTGTGCAGCACGGCGCGGGCCTGTTCCGTCGAACTGTCCTGGCTGAAGGTCTGGCCGGAGCCGGTCTCGGCGAGCTCGGCGCGCTGGATCTCGAACAGGATCCGGCGCAGGTCCATCTGCCGCTGGGTACCCCGGGGCGATACCTTGCCGATGCCGTCCAGGGCCTGCCGTACTTTCTCGACGTCCGAGGTCCAGTCCTGCACCACCCGCAACTCCGAGTCGTGGCTGAGGACCAGGACCTTTTCCCAGGGGCTGCTCTCACCGTTGTCGAGGAACTCGTCGACCGCCTTCATCACCCGCTTGCGGTTGCTCGGGGACAGGTTGAGGTTGTCGACCAGCAGCACCAGGTTGATCGCCCGTTCGGCGACCGGCGGCCAGCTCTCGAATTCGTCGGGGGTGGTCGCGATGGCCGTGGCCGGGTCGGTCGCTTCGATCGGCATCTCGGCCGGCTCGTCCGGGACCGCGGCGGCACCCTCGGAGCCGGGGCCCGCGTAGAAGTTGGAGATGTCCACCGGCACCCCGTCGTGGAGCACGACGAAGTCGTCCGGGGTCAACTGCCGGATCGGGTTGCCCTTCTTGTCGGTGACGAACACATCGATGCTGACCACCCGAACCTCTTCGGTGTCGAACAGCGAGCTGCGGATGGGTTCGTCGTCCTGGGCGAGGGCCCCGAGGGCCAGCAGGAGGGACAGCAGAAGAACGATGAGGCGGGCGTCTGGCTTCATGGGGGCGTCTCCCTGTGGAGAGAGGGACGACCCGAGAGTCGCCTCCTCTGTATCTGATATACGCCCGGCCTCGCCCCAAGGCCAATCATGGGCGGCGGGCCCCCTGCCGGGAACCCGCCTTCAGTCTACCCCATGGTCTGCATCATCATCTTCGCCGTGTCGGCATCGGTGTCGCCGGGCGCCAGCTCGATGAACTTCTCGAAGTGGGTCTTGGCCTTGCCGTTCTCCCCCTTGTTGAAGTAGGCGAGCCCGAGCATGTAGTGGGCCCGGGCATGGGAGGGATCGGCCTGGGTCGCCTGTTCCAGGGCGGAAATGGCCTCGTCGATGCGTCCGGCGTTGAACTTCTCCTCGCCGGAGCGGTAGAAGGTCTCGGCCACGGAGCCGGGAGCGACCAGCTTGAGCTGCTCCAGGGTCGCCGCGGCGCCCGCCTTGTCACCGGCGATCAGCTGGGCCTCGTGCTTGAGGGCCAGGGTGTTCTTATTCTGCGGATCCCGGGTCAGCACACCGTCGATCAGCGCCATGGCCGCTTCCTGGTCCCCCTTGCGTAGCTTGACCCGGGCCATGCTCTCGGCGGCGGAGTTCATCGAGGGATCGATGGCAAGCGCCTGTTCGAGGCGTTGTTCCGCCCCGTCCTCGTCCTTGTTGCGCAGCAAGGCGACGGCGTCGTTGTAGAGCCGCAAGGCGGTCGAGCCGGTCTTGTCCAGGGTCGCCAGCTTGTCGAGGGTCGTGGTGGCCTGGTCGTTCATTCCCAGAGCGGTCTGGGCGTCGTAGAGCATCACCAGCCCTGCCGGGTGATCGGCGCGCTGTTCCAGGAACTTCTGCGCCCGGTCGAGCACGTTTTCGTGATCGTTGCCCTGCTGGTAGATGGCGGCCATGGTCAGGTGGGCCTCGGCCAGCTCCGGCGACTCGACGAGGGCTTCTTCGAACTTGGCCAGCGCCCCGGGCTGGTCGCCCGCGTTGAAGGCCTCGACCCCTTCGTCGTAGAGGCGCTTGGCCTTGGCGCCGCCGGCCTCTTCCTCACTGACGGTCAGGATTTCGTCGTTGAGCACGCTCTCCTGGGCGATGTCTTCCTGGGTGCGGGTCTCGAGCTTGTATTCCTTGTTGTTGATCCCGATGGTCATCTCGACCTTCTGCCAGTCGAGGGTCTTGTAACCCTCCCGTTCGATGTGGATCTCGTAGTCGTTGCCGTCGCTGACGATGACGACGTTGAAGCGGCCCTTCTTGTTGGACTTGACCGTCTTCTTGAAGCTCGATGCCTTGGCGCGGATGGTGATCTCGGCCCCCTGGATCGGCTTCTCATCCTCGTCGAGGACCTTGCCGACCAGGCGGGAGGTCGCCGCCTGCAGGGAGGTCACGGCTAACGCCAGCACCAGGAACAAAAGGCTGAATTTACGCATAAGTCTCTCTATCTCCCAAACTTAAGGACAGACCCAGTGTATCCCGCCGGCGGTCCGGAGGCCACAGGGGGGCCACGGTCAGCCGCCGGACTGCGGATCTCCGGAGTCCAGAAGGTTGCGCAGCTCAACCACCCGGGGATGCTGCGTTTCGATCGCTTCGGCCTCGGCAAGAAGCTCGGCGGCCCGTTCGCGGTTCGCGCTGCGCGCCGCCCACAGTCCCAGGGCCGCAATCGGCTCGGCATGGTCCCGGCCCAGCCGGTACGCCCGCCGGTAGAAACGTTCCGCGGCCTCGAGGTCCCCCAGTTCGACACTGCTGTCGCCGAGGCTCACGTAGAAGAAGGGGTTGCGGTTGCCCCGGCGGTCGATCGCCTCGAGCAACTCCCGGACCACGGTGTCGCTGTCTCCCTGGTGCCGCGCCAGACCGAGCAGGTTGTGGTACGCCGGGAGCGCGGCCTTGGGGTCGGTCTGCACCGCCTGCAGGTAGGCCCTGCGCGCTCCGTCGTCGTCTCCGTTGCGCCGGCGGGCCACGCCCAGGTTGATCCACGGCCCTGCGCGCCGGTCGTCGAGTCGCACGGCGGTCTCGAGCAGCTGTTGAGCCTCGTCGTTCTCGCCGGCCTGGAGCCGTTCCGCACCCCGGTTCGAGTAGTGCAGAGCCACCGCCTCGAGGTCGGAGATCGCCCGGGCGGTTTCGTAGTTGACCTCGCCCAACGCGGCGAACTCCAGCACCTGGCGTTCGTCGTTGGGACCGTAGCCCGCGGTCACGTGGCCGGACACCAGCAGCAGGTCCCCCTCCTTGCGGTACTCCTCGACCCGTTCGACGCTCATGTAGTAGGCGCGGATCCCGAGGGAACGAGCGAGCCCGATGTAGAGGTGGCTGAAGGACAGGCAGTTGTAGCGGCCACTCTCGAAAACCTCGGCGGCGCTGCCGGTGTATCCGTTCTCGTAGACCATCGGCGGATCCTGGGCGTAGAGCGCCTCCAACAGGATCCGGGCGCGTTCGGTGCGGGAGGTGTTGCGAGGCACGGTCTCCCGGGCCCATTCGAGCATCGCCTCGGTCGGTTCGAGGGGAGAGGGGATCGTCCCGGGCGCGATACCCCGGCCTTGCAGGGCGGTCTCCAGGGAGTTTTGACGGGTGCCCGAGCAGCCGGTGCTCAGGATGGCTCCGCCGAGCAGGGCACAGGCCAGGAACGAAAGCCCCGGCGATCGCGCGATCGAAGGCCTCATCGAGCCGGATTGTACACCCGGCTCTTTTGGCGCCGGGATCCGGTCCTCTGGTACGCTTCTAAACATGAGCAAGAACCCCTTGACCGCCCTGAGCGGCCTGCTGTTGCTCGTGCTCGCGGCCGGTTTCGTGAGCGCGCAGTCCGAGACCACCTCGTCGTCCGAGCAGGCAGACAACGCGACCCAGGACACCGGCTACGTCGAGCGGGTCGGTGTCGTCCGCATCAACATGCAGGTGTTCGTCACCGACAAGAAGGGCAACCGGGTAACCGGTCTGACCAAGGATGACTTCGTCATCGTCGAGGACGGCCGTCCGGTGGAGATCACCTCCTTCGACGAAGTGGTCGGAGGCAAGCGCACCACCCTGGCCGATCTCGCTGCCGCCGAGCAGGGCGAGATTCCTCTGGAGAACACCGTCGAACTGGAGAAGTTCGGCGAGCCCGAGGCTGCCGAGGTGCCGGAAGACGAGCGGCTTCATCTGATCGTCTATCTGGACAACCTGAACCTGCGGCCCAACAGCCGTGTCTGGGCGCTGGAAGGGGTCAAGGACTTCATCCGCCACAATCTGGCACCCAGCGATCTGGCCATGGTCGTGAGCTACGACCGCTCGTTCCATATCCGCCAGCAGTTCACCACCGATCGCGAAGCGGTGGTCGGCGCCTTGCGCGAGGCGGGGAAACTGTCGGCGGTCCTCGAGACCCGGGACGCCGAGCGCCGTCGCGTCGCCGAGGATGTCCGGCGCTCCCGGGACGCGTTCACGGCGCTGTCCCAGGTGCGCCAGTACGCCGAGTTCGTCGAGCATGAGATGGGGTTCGCCATCCGGGCCGTCGAGGAGATCACGCGGCTGCTGGCCGGGGTCAACGGCCGCAAGGCGCTGCTGTACATCTCCGACGGTGTGCCGATGGTCGCCGCCGAGGAGATGTTCATGGCGGTCGACGTCAAGCATGGCGTCGGTTCCGGCTACAACCAGGCCTTCCGTCACGACATGCAGCGCTACTATCGGCGCCTGGTGCAAACCGCCAACGCCAACGGCGTGACCTTCTACACCCTTGACGCCCGGGGAACGGCCCAGGATCAGTCCTTCTCGCCGGCCGAGCGCCGTGACCGCTACGGCGAAAAGGCCATCTGGATCGAGCAGACCGCCCAGGCCAATCTGGCCGCGCCGCTCCAGATGATGGCGGAGTCCACCGGCGGCAAGGCGATCATCCAGACCAATGCCCTGGGACCCGCTCTATCCCGGGTTTCCGAGGACTTCAGCAATTACTACAACGTGAGCTTCAAGCCGCTCAGTCCGTCTGACGGCCGTTACCACTCCATCGACGTGCGGCTGAAGGACAAGGGCCGGTCCAAGGGTCGGGGCAAGCTTCGGGTCCGTCACCGTTCGGGCTATCAGAGCAAGACAGTGCGCACCGAGTTGATCGAGGGCACCACGGCGTCCCTGTTCTTCGGCTTCGAGAGCAATCCCCTGGGCATCGACGTCAACTTCGGTCAACCCCGACCCGTGGAGCAAGACCGCTGGATGTTGCCGGTGCGGGTGCGGATTCCGATCGGAAGCGTGCTGCTGGTTCCGCGCAACCGCCAGAATCTGGCCCGGATGGAGATCTCCGTCGGAGTGATGGACGAGCTGGGGCAGATCTCGCCGGTGGACGTTCAGAAGCCCTTCGAGTTCAATATCCCCGATGCCGACCTCGAAGTAGCCATGGACAAGTACTACACCTACGAGTTGAACCTGCTCGTACGCCGAGGCCGGCAGCGGGTGAGTGTCGCGCTCCGCGATTCCTACGGAGACAAGGTCTCCTACTTGCGCCGTACGATTAACCTGTAGCCGCCGCACCGGTGGCAGGAAAGGACACCCCGATGAACGCTATCTCGACCCGTGTGTTGCTCGGAGCGATCGTGCTGGTTTCCATCGGCCTTTCCGGCTGTGCGCGTACGCTCAATACCCAGGTCGATCAGAACGCGCCGGCGGTCGATCCCAAGTTCTCGCTGACCTCCTACGTTGAGGAGGGGGAATTGCTGGCGCTGGTGGTCGGGACCCGGCCGACCATGACCCGCTCCAAGTTCAACTACCTGCCCTTCGAGGTGGGAGTCGTCAATCGCGGGGTCCCCAACCTGACGCTGTCGCTGGAGTCCTTCACGCTGATCGACGAGGACGGCAACCGCTATCCCGCCGTCGGTGAGATCGAGCTGAACAAGAGCTACGAGGGGTCGGTCAACGCCGACACGGCGATCGGCAGTAGCGGCACCTTCCGGTTGGGAGAGATCGAGCCGATCCTGGCCGGCAGGTTCACGACCTTCCGCCGCAAGCGCGGCGTGCTGACCCCGGCCACCGGGCGGGCGGATCTCTCGAACCAGTTCCTCGAGCAGTTCACCTACGCGGTGAACATGGTCTACTTCCCCCGCCCCGAAGGGGCCGAGGTGCGAGGCGAGATCTTCGAGTTGTTCATGGACGCCCCCGAGTTGGAAGACCCGGTGTTCGTGCGTTTCCGCGTTCCCAAGCGCTGACCTCGCTCCCGGTAAGAGGGGTGCCTCGTTTCGGGAGCGCCCCTTAGGGGTTTCGTTCTCTATCCAATCCTTTGGATTGCTTCGGGTTTTTGGCCGTTTTTTCGGGTCAGACGCGGCGGACCCCTTTTCTTATCCTCTGATTTTACAACGCTTTACGCGTGCCACTTGCTGTGGCGCGTCCTTTGCTTCTATTTGACACCCCAGCCGGAGAGGGATGCTTGCAAAGGCCCCCCGGCGAAGGAATCGAAGGAAACGAAACATTCAATTTCTCTGAGGAGGAGGAAATGCGTACCAGACTCTTGGTCTTCCTCTGCGTTGCGGCTCTGGCCCTTTGCGCCATGCCTGCTTTCGCACAGGGCTCGGCCTCCATTCGTGTTTTCGGCAAGGTCATTGACGAAAACAACGAAGGGCTGCCGGGTGTGACGATCGTCTTCGAGTCGGACAACCTGATCGGTGTCCGTTCCACGCTGTCCGGAAAGAACGGTGAGTACACCTCGCCGCCCGTTCCGGCCGGTGAATACAAGATCACGTTCCGCATGGACGGCTTCCAGTCGGTCCAGCAGAACGTCCGCCTTTCGGCCGGTCAGGAGCGTGAGGTCGACGCCAAGCTGCGTAAGACCTTCGAGGAAACCCTGGTCGTGACCGGTGAGGCCACCCAGGTCGTCTCCGAGGGTGCCACCTCGGCCCAGACGATCACCTACGACACCCTCGAGGAGCTGCCGGTCGCGCGTACCTTCCAGAGCGCCGTCCTGCTGGCCCCCGGTGCCAAGAACACCGGCCCGCGTAACGGCGGTGGCCGTGGTTCCGGCACCAACTCGATCACCATCTCGGGTGCCCAGTCCTGGGACAACCTGCTGACCATGGACGGTGTGGTTCTCAACGAGAACATCCGCGGACAGGCTTTCGATCTCTACATCGAGGACGCCATCCAGGAAACCACCACCATGAACTCCGGTGTGTCCGCCGAGTACGGCCGCTTCACCGGTGGTGTGGTGACCGCGGTCAGCCGCTCCGGTGGTAACGAATTCAGCGGAAGCTTCCGCGTCAGCCTCGACAACGAGGACTGGGCGGCCCGCACCGAGCTCACCAGTGCCGAGCGTCTCGACAGCCAGAACGAGACCTTCGAAGCGACCGTCGGTGGCCGCATCGTCCGCGACCGCCTGTGGTTCTTCTTCGCCGGTCGTAACCGCGAAACCGAAGCCAACAACTTCACCTCGCTGAGCAACATCGCCTACGTGCAGGCCCGTGAGCAGGATCGTCTGCAGGGCAAGATCACCGCGGCGCTGACCTCGAGCCACCAGGTTCAGGTCACGGCTCTCGAGATCGACGATGTCCAGGGCAACGCCGCCCACGGCGGTCTGTCCGACTTCGCCCTGCTGGTCGACGACGGCACCCTGGCCAACCGTGAGACCCCGCAGGAACTGCTGAGTGCCCAGTACACCGGTATCCTCAGCACCAACTGGTTCCTCGAGGCCCAGTACACCGAGCGTGGCTTCACCTTCGAAGGCAGTGGCGGTCTCGACCGTACCCTCGAGACCGGAACCCCGGTCTTCGACCTCGGCGAAGGCGTCGTCTACAACGAGTCGCTGTTCTGCGGCGCTTGTGAAGACGAAGAGCGCGACAACGAGCAGGCTCGCCTGAAGGCGTCCTACTTCCTCAACACCGACAACTCCGGTTCTCACGACCTTACCTTCGGTGGTGAGACCTTCACCGACATCCGCAACGCCAACAACCATCAGTCGCCCAACGACCTGATGATCTGGCAGTACGTGCCCTCGGCCACGGCCACCGGCAACATCGCGGACGTCACCAGCATCAACGACATCTTCCCGCAGGTCGATGCCGGTATCGCCAACATGGTGTGGCTGCCGATCGTCAACCTGTCCCAGGGCACCGATTTCCAGACCACCTCGTTCTTCGTGAACGACCGGTGGCGCCTGAACGACAACTGGTCGTTCAACATCGGTTTCCGCTACGACGAGAACGACTCGGTCAACTCGCTGGGCCTCCAGGTTGCCAGCGACGACGCGATCAGCCCGCGTCTGGCCGTCGAGTACGAAGTCGGTCCGGATAGCCCCTGGTCCTTCCACGCCAACTTCGCCAAGTACGTCGGCCTGGCCGGCAACTCGGTGTTCGATGACTCTTCCTCCGCCGGTAACCCGGCCGAGGTCGACTTCTCCTACTTCGGTACCCCGATCCTCGATCAGCCGGCGCCGAACGTGATGCAGCCCTGGATCAACGCGATCAACAACGCTTGCCCGCAGCTGGGTGGCGGTGAGTGGTGGCTCGATCCTTCGCTGATCTTCACCGTTCAGAGCGACTGCCTCTCGGCCACCCATCCGGATGGCTCGGCCCTGGTCGACTTCTTCGACATCCCGGGTGCCACCACCGCCGTCGATACCGGTCTCACCGCGGCCAACGCCGACGAGATCCAGATCGGCTTCAACTACCTGATCGGTCAGCGCGGTACCCTGCGCGTCGACTTCGTCACCCGTGAGTTCGGTGACTTCTTCATCACCCAGCGCGACCTGAGCACGGTCAACCTGGCTGATGGATTCGACCGCGGCGTCATCCGCAACGACAACAGCCTGCTGAGCCGTGACTACGATGGCCTGCACGCCCTGTTCAACCTGGGCCTGCTGGAAGATCGTCGTCTCCGCATCGGCGGTAACCTCACCTGGTCGCACCTGCGCGGCAACTTCAACGGTGAGACCTCGGGCTCCGGTCCGGTGTCCTCCAGCGTCGGTGAGTGGCCGGAGTACATCCAGACCAGCTGGAACGCTCCGCGCGGCGATCTGTTCGCTGACCAGCGCATCGCGCTGCGTGCCTGGGCGTCCTACGACATCATCCGGTCGCCCAACCACAACCTGAACGTGGCCTGGTTCGAGAACTTCGCTTCGGGTACTCCGTACTCGGCGATCGCCACCGTCAACACCGGCGACAACGTGACCAACCCCGGTTACAACTCGCCTGACGTGACCCGCGATTACTTCTTCTCGGGTCGTGGCGCGTTCCTGACCGACGACATCCACTCGTCGAACGTGGCCCTGAACTACTCGTACCTCTTCCGCGGCTGGGAGTTCTACATCCAGCCGGAAGTCATCAACATCTTCAAGGAAGAGGGTGCGGTCCTGGAGAACGCGACCACCTCGCTGCTCTCCAACTTCGACCCGTTCACCACCACGCCGGTCGAGGGTACCGACTTCGCGTTCGGTCCCAACTTCGGCAACCCGCTGTCCGAGAACGATCTGCAGGCTCCTCGCGAGTTCCGCGTTTCGCTCGGCTTCCGCGCCAACTTCTAGTCGACGCGGTCTAGTTCGCTAGTGAAAGCCCCGGCCGCAAGGCCGGGGCTTTTCATTTGCGGCGATGGATCGACCCGACGGGCTGGTCTCAGTCCTCGGCGCGGTTCAGGCTCTCGATGAATCGGGAGACCCGCTCGGGCGTGCCCTCCTCGACGCCTTCGAGGGTGACCGGCCCGTCCTCCCACAGGGCCAGCGGCTCCGCCGCGCCGTTGCCGACCCGTCCCGCATCCCGTTCGGGGCCGTACCCCAGACAATGAGATAGGTACAGCACGCCGTCGATGCGCCGGCGGCGGTTGCGATGCTGGTGGCCGTAGACGTGAACCGCGGAGCCGAGGCGTCGCACCGCGCGCTCGATCTCCAGGGATCCGGCGTAGCGGCTGAAGTTGAACCCGGGCCGGGGATCGGTTCCGCGGTAGGGGCCGGCAGAGAAGATCAGCTCGGCGCGGGGCAGGAAATGACTGAAGCTGATGACCGGTGCCCCGTCATCGGGCGTGAATGGAGCGCGCCGGGTGAGGCTGTCGGGCGGTTCTGTCGTCTCTCCGGCCCAGCGAACGAAGCGATCGTCACTCCACCCACGAAAATTCGGGTCTTCGCCCGGCTTCGGCAGGAAGAGACTATCGGGATGGGGTGGCCGCCGGTACCACGAGAAGAGCGGCACCAGCCACGGGCCCGCGCCGCCACCCGGGCGAACGGGAGAGACGTGGATGCCGAGTTCGAGGCAGAGCGCCTCCACCGCCGCCAGTTTGGCTGTCGAGTCCGGGAAGTTCTCCCGGTGCACCCACAGATCGTGGTTTCCGGGAACGAAGGCGACTTCCTTGAAACGGGCGAGCAGTTCCTCGAAGGCCCAACGCATCTGGTCCAGCCGGTGGCTCACGTCGCCGGCGACGATCAGCACATCACGCTGGTAGTCGTGGCGCGAGAGGGACTCGAGCCACTGCCGGTTCTCGCGGCGATTGAGGTGGAGGTCGCTCTGAGCCAGCAGCCGCACGAGGGGCCTAGTCCGCCGGGCGCTCGGGCAGAACGACGATGCCGTCCCGGTCGGCAAACAGGTACTGGCCCGGTTCGAACCGCACGCCCGCGAAGCTGACGGGTACGTCCCGGGTGCCCCGGCCACGCTTCTCGCTGCGTCTGGGAGCCAGCGCCAGGGCCTTGATGCCCACAGGTACCTCGTCCAACTCGTGGGCGTCCCGCACACAGCCGTGAATCACGATGCCGGCCCAGCCTCGCTCCGCGGCCAGGGTCGCGATATTGCCTCCGACCAGAGCGCAGCGGGTCGAACCCGCGCCGTCGATCACCAGCACCCGGCCCTTGCCATCCTCTTCGAGGATCGGCCGGACGGAGCTGTTGTCCTCGAAGGTCTCGACGGTCACGATCGGCCCTTCGAATTCGAGGCGGCCGCCGAAATCGCCGAAAAGGGGGTCGCAGACCTGAACCGACGCCTCATGGGCGTCACAGATATCTGCCGTCGGACGATGCATGGGGACTCCTTGATATAGGCCGATTCGGACCGACCGGGTCGAGGGCCGCCCTGCGGCGGCGACCGGGAAAGATTGCCATGCTCCAGGGTCCCTTTCAAACGCCCTCCGGCCCATGAGCCCGGGCACCTGCCCGGAAAACCCGGTTTCTCCCGCTGAGACAACCGCCGGGAACATTTGGGCACTAGTCCCGGGCTCCGGCCCGCCGTACCATCTGGGCGGCCACGCGACCACGCCGGGGGGGAAACAAGTTGGAAACAACTGGCCCGTAGCCTCCGCTCGCCGGCTGGATGGGATGCGTCGCCGAGGAGGGGCACTGATGAAACGTCACGCGATCCTTGTTGTCTTGTTGGTTCTGGCGTCCGCCGCAGGCGCAGCCTGGGCCGCAGAGATCCTGGAGGCCGATCCCTACCGCCAGCCGGGAACTCCCCGAGCGATGCGCGCGGCCGGGTCGATCCAATCCTTGTCTCAGGTGCGTCTCCACGAGATGCCTGCGGTCGACGTCGAACGGCTGCGCCGCGAGGACGCCGAGTACGCCGCGACTCATTTCGAGAAAGACCGGCGCATCGGCCACCTACGCAAGATCGCCGTCGACCCGACCCGCTTCGGGACCTGGGAAGACCTGCCGAACGGTGACCGGCTGTGGCGCGCCCAGGTGCGTTCGGCCCGCGCGCTGTGGTTGGTGCTCGGATTCACCACCTTCCGTCTGGATCCCGGTGCCGAACTCTTCATCTACAGCCCCGGCGGTGAAATCGTGCAGGGCCCCTTCACCTCCGACCACGTGCGGGACCACGGCCAGCTTTGGACCACGCCGATTGAAGGGGACGCCCTCGTCGTCGAACTCTACTGGCCCAAGCACCTGGCCGGCCGGGACCCCAACATCCATCTGGGCAAGATCTCTCACGGCTACGAGCCCTTCGGCAGCATCGGTCAGATCCAGGACCCGCCCCAGAGCGAGGACCCGACGGTCGACGCCGGCGCCTGCAACATCGACGTGCAGTGCCCGCTGGGTGACGACTGGCAGGACGAGAAACAGGGCGTGGTGTTGACCCTTCGCAACGGCTCGCGGATCTGCACCGGTTCGATGATCGCCCAGGCCGGCGGCGAAGAGTGCCTGCCGATGATGCTGACCGCCGACCATTGCCATGGTTCGGTCTCCGACGGTCCGTCGATGAGCCTGCTGTTCAACTTCGAGCGCCCGGCCTGTGAGTCGGGGACGCCTCCCACCGACGATGTGCACGGCGGCGGCGCCGTGCTGCGTGCGACCTCGAGCAACTCCGACTTCAGCCTGTTCGAGATGAACACCATGCCCCCGGCGGAGTTCAACCCCTACTGGAACGGCTGGAACCGCAACCCTGCGGCGGCGACCGAAACCTACGGGATCCACCACCCGGCCAACGACGAGAAGAAGATTTGCTACAACGATGACGCGGTGATCGACGGCAGCAACTACGGGCCGAACCACTGGCGCATCACCGAGTGGGAGCAGGGCACCACCGAGGGCGGCTCCTCGGGGTCGCCGCTGTTTGACCAGGACTCCCGGATCATCGGCCAGCTCCACGGCGGCACCGCGTCCTGCAGCAGCATCACCTGGGACGAGTACGGCAAGATCGACGCCTCCTGGGAAGGGGACGGCGCCGCCGACTCTCGCCTGCGGGACTGGCTCGACCCCAGCGGCACCGGTGAGGAGCAGATCGACGGTACCTACGGCCCGGTTTGCGGCGCGCCCGCTCCGAGCCTTTCGGTCAACGCGACCACCGTCGACGACACCAGCGGCAACGGCGACTCGATCGTCGACGTCGACGAGACCTTCACGCTCCTGGTCGACCTGATCAACCGGGGCAGCCTCGACGCCACCAACGTCAGCGGCACCCTCAGCACCTCGACCCCGGGAGTGGTGCTCAACGACGGCGGCGCCGATTGGGTCGATATCCCGTCCAGCGAGATCCGCGGCTCCAACGCGCCGCACTTCAACATCTCGACCACCGCCGGCTTCGTCTGCGGCGACTCCATCGAGCTGGGACTGTTCCTCGTCTCCGACGAGCGTCCCGAGGGTTGGAACCGGGAGGTCTCGATCCCGACCGGCACGCCTCAGGTCACCATCAACTACGAAGACGACATGGAGTCCGGTGTCGGCACCTGGACCGCCCAGACCCTCCAGGGCGCGTCGGCGGGCTGGGCCCAGTCGACGACCCAGGCCCAGAGCGGCAGCACGAGTTGGTTCGTCGCCGATCCCGCAGAAGTGAGCGACCACGTGTTAAGCATGGAATCCTTCGTGGTTCAGGCGGGTACCGAGCTGATCTTCGCCCACCGCCTCAACACCGAGGGTGGCTTCGACGGCGGCGTCCTCGAGTACCAGCAGGACGCTGGTGCCTGGACCGACGCCGGCGCCCTGATCGTCGAGGGTGGCTACAACGATACGATCAGCACCCAGTACAGCAGCCCGCTTGCCGGCCGCGATGCCTGGTCCGGGGACAACGGCGGTTTCCAGCCGGTCCGGGTCGCCCTGGACAGTCTGACGGGGAGCACCGTGCAGTTCCGCTGGCGCTTTGCCTCGGACACCTCGGTCAGCGACGAAGGTTGGTACGTCGACGACGTCAGCGTCGAGCGCACCGACTACCTCTGCTCGCCGGTGGTGCCCGGTGAGGTTCCCAGCGGTATCGGTGCGACGCCGTTCACCGTGGACAAGGATCCGGGTGGCTACCTGCTGACATGGTCGGCACCGACCTCCGGGGCCGCGGTCAGCGACTACGTGCTCTACTCGACGACCCTGAACGCTTACGCGCCGACCTGCGAGGCGAACCTGGGCACCGGCACCTCGGCGGTGCTGGCCGACATGACCGACAACCGTGGCTTCCTGGTGGTGGCCCGGGGTAGTTCCGGCGAGGGCTCCTACGGAGTCGACGGCGCCGGTTCCGCCCGCGCCAAATCCGCCGGCGGCGACGTCTGTCCTTGATCCGCGCAAACGCACAAGAGAGGCCGAACACGATGATCCCCCCTTATCGTTTCGCGACGGCGATCGCTCTGGCGCTGTGCCTGTCGTTCTCCCTGGCGGTGGCAGGTAAGACCGCGCCCCGGCCGGTGGATGACGACGGTCGCGCCATCTTCACCACCGCTCGGATCCTGCAATCCGACGTGGCGACCTGGGACCGGCTGACCGATCTCGGGTTCGCCCTTCAGCGCACCAGCAACGGGCAGATCATCGCGTATCTGTCCGCCGAGGAGATCGTCAAGCTGGCCTCGCTGGGCCTGGCCTGGCGGCCGGTGGCCGACCCGCACCAGCTGGCCCACGCCGGCCACGACGATCCGTCGCCGGACCTGACCTACAGCAACCACGCGGCGGTTACGGCGCGGCTGAACCAGGTGATTGCCGACCATCCGGCGATTACCCGGCTCGAGTCCGCCGGTAACTCGGTGCAGGGGCGGGAGCTCTGGTTCCTGCGCATCACCGACAACCCGGATACCGAGGAAGACGAGCCCGGCTTCAAGTACATCTCGACGATGCACGGCGACGAGGCCATCGGCGTCGAGATGTGTCTCGAACTGATCGACTACCTGACCGACAACTACGGCACCGATCCCCGGGTTACCCGCATGGTCGACGAGATCGAGATCTGGATCATGCCGCTGATGAACCCTGACGGGAACCTGACCGTCCAACGCTTCAACGCCGGCGGGGTCGACCTCAACCGGGACTTCCCCGACGCCTACGACGACCCGACCGATTCTCCGGCGGGCCGTGCGCCGGAGACCCAGGCGCTGATGAACTGGCAGTACGCCCACACCACGTCGCTGTCGGCCAATTTCCATAGCGGCGCTACCGTGGTCAACTACCCCTGGGACAACAACTCCGCCGGCAACAGCGTCTACACCGCAACCCCCGACGACGACATCTGCATCGACCTGTCCATCGATTACTCCGAGGAAAACGCGCCGATGTTCAACGGCTCGTTCCCCCAGGGGATCACCAACGGTGCCGACTGGTACGCGGTGTCCGGTGGGATGCAGGACTGGAACTACGAGTGGCATGGGGATATCCAGGTCACCGTCGAGCTCTACGACATCAAGCGCCCGGCGGAATCCCTGCTCGAGGGGCTGTGGAACGACAACCGGGAATCGATGCTCGACTTTCTCGACCGGGCCCTGACCGGCGTGCGCGGCATCGTGACCGACGCCGATAGCGGCCAGCCCCTGGCGGCGACGCTGTCGATCGTCGGCCGGGACAAGAACTTCTACACCGACCCCGAGGTCGGCGACTACCATCGTGCGATCACCGCCGGCACCTTCGACCTGCGGGTCAACGCTCCCGGCTACCAGGAGCAGATCGTGCCCTTCACCGTGGCCGATGCCCGGGCCGATGCGGTCCGGGTCGACGTGGCGCTGGCGCCGCGGCTGACCGATCTGGCCTACGACGGCAACCGACTCGACGCCGACGGCGGTGGGGACGGCTGGCTCGACCCCGGCGAGAGCGGCACCCTGGCGGTGACTCTCGAGAACCTGGGCGGCACCGCTACCGGCATCCAGGGCAACCTGATTCCTGCCGGCGCCTACGCCACGATCACCGGCGCCGGGGCGACCTGGCCGGATCTCGATCCGGGCAACTCCGCCGAATCGGCAGCGCCCCACATGACCCTCGATGTGGACCCGGCGGCACCGGCAGGCCACAAGCTGGCCTTCGCCATCGACTGGAGCGCGACCGGAGACCTCTCGGGCACCACCGAGGCGTTCTTCGTTCCCCTTTCGGCGCCGAGCACCGCCATCGAACCCTCGGCTGACGTGCCGACACCGATCCAGGACCAGCAAACCACCGAGAGCACCCTGGTGGTGACCGAGGACCGGGAGATCGCCGAGGTCAACGTGCGGGTTGACATCACCCATACCTACAAGGGGGACGTGACCGTCACCCTGATCTCACCTGCCGGCAAGGAGATCCGGCTCCACGACCGCACCGGCGGCTCGGCCAACAACATCAACACCTGGTACGACACCGAGACCAACCCGGTGGATTCCCTCGATGTGCTGATCGGCGACTCCACCGCGGGCACCTGGACCCTGCGGATGTTCGACGGCTTCAACGGCGACCAGGGCACCCTGGACGGCTGGAGCCTGGAACTGATCACCCGGGCCTACGAGGATCCGGTGGCTCCCGTGCGGCTGCGCCGGGTGGCCCGGCAGGGGAGCGACGCGGTACTCGATTGGTGGCCGGTCGGTTCGGCGACCTCCTACAAGGTCTATCGCTCCACCGATCCCTCGGCCGAGTCCTTCTTCAACGATGTGACCGCCGGTGACGGCGACGCCACCGACACCTCCTTCGTCGACGGCACCGCCGTGGCGCCGGGGCAGGTGCTCTACTGGATCGTCTCCGGTGAGGGCTACACCGGCGAGGGGCTCTGGGAGCACTTCGGCCGCTAGGGTTCTACAATCCCGCGCATGGCGCGACGGGAGAAACCGCAGGGGAAGGCGACCCGGGGTAAGACGGCGAACAACCGTCTGCGCCGGGTCGACCGCTTTCTGCACGGTTACGATCCGGCGCTGATCAAGCGGGTCGACGATGCCTACGCCCAGGCGCTGTTCGTCGATCTCGGCTACGGCCGCACCCCGGTCACCACCCTCGAGAGCGCCCGCTGGTTGCGGCGGCTCCATCCGGGGCTCGGAGTCCTCGGCGTCGAGATCGATGCCGAACGGGTCGCCGCGGCCGAGTCGGCCCGGGGCCCGGGTACCGACTTCCGTCTCGGTGGGTTCAACCTGCCGCTCAGACCCGGCGAGACCGTGCGGCTGGTGCGCGCCTTCAACGTGCTGCGCCAGTACGACGAGGCCGAGGTCGCCGGGGCGCTCGAGCTGCTGGCCGGGCAGATGCTCCCGGGGAGCCTGCTGCTCGAGGGCACCTCGGACCCCTACGGGCGCTACTGGTCGGCCAACGTCTACCGCCGGGGCCAGAAGGCCGGGTTCATCACCGAGGCGCTGGTCTTCGGCACCAGCTTCCGCGCCGGCTTCGATCCGGTTGCCTTCCAGGCGATCCTGCCCAAGAACCTGATCCACCGGGTCGTGCCCGGCGAACCGATCCACGCCTTCTTCGAAGCCTGGAAGCGTTCGGTGGCCCACACCGCGGCCCATTCGACCTGGGGCCAGCGCCAGCACTTCACGGCAGCGGGGGAGGCGCTGGCCCGGGAAGGCTACCGGCTCAACACCCGGCGCCGCTGGCTCGGCCGCGGCTACCTGATCTGGCAGGATCCGTGGGGGGAGGCAGGGTCCTGAATCGAAGGGATCGTGTCCTTGCCTGCTCCTGCGATACATGACACGCTTTTTTTTGTGCATCGGATGCTGCGAACTGCGAGCGTGGCGCTGGTCATCATCGCCAGTGCCATGAGTTTGTCCTGCGACCCGGAATGGGCTCGCGTGGGCGCGTACGATTTGCAGGGTGATTTCGTACGTGTCTTCAATGAGCGGAGCGGTTTGCAGGTCCTGGTCTTCACGCGACAAGACTGCCCGATCTCGAACCGGTACGCGCCCGAACTGAATCGGCTGCATGCGGAGTTCGGCAAAAGGGCGAAGTTCGTCCTTGTTTATCCGGATCCCCAGGCCGACGCCGAGTCGATCGTGGCGCACCGGGCGGAGTATCTTCTGGCGATGCCAGCGTTGATCGACTCCGACCATCACCTCGTGGACTACAGTGGAGTGCGCATCACTCCCGAGGTCGCCGTGTACCGCAACCAGCGGCGGGTCTACCGAGGCCGAATCGACGACCGGTTCGTCGCGTTCGGCAAGGAACGGGCGGCGCCGACGACTCGGGACCTGCGTGACGTGTTGACCGCGATGGTGGCCGGCGACGACCCGCAACCCTACGAAACCGAGGCGGTGGGTTGCCATATCCAGGACCTGAAGCCGTGAAGCGACTCCTGACCCTGGGGCTGCTCGGTGTGTGGCTTCTCACCGGTTGTTCCGGCGAGCCCCCCCGGGCGACCTACGCCGAACATGTCGCCCCGATCCTCGACCGTAGCTGCGTGCCCTGTCACCGCAGCGACTCCATCGCGCCCTTCCCGCTCCAGACCTACGACGACGCGCGGCGCCGGGCCTCCCAGATCGAGACTGTGACCCAGAGCGGCTACATGCCGCCCTGGCTGCCGGCTGCGGGACACGGAGAGTTCGCCCACGATCGCCGGCTCAGCGAGCAGGACCTCCAGGCGATCCGACATTGGGTCGAGGATGGCGCCAGGGAGGGGGATCGAGCCCTGCGTCCCGAGCCGCCGCAGTTCAGTGACGGCTGGCAGCTCGGCGAGCCGGACCTGGTGCTGACCATGACCGAGCCCTTCACGCTGCCTTCCGAGGGCCGCGACGTCTTCCGCAACTTCGTCATCCCGGCGACCCACGACCGTTCCCGCCACGTCCGGGCCTTCGAGTTCAAGCCGGACAACCCGCGGGTGGTGCACCACGCGGTGTTCCAGGTGGACCCGGGCAAGGGCAGCCGCGAGCTGGATGCCCAAAGCGCCGGTCCCGGTTTCGACGGGATGGACATGGGGCCGTCGATCATGCCCGACGGGCAGTTCCTCGGCTGGACTCCCGGGCACTACGTCGACCCGGGCACCGAGGACATCGGCTGGAAGCTGGATCCGGGGACCGATCTGGTGATGCAGCTGCACATGCCGACTACCGGCAAGCCGGAGACGCTGCAGGCAAGCATCGGGCTCTACTTCAACGAGCGGCCGCCGACCCGGCATCCCTTCAGCCTGATGCTCGGCAGCGAGGAGCTGGACATCCCGGCGGGGGATCCGGCCTGGGAGGTCGAGGACCGCTTCGTCCTGCCGGTCGCCGTCGAGGCCCTAGGGGTCTATCCCCACGCCCACTACCTGGGGAAGGAGATCGAGGTCACGGCGAGTTTGCCCGGCGGCGGCGAGGAATCGCTGCTCAAGATTCTCGACTGGGACTTCAACTGGCAGGACGAGTACCGCTACGCCCGCCCGGTGCCGCTGCCGGCGGGAAGCGAGATCAAGGTCCGCTTCCGCTACGACAACAGCGCCACCAACCCGCGAAATCCGAACCACCCGCCTCGCCGGGTGACCTACGGCAACCAGTCCAGCGATGAGATGGCTTATCTGCTGCTGCGGCTGGAGGCGGAGGACGCCGCCGGCCGGGAGCGGCTGGAGACCGCGCAGCTACGCCACTACCTGGCCAAGGATGACTCCAAGTGGCGGGCCCGGCGCCGGCTGGCCGTGCTCCTGATGCGCCGCGGCGCCTTTGCCGAGGCGGCCGGGGAGATCCAGGCCGCCCGGGCCGAGGCCCCCGACGACCCGCTCACCCTGACCCTGGCCGGTCAACTGGCGGGCAGGCAAGGGAATCTGCCCGAGGCAGTGCGCCTGCTGGGGCGCGCAGTGGAGTTGGATCCATCCCTGGTCCCCGCCCGTACGAACCTGGGAGTGGCGCTGATGGCCGGGCGCCGTCCCGCCGAAGCGGAGCAACAGTTCCGCGCCGCCCTGGAGCTGGATGCGGGTGCCCTGGAACCGCGGATCAACCTGGCGATGCTGCTGCGCGCACGGGGATCCCGGGATGAAGCACGGCGCATTTTGCAGGGTGTCCTGCAAGATCTGCCCGCCACCTCGCCGCTCAGGCGCGGGGTTACGCGGCAGTTGGAGGATCTGGGAGGCGGGTAGCGGGGCCTGGACGGCCTGAGGAGGGCAGTGAACTCCCGCGCCGTCGCCGGCGCGGGAGCGCACGTAGCGGGATTAGCCGACCATGAAGTCGTGAGCGCGAACGGTCTTGCGGCCGTTGGCTTCGGCGCGCTTGGCGGCCTGCTCGATGTACCAGTACACCACGAAGTTGAGGTTCTCGAGGGCATCACCGGCGACGTTGACGCCGTGGGCCTTGAGAGCGGCCTTGGCCTTGCTGCCGACCAGCAGCATTTCCATCGCCGGCTTCTTCTTGGCCGAGGCCTTACGTTTCGAGGCCTTCTTCTTGGTCGCTTTCTTCTTCGCCATCCCACCATCTCCTTATTGGAAAGGAACGACTCCGAGGACCGGAGCCGCAATGTCGTTGCCCACATCGCGCACCGATGCGGCACGCTGAGGACGAGGAGTATAGACGCGATTGCGTCGGAGCGAAACCGCTGGAACGGATTCTGTGGGCTTTATTCGGCGATTTGCGGCCGATCCGTCGCGGAGAGGGGAGGGTGGGTACCGGACGTCGCTGCGGACGGTCAGTCCTTCTTGAAGATTGCCTTGAGCGCATACCCCGCGATCTGGGGGTTTTCCTTGAGTCGCCGCACCGAGTACGCGTACCACTGTTCGCCGTAAGGCACGTAGACCCGCAGCCGGTGGCCGGCTTCGATCAGGATACGGCGCAGGGGTTCATCGACTCCCAACAGCATCTGGAATTCGTACTGCTCGCGGTTCAAACCGTGGCGGTCGATCAGCTCGAGGGCATCCCAGACCAGGATCTCGTCGTGGGTCGCGATGCCGACGTAGGCGCCCTGCTTGATCATCCGCTCCAGGGACAGAGTGAAGTTGCGGCGGATGATTTCGGGATCGGTGTAGGCGATACTCCGCGGCTCGAGGTAGATCCCCTTGCACAGCCGGAAGTTGGACGGCTCGGCGGTCAAGGCATCGATGTCGTCGAGGGTGCGGCGCAACCGGGACTGGAGCACCACCCCGACCCGCGGGCCGAACTCCGAGCGGAGGGTGCGGTAGATGTCCAGGGTCGCCGTGGTGCAGGGGGAGTCTTCCATGTCGATGCGAACGAAGCGGTCGACCTCGGAGGCGGTGGTCATCAGCGCCCGCATGTTGTCGAGGCAGACCCGGTCCTTGAGCAACAGGCCCAGGGCAGAGAGCTTGACCGAGACGTTGGTCTCGCTGAGGTCGTGTTCGACGATCTTGCGCAGCAGCTCCTGGTAGTCCCGGGTGTTGCGCTCCGCCTCTTCCCGGGTCTTGATGAACTCTCCCAGGATGTCGAGGGTGACCAGCGCCCCCTCGGCCCGCAGGTCGCGGATGACCGCGAAGGCCTCGTCGGAGGTCTCGCCGGCGATGTACTTGCGCGAGAAGTAGCGCACTACCGGCTTGGGCATCAGGGGGATCGTCAGACTGACGGCGCGGTCGAACAGATTCATCGATTCATGGCTCCGAGAAGAGCACAGTCTAGCAGCGAGTCCCGGGGGTGGCCCGGCCCCGTGCTAGCATCCGGAAATGCCGCTCTACGTGCGAATTCTGCTGGCCACGGGCCCTCCCGGCCAGGTCGAGGAGGCCTCCCGGGGGCACCTCGAGCAGGTGGCTCAATGGCGCCGGGAGGGGCGCCTGAGGACCGCCGGGAGCTTTCCCAGGGGAGACGGCTTCCTCGAGATCTTCGAGGCAGAGGACCGGCTCGAGGCCGATCGCCTCGCCTTTTCCAGCCCGCTGGTCGAGCTGGGCCTCGTCAGCGCCGTCCTTCGCCCCTGGGTCGAGAGCCCGGGAGAAGATTGAGCCTTTTTCGGCGCTCTCCGGACTGCCGGAAATTGGCAGTGGCGGAGCGGCCGAACCTCGTCGATAGAGGACTACGACCGTGCAACGAGGAGACTCCATGAAAGCATCCCCCCGCGCCCCTCGCCTGTGGATCGTGCTCGCCGTCGCCTTGACCGGCATCGGCTTCTGCCTGACCTCGATCGTGCGCTTCTTCGGACGCATCATCGGGAACGGCCTGCAATGGAACGAGCGGGAGTTCTTCCAGGAACACTATCTGGCGGTGGGAGATGCCTACAGCCAGGCCTTCCTGGTCGGGTTCTTTCTCTGTTTCTTCCTGGTGATGGTTGCCGTGGCCGTCGGCCAACACGTCGAGCGCCGGCGCGCCTGGCGTCAGGAGGCCGGGGCCTGAATCTGCCTCTCCGGTTGGTCTATCCTTGACGGATGACCCACACCCCCGACGATCCGCACAAACCACTTCGTGATGACGTCCGGCTGCTCGGACAGCTCCTGGGGCAGACCCTCGAGGAGCAGGCCGGCGCCGAACTCCTGGAAACCGTCGAGAGCCTGAGGCGCCTGGCCAAGAGCGCCCGGGGTGGTCGCGAGGAGGACTTCGCGGCCCTGTCGACCCGGCTGGAGAAGATGCCGGTGGACCAGGCGGTTTCCACCGCCCGGGCGTTCGCCCACTTTCTCAGTCTGGCCAACATCGCCGAGCAGCATCACCGTATCCGGCGGCGCCGGGCCTACCGGGCCGATCCGGAGGCGGCGCCCCAGCGGGCCTCCTTCGAGGAGGCTTTCGCCGGCATGCTCGAATCGGGCGTTTCCGCCGATGCCCTGGTCGACGCGGTGGCCTCCCTCGATATCGAGTTGGTGCTGACCGCGCACCCCACCGAGGTGATGCGGCGCACCCTGATGCAAAAGTACCGGCGGATCGCCGAGTTGCTGGCCGCCCGGGATCGCCCCGACCGGACCCTGCCTGAACAGGAAGAACAACTCGAGGCTCTCTGCCGCGAGATCCACGCGGTCTGGGAAACCGACGAGCTACGCCACGCCAAGCCGACGCCGGTGGACGAGGCGACCTGGGGCTTCGTCGTCATCGAGCAGACGATTTGGCAGGTCTTGCCCCGTTTTCTGCGGGACCTGGACCGGGCGCTGCACAAGGCCACCGGCCGGCGCCTGCCCCTAGAGGCCGCGCCGGTCCGTTTCGCCTCGTGGATGGGAGGGGACCGGGACGGCAACCCCAACGTCACTCCCGACACGACCCGGCGGGTCTGCCTGTTGGCCCGCTGGATGGCGGCGGATCTGCTCCACCGCGAGGTCAAGGAACTGCGCAGCGAACTCTCGATGCGGGAGTGCAGCGAGGAATTGCGCCGTCAGGTCGGCCGGGTGCGGGAACCCTACCGGGTCTATCTGCGTGAAGTGGTCGCACGGCTGGAGGCGACCCGGGACCGGATCGAGGCTCAACTCGACGGCCGCGAACCGGGGAGCGCTCCCGGGTACGACAGCGCCGAGCCGTTGGCTGAGGCGCTGCGCCTGTGCCACCGCTCGCTGCTGGAGACCGACGAAGACCGGATCGCCGACGGGCGGTTGACCGACGTGATCCGCCAGGTCTCCTGTTTCGGGCTTTCCTTCCTGCGGCTGGATCTCCGTCAGGAATCCGCCCGGCACACCGCGGTCCTCGACGCGGTCACCCGGGAACTGGGCCTCGGATCCTACGCCGAGTGGGACGAACTGCGCCGGATCGAGTTCCTGGAAGGGGAACTCCAGAGCCGTCGTCCGCTGTTCCCCCGGGACATGGATTGGGATGACGAGGCACGGGATGTGATCGAGACCCTGCAGGTCGCCGCCGAGCAGCCGACCGGGTCCCTGGGCGCCTACGTGATCTCCCTGGCCAGTCATGCTTCGGACGTGCTGGCCGTGGAGCTGTTACAGAAGGAGGCCGGAGTCACCCCGTCGCTGCGCACTGTGCCGCTCTTCGAGAAGGTCGCCGACCTGCGGGCCTGCGGGGAGACCCTGGACCGGCTGTTCTCGGTCGAGGCCTACCGGGAACGGGCCGGGGGGCGCCAGGAAGTCATGGTCGGCTACTCCGACGCCTCCAAGGACGGTGGCCGCCTGGCCGCGGCCTGGGCGCTCTACTCCGCCCAGGAGACCATCGTCGAGGTCAGCGGGCGACACGGCATCGAGGTGACCCTGTTCCACGGACGCGGCGGTACCGTCGGCCGTGGGGGCGGGCCGATCGATCTGGCGGTCCAGGCCCAACCCCCGGGTTCGATCCAGGGCCGGCTGCGGGTGACCGAGCAGGGGGAGATGATCCAGGCCAAGTTCGGGCTGCCCGGCATCGCCCTGCGCACCCTCGAGCTTTACGCCACCTCGACCCTTCGTTCCAGCCTCAACCCGGCCGTCGAGATCCCTGACGCCTGGCGCACGCGGATGCAGCAGCTCGCCGATACGTCCCGCGCCTCCTACCGGGAATGGGTCGATGACGCCGAGTTCATCGAGTACTTCCGCACCGCGACCCCGGTGGACGATCTCGGGGCCCTGAACATCGGCAGCCGACCCGCCCGGCGCAAGAGCGGCGGCGGCGGGCTCGAATCGCTGCGGGCCATTCCCTGGATCTTCGCCTGGACCCAGATGCGCCTGATGGTCCCGGCCTGGCTCGGCATCGGCGCCGCCTTCGAGCAGGCGATGAATGACGGCGGACGGGACGAGCTGCAGGCGATGTACGCCGGCTGGCCCTTCTTCCGTTCCACCCTCGACCTGGTCGAGATGGTGCTGGCCAAGGGGGCGCCGGGGATTGCGGCGCGCTACGACGACCGGTTGGTCCCGGAGGAGCTGCAGCCGATCGGCGAGCGGCTGCGGGGGCTCCACGCACGCACCGCCGAGCTGCTCTGTCAGGTCACCGGCCACGCCGAACTTCTCGACGGGAACCCGGTGCTGCGCCGTTCCATCGACGTGCGCAATCCCTACGTCGACCCGATCAATCTGGTGCAGGTCGAGCTCCTGCGGCGGTTGCGTCAGGCCGAAGGGGATGACCCGCGGTTGCGCGAGGCGCTGATGCTGACGATCAACGGCGTTGCCGCCGGCATGAGAAACACCGGATGAGCCGCTTTCGTTTCGGCCGGGTCCTGCTCGGGGTGGCCTGCGCGCCGCTGCTCTTGATCGCCGCCTGCGCGCCGGATGCCTCCGACGGCGCACCGGGGGCCGCGGCGGCCGACTCTCTCGAGGTCATGGCGCCTCCCTCAACGGCGGGCAGGCTGCCGGTGCTCTCCTCCCGGGGCTCGGCTCTCGGGTTGAGCTGGGTCGAGGAGAAGGATGGCCGGGCCTATCTCCGTTTCGCCCGGCTGGATGACGGCGGGTTCGGTGAGATCCTCGACGTCGCCCAGGGGGACGACTGGTTCGTCAACTGGGCGGACTTTCCGTCGGTGGTCTTGCTCGAAGAGGGCGCGCTGGCGGCCCACTGGCTCGGCCGCTCGGGGGAGGGGACCTACACGTACGACGTCTGGTTCACGGCGATGAACGATGAGGGGCTGTGGACCAAGCCGCGGCGTCCCCACCGGGACGGCACCCAGTCGGAGCACGGCTTTGTCTCGATGGTGCCCGGAGGAGACGGCACCGTCGACTTGTTCTGGCTGGACGGTCGAGGCACCGTCGCCGAGCCGAAGCTTCCGATGGCGCTGCGTCACAGCAGCTGGAGCGCCACGGGGTTCGGCGAGGAACGGGTTCTCGATCCCCGGGTCTGCGAATGCTGCCAGACCGATGCGGTGCGACTCGACGACGGCAGCCTGCTGCTGGCCTATCGCGACCGCAGCGAGGGCGAGCTGCGAGATATCTCGATCGTGCGCGGTGATGCCGCCGGTTGGTCGGAGCCGATCCAGGTCCACGCCGACGGCTGGAAGATCGCCGGATGCCCGGTCAACGGACCGGCGCTGGCGGCATCGGGCAATCGGGTGGCCTGCGCCTGGTTCACCATGGCCACGGGGGAACCGGAGGTCCGGTTGGCCTTCTCCGAGGACGGCGGCCGCAGTTTCGCTCCACCGATGCGCATCGACGGCGGGGACCCCCTGGGCCGGGTCGATCTGCTGCTGAACGGTGACGAGGCATCGGTGATCTGGTACGAGCGTACCGGCGAGCACGCCGGCGTGCTCATGCGCAGGGTCGGGCCGGACGGTCCTCGAGGAGCGCTCCTGCCGTTGGGGGCGACCGGTGGCGGGCGTCCCAGCGGCTTCCCTCGGGCGGCGCGCACGGCCGCGGGAACCTTCGTCGCGTGGACCGACACCCGTAGCGAACCGAGCCAACTGAAACTGGTTCGGGTCAGCGACCGCTAGTGTCGCGCCTGGCTCACTAGGCGCCGGCGACTCCGGTGGGCGTCAGCAGGCTGCGCAGCGGTTCGGCCAGATCCTCGGCCAGCCCGGCGGCGTAGGCCGGGTCCTCGAAGCACTTCTGATTGACCTCGAGTTCGAGGAAGGGCAGCCCGTAGTGCCGTCCGTGGCGCTCGGCGGCGTAGATCATCTCCTCGATACCCGAGTAGGGCTCGTTGTAGCGGGTGCTCCTGCCGCAGGCCTCGATGTCGCGGCCCAATCGGTAGGCCAGCTCGGGATGATCGTTGAACAGCACGCCGATCTCGAAGCCGCGCACCTCGTCGTCGAGTTGATCGGTGAAGGTGTGGATCGAAAATACCAGCGGGCGGACACCCCGCAGCACCCTGCGGAACACCAGCCGGTCGACTTCGACGTGATACGGCGTGTGGACCGCCGCGATCCGTTCCTCGAGTTGCTCGGGACAAAGGTCGCGATTCCAGGGGACCTCGTCGCTGCCCGCCATGGGGCGAGCCAGGGTCGGGTCGTCGACCCGCCTGTTCAGGTCGGTCCAGAGTCTCGACCAGCGGCCTCCGATGGCGCCGGCATCGAGAACCCGGGAGAGCTCCCGGGTCAAGGCCCAGCCGCCGGGATCCCAACCCCAGTGGGACTCCAGCAACTGCCGCCCGGCCGGACCGGGTTCGACCCCTTCCGGAAGCGCATTCCCCGCGTGCTCACAGATCAGCAGGATCGGCGAAAGCGACTCGGGACGCAGGCACTGGTAAGGCAGTTCCGCGGACACGGCGTGTGCTCCTGTGGCGGGGCGGGAGGGCCCGGTCGGTGGTAATCTCGTGGATCGACCGATTTTTTTCAACCGGCAGCCGCGGTTTACGCGGAACGGCCGGGGTAGGGCCCGGGGCGCCGCCGATGCGGCGCCGGGGGAGGTAGCGATGCGGGCGCGTCACCTGTTTCTTCTCATCGTCGTATTTGCCGCGGGCATCTTCACCGGCCAGGCCCTCGGGGCTTTCGGCGGCTCCGACGCCGGCCCGGAATCCGGAGCGGTCGACTCCTCCGGTCCTATGCGGGTGCAACCGATCGCATCTTCGGGGGAGCCGGTATCGAGCCTGCCGTCGGCGCGTCCGTCCGTGGATCTGGCGCCGGGGCAGCGCCGCGCGGCCATGGACGGGTTGACCGAGGAAGAGGCGCGCACCATCCGCATCTTCCGCGAGGCGTCGGACTCGGTGGTCTTCATCACCAGCGTCGCGGTGCGGCGCAATATCTTCTCGATGAACGTGACCCAGATTCCCCAGGGGTCGGGCACCGGCTTCGTCTGGAGCGACAGCGGCCACATCGTCACCAATTACCACGTGATCGAACGGGGCAGCCGCTTCCTGGTGACCCTGGCCGATCAGTCCGAGTGGGAGGCCGAAGTCGTCGGCGCCGCGCCCGAGAAGGACATCGCGGTGCTCAAGATCCAGGCTCCCCGCGACCGGCTCAAGCCGCTGGTGGTCGGATCGTCCTCGGGGTTGATCGTCGGCCAGAAGGTGCTGGCCATCGGAAACCCCTTCGGACTCGACCAGTCGTTGACCGTCGGTGTGGTCAGCGCTCTGGGGCGTGAACTCGAATCCCGGGAGCGGGGCCGCACCATTCGCGACGTGATCCAGACCGACGCGGCGATCAACCCGGGGAACTCCGGTGGGCCGCTGCTCGATTCGGCGGGAAGGCTGATCGGTGTCAACACGGCGATCTACAGCCCCAGCGGCGCCTCGGCAGGGATCGGTTTCGCCGTCCCCGTCGACACGGTCAATCGCCTGGTGCCCCAGCTGATCGATCACGGCAAGGCGATCCAGCCGGGCATCGGTATCGGCACGCTGCGGGACGACGTCTCCGCGCGCTACGGAATCCAGGGGCTGGTGGTCTCGCAGGTGTTCCGCGACACGCCGGCGGCTCGTGCGGGGCTGCGCGGGCTGACCCGGGACAGCCGTGGCCGGCTGGAACTGGGCGACATCATCGTGGCTGCCGACGGCAGCCCGGTGCGGCGAATCGACGATCTGCTGCGGGTGTTCGAGGATGCCGGCGTCGGCCGCGACGTTACCTTGACCCTGGAGCGGGACGGCGAGAAGCGGGACGTCAAGGTCGAGCTGGTCCCGATCAACCTCTAGCCCCGATCGAGGCGCCGGCGAGCAGGCCTTCGTCGCGCTTCGTCAGCTGCCCATCAAAAAGAGATGGGCGGCGAGGAGGACCTCGCCGCCCGGGGAGGAGCCGGCGCGCCGCAGCGGGAGTCCGCGGCACGCCGATGGCAGGGTGTTTCTAGCTGCGCCTCTGGGAGCGCGGGACTTCGAAGCGGACTTCGACCGGGCTTGCGATGCCCTTGCCCGCGACACGCAGGGTCAGCGGGCCGTTCAGGCCGCCGTCGGGCATGGGGAAATAGAGCACGTCGGCGATCCAGGTCTGACGGCTGAGTTCGACGTCATCGAAACGCATGCCGTCGGAACGGGCCGGGTAGAAGTTCGAGGGCAACCGCAGCTTGCGGGCGAAGCCGGGGCCGGTGACCAGGGGGCGCAGGCGGAGCAGCGATCGATCGTAGGCCGCCTTGCGATATTGGTTGCGGATCTCGCCGAAGCCGGCGGCCGGGTACTCCACGCCGTCCGGGTCGACCAGCACGAAGTTCTCCGGTGAGAGGGTGATCGCCGGGCTGTCCTCGAGGCCGATGGCCACCGGGATCGGGATGAAGGCGTCCAGCTCGTGCCGGGACGCCGGGTAGCTGCCGAGCACCACGGTCAGTCGCTCGGAGCCGTCCCGGTAGGTGTCGAGGGCGATCTCCTCGCTCAGCGCACCCTGGGCGGAGGCAGGCAGGCCGGCAAGCAGCAGCGCCAGGCCGACGATGGGTAAGAAGCTCTTCTTCATCAGGTCCTCCAATCACTCCTGCGCCGTTCGGCGCTTCGTTGTCACCCCCAGGTCTACGTTCACGAGCTCTCCGTGCACCTGCGGAATCGCAAGGGGCGTGCCGGACTGCTCGAGTCACGAATCACGCCCGAATTGTGTTTTTGAAGGTATGTGAGAGTCCTATTTGAAGGTCGCAGGTGTCCCTGGGGGATGACGGAAAAGAAAGCCATCAGAGCCCTTGATTCCGCAAAAGCGAGACCTAGATTCCTCCCCGCGTAGACGACATTTTCTGCCCCCAAGATCGCGAGGAGTTCGGTGTTTCGTTCGGCACAGGCCACTGATTCGGCCCCTTCCCGGCTGTTGATCCTCTCGGCGAACGCCGATGAGCGCCACTCGTTGGCTCATCTGTTCGCCTCCGACGGGTACTGCATCGAGTCCGCCCGCGACGGGGAGCAGGGGCTGGCCACCGTGGCGCGTTTCCGCCCCGATGCGGTGCTCTGCGACTGGGTCCTGCCCGGCATGGACGGCCTGTCCTTCTGCCGCACCCTCAAGTCCGACGTCGCCTTCGAGCCGCCCCACGTGACTCTGGTCTCCGGACGGTCCTCCATGGGCGAGCGGCTGCGTGGAATCGAAGCGGGTGCCGACGATCTGGTGGTGCGCCCGATCGAGCCCGATGATCTGCGCGCCCGGTTGCGGGCAGCCATCGTTGGCCGCCAGAAACGGGGCAAGCAGGAGGAGGCCCGGCGGGAGACCGCGATCCGCGAGCTGGCCGCCACCGTGGGCCACGAGATCAACAATCCGCTGACCGCCCTCTTCGGTCACATGGAGCTGATGCTGCACTACCTCGAGCAGGGAGACCCCTCCCGCATGCAGCATCACATCAAGGAAGCGGGGGAGGTCGCCTCTCGCATCGGCGATGTGGCTCGCCGCCTGACCCAGCTCGACGAGGTCAAGACCAAGCAATACCTCGAGAGCATGAAGATGGTCGACATCGGCAAGTAGCCTTCCTGCCGGCCTGCCGGGCCGTGCTGCTATCCTGGTGTTCTTCCCCAACCCCGCAGGAGGACACCGTGAAGCTCGCCCACACCATGATCCGGGTCAAGGACCTCGACGCGACCCTCGACTTCTACACCAACTTCATCGGGCTCAAAGAGGTGCGCCGCAAGGAGATCGGCGACGAGGCGGTGCTCGTGTTCCTGGCGGACGAGAACGAGCACTATCACGTCGAGCTGACCTACAACAACGACGGGCGCGACTACGACCTGGGCGACCAGTTCGGTCATCTGGCGTTCTTCACCGATGATCTGGAGAAGGTGGTCGCCGACGTCGAATCCCGAGGCTGGTGGTACCGCCGCTCCAAGGCGACCGTCGGATCCAAGTACATCTTCGTCAAGGATCCCAACGGCTACGACATCGAGGTGCTCGAGCGCCGCTAGCGGTCAGCCTTCGCTCGCCAAGGCTTGTTGCGCCGTACGGCGCAACCCGGGCCTCCCTTCAAGCTTCGCCGGCCAATGCCTGTTGCGCCGTACGGTGCAACTCGTGCCTCCCTTCAGGCCTCGTTGCTCAATGCCTGTTGCGCCGCGCGGCGCAGGCCGGGCAGCCGGGTGGCGAACCAGGCCGCGGCGAGCAGGCATACCGTCCCGCCGATTCCGACCGACCAGGATGCGCCGAAGCGCCGCGCTACCGTTCCTGCGAGCAGCGAGCCGAAGGGTGCCATGCCGACGAAGGCCAGCATGTAGAGGCTGATGATTCTGCCCCGCAGGTGCGCCGGAGACATCAGCTGCAGCAGCGTGTTGCTGGTCGCCATCTGCACCATCAGCCCGCCGCCGACCAGGGTCAGTAGCGCCACGGACACACCGAAGCTGGTCGAGAGCGCGAAGGCGATCAACGAGGCGCCGAACAGCGCCAGCGCCCGGGCGATGATGCCGCCGGAGCGCCTGCTGGTGGTGCGCTGAGCCAGGTAGAGGGCGCCGAAGGTCGCGCCCATTCCCGAAGCACCCATCAACAGCCCCAAGCCCCGTGCCCCGGCATCGAGGACGTCCCGGGCGAAGACCGGCATCAGGATGGTATAGGGACTGCCGAAGATGCTGGAGATCACCACCAGGCCGAGGATCACCCGGACCGGCGGCGTGCGCAGCGCGAAGCGCAGCCCCTCGAGCATCGAGGCGACCCAGGGCTGAGGAGGGGTTGCGTCCCCGCCGGTTGTCGCCGGCAGGCGAATCAGCATCAGGCTGACCAGGATCGCCAGATAGGAGGCGGCGTTGAGACCGAAGACCAAGGCCTCGCCGCTCATCGTCAGCAGCAGCCCCGCCACGGCCGGCCCGGCCAGCCGGGCGCCGTTGAACGCCAGGGAGTTGAGGGCGATGGCGTTGGGCAGATCCTCCCGGCCGACCAGGTCCTGGAGGAGTGACTGGCGAATCGGGATATCGAACGCGCCGGCGGTGCCGACGCCGAAGGCCAGCAGCGCCACGTGCCAGGCCTCGACCCGGCCGAGGGCGGTGAGCACGGTGAGGATCGCCGCCATCGCCAACATGGTGCCCTGGGTCCAGAGGAGCGCCGCCCTGCGGGGAACCCTGTCGGCGGTCACGCCGGCGACCAGCCCGAAGAGCAGCACCGGCGAGAAGGTGCAGAAACCGACCACGCCCAGCATGAAGGGGGAGTCGGTCAGCCGCAGGACCAACCAGCCCTGGGCGGTGGATTGCATCCAGGAGCCCATCAGCGACGCCCCCTGGCCCAGCCACAGCAGCCGGAAGTTCCGGTGGCGCAGCGCCCGGAACGTGCCGGGGGCGATGGGCAGGATGCGCCCTGGAAAGGGAAACGACATGGCTCCCCGACACCATACTTGCTAACGTGCCGGCATGCCGAGTCAACCGAGCAAGCAGCTTGAGACCTTCCCGAACCCGTGTCCCGAGCGGGACTACGAGATTCGCTTCGATTGTCCGGAGTTCACCTGCGTCTGCCCCAAAACAGGGCAGCCGGACTTCGCCTCGATCACGATCACCTACGTCCCCGACGAGGTCTGTGTCGAGTTGAAGTCGCTCAAGCTGTACCTGTGGTCGTTCCGTGACGAGGGGCACTTCCACGAGGCGGTGACCAACCGGATTCTCGACGATCTGGTTCAGCTGACCCGGCCGCGCCGGATGCGCATCGTCGGCGACTTCAATGTCCGGGGCGGGATTCGCACGGTGGTTACCGCGGAGCACACCGCCTAGGGCCGGTGTCCCCCGGACCGCTCAGGCCTCGAGTTCGGCCAGCACCTTCTCGAACATCTCCCGGGTTTCCCCGTCGAACAGGCAGAAGAGGACCCGCTCCGGCCGCTGATGCGCGCTCAGGTGGTCGCGGGCCTGGCCGAGCAGGATATCGGCGGCCCGCTCGACCGGGAATCCGAAGGTGCCGGCGGAGATAGCCGGAATCGCAACGCTCCGTAGCTCCAATTCCTCGGCCAGGCCGAGGGCCGCCCCGCAGGCCAGCGCCAGCAGGCGGTCGCTCTCCTCCTCGGACTGCTGGCCCCAGACCGGGCCGACGGCGTGGATCACACGTCCCGCCGGCAGGTTTCCGGCGCCGGTGGCCACCGCCGAGCCGACGGCGCAGTGGCCGATCTCGTCGCATTCCCGCTGGATCGAGGGCCCGCCGGCGATGCGGATGGCGCCGGCCACCCCGGCACCGAGGTGCAACGCAGAGTTGGCGGCGTTGACCAGGGCGTCCACCTCCAGGGCGGTGATGTCCCCCTGGAGCACCTCGATGGCTCCGTTTCCGATCGGCCTACGCATCCCTTCCGGCATGAACTACCCCTCCGCTGGCGGAGCCCTATATTAGCGCCATCCCGGACCGGCGTTTTCGTCGGACTTTGGGTTTTCCGCCTCCGGGTGATATATTGAAACAGGCTTTATTCACTTCATTTTCAGGGAATTACATCCCGTTTCGAGGAGGCTTTTGCGGAAGCAAGAAGATCGAGTACGCGTCAACGAAGAGATCCGTCTGAGTCCGGTCCGTCTGATCGGCGCAGAGGGTGAACAGGTCGGCATCGTCCCGCTGGACGAAGCACGACGCATCGCCCGGGAATCCGGGTTGGATATGGTCGAGGTCGCTCCGGATGCTCGCCCCATCGTGGTCCGCATCATGGACTACGGCAAGCACCTGTTCGAGGCCAAGAAGAAGGCACGCGAGGCCCGCAAGAAAGAGACCCGCATCGCGGTCAAGCAGGTCAAGCTACGCCCGAACATCGATGGCCACGACCTCGAAACCAAGCTGAGTCACGCCCGCCGGTTCCTCAAAGCCGGCGACAAGGTCAAGGTCACCATCATGTTCCGCGGTCGCGACCTCCGTCGTCCCGAGAACGGTCGCAAGCTGCTCGAGCGTGTCATCGAGATCATGGGCGATGACGCCGTGATCGAACAGGCACCCGGCGGCATCGTCAACCGCGACATGAGCATGGTCCTCGGCCCCGTCAAGAAAGTGTAGCCCTCCAATCAGTCCGTCGTCCTCGTGGGGCCCGGCCGGGCTTCGTGGGACCGGTCTGCATGCGGGCCCCGGCATCCTCCTTGACGCGGGTTCCTACCTGCGAAGAGAATGCGCAGGTCGATCCGTCACACCCGGGCCGCGCAACCGACGAAAGGCATCGATCATGTGTTCGCACTCGAGCCTGTTCGGCGTGGGCGCCGGACACCGGCCGTTAACCGTTTGAAGGGAGACCCTCATGGGTGAGTCCGCGGCCTCCGGGCCCAACAAATCGAGCACCGGTCTGGACGAAAACGTCGCCGGCTTGCTGAGCTATCTGCTCGGCTTCATCACCGGGCTGATCTTCTTCCTGATCGAGAAGGACAGCAAGTTCGTCAAGTTCCATGCGATGCAGTCCATCGTGGCCTTCGGCAGCTTGATGGTCCTGAGCATCGTGTTGAACTTCGTGCCCTTCATCGGCTGCCTGATCACGATGGTGTTGCCGCTGGTCGGCCTGGTGCTCTGGATCCTGCTGATGGTCAAGGCCTATCAGGGCGAGCGCTTCAAGCTGCCGGTGATCGGCGACTTCGCCGAGAAACAGGCCGGCTAGTCCGCCTGGATGGCGATGGCCGCGCGCCGGTCGGTGCGCGGCCACCCACGCCCGCCTGCCGGCCGTCAGAGCAGGTAGAAAAACACCGCCGCCGCCAGCATGAACATCGCCAGGGCGTACTTGGCGGCGGTGCCGATCAGGAATCCGACGAACGACCCCAGGCCGATTCGGGCCGCCTTCTTGAAGTCGGGGTCCTTGACGTACTCGAACAGCACCGACCCGATCAGCGGGCCGAGAATCCAGCCGGGTATCCCGAAGGGGAGCCCCACTGCGAGTCCCACGAAGCTGCCGGCGATCCCCCAGCGGGACGCGCCGAAGCGCCGCGCCCCGGTGATGCTCGACACGTAGTCGACCACCGAGATCACCAGGGTGACCACGCCCAGCAGGATCAACTCGATCCAGCCGATGCGGGTGAAGCCGTCGGCCCAGGACACCAGCACGAAGCCGGCGAACATCAGCGGCGCCCCGGGAAGGACCGGGAGCAGCAGTCCGACCAGCCCGATCAGCACCAGCGCGATGCCCAGCACGTAGAGCGACACCGTCAGGCCGATGGCGAGATACTCGTTCAACGGCGCCCCAGAAGTCCGGCGAGCACGTCGATCCCCCGCTCGACCACATCGGGCCGGGCCGAGGTGAAGCAGACCCGGGCATGATCGGGGTAGGGGCCGAAGCTCGGCCCCGGCGCGAGGAACAGCCCGCGGTCGACGCAGTCCGACAGAAAGCCGTGGAGGCCCCGCTCGTCGAGCCGTTCCGAGACATCGAGGAACAGGAAGGTGCTTCCCTGGGGGGCCGGTACGCCGAGGCGCTCGGCGGCACGCAGCCCGAGCTCGAGGTACTGCGGCCGGATCCCGTCGACCCAGCGATCTCCCCGTCCGTCCAGCGCCCGCAGAGCCGCCAGCTGGGACGCGGTCGGGGTGCTGTAGAACGCGTGGGTGCTGACCTTGATCAACTCGGCCAGGGGCTCGGAGGGCCCGACGGCGTAACCGCAGCGGTTGCCGGCCATGCCGAAGGCCTTGGAGAAGGAGTGGGTCGAGAAGGTGCGTTCGGGGGCCAGGGTCCGGCAGTAGCTGTGGGTTCCGTCGTAGACGTAGTCCTCGTAGACCTCGTCGGACACGATCCAGAGATCGTGTTCCCGGGCCCACTCGCAAAGGGCCTCGAGCCAGCTCGCCGGGATGACTTCGCCGGTCGGGTTGTTGGGTGTGCTGATGTACAGCACCGAGGTCGCGGCGGTCCGATGCCGCTCGACCACCGAGACGGCGCTCTCGGGGGAGTCCGCCTCGCCGATGAAGGGCACCGCTACCGGCGTGCCGCGAAACGAGCGCACGATGCCCTCGATCAACGGCCAGTAGGGCGCCAGGATCAAGACCTCCTCACCCGGCGAAACCGTGGCTCCGATGGCCGCTCCGACGGCGCCGGTGGCCCCGGCGGTGATCAGGACGTTCGCGGTCTCGGTCGGCACCCCGGTTCGGGCGCTCGCCCGTGCCGCCACCGCTTCGAGAAAGGGCCCGTAGCCCTGGGGCGCCGTGTAGCGGTGCATGCCGGGGAATTCCTCGACGGTGAGGTCCTGCATGCGGCAGCCCTCGGCGGGCTCGAGCCAGGTATCGCCGATGTGGAGCGGGTAGACCTCCCCCTGGTGGCGGGCCAGACGGTGGGCCAGCGCCGAGAAGGTGGACCCCTTGATGCCCGCCACGGCGGGATCGGTCTTCGGGTATTTGGGCATGCGTCATTGTACCCGGCGGGCCCGCTATAATGCCCCGCCACGCGGCGGTCCGCCGCGCGCAGACCCACCCCGAGAGGAGTATCCGTGTCCAAACCGTTGGATGTAGTCGGAATCGGCAACGCCATCGTCGACGTGTTGGCCCAGGTCGATGACCGGTTTCTCGATCAGAACGAGATGGCCAAGGGGCGCATGACCCTGATCGACGGCGATCAGGCCGCGGCGATCTACGAACAGATGCCCGACACCGTGGAGAGTTCCGGCGGCTCGGCAGCCAATACCCTGGTCGGCGTGGCGTCCCTGGGCGGGCGCGGTGCCTTCATCGGCAAGGTGCGGGACGACAAGCTCGGCGAGGTGTTCACCCGGGATATCCGTGACGTCGGCGTCGAGTTCGACACGGCTCACGCCGGCGACGGCCCGCAAACCGCGCGCTGTCTGATCCTGGTGACCCCCGACGCCCAGCGCACCATGAACACCTTTCTCGGCGCCGCGGCGCATCTGTCCCCCGAGGACATCGACCCCTACGCCATCTCCCGGGCGGCCTACACCTACCTCGAGGGCTACCTGTGGGATCCGCCGCCGGCCAAGGAGGCCTTCGTCAAGGCTGCGCGGGTCGCTCACGCCTCCGACGGCAAGGTGGCCTTGACCCTTTCCGATTCCTTCGTGGTCAACCGCCACCGTGAGTCGTTTCTCGATCTCGTTTCCAACCATGTCGATCTGGTCTTCGCCAACGAGGATGAGGTGCAGTCGCTGTTCGAATGCGACTTCGACGACGCGATTCGCCAGCTCAAAGGGCGCTGCGAGATCGCGGCGGTGACCCGGGGTGAAAAAGGTTCGTTGATCCTCCGGGGAGACGAGACGGTCGAGGTCGCTGCGGCGAGTGTCGACAAGGTCGTCGATACCACCGGCGCCGGCGACCTCTACGCCGCAGGGTTCCTGTTCGGCCTGAGCCGGGGCTACGGTCTCGGCGAGTGCGGCAAGTTGGGAGGTATCGCTGCAGGGGAGGTGATCTCTCACATGGGGGCGCGTCCTCTGACGTCGTTGGCCGATCTGGCCGCGGAAGTGCTCGGAGCCAAGGGATGATGCGGCGGGCGGCGCGACGGGGGAGCCGCGGGCCGGGGGCAGCCTGGCCGGCACTGTTGGTGCTGCTTGTGCTTTGTGCCGGCTGCGGAGCCGAAGAACCGGCTCCGGAACCGGCGGAACCGGCCGCGGAGACATCGGTTGCCGACGCCGAGCCGGAGGGCTTCCTGCCCGCCCTCGCAGCGTGGAAGGAAAAGCGCGACCAGCGGCTGCGGGAAGAAGACAGCTGGCTGACCCTGGTCGGTCTGCACTGGCTCGAGCCCGGCGACAGCGGCTGCGGCACCGACGAGGGGCTGCCGGTGCAGTTCCCCGCGGGAACCGCCGCGGCCCGGGTCGGGACGTTCCGAGTGCAAGAGGACGGAGTCTCGCTCCAGGTGGCTCCCGGCGTGCAGGTCGATGCGGTTTCCGGTGAGTCCGAGCGCCGGGCCCTGGAGCCCGGAGCCTGGCATCCGATCGCCGCCGACGACGCCGAGACACCCGACCGGTTGTTCAGCGGGGAACTCCAGTTCTACCTGATTCGCCGGGAAGAGCGGGTCGGCATTCGGGTCAAGCACCCCGGCAGTCCGGTGCGCACCGGGTTCGAGGGGCTCGACTACTTCCCGCCGTCCGAGGACTACCGGGTCGAGGCGGAGTTCGTTCCCTTCGATCCGCCGAAGAAGGTGCCGATCGCCACGGTCATCGGCACCGAGGTCGAGATGCAGTCTCCGGGTGAGGTGCGCTTCAGCCTGGGTGGCGAGTCGTTGACCCTGGAGCCGTTGGCGTCGGCCGGCGGCCGCTTGTGGTTCATCTTCAAGGACCGCACCAACGGAAGCGAGACCTACGGTGCAGGTCGCTACCTCTACGCCGACGCTCCGGTGGACGGCAAGGTCACCGTCGATTTCAACCGGGCCTACAACATGCCCTGTGCCTTCACCGAGTTCGCCACCTGTCCGCTTCCCCCGCGCTCCAACTGGCTTGCGGTGAAGGTCGAGGCCGGGGAGAAGGCGTTCAAGGGAGGTCCGGCGCACTAGTGCCGGGTGGCGCCTGGCGCTTCCGCGCCTCGTTGTCGAAGAGCGAGCGCAACGGGATGCGCTCCATCCCGGCACCGGTCTCTGCCTGGAGCGTGGCTAGGCGGCCTTCGAACGGGCCGAGGGTCCAGCAGTCCTCTTCGGCGAGAGTTTCGATCACCGGCCCCTCTTCGTTGAGCGGGCAGATGTCCCGCAGCTCCACCGTTCGGCCGCGATCTTCGTCGAGCCAGCGCAGGGGCAGTCCCTGAGTGCGGCAAACGTACGGCCGGTCGTCGTAGATGCGGCAGGCACCCGCTCCGTCGAGGAAAGCGCACGCACCAGCCGGGTGTGGCCTTCCCGAGGCGAGCAGCTCACCGTGCCGCTCGCGGATCCGGTCGGCCTCGACGGCGAACACGCGGATGTCGTCGACGCAGCAGTCGGTGCAGCCCCGGCGGCAGCGCAGCCGATCGGCGTGAAGCCGCTCCAGGCGGCCGGCGGCCTCGTCGACCTCCCGATGGAGCATGCGCAGCCGGTTCGACGTCCCGCCCGGACGACCCGATTTCACGCGATCTGCCACCCTAACCCCTTGAAAAAAAGCGCTTTGCTCGAAGCGTTCGCGATCTGCGACTTTCCGCGCCCCCCGAGCGTACTAGCTCTTCCAACGAAGCTGGAGGACGAAAAGCATGCGTAACGTGAAGTTCCTGACCACGGCCGCCGGAACCTGCCTGTTGGCTCTCCTGGTCGCCTTTCCGCTGATGGCCGGCGGCTCCGACGAACCGGTGGTCGTCAGTACCTCCGGCAGCGGCCTGTTCGTGGTCGGCGACGGTACGGCCGATGACGTTCGGGTCCACCTCGCCGGGTTCGGCAAGGGACCCTACCTGGGCGTGTGGCTCGAAGAAGAGACCGAGCTCTCCGAAGGGGGCGCCCGGGTCACGGCGGTGGCCGACGATTCGCCGGCGGCCGAGGCGGGCATCCGCGAAGGGGATGTCATCGTCGAGATGAACGGCCGGGTCGTCCGCGGCCCCAAGGCGTTGACCTCGCGGATTCGCGAGATGGACGAAGGGGACCGCATCGACCTCGACATCGTGCGCGACGGCGACCGCATGTCCGTCGACGCCGAGCTGGCTGAACGCCCCAACGCCTACGGCTTCTTCCGTAGCGACGACGGAACCGGCGCCAAGGTCTACAGTTGGAGCGGTAGCGGTGACGGCCTGAGCTACCTCGATGACCTGCCCGACGATCTCCGCGACCAACTCGGTCAGTGGCGCAACGGCCTCGACGGCCTCAAGGGCCTGGATGGGCTGAAGCGGCTCGAGAGCCTCAAGGGACTCGAGCGGTTCCACGCCCCGGGTTCCGGCACCAGCATCTTCCGTCTCGACGGCCGCCCCAAGCTCGGCGTGCACCTGGTCGAGGTCACCGACGAACTCCGCGAGCACCTTGGCGCCAACGGCGAAGAGGGTGTGCTGGTCTCAAAGTTGGTCGATGGAATGCCCGCCGAACGCGCAGGCATCCGGGTCGGCGACCTGATCACCGCAGTCGACGGCTCATCCGTGTCCTCGGCGTCGGACCTGATCCGGGCGCTGCGCAACAAGGACGGCGAGACCATCCGCATCGACATCGTGCGTGACGGCCGCAACGACGTGATCGACGTCGATCTGCCGGCCCGCGAGCGGCTGGAGATCGGTGGCGGCCCGAAGGCCTGATGAAGACCGCCTGATCGAAGACTCCTCCGAGGTTCAGACCTCCCAAGGGCGTCGTGGCTTGCCGAAGGGCAGGCGCGGCGCCCTACCTTTTTTGCCCCGGGATTCCCGGGTCGCGCCCGGAAGGGTACGATGACCGGGTGACTCGTCTGGACGACATCCCGACGCCGTTTCTGGCCCTGGACCGCCGCGTGCTGCAGCGCAACGTCGAGGGCATGTTGCGTCGCGCCCAACGGTTCGGTGTGGTGCTGCGCCCCCACCTGAAGACCGCCAAGTGCGCCGAGGTCGCCCGCCTCGCTCACGGGGGAAGCCACGGTCCGATCACCGTTTCCACCCTGCAAGAGGCGGCCTGGTTCGTGGAGCGTGGCTTTCGCGATCTGACCTACGCGGTCGGCATCGTCCCGCAGAAGCTCGACCGGGTCGCGGCGATGATGCGGTCCGGAGCCGACTTGAGAATCCTGACCGATGATCCGGCCACCGCCGCGGCGATCAGCGAGGACGGCGCCGGCCGTGGCATCCGCTACCGCGTGATGATCGAGGTGGATTGCGGCGCGGGTCGCGCGGGGCTGGACCCGGCGGGAGATTCGCTGCTCGAGACCGGCCGCGCGCTCGACCAGGGGGAGGGGAGCGAGCTCTGTGGGGTGTTGACCCACGGAGGGCAGTCCTACGGGTGCGATGGTCCCGCCGGCGTGCGGGTGGTGGCCGGGACCGAACGGGATGCCGCGGTCCGCGCCGCCGAGCGACTACGCGCCGCCGGTTTGCCTTGCCCGGTGGTGAGCGTCGGTTCGACTCCGACGGCGATGGTGGCGGAGAACCTCTCGGGGGTCGATGAGATTCGCCCAGGGGTCTACATGTTCTTCGATCTCTTCCAGCACAAGCTGGGCATGTGCACCCTGGAGGACATCGCCATCGACGTTCACACACGGGTCGTCGGGCGCTACCCCGAGCGGGGGCAGGTGCTGGTCGATGCCGGGGGCCTGGCGTTGTCCCAGGACCGCAGCGCCAACCGGTTCGACGAGACGCTGGGCTACGGCCTGTGTCTGGACGCCCGTCGGACGTCGGTCGGCCGGGTGGTGCAGGTGAACCAGGAGCATGGCTTCGTCGAGCTGGACCCGGGCCGGCGGGACAACCCGCCGGCGGTGGGGGAGCGGCTGCGGATCCTGCCCAACCACGCCTGCATGACCGCTGCGATGTACGACCGCTACCAGGTGACCGAGGACGGTATCCGGACTATCGGGGTCTGGGACCGCACCGGGGGCTGGTGAGCGCCCGCAGCCTCTTCCCGGTACAATACTTATATGTCTAGTCTTTCGATCGGGGGCCTGGTCGCCCGCTTTGCCGGAAACCTGCGCTACCCCTGGCTGGTCGCGATCACCGCAGGGTTCCTCCTGCTCGACATGGTCGTGCCGGACCCGCTGCCGTTCGTCGAAGAGATCCTGCTCGCGCTGATGACCATGATCTTCATGTCGTTCAAGCGACGGAAAGAGACCGTGGACGTCGAGCAGGCTCCGGCGGCGAGCAGCGGACAGGCCGCCCCTGCCGCCCCCGCCGATGCGCCGGAGAAGCGGGAGGCCACGGTGATCAGCGTGGAGCCGAACCCGAACCCCTGAGGCAAGCCCGCAACGACAGGAGCGCGCCGGTGTCTCGGACGCGAGCGCTCCCGGGCTAGGGAATCGACACGGTGGTGACGCTCAGCACCTCGGGCAACTGCTCGATACGGCTCAGTGCGTCTGCGGGCACCGGACTATCCACGGCGATGATCGAGATCGCCGCCTCGTCTCCGGTCACCCGGCCGAGCTGCAAGCCCGCGATGTTCACGCCGGTGTCGCCGAGGATCGAGCCGATACCGCCGATGACTCCGGGGACGTCCCGGTTACGGATGAACAGCAGGTGCCCGTCGAGGCTGCTCTCGATCGGCGTTCCGTCTACCTCGACCAGCCGTGGATAGTTCCCGGTCAACACGGTACCGGCGACGGTGGTCGTGCTCTCATCGGTGGTCAGGGTCAGACGCAGCAGCCCGGAGTAGTCGGTGTTCTCGTTGCTGCGCCCTTCCTCGATGGTCACGCCGCGGCTCTGGGCCAGGGCGATCGAGTTGACGTAGGAAACGGCGCCGTGGACGACCGGTTGCAGGAGGCCCTTGCTCGCCGCCATCGCCACCGGCTTGATCGGGTACTCCCCGAAGGTGCCGTAGCTGCGGACCTCGAGACGCTTCATTCCACCGGAACAGATCTGGCCGAGCAGGCTGCCCAGACGCTCGCCCAGCTCCATGACCGGGCTCATGGCGGCATGGGTCTCCCGGTCCATCGACGGGAAGTTGACCGCATCCAGGATCACGCCGCTCTGCAGATAGTCGCGAATCTTCTGGGCAATCTCCACGCCGACCCGTACCTGAGCCTCGACGGTGGAGGCGCCCAGGTGGGGCGTCGCGACAACGGCAGGGTGTTCGACCAGGCGCCGGTCGGTCGGCGGCTCGGCGTCGAACACGTCGAGGCCGCAGCCGGAGAGTTGACCGGACTCGAGCGCGTCGAACACCGCACCCTCGTCGAGCAGACCGCCGCGGGCACAGTTGATCACCCGGGCGCCCTTCTTCATCTTGGCGATCGCCTCGGCGTTGATCAGGTTCTTGGTGTCGTCGGTCTTGGGCACGTGAATCGTGACGAAGTCCGACTTGGCCAGCAACTCGTCGAGGGTCACCACGTCGATACCCAGGGAGTCCATCCCGTCGCCGGAGACGAACGGGTCGTAGCCCAGCACTTCCATCCGCAGTCCGCGTCCGCGCCGGGCCACTTCCCGGCCGATGCGGCCGAGGCCGATCACGCCCAGGGTCTTGCCTTCGATCTCGATGCCGACGTACTTCTTGCGCTCCCACTGACCGGCGCGAAGGTCGGCGTTGGCCTGAGACACGTTGCGAGCCAACGCCGTCATCAGCGCGATGGTGTGCTCGGCGGCGGCTACCGAGTTGCCGCCGGGGGTGTTCATCACCACCACGCCGGCGTTGCTCGCCGCCGGCAGGTCGATGTTGTCGACGCCGGTGCCGGCCCGACCGATGGCCCGCAGCTTCTTGGCGTGCTCCAGGATGTCCGGGGTGACCTTGGTCGCCGAGCGGACGATCAGGGCGTCGTAGTCCCCGATGACCTCAGCCAACTCGGGAGGGGTCATCCCGGTCTTGAAGGTCACGTCGAAGCCCTCGGTTTCCTCCAGCAGGGCGACCCCTTTGGGAGAAACGTTGTCGGCCACCAATACCCGGATGCTCATCGCTCGATCCTCGTTCTTGCTCGTTCTTGTATGTGGGGCGGAAGCGGGAAGCGGGGATTGTAGCAGCGGGGCCGGGTGCTCACCCGGGCGCCGGGGACCGGAAAGCCCCTCTTTTTTTGAACTTCCCGGGATCGGCAGGACAAGGGGTTGCCGAAGGCGGCCCGCTGGCGTAAGTCGTCTTCTCCGTTGATTTTACGACGGGAATGCGACAGTATCGGGCCGCGCCGACGCGCCGTGACCGCTGAGGGGCTCCCGGATCCACGACCTGAAGTTGCGGACAGCCGGGCCATTTATGCGTATACAGCAAGTTGGCCTTGCCGGTGCAGAGGGGCTGGCCGGCCAAAAATCATGTCTTTAGGGGGCATTTTCTGATGCACAAACGTTTCCATCGGGCCGCGCGTGTGGCGGTCGTGATCTCGATCTGTGTCGGGGCCACCCTGGCCGCGCTTGCGATCCAGGGACCTGAGCCGAACCGCCGGTTCGAGGACCTTGTTATTTACGACCCCGCGTCCCAGATGGGACGCCTCGGCGACGACCCGGAGACCACCGAGGGCTACGAGGCCGACCGGGAGCACTGGCGCGGCTTCAAGTCGTTGACCGGCGGCGACTGGATGGTGCGGATCGACCGTCGTTCCGGCACTCCGATGCTTGTCAGCGGCTCCGGTATCCCCTGGTTCTCCAAGGGCGAGCCGGTCACCGTCGAAACGATGGCGGCCAAGGCCCGTCAGTTCATGAGCCAGCATGGCTTGATCATGCGGGTCAACCTCGACGAGCTGGTGCTGCGCGAGGAAGGTTCCGGTGCCTGGGACGCGGACCATCATCTGGTCCAGTTCGATCGTGAGATCGACGGCATCCCGGTCCAGGGCCAGATGCTGCGCTTCGTCATCAGCCACGGCAACCTGGTGATGTTCGGTGCCGACCGTTGGGGCGCGTCTCCACGGCAGGCGCTCCGCGGGCAGACCATGTCCGACGCCGAGACCGCCAAGCAGTACCTCTTCGACTACATGGAACTGAGTGACTCCGACGAGGTGGACTACACCGCCGAGCCGGAACTCAAGTGGATCACCATGCCCACCCAGGGCGAGACCAACCGCAGCTACGTCGGCCCCGTCGGCCAGGGCGTGCGCTGGGCTCCGGTCTGGGAGTTCTCGGTCATCGTCAACGAGGCCCACGAAACCTGGGTCGGCAAGGTCGACGCCGTGACCGGCGACATCCGCGCTTTCTACGACGGCACCCACTACGCCCAGGCCAAGGCCGGCGTGTTCCCCCGTTCCAGCGACGGCAACTGCCCGGACGGCTGTGAGCAGCCCGACTACCCGCTGCCCTGGCTGAACATCACCGTCGACGGCAACGTCCAGACGACCAGCGACATGGGTACGTTCACCTGCTCCGCGGGGAACGCCACCACCTCCCTCGTCGGCCCCTTCGTACGCATCGACGATTCCTGCGGTGCGGTCAGCGAAAGCGTGGCCTGCGACAACAACCTGGATCTCGGACTCCACGCCGGCAACAACTGCAGCGTGGCCGCTGGCGCCAGCGCCGGAAACACCCAGGCCTCCCGCAGCTGCTTCTACAACCTGAACCGCGTGATGGAAAAGGGCCGCTACTGGCTCCCCACCCGCGCCTGGTTGGACAGCACCCTCGAGTGCAACACCAACGTCAACAGCACCTGTAACGCCACCTACGGCGGCAGCAACCTCAACATGTACCGGGCCGGCGGCGGCTGCGGCAACACCGGCACCATCGGCGGCGTCGTGCACCACGAATACGGTCACGGCCTCGACCAGAACGACGGCGGCGGATCGGACAACACCTCCGAGGCCTACGCCGACGTCGTCGCGATCTTCCAGGAGCGCATCTCCTGCGTCGGCCGCGGCTTCTACGACAACGGCACCTGCGGCGGCTACGGCGACTCCTGCCTGACCTGCTCCGGTATCCGCGACCACGACTGGGCCGATCGCGCGGGGAACACCCCGGCGACCCCGACCAACTTCACCCAACCCCGCTGCGGCAGCGGCGGCGGCCCCTGCGGCCGTTCGGTGCATTGCGAGTCCTACGTGATCTCCGAGTCGATCTTCGACTTGGCGACCCGCGACCTGCCCGCCATGGGCATGGACCAGGACAGCGCCTGGCAGCTCGCCGAGCGCCTCTGGTACGTCTCGCGCCTGGGTTCCGGTGGTGCGATCTACAACTGCAGCCTGCCCGACTCCGACGGCTGCGGCGCCGGCAACTGGTTCATGGAGATGATGGCGGCCGACGATGACGACGGAAACATGGCCAACGGCACCCCCCACGGTGCGGCCATCTTCGCCGCCTTCGATCGCCACGACATCGCCTGCGGCCTGCCGACCGATCCGTCGAACCAGAACAACAGCTCCTGCCCGACCATCGACGCTCCGACGCTGACGGTCGACGCCAGCAGCGCAGCGGTCAGCCTGGACTGGAACGAGGTGCCCGGCGCTTCCTTCTACCGGGTGCTGCGCACCGAGAACGAGTGCGACTACAGTCAGAACGTCATCGCCGAGGTGGCGGCTCCGGCCTCCGAGTACTTCGACGACGACCTGGCCAACGGCTTCACCTACTCCTACCGGGTGCAGGCCGTGGGTAGCAACTCCGCCTGCGAAAGCCCGGTGTCCACCTGCGTGCAGGCGGCTCCCCAGGCCTTCGACGGATCGATCAAGTTCGCGGCTCCCCAGTACGCCTGTACCGGCCCGGTGGAGATCCGCGTGACCGACGCCAACGTCGGCTCGTCGACCCTCGACGTGACCGTCTTCTCCGACAGCGAAGGCACCCCCGAGATCGTGACGCTGACCGAGACCCCCGCGGGATCCTCGGAGTTCACCGGTACGATCCAGGGCACCACCGCTCCGTCGACCAACGGTGACGGACTGCTGCAGATCCGTCACTTCGACGGCCTGACCGCCGAGTACATCGACACCGATGACGGCGAGGGTGGCTCCGGCATCTCGAAGATCGCCCTGGCCACCACCGACTGCGTCGACCTGGTCCGCACCTCGTTGACCCTCGACGACACCGTCGGCGGCAACGGCGACGGCATCCTCGATCCCGGTGAGTGGGTCGACCTGCCGCTCGAACTGCAGAACACCGGTGACGACATCGCCCAGAACGTGAGCGTTCAGGTCGAGGTCACCTCCGGCAACGCCGAGGTGCGGGTGGCCAACTCCGGTCTGCCGGACATGCCCGGCAGCTCGTCGGCCAGCACGTCGGCCGGTTCGCACATGCAGATCCGCATCCGTCCGGGTCAGATCTGCACCGAGCCGATCGGCCTGCGCTTCAGCTACCTGGCGGACAACGAGTCGGTGGTTCAGGACGACACCATCGACACCGGCGTCGAGACCACCGTCGACCTCGACAACTTCGAGGCGACGACCAGCTGGGCGCACGTGGCTGCCGAGTCCACCGCCAGCACCGGCGACTGGGTCGTCGGCGATCCCGACGGCACCGCCTCGCAGCCCGAGGACGATGTCACCGAGGATCCGGGTGTGCTTTGCCTGTTCACCCAGCCCAACCCCGGCGGCCTGGGCACCGACGATGTCGACAACGGCACCGTGGTGGCCCGCTCGGGCGAGTTCGATCTGAGCGCCTTCCCGGACGCCCGGGTGTCGCTCTACCGCTGGTTCTCGAACCGCGACACCGGTGAGGATGTCGAAGACTTCTACCGCCTTGAAGTGCGGGAGAGTTCGACCTCGCCGGACGTGCTGCTCGAGGAGTTGGACACCAACCAGTCGGCGGCGGCCTGGACGGAAGTGACCTTCCGCCTCGGCGACTTCATCACCGATCTGAGCTCGGTCTCGCTCAAGGTTTCCGCCGCGGACGGACCCGCGACCGGCAACCTGATCGAGGCTGCGATCGACGAAGTTCGCTTCTGGGATCCGACCTGCAACACCTACGATCCGGCACCCAACAGCGTGATCAGCCTGCGGGTCAACCGGGTCGGCACCGACCTCGATGTCAACTGGACCCGTCCCGGACTGGATCCGGACCACGGTGAGTCGGCCCGTTACCGGGTCTACCGCTCGCAGTCGGTGCAGAACGGCTTCAGCGAGATCCAGGTGATCAACGACAACACCAGTGAGAACTTGAGCTACCTCGACGCCGGAGCCGGCGACCTGGCGCCCGGGTTCTACGCCTACCTGGTGATTTCCGAAAACGATTCGGGCGCGTCGGAGCCGGCACCGGCTCCCTAAAGACACGTCACCGAAGACGTCCCCATCGCCGCGCCCGGGAAACCGGGCGCGGCTTTTTTTTGTCTGATGAGCAGGTTCGGGAGGCTACTGGGGGCCGGCGAAGATCTTTCCCCAGCTCAGGTGGTAGCCGACGTCGACGGTGCTGTCCATGTTGAACAGGTTCTCGGTCAGGGCGAAGCCCCACACGCCGAGATCGGTGTGGTACTTGAGGCCGGCAGTGATCTGAATCGCCAGCTCGGTCAACTCCGAGGCTCCGAGCTCGGAGAAGACGTTCTCGCCGGTTTCGAGCTGGAGCAGCAGGGTCGTCTTGCGGCGATGGCCCACTGACTTGAGCAGCACCAGATCGAAAGAGGGCAGGATGCGCGGCGGATCGAAATCACGGCGCTGGTCGAATTCGCCCACGCCGATCGCGTTGGCCTGTAGGATCATGCCCCAGCGGTTCCAGCGGCGGTCCGCCGAGAGGGTCATCCCGATGTCGATGCTGCCGGTGGAGAGGAAGTCCCGCTCCGAGGCGATCGGGAACTTCAGTCCGCCGCCGACGTTGAAGCGCCAGCCGGCCAGGGGATGGGGGATCGCGTAGTTCAGCCGGAAGATCGGGTCGCCGATGCCGCCGGCGGACGGGCGTTGCAGCAACGCTCCGTTGCTGCCTCCGATGATTACCTGGAAGTTGTCCTTCGGCACGAAGTCACGTCCCTGCTGGCTGAAACCGAACTCGTTGTGGAAGCTCTCGATTCCGCTGTCCAGATCGCCGCCGGAGTAGTTCAGGTAGTTCAGTTCGACCGATAGATCGAGGCGGTCGGTGATGCCGTAGTTGATCACCGTGTTGATCAGCCCGAACTCCCCGTCGACGTAGAAGGCGTCTTCGGTGGGTAGGGTGTCGATAAATGCAAGGTCGGTGGCGTCCAGGGGGCGGCGCACGCCGTCGGCGCGGCTCTCTTCCAGGTAGCGCTCGATGGCGTCGCTGACCTGAAAGTCGTTGACCACCGAGTAGTGGACCTCGGCTGCCCAGCCTCCACGTCCCAGGGAGGCTGCCGGCCGCGGCATGAATCCCAGCAGCAGAAAGTTGGGAAAGGTCAGGTCCCGCACGCGGAACGGGGCCCCGGTCGGGTGATCTCCGATACGTTCCTCGGCGTGGGTTGCCGGCACGAGCGCCGTGGCGGCAAGCAGAAGGGCGAGTAGGAAGACGACAACGGTCCGGCCTGCGCGGTAGGAATCCATCGCTGGGGTGCTCCTCTCCTTTTTCGGATGGGTTCGATTATAGGAGGGCGGCCGAGCGTGGATGCAAGCGCAAATGGCGCCATCCTCGTGCTCTGCCTTGGCGATGGGGCTAGGGGAAGTTACGCGGCGAGGGGAAAACGAACCGAGAAGGTGGTGCCGCCGCCGGGGGCGTCGGCGTAGTCCAGCATGGCGCCATGCCCGCGGGCCAGTGAGGCCACGAGCATCAGGCCGAGGCCCAGGCCGGGCACCCGGTCGTCGGCGCCGCGGTGAAAGGCCTTGAACAGGTCCTTGCGCAGCTCCCGCGGGATGCCGGGGCCGTGATCCCGCACCTCGAGACTCAGTCCGTCGTCGCGCTGGCCGACGCTGACCCGGATGCGGCGCTGTTCCGAATCCCGCGTGTGTTTCTCGGCGTTGTCCACCAGGTTCTGCACGATCTGGAACACCGCATCGGCATCGATCCGTGCCGCCGGCAGGCTTCCCGGCAGGTCGGTCTCGAGCACCACGCCGCTCGATTCGAGAGTGGGGCGCAACGGTTCCAGCGCCGACGCGACCGCCTCGACGAGGTCTCCGGGCTCCAGGTGCAGCTTGACCGGAGAACGTTCCAGCCGGCTGTAACTCATCACGTTGTTGACCACGCGTCCGAGCCGGGCTGCTTCGCGGCTGATCCGCTGGGCGTAGTCCCGCTGCTTCTCCGGAGCACCCCTGCCGCTGGCCAGCAGTTCGCCGTAGAGCCTCATGCCCGCCAACGGCGTTCGCAGCTCGTGGGCCGCGGCGGCGGCGAAGCGAGCCCGTTGCCGGGACAGCCGGTCGTTCTGCCAGAGCAGGCCGAGGAGCAGCGCGCCGCAGGCGGCGATGGCCAGCACTCCGGCGAGGAAGGTGTTGAGGAATCTCCGTTCGACCGCCCTGGCTTCGTCGCCGGCGAGGGCCAGCGCCCGGGAGGGATCGGTCGCGACGAACCAGCGCGCCCCCTCGATCGGGATCTGCGCGACGGTGCTGCTGTCCCCGGCGTCCGCGCGGATCGTCGCGGGAAACGCCGCGCCCAGCAGGTCGGTCGACGCGGCCTCCAGGGAGACGAGGAAGCCCTGAACGAGCACCGCCTCGGCGGTCCAGACCTCGCGCAAGGCGACGAGCCCCTGAGCGTCGTCGAGTTCCACCGTGCGCCAGCGGAAGGGGCCGACCAGCATGACCCGGTCGGCAAGAGGTTCATCGCCGAGGCGTGACGAGGCGGCCGACCGGTCGGCGTTGCTCGCCTCCTGGACCAGGGAGTCGCTGACCGCGCACTCAAGGGCCTCGCGAACCGTGAATCGATCCGCCTCGTCGGAGTTCGCCGCGATCCGGTCGCGATCGGGAACCCGGACGCGGCCGAGGCCGTCGATCTCGAAATGCGCCTGGACCAGCGGATGCTCCGGGGCTTGCTGGTCGTCGGCAGGCTCGGCGCAGCCGCAGTCTCCCGCCGACGCCTGGGAGTAGTGCTCCAGCGGGCGCCGGGTTTCATCGAGCCGCAGCTCCTCCAGGCGGTTGGCCACCCGCAGGGCCAGTTGGGTCGCGGTCTCGCGAGCCTCGACACGAGGAGCTTCGAGGATGCGCCGGGCGTCCTCCCGGGCGCTGTGGCTTCCGCTCAGATACCAGGCCACGCAGGGAGCAGCCAACGCCACGCCGAGTAGCGCCGCGACCACCCCGGTTCTGCGCAGCGGGTGCTTCATCGATTGCCCCAGGCGTAGCCGATGCCCTTGACCGTGACGACCACCGCCGGTTCCTTGGGGTTGCGCTCGATCTTCTGCCGCAGGTTGGCGATGGTCATGTCCACGGTGCGGGTCTGCATGTCGCCGCTCGAGCCCCAGACGTGCTCCAGCAGTTCGGCACGACTGACCGCCCGTTCGCGGTGCAGGTAGAGCCAGCGGAGGATCGAGACCTCCCGGGCGGTCAGGGCGATGGCGGCGTCGTTCCGCTGGGCCACGCTGCGTCCGAAGTCGAAGGTGCATTCATCCAGCAGAACCGGCTCGAGGTCGTCGCCGCGGGGCATGGAGCGCCGGGCCAGGCTCTCGACACGGGCAAGCAGTTCGTCGATACCGAAGGGCTTGGTCACGTAGTCGTCTGCGCCGCTGCGGAGGCCCCGGACCTTGTCCTCCTGAGCTCCCCGGGCGGTCAGCATCAGGATCGGGACCCGCGGGCGCACCTCCCGAATCCGCCGGCATACCTCGATGCCGTCCAGGTCGGGGAGCATCAGATCCAGCACGATCAGGTCGACCGCCTCGTCCACGCCTCGGCGGACTCCGGAGAGGCCGTCGGCGACGCTCTCGATCCGGTATCCGGCGCTTCCGAACAGGTCTTCGAGGCCTTCGCGCAGGCTCGGCTCGTCTTCGATGACCAGGATTCTCACCTTCGCTCCGAAAGATATCGGCCGCTCGGACCAGGATCCGTCAAAGGGCCGTAAAAGCTGTCGGTTTAAGAAAATTAACTATTTCGGGGCGGCCCGATATGCACTGTGCCACATAGGCACCCTTACGAACATCACTATGGAGTGCCCAGGGGGTGCGACCGTAATGTTGCTTAGCTGGACATGGGTCCAGAGCCAAACGGCTGTTCTCCAGAGGGAAATGGTGATGACCCGAACCGTTCTTCGACGAGCCCTTGCCACCACCGCGGTCTTCGCGATGGTAACCGTCTCGCTGCTGTTGCCTCAAACCGGCGCAGCCGGGCCTGGCGAGGTCGCGATCGTCAGCCATTCCGTACAGGGTAACGTAGTCCTGGTCGACCTCGAAAACCGAGGAAAACGGGCGAAAAACGTGGTTCTCACGGTGACCGTCAAGCTAGGCAACGGCGTGACGGTGGTCGGCAAAAAGCCGGCCTCGGTCCCGAAAGGGCAGTCCGTGGTCGTGCCCATCGGCTTCATCGCCCCGGTCAACGGGGTCAACGAGATGAAGATCAACGAGGAGCACGATCCCTTCTAGTCCCGAAAGGTGTCCATAGTCTCAAACTGAGACAAACTAGTTCCGGAAGCTCGGCGTCGGCCGTAGACTTGTTCTATGGCCGGCGCCGTTTCCTTTTCCGGACGTTTCAAGCCCATCCGTCGCCTGGGTGAAGGTGGGGCAGGTGAAGTCTGGCTCGTTGAGGACACCCTGCAGCCCGGGCGCCGCCTGGCGCTGAAGAGACTCCTCCGTGCCGAGCCGGAGCGTCTCGACGAGCTTCGCTCGGAGTTCAGTCTTCTGGGCTCGCTGAGCCACCCCAACCTCGTCCGAGTCTTCGACTTTCATCCGGCGGCCGACGAGGCTGCCTACTTCACCATGGAGTGGGTCGACGGCCCGGACCTGGTTCAGGCCATCGCCGAGCAGGGTCCCCAAGCACTTCCGGGACTGGCCGATGAGGCGTTGCGCGCGCTGGCTTTCCTGCATCAGTTCGGCGTGGTCCACCGGGACCTCAAGCCGGGGAACGTCCTGGTGCGCCGGGAGCCGCGACTTGGGCGCCGAGTGGCGCTCCTCGACTTCGGCCTCGCGCAGCGTCGAGGTGTTCCGGGGGACGGTGAGCCGGGGCTGGCAGGAACGATTCCCTACCTCGCTCCCGAGTTACTCGACGACCCGACCCCGTCGGCGCGATCTGATCTTTACGGGCTGGGTGCGGTGTTGTTCGAAGGGCTGAGTGGGAAGCCACCGATCACTCCGGCGGAACCGGCAGCGATGTTCGAGCAACTCCGCTCGGGGGATCGAACCGCGTACGTCCCGTCAGCCGACCTCGAGAGCCGGCTCCTCGAATGGATCGAACTGCTCCTGGCGCCGCCCGGCGATCGGCCCGGCAGTGCTGCGGCAGCTCTTGCGTCGCTGAACAGCATCGTGGGAACCGACTTTTCACTGGATGACCCCGTCGAGCGACGGTCTCGCCTGCAGTCCGGTGAGCCTATCGGCCGCTCCGGACAACTCGATGACCTGCTACCACAGGTCGAACGCCGTCGAGTTGTCTGGGTAACCGGAGCCGCGGGCATGGGGAAGACACGGCTACTGAGTTGGCTCCGCACCCAGGCCGCCCGTCGCGGGATGCCTGTCGAGCAGGCCCGTTGCGGAGAGGGGCACGGCAAGGACGAGGAGTTGGCAGCCTGGTTGGCGCAGCGTTTCGGCCAGGCCGTGGTCCTGTTGGACGACGCCGAACAGGCCGGCCCGCGGGTGTCGGAGCAGATTGATCGGATTCTCTCGGGAGCTGCTCCTGAGAGCTTTGCACTGGTCGTCGCTATCGACCCGGGCTCGATTGCGAACCAGGGGCTCGAGCGCCGTCTCTCCCAGGCAGGCCTGGCTCCGATGTCGGCGCAGATTGCATTGAAACCTCTCGGGCACTCCGAACTTCGACAGCTGATCGAACGGGCCACGGGGAGCGAGCAGGTCGGCAACGTGCAGACCGACTGGCTCCAAGAGCAAACCGAAGGAGTCCCGCTATTTGCAGAGACCCTTCTGGTGGATCGGGTCTGGGAGCGCCGGGACCGGGTAGAAGTGCCTGAGACCCTCGAACAGGCGGTCGGAGCGCGCTTCCTGGCGCAGGGCAGTCTGTGTCGCCGGTTCCTTCTAGAGCTCGCCCTGCTCCAGGGGCCGGCAACGCTGGGACAGATCGTTTCAGCAGGACGCCTCGGACAAGAGGAAGCCCTGGCGGGCTCGGCCGAGGCCGAAGCGTCCGGCCTCGTTCGGCGGCATGGTGGGGTATTCGAGTTGGCGTCTCGCGTCCTGCTGGATGCCATCGTGTCCCGCCTGGCTTCCGAGGACTTGGAGGGGCGGCTCCCCGGAGTGTTGGGCGCCCTCGCAGACCTTCCCGAACCCCAGCGATTTTTCCGCGAGTTTCGAGTCCAGAGAATCTTCGGCAATGACGACGCGGCCATAGCGGCCGCTCTGCGAGGCCTCGACGGACTGGATCCAGCCAACGAGGCCGCGCGGCTCGCGGAAATACTGCGCGCAGCACTGATGTTGATGCCCGGCTCCGATCCACGCCGGGCGGACCTTCGTGGCCGTCTCGGTGAAGCGCTGATGCGTCTGGGCAGGGGGCGTGACGCTGCGCGGTCTTTCGGAGCGGCTCGCTACTTGACGCAAGACCTTCGGGGGAAGATCCGTTGGGCGTTGAGACAAGCCAGGGCGTGTGTGGCGGCCGGCCGCGTGAAGGCCGGGTGCCGTATCGGTGAGTCCGCCCGGGCGAGAGCTCGTGAGCTCGGGGATCACCGTCTCGAGGCTCGCGCGGAGCTAGCACTTGGTGCCGCGTACGGTCGTGCCTATCTGGATGACGCTGCCCTGGAGAGTTTCGATCAAGCGGTGACGGGACTGCGTCAGGATGGAAGCTCCAGGGAGCTCGCGGAGGCGCTTCACTATCTAGGCTTCATCGAATCACGAAAGGCACGAGAGGACGCGAGCGCACGGTTGATCGAGGCGCGAGATATGTATCTCGCCCTGGGCGAGGAATCGGCGGCCATTCAGGTGCTGATCGCGATCGGTACTCATTGGGCCCAGCTGGGAAAGCAAGATCAGGCTCAGCAGGCCTACGAAGAAGCGATTGATCGGGCTCGAGCCCTCGACGACGCGGCGAACTTACGCTACGCACTCAACCAACTTCAGCTTCTCGAGCTGAATCGGGAGCGGTTCGACCGGGCCCGAAACCGGTGCGCGGAGATCGAATCGATCGCGCTACGTGACGGCGACTTGTCCCACGCGCTGAGAGCACGCAACATCTGGGCTGAAGCGACGTTGAATCTGGGAGGTGCTGTTGAGGCCGCAGCGGATCTTCGAGATGCGATCCGGTCCTACGTGACAGGGTCCGACCACTCGCGGAGTGATCTGTCCTACGCGACTCTGGCCGAGTGCCTCTGCCGAGTGCCCGATCCCCCGGCGTCGGAGATCCGGGAGATCACTCACCGTTTCCTCGAACACACCCGCGACAAAGCCAATCATCGCTCGCGACTGTCGGCCCTGGTTCTCGAGGCGGAACGCTGTCAACTGTTGGGAGAGGATCAGGACCTGATCCCCGCGCTGATCGCGGAGTATCTGGATCTGGTTTCCAAGGGACGTGAGGCCCACGCGCTGAGGTTGACGGCGCGGATGCATCTGGTCGCTGCGAATCACTGGATTGCGAAAGGCCGTTCCGAGGACGCAGAGGCTTCCGCAAAGGCCGCGATCGAACTCGCGGAGCAGGGCGATCAACTCGGACTGTCCGCCCTCGGATATGCCGCGGCGGCGCGGGTGTTCGCCGCCCAGGGACGGGACTCCGATGCAGCGAAGCTTCTGGATACGGCGGCCGAGCATCTGCAGCGGGCCGCGGAGCGTATCGAGGACCCGGATCTGCGCGCCGACTTCCTGGCGCGCCCCGACTTCAAGTCGATCCGTAGCCTGGACGGCGCTTCCGCCGGTGCGGCCGATCCGCAGGTGCTTGCGCTCTACGACATGGTTCGTGCGCTTAACGAGGAGCCGGATCCACAGAAGATGCTCGAGTCGATCCTGGACAAGGCGCTGGCCGTGGTCCAGGCCGAGCGCGGGATGATCCTGCTGCGCAACGAGGACAGCAATCGCTTTCATGTGCATCTCGCGCGCAACCTGGAGCAGGAGACGATCCAGGATGTCGAGGCCTTCAGCGCCAGCGTCGTCGAGCGCGCCGGCGGCGGCGAAGCGGTGTTGGCCATCGACGCCGGGGAAGACGACCGCTTCAGCGCCCTGAAGAGCGTACACCTCCACGGGATCCGCTCCTTGATGTGCGTGCCGCTGCGCTCCCGCGGCAAGATCGTCGGCGCCGTCTACGTCGACAGCCGGAGCACCGGAGCGTTGTTCACCTCCGACGATCTCGAGTTCATCGAGGCCTTCGCCGACCACGCGGCGCTGGCGCTGCAGAACGCACGGGAGCGGCAGCGTCTCGAAGGGGAGAACCGGAAGCTCAGGGAAGCGGTGACCCGCAGCGCTCACTTCGACAACATCGTGGGCGCGTCGCCGGCGATGGAAGAGGTCTTTCTGACCCTGGGGCGCGTCGCCGGTTCCGAGTTGCCGGTGTTGATCCACGGGGAGAGCGGCACCGGCAAGGAGCTGGCTGCCCGGGCGGTCCACTACAACAGCGCCCGCCGGGATGCCCCGTTCGTTTCCGAGAGCTGCGCCGCCGTTCCGTCGGAGTTGATGGAGAGCACCCTCTTCGGCCACCGCAAGGGGGCGTTCACCGGCGCCATTGCCGATCACCGCGGTCTGTTCCAGCAGGCCGACGGCGGCACGCTGTTCCTCGACGAGGTCGGGGACATGCCTCAGGAGATGCAGGCGCGCTTGCTTCGGGTGCTACAGGAGCGGGAGGTGCGCCCCATCGGCGGCGAGCGGGCGATTCCGGTCGATGTGCGCATCGTGACCGCGACGCACCGCGACCTGCTCAAGGATGTGGCCGAGGGCGAGTTCCGGGAGGACCTGCTCTACCGTCTGCGCGTTCTGGTGGTTGAGCTGCCTCCGCTACGGGAGCGCGTGGGGGATGTTCCGCTCCTGGTGCATCGTTTCCTCGAGCAGGAAGCGACCTCACTCGGGCGCCGGATCCCTACGGTCAGCCCCGACGTGATGCGGTTGCTCGAACGTTACCGCTGGCCCGGAAACGTGCGGGAGCTTCAGAACTACGTCCAGCGCCTGACGCTACTCGCGGGGCCCAATGACGTGACCCTGCCTGTGTTGCGGTCGGCACCGGACATCTGGGCCGAGCTCTCGGTGGATGCGGACAGCACCGACAACGAGAGCCGCTTCTCGCTGGCGCGGAACGAGAAAGAGCGCATCGAGCAAGCCCTCGAGGCGGCCGGCGGCAACCGCACACGAGCGGCCAAGCTGCTGGGAATCGGACGCGCGACCCTCTACCGCAAGATGCAGCAGTACCGGCTGGAGTGACCCGGCCAGGGTTGACTGTCTGTGGGGGGGGTAAAGAGAGGCGCCCGCCGGCCGGGACCTGTTAAATGCCGACGAGCGCCAGGAGGCTCGGCACACCATCGGGGGGGGAATGAGGTGCCGGGCTTTGCAACTTCGAGTCCGTCGCGCGATCGACGTCCTCAACGCCCTAATCTAGGTTTCGACCCTGGGGATGCAAGGGCAAAATTCGTAATGTCTATATGCGGGCGGGAAGGGCGCTGAGCAGGGCTCAGGAGGCCTCTCAGCGGCTCAGGAGTCCCTTTCGGCGCGGTCCGGAGCCCCTGGCTCAGGAGAGCCCGTAGCGCTGGATCTTGCGGTAGATGGTGGCCTTGGAGATGCCGAGCATCTCGGCGGCTCGCAGGCGGTTCCCGCCCGAGGCGATCAGGGCGCGCTGGATCTGCTCCCGTTCGCTGTTGAGCAGGCTGACCGGGGCGTTGGTGCGCTCGCCGCCGAGCATGGTGCGGAGCTCCGGGTCGGCCTTGACGGTGTCGAGGCTCAGACTCAGGCCGTCGCCCAGGACGAACAGCCGCTGGATCACGTTGTGTAGCTGGCGAATGTTCCCCGGCCAGCCGTACTGCTCCATCGCCTGCAGAAGTTCCGGGTCGATCTCGGGAATGCTGCGGCCGGCTTCCTCGGCCACTCGGCGCACGAAATGCTGAACCAGGAGCGCGACGTCCCCGTGCCGTTCCCGCAGCGGGGGCAGCTTGACCACCAGGACCTTCAGCCGGAACAGCAGGTCCTGGCGGAAGCGGCCGGCCCGGACCTCTTGTTCGAGGTTTCGGTTGGTCGCGGCCAGGACGCGCACGTTCACCTTGAGGGTCCCGGTGCCGCCCAGGCGGCGAACCTCGTTCTCGTTGAGCACCCGCAGCAGCTTGGCCTGCATCGCGAGCGACGTCTCGCCGATCTCGTCGAGGAACAGCGTACCCTCGTGGGCGTTCTCGAACAGGCCGGGCATCGAACGTTCGGCGCCGGAGAAGGCACCCTTCTCATGCCCGAACAGCTCTCGTTCCAGCAGGGAGTCGGGTAGGGCCGCGCAGTTCTCCGAGAGGAACACCCGGCGCCGGCGCGGGCCGAGGCCGTGGAGCGCCCGGGCGACCAGTTCCTTTCCGGTGCCGCTCTCTCCCTCGATCAACACCGGAAGCGAACTGGGTGCGAGGGTGTCCATCAGGTCGAAGACCCGTTGGATCTCGGCGGACTTGCCGACCATGCCGGCGAAGTGGGTCCGCTCTTCGGCCTGGTGGGCGAGCTGCCGGTTCTCCCGGGTCAACGCGTCCAGGCGGTTTGCGTTCTGCAAGGCAACGGCGGCGTGATCGGCGAAGGCCTCGAGGAACTGCAGATCTTGCTGGGTGAAGGGCGTGCGTCCCTGCCGGCTGTCCAGATAGACCGTGCCGATCAGCGTGCCGTGGGCTCGGAGCGGCACGCACATCATCGAGCGGATCCCGAACAGGCTGACGCTGCGCAGATCGCGGAAGCGCCCGTCCTCCTGGGCGTCCACCGCGAGGAGCGACTTGCCGCCGGCCGCCTGGTCGACGATCCCGCGGCTGTATTCCAGGGCGTCCCGTTCGGTCTCCGGTTCGAGGTGGGTTGCCGCACTGATCCGTAGCTCGCCGCTCTCCGGCTCACGCAGCAGGATCATGCTTCGTTCGGCTCCGACGGTGCGGAGCGCCATCTCGAGAATCGACTCCAGCAACTGCTGAGGATCGGTTTCGGAATTGAGTGCCCGGATCATCTCGAACAACGCGTTGAGCCGCGGGTCCCGGACCCGTCCGGCGAAGGTCCGCGGCCGCCGCAGTTCCTTGATGGCGCTGCGCTCCAGAATCGAGCGGCGGACCTCGGCGTCTTCGATCAGGGAGCAGGCATCGTCGACCAGATCCTGGGCCCGGGCGGTGGCCCGGTCGGCGTCGGCGCGTCGGCCCAGCCGCACCGCGGCCTGGGCCCGCAAGGTGTGGGCGGCGATCTGTTCCCAGATCAGCCGGGCCTGCTCCGCTTCCAGCCGGGCCCGGCTGGCGCTTTCCAGTGCCTGGTCCAGGTCTCCGCGATGGAGCTGGCGGGTGGCCTGGGCCAGCGCGGCCCGCACCCGGAGCGAAGCGGTCCAGTCTCCGCCCAGTTGGGTCGCCAACCGTTCCAGCTCGTGAGCGGTGGACTCGAACGGATCGTTGTTGCCCGGCAGTGCGCAGCGTTCCAGCTCGACGGTCAAGCCGAACAGCAGCGCCTCCGGTTCCTGGGCGTTTCGCAGCGTGGCCAATCCGTCGACGTTGAGGTCCCGCCGCAGGGCCTCCTGCTCCGGCTCGACCTCGTAGAGCGCCTGGGCCAACAGCAGGCGGGCGATGCCGGTGTAGGCCTCGGTTCCTTCCGGCGTATCCGCGAGCAGTTCCCGTAGACCGTCGATGGCGGCCACCGCCTGTCCGGCTCGGAGTTGAAGCTCCGCGAGGCCGCAGGCGGTCAGCGCCTGGAGCGTGCCGATACCGGTACTGGCGGCGGTGCGCCGGGCGTCGTGTGCGTAGGTCAGTGCGTGGTCGAGTTGCCCCCGTCCCGCGGAGATGCCGGCGAGCAGGTAGCGGACGAGGACCCAGGTCGGCGCCAGGGTCGCGCTTCCGTCGGACGCCTCGGCCAGGCGCGCATCGGCGTCATCCCGTCGCCCGTCGGCCGCCGCGGCGAGGACCCGCAGCGCTTCCGCCCGGGCGATCTCCTCTCGGGCGTCGCTCTCCGACAGGGCGGCGACCGCCTCCTGCAGGAGCCCGTCGACATCGGTATCGCTCTGCTTCCAACGCACCACGGCGAGGATCCGCCGTACGGCGGCAACGAGCTCCGGCGACACCGGCCGTTTTCCGCTGTGGGTCAGAGCGTCGCCGAGCAGCCGCTGCGCCTGATCGAGCCATCCGAGCCGAATCAGCGCACGGGCCTGGGCACAGGCGGCCATGATGCGGGTTTCGTCGACCCGGGAGCGCCGGGCCAGGGTCATTGCTTTCTCGGCGGCTTCGCGGGCTCGGGCCGGCCGGCCGGCCCGAGTGAGGGCCAGGGACTGGCGACAAAGAATCTCCGCCCGTTCCGCGACCGACGAGGCCAGCACCAGGGCGGCGCCCAGAGCACGTACACAATCGGCATAACGTCCCGCGCGCCAGAGCGCCGTCGCCTGATGCATGCGCAGCACCCTGCGCCGGGAGTCCCGGCGTTCGATGTGGCGCAGCGCAAACGCGAAACGATCGGCGGCGATCGCGGGATCGCCGCGACGGAGCTCCCGTTGGGCATCGCGGATCGCGAACTCGGCGGCCCGCACCGGGTTGCCCGCCCGGCTCCACAGCATCGAGAGCGAGCGGGAGGGCGCCTGGGCGCCCCGTGAGGCCAGCAGCGCCTCGGCGGCCCGGGCGGCGAAGGCGCTCAGCGCGGCTTCGTCCAGTTCGGGAGCCCGGTAACGCCGGCCATCCCGTTCGGCCACGCTCCAGCACTCTCCGTCGAGGCGTGCCAGCTCTTTGGGCAGGATCTCCTCGACCGCCTTGCGGGCGGCCTTCTCGTCCAGGCCGCTGGCCGGCAGGAGCTCTTCGGTGGTGGCGCCGTCGCCGAGTAGGTGCAGGGCGGTCAGCCAGGCGCCGGCGGCGTCGGAGAGGGCCGGCAGGGCCGTGGTTTCCTCCGGACGTGGCGGGGAGGCCGAGGTTCGGGGCTTCGCGGCACAGAGGAGTGCCCAGCGGTCACGATAATCCGCCTCGGCGTGGAGCAGCTCGTCGGCGAGGGCCCACAGGTCCGCGTTGACACCCCCGTTCATGGTTCAAGTATACGGGCGCCTCGGGGACAATCCGTTACCATCTGGGTGAGATGTCAGAGGAATTCGAGCCTTTCGGCGGGACCCGGCAGGGCCCCGGTGCCCAGCCGACCCGGCGTGAGCAGCTGGTGACCCAGTGGGTCACGATTGCCGAGGTTTGCGTCGCGTTGATCATGGGGTTCGCCCTGACGTTTGCTGCCATGTTGCCCCTGTTCGGTCTGCTCGACATCGATTTCAAGGACAACGTGGCGGTGATCGCCTTCTTGCTGCCGATCCAGGCGCTGATCTTCTCTGGGCTTGCCTGGGTTCTGTCCCGCGATCGCGTCCCGCAGGACGTTCTTCCCGCTCCCCGGTCACCGCTCTTTTCCATCGGATTCGGTGTTGCGGTCGGAGGGTTGGGCTACGTCGTGGAAACCGGAGCGTTGTGGCTACTGGAGCAGGTAGATTTCACGTCCAGCGAGCAGCCGTGGGTCGCTGGTGTCTTCGACGATCCGAGCAGTTGGTGGAAGATATTCCCCTTGATCGTGGTCGTCGGCCCCGTCGCTGAAGAGTTGTTCTTTCGGGCCTACGCCTTCAGGCACCTGTTGACCCGAGTCGGTGCGCCGGTCGCATATCTGCTCTCGTCCTTGCTGTTCGCTCTCTCGCACGGCAACCCGTCGGGCATTCCTGCATACACGATCCTGGCGCTGTTTCTTGCATGGTCCTATCGCCGCAGCGGGTCGCTCTGGACGCCGGTGGTCGCTCACGTGGTGCACAACGCCATCGTGGTGATTACATATTTGTACCTCGGCGTCGACGGGTAGGTCCGCCCGCGCAACCGGAAAGTGATCTCGATATTGCGACCGCCGGTTTGCTCCCGTAAATCAAACAGGTGTAAGGGCCCCGATAGGCACATCGAGGTTCTGACGACGGGGATGGGCGCGATGAATACTGGAACCAACAAGCAACGTTGCCGCAAGGCGGTGCCGCTGAGCACCGACTGGGATCCGATTGCCGAGGCACGCTCCCGCAAGCCGGTCGAGCGGCCGATGACCGGCGAGGCGGAGCGGGCGGCCGCAATCCTCGACGGCCGAGCGGATTTCGAGGCGAGAATCCTGCGCACCCTGCAGCGGGGTGTGGTGGTGTTGAGTGTGGCCCGGCCGGTGGAAGTCACCGCCGAGAACGCGTTGGACTTCCTCCGCGCGCTTCGCGAACGCAGCGAAGGGGACCGCCTGGTCGTCCTCGACGCCATCGAGATCCGCCACATCGAGAACGACGGGATGGATGCCTTGCTGGATCTGCAGGACACGCTGGTCCGCTGCGGCGGCGGGTTCGCGCTGGCGCGCCCCAGCTCCCTCGTGGCCGAGGTGCTGCACCTGGCCGGGCTCGACTGTCAGATCAAGATCTACCCGACCCTTCCGACCGCCATCGATCGCCTGTTGCTGGAATCCGAGGGCGAGACTACCTGGTCGTAGCCGGCGTCTGCGGCCCCGGCGTGAGCGGGTGACGCAGCGCAAAGGCGAAGCGGCGGTCCTCGGGCTTCTCGTTTTCCCAGGACAGCTCCCGCCGGAAGGCGATCTCGAGTCCGGCGCGATCCTCCGCCGTACGCAGCACCCACTCATCGTTGGGGCAGACCCGGGAAGGGGCGCTTCTGCTGCCGAGCAGCCCGGCACCCGTATCGCCGTTCAGGCGAGCCTGTCGAACCAGCAACACCTCGCGGGTCAGTTCTTCCTGGAGTTCCAGGTGTACCAGCCGCAGCACGGTGCCGTCGAAGGAGGGCATCATGTTGTCGCCGAAAGCGTTCCACCAGGCACCTTCGGGGGAGAGGTCGATCTCGAACAGGTCGAGATCCCGATCGCACAGGTAGTCCAGCTTCGAGAGCTGCTCCAGGCTGCGGCGCAGTCGATCGCTGCTGTCGGCGGTGCAGAGGCGCACGTAGGGGCGACCGACCCGGCCGAGGAGCCGGTCGAAGGTGCGTCCCAGGTGGGTGTACGCGATGCGCTCTTCGTCTCCGATGGCCAGGAGCGAGCAACCCTCGTAGCGGATCGCCGTCTCGAGGCCGGCCCGGTGGTCCAGCCCCTCCAGTCGAGAGATCCAGCGGCCCGGGTCGACGTCGATCTGCCGCAGGCTCACGGCGAGCCGGCTATCGATGGTGTAGCTCATCAGCTGGCAGATCAGGATCGGTTCGTCGCGCAATGCCCGATTGAGCTGCCAGGCGGCGTCGAGATAGCCGGCGGCCCTCTCCGAGCGTCCGCGATCCTGCTCGATCAGCGCCAGACCGGCGAACAGCCGTTGGAGGTTCATGTGTGCCAGGAGGTTGGGGATCGGCCCGCTATAGACTTCGGCCAGGTCCAGCTCCCAGCGGGCGGGCTCGCCGGAGCGGAGGGCGCGGACCAGCGCGTCGAGGGTTTGGCTGTTCTCGTCGGCCCAGGTGAGCAAGGTCTGCGGCGGGTCGGAACGGCGTCCTTCGGTCGCCCGGTCCCAGTAGTCGCTGGCCTCATGCCAGGCGCGGTAGCCCCCTACACGCGGGGGCGGGGGGCCGGAGCGGGGCGCCTGTTCCCGCTCTTGCCGGCGATAGCGGGGCGTCAGATCGTAGTCGCCCCCCAGCTCTCCGGAGAGTTTCTCGAGGGTCCGTGCGGTGGCGTTGGCCTCCCGGGAGGGGTACTCTCGTTCCAGGTCGTCGAGACCGCCGAGGGTTTCTTCCCAGCCCTGCTGAGCGGTCTCGTAACGATGGGTCCCCAGCGAGCCCACGATCGCCAGCAGAATCGCCAGCGATCCGACGATCAGTACCGTGATCACCAGCAAGGGCTTGATCAGGCTGAAGCGTAGATTGAAGAGTGGTTTTTCCCAGTCCATCGTCGTCCTCGGCAGGTGGTACGGAACAAACCCTCCCGGCATCTACTTGCCCGGACGGGTTGATTTGCCCAAACTGAGAAGGAGGGGTGTGGGCACCCCCCGGAGGCAACGATGACGAAATTGAAAACGGCCGTCATTTCGACCATTCTGCTGCTCCTCTGCGGAGGGGTAACCCAAGCGGAAGAGATGCCGCCTGCCGAAGAAGAGATGAAGGCGGCGCACCATGTGCGCTTCTACCTCGGTGGCAACGTGCGGACCACGGCGACGATGACCGTCGAATCCGCCGATGGGGATTCGACGGAGTCCCAGTTCGTGCTGTTCCGCTACGATGTCGACGATGAAGACGACGGCGATCAAAAGCTGTTGGCCTACTTCACCGGAGGCCCCGCGGAAGGACGTTCGCTACTGGTCTACAAGCATGCGCGAGCGGTGGATGAAGGTTGGGTCTACGAGCCTGAACTCGGTGCCGAACAGTCGGTGCCTGCCGACGCCCGCACTCCCTTCTTCGGGTCCCACGTCTACTGGGAAGATGTGGTCGGCCGTCCGGTCGATGCCGACGAGCACGTGCTGGAGAACCGCGCGCTGACCTACGACACCTTGCTCAGCACGCCGCGTGACCCGGGCAGCGTCGAGTTCGACTACTACACGACCAAGATTCACCGGCAGCGGGAAGCGCCGATGCTGGTCCGCTACTACAAGGACGACGAGGTCTACCGCGAAGTGGACACCCGCACGGTGCACCGCATCCAGGGCTACGACACCCTCATCCGGATCGAGGTGCGCGACCTGGAGTCCGGCGGCAAGACGACCCTGTATCTCGACGGCACCCAGTACGACGTCGACGGCCTCGACGAGACGCTGTTTGCCCGTGAGGCTCTGCGCGGGGCGCCCAGCGAACTGATGCCGTGATCGAGATCCCCGGGGGGCCGTCGATTCCGGAGACGGAGCTCGAGTTTGCCGCCTCCCGCAGTAGTGGGCCGGGCGGACAGCACGCGAACAAGGTGTCGAGCCGCATGACCCTGCGTTGGGATGTGCGCAACTCACCCAGCGTCGACGACGCTCAGCGCGCCCGCATCGAAGAACGCCTGGCGACCCGGGTCACCCGGGAGGGTGTGCTGGTGATGCACGCCCAGAAGCACCGCAGCCAGTCCGCCAACCGGGAACTGTTGCTTGAGCGCTTCGCCGAGGTGTTGGGCACGGCGTTCGTGCGGCGCAAGCCGCGGCGCCGCACCCGGCCGAGCCGGGCTTCCAAAGAGCGGCGATTGCGCGACAAGAAGCGTCGCGCCGAGGTGAAACAGGGCCGTGGCCGCTACGACGGGTAGTCGCCGCAGTTCGGCTCCGTGCTGCTAACGGACCACGTCGAGCAGGGTGCCGGTGGTCTCGCTGGCTGCCTTGACCACGTCGACGCCGGCGTTCACCGCCGCCTCCTGAACGGTCAGATCGACCAGCTGTTCGGCGATTCGTTCCGGCGCGGGCAGTACCTCCGCCGCCAGCTTGCCCGCCGTTTCCTTGAACTGGTCCAGGGATTGCCGCAGCCCGTTGGTTGCCGCATGTAGGGACGCTCCTTCGATCATGGGACCTCCATCGGAAGACTGCCGGTTCGCGCGTCTTATCGGCCGCCGGGGCCGGGTTCTAGAGGCCGATTGTCGTAAGCCCAGTCGCTTTTTGCCCATGTTTTCCGGGCTCGTGCGCTTGAGGTGAGGCCCGCCCCTGGATAGAGTGACGGTTCTGCAATCCCGCCGGAGAAGGAACCGTCGATGACCCAGAAGCACCTGTCGATTCTGTTGCTGATCGCCGCTGCCACCCTGCCCGCTGCCGCCGGGGTGATGGAGCTGCCCCTGGGCGATCCCGAACGCCGCGACCGCCAGGTCGAGTTGGTCCTCGATGGGATCGTCGACACCCACAAGGGGGATGCGATCTCGCCCGATGCCCTGGCCGCCCGGCTGGACGGCGTTTCGCTGGTCCTGTTCGGCGAGTCCCACACCAGCATGCCGGTGCACCGGGCTCAGCTGCGGTTGATCCGCGCCCTGAACGAGCGTGGCCGGTCTGTGATGATCGGTCTCGAGATGTACCCGGCCACGGAGCAGGAGCACCTCGACCGCTGGTCCCGGGGCTACATGACCGAGGAGGGTTTCGTCGAGGACTCCGAGTGGTACCGCAGCTGGGGCTATCACTGGGGTTACTACCGGGACATCTTCCTCTACGCCCGCGAGCACCGGATTCCGATGCACGCCGTCAACGTGCCGCCCAAGATCGTCCGCGCCGTGCGCGAAAAAGGGTACGACGGACTGTCCGAGGAAGAGGCGGCGTTCGTTCCCGGCGAGGTGGACTCCCAGAGCGCCGACCACCTGCGGTTGTTCAAGGCCTTCTTCGAAGATGCGGACTTCCATAACTCGATGTCCGACGAGCAGTGGCAGTCGATGCTCGACGCCCAGTGCCTGTGGGATGCGGCGATGTCCCACAACGCGATCAAGGCGCTGGAGGCCAGCGAGGCGGAGCGTCCGGTGATGGTCGTGCTCGTCGGATCGGGGCACCTGGCCTATGACCTGGGTCTCCAGCGGCAGGCGCGCCAGTGGTTCGACGGGCCGATCGCCACGGTGATCCCCGAGCCTGTGGTCGACTCCGGCGAGACGACCCCGAAGAAGGTTCAGGCCTCCTACGCCGACTTCCTCTGGGGGCTTCCCGAGGAACGTGAGCCGCTCTACCCCTACTTCGGGGCGTCGACGCGGCTGAGCGACGACGAGCAGCGGGAGGTGGTGTTCGTCGCCCCCGAGTCGGTGGCCGCTCTGAGCGGCCTGCAGGTGGGCGATGTAGTGCTTTCGCTCAAGGGGCAGACGATCGACAGCAAGCTGCGGATGAACCGGGTGCTGGCGTCCCTGGAGTGGGGGGACTCGGTTCCCGTCAAGGTGCGGCGGGGCGAGGAAACGTTGGAGCTGACGGCCCACTTCCGGCGGACCCTTCCTTCGGACGATGACGACGAGGGTGAGTCGGCGGAGGATGGGGAATGAACCGGATCCGGCCTCTCGCTGCCGCGCTTGCTGCCCTGTTCGCCGCGGCGACGATCGCCCAGGCCGCCGAACCGGCTCCCCGGCACCATCGCCTGGAGGTCACCCTCGACCCGGCGACCCACTCCATCGAGGTGGTCGATCGGATCACCTTGCCCGAGGCCGTAGAGAGCGTCGAGTTCCTGCTCCTCGACGGCCTCGAGGTCGAAGCCGCCGCAGGCGCGCTGGAGCGCCTCGAGGGGCGGGGCACCGGGATCTACGACGGCGAGGCGGCGGTCGATCTGGCCCGCTACCGGGCCCGCGTCGACGGGAATGCGCTGGAGCTGCGCTATCACGGCGTGATCGATTTTTCGTTGTCCGACCCCCGGGAGGAATACACCCGCGGGTTTCGAGAGACCGCCGGCTACATCGGCGCAGATGGCGTCTACCTGGCGGCAGGGACCTTCTGGGTGCCCTATTTCGGCTCGGGCTTGATCACCTTCGACCTCAGCGTCTCTCAGCCCGAAGGTTGGCACGTGATCAGTCAAGGGGAGGGCACCTCCCGCGGTGACGACGGCCGCGCACGCTGGAACACCGGCGCGCCGATGGAAGAGGTGCACCTGGTCGGCGGCCCGTTGATCCGTTACCGGGATACCGCCGGTGCCGTCGAGGCGCTGGTCTACCTGCGGGAGCAGGACGAGGGTCTGGCCCGCAGCTACCTGACCGCCACCGCCCAGTACGTCGAGATGTACCGGGGGTTGATCGGGCGCTATCCCTACGGCAAGTTCGCGCTGGTCGAGAACTTCTGGGAGACCGGCTACGGCATGCCGTCGTTCACCCTGCTCGGCTCCCAGGTGATTCGTTTCCCGTTCATCCTCGCGTCGTCGTACCCCCACGAGATCCTGCACAACTGGTGGGGCAACTCGGTGTTCGTCGACTACGAACGGGGCAACTGGTGCGAGGGGTTGACCGCCTACATGGCGGACCATCTGATCCAGGAGCAGCGCGGCAAGGGCTGGGAGTACCGACGCAACACGTTGCAGAAGTACCGCAACTACGTCCAGGCTTCCCGGGACTTCCCGCTGGTCGAGTTCACCAACCGCCACAGCGCCGCCACCGAGGCGGTGGGCTACGGCAAGTCGCTGATGGGTTTTCACATGATCCGCCGGCGGCTGGGTGACGAGAAGTTCGTCCGTGCGCTTTCCGGGGTCTATCGAAAGTTCAACGGCAAGCGCGCCTCCTTCGACGATCTGCAGGCGGCCTTCGAGGAGGAGTCGGAGGAGGACCTCGGCTGGTTGTTCGAGCCCTGGTTGTTGCGGGCCGGAGCGCCCTCGCTCTCGCTCTCCGCCGAGGCGGCGGTCTCGGGTGATGACTGGACGCTGAGCGGAGTGCTGTCCCAGGCTCACGACAGCCCGGAATGGACGATGGATGTGCCGCTGGCGGTGGTTACCGATGCGGGCACCGAGATGCACAGCGTCCGGTTGGAAGGGCGGGATACTTCGTTCGAGTTGGAGCTGGCCGCCCGGCCTCGTCTGGTCCAGGCCGATCCGCTGTTCGATCTGTTCCGGTTGTTGGATCCCCGTGAGGTGCCTCCTTCGATCGGGCAACTATTCGGTGCTCCGGAGGTCCTGGCGGTGTTGCCCTCGGCCGAGGGGGCCGAGCAGGTAGCCCGCTACCGCCGGCTGATGGAAGGCTGGCAGGCCGACAGCCACGCCATCGAGATCAAGCTGGACCGTGAGGTCGAATCGCTGCCGGGCGATCGCCCGGTCTGGGTGCTCGGCGTCGACAACATCCACCGGCCGCAAACCGATCTGAAACTCGAGGGTAGCTCGGTGTCGGTCTACGGGGACCGCTACGCCGCGGCCGGTCATTCCTGGGTCGATATTCTGCGGCATCCCGCCGATCCGGCGCTGGCCGTGGGCTGGCTCGTGGTTCAGCCCCCCGAGGCGTTCCCGGGGATGGGCCGCAAGCTCCCGCACTACGGCAAGTACTCCTACCTGGCCTTCGCCGGCGACGAGCCGTCCAACGTGGCCAAGGGCCAGAAGGATGTGGTCGATTCGCCGCTACGGGTCGATCTGGCAACAGGGGAGCCGGCTCCGGCGATGGAGCTGGAGGCCCGAATGGCGCTGGCGGAACTGCCGCCGGTGTTCTCCGAGGCGAAGCTGCGTGAACACGTCACCTGGCTCGCCGATCCGGCTCGGGAGGGACGCGGCGTGGGTACCCAGGGCCTCGACGCTGCCGCCGAGTACATCGCCGAACGTTTCAAGCAGGCGGGATTGAAGCCGGCGGGAGACGGCGGGAGCTACTTCCAGGCCTTCACCGTCGAGGGACCCGACGGCCCCACCGAGGTGCGCAACGTGATCGGGTCGCTGTCCGGCAGCGACCCGGCGATGAACGGACAGTCGTCGATCCTGATCGCCCACTACGATCATCTCGGTTTCGGCTGGCCTGACGTACGGGAGGGCTTCCAGGGACAGATCCATCCCGGAGCGGACGACAACGCCAGCGGCGTGGCGGTGATGCTCGAGGTCGCGACCGCCATGGCATCCGAGGGTGGCGGGGCACGCACCATGCTGTTCGTGGCCTCGGCCGCCGAGGAGGCCGGGAAGCTCGGAGCCGAGCACTTCGTCGAACACATGCCCGCCGGGCTTCAGCGGGACAAGATCCTCGGCGCCGTCAACATCGACAGCGTCGGCCGCCTGTTCGACGGGAAGCTGTCGGTACTCGCGACCGACACCGCCTACGAGTGGCAGCACATCTTCCGCGGCGTCAGCTACGTGACCGGTGTCGAGAGCAAGAACGTGCCCGGCCTGTTTGACGCTTCGGACCAGGGGAGCTTCATCTCGCGGGGTGTTCCGGCGGTGCAGCTCTTCACCCAGCCCCACGATGACTACCACCGGCCCGGCGATACCGCCGACAAGATCGACTACGCCGGCCTGGTCAAGGTCGCGACCTTCCTCAAGGAGACCGCGGCGTACCTGGTCAGTCGTCCCGAGCCGATGAAGGTGACGATTCCCGGTGTCGAGACGGCCGGGGCGGAAGAAGCCCCGGCACGGCCCCGCGGCGGACGCCGGGTCAGCTTCGGCGCGTTGCCGGACTTCGGCTTCCCGGGGCCGGGCGTGAAGTTCCAGAACGTCACCGCCGGTTCGCCGGCGGAGAAGGCAGGCTTCGAGCCGGGGGACGTGCTGCTGTCGGTCGACGGGAAGGAGATCGCCGGCCTCCGGGCCTTCTCCGACCTGCTCAAGACCTTGGCGCCGGGGCAGACCGTGCAGGCGGTGCTGCAGCGGGGCGAACAAAGGCTGGAGAAGCAGGTCACGGTCCAAGCTCGCTAGGGCGATCCCGGCTCCAGGTTCGCGAACGGCGCGGGGTGGGCTACCAGCGGGTCTTGCGGTCTCTTACCCGCGGTTCGCGCTCTCCTCGCGGCATGTTCCCGAGCCTCGGCCGGTGCCGGACTTTCAGGCCCCGCTTCTTCAGCTTGATCCGGACCTTGCGCATCACCTCGTCCTGTTCCCAGCTCGGATCGAAGTGAATGCGGTAGTAGGCGCGGGCGTCGCGCATGACCGTGTCCCCGATGCCCAGCCGCCGGGAATCGACCAGGGCGAGCCCCCCGGTCAGGTCGGCCAGGGAGTGAAGGGTGTCGTGCAGGTCGGCATCCAACGTGCGGGAGCGCGTGCGCCCCTCCTCCGGTTGGGCATCCGGAGGGGCTATCCCGGGGACATCCACCGGATACAGGGTGAACCCGGTGCGGTTCGCCGCGTCGATCACCTGTTGGAAGATCCGCACCCCCTGACGATCGTCGACCACCGGGTTGTCGTTGCCGGCTCCGTAGACGAACCTCGACGGCGAGGCGGGCCAACCTCCGGACAGCAAGATCGCGACCTTGCGCCCCGGAGCGTCGGCGTAGTCCAGCAGGGAGTCGGTGACGGCGGTGGAGATGTTCTGAAGCCAGGAGACCAGCATCCGGCTACGGTCGTCGAGAGCGTGCGGGTTGTTCGGACTGCTGCGGATGCCGAGCCGTCCGGGGGCAGGGTTGCCGCGGGTCATCTCGACGCCGGTGAGGATCCCCTCGGCCGGCCGGGTCCTGGCGTTCTGCAGGAGATCCGGCAGGTTCTCCGGGGTCACCCAATCGCTCAGCGCCTCGGTCATGCCGCCGTCGAAAGCCACGACCGCCACCCGGTCCTCGGTTCCCAGGGACTCCAGCTGGGATTCCAACCGGTCCAGTATTCGGTCGCGTTCCCGGCGCCGGTTGAAGTGCTCGTCGATGAAGATCAGCACGTGGACGCCCGCTTCGGACCGCGCCTGGGCATCCTCCGAACCGGCGGCGACAGCGAGCCTGCCGTCACGAATCTCCTGAACGGCGGTCACGGCGTAGTCGCGCTTGCCGATCTTCAGCTCGAAGTCTTCAGCGCTCAGGCCGGAGACCGGGTTGCCCTTCTTGTCGGTGACCACCACCTCGATGGCGCCGGGTCGTCCGTCGGCCCGGTTGGCGCCGGAGTCCGACGCCAGGGACACGGTCAGGGAGAGTGCTGAGGCCGTGGCGAGTGTCAGCATCCATCGGATCAAGACTACCTCCCGCGCTTCTTGCTCCTGGGGTCGATGGAAGTGCGCGCCACGAAGAGCGCATCTCCCACGGTATCGTGAAGGGTCAGGATCAGCCGCTGCTGTCTGGAGCGCAGTTCGATCTCGGTGGAAAAGGTCGATTCCGCGCCGGGATCCGGAAGGGCCGGGCCGTTGATCACCACCGGAATCGGAGCGATGTCATTGCGGTCTCCGCGATTGTCCAGCACGGCGACCCGGAGTTCGAGCAGCGCTTGATGCCCCTCGGGGCCCGGAAGCATCACGACCTGGTCCATCGGGATCTGCATGTCCACCGTCACCCGTGTGCGCCGCTTGACCTTGCGGGGTTCGCCGAACCGAGCTTCGAGCGGTAGGGCGCCCGGGACCCGGTCGAACATCAACGCCGCCTCGGCCATGATCGTGCGCTCCGTGCTCTTGGACCGGTCGATGAAGTCCCGGCGTGTCCGAACCTCGAGCCCCGGCCGAAGCACCTCCAGTTTCACCCGGTGAAGCTGGTTGTCCTGCTTCCAGTCCGGGGTGAAACCGATCCAGTAGTACGAGCGAGTATCTTCGATCGCCTTGCGTCCCGAGGCGAGGCGGGCCCCATCGAGCAGGGCCTTGCCACCGGTCCGCTCTGCCAGGGTCGCCAGGGTGTCGTGGGGCGCCAGGTCGATGACCGGGACCGACGGATCCCGGTTGTCGGCGCTGGTCATTGCCGACGCCCGGCCGGGAAGGTCCACCGGGTAGAGGGTGTAGCCCAGAAGGTTGGCGGTGTCTCCGACGGTCTCCACGGCTTGCCGCCCGGCGATGTGGAAGCGGCCGCCGACCGGCCACCCTCCGGACAGCAGCAGAGCCGCCTTGCGGCCCCTGGGTTCGGAGAAGCTCCGCAGGGTCGAGCGCAGCGCCGTCCAGAGATCGTCAAGCAGACGCAGCCGCTCTACCCGGCCGACGTTCTCGGTGCCGCCGAGGCTGCGCAGGCGCGCCTGGGTGGCGAGTCCGTAGGATTTCCGTTTCTTGGCCTGATTGAAGGCCTCGTCGATCGCGCCGGAGATCGGCTGCCAGTCGGCGATCATTTCTACCGTACGCCCGTCGTAGGCGACGAGAGCGACTCGGTCGTCAGGCTTCAGCTCCCGGAACTGTTCGAGCAGCCGGTCGAGCACCAGGTTCCGGTCCCGGTGGATCCCGAACATGTCGTCGATGAATACCAGGTAGTGGGTCGGGACCGGAGCTCCTTCGGGAGCGCCCGGTGCGCCGGCCACATCGCTGCGTTCGGTGATGTCGAGCGCGATCCCGTCGTGGATCTCGCTGAAGTATTTGATCGGGATGATGTTCCCGCCGACGCGGAGCTGAAAGTCTTCGGGACCCAGGCCCTGAACCCGGTTGCCCTGTTTATCGACGACGACGGCCTCGAGATTGACCGACCGGACCTCGAGTTTTTCCGTCAGACCGCTGCGCTTGGGGTCTTGCGCCCAGGAGATCCCCGGGAGTGCAGTCGCGCAGAGAAGTAGCGGTAGCAGCAGGCGGATAAGCGAAGTCACGGTGCCCCCCGAAGCCGGGGAAAATCCCGGCGCTCCCCTCGATTTGACCCAGCTTAACGGGGGTGGCGGGCGGCGGCAATCCCGCCACCCGCCAATTTGGGCATCAGGGGCAGACCGTGGCGTCCTGGGTCGCCACGCAAACCGACGTCGAGACCGGCCGCTCGCTGCCCGAGGAGTCGGGGCCGTAGCTGCCCTCGGCGGTCGTCGAGGTCGGGACCACCAGGTAGTAGCGGCTGCCCGCGCCGGGGACCAGGCCGCTGAACGAGGTCGCGCCGGCGGTGGTGCACTCGGTCGCCGTGTGGCTGTAGTAGGAGCCGATCACGCCCTCGTGAATCGTGTAGTCGCTGGCGCCAACGCCGCAGCTGGCGCCCCAGCTCAGATCGAGCCACGCGGGGTTGGCGTTCTTGTCCACCTGCAGCGAGGCGATCTCACCCGGGATGCCCGCGGCCGCATCGGCGGCGACCAGTAGCGAGTAGTCCTCGACCTGGCCGAACTCGATGTTCTCGCACGGCGAGCTGATCGAGGAGAAGTCCGAGAGGACGCGCATGCGCAACGCGGTTTCGCGTACGGCGCTGGTCGGCACGCTGATGCTGCCGCTGTGGTTCTCCAGCATGTTGATCGATTCGAAGGCCAGCTCGCCGGCCTCGAGGATGCCGTCATTGTCCCAGTCGACGTAGACCCGCACGTTCTCGTTGTTCGAGGGGCCGGTGGTCACCGAGATCGGGTAGCTCTGGCCGGCTTCGAGGCCGGCCATGTCGCTGCAGGTGAAGTTCTCCTGCAGGGGATCCCCCTCGGTGTTGGTATCGGTGGTCTTGTTCAGGCCGGCCAGGGTCACGTTGATCAGGCCGATGCGGCAGCAGTTGTTGTGACCGGCGAAGGTCGGGTTGCAAGAAGCGCTGACCGGGGCGTCGGCTACGGCGATGAAGTTGTCCTTGGTCTCGGTGCTGCCGCCGTTCTCGTCGGTCGCCTGCAGCGAAACCGTGTAGAGGCCCTGGGAGGTGTAGTTGTGAGCGGGGTTGCGGACCGTGGAGCTACCGCTGTCTCCGAAGTTCCAAAGCCAGCTGTTGGGGCCGTTGGTCGAGAGATCGGTGAAGTTGACCGTGGCCGAGCTGCCGCAGTTCATCGTCGGCGCAGCGGTGAAATCAGGCACCGGCGGGTCGACGCAGCTGTAGTTCTGCATGCCGGATTGGCCGCAGCCGCTGAAACCCGAGGAGTGGTTGACGATATCGGCCCCGCCCTGAACGTCGGCGGTGGACAGGTTGCGGCTGGTCGTGCCCTGGGTCAGCGAGAAGTACATCACGTCACTGGTGTCGTTGATGTGGTTGTGCTGGACGTGGTGCCCCAGCTCGTGGAGAGCCACCGAGTAGAAGTCGCTGTCGAAGATGCCGATACCGCCGGGGCTGGCGCCGTAGTACCAGTTGACTCCGTCGGTGCCGTTGCGCCGGAACACGATGTCCATGCCGGTCACCCGCCAGGTGTCGCCGCCGCAACTCGAGAAGTAGCTGGTGGCGCGGCCGAGCACTCCCGAGGGCAGCGCGGTGGTGTCGCTGTCGAACGCGGCAATGTTGACGCCGTCGTCGACCGGTGCGGCGATAGTCGTAGTGCCGTCCACATCGACGTTCCAGTCGGAGCTGCAGTTCCAGTCGGAGATCGCGTCCTCGAATCGGGCGGTGGCGTCGGGGATCGTGGTGATGTCGACGCCGTTGTTGGCGGTGCTGGTGGAGTACTTGTAAGTCACGCCGCCGCGGCCGTTGAGGTCCAGCGTCTTGATCCGGTAGATCTGGCCGCCGCTATTGATCGAGTTGAGGCCGTACTGGATGGTCAGATCCGACGAGGACTGGAAGTCCTGGCCCGAGGAGTTGCGCACGATGATGCGGCCCGTTCCGGCGCTGACGCCGTTGACCCGGGAGGGCACCAGGACCTGAATCTGGGTGTTGCTCCACGAGACCACGTGCTCCGGGTCGATCGAGCCGAAACTCCCGCCCTGGCCGTCGTCGGCGTCGTCGAAGAAGACCGTGGCGGGCCCGGTGTTGGTGCCGAAGTTGTTGCCGTTGATCGTCAGGACTTCGAGGACGCCCGCACGGACGGTGGTCGGCGTGAAGTTGGTGATCGTTTCGAGGTTCGCAGAACTTCCCGGAGCGGTCTGCTCCAGGTGAGCCGGCACGAAGGGGGCGATCTCGGTCAACGGGGCGCCTGTTTGTTCGCGCACCACATCGAACAGTTCGCTCGCCACGTCCCGGTAGGTGTGGAACGGATCTTGCGCCTGACCGTCGGACAGGTACTGCACGAAGCTCTGGACGCTGGCCTCCGGGACATAGGCTCGTTCGAGCCCTGCGTAGGCTTTCCTGGAGGTGAGAAAGAAGAGCCCGGCGGCCCCCGCATGGAGGTCCAGCGACGGGTGGACCACGTGAAGGGACCCGTCGAACTCTCCGCCGGGGGTGACCACGGTCAGGTCGCGCAGGGTATCCAGCGGGCTCGCATCCAGCTTCAGCGCCTTGGACACGGCGAGGCGGTGGGCGGTGTAGATCAGGCCGTCGTCTTCGTTGCGGAAGGGGGTGGATTCCACTACCCGCGCTTCGACGATGAGCGAGGCCTGTTCGATCCGCTGGTCAAGCGGAACCTCGCGGATCATGCCGAAGCTGGAGACGAAGGACAGAGACAGAAAGGCGGTCAGCAGGATTCGTTGACGCATCAGACTCCCCCGAGAGCTCAGACGTAGCGTTCCGGATCAGCTTATCCGATCTGACGTTACGTCGAGTTCACCGGGGAGGCCGTGGGGAAGTAACGCATCCGGCCTCAAAAAAACGAAGGGCCGGTTTCAGGGGCCTGAACGAGAGGTTCCCGCGACCAAACGGATGCGGCAGGTTGCGTTATTTTCGTTGCCGTCGCGGCGGGCGTTCTATTTCGGTCCGGCCTCCGGGCCGGGCTCGGCCAGCAACTGGTCGATGACCCGTTCGGCGGCAGCGGGGTCAAAGCCGCCGAAGCGAGTCCAGCGCAGACGGCCCTGCTTGTCCACGATGACGACCTGGGGCGTTCCCCGGGTGCGGTAGCGCTTCATCGTCAGAGGGGTCTCGTCGTCGTCGGGACCGTAGGCGTCGATCCCCACCGAATGGGTCAACTGGTGATCGGCGAGGTAGTCGCGCAGGCGGGTCACGGTCTGGTGCCCGTGACCCTCGAACACGCTGTGGATCGAGACGAGCCGGATGTCGTCCCGTTCTCCGTAGAGCCTGTCCCAGCGCCGGAACAGGGGACGGGAGAACCTGGTGCAGCCGGGGCACCAGAGCTGGAAGAACTCGATCAAGACCACCCGGCCGCGGTTGTCCTCCAGGCTCCCGGGGTCGCCGTTGAGCCACTCGGACACTTCCCACTCCGGGGCGGGGACCGGCGCCGCCGGCCGGGTCGCGGCTCCGTAAGCCGTTCCGCCGAGAACGAGAGTCAGGATGAACATCGCCGGGGCCGTTACGTATCGGGTCGAAGGTCGCATGCTGGAGTCTCCGTGGTGGACAGGGTCGTCAACAGCCTGATCCGGCGCTTCATTCCCGGGGCCCCGCCTCGATTCGACGAGCAAAGGGTCGCCGTTGCGCCATAATCGAAGCATGTCGATCCTGGGCAGCCTGGAACCGGCCTTCGCCTACCAGTCGGGCGGGGTGCTGCTGCATACCCGCCGGGTGGGGCGCGGCCCACGGGTGGTGCTGCTTCACGGAGGCCCGGGGCTGGACCACCACGTCATGCTGCCGTTGGCGCTGCCCCTGGCCGAGCGATTCGAGGTCTGGATCCCGGATCTTCCCGGCCACGGCCATTCGCATGAGGGGGACGGTGGACTGCCGGATCTCACCAGCCTCGTCGAGCGGACCACTCGCTGGGTGGCGGATCTGGAGCCTGCCCCCGACCTGCTGATCGGCCACTCCCTGGGAGCGTGGTTGGTGCGCAGCATGGTCGCCCGTTGCCGTTCGCGGCCCCGGGCGGCGGTGTTGATGGCGCCGCCGGTTCCCGAACCCGAGGCGATGGACATGCGCCGTGCCCGCTCCTGGGCCGGGGCGCGGCGGGGGCGCCGCCCGGCCCGTGGCGGGGAACTGGCCCGGGAGTTCCTGGAAGTCTGCGGCGCCGAGGTCGACGGCGAGTTGTCGCCGGCATTCGTCGAGTCGATTCGCAGCTCCCGGTTGCGAGACGCGACCTCGTACACCGCGCTGCTGGGCCAGTTCCGGCGCGCGCTGCGAGAACCGCTGTCGCCCTGGAAGGGGGAGTGTCCGGTGTTGCTTCTGACTGGGGATGCCGACTCCCTCTGTAGCCGGAAACAGGTCGAGGGGCTCGCGGCGATCACGCCGGCCTCGGCGGTGCGGTTCGTCTCCGGTGCGGGACACGTGCTGTTTTCGGCAGACGTGGATCCGGTGGTCGGGCCGATCGTCGACTTCTGGGAGCGGACTCAGCGCTCGAAGATGAAGTAGATCCAGGGGACCTCGACCTGCTGGTCGGCATCGATCCGCCGGCGCACCCGCTCCAGCAGCCGGTCGCGACCGATCTCGTCGAGATGTTCGGTCAGGGGACCGATCATCGCCGGGATCGACATCAGCTCGAAGAGCTCCCCCTGATTTGCCTCGTAGACCAGTCGACGGGCCTCGAGCAGGCGGAAGCCGCTTTCGGAGCCCCGGGTGCGCAGATGCTCGGGATCGACCAGCGTCGGTTGGCCGCCGAAGCTGCGCCCGGACTCCCGTTCGATCTCGGTGATCAGCGCGGCCTGGATCGGGTGAATCGTCGACGTCTCGCCCTGCACCCGCTCGGCGGGGACGTTGAAGACGAAGCGGCTGCCCTCCGGCGCGTGCGAGGCCAGGGCCCGGAAGACGGCTCCTGCCGAGGGGAACTGCCAGAACGCTGCGCAGCAGACCACTCGCTGGAACGGCCCCGGCAGGCCCTCCAGTTCCGAGGCGGGGGTGCGGACGAAGCTTGCCCGGGGGTCGTGGACGTTGGCCTGGGCGACCCGGATCATCGCCTCGGAGGCGTCGATGCCGACGATTTCGGCCCGGGCGGGCATGGCCCGCAGGCAGGCCAGCACCGTGGCGCCGGTACCGCAGGCCAGGTCGAGGATGTGGTCGGCCTGCTCCAGCTCGGCCAGCTCGACCAGGCGCCGGTTGAGCCATTCGTAGACCGAACGTTCGCGAACGAACAGGTCGTAGATCTCGGCGTTGAGCGCGGAGTTCCAATCCATGGGGCGGATGTTAGCAATCCGGCCGGGGGAGGCACAACGGGCGTGGGCGCGGTGCCGGGATCGGGCGGCGTTGCCTAGTCGACGTGCTGGCGCCTCTTCTCGGCGACCCCCTGGGCCACGATCTCCCGCAGCACGTCCAGGTCCACGTCGGACAGCCGCTTGACGTAGAGGCAGGCCTTGCCGGTGGAATGCTTGCCCAGCTTCTTCAGCAGGTGGATCTTGCCGCCGCCGAACCCGCTCATCACGTAGAGCGTCAGCGCCTGCTTGCGCGGCGAGAAACCGGTGAGCATCCAGTCACCTTCCTGCCCGCTGGCGTAGCGGTAGTGGTAGCTGCCGAAACCGATGATCGAAGCGCCCCACATCATCGGTGGTTCGCCGGTGATCTCCTGCATCATCTCGAGCAGGGTGAAGCTATCGGCCCGCTTCTGCTCGTCGGCCACCGTCTTCAGGAACGCCTTGACGTTTCCGGGATTGCGCTTGGTCTTGAGTCCGCCCATCGGGATCCTCCATGCCGTGAGGCGCGAGTATAGCCGCATGGAGGGGGCCGGGTGGGACCCGTGGCGGGTATGGTCGAGCCCCGCCGCCACGGTGTCCGTTCATGCGCTGCGCCGGGGGACGCGACAGCGCGTGAGAAGTCGCGTCAAACGGGGCTAGGACAGGATGATGCCCTTGGCCTTGCCTGCCAGGTAGAGCTGGACCAGTTCCTTGCCGCCGTCGGAGGTCGGCTTGTAGACGAGTTCGTCGCGGCGGATCTTGCCCGGGGCATCGACCATCTTGCCCTTGGCGGAGGCGATCATCTTTTTGCCTTTGTACAGCTGGAGTTCGGCGGAGCCGCCGTTCTCGACGATCTTGACCTTGTAGCTGCCGGCCTTGAGCGCCTTGCCGGCCAGGGTCGTCTTGCCGTCGACCTTGATCCAGTGGTTGTCGGCCAGAGCCGGGGTCGCAAGCAGGGCAGCAGCGATCATCAGGATGGCGGCGGTACGGACCATGGTGTGCTTCAACATGCGCATCTCTCCTTCGCCTCGTGGCGTGGTTGCCCTCCTCTCGCAAGCTACAACGCGGCAAATCGAGAACTGTTGCGCGGCACCGGGGGCTTTTACGTTCTTTTTCAACGAGTGGCCGAGGGCTTACATCGCGCTCCAGGGCGGCGGTCGTCCCTGGCCTTCCCAGGGGGCGCAGAGGCGCCCGGTTTGGGTATGATCGGCTTCTGACCAAGGGGAGGATCGCGATGCGTGTGCTGAAGTTCGTGGCCGTTCTTGCGTGTTTGACGGCGGTCGCCGTGGGAAACGTCGTTGCCTGTGAGGAGGACTCGCCTGCGATGCGCTGGGTCCGCACCATCGAGGCCCTGGACTGGGACGGTCTCCACGACCTGCTGGACGAGAACGCGACCTATCACGACCCGACCATGGAGTTCTTCGACCGGGAGGCGATCGAGCTCGCCGGCCGGGACGCGATCCGCGATTTCTGGCGCAAGGCGTCGGAGGACAGCGGCACCAGGAACCTGCGCTACACGGTGAACAACTGCTTCACCGCCGGAGCGACCACCGTTCTCGACCTGGATCTTTCCATCGAAGTTGCCGGGGAGTACTGGAACGTGGCGCTGGAACACCTTTCCCTTACGGGTACCCAGCGCACCGTCATTAGGGTCGATGGAGACCGCATCGTCGAGGTTTCGGATCTGGTGGACTACGGGGCGGCGGTCGCGGATATCGACCGCCTGCGCGAGAGCTGCGGCGCGGTGCGGCCCGAGGGCGGCGCACGGGTCGGCCCGGCGCCGGAACCGACCATGGGGCAGGTCCTCGAGTGTTCGAGTGCCGCCGACTGGCGGCGCCCGGATCCGGAGAACGTGCTGTATCTGCAACTCGACAGTGGCCGGGTCGTGATGGAGCTGGCTCCGGACTTCGCGCCGAACCATGTCGCCAACATCCGCACCCTGGTGCGGGAGGGTTTCTTCGACGGGCTGGCGATCATTCGCAGCCAGGAGAACTACGTGGTGCAGTGGGGGGACCCCGCGGATGGCCAGGAAGGGGCCCGTTCCCTGGGGAGCGCCGCGGCCAAACTCGTGGGGGAGTATTTTCGTCCTGCCGCGGGACTGGACTTTCACGGGATCGAGAGCCGCGACGCCTACGCCGATGAGGTCGGTTTTGTCGCCGGCTTTCCCGTGGGCCGGGACGGCGCCGGCGGCCGCGCCTGGCTGGCTCACTGTTACGCCAGTCTCGGCGCCGGCCGGGACGTCGCCTCCGACAGCGGCAACGGCGCCCAGCTCTACGTGGTTACCGGTCACGCGCCACGCCATCTGGACCGCAACGTGACGCTGGTCGGCCGGGTCATTCAGGGGATGGAGCATTTCACGACCCTGCCCCGGGGCACGGGAACACTCGGTTTCTTCGAAGACCCCGCCGACAACGTGCCGATCCGGTCGATCCGCCTCGAAGCCGACGTGCCCGAGAGTGAGCGCAGCTCCCTGGAATTGCTGCGCACCGACACCGGAACCTTCCGGCGTTTCGTCGACGCCCGGCGCAACCGGCGCGAGGGCTGGTTCCTGGATTCGGTGGGCCGGGTCGGACTTTGCAACGTGCCGCTGCCGGTGCGGGAGGCGCGCTAAACGTCGTAGTCCCTCCGCAACAGCGGGTGTAGACTCGGATCAATTCCGATCGCATGAAGGGGGCTACCATGCATCACCGCCGGCGCGGGACCACCGCTCTATCGTTCTGGGTCGCACTCTTTTGGAGCTTCGGCGCGACCTGTGCCCAGGAGCTTCGCTGGGAGCAGCTGACCATCTCGGGGCCGCCGGCTTCGGTCGCCCCGAAGAGTGTCTTCGACCCGCTTCGCGGCGTGCACGTCCTCTTCGGAGGCACCACCCCGTCCGGCCGCCACCTTTCGGACACCTGGGAGTTCGATGGTGAGTCGTGGACGCGGATCGCGACCTCGACGGTTCCGCCGGGGCGCCGTGGCCACGTCATGGCCTTCGACCGCGCCAGGGGAGTGGTGGTGATGTTCGGAGGTGGGCCGGGATACCTCTCGGACACCTGGGAATACGACGGCTCCGACTGGACCCGAATTGCGACCCCGACCGTGCCGCCGGGAAACTGGCAGCAGGCGATGGCCTACGATCCGATCCGCGAGGTCATGGTGATGTTCGGTGGCCAGGTTTCAGGCGGGAGGAATACGAACGCAACCTGGGAGTACGACGGCTTCGATTGGCGTCCCGTGGCGGTCTCCGGCCCCCAGGCTCGCAAGGGGCCGGCGATGGCCTGGAGTGAGGAACTCGGAGGGGTCCTGCTATTCGGCGGCGCTACCGGGTTCGATGTTTTCGGCGATCTGAACGACACCTGGAAGTTCGATGGGAGAAACTGGACCCGCATCCGGCCGAGCCTGGGCCCGTCAATCCGCGGCGAGCACGGCATGGTGGGCCTGTCTCGCGCAGACGGCGTGCTGCTGTTCGGCGGCTTCCAGGGCGACCGATTGACCACGTTCCGCGTCCTCGGAGATCTGTGGCGTTTTCGCCAGGGCACCTGGGAGCCGGTTGCGTCTTCCAACTTGCCGTCGCCACGGAATCTGTTCGCCATGAGCTTTGACCCGCTGCGAAAGCAGGTGTTGGTCCATGGGGGGCGGGTGACGAGGACACAGTACGTCGATGAGACCTGGGTGCTCAACTTCCCCCGGTCCGCTTCGGAGTTTGCCTCGCTCTCCCCGCGCTTCGTGCGCGCACGATTGGGAGAGCCGGGGGGCGAGGGTTTTCGCGCAGCAATCGCGTTCGAGCTCGACCCGGGCAGCGACGGAATCGACCCGGCCCGTGAGTCGATCGTGATCGCCTTCGGCCCCTTCGAGACCGAGATCCCCGCCGGTTCCCTGGACTGCGTCGAGGGAAGCTGTCGTCTGGGGCCTGGTTACGAGCCGGTTCGGGAGCTCGTGGTCACCGAGTCCGAGTTGCTGCTGGACGTTCAGGGTCTGGACCTCAGCGGCCTGGCCAACCCCGTGAGTCTCGCGGTTGCCATCGGTAACGACTCGGGGAGCGCCACGTTGCGGCTTTCCGGCTCGCTGGTGGCGGGGGAGACACCCGGCGTTCAGTGAGCCGCTCTCTTCTCGGGGTTATCTCGGGTTTCCAGTCTTGGTGTTCGTATATGTTCGGATAAATCCCTTGAAATCCGAATCCTCTCGGCGTATTCACTCCGCCAAACCGACGAGAGGAGACATCCATGGGATCCGACCTGCGCCGTATCGAGCTTCTCGAGCTCCTGGATCGATTGCTCCAGTCCTGGTGGACCGTGGTCGCCGGGGTCGCTCTGGGCCTTGCCGGCGGCCTGATCGCCCTGAACCAAACCCCGGCGGTCTATGAGGCTGCGACGTCGGTTCTCGTCGTGACGAGCGGATTGCCCGCCGCCGCCGAGGATCGGAACATCGAGCGGGAGTTGCCCCTTCGGGTGGCGACTCTGGAAGAGTCAGTAGTTCGGGGAGCCCCCGACGTTGCTGCACTTCTGGATCACGCCGAGTTCCGTTTCGCTCGTTCGGTGTTCGAGGTCCGCTATCGGAACGGTGCTGCAGCCGCTGCTCGGGATGGTGCAGATCGAATTGCTCGGGCCTACGTCGTTGCACAGGCAGAGGAAGCGGGGCGACATGCGCGGGAGCGTATTCGCGTGCTCGAGCAGATTGCAGAGCGGTTGCGGAAAGAACTCGACGTCCGCGAGCAGCGAATCGCCGAGTTCCGCTCGGGCCAGATGGGGTACTCCGAAGAGGAACAGGGTCGGCAACTCGATGCAGCGCGCGTGGAGCTGGCCGGGGTCGTTGCCTCGCTTGAAGCGAAGCAGCAGATCCTGGAGTCGATGATTCGTGCAGACGACGTAACGCCAACGCCGCAGTCGAGGACGCGCGGGGAGTTCTCCGAAGCGGCCCCACCCGAGTCTCCCGAAGTCGCCGCTCTGCAACAGGAACTCGAGCAACTCCGGGAGCGCTACGTCGACGGGCATCCCGACATCCAGGCCCTGCTGCGCAGAATCGAGCGCGCGAAGAGACGCCACGTCGAGCAGTTGCAGGCAGGGGAGGCCGGGTCAAAGCCCGAGCGGATCCGGCTGACCGATTCGATGATCAACATGACGCGAGGGAACGATCGTCTCGAAGATCGACGGATGGGTCTCGAACGGGAGATCATGGCCCTAAAGAAACGGATTGAAGGGCTTCGGGGCGACATCGCCGAACACCAGCGGGCGCTGGCTCATGGCCCCGAGCGTCAGCGACGCCTTGGAGAACTCAGCGAAGGCGTGCGCGTCATGCGGTTGCAGTATGAACAACATCTGGCGCGTCTAGAGCAGGAGCGGAACGCCCAGCTGATTCTCGACGAGGAGCAGGGGACGCGCTTCGAGGTTCTCGCCGCAGCCCCGTTGCCCGATGCACCGATCCACCCGTCGGTTTCGCTCTACCTCGGCGGGGGCGTCCTCTGTGGACTACTGTTGTTCGTCGGCCCCTTGTCGTTGCGCGAGCTCTGGCGCCCGATCGTTCGCTCCTCCAGGGGGTTGGCGTTGCTCGACGATCTTCCGGTGCTCACATCGATTCCTCGGGTGAATACTCCCTCGACCCTGCGGCGTCTGTGCCATCTCCGCAACTTCTCGCTCTCGACGGCAGCGATCCTGTTGCTGGCAGCCGTCGTCAAGTTGCAGTAAGGCCGGGCACTACGCGGGAGGACGGGATACCCTGATCCGATGAGCCACCCACCGGACAACGCGCGGGTCCTCGAACTGTTCAACGCGGTGCTGGAACTCACACCCGAGCAGCGCGACACGTTCCTGCAGGAGGCCTGTGGCGGCGACGAAGTGCTGTTGGGTCAGGTCCACGACCTGATTCGAGACCACGATGCGGCGCGCACGACCTCGGTCGTCGCCCACCCTCCCGGCCGCAACCCGGAGTCCATCGGCCCCTACAAGGTGCTGGAACGCTTGGGCGAAGGAGGGATGGGGGTGGTCTTCCTCGCCGAGCAGTCTCAGCCGGTGCGCCGTCGGGTGGCGATCAAGGTCATTCGCGGGGAACTGGTGACCCGGGAGATGGTCGCCCGCTTTCAGGTCGAGCGGGACGCATTGGCGCGGATGGATCATCCGGGGATCTCCCGGATCCTCGACGCCGGCGAGACCGAGGAGGGCAACCCCTACTTCGTGATGGAGCACGTCGCCGGCGTGCCGTTCCTCGAGTACTGCGATGCCGGCCGGCTCGGGATCGAGGAGCGGCTGCGGTTGTTCGTCGAGGTGTGCAACGCCGTGCAGCATGCGCATCAACGCGGCGTGATTCATCGGGACATCAAGCCGTCCAACGTGCTGGTCACCGAACAGGACGGCAAAGCGGTGCCCAAGGTGATCGACTTCGGCGTGGCCAAGGCGACCCATCAGCCTCTCGGAGAGTTGACCGTCCACACCCGGGCCGGCGGCCTGGTCGGGACCCCGGAGTACATGAGCCCCGAGCAGGCCAAGGCCACACCGCTGGATGTCGACACCCGGGCCGATGTGTACGCGCTGGGGGTGCTGCTCTATCAGCTCCTCACCGGGAGCCTGCCGTTCCGCTTTGCCCCGACGGCGGACCTCGCAGAGATCCAGCGGGTGATCGCCGAACGGGACCCGGACTCACCGAGCACCCGGGTCCGCATCGAAGGCAACGCTGCCGCCGCGGCGTGCAGGGCCACCGGCGTCAGCGCCCTGGCGCGGCGGCTGCGCGGCGACCTGGACTGGATCACCCTCAAGGCGTTGGAGAAGGAACGTGGTCGCCGCTACGGGTCCGCGTCGGAACTGGGGGCCGACGTCAACCGCTACCTGGCGATGGATCCGGTTTCCGCCGGTCCTCCCAGCTTCTTCTACCGGCTGCGCAAGCTCGTGCGGAGGCACAAGCTGGAAGCCGCGTTCGTCGGGTTGCTGATGGTGCTTCTGGCCGGCTTTGCTCTGCGCGAACGGATCCAGGCGTCGCGCATCGCCCGAGAGGCGGCGACGACCCAGGCGGTTTCCGACTTTCTCGTCGACCTGTTCGAAGTTGCCGACCCCAATGAGGCACGCGGCAACCGGGTGACCGCCCGAGAGATCCTCGATCGGGGCGCCATCGAGGTGCGGCGCCGGCTCGAGGACCAGCCGGTGGTCGGTTCCCGGCTGCTCGGCGTCATCGGCAACGTCTATTCGAATCTCGGCCTGTGGACTCGTGCCGAACCGTTGTTGCTGCAGTCCTACGAGCAACGCCTCGAAGCCCAGGGCCCGGCTCATCCGGACACCCTGAGGTCTCGGGCGGACCTGGCGAAGCTCTACGGCCGGTTGGGACGCTACGACGAGGCGGAGTCGATCCAACGGGAGATTCTGGAGACACGCCGCCGGGTGCTAGGCGCGGAGGATCCGGAGACCCTGCGTGGGATGGTGGCGCTGGGAGATACCCTGCGCCGTCTGTCACGCTACGACGAAGCGGAGTCGTTGTTCGCCGCGGCGTTGGATGCCCAGCGTTTGCAGCTGGGAGAAACGCATCCCGATGCCCTGGACAGCCTGCTCAGCATGGCGTTCTTGCGTCAGGCCCAGGGGCAGTACGACGAGGCTCTCGAGTTGGCCCGGGAGGCGCTGGAACTGCACGCGTCTTCCCTGGGCCGGGACCATCCGGCGACGTTCATGGCGATGGACGTGGTCGCGATGCTCCATACCAATCACGGCGCTTACGCCGAGGCTGCCGAGGTTCACCGCGAGATCCTGGAGTTACGCCGCGAGGTGATGGGCTCCGAGCATCCGTCGGTGTTCAACACCCTCAACAATCTGGCGAACACACACTCCTACCGGGGTGAGTTCGAGGCCGCGGAACCGCTCTACCAGGAAGCTCTTGAAGCCCAGCGTCGCCTGGTGGGCGCCGATCATCCCGATACCCTCAACACTCTGGACAACCTGGCCGCCCTGGCTCTGGTGACGAAGAACTACGGGCTGGCCGAGGTGCTGTTGCTCGACGCGGTCGAGAGTCGCCGCCGGGTCAACGGTCCGAGGCACAGCGACACCCTGCTGGCCATGGGCAACCTCGCCGTGCTGCGCCGCTCTCAGGAACAATTCACCGAGGCGGAATCGCTCTACCTTCAGATCCTGGAGGGCCAGCGGCAGACGCTGGGTGAGGACCACCCGGACACCGCGCTCACCATCCACGGCCTGGCCTGTGTCCTGCGCGAACTGGTCCGCGAGGAGGAATCCGACCGGCTGTTCCGCCAGGCGCAAAAGGTGTTTGACGCGCGGTTCGAACCGGCCCATCCCTGGCCGGTCGAGAACCTCAAGCAGCACTCCATCCTGTTGCGCAACATGAAACGGGATGTCGAGGCCGAGGAGATGGAGCGGCGGGTTTTCGCCCTGATGGACTCGTCGGAGTAGGGCCGGCGTCCTACGCGGCCAGGTGTTTCGCCGCGGCCATCCGGGACAACCCGAGGAAGAGGGCGCACAGCCCGCTCAGCACGGCAAGCTGCGGCCATAGTTCGACGAGCGGCGTCTGATACCAGAACACCTTCTGATATCCGTCCAGCGCCCAGGCGTTGAAGGTGGCGAGTCCCGCCGATTGCAGATGCTCGGGCATCAAGAAGCGGGGGAACATGCTGCCGCCCAGCGCCGACATGATCAGCACCACCACCACCGAGACACCGTTGAGTTGCGCCCGGGTGCGGCAGAGGGTCGAGAGCATCAGGCCGAAGGCTGCGGCCGCTGCAGCGGTCACCGCCGTCATCAGCAGGAATCCGGTCAGCACTCTCGGGCTCCAGAGCTCGAGGCCGAAGGCCAGCCAGCCCCACAGGAACATCGCGGTGACCTGCACGCCTCCGAGGGCGGTCAGGAACAGCCAGCGCCCGGCGAGGAGTCCGGTCAGGCTGCAATGGGAGGCGAGCATCCGGGAGAGCACGCCGTTCTCCCGCTCCTCGATCAGGATCGCGCTGCGGCCGCTGACCGAGAAGAGCAGGAACATCACTCCGATGCCGGCGGCAAAGAACGCCACCGACGGCTTGCGATCCGGGCGGCCCATGGAATCCCGCAGATCGATCGAAAGCGGAGCCGGTAAGCCGGTCTCGCTCCGTTCGAGGTTCGGCGGCAGGCTTTCCGCGGGAGCGTTTTGCCAGAGTAGTTCGTAGGCCGCTGCCTGGAGGGCACCCTGGACCACCTCGCCGGCCAACGGGTTGGAGCGGTCGGCGTACAGCTCCGCCGCGCCCAGCGGGGCCTCGTCGCTCCGCTCCGGAGGAATCACGATCAACGCAGCCAGGTCTCCCCGACGCAGGCGGCGGAAGGCGGCCTCCTGTTCCGCCGGTGTCTCGCAGGAACCTTCGATTGCGAGATGCGGATCGCGGTCGAGGATGTCACAGAGCGCCCGGGCGGTCGGGTCGCCGGCGTCGAAGACCAGGGCGGTTTCGATCGACTGGACATTGCCCCGATCGATGCCGCCGAAGACCCAGGCGAACACCGAGAAGAACAGGATCGGCATCAGGAAGGTCAGCACAAGCGCCAGGCGGTCGCGGCGCAGGTTGAGCCAGCTGATGCGCAGGATGGTGCCGATCATTCCCGCAGCTCCCGGCCGGTCAGTTCGGTGAAGACCTCTTCCAGGCTCGGTGCTTCGACCCGCAGACCCTCGATCTCGGCGCCGGAGACCCGCACCCGTTCGAGCACCGAGGGGAGTTCCGCCGCGACGTCGTGGAGGGTGCCGCGCAGCACGCCGCCCTCGAGGGCGAACCCGTCGAGGGGGAGCGCGGCGGGGGCGTGGGAGAGGGTGATCGTGACCCGGCGTTCGCCGAGGATCGTATGTGCGGCCAGTTCGGCGAGGGTTCCCTCGGCGCGCACCTGGCCCCGGTCGAGGATCAGCATCCGGTCGCAGCGGGACTCGATCTCGTCAAGCTGGTGGCTGCTCTGGAGCAGGGACGCGCCCCGGGCGCGCAGGCCGTCGAGCATGGTCCAGATCCGCTGACGCCCCTGGGGGTCGACGCCGACCGTCGGCTCATCGAGCAGAACCACCTTCGGTTGGTGCAGCACTCCGCAGGCGATATTGAGCCGGCGCTTCATCCCCTCGGAGAACTGACGCACCGGTACTGCGGCCCGGGAAGCGAGCCCGGTCCAGTCCAGCGCCCATTCGATGCGCTCGGCCAGTTGGGGTGGCCGCACACCGTGAAGACGGCCGAAGACATCCAGGTTTTCCCGGGCGGTCAACATCGGGTAGAGCGCAAGTTCCTGGGGGACCAGTCCGAGACCCGCACCGGCGCTGCCGCGCCCCTCGACCCGTGTTCCGAACAGGGCGATCACGCCGGCGTCCAGGGACTGAAGCCCGGAGATCGAGCGCATCAGGGTGGTCTTGCCGGCCCCGTTGGGGCCGATCAGGCCGATCCATTCCCCGGGGTGAAGGGTCAGGTCGACCCCGTCCAGCGCCTGGAGATCGCCGTACCGCTTGCGGGCCCGGTGGACCCGCAGCGCGGCCGACGCATCGGTCAGGCCGTCCGGCCCTTCCAGGGAACCGGCTGACCGAAGGTCTGCTTGAGGAGTGCGAACCATTGAATTGCCAGTAGCCCCAGGATTCCGAACGGATGAAGTATCGCCCCGATCCACGATTGTCCGAAGCGCAGGGCCAGTCCGAAGCGGGTGGCAAACGCCAACCCCGTTCCGGCCAGCGCCCAGCCTAGCACCGTCGGTATGCCGGCAGCTGCGGCGACGCCGGCCAGCAGCAGCGGCAACACCTGTCCGCCGAACAACAGCACCGTCCACGGCAGGATACCGCCGGGGGACGCCATGCCCTCGGTGGCGTTCTTGGCCAGGCCGCTCCAGACGGCGGCGGCCGAGTCGTACATCCGGCAGTCGGCGATGTCGGTGGCGTCGAACAGGTCGGTGGGCCGGCCGGCCTTGCGGAAGGCCCGGGGCAGGGTAATGCCGTCGTGGCGCGAACTCCGGATGGCCGCATGACCGCCGGACGCGAGATAGCCGCTGCGCCGGACCGCCATCAACTGGCCGCAGCCCGCCGAGTAGGCCGGCTGGGTCGTGAAGCGCACGCCGGGGAAGGGTAGGAAGCCGAGCAACACGAAGTGAATCAATGGCAGCAGCATGCGTTCGGCAAGGCTGCCCGTGATCTGGCGGGGCACGCCGCTTAGCAGGTCGAGGCCGCGCTTCTCCATCAGGCCGGCGATGCGGGACAGCGCGTCCGGCTTCAGCGTGACGTCGGCGTCGACGAACAGCATCAAATCGTGCCTGGCCTCGAGGGCCAGCGCCGCGCAGGCATGCTGCTTACCGCACCACCCGGCCGGCAGCGCCGGCGCACGGGCAAGGCGTACTCTCGGATCTTCCCGGGAGATACGGTTGACGATCTCGGCTGTACGGTCGGTCGAGGCGTCGTCCATCACGACCACTTCGAGGTCGACCCCGCGGCTCTGCCGCAGGGCCGCCAACGCACGTCCGATGGTTCGTTCCTCGTCCCGCGCAGGAATCAGCACCGAGATGCCGTGCCGGGCTCCGGCGGTCGCTCTCGGCGCGCTGCGGTAGAAAAGCAGGTTGAGGGCGACCATGCTGCAGGGGATCGCGGCGAGGATGAAGGCGGCGACGGCGAGGATCTCGAGGGTCATTCCCGCTTCTCCTCATGGCGCGGGTCGAAGTGCTTTCCCTGGGCCATGGCGCGCAGGCGACGCCAGGCATCGTAGACCCCGCCGACCCCCCGCTTGCCGTCGATCAGCAGGTCGAAGGCCTTGGGATCCCGGCGTTGGGCCATCCGCGCGAGGGTGTTCTGGTTCTCCTCGAGTGCTTCCTCGAATACGCCTCGCAGGTCCCGGGCGTGTCCCGCCGGCGTTTCCGGTTGGTGCACCGGAGCGCCGAAGCGAACCAGGACCTCGGGCCGGGGCTCATTCCAGAAGACGTACTCGATGGCCAGGGGAATCGCCGAGAGGTCGGGAACTCGTTGGGCGAGATGGGCGATTCCCGGCGCCAGCTTGACCGGGCGCTCACGGGCGTCGGTGAACTTGCCCTCGGCGGTGACCCAGAGCGACGCTTTCGGGCGAGCGAGCACGGCGCGTCCGGTGTTCAGGAAGTCGATGGCGCCGCGGCGGGAGTCCCGCTCGACGGGGAAGGCACCGAGCTTGCGGAAGAAGCGGTACTTCTCCAGGGCCTTGGCATCCATCGGCCCGTAACCCTGGTGGCCCGGGTAGAAGTGGGAGCAGAGCACCATGAACAGCACCGGATCCCACCAGGATGCGTGGTTGGAGTAGAAGAGGGTCGGACCGTCGAGGCTCTCGGGGGGGAGGCCGTCCCAGGCGATCCGCACGCCGGTAAAGCGCCTGGCGAAGAAGCGCCGCAGGTAGATCACGAACCAGCGATAGAGCCGAGGAGAAAACTCGAGCGGCACCGCGGGGATCGCCTCAGGCTTCTCCCCGCGGCCGTCGCCGGGTCTCTTGACCGCGGCGAGTTTCACCGCACTGCACTCCTCAGAACCTGCTCGGCGTCGCCGCCGGCCAGGGGCGTTTTCGAGGCGACGCCGTCCTGGTCGAGGGTATCGGCGGCGATCCAGCCGGACATCAGCGCCATCGGCATGCCCGGCCCCGGGTGCGCGGAGCCGCCGGCGAGGTACAGGCCCTCGATGTCGCGGCTGCGGTTGCCCGGTTTGAAGGCTCCGTTGAAGGTGCCGTGGCTGGCCAGTCCGTAGATCGCGCCACGGAGCACGCGGTAGCGCTCGTGGATGTCCTGGGGCGTCAGCGCCCGGTCGACGACGATACGGTCTTCGATGTCGTCCATGCCGGCGACCCGCTTGAGCTTGTCCAGGATGACCTTGCGGTAGGCGGGGTACATCGCCGACCAGTCCTGGCCGTCGCGCAGGTACGGAGCGTGGACAAGCACGTACAGCGCTTCTCCACCCTCGGGAGCGACTTCGGGTTCCGAGCGGGCGGGGGCGGCCACGTAGCAGGTCGGGTCCGGCGCCGGGACACCCTCGCCGTAGATCGCTTCGAACTCCGCCTCAGGATCCTCGGAGAAGACGAAGTTGTGGTGCAGCAGGTGATCGTATCCCTGCTTGAGTCCGAGGTAGAGCACGACGCCGGAGCAGGCCGGCTCGTACTTGCGCCGGCCCATGAAGCGGGTACCGACGTCGCCGTTGATCAATTCCTTGTGGGTGCGCACCGTGTCCATGTTGGAGACGACCGCCGAGACCGGAATGGTCTCTCCCCGGTGGGTGACCACGCCGGTGGTCCGGCCGTCCTTGGTCTCGATCCGGTCGATGCCGGTGGAGTGACGCATCTCGACGCCCAGTTCGGTGGCCAGCTTGGCCAGGGCGACCGGAACCGCGCGGGTGCCGCCGCGGGGGTACCAGACGCCCCCTTCGGTTTGCATGTGGGCGATGCTGCAGAGCACCGCCGGCGAGTTGTAGGGCGAAGAGCCGACGTACTGGGTGAAGTGGTCCAACATCTGGGCGACCCGGTCGTCGCCGATCCGCGAGCGGATCGTTCCGGCGACGGTGCGCCCCATGCGCAGGGCGGCCACGTCGCTCAGGGTCGACAAGCTCAGGCTGCCGCGGAAGTTCATCGTGTCCGTGAAGTCCTCGACCGACTTCCAGAAGAAGAACTTCTCGGAGATGCCGTGGAGCCGTTCGGACAGTTCGATGAAGCGCTTGTACCCGGCGGCGACCTGCTCGCCGGCGTAGTGCTGCAGCTCGCCGGTCATCTTCTCGATGTGCTCGTGAAGATCCAGTACCGAGCCGTCCTCGAAGAAGCAGCGCCACTGCGGGTCGAGACGGATCAGGTCCAGTTCGCGGTGCAGGTCCCGGCCGGACTCGCCGAAGATGCGCTCGAGCACCCGCGGTACGGTCAGGATCGTCGGGCCCATGTCGAAGCGGAAGCCGTCTTCTTCGAGCACCGCGGCCTTGCCGCCGAACCAGGGGTTCTTCTCCAGCAAGGTCACCTGATAGCCCCGGGCGGCCAGGGTGCAGGCGGCCGCGAGGCCTCCCAGTCCGCCACCAATCACAGCAACTCGTTCATCTCGGTTCGTCATCGTTTCCCTCACTTGCGACCCGCCCGGGCGATCACGGTCTTCAGAAGCTCGATCCATCCACGAACGCGCATGCCGGGACTGCCGTGGGCAGCCCGGGCGTACGCGCTGAAAAGTCTAGTCTCGTCGCCGACCGGCGGATCCAGGTGCGGACGTCCGCGTCCGCTCCGGGTGCTGACCGCCTTGGTCCGCGTCAGTTCCAGCAGCCCCTCGGCACCGCGAGTCACGCCGAAGCCGCTCAGTCCGCTGCCGCCGAAGGGGAGGCGGGGGTCGGCTGTCGGCACGACGGCGTCGTTGATCACCACCACGCCGGCGCGGATCCGCTGTGCCAATGCCCGGGCACCGGCTTCCCCGCCGAACACCGTCGCGCCCAGGGCGTAGGGGCACTCCGAGTCGCGAATCAGCGCCTGCTCGTCACCCTGGACCGGGATGACCGAGATCAGCGGCAGCATCAGGTTGGCGGAGAGCAGGGGAGAGCCGACCGGTACGCCGTCGACGACCGTCGGCGCCATCGTATCCTGTTCGTCGATGCCGCCGCAGACGACCTGGGCGCCATCCCGTTCTGCTTCGGAGAGCCAGCCCCGAAGCTTCCCGGCCATTGCGGCCGGGATCGGGACTCGTTCGGCGTTACGGACCTCTGCCGCCAGGTGTTCGACCATCCCCTGGTGAATATCCTGATGCACGAACATACGGCGGGGGCCGATGCAGGTCGCACCCCCGTTGAGTTTCAGCGCGAAGGCGAGGGAGCGTGCGGTCAGCTTCAGGTCGGCGTCGTTGCGCACGAAGACCGCGTCGCAGCCGGAGAGCTCCATGGTTGCCGGGGTTGCCGAGCCGGCCAACCGGCTGAGCACGGTCTGACCGGTTGCGAGGGAGCCGGTAAGCAAGACCTTGTCGACACCCGCCTCGATCGCGGTTTCGGCTGCTTCCACCGACTCGTCGAGAATCGTCAGGGTCCCCGGGGGCAGACCGGCGTCCTGCAGCCAGCCTGCCAGCAGACGCATCGGCGCCGAACATCCCGGAGCCGGTTTGACCAGCACGCTGTTGCCTGCGGTCAGCGCCTGGAGCAACTGAACACCGGGCAGGAACAGCGGGTAGTTGGAGGGTGCGAGGATCAGCACCAGGCCCAGAGGTTCCCGCAGGATCTCGAGGCGGGTTCCGGCGAGCCAGGCGGGGCGCCCGCGGCGCTCGGTCCTCGGGGCGAGGAGCGCGGCGGCCCGCCGCTCGAGGAACTTGCAGGCGTCGGCCAGGGGGAGCACCTCGGCGGTCAAGGTGTCGGGCACCGGGCGGCGATCGACGCTGGCGGCCAGAGTCTCGGCATCCTCGGCGATACGGCGGCGCAGCCGCTCGACCACCCGAAGCCGCTCGGCAATCGAATCCCGTCTCCAGCGTCTGCCGGCGGCGCGAGCCGAGCGGATCAGGTCGTCGAAGGCTTTGCGGCTCATCGACTCGATGGAGACCGGTTCGATCATCGTGCGTTGGCTACCGATCGTGCGGGAGCGAGTTCCGGCGCTTCGGCGGCCGGGGTGACCTGTTCACGGTAATCCGCGACGCCGAGATCCCGGCTCAGCAGTTCCGAGCTGATCTTGGCCGACTCGAAGATGACCGGCAGGCCGCTTCCCGGGTGGGTGCCGCCGCCGACCAGGTAGACCCCTTCGAGATCCTCGAAGCGGTTGCGGGGGCGCATGTGCAGCATCTGGTCGAGTGAGTGGGCCAGGTTGAAGGTCGCGCCCTTGTAGATCCGCTGCTCGTGCTGCCAACCGGCAGGGGTCAGCACCTTCTCGTAGCGGATCCGGGACTCCACGTCCTCGAGGCCGATCTTCTCCAGCTGCTTGAGCACCAGCGAGCGGAAGCGCGGGGTTTCGACGGACCAGTCCACGTTGGGATGCTGGTGGGTCACCGGGACCAGCACGTAGAGGCTGGACATTCCCGGGGGCGCCATGGCCGGGTCGGTGACGCAGGGGTTCTGCACGTAGAACGAGGGGTTGTCCGACAGCACGTGCCGCTTCTCGATGTCCTTGAGGTTCTGCTGGTAGTCCCGGGTCAGGAAGATGTTGTGGTGGTCGAGCTTTTCCTCCCGACCGGTGATGCCCAGGTACATCATGAAGGTCGAGCAGGAGTACTTCTTCTTTTTCAGCTTGCGGTCGGTCCAGCGCTTGCGCAGCCGGTCGGGGACCAGCCGGCTCATCGCGGCGGCGAAGTCGGCGTTGATCACCATGGCGTCGCCACGGTAGATGCCTTCGGGGGTGCGCACGCCGACCGCTCGGCGGCCCTCGAAGAGAATCTCTTCAACCGGTTCGTTGAGCCGGATGTCGACCCCCTGATCGGTCGCGACACGGGCCATGGCCCGGGACACCGCGCCGCAGCCACCCTTGGGGTGGTAGACGCCGTGCTCGTACTCGAGGAACGCCAGGATCGTGAACAGGCTGGGGCACTGATAGGGGGACATGCCCAGGTACTTGCTCTGGAACGAGAAGGCCAGCCGGATGCGCGGGTCGCGGAACCAGCGGCCGAGGTCGCGGTCGACGCTTTGATGGGGGCGCACCAGCGGAAGAATCTTGGGGGATATGCGCAGTAGATCGCGCCAGCTGTTGAACGGAGACTCGAGAATCGGCTTGAACGCCTCGAGCTTGGCCCGGTTGTCGGCGACGTAGCGGTCCAGACCGTCGGCATCGCCGGGGGAGAGTCTCGCGATCTCCGCCCGGAAGCGGCCCATGTCCGAGGTCGCGGTCAGTTCGCCGCCGTCCTCGAAGGTCAAGCGGTAGTGCTTGTCCAGGCGAATCAGGTCGACCTCTTCGTCAAGGTTCCGGCCGCAGGCCTCGAAGATCGAGCGCAGGACCTGGGGATAGAGAAAGAAGGTCGGTCCGAGATCGAACTTGAAGCCGTCCTGTTCCAGCGTGGAGGTTCGCCCCCCGACCTGGTCCTGGCGTTCGACCACGGTTACTTCGAAGCCGGCTCTGGACAGCAGCATGGCGCTGGCCAGGCCCCCCGGCCCCGCTCCTACGACGATCACCCGTTTCCCGTTGGCTGCGTTATTCACGACATCTCCTCAGGCTGAGTCCTGCGCCGGGCAGCTCCCCAGTGCGCCCGACCCCGATCATTCTAGCTTCTGTCCAGAAAGTGACAAGAATTTTTTCTGGACAAAGCCGTATCAAGTGAGTCGTTTGGCGAAAATTTTGCGAAAATGAATTCCTCTGTCGACTCTTTGTTCGTGTCGTGAAGGGTTTCGGTCCAGATCGGGGTCTGGATTCGGCCCGGGATGATTTTAAGCCAGAGAATGGGGCGAGCAGAGCGCTAGACTGCCCCCATGCGTTACGAAGGGACCGTCTACCGGCCGCCCAGCGAGGCGGATGCATTCATCCTGCAGGCCACCATCGGTTGCTCCTGGAACGCCTGCACGTACTGCGACATGTACCGGGCGAAGCAATTCCGGGTGCGCGACATGTCCGAGGTCCTCGCGGACATCGAGGAGGTCCGGCAGGCGGCCGGGGACCAGGTGGACAAGGTCTTCGTTGCCGACGGCGACGCCCTGGTGATGGAGCTGGGCCACTGGCGGGAGATCCTGGATGCGTGCCGCGAGGCGTTTCCGCGGCTCCGCCGGGTGAGTTGCTATGCCACGGCGATGAACCTCAAGGCCAAGTCCGTCGAAGAACTGAAGTCGCTGCGGGAGTGGGGTCTGCGCCTCTGCTACATCGGGCCGGAGTCGGGGGACGACCCGACCATGAAGAAGATCGCCAAGGGGGCCGGGTTCGACGACCATGCCGAGGCCGCCCGCCGGGCTCACGAAGCGGGGCTCAAGCTCTCGGCGATCTTCCTGCTGGGAGCCGGCGGTGTCGAGCGCAGCCAGGAGCACGCTCGGGCGTCGGCGGAGCTGGCGACGGCGATGAACCCGCGCTTCGTCTCCCTGCTGACCCTGACGGTGATTCCGGGGACTCCGATTGCCAAACTTCAGGAGCGAGGCAAGTTCACCCTGCCGGGGGTCGAGGCCCTGCTGCGTGAACTTCGGACCTTCGTTGCGCACGCCGAGCCGCGGGATGCGATCTTCCGCACCAACCACGCGTCGAACTACTTGCCGCTCTCCGGACGCTTGCCCAGGGACCGGGAGCGGATCGTCGGGGTCGTCGATGCAGCCCTGGGCGGAGACGCGCCGCTACGGCCGGAGTGGGCCCGGGGGCTCTGACCGCGGGTGGCGCGGCCGCAGCCGCTACCAACCCAGGGTGCCGGGTCCGCCCTTGAACGGGCCGCGCAGGTCCTCGGTGATCCACCCGCCGTAGAAGTCTCCTTCCTGGGGCTTGACCCGTTCGTCGTCAACGAAACAGGCGTCCATCTTCCCGGCGTAGAACGAGAGGTAGCCCGCCATCGCCTCGAACCCGCGGGTCGGCTCCGGATAGGCCCAGGCGGCATGGCCGGCGGTGCGACCGTCGACGGTGACGTCGAAGTAGCGGGCCAGCCCCTTGAACTCGCAGTAGCTGCTGCTGGGCGATTCGGTCAGGTACTCCATCCGCACATCCTCGGGGGGCACGTAGTAGGCGGGAGGATGGCTGGTCTCGAGCACCCGGTAGGCCCGGGCCGTGTCCAGAAGCAACACGCCGTTGAATTCGATGCGCAGCCTGCGGCCGGTGGGCTCCAGCCGTGGCGGACGGGGATAGTCCCAGACGGATTCGCTCATGTGTCGAGCGTAGCAGGGTCGCGCCACCCGGGCGGGCCGGGCCGGTAGAGGCTCCCGGGGCTAGTTGTCTTCCCCGGGTTTGTAGACCGCGGGGAAGGGCATCAGGTTGCTCTCGCTGTCGGACCGCTGGGAAATGCGGCTCTGTCCTTCTTTTTCGACCTGATCGATGCGGACCACCGCGTGCATCGGCACGAAGAAGCGGCGTACGCCCTTGAACTCGTTGCGCAGCCTTTCCTCGGAGGGATCGACAACCACCTGAGTCGTCTGACCGAAGAGCAGGCCCTCGATCTCGACGAAGCCCATCATGCCGCCCTGGGTGACCGACTCGCAGTAGATCTCGTAGATCTGGCCGCGGTTGTAGAAGATCACCTTGTAGCGCGTTTCGGTCTTTTCGCTCATGGCCGTTCGCTCACCTCGCTGCTAACCATAGTTCAGGGGCTCGCGCCGGCACAAGCCGCGGCCCCGTCCTCCCGGAGTCACCGAGCGCAAGGAGAAGCCTAATGCAGGCCACCAACGCCGAAGCCCCTGCCGAGTCCTTCGGCCGCAGTCTTGTTGCCCTCGTGGTCGCTGTCCTGGCTTGTCTGGGGATCGGCGGAGCGGGGTCGGCGTTGACCAACGTTTCGGTCAAGACCTGGTATCCCACGTTGACCAAGCCATCCTGGAATCCACCCGACGCGGCCTTTCCGATCGTCTGGACCACTCTGTTCGTGATGATGGGGATCTCCGCATGGCTTGTCTGGCGCCGGCGCCGGCTGGTCCGCGTCGACCGGGCGCTGATCCTGTTCGCCGTGCAGCTGGCGCTCAACATCGCCTGGTCGGCGTTGTTCTTCACCCTGCGCAACCCGGGTCTGGCCTTCGCAGAGATCCTGATGCTGTGGGTGATGATTGCGGCGACGGCCGCGGCCTTCTTCAAGGTGTCCCGGCTCGCCGGGTGGCTGCTGGTGCCCTACCTCGCCTGGGTCGGCTTTGCTGCGGTGCTGAACTTCACGATCTGGCGGCTGAACAGCTAGCGGGCCCGGATTGCTCCGGGCCCGCGCCGTTCCTTGATCGCCGGTCGAGTCGGCTAGTCGTCGAGGCTGCCGGGCATCGCGTCACCCCAGAGCACGCCGTCGCCCCAGAAGACACCATCGCCCCAGAACACGCCTTCTGCCCAGAGGATGCCGTCGGCGAACAGCAGCCCGTCGCCCCAGAGCAGCCCGTCGCCCCAGAAGACGCCGTCGCCCCAGAAGACGCCGTCGGCCAGCAGCAGCCCATCGGCGAAGAGCAATCCGTCGGCCCAGAGGATGCCGTCGGCGCTGAGCGAGCTGTCGGCGAACAGCAGCCCGTCACCCCAGAAAACGCCGTCGCCCATCAGGATGCCGTCGGCCCAGAACACGCCGTCCGCCCACAGGGTGCCGTCGGCGAACAGCAGCCCATCGGCGAAGAGCAGGCCGTCAGCCAGCAGCAGTCCGTCGGCAAAGAGCAGGCCGTCCGCCCAGAGGATGCCGTCGGCCAGCAGGAGTCCGTCGGCGAAGAGCAGTCCGTCGCCCCAGAAGACTCCGTCGCCCCACAGCATGCCGTCGGTCCAGAGCGCGGTGTCGCCGAAGATCGGATCGTCGCCGTAGATCGAGTCGTAACCGCTGAGCAGCATCGGGCGGCCGTTTTCGTAGCGCAGCAAGTAGAGAGCGATGCCTTCGGGGGTGCGGGCCATCAGCGGCGAACTGCTGTTGAAGCGCTGGACGAAGGCCTCGGCCTCGGCTTCACCTTCCAGCAGTTCGATGGCGGCCTCGATGTCCATCATGCCGGCGCCCCGCTGCAGCACGTCGATGTCGGCCCGCTTCTCGGCGGACTTCATCAGCGCCGCCTTGATGCCGTCGTTGGTCAGCTGCGGCTGCGCCTCGAGCAGGAGCGCCGCGGCGCCGCTGGCGAAGGCGGTGGACATGCTGGTTCCGGAGAGTTCGATGCCTTCCTCGCTGAGTCGCTCGGGGAACATCTCGACCATGGTGGAGCCGCTGGCTGCCGGAGCGACGATACGGTTGCCGGGAGCCACCAGATCCGGTTTGACCACCAGGTCGCCGTAGGAGGGGCCCTGGCTCGAGTAGGTGGTCATGATGTCGTCGCCCCGGGTGATGGTGCCGAGGTCGTTGAAGGCGCCGACGGTCAGGACCGACGGATCGTTACCGGGAGCGTTGATGGTGAACCGCCCGTCGCGGCCGCGGTTGCCGGCAGAGGCGATGACGGTCAGGCCGGACTGCCAGGCGCGGCGCACGGCGACGTTGACGGGATCGTAGCGGAAGGACATCTGGGGCGCGTAGCCCAGGGACATGTTGACCACGTCGATGCCGTACTCGTCTTTGTGTTCGATGGTCCAGTCGACGGCGGCGAGAACGCCCGAGAGGGTGCCGGCGCCTTCGGCGTCGAGCACCTTGATCACGATCAGATTGACGTCGGGGGCCACGCCGTTGGGCGCGCCGATGATGCCGGCGAGATGGGTTCCGTGGCCGTGTTCGTCGTGGGCGTTGCCGTCGGGGTCCACGAAATCGACCCGGGCCAGCACGCGGCTCTCGTCGAGCGCCTCTCCGGGGTTGAGTCCGCTGTCGATCAGGGCGACGGTCACCCCACGGCCGGTCACGTCGAAGCGTTCCCGGGCGATGTCGCCGTTGCTCGCCGCGACCGCCACATCCAGGTTGGCGTGGAGCGCGCGGTCGGCGGTGATCGAGAGCACGTCGTCCCGGGCGGCCAGGCGGCGGATCTGCGACGGGGTCATGCGGGCCGACGCGGCGTCGATGCGCTCGCGGAAGTTGCCGGCGGCCACGAGGCGGTGGGCGTCGTCGGCGGCGCCCTGCTTGAACTGAACCACCACAGGCAGCGCTTGCTCGACGGTCACGGCGGCGCGGGAGGCGCGTCCGGTGTTGGCTTCTGCCCGGGAGAGCTGTTCCTGGAGTTCGATGCCGATGCGGGCTTCAGCCTGGACGGCGGTCACGGCCAATGCCGCGAGGATCAGGGTGGTGAAGGTACGGGTCAGGGTCCGGATCATCTTCTTCATGGCTTCCTCCTGCTTGTTTTCCCTCGAGCCTCGCGGCCGTCGGGGTGCTGTTTTCGCGTTCACCCCCCTTCTGCAGGAAGCGCCCGTGCCGGGTTACAGGGCCGCAGGATTTTTTTCGGACTTTGGTAGGATTCGCCCATGAACGGCGAAAAACCGGGCAATTTCCCGCAAACACGCTGGAGTCTGGTGCTGGCCGCGGGGGATGCGGAGAACCCCAGGACCCGTCTGGCGCTGTCGGATCTGTGCGAGGCCTATTGGGAGCCGCTCTACGCGTTCCTGCGGCGCAAGGGCAACGACCCCGACCGCGCCTCCGATCTGGTGCAGGGGTTCTTTGCCCGTTTCCTCGCCGGAAACTACCTGAGCCGCGCCGATGCGGAGAAGGGGAAGTTCCGCACCTACCTGCTGTCGTCGCTGACCCACCACCTGATCAACGAGAAGGAGCGGGAGCGTGCCCAGAAGCGGGGAGGAGGGGAGGCGCCTCTGTCCCTCGACGTCGAGGGTGCCGAGCAGCGCTACCTCGATGAACCGGCCCAGCACCTTACGCCGGAGCGGCTCTACGAACGGACCTGGGTGCTCGGCCAGCTCGACCGGGTGGTGGACCGTCTCAAAGAGGAGTACGCGTCCTCGGGCCGGGGCGCCGTGTTCGACGCCATCGCGGTGTACCTGACGCCGGCAGGCGGTCCCTCCTACGCAGACACCGCCCGGGACGCGGGGATGAACGAGAGCGCGGTCAAGGTCGCGGTCCACCGTTTGAGAAAGCGCTATCGGGAGGCGCTGCGGGAGGAGATCGCCTCGACCGTCGAGACCGAGACCGAGATCGACGGAGAGATCGCCTACCTGCTCTCGGTGCTGGCCGACTGAGGCCTGGCTCGCTCCAGCCGCGCCAGCGTTCGTTCGCTCTGCGCGACCAAGGACGCAAAGCGCGGGTGACTGCGGATCGGCTCGAGGTCGGAGTCCTGCTTCATGAGTTCGGGGCGGGCCCAGCCGGCGTCCACCGATTGCTTCAGCCGTTCGATCGCCTGCTGCGGTTCACCGCGGAGCGATTCGTAGCAGGCCATGTTGTAGAGCACGGTTTGTACGTTGGGATGGGTCGGGCCGTGGACCCGGGTCATCGACTCCAGCGCTTCGGTGTAGAGCGGCTCCGCCTCGTCCCAGCGTTGAAGCGACTGGTAGATGTAGGCCAGGTTGCTGATCGAGCGCATGGTCGCGGGGTGCTCGTCCCCCTGGACCTTGCGCCGCGCCGCCAGGGCGTCCTCGAACATCGGCACCGCATCGTTGACCCGGCCCTGGCGGAAGTAGAACCGGGCCAGGTTGTTGAGGTAGTCGATGGTCTCGGGGTGATCGTCGCCGTGGCGCTGCCGCTGAGCTTCGAGGGACTCGAGGTAGAGCGGTTCGGCTTCGTCGGGGCGGCCGACATCGTCGTAGAGCACGGCGAGACTGTTCATCAGGCGAAGCAGCGCTTGATCGCCGGGGGGCAGCAGGCGCTTCAGTCCCTCGTAGGATTCGAGGTACAGCGGTTCGGCCTCTTCGAACCGCTGCTGTTGGCGGTAGACGAAGCCGAGCCGATCCATGGTCGAGAGGGTGTGCCTGTGGTCGTCGCCCAGGACCCGGCGTTGGGTCTCGAGGGTCTCGGTAAACAGGCGTTCCGCTTCGGCCAGTTCCCCCTGGCCGAATCTGGTGGCGGCGAGCTGCGCCCGGGCGTCGAGGGTCTTGAGGTGCTCCTGCCCCAGGCTGTGCTCGAAGGTTTCCAGCGCCTGCTCGATCAAGGGCGACGCCTGATCGAAGAGTCCCAGGTGGGCGTAGACCTCGGACATGGTGAACATCAGTTCGCCGCGAGTCTCCGGTTGGTCGACGAGCATCGTGTCGATCCGGGCGGCGCCGCTATCCAGCACCTCCCGTGCGGTGATGCTGTTGCCGCGAGCTTCGCTGGGGCGCGACACCCGGAAGAGTTCCTTCAAGAAGTCGGAGACCTGTCCCTTGGCTTCTGCCTCGGCCCGGGCCCTGGCCTCTGCGGCCACCGCACGTTGTTCGGCCCGCTGGGCTCGCACCATGCCGACGGTCGCGGCAATCGCGCCACTGACCAACGCCAACAGCACCAGGGTGCCTGCCAGGACGCCGACCCGGTGGCGCCGCATCGCCTTGCCCAGGCGGTAGCTCAATCCCGGAGGCCCGGCCAGGACCGGTTCACCCTTGCGGAAACGGTCGATCTCGGCGGCCAGCTCCGAGGGGGTGCCGTAGCGCCGGGTGCGGTCCTTTTCCAGGGTGCGCATCACGATCCAGTCCAGGTCGCCGCGCAGCCGCCGGGCCAGCGATCCCGGGTCGGTGCGCCGTGACCGGGCGATCTTCGCGTCGAGCTTGCTGGCCCGGGTGCTGGGGCGGGGCGGATCGGTTTCGCGAATCATCTGCCGCATCGCGTCCCAGCCGGCTTCCCGCAGCTCCTTGGACTCGAAGGGCAGACGCCCCACCAGCAGTTCGTAGAGCAGCACTCCGAGGGAGTACACGTCGGTGCGGGTGTCGACGTCGAGTTCCGATCGCTCGGCTTGCTCGGGGCTCATGTATTCCGGCGTGCCGATCTGCTGCCCGAGTTCGGTGTAGACCGTGTGTTCGGTGAGCCGCTGGGCGGTGGCCTTGGCCACGCCGAAGTCGATGACCTTGGGGGTCGGTTTGCCGTCGCTCATCGAGACCAGCACGTTGGACGGCTTGAGGTCCCGGTGAATCACCCCCTTGTGGTGGGCGTGCTGCACCGCGTCGCAGACCCGCACGAACAGGTTCAACCGTTCGTCGGTGCTCAGCCGTTCCCGGTCGCAATACTCGGTGATCGGAACGCCGGGGACCAGCTCCATGACGAAGAAGGGGCGGCCGTTCTTCGTCGCCCCCGCGTCGAGCACCCGGGCGATGTTGGGGTGCTCCATCAACGCCAGCGCCTGACGCTCCGCCTCGAACCGGGCGATGACCTCCCGGGTATCCATCCCGCGCTTGATCAACTTGAGGGCGACACGCCGCTGCACAGGGCGCAGCTGTTCGGCCTCGTAGACCTCGCCCATGCCCCCTTCGCCGACCTTGCTCAGCAGGCGGTAGTTGCCGATCTCCCGGGGTGCATCGTCGACGGCGCCCTGGAGCAGGCAGTGGGGGCAGATACCGCCGGCGCGTCCGGAGGCGGGGAGGTCCTTTCCGCAGTCAGGACATCGTTCGCTTTCCATCGGCGAATTCTACAACCGAACCGGTGTGCTCCCGTCGGCCGATGGGGCGGTGAGAGCCGCGGAACTTCGGAGATGTCGCCGAAGATTGCACTATTCGCGGAATGAGGCAGAGCCTGCGAGCGAAAGTGTGCCGCCAGGAGGACACTGGTGGCGGTCGTTCTCCAGCCCGCGGCTTTACTGGACGCGTAACCCCTCGGGGGCGTCCGGCGTCGTCGGTCCGGTGCCGCCGCCGACCTGGGTTTCGTTGGAGTATCCGCCCTCGCCGCCGGCTGCATCGATCGCGGTGACCCGGTAGTACCAGGTGCCCGCGGCGACGTTGTCGCTGAAACCGGCGTTGGAGGTCGTACCTACCTGGGTGAACCCACTGCCCGCCGTCGAGCTTCGATAGACCGCGTAGCCGGTGACGTCGCTCTCCAGGCTCGCGTCCCAGCTCAGGTCGATCCGGTTGCCGTTGCGATTGCCGCTGAGTCCGGTGAGTGCTGCCGGGAAGTCGTCGATCTCGGCGACCCAGACCTGGGCGGTGCCCTGAGAGATGTTGGGCGTGCGCACCCAGACGATTCGATCGCCCTGAATGTGCGGGTCGTTGTCTTCCAGCAGGCTGCGGGTGACCCGCCGTTCCTCGTCGAAGGTCAGGTCGTAGAGGAATACGTCCCACTGGCCGGTGGAGTGCCGCTGGTCGCGCCAGACCACCTTGTCGCCGTAGAGATGCGGGCGGCCCTGGGTGCCCGGCGCGTTGCTGACCACCCGCTCCTGCCCGCTGGCCAGGTCGTACAGATAGATGTCGGTGGAGCCGGTGCGGCTGTCGCCGTAGACCACCTGCTGCTCGTAGATGTCGGGATGCAGCGTCTGTCCGACCCCGCCGAGGTTGAGGTCGGTCTCGACGCCGGTGGCCAGGTTCTTGACGCTGATGCCGAATGGAGCGTCGTTGTTGAGGTAGACCATGCGGTCGCCCCAGATGGCCGGCGCTTCCTGCTGGCCGCCGAAGGTGAGCTGCTGGTTCTGGCCGGTGGAAAGATCGTGGCCCCAGATATGGGCCTGACCGAGACCGGCCCGGGCATCGACCCAGACGATCCGGTCGCCGAAGACGTCGGGGGTGACCTCGGCGGAGAAGCCGTCGGTGATCTCCGTCTCCTGGTCCGAGGCCAGGTCGTAGTGGGAGATGTCGTAGGTATCGACCGGGTCCGGGGTCTCGAACAGATCGGCCCAGACGATCGAGTCCCCCTGGATCATCGGCGCGATCTCCACGCCGACGCGGCTGGTCACCTGGCGCTCCTGATCGGCGGCCAGGTCGTAGATGTAGATGTCCGGGAAGTCCCGCAGATTGCGCTCATCGGCCCAGGCGATGCGGTCACCCCAGATCGTGGCGTTGTACTTGCGGCCCGCTGCGCTGGTCAGTTCCCGGGACTCGAAGCGGTAGGAGTAGGCCTCCACCGGGCGCACGGTGCGATTGTTCTGTTCGAAGTACTCGGCAACCTGATTGCCCCGGTCGACCACGGCGTAGAGGGTGCGGCGTCCCCGGGAGGGGAGGTCGATCAGGATCTGCCGGGTCACGGCGGATCCCGCCCCCAGGTTGGAGAGGGTGTCGCTGTAGAGCAAGGTGCCGCCGGCACCCGGGTCTCCGTCGAAGACTTCGAGAGTGACGTTGCTCGCGCCTTGCTGGCCGGCGTTGCGTGCGGTGACCGTCACCGGGAGCGGCGCTCCTACCGCGACGGTGGCCTTGCCCACCTGCAGGTCGGCGATCAGCTCGACCCGGTTGGCTGCGGCGTCGGCCTGCTGCACTGCGCGGAAGGCGTTGATCCGGCCCCAACCGAACAGATCGTCGAAACCGCCGCTCCCCAGGTCGTCGGCCGAGGCCTGAATCACCGCCCGGACCATCTCGTTGGAGAGATCGGGCTGCTGCGACAGCACCAGGGCGGCCAGACCGCTGACGTGGGCGGCGGCGAAGGAGGTGCCGCCGTCCCGGTAGTAGCGGTCGCCGACCCGCTGGAACACGACGCTCTGGTTCTGGGCGGAGAGGGTCGAGAGAATGTTCAGGTGGTTGAAATTCGGATCGCCGACGTTGTCGTCGGACCCGGGGGCGGTGACGTCCAGGTTGAAGCCGAAATTCGAGGCGAAGTAGATCCGGTCGTCGTGCTGCACGGCGCCGACCGCGATGGTCTGATCGAGGCACGCGGGGAAGCTGGCCAGATCGTCGTTGAGCTGGGAGATGTCGTTGGCGCAGTCGCCGATCTCGCTGCCGGAGTTGCCGGCCGAAACGACGATCACCGCGCCGAGGCCGTGGGCGTAGGCGATGGCGTCCCGCAAAGCCTGAGGCGCCTCTCCCTTGTTCGACAGGCTGATGTTGATCACGTCGGCGCCGTTGTCCGCGGCGTAGGTGATGCCCTGGATCAGCGCGGTCAGGTTGGTCGCTCCGGTGTCGGTGGAGACCTTGACCGCCATCAGCTGTACCTGCCAGACCATGCCCGCGATCCCGGTTCCGTTGTCGCCGACGGCGCCGATGACTCCGGCCATCAACGTGCCGTGCTGGAAGCGGTCGGTCACGTCGTTGTTGTTGAGGGCGAAGTTCCAGCCGGAGACGTCGTCGACGTAGCCGTTGCCGTCGTCGTCGACGCCGTTCCCCGGAGTTTCGCCGGGGTTGTTCCAGGCGTTGCCGGCCAGGTCCTCGTGGGCGAAATCGATGCCGCTGTCGATCACGGCGACGACCAGGTTCGGGTCGCCGGTCTGGAGATCCCAGGCCCGGTCGGCCTCGATGTTCTGCAGGCGCCACAGGTCGGGATAGGTCTGCCCCCACGCGCCGCTGCTCCAGCTTCCGTCCTGTTCCGGGTCGGCGTAGGTGTCGTCAGGGACGGCGTCGAGATGCAGCGCCACGTTGGCCTCGGCGTGGCGCACCTCGGGAAGCTCCCGGAGATGTTTGGCGACCCTGGCCGGGTCGATGTCGGTGGCGAAGCTGACCTTGCCCCAGCGAGCCAACGCCGGCATCTGCGGTTGCCGCGGGGCGCGGCCGCTGCGGCGGGTGAAGGTCGCGCGCACGGCGGCTTCCGATTGGGGCACGCGGAACAGTCGTTGGCCGGGGCCGAAACCGTAGGCCTCGAGTTCCGGGTATCGCGCCTGAATCTGGCTCCAACTCACGCCGTCATGAAGCTGGATCAGCACCTCGCCGGGTGCGGCCTCGGCGCCCCTGGCCGCGGGTGCGTTGTTTCCGGGCAGGGGAGTGTCGCCGGCGGCGCCGAGGGGCGCCCATAGAACAAGGAGCGTCAGCAGCAGTACCGACTGCCGTGCGGCTCGTTCTTGCCTGGATGCTCCCGGTCGGCTGGCGCTCATGCTTGCCCCTACCCCGAATAGTCCCACTCGTCCAAAAATCTAGGGAATCTACCCTGATCTCTGCAACAGCGATGCCGCCGGTTCGGCGGCCACCCCGGGCCGGGGCGCGTAGAGAATACCCGTTTCGTGATCGAAAGTACCGGGTCAGACCTTCCCGGGGGTGCCCGGCGGTGGCTCAGCGCAATTCGGCCAGGATCGTCTCGGGGCGGACCCGGACGCGCCAGTTGTCGGTCAGCTCCCGCCAGGTGACGTCGCGCTGCTCGTCGAGGATGAAGACCGCGGGCCGGGAGATATCGGTGTCGGGCAGCCCGTCCTCGTGAAGCAACCCGAGTTTGCCGATCAACTCCAGGTTCGGATCGCACAGGACGGGGAAGTCGTAGCCCTGGGCCTCGATCGCCTCCCGCGATTCTTCGGGGTTGTCGGCGCTGACCGCGACCACCTCGGCGCCCAGGCTGCGGATCTCATCGATGCGTGACTGCAAACCTTGCAGTTCGGAGAGGCAGAACGGTCACCAGTAGCCGCGGTAGAACACCAGCACCACCTTGCGGCCGTCGAAGCTCGCCAGGTCGAAGGACTCGCCCCGGTGGGTTTGGAGGCTGAAGTTCTCGATCCGCGAGACTCCCGCTGCGGTTTCTCCCGTAGGCATCTGATAGCTCAAGACGAAGACGTAGAAACCGAACAGGCCGAGGAACCCGACCGACAGCAGGGTGCCGAGTATGCCGAAGATCTTCGAGGCCAGGCGGCGGCCCTGGCCGAAGGCTCCGAACAGGCCTGCCAGGGAGAGAGCGACACCGAGTAGCGCCAGCGGCAGGTTGAGCCAGGGGAAGTCCCGCAGCGCAGGGATCGCGGCAAAGACCATGAAGTAGCTGATTACCGCGGCGAGGGTGACCAGCGGGCCGAGCCAGATGAAGTGCAGCCGGCTCACGGTGCCTTGGGCTTTCCGCTATCCGGATCCTGATCGTCGTGCAGCACCCGCATCGCCGGAGTCTCCATGTCGTCGAACTGGCCGGCCCGCGCCGCCCAGACGTAGGCGACCACGGCGATTCCGGCCATCAACAGAGCCAGCGGAAACAGGATGTAGAGCACTTCCATGGTGTCCGCTCCCAGGCGAGTCTAGAAGGTGCGCGAACGATACGACAACGTGACCACCGTCAGTGAGCTGATCGGCATCAGCACCGCCGCGATCAGCGGGTTGATCAACCCCGCCACGGCCAGACCGCCGGTGACCAGATTGTACGCCAGCGAGGCCGCCATGTTGCGGCGAACCACGCCCATGGCTCGCCGGGAGCCGTCGATCAGCTCGACCAGCGGCGCGAGCCCGGGGCGGCTCAGATAGACGTCGGCGGCGCTCAGGCTGGCCTCGGCACCCCCCTGGACCGCCACGCCGACGTCGGCCGCCGAGAGGGCCGCGGTGTCGTTGACCCCGTCGCCGACCATGATCAGGGAGCCTTCGTCCCGGCGCAGAGCCTGGACGTGGCGGGCCTTGTCTTCCGGGGCGACCCGCCCGTGAACCGCCTCATCCTCGAGGCCCAGGGTGCGGCCGATCGCCCGGGCGACCCGGGGATCGTCGCCGGAGATCATGCCCAGGTCGAAGCCCCGTTCCCGCAGGGCTTCCAGGGCGCCTGCCGCATCGGCTCGCAACGGGTCGCCGATTCCGGCGACGGAGACGACCTCCCCGTCCACGGCAATGCAGACCGGGGAGAGACCGGAAGCGATGACGTCACGCTCCCAGCCGGCTGCCCGAGAGGGGAGGCCGTCCGGCGCGGTGAAGGTGGCGCTTCCGATGCGTACTTCCCGGCCTTCGCAGCGGCCCGCGACCCCTTCGCCCGGGGCGTAGCGGATCCCCGAGCAGGCCACCGGGGCGCCGGCGCGCTCCCGTCCGGCCTCGACGAACGCGTGGGCGATCGGGTGGGCGACGCCCAGTTCCAGGGCGGCCGCGTAGCGGATGGTGTCGCGATCACCATGCAGCTCGATGAGCTCGGTGCGTCCTTCGGTCAGGGTGCCGGTCTTGTCCAGCAGCAGCCGGCCGTGGCGTGCCAGGGTTTCGATGGCCTCGCCCCCCTTGATCAGGATTCCCTTGCGGGCCGCCCGGCCGATGGCCGCGACCAGGGCCAAGGGCGTGGCGAGGCCGAGGGCGCAGGGGCAGGTCACGATCAGGAGGGCGATGGCGTTCTCTACCGCCGCGTCGGGGTCGACCCACCACCAGCCGAGTAGCGTCGCCGCGGCCACGCTGAGCACCACCAGAACGAAGCGGTGGGCCACACGGTCGGCCAGGCGCACGACGCGCGGACGGTCCCGGGCGAAGGACTCGACCAGGTTCATCAGCCGTCCGACCCGGGTCTCCGCGCCGGTGCTGTCGACCCGGATGCGCAAGGGGGAGCCGAGGTTGGTCGTACCGGCGAAGACCCGGTCCCCGGGTTCGACGTTGACCGGCTCCGATTCACCGCTGAGCAGGGACAGGTCGAGACTCGAACGCCCGTCCTGGACTTCGCCGTCGCCGGGGATGCTCTCTCCGGGCAGCACCTCGACCCGGTCACCGGATTCGAGTGCCTCGACCGGGACATCCTCCAGGGAGCCGTTCCGCTGCACCCGATGCACGACCCCGGGGGTCAACCCGTAGAGCAGGGCGACGGCATCGTGGGCCGCGTGTTGCTGGCGCTGCATCACGTAGCGTCCGACCAGCAGCAGGAAGATCACCGCGGTCAACGACTCGAAGTAGGTTTCCCCGGCGCCGCGCACGGTGTTGACCGCACCCCAGATCGTCCCGGCGGCCAGGGCCAGCGCAACCGGCAGATCCATGTGCATCACGCCGGTACGGATCGACGCCCGGGCGCCGGCGAAGAAGGTGCGGCCGGGCCAGATCACCGCCAGCAGCGTCAGCCCCAACCCCGACCAGCGGAACAGTTCCCGGTACTCCGCCTCCATCCGGTCGAACATCCCGGCGAAGAGGGCGAAGGACATCAACATCACGTTGGCCGCGAGAGCTCCAGCCACGGCCATACGCACCAGCAGACGGCGGGATTCCCTGCGGCGGATCTCGTCGAGGGGGGAGCCGACGTAGGGACGCGGCGTGTAGCCCAGGGAATCGAGGGTCTCGGCGATCCGGGACAGCCCGACCCGGGAGGGATCCCAGACGACCTGGGCACGCTTGCGGCCGAAATCGACCTGGATCGAGTTGATCCCGTCGACGACCCGGGGCGTGTGCTCGATCAGCCAGATGCAGGCAGCGCAGTGCATGCCCTCGAGTTGCAGCTCGATGCGCCGCAGGTTGCCGGGAAGCTCTTCGACGTGGCGCTGTTGAAAGGCGTCATGGTCGAAGGTGGCGAAGCTGCCCCCATCGGGGTTGGCCTGCAGGCCGGCTTCTTCGTCTCCCCGAAGCGAGTAGTAGCGGTCGAGGCCGAAGCCGCGGATGGTCTCGTAGACTGCGCGGCAGCCGGCACAGCAGAACTGGTGTTCCGCTTCGGCATCGTAGAGACCGGCCGGAACCGGCAGCCCGCAATGATCGCAGGCGTCGGGAGCCAGCGGCTCCTGGCGCAGCACGCTCACCGTTGGCTCGCACAGCAGGATGGGGCGGCGTGGATGTCGACCGGTTCGGCGGCGCGCAGCGGCGGCATGTCGAATCGAGAGGAGATGGTCAGCAATCCGACCACCACAAGCGCGGTCGCCGTCAGCGCCGGAACGAAGCGCAGCGCCGGCCCGGCAAGGCGGCGGGCCAGCACGCCCAGAGCGGTCAGGACCGGCAGGGTGCCCAGCCAGAAGGCGACCATCAGGGCCGCGCCGTTCCAGGCCGATCCGCTGCCTGCCGCGGTCACGACGAAGGCGTAGAGCCAGCCGCAGGGCAGCAGGGTCGACGCCGCGCCGATCGCCAGGGCCCGGGGCATCGGAGGCACGCCCTCGAGGGAACGGTGAACGGCGGCGGACAGCCGGCGCAGAAACCCGGGAGGTTGGAAACGCGCCAGCCGTATTCCCGACAGGCGCAGCAACGACACCAGTCCGAAGGCGACCATCGCCCCGCCGGCCGCGGCCAGAGCCAGACGCTGCACGCCGAACACCGCGCCGCCGAAGTCGAGAGCGGAGCCGACCACCCCGGCCACGAGCCCCAGGGCGGTGTAGCTCAGCAGGCGCCCACCGTGGTACACCGCGACCCGACCGGCCGAGGGGCCGCGGGTACCCACGGCAAAGGCGACGAAGGGCCCGCACATTCCGGCGCAGTGCAGCGAGCCGGTCAGGCTCGCGACCAGTACCGTGAGGAACAGTGCGGTCATTGCCGTGCGTCCCGAGGTTCGGTCACGACGCTCTTGCGGAAGCGGTCGACGTAGAGGTCATCCCCCCGTTCGATCCGCACCCGGAATTCCCAGACGCCGGCACGTTGCAGGGGAAGCAGGTCGCTGTAGAGACCGTCTCCTTGATGAGGAAGCTCCCAGCCCCGGAGGTCGCCGAGCCGGGCGTTGTGGAACCCTTCCAGGTGCACGCGGGCATCGTCGATCGCCGCGCCCAGTTCATCGACCGCTTCCAGGCGCAGTTCGACCTGGCCACGGGTCGTCGCCGGCAGAGCCCGTAGCTTGACCTCCCAGCCGAGGGCCTCGCTTTGTTGCCGTTCCCGCTTGAGGGCATCCCACTCCAACGCCTTGCGTTCGTATTCGGGCTCCAGGGCGAAGGACGGGTCGCTGGAGGCGATGACGATCATGGCCGCCTGGATACCCACCGACAGCAGCAGCAGACCCACGACCAGGCCGATCCAGACTCTTCCGTTGTTCATCGTGTGCCTCCCTGCGGCATGTTGCCGCGGTTGCCGCCGGAGTAGAGCGGCCCCATCAGGTGGTGGGGGAAATTGCGGTCGAATTCGGCGCCGTCCTCGACACGGACGCCGATGTCGGCGCGGCCCTCGGCGAACCGGTCCGGCGCGACGGTCAGGTGCAGGGTGATCTGGCCCGAGGCTCCCGGTTCCAGCAGCAGCGGCAGGTCGCCGCTCCGTTGTTCCCGGACGCCGTCGACGGTGACCCGGTAGCTCCGGGCCGACTCATCCCGGTTGACGATCTTGATCAGCAGGGTGCTGGTGATGTCCCCCGAGGGCAGCACCTGGTAGGGCTGGCCCCGATGCCGGAGGAAGGAAACGTCGGCGCTGCCCTTCTTGGCCAGGGTCAGGCTGAACAGGCTTACCAGCACGATCAGCGCCAACGGATAGACCACCACCCGAGCCCGGAGCAGCCGGGAGCGGCCTTCTTCCATCGCCTGCTGGGAGCTGTAGCGGATCAGGCCGCGGGGCTTGCCCACCTTGTCCATGATCGTGTCGCAGGCGTCGATGCACTGAGCGCAACCGATGCACTCGAGCTGCAGGCCGTCGCGGATATCGATGCCGGTGGGGCAGGTGACGACGCAGGCCTTGCAGTCGATGCAGTCTCCGGTACTTGCCGGAGCGTCTTTCTTGAGCTTGCCCCGGGGTTCCCCCCGTTTCACGTCATACCCGATGATCAGCGATTGACGATCGAGCAGCACCGACTGGAAGCGGCCGTAGGGGCAAGCCAGGGTGCACATCTGCTCACGGAAGAAGCAGAAGTCGATCATCATCAGCAGCGTCGTTCCAGCCATCACCAGAAAGGCCGCCGGATGAGACAGCGGGCTCTGCCGCACCCACTGAGCCAGGGTCTCCACCCCGACGAAATAGGCCAGGAACACGTGGGCCAGGAACATCGAGATCAGGAGAAAGGTCAGGTACTTGCCGATAGCACGTGGGGCGCTCAGCGGGACCCGGCCGCCGGACTTGTAGTGCTTGCCGTCGAAGAAGCGCTCCACCGGCCGGTAGACCAGCTCCATGTAGACCGTCTGGGGGCAGCCCCACCCGCACCACACCCGGCCGAAGAGCGCCGTCAGCAGGAAGATCGTGACGAAGATCGTCAGCAGCAGGAAGGCCAGCAACAGGGTGTCGGTGGGCAGGAAGGTGCGGCCGAAGAAGGTGAACTGCCGGTTCGGCAGATCGAGCAGCATCGCCGGCTTGCCGTTGATGCGGATATAGGGCAATGCCGCGAACAGAACGATCAGGGCATACCCGACCGCCTTGCGCCCGATCAGGAATCGTCCCGGGGAGAGGCGCGGACGGAGCCAGCGGCGCGATCCGTCCTTGTTCAAGGTCGCCAGGACCCGCTCTTCGGCGGTTGGGATCGAGTGTGGGTTGCTCATGGTGCGACTCGCTTCCACCTCGAGGGGAGCGGCGTCGCGCGTCGCCGCTCCCGGTTCTTGTCAAACGGTGTACAGGCGTGGCCGGGCCCGCCTGCTTACTCGCCGGCGTTCTCGTCGATGCCGGCGGCCGACGCTGCGGGCCAGGCGGGAATCGGATCGCCCTCGGGCGCCTTGCCCGGCAGCGGGTTCTCGCGGAGATGGGCCACGTAGGAGCTGACCAGCACCAACTGGGTTTCGGTGAACTGGTCTCCCCAGGCAGGCATGCCCTTGGTGGTGATCCCGGTGCGGATCACCTCGGCAATGTCGGTGACCCCCTTGACGTTCTTCCAGTGATCGTCGGTCAGGTTGGGCCCGACACTGCCGGAACCGTCCGCCAGGTGGCACTGGGAGCACTTGCCCTTGAACAGGCCCTTCATCGCCAGCATGGCGTTCTCGTCTTCCATCATCCGCAGGATCGTCGGTTCGTCGACGCTGAGGTCCCCGTAGGTAGCCAGCAGCTTCTCGGCGTAGGCCGCCTGCTCGGCTTCCAGGGCGTCGAGGATCGAGGGGCCGTTGCCGATGTGGTACCAGAGCACGTAGGGGAAGGCGAACAGGGCCGACAGGACGAACATCCAGACCCACCAGGCGGGCATCGGGTTGTCGTACTCGCGGATCCCGTCGTACTCGTGATCGAACAGCTTGTCGTGATAAGGCTCTTCGGCCATGGGTTCCTCCGCTACTCCGGACGGGTGGCGTGGTCGACGCCTTGGGGTTCGTCTTCCAGCGGGATGCGTGATGCGCGCTGGAACATTTTCGATTTGCTGAAGCAGAGCCACAGCACCAGGCCGGTGAAGGAGATGAAGAAGACCAGCATCAGCACGGTCTTGATCTGGGTCACCGCGGACTCGGTAATGGCCAGGAGGGCGATGGCGGCGTTCATGGCTGCAACCTCGCGACTTCCTCGGTAGCCGCTTCTTCGGGGAGCGGCTTCGCGATGTCGGTGCCCAGTCGCAACATGTAGGCGATCATCGGGATGACCTTCTTGTCTTCGAGGTCGGAGCCGGCGTAGGTCGGGTCCTCCTCGATCAGGCGGTTGAAGATCTCCGTCGCCTGGGCCCGGGCCATCTCGGGCGCCCGCTGCAGTTCCTCGCCGTAGGGCACGCCGAGGCTCGCCATCGTATCGATGCGGCTCTGGATCCCGTCGAAATCCGCCGTCTCGGTCAGGAGCCACGGATAGCGCGGCATGATCGAGCCTTCACTGGTGTCCGTCGGCCGGTTGAAGTGCCGCACGTGCCAGGCCACGCTGCTGTTGGTCTGGCCGATGCGATGCAGGTCCGGGCCGATTCGGCGGGAGCCCCACTGGAACGGCCGGTCATAGACGAACTCGCCCGGCTTCGAGTACTCCCCGTAGCGCTCGGTCTCGTGACGCATCGGGCGGATCATCTGGGAGTGGCAGTTGTAGCAACCCTCGGCCTGGTAGATGTCCCGACCCATCAACTCCAGCGGTGTGTAGGGAGTGACGGTGGCGATGGTCGGTACGTTGCTCTTGATCAGGAAGGTCGGCACGATCTCGAACAGCGATGCGACCAGCACGGCCACGACGACCCAGATCGTGAACAGGAGCGGCAGCCGTTCCCAGCGGCGATGCCAGTGCATCTGGGAGAACACGTCGAGCTTGTGGGCCAGCTTGGTCACGGCCACGAGGCGGGAGCCGGGAGTGGGCTGATCCACGTAGCCGCCGGCCAGCGCCGGCGCCTGCTGCTCGGGCACCTCGTAGGGTGCCTTGCGGGTGGCCCAGGTCATCAGCACGTTGATCAGGCACATCACCGTGCCGGTCAGGAACAGGGTGCCGCCGATGGCGCGAATCCAGTACATCGGCAGGAGCCGCTGCACGGTTTCGATGAAGTCGGTGTATTGCAGCATTCCGTTGGCGTCGAAGGCGCGCCACATCAGCCCCTGGGTCAGGCCGGCGACGTAGATCGGAATGATGTAGAGCAGGATGCCGATGGTGCCGATGTAGAAGTGAATGCTCATCCACTTCTTGCTCCAGATCTCCGTTTGGAAGATCCGCGGCGCCAGCCAGTAGATCATCCCGAAGGTCATGAAGCCGTTCCAGCCCAGCGCGCCGCTGTGTACGTGGGCGATGGTCCAGTCGGTGTAGTGGGAAAGGCCGTTGACGATCTTGATCGACAGCATCGGCCCTTCGAAGGTGGACATGCCGTAGAAGGTGATGCCGACGACGAAGAACTTGAGAATCGAGTCCTGGGCGACCTTGTTCCAGGCGCCGCGCAGGGTCAGGAGCCCGTTCAGCATCCCGCCCCAGGAGGGCATCCACAGCATCAGCGAGAACAGCATGCCCAGGGTCGCGGCCCAGGCGGGCGCGGCGGTGTAGTGCAGGTGGTGCGGGCCGGCCCAGATGTAAATGAAGACCAGCGACCAGAAGTGCACGATCGACAGCTTGTAGCTGAAAACCGGCCGGTTGGCCGCCTTGGGCAGGAAGTAGTACATCAGTCCGAGGAACGGGGTCGTGAGGAAGAAGGCCACCGCGTTGTGGCCGTACCACCACTGCATGAACGCATCCTGCACCCCGGCGTAGATCGGGTAGCTCTTGAGCATGCTCGCCGGCAGCGCCAGGTTGTTGAAGATGTGCAGGACGGCTACGGCGATGATCGTGGCGATGTAGAACCAGAGCGCCACGTATAGATGACGTTCTCTCCGCCGCGCCAGGGTGCCGAAGAAGTTGATGGCGAAGACGACCCAGATCAGGGTGATCGCGATGTCGATCGGCCACTCGAGCTCGGCGTACTCGCGGCTCTGGGTGATCCCGAGGGGGAAGCTCAACGCGGCGGAGACGATGATCGCCTGCCAGCCCCAAAAGTGCACGGCGCTCAGCATGTCGCTGAACATCCGGGCCTTGCATAAGCGCTGGGTCGAGTAGTACACCGCGGCGAAGATCGCGTTGCCGGCAAAGGCAAAGATAACCGCGTTGGTGTGGAGCGGCCGCAGCCGCCCGAAGCTGAGATACGGCGAGGACATGTTGGCCTCGGGGATCATCAGCTGGATCGCGATCACCAGGCCCACCAGCATGCCGACCACACCCCAGATCAGGGTGGCCAGCGTGAACTTGCGAACGATGGCGTCGTCGTAGTGAAAGGTCTCCATCGGACCGATAGCTTGGGCTGAAGCAGTCATCGGACTCGTTTCCTCCCCGTCGAAAACACCTTGATTCCGAGGCGCCCCGGGACCCTTCGACCCGCCCGGGGAACGTCAAAATAGCGACGAAACAGGGGGCTTCCTCGGGGCAAAAGGGATGGACTCGATCTACTTTCAGCTCGTTCGGGCGCGGCGGGAAACCGGCGGGTTTGCTATTCGCCGAACCGGTCCCGGCCCCGTGGTGCGAACGGTTTTCGTTCGCTCCTGAATTCGGCTCTCAGGTCGGAATGGTTATTGGGTCGCAGTCGCTAGCGAGAACGCCGCGGGCAGGCCGAAACTCCGACCGGATTGGTCTCGTTTGGACAGGCGGGGCTGCTGCGGATCAGGCCGNCGAGCTTTCGCGGCCGCCGGGAAGGGCTCCGATCAGGGCGTAGGCATCCAGCCCCGACGCCCTCATCTCCGAGGCCAGGTCAAGGGAACGCTGCCCGCGCTCGCAATACACCACGTAGGTGCGGCCGGGTTCCATGGTGGCGAGCCGGGCCCGCAATTCGTCCTCGTCCAGGCGCAGGGTGTCGGCGATCTGAGGGGCGTCGCCGCCGGTGCGCAGGTCGATAAGAGTCGCGCCGGCAGGCAGCCGGTCCAGGGCGATTCGCTCCTGCAGCAAGGACTCGGGGGGAATCGACCGCAGGTCGACGGTCCGTCTTGCCGCGATCAGTGCCTCGATGCCGGACGTCAGCCGCCGCTCCTGTTCGTCCACCGCTTCCGGCTTTGGGTGCGTCACCGTGCGGGTCGCCGCCAGCGCGCAGAGTTCCTGAACCCGGCGCGACAGCGCGTGGGTGCCGATCCGCTTGCTGTAGGCGACGATCTCCTGTTTGTCCAGGCCGATCACCGGCTGCAGCACCGGGATGCCGCTGATCCCGTGATGGGTGCGAAGGACCGCCAGGGTCTGAGAAGAGACCTGGCCCAGGGATTCGCCGGTGACGATGGCCGACGCCCCGATCTCCCGGGCGAGGATGTCCGCGGCGCGCAGCATCTGCCGCTTGAGCACGACCTGCCAGAAGGCGCGCTCTACCTGGGACTGCAGCCGGGTCGAGAGTTCCTGCATATCGATCACGTGGAGGGCCGGCCGGGTGCCGTAGCTCCAGCCCCGTGCCAGCAGGTTCGCGACCTGGGTCACCGCCCGCTCATGCTCGGGCCCGCCCATGTGGCAGAACAGGTAGTCGACGGCGACGCCGCGGCGCATCGCCATCCAGGCGGCCACCGCCGAGTCGAACCCTCCGGAGAAGAGCACCAGAGCCCGCCCCTCGACTCCCAGCGGCAGCCCGCCGCCCCCCGGCTCCCTGCGGTGGAAGAAGAAGGCCTTCTCCTCCCGCACATCGAGTTCGACGGTCAGCTGCGGTGAGGTCAGGTCGACCTTGCCGTGCTCGGCCAGCCGGGCTCCCAGGGCCTCGTTCAGTTCCTGACCGCCGAAGGGGTGGCCACCGGTGACCCGGGCTCGCACGGCGAAAGTCTGTTCGGCAACCGCTTCCCGGTAGAGCTCGACGCCGGCATCGATCAAGCGCTGCCGCTCCGGACGGCTGGTGGCGGCTACCGGCGAAACGCCGGCGATGCCGAACACCTGGGTCATGACCCGCCAGGCATCGGGTTCGGCGGCGGAGACGTGCATCCGATTCCAGGTGTCCCGGATGCGGTGGGAGATGCCCGCCGAGCGCAGGGCATCGGTCAGGTTGTGGCGCAGCTGCTTCTGGAAGCGCGGTCGAGTGCGCTTCGACTTGGTCGAGACCTCGCCCGCCGGACGGACGATGAAGCGATGGGGATAGCGGCTGCTCACGGGTTGCTCGGTCGCGTGCTCCCACGCGGAAACCGCCATTGTAGAGCTATTTCCCGCGAGTTTGCCCGGCGCGCCGTCCGTGCGAGAATGCCCTGGGTGGGGGCACCGTTTTTCGTTCCTGCTGGGGGTTCAGGTTCCATGGGCGGTTGCGAGGCGCAGCGGCGCCGCTTGCGGCGTCTCATCCTGTTCAGTGCCTTATGGTTCTGCGCCCTCGGTCCGTCTTTCGCCGAGAGCGCCGCCGACCCCCATGTCGAGCCCGGATCGGGCGCCTTGCCCACCTGGGGCAGCGAGGTTGAGCCCTTCCTGTTGGGGGGTGTCCAGGTCCGCGAGCCGGACCTTGACGCCTGGGTCGCCGAACTCGACCACGCCGGCATGAACACCGTGGCGGTGACCGTCTACGCCCGCCAGGGCCGCTGGGATCGCGACGACCTGACCTTCGATCCGGAAGAGCCGGGGATCGTCGAGGAGATTCGCGCCGCCAAACAGGGGGGCATGCGGGTAGTCCTGATCCTGCGGGTCTACCTGGACCACGCGCTCCCGGAGAACCGCTACTTCTGGCACGGCATGATCATGCCCGAGGGGGACGACGAGATCCGTTCCTGGTTCGCCAACTACGGTGCCTTCGTCGAGCACTGGGCGCGGATCGCAGAGCGGGAAGGGGTGGACGTCTTCGGCCTCGGCAGCGAACTAAAGGCGCTGACCGCGACCCTGCCGATCACCCGCTGGGGCAGCTTCAAGAACTACCACGTCTATATGCTCTACCAGCGCATGCTGCGCTCCAGGGCCCGCGGCTTCCTCGACGAGCTGCAGGAGCAGCGGCCGTGGCTTTTGGGCTGGGATCGGGAGTCGCCTCTCGGCGACTACTTCAACGACGTATTCGGCGAACACAAAGCCTGGGCACGTAAGGCCTACCTGCGCAAGGGGGCCGGCACCTGGCGGAGGATCAATGCCCGTCGCGCCCTGATTCGTCGCGAGTGGTCTGCTCTGATCGCCGACGTGCGCGGACTCTACGGCGGCAAGCTGACCTACGCCGCCAACTTCGACAACTATCAAAACGTGGCGTTGTGGAACGAGCTGGACTTCATCGGGATCAACGCCTACTTCCCGTTGCGCAAGCTGAAGCACGAGGAGAGCGACGAACTGCGCAAGCAGCGCTTCTTCGGCACCTGGGACTGGGTGCTCGGCGATATCGATCGCTTCCGCCGTGAGCAGCAGGTTCCGGGCAAACCGGTGATCTTCACCGAACTCGGCTACACCCACCGCCAACACTCCACCGTCGAGCCCTGGGCCTACGCAGGGTTCTCGGTGCTCAAGCGGCCGCGCAAGGAGCTGGTGATGTGGTCTCACTTGCCGCCGGACCGCACCGAGCGGCGGCTTTCGGTCGAGGCGCTGCGGGAGGCCTGGGCGGCCCGTGGGCGTGATGTGTTGGCCGGGCTGCTGTACTGGAAGCTGTCGACGGTGGCAGAGCACGAAGAGGTCGAGCCCTTCGTGCTCCACGTCGGGCAGGACTCCGACGATCCACTGCAGCGCGAACTGGCGCGATTCCTCGAGTCGGCCTCACCCGGTAGGGTGGACTCCTCGGCTGAGCTTGCGTCGTCTTCTCCAGGCGGCGAGTAGCAAGAGCAAGCTACCGAGCAGGCCTGCGATGTAGCTCGTGCCGTGTGCGCAGCGCGCCGCCAGGTAGCGGCTCTGGATCGCTTCCGGAACCCTGGTCGCCGTTTCGCCGCCAAGCCCGAGGCGGCCACTCTCGGCCAGCCCGAATCCCACGATCCCTGCTGCGATGGCGAGGAAGCTCGTGGTCAACAACAGCAGGCCCAACGGCCCTGCGATATCGCGCAGGCCCAGAGCCGGGCGCCGGCCGTTGCGGCAGATCGCGGCGAGCAGGAAGCCCAGTGGTGCGCCGAGCCAGCCGGTCGCGAGTAGTCCCCAGCCCAGAGCGATCGCCGCGGCACTGGAGAAGGGGAAGATCGCCGGGTGCCCCAGGGTGAAGTACTCGGCACACAGGCGCACGGTGATCTGGTTGTGCAGGATGCCGTATCCGATCGCCGCAGCGAAGGCGGCGCCGGCTATCCGGGTGAATTCCATCGGCCGCCGTTTGCGATGACCCGCTCGAGGTTCTTGCGAGCCTGCTGTTCGTATCGCGCCTGGAAGTGCTCGAGCGCGTAGATCCGCGGTCTGTCCAGGAAGGACTTGAGGATTTCCACCCGCTTGCGGCGAAACAGCGGGCCCGGCACCCAGCGGTACTCCTGGCGGATGGCGTTTTCGTAGCGGGCGAAGACCTCCGGCTCCCGGCCGAGAATCGAGAGGTCGATGTCGACCATCAGCGCGGCGTCCCCGACGAGTTCCCCCGTCGTGTGCAGGGTGGCCATGATCAGGTGGTGGACCCGTTGTCTCGGTTCCTCTCCGGCGCCGACCGACCGGAGCCAGCGGTCCGCCCACTGGGCGCTCTTCAGTTCGTTGTCCGAGGACATCGGCTCGTAGATCGCATCGTGGAACCAGATCGCGGTCTCGATCTCCAGCGGGTGTTCGGCCAGCTCGACGGCTTGATCGAACTGATCGAGGCAGTCCTCGATGTGCGCGGCGCTGTGGTACTTCCGGTGGGATTCGGAGTAGGCGGCATGGAGTTCGGCGAACGCCTCGTCATCTGGCTCCGTACCCCAGCGTTCGGTGAACAGGTTCCAGCGTGTTGCGTTCATGGCCCTGCCTGTTTCCAGTGCTCGAGTACGGCGCACATTTCCTGGGCCTCTTTCTCGGTCCACAGGCCGGTGGCTCCCGGCATGGGCTCGTTTGCCAGCCGAACGACCGTGGGGCTGTAGGCGAGTCCGTGGCGAAATTTTTCGAGATGGCGAACGTCCATGATCAGCCGGGCGTAGCGCTTGGAGGTCCGATGATGCCCGATCACCACGACGCTTGCACAGGTGCCGTGATGTGCTCCGACGATGTGGACCTTGGTGCCGGCGCGAAAGGCCTTGGTTCCGCTGCGTGTACCCGATCCTTCCGGGCCGAAGGAGCGCTCTTGAACCACGTTTGCAAAGACACACCAGATCGGCTCGGAGTCGGTTGCAGTCATGGCGGAGTCATCCTCGCACTAGCGTGCGGCCAGAACCTGGTTGAGTTCGGCGGTCATGGTTTGAAGCCCGCTCAGGGCCACTGCGAAGGACAGTTCTCCCTTCATTCGCCCGACGACGTACTCGAGGGTGGCTACGGGATGACCTCCCGACAGGATGTCCTCGCGGGGGCCGAATCGCAGCCTCAGGGCCTGATCGAACAGCCCGCCGACGCCGCAACTGAGTTCCAGTTCCCGGCTGCGGAGCTGGGCGGGCGGAAGTTCCAGCCATTCTTGTAGATGGGACAGGAGCCGGTTCAGCACCGTGTGGCGGACCTGAAGTCCGTGAATGACCAGCCCGAAGTCCTGGGCCGGCCCAGCTTCACCCGAGGACAGCGTTTCGCCGTAGAAGCTGCCCTCGAGCAGGACCCGGCAGGTATAGATCCGCTCTCCGGCGTCTTCGTTCTCGTCGGTTACGCTCCAGGTCGCCCGTTCGCGTCCGGAGTTCGAAGGCAGGGTCCAACTCGGATGCTCCGCCATGTCATCGCTCTCCAGGTCCCGGTCTATTCCGGCCGCATGCGCTCGATGAACGCCGCGGACATCACGTAAAGGTTGAGCTGCGAATTGTCGGCGCTGTGGTGGGTCTCGACCAGTTCCTCGAGGGTCGGCCCGCCCTCCCGGTAGAACCCTTGTTCGAAGCGCCCGCTGGAAAAGGTGAACCACTTTCCGTCGGCGCTGACCCACGGACACATCTCGTGGCGGGCGGAGTTGATCGGCTCGCCCAGGTTCTGCCTCGGGGTCCAACTGCCGTCGACAAAGAAGCTGATGAACAGGTCGCCGCGGCCCAGGCTGTCCTCGCCGTAGCCGCGGAAGATCATGAAGTCGCCGTCGGGAGAGATGTAGGGATCTCCGACCTCCCGCGGTCCGCCGCTGATCGGCTCGGGGACCAGCTCTGGGGTATGGCCTCCGGCGCCGTCGGGCCGGGCCCGATAGATGTTCCCCTCGCTCCAGACATTGAATAGAAGGTCTCCCTCTCGTGTAAGGGAGGTGTAGTAGTCACCCCGCCCGGTCAGGGGGATGACTACCGGCTCCGCCCAGCCGCCGTCGTCGGTGCGGTCGGCGTACCAGACGTGACTGGTGGGGCGTCCCATGGGGCGTCCCCGGCGGAGTTCCACTTCGGAGACGGCGTCGGCGGGGCGCCGGGAGCTGAAGTACAGCCGCCGGTCGTCGAAGGACAGGAACGGGTCGTACTCCGGCTGCTCCGGATCGCTGAAAGGCAGTGCCGCCGGTGGCGACCAGGTTCCGTCCGGACTCATGTAGGTCGCCATCAGGAAGCTGCGCAGCGGCGTGTCCGCCGTGTAGAAGAACGCGTCGCCGCCGGAGCTGAACACCGCGTTGTACTCGTCGAGGGAGCTACTGAGCCAACCCCCCGCCGGAAGCTGCGGAGTCTCACCCGGAGTCAGCCCGAAGAAGGGGCCTCGGGGCGCCTGGACAGCCGCCGCTTCCTCGCCGGAGGCTGGGACGTCCGCGGGCGCGCAGCCGGCGCAGAGCGCAAGCAACGAAAGAGCCATCAAGCAGGGGAGCAGAGCGGATTGTTTCATCCCGATCCATGGTCTCACGCTGCCGAGCCGGCGCCAACGAGGCCCGGGTTTTCGGCGGAAAACCGCCTCGAGAGACGTTGCGCGACGCCGCCGGGAAAGGTGAGGGAACCGTTCACCTGCCCACCGAAACCGCTAGTCCCGGAGCTCCGGAACCGGCCGGATCCGTGTGCCATACTCCAATCGCACCTTAGAGAGGGGAATCCATGAGCGATGCCATTGTCCTGCGCAACCTGGTCAAGACCTTCGGGGAGAAGACCGCGGTGCGCGACATGAACCTGACCGTGCCCAAGGGCAGTCTCTACGGCTTCATCGGCCCCAACGGCGCCGGCAAGACCACGACGATTCGCATGATCATGTCGATCCTGTTTCCCGACAAGGGGGACATTTCGGTGCTCGGCCGCAAGTCGGCGCTGGAAGCCAAGGATCGCATCGGCTATCTGCCTGAAGAGCGCGGCGTCTACAAGAAGATGAAGGTCAAGGACTTCCTGCTCTACATGGCCCAGCTCAAGGGCACCGATCCCTCGGGGCTACGCAAGCGGATCCGCCTGTGGTTGGACAAGGTCGAGCTCCCGGACGTGGACAACAAGCGCTGCGAGGAGCTCTCCAAGGGCATGCAGCAGAAGGTCCAGTTCATCGCCTCGGTGATCCACAAGCCGGATCTCCTGATTCTCGACGAGCCCTTCAGCGGCCTCGACCCGGTCAACATGCGGCTGCTCCGCGATCTGATCTACGAGCAGCACAAGAAGGGGACCACGATCATCTTCTCGACCCACGTGATGGTCCAGGCCGAGGAACTGTGCGACCACCTGGTGATGATCCACAACGGGGACAAGGTGCTCGACGACACCCTCGAGGGGATCCGGGCCCGCTTCGATCCTCGTTCGGTCGTGTTCGAGCCGCTGGATGCATCGGCCGACGTCAAGCGCCTGGGAGAGCTTCCGGAGATCGCCTCGGTCCGTCGTGATCGCGGCCACTGGGAGCTGGGCCTGACCGACGGCGCCACCATCGAGCAGGCGATCCAGCAAGTGACGACGGCCATGGTGCCGCTGCGGATCGAGGTGAACCGGCCTTCCCTCGAAGACGTGTTCGTGCAAATCGCGGGGACGGCCGAGGGGCAGGAAGAACTCAGAGCTCAAGTGCGGGATGAGTCCGCGGTAACGGTGGGGTAGGCGATGGACAAGATTCTCTGGGTTGCCAAACGCGAATTCCTCTCCACGGTAGCCACCAAGGGCTTTCTGCTGGGGATCCTGCTGACTCCGGTGATCATGTTGGTCTGCGGTCTCGGCGTGAAGTACATGATCGACAACCAGGAGGCCCCGCGAGTCGAAGGGGAATTCGCGGTAATCGATCCCACCGGACAGGTGTTCGAGGGGGTCGCCGAGTATCTTCGGCCGGAAACGATCGCCGCCCGGCGAGACGACAAGCTCCAGTTGGTCAAGTCCGGTCCCGGGGGCGCGGCGCTTCAGTTCGCTGAGGCGGTTTCCGGCGAGGACATCGACGAGGGGATCGAGAAATACACGGAACTCGCCCTGGGAAAGGTGCCGTCGATCTCCACGGTTGAACTTTCTGCCGGGGTTGACCTGGAAGCCGAGAAAGACCTGCTGCGCAAAGGCTCCGGTCCAACGAAGCGGCTGGCCATCGCGGTGATCGACGAGGATGCGGTCACTCTTGCCGATGGTTCCAAGGAGTTCGGGAAGTACTCCTTCTACGGGCGTGAAGGGGTCGACGATCGGGTCAACGATGAGTTGCGCGATGCGCTTCGGGAGGCGATCGTCGATGCTCGCGTGACGGCCAAGGGTTGGGATCTCGATGAAATCAAACGGGCTACGCGGGTCCGTAGCGCCGCCGTCAAGACGGTGACCGATGAGGGGGAGGAGGACTCGAACGAGTTGTTCAGCGTCTTCCTGCCGATGGCCTTCCTGCTGTTGCTGTTCGTTTCGACGCTGACCAGCGGCCAGTACATCCTGACCACCACCGTCGAGGAGAAATCGAACCGCGTCGTCGAGGTGCTGCTCTCGGCGGTCTCACCGATGCAGTTGATGACCGGGAAGATCGTGGGTCAGATGGCCGTGGGCCTCTCGATCCTGGTGCTCTACTCGTCGATGGGTATCGGTACGTTGATCTTCTTCTCGGCCCTGGGCAAGCTCAAGCTGTCGCTTCTGTTCTACCTCTGCATCTTCTTCGTCATCGCCTACTTCATTCTAGGATCGGTGATGGCGGCCATCGGTGCCGCAGTCAACGAGATGCGTGAGGCGCAGACGTTGATGACGCCGGTGATGCTGGTCACGATGACCCCCTGGCTGCTCTGGATGCCGATCAGTCAGGATCCCAATGGAACCCTGGCCACGATCCTGAGTTTCATTCCGCCGATCAACACCTTCGCGATGCTGCTGCGGTTGACGTCGACGGCGCCGCCGCCGATGTGGCAGGTTTGGCTCTCCATCGCAATCGGGTTCGTCGGGGTCTACGCCGCGCTGTGGTTCGCCGCCAAGGTATTCCGCATCGGCCTCCTGATGTACGGCAAGCCGCCGACCTTCGGTACGCTGATCCGCTGGGTGCGGATGGCCTAGCCGCGGGACAATTCGACGTTCGTTTTCGCGCCCCGGTCGCCCTAGCGGCCGGGGCGTGGTGCGTTCGGGGACCAGATGTAGCTCAGGTTGACGTGCTGCATCTCGGTACCGAAAGCGTTGTAGTCCCAGGCCACCTCGACGTGGTCCCACAGCCGGAAGCCGACCTCGTAGGTCGGGCCGAAGCCGTCGATCCAGGGTTCCAGCGGGTCGAAGGCGACGTCCGAGACCCGCAGCCCGACCCCCAGCAGGATCTTCAGGTCCCGGTGCGGGTTGGCGGTCAGGCGGATGCCGCCGGTGGCGTAGGTCTTGAATTCCGGAGCCGTGAAGAGCTCGACCCGGGTTTGGAGGCTGTAGCGGGGATCCAGGCTGAAGCCCCGGGTGGCCGCCAGGCGAAGGGTGCCGTGAATGTGCCCGGGCCGCCGGTAGGGGAGCTCGAGCTGCTTGTTGCCGATGGCCCGGTGAACCGCGTTCTGGGCGTCTTCGCCGAACAGGCCCTCGCCGACGTACAGGGCGCCGATCTCCAGTTCGGGCTGCCAGCCGTGGAACTTCGGCAGGTTGGAGCCGATCGACAGGTAGGTCTCGTCGAAGCGCAGGCCGTTACGGCTGTCGGTGAAAGCGTGTTCGAACAGCCGGATCCGCTTGCCCTTGCGGTGAAACTCGAAGAACAGGGAAAAGGTGTAAAGATCGTCGTCGATCTCGTTGAACGTCATCATGTCGTTGATGGTGCTGAACCGCACCTCGTAGGCTGCCGCGCCCTGAACCGCCAGCATGGCGATCAAGAGCGCCCATAGAAGACGTTTGACCGGCATGATCACCCCTCGCCTCCGGCCAAGGGGCCGAAGACATCCGCACGTGTTGTCGAAAGCAGGTCCCGTGAGTGAGGCTGAACCCGACGGGGCCCGGCCTCTGTTCCGTCATCGGAGTGAGAAGACGTTTCCCCGCGTTCGTTTCGACATTCGCCGTGACGATCGATAGAGATTCAGCTACGGCATCGAACGAAGGGCTTCAACTCCGTTGCGGCGGCGAAACGCCGTGGCCGTCGGGGTTCTCGGGGCGGTCGGCGTTGTCGGCGCTATAATCGTCGCTTCAACAGGGAGTTTTCGGACGATGAGTGAACGAGAGCCGCGGGTCCGACCCGCAGACGAGGCCGAACGCATCGAGGTCAAGGCGGGCACCGCCACCACGACCCAGGTGCTCTTGGGCCCGGAACACGGTACCCCCAACTTCGCCATGCGCCGCTTCACCATGGGGGCCGGCGGCGGCATGCCGTACCACACCAATACCGTGGAGCACGAACAGTTCGTGCTGCGGGGCAAGGCCCGGATCCGCATCGGAGATGCGGTTCACGAGGTCAAGGCCGAGGATGTGCTCTACATCCCCGCGGGCGTGCCTCATTCCTACGAGGTGCTCGAGGCGCCCTTCGAGTTCCTCTGCATGGTGCCCAACAAGCCGGACACCATCACGATCATCGAGGAATAGTCGGCACCGAGCGTCGGCACTGAGCGTCAGCGTCGAGGGACGGGGCCGGGGGCAGGCCTATTCGGCGGGAGCTTCCACCTTGAAGCTGGCGCTGGCGACCTCGGAGCCCTTGCCGTCGTTGAGGCGCACGTCCCATTCGCCCGGCTTCTTGGGGGCCTTGAAGCGAATCGATCCTGAGGTGCGGCCCGACAGGTATTCGTGGGCCACGTCGTGGCGGTCGTTCTCGTCCTCGTCGCCGTGATCGACATCCGAGGGGATCAGGCCGATCCAGGCGTTCTCCGGATAGTCCGCCGGGGCGGTGAAGGAAACGCGGATCGTCTCGCCCGGCTTGTAGGACGATTCGTCGACGCTGACCTCCGGATCGTCGGCCAGGGCGATGGCCCAGGCGGCCAGCATCAGCGCCGTCAGCAGCAGTGCGATTCGGGTCTTCATTTCTCGCTCCGATCCCGCAGGAACGCGGGCGATCAGCATACAATGAGCCTTCCGTGATCCGCATTCTCGAATCAGACCGTGGCCGCGAGCGGCTCGCGGGAGCCGCCGAGTTCGTCGACGGTTTTCCCAAGGGCACCGAGCGGTTGATCGTGGCCGCCACCCGCGACGCCGCCGATGACTTCGTGCGCGAAATCGGCCGGCGAGGCGGGGCGACCTTCGGCCTGCACCGGTTCAGCTTCGGCCAGCTGATCGGGCAACTGGCCTCGCTGGAACTGGCGGCTGCCGGGTTGGCTCCAGCCAGTTCCCTGGGGATGGAGGCGGTCGCCGCCCGGGCGGTGTTCGAGGCCCGGGAGTCCGGGGCGATCCCCTCCTTCGAGGGCCTCAGCCGTAGCCCCGGTTTCGCCCGCACGGTGGCGCGGAGCCTCTCCGACGTGAGGTTGGCCGGGCTCGACGCGGCGGGGCTCCGTGCCGAGCCCGCATCCCGGGAGTTGGCGGCGGTGCTGGAACGGGTCGAGCAGCAGTTGGAGCGCGCGGCGGTCGCCGACCGCTCCCGGCTGGTCCGGCTGGCGACCGAGGCCATCGACGGTCCGGCCAGGAGTTGGCTCAAGCGCTGTCCGGTGGTTTTCCTCGACGTGGCGGTGCACTCCATGGTCGAGCGGGACTTCATCCGCAAGCTTTGCGAGGTCACCCCGGCAGCGTTGGCCACGGTCCCGGCCGGGGACACCCCGACCCTCGACGCGCTGGAGCCCTTCGGTCAGCGTGGGCTGACCGGCGCGCCGGTGGAGCCGGGCCCCGAGGGCCTCGCTCGTCTGCGCCGCCATCTGTTCTCCGAGGACACTCCCGGTCCCGACGGGGCCGATGCCGAGAGCGTGCGTTTCTTCTCGGCCCCCGGCGAGGGCCGGGAGTGTGTGGAGATCGTCCGCCGCGTACTGGAGGAGTCCGCCGCCGGCGTGCCCTTCGATCGCATGGCGGTCTTCGTGCGCACGCCGGCGAGCTATATCTCGATGCTCGACGCGGCGTTCAAGCGTGCCGACATTCCGGCCTGGTTCGCCCGTTCGGCCCGGCGGCCCGATGCCTCGGGCCGGGCGTTCCTCGCGCTGCTCGCCTGTCGCGAGGAGGGTCTCTCGGCCCAGCGCTTCGCCGAGTACCTGTCCTTCGCCCAGGTGCCGGAGCTTCATGACGGCGCGCCTCCAGCCGAGCGGGAGATCGAGTGGAGTCCGGCCGACGACGACGTGGTGCAGCCCGCCGGCCTGCGTCCCGAGCCGTTGGACCCCGACCGGGCCGAAGGGGCGATCACCGAGGACCGGGACGAGAGCCCCCAGGTCGAGGGCACCCTGCGTGCGCCGCGGCGCTGGGAGAAGCTGCTGGTCGAGGCCGCGGTGATCGGCGGCCACGACCGCTGGCGCCGGCGTCTCGAAGGGCTGGCCCGGGAGCTGGAGATCAAACACGAGGCGTTGGTCGCCGACGAACCGGAATCTCCTCGAGCCGCCAATCTGGCCCGGGAGCGGTCCAACCTCGATCACCTGACCCGTTTCTGCCTGCCGGTCATCGAGGCCCTGGACGCCTTGCCCGAGAAGGGCATCTGGGGGGAGTGGCTCCGCGGGTTGCGGGCGCTCTGTCCCAGGGTGTTGCGCCGCCCCGAACGGGTGTTGGCGGTGCTGGCCGATCTGGAGCCGATGTCCGCCGTGGGGCCGGTGGCCCTCGACGAGGTGCGGTTGGTTCTCGCCGACCGCCTGGCCACCATCGAGGAGAAACGCCCGGCCAATCGCTACGGCCGGGTCTACGTCGGCACGCCCGACGACGCCCGCGGCCGCGCCTTCGACGTGGTGTTCGTGCCGGGGCTGGCCGAACGGGTCTTTCCCCAGCGGCCCCGGGAAGATCCGCTGCTGCTCGACCGTCAGCGCCGGGACATCTCCGGCGAACTGGATACCCAGGAGAACCGGGCCCACCGGGAGCGGATGCTGTTGCGTCTCGCCGTGGGCAGCGCCGAGCAGAAGCTGTTCCTCTCTTATCCGCGTCTCGATGCCGTCGAGGCCCGTCCGCGGGTGCCGTCGTTCTACGCGCTGGACGTGGCCCGGGCGGTGGAGGGTTCGATTCCCGACTTCGAGCGGCTGGAACGGGACGCGGCGAAGGAGTCCGACGCCCGGCTCTCCTGGCCGGCACCCCGGGAACCCGCCCGGGCGATCGACGCCATCGAACACGACCTGTCGGTACTCGGTCCGCTGTTGCGGGCAGCCGAGCGGGAATCCGCCGGCCGTGCGCGCTACCTGCTCGGGCTCAACGAAGCGCTGGGCCGGTCGTTGCGCGGCCGCTGGGCTCGTTGGACCGCGAAACGCTGGAAGCCCGAAGACGGACTGGTTCGGGCTACCGAGCCGATCGCCGACCTGCTCGAGGCCCAGCGGCCGAAGAACCGGCCCTACTCGGTGACGGCAATTCAGAAGTACTCCCAGTGTCCCTACCAGTTCTTCCTCTCGGCGATTCTGCGGCTGGAGCCCCGGGAAGAGCCGGTGCCGCTGGTAGCGATGGACGCGTTGACCAAGGGGCGGATGTTCCACGAGGTCCAGGCCGAGGTGATGCGCGCGCTCAAGGAGAGGGGCGACCTGCCGCTGCCGAGGGCGGACCTCGACGAGGCGCGCAAGCTGCTGGACGAGACCGTCGACCGCATCGCGGCCCAGTACCGCGAGGAGCTGGTGCCGGCGATCGAGCGGGTTTGGGAGGACGAGGTCGAGGCGATCCGCATCGACCTGCGCGCCTGGCTGCGCCAGGTAGGCGCCGAGGAGACCTGGCTGCCGGAACACTTCGAGTTGGGCTTCGGTCTGCCGCTGAGCGACGACCACGATCCCGAGAGCGTGCGGGATCCCGTCGAGTTGCCCGGCGGCTGGAAGCTCCGCGGGGTGATCGACGTGATCGAACGCCGGGCCGACGAGGTGTTGCGGGTGACCGACAACAAAACCGGCGGCAACTGGACCCGGGAGGGGATGGTGGTCGGCGGCGGCGAGATCCTGCAGCCGGTGCTCTACGCCCTGACCGTCGAGAAGCTGTTCGGCGCCGAGGTGGCCGAGGGGCGGCTCTTCTACTGCACCGGCAAGGGTGGCTTCACCGACCGGGTGGTGCCGCTCCACGAGTTCGCCCGGCACTACGCCCAGCAGGTGCTTTCGACCCTCGACGCCGCCATCGACACCGGCATGCTGCCGCCCAAGCCGACCGAACGCTTCGGCGGCAAGGCGGCTTGCCGCTGGTGCGACTTCCTGCCGGTCTGCGGCCCCCATGAAGCGCTGCGGGTGCGGCGCAAGGATCCCGAGGCGGTCGCCGACCTCGAAGCCATCAGGAAGCTGCCATGAAGCCGCTGGTCGACCACGAAGCCCGGGAGGCGATCCGCCACGACCTCGACAGCAACCTGCTGGTTGAGGCCGCCGCCGGTACCGGCAAGACCACCGAGCTCACCCGGCGCATCGTCGCGGTGCTCTCCGCCGGCCGGGCCGGCGTCGATCAGATCGTCGCGGTGACCTTCACCGAGAAGGCGGCGGGCGAACTCAAGCTGCGCATCCGCGCCGAGCTGGAAAAGGCTCGTCACGCCGTCGACGACCCGGCCGAGCGCGGCCGGCTCGACACGGCGCTCTCCCGCCTCGAGGAGGCGCGGGTCAACACCATTCACGGGTTCTGCGCCGAGCTCCTGCGAGAACGCTCGGTCGATGCGGGAGTCGACCCGGAGTTCGGGGTGATGCCCCAGGGTGAAGCCGACCGGGTCTTCGACGAGGCCTACGACGGCTGGCTGCAGGAAAAACTGGCCGACCCGCCCGAGGGCCTCAAGCGCGCCTTGCGCCGGCCGGCCGATGACGGGCCCGCCGAACGGGTGCGCCAGGCGGCGCGGCTGCTGGTCGAATGGCGAGACTTCCCCACTCCCTGGCGCCGGGACGTCTACCCCCGGGAGCAGGCGGTGGACACCATGGTCGAGCGGCTCCACGAGTTGGCCGATCTGACCGCCCGCTGCGACAACAAGCAGTACGACTTTCTCTACCGGGACACCGGCACCCTGCGCCGGGTCAGCGACGCGATCCGCACCGCCGAGGCGGTGGCCGACCGGGACTACGACTGGCTCGAGGGCATGGTCCCCTCGGCGCTGGAGAGGGGCTATCGACGCAACCCGCGCAAGGGCCGGGGCAAGAGCTACGGCAAGGGGGTCGCCCGGGAAGAGGTCCTGGCGGCGCATCGCCGCTTCGCCGAGGAACTCGATCGCTTCGTCGAGGCCTCGGACGCCGACCTGGTGGCGCTGCTGCAGCCGGAGCTGGCCGAGGTGGTCGAACGCTACCAGGCGCTCAAGGCTCGGCGGGGCAAGCTGGACTTCGTCGACCTGCTGTTGCGCACTCGGGACCTGGTCCGGGACTCCCGCCGGGTGCGTGAGGATTTCCAGGAGCGCTTCACCCGGGTCTTCATCGACGAGTTCCAGGACACCGACCCGCTGCAGGCCGAGATCCTGCTGCTGCTCGCCGCCCAGGATCCGGATGTCGACGACTGGCGCACCGTCGACCCTCAGCCGGGCAAGCTGTTCCTGGTCGGGGACCCCAAGCAGTCGATCTACCGTTTCCGTCGCGCCGACGTCGGCACCTATTTCGAGGTCAAGGAGCAGCTCGAGAAGTGCGGCGCCAAGGTGCTGCAGCTCAGCACCAGTTTCCGCTCGGTGCCGGGCATCCAGCACGCGGTCAACGCCGCTTTCGAACAGGTGATGACCGGCGACCGGGAGACGCTGCAGGCGGACTACGTGCCGCTGTCGCCGTTCCGTGAGGAACCGAGCGACCGGCCGTCGGTGGTGGTCCTGCCGGTGCCCGATCCCTACGGCCGCACCGGAGTAGCCAAGTACAAGGTCGAAGGCTCGCTCCCCGACGCTGTGGGCGCCTACGTCAAGTGGTTGATCGAGGAGAGCGGTTGGCGGGTCTCGACCCGGGAGGCTCCCGACGAGGGGGTGCCGATCGCCCCTCAGCACATCTGCCTGCTGTTCCGGCGTTTCGACAGCGCCTGGGCGGGCAGCATCACCCGGCCCTACACCCAGGCGCTTGAAGCTCGCGGGGTGCCGCACTTGCTCGTCGGCGGCCGCACCTTCCACGAGCGGGAAGAGGTGGCGACCCTGAGAGTGGCGCTGTCGGCCATCGAATGGCCCGACGACGAACTGTCGGTCTACGCCACCTTGAGAGGATCGCTGCTGGCGATCCCCGACGAGCTGTTGTTCGAGTTCAAGCAGCGCCACGGACGGCTCCATCCGCTACGGGCCGGCCGAACCGACCGGGAAGAGCTCCCCGAGCGGCTGACGCCGATCGTCGATGCGCTGGAACTGCTCTCGGACCTCCACCGCAAACGCAACCGGCGCACCGTCGCCGAGACGATTCACGTGTTGCTCCAGGAGACCCGGGCCCACGCGGGCTTCGCCCTGCGTCCCGCCGGCGAGCAGGTGCTGGCCAACGTGCTTCACGTGGCCGATCAGGCCCGGGACTACGAGACCACCGGCGGTATCTCCTTCCGCGGTTTCGTCGAGCGGCTGCTCGAAGAGGAAGACAAGGCCCAGGCCGCCGAGGCGCCGATTCTCGAGGAGGGGAGCGAAGGGGTGCGCCTGATGACGGTGCACAAGTCCAAGGGGCTCGAGTTCCCGGTGGTGATCCTGGCGGATCCCACGGCGAACCTCTCCTTCGGCCGCGCGACCCGGGTGATCGACAACGCCACCCGCACCTGTGCCCAGCGGTTGGCCGGCTGGGCGCCGGTGGAGCTTCTGGAGCACGAGCAGGACGAGGTCGGCCGGGATCGCGCCGAGGGGGTGCGGTTGGCCTACGTCGCCGCCACCCGGGCCCGGGACCTGCTGGTGTTGCCCGGGATCGGCACCGGACCGCTGGAGGACAGCTGGCTCGGCCCGATGGACGGCGGCATCTACCCCGAGCCTGCCGCCTGGCGGGATGCGAAGCCGGCGACCGGCTGCCCCGAGTTCGAGGGTCCGACGGTGGCCTATGCGCCGGAGGGAAGCGGCATCGCACCCGGCGAACATGACCTGGGGAGTCACCGGGTCGTCTGGTGGGAGGCAGCGCGGCTGGACCTCGGCGTCGCCCCGAGCTACGGCGTGCGCCGGATGCACCTGCTCAAGGAGAGCGACGACGAGGGCATCGACGCCGACCGCCGGCGTTACCTGGAATGGCAGCAGGGCAGGCAGGACGCCCGGCGCAGCGGCGAGGTGCCCAGCGCCCAACCACGCACGGCGACGGAACTGGCCGCCGATGAGGAGCGCCGGCTACCGAAGGCGCCCCCGGTCGAGTTGATCACCCTGGAAATCGAACCCGATCGGCCGGGGGGCAAGCGCTTCGGCGCACTGGTCCACGCCGCACTGGCGCTGGTGCCTCTCGGCGGCAAGAAGGACCGGGTCGAGCGGACGGTCAAACTTCAGGCGCGAATCCTCGGGGCGGACGCCGCCGAGGTTGCCGCCGCGACCCGGAGCGTCGAACGGGTCCTGGATCACGAGCTGCTCGCCGCGGCTCGTGATGCCGACAAGCGGGGCGAATGCCGCCGGGAGACACCGCTGACCCTGGAGCTGGAAGACGGCACCCTGATGGAGGGCATCGTCGACATGGCCTTCCGCGACGCAGAGGGCTGGGTCGTCCTCGATTTCAAGACCGACCGGGAGCTGGGCGAGTCCCGCACGGTCTACGAGAGGCAGGTCGGCCTCTACGCCGCCGCGATCGCCGCCGCGACCGGTGAGCCCTGCCGGGGTGTGCTGCTTCAGGCGTGAAGCCGGCGCGAACCGCCGTTCGCACCGGCTCCATGGATCAACCCTGTTGCTGGGGCTCCGGCACCGCGGCGAAAGCGCGGACCTCGATGGGAATCCCCACGCACTCGCTGACCTTCGAGGCCCAGGCCAGGGCCGCGTCCCGATCCTCGGCGTCGAGGATGTAGAACCCGCCGAGCTGCTCCTTGGTCTCGGCGAAGGGGCCGTCGAGGGTTTCCACCGCGCCGTTATAGGCCCGGACGACGGTGGCGTCGGCTGCGTCGTGGAGCCGGCCCGAGAGCACCAGGGCCCCGGCGGCCTTCATTTCCGCCTCGAGTTTCCAGACCTTGGCCATCATCTCCTGAATGGCGGCGGGGTCCATCTGTTTTTCGGTGGCGTCGCAGCTGCGTTCGCTGCTGCTGTGGGCGCTCAACATGAAGCGATTCATCGGATCCTCCGTGGTTTTCCGTGGTTCGAAGGCGAAACCTTCGCCCTCACAACCTGAGACGGGGCGTCCCCCGGTGCTCGACATGCTCCGTACCGCTTTTTTTTCGATTTTTTCACGGCCGGCAACCAGGGGCTAGAACGGCTGCCCCAGGAACAGGAAGAAGGCGTCATCTCCGGCATCGGCATGGCCGTATCCGGCGTAGATCGGCCCCAGGATGGTGTCGACCCCGGCCCAGATGCTGCTGGTGTAGCGCAGGTCGTCGAAATCGAAGCCCCGGGCCGTGTCCCAGGCGTTACCCGCCTCGAGGCTCATGCCCAGGTAGATGCCTCCACCCAGGGCCTGGGGCAGATTCGCGATCTGCCGGTAGTAGGTTCCCACGGCAAGCGCCGCCTTGTCCCCCCGGACCTCGCCGGGCTGCAGCCCGGTCAGGTTGAGGAATCCTCCGAGCTGGAACTCGGCATAGACCGGCAGGTCGCCGCCGAGCGGGGTGCCGTACTGACCGAGGCCGGTAACGGTGTTGCGGCCCCAGCTGTAGGCCCCGACGGTCTGGAACTCGAGGCGGTCGTAGGGATCGTCGGCGCCCAGGTCGGCTCGCGAACGCTGCAGCAGCAGCTGGGTGAAGTTGCCGTAGCGGGGGAAGTTGGCGTTGTCGAGTTGATCCAGGGTGCCCTCCAGCCGGTAGCGGCCGAGTTCGGCGTCGACCTCGATCAGGCCCTCTCCCTCACCGACGAAGCCCTCGATGTTGCCCTGCTCGGCGCCGACCCGCAGCTCTCCCCAGTTGCCGAACTGGATGCCGAAGTCGAGGCGCACCGTGCCCCCTTCGAACTCGGCCAGCGCCAGCTCGCCCAGGGCATCGAAGGTCTGGGTCTGGCTGCGTTCGAACTCGGCTCGTGGAGCGACGAACCAGCGGCCGCGATAATGCAGCGGCTGGTACCACTCGCTGCTCAGACCGTCCCGGTCGCCGATGCGGGCGAAGTTGTTCCACTCGGCGCCCAGCCGGTTGAGGTGCGTCCGCCGGTAGTTGGCCAGCAGCGCGAACTGCCCGCGCCCCTCGAGGTTGGAGTTGAGTTGGATACCGAAGCGCAGGTACGCTGGCCCCCAGCTCTTCTCTTCGACCTTGAGCACCAGGGCCGCGCCGGCGTCCCCCCGGTCTTCCAGGTCGAACTCCACCGACTGGAACTCACCGACCTCGTAGATCCGGCGCAGGTCGTCCCGCAGCGCGACCAGATCGAGGGTGTCTCCGGGAGCGACCCGGATGCGGGTGCGCACCACCAGGGGGTGGACCCGTTCGGTGCCGACGATCTCCACCGAGGTGATCTTGATCGGGGGCGTCACGATCCGGCCGGGGCGGTGCCGCAGGCGCCAGGCCTCGTAGTCGCTCTCGCCGACGGCGTAGGGCAGCAGCCGGTCAGCGTCGGCCAGGGTGGCCTCGTAGCCGGTGCGGACCGCCGGCAAGACCGAGTCGAAATCCGCGGTGCGCATCTCACCCAGGTCGGGGACCAGCAGCAGGTCCTGTTCCTCGAGCAGGGCGATCTGCTCCCGCACGTTCTGCTCGGTGAACAGGGTGATGGTCTGGGACGCGACCTCGAAGAACGAACCCTCGGTACGCGCCCCCTCGATCTGAGCCGAGATATCCACGGCGATGATCCGCTCGGCGCCCAGCTCCCGGGCGATATCGATCGGCAGGTTGCGGATCACGCCCCCGTCGACCAGCAGCCGCCCGTCGATCTCGACCGGGGTGAAGACGCCGGGAACCGACATGCTGGCGCGCATGGCGTCGGCCAGATCGCCGCCGCCGAGGACCACGTACTCGCCGGTATCCAGGTCGGTGGCCACCGCCCGGTAGGGCAGGGGCAGCTGGTCGAAATCCCCGATCCCCTCGGTGTGCAGGCTCAGTTCCCGTAGTTCGAAACCCAGTTTCTGGCCCGCGATGAGCCCGGCGGGCAGGGTGATGCCCTCCCGGCTGACCCCCAACTCGAACTGGAACAGGGCCAGGTTGTCGTCCTGCTTGCGGCGGAAGGAGACCGAGCGCCGCGCCGGAGCGTCGGAGAACGCATCCACCCAGTCGATCCGGGCGAAAGCTCTCTCGAGGTCGGCGGGGGACATCCCCGAGGCGTAGAGTCCGCCGACGATCGAGCCCATGCTGGTGCCGACGACGAAGTCGACGGGGACCCGCAGCTCTTCCAGGGCGCGCAGGACACCGACATGGGCGGCCCCCCGGGCGCCGCCGCCACTGAGTACAAGCGCCGTGCGCGGCCGCGGTTCGTCGCGCTGCGGCAAGGCGCGGTCATCGGCGTAGGCGCTGCCGGACAGGGCACCGGCAAGGGTGGCGAACAGGATCCACGCGGCGCGACGGAGCAACGCCGGTGAGCCTGTCGGGCTTTTCCATGGCCGACGCGCGACCCGCAGAGAAAAAAACATGCATCGCCTCGCTTCAGAACGAGCCCAGCTTACCGATTTTGGGTAGGTTCAGGGGGAAGACGGAGCAACTGGATGACCACTCGCAGGAAGATCGCACTTCTACTCGAATTCTTCGGGCTGTTCGTTCTTCCTCCGCTGCTCTACGTCTCCGGCGCCCTGCCGATCAAGGTGATCCCGGCGCTCTGGATCCTGACGGTCATCTGCCTGTTCATCCTCGGCCGCGGCGGGGACTTCGATTTCAGCCGCCTGTGGAAGACCCGTTCGGCGGCTCGCACCCTGCGCTGGGCGCTGGTGCCCTTCCTGCTGGCCGTCCCTTTCCTCGTCGGGTTGACCTTCCTGCTGTCCCCCGATCGTTTCTTCGATTTCGTACGGGACCGTCCGGTGGTCTGGGCGATGCTGATGTTGCTCTATCCGATCCTGTCGGTCTACCCCCAGGGCATCGTCTATCGCACCTTCATCTTCCACCGCTACCGGAAACTGTTCCCCACCGCCTGGAGCCGCATCCTGGTCAGCGCCCTGGCCTTCTCCCTGGTCCACGTGATCTTCATGAACTGGGTCGCCCCGCTTCTGACCCTGGGCGGCGGGCTCTTGTTCGCCTGGACGTACGAGCGGACCCGTTCGCCGCTGGTGGTGGCCTTCCAGCATGCGCTCTTCGGCTGTTTCCTGTTCACGATCGGGCTGGGCCGCTTCATCTATTCCGGCGGCGGGTAAGGAGGGCGTGCGGGGTAGGTTCTGCACGTTTGTAGCCGGGGATTCCGACCGCAGGAAGAGGGTGGGCCGTCCGGCCCCCGGACCCACCCCGGGAAAGCTCCCTAGTTGGTGTCGATGACGAACGCGACCGGTACCAGGCAGTCTCCGGTCGAGTTGTAGGTCACGCTGGACGTGCCGCTGTTGTTCAGGTTGACCAGATGGGAGTGGGTATCCCAGAGCTGGGTCAACGTCACCCCGTCACCGCCGTTCCAGTCGCTGTCCATCACCGGCGAGCCGGCGATCTGTACGCCGTCGAAGAACGAGGTCTCGAGAGCGGCAGAGTTGTCGAAACCGCCGCCGCGCTGGCCGTCGGCGCCGACCATGCTGAACAGTGCCGGCCGGCTGGCGATGCCGTGAGCCAGGTTGAAGGTCGCCGTGTTGAAGAACATCGAGTTGGGCAGGTTGTCGTAGACGAAGAGCGGCCCGACAGTCTGGTCGTTGGCGTAGATGATGATCAGTGTCGCGCCCTGGTTGCGTTGTTCCTGAACCTCCGACGGATTCCAGGGGTTCTGTCCCGTGGTTGAGGTCCGGGCATTGAACGGGACGACCACGTCGTAGTCCTGGTTCGGGTGGCTTCCGTTGTTGAGGATCCAGGGGGTGACGTCGGCCACGTAGCTGTGGCTGCCCGCCATACCCCAACAGGGATCCTGACTGTCGGCAGTCTTGCGGCCGACCACCACGTTGCCCCGGAACAGGATCGGCGAGGTGTCCGGCCCCTCCGGGTTGTTGTCGGAGAAATTCCAGTACAGCAACCCCTGAAGGACCCGGGAGCCCGCAGGGACCCCTCGGGAGTGGATCGTCGCCGACGTGCGGTTCCGCAGCTGCACGCCGTTTGCCACGTGGTCGGCGAACTCGTGGCGGAATGAGGGATCGATCTTCTCGAACTGTTTGTCTCCGATCGCCGGATCGAGGCGCGGGCTGGTGGATTCGTAGAAGCCGATGTTGGTCTCTTCCGAAACAGGCTCTTCCTGGGGAGCCGCCGCCGGCATGGAGGTGATCAGGGCGCACGCGATCAGCGCGAGCCAGAGGGTAAACCGTGTTCGTTTCATGTGATGGCTTCCTATGCTGCGCCGTCACCGACCGGGACCTGCCGGTGGGGGACGGCAATGGGGGTCCATGAACGATGCGAAGCCTGCGGCCGCAGCGACCTCGCGAGAATTCGCGAATCACGTCTGATTCGCGTGTGCCCCCATGCTTACGTCGTGCTGCCGCACAACTCCAGCAAGTTTGTCCATGCAGAAAGGCCGAATGATCGGTTCGCATTGCACGGCGACAACTGCCGCCGGGACATCGCGCCTCGAGAGCCGTGTTGCAGATCGGGAAGGTGTCGTGGGTCGGACTGTTTGAATTGTCGAGCGGTTCGTGGGCCGGATTCGTATCAGGTTTGCTCGGCGTGCTTGAGCATCTGGTCCAGCAGCTTCGCTGTCAGGTGTACGAAGTCCCGCTCCGAAACCATGCCCATCAGCTTGCCGTCGCTGTCGACCACCGGCAGGCAAGAGACCTTGTTGCGGCGCATCGACTGGATCGCCTCGACGGTGGTGGTGTCGGGAAGAATCGTGATCGGGTTGCGGACCATGATCTCTTCCACCGCCGCGGGGCCCTCGGAGCGCGGGCGGGAAACCAGCCGCAAGAGTTGCCGGTTGGTTACCAGGCCGACCAGCTTGCCGTCCCGGTCCTCGACCGGGACGTGGCGGATGCGCTCCCAGTCCATCAGGTTGGCCGCCAGATCGACCAGGTCCCCCTGGCGCACGGTGAACATGTCGGTGACCATCATCTGATCGACGGTCTTGTAGCCGTCGAGCCAGTCCCAATCATCTTCCAGTTCCGCCAGGGGCCAGCGGTGGACCGGCGCCCCTTCGAGGAAACGCTCGTACATCGCCGAGGTGACCGTGCGATAGCGCTCCTCGGGGCGGCCCCGGTCGCCCATGTGTCCCAGGGAGTCGAGAAGCCACTGGGATCCGGTGCGGCCGCTGCGAACCCGTTCTTCGATGGTGCCCAGGTAGCGGTCGATGTCGGAGTTGCGCAGCTCCTTGGCCTGCAGCCCTTCGCGAGCCAGGGGCAGCAGGTGGTTGAGGACCAGTTCCGAAGCGGTGTGCTTGCGTCCGTCCGCCCAGCGGAGCTGAGCCTCCAGCCCGTAGCGCGCCGCGGCGGTGACGTTCATCTTGGCGTCGTCAAAGGCCAGGTTGTCGGCGATGTTTCCGTACTCCTTGGGGAGCGCCATCATCAACCCGTAGAAGAAGGCGGCGTTGGCGACCTGGTCCAGCACCGTCGGGCCGGCAGGGAGCGCTCGATGTTCGATGCGCAGGTGCGGGACCCCGTCCTTGAGTCCGTAGCAGGGCCGGTTCCAGCGGTAGACCGTGCCGTTGTGGGCGCAGAGCGCCTTGAGCGGCGGCACCTGCCCCTCGCGCATCAGTTCCAGCGATGACGGGCCGGTATCCCGGGCGATGAAAACCCGGAAGCGGGCGATGTCGTCCCGGAAGATTTCGTGGACCGACTCGCGGATCCAGCGGTCGCCGAAGACCACCCGGGGCGGGGTCTGCCGGGCCTGGTGAAAGTCGGAACGGGAATCCACCGATTGCTGGAACAGCGCCAGCCGGGTCTCGTGCCACAGCCGGTGCTGCAGGAACACCGGGGAGTTGGTCGCCGCGGCGATGCAGGGCGCGGTGATCGCCTGGGCCATGTTGTAGAGCGGCGCGAACTGATCGGCGTCGACCTGCAGGTGAATCTGGAAGCTGGTGTTGCAGGCCTCGAACATGACGTTGTCGTGAGTCACGCTCAGGTCGTCGAGGCCCTTGATGTTCATGCGGAAGGACCCGCCCCGAGCCTCGACCGTCGCCCGGTTGAGTTCCCGGTAACGGGGGTTGGGGGTCATGGCGTCGAGGGTCAGGTCCCGCTTGCGCAAGGTCGGCAGGATGCCGGTCAGGAGCACCCGGATGCCCAGGGTGCGGGCGGCCCGGGAGACCTCGGCCAGCAGATCCTCGGCTTCCCGCTCCATACGGGAGAGACAGTCGCCGTCGAAGTCCAGCGGGGAGAGGTTGATCTCGAGATTGAACAGGCCCAGTTCGGTGACGACCTGTTCGCTGTCGAGCTTCTCCAGGACCTGGAGGGAGGCCATCGCCGGCTGCATGCGCCGGTCGACCAGGAACAACTCCTGCTCGGCCCCGATGCGGCAACGCCCGTGCTCGAAACGCCCCGAGCGCAGCAGGATCTGCAGCGCTTCCAGGTCGTCGAGCAGCGCCTTGGTGAAGGCACGGAGCGGGTGCCAGTGAGAGTCGAGCCCGTCGTTGGCCATGAATCGTGAATCCACCGGAGCCGGGGAAGCGCCGCCGCCGGCGAGCCCCCCTGCTCACCTGCGCCGTGCCCGCTGGGATCCCGGCGCCGGGATTATAAGGGGGCCGGTCCGCCGGAACGAAGCGCTTTCGACGGCAGATCGAGGATCCGCTCCATCTGCCGAAGCGCCTCGGGTTCCCGGCCGGCGGCGAGCTTGTCCAGCACGTCGGAATCGACCAGGGCGAACCACCGGCGCTTCCGTTCGGAGAAAACGGGGTGGCGCGCCTTGACCCGGTCGCGCAGCCCGGCCATCAGCTCCAGCAGGCGGCCGTGAGCCGGCGTCAGCAGCTCCTGAAGTTGCTCCCGGAGCCGGACCGCAAGCGCCGGCCCGCAGCCGGCTGTGGAGATCGCGACGGTCAGCGGGCCCCGGCGTACCACCGAGCCGGCAACGAAATCGCAGAGCCCGGGAACGTCCATCACGTTGCAGATCGTTCCCTCACCCCGGGCCTCGTTGCGGATCGCGTGGTTGCAGGCGCCGGGTTGCCCCGAGGCGATCACCAGAAACGCGCCGCGCAGGTCGCCGTCCCGGTAGTCCCGGGAGAGGTGTTCGATGCGATCCGCCCGGGCCAGCGCCGCCAGGCCCGATGTGACCTCGGCAGCGATGAGTAGCGGCCGGGCGCCGACCTCCAGCAGTTCCCGGGTCTTGCGTTCGGCTTCATGATCGCCGCCGATCACCACGCAGCGGCGGTCCGCCAGGTCGATCAGGAACACCGGATAGGGCTGCATCACCGGCTCTCTCCCACCGGCTGCGGTTCGCCGGCGGTCCCGGGACGGGTCGGGCGGCGATGCAGGCCGCATTCGGTCTTGGCGAAGCCCGCCCAGCGCCCCGCGCGTTCGCCCCCTTCGTCCTGTCCGTCGGCCCGGACGGTGCAGGGACGGCAGCCCACGCTGCGGTAGCCCTGCTTCAGCAGCGAGTTGACCGGCAGGCCCCGGGCCTCGAGCCGGGCGTCGATCTGCTCCCGGGTCCAGTCAAGCAGCGGATTGAGTTTGACCAGCCCGTTGGTCTCGTCCCACTCGATCATCGAGGCCGCCGCCCGGTCCGCCGACTGGGTCGCGCGGATGCCGCTCATCCAGGCCTGCTTGCCCTGCAGCTGGCGCCGCAGCGGCAGCACCTTGCGCAAGAAGCAGCAGGGCTCCGGATCCCGGGACCAGAGCTCCGAGCCGAACGTTTCCGCCTGTTCCTCCAGGGAGAGCAGGGGAGTCACCGGCCTGGTGCGAATCCCCAGGCGTTGCTCCAGTTCCCGCCGCAGCGCGTGGGTCTCCTCGAACAACAGACCGGTATCGAGATAGAACACCTCGGTCTGCGGGCGCAGCCGGGCGATCCAGTCCATCAGCAGGATGGTCTGGGGACCGAAGCTGGTCGCCAGGACCAGTCCGTCACCGAACGTCTCCAGGGCGAACTCCACCAGTTCCTCGGCGGACAGCGCTTCGAGTTCGCTCCGGCGGGCGGCGACGGTTTCCGGCGTCCAGTTCATGATGCCGCTCCGGCGATCGTCCCGGGGTTCACCGTTGCCGCGAGCTCGGCGCCCGGCGTCTCCTCGGGGCGGAACCAGTCGAGGCGTTCGGCGTAGTCGACGGTGCGGCCGATCACGACGGTGGCCGGTGTCGGCAAGTCCTGCGCCGCCTGCTCGATGCCGCGCAGGGTGCTGCGGGCGACCCGTTGGCCGGCGGTGCAGGCCCGGGAGATCACCGCCGCCGGAGTCTCCGCCTGCAGTCCATGGCCGATCAAACGCCGCGAAAGCGCGCCGAGGCGGCCGAGTCCCATCAGCACTACCAGAGTGCCCACGCGGCTGAGTGCGCCCCAGTCGGTGTCCGGCGAGTCCAGGTCGTGACCGGTGACCACGGCGAACGCCCCGGTCTGCGCCCGGTGGGTCACCGGTATCCCGGCATAGGCCGGCGCGGCGATCGAGCTGGAGATTCCGGGCACGATCTCGAAGGGGATTCCCTCGGCGTCCAGCACCTCCGCCTCCTCACCGCCGCGGCCGAACACGAAGGGATCGCCTCCCTTGAGCCGCACGACCTGCAGGCCGCGCCGGGCCTGGGCCACCAGCAGCGCGTTGATCTGGGTCTGGGAGAAGCCGTGGCGCCCCGGTGCCTTGCCCACGTCGATCAGCCGGGCGCCGATCCGGCGTTCCGCCAGCAGCCGGTGAGGGATCAGGCGGTCGTGGACGATCAGGTCCGCCTCGCGCAACCGGCGCACTCCCTTGAGGGTGATCAAGTCGGGGTCACCCGGGCCCGACCCCACCAGGGAGACGAACCCGGGCGAACCCTGGGAGGTGAGACGACGTTGTGTGCGCGGGCTCATGGCACCTCCTCGAGGCGCGGCTCGCCGAGCCGGTCCAGGGCGGTGTCGCCCAGGCGGCGGCAGAAATCATCGAGGCGTTCTCCCGCCTGCCGCCGGGCGGCGAAGGCTTCCAGCAGCGGCACCAGCCGAGTCACCAGTTCCCGGGTCGGAACCAGGTCGAGCCAGGGGCGGTTGAGATGGGTCCCGCGGGCGGACCCGCCGATGCGGATGGCGTAGCGATCCAGCGAGCGGCCGACGAAGCCGATATCGGCGACGTAGGGCCGGGCGCAGCCGTTGGGGCAACCGGTCATGCGCACCGAGAGCACCTCGCCGTCCAGGCCGAGCCGCTTCAGCTCACGCTCGAGTTCCGTCAGCACAGCGGGCAGCGCCCGCTCGGCCTCAGCCAGGGCCAGGCCGCAGGTCGGGAGGGCCGGGCAGGCCATCGCCATGGCGCGGACCCGGCTGGTCTCGGAAGAGGTACGCACCCCGTGGGTCACCAGCAGCGATTCCACCACGTCCCGATCGGCTTCATCGATGTCCGTGAGCAGCAGGTCCTGTTGCGGGGTCAGTCGCACGGCGGCCGGCACCCGGCGCAGAATCTGCCGCAGCGCGCTACGCAGCCGGGTCGCTTCCCGGTCGGCGATGCGGCCGTTCTCCACCGAGAGCCCCAGGGACCAGCGGCCGTCGTCCTGCCGGGTCCAACCCAGATGCAGCTCGATCTCCGCTCGCTCGAGAGGGCCGGGTTCGCCGAAGACGAATCCCTGGCGTTGCTCCACCTGGCGCCGGAACCAGGGCAGGCCCCGGTCGTGGATCAGGTACTTGAGCCGGGCGTGGCGGCGGTTCTCCCGGTCGCCGTGATCCCGTTGGGTAGTGACGATCGCCTGAACGGTCTCGACCACCCGGTCCGGCGCGACCTGGCCCAATCGATCCGCCAGTCGCGGGAAGGTCTCCGGCTTGTTGTGGGTCATGCCCAGTCCGCCGCCTGCGAGAATCTCGTAGGCGACGATGCGTTCGTTTTCCACCACAGGGACGATGCCTACGTCCTGGGTCCAGACGTCGACGCAGTTGTCTCCCGGCCGCTGGATCGCGATCTTGAACTTTCGCGGCAGGTAGGTCTCGCCGTAGATCGGGTCCGGCCCCTCCCGCTCCACAGGTTTTCCACCCAGCCAGATCTCGTGGTACGCCGCAGAACGAGGCAGGAAATGCGAGGAGATCCGCTCGGCCAGTCGGTGCAGCTGCTCCTGGACCGGGCCGCCGTGAGCCACCGGGCAGCAGATCACGTTGCGCACCACGTCGCCGCAGGCGGCGTAAGCGGTCATCAGGTTGCGGTCCAGTTCCCGCAGGGTCCCGCGCAGGTCGTCGCGGATCACTCCGTGGAGCTGAAGGGTCTGCCGGGTGGTGATGCGCAGCGTTCCGTCGGCGTGGCGGCCGGCGAGATCGTCGATGGCCAGGTACTGGGCGCTCGAGAGCCGGCCGCCGGGGATGCGGCAACGGATCATGAACGACCAGTCCCGGTCACTGCCCTCGCGCTTGCGTTCGGCACGGGTGTCCCGGTCGTCCTGTTGGTAGACACCGTGAAACTTCAGCAGCTGTTTCGACGGGTCGCTGAAGGTGCGCCCCGGCGCTTCCAACTCGCGGCCGATGGTGCCGCGGAGCTGCCGGCTTTCGCGTTTTAGGGGATCCAGCTGGATCTTGCTCATGGTGTGGTTCCTCGTGAAGTCGAACGTTCGGCTTCCGGTCGGGCATCCCGGGCCCACATGCCCGTAGACGCGTAGCGTTCCCCGGTGTCGCAGAGCAGGGTGGCCAGGGTTCTGAATCCGCCTCGCCGGGCGAGCTGCGCCGCGGCGAAGACGAAGGCTCCCGACGACGGACCGACGAACAGGCCCCGGCGCGCCAGTAGCCGCGCGGTGGCCGCGGCGTCCTCGCTGCGCACCGGGATCCGTTCGTCGATCAGGGACGGATCGAGGATCTCGGGCACCAGGTCGCCGGGAGAGCCGAGAGGCTTCAAGCCCTCGATTCCCGGGAAGGGTTCGGGTACCACCACCGCCAGATGGGTGTCCGGACGGACCCGCCGCAGCCTCCGGCCGACCCCGGTGATCGTCCCTCCGGTGCCGACCCCGGCGATGAACGCGTCGGGTGCTTCACCGGCGCGGGCCCGCACCTGTTCCTCGATTTCGGCGCCGGTGGTCTGGTAGTGCGCCTGCCAGTTCTGCTCGTTGCTGTACTGATCGGCGTACCAGTAGCGCTCGGGTTCGGCCTCGGCCATGCGCCGGGCGGTCTCGATGGCGAAGTCGTAGCCTTCTACGGGATCGGTGGTGATCACTTCGGCGCCGTGGGCGGCGATGCGGTCGAGCCGTTCCCGGCTGGCGTTGCCGGGGATCACCAGGGTGACCCCGACCCCCGCCGCGGCGCCGAGCATCGCGTAGGCAATGCCGGCATTTCCCGACGAGGAGTCCAGCAGCCGCCGGCCGTCGCTCAGGTGTCCCTCGGCCATGGCCCGGGCGAGCATGAACGACACCGGCCGATCCTTGATCGAACCGCCGGCGTTGACCGTCTCGAGCTTGGCGAACAGGCGCACGCCCCGGGGGAGATCGAGGCCGGGCCCCAGTTCGATCAAGGGGGTCGGCGTGTCCCAGGTGCGCAGAGCGGACCAGGTCATGGCACGGCCACCGGAGCCGCGCAGGACTGGGCGTAGTCGACGTAGCCGGGGAAGTGTTCGCTGCCGCAGTAGGCGCAGCCGGGATCCCGTTCGACTCGCAGGGAGTAGAACTCCGCCTGGAGCGCGTCGTACTGCAACAGCTTGCCAACCAGCGGCTCGCCGATGCCGAGCAGCAGCTTGATCGTCTCCACCGCCTGCATCACGCCGATCACTCCGGGAAGGACACCCAGTACCCCTGCGTCGGCGCAGGAGGGGGCGAGCTCCGCCGGCGGCGGTTCGGGATAGAGGCAGCGGTAGCAGGGTCCCGGATCGGCCTCCCGGGAGGGCCAGAACACCGTGACCTGTCCCTCGAAGCGGAAGATCGAGCCGTGGACGTTGGGCTTCTGCAGTTTCACGCAGGCGTCGTTGATCAGGTAGCGGGTCGGGAAGTTGTCGGTGCCGTCGACGATCACGTCGTAACCGCCGAAGACCTCCTCCACGTTGTGCCGGTCGAGACGCGTCTCATGGCCGCGCACGTCCAGCGAGGGGTTGAGGGCCAGCAGGGTCTCCCGGGCGGAGGCGACCTTGGACCGGCCGACCCGGGCGTCGGTGTGCAGGATCTGACGCTGCAGGTTGGATCGATCGACGACATCGTCATCGACGATGCCCAGGGTCCCGACCCCGGCCGCCGCCAGGTAGAGCGCCGTCGGCGAGCCGAGTCCGCCGGCACCGATCAACAGCACCTTCGAATCGAGCAACCGCAGCTGGCCCTCCTCGCCGACCTCGGGGACCGACAGATGGCGGCCGTAGCGTTCCCGTTGTTCGGCATCGAGGGTGCGAGGTACCTCGACGGGCAGCCCGGCGTTCTTCCACTCGCGGAAGCCTCCGGCAACGCTGCGCACGTCGGTGTAGCCCAGCCGCTCCAGGTCGTCGGCGGCGAACAGGGAGCGGGCCCCGCCGGCGCAGAGCACCAGAAGCGGTGTTTCGGTGTCTGCGACCGCCTGTTCGATCCGCAGTTCGAGGAAACCGCGCACGATACGCAGGGCGCCCTCGGGGCTCCCTGCGGCCACCTCGTCGGGCTCGCGGACGTCGATCAGCCGCGCGCCGCGCTGCTGTAGCTCCAGCGCTTCCAGGGGATCTACTTCACCGACCGACTCCCGCAGCGCGGCGAGCCGTTTCTGGCTGGCGCTCATCGAGTGCCTCCGGCGACGGCGGGGACGATCGAGATCACCGCGCCCTCCTCGAGGCCGGCGTCCAGGCCGCCCAGAGCCTGGATGTTCCGCTCGCCGACGAACACGTTGACGAACCCCCGCAGCCGGCCGTGTTCGTCGAGCACCCGCTGGAGGATGCCCTCGTGACGCCGCTCCAGCAGGGTCAACGCCTCACCGACAGTGCCTGCGTCGACCTCGACGAAACCGGCGCCGGCGGTCAGGTTGCGCAGGGGGGTGGGAATGCGAATGGTGGTCTTGCTCATCGGTCCTCTTCCTCGATGGCCACGGCGGTGAATTCCGGGCCGTTCAGTTCCCAGGCGGTGATGTCGTGGACGCCGTCGGCGGTGACCGCGGCGATGACGTAGACGTAGCCCTCCCAGGCGGCGTCCAGATCGGTCCGGGACGGACGTGCCGGGTGGTCCGGGTGGGTGTGCCAGATGCCGACCACGTCGAGTCCCGCGGCCCGGGCCTCGCCGTCGGCGCGCAAGAAGTCCTCGGGGTTCAGGGTGTAGCGGTCATGGGGCCGTTCCGCGTCCAGATTGGCCGCGCGGGTGAAGCCTGCGATCTCGAAGCCCGCGTCGCCGGCTCGGCCGATCAGAAGTCCGCAGACCTCGAGGGGGTAGCCTTTCCTGGCCGCTTCCTCGAGGCCACGGACATCGGGGGCGCGCCAGCGCAGCACCCGCTGTTGCGCGGTGGTGCTCACGATCCGACCGGTGTCGAGAGCGACTTGCGGTTGAGGTAGAAGTCCACCCGCTCGTAGCCGGCGGACTCGATTCGACGCACCTCTTCGCTGGTTTTCGGTGGCGGCACAATCACGCTGTCGCCGGGCCGCCAGTCCACCGGGCAGGCCACCGCTTCACGGGTCGCCGTCTGGAGCGCGTCGATCAGCCGCAGCAGCTCATCCACGTTGCGGCCGACGTTGAGTGGGTAGTACACGACGGCTCGAACGGTATGGGAGGGGTCGATCACGAACACCGCCCGTACCGTGGCGGTCTCCGCCTCGCCGGGATGCAGCATGCCGTAGGCCCGGGCGACCTGTTGGCTCAAGTCGGCGATCAGCGGGAAATCGATCTCGACGCCCAGCTTTTCGCGGATGTTCTCCCGCCACGCCAGATGGGCGTGGACGCTGTCGATCGAGAGCCCGATCAGCTTGACATCCCGGGCCTGAAACTCCGCGGAACGCCCGGCCAGCGCGGTCAGCTCGGTGGTGCAAACCGGCGTGAAATCGGCGGGGTGCGAGAACAACAGCGCCCAGCTGTCGCCGCGCCACTCACGAAAACGGATTTCCCCTTCGGTGCTCGGCGCGGTGAAATCCGGGGCCGGATCGCCGATGCGGGGTAGACGGTCGAGATTCTCGGACATGGTTTTTCGCTCCTTTGAATCGGGCGAAACACCGGGCCGAAACATGAAAAAGCCGGGCGTTTCGCCCGGCTTTGATTGAAATCAGTGGGTGTGGTGCCGAGGAATCAGACACGACCCTGCCGCCGGGCATGGTTGTACCGGCAGCAACAACAGAGAACGTTGTGGAGGTGCGTCGTCATCACGGGAACGTTCTACGATCAATGCACGCGGCCGTCAATGGCGGCAGTGCGAAATTTACAACTCGCCCACAACTCGTTGATGCGGCGAGGGAGCTCAGGGCATGCCGAATTGCTCGGGGTGCCGCCCGCTTATGTCCCGGTAGTAGGCGCGGATCGGTTCCAGGTCCGCCTCCCAGTCTCCGCTGGGCTCGAAGGTCGGACCGATGCCGACGACCTTGCGTCGATAGTCGCAAGAGCAGAGCACGATTGGTACGCCGGCTCCGACGGCGATGCGGTAGAAACCGGTGCGCCAGCGATCGACGTGCTTGCGGGTGCCTTCGGGGGCGATGCCCACCAGGAACTTGGCCCGCTGCTTCATCTCTTCGATGGTGGCGTCGACCATCCCCTGGCCGGATCCGCGCTTGATCGGAATGCCGCCGAGAAAGCGCATCAACGGTCCCAGGGGAAAGCGGAACAGGGTGTGCTTGCCGACCCAGTTGAAGTGCAGCCGCAGGGCCAGGACCACGCTGATGCAGTGAATGAAGTCCCAGTTCGAGGTGTGGGGCGCCGCCACGTACACCGCCTTGGGCAGATCGGGGACCTGGCCCTCGATGGTCCAGCCGGTGAGCCGCAACCACAGGCGGCCCAGAAACTGGGAGAAGGCGTTGCCCCGGCGGGGGGCCGCCGACTGGGGTGAGATACCCTGCATCGGTCGATCATCATAGAGGGGGGCGCCGCAGGTGCAACCGAAATCGGCCGGGGCCGGTACTCACGGCCGCTGAATCCGTTGCGGCGCCGGCCGCGAAGACCCCTGCATCCAAGGGAGAACCCGATGAAGCGTTTCGCACTGCTGATCACCCTCCTCGCACTCTGCATGCCCGCGATGGGGGCCAAGCTGCCTTCCCACACCTTCAGCGGCAGCTACGACTGGTCCGACGGGGGAAGTGACGAACTCTCCGCCGAGTTCAAGTCCGACGGGGATGATCGCTGGAAGGTGAAGTTCAAGTTCAAGTGGAACGGCAAGAACCACACCTGGAAAGGCTCCGCCAAGGGTAGCCTGACCGAGGACGGAAAGGTCATCGGCAAGGTCGACTCCGGAATGGGTAACCGGATCTGGTCCTTCGAGGCGGATCTCGCGGGCAACACCCTGAGCGGCAAGCACACCGAGATCACCGGCGGCAAGACCTACGAGACCGGGACCTTCCGTATCTCGGTGGAGCGCTAGACCCCGCCGAAGACGAAGACGAGCTGAGCGATACCGGCGAGCAGTCCCAGCACCGCCCCGGTGATGATCAGCTTCATCTCGTCCTCCTGGAAGCAGGGGCGCAGCAGATCCTGAAACTCCTCCGAGGGCAGGCTCTCCATCCGTTCCCGCAGCAGTTGCTCGGCCAGCCTGCCCCGCTCACGGTTGAAGGGCCAGTGGTCGAAGGGGTCGGTGGAAACCCCGACCGCCTTCTCACCGATCAGGTCGCGGATCTCCGCCAGCTTGTCTTCCCCGACCGCGACGCCGGCCATCGGCCGGTAGGCTTCGACCACCCGGTCGGCCACCGGTTCGATGTGTTTGCGGATCAGCGCCTGGGCCCGTTCCGCCCGCGGCCCGAACATCACCGCGTAGATGATGTGTTGAAGGGTCAGGATCTCGGTGGTGACCAGCTTGCACCACACCGCCGCGACCTCCTTCTGCCGTTTGAGGAACACCCCCTGCAGGGCGAAGCGTCCCAGCTTCACCGGGTTCAACGGGCGGAAGATGATGTTGATGGCGAACCAGTTGGTGGCGTAGCCCACGGCGATGCCGAAGGCGGGCAGCACCCACCAATGCTTGAAGAAGATCCAGACCAGGAGCTGCACCAGTCCGAACAGGAAGCCGAAGTAGAGGCCGCTGCGCACGATGAAGCGGAACTCCACCTCACCCGCCTCGAGGAACAAGCGGTTGAGCAGTTGCTTGTCCCCTTCGAGGCGCTCGGTCAGCATGTGTTTGAAGTCGACCAGCTCCTCGATGTCCTCGGCGACATCGGCGATCAGGTTCTCGATCAGGCCGGGCATCTCGGCGCGGACCCGGGCGTAGACCTGCTGCTTGACCGTCTCGGGCAGCATCTTCCATAGCGCCGGGTGTCGGTAGTACAGGATCTCGTTGGTGTAGCCGTCCAGCCGGGGCTCCATCACCGCGGTGATGTGCTCGGCCATCTTCTCCGGCTCCATCGACTGGAACGCCTCTTTCAGGGTGCCCAGCCGGTACATCGTCTTGTCGACGAAGATCTCCGCCATCTTGCGGGCCTTGGACGGGATGATGCCCTGCCAGCCGAGGAACGGGCGGATGCCGACGAACTCCAACGGCTTGAAGGTCAGCTTGATCGCGACCCAGTTGGTGACCCAGCCGATGATCGCCGCGACGAACGGAATGCTGGCGTGCTTCCAGAACTCGGGGTTCCGCAGGAAGTCGAGCACGGGGAAGCTAGCTTCCGCGGCGAAGGGGCAGCAGCGCGCCGACGATCAGGAGCGCCGCCCAGATCGGCCAGGGCCCGCCTGCGCCGGCGAGAATGGCTCCGGCCACCAGACAGAAGCCGCCGAACAGGGTCGCGCGGATCCCGGCGAAGGGGTTCTCCGCCGGCCGCGACGTCGCCTGCTCCACCAGCTTCAGCCCCTCGGTGAGAAGCTTCGGCGTCTTGGCCAGGGCGTCGATCAGTTCGGGCATGCCGGTCAGGCTTTCCTTGGCCAGCCGCAGCGGGCCGAAGCGCTGGATCAGGATGCGGTGCAGATGTTTGCGGGAAACCGCCGCGATGTCGAAGCCGGGCGCCAGTTCGTTGCCCACCGCCTCGAAGGTAACGATGGCCTTGACCATCAGCACCATCTCCATCGGGAAGTACATGCGGTACTCGGCGCCCTTGGCGACCGACTGCATCACCAGCCGGGCCAGGGAGTACTCGCTGAAACGGGCCCGGTGGGTCCAGTGGCGGCAGATGTCCTCGACGTCCCGGCGGAAACCGGCGGGATCGGACTTCGACGTGATCTTGGCGGTGGCGGCCAGATAGGTCGCCGCGCTCTCGGCGTCGCCGGCGACCAGGCTGTAGAAGTAGTACAGCAGCGTGTGCTTGAGCTCGGTATCGAAGCGGCCGACCATGCCCAGGTCGATGAAGCCGCACTGAGGCCCCGGCAAGATCAGCAGATTGCCCGGATGCAGATCGGCGTGGAAGAAGCCGTCCCGGTAGAGCATCGAGATGATCGCTCCGGCGCCCAGGTCCACCAGCTTCTCCCGGTCGGCCTCCCGCAATGCCAGAGCCCGTTCAGAGTTCGGCTCGATGCCGTCGAGGAACTCCATGCAGAGCAGGTCCCGGTTGGAGTACTCCCGGTAGATCCGGGGGAAGCGGATGTCCGCTTCGTCCTTGAACGCGGAGGCGAAGGTCTCGGCGTTGTCCGCTTCCCGTGAGAGGTCGACCTCCTTGCGGGTGTACTCGCAGAACTCGTCGAGAATGCGGCCGGGTTGATAGCGCGAGAAGAAGAGCTGCAGCAGGCCGCCCAGCATGCCCAACAGCAGGGTGTCCCGCTTGAGGGTCTCGCGGATGCCCGGCTTGACCACCTTGAGGATCACCTGGGTGCCGTCGTGGAGGGTAGCCAGATGGGTTTGCCCGATCGAGGCCGACCCCAGCGGGGCGGTACGGATGTGGGCGAAGACCTCTTCAACCGGTTTGTCGAGGTGCTCGGCGACCAGCTTGAGGAACTCGGGGTAGGGCACCGCCGGCAGCCGGTTGAGCAGGTGGCGCAGTTCGCCGGTGACCGATGGGGGCAGCAGATCCTCGCGCATACTGAGGATCTGGCCCAGCTTGATGTAGGTCGGGCCGAGACGCTCCAGCCGGACCCGGAGTTGGACCGGGAAGGTCTCTCGCCGCAGCTTGGGGCTGACCGGGATGGCGAGGAACCAGAGCAGTAGCCGCTGGAGCGCAACACCGGCGCTGCGGCGCTGCCGTTCGGGGAGATCCCGCAGATGGGCGGCCCGCCCGCCGACCAGCAAGCCGTAGCCGTGGCGCAGGGTGGCGAAAAATCGCCGGATCAGTCCCTGACGGCCGGTATCGACGTAGCGCCCGAAGCTGCGGTCGGCGCCGGGCTTCGGCGGATCCGCGGCGGGGGTGACGTCGGCTTTCTGTTTCTCTTGCATAGGTTTACGGCACCGGGATTATAACGTAGCGCCCCGCCGCAGACGGTGCACACCGGGGCCGGTTCGCGTGCTCCAACGGCCCGGGCCACCCCGAAACCGACGCTCGAAGTGAATCTTGAGCGGGGCTGCGGCGTAATAAGGGTGTCGGCCGGGCAACACCGGGCCCGGGCACTTCTGTCCGCGCCGCAACGCCGACCAGGAGGATGCCGTGGGAACGACCCGGGGGGGACGGATGTTGATCTGCGCCGTGCTGGCGCTTTGGGCCCTGATACCGGCCCAGGCTGCCGAAGGCTACCTTCGGACGCCGGACCTTCACGGCGATCGCGTCGTGTTTGCCGCCGAGGGAGACCTCTGGCTGGCTGATGCCGGTGGGGGGACTGCCCGCCGCCTGACGATTCACGTCGGCACCGAGACCCATCCGAAGTTCTCGCCCGACGGCAGCATGATCGCCTTCACCGGGCAATACGACGGGAACGCCGACGTCTTCATCATGCCCGCCGAGGGCGGAGAGCCCCGGCGCCTGACCTGGCATCCCTGGGGGGACGACGTGCTCGGGTTCACCCCCGACGGCAAGCACGTGTTGTTCCGCAGCCGCCGCAACGCCCCCCACGGAAGCTGGCATGTCTACACCGTGCCTGTAGGCGGCGGCGACGTGGAGCGCTTGCCCCTGGGTTGGTGCGCGCGGTTGGAGATCGACGCCGTCAGCGGCCGCTACGCCTTCACCCGCACCGAGCGGGAGCGCCGGACCTGGAAGCGCTATCGCGGCGGCACCAATACCGAGATCTGGATCGGCGATCCGAAGCGTGGCGACTACGGCAAGATCACCGACTCGTCGACGATGAACGCCTTCCCCATGTGGCACGGCGGCCGCGTCTACTACCTGGGGGATGCAGGCGGTACCGCCAACCTCTGGTCGATGAGCGCCGACGGCAGCGACCGCAAGCGCCACACCGATCTGGGCAAGTGGGATGCTCGCTTTCCGTCGATGGCTCCCGACGGGCGGATCGTCTACATGCTCGCCGGAGGGGTGCAGCTGTTCGACCCGGCGACCGGCCGGGCGCGTGAGATCGAGATCGACCTGCCCAGCGACCGGGTCTTGACCCGCTCGCGCTATCCCCAGGCGGCGACCCGCTTCGAGTGGGTCGATCTGACCCCCGAGGGAGACCGCCTGCTGATCAGCACCCGCGGTGAGCTGTTCTCGGTTCCGGTCGAGGAGGGGGTGACCCTGCCGGTGACCCGGGGAACCGGTGCCCGGGAGCGGTACGGGACCTACGACGCCGAGGGCAAGCAGATCGTCTACGTCAGCGATGAGAGCGGCGAGGAGCAGATCCGCATCATCGATGCCTGGGGCCGGGGAGAACCGCGTGTGCTCGCCGGACAGGGCGACCCCTCCTGGCACTTCGCGCCGACCTTCTCTCCCGACGGAAAGTGGATCGCCTGGGCGGACAACACCCAGACCCTGTGGATCGCCGATGCCGAGAAGGGCAACCCGCGCAAGGTCGACCGCAGCGAGCAGTCGGAGATTCGGATCTACACCTTCAGCCGCGGCGGCCGCTGGTTGGCCTACGTCAAGCGGGAAAAGAACGAGTACCGTTCGGTGTTCATCTACGACACCAAGGAAGGGGAGGTCCATCGGGTGACCGACGGCCACACCGACGACTACGACGTCGCCTGGGACCCCGAAGGGAACTACCTGTACTTCATGAGCTCCCGCACCACCGATCCGATGATGGGTTGGCGCGACTTCCAGAACGTCAACGTCAACGCCAGCCGGCCCTACCTGGTGCTGCTGCGTGACGACGTGAAGAACCCGTTTGCCCACCTGGCCGGTATGCCCCCCGAGGAAGACGAGGATGCGGAGGGCGAGGACGACGAGAAGAAGGGCGATAAGGGCAAGGACGAGAAGGACGGGGACAAGAAAGAGGACGAGAAGAAGGACACGCCCGAGCCGATCGAGATCGACCTGGACGGTCTGGCCCGGCGGGTGGTCGAACTCCCGGTACCCAACGGCCAGTACGGCGGCCTGATCGCCGGCAAGGGGCGCATCTACTACAGCCAGGGGCAGCTCCGAGGCATGACCTCCCAGGGGCCGGGTGGTGCGACGGTGATGACCTTCTCGTTGAAGGACAAGAAAGCCAAACGCTTCGCCGGTGGCGTGCGGACCTACGACCTGTCGGACAACGGCGAGAAGATGCTGCTGTGGAAGGGGGGCGGCGAGCTGTTCGTCGTCGGTGCCGGTTCACCCCCGGGAGACAACCTGGGTGAGCACAAGGTCGCCCTCGACGGGGTCGTCGTCGAACTCGAGCCCCGGGAAGAGTGGTCGCAGATCTACTACGAGGCCTGGCGCCAGATGCGGGAGTTCTACTGGGACCCCGGCATGGGCGGTGTGGACTGGAAGGGCATTCGAGACCAATACGCCACGCTGTTGCCCCGCCTGGCGACCCGGGACGACCTGCGCGATCTGATCGGCGAGATCATCGGCGAACTCTCGACCTCCCACACATACGTGTTCGGCGGAGACCGGGGCGTCAACGTGCCCCGAGTGCCCACCGGCCTGCTCGGCGCCGATCTCGAGCGGGAAGGGGACGCCTACAGGGTCACCCGGATCTACCGCGGCGATCCCGCCGACCGGGTGCTGTCGCCGCTGGACGTGCCCGGCGTCGACATCGATGAAGGGGACTACATCCTGGCGGTCAACCAGTTGCCCTTCCGCGACGACCGGCCGTTCATCGGCCACCTGGAAGGCATGGCCGGCAAGGAAGTCCTGCTGACCGTCAACGACAAGCCCGATACCGAAGGGGCCCGGCAGGTGGTCGTGGTGCCCACCGGGAACGACGGCGAGCTGCACTACTCCGACTGGGTGCGGCGGAACCGGGAGTACGTCGCCGACAAGAGCGGCGGCAAGATCGGCTACGTCCACGTCCCGGACATGGGAGTCGGCGGGTTGGTCGAGTTCAATACCTGGTTTTACCCCCAGCTGGACAAGGAGGGGATGATCGTCGACGTGCGCTGGAACGGCGGCGGCTTCGTCTCCCAGATGGTGCTGGAGCGGCTGCGCCGCAAGCCGATCAGCTTCGACCGCTCCCGGGGCGGCGGCGTCACGACCTATCCCGCCCGCACCCTCAACGGCCCTTTCGTCGTGCTGACCAACCAGTTCGCCGGTTCCGACGGGGACATCTTCCCCACGGCGGTGCAGCTCGAGAAGCTGGCTCCGGTGATCGGCATGCGCAGTTGGGGGGGTGTCATCGGTATCCGCGGCGACAAGAACCTGCAGGACGGCGGCGGGATCACCCAGCCGGAGTTCGCCTGGTGGGACGCCCGGCAGGGCTGGGACCTGGAGAACTACGGCGTCGACCCGGATATCGAGGTCGAGAACCTGCCCCAGGACCTCGCCCGGGGCAAGGACGATCAGCTCGACCGGGGCATCACCGAGGTGCTGCGGCTCCACGCCGAGAATCCTCCGGTGCGTCCGGACTTCGGCAAGCCCCGGCAGCGGGGCCGGGAGGACTACCGGAACGAGCTGCGCAAATAGGCCTCTGCGGAACGGGCTAGTGGCCGGTGGATCTCCCTGCCAGACTGGTAGGCGGGAGGCCGGCCGTGGATGATCCCTGTGAGCTGTGCGGGCGGGTGGTGCCGGAATTGACCCGGCACCACCTGGTCCCGCGGATGCGGCATCGCAAGCGCAGCGCTCTCAAACGCTTCGACCTGACGGAGATGCGCTCCGGCATCGCCATGCTTTGCCGCCCCTGCCACAAGCAGATCCACGCGCTCTTCAGCGAGCGGGAACTCGAGCAGAGCTACTACACCCTCGATCTACTTCGAGAGCACCCGGACATGCAGCGCTTCCTGGGCTGGATTCGTCGCAAGCCCGGGGGGCTGCGCGTCTGGACGCTTCGTTCCCGTCGCGGGAAAAGACGGTAGAGCCATTCTGGCAATCGCTTTCCGGCGATCGCCGCCACACGAACGCCGTCACATGAACGCCGCTCCGTTTTCCGGTCGGTCGGCGTATGATTCTTCTGAACTCTACCTCTCCGCTCGCGACACGACAGGCAGTGACCGAGATCGAACCCGGCCGGCTGAGCATTTCTCGCTGACACCGAGTGTGCCCCTTGCACCTTGCTGCGTTGCTCTCGGATCGAACGTCCATTCCGGTTCCGATGCAAGGGATGGGAGTCCGCCGGATCCCTTGCGCTGATCTCGCTTCACTGCGCGCGTCCGAATGCGCCATCGTCGTGCTGTTGGACGACGCGCTCAACGGTCTGCGGCCTACCGTGTTGCGCCCTGCGGTTCCGCCTGGAGCCGAGGTCTGGTTTTGCCCGGCAGACGTGGCTGCCTCACGGCTGGTTGAGTGGTTCCAGGCCGGCTTCGGCGAGGTGCTCACGCTTCGGCAGGTCGTGATCAGGCTGCGCCGTGCGCTGGCCGGTCTGCGCCGTCCCAGAGTCCCGCGAGATGCCTGGCTTCCGCCGATCGTCGTCGCCAGGGCCGAGTTGGATCCCGCGCTGCAAGTTGTCGAGCAGTTGGAACGTCCTCATTCGGTCGCGGAGTGGGCGCACCGGCTCTCGTGGAGCCGGCAACGACTATGGCGCCTGTGCATGAGCTCGATGAGCTGTAGCCCGAGCGAGCTGCTCTGGCGCTACGTCGAGGCCGTGGTGAACGAGGGGCGGAGTCGCGGCTGCTCCGAGGACAGGGTCGCCGAATGGGTCGGATACGCCGACGCCAGCGCGCTGTCCCATGCTTTCCGTCGCCGCGGAAAGCAGGTGCCGGCTCGCGGTCGACCGTTGAGCTCCTGCGTTTCCCATGAACGGGACAAACCGTTGGGCACCGTGGACCGATGAACAAGTCGATTGAAACCAGCGGACATGGAGTTGGTACGTGCCGGCGACGACACTCGGGGCAAGGTCAGGCGCGTCGCCTGACGGATCGCATCATCTGGAGGAAGAACCATGACGAGAGTGTTCATCGCTGCCCTGGTGTGCCTGTGCGCGGTCGGATTCGTCGCTGCGGGAGAGCAGGCTCCCGCCAAGGAGTGCAAGAGCAAGACCGCCGACCAACTCCTCGCCGAATGGCGCGTGGATCTGGAAAAGAACGGCTCCCGCAACGCCGGTGGGCTGCCCCAGTGCCCGGCCACCAGCAACAGTTGCACCGGCGGAGCGGTGACCTGTTCCAGTGGAATCGATCCCTGCGGCATCTCCGGCACGCCGACCTACTCGGATACCGGCTTGCAGAAGTGCGAAGAGTCCAACGGCAACCGGATAAGTTGTCCTCTCGGGCAGACGGTGCACCTGAAAGCCGCCTCCTGCGCCCAGTGTCCGTGTTGTTCGGCGACCCCGGCGTGTGCCTGTCCGGGCAGCGGTTTGGGGTGCGGCGAAGTTTCGAGCCTGCTCTGTCTGTAGCCCCGGCCAGATCCAAGCGGCCGCCCGTCCCTGAACGTGGGGCGGGCGGTCTTTCGTGCCTCTAACGGTAGCGTCAGGACGGCCGTCGTCGTAACCTCCGTCCCGGCGGGTAGCGCCCGCCGGACGAAGGGGCGACAGATGGGTGTGATCCGGGCAGGGCTGGCGGCGATCCTGGGCCTTGCGGCTTGCGGGGCCGTACTGGGGGCGAATCCGGCCCAGACCGATTTTCCCGGTAGGGCCAAGAACGTGATCCTGATGGTGGCCGACGGTGCCGGGTTCAATACCTGGCGGGCCACCGAGCTCTACCAGGGGAACAAGAAGCCCTTCTACCGCAAGGCTCCCTGGGTTTCGATGGCGGTGGCCCCGTCGGGGCTCACCTGGAACGGCGCCCGGGACGATCACGGCGATCCCCTGGGACTCGAGCCGTTGATCTACGATCCCGAGCGCGCCTGGGACCCGGCGAAGGTGGCCGGTGAGAAGCGCGGCGTGCGCCACTTCTTCGAGGGCTACCGCTGGCGGCGCACCGACGCGCCCGATTCCGCCAACACCGCGTCGGCTCTGGTGACCGGTGTCCCGACCTTCAGCGGCGCGATCAATATCGACGGCGACGGCAATCCGGTCGAACGCACCCTGGCCTGGCTCTCCCAGCAAGCCGGCAGGCGCGTCGGCATCGTCAGCAGCGTGCAGTTCACCCACGCCACTCCCGCTGCCGCCGGAGGAGCCCACAACCGCACCCGTCGGGCGTACTGCGAACTGGCTGCCGAGCTTCTGACCTCGGGACTGCTGCACTTCATCGCCGGCGCCGGCAATCCGGACTTCGACAACAACGGGGAGCCGCTTCCCGAGGACGCCGAGCGGACCTATCGCTACGTCGGCGGCCGGGAGATCTGGGACACCCTGACCGGAGATCGTCCCGCCGATCGCACCCGCCGGGTCTGTGCCGACGGCGAGAGCGGCGGCGTCAACCTCGACCGTGATGCGCGCAAGATCCTCGGGCACTGGACCCTGGTCCAGGACCGGGCGCGGATCGAGTCCCTGGCCGAGGGGCCGACCCCGGCCCGGACGTTGATCGTGCCCCAGGTCGGCCACGTACGGATGCAGGGTTCGTACTGGGTCGGCGGGAGCGTCTCGACGGTTCGCATCGGCGGGACCCTGCAGCAGGCAAGGGGTTCCCGGGCGGACCCCCGTTTCACCCCGCCGGGCTTCGATCCGAAATCCGAGGCGGTGCCGAGTCTGGCGACCCTGACCCGGGTGGCGCTCAACGCGCTGGACGACGACCCCGAGGGGCTCTTTCTCCACGTCGAGGGGGGCGCCGTCGACTGGGCCATGCACGCCAACCAGCTGGGCCGCACCGTCGAGGAGATGAACGACTTCGTCGCCGCCATCGAGGCTGTGGTCGCCTGGGTCGACGCCCGGGATGCCTGGGACGAGACCTTGTTGGTGGTCACCGCCGATCACGACCACATGCTCTGGGGGCCCAATGCGTCGCGCAAGCCCTTCGACAAGCTGGTCGACAAGGGCAAGGGCAAGCTGCCGGGCTACCGCTGGTTGTCTTCGTCCCACTCCCGCAGCCTGATCCCGGTCTTCGCCCGGGGAGCCGGCGCCGGTTACGTGCGCAGCCTGGCCAAGGGCAAGGACCCGGTCCACGGACCCTACGTGGAGCAAGTTGATCTGTTCGAGGTGATGCGCCGGGCCGCGTTCGGCGACTAGCTTTTCTTGATCAGGACGTAGCTGATGTCGTCGGTCTGGGGGGCGGCGGCGAGCACTCGCCGCTCCAGTTCGGCGCCGATCTCCTTGCAGGGCCGGTCCGCCATCTCGTTGAGCAGAGACTCGAGCTGGGCCGGGAAGAAACGCTCTTCCGGCGACTCGTCCTCGTCGTCGCTCATGCCGTGCTCCGACAGGCCGTCGGTGTAGAGCACGAGGATGTCGCCGCTGCCCAGCAGGTTGATCTCGTTGACCGAATAGGTCGGCTTGTAGCCTAGCCAGCTCTCGTGACGGGCCCGGTCGATGTCGTGCTTGTGGGGGAAGATCCCGATCGGCGGAAAGGAGGCGGTGCGGTCGGAGCTGATCTTGGTCAGCTTGCCGTACTGCTTGGAGTAGACCACCGGCGCCGGGTGAGCTGCCGAGATGAAGCGGAACTGTCCCTCGGTGGAGATCTCCCCGTAGATCATGGTGAAGTACTTGTTGATCGCCACCGACTGGTGGAAGCGGTCGTTGATCAGTTCGAACACCCGGGTGGTGATCTCGCCGTAGAGCTCCATCTCGTACATGGCACCAAGCATGAAGGCCTGATGCAGCATGGCGCAGATCAGCGCGTCGGTCTTGCGGTGCCCCGCCACGTCGGCCAGCAGGATGCCGGCCCGGTTACGGTTGAGCTCCAGTTTCTCGGCGACCTCATCCTGCCCTTGCTTGCGCGCCCGGGCGATGCGCCTGTCCAGATCGAAGCGCTGGTTGAAGTCGATGAAGATGATGTGATCGCCGCCGACCACCTGGCGCAGGGGCAGGGAGTTGCCGTAGACATCGAGGCCCTGGAGCCGGGGTTCCTCGCCCGGCGGCGGTTTCAACGTCTTCGCGATCTCCTGGAAGTTCTCCAGTTCGCGAATCAGATGATCGATGCGAAGCTCGGCTTCGAGGCTCATGGCCGCCCTGTTTTCTGCGGTCGAGACAACCTCGACCTCTGATGGATCACTTTAGCGCGATGGTGGTTGGATTGCCTTAGTCCGGCGCTAAAACACGGTCAATTGTATGCTCTCCGGCCGATGCTCAATCTGTTCTTTCAAAACCTCGCGCCGATCTTCCTCGTGGCCGCCGTCGGCTACGCGCTGGTCGCCCGGGCCAGGATCGATCCGGCGCCGGTGGCCCGGCTGGCCTTCCTGGTGTTGGCGCCCTGTTTCGTCTACGAGACGTTGACCGCCAGCCGCACTCCGCTGATCGAGATGGGGCGCATCGCCGGGCTGGCGACATCGGTCTCGCTGATTCTCGCCGGGGTGGCCCTGCTGATGTCGCGGCTCCTCGGCTGGGAGCGCAAGCTCTGTACGGTGGCGGTGCTGGGGGCGATGCTGCCCAACGCCGGAAACTACGGCATCTCGGCCAGCCGCTTTGCCTTCGGTGAAGCGGCGGTGGCCCCGGCCGGTCTGTTTTTCGTCGCCTCGGCGGTGATGACCTTCACCGCGGGTATCCTCGTCGCGTCGTGGGGGCAGGCCAGTTTGCGGGATGCCCTGGGGCGGCTCCCCAGGGTGCCGGCGATCTGGGCGCTGGTTGCTGCATTCCTGGCGCTGGCCACCGGCTTCGAGCTGCCGCTTCCGATCGACCGTGGCGTCGAGCTGATGGCCGACGCCACGATTCCGATGTTCCTGCTGATCCTCGGCATGCAGCTTCACGGCAAGGGGCTGACCGGACCTTGGGGGCCGGTGGCCCTGGCCATCGGGCTGCGGCTCTTGGGTTCGATCGTCGTCGCCTGGCCGCTGTCAGCCCTCTACGGCCTGGAGGGCGTGGCGCGGCAGACCGCGGTGCTGCAGTCGGGCATGCCCGCAGCGGTGATCGCCATCGTGATCGCCGCCGAGTACGACGTGGAGCCGGCTGTCTTGACCACCATCGTCGTGCTCGGAACGCTGCTGAGCCCGCTGACCCTGACGCCGCTTCTGAGCTTCCTGGGTAGTTGAACCGCAAATGCCCAGTGCAGTCAGAGGAAACGTCCCGTATCTTTGATTTTCCACCTTCTGTAGGCGACAGCGTCCGTCTGTCCAGGGGAACCGATCATGCCCCTCAAGCTCCTGAGAAAAAGCAAGTTGCAAACCCTCGCGACACTCGTTTGTCTGGGCCTCGCCCTGCCGGCGGCGGCTGTCGAACCCGGGGAAGTCAGCGGCGTGACCTGGGTCAGCAAGGCCTGGATGGAGTGGCAGCCCGAGCCGGGCGCCGACAGCTACACGGTTTATCGCGGCTACCTCCCGGACCTGGGCGCCGACTACTTCGGCACCTTCCTGATCGGGGAGCGGGACTACCACAACGGGTTCGACCCGGCGGAGCCGGTACCCGATTGGGGCTTCTTCTATCTGGTCACCGCCAACAACGCCGACGGTGAAGGGGAGATGGGGAGCGGGAACTCCGGCGGCACCCCGACGGCGCGCCCCAACAACCAGCCCTGGCCCGGGCTCGGCGTGGCGGGGGAGTGGAGCGACATCCGTGCCTGGCCGGACATCTCGATCCATAGCGCCGTGCTCCACACCGGGAAACTGATCACCTGGCGCGGCGACGAGAGCTCCTACACCACCACCAGCTACGTCTACGATCCGGCCACCGACAGCTTCACCTCACAGGTGGCTCACATGGACCTGTTCTGCGGCGGGCACACCTTCCTTGCCGACGGCCGCCTGTTGGGTATCGGTGGAACCTCCGACTACGACCCCTACGCCGGCGGGAAGTGGAGCGGCATCTTCGATCCCGTCACCGAGACGTGGACCGACGGTCCCGACATGGCCGACGGCCGCTGGTACCCGACCGCGGTGACCATGGCCGACGAGACGGTGCTGACCTTCTCCGGCCTGGACGAGACCACCGCGCTCAACCCCAAGGTCGAGCGCTACGACCCGGCCACCGGTTCCAACGGAGCCTGGAGCGTGCTGCCCGGCGCCAACCGCACCATCGAGTTCTACCCCCGGATGCACCTGATGCCTGACGGAACTTTGGTTCACGTCGGCATCGAGGCGGAGGCTTCGACCTTCGACCCGGCCACCGAGACCTGGACCCCGCTGGCGACGTCGAGCTACGGCGTCCGCGAGGAGGGGACCTCGGTGCTGCTTCCGCCGGACAACCAGCGGGTCATGATCCTCGGCGGCGGCCAGGAGCACCACGGCGACCAGAACGACCATGGAGATCACGGCGACCATGGCGGGGAGCACGGGAGCGGCGGCGACACCAAGCAGATCGCCACCGCCACCGCCGAGATCATCGACATGGCGGCGGAGACTCCGGCCTGGTCCGGCACGGCCTCGATGCACTTCCCGCGGATCCACGGCAACGCCGTGCTGCTACCCGACGGGACGGTGCTGGCCGCCGGCGGCGGCTACAACCATCTGACGCCGACCTTCCCGGCGGAGGTGTTCGACCCGGTCAGCGAGACCTGGACCGTGGCGGCGTCGATGCACTCCTTCCGGCGCTATCACTCGAGCGCCGTGTTGCTCCCCGACGGCCGGGTGTTCTGGGGCGGCAGCGACGAGAACCCGACCGGTGAGTTCTACTCGCCCGGATATCTCTTCCGCGGCCCGCGGCCGACCATCACCACGGCGCCCGCCTCGGTGGGATACGGCCAGACCTTCCAGGTCGACACTCCCGACGCGGCCGGCATCGCCTCGGTGGTGTTCATGCGGCCGGGAGCGACGACCCACTCGATCAACATGGAGCAGCGCCACGTACCGCTGAGCTTCACCACCGGATCGGGCAACGTGCAGCCGACCACACCGAGCAACCCGCATCTGGCGCCTCCGGGCTACTACATGATGTTCCTGCTCGACGGGGACGGCGTGCCCTCGGAAGCCCGCTTCGTGCAACTGCGCTGAGGGCGGCCCGAATCGACTATGCTTGCGGGCGGAGGATCGAATCGATGCGCCTTGATCGTCTGATTCCGTGGGTTCTGGCCTACGCGGTGTTCGCCGCCCCGGCTCTGGCCGAATCCTCCTGTGACGCCGCCGACGCTCACCCGTGGCTGGCCAAGTCCAGTCAACGGATGACCCAGCTCAACCTGCTGATCCAGGACGCCATGTCCAGGGGAGCCACCCTCGAGTCCTGCAGCGGGACGGCGACCGAGGGAGAGGACGGCGAGCTCTCCGGCGAACTGAAGCTGACCTTCTCCGACGGCCTCCGCTTCCGCTTCGAGGCCGCGCCGGGAACCGGCGTGGCGCTCCACGAGATGCCCGGCGGCTTTCCCGACGAGGCCGCGACCCTGGAGGTGCTGCGGCGCTACGCCCAGCGCATGGCCCTGCAGATGGACTGGGAGAACCCGGAGATCGGCACCGAGGGAGAGCGGGAGGTGCGGACCTACCGGGCCCCGGACTCCGACTCCAACGCCGTCGCAGCGTTGCTCTACGCCGACGGCGCCCTGGTGGCCATCCGCCTCAGCAGCTCCGACTGACCCACAAGGAGAACCCCCATGCTGTTTCGCAAGACCGAGATGATCTCCGCCGAGAAAGCGCTGCCCGGGCGCAGCGAGTCGATTCCGGTGCCGTCCAAACACTACGTGCTGGGTACGCCGATGAAGCCCCCCTTCGAGGGGATGGAGCTGGCGATGTTCGGCATGGGTTGTTTCTGGGGCGCCGAGCGGAAGTTCTGGGAGGCCGAGGGGGTGCACTCGACCCAGGTCGGCTACGCCGCGGGGCACACTCCGAACCCGACGTATCAAGAAGTCTGTAGCGGTCAGACCGGCCACAACGAGGTGGTGCGGGTGGTGTTCGACCCGGCCAAGATCTCCTACGACGAGATCCTGCGCATCTTCTGGGAGAACCACGACCCGACCCAGGGCATGCGCCAGGGGAACGATACCGGCACCCAGTACCGCTCCGGCGTCTACTGGTACGGCGAGGCTCAGCGAGAGGCGGTGGCCCGCAGCCGCGAAGCCTTCCAGGGCAAATTGATCGCCTCGGGTTACGGGCAGATCACGACCGAGATCCTCGAGGCGCCCGAGTTCTACTACGCCGAGGACTACCACCAGCAGTACCTGGCCAAGAACCCGGGCGGCTACTGCGGCCTGGGCGGGACGGGAGTCAGCTGCCCGATCGGGGTCGCCACCTCCGACAGCTAGCTCGCGTCGGATCATCTCCTACACACAAAAAAGCGCCGGGGAGGAAACCTCCCCGGCGCCGCCAGTGGGGACACGGCTACGGTTTAGTCGACCAGGCCGACCTGGCCGCGCAGCTCTCCGGCGGGGAAAGCTTCGGTGTGCAGGTTGAGGTAGATGTTGCCCGCCGCCAGCTCGTTGAGCAGGGTGACGAAGCTCTCACCCTCGAACGGTCCGGTGAGGTCGCCGGCGTCGATGCTGATCTGGACTCCGTTGTTGCGGATTCCGTCACCCAGGTCGGCGACCACCGGGCCGTTGACGCCTTCCGCACCGAGGTGCAGGTGGGCGGCGACCAGCGGACCGGTCAGGTCCTGGACGAAGGCCTGGATCTCGAGGCGGTTGCCGTTGCGGGAGCGCAGGCGGGCGTTGCCGGTAGCGTCGGAGACCACCGCGTCCGCCTGCACTTCCGCGCCGGTGGAGAGATCCGCTTCGAACTTCACCCGGCCGCCCAGATCGACGAAGCGCAGGGTGACCGACAGCAGGCGGTCGTCGTCGTCGTTGAAGTCGCCGTTGCCGAAGACCGGGTAGTTCAGCACGCCGTCGGGGTAGGCCAGGTCGCCGGGGGCGGCGAAGCCGGGGGCCGGGGTGACGACCGGCTCGGCAGTGGTGACACCGGTGTCCGGGGCACCCTGGTTGAGGAAGGCGACGTTTCCGGCGACCTCGTCATTGAGCTCGGTGCCGGCGTCGTTGGTCTCGTCGCCGGAGACGATGAAGTCCGTGCCGACGAAGTTGCCGGCGTCATCGAACAGTTGGTGGGCCAGCGGGTTGCCGTTGGCGATGAAGAAGTCGTTGCTGGGGATGATCATCGAGGCGTAGCTGAAGTAGCGATCGATGGACGGGTCGACCTGGAAGGTCACACCGGCGCGGTCGCCGGGGGCCAGCGGTCCGGCCGGGCCGGGCAGGCCGCTGACCTGGGGAGCGCCGCCGGTCAGGGCATCGAAGGTCGCGGTGATCGGTCCGTTGTTGCCGTCTTCGGCCAGGGCTTCGATCTCGTTACCGCCCAGGGGGACACTGGCGAGCTGGCCGCCGTCGTAGGAGTCGAAGGTGCCGTCGTGGATTCCGATCCAGATCGGCGTGAGGAACGTACCGCGGGAGACGGTGGAGTTCTCCACGGTGACGACCACCGAGGGGATCGAGGCCGCGCCGCGGCTGGAGCCGCTGGAGGTGTCGATCGTGGTGTCGACGTTGCGGGCGATCGACTCGGCGGAGACCGACGAGACGGCGAGGAGTGCGACAAGGGAAAGTACGGTGAGGGTTCTGAACATCTTGGGGGCTCCTTCAAACAGTGTCGAAAATGAAAATTTCTTCGTGGGTTTCGTTCGCCGAACGCGCCCACCGCGTCCGGTCGACGGGGAAGAACCCCTAGACAGGTCTGTCTGTTCCGGCGATCTGCGCTTTGAGAAATTTTTGAGATTCCGAGGGTGTTTTCGCACCGAGAATCGGACGCGCTATGCTGTTGAAAAGGCAGCACTTCGCCCGGAAAGGAAGCCTTGATGGCCGAATCGAGAAAAGATCAGCTGATCGAAACAGCCTTCCGGCTGTTCCAGGCCGACGGCTACCGCAGCACCGGAATCAACCGGATCCTCGACGAGGCCGGAGTGGCCAAGCAGACCCTCTACAACCACTTCCGCACCAAGGACGAGCTGATCCTGGCCGCCCTCGAGCGCTGGGACCGCGACTCACGTCAGTGGCTGGTCGACGCCATGGAGGCCCGCAGTGACGATCCTCGTGAGCGCTTGCTGGCGCTGTTCGACGTGCTCGACGAGTGGTTCGCCTCGGCGGGGTTCCGCGGCTGCCTGTTCGTCAACGCCGCGGCGGAGTTCGGCGATCCCGAGGACCCGATCCACCAGGCGGCCGCCGACCACAAGCAGGAGTTCCGGGAGTACCTGTTGGCCCAGGCTCGCCGGCTGGAGGTCGACGATCCGGAGGCGTTGACCGAGCACATTGCGCTCTTGATGGAGGGTGCGATCGTCACGGCCCAGGTAGGAGGCGCAACCGGGGTTGCCGGACGGGCCCGCGCCGCGGCCGAGACGCTGATCTCCGCTGCCGGTTCGGCGGTCTGAGCCGGCGGCGAAACGCACCTCCCGGGGTCAGGGCAGTCCAGGCGCGCCGGGTGCCGGGCAGTCCAGAGCTACTCCGGGCGCCCCGGAGACCAGCTCCTCGCAAGCATCCCGTAGTGACTCGCGGTAGCTGACCCGCTGGACCGCTTCACAGGCATCGTCATAGGCCGCCGACACTCTGAGCCAGTGGTTTGCCCCGGACCCGTAACCCGCCGCAGCGGTGAGGGTACTTCCCGACAGGGTATAGACGTAGCGGGTCGTTGGTGGCTCCGGCGAAGCTGGGTGACCCGCAGACGTCCCTCGGCCCGTCAGGCCTTCTACGGTGGTGCGCCTCAAACCCAGCTCGATGTCGCCGTAGTGACGATCGTCGATCTGCGGCAGCAACAAACCTCCACGGTCCACGGCTTCCTGCCACAGCCTCTCCACGTCGTGTCGGTCCGCCCCCGAGAGCGTCACCTCGCGGCGGCCGCCGTCGACGTGGATGTCGATCGTCGTACGGCCGGTCCGGTCGTCCAGTACGAAGCGAACCTCAGGCGCCGGACCGAGCTCGGGAATCTCCAGCGCTACCTGCGGCGATTCGTCGACGAAAAGCGCCGGATCGCCATCCAGAGCGGCGCGCCAGACGATGTCACCGTGTTCCGAGTATCGGGGATCGAGTTCCGCTTGCAGCGTGCGCCGCTCGCACACCCACAAGGCTTTGGCTTTCTCCACGACGGGGCGGTATGCCGGCCGCCCGGAGATCGTCTCTTCCGGCAGGAGATGTCGCACGTTGTACGGCCCAGGGGAAAGGCCCGGAGGGATTCTTCCGGTCATTTCCGTGGCGGATACCGGGTTCGGGTGTTCCTGGGCCGGTTGGAACCGGAAGACCCGCAGCAGTCCCGGATCCTCGTACGGGTAACGACTCGGCTCCAGGGCAAAGAGGTGCGAGTCTGCGATACCGAGACGGCTGTCGTACGCGTAGCCCGGGACATCGACGGCAGCCACCAGGGTGGGCCGCGACGGGTCGCTCAGGTCGATCGCCTGGATCCACGATCCGTCGAGTCCGGGACCCCGGCCAGAGACATAGGCCAGGTTGCCATTGCCTTCGATCCCGTACCCCTCGTTCTCGAGTTGCATGTGGCTCAACGGTGCAGGCGCCGCCGGGTTGCTCAGGTCGTAGATCTGAATCCAGCCGACGGTGGAGGAGCGGGAGACCGTGACCAGGTGGCCGTTGACGACGCGGACACCCTTGGTAGTTTCGTTGCGAACAGGAGGAATCGTCGTGACGATGCGGGGGGCGGTGGGTTCGGTCGCGTCGACGACCTGAAGCCCTTCGCGCCCGTCGGCGACATAGGCGTATCCGTCCCGGGCAGCAACGCCGTCCAGGCCGAACCGGCCGGCGGGCGTCTCTACGCTACCGACGACGGCGGGGTTTTCGGGATCCGAGATATCGACGACGTAGAGTTCCGTCGAGGCCACGAACGCCAGATCGCCGTCCAGGGCCAGGTCCGTTCCCCCACCTCGAAACTCAACGTCCCCAACCGTGAGGGGGCGGAGCGGGTCGGCCAGGCTCATGACCGCGAGGCCCTGGCCCGCCAGGAACAAGAGTCCATCCCGCTCGACGAGGGCTCCTGCGGGCCGCGCCGTCGGGAACCGCTCCACGGTCGTGGGGTTCGCCGGATCGGCGACATCCAGCACCTCGAGGTAGCCTCGATAGGGGCCTTGCGCCGAAGTGGCAACGTAGACGTGCTCCCCGCGAACCGAGAGGGCCTGCGGCGTCTCACCGGTCTCCGTACCAATCTCCTTTCTGGAGATCATCGCTCTTGAGAGGGGGCCCCGGAGATCCACGACACGGACACCCCCGTTCCCGTCGTAGTCTTGATAGATCAGGTAACCCATCTGCCCGACCGGGTCGAAGCGGTATGCACCCCGCTGGGTCGCACTGCCGAAGAACCTCGCTTTCAGCGGGTCGCTGAAGTCCGCGACCTGAATCCGGGCGCCCTCGGGAAAGAAGCCTGCGCTTCCCGTCAGATAGACGAGGCCGTCGAGGACGTGGATCTGCCGCGCGGGAACCTCAGGTTCGTGGTTCGCGATCACCCGGGGGTTCGCCGGGTCCGCCACGTCGATCACCTGGATTCGGCCGTAGAAAGCCCAGAAGCCCCAACTGTCGATGGTGTAGACCCGCGTATCGTCGAGAACGCTGCCGAAGGTGTAGCCCGTCGGGGACCAGGGGCTGGGTTCGTTGTAGGCGGGTACCGTCGCAACGATGCGCGGTTGGGTCGGCTCGATCAGGTCTACGACGTGAAGGCCGCCGGCTCCGTCGGCGAGGTACCCAAAACGGCCCGCGAAGTTGAACGAATGCGCCCAGCCCGGCGTCTGGAGGAATCCGACCAGGGCGGGCGCCGCCGGGGCCTGGATGTCGTAGATGAGGACGTTGTCGACTCCGGAGCAGACGAACAAGTAGCCGGCATGGAGTTGCACCGAGAAAGCGGATCCGGCTTCGGGCACCTCCGCGACGATCTCGGGATTGAGTGGATCTTCGACATGGACCACCGTGAGCCCGGAGGCTTCGACGGCCATGAACAGGAAGTGCCCGTCCAGCGCCAGCCCGGTGATGCGCTGTCCGGGCACGTTCAGCCTGGCGGCGCGGACCGGCATCTCCGGGGTCGAGAGGTCGAGCACGTGGAGCAATGCTTCGCGGTCCTGGCTGCGTCCGATCTGTCCGCCGACGAAGGCGTATCCCCTGGGGTCACGCTGGATGGCAAAGGCGCGTCCGTCCAGTTTGAGGTCGTGCAGCAAGGTGGGGCCGCTGCCGTCGATCAGCGAGAAGCGGCTGTCGAGGGTGAAACCGTCGCCGCGGACCGTGATCTCGGCCGCCTCGTCGGAATAGACCACCGCAGGTTCGACCCGGTCGATACGGACCTCATCTGCGACGCAGAGGGCCACAGAAGCGGCACAGCAGACCAACAATCCCGTCAGGCGTCCCATGTTTCCCCCCTGTCTCGGCACCCGGCGGTTCCACCGGGTTTGCCCCGATCATACGCCGGTTCGAGAGGGGAGATGCAATCTGTCGTATCGCCGGATCAGGAGGGTTCGACCGGGGCCTCCGCCTGCAGCGCCTCGACCTCCTTGCGCCGCCAGGCGTCCATCTCGGCGTTGAGGCTGTTGTTGGCCGACAGATAGGTGTTCTGGCCTTTTCGCTTTCGCACCGAGACCTTGAAGGTGGACTCCATGCCGCGCCGGGCCAGCTCCCCCTCGAGGGTGCGCTTCATGCGGTCGCGAATGCGGTGGGAAGTCTTCTTGTGGGTGCGGGTCCGCACGTTCAGCGGGCGCCCCGCCCGGGAGCAGATGTGCCCGTAGAACCTGCGCAGGTCCTTGAGCATGGCCATCACTTCGCCGGAGTCGTTGCGGATCGTCGAGACCCACTCGTAGATCCAGAAGTACTCGATGTCGAAGTACTCGCGCCGGGTCTTCCGATAGCGCCTAATCTCGGCGACCATGAAGATCAACTCGTCGGGAGAGCGTTCCCGCAGGCAGACGAAGGCGGGCTCGTAGCCAGCCGCCCGGGCGACCTCGTTGGCCCGGATGTGGTGCTCCAGGCGCTTCAGCGCGGGGTACTCCCGGTCCAATTTGCCGGCGTAGGCGGTGCGTACCGCCTTGAGAATCTTCTCCACGTCGTCGCCGGTGGCGAAACGGGTCACGCCTGAAGGCTGCCACGGGTCGGAACCCTGGACCTTGGTGTACTCGGGCACGTAGATCCGTCTGGTCACGGCACGACGCAGCCGCTTGCCTTCGAGACCCTGTTCCTGCAGCCAGGCCCGGGTGTTCCCGGAGAGCCGTTTGAGTTCATCCATGCTGGTAGCCTCGATGTTCGCGATGCATGCCGGCGGGCCTGAAGCTCTGCTTGATCTGTCGCAGGCCTTGCCGGCCGACATCCGAGCCGTCGTTGACCAGCGGATAGTCCCTCAGACTCGATAGAAAACTGCGCCGTTGGTAATAGGTAAGTCCCTTGACGTCCGACCTGCACTTGGCCTCGTGAAAACAGCCGAGCTCCGAGTGGATCCCGCCGCCGAAGCCGTAACCGGCGAGTTCGCCGCCGATCAGGATCACCTGTCCGCGCAGCACCGTCTCGGGCAGGTCTCCCGCCAGCTTGATCATGCGCCGGGCCGAACTGCGGCCGCCGGAGGTGCCGTGCCGCTCCCGGTGTTCCCGGGTCCATTCATCGAGCAGGGTGGTGCACGCTTCGGCGTCGTCGGGGCGGTAGGGCCGGAGCTCTACGTCCGGGAGCTTCTCGATGGCCGCCACGTTGCGCCGCACCGTGCGCAGCCGGGAACCGCCGAGATCGTCGAAATCGGCCGGCTTGAACAGGTACTGCTCGCGGCGCGCCACGACCCGCATGCCCGCGCCGGCAACGGCGTCGGCGTCTGTGTCGTCGATACGCATCACCCGGCCGGCGGTATCGCCGTTGTAGTCGTTGATCCGTTCAAGACAGCGGCGCAGCACCGCGGGGTTCATCGGCGTCGGGGCCAGGTAGAGATCCAGCCGGGCCTTGTCGTCGATCTTTTGCCAGCGGTAGACGCAGAGGCTTCCGTCGTCTTCGCCGAGGTAGACCACCCGGCGGTTCCTCCGCTGATAGGCCAGGAGGACCGGGTAGTAGTAGCTGAACCCGGTGGGGCGCCCCGCTTCGGCCAGCCGGGCGTAGCGCGGGTACTCCTCGACGGTCGCCTCCACCAGGCCCGAGAGCCCGCTGGATGCGCCCGACGATGACTGGGGTCTGGTGCTTCCCACGAGCTATGCCTGATACCCGCGATACTCGGGGTGCATCGCGACGGGACGGAAACTCTGTTTGAGTTGCTGCAGGCCGCTGCGGCCGGCATCGGATCCGTCGTTGACCCGGGCGTAGCCGCCCAGGTGCAGCAGAAAGCTGCGCAGCTGGAAGTAGGTCAGGCCGGCGATCGCGTTGTCGCACTTGCGCTCGAAGGAGCAGGCCATGCCCGGGTGGATGCTTCCACCGAACGAGAACGCCACCAGCTTGCCCTCGAGCAGGATCACCTGGCCGGTCAGCGCCTCTTCGGGCAAGCGGCCGGCCAACTCGATCACCCGCTTCGACGAACCGTAGCCGCCGGCGCTCCCGTGTTGCTCCCGGTGGATCGTGCGCCAGCGCTCGAGCAACTCCCGGCAGGCCTTGCGATGGGCCGGCGTGTAGGTCTGGACCTCGACCTCCTCGAGCTTCTCGACCCGGGAGACGTTGCGCCGGATGGTGTAGAGCTCCTTGCCGCCGAGGTCCCGGTATTTCTCCGGCGCGAACACGAACTGCTCGCGCCGCTTGCGCACCCGCAGACCGGCCTCGGTCGCCGCATCGGCGTCGGCATCGTCGATGCGCAGCACCCGCGCCGAGCGATCGCCGTTGAAGTCGTTGGCTCGTTCCACGCAGCGCCGCAGCACCTGGGGATCCATCGGTGTCGGGGCCAGGTAGATGTCCAGCCGCGGCTTCTCTCCGTCCGGTTCGAAGCGGTAGATGCAGACCGAGCCGTGGTCCTCGCCCAGCAGGATCTCGCGGCTTCCCTTGCGCTGATAGGCCAGCAGGCCGGCGAGGAAGTAGCTGCTGCCCTCGGGGCGGCTGGCCGCGAGCGCCCGGGCGTACCCCGGGTAGTCCTCGGGCGAGGCCATGCGCAAACCTGCGAGCGCGTCGGCGTTTGCCGGACCGGGCTGCATCTCGACTCCGTCAGGGGGATGGAACGTGGATCAAGCGGCCAGTTTATTAGGGTCCGGCGGGAAGGGCGAGGGATCAAGCGGATTCGGCCGGGAGCCTCGATTCGAAGGTGGCCCGGGGATTGCACTACAAACGGTCGGGATAACGGGCTTTTTGGGGGAAAGGGAGTTCCGGGTGACCCTCGGACGCGCTTTCATCGCCATTTCTGTGGCCCTGGCCGCGGCGCCGGCTGCGGTGCAGGCCGCGCCTGCCGACCCGTGTAGCCGCTCCATGCCGGTCCAGGCCGAGGGCGCAACCCTCGAGCTACGCTACTGCGCCGACTTCGATCTCCTGGGCGCAAGCCGTTCCCAGCGCCGGGCGGTGATCGTGGTCCACGGTTCCGACCGCAACGCCGTCGACTACCTGCGCTACGTTCAGGATGCCGCCGATCTGGCCGGAGAACGCAGCCGCACGCTGCTGGTCGCACCCCAGTTCGTCACCGAGGAAGAGCTGCGGGCCTCCAACTTGCCGCCCCAGACGGTCTACTGGTCCGAGAGCGGCTGGAAGGAAGGCAATCGTTCCCTCGACGAACCCGCCTACCCGAGACAGGGGCGCGTGTCCTCGTTCGCGGCGATGGAGCAGTTGATCGAACGTCTCCAGCAGGTCGCCCCGGATCTCGACACCGTCGTGATCGCCGGGCACTCCGCCGGCGGCCAGTTCGTCCAGCGCTTTGCCGCCGGGAACGATCTGGACGGCAACCCCGACACGGTGGGAATTCATTACCTTGTGGCGAACCCCTCGTCGTACCTCTACTTCTCCGACGAACGCCTCGACCGGGACCTCGATCAGTTCATCGTTCCCGTCAGCACCGGGTGTCGAACCTGGTACAACGATTACAAATACGGACTCGACGACCTGAACAGCTACATGGCTGCGGCGGGCGCCGCGACCATCGCGCAGCGCTACCCCGGACGCCGGGTCGCGTACCTCCTGGGGGCGGATGACGACGATCCGAACTCATCGTCACTGGATACCTCCTGCGCCGCGCAACACCAGGGGCGGCACCGCCGTGAACGTGGCGAGATCTTCGCCCGTCACCTGCGAGATCGATTCGGCGTCGTCGAAGTCGGCGGGCACGAGACCTCGGTGATTCCCGGGGTCGGCCACAGCGGTCGGCGGATGCTCCAGTCGGACTGTGCGCTCTACTATCAGTTCGGCCGCAGCGATCTGGCGGGAGCCTGCAGCGGTCTGCAGGCCACCGAACCGCCGGGGGCGCCTGCCGGACTGAACGCCCGCTGACGATTCAGTCTCGGAGGCAGCTGAAGCGGGGCATGGCGGAGGCGATGTCCTCGCGGCTCAACCCCAGCCCCAGGGCGACGCCGACCGCCTTGACCAGGGCGTTGCGCCGCACACGGTCCTCGGTTGCCGCCGGCGGGAGCTCCAGCGTCCGGACCGACTCGCCGCCGGCGAGGATCTCGAGGGCCGGGAGCTTGTCCGCAGCGGGCAGGACACCGACACCCCCACGCCCGGCGTGAAGTTCGATATCCCGCCGTCCGCGGCGCCCGCCGGTCAGGATGACCCGCTCGGGATCGAGTCCCGACAACAGCTCAGCGGTCAACGGGTGGCGCAGATCGAGCAGGACCGGCCCGGTCGCCGCGCGCACCGCGACCTCTACACCCTGTCGATAGATTGCGGCGTCCCGCCCCTTGGTCGGGGCGAGAACCACCACGACACGGCAACGGCTGAGCCTCAGTCCGTGCCGCCGCACGCGGCCGGGTGGCGCCGTGTGAACCAACACCTCCACCCGGGGATCCCGCCGCAGGAAACGCAGGACTTCATTGCGGCTGAGCTCGACCGTCTCCACCGGCTTCCCGCCGATCGTGACGTGGCCGGCGCTGGAGAGTCCGACGCTGTGCCCCGCAGCCCGCAGCAGTCGTTCGATCTCGGCGGCGACCACCGAGGCCTGACGGTCGCCGGCGACCACCACCGCCGGAATGCGTGCCGGGGGAGGATGGCCGCACATCGTGTGCAGCAGGCGTCCCGCCTGTTCGACCCGCTCCCCGGGTTCGGAGCCGGTCAGCCCCGAGGTGATCGCCGAGGTCGAGATGGTCTGCTGGTGCGCGCCGTCCCCCAGGCGGATGTAGGACATGCCCAGCAGCTCGTGGGGCAGGTCCGCTCGGATGGCGGCGGCCGCGGCGAGGGCGGCCCCTTCGGTGCGGCGCCGCTTCTTGAGCCGTCCGCGCACCCGATCCAGTGCCCAGTCCAGTGCTTCCGCCTCGCCCTCGGCTCCCGCCAGGAGTTCAAGGACTCCGGCGTGTCCGAGACCTGCGGCCAGCCGAGCCAGCCGGGCGTTGGAGGAGCTCCATGCGAGCAGGACACCGGTTTCCCGCTCGGGATCGTCGACCACCGCGCTGAAGTTCGAGCGCGGGGTGTGTCTCAGGTAGCGGGTAAGCGACCGGTCGATGGCGTGGATCATCTGAAGCAGCGCTTCGGAGAAGGTGGCCTCGCCGCGGTCGAGCCGCGCCAGGAAGCGGAGCCTCGACCCGGTATCCGACGGCTCGGGGTCCAGCGCGCTCAAGCGGTCGAAGAAGGCTGCGGCGTGTCCCGACTCGATTTCGAGCGCCGCTCCCGGAATGTCTGCCGGCAGCACGAACACCGACTGATCATCGAAGGGGTTGCAGCCTTCGAGCAGTCGTCCCGCCGATGGGTCCAGGGTACCCAGGGCATCGGCCCAGCCGCGGGGATCGCGGGTCGCCTTGCTCATTCCCCCTCCCTCATCGGCTCGCCGGGAGTGAAGGGAGCAGAGCGGGGACTCAACGCCCAGGAACCGTCGGCGCGGCGGCTGAGAGAAGCGGCGACATCGAGCGCGCTCTTCCAGTGATCGTCGGCGCACTTCGCTCCGTCGCAGTCTCCCCAGGAGACCTGCTGCACGACGCGCCCGCCTGCATCCCGCAGGGTCAGCACGTCGCCGTCGTTGGACAGGTTGAATCCCTTGGAGCCGCGGGCTCGGCCGACCTGCGAGCCACCGAAGCTTCCGGTCGGGATGCCCCCGCCGAAGATGACGCGCCGTTCACCGGGCTCCAGAGCATCGCCCAGGGGAAAGACGTGTCGTTCGGGGTCGTCGGCATCGCCGAGGCTCCAGCCCTCGAGGCAGACCGGCCGCGAGCCGGTGTTGTGCAACTCGACGAACTCGTCGTCGGCCGGGTCCCTTTCGCCGTCTCCGTTGGCGTCGCCGCCGGTGCCCTTGGGTGGATCGGCCAGGAGTTCGGCAATCACGACCTTGCGGGCGGCGTCGTGATCGGTCTCCGGGGTGCAGGGCGCCGGTTGCCCGGCGAACAGCAGGTACCCGGCGGAGTCGACGGTTTCGAGGATGCGGTGTCCCGCGCCGGGAGCGATGTGGAAACTCCAGGGCGAATCGACGCCGAGGCGTTTCGCTTCTTCCCGGGCCGTCTCCACATAGAAGCGTCCCCGCTCGAAGCGGGACTCTCCCTGGGCCATCGCCTGCCGGGTGCCCCGCACCCGGGAATCTTCCCGTGGGTTCTGGATGTCCTTCTCGCCGACCAGCACGGCGAGTCCGCGGCTCAACAGCCGGCGCCGGACCGCTTCGTTCCCGGCAGACCCTTCGTCGACGGGGGCTCCGGCCAGTCCGTAGGGGAGCTGGTGCAGATCCCCGTCGGAGGCGGAGGGGAGCGTGTACCAGCCCGCGTTGATGGCGACCGCCCGCAGCACCCGGTTCTCGGGGTAGAAGGTCAGCAAGCGGTGGGTGAACTGGCCGCCGGCGCTGTGACCGGCGAGGTAGTAGCCCTGCTGCTGCCCACCGATCGCGTCGCGTACCGCGTCGAAGATCCGCTCGACCTCACCGTAGGGAGTCGCCTCGGGAGGAAGCCAGCGACCCTCGGCGGCGGCCTCCGAATCCGCCTTGCCGCTGCGGGTCAGGCCGGTGGTGTAGCGGCTCCCCGGATACCAGTCGTCGGAGAACCGGATCGCGACCAGCAGAGCATCGTGACGTTCAGCGACCCATGCCCCGCTGCGGGCGTAGCGGTCGGCGTTACGGCTCTGCCCGTGCATCAGGAACCAGATCGGACCGGAGTTCGGATCGAAGCCGGTGGACCGGTAGGTCCAGGCCTGTAGCGGGTGGCCCTTCTCGGCGGCGAACGATACCTGGCCGAACCCGGGTCGCTCCAGGGCCGCCGGGTCCGTCACGTTCCGTTCAGCTGGAGCCACATCACCGGCGGGTAGCTCGCAACCGGCCAACAGCGTCAGCGCCACGGCGCACACGCCGGCGCGCCATCCCGGGCGTCGACGCCCGCCGGACGAATTCACGATGCTCATTCCGGCGCGGCCCGGCGATCGGCCAGGGAGACCACGTTGCCCGCCGGTTGTTGCGGGGCCGCCGGAGGTTCGGCGCGACCGCCGTAACGCTGGGCGGCAACGCCGACCAGCCGGCGCAGCATCTGCGCGTAGGAGTATCCCGCGACCTCGGCGGCGGTCATCAGCGAGCCGCGCCGGGCGAACAGCCCGGTCCAGGCGATGCCGTCGACCATCGGTCCTGCGGCGGTGAGACGGACCTCGACGAGAGCCAGATCCCGGCAACCCGAGGCAACGTAGGCGTCCCGGGCGCTCTGCCGCACCTGGCGCCACTCTTCCTCGGAGAGGGGGGCGGGACAGTGTTTCTCACCTTCGCGAATCTCCACCGGGGGCAGGCACTCGGGATCGTCGTTACCCAGCAGGGCGACCCGTAGCTCACGGCCGGCCGGCAACTCCTCGGCCACGACCTCCTGGCCGTAGCGCCGCCGGATGCGGCGAAGCGCCGAGGTCCACTCCCGCTCGTCCCGCACCGCCCGCGGCCGGGCATCCGGCTCGAAGCGGGGACGGAGCATCAAGGGCAGCTCCAGTTCACCGGGGATCTCCGCCCCGTCGACCAGGGCGAAGTCCGGCGTCTCGACACCGGCTTCCCGTAGCAGGGTCAAGAGCGTCAGGCGATCGCAGAGCCGCGCCAGCGCGTTGGGGTCCGGGCCGCTGTAGGCCACGCCGGCCATCTCGAGCATGGCGGGCACCTGGGTGAAGCGCGCGTTCCCCTGGACGCCGGTGGAGAGGTTCAGCACCATGCCGCCGGGCGTTCCCCGTCGCGGGTGCGCCGGGATGAAGGCCAGGAGCTCGCGCAACAGGGTCATGTCCCCCTCGAACACCTTGACCCGGTAGCCCGCCTCCCGCAGGGCGTCGACCAGACGCTGGACCGATCCCTTGCGGTACTTCTCCGGTGCCGGGCGACCCAGCCGCCCGACGAAGCCGGTGCCCTTGCGGTTGCGGACCAACGCGATCCGCGGCTTGTCGTGGTACCAGGGGCGTACCCCTTCGAAGAAGCGGGTCAGCCGCTCGGGCCAGGGTTCAAGCAGGCGCAGATCGAAGAACTCGGAGACGATCACGATGGCGATCACGCTGGTCAGCATGAACTCGGGGAAATAGAACATGAAGCCGCCGATCGGCGGCGTGACCAGTGCGATCACGATGGCCAGCAGGATCGTCCAGCCGGCGCGCCAGATGGCGGTGACCAGGTTGTCGCTTTCGAGGGTGCGGGCGATACCCTCGGCGAGCATCGCCAGGATGATCACCGGGAAGAACGCGACCCCCCAGATCGCCTCGGAGCGGAGCTGAGGCGCCAGCAACACCGCGCCGACCATGATCATCGCGGCCACGCAGAGGATCACCGTGATGCGGGCGTAGAGCGGCAGCTTCATCTTCCGGATCGAGGGGCGGATCGCGATGATCGTGCCGACCACGATCGCCATCAGGATCAAGCTCGGCATGAAGCCGCTCTCGCGGAAGCCGATGGCGATCAGGATCGCGCGGAAGCCCAGCACCCGGATGCCGAAGGTCAGCCGGACCAGCGCCACCATCAACGCCGCGACCGGAAGCAACAGCAGGTACTGAATCGACGGCCGGTCCGCCGGCGGCATCCATTCCAGAGAGAACGAGAGGTTCAGCGTGCGGCCGAATTCGCTGAGGAGGCCCGAGCCGGGAAAACTCGGCGCACTGACGTCGGGCATGGCCAGCACCCGGCAGAAAGCCAGGGCGACGGGCAGCAGGCCGAGGACGGCCAGAGCGGTCAGCGCAACCGGGCCGATGTTGCCCTTGTGGCGGATGAATCCCGTTGGCCGGGGAGGGTCGGGCGCCTCGTCAAGTTCCGGGTCGTAGCCCGGCTCCCGGTCGCGGGACACCGGACTCACCCCGCCTTGCGTATCGCGACGACCGCCGAGAGACCGGGCAGGAATTCCGGCGCAGGCTCGTTGAGGCGAATGCGGACGCCGACCACCGGAGCGCCGCGCATCCGCGAGAAGCGGGGCTGGGGCACGTCGGAGTCGGGGATCTCGAGATCGGTGGCCAGGCCGATCTTGTCCACCACGCCGGTGAACTCACGGCCGGGGAACGAATGCAGGGTGACCGTGGCCTCGGCACCCTGGCGCACCTGGGCGATGTCGTCCTCGTCGATCCAGGCTTCGATCCAGACCTGGTCGCCGAGCCACATCGAGATCACCGGCTGTCCCAGCTCGACCGATGCGCCGGGCTGGACGTTGCGGCGCACCACGGCGCCGGCTTCGGGAGCCCGGACCAAGGTGCTCTCGAGGTCGGCCTCGGCACGGGCCACCCGGGCCTCGGCGCGGCGTACGTCGGCCTCGAGTACGCCGAGGTTGCGTTCACGGATGTTGAGCGCGTCGCCGTCGAGCACCGCGCGTTGTCCGGCGGAACGGGCAACCACGGAGTTGGCTCGTGCCTCGTCCAGCAGAGCCTCTGCGGCCAGCCGGTCGTTTTCGGCTTCACGCACCTCGACGTTGGAGACGGCACCGTCCTGCTCGAACAGGCTCTTGCGGGTTTCATGTTCCAGGGTCGCGCCATCGAGGCGAATCTTGGCGGCGTCGGTCTGGGCCTCGGCGGCAGCCGCCCGCGCCACGGCCTCGTTGGCCTGTTGCGCAACCTCCCGGCGTTGGTGCGCGATGGTCATGCGCTCGACGTCGAGGGTGCGCGTAAGGCCGTCCAGCGCGGCCTGGGCTTCGAGCACCTCGGCGTGCAGGTGTTGATCGGCGAGGCGCACCAGCACCTGTCCCGCCTCAACCCGGTCACCCACGTCGACCTCGACGGAAACGACCGCGCCGCTCAGCCGGGTACCCACGTCGGCGACGTAGCCGCGGACTGCGGCATTGGTCGATGTCACGTTGGCCGAGCGATAGCTGAACCAGAACCAGGTGGGTATGGCGACCGAGGCGACCAGGCCGATGGCGAGGCCCCAGAGCAGGAGCCGGCGCAGCATGCGGCCGCCGGAACCGGTTTCTTCGGGTTCGAGGAAGGGTTCCGCCGGGACCTTGGCGTCGGCAGCGGACTCGCTGCTGCGGCCGCTCATCCAGTCCTTGTCGTTCTCACGGGCCTTGCGCCCGGCCTTGTCTGCCCGGGCCATCAGTGCACGAGCTCCAGGGGAACGACCGGGGTGCGGACGCCGAGCCGCGCCCGGTGACGGGAGAGCTTCGAGCCGCGGGCGGATTCGGTGCGGGAAACGCTGGCGAACACCTTCTCCATCCGTTCGATCAACTTGCCCTGACGGTAGAAGTCGACGAAGGAGTGTCCGATGTTGGGGATCTCATCCAGCTCGACCTTCGGCTCGAGCCCGTAGATGGTCGCGGCATCGCGCATGGCGGCGGTCCAGTTGCGGGCCCGCTCTACCCGCGTCACGCCCTGCTGCTTGTCGACCCGGTCGGTGCGGCGCAGGTTCGCGGCGCCGGTGTCGAGGGAGCCGATCAGCACGGTCATCGGGACCCGCAGGAATTCTTCAGGGTTGAACTGCACCCCGGGCATGGTGCGCACCGGCCGCACGCCGAAGGGGTAGCGCTGCTTGGAGTCGGGGAAGGTGTACCAGCCCGGCGCGGCGACCACCGCTGCGAGCACCCGCTGCGGATGGACCATCACGTAGCGGTGCACGAACTGTGCGCCCCCGGAGAAGCCGAAGATGCGGAATTGGGTCACGTCGGCGCCGGTCAGCGAGCCGACCTCGGCCAGGATGGTGTGGAGCAGGAGGTCGACCCGGCGTCCGCGGCCGGCGCGGCCCAGCCGCTGGTAGTCCTTGTGTTGCTCCGGCGTGAACACCGGCACGACCAGCACGTAGCCCTGCCGTTCGCACAGATCGGCGAAGGCGGCCGCCTGTTCGTAGGCGTTGCGGGAAATGCCGTGGACCGAGACCAGTACCGAGGCGTTCTCGCCTCCTTTTTCAGGAATGTAGAGCAGGTATTCCTGGGTCGGGTCGCTGCGGAGAGTGCGAAGCAGGATGCGCTTGCGCGGAAGCGACCAGCGGGACGGGTTGGATCCGTCAATCACGGCCCGATCCTCCGGAGGCCACCTTCGTGGTGGCGATGTGGCGCTGGGCCTGACCCAGCAGGTCCATGGCGTTCGAGGCGGTTGCCAGTTCAGGGCGGTTGTAGCAAGGCAGCCCGGTGGCCGCAAACGTCTCGGCTACCTGGAGCGGGGCGGCGGTCAGGACGCCGCTCAACGCCAGGACCGGAGTCCGGCGCTGTTGCAGCCAGGAGACGCCGGCCAGGGCGCCCATGGAATCGCCGGCGGCGAGCACGATGCCCCCCACCCGCTTGGCAAAGGTGTCGGAACTGAGCAGCTCCGCGGTCTCGGCCTGCAGCACGCCGTCGGCGATCTCGATCACGATCGCGTCGACACCCTGAGCGGCGATGTGGTCGGTCAGAAGGGTCAGCGCCTTCTGGACCTCGTCCGCCGGCGTCAGGTAGGTCGAGGGCAGGCCCAGGTCGGTGAAGTCGAGGACCGGATCCGCGCCCGCGTCGCGCAGCCACCAGTAGTCGCCCCCGGCGCCGGTGCCGGTGATCTTGGCGTATCCGACCCGCAGCCCGGCGGCGATCAGGCCGCGGGTGAGGTAGACGCAGGTCTGGGTCTTGCCCGAGTCCATCGAGGTGCCGATCACCGCGAGGACCGTCGGCGAGAAACGCCCGTCGGTCTGCTTGAGCTCCATGGCGTAGTCGCGGAGGTTGATCGGCTTCCCGCTGGAGTCTCCCAGCAGGCCGATCGGCGTGATCTCGGTGGGGCCGCGCGAGACGCTGGCGTGCCAGTTGGCGGCGCGGGATGCGATGCCTCCGCCGGCGACCAGGTGGCACGGTCCCATCGACTCGGGGACGAAGGATTCGAACTGGCTCGAGGCGTAGCGGTTGCCGTAGGCGACCACCACTTCATCGCCGGGGAATAGATGCCGGCGGCGGCCGCTGATCAGCTGAAGCGCCTGGTGGTGGCCAAGCGCATCGACGCGAGCCAACACCACATCACCCACTTCGGGAGTCCGGCCGGCCGGGTCGAGAATCGTTGTTGCGGCTCCGGGAGGAACCCGGCGGGTGGTGAACGCCCAGGAGGCGAGACGCAGGCGCACCCGGGTCTTGCGTTGATCGTCCATCGGCCCACTGCTGAGGCCGAGTTCCGTCGGCCGCATGTCCAGCGAGTCGGACGACGGAAAATCTTTCAATAGCTTCAGGTAGGCAGGCTCACGCTCGGTGGTCGCCGGGTGCCCGGGACGGTCTTTCTCTGACATGTTGCGAGATCCTATATCGGGGATCGGCAGGGGGGGCGATCACCGCGGCCATCTACACCATTAGACGCTGACTGTGAAGTCCTAATTTGTTGTACGCGACTGCTCCGAAACCCGCAAGCGAACGTGGTAAATTTTGCAGTCATTTCAACGCGCTCAGCAGTCATTTCGACTTGCTTGCATGAACTACCGACAACGGATCGCGTGAAAGGTCACCCGATCGACCGAGCGAGAGCCCATGCTGATCGGGATCCAGTACAACAGCTCACGCGGAGGGCCACCCTTCCGGCGGATGACGCCGTCGATGTTGAACCGCATCGCGTTGATCGACGCCTATCTGCGGGATCACGGCGGACAGGTCTTCGTTTATTCTCCTGGCGATATACGGCTCGATGATCCTGATATTCCTGGGTACTTTTTTGACCGCGGAGAGGTCACCGAGACCCGCCGGCCCGCCCCGCGGGTCAACGGCAACTGGACCAATCGCACCCGCCGGCTGCTCGAGTCGGGGATCGGGTACGAGAGCTTCGAACGCTGGATCGTGGAGCGGCGGCTCGAGGTCTGCGTGCCCCACGCCTTCTCCGAGCTGGTGGGCAACAAGCTGGAGACCTACCGGCTGATCCGGGGCTTCCACGAGACCCTGCATCCTCACTGCGAGCCCTACCGGCACGCCCGCAAGCAGCTCGAACGTTTCATCGAGAGCGGTCCGATCACCTTCATCAAGCCGAACAAGGGAAGCAAGGGGGACAAGATCCTGACCCTGCGGCGCAAGGAAGAGGGGCTGTTCCTGACCCACTATCAAAAGGGCAAGCGGCGCACGCGCAAGGTCCGGGATGCGGCCGCGGCGGAGACCCTGATCCACGAGCGCATCGGCGGCCGCCGCACCCACATCATCCAGGAGGGGGTCGAGACCATGCGTCACCGGGGCTCGGCCTTCGATATCCGGGTAGTGATGCTCCACGACGGCGACTCCTGGGGCTGGCTCCACGAGGCCCGGGTCTCTCCAGAGGGGAGCGACGTCTCCAACGTCTACCAGGGTGGGGCGATCACGATTACCGATGAGCTGCTGTTCGACCTGCTCGGTCCCGAGCGGGCCCGCCAGGCGTCCTACGAATTGAAGAGCGAGTCCTTCGGCCTGGCCGGCTACCTCGAGCGGCTGCACCCCGGCCGGCTCCACGAGGTGGCCTTCGACTTCGTCCTCGACACCGACGGCTGCCTGCGGCTGCTCGAGATCAACACCAAGCCGGGGATGTCCGGCATCGGCTCCGAGGTGACGATCTTCGACAAACGCCCGGAGCACGAACCGCTGTTCGAGCGCTGGGTCTATCCCCAGACCCGGCGATTGGCTCGCTTCCTGCGCCTCCGTCACCAGCGACTCGGGTAAGCGCAACCTGTAAGCCTTGACTTACGGAATGTTCGACGTATCATGTAAGTCATGACTTACGCGAGCGCCCTGGAAGCCCTGGCCCCATCGACCCGCCGCGCGGTGTTCGAGCGCCTGCGCAAGGGGCCCCTCCCCGCGAGCCGGCTCGCCGAGGGCCTCTCGGTTTCCCGGCCGGCGGTCAGCCAGCACCTGCAGGTGCTCAAGCGCGCCCGCCTGGTGCGGGAGGAGGCCCGCGGCCGCCAGCGCATCTACTCGATCGATCCGACGGGGCTCGAAGCCCTGCGCGCCTACCTCGATACCTTCTGGGACGTGGCGTTGGATCGCTTCAAGCAAACCCTGGAGACTTCCCGCCCCAAGAGGAGCAAGTCCAAGAGGAGCAAGCCATGAGTGCCGATACCCAATCTCCGGCGACCGCGCCGGTGCACAAGATTCTCGAGCTGGAACACTCGGCCGGACAGGCTTTCGACCACTTCGTCCAGGGCATCGGCACCTGGTGGCCGCTGGACGCCCACTCCCTCGGGGAGGAGAAGGCGGAGACCGTCGTGATGGAATCGAAGGTCGGCGGCCGTCTCTACGAGATCTGGCAGGACGGCACCCAGAAGGACTGGGGAGAGGTGCTCGCCTTCGACCCGCCCAACCACGTGGCGTTCAGCTGGGTGCTCAACGGTGCACCCGAGGATGCGACCCGCGTCGAGGTCCGCTTCACCCCCCTCGGTGAATCCCGTTGCCGGATGGAGTTGATTCACAGCGGATGGGAGAGCCGCAGCGATGGCGCGTTGTGGCGCGAGCGCTACCACAGCGGCTGGGATGGGGTACTGGCCCGCTTCGTTGCCTGAACTCTCCGGAGTTCCGGTCGAGTAGACTCTCCCGGGGCGATCGGGAGGACTGCGTGCAACGGATACTCGCCTTGTGTGGTTTGTGGATGCTGATCTGTCTTGCCGCGGGCTGCGCCGAGCCGGTAAGCCGGGAGCCGGGCGATGCCGAGGAGGCTGCGCCCGTCGAACGCCAAGGGGACTGGCTGGGAGAGCAACCGCCGACGGCACGCGCCCGCCTGTTCGCGCCGGGAATCGTTTCCACCGGGCTCTACGAGCGCGATCTCGCGATTCATCCCGACGGCGAGGAGATCTACTGGTCGGTGGTGCTGGGCAGCTTCGACTCTGCCGCGGTGCTGCGCGTCCGCCGCGGAAGTGACGGTGTCTGGAGTGAGCCCGAGGTCGCTCCCTTCTCGGGACGCTACCGTGACCTGGAGCCTATGTTCGACCCGGCAGGGGAGCGGCTCTACTTCGTATCCAACCGGCCGCTCCCGGGTAACAGCGAGGCCCAGGACCACAGCGACATCTGGTACGTCGAGCGTGCCGGCGAAGATTGGGGCGAGCCGCAGCGGCTACCCGGGCCGGTCAACTCCGACGCGCCGGAGTTCTTCCCCTCGTTCACCCGGGACGGCACGCTGTACCTGACCCGGGACGAACCGGACGGCCGTTCCCGGATCTACCGCGCCGCCCGGGAGGGAGAGGGCTGGGCTGAGCCGCAACCCCTGGGTGCAAAGATCAACGGCCATCGCACCCAGTTCAACGGATTGATCGATCCCGACGAGCGCTTCCTGATCTTCAGCGCCTTCGGCCGCGAGGATTCTCTGGGGGGTGTCGACTACTACGTCGCGCCGCGGAACCCCGACGGCACCTTCGGTGAGGCGGTCAACCTGGGGCCGGCGGTCAACAGCAAGTCCCGGGACGAGTACGCGCCGGGGCTCAGCCCCGACGGCAAGTACCTGTTCTTCATGTCGTCGCGGAGCCGCTATCAGACGCTACCGGGCCAGCCGCGATCTCGTGAGGATCTGTTGACCAGCGACGGGCAACCGGAGAACGGGCGTCCCGACGTCTACTGGATCCCGGTCTCGGCCGTGCCCGCCCTGGAGAACTTCTGAAGCCGGCCCCGCCACGCTCGCCTCGACCGGCTCGCAGGTCACCGGCTCCAGCTCGTCCCGGCGGTGGCCGAACTCACCCTGGCCACAGGCGTTCTCCGCCCGCACCAGGTAGTAGAACCCCTCGCCCGGGGCGGGCACCTCGTGCAGCGCGTCGTAGCTCGGTTCGGCGGTCTCGGTGCGGCAGGAGGTGTTGGTCTCGTCCAGTACTCCGGCGGCCCGCAGGTCGCTGAGGGAACCGGAGACCAGCTCATAGCCGGTCTCCGGTCCAGCGGTGGCTCCCACGTCGCTCCAGCTCAGGCTGGTGCGCGACGCGAACACGATCTGGTTGGCGTAACCCGGAGCCGCCCACAGGTCCGGGTTGGTCACCGCGCAGTCGTTGCCGTCCAGGGAGCCGTCGATGTCACGGTCGCCACCGAGCCGGGGGCCGTCGCCGACCGGCACGCAGAAGAAGCTGATCGGCCCTTCGGCCTGGGTGCGTAGCTCCTCGGTGGTCATCTTTTCGCCGGCCAGGTCGGTGCGCCACTCGAGCAGCGAATAACGCAGGCGCCGCACCTCGCCGCCCATCAGGGTCGAGGCGGTCAGATCGCAGTGGCGCTGGATCAGTTCGAAATCGCCGAGCTGCAGCAGGAGCGCGATCCGCGACTCCTGGTCGGCGGTCCCGGTCGGAGCCGCGCCGGCGGGCACCGTGACCGTGTGACCCACCGAAGGCTTCACGCCGGTGGGGAAGGACAGCATGAACGCCGCCACGTCATGGACCGCCTGGGAGTTGGCTGCGTCGAAGCCGAACTTGCGCGAGGCCATGAAGGTCAGGAGATCCGGGATCGAGCCGTCGTGCAGGTAACCGAAGCCGGACTTGGATTCCGGCATCAGGGTGTCGCCGGCGGCGCCGAAGGTCGGCCCCTGCTTCTCGTACATGTTGCGCAGGTGCGGGACCTTGATGTCCGAGTGGGCGGAGGAGAAGTCCGCCTCGCCCCCGGCGAACAGGCCGGCCGCATCCGCGGCGGTCGGCTCCACCGGCTCGACGCCACCCTGCACGCCGCCGGCGGCGCCGTGAGGCATGCTGTGGCAGCCGGCGCAGGGGGAGGCCGCGCGGATCGCGTTGTTCTCGAACAGCGATTTACCGTTCTGCGGGTTACCGGTCACGCCATGGTCGGCGTACACGGTCAGCGCGTCGGGCAGGCTGTCGTCAAGGGCGCGGTAGGGGTTCGGCGGCAGGGTGATGCCCAGGGCGAACTGCCGGAACAGCTCCATGTCCTCGGAGCTCAAACCCTCGGGGGCCGCTTCGGTGCCGATGTTCTCGGAGCCGAGCAGGTTGTGGAATGCCTCGTTGAACTCGGCGAACGTGCCCTTGTCGCCGCGCCAGTGCAGCGGCTCGAGCATCCCGCGGAAGGTCTGGGTCGTCATCGGACCCTTCTGCGGGTCGAAACCGTTGTGGTCGGAGCAGAGGCCGACGCCGGGGATGCACTCCACCGGGCCGTCGGGGGTGGCCAGCACGAAACGCACGTTGTCGTCGTTGCGGGAGTAGGGGACGAATTCACCTTCCGGGTCGCCCAGGTCCCAGGCGAGCTGGTCCAGATCGCCGGAGATGTGGCAGGTGGCGCAGGAAGCGTCGCCGTGGGCCGAGTTGATGCCGTCGTACATCAGCGGCCGGCCTTCCTTGGTAATGTCGTCGCTGGGGTCGTGGAGCGAGATCTCGTCGAGCAGGCTCAGCGCGCCGGTGTCGATCACGGCGATCGAGTTGCTGAAGCGGCGTAGGGCGTAGAGCCGGGAGACATCCTCCCGCAGGGTCACGCCGCTGGGGCCGCCACCGATCTCCACCGCGTCGGGGTTGGCCCGGTCGGCGCCGAAGATGCAGCTCCCGTCGAGGCAGCTGCCGTCGACCCGGAAGATCTTGCTGGAACCGATGGCGGTCAGGTAGCCGTGGCTGCCGTCGGCTTCCCAGACCAGGTTGCCCGGCTGCGAGACGCTGACCGTGCGCTCGGCGAAGTTGGTCGCCGGGTCGCTCCCGCGGTCGATGTGGGTGTTGAGGTCGAGCTGGTCGATAGCGATGTCCTGGCCCAGGGGGCCGGCGTTCAGGTCCACGACCGTCAGCTTGTTGTCGACCACGTGGCCCTTGAGCCCCAGATCATGGGAGAAGCGCACGTGGTTGCGGGCGTCGGTGTTGGGCACGTAGATCTTGCCGCTCTGGGGATGCACCGAGACCTCGAACAGGGTGGTGCCCAGGTGGGGCACGGTGTCGCTGATCGTCAGGGTCGTGGTGTCGATCACGAACAGGTCGCGATCGGGCAGCCGCAGGGGCAGGCAATGGCTCCAGTCCTGGCCGGCCTCGTCCTCCCAGCGCTGGTTGGCCTCGTTCCACTTGACGATCAGGCCGGTCTCCGGATGACCGCCGGGAACCGCCGGGAGTTCGCTGTTGCGCTCGATGCCCGCCGGCAGCGGCGGGTAGCCGTGAGGGGCGCCGTCGCAAAGCAGGGTGTTCTTGTTCACGGCGCCGAGTACGGCGTCCCGCAGGAAGCGGCGGCTGTCCGCCAGCACCACGCCGTTGAGCACGGTGGTCTGGTTGCCCGAGTGCAGCACCACGGCGTAGACCTGGGAGCCGTCGGCGGAGACCGCCAGGGCCCGGGTATCCATGCCGAACAGGTCGATCACCGCCGGAGCGGCATCGAGGTTCGCCAGATCATAGGCGTGGACGGCGTCTTCCTGGGAGATGGCGACGAAGGCCTTGCCGTTGGCGAAGACCACGTCGCTGGGCTCATCGCCGGTTTGGAGCGTCTTGACCGTCAGGCCCAGGTTGAGATCCACGATGGAGATCGAATCGGAGAGGTGGTTGACCACCCAGACTTCGTTGTCGGTCCGCGCCGCCACGGTGACCGGTTCCAGGCCGACGAAGATTGTCCGCGGGTTGAGCAGGTTGCCCGCCGCATCCAGATCGAACACCTCGAGGGCCGCATCGGGGGTGTTGACCGCCAGCAGGCGGGTCCCGTCAGGCGTCAGGGTGATCGGCCGCACGTGGGAGCTCTCGAAGTTCACATAAGAACTGGCCGAGGCTGCGGTGCAGGCGATCAGCAGGACGACGATGGCGGCGATGATCGATCGGGTCGGCATACTCGGGTCTCCGTAGTTGCATCCACGCCCGAGCGGTCGGCATTCGGGCGCAAGCAAAAACTACGGAAGCTTCGGGCAAGCTCCAGATCCAATGCTGTAAGTCGGATGGTTTGACGGGCAGGGGATCGGTCGATTCCGGGCCTTCCGGCAGGCCCGGAGACGCGGTTACGAAACCGGCGGTTCGTTTCCGCCGACAAGGCAGCGGCGCAGGCCCTGCAGGTGTCCCCGGCGCGCATAGGCGGTAATGCGATCGCCCGCCTCGAAGCGGGTGTCCCCGTGGGGGAAGATCACCGAGCCGTCGATCCGCCTCACCGAAATCAACAGGGACTCCTCGGGTAGCTCGCGGCTCAGTTCGGCGACGGTCTTGCCCAGGCAGTGGGAACGGTCGTCCACCTCGACCTCGAGGAACTCGACGGTCTCGGCACGGCGCAGGTTCATCGGAATGTTCAGGGCGTCGCTGCTGCGGCGGGTCAACGCCAGATTGTAGGCCCGCACGATGTCGTTGCGCCGCACGACGCCGAGCACCCGGCGGTTGTCGGGGTCGTCGATCACCGGAAGCCGCGAGAGGTCCCGGGGGCCCATCTTGCGCAGCACCGCGTCGAGGGTCTCCTCCCGGCGGGCGGTGACGACGCTTGAGGTCATGATGTCCCGCACGGTCAGGTCGTCGGCGGAGCCGGCGGAGTTGCGCAGGTCCGCCAGGGACACGATGCCCTCCAGCCGCTCCTGGGCATCGGCGACGGGGAAGGCGTGGCGGTTGGTCTGGAGGAACAGCTCGGTCAGCTCCCGGAGCGGTGTCTCGGGCAGCACCGTCGGCGACTCGCTCATGACCTCGGCGGCCCGCACCCCCTGGAGCACGTCGGCATCCTGGCCGCGCTTGAGGTTCACGCCGCGTCGGGTCAGCTTCATCGTGTAGATCGACTCACCGCCGGTCAGCTGCCGGCTGACCAGGGTGGCGGTGACCACCGTCAGCATCAACGGCAGGATGATCGTGTAGTCCCCGGTCATCTCGAACATCATGATCACCGCGGTCATCGCCGCGTGGGTCGAGCCGGCGAACACCGCGCCCATCCCGACCAGCGCGTAGGCTCCCGGTGGCCCGGGTAGCTCGGGGAAGAGCTGGTGCATCAGGATGCCGAAGCTGCCGCCGAGCATCGATCCGATGAAGAGACCGGGCGCGAACACACCGCCGGAGCCGCCGGAGCCCAGGGTGATCGAGGTCGCCAGGATCTTGAGCGCCATCAGGGCCAGCATGACGCCCAGCATCGGCAGCAACGGTTCGGCGCTGAGGCCGGACTCGATGGTGCTGTAGCCCACGGCGTAGACCTGGGGCACCCCATCGAAGCCGAGGCCCGGGGCCTGGCTGTAGAGCAGCGCCAGGCAGCCCAGCAACACCCCGCCGATGGCCGGCTTGAACCACTCGGGCACACCCTTCCAGGCGTCGAACAGGTCCTCGAACTTGTAGATGCTACGGCTGTAGAGCACCGCGACCAGCGCCGCGATGACGCCCAGCACCGCGTACATCGGGAACTCCCACAGCGACTCGATGGCGTAGTCCGGCGTGGCGAAGGCCGGCACGTCGCCGAAGGCGGCCCGGCCGATCACGCTGGCGGTGACCGAGGAGACCACCACCGTGCCGAAGGCCCGGGTGCCGAAGTCGCTGAGGATCACCTCCATGGCGAAGATCACGCCGGCGATGGGGGCGTTGAAGGTGGCGGCGATGCCGGCGGCGGCGCCGCTGGCCACCAGGGTCTTGGTCCGGGTCTCGGACAGGCGCAGCAGCTGGCCGACGGTGGAGCCGATAGTCGAGCCGATCTGCACGATCGGACCCTCCCGGCCGACCGAGGCGCCACTGCCGATGGAGACCGCCGACGCCAGGGATTTGACGATGGCCACCCGCGGTCGAATGCGGCCCCCCTTGAGGGCGACCGCGGCCATGACCTCGGGGACGCCGTGACCCTTGGCTTCCCGGGCGAAGTAGTAGATCAGCGGTCCCACGATCAGGCCGCCCAGCATCGGGGCCAGCACCACGTAGCTGGAGCCGGCGCCGGCAGTCCAGCGGGGCAACAGATCGAAGCAGATGTGCTCGACCTGATGAATCAGCCAGCGAAAGGCCACGCCGCCGAAGCCGGCGGTGATGCCGACCAACATCGCGGTTCCCAGCAGCACCGCATCCGCCGGTGGGCGGTAGCGACCGAGCAGCACGGCGGAGCGCCGGCTGAGTCGTCGCAGCGTGGATCTGGGGCCGGGCATCGGCGTTCATCTCCGGAAGGAACAGCCCGGCGACTGTAGCAGGTTCCGGAATCCGGTCCAGCGTCCTACCGGGCGCTCTCGATCTGCTGCAGCATCGCCAGGGAGATGGTCTCCGCCGGTTCGGCGGACTCACGGATCTCGTCGAGGTAGCGCACCCAGACGTGGGCCCCGTCCCGGGCGCGGATGATCTCGATCAGCACCCGGGTCTCACCTTCATCCCGGACCTCGCGGCCGTTGACCACGTAGTCGAGTTCAAGTTCGGAGCACATCGGCTGCAGCCGCTGGGGGGAACCGTCGTAGGCCGCCGTCGTGGTCGGACCGACGACCTCCAGATCGGCGGGCGCGTTGCCGATGCGCCGCAGGATGTCTTCGGCGATCGGATTGCCCGGCCTCAGGGGGCTGTCGGCGAGCAGGGGTTCGAAGGGCATCACGGCGACCCGGGGTACGGCGTTGCCCTGGAGCACCGGGGACTCGGGGGTGTCACCGCCGAGTTGCGAGCGGACGACGACGATGGCCAGCAAAGCCATCGCCAACACGAGTCCGGAGGCGACCCAGGGCGCCGGCGATCGTGAACCATCGGAGCTTTCTTCGGCCGGGCCTTCCGGGCCCGCAACCAGACGGTACCCCCGGCGGGGAATGGTCTCGAGGAACTGCGGCTCGCCGGCGGAATCGCCCAGCGCTCGACGCACCTGGCGCACGCAGGTGTGGACGCTCTGCTCCACGTCGACCTCGACATCGGGCCAGAGCAACTGGGCGATCTCGTCCCGCGTGACGATCTCGGGCGCCCTGCGGGCCAGGTGCGCCAGCAGCCGCGCCGGCTGCGGCGACAGGCGCACCGTGTCTCGATCGGGGTGGCGCAGTTCGCCGCTCCGCTCATCGAGCTGGAACGGGCCGAAGTGGAGATGCGTCGGCTCCGAGGGCTGACTCACGTATCGAACTCCGTCAGCGGCCGGCACCTCGCCGGCGCAGGATGTCGATCACGTCGGTGCGTTCCCGTTGCTGCGCCAGTTGCAGTGGCGTCTGTGCCACGCCTCCGAACTTGCGTCCGGGGCGGTCGACGTCCGCTCCGTGATCGAGCAGCAACTCTACCATCGAGGTCAGGCCGCCCATGGCCGCCCAGTGCAGCGCCGTGGTGCCCAGCCAGTGCTGGCGTTCCACCTGAGCGCCCCGCTCGAGTAGAAGCTGCATGATCTCCAGGTTGCCGCCACCGATCACCGGGTACCACAGCAATGCGAAGTCATGGGCGCCCCGCTCGTGGATACGTCGCGGGTCCTCGTCGAGCAGCGCTCGCACCCGGCCGGTGTCGCCGCGCATCACCGCCGTGGGCAGCGAGTAGGGCGCTCCCTGTTCCAGCAGGTAGTCGACGATGTCCTTGCGGCCCATGTGGGCTCCCGCCTCGACGGCGCGCTCGCCGGTGGTCGCGACCGAGTGCGCCAGGCGTGCATCGCGGGACACCGCCTCGCGGACCGCATCGAGGTTGCCGTGAGCGCTGCCGACGACACGCCTGCGCTGTCTCGGAGAAATGCCCGACAGCTCACGAGGGGAGTAGGCCTTGCCGCGCGAGTCGTAGGCCTCTCGAGAGGTGTTGTGGTCCCGGGGAATCTGGCGATGGCGGCGCAGCAGTTCGACCACACCGGCGTGGCCTGCGGATTGCGCCACGGCTACGGCGCTGCGCCCGCGGGCATCCAGCGCATCGAGGTTCGCTCCCCTGCGAATCAGGATCTCGACGATGGCCTGGGATCCGCGGCTTGCCGCGAGGTGCAGCGGCGGCGCCTCTCGCTTACCGGGAGCATCCGGAGCGGCGGCGTTGGCCAGCAGGGTCGCCGCGGTCAGTTCCGCGACCTCCAGATCGGGGAACAGCAGCGCCGCCTGTAGCGCCGAGACGCCCCGGGTCGCCACGTCGGGATGCCCGTTGGCCGCATAGACCCGCCAGATGTCGGTTCCCGCGCCCCCCAGCGCCGCTGCAAACATCGCGCTGCCGCCGATCGGATGGTCCTGGTCCGGGGACGGTGATCGCGCCGCATCGGTCAGCGTGCCGACCCGCTCCCAGTCGCCGGCGAGGGCCGCTTCGTGGAAGTCCGGAAGGTAGCCCCGTTCCAGCAGGAAATCACCGACCGGGTCGTGGCCTCCGAGGTGAGCCAGGGTGAATCCGCTACGACCCTGGGCGTCGAGCGCCTTGACCAGCTCTGGGTGAGCATCGAGGGCTTTGCGTACCGCTTCCAGGTCCCCTTGCTTCGCCGCTTTCAGGTAGCGCCTTCGGGTCTCCGCCGCGTTCCGGGTGCCCGCACCCTCCCGAGCCTGAGCCGTGGCTGAACCGAGGAAGCCGGAGAGGGCGAGGCCGGCGGTGCCGGTCAACGTGCGTTTGACGAAGGTCCTGCGAGACGGCATGAGGCGCTCCTTTGGTGCGTCGACAGTGACGCGAGCTCGAAGCTAGCCGTCGAGAGGTCGTCATGTTCCCGAAAGTATTCTGATCGATTCCTGAAACTCCTTAACGCCGCACTTATCGAAGTTTTTTTCTCATCGGAATTCACCCGGTTGCTCTTTTTTTGACATATCGCGAGCACTACGTTCGAGCCGCGCCAATACGTCTGAGGCGATATCGGAGCGTACCGTGCGTGGTTTTGCAGGCTTGATGATTATTGGAGCTTTGACCGGGATGCTGGTGGAGATCTCACTCCTGATGTGGGACTTCAACCGCTTCGCCGCGGACCCCAGCTTGCCCTTCGCCTGGGGCGCTGCGTTCCTGGCCCTGTTCTATCTGTTCCAGTACCTGATCGGCGCCTGCGGGGTGCGCCTGTTCGCCGGGATGTTCGGTCTCAAGTCCTACCTATCGCCGATGATCCTGCTGGGCGTGTTCATCGCCATCACCGACTACGTGCAAACCCTCGAGACCGTTCGGGGCACCATCGAAGCCTCGCCGATGTTCTTCCTGATCGTGCCGGTGTTGCTCGACACGGTGCTGGCCCTGGGCGTGGCCCGGATCCTTCAGCCCTGGGGGCAGCTCCCCGAGGCGAAGCTCTTTCCGGTGAGCACCGCGCGGCAGTCCCGGGCGGCCCACAGCTACGCCCGCTAGCTCGGGTTGCAGTCGCCGGCGATCGCCGCCCGGCTCGCGCCGCCGCTGGACGTGCCGTAGCTTCCCGCCGCTCCCCGACGCAGATAGAAGAACCCCTGACCCGGTGACGGCTGGAGCGGATCGCTGGTCGACAGGTCCGCCAGGTCGTCGGCCAGGCAGGTCACGTTGCCCAGGCTCACCGTCGCCCCGCCTCCATCGGCGAGTTCGGCGATGTCGCCGCGAATCACGTCCCAGGTCGGAGCCCGTGGGTCGAGGGACCAGCTGAGCACCGTGGGGTCGTCCGCGCCGACCTCGAAGGTCGAGGGAACCGAGAGGTCGACGAAGAAGACTTCGCGCCCGCCGTCAGGGTTCTCACCGGTCGGGTCGCCCTGGCTGACGTAGGCCACCTGGTCGCCGCTGAAGCCGACCTCGTACTCGTTGGGATCCCGGGTGCCGGTGCCGAAGACTACGTGATGGGCGAAGACCATCTCGATGTTCAACGTCTCACGGTGGACGCGATAGCCGAAGGAGTCGGTGGTGCTCGGGCCGGTCGGCGCGATACCGAAGATCGGGATATCCGAGAGGAAGTGGATCCACTCGCCGTTTCCGCTGACCCGGGGCATGCGGTTCTCTCCGAGCCCCGCGGCGAAGTCGGTGAGTTGAGTCGTGGTCGCGTTGACCCGGTCGTAGAGATAGATCTCGCGGCTGTTGTCGCCGTTCTGGCCGAGAAGATCCGCCCCGGACTCCCAGGCCACGTAGCGGCCGTCGTCGGAGAGGTCCGGTTCGGAGCCGGCCAGGTCGAGGTTGGTGAAGTTGCTGCCGTCGGCGCGCATCAGTGAGACGCCGCCGGGGTTCCCGCCGGTGTCCTGGAACGTCGCCCAGTTGACGACCCACTCGGCGTCGCCGGAGATGCGCGGCTCCTGGGCGCCGCCGCCGGTGGTGCCGAGCACCGGGTGCAGGGTCTCCGGGGTGAGTTCGATGCGCTGCACCTGATCTCCCGAGGGAGGGCAGCCGAGGAACACCGCCTCATCGGTTTGGGCCGCCATGTGCAGTTGGTCCTGGGGGCAGCCGCAGAAGAACGGTTCCGGCCCGACCACCGACAGCGACTGCAGATTTCCGTCGATATCGATGCGGTGAATGCGCGGCACGAACAGGCAGCCGGTATCGCCGGTCGGATCGCCCGCGGACAGGAAAAAGATCGTCTGGCCGTCGGCCGAGAGGTTCGGATGATCGACGAACCAGGTCGAGAAGAACCCGATCGGGCGCTCGATGCTGCCATCGGTGGTGAAGTAGACGAGATCAAGGCCGTCGCCCTCGACCCCGCTGCTGTTCTCCCGGGCGACGATCGCGTGACCGTCGGCAGCCAGGTATGGATCCCACCACAGGTGACTCGCGCCCGAGTCGCTGAGCTGGCGCACCTGCTGGGCGCTGGCGGGTAGCAGAAGGCCGGCCAGAGCGAGAACGGCGAACGTCCAAACGGAGCGGCGTGCGACTGTCTCCAGACGTGCGAAGTTCCGTTTCATGCTGTCCCCCTTTTGAGCGCCGGCATCGTAGACCGGCGTTTCCTGTGACCGGTTTACGACGAACCGGCAGAGGGGTCAAGTTTGTACGGAATCCGGTGCGTTGCCGGCCCTAGGACACCGCTTCGAACAGCCCCGCAGCACCCATGCCGGTGCCCACGCACATGGTCACCATGGCGTACTTGCCGCCCCGCCGCTTCAGCTCGTGGAGCGCCGTCGCGGTCAGCTTGGCACCGGTGGCACCCAGCGGGTGGCCCAGGGCGATGGCACCGCCGTTGGCGTTGAGCCGGTCTTCCTTGGGATCGATCTTGAGACGCTTGAGTACCGACAGCGACTGAGCCGCGAAAGCTTCGTTGAGTTCGATCACGTCGATGTCGCCCAGCGACACGTTGACCCGGTCCAGGAGCTTCGGCACCGCTTCGACCGGACCGATACCCATAACCTCCGGCGCCACACCGGCCACGGCGTAGCCGACCCACTTCGCCATCGGCTGTAGTTCCAGCTCCTCGGCGATCTCCCGGGTGGTCAGGAGTACGGCGGCCGCGCCGTCGCTCATCTGGCTGGCGTTGCCGGCGGTGACCGTGCCGGTCGCCTTGAACGCCGGCCGCAGCTTGCCCAGTACCTCGACGGAGGTATCTCCGCGCGGTCCCTCGTCGGTGTCGACGGTCAGCTCCTTGGTCTGGGGTTTACCTACCGCATCGGGCATGGTGAAGGTCGTGGCCACCGGCGCGATCTCTTCCTTGAAGCGGCCCCCCTGGATCGCATCGATCGCTTTCTGGTGGCTGCGATAGGAGAACTCGTCCTGGTCGCTACGGCTGATGCCGTCCTCGGCAGCCAGGCGTTCGGCGGTCAGGCCCATCCCGATGTGTTGCTCGGGGCTCTGGGCGATCCAGCTCGGGTTGGGCAGATAGCGGTGACCGCCCATGGGGACCATGGTCATCGATTCGGCGCCGCCGGCGATGATCACGTCCGCCTGGCCGGTCTGGATCTGGGCCGCACCCAGGTTGATCGTTTCCAGCCCCGAGGAACAGAAACGGTTGACGGTCATGCCGGGGACCGAGTTGGGCAGGCCGGCCAGCAGCGCAATATTGCGGCCGACGTTCATGCCCTGTTCTCCCTCGGGCATGGCGCAGCCGAAGATCACGTCATCGATCCTGGACGGATCGAGCTTGGGAGCGCGGGCCATCAACTCGCGGATGGCGACCGCTCCCAGATCGTCGGGACGGGTCTGGCTCAGGCGGCCCTTGTAGGCCTTTCCCACGGGCGTGCGCACGGCAAGGGCAACGACGACGTCTCTCATCGGTTTCTCCTCAGTTGCGGACCGGCTTGCCGGTCTTGAGCAGCGCTTCGATGCGCTCGTGGGTCTTGGGTTCGCCGCACAGCCGCAAGAAGCCTTCCCGCTCCAGATCGAGCAGGTGCTGGGCCGAGACGGTGGTCGGGCCGGCGATGTCGCCGCCCGAGAGGATGCGGCCGATCTCCCGGCCGATCTTGCGGTCGTGTTCCGAGATGTACTGGCCCTCGAACATGTTGACCAGGCCGGCCTCGACCACGGCGGCGCCGGAGCGGCCCATCACCGGGATCGCCCTGGAAGCCACCGGCGACGCGTAGCCCGCGGCGGCCAGGGCCAGCGCCTTGTCCTTGGCGTCGGCGGCGCGGTGGTCGGCGTTCATCGACCAGGCATCGCCGCTGCGCAGGAAGCCGAGCTCCTGGGCTTCCTCGGCGCTGCCGGAAACCTTGGCCATGCCGATCGCCTCGAAGGTAGCGCGCAGGGCAGGGTAGACATCCTTGCCGTCGGTCAGCCGCTCCACGTTGCGGCCGTAGAGCCGCATGCAGCCGCCGCCGGCGGGCAGGAGGCCTGCGCCGACCTCGACCAGTCCGATGTAGGACTCCGCCGCGGCCTGGATCGCGTTCCCCGCCATCACCACCTCGGCGCCGCCGCCGAGCGCCATCGAGTGGGGTGCGACCACCACCGGCACGGCACACTGTTCCAGCCGGTCGAGCGCGGTCTGGAACCCGGTGAGGATGCCTTCGATGGTGGCCCAGTCCCGCTGCATCGCGGCCTGAACCAGCATCATCAGGTTGGCTCCGGCGCAGAAGGCGGTGCCTTCGTTAGCCAGCACGATGGCGTCCCACTTGCCGGCGTCCGCTTCATCGGCGGCCGCGTGCATCATCGCGATGCTGTTCTGGTCGACCGCGTTCATCTTGGAGTGGAACTCGACGCCCAGCACACGGTCCCCCATGTCGATCAGGCTGGCCGAGTCGTTGCGCTTGACCTCGGCGCCGGCTCCCCGCAGGGGCTCGAGGCGCAGGTGCCGCGGATCCGCCGGGATATCGACGGTGCCGCTGACCGTCGGCGCCGTCAGGGTCGTTTCGCTGCAGCCGTAGAGGGATTCCGCGCCGACTTCGAGCCGCTGCTCGACCCAGGCGGGCAGCGGGTAGCCGTCTTCCCTGAGGCGTTCCGCGGTGCTGCGGAAGCCCAGGGCGTCCCAGACCCGGAAGGGACCGAGCTGCCAGTTGAATCCGAGCTCGAGCCCGCGGTCGAGGGTGTCGGTATCCTCGGCGATCTCGCCCAGGCGCATCGCCGAATAGGAAAGGGTCGGAGCGAGCAGCCGCCAGGCGGCCTCGCCGGTGCGCCCCTCGAGATTGACCAGCGCCTTGACCCGCTCGCCGGCGCCGGAGATGCCCTTGAGAGAGTCGAGACCGGGAAGCTCCGGCTTGCGCAGCGGGCGGTAGTCCTGCTTGGCCGGATCGAAGACCATCATCTGCTTCTCGGGCTTCTTGACCAGTTTGTAGAAGCCGGCGCCGGACTTCCGGCCCAGAAGCTTGTTCTCGACCATCGCCTGCATCGCTGCCGGCGGTTGGAACAGGTCGCGGCTCTCGTCCCCCTCGATGGCGGCGTAGGTGTTCTTGCCCACCAGCATCAGGGTGTCGATACCGACCAGGTCGCAGAGCTTGAAGGTGCCGGTCTTCGGCCGCGCCATTGGCGGACCGGTCAGGGCGTCGACCTCCTCGATGGTCAACTCCATATCCTGCATGGTCTTGAACGCGGCGAACAGCGAGTGGCAGCCGATGCGGTTGGCGATGAAGTTGGGGGTGTCCATCGCCCGCACGATGCCCTTGCCCAGGCGCACCGCCGAGAAGGACTCGATGGCTTCGACGTGAGCCGGATCCGAGTACTTGGTCGGGATCGTCTCGAGGAGCTTCATGTAGCGGGGCGGGTTGAAAAAGTGGGTGCCGAAGAAGCGGGGGCGCAGGGCTTCGGGCAGGACCTCGGCCATCTCGTTGAGCGACAGGCCGGAGGTGTTGCTGGTCAGAATCGCGTGGTCCGCCACATGAGGGGCCACAGCCTCGAAGACCTTCTTCTTGATCGACATGTCTTCCCGGACCGCCTCGACGATCCAATCGACCTCGCGCAGTTTCTCCAGGTCGTCTTCCAGGTTGCCTACTTCGACCATGGCGGCCCGTCCGGCGGTGAAGAACGGGGCCGGCTTGACCTTGCGCAGCGCCTTGACGCTGCCGCGGGCGATGGCGCTACGGTCGCCCCCTTCCGGCAGATCGGGGGGCACGATGTCGAGGACCAGCGCCGGGATGCCGGCGTTGGCGAAGTGGGCCGCGATGGCACTGCCCATCACGCCGGAACCCAGCACCGCCGCTTTCGAAACCCGCTTGCTCATGGCAACTCCTAGGTATGCTCGAATTCGTCTCGGACCCTCGATGTTAGGGGGCGTCGCGGCCGAAAGCCAGCACTCGGGAACAGCCGGGAAAACCGCTTTGGTTTGAACGTCGTTAACGGGAGCGCCGGCAACAAAAACGCCCGCACGAGGCGGGCGCTTTCGGCGTTCGGCGATGGGGGCGTCGGACTAGCGGCCGCCGCCCGCCTTGCGGATGTAGATGTTCCCGTTGAAGGTCTTGAAGTGCATCTCGGGGCCGCCGCTTCCGACCTTCGCCCGCACGTCGCGGTCGATGCGCACGCGATAGGCCCGGTCGTCACCGCTCTGCTCGACCACCGGCGCATTGGGCATCAGGTCGTACTCGAAATCGGTGAAGATCTCTCCCCGGGCGGAGCTGATACGCAGCTCCGCCGCGAGATTCGGCGGAAAGGTCACGTCGACGTCCCCGTTGAGGGTGCTGAAGGACATCGCCTTGTCCGGCGAGATCCGGGCGAAGGCCACCGTCACATCGCCGTTATTGGAGCTGGCGATCACCGACCCGCGGACGTTGGTGACCCGGATCGGCCCGTTGAGGTTCGAGAGCTCCAGGTCCCCTTCGACACCGTCCACCACCAGCACACCGTCGTTGAGGGTCGAAAGCTCGAGAGAGGTGTTGGTCGGAACCTCGATTTCCAGGGTCACGTTCTGCTGGGTCCAGTCGAGGCCGATCTCGACGACGTTGCGGTTCTCTTCGATCTCGAGGCCGAAGGCGGTGTTGGGGATGCGGCGCATGCCGTTACCCCGGCGATTCTCGCGGGCGTTGCCGGTGTTCGGCATCGCGCGCACGATCACTTCCTTGCCGCCGTGGGTCTTGACGTGGATGCTGCCCGAATGGACTCCGGCCTGGACCACCGCCGGGCGGCCCGGGTTGGAAAGGGGCACCACCAGCTTCTGTTCGGCCTGGGCCTGGGCTGCCGTGGTGCCGAACAGCACCGGCAGAACCAGGGCCATCACCAGCGCCATCGGGGACATGATTGCTTTCACTTGTTTCTTCATCGGATTCTCCAACCCCTCAACGTCCGTCATCTCGGATCAGGATGTCCCCGTTCAACGTGCTGAAGGATAGCGTGGGGCCTCCACCAGCGACCTGAACGGCGGCCCATCGCTGGGCTTTCAGGATGCGCTTCTCTCCGTCGCGCATCTCTTTCACGCTGGACGCCGGGATAGGTTTCGCCTGAAAGTCGGTCCAGATCTCTCCGTTCTGCGTCTTGAAGCGCAGCTCTGCGGAGAGGCTGGGGGTAAAGCTGAAATCGAGGTCACCGTTGATCGTCGAGAAGTGGGACGACTCCGTCGGGTTCTCCGCGAAACGGATGCGCACGTCACCGTTGATCGTCGTTGCCTCGCCGTCACCGGCCGCCCCGAGCATCTCGATCGGGCCGTTGATGTTGTTCAGTTTGAAATCGCCGCGGACGTCTTCGACCAGGACCTCGCCCTGATTGACGGTGGACAGGTGGATCCGGGCCCGATGAGGGACGAGGATCTCGATGTCGTAGTAGGCCTCGTAGCCATGGTCTCTCCAACGGCCGCGCCGCTCCTGGTCGTAGCGGTAGGGCGCTTCGGCGTAGACGTTGATGTCGTTCCCGTCCTGCTCCAGCAGGAGTTCGGTCTCCTCCTTGGCTCTCGCGAGCTTCTCGGGGCTTCGCGCCCGCAGCCGCTCGTCCGCCTGGATCTCGATCCGGGAGGCGTCATGGCCTCGTACCGTGATCGAGCCGAAGACGTTGTCCACTCGCAGGTAGACCTCGCCCGACTGCAGCTCGAAGGTCTTCTCGAGGTTGCGGCGTTCGGTGTAATCGTAGTGGCCGGCCGGCGAGGCGCTCCACGCCAGGCCGATCAGCAGCAGTAACGTCAGTCGTTTCATCTCGTGCTCCTAGAAGGGCCCCTCGCTGATCTCGGTCAGCCGTTCCTTGACCGACGGGTCGAGGTCGTCGTCATCCAGCAGGCGCGCCAGGGCGTCATCCGAGCCGGCCACCCCCTGGGACACCAGTACCTCGGCCAGAGTCAGCTTGATCAACGGGGAGGGCTCCTGGTCGAGAGCGCGCAGCAACTGGCTCCCCACGGCGGGTTGGTCGGCGATGCCGGCCAGCGCCTCGACGGCGGCCAGGCGTACGTTGGCGTTGGCGTCGTATTGGGCGGCGTCGATCAACGCCTGGACCACCGTCGCGTCTCCGGTGGCGTTCTGACTGTACGCAACCCCTTGCAGGCGGTCGCTCGCCGATCCGTTCTGCAGCAGCGAAAGCGACAGGGTTCGGTTCATGCGGTCCATCTCGACACGCAGCCGGTCCACCTCACTGCCACGACCGCCGACGTTGAACCCCACACCGAGGCCGACCACCAGCATCAAGGCGCCGGCGGCCAGCAACCCTGCGGGCTGCAACGCGCCGCCTCCGATGCCGAACCAGGCCGCGATCTTCTGGCCCAGGCCGGCAGAAGGGGCGGGAGCTGCCGCGTCCATCTCGGCCTCGAAGGCCTGGAGTGCGTCGTGAAAGCGGACCCGCATTCTCTCGATGGGGACCGGTTCGTCCAGCCGGGCGAGACCTTCCCACAGCGTGGTCAGTTCCCCGGCCTCGGTCCGGCAGGCGGCGCAACCTTCGAGGTGGCGATCCAGCTCCCGGGACTCGGCCGGCGCCAGCAGACCGTGAAGCCGGTCGGTCACCCGCTCCAGCGCCTGTTCGCAGTTCGCGTTTCGGCCGTCGTCTCTACCGTTGTCATGGGTCGTCATGTGGCAGCCTCGTTTTCCAGTTCCTGGTAGATCTTGCGCAGTTGTTTGATGGCCCGGTGGGCCCGCACCTTGACCGCGCTCACCGAACAGCCCAGGAGGCGCGCGATCTCGTCGTACTTCTTGAACTCGAAGCGACTGAGCAGCAGCACCTCGCGGCGGTCCAGCGGCAAACGGAGGAGCGCCCGGCGCAACAACCGCACCGATTCGTCATGCTCCGCCTGCTCATCCGGGGCATCCTCGTCCCCGGGGAGCAACTGCTCGTCGGGGATCTCGGCGTTGTCCCGGGGAGGACGGCGCAGGTGGTCGATGCTGGCGTTGCGGGCGATGCGGAACATCCAGGGAGCGAAGCCGGTCTCCGGCTTGAACCCGGCGCGGTGCCGCAGCATCCGCATGAAGACGTCCTGCACCAGGTCCTCGCTGACCGCAGGATTGCCCGTCAGGCGCAGGCAGTAGCGGTAGAGCTGGGCGTGGTAGCGCTCGAACAGCACCGCCAAGGCCCGCGGTTCGTCCCGCTGTACTTCGAGCATCAACTCGATATCGCTGGGCTGGCTCAATCGAAACCCCTCGTTCCGGTGCCGCCGGCCAGGCGCGCCCGGTGTCTTTTACTACTGTCGACGGCCCGGGGGGTTACACCCCCGCAGCCGCGATGTAGCCGGAGTTCGCCGAATCGCCGAAAAACCCCCGGAAAATGTCACTTTTGTGAGGCGGCGGACCTTCTTGACCCCCAACCTGGGCCGCCTTACGCTTGATTCATGGACTGCACCAACTGCGGCGCTCCGCTACCGGCCAAATCGAACATCTGCGGGTTCTGCAACACCCTGAACGACACCAATCTGCGTTCGATGCGAACCCGCACCCGGACCGAGGCCGGCAGCCGAGGTGACTGCCCCCGCTGTTCGTCCCCGCTGGTGGCCACTGCGATCGCTCTGGAACCCCAGATCGATATCGATCGCTGTACCAAGTGTCACGGGATCTTCTTCGACCCCGGCGAGCTGGAAGACGTGCTCGAAGGGTCGGGGAGCGGCAAAATTCGCTGGGTCGACCGGGATCGCCTCCATGCGATCGTCGCCGAGGAGACCCCGGACTGCGATTTCAAGCAGGTGGTCTACCTGCCCTGTCCCGATTGCGGCGAGCGGATGAACCGCCGCAACTTCGGCGCCAAGACCGGTGTGGTCACCGACCAGTGCCGGGAGCACGGTATCTGGCTCGACGGCGGCGAGCTGCACCGGCTCGTGAAGTGGCGGGCTGCCGGGGGCGAGATCCACGACGCCAAGGCCCAGGCGGAGAAGGCGCTGACGGAAGCCCGGACCGCGCGGACCAAGGCCAAGCTGGACGCCGCGACCGCGCGCTACGACCGCAGCGTCGGCGGCGGAAGCTACGACCGGGATTCACCCTTCGACACGATCTCCAACATCGACGACGGGATCGACCTGTTCCAGGCCATCTTCCGCATCGGCAAGAGCCTGTTCGACCGCTGAGCGCCCCCCGCGGCCACTGCGGGAAGCGGTACCGGATCGGGTATGCTTGGGCTTCACCGAATCGTCCCCCGAGCAAGGTGGCCTCATGAGCAACCCGACCGACGCGATGGCTCCCTTCAGGTCCGCCGTCTTCGTCGATTTCGACAACATGTACCTGGCCCTCGAGGCCCAGGACGCCCGGGCCGCCGCCCGTTTCGCCCAGGAGCCAGCCCGCTGGATCGAATGGATGGAGCGGGAGATGGTGCGGCCGACGACCCCCGAGGGGGACCCGCCGGGAAGGCGGCTCCTGATGCGCCGCTGCTACCTCAGTCCGAAGCGCTTCGGCCCCTGGCGGCACTTCTTCACCCGGGCGGGATTCGAGGTGGTCGATTGTCCGGCGCTGACGACCCGGGGCAAGAACAGCGCGGACATCCGGATCGTGATGGACGTGCTGGACGCGCTGAACCACGCCACCCGGTTCGACGAGTTCATCATTCTCTCCAGTGACTCCGACTTCACGCCGGTATTGCTGCGCCTGCGTTCCCACGACCGGCGCACCACGATCCTGACCGTGGGCAACATCTCCGGCGCCTATCGCAGTGCGTGTGACGTCACCGTCGAGGCCGAGGACTTCATCGAAAGCGGTCTCGGAGGGCTCGAGGGCACGAACCCCGCGCCGGTGCGCGGGCGGCGGGAGCCCAAGCCCGAGCCCACCGTCGGCGCCGAGACCCTGGCGGAGATCGCCCGGCGGGTCCACGACCAGACCAGCATCAGCGGCACTCTCGATCCGCGGGACCTGCTTCAGGTCTACCACCAGTTCGAGGCGTTCCGGCAGGACAAGAACTGGCTCGGCTACTTCGGGCTTCGCAACCTGACCGAGGCGGTCGCCGACGTGCGCCCCGATCTCGCCGTGGTCGGCGAAGACCCCTGGCGGGTCGAGGTGGTGGCGCGCACCGAGCAGCCGGCGGCGGAGGAGGGTAACGACGTCAACTTGCGGGACAGCGTCAAGGCGTACGTCATGCGCCTGGTCGAGGAAGCGGATGAGCCGCTGCCGCTGGTCTACGCCGCCAACGGGTTGCGCGAGCAACTCGCCGACGAGATCGACCGGACCCACTGGGCCGGCGCCGGAACCTTCAAGGCGCTGTTGGCGTCGCTTCAGATCCCCAACTTGGAGATCTCCAGCGTGCAGCCCGGGTACCTCTACGACACGAAGCGCCACGAAAAGCCCGAGGAGATGCCGCGCAAGGATGAGCTGGCGGAGCAGCACCCGGACCTGGTCGCCATCGTGCGCCTGGTGCATCAGGTGACCAACGTTCCCGCGCTGACTCCCGAACAATACGACCGGCTCTACACCCTGATCGCCGAGGAGGTCGAGGCCCACGGCTACAGCTTGACCGAGACCTCCAAGGCGGTACGCGACCGTTGTTCCGAGGAGCACCTGGCGATCTCCCGCCAGAGCGTCGCCTTCGTGTTGCGAGGTTTGAGCTACAGCGGCTACGGCTTCGGTGCCGGCGAGGGATCGATCGACCCGGCAGAGATGGCGCGCTGGTTCTGCGAGAACGTGCTGGACCTGTGCGAGAACGCAGGGTTCGATCTGAGCGAAGAGCAACGGGCCCAGATCAAGGCGTGGCTGGGCCGGGAACCGCGCGAGCCGTGAGCGAGCCGGTTCGGCTCGGGCGGTTCAAACTGCTGCTGTTCTCGGCGGTGACGACCCTGGCCATCGGCGCAGCGGCCTATTTCGGGGCCGAATACTCGCTCAAGGCGTCGGACTTCGGCTACGACGCCTCGTTCTATCGCACCGATCGCGCTGCCGATCCGCCGGTCTATCGCGAGAACGACGACGTGACCCGGCCGTTCTTTCCCGAGCACCTGGTTCGCAAGCCGGTGCCGTTCAGCTTGCCGCTGGAGAAGCCTGCGGGCAGCTACCGGGTGTTCGTGCTCGGTGCCTCGGCGGCGCTGGGCGATCCGGAGCCCGCGTTTTCTCCTGCTCGCATGCTGGAGGTGATGTTTCGCGACGCCGGCCGGGAGGTCGTGGTCGTCAACGCGGGGATCACCGCCGTCAACTCCCACGTGGTCGCGGGCATCGCCCAGGATGTGGCCTGGCTGGATCCCGATGCGTACATCGTCTACCTGGGCAACAACGAAGTGGTCGGGCCGTTCGGGCCGGGGACCGTGTTCAACGCGTTTCAGCGCAGCTACCGCGGGATCCGTTTCTCGATTCGCATGAAGCGCTCGCGGGTCGGTCAGTGGGTGCGCTCCAAGCAAGAGCCGGACGTTCCCGAACTCGAGTCCTGGGGCGGGATCGAGATGTTCCGGCAACACCGGGTGCCCGGGGACGATCCCAGACTGCCGCGGGTCTACGATCACTTCCGTCGCAACCTGGAGAAGATCGTCGACGCCGGTCGGGCGGTGGGTGCAGAGGTACTGCTTTGTACCGTGGCGGCGAACCTACGCGATCAGCCTCCGTTCGAGGGGGAGGCCGCACGTGCAGCCTACGCCCGGGGCGTCGAGCGCGAGTCCGCCGGTGAGGTCGAAGCGGCCCGGGCGGCGTTCGTCGAGGCACGGGATCTCGACGAGCTGCGGGTCCGGGTCGATAGCGGGCTCAATCAGGTGATCCGCGATCTGGCGGCGGAACGAGGCGATGTGGGCCTGCTGGATGTCGAGCAGCGCTTTGCCGAGATCGATCCGCTGACCGGGTCGAGGCTGTTCGTCCAGCATGTGCACTTCAGTTTCGAGGGAGCCTACGCTCTGGCCGCGGAGTGGTACCGGCAGCTCCGGGGTACCGTGGGTGCGAGCGGAGAGCCGTCGACGCGGGGGCGAGTTGCTCAGGCGCTTGGCTACAACGTACATGAGCGGCTTCGCATCGACCTCGAGGTGTTGCGGCGATTGCAGGATCCGCCGTTCAGCGGTCTTCCGGGGATCGAGCGGCACTTTCAGGGGGTGCGTTCGCGGATTGACGATGCACACCAGCAATTCGGTGATTCGAATCTGATCGAGACGCTGCGGGCCGAGTACGGCCGGGCTCTGGCAGAACGCCCCGCTGATTTCTTCTTGCTGCGCAACGCGGCGCGGTTCGACAGCTACGCTCGCCGCCCGGACTTGGCGCTGGAGCGGTTGAGGGCGCTCGCGGAGCAGCGGCCGGAGGACCTCGAGGTTCGTTACCACTTGGGCCAGGCCCTGTTGAAGACCGGAGACAACGAGGCTGGACGCAGGGAACTGCTTGCTGTGGCCGAATCGCGACCCCGACGGTTCGCCGATCTCTACGGCACGTTGGGCGACCTGGCGGTCGATGATCGCAAGCTCGATGAGGCCATGGATTGGTACCGGACAGCGATCGAGACCGACCCGCGGAATGCTGATGCCTGGCTGCAGTTGATGACGATCCACCTTGCGGCCGGCCGTGTTGAGGAGGCGACTCGCTGTGCCCAGGAGGCGGTGTCGATTCGGCCGAAGGAGGCTGCGACCCACTTCATGGTCGGGGTCGTCTTTGCGCGGAGCGGCCGAGTCGACGAGGCGCTGCCATATCTCCGCGAGGCGATCCGTCTGGAACCGGAAAACGCCGAATTTGGCCAGGTGTTGGAGTCGGTCGGCAGCTAGGTCTCCTGGTGGTTGGTGTAGACTCGCCGCAATTCCTGGTTTCGGCTTATCCGGAGGTGGCGAGATGCCCATCACCACGGTTCTTTGCCTCGTTTTCTGCTTGGGCGCGGTCCAGGTCGCTCCTGCCGTCAGCGAAGTTCCCGACCTGTCCGACGGCAGGGTGATTCACGTCGTAGCTGAAGGAAGTGCATCCTCTCTGGCTATCGGTGACTTCGGTCGGGATGGCATGTCGGACCTGGCAGTCCTGGAGACCTTCAGGGCGTCCAGTCGTTTGACCCTGATCCCTGACTTGGTTGAGTTGTCTCGACGGGTGCCGTCTCAGCTCGTTCTAGATGCTGCTTTCGACCGGTTCCTCATCGGCGACATCGATGCAGATGGTCGCGACGAGTTACTGCTTGGGGCGTCGCATAGCGGGGCTATCCGCGTGGTTCAGGTAGAAGTTGCCGACTACCGGGTTGTAGGCATGGCTCTCGGCCCCGAGAGGAAGCTGCCGGGGCGTATCGATGCTTGGGTTATCGGGGACGTGAACGGCCGGGATGGAGTGCCAGACCTGGTGGTCTCGACGTGGGACGGTGGTGTGCCTCGGGTGTTGGTTTTCGAGGGGCCTCAAGGCGCTTTCGACGCCGAGGTGGAAAGCGTTGCCATTGCTTCTGCGGCGGAGCACCTCGCGGTGTTCGACGCAGAAGGGGGCGATGGAGTGAGTTCGGTCGCGATTGCCAGCGGCCGGTCATTGCAGGTGCTCCTCGGCCGAAACCGAAAACTCAGCCTGGGCAAAGATCAGCGCCGCAGTGTTGCGGATCCTATTGTTCGGACGGGGCGTTTCGACTCAAGGGTCCGCGATCTCCAACGTATCCAAGAGACAGGACCTGATGGGACTCTGATCTCTCGTCGTGCAGCGGGTGACGGAGTGATCCTGGACGGGGGGGAAGGTGTCGTCTGGATGGGCGCCGATGGCTCGATTCGATATAGGGGGGCGTTGCTCTCGACGCTGGTGGTCAACGATTTCCGGACTGGCGCCGACGCGATTCCCGGCGATGGGGTCTGCGAGACCAACGTAGGCCTGGGCATTTGTACCTTGCAGGCCGCCATCGATGAGGCCAACGCACTTCCCGGTGCGGATACGATCGAGTTCAATCTCGGCACAGGGACACCGCGGATCGTTCCTGTCAATCCTCTCCCCGCGATCACCGAGGCTTTGACCATTGAGGGCGCTTCGGGAGGTGCCACGAGAATCGAGATCCAGGGATCTTCGGTGGCTGTATCCGGCATCGTGGTGGACTCCGACAACGTGACGCTGCGGTCCCTGGTGATCAATGGCTTCGGGCAAGATGGCGTGCAGCTCAACGGCACGGGCAATGTTGTCGAGGATTGCTACGTCGGCACAGACGCGGTAGGCGGCGGCTCCGTCGCTGGAAACGGACGGGACGGCATCCGTATTGGTGGGTCGGGGAACCGGGTGGGTGGTGTTGGCCCCGCTCAACGGAACGTGGTCGCCAACAACGTCGAATCGGGTTTGCACATCGACGACTCCTCGAACAATGAGATTGTAGGCAACATCATCGGGCTCGACGCGACAGGTTCGTCTGCGCTGCCGCAACAGGTCGGCGTGCGCATCTGGGGATCCGGCCAAAGCGAAGCGAATGTCATTGGCGGAGTGAGTGTTTCTCCGGGGTCACCCCCGGGAAACATCATCGCCGGCCACGCAGTTCACGATATCGAGCTGGATGTCACTCGCAATAACTTGATTCAAGGGAACCTCGTCGGCACTGATGCAACGGGGGCGCAGCGCATCGGCGGAGGGGTGATCCGCATCGGCGGGACCGGCTCGACGCTGAACAACCTGGTGGGTGGCGCCGTTCCCACGTTGCGAAACGTACTGGGAGGCCTGGATATTCTAGGGACCTCAACCACGGGTACCCTGGTGCAGGGGAACTACATCGGGCTGGCTGCCGACGGACAGACCGCCCTTGGCGGGCTCTGCGTCAACATCGATGGCGTGGGGCCGGGCCTGAGCGAGCAGACGATTGGGGGGATCGCGCCGGCTCCGGGCAGCCCGCCGGGGAATGTGATCTCCGGCTGCGATCAGGATGGCGTTTTCTCGCGATACGCGAACCTCGATATTGACGGCAACTTGATCGGCCTGGCCGCCGACGGGCTGACCAGTGTGGGAAACTCCGGGCGTGGCATTGATTGGTTCCCGAACTTCGGCGTTGAGGAGGGCTCCTTGCGCCTTGGCGGGGCCGAGTCAGGCGAGCGAAATGTCATTGCTGGCAACGGTACGGACGGTGTCTTCGCGTTCGATGGAAACGGGGTCACGGTTCGGCGAAATTGGATCGGGATTGATGTTGCGGGCAACCCCGCTCCAAACGGTGGCCACGGCCTGGTGATCGACGATGTCCCCGGATACATCGGACTACAAATCGACCCGGAGCCGAATGTGATCTCCTGCAACGGCGGCCACGGAGTCCTGGTAACCGGCGGACCCAACGCACAGGTGGCTTTCGAGAGCAATTTAATCGGGGTGCTGCCGGACGGAACAACTCCGTGTGGCAATACCGGTGCGGGAATACGGCTCGAGCGTGGCCAAGTAGACGTCGGGCGAGAGCGGCCGGCAACTGGTGTGTGCGAGGGTGCTTGCAACCTGATTGCCTACAACGGCGAAGATGGCGTGACGGTGGTTCCGGTCGGCGGGGCTCGACTCATCGGGAACGAGATTCGAGACAACGGCGGGTTGGCGATTGACCGCGAGGCGGATGGAATTTCGATCAACGTGCCGCAGTCCTCCCGGAACAAGCCGGTGTTGTTGAGCGTGTCGCAGAACGGCACCGATCGGGACGTCTTTGGTTCGTTGAACGCCTTCCCGAATCAGAGTTACGACATCCACGTCTACGGGATCCTGGCAGAGGATCCTTCCGGTCATGGGGAGATGGATAGCTATGTCGGAAAGACTTCATGTGCGACGGATGCGGCTGGCGATTGTCAGTGGTCGGTCACGTGTATGGACTATCCGTTCTATACCGCGACGGCGCGCGGCTTTCACACCTCCGAGATGGCGTTGAATCTGGGCGGCCAGCCGGCGGATGCTGACGGAGACGGGGTCATCGATGGTTTGGACAACTGTCCCCAAAGTAGCAACGCGCAGCAATTGGATTCCGACGCGGATGGTTGGGGGGATGTCTGCGACAACTGCCCCCAAGAATTCAACACAGGCCAACTGGACACGGATGGGGACGATGCGGGTGATGCTTGCGACTGCACCCCAAATATCTTCGGAACCGACCCGCCGCCGTCAGTAGCTACCGTTTCCGGCTCACGGGTGAGCGGAGTCGATACGTCGGTTGAGTGGGCTTCACTGTCCGAGGCAACTTCCTACTCGGTCACGCGCGGGCTGCTCTCGTTGCTCGCTCCGGGACTCTACGGGCGGTGCTTCGTGGAGCCGGTAACGGGGACCTCGGTGGCCGACTCCCAAGTGCCACCTCGTGGTGATGGTTTCTTCTACCTGGTTCAGGCCTTCAACGGGTGTGGGCTCGGGACGTTGGGCATGGACTCGACGGGTGCAGAGCGAATCAATGTGGATCCTCTGGGTTGCGTCGGCGCGCCTTAGAGAGGATTCTGCGGATCGCGAGAGCGGGGAGTGAGCGCCTGGGCGCTGCACTCCCCGTCTTCTGCAATCTGGCTGGCGTTGGCGCAATCAGTTGCGGCCGGCCATCACGCCGCCGTCCACATCCCAGACTGCGCCGGTAACCCAGCCGGCTTCATCCGACAGCAGGAAGTCGATCACCGAGGAGACGTCTGCCGGTTGGCCGATGCGGCCGATGGGGTGGAAGCCGTTGAAGGCCTTGAGCTGTTCGCCGATCTGAGACGGCTCGATGAACGCGCCGTAGATCGGTGTTTGCACCACGGCAGGGGAGACGGCGTTGACCCGGATGTGGTCGTCGGCGAGTTCCATCGCCAGGTGTTGGGTCATGGCGTGGAGGCCGGCCTTGGCCATCGAGTAAGCGGATGACGGGGTCGCCTTGACCGACTGCTTGGCCCACATCGAACCGACGTTGACGATCGAGCCTCCTCCGGCCTTCTTCATGCCGTCGACGGCGGCCTGGGTGGTGAAGAACAGCGAGCGGTTGAGGTCGAGATACTTGTCGTAGTCCGCTCCGGTATGGTCGACGAACGGGGTCGGCTTGAAGTAGCCGGCGGCGTTGACCAGGCGGGTGAAGGGCGTCTGAGCCGAGCGGATGGACTGGTTGAACGCCTCGACCTGCTCGCGGTTGTAGAGGTCGACGCCGGTGGCCTGGACCTCGCCGAGTTGCGACAGCTCGCGGGCGGTGGTGTCGAGCTTCTCGCCGGGGCGGGAGACCAGGTGAACCGGGACGCCGCGTTTGAGCAGCCGCTCGGCTGAAGAACGTCCGATACCGCTGGAGCCGCCGATGACCAGTGCCGGGTTGGGGGTAGTGGGGGTCGTGCTCATGATCGTTCTCCTGAAAGGTGAGTGACCTATCAATAGGTAGATTGCGGGATCAAAAAAGGGGGCGTCGGTCGGTTTCTCAACATCAATCGGATCCTGGAGAGGTGACGGGAGTCAGGGCCTGAAAGAAGGTGCGCTCAACCCGATCGAGAGCTCCGGCTGCCCCGGCGGCCCGGTCGAGGAGCAGGGCTCCCTGAAGACCGGATACCAAGAGCGAGGCCAGATCCTCTGCGTTCGCGCTCCCGGGAGCGCCAAACTCCCCGTTTTCCCGGCCTAGCTCGATCTGACGCTGGACCCACCGGGTGCTTCCGTCGAGGTAGGCGCGGACCGATTCCTGGACGTCTTCTCGCAGGGTCTCGAGATCGCTGGCGAGGGAGCCGCACAGGCAAATGAGGCCTTTCTTCTCGGTCTGGCGGTAGGACTCGATGAACTCCGCCAACCGGGCGTGAGCCTGGGGATGGCGCCGCTCGATCCCCGCCAGGGCCTCGTTGAGGCCGCCGACGTAGCGATCGATGAGAGCCTTGCCCAGGTCGGCCTTGGAGGCGTAATGGTAGTGAATGCTCGCGGTCCGAATGCCGATCGCGGCAGCCAAGTCCTTGTAGCTGAAAGCGTTATAGCCCCGGGTCTGGACCAGGCGTTGGGCCTCGTCGAGGAGCTTTTCCGATGTGCTTGCCGCGCTCATGTCGTCAATCTACTTGTAGGTAGGTGTATTGTCAAGGGCCTTCCGGTCGGCGGAATTTTGAACCTGATGTCGTGGGCCCCGACTTCCTTCGTGGGTACAAGTTCACCCAAAGGAGGTCGGGTAATGCGGAACGCGGGGGCAGTCTTTCTCGTCCTGGGTCTGTGGATTTGCCTCGGAGCCGGCGTGGCAAATGCCGCCGAGTTGCGCGGAGACCTCCCTCGGGTACTGGCAGAAGCCGACGAAGACGCCTGGATCCCGGTGACCCTCGTGATGGAGCGTCAACTCTCCCGGACCCAGGTTCTCGATCTCAAGTACCGGCACCGCCAAAAGGATGCGCGTCGAGCGGCGATCTCCGGCAGGCTCCGGCAAGAGGCCGAGGCGGGCCAGGCCCGCCTGCTCGAAGAGCTTCACGGCCGCGTCGGGCTGGATGTGCGCAACGTCAAGACGCTGTGGTTGACCAGCGTCGTTGCCGCCGAGGTGCGCCCTGCGGCTTTGCGGCGACTATCGACGCGCCCCGGGATTGCGCGGATCAACCACAACGCCCCCCGGGAGGTGTTGCTCGACTACGAGGAACGCCAGATCGACGCTCCGGTGGTCAATGATCCGTTGGCCAATGATCCCGTGGTCGCCGGGGGCCCTGTGGTCGAGTGCGGGGTGGACCTGATGGGGACCCCCCAGGTTTGGGATCAACTGGGGATCACCGGCCACGGCGTGGTCGTTGCGTCGAGCGACACGGGCGTTTGTCTGTTCCACCCGGATATCGAGAACCAGATCTGGGTCAACCCGGGTGAGGACCTGGACGGGGACCGTGCCCTCAACGACACCGACGACCGAAACGGCATCGACGACGACGGGAACGGGCTGATCGACGACCTGACCGGCTGGAACTTCTGGGCAGACAGCGCCGACAACAGCGATCAGAACAACCACGGCTCCCACGTCGCGGGCACCATCGCGGGAAACGGTACTCAGGGGATGCAATCCGGCATGGCTCCCGACGCCAAGGTGATGGTGCTGGAGGCGGGGGAGTTCACCTCGCATGAGATGGCTGTCTGGACCGCAATTCAGTACGCGGTAGACCAAGGCGCGGACATCACGACGCTGAGCCTGGGCTTCCGGCCTTCGAGCAATCCCGACCGGGGTACGTGGCGATCGACAATCGGCAATGCCATCGATATGGGCATGGTCTTCCTGGCCGCCGCAGGGAACGAGGGCGACGGCAACGAACCGCAGAATGTGACAACGCCCGGGGACGTTCCTCGTGTCATCACCGTTGGCGCGACGGACTGCGACGATCTGATCGCCTCCTTCTCGTCGATCGGGCCGGTGAGCTGGTCCGATGTTGCGCCCTACAACGATCACCCTTTTCCGCCGGGCCTGGTCAAGCCCGACGTCACGGCTCCGGGACGCTTCACCGAGAGTCATGATTTCTGCGACGGCTATCGAACCAAATCCGGAACGTCGATGGCGACGCCACATGTCGCGGGAACCGTCGCGCTGATGCTTTCGACCAACCCCGACCTGGAACACGACGACATCAAGCAGATTCTCGAGCAAACCTCGATCGATCTCGGTGACCCGGGCAAGGACAACACCTACGGCAGCGGGCGGGTCGACGCCTTCGCGGCCGTGCAGTCGGTTACCGGCACCCTGCGCTATGAGTCTCACATCCTTGACGATACTGCTCCGAGTTACGGCAACGGCGATGGCCTGGTTGGCGAAGGGGAGGTGGTTACCGTTCGCGTCACCCTACGCAACAACGGTACTCTGACGGCGACCGCGGTCATGGCGGAGATGTCCAGCGACGTCCCCGGTGTGGAGGTGCTCGATTCGGTCGCGTTCTTTCCGGATATTCCGGCGGGAGCCACCGCAGAGAGTGCCGGTGTGCACTTCACCTTGCGCATTAGCGAACACTGCGGAGGTGTGGTGCCGCTCCGCCTTCAGCTCTACCAGGATGGTTTCGACCCTATTCCAAGCTGGTTCTCCTTCGTCGTCGGATTCGAGGAGCAGCTCGAGATTTTCGAAGACGATATGGAGACCGACAAGGGCTGGACCCCTTCGGGTACCGAGATGCAGAACCCGTTCGTGCGCGATGACCCCCACGAGGTGACTCAGGGGCCCAACGTGGTTCAGCCAGAAGATGACATCACCGCGAACCCCGGTACTCAGGCCTGGGTGACCGGCAACCCCCCGGTCGGGCCCGGTTTCAGCGCCGAGTCCGGCGATGTGGACGCCGAGGCGATCCTCACCTCTCCGAAGATTGACGCTTCAGCGGTGGACGAAGTCTGGATCGACTACTGGCGCTGGGTGCACATTCAGAACGTCTTCAACTCTGACGGATTTACCCTTTGGGTCTCGAACGACGACGGACAGACCTGGATCGAGGCGGATAGCCACCTCACCGGCGCCACCCAGTGGAATCAGGTCGTACTGCGGCTTCCGATCTCACCCGGGCCGGACATGCGGCTCCAGGCACGCATCAGTGAGGGCCCGTTCCAGGGCGTCAACGAAGCGTTGATTGACGAGGTGCGGCTCTACGGCATGCGCACACTGTGCAACACCTTCCAGGAGCCGCCAGCCCTGGCACCGAACCCCGTTGGCGACACTCTGGTGGTCCAGAAGTTCGGCGGGGGCGTGCGTTTGGACTGGTCGACGCCGCCGGTGGACGGGGCTCACGACGCCGCCACCCTGTTCCAGATCTACCGTTCCGTTGCCAAGACAGGGTTCACCCTGGAGGCGGCCACCACCGACGCGAGCTACTTTGAGCTTCAGGATCAGACCACGGCGTACTATCTGGTCGGCGCCTCCAATGGGGGCGGCGATTCCGGCGAGATGCCCGGGTTCTAGGCGCTAGGCTGCAGTCGGCGACGGCTCCTTGGCGGAATCGCGCAGCGGCGGTCTCTTCTTGGATAGCGCCGCGCGAAGAATGGCTGCTTCGCTCGGTGTTTCTCCAGGGGAAAACAGTCGCAGGGCTTGTCGAATCGAATCGCGGGCCTCGCTCCTTGAGAACCCTAGCCGCACCAGCCCCATTGCCAGGTCCTCGACCGCCGCTTCGGTGAGTGCTCCCACCGCGCTTCCCCCCACGCCTCCAGGCGCGTCCGAGTCGTCCGCGTTCGCGGACTCGCTACCGCCATCGCCGGATCGAATCCACACCGGCAGGTCCGCCGGTAGGTCCGCCGACCGGTCTGGGTGATCGGCGGTATTTCCGAACCGGCAAGGGACCGGTGTCCACTGCAGGCCGGCGGCGCCGGGCCCGTCGACGGTGCCCTTCACTTTCAGGAGTCCGGCGTGAATCAATGCGTGACACGTAGCGCACACCGCGACCTCGTTGTAGCAAGTTGTCGCGCCTCCCTGGGACCGGAACACGATGTGATGACATTGATCCGCGGGTCGAGAGCAATGAGGGTTACCGCACCGATGGGATTCGCGAGCAAGAATCTGCCGGCGGAGCTTCGGAGGGGTCGGGCCGTCGATCACGACGGGTTCGGCGCAGCCGGCGTGGCGGTCCAGGTCCGACGGATTCATCTCCACCAGCCCATCGGACGTCGCCATGGCCGAACGGGAACAATCGGGGCAGCGGTGGTAAACGATCTGGCTATTGTAGGCCGATGTGGCCCCGGCCCCAGAGTCGGCCCCGGCCCCGGAGTCGGCCTCGGCCCCGGGGTCGGCCTGGGTCACAACGGCAGCCTGCTCACTCATGAACAGGATGATCTGCTCGACAGAGAGGTCCTTGCCCCCGGTCGACCGGCGAATCTGGTCCGCCGCCGACTCCAGCCAGCGGTAGACCTTCTCCATATCGGTGCGAGAAAAACGTAGGACGAGCTTCTGGTCCAGGTTCGGCAGTCCGAAGCCCTTTTTTCGCGGCTTATCCCCGAAGGGCGTGCCTGCATTCGGCGATCGTGTGTTCCGGCCCTCGCTCGACGAGGCAGTCCAGCCAGGTTTGCTGAGTCGCCGGCCGGGCGACTCGAGTCACTGCCTTCAGCACGGTCCAGCCCAGTCCGCCCTCGGCAAACGCACGGCGCAGCTCCGGCAGTTCGGTCAACGCCTTGGATACGCGCAGATGTTCGTAGCACTCCGTACGACGCAGATGAAGCCTCGCCGCGGCGTACCCCGCAACCGAGGAGAACCCGAGTTCGAGGAATCCCGATGATTCGTGCAGACTGCGCAACGCCTCGCACAGGGCAAGCCGCCCGCGGTTGCCGGTTCGCAAGCCCTTGATAGCCAACTCGTGGAGGTCCCATGGTCGCAAGCGGACGCTCCGCGCTTCCCTGGCGTTCCTGGCGTGGCTGGCATGCCTGGCCTCCGTCGCATTCCTTGCGTCCTTGGTGTGCCTTCTGCCCCTGGCCGCACAAGCCTCTTTTCCCTCCTGAGCCTCCGGCGAGGCCGAATGCTGAGCCCCGGAGCGAGCGGGGCGCGAACACGACTCTTCTGCGGTGAGTTGCATGAGTCCTCCGAGCGAAACCGTGGAACAGAGAGCGAACAAACCGGTGGCGGCGGCTCCAAACCACGCACTGAAAGAGAGAGGCGCTTAGCGGGACAGGGCACGCAGTCTACCGACCCACCCACACCGTACACAGCCGTCCCGCTGGTTTCAGCGTTTCGAATCCATAACCGCGAAAACCAACGCGGATCAAGCCGCGCTGCTGTGAGCTTCCTCCGGTATAGTTGAGCCATCGGCGCCAACTTCCGGCCCGATTCAAGTTGGAGGCGCCCCCTTGCCAACCGCTCGCGAACTCGCCCAGGAAGCCTTCGAATTCGGCAAGACCCTCGACCTCAAGGGCATCGGCTACGGGCGTGATACTCAAGACCCCGACAAGTGGTACGACAACCCCACCGCGTACTACAAGTTTCTCGCCGGTTTCGCCGCCAAGAGCGGCGTGCGGGATATCCTCGAGATCGGCACCTGGTACGGCGGGTCGACAAGGTGCTTGGCGCGCGGCCAGTCCGCGGCCGATGCGACCGCCCCCACGAAGATCGTCACCATCGATCAGGAACAGCGGGATACGTCGGTCTTCCGTGAGTATCCGACGATCACCGCCATCGAGGGTAATTCTCTCGACCCCCGCACCATGCGGGCGGCTCTGGGGCTGTTCGACTACCGCCCGGTGGACCTGCTCTACGTCGACGCGTTCATCGCCTACGCGGCGTCGATCGCCTTTATCGGGATCTACTCGACGCTGTTCCGCCCGAGTTTCATGATCCTCGACGACATCAAGTACAACGAGAGCATGACCGAGATGTGGAGCGATCTATGCCGGGTCTATGGTGAGCGGGCGCTGGACCTCGACGAAGTCGATCCTGCGATCCGCCCCAAGTGCGGCTTCGGGTTGATCGACCTGCGCGGGTGGTACGACAGCCCCGGGCGGGCGGGTTGATGCGCGCCCGGGGGTTGAAGGCAGCCGCAAATGTCGGCCGGTGGGCCCTTGTCCTGGTCTGGGCGATTTCAATCGGCGGGTTCTCCGTAGCGGGCCAAAGCCATGGCGAACAAGCGCCCGGGGGCAACCATGGGCCCGACGCCGGCTCGAAGCCGAGCGCCGACACGCTGCATCGGGAAGCCACTCGCGCCTTCGAGCGAGCCGATATCGACGCTTCGGCCGCTGCCTTCGACCGGCTGGCCGAACACTATCCGGAGCGCATCCCACACCTGTGGCAACGAGGGATCACCCTCTACTACGCCGGGCGCTACGAAGACTGCGTCGAGCAGTTCACCCGGCACCGGGAGGTCAACCCCCACGACGCCGAGAACTCCGCCTGGCACTTCCTGTGTACGGCGAAGTTGAAGGGGGTGGACGAAGCTGCGGCGCGACTGTTCCCGGCCAAGGATCCGCGGGTTCCGCTGATGGCGATCCACGCGTTGTACGCCTCAAAGGGCAGCTTGGACGACGTTCTCGCGGCGGTCTCCGAGGGGGATCCGTCGCCAAGAGCCCTTCGGGTCCGCGACTTCTACTCCAATCTGTATATCGCGCTTTGGTTCGAGGCCCAGGGTGAGAGTGATGTCGCATTGGAATATTTGAACCTGGCGCTCCGCGGCGAGCCGGTTGGCCACTACATGGAGACGGTGGCCGAAGTGCATCGGACGCTGGCGATGAGGGCCCGGGAGATGTCGCTGCAGGCCGACGAACGTCGCGAGCGCTCGTGGCTGAATCCTCGTCTGCTGGTACGCAATGCACGAGCACTCTACGGCACACCCATGCTGTTGATCGGCGGCTTGTTGGCCTCATGCCTGGTGGTCGTGCCGTTGGCGCGCCGGAGATGGGCGGAACGTTGGCTGTCCGTCGCGCTGCCGCTAGGTGAGATCTGGCCGCTCCTGGCCTGGGGAGTCTGGTCCAGCGTGACCATGATTCAGGCGATCGACCATATGAGGGATCCCGCCCCAACAGCCGCGGAGTACTGGTCGATGGCTTTCTCCCAGGTTCTGGCGCTGGGTGTCTTTTCCGCCGCGGCGGTGCTGTTCTCCATGATCCGTCGGTGGCTCTTTCCGAGCTGCCAACCCGTTCCTCTGATCTCTCAGGCGTTGTTGCTTTCCGTGATCTGGGTCGACTGGATGCTGTTCCTGCTTTCGATCACAACGTGGTTACCGATCCGTGAGGGCCACCCCTGGTGAGTCGGGGCGGCGAGCATTCCCTCCGCGCCTCCTGGTTCTGGCTCGCCATCGGCGCGGCCTGGCTCGCCTGGGGCATCGTCAATGCGTCGACGGTGCGGATGGAAGCGAACCTGGATTGGGCAACCGCCTTTCGCTACGGCCTTCCCGACGCGCTGATCTGGTTCGCGCTGACGCCGCTGGTGCTGTGGCTGGCCCGGCGCTTTCCGATTATCGGGTCCGGTGTGTGGACGGCGCTCCTGGTGCACCTCGTCGCCGCTCCGGCGATGGCGCTGCTTCACTCTACCATTGACGCGACGCTCAATAGTGCTCTCGATCGGGGCAACCTCTCGCTGGTTCAACCGATCTTCGCTCATCTGATTCGCTACACGCTGCACCAGAACGTGCTGACCTACTTCGTCGTCAGCGGATTCGCGCACTACGCCGCGTATTCGCGCCGGGCTCTGGAGCAGGAGAAACGCACGGCGGAGCTCGAAGGCCAGCTCACGCGTGCTCGCCTCAGCGGATTGCGCGCTCAGTTGCGCCCGCACTTCCTGTTCAACTCCCTCAACACCGTTTCGAGCATGATGGGCAAGGATCCCGAAGAGGGGCGTAAGGTGATCGCCCGGCTGGGGCAACTGCTGCGGGCCAGCCTGGACGACGGGGATCGCCAGCTGATTCCGCTCTCCGACGAGCTGGACCTGATCGGCGCCTACCTCGAGATCGAGCAGGCTCGCTTCCGCGAGCGGCTGCGGCATCGTATTCAGGCTTCGCCGGAGGCGCTGCAGGCGTCGGTGCCGGCGCTCCTATTGCAACCACTGGTCGAGAACGCGGTGCACCACGGCCTGTCCAACAAGGTCGACGGCGGTTGCGTCACCATCGAGGCGGTGAAAAAAGACGGCAGGTTGCGCATCGAGGTGCGGGACGACGGTAGCGGGCTGAGCGCCGGTTTGCGTGCGGACAACGGCGCGCCGTCGAAGGGTGTCGGTTTGGCCAATATCCAGGCCAGGCTCGAGGCCATTTATCCGGATGAGCACCGCTTCAGTATCAAGAACGGCGCTCAGGGGGGCGCGGAGGTTCTGATCGAGATTCCGGCCGGAGCGGGGAAGGCCTCGTGAGCGCCGCAGCTACGATTCGGGTCTTGATCGTTGACGACGAGCCGCCGGCTCGTGAGCTTCTGGCAACCATGCTCGAACGCCATGCTGACGTGGAGCTGGCAGGGCAGTGCGCCAACGGGCAGGAGGCGCTGGACTGGCTCGGCGAGCATCCGGCGGACGTGTTGTTTCTCGACGTCGAGATGCCCGGTGTCGACGGTATGGAGCTTTTGAATCGGGTCGAAGGGCAGCCCTTTCCCCCGGTGGTCTTCGTCACCGCCCACGACGGGTTCGCCGTCCGAGCCTTCGAGGTGGGCGCGGTGGACTACCTGCTCAAGCCCTACGACGCCGAGCGCTTCGATCAGGCGTTGGGCCGGGTGCGGGAGCGGCTGTCCCGCGAATCAAGGGAGTCCAGAGCGGCGTTGCCCGAGCAGATGGCCGCGTTTCTGGCCCAATGGACCGGGCCTCGACGGGTCTCGAACCGCCTGGCGGTCAAGGACGGCAGCGAGACGCTGCTGATCCCGGTCGGCGAGATCGACTGGATCGAGTCCGAGGCCAACTACGTCAAGCTGCACCTGAGCGGACGCACGCAGTCCGGCCGAACCCAGCTTGCCCGGGCAAGTCTGACCGAGCTGGAAGGGCGGTTGGACCCTCAGCGCTTCGTCCGCATCCACCGAACGGTGATCGTCAACGTCGACCGAATCGTCAAGCTGACCCCCGCCGGCCACGGCGACGTCAAGGTCACCCTGGCCGGGGGCCAACAGCTTCCGCTCAGCCGGCGCTACCGGGAACGGCTGGAAGAGTTCCTGGAGACCCTGGGCTAGGGGGGCGCAGCCGGCTTCCGGAGACCGCCGGCTGCCGGCGCTCAGTCCGCGTTCGCGGACTCCGTCGCGCCTGCGAGTCCCCGCTTTGCCGACGTATACTCGGGCACCAGCTCCAACGCCTTGCGGAAAGCCTCCGCCGCTTCGTCCTTCCGCGGCGGATCGGCGCGCATCAGCGCATTCCCGTAGCCGACCCAGGTCGATGCGTGCAGCCATCCTGGAGCGATCCCGGCACGGCCGTCCCATTTCCCGAACCGATCCAGCGCGATTCGCAGTTTCTTCAGTCCGAGCGTCGGGTTGCCGCCGTGTTGCGCCGGCGTGTGGATCAGATCGAACCCCTCGGCCGCCATGACCCGGGGGTTTTCCGGCTCGTGAACCAGGGCGAAGGAGAGATGCTCGTCGCCGAGTACGCCGATCACCGAGGCGCGGCGCGGGTCCAGGCGGTAGTACATCGGATAGAGTCGGCTGAGGAGCGCCCGGGCATCGCCGAAGCTGGGGTCGATCTTCACCGCTGCCTGCAGCAGCTCGACCGCGGCGTCGACATGTTTGAGCGCGTTGCCTCCCGACGATCTATCGCCGCCCGAGGCCATTTGCGAGCTGAACCAGTGAGCGTAGCCCGCGTAGTAGCCGGCGAGCATCTGGTGCTCGGGCTTCCGGGCCATCGCCTCGAGGGCATCTCGAGCCTCGCCGATTCCGGGCGCATCCCCCCGGTAGATCGCGGCTTCCAGGGCGGCAATCTGGGCCTCGAGCTCGGGAGTGAGCTTCGCGGCCACCACCTTGGCCGCCGATTTGCCCGCCTTGCGCCGCAGGTCGAACGCCGTCAGCCGGTTCTCATCGCGAAGATACAGAGTTGTGTCGTCCAGCACCGGCGCGACCCAGCTTCGTGACGCGCTCAGCTGGCCTTCACCATGGACCTCCACGCCGTCGGGTTGGAGGCGGGCGCTCAACAGCTTGCCTGTGGCGTCGAGGAGTAGCGCCTGGTCGCCCCGGCGCAGCAGGTTCGAGCGTTCGATGCCGCGATGCCGGAACCCGAACTCGCCGTTCTCGATGTTTACCGCGGCGAGAATGGAGTTGTGGAATCCGTACAGCCACTTTCCGCTACGAATGGAGTTCGAGTAGGAAAGCTGGAAGCGCGGGTTCTCCCAGGCCCGGGTTGCCTCGGAGCCGTCGGCGCTGATCTGGAGGCCGATGGTGCCGAGGAAGTAGGCGGAGATCACGACCCAGTCCCCGGGCCCGACGACCGGCGAGGCCAGGATCGTGCGGTGCTGGTTGGCGTATTCCTCTCGCCACAGAAGGGCGCCGTCGGCGGCGTCGAGCCCGACGATCTCCCCGGCGGCCGGCACGATCAGGAGCGTGCGGCCGTCACGCTCCATCAGCCCCGGCGATGCGTAGCTGCCGAAGAACTCCCGGTTGCTCCACAGCAGCTTGCCGTCGGCGGGATCGAAGGCCAGTACCCCGCCGGCGACGACGATCAACTTCCCGTCGTGGACCAGCGGGCTCGAGGCATGGCCGAAGTAGGGGATCGCCACGTTGAACGCCTTGCGTAGGTCGTGGGACCAGCGGGGCGCGCCGCTCTCGAGATCGACACAACTGACCACGCCGGTGAATCCCAGCCCGCAGACCGCGCCGTCGTGGATGACCGGCGTGCTGGCCGGGCCGTCCCCGTAGGAGGTGTCCAGCTGAGGCCCCCTGGGCACGACCGCCTGGTAGCGGTGCTCCCAGAGCCGCTCCCCACTGCCGGCATCGAAGGCGACGAAGCGTTCTTCGTCCCCCTGGCGATCCATTGTGACGACCCGGTTCCCCTGGACCATGGTCCCCGAGTACCCCGGTCCCAGTTCCACCGACCACAAGGTGGCAGGCAGTCCTGTCTTCCAGGGCAGTGGCTTTTCCCCGGCCGGCACCGCGAAGTCCCGCTCGGCGCCACCCCACTGGGTCCAGTCGGCCCAGGCGGGAAGCACGAACAGGGCGGCCAGAAGCAACAGGGCGGCGCAGGACAGCCTCGAACTCAGCATGGTCTCCTCCTTGTGGATTCAACCCGCTGGAACGCGGCCACTCGGCTCCGGGTGCACCAAAACGGACGAACGGGACCGCTCGAGGGACGAACGGGACCCGGGTTACTCACATACCGGCACCGTCGTGTACGGCAGGCAGACGAGAGCCTGATCCTGATTCAGGCAGAACGCCCCGGGCACGCCGGAGGTGCAGTCACACTTCTTGATGCCGATGCCGCGGGCACAGCCCTGAAACTCGCCCGTGCCCTTCTTGCAGGCGTCTTGCCCGAACGGGTTCGTGTCGCACTGGAAGGGGAACTGCGGCTGGCAGTCCGGCCCGCAGTCGTAGCTGCCGGGACAGGTGGGCAGGACGCAATCCCCCTGAGCGTCCCGGTTGTCGCAGCAGCGGAACGAAGAGACAAGGACCGCAGTTTCGTTGATCGAGCGCGCGTTGTCCGTCGGCTGGTTCGTCGGCCCGGTCACGCCGGTGGGTGCCCCGTTGAACAGCACGTTGGGGTTCGAGAAATGGGCGACCCGCGGCCGCGACGTCTGAATCGACATGATCGTGCGGAAGGTCGAGGCGGTGTACCCGTGGGAGTACTCGAAGACGCCGGCAGACGGGTCGGCGACCCAATCGTGGCGGCTGCCCTGGTTGTGTCCGACCTCATGGGCGAAGGTCAGGTTGTTGACCGCTGCGCCATCCTCGACGACGTTGAACGCTCTCTCGGGAAAGGCGATCGGCCCGCCTACGCCGGGCTCGATGGAAAACCGAGCCTTTCCGTCACTGAGGAACAGATCGTCGACGAAGAGAGACACCACGTCCGCGCCCAGGGCGTCACGGATCGGCGGGACATCGTCGAGGAACCCGTCGAAGCGGGTCTCCAGGCGGCAGAGGTTGACCTCAGCGGAGTTGGACTCCTGGTAGCCCAGCGCGCGGTGGACGCCGACGAGGCGCAGCCGCGGAGTGATCTGGCTATTGGCGTAGGCGTCGTTGGCCGCCACGACGGCGGCATCGGCCAGTGCTTCGATGCCGGCGGTTCCGCCGTTGGCCGTGGCCGCATCGTCGGTGTAGACGATCAGTACTTCGATCGTGCTGCCGTCTTCGCTACACGTGCTTCCACCCTTGCCGCCGCTCAACCCGGCACTGCCTTGACCGGTATTCCGGGGTTCGAGGCGGGAAGACCCGGAAGCCGTGGCGGATGTTTCCGGAGGCGCCGCAGCGTGCCCGCCACTGCAGGTGCCCGCTTCGGCGCCATGTTCTTCGGCGTCACAGGCTTCGAATCGGGTGGTGTCGATCTTGCGTAGAACGTTGCCGGTGCGCCCGACCGGCAGCGGCATGACCTCGTAGACTCCGTGTACCGGAGAGTTCACGTGGAGCAGGGCCGCCGAGCCGCGAACGGTGAGGAAGACCCGGCTGAGCGGATCACCATCGATCCGGCCGACCCAGATCCGGCTGCCGGCTCGAGGTGTCTCCACCCGTTCGAAGCGGGCTACGACGTTTTCACCATCGAACAGATCGAGCAGAACCGTCGGGTTCTGCGCCGGATCGATTGCCTGGATCAGATTGCGGGAGATTTCGACCCTGCGGCTGCGCTCGGCCAGAGTGGACGGATCCTCGAGAGGGCGGTCGTCGGTCGGTGCGAGCAGCAGTGGGGGAGGGGTCCTTTCGAGCCGGTCTGCCGGGGCTGCGAGGGTGGCAATCGGCAGCAGAGCGCAGCCGGCCAGAAAAACAAGTAAGACTCGCGTGTACTTCATGACATCTCCTCCTCGGGGCCACCGCGGCTCCATGAACTGTGTCGGAGGAGCGCGCCGGAGGTTCAAGGGCGGAGACGAACGTGCCGGTGGCCTGGCCCGGCTACCGGCCTAGCTTGCCGGAGGCGGGGGCTCGGCCTCGGTCGGAGGCTGGATGATGCTGCCGGTCGACTTGCAGCGGCGCAGATCCTCGTTGGACCAGAACTCGTCCATGATCCGCTTGAGGTCCACCTCGATATTGTCGAGGCTGAACTCCGCCTCGTGGACCAACTCGTGGGTATCGTCGGAGTACCACTGGAGCTTGTCCTTGGCCCCTTCGGGGCGCTTCTGCTCGACCACCAGGCCGACGGTGCCCGCCGGGCGGCGGGGGTTGTGGGGCACGTTGGCCGGGAGCAGGTAGATCTCACCCTCGCGGATGATCACGTCCTCGGGCTTGCCGGTCTCGGGGTGGATGATCCCGACGGTGATATCCCCCTGGATCTGGTAGAAGAACTCCTCGGTGCAGTTGACGTGGTAGTCCTTCCGGGCGTTGGGGCCGCCGACGATCATGATGATCGTGTCCCGCTCGTCCTTCCAGACCATCTTGTTGCCCACCGGCGGCTTCAGCAGGTGGCGGTGTTCTTCGACCCATTTCAGCAGGTTGATCGGCTGGAATAGCGACATCGGGTCCTCCCTACGTGTCCGGCCTCCTATCATAGTATGCTTGCCGACTTGACCCGCCCCCGATCCCTGTTTTCGGTGCAATCCGCCGCATGCGCTTCCGGGGGCCAGAGGAGGAGCCCCCCGATGAAACGCCTGTTGCTGGCCCTGTGTCTGATCGCCCTGATCGGAGCCCCGGCGGTCGAAGCCAAGAAGAAAAAGGACAAGGCCGACGAGCCGGAGAGCAAGTTCAAGTCGACGACGTTCAGCGGCTTGTCGCTGCGTTTGATCGGCCCCGCCCTGACCTCGGGCCGCATCGGCGACATCGCGGTCAACCCCGAGGACCACAGCGAGTGGTTCGTCGCGGTGGCCTCCGGGGGCGTCTGGCGCACTCGCAACGCCGGCACGACCTTCACGCCGGTGTTCGACTCGCAAGGGTCGTACTCCATCGGTTGCGTGACCATCGATCCCAACAATCCCAACGTGATCTGGGTCGGGACCGGCGAGAACAACAGCCAACGCAGCGTGGGTTACGGGGACGGCGTCTACAAGTCGGTGGACGGCGGATCCAGCTGGACCCACATGGGTCTCAAGGACTCCCAACACATCGGCAAGATCCTGGTCGACCCGCGGGATTCGAACGTGGTCTACGTGGCGGCCCAGGGGCCGCTCTGGAACGCCGGCGGCGATCGCGGGCTCTACAAGACCACCGACGGCGGCGCCACCTGGGACAAGGTGCTGGAGATCAGCGAGAACACCGGTGTCACTGACATCGTCCTCGACTCCCGCAACCCCGACGTGATCCTCGCAGCGTCGTACCAGCGCCGCCGACGGGTCTGGACGCTGATCAACGGCGGACCGGAAGGGGGCCTGCACCGCTCGACCGACGGCGGGGCGACCTGGAACAAGGTCAAGGGCATGCCCGGTGTCGATATCGGTCGCATCGGCCTGACTCAGTCGCCGGCCCAGCCGGACATCTACTACGCCATCGTCGAGGCGGAAGGGGACAAGGGAGGCTTTTTCCGTTCCACCGACGGCGGTGTGTCGTGGAAGAAGCGCAGCAGCTACATGAGTAGCAGTCCGCAGTACTACAACGAGATCGTGGCCGACCCTGAGGAGCCGGGCCGTGTCTACTCCCTGGACACCTGGATGCAGGTGACCGATGACGGCGGGAAGACCTTCCGCCGGCTCGGCGGCAACTACCGGCACGTCGACGACCACGCGCTCTGGATCGATCCCGGCGACACCCGCCACATGATCGTCGGTTGCGACGGCGGCATCTACGAGACCTGGGACCGGGGAGCGACCTGGCACTACAAGCCGAACCTGCCGGTGACCCAGTTCTACAAGATCGCCGTGGACAACGACGCGCCGTTCTACAACGTCTACGGCGGCACTCAGGACAACTTCACCCTCGGTGGACCCTCCCGTACTGCCAGCGCCAACGGCATTTCCAACAGCGACTGGTTCGTGACCGTCGGCGGCGACGGCTTCGAGGCGGCGGTGGATCCCGAGGATCCGGACATCGTCTACTCCCAGTGGCAGTACGGAAACCTCGTGCGCTACGACCGCAGCAGCGGCGAACTGTTGGATATCAAGCCCCAACCCGAGCCGGGGGATGACCCGCTGCGTTGGAACTGGGACTCGGCGCTGCTGATCAGCCCGCACAAGGCATCGCGGATCTACTTCGCGGCCCAGCGCGTGTTCCAGAGCGAAAACCGCGGGGAATCCTGGATTCCGATCAGCGACGATCTGACCCGGGCGTTGGACCGCAACGCCCTCGAGGTGATGGGGCGTATCCAGAAGGTCGACGCGGTATCGAAGAACCGCTCGACCTCGCCCTACGGCAACATCGTGGCGCTGTCGGAGTCGCCGCTGGAAGAAGGACTGCTCTACGCCGGTACCGACGACGGTTTGATCCAGGTGCGTGAGGCCGGCGGCGGCTGGCGTAAAGTCGATGGCATCTCCGGTGTGCCGGAGCTTTCGTATGTCTCCGACGTCGAGGCGTCGGCCCATGACGTCGACACCGTCTACGCCGTGTTCCAGAACTTCAAGAGCGGCGATTTCAAGCCGTACCTCTATCGCAGCCGGGACCGGGGCAAGAGCTGGTCGTCGATCAGCAGCAACCTGCCCGAGCGCGGTTCCGTCTACACCATCGTCGAAGACCATGAGCGCCCCGACCTGTTGTTTGCCGGCACCGAGTTCGGACTGTTCTTCAGCGTCGACCGGGGGAAGCGTTGGACCCAGCTCAAGGGCAGCTTCCCCACGGTGGCGGTGCGGGATCTGGAGATCCAGCGCCGGGAGAGCGACCTGGTGGTCGGCACCTTCGGCCGCGGCATCTACATCCTCGACGACTATTCGCCGCTGCGGCAGGTGACCAGCGCCATGCTCGACCAGGAGGCCACCCTGTTCGAGCCGCGGCGGGCCTGGATGTACGTGCCGTCGGTGCCGCTGGGCATCGGTGGCAAGTCCTTCCAGGGGGATTCCCACTACACCGTCGACAACCCCTTCGGCGCGACCTTCACCTACTACATGGCCGATGCGCTGCAGAGCCGCGAGGACAAGCGCAAGAAGGCGGAGAAGAAGGCCGAGGAGGCGGGTGAGGTCTACAGCTACCCCAGTTGGGACGACCTGCGGGCCGAGGATCGGGAGCAGCACCCAGTGGTCTACCTCACCGTGCGGGACGAGGACGGCAACGTGATCCGGCGGATCAAGGGCAAGACCGGCGCCGGCTTCCAGCGGGTGACCTGGGATCTCCGCTGGCCGGCTTCGGATCCCGTGGATCTCTCGGGCCCCGGGCTGTTCAATCCCTTCGCCAGCTCCGCCATGGGACCCCTGGCCGTTCCCGGGGTGTACAGCGTGTCGCTGTCCAAACGGGTCGACGGCGTGACCACCGACCTGGGCGAGCCCCAGACCTTCCGCACCGAGCCGCTGGGCACCGCCAAGCTGGCGGCCAAGGACCGTGACGCTCTGCTGGCATTCCAGCGCAAGGTGGCGCGGTTGCAGCGTGCGGTGCTCGGGGCCAACCGGGTGCGCGGGCAGATGGGTACCCGGATTCGCCACCTGAACCAGGCCGTGCTCGACACCCCCGGCGCGGACATGGCGATGCTTGATCGCCTGGCCACCCTGCAGAAGGATCTCGACGCGTTGACCGTGCAGATGGTCGGCGATCGCAGCCTGGCCCGCCGCTCGGTACCGACCGAGCCGGGGATCCTACAGCGGGTCTCCCGGATCATCGGGGGACAGTGGACCGCGACCTCGGCGCCAACCGGTACCAACCGCGATCAGTACCGCTTCGCCTCGGAAGCCTTCGCTCCGGCGCTGGCGGAGCTGAAGCGGTTGGATGGAGCGCTGTCGGCGGTGGAGCGGGAGCTGGAAGGCCTGGGAGCCCCGTGGACGCCTGGCCGGATCCCGACCTGGCAGCCTGAGTAGCCGCTAGCCGGCAGTTCAGCACTCTGAAACGAAACGGCCGGCCCCCCATGGGCCGGCCGTCTACATTCAGCGTGGTGGATCGCTGAGTTTCAGGGCTGTTGCGCGATCAGTTTGATCGCGCCGCGAACGTGGTAACGAAGCTCCATTTCGTCGTCGTAGGGCATGAGCTGGACCGGCTCCCATTGACCGCCGGCGCCCATGCGGCTCCATCCCGCCTCATCGTCTGAGTCGATCCAGTCGACCCACAGCTTGCCGTTGCTGCTGTGAACCTGCGGCGCGATCGTGCCGTCGTAGCTGGTGACGGTAACGATCTGCGGGACGAAGGTCCCTTCGATGTCCTGAGACAGCACGATCTGTCGTGGCGTGGCGCCATAGCCGTAGTCGTGGACTTCATACGCTACGTAGAGATTGCCGTTGTGCATCGTTCCGAATGGCCGAAGAGAGGCTTCGGTCGGACTCGACACGACATCCGGCACACTCCAGCTCGACAGGTCCTGCGGAGCTACCGAGTGCAGCACCGCGGGCGTGGAGTCGTCGACCCACCAGAAGAGGTGCACATCGCCTGTGGCCGGATCGATCACCAGCGACGGGTCAAGTTCGTCGAGAGACGAGGAGGCAATGACCGTCGGCGTAGACCAGCTTCCATCGTAGGAGCTAAGGACAATATCGTAGCCGCTCGGGGAGTTACTAGCCCAGGCAACGATAGGGGTGTCGGTGGTCGGATGGACCGCGATGCTTGGGTATCCATCGCCATTTGCCAGCCCTTGCTCGTTGAGGACCTTGACGCTTGGATGAGTTCGGTACTTTTGCCAAACCAAGCCGAACGGGTCGGAGTCGCCGTCGATGGCCTCCAGGATGCCTGGTCGTTTGGGGGTGCCTGGCGCTGGGTCGATGACGGAAACCTCTGCCCAGCATGTTAGCGAGAGAGCCAACACTATTGGCCCGCACAATCCGCGTCTAAGGTAAGGGGTGAACTTCATGCCTTGACTCCACTCAGGTGCGCCCGGAAAATCTCGGCTTCCTCCGAGTCACCAACCCTTCGAAGGAGGGTCTTGAGCGTCTTTTCGTTGGAGACTACGCCAGCACGGTCGTTTCGCGCTTCAGAGACTCGCCAGAGATAGAAGCAGTTCTGGAAGACAACTGAGATGTACTCATGCGGTCTCGCAATCTGATTCGAGCGAATGCAGTACGCCTCCGTGTTCTCCAGTTGGTTCTGTTTGAAGCTGATTAGGCCGAGGTTAGCTAGGGCGATCGCGTCGAGCCGATCGAATCCTCGATCCTTGTTCGCTGAAAGAACTCTCTCAAGAGCCCGCTTTGCTTCGTCAAGGCGGTCAGCTTGAATGAGTGCGCTGGAATGACTGATTCTGAGGTGGGCAAGGTTGAAAGACTCGGAAGCTCCCTCCAAGGCGGTGAAGGCCTCGTCGAAAACCGAGCACGCCTCGTCGGCCCTGCCGAGTGCACTCAGAACCTCTCCATGAACGGAGAACAAAGTGATCGCCGTGCCGGACGGTAGGTCGTCTAGTTCGCGGGATTCTTTTCGCGCTTGCTCGATAGCCATTAGCGCGATGGTGAAACGACCGGTGCGTCGGCAGCATCTCGCGAGACATTCAAGAGCTTGAACGCGCTGAATCTGTGAGAGTTCTTTGTTGTTCAGCAGGTATTCGAACTCTTCCTTTGCGGCGCTGTACCTCTCGAGGCCCAGAAGGCAGTACGCCCTTCGGAGTCTCCAGCCGAGGAGCGTTTCCAGCGTTGCCTGCTCAGCACAGCGATCCATCAGATATTCATAGAGTCCGACGGCCTCGCGATAGTGGCCAGCGCGTCGCGCTTTTCGCGCTTCTTCTTCGGCCTCTTCCCGGCTCTTGCCTTGGATGGTTGCCGACAACATGCCGTGCTTCAGATCGATTTCGAAGCGTTCGGCCATCGAAGACACCGGGACACCGTAGATCTCGCTCAGGGCGAACATCCGTGGGAACGTCGGTACGGCCTGGCCGTTCTCGATGCGAGAAAGATGAGATTTGGTGATGCGTTCCGGGTATCCGGTCGACATCTCCTCGACCGCATCGAGGGACAGTCGGCGGGATTCGCGGACTGAGCGGAGATAGCGGCCGAATCTCCGATTCTCAATGCTGAATGCCTTTTGCACGCCCCTCCCCCCACAGGCGGCCTCGAGCGGGGGCACGTGTCGCGGACCGGGTGTCAACGGTTCTCCCTGCCATCTACGACCCGTTCTCAAGACCGAGTTGTCATCCTGGGAATAGATAAACCGCGACAACCGACAGGCGTCGAGAAAAAACCCCTAGGTGAGTTGCGCATTGGAAACCCATTCGCTAAGTCTTTGCGTTACAGTTGCTTGCGGATTTTGCGCCTTGCGTCGTTGTCCGCGCAGAAGGGCATGGAACGGCGGCCTGAGGCAGGGGCTTCGATGAGGTAGACTCGCCGTTCTTGGCTCATCGGCAAGGGGGACTTTCGATGGCATGTCGGACGCTCATTATCGGAACTGCGGTCGCCATGGCCGTGTTCTGTCTCACCGGATGCGGGGGAGGTGCGGGGACCGGTTCAGCGGACGCCACGGCGGGGAGCGGCGACACCGGTGGCGGCTCCCCCGATGCGGCGCCCCAGGCCGATGTGGCCCAAGCGGATGAGTCTCCGGGCGCTAAGTTCTACGAGCAGTGGGGCTGCGCGGTGTGCCACGGGAAGGATCAGGGAGGCAATCGGTTCGGCCCGACCCTGCGCGGCCTGGCGCCTCACTGGACCGCCGACGACATGGCGTCTTACCTGCTGAAGCCCCAGTCCTTCCACGATCGCAACGACCGCATGCGCGAGATCGCCAAGAAGTACAACACGATGGTGATGCCCCCGTACGATCATCCGCACGCCGATCGACTGGAACTGGCGACTTGGATCCTGTCCCTGGAGGAGTAGCCTAGCGCCCGGGCATGGAGCCGGTCGCCGGGGAGGCCATCAGCCGGCGCCAGCACTCGACGACGCTTTGTTCTTCACTCTGAGGCGTGTGCGGCGCCGCCAGCTCCCGGGCATTCCTGATCAGCGGGTGCCAGCGGGTCATCCGGCCGGCGAGCAGGTCCTGGAGCATCGGCTCCATCCGCCGCGCCAGGGAGATGTAGTCGCCGCCGTCGGCCAGGATGGCGTTCTGCTCCGGCCCTTCTCCCTGCAGCACGTCCCGCATTCCGATGCCGTGGTAACCGGCGATCACCGCCCCGGCGGACATCGCTTCCCAGACCGAGAGGTTCAGCGCCTCCTCGGTGCTGAGCGTCAGGAATACCGATGCCTTGCGCACCTCGGCGGCATAGTCGGCGTGATCGAGGCCGTCGATGCCGACCCACTCGATCTGCTTCGCCATGCGCGGGTCCCGGGCACCGAGTACCCGACGCAGCGCGTGGACCCGCTTGGCCTTGCGCTTGAAGTAGACGATCCGCGGCTGCTTCTCCTCGGGGCGGTAGGCGAAGAGCTGGGGATCGACGGCGAAGTCGAGGAGCTCGACGGGGAGCCCCATGCTCCAGGCGACGGCGTCTCGCACGAAAGGGGAGACGGTCAGCACCCGCTCGATCCCGTGGTCCCGCCAGTCCTGCCCGCCCCTCAGATGGGGGAAGATGTAGGACCAGCTGAGGGCACAGACGATGCGCCGCAGGGGTTTGTCCCGCAGGGCTTCCATCAGGTTGGCGGCGGCCTCGGGGATCACGATCACGTCCCCCGGATTGAGGGCGGGGCCGGCTTCCCAGGAGGTCACCGGGACACCGGGCATCCCCGGCGCGCGGAAGCCCTGGCGGCTGTGGAGGATCGAGGCCTCGAATCCGTGCTCCACCAGGATGCGCACGTGCCGATACAGGCGATGGATGCCCCCGGAGCGGATCTCCATATCCGGGCAGAAATAGAAGATCATGGGGATAATGAATAACGTCGATGGCGAAAGATGCAAATAATTTGAATCTCGGCGGCGAACCCCCGATCGTGCTCTACTCCCGGCAATGGGAGGAGAACCCGGCCAAGCGCCTGCGGGTGATCGACCCGCTGGAGCGGCTGGCTGCCTCCGGGGCCCTCGAGATCCACCCCATGGAGGAGGTCTTTCGCCCGGATTCCGGCTTCGAGCGGCGGCGGGTCTCGGCGCTCTTTCTCTATGTCCTCGACTTCAACGCCGGTTCTCCCGAAGTCGCTCGCGGTCTGCGCTGGGCCCTGCGCCACGGCCGGGCGGTGCTCTGCGACACCGACGACCAGTACCTGATTCCTCACGGCGCCAGCCCCTTTGACGGTCCGCTGGACCCACACCTGCCCTACTTCGAGGAGTTGCTCAAGGCTGCCCACGCGGTGACCGTCACCGGCGATGCGCTCAAGGAGGAGATGCAGGCGCTGAACGACCGCGTGGTGGTGATTCCCAACACCGTCACGCCGGCGCACTACGTGGCCCGCCCCGCGGGCGCCGGCAGCGCCCCGAAGGCAGGGGAGTCGCTGCGAGTCGGCTGGTGCGGCGGGCCGACGCACCTGGACGATCTGTGCCTGATGCTTCCGGCGGTCGCCGAACTCCAGGCCCGCCACGACTTCGAGCTGGTGCTGTTCGGGATGTTCGACGAGGAGATGTCCACGCTGGTCGAGCGCACCCGGGAGCTGGGTGCGGTGGGCGGAGTCAGCACGGGCGCTGAGTCTTCCGGTTGGATCGACGCCTTCCGGCGGCTATCCCGGGCGCTCGAAGGGGTGCGTTACCGGCACGTGCCGTCGGTGCCCTACCGGGAGTTCCCGGCGGCGCTGGCTTCGCTTGAGCTGGATATCGGGCTCTGTCCGCTCCACGACACCCGCTTCAACCGCTGCAAGTCGGCGGTGAAGTTCTACCAGTACGCGGCCGCCGGGGCGGTGACCCTGGCAAGTGACGTCGAGCCCTACACTCACGAGCCCTGCTGCCGCACCGTCAACACCGTCGAGAGCTGGAGCATGGCCCTGGGCCGCCTGCTGGAAGACGAGGGCTTCCGCGAGGCCTGCCGTACGCAGCAGCGCAAGTGGGTGTCGGAGAACCGGACCCTGGAGCGGGTCGGACCGCTGTACGAGGAGCTTCTGACGCAGCTTCCCGCCCGGGTTCGTGCGGCCTTTCGAGCGGCTCGGTCGGGCTAGGCGGGTCGGGCTAGCCTTCGGCGGCGGGCGCCGCCGAAGGTGCCGTCACTTCTACGCGTGGGCCGCCCGGGGCACGATCAGCCACAGGGCCAGATAGACCAGGATGCCGGGGAAGGCCGCGGACAGGACGGAGACCAGCACGAACAGGATGCGGGTCAGGGTCGGGTTCCAGCCGAGCCACTCGGCCAGGCCGCCGCAGACGCCTCCGAAGATGCGGTAACGGTTGGAAAGATGGAAAGGCATTGCGTTCTTCTCCTTGGGAGGTAGATCTCGCCTCCCATCCGAGAATACGCAGGGCGGGCCGAAACGGTTCCCCCAATTCCGAGCACCGAAACCGGGGGCGGGAGAAAGGGGATCGATTTTCTCTCCCGCCCCCTGCCGCCGCACTCGAGACGACCGCCGAAGCGGGCGCCGCGGGTGCCGCGACCTTTTCGAAGCCAAAACCGGGGGGACGGGAGCAGAGGGGCGATCGCTCCCGTCCCCCGGGCCGACGAGAGAACCGTTCCCCCGCCGGCTACGAACCAACTCCTGCTCAGCGACGCCGCGGCTTGCCCCGGGGGCAGAAGCCGAAGTCCTTGAGCAGCACGATCTTGTCCGCGTGATCGACGGTGCCGTCCCCGTTGAGGTCCGAGCGCCCGCCGGCCTCTCCGAGATCACTCAGCAGGATCAGCAGATCCTTGAACCCGACGAAGCGGTTGCCGTCGATGTCCGACGTGCAGGGCAGCCGGTTGCCTGCGATCAGGTAGACCCGGCCGGTGTCGATCCCGTTGAAGCTCTGGCCGACGGCGGTGACCACGAAGTCGGGGAAGCCGTCGTCATCGGTGTCGCCGACGCTGAGGGCGTCGACGCCGAACTGGTCACCCGCGAGGGTGGCGGTCATCTGCCGCAGCAGCGCGCCGCTGCGGCCGGAGAACACGTAGCTGGCGCCGGCGGATGCAGCACCGTTGCTGTCGTTGTAGCTGGCCACGACGATGTCGTTGAAGCCGTCGCCGTTGAGATCGGAGACGCCGCGACCGGGGCCGAAGCCGTCACCCATGTCGAAGCCGCGCAGGCGGTGCAGGACCCGGCCGCTGCGGCCGGAGAAGACGTAGGCCTCTCCGCGGCCGATGGTCATCGCGTCTCCCTCGTAGGAGTAGTCGCCGACGAACACGTCGCCTATGCCGTCCCGGTTGACGTCGCCGGCGCCCGAGGCGAAGAAGACCGCGAAGAACTGGCTGCCGGACGGGTCCGGCGGTTCGAGGCTGTGCAGGATCTCCCCATTGGTTCCGTCGAGCAGCAAGGCGCGGTTTTCGCCGGTAGCGCCGACTACGAAGTCCTTGACTCCGTCCCGGTTGACGTCGCCGACCAGGCCGGCGGCGGATCCGAGGGACGCGCCGGCGCTGTCGCCGTTGCGGGACCAGAGCAGCGAGCCGTCGGCGCCGCTGAAGACGAAGATCCGTCCCTGGAACTCCAGGTCGACGGTCTGGAAGCGGGAGCCGGCCATGAAGTCGTCGTGGCCGTCGCCGTTGACGTCGCCGACGCCGCTGACGCTGTGGGCGAAGCCGGCGACCTCGGCACTGACGTCATGAAGCAGGGCGTTGGTCGCTCCGGAGTAGACCTGGACCAGGCCGCCGCCGATCACGTAGTCGTGGGTGCCGTCGTTATCGACGTCGCCGGCATCGGAAACGCTGTAGCCGAAGGCACTCCCCGGCGCGCCGTCGATGACGTTGAGCACGTCCCCGGTGGCACCGGAGTACAGGGATACCCGGCCGGCGAAGCCGTCCCGGGCGATGGCGGGGATCAGGATCTCATCGACCCCGTCTCCGTTGACGTCACTCAGTTGGCCTGCAACCCAACCGTACCAATCGCCGGTCTGGTCACCCTGGAACAACTCGAGAACTTCGACGTCGTCTTCGACGAACTGGGCGGACGCCGTGGTCAGCGCGGTGCACGCGAACAAGGCGAGCAAGATTCGGGATTTTCTCATCGACATTCCCTCGCGGTAACGCCCCTCGTGGCTTAGAGGGTGCGTCGGTCGGGGAATCGCCGCTGTCGGAATCTTGCGCATGGGCTACTTCAGAAGTTCTCTTCGCGAACAGGCTCGTAAGAGCGAAATCAGTGGGCGGTGGCGCGGACGTCGAGCATGCCTTCGAGTTCGGCGATGCCCCGGCGCGACAGCCGCGCGGCCAGCCGGGAGGGCGCGGCTCCGAAGGCTTGGCGAAAGGCGTAGGTGAAGTGGCTGTGGCTGGAGAAGCCGAGGTCGGTGGCCAGGGCATCGAGGCGGCCGGCGGAATCCGGCAGCCGCCGCAACGCGTGGCGCAGCCTCAGGTGCGTCAGGTAGCGGTGCACCGTGCTCCCGGTGCGCTTCTTGAACAGCCGGCAGAGCTGAAATTGGGAGACACCGGCGGCGCCTGCGATTCGCTCCAGGGTCAACGGCTGATCGAAGTGCAGAGCCATGATCGCCTTGGCCACCTCGACCGCCTCGTGGTGTCGTTCGTTGAGCGAACCGGGCCGCGCGCCACGCTCCCGATAGGCATGGCCGACCGCGCGCCGCACGATGCCGAGCACCGCCTCTTCGACCCGCAGCGGGTCCGGTTCGTCGGTGGTCTCGAGGTATTCGAGCAGCAGCCGGTGGGTCAGGAACAGATCGGCGGGGCAGGGGCCGTGGTCGAAGATGAAGGGGCGTTGCCCCCGCTCTTCCACGGCAGGGTCGAAGGCGGCCACCGCGTCGCGGAAGGTCCCATCCTCGACGTGGTACCAGTGGCAGTGGTCCCCCTCGGGGCTGACCCGGTCACGCCGGTACTCCTGATTCCGGTTGTAGAACATCACCGTGTTGCAGTCGGTGACCACCGGTTGCCCGCCGTCGTGGGTGATGCTGACCGCGGTGCCGGGGAACACGATCACGGCGCGGCGGATCGGTCCCGTGCGGTTGAAGTTGGGTGCGTTTGCCGGCAGATCGAACTGACCTACCGTGGTGGATGTGTCGTCCCGGCTGAATAGCCTCGAGTCATACATGATCGATCCCCCCTCTCGGCCGGCAGCGCTTCAATGCCTGGAAGCGTTGTCCCGCCGCGCCCGGAATTTAGGGCGAAAGGAGGGGTTTCAAGACGGCGCGGGAATCGATGGCGCGGAGCGCGTGCCGCAGCGAAAACCAAACCTTTGGAGTGGGTACGGGCCCTTGGTTGCAGGATCGTCCGCAGCGCAAAATCCGGAGAAGATGAGCGCCTTGCGCTGCGTGCTGGAGGTCTTCCTCAGTCCCCTCCGGATGTGCGGATTCTTGAACCGGGAGCACCCGCGAAAGTGAGTGGTAACCCCTTTCAGCGCCGGGGTGGGATCGCGACGCGGAACTCGGCGCCGCCGGGTACGTTGTCCAGGCTGAATTCCAGGCCGTGGCGGTCGAGGATCTCGCGCACCAGGGTCAAGCCGAGGCCCCGGCCGTCCCGTTTGGTCGAGAAGAACGGCGAGAAGAGTTTGTCCCGGGTGTCTTCGTCGAGCCCGCCGCCGGTGTCGATCACCGCCAGCTCCCACAGGCCCTCGCGAAGCCCGAGATCGATGCGGATGGTGCCCTTGCGTTCGATCGACTCTGCGGCGTTCTTGACCACGTTCACCAGCACCTGTTCGAACTGATGCGGGTCGAGGTGCACCTGAACCTCTTCGTCGGGCAGGGTGGTCTGCAGCGTGATCTCCCGTTCGGCGAGGTCGGGGCGCAGCAGGTCCGCCAGGTCGACGATCAGACGATCGAGCCGGCAGGAGCCGGGGGTGGGTTCGGGGAGCCGCACCACGTCGGCGAAGCCGTTCATGAAGCGCTCGAGGTTCTGCAGCCGGCGCAGCGACACGTCCAGCGCCCGCTCGAAATCCCCCCGGTCCTCGTCGCTGAGCTGGTCCCGGTAGTGGCGGCAGGATTGAAGCATCGAGCCGACGGCGCCGAGGGAGTTGTTGACCTCGTGAGACATCATGCGGATCAGCTTGCCGTAGGCCGCCTTCTCCGATTCCCGCAGTTCCCGGGTCAGCTCCTCCAGCAGGATGAAACTGCGCTCGAAGCCCCGGTCGACGAGCCCTACCCGGCGGCAGCGGATACGCCGCCCGCCCTGGAGCGCCACGACGGTGGTGTCCCCGGTCTCCAGCCGGGCCAGCGCACGCCCCAGCGGTCCCGGAAGCTCGGCCAGGGGCAGGCCGTCAAGATCTTCCGGGGTGTTCTTCAGCATCTCGGCGGCGGCGCGGTTCGGCGTACGGACCCGCTGCTCGAAGTCGACGTTGAGGAAGCCGGAGGGCGATGCCCCCAACACCTTGTCCATCAACACGTGCTGTTCCTGGAGCTTGAGCCGCTCTTCCCGCAGCCGTTCGATCATCTCGTTGTAGATGTCGATCAGCGCGTCCATCTCCGGCTGGCCCACGTGGCGGAACTGAGACGAGAAGTCCCGTTCGCGAATCAGGTCGGCGCCGGTGCCGATCAACTCCAGGGGTACGAAGAACTGCCGCACCAGCATGTAGCCGGCCAGGGCCGAGAGCAGGAAGACCCCCTCGGCGGCCAGCAGCCACGGTCCCGAGTCGCGAAGGGCGACCAGGGCGATCCCGCCGAGCAGCGCGTGGATCACGATCAGGTACAGCAGCAGCTTGGCGCGCAGGTTCATCGCTCGGGATCGATCCCGTACTTCTGGAAGCGGCGGTAGAGCGCGGCGCGGCTGAGGCCCAACGCCTCGGCGACCCGGCTGACGTTGGAGCCGTAGTGCCCCAGGCACTTCTCGATCATCGCCTTTTCCATCTGATCGAGGGTCATCTCGCCGGCGGCGGGGAGCGACGGCTCTTCCGGACGGGCCTCGAGCTCCGACAGCAGCTTGAGATCCGCTGCCCGCAACCGGTCCCCTTCGAGCACCAGCACCGCCCGTTCGATGGTTTGCCGCAGCTGGCGCACGTTGCCCGGCCAGGGTTCGGCACAGAGCCAGGCGACGGCGTCGGCGTCGAGCTGCAGCGGTCCCCGTCCGTAGTGCTCGCCGAACTCCCGGCAAAAGTGGTTGGCCAGCAGGGGAATGTCGCTGGGCCGTTCCCGCAGCGCCGGCAGCCGGATCGAGATCAGGTTGAGCCGGTAGAGCAGGTCTTCGCGGAAGTTGCCGGCGGCGACCTCTGCCGCCAGGTCCCGGTTGGTGGCCGAGACCACCCGCACGTCGACACTCTTGGTCGAACTGGACCCCAGCACCTCGAAGGTGCGGTCCTGCAGCACCCGCAGCAGCTTGACCTGGGAGCCGGCGTCCAATTCGCCGATCTCGTCGAGGAAGATCGTGCCGCCGTCGGCCACGTCGAAGCGGCCGCGCCGGTCGCTGCGGGCGTCGGTGAAGGCGCCGCGCACGTGACCGAACATCTCACTCTCGAACAGGGTCGAGGAGACGCCGCCCAGGTTGACCTTGACGAAGGGACCGTCCTTACGCGGGCTGTTGCGGTGGATCGCCTCGGCGACCAGCTCCTTGCCGGTGCCGCTCTCGCCGCCGATCAAGACCGATGCGTTGGTGCCGCTGACCCGCCCGGCCAGGGCGATCACCGACAGGAAGCGGGGATCCTGGCCGATCAGCTTGCCCAGTTCGTAGCGCCGGTCCAGTTCCTCCCGGGCGACGTGGGCCTCCTCGGCAGGTGGGTCACCGGCGAGTTGCAGGGCGGTTTCGATCGCCTGCAGCAGGTGGTCGTTGTTCCAGGGCTTGGTCACGAAGTCCCGGGCGCCCCGCTTCATGCCCTCGACCGCCAGGCCGATCGAGCCCCAGGCGGTGATCAGGATCACCGGTAGCTCCGGGCGCAGCCGGGCGATCTCCTCCAGCAGCTCCAGCCCTTCCCGGCCGCTGGTGTCCCGGGAGAAGTTCATGTCCTGGAGGACCAGATCCACCGGCGAGTCTGCGAGACGCGCCAGCGCTTCTTCCGGGTTCGCCGCGGTGCAGGAGGCGAGGCCGCGCTGCTTCAGCAGCAGGCTCAGCGACTCGGTTACCGAGGGGTCGTCATCGACCAACAGGATCATTCGGCTCACTCGTAGTGCAGGGCCTCGGCGGGTTGGATCCGGGAGGCCAGAGCGGCAGGATACAGCCCACACGCCAGCACCAGCACGTAGATCGTCACCGCCGCGAAGGCCATGCCCCCCCAGGCCGCCCGTCCGGTGAGAAAACCGAGATCGACCAGGAGCGGGAACTGCACAACGATGACCCCGCCCAGGGCGATGGCGAAGCTGGCCAGCAGCACCAGTTCCAGCAGGATCTGGCGGTAGACGCTGCCCCGGTCGGCGCCGATGGCCCGGCGCAGTCCGATCTCGGCGGTGCGGCGGGTGACGTTCTGCCACAGCACGCCGATCAATCCGAGGGCGACCATCAGCAGCAGGAAGCCGCCGACGATGCCCAGCAGGATCAGCGGCGCCATGCGCATGCGGTTCTGCTGGCGGCGCACTTCGGCGACCCGGTCGATGCTTGCCGACCATTCGGGGCCCAGGACGGCGCGGAAGGTGTCTCTGACGGCGACCTCCAGGGATGCGTCGGCGCCCGGTTCGACCCGCAAGATGAACAGCGTGCCCGGGTGGAAACTCTCGGGGCCGTGCATCTGGAACATCACGTTGCCCGGTTTGCCGAACTCACCGTCCTTGCGGAACTCCTCGACCACGCCGGTCACGATGCCCTCGACCAACACCGGCATCCGCTGGCCCACCGGGTCCTTGTCGCCGAAGGCGACTTCCGCCAGCGCCCGGTTGATCACCACCGGCGGCCGCTCGTCGTCCCGGTCGCTGTCCTCGTAGAAGCGGCCGGCGATCAATTCGACCCCGAGGGTGTCGCCGAACTGCGGGGTGGCGTGGATCATCTCGGTGTGGATCGTGACCCCGTCGTAGTCGTCGCCGTAGACGTGGGAGCTGCCGTCGAAGACCCCGCTCCCCGAGCGGGCTACCGAGACCACACCCGGAAGGGCCTCGAGCTCCTTGTGCAGTTGCCGCAGTTGCGGCCGCTTCTCGTTGATCCACTCGAAGCCCTTGTCGGTGCTGGCGCTCAGGTTCCAGAGGTTGTCCCACTGAAAGCCGACCGGCAGCCGGTAGCGGTGGGTCATGTACAGCGCCAGGCTCGCGATCAGAAACACGACCATGAACGAGAGGAAGATCTCGAGCATGATCAGGCCGTTGGCCCGCTTGCGGTTCCAGACGAGTTTGAGCAGGTGACGGATCATCGGGAGTCTCCTCGCAGGGCTTCTACCGGGTTCATGCGGGACATGCGCCAGGCCGGGTAGACCCCCGAGACCAGGCCGAAGATCAGCGCCAGCAGCAGGCCGTAGCCCAGGACGCGCAGGTTCAATCGGAAATGGGCGTAGGGCAGCAGGTCGGCGTTGTTGATCATGTTGAGCGCCAGCGCCGAAAGGCCCAGCGCCAGCACGCCGCCGATCAGGGTCAGCACCACGTTCTCCACGACGAACTGGCCGACCAGGGTGCGAGGGGTCGCGCCGAAGCTCTTGCGCACCCCGATTTCCGCGGCGCGTTCGAGAATCCGGCTGAGGTTCAGGTTCATCAGGTTGACCGCCGGCAGCAGCATGAACAGCAGCATCGCGCCGCCGATCAAGAGCCGCAGCAGCAGGGGCCGCGCTTCGCCCCCTTCATTGAGCATTTCCCTCGAGGTGTCGTCGAACTTGGTCAGAAGCCAGCTCTCGAGGGTGTCGTAGGTCTCCGGATCGGGCAGCTCGTAGGCGGCGATCCGTTCGTTGAACGCGGCCTGGATCTCGGGGATGTCGGCGGTGCTGCGGGCCAGCACGGCGGCGCGGAAGCCGCCCATCATCCGGGTCTTGTAGCCGGTCGAGGGCATGGTTTCGATGGGCGCGAACACCTCGCCGAAGGGCAGGTTGTTCAGCAACGAGACGTCTTCGACCACGCCGACCACCCGGAAGGTCTGATCGCCGATGCGGATGTCCTTCCCCAGCGCCGGCTCTCCGCCAAAGAAGCGCTCGCGGGTGGTCTTGTTGATCACCGCGACGAAGCGGCCCTGATCGGCGTCGTCATCGCTGAAGGGGCCGCCTTCGATGAAGGAGAAATCGAAGATGCGCCAGAAGGCGCCGTCGACCCGCTTGAGCGCCGACTCGATCTTGCGGTCATCGAGGTAGGTGACCTCGTTGTTACCGCCGCCCCCTTCGAACACCGAGATTTCCTCGGCCAGGGGCAGGTCCTTGATGAAGGTCTCGTAGAACTTGTAGCCGGGGCTGCTGGAGGATTCCCGCCCCGGACCGCTCATCATCACCTTGGTCGCCAGCAGCATGCGGTCGACGCGGGACTCGGGCGGCTGCGGCCCGAAGAGCTGGTCCAGCATCGCCGCGGCGACCACCAGCACCGTGAGGGTCAGCGCGATTCCGAACAGGCTGATCAACGTGAAGAACTTGCGGCGCATCAGCACCTTGACCGCGAGTTTGAGGTAGTTCTTGAACATGTCTCGCTCAGTGGACCTGGCGGCCGTCGAACATGCGGATCGTGCGCTGGGTCCGCTGCCCCAGGCGATCGTCGTGGGTCACCATCACGATGGTGGTGTTCTCTTCCTTGTTCAGGGTCTCGAGGATGCCCATGACCTCCTCGCCGTTGTGGCTGTCCAGGTTGCCGGTGGGCTCGTCGGCCAGCAGCACCTTGGGGCGGCCGACGATGGCCCGGGCGATGGCGACGCGTTGCTGTTGACCACCCGAAAGCTGGGTCGGGTAGTGGTGCACCCGGGAGGCCAGGCCGACCTTGTCCAGCGCCTGCAGCGCCGCCTGGCGCCGTTCCTTGGCGGACATGCTGCGGTAGAGCAGGGGAATCTCGACGTTGTCCACCACCTTCAAGTCGGAGATCAGGTGGAAGTTCTGGAAGATGAAGCCGGCCGTGCGGTTGCGGATCCGCGCCTTGTGCTTCTCGCTGCCGCCGTTGATCGGGGTGCCGTCCAGGTGCACCGTGCCCTGGCTGGGTTCGTCCAGCAACCCCATCAGGTTCAACAGGGTCGTCTTGCCGCAGCCCGAGGGGCCCATCACCGAGACGAACGCACCCTCCTCGATGGTCAGGTTGACGTCTTCCAGGGCGGTGGTCTCGATACGGTCGGTCCGGTAGACCTTGCTCACGTTCTGAAGCTGGATCATGGCGTGTCTCCATCCACGTCGATCTGTTCGAGGTGTTCGTAGGGCTGCATGTCGGAAATGATGACGACCTCTCCTTCACGGGGGCCGTCCACGATCTCGTAGTAGTCGATGCCCGAGACGCCGAAGCGGGTCGGGATGCGGTCGGCCTTGCCGTCGCGCAGGACGAAGACCGGCTGGTCCCGGTTGCCCCGCGCGAAGGGGCCGCGCTCGACCCGCAGGACGTTCTCGCGGACCTCGGTGACCACCATCACGTCGACCCGCAGGTTGGCCCGCAGGCCGTCGTGGTCCGGGTCGTCGAGGACCACGTCGAAGCGGGCCAGGCCGTCCTCGATCGAGGGGTGCACCACGTCGACCCGGCCGTCCAATGTGGTGTCGCCGGCCTTGATCCGGGCAGGCATGCCCCGCTCGACCCGCTTGATGTAGGCGTCGGAGACGGTGGCCTCGACCCGGAAGCTGTTCAGGTCGGCGATGCGGGCGATCTCTTGCCCGGCGGTGATCGCGGCCCCCTCCTGGGGCACGACCCAGGTGACGACCCCTTCCCGGTCGGCCCGGGTCTCGGCCAGCTCCAGGCGGTGCCGGGTTTCGTCCCGTTCCTTGACCAGGATGGTGGCGTCCAGGTCGAGGCGCTCGAGCTTGGCCGCGGTGGAGCGGCGGGCCACGTCCACCGATTCGTTGAGCTGTTCCAGCTCGACCTCGCTCTTCTTGAGCTCGACCTCGGTCTGGCGCAGGGTGGTTTCGGAGGTCAGGCCGTCGCCGTGGAGCTCCCGCTGCTGGCTGACCCGGTAGCGCTGGAGTTCGACATCCAACTCCTTGGCCTGGATGCGGCCGGTCAGGTCGGAGAGTTCCTTTTCCAGGGCGAGCTCCATCTCCCTGCGCTCGGCCCGCTTCTGGGCGATGCGCTCGGTCAGCCGGTCGAGCTGCAGCCGGGTCGCCGAGGAATCCAGTTCGACGATGGCGTCTCCCGCGGCAACGGCATCTCCGGGGCGCTTGAGGATCCGCAGGACCCGGGCGGCGTCGGGGCTGGTCAGGACCTTCTCGTAGGCCGGCAGCACCGTTCCCGAGGCGCGCAGGCTGGCCTCGACCCGGCCGGTATCCACGACCGAAGTGCGCAGCCGGGCGTAGGAAACCGAGGGGGAGACCAGGCCGGGGAGCCACAGCAGCGCGGCGACGGCCAGTCCGGCCAGGGCCGCCCCTCCGGTGATGCGCTTGAACGTCTGGCGGCGGCGGAGCGAAAGATCGATCTCGCGGTCCACGTTTCCCCCCGGGCCCCGGGAACTTCCCTCCGAACGCGGTGTCCGGAGCGGGCGAGGCCACGACTGGGACTACTGCAAGGCCGGGGCCAATCGGAACCCGCCGGAAACGGCCGAATGCGGGCCCCGGCCCGCGCAAAGTGTTCGATTCCGAACAGTCCCGTTCGGTGCCGCACGGCTGTCCTATAGGCTCGGGAGCAAGGCCACGCATCTCACGAACGAGCGCGAGAGAGACCCACCGACCAGGAAGGGGTGACGATGGCAGTAGAGCTGGTTTCCGAGACGACCGAGACCACCCAGGTGGACGCCCGCAGCGAGCTGACCCGTGAGCTGGAGAGCCTGCACGGTCAGAGCTTCGGCTGGGCGATGTCCTGCTGCGGCTGGCGCCGCGCCGAGGCGGAGGAGGTACTTCAGACCGCCTATCTCCGTGTGCTGGACGGCCATGCCCGTTTCGGCGGCCGGTCGACCCTTCGAACCTGGTTCTTCGGTGTCGTACGCCGGGTAGCCGGGGAGCGGCGCCGCTCCCAGGCGATTCGCAACGCCGCCTTCCTGCGCTTCCGTTCCCGCGAGCCGGAGCCCGATCCCGCTCCCGATCCGGAAGGTCTCTCGGAACGTGCTCGTGCCCACGCCCGCCTCTGCGCCTGCTTGCGCAAGCTGTCCCGCCGCCAGCGCGAAGTGCTGCACCTCGTCTTCTACCAGGAGATGACGGTGGAGGACGCCGCCGCGGTGATGGGGCTTCCGGTGGGCACCGCTCGAACGCACTACGGCCGCGGCAAGGCGCAACTGCGCAAGCTGCTCGACGCCTCGCCGGCCGAAGGAGATGCGCGATGAAACGGCACGACGAACTGAACGATGAACTGCTGCGACAGGAATTCCAGGCGATGCGCGATGAGGAGCTGGAGAGCGCTCCGAGTTTCGAGGCAGTGCGAGGGGAGAAACCGGCGATGCCGCTTGTTCGCCGCCCGTTCAAGTGGGCGCTGGCCACCGCGGCGGGACTGTCCCTGATGTTCCACTTCGGGGTCCTGATGGCGCCCGTTCCGCAGAACGCTGTGCAGGTTGCCACGAACGAAAGGGAGAGGGCTCTCACCGTCCAGAGCTACGTCCCGCCTCCGAGGCCGGTCGAGATCGAGGCGCCCTCCGAAAATAGTGACGCCCTCGCGGCGCTGGGCTACTTGGGCGGAGCCACGAGCACCATCAGTCCTCCGAGCCTCGACCGGCCGCTGCCGGACAACCCGGCCGGTTCGGCGGAGGAGGGGCCGTCCGGCACGGTGTCGCTGGAGGAAGCGCTGGAGCGTCTGGCGCAGGATCGCGGCCCCGACGCTGCCGGACAGCTCGATGCCTGGACAAAGGCGATCGAAGCCCGGCCGGAATCGGAGCCAGTGCCTGCCCCTACGCCGGCGGCCGATCCGGCGCCGATGACGACCCTGGCGCAGGCCACCGAGACGAAGGACCCGTCCATCGCCGGCGTAGTCGGCAACACGACCGGGAGCATGACCGTGCTCGTGGCGGACACCCAGGGAAACGCCCTTCCCGGTGCCACGGTGTACCTGAGTCATGCTGAAGGAATGATCAAGGACACGGCAACCATCACCGACCGGCAGGGCGAGGTCTGGTTCCCGGTGCTGCGGTCGGGCGAGGGCTACAGCGTCCGGGTCAGCTTCCCCGGGATGCAGACCACGGAGATCCAGGGGGTGGCCATCGGCGGGTCCGAGGAGAGTGTCCTTCCGGTCGAGCTGAACGAAGCATTTGCTGAGACGATTACGGTCGTCGGCGAGCGGTCGGCCGTTGCCCTTTCGCGCAGTGAGACGACGAGCAAGTTCTCCGACGACTACATCGGCGATCTGCCGGTACAGGGGCGGGCCTACCAGAACGTTCTCACCCTGGCCCCTGGCGTCGCCGACTCCGACGGTGACGGGAACCCGAACGTTCATGGATCCCGCTCGCGCGACTTCAGGGCGATCGTCGACGCGGCGCGCTCCGGATCCTTCGATCGCGTAAGGTCCGAGCAGGGGGCATACCAGCCTGGCAGCACCGAGACCTACGCCGCCTTCGAGGACAACGACTTCCATCTGGTCGCAGACGATCCGCTCTCGACCTTCTCCGCCGACGTGGACACCGCGTCCTACGCCAACGTGCGCCGATTCCTCCAGGACGGAAACCTGCCGCCGAGGGATGCGGTTCGAATCGAGGAGTTGATCAACTACTTCGACTATCACCACGCCGACCCTGAAGGGGACGATCCCTTCGGTGTCGAGATCGAGGTGACCGAGTGTCCCTGGGAGAAGGGGAACTGGCTGGCCCGGGTGACCCTGGCCGCCCGCAACGAACTGAAGAACGACTACAAGGGCAGCAACCTGGTGTTCCTGCTGGATGTGTCGGGTTCGATGGACTCTCCGGACAAGCTGCCGCTGGTCAAGGACGCCATGCGCATGCTGTCCAGGCAGCTCGGCAGCAAGGATTCGGTGGCCATCGTGGTCTACGCGGGAGCCGCCGGGTTGGTGCTTCCGCCAACGCCTGGTTCCGACCAGCAGGCGATCCTCCGGGCGATCAGCCGTCTCGGTGCCGGCGGCAGTACCGCCGGAGGAGACGGACTGCGGCTGGCCTACAAGATTGCCCGGGAGAACTTCATCGAGGGGGGCGTCAACCGGGTGATCCTCGCCACCGACGGCGACTTCAACGTCGGTGTCACCGGCCACTCGGAGTTGATGAACATCATCGGCGAGGACGCGAAGGACGGCATCTTCCTGACCGCCCTCGGCGTCGGCCGGGGCAACTACCAGGACCAACGCCTGGAGCAGCTGGCCGACAAGGGGAACGGCAACTTCGCCTACCTCGACAGCAGGGCCGAAGCGCGCAAGGTGCTGGTCGAGGAGATCGGCAGCACCCTGGTCACCGTGGCCAAGGACGTCAAGTTCCAGCTCGAGTTCAATCCGGCACGGGTCGGCGCCTACCGGCTGATCGGCTACGAGAACCGGCTGCTGGCCCACCGGGACTTCAATGACGACACCAAGGACGCCGGTGAGGTGGGCGCGGGCCACACGGTCACCGTGCTCTACGAGCTGGTCCCCGCCGGGCGGGAGCAGGCGCCGGAGGTCGACGAGTTGACCTATCAGCGGGCCGCCGAGCCCAGGCACGACAAGGGCAGCGGCGACCTGTTCACCCTCAAGGTGCGCTTCAAGCGCCCCGACGAGGACCGGAGTGTCCGGCGGCTCTATCCGGTCAGCGGCGATCCGGTTGCCCTGGGTGCGGCCTCCGAGGACACCCGCTTTGCCGCCGCGGTGGCCGCCTTCGGGCTGCGGCTGCGCCGACAGGCCAGCGTTCAGGTCTTCGACTGGAGTGCCATCGAGCGCCTGGCCGGGGATGCGATCGGCAACGACGAGCACGGCTACCGCGCCGGCTTCATCGACCTGATCCATCGGGCCGCCGACCGGGAGTCGATCCTCGACGAGTGACCTCGTCCCTCATCTCCTCCTCGGGAGCCGTGGCCGCTCTGGCATAATCCAGGGCGGCCATGGCTTTCGAAACCACCAAATGGAGTCTCGTACTCGCCGCCCGGGAACCCTCGGACCCCTCGGGGCGTGAGGCGTTGGCGGAACTCTGCAGCATCTACTGGTACCCGCTCTACGCCTTCGTCCGGCGGCGCACCGGCGACGCCGACGCCGCCCGGGACCTGACCCAGGGCTTCTTTGCCGACCTGCTCGAGCGCAGCGCCTTCGACCGGGTCGATCCCGCCGCCGGCCGTTTCCGCTCCTTCCTGCTGGCCTCGTTCAAGAACTTCCTCTCGCACGAGCGGGAGCGGGCGGCGGCCCAGAAGCGGGGCGGGGGCACGTCGCCGGTCTCCCTGGATGCCGATGAAGCCGAGGAACGCTACCGCTTCGAGCCGGCGGACGACCGGACCCCGGAACGGGTGTTCGAGCGGAGCTGGGCGCTGGCGGTGCTCGATCAGGTTTCCGGACGCTTGCGCAGCGAGCTGATCGAGGCGGGCAAGGCGGGGCAGTACGACGCCCTGTCCGGTTACCTGACCGGCGAAGGGGACAAGCCCTACAAGCAGGTCGCCGAGGAACTGGGCACCAGCGAAGCGGCGGTCAAGATGGCGGTGCGCCGCCTACGCCAGCGCTACGGCACGCTGTTGCGGGAAGAGATCGCCCACACGGTGACCGACGAGGACCAGGTCGACCGGGAGCTCAAGCACCTGCTGACCACGGTCCAGGAAGGCTAGGTTAGACCATGCTGCGATTGAGGCGGCGCCGCAGTTAATTCACGATAATCAGCGTCCCTTATCTCGTTCCCACGCCCACGGGGAGTAGATCGAGGTCCTCCACTCCACCAGCGCCTCCCGAACATGGTTTGGGTTCAGTTCGCCGTCGGCCCCAATCTGGTCTTCGATATAGGTCTCAACATCGTCGCTGACAAAATGAAGCTCGTTCGTGACCAGCGCAAGAACCCAAGTGCCGAGCTCGAGTTGCTTTGCGTTGTTGGGGTTGTTGATCATCTCAAAAACCTGAAGCAGCAAGCCTGAGAGTCGTGATCCTGGGAAGAGCCGGACGCCGTGTTTCCCTTTGACTCCACTGGCGTCTGCGCTGTTTGTGACCTGAACTGCGTCTGTCGCAATCCAAAGATCTAATGCTCGGCTGGATAGCTGAAAGGGGGTGCGTCCGCGTTCGAGCAAGTGCTGTCTCGTCGAGTGCTTGATGCCGATCCACTTTGATGCGGATCCCTTCTTTGACCAACGATAGTCCACGCGTTTCTGCCGCCGGTCAATCTCGATGCAATCAATTTCACGATCCTGAAGCGCCGCCGATGATGGTGCCGGGCTATTGCAGAGCACCGGAGCTTCCGGGGGTGGCTTGGTCCCTAGCGTGAGGCTGAGCTGCGATAGTGAGGAGTTATCCGATGCTTCTCGAAGCAATCGTTCGGCGTGGTCAAGAAATGGGGAATCGATTGTCCATACCGAAGCTCGCTCTCTAAGTGCTACTAACGAGGTCGCTCTTCGGTCAGAGTTCTCTTCGATCACCTGGAGCGGTGGCTCCGCAAGGCAAGCGTTGAATATATCTGTGCGTGTCGGAATTGAGTCAAAGAGTGCTTTTGCTACATACCCAGCCTCGCTGGCAGCCCAGGTGAGGGAGCAATGACCTTCATTTGTCATTCGAGTGAACTCGTCTGCGACATGAGTCAGGAGAGTGCGGTAGATCGCCCGGTCGAGTTCTTTCATCTCACTCGATTCTTCGAGGTCTGAGCGGGCGACGTTTGTCTTCGGGGCTCCTATTCCGGTCGCGTTAACGGCCACGAGGACGCCTCCCTCCCGGAAACCATGGTGACCGCTTGCTACTCGAATGCCATGAACGGCAACGCCGAGTTCATCTGCGATCTGTTTTGTGGGGCTGTCGAGTTCAAGTTCGTACTCAAGGGTCGGTGTTGTAACAAACTCCCAATTGCGAAAAGTCTCGGACCAAGTCACCGCGTATGAAACATCTATGCCGCCCATGTTCTTTGTTCGAACTTCCGGGTGGTCGTAGCTGGGCAGGCCTGCCGCCAACATTCGTTGCAGGACATCTTCAAGCCACTCCCCGGAAGACGAGAATCCGACGGGGATCGGCTCTTGGTCGTCAATGGTGAGTGATACCCTCGCGTCGGGTACGAGTATCCACTTCTTGCAAATCCGGGCGATATCCTCGAGGGAGGCGCTTGGCCTTAGCTCTAGGTCGATTCTCGTGCCTGAAGGTTGAAGGCCTCGGGCGGGTTGATCGTTCTTGGGTAGTAGTCGAACCAAGTATCTTCCGAGAAGGTTCCGGAGTGACAGGTGCCGAGCGGACTCGTCCGACGGGTCGCATGTGTACACATCTACGCGATCCGCGACTAGAAAGGCGCTCAGTATTCCGATTCCGAATCGGCTGATCGCCGCGAAGTCGGGGTATTTCTCGCGAAACTTCTGGTCGGTATATCTCGATGATCCGACGGTGAGAAAGTGGTTCTCGATGATTTCCTGAGTCATTCCGGTCCCGTTATCGCGGATCGAGAGAACTCGCGATTCACTGTCCCAGAAAATGTCTACTTGTTGTTCTCTAGGGGTTCGCCCAGCTTCCTTTTCCATGTGCGCTCGAAGCTTGGTCGCATCTAATGAGTTCTGCACCAACTCTCGGATAACCACGCCAGAGTCGTTGTAGAGCGTGTGCCCGGTGAGAAGGTGGAGGATTCTCGGCTGATCGAGCTGAAACGAGAACGATCGACTTAGGAAGCCTCTGGTTTCGATAGTAGATAGATCAAGATGGCGCCAAGGAAACTCGAACTTTGACCCTGATCTCTGTGCAGCCCGCGCCCACTTGAAGCTGGCTTCAAGTTGAGTAGCGACGTAGCCGAGGAATGCTGTGAGTGCGAAGTATGGCTCCGCTTCAGTGAAGTAGGCGTGTATCTCAATCGTGTCTCGTTCCGCGCCAAAGTCGACATGCCCGTCGGCATCGAGGCCTGGCTTCGAGCAGACTCGATTCACTCCCATCTGTTTCGTCCATTCGCGCTGGCTCACGGGGTCAGTCGGGTTAGTTAGTCGAAACGTGACGCTTGGGGTGCGATCTGACGTCATGTGAAGAAGGTCTGCGCTGCGCAGAATAATCGCTGCGTACTGCAGGTTGACTTCCTCGTCGCTAGAAGGTCCGTAAGACTTCCGGGTTGGATACTTGGCTAGATCGTCGAGATCGTCTAGGTGATGAGATTCGCATATTAGCGCTAGGTCGGATCGAAATTGCTCGGAAAGACTGGAAAGTAGATGATCTATCTCCTTGGCCGTGGAGGTGGCGTTCCCAAGCGCATCAAGATCTTGTCCGGAGATCCAGTTGCCTATTCGTTGAGCGTGGTTGTGTCGCACGAACTCTTCGTACATGAAGCGTTCTGCTTCCTCAGTTCCTAGTGTTTCGACTTTCGCTCGGTAGTCCTCGGAGTTGTCTCCTGATAGGAGGTTTTCCTCCCGGAATTGGTAGAAGTTAGAGCTGTCTCGTTGTTGGTATTCATCCTCGGTTACTACCATTCCCATGTCGTGCAAATAGACCGCGAGGACAATCATCAAGGCGTCAACTGGCGTAAGTTCCTGCATCGTGGTGTCTGGGATGACCCAGTCTACGATGTCAAGCATGCTGTCGATGTGCGACATGTCGTGTCGCGTGTAGTGAGAGAAGATCTTAGTTCGACCGATTAGGCCAAGAATCTCTTCGGTGACTCGGCGTGTGTGGGGCAGAGAAAAGCCACTGAAGGATTCCAGGCGTTCAGCTTTTAGTGCTTTTCTCTCGATACCTGACCGGAAGGATGGGGCTGTCAACGTACGCTCCTTGCGATCCTTGCTTGGATTTTCAGGAGGATCGGACAGAGCCTCTCAGTTGTCAACCAGTTTTAGCGTGATAGCCTCGGGCTCATCCTTGGGGCAGCTCTTGCGCAGTTCCTGCGTCTGAGTTAGCGCGGCTCCCTGAGTTCGTTGCGGGCAATCCCGGGCGAGAATCTCGCTGCCGGTGCTGTCGAAGCCGGCCGGTCCCGAGCCGCAGGCGTTGATCGGCCGCGCCAGATACCCGAACTTCCCTCCCGTTGCCGGCACATCGGTCAGGTACTGGTTGTTGAATGCGCCGCTGCGCTCGTCGTCGCTCACGGCGCAGACCCCGTCGCCGACGAAGTCGTCGCTCGAAGACTGGACCACGTCGTAGCGCAGGTCGGTCACGATCGCCCCGGGCTGTATGGGCTGGAGCCAGTCGGCCAGGTTGCGGGTGCCGAAGCAGCCGACTTCGCCGGTGTCGGGATCGTAGCTGGTGAAGTAGCAGGTGGGCGGCCCGTAGAACATCAGTCGTCCGGTGGCCCCCGGAACCGCCCAGGTGCGCGGATCGGCGGGAGCGCAATCGCACGCATCGCCGATGCCGTCGGCGTCGGCGTCCTCCTGGCCCGGATCGAACAGGGCGGGGCAGCGATCGATGGCGTCGCAGACGCCGTCCCCGTCCCCGTCCCCGCTGCCGGCCAGCATCTGCCGCCGCAGGATCTGCTGGATCTGCAGGCTGATGTGCCGGCCGCCGCCGGCGCCCGCGCCGGCGGCGTCGTTGAGCATCACGATGCCGCCGATATCGGCGACCGCGTCGTACCAGGGGTGCAGCCCGAACTTGCCCGGATCGCTGTAGATCGTCGTTTCCCCGTCGGCTCCCCGTTCGAACATCCAGATCCCGAGGCCGTTGCCGACATCCGGCTGGGCTGGGGAGTAGTAGATCTTCGTGGCGCCCGCCCGATCGACCAGCATCTCGTCCACCGCCGCCTGGGACAGCACGCGCACGCCGTCGACCTCGCCGCCGCCGATGATCATGCGCCAGAAGGTCTCGTAGTCCGACAGCCGGCTGAACATGCCGCCGGCGATGGTCGGGTTGGTGTTGTTCGTATAGAACAGGCCGATGCCCAGGGGGTTCTTCACCCGCTCGTTGAAGATCTGGATCCAGATCCGGCCCGAGGGAACGTCGACGCAGGAGGCGGGAAAGCGATTGCAGTAGGCGATCTCCGCCATGCGCCCGGCGACGTGCATCGAGTTGCTGCCGTAGAAGAAGGTCTCCCCCGGCGCAGAGATTCGCGGCGCCTCGTTCAGGATCTGCTCGGCGCATTCCCCCAGGGTCACGGTGTTGGTGCCGATACAGGACCAGCTGTCGTTGTAGAGCCCCGAGGTGTGACTGAAGGCCATGGCCACGGTGATCTCACCGTTGGGGGTGCCGGCGTACTGGGGCATCAGGTCGGCGACGGTGGTGTCCAGGGAGAGGGTGCCGTCGTCGACCAGGCTCATGATCACCGCCGCCGAGACCGCCTTGGTCGCCGAGGCGATGGGGATGAAGGTGTTGGCGCCCCACTGGCCGAACAGGTTCGAGTGCAGCACCCCGTCGGCAGGGGAGAAGATCGAGATCCCCGCGCCGGGTAGCGACCGGTCGAGCCGGTGGGTCTCCAGCACGTGCTCGGCGTGCTCGAAGCTCGGGTCGCACTGGGCGTGGGCCGTGGGGAACCCGCTCCATCCGAGGATCAGCGGCAGCAGCAAGAATCCGAGTCGTCGCACGAGGGCCTCCCGGGTACCGCAGGCGGGTACTCCTCGATGAGAGACCCGCCGCCTCCTCCGCTGGTTTAGCCGTACCGCCAAAAAGTGGCCCGGGCAACGCCCGGCCCGCCGCACCGCCCCGATTTCGAGCGTCGCTGTAACGCCACCGCCCCGCAGGGTACCTGACCTCCGATGGATGAAGTCGGAGGGTCGGAAGACGGGGCGAAGGTGCCCGGTCGGCCGATCTCCGGAAACCGATGGTTGGATTTGCCGTGAAGACTCGTTCTTTCAACATCCCGGGCGCGCTGCTGCTGATCGCCGCCCTGGCCGGCCCCGCGCTCGCCGAGGACCCGCCCCCGCTGGGGGAGGAGTCGACCTTGATGCGCGGGGATACCGCCCATCTCAACGATTTCTGCGCCGGGTGGCCGGGCTGTCAGGCTCCGGTGCTGGCCTCTTCCAGTGCCAAGACGGTGCTGGGAATCCTGGTCGACACCAACGACCATCCGTACACCGGCTCTCCGGGAGACCTGACCACCTATCGGGACAACAAGCTGGCCGACTACGAGGGCAATAGCGACGCCTACTGGCTGGAGTCCTCCTACGGCATGGTCGGGATCGATATGGAGATCCCCGACGAGATATTCACCCTCGCCGGCGCCTTCGACGACTACTACAACCGGGACTACGTCGATACGACCTTGACCACCAATGGCGTGTCGTTCCCGCTCAACGGATCGGCCGAGGCGTCGATCCACGTCCACGACGCTCACGATCGCAACAAGTTCGTCGACTTCTCGCCCAACGCGAACAATCTCGGCGAGCTGGTCGATGCATGCAACGCGGCCTTCGATGCGGTGACCGGCGTGCCCGCCGAGTGGGTGGAGTGTTCCGCCGCCGGCGGCGAGCTGCGGATCGCCCTGGTCCAGGATGAAACCGCCGAGGCGACCTTCATCCGGGTCGACGGCGGCAGCGACCTGGCGGATCTCGGCCTCGACGGCCCGATCGAGACCCAGGGGACCCCGACCCGCCTCGAGGGCAAACAGATCCCCGGCGGATTCCCGGTCGGCCTCAACGGCGGGGCCGGCTGGGTCGATATCGAGGTGCGCGCTCACGGCACCTACCCGGTCACCCGGCGCTATTCGATCGGCTTCCCCGATGCGACCTACGGCAGTCCCGAGGAGCTGGTCGAGGGCATGTTCCTGCCGGTGCTGAACGCCGAGTTCGACTGGGTCCAGTTCGAGGATTACGGCGACGACCGGGTCGGCATGCGGCTTCAGGACGGTTTCGTCGGTGAGAACGCGGCGCTGCGGATCGTCGGAGGCGCCAATCTGGACCAGCTCGGCCTCGACGGCCCCCAGCGGGTCGACGGTGTGATCAGCTTCGACAAGCGCCGCACGGTCCGGGGCAAACGCTCGGACATCGTGGCCGAGGCGCTCTCCCTCTACATTGCCGAACGGGCCGCCGTCGAGGGGATCTCGATCACCGCGGCCAACGAATCGGACTTGAACACCCTCGTGGACCAGGAGCTCGACGGCTACGACTCGTTCCTGGTGCTGCTGGTGGACCAGGGCACGAGCCCGGGCATTCCTACCTCCCGCCGCGCCGGTGCATCGGCCAGCGCCTGGTTCGACCTCGCGATTCCCGGCGAGGACGGCTACGTCTACGAGCGGCAGAAGAACGCCGGCTTCATGATCGGGCCCGGCTACGCCGCGTGGACCACCTGGGCCCACGAACTCGGCCACACTTTGGGCTTCCCCGATCTCTACTTCAAGAGCGACCACCAGAACCTGGACTCGACCTTCGACTACGTCAACGACTGGGGACTGATGGACTCCCATAGCTTCTCCCCCCACGCGGTCGGTTGGAGCAAGCTCAAGAAGCAGACCTGGTTCCCCGCCGGCTCGGTGGCCGACATCTACCCGCCGCCGCTGGGCAGCACCCATCATCACGAGTTCACCCTGGTGCCCAGCGAGCATCCCTTCGGCGACTACGCCGGGATCGGTTCGCCGGGATACCCCGAGCGCCAGCTACTGCGCATCTGGATCTCGGACCATCACTGGGTGCTGGTCGAGAACCGTCAGCCGGGGGACCAGTTCTCCCAGAATCTGCCCGACGACTGGATCGGGGACGTGCCTCCCGACGGTTCGGCGCAGCCCGGCGGCCTGTTGATCACCGACGCCTGCGACATCAACACCGAGTTCAGCTGCCCCTACCGCCCGCGGGTGGTGAACCTCAACCCCTACGGCACCCAGGCCAACGCCCGGGGCATCGCCGAGAACGAGGTGCGCTCGCTGAACGCCGGCGACTCGAACCCGGCCTACGACGGGATCATCGTCACCGACCTGGGGCCGGTGGCGGGGCCTCCAGGCCAACCCGACGCCCGCCAGGTGCAGGTCACCTGGGGCCCCGGGGACTTCGTCGAGCTGGAGATCCGGCCCTGGCAGGCGCCCGAGATCTACGGCACCCCGGACATCTGGGTCGACTGGCCCGGCAACGGTGAGGAGAACTATCCGGGCAACCCGCCGATCGACCAGGGAGAAGAGGTCCACTGGCACCCCGACGGTACGGTGCTGAACCTGATCAAGGTGCGGGTGCACAACGAAGGCACCATCGAAGCCAAGAACGTCGTCGTGCGGGCGTCGGTCAACGAGCCCGGCGGCATGGGAGACTCGGGTGAGTTCGTGCCGATCGGCGACTCGGCGCCGCAGAACATCCCGCCGGGCGACTATCGGGACTTCGCCTTCAACTGGTACCCCGACGACGGCGAGCACACCTGCATCCTGGCCGAGATTCTGTCTCACGAGTCCGATCTGGGTGATCTGGATCCGACCAACAACCTGGCCCAGGAGAACGTGTTCCTGTTCACCCCGGAATCCAACAGTCCGTACAAGCCGGTGGAGTTCGACTTCAAGGTCAACAACGACTACGACTTCCCGGTGGATGTCTGGCTGACTGCCAGCGGTCTGGTCGACGGTGTCGACCTCGAGATGGAGAAGACCCAGCTACACCTCGAACCCGACGAACACGTGGTGCTCACCGGCCGTTTCCTGGTGGACATCAACAAGATCCCTGCACATCCCAGCGCGCAGATTCCGCGGCTGCGGATCAACACCCACGCGCTCCTCGAGACCGCCGACGGCTACGAGCCCTTCGGTGGGATGACCTTCGATCTGGACCCGGGGTACGGCTGCGACCTGTACCTGGACAACACCGACTGCGATCCCGACGGCCAGGGGACCGGCATCATCCTCTACGGCAGGCTGGACGGCCCCTATGCGGCATTCGAAACGGTGGATATCGCCGTGGTCGGCTCCGACGGCCGTAGCTACGGGGGCACCGGTGAGACCGACGCGGCGGGCAACTTCATCATCAAGGTCGAGGACGTGCCGTTGGGCGCGGCGACCGCGATGCTCTACTACTTCGGTCCGGACATGGCCAAGACCCACCTTGGGCCGGTTCCGATCCAGGTGACCTCCTGCGGGGCACCGAAGCCGATTCCGCCGACGATGACCGTGGACCGCAGCCGGCGCGACCCCGACCGGGTGACGATCCACTACGACGTGGCCGGCGGATGCAACGCGTCGGATCACGCGGTGCTGTTCGGCAAGATCGGAACTTTCGATCAGGTGACCGACACGGCCTGCTCGGTGGGGAACAGCGGTAGCGTCTCGCTCCAGGCACCGCCGGGGGACGTCTGGTTCCTGATGACCGGGATGGAAGGAGATAGCTACTCGAGCATGGGCACGACCAGTGACGGCCTTCAGCGGAAGTTCAGGGATCTGGATCTACAGTGCCCGGCTCTGGTCAAACACGACGTTTCGGCAATCTGTCCCTAGGAGGATTGGTTCGCTCCTCGAGGGAACGCCGCGCGGTTTCGGCCGCGCGGCGCTTTTTTTGAAATCAGGGGCAGGGTGCGGGATTGGCCCGTTCGCTGCCCGCGGCGTCGAAGCCCTTGGTGCCTTCATGGTCCAGGCGGTCCCGGGTGGTGACCAGGTAGAAAAAGCCCCGGGCCGACTGGGGTTGCTCCAGGTCCAGGTAGCCGGACTGGGCGGCGGTGTCGAGGCAGTCGCCGTAGCCCAGGCCGGAAAGGGCCGCGAGGTCATCCCGGTAGAGCCGGTAGCCGGCCGCTGAGAGCGCCACGTCCCAGACGAGCATGTCCCGGGTCGAGAAGCGCAGGCCCCGGACCTCCTCGGCGGGCAGGTAGGGAGCCACGAAGCCGCCGTTGATTCCGTAGGTCGCGCCTGCCAGCGGCCGGGCCGAGAACCCGCCGATGGCGTCCAAGGAGATCCGGTAGTTCGTCGAAGCCGCGGTTACACCGTCGCCGGGACGGCCCCCTTGATTGAAGCTGTGCTCTTCCAGGGTGAACCCGGCGCTCTGTTGAGCGGCGGCAGGCGCCGACAACAGAAGCGCGAAGCTGAGGATCGAGAAGGAGATCAGGGTGCGCATGAAAGCCTCCGTTAGCGGAGCATCACCAGCACGCGGATGGTGCCGGTGCCGAGGTCGTGAGCATCCAGGGCCTTGCCCAGGATCGTGCCCGGGGCCGCATCGTCGGCGCGCATGGCGTGGCCGGCGGTAGGGGAGGTGGTCAGCAGATCGCCGGGGCGGATCTCACCGAAGGCCGCGTCGACCTTGCAGAGGATCACGCCGGAGACCGCGACCGGCGCATCGACGGTGTGGAGCCCGTCATCGGCTGCGGAATCGGCGTCCCGGGCGCCGAGCACCAGGCCGGGTTCGCCGGCGACGATGCCGACTACACCGGGGTCGTAGGCGTCGACGGCGCGGCGAAGTGCCCCCGGCCGGCCGGGATCGATCGCCAGCACGTCGCCGGCCTCGACCGCCTCGGAGACCTCGACCAGGTTGGCCAACTCCGCCGAGGAGGAGCGGAAGGAGCGGCCGAAGAGATCCTGGGATTCCTCGTCGGAGGAGACGGAGCCGGCGACCGAGTCCGCGTCCTGCCGGGTGGCGTCGTTGGGTGTAGGGGTCGGGGCCGTGCGGGGAATCGATGCCGCGAGGGTCGTGGCCCCGTCACTGCCGGCCGGTGCCTCGGCGGCCTGCAGCAGGTGATCCCCGCCGCTGTCTTCGCGAGCGATCGCGTTGCCTCTCGAGAGGTGCCGCTCGGGATCGTAGCTGCCGATGGCGGCGATCAGCGCCTGGCTGCGGCTCATGTCGATCCCGCCGTTCTTGGAGAGAGTCGTTTGTCCCGGCATGTTCTTGAAGCGCTCGAGGGCCGTGAAACGCAGGTTCTCCGGAGACTCGCTCAGGGCCGCGTCCCGATCGTTGATCGAGGGCAGGTAGGCCTCGTAGGGCTTGGCGCGCACCACCGCCTGGTTCTCGAAGCCGAGCCGCAGGCCGTAGACGACGTAGTCGAACTGGACGCTGTCGGCGGTGTCGCTGCGCACGACCAGCTCGGTGGTACTGAGGGATTCGACGTACAGGTCGGCGTGGCTGCCCCGGGGCGTGAGGTGGGCGGTCAGGCCGATGTCCGGGTTGGTGACCCACTGGAAGGTCTCGCCCAGGGTGATGCGGGCCTCGCCGCCCTCGAGCTGGCCGCTGCCCCGGGTGTAGGTCGCTGCTTCGTCGCCCTCGATGGCCGAGTAGACGATCACTTGATCGGCGCGAAGCGGGTGGTTCTGCACGAAGTTCTTGGAGCCGTTGCCCCAGGTACTGGCCGAACCGAAGCCGGTGCGCACGTAGGTGCCGCTGGTGATGTCGCGGAAGTAGCCGCCCTGGCTCTCCCCCTCACCACTGATACCGATGGAGCCTTCGGCGAGCCAGGCGTAGGTCCCGGTGTCCCGTTCACGGAAGTACGAACCGCTGTTGCCGTTGGCCCAGATGCCGTACTCGCCGTAGGCCACGTAGGCGTAGCCGCTGCTGTTGCTGTCGCCGAACAGCGCCCCCGCGGAGCTGCCGTAGCCTCTCACGCCGTAGTTCGAGGAGCCGATATAGGCGTAGCCGGTGCTGTTGTTGTCACGGAAGTAGCCGCCGGCGGAGTTGCCTTCACCCCAGACGCCGTAGTTGCCGTAACCGATGTAACCGAAGCCCGAGTTGTCGATGTCGGTGAAGAATCCGCCCGAGCTGTTGCCCGAGCCGCGGATGCCGGTGTTGCCATAGCCGGCGTAGGCGTAGCCGGAGCCGTCCTTGTCGTAGAAGAACCCGCCGGCCTGGTTGCCGCTACTCTCGATGCCCAGGTGGTCGTTGGCCACGAAGGCAACGCTCGAACCGTTGCCGTCGCGGAACTCGCCGCCATGGTCGTTGCCGTAGGCGTAGATTCCGCGGTCGTTCTGGGCGACGTAGGCGAAGGAGTCGCCGTTGGTGTCGAAGAAGAAGCCGCCGCCGGAGTCACCCCGGGCGTAGATTCCGTAGCCGCCGCTCTGGGTGAACAGGGTGCCCTGGGCGTTGACCCGGATCTTCTCGTCGCCGTTCACGGCGATGCCGAACAGGGTGTCTGCGGCGTTGGCGCTGGGCGGGTTGATGCAGACCGGGCCGGACATGGCGTCACTGCCGTCGGGTACATCGTTAAAGGTGATCGATCCGGCGGCGATATCCGCCGAGTCCGCCCGCAGGAACTGACTGACCGCATGGCCCGCGAACAGGTTGGTGTCGAGGGAATGGCTGGCCTCGACGGCGAAGGCGGAGGCCAGGATCTTGACCCGGGGGTCGAGCAGCTCGCCGTTGACCTCGATGGAAAGCCAGACCTGCGGGTTGTTGAGGAACAGGGTGGCCATGCTGCCGTAGTTGCCGGGGCCGGATCCGTCGACCAGCTGGCCGCTTCCCAGGGCCACGTTGAACAGACCGCCGTCGACCATGACCGGGGCACTGTCTGCCTGGGTGTGGCGGTCGAGCAAGATCTCGTTGCCGGCGGTTCCGGCGTCGAAGAAGCGGAAGACCATGTCGTGGGCGCCGTCCACCGGGGAGCCGGCGGCGTCGCGGAGCACGCCCTGGTAGTTGATCTCAGATGGAGGCTGCACGGCGATAGCCGGGCTAGCGGCAAGAAGAACCAGCAAGAAGAGGCAGCGAATCGATCTCATGGCAGGGACCTCCCGGTCGGAATGACTCTTGATGCCGGGTAGAAACGGGCCGGTGGCAGGAAGTAACGGGGGCCCGCTACTATCTCCCGGCACTTCCGCGACCACACCTCACAGGATCCGTTCAATGACCGACCAGTCCGGCGTAGTTTTCGGCGATCTCGCTCTGAGCAAGCCCGTCCTGCGGGCCGTGGACCGGATCGGCTACGAATCGCCGTCGCCGATCCAGGCCAGGTCGATCCCGCCGTTGCTCGAGGGCAAGGACTTGCTCGGTCAGGCCCAGACCGGTACCGGGAAGACCGCGGCCTTTGCCCTGCCGCTGCTCAGCAACCTCGATCTGAAGGCCCCGCATCCTCAAGTGCTGGTGCTGGCTCCCACCCGGGAGCTGGCGATCCAGGTCGCCGAGGCGATGCAGACCTACGCCTGCTACATGCCCGGGTTCCGGGTGCTGCCGGTCTATGGCGGCCAGAGCATGGAGATCCAGCTCCGGCAGCTGCGGCGCGGCGTGCACGCCGTCGTCGGAACGCCCGGCCGGATCCAGGACCATCTGCGCCGCGGAACGCTGCGGCTGGACAAGCTGACTACCGTGGTGCTCGACGAGGCCGACGAGATGCTGCGGATGGGCTTCATCGACGAGGTGCGGGAGATTCTGGCCCAGACCCCCGACGAGAAGCAGGTGGCGCTCTTCTCAGCCACCATGCCCCGGGAGATCCGCCGGGTGGCCAGCGAGTACCTGCGCGACCCGGTCGAGATCAAGATTCAGGCGCGGACCGCCACCGTCGAGACCTTGACCCAGCTCTTCTTCCAGGTCGGCGGCATGCAGAACAAGCTCGACGCGTTGACCCGCGTTCTCGAGGCGGAAGAGTTCGACGCCATGCTGGTCTTCGTCCGCACCCGGGTGACTACCGTCGAGTTGGCCCAGAAACTGGAAGCCCGAGGTTTTGCCTGCGCGCCGCTCAGCGGAGACATGAGTCAGTCTTCCCGGGAGCGCACCATCGAGCGCTTGAAGAACGGCGCGCTGGATATCGTCGTGGCGACCGACGTCGCGGCCCGGGGTATCCACGTCGACCGCATCAGCCACGTGGTCAATTTCGATGTGCCCTACGACGCCGAGGCCTACGTGCACCGCATCGGGCGGACCGCTCGGGCCGGCCGTGAAGGGAAGGCGATTCTGTTCATCTCACCCCGGGAACGGCGGCTGCTGCGCTCCATCGAACGGGTGACCGGGCAGCGCATCGAGCCGATGCGGATGCCGACCCAGAAGGATGTGACCGACCGGCGGATCTCCCAGTTCAAGCGGGCGCTGGGGGCGGCCATCGACGAGCAGGACCTGCGGGTGTACCGCGCCGTCGTCGACGAGTTCATCGAAGAGAACGATGTGGACGTCGCAAGTGTGGCGGCGGCGTTGGCCTACATGGCCCAACAGTCGCGGCCGCTGCTGCCGTACCGGCCGGCCAAGCCTGCGCCGGAACCGGCTCCGGAGCAGACCCACGATCGGACGCCTGAACCTCGTGACGCCGCAGCCGGCGGGCCGAAGCGTCCTCAGCCGAGCGGGTCCGCAGGCGACCTGGCGCCGAGCGGAACGCCGTATATGGAGCGCTACCGCATCGATGTCGGCCGCGAACACGGAGTGCAACCCGGAAACATCGTGGGCGCCCTGGCCAACGAGGTTGGGCTCGACGCGGAGTTCATCGGGGCGATCCGGATCTTGGATGACCACAGCATCGTCGAGTTACCCGAGGGATTGCCCAAGGCGATTCTGCACCACCTGAAGAAAGTCTGGGTGTGCCGCCGGCAGTTGGGTATCCGTCTCTATCGTGAGGGGATGTCGAAGCCGGTCCGGCCTAGGCCAAAGGCCGGGAGCCGAACTCCGGCGGGCCCACCTCGGAAGCCCGCCAAGAAGTTCGGCAAACCGCGCAAGGGGGCGGGCAAACCCACGAAGAAGGTGCGAGGCAAGGCAAAGGGGCGCTAGCGGCCCGGTCGCGCGGACCGCGGCCGTGGACGCGTCGCGACGAAGCCCAAAGAAAAAGGCGGCCGAGCGATCGCCCGGCCGCCTCGGGATGAGACTCTTCGAGTCAGGGTTGATCAGCGCGTCCCGGGGTAGACGAATAGCACGAGGTTGTCCGGGTTGGTGATGGCCAACGTGGGGCTGCTGTCCGCCAGTTTTCGCACCAACTCGGGGTTCGGCCCCATCAAGTAGGCCTCTTGCCCGTCGATAAAGGCGTGCTGCATGCCGAGATTGTGCAGCGCTTCATGAAAGACGCCCGGAATCACGTCCGGGTGTGCGGTGATGAAGGCAGTGTGATCTTTGTTGATCGTGATCGTCTTTCCGCCGATCGCTCCGGCGCCAAGGTGGCCCATCTTGTTGTCTGAGTCCGCAGCGAGCCACTGCTCGCCGGTCATCCCGTTGGCCACGTAACCGAGGGTTCCATCGTCCCGCAGGGCCGTGACGGCGTCTTCCAGCTTCCCGGCAACTTCGCCCATGCGCTCGGCGGTCGCCTCGCCGCCGACGGCGTTCTTGAACCGCTTTATCGTCTTCCTCGCCTTGCGCGACAGTTTCTCGCCGGAGTTGAGTTCGGCGATCGCGCTGCGGAGCTTCTTGGCTTGCTTCTCGGCCCTCTTGGCCGCGCGCTTCTGCGCCTTGTCGAATTGTCTCCACTCTCTGTCTTTCCAGCCATCCCCGCGCTTGTAGCACATCGGTCCCATGCCGTCGCACGGGTTCGTGCCCTGGGGGTTGTAGGGGTTCGGGTTGATGCCGTAGAGGCCGGTCGGGTCTACCAGGTTGAGTGGGTTGTTGCTGACGTAGGCGTAGCCGTTGAACGATTGCGGGTTCTCTACGGACCCGGGGACCGGGTCGGGCGAGAGGAACCGGGGCAGATCGCGGTCGTAGTAGCGGGCCTTCATGTAGTCCAGGCCGGTCGCGCCATCACGCTCGTGGCCGGTGAACAGATGGTCGGTGTGGGACAGGATCGGCGTCACTTCGTTGCCATAGGGCATGAAGTCGTGGCGTTCGACGATCGTCCGGTTCTCGTTGGTAACCAGTCGGGTTGAGCCGAGGTGGTCGACGTGGATTTCGAGTAGCTCCACCGCGGGATCCTGGCCGGTTTGGCCGAGGATCGCCGGGGAACTCATCAAGGGACTGTCGAAGAAGATGGCGGGTTCGAGGCTCGCCAGCTCGGTGCCGTCCATGGAGTCGTAGAACGGCGGGGTGAAGGGGGCCGGCCAGAACGGGTCGGTCGACATGGCCGAACCACCCTGGGCATCGACGCACCGGCCGGTGGCGACCGCCGAGCGGGTCGACTCGATCATCGGAGAGGATCCGGACTGCACCGCGGTGATGTAGAAGGCCTCGACGTTACGATTTCCGCAGTCCGGTTGGCCAAAGCTGCTGTATTCGCAGTCGGTGGTCGGGTCGCTGGTAAACGCCGAGTCTCCGCTCTCTTCGTACCAGCAGCGGCCGTTGGCACAGCCGCAGGGATCTCCGGGCTGATCGCAGAGGCTCGTCGACACCCGATGGGTCTGATAGAAACGCCAGTGAGTGTAGCCGGGCGTCCAACGGTACACGTGGTACTCGATGTCCTGCCCCGGAACTTCGTCCCACTCCACTCGGTAGGTACAATCCCCCTCGCTGATCTCCTGGGGTGTGGTCAGGATGTTCGTCGGCGCCGCGGGTGCCTGACCCTCGCATCCGAGAATCGGGTAGGAGAAAGGCAGGTCGATAATGTCTCCGTTGGCCAGCGGGAAGGGGCGCCGAATCGGATAGCTCGGAGCGGACTCCATGCCCTCGTCGTCGACGGCAACTACCCGGAAGTGCTTGCAGGCGGTCTGATCGTAGTCGCTCCCGGTTTCGAACCCCTGGGCGCCGTAGGTGGTTTCCCACCAGGTGACCGGGTTGTCGGTAATGCGGTCCCACGGGCCGTCGTAGGCGCCGGCCATCTCGATGTGGTAGCCCCTCAGGTCCGATTCCTGGTTGGGCTCCCAGATGAGGAAGAAGTACTCGCTGGCCGGCCCTTGTGAGTAGGAGGGTTTGGTGTACTGGAGCACGCCGACGTTGGCCGGCGGCTGGGGCGCTCCGGTCGGATCGGCGCTGCCCCGGGAAGCGCTGTTGATAAAGGCCACCTCGTCTTCGTGAGAGCGGCCGTTGACCAGGGGGCGGCCGATGCCGGACTCTTCCTTGCAGTGCTGCGGATTGGACCCGTATCCGGTCTCGACGCTGACGATCTTTCGCACGTCACCCAGCGTGCCGTCCTGCATCACCGGTTGCACGGCGTAGTTGTAGCAACCATCCAGTCCGCCGACAGTCTGGTCCGTGAGGAAGTTGGACGTGGTGATCGGTTCTTCCGTGATGCGCTCCCAGGAGGGTTCACAATTGAAGCTACGCATGCTGTCGCGGAAACCGTCCGAGCAGACATCCCATACGCAGCGACGGTACACGTGGTAGCCCAGGAGCTGCTGTTCGAGGACGTGGGCCCAGACGACGGCGATCATCTGGCTGCGGGCGTTCGCCATGCTGTCCACATCGAGAAACAGACTGCCGTCGTAGGCGTGGATGTTCCGCGAGCGGACCGAGGGTTCGTAGGTGTCGAGCACCCGTCCGCCGGCGTCGCAGCCGCCTGAGCAAACCTCCGACTCATCGACGCCGTCGGTGGTGACCACGAAGTAGTCGTACTCCCAGTAGCTGGTGTTCTCGTCGATGTACTCCACGGTGCCCGAGGGAAGCTCGACCAGTAGTCGGTAGACGTCGTCATCGGCGCGTTTGCGATAGATGCGGTAGTCGTAAGATCCTGCATCGTCCCAGGTGAGTTGAGGCCCCCAGGCGCTCACGCGGCTTTCCACCCCGCAATGGCCCAGATAGCCCTCGCACGGCTCGGGTTCGTTGACCGGGCATTCGTAGACATGAACGAACTCTGCGGCGGTCAGGTTCGGGCTGGGCAGCGTGGCGGTGCGCACGCGAGCGGTCACCACGGGCGACTCGGCAGAGATGTTCGACGAGGTGTCGTAGGTCCGGACCACGAAATAGTGGTCGACGAACTCGCTGAGGCCGGAGACGATGTAGCTCGTGTCCGACGTGCAAACCAGGAGCCCGGTGTTGGCCACGCATAGATCGATCGGTACGCCGTCGGGGGAGTCCATCAGGAATACCCCGTATCCGAGCACGTCGTCGTCGGGAGGTTGGTTCCAGCTGAGGACGACCGTCCCGGCTCCGGTGCCCGGTATCGCCTGCACATGGATCGGGGGAGACGGCGGCGTGGTGTCTTTCGGTCGCACCATCGGGCTCGCCAAGCTTTGAGCGGACTGGTTCCCGGCCGTGTCTACGGAGACGACCCGGTAGCGATGCATGCCGTTGTTGATCGCGCCGCTGTCGAAGAACTCCGCGGAGTTGACCAGTCCGGAGATCGGCTGCAGCGGACCATGCCCGGTCACCCGGCGGTACACGATATACCCGGCAAGATCGTCGGCGATCACCGGGTCCCAATGGACCCGAACCCGGCCGTCTCCCGGGTCTGCGATCACGTTGACCGGAACCGGCGGCGCCGTGTTGTCGAACGGCCGGACGAGCAGCTCGGCGGAGTCGTCGCTCAGGGCCAGGGCCGTATCACGGGCCTGGACGGTGTAGCGAAGCCGTGCGTTGTTCGGATCGACCCACTGGGAGCTCGAGTAGGAATCGGTCCACGAGGTCGCCGTCGACGGCAGGGTGGCGATGGGAAGCAGGGAGCCGCCGTCCACGGCACGGTTGACGATGTAGTTGCGGACCCCGGGCTCTTCCAGGGGTTCCCAGGTAACGGTCAGGCCCGTGGCCGTCACGTTGGATGCTTCGGGTTTCGAAACCACGCCCGGTTGCTTTCGCCGGACCACCGAGAGGGTTTGGCCGAATCCGTAGACGTAGTCCAATGCCCAGGCCGGCGGCTCGTCGCTGCCTTCGGGGCGCCGGAACTCACTCAGCACGCTCCCGGCGGAGTCTCGTACGTAGAAGGTCTCGACCCCACCGGAGACGCTGCGTAGGCGGTGGCCGGCGGCGTTGTAGCTGTGTTCGGTGATTCGTGTGTCGTCCAGGTCGTGCCAGGCCTCGGCGAGGCGGTTCTCCGGGTCGAAGATGTAGTTCCAGCCGCCCGCCTTGATGGCGTTTCCGTTGGAGTCATAGTCGAAGACCTGGTCGGTGGTGCCCATGATCTGGGTCTCGAGCATGCGGTTCGTTCGTGGGTCGATGACGAAGGTGACCGCGTCGACGCTGGGCGTCGGGGTGGCGTGCACCCGGCTGGTCATGTTGCCGAATCCATCGAAACCGTAGGAGAGGGTGTGGGTCCCGTTGGCCGCGGTGGCGGAGACAAGACGGTCCATTTCGTCATAGGCGTAGTAGTCGGTGCCGATGCGCCGCACGTTGCCGGCCGCGTCGTACTCGTAATCGCCGGATGTCCACATGTCGTGCCAGGGGGTCGGACCGTCGGGGCAGGGCATGGGAATCGGCCCCGGGTTGCAGGGCAAGGGCTCCGGTTCCCCCGGGTACTGCACCCGGAACTCGGTGGGTCGAGAGAGCTCGTCGCGGCTGATGCTGTTGCGGATCCCGCTGTCGCGAGTGAGCTGCACCAGCGCGCCCGTCGGGTCGTAGACCGCGTCGGATCCATAGGTGAATCCCCGGTTCAGATCCTCGATCTCGTAGGTTTGCCCGTTGAGCGTCTTGAAACCGAGAGCGGTCGCAGTTCGCGGACTTCCGGCTTCCTGGGGATAGCGCAGGACGTTTTGCTTGCCCAGCTTCGAGTAGCAGAACTCGGTCTTCAACTCGGTTGCCCAGGGCTCGATCGATAGAGATGTCCAGGCGAGGCGCCCATTGAGTCCGGAGTAGGAGGCGGCACCCCCCGGGCCGGGTTCGGAGCAGGTGGTGTTGGTGTCGGAGCCGTAGCCGAAGCGGCTGGTCGAGACGAGCTCGGTGCCGTTCGTGGTGACCCGGAAGGTGTCGGTCGAGGTGCGCAGTCCGGGGAAGCTGCCGTGCACTGCTTGGTCATCGTAGTAGTGGTCCACGAGCGGATGGCTGGTCCCGTCGATGTCGATGGACTTCTGCAGCAACCGTCCCGCATCGTCGTAGGACTGGGCAAACAGTTGATGGTTGCCGTCCCGGTACTCCATTAGTTCGCCGGCGGCGTCATAGCTCAGGTAGAGGGTGGTGCCGCTCTCCGGATGAGTTTCCGCCCGCAGCCGGCCTACTGCGTCATGTTGGTAGTAGCGGTGCTGCCAGGCCGCCCCGGGCGCCGCCGTCGGATCGAACAACGCGATCTCGACCAAATCGTCAACCAGGTCGTAGGTGTAAAAGGCGTCGGCGCCGTCGCCGGGCGTGTCGACCATCACCAGGCGGCCGGCCTCGTCATAGACATAGCGGGTGACCGCGTTGATCGGTCCGGACTCGCCTTCGATTCCCGTCCGCTCGATATCGGTGATCAGGCCGTCGTAGCGCTGCAAGATCTCGGATCCATCGGGCGCTACGGTGCGGCTGATGCGTCCGAAGGGGTCGACGAAGAAGTCGGGTTCGCCGGGGTCTCCGGCCCGGGGATTGGGGAATGAATCGTACTCGTAGGTATGCCATCGAAGGGTGGACTCCGGCGTCCCCAGGTTGGCCCAGCGGGACCGGGCCAGCAGATCGCCCCGGTAGTTGCGGTCAGTCAGGCGGGTGACGTAGTCGCCGTCGCCGTCACGCCGCTGTTCCTCGACCAGTTGCCCGAGCTGGTTGTAGTAGTAGACCGATTCGAGGAAGTCCGACGAGGAGGTCTCTTGCCGGATACTTCGCTCGAGGATATTCGGGTAGCTGGCGACCGAGCTCGCCTCGACGCCGGGCGGGCTGATGGACTTCAGTCGGCCCAGGTCGTCCCAGTCGTAGGTTACCTCGATGCCTCGAGCGCTCCGGCTCGAGAGGGACAAGCCGGTGTTTCCGTCGACGGTCGCGTCGTAGTCCAACCAGGACAGGTCCGACGAGGCGCCGAAGCCGCGGGTCTCGACTACGCCGTTGTTGTAGGTGAAGCTGCGGATCCGCTCGTTGCCTCCGTCTCCGCCGGTAGCCCGCAGAGTGACGAGGTTGCCGGTGGTGTCGTCGTAGGTATTGAACAGCGCGGCGTCTCCCGGGTGTACCGTGGCGGTGTTGCAGTCGCTGATCGGCTCGTTGAATACCGTGGCACGGCGAATGCTGCAGCTGAGGCGGTTCCCGTCGAAGAGCGCATCAGTGCGGGAGACCGGGTGTCCCGAGGTGTCTCGAACTTCGACCCATTGATGCGAATCGTGATTCGAGACGGTGGGCCACCTCTGAGTGTAGGTCGACCGAATCAGTTGGCCCTTGTGGTATTCGCGCTCCTCCTGCGCGAACTTGATCGGTCCGGAGGTCCAGGCGTCAAGCTCGGTTCGCAGCTCGCCGGCACCGACGCCGCCGGGCCGGATTACCTCGAGAGCCGATTGGCGTACGTTGACCGGAACTGAATGAGCGTTCTGCTTGGCCGAGTAGATATCCTTGGTCTTGACCCACTGCTCGTCCCACGTGTACTCGTAGTTCACCCGCTCGACGAGCTTGGCGCCATCCTCGAAGGGGCCGACGTAGGTCTCCGTTCGGTAGAGCAGGCCATCGTCCCAGTTGGTGTTGCACCCGCCGGAACCGTCGCAGCCGCTGCTTCCGTACCCGGTGTTGTGGTAGCGGTATACCTTGAGGTTGTCGTCGGGATCCCACACCCGCACGCGGGAAGGGTTGGAGCCCGAGAAGTTCAGGCCGGACTGTTGTTCGAGCAGTTCATTGACGGTCGGGGTGGCGTCTCCGTTGAAACGCCCGTACGTCCAGCTGTGTTCGAAGCCATCAGCGACCAGCGTCTTGCGGTACATGCTCATGTTGTAGGGTCGGCCCTGGTTGGTCGAATGCCAGAAGTAGCGATACTTCATCTTGGCGCCTAGAGGCGTGGTCCAGGCTACGAGCCGGCCGAAGCTGTTGGCGGCGACCTGGGAATCCGCGTCGTACTCGAAGCGGTAGGACTCGCTCGGAGCGAGTTCGGGTAAGCGGATTTCCTCCAGGACGACCCGGTTGAAGGAGCCCGGGTTGGCGACGTAGATCGGGTCGTAGAAGGTGCGCACCCCGGTGATGAACTCGTAGGTGGCGGTCTTGCTCGAGTCGACCTGCTGGGTGCCCCCGTAGGTCGGGAGGGTGACCCCGCTCGACGTAACCGTAATCGAGCGGCCGGCGCTGTCGGTAATGGCACTCAGTCGCGAGCCCACATAGGTGATATCGACGTGATGCTGCGGGTCTCCGGCCGGATCTACCTCGAGGGTTTCGATCCGGCTGGCATACCAGCCGGCTCCGTCCTCCTGGTAGTGACCGTCGGTTTCATGCTCGAAGAGAATCCGGGTGCCGTCGCCGGGTAGGGCCTCCCAACCCTGAGCGGTCTTGTAGAAGCGGATCGATGAGCTGTCCAGGGAGTAGCCGCGATCGACGCCCGTGCCGCAGGTTCCGACGAAGGGGTCACAGAAGTAGTGCTCCGCTCCGTTGGGTTCCTGGTAACGGTAGACATAGGGGTCGTCGAACTCTCCCTGGTAGATTCTACCGAAATGCAGCAGGAATCCTTGTCCGTAGTCGTCGGTGTTGAGGAGCCTGCCGGGGCAGTCATTGGGTGACGTCGGGCAGTAGTGCTCCCATATCTTCGAGTTGTAGTGCAGCACGAGCTGGTAGCTGAACCAGTCGTTGAGGGCGTAGGCCGGGCCGATGGGAATGCTAAGGGTGACGTTTCCGGTGAGAACGTCGACTTGCTCCCCCTGAATGGCCCCTTCGAAGGTATGGTTGGGGGAGAAACCGATGGCCGACATCGTCTCATCGCTAGCTTGAGGAGACACGATGGCGAACAGCATGAACAGCCCGATCAACCCTGGGCGATACCGCTTCAGCGGGGCGGGAGTGTGGTGCTGGATGATCTGCTCAGTTCTCATGGTTCCTCCGGCAATCGGTTGGGTGGCCGCGTCTGACGCGGCGATCGATCACTTTGTCGCCATCGATCGCGCTCTGGGGTTGGCCGAAGCTGTCCCCGAAGAGCCCTGGTTGGAAGTGACTGGTTGTCCCGCCGGCGATGCCGGCGTCCCTTGTGTCCTGGAACGTTTCTTCGAGGCCGGCGTTCGCGCCGTCGAGGCGCCGGCGGCCGTTGAACAAAACACGGTGTCTCATCTCTTGGCGCATCGAGAGGGGACGTGTGCGTCGCTGGCGGCCGGACTGCTGGCTCTTTTTCCGGAGCGGCCGGAGTTGAGGGCGCTGGTGCTGCGCGATCACGTGATGATCGGATCGAGCGACGGGGGGCAGGAGGTCTACGAACTCCTCGAGCAGGGGCGTCCGTACCCCGCAAGCGACGCGTTGCGCCGGAACCCGCCCGGTCCTTCGGGGCAATTGCGGCTCCGCCACGAGGATTTTGTCGCCTACTACGCCGACAACCTCGGCTCTCGCCTGATGTTGGCCGGGGATGCTGCCCGAGCAGAGAAGGCCTTTCGCATCGCCCTGGAGCGATCGCCGGGGGAGCCACGGACGCTCTACAACTTCGGGACGTTGCTGGCGTCCATGGAGCGCACCGAGGAGGCTATCGCGATGCTGAAGGGGGCCATCCGGGGCGGTTGGGACGATGCGAACTCCCGGGTCAACCTGGGTGCCTGCTTGCTCAAGCAGGGGGATGTGGCTGGGGCGAGGGAGCAGTTCGAGCTGGCGCTCGCAGCCGATCCTCGCAACCCGGAAGCACGGGCGAACCTCTCGCGACTCGAACGAGTTCAGATTTCGGGCCAAGACACGCCCTCCCCGCAAAGCCCTTGATGCCGTTAGCTTTCGGAGAGTGTGTCGGTGGGGCGGGGAGAGGGTTCAATCCATGTCGTGTGAGGTTCGCCAGAGCCGTTGCGGCGAGGTCCGCTAGCGTTCCCACGCTTCGTAGAGCGCCGCCAGATAGTCTTCCGCTTCCTGCTTCCGATCCAGCCGGCCCGACGAGGGCAGCCCGCCGTCGACCGCGGCTTGCAGTAGCGGCTCGGCCTCTTCGTACCGTTCCAGGCCGGTCAGCGCCGCGCCGTGGAGCGCCTGGCTCTCGGCCAGGATCCAGCCCGGCGCCCGGGGATCCGGAGTGCTGCGAATCTCCACCGCTTCGGCCAGCAGGGTCTCGGCCTCGTCGAACAGCTCCTGCTCGACCAGGATGCGGCCCAGGCCGGTCAGGGCGTAGGCGATCCAGGGGTGGCCTTCCGGCTTGGTCGCGCGGCGCAGCTCGAGCACCCTGCGGAAGCGTGCCTCGGCCTCACGTGGATCCCCCTGGGCTCGTATCAGCCAGGCGGTGGAATTGATCATGTTGATCACGACCGGGTGTTCGGCGCCGAGGGTCTCCTCGTAGCCGGCCAGCGCCTCGTCGTAGCGCGCACCTGCCTCGCTCAGCCTTGCCTGGGCCTCGTAGACTTCGCCAAGACGGCGGATCGCGGCGAGGGAATCCATGTGGGTGCGGCCCAGGCTTCGATCGTAGCGGTCGATGCACTCGCCGAGCACTCGCTCGGCTTCATCGAGCTTGCGCCGGCGGTAAAGGATGTCGCCCAGGTTGTTGAGGGCGCCCAGGGTGTCCCGGTGGTCCGGGCCCAGTACGTTCGTGCGGTCGTCGTATAGGTCGCGGAAGACTCGTTCCGCCTCGGCGAACTGGCCGCGGCTGCGGTGCAGCACTCCGAGATTGTTGGTGGTCGTCAGGGTCGACGGGTGGAGCGGCCCGAGGACCCGCTGCTTGCGTCGCAGGACGTCGGTGTAGATCTCTTCGGCCTCGTCGAGTTGCCGCATGCGCCGCAGGGTGGCGCCCAGGTTGTTCAACGCCCGGAGCACCTTGGGGTGATCGTCGCCGTAGATCAGGCGCAGACCGTCGATGGCTTCGCGATAGAGCGGTTCGCTTTCTTCGAACTTGCCCTGGGCGTCAAGGACGACGCCCAGGTTGATGGTCGTCGCCAGGGTGTCGGGATGCTGCGCACCCAGAGTTCGGCGCATGCCGTCCACCGCCTGACGCAGGTGCTCCTCGGCGAGGTCCAGCTCGCCCTTGTCCTCGTGGACCATGCCCAGGGACTCCCGGGAGGCCAGGGTGTCCCGGTGGTCCGGACCGAGCAGGGTGGTGCGGCCGTCGAAGGCGGCCTGCAGGTGCTCGATGGCGGGGTCGAGTTCGCCCTTCTGGTGGAGCAGTTCCCCCATGTCGTGCAGCGCCTGCAGACTCTCCTCGCTCTCCTCGCCGAACATCGTGGTGAAGTTGTCGAGGGCCGGGGCGATCATCTCGCCGGCACGGTCCAGCTCGCCCGACGCGGTCAGGGCGCGGCCGAGGGAGAGCCCGGCAAGCAGCGTGTCGGGCGCCGTCGGGCCCTGGCGGGCGCGGAAGGACTCGAAGGCCGCGGTGAGCTGTTCGACGGCCTCGGGGTAGAGCCCCAGGCGGTGGTAGGTGCCACCGAGAGTCAAACGCATCCGCGCGGCGCTGACCGGGTCGTCGCCGAGGCTGGGTTCGATGGCGGCCGCGGCGCCCGACAGCAGGTCCCGGTCGAACAGGCTCTGGGCCACGTCGGTCGGGTTGATTCCCTGGAGCACCTGGGTCAGTTCGTCCCGGGCCTGCTCCAGGTTCATCTCAGGGTTCCCGCCGGTACGGCGGGCGTCGACGATGCGCTGCTCCAGGTCCCGCCACAGGGCGGCTCCGATCTGGTCGGGGTGGGCGTCCGAGAGCATTCCCGAGAGGAACCCGGCGGCGCGGACGGCGCGCTCGCGTTCCTGGTCGGCGCGATCCCGCTCGGCGGCGATCAACCTGGCCTGGACCGCCATGGTGCCTGCGAATCCGATCAGTCCGATCAACGCCGCCGCGGCCACGGCGACTCCCAGGCGGTGCCGCCGTACGAACTTGCCGATCCGGTAGCCGGCGCTCGGTGGCCGGGCGGTTACCGGTTCGTCGTGGAGATAGCGCCGCAGGTCCTCGGCCAACTCGGTCGCCGACTGATAGCGCTGGGACGGATCCTTGCGCAGCGCCTTCATGGTGATCCAGTCCAGATCTCCCCGGAGCTGGCGGTGCAGGGTCGCCACGTCGACCCGGCGCTTGCGGGCAATGTCGCTGGTCAGGTCCGTCGCGGTCTTCAGCCGGGCGCTGGGTGTCGAGGGATCCTCTTCACGGATCCGCCGGCGCATTTCGTCGAAGCCCCCCTCTTCGATCTCGAAGGGCCGGCAGCCGCTGAGCAGCTCGTAGAGCAACACGCCTAGGGAATAGATGTCCGAGCGGGTATCCACGCCGAGAGGGGAGAGCTCAGCCTGCTCGGGGCTCATGTAGTGAGGGGTGCCGACTACCTTGCCCAGTTCGGTGAACCAGGTGTCCGGGGTCAGGGAGCGCTCGGTGGCCTTGGCGATGCCGAAGTCGATGATCTTGGGCACGGCGCTGCCGTTCTTCGCCACCAACACGTTGGAGGGCTTGAGGTCGCGGTGGATAACNCCCTTCTGATGGGCGTGCTGGACACCGTCGCACAGCCGGGCGAACAGTTGAACCCGGTCATGGGTCGAGAGCCCCTCGATATCGGCGTAGTCCGTGATGCGCGGGCCGTCGACGTACTCCATCGAGAAGAACGGCTGTCCGCCGGGGGTCTCGCCGGCCTCGAAGACCCGGGCGATGCCCGGGTGGTCCATCAAGGCCAGCGCCTGGCGTTCGGCGTCGAAGCGGCGAATGACCTCCTGGGTATCCATGCCCCGCTTGATGACCTTGAGCGCGACCTCGCGCTGCAGCGGGTCGGTCTGCTCGGCGAGGAAGACGGTTCCCATGCCCCCCTCTCCCAGGGTGCGCCGGATGTTGAAGCGGTCGTCGGTAGCCGGGGCGTCTTCCCGGACGTCACCCTCGGGGCCTTGATCCCCGCCGATCGCGGTGGTGTCCTCCTCGAACCCCAGCGCCAGCAGGCAGGACGGACAGGCCGCACCGGCGCTGCGAAGGTGGGCGCCGCAGCGCTTGCAGGTCGCGGACTCGGATTGGCTCATGGATCACCGCCTCCCGCGCATGGTATCCCAGGCGTAGGTGGGAAACGGATCCGGGCCCGGTAGTAACGCCGGCTCTTCCGAGGCCTCGGATTCGGTCGAACCGTGCCCCCTAAGGGCAAGGGTCCGGGCTCGGGGCGGACGCCGCGCCGTCTTCGAGGCCGGCCCGAGGGTCGGGCTGGGCGGTGCCGTTGCCGAACCCGCCGCTACCGCAAGTATTGACGGCGCGCACCAGGTAGTAGCGGGTGTCGCCGGCGACCGGGTCGGGCTGCGGATCGGTGAACGGCGGCTGGGCCACTGCCGATCCGAGGCAGGTGGCGGACGCGAAGTCTCCGTCCAACAGCAGGTCGATGATCGAGCCGCCGGTTACGTCGTAGGTGGTTCCGCTGCCGGCTCCGCTGTCGGCCACCCAATCCAGTTCGGTGAAGCCGGCGCTGCGGCTCAGGATCAGGCTGCCGATCCCGGCGGGGACGCGAAGGCTCCCCGGGTCGGCGTCGTCGCAGTCGCCCAGCGGCGGGTTCCCGTCGCTGTCGCAGTCGGTCTCGAGGGCCAGGATCAGCGCCAGGCCCAGGTTGCCGTCGCTTCCCGGGGCTCCGGCCAGGATCTCGGGGACGCCGCCGTCAGAAAGGTCCTCGAGCACGGCCAGGGCGTTGCCCATTTCCCGGGGGGAGCCCGATCCCTGCAGCCGCTCGAGCACGGCGCCGGTGCGGCCGGAAAACAGAATCAGGCTGCCGGCGTCGGTGCCGAGAGGGGTGTTGTCCAGGGGGGCGCCGGCCAGTACTTCCGGCGCACCGTCGCCGTCCATGTCGGGGAAGGGTGCCACGGTGCTGCCCGCGCGATCTCCAGCGGCGCCGGAGCCGTCGGCGAAGCGGCGAATCGCCTCGCCGGTAGCTCCGGAGAAGGCCAGCACGCTGCCGGCATCGGAGCCCGCTCCGTGGTCGTCCCGGTAGGAGCCGACCAGGATGTCCCCGGTACCGTCACCGTCGAGATCATCGATCGCGGCCACCGAGTAGCCGACGCCGTCCCCGATCTGCGAATCGAGGTCGACGAGCTTGCGAAGCAGCCGGCCGTCCGCGCCGGAGAAGATCAATGCGCTTCCGGCGTTGGAGCCGCCGATGGTGTCATCGAGGTAGGCGCCGACCACCACATCCGGGACGCCGTCGAGGTCGACGTCGGTGATGCCGCTGAGGGCAAAGCCCAGCTGGTCTCCGGTGCGCCCCTGGGGGTCGATCAGACGGTAGACCACCGCGCCGTCGGCGCCCGAGAATACGGTGGCGCTGCCCGAATCCAGGCCGGCCGCGGTGTCGTCCAGGTTGGCGCCGCCGATCAGGTCGGGGATGCCGTCGCCGGTGACGTCCTCGAGGGTCGCCACCGAGTGCCCCAGGTTCCCGTTCTGGCTGCTCGCGGGGTCGGCCATCTTCCTCACGAAGCTGCAGTCGGCGCCGGAGAAGAGCAGCACGGCGCCGGCGTTGGCGCGGGTCGTGTCCTCGAAGGGGGCCCCGGCCAGCAGGTCGGGCAGGCCGTCGCCGCTGAGGTCCGCGATGCCCGCGACCGCTGCGCCGAGCCGGTCGCCGCCGGTGCCCTGAGGGTCGGTAGCCCGGCAGTGGATCGATCGGTCCGCACCGGAGAGGATCAGGACGCTGCCTGCGTTGGTGCCCGCGGCGGGATCATCGAAGGGAATGCCCACCGCGAATTCACCGACGCCGTCTCCGTTGACGTCGCCGATCAGCGCCACGGCGCTACCGTACTCGTCTCCGGCAACCCCCTCGGTGTCGGCCAGGGTCTCGCTGTTCTCGAACGCCACCGTGCTCTCGTCGATCCGGCCGTCGCAGTTGTTGTCGATGTGGTCGCAGATCTCGGCCGCCAGGTCGTTGATGGCTCCGTCGTCGTCGTCGCAGTCGCAGGGGGCGGTCTGCCCGTCATTGTCCTGGTCGGGTCCGTCGTCGACAGCGGTGTTGCAGTCGTCGTCGAAGCCGTTGCAAATCTCGGGGGCTCCCGGGAATCGCTGCGGGTTCTCCGGCGCGCAATCGTTGCAGGCGTCGAATCCGTCGCCGTCGTTGTCCTCGTCGACCAGGTCGTCGCAGTCGTTGTCGATCAGGTCACAGACCTCGCTGTTGCCGCTGAAGCGGTCGACGTCGGCGTCGTCGCAGTCGCCGCCGAAGGGGGTGACCCCATCCAGGTCACAATCGGCCGTCAGAGAGATCGCGAGTGCCCTGCCGGCGTTGGAGCCTTCGGGCTGTTCAGCGAAGGGGGAGCCGGCCAGCAACTCCATGACTCCGTCTCCGTCGAGATCGCCCAGCGCGATGGCGCTCCCCAGCCGGTCGCCGATGCTGCCTGCCGGGTCGCTCAGTTTGTGCAACACGCTGCCGTCGATGCTGGAAAAGACCAGCAGGCTGCCGGCATCGGCTCCCGCGGCGTTGTCGTCGAGGTAGGCGGAGGCAACGACCTCGGCGAGCCCGTCCCCATCGAGGTCTCGGATCGAGCCCACGGCGTAGCCGAGTTGGTCCCCCGGGGCGCGGCCGATGTCGATGAGACGCTCCAGGACGGCGCCGTCGGCTCCGGAGAGCAGCAGCACCAGGCCGGTGTCCGACGAGCCCTCGTTCCGGCGGTAGGATCCGACCACCAGGTCCGGGACGCCGTCGTTGTTCCGGTCGGTGATGGGCGCGAGGGCGATGCCGAAGCCATCGCTGAGCTCGCCGGCTGGGTCGGTCCACTTGTCGATCACCGAGCCGTCGGTGCCGGAAAAGATCACGACGCTGCCGGCGTTGGTCGCCGTCGTGGTGTCGTCGAGGTAAGCGCCGGCAGCGATGTCGGGGGTGCCGTCCAGGTTCAGGTCGCCGGCGGAAGCCACCGCGATGCCCAGTTGATCGCCGTTGAGCCCGTCGGGGTCGGTCAGCTTGAACAGCACCGACCCGTCGATGCCGGAGAACACCGTTACGCTGCCCGCCTCGTTGCCTCCCGCCGTGTCGTCCAGGGGCGCTCCGGCGGCGAAGTCCTCGAAGCCGTCGCCGTTCAGATCGCCGAGGCCGGCTATCGAGCTGCCGAGCCGGTCGAGGTTCTGGGCGTCGGGGTCGGTGACCTTGCGCACGAAGGCGCAGTCGGCGCCCGAAAAGACCAGGGCTGCGCCCCCGTTGGAGGCGCCGCTGTCTTCGAACTCGGTGCCGGCGACCAGGTCGGCGATGCCGTCGCCGGTCAGGTCTCCGACGGCTGCCAGAGCGGAGCCCAGCTGATCCCCGTTGGATCCATTGGGATCGATCATCCGGCACAGCACCTGCCCGTCGATTCCGGAGATCAGCGAGACGCTGCCGGCGTTGGATCCCTGGTCGTTGTCGTGCTCGGGGCGGCCGGCCGCGAGGTCGCCGAAGCCGTCGCCGTTGACGTCTCCCATGAAGGCCACGGCGGTTCCCAGTTCGTCGTCGGCCGCGCCGGCGACATCGATGAAGGAGCGGAACGCGGGCAGGGCGGGGGAGCCGTCGTCGAGGATCCCGTTGCAGTCGTCGTCTACCTGATTGCAGAGCTCCGGCGCGTTCGGGTTCACCCCGCCGAGGGTGTCGTCGCAGTCGCCGCAAAGCAGGCCGCTACTGTCACAGCCTGCCACCGAGCAGTCGGCGAAACCGTCGAGGTCGGCGTCGGGGCAGGGCATGGAATAGGCCGTCTGGGCGGTGAAGAGAGCCGCCAGCGGGAGGAGGAGCCAGTAGGCGAAGGTGCTGCGGGAGAATGACACGTGCATCTGGGCTCCTTCCATCGCTGGTGATTGCCGCACTCGATCAGGCTGTTGCATTCCCCCTATACGAGAACCGCCTCCATTCCGGGACAGACCCGGCATCAAAAAAGAAACGGCCCGGTCGTAGCCGGGCCGTCGGATCTCTATGTGCTTGGTTGTCCCCGATCAGGGATGGAAGTCGTCTATCTGTTCGTAGCCGTCAGGAAGGTTCATCGAGAAGATCGAGGGGTCGATCTGCGGACCGATCTCCAGCTTGGTGATGGTGGTTTCCAGCGCTCCGGTGAAGTTCGGGTTGGTGAAGTGAATCACCCGCTGCCGGGGAAGCATGTCGTTCTTGGAGAACAGCCAGGTCGATTCCTGCTGACCGCCGGCGTACTTGACGTTGATCTTGTAGCAGGGCTCGCCCTGGATCATCTCCTCGCCTAGTAACACCACGCCCGGGGCCTTGATCTCATCGTCGAAGGGCGCGGTGTGCACGAACTCGGGCATGCCGGCTCGGAGCAGGGTGTTGCCCATGTTGCCGAAGACCCCGGGGTCCATGTCCTCGTAGCCCTTCTTGGTGCCGTGGTTGATCACGAAGTAGCTCTCGCCGGTGCCGCCGCCGGTGACGGCCACGGCGGGCTGCTGCTCCGTGCCCTCGGTTTCGATGTGGGCGTAGAAACGTTGGGGCATGCTCATCGCGGCGTCCCAGCCCTGCATCACCGCGGAACCCTTGCCCGCCTGGGCGAAGTTCAGGGCGGCGCCGCTCGGTTTCATCTCGACCTCGATGCGCACCGAGTCGATCGCCTTGATCGCGGCATCGACCTTGTTCAGCAGTTCGATGGCCCGCTCGTCCCGCTCCGTGCCCTCGTCGGCCAGGGCGCCTCCGGCGGCGAGCATCAGGGTCAGCGCAATCAGTATCGTCCGTCTCATCTTGTTTCCTCCCGGTGACGCATCAACCGATGCGATAGGCCTTGAGGTGTTTCTGGTCGCGCAGGAAGATCACCTTGCCGACCACCGTGGGTACGGTCCAGGCGACCTTGTCCAGGAGTTGCGCCTGGGCGTGGATCTCCAGATCCTCGGGGCTCGCGCTGGTCACGGCCAGCTTGCCGTCCTCGTCGAGCAGCACCAGCTTGTCGCCGGCCATCAAGACGTTGGCCTTGGCGAAGCCGCGCTTGCGCCAGGCGATCTCGCCGGTCTTGATGTTGACGGCGGCCATGAACGCCGGCCCCATGGTTCCGGTCGATCCGTAGACGTAGTCGCCGTCCTTGACGCTGGTCACGTGGTAGAACTGGATCTTGCGGGTCGACCAGACCTCTTCGACGTCGTAGCCGTCGGCGCCTTTGCTAATGCGCAGGCCCTTGGCCCCCGCCTGGGGCGACGACATGAACAACACGTCGCCGGCCATCACCGGCTGATTGACGTTTTGTTTCCACTGGTTCTTGTGGGGCACCGTCCAGAGCAGGTCGCCGTTTGCGGGGTCCACGGCGATCAGCTCCTCGGCCATGAAGATCACCATCTGCTCAACGCCTGCGATGTTCATTACCCTCGGTGTCGAGTAGCTGTTCTCGAAGCTGTGCCGGGCCCACTTGGTCTCACCGGTCTTGGCGTCGAGGGCGACCACGCTCTTGTCCTTGCCGCCGACCAGCACGACGATGGTGTTCCCGTAGGCCACGGGGCTAGACGAGTAGCCGTGGTTCAGGAAGTTGCCGTCGAAGCCGTCACCCCACAGATCCTGGGACCACATCACGCTGCCGTCTTTCTTGTTCAGGCAGTGCATCATCCCCGAGATGCCGATGGTGTAGATCCGGTTGTCCTGAATCAGCGGGGTGGCTCGGGGGCCGTTGCCGAATTGTTCGACGTGGCCGTCCCGCGGGCCGCTGTCGTAACGGTGTTCCCAGAGGGTCTCGCCGCTCTTGGCGTCGAGGGCCGCGACCACCTCCTGGTCTTCACCCCGGTACATCGTGTACAGCTTGCCGCCCTCGTGGAGCACGGCGGAGTAACCCTCACCGAGTTCCCGGGACCAGACCTCCTTGGGTCCCTCGTCGGACCAGGTGGTCGCCAGCTTGGCCTCGGTGTGGAAGTTCTGCTGCGAGCCGCCCCACTGAGTCCATTCACCCTTGCCGCCTCCGGCGATCACGGCGCCGGCGGCGCCGAGGGCGATGATGCCGACCAGCGCCACGGCGATAGTGCGTCGTTCCTTGATCATGAGCTCCCCCAATCCCTCTGCGCGGCCGCGGGATACGGCGGCCGGAACGTGCAGAGCTTACGTCGAAGCGGTGCGCCGAAGACGTTTACATTCGTTTACAGCGCAACCCGTGAGGACCGTGCCTCCGAAGGTGTCTACGGGCGGGAGCCCTTCGGGGTCCAGCGTTTCGGGAAATAGCTGGCAAGGGTGCCTTTCTCGGCAAGGTAGAGGCCGATTCCCAGGACGTGAACGCGGTAGCGGGCCATCACGTAGCCGGTTCCGTCGCACGCCCGTTGTTGCGCGGCGTCCAGCGGGAAGGTCTCTCGATCGTGGAATGCGGTGACCTGGCTCTCGTCGAGGTCGATGACGTTTCGAGTGGCGAGGGGGCCCAGGGTCATCGCCGCGGCCGTTGAGAGCTTGGGGTAGCGGTCTCGTTCCTTGATGAAGAACATGCCGACCGATTCCGGTTCCGGCCTCGGCGCCAGAGTGTGGGCTGCGTTGACCAGGTGCAGGCCGCGTTTGTTCTGGCGGTGGATGGTGTAAGGCTGCCAGGTACCCTGATCGATGCCGAAGCGTTCGCCGGCGACCTCGCGCCAGATATCCGAGTCGGAGGGTTCCGGCGGCAGGGCCTCGACGCTGCGGTCGTAGAGATCGGCGGTCTTGCGCAGCCGGGCGATGAAGAATCCGCCGGTATCGTTGTGGTGGGGCCAGGCCCGTGCGGTGAGAGTCACCTCCGGCGCGAATCGTTGCCCGTTCCAGGAATCGACGCCGGGAGATAGCTTGAAGCCGGGCACCTCGACCGGCAGGATCTCCAGGCCGAGATGAATCGCCTCGCGCACCACCTGGTCGATCACCGCTTCGTTTTCCTCGGGGGCCAGGGTGCAGGTCGAGTACACGATCTCGCCGCCGACCTTGCAGAGCTGGGCACCGCGCATCAAGATCGCTCGCTGGCGCCGGGCCATGCGCTCGTAGTCGACCTTGCCGATGCGCTGGGCAACCTTGCGGTTCTTGCGCAGAGTGCCCTCGTCGGAGCAGGGGGCATCGACAAGAACCCGGTCGTAGGTGCCTGCATCTTTCGGGTAGGCGGCGGCGTCATGACGGGTCACGCTGATGTTGGTCAGGCCCAGCCGGTCGACGGTGGAACGCAGGGCCCGCAGCCGGTCCATGTTGACGTCGTTCGCCACCACCGTGCCGCCGGATCCGACGGCGAAAGCGATCCGGGCGGTCTTGCCTCCCGGCGCGGCGCAGAGGTCGAGCACCCGTTCGCCCGGTCGCGGATTCAGCACCTCGACGGGTAGGAGCGATACCTCTTCCTGGGAGTGGGCCAGGCCGGCCAGGTACCACCAGGCAATGCCGAAGCGGGTGCCGGCGGGGAAGCGGAGCAGCTCCGGACACCAGGCCGTGGGCGCGGAGTCGAGGCCGTCCGCCCCGGACGCCTGCCGGAGTGCCTGGAGCCCGCCTCGTTCCGGGTTTGCCCAGAGGGTCACCGGCAGGGGGGCGCTGAAGGTCTCCACGGCGGCCGGCCAGTCATCGATCAACGGCCGATATCGGTCCAGTGCCGCAGCGATCTCGTTCTTCCCGATAGCAGGCATCGGACCAGCCTAGCGCAACCGGCGCCGTCGCTCCGCTGGGCGCAAGCGAAGACCCTGCTCACCGCGTGGTTTTGCCCGGGGAAAGACCCGTTCCTGCTGACTCCCTGCCTAGAGGGGAGTCCACGAATTGCGGACGGCCGGCTCCCTTGAATCAACCAAGGAGGGGCTGATGAAGGCCAAGAATCGAACGGGAATCGTGAGCAAGTTGGGCGCGGCGATCGGAGTATTCGCCGCCTCGGCGCTGATCTTCACCTGCTGGGCAGGTTCCATCAGCGGAACGGTGATCGAGAACATCGAGAACCGCTACGGGGTCGATGTGGCGTTGGTCGACGGCAACGGGGTGCTGCTGGAGCTGGTCGGACCCGACCGCAGCGTTACCAGCACCGTAAGTGCGAGCGGCGCCTACGCCTTCACCGGCCTCGCCGCAGGGGATTATCAGTTGACGGCGTACTCCCGCAGCGGGAAGACGGCTTCGGCGACGATCCCGGTATCCGCCGGTGGCGACACCGATGCCAACGTCGTGTTGATCGCCCGCAAGGAGGCGGAGGTCTACGTCTACTTTGCTGCCATGGGGGTAGACGAGGGTGAGGCCAGCCCGGATGTGACCCTGGACGGGTTCATCGACAATCAGGACCTGGCCGAGGTCACCGAGGGCTTCGGTGAGAGTGTCGAAGACTATCCCTTGCTGGATGTCAACCAGGACGGCTCGATCAATCAGGCCGACGCCGACAAGGTGACCTCTTCCCTGGGGAAGGTCGTGCTGGCGATGGACCACCACTACCAGGCCCAGGTGACCCCCGGGGGGAGTGTCGCGGTGATCGGCGACGGACTGGCCACCGTTCGCTCGGAAAGCGGCCGCAGCACCGGGATCGTCGACTGGGCGCCGGCGCTGCAGCCGACTCCGGTGATCCGGGATGTGAAGCCCATGGGTGACTCCGCGGCGGTCGCCGAGCAAACGGTTCAGATGCCGGTCAACAAGAAGCGGGTCCGGTTCACCATCACCGAGGACATCGGGGTGGCCTCGTCGCCGGAGCTCGGGCTGTTCAGCTTTGCCGAGAACCCCGACGACCTGACCTGGATCGACGTGTCCCTCAAGACCGGACGGGTCAAGGGAGGCCGTATCGGCCTGACGTTGACCAACGGTGCGTTTAGCGATCCGGTGAGTATCGCCGGAGAGGTCGCCGACGGCGTGATCGCTTTCTCGCCGGGTGGTTTCGCGCTCTATCACGTGGTCAACGTCGCCGGCGAGTTCGGCGACGACTTCCCGATGTTCCCGGGCGAGGCCTTCGTCATGGGGAAGTGTGATCCTCCGAAGGAGAGCAAGGACTGCGACAGCTCGATGGTGACCAACGCGACCTGCACCAAGCCCATCACCGGGGGGACCGGGACCTGCCTGATCGGGTTCGCCTGCGACAACGAGGGGGCGGATTGCGTCGTGGATGGAAGCTGCAACAAGTGCGTGACCCATTGCAGGGTCGGCGGCGGTTGCGACTGCTGGTGCTTGCCCTAGAGGCGCGAAGATCGAGGTGACCGGTCAGGGGCGGGCGTTTGCCCGCCCCTTTTTCTTGCCGGTGGTCAGCCCCGCAGTCGGAGCAGGGGCAGGCCGCGCCGTTTCTTGACCGCGCGAACCAGGGTGCGGGCGGTGCGGTACTGCCGGGCGGTGTTCAGGGAGATCCAGCGCGCCAGGGGGTAGCGGCCGGCCCAGTCGAAGGCGCCCGGTGCCAGCAGGGCATGGTCGTCGAGCCGGTCGATGGTGCTGCGCAACCGGGCGTACTCCGACCGCAGGGCGCCCCAGATGTGGTCGACGGATTCATCGCCCGCCCGGGCAGCGATCTCCCCGTTCAGCCGGGGCGTCTCCTTCCAGCCGTAGCCCTCTGCCGGCGTGACCGGCGTCCGCCCGCTGTTTCCCGCGTCGACCCAGTCCAGGACGCTGCGGGTCCACCACAGCCGCACGGCGAGCAATTGCTTCACCGTCCAGTCTTCGACGCAAGGTTCTTCCGCGATCGCGGGAAGGTGACCTTCGAGCTCCTGCTCCAGGGCGAAGAAGGACCGGGAGACCTGTTCGAGCAGGGCGTCCCGCGATCTCGGTATGGTCGAGCCGGACACGCGTTATCGGCCCCCCTCGTACGACGCCCGGTGCCGGAGCTACATTCCGGCCGAAGCCTGCTTCTTGGGAGCGGGCGCAGCAACATCGTAGGCGTGCAGCACGTCTCCATGACGGATGTAGAGCACCTTGTCGGCGATGACCGGGTGGGACCAGTGGTGGCCCGAGCCGGCTTCCATCTTGAAGCGGCTGATCACCTCGAAGGACTCGGGCGAGGGGTTGACCAGCAGCACCTCGCCGCTCTCCACGTAGCCGTAGAGCAAGCCGTCGGCGTAGACCACCGAGCCCTTGCCCAGCCGCTTGATCTTGGCCAGCTGGGCGCCGGTCTTGGCGTTGAGTACATGCCAGGCCTTGTTGGAGGCCGCGCCGTAGATGCGGCCGTCGACCAGCACGGCGCCGCCGTGGTGCACGTCCAGATCCTCCTCGGTCCAGGCGGGAGAGACCGAGCGTCCGTCGGCGGCCAGGCGGAAGGCCCGGCCTCCCTGGCCGTAGCCATGAGTGGTGTAGACCAGGTCCGCGAGGAACAACGGGCTGTTGGCGTGGATGTCGTAGGAGACTTCGACCTTTTGCCGCCACAGAACCTCGCCGGAATCAGGGGCGATGCCGACCAGGTGCTTGCCGACGGAAGTCACGATCTGGCGCTGCTTTCCGTGCTCCATCACCCTGGCGCTGCAGTAGGCCGCCGCGTCGGACAGGCCCTTGGTGCTCCAGACCGTCTCGCCGTTCTTGCGGTTGAGAGCGACTACCGAGGCATCCTTGCCGCCGGCGGTGACGATGACCCGGTCGCCGTCGACCAGCGGAGCCTCCGACACGCCGAAGTAGATGTTCTTGCCGCCGAAACGCTTGAACAGGTCGACCTTCCACTGCAGCTTGCCGCTCTTGGCGTCCAGCGCGACCGCCTCGCCGTTGGAGGACAGCAGGTAGAGCGAACCTCCGTCGTAGGTCGGCGTGGTCCGGCTCCCCGGATAGCCGCCTCCCTTGTGTTCGGTGCCGTAGACCGTGGACCAGAGCAGCTTGCCGCTTCCGTCGAAGGCCAGGGCGCGCCCCTCGTCGCCGAACTTGCCGGTGGTGTAGACCGTGCCGTCGACGACGGTGACCGACGCGTAGGACTCGCCGAGATCGCCCGCCGACCACAGCAGCTTCGGACCGGCCGCGGGCCACTTCTTGGCCAGGCCGCTCTCCGCGTAGATACCGTCCCGGTCAGGGCCCCGGAATTGGGCGCTGTCGGCGGCGGCCGCAGGGGAGGCCAGCATGGCCGGAATCAGGAGCGACAGGGCGAGAAATCTAGGGAACCGCATGAAAACCTCCCGGGAGGGGCTCGAGGGTACGCACCGGTGCGACCCCTTGACTCTATACGGATTTGCGAACTGCAGCACGGCCCCTGGGAGCCGGCTACTGCTTCTCGGTGCCGCTCTCGCCGCCGTACCGCGGCAGGTCGTCGGTGATCTCCCACCAGGGGGCGCGGTGGTCGACGTAGACGTTGGCTGCCGGCTTCCGATCGACCGGGGTGTCCACGTTGGCCAGAACCACGTGGATCTCTCCCTTCCAGCGGGGGCCCTCATAGAAGAGGGTCGTGCCGCAGCGGGAGCAGAACGTCCGGGTCGCGTCGGTGTCGGTCCGGTAGCGCTGCACCAGTTCGGTTCCGCACGAGATCCGGACCTGATCGTTCTGGAAGCCGATCCAGGTGACGAAGGCGGCGCCGTGGGCGCGGCGGCAGTTGTTGCAGTGGCAGTGCGCGCAGAACCTGGACGGCAGGGTCATCTCGAAACGAATGCCACGGCAGAGGCAGGAGCCACGAGCGGTCTTGGCAGCGGTGTCCGGCACGCGGCAGCCCCTAACCGAACTTGCCGAAGCTCCCCAGGTCCTTGAACGCCTGGATCACCCGCGCCGCCATGCCCTTCTCGCCGAGGTGCAGCCAGACACGGGGGTCGATGTGCTTCTTGTTGGGCTCGTCGGGACCGTCAGGGTTGCCGATCTGGGAGTGCAGGTAGCCGTCCTTGGCGTCCATGTACTCCTTGACCGGGTGGCAAAACGCCCACTGGGTGTCGGTGTCGACGTTCATCTTCACGACGCCGTAGGAGACCGCCTCGGCGATCTCTTCCGGGCTCGAGCCCGAGCCGCCGTGGAACACGAAGCGTACGGGCTTGTCGCCGGTGCCGTGCTTCTCGCGAATCGCTTCCTGGGAGTTCTTGAGAATCTTCGGGGTGAGCTGGACGTTGCCCGGCTTGTAGACGCCGTGGGTGTTCCCGAAGGCGGCGGCGACGGTGAAGGAGCCGACGGGAAGGAGGGTCTCGTAGGCCTCCATGACTTCCGACGGCTGGGTGTAGAGCTTGGAGTTGTCGATGTCGGTGTTGTCGACGCCGTCTTCCTCGCCGCCGGTGACGCCGAGCTCGATCTCGAGAGACATGTCGAGCTTGGCCATTCGCTCCAGGTATTCCTTGGAGATCGAGATGTTGTCCTCAAGGGTCTCCTCGGAGAGGTCCAGCATGTGGGAGCTGAACAGAGGCGCGCCGGTCTTCTCGTAGTGCTTCTCTCCGGCGGCCAGCAGGCCGTCGATCCAGGGCAGCAGCTTCTTGGCCGCGTGGTCGGTATGGAGCACTACCGGGACCCCGTAGGCCTTGGCGATGGCGTGGATGTAGGTCGCTCCGGCGACTCCGCCGGCGATCTCCGCCGCATGATCTGTGTTGTCCAGGAACTTCCCGCCGAAGAAGCGGGCCCCGCCGTTGGAGAGCTGGATGATGACCGGGCAGCCGGCCTCCCGGGCACCTTCGAGCACCGCGTTTACGCTGTGGGAGCCGATGATGTTGACCGCGGGGAGCGCGCATTCGGCGCGGTGGCAGTAGTCGTAAAGCTCTTCGAGGGCGCTGCCGGTGACGACGCCGGGCGCAAGGGCCAGCTTGCTCATTTCCCAATCTCCTGTTGCCGGCGGCGCCTTGCCGCCTGGTGCGGACGGGGCTCTCCGGAGCGCCCGTTTCGAAGGTGGGAAGGGTATCAGAGGGGGGGCTGAGCCGCCTTGATTTGCGGGCCGAGCGATCCTTACATTACCGCAAGGGGCCGGCCGGGGGCGGAGGTTCGCTCATGGGTTTCGCCCGCATCCTCGCGGCCGTATCGGTCGTTTTCCTCGTCGCGGCTACGACCTACGCTCTGGATATCGATCGGGAGAAGGCGGAGGTGCGTCTCGTCGAGCCTCCGTTGGTGGCGGCCGAGAGCCTGCAGTACGACACCCTGGAGATCGACCTGGCCTTCGGAAACGTCGCCGTCGGTTTGCCCGAATTGCGCCGGACCAAGTCCATCTGCGTTCCGGAGCACAGTGAGAACCGCTTGAAGGACGCCGTGGAGGTCCCGACCCACTACTACGAGGTGCCCTACAGCGCGGAGGCGGGTGTCATGGTCGTCCGGGACGCCGAGGGGCGCACCGTCTACTCCGCCTCGATCGATGCGCTGAACGCCTCGGAGCGGTTCGGCTATGACCGGTGCCGTTATTGGCTCGAGTCGACCCTGAAGAAGGACTATGAGACGGCGCGGGCCGGTTTCCAGCAGAGCCTGAGAGAGTCGGCCGCCGAGTACTACGAGTCCAGGGCCAGCCGTCTGGCTGACAAGGCTCTGTTCTACCAGGTGATGGAAGAGCGGGTTCCCTACTTCACCTTCAAGGACCGCCGTCGAGACTACTCCGACCTGAACGCTGCCGCGGAGCGTGCCCGGGTCGGGTACTCGCTGCTGGCTGCCTACCGGGCCGAACAGGGTGAGGCCGAGTTGCGCCAGGCGATGGACGTCTGGAGGGCGGCGCTCGAGGAGAGCGACCCCAACGACAAGAAGGCGAGGATCAATCGGAAGATCACCGCACGGCTACACGAAAGCATCGGGGCCGCCGCGATGGTGCTGGGTGACTCGGCGGAGGCGGTTTCGCACCTGGAGAAGGCCTCCCGCATGGGCCTGTCGGTTTCGCGGGCCGACGGCACCGGCAACCAGGACCTGTTGCAGCGGGCCCGGCGCCGCAAGGCCAAGGCGCGGAACAACGATGGATTGCCCGCCCACCCTGCGGATCTGGAACGACGAATCGCCGAAGCCGAGCCCTATCGGGGGCGCCTGCCGGTTCGCAAGCTGCGCCCCGGCGCGCTGGCCGAGCTGCGTTCGGAACACGGACGTTTCACGGTCAACGCCGCGAGCGAGAACCTCGCAGCGGAGAGAGCGGAGCACGAGGCTGCGGTGGCCTCGGGTGCGGTCAATCCCTACGAGCGGATGGTGCAGCACACCTCGATCCAGGGTTTCACCCTGTTCGTGATGCCCTACCCGCAGAAGCTGAGTGAATTCCCCGCCGAGGTCTACGAGTTGGAGCAACTCAATCAACTTCGTGTGCCGAATCACGGATTCGGGTCGGTGGCGGAGGGAATCGGGCGGCTGCAGAACCTCAGGGTCCTCGATCTAAGCGGGAACTCGATTCAGGAGCTGCCGGTATCCATCGGAGCGCTCAAGAACCTGAAGAAGCTCAACCTCAGCGACAACGATCTCTCCCGGCTGCCCGAGGAGATCGGCGGCCTCGAGAACCTCAAGTCGCTGCGCCTCAAGGGCAACCCCCTTGCGCCCGGCGAGGTCGAACGTTTGAAGCGCTTGCTGCCGGACTGCAAGATCAAGTCCTGACTCGCTACGAGCCTACGCGCCGCGCCAGGTCCGCTTCGGCGGCGATCACGCCGAAGGCCGCCCATTGCGGGCTCCTGGCCAGAGTCTCGAGAATCGGCTCACCCCGGGAGTCGCCCTCCTCGACCAGCCAGTTGGCCAGGCCGTAGGCGACGGAAGCGGATTCGATCGAATCCCCGTCGGCGCCGATCTCCGCGAGGAGTTCCTCGGCCGGGAGCTCGCCCTTGTACATCAGCAAGAGGCGGTGATAGCCGTGGTTCTCGATGATGTCCATCTCGGCGTGGATCGGCGCCAGGGCTTCCCGCGCCTCGTCGTCCCGGTCGAGCCGGTGCAAGGTCATGTACAGCCAATGGGTCGTGGCGCTCAGCATGTCGGGGTTCTTCGACACGAGCAGGCATGCGCGGTAGGCGGCCAGGGCCGCCTCGTAGTTTCCGCTCACGTAGTACGCCAGGCCGAGGTGGTACCAGATGTTGGACTGGAGCGTGCTCGTCGGCTGATTGCGGGCGTTGGGTAAGCCGTCGGGCTCGATCTCGTCGGGCCGGCCGGCGACAAGCGCAGCGGCTCGTTCCAGATCGCGGATGGCGTCGTCGAACTGCCGCAGCGTGATGTGGCGATGGCCCCGGTGGCGGTAGAGCCGGGCATCTTCAGGGTGTTGCTCGATGCCGCCGGAGAAGACCGCCAGCGCGTCTCGATAGCGGCCGAGATAGGCCGTGCGCCGGCCGACCCAGATGAGGGCGTCGGCACTTTCCGGGTTCGCCTCGAACGCCGCGCGGGCCTCCTCGAGCCTTGACTCTCGCTCGGCGCGGACCTCCGGGCTCAACTCGACAGCGGCCAGTTCCTTTCCGAGCAGTGACCGAGCCTCGACCGCGGCGAACGGCTCCTGAGCCGGCTCCCCGGGAGGATCCGCTTCAGGGGGTGAGGCACACCCGGCGGCGAGGAGGGCAAACAGAAACAAGGTGGTTTTCCGCATCTCGCGATTAGAACACACGCGGATGTGTATCCAGGTTGGGGGAGGGTGTTCGGTATGGTCGTGCTCCGGTGTTCGAGCATGCCGGCTAGGACTCGTGCACCGTCAAACCTGCTAGCATGCGCCCATGCTGCAGTGGCTCATCGTCGGTGCCGGCGGATTCATCGGGGCGATCGCCCGCTTTCAGCTATCGACCTGGGTCCATCGCTATGCGGCCGGGCCCTACGGGACCCTGGCCGTCAACGTGGTCGGCTGTTTCGCCATCGGCGCCCTGATGGCGGCGGTCGAACGCCACCCGACCTTCTCCTCGGACCTTCGAGACTTCGTGCGGGTCGGGCTGCTCGGCTCCTTCACCACCTTCTCCGCCCTGGGATTCGAGGCCTTCGAGTTCCTGCGGGAGGGCCGCTTCGGCCTGGCCGCGGCGACCCTGGCCGCCAACCTGATCCTCGGTCTGGGCGCGGTAGCCGCCGGGTGGGCCCTGGGCCGGCAGTTCTAGTCCCGGCAGTTCCTGCCAACCGCAAACCCGGGGCCGGCGCCCCCGTACAGTTCTCCGGGCCCGGGGGAGCCGGGGCTTCATGTATGCTTTGCCCGTACCCCCCATTCCAGACGGAGAGAGCTCGATGAGGCACCGCTTTGCTTTGTTCGGGATCCTGGCGCTCGTTCTGGCGCTTGTGATCGCACCCCAGGATGCCCTGGCCAAGAAGAAAAAGAAGAAGGGCAAGGACAAGGACGAGGTCGAACAGGCCGAGAAGTGGAACGTCTCCGACCCCGGCGGGGACTGGAAGACGATCTCCCTCGACACCGAGGAGACCACCTGGTCCGATGTCGACCTGAGCCCTGACGGCAAGACCATCGTCTTCGACATGCTCGGCGACATCTATGCCGTCGGCATTGACGGGGGCGAAGCCAAGGCGCTGACCAGCGGCATCGAGTGGAACTTCCAGCCCAGCTTCAGTCCCGACGGCAAGCAGATCGCCTTCATCAGCGACCGCAGCGGCGGCGACAACGTCTGGGTGATGGATGCCGACGGCAGCAACCCCCGGGCGGTCACCGAGGAAAAAGAACACCTGGTTCACAACCCGAGCTGGAGTCCCGACGGCCAGTACATCGTGGCCAAGAAGGGCTTCACCTCGACCCGCAGTATTCCGGCGGGGGAGATCTGGTTGTTCCACATCTCCGGCGGCGGTGGCCTGCAGATTACCGAGCGGCCCTTCGGCAAGCGGGATCAGAAGACCATGGCGGAGCCGGTGTTCTCGCCCGACGGCAAGTACATCTACTACAGTCAGGACACCACGGCGGGCCGGGTCTGGGCCTACAACAAGGACTCCACCGGCCAGATCTTCGTGATTCGCAAACTCGACCGGGAAAGCGGCGAGACCGACATCGCGGCCAGCGGTCCCGGCGGTGCGATCCGGCCGACCCCTTCCCCCGACGGCAAGCGCCTGGCCTTCGTCAAGCGCATCCCGGGCCTGCAGAGCGCGCTCTACATCAAGAACCTGGAGTCGGGCAAGGAATGGCCGGTGTACCAGCAGATGGAGCGGGACCTGCAGGAGACCAACGGTTCTCAGGGGAACGCCACCTCCATGGCCTGGACTCCCGACGGCAAGGCGATCGTGTTCTGGTCGGGAGGCAAGATCCGCAAGGTCGAACTGGCCACCCGCCAGGCCTCGGTCATTCCGATCCGGATCAAGGCCGACAAGAAGGTTCACCCGTCGCTGCGCTTCCCGGTGGAGGTTTCGCCCGACACCTTCGAGGCGCGGATGCTGCGCTGGAACCAGATGTCGCCGGACGGAAGCAAGGCGGTGTTCCAGGCTCTGGGGCACCTCTACATCAAGGACCTGCCTGACGGAGAGCAGCGCCGTCTGACCAGCCAGAGCGACCACTACGAGTTCTGGCCCTCGTTCTCCGCCGACGGCAAGCACATCGTCTACACCACCTGGGATGACCAGGAACTCGGTTCGGTCCGGGTGGTGCCGGTCGGCGGCGGTTCCGGCCGCGCGATCACCCGGGATCCCGGCCACTACGTCGAACCCAGCTTCAGCCGGGACGGCAAGCATGTGGTCTACCGCAAGATCGCCGGCGGCTACCTGCTGTCCCCGCTGTGGTCGATGGAGCCGGGGATCTACGTGGCCCCCGAGAACGGCGGTGAGGCCTGGCGGGTTTCCCGTTCCGGGTTCGACGCGCAATTCGGTCCCGACGGCGAGCGGATCTATTTCTCGGCCAACGTGGAGGAAACCCAGCTGGTCCTGAAGTCGGTGAACCTCGAGGGCAAGGACGAGCGGACCCACGTTCAGGGCGGAAAGATGACCGAGCTCCAGGTCTCGCCCGACGGCAACTGGATCGCGTTCACCGAACAGTTCAACGCCTACGTTGCGCCGTTCACGGCGACGGGCAAGAAGATCGACCTGTCCAAGGGCAGCAAGTCGGTGCCGGTCAAGCAGGTCAGCAAGCGCGCCGGGGAGCACCTGCACTGGTCCGGAGACAGCTCCAAGGTCCACTGGTCCCATGGGGCGATGCTGTTCACCCGTGAACTCAAGGACGCCTTCGGCCACCTGGAGGGCGCGCCGGAAGAGCTGCCCGAGCCGGTCGCCGAAGGGCTCGATTTCGGCTTCGAAGTGGCGTCGGACACCCATGACGGAAAGATCGCCCTAAAGGGAGGGCGCATCGTCACCATGCGCGATGCCTGGAACACCCAGGAGGTGATCGAGGACGGCGTGGTGCTGGTCGAAGGCAAGCGGATCAAGGCGGTCGGCAGAACGGGGGAGGTGTCGATCCCGTCGGACTATCGGGTTGTCGACGTCAGCGGCCACACGGTGTTGCCGGGCCTCGTGGACGTCCACGCCCACGGCGCCATGTCCCGCAACGAGATCACTCCCGAACAGAACTGGATGCAGTACAGCAACCTGGCCTTCGGAGTGACGACGATCCACGATCCGTCCAACGACACCTCGTCGATCTTCGCCGCCGCCGAGATGCAGCGGGCGGGCAAGCTGCTCGGGCCCCGGGTCTACTCCACGGGCACGATCCTTTACGGCGCCCACGTACCCGGCTTCACCGCCAAGATCAATAGCTACGACGACGCCAGGTTCCACGTGCAGCGGCTCAAGGACCTGGGCGCCATCTCGGTCAAGAGCTACAACCAGCCCCGCCGGGACCAGCGCCAACAGGTGATCAAGGCCGGTCGCGAGCTGGGCGTGATGGTGGTGCCCGAGGGCGGTGCCAAGTTCATGCACAACATGACCCACGTGATCGACGGCCACACCGGGCTGGAGCACGCGATTCCGATCGCTCGCGGCTACGACGACGTCGAACAGATGTGGTCCCAGACCGAAGTGGGCTACTCGCCGACCTTCGGCGTGTGCTACGGCGGCCTGTCGGGCGAGACCTACTGGTATGACCGCACCGACGTGTGGCGCAACAAGAAGCTGATGACCTTCAGCCCGCGCTTCATCGTCGAGCCTGCCGCGATGCGCCGGTCCAAGGCGCCGGACAGCCACTACAACCACTTTGCGGTGGCCAGTTTCGCCAAGGAGCTGAACTCCCAGGGTGTGCCGGTGCTGATCGGTGCCCACGGCCAGCGCGAAGGGCTCGCCGCTCACTGGGAGATGTGGATGATGCACCAGGGCGGCTTCACTCCCTGGGAGGCCTTCCGCGGTGCGACCATCGACGGCGCCTGGTACGTCGGTCTCGACGGGGACATCGGCTCCATCGAGGTCGGCAAGCTGGCCGACATGGCGATCATCAAGGGCAATCCCCTCGAGGCCATGCGCCAGTCGGAGCACGTGACCTACACCATGCTCAACGGTCGGCTCTACGACGCATCGACCATGAACCAGATCGCTCCGGACCAGGTCGAACGGGCCGAGTTCTTCTTCGAGCAGGAGGGTGGAGATACGATTCACCCGACGACCCAGGAGTGGATCGACACCATGAAGGTCCGCATGGGTTGGGTACACTAGGCTCTGCGGCCGAACCTGAATCGACGACAACCATGGGGCGGGCTTCGGCCCGCCCCATTTATTTTCGAAACCTGAGCCCTGTTGCCGCGTTAGTGGATCGAGTGGTGCTCTTGCCGCTCCGGCCGCGCAGGCCGATGGAGGGGATCTCGTGAATCAGCCGCTGTCCTTGTTCTCGCCGTCGCTTCGACGGGTGACTCTCGTTCTGCTCCTGATCGGCTCGGCCCTGGCGCTACCGTCCCACGGGGCCGAGCCTCCGCAGCGAGTTCCCGGTGAGGACTGGATGCAGTTCACCGACGTCGCCCAGGCGGGCTTCGATCCGGCCCGGCTGGAAGCGGCTCGCGAGGCCTGGGAGGCGCTGCCCTCTTCGGCGCTGATGGTCATCGCCGACGGCGCCGTGGTGGCGAACTGGGGGGATACCGACCGGCGCTTCATGTGCCACTCGGTGCGCAAGAGCTTTCTGACCGGGCTCTACGGGATCTACTGGGACAAGGGTGAGATCGAGCTGAACAAGACCCTGGCCGATCTCGGGATCGACGATGAGCCGGAGCCGCTACTGGAAACCGAGAAGCAGGCGCGGATCCTCGACCTGCTCAAGGCCCGCTCCGGAGTGTTCCACCCGGCCGCCTATGCCGGTCGCACCGATAGCCGCCCCCGGGGGAGCGAAGGCCCGGGGCGTTTTTTCGCCTACAACAACTGGGACTTCAACACCGCGGCGACGATCCTGATGCAGGAAACCGGCGATGATGTGTTCGAGGCCTTCGACGCGCACTTCGGCGGCCCGCTGCAGATGGAAGACTGGCGCGTCTCCGACGGCTACTACCATTACGAGCGGGACAAGTCGAAATACCCGGCCTACCCCTTCCGCATGTCCGCACGGGACGCGGCCCGTTTCGGCCTGCTTTACGCGCGAATGGGACAGTGGGGTGACAAGCGCATCCTGTCGGAACACTGGGTCCGCCGCAGCTCCGCCATGTACTCCATCGACAACGAACGCATGGGCTACGGCTTCATGTGGTGGGTCTTCCGCGAACCCGTGCTCGCCGAGCACGGAATGTTCGCCGCTCTCGGCGTCGGCAACCAGATGATCGCGGTGCTGCCCGAGAGCGATCTGGTCATCGTCAACCGGGCCAACACCTACGCTGGTGAACGCACGCCGATGGGGCCGTTGATCCAACTGGTGAAGCAGATTCTCGCGGCCCGTACCGGGGCGCCGGTAGCTACGCCGCAGCTCGCCGCGCTCCAGGAGACTCCCGAGGAGGGGATGACCGAGGTGCCCGGACGCAGTCTGGAGTCGATGGTCGGGGAGTGGGACTTCCCGCCACCGTCGCTGGGCCAGGCCCGGACCACGGTGAAGATCACCCGGGAGGGAGGGCACCTTCTCGCCTTTTCTCCCAACTCCGGCACCTTCACCCACCACCTGCAGCCCGACGGCAGCCTGCTGGAAATGGATACGCGACAGCGTTACTACCCGGTCCGCGACGCCGAGGGCAAGTTCGAGGGGATCGCCCCGGCGGACCAGGTGATGTCCGCTGCCCTCGAGGCGGCGGCCAAGGGTGACGGGGGTCGGGCCCGCGACATTCTCGGGCTGATTCCCGATGAGGCGGACCCGATGATTCCGGTCAGCCGGGCGCTGGTCGAACTGATCGCCGGCAAGAAGCGTGCTGCGAAGAAGTCCCTCGAGGCACAGGCCAGGGCCGGGGATCCGGGGATGGTCGAGGCGCTGGTGAACCGGGCCGGCTATGCCCTGGTCGGCTTGCGCAAGTTCGACCAGGCGCTGTCGATCTTCGAGTTCAATACGGAGCTGTTCCCCGAGGCCTTCAACACCTGGGACAGTCTGGGAGAGGCCTACATGGCTCTGCGCCGAGACGAGGACTCGATCGCGGCCTACGAACGGTCGATCGAACTCAACCCCGACAACGACAACGCCCGGGAGAGGATCAAGCGGCTGCGGGAGCGAGCCGGGGAGTAACCCCGCTCAGGCCGGGCCCGCGGTGGCCGACTTGAACAGGAGGTCCACACGCAGACCGCCCCCCTCGGCACGGGATGCCGAGACTTTGCCTCCGTGGGCCTCGACGGCGCGACGGACGATCATCAGGCCCAGCCCCTCGGCTCCTGTGCGGCGGGAACGGGAACGGTCGGCGCGGAAGAAGGGCTCGAACAGACGAGGCAGGTCCTCGGCGGTGACGCCGGGGCCCTGGTCCTCGATGGAAACCTGCAGTACATCGCCCAGTTTCCGGCAGTCGACCCGAACGGTACCGCCGCCGGCGTAGCGGACCGCGTTCTCGAACAGGTTCCCCAGGGCGCGTTCGATCAACCGGCGATCGACCACGAGGGTGCTCCCGCCGGCCTCGGCCGTCAGCTCGAGCTGTATCTCCTGCTTCTGCGCCTCGGCCTCGACCCGCTGCCACGCGGCCCTGCAAAGCTCGCTCAAGGGGGCGGGGGCTCGCTCCGCAGCGCCCTGCAGCTCCAGCCGGCTGGCCAGCAGCAACTCACCGACGAGATCGTCGAGAGCATCGACCTCCTGTTCCAGCGCGTCGATCCGTGTTCCGCCGCTGCGCTCCTCCCGCAGCATGGCCAGGGACACCTTCATCCGGGTCAACGGCGAACGCAGCTCGTGAGAAACGCCGGCCATCAGCTCCCGCTGGCCGGTGACCATTCCCTGCACCTTGTCGGCCATGGCGTTGAAGCTGCGGGCCATGGTCGCGCCTTCGTCGCGGCCGCGTACCGGCACCCGGTGGTCCAGGTCGCCGGCGGCGATCCGATTCATCGATTGGCTCATGCGGCGCAGGTGGCGGGTCACGTAGACCGAGAACGCGGTCATCAGCGCCGACGCCCCGAGCCCGATCCAGAGCACGGTCATCATGAAGTCGGCGTGGGCTTCGTGGACCGGACGGTGCCCGTGAGAGTGCAGCACCATGCTCGAGAACAGGTGGAGCGCCACGATGACGAACAGCCAGGTGGTGACGGTGAATACCGCCGCGATCTTGGCCGCCAGCAGGAAGCGCCTCATTCGGCGTCCCCTCGCACCAGCTGATAGCCGGCGCCGCGGACGGTCTTGAGTAGCTCGGGATGGCGCGGATCCCGTTCGATCTTCTGGCGCAGCCGGCTGATGTGCACGTCGATGGAGCGGTCGTAGGCGGCCCAGTTGGGGCCGTGCATCTGTTCGAGGAGCTGTTCGCGGGAGAGCACCATGCCCCGGTTGCGCGCCAGGGCGCGCAGCAGGTCGAACTCGGTGGAGGTCAGCTCCACGGGGTTGCCGTGGAGGCTTACCGAGCGTGTGCCGCTGTCGACGGTGAGCGAGCCGACCTGAATGCGCTCGGTGGCGGCCTCGCCGGGTTCCGGCCGGGCCCGGCGCAGGATCGCGCGGATTCGCGCCAGCAGCTCCCGGGTGTTGAAGGGTTTGGCCAGGTAGTCGTCGGCGCCGAGCTCGAGACCGACGATCCGTTCGGTGTCTTCTCCCCGGGCGGTCAGCATCAATACCGGAACCGAGGAGGACTGGCGAAGCCGGCGGCAGACCTCGAGGCCGTCGAGACCGGGAAGCATCAGATCGAGAATGACCAACTCGGGGGGCTGGGCCAACGCTGCAGCCAGCCCGGTCTCGCCGTCGCCGGCGGACTCCACCTGGAAGCCGTGCCCCGCGAGGTACTCCTCCATCAGGGCTACCAGCTTCTCGTCGTCGTCGATCATCAACAGCCGGGTCATGGTGCGATCATGCCACGGCGGCGGCGAAACCGGGTTCGCCGCCGCCGTGGACTCAGGATCTCCCGTCGATGCAGGCGCTAGATCGAGCCGCCGGCCGGTGCGGGCGTGTTGCCCTTGAGGTGCTCCAGCACGCGTCGCTTCTGGGGTTCGTCGAGGGTATCCATCGCCCGGATCATCTCGTCGGTTACCCGGTAGGCGGCCTCCCGCATCCGGTCGAACTGCTGGTCGACGATGCCGCGGACCGAGGCGGCGTCGGTGGCGCCGTTCTCGTACTCGGCCAGCAGGCGTTCGTGGAGCTCCTGCATCGAGCCGAAGCCGTTGCGGTGGAACTCGGTGAAGGCCCGGTCGGCGGCGACCAGCCGTTCGAGTTGCTGGGTGTCGAGCTCACCCTCCTCGAACAGGCCGGCCATGGACCCGTGGCCCGAGCCGCCGTGGCTGCCGTGAATGTGGTGGCCCAGGTGGCGCAGGTGCTCGTGAAGCTTGCTGTCCTCACCGGACATGGTGATGCCGAGGGCGCCGGCACCGGCGAGAATCAGGGTGGCGGTCACTGCGAGTGCGGATTTCATCTCATCCTCCGATCGTTGGGGGCGGTCGCAACCGCCGTTCGCCCTAGAGGATGGGAAACGTACATCTCGTGGGTATTCCCCGGTGGTTGCACCACGTCACGAAATGTTTCGAATTGTTACGGCGGCTTCCTGCCGCCGGTCCGGCGGCTTCCTGCCGCCCGTTGACGGACGCGCCCCGATGGTCGATGCTGGCGCCTTTCCGGAGGTAACCGTTGCCCGCCCTGACCGAGACCGCCGAACGCCTGTCCCGCCGCGTGGCCCGCATGCGCTTCGCGGAGCCGGTGACCCACGTCTACAACCCGCTGCGTTACGCCTGGGAGCCTCATTCCCGCTACCTGAAGCGCTACGGGAAGCCGGGTAAGGAGGCGCTGTTCCTGGGGATGAACCCCGGCCCCTTCGGCATGGCTCAGACCGGCGTTCCCTTCGGCGAGGTGAGCCTGGTTCGAGACTGGCTGGGCATCGACGGCGAGGTCAAGAAACCGCGCAACGAACATCCCAAGCGCCCGATCGACGGGTTCGGCTGCACCCGCAGCGAGGTCTCGGGGCAGCGGTTGTGGGGTTGGGCCCGGGAGCGTTTCGGCGACCCCGAGCCGTTCTTCGCCCGGTTCTTCGTCTACAACTACTGCCCGCTGGTGTTCATGGAATCCACCGGACGGAACCGCACGCCGGACAAACTCCCCGCCGCCGAGCGGGACCCGCTGTTCCGCGCGTGCGACGAGGCGCTGGTCCGGGTGGTCGAGCGGCTACGCCCCGAATGGCTGATCGGTGTCGGCGGGTTCGCCGAAAAACGGGCCCGTGAGGTCCTGGCGGACACCGACGTCAAGATCGGGCGGATCCTGCACCCGAGCCCGGCCAGTCCGGCGGCCAACCGCGGCTGGGGGCCTCAGGCCGAGGCGGATCTGACCCGGCTCGGTATCGCGGTGCCGTGACCCACGATGTCCTGATCGTCGGCCAGGGCCTGGCCGGCACCACCCTGGCCTGGCGTTTGATCGAGCGCGGCCGCAGGGTGCTGGTGGTCGACGGTGATCGGGAGGCCGCGGCGTCCCGTGTGGCGGCCGGTCTGATCACTCCGGTGACCGGCAAGCGGTTTGGTGTGACGCCACAGTTCGCTTCTCTGTGGGCCGAGGCAAAGGCATTCTATCGCGGCATGGAAACTCGACTGGGGCGCAAGCTGCTTCACGATGCACCGCCGCTGCGGCTTTTCGCGGATGGCGCCGAGCGGGAACGCTTCGAGAGTTTGCGCGAACGCTTCGCGGACCTCGTCGAGGAACCGGGTGCAATCAACTCCGAGGACTTCGACGGCGCTCACGGCGGATTCCGCATGACCGCCGGCGGCCGGCTGCGAGTCGGCGAGTACCTCGACGGATCGCGGCAACACTTCGAGGATGAAGGGATGTTTCTCGCCGCTCATCTGGACCTCGCCGGGGAGCTAACGGTTGAGCAAGAACGTGTCCTCCTCGCCGGCCACGGTGTCGAGGCGCGCTATGCGGTGCTCTGCCAGGGCTTCGCCGCGACCCGGTGTCCGTGGTTCGAGAGTCTGTCGTTCCGTCCCGCCAAGGGGGAAGCGCTGACCGTACGGGTCCCGGGGCTGCGGTCGGAGCGCACGGTGCATCGGCAGGTCTGGCTGGCTCCCGAAGAAGGCGATCTCTTCCGGGTCGGCGCGACCTACGGCTGGGACTCGCTGGATGCGACCCCGACCCCCGAGGGGCGGGAGGAGTTGGAGGGAAAGCTGCGCGGCCTCCTGCGCCGCCCTTACGAGGTCCTCGATCAGCAGGCCGCGGTGCGTCCGATCATGAGCGGCCGCCGTCCCCGGGCCGGCTTGCATCCCGCGCACCCGTCGTTGGGGTTTCTCAATGGTCTCGGTTCAAAGGGATCGCTGCTGGCACCTACGGTCGCGGCCCAGCTGGCGGACCTCCTCTGTGGCCACGGAGAGGTGAGCGAGGCGTACCGTTTGGAGCTACCTGCCGCGCCGTCACGACCTCCGCGCCTGACCGAGCAGGCTCACGCGGAAGTACGAAGAGTCTTGAAGCCTGGCGATATGGCCATCGACGCCACCGCAGGGAACGGTTACGACACGGTTTTCCTTGCGAAGTGCGTGACCGAGACCGGTAAGGTCTATGCCGTTGATCTACAGGCGGCAGCGGTCCGTGCCGTGGAGAAACGTGTATTCGAGGAGTCGTTGCCGCAGGTGCAGGTGATCCAGGGGAACCATGGTGAAATCGATGCGCTGTTGCCTGCCGGTCTTGCCGGACGGGTCGGCGCCGTCATGTTCAACCTCGGCTACTTGCCCGGCGGGGACAAGAGTGTTGTCACGGCTCCGGAATCGACCGTGACTGCTCTCGACGCCGCCTGGAAACTTCTGCGACCTGGCGGATTGTTGAGTGTGCTTGCCTACAGGGGGCATCCAGGAGGGCAGTCGGAGGCTCTGGCGGTGAGTCGATGGCTGGGAGTGGACCCAGCCCGGCGAGTTCTGGAGAAACCCGCTGAAGGAACAGCGCACGAGCGGGAACCCGTGTTGTGGCTCGTTTCCCGGTCGAGCTAGCCGGCGAACGGGACCAGCTTGGAGCGTCTGATCGCTCGGTCCCGTGTCAGGAGCGGCACGTTGTGAACGATCGCTGTCGCTGCGATCAACTCATCGGCCGGATCGCCCTGAAAGTCGAGGCGTGTCGAGCGTACGCACACGTCGAGGTCGAGTGGCCAGCAGGTGATCGCACTCAGGATGCGCTTGAACCCCGCGTCGTTCAGGTCCATCTCGACACGGCCTAGCTGAACAAGCCTGGCGATTTCCCACAAGACGATGGAGGAAACGCTCCAGGGGTGCGAAGAAAGGAGCATCTTTTCTTTGCGGTTCACCGTGCCCATCAGAGCACGGACGAGGACGTGGGTGTCCAGGCTAATCAAGGGCCTTCCATTTGGAGCCGGTTGAGAGAGCGTCGTCATGCATCTTGATCTTGCCCTTCATCGAGCCGATCAACGAGGCGCACGAGTTGGCGTAGGGTTTCAGAGTTGCAACCGGCTTGCCGTGCTTTGTGATGACCAGCCCCTCGGGTTCGAGGCTATCCAGCAGGGCAAGGCACTGTTCCTTGAATTTGGCTGCGCCGATGGACTTCATGAAACCTCCTGGTTACATTTTGCGACCAGTCAGAAATTCTGTCCACTTTAGCTTTGTGGGGCCCGCCCACGGAAGGGGTTGGTGCCCGGAACGCCGACCAGCAGCGCCCCCACGATCAACGCCCCGACCATGCCGAAGCGCACGCCGATGCCGCCGTCGTGGGCAATGCCTCCGAGGGTTACCGAGGCGATGGCCACGGCAATCAGTACCAGTCCGGGCACGACCCGCCAGACCGGCAGCCGCGGAGTGACCTCGGGGGCTCGCAGCCGTTCGAAACGGCCGAACAGCAACAGCAGGGGGATCAGTCCGATCACGTAGACGGCGAGCCACGGGATGCGGGCCAGCCACCAGTCGCCGCTGCCCGGCGGTTCGTGCAGCCCGATGCCGTCGAACAGTCGCGCCACGCCGATGGCCAGGGCGATCGAGGTCATGTGCCAGAGGTAGATGCTCATGATCATGCCGTTGATCAGCACGACGCTGGTCCAGACGTTGACCTTGGCCAGCAGTCTGCGCATCGGCCCCTCGAGCATCAGCAGGATGCCGACCTGAGCCGCCCCCAGGGCCAGCAGCATGATGTCCGGCGGCAGGGTGTTGGAAACCTCCTCGCCGGGGACACCGACCATGCTGATCGGGTAGGGACCGAAGCGGGCCAGGAGCGTCCAACTCAACACGCCCGCGATGCCCCAGGGAACCGCACGCCAGCCGGCCAGCCTGCCGTCCCGCCAGAGATAACCGAGTTGATGGACCGCCAACCAGACCACCGGGTAGTTGATCCAGCCGATGGTGGGCCAATGGCCCTCGCCGCCGAAGCGCAGGAAGTCGACGCCGACGGCGATGGCGACCAACACCCAGTAGCTGCCCATGCCGAAGCGCTGCCAGGCGGCGCGGGTCAGCGGTACCAGGGAGCAGACCACCATGTAGACCGCCAGGAACCAGGTCGGCACCAGCGCCAGCTTGGAGCCTTCGTTGAGCATCTCGAAGGGGATGCCCAGTTGCCTGCCGACGGCGGCGAAGATGCCCCAGACCAGCACCAGCGGAAGCAGCGGTCCGATCAAACGCCGGGCGCGCCCCGCCATCCACACGCCGTAGGATTCTCCCTTGCGCCGGGATGCGTCCCAGGAGGCTGCGTTGGAGTACCCGCCGACCAGGAAGAAGATCGGCATCACCTGGAACAGCAGGGTCAGCCACTGGGTCCAGGGCTGGATGCCCAGCATGTGGTCCAGGTGCAGCCGCCCGTCTTTCATCGAGGGGGCGGCGATGATCCAGTGGCCGAGGACCACGAATCCGATCGAGACCGCCCGCAGGAAGTCGACGTAGCGGTTTCGCGCCTCAGGCGTCTGGAGCGCCAGTTTCCTGGCCTGGGACCAAAGGGACATCCAGGCCGAGACTAGGTTCGTCCCGGATCCCGGTCAAGCCGCCGCGGACAGGTGGCGCTCAGGTAGCGCTGGCCGCTCCCTTGTGTCGCGCCAGAAGCGACGCGACCTCGCTATAGCGCTTGGGGTACTGGACCGGCCGGGCTTCCTGTTCTTCGGCCTTCATCTCGGCGATGTCCAGGGCGGTGCGGCCGTGGATCGTGCGGATCGACGGATCCGCCCCGGCGTCCAGCAGCATCTCGATGAACTTGCGGGAGTCGTGGCTGTAGCGCATCGAGGCGGCGGCGTGAAGGGCGTTCCCGCCGGCCACCGGGTCGATGGCGTCGGGGTCGGCGCCATGCTTCAGCAACAGTTTGCCCACTTCGACATGGCCGACCGAGGCGGCGCATAGCAGCTCGCCGTCGTCCATCCGCGCGCCCCGTTCCAGCAGCAGCGTGGCGGTCAGGACCTGGTTGCCGAAGGCGGCCCAGCCCAGGGGAGACAGTTCGGTGGTGAAGTCGTTGGCCAGCTCCGGGTCGTGATCGAGGAACGCGCGCACCGCGTCGACCCGTCCGAGAATCGCCGCCGCGTTGATGTCCACCTCGGCGCCGTGGTCCAGTAGCAGCTTCTGAATGTCGCCGCGTCCGAACTCGATGGAGTCGTGGAGGGCGGTGCGGCCCTCCCTGGTGCGGGCGTTGATGTCGACGCCGGCGTCCAGCAGGATCCGGGCGATCTCCGGTTGGTTGGCGTGGACGGCAGCGTGGAGGCCGGTGCCGCCGTTGTCCTTGATCGCGGCGTCCATCGGCGAGGCGGTCTCGTCGATCAGGCCGGGATTCGCCGTCAGCAGCTGCTTGAGGCGCAGGGTTTCACCGTGGTGAATCGCGTCGAAGTATTGCTCGATATCCAAAGCCGTCCTCATGCCCCTGCGGCGAGTCTACCGCCGGATGACCCGGCTGGTGAAGCCGTTTCCGGCCCGCCGTCGGTTATGAAGGTGCAGGGGGAAATCGTCGCCGCAACCGCGATTCTCGTGCTTTTGGCTCGAAACCGGGCGCGACTTTTGGTTGCGGGCGGGCGATTCGGGGGTAGGGGAGAAAGGCCCCGGCGAAGATCACGATTCCGTCGATCGGGCGCCGGGAGTTCGGCCCGGGAAGAGGCGGCGCCCCCGGGGTTCGGGGGCGCCGTCGGATCAATCGTGGGTCAGCTTCTTGTACTTGATGCGCTTGGGCTGGTCGACGTCGTCTCCCAGGCGGCGGCGTTTGTCCGCCTCGTAGTCCTGGTAGTTCCCCTCGAACCAGACCACCTGGCTGTCCCCCTCGAAGGCCAGCATGTGGGTCGCGATCCGGTCCAGGAACCAGCGATCGTGGCTGATCACCACGGCGCAGCCGGCGAACTCCAGCAGGGCATCTTCCAGCGCCCGCAGGGTATCGACATCCAGGTCGTTGGTCGGCTCGTCCAGCAGCAGCACGTTGCCGCCGCTGCGCAGCAGGCGCGCCAGGTGCACCCGGTTGCGCTCACCCCCCGACAGATGCTTGACCAGCTTCTGCTGGTCCTCGCCCTTGAAGTTGAACCAGGAGGCGTAGGCCCGGGACTTGACCAGGTTCTTGCCCAGCCGGATCTCCTCGGTGCCGTCGGAGATCGCCTCCCAGACCCGCTTGTCGCCGACCAGGTCGTCCCGGGATTGATCGACGTAGGCCAGCTCGACGGTGTCCCCCAGCTTGAGGCTGCCGCCGTCGGGCTGCTCTTCGCCGACCAGCATGCGGAACAGGGTGGTCTTGCCGGCGCCGTTGGGGCCGATCACGCCGACGATCCCGTTGGGCGGCAGCTTGAACGTGAGGTTCTCGATCAGCAGCTTGTCCTCGAAGCCCTTGGACAGGTTGTCCGCCTCGATGACGGTGTCGCCCAGCCGTGGACCGGCGGGGATCACGATTTGCCGGGTTTCGCCGCGAGCCTCGGGACCCTGCTCGCTGAGCATCTCTTCGTAGGCCTTGAGGCGCGCCTTGCTCTTGGCCTGACGGGCCCGGGGCGCCATGCGCACCCACTCGAGCTCCCGTTTGAGGGTGCGCTGGCGCGCCTCCGAGGCCTTTTCTTCCTTGGCCAGCCGGTCCTGCTTCTGCTCCAGCCAGGAGGAGTAGTTCCCCTCCCAGGGGATACCCGAGCCCCGGTCCAGTTCGAGAATCCAGCCGGCCACGTTGTCCAGGAAGTAACGATCGTGGGTGACCGCCACCACGGTGCCCGGGTACTCGTGGAGATGCCGTTCCAGCCAGGCCACCGACTCGGCGTCCAGGTGGTTGGTCGGCTCGTCCAGCAGCAGCAGGTCGGGCTGCTGCAGCAGCAGCCGGCAAAGCGCCACCCGGCGCTTCTCACCGCCGGACAGGTGCCCGACCGCCGAATCTCCCGGGGGGCAGCGCAGGGCGTCCATGGCGATCTCGAGCTGGCGCTCCAGCTCCCAGGCGTTGACCGCGTCGATCTTGTCCTGGAGTTTGGCCTGCTTTTCCAGCAGCTTGTCCATCTCGTCGGCCTCTAGCGGCTCGGCGAACTTCTCACTTACGGCATTGAACTCGTCGAGCAGGGCCTTGGTCTCGGCGACCCCCTCCTCGACGTTGCCCATCACGGTCTTGTCCGGGTTGAGCTGGGGCTCCTGGGGCAGGAAGCCGACCTTGATGTTCTTGGCCGGGAAGGCTTCGCCCTGGAACTCGTCGTCCTCGCCGGCCATGATCCGCAGCAGGCTGGACTTACCGGCGCCGTTCAGGCCCAGGACGCCGATCTTGGCGCCGTGGAAGAACGAGAGCCAGATCCCCTTGAGGATTTCGCGCTTGGGCGGAACGATCTTCCGCAGGTCCTTCATCGTGTAGATGAATTCGGGCATTCGATTCCTTTCTATTGAGCGTCGTGGTGGAGGACGGGGCGGGCCGGTTCGGGGGCCGAAGGCCTCGTCCGCTGCAAGAGTAGCAAAAGCGGCGATCCGGTTGATACCTCCCCCCGGCGGCGGTCGTCTCCTGCTGGAGTATGTGGGCTAACTCAAAACGAGGGGAAAGGGGCAAATCTTTGAACAAACAGTCCTTTATCGTCGTGGTCTGCCTGTGGCTCTGGTTCGGTGCAGCGCTGGCCGAGATGCCTCCGGTTCCGGTCCCCCCGGAAAACCCGATCACCGAGGAAAAGCGCGTCCTGGGCAAGATCCTGTTCTGGGACGAGCAGCTCTCGTCGGACAACACCATCGCCTGCGGCACCTGCCACCAGTTCGGCCAGGCCGGCGCCGACGGCCGCAAGTCCGGCCACCCCGGCCTCGACGGAATCCCCGGAACTCCTGACGACAAGATCGGTTCCCCCGGAGTGGTCTCGATGAATTCAGGCGGGGAGTACGTCATGCATTCGGTCTTCGACCTGGACGTGCAGGTGACCGAACGCTCGGCCAACCCCACCGTAGGTGCGGCCTACGCCCCGGAAATGTTCTGGGACGGACGGGCGGGTAGCCAGTTCATCGATCCGGAGACCGGGGCGGTGAGCATCGTCTCGGGCGGGGCGCTGGAGAATCAGGCGGTCGGCCCGATTCTGAGCGACGTCGAGATGGCCAAGGTCGGCCGCACCTGGTTCGAGGTTACCTCGAAGCTTCAAGGGGTGGTGCCCCTTGTCTACGCCACCGATCTACCGGCCGATGTCTCCGGCGCCCTGGCGGCCAACGGCGACTACCCGTCGCTGTTCCAGGCGGCCTTCGGGGATTCGCAGATCACCGCCGAGCGCATCGGCTTCGCGATTGCGACCTACGAGCGCACGCTGGTTGCCGATGAAACCCCCTGGGACCATTTCACCGAGGGTGATCCCACGGCGATGACCCCGGCGCAGATCAACGGCTGGAACCTGTTCCAGGCATCGGACTGCTCGGTCTGCCACGCGCCCCCGGTCTTCTCCGATCAGACCTTCCGCAACGTGGCGGTGCGGCCGATCGCCGAGGACAACGGGCGCCAGGAGGTCACCGGAAACCCCGCAGACCGCGGCCGCTTCAAGACTCCGACGCTACGCAACGTGGGGCTGAAGAACACCTACTTCCATAACGGCATCCTTACCGACGTCGAGAATGTGATCCAGCACTACAACGATCCGAATCGCTTCGTCGAGAACGAGGACCCGCTGCTGCCGGTGCCGATCCCGCCGCAGGATCGGAGCGACCTGGTCGACTTTCTGACCAACGGATTGACCGATACACGGGTCGCCAACCGGGAGTTCCCCTTCGATCAGCCGAGTCTGCACGCAGGAGAGAATCCGTTTCTCTCGTTGCGTTTCGACGCGGACAAGGAAACCATGAACTGGAATGCCGTGGCTGACGCTCAGTCCTACCCGATGTACCGGGGGCTGCTTTCCAACCTGGTCGACGGCAACGGGGACAGCGTGCCCGACGGCGGCTACGGCGACTGCGTCAGCGATCTGGACGGCAACCTGACCGATCTCGAGTTTGCAGATGTCGCGGTCCCGCCGGCGGGGGATGGATTCTTCTACTCCCGCGGATTCGTCAACGGCTTCGGCGACGCCGGAGGCCTGGGCCTCTCGTCCCGAGGCGTGTCCAGGATGGACGAGGTCGCGACCACTTGCCCCTGAGGGGGTAAACGGCCGACTCCTGTGCCGTGATCCTCCTGCCAACTGGCCGGTTGTGCAGCAACCGGGAGCGCCTCCGGCGGGGCCTGCCGCCGGAGGCGTTTCTTTTCGGGGTCATGCCCCCTTGGTGGCGAAGAGGCCTCGATGCCCGTCGGGAGAGAGGTCGAAGCCGGGGAACACCGAAGCCAGGTCCGAGGCGCCCAGATGCCGGTGCAGCACTTCGCCGAGCACCGTGCGAAAGTCGGTGGTCAGCGCCAGCTCGCGCCCTTCGTTGAGTTGCTGCTTGTCCAGCCCGGGCCACTCACCGTGGAAGCCGCCCCGGATACCGCCGCCGATCAGGAACATGGCGTTGGCGTGGCCATGGTCGGTGCCGCGATTGCCGTTCTCGAAGGCGGTGCGGCCGAACTCCGACAGGGTGACCAGCACCACGTCGTCCATCCGCGGGCCGAGGTCCCGGCAGAAGGCGCCGACTGCGGCGGAGAACCGGCGCAGCAGGTTGGCCAGCGGGCCACGGCTCTGACCCTGGTTGACATGGGTGTCCCATCCGCCCAGTTCAGTGAAGGCCAACTCGAGCCCGACCCCCGCCTTGATCAGCTGGGCGATCTGGCGGAGGGATCCGCCGAACTCTCCTCGTGGGTAGTCGGCCCCGTGCTCCGGCTGCAGCCGCTCGAGGGAGAGCCGCTTCAAGGCCTCGACCGCCTCGAAGGTGTCCTCTGCGGTGGGTTCCAGGAGTGCGTCGTCGGAGCCGGCGTAGAGGGACTCCAGCACCGACTGCACCTGCCGGCTCCGGCGGCCGCCGGGGAAGCCGAACTTGGTCAGCTCGGGTATCGCCAGCGCCGGAGCCGGGCCCGAGAGCGAACGGGGGAGTTGGCCGCTCAGCGCCACCGCGCGGAAGTGCGAGGGATCATGGCGGTAGACCGCGCGCAGATAGCGGTTCATCCAGCCGTCCCGGGTGCTCTTGACCCCCGGCGTGCCCGACTCCATGAAGTCCTGGGCATCGAAGTGGGAGCGGGTGCTGTCCGGCGAGCCGGCGGCGTGAACGATGGCCAGGCGTTCTTCCCGCCACAGGTCGCGCAACGGCGCGAGAGCCGGGTGCAGGCCGAAACGGCCGTCGAGCTCCAGCGCGCCCCCTTCCTTGCCCGGGCGCGGGATCGCGATCGACGGGCGCAGCTTGTAGTAGTCGGGATCCCGGTAGGGCACCACCATGTTCAACCCGTCGGCGGCGCCCCGCAGGAACAGCACCACCACGGTCTTGGTCTTGCCGTCCGGAGTCTTGTGAGAGGTGATCCCGGCCGCGGGGTTGAGCGTGTCGGAAGCTCTTGCAAGGAACCGGGGCATGAGGCCCATGCCGACCAGAGCGATGCTGCCGGACTTGAGGAAGATGCGTCGTTTCATCGCGCTACCTCCTTTGGAATTCGGCCGAGGCCAGCACCCAGCCCATGGCCAGGTGGGCCCGTTCCCGATCGTTCTGCGGAAGTCTGCCGGGGAGGCCGAGTTCGGCGTGCTGTTCCGGCGGAGCCTCCAGCTGCCTGGAGATCACGTCCAGGGTGTTTGCCGAAGCGGGCACCCCGAGCACGCGTTCCGCAATTTCGGAAACCTCTCCGCGGACAGGTTGCGGGTCGATCCCGGGTAGCCGCCCGGTGGCGATACCCAGGGCGATCTTGAGCCGTTGAAGCAGCGCCCCGGTGGAGATCCACAGTTCGGCTTCATCCTCGTAGCCCGTGGGCGGTTGGGCCATGTAGGGCATCTGCCCCAGTTCGCGCAGGGCGGCCAGACCACCGGGGCGGACACGTCCGCTCTCGGACAGGCCCTCGAGCTCGGCACCGCTGGCGCGCAGCGCGCCGGCGACGAAATCGAAGGGGGTCTTGACCTTGGCCCGGTAGGCGTCCCGCGACCAGAATTCCTCGGACTCGAGCATGGTGCGCAGAACGGACCGGATGTCGCCGTCCGAGGCGCGGAAGGTTGCGGCCATGGCCTCGACCAGTTCGGCCGGCGGGTCGTCGGTGACGAAGCGTCGGGCGAGCTTCCAGGAGATGAAGCGGGCGGTGGCGGGATGGGCCGCCAACATGTCCAGCACCTGCCGCCCCTCGTTCATCCCGCCATCGCGGATCGTCTTGCCCAGCACCTTCTTCTTGCCGGGAACGTGGAAGACCTCTCCGTAGACGAACTGCTGGCCGGCCCAGGTCGGGGTCAGGGTCCAACCGCTGAAACACCTGGCGACCTCGACGATGTCCTGTTGGGTGTAGCCGCCGTCTACGCCGAGGGTGTGCAGTTCGAGCAGTTCCCGGGCGTAGTTCTCGTTGAGTCCCTGGCGCTGCCGGATCTCACGGGTTTCGCGCGGCCTGCCCCGCTGGGGCCAGCGGCCGCCGGTCATCCGGGCGGCGCGCTCGAGGCGCTCGAGCTGACGGCCGACCTTCTGTTCGTAGGCCGAGGTGTCGACACCCCGTTCCCGGGCGATCAGGGTCGTCAGCCCGCCGGGGGGCAGGTCATGGCGATCCAGCTGCCGGGCCCAGAGCAACATCGCATCCCGGGGGTCGATGTCGGCGTCGGGATCGGTGCTGAGCCAGTTGTCCAGATAGATCAGCATCGCCGGGTGGCCGGCGGTGGCGTGGAGCAGGTCGCGGAACTTCCCCAGTGCGTTGGGGCGGATCGCGTTCTGTTCGTAGTCGGCGATCCAGAATCGAGCCGTCGACTTGCCGGCGAAGACGTTGAAGTGGTTGAACCAGAAGTCCGTCATCACCTCTTCGAGCTGTCGTTCGCCATAGACCGCCCGGGTCAGCTTGGCCTGGGCCAGTTCGACGGGAAGCCGCCGGGGCCCCCTCATGGTTTCGCGCATGCGCTCCCGAGCCGACATCGCCTCACGCTTCGCCTCGGCCTCCTCGGCCCGGCGGCGCATGGTCTCGCCGAGGTCTTCCTCTTTTCGCCCGAGGAGATCGGCAGTCTCGGGGAAGTAGCCGGCGATCTTCGCGTCACTCCACCCGAGACGCCGCTTCAACTGACGGGCCGTACCCTGAACCAGCGGTGGCGGAGGGTAGAGGGTGTAGAGCTCGAGCGGGGAGTGCCCCAGGGTTGCCATGCCCGACAGCCGCCCGGCGGTGGCGCGGTCGTCGATGGTTTCGGGTTGGAGCTGCCGGGCGATCCAGCGGTCAAGCCCCTCCTCGGCGATGGTCTCGACGTCACCGGGCCGGGGCCCGAAGGCGAGCCGGTTGAGGGCGTGGGCGATTCGCTCCGATTCGCCGAGAGGGCTCTCCGGGAGCGCGAGGGGCGCCGGCACCGCCGCGGCGGTTTTGCCTGGGCCCTCGGGCGCGCCGAGGACGGCGACTGCGGCCAGCCCGGCAGTCAGCACCAGGGATAGGGTCAAGATGGGTTTCATGGTTGGTCTCCGCCCCCGGATGTTCGGCACGGGATGAGTCGTTCCCGGCCCACGGATTTAGGACCCCTGCTGGCGCCGATGGGTTTAGTTGGCGAGACTGGTGAGGTGCCGCGGACACCGGACGGCGAGCGAAACCGTCTATCCTGTGTGAGGTAGTGCCTGTTTCGAGGAGGGATCGGGATGAAGCGAGGGCGCGAAACCGGAAACCGCCGCCGGGCCTTGTGGGCCGGCCTTTTCCTGGTCGCGATGAGTGCGGTGCCGGCCTCGGCCGGGACGATGGATGCGTTCTGGTCTCCGGAAGGGGATGTGACCGTAGATGGTTCGGCCGACGAGTGGCTCGGCCGCATGGCCTACATCAAGAAGGCCGGGCTCTACTTCGGCGTGCGCAACGACGCCGACCATCTGTATCTCTGTTTCTACTCGGCCAATCCGCAGATGTCCCGGCGGGCGATCGTCCGCGGTATGAAGATCTCCATCGGCAAGCGACTCCAGCTTCAGTACCCCGAGGGCATCCTCGACAAATTGCCCGGTGCCGAAGGGCAGGCAGGCCAGGCTGGGCAGGGCGCTCCGGGGCAAGGTGGGCCGGCTCAACCGCCGGACCCCGAGGAGATGCAGAAGCGCGCCGCGGAGTCCCTGGAGATGATGCAGGTGGTCATCCCCGCCCGGGACGAGCCGCTACGTATTGCCCGGGACAACCTGTTCGGCATCCAGATCGAACTCGATACCGAGCGAGAGTTCACCTACGAGCTCAAGATCCCGCTACGTCCCACGGAAGAAGCGCCCTACGCGGCGTCCCTCTCGCCGGGTGACAAGCTGACCATTCGCGTGGAACAACCCCAGGTCCTACTTCCGCTCGAGGGCGGGCCCGGCGGTCTGGGTGACGGCGGCTTTGCCGGAGGCCGCGGCGGCGGCGCCGGAACCGGCCTCGGCCGCGGGCGGGGTGGAGGCGGGATCGGCCCTGCCGGTGGGGTGCGCCCCGGCGGCGGGACGAGGCCCGGTTTCGGTCGCGGCCCCGCCGGCATGCCCAATCCGATCGAGTTCAAGCAGAAGGTGCAGCTGGCCAAGGCGCCTTGAGTTCAAGTCGTTTCCTTGCCGCTAGTCGAGCCGCTCACTCTGGCGCGCCGGCGCCAGAACCACGGTATCAGGGCCCTGGTCCTCGAATACTGACTGGAAGTGACCGAACAACTCCCCGTAGGCCGCGTCTTCATAGAACTCGAACAGGGTGATTCTTGGCAGAGGGCTACTCGCCGGTTCGCGCCACATCGAAGTCCCCAAGCTGTACTGGTCGAAGTGCGGGCAGGGAGTACCCGGCGGCGGCCGAAGGCCGTCGACCCGGATGGGCTCCAAGGCATAGGGCGTGGCCTCCGGGACATCGGCGAAGAGCAGCAACGGTTCGTTTGCGGGTGCCGATTCGCCTCCGCGCGGGTCGGCGGCCAGGGTCACCCGCTTGACCCCGTGGGTGCTCAGTTCGATCAACAGTGATCGGACGACGGTCATGGGAACCGACGCGTCGATCTTGAGCACGATCCAATCGGTCTCTCCGGCCGAGTTCGCAGCTGCGGCCAACGGCACGGTTCGCAGAGCCGGGTCGGCTACGGCGGGGTAGACCCGGGCCGACGCGGCGTCTCGTGGAACTTCAAACACGAGCCCCGGACGCTGGTCCATGGGGGGAGCCTTCGTGAGTTTCAGGTGCAGACCCGTAGGCGCAAGCAGCCTCGTCCAGGGCAGTCTGCAGAGTCCGCAGCGCGAGTCCAGGTCCTCGGACTCCGGCGGCGAGTTGAGGCGAAGCTGGCGTGAGGACACCCGGGACCCGCCGAGCGAATGGGTGGTCAGGTAGGTAGTGACGGCTCTTCGGGCTGCTTCGGAGTCTTCCAGCAGCATGGCGCGGACTTCTTCGGAGCTCGACGGGAGGGCGAGGAACTCGGGCCAGTAGGCCGAGGGAATCTTGTCGAGCTGACCTCCCAGCGGGATGCCCAGTCCGGGGAGCAGCAACGCGCAGATCACGAGGACCAGCGTTCGTCGCGACCCGCGAAACGCGGGAAGGATCGACCACAGTTGTAGCACCGCGACCGCAGCGGCCAGGCAGGCCGAAAGCGCCAGGAGCAGCGCAGGCGGCGCGAAGTTCGGTGGGTAGGGCTCATCGATCATCAGCCGTTGCAGGGCGGGGGTTGCCCACGCGCCCGTCGGCGCGATCATGTGGGACATGACCATCAGCCGGTATGTCTGGGCGTAGGTCCAGAGGCCCAGCACCAGCAGGCCCTGGGCCTGCATTCGGGCCAGGCGATAGCCCGGCACCGGAGCATGACGGGCCGAGGCGCGCAGCAGGTAGCCGAAGCCGTAGAGACTCAGGCCCAGGGTCATCGCCGAGAAGAAGCTCGCGTACCACAGGGAGGGTTGGGCTCGAATGACATGGCTGGCGGCAACCAGGCGATGCTCGTCGGACATCGGCTGCCCGAGAAAGAAGCTGCACTGCATGTAGGTCCAGAGAGTCAGGAGCCCGACCGCGAAGACGGAGCCGGAGACGTGCGCGAACCTGACTCTCCATCTCACCATCGGGGCCCCTCGTCCAGCATGCCTGCGATCAGTCTAGCGGGTGGAACGAGAGGTGCGGGCGGCCGGTTCCGCAAATCAGGGGCAATGCCGGCTGCCGCGAAGCTCGATGGGCACTACAATGGCCGCCCGCTGCCGGAGTGGCGGAACTGGTAGACGCAGGGGACTTAAAATCCCCCGGCCGCAAGGCTGTCCGGGTTCGATTCCCGGCTCCGGCACCAAGCGAAAATCCTCACACAGCCCCGGTGCTGCGCCAAAGCCACAACGCAGCCAAGGCCATCACCACAGCCTCCACAGCGACCAGGAGCCATTGCTTCGGTACCGTGCCATCGATGAGCATGCCGAGGAGGCGCGCCGCAAGCGCCCCGGCCATGAAGTAGAAGACTGCCGTGGGGATGCTCGTCGACCAGGGCCGCAGTGCGGTCACGGCAATCAAGATCAGGCCCACTCCAAGCACCATGCCCCCGCGAACACGGCGCTCGACGGCTTCGAAGACATTGGCCGGCGGCTCGGAGCCGCCGGTAAGGGGGCCGAACCAGTCGGGGAAGACGGACGCCGCGATGCCGACCCCCGCCAGGACAACTCCAAGGATGTTGAGTCCGGACATTATCTATCGCCGCCTATCCTTCGCAGTCCTCATCCTCGTGGCAGACCACCTCGATGTTGTGGCCGTCGGGGTCGAGAACGAAGGCGGCGTAGTAGCGCCCGCTGTACTGAGGGCGGATTCCAGGTGCGCCGTTATCCCGGCCGCCTGCCTCGAGGGCGGCGCGGTGGAACGCGTCGACCTGTTGTCGGTTCTCCGCCACGAAAGCAATGTGGAGATGCGCCGGCTTCTCTTCGGTTTGGTACAGGCACAGCGAACTCTTGCCGGATGGTTGATACAACTCGGCGCCGTCCGGCGGCCAATCGGTAATCCGGGTCACGCCGATCGGTTCCAGCGCCCGAAGGTAGAACTCTCTGCTCCGAGCAAAGTCGCGAACTCCGAACTTGACGTGGTCGAACACGATTGCCCTCGTTTCTCTTTGCCGGGAGTGCGCAGGCGTCTCGGAGCCCCGACGGTCTAGTCTTCGCCGCGGATCCGCCGGCGGAAGGCCTGCTGAGCGTCGGCGTCGTCGCCGCAGAGCCAGCGCACCGTGTTGTCGCTCCACATCGCGTCGTACTCGTCCTGGTTGACGATGCCGCGCTCGATGGCCAGGTCGAGGATTTTCCCGGGATAGGAAGCCTGGGGTTCGCTATCCATCTCGCCGAGGGGGTACGGGTCGTCGAGACCCAGCACCACTTGCTCGGCACCCTGGTTGTCCACCAGCAGCTTCAGGGAACCGGTGTCGTGGACCAGGGTGTCGAAGAAGATGTTGCGATGGCCCACCGCGCCTCGAGGGTGTTTCATGCCGTCGAACAGGTCTGGGCGGCCGTCGAAGCCCTGGATCCGCCGGCCCAGGTTGATCTGGGCCAGCTGGGCGCCGTGAGCGAAGCAGACCCGCATGCCGGGGAACTTCTCCTGATAGCCCTTGAGCGTGAAGAAGTGGTAGGCATCCGCGCACTGGGCGAGCATCCAGATCAAGTGGAACCGCCAGGCGGTGTTTTCCAGCAGGATGAACTTCTCACCGTCGTAGGGGTGGAGTTCAACGGCCAGGTTGTACTTGCTGGCCATCTCGAACAGCGGTTCGTTCTCTTCGTCGAAGATCGACCGCCAGGAGCCGATGGTGTCCATGAAGTGGGTCGGCAGGCAAAGTAGCCGCAGGCCCAGCTGCTCGACGCAGCGTTCGACTTCCCAGAGTGCGCCGCGGATGAACCCGGGGTGCACCACGAAGCCGCAGGTGAAGCGGGTCGGGTTTTCCTGTTGGATCTGGGCGTTGAAGTCGTTCTGGAAGCGCAGCGCCTGCTTCATTTCCTCGAGGCGCAGTCCGTTCCCGTACAGCTGGGACAGATTCAGTACCACGGCGTGATCGATCTTGAAGCGGTCCATCCACTCGAGCTTCTCCCGTAGAAAGAAGCTGGAGTCGGTGACCGGCCGCTTCCAGTTGCGCTGCAGCATGTACTTGCGCGCGTCGTCGACCCAGAAGATCTCCTTGTCCTTCATGAACTGAGGGATCTCATCGGGGTAGGGCAGCAGGTGCGAGTGAGCGTTGATCCGGAGCGAGGTGGTCATGCTTGATTCCTGGGTACGAAGGGTGTGCCCTTGACGGCCCGAGCAGGCCCTTGCGGTCGGGCGGGGCATTATCCCACAAGTAGATCGCGGCGCTCAATCGGCCGATCGACGCAAGAAGACCCCGGAAGGTGCACTTGCCCATCGGCCGCCGGCTTCAGGGAGCCGAAGTCGCTGCGCTCCGCATGGGGTGGGTATCGACAGCTTCGAGCAGTTGGCCCACGATTCGCTCACCCGCCCGCCGCGCTCCCGCGATGTTCCGCGCAACCGGGCCGAGTTCGAGTTCGGCCAAGGCGCCCGAGACACGCACCCGGGGATGCCAGCGTAGCGCGGAGTCCAGGACGGGATAGCCGCATTGGGCCACGGGGAGAGACTCCGACTCGATCAGCTCATCGATCCACCGGCCTCCGGGGCGCCGCGAATCGAAACCGGTGGCGAGCAGTACTCTCCGGGCTTCGACGACGTGGTCGTCCGAAAGCGATAGGGCGACCCCGTCCTGCTTCAAGTCGAGTTGCCGGACATCGGACTCGTGCCGGACGATCTTCCCCTCGACGATGGCTTGCCGTAGCGGCCGCCGGACGTCCGGCGGTATCGAGCCGCGGTGCCGGGCGTCGGTGATCAATTCCCGGCGGCGGTCGAGATCCGGCTCCTCGAGGAAGGCCTTCATGAACCTCGGCCCGAGCCAGCCGGGATCGCTGTCGAACTGGTGCAGGCGGAGGGGGTGGCGGGATAACAGGTGCACCGGATGGCCCTCGCGTGAAAGCCGAAGGGCGACCTGCGCCGCGGTCATTCCGCCGCCGACCACGGCCACGGTGCTCTCCGGCTCGAACGGGGCGTGAGGCCCCGGTTCGAACACGTGGCTTACCCGGGCGTCGTCTCTCGGTGCCCAGTCGGGCCACGCCGGCTGCTCGATGGCGCCGATCGCCAGCACGATGTTGGCGGCCTCGAGCCGGTCACCGCCGGACAGCCGAACGCCCACCCTGTGGTCGTCGATTGCGCAGTCGGTGACCCGGTTCTGCAGGTGGAGTTCGCTCAGCCCGTAGGCGTTCACGACCCGCTCGCAGTGGGCGTTGAACAGGGTCAGCTTCGGCCGGTCGTAGGGAGGCGCGAAGGACTTGGGTCTTCGCCGCCTGCGTCTTGTGCCCGCGAAGCGTTTGAGCGACCAGGGCTCGAGGTCCAGGTGATGCACCGCCGGGGAGCGCAGGTGGGTCATCCCGGTCGTGGCGGTGGAGCTGCGCCAGCGGGCCAGCAGCCGGTCGCCCGGGTCCACGATGCGCAGATCCTGCGGGGCGACCCCCGCTTCTCCGATCAACCTGGCCGCGATATGGACGCCGTGAATGCCGCCACCGACGATCAGCCACTCCACGTTCATTGCCCGCGTCCTCTCAAGCGGGTTCTTCGGCCGGCTCGAACTTCGGCAGGGGATTCGGGAGTTTGCCCCAGGCGTCGCTGTCCGCCGCCGCGGTCGCCTTGTCCAGCAGGCACGCATCGAGGCGGGCGCGGATCTTGGCCTCATCCATCTTCTGGCCGATGAAGACCAGCTCCTGGGCGCGATCGCCGAAGCGCGGGTCCCAGTTGGGCTGCTTATCTGGGCGTTGATCCTCCGGGTGCTCCCAATGCTCCCGTGGAATCGCAGCCCACCACATTCCGGCCGGGTTCACGTTGGAGACGCCGCCGGCCTGAGCCCACTCGTAGGCCACGCTGTGGTCGGCAGCGACCCAGAAGAAGCCCTTGGAGCGCAGTACGCCCTTCCAGTTCGCTTCATCGTTGATGAAGGCCCAGACCTTCTCGGCGTCGAAGGGTTGGGGCGTGCGGTAGGTGAAGCTCGAGATGCCGTACTCCTCGGTCTCTGGGGTGTGGTCCCCCTGGAGCTCCCGGATCCATCCGGCAGAGCTCTCGGCCTTCTCGTAATCGAACAGGCCGGTATCCAGCACATCGCCGAGAGAAACCTGTCCGCGGGTGGTCATGAGGATCTTCGCACCGCGATTGAGCGCCTTGATGATCGCTTCCACCTCCCGGGCCTGCTCCTCGCTGACCAGGTCGAGCTTGTTGAGGACGATCACGTCGGCGAACTCGATCTGGTCGATCAGCAGATCGGTCACGGTGCGTTCGTCCTCTTCGCCGAGGGATTCGCCCCGCTCCTGCAGCGCCTCGGCGGCGCTGTAGTCCTTGAGGAAGTTCGCCGCGTCGACCACGGTGACCATGGTGTCGAGGCGGGAAACCTGGCTCAGGCTTACGCCCTCTTCGTCCTCGAAGGTGAAGGTCTGCGCCACGGGGATGGGCTCCGAGATACCGGTGGACTCGATCAGCAGGTAGTCGAAGCGCCCCTCCTGGGCGAGTCTCGAGACCTCCGCCAGCAGGTCATCCCGCAGGGTGCAGCAAATGCATCCGTTGGTCATCTCGACCAGCTTCTCCTCGGTTCGGGAGAGCTGGGCGCCGCCCCGTTCCACCAGCGCGGCGTCGATGTTGACCTCGCTCATGTCGTTGACGATCACCGCCACCCGGCGCCCTTCTCGGTTGTTGAGCACCTGGTTGAGCAAGGTGGTCTTGCCGGCCCCGAGAAACCCTGAGAGTACGGTCACGGGGAGCCTTGGTGGATTCTGCACGCTTTGCTGGTTCGAACTCATCGGTGTCCTCATGGCCTGAGAAGGGGCGGCCGTTGCGGGAAACGCATGGATCCCCACGTTGAGAAGCCGCCCGGTAGCGGGAAGTTCCGCTTTTTCGCGGCGATTCCCGCTTCCTGGACCATCGTGGTCTTCAATCCAGGCGAGCTTGCCATGAATTCCCGCTACTTTGATCTCCTCGGCGCAGCGTAGATCGATCCGAGCCACACGGCGAGGCTGACGCGTTCGATCGACCGGGAAAGCGCCGCAAGGGGAGGCGCGGACCATGATGTGGAGGTCTCCTGCGAGTTTCCGGTGGCCTGGCCACACGACGGGGAGAGGTTCCAGTTTCAACGTCGGGTTGGCCGTGCTACTGGTCGTCGGCATTCTGGGCGCCTCGCCCTGCGGGGCCGCGGAGAAGGGCTGGATGGTCGGCACCGAGGTGGACCTGGTGCCGTTCCTCTACGACGGCTACTACGTCTCGCTGATCGGAGGCGCAGGCAAGTTACGAGGCCGGGTCGTGCGAACCGAGCTGACCCTTCCGAGCTTCGTGACCGATGACGCCTTCAGGGACGATGACCGCAAGGTCGACGCCTTGATCCTGGACGTGTACTTCAGGCCGGATTTCGAGGGTTGGTGGGTCGGCCCCGGTCTGGAACGGTGGACCGGCGACGTCACGGAGGTGAGCAGCGGGCTGAGACGAGGCTACCGCACCGATGTCCTCACCCTCGGAGGCGGGTACACCTGGCGATTCAGCGAGCATTTCTACCTGAATCCATGGGCCGCGGTCCACGTGCCGATCGGCGGAGACCGGGACGTCCAGTTCGCGGACAACACGTTCGAGATCGACCCGACGCCGGAGATCTCGGTCAAGCTCGGTATCCGGTTCTAGCCGGCCTCCGAAGGTCGCGGCCTGCAAGGGTCCCGGCCTGCGGCTATTTCCCGAAGAAGTACTCCAGGATCCGGCCGGTGCTGGCGCGCCACATACCCCAGCCCCCTCCGTCGGTCGATTCGCGAGTCGCCAGGTCATAGCCCGCGTCGGTCAGGAGCCCGGCGAGTTCGCGGCTGTCCCCCTCGCAGTCCAGGTCGCCACCCTTGAGGTCGGAGCTGCTCCATTCCATCCAGACCCGGGAGGTCGCTCCCTTGCCGTCGGCGATCAATCCGCGTAGCTCCTCTTCCGCTTCTTCGCGGAAGTAGAAGCTCTGGAGCGCGACGTTTCCGAGTGTTTCGGGCCGGCTCAGGGCGAGGTAGAGCGAGGCGAAGCTGCCGCTGGCGATACCGGTCATCAGGCGGTTCTCGCCGCCGGGCCTGGTGCGGAATCGCTCATCGATCATCGGGAGCAGTTCTTCGGTGACCGCCTCGGCGAACTGCTGCACCTTCGGGCCGTAGTCGTCGTAGGTCACCCGTGGGACGAACGCCACGATTGCCGGAGAGACACTCGCGCCGAGCAGGTTGCCCAGGGAGTTGCCCCACATGCCCTGGCGCAGGGAATGGTCGCCGTAGTTGACCAGCACCAGCGGATAGCGCTCGCTGCTCCCATCGTAGCCCGGTGGCGTCACCACCTTGATGGTGCGTTCGTTCTCCAGGATCTTGCTGGTCCAGGTGAATTCCGTCGGAGGAGCGGCTTCGGCCGCCGGTGCCTTCAGATGGGCGGGTTGCTCCCAGCCCGAGGTCGAGACCAACGAGGGGAAGCCGTCGTCGTCGAACACCCTTCGCGGGTTTGCCGGATCGTTGACGGTGTCGTCGACGAAGTCGAAGTAGTACTCGTACACCGACTCGGGGGCCAGCCGGTAGCTGCGGAAGAACAGGTCGGTGCCGGCGACCCGGTGCAGCGGCTCGACCCGGCCTCGCTCGAGGAAGTTGCCCATCACGTTCACCGCCGGGGCCTCGCCGCGGTAGACGAAATGCACCAGGCCGCCCTCCTCGATGACCGGGAAGCTGTCGTGGCGCGCCAGGTAGGCGTCGATCGTCGCCTGCTTGTCCTCGGCTTGCTCGACGTCGACGATGAAGGCCCCGAAGCGGCCCATCAGTGCCGTGGCTTCCACCGGCTCGGCGCCGATGATCTGCGGGGCCGCTGCGGCACCCTTGTCGGCCAGGTCGAGCGCCATGATGTGGGTGTTGTCCCGCAGATAGAGGGTGGTGTCGACGAGGGTCGGCAGCGACCAGGAGACCGAGTCGGTGACCTCGGCGCTGGCCAGCAGTTCGAACTTTTCGGGGGAGACCCGGGCCAGGGACAGGTTGCCGTCCTCGTCGAGAAACAGCAGCTTGTCGTCGGCGTAGAGCGCCTGGGCCTTGTGGAAACCGCGGTGGCGCCAGGCGACCTCGCCGGTCTTCCAGTCGAACGCGGTCATCAGCGAAACCCCGTTGCCCCCGGTCGAGCCGTAGATGTGGTCGCCCAGGCGGATGTTGGTCCAGTGGGAGGCGCGCAGGTAGGTCTCGAACCAGACCTGTTCGGCCGTCCAGTCATCCCCCTTTCCGCGAATCTCGAGCAGCCGGCCTCCGCCGGTGGGGAACTGGCTACCGGCCCAGACGTGGTTCTCGTCGCACTTCACCATTCCGGTCAGGTGGTTGCCGTTGTTGTATTCGATCTCGTGAAACCAGAGCGTCTTTCCCGTCGCCGGGTCGAGGCCGATCGCGCCCTCGGGGGAAAAATAGAGATACTGATCCCGGCCGCCGAGGCTGGTCAGCAGCGGCGGCGCGTAGCTCACGCCCCCGGGCGCGCTCTTCCAGACGGTTTCTCCGTTCTTCGGGTCGTAGGCCACCACGGCGTGGTCGTCGCCGCCGACCATCACGATGACCTTGCCCTCGTAGAGCAGCGGGATGGCGGAGTAGCCGTACTCCTCGTCGCGACTGCGCCGGCCGTACTCCGCCGGCAGGTCGTGCTGCCACCGGAGCTTTCCGTCGGCGAGGTCCAGGCAGCGAATCACGCCGTCCACGCTGATCGAGACGATCCGGTCGCCGGCGATCAGCGGGGTGGAGTTGGGACCGAGGCCGAAGCCCTCGATCATGCCCTCCCACAGTTCGACTTCGTAGCGGTGCTCCCAGATCGTCGAGCCGGTGCCGGCGTCCAGGGCGACCACCGCTTCCTCACCGGACTCGGCATCGCGGTACATGGTGTAGAGCCGGGCGTCCTTGTGCAGGATCGACGGGTAGCCTTCGCCAAGGGGCCTCTTCCAGAGCCGGGGCGGGCCGGATTCCGGCCAGGTCTCGGCCAGCCCGTCCACATCGACGGTGTAGTCGCCCTTGGGGCCACCCCACTGCAGCCAGTCGGCGGCGCCGATTCCGGGGGAGACCACCGAGAACATCAGGCCGAGGAGGAGCAGTCGTTGCATCTGTCGTTCGCCTTTTCGCCCGCTCGACGCCTTGTGCGACGCGGTTATCGAGAGTACCCCGCCACGGGGACTCGGAATGTAATGGCCCGGTAACAGTCCGGGGTCCGGACTCTCGATAGGAGAACGCCTCAGACCCTCAGGGGTTGCACCCTGAGTTGGGATGTCTCGCGGCACGGCCGCCCGGCAGCGTTCACGGCTGTACCGGCCGGGCGCCATGCATCCGGTACAGCACGCCGTTCTCGCTGGCCTCCAGCGCCTCGAAGCGTCCCTCGAGGATCACCGGCTCGTAGCCGATCTCGAGCGCCTCTTCGGCGAAGACCTCGACGGCTCCCGCCGGCCCGCCGGGAACATGGAAGAAGCAGCCCGGCGGGTTCGACGCCAGCACGAAGTGTTTCTGCTTCTCGGTCATCTCGAGGGGCAGCATGAAACCGGCGAGTCTCACGGTTTGACCGGACCGAGCCTTCACTTCGTCGGGGAAGGATGCGGTGATCCGTTCACCCCATTCGATATCCGCCTGGAACAGCAGGCTCCAGGGCAGGACCCCTTCGATGTCGTCGAGAGCCGCGTAACCGGCGGCCTGCAGGCTGATCACGTTCAGCAGGACCGATTCGTCTAGGTCGCCGACGGCGATACGGACCCGTTCTTCACCCATGCTGCCGCCCATCAATGCGAAGGAGTAGCTGCCGTAGTCGTCGGATACCGCCTCTTCTCCGGAGGTGGGGATGAACAGGCTGTCCCGTTCGGGAGTGACTTTGGGGACCAGACCGCGAACCGGGCGCTCGTCGGCATCCTGGATCAACAGCGTGAGGTAGAGGTAGTCCCGCTCCAGCACGTCGAGAATCAGCACCCCGTCGGCCCCTTCGTAGCCGAACTCGGTGAGGATCTCCATCTTGAGTGGTCGCTCGGCCTCCGCCAGCGAGACCGGCTCGGGTAGATCCTCGGTCTCGACGGGCGCGGTCGGTGGTAGCGGTTGAGGAGGTGGTGTTTCCGCCGGCACTGCATCCACCTGCTCGAGAGTTCGATCGGAGACGTCCGGTGAACTCGAAGTCTCCGAGCCGGCAGGGCTCGAGGCTTCCTCGGTGACGGGTTTCCGCGGATCGCCGCAGGAAGCCAGCGCCCACGTACCGAGGACGAGGGCGACCCACAGCGTTCTTCGGTTGCGAGGCGGTTGCATCAATGGATACGCAATCTCGGGGAGAACGATCAAAGTCCGGGCGACAGCCCTAGTGTGCCCTGCGACCCGCGAAAGTTCATCCCCTCGAGCCCAAAAAGCGGGGAAGTTCACGCTGGACTCCGGCCCGCCTTGACACCGGTCAGGACCCGTCTTAGTCCATCCCACAATGAGCTTCGCATTGCAGCCCGGCGTTCGGATGATCCTGCACGGCCTGCTGGTGCTGACCCTGGTGTTCTCCGGGGGAGCCCCCGACCCGGTCTGCTCCTCTTCTCGCGGGCTCGTCGTCTGTGGCTGCGGCGCCGCGTATTCGATCATCGGTTCCGATCCGGAGTCCGGCGGCGCGACAGCCATCGATCCGTCTCCTGTCGCCGATAGCGCGAAGACCGAACGCAAGTCGGTCACCCCGATTACACCTGCCGGAAGAGTCTTCGACCTTGCTGTGGGTACTCGGCAGCGCGGGCAGACTCCGCACCAGGAAAGCGTCCCGAGAGCCTCCCAGCTGTACGTTCGTCACTGCGCTCTTCTCTGTTGATTCACGCCTCGTAGCGATTCACGCGTGCGCGTCCATCCAGGCGCGCGCGGTTTCGGTCATTGCATCTACGAGGACTTCGAATCATGAAGCAAAGGAATTGGTATGTCTGCGCGCTGGCGCTGGTCGTTCTGCTACTTGCGACCGCCCTCGTTCTTCCCCTGACTCGCGGCGAGTCGCCGATCAAGCTCGGTTCCGACCTGGCCGGCGGCGTTCTCGTCACCTATCGCCCGGATTTCACGACCGTCGCCGAATCTCACCGGGAGATGACCCGCGACGAGATCCTGGCGACGGCCAAGGACAATCTGTCCGCCCGTCTGGAACGCACGCTCAAGCTGATCCCCGATGTGAACGTGCGAGACGACGAGACGATCGTCGTCACCCTGCCGGCGGGTGAGGACCACAAACAAACCCTGGATCTGGTCGGCCGGACTCACCGACTGACCCTGAGCCTCGTCGTCGCCGAACACGACGACGTTCCTTCCGCCGGCGATGGCCGAACGGTCTATCCCTACGAGGACCGCTACCTGGAGCTTGCGCCGCCGCAGTTCTCCGGGGACATGCTCGATCCCCGGGCCATTCGGGTCGACAACGGATCGAGCGATCCTCTCGCGCTGACGGGGGTCAAACCGCAGGTGGCTTTCCGCTTTGCCGTCCCCCACGACCTGGCCTTCGCCAGGTTCACCCGCGAGAACGCGGGCCGGCAGCTCGCGATTCTGCTCGACGACCACGTGGAGTGGGCCGGGGAGATCCGGGGAGCCATTCGTGGGGATGGAGTGCTCGCCGGCGACTACACCATGGAACAGGCCATCGATATCACCCAGATGCTGAGGTCCGGGACCCTGCCGGTGTCCCTCGACGTGGAGAGCCTCTCGACGGTCGGCCCTACCCTGGGGCAGTCGATTCAGGACATGGGCCTGCACGCGCTCTCGTTGGCCTTGGCGGGGTTGGTTCTGGTGCTGGCCTTCAGCTACCTGCACCGGAGCTGGTTTCTGCTGGCCAGCCTCTGCTCACTGGGTTGCCTGCTGTTCCTGCTCACCGGTCTGGCGGCCTCCCTCGGTTTGACCCTCGATGTCGTCGGCATCGCCGGCATCATCCTGTCGGTCGGCATGGGGATGGATGCCTGCATCTTGGTTCTGGAGAGTCTCGACGAGAAGCTTCGCCGGCCGGGAGCGAAGCCCGGGACATCGGGCCCCGGGCGCCTGGCACGTGCGGCCTATTCGTTCTCGGGCGAGGGGCGGACGCTGTTTCACGCCAATGCGACGACCCTGCTGGTGGTCGGGTTGTTGCTGGCCACCGACCGGCTGAAGTCCTTCGCGCTATTCATGCTGGTCGGGATCGTCGCGTCGATCCTGACCATCCTGGTCACCCGGGAGGTGCTGCCCCGTGTTCACGGATGGTTGCCCGATCTGAGGTGGGAACCCCTGGGTTGGCTGCGTCGCTCGAACGTCCGGCTGTTCCGCGCCCGGAAACTCTACTTCGCCGCGCTGATCTGCGGACTGGTTCTGGTCGGTGGATGGATGTTGCTCGGCGGCCCGGGGGGCCCATCGCTGGAGCTGGGGCCTGATTTTCGTGCGGGCACCCAACTGGTGGTCCTCCCCGAGGGGCCGGACAACCTCGCGGCTTCCCTCGATCTGCTGGAAGAGCGGCTGCCCGACGTGGGCATCCGGCAACAAACCCTGGGCCCGCCCGAGCAGGGCCGCTACCTCGTGACCGTCGGCGCGCCGGTGGCTGAACGCGCGGCCGAGGCGATTCTGGGGCAGGGCAACCCGACGGCCGAGGAGTTCTTCTCCATCTTCGAGACGACATCGGTCGAAGTCGAGAGTCTGAACTCCATCGACGACAAGGTGTCCGGCCGGCGACTCCTGGCCGGTCTTTCGGTGCTGCTCTTCTCGTTCCTGTTACTCGCGGCCTATCTGGTCTTTCTGCAGGAACCTCTGAACCGGCTACTGTCGTCGAGCCCGCCGCCGCCCGGCTCGAGGCGCTCACGGGGTTTGATCTTCGCCGGGATCATGCTGGCCATCTTCCTGGACGTGGCGGTCATGCTGGCGGCCCTTTCGGTGCTGGGGCAACCGATCAGCCTGGCCGTCGTCGCCGGGATCCTCGCGGTCATCGGGTACTCGGTCAACGATTCGGTCGTGCTCTGGTGCCATGTCCAGAACCTCCAGACCGAGATGCGCCGGGAAGGAAAGTCGTTTTCCCCGCTGGAGTTGGTGACGACGGCGATCGATCGCATCCTGAGCCGAGCGTTACTCACAACCCTGTCCACCGTGCTTCCCGCGGCGATGATCCTGGCGGTCGGGTTGACGCCGCTGGCGGACTTCGCCTGGGTCGTTCTGGCCGGAACGGTAACCGGGACACTCTCGTCGATCTTCATCGTGGGTTCCTTCGCGCTACGGGCGCTCCGGCACGACGGTTCGGCAGAGACCGACAACGATGAGCCTCAGGCGGTTGCGCTGGGGGCTTGATCCTTCGCTGGATCAGGGCGGCGGGCCGGGAGATCGGCTCGTCGCCCTTGCCGCAGCCCCGTGGCTGAGGGTCGCGGATGCAACGGCCGCAAGTGTCGTTTCCGCGTCCCTTCGTTGTCTCCCGTGCAAAACGAGGATCGTCCATACTCTTAGTCAAACAAGGAGGAGTCGAATCATGCGAAACGTCTCGATGGGCCTGATCTGTCTTGTCCTGTGCAATTCGCTGGTAGCGGGGCAGGTCGCGGAACCGGAGCTGGCCATCGAAAGAGTGGGTGACGCAGGGTTCGAACTTGCCGCGGTGACGGGCGAAACGAGCACACCCCTGGGCTTCACCGCCGCGGCGGAGATCGTCGCCACCGACGCAGGCTCCATTTCGGGCAAACTGCGATGGCTCAGGTGGACGGAAGACGGCGTGTCCCACTATGCGCTGAGCCGGGACGGCGGCCGTAGCTGGAGCGAACGCCGCCGCCTGGACAGGCAGCTCCAGCTCAAGGGAAGGGATGTCCAGGCTGGAGAGCCGATGCCTCGGCCCTCGATCCCGATGCCTGCCGCCGGCAGGCTGTTCATCGTTCAGGGCGTGATTCCCTGGCAGGGCCCGATGCTGCGCATGATGGACCAGCTCGGCTGCGAACCCCTTTCCTACGTCCATCACCACGCTTACTTGACCCGCTGCGAGCGGCCTGAGTCCGCCGCGGTTATTGCGAAGCAGGCCTTCGTTGAGCGCGTCGAGCCCTTCGCCTGTTCCATGCGGCTTGCCCCCGAACTGCTCCGCTGGATCGGCGCCGCTGAAACGGTGCCTCCGGCGGAACAGCGCATCAACATCGTCACGGTCGAACCGGATCGCAAGCAGGAGATCGGCCGGTTCGCCCGAGCTCTCGGCGTTGACGTTGCCGGCGAAGACTCGGGGGGCTCCCTGATCGACCTGACGGTCGACCGGGACCAGCTGCGCAGCCTGGCCTGCCACGACGACTTCCAGTACGCGGAGCGCTGGCACGAGCCGGACTTCTACATGGACAACGTGCGCATCGATGCCGGTGCCGATTGGGCCGAGCTGCCGGGCAACGGCGGGTATTGCGGCACGGGGGTTCGAGGCGAGGTGCTCGACAGCGGCTTCGATACGAACCACCAGGAGTACGCCTCCCGCTTCGTGCTGCACGGGTCCAATGGCCTGGATACGCGCCACGGAACCAGCGTCTACGGGATTCTCTTCTCAGGTGGCGTGGTCGACAGTCAATCCAAGGGGCTGTTGCCCTGCGCGACGGGAATCGGGGGCGCGTCCAGTCAGGTCACCTGCTCGGGCTGCAGCCGCTTCGACTACACCGAGGAATCTCAGCAGGTGCATCAGGCCTCGTTCCAGAGCAACTCCTGGGGCCGTGGACCCGGGCCGGACTACGGCACGACCTCCCACGATATGGAGGAGATCATCTGGCGTCTCGACATGGCGATCGTCCAGGCGATGAATAACGAAGGCAAGACGAACCCGCAGAACGTGGCGCGGGACGCCTGGCCGAAGAACATCATCAGCGTCGGAGGAATCCATCATCAGGACACGGCGGACCCTTCCGACGATTGGTGGTGTGCGTACGACTGCCAGACGTTGCACGCAGGGGATCAGCAGGGTTGCACCGATGACTTCTACTGCGAGTGGACCGGCTCGGCCTGCGTCGACGACTACTCTTGCGGCAACATCGGCCCGGCCGAGGATGGCCGGATCAAACCGGACCTGAGCTACTGGTTCGAGCGGATCTACACCACGGCGACGAACCTGCTCACCGGGCAGGATCTCTACACCTCCACTTTCGGGGGCACCTCGGCGGCGACTCCCCAGGTCGCGGGCGTGCTGGGCCTAGTGCTCGAGCACTGGGCCGATACCTCGGGCGGCGGAGTCAACGACTGGGGCCACAGCCCAAGCGGTGCCACGGTGTTCGAGAAGCAACCCCACGCCGCCACCCTCAAGGCGCTGTTGATCAACACCGCGGTTCAGTACCCGTTCTCCGGCGCGGGACACGACATGAGCCGGATGCATCAGGGTTGGGGACGGCCGAGTATCCAGAGCGCCATCGAGCGATCGGCCCGGAGCTTCGTGGTCGACGAGGAGGTCGCTCTGTTGACCGGCCAGCGGCAGGCCTGGGGCGTCGATGTGGCCGCCGGACAGGAAGAGTTGAAGGTGACTCTGGTCTACCTGGATCCGCCGAAAACACTGGCCACCGGCGGCAAGGAGTTGATCAACGATCTCGACTTGCGCCTGGTCTCACCCCCCGACGGCCAGGGAGAGGTGACGGTGTACTGCGGAAACGCCGGGTTGGAAGCCTCGACCGAATCGACCGCGCTCTGGACCGGTCCGTCAGGCCTGGCTCCCCACTGCGACGACCCGCTCATCGCCGCCGGCCGGGATACGGTCAACAACGTCGAGAACGTGTTCGTCCACGAGGCGAGCCAGGGCAGCGGAGTCGCCGAAGGCGAATGGACCGTCGAGGTCAGCGCCTTCGAGGTCAACGCCGACGGGAATCCCAACGATCTGTGCCTCGGGATCGATATCGATCCCGACGATCCGGATGCCGGCCGCCTGGACTGTGAAGCCGCCGGCTGCACCTGGGACGGAACCTACGGGGTCTGCTCGGACGCGACGGTGGACGTGGTGTTCGCTCTCGTGGTTACCGGTGCCGCGTTGCCCGCTCCCGGGGAGAGTGACGGGCTGATGATCGACAAACAGGCGGGTACGCTGGTGTTGAGTTGGGATCCCGACTGCGGCGGCGGCATCGGCTACGGGATCTATCGGGGCGACCTGGCGGCGGGCTACGCTTCGATCGCGGCGGAGCCGGGGATGTGCGCGGTGGCCGGGACCACGGCGAACCTGCCCCTCGGGAGCGGTGCCGCGGATTTCTTCCTGGTCGTGCCCAACGCCGCGGCTGCGGAAGGGGGCTACGGCGCGGACTCCGCCGGCATCGGCCGCGCCCCGGCGGTTGCGGCCTGTCGGTCGCAGCAGAGCCTCGACGACTGCGTGCCCTGACGACGGAAGGGTGGGGCGCTACTCCACCCGGTTCGACTTGTCCGAGACCCCGATCACCGGCGCCTTTTCCATCCCGGCGATATCGGGGGTTTCACCCGCCCGCAACTGAAGCGCCATGCGCTCCGCCCGGCGGCTGTGGTCGATGGATTCACCGAGGATGCGAGCGGCTTCCTGGGAGGCGTGGAAGCCCCGGGAGTTCTCGCTGCTGATGTAGTCGAGACGCCACATCGCCTTGCTCTGGTTCTCGTAGACCGCAGCCAGCCGCTCGTCGTCGACTCCCGAGGCCTTGGCCTGGAGGATCGCGTCGAGCATGTCGGTCATCGCCTCGGCGGCCCGCTCCATCAGCGCGCCGTTGCGCGCCTGGATCGTCTCGACGGTGTGTCGCAGGTCCGCGGCGTCGGCGCTGTGGCACTTCTGGCAGGAGATCCCGATGGTCTCCAGCGGGCTGGCCACGTTGTGGGTCGAGAGCTTCGTGGCGCCGACCCGCTCGTAGGGCATGTGGCAGTCGGAACAACTCACCCCGTTCTGGGCGTGGATTCCCTGGCTCCATAGCTCGAATTCCGGGTGCTGCACCTTGAACAGCGGCGTGCCGGTCTCTCCGTGACGGTAGTCGAAGAAGGGTGTTCCGTCGTCGAACGTCTTCTCGGCCCAGTGCTGTTCGAGCTGCTCCATCTTCAGGCCGTTGCTCCAGGGGAAGCTCAGCACGTCCTTGTTGGCGCAGTAGTACTCCACGTGGCACTGGCCGCAAACGTAGGAGCGCATCTCCTGGCGGGTGGCGTCGACGTTGGGGTCGTAGGGCTTGGAGCGGTCGCCGCGGCGCCACTTCTCGACGCTGGGCAGGTGCGGGGTCGGTTCGTCGCTCTCGGCCAGCATGGCGATGCCGCTCATGAACCCCGGCCGGGTGATGCGCAGCTTCATGGTCTTCGGGTTGTGGCAATCGATGCAGCTCACCGGGTGGGCGTCGCCCAGGCTCTGGTGGCCTTCCGGGAGCGGCTGACCGGCGTACTCACCGGTGAAACCTCCGGCCGGTGCGGCGGGGAAGGGCATGCCGCCGTCGGGGGTTCCGTCGGGCGCCTCCTGCAGCTTGGCCAGGACCTCCTGGTAGGGCAGGCGGCTGACCTCTTCGAAGCCCCGAATGACCGCGTCCATGTTGAACGAAGCGGCGAGGGCTTCGTCGTCGTAGGGCTGGCCCATGGCCTTGAGACCCTCCCGCCGGTACATCACCGTGGTGGACCCGTGGCAATGCAGGCAGGCTCCCGCCTGGGGTTTCTTGGTGACGCGCTCGGTGACCCCCTGGTCGTAGAGCATGTAGGCGTGCCCGCGGGCTTCCCGGTAGTCGATGCTGAAGGCGTAGCCGGAGTAGAGCCGCTTGAGCCAGGGTTGATGGTCCAGCTTGCTCTGGGGCATGGCGCTGCTGCCGCCGTAGAAACGATCTCCCGCGGTGGCGATGTAGCCGTCGTAGTGGTGCGGCCAGTTGAGGCCCCAGGGTGCGGGATCGCTACTGATCTCACTGAGCTCGGCGAGCTTGACGAAGGGCGCAGCCCCCTCCTGCTTGCGGCCGATCATGCGCAGCAGGACCCAGGTGACCAGCAGGGTGGCGATCAACGCGGCGATGAAGACCAGGATGTAGATCCCGCTGCGGCCGTCCTCGCGTGTTCTCAATCGGTTCATGCCGGTCTCTCCTCGGATTCAGCGCAGAGCGTGGCCGACGTCGGCATGGCAGCGGGCGCAGCGCCCGGCCTCGTCGTCGGCGGAAACGGTCGGAAAGGAGGGGTGCAACAGGTCCCCATGACAGTGCAGGCAAGCCGACTGGGTGACCCGCCGGTTGCGTGGCTTGATCTCGATCGGGTCCGGGAAGTTGCCCGTGGTAAACGCCAGGGAGTGGAAGAACCCGTTGTCGGCCTTGGTGACCCACTTGCCCACCGGATCGTGAGACAGATGACAGTCGTTGCAGGTCGCCACCGCGTGATGGCTCGAATTGATCCAGGAGTCGTACTGGGGCTGCATCACGTGGCAGTTGGCGCAGGCAGCCGGGTCGTCTCGCAGGTAGGAAGCCCCGTCCCCGTAGCCGAAGGTAAAAGCGCCGAGGCCGCCGAGGATTCCCAGCACCGCAACGCAAGCGAATAGCCACAGCGGTCCGGGCCCGCGGTTCGAGCGAGGCTCACTCATGACCCGAGCGTATCGATCCGGGGCGTCGGGTGGAAGGGGCAAAGTGGAGCCCGGAAGGAGCCTATTGTTCCGGCGCTTTTTCGGCCTTGGCCGGCAGGGGGGTGTTGGCGCGATCTGCTGGTGGCTTGGCGGTCCCGGCTAGGGCTGCGCCCGGAAGTTTGCTCCAACATGGTTCATGGACACGACGAAACCGGGCGACGAAGGCCCGCCGCCCCGAGACAGGAGCACGCCATGAGTAGGAAACGCTGGACCACCGAGAACATCGCGGATCAGACAGGCCGGGTCGCGCTGGTCACGGGCGCCAATAGCGGCATCGGCTATGAGGCCGCCCTCGCCCTGTCGGCAAAGGGAGCCACGGTCGTCATTGCCTGCCGCAGCCGGGAGCGGGGCGAGCACGCGCTGGCCGCGATGCGCTCGGCGTTGCCCGCGGCGGATCTGGAGTTGATGGAGCTGGATCTGGCCAGCCTGGCTTCGGTCCGCGCCTTCTCCGAAGCCTTCAAGAAGCGCTTCCGACGCCTCGATCTCCTGATCAACAACGCCGGGGTGATGATGCCGCCGCAGCGGGAGGTCACCGCCGACGGTTTCGAGCTCCAGTTCGGGACGAATCACCTGGGCCACTTCGCGCTGACCATGCAGCTCGTCGAACTGCTCGCTGCGACCGACGGTTCCCGGATCGTGAACGTCTCGAGTTCGGCCCAGAACTTCGGCAAGTTCGACCTGGACGATCTGCAGTGGGAGAAGCGCTCCTTCGACCGTATGGGCTCCTACGGCGCCAGCAAGGTCGCCAACATGCTGTTCACACTCGAACTCCAGAAGCGGCTGGCGGCGGCAGGCTGTTCGACGATTGCCACCGCCTGCCACCCGGGATGGACGAGTACCAATCTTCAGCAGTCCACCCCGCTGTTCCGTCTGCTCAACCCGGTCCTCGCCATGCAGCCCTGGCAGGGCGCTCTCCCGACGCTCTACGCGGCCGTGGCTCCCGAAGCGACCGGCGGCGGCTACTACGGCCCCGATGGGCTCGGGACCATGCGCGGGTACCCGGCCGCGAACAAACCGGCGAGGATCTCGATGGACGCCGTCGCGGCAGAGCGTCTGTGGGCGGTCTCGGAACGGCTCACGGGAGATGGCTGGCCGCTCGAGGCGTCGAGCGCCGCGTGAGCCGCCTCGAGGTCCTGGGGTACGGAGTGGCCTAGGCCTGAGGAGATGGCTGGGCGGGACGCCGGGGGCGCCGTCGGCCGCGAGTCCGCGGACCGGCGACCCCGGCCAACACCCGGCCGAGCTCCTGAATGGAGAAGGGCTTGGCCAACGAGGCGGCAAAGCCGAACGCGCGGTAGTCGGACATCACCGGGTCCTGGGAGTACCCGCTGGCCACGATGCCCTGAACACGGGGGTCGAGCTTGCGCAGCTGCTCCATGGCTTCCTTGCCCCCCATCCCGCCGGGAATGGTCAGATCCATGATGATCAGGTCGAAGCCGCGGCCCTGCCGCTTCGCGTCCCGGTAGCGCCGGATCGCGGCGTCACCATCACCGACGACCTCCACCTCGTAGCCCAGTGAGGACAGGCCGACCCGGTAGACGTTCTGGATCAGCGGGTCGTCGTCCATCACCAGCACGTATCCCTGGCCCCGTGGCTCGGTGTCCCCCTCTTCGCCGGCCGTCAGGGTTGCCTGCGGGCTTGCGGGGAACGAGGCGGTGAAGGTGGTGCCACGCCCTTCGATCGACTCGAACTCGAGCCAGCCGCGGTGGCGGGTCAGGACGGCGAAGGCGGTGGCCAGGCCGAGACCGGAGCCCTCTTCCTTGGTCGTGAAGTAGGGGTCGAGAATCTTCTCGCGGATGTTTGCCGGGATCCCCGGTCCGGTGTCCTCGATCTCGATCTGTACGTAGCTCCCGGGGCCGGCCGCGGGGCCGAGGGGCTCGCCCGCCTGGTAGTTGTGAGCGCGGACCGTGAGCTGCCCGGTCCCGCCCATGGCCTGATCGGCGTTGATCACCAGGTTGCTGATGACCTGCTTGAACTGGCCGCGGTCCAGATCGGCGGGCCAGAGGTCCGCGGCGATCTTGAATTCGACCTCGACGGCGGACCCCGAGAGGGCGAAACGCACTGCCTCCCGCAGGAGGTGGTAGACGTCGGAGACTTCCCGCCGCGGCTCGCCCCCCTTGGAGAAGGCCAGCAATTGCGAGGTCAGGTGCCCGGCCTGGTTGATCGCCGATTCGGCGCCGTCGAGCAGGGGATAGACCTCGGAATCGCCCCGCACCTGCACCTGGGCGATGGAGACGTAGCCGAGAATCGCGGTCAGGGCATTGTTGAAGTCGTGGGCGATGCCCCCGGCCAACAGGCCCAGGGATTCCAGCTTGTCCCGGCGAATGCGCTCTTCCTCGACCTTGTGACGTTCGGTGATGTCGTGGACCGAGACGAAGGCGCACGGCCGTTGGCCGAGGGTGAGCGGCGAGACCCAGATCTCCGCCCTTCGTGAGTTGCCCTCCGGATCGGCCCAGTCCACCTCGTGACAGGACTCCTCGGACATGGCCGGGTCGAGGGAGGACAACGGTGCAGCCAACCACTCAGGCTTCAGCCGGCCGAGGGGGGTGCCGCGCAGCGAGGTCTCCCGGCAACCGCACAACTCCGTCGCCGGCGCGTTGGCGTCGATGATCGAGCTTCCCGCCAGATCCACGAAGAGCCGCGCCTCGCTGACGTCGTCGAACACGCTGCGGTAGCGCTGCCCCAGTTCCTGAAGTTCCGCCGTGGTCCGGGACAGCTGGCGATTGCTTTCCCGGGCCCTGGACAGGGCGCGCTTTCTGGATCGTCCCTGCCACCACAGGATCGCGGCGACGACGCAGAGCAGAAGAGTTCCGGCGATCAGCCCGGTGCGCAGTAGTTTCTGGCGCTCGAGTGCCAGGGCTTGCCGTTGCTGCTCCTGCTCGAGCGCCTTCAGCTCCCGGCTCTTCTGTTCCAGTGCGCGGCGGGACTCGAGATTCGCCAGGCGGGTGGCCCCATCGGTTTCTTCCAGCGCAGCGAGGATGTCTCGCTCGCGCCGGTAGGCTTCGAGGGCCGAATCATTGTTCCCGATCGCTTCGTGCACGTTTCCCAGGAGGCTCCAGAGGTGGGCCTGATCCCGGCGGGCGTCGGCCTGCTCGGCGTGGGGTATCGCCCGCTCCACGTACCTCAGTGCGTCGTCGGTCCGGCCCTGATCGAGCCATAGCTTCGCGATAGCCCCCAGGCTCCGGGCGATGCGGCGGTTGTCCTGGAACCCCTCCCGAAGGGCCAGCGCGCGATGGTACTCACGCACGGCGAGCTCGGGTTGCTCCAGCTTGGCGTAGGCCATGCCGAGGTTGCTGAACGTGGTGGCCTTGGTGCGGTGCAGCCCGTATTCCTCGGCCAGCTCCAACGCCTCTTCCAGATGGGGCAGGGCGAGTTCGGGCTGTTCCAACTCGTTGAGGATCAGCCCGAGGTTCCCGAGCGCCTGGGATAGCCCCTTGGGATCATCCATCATCCGGTAGCTGTCGATGGCCCGTACCATCCAGTCGCGAGCTTCCTCGTGATTCTGCACGTTCCAGTAGATCAGGCCGATGTTGACCCGGGAGCGGACGATCCCGCGGCGGTTGCGCAGCTGTTCCGAGATCTCGAGGGCCTGCAGGTGTTTCTCGAAGGCGTCGGCGACCGCCCCGCGGCTGCGCTGGATCGCGCCCATCAAGGTCAGCGTGGTCGCGACCTCACGCAGGTCGCCGATCGCCCGTTGGGTCTGGGCGGCCCGGCCGGCGGCGTTGAGCGCGGACTCCACCTCTCCCCGGAACCACTGGGCGACCCCGATCATGTATTCGGCCTTGGCCATGGCGGGCCGGTCGTCGAGCCAGCAGGCGAGTTCCAGGGCCAGATGACCATGCTTCAGGCCGGCTTCCGCGTCTCCGTGTGTCGAATAGCCCCAGCTAAGCACCCGGTGGATCTGCAGCTCCTGGCCGGCGTTCGGCGACGTTTCGAGCAGGCGCAGCCCCTCTTCGCCGAGCTCGAGAACCTGGTCGAGGGGAAGCTCTTTGTGCTCTTCGAGTTGTTGGACGATGAACTGAAGCCGATTCTGACGGGGTTCGGCATCGGTCGCCCGGGCACCGGTCGATGCGCAGAGCAAGATGGCTGCGAGGGCGAACGCCGAGGCCGCGAGGGCGCGGGTGGAAGCCGTTCTCACGGCTCGATGCTAACGGGCTCCTCGGCGGCAAGTCAATCGCGAGTCGCGGCCCAAAGGCGACTCCGGGCCCACTAGTTGGGGCGCAAGCCTCCCGGGGCGCCGGGCGGCGTGCCTCCGCCGCTGGTGTTCGAGCTGACGACGTTGGACATCGAGCTCATGTTGCTCTCCTCGTCGAAGCTGAACATGGCGAAGTACTTGGTGCCGGAGCTGCCGACGTTGATCGTCATGGTCTGGGTCTGGCCCGGGTTGGCGTCCGGGGAGTCGCCGGCGGCGTTCGCGGCCCACCAGTTGGTGGTCGAACCGGGGGAATGCCCGCTGACGTCCTCGGCCAGGGTGCGATCCGCCCAGACGAAGTGGTAGCGGGTCGCGTCGGACGGAGCGGTCCACTGCAGGGTCACCGTCGAGCCGTTGACGCTCTGAACGCTCAGGTTGTTGACTCGCGGAGGCGCGGTGGTGTCGCCGCGGCCGGCGTGGATGTCCTTGGCGTGGCGGTAGGCCCGGGCGTGGTACTCGCCGTCCCAGCCGCTCCAGTCGATGGAACCCGACGGGCCCTGGCCGCCGCCGATCCCGCCGCTCAGGTAGTCGTCGGCTTGAGCCAGGAATTCGCTGCGGCCGGTGTTCTCGTAGTACCAGGCCTGGGGGTCGACCATGGTGTGAGAGACGTCGTCACTGACGTCGGTCTCACAGGGACGGACGACCGAGCCGAAATTTGCGTTGTTCAGGTTCCAGTACATCAGACCGGAAAGGAAGTTCCATGCCTCGGCGTATTCCTGCTTGCGGCCGCCACGGGTCTCGGCCAGGTAGTCGATCAGCATTCGGGCCATGTACCCGGTCTCCAGCACCTGGTCGAAGCCCTGGTTGTTGACCCGCATGCCGCAATCGGCGTTCTGTTCGGGGTAGAGCTCGTTGCGCAGGAACGAGGTGAGCCGGTTGAGCAGGCCCATGTCACCGGTGACCCGGAAGGCCTGAAGCGCGTTGGCCATCGAGTGGGCGTGGGCGCGGCTGGCGGTGTTGTAGGAACCCTGCTGGCTGAGACGCCGCTGCCAGGCCTCCTTCATGAACCGGTACCAGTCACGAATCCACAGGTTGCCGGTGAAGTTGTAGACCTCTTCGATGTGGTAGGCCCAGAAGTGCTGTTCGTCGAAGGTCTCGCTACCGCGGCCGTAGGGGGACTGGTAGATCGGGTCCTGGCTGCGCCATTCGCCGTCGGCCGCGACCAGCGCCAGCTGCACGCTGTTGTTGTGAATGTCGTGCTCGTAGCCCGGGAGCCACATCGGCCGGGCGTTGAGCGCACCCAGCGCCCGGGCCTCGGCCTCGTAGTAGTCCGCAGGGGCCTGGGAAGCCATGTAGTGCTCGTAGCTCCAGGCCCAGCCGCCTCCCTGGGACATGCCCCACTTGCGGTTGATGTGCAGGTACCACTGGGTCCAACCGAAGTTGTAGTCGAAACGGTTGGTGTGGTCGTAGGCGTCGTTGCGGTAGGTCGGCTGCCGGGCCGACGAACCGGTCCGGTTCGAGATCGGGACCAGACCGTCGAGGTCCATGCTGACCCCGGTCTGCTGGTACCAGCTCACCGGAACCGCGACTACCGGGTGGAACTGGAAGGTGCGGGCGAGCCCGGAGAGCTGCCCGTCGGTGGCGCTTCCGTCATGGAATGCCAGCAGCGCTTCCTTGTAGGTGCTCTGCATGTCTTCGAGCCAGTAGAGACCCGAAGGGGACATGCCGGCGTCGTCGGCGGGGCAGTTGCCCGGCGTACGGGAGCCGCCGCCGCACTCGGCGTACCACTGGGCGCTCCACTCGGGGAACAGCTCGACCTGCAGCCGGTTGTTGCCGTCGATGGAAAGGCCGTTGGGCCAGGTCTGCCAGAAGTTGCGGATCGCGGCGAAGGTGCCGCGACTGCCTTCGGAGACGTCGAGAAAGCCGCTGGACTCACTTCCCGCCGCGATCGAGCTGCCGCCGCTGTTGCGCACGTTGAAGGAGTCGTGGAAGTCCTGCTCGAGGGAGATGCCGCCGCCCCGGGTGGTGCTGTGCACGGCGGCGCCGTCGCGGCCCGCTCGCACCGTCGCTCCGGAGCTGTAGCCGTCGAGCCCGAAGTCGAGGGTCAGCTGGTCGAAGTACATGCCCCGGCCCTGACGAGCCAGGATGCCGTTCTGGAGCTGGTAGTCCACTTTGATGTAGGGCTTATCGGCATAGAAATAGAGCCGCACCTTGTAGCCGTGGCGGATGTCGAAGCCGCTCTGGTGCTGGGTCAGCAGCGACGCGGCGATTACCGCGCGGGTCGGCCCGGACTCTTCGATCTCGATGGTCGGACTGGCGATCGTCGCATCGGCCTGGAGCGACGGGTTGGGGTTCGACGGGTTGCTGACCCCGTAGTAGCGCCCGCCGTTCTGATTGCTCGGCGCAATGCGCAGCTGCGAGTTGGTGAAGTTGCAGTTGCCGCCGGCATCGAAGCGCAGCTCGTCGATGATGTTGAACTGCCCCTTGCGGATCTTGGCGCAGAGCGGCCCGGTCTTGACCTCGATGTGGGTGCCGGTGTCATTGACGCTGAGCGGGGTGGAGGGAGTGAATCCGCAGCTCGTGTCGGTCAGGCTGTAGGCGCTGCTGTCGCCGAAGGCGCCGACGCTGGCCTGGAAGTGCACCAGCAAATGGCGGATGCTGTTGTCCCGGGCCCACCAGCGGTTGAGCACCTCGAACTGGGCGGGGATCGTGCTCCCGCTCTGCTTGATGCAGAAGCCGTTGGCGTTCTGCGCTTCGCCGTAGGGCAGGGGAACCACCACGCTCACCGGGTAGCTCGAGCCGCCGAGGACGTTGGACGTCCCGACGTTGGCCGCTTCCTTCACGGTGAGGGGGACCGTCAACGCATGTGCAGAGGGGACGGCGAGAAGCAGCGCGAGCCCGAAGATCAGGCCGGCGGCCGCTCGCTTGGTACGACCGAGGTGCATGTAGATTCGTCCTCAATGACTCGCGGGCAGCGGACTGCCCGGTTCCAGGGGGCCGATGAGTTCATCGGTCCCGGCCTCCCAGACCCTAAACAACGGGCACAAATCTGCAAGTTTCGTTCCCGCAGGCCCTGAGGGCTCCGGAAAACCGGCCGGGTCGTCGAATCCCGCGAGGATTGGGGGCTTGGCGGGCAGGCCGCCCCGAAGAGACTGGAAACAGGGTGGATAGCGCGGCCCTGCCGATGACGAGGCTGTAATCGGGATCACGCAATTCTGACCCGCGAGGGGCGGGAAGATCGCGTGTTTTTTTCCGCCGGACCGGCCTAGAAATTGACGGTGGTCGACGCGTAGAACGAGCGGGGCATCCGCGGCCCGTAGATGTAGTCCGAGTCCCGGAAGGCGCCCTGCTCGATGTCCGGCTGGAACTCGTCGGTCAGGTTGCGCACGCCGACCTGGACTCCGAGAGACATCTTGCCGGATCCGAGGCTAACGGTGCGGCGCCAGCTGGCGTCGACCACGACGAAGGAGCCGGTCCGGATCAGATCCCGTTCAATCTCCGCACCGGTGTCGTCGAAGCGGAAGCGGGGCACGTCCATGGGACCGGTGTAGCGCACCGAGAAGAAGGCGTTGCCGGCGCGCCCGCCCCGCAGGGTCAGGTTCAGCACGCCGCTCTGATCCGGCGTGCGGAAGAAGCGGTCGCTGCCGAAGTCCGCCTCGGGCGTACCGAATGTCGAACGCTGCACGACCCAGCCGAACTCAACGGTGAAGAGCCGGGGGAGGTCGTAACCGAGCCCCAGTTCCAGCCCGCTGACCCGGGCCGAGCCCAGGTTGCGCTTCTCGAACAGGTCGGGAGCGATCAGCTCTTCCTCGAAGATGTCGTCGATCTCGGTGTGGAAGGCGTTCGCTTCGACGAGCCAGAACGCTTCACCCCGCTTCGGCACCCATTCGAATCCCTGCATCGCGGTCCAGGAGCGCTCTTCACGCAACCCCTCGGCGAGTACGACGCTGCGTGTGCTGCCGCCTGCCAGGTCGATGTGGAGATCCTCGTCGAATACCGCGGGCGGGCGGAACCCGCTGGAGAGCGAGCTGCGGAGGGTCATCGATTCAGCCGGGTCGAAGCGCAGCGCGACCCTCGGGGAGACGATCACGTCATCCAGTTCCGAGTGCTTGTCCGCCCGGGCGCCGAGGATGAGCGACACCCGTTCGTTGACGGTCCAGTCGTCCTGGACGAACAGGCCGGTGTTGCGGAACGTCCGGTCCAGGCGCCGGTCGATGGAAGGCTGGACATCGATCACGCCGTCTGCCTGGTGCTGGAGGCCCCAGGTCAACGTGTGATCGTCCCGCCGATGATCCACCTGGGCGTCGAGCAGCCACAACGGGTTTTCCGAGAAGCCAAAGGCGTTCGGATCCCTGCCGGCCCCGTAGTAGGTATCGCGATCGGTACGGACATGAGTCGTGCTGATCTGGTACGAAAGCGATTGGCTCGGAGCATGGAACCAGCGCAGGCTGGCGCTGCGGCGATCGGTCTCGATCTCTTCGGCCAGCTCCGCCTGATCCGGCGGCAGGTCCAGGCGGTCTCCGCCACGGCGGAATGCCCGGTAGCTTCCGAGGTCCAGGGTCACCCGTGCCTTGCCTGCGAGCAGGCTGTGTTCTCCGCGCAGGCCGAAGGTGGTCAGGTCGCGCCGGCTGATCTCGCTGAAACCGTCTCCCGAAAGGTCCAGGCCCGGCATGCCGTCGTCCTGAGCCATCAGGCTGAGGTAGGAGTCTCCGTCGTCGGAGACCAGGTCCAACGCGGCGCTGGCTGAATGCGCCGGCTCGCCGTCGACGCTCTCGTAGCGCAACTCGACGGTCCCTCCGTCACGGCGGGGGCGGCGGGGGAGGACGTTGATCACGCCACCGACGGCGCCGGGCCCGTAGATGGCCGAGCCACCCCCCTTGACCACTTCCAGCCGTTCGATCATGCGGCCGGGAATCTGTTCGATGCCGTAGACCATGCTCAGCGGCGACCATTGGGCAACGCCGTCGATCAGGATCTGGCTGTAGGCGCCCTCGAGGCCGAGCATGCGCACCTGGGAGAAGTTGCAGTTCTGGCAGTTGCTCTCGACCCGGATCCCGGGGGTGTAGGCCACGGCGTCGGCGAGGGTGCGGGATGAAGCGTCCTCGATCCGTTCGCGGGTCACCACCTCGGTGCGTACCGCGGCCTCGTCGATCAACTTCGCCGTGCGGGTCGCGGTCACCACGACCTGCTCACGACGTCCGGCGAGCGCGACCAGCCGATCCAGTTCGTCGATGGCGAGGCGCCCACTGCGTCGCCCGGTCTCCCGGCCGTCGGGGGAGAGCAGGATCAAGGTCGGATAGCTGTGTACCCGGTACTGCCGCGCCAGCTCCGGGCGGATCTCGGCGTCCACGGCGATCCGTTCCAGGGTGCTCAACGATGCCTGCCAGCGAGGCCGGCCCAGCATCGATTCCAGTTCGCGGCAAACCTCACACCATGTCGTCGAGAACAGCAGCAGGCTGGAGCGGCCCTCGGCCCGGGCGTCGGCCATGGCCATGGCCGGATCGTTGCGCCAACCGTCCACCGCCGGCCCTTCCGCGGAGTAGGCAGGGAGCAGGGCGGCCAGGGTCAGGAGCAGGATCAGCAGCCTGGGGAACCAGGGGTTTTGACGGTCCTGTGAATTATTTTTTGGCACATCAAAAAAATAGATAAGGGCGGCGGAAACGTCAAGGGCGAAATATCGGCGCCGCCCGGAGGGTTCTTGAGACCGTCCCACGGCGATCGCTCAAGAATCCGTTCGAATCCCAGGAGATCGAGAACATGAGTCGCAAGATGTTCGTAGCCGCAGTCACGGCACTCTGTCTGCTCATCGGAGGTCTGACCGGAGTCGCCGCCGGCGAACTTGCGGGCACCTGGACCAAAAAGAGCTTCGCGGTCAAGGGGGGCTTCAAGTTCATCGAGGAGGGTGGAAAGACCTTTCTCGTGCTGGACGAGAAGTTCTCGACCCGGAACGCCCCGGACCTGAAGCTGTTCCTGACCAACCGCCCGCTGGCCGACGCCACCGGCCGCAATGCCGCCAAGGACGCGGTGCTGATCGCCAAGCTGCAGAAGAACAAGGGAGCCCAACGCTATCCCTTGCCCGACGGCGTGTCGTTGTCGGATTACACGACACTGCTGCTCCACTGCGAGCAGTACTCCAAGCTGTGGGCGGGTTCCTCGCTCCGTTGACCTGCCGGTTCCGGGCGCTTCCGCGAGACCGCGAAGCGCCCGGACACCGTGTCGCCATGCGCGACACCCGGCGCATGTTCCCTGATTTCAAACGCTTGCGTTAGGTACTTCCCTGTTTCGGACGCGGCGACGTGTCGCGATTCCCATCATCGCCTTCGCTTCCGTTTTCGTCATACCGCGAGATGGCGACCCTTTTCCCTCGGCACAGCCCTTGCTCTAGAGGGGGGCAGTCCGCGGTGTCGCGGATGCGGGTTCGAGCCAGGCCCGCCGGAGGATGAACGATGGAATCGAAACGAGACCTGATGCGCGTCGCCGCCACCGCCATGCTGCTGGTCATGGTCGGCGTACCCACCTTCGCCGCCGGCATACGAGGCGCTTCAGGAATGCCCGCCGCAACCTCCGGAGGGAGCAGCTCGGGGAGCTCTTCCGCTTCGTCGTCGGCCGCAACGGCGCCCGAGACGACGATGGCGTTGTTCGACGACGAGCGGGTCAGCGACGGTGTCGAGGAGGCGATCGACTACCTCGACGATCCCGAGTTCATCGACCTGATCCTGATCTACGACCGTCCGCCCAGCTCTCACGATCGTTTCGTGCTGCAGGAAGCCGGCGGCACGATCCTCAAGGTCTACCGCGGGCTGGACGGTTTCGCCGTGCGCCTGCCGGTGGAAGCCCTCGAAATCGCTCTCGCGCCGCGGCCGATGACCGAGCCCCAGTTGATCGGCATCGACTGGGACTCGCCGGTGTCGCTCTCGCTGAACGTGGCCCGTGAAGCCGCCTTCAAGGAGGCCTCCCAGAACCCCGAGGGCGGCGAGGCTCCGGTGTCGGCTCAGATCGCGGCGGGTGTGGTCGGACACATGAACTTCGGCGAGGGCCAGGCCGCGACCGAGAGCGAAACGACTCCTCTCCCGGACGGTAGCGGCATCACCGTGGCCGTGATCGACTCAGGCGTCGTCGCTCACCCGGACCTCGGGCGGCGCCTGCTGGGCTGCGTGGACATCGTCGGCAACGAGGCCGCCTTCATCGCCGGACACACCATCGACACGGTGTCCTTCTATGGTTCTGTGCTGCCGATCGACAACCCGGTCAAGAGCACCGACCTGATGCAGATCGAGCCCTGCGGGGTCGACTCCGACCCCTTCGGTCACGGTACCCACGTCGCGGGGATCGTGGCCGGTGACGGTTACTCCTCCGAGGGCGCCTACGCAGGGATCGCCCCCGGCGCAGAGGTCATCTCGCTGCGGGTGCTCGACGGTGAGGGCGCCGGCCAGATCGACGACCTCATCGCGGCCCTCGACTGGGTCGCGATCTATCACGAATCGCTGAACATCAAGGTCGTCAACATGTCGCTGGGCAGCCCGTTCTTCCTGCCCGCCGACAAGGATCCGGTCAACCAGGCGGTACAGAAGCTGATCGACAAGGGCATCGTCGTCGCAGCCTCCGCCGGCAACTTCGGCAAGTACGGTCCGTTCCTCGTGACCCGCCCGGGCAACGGCCCCGAGGTCATCACCGTCGGTTCGTTGACCGACGGCAACCACATGGTGACCGGCGCCCACTACGTCTCGACCTATTCCTCCCGCGGCCCGACCTTCCTCGACCACTACCTCAAGCCGGATCTGGTGGCTCCGGGCAACCGCATCATCTCCCTGCGCTCTCCCGGCTCGGTGCTGGCTCAGGCGCTGGATGACGGCACGCTGCCTCATCGTTACCTCGAGATGTCCGGTACCAGCATGGCGACCCCGATCGTCGCCGGTACCGCGGCGCTAATGATGTCGGTGCCCGAGGACAAGCTGGACCCTGCTTCGGTCAAGGCCCGGATCATGGCCTCGACCCGCTTCATCGAAGGCAGCCCGATCGATCGCGGCGCCGGCCGCCTCGACGTGTTGGCCGCGTTGGCTCACGACGGCTACGCCGACCGGGCGGTCTCGCCCAAGGTGGTCCGCGACGGCGACTGCTGCGGCTTCCACCTGGAAGACGTCAGCGGAGAGTGGGGCGAGGCCTGGAGCGACGGCATTCTGTGGAGCGACGGGATCCTCTGGGGAGACGGGATCCTGTGGAGTGACGGCATCCTGTGGGGCGACGGCATCCTCTGGGGTGACGGTGCGCTCTGGTCGGACTCGATCCTGTGGTCTGACGGGATCCTGTGGAGCGACGGTGCGCTCTGGTCCGACTACTTGCCCGAGGCCGACTGATCGTCGGAGGCATTGGCCGCTCGCTCCGCCTTCTTGACCATGTCCAGCAGGTGGCCGACGGTGCAGTGCTGCTCCAGCGGGTGGCGCAACGGGAAGTCCGAGCGGATTTCGTAGTGGTTGCGCCGCCCCTCGCGGCTCCGGGTCAGGGCCCCTTCCTGCTCGAGCTCGCCGACGATGCGGTGGGCGGCCCGTTCGGTGATCCCAACCTTCTCGGCTACCTCGCGCAAGGTCAGATCGGGGTTCGTCGCCAGCGCCAGCAGCACGTGGGCGTGATTGGTCAAAAACGTCCAGTGCGAGAGCATGCCGCTAATGTACCCCAAAAACGGCACTTCATTCTTCTTTAAAATTACATGAATTGAACTTCCGGCTTTTGCCCGCCGGGCCGCGACAATCGCCGGGCAGGGCGCGCCGGATCCCAGGAACCGGCCTCTTTTGACCCTTTTCTGGGGCCTACTTGGCCTTGGGGCGGAACGCGACGATGCGCTCGGGGTCGGTGGTCAGGTACGGGCCGCCGATCAGATCGACGCAGTAGGGGATCGCCGCGAAGACCGCGTCGAGGCACTCCCGGATCGCCTTGGGGCTGCCGGGCAGGTTGACGATCAGCGCCTTGCCTCGAATGCCGGCGGTCTGCCGGGAGAGGATCGCGGTGGGTACCTTCTCCAGCGAGACCTTGCGCATCAGTTCGCCGAACCCGGGCATCATCTTCTCGCTGACCGCCTCGGTGGCCTCGGGGGTCACGTCCCGGGGGGCCGGTCCGGTGCCCCCGGTGGTGATCACCAGGCAGCAGCCACGCCGGTCGATCCACTCGATCAGGGTCTCCTCGATGACCTCTCGATCGTCGGAGATGACCCCGGCCAGCGGCTCCCAGTCAGAGGTAACGACCTCGTCCAGGTAGGCCTGGATGGCGGGGCCGCCCCGGTCCTCGTATTCCCCCCGGCTGGCCCGGTCGGAGACCGTCAGCATCCCGATCACGGCACGTTGTTCCATGGGTGCCACTATAGCCGTGATTTCGGCGGTTTTCCGCTGCCCACAGATCCTCGGATCCGATTGAAACTCTTTGCTTCGCCAGCCCGTTAGGGAAGGCGAGGGGAGTCGCCGGTCCGGGATGGATCGGTACTCAAGGAATCGACAAGGGGGCTCCGTTGAACGCGTCTCGAACCATCATCTGGCCGCTACTCCTTCTGCTCGCCGCGGCCTCGCTGACCACCACGGGATGCGGCGGCGATTCCTCGGCCAAGCCGACTCCAGCCGCCGCCACGCCGGCCACCGCGACCGGCGAAGAAGAGACCGAGGCCAAGGCCGAAGAGGACGCCATCGCCGTCGAGGTCGGGGCGGTCATCCGCGACACCCTCTCGCAGCTCTACACCACGAGCGCCACGCTCCGGGCGGACAAGCAGGCGACCGTCACCGCCCGCACCCAGGGTGTGATCCGCGAGCTCCACGTCGAGGAAGGGCAGTGGGTCGAGCGGGGGCAGGCGCTGGCGGTGCTCGAAGATGACGAGCAGCGCATCGCCTACGGTCAGGCCAAGACCACCTGGGACAACAAACAGCGCGTCTTCGAGCGCGCCTCCAAGCTCCATGGCCAGGGGTTGATGAGCGACGAGGAATACGAGACCGCCCGGCGCGAAGCGGAAGAGACCCGCCACGCCGCCGAGCTCGCCGAACTGACCCTCTCCCGCACGGTGATTCGCGCGACCTTCAGCGGCCAGGTCATGACCCGGCATCTGGACGTGGGCGCAACGGTCAACGACGGCACCGCCGTCTACGACCTCGCCGACCTCAGCCCGCTCTACGCCGACGTTCAGGTTCCCGAGCGTCAGGTGGCCACGCTCAAGTCGGGTACCGCCGTGCGGCTCCTGACCGACCAGGGTGAGGAGTCGGGCACCGCGGTGATCGAGCGCATCGCGCCGATGGTCGATACCGCCACCGGAACGATCAAGGTCACCGTCGCGGTGCGCAAGGCCCGGGGCCTGCGCCCCGGAAGCTTCGTGCGGCTGGCGATGGTCACCGACGTACACAGCGACACCCTGGTGGTCCCCCGCACGGCCCTGGTCGCCGAGGGCCGCCGTTGGCACCTGTTCCGGGTATCCGGTGAAGACGGCAAGACCGTCGAGCGGATCGAGGTGTCCCGCGGCTTCGAGGACACCGACCGTGTCGAGGTGCTGCTGGAAGAGGGTGCGGGTAGCGCGCTCTCGGTCGGGGACCAGGTCGTGATTCTCGGCGCCTCGTCGTTGAGCGACGGCGCCACGATCAAGCTGATGAACCAGGAGGCTCCCGGTGTCGGTGCCTGAGGCAGCCGTCCGGCGGCCTGTCGCGATCTTTGTTGCGACGCTGACCGCCGTCCTCTTCGGTTACCTGTCGTTCAAGAACATTCCCGTCGAGCTGCTGCCCGATCTGTCCTATCCGACGCTGACGGTGCAGACCAGCTATCCCGACGCGGCCCCCACCTCGGTGGAGCAGTTCGTCACCCGCCCGCTGGAAGAGGCGGTCGGAGTGATTCCCGGCGTGCGCCAGATGCGTTCGACCTCCCGCGCGGGCATGTCCGAGATCGTGCTGGAGTTCGAGTGGGACGAGTCGATGGATTTCGCGGCGATGGATGTCCGCGAGAAACTGGGCCTGGTCGACCTGCCGCTGGAAGTCGAACCACCCCGGGTGCTGCGCTTCGATCCTTCGCTGGATCCGATCGTGCGTCTGGCGTTCTCGGGCGATCGCAGCAACGACGAGTTGCGCCAGCTGGCCGACCGCTGGCTCAAGCCGCGCCTCGAGGCGATCAAGGGGGTCGCGGCGGCAAAGGTGCGCGGCGGCCTCGAACCTGAAATCCAGGTAGAAGTCGACGAAGACCGCATGGCCGCCCTGGGCTTGACTCTTGACGATCTGGCCCAGGCGCTACGGGCCGAAAACGTCAATCGCCCCGGTGGAACGCTCAAGGACCTCGGCACGGTGTATCTGGTGCGCACCCTGCACGAGTTCACCGACCTCGAGCAGCTGCGTCGCACGGTGGTCAAGGAAGAGGCCGGCGGCCGTATTCGCGTCGAGGACGTGGCCACGGTGACCCGGGGCCATCGGGACCGGCAGGAGATCACCCGCAGCCAGGGGCAGGAGGTGGTCGAGATCGCCCTCCATCGCGAAGGCTCCTCCAACACCCTCGCCGTGGCCGAGTCGATTCGCGAGGCCCTGGACGGGGACGAGACCGGACGGGGCGGGCTCGAGGCGCAGCTCGCCGACGACCTGAAGCTTCGGGTGTTGACCGATCAGTCGATCTACATCGCCGACGCCATCGGCCAGGTGTGGAGCGCGGCGCTCATCGGCGGGTTGCTCGCCGTGTTCGTGCTGTACTTCTTCCTGCGCGACCTGCGCGCCACGGTGATCATCGGCCTGACCATCCCGATCTCGGTGGTGGCGACCTTCCTGCCGATGTACCGCACCGGAGTCAGCCTCAACATCATGTCTCTCGGTGGTCTGGCCCTGGGGGTCGGGATGCTGGTGGACAACTCCATCGTGGTGTTGGAAGCGATCGACCGCCGGCGCAAGGAGGGCCTGGCGGCGGCTCAGGCGGCGGCCCGGGGTGCCGGAGAGGTCTCGGGGGCGGTCACCGCGGCAACCCTGACGACGGTCTCGGTGTTCCTGCCGATCGTGTTCGTCCAGGGTGTTGCGGGCCAGTTGTTCTACGATCTGGCGGTCACGGTCTGCCTGGCCCTGCTCACCTCACTGGTGGTCTCGCTGACCTTCATCCCGATGCTCTCGGCTTTCACCGCGTCGGCGGCGAACCCCGGACGCCTCGAGGAACTGCTGGGAGCCCGCGAGGGCTCGAGCTACCTGGATGCCTGGAGCCAGTTCCTGCATCCGCGGAACCTGGCTACGCCGCTGACGGGTGGCGCCTCGAGTTTGCCGGGCAAGATCGCGATGGTGGTCCTGTGGCCGCTGCGCCTGGTGGTGAGCCTGCTGATCTATGTGCTGCGCGTCATCTTCTTCCTGGTGTTCTCGATCCTGCGCGCGATTGCCTACGTCCTGGCTCTCGTGCTGGGGCTGGTGTGGAAGCTCGTCGCAGGCTTGATGCAGATCGTGTTCTGGCCGTTGACCGCGATGATCGATGTCGTCGGCCGGTCCTATCCCGGGTTCCTCAGTGCATCTCTGCGTGCGCGATGGGTCTTGTTGCCGCTGGCTTTCGCGCTTTTCGTCGTGTCGGTCGCCGCCGTGCCGCTTCTGGGCACCAACCTGGTGCCGGATCTGTCCCAGGGTGAATTCGCTTTCCGGGCCAAGATGCCCGAGGGGACGACCCTCGAGGTCAGTTCCGAGCTGATCGAACGGGTCGAGCGGCGCCTGGTGGAAGATCCCCGTTTCGATCGGATCTTCACCGTGGTCGGCAGCTGGCCGTCGACCGCCTCGGGGCGCCAGACCCTGGGCGAGAACCTGGCCCAGGTGAACTTCGTGCTGCCCGAGGGGATCGATGCCGCCGGTGAACAGGCCGCGATCGAGCGGGTGCGGGAAGTCTTCGGCCTGTTCGACAACGTCGAAGCGGAGCTGGCACACCCCTCGGTGCTCTCCATGCGGCCGCCCCTCGCCGTTCATCTGTTCTCGGACAACCTGGATTCGCTGGAGCTGGCGGCAAATCGCACGGCCGACATGATGTGGAGCCTGCCGGCGGTTCAGGATGTGACGACTTCGTCGGAGCCGGGGAACCCCGAGATCAAGATCGAACTCGACCGGGCCCGGGCTTCGGACCTCAACGTCCGCGCCGACCCGCTCTCCCGTTCACTGCAGCGTCAGATCGGTGGTGAACTCGTCGGGCAGTTCCGCGAAGAAGAAGAACGACTCGATATCCGGCTGCGCGCGTCGGAACGCTGGCGCGATCAGGCCGACGAAGTGGCCAACCTGCGCTACCGGCTGGATAGCGGCGCCGTCGTCCCGGTTTCCGCCTTCGCCGATGTGACGGTGGAACGTGGACCTGCCGCGATCCACCGGATCGGCGGCAGCCGAGTGGCCGAGGTCACGGCCAAGATCGAGTCCGGCGATCTCGGGCAGGCGATCGCCGCCCTCCGCGGGCAGCTCGTCGAGCTCGACTTGCCCGGTGACGTGGTCGCCGAAGCGGCGGGGCAGGACCAGGACATGAAGGTCTCGCTGGACAGCCTCAAGCTGGCGCTGGCCCTGGCGGTGTTCATGGTCTTCGTGGTCATGGCGATGCAGTTCGAGTCGCTCAAGTATCCGTTCGTCATTCTGCTGTCGGTCCCGTTGGGCCTCGTCGGCGTGGTGTTGGCCCTGTGGGTCACGGGTACGTCGGTCGGGGTGCTGTCGTTGATCGGTGTGGTGATGCTGGCGGGCATCGTGGTCAACAACGCGATCGTGCTGGTCGATGCGGTGAATCGCCGCCGCCGGGCCGGTGAGCGTCTGGAGCTGGCCATCATCGGCGCCGGACGCGAGCGTCTGCGCCCGATTCTGATGACCACCGCGACGACGATCCTCGCGCTCCTGCCGATGGCCCTCGGCCTGGGCGCCGGGGACGAGCTGCGCCGGCCGCTGGCGATCACCGTGATCGGCGGTCTCGCGGTCGCGACCCTGCTGACCCTGGTGGTGATCCCTTGCCTCTACCGGGCGATGACCCGCTCAGACACGCCTGAGCCGGTCGTCGAGATGGAAGGCCTGGCCGGGGAGGCGGGCTCGTGAAGAAGCTGACCGACCTGCCTCTGGACCGTCCGATCGCCACGGTGATGTTGTTGATCAGTCTGACCGTGCTCGGCACGGTAGCGATCAACTTCCTGCCTCTCGGGTTCATGCCGCTGGTGGCCGAACCGGAGATCGACGTGCAGGTCAACTTCCCGGGCAGCCACCCGATGGAAGGCCTGCGGGAAGTGCTCAAGCCGATCGAGGAAGAGGTCGCCACGATCCCCGACGTCAAGCGGGTGTTCGGCTGGTCCAACAGCGGCAACGTCGGGCTCGAGGCCCAGTTCGACTGGGGCATCAACCCGGACCTGAAGATGCTCGAGGTCCGTGAGGCGGTTGAGCGGGTGCGTCCGAGCCTCCCCGCCGGGATCGAGCAGATCACCGTCGAGGGAGATACCGACGGCCCCGGAGCCCAGATCCTGCAGGGCCGCATCTCGGCCAAGATGGATCTATCGCAGTCCTGGGACCTGCTCGATCAGCGTATCCGCCGCCCGCTGGAGCGGGTGAGAGGGGTCGCCAGTGTTTACCTCTACGGCGTCGATCCGCTGGAGGTGCGCATCGATCTGGACCTGGCGGCGCTGCGGCAGCACGGTCTCGATGCGGGGCAGTTGATCGAGCGCATCAACCAGGCCAACTACGACATGGATCTCGGGGCGGTGCACGGGAGCGCCCTCCGTTACGACGTGCGCACCGAGGCACGCTTCCGCGACATCGAGACCGTTCGCGACCTGGTGGTTTCCGACAACGGCCTGCGGCTGCACGACGTGGCCGAGGTGGCGCTGCGGGAACCTCCCCTGAGGCGTGGACGTCACCTCAATCGCGACTTCGCCATTGGCTTCGACATCAACAAGGAAGCGTCGGCCAACACCGTGGCCACCGTGTCGCGGTTGATGGAAAAGATCGACGAGATCGGCAAGGATCCGGCGCTCGGTGGTGTCGCCGTGGTGGTCTGGGAGAACCAGGGAGAGGAAATCCTCAACTCGCTGGCCGGATTGCGCAACGCCGGCATCTTCGGCGGGTTGATGGCCGTCACGGTGCTGTTCCTGTTCTTGCGCCGTCTGCGCACGACCCTGATCGTGGCGGTTGCGATCCCGTTCTCGCTGCTGGTCACCTGTGGGCTGATGTTCCTGCTGGGCATGGAACTGAACGTGTTGACCATGCTCGGGCTGATGCTCGGCGTCGGCATGTTGGTCGACAACGCCGTCGTGGTGATCGAGAACATCTACCGCCTGCAGGCGAAGGGTGCGAGTCCGGCCGAGGCCGCTCGGATGGGGCCGCGACAGGTCGGCCTGGCGGTCCTCGCGGCCACGGCAACCACGCTTATCGTCTGGTCCTGGCTGCTGATCATCGAGCCCAATCAGATCAAGATCTATATCGGGGCCGTTGCCGGCGTGATCTGCATGTCGGTGGTCTGCTCGCTGTTCATCTCGCTGACCTTCATTCCGCTCGCTGCGGCACGTTTCTCGTCCCCCGAGCCGATCCGCCCGGGGTTCTTCGTGAACCGGCTGTTGCCCCGCTACCGCGGGGTGCTGGTCTGGACCCTTGGCAGCGCGCGCAACCGCGTCGTCACCCTGGCGCTCCTCTTTGCGGTGGGCGCGAGCGCGGCGATTCCCTTCATGAACATCGAGAAGAGCGGCGAGCCTCGCGAACAGCCCAGTGATCTGGTGCTCGACTACCGGATCGCCGATGCGACCACCGTCGAGAACCTCGAGGGCTACGTCAACGTCGTCGAGGACTGGCTCGAGAGCCGCCGGGAGGAGCTCGGCTACAGCAACCTGTACTCCTGGTTCTCCGAGGACGACAATTTCGCCAACACCCGGCTCTACCTGCCCGAGGGGCAGAATACCGAGGCAAACTTCAAGGCTCTCGAAGAGAAGGTGCTCGACGGTTTGCCGGTCATCCCCGGCGTTCAGTTCGCTCTGGGCAACCAGCGCGGCCGCAACCGTGGACCGTCGAAGGGGGGCGTCGTGCGGGTCTCGGTGCACGGGGAGGATCCCGAGTACCTGCAGGAGATCGCCCTGGATATCGAGTCGAAGATATTCGGCCTGCCCCACGTGAACGAGGTCTACGGCCCGACGCTCAACGGCCGGGCGGAGGCCCGGGTTGAAGTGGATGTCGAGAAGGCACGGGCGTTGGGCCTGGAGCCCCGAGCGGTGGCGGATACGGTGGCGTTCGTCTTCAGGGGACAGCGCCTGCGGCGCTACCACGGGCCCCAGGGCGAGATCGACATGACCATCGCCTTGCCTGAAGAAGCTCAGCCCGGATTGGGGGCGTTGGAGAGTCTCCCGATCAATCTCGGCGAGGATAACTGGGTGCCGCTGGATGCGGTCGCCGACGTGGTGATCGGCAGCACACCCCGCGGCATCGACCGGGTCGACCGCAAGACGACCGTGCGCATCACGACGCTGTTCGACGACGACGAGTTGACCACCGAGGAGATGCGCGAGAACGTCGAAACGGCACTCGCCGGCTTGAGTCTGCCCGAGGGCTACGCCTGGGACTGGGGTTCGCAACATCGCGACGGAGACGAAGCGCTCAACGTGATGTTCACCGGGATACAGATCGCGATCGTCATCGTGCTTCTGCTGATGATCGCGCTCTTCGAATCGCTCAGCCAGCCGCTGGCGATCCTCATCACCTTGCCGCTGGCGTTGTTCGGCTCATTCTGGACGCTTTGGTTGGCCGGTTTCGTGCTCGAGATCCTGGCCTTCATCGGGATCATCATCCTGATCGGCGTCGTCGTGAACAACGGGATCGTGATGGTGGACCATGTCAACGCGTTGCGGCGCTCCGGCATGGGCCGGGAGGAAGCGTTGATCGAGGGCTGCGGCGACCGGCTGCGCCCGGTGCTGATGACCGTGATCACCACGGTGGTCGGCCTGATCCCGCTGGCCATGTCCGAGTTCACCGTGGCCGGGATCTACATCCAGTCCATGGCGGTGGCGATGATCGGAGGCCTGATCTCGTCGACGTTGTTCACGTTGGTGGCGCTTCCGGTGTGGTACACCACCGTCGAGGACTTCTTCGCCCTCATGCGTAGCGCGATGCCCTGGTCGCTGGCGCGCAAGGCCGGCGGCGGCCGGCGCTCGGTGCTGGCCGACTGAATCGAGCGGGCTTCGACCGGAACCGGCTCGTTCCTACGGCTCGAACTTCCGCACGTACATGTCCTGCTTGAGGTAGGTCAGCCGCGGCGACAGCGGCGGCAGGTTCGAGGGCGTGTTGAAGTCGGTGTCGTAGTGGAAGTCGCGCACCGGCGGGTTGTACTGGGGCGAGCCGACGATCAGCTGCCCGTTGACCCGGATCGGCTTGTTCAGGCTGACCAGCGATCCCCGGTAGGTCAGGGTCACGCCGCTCCAGTCCTCATGCATCCGCGGGTAGTTGTGGACACCGCCGCTGTAGCTGCCGCTGTCCTGGCCGGCGCTTCCGTCGACCCCGCCGGTGGTGTCGGTTCCCGAGAGGAACGCCGCGTTGACGGTCGTGGTCGCCGCGTTGCGGCTCGAGTGGCTCAGGGCCTGGGTGCTGTCCGAATCGGCCCAGGCGGTCGAGAGCACGTTCATCGAGTCCGAGAGGATCGAGGCCGGCTTCTTGTTGGTGCGGTTGTAGTGCCCCTGGACGTACATCGCCTGGTTGGTCACCACCGTCAGGCCCTCGATCGCCGGGGCCAGCGACACGTTCGACGCCAGCTCGTCGGCGTTCTGCAGCCGGACGCCGTAGCCGTTGATCGTGTCCTGGTTCGGTCCCTCGACACCGAAGTAGAACACCAGCCCACCGTCGCTGGTGTCGTCGATATCCTTGCCCATGATCGCCGTGTTGTTGTGCAGGCAGTTCAACAGAGACTGCACGTCGACGTCGAGCATGCGGATGTTCTTGGATTCACGGTTGTTGTAGAAGCTGTTGGAGGTCGAGAGCGCTCCGCAGCCGGCCAGGGTCGCGTTCTGGGCGTGAGTCGCTCCTGCGGCGCTCTGGAGCTCGATGCCGTTGGTGGTCGCGTCCAGCATGACCCGGAGGTCCGCACGGTCCCAGTAGAGCCGTCCGGCAGAAGGATCCAGCGCGTCGGGCTGGGGCACGTCGACGATATCGGCGCCGGTCTGGATCATGCCGTTCCAGCCGGTGACATCGGACTGGGTGATCAGCCGGCGGCTGCCGCTACAGGTCGGCACCTCGGTCAGGGTCGACGGATCGGCCACCCGGAAGGGGCCGGTCCAGCAGATGTCCGCCTCCTTGCGGCCACGGTAGATGTCTCCGGCAGCGGAGACCTGCCCGTTGATGTCCACCGAGGTGTAGGCGGCCATGTACAGATCGCCGTTGGTGTGCACCGGGCCGTTGAGCGCCATGGCCGGTCCAGGCGTGATCTCGAGATCCTTGTTGAAGAACACCGCGAACTGGAACAGGGGCACCAGCCGGGTGTTGACGCGAAGCTCCAGCTCCGCCTCCTTGTTGCCGTCGGTGTTGAAGGTCGTGGAGTTGATCATGTGCCGGTATTCCAGGGCACTGAGGTTCTGGTGCGGCTCACCCCGGGGTACGACGATGCTGCGGGGGCTGTCCGGGAGCTCGTTGATGTGGGTGGTGATCGTGCGCCCGTCGAGCTGGTAGTCCGCGCAGGCGAAATCTCCGCTGCCCAGGTTGCTTCCTTCGCACATCGGGTCCAGGCCCGCCGGGTCCGGCGGTGTTCCCTTGGGCAGGCTGTAGTTCTGGAACACCGTGCGGACGAGATCCGAGCGGATGTTCAGACCTGCCTCGGCAGCGTAGAAGCCCCGGACGCTCTCCATCGAAGAGTGGGTCGTGGCCGTGTCGATGGCGGTGAGCGAGAAGTATCCGAGCAGCAGCGCGGCGATCAACGCCAGCAGCAGCAGCACGGTCACCAACGCGTATCCGTCTTGTCGGGAGGTTCTCATCGGCATACCTCGTGGGGCGCTAGAGCGAGAGCACGTTGCGCGGAAAGAAACGGCTCGACATCGTGCGCTGCACCGTGCGGCCGTCGAAGGAGGTCTCCGCGGTGAGGGTGAGTTCGACGCTGACCACGTCGGACCAATCGTCCGACGACGTCAGGCTGGTTCGCACCGAGCCGTCGGTCAGGTGCGCCTGGACCTGGAAGTCCGTGACGTAGTCCATGATGTTGACCACGTCGGCCGGGTCGTCGTTGATCCGGTATCGCAGCCGGCCGTTGACGATCTCGTAGCGGTGCTCGGTCAGGGCGTAGGCCCGGCACTGGTCGGCCTTGCCGCAGGAGATGACCCAGTTGGTCACCCCCGCCTTGCCCGAAATGTCCAGGCGTTGATCGTCGGTGCCGTCGGCGTCGTAGGAGAGGAACTGTCCCTGTTTGGAGATCGGGCTGAAGGCGTAGACGTCCATCGCGCCGCCGTGTTTGGTGCGTTCCTGGCGCCAGGCTCCCACGTTGTCGGGCCAGCCGTCGCTGTTGTCGTCGGGGAGCTTGCCGCAGCCGGGCACCGTCGAGGCCAGTTCGGAGATCCGCAGTTCTCCGATCGCCGCGCCGGCGACGATGTCCTGGCAGATCGGCATCACGTCGTCGGATTCGTTGGTGCGCACGATCAGGGTGTCCGGACCGGAGCCGCCGTCGACGATCATGATCGCCGGGAAGTCGCCGGGCAGGCGGGTGCCCGCCTGGCGCAGATCGATGCCGACCAGATCGATGCCGGCGCGGAGATGCTGGTTCAGGTCGGTGCGCCGCTCGTCCGCCTCGTAGATCTTGCGGCTGGAGAGGGTAATCGAGAGGGCTGCGGTCGCCAGCAGGCCGGCAACAGCCAGCGCCACCATGAGCTCGACCAGGGTCAATCCGGATTGTCGACGCATGGGATCTCCTAGTTGAGCTGGGTGAAGACCGAAGCCACCGAGTAGATCTCGGCGCCGCCCAGGCGGACTTCGATCACCAGGTGCCGGCTGGTGGCGGTACAGAACGAGGCCTCACGGCAGTAGTGGGTCACCACTTCGTACTGGCGCGAGCCGATGGTCACGGCCTGTACGCCGGAGGAGCCGCTCGTGGGGAGCGCGGCCGGGTCGTCTCGACGCAGGGTCTCGACGACCTGCTGTGCCGCTTCAACGGCGCCGGTGCGTTGTTCGTTGCGGGTGTTCGCGTCGAAGTAGCCGATGAAGCTCGGCAGCATCGCCATCATCACCAGCGCCAGGATCGCCAGGGCGATCAGCACTTCGACGAGGGTCATCCCGTTCTCGGAGCGCCGGCTCATCGGACGACTCCTGCGGAACCACCGAGGAGTACCTCGACCTGCTCGCTGCCGAAGTCGGGGTTCTCGAGGGTGATGATCACGTTGTTCGACGAGATGCCCCGTGAGTTGAAGCAGACGAGCCAGCTCGTGCTCGCCAGGGTCACGTCGTCGGGCAGCGTCAGGGTGCGATCGGTATCGGGTGTCCAGGTCGAGTCGGAGCAGGTGGTCGCGACCAGGGTGCGCACGGCGCCGTCGCCGTCGGGCACGACCCTGTAGGCGGACGTGGTCGCCATGGCGTGGGCTCGCGACATCCTCATGAACGCCGCAAGCTGGGTCGCGCCGGATTCGACCGGTGCTTCGAAGGGAGCCAGTGAAAGCGCGGTGGCGGCGATGGCCAGGCCCATGATGGCAAGAACCACCAACACCTCGGCCAAAGTCATTCCGCGCTGACCGTATCCCGGTTGTTTCGCTTCGTGCATTGCCGCTATCACCTCTATGGGATGAGCTAAGGGCAATATGGGGATATGCAAGCGGAAATTCCGTATAGGAATTGACGGGCTACTGGGAAGGCTGGCTTCCGTAACCCTCTTTTTTGTAAACGGTTACGGTTTGGTGGTCGTTTCGGCCGCCGCGGTGCCCCCACCGCCGGCCGGGGCGGTCTCCAGGGTGGCGTCGATCAGCTCGACCCCGGTGATCTTGGACCAGCGCCCCACCGGTTCCCCATCGTCGGTCCGGACGAACAGGCCGGTGAAGCCGGCGTCGGACAGATCGGCGGCGGCGGCTTGAATCGCCTGGGTGCGCCGCTCGGTGGGAGTGGCCTTCCAATCCCGGGCGGTCACGGTCACGAATGCGCTGGGCCAGCGGCTCTGCGCCTCGCCCAGGGCCGACACGTGGGTCATCGACTCCGCCGAGGGATGGGCCTCGCCGGACAGCAAGCCGCCGAACCCGACGAAGCGCACGATCAGCGCGACGGCCAGGGCCGCCACCAGGATGCCCGTACGGGACCCGGGCTGCTCCACCACCGTCTGGGCAACGGGGCGGGCGGTCCGAATCGGCTGGGGCGCTCGACGCTGCCCGGGGGCACCGGTCTTGGCCGCTGCCGATGACGTTTGCGCCTGAGGTTTGGATGTCGAAGGGGCCGACTGGGGCGCATCGATCGCATCCACCAGGCTGTCGGCCTGCTGCTGCTCGTTCCCCTGCAACAGCCCGCGGACCTCGAAGGTGGTGTTGCGCAGGCGATGCAGGTACGGCGTCATCTCCTGCACGCTCTTCATGTCGCCGGCGGACAGCAGCGCGTTGATCGCGTTCTGGGTCTTGCGCACCAGCGAGCGGCCGACCGCGGTGTCGAGCATCAACTCACCGCGGATACCGAAGGCGGCCGCCGGTTCTTCCGACTGCACTGCCTCGAGGCGCTCCAGGTCGTTGAGGATCTTGATCTGGAGGGCGATGCCCTGGCTCACCAGCCAGGAGGGGCGGTCATCGTCCTTTTGCGGGTCCTGCAGCCAGATGCCGACCTGCGACCACTCCCAGGCGCTGAGTTCCAGTTCCCGGCTTCCGATTCGAATCTCGGGGACCGTCAGCGGGTCGGGGCTGGAGCGCCAACGCTGGCGCAAACCATCGAGTTGCGGTTCGAGGGCCTTCAGCCGGGCATTGTCCTGCCCGGCGACCCGGGCTGCGGGCTGACTCACGGCAGTTTCTCCAGCTTTCCGTTGCGAATGGCGAACACGCCGTCGACCCAGACGCCGCCGGAAGCGGGGGCATTGTCGGAGCGGGCCACGAGGTAACGGACACCGGGGTCGTCCCGCAGCGTCAGTTCCATCCAGAATTCCTGGTTGAGGCCCTGGTCGTCAGGGGATTCGTAGGCATCGACCCGCCCCTCTTCGAGGGTCGCGGAGATGTTGCCTTCGTAGTAGCCCCGCGCCGCCAGGGGGTCGAGGGTCTCGGTGTCCAGACGCGGCTCGGCGAAGCTGTTGGGGAAGCCCTGGTTCGGGCCGAAGTAGGCCGACATGGCGGCGTAGACCCGCTTGGCCTCTTTCTCCAGCAGGCGCTTGCGTGCGTCGGTCTCGGAGGAGCCCATCGCCTGGAAGCCGATGCTGACCAGCACCGCAGCGATGGCCACGACGAGCAATCCGTCGACGAAGGTGCGCCCCGGCGAGGGGTTCGCGGCTGGGGTCTTATCCACGGATCAGACCTGCGTCGTCTCGCCGGAAACCGCGGCGGTATCGACCTCGGCCTCGACGATCTCCTGGATGCCCGCGATGTAGGCGCGGTTGACCGCGACGAACGCGGCGGCGAACTGCGCGTCGGGGCCGAGCACCGATGCCGAGGTGATGGCCACGAAGGGGTGCCGTTCATAGTTGAGCCGGTCCACCGGCGTGCCCTGGGGCGGCACGTGGACCTCACCGTCGATGGTGTAGTTGCCGATGCGCACCCGGACCGGGGAAACCGAGTAGAGTGCGGCGGCCGACGGATCGCCCGACGGCGGGCGGTAGTCGGTCAGCTCCACGACGAACAGCACCGAGTCCATGGCGATCTGGAGCGACGTGTCGTCGAGGAACCAATCCTGGGAGGTCGTCAGCGGCGGCTGCAGCGGCAGAAAGCTGCGCGTCGAGTTGGTGACGTTCAGATAGTGCAGCGTCGAGGTGCTCTCGTTGGTTGCGAGCTCTCCTTCGATGTAGCCGTCCCGGGTGTGCACCCGGATCTTGCGCAGTGCTTGACCTTCGAGTTCTCTTTCCATCCCGCTCTCCCTCGCCAGCTTCGGTGTCGAGACCGCTCCCACCCGGCGGTCTGCCGGACGGCCTCTGGCTCGAAGCTAGGTTCGGGAAAGAGGGGAGTCAATCGGCCCGCGGGGAGCGGGTGGGCGCCATGGCCGGAGCGGTTTCCCGGGGCCGGGCGGCCCGGAAAATCGCCGCGGTTCCGAAGAATCCGGCCACCACGATGATGGCGGCGACGAAGTCGGGAATGCTGGCGGAGATCAGGATCGTGGCGGCGCTGATGCTGATCGCCGCCCACATCAGGGCCAGGGCCGAATTGCGGGCGGCCACGGGCATGGGCTTGCTGCGATCGAGATAGGGGCGGAACGGCTGGAAAATCTTCCAGCTCAGCACTTTCTCTCGCAAAACGGGGCAGCCCCGACCGAACAGGGCGACGGCCAGGATCAGGAAGATCGTCGTGGGCAGGCCCGGGACGTAGACCCCGGCGGTGGCCAGAGCCACGCAGAGCGCGCCGAGCACCGTACTGACCGCACGTCCCACCGGGCCTAGGGGCTTGGGCGCCGAGGCATCGGGGGCATTTCCGTGGGGACAGGCCTGTTTCATAGAGTAATTTTAGATTCCGCGTGTCCGAAATGCGACGACCACCGCGAGAATACGACAGAGCGGCAACGCGCGAACAACCGATCCGACGGATTTCCACGCGATGGCCGGCGCAACTTCGATGCTCGGACTCCGCGGATGTGGGTTTACGCGGGCAACGACGGACCCACACACCCGGTGCTCAGATGGTATTCAATCGGGATATAGATGGCGAATACGTTATCTTTCTGCATGATATAGTTTCTGACTATGGAGCTGCATCAACTCCGTTACTTCGTCGCCGTGGCGGAAACCGGCGGTTTTGTGCGGGCCGCGAAGCGGTGCCATGTGGCCCAGCCCTCCCTCAGCCAGCAGATCCGCAAACTGGAAGATGAGCTGGGAATGCCCCTTTTTGACCGGGTTCCCAGCGGCGCGGTGCTGACCGAGGCCGGGCGAGCCCTGCTGCCCCGGGCCCGGCGCATTCTCTATGAGGTGCGAGACGTCTCGTCGGAGCTCCGGCGTGATCTGGACGCAGGGCGGGGCCCACTCTCGGTCGGGGCGATCCCGACCATGGCGCCCTACCTGCTTCCGCCGGTGCTCTCCCGCTTCGTGAGGGCCAACCCGGACTGCGAGCTGACGGTACGGGAGGATCTGACCGAGCGGCTGATCGAAGCGGTGGTCGAGCACGAACTCGATCTGGCGATCATGAGCACTCCGGTGGAGCATCCCGCCCTGAGCGTCGAGGTGATCGGGCGCGAATCGCTGATCGCGGTGGCTCCCAAGGATTACCCCTGGCCGGCCAAGCCCTCGCTGGACGACCTGCGGGACCAGCCGACGGTGGTGCTTCACGAGATTCATTGCCTCGGCAAACAGGTCGAGGACTTCTGCTCGGCCAACAGCGTGACCCGCCGGATCGTCTGCCGCAGCACCCAGCTGCCGACGGTGCTGGCCCTGGTCGGGCTGGGTTTGGGGCTATCGATCGTGCCGGAGATGGCGGCGCGGACCGACCGCACCAAGTCGAGAACCTACCGGGAGATCGCGGGCGAGCAGCCCGAGCGGGAGATCTCGGTGGTCCGGCGCACGGACCGGTCGGTCTCGATGCTCGCCGGCCGCTTCGTCGAAGAGATCTGCCAGCGCCTCACCGAGTCCGGCGCCGCCGTCTGACCCTGCGGCCCTGGCCGCAACCAGGCGTCCCCTAAGAACTCTAGCGGCGGTTGGCCGCGGCGGGAATGAACCGCTGGGACAGCTCGTGCAGCGTGTTCAACAGCTGCGGCCGATGGGCCAACACGCGAAGCTCGTCCGTCTGTGCGGCCCGCTCGAGGGTGTCGCCGTCGAAGGGGACGATACCCGCAGCCCGGGCGCTTTGAAGTTCCCGCGCGGCGGTTTCGCCGGTGACCCGCTCGGGTAGCTCGGGGCTACCGAACCAGATCGGGGCCGCGCTTAGGTCCACGAGAGTGGGTACGAAGGCGACGACGATGCCGGCATCGTTGTAGCCGGAGACCCGCCACGCCGTGTGTCCGCCCACGTAGAGCACCGGTTCCGCCGTCTGCCGCGGCAGGATCAACTCCGGCGCGACCTCGATGACCAGCATCGTGCCCTGGCGCACCGGCACTTTTTCGGCGTGCCAGGTGAAGGGGAACGGTTCTTCCATCTCGAACTGAGCGACGTGCAGCAACCGCTGCGCCGCCGCCGGCGTCGCCGGTAGGGGCGCGTCCGCCCATGCGGGCAGGCAAGCCAGGAGCAACAGCAGGAGCGAGAGCCTTTGCAGGTGTTTCATCGGGTTACTCCTTGATCAGTTCGAGGGTGTCGAAACCGACGCGGCCCTGATCGGAGCCGTTCCCGGTGCCGAAGTCGAATCGCACGGCGCGAATGTCCTCGAGGTTCAGCGCGGTGCCGTCACGCTGGAAGTCCTCGAGGGCCAGGCGGATGATCTCGAACTCGTTCTGCCAGCCGGCGTCGTCGCCGAAGCCCTCCCGCTGGTAGGGCTCTTCGATGCCGCCGCCGTAGCTGCCGATCTGCAGGGTGCTCTGCCCGCCGGAACCGTCGAACAGGGTTACGCTGAAATCAAGATCGGCGAGCTCCGCCATGGTCTCCGGGTGCCGGGTGCCCTGGGCGGCGCGGAACGAGAGGAAGCGCGAACTGCTCCAGTCCCGGGAGCCGGCCACCACCTCGAACTCGAGGAACGCGGTGGTGCCGAAGCTGTAGTCGAAGACCAGGCCGCGCCCGAGGTCGCCGCCGCGGCCGCGGGTCATGCCGTTCATCGGCTGGGAGCCGGTCCAGTCGAAGGAGCTGTCGACGTCGGTCTGCCGTTCTTCGGAGGCGTTGGCCACGTTGAAGGTCACGCTGCCGCCGGAGCTGCTGGTGTTGATCGAGGTCTCACTCTGGAAGTCGTCGATGACCAGGTTGCGCAGATCCGGATGGACCCGTTCGTCGTGGACCACCGTGGTGCTCGCAGCGACACCGATCGGGCGGAGGGTTTCGTAGTGGCGCCAGAACCACTCCTCAGGTGCGCGCCGCTGTTTGACGTGAACTTCGAGCAGGGCCAGCGTCGCCGCTTTCTGTACCTGCTGGGCTTCGGGGCGGCCGACGGCGGTGCCGGCGGGGCCGCTGAAATCGTCGAAGCCGCAGCAGTTGAAGTCGTTGTGGTCGGCGCCGTGGACGTAGGTCGACTTGCGGGCGCCGGTAGCCCGCTCGAACAGCGGGAAGGACTGGGCGATCGAGTTGTTGGGGCAGCCGCAGACGTCGCCGTCGGACGCTCCGTAGAGCAGGTGGTAAGCCACGCCCTTGGGGTCGGTCTCATCGGGCCCGAGGAAGTCGGTCGGGGCGATGCTGCTCAGCACCACCAGATCGTCGGCGCTGTAGGCCCGGGAGGGATAGGCCTCGTCGACCAGCCGGTCGTAGGCGCGGACGATGCCCTCGCCGCCACGGCTGTGGCCGATCCAGGAGATGCGGCTGGAATCGATGTGTCCGGCCAGCACGCCGCCGCCGATCTCACCCTGTTCCTCGAGAATGCGGTCGGTGAAGATCAGGGTGGTTTCCGACGCGGTCTCGATGCCGGGAACCGTGTCGTTGTCGTGGGACATCACGATGTAGCCGTAGGAGGCCAGGTGGTTGCCCAGGAAGTCGTACCAGTCGAAGCAGTGCCCGTTGCCGTGGCTGACCACCACCAGCGGGTAGACCTCGACCGCCTGCGGGTCATCGAGCAGCGTCGGGTAGTAGATGCGCATGTCGTCGTTGCCGCCGCCGGCGCAGTGATCCGGCTCCGGGCCGATCACGTCGAAGCTCGAAACCGCCAGGGGGCCCGCTGCGGCAAGGTCGCCGAAGACGTAGAAGCCAGCGGCATCGCCGAGTCCGTCGACGCGCTCGCCGGGATCGAGCTGGCCGTCCCGGTCGCAGTCGAGGACCAGGTCGTAGCCCCGCCCCGGCTCCGTTCCGGCATCGGAGCTGAGGGTGTCCCCTCCGGTCAGCACGAACGTGTTGTCGGTCACCGAGCCGGCGCCGAAGGTGATTTCCTGAGGCGTTCCGCGGACGTCGGTCAGCGCTCCCGCGGCGCACCAGCTGCCGGCGGTCTCGTTGTCGGTGACGAACAGGTCGCAGGTCTGGCCGACCAGGTCGGCGTCGAGGCTCGGATCGAGAGCGACCTCGATGGTGTCCCCCTCGTTGAACACGTTCACGTAGTCGAAATGGGGGAACGCGCCGAGGGAGCGGCCTGCCAGGGAGCGCGCTTCGGCGACTCCGGCGGCGGGATCGACCCGATGCTCGCAGCCGGCCAGGGGATGGCAGCTGTCCAGGGTGCAGGGGTCGGCGTCGTCACAATCCAACGGCGTCGATTCACAGCCGCCGTCGGGGTTGCAGGTCTCGGCGGTGCAGACGTTCTGGTCGCCGCACAGCACCGGGTTGCCGGGTAGGCAGTTCTGCACGCCTCCGCACTGCTCGATGCCGTTGCAGTCGTCGCCGTCGTCGCAGTCCGCCTGGACGGCGCAGGGGATGAAGGCGTCGATCAGGTAGACGACCAGGTTCGGATCCTCGGTCGAGATCGGGTCGTCGTAGGTCGTTTCCTGCTGGAACGATGCCAGCCATGCGGGGCGCAGGACATCCGACGGAGAGGGGCTGCGGTAGACGCCGCAGAACCCGGGTGGCGCCTGCCAGCTCAAGCGGGCGACGTTGCCGACCCGGTCGACCCGCAGGGATTCGGGAACCGGCACCTCGGCAAGAGCCGGAAAGAGTGCGAAAAGCAGAACGATGGCGGCGAACAGACTGAATCTTTGGACGCGCATGCCCCCCCCCTTGATGCGATTGCGGCAATATACGCCGATTCCGGCCGGGGGGAGCCCTGATCCCGCGCTTTTCCGGGACTATTCGGCCTTGAAGCCTGCGGCCTTGTGGGCCCCGTCGCAGAACGGCTTGTTGGCCGACTTGCCGCAGCGGCAGAGCGCAGCCTTCTGGCCCTGCCAGGCAGGGCGGGAGGCGGCGTTGTACAGGGTCATGTTCCCGCTCAGCAGCAGCGGTCCGTCGGGCGCCCGTTCGATCCGGAGGGTGCCGCCCTCGTTGTCGAGGGGTGTGCCGCGATCGCCGATGGCGCCGCGGTCGACGAAGCCCGCCTTCTCGTGGGTGTTGTCACAGAACGGCTTGTTCTTCGAGTCGCCGCAGCGGCAGAGCGCGGCGCGGTAGCGAACCCCCGGCATGTCCTCGGGGGCCCCTTCGATGTCGAGGCGTCCGCTGACATAGAGCGGTCCGTTGTTGGCCACGGTGATCCGGTTCTCAGCCGGGGCCGATTCCCCCTCGCCCCCGTCCTTGCGGGTGTAGGTCAGGGCTCCGGTAGGGCAGCGGCGGACCACCTCGGCGACCTCGTCGGCAGGAGCGCGATCCGGTTCACCCCACGGCTTGCGGCCGCTCTTGAACAGTTCTCCCTTGGCGCGGGTGCACTCGCCGACATGGATGCAGGTCCGGCCGTCCCAGGTGACGTCCAGATCCTTGCCGGGGAACGGAAAGGTCTTCTTCTCGCTCATCGGATTCTCCTGTTCGGCGGCCCCTCGGATCCATGCGGATTCTACAATGGGGGCGTGCCAGAACGGAGAACGATCTCGATCTTCTGCCTGCGCTGCCGGACACTGCTCTACACCTACAAGAAGGGGGGCACCGGCGGCCTGGTGAAGTGCATCGTCGAACGGATCGTCGAGGATCACACCGCCGGCGACCTGCGCTGCCCCCGTTGCGGCCAGGAGTTCGCCCGCGAACGGATGATGGGCGGCAAGCCCGCCCACAAGATCATCCAGGGCAAGGTCTTCACCCGGGGCATGCGGCGTAAGTGACCGCTTCGGCGCGGAGTCCGCGCTCCAGATCGTCGAGCAGGTCTTGCGGGTCCTCGATGCCGACGGAGATGCGCACCAGGTCGTCGGGCAGCGGATCGACGCGGCGCTGCTCCTCGGGGATCGACGCATGGGACATGCAGCCCGGCAGCGAGATCGTCGAGCCCAGCCCGCCGAAGCTGACCGCCGTGCGCAACAGCCGGGTCTCGGCAACCAAAGCACGGGCCCGTTCACGGGAGCCGAGGCGCAGGCAGAGCACCGAGCCGGGCCCTTCCGCCTGACGGTCGTGGAGTTCCCGGCCGGGATGGTCCGGCAGGGCAAGGGATAGCACCTGTTCGACCCCCGGGTGGTCAGACAGCGCCAGGGCCAGGGTCTCGGCGTTCTGCTGCTGGCGCTCCAGGCGCAGGCTCAACGTGCGCATGCCGCGGGCCAGGAGCCAGGCCTCGAACGGCGCCAACGCATTGCCCTCGGCGTTGCGCAGGAATGCGAGCCGGTCCCTCAGTTCGGCGTTGCGGGTCACCACGGCTCCCGCGGTCACGTCGGAGTGCCCGGCGAGGAACTTGGTCGCCGAGTGGATCACCAGGTCGGCGCCCAGGTCCAACGGCCGCTGGAGCAGCGGGGTCATCATCGTGTTGTCCACCGCGAGCAGGGCGCCGGACTCCCGGGCCAGCCGGGCCACACCACCCAGGTCGATGACCTGCAGCAGCGGGTTGGAGGGAGTCTCGAGCAACACCAGCCGGGTGTTTCCGTCGATGGCCTCCGACGCCGCGTTCAGGTCTTGCAGCGGCACTCGCCGCACCTGGATCCCCAGGGGGGCGACTAGCTCTCCCAGCAGCCGGAAGGTTCCGCCGTAAAGATCGGCGCCGGCGACGATGTTCTGTCCCGGCCGCACCAGGCGCAGGCAGGTGCTGATCGCCGCGATACCGCTGGCGAACAGCAGCGAGTCTCCGTTTTCGATCTCGCCGAGGAGTGCTTCGGCGCCATGCCGAGTCGGATTGTCGCTCCGGGAGTAGTCGAAGCGGCCGAATTGCTCCGGGTCTTCTTGGAAGAAGGTTGCGGTCTGGTAGATCGGCGTCGAGGCGGCGCCCCACGGATCTCCGCTGTCGCCGCAGGGTTGAGTCAGCCGGGTACGAAGCTTCATGATGCCTTCTCCTTGCGCCGGCCGGCGCTGCGCCGCTGATGGGCTCGCGATAGCTGCAGCAGATCGGCGAAGACCGATTCGGCGGTGGGCCAGCGCCCCGCACCCTTGCCCCCGAGGGCATGCCGGGTGCCGTCGGCCAGCTCGAAGATCACCGCGTTGTCCTCGTCCTCGACCGAGGCCAACGGATGGGTGGCCGGCAAGACCCGGCGAACCACCTCCGCCTGAATGCGTCCACTTCGCCGCCAGGCCCGGGCGACGAAGCGCACCCGCTGGTTGCCCTCGGGAACCTCGGTGGTGGCGCTGAGTTCGTCACGGCGGATCGCATCGAGGGAAGGGCTCTCTCCGAAGGCCGCTTCGGCCAGGAGCGCGATCTTGCAAGCCGCATCCCGCCCACTGAGGTCGGCGCCGGGGTCCGCCTCGGCGAACCCGGCGGTCTGGGCCGCGTTCAGCGCCTCGGCGAATGAAGCTCCCTGCTCCAGCCGGCCGAGAATGAAGTTGGTCGTGCCGTTGAGCACCCCCTCGATCGAACGCACCGAACGGGACGCCAGCCGGCGGGCCCACTCGAGAGCCGGGATCGCACCGGCGACCGACGCCGAGCACACGAACCGGCCGCCATGCCGGGCGGCCAGCCGGCGGTAGCGGGCGCCCCGGACCGCGGAGATCTCCTTGTTCGCCGTGATGACCGACTTGCCTTCCCGCAGCGCAGCTTCGATCAGCGATGTGCTGTCCGGGTTGCCGTCGGTCAACTCGACGATCACGTCGCAGTCGCTGCTGACGATGCGCCACGCCTCGACGGTCAGGTCCCGCGGATCGGGAGCGTGTTGACGGGGTTTGGCCAGATCCCGCACGGCGGCACCGACCAGCTCGAATTGCTCGGGATGCCGGGTGAGGTGCCGGTAGACCCCCTGGCCGACCGTTCCGAGACCGAGTAGTCCGATGCGCAACGGACGAACACCGGGCCGGGTGACCCGGCGGCGGGTCGGCGCGTCCCCGATACGGGTCGATGCGATCCCACCGGGCCGGGAGACCGTGAGAGGCACCCGGTGGCGCCGGGCGTAACGCAATGCCTTGGGTTGGATGGCCGGACCGCAGGCGTCAACGGCGTCGGCCCAACTCAGTCGATCGAAGGCCTGCCCCGGATCTCCGGACGACGGGCCCCGTTCGAAGATGCCGTCGACATCCTTGAGCAGTTCGCAGTCGGCACCAAGGCGCTGGGCCAGGAACACCGCGGTCAGGTCCGAGCCGCCGCGGCCCAGCAGTGTCGGTCGGCCGTGCCGGCGGTCGTGGCCGGAGTAGCCCGGTACGACCACCACCTGTCCCGCATCGAGCCGCTCCTCGACGGCAGCTCGGTCCAGGGCCACCGGATCGGCGTCCAGGGTGGGGCCGCTGGTGGTCAGGCCGATCTGCTGAGGGGTGCAGAGCGCGGCCGGGATGCCGGCCCGTTCCAGGGCCAGTCCCAGCAGCGAGGCACTGGCAAGTTCGCCGGTTGCCAGCAGGGCGGCACGGAAGCTCTCATCCCGGGCTGCCGGGAAGGCGGCGCCGCGGGCAATCAGGGACTCGGTGGTGCCACCCAGAGCCGACGCGACGGCGACCACCCGGTAGCCCGCGCGACGGCGCCGGTAGATCTCGTGGACCAGATCGGGCAGTTGGTCTTCCGAGGACAGCACCGAGCCGCCCAGTTTCAGAACGAGGGTTTCGGGTTTGCTCATGATGCGCTCCTCTCGAGGGCGGTGCGGATGTCCGCCAGCAGGTCTTCCGGTTGCTCCAGGCCGACCGACAGCCGCAGCAGGCCGTCGTCTATGCCGACTGCCGCGCGCTGGGCCGCAGGCACATCCCCATGGGTCATCGTCGCGGGGTGGGTCACCAGGCTCTCGACGGCGCCGAGGTTTTCGGCGAGGGTGCACAGTCGCAGCTCGCGAACGAAGCGGCGGGCCGCCTCTGCTCCGCCGCGAATGCGGAAGGTCAGCATTCCCCCGTGTAGGGTGTGCTGCCGCCGGGCCAGGTCGTGCTGGGGGAAGTCGACGAGGCCGGGGTAGACCACGTGCTCGACCTCGGGGAGTTGCTGCAGGCCGAGGGCCAGGGCGTGAGCGTTACTCGAGTGCCGTTCGAGGCGCAGCGGCAGCGTCTTCAACCCCTGAAGCGTCAGCCAGGCGTCATGGGGCGCCTGGATCGAGCCGACGCTCTTGCGGATGCGGCGCAGCCGGGCCAGGCGCTCCTCGTCGCGGGAGATCAGCGCGCCTCCCACCGTGGCGTTGTGTCCGTCGATGAACTTGGTGGTCGAGTAGATCGATACCTCCGCCCCGGCATCGAGAGGGCGCTGCAGTACCGGGGTGAGGAAGGTGTTGTCCACGGCCAGCGGCACGCCGGTGCTCCGCGACAGTTCGCCCAGGGCGTCGAGATCGCAGAGGCGCAGGGTCGGGTTGCCCGGGGTTTCGACCAGGATCAAGCGGGTGCGCTCGGTGAACTCCGCGGCGACCCGGCGAGGATCCGAAGCATCCACGAACGACGCGGCGATGTCGAAATCGGCGAGGATGTCCCGGAGTAACCGTACGGTCCCGCCGTAGACCACTTCCGAGACGACGACGTGGTCGCCGCAACGCAGAGATTCCAGCAACAGCGCGGCGATCGCCGCCATACCGCTCGAGAAGCAGACCGCCGGAGGCGCATCTTCCAGCGCTCCCAGGGCTCCTTCGAGGGCCGAGACCGTCGGGTTCGTGTCGCGGCTGTAGGTGTGCGGGCAGTCCTCGCCGACGCCCGGCTGGGCGTAGGTGGTGCTCTGGTAGATCGGCGTGAGCAGGGCGCCGGTGGCGGGATCGGGCCGGCGGCCCGCGTGAATCGCCAGGGTTGACGCAGCTTGTCGTGATTCGGTTTGTTGCATGGTCCAGCTCCGGTATCAGGGCGCACGTATCCGGTGCCGCGTCGCGCAACGCGCGAGCGGGGGAGCGCGGCCGTGGCCGCGCAGACAGACGGGGTCTGTCGCCGGGTCGATTCGGGGATCGTGGGGGTCAGGTTGCTGTCATGTCTTGGCTCCTTTCACCAAGATCAGGACAGCTCACGTGCGCGGGGAAGCTCGCTTCCCGTTTTGCCGCATCCGGAAGGAATCCGTCGCGGCCGCATCGCTTTGCCGGTGACTGCTCACCGGTGCCAGCCTCGGCACCGCGGCTTCATGGAAGAAGCTCGGTTGCCGTTCGAAGCTCTCGCTTCGACTCTCTTGATGCCAAGGCCAACGATAGCAGCGAAGCCGCCGGCGTCAAGAGCGCTTGCCGAATTTTCATCTGCGTACGCTCGCTGTGCGAGCTTCGGAGGGCAGGAAAGGAAAAGGCCTCCTTCGTCGATGGGGACGAAGGAGGCCTTGTTGGTTGGGCTCGTTGCTTGGACTACGGACAGGCGGCAGCGGCGGTTCGCTCGGCGCCTGCGGAACTCTGTCCCAGGGTGCCGGTGCCGGCGCAGCTCGATGCGTTGACCAGGTAGTAGAGGGCGTTGCCCACGCCGGGCACTTGACCGTCGTCGGAGGTGCTGTTGCCGACGACGTCCGCCTGGAAGCAGCTCAGGTCCGAGGCGTCGGCCTGGTTACCGCGGTAGACGTCGTAGGTTTCAGCGTCGGCGTCGACGCTCCAGACCAGGTCGGCCACGGTGCCCGACGAGATCGAGAGCAGCAGGTTGGTGGTTTCACCGGGAATCGTGCCGGCGCACGCCAGGCAGTCGATGATCACCAGGTCGTCGATGGCTGCCTCGACGATGGAGCCGTCGCCGGCATCCTCGGCGATGAAGCGTAGCTGCACGTCGGCGGTCGGCGCGACGATATCCGCCACGCGGAAGATCGAGAAGATCCAGCCGCCGCCGGTCTCCGGTCCGGCCGGTCCGACCACCTCGACGTTGGTCCAGTTGCTGCCGCCGTCGTTGCTCACGTCGATGGTGAACACGTCGGTGTTGGGCGTGCTGCCTGCGTCGTTGGAGTACCAGCGCCAGTAGCCGATGTAGGGATCGGCCTGGGTGCTGACATCGAGGATCGGCGAGAACAGGGTGGTGGCTCCACCGTCGACGTCGTTTTCACCGACGCCGCCGCCGACCGAACCCTGTCCGGTGACGAAGGCCTGAACGCCGGCCACGGTGTGGTCGTCTTCGGGCTGCGCGTCGGTGCCGATCGGATCGTCCAGCACCCAGATGCCGGTGGTGGCAGTGTCGCCCGGAGCGCCGACCGACCAGCCGGTGCCGGTCTCGAGGTCGAGGGAGATGTCGCACTCGTCGAGCAGACCGTCGCTGTTGCAGTCCTGGGCGCCGGCGGTGATGTCGCACTCGTCGGGAATCGAGTTGACGTTGCAGTCATCGCTTCCGCCGCTGTCCACGTCGCAGCCGTCGGCGATGCCGTTGAGGTTGCAGTCCGGTTCGCACTCGTCGGGCACGCCGTTGAGGTTGCAGTCGTCGCTGGTCTGGTTGGCCACGTCCTCGGAGTCGTGGAGTCCGTTGGCGTTACAGTCGCCGACCCGCACGTAGTAGACGTCTTGCTCTCCGTTGAAGGTCGCCGAGTAGATCACTCCGGCGCCGAGCTCGTCGGAGACCATGTCGTAGTAGTCGCCGATCTTGTTCTGCTGCGGCCAGCCGACGGTGGAATCGAAGGCCGGGCTGATCGCCACACCGCCGGACCAGCTGTCTCCGGCGTCGGTGGAGTAGGCGTAGTACAGCTCGGACATGGTGCCCGAGGCGTCGCCGCGGGTGTCGTTCCAGACCACGTCGATCCGCCCGTTGGGGGCGACGGACATGGTGCCGAACCAGTTCCAGGCGTTGCCGGTGTCATCGTTGACCCGGATCGGCGAGGTCCAGGTCGCGCCGTCGTCGGTGCTGCGGATGAAGTGCACGTCCATCGGGTCGGAGCCCGGCGGGTTGACCGACCCGAGCACGTAGACGTTGCCGTCGGTGGCGGTGCCGGAACGGTCGGCGGCGACCCAGACCTGGCCCAGCAGGCCCCCGGGGTTGGGCGTGCCGCCGCTGCTGGTGTTGCCGCCCAGGTCGATGGACTGGGCCAGTTCGAAGGTCGGCGTTTGCGAGGAGTCCCGGGCGTTGCTCGAACGCAAGATCAGATGAGAGGTCGCTGCCAGGTTGGCGCCGACCACGAAGAGCTGACCCGACGAGTTGGTGTCGAGGGTGCCCCACTTGGGTTTCTGAGGCATGGCCAGGGCGGGGCCCCAGGTCGCGCCGCCGTCGGTGGAGCGGGCGAAGTCGGTGCCCGCGGCGCAGCAGGTGAACTGGGAGTTCCACAGCAGGTAAACGTGTCCGTCACCGATGCTGGTGGGGCTCTGGTCGATCACCATCCAGTTCTTGTCGCCCCCCGGTGAGGAGATCGGGGCGGACCAGGTGGCGCCCTTGTCGCTCGAGAGGAAGACCTCGGTGGTCGTCACGGTACTGAGGCTGTAGTAGACGAAGTCGCCGTTGTTGTCGGCGGCGATGACCGGGTCGCTGCGGAACTGCGCCGGGTCCAGGGGGCCGTCGTTGTTCCAGGTCAGGCCGCCGTCGAGGCTGAAGGCCATGCCCGCCTGGCGGAAGTCGTTGGTGATGGTGCCGAACTCGCGCCATCCGACCACGATGTTGTTCGGATCGGTGGGGTCGATGTCGATGGAGGGCTCGTTGGCCGCGTCGCCCACGATGTTCTGGTTGAGGGCGTCGACGTTGACCTGGATGCTGCGGAAGTTGCCGCGAATCACGTCGGCCAGGGCCGACCGCTGCAGGGTGCCCTTGTCCACCGGTTTGGCAGGAGCCTTGACCTCGACCTCCTTGTGGCCGACGGTCTGGATCCTGGTCTCGGGTTTCTCCTCGGTCTCGGCCCAGGCACCCGGGGCGAGCAGGAGCGTCGCACACGCAATCGAAACGACAAATCTCACGAAATCCCCCTTTTCCGGCCACATTATGCTGTGACGGTATACGGCGAAGGGGGGAATCCAACAAGCCATCGGGGCCGGTTGTCAGCCCGGCTCCTCAATTCCCGCCCACTTTGGGCGATACGGCTGCCGGGCCGGGCAGGGGAGTGAACCCGGGCCGTCGAACTCCGACTAAGCCCTCGGATGATCCGAGGGGGATCGGAGAGCGGCATGGACGGACTCAGGCCCAAGTCACTGCGCGAAATGCGCCGGAAGATCCGTATAATCCGAGGTCGCGTGAGCCACTCCGAGGACCAGACGCCCCAGGGGCAGATCGACGCCTACCTGCGAGGCGATGCCGATGTATTCCTGGAGGTGGACCTCTGGATCCGCACTCAGCTCCGCGCCCAGTATCCGGCCCTGCTCGACGAGGAGGAGGACCTCTGCCAGATGGTCCACCAGAAGCTGCTGGTGAACCTGCGCGAAGGCCGCTTCCGCGGCCAGTCCAACCTGCGGTCCTACGTGGGGGGGATCACCAACTACTCCTCGATCGACCGCCTGCGGGTGCGCTACCGGGATCGGGAGTTCCAGGAGGAGGCCGAGGCCGAGCTGCCACAGCAGGCCACCGACAACCCCTACCGGGACGCAGAGCAGAAGGACGAGGCCAAGCTGCTGCACCGGTTGGTGATGGCGATGCCGGCGGCCTGTCGGGAGTTGTGGCGGTTGGTCTTCGTCGAGAAGCTGTCCTACGTCCAGGTCGGCGAGGAGCTGACGATTCCGCCGGGGACGGTCAAGTCCCGGATGTGGCACTGCCGGCGCAAGGCCACGGAGATCTTGCGCCGGCTGAGAGTTGGCTTGACTGGGGAAGAGGACTAGCGACCGCCGCCGCCGCCGCCGCCGCCGTTGCTCTGGGGGCGAAGCTCAAACATGATGTCGGTGGTGATCATCGCGGGGTTTAGGAGTTCCATCCGGAAGCGCGTGATCGGGACGTAGGTCACATTGCCGTTCGAATCGGTCACCGGCATATCCTCGACGGTCAGCCCGGAAGTGTCGAGGGTGACGTTGTAGCCCGCCGTAATCAGGTCCCTCTCGATCAGGGGGAGCATGTTGGTACCGGCGATGGTTTGAACCTTGATCTCTTGCTCGGCACCGGAGTTTGACCGGAATGCGACGATCACGTCATCGCCGGTAGCGTCCGGAACCTCTGCGAAGTGAGGGATCGACACGTACAGCCGTGTGGGGTCCTGGAACTCGTGCACCGTGATCTCGATGATGTCCAGGTCGGGGTCCGACTCGGAAACGTTGATGCCCGGAATGATCTGAGGCCCAAAGAACGTGTCGTTGTACTGGACCCGGAAGTTGATCGGGGTCGCCGCACTGTTGTCGCCGTTCTGGAAGAACGTAAAGGCGGAGTTTTGTGGCAGCAGGAACTCGGCTTCCAGGCAGTCGAGCAGTTCATCGACTGCTGACGGAATCGAGCCCGGGTTGCCGTTGCTCACCGAGTAATCGCAGTCGACGAACGGGTTGACCGACAACCGCACCCGCGAATTTTGGTTGTTGGGCGGGGCGGGTGTGCCGCCACTGCTCGAGTCCGCCATGCCGACCGACGCGGACCGCGGCGGGATGCTGCTCAGGTCGTCAGGCACGGAGATGGACGCGCCGGCGGGGAGAAAACAAACGATTGTGAGCGTTAGGGCTACGCAGAACTTAAAATTCTTCACGATTCCTCCGTGGGGTGTGAACCCGGATATTTCTACGACGACTATCCTGTCGGGGGAAGGGAATGCCGGTTCAAATTCAGATGAAAAAAAGCGGTGGAAATCGAAATTTGAGAAAAACGCTAGTAATTATCCTCGTCGTGCTGGCAGCCGGCTGCTCGTCCCGGGACGATGCCGACGCCCGATCCGCCGAGCAAAACTCCGCTCTGAGAGCGATTGAATCGGAGCTGTTCGAATCGGACCGGACTACTGGCGAAGTCTGCCAACAGATGTCCGAGGTGGATCCGATTCACCCGATCCTCCTGCAGTTCGCCTTCAAGCGGCACTACTTCTCGGGCGGGTTCGAGGAGTTCGCCGAGTCCCTTTCGCGGTGCGTTGAGGATCCGTCACCGCTGTTTGATCTCGTGCAAGGTGTCGGGGCTCTAGATCGAAACGACCTAACGCGGGCCGAAGAACTCTTCGAACGCGCCCGACAGGGATACAACGAGGCGGGGCATCCTGCTGGAGTCGGAACGGCACACTACAACCTCGCCACGGTATGCAGCTGGACCGACCGCCCCGACGAAGCTCAAGAACACTTGGGGCACGCTGCGGAGTACCAGCATCGCGTCGGGGACGTCGCCAACGAGGCCGACGCACGGCTGCGCCGGGCCGACATCCTGTTCAGCCTGGGCCGACCTCGGGCCGCCCTGGACGAGCGGCAGGCTGTCGTGGCGCTAACCGAGGACCGCGACGTGGGTCTGTGGTGTGAAACCCGCATCGAGGTGGCTGACGGGAACAACCTGCTTGGCGACTACGAGACAGCTCACGCAGGTTTTCTTGACTTGGTCCAGGCTTGCGGTTCGACGCTCCTTCCCGAACGAGTTCTGTACGCGGAAATGATGGCGATCGATACGGCCATCAAGTTGGGGGCGCTGAGCCAAGCGAAGAGCATGATCGAGGAATGGCTCGAGCGGGCAACCCTCGAGAAGAGTCACGTTGGCCAAAGTGCCGCTCTCCAGCTTCGAGGCGAATACGGGCTCGCAACGGGTGCACCGCTACAGGCGTACGAGGACTTCCGGCAGGCCGAGGAGGCGCTCGACCCCGTGGACCCCCGCCGCCCGGCGCTAAAGGCGAGGGGTGGGCTAGCGATGCTTCGAGCTGGACAGCTCGCTGAAGCTCGGCGGGTCATCGAATCGGCGTTGTCCTCCAACGTGCAGCCAGAAGAGATCTGGGTCGCCCATGCTCACAACGATCTGGCCGTGATCGCACGCAACGTCGGCGAGATCGCAGAGGCGGTGCTGCACCAGTCCAAGGCGCTTTCTGCCTACGAGGCCGCGGGCGATCTGCGGGGCGTGGCCAATAGCCAGCTGAACCTATCCGTGTCCTACTACGCTCTCGGCGCGTTCGACAAGTCGCTGGCCTCTTCCGAGCGTGCCGTCGAGATGAGTGCAGAGCTGCGGGACCCTACATTCGTCGGCAAAGCGCATGTCGCCCGCGCAGCGTCGATGTCGGGGCTTGGGCAATGGCGGCTTGCGGTGAAGGACTACCGGACAGCTCTCGAGTCGCTCGTTGACCCGTCGGAAGACCGGGTGCGTGTTCTGGCGAGCTTGGCTGCCGCCCTGGCTCGAGTCGACGCGCTGGAGGACGCTCAAGACGTGGCGAGGAAAGCGACGGAGCTGGCGGCCGATATCGGCGAGCCCGAGCACCTGGCGTTCGCCCGGAACGTCGCAGGGCGAGTCGCGAGCGCCCGTGGCGATTTGAATGCAGCGCTGGGGCACCACCGGAAGGCTCTTGAAGTGGCGTCGCGAGCCCGGTTGGTAGAACACATGGCGGCGGCGCGATGGTGGATGGGAGACCTGCACCGCGAAAGCAACTCAGCGGTGCAGGCCGGCCGTGAGTACGCGACCGCCCTCGACCTCCTGGAGTTGCAGCGAGGTCACATGGGAGGGCCTGAACTGCGGCGGGCGTTTCATGCCGAAAACCTGGAACTCTACGAGAACGCGATTCAGGTTGAGCTGGCTGGTACAGCAGCCGATTCAAGGGTCTTCGAATTGATCGAGATGTCCCGTTCGCGCAGCCTCAAAGAGCTGCTGGAGGAATCGCGGCTTTCGTTGCGGGCTCGTCTCACGGAGCAACAGCAAGCCGACGAACGGGCGCTGGTCGCCGCACTGACAGAGGCTCATCGCGCGGTACGTACCGTCGACGAGGGGCAGCGCTCGAGCGCGGTGGCGGCTCTTGAGAAGGCGCAAGCCAGCCTCGCGACTTTTCGCCTGGACCTCCGCGTCAGCAACCCGGACTACGCTGCCGTGGAGTACCCGGTAGCTGCGGATCTCGCAGAGGTACAGCGTTTGCTGGGTCCGGACGAACTCTTGCTCGAGTTTTTCGTCGGAGAGTCGCAGGCCTGGCGCATGGACATCACGCGTCAAGAGGTTTCGCTGCACGAGCTGCCGATACCGTCTCGTATTGAGCAAGAGGTGCTTTCCATCGCCAAGGTGCTCCAGGCTCCAGCGTTGGGTGGGGTCCCGGGGCACGGGGCCGGCCGACTGGCCGCGAGCATTCTTCCTGACTCAATTCCTGAGGGAATCACCAGGTTGCTCGTCGTTCCGGACGGGGCCTTGCATCGACTCCCTTTCGAAGTCATCCGGGGAGCGGATGGCTTCCTCGTGGAGAAGTATGAGATCGTCGCGCTGCCGTCGGCGACCACGTTGGTGGACCGTCGTGTGAAACCCGTTCGGAGGGCAACATCCGGTTGGATTGGCCTGGGCGCACCCGCTTCAGAGGGCGCCGATTCAGAGTTTCCGCCCTTGCGCTACGCCGGTCCGTCACTCGAGTCGATCGCCGGGTTGTTTACTACGAGCCGCGAGGTGGTCATGGAGCAACAGCTCGTTCGAGAGAGCTTCGAAGCCCAGCCGATGGCGAGTTTCCGGTACATTCACTTCGCAACCCACGCCTCTATCGATAGCGAGAACCCTTCGGCTTCGGGGCTCCTGTTCTCGGATGGTCTCGTGCGGCTTGATGAGGTGCTGCAACTCGACCTCAACGCCGAGTTGGTGACTCTGTCGGCGTGCGAGTCGGCCACGGGAGAGCTGGTCCGTGGAGAGGGGTTCATCGGTCTCACCCGCGCCTTCCTCTACGCAGGGTCCGACGCGGTGCTCGCCAGCCTGTGGAACGTCAACGACAAATCGACTGCCGATTTCATGGTGCGCTTCTATTCCCATATCCGGGACGGCATGTCGGTGCCGGCTGCTCTGCGCCGAACCAAGATCGAGTTCATCCGATCCGACCTCCCCGCTCATCGGGATCCCTACCGCTGGGCACCCTTCGTCTTGATCGGCCACCCCTCTGTCGGCGAAACTGAACCCGTAGCTCGGCGAAACGACTAGATGGTGTGGAGACCAAAATGACGCGCGACGGGAGGATTCACGCCCTACTCCCCTGGTTCCTCAACGGAACCCTCCCAGAGCCGGAAAACCAGGCTTTTGCCGACCATCTGTCGGCCTGTGAGGGGTGCCAAAAAGAGATGAAAGTCGTCCGCAAGCTGCAACGGCAGATGGAGAAGCACGGCGAGGCTTTCGTCGAGGATCATCCGTCGGCGGAAGAGATCGTCGCAGCGTCGAGAGGGGAGCTTTCCGGTGAGCATGCCGAGCGGGTGTCCCGGCATCTCGCGCTCTGTCGAACCTGTGCGCTCGAGGACAAGTGGGCCAGGGGAAAGGCAGTAGCAGGGCGTGAGGCCGGAGGCACGGTTGCCGAGTTCACGCGCAAGGCTCCGGCTGCCTCGCCGGCGACCGTGCGCATGGGAGCTCCGTGGTGGTTGGTCGCCGCAGCCCTGGTCGCCGGTGTCGTGTTTACCTTCTTGTTGAAACCGGTCTCGGAGTCGCAGAAACCCGACCTGGGCCTGAATATTTCAGTCCTCGTGGGGACCGAACTCTCCGACGATCCCTCCGACGCACTCGTGCCTGATATGGACGCCGGGGTGGTGCAGCTGTTGTTGTCGATCGATGCGGCCCCCTCGGACTATCCGCTCACCGTTGAGGTCGAATCGGACTCCGGGGATGTCTACCGCTTCGAGCGATCGATCGGCGGTATCGAGCAACTGATCCAGGGGCAGTTCGTCCTGGTACCGGCTCCGCTCGAGGTCTGCTCGCCGGGTGGAAGCTGCACGGTTCGTGCGAGAACTGCCGGCGGCTCGGTTGCCGTCGAGCGGGCTTTCCGGGTCGCCCCCGCCTCAGACTAACCCTCTCCCGTTGATCCGGTGGGCTCGCCGCCGGCAGTCGAGTTCAGACCTTCCTCATGCCTGGGCGCATGAAATGCGTTATTTTGTGCAATATTATGCGCAAAATGAGTCGAATGTCGACTATTGTCGCATAATATTGGCGAGACTATGCAGTGGAGGGTACTGTGGCTGCCGAGAAAGGACGACCGCTCCGACTCCAGCAGATCAGGGATCTCGTTCGTGAACGGGACCTCAAGAACCAGCAGGAGCTGAGGGCGGCATTGGCCGAGATGGACATCGTCGTCAACCAATCGACCCTGAGCCGTGATCTGGCAGAGCTCGCGATTCGCAAGATTGACGGGCGCTACCGCATCGCGGATCCGCGGGAACGGCCGGAGCCCTCGCGGGCGATGGCCGACGCGGTCAAGGGTTGGCTGGCCTGCGGGCCCAACCTGATCGTGGTGCGTACCGCCATCGGTCAGGCCCAGGCTCTGGGGGTTGCCATCGATCAGGCGGACGATCCGTCGATCGCCGGCACCCTGGCCGGGGACGACACGCTGTTCCTCGCGACCACGTCCGGTCAGCAACAGTTGATTGCAATGCGCCGCCTGGAGCGGTGGTTCGGAGTGAAAGATGGCAAAGCCTAGTTGTGTGCTCGCGTTTTCCGGCGGTCTCGATACCTCGGCCATCGTGCCCTGGTTGCTCGACCGTGGGTACGAGGTTCATGCGCTGGCGGTCGACGTCGGCCAGCACGAGGACTGGGATGCGGTCGAGCGCCGTGCCATCGAACTGGGCGCGGCCTCGTTCACGGTGCGTCACGTGAGCGCCGAGATGGCCAGGCGCATGTTGCCGCTGGCCATCGGCCTCGGCGCGACCTACGAGGGCAGCTACCGGCTGGGTACCGCCCTGGCGCGGCCGATCATCGCGCTGGAGCAGGTCAAGCTGGCCCGGGCCCTGGGTTGCAGCGCCGTGGCTCACGGCGCCACCGGCAAGGGCAACGACCAGATCCGCTTCGAGTTCGCCTATCGTTCGTTGGCTCCGGAGCTCGAGGTCATCGCCCCCTGGAAGATCTGGGATTTCCAGGGGCGGCAGGATCTCGTCGACTATCTGCAGGCCAAGGGCTTCCCCTTCGAGTTCGAGGTCAACAAGACCTACAGCCTCGACGAGAACCTGTGGCACCTGAGCGTCGAGGGCGGTCCGCTGGAAGATCCCGCCTCGCCGCTGCCCCTGGGCGATGTGCTCGGCCACGTGGTCGATCAGTTCGTCGGCGAGCCATTGGAGTCGCCGGCGCCCCAGCAGCTCACCCTGACCTTCGAGCAGGGCGTTCCGACGGCGATCGACGGAGTACCGCTGGAACTCGAGGCGCTGGTCAAGCGGCTCAACGGTTGGTATCGCCACGCCGGTTGGGCCTACGACCTGGTGTTGGAGAATCGGTTCACCGGCGTGAAGTCCCGGGGGATCTACATCAACCCGGCGGCCAAGCTGCTGCACACCGCCATCGATGCCCTGGCGCGGAACTGCCTGAACAAGCCGACCTTTGAACTGCACGCTGAACTGGGCAAACGCTACGCCGACTTGCTTTACAAAGGGGAGTACTTCTCCCAGCAACGGCAGGTGATCGAGGCCGCCGGTATGGCGGCGATGCAGCCGCTGAGCGGCAAGGTCACGGTGCAGGTCGATCCGGCGCTGTTCGTCGCCGCGGTGGACGCCGAGACGCCGCTCTTCCGCCAGGAGGTCGCGACCTTCGAGGCCAGTGATTTCTCCCATGCCGATGCCGCCGGCTTCATCGAGCTGAGTTGGTTGGGCAACGTGGGTGGAGCCCCTTCCGAGGAACTCGAGGAAGAGACGCTCGCCGGGTCGGACCATGGGCTCGCTACTCAATGAGGCGGGCCTCGCCGCAGGCCGGGCCGCTGCCGTGTCCGCCCATGTCTCGGGGGTGTCCCTAGGCACCGTTCGCCGTGCCGTGGTCAAGGTCGGTAGCGCCGTTCTGACGGAAGGGGGCTCTCTTTCATGGGATGCCCTGGCACGGCTGGTGCGGCAAACCGCATCCCTGCGCCTGCGGGGCGTGGAGACCCTGCTCGTGGTCTCCGGCGCCGTCGCGGCGGGGTACCGGGGGCTAGGTCTCGACGAACCGCCGAGGGAAGTGGTCGACCGCCAGGCGGCAGCTTCGATCGGCCAACCCAAGCTGCTGGCCATGCTTTCCGGCCTCTTCTCCGCCCAGGGGCTCGAGATCGCCCAGCTGCTGCTCTCGGCTGAGGACATCGAGGATCGCCGCCGGTTCTTGAGCGCGAGGCACACCGTCCAGCGTCTGCTGGCCCAGGGTGTGGTGCCGGTGATCAACGAGAACGACGCGGTCTCCGACGACGAGATCAAGGTCGGGGACAACGACCACCTGGCGGCGCTTGTGGCCCAGCTATCCAGCGCCGATCTGCTGGTGATGCTCTCGACCGTCGACGGCGTGCGGCGGGACGGTGGTGAGGGACCTCGATTCGCCAGCATCTCCGCCGGCGAGAACGTCGATGAACACCTGGGCGAGAACCGTTCCAGCACGGGGGTGGGTGGGATGCAGGCCAAGGTCGCCGCGGCGCGGCTGGCCAGCCGCCACGGCACCCCGGCGTTGATCGCCCGGGGGGATGTCGCCGATGTGCTGGAGCTCGCCCTTCGGGGCGCCGATGTCGGCACCTGGTTCCCGCCGGCGGAACATGGGCTGACCGCCCGCAAGCGCTGGATCGCCGTGCGCTCCCGCTCCCGCGGGGCGCTGATCGTCGATGCCGGCGCGGCCCGGGCGCTTCGCGACCGGGGTGCCAGCCTGCTGGCCAGGGGCATCGTCGCCGTGGAAGGGGAGTTCACCCGGGGAGCGCGGGTGGAGATTCGCGATGCCGAGGGCGCCTGTTTCGCCGTCGGACTGGCCAGCTACGACGCCCGGGAAATCGAACGGGTCGCCGGGGCCTCCGCCGAGGCGTTCCACGATCTGCTCGGGTACCGCTATGTCGATGAGATCGTCCACCGGGACGATCTGGTTCTCCTGAGCGAGGCTCAGGTCAGGGAGCTGTCATGACCACCACCACCGATGCACTGCAACAGGTCCGCAAGGCGGGCCGCCGGGTCGCGATTCTCGAGACCGAGCAGAAGAACGCCTGCCTGCGCCGGCTGGCCGAGGACCTGCGCCAGGCCTTGCCCGAGATTCTCGAAGCCAACGCGATGGATCTCGAGGCAGCGGCCGAGGCCGGGGTGAACGGGCCGAAACTCGACCGGCTGCGCCTCGACGCCGCCAAGATCGAGGCGATGGCCGCCGGCGTCGAACAGGTCGCCGGACTGCCCGACCCGGTGTTGGCCGAAACCGTCAACCGCACCCTGGACAACGGCCTGCAGGTTCGGCGGGTGCGCACGCCGATCGGCGTGATCATGATGATCTACGAGGCGCGGCCCAACGTGACCGTCGACGCCTTCGCGCTCTGCTTCAAATCGGGCAACGCCTGCATCCTCAAGGGGGGGAAGGAAGCCTCCCGCAGTAACACCAAGCTGCGGGACCTGATCGTGGCGGCGCTGACCCGCGACGGCCTGCCTGCCGAGGCGATCACCCTGATCACCGGTTCCGACCGGGAGGAACTGAAGGAATTGCTGCGGCGCGACGACGTGATCGATCTGGTGATCCCCAGGGGAGGGGAGCCGCTGATCCGCTTCGTCCACGAGCATTCGCGGATTCCCACGGTGCAGCACTTCCACGGGGTCTGCCATCTGTTCGTCGACGCCTCGGCGGATCTCGAACAGGCGCTGGATGTCTGCGTCAACGCCAAGACTTCTGCGCCGGCCACCTGCAATTCCGCCGAGGCGGTGCTGGTGCATCTGGAGATCGCCCCGGTGTTCATTCCGGCGCTCTGCGAACGGATGGCCGCCGCCGGTGTGGAGGTGCGCGGGGATGCCGCCACGGTGCAGCTCGCGCCGGGAACCAGGCCGGCCACCGATGCCGATTGGGGCACGGAGTTCCTCGATCGTATCGTCGCGGTGCGGGTGGTCGACGATCTCGACGGTGCCATCGAGCACATCGAACGTTTCGGCTCCGACCACACCGAGGTGATCCTGACCCGCGACCCGAATCACGCTGAGCGGTTCACCCGGGAGGTCCAGGCTTCCTGCACCCTGGTCAACGCCTCGACCCGCTTCAACGACGGGTTTCAGCTCGGTCTCGGCGCTGAGATCGGGATCAGCACCTCCAAGGTCCACGCCTTCGGGCCGATGGGGCTCGAGGAGCTGACCGTCCAGCGCTACGTGGTCCAGGGGAACGGCCACACCCGTTAGCGGGCTCCGGCAGGCCCATGGGAGCGCATCGCGGTTGGAGCGCTTCGCAAACCGCTCCCGAGGGGCTATGATCCGGCTCTCCCCAGATCCAGGTGACTTTGTTCCCGCCGTGAAGTCCACGGATAGGGACACATCCTGCGGAGGCCGGTCATGCGCTGGAGAGGACGTCGAACGAGCAGCAACGTCGAGGATCGTCGCGGAATGCGCGGCGGCGGCGGAATGCGTATGGGGGGGCGCCCGGCGGGCGTCGGCTGCGGTGGTCTGGTCATCGCGCTGTTGGCCGCCTATTTCCTGGGGGTCGACCCTGCCGCGGTGCTGCAGATCGTGAGCGGTCTCGAGCAGGGCGGGCAGGTGGCCGCGCCGCAGAGGGAGGTATCGACGAGCACGCCGAACGACGAACTGGGACAGTTCGCCGCCACGGTGCTGGCCGATACCGAAGATACCTGGAACCGGGTCTTCGCCGAACGCGGCCGCCGCTACCAGGAGCCGCGGCTGGTGCTGTTCAGCGGCGCGGTGGCCTCGGCATGCGGCTACAACTCGGCGGCCGTCGGCCCGTTCTACTGTCCGGCCGACAGCAAGGTCTACCTGGACCTGTCGTTCTTCGATCAGCTCGAGCGGCGATTCGGTGCCCCCGGGGACTTCGCCCAGGCATACGTGATCGCCCACGAGGTCGGGCACCATATCCAGAATCAACTGGGCATCAGCGAGCATGTCCATCGCCAGCGCCAGATGGTGAGCAAGGCTCAGGGGAACCAGCTCTCGGTCAAGCAGGAGCTGCAGGCGGACTGCCTGGCCGGTGTGTGGGCGTACCACGCCCAGCGGGATCGCAACCTGCTGGAGCCGGGCGATCTGGAAGAAGGATTGCGGGCGGCTTCGGCCATCGGCGACGACACCCTGCAGAAAAAGGCCCAGGGCTACACCGTGCCCGAGAGCTGGACTCACGGCTCCTCGGAGCAGCGCATGACCTGGTTCGCCCGGGGCTTTCAGAGCGGTGACATCGACGTCTGCGACACCTTCAACTAGCGGGGGAGGGGCTCGTCTCCGATTCGGCGGCAACCGATTCGGCTCCGGAGCTGTTATCTCCACCGAGCATTGAAGCTGTGGAGGGGCCTCCCGTGGGTTTTCGGATCGATCGAATCGGTTTGTCTTGCGGCATTGTTCTCGTCATCGGCGTCCTGGCCCTCAGCGGGGTGTCCGGGAATGCGGTCCAGGCCGGGGAGTGGAAGGATCTCCCGTCGGAAACCTGCCGCGGGCTCTGGATCGTTCCGCTGTCCTTCGGCGACGGAGACGGCGACGATGACGTGCTGCGCCTGATCCTGGACACCGGTGCCTGGAACACCTCCGTCGACCCCGACGCCCTGGAGCGGGTCCTCGGCAAGCGGCCGCGCAAGAACCGGACGACCCTGCGCCGCGGCACCATCGGTCCGCTCCAGATCAACAAGCTGAAGGTCTACGTCCACGACATGGACCACCTGAGCCGGGCTCTCGGTGCCGAGATCGACGGGATCCTCGGGCACTCGGTTTTCACCAAGATGCTGCTGCAGCTGGACTATCCCGGCGAGCGCATCCGGATCTCCACCGACCGAAGCCTGCGCGGCCAGGGGGAGACGGTGTTGATGGACATCGGCAAGACCCGGCCGTTCTTCGCGCTGGATCTCGGCGGCGAGCAGGTTCCGGTGCTGGTCGACTCCGGCTACGCCGGAGGCCTCAAGCTGCGGACGGCGGACCCGGTCGACTGGGAGGTCGAGCCCCGGGTCGTCTCGGCCTCGGTGCGCTACAGCGAGATCGTGCTCAACCGCCAGGGGCGTTCGGCCGGCACCTATCCGCTGGGGCCCCTCGACCTGGAGCGCCCGACCGTCGCCTTGCGCAAGAAGGGGGCGCGGCTCCTGGGTGCGAAAGTGCTCTCCCGCTTCATCTGGACCTTCGACAAGCAGGCCAGGGAGATCCGGATCGAGCCTTCGGGTTCCGAGCCGATCGCTTTTCCTCCGATCCGCGGCAACGGCTACGCGGTCAAGCCGACGGACGATGGCTTCGAGATCTTTCGGGTCGAGCCCGGGTCCCCGGCCGACGAGGCCGGGCTGGAGCTCGGCGACGTGATCCTCGCTATCGACGGGACGCCGGTCTACGAGCGGGGGTGCGTCTCGGTGGCGGAGGTCCGCAAGGACAAGACCGAACCGACGGAGCTGACCGTCCGCTCGGGCCGGGAGGAACGCAAGGTGAGCCTGCTGCCGGAGGTGATCGTTCCCTGATATCCTCTGGGTGCGCGAATACACGCGTCCGACGACAGATATCGAGGAGTTCCCGATGAAAGCCCAAGCCCGCCACATCCTGGTGGAAACCAGCGATGCCTGCGAGTCTCTGAAGACCCAGATCGAGGGAGGCGCCGACTTCGCCGACCTCGCCAAGCAGCACTCCAAGTGCCCCTCGGGCCAGCGCGGCGGAGATCTCGGTGAGTTCATGCCGGGGCAGATGGTCCGCGAGTTCGACGAGGTGGTGTTCAAGGAGGCGGTCGGCCAGGTCCACGGACCGGTCAAGACCCAGTTCGGTTTCCACCTGATCGAGATCACCAAGCGCGACTGACCGATCGTCGCAATGGGAGTATCGGGGCGGCCCCGGATCGGGCGTGAAGTCTTTCTGCTCGGGCTGGTCAGCCTGCTGACCGACGCGGCGTCGGAGATGGCGCTGCCCCTGCTCCCCGCTTTCCTGACCCTGACCCTCGGAGCCGGCGCTGCCACGTTGGGGCTGATCGAGGGGATCGCCGAGGCGACCGCCAGCATCCTCAAGCTGGTTTCCGGCCGCCTGGCCGACCGTAGCGGCCGCCGCCGCCCCCTGGTGCTCGCGGGCTACGGTCTCTCTTCGCTCGTGCGGCCGCTCCTCGCGCTGGCCGTCCTTCCCGTTCATGTCCTCGCCGTTCGCTTCACCGATCGCATCGGCAAGGGGCTGCGTTCCAGTCCGCGGGACGCGATGATCGCCGCGGTCACGCCGGTAGAGCAGCGGGCGGCGGCCTTCGGGTTCCACCGGGCGATGGATCATGCCGGTGCGGTGATCGGCCCGCTGCTGGCCGTGGCGGTGCTGACCCTGTGGACCGACGATTTACGCCTGGTATTTGCGCTCAGCGCGATACCGGGAGCGCTGGCGGTCGCGGTGCTGTTGCTCGGCGTGCGCGAACCCGAGGCCGCGATTCCCGCGGCGAAGCAACGGGCCGCAAGTGCCGACATGAATGTCGGCGAGCGTCGCGCTCTCGGCGGTTTCCTCGTTCCGCTGTCGCTGTTCACCCTGGGGAACGCCAGCGATGCGTTTCTGCTGCTGAGGGCCGGGGGAGAAACGTCGCTCTACACCTTGCCGCTGCTCTGGATGGCGATGCACGGGGTCAAGGCGGTCGCGTCTCTCTTCGGCGGACGCTTTGCCGACATCGTCGGCCGACGCAAGGTGATTGCCCTGGGTTGGTTCGTCCACGCACTGGTCTATGCCGCGTTTGCCTTCGTTTCCGACCTTTGGGCGATCTGGGGGCTGTTCCTGGTCTACGGCGCACATCGTGGTTTGACCGGCGGCGCCGAACGGGCGCTGGTGTCCACGTTGGTGTCCGCTGACCGCGCGGGGACCGGTTTCGGTTGGTACCACCTGACGGTCGGCTTGCTGACCCTCGCCGCCAACGTGTTGTTCGGTGTGTTGTGGTCGCGCTTCGATAGCCACGTCGCGTTTCTTTCGTCGTCGCTTCTCGCGCTGATTGCGACGGCAACGTTGATTGCGGTGCGTTTGCCCAAAACTTACAAGAAAGACGATTGACAAACGTTGCAGGTTGACACACGATTAATGGGAGTTCCGTGAGCGTCACTCACGGCGGTCGACCGGGGCTTCGGGCGGCCTCAAGGCCGGAAGGGTTGGGTCCCTTCGATGTCTTACACGCCCGGAAAGGGAGGTGATCCAAGTGGACAGTCATATCGTAGGTCGCGCGGAGGTGGCGTCCCGTTAGGGTCCCTTCAGAGTCAGTAGCGGTTCGGACCTCAAGATACGGGGTCACCCAACGCCACTGAAACCGATCAAGGGCTCCGGTTCTCGCAAAGAGATCGGAGCCCTTTCCATTTCTAGCGGCCGCAACCATCGGCCGCGACAAGGGCGAAGCTCATGCGCTCGGTGTTGTTTCTCTGTGTCGCCAACTCCGCACGAAGCCAGATGGCCGAGGGGATCGCCCGCGCTCTCGCACCTGAAGGAGTGAGCGTGTACTCCGCCGGTTCATCACCGACCCAAGTCCGGCCGGAAGCGGTCGAGGTGCTGCGCGAAATCGGTATCGAGATCGACGGGCAGCACTCGAAGTCGGTCGACGACGTGCCCTTTCGGGATGTCGACCTGATCGTGACCCTTTGCGCGGAGGAGGTGTGCCCGGTGGTTCCCGGCGACGTCGCACGACAGGCTTGGGGGTTGCCCGATCCTGCCGGTGTCGAGGACCCCGGCGAACGGCTGGACGCGTTCCGCCGGGTGCGCGACACGCTGCGTGAACGCATTCCGCGATTGTGGGAATCGTGAGAGAGGCGCGGGATGCCGAGGAGCGCCAGGTCCTCGAACACATCAAGACCCATGGTTGCCACGTCGTGCAGGTCGCGGCGCAAGGGGCGCTGCCCCCGTTCTCGTTTTCAGTCGGCATCCCGGAGACGACGGGAGCGCCCGAGGTCCTGGTCATGGGGCTCCGGGACAAACTGGCTCACTATCTGGTCAATGCGTACTACGGCCGGGTCAAGGCCGAGGGCGCGCTGAATCACGATGCTCCTTACGCCGATTTCTTGGAAGGCTTCGACGTCGTGTTCCGGCCCGTGGGCAAGGAGCACTATCGCGAGCATCTGGGTTGGGCACACTGGTTTCATGGTGGGGATGGCTTCGATGCGGTTCAGCTGATCGTTCCGAGCACCGCCGGCGTCTGGCCGTGGGACCCCGGCGCGCCCCAGGATTTTCTCGACGTGCAGCCTCTGCTCCAGGCCGGCGTTCCCTGCTACAGAGAGCGACTCGAACGAGAGACAGCCGCGTACGTGTGTGAGCACGTCGCGGGCGGAACCCATCCGGTGCTTCAGGTGACTCTCGAAAACGGAGATTGGTTTTTTACCTGCGGTGACGATGAAAGCGATGAGTCCGGCGGGTTCAAGACCGCCCACCGCCGGCATCTGTTCGAGCAGGATCCGACCCTCGAGCGAACCGCCTCACTCGAGATGAACCACTACCTCGAGCGTGACCGTGTGGGTGGAGTCTGGGAGAAGGGCGAAGTCGACGTTTCCGGCGATGCAGACTAGCAGCGACTAGAGCAAGACCCGCTGCCCGCTGTCGGCGGAGCGCTGGGCTGCATCCACCAGGCGGATCGTTGCCAGCCCGTCTTCGGCTCCCACCAGAAACGGCGTCTGGCGCTCAACGCACTCGACGAAGTGCCGCAACGCCTCGACGATGGTCGGAGAGGCGGGCACCGGCCCGTGATCCTCGAGGTGGCGTCCGTCGAGCCGGAACAGGGTGCGATGGATGTGGTCGCCGACCCACTGGCCCCGTTCGCCGACGATTTCCATCCGCCCCGAGCGGCCGGAGGTGGCCCGTGTGTTGTCCAGAGTCGCCAGCAGGTTGCCCGGCTGGAGGCGCATCACCGCGGCGAACTGGTCGTCGGTGTCGCGGGTGTGATGATGCCCGAGCTCGGCGACGATCGACTCCGGCTCGGCATCGGTGAGGAAGCGGATCAGATCGAAACCGTGAACCCCGGTGTTGAGCAGGATGCCGCCGGGCCCCCGACGGTCGAGCCAGGCGCGGGGTGAGGGTTCGAAACGCTGATTGATCGCCACGGTGCGTAGCGGTCCGAGGTCCTCGATGCGTTTGCGCAGGGCCCGCACCACCCCGTCGAAGCGCAGGGTCTGGCCGACCATCAGCGGAACACCGCTTTGCTCGACCGCCGCGACCATCCGCTCCGCCGAGGCCACGTCGCAGGCCATCGGCTTTTCCACCAGCACCGGTTTGCCCACTGCGAGGGCCGCCTCGGCGGCCGGGGCGTGGAGGTCGGGGCGCAGCACCAGGATCAAGGCGTCGATCTCGCCGGAGGCCGCCAACTCCAGGGGATCGGCGATGAAGCGCAGGCCGTGCTCGGCGGCAAAGGCCTCGCCCTTGCCTGCGTCGGCCCGGCTGATCGCGGTCAGCTTGGCCCCGGGGACATCGCCGGCCAACAAGTGGTTGGCGTAGCGCGCGCCATGCACGCCGAGTCCGGCCAGGCCGATCCTGAGGCTCATGGGCACCCCCTCCGGTCAGATGCCGTAGCGCTCGAACACATCGGCGCCGTGGACGCTGATCTCGTAGAAGCAGTAGAGCACCAGGATCACCCCGGCCAGGGAGACCAGCTGCCAGAAGGTCGCCTGGGCCTTGCTGCGGAACTGCCCGTTGGGCACGATCCAGCCGAGCAGGTAGCCGCAGGCGAATCCGCCGAAGTGCGCCTTCCAGCTGACCCCGGGAATCAGGCTGATCACCACCATGATGAAGGCGAAGCGGATCATCGCCGACTTGAGGTGGGCGGTCGCCTGGGTGCGCACCCGGGTGCCGAACGCGATCAGCAGTCCGATCAGGCCGCAAAGGGCGCCCGAAGCGCCGACCACTCCGGGCCCCGACGTCGCCATGTGGGCCAGGTTGCCCACGATGCCCGACGCTAGGTACACGACCCAGAAGCGTTCGGTGCCGTACTCGGACTCCATGATCGGCCCGAGGCTCAACAGCGCCATCGAGTTGAAGCCGAAATGAACCAGGCCGCCGTGGAGGAACATCGCGGTGATGACCCTCCACCACTCCCCGTCGGCGAAGGCCAGCAGGCCGCTGCCCGAGCCGTAGCGGACGCTGACCTCCCAGGGGAAGCTGAACAGCAGCGACATCCCGCCGCCGGAGCCCGACGTGATCGCGTTCATCGTCATCAGGACGAACAGCACGCAGTTGACCAGCAGCAGCAGCGAGGTGGTGCCGGTCACCCCGGGAAAGATGTTGGACAAGAGCCTCCCGGCACTCGGCGCCCGCACCGTGCTCATGTCCGCATCGCACTCGGGGCAGGTGGTGGCGTCCCGGGGCATCAGCGCCCGGCAAGACCGGCACATCTTGTGCTTGGCCTTGGCCGAGCGCATCATCACCGAGTTGCGGACCCTGGCCTCGTTCCATTCACGGCGCTTGCGGCGCCACTGCCAGCGCAGCCGGCCTCCGTTCAGCCCCAGCGCGTCCAGCGCCTTGGCAATCCCGTCGACCAACCCGTCGAGCAGGTCCGGTTTGGGCTCTTCGGACAAACTCAGCGCCCGTGGAACTCAGGCCGCCGGCGTCCCAGGCTCGAGAGCCCTTCGTAGGCGTCTTCGGTGGCGAAGATCTCGGTCAGTTTGCCGAGCTCCATCGCCAGACCGTCGTCCAGGGAGCCCTTGGCCCCCTCTTCGATCATCTCGCCGGCCAGCCGCAGGGCGATCGGCGCCTTGTGGGCGACCTTGCCGACGGTCTTCTGCAGCTTGGCGTCGCCGCCGGTCTCGACCCGGCCTTCGCGCAGGGCGTCGGCGGGATTCTTCTCGAAGAGCTCCGACAGCGGCACGAAGTCCGCCGGCGGCACCTGGGCGGTGCGCTCGGTCACCGGGCCCTGGTCGATGCACTCCAGGACCGCAGCGTCGATCTGGTCGGCGCTGACGGTCTTGTCCACCAGGCCGATCGCTTCTGCCTGCTTGGCCGAGATCATTTGGCCGGTGAAGACCATCCACTTGGTCAGGCCGACGCCGATGCGGCGGCTGGGGCGTTGGGTACCGCCCAGGCCGGGGTAGATGCCGATGCCGGTCTCGGGGAAGGCCATCACCGCCTTGTCCGAGGCGACGATGTAGTCGCAGGCCAGTGCCAACTCGAGGCCGCCGCCGAGGGCCAGGCCGTGCATCCGGGCCACCACCGGCTTCGAGCAGTTGTCCATCTCCCGCAGCATCTGTTGTCCCTGCTCGGTGAAACGGACGATGCGGTCGAGGTCCTTGGCCTCGATGTTCTTGACGAAGAAGCGAATGTCGGCGCCGGCGATGAAGCCCTTGCCCGCGCCGCCGATCACGATGCCCTTGACCGCGTCGTCGGCCGCCGCGATCTTGAAGGCGTCGTGGAGCTGGCCGACCACCGTTTCGTTCAACGCGTTCATCGCGTCGGGACGGTTGATCGTCAGGTACGCCACACCGTCGCGCACTTCGCTCTTGACCAGCTCGAAGTGGAACGGCCCACCCTTGGCGGCCTGGTCGGCCAGGGTCGCCGGCATCTTCATGTCCCAGCGGTCGCAGACCGCGTTGACCGCGCTGCGGGCCTTGTCCACGCCGTAGCGGTTGATCATCTCGAAGGGGCCCTTGGGCCAGCGCAAGCCGACCCGGGCACCGATGTCGGTATCCTCGATGGTCCCGACCTTCTCGTCGCAGAGCGCGGCTGCGACATAGAAGATCACGCCGAGCATGCGCTCCTCGACCGCGGCGAATTTGCTCTCGTCGGCTTCACCGTCGAGGGACCAGTTCTCCTTGCTCGCCACCTGTTCGGCCAGCTTCTTGGCCGGGGCGTAAAACGCGCCGAGCTCCTTGCCCAGAGTCTCCGCCGAATGCAGCGCGATCGGGACGCCGGTTACGTTCATCAGCTCGAAGGGACCCATGCCCACGCCGAAGGTCTTCTTGCAGGCGGCCTCGATGGTGGGGATGTCGGCGACCCCTTCTTCCAGCAGCCGCACCGACTCGTTGAGCCAGGGCACGAAGTAACGGTTGACCACGAAACCCGGATCGTCGGTGGACCAGATCGGGGTCTTGCCGATCTGCTCCTGAAGGGTCCAGGCGGCGGCGACCAGTTCCGGGTTGGAGTTCTTGCCCGGGATGACCTCGACCAACCGGTTCTTGGCCGGGTGGTAGAAGTAGTGCAGACCGATGACCCGTTCGGGATGCTTGGTCGCGGCGGCGAGCTTCGTCACCGACAGCGAGGAGGTGTTGGTCGCCAGGATGGTGTCCGGCCGGGTGACCTCGTCGAGACGTTTGAACACGTCGAGCTTGACCTGCTCGTCTTCGAACACCGCCTCGACCACCAGGTCGACGCCGGCCAGCCGGGTCCAGTCCGCGGTGCCCTGCACGCGGCCCTTGATCGCCTCGGCCTGATCGGGCTTGAAGATCTTGCGCTCGACCCCCTCGGACAGGGTCTTTTCGATGATGCCCAGCCCGCGGGCCACCGCGTCTTCATTGAGATCGACCATCAGGACCTCGAAGCCCTCGGTGGCCATCTTCTGGGCGATGCCGCTTCCCATGTTGCCGGCCCCGATCACGGCCAGTTGCCCGAACTGCTTGGCAGCCATGCTCAAACTCTCCTGTCTGCGATTGCTCGAATTTGGTGTGTTGGACCGTCTAGTCTAGCAGGTGATCCCCGTTCGTATCCGGGGCCCCCGGCTCCCCCTGGAGGCCCGGCTGGGCCAGGCCCGGGTCGTTCAGAAGCCGGGCCGGCGAGAAGCGCATGGTGGTGTTCAGCAGCACCACGATCACAAGCGCCACGAAGTAGAGTCTCGCCGCCCATCGCCCCATGCTGAGGGGCTTGCGGGTCAGGGCGGCCAGCAGGGCGGCCCATCCGCAGATCAACAGGGCAGCGGCCGTGATCGACGCCGCCAGCCAGGCTTTCTCGACTGCCGCGGCGATGCCCAGGCTGAAACCCCAGGGTAGCGTGGCCGCAGCCAACCACATGCCCCCTTGGTAGCTCAATCGGCGGGCCATCTCCCGGTCGGATTCAGCCTCGAATCGGGCTGCGCGGAGCAGCGTCATGGCACCTGCCAGGCCGAGGAGAACAACGCAGAAGGCCAGCCCGAGCCACCCGAACCAGGAGACGGCGATCAGTCCTTCGCGCCCCCAGCCGGCAATGCCGACGATCGCGGCGCACACGAACACAGAGGCGGTGAAGAGCAGAATCCGGCGGCCGTGCCCGGCGATCTCTCGTGCCCGCTCGGGGAAGCCGTCCCAGCGGACCTCGCGGGCTCGCTGGAGGCACAACGCTCCCGCGACCAGCAGGAACATCAGGAGCAGAAGCGGAACGAACAGCATGGCCCGATTTTCTGCTATCGTCGCCGATCCGGCAACGAAGGAGCCCCGGCATGTCCGCCATCCAACGCATTGTGATCATCGGCGCGGGAACCATGGGCCACGGTATCGCCCAGGTCGCCGCCGCCTGCGGCATGAAGGCCGCCCTCCACGACGTCGACGAGGCCGCGATCCAGAAGGGTCTCGACGCGGTCGCCAGGAACCTGCAGAAGGGGATCGACCGGGGCAAGGTCACCGAGGAGCAGCGGGACGCCACACTGGCCAACCTCAGCGGCGCTCCCGATCTGGCCGCCGCTGCCGCCGAGGCGCAGCTGGTGGTGGAAGCGGTGCCTGAAAACCTGGAGCTCAAGCGCAAGATCTTCGGCCACCTGGCGGAGGTTTGTGGTGCCGACACGCTGCTGGCCAGCAACACTTCGTCGCTGCCGGTGGGCAAGATCGCCGAGGGCATCGCCCATCCCGAGCGGGTGGTCGGCATGCACTTCTTCAACCCGGTACACCTGATGGCCCTGATCGAGGTGGTCAAGGCGGACACCACCTCCGACGATGCGGTCGACCGCGCCGTCGCTGCCGGCCGGGCCATGGGCAAGGATCCGATCGTCGTCCGTGACGCTCCCGGTTTCGCCTCCAGCCGGCTCGGTGTGGTGCTCGGTCTCGAGGCGATTCGCATGGTCGAGCAGCAGGTCGCGTCGCCGGAAGATATCGACAAGGCCATGACCCTGGGCTACCGCCATCCGATGGGGCCGCTGCGGCTGACCGACCTGGTCGGTCTCGACGTGCGGTTGGCCATCGCCGAACACCTGCATCGCGAGCTCGACTCCGAGGCCTTCCGCCCGCCGGAGTTGATGCGCCGCATGGTCGCCGAGGGCAAGCTCGGCAAGAAGTCCGGTCAGGGCTTCTACAGCTGGTGACCCCGTGGAGCATCTGATTCCCGACGCATGGTTCGTGGGCCGCTCCCAGTTCGTGTTGGTGCTGATCTCGGCGTTCGGCATCGCCGTACTGGGCAAGGGCGCAGACTGGTTGGTCGAGGGTGCCTCGGGGATGGCCTACCGCATGGGCATCTCCAAGGTCATCGTCGGCGCGACGATCGTCTCCCTGGGCACCACCAGTCCCGAGTGCGCGGTGTCGGTGATGGCTGCCTGGGGCGGCCAGCCCGGCCTCGCGTTGGGTAACGCCGTCGGGTCCGTGATCGCCGATACCGGGTTGATCTTCGGGCTCGGCTGTTTGCTCACGGTCCTACCCGCCGACAAGTTCGTGCTGCAGCGGCAGGGATGGATTCAGTTCGGTTCCGGCGTGCTGCTGGCGGCGCTGGCCTACGGCGCCTGGATCAGCTCCGGCGATCAGGCGACCCTCGGACGCTGGGTCGGCCTGCTGCTGCTCGCGCTGCTGGGCATCTACATGTGGATCTCGATCCGCTGGAGCAAGATCCACCCCCACGGCGAGCCGTTCCAGGGGCACGACGGCGAGGAGATCGAGGAAGCCTCCCACAAGCCCTGGGCGGTGTTGGCCGTGTCGATGGTGGTCGGGCTGGCGCTGGTGCTGGTCTCCAGCCGGGTGCTGATCGCCTCGGTCACCGTGCTGGCCGAGGACCACTGGCACATTCCCCAGGTGGTGATCGCCGGCACCCTGGTGGCCTTCGGCACGTCCCTTCCCGAACTGGTGATCGGAATGGCCAGCCTGCTCAAGGGGCACAAGGAGATCCTGGTCGGCAACGTGATCGGGGCCGACATCCTCAACGTGCTGTTCGTGGTGGGCGCGGCGGCGGCGGCGGCGCCGCTACCGATCGTCGACCCGACCTCGACGCTCCCCGAGGTGGCGCTCTACGTCCACCTGCCGGCGATGCTGCTGATCCTTCTGATGTTCCGCATCTTCATCGTCGGCGCGGTTCGCCGCGGGAACTTCCAGCGCTGGCAGGGCGTGCCGCTGATCCTGGCCTACGTGGCCTACGTCGTCGTTCAGATCGTGATGACCCGCTAGGGTCCCGCACAGGGCGCCCGGCTCCGGCGGTCGCAGTCGGGGGAAACCGTGGCTACGACTTGGGCGTGAGCTTCACCGCCGTTCCGTAGGCCAGTAGTTCCGCAGCGCCGGCCAGCACCTGCGAGGTGACGAAGCGCACGTTGACGATCGCGTCGGCGCCGAGCCGCTCGGCCTCCGCCTGCATGCGCTTGACGCTCTCGTTGCGCGATTCGATCAGCATCTCGGTGTATTCCTTGATCTCGCCGCCGACGATGGTGCGCAAACCGGCCAGCAGGTCCTTGCCCAGGTGTTTGGCGCGGATCGTACTGCCGCGGACCAGACCCAGGCTCTCGGTGATTTCCCGGCCGGGAACGAATTCGGTGTTGACCACGATCATCGGGCACTCCTTCCATGCTCTATGAATCGAGCAGTTCCTTGTCACTCTCGCGTTCCTCGATCCGTTCCCAGATCATCGAGCCCAGGATCAGGATCAACCCCAGGGCCGAGGCGCCGAGCCCCAGCTTGATCGGCCAGGGCAGCGCCAGCAGCATCGGCCACAGGGCCCGCAGCGGTTCGAACAGGTAGGCGACCAGCACCAGGGCACCGGCGCCGATCAGGAGGAATCCGACCAGGCGTACGAGACGGATCATCGGCTCAGGTCTCCTTCACGGCGGGCGTCCTCGATTCGCTCCATGACCAGGGAGACCAGGACCAGCAGCATGCCGGCCAGCATCAGGCCGGCGCCGACCTCCACCTGGGCCGGGAGAGCGATGACCCGGATCAGCTGCCGGGCCACCAGGAAGGCGGCCCAGGAGCCGGCGAACAGCAATCCGCCGCGCCAGAGCAGCAGTCCGATGGCCTGGATTCGGTTCATGGGCGCTCCGCGGGCCGGTTCTTCGGCCCGATGGAGCTTCCCTACCCGGCGGGGGGGCCTCTATTCGTGGGTGACGGAGATTTTTTCAGACCAGGCGGATGCCGGCGTGGCGGCCCCTAGTCCAGGCCCAGCTTCTCGCGCCAATGGGTGTCGTCGTTGCCGTTGAGGTTCCAGTAGGGGAGTCGCTCGCTATGGGTCCGCTTGGCCGTGGTGGTCAGCTCCCGGCCGCCGTCCCGGTAGGTCTCTTTCCAGCCTTCGATCCGGTGGGGGAAGGCCGTCTCGAAGTAGATCGTGAGGCTCCGGCCCGATTCCGGGTAGTTCACGGTATAGCTGCGGAGGCCGCCGTTGTCGCCGGCCAGGGCACCCTCGGCCGGTTCGCCGGCGGGATCCCGATGCCGCAGCCGGCTCTGCATTCCGCCGGGGATCATGGTGAACTTGCCGGTGGGCAGGGAGTCGGGCGCCAGGCGCACCCGGGTCCAGACCTCTTCCTCGAGCCAGCTGCGGGGGAGCAGGTAGTCCTGGTCTCCCTCGGTCTCGAAGTAGGAGTAGCCCCGCACCCGGTAGTTTTCGTCGGCCAGATTGAGTTGGAGGAAGGTCTGGCCGCACCACTCCTGCACGCTGGTGGTGGTCTTCAGGGTGTGGGGGTGCTTGTCCAGTTCCAGCGGCGTGAAAGTCGAGGTCATCATCGAGTAGGGGTAGAGGCCGGTGCTGAACTTCTTGGTGCTGTTCAGCTTGAGTACCGGCCACGCGCCGGTCAGCGCCCGGTTGCTGGAATCCGCCTTGACCTGCTTGTCCGGCAGGAAGTCCTCGGTGACGAAGATCAGCACCGATTCGCCGTCACGCATCTGACCGTAGCGCGCTTGCTGCAGCTCGTAGCGGCTGAGCTCCGCCTTGCCGCTGAACCAGTAGTCGTTGAACGACGGCGGGCCGGAGGCTGCGAAGTCGACGCTGCAGCCGGTCGATAGGAGGGTTAGGGTCAGAACGCTCGAGAGCAGGATTTGCTTCATCGTCGGAACCTCCACATCGAGCATAGCGTGGATGTCCCGCGACGTCCGCCTGGGGACAAAATGATGCGGGCCCCCGATCCTGGAGCCCGCATCTACAAGAGAGGGAACGGACTTGGGGGGCAGCTAGTTGGCCTCTTCGACCTGCCCGCGCACTTCACCGGCCGGGTTCCCGGCGCTGTGCACGTTGACGTAGACGCGGCCGTCCAGGATCGACTCGACGACCTCTTCCACCGTTTCGCCACACTCCGTGGGCAGGATCATGCCGCTGTCGATGGTTCCGCGCACCCGAACCTTGCCGTTGAGTCCGATCGGGAGACCCCCGGCGAGGAAGGCGACTACCGGGCCGTTGGAGCCGAACGGGGCGCAATGCAGGTGCGCGCCGGGGCCGGCAAAGATGCGCTCGGCGCGATCGATGGCGAGGTTGTAACGAATGCGGGTGCCGTCTTCGCTGACGGTGAACTCGGCGAGGCCGCGGGTGTCGGTGATCACCGGGTTGGGGACTTCCTCATCGCCGGTCAGCGGGGCGCGGAACTTGAGACGCTGTCCGTCGTCGGCGAAGGCTGACGTCGTCGCGGCGGTCAAGATCAGGACGAGTGCGAGAAATTGAGAAAAGCGAATCTGGCGCATGAGCGAAACTCCGTCGGTGAAGCGATGCGCGTTGAGTCGACCATCGACCCAATGCTTCCGTGAGTTCCGCAGTCGAGGCCGAAGGTTCAAAACCTCTGACGATTCGCGAGAGTGTGTGCGCGTCGGCGCGAGGCTAGCGGCGAGTGGACGAGGCGGTGGATGTCGGAAGCGCCGGGCAGGAGACGAGAGGATCGAGCTGCGCCAGTGCCAGGCAAGCGTCGATGGTGTGACTGGGCGCGCCGAAGGCATCCAGAGACTGAGTCGACGTGCTGCGCAGGAGGCGCTCCAGCTCGAGGGGAGTGCGTTGTGGAGCGCGTTCGCGCAACAGGGCGAGAACGCCCGACGCATTGGCCGCGGCGAAGGAGCTTCCGCTGACGTAGTCGAAGCTTCCGCCGGGCTGGGCGGCGAGGATTTCGGAGCCGGGAGCCCGAAGGGCATCACCTCCGTAGGGCGGGGTAGCCCCGGATCGGGTCACCGCGATCACACCCTCCACCGAGGCCGGGAAGCCGGGGGCGCTCGAGGATTCGGTGCCGGCTGCAACGACGATCGAGCCGCGCTCGACGCCCTTGCGGATCAAACGCGCCAGCAACGGGTCGTCGGGGCCGCTGAGGCTCAGGTTGATCAGATCGGCCTGTTCTTCGATGGCGAAGGAAATTGCCTTGAGCAGGGTCAACGAACTACATCGCCCTTCTCCGGACTCCTCCCAGCACCCGCGCAGCGCCAGAATCGTTGCGTCGGGTGCCACTCCCAGGGTTCCGATGCCGTTCCCCGACGAGGCGATGATGCCCGCGACGGCGGTGCCGTGTTTCTCCGCCTGGCGTAGCGGCCCCGCCCCACGCCCGACGAAATCGCGGCCGATCTCGATCCGGCCCTGAAGGTCGGGGTGCGCTACATCGACGGCGGTGTCGACGACGGCGACCCGGACGCCTCGGCCCGCGACCCAGCGGTGGGTCTCGGGCACACGCATCCTCTGGAGGCCATGCTGAAGCTCGGCGTAGGGGTCGGCGCGCTGGGTCGTGAACCCCTGCATGGGTTGAACCGATTCCACCCGGGCATCGGTACGTAGCTTGCCGATCGTTTCTTCCAGGCTTGCACCGGGCGGGATCTCGAAAGCGACGCAATAGAGATCGAGGGCGGGGATCAACCAGTCCTCCCGTTCGACCAGCGCGTAGTCGCGGCTCAGCCGACGCGCTTCCCGGCGTAGGTAGCTCCCTACGGCGTAGCGCCGCGAGCCCTGGTATGCGTCTGCGGTGCCGCCCGCCGACGGGAGTGGAACCGGGGCCGGGGCCTCGATGGTCAGCAGGATGACCGGGCGAGCGGTCACGGGCTGGGGTTCGAGCCGCGGCCCGGAGCAGCCGGAACCGCCGGCCGTGAGCAGCGCGAGCAGGCATCCCAGAAGGAGGTGCGGCGGTTTCATGACGGTGAGTTCCCTGGGCGCGGTCGCAGGTTCATTCGAATTTCCCGTCAAAAGCGCAGGGTCAGGGTGCCGGCCCAGTGGTCGGAGACCCTGCGGCCCCAGCGAGGAATGTCGATCACGTCACTGTCGAGGTAGGTCAAACGGAGATCGAACTGCCCGAATCGACAGCCGAGCCCCGCGTTGCGGTAGCTGTAGCTCGGCAACTCGGCGAAACCGGAAAACTCCGTCACGCCGACACCGGCGAACAGCAGCCATCGCCGGGACAGGGGCAGGCCTCCGTAGATTTCGGCCACCGTGGCGTCGGAAAGGTCCAGTCCGAACACGTCGTCGGTATGGCTGACCAACAGGCCGAACTGATCCCGGTATCGCAGGGTGGCCTGAATCTCGAGGTAGCTCAGATCCACCGGACCTTCGGTTTCCGGGTAGTCGTAGCTCACCACCTGGCCGTCAACGGTCCAGGCAACTCCCAGGTCGAACCCGTAGCCGAGGAGCGTCTGCAGTTCGATGTCTCTGGCGCTGGGGAAGTCCCTGTCGAAGGGGAAATCCACCGATGTGCCCTGGAAGCCGGCGAAAAAACCGTTCTGGTGGCGGACGACAACGCCCGCCTGCACGGCGGGTCCCGAGTCCGAACGGGAAAAACCCCGTACCACGTAGTCGCTCATCAGCGCGATCGCCCCATGGGCGTCCCACGGTGATTCGGCCCGAACCGGGGGCAGGCTCAGGCAAAATGAGGCAAGGACGGCAAAAAATGGAAGAAACCGTTTCAACGTGAACCTCGGCCGCGCATCAGGGAACATACCGTCGATGAGCGCTTCCGACTGTAGCAAGAGGCGCCGGCGGTGAGGGGGCCCGAGCTACAGGCGTCCCGGTCGTCGGAGTCGGCTCTTTTGACCCGGGTGGCCGCCGGGGACCGGGGGGCGTTCGCTCGCCTGTACGACCAGCACGCGGTTTCCGTGCACCAGTTCGCCCGGCGGCTGACCCGGTCGCGGGAATTGGCCGATGAGGTCCTGAACGACGTGATGGTGGCTACCTGGCGCCAGGCAGCACAGTTTCGCGGCAGCTCCAGGCTGTCGACCTGGATTCTGGGCATCACCTACCGGACAGCCATGAAAGCGCTCCGCCGAACGACGCGCATCTCGGCGCAAGAGGTCGCGGAGTGCGCGGTCCTGCCGGCGGAGGACTCACCCGATCAAGGAGTACTGCGGCAGGAGTCCCAGGACGCGACCCGGAGAGCGATCGGCGAGCTCAGCCCTGAGCATCGTGCGGTCGTCGAGTTGACGTTCTTTCACGAGTTGAGTTACCGGGAAATCTCCGAGGTGCTGGGGTGTCCGGAGAACACCGTCAAGACGCGCATGTTCCACGCGAGGAAACGCCTGCGCGACATGCTTGCAAATGCCCGAGTCGGGGGAGTCCCGGCGCAAGGAGCGAACTCGCCATGACCCACGAGACCTGTTGGGAGTTGCTGCCCTGGCTTGCGAACGGCCGGCTGGATGCCGAGCTGCAGGCATCGGTTTCAACCCATCTCGATGGTTGCGACGCGTGCCGGGTGGAACTGGAGTTCGTACGTGGCATCCAGGGCGCGGTCAATGCCGGGCCCCTGGATGATGAGTCCCCGCTACCGGGTGCTGCCGGTTTTCACCGAGTGCTGGCCGAAGTGGACCCGTCTGGAGCGACGCCGGCGGTCAGGTCGGCGCCGGCAGCTCGATCGCTCTGGTGGGCTGCCGCAGCGATATTGGTCGTGACGGCGTTCACGATCGTCTGGCAACGCCCTGCGCCGTATCGCACCCTTTCTGCCCAGGAGAGTGCGATCGTTTCGGGGGATACGGTACGGGTGCTGTTCGCCGCCGACACCTCGACAGAGGTCCTCAACGAGATTCTCGGAGGCGTTCAGGGTCGTATCGTGGACGGTCCCAACTCCGTCGGAGCGTATGTGGTCGAGCTCCCGGCGGGGGCCGATGTCTCGGCGGCGATTGAAGTTCTCCGCGCACATCGGAGCACGAGGCTGGTCGAGCCGATCGGCGACTAGCCGATTCGCCGGAACATGCGTCGACGGGGCTACTCTGCCGCCAGCGCCGGCAAGGCCTCGCCTTCCAGCCGGAAGATCTCCCAGCCCTCCATCGGGACGGCACCCAGGCGCTTGTAGAAGCCGATGGCGGGCTCGTTCCAGTCCAGGACGACCCATTCCACCCGATCGCAACCTCGCTCTACCGCAAGCTTCGCCAGGTGCACCAGCATCGCCTTGCCGTAGCCCTTGCCGCGAAACTCCGGCTTGACGAACAGATTCTCGAGATAGATTCCCGGCCGGCCGCGGAAGGTAGAGTAGTTGTGGAAGAACAGGGCAAAGGCGGCGGGTGTGTCGCCGTCGTAGCCGAACACCACCTCGGCATAGGGCCGCGGCCCGAACAGGGTTGCTCGAAGTCTGTCCTCGTCGGCGACCACGTACTCGGCGAGTTTCTCGTACTCGGCCAGTCCGACGATGAACTCGAGGATCAGCGGGACCTGCTCCTCGGTGGCGGGCTCGATACGAAGGGGCGGTCGGGACATGAAAGCTCCTGTGGGCGGTCGGGTAGGGGAGCATACAAGAAAGGGTTTCGCGATGCGCCGAACGACGGAACCGGTGGCCCGAGGCGTACGTAGCATCGACAGGAGGTTTCGCCCTTGAAGTTTGCGCCCGCGCCGAAGCTCGCCCGAGGTCATCGCCATGTGTGTTGGCTCCTGGGGTTCGTGGCGGCGGGATTCCTGAGCCTGACCGGCTACTACATGAACCTCTTTTTCTACCTTCCGCGGGGAAACGACTGGCTGGTCGAGCTGAGCGTGCTGCTCAGGACGGAGAAGCCGCTCTGGTTTGCATTTGCGTTATGTGGAGTCGCGGCTGGACTGGCGATCTTCCTTCTTGTCTACGGCGTGTTTCGCCGGAAGGCCGAGGGAGTGACCGCGAGCTCGCGCAGAAGGTCATTGCGTCGGGCGGTCGAGAGGTTGGGAGCTTTGTCCGTCGGCTTTGGATTGAACGTTCTGTTGTTCCGGATCGCTCCGGTTCCCGCATTTGTGACCGATGGATGGGACCGGGCGGCACCTGCGCTGCTTGACTGGCGGGATCCCGAGCGGGGTGCGGCGTGGTTGGGGCGGAGTCACCACCTGGAGTGGTTCTGTGGACTCGGAGTGTTGGCATCCCTCGTGGTGCTGGGTCTCGGTTGGTCGGCGCTACAGGGGGATCGACGCTCGCGCCGCCAGTTCTTGGGGCTCGCCGTGACGATGCTCTTCGTCAGTGCTCTGGTTCCCTGGTCCGGTATGCTTCGTGTCTTGCCCGGTTCGACGTACGGAGATCTCGTGAATGGGGGCATACCCGAGATCCTTGTGCAAGGCCGCTTCGACGGGGTTGCCGCCGAGTATGTCGATCGGCACCACACGACCTTCGATCGCAGCGGAGCCCGCCTGCCACTCGGTGGCTACCACCAGGAACGGTTCCTCGAACAACACGCCGAGGATCGCGTCGTCGAGGGGCTGCGGCGGTGCGATGCGGTCGTGCTTCCCCGCGCCGCTTACTGGGACTCTCGAGGGCTTTCGATTCAGCTGTCCTCGAGAGCGGCGGCGGGCCCGGTGGGCCGGATCCTGACCGTGCCTCGATACGCAGACCGGTGGTACGTCTCGGATGCGGGGCAGCCGGGGCGAGCACTTCCGTATGGCGGAAAGCCCTTGGAACAGGAGCTGACGGGAGTTTCCCGGGTCATCCTCAAGGCCGATTGGATGATCCCCTACGACGAGTTGCGGGAGATCCTCGTGTCGCTTCGCCAGGCCGGGGTCGATCGCGTCGACCTAGCCACGGTTCCGCTCGGTTTCGCGCCAGGCCCGGTGAACAGCCTGAGATGGGTCGAGAGTGCTACGGCACCTACCTTCCAGCCGACATACCGGCGGTCGACGCCGAGGGTTCTCATGGTCAAGAAGTACACTCCGTTGGAGGCGTTCGCGACCGTTCCGGCGACCACCTGCCGTGTCGGTGGAGACGGCGGCCAATGGTTGGTGTTTCGTTGGAACTTGGCGCGGAGGGAGACGCTGGCGCCGGTGCAGCGCCTGCCGGAACCGCAGAACTACGGGGAGCTGATCGCGCTGCTGGAACGGATCAGGGCCGGCGGCGCCGAAGCTGTGGTGCTGCCGCCGACCCTGGAAAATTTCTTGCCCTAGTCCGATTCCTTGACCGCGTCGATGATCGCCTGGATCGCCTTCTTGCCGTCGTTGAAGAACATCAGCGCGTTGTCGGCGGCGAACAGCGGGTTCGGGATGCCGGCGAAGCCGGGGCTCAGGCTGCGCTTGATCACGATGACCGTACGGGCCTGGTCGACGTCGATGATCGGCATGCCGGCGATGGGACTCTGGGGGTCGGTCTTGGCCACCGGGTTGACCACGTCGTTGGCCCCCAGCACGATGCAAACGTCGACCTGCTCCATCTCCGGGTTGATGGCGTCCATCTCTCGCAGCTTGTCGTACTCGACGTCCGCCTCGGCCAGCAGCACGTTCATGTGTCCGGGCATGCGGCCGGCGACCGGGTGGATCGCGTACTCGACCAGGATGTCCTTGGCCTCGAGCAGCTGGGCCAGGTTGCGCACGGTGTGCTGAGCCTGGGCCACCGCCATGCCGTAGCCCGGGACGATCACCACCCGCTGCACGTCGTCGAGCAGCATGGCGATCTCCTCGGCGGAGGTGGACTTGACCGATTTGTAGACCTCGTCGGCGTCGGGCGTATCGCCGGTGGGGCCCATGGTGCCGAACAGCACGTTGGCCAGCGAGCGGTTCATCGCCTTGCACATGATCTGGGTCAGGATGATGCCCGACGCTCCGACCAGGGAGCCGGAGATGATCAGTACGTTGTTGTTGAGCACGAATCCGGTCGCTGCCGCGGCAAGGCCCGAGTACGAGTTCAGCAGTGCGATGACCACGGGCATATCCGCGCCGCCGATCGAAAGGGTCAATACGACCCCGAGGACACCTGCGATCGCGACCAGGCCCCAGAAGAGCACCTGATTGACCGGGTCGAGTACGACCCAAACTCCGGCGCCGACGGTGGCAAGGGCGCTGAGCCCTTTCAGCGCGTCCATGCCGGGGAAACGAGCGCTCTTTCGCAGCAGAATGCCACCGATCAGCGCGCCGCAAAGGGCGATGCCGATCCCGAGCATGCCTTCGGTGGAGCCGGCGCCGTGGGGCATGACGCCCGCGGTCACACCGTAGTAGATCGCTCCCGCGGCGACGATTGTCGAGAAGCTGAACTTGATCGCCTTCTGCCAGGCGTAGAGCTTCCATTTGACTGCAAGGAATTCGGCGAGTTTGCCGAACGCGACATAGCTCCCGAAGAAAGTCACCGAACCGATCAGCGCCGAGAGTACGGTTGCGACTTTCATCTGCAGATCTTGGGCTGCCGGTGGAGCCTCGCCCAGGGCGGCGTAAGCGGCGATCAGCGCCGAGCCTGCGACCAGCACCGAGGCGGCGCCGCCGAAGCCGTTGAACAGCGCCACCATCTCGGGCATCGACGTCATCTGCACCCGCAGAGCGGCGACAGCGCCGATCAGCGCGCCGACGGCGGCGGCGACGGTCATGTAGCGCCAGTCCCACTGTTCGCTGAGCAGGGTCACGACGATGGCCAGGGCCATGCCCAGGGCGCCCGCCATGTTGCCGCGCACCGCGGTGCGCGGATGGGACATCCACTTGAGGTCGAAGATGAACAACACCGCCGCGATGACGTAGGCGATGTTGACGATCTGTGCGGGAATCATGATCGCCTCTCTACTTCTTCTTGAACATCGCCAGCATGCGATGGGTCACGAGGAAGCCGCCGACCACGTTGATCGTGGCGAACATGACGGCGATGGCCGCGATGATCTTGGCCAGCGGGGAGCTGTCCATGCTGCCGGCCAGAACCAGCGCGCCGACGATGGTGATACCGGAGATGGCGTTGGACCCCGACATCAGCGGCGTGTGCAGCGTCGGCGGGACCTTGGTGATGATCTCGAAGCCGACGAAGACCGCCAGCACGAAGATCGTCATCGCGGTGACGAAGATTTCCATGAGGTTCCCTTTCTCTCCGGCTAGCTCTGGGCGGCGGCGGGGGCGAGCCCCATCGCCTCGCGGATGCGGCTGTGCACGACGTCGCCGTTCTCGCAGATCAGCGTGTCGCGAATGATCTCGTCTTCCATGTCCAGGTTCAGGTTGCCTTCCTTGTCCAGCATGTTGTTGAGGAAGGTCACCACGTTCTTCGCGAACATCTGGCTCGCGTGGTAGGGGATCGACGAGGGGATGTTCTCGGGACCGAGGATCGTGACCCCGTTGACGTCCACCGCCTCGCCGGATTTGGTCAATTCGCAGTTACCGCCGCGCTCGGCGGCCAGATCGACGATGATCGAACCGGGCTGCATGCGTTTGACCGCGTCTTCCGGCACCAGGATCGGTGCCTTCTTGCCGGGGATCGCCGCGGTTGTGATGACCACGTCGGATTCGGCGATGACGTTCGAGATCAGTTCCCGCTGCTTGCGCAGGAAGTCCTCGGTCATCTCCTTGGCGTAGCCTCCCTTGTCCTCGGCGCCGGCGTCCATCTCGACCTCGACGAACTTGGCGCCGACACTCTGGACCTGTTCCTTGACCGCCGGGCGGATGTCGTTGGCCGAGACCACGGCTCCGAGCCGCTTGGCCGTCGAGATCGCCTGGAGCCCGGCGACGCCCACGCCCAGCACGAACGCCTTGGCCGGGGTGATCGTGCCTGCGGCGGTCATCAGCATCGGGAACATCCGCGGCAGGCGTTCGGCGGCCATCAGCACCGCCTTGTAGCCGGCGATGGTGGCCATCGACGACAGCACGTCCATGCTCTGGGCCCGGGTGATGCGGGGGACCAGCTCCAGGGCGAACTGCCGCGCGCCCTTGCCGGCCACCGCCTTGGCCTCGTCGAAGGCGGTCAGCGGTTCGAAGGTGCCGATCAGGATCTGATCCTTGCGCATGGAGTCGAGGTCCGGCTTGCCGGCTTCGGGGTTGGCCCCGAGGCCGCGGACCTGGAGCACCACGTCGGACTTGGCGAATACGTCGGCCCGGGAGCAGAGCTCGACGCCCTTTTCCTTGTAGGCCTCGTCGAGGTAGCCCGACGCGGTTCCCGCGCCGCTTTCCAGCAGCACCTGATGGTTCTTCTTGATCAGGGGCGCAGCGGCGGCCGGAGTCATGGCCACCCTGCGCTCGCCCGGATACGTTTCCTTGGTGATCCCGACGATCATGTTGCCGTCCATCGGCCCGGCAGCTCCGGAGAGCGCGGGCGGTCAAAACCGGAAATGCTGTTCACGCAAAGCGGGAATTCTATTCCAACTTGGCCCCAGGGCAGACTCTCAATTGAGGCGAGGCCTCACAAGGGTGAAAACAGACCGGAAGGGCTTTGATTCCAACCGTTTTGGCGAGATCCGGCCTCTCGGCCCGGCTTCCGGCGCCCGCTGGTAGGCTTATGGCGACGGACCCCAGGGGGGTCCGGGGAGGCGACGGGTGGCGCGAAGACGCTTCGAGGCCCGCAGCGAACTGCCCGGCACGGCCGGGGAGCTGTTCGATTGGCATGCCCGCCCGGGGGCTTTCGAGCGGCTGGCTCCGGGCTGGGAGCCGGTCCGCCTGCTCGAACGAACCGGCGGCATCGACGAGGGTGCCCGCACGGTGGTCGAGATGCGGGCGGGGCCGTTGCGCAAAAGATGGGTCGCGGTTCATGGCAAGATGGAGCCCGGCCGGAGCTTCCTCGATCGGCAGGAATCCGGCCCCTTCGCCTTCTGGGAGCATCTTCATGAGTGCCTTCCCGGCCCTGACGGCTGCGTGCTGCGCGATGCGATCGAGTATCGGCTTCCGCTGTCACCGCTCTCGGATCTCGTCGCCGGTTGGTACACCCGTCGCAAGCTCGCCAAGCTCTTCACCCACAGGCATCTGGTGACACGCTCCGACCTCAGCGAGCACGACGCCTTTGCCGGCAAGCCCCGGCTGCGGGTCGCCGTCACCGGCGCCAGCGGCCTGGTCGGCCGTCCTCTGTGCGGGTTGCTCAGTACCGGGGGGCACCAGGTGCTGCGCATGGTGCGGCGCAAGCCGACCGGGGAGGGGCAGGTCTACTGGAACCCCGACGCCGGGGAAGTCGATCGCGAGGGGCTCGAAGGGGTCGACGTGGTGGTTCATCTGGCGGGGGAGAGCATCGCCTCCGGCCGCTGGAGCGACGCCCTCAGGCGCCGCATCCGGGAAAGCCGGGTCCAGGGCACGCGGTTGCTGGTCGATACCTTCGACAAGCTGCAGCGGCCGCCCAAGGCGCTGGTCTGCGCCTCGGCCATCGGCTACTACGGTCATCGCGGCGACACTGAACTGGACGAGGACGATCCGCCGGCCGAGGACTTTCTCGGCACGGTCTGCCGCGATTGGGAAGAGGCCGCATCGCGGGCCGACGAGGAGTTCGGGATGCGAGTGGCCCGCCTGCGGATCGGGGTGGTGCTCGCCGCGGCCGGCGGCGCCCTGGACCGGATGCTGCCGCTGTTCCGAGCGGGCTTGGGCGGCCGGGTCGGGTCGGGCGAGCAGTTCTGGAGCTGGATCGGGCTCCACGATCTGGTGCGGCTGTTCCACCGGGCGATCCTCGACGAGGGCTTCCACGGGGTCTACAACGCGACTTCACCGGAGCCGGCGACCAACAAGGAGTTCACGCGGGTGCTGGCGTCGGTGCTGAAGCGCCCCGCGCTGTTCCCGGCGCCGGCGCCGATGCTGCGCCTCGCCCTGGGAGAGATGGCCGACGCGCTGTTGCTGGCGAGCGCCCGGGTGCTTCCGCGGCGAACCCAGCAGGCGGGCTTCCGGTACGACTATCCGGATCTGGAGTCGGCGCTGCGCTTCGAACTCGGACTGTTCGACGAGCGGTTCGAGAAGCCGCAGATCACCCACTCATGACCGGCCGCGCTCGTCGCGGCGGCGGCCGCCATCGATCGTGGGCGGTCCTGCCCGGGATTGCGGCCACGGTGCTGCTGGCGCTTGCCGCGCTTGGATGGCCGGGTGCGATCGCCGCCGGCGACGACCTGCCCCGGCATCGGAGCGAGACTCTCTCGAACGGCATGCTCGTGACCGTCGTCGAGGAACCCCACGCACCGCTGGCCGAGATTCAGCTCTGGTACCGGGTGGGTGCGGCCAACGAGTGGGACGGGATCCGCGGTCTGGCCCATCTGTTCGAACACATGATGTTCGGGCGCACCGAGGACTACGACGAGGGGACCTTCGACGGGCGGGTCACCGCCTACGGCGGCTACAACAACGCCTACACCACCCCAGATGAGACGGTCTACCTGTCGACGGTGCCTCCCGAGGCGGTCCGCGAGATCCTCGAGCTGGAGGCCGCGCGGATGACCCGGCTGATCGTCGACGACGACGAGCTGGCCACCGAATCGAAGATCGTGCTGGAGGAGCTGCGTCTGCGGCTGGAGAACGACCCGTTCGTGCGCGCGTTGATCACGGCGCAGCAGCAGCTCCTGACCGAGCATCCCTACGGCTACGACCCCGCCGGCAACAAGGACGACGTTGCCGGAGCCACGGTGGAGGAGTGCCGGGATTTCTATGACCGCTTCTACGGCCCGCAGAACGTCCACCTGGTGCTGGTCGGCCCGGGAGATCTGGAGGAATCCCTGGCCGGGATTCGCCGGATTTTCGGCCCGGTGCCGTCCGGCGGTGAACGGCCGCCGGAGATCCCGACGTTGCGCGAGCGGGTCCGGCCGGCGGAGCTGGAACTGCGGGAGGATCTGCCCCCGGTCGAGACCGCGATCCAGGCCTATGTGCTTCCCGAAGCGGACCATCCCGACCGGACCGCGATCAAGGTCATGCTGCACCTCCTGGGGCAGGGAGCGGTCAATCCGTTTCGCGAGGACCTGGTGGTTCGCCGGGGCAAGGCGGTCGAGGCCGGCATCGAGATCGTCGACCTGCGTCGCGGCGGAGCGCTGGTCTTCTACGCGGCGTCGCTTCCCTACCGGCGGCAGAAGACCGCCTTCCGGCAGCTCGACCGCAGCCTGGAGCGCATGGCCGCTCTCGAGTGGCTCAGTGAGGAACGGCTGGAGGCGGCCAAGCGTTCGATGGAACGCGAGCTTCACCGCCGCCGCTACTACGTGAGTTCCCAGGCTCAGGCGGTGGGCCAGGCGGCCTGGTGGCAGGGTTCACCGGGCCACGCGTTCGACGAACTCGATCGGTTGCAGCAGGTGACCCGGGAAGAGGTCGCCGAGGTCTACCTCCGCTACGTCGTCGACGCCGAGCGCGCGCGTCTCTACTTGAAGCCGGAACGGGTGCCGCTCTGGATCCGCCTGTTCGGCTGGCTCTATCCGTTGGTGGACGGTCGATGAGCGGGCGGCGGTGGGCCGGGTGCGGGGCACTGTGCCGCCTGTTGCCGGCGTTGATGGTCGTCGCCGGGTCGATCCTTGTGGCCCAGGGAGCGGAGCGTGCCGAGTTCGAGACCTGGTCGGTGGATCCCCACACCACCGGCGTGCTGCTGGCGGACCATCGCGCGCCGGTCGTCGAGGTGCGTCTGGAGTTTCCGGTCGGCCGCTGGAGTGACTGGGCCCGTGCCGCAGGGGCGGTCGAGGCCTTTCGCATTCAACGCTTCGATCCCGAACGCCGCCTGCTCCGGCAGAGCGATGAACTGGCCGTCGACCTCAGGCTCAGTGTGGGAGGGCGCCACGCGTTGCTGTGGGCCAGCGCCCTCAGCCGGGATCTCGATCGCCTGCGGGAGTTGATCGTAGAAGTGCTGGGCAACCGGGATCTCGACCGGGCCCAGGTCACCCGCTGGTCCCGGGAGGCGAAGATCGGCTGGAGTTCGAATCAGAAGCTTCCGGGTTTCGTCGTGGAGCGGCTGGCTCACGAACGCTGCCTCGCCGAGGGAGACCCGCGGCTGGATGGTTGGCGGGAGCCCCGCAAGCTGCAGCGAAACGTCACCGCGCTCCTCGAAACCCGGGACGAGATCCTGCGCCGCCCCGGCCGGCTGATTGCGCTGGCCGGAGATGTCGACCGTGCGGCCGCGGAGCGGTTCGCCTCCGGTTTGCTGCCCGCGCCGCTCGAGGACGCGCCGACCGATTCCCTGGGGCTGCAGGCGGCGGACTGCCGGGCCGGCGAGGGTGAGGAGAGCGCAGCGCTGCGGGGGTTGACCCAGTCGACTCTCGCCTGGGCCCGCCCGGCACTGACCCTCGACGATCCGCGCTACCCGGCATTCCTGATCGCGGACCACGTCCTGGCCGGCCACTTCCGCTCACGGCTCTACGACGCGCTACGCCATGACGGGGGAGAGACATACGGGGTGAACAGCAGCGCCGACGCCGATCCGGTCCCCGGAGTGTATCGCGTTCGCACCTTTACACGGGCCGGCAACGAGGCGGTGGTGACCCGCAAGGTCCGAAGCGCCTTGACCCGTTTCGCCGCAGAGGGGATCGCCGAAAGGGAGCGGGCCGAGGCGGTCAGCTTTCTGCTCGGCCGCCTGGCCTTTCGTGAACAGTCTCCCGGCGACCGGATGGCCCGGTACCTGAGCGAGCGGCGCCAGGGGCTGGAGCCCGGCGGTTTCGCGCGCCTGAGGGAACGTGCCGCGGCGCTCTCCCTCGACGAGGTCAACGCCTTCATCGCCGAGTTCTACCACCCCGATAGCTTCGTCCCGATCCGCGTCGTTCCGCGCTGAATCCCGCCCGGCCGCCTGCTATCGTGGCTTCTTGTGCAAGGGGCTCCCCGCCGAGCTCCCGGAGGTCGAGCGATGGCAGACAAGAACTTCAAACAGATCGTCGCCGAGGGCATCCCGGCCGAGCTTCCCGAGATGCCCCCCTGGGATGACGCGGTCAACCACGCGCCCCGGCGGCGCCAGGTGCTGAGCCCGGCCGAGAAAAAGCAGGCGCTGCGCAACGCGCTGCGCTACTTCCCGGCTTCGCTCCACGGCGCCCTCGCCCCCGAATTCGTTCGTGAACTAGAGACCTGCGGCCGGATCTACATGCGCCGCTACCGGCCCACCGAATACGAGATGAAGGCGCGGCCGATCGACGAGTACCCGGCCAGGACCCGCCAGGCGGCGGCGATCATGCTGATGATCCAGAACAATCTGGACAACGCGGTGGCCCAGCACCCCCACGAACTGGTGACCTACGGCGGCAACGGCACCGTGTTCCAGAACTGGGCCCAGTATCGGCTGACCATGAAGTACCTGTCGGAGATGACCGAGCAGCAGACCCTGGTGCTCTACTCGGGGCATCCGCTGGGGCTGTTCCCGTCTCACCGGGACGCACCGCGGGTGATCGTGACCTGCGGCATGGTGATCCCCAACTACAGCTCCCGCGATGACTACGAGCGGATGGCCGCCCTCGGGGTCAGCTCCTACGGACAGATGACCGCCGGCAGCTTCATGTACATCGGGCCCCAGGGCATCGTTCACGGCACCACGATCACCCTGCTCAATGCCGCGCGCCGCCAGTTCGGCGCCCTGGAAGGGGGCAAGCTAGGCGGCCGGCTGTTCGTGACCTCCGGCCTCGGTGGCATGAGCGGCGCCCAGCCGAAAGCGGCGGTGATCGCCGGCGCCTGCGGCGTCGTTGCCGAGGTCAATCCCAAGCCGCTCCAGGTGCGCCACGAGCAGGGCTGGATTCAGGAGGTCGAGACCGACCTCGACCGGACCTTGCTGCGCATCGATCGGGCGAGAAAAAACAAGGAGGCGCTCTCCCTCGGTTTCCTCGGGAACATCGTGGATCTGTGGGAGGCGATGGTGAAGCAAGGGGTCGACGTCGAGTTGGGCTCGGACCAAACGTCGCTGCACAACCCCTATGCCGGCGGCTACTACCCTGTGGGGCTGAGCTTCGACCAGGCCAACGAGATGATGAGCGCGGACCCCGCCGGATTCAAGCATCGGGTTCAGGAGACCTTGAAGCGCCACGTCGACGCAGTCAACGCGCTGTCCGACCGGGGCATGTACTTCTGGGACTACGGCAACGCGTTCCTGCTGGAAGCCGGCCGCGCCGGCGCCGACATCCACAAACCGGATGGGACCTTCCGCTACCCCTCCTATGTGGAAGACATCATGGGGCCGATGTGTTTCGACTACGGCTTCGGGCCGTTCCGCTGGGTCTGCACCAGTGGGGACCCCGCCGACCTGCGGGCCAGCGACCGGGTAGCCGCCGACGTGATTCGGGAGATGGCCGCGGAGGCCCCCGAGGACATCAAGCAGCAGATGCTCGACAATCTGCTCTGGATCGAAGAAGCGGAGCAACACCGGATGGTGGTCGGCAGCCAGGCGCGGATCCTCTACTCCGACGAGCAGGGGAGAATCCGCATCGCCCTGGCCTTCAACGAGGCGATCCGGGCGGGCAAGATCTCGGCGCCGATCGTCCTGGGCCGGGACCATCACGACGTGTCCGGCACCGACTCCCCCTATCGCGAGACCGCCAACATCCGCGACGGCAGCGCCTTCTGCGCCGACATGGCGGTGCACAACGTGATCGGCGACTCCTTCCGCGGGGCAACCTGGGTCAGCCTGCACAACGGCGGTGGGGTCGGCTGGGGCGAGGTGATGAACGGAGGCTTCGGTATGCTGGTCGACGGCAGCGACGATGCCGACCGGCGCATCCGCGACATGATCGCCTGGGACGTCAACAACGGCATCGCCCGCAGGGCCTGGGCCGGCAACCCCGAGGCCAATACCGCCATCGGCCGGGCCATGGAGCGGGACGGGCGCCTACAGGTGACGGTGCCCGAGGTTGCCGACGACGCCTTGATCGACAAGGCCTTCGGCGGGTCCTGATCGACGGCGGCGGCCCCGGTTTGACAGTGCGCGCCCGGGCTGTCTAGCATCGTCGCGGCGCACCGATTTCGGTGTCGCTCTAAATGCCTGCGGCCCGCCGCCACGCCGCGCGGGTTTGACAGAGGGGACCGCCGAATGAAGAAGTACGGAATTCTGATTCTGATCCTCGCCCTGGCCTGCTTTGCCGGCTGCGGCGGCAAGTCCGACTCCGGCGACGCAGCACATCAAGACGATCACTCTCACGGCGAAGGCGCCGATCACGGCCACGGCGAAGGCCACGGCGACAGCATGGCCTCCGCGGAGATGGCCGCCAAGAGCGGCAGCTCGCTGAGCGGCAAGGCCACCTTCGTACCCGAAGGCGACCAGGTGACCTTCACCCTGTTCGTCGAAGGGGTAGAGCCCGGAACCCACGCCGTGCACATCCACGAGACCGGCGACTGCAGCGCCGACGACGGCACCTCGGCCGGTGGCCACTGGAACCCCACCGGATCCGACCACGGCGAGTGGGGCGGTGAAGCCCACCACCTGGGAGACCTCGGAAACATGGAGGTCGGTGAGAACGGACAGGGCACTCTGTCGCTGACGACCGATGCCTGGTCCATCGGTTCCGGCGCCGACAACGACATCGTCGGCAAGTCGGTGATCGTCCATGCCGTGGCGGACGACTTCACCACGCAACCGACCGGTGCAGCCGGCGGCCGCATCGGCTGCGGCGTCATCCAGAAAGAGATGTAGTCTCCCCGGGGCCGGGCCTTGCCCATCCGCCCGGCCCCGGGTAGTGTGATCTCTCCAAAGGCAGTTTCTCCGGGAGCCCCGCATGCCACGCATCGACGCCAAGGTGACCAGCGTCGCCAAGTACGTTCCGGAACGGGTCGTGACCAACGCCGACATGGAAGCGCTGGTCCAGACCAACGACGAGTGGATCCGCGAACGCACCGGGATTCGCCAGCGTCACTTCGCCGACCCCGGCACGCCCACCTCGTCGATCGCCTACAAGGCGGCGATGAAGGCGCTGGAGCAGCGCGGCCTGGCCGGCGAAGACCTCGATCTGATCGTGGTCGGCACGATCACTCCGGACATGGTCTTTCCCTCGACCGCCTGCGTGCTTCAGGAGATGCTGGGCGCCAAACGTGCCTGGGGCTTCGACCTGTCGGCGGCATGCTCCGCCTTCGTCTACGCCATGACCGTCGCCGCCCAGTTCGTCGGCTCGGGAAGCCACAAGCGGGCCCTGGCCGTCGGCGCCGACGTGATGACCTCGATCCTCGACATGGAAGACCGGGCGACCTGCGTGTTGTTCGGCGACGGAGCGGGGGCGGCGATCGTCGAGCCCTGCGAGCCGGGAGAAGAGGGGATCCTCGACTTCGTCCACGATATCGACGGGTCAGGCGCCAAGCACCTCTACATGCCGGCCGGCGGTAGCCGCAAGCCGACCACCGAGGAGACCGCCCGCAACCGCGAGCACTTCGTGCGCCAGGACGGCCGCAACGTGTTCAAGTACGCGGTGCGCCGCATGACCGAGATTCCCCAGCGGATGCTGGAGCGGAACGACATGACCGGGGCGGATCTGGACCTGTTGGTGCCCCATCAGGCCAACGCGCGGATCATCTCGGCGGCCGCCGAGAAGCTGGGCATGCCGTCGGAGAAGGTCATGCTCAACATCGACCGTTTCGGCAACACCACCGCAGGTACGATCCCCATCGCCATGAGCGACGCCGTCGATCAGGGCAAGGTGAAGAAGGGGGACTCGGTGATGCTGCTCTCGGTCGGCGCCGGCTTCACCACCGGCTGCATCCTGATGCGCTGGGCTTATTAGCCCCGCGCTCGCTGGGCTTACTAGCCCCGCGCTCGCTGGGCCTACTAGACCCCTCGTTTGCCGGGCTCTCGCCCGACACCCGAATCAGGCCAGATCGATCTTGCCGTGATGGTCGCAGTGACCATCGTGGGGGTGGTGCAGATGCCCGTCGACCAGGTAGTCGACGTGGTCCCCGTGAGGCACCGCCTCATGGCCGCATCCCGGTCCGTGGACGTGATCGGCATCGTGGCCGGTGCACGCGTGCCCGGAGGTGCAGTCTTCCGGGTTCTCGGCGCTCACGGCGATGCGATGCTCGTCGTAGTGGCCCTCGTGGGGATGGTGCAGATGGCCGTCGTGGATGTAGTCGACGTGACCGTCGTGCTTGATCGCGGTGTGGCCGCAGCCCTCGCCGTGGACGTGATCCGGATGATCGTGTTGTTCGTGGCTCACGGTGAATCCTCCTCGATAGGAATGTACGACGAGTCTAGCACCGGCCCACTGCTCAAATGAGGCGTCGGAGGATTCTTGCTGCGCAGAATCCGTACCGTTCCGCTACGTCTTGATGCGGGGTTGATACTGCGTTCTCAGTATCCCAGGGCGCACCCGTCCTTGCGCGATTCGGTCGCCCCTGAAAGCACTCCGGTTTCGTGATCGATGGCCACCGCCTGGTAGCCGCCGAAGATTCCGATGGTCTCCTCGATACGGTGACCCATTCGGCGAAGCTCACGCAGCACCTCGTCGGGTACCCCGTTCTCGAGATGCACGACGCCGCCGGTGGTCATCATCGTGCCGGTCGGCTCCGACGACCCTCCGTGGTGGAAGCGGGGCGCGTCGCCGGCCTCCTGCAGGTTCATGTCGAAGTCGATCATGTTGACGATGATCTGCACGTGCCCCTGGGGTTGCATGTCGCCCCCCATCACGCCGAAGGCCATCCAGGGTTTGCCCTGGCGAGTGGCGAAGGCGGGGATGATGGTGTGGAACGGACGCTTGCGCGGCTCCAGGTAGTTGGGACTCTTCGGGTCGAGGTTGAACAGGCCGCCCCGGTTCTGAATGCCGAAGCCGAACTCGGGCACGCAGTAGCCCGAGCCGAAGCCGGTGTAGTTGCTCTGGATCAACGACACCATGTTTCCGTCCTTGTCGGCGACCGAGAGGTAGGTCGTATCGCCATGCTCGAGGCGTGGGTTGCCCGCCTCGATCCGCCGCGCCGCACGCTTGGCATCGATCAGCTTGGAGCGCTCGTAGCCGTACTGCTTGGAGATCAGGCCGTCGACGGGGGCGTCGTAGAAGTCCATGTCGGCGTAGAAGCGCGCGCGGTCCTCGTAGACCAGCTTCTTGGCCTCGATCATCGTGTGCCAGAACTGGGCCGAGTCGCGGCCCATGCCCCGCAGATCGTAATGCTCGAGAATGTTCAGCATCTGGAGCGCGGCGATGCCCTGGCCGTTGGGCGGCAGCTCCCAGAGCTCGATGCCCCGGTAGGTGGTCGAGACCGGCTCGACCCACTCGGCGGTGTGGCCGGCAAGGTCCTCCTTGCTGAAGTAGCCGCCGTTGGCCTCGGAGAACGCGACCAGCGCGTCGGCGATGGCCCCCTTGTAGAACGCGTCGGCTCCCTCCTCGCCGATCAGCTCCAGCGCCCGGGCGAGGGCGGGGTTTCTGAAGATCTCTCCCTCCTTGGGCGCCTTACCGCCGGGGAGGAACACCTCGGCAAACCCCGGTTTGTCGCCGAAGCGGCGAATGCTCCGCTCCCAGGCTGCGGCGATGACCTGAGTCACCGGCTCCCCCTCACGCGCCGAGCGCACGGCGGGAGCAAGCACCTCGGAAAGCGGCAACGTTCCGAACTTGTCGTGGAGCAGCCCCCAACCGCTGACCGCTCCGGGCACGCTCCAGGAGTAGGGGCTGAAGAGCGGGATTGTGCCGTTGTCGTTGGCGGGGACCTTGTCGGCGGTCAGCGAGGCGGGCGAACGCCCCGAGGCGTTGACGCCGTAGAGCCGTTTGGTCTCGGCGTCCCAGACGATGGCGTACAGGTCGCCGCCGATGCCGTTGGCCACGGGCTCGAGAAAGCCCAGGGCGGCATTGACCGCGATCGCGGCGTCCACGGCGCTGCCTCCCTGTTCGAGGATGTCGACGCCGATCTTGACCGCCAGGGGGTGAGCCGCGGCGACCATGCCGTGGCGGGCGTGGACCACCGAGCGGGTGGCGAACAGCTTCCCTTCGGTGCGGTCGGCGGCGAGCGCCAGCGGTTGGACGAGCAGCGACAGAGCGAGCGTCAGGGTCAGCAGGCTCCGGGTACGGCGGTTCATCGGCGTCTCCTTCGGATCGTGGGAATCGGTTCGTCGGCGCCCAGGATGCCGCGGCCGAGCCAGCCGCCCCCATCCAGGGTCAGGCATTCGCCGGTCACGTAGCCGGCAGCGTCGGACAGAAGCCAGGCCGCCGCATCGGCGACCTCTTCGCGGGTCGCGAAGCGGCCCAGCGGGATGCTTTCACGCACCTTCTGTTCAAGCTCCCGGCTCGGCCACAGCCGGTCGGCGGCGCCGGAGGAATCGAACGGGCCGGGCGCCACGGCGACCACGCGGATCCCGTGCCGGGCCCACTCGACCGCCAGGGTGCGGGTCATCGCCAGGACTCCCGCCTTGGCGCAGGAGGAATGGACGGTTCCGGGCCCTCCGGTCCAGGCGTAGGTGGCGACGACGTTGAGCATGACCCCTTCACGCTTGCCTTCGATCATCGAGCGGCCCACGGCCCGGGACATGTTGAAGGTGCCGTTGAGCACGATGTCCACCACCGTGGAGAAGGCTTTCTCGGGCAGACGTTCGGCGGGGCGGACGAAGTTGCCGGCGGCGTTGTTGACCAGCAGGTCGATCGGGCCGATCGCGGCCTCGACCTCCTTGACCGTGCGGCGGACCGCGTGGTGGTCGCGGACATCGCACACCGAGGTGGCGACGGTCCCCGGTCCTTCTCCCGACTCCAGGGCCTGCCTGCCGCTCTCCAGATGCTCCTCGCTGCGGCTGGCGATGGCCACCGACGCGCCGGCCCGCCGGAGAGCCAGGCCGATCTGGAGGCCGAGCCCGGTGCCGCCGCCGGTGATCAGCGCCCGTTTTCCGCCGAACTGCTGGGATTCCATGCTGAGGATCCTCCCGGTACGCCTTTCTCGGCGCCGGCACGTACTATAAAGCGAGAGATGCCCCAGGCATTGGAGGATGGTATGCAGAGCGATATTTCCCGTCTGGCCGGCCTCGCGCTGGCGGCCCTCGGTCTCCTGTTTTCGACGGCGGCCCTGGCCGAGGGCCAGAGCTTCGAATCCAGCGGGTTCACGTTCCTCACGGCGGCCTCCGATCAGGCCTACCTGGGAGTGAGGGTCAGTGAGGAGACCGGGCACGCCGAGGGTGGCGCCCGGGTAGATGACGTGATTCCCGATTCCCCCGCGGCGGTGGCGGGGCTGCAGAAAGGGGATGTGATCGTCTCCTTCGCCGGCGAGGTGGTTCGCGGGCCGTTGGCCCTGACCCAGCGGATCCACGCCCGCGAGGTGGGGGACCGGGTCGATCTCCGGATCGTGCGGGATGGAGCGGAGCAGACCCTGGTGGCCGAGCTCGGCGAGCGCCAGGGCCCCGAGACTTATTTCTTCGGCACCGGGCTCGGCGAGGGGCAGTTCGATTTCGACGTCAAGTGGATCGAGCAGCTCGGGAACCAGTCGGGAGATCTGGCCGAGACCTATCGGGAGATGGCCGAGCGTTTCGCCGCGAACCATCAGGAGATCGGGAAGGAGATGGCGCAGCGCTGGTCCTTCCAGTTCGACAACCTGACCGGCAAGCTGGCCCAGACCTACGAACAGGTCGAGCCGAAGGATCTTCACGACGGCGCCTCCCGCCTCTACTTCCGTGTCCTTCACGGCAACATCGAGGCCAGGCTGGGCCTGGAACTGGTCGACACCACCCCGGAACTGCGGCGCCACCTGGGAGGCCGCGAGGAGGCGGGCCTCCTGGTCAGCCGGGTCGAAGATGAGGGCCCGGCGGCCGAGGCGGGCCTGCAGGTCGGCGATCTGCTGGTCGCCGCGGCCGGTGCCTCGCTGGGCGACCGGACCGACCTCAACCGGGCCTTCGCGGCCGAGGAGGTCGAATCGGTCGAGCTGGAGTTGATCCGGGACGGTTCCTCCCGGACCGTGCAGCTCTCGGTGCCCGAACCGGCCGGCGGCCCGCCCAAGTGGCCGACCCTCCGCGGCAACTCGAAAATCTGAGCCCGGAGCGGCGTTTTCGCCGCCTGGTGACAAGCTCCCGGCGAGGCCGGTTTCCCGCGCAAACATTGCCTGTTTGCCATGGGAAGCCGGCCTTTTCGTTTGTGCCCCGGGCGGCTACAATCCCCCTTCACCCATCAAGATCGGAGTCAAAGCATGCCTCGCATCTCGAATCGGGCCAGCGAGCTGGGGACCGAGAACGCCTTCGTCGTGTTGGGCGAAGTCGGACAGCTTCAGGCCGAAGGCAAGAGCATCGTCTCGTTCTGCATCGGCCAGCCGGACTTCCCCACGCCGGAGAACATCCAGCAGGCCGCCGTCGATGCCATCAGGGCCGGCCACCACGGCTACACGCCCTCTCCCGGCATCCCCGCCCTGCGCGAGGCGGTGGCGTCCTTCTTCTCCCGGACCCGCAAGGTGCAGATCGATCCCGAGGATGTCGTCTGCGGCTGCGGCGGCAAGCCGTTCATCGGTTACAGCATTCTGTCGACCACCGACTACGGCGCCGGCAACGAGGTGATCTACCCCAATCCGGGGTTCCCGATCTACCGTTCCCAGATCATCGCCAACGGGGCGGTGCCGGTGGAGCTGCCGCTGCGCGAGGGGCGGGGCTTCGCCTTCGACCTCGACGAGCTGCGCGCACGGGTCAACGAGAAGACCCGGCTGCTGATCCTGTGTAGCCCCGGGAACCCCACCGGCGGCATCCTGAGCAAGGAAGATCTCGAAGAGGTCGGCCGCATCGTCGCGCCCTACGAGAACCTCTGGATCTACTCCGACGAGGTCTACTCCGGCCTGGTCTACGACGGCGAGTTCGAGAGCATCGCCGCCGTCGACGGCATGCTCGAGCGCACCATCATTGCCGACTCGGCCTCCAAGACCTACGCGATGACCGGCTGGCGTATCGGCTACTCCGCCAACAAGAAGTTGGCTCCCGCGTTTACCCGCTGGGTCACCAACACCGATTCCTGTCCGGCCCACCCCAACCAGTACGCGGTGGTCGAGGCGTTGAACGGTTCCCAGGACAAGGCCCTGCACATGCGGGACGTGTTCCTCGAGCGGCGGGGCCGCATCGTCGACGGGCTGAACGCCATCGACGGTTTCGAGTGCCAGCTTCCCGGCGGCGCCTTCTACGTGTGGCCCAACATCACCGAGGCCTGCAAGCTGGTCGGCGCCGAGGATAGCGAAGAGCTGCGCAAGCGGTTGCTCTACGAGGCCGGCGTCGCGGTCCTGGCCGACATCCACTTCGGTACCCGGGTGGAAGGGGAGGGGCAGCACATCCGCTTCTCCTACGCCAGCTCCTTCGAGGACATCGACGAGGGGCTGAGCCGTATCTCCGATTTCATGAAGAAGAACAAGCGCTGAAACGACGCCGTCGAGCCCGGCGAAGGAGCACAAGCAGTGGAAGGCACCAAGGTCCAGGACATGGAAGGGCTGTACGCCCGCGCGGAGCAGGAGTTCGCCGACTGGGAAGTGGTCAAGGATCTGGTCGACGAGATGATCGATCTGATGCTGAACTACCGGCAGAGCGGTCACCCCGGCGGTTCCCGTTCCAAGGTTCACGGCATGCTTGCGCTGCTGCTCTCGGGCGCCATGCGTTGGGATGTGATGCGCCCCTGGCGCCCTTACTGCGACCGGTTCGTGCTCAGCGCCGGGCACACGGTTCCGCTGGTCTACGCGAGCCTCTCGGTGCTCAACGAGTTCATGGCCGCCCGCCACAAGCTGGATGGCGGGGACCGTTTCGCCTTCCCCGACGGCGGCAAGTACGCGCTGCGCTGGCACGACCTGCTGGATCTGCGCCGCAACAAGGGGCTCGCGGGCCACGCCGAAATGGAAGGCAAGACCCTGTTCCTCAAGTGGAACACCGGCCCCTCGGGGCACGGGATGCCTTCGGCCGCCGGTGAAGCCATGGCGCTGCGCCACGCCGGTGCCGGCGAAGTCAAGGTCTTCGCCTACGAGGGCGAAGGTGGGCTGACGCCGGGCGCCAGCCACGAGACCAAGAACTCCGCCTGGGGGCTGGGACTCCACAATCTGGTGTTCCTGGTCGACTGGAATGATTTCGGCATCGACGACAACGCGATCTCTTCGGTGGTCCACGGCACGCCGACTGATTGGTTCGCCCCCTACGGTTGGCGCATCTCGGGAGCCGAGGAGGGCTCCGAGTGGGCGCCGGTGACCCGGGCGGTGCTCGAGGCCGCTCGCGGGGACAACCCCGGCGGTGTTCCCTCGATGGCCTGGTTCAAGACCCGCAAGGGCCGCGGATACCTGGTCTACGACAACAAGTCCCACGGCGCGGCCCACAAGATGCACAGCGAGAACTTCTGGACCCTGCGCAAGCAGTTCATGGAGAAGTACGGCGTGCAGTACCAGGGGGTCGACGAGGCGGCACCCTCCGACAAGGAAGCGCTGCGGGCCCAGGCAGAGGCCAACTTCGGCATCGCCATGAGCATCCTCGAGAGCCGCGCCGACACCGTGCGCGCCATCTCCGACCGCCTGGCGGATCTGGCCGATTCGGTGCCCGACAAGATCGCCTCGGTGACTCTCGACGGAAAGGGCGCGGAGCTGTTCAGCGATCCGAAGCTCTTCGACTACGAAGGCTACCCGGAATCGATGTGGGCCAAGCCCGGGGACAAGAAGCCCAACCGCGCGGCGCTGGCCACCTGGGGTTCCTGGATCAACAGCTACGCCAAGAAGCACTACGACCGTCCGCTGTTCCTGGCCTGCTCCGCCGATCTGGCGGAATCGACCAACATCGCCGGTTTCATGAAGCCCTTCGACGACTCGGTCGAGGGTTGGGGTTGGTACCAGCGGGACAAGAACCCTCGCGGCACCCTGCTGCCCCAGCAGATCACCGAGTTCACCAACGCCGCGATCTGCGCCGGTATCGCCTCGGTCAACCTGGCTGACGACCCGATGAAGGGATGGAACGGCTACTGGGCCGGTTGTTCGACTTACGGCTCGTTCTCGTACCTCAAGTACGGTCCGCTGCGCCTGTTCAGCCAGCTCGCCCAGGATTGCGACCTGCCCGTGGGCAAGGTGCTTTGGATCGCGGGGCACTCCGGCCCGGAAACCGCCGAGGACTCCCGGACGCACTTCGGCATCTTCTCGCCGGGTGTGACCCAGCTGTTCCCCGACGGCCACGTGATCGATCTGCATCCCTGGGAGTACAACGAGGTCCCCGTGGTGCTGGCCGAAGCGTTCAAGCAGGACGCAGCCATCGTCGCCCTGCATCTGACTCGCCCGGCGGTTGAGATCCCCGATCGCCCGAAGCTGGGTATGGACTCCCACTATGCGGCGGCCAAGGGCGCCTATCTGATTCGCGACTACAAGCCGGGCCAGCCCAAAATGGGCACCGTGTTCGTCCAGGGCACGATGACCACCGCCAACCTGGTGGATGTGTTGCCGCAGATCGAGGAGGCCGGGCTCAACGTCAAGATCGTCGCCGCGATCAGCCCGCAGCTCTTCGCCCTGCAGGACGAAAGCTACCGCAACCGGATCGCCTCTCCGGCGGACCGGGTCGACGCCATGGTCATCTCCAACCGGTCGCTGCGAGTCAGCCGGGACTGGGTCGAGAACTCGGTGGTTGCCGACTACTCGATGACCTCGGATTTCGATGATCGCTGGCGCACCGGCGGCAGCGTCGACGAGGTGATCGACGAGGCGCACCTGTCGTCGAAGCACATTCTCGAGGGCATCACGAAGTTCGCCCGCGAGCGTGAGCAGCGGCTGTCCCGTCTCAAGGAACGGCTGGAGGCGGCTCTCGCCGACTAGGTTCGGGGGGGCTGTGGGCCGCGATCCCGTCGCGGTCCACACCCCGCAGCTCCCGGACAGGCCGGCGGCCCGCATCGCGGACTCCTGTATGATTCGCCCAGCTTCTTCTGGGGGAGTCCGATGCGCCCGGCCTTTCGACTTCTGATCTCCACCGTTGTCGGTCTTGCGTTGCTCACGTGGGGCGCCGAGTTGCGCGCCGAAGGCAGCGCGCCGGCGCCGCCGAAGGTCGCGGCCCTCGCGGTCGACGCCGGTTCTGCGACGCGGGTCACGGCGGACGGAATTTCCTTCGAGGGAGCGCTGGTAGATCTGGCCGGCTGGTGGGCTCCGGTCCGCCTGGGCGAGACTCCCGCCGGTGATGTCGTCGGCCACGCCTTCGTGGGGCAGGGACGCTATCGCTACGAATCCTCCGATCCCGTCGAGCGCTCCCAGGCCCGGATGTTCACCGGGGCTCCGGCGATCGACCTGACCTTCGACCGGCTCCTCTGGATCGGTCCGCCTCCCGCGGGACTGGAATCGGGCCCGGGCAAGCCCGAGGTCCCGGTCCGTGAGGATCTCGCCGGGGTCCTGAGCGCCTGGAAGGGTAGCGGCGAGCGAAAGCGGCTGACTGCCGACGCCGCGCTGACCGCCGACCTCTGGGCCGGCCCGGGAGCCGCCCAGGTGCCGGGCTTCCGATTGCTCTGGGCCGACACCGAACGCTTCGGTTGGTTCTTTCACGTGCGAGACCGGCGAAGCGACGACGCCGTGCGGGTCGGCCGTTTCGTGCCGATCGACGTCGACGATGTCGACGAGGAGACGATTCGACAGGCCATTCGCTGGAGTGAGCGGAATCTCTACGGCGGGGGAGTCGACTACGAGGAGCTCGGCGATCTCGATATCTGGAGCGCCAGGCCCCACGATGCCACCGAATCCGAGTTGCCCGAACCCCGGCACTATCGCCTGGAAGTCGAGGTCGACGGCAACTCCAAGCTGAACGGCATGGCCGAGATTCAGCTGGCCGCGCTCGCGCCCGGCGTTCGGGTGGTGGAGTTCCGCCTCGGCCGGGACCTCGAGGTGGAATCGGTATCGACGAACGGCACCGACTTGCGCTGGCGCCGCAAGGGGAGCCGGCTGGTCGTGCACCTGGGCAACGCCGCGGCACCAGGAGAGCCGAAGATCCAGATTCGCTACGCCGGGTACTACTTCGATCCCAACGGCGAGCTGGACGTCTTCCCGTTGCGGGGCACGACCGATTGGTACCCTCGGACAGGCCGCATCGACCGCGCGACCTACGATGCGACCTTCCGCTGGCCCAAGAAGTACGAGCTCCTTGCCGGCGGAGAGTACGTCGACGGTGGTGAGGTCCGGCGTCAACGCTGGGAGCGGCGGTCGCTACGGCACCCGGCCAGTTTCTACACCTTCGAATTCGGCCGCTACGTGGTGGCCGAGCGGCAGCTCGAGGATCTCAAGATCCGTTTTGCGATCGCCCACTGCAAGCACCATCCGTTGGAGGCCGGGGTTCCGGAGCAATCCCTGGAGACCATCGCCCAGGCGGTGGAGCTGTACGAAAACCTGTTCGGAGACTATCCGCTCAACGAACTGACTGTCGCTACCGCCCATCGCAACTACTCTCAGGGCTCCCTCAGCTTCGTCACCTTGTCCCACTTCATCTTCGTGCCCTCCCAGTTCGTCGAGGACAAGGCGCGGCTCCTCGCCGATCGGACCTTCACGATCTCCCATGAGGTCGCACACCAATGGTGGGGCGGCAAACTCGGCTGGGCCGGCTACCGGGACCAGTGGCTGAGCGAGGGAATCGCTTCTTACTCGGCGGAGCTCTTTACCTACCTTCGGCTGGGCCGCAACGACGAGTTCCGCGCCCGTTCCCGGGCCGAGGCGCGGGAAGCATTCCTGCGCTTCGGCAAGAACGGGCGGCCGCTCGAGTCTCAAGGGCCGATCGTATTGGGTGCCAGGTTGAATTCCAGTGTCGCCGACGCGTATCAGTCGGTGGTGTACGACAAGGGTTACCTGGTCCTGGCGACCCTGGCCCAGGCGCTGGGTGAAGCGCCTCTGCTGGCCGCCTTGCGCGAGCTGATCGATGCCCACCTGTTCGAGGAGATCGGAAGCGCTCAGTTCCTCGACGAACTGGCTCAACGCACGGGCAGGGATCTCGCCGCGCTGAAAGCCGCCTTCGTCTACGGCACCGGCGTTCCCGAAGTCGTCTACGACTACGAGATCCGGCGTGACGAAGACCTCTGGGTCGTCGAGGGCAGCGCCGAGTCCTGGATCCTCAACCTGGATCGCACCGAAGTGTTCCGTTCCGCCTCCGGGGGCTGGGGGGTGCGCTCACGCTATGTCGACCGTATCGACGAGCGGCCGGCGATTCTTCCCGTGACCTACGAACTCAACGTCGACACCGAGCAGGGTGAGGCCCGCGGGCTCGGCGGGCTGATGCTCGAAGGGACCCCGGCACCCTTTTCCATCGACAGCCGGTACAAGCCGATCCACCTCAACCTCGACCATGACGGCCGCACGCTGGCGGTGTTCCACGACCAGGTAAAGCGGCCCAGCTCGGCGCTGCGCGTCCGGGCCGGGCGACTCGCTCGCCTCGGGAAGCATACGGAGGCGGTCGCCCTGCTCGAGCGGGCCCTGGAGGCGCCGTTCACCGCCGGCGACCGGCGCAACCAGGGGATGGAGAACGAGCGGGCCAAGGTCCACGCCGAGGCGGAGTACTGGCGGATCCACATGGATCGCGCCGAGCTGGAGCTGGACCGGGACGACATGGCGGCCGCGACCCGGGCGCTGGAAGCGGCCCAGGCGATTGCCTCGCCGGAGACCCGTCGCACCGAGGTGCTCAGCGCCCGGATGCTCGTGGCCAAGGGGGATTACCGCGAGGCCTACAAGATCCTCTCGGAGTGGCTCTACCTGCCGATGCGCCAGCGGTTCCACCACGATCGGGACCTGCGCTACGGCGTCGTCGGCGACGCCGAGGCCTACGCCCTGCTCGCCATCGCGGCGCACTACAAGGGGCGGGAGGCGGAGCGGGACCGTGCCATCGAGGAAGCGGGCCGCCGGGGAGCCTTCGGGCTCGATGCCGTGCTGGCCGAGGCGCCCTAGCCCTGCGGCCCTTCGTCGGCTGATCCCGTTGATCTCCGCCGGATTTCTCCACGGAGCATGGTCGCTGGTCCGGTTTGGCCGTACAGCTACAAGGGCCCCGTCCGGGGCGTGCAAGGCATCGAGTCGAGGGGGAATCGATGAGCCGAAGTCTGTCGTGTGTTCTGCCGGGAATCTGTCTGCTGCTGGTCGCGCCCTGGGTCGCCGCGGCGCCGCCCGGTGAGATCGGCAACACGCTGCGTTTCGAGGCCGACGGCGAAACCCTGAGCTGGGACGGCGTCGCCGGGGCCGACCGCTACAACCTCTACCGCGGGGAGTCGGCGGCGGCGAACGATCTGGCCTGCCTCGGCTTCCGCCTGACCGGTTCGAGCTTCGTCGACGGCCTGGCGCCGGGGCAGCTCTTCACCTATCTGGTAACCGGCTGGAATGCCGACGGAGAGGGGAGCGCCGGCAGCGGCAGCGACGGCACGCCGCGGCTCCCGGCGGTGCCCTGCCGGGACGACGACCTGGACGACGTGCGCGACGATCAGGACAACTGTCCCGGCCTCAATAACCCGCTGCAGCTCGATCAGGATGAAGACGCCCTCGGCGATCCCTGCGATCCGACCACCTACGATTTCGAGGGGGACACGATCGGACAGCGGCCTGCCGATGTCGAACGTCTCGGCGACCTGGCTGCGGCGACGCTGGCGGTCGAAGATGCCGGCGGCGACCTGGGCATCGACTACGCAGGGGGGGCCAGCGGAGCCCACGACCGCTTCACCCGGCTCGAGCTCGACGGCCCCCGCCAGACCCAGACCATCTATCTCGACATCGCGCCGGGTTTGAACAACGCGACCTTCGACCTGTGGGCCGACGGTAGCTGGAACGAGAACGCGGGGATCGGTCTGCTGTTCCAGGTCAGCAGCGACGACATCGTCCGGGCCTGGATTCGGCGGGGCAATCAGATCCAGTCACTGGGGGAGGTACCGCTGGTTTCCTCCGACCGCCTGCGCCTGCGGCTGACCAAGGGGGCGGGCAACGAGAGCACCCTGGATGTCGACCGTTGGGATGGAGCCGCCTGGGTGGCCGATGAGGCGCAGTTCCTCATCCTCGACGACCGCGAGCTGTTCGGCCGCCAGCTGTCGATCGGTGAGTACAGCGGCGCCGGCCGAGTCCTGACCCGGGTCTCCGCCGAGGCGGAGCTTCCTGCGGCGCCGCTGAGCGTGATGCGCACCCTGGAGGGCTTGACCGACTGGAAGCTCTACCAGCGCGGTCCCGCAGATACGGCTCCGATCCCGGTAGACATCAGCTATCGCTCGTCGGAAGCGGCCCGGCTGGAGCTGCGGCTCAGCGAAGGGGGCGTGGCGCTGCCGGGCTTCGACTTCAGCGACAACCCGTTGGCCCTCGACCCTGCTCCGGCCGGGGCAACGGCCACGACAACGCTGGTCGACGTGCCGGCGGGAGGGAACTACGAGCTGGAACTGCGGCTGGTCCAGGTCAGCGACGGCTCGGTGCTGGGATCGGAGACCGTCTCGGAGCTGGCGGTGGGCGATGTGTTCCTGGCCTCGGGGCAGTCGAACATGGCCGGGTACTCCAACTCCCTGGTCAATCCCGAGGCGCCGATCGACCGGGTGCACCTCTTCGGCAACGACTACGTCTGGAAGCGCGGCAGCGAGCCGATGGACTCGGGGGCCGGCCAGGTCGACATGGTCAGTTTCGAAACCCCGGCCCACTCCCTGATGCTCCGGTTCGCCAAGGAGATCGAGCAGGCGGCCGGGGTGCCGGTGGCGATCATCCCCGCGCCCCTCGGCGGCACCAACCTGTTCAACCAGTGGCAGCGCCGGGCGGGCGATCCGGATTTCCGCGGGACGCTCTACGGCTCGTCGATCCATCGTGTGCTGCGCCAGCAGTACGCCCATCCGATCCGCGGCGTGATCTGGTACCAGGGGGAGTCGGACGTCGGCCGCGGAACCGCGCTGTACCTGGCCGACCTGCAGCAACTGGTAGCTGACTACCGCAGCGACCTGGGCGCGCCGAACCTCTACTTCGGCTCCTGTCAGCTGGCCACGACCCAGTTCACCGACCAGGACGCCTGGGTGCAGATCTCCGAGGCGCTACGGCAGCAGGCGGTTGCCGACCCGCTCAGCGTCGTCGCCGCGACGATGGATCAGCCCCGCAGCGATACGATTCATCTGAGTGTCGAGGGTTACAAGGTGGTCGGTCAGCGGCTGGCCGACGCAATGCTCGGTGAGATCTACGGGCTGCCTTCCACCGGGCGCCCGGAGATCGTCTCGGTGGCCTACGGGACGAGTCAGGCCCAGGTGCTGGTGACCTATGACCGGCCGATCACCGGCGGGCTCGCCGTGCACTGGCGCTTCCGGGACGACGTGGGCAACATCGGCGTCAGCCTGGTCAATGTCAGCGGCAGCACGGTGACCCTCTCGCTGTTCCGGGCCGCGGGCACCGGGGGCCGGGTCAGCTACGGATACACCAACAACCCGTCGACAGCGTTGATCCAGGCGGCCGACGGCAGCGGGGCGGCGCTGTCGTTCCACAGCATTCCGGTGCAGTAGCCCCTGCGGCAGGCTGGGCCGGAACCGTCGCCGAGTTGGAGCGGGCTTGCCGGTGTGTTCAGCCGGCTAGGATGCGCTTCGCCAGGAGCCGGGCTTCGCGGACGCAGTCGTTGACGGCAACGCCGCGGTAGGCGTTGCCGGCGACGTACAGCCCCGGCGTGGCGGCGAGGGCCGCGTCGATCCGCTGCATCCGTTCCAGGTGTCCCACCGGGTACTGTGGGATGGCCTTGGGCCAGCGGAAGATCCGGGCCTCCCGGGGTGGGCGCTTCATTCCACCGTGTGTACGGGCCAGTTCCTCGTGGACCATCCCGGTCAACGCGTCGTCGTCCATGGCCACCGCTTCCGGGTCGCGGATCCCGCCCGCCATGGCCCGCAACAGCACCCGGTCGCCTGGGACATGATCGGGGAACACGCTTCCGGTCCAGATACATCCGAGGTGACGGGCATCCCGGGAGTCGGGGACCAGGTAGCCGAAGCCGTCCAGGGGCCGCCCCGGACTGTCCCGGTCGTAGACCAGGCAGACCACGTTGACTCCGGCGTAGGGGATCGACTCGACCTCCGAGGCCACGGCTCCCAGCTCCCGCCCCATCAGCCCGGCCGCGGCGAAGGAGGGGATCGCCAGGACCAGCCGCCTCGTTCTCAGTTCTCCGCCCGGTGCCGACACCACGAATCCGTGCTGGTCGGGGCGGACCTGCTGCACCGGAGTACCGGTTCGGAGCCGAGGGCCGAGTCCCTCGGCTAGGCGGTCGACGAGCACCTGCATGCCTTCATCGAAGGTCACGAGCCGGCCGCCCGGGCCGCCGGGGCCGCCACTCTCCCGTCCTGCGGCGGCCGCCTCCCGCTTGCGGGCGAACATCGCCTTGACCAGACTGCGATGGCGATCTTCCATCGCGGCCATACGGGGAAGCGCCGCTCGTAACGACAGCTTTCGCGGATCGCCGGCGAAGATGCCGGTGACCATCGCCCGCACCAGCACGTCCGCCGCTTCAGGGCCGATGCGGCGCGCGGCGAAATCGAAGATCGACTCGTCAGGTTCGGCCGACCGTCCGGCGAAGGGCTCGGCGAGAATCCGCAGGCAGCCGCCCAGGCTCAACACCCCGGACCCGAGAAAGCCCAGGGGGCTCGTCGACAGCTCACGCATCCTGCCGCGAAGAAACAGGAAGCGCTTCTTGGCCCGGTCGTCGGCGACGCGGACCCGCTCGGCCAGCCCGAGTTCGTGGGCCAGATCCCAGGTGTCGGGGACGTTGGTCAGAAAGCCGTTGGGGCCCCACTCGCAAAGGCAGCCGTCGACCCGCTCTGAGCGCATGGTGCCGCCGGGGGATTCTGCGGCCTCCAGCAGCGTGACGTTCCACTCCGGCCGGGCCGCGATCACGTCCCGGGCCAGCACGAGGCCGGAGATGCCCGCGCCGATCACCGTCAGATCGAGTGTCGAGTTCCCGTGGGATGTTTCGTCAGGCATCGGGTCAGACGGTCTTCGAGTAGAGCGGCCGATCGTCGTGGCTCGGAGAGAGATAGCGATCGAACACCATGGAAATGTTCCGCACGAACAGCCGCCCCGCCGGGGTTACCGCGAGGCGCTCGTCGTCGGAGCTCCAGAAAGACGCGTCCACCTCGTGCTGTAGTCGCTCGAGGGCATCGTCGAAGTAGTCGGGAAAGGGAGTCGCGAAGCGCCGCCGGAAATCGGCGTAATCCACGGTGAAGTTGCACATCAGTTCCCGGATGACGTGGCGGCGAATGCGGTCGTCACGATCGAGCAGGTAGCCCCGTTCGATCGGGAACTCGCCGGCGTCCAGTGCCGCGTAGTAGTCCGACAGCTTCTTGTGGTTCTGGGCGAAGGCACCGTCGACGTCGCCGATACCGGAGATGCCGCATGCGATCAGATCCTCGGCGGCCCGGACCGCGTAGCCCATGAAATTCCGGGTCAGCCGCCCCTGGCGCTGGGCCTGGACCAGCTCGTCGCCGGGTAGCGCGAAGTGGTCCATACCGATCGGCACGTAGCCGGATCCGGTGAAGGCCTCATGAGCCGCCGCGTAGAGCTCGAATTTGGTCTCTCGTCCGGGCAGCCGTTCGATATCCATCTTTTTCTGGTGCGGTCGGATCCAGGGCACGTGGGCGTAGGAGTAGACGGCGACCCGTTGAGGCTCGAGGGCCACCGCCTGGTCCAGGCTGCGGCGGAAGGACTCGGGAGACTGTCCCGGCAGGCCGTAGATCAGATCGAAGTTGATCTGGTCGAAGCCGAGAGCCCGGGCCTGTTCCAGCAGGGTGACCGTCTGTTCCAGGGACTGGTTGCGCCCGATCAGCTCCTGGACCTCGGGGTCGAAGTCCTGCACGCCGAGGCTCAGGCGGTTGAAGCCCAGTTCCTTCAGCAGATGCATCTGCTCGGCGGTGGTGACCCGCGGGTCGATCTCTACCGCGATCTCGGCCACGGCGTCCAACTCGAATCGGCTCGAGACCGCCGCGAACAACTCACGCATCTCCGCGGCGGACAGGTGGGTCGGGGTGCCTCCACCCCAGTGGAGTTGAGAGACCCGGCGCCGGTCGGGCAGCGCCCGGGCGACCCGGTCGATCTCGGTCACCAGATGATCGAGGTAGTTGCGTACCACGTCTTCCCGCCGGGTGATGACCACGTGGCATCCGCAGTACAGGCAGCGCTCGCGGCAGAAGGGGACGTGTAGATAGAGTGCAAGCGGGTCGTCGGACCGGGCGTTGGCGCCCGCCAGTTGCTCGGAGTACTCACGGGGCCCGAAACCGGTGTGGAACTGGGGTGCGGTGGGATAGCTGGTGTAGCGCGGTCCCGGCCGGTCGTGTCGCGCCAGGAGTTGGGCCGTCACCTGGGTTGCCGCTGGTGCCATGGTCTCCCCGGAGCCGGGCAAGGGACCCGGCTACTCCACATTGTAGGCAATGGGAGCCCGGTTGCCCCTCCCCGAAGAAGACCGTGTCCGGCCGCATTGTGCAGGCCCTAACTCTTGCGGGTGGTTTCGGCTCGGGGGCGCAGGCGGTGGAGCAGGGCCCAGGCGCTGGTGCCGGCCAGGGCCAGGGCGGCCGCGGCGGAAAGGGCCAGCGCCCAACCCGGTGCACCGGCGACGGTCGCTCCCGTTTCTTCCAGCAGGCCGCGAACCGCCTGCTGCCACGGGGTCGGCATGGCCAGGAGCGCGGCGACGCCGGCCACCACGGTCAGGGCCAGCGGAACCGCGAGTTCGGCGATGCGCAGGGCACCGGTCGCCTCGTCGGTGCGGCTCCGGCGGCGGCGCAGGTAGGCCTTCCACCAGACCTGGGTGGCGTTGACCTGGGGTTCGCCCAGCTGGGCGCGCTCGCTCAGGGCCAGGGCGCCGAGCCGCCGGGCCAGGCTCGCGGTCTCGCGGCAAGAGCTGCAGCTTTCCAGGTGTTCGCTGACCGAGAGGTCGCCGTCGGCGCCGGCGCGCACGGCTCGCAGGATCGCCGCTTCCCGTGGGCAGCCGTTCATGACCGCCCGCCTTTCTCGAGCAGCGATGCCAGCTTCTTGCGGGCGCGGAACAGGATGACCCGCACGCTCCGCTCGTGAACGCTGAACACGCCGGCGATCTCGCGGTGGTCGAGACCTTCGACGTAGGCCAGCCAGACCATTGCCCGGTCCCGGGGCTTGAGCTTGTCCAGCGCCCGCTCCAGATCGACGTCGACCACGGTGGCGTCCCCGGCGGGTTCCGACGGGCGGGCATCCAGCGGTGCTTCCCGGCGCCGCTTGCGCCAGCGGTCGGTGAACAGGTTGGTCGCCGTGCGGTAGAGGTAGGACTTGAGCTGGGCCGGAGACTCGTAGCGGGGCGAGGCCTGCATCAGGCGGATGAACGCCTCCTGGGCCAGGTCCTCGGCCACGGTGCGGCTTCCGGCGAGCCGGGTCAGGTAGGAGCGAAGGGGAGCCGAGGTGCTGTCGTAGAAGGCCTGGAAGGCCGGCGGTTCCATGATCTCGCCCGGCTGCGCGATGGCGTCCTGGACCGTCGTCTGCCTGAGCACGTTCTGCAAGCTCATGACTGCTCCGTTGCCGGCCTGTGCTCGATGGAGTTGCGTTCGCTGTCCGGCTCGAGCAGGCCCCACTGGCGGCTGAGCCGATAGGATATCCCGGAGGAGAGCAGGAAGCCCATGCCCAGGGCGCCCAGCAGGATGCCCATGACCACGAAACCCTCGTCACCCCGGTAGTAGATCCCGAGCGCCAACATCGCCATGCCCGCGATCCCCAGCACCGCGCCGGCCTGCAGGCCGAACAGCACCCGCCGGTGGACGTTGCCGTTGCGCTCCCGGCCGAGGGAGTCGAACAGCCGCTCGGATGCGGTGGATTCCAGCAGGGCGCGGACGTCGGCGGGGTCGCTCAGCTTGTCGAACAGCTTGTCGTGAAAGTTGACCATCGCCTTCAGTTCGCGGCGGTGAGTCAGGGTCTTGAAGATGTTGTGCAGGGTCCAGAACACACCGGTGATGGCTGCTGACGTGGCCAGGATTTCTTCGATATGGACCATCCGTCTCCGTTCCTCTCTCTGGCGATGTCCGCCGCCCCTGGGCGGTGCCCCTGCTGCAGGGGATTGGATGCCGCCGCGTCTCGCGTTGTTACAGAGTGGAGACGGATGGAAGGGAGCCGAGGTTAACGGATATTGACGGGCCGGCCGGCGGCCAGGGCTTTATCGCTTCAGTTTCGCCTGAATGCGGGCCGCCGAGTCGCTGTTCATCCGGGTTTCGAGCTCCGCCAGCGGGGTCCAGGCCCCCTGCCTGGTCTCGTGGCCGCATTGGAAGCTCTCGGTCGGGGACTGGAACAGAAAGCGGACGTCGAAGTGTTCGTGGCCGGGCTCGGCTCCCCGGGCGGGGATCGGGTGGATGTCCAGGTCGAACAGGCCGGGGGCACGGGCCGCCAGGGGCAGCCCGCGCAGGCCGACCTCTTCCTCGGCCTCCCGGCGCGCCGCTTCCAGCACGTCGGCGTCTCCCGGTTCGACGTGGCCTCCCGGTTGTAGCCAGCGGCCGAGGGTCGGGTGCCGAATCAGGAGCAGCGCGTCGCCGGCAGGGGAGAGGATGAAGGCGCTTGCGGTGACGTGGCCGGGGATGAACTGGCCTCGGTCGAAGGGCGCCGGCGTGGACTCGAGCAACCGGACGAAACGCTGCCGGAAGGCCCGCTCGACGTCATCCACCGGGGCGTAGGCGGCGAGCAGGCCGGGCAGCACCGGTTCAGCCCGAGAACTTGCCGACGACGACCCGGGCCGGGCGCACGACCTGGTCGCCCATGCGGTATCCCGGGCGCATGGTCTGGAGCACCTTGTTGTTCTGAGCCGGGTCCTGCACCGGCACCAGCGAGAGCGCTTCCGCGACCTCGGGGTCGAACTCCTCGCCCTCGGGCTGGATTTGTTCGACACCCTGCCGGGTCAGCGACGCCAGGAACTGGGAGCGGACCATGGCGACGCCGTCGGCCAGCGGCTTGGCCTCGGGGATCCCTTCGGCATGGCTCAGGGCCAGATCGAGGTTGTCGATCGATTCCAGCAGCTCGCCGACCAGGCCGCTGAACTGCAGGGAGACCCGCCGTTCCACATCCCGGTTGAGCCGCTCGCGGAACTGATCCTGCTCGGCCTGGGATGCCTTGAACGCCTCGATGTACTCGTGGAGCTTGGTCTCGGCGGCCTCGGCCCGCTGCCGGTACTCGTCGATGATCGTCGGCACCGTCGAGGTCGGCTCGTCGTCGTCGCCGCTTTCCTCGTCCCGGTCTTCCCGGGCCCAGTGCCGCTTGTCCTCGACCTTGATGCGAGGCTCTTCCTGCTCCTCGCCGTTGGCTCCGTTCTCCAAAGTCTCGTCGGTATCCGACATCGTGTCCCTCGTCTCGGGCATGCTCAGGCTCTCTGTGGGCCGGGCAAGGGGCCCGGCCGGGCGGATTATAGGAGAACTCGGTAGGGGCTCGCCCTACCGGCTGCCGCCGACCAGCCGGCGGATCCGTTCCTCGATGGGCGGATGGGTGGCGAACAGGCCCCGGAATTGGCCCAGGGAGAGCGGCATCACGATGAACATGTGGCTGGTGGCCGCCGTCGCCCGGGTGGGGACCCGCTGGGAGTAGCGGCCCAGCTTTTCCAGCGCCGAGGCCAGCCCGTAGGGGCTGCCGGCGATCTCGGCACCGGTGGCGTCGGCGGCGTACTCCCGGGAGCGGGAGACCGACATCTGGACGATCCCCGCCGCGATCGGCGCGATGAGCGCCATGCCCAGCAGCGCCAGCGGGTGGGCGCCTTCGCCGTCGCGATGCCCGCCGCCGCCGAAGATCGCCATCCACTGGAACATGCTGGCCAGCATGCTCACGGCGCCGGCGATGGTCGCCGCGATCGAGGCGGTCAGGATGTCCCGGTTCTTGATGTGAGCCAGTTCGTGGGCCACCACGCCGGCCAACTCGTCATCGTTCATCGATTGCATCAGCCCACGGGTGACCGCCACGGCGGAGTGGGCCGGGTTGCGTCCGGTGGCAAAGGCGTTGGGCGCATCCTGCGGCAGCACGTAGAGCGCAGGCATGGGCAGCCCTGCCCGGGCCACCAGGTTACGGGTGATGGCGTGAAGGCGCGGAGCCTCGGAAGCGGTGACCGGCGACGCCTTGTACATGCGCAGCACGATCTTGTCCGAGAACCAGTAGGCGCTGAAGTTCATCACCACCGCGAGCCCCAGCGCGAAGATCATGCCGACGCTCCCGCCGGCCCATTGACCCATCATCACCAGGATGCCGGTCAGGGCACCGAGCAGGACGGCGGTCTTCAGATAGTTCGTTGTGCTCATGGCACTCTCCGTTGCGAGCCCCTGTGACTGTTCATGTAGAGGTGCGGCTCCGACCCGGTCGCCTGGGGCGAGCGGGGAGCGCACGCGGTCGCGCGTCGCGGCCCGAGGGGGATCGACGCGTACTCTTCGATTGTAGCCGGGTGGTTGTGGGACGCTACTCGACGGCGACCTGGATCTGGCCGCCGCCGCGTTCCTCGCGTTTCTTGGGGAGCGCGATCTCGATCACACCTCCCTTGTGCAGCGCGGTGATCTTGGCCGCCTCGACACCGTCGGGCAGGGCGAGCTGGACCGAGAAACGGCCGTGGGGCCGTTCGCTGCGCAGGTACGCCTCGCTCGGCACCGCCTCGTCCTGAGGGCGTTCGCCCCGGAGCAGCAGCACGCCATCCTCCACCGCCACGGTCAGTCCGCCGGCCGGGACACCCGGCACGTCGACCCGCATCACGTAGCGGTCCCGTTCCTCGAACAGGTCCATCGGAGGCTGCCAGCCCTCGTGTTCCCCGAACTCGAACCCGCCGTTCTCGGGGGCACGGGTGCGCACCTCCTCGAACAGACGGTTCATCCGCTCGCGAAGCTCTTCGAACTCCCGCATCGGGTCCCAACGCCGGATGGCCATACCGCGTTCCTCCGCCCCGCAAGCGGGGCCGCTGCTCCATATCTTTACGGTACTGCATCTGGGGGAAAACGCAGCGTTTTTCCGCCAACTCAGGCCCCACCCGCCGCCGCCTCGGCGGCTAACGGTTCGACCCGGCTCAGCGACAACCCGTCTCCCGCTTCATCGGCGTCCACCCGCACCCGGTCACCCGGTTCGAAGACACCCTCCAGCAGCTTGAGCGCCAGGGGGTCCTGGATCAGCCGCTGGATCGCCCGCTTGAGCGGCCGGGCACCGAAGGCCGGGTCGTAACCGGCGTCGGCGATGCGGCCCTTGGCGGAACCGGTCACCTCGAGGGTGATGCGGCGGTCGGTCAACATCCGCTGCAGCCGGGCGATCTGGAGTTCGACGATGGCGTCGAGATCTCCGCGGCCCAGGGAGCCGAAGATGATGGTGTCGTCGATGCGGTTCAGGAACTCCGGACGGAACGCCTGATGCAGCGCCTGGTCGACCTGTTGACGCAAGGCCTCGGGATCCTCGCCCTGGTGTTTGAGGATGTAGTCCGACGCCAGGTTCGAGGTCATGATCAGGATCGTGTTGCGGAAGTCGACGGTGCGGCCCTTGCCGTCGGTGAGCCGGCCGTCGTCGAGCACCTGCAGCAGGACGTTGAACACGTCGGGGTGCGCCTTCTCGACCTCGTCGAACAGCACCACCGCGTAGGGACGCCGCCGCACCGCCTCGGTCAGCTGGCCGCCGTCGTCGTGACCGACGTAGCCGGGAGGGGAGCCGATCATCCGCGCGACCGCGTGGCGCTCACCGTACTCCGACATGTCGATCCGAATCATCGCCCGATCGTCGTCGAACAGCGAGACCGCGAGAGCCCGGGCCAACTCGGTCTTGCCCACGCCGGTGGGGCCGAGGAAGATGAACGAGCCCACGGGACGGTCGGGATCCTGTAGCCCCGCCCGGGCACGGCGAACCGCCGTGGCCACCGCGGTGACCGCCTCGTTCTGGCCGATGACGCGCTGATGCAGTTCCTCCTCGAGGTGCACCAGCTTCTGGATCTCCCCTTCGAGCAGTTTGGACACCGGGACGTTGGTCCACTTGGAGACGATCGCCGCGATCTCCTCGTCGGTGACCTCTTCCCGCAGCATGGCACCGTCCTGCTGGAGCGCCAGAAGCCGTTCGTTGGAGCTGCGCAGCTCTTCTTCGAGCTTGGGGATATCGCCGTAGCGCAGCTCGGCTGCGATCTGGAGCGCCCCTTCCTTCTCGGCGCGCTCGGCCTTGGCCCGGGCGTGCTCGATCTTCTCCTTGGCCTCGCGGATGCCGGCGATGGTCTGCTTTTCGTTGTCCCAGCGTTGCTTCATCGCCGAGAGCTTCTCGTTGAGGTCGGCCAGCTCCCGCTCGGTCTTCTCGAGCCGCTCCAGCGATGCCGCGTCCTTCTCGCGCATCAGCGCCTGTTTCTCGATTTCGAGCCGCGTGACGTGGCGCTGAACCTCATCGATCTCGGCGGGGACCGAGTCGATCTGCATGCGCAGCTGCGCCGCGGCCTCATCGATCAGGTCGATGGCCTTGTCCGGCAGGAAACGGTCGCTGATGTAGCGGTGGGACAGGGTTGCCGCAGCGACGAGAGCCGCGTCCTGGATGCGCACACCGTGGTGCACTTCGTAGCGCTCCTGGAGGCCGCGCAGGATCGAGATCGACTCCTCGACCGAAGGCTCGCCGACGGTCACCGGCTGGAAGCGCCGCTCCAGCGCCGCGTCCTTCTCGATGTACTTGCGGTACTCGTTGAGGGTCGTGGCGCCCACGCAGCGCAACTGGCCCCGGGCCAGCGCCGGCTTCAGCAGGTTGGCGGCATCGACGGCGCCCTCGGCGGCGCCGGCGCCGACCAGGGTGTGCAGCTCGTCGATGAACAGGATGATCTCGCCGTCGGAGTCGGTGACCTCGCGAAGCACCGCCTTGAGACGGTCCTCGAATTCACCCCGGTACTTGGCGCCGGCGATCAGGGCGCCCAGGTCCAGGGAGACCAGACGCTTGTTCTTGAGGTTCTCGGGTACGTCGCCGTCGGCGATGCGGCCGGCCAGGCCCTCGACGATGGCGGTCTTGCCCACGCCGGGGTCGCCGATCAACACCGGGTTGTTCTTGGTCCGCCGGGAGAGCACCTGCATGGCGCGGCGGATCTCCTCGTCGCGCCCGATCACCGGATCGAGCTTGCCCTGGTGGGCTCTCTCGGTCAGGTCGATGGCGTAGCGCTTCAGCGCGTCGTACTTGGCTTCGGGGTTGTCGTCGGTGACCCGGGTGTTGCCCCGCACGTCACGCAGGGCGGCGAGCAGGCCTTCCGGGGTCGCACCGAAGCGGCGCAGGATCTCGGCGCTCTGTCCCTTGCCCCGGGCCAGCGCCAATAGCAGGTGCTCGGTCGAGAGGTAGTCGTCCTGGAACTCCCGGGCGATCTTGTCCGCCTCTTCCATCGCGTACTGCAGGGCGCGGGACGCGCCGACCTGCACGTCCCCCTGGACCTTGGCCACGCCGTCGAGGTGTTCGGCAGCGGCGGTGGCGACCGCCGCCGGGTCGGTACCCAGCCGCTGGAGGATCGGAGCGACGATGCCGCCGTCCTGGGTCACCAGGGCGTGGAGCAGGTGCAGGGGCTGGATATCCGCGTGGTGCCGGCCGGTTGCCGACTCCTGGGCGCCGCGGAGCGCCTCTTGAGCCTTGAGGGTAAGTCGTTCCATTCGCATGGTGTGTTCCTCGGGTTAGGGGGAATCGCCGAGAATTCGGGAGCTTCAGGGCCCAAACGCTGCGGCCCCAACGGGTTAAGACGGGGGAGCGGCCCTGTCAAGGTGGGTGTTCCGGCGGGTGGGGAACCGCCTCTAGGAAAAAAAAACGCCGCGGGTGGGGAACCCGCGGCGTGGAAGGGGAATGGCGCCCGGGGATGAGCGCCCCGCCCTTTAGGGGGGCGGTGTCGTCAATGCCGGGACCGGGGGTGAGGGCCCGGTCCCGGGGTCGCGATCAGGGACAGGTTCCGACCGACTGGGGCGCGCAGGCCGAGGCGCTGACGGCACGCTCGGCGCCGTCGCTGTCCAGTCCGTAGGAGCCTTCGTTGCCGGAGGCCGTGGGGACGACCAGGAAGAACCGGTTGCCGGCACCGGGAGTGAAGGTCAGGGAGGTCAGGCCGGCGGTGCTGCACTGGACCGGGACCTGGCTGTTGAAGGAGCCGACGATGCCCTCGTAAACGGCGAAGTCGTCGCCGCCGCCGCAGGAGGTATCCCAGCTCAGCACCACGTCGCCGCCGCTGCGGTTGACCAGCAGCGGCGTGCCGGGCACGCCGGAGCCGCCGGGGACCCGTCCGGGGCCGCCGCAGGCCAGACAGCCCGAGGTGTCGACGCCGTTGCAGTCGCTGGCGCAGGCCAGGGTGCCGCCGCCGCAGCCGAAGTCGGTGCAGGTCTGGCCGCCCAGATCGGCGCCGTCGCAGACCTCGCCGGCGTCGGTGTTGCCGTTGCCGCAGAAGGCGCCGCCGCCGGGAGTGATGCCGGCGCCGTAGACGTCGACCGAAGCGGCGCTGCCGCCGGCCTCGTCACGGTTGTCGGTGAAGATGGCGATCATGTTGTCGAGCACGATGTCCAGGCCGTTGTAGTCCCCCCACTCGAAGCCGTCGTTGATCTTCGGCGACTGGACGCTGGTAACGCGCTCCGGAGCCGACCAGGTGACGGCGCCGTCGATAGAGAAGCTGTAGAACAGGTCGACCGAGGTGCGCCCCGCGTCCCGGCGGGTGTCGTAGTAGACCACGTGGACGGTGCCGTCGGGACCCACCGCCAGCCACTGGTGAAAGCGGTCGACGGTGTTCGAGTCGGCGGTTTCATGAGGCGTGCTGGTGTTCCAGGTCGCTCCGCCGTCCCGGGAGTAGGCCACGGTGATCCGCGAGTGGTTGGCCGACGGCGGCGATTGCTCGGGGCCGGTGACCAGATCGGTCCATGCGGCGTAGATGCTGCCGTCGAAGCTGCCGCCCGAAAGATCCGCATCGGCGGAGACGTAGATGAAGACCCGGCGGGTGTCCATCGCGGGAATCGCGTAGTCGAAGGAGCCCTCGGTGTTGGCCATCACGATCGGCGTGCCGAAGGTGACCCCGCCGTCGGTGGACTTGGCCAGGCGTATGGTGCTGCCGCTGAAGCCGGGCCAGATGTAGTAGACGTGGCCGTTGGCGTCGGTGGTGATGTCGCTGCCGATGCCGAGGTTGGCCCCGTCCGAGGGCAGCGACTGGGTCGAGAAGGTGGCGCCGAAGTCCGTCGAGCGGGCGAACTGCATCACGTTCCCGTCGTGCCAGGTGACGTAGATGTTGTCCTTGAACGGCGACGAGGCGTGCTTGTCGACGTGCAGGTACTCCTTGTCGGAGCCGCTGCCGAAGGAGCGGATCGGGTCGCCGCCGGGCAGGTCCGCCAGACTGTCCCAGGTCTGGCCGTTGTCATCGCTACGGTAGAAGTACACCTGGCCCGGAGCAAAGGGGCCGGTGCTGCCCAGGCTGGTGGTGTAGGCGAAACCGCCGTCGGAGGACCAGTCCACCGCCGGGTCGCAACAGGATTCGGCTGCCCGGGGCAGCGAGGTGACGGTCCACGTCTCTCCACCGTCGCTGGAGTAGTACATGGTCTGGGGATCGATCGGACCGTTGCTGCCGGCGATGACCAGGTCGGAGTTGACCGGACTGACCTTGATTGCCGACTCGGCGGCGCCGTTGGGCGAGGTGATGCGCACCTCGCCGGACAGCGACTCGGCGCCCGCCTCGGTCTGGCCGGCGCTGAGGTCGAGTTCGAAGCGGTCGTCCCTGCGGTAGACCTTGTTGTAGTGCTTGCCGTCGACCAGATATCCACCGAAGCGGGTGCGGAAGAACGGCACGGCGCTGCGGGGGTACTGGGCCACGCCGGTGCGGCGCAGGTTGGGCCAGTTCTTCCGCAGGATCACCCGGTAGAACGCCGGGATCGGGTCGTGGAGCAGGTGCTCCTCGGGGGAGAGCAGCCGCAGGTCTTCCAGGGTCAGCTGGTAGTTGCGGTCGTCCCACGGGCCGAAGCGAGTGAGTGAGGCGTAGTTGACCCGTGTGTCGGCCCCTCGGGTCTGCACGATCTGGATCGTTTGCTCGTTGTCGATGTAGGTCGGTGACTGGGCGCCGGTTTGAGCCTGTGCGCCGGACATGGCAATGCCGCAAATGCAGACGGCCAGGAAAGCCGAGAATACTCCTGCGAATCGCATCCTGTTTCCCTCCTCCGAATGGTCTCTTTGCCATCCAGGCGGGGAAGATGGACTCGATTTGTATCGAATGTGATTCGGGAACGACTTTTCCGCGAAAGTTGTCCGATGGCTGCGGACGCTAGCTCAGCAAGCCGTGTCGCTGCTCCGTCGTCCCGGCTCGTCAACCTGGCTCCGGGGGGCCTGTTCCAGAGCGGCCGTCGCCGAATCTAGCCGACCTCGACCCGGCAGGGGAACAGAAGCCCGGGTGTGGTGTCTCCGTCGAAGTGCACCAACTGCAGGTCCGCGCTGTTCAGCACGTCGAAGATGTTGCCGGAGATGGTGCCCCGAACCCGGCCGGCGAAGGCGCCGTCCTGGATCGCCAGGGTCTGGGGTGCCGACAGGGAGAAGTCTCCTGACGTCGCGTCCTGGGTATGAACACCGAGCACCGACATCACCATCACGCCACCGTGCGCCTGCCGGAGTGCCTGATCGAGGGAGATCCGTTCGGGCCCTTCGAGGGACAGCGCCTCCATCGAGTAGGGCAGGGGTGTCGGATCCATCCCCAGCCGATGGGCGTATTTCAGATCCAGCACCGGGGAGGCCAGCCGGCCCCGGTCGATGAAGGTGAAGCGCCGGGCGGGGACCCCTTCGACGGTGAAACGGTAGGAGCCGCTCCGTAGCGGGCGCAGCGGATCCAGGGTCAGGCTCAGATCCTCCCGCAGCTTGGGCGTGTCCCCGCCGAAGTCCTCCCGATGGAAGTGGCTCTCCTCGTTGGAGACCGCCGAACCCTCGAGGTTGTGCAGCAGGGTGCTCAGGGCGTAGCTCTCGACCACGCTCGGGTGCAGCAGGGTCGGACGGGTGCCGGCGATGGCCGGCCCGGGCTTGCCCAGTTCGCGCACGAGGCCGATGACTCGTTGCAGCCGCTCGCCGAACTCGGCGTCGCTGTCCAGGTTGCGGGCCGAATGCCCGTCGCCCAGTTCTCCGTTGAAGCTGACATGCCAGCCGGCCGAGGATCCGCGCCCGGAAACATCGAGGCCGGCCGAGGTCAGAAGGCGGGACTCCGCTTCCGAGGCGGAGAACGACCCGCTCCAGGTGCGCAGGGTTTCGCCGTCGATGGTTTCTCGAACCGCGGCCAGGCGGGACGTCCAGCGAGAGGTGTCGCCGCCGGCGACCGCGGCGGCTCCGGCATCGTGCAGCGTCACATCCGGAATCTCCGCGGGGCCGCGTATGTGGGAGGCGTCGGGATCTTCGTAGGCGGCTTCACGGGCCTGCCTAAGCGCGGTATCCAGGTCGCGGTCGAGTTGCCGCCGCTCCAGGGAGCCCCGGCTCACCAGGCCGTCGTTCCAGACCAGCAGGTAGCGGGCGCCGCAGCCTTCACTCAGCGAAAGAGGGGCGTGGGCGTTGCCTGCCTCCCGGTCCTTGATGCTCAGGCTCAGCCGGCGGGACTCGGTCATGTAGAGCGACCAGCGGTCGACCGTCGCTCCGTCGACGGTGGTGGCGGCGACGCGGTCGGCCACGGCTCGGGCGTCGAGCATCAGGAGCCTCCGAGCCGCACGGTCTCGTCGGGGTCGAGCATCAGGAAGTAGTGGCTCCCGCCGCTCGAGGGCACGCTCTGGCCCCACTTGCCGCAGTAGCCGAGGGCGTCGAGCTTGAGCGGTCCGAACGCCTCGCGAATCGAGTTGAGCGCGCCGAACATCGAGCCGGAAAAGATCGCCGGCTTGTACATCGAGATGCCCTTCTCGCCCAGGGTGTAGATCACCTTGCAGTTGAAGACGAAGTCGCCGCTGGCGGTGTTGACCTGGCCTCCGCTGTAGCCCGAAAGAAAGACCACTTCCTTGTGGCGGCGGAACACGCCGGCCTCGGCCAGCAGCTCACGCACCTCCTCGGGGCCGTAGTCCTCGAACTCTCCGGGAGCAGGCAGCGGGTCGTCAACCTCGATGCGGATGTTGGTCATGCGCGGCAGCGGCGGGCTGCGGAAGGACTCGGCCCGGGCCGAACCGGTCAGCCGGGAGTCGCTGGCCGCGGCGGACCAGGGGTCCGACAGCGGGTCGGCCAGCCGGCCGTGATCGACGATCACCGCCCGGTCCCTGCGCAGGCCGTGAGAACTGTACGGTTGCCACGCGTGATCGTCGGCGACCGGTTCATCGATGATCGAAACGTGAGAGGCGCCGACCTCCTTGCCCGCCAGGAACTTGCCCTCCTTCGCCAGGATCGACGAGCGGAAGGAGTCCGCCTCGGAGGCATGGCCGAAGGCCTCGTGAGCCAGCCCCTTGGCCAGGGCGTAGTCGATGACGATGGGGAAGCTTCCGGCCGGATGCACGGGAGCATCGGGAAGCGCCGCGGCCAGTCGCGCGGTGGCCTCGGCCCGCTTGAGCCAGGTGGTGACCCGCTCCTCGTCCCACAACAGGTCCGGCCCCGGAGAGGGGAGCGAGACCCCGACGGCATGGCGGGAGCCGGCCTCGCCGCCGGTGGCGCGCAGGGTCAGGCTGCAGCGGGGCATGGCGAACAGCACGTCGGTGCCGTCGGAGCGGAAGATGCGCCAGATGTCGAGATCGGCGCGGTAGCCGACCCGGGTTCCGACACCCGGTACCCGGCGCTGGACCTCTCGCTCGAGCTCGACCAGGCGTTCGACCACGGCGGGCAGTTCGATATCGTCGAACATCGCCACTTGATGGGGGATCGCCTGCTCGCGAATCGGAGACTGATCGAAAAACGGCGCCGACGAGAAGCCGAGCTCATCGCCGGCGGCTGCGGCGGTGATGGTGCGGTCGAGCAGCCTCAGCGCCGGTTCCTCGAGCAGATCGTCGCGGCTGGCCAGGGTCGAGCCGGCACCGGCATCGAAGACGTGCACCCCGTGGCCGGAGGAGCTGCTGACCACGCTCGATTCCGCCTTGCCTTCGCGAACGACGGCGCTGTGCAGGGTTCTGGCCTGGGTTCGCCAGATGAGTTGAGCGCCCGCCGCCCGGGCGCGCCGGGTCATCTCTTCTCCGAGGGAGGTCAGCGATTGCAGTTCGCGGAGCACCCAGGGACGGTAACGGTTCGCGGCAGGCTTGACAAGCGACCCCCCTCATGTAGCATCGGCCAATTCCGGAAAGGGCCATGACGGACAAGCGATCCGAATCGATGCGTAGCCGCTCGGAACGGGCGGAAGACGAGCGCCTCGTCCCGTGGGCTTGCCGGGCGCACCACGCCTCCCGGCGCCACCCCGTGGCCGGCGACGGGCGCGCCTTCGACTACCGCACCGCCTATCAACGGGATCGGGACCGAATTGTCTACAGCCGCGGTTTCCGCCGGCTTCGCCAAAAGGCCCAGGTCGGGCTCCTGCCCGCCTACGAAGATCATCGCCGCAATCGGCTGACCCACACCCTCGAAGTCGCCCAGGTGTCCCGAACCATCGGGCGGGCGCTGCGCCTCAACGAGGATCTGATCGAGGCGATCGCGTTGGCCCACGATCTGGGGCAGCCGGCGTTCGGGCCCTCGGGCGAGCGGGTGCTCGACGACCTGCTGACCGGCCGTCTCGACGGCCGGGGCGGCCCGGGGCTCGGAGACCGGGGCGGCTTCTGGCGCGCCTGGCAGGGCTTGCGGGTGGTCGATCAGGTCGAGAAACGCTACGACCATCCCGGGCTCAATCTGACCGACGACGTGCGCGAAGGCATCTTCAAGATGTCCGCGGAAGATCGCACCCCGCCGGAAGCGGTCGACGGCGTGCGGCTCGGCCGGGGGGCGCTGTTCGAGGCGCAGGTCGTGCGTCTGTCCAATCGGATCGCGACCGCCCTACACGATCTGGACGACGCCCTGCAGTCCCGGACGGTGGATCTGGCCCAGGTCGAGCGGCTCAAGGCGGTGACCGAGTTGCGCAAGAAACTCGGCGCCGGCTACCGCACCGGCGGCAGCCGTTTCATGAAGGCCAACGCGATCCACCGCGGGCTGACCCACTTGCTCGTCACCGGTGCGATCCTGCAGAGCGGCCGATCCCTCGAACGCTGGGCGGAGAAATCCGGCGTGTCCGACGGGGACACCTTCTACACGCGGCGGGACGGGTTGGTGCGCGGAGCAGAGATCGGGCTCCCGCCGTCGGCGCGCAGGCTGCTCGAGGATCTCGAGGGCTTCCTCATCTCCAAGGTGCACCGCGGCGCCGAGGCGGACCGGGTCGAAGCCCGGGGCCGCCGGGTGGTGCTGGGCCTGTTCAGCGCCTACTTCGTCGACCCGTCATTGCTCGACGACCACGTGCTGCTGCGCCACAAGGAGCTGAGCGGCGGCCGGTTCCTGCGGGACCTGCCCCGGGAAAACCAGACGGCTGAGATTGCCCGCAACTACCGGCGTAACCCCGGGTTCGTGCGGCTGCTGGCGGACCACCTGGCGGCGATGACCGATGCGTATGCCCTGGCGGAGCATACCCGGTTGATGGAAATGGGCGCGGTACCCATTCCCAGCGTCGAACAGGTTCGCCGCGAGGACGGCGCCTAGCAGGTCGATGCCGCGAGCATCTACTCGTCGATCGACTGCCAGAGCACGTGGACGATCTTCCACTTTCCGTCGTACTTGGCCAGGTGGAAGTAGTCGACGCCCCAGTCGGCGGTCAGCTTGGCCGCGGCGGTCTTGTTCATCACGTCGAGGAGTTCGACCTTCTTGGGAGCGCCGGCCGGCGGGCCGCCCGCTTCCTTGTAGTAGTTGGCCGCGAGTTTGACCAGCTGCTCGTAGGTCATCGGGATCCGCCGCCAGTCGTCACCGGTGGAGCGCCGGGCGAAACCGAACTTGACCATCTCGGGGTGTACGCTGCGCTCGATGTACTCGGGCTTCAGTTCGTAGATCCCCTCGACATAATCGAGCACCGCCCGCTCCACGCCCTCGCGGTCTTCGGCGGGGCCTGCCAGAGCCTGAGTCGTGCACAACAACAGCAAAACGATCAGTGTCGAAACCAGACGTCGGGACATGAGGGGACTCCTTCTAGAGTGGAGGGGTTAGTTGATCGTCGGACCGGCGATGACCGAACGGACCTCATGCAGCAGGGTCTCGATCCGGTAGGGCTTCGAGAGGAAGCCCTGGACATCGTCGGTGGTTTCGCGAAGCACCTGTTGTTCGGCGTAGCCGCTGGAGAGGATCACCGGCGCCTTGCAGCCCCGGGAGCGGATCTCTCCGAGCACCTCGGAGCCGTCGCCGTCGGGCATGATCATGTCCAGCACGATGGCGTCGATGGAGTCCAGGGCGTCGGTCACCTGGTCGATGGCGGCCCTGGCACCGCCGGCCACCAGAACCCGGTAACCCTCGTGTTCCAGGGCACGCATCAGGAAATCGCGGATCGCCTGCTCGTCGTCGACCACCAGGACCGTTCGGGAGCGAGTTTCGGCCGGCGCTTCCGGCACGAGGATGCCCGGGTGTGAAGTTTCATCGGTGCTCTCGGGAAGATCGTGGAGCGCGGGGAGGGCCAGCTCGAAGCTGGTGCCGAAACCCAGGCGGCTCTTGACGCTGATCGCTCCTCCATGGGAGCGGATCGTCCCGAGAGCCGAGGAGAGCCCGAGTCCCTTGCCCTGGGCCTTGGTCGTGAAGAACGGCTCGAACAGGCGACCGAGGGTGTCGCCGCTCATCCCGGTGCCGTCGTCGGAGACTTCGAGAATCGCGTAGCGCCCCGATGGGAGCGGGTCGGTGGTGTGGGCCTGGGAGAAATACTCCTGGTCCAGTTCGGCGGCCCGGGTGCGGACGACGATGTTTCCACCTTCAGGGGGCATCGCTTCGCTGGCGTTGACGATGATGTTCAACAGCACCGTCTGCAGCTGGGAGCGGTCGATCTCGAGCCGGGGGAGATCCCGGGCGACGTCGAGACTCAGCGAGACGTTCTCGGGGAGCGCCCGGATCAGCAGGCGATCGATCTGACGGGCCAGTTCGTTGAGGTCCGACGGCCTCTTGTCCAGAGGGCGGCTGCCGGTAAAGGTCAGCAGGTTGCCGCAGAGCTCCGCCGCCCGCTCGGCGCCGTTCTCGATCTGGCTGAGATGCTCTCGCATGTCCCCGGCAGAGCGATCGGGGAGTTTGGCCAGCGAGGCGTGCCCCATGATGCCGACCAGCATGTTGTTGAAGTCGTGGGCCACGCCTCCCGCCATCAGGCCGAGACTCTCCAGCCGCTGTTTGCGGTCGAGGCGCTCCCGGGCGACCCGAAGTTCGCTCTGCACCCGCTCTCGTTCCGAGGCCTCGGATTCGTAGCGGGCCACCGCCCGGGCGAGACGTGTGGTGCGCTCGTCGGCGCGATCGCGAATCGCATCGGAGTAGCGGCGCAGCACCGCCTGGATCAGCAGGCCGGTGCAGGGCCCGAGATAGGCGTAGTAGATCAGGTCGACGGTGGTGGGCACGTAGCCGGTGATGCGCAGCGACAGCGCCCAGGCGGCCAGGTAGACCACGACGACGGCCAGGTACCAGCCGACGTGGCGGAAGAAGATCCCGGCCCCGGTGATCGCGATGAGCAATCCCGGCATCATCCGCGGCGCGTCGAGGACCACCGCGTATAGGGCGATGGCCAGCACCACGGTGTTGTAGACGAGGGCGACCGCCTGGGACTGGTGAATCGTCCGGACCCTGGGCAGCACCACCAGATAGAGGAAGGCCACCGCGCCGGCGGCCGCCAGGATCGCGAGGCCCAGGGAGCGGGAGGTCTCCGCGGGCAGCATCACGATCACCAGGAGCCCGAGGCCGAGGAAGAGCGGGATGACGGCGGCGAACACATTCCGGGCCAGTCCGATAGTCGGATCCTTGGCCTCGTTTCCGGGCCCGGACAGGGGCGGACCGGGGCGTTGCTGCGCCTGGCTCATGGGTCGGGCGATCCTCCAGCTCCGAGTTTAACGCTAAAACCACCGGTCTCCGGCCACCAACATCCCGTTGTCGCGCCGCAAGCTAGGGGGACGGGATCGGCTGCCCAGACTCGCCGCTGCGACGATGCCGGTAGTAGAATGCCGCCGTCCTCAGAACGCCATCGATCCAGGAGAACCCGAGCCATGTCCGTCGACAATCCGATGAACCGCAGCATCAGCCAGGTCGATCCCGAGGTCGCCGAGGCGATCCTCCAGGAGACGGACCGCCAGGCCCACGGCCTGGAACTGATCGCGTCCGAGAACTTCGTCAGTGAGGCGGTGCTCGCGGCGACCGGCTCGGTGTTCACCAACAAGTACGCCGAGGGCTATCCCGGCCGGCGCTACTACGGCGGTTGCGAGTACTCCGACGTGGTCGAGCGGTTGGCCCGTAACCGGGCCAAGGAGTTGTTCGGAGCCGAGGCGGCCAACGTCCAGCCTCACTCGGGCAGCCAGGCCAACGCTGCGGTCTACATGGCGGTGCTGCAGCCTGGAGACACGATCCTCGGGATGTCTCTGGATCACGGCGGCCACCTGACCCACGGGCACCCGCTGAACATGTCGGGACGGCTCTACAACGTCATCTCCTACGGACTACGCAAGGAAGACGAGACCCTCGACTACGCGGAGATGGAGCGGCTCGCCGCCGAGCACAAGCCGAAGCTGATCGTCTGCGGGGCCTCGGCCTACTCCCAGGTCATCGATTTCGAGCGCATCGCGTCGATTGCCCAGGGGGTCGGTGCGCTGCTGTTGGCGGACATCGCCCACATCTCGGGGTTGGTCGCCACGGGACGGCATCCGAGCCCGGTGCCTCACTGTGATTTCGTCACGACCACAACTCACAAGACCCTGCGGGGCCCCCGGGGCGGCCTGATCCTGATGAAAAAGAAGCATGCCAAGGAGATCAATCGCCTGGTCTTCCCCGGCATCCAGGGTGGTCCGCTGGTCCACGTCATCGCCGCCAAGGCGGTCGCCTTCAAGGAGGCGCTCGAGCCCGCCTACGCCGAGTACATCGACCGGGTGATCGCCAACGCCTCGGCGTTGGCCGACCACATGGCGGGGCACGGTTTCCGCATCGTCTCGGGCGGAACCAAGAATCACCTGTTCCTGATGGATGTGTTCACCAAGGGCATCACCGGAAAGGATGGCGAGCAGGCGCTGGAACACGCCGGCATCACCGTCAACAAGAACGCGATCCCCTTCGACGAGAACCCGCCGATGATCGCCAGCGGCCTGCGCATCGGCACCCCGGCCATCACGACCCGGGGCATGACCACCGCCGAGATGCCTCAGGTCGGCGACCTGATCGCCCGGGCGCTGGATGCCCGGGAAGACGAGGCGGAGCTCCACCGCATCGCCGGCGATGTCCGGGCGCTGGCCTCCCGCTTCCCGCTCTACGCCGGTCGGCTCGCGGGGGTCTGATCGGGCGTGCAGCCGGGTTTCTTCGCGCCCGACGGTCCGCTGGCCCGGGCGCTTCCCGCCTTCGAGCATCGGGCCGGACAGGAGCAAATGTCCGAGGCCGTGGCCCGCACCCTGGAGGGTGGCGGCACGCTGATGGTCGAGGCCGGAACCGGGACCGGCAAGACGCTGGCCTACCTGGTGCCGGCGATTCGCTCCGGCCGCCGGGTGGTCATCTCCACCGGAACCCGCAACCTCCAGGATCAGATCTTCAACAAGGACATCCCGTTCCTGCAGCAGCAGGCCGGGCTGCCCGTATCCGCCGCCCTGATGAAGGGCCGGGACAACTACCTCTGCAAGTACCGCTTCGGGCAGTTCCGCCAGGAACCGCTGTTCGAGGTGCTGGCCGAACAGCGCTATCTGCAGACCCTCAAGGCCTGGGCCGTCGAGACCGAGAGCGGCGACCGGGCCGAGGTCGCCGAACTACCTGACCGGCTGCGGCTGTGGCGGGACATCAACGCCCGGGCCGAGACCTGCACCGGCAGCAAGTGTCCCGAGTATCAGGGTTGCTGGTTGACCCAGATGAAGGCCCGGGCCGATGCCTCGCAGATCATCGTGGTCAATCACCATCTGTTCTTCGCCGATCTGGCGGTGCGCAGCGCCTTCGGCGCGGTGCTCCCCGAGTACGACTCGGTGATTTTCGACGAGGCGCACCTGCTCGAGGAGACGGCGACCCTCTACTTCGGCGTGCAGGTGTCGGCAAACCAGTTCGAGGACCTCGCCCGCAGCGCCGAGCGCAGCGCCCACAAGGCAGGCGGGCCGGAGCACGGAGGCGCCGGCGCCGCCGGGTTGCGCCAGGCGGCCCTGGAGCTGTTCGTGCGGCTGGCCGAGTCCCAGCGTTTCCAGGCGGGCCGGGTTCCGCTGGAGCGTCCGGACAAGGGCGGCCCCGAAGTCGAGGCGGAATGGGCGGTGCTGTGCGAGGCGTTGGACGAGATGGTCCGCAAGGCGCCGACCACTTTGGACAAACCCGAAGACGCCGACGCCATCGTGCAGCGCTGCACCGAGCTGCGCACTGCCCTCGAGCGGATCCTGGCCCGGGACGATCCGGGCTTCGTCTACGGCATCGAGACCCGGGGCAAATCCAACCTGACCGTGTCCGCGGCGCCGATCGACGTCTCCGAGCTGCTCAAGATCAAGTTGTTCGACGAACTCCACGGCTGCGTGCTGACCTCGGCGACCCTGACCGTCGAGACCAAGTTCGATTTCTTCGGTACCCGCCTGGGTCTCGAAGGCGCCGAGCAGATGACCGCCGACTCTCCCTTCGACCATCGTGAGCAGGCGGTGCTGTATCTGCCCAAGCGCATGCCTGAACCCCGGGAGCATGCCTTCCTCGAGCGGTCGATCCAGGAGATCACGTCGCTGCTGCGCATCACCCAGGGGCGCGCCTTCCTGCTGTTTACCTCCTACGCGATGATGGAGAAGGTCTACGACGAACTGGAGGAGATCAACGAGTGGGTGCTGCTGCGCCAGGGGGAGGGGAGCAAGGTCGCCCTGGTCGAGACCTTCAAGGACACCCCGGGCGCGGTGTTGCTCGGGACGACCTCGTTCTGGCACGGGGTGGACGTTCAGGGAGACGCACTTTCGCTGGTCGTCATCGACAAGCTGCCCTACGACGTTCCCAGCGACCCGCTGGTCGCGGCGCGGATTCAGCGGATCAAGGATGAGGGGGGCAACCCCTTCCGCGACTACCAGACGCCGATGGCGGTGCTGGAACTGAAGCAGGGGCTGGGGCGTTTGTTGCGCAGCCGGGCGGACCGGGGGATCCTGTGTGTGCTCGATCCACGCCTGACCACCCGGAGCTACGGCAGGACGTTCCTGCGCTCGCTGCCCCCGTATCGCATCGTGCGCGAGCGGACCGACTGCCGGGCCTTCTTCGAGGAGGGCTCGTGACCACCTTCAAGGATCACTTCTCGACTCAGTCGGCGGACTACGCCCGTTTTCGACCCAGCTATCCCGAAGAGCTCTACGCCTGGCTCGCCGGTCAGGCGCCCGGACGGAATCTCGCCTGGGACGTGGCGACCGGCAGCGGCCAGGCGGCCCGGGGGCTGGCCCCCTTCTTCGAGCGGGTGTACGCCAGCGACGCCAGCGCCGAGCAGATCAACAACGCCGTGGCTCACCACAACGTCGAATACGCGGTGGGTTCCTGCGATACCAGCGGGCTCGCCGAGGGCAGCGTCGATCTGGTCAGCGTGGCCCAGGCGCTCCACTGGTTCGACCGCGAGGTTTTCTTCGAGGAGGTTCGCCGGGTGTCGGCTCCCGGGGGATTGGTCGCCGCCTGGTGCTACGGCCACCTGACCGTCGACTCGGCCCTCGATCCGCTGTTGCTGCACTTCTATGAAGGAGTCGTCGGGCCCTACTGGCCGCCGGAGCGGGTCCTGATCGAGCAGGGTTATCGCACCCTGGAGTTCGCGTTCGACGAGATCGAGACTCCGCCGTTTGCCATCCGCCGCAGCTGGAACCTGGATCAGCTGACCGGCTATCTCGGCACCTGGTCTGCGGTCCAGCGCTACCGAGCCGACCGCGGCGAGGATCCGATCCCCGTCTTGCGCAGGGAGCTCGAGCTCCGATGGGGTGACGCGGCAGCCGAGCGGGAAATCCGCTGGCCGTTGTCCTTGCGGGCGGGACGGGTCGCCGAGGGGAGGGGGCGATGAGCCGAGAGCAGAAGAATCCGTCGGGCCGCGAGCCGCTGAGTCGCAGGGCCCGGCTGGCGCTGTTGATCTTGCTGGCCGTGTTCTGCGTCGGTTGCGATCAGGCCGCCAAGTCGGTAGCCCGGGACGCTCTGGCCAGCCAGCCGCCGATGCCCCTGGCCGGCGGCACCGTTGTGCTGGAGTACGCCGAGAACCCGGGTGGGATGCTGGGGCTCGGGGGCGGGCTGGCGCCCCGGGCCCGTTTCGCTCTTCTGGTGGTGGCGGTCGCGGCGGCCCTTGGGGCGGTGGTCGCCTTCGTCGCCTCGAGCCCCGAGCTTTCCGCCGGCGGAGTGGCCAGCCTGGGGCTGTTTCTCGGCGGTGGCGTGGGCAATCTGATGGACCGGATCGATCACGGATACGTGATCGACTTCGTTCACATGGGCTTCGGCTCCCTCAGGACCGGCATCTTCAACGTGGCGGATGTGGCCATCCTGGCCGGGGCGGCAGGCTTCGTGTTCTTCAAGCTGCGGGGGCGCCGTCCGTGATAGGGTGGCGCTTCTGTGACGGGGAGGTTATCTTCTCCCGACGCGGAAGTGCCCTCCCGGGGGGACACCTTCGCCTCGAAGGAAGGAAACACGTGCCGTTTCGCAACCAACCGCTCCTGTTCCGGGCCTACACCTACGGGTGCGATCAGGTCGGCAAGCTGTTGTTCAAGCGTTACTCCGCCGACCGTCCCTGCTGGACGCGTATCCTCGGCGAGCCGGCCTACGTGTACATGGGCCAGGCCCGGCTTCCCTGGAGCACCTGGGCTGCCTCGGCTCCCGAGATGGCGCGTTACTGGCTGCTTGCCGGCGTGGTCGGCACCGCAGCCCTGATCGGCCTGCGCGCCTTCCTGCGCCACTCTTCCTAGTTCCGATCCCCGAACAGCACCGGATCGAGTAGCGACCTCGGGTCGAAGGGGCGGTTGTCGATCTTTGCGCCCCAGTGCAGGTGCGGTCCGGTGACCCGCCCGGTAGCCCCCGAGAGTCCGACCTGTTCTCCCGCCCGGATGTCTTCGCCCTCGGCGACATCGATGCGCGACAGGTGAGCGTACAGGGTGAACAGCCCGCCGCCGTGGTCGACGATCACCAGGTTGCCCGAGTAGTAGAGCTCCTCGGCCAGCACGACCCGGCCGGGACCGGAGCAGAGCACCGGTGTCCCGGTGGCCGCTCTCAGGTCGAGTCCCGAATGGGGCGCACGGGGCTTGCCGTTGAAGACCCGGCGGCTGCCGAAAATCGAGGTCGGCTTGCCGGGGACCGGCCGGACGAAGGGTTCCGCCGGCGGCGCCCAGGGCTCCCGCCGGGCGTAGATCACGGCGAGCCTGGCCTTCTCACGGGCGATGCGCTCTCGAATCGCCTTGGGTGGTTCCACGTACTTCGGCGCCACCTTCAGATGTTCCTGGGGAAAATCCCTTGGGGCGATGCGCACCGCCCGGGTGCCGGAGACCGTGGCGCCGTCGGTGGCGACTCCGCGGGCCTCGACCACGGTGGATCCCGCCTTGCGGTCCAGGTCGACCATGCTCCAGCCGGACCAGCTCCGGGCATCGCCGGTGCGGATCATGAACACCTGTTCGCCGAGAAAGCTGCAGGACAGCGACTCCAGGGGAACCGTCGAGGTGATGTCGATACGAACCCCCTCGCCTGCCGCCAGCTCACGGGCGCGAAGCTCGATGTCGAGGGATGCCTGGGAGGCGGCAGGGCCGGCACAGGCAGTCGAGACAATCACAAAAAACGCCAGAATACGCAGCAGGGGGGTCATGCAAATCCTCCGGCACCCAGTCTAGACCGGGAGCGGCTCCCCCGGGGCCACGTTGCGATGCCGGACCCGGTCCGGTATATCCTTGGAACGAGTCGGGTATTGCAGGAGAGACCATTGCCTTTCGGTGCCGTATTCGGAGCCCTGTTCTTCGGAGCCCTCTGCTTGGGCCAGGGGCTGCGTCTGATCAGCTTCCCGGCCTTGCCCGTGCGGGTTTCCGGCGGGCTGCTGGTGCTGCTCGGCCTCTCCCTTGCCGTCGGACTCCTGATGCGCCGATCCTGGGCGCGGTGGGGCGGAATCGCCGCCGCACTGATGATCGTGCTGCTCGCCGGCCGGATGGTCCTGGCGGGGGGCGGATCCCTGCTGGATCACCTGACGGTACTGGCCGGCGTCGCAACGCTCCTGCTGCTGGCGCTGCCCGCGACCGGCGACGTGCGCCGCGGACTCGATCCCGAGGAGCGCCGCGGCGGCCTGCTCTGCACCGCGCTGGCTTTCGTCGCCGCCGGAACCGTACCGGCTCTCGGCATCGTGGGTTTGCTCTGGTTCTCGCCTCCGTCGGCTCACGCCGACCGGGGAGACGCCCAGGCCGCCTGGCGTCCGTCCAAGGGGATCGAGTGGAGTGACTTCGGGCCCGGCCTCGAACGGGCCAAGGCGGAGAGCAAGCCGATCCTGATCGACTTCTACGCCCAGTGGTGCGGCCCGTGCAAGACCATGGATCGCACGACCTTCCGTGACAAACGGGTGATCAAACTGCTCGAAGACGTGGTCGCCATCCGGGTAGATTCCGAGGAGACGCGCAACCGCCACGGCTACACCGGCGAGCAACTGGCCGAACTCTACCGGGTCGAGAGCTACCCGACGGTCGCCCTGCTCGACTCCAACGGCCGGGTGCTCGAGCGCCATCGCGGATTCCGCGGGACCCCCCCGTTCCTCGCCTGGCTCGAGGACGCTCTGGGCAAGGCCCAGACCCAGGTCGGCTCTCCCGCTTTCTGATACCCTGACCTCCGAGTCGGTCCGCTCCCCGGCGTCAACCGGCTCGTCCCTCTTTCCCATGAGCGCCCTGTCGCGCCGCCGCTTTGATGCCGGCTTCGTTATCCGAGGCCCGGCCGGGCGCCGGTGCCGAGCCGGCGTCGAGGTCGTGCATGCGTCACAAGCGATTGTTCATTCCCGGCCCTACCGAAGTTCGCGTCGAGAACCTGGCCGCCCTGGCCCGGCCTCAGGTCGGACACCGTTCGGGTGAGTTCCAGGCGCTCTACGAGAGTACCGTCGGCAAGCTGAAGAAACTGCTGCGCACCGNCGGCCGGGTGTTCCTGTTCAGCTCCTCGTCGACCGGTGTCTGGGAAGCGGGGATGCGCAACCTGGTCTCGCAGAAGGTGCTCTGCTGCATGCAGGGCGCGTTCTCCGATCGCTGGCAGAAGGTCGCCACCTCCAACGGCAAGGATTCGGTGGCGCTCCAGGTCGACTGGGGCAAGGGCATCAGCGCCGCGATGATCGACGAGGCGTTGAGCGCCGGCGGTTTCGACGCCGTCACCGTGGTGCACAACGAGACCTCCACCGGCACGATGAACAAGCTGGACGAGATCGCCGGCGTGATGCGCAAGTATCCCGACGTGATGTTCATGGTCGATGCGGTGTCCTCGATGGCCGCGGTGGATATCCCGGTCGACGAACTGGGGATCGACGTCTGCCTGGCGGGCCTGCAAAAGGCCTTCTCGCTGCCGGCGGGTCTGGCGGTGGCCAGTGTCTCGGACAAGGCGATGAAGAAGGCCGAGACCGTCGAGCAGCGGGGCTACTACTTCGACTTCCTCGAGATGGCCAAGTACGACGGCCGCAACATGACTCCGTCCACCCCGGCGATTCCCCAGATCAACGCCCTGGACGCCCAGTTGACCGACATCCTGGATGAGGGCTTGGAGAATCGCTACGCTCGTCACCGTGAGTTGGCGGCCATCGTCCAGGCCTGGGCCCGGCGTCACTTCGCCATCTTCGCCGAGGAGGGCTACGAGTCTCCGTCGATCACATGCGTGGAGAACACCCGGGGGATCTCGGTGGCCGACCTCAACGGCGAGCTGGGCAAGCAGTGGGCGATGATCTCCAACGGCTACGGCAAGCTGAAGGAGAAGACCTTCCGCATTGCCACCATGGGAGACACGCAGGAGTGGGAGATTCGCGGGCTGTTGGCCACCATCGATCGCATCCTGGGGCTGCCCGCCTGAGCCGGTCGACGACCGAGAGCGATCGTCCCGTGCCCAAGCGGAGGGCCGGCGGGTGCTGAGTCGTTTCTGGCAGCTCGGCAAGCCCTACAAGTGGGCCTTCCTGGCCGGCTTCGCCTTCCTGCTGTTGACCAACGGGCTCAACCTCTGGATCCCGTGGCTGTTGCGGGATGCCGTCGACGCCATGGAGTCTGGGGAGCCGCTCTCGACGGTGGCTCGCCTGGCCATGGCCATGATCGGCATCGCCCTGGCCCAGGCGGTGGTGCGCACCATCTCGCGGCTGCTGGTCCTCGGGGCGAGCCGCAAGGTGGCCTACGACCTGCGTAACACCTTCTTCGCCCAGCTCCAGCGGCTGGGAGCGAGCTTCTACGACCGCAACCGCACCGGCGACCTGATGTCCCGGGGGGTGAACGACATCCAGATCATCCAGTCGTTCTACGGCCCCGGCATGCTCAACTCCCTCAACACCACCATCGTCTACGTGGCGGTGTTGATCCTGTTGTTCCGCATTGATGTCGGTCTGACCCTGATCTCGCTGACCTTCTACCCGGTGCTGCTGTTCGTGGTCAACCGGCTGGCCCGGCACACCTACTCCCGTTCGGTGGCGGTGCAGGAGCAGCTCGGCGAGATCTCGAGCCGGGCCCAGGAAAACCTGAGCGGCATCCAGCAGGTCAAGACCTACGTGCAGGAGGCCCGGGAGATCCAGGTCTTCTCGCAACTCTGCGACGAGTTCCGCACCCGCAACCTGGCGCTGGCCCGCACCCGGGGTTCGATGATCTCGGTGATGGGCATCGCCTCGGGGGCCGCCACCCTGATCGTCATGTTCGCCGGCGGCCAGCGGGTCATCGCCGGCAGCATCTCCCTGGGTGATTTCGTCGCGTTCAATGCCTACGTGGCGATGCTGGCCTGGCCGACCATCGCCCTCGGCTGGATCATCAACGTGTTCCAGCGGGGCGCCGGTGCCATGCGCCGGGTGGATGAGCTGCTCAACGAGCAGCCCGATCTTCCGGTGGCCGCCGAGCAGGGCGCTCAACCCGGGTTCGTCGAGGGGGATATCGAGATTCGCGACCTGACCTGGTCGCACCCCGCGGACGAAGGGTCGGAGCCGGCGCGCCCCGCGCTACGCAACCTGAACCTGACCATTCCCCGGGGGAGCCGCTACGCCCTGGTCGGCCCGGTCGGTTCGGGGAAGTCGACCCTGGCCGACCTGTTGGCCCGGGTCTACCCGGTGGAGCCGGGCAAGATCCTGATCGGCGGCCGGGACATCAACGACATTCCCGTCGACGTGTTGCGCCGCAGTGTCGGCTACGTGCCCCAGGAGGCGTTCCTGTTCTCCCAGTCGATTCGGGACAACATCGCCCTGCGGGATCCCGACGCCTCCGACGAGGTGGTCGCCCGGGCGGTGACCGCCGCCCATCTCGACGGTGACCTGGCCAAGTTCCCTCAGGGGCTCGAGACGGTCGTCGGTGAGCGAGGCTTCACCCTCTCCGGGGGGCAGCGTCAGCGCACGACGTTGGCCCGGGCGCTGGTCGGCACACCGCCGCTGCTGATCCTCGACGACACACTGTCCGCCGTGGATGCCGATACCGAAAAGGCGATTCTCGAGGAGCTGATGCAGGCCTCCCAGGACCGCACCTGCCTTCTGATCTCTCACCGGCTCTCGACCCTGAGCGGCGCCGACCGGGTGATCGTCCTCGACGAGGGCAGCATCGTCGATCAGGGTAGCCACGAGGAACTGGTCCAGCGTGAGGGGCTCTACTCCCGCCTGTTCGTTCGCCAGCAGCTGGAACAGAGGCTCGACGTCCGATGAGAGGCGGTACCTCGGCGACCCTCCACGAAGAGGAATCCCTGGGCAAGGCCTACGATGCCCGGCTGATCCGGCGTATCTGGCCCTATCTCCGGCCCTACCGCGGCCAGGTGTTCCTGGCGCTCTTGATTCTGGTGCTGGTCGCCGCGGCCCAGTTGGCCCAGCCGTACCTGATCAAGATCGCCATCGATGAACACATCACTCCGGGGCAGCTCGAGGGCCTCGCCGCCGTCGCCGGGATGTTTTTCATCGCACTGCTCGCCGAGTTCCTGCTGCGCTACGCCCAGTTCTACGTGATGGAGCGCACCGGGCAGAACGTGGTCTACGACATCCGCACCGCGGTGTTCGGTCACCTGCAGCGGCTGCCGGCGAAGTTCTTCGACAAGAACCCGGTGGGCCGCTTGATGACCCGGGTGACCTCCGACGTCGAGGCGCTCAACGAGGCGTTCACCTCGGGGCTCGTGATGATCCTGGCGGATCTGGTCAAGCTGGTCGGCATCGTCGCGATCCTGCTGTGGATGGACTGGCGCATGGCGTTGATCACCTTCGCCATCCTGCCGGTGATGCTGGTGGTCACCTGGCAGTTCCGCAGCCGGGTCCGGTCCGCCTACCGCCGGGTGCGGGGAGTGGTGGCCAAGCTCAACGCGTTCCTTCAGGAGAGCGTTTCGGGGATGCGGCTGGTGCAGCTGTTCGGCCGGGAGAAGGCCAACGCCGAGCTGTTCGAAGGGGTCAACGGGGAGCACCTGGGAGCCCAGCTCAAGGGGGTCCGCTACGACTCGTCCTTCTCGGCGGTGGCGGAGATGATCGGATCGATCACCCTGGCCGCCATCGTCTGGGCCGGCGGGGGGCGCATTCTGCAGGGCAGCATCACCTTCGGCACCCTGGTGGCGTTCATCGACTACGCCGAGAAATTCTTCCGCCCGGTGCAGGAGTTGTCTCAGCGCTACACCACCATGCAGGCGGCGATGGCCTCGGCGGAGCGCTTGTTCAAGCTGCTGGATACCGAGCCGACCATCGTGACTCCCGACTCGCCGAAGAGTTTGCCCCGGCCGATGCGCGGCCGGGTTGGGTTCGACGGCGTGACCTTCGGCTACGACCCCGAGCAGCCGGTCCTCCACGACGTCTCCTTCGCCATCGAGCCGGGGCAGAAGATCGGAGTGGTCGGCTGGACCGGCTCGGGCAAGTCGACGTTGATTCGCCTGTTGACCCGGCTCTACGACATCCAGCAGGGGAGCATCACCCTCGACGGGGTTGACGTCCGCGAGCTGGACCTGGAAGAGCTGCGCCGCTCGGTGGGCGTGGTGCTTCAGGATCATTTCCTGTTCGCCGGGACCCTCGAGTACAACGTCTCGTTGGGCGATCCTCGGATCACCCCCGAGCGGGTGCGGGAGGCCGCCCGGGCGGTCCGCGCCGATCGTTTCGTCGAGCGGCTACCGAAGGGTTGGGATGAAGAGGTCCGTGAGCGGGGCTCGAACTTCTCGATGGGTGAGCGGCAGCTTCTGTCTTTCGCCCGGGCGCTGGCCTTCGACCCGGCGGTGCTGGTGCTCGACGAGGCCACGGCGTCGGTCGACCCGGAGACCGAGCACCACATTCAGGAAGCCCTCGAGACCCTGATGCAGGGCCGCACCTCCATCGTGATCGCCCACCGGCTGAGCACGATCCGTGACGCCGACCGCATCCTGGTGCTGCATCAGGGGCAGCTCGTCGAGTCGGGAACCCACGACGAACTGGTCGAGGTCCAGGGTGGCATCTACCGCACCCTGCATCGCCTGCAGACCGCCTCGGTGGCCTAGCTCAGCCCTTGCGCGGCAGCCGGAAGGCGGCCATTTCGCGGTCGTTGCGCACGAGCACCAGGTCACCCACCAGCACCGGGTGGTTCCAGGTCTTGCCGTCGATGGCGTCGATGCGAGACAGCTCACGGAAGCCGTCGGGCTCGGCGGCGACCAGGGCCAGCTCGCCCTTGTCCGAGAGCACCAGCAGGAGATCCTGATCGGTGAGGAGCAGCATCTGACCCTTGCCGTACCGCCCGCCCTTCCAGCGGCGCTCGCCGCCGTCGAGTTCGATGCAGGACAGGATGCTGCCGTCGAAGCCGTAGGCGTGGCCGCGGTGGAGCACGAAGTCGTTGAAGTAGGGCTTGAGGCCGCGGCTGGTCCAGCGTTCCTCGACGGTCCATTGGTCGGCGCTGTCCCGTGCGACGCCGAGTCGCCGCAGTCCGCTCTTGTCGCTGACGCTGATCAGCACCTCACCGTCGCGGGTGATCGCAGGCTGCACGATGGGGTAGCCGTCCCAGGCGTGGCTCCACAGGTGGTCGCCGGTAGCCGCGTCGTAGCCGTCGAGGCCGATACCGCTCAGCTGGAGTACCTGGGGAGTGCCTTGCAGGATAGCCGGCACCGGTGAGGTGTAGCCGGAACGCCCGTTCCCTGATTCGGTGGCCCAGAGCAGTTCGCCGCTCTCCCGGGAGTAGGCCAGCAGGGTGCCGGCCGCTGCGATCAGGACATGCTCGCCATCCACGACCGGGGAGCCGGAGAAACCCCAGAAGGGTTGCTGAGCGCCGGAGTCCAGCAGGGCATTGCGCGACCACAGCACCCGGCCGTTGCGGGAATCCAGGGCGTTGACCAGGCCGGTAGCACCCATGGTGAACAGGGTGGTGCCGTCCAGCGCCGGCGTGCCCCGGGGGCCGGCTCCGGCGTTGGATTCGTAGAAGCGCACCGGATCGCCGTGCTGCCAGATCGGTTCACCGGTGGAGAGCCGGTAGCTGGACACGGTTTCCTGTTCACCGCGTTGCTCCTGGGTGAAGAACACGTCGCCGGACACGGCGAAGGAGGACCAACCCGGCCCGACCTCACGGCGCCAGACGAGTTCCGGCGGCGACGCCGCCCAGTCGGTGGCCAGGTCGGTACCGCGTACGATCCCGGTCCCTTCCGGCCCGCGGAACCCGGGCCAGGCTGCAGCGCCCTGTTGCAGTAGCGCCGACGCGTCTCCTTCGGCGGGGGAGGAGCTCGTTGCCAGCAGCCTTTGCTCGGGAGTCGCCGACCAACGCCAGGTGAATTCGGAGCCGGCGTCCTGAATCCCGCCGGTGCGAAGCAGGGTCAAGGCCAGCCCGCCGACGAGCATGGATGCGACCAGCGCGATCAGCCGCGGCACGCCCTCGACGTTTCGGGTCAGCACCGCCCAGCTGACGAGAGCCAGGCTCATCAGCGGGATCACGTAGACCCCGTACAGCATGCCCATGAAACCGCCGGCCAGGGAGGGGTGCAGCAACCGGCTTCCGAGGAACATCGAAAGCGCCATCAACGGCAGAACGAGCAGGCGCTCCTTCCAGGGTGCGCGGCTGAACAGCAGCCACCACAACAGGATCACGGGGCCGAGGGCCAGGCCGGCCATGATCGCGTTCTCACCCGAGTCCGGTGCGACCCGGGGCACGACGAAGCGCAGGATCCACTGAAGCACGACCAGGATCACGCCGGGCCACAGTCTCAGTTTGCGGGGAGCGGACATTCGCGCAGTTCCTCCTTGTGCGAGAGGAAACGTGCTGCGCCGAAATGGGTTTCAAAAAAGCGCGGTCAGGTCCTTGCCCGGGCCGGATGACGCCGCCAGTTGGCCGAGAGATCGCGGCCGACCAGACGGCGGGCGTAGGCGATCACCGGCAGCCAGATCGCCAGGGTAATGGCGCTGGCGGCCCAGGTCGCCTCGGCGGCGAGCAGGGCGAAGTCGTAGAGGCCGTGCAGCAGCATCGAGGCCGCCAGGGGCAGGACCATCCACATCGCCCGGCCGGCGGCGGTCGCCGTGCGCAGGCGGGCGCGGCTCAAACCGAAACCCCAGACCGCAGCGAACAGCGAGTGGGTCAGCGGGGAGGCGATCGAGCGGGCCAGTCCCTCGCTCCAGGGTAGGTAGGGCAGGAACAAGAGGTTCTCGAGGGCCGCGAACCCGATGCCGATGGCGCTGGCGTAGACCAGGCCGTCGACCGGTTCATCGAAGGCGTGCCAGCGGTAGACGAACAGGCGGGCCACCAGGAACTTGGCCCCCTCTTCCAGCGGGCCGACCAGGAGCAGGCAGTAGGCCAGGATCGAGACCGTGCCGCCCGACGGGTACGAAGGCGCGCCCAGTCGCGCCGCTGCCGCGAAGCCGCCGAGGGCCAACAACGCCGAGCCGAGGCCCAGGGCGAAGGCGGCCAGCAGCAACAGCCGAGGCTCCGGCTTCATCCGGTCCTTCATGTCCCAGTACAGAACCCAGAACAGGGCCCCGCCCAGGACGAAAGCACCGCTGCGGAGGATGACGAGGTCTTCCAGCACGGAGCAGAAGATGGGACCCGCCGATGCGGGGATCCACTCAAGGTTCCGGGATCGGGGACGATAAGCCCGCCGGAGACCCTGAATGTATTTCAAGCTCGCATCGGCTCGTTCTCGCCGCCCCGTTTCCCGGATCCTGCTGGGAGTGCTGTTGCTGCTGGTAACGGCGGCCGCACACGCCGGCAGCGTGGAGGGACGGGTCGACGCCAAACTGGGCAAGCTCCCCAGGGACCTGAGGATCCGAGCCCATCAGCTCCACCGGGACCTGCCGCCGGTGCTGGCCCCGGTGGACAGACGCGGCCGCTTCCTGCTGCAGGATCTGGCTCCGGGGACCTATCGGTTCGATTTCCTGCTGCCCAACAACACCGTGGTCGCCCAGGCCGGCGAGTCCTTCCTCGAGGTCGAGGAGGGTAAAAAGTACCGCCTCGACGTCGAGATGCCCCGCGGCGTCGGCAGCGCCGCCGAGACCCCGTTTCTCGACTGGCCGCTCCAGTACAAGGCGATCGCCGTGGTGGGGGCGGTCGCTGCGGCGGCGGTGATCTGTGAGGCCGACGACTGCACCGGCGACGACGATTCCGCCTCACCGAGCAGCCCCTGACCGGCCCGGCCCCCGAGGGGGCGTTTCCGGGGCTCTAGCCCGCCTGGTGTAGAATTCCTCCGAGAGGGGGGACTTCTTCGATGGCCGAGCAGGCTCTCCGGCAGGTCCGCAGGGGCAGTGTGTTCAGTTGGATCACCGCCGTGGTCTTCGCGGCGACCCTGTCCGTCTACTTCCTGCCGATTCTGGATACCGCATCGCTCAAGACCTTCGCGTCGGAGTTTGCCCAGTTACCCCTGCGCCTGCTGCTGATCGTCGCTCTTGTCTCGGTCCGAGCCCGGCCTCCGGCTGAGCGCTGCTTCTGGGCCTACCTGCTGGCCGGCTTCGCGACCTGGTTCGTCACCGACCTGGTCTTCCAGTTCGCCGATAGCGGGATCGGTTGGGCGATGGTCCAGGATCTCGGGTTCCTCGCCTTCTACCCGCTGCTGGTCTTCGGCCTCGAAGAACGGCCCGATCGCTATCGTCTGCCCCTGCGTGCCTCGACAGCCCGGGCCTGGGTCGCCTACACCGGCGTAGCGTTGGTGTTTTTCATCTACGCCTACTTCGGTTGGCTTACCGCCTGGGCGGCCCCGCAGGTGTTCCTGTCGGTGGTGCCGAGCTACGCGTTCTTCGTCATCGGTGACCTGCTCGTGCTGGGCCTGTTGATCGAGCGGGTCGTCACCTCCGGCCCCGGCTGGCGCCTGCCCTACGGGTTGATGGCCGGCGGGATAGCCGTGTGGGTCGTCGCCGACGGGATGGACCTGCTTGACCGCGCCGGCGTGCAAGCGTTCGAGTACGGCACCTACCTGGACTTTCTGACCTACGCCCCCTACGTGCTGTTCATTGCGGCCTGCCGGGTGCGAAGGCGCCAGACCGATCCGGAGCCGTTGATCTTCGAGCCCCCTCAGCGGGCCTCGGTGGCGACCGGCTTCGCCTTCGCGGTGGTTCTCCCGCTGGTCCACGTCGGCGTCTACTTCTCCGGTTGGTTGCCCGAACTGGCGCGCAAGCGGGATGCGCTCGTGTTCCTCGCCACCGGCACCCTGTTCTTGATGGCATTCCAGGCGCTGCGGATCCGGCGGCGGGAATCCCAGGACATGCGGGTCGTCGTGTTGGACGCCGAACTCGAACGGCACCAGAAGATGGAAGCCCTGGGGCAGCTCGCCGGCGGAATCGCTCACGACTTCAACAACGTGCTGCTGATGCTCCAGGGACACGTGGAGCTGATGGGCCCCCAGTTGGCCCGTGTGCCCGGTGGGGGCAAGTTCGTCGAACAGGTGCGGGCGACCGTCGAGCAGGGGAGTTCGCTGACCCGGCAGCTGCTGGCGTTCGGCAGCCGCCAGGTGGTGCGCCCGGAGCCGGGCTCGACCCGCAAGGCCCTTTCCGATGCCGAGGAGCTTCTGCGCCGCACCCTGGGCGAACACATCGATCTGCAGATCCACTCCGACGAGGATGTCTGGAACGTGGAGATCGAGCGGGGCCAGCTGGCCCAGGTGCTGATCAACCTGGCGCTGAATGCGCGTAGCGCCATGCCCGATGGCGGCGTGCTCGAGGTCCGGGCCCGCAACGTCAAGCTGCGTACCGGCGATTCCAAGGGGGCGCCGCTGGACTACGTGCAGATCGAGGTGACCGACACCGGCCGCGGCATGGACGAGAACGTCCGGGCCCGGGTTTTCGAGCCCTTCTTCACCACTCGCCGGGAAACCGGCGGGACCGGGTTGGGGCTCTCGGTGGTCTACGGCATCGTCAAGCAGCGCGAGGGCTACATCACCTGCGAGAGCAAGGAAGGGCGGGGCACGACGTTCTGCATCCACCTCCCCCGAAGCACCGGTGAACTGGTCACGGATCAGCCCCTCGACTCGCTGCCTCCGTTACCCACCTGCTACGAGACCGTTCTGGTCGCCGAGGATCAGCAGGAGATCCGCGGCCTGATCGCCGACTACCTGCGGGGTGAGGGTTATCAGGTGCTCGAGGCGGCCGACGGCCTCGAGGCCCTGGAACTCGAGCGCAGCTACGCTCACCGCATCGACGTGCTGGTGACTGATGTGGTGATGCCCCACGTGGGGGGCGTCGAGCTGGCCGACCGGCTCAAGCACTCCCGGCCCGAGACCGAGGTGGTGTTCGTCTCCGGCTACGCCCGGGACCTGGCCAGTCGGCCCTCGGATACCGCGACCCTCAACTTCCTGCAGAAGCCCTTCCGCATGAAGGAACTGGGATACGAGGTGCGCCGGGTGTTGGACCGGCGCCCGTCGACCCACTGAGCTTTCGGCACCGCCCCGGGACAGGTAAGATCCGCGGGTGTCCATCTCCGAGACCAGGACCGAGCTTCTCGCCGAACGCGCCTCCCGCTTGATCCGCGACGGGTTCCGCGGCTTCCTCGTCGAGTTCGGCGATCTCAGCCGGCAGGCGGCGGTGCGCTTCGCCCGGGCGGAGTGGGCCGAAGGCCAGGAAGATGCCCGGAGCCGTCTGGAGACCTACCCGGCCGCCGTGAGCCATGTGGTCGCCCGGGTGAGGGAGCTCTACGGCGACGCATCTCAGGACCTGCGTCTGTGGCGGCGCACCAAGGCGCTGTTCGCCGTGCTGCTCGACGATGAGGAAAACCCGGAGCTGGCTCGCACGTTCTTCAGTTCGGTCTCCCGGCGGGTCTTCGGCACCATCGGAATCGATCCGGAGATCGAATTCGTGCTCGAGACTTCGGCGTTGGCCGGGGCCGAGGACGATCCCCGCGCCTACCGCAGCTATGCCTGTCCCGATATGCTGGCGCCGGTGGTGCGGCAGATCCTCGAGGATTACCGCTTTCCCGTCGACTATGCGGATCTGGACGGCGACGCGCGGCTGGTCGCCGGTGAGGTGGCCAGCTATCTCCAGGCGGTGATCGGCGTCGATCAGGTCGACGCCTTCGAGACCCTCGTGCCGGTCTTCTACCGCAGCAAGGGGGCCTACATCATCGGCCGTATCCGCAGCGGCAATCAGACGATTCCCTTCGTCCTGCCCCTGCGCCACGCCGAGGGAGGGGTCGCCGTCGATGCGGTGTTGCTCAGCTCCTCGGAAGTCAGCATCCTGTTCAGCTTCACCCGTAGCTACTTTCAGGTCGACGCCCCCTGCGCCCGTTCGCTGATCGCCTTCCTCAAGTCGATCATCCCGCTCAAGTCGGTGGCCGAGCTCTACATCAACCTCGGTTTCGACAAGCACGGCAAGGCGGAGCTTTTCCTCGGCTTGCGGCGGCACCTGGAGAGCTCGGGCTCCCGCTTCGAGTTCGCCGCGGGAGAGGTCGGCATGGTCATGATCGTGCTGACCCTGCCGTACTACGACATGGTGTTCAAGATCATCCGCGACCGCTTCGCGTATCCCAAGTCGGCGACCCGGGAGAAAGTTCGGCGCTGCTACCGGATGGTTTACGAGGCGGACCGGGTCGGTCGCCTGGTCGAAGCCCAGCCCTTCGAGTCCCTGCGCTTCCCGCGGAGTCTGTTTCGCCGGGAGGTGCTCGCCGAACTGGAGCAGGAGGCGGGCCACGCCGTGACCTTCGACGGGGATGACGTGGTGCTGGAGCACCTCTACATGGAGCGCAAGGTCACCCCGCTCAACCTCTACGTGCAGCAGGCGGACCAGATCGCGGCCCGGCGGGCGCTGGTGGACTACGGCGACGCGATCAAGGAACTCTCGGCGGCCAACATCTTCCCCGGCGACTTTCTGCTGAAGAACTTCGGGGTGACCCGGCACGGCCGGGTAGTGTTCTACGACTACGACGAACTGTGCCTGGTGACCGAGTGCACCTTCCGCCGCATTCCACCGCCGCGCACCGTCGAGGACGAGCTGTCGCCGGAGCCCTGGTTCGTCGCCGACGAGTTCGACATCTTCCCCGAAGAGTTCCACAAGTTTCTCGAGCTGACCTCGCCGATGCTGGAGGTCTTCCGCCGCCACCACGGAGACCTGTTCGACCTTCCGTTCTGGCGGGGTATCCAGGAGCGGCTACGCGCGGGTGAGATCGTCGACGTCTTTCCCTATCCGTCTGCCCGCCGCTTTCAGCGCACCCCCGGCGGGCTCGAGGATGAGGCGTGAGCCTCGCCTACGCGGGCCTCTGCGGCTACCTGCTCGGATCGCTGGCCTTCGGGGTCTGGTGCGGCCGGTTGCTCGGAATCGATCTGCATCGGTACGGCAGCGGGAACCCCGGAGCGACCAACGTGCAGCGACTGGCCGGTTGGCGCGCCGGCCTCTTCGTGCTGTTGCTGGACATGATCAAGGGGGCTGCGGCGGTTCTGCTGGCCCGCATGATCTGGGGCCCGCCTGCGGGCCTGGCCGCCGGTCTCGCCGCGATCGCCGGCCACGTCTGGCCGCTCTTCGCGCGGTTCCGCGGCGGCAAGGGGGTTGCGACCGCTTTCGGCGTGTTCGCCGTGGCTGCTCCCTGGTCGGCAGGGTTCGGCCTGCTCCTGTTCGGTCTGGCCCTGTGGCCGACGCGCACCGTTTCACTGGCCTCACTCACCGGGGCCCTGGGGCTCGGTGCCGGCATGTGGCTGTTCGACGGTCTCGGCATCGAGCGGGTCACGCCGGGTTGGCTGGCTGCCGGTATGGCGCTGCCCGCCTTCCTGGCCTGGACTCACCGGGAGAATCTGCGGCGGCTGCTCAACGGTGAGGAGCCGCGGATTCGCCTCGGCCGCCGCGACGGCTAGTCGACGGTCCGGTCCACGGTGTCCTCGGCCGGCGGGACGGGCGCCGGGAAGCGGCAGGCCGACGGCAGCAGGCCGGTGCGCAGCTGTTCCCCCGGGGAGACGGTGAACGTGCGGGGTTGGTTGCCGTGGACGACGCTCATCCAACCCTCGCTTCCGGCGGGCCGCACGGCGATCCCGAAGTCGCCGCCGGGCAGGGGAGTCGCCTCGAAGGGGAACGCACCGGCGTCCACGGTGACATCCCGCAGCAGGAGCTCCTGGGTCGGTTCCCCGGAGGAGCCATGGGGATAGTGCAGCACGGCGATGTCCAGCGCCTCGGGTGGGTCGGCGTCGACACAGGCGACGGCTCCTTCGAGAGTCGCCGCCGGGAGCACGGTGATCCGTAGCGACTGGCTGCGGTCGGGAACCACCTCGAGCACCACCCGGGGCCGCATGGCGGAACCTGCCCGGAATCGGGCGATGCGATGCTGCGAGTCGTCACCGTTCATCTCCACGATGGCGAGATAGCGGCCGGGCCAGACGCCGTCGGCCCGCAGGTTGCCCCGTTCGTCGGAGCGGGCTTCGACGCGCCGGGCTTTCTCCCGCAACTCCGGGTCGGACAGCAGGACATCCAGGTCGCCGTCTTCTCGCTCCAGCACCAGGGTGACGTTACCGTCGGCGGTACCGTCGATGCCGGTGGCGAGCCCCAGCAACGTACCGGCCGGTTTCAACTGGGCCCGTACCTCCCGGGCGTAGTTCTTCTCGCCGCTCACTCCGGGGACCCGCTTGCGTCCCTCGGCGAACTCGAGGTGCCCGACGACGGCGATGTAGTCTCCGTCGGGAACGCCGTCCAGTTTGGCCGGCGCGTAGAAGCCTGCTTCGGCGGCGGCCACCGGTTCGTCTCCTCGTTCCGACTCATCCAACGGCCAGAGCTCTACCCAGGAGCCGCTGATCCGCCCTCCGCGGGGATCGAAGACCGTGACCTCGACCCGCGAACCGTCCAGGCGCTGGCTCGAGACCTCGAAATCCAGCCTGAAGTCGGCGCCCGGCGCCAGCTCGACCTCGCCGAAGGGAGGGTAGGTCTCCTGGACCTGCCGTCCTTCGACGGTGACCTCCCAGACCCCTGCGGGGAGGGTCATGGAATAGCGGCCGGATTCGTCGACCGCGGTGGAGATCAGGTTGTTGGAGGCATCGGGGGCCGCGAGTCCATCCCAGTCGCCGGCGGCGATGAGGTGGGCTCTGACCTCGGTGTTGACCGCGGGCCCGTCAAAAAGGATCTCCCCTTCGAGGCGGGCCTGGGCACGGTAGGACCAGTTGATCTCTACGGCGGAATCTCCCGGCGCGAGTTCCAGCTGCGCCTGGGGGCCCTCCAACTCCAGGCCGTCGATCTCGAGACTCTCGAACAAGAGGCCCGGATCGGTTTCGAGGGTGACCTGCCAGTCTCCCGGGGGCAACACCGCGCGGCCGCTTCGTTCGATGGCGACGGCGCGTTCGGTACCGGAATCGACCTGGCGGAAGCGTGCCGTCGCCGACGGCGCCGGGCCGCGGTTGACGTCGAGCCGGCAGACCACATCGACCCCTCGACGGATCCTCAGCTCCAGTTGCTGAACGTCGTTGGCCGAGGTCAGCACCACCTCCCGGGAGGGCGCGGCGGGATCGTGTTCGGGGGGGATCATTCCCGGGACTTTCGGAAAGGGCAGATTGACCGAATAGGTGCCGGCCGCAAGGCCCGCAAAGCTGGCGCGGCCACTGAAATCGGTGTCGGCTCGGGGGAGCGGCCCGGTGGGAAGCGGCCCGTTCTTCATCTGCAGCGGGCGAAGGGTGACGGTCTCTCCGGCCAGCGCCGATCCCTGCTCGTCGACGACCCGTACCTCGAGGGTCGCGGCGTGGGCCGTTTGTGCCGACAGCAGGATCGCGAGTGCCATGGAGCGCCACATGGCTACTACCTATACCGGATCGCGCGCCACCGGGCCACACTGATACTATTCGGGCTCCACGAGCGATACGGAGGCACTTCTTGAACGCGCGAATCGGTATCGGCTACCTCCTGCTGGCGATCCTGTTGACGGCGGCCGTGGGCTTGCCCGCCGCGGCCCGGGAATCGGGGCCCGGCGCGGCCGGTCCGGATCGCTCCTCCCCCCGGGCAACCTTCCGCACCTTCCTCCAGGCGATGATCGACGCCAAGGAAGGTAGCAACGACCGGATCGCCGATGCGGCCGCCTGCTTCGACCTGTCGGGGGTGACCGCAGGGTCGCGGCCGACCGCCGGGAGGCAGCTCGCCTCGGATCTCAAGAACTACCTCGACCGGGTCGAGCTGATCGATCTGGAGCGGATCCCCGAGGAGGTGGACGGCTCTCGTTGGGTCTATCTGCGGGATCGCAACGGTGAGGTGTCGCTGACCCGCGACGACGGCGGTCTCTGGCTGTTCTCCCGGGAAACCATCGCCGCCATGCCGGAGCTGTTGGCCTCGGTGCGCGGCAAGGCGATCGTCGAGGGCATCCAGGGGGGCGGCGGCGCGCCGAGTTCGGTGGCGGGGCTGATCCGCGAACGGATGTCCCCCCAGTTGCTCAAGCGCATCTTCCTGCTCGAGAACTGGCAGTGGCTGGCTCTGATGGTGCTGGCCTTCCTGGGGGTGATCCTCGACTGGGTCGTGCGCTTCATCGTCGGTACCTGGCTCAAGCGCCTGCTCGCCGCCAGCGACCGGCTGCGCGAGGACAAGTTCCAGTCGGACTTCCTGCGTCCCATCGGCATCCTGGCCATGGGTCTGTTGTGGATGGCGTTGCTGCGGGTGCTCGACCTGCCGGTCAAGGCATTCGATGCCCTGAACTTCGCGGTGCAGCTGGTCATCGCCTGCGGTGCGGTCTGGGGCGCCTACCGGCTGGTCGATCTGGTTGCCGCCCACTTCCTGGCTCTGGCCCAGGAGACCGAGACCAAGGTCGACGACATCCTGGTGCCGATGCTGCGCCGGGCGATCAAGATCGTCGTCATCGCCTTCGGCGTCCTGTTCATCGCCGGCAACCTGGATATCGACATCACCAGCCTGCTGGCCGGCCTCGGTATCGGCGGCCTGGCCTTCGCCTTGGCGGCCAAGGACACCGTGGAGAACCTGTTCGGCTCGGTCACGGTGCTGATCGACCGCCCGTTCCAGATCGGCGACTGGGTCAAGATCGGCAACACCGAGGGGACCGTCGAGGAGATCGGGTTCCGCTCGACCCGGATCCGCACCTTCTACAACTCGCGGATCACGGTGCCCAACTCGACCTTGGTCAATGCCGCCGTGGACAACCTGGGTGAGCGGCGCTACCGCCGCATCTCCTGCAAGATCGGCGTGCAGTACGACACGCCGCCGGCCAAGATCGACGCCTTCTGCGAGGGCATCCGCGAGATCGTGAGGCGTCATCCCTACACTCGCAAGGACTACTACAACGTCTACTTCAACGAGTTTGCCGACAGCTCGCTGAACATCCTGCTGTACGTGTTCCACGAGTGCCCGGACTGGACCACCGAGCTGCGCGAACGGCACCGTCTGTTCGTCGACATCGTCAAGCTGGCTCAGGGCCTGGGCGTCGAGTTCGCCTTCCCGACCCAGACCCTGCACCTGGCCAGCGTGCCCCACGGGATGGCGGGCGCCGATCCCGCCGCGGTGGCTGTGCCGCCCGCCGATGGATCGGCCGACGAGGCGATTCGCCTGGGGCGTAGCGAGGCCGACGCGATCCTGGCGAGCCTGGGCGCCGAGCCCCAGGCCCCGGTCAAGTTCAACGACCCGGATTCGCTGCGGACCGGAAAGTAGCCATGGTGCGGCTCGATCTCGAACTGCGGGACCAACTCGCCGAGGCGATCCAGCTCGAGGTGGTCTCGGAGCAGGCCTCGGCGCTGGGGCGGATCTCCGGTCAGCTCGAGGGGTTGCTCGAGCGGCTGGAGACGCTGCGGGAAGAGGTCGCCGCCGCCACACCCACGCAACGAGCCGGCCGGGTGCGGCTATTCAACGCCACCCGGGACGAGGCGGCCCGCTGGTTCTGGTATCTCGAGGTTCAGCGGGAGGTGCTGGGCTTCACCGACCGGGAGGCGCTGCTCGAGGCGTACCCGGTACCCGACCCGATTCGCTGACCTGGGCGTCGCTGCGGCAAGGCCGGTTTTGAGCTTCGACGATGCAGCGGGGGCTTGCCCCGGCGTCGGTGAGGCGGTAAGAAGAAGATCGAAGGAGGAACCCGATGTCCGAAGAGCCGAAAGCGAGCGGTGGCCCCGAGGCCGAACTCGAGGCCTGGAAAAAGCAGTGCGAGGCTGGGGAGGTCTCGCCCCAGGACACCTTCAAGAAGATCTCGAACATCGCGGTCCTGATGTCCTACGACATGATCGACAAGCTGCGATTCCTGGAGCAGGAGACGCTGCCCCTGTCCGACGAGCAGATCGTCGACCGGGTCGAGCACATGACCCAGTTCGTCGAGCGGCTGCGCACCGCCTACCTCAGCCTGGGCGAGACCGAGGACTAGCGCCGGCGGTGCCGCTCAGTCGTCCGCGGCCAGCGCTGCTTCCAACGCGGCGACGTCCTCGTCGCTCAGCTTCGGATTGAAGTGCCGCGCCCGGGCGACCACATCCCGGGTGCCCAGGTAGTCCTGGGCGCAGGCGGCGTGGATGAACCCCGCCGCCGAGAAGCGCCCGTCCTCGTAGAACACCAGCGATAGACGCCAGTCTCCCTTGGAGATCGGCAGCCGGCAGTAGCGGCACTTGGCCCGCCCGGTGGGGGCGTGGCTGGCGCCGTCGACCCGGGCCAGCCTCCGGTGCTGCACGCCCTCCTCGGCCAGCTTCACCAGCTCCGCCCGCTCGTCGATCGGGTCACCGATGCGGCCCAGAGTTTCCAGCACCGACTCCGGCCGCTTGTAGGCGCCGCAGCGGAGGTGGAACCAGAGGGTCATCTCCCCCTCGCCGTATGCATTGGGTAGCCGTTCACCGAAGCGCAGCTCCCCCTTGGCGATCTTCTGACCGCAGCCCTTGCAGCCGGCGCGACCGCTGGCCGCGGGTTCGATGGTGTGATGCATGCTTCCCTCAGCGATCCTCGACGGTGATGCGCACCTCGGCGCCGTTGGCCCGGATCTCCGGCACGTACATGGCGTGGCCCATCAGGGGCAACGCGTGGAAGTAGCCGGGCACCTCCGCCCGGAGATCGTAGCGGATCTCCCACAGACCCTGGGGCAGTTTGTCGATGAAGGCGGCGACCTTGCGGTCCCGCAGCTCCTGGTAGACACGCACGCTGCGGCCGGTGTAGTCCCGCTGATCCCGGGCGTGCTGCTCCAGCACGTGCTCGGTGTCTCGAAGTTGCCGGGCGTAGACCGGGGCGCCGCTCTGGAGCGCGATCGCCTCCAGGCCGGCGGGTTTCAGGTCCTCGAACAGCAGGTACTCGTAGTCGTTCTTGGCCTCGATGGTCAGCACCACCTGGACCCGGTCGCCGCTCCGCAGCGTCGCGCCGTCATGAAGCGGCTGCTGCTCGTAGCGGTAGCCCTGGAGCAGGGTCGGCTTGCCGATCAGCCCCAGGTACTGGCGCCGGACGAACAGCTCGTTGCCGGCGGCGGCGATCGGATTCTCCAGGCTGAAGAACTCAGCCTCGGCGGAGAAGTAGAGCGGTCCCTCGCCCGAGGTGCGCACGATGCGGATCTCGTTCTCCCCATCGCGCACCAGCTCGGCCGGGACGGTGAAGCGGCTGGGAGCACTCAACACCTCGGAGGGGGTGACCCGCTCCCGGGCCACGGTCTCGCCGTTGACCGACAGTTCGTACTCCAGATCGCTGCTCAGTTCGCCGCTCGCGACCAGGTAGTCCGCAAGGGTCATCACCGCGATGGCGGTGTCCCGGGTATTGCTCCACTGGGCGCCCCGGCGGTTCTTGATCAGCCAGTTGATCGTCGGCTCGATCAGCTCGTTGTCGGGATCGACGGCCAGCATCGCCCGCAGGGCGAAGGCCGTCGACTCTACCGGGGAATCCGCCCAGCGCCACCAGACGCCGTCGGCGCCCCAGTGGGCGGTCCCCACGGCGGAGCGATCCGCCCGGCGGCCGCCACGGATCACGATCGAGGTGTCCGGCTTGCGGTCCCGCTGCACCCCGTTGCTCAGGTTGCGCACCAGGGTTTGTGCCTTGTCGGTCGCGCCCAGTTCATGGGCGGCCAGGGCAAACAGCGCACGGGTGTAGGCGTTGAGCCCGTTTTTCTGGGCCCAGAGGTTGTCGAAGGCGGTGCGGCGGAACTTGTTGTCCTTGCCCTCTCCGGCGACGGAGACCGCGTGGAGCAACCAGGCCAGCATCTCCGGGCGGTTTTCGTAGTTGACCAGCTCCTTGTCCAGCCAGTTGACGGCGCGGCGCAGCCGGTTGCGCTCGATCTTGACACCGGCGTCGTCGGCCAGGGCCAGGCCCCAGACCACGTAGGCGGTCATGAACGGATCGCTGTCGCTGTCCTTCCACCAGCCCCAGCCGCCGTCGCCCCGCTGGAAGTCGGCCAGGCGTTTCAGGCCGGCCTGGACCATGGCGTCGAGTTCGGCCAGGTCCTTGGCGCCCTTCGGATGAGTCGAGTCGGCGTGGGCTGCTTCGATGCCGCCGAACATCCGGCCGGCGATGGCTTCCTGCTCGATACCGAGCTGCTCCAGGGTGCGGGCGGTGATCACCGCCGGCAGGAAGCGGCTCATGGTCTGCTCGGTGCAGCCGTAGGGGTAGTCGATCAGGTAGGGCAGGGCGTCGAGCATGGTCACCGCCATGCTGGGCGTGACCTGCACCGTCATCACCGTCGAACGTCTCTCGTCGGGAAGCTCGAGGGTCACGGTGACGTCGTCCCCCCGGACCTTGCCCGAGCGAGCGATCAGCTTGTCGATGCCGTGTTCGAAGACCGGGTATTCCCGCTCCATGGCGTCGCTGTGGCCGTCGGCCCGCACCACGGCGCGCAGGGTCGCGTCTCCGGCGACCCGGGCGGTCGCGGTCCAGTCGACCCGGGTCTCGCCTCCGGCGGGCACCCGCACCGCGTCGGCGGTGCCGCGGCCGTCGAGGACCAGGCCGGCCACGTCCAGCGAGGGGGTGACGGTCAGGTCGGTTTCGCCGTTGTTGTTGACGATGGCCGAGAGGGTGACCTTGTCGCCGGCGACGAAGAAGCGGGGCGCCTGCAGCCGCACGATCAGCGGCTTGTTGGTGCGGGTGTCCGCCTCGCCGAAGCCGAAGGCGCTGTGCGCGGTCACCGCGCGGGCGGTGGCGTGCCAGGTGGTCAGCGAGTCCGGGTAGCTCACCTCGACGGTCGCCTTGCCGTCGGCGCCGGTGACCACGTCGGGCTGCCAGAAGACCGTGGAACGGAAGTCGCTGCGGACCTCGACGGTGTCGCCGCCGCCCTGTCCGTCGTCGCTGTCGCCGCCGCCGATGTAGCCCAGAGCGCTCAACGATTCCGCGTCTGCTTCCATGGCCATCGGCGCGGCCGCAAACTGGTCGCGACGCATGGATTTTTGGGCGACAGCGCCTCGCATTCGGGCGCCCGACTCCTCCTTTAGGTCCATAGCGCCGGGTGCCAGGGCCACATTGCTCGTGAACGTGCGGGAGATCGGCAGGTCCTTCAAGGAATCGTATGTGATCAGGTCGCCGCCATCCTCATCCCGCACCAGCTGCACGTACTGGAACTGATCGAAGCTGGAGTTGGTCCGGACCCGGTTGCCCCGTTTCGATCCGTAGAAGAACGGCCGGGGATCGCCGGCCAGGTCTTCCTGGATGTAGAACACCGACGCATCCACCAGACCCAGGGCGATCTCGGCCGAGACCGGGTTGCCCTCATGGTCGGTGGTCGTGACCTCCAGGGTGCCCTCATCGCCGGGCAGGTAGCTCTCGGCGTTGCCCTCGACGGAGACGTTGACGAACTGTTTCTCCGCCGGCACCACCACCGGCTTGCTGTCCCGGTGGAGCATGCCGCCCATGACCATGGCGGCTTCGAGGTGCACGTCGGGCACCCAGCGCTCGTCGACGTCCAGCTCGACCAGCTTGACGGTGCCGTTGAGCTTGACCACCCGGTGCTCGAGGATGCCGCCGGCCTCGACGGTGAACAGCACGTGGGCTCCGGCAAGCTGGGAGACCAGCATCACCGGCGTCCGATGGCCGGAGCGGAAGGTGTCCTTGTCCAGAATGATCTCGACGCCGTCCCGGTGGTATCCGAGATCGGTGCTGTCCCGTTCGGCGACCCAGATCGCCGCCTGGGTCTCGATCGGCAGTTCGTCGGTGTCGATGCTCTCCCAGGCGACCTGATAGTAGCCGGGACGGTCGGGAACGAAACTCAGTTCGGCCTTGCCCTCGGCGTCGGTGCGCACCTTGCGGGTCAGCACCTCGTCGCTCTTGTAGCCACGAAACTTGACGCGCCAGCCGGGGTCGCCGGGGCGGGGGGGCATCGGCGGGAAATCCCCGCGCCGCCTGATCTTGTCCAATTCGGCGCCCCGCACTTCACGACCGTAGGGATCGAGCCAGACCTCGGTCCAGCGCTGCCGGGTGACCCGCAGGGTGCCCTCGACCTCTACCGGGCGGCGGTTGGCGTCGACCACGTCGATGTTGAACCGGGCCGGCTGGCCCGGGCGGTGCAGGTAGTGGTCGGGGCGGATGAACGGGTAGTGCCCCTGGCGGCCGACCTTGAGGCTGCCGCGGCCGAGGATCTCCCGGCGGGAGGCGTCGATGACCCGGGCCTCGACGGTGTACTCGAAGTCCTGGCCGGCGTTCTCCGGCGTATCGAAGCGCACCGTGGCCCTACCCTCGGCGTCGGTGGCCAGGGTCTCGCGGTGGACGATCTGACCGCTGCCGCCACCCCAGTAGGGGGCGTGCCCCCGGTCCTCGAAGTACCAGGGGTACTTCCGGGGCTGGGGCATGTAGATCCAGAGCGGCTTCTGGTAGACCAGCACCTCCACCGAGGCTTCGGCCACCGGACCGCCGAAGTAGTACTCGGCGGTCACCGAGGCTTCGACGGTTTCGCCCATACGCATCGAGCGAGGCTTGCCCTCGTCGTCCACCGGCGGCTCGACCGTGACCTTGAACTCGGGAAGCTTGTATTCCTCGAGGCGGAACAGCCGGGCGTTGCCGATGTTGCGTTTCTTGTCGGCGGTGGTGAAACGCAGCTGGTACTCACCTAGCGGCATCTCCTCGGTGACTTCCAGGGAGCTCCAGAAGCTGCCGAAGTCGTTGAGCGTCGAATCACCTTCAGCGACCTTGGTACCCCTGGGGTCGAAGATCTCCCAATGGAGGACGCGGCCCGATGGGGTGTCGTAGCCCATGCCCTTGGTGGTGCGGGCCACCACCTTCCACTCGACAGTTTCACCCGGGCGGTAGGCCGGCCGGTCCGTAAAGGCGTAGAGCTTCCAGTTGCCGTCGGCGTCGTGGTGTCCCTGGCTGTAGCTCTGGGCGAAGGCCTGATGGTCTCCGTCCTCGATGGCGACCCAGAGTTGGGCGTAGCGTCGGCTGTCGGGAATGGGGAAGCGCACCAGGCCGTCATCGCCGCTCTTGCCGTCGATGCGGCTCCAGCGTTCCCCCTTGCGGGCGCTGGAGTCCCGGATCCAGAGCACCGCCGCGGCGTCGCGAGGTGTGCCGTCGACGGCGTCGACGACCCAGGCCAGGGCTTCTCCCGCCGCAGCCTTGACGACCACCGAGGCGCGGCTGACCAGCACCAGCGCCCGGCTCTGTTGCCCGGCGCCCCGGGCCTGCAGCACGTAGGCGCCGCTGGCGAGCTTGTCGTCGAGGGTGAGGGCCTTCTGCCCGGGGAGGTGTTCCCCGTTGTCCTCGGTGTCGAACTTCCAGGCGCGTAGCGGCTTCGCCGGTAGCCGGATCCAGTCGATCCAGCTCTTGTTGTCCCGTGGTTCGAGATCCCGGGTCAGGGTCACCGGGTACAGCGCGAGATCGAGCTCGCCGACGTTGCGCCAGCTCAACTGGTACTGCACCTCGGAGCCGGGGAGGAACGCGTTGCTGACCGAGACCCCGGCCTGGGGCTTGGTGATCTGTTCGATCCGCGAGCGGGCCTGGTCGTGGTAGCGGCTTTCACCCTTGGCGAACTCCCGCACGACCCGGCGATAGAGCTCCAGCGCCCGGGGGAAGTCTGGCTGCTGGCGGTAGCCGCCCTGGGGCAGCTTCTCCAGCTTGCCGCCGCCGGCCAACCACTCGGCGTAGTTGTAGAGAGCGTCGTCGAACCAGTCGGTGCCCGCTCCCGTCTCGACGGCGGTTTCGAACGCTTCGCGAGTGCGGCGGTGATTGCGCGGGGTGGAACCCTGATAGCGCAGGGAACTGGCCAGCAGGTAGGACGCCCGGGCGCGCTCGTCCCGGTCGCGGGCGAGGGACAGGGCGTTTTCCAGTACCTGAAGCGGCATCTGGTTGCCGTAGTAGCCGTAATGTTCGTAGGGACGCGCCTGTGGCGGACGCGCCGCCCTCCAGACGATGCTCAGGTAGCGATCCCGGGCGAGGGTGAGCTCGGTGCTCCCGGCCCACCACTGGAGCGCTTGCTGGTAGTGGTTCCAGGCCGAGCCCCAGTCGCGCATCTCCGGGCGGACCCACCAGAAGTCGCCGAGGGATTCCTGCACCTCGACCCAGACTCGGTCGCGGTCCTGCTCCCGTTTGATGTCCCGGATCAGCAGATCGAGCGCCTGCCGCGCCTGCTCCAGCTTGCCCGGATCGGGCTGCTTGCTGCCGGCCAGGGCGCGCCAACGGGTGTCGGCCAGCCGGAAGTCGATCCAGCGGGCCTCATCCTCGGGCAACCCGGCGGCGGCCAGGGCCTCGAGCAGGGGAAGCGCCAGGGCGTAGGAGCCCTCGGCGATCAACCCCTCGGCCTTTTCCAGGCGCGGGTCGTCGGTTCGGGCCGGGGGGCTATCCACCCGGGCAGGTCTGGAATCGTCGGATCGCACACCGGGATCGTACCCGGCGAGCAGCACGCCACCCAACAGGGCGAGAAGAACGGTCAAGAGGGGGAGGGGTCGTCTCACGATCAGGCTCCTTCTGCCCTGGGTGGGGCTTCCTGGCCCCTTATCGGACACCGCCTGCGGCGGGAAGTTCCCCGTTCATGCCCCGATTCGACCATTCATGGGGCTAAGTTCCATTCCGACGGCACTTTAGCGTACATTGGCCCTGTCATGAACCTGTACACGCCCATCGCCCTTCTGGTCAACAGTTTCGGCGTCCTGGCTTACGCCACGGTGCTGGGGATGATGCTGGCTGGGCCCCGCCGCAGCAGTTGGACCGTCGATCGCAGCTCCCGCGAGTCCTACGTGATGTCGCTGGTGATGAGTTCGGTCTGCCTCGTCTGGTTCGCCAACGAGGTGCTGATGCTGTTGATCGACCCGGAGTTCGACGGCTACATCCTGCGCAGCCTGTCGCTGATGATCGGATTCATGTTCCCGCCGCTGATCATGCACTCCAGCGCCGCCGAGTCCGAGCCGTTGCCCTCCCGCGGGCGGCTGCGGATCCGGCCGACCCGTTCGGCCAAGCGCTGGGTCTGGGCCATGTGGATCTTCAGCCCGGGGCTCGGCCTGTTTGCGTTGACCACCTTCTGGTACCCGCCGCTGACCAAGGCCGTGCGCGATGCCGGTTTGCTGTACTTCCTCGGATCGGGGGGGCTGGGGCTCTGCTTCATCCTCGCCGCGATCTTCTCGATCCGGCAGATGTCCCAGAAGCCCGCCGCGGAGAAGGCCGAGGACCGCAAGCTGCGCAAGGTGATGATCCTGCTGTTCGGCGCGGTGATTCTGTTGTTCGTGCCGCTGGTGCTCGAGGGGCTGGGCCTGCTGCGCTTCGGCAGCTATCTGCAGCTGGTGGCCAAGTCGCTGCCGCTGATCTTCCTTTTTGCCGGCACCTACTACTCGAATCGCTTCGAACTGTTCGACCTGTTCATCAAGCGGGGCACGGCGCTGCTGGTCACCGCCTCGGGCCTGACCCTGTTCTTCGCCCTGGCGCTGCCCTGGCTCGAGACGCTCCCCGCGGGTTCGGTGCGCCCCTGGGCCTGGGCGGTCGCCTTGCTGCCGGTGGCCCTGGCGCTCCCCTGGCTCTGGCGCCGGCTGTTCCGGTTCCTCGAGAACGCCTGGTTCGGACGGCACTTCACGTTGGTCGAGGCGGTCAAGCACTTCGTCTCTCGGCTGCGCGGAGTGTCCAGCGAACGGGAGGCGATCGAGACCGCCGAAGGAGCGCTGACCGAGATCTTTCAGGCGCCCTGCAGGATCGACCTCGGCTCCCTGGCCTCGGCGCCGGACTTCGAGCCGGAACTGGAACGGCCGCTCTCGACCCGGGAGGACGGACTGGTTGGCACGGTGAGGATGGGCCCCCGGGCCGGCCAGCGCCCGTACTTCAGCGAGGACGTCGAGCTCCTCGGTTCCCTCGGCGAGGTGTTCTGCGACCTGCTCCAGGGGGTGCGCGCGCTGGAACAGAAGCGGATCCAGGAGCAGCTGACCCAGGAGTTGCAGCTCCAGAGCAGCCGCTCGGAACTCAAGGCGCTGCGGGCCCAGATCAACCCGCACTTCCTGTTCAACGCGCTCAACGCCATTGCCGGATTGATTCATCAGGATCCGCAAAAGGCGGACCGCACCGTGGAGAAACTGGCCGACGTCTTCCGCTACACGTTGCGCGGCTCCGACCAGGAGTGGGCGCTGCTGGGGGAAGAGCTGGAGTTCGTCGAGGCGTATCTCGCCATCGAACAGGCCCGTTTCGGCAAGCGGCTGGAGGTGACCATCGCCGTCGATCAGGCGATTCGCGGCGAGCGGGTCCCCGGCATGATGTTGCAGACCCTGGTCGAGAACGCGATCAAGCACGGGGTCGCCACGGTACGAGGCCCGGCACGTCTCGAGGTCCACGGCGCCCGGGTCGCCGGGGGAGGTCTGGAGCTGTCGGTCCGGGACAGTGGGCCCGGCTTTCCCGAGAGCGATCCCGAGGGACGGCGAGAGCGCACCGACGGCGGCTACGGCCTGGCCAATGTGCGCCAGCGCCTCGAGGGGCACTTCGGAGCTGCAGCCTCGCTTCACGTCGCGCGGCTCGATGAAGGCTTGACCGCCGTCACCCTGCGGCTACCCTCGACGCCTACGGGCCGCGAAGCGGACCGGTCCAACCAGGGAGCGTAGATGCGAGCGCTGTTGGTCGACGACGAGGAGCCGGCGCGGCTGCGGCTGCGCAGCATGCTCGAGGAGGCGGGTTTCATCCAGGTGGTGGGCGAAGCCGAGGACGGTGAAGCCGCGCTCGAGGCGGTGAACTCGCTACGCCCCGATCTGCTCTTCCTCGACATCCAGATGCCCGGTATGACCGGACTGGAGGTGGCCGCGAGCCTCGTGCCGCCCCGGCCCCAGGTTATCTTCTGTACCGCCTACGATCAGTTCGCCATCGAGGCCTTCGAGCACCACGCCGCCGACTATCTGCTCAAGCCGCTGAACCGGGACCGGCTGAAGAAGGCGCTGGACAAGGTTCGCGGCCGTCACGAGTTGGCCGAAGCGGGCCGCACCCAGCAGGCCCTGTTCCCCAGCGGAGCGGGCGCCGTCTCGACCCTGGACTACGACGGAAGCTGCCGCCCGGCACGGGAGATCGGCGGCGACTACTACGACTTCCTGCCGGTGGGGCAGGGGAAACTCTGCATCGTGGTCGCCGACGTGGCCGGCAAGGGCTTGCCCGCCGCCCTGACCATGGCCGGGCTCCAGGCCCGGGTACAGATGCTGCTCGCCGACCATGCGGCCGATCCGGCCAGGCTCGCTGCTGAATTGAATCGCGGACTCTGCGGGGCGACCGAATCCAATCGCTACGTGACGCTCTTTCTGGGAGTCTACGACGCCGGCGAACGTTCGCTGCACTACGTCAACGCCGGCCACGAGCGTCCGCTCTGGATTCGGCCTGACGGTGAGGTGCGGCGGCTGGACAGTACCGGCATGGCGGTCGGCCTGTTCGACAGTGCCTCTTACGAGGCGTCGCGGGTGCAGCTCGATCCCGGCGATGCGATCGTCGCCTTCAGCGACGGCCTGACCGAGACGACCAACGCCGAGGGGGTGGAGCTCGGTGAAGAGCTGCTGGCCGGCTGGGTCCGCGCCGATCCGGGTTCTGCGGCCGAGCTGCGGGCGCGGATCGTCGAGCGCGCCGATGCCTACCGGGCCGGCGGCGCTCAGGCCGACGACCTGACCGTGGTGGTCGCCAAGGTGCTGCCGTGATCCGGGTGCTGCTGGTCGACGACGAGGAGCCCGCCCGGGAGCGGCTGCGGCGCCTGCTGGCCGCGGTCCAGGACATCGAGATCGTCGGTGAGGCCGAAGACGGGCCCCAGGCGGTGGAGCAGATCGCGGAGCTGGAACCGGACGTGGTGTTCCTCGACATCCAGATGCCCGGATGCAGCGGCCTCGAGGTGGCCTCTTCGCTTTCCGATCCCAGGCCGCGGATCATCTTCTGCACGGCCTACGACCAGCATGCCGTCGACGCCTTCGAGCTTCACGCCGTGGACTACCTGTTGAAGCCGGTCAGTCAGGCCCGGCTCGATGCGGCGATCGAGCGGTTGCGGGGCCCGGCCTCTCCCCGAGCGGTCACCGAGAAGGTCAACGAGGCCTCGGGGTTTCCCCGGCGCCTGCTGGCCAAGAAGGGTTCTCGCTTCCACGTCGTGCCCCACGATGCGGTGCTCTACTTCCTCTCCGAGGGGGGAGCGACCAAGCTGCAGGCGGGGGACGGCCACTACTGGATGCAGCCGACCTTGAACGATCTCGAGAAGCGTCTCGATCCCCGGCAGTTCTTCCGGGTCTCCCGCTCGGCAATCGTGCACCTGGACGCGGTTTCCGAAGTGGTCCCACTGGGAGGCGGACACGCCGAGGTGGTGATGCGGGACGACGCCCGCCTCGAGGTCAGCCGCCGCCGCTACAAGGATTTGCTGGAGTTCCTCGAGCAGTAACGAAAAAGGGCCGCGCCAGGTGGCGCGGCCCTTCGGTTCAGCAGTGCGTTGCGACTAGAAGCTGCGGCGGGTGCTCACGCCGTAGGTCCGGGGCTGGTTGGTCAGGTAACCGACCCGCGCCAGGGTGCCGCGCTCCTGGTCGAGGGCGAGCAGCGCGCGCTCGTCGCCCACGTTGTTGATGTAGAACGCCCAGTCCCACTTGCCGTCGGCGAAGCCGAGTCGCAGGTTGACCAGATCGTAAGAGGGCAGTTCCGGGTTGAAGGTGAAGGTCGACTGGGTCAGCGGTCCACCGATGTTGCTGGGATCGAAGGCCAGCAGGTCGACGGTGCCGAAGCCGGCGGCCTGGTCGCCGATCTGGGTGAAGCGGGAACCGACATGCTGGTAGACCAGCGTCAGGTAACCCAGCCAGCTGTTCTCCATCTGCCACTGGTAGGTCGCCGCAGCAGCGACCTGCAGTTCAGGAACGCTGGGCAGGCGGTTGCCGTCCTGGATGCCGCTGACCACGCTGACGCCGCCGCCTGCATCGGTGGAGGTGATGGTCGACTTGAGTTCCGCTTCCAGCACGCTGGCCGAGATCGCGAAGTCGAAGTTCTCGTTGGGTGCCGCGGCGAACTCGAATTCGAGGCCCTGGCTCTGGGCCTCGGGAACGTTGAACACCAGACGCGAGGAGCAGGAGCCGGCGGTGACGGTGGCTTGCAGGTCGGTGATGTCGGCGAGGAAGGCGGCAACGTTGATCGTGCCGCGGCCGCCCATGACCTTGGCCTTGGCGCCGATCTCGTAGTTCCACAGCTCCTCGTCTTCCCAGGTGTCGCGGCCGCCGAAGGTGATTTCATCCTCGGGGGTACAGAGCGGCACGTTCAGCGGATCGTTGATGCCGCCGAGACGGAAGCCCTGGGAGGCCTGAGCGTTGAGCCGCACGTTGTCGTTCAGTTCGAAGCTGGCGATGACGCGGGGCACGAAGCCGTCGGCCTCGACCGAACCCGGGGTCTCGACCAGCGCCGTACCGTTGTTGTCGTTGCCGAAGATGCCGTCGAACACCTGGGTGCGGTCTTCCTCAAAGTCGTAGAAGCGTCCACCGACGGTCAGGTCGAAGCGGTCGGTGATGGCGATGTTGGCTTCACCGAAGAGGGCGATCTGATCCAGGTCGTAGCCCAGGCGGGAGAAGAACAGGGTGTCCCGGGGAGCCAGCAGGCCGGTGGTTCCGATGCCCGACAGATCCTCGAAGCCGAAGACCAGCAGGTCCTGGCTGTAGTCCCGCTCGATGGTGCTGTAGAACAGACCGCCGACCCATTCGACCCGGTCGTTGCCCCCGGAGATACGCAGCTCCTGGGTGAACATCTCGGCAGTGGTGGCGTCGTCCAGCGGAGCATCCAGGCTGAAGACCTCCTGGGCCAGGCCCAGGGTGCCGCCGGTGATGCTCGCGGTAAGGGCGGTGGCGTCGCGTACGACCAGGATGTCCCGGTCGGTATACGAGGTGACCGAGGTCAACTCGGCGCCGCCGAAGTCGTAGCTCAGCGTCACGTCGGCCAGGAAGAACTCGTCGGTGAATTCCTCTTCGAGCTGGGTGAACTGCTCCCGCTCACCCAGGGTCACCGCCGGGCGGGTAGTGGTGAACGGGTTGGCCAGGATGTTGTAGTCGTCGATGCGGTTCCAACCGTCCATCTCGACTTCCTGGTAGATGATCCGCGGGGTGATGCTGAAGTTCTCGTTGGGCTCATAGCGCAGGGCGATGCGGGCGCCGGCCCGGTCGCCGCTGTTGACGTCCCGGTCGATCTGCAGATCCGGGCGCCGGGCGTCCAGGAAGCCGGGCATGCTAGAGGTATAGGCCGAGACGCGCAGGGCGGAGTTGTCGCCCAGCGGCATGTTGGTCGCCAGCTTGACGTCGCCGCCGAACTCGCCGCCGTCCACCGAGGTGAAGTTGAACTCACCGAAGGTCTCGTCCTTGCCGATTTCCGGTTGGTTGGTGATGTAGCGCACCGTGCCCGAAAGCGATCCGGAACCGAACAGGGTTCCCTGGGGGCCGCGCAGCACCTCGATGCGGGAGGTATCGAACAGATCGATATCCGGGGTGAAGAGCGAGAGCGAGATCACCGATTCGTCGAGGTAGACGCCGACCTGCTCCTTGACGCCGGGCTGATCGCGGACGATCTGGCCCGCGGAGACACCGCGCATGGCCACCTGGCTCTGGCCGGGGCCGAGGTTCTGAACATTGAAGCCGGCGACGTTGGCCGCGACGTCTTCGATATTCTGAGCGCCTCGTTGGCGTAGCACCTCTTCGGTCGGCGCCGCCACGGACATCGGGACCTCCTGGAGATCCTCTTCCCGTTTGCGCGCCGTGACCTTGACGCTCTCGACGTAGGTGCTCTGCCCGGCCTTCTCGTCCTTGTCGTCGTCCTCGGCGTGAACGCCGGGGGCGCCGGACACCAGGATCAGCAGCGCGAAGACGAATGCCGCTCCCAGCAGGAAGGGCAGTCGCGAAATGTATCCATTCTGTTTCATGTAACGCTCCCCAGCGGCATGGAGCCCTCTCACAGCCGAGGGTTCCGGGGCCGTGACCCGGCGCCCACAAGGGACGCCGGGCCGGAGCGTAACATGACTAATGCAGTTCGTTAATCCGGTTTCACACCTAGAACTTGCCCAGGAGCTTGATGAACCAACCGTCGTTGTCGTAGTCCAGGTCGGTCAGATCGTCGGAGAAGTCGGTGAAGTTGTAGCCGACGCCGACCTTGAGGTTTTGCTGAATGTGCCGGTAGAGCGCCGCCAGCGCACCGCGCCGTTCGTCGCCGGCCTCGTCGGAGGTCAGCACCCGGTAGTCGACCACCGCATCCCAGCTGTGCAGCATGTGGTAGCGGATCTGCGCCAGCGCCAGACGGGCGTCGGAACTGAGCCACAGACCCTGATCCCGCACCAGGCGCATCTCACCCCGCCGTTCGGCCAGCTTCGCGCCGACCTGCCAACGAGCGGACAGTTCGTAGAGCGCCTCGGTGGAAACCACATGAGTGCGCTGATCCGGCCGCAGGTCCCGCTGGCCGGCACTCGGTAGATCGAACAGGTAGGAGTACTTGCTCAGCAGGTTGAAGCGGTCGTGGCGCACCGGGCGGAAGGCCACCCCGACGCTGCTCTCGACGAAGCGCGCGTTGTTGGCGCCGCCGGCCCGGTTGTCGGACTGAGAGCTGTTGAAGCGCATCACCAGGCTGGTGCTCGGGTTGGCGCGGTAGCGCAGGAAGTTGGTCTGCACCCACTGCCGCTCGTTGCGACCGCCGCTGTCGTGGCGGTACTCCACCTTGCCGCGGTAGGTCGAACGCTCACCGGCGTAGTCGAACAGGAAGCTGACCGCGTCCCGGTCGATCCCGCCGAGGAGCGGGCTGTCCAGCGCGGCCCGTTGGACGGTGACGCCTACGCGCCAGCGCTCGTCGGGGCGGTAGTCCAGGCCGACCACGTTGGATAGCGCCGATTCCCCACGGCGCTCGGTGAACTGGGCCTCGTTGAACAGCTGCAGCTGGTTGCTCAGCTGCGAGCGCCGGCCGACGACCATCGCGCCGGTCTGTCCGTCGAGGCGGTCCACCGATTCGGTGTAGTTCATGTAGACCTGGGACCCGCCGGGCATGGTGTAGTCGGCACCGACCCGCACCGCGTCGCCGCGATCGCCGGAGCTGGCTTCGGCACGCAGGCCGGCCCGTTCGCCGACCTTGGTCCGTACACCGAGGGTCGCCAGGTTGTTGTCCTGGTAGTTGTCGTCGCTTTCGATCTCGAGCTGGACCGCGCCGTAGACGTCGGTCTGCTCGGTGACCGGCACCGACAGGCGGAAGCCGGCCAGGGTGCCCTCGACGGCGCCGGCGTTGCCGATCTCCTCCTGCACGTGGCGGATCTCGCCGCTGATGCCCACGCCGCCGCTGGAACGGTGGTCGAGCTGGATACCCGCCGCCTCGTCGCGGAGCTCGTCGTTGCCGATCTCGGTGACCGCGGCCCGGGCCGCGAGAGTCGTTCGTTCACCGACCTTCCAGCGGACCTCGCCGCCGTACTCGGTGACGTCCCGGTCGGTGGCCAGGCGAGCCGTGGAGAAGCCGGCGCTGCGGTCGCGCCACCACACGGCCGCCGTGCCCTCACGGTCGCCGAAGTCGGCCATGTTCAGCCGGCCCTCGATGGCGATCGCTTCGCCCGAAGTCCGCTGACCCGCCACCTCGCCGGTGGTGATCTGAGTGAAGGTCAACCCGCCGTCCAGCGAACCGAAGGAACTCTGGAGCTGGGTCGACTCGGTCTCGACGTACTCGGCCTTGACGTAGGTGCCCTCACCCTTGCGCAGGGTCAGATCCACGCCCTGCATCTGGTAGTCCAGGTTGTTTCGCTCTTCGTTGACGTAGGTGGCGCCCACCGCGAAGTCGTCGGTTACCCAGCCCTTGCCGCGGAAGCCGGCGGTGGCGTCGTCGGCACTGAAGCCGCCGGGGATGTATTCGTAGTCGACCAGCAGCAACACCCGGTTTCCGTCCAGCGGCGTGTCCCGGATGATCGAGGGCGCGGCCTGGTCGGCGACCTGGGTCAACGGCCGGGTCAGGATGACCCGCCCCTGCAACTCGTCCAGGTCGTAGTCCCGCCCGCGCTCCAGCACCTGGCGCTCGATGACCCGGCCGGAATCCCGGTCGCGGATCTCGATCCAGACCTTCTCCGAACCGATCACGATGTCGGTGTCGCGCAGGTAGTAGAGGCTGCCGCCGGTGCCGACGAACTCGTTGTGCCCGAAGGCGCTCTGCGCCTGCGAACCGAAGGCGTTGATCTCGGCCCGGTGCTCGCCGTACTTGGTCGTGTCCTTGCTGCGGTGGTGCACCTTGGCGCCGTACAGCGTGCGGTTGAATTCGGCGAACTCGGTGCCGGTGAAGTTGGTGTGGTAGTTGCCCCACAGCGCCTCGGACTCGTCCCAGGCGAAGTGGACGTACATCCGGCCCTGGGAGTTGACGTCGTTGACCGTGGTCGAGTCGTCTCCGTAGACCGGGTAGTAGCGGTCGGGATCGATCCGCCGGAACAGCTGGCGCGGATCCTCCCGGTCGAGGTTGTCGAACAGGTCGTCGATGTCCTCCTCGGTGGTGTCCACGTGGGCGGTCAGCAGGTGCTTGCCCTTGACCTTGCCCTTGAGGTAGACCGCGATGCGGCCGTCGACGTAGGTCTCGCCGTCGTAGCGTTCGTCCCCTTCGAGTAACTCGACGTTACCGGCAGGGGAGTTCTCGCCGGCGGTGAAGTCCGCCAGGCCGACCACGAACCAGTAGCGCTCGGAGACGTCGATCCGCCGGGACTCGGACCAATCCTGGTCCATGCCGAACTCCAGTTCGTAGGCGCCCGGCTGAACCAGGCTCTCGGCGGCGACCCGGCCGTCGTCACTGACCGCCATCGGCTTTCCGTTGAGGGTCAGCGCGGCGTCGGCGGGGACGCCCCGGCCGTGGACCCGGATGCGGCTGGCCTGGATCGGGATCCGCGCCGTCTGCGGCGGGGTCTCGGTGCTGGCGCGGCCGGCCTCGGGGTCGCGATCGGCGTCGAGGTCGACACCCATCGGACGCTGGACCTTCGCCTGGAGTCCGCCGGCGGCGGAGGTGTCCATACGGCCGTCGGCGTCGTAGACCCGCAGCCGGTAGGTCAGGGCGGTTCCGGGCAACACCGGGTTGCCCTCGGCGTCCTTGCCGTCCCAGGTGATCGACTCGTGGCCGACCAGCCGCTTCCCTTCGAGCACCCGCATCGGGCGGGAGAAGTCGGTATCCCGGGCATGGAACAGTTCGAGCCGGTAGTGATCGATAAAGGCGCCGTAGTTGGCGTACAGAGAGAAGTCCACCGGATCTCCGGCGGGGAAGGTGCCGTCGGCCGGTCCACGGACAGCCAGGCGGCGTTCCCGGGAAGCCGGATCCTCGGTGATCCAGAGCGTGCCGCCGCCGGGTAGTTCGACCGGCTCGACTGCGCGCTTGGAGGGACGGTCGCTGGCGACGGCCCCGGGAGCCGGGCGCACGCCGAAGTTGATCCGTCCCATCAACGCCTGGGTGATGTGGATCACCCGCGGGTTCTCGGTGGTGAAGCTGAAGCCGGGGGGCAGGGTGGTCGGATCCACCTTGACGATCACGTTGCGCCCGCGATCGGCCCTTCCGGCGTCGACATCGGCAATGTGATAGCGCCCTTCCGCATCGGTCTCGATCAGGAGGCCGGTGGCGGTGCCCAGGCGCACCCCGGGAATGCCCGGCTCACCCTCGTCCTGGCGTCCGTCGCCGTCGATGTCGACGAAGACCTTACCGATGATGGTGGTCTTTTCCAGGATCGGGTCGCCGGCCAGGACCTCCACCGACGCGGTGGCGGTGTTGCCGATCACGTTGCCTGCCGCGAGCGGCGTGGCGTTGTTGACCGCACGGCCGGGCAGCACGCCCGAACCGACCCGCAGCACGTAGCTGATCGAGACGCTCTCGTTGGGGCCCAGGTCGAAGGGGCCGAACTCCATCGGGCGAGTTCCGCTGGGCGCCAGCGGTTCGATGACATCGTCGGCGGTGCCGAGCTGGCCATCCATTCCGCTGCGGTGCAGGCGGCCGGATTCATCGACGTACTTGAAGCCGGCGGCCTGGGTGTCTCGAATCGAGAGGCCGGTCACCGGTGCCGCCGAGAGGTTCTCGGCGATCACGCTGTAGCTGACGAGGCCGGCGATGCCGGTCTCGCGGATGCCGGCGCTCTTCTGCACGAGCACCACGCCCATGCTTCCGGAATCGCCGTCCAGGTAGTCCGGCGTGCCGTCGCCGTCGGAGTCGTCGTTGCGCGGGTCACCGTCGCCGTCCGGATCCTCGGCGGCGGTCGGCGTCCCGTCGTTGTCGTCGTCGGTATCCCGCCAGTCGCGGGTATCGTCGCCGTCGGTGTCCTGGAGCGGTGCGTTGGAGCCCGCCGAGTTGCCGGCGGCCGGCGCGTTGACCGTGTCGAAAGCGTCGTCCAGGCCGTCACTGTCGGCGTCGTTTCCGCTGGGCACCCGGTCGGGCACGCCGTCCATGTCGGCGTCGTGGCCCTCGGTGGCGTCGGGCACCGTGTCGTTGTCCGAGTCGAGATCCAGGTAGTCCGGCGTGCCGTCTTCGTCGGTGTCGACGGGGTCGATCGGCGTGCCTCCCTGGTCCGGGTCGAACGCATCGTCCAGGCCGTCGCCGTCCTGGTCGCTGCCGGTCGGCAGCGTCAGCGGTCCCTCGGGCTGGCCTTCCACCAGATCGGGGATGCCGTCGTTGTCCGAATCGATGTCGAGGCTGTCGATGACGCCGTCTCCGTCGGAGTCGCCGTCCCCTTCGTCGACGTCGAGGATGCCGTCGTTGTCGTCATCCACGTCGATGCCGTTGGGGATGCCGTCGCCGTCGTTGTCCTCGACCACGTCGGTGTCCAGGTAGTCCGGTGTGCCGTCCCGGTCGGAATCGTCGTTCCGCGGGTCGCCGTCGCCGTTCTGGTCCTCTTCGGCGGTGGGAACGCCGTCGCCGTCGTCGTCGGTATCCCGCCAGTCGCGGGTCTCGTCGCCGTCGGTGTTCTGGAGCGGGGCGTTGGAGCCGGTGCTGTTGAGCGGATCGGGGCCGGGGACGGTGTCGTAGGCATCGTCCAGGCCGTCCATGTCCGCGTCGCTACCGCCGGGCAGGGTGTCGGGCACCCCGTCCATGTTCGCGTCGTGACCCTCGGTGGCGTCGGGCACCGTGTCGTTGTCCGAGTCGAGGTCCCGGTAGTCCGGGGTGCCGTCGCCGTCGGTATCGACCGGATCGATCGGGGCACCCCCCTGATCCGGATCGAAGGCGTCGTCGATGCCGTCGCCGTCGGTGTCGTTGCCGCTGGGCAGGGTCGCTCCGTCTTCGGGCTGGCCCTCCACGGTATCGACGATGCCGTCACCGTCGGCATCGATGTCCAGCCGGTCCGGCCGGCCGTCGCCGTCGGTGTCGCCATCCCCTTCGTCCACGTCAAGGATGCCGTCGTTGTCGTCGTCGGGGTCGATGTTGTCCGGCACCCCGTCGCCGTCGCTGTCGGGCTGCTCGGCGGTGTCCGGATCCAGGTAGTCCGGTGTTCCGTCGCCGTCCTGATCGTCGTTGCGCGGGTCGCCGTCTCCGTTGGCGTCCTCATCCATGGTCAGGATGCCGTCGCCGTCGTCGTCGGTGTCCCGCCAGTCGCGGGTGTCGTCGCCGTCGGTGTCCTGAAGCGGCGCGTTGGAGCCGGTTGCGTTGAACGGATCGGGGCCCGGGACGGTGTCGTAGGCATCGTCCAGACCGTCCCCGTCGGCGTCGCTACCGCTGGGCAGCGTGTCCGGCACGCCGTCCATGTCGGCGTCGTGCCCTTCGGTGCTGTCGGGCACCATGTCGTTGTCCGAGTCCAGGTCGCGGACGTCGGGGGTGCCGTCGTTGTCGGTGTCGACGGGAATGATCGGCGAGCCCCCCTGGTCCGGGTCGAAGGCGTCGTCGATGCCGTCGCCGTCGGTGTCGTTGCCGCTGGGGAGCGTGGTGCCGCCCTCGGGCTGGCCTTCCAGCGTGTCGACGATACCGTCGTTGTCGGAGTCGATGTCGAGCCGGTCGGGAATGCCGTCGCCGTCGGTGTCGCCGTCTCCCTCGTCGGGATCGAGGATGCCGTCGTTGTCGTCATCGGGATCGATGTTGTCAGGCACGCCGTCGCCGTCGCTATCGGGTTGCTCGGCAGTGTCCGGATCCAGGTAGTCCGGCGTTCCGTCGCCGTCGGTGTCGTCGTTGCGCGGATCGCCGTCGCCGTTGGCGTCTTCCTGACGGGTCGGTACGCCGTCGCCGTCGTCATCGGTATCCCGCCAGTCGCGGGTGTCGTCTCCGTCGGTATCTTGCAGCGGCGCGTTGGAACCGGTGGCGTTGAGCGGATCGGGGCCCGGGACGGTGTCGTAGGCGTCGTCCAGGCCATCGTTGTCTGCATCGCTGCCGCTGGGCAGCGTGTCCGGCACGCCGTCCATGTCGGCGTCGTGGCCCTCGGTGCTGTCGGGGACCGTGTCGTTATCGGAATCGAGGTCCCGGAAATCCGGGGTGCCGTCGCCGTCGGTATCGACCGGGTCGATGGGAGTACCTCCCTGGTCCGGATCGAAGGCGTCGTCGATGCCGTCGCCGTCGGTGTCGTTGCCGCTGGGGAGCGTGGTGCTGCCCTCGGGCTGGCCTTCCAGCGTGTCGACGATGCCGTCGCCGTCAGCGTCGATATCCAGCCGGTCGGGCAGGCCGTCGCCGTCGGTGTCGCCGTCTCCTTCGTCGGCGTCGAGGATGCCGTCGTTGTCGTCATCGGGGTCGACGTTGTCGGGCACCCCGTCGCCGTCGCTATCCTCGAGCTCGCCGGTATCCGGGTCGAGGTAGTCCGGCGTTCCGTCGCCGTCCTGGTCGTCGTTGCGCGGGTCGCCGTCGCCGTTGGCGTCTTCGTCCCGGGTGGGTATGCCGTCGTTGTCATCGTCGGTGTCCCGCCAGTCGCGGGTCCCGTCGCCGTCACTGTCCTGCAGCGGCGCGTTGGAGCCGGTGCTGTTCAGCGGGGCGGGGCCGTCGACGGTGTCGTAGGCGTCGTCCAGGCCGTCGCCGTCGCTGTCGTTGCCGGTGGGCGCCGTATCGGCGACGCCGTCCATGTCGGCATCGTGGCCTTCGGTGGCGTCGGGCACGTTGTCGTTGTCGGAGTCGAGATCACGGAAGTCCGGAGTCCCGTCCCCGTCGGTATCGACCGGGTCGATGGGGGAGCCCCCCTGGTCCGGATCGAAGGCGTCGTCGATGCCGTCGCCGTCGGTGTCGTTTCCGGTCGGAAGGGTGGTGCTGCCCTCGGGCTGGCCTTCCAGCGTGTCGACAATGCCGTCGCCGTCGGAGTCGATGTCCAGGCGGTCGGGGAGACCGTCCCCGTCGGTGTCGCCGTCTCCTTCGTCGACATCGAGGATGCCGTCGTTGTCGTCATCGGGATCGATGTTGTCCGGCACCCCGTCGCCGTCGCTGTCCGGCTGCTCGGCGGTGTCCGGGTCCAGGTAGTCCGGAGTCCCGTCGCCGTCGGTGTCGTCGTTGCGCGGGTCGCCGTCGCCGTTGGCGTCCTCCTGGCGGGTCGGGACGCCGTCGCCGTCGTCGTCGGTATCCCGCCAGTCGCGAGTCCCGTCGTCGTCGGTGTCCTGCAGCGGCGCGTTGGAGCCGGTGCTGTTCAGCGGGTCGGGGCCGGGGACGGTGTCGTAGGCATCGTCCAGGCCGTCGTTGTCGCTGTCCTCGCCGGTCGGCAGGGTGTCCGGCACCCCGTCCATGTCGGCGTCGTGGCCTTCGGTGGCGTCGGGCACGCTGTCGTTGTCGGAATCGAGATCCCGGAAGTCCGGCGTGCCGTCTCCGTCGGTGTCGACGGGGTCGATCGGCGTGCCCCCCTGATCGGGATCGAAAGCGTCGTCGATGCCGTCGCCGTCGGTGTCGATGCCCGTGGGCAGGGTCGTCGAGCCCTCGGGTTGGCCCTCGAGGGTGTCGACGATGCCGTCGCCGTCGGAGTCGATATCCAGCCGGTCCGGCAGGCCGTCGCCGTCGGTGTCTTCATCCCCTTCGTCTACGTCGAGGATGCCGTCGTTGTCGTCGTCGGGGTCGATGTTGTCCGGCACCCCGTCACCGTCCCGGTCGGGCTGCTCGGCGGTGTCCGGATCCAGGTAGTCGGGCGTTCCGTCGCCGTCGCTGTCGTCGTTACGCGGGTCGCCGTCGCCGTCAGCGTCCTCGTCCCGGGTGGCGACACCGTCGCCGTCGTCGTCGGTGTCCCGCCAGTCGCGNGTGCCGTCGCCGTCGGTGTCCTGGAGCGGCGCGTTGGAGCCGCCGGCGTTGAGCGGGTCCGGTCCGGCGACCGNGTCGTAGGCGTCGTCCAGGCCGTCGTTGTCGCTGTCCTCGCCGGTCGGCAGGGTGTCCGGCACTCCGTCCATATCGGCGTCGTGCCCCTCGGTGCTGTCGGGCACGTTGTCGTTGTCGGAGTCCAGATCCCGGAAGTCGGGAGTTCCGTCACCGTCGGTATCTACCGGCGTGATCGGCGTGCCTCCCTGATCCGGATCGAAGGCGTCGTCGATGCCGTCGCCGTCGTTGTCCTGGCCGCTGGGGAAGGTGGCGCCATCTTCCGGCTGACCTTCCAGGGTGTCGACGATGCCGTCGTTGTCGGAGTCGATGTCCAGGCGATCGGGCAGACCGTCGCCGTCGGTGTCCTCGTCACCCTCGTCCACGTCGAGGATGCCGTCGTTGTCGTCGTCGGGATCGACGTTGTCCGGCACCCCGTCGCCGTCGCTGTCGTCCAGCTCACCGGTGTCCGGGTCCAGATAATCGGGCGTTCCGTCGCCGTCCTGGTCGTCGTTGCGCGGATCTCCGTCGCCGTTGGCGTCCTCGTCCCGGGTGGGTACGCCGTCGTTGTCATCGTCGGTGTCCCGCCAGTCGCGGGTTCCGTCGCCGTCGGTGTCCTGCAGCGGTGCGTTGGAGCCGCTGCTGTTGAGCGGATCGGGGCCTGGGACGGTGTCGTAGGCGTCGTCCAGGCCGTCGCCGTCGCTGTCCATGCCGCTGGGGACCGTGTCGGCGACGCCGTCCATGTCGGCGTCGTGCCCCTCGGTGCTGTCGGGCACGTTGTCGTTGTCGGAATCGAGATCACGGAAGTCCGGGCTCCCGTCCCCGTCGGTGTCGACGGGATCGATCGGCGCGCCCCCCTGGTCCGGGTCGAACGCATCGTCGATGCCGTCGCCGTCGGTGTCGGTGCCCGTCGGCAGGACCGCGCCGTCTTCAGGTTGCCCCTCGACGGTGTCGACGATGCCGTCGCCGTCGGAGTCGATGTCCAGGCGGTTGGGAATGCCGTCGCCGTCATCGTCGGCGTCGGGGTCTCCCTCATCCTCGTCGAGGATGCCGTCGTTGTCGTCATCGGGGTCGACATCATCGGGCACGCCGTCGCCGTCACTATCGGTCGGCTCGCCGCTGTCGGGATCGAGATAGTCCGGCGTGCCGTCTCCGTCACTGTCGTCGTCGGTCGGGTCCCCGTTGCCGTTGGGATCTTCCTGGCGGGTCGGGACGCCGTCGCCGTCATCGTCGGTATCCCGCCAGTCGCGGGTGCCGTCGCCGTCGGTGTCCTGGAGCGGTGCGTTGGAGCCGCTGCTGTTGAGCGGATCGGGGCCGGGAACGGTGTCGTAGGCGTCGTCCAGGCCGTCGCCGTCGGCGTCTTCGCCGCTGGGCAGCGTGTCGGCCACGCCGTCCATGTCGGCGTCATGGCCCTCGATGGAGTCGGGCACGTTGTCGTTGTCCGAATCCTGGTCCCGGAAATCCGGGGTGCCGTCGCCGTCGGTGTCGACCGGGTCGATCGGGGTACCCCCCTGGTCGGGATCGAAGGCGTCGTCGATGCCGTCGCCGTCGGTGTCGTTTCCGGTCGGAAGGGTGGTGCTGCCTTCGGGCTGGCCTTCCACGGTATCGACGATGCCGTCGCCGTCGGAGTCGATGTCCAGGCGGTTGGGAATGCCGTCGCCGTCATCGTCGGCGTCGGGGTCTCCCTCGTCCTCGTCGAGGATCCCGTCGTTGTCGTCGTCGGGATCGACGTTGTCGGGCACGCCGTCGCCGTCGCTGTCGGTCGGCACCACCTGGTCCGGATCCAGGTAATCCGGGGTTCCGTCACCATCGGTGTCGTCGTCGGTGGGATCGCCGTTTCCGTCAGCGTCCTCGTCCCGGGTGGGGGTGCCGTCGTTGTCGTCGTCGGTATCCCGCCAGTCGCGGGTGTCATCCCCATCGGTGTCCTGAAGCGGCGCGTTGGAGCCTGCTTCGTTTCCGGGCCCGCGGCCGTCGACGGTGTCGTAGGCGTCGTCCAGCCCGTCCCGGTCGCTGTCCATGCCGCTGGGCAGCGTGTCCGGCACACCGTTCATGTCGGCGTCATGCCCCTCGGTGGCGTCGGGCACCGTGTCGTTGTCGGAATCGAGATCCTTGTAGTCCGGCGTTCCGTCTCCGTCGGTATCGGCGGGATCGATCAGCACACCGCCGGCGCCGGGGTCGTAGGCATCGTCCAAGCCGTCGCCGTCGCTGTCCATGCCGGTCGGCGGGATGTACTCCCCCTCGGCCTGACCCTCGAAGTTGTCCGGGATCCCGTCGTTGTCGGAGTCGATGTCCTTGCGGTCGGTGATGCCGTCGCCGTCGCTGTCCCCCCGGCCTTCGCGGGAGTCGAGGATGCCGTCGTTGTCGTCATCCTTGTCGTCGATGTCGGGCACGCCGTCGCCGTCGGTGTCCGGGCTCGTCTGGGTGTCGGGATCCAGGTAGTCGGGGGTTCCGTCGCCGTCGCTGTCGTCGCCGCCTTCAATCAGCGTCGGGACGCCGTCACCGTCATCATCGTCGTCGCGCCAGTCGGGGATTCCGTCGTCGTCGGTGTCCTGGAGCGGGGCGTTGGAGCCGCCGGCGTTCTGCGGATTGGGACCCTCGACGCTGTCGTAGGCGTCATCCATCCCGTCGCCGTCCCGGTCCATGCCGCTGGGGACCACGTCCGGTACCCCATCCATATCCGCATCGTGGCCTTCGGTGGCGTCGGGGACCCCGTCGTTGTCGCTATCGTCGTCCCGGAAGTCCGGCATCCGGTCGCCGTCGGAGTCGATCGGGTCCAGGGGCATGCCCCCTTCGGAGGTGTCGTAGGCGTCGTCGATTCCGTCGCCGTCGGCATCCACGCCGCTGGGGAGCACCACATTGCCCGAGGGTTGAGCTTCGACCACATCGGGGATGCCGTCGCCGTCGCTGTCCACGTCGAGGCGGTCGGGAATGCCGTCGCCGTCGGCGTCTCCCTTGCCTTCTTTCTTGTCGAGGATGCCGTCGTTGTCGTCATCGGGATCGACACGGTCGTCGATGCCGTCGCCGTCGGTGTCCTTCTCATGCTGGACCTGGACGAGCCCGGGGCCGGCCGTGGTGTTCAGCTCGTCGGCTGCGGCGGGGAGCGTGGCGAGCAGCAGCGCAAGCCACAGTGCGCTCCAACGCGAAGATTCTCTGATGGACGTGAACAACCCCTGGCGCATTGTGTCGCTCCCTCCCGTGCGGGTCCGGACGGACTGAGGCAGGAAACGGCGCACCGATGGCTACACCGGCGCCGCCGCCTCGCGAGGGAGGACACTCCGGGGATGATTCCCCCCCACCTTTAAGAGACCGTCCCTGGCCTCTCAGGTCACATTTCCGTTACCCGTGACGTTGGTAAGCGTACGGGTAACCTGCTGCGTAGCCACAGCTTTATGCGGCGCTTGGCTAGAGGAATTGGTGTTGTTTGGCGGAGTTTTGCCGTAGCCCCATGGCGGCTTGTTGCGGTCGCGGGAAATCGATTCCGCCGGTGGGGGAACGGCTGGCAGCTCGCTGACCAGGGAGCGTCAGCCGAATACCCGCGTCAGCCGAATACCCGGGGAGCCAACAGCACTGCCGCCGCCGTGACCAGCAGGATCCCTACCAGGTTCAGCCAAAGTCCGGCGCGCATCATCTGCCCGATACGAACCTGTCCCGAACTGAAGACCACCGCGTTGGGGGGCGTGGCGACCGGCAGCATGAAGGCCAGGCTTGCCGCCAGGGCGACCGGCGCCGTCAGGGCGATGGCCGGGTGCCCGCTCTCGACCGCCAGGGCGGCCAGCACCGGGAGGAAGGTCGCCGCCGTCGCCGTGTTGCTGGTCAGTTCGGTCAGAAAGATGATCAGCGCCGCGGCGAGCAGCACGGTGAGCGGCAGGCTCTCGATGCCGGTGGCCTGCAGGCCGCTCCCCATCCAGGCGGCCAGACCCGAGTTCGAAACCGCCGAGGCGAGACTCAGGCCGCCGCCGAACAGGATCAACACGCCCCAGGGGAGCTTCTCGGTGTCTTCCCAGGACAGGAGCGCTCCGCGGTTGCCGCTGGGAATCACGAACAGCAGCGCGCCGACGAGCATGGCGATGCCCGCGTCGGAGAGGCCCGCCAGGAGCTCGACCCGGTTGAGCAGGGGACGGGTGACCCAGGCGATGGCCAGCAGCAGGAACACCGCGGCCACCCGGCGTTCCGCGGTGCCGATCGGGCCCAGCTCGCGGCGCAGCTCGGCGAGGTGTTCCCGGGTTCGCGGACCGGTGGTGAAACGAACCGTGAACAGCCGCCGGGTCAGGAGCCACCAGGCGGCCGGCAGCATCAGGCCGCTGACCGGGAGCCCCAGCAGCAGCCAGCGGGCGAAGCCGATCTCGACATCGAACTGTTCCCGCATGAAGGCGGCCAGCAGGGCATTGGGAGGGGTGCCGATCAGGGTGGCGACGCCACCGATCGAGGCGCCGTAGGCCACCCCGAGCAGCAGCGCTACCGGAAAGCTGGACCGTTCGTCCCGCTCTTCCGCCCGCGCCGATCGCATCACGACCAGGATCACCGAGGTGGCGATCGGCAACAGCATCATCGTCGTCGCCGTGTTGGTGACCCACATGCTGATCAACGCCGCGGCCAGCATGAAACCGAGGATCAGGCTGTTGCCGCTGCGGCCGAAACCTTCGACCACCCACAGCGCCACCCGGCGGTGCAGATCCCAGCGCTGAAGCGCCAGGGCGACGAGGAAACCGCCGAGAAACAGGAAGATCGTGGGGTGGGCGTAGGGGGCGGCCGCCGTGCGGATGTCGGCGATGCCCAGAAGCGGCATCAGCCCCAGCGGCAGCAGGGCGGTCACCGGTATCGGCACCGCCTCGGTTGCCCACCAGACCGCCATCCAGACGCCGAGGGCCGCGGTGGCGAGCCCTACCAGCCCCAGCCCTTCCGGCGGAGCCAGGGCGAGGAGCACAAGGGCGAGAGCGGGACCCAGGACCCGTCCGATCCGGCGGGCCCGCGACCCTTGTTCCTCAGGTGCACTCATCGGAACGCAGCTTAGCCCAGGGCTGCTAAGATCCCCGGTCCTATGACGCAGCACCGAGCAAACGCCGCCGGGATGCGCTTCATCCTGGTCACCCTGGTGCTGGACATCCTGGGGATCGGGATCGTCATCCCGGTGTTGCCCGAGATCGTCACCGGCATGCTCGGCGGGGACGAGAGCCGGGCCGCCTTCTGGTACGGCTCCATTGCGGCGTCCTACGCTCTGGCCCAGTTCCTGTTCGCACCGGTGCTCGGGGCGCTCTCGGATCAGGTCGGTCGCCGCCCGGTCCTGCTGGTCTCCCTTGCGGGTTTCGGCGTCAACTACGTGCTGTTCGGTCTGGCGCCGAACCTGGCGTGGCTGTTTGCCGCCCGCATTCTCTGCGGGATCTGCGGCGCCAGCTTCACCACCTGCAACGCCTACATCGCCGATATCTCCAAGCCGGAGGATCGCGCCCGGAACTTCGGTCTGGTCGGCGCAGCCTTCGGGATCGGCTTCATCTTCGGCCCGGCGCTGGGCGGCTTGCTCGGCGAGCTGGGGCCGCGGGTGCCGCTGTTCGTCGCCGCCGGGCTCGCCGGCATCAATTGGCTCTACGGCTTCTTCGTCTTGCCCGAGTCCCTGCCGCTGGAGCGCCGCCGGCGGTTCTCGCTACGGGAGGCCAACCCGGTCGGCGGATTGTTGCGGCTGCAGCGCTATCCCTTCGTAGCGTCTCTCGCGGTCTCGTTCGTGTTGATGATGATGGCCCACCGCGGCCTCGAGACGGTGTTCGTGCTCTACACCAGTTATCGCTACGGCTGGGAGGCGCTCCAGAACGGCCTGGGTCTCGGACTGGTGGGACTGACCGCGGCGGTGGTTCAAGGGGGCATGGTGCGCCGGGTCGTCACCCGCTTCGGTGAACGCCGCACGGTTCTGATCGGACTGACCGTCGCCACCGCCGGGTACGCGCTCTACGGGCTGGCCAGCGCCGGCTGGATGCTGCTCGCGGTGATCGTCTTCGCTTCGTTGGGCGGCCTGGCCGGCCCGGCGATCCAGGGACTCGTCACCGGCACCGTCGACCCGTCGGAACAGGGGGCGATCCAGGGAACGCTGACGTCGCTGACCAGTCTGGTCTCGATCTTCGCGCCCTTGATCTCGACGGGATTGTTCTCGGCCCTGACCGGCGAAGGGGCGCCGCTGGAGCTCCCAGGCGCGCCGTTCTTCGCTGCGGCGGCCTTCGCGCTGTTGGCGCTGCTTCTGATCGTGCGCACCTTCCGGGTCTATCCCGCGCCGGCGCCTGCCGCCGAGGCGGCGCCTCCGTCAGCGTGAGGTGACGAAGGGGGGCCGCCCGACCTGCTCCGCGCAGCCGGTGTCGACCGCCTCGATATCCGCCGAATCGATGAAGCTCCGGATCTGCGGTCCCACGCATCCCGGCGAGAGATTCAGGTGCGCGGTGCCGTCGAGGATCAGGTGCACGCTGCGGGACAGATGCTCGGCGACGGTCTCCGCCCCCGACGGAGGGGTCACCGGGTCCGCTTCACCCGAGATCAGCAGTGTCGGCACGTCGGAGCGGATCGGTTCGCGGTAGTCCGCCGCGAGTTCTCCCACGGGCCAGTCGCGGCAGGCCCGTTTGAGGTTGATCGCCAGCTCCGCGCCGAGCAAGGTGCCCTCGGCCGCCTTGCGCGCCTGTTTCTCGGTGAAGAACGGAGTGTCCTCGGCGCAAACCACCGAGAGGAACATCCCGTCGGAGATCTGGCCGCCGACCAGCGCGACGAAAGTCGCCAGGGACTCGATCAGTTCGGCGAAGCGGCCCCGATGGGCGCGGGCGATGTAGCGCGGGACACCGGCCGCGGTCCCGGAGCCGTAGAGGGCGTAGTGGATCGCCACGGCGAAGGTCGCCCGGTCGACGGTGATCGAGGTCTTTCCGCCGCCGGGCAGATCGACCTGAACCTCCCGCGGCTTCTCCTCGAGCCGGGCCAACACTTCGGTCAGCTGTTGCCGCACATCGGGGAACGCCTCGCGGCAGTCCTCGTCCGCCAGGCAGTCGTCGAGGACGTTGTCCAGCGCCGCCTGGCTCGAGGCGCCGAACCCGAGGGGCAGGTCGAAGGTGGTGCCGGCCACCCCTCGCAGCACCAGGGTGCGTACCCGGTCCTCGTAGCGGCGCAGGTATTCGAGGGCGGCTCGGGTGCCGTAGGAGCCGCCCATCAGGTTGATGCGTTCGTAGCCCAGGGCCGCGCGGATCTGGTCCAGGTCTTCCATCGCCGTGGTGGTCAGGTAGTGGCGGGGATCGCCCTGCAGCTGTTTCAGGCAGGGCTCGATCTGAAGCTCGAAGGAGGCCATGCCGCGGACCGAGTCGCGTACCGATTCGGCGGGGCAGTTCAGCGGATTGGACCGGCCTGTTCCACGCTGGTCGACCAGCACGATGTCCCGGTCGCGCCGCAGGGGAGAGTTGGCGAACAGCGGAGCGAGCAGGGTCGCCGCACCGCCGGGACCCCCTTGCAGAAAGAAGATCGGATCCGGCCGGGCCTCGTCCCGGGCCTGGAGCACGAGGATGTTGAGGTCGATGGTCCGGCCCTTGCCGGCGGCGCGATCCTCGAAGACCGTGAAGCTGCCGCACAGGGCGTCGCCGCCGCTGCCGGGAGGGCTGCAACTCGAGAGCTCGATGGCGGACGATCGGGGAGCCGTCGTGTCGGCGGCGGCGGTCGCCGCCGACACCGGCTGAGGCGCGACGAGTGCGCCGGCCAGGCCCCCGAGGATCAGCAACCGTAGGGTCCGCGACGCAGCACGCATGAGGCCTCCATCGGAGGCTTCGACCGGTCGCAATCCGGGACCGGCTCGGTCCGCCTCCGTGTCCGGTTAAACGACGGAGGCGTCTGCGGGTTTCATCAAGTTGCCCGTGAGGGCGGGCTAGCCGGCAGCAGCGTCGAGATCGTCGGCAACCTCGCCCATCGAGGCAGCGGTGGCGGCGGTCACGTGACGGCGGTTGACGGCGACGAAGCTCGCCCGCTGCTCCCCGCCGGGGCCCTGGATCCGCGTATCGGTCAAGGCGACGAAGGGATGGGCTGCCGCGTCGAGGCTGGTCAGCGCGGTGCCGCCGGCGGGAAAGGTTACCGAGCCTTCCAGCAGGTAGTCACCCACCCGCAGGGTCACCCGGTCGGTGGCCTGCTGCACCAGGGTGCGAGCCGGACCGCGCTCGATCGGCCGGTCTTCGACGACGAACAGGATCGTCGACTTGTTGATCGCCATCGGTCCTTCCGGCAGGTTCCAGCCGGTCGCCGAGGACTCGGCCTCGTGCAGCAACACGAAGGCCTTGGAGATGAAGTTGAGATCGTCCAGGGTGCGCAGCGACGGCGCGACGGCGAGGTTCCCGCTGACGGAGCCTGCAGGCGTCTGAACCTGGACCGCCCGGCGTTCGTTCGGATTCGTGGAGCTCATGGTTTCCCCCAGTCTCGAATGGGACCCCGGGTTTTTCCCGGGTGTCCGGATCTCCGGCAACATGGGTTCCGGTTACCACGGAGTCAACCTGTGGTGTTTTTTCGAGGCCCTGGCGATTGTTCCAAGGCTATTCGGCGCCGTTTCGGGCCGGGGACCGTGGTAAGGTGAGCGCTTCCCGGCGCCGGGGCCGGGTGCTCCGGGGAGCCGATGTCCGAACGCAAACTTCCGCGTAACGCCTACCAGATCGCCGAAGGGGAGGTCTATCGCCCCTTCACCCATGGCCAGAGCCTGACCGAGTTCACCCTCAAGGCAATCGTCGCCGGGGCCATCCTCGGCATGATCTTCGGCTTCGCCAACACCTACCTGGGTCTCAAGGCCGGGTTGACCATCAGCACCTCGATTCCGGTCGCGGTGTTGACGGTGGTGGCGTTCAAGCTGATGCGGGCCTTCGGCGCCCGTTACAGCATCCTCGAACTGAACATGTCCCAGACCGTCGGCTCGGCGAGCTCGTCGGTTGCCTCGGGGGTGCTCTTCACCATCCCGGCGCTCTTCATCTGGAACATGGATCCCAAGTGGTCGCAGATGACCCTGCTGGCCATGTGCGGCGGCCTGATCGGGGTGTTGGCCATGGTTCCCCTGCGGGCCTACCTGATCCAGCGGGAACACGGAAAGCTGCCGTACCCCGAGGGCATGGCCTGCGCCGAGGTGCTGGTCGCCGNCGAGAGCGGCGGCAAGCAGGCCAACAACGTCTTCTGGGGCATCGGCATCGGGCTTCTGTTCAAGGTGCTGACCAAGGGAGCGCAGCTCGTCGCCGGCAGCTTCGCCCTGCCGCTCAAGTGGAAGGCCGCCATCGCGGTCAGCGTCTCGCCGGCGTTGACCGGAGTGGGTTACATCCTGGGTATCCGGGTCGCCTCGGTCATGGCCGGAGGCGGTGCGCTGTCGGCGCTGATCATCATCCCGGCGATCAACGCCTGGGGCTCCGGCCTGGAGGTTCCCTACTATCCCGAACCGGAACTTCTGATTCGCGACATGTCCGCCGGCCAGATCTGGAACCGCTACGTGCGCTACATCGGCGCCGGGGCAGTGGCGATGGCCGGGTTCATCACCCTGGTCAAGTCGATTCCGACGATGATCGAATCCTTCCGGCTCAGCGTGAAGCAGCTCGGTTCGAGCGCCGGCGGCAACGACGTGCCCCGCACCGCCCGGGATCTGAAGCTGACCACGGTGCTTGCGATCCTCGGCATCGTGTTGGCGATCCTTACCTTCGCTCCCAACGTGCTGGGTTTCATCGACAAGGTCGCGGTCAAGGCGCTCGCCGCGGTGCTGATCGCCGTCTTCGCTTTCTTCTTCGTGACGGTCTCCTCCCGTATCGTCGGCCTGGTCGGCGTGACCTCCAACCCGACCTCGGGGATGACCATCGCGACCCTGTTGGGTACCAGCGGAATCTTCGTGATGATGGGCTGGACCGACGCCGCCGGAAAGGCGACGGCGCTGATGGTCGGCACGGCGGTGTGTATCGCCGCTTCGATCGCCGGCGATACCTCCCAGGACCTCAAGACCGGCTTCATCCTGGGAGCCACGCCCCGCTTCCAGCAGATTGGCGAGTTGGTCGGCGTGATCACCTCCGCCGGCGTCGTCTGCTTCGCCATCCAGGTACTGCACCAGGGCAACGCCGACACCGGCGGCCTGGGCGGTTCGGAGTTGCCGGCGCCCCAGGCCCAGTTGATGAAGCTGGTGGTCGACGGAGTGCTCGACGCCAACCTGCCCTGGAACCTGATCCTGATCGGCGCGGCACTGGCTGCCGTCGTCGCCGTCTTCCGCCTTCCGGTCCTGGCCTTCGCCGTGGGCGTCTACCTGCCGCTGTCCACCATGGCGGCGGTCTTCCTCGGCGGCCTGGTGCGCTGGTTCCTGACCCGCAACGTCGACGAGGAAGAGTCGGAGCGGCGCCGGGAGCAGGGGGTGCTGGTCGGCTCGGGCATGGTCGGTGGAGAGGGGCTCACCGGGGTCCTGCTCGCCGCCTACGCCTGGCTGGTGCTCGGCGGCAAGAAGATCGAGGGCGTACCGGTGTCGACCTGGGGGCTGCCCGAGGGCATGGTGCAGCCGGTGACCCAGGGCGTGGCGCTGCTGGCGCTGGCGGCCATCGCCGGCTTGATGATGTTCTTCGCCAAGCGCCGCTACGAGTAGTTCCGTAGCCGCGGCGCCGGGGAGTCGAGATGAGCTCGCCCAAGCAACACAAAGAGAAGCTGGACAAGCTGACGATCAAGGCGATCGAAGGGGTCGCCGGGAACGTCGCCGGCAAGATCGGCAAGTTGTCCAAGCCCGAGGTGGTCTTCCCGGTGCGCTCGCTCTCCAACGTGCGCTACGACCCGAAGAAGGGCTACTTCGAGATCGGGCGGGGCAAGTCGTCCCGCACCCTGACCGTCAACACCGCCAAGACCTTCGCCCAGACCCTGAAGATGATGGCGCTCTCCAAGGAGCTGGTGGAGACCAACGACTTCGCCACCAAGCGAGACGCCTACTACCAGTCCAAGAACTGGGGGGACGCCAAGTTCGACGAGCAGACCGAGTCGGACACGGTGATGGACGATGTCGAGGCGATGTTCTCGATGCAGGGTGTCAGCCGCGAGCAGTTGCGCTACGTCCCCGACGAGCACGGCGGAGCCGTGGCCGGCGAGCTGATCGTCTACGACACGGACCTCGAGACCGGCAAGACCGAACGGATCGACTGCACCCGCTTCGGATCGGGGGCCTATTCGATTCCGTCGCTGGTCGAGCAGCTGACCTTCGAGACCAAGGCCAAGTTCGTGCTCTGCGTCGAGACCGGCGGCATGTTTCAGCGCTTGCAGAGCCACAAGTTCTGGAAGAAGGCCAAGTGCATCCTGATCTCGATGGCGGGAGTGCCGACCCGGGCGACCCGGCGCTTCGTGCGGCGGCTGTCCGAGCAGTGCAACCTTCCGGTCTACGCCTTCGTCGACTGCGATCCCTACGGGGTTTCCAACATCTACCGGACCCTCAAGGTCGGTTCGGGCAACGCCGCGCACATCAACCGCTTCTTCTGCGTACCCAATGCGCGTTTTCTCGGCGTGACCCCTCAGGACATCGTCGACTACAAGCTGCCGACCCATCCGCTCAAGGAGGTCGACATCAAGCGGGCCCGGGATGCGCTGAAGAACGATCCGTTCTTCAAGACCCACAAGCCGTGGATCGCGGCGTTGAACCAGCTGCTGGAGATGGGCGTGCGCGCCGAGCAGCAGTCGCTGGCCCGCTGGGGGCTCAACTACGTGATCGACGAGTACCTGCCGGCCAAGCTCGCCCAGACCAAGAAGTTCTTGCCGTGAGTCGCCGGCCCGGCCGTTCTGCGGCCGCCGGGGTGAGTTAGTCCCCTATGGACTGGGGCCTCCTGCTGCCGGCGGCGTTGCCGGTCCTGTTCTGGATCCTGATCGCCCTCGACCCCGCGCGGCGGTTCCCCAGAGAGTGTGTCTTGCCCCGGGCGGAGGACGAGCCGACCGCCGAGTCCGCCGGTCCGGTGGTGGCGGTGGTGCCTGCACGGGACGAAGCGGCGATGTTGCCGCGAACCCTGCCGACGCTCCTCTCCCAACGGGCCCTCGACGAGGTGCTGCTGATCGACGACGGCTCCGGCGACGGAACCGCCGAGACCGCGCGCCGCGTTGCCCGGGAGCTCGCCGGGGAATCGGGAGCCACCGTCCCCCTGACGATCCACACACTCGACCGGAAGCCCGAGGGATGGGCCGGCAAGGTCTACGCCATGGCCGAAGGGGAGTCCCTGGCCCGGCGCCGCGGCGCGGGCTGGATCCTGTTCACCGACGCGGACATCGCCCACCGGCCGGGTTCGGTGGCGTCGCTGCTGCAGCGAACGCACGGAGGCTACGACCTGGTCTCGGTGATGGCCCGGCTCCAGGTGCAGAGCGTGTGGGAGAAGGCGCTGATCCCGGTGTTCGTCTTCTACTTTCATTTGCTCTACCCGTTCCGCCGGGTCAAGCAGGCCTGGTCGTCGGTGGCGGCCGCCGCCGGGGGCTGCGTGCTCGTGCGTACCCGGGCACTGGAGAAATCCGGCGGGGTGGCCGCGATCCGCAACGCGCTGATCGACGACGTGGCCCTGGCGCGCTCGATCAAGGAGGCCGGCTTCGGGACCTGGTTGGGTTTCGACGACGGGATCGTCTCCCAACGTCCCTACGAGACCCTCTCGGAGCTGGGGCGGATGATCTCCCGCAGCGCCTTCGTCCAGTTGGATCGCAGGGTCAGCCTCGTGGTGTTGACGGTGCTGGCGCTGGCTTTGCTGGTCGTTTCGCCGCCGGTCTGGATCGCCCTGTCCTACGCCTGGCCGCCGGGGGCGGCCTGGGGCGCCCTCTCATGGGTATTCCAGGCGGCGTTGCTGCTGCCTTTCGTGCGGCAGCAGCGTGCCCCCTTGTGGGCGGCCCTAACCCTGCCCTTTGCCTCGGTGTTCTACGGGGCGATGACCGTCGTTTCGGCCTGGAACGATCTCCGGGGCGCCGGAACCCGCTGGAAGGGCCGCCTCTACTGAAACTGTCGTCCCCCCGGTGGACGGCCCTGGGCGTATGATCTGGGTACGAACAAGGGGCCCGGAGGCCCTTCGGGGCGCCGGGAAGGGGGGAATCATGCACTCGACCCGCGCCTACCGCTACGTCGTGTGGGCCTTCGTCGCGCTGCTCTGGGCGGGCCAGGGCTGTCACATCAGCGACTACGGCCTGATCACCGACAACAACCAGACCGCCGCCGGAGGCGGCCCCCGGGAGATCCGCGACACCCGGGGCAAGGCCAAGCTGATCGTCGGCTCCCAATGGGCCTATGTGCAGTCCGGAGAGTCCATCGAGACCCTCAACTTCGTGCGCCAGGACGCATCCGGCGCCCAGACCCTGACCACCTACAACCACATCTCGGTGGCCGGAAGCGGCGAGGCGACCTTCCATGACGACCTCTACTGCTCGCCGGAGTTCGATACCTGCCGGGGGTTCCGCTCTACCGACAAGGATGCGTCGGATCCGAACGAGGATCCGTTCAACATGCGAACGTTCTATGCCGTCTGTCCCAAGGCCTACGCGTCGATTGCGCTGTCGACGGTGCGCTACTACGGGGAGTGCGGCCGAACCGGACCGCTGTCGCTACGGGATCGTCTGGCGCTCTACAACATGGGCCGGATCTCGACGCGCTACGGCGTCGAGGGGTTGATCTACCGGGCGGACCGCAACAGCCTGTCGATCACGCTGGACAACAACCGGGGGGTGGTCACTCCCCTCGACGTTCGCGGCGATGCAGAGGTCTGGCTGCGCCCGGGAAGGGGAGTGCTCGACGGCAGCAATCCGTTGCAGTCGGTGATGTTGCGTTCCTACGCGGCATGGCTGATGCAGCACGGCAGCGACGAGACCACCCTGACCGCCTGCTACAACGGGATCTGCCGGGACTGGCAGATGCGGGGCGTGGTCGAGGACGACAGCGGGTTCGATCTGGTGCGCAGCGTGTTGCGCTTCGCCGACCGCTACTGAGGCTTTCTCGAGAGCGCCGCGGGGAACCGCCTCAGGCCTTGGCGCTGCCGCCGGGAACCAACGCGGCGGGGTCGAGACCGTTTTCGGTCAGCACCCGGCGCCACATCTCCTCGGGCGGGCATTCCAGCACCGTGCGAGCGTCGGCCTCGATGACGATCCAGGCGTGCTCGTCGATCTCCTGCTCCAGTTGGCCCGGTCCCCATCCGGCGTACCCGGTGTAGCAGTGGAATCGGCCGCCGGGAAGATTGCACAGCCGGCTGAGGGTGCCGGTGGAAGCGCTGACACGCAGGCCGTCCATGGCGGGCTGAGCCTCGGGATCCTCGAAGTCGTCTCCGAACATCACCAGGCCTTGCTCGGGCTGCACCGGCCCGCCGACCCGGATGCGCTTGCCGGGATCTCCCGCGTAGGGGATGTTCTGGGAGCCGCAGAGCTGCTGGAGGTCCAGGTCGCTCTCGCGGTTGACCACGACCCCCATCGCTCCGGCCTCGCTCTGCTCCAACAGCAGGACGACGGCCTGCTTGAAGTTGGGGTCCATCAACTGGGGCATGGCGATCAGGAAGCTGGGAGCGAGTGTTTCCATGTATCTATTCTGCCCGACCCGGCCAGGGATGCCAGCCGGTCTGTTGCCGGGAAGACGTCAAATCCGCCCTGGGCGCGCCGCGTAACGGGTTTCCGGGGCCGGGGTTTGACCCTCCTCGCGGCCAGACTGTATATTGCGCGCTCCGTGTCTGGCGGCGTAGCCAAGTGGTAAGGCAGAGCTCTGCAAAAGCTCCATTCGTCGGTTCGATTCCGACCGCCGCCTCCAGCGACCCACGGTTCCCGCCCCGCCCCCGATTTCTTCCGTTTCCGACCCGAAAACCCAACGTCCGTCAACCCTTGCGGTCCCGGCGGGACACACTACATTAGGCGCATGCTGCGTGCGAAAGAACAGGCTGCTGCAGGTCCGAAACTGTTCGAACGCGTCCTCGAGAGCGGCTGCCGCCGGATCGCCATCCTGGGACTGCATGCGCGCGCCGGAACCCGCACGGTTCTCGCGACCCTGATCCGTGAACTCCACGAGCAGGACAAGACCGTCGCGGTCACCTCGTTTCCGCGCTCCAACCTGGCCGATGTGACCCTGCCCGAGCCGACCACCCGGGTCGCTCTGCCTGCAGGGGCCTGGCTGGCCAATTCGGCCGAGACCGGCCGTGGCGAGGCGGTCGAGCTGGAGTTGAGCGAAGAGACCCGCTTCGAGGGCTCCCGGGGGCCGATCGGCATCAGCCGCGTGACCCAGGGGGGAGAGCTCGAGATCTACGGCCCGGAAGATGCCGGCGAGATGCGCGACGTGCTCAGCCGCCTGGCCGATGTCGCCGACGGCACGGTGCTGGTCGATGGAGGCTGGGGCCGTCGCGCCTTCGCCTCGCCCAGCGTGACCGACGGCGTCGTGCTGGTGGTCGGTGCCGGCTACTCGCCGACCCCCGAGCGTTCCGCCGCCGCGGTGCGCTACCTGCTGGACGTCTTCTCCCTGCCCGAGACGACTCACGAAGCCCGGCTCGCCTGGGAGAACGCCGCCCACAAAAACCAGATCGTGCTGGTCGACGAGAGCGGAGAACCGACGGCGTCGCTGCCGCCGAGTCTGGCGCCGGGTCCCGCCGCCGATGCGATCGTCGAGCAGGCACCCCGCTGGGTGGTGCTGCCCAGCGGGCTGAACGATGAGTTGCTGGCGCCGTTGGTGCGCACCGAGTTTCGTTGCACCCTGGTGGTGCGGGACGCGACGAGGGTCAACGGCGCGCCGGTCTACCTCCGGGCGTGGACCAAGGCCGGGGGAGGGGTCGAGGTGGTCGACGCCACCCGGGTGATCGGCGTGGCGACCAACCCGGTCAACGCCACCGGGCCCGACGCCGACGGCCGGGCGTTCCACCGGATGGTCTCCGAGCAGCTTCCCGACGTGCCGGTACACGACGTGGTGCTGGAATCGTCGGGCAAGGCCCGCCGTCCGGTCTGGAAGTTCTGGGAGCGCTAGTTACCGTCGGCCGGATCCGGCGCCTGTTGCGAGCCGTCCTCGGCGTCCACCACCCGTAGCTCGCCCCGAACCCACTCGATCGCCCGGGCCCCGCCGTCCTTCCACATCGCCACGTCGGCGCGCAGCAGTGCGCCGCCGAAACGTGAGGTCACACGCCCGCTCTCAACCGGTGTGTGGCCGATGACCATGGTGTGGGCCTCGAGGGTCTCGAGCACCGCGCGCAGGGTGGCCTCGACCTCTGCGGCATCTTTCAGGGCGTAGTCCCGGTGCCACAGCGGTCCGTCGGAGCTCAGGGCCAGGTATTGCTTGCCTGCGTAAATCGTCTCGGCAGCCTTGGAGACCTCCTCGGAGACCCGCACACCCGGATCCTCGTTGATCCGCCTGGCCAACCCGAGGATATCGGGGAGCTGCATCAGGGGGTTGACCACGCCCGCCTCTTCAAGCACCGCAAGGGCATCGAGCCATCGCTCGAGCTCTTCCCGGTTGCGGCGGTTCAACGCGTCCAGGCCCTCGACGGCAAGTGCCGGGGAGATACCCCCGTGGCAGAACACCACCCCGTTGATCTTGACCGCCAGCGGCAACCCCAGCAGCCATTCACCGATCTCTCCGCCGGCGGACATGGCGCGGCCGCGGGCGAAGAAGCCGGGCGGGAAATTCTCGGCAAACGCGGCCTCGAGTTCCTTGCGCGAACCTTCACTCCTGCGGAGCTGCTGGTAGCGCTTGAGCTGCTTCTTGCGTTCCTTCTCGTTGACCCCGCCGGCGAAATCGGCGTAGGCGCCGGCGCTTACGTAGCGCAGGTCGCGAGTCAGGTTCATGGCCTCGTGGTTCCCCATCAGCACATGGACACGGCCGCCTGCCGCGCGGCTCTGTTCCTGCAGCCGCCGGGCGAGCTCCACCGCCTCGCGGCCGTCGTCACCCCGGTCGAGGAGGTCGCCGACAAAGACCAGATGGGTCTTGCCCCCGCTCCAGTTCTCGTCGTCGTCGATCAGGCCGGCCTCGGCCAGGATCGCGCGTGCCTGGTCCAGGCTGCCGTGGACGTCGCCGACGGCCACGACCCGTTCGACCCCGTCGAAGATCGCCTCGCCGGACCAGGCGGCCGCCGGCCAGGCGAGCACCAGGATCAAGGCCAGGGCGCGGATCAGGGTTGTCTTCATGCCGGCCCTCCGATGGGCAGTCGCACGGTGAAGGTGGTGCCCGAACCGGGAGTGCTGTCCACTCCGATACTTCCATGATGCGCGGCAATCGTGCGGTGGGCAATCGCCAGGCCCAGCCCGGTACCCACGCCCCGGCCCTTGGTGGTGAACCCGGGCTCGAACAGTTGCCCCAGGTGTTCCCGGGCGATGCCGCGGCCGCTGTCGCGAAACTCGAGCACCACGTCGTCGGATTCCCGGCGGGTCACGATCTCGATCCGTCCGGAGCCTTCGATGGCGTCGACGGCGTTTTGCAGCAGGGTCATGAACACCTGGTTCATCGCGTCGGGGCGGCAGCGCACCGGCGGAAGCTCGCCGTAGTGGCGCACGACGTCGATGGCATCCCGGGTGCGGTGGCCCAGCAGCGCCAGGGCGGCGTCGATGCCTTCGTGCAGTTCGTAGGCCTCTTCGGCGGCGCGATCCAGGTGGGCGAACATGCGCAGCGAGCGCGCCACGCTGTGGATTCGATCGGCCGCCAGCTGCTGAAGGTCCAGCAACTGCTCGCAGGCCTCCTGCTGACCCTTGCGCGCCCCGGCGTCATCGGATCCTGCCATCCGCTCGATGGACCGTTTGAGCAGATCCAGATTGGAGATCAGCGCACCGAGGGGCGTGTGGATCTCGTGGGTCAGGCCTGCGGCGAGGCGGCCCACCGACGCCATCTTCTCGGTATGCACCATCGCCGCCTGGTCCCGCCGCAGATCGCGCAGGGTGTCGCGCAGGGTCTCGGTGCGGCGGGTCAGGTCGGCCAGCTCCTGGCCCTTGTTCTCGACGTCCGCCTCCAGCTCCTCGGAGTCGGCGATCAACTGTTGCTGGAGGGTCAGTTCGATGGTGGCGTCCCGGATGACCTCGACCAGCTCCACGACCTCGCCCTCGTCGTCGACGATCGGCGCCACGGTGATCTCGAAGTATCCGGTGCGGCCGTCCCGGTCCTGGGTCACGTGCCAACGGCCGGGCCGCCGGAAGTCGATCACCTCCTGGACGCTGCAGCCGGGGCAGGGGCTGTCCCGGTCGAAGTGGGCCCGGTAGCAGGGTTGGCCGATGGTATCGCCGTGGCTCTTCGAGGATGCTCGGTTCTGGCCACGCACCACGAGGTCGACGCCCAATCGCGCCATCTCCTCGGGGAAGTGGTCAAAAATCGAGTTGTCGCTCATTCAGATCAGGAGCTTCCAGATCTGCTCGCGCATGTCGTTGAGCGAGCCGGTTCGGTCGGCCAGGGAACGCAGCAGGCGGCTCCGCTCCACGGCGTTGCGCAGGATCAACAGCAGGTCGCCGTTGTCCCACGGTTTTTCCAGGTAGTAGAACAGGCCGACGTCGTTGATCGCCTTGATCGCGCTGTCCTTGTCGGCGTAGCCGGTCAGCAGCAACCGGCTTGCCGTCGGGCGCAGTTCTTTGGCCTTGTTCAGTAGCTGCAGGCCGTTGAGCCCCGGCATCATGAAGTCCGACAGCACCACGTCGACTTCGTGTTGCTCCAGATGGGCCACGGCGTCTTCGGGTCTGTTGAACACCACCGCTTCGTGGGTCGACTCCATCCGCAGCAGCAACTCGAGGTTGCCGGTGACCATCTGCTCGTCATCGACGACGAGGATCGTGCCCCCTTCCTGAGTCATGCGCTATCCGCCATGCGTCGCAGCCGCTGGATCAACTGCTGGATCAGGGTGCGGGAAATTTCGGGATGTTCTTCGAGCACTTCGTCCAGGGCGAAGCGGTCGATGCGCAGCAGGGCGGTCTCGCCGGAAGTTTCGGCGCCGACCTGCAGCGGCTCGTCGTCGAACAGGGTCCAGGTGCCGATGGCGTCGCCGGGGCCCAGGTCCCCGACGTGGTTGCCGCCCCGCCGGATCCGTACCCGGCCGTCGAGCAGGACGAACAGGTCTCCCGGCGGGTCTCCCTCCCGGGCCAGGCAGAAGCCGTCCTCGACGGTCTCTTCCCGGGAGATCGCGGCGATCAACGCCAGCTGTTCCGGCGGAGACTCGCGGAAGATTTCGACCTTGCGCAGCGCCACGACTTTCTCGACGACGGTCATGTTTCCTCGTGTCCGGTTCCGGTCGAATCCGTGATCGAGCCCGGCGCGGGCGGTCTCGCGGATCCAGTCGTGGGGGTGGTCGGCCAGCCGGCGGCACATCGCCTGTTCCCCCTGAAGCCGGGCACGAACCGAGTAGTAGAGCGCCGCGGTCAGGATCCACGGGCCGAACTCGTCTCCCAGCCTCTCCGCCAGCACGCCGCGAAGCGGCTCGCTGTCGGTCTTCGAACCGCGCTTTCCCTCGTGCTCTTCGGGGTAGAGGATCGGCACCAGCTCGCGCCATAGCCTATGCGGCATCAGGTTATCGAGCAACTCCGCCGCGTTGGCCCGCAGCTCCAGGTTGCGGTCCAGCAGGCTGCGCCGGCAGCTCAGGATGTGCCGGGGAGAGTAGGCCAGGCAAAGGGTGCGGAAGACGACGGTGTGCTGCTGGCGGTAGGCTTCACGGACCGAGTCGATCAGAAGCGCCCGGGCGTCGGGGCAGGGCTCCGGCGCCGTGCGCTCCAGCGCCTGGAGCAGCCGCCACAGCCGGCCGCAGATCTCCCCCTGTTCCCGGATCATCGCCCGGGCATCCCGGGCCGGCAGCAGCGAACGCTCGGGCCGGACCAGGCGGACCCGGTAGAGCGCCTCGCCGGCGGCCTGGACCAGCCGCGGGTCGTCGGCGCGCAGCATCCCGCTCAGCGCCTCGACGGCGGCTCCGCTGCCGATGGCCGAGAGCACCGAGGGGATCCGCCGGCGAACGTTGTGCGGCAACGACGTGTCGCCGGCCGCCTGGGCCAGCATCGGCACCGCGGCATCGCCCTGGCTGCGCAGCGCCTGGCGAACCTCGCGGCGCGCCAGCGGCTGGGCCAGCAGCGGAACCAGCGCCCGCAGCGATTCCTCGCCGCCGATGGCCGCGCAGGCGCGCACGGCGGCGGCGGATACGGTGCGCTGGGAATCCTCCAGCAGGGGAGGCAGTAGATCTCCCATCCCGCCGCCGTCGGGCAGCAGGCCGATCGCCGTGGTCGCGACCTCGCGGGCTTCCGAGGGGGAGTCCGGGTGCAGCAGCTCTTCGATCAGGGTGCGGGCCATCGGCTGGAACTCGGGGCCCAGCCGCCGGACCATCAGCGCGATCCAGGCGCCCCGGGCGGGGCCGCCGGCCCGGTTGAGAATCGCCTCGGCGCGCTTGCGCCGCTCGGCCGGGTCGCTGGCCAGCTGCAGGTCGATGCACTCGGCCAGCAGCGCCTGGTCCTCCTTGGCGAAGGCCCGGGTCACACCTTCGGGGAGATCCGGGTTCTCGGGCGCCAGCCGAATCGCCAGGGCCCGGGCGCGGATCTCCGGAGAGCCGTCCCGGATCAGGGTATCCAGGGCATCGCTCAGGTCCCACTGGGGATTGCGGCCGACCAGATCCAGCGCGGCGATGACCTCGCTCTCGACGGAGCTGCGCAGGGCGGTGCGCACCGCGTCCAGGGCCTCGGCGCCGGCGACCGCTTCATGCCAGGAGCCGATCTCGATGTTGCCCTCGACCACCGAGCGTTCGAGCTCGGAGATGTACGAGCGCCGCAGCCGTACCGCGACCAGGATCCAGAGCGCCAGGAACACCAGGTTGACCAGGGCCATGTGGCGCACGTTGGTCAGGTTGCCGGCGGTCGGCAGGGTCACCAGGGTGATGACCGCCAGCTGCACCAACCCGGCGATGCCGTCGCCCGAGCGATCGATCACCATGTCGATGGCCGACTTGGCCTGCACCTTGATCGTGCGGCTGACCGGCAGGTAGAGCAGTTCGCGGCTGGAGCGATCGATCGAGTGTTTGAGGGTCTGGTCGGCACCCTTGGCCAGGGTGGCGGCCTTGAGGGCGAAACCGATGGGCACCACCGGGATCAGCGCCGCCGTGCCGAAGGTCATCAGCAGGGGGAACAGCAGGATCGCCCCGCCGAGTCCGATGTACATCAAGAGCCGGCTGGTCAGGAACGCCTGGATCAGAAAGCCGACGAAGCCGGTAATCGCGTCAAAGGCTCCGAAGAACGCGGTGCGGGCGTCGGCGTCCTGGAACGCTTCCTCGGCGACGGCGTTGAACTGCCAGTCGACCATCTTGGTCGCCACTGCGGTGATCATGACCAGAGCTGCGACAAGTCGCAGGTGCGGCGAACGGGCGACCAAACGCAGGCTGTCGCTCAACCGGCGCGGCGGCGGCATCTCGTCCCGCCGTGCGTGGGCCTGCAGTTGATGCCGGGACAACAGCACCACGATGCCGGTGGCCAGCAGCAGCAGGATCGCGCCGGTGGGCAGCAGGTTGGCGGTGCCGATGCGGGTCGCCAGGGTTCCCGTGATGGCGCCTCCGGAGATCGCGCCGATGATTCCCCCGGCGCCGATCACGCCGAAGACCCGCTTGGCTTCCCGGGTGGTGAACAGATCGTTTGCCAGGGTCCAGACCTGGGTCGGCGCGATCACGCCGAACATCCCGACCCAGACGAAGAACACCGGATAGACCCAGCTGACCTGCAGGTGGTCCAGCCACCAGAAGCCCATCAGGTTGGCCGCGAGGAACAGAAGGGTCGCGACCACGAGCCGGGTCGGGTCCAGCCGCCGGGAGATCCGGATGTAGGCGGCGGCGAACAGCCCGACGAAGATGGCGATGAAGATGGTCGCGAGCGGCAGCTTCTTGGCGCCGAAGGCCTCGAGGAAGAGGCTCTTGCTCGCCGACTTGAGCATCAGGTAGGCGGCGATGACCAGGTACAGGTAAGCCGCGACCAGGAAAGTCCGCTTTCCCTGGCCCGGCTTCAGCCCGAGTAGACCGATCACAGGTCGCCCGGGTCAGGACCGGTTTTCGGCCCGGTAGATGTCGGTGACGTAGTCGCAGACCATGCGGTCGGCGCTGAACTGGGGGATCAGCGTGGCCATCGCCTCTTTCATCCGGGCGATCCACGCGGTCGGCAGGCCCTGAGAATCCCGCTGGTAGTAGCAGGGCATGACCGAATCGGTCAGCACGTTGTAGAGCGCCTCGGCGTCTTCGGCGTCCTGATGGGCCTCGTCCTCGTAGCGCTCGGCCGCGCCGATCTGCCAGCCGTGGCTCGGGTCGTAGCCCTCGCACCACCAGCCGTCGAGGATGCTGCAGTTGAGCCCGCCGTTCATCGCGGCCTTCATGCCGCTGGTGCCGCTGGCCTCCAGGGGGCGGCGCGGGTTGTTCAGCCACAGGTCGACCCCCTGCATCAGGAAGCGGCCGATCTGCATGTCGTAGTTCTCGAGGAACACCAGCTTGCCGGCGAACTCGGCCTGGTGGGAGACCTCGTTGATCCGGCGGATCAGGTCCTGCCCCGGCCGGTCGGCGGGATGCGCCTTGCCGGCGAAGAGGAACTGCACCGGGCGGTCCGCATCGGAGACGATGCCCTGCAGGCGGCCCAGGTCGCGCAGCAACAGGTCCGCGCGCTTGTAGGTGGCGAAGCGGCGGGCGAAGCCGATGGTCAACGCCTCGGGGTTGAACAGGCGGAACGCCGAGCGCAACTCGTCGGGGGAGCGGCCGTAGCGGGCGTACTGGTGCGCCTGATGGGAGCGGACGAACTGCAGCAGCCGGGTCTTCTGGGTCGAGTGTGCCTGCCAGATCTCGGCGTCGGAGATCGAGCGCACCGCGTCGGCGAACCCGGGGTCGGCAACCTCGCTCAGGAAGTTGCGGCCGAGCCGTTCGGCCAGCACGGCCTGCATCTCGGGGCCGAGCCAGGTCGGCACGTGGACGCCGTTGGTGACCGAGCCGACCGGTTGTTCTCCGGCGGACTCGTCCCACAGGTGGCGCCACATGTCGTTGGCCACCTCGCCGTGAAGCTTGCTGACGCCGTTGGTGTTGCGGCTGGTGCGGATCGCCAGGGCGGTCAGGTTGAAGTCACCCCCCTCGTCGTTGCCGGCACGGCCCATGTTGAGGAACTCGCCCGAGGGCAGGCCGTGACGCTCGCACCAGGTCCCCATGTACTTTTCGATCAGCCCGTAGTCGAACTGTTCGTTACCGGCGGGGACCGGCGTATGGGTTGTGAACACCGAGTCGCTCTTGATCCGCTCGATGGCGTCCCCCCAGGAGCTTCCCTGTCCGACCTCACGGCGCAGCCGTTCGAGGGAGAGGAACGAAGAGTGCCCCTCGTTCATGTGCCAGACCGCGGGGGTGATGCCCAGGGTTTCCAACGCCCGGGCGCCGCCGATACCCAGCAGGATCTCCTGGCACAGGCGCATCTCGCGACCGCGCACGTAGAGGATCGACGTGATGCTGCGGTCGGCGAAATCGTTCTCGTCGATGTCGGTGTCGAGCAGCAGCACCGGGATGCGGCCGACGTCGGCCTTCCAGATGCGCAGCGCGACCTCCCGGTCGGGCAGGTCCACCTTGACCCGGAGTTCCTCGCCGTCGGGACCGATCAGCGGAAGCACCGGCAGGCGGCTCAGGTCGTAGTCGGGGTAGAAGTGCTGTTGCTGCCCTTCGGGGTCGACGGTCTGGCGGAAGTAGCCCTGGCGATAGAGCAGGCCGACGCCGACCATCGGTACGCCCAGGTCGCTGGCCGACTTGCAGTGGTCGCCCGAGAGAATGCCCAGGCCCCCGGAGTAGGTCTGCACCCCTTCGTGCCAGCCGTACTCGGCGGAGAAGTAGGCGACCAGCCCTTCGTCGTAGTCCGGGTAGGTGCGGCGGAACCAGCTGTCCGACAGGTCGCCGGTGTAGCGGTCGAAGGCCTCGAGCACCTGGTGGTACTGCTCGACGAAGCGGGGGTTGGCGCGGAGTTCCTCCCAGCGGCGGGGATGGACGTTGATCAGGACCTCGACCGGGTTGCGGTACTGCTGCCAGTGGTCGGAGTCGAGATCGCTGAACAGTTTCTGGGCATCCAGGGACCAGGTCCACCACAGGTTGTAGGCCAGCTCACGCAGGCGGGTGAACTCCTCGGGCAGCTCCATTTCGGCGCCGGGTCCGGTGCGAATTTTCCTCGTTGGCTCGTCCATCTTCCCCTCGGTTTCGTTACGGCGGCTGGTAGCCTATCACCACCGGTGCGAGGGTGCCGCCGGTGTGGAAAGGGCCTTCGGATTGACGCTTCAACTGCAAAAACCCCTTGCTTTCTTCGATCTGGAAACCACCGGAATCGACCCGTCCCAGGACCGGATCGTCGAGATCTCGGTGCTGCGCTGGCTGCCCGGCGGTGAGCAGGATGCCCGGACTCGCCGGATCAATCCGGAGCGTCCGATTCCGCCGGCGTCGACGGCGATTCACGGCATCCGCGACGAGGACGTGCGGGAGGAGCCCCCGTTCCGGCGGATCGCCCGCGGGCTCCTGGATTACCTCGCCGACGCCGATCTGGCGGGTTTCAACGTCCAGCGCTTCGATATCCCGCTGCTGGAGAACGAGTTCCAGGCTTGCGGCCTGACCCTCGGCCTCGAGAACCGGCGGGTGATCGACGTGCTCAAGATCTTCAAGCGGATGGAGCGGCGGAATCTCAGCGCCGCCGTCGAGCTGTATCTGGGCCGCGAACACGTGGGGGCTCACGGCGCCCAGGCGGACACCGAGGCCACCGCCGACGTGTTCCGGGCCCAACTCGAGCGCTACGACGTCCTACCGCGCTCGGTGCCCGAGCTCGCCGAATGGATCTCGCCGACGGTGCCTGACGCGGTCGATCGCCGGGGGCGGTTCGTCAAGCGGCTGGAAGGGGTCGTGTTCGGCTTCGGGAAGTACCGGAACCGTCCGCTGGCCGAGGTCGCCCGGGAAGACGCCGACTACCTGGAGTGGCTGCTGGGTCAGGACGATTTCCCCGGCGATGCCCGGCGGTTGGTGCTGGATGCGTTGAAGGACGCCGGCGGTTCGGCGGGTCAGTCCACGTAGCCCAGGGACTTGAGAGCGGCGATGCTCTCCTCGTCGAGCTGCTGGGCGGGGAGGCCCGCCTCGCGGCTCAGCGCTTCCTTGACCGCGACGTACCACTCGCGGACCCGGGTGGCGATGCCCGGCGCCAGCGGCCGTACCTCTCCCGGATCCTGTTCCAGGTCGAAGGCGCTCACCGAGTCCTTCTTGATCGTCAGGATTTCCTTGCGGCCATCTACCAGGGTGGCGACCTGGAGCAAGCCCGCCCGGCGAGCGGTGTCCGAGGCGTGCTTGGCCAGTACGGCCCCCTTGTGGGCCTCGTAGCGGGTGACCCGACCTACGGGGGCCTCGGCTCCGTCGATCACGGCGGTCCAGTCGAAACCTTCGAACTCGCCGGGGCGAGGCATGTTGAGCAGGCCCAGCACCGTCGGCGCCAGGTCGGTGATCATCGCCGGAGAGTCGATTTGCCGGGCCGGAACCCGGCCGGCCCAGGTGAGTCCCATGGGAATGCGCAGGTTGGGTTCGTGAAGGTTGCGGCCGTGGCCCCAGTAGCCGTGCTCGCCGAGGCTCTCACCGTGATCCGAGGCGAACAGGATCAGGGTGCGCCCGCCGGGTGAAACCGCTTCGACCCGATCGAGCAACCGGCCGATCTCGGCGTCGACGAAAGCGATCTCGGTGTCGTAGCGGTCCCGTTTCTTCGGCCGCTCGACGCCGTCGAGGATCTCTGCATGGTCCTTCTGGAAGCGGTAGGGCGCGTGGGGCTCGACGTAGTGCACCCAGGCCAGGAAAGGCCTCCAGTCGTCGTGTTCGACGTGATGCTCGATCCAGCCGGAAGCGATGTCGGTCAGGTCCTCGGCGGTGGCTTCGCTGCGGACCAGGCCGAACCAGCGCCGGCGGTTGAGCACTTCTTCATAGTGCTCGAAGTGTTCTCCCAGTCCCGAGAGCCGGTCGCGCAGGGTCCAGTTTCCGACGAACGCGCCGGTGCGGTAGCCGTAGTCCGAGAGCGCCGAGGTCAGCGAACTCAATCCAGGGCGGAGCCGCAGACCGTTGCGGGTGGCGCCGTGGGTGCTCGGCGCCCGGGAGGTCAGCATCGAACACATCGCCGGGTTGGTCAGCGGCTCGACGGTGCGGGCGTCGGTGAAGTGTACGCCCCCGTTGAGCAGCCGGTCGATGTTCGGAGAGGTCTCCCGTCCGTAGCCGTTCACCGAGAGGTGGTCGGCGCGCAGGGTGTCGACGGTCACGATCAGGATGTTCGGGCGCTGGCCCTGACGGGCTGCGGGATCGGCGGATCTCTCGCTACCCCAGGCGAATGTCCCGGCGAGACCGATCGCCAGGGCGGCAACGGCCCACGCACGCTTCTGCATCAACGCTCCATGCCCCCAGAACCCCAAAAGACGCCTTCACTATACAACGCGGCGGCCCGGGATCTGCTCAGGCGGGATCGGGCAGCCCCTCGAGCACCCGCCGAGCCAGGTCCCGCTGGAGCTCGGCGGCTTCCCGCGCCCTGGGGGTGGTCGCGGCCGCCACGCGGGCCGCGGCCTCCTGGTGGCGCCCGGTCCAGAGCCGCCGCATCCGGGGACAGCGGGAGCGCGCCAGGATCGGTCCCACCTCGAGCAGCTCGCCGGGGGCCAGGGTCGGGTGGGGTGGTGGAGGCTCCGCGTTTCGCCGGGCCTCCAGCACCAGATAGACCCGGTCGTGGTCCTCGACCAGCGCCTCGCCGGTCAGGACCCAGTCGTTCCGGGAGATCCAGCCGCGGACCTGTTCCGGGTGGCGCTGGGGTTGGATCAGGAGTTGCCCGACGCCGAGTGCGTGGGGGGGGCGCCGTTCCAGGCAGTCGGCGATCTGATGCCCCCCGAATCCGGCGAGAACGACCGTGTCGATCCGGTCTGCAGGGGTCAGCACGTCGAGACCGTCGCCGACCCGGTAGCTCAGGTGATCGGCCACCCCGTCGGGTAGCTTGCGTGCCCGGGAGGCCTGGATCGCCTCTGGGCTGACGTCGGCGGCCACGCAGAACGAGGCTCGACCCGAGGCCAGCAGGTGGACCGGCAGGCGGGCGTGGTCGGTGCCGATGTCGGCAACCCGCGCGCCGGGGGAGATGCGGTGGGCCAGCCAGCCGAGGCGGGTGTCCTGAGGCCATGGTCGGGGCATGGCCCAGAGGGTAGCCCACGGGGTGGCGGGGAAGTTGCGGTAGGGGGCGTAAGCTCTATAATCCGCAGGTCTTTGGCATCCAAGGTGCTCTCCCGGGAGAGCGCCGAACGGAACGTCCACCGGCGTCAGCCGTGGAGGGCCGTATGGTCATCTCTCCAACCGATCGATACACCAGCCGCCATGCGGTCGAAACCTACGGGCTCGACCGCTGGGGGAACGGCTATCTGGACATCGGCGACGATGGCCGCCTGCTGGTGACCCCCGGCAAGGATTCTTCCCGGTCCATCGACCTGCTGCAGGTAGTGCAGGAACTGGGCAAGCGGGGTTACGGCACGCCGGCGCTGCTGCGGTTTCCCCAGTTGCTCGAGGGACAGGTGCGTCAGCTGACCCGGGCCTTCGGCCGGGCCATCGAGGAATTCGAGTACGGCAACGCCTACCGTCCGGTCTTTCCGGTCAAGGTCAATCAGGCTCGTTCGGTGGTCGAGGGGCTCGTCGCGGCCGGCTGGAACGACGGTCTCGGTCTCGAGGTCGGCAGCCGTCCCGAGCTGCTGACCGCCATCGCGCTGAATACCCCGCCGGAATCCCTGATCCTGTGCAACGGCTTCAAGGATGCCGAGTACATCTCGTCGGCGATCCTCGCGGCGCGCCTGGGCAAGAAGGTGGTCGTCGTCATCGAGAAGCCCTTCGAGATCGCGCAGTTCCTCGAAGTGGCCCGGGGCGAAGAGGTGTTGCCGATGCTCGGGTTGCGCATCCGCCTCCAGGCCCGGGGCTCGGGGATGTGGGAGAAGTCGGGAGGCTTCGCCTCGAAGTTCGGCCTCTCGACCCTGCAGGTGGTCGAGGCGATGGAGGCGTTGGAAGCCGCCGGTCTGCAGCAGCAGCTCGCCCTGCTGCACTTCCACATCGGTTCGCAGATCACCGAGATCCGCAAGATCAAGAAGGCGGTCCAGGAGGCCAGCCGCATTTACGCCAAGGTGCGCCACCAGGGGGTCGACATCCGCTACCTGGATGTCGGCGGCGGACTGGGAATCGACTACGACGGGTCCAAGACCTCGTCGGACGCATCGGTCAACTACGGCGTGCAGGAGTACGCCAACGACGTGGTGTTCGGCATCAAGGAGGTCTGCGAGCAGGAACACGTCGAGATGCCGACCATCGTCAGTGAGTCCGGGCGCATGCTCGCCGCCTACCACGCGGTGCTGGTGGCGGACGTACGGGCGGCGGTCTCCGGTTCTTCCTCGACTCCGCTCCCGATGACCGGTCGCGAACCTCAGGTGGTGCAGGATCTGGCCGAGGTCGCCCGCAACATCACGGTCAAGAACTATCGCGAGTTCTACCACGACGCCATCGACTACCGGGATCAGCTGTTTTCCCTGTTCAACCTGGGCATGCTGGGCCTGCAGGACCGGGCCAAGGGGGAGACCCTGTTCCGCGAGATCGCCGAGAAGGCGGTGCGCTATTCGAAGTCGGCCAAGTTCGTTGCAGATGAATTCGTCGAGCTCGAGAGTGAGTTGCGCGAGAAGTACATCTGCAACTTCTCGGTGTTCCAGTCGATACCGGACCACTGGGCGCTGGATCAACTTTTCCCGGTGATGCCGATCCACCGGCTCAACGAGGCGCCGACCCGCCGCGCGACCCTGGCGGACATCACCTGCGACTCCGACGGCGAGGTCGAGAAGTTCGTCGACCTGAAGGACATCAAGGACAGCCTCGAGCTGCACGAACTCAGGGAGGGGGAGCCCTACTACCTGGCCTTCCTGTTGATCGGGGCCTACCAGGACACCATGGGGGACATGCACAACCTGTTCGGCCGCGCTCATGAGGCCGAGGTGATGCTGGACCCCCAGGGCAAGACGGTGATTCGCAGCGTGCGCCGGGGGGATGACGCCCGGGATACGATCCAGTGCTACGGCTACGACGAAGAAGAACTGATCGGGAGCGCCGAGGCGGCCCTGCGCAAGCGGGTCAACCAGGGCTCGATGGACAGGTCAGAGGCGGACAGTCTGCTCGACGATTACCGGCGCCGCCTGCGCCACTACACCTATCTGGATTCCCCCGCCGCGCGGGGAGGAGACGCCGAGTGAAATTGACCCCGCGAGCCGAGGACGCCTACAGCCTCCAGTCCTATCAGGGCGGGGCATCGATCGAGGGGGTCGAAATCGTCGAGTTGCGGCGATTCAACGACGACGCCGGGTCGATGACCGAGTTGGGCCGCCTGCAGGCCGGAATGCTCGACGGAGTCGACGGTTTCGAAGCCGCCCAGATCAACTTCAGCACCCTGGAAGCCGGTGCGATCAAGGCCTTCCATCTGCATCGCCGCCAGACCGATGTGTGGTACGTGCCGCCGGCGGACCGGATCATGCTGGTGCTCTCCGATCAGCGGGAAGGGTCGCCGACCGCCGAGACCACCATGCGCCTGATGATCGGCGACGGCCGCTCGCGGTTGGTGCGGATTCCCCCCGGCGTGGCCCACGGGTGTCGTAACATGGGGACGAGCACGGCGAGCATCATCTACTTCTGTGACGTCCAGTTCTCTCCCGAGCCGGAGTCGTGCGACGAGGGGCGTCTGCCCTGGGATTGGCTGGGGAGCGAAATCTGGGAAATGTCCCGGGAGTAGAGGCGTAGCGATAGATGGCCAGAGAAATCGTAATTCAGGCGCCGGACCACGCCCAGCAGGTGGTGCGCCTCGACGGCGAGCAGTTGTCGCTGGGCCGGGCCCACGGCAACGACGTCAGCTTTCCCGAGGACGCCAGCCTGTCCCGCCAGCATCTGGTGTTCGAGCACGACACCGATGAGGACTGGACGGTTCGAGACCTGGGCAGCAAGAACGGCACCCTGCTCAACGGCAGCCGCATTTCCTCGGCCCGCACTCTCAAGCCGGGAGACCGGATCACCGCCGGCCGGCTGAACATCCAGTTCCGGGACCCCGACGCCGCCGAGGAGGGAACCGTCTTCGTCGCCAGCGACGAGGGGGCGCTCTCGGCCACGGTGATGACCAGTCTCGAGGGGCTGCTGTCGGGAGAGGGGAGTTTCCCCACCGCGCCTCCGCTGCCGGGACAGGAACCGGAGAAGGTCCCGTCGGACGAGGGGGCCCGGGTTTTCAAGTCTCCGGTGGTCAGCGCCCTGATTCGTGCCGGAAGGGAACTCGCCGGCCACGATCCGCTCGACGAGCTTTTCCCGCGGATTCTCGACCTCTCGATCGAGGCGGTCGGCGCCGAGCGGGGCATCCTGATGACTTTCGAGGGAACCAACCTCAAGGTCCGGGCCCGCCACGGCGAGGGTTTTGCCATCAGCACGGCGGTTCGCGACCGGGTGCTCAACGAGAAGGCGTCGGTGCTGGTGCGCGACGCCCAGAGCGATCAGGCTTTCCGTGAGCGGCTGTCGATCAGCGAGCAGCAGATCCGCACGATGATGGCGGTGCCGCTGCAGACCGACAAAGAAGTCATCGGCCTGATCTACGTCGACTCCCGCTTCTTCGTTCGTGACTTCACCCCCGACGACCTCAACCTGCTGACGGTGCTGGCCAACGTGGCCGCCATCCGCATCGAGAAGTCGCGGCTGGCGGAAGTCGACAAGGAACTGGAGCAGGCGGCCAACATGCAGCGCCGCATCCTGCCCTCCAGGGCGCCCCAGATCGAGGGCTACGAGTTCGGCGGGCACAACGCGGCGTCGCTGCGGGTCGGTGGGGACTACTACGACTTCCTGACCTATCCCGACGGCCGCATCGGCATCGTGCTGGCCGACGTGGCGGGCAAGGGCATGTCCGCCGCGCTTCTGATGAGCAACCTCCAGGCCCGGGTTCAGTTCCTGGCTGAGCTACCCCACGACAGCCTGGGCGACATGATGCATAGGCTCGATCGCAGCATCTCGGTGCACTGCCCGCGCAACCGTTTCATCACCATGTTCATGGGGTTGATCGATCCCGCGACCGGGGTGATGACCTACTGCAATGCGGGGCACAACCCGCCGGCGCTGGTGCGCGCCGGGGGCGAGGTCGAGTGGCTCAAGGGGGGCGGCACCGTCCTGGGAATCCTGCCCGAGGTGGGCTACAGCGAGAAGACGGTCACCCTCGAGCAGGGTGACGTGCTGGCGCTGTTCAGCGACGGGGTTACCGAGGCCGCACGGCCCGACGGCGAAGAGTTCGGTGAAGAGCGGTTGGCGCAGATGGTGCTGGAGCGCCGGGACGTCGCGGTCGACGCGTTGATCGAAGACGTGCGTGAGCGGATCGACGAGTTCACCGAGGGCGCGCCGCCGGCCGACGACATCACCCTGCTGGTCAGCAAACGCTTGCCGGGTTAACCGACCTCGACCTCTTCCTCGCTGGGTGCCTGGGCGGTTTCGTCCTTCAGCGTCTTGGTGAACGCTTCGGTGGCCGCCTTGGCCGCATCCCGGGAGGCGTTGCGGATGGCGCCGGGCACCTTACCCGCCTTGCCCTGGGCACCCTTGGCCCAGCCGGCGATCGAGTCGCGGTTTTCGCTTCCGGTCTTGGGGCTGCTCAGCAGCGCCACGGCGGCGCCGGCGGCGGCGCCTGCCAGGAACGCGATCAACAGGTGAGCTCCCGAGTAATCATCCTTCATCGTCGTTCTCCTTGGCTTGCTCGGAATTCTCCGGATTGGCTTCCATCGCCGCCGCTTCCGCCTCGGCTTCGGCGGCTGCCTGCCGCTGGGCGGCAAAGGCGTGGATCGCCGCCGCGACCGCCGGGCCGACGGCGCTGCCCATGGCCGATGCGCTCTGCACCGACTTCCGGAACTTGCCCAGGGTCCGGGCCAATTCGCCCGATTCCTGGACCAGTTTGCCCAGGTGCTCGGCCCCGCCGTCGAGGTTGTCGGCCAGACGGTTCATCTTGCCGGTGACCTGGTGGATTTCGTGGACGGCCATGTCCACCCGGGGGCCGGTGCGGTCCAGCACCTGGCGGGCGCTCCGTAGGGTCAGGAACAACTGGATCAGCACAGGGATGGCTGCACCGACCAGGATGGCCAGCATCACAATTGCCGCTACGTTCCACGCTTCCATTTTGTGGCACCCGTGCCGGTGGAAACCCGCGACGTCCGCTCGCGGCACCGACCGACTCGAAGATATACCCGTCGCCGTGGGCTGCCAAGAGTGATGTTCGACAAGGAGGGTAGCGGGGAACATATTCGCCGCGGGAGTCTAGGAGGAGGTATCCCGCATGGCTGACATCATCTTGGTGGGTCCGGACCGGTCGTCGGTGGCTATGGTGCGAACGGCCTTGCGCGAGGACGGGCACGGGATCCGGGTAGAGGTCCCCGAGACCTGGCGTTCGTCGGAGCTCGAGGAGGCTCCGGACCTGGTGGTCGCGGTCGACGACGGCCGCATGATCGCCCGGGAGCCCTTCTGCGGCCACGCCGAGTCAGCTCCGCCGGTGTTGTTGCTCGATCCCAGCGGCAACGATCACGACTCGGTCTACTTCGAGGACCGGCTGGTCGACCGGATGTCCCTGGACATCGAGCCCGGTTCGCTGCTGGCCCGGGTGGACGCCCTGGTTCGAGCCCATCACATCCTGCGCGAGGTGCGGCGTCCGGAAACCGGGGAGGAGATGGGCCTGACGGCACGCAATCCCCAGCGCTTCCTGCGCCGGATGGTCGGGCTGTTGGGGACCCGCTTTCCCCGCCATCGCAAGCCGCTGACACCGTACCTGGAGGTGGCCGCTTCGATCGCCGACTGGGCCGACCACCGGGACGCCTTCGAGCCCGGCCACGCCGAACGGGTCGCCTCCTTCGCCGCGGTCATCGGCCACTCCATGGGCCTGCCCGACGGGGAGATCAGCGATCTGCTCCACGCCGCGATGCTCCACGACATCGGCAAGGTGGCGCTCCCGATCGAGGTGCTGCGCCAGCGCGGGCCGTTGGAAGAGGATCAGCGAGAGATGATGCGCACCCACCCCGCCACCGGGGCCCGGCTACTCGAGGCCCTGGACCGGGACGACCGGGTCGCCGAGACGGTGCTGTACCACCACGAGCAGCCCAGCGGAACCGGCTACTACCACGTCGAGTCCGCGAAGATTCCACGCACCGCGGCGATCCTCGGCGTGGCCGAAGCCTACGACGCCATGACCTCGACGATGCTGCAGGAGCCGCTTTCGAACCTGGAGGCGCTGGAGGCGCTCCGGTCCAGGCGCGGGGACAAGTGGGACGCCGACGCCGTCGACGCCCTCGCCGAAGCGCTGGCCGGGAAGCAGATCGGCAACGCCTGACCCACCCGCGGCTCAGCGAGCCGCGGTACGGTCGGTGGCGCCGAACACGATCTTGCCGCTGGCCAACTCCTCGTCGTCGGAGTGCACCTTGACCTCGTAGGTGAACGAACCGGCGGTCATGGTGCCGGGGGCCACCAGGTCGGCAAAGGTGCGGCAACGCTCGTCGCCGGGCTCCATCTCCATCGGAGGGAAGTCCGCCGAGGAATCGCCGCTCAGGGTGCGGGTGATGCGCAGGGGCTTTCGCTGCCCCCGGTCCCAGCAGATCATGCCGACGAAGGCGGTGTCTTCATCGGCCTTGACCAGCTCTCCCTGGCCCAGCGCCCGGTTCCCCGACGTGCGGATCTCGCCGCCGCTGTGGAAGGCGGCTTGCGTGCGCTGCACGATCGAGATCGGGCTGACCGCGACCGGCTGGGCCTTGGGGTTGGGCCAGGTGTTTTCCACCCGGCGAGAAACGATGTGGTCGCTCTCGGTCTCGTGAGCCACCATCACCACTTCGTAGGAGCCGGGCTTGAAGTAGGCCTCGGTCTCGAGCACCACCGGAATGTTGGGCTGATCGACCTCGATCCGCCCAGAGGCTTCCAGGGGAACCCGGTCCTCGGCGACGACGCTGGCGCCGACGTCCCACTTGGCGCCGGGCAGGGGAGAGCCGTCGACGTAGACCTGCAGCCGCGCCTTGAACTTGCCGTCCTCGAAACCCAGCGGCAGCATGCCGGCCCGGATCGGCGAGTTGGCGGAGATGCCGGCCTTTTCCTTCTCGGTGGCGCCGAACGCGGCCAGGAGCGCCGACTTGCGCCGGGCCTCCTCGCTTTGCAGCACGATGGTGCCCCGCACCTGGGCCTTGACCCTGGGCCGCTTGACGTCGAGGCGCACCGGGATCGAGCGATCCAGCGGCATGCCCGTGGGATCGAAGCTGACCAGGTAGAGACAGGAGAGGTCTTTCTCGATGTTGCGGCGAATGCTCTTGGCGCTGACGCCGCTACTGATGAACGCCTGGCCCCCGGTCTCGATGGCGAGGGATTGCAGACTGCCCTGGGCATCGCGCAGGCCGCTGCTTGTGGTCGGCGTCGCGCGCAGGGCTCCGGAGCGGTTGGTCTGGACCACCATGCCCTGGGCCTCGACGGCGTAGACCCGGATGCCGTGGGCCGCGGCTTCCTGGATGACCCGGTCGAAGATCACCGCCGTGACCTGGGAGTCGTTCTCGATGGTTCCCTGGTCTTCGGTCTGCCGGTCCACCAGGTTCTGGTTGAACAGGTCGAGGTAGTGACGCCCCGGGTTGCGCCGCATGGAATCGGAGAAGTAGATCACCACCTTGGGCTGATCCCGTGTAGCCAGCCGGCCGAGCACCATCGACAGGCGGTAGAGCGCCTTCTCGGCCCGGTAACGTTCTTCCTTGGCGTAGAAACGAGCCATCGAGATCGCCTGGTCGATCCGGTCGTCGACCAGGTAGCGGTTGATGTCGGCGAAGCGGCGTTCCTCGAGCTGGGTCCATTCGTCCCACTGGTTGCGGTCGTACTCCAGCTTTTCGAGAGCCTCGAGCAGTTCGAACTCGTCCTCGGAGTACTCGGCGAAGGTTTCCACGCCACGGCCCGAGGAGACCACCGACACGGCACCCCCGCTGACCAGCTGAGGCACCAGGTCCCGGGCCATCTGGAGCGCCCGGCTGCGCCCCGCGAGGGAGAGGTGCACCTGATCGAAGTACATCAGGAAGGTCGCCCGGGGGCCGGCGACCGGGGCGGGCGTCGCCGCCGGCTCGGCGCCGGACTCGGCAGAGTCATCGACCGGTTCGGAGTCGGGAGCCGGGGTCTCGAACACGCTGCGGCAGACCCGGTCGACGAAGAACTCCTCCATGAAGTTGCTGTTGACGACCAGGTCGAAATCTTCGACGCCGAGATCCTTGATGGCGTCCTCGGGACCGGTCACGGTGACGTCGAGCTGGTAGAGCCGGCCGAGGGCCCGCTCGACGACGTCACTGCGCTGTGGTTCCTGGGTGGCGGCATCGGCGGAGTCCTTGCCTCCGTCCTGTTCCTGCCCGTACACGGGCAGCTCCGCCGGCAGGGCGACGGCGAAGGTGAAAACCAGGTAAACGAGTCCGGTCCACTGGATGGCGCGCTGGGTCGCGGTCACGGCGTGTTCTCCCCTATCCCCCTCGAGACTCCCAAAAGAGCTTCTCAGACCATTGTGCATGGCCGCGCAAGATCTCTCCACCGGACCGGGCGGATGAGGGGTTTTCGTGCTGAAACTGATCAGCGGGCGGGAGCGAGGTCTTCGATGCCCACGGTCAGCTCCCGTTCGCTGGTCCCGGCGATCCCGTCCTGGTCCATCAGATCCACCCTGTAGACGAACTGACCGGTACCGAGGGTGTCCGACGGAATGATGTCGCGGATCTGGGCGCAACGTTCATCGCCGAAATCGATCTCGAGGGGAGGGAAGGTCACGTCGCTCTCGCCGATCAGGGTGCGCCGCACCTCGGCCCGCTCCCGGCGGCCGCCGTGGCAGACCAGGCTGACCAGGGCGGTCGGCAGCTCCGCCTGCAGCGGCTCGCCGGGTGAGCGCAAGACCGAACCGCGGGTCCGGACCGCGCCGTCCCGGGAGAAGATGCCGTCGGCCGGCTGCAGTACCACCACGGGCCCGGCCGTCAGATCCCCCCGGTCGGGGTTGGGCCAGGAGTGCTGATTGAAGCCGGACACCACCAGGTCGGTGCGGGTCTCGTGGGCCACGTAGATCAGCTCCAGCTCTCCCGGCGGGAACTCGATCTCTTTTTCCAGCGTCAGCGGCACATCCCGGGCACCGACCGTCAGCCGCCCGGAGGTCTCCGAGCGCACCCGCTCGTCGCTGACCAGCGACGCACCGAGGTCCCAGGTGGTCTCGGGCAGGGGCATCCCCGGAACCGAGACCTGGACCATCGCCTTGTAGCGGCCCTTGGCATAGCTGGTCGGAATCAGTCCGCCGTGGATCGCCGTGCTGTTGCGGGCGGCCCCGGGGGCGGTGAAGGCCGCCAACAGGCGGCTCTTGCGCCGGGTCTTCTCACTCTGCACCACCATCTGTCCCCGGCTGCGGATCTCCACCCCGGGATGGTTGACCCGGACCTTGAGGCTGTAGGCGCTGTCGGTGGCGTAGCGGGAGGGGTCGAAACTGATCATGAACAGGCAGCTGAAGTCGGACTTGATCTGCCGCGCGACCTGGCGCGCGGGTTCGCCGCGAAGGAAGGCGAAGCCGCCGCTTTCCCGGGCCAGGCTGCCCATGGATTTGTCGGCGTCGATCACCCGGGTGCGGGAACTGTACGAGGCGCTTCCCGCCCGCTGCGCCCCGCCGATGCTGACCGAGGCTGTTTGCATCTGGGAGACCAGCCCCTCGGCGCGGACGGTGTAGAACCGCACCCCGTTGGCGATCGCCTGCTTCACCACCGCGTCGAAGGAGGTGCGGGAAGAGAAGGCGTCGACGCTCATCCGGTTCAGCACCGGACTCTGCTGAGGCACGAAGCCGCCGAAGAAGCTCATGTAGTGTTCGCCGGCGTTCTGGCGCATCACGTCGGCGAAGTAGATCACCGCCTTGGGGGCCTCGAGGTCGGCCAGGCGGGCCAGGGTCGTTTCCAGCCGGCGCAGCGCCCGGCCGGTGCGCCAGCTCTCGTCCTTCTGAAAGTTCCGCGCTCGCGACTCCGCGAGGTCGACCACACGCTGGTTGTTGAGCGCGTCGAACACCTCCTCGACCCGCTGCACCTCGGAGCTGGCCCATGGATCGAAGTGGCGCGGGTCGTTGTCCATACGGTCGAGGGCGGCCGTCAGGGTTTCGGGATCGTCGGAAAAGTTGGAGAAGGTCTCGAGCTCGCGGCCGTTGGAGACCAGCATCACCCGCGAGCCGTCGACCAGCAGCTCCGGCAGCAGCGAGCGGGCCAGTTGCAGCGAACGGTGCCGGCCGGCGATGCTCAGCAGCGCCTGATCGAAGTACAGCACGTAGCTGGCCGGCCGGGCGGCCAGCAACTGCTCGACGGGATCGACCTGTTCCGCGGTGGCCGACGCCATGGGGCAGACCCGGTCGACCTCGAATTCGCGGATCTTGCGCAGCCCGACCTGGACCTCGAAGTGCTCGGCGCCCAGGCTGCGGATCGCCTCGGGAGAACCCTGAACGCTGACGTCGATCACGGCAATGCGCGAGAGCGAACGTTCGACCAGATCCGACTCGCGAACGTCGTCGCGGCCGCCGCCGCGTTCCGCCTGGGCGTCGGGCTCCTGGCCCGAGGGCTCCTGGGCGGAGGCGCACAGGGCGAGGAGCAGCCCTGCGGCAAGCCAAACGGTGCGGATCCTGTTCCTTTTCATCGCCGCTCTCCGTCTGCCCCTCGTCGAGCGCTTCCCTCGGGCTACCGTCAGCCCCTCCGCCGGTTCCGGGTCGTCAGCCTTTGCGGTGGACCGTGGTTGCCGACGCCTGATCGGTCGGCAACAGCAGGGTCTCGGCCAGCACCACGTGTTCGGGAAGGCTCGCCGCAAAGCGCACGACCTCGGCCACGTCATCGCCGCTCAGCGGCTGCATGCCGCGGTAGACCTTGCCCGCCTTGTCCCGGTCGCCATGGAACCGGACCTCGCTGAACTCGGTATCGACCATGCCCGGATCGACCGACATCACCCGAACGCCGCTTCCGTTGACGTCCAGGCGCAGGCCATCGGTCAACGCCCGCACCGCGTGTTTGCTGGCGCAGTAGACGTTGCCGCCCGGGTAAACCTGCCGCCCGGCGATGGAGCCGATGTGGATCACCGTACCGCGCTTGCGTTCGACCATGCCGGGCACCACCACCCGGTCGACCCAGAGCAAACCCTTGACGTTGGTGTCGAGCATCTCTTCCCAGTCGCTGTGCAGTCCGCGATGGAGCGGATCCAGGCCGCGGCTGAGACCGGCGTTGTTGACCAGCACGTCGATGTCGCGCCAGGGCGCGTCCAGGCTTTCGAAGGTCTCGATGACCGCCTCGCGGTCGCGCACGTCGAGGGCGACGGATCGGATCCCGGCTGCGCCGGCCGCGCGTAGTTCGGACTCCAGCGCCTCCAGCCGCTCCAGGCGGCGGGCAGCCAGCAGCAGCCGCGAGCCTTCCCGGGCAAAGGTCCGGGCGCAGGCCGCGCCGATACCGCTGCTCGCACCGGTGATGCAGACCACCTGTCCGGCGAGACGTGTCAAAGGAGACTCCCTGAATCCGCAACCCGACCCCCGCACCAAACATACCCGACTCCCGCTACTTTGGGCGGCCCGGAATCGGTAGAAACCGGCCTTTTTCGCGTCGGATCGGGCCGATTTCGGCGTACGTTACCCCCTGGACGCTTCATAGGGGGTATTTGCATGAGCTGGATCGCCATCGGCCTGATGTTGGCCGCGACGGTGGCTCCCGCTCCCACCTCGGTCGAGGGGGAGTGGAGGCTCGTCGAGCAGTTCTACGAAGCCGGCAGTAACAACCTGGCGCCCGCCGCTCCCGTGCGGCTCGGGTTCGGCGCAGACGGACCGCGTATCTGGGTCGACGGCGAACTGGCCGCAAGCTGGCCGGCCTTCGCCGGTGACGACGGCCCGGTGCCCATCGAACTCGTCGCGCGGGTTGCCGCACCCGAGGGGCGGGGCGTGTCCGCCGTCTACCGGGTCTACCCTGAAGGGGGCACCGAGTTCCATCTCGACGTCACCGAGAGCTACACCCTCGACGAGGCAGGGGAGCAGCTCGCGGGCCGTCTCGAGGTCCGGTTCGTGCGCCATGGGGAAGCCCGTGGGGCCTACACCCTGCACCGCCGTTTCGAGCGGGTGCGCTGATGCGCGCGCCGAACCGTAACGCGTCCCGTCTACTCCCGGTGGCCGCGGCCGTTCTCCTCGCCGCAACCCTACCCGCATGGGCTCAGGTTCAAGGCGAGGTCTTCGAGGATCGCAACGCAAACGGCATCCGCGATGCCGGGGAGCCGGCCCTCGAGGGGGTGACCATCGAACTCCTCGGTGCGCCCGACGCCGGGGGCAGCGTCGACACGTCGCTGACGACCGCCGCCGACGGGGCGTACTCCTTCGCGCCGGGCAACGGATGCTACGTGCTGCGGGTGCAGGATCCTCCCGGGTGGCGCCAGGCCGGTCCCCGTTTCGACGGCGTGGCCCTGGGCACTCCCGGATACCAGGCGCCGGTGGGTATCCCCCGGGTCTCGACCCTGGACAACGCCATCGATCATCTGCGCGCGGGATCGCTGCGCTACGTGGCCATGGGCGACAGCATCGCCTACAACTGGAACTCCTGTCTGGATACGTCGGCGTTCTGGTACAGCAATCAGTTCCGCAGTCGGCTCGCCTGCACCGCACCGGGCGCCACCGTGACTCTCGGATCCGACGGCGAGGCCGCGGTCAAGGGTGAGCATACTGACGACCTGCTGGTCGATCAGACCAACGACTGGAACAACATCTTCCGTATCCTCGATCAGCAGCCGCAGCTGGTCACCCTCTCGATGATCGGCAACGACCTGCTGGGCGTGGACGCGGGCAACAACCCGACCCAACCCGAGACCAACCGAGCCGTCGAGGAGGTGCTGGACGCCTACGCCAACCTGCAGGAAGTGATCTCGGTGATGCTGACCGAGGTGCCGGGGATCGACATCCAGCTCAACTCGCTCTACGACAACGAAGCCTACGACTGCGGATCGACGGCGGTCACCGATTTCCATCGGGAGTGGTTGCCGATCATCGATCACGTGTTGCGGGAAATGGCCTGGGGCCAGGCCCGGCGGGTGGCGATCAACGAGGTCGCCGCCGAGTTCGCCCGGGAAGATCTGCTGGGCGGTTGCACCGGCTTCGAGAACCGCATCTGCAACGACTTCTTCGGGACCGACGGGATTCATCCGACCGAGGCCGGCTACGAGATCATCCTCGAAAAGCTGTGGGAAGCGGCCGGGGGCGTGAACCTGGGTAGCCGGGATTCGCTGAACCGCACCTCGATCGATCAGGACTACGGCTATCTGCGCCGGGTGCGGCGGCTGTTGCCCAGCAACTCCCAGACCCTGGGGGGCGGGGGAGTCACCTCACCGGAAGCGGCGTTCAACGACGATGACGGCGGTGCCAGCGCGTCGATCACCCTGGGAAGCGGCGCCGAGGAAGTGCGCTTCGGCGGATTCCCCGACTGGTTCGACGAGGTTCAGATCGTGCGTGCCGTGGCCGGCGTCCGTTTCAACACTACCGGTACCGTGGGCGACGACTACTACCGTATGGAGGCCTCCCTGGGCGGGCAGTTCCGTCCCGATGCGGGGCACGCCTACAGCACCACCGACTGGAGTTATTACACGCCGCTGGTCGGCGCCGGCGGACCGAACAAACCGGATTCCAACGCCGACTACCCCAACGCCCAGTTGATGGTCGTGCCCAACGCGGCATCCCCTCGTGAGGTCTCGTCGACCCTGATCAAGAACCCGGAGATCCAGGGCAACGACTACGTCTGGCCGACGGTGACCCACGAAGAGTTGGCTGCGACCCAGGTCCGGGTGCTGTCGGCGCCGGTGGCCAACACGCCGGGGAACGACAACTACCAGGTCGAACTGGATGCTGCCTGGATCGATCTGTACGGATGGGAGAAGCCCCGGCCCGACGAGGTCCAGGGGCTGCGGGTCGACTTCCGCGCCGACGGCGCGATGCTCGTCTCCTTCGACCCTCTCGCCGGAGCCGATCGCTACAACCTCTACTTCGGCAGGGTCGATGCCCTGGGCGCTTACGACCATGGCGCCGGCGCTCCGGCGGGTCCGTACTGCGCGTCGCCGACTCAAGACGCCGGTGGCGGCCGTTTGGAGATCGTCGTTCTGCCCGGCGATCAGCCGCTGGAATCCAGTTACGTGGTCGTAACGGGACATGTCGACGACGTGGAGTCGCCGGCCGGATTCGCTTCAGACGGCACGGAAATCGACCGGTCGAGATCGGACTGTCGCTGAACGGTCGTTACGTTTTCGTGGTCGGCTCGACGGCCGCCCACCGATGTATGCCGAAGGGCCCGTTCTCCCGGAGGACGGGCCCTTTCCTCGTTTGCGCGCTTTTCGGCTCAGGCTTAGATTCAAAGGGTCGCTCCTAATTACTCAGTGAGGCCCTTACCGTGAGCCGTTCCCCCCTGTCTCGTCCGGTTCTCGTTCTTGTTCTTTCGCTCTGTCTCGCGCTGCCGGCGGTTGCCGCCGACACCGTGAACGCGCCGACCGCCGAGTCGGTCCGTGAGGCGGCGGAGCAGATCTACTTCCACGGCATCACGGCGGAAATGGCCGAGCAACAGGTCGGCGCGGACGGCGTCGTTCACCTGCTCGATCTCCTGGCCGACCCGGAATTCGAACGCCGGGACAACGTCGTGGCCTATCTCGCCTGGCTCGGTGCCGGCGAGACCAGCGATGCGTTGGTCAGCTACCTGAGCACGCCTCCGTCGGAGGTCACGCGCCCCGAAGAGGAGCGCGCGTTGATGCTGGCGCCCCAGGCCCTGGGCCACATCGCCGGCCGTGGTGAACCCCGCGCGCTGGAAGCGTTGCTCGAGATGACCCGGCCGGGTGGCGAGGGCTCGATGCTCGCGTCGGCCGCGACCGCCGGCTGGTACTCCGAGAGCATGTGTCACGAGTTGATCGGGATGGCGATTCGCGGGCTGGCCCTGTCCGGCCGCCCCGAAGCGACCGAGCGCCTGAGCGCGCTGTCTCAGCAGCGGGTGATGCCTGTCTCCCAGGCCTCCGATCAAGGGCCGGCGCTCCGCTCGGCGATGAGCATGGTGCGCGAGCGAACCGAGGCGGCGAAGCTGAAGGCGTCCCGTGGGTTCCGCGGAGGCCGGCTGCCGGTTCGCCGGACCATGCCCCGTCCGCGCTTCGAGGCCTCGACGCTTGACCTGAACCTCGACAATGATCTGGACGTGACCGATCCCCAGGATCCGGTGGTGCCCTTCGCCGACGACAGCCAGAGCCGTAGCCACGACACCGGCCTGACCTACTCGAACCACGTCGACATCAGCAACCCGCTGGACAATGATCGCCTCGACGCCATTCTCGAGGACGCGAGTTACCGGGCGGCTACCGAGGACTTCACCGAAGACGTCGGCTGCTGCATCCGTCTTTCCCGGCAGGGCAACGCCAACAGTTTCGGCACCGCCGGCGACGGTCTGAACACGATCGATGATTCCTCCGAACTGAACACCGTGCTGAGCAACAACTCCGGCCGGGTGAAGGTGGTCACCGCGATCAACTACTGCGGCGGGCCGGGGATGAACATCATCGGCTGTGCTTCGACGCCCGGTAGCCGGATCGCCGTGGTGCGCTGGAGCACCGTGACCATCGAGTCGATCCTCTGGATCCACGAGTACGGTCACAACACCGGCCTCGGGCACCATCCCGACAACCGGCACATCATGTTCGCCTCCAACAACGGTTCGAACAACGGGCTGTCCCAGACCGAGTGCGACGCGTTTCACGTGCCGTCCGGCGCCACCCAGGCCAACCCGGTCGACATCGGCGTCTGCCAGGATGACGACAACGACGATATCGCCAGCAGCATGGACAACTGTCCCAACGACGCCAACGCGAACCAGCAGGACAGCGACGGCGACGGGGTCGGCGATGTCTGCGAAGGCACCACGATCACCGACGTGCTGGAGAGCATCTCGACCCGGGGCCGCACCCTGACCGACGAAGAGGTGGTGATCGCCGGCTTGATCGTGACCGACGGCACCGCCGACGTGCTGCTCCGCGCCCTCGGGCCGAGCCTGAGCTCGGTCAGTGGCGCCCTGGCGGACCCTGTGATCGAGCTCTACCAGGGGCAGTCGCTGGTCACCTCCAACGATGACTGGCAGAACGCGCCCAACGCCACGAACATCCAGAACACCGGCCTGGCGCCGAGCAACCCGGCGGAGTCGGCGATCTTTCGCAACCTGACTGCAGGTAGCTACACCGTGATCGTCCGCGGCGCCGGGGACACCACCGGGGTCGTCGAGATCGAAGCGCACCAGATCAGCGGCAGCGGCCGTCTGCGCAACCTCTCGACCCGCGGCCCGGTGACCTCGGGTACCGACATGCTGACCACCGACTTCGTGATCGACGGAAGTTCCCCCAAGACGGTGATCATCCGGGCCCTGGGGCCGACCCTGGGAACCTTCGGCGTGCCCGGCGCCCTGGCCGACCCGAGTCTGACGCTGCGTTCCGGCGGCAGCACCCTGGCCACCAACGACAACTGGGGCGCCAGTGCCGACTCGACCGAAATCTCGGACACCGGCTTCGCTCCGCCCAACGCCGCCGAGGCCGCGATTCTCGTGGATCTGGCCCCCGGCAGCTACACCGCCGTGCTCGACGGCGCGGCGAACGGCGTCGCGCTCCTCGAGGTCTACGAGGTCCTGCCCTCGACCTCCTCGGGTCCGGTTCCGCCGCCGATGCTGATCGGTAGCACCGGGGACGCCGGTCGCAGTGTCGATCGTCCCCGCACTCCCTTCACCCGCCAGGCGACCCGTCAGCGCTGACGGAACCTTCGGCGGTTCTCCGACGTAACTCCTGAAGACGGCGGGAAGCAGAGCCTTCCCGCCGTCACGCCGGGCCGGGGTCCGAGAGCACCCGGTCGGTGGCATACTGCGCCTGTAGCGGCCCGGATTCTCCGGAGCCCGGGCGCACCCGAATCAGGAACGATCGGCATGGCCCCCTCCCGGGTGAAGGGTGGGGTGCGATGCGGGCGGGAGAGACCATGACCCAGATGCATGAGGTGGATTTCGACATCTTCGGCGACGACATGCAGTACGTCGAGGTGGAGCTCGACCCCAACGAAGGGGCGGTCGCCGAGGCCGGCGGCATGATGTACATGGAAGACGGCATCGAGATGGAGACCATCTTCGGTGACGGCTCCCAGCAGAGCGGCGGGCTGCTCGGCACGTTGATGGGCGCGGGCAAGCGCCTGGTCACCGGCGAGTCGCTGTTCATGACCGTGTTCGCCAACAAGGGGCAGGGCAAGAAGCGCGTGGCCTTCGGAGCGCCCTACCCGGGGAAGATCATCCCGATCTATCTACCGGACGTCGGCGGTGAGCTGGTTTGCCAGAAGGACTCGTTCCTCTGTGCCGCCAAGGGGGTGTCGATCGGCATCGCCTTCCAGAAGAAGATCGGCGCCGGCCTGTTCGGCGGCGAAGGCTTCATCATGCAGCGCCTCAACGGCGACGGCATGACCTTCATCCACGCCGGCGGCACCATGCGCGAAAAGACCCTGGCCGCCGGGGAGACCCTGCGCATCGATACCGGTTGTATCGTCGCCTTTCAGCCGACCGTGGAATACGACGTCAAGTTCGTCGGCGGGATCAAGAGCGCGCTGTTCGGTGGTGAAGGGCTGTTCTTCGCGACCCTCCGCGGCCCGGGCAAGGTCTGGATTCAGTCGTTGCCCTTCTCGCGGCTGGCCGACCGAGTTTACGCCGCGGCTCCCCAGACCGGCGGGAAGACCCAGGGTGAGGGCTCGGTCCTCGGCGGGCTCGGCCGTCTGCTCGACGGCGACTAGCGATTCGCCTTCCGCGACCGACGAAGCCAAGCTCGCGAACAAGAAACGGGCCGGGCGTCCTACGATGGACGCCCGGCTGCCGTGACTCGTCAGACCTGGCTCAATCCGCCGTCTACTTCGAGCTCGGTTCCGTTGACGTAGCTGGCGTCGGCAGAACCGAGGAAGGCCACCGCCGCGGCGATCTCGTCCGCCTGGCCGAAACGCTTGAGCGGCACCTGCTCCGAGACGTGGGCTCCGAACTCGTCGACCGCTTCCTGAGGCAGCCCCATCTTGCCGAAGAGCGGCGTCTCGATCGGACCGGGCGAGATGGCGTTGAAGCGGATCTTTCGCTCGGCGAACTCTGCGGCCAGGGTACGGGCGAAGGATCGCACCGCCGCCTTGGTCGCCGAGTAGAGGCTGGTGTCGGGGAGCCCCAGCTGACCGGCCACCGATGAGTTGAAGATCACCGAGGCGCCGTCGTTGAGCAGGGGAGCGGCGTTGCGCACGGTGAAGTAGGCGCCCTTGACGTTGGTGCCGAACAGTTCGTCGTAGAGCTCCGGGGTGGAGTCGGCCAGGGGAGCGAAACGGGCCACCCCGGCATTGACGAACAGGATGTCGATGCCGCCGACCTTGCGCTTGGTCTCGGCGAAGGCCTGCTCCAGTTCGTCCTGCTTGCTGACGTCGGCCCGGATGGCCAATACGTCTCCATCCAGTTGTTGCAGCGCCTCGTCCAGGCCCTCCTGGCGGCGGCCGACGATCACGACCTTGGCCCCTTCCCGCAGCAGACGCCGGGCGCTGGCCAGTCCGATACCGCTGTTTCCTCCGGTGACCAGGGCGACTTTTCCTTCGAGTCTCGACATGCTGTTTCTCCTTGGCGCCGCGGCGCCGGGCTTACAAACCGACGGGTCGGTCGGTATCTAGGTCAAAAAAAATCAGTGACTTACAGGGACCTCGAGCCGTTTCAGGTAGTCCAGCAGAGAAGCCATGCTCTCCACGAATACCTGACGATCCTGGGCGTTCTTGGCCAGGGCGACGGCGCCCTGGAAGGCGGCGACCACCAGGGCCGCGACCCCGGCGGCATCGGCGGCCGGATCCATCGAGCCCCCTTGCTGGCTGCGTCGCAGCCCCGCCGTCAGATCGTCCCGCCAGCGGGTGGTGACCTGCTGGAGCCGCTGCCGGAAACCCTCGTCGAGGGCGGACATCTCCTGCCCGAGGTTGTTCACCGGACAGCCGTTGCAGAGTGTCTCGTCGCAGATCTGCTGGTGAAAGCCGGCCAGGAAGGGGATCAAGGTGCGGAACACGTCGTCGGCCTCGAGGACAGGCGCCCAGTTGCGCCGGTTCAGGTCGGCGTAGTGCTCCTCGATCACGGCGTAGCCGATCTCGGTCTTGGTGGCGAAGTGATGGTAGAGCGCTCCCTTGGACAGGCCGGTGGCGGCGAGGATGTCGCCGACGCTGGTCGCCTGGAAGCCCACCTGGTGGATTCGCTCGGCGGCGACCTCCAGGATCTTGCGCCGGGTTGCTTCGGGTGTCGTGTTTCTGACCATCACGCAGGAGAAGATACCGACCGACTGGTCGGTTTGTCAAGGGTCGGCCAAAGATTCCTCGATCAAAGGCGGAACCAGGCGGAACTGGGGCTGAGACCCGGGTCCGCTGACGAGCAGCCTGAGTGGAACCCGAAGTCCTAGCCGCGATGCCCCTGAACGGTCTCGACCAACCGCTGGACGTTCTCGGGCGGGGTCGGGGGCAGGATCCCGTGGCCCAGGTTGAAGACGTGGCCGGGAAGGTCCCGCGCGCGCTCCAGCACCTTGCGCGCCTCCCGTTCAACGGTGTCCGGGGAGGCCAGCAGCACACAGGGGTCCAGGTTGCCCTGCAGCGCGAAGCGATCACCGAGGATGCCGTGGGCCTTGTCCAGACCGGTGCGCCAGTCGACGCCCAGGGCGTCGGCGCCGCACTCCCGGATCTCCTCCCACAGGTGGGCGGAGTTGAGGGCGAAGTAGACCCGGGGCACCCCGCGGTCGGCCAGGGCGTCCAGCACCCGGCTTGCGTAGCGTAGGGCGAACTCCCGGTAGGTCTCGGGGGCGAGGATCCCGGCCCAGGTATCGAAGAGCTGGAAGGCCTGGGCGCCGGCGTCGATCTGGGCGCCGATGTAACGGATCGTCGTTTCGCTGATCTTGTCCAGCAGGGCATGGAGCGCCTCGGGGGCGTCGAACAGCATGCCCTTGATCTTGTCGAAGTTCTTGGACCCCTGGCCCTCGACCATGTAGACCGCCAGGGTGAACGGGGAGGCGGCGAAGCCGATCAGCGGCACCTTGCCTTCGAGCTCCCGGCGCAGCATTCGGATCGCCTCGTACACGTAGGGGAGTTCCTGCTCCGGTTCGGGAACCCGCACCCGCTCCACGTCGGCGGCGCTGCGCACGGGCCGGTCGATCACCGGCCCCGGGTTGAACTCGATCCCGAAGCCCATCGGCTCCACCGGCACCAGGATGTCCGAAAACAGGATCGCCGCGTCGAGGCCGTAGCGCCGGATCGGCTGCATGGTGACCTCGGTGGCCAACTCCGGGGTCTTGCACAGGGTCACGAAGTCGACCTTGCTACGCACCTCACGGTACTCGGGCAGGTAGCGGCCGGCCTGGCGCATGATCCAGATCGGCGTCCGCTCGGTGGGTTCGCGTCGCAGGGCTCGCAGCAGCAGATCGTTCACGGGGGCTCCCGAAAGCGGCCGGTCGCCTCCGGCCGGTGTGAAGAAAGCCAGTAATAGCACAGGAGAGTGCCCTTCACGGCGGGCGGCTGGCGGAGCCGCGCCGCCATTCATTAAGATTCGGCGTCACCGATAGATCCCTGACTTTCTCTGCTTAGGAGTCGATTCCGATGGCGAACATCACGCTCAAGGGCAACCCCTTCAAAACCAACGGCGAGCTTCCCGCCGTCGGTGCCGACGCGCCGGACTTCCGGCTGGTCAACGGCGACATGGAAGACAACTCCCTGGCCACCTTCGCCGGCAAGCGCAAGGTGATCAGCATCGTGCCGAGCCTCGACACGCCGGTCTGCCAGGTGCAGACCCGGGCGTTCAACGAGAAGGCCGCCGGTTTCGACAACACCGTCGTGCTGACGATCTCCGCCGACCTGCCCTTCGCCCAGAAGCGCTTCTGCGGCGCCGAAGGTCTGGACCACGTCGTGACCCTGTCGATGATGCGTTCCAAGCACTTCGCCAAGGACTACGGCATGCTGATCGAGGACGGCCCGCTGGAAGGTCTCTCGGCCCGCGGCGTGCTCGTGCTCGACGAGAACAACAAGGTCCTGCACAGCCAACTCGTGCCCGAGATCGCCGAGGAGCCGGACTACGACGCCGTGGCGTCGGCTCTCGGCTAGAGCGCTCTCGAAGTGGGCCCGGCCGGCGGCGCGCCGGCCGGGTTCGCGCCATCCCTTCGGTTGCGGTGGGCCCACCGCGCCAACCGCGTGGGATCCGGGTACGCGGACCGATCCAGCCTAGGCTTGTACGTAGCGGGGGCGGCATGGAGGGAATCCATGACGGCAGCTACGTGGCGTCCATCGACGCCGGACACATTCCTTACCGACCGAGATGCTGGGGACAAGGTTGCGCTGCGCATTGCGCTGGTGATTGCGGCGTTGCTTCACGTCGCCTTTCTGGCGCTGCCGGTGATCCGGTCGGCGCCGGTGATCGTGGCCAAGGAAGGCAAGCGCATCGAACTTCAGCCGATCTACATCCCGCCGCCGCCTCCCGAGGAGCGGCCGGAGATCGTGCCCACCCAGCTGGACTATCGAGAATCGGTCCCCGTGCCCTTGCCCGAGGCTCCGGAGCCGGTCTTCGACGAGCCGGTAGCGGAGCCGGTGGATGTTTCGGTGGACGTCCCGGTTTTCGGCGATGAGCTGGCCGACGTGGTGCCTCCGGCGCCGCCGTTGCCGGACATCGTCGACGAGGGGCACGCAGACCTGATCCTGCCGGTGCCCATTGAACCCAGGGAAGAGCTGACCTACCCGAAGATGGCTCGGATCATTCGCAAGGAAGGGCGGGTGATTCTTCAGGCGGTGATCGACGAACAGGGCCGGGTCACCGACCTCGAGGTGCTCAAGGGGGTGCTGCCCGATGTCGGGCTGGATGACGAGGCGGTCCGGGCGGTCTCGCTCTGGCGCTACGAGCCCGGCACCCTTCGGGGCCGTCCGGTCAAGGTGCGCATGCGAGTCATGGTCGACTTCAGCCTCAACTAGCCGCAGCCCAGGGGCCACTCAGACACGCCTTCTCCGGCGGGGCTTGGCCACGGCGGGTCCCCGGGGATATCTTGGGCCCGGGCGCGCCTCGGTGGCGCGGCCTCGCCGGAGAAGCGCTTGTCCTACGCCGTCGAAGGCCTCGGCATCGAGAAGTCGTTCGTCCGCAAGCGGTCGTTGGGCCAGCTGCTGCGGGACCCCTTCGGCCGGGCCGAGCGGGTTCACGCCCTGCGCGGCGTCGACCTCCAGGTCGGCGACGGAGAGATCTTCGGCCTGCTGGGCCCCAACGGGGCGGGGAAGACCACGCTGCTGAAGATCCTCTCCTGCCTCGTCCTGCCCGACAAGGGGCAGGCGCGGATTCTCGGGGTCGACACCGCCGACGAGGACCGGGTCAAACCGCAGCTCGGTCTGGTCACCACCGACGAGCGATCGTTCTACTGGCGGCTCTCGGGCCGGGAGAACATGCGCTTCTTCTCGATCCTCTACGACGTGCCGTCGGACCGGCGGATGGCGAGGATCGACGAACTGTTGGAGCGGGTCGGGTTGACCGAGGCCGCCGACCAGCGATTCTCCGACTACTCCGCCGGCATGAAGCAGCGGCTATCCATCGCCCGCTCGCTGCTCCACGACCCGCCGGTGCTGTTGATGGATGAGCCGACCCGCAGCCTCGACCCGGCGGCCTCTCTGGAGCTGCGCGCCTTCGTCAAGGATGAGCTCAAGGCGCGGGACAGGAAGACCATCATCCTGGCGACCCACAACCTGCCCGAGGCCGAGGCGCTCTGCGACCGGCTGGCCATTCTGATCAAGGGCAAGATTCGCCAGGAGGGGAGTGTCGACGCGGTCCGGGCCTTCGGCCTCGAGACCCACGGCTACGAGCTGGAGGTCGATCGCTGGCCCGGAGATTTCAGCGGCCCGGCTCAGGTGCACAAGACCGAGTCGATCCCGGACGGGACGTTGGTGCAGCTCTCGCTGACCGACGGAGCCGAGCTCGGAGACCTGCTCTCGGCGCTGATGCATGCCGGCGTGGCGGTCCGGCGCTGCGATCGCCACGAGTCCGATCTCGAGGAGGCCTTCACCCGCATCCTCGACGCCGAAGAACCCGACGACTCCGCGAAACCGGGAGGATCCGGCCGGCAGACAGGGGGCGCCGTATGATCCGGCTCCTGCGCAAGGCCTGGGCCTTCCTCGAGCGGGATCTGCGAGCCGAGACCTCCTACCGGCTGTCCTTTCTGCTGCAGATCGGCGGGATGCTGTTCTCGGTCCTGGCCTTCTACTTCATGACCAAGATGATCGACCCCGACACCCCGGGGTTGGACGGCATCCCTCCGTTTCAGTGGATGCTGATCGGGCTGTCGTTCCAGTTCTACTTCTCGACGGCGCTCTATTCCTTCTCCCAGAAGATCCGCAACGAGCAGATGCTCGGCACGTTGGAGGCGATGTTGGTCTCACCAACGCCGACGGCGATGGTGATCTTCTCCTCGGCCTCCTGGGACTTCGTCTACGGCGGGTTACGGGTCGGGCTGTACCTGCTGTTCGCCGTCCTGCTGTTCGGCGTCGAGATCCACACCTCGAGTCTCCCGACGGTGGCGCTGGGGGTGCTCCTGACCCTGCTCTCCTCGGCGGGGCTCGGCATCCTGTCGGCGTCGTTCATCCTGTATTTCAAGCGGGGCGACCCGATCAATCTGCTGCTCAGCAGCCTGACCACCTTCTTCGGCTCCGTGTTCTTCCCGGTGGAGAACCTGCCCGAGTCGGTGCGCTTCATCTCCGACTACCTGCCGATCACCTGGTCGCTGCGGGTGGTGCGGGGTGCGCTGCTCAAGGGGGAGAGTTTCGCCACGCTGCAGTACGACCTGCTGCAGCTGGGGATCCTGACGGCGATCCTGCTGCCGGCGGGGATCTTCTTCTCCCGCTTCGCAATCCGCCGGGCCAAACGCGAAGGCACGCTGGTGCACTACTAGCGACCGTTGCGGGGGCAGTACCTCCGACGGGCTACTCGATTCCCGGCCAGGGCACCATCGGTTTCATTAGCCGGGTGATGAAGTCTTGGTACCACTCGACCCCGCCGATCCAGGATGTGCCGATCATCAGCACGCAGACCACCGATGAAGCGACGATCATCGGGTGGGTCGGTTTTCGCAGTTTGAAGCCGACGAACAGGATCACGGCCACGAATACCGGGATGGAAACCGCGAGCGCCTTCGTCGTCGACATCTCGATGCCGAATGCGAAGACCGGCATCACGCTCAATCGCAGGAACGCAGGCATGAACCCGAAGAACACGGTGCCCAACATCCAGATGGCGTGTTCATCGGGAGTCCTGGCCTTGAGCACGGCCATCACGACCGAGACGGCGAATCCGATGATCGCGAGGGTTTCGGTAAAGGTCAGCCCGAAGAAGAATTCGCCGGGGAATACCGGTGGGAATCCGCCGATCAGGCCGAAGTAGACGTTGGTCGGGGTGATCGTCAGCGACGTGGCGACTACGCATCCGGCCACGACCAACCCGAGCATGCCCCAGCGTCTGTGCTCGCGGATGCGGCCGCGGGTCGCCAGATAGGGCTGCGAGATCATGAGCAGGTACCACGCAATCGCCGAGAGGGCGTGCATGTGGTATCCCCAGGGTTCAGTGGGGAAGGTGGCGAAGTAGATCGGAAAGAAGGCGAGGAGAATGACGAAGAGGGGCAGAACCAGCCACTTGTGTGCGCTGGAGTAGAGCGCCAGCGTCTCCCGGGTCCGGTTTGCCTGTTCCGCGCGATCATGATCCATCGGCTCGTCCTGTGGAGGGGCTCGCTTTTCCGGGGGCGTCGCGCGCCGTGGCGGCCCACCGAGCAAGCGAGAGTATATTCCGGCGCGATTGATTTGCGCGGGAGTCTCCCCCTGGGGAAGGGGCCGAATCGTGCCCGTTTCCGGCGGTTTCGGCGGTTTGACACTCCGCGAAGGCCGCTGATAAAGTCTCCGTTCCGAAACGCCCATTCCTGCAAAACCCGGATTCTATCCACCTCCCAAGGAGGCGCACCGTGGCCGCCAACTTCCCAGCTCCCCCTGCCGGCGAGAAGATTCGCGTCGAGAACGGCGATGTGATCGTGCCGGACAACCCGATCGTTCCCTTTGTCGAAGGGGACGGCATCGGTCCCGACATCTGGAATGCGACCCAGCGGGTCGTCGACGCCGCGGTTGAGAAGTCCTACGGCGGCAAGCGCAAGATCGCCTGGTACGAGGTGCTGGCCGGTGAGAAGGCCAACCGGGAGTGCGGCGAGTGGCTGCCCGAAGCCACCGTCGAGGCGGCCAAGGAATACAAGGTCTCGATCAAGGGCCCGCTGACCACTCCGGTCGGTGGCGGGATCCGCAGTCTCAACGTGGCGCTGCGCCACCTGCTCGATCTCTACGCCTGCGTCCGTCCGGTGCGCTGGGTCAAGGGGGTGCCTTCCCCGGTGCTCCGTCCCCAGGACATGAACTGCGTGATCTTCCGCGAGAACACCGAGGACGTGTACTGCGGTATCGAGTGGCAGTCCGGTTCCGACGAGGCCAACAAGCTGATCGCCTTCCTCGGCGACATGGGCAAGAAGGTGCGGGAAAACTCCGGCATCGGCATCAAGCCGATCTCCCCCTTCGGTTCCAAGCGCCTGATCGGCAAGGCGATCCGCTACGCCCAGCAGCACAACCGGGACAGCGTGACCCTGGTGCACAAGGGCAACATCATGAAGTTCACCGAGGGCGCTTTCCGTGACTGGGGCTACGAACTGGCCCGGGAAGAGTACGGCGACGCCACCATCAGCGAAGACGACGTGTGGTCGAAGCACGACGGCAAGGCGCCGGCGGGCAAGATCATGATCAAGGACCGTATCGCCGACGCCATGTTCCAGCAGGTGCTGCTCCGGCCCAAGGAGTACGCGGTGCTGGCCATGCCGAACCTCAACGGCGACTACCTGTCCGATGCCTGCGCCGCGCAGGTCGGCGGCCTGGGCATGGCCCCCGGCGCCAACATGTCCGACGATCTGGCCTTCTTCGAGGCGACTCACGGCACCGCGCCGAAGTACGCCGGCCAGGACAAGGTCAACCCGGGGTCGCTGATCCTGTCGGCTGTGATGATGCTCGAGCACATGGGCTGGAACGAGCCCGCCGCCAGCATCCCGGCGGCCATCGAGAAGACCATCGCCGACAAGGTGGTGACCTACGACCTGGCCCGTCAGGTCGAAGGCGCCCGTGAAGTCAAGTGCTCGGAGTTCGCGAGCGCCATCATCGAGAACCTGTAGTAGGCAAAACCGGGCGCCAAGGGCGCCTTTGGAGAAAGCGCGAGATGCGAAAGAAGATCACGGTAATCGGTGGCGGAAACGTCGGCGAGCACGTCGCCGTCGGCTGCGCCCAGCGTGAACTCGGGGATGTGGTGCTGCTCGATATCCTCGAGGGCATTCCCCAGGGCAAGGGTCTCGACCTGTTCGAGTCGTCGCCGGTGGAAGGTTGGGACTCCAACGTCATCGGCACCAACAGCTACGACGATGTCGCCGGTTCCGACGTGGTGGTCATCACCGCCGGCCTGGCCCGCAAGCCGGGGATGAGCCGGGACGATCTGCAGGCCAAGAACGCCTCTATCGTCAAGATGTGCACCGAGGCCGCGATCAAGGCCTCGCCGAACGCGATGCTGGTGCTGGTCTCGAACCCCCTCGACGTGATGTGCTACGTGGCCAAGCAGGTCAGCGGCTTCCCCGCCGAGCGGGTCGTCGGTATGGCCGGCGTGCTCGACACCGCCCGCTACCGCTCCTTCCTGGCGATGGAGCTGGGTGTCTCGGTCGAGAGCATCCAGGCGCTGGTCCTCGGCGGCCACGGCGACTCGATGGTGCCGCTGCCGCGGCTGACCACCATCGGCGGTATTCCGCTGCCCGAACTGCTGTCCCAGGACCGGATCGACGCCATCGTCGAGCGCACCGCCAAGGGTGGTGGCGAGATCGTCTCGCTGCTCAAGAGCGGTTCGGCCTACCACGCCCCCGGCGCCTCGGTGGTCGAGATGGTCGAGTCGATCCTCCGCGACAAGAAGAAGATCCTGCCCTGCGCCGCCTGGCTCACCGGGCAGTACGGCGTCGACGGCTGCTTCGTCGGCGTGCCGGTCAAGCTGGGTTCGAAGGGTGTCGAGCAGATCTACGAGATCAAGCTCGAGGCCGGCGAACTCGATGCGCTGCAAACCTCGGCCGGCCTGGTCAAGGAACAGCAGGCCAAGCTCGACGTCTGATTCGATGATTGCGATAGCCGGGGGAGGGAAACCTCTCCCGGCTGCCTCGGCTCCCGCCGCCGCCCGCTAGGGCATCTGGCCTGCCTCCAGTCGCGTGAGCCGCCGGGCCATGTTCCGGTTCTGATCTTCCAGGTCGCCGAGGGTGTCCCTCAAGGTCTCGACCTGCTCCGTCAGCTCCTGCCGCTGCGCATCCGCCGCGTCCAGCTCGGCCTGAAGATTGATCTGCCTCCACCCCATCCATCCGATCACGGCCAGCAGAAGCAACCCCCCTGCGATCCAGGGCGAGCTGTTGGGAAGAGGCCTGTCGGTGGTCGCCGGCGTGACGCGTTCTCCGGCAGCCGCGGCCACCGGTTTCGATGGGCGCGAAACTGCGCGTCCTTCCGCCGCGGCTCCTTCGGCCCCGCGCCAGGTCTGGAGCGCCATGGTGGTCTCGGCCATGGTCTGCATCCGGGGGGAGGTTTCCAGCATCGCCGCGATGCCGCGGCCGGTCGCGTCGTCCAGTTCACCCCGGACGTAGGAGTCGACCAGGTCGCTCTCGATGGCCGACAGTTCGTCGAACAGGGCATCGTCGTCGAAGGCGGCCCGTTCGAGTTCGTCCCGCTCCTCGTCGCCTAGCTCTCCCGAAAGATGCCGGGCGAAGCGCTGGGGAAGATCATTCTTCGGACGCATGGTGCCCCTCCTCGGAATCGGCTTGCATCGCCGCCTCGATCGCCTTTTCCAGCCGGCTGCGAATGCGGTGGGCGCGGATACGCAGGGTGTTGGGTGCCAGGCCGAGCTCCTCGGCCAGTTCCTTGCGGCGGCGGATCCGTTCGGCGTGATCGCCGGTGTAGTAACGCATGATCAGTTCACGGTCCTGTTCGGGGAGTTCCTCGACGCAGCGGTTGAGGCAGTGCAGGCGCAGGTCGGTGGTCTCGTGGATTCCCGGCACGAAGGGGGCCCGCTCGGAGTCGGCCGCCGAGGGTTTGGCTCGCTTGACCGCCCGCAGGTGTTCCAGATGCACCTTCTGGGCCACGCCGCAGGCGTAGCGCGGGATCTCCTCCGGGCTCAGCTCGAGGCCGTTGTCCATCAGGCGGATCACCCGGTTGACGGTCTCGTCGGCCAGGTCCTCGGCGAAGACGCAGCGGCGCCATTCGAACAGCCGCACCAGCTTGAACCGCAGCCGTTCGTACTTGCGGCCGGCCTCTACGATGTCGCGATCGAGCCGGGTCAGAAACCGGCCCAGTGCTTCCGGGTTCAGCGTCCACTCCTGGGCGGACTTGCCTCCCGCGGCGCTCGATTGAGTCTCCCGGCTATTCACGCATCCTCCACCCGGTATGACCCGAGGTGCCGTTCCGTTACCGCTGGGCCTGTTCCCTGGCGATGGGCCCGGCCGCTAGCGTTCGATCAGGGCCCAGCCCCGCTCCTCGGCCTCCCGCCGGTAGACCGCACGGATCGTGTTTGCCCGAGGTGTATCGCCACTCTCGGCGATGAGGCTGGCCCGTAGTTGGGTCGCCTCGAGCTGGGCCTCGAACAGTCCGTGCTCCTCGGCCTGCTCCTCGATGCGCTTCAGTTCTGCCTCGAGGGCGGGGGAGGCACCGTCGGCTCGCCAGGCGCACTGCTGTAGCACGATGCGCCCCTGGAGCAGCACGGTCAGGTGCTGAAACCCATCCATCTGCGACGCCAGCCCGTCGCATGCCTGTCGAATCTCATCGTCGACGCCCTCAGAACGTCCCATGTGCAGTCGCGCCATTTCGGCCTGGGCCAGCGCTCGCCAGTGGGGCACACCCAGCTCTTCGAAGGTCTGTTCGGCCTGTCGAAGCTGGTCGCGGGCTTCCTCGAAGCGCCCCTGGCGCGCGGCGATGCGCCCCAGCATCAGCCGCGATTCTCCCTGTTCGACCGGGAGCTCGATCTCTTCGTATTTCCGGATCAGTTCCTCGGCGATGGTCCGAGCGGCGTCGAGGTTGCCTCCGGCGAACTCGACCCGCATCAGTTCGAAGCGGGCGTTGTGCTCCAGGCCCCCCTCGGGCCGTGTTTTCGCCGCCTCGATCGCCTTCTCGGCGTGGGTCCGGGCGACGTCCAGTTCGCCGTACTCGATCCAGACCCTGGAGAGGTGATAGGGCGCCCAGGCGATGCCGATCTTGTCGCCGACATCCTCGAACTGTTCGGCGGCCTCCTCGAAGTGGGCCCGGGCCTGGCGTAGCCGCCCCAGTTTGAGGAACGAGATGCCCAGGTTTTCGAGGGTGATCGCCACCCCCTGGCGGATGTTCCGCCGGCGGTAGTTGGCCAGCACGCTCTCCTTGAGCGCAACGCCCTCGTCCAGCTTGCCCTGTTGTTCGAGCACGATCCCAAGGGAGGTCTCGGCCCGGGCCAGCCGGGCGTCGTTGCCGATCTTGCGCGCGAAGCCGACGACCTCCCGGTAGTGCTCCTCGGCGCCGCGAAGGTCGCCCCGGGTCTGCGCCTCCTTGCCCATCAGCGACAGGATCGTGACCTGGCCGTTCATGTCGCCGAGCTGGGAGTAGAGCTCGTGGGCCTCGTCGAGGATCTCGCTGAGCGGCTGCTGGGGATCGGCATTGCCGCCCCAGGTCAAGGCCTGCCGTTCGAGTCCTCCGGCGATCATCCAGCGGGAGCCCAGCTCCCGGCCGTTCTCGGTGGCGCTCACTGCGGCGCGGAAGCCCCGGGGGTAGTCGCCGGAGTGGTAGGCCACCATGGCCTCGGCCAGGTCCAGCCGCGGATCGGTGCCCAGCGGCGGGCCCAGGGCGCGGATCGAGTCGATGGTGCCCAGCGCCTCGTCCAGCCGCCGGCTGCGATCCTGGGACTGCACCAGCAGCAGGCCGTAGCCCAGGTTGTCGGGGAAGAACTCCCAGAGCGCCCGGCTCAGCTCTTCCGCCCGCTCCCAGTCGTGGGTCGCCATGCGGAAGACCGCCTCGATGCGCAGCTGGGTTTCCCGGGACAGCCCCTTGGAGTTTTCGAAGGCGCGGGTGGCCTGCTCCCTGGACCGGGCGGAGTAGCCCTTGCCCGACCAGACCTTGTAGAGCATGAAGTGGGTCATCGGTTGACCCGGCTCGATCTCGAGTGACTGCTCGAGCAGCTGCTGGGCCCTGGCGTAGTCGGAGCTCTGGTAGGCCGCGACCCCTTCGGCGAAGAGGCGCGCGGCCTCGGGGTCGGTGGGTTGTTCGGCCCGGGCCTGGCCGTCCTGGTCGCCTGTGATCTCGGGCACCTCGAGCCGGTCGCGAAGAAGCCGGCCCGCCTTGGCCACCAGTTCCCAGGGGTTGTCCGTCTCCGACGAGACGCTCAGTTCGTGCCGGGTCCGCGGATCGTTGGTCGAGGTCAGCCGCAGGTCGGCGATCAATCCGTTGCCGCCGGCAACTTCGCCCGAGCGGCGCACCGTGCCGGCGAGCATCCAGCCGGCGCCGGAGATGCGGCCGAGTTGATTGATCTGCGCCGGTTTCAGAGCGTGGATGTCGGTGATCGCCAGATCGGTCTTGATCGAGGCGACCCGTTCCGGGTCGACGGTGAGGACCTGCTCGCCGGCGGTCAGCGAGGCATGGATGCCGTTGGCCAGGTGGGTCGCGATCCAATCCTGAGCGGGGTCGCCGGTGCCGTTGGCCATACCCAGGGTCACCACCGAGGGGCGCAGGCCCGCCTGGAGAATCGGCTTGATCCCCGCGGCGACCCCATGGTCCGGATGGTTCCGCAGCCCGAGCCAGAGCCCGCCGGCCGCGAGGGCCGCGACCAGGGCCAACCCGGCGGCCCATGGAAACCAGGAGGCCCGGGCCGGCCGGGACGCCGCCGGCCGGGGATCGAGGATGCCGTCGATGGTCTCCAGCAGCGCTTCGGCGGATCCCGGACGGTCGGCCGGGTCCCGTTCGATGCAGTGCATCACCAGCGCCTCGACTCGCGGATCCAGGTCGGGCAGGTGTCGGGAGAGCGGCGCCGGGTCCCGCTCGATTCGGGCCAGCGCTGTCGAGACCGGGCTGGTGCCGACGAAGGGCCAGTGTCCGGTCAGCATGTAGTACAGCAGGATGCCGAAGCCGTAGAGGTCGGTGGCCTCGGTGATGGCGTCCCCGCGTACCTGCTCCGGTGCCATGAATAGCGGAGTGCCCTCGAGCCGCGAAGGAGAAGGGCCGGACTCACCGTCGCCATCGGGAGCGGAGACCGCCAGGCCGAAATCGGTGACGACGGCACGGGTGGTTCCGTCGGGCCGGTTCGCCAGGAAGACGTTGGAGGCCTTGATGTCCCGGTGGATCACCTGCCGCCGGTGGGCCGCACGAATGCCTTGCAGGATCTCCCGGGCGTAGCCGAGCGCCGCCGGCACGTCGAAGGCGCCGTCGCGCCGGATCCGCTCACCGAGGGTCTCGCCGTCCAGCAGCTCCATGGTGACGAAGTAGCGGCCGTCATCGGAGGCTTCCCGTCCGAAGTCGAACAGGCGGCAGACATGTTCGTCGGTGACCGTGCGGGCCAGGGCGATCTCCCGCTTGAACTGCTCCACGGCAGAAGGGGAGGAGGCGAGGTCCGGATGCAGGGTCTTGAGAGCGACCCGCCCGCCGAGTTCCCGGTCTTCGACCTCGTAGACCTGGCCGACGCCGCCCCGGGAAAGAAAACGTTCGACCCGGTAGCGTCCGGCGACCACCTGACCGGTCTCGAACACCTTTTTGCCGGCGCCCCGGCGCGCCCCGGAGTCCGAACTCCGTTCCCGCTTGCCGCGCAGCAGCTCCTCGGCCGTCTTACGCGCACGGCCGAAGGTGGATTCTCCTCCGGCATCCGATTCTCGCGACATCCCACACCCCTCAGGATCCATGCCCGCGCTAAAGATCCCTCGATGTTATCCCAGCCGCAAGGGGGTTCGTGGCCGGCATCGGCGAGATGCCGGGTGCAGGGCCGGCGGATGTCCGAGAAATTCGAGACGGGGTGTAACGGAATCCGCGGGTGGGTCATGCAGGGTGTAGGCGGCGAGAAGCCGCCCCGGGTTGAAGGAACCCGAAACACAGGAGATAGAACGATGAAGAAGAACCTGCTCGCTCTCGTCCTCGCCACCGCCACGCTGGTTTCCGCCGTGGCCTTCATGGCGCCTGCCGCCTTCGCCATGGGCGATCTCGCCGACGTGACCGTGACCCAGTCCTTCGACCCGGTCGACGGTCGCCGGATGATCGAAGTCGAAGGGATGGTCGACGGCGGCAAGAAGAAGATGTGGCTGATGATCTCGGAGAAAAACTACGCGAAGCTGACCAAGTGCTCCCACGGCCGCGGTGCCGGTCCGGCCATCGCGTACTCCGAAAAGTCCCGCATGGTCAACGTCGTCATCTGCGACTGATCCGGGCAAAGGACGTGTGGGGTTCGGGGCGCGGCTCCGAACCCCGCCTTGTGTTGGGTCCGCTTCGTGTCTGTAATGGTGGCCTGCGCCGGCCGTGAGGCTTTGACGCCGAGGATGAAGAGCATGCGACAGTTTGCGGGTTGGGCTTTGATCGGGATCCTGGTGCTGAGCTGGCTGGCTGCAGTTCCGGCACTCGCGGCGACCGCAGGAGAGGGCGCCGAGGAGAACGGCGCCTTGCGCCGGCTGCTCATCGACTACGACTCGTCGAACTCGATGTGGGGAGAGCTCGCCGACAAGACCCGCAAGTACGAGGCGGGCCGCACGGCGCTGGCCGACTTCCTGGCGAGCGAACTGGGGGAGCGGGAGATCGCTTTCCGCGCCTACGGCCACAGAGACAAGACCGACTGCCGGGACTCGGAGCTGATCGTGCCCTTCTCGGCGCCCGACGAGGCCCGCACGAAGATCGCCGAGGCGGTGGCGGGGATTCGGCCCAAGGGCAAGACACCGATCACCTACAGCCTGCGGCAGTCCCTGGAAGATCTCGGCGGTGTGCCCGGCGACATCCTGTTGATCAGCGACGGCATCGAGACCTGCGACATCGATCCCTGTGAGCTGATGCGCCAGTGGCGGGAAGCCAACGTCGGCATCCGGGTCTTCGTCGTAGGCGTCGGGTTGACCGATCTCGAACGCCAGGCGATGAACTGCATCGCCGAGGAATCCGGCGGCGCCTACTTCGACGCCGACTCGGCCGACGATTTCGCCGAGGCCCTTTCGGGGGTCGGCGAGGCGATCGAGACCCCGGCCGAGCCGGCCACCGTCGAACGCGGCGAGACCTACGCGCTGTTGATCAAGACCGCCGACGCCGAGGGCCGGTCCTACGTCTCCCAGGGGCGGCTGTTGCTCGACGGTGCCGAGGTGGCCCAGGTCGGCACCCACAAGCGCAACGTGCTGGACGGCCCGGGGGAGTACACCCTGGAGATCGGTCCGCTGCTGGCCGACGACACGACCTTCGAGCCGGTCACCAAGACCGTCTCGATCAGCGAACCGGGAGAGACTACCGTGGAGGTGCAGGTGCTGAGTCCCTCCCGGGTCACCTCCCGCTTCGTCGACGGCGGCGAGGAGCAGCACGGCTCGCTGGTCTATGCCTACCTGGACGGCGAGGAGCGCTTCCGCTTCCGGCCGTCGGACGAGGCGCTGGCCCGTCCGGGAAACTACACCTTCAAGGCGACTCCCAACGACGACAACGAGCTTTCGGTGGACGCCGCCCTCACTGCAGGCGAACACACCGAGGTGCTGTTCGAGATGACCTCGACGGTAACCTTCACCATCGTCTACGAACTCCCCGACGGCACCGAGGTGCGCCGCGGGTCGGAACTGTGGCGGGACGGCGAACGGCTCTACAAGGTCTTCTCGGGCAACCCGACCCGGGTGCGTCCCGGCGTCTATGAACTGCGCTCCGACGACCAGAACGCACCGCTGAAACCACGGCCGATCGAGATCCGCACCGACGGTGAGGAGTTTCGAATCGCGCTGGCCGCCGGCTTCGTGGTCATCCGCTACGCACCGTCGGAGTGGGACTACGTGCGCACGCCGGACCGGGCGTTCCTCGAGTCCATCGACCGGGGCAAGAGCAAGTACGCCAGCCTCGACGTACCGATCCCGGTCGCGCCCGGTCGCTACCGGGCCAACCCGCATTCGTCGGTCGGCTTCATGGATCCGGTGGAGGTCACGGTCGGCGAAGGGGAGACCGTCGAGGCGGTGTTCCAACCGAAGAAGCTGGGCGAGATCGTCGTGGAGTACGCGCCGTCGGACGGCTACAAGAAGACGCCGGACCGGGCCTCGGTCTACGCCCTGGAGGGGCAACCGATCCTGAAGGGGTTCATGCGCCCGGGCAAGGCCCAGAAGTTCCTGCCGGGCCGCTACAAGGTGGACCCGATGCGCTCCGAGGTGGACCCGGTGGAGATCGTGGTCAAGCCCCACGAGCGGACGACGGTGACGCTGAAGCCGAGGTAGCCGCGAAAGTCGACTCGGCGTGAGGGGATGATTCGGTTTGACCTCCGGCAGGCTGTGGTGAACCTCGAAGTGTGTACCGTGGTAGGCTTCCTTCAAACAATCAGATAGGAAGCAACCTTGGCACCGTTCCGACGATTGTTCGCGCCGCGAGCCGACTCAGAGGTCAGCGGAATCTGTTCGAATCACCCGCTTTCGAACACCCTTTGGGCAAAGTTGATTCTTGCGCTGTTCGCGAGCGGCCTGTGTCCGTTCTTGGCGGACGAGTGTCGAGCGTCGAGCTTGGTCGGTTGCAGGATAGAGCAGAGTATTTGCTCCGGGACGACAGCGCATTGGAAGATGCGTCTCGAGGCAGCGAAGATTGCCAATACCGGTGTTCGAAGGGTGGAACGTTTCGTGTTGGCCGAGAACTGCAACGGGCGTGCGTACATCGGTACCTGGCTTCTAGTGGATGATCAAGGTGACGGAGTAGTGCTGGAATCCCATGGCAAGCGCTTGAAGAAGAGGAGGCTCTCTCGGAACCGAACGGCATCCCTACTGCGAGAGTTGTCGGAGTTCGACCTGTCGGCGCTTGCTGACTATGTTCAGAAGGATCCGGTGTCCACTCACGTGCTCGTTGCGCCGGTCTCAGTTTGTGAGAATGGCGTGTACTACAAAGCGCTGTTTGAGGGCTTCTCCCCTTCTCAGCAGATCGACGGGTGCGGAGTGCTGTGCGACCTGATCCTCTGGGCGCACGAGTGGTGATTCGCCGCTGATACCCCCGGAATTCCTGTTTGGTCATCAATACCGACAATTCTTGACTCCTGGAATTCCCGACCCTACGTTCCCCTCACGATGAGTGAGCGCAAGAGACTGGCCGGCCTGGCGCTAACCGTCGGCGGCGGATCGTTTCTCGCCGCCGTCGCGACCCTGCACTTTCTTTACAGGGTCGATCAAGCCACCGGCACCGACGCCCTGCTGGCGACCTTGTTGATGCTGGGCATCGCCCTGGCCGGGTCGCTGCTGTTTCTCCGTTTCGCCGAACCGGTGGCCGACCGCCTGGAGATTCAGGAAGATCGTTTGAGCGCGCTGCTCTGGAGCGTCGGCGACGGCATCCTGATCCTCGACGAGCGTGGTGAAGTGCAGTGGGCCAACCCCGCCTCTCAGGACATGCACGGGATCGAGCCGGTGCAGTTCGGGAGGATGTCGGTGGCGCATCTGTTCCAGGGCGCCGACGACGCGTTGAACGACTTCCTCGCTTCGGGGGAGCCCCGGGCGATCACCCTGGTCTCGGCGATTCACGCCGGTGGGCAGCAGACGCCGGTGGAGGTCACCTTCGGCCGCTCGTTCCATCTGGCCCGGCCGCTGATCACCGCCATCGTGCGGGACATCAGCGAACGGCCGGACCCCGCCTCGGTGATCCGGCAGCTCGAAGAGAGAATCGTTCCCGCCGCGGCTTCGGCCCACGGCGCTCGGGAACTCGCGCCGGGGACCGGCGCTTCTCGCTAGCTACGGGCAGCCCCCGCTCCCGCTGCGCGCCGTGCCCCCGCTGGAACTCCCGTAACCGCCGGTAGAGAACCCGGACTGGAAACGCACCAGGTAGAAGAAGCCCTGGCCGGCTGCCGGTAACGTGGCGTCGCTGGCGGCACGGTCGGCGGAGTCCGCCTCGACACAGGTCAACGGGCCCAAAGCGCCCTCGCCGAGGGCCGACAGACCGCCGCGCACCACGTCGAACACCGCATCGGGGGCGCCGGGAACTTCTTCCCAGTCGAGCTGGGTCACGCCGGATCCGTCCAAGGTCAGGCCGGCGACCTCTCCCTGCACGGCCAGATCGAATCCGCGGACGATCAGGTCGTCGATGGCGGCTTCGACCACCGTGTCGACGCTGGCGTCCAGGGCGCGGAAGCGGAAACGCACGTCGGCGCCCGGGGTAATCAGGTCATCGAGGCGCACCGCCGGAGAGGGAACCCAGGCGGGGTCGGCATCGGGCGTCGCCGTGGTGTCGGTCACCGTTTCGAGGGTCTGCCAACTCGATCCTCCGTCGTCGGAGACCTCGGCGACCAGTTGATCGGTCGGGTCCTGGGTGCGGAAGAACCAGCGCTGCCAGCTCACCTCGACTCCGTAGCTGCCGCTCAGGTCGTAGGGGGGCGAGGTCAGGGTGGTCGTACCGTTATCGACATCGTCCTGGTCGGGCGTGGCGGCGGGCGGGTTGCCGGTAACGAAGGCGTTGATTCCTTGACCGGGCGTGCGGTCGAGCTTGGGGGAGATGCGGGTCAGGTTGCTCTGCACCTGTCCCTGATGGGTGCCCTGGGGCTCGCCCCACTCCCACACCCCTGCGGTGGCGGTGTCGGCGGGATCTCCGATGACCCAGTTCGCGGCCCGGGCGGGGTCTTCGAAGTCTTCGTGGACCAGCAGACCGGAGCCGGTCGGCGTCAACGCGACCTGCACCGGCTGGAAGCTGCCGGTCACGCTCAACGGTACCGTCGCATCGACGTATCCGGGAGCGGAGACTCGCAGGGTGTAGCTGCCGGGGACGACGATGATGTGAAAACGTCCGGTGTCGGAGCGCGAGGTCAGGCGCTTGCCGTCGGGCAGCAGCATCTCATCGAGATCGACGTCCGCCTCGACCGGCAGGCCGGTGACGGCGTCGGTGACATGGCCGCCGACGGCGGCGCCGTGGACCCGGTCCAGCAACCACTGCCAGCCCGGGCGCTGTCCTTCGACGGTCGGATCGCGCCAGATCTGATAGTCGGGACGGAAGCCTCCCTCACCGGAACTGTTCAGCTCGGTGACGAAGGCGATGGCGCCGTTCTCGTGGTACTGCTGGTCCCGCCCGGTGCCGTCGACCCGGCTGCCGAAGGGGGCGGGGTCGTAGCCGATGACTCCGTCGGCACGGATGATCTCGCCGGCGTACTCCTCGGCGATGATCCGGCTGATGTTCTGATCGGGGCCGGCGATGGTGGTCAGCTTGGGGCTGAACAGGTCGGGATCGCAGGAGGTGGCGTAGAACACGTCCTCGCCGAAGCTGTGGTACTCGACGTCGAACACCGGGCGGATGCGGCGGCCCAGATCGAGCATCGCCATGGTTTCGGGCTCGGAACCTTCGAAGGGGCCGCGGTAGATGCCGCTGGTGAAGCTGCTGGAGGAGCCGTTGCACTGGTCGCCCCAGCCCCACTCGTAGTTGCGGTTGAGGTCGACGCCGTCCTGGTTGTTCAGGGTGCCCGAGCCGTCGTTGTCCCGGGTGTTCTTGCGCCAGTTGAAATCCTCTTCGTGGACCACACGCACGCCGTCGGGGTTGACCATCGGCACGCACCAGATCTGGAGCGTGTCGACCCAGCGGGTCACGTCGGGATCGCTGCCGTAGTTGTCGGTCAGGTAGTCGATGGTGTCGATCATCACCTCGACGGTCATGACCTCGCGGGCGTGGTGCGCCGCGTTGAACAGCACACTCAGTTCATCTTCGTCGACTCCGGGGTTGTCGGAGATCAGCAGTCCCCAGATGGTCGCACCGTCATGACTCGTGCCCAGCGCTTCCCTGCGAACCAGGTTCGGATGGTCCAGCACAACCTGGTCCAGGTACGCCTCGAGTTCATCGGGATCGGTGTAGTTGGTGTCGGGCAGGGGATCGTCGGTGCCCAGCGCCTCGACCTCGGCCAGAGAGAGCCGCTCGGCGTAGCGGGCCTGTTCGACGAATTCGAACCCCGCCCGGCGCAGCGCTTCGGCTCCCCGCAGGTCGGTGACCACCAGGACACGGTTCCCGGGCAGGTCGTAGCCGGCGATGTCGAATCCCTGGGCGGTCAGCCAATCCCGCTGAGCCGCGTCGGCGGCGACATCCAGGTGCAGCACCGGGCCTTCCTGGGGCACGAAGACTCGATCACCGTGGTCTCCGTGAGCCTGGGCCGGCCCGGCGGCAGCCAGCAGAAGACAGACCGAAATCACCCAGCCGAACCACCGATTGCGCATCAGGATCTCCCCCCGGGTATGCGGGCCGCGCCGGGCCGGAGCGGGTCCCGGCGGGCTCGTCGTCGAGGCTGATTGTACGGTGATTTCACCCTGTTTGAGGCGGTTTCCACTCTCCGCGGGCTCTCGATTGGACATCGCCGCTAGAGTAGGACAGGGGCTCGTTTGGGAGGAGTGCGCATGAAAGCGGTGTGGAATGACGAGGTGCTTGCCGAGAGCGACGAGACGGTGGTGGTCGAGAGCAACCACTACTTCCCGCCGTCATCCCTCAAGCAGCAGTTTCTGAGGCCGAGCGACACCAGGACTCACTGTCCCTGGAAGGGCAACGCCTCCTACTTCCATGTGGAGGTCGAGGGAATGACCCTGCCCGACGCCGCCTGGACCTATCAGGCTCCCAAGGACGCCGCCCGGGAGATCACCGGACATGTGGCCTTCTGGAAAGGGGTCGAAGTCCGCGAGTAACCGCCGTACGGATCGCGTGGCTATTCCCAGATGAGCTCGTCGCCGAGTGCGATGAGGCCCCCCTCCAACACCACCCCGAAAGCGCCCCCTCCCCAGTCGTCGAACAGTGCATCCTTGAGCCCGGGCTGAATCTCGTCCATCAGCCGGCAGGGTTTGGTTTCTCCGCGGATCTCCACCCGGGTGTCCCCGATCCGCAGGATTCGGCCGGTGGTGCGCGCCAACGGGAAGCCACTGACCAGCAGGTTGGCGCGCCGCACGGCCGGGTCCAGAATGCCGAGCTCGCGGGTACGGTCCTCCCAGACCTCTCGCTCCATCAGGGTCACCTGGCGGCGCCCGCCGAGGCGGGCGTTCGGATCCAGCCCGCGTCCGGCGATCAGCTCCGCCCGCTCCCGGGCGTCCAGCGGCAGGCCGCGGCCCCGCTTGGTCCAGATTCGCTCCAACACGCCGTTCATGGCTTCTTCCTCCACCGTACCCGGCGTCCAAGGGGAACCCCCTGGTCCTCGTTGTCCCGGGCGTCCCGTGCGCGGTGCGCTAGTGTAGTCACGAGGGGGCTGTTCACCACATGCGCATCCCGCCAAAGTCCGGATGCGCCTCGAGGAGCCAGGCCGTGAGCCAGCAAAACGCACAGTTCGCCAAGGAGACCGACAAGAAAGGCGCCTTCGTTCGCCAGCAGAGCGCCTTCCGCAACCACGTCACCGCCGACGGTTCGTCGGGCTACCCGGCCGAGGCCGGGCGCTACCACCTGTACGTCTCGCTGGCCTGTCCCTGGGCCCACCGCACGATCATCTACCGCAAGTTGAAAGGTCTCGAGGGCGCCGTCTCACTGTCGGTGGTCGACCCGATTCGCGACGAGAAGGGCTGGGCCTTCCGCGAGGGCCGGGGCCACGGTGCCGATCCGATCAACGGGTTCGCGTTCCTGAGTGAGGCCTATCGCAAGACCGATCCGAATTTCGCCGACCGGGTCACGGTGCCGGTGCTGTGGGACAAACAGCAGGGGCACATCGTGAACAACGAATCGTCGGAACTGATCCGCATGCTGAACAGCGAATTCAACGCCTTCGGCAACGCGGAGGTCGATTTCTATCCGGAAACGCTTCGTGGCGAGATCGATGAACTGAACGGCTTCATCTATCCGGCGATCAACGACGGCGTCTACAAGTGCGGCTTCGCCGCCAGCCAGGAAGCCTACGACGAGGCCTTCCGCACGCTGTTTGCCGCGCTGGACAAACTCGAGGAGCGGCTGGCGACCCGGCGCTTCCTGGCCGGTGCCCGGCAGACCGAGGCGGACTGGCGGTTGTTCACCACCCTGGTGCGCTTCGACGCGGTCTACGTGACCCACTTCAAGACCAACCTGCGGCGAATCGCCGACTACCCGAACCTCTGGGGCTACCTGCGCGATCTGTACCAGACCCCCGGAGTTGCCGAGACCGTCGACTTCGATCACATCAAGCGCCACTACTTCGTGACCCACCGCCGGATCAACCCGCTGGGCATCGTGCCCAACGGTCCGGCGATCGACTTCGACGAACCCCACGGCCGCGAGGGCAGGTAGGGTCGGCTAGTAGGCTCGATGGGCCAGGGAGAGGATGTCCGTCGCCAACGACGGCATCCCTTCCGGGTTGCGGCCGGCTACCGTCCAGTCCCGGCAGATCCCGTTGAGGCACCCTGTAATGGTGGTCGTGTCGGTCGCGTGGGCGTCAACCCATCCGGCGTAGGACCGCGCCACCTGGCCGATGAGCGGATTGCGGGCATCAAGCATGCCCGCCCGCCCCGGCCCCGGGCTGAGCCAGACCTCCACATCGCCGGCCAACGGCAGTTGGGAGCGCAGCCCCTGCTCGTTGCTCAGGTGGATCGATAGTCCCGATCGGTTCGCTCGGTAGTGGAGCGCTTCTCTCCCGGCCAGTTGCACCAGTTCTCCGCTGTTCCAGAGCGACAGGCGATCCTGCAGGGAGAGCCTGCGCGTGCGGCCGCACTCGCCGTAGTAGCGGTCAGTCGAGAGGGTGGCGCTGAACCAGATCGCCCCCGGGCAGTCCTCGAATCGCCGGAAATTGAAGGGATCATCTTCGGGGTCGGCCGCGTTCTTGTCGAAGGACACTCGCCCGGCGCAGCCCTGGCGCTCCGGAGAGCAGTAGAGATCGTCGGAGAAAGTTGCCTCTCCTTCGACGGAAATGTTCGAGTGCGTGTACAGGGTCTGTGCGCCATCGGTATTCTGGCGCACGTAGTTGAGTTGTTCGATGGTCTCACCGGCAACCCAGAGAGCCCACTGGCTCCCGTGAACCAGCTTGGCCTTGCCACGGGTGTCTCTGATCTCCCCGGGACCGCCGCCGGCACGCGTCTGGTTGTTGTCCGTGATCAGGCCGTAGTTGGAGATCTGGCAGCCGGAGGTGGCGAGGCACAAGAGAACCGAGCCGGTGATCAGCACCGAAGCCGACATCTTGCGCGTCTCGAACGTAATTCGCATAGGGTCACCAGTTGTCCTTGGTGCCATGGTTCACCGCCTGGAGAAACAGGTCAAGCCTGGGGCGGTTTTCGGTTTTCTCTTGGGCCGGTTGTGGCCTGGGCGTATGCTTCCGGCAACGGCATGGCCGGGCGTGAGCCTGGTCGTCGCCCCGCTGCTTTGTGGGGGAGCGATGCATCTGATGGGGCGCTGGCGGCGCTCCCGAGGTGATGAGCCCTCTCCATGGCGACCTTCTGGGGCGGCGCCCTCTTCGCCCTCGGCATGGCCGCGACCCGTTTCTGGATGGTTGGTGCTGCGTCGGTCGGCTCTTGATCGACGGTCCGGGAGTCGATCCCGGCGAGAGGGGGGATTCATGGGGCGCATTCGTGCTCGCCGCACGCGAGGCATCGGATTCGTTGTCTTGCTGGCCTGTCTCACCGGCTGCCATATCAGCAACTACGGCCTGATCACCGACAACAACCAGACCAGCGCCGGCGGCGGTCCCGGAGAGGTCCGGAACACCCGGGGCAAGGCCAAGCTCGTGGCCGGGCAACAGGTCGTGTCGTTCACGCCGACAGGGACCGAGGAGTCGCTGAACTTCGTACGGCAAAACGCCGACGGAGCACAAACCCTCTCAACCTACCGCAACATGTCGGTCGAAGGTGAGGCGACGTTCCTCGATGACCTGTACTGCTCTCCCGAATACGAGGGTTGCGCCAAACGCAAGTCCTTCGACGTCGATGCGTCGGATCCAAGCGACAACCCCTACAACCAGCGTTTCTTCAGCGAGTGTCCCGGAGTGCCCTCCAGCTTCACGCTCTCCACGGCGCGCTACTACGGCGAGTGCGGCCGCACCGGGGCGCTTTCCCTGCAGCAGAAGCTTTCGTTGTGGAACATGGGGACGATCGTGGACTGGCGTGACGGCGAGGCCTTGTACTTCGATCTGGACCGCTCCAATCTGAGCGTCCATCTGGCGAACGATGACGGTTTGACCACACCACTCTCGATCACCGGCGACTATCGCAGTTGGGTTCAGGTGCGCGGGCCGAACCGTTGGGTGCTCGATGCCACGAACCCTTTGAGCGCCGTTCTCGCGCGCTCCTACGCTGCGTGGGTCGAGGACTACGGCACCGAGACAACCACGATTCGCGGCTGCTATCAGGGGATCTGCCGCGAATGGACCGTCGCCGGCAAGGCGGACGGGCAAGGGGCGCCGGACACCGTCGGCGACATCCTGCGTTTTGCGGCCCGGATGTAGGGAAACTTCGTCACGACAGGAGGAGGAGTCATGATTCAGGTAATCGCAGCGCGGCTTTCGCGGATCGCCTTCCTGGCGCTCTTGGTGGCGGGGGCCGGCTGTCACATCAGCGACTACAGCCTGATCACCGACAATAACCAGACCAACGTCGGCGGTGGACCCGGCGAGATCCGGGATACCCGCGGCCAGGCCAAGCTGGTGCACTCCAGTCAGTGGGCCTACCTGATGGCCGACGGCGCCCACGAGGCGCTCAACTACGTGCGGCAGAACGCCGACGGTTCCCAGACCCTGACCTCCCACGACAATCTATCGGTGGAAGGGGACGCCACCTTCTCCGACGACCTCTACTGCTCGCCCGAGCGGGAGGGGTGTGCGACCCGGCGCTCCTTCGACAAGGATCCTACCGATCGCGACGAGGACCCGTTCAACACGAGGGTTCTCTTCGAGTGTCCGGCGGCCAACACCCTCTGCATGAGCCTTTCGACCTACCGCTACTACGGCGAGTGCGGCCGAACCGGGACGCTGTCGCTGCAGGACAAACTCTCGCTCTGGAACATGGGAACCCTGGTTCAGGTCGGCGGCGTGGAGGCGCTTCACTACCAGGTGGATCGTTCGAACCTCAGCATCGTTCTGGAAAACGACGAGGGCTTGCGCACACCGCTCCAGATCTCGGGAGAGATCGAGTCCTGGACGCGGATGGGAGGCGCCGCGAGGGGGATCGTCGATTCGAGCCATCCGCTGATCGGGGTGGTGGCTCGTTCCTACGCGGCCTGGGTTCAGCAGCACGGCACCAAGGCGACCACGATCACGGGCTGCTACCAGGGTATTTGCCGTGAGTGGACGGTGGCCGGCGTCTACGAGGAGGGCCGGGATGCACCGGACACCGTCGGCGACATCCTGCGATTTGCGTCGGCGTTCTAGTCGTGGCTGCGGTGCTGCGCACGACGGGGCGGATCGCGTCAGTGGTCAGTGCGTTGGTGTTTCTCCTGGTGTGGGGAGCCGGCACCGGTTGCCACGTGAGCGACTACGGATTGATCACCGACAACAACCAGACCAGCGCCGGGGGCGGTCCCCAGGAGATCCGGGACACAAGGGGTAAGGCCAAGCTGGTGTTTGCGCAAAAGTGGGCGACGCTTCAGGCCGATGGGACCGATGAGATCAACACCTTCGTTCGGCAGAACGCCGATGGGGCCCAGACTCTCAGTTCACACAACAACTTCTCGGTCGCCGGGGACGCCACGTTCTCCGATGATCTGTACTGTTCTCCGGAAACCGAGGGCTGCGCGGTGCGCAAGTCCTTCGACAAGGATCCAACCGATCCTGAGGAAGATCCGTACGATCGCTACACGTTCAAGGAATGTCCCGGCGCCCGCTCGATTTGCCTCAGCCTGGCGACTCAGCGCTACTACGGAGAGTGTGGGAGGACGAGCACTCTCAGTCTGCAGGACCGGTTGACCCTCTGGAACATGGGGCAGATCGTCGCCGTCGGTGGACGTGAGGCACTCTACTTCCAGGCCGATCGCAACAGCCTCTCGGTCACGTTGGCCAATGACGAGGGCTTGGTGACGCCGCTGGCGCTCTCCGGAGAGCTGGAAGGCTGGGTCCAGACCGGCGGCTTGGAGCAGGGGTTGGTCGACGCTTCGAACCCGCTGATCGGGATGGTCGTGCGCTCATACGCCCGCTGGGTTCATGAACACGCCACCGAGGAGACGACCATCTCCGGTTGCTACCGGGGTATCTGCCGGCAATGGACCGTGGCGGGGAACTCGCAGGATCTGAGCGGTGGCGACTCCGTCAGCGAGATTCTGCAGTTCGCAGCCCGTTTCTGAACTCGGCCGCTAGCGCTTGCCGAAGGTCTTTCGGGCCCACCAGCGGGTGCCGACCAGCAGGAAGCGCCAGTCCTTGAAAAACTCCGGCGGCTTCTTCTCGAAGTAGTGGCCGACGAACTGGAAGACCCAGCCGATCACGAACAGGGCACCGGAGAGCGCGAGGAAGCGCAGATCGATGAAGGCCAGGGGGAGCGCGACCAGGGAGATCACGATCATCGGGATGCCGATGGTGTGGCAGGCCCGGTTGATCGGGTTCTGGTGACTCTCGCCGTACTCGTCGATCCAGTCGTCCCACGACTTCGAGCTGAATAGCGCCATGGTGTCCTCCGCTCCCCGGGACGGGGCTGCCCGAAAATGATACCCCAGGCAACTCGCCCGGGCCTGACGGGCGGGTTTCAAACCCTGGGCGCCCGGTGTTAAGCTCCCCGGCCATGAGCGAAACCAACGGCACGCTGCGCCCCAAATGGCGCAACCGGCTGCACACCATCATTTTCGAGGCCGACACCCCGCTGGGGAAGGCTTTCGACATCGCGTTGATGGTGCTGATCGTGATCAGCGTGCTGGCCGTGATGCTGGAGAGCGTCAACTCGGTCGCGGCGGTGTTCGGCACCGAGCTGTTCATCCTCGAGTGGGTGCTGACGATCCTCTTCAGCATCGAGTACGTGCTGCGGTTGCTCTCGGTGCGCAAGCCGATGGGCTACGCCCGCAGCTTCTTCGGGGTCGTCGATCTGCTGGCGTTGCTTCCGACCTACCTGAGCTTGCTCGTCCCGGGAACCCAGTCGCTGCTGGTCATTCGCGCGCTTCGCCTGCTGCGCGTTTTCCGGGTATTCAAGCTGGCTCAGTTCGTCGTCGAGGCCCGTTTCCTGCGACGCGCCATGGTCGCCTCGACCCGCAAGATCGTCGTGTTCCTCGGTGTGGTAATGACGCTGGTCGTGATCATGGGCTCGCTCATGTATCTGATCGAGGGGGAGGAGAACGGCTTCACCAGTATCCCCCGCGGAGTCTACTGGGCGATCGTGACCGTGACGACCGTGGGCTATGGCGATATCTCGCCCCAGACCGTGCCCGGCCAGATGTTGGCCTCGGTGCTGATGATCATGGGCTACGCGATTCTCGCGGTACCCACGGGCATCGTCACCGGCGAGTTGGTCCAGGGAACGTTGCGGCCGGTCTCGACCCAGAATTGCCCGTCCTGCTCCGGGGGTGCCCACGAGTTCGACGCCAAGCACTGCAAGCACTGCGGGGCGAAGCTCTAGCCGCCCGGGTCTCCGGCCCGGCTCGAACTCAGTCGCCGCTTACGATGCTTCGCCGGCGGGATTTCCGCTTTTGCCGTTTTTTTTTGAGCGAGGCCGTTCGGCCGAGGGCTTGCGCATCGCTTCCCGGGGGCGGGGATCAGCAGAGCCGTCGCCACCGGAAGTCCCGACGGCGTCGCTTTCGTCGTCGTCCCCGGCCGGCAGCGCCGGCGCGTCCGGGTCGGGTTCGAAGAACAGCACCGACATCGGAGGCAGGGTCAGCTCCATGCCGTAGGGGTGTCCGTGAGAGCCGGGCTCCACGGCGTCGACACCTCCCAGATTGCCCTTGCCGCTGCCGCCGTACGCCTCGGCGTCGCTGTTGAGCAGTTCCTTCCAGCGGCCGCCGTAGGGCACGCCGATGCGGTAGCCGCTCCGCTCGATCGGCGTGAAGTTGCAGGCCACCAGCATCACCGGGGGGCGCGGCGCCTCCTCCGGCGCCAGCGTCTCGTCGCCCTCCGCGGGCTTTCCTTCGCTGCCGGCGTCGCTCTCGCCGTCTTTCGAGGCATGCTGCCCATCCGCGGGCACCTTGCCCCAGCGCATGAACACCAGCACGCTCTGTTCGTAGTCGTGGCAATCGATCCACTCGAAGCCGATCTCGCCGCAGTCCCGCTCGTGCATTGCCGGGCGGCTGATGTGCATCCGGTTGAGATCCCGGACCCAGTGCTGAAGGCCGAGGTTCGATTCGTGTTGGAGCTGGTGCCAGGGCAGGGCGTGGTCGTGGTTCCACTCGCTCCAGGGGGCGATCTCGCTTCCCATGAACAACAGCTTCTTGCCCGGCTGGGCGTACATCCAGCCGTAGAGCGCCCTGAGGTTGGCGAACTTGGCCCAGACGTCGCCGGGCATCTTCGACAGCAGAGACCCCTTGCCGTGGACCACCTCGTCGTGGCTCAGGGGCAGGATGAAGTTCTCCGATCCGGCGTAGATCATGCGGAAGGTGGTCTTGTCGTGGTGGAACTTGCGGTGGATCGGGTCGAGGCTCATGTACTCGAGGGTGTCGTGCATCCAGCCCATGTCCCACTTCATGCCGAAGCCGAGACCGCCGAGGTAGACCGGGCGGGAAACCATCGGCCATGACGTGCTCTCCTCGGCCACGGTCTGAACACCGGGGTACTCGCGGAACACGGTCTCGTTGAGCTGGCGCAGGAAGGCGATGGCGTCGAGGTTCTCCTTGCCGCCGTGTTCGTTGGCGACCCATTCACCTTCGTCCCGGGAGTAGTCCAGGTAGAGCATCGAGGCCACGGCGTCGACCCGTAGGCCGTCGGCGTGGTAGCGCTCCATCCAGAACAGGGCGTTGCTGATCAGGAAGCTCAGCACCTGCTTGCGCCCGTAGTTGTAGATCAGCGTCTTCCAGTCGGGGTGGAAGCCCTGGCGCGGGTCCTCATGCTCGAACAGATGGGTTCCGTCGAAAAAGCCGAGGCCGTGGGGGTCGACGGGGAAGTGGGAAGGCACCCAGTCGAGCAGCACGCCGATCTCGTGGCGGTGCAGCGCGTCGATCAACCGCATGAGCCCCTGGGGTTCGCCGAAGCGCGCCGTCGGCGCGAAGTAGCCGGTGGTCTGGTAGCCCCAGGATCCGTAGAACGGATGCTCCATCACCGGCATCAGCTCGACGTGGGTGAAGCCCATCTCGTTCAGATAGGGGGGGAGCTGTTCCGCCAGTTCGTCGTAGCTGAGGAACCGCCCGTGGGAACTGCCGTGGCGGCGCCAGGACCCCAGGTGCATCTCGTACACGGTCTGGGGGGCATCCAGGGCGTTCCGCTCAGCCCGGGTGCGCATCCACTCGTCGTCGCTCCACTCGAATTCCAGGTCGTGGAGCACGGACGCGGTCCGCGGCGGCTCTTCGCAACGAATCGCGAAGGGGTCCGCCTTGTCGACCTTGTAGCCCTTGATGTTCGACTGGATGTGAAACTTGTAGACGTGGCCGCTCTCGAGGCCGGGGATGAAGGTCTCCCAGATACCCGAGGTGCCGTGGGGCAGCATCACGTTGGCCCTGGGCTTCCAGTCGTTGAAGCTGCCGACCACCGACACGAAGCGGGCCGCCGGCGCCCAGACGGCGAAGTAGTAGCCCTGCTGCCCGTCATGTTCCATCCGGTGGGCGCCGAGCTTCTCGTAGAGCCGGCTGTGGGTCCCCTCGCGGAACAGATAGATGTCGTCTTCGCTGAGGCGGGTCGCCCGCGGCGGCTTCTTCTTCTCGGCGGCATCGTCCCGTTCGTCGCTCGCCACGTCAGGCCTTTCCGGTCCGGTCGAGCACCATGGTGCGTGGCGCTTCGTCGGTGACCTCCGCCGGGCCGAAGAGCTGGATCGGGCCGGGGTAGAGGTAGCGATCCTCGACCTGCCAACTCTCACGGGCGTCGCGGAAGTGGGTGAACGACGGCGAGTCGAGTTCGACCAGCGCCTTGCGGATGACCGGCTTCCGGTGCCCGTGACGGGTCTCCATGTTCATCAGGGAGGTCAGCGGAACACCGCAGGCCTCCCACCGATCGACGGGGTGAGAGAGATTCGACACCGCGCACATGTAGCCGGTCTTGTCGAAGGCGACCAGCAGCGGAGCGATACGGCCCAGGGTGTAGGTGTAGTCGGCGTCGAAGTTGCTCGGCGTCGAGCAACGTCCCTCGTAGCCGAAGAAGTGCTTGTGCGCCTTGAAGCCGCCGCCCAGCCGTTCCCGTACGGTCTCGATCAGGAGCGACTCGGTCTCGATCAGGCTGACCTGGACGTTGCCGTGGGAGTCCCGGTCGGCCAGGAGCTGCTCCTGGATCTTGCGCGGCAGTCCGCGAAACACCCGGGCGCTCTCGTCGCTGAGCTTCGCCGCAAGGGCGACCGGCTCGGCGTCGCCGCCTTCAGCCAGCAGATGGTTGATCTCGTCGATCAGCACCCGCATCTCGGGAATGAACTCGATCAGTCCCTCGGGCACCAGGCAGACACCGTAGTTGCGCCCTGCCTCCTTGCGTGCCTTGACCACATCGACGACCTGAGCCGCGATGGCCTCCAGGGTCGTGCCCTGGGCTTGAACCTCTTCTCCGATCAGCGCCAGGTTGGGCTGGGTCCGCAGGGCGCATTCGAGGGTCACGTGGCTGGCGCTGCGGCCCATCAGCTTGATGAAGTGCCAGTACTTGCCGGCGCTACGGGCGTCCCGGCAGATGTTGCCGATCAGCTCCGAGTAGACCTTGGTGGCGGTGTCGAAGCCGAAGGACATCTCGACCGCCTCGGCGCGCAGGTCGCCGTCGATGGTCTTGGGTACGCCGATGACCCGGGTGGACGAGCCCCTGGACGCGAAGTGCTCGGCCAGCACCGCGGCGTTGGTGTTGGAGTCGTCGCCGCCGATGACCACCAGGCCGTCGAGGCCCAGCTCGCCACAGACCTTGCGGCAGGCTTCGAGCTGTTCCTCGGTCTCGATCTTGTCCCGGCCGCTCCGGATCAGGTCGAAGCCGCCGGTGTTGCGCACGGCGTCGATGGCCGCGTCGTCGAGTTCTCGCTGGACGCCGGTGAAGATCCCCTTGGGGCCTCCGAGAAAACCGAATAGCCGGGACGCCGGGTCGATCTCCTTGAGGCCGTCGTAGATGCCGGCGATGACGTTGTGACCGCCCGGAGCCTGACCGCCGCTGAGTACGACTCCAACCGCGAGGGGGCCCTTGCGGACCGGGGCGGCGTCCCCTTCGACGAAGCGCAGGCCGGGGGCGCCGATGGCGCTGGGAAACTGCTGGCGAATCTCCTCGGCGTCAGCCACAGGGCGGCTGGCCGGTCCCGCTTCCAGATCCAGGTGACCGGCTCCCGCGGCCAGGGCCCGGGGCACTCGCGGACGGTAGGCCGCCCGTTGCTGTTCCAGTGGTGATCGCTGCATGGGTCTCTCCCGGGTGAAGATGGAACGCTATCACATGCAGATCAACTTTCCGGGCGCTGGCCGGCGGCCGATTTCCCCCGGATAATGGCCCCTTCGACCGGGCTCAGGGCGGGTCCCTTCGACCTGGCTCAGGGCGGGGCCGTCGCGGCAGGGGCGTAGGAGTGGCGAGATGACCTGGATGCGAGTCTGGATCGGGCTGATCGGGCTGCTGCTGGCGCTGCCGGCGGCGGCACATTCCCACGCGAGGGCGACCTACCTGGGAAACGAGGGGGTGCTGGTTACCCGGGGCGAGGTCAAGGTGGTCTTTGACGCCTTCTACGCCGACGGCCTGGGCACCTACCTGGTGCCCTCCCGCCAGGTGGTCGAGGGCTTGCTGGAAGGCCGGGCGCCCTACGACGGGGTCGACGCGGTGTTCGTCTCCCACGTGCACGCCGATCATTTCGCACCGGCATCGATGTTGAAGTTCCTCCGCACCAAGCCGGAAGTCTCCCTCTACGCACCCGCCCAGGTGGTGGATGCTCTACGGGAACACGCCGGGGACGCTGAAGTGCCGGGCAACCTCCACCCTCTCGACCTGAAGCCGGGTGAGGAACGCCGCTTCCAGCAGGGCGGGCTCGAGATCCTGGCGGTGCCGGTGCCCCATGCGGGCGGAAAACGGATGGAGCACATCCAGAACGTGTTGTTCCGGGTGACCCTGGATGATCAGACCACCGTCATGCACCTCGGCGACGCCGGTGCCGACGAGAAGGTTTTCAAGCCGCTCTACGAGACCTTCGATGACCGGCCGACCGACGCCGCCTTCGTGCCCTACTGGTTCTTCGGCCAGAAGGCCGGCCGCGCCATCGTCCAACGGATCGGGGCCGGGCAGACCGTCGGGATTCACGTGCCGCGTGAGGCGGTGGGGCAGGGAGAGGCCTGGCGCGAACGCTACGAGGCGGACCTCTTTGTCGATCCCGGTGAGGGACGAGATCTGGGTCCCCGCTCCGGACCGGCCGAGGGTTCCGAAGCCCGCCGAGAGGCCTCGTCCGGCGGGGAATAGGGGACTCCCCGCGACCGTTACCGTCCGCTCGCGCTTCTGGTACCATGCCCGATTCCGCGCGAGAGGAGGCGGCTACCCAGGATGGCGGACATCACGATCTACACCCGGGACTTCTGTGGGTACTGCGTGCGGGCCAAGCGCCTGCTGGACACCAAGGGAGCCTCCTACCAGGAGATCAACATCGATCTCGACCCCGCCAAGGCGGCGGAGATGATCGAGCGGTCCCAGGGGGGCCGCACCGTGCCCCAGATCTTCATCGACGGCGTCCACGTGGGCGGCTCCGATGACCTGGTCGATCTGGATCGCGCGGGCAAACTGGACGAGATGCTGCAGCGAGAAGCGAGGAGGCCTGAACCCGTGGAAACCCATGACGTCGTCATCATCGGATCCGGCCCGGCCGGATTGACCTCGGCGCTCTATACCGCCCGTGCCAACCTGAAGCCGGTCGTGGTCGAGGGCCTCAACGCCGGCGGCCAGCTGATGAACACCACCGAGGTAGAGAACTACCCGGGGTTCCCCGAGGGCATCACCGGCCCCGAGCTGATGGAGCAATTCAAGAAGCAGGCCGAGCGTTTCGGTACGGTCTTCGTGCCGGGTGACGCGATCAAGGTGGACTTCTCTGCCCGGCCCTTCGGTATCTGGACCGATGAGAAGGAGCTGCGGGCCAACGCGGTGATCGTCGCCAGCGGCGCCTCGCCGCTGACCCTGGGAATCACCGGCGAGGAAGAGTACGCCGGCCGCGGCGTCTCCTACTGCGCCACCTGCGACGGCTTCTTCTTCCGCGATCAGGAGATCGTCGTGGTCGGCGGCGGCGACACCGCGATGGAAGAGGCGCTGTTCCTTGCGCGCTACGGCAAGCGGGTCACGGTGATCCACCGCCGCGACGAGCTGCGCGCGTCGAAGATCATGGCCGACCGGGCGCTGGAGCACGAGAAGATCGAGTTCCTCTGGAATTCGGTGGTCGAAGAGGTGGTCGGCGACGGCACCAAGGTGCAGTCGCTCAAGGTCAAGAACGTGCAGACCGGTGAGGTGATCGACCGGGAGTGCGGCGGCTTCTTCGTCGCCATCGGCCACACCCCCAACACCGAGATCTTCAAGAGCGTGCTGCCGATGGAAGAGACCGGCTACCTCAAGCTCGAGCAGGGCTCCAAGAGCAATATCGAGGGGGTCTTCATCGCCGGCGACGTCCACGACCACACCTACCGCCAGGCGGTCACCGCTGCGGGCTACGGCTGCCGCGCAGCGATCGATTGCGAGCGCTGGTTGGAGTCCCAGGGGCGTTAGCAGGCGGGTTTCGGCCGGGGTCCCATCGAGAGACCCGGGCAGCCGCGAGAAGAAGACAGGTCCGGTCCGTTTGCGCGGGCCGGCGCGGCTGCACTTCCCCGTAGTTTCAGGGCATGAAGCGTCTGCCCTGGCTCGTCATCGGCGTGTTGGTCGGCGTAGCGGTCTGGGCCGAGCCAGAACGTGATTGCACCCTCTGCCCCTTCGGCGACCTGCGGCTCCGTCTGGAAGAGGACTGGGCCTCCCACCGATCCGACGGAACCCTGAGGAAGGACCGGCTCCGCCTGCGGACTCGCGTGCGTCTCGGTGCCCGCTGGGAGGCAAGCCGGCGGACCCGGGTCGAGCTTCGCGCCCGCGTCGGGGCGGCGGAGGCTCAACAATCTCCTCATGTGACCCTCGAGGACTTTCAAGGCAACCCCCGTGGCGCGGCCGACCTCGTCCTGGACCGCTGGCAGATCGAGGTCCGGGGGGAACATGGCCGCTGGTCCGTCGGCCGCCAGGCGTTCCCGTTCTGGCGCCCCACCGAGATGACCTGGGACGACGACGTGACACCGGCCGGAGTCTCCTACCGGCAGATCGTGGCCGGAGGGGCCGGAAGCCTGCGACTGGGCTACGCGGCACTTCCCGACGGGATGCGGGATTTCGACGGAACGCTGCTGGGCGCCCAGTACGTCGATACCCGCAAGCTGGGAGAGCTCCGCTTCATCTCGGCTGGTGGGCTGATGGCGCTGCGCGGCGATCATCCTGCGAAGCACTTGCGCCACGGAGACGGGGAGCGGGACTACACACTGTTCACCGCCAGCCTGCGGATTGACGCCCGGCTGGCAGGCCGTGCGGTGACCGGCGGGGTCGAGCTGATTCGCAACCTCGAGCGCTACGACGATCCAGCGGATTCGTTCGGCATGGCGTTCGGTGACCAACGCTCAGGCCTGGTCCTGTTCATCGACTACGGATCCCTGGTCAAGGGCGCATGGCTCTTCGGCTGGCGCTACGCCCATATCGAGGCACTCGCGGTCAACGCCTCGTTTGCCCAGGACGACTGGGTTCGCTGGGGCAGCGCCACCCAGGTCGACGCGTCGGATCTGGAGGGTCACGAACTTCGTGTCGGCCGGGGCACCGGACGCCGCTCCAACCTCTTGCTGCGGGTGTTCACCGTCGACTCCGTAACCTCGGGGCAGGACGGAAACCGCGCCCGCCTCGACCTCAACTACCGCTTTTGACCAACGCTTCCAGCGCTGCGGCCGAACGCTTGGACCATCCGCTGTAGATCTCCAACACCTGCCCCTGATCGCTGAGCAGAAGCGTCAGAGGCACAGTCGCCTCACCGTTCGGGTAGAGGATGTCCAGTGAGTCGCTGTCGGTCATCAGGACCGGGTACTCCATCCCTTGTCGGGCCACGTAGCCCTGCACGTCCGCAGCGGGATCGACGTCGACACTCAGCCCGACCAGATCGATTCCGGCCGCGGTGAGTTCGGGGTAGAGATGGACGAGCTCCGGAATCTCCACGGCGCACGGGGTGCACCAGGTGGCCCAGACATTCAGCAGCATCTTGCGCCCGGGACGCAGCGTGGCCTCGAGCGAGCGCGGCTGTCCGCCGAGATCCCGCAGCTCGAGTCGCGGAAACGTGGCCCCGGGCCGGATGCCGAGCCGGGCCAGCATTTCCTCGCGATCGCCCAGCGGGTCGGGGAGGGTGCCCGAAGGGGGGGCGACCCGCTGGAACCCGTTCTGGCCTTCGGTCAGCCGGATCGTGGTGTCAATCGGGAGGTCGGTCAGCGTCAGGGATTCACCGCCGGGCCAGGCGACCTCGAGCCGGGCGACTTCGGTCTCGTCTCCCAACCCGAACAATAGCCGCGGGTCGTGCTGGGAAAGAAAGCCGCTCCCGCCGGCCTTGACCTTGGTCTGGATGCCGTGGGCGGTATGCACACGCACGATGGCGCCGAAGGCGTCGCGGCCACCGCTGCGACCCTCCAGCTCGACCCGCAAGAAGTGGCGGTCGCTGCCGACATTGTTGCGGAACAGGTAGTGCGCCTTGCGCTGGGCCGAGACGAGGAAGATGTCGCTGTCGCCGTCGTTGTCGAAGTCGGCGAACACCGCGCCTCGGCCGTCGGAGATCGAGTCGACGCCGCTGATTCCGGAGATGTCGAGGTAGCTTCCATCCCCCATGCTGAGCTTGAGCATGTCCCGCTCGAATCCGCTGAAGGAGAAGCCCTTCTTGAAGATCGTCCCCATGTGATGGTTGTGGTACGACTCGCCGCCCGCTTGCTCCTGTTTCTCTTCGGCTGCCACCACGTGGCGCCAGAAGAGGCTTCACGTGTCCTTCATCGTCTTGCCGGAGATGAAGCCGTTGGGCGAGTAGAGGTCTTCCCAGCCGTCGTTGTCGAAGTCGACGAAACCGCCGCCGAAGGCCCAGCCTCCGGAGATGCCGCCGATATCCCGGGTCACGTCGGTGAAGCTGCCGTCCCCGTCGTTGCGGTAGAGGCTGTTGCCTGCGGCCTGTTTGCCCAGGGTCTTGCGAATCTCGTGCTCCTCCGGGTAGAGCATCGACAGGATCCGATTGCCGGCGGTTGACGACATATTGGTGACCTGCAGGTCGAGATCGCCGTCGTTGTCGTAGTCGCCGAAAGCGACCCCCATGCCGAAACCCGGGTCGACGACCCCCGCCTCCCCGGCGACATCGGTGAAGCGCCCTCCCTCGTTGCGGTAGAAGGCGTTCTCGCCGAAGTCGTTGGCGACGTACAGGTCCTGGTCGCCATCGTCGTCGTAGTCCACGAACCCGGCGGAGTAGCTCCATCGTGCGTCGGCGACCCCGAGGCGCTCGGCGGCTTCTTCGAATCGCCCGTCTCCGAGGTTGATGAACAACCTGTTGGGCGTGCCGTTCTCCGCCTGGTACCAGGAATCGGGCATCACCGTGCCGTAGCGGTTGTACGAGCTGACGTAGATGTCGGTGAGGCCGTCCAGATTGACGTCGGAGGCGAGGGCGCTGAAGCCCACGGCTGGTTTGTCGACCCGAGCCTCCTCGGACACGTCCCAGAAAACGAGATCCCCGTCGGGGATGAGCCGGTTTTCCAGCAGCATCTGGTTGCCGACGGCGGCGAGGAACAGATCCTGATCGCCGTCGTTGTCGTGATCCAGGAACAGGGCGCCGGATCCGATCGGCGCGCTTCCGACCAACGACTCGCGGCTGACGTCGGTAAAGGTGCCATCGCCGGCGTTGAGGTAGAGCCGGTTCCGTTCGACGCCGGTGACCGCCAGGTCCAGCAGCCCGTCGCCGTTCACATCGGCGACAGCCGCGCCGTGAGATACGAAGCCCTGGTTCCGCCCGACGCCGAAGGGCGGGAACACGCAATCCAGCCCGGCGGGGTAGGCCACTTCGCTGAAGAGGTCCACCGCGGCCACCTTGGACATCAGGCTGTCGGGGACGAAGTGCCGGATCTGCCAGACCGCGTCTTCGCCGGACTGCCGGACCACCTCGATGTGCGCGGTGCCCTTGACCCACTCCCGGCGCCCCTGCTCGTCGCGGGCCACCAGGAAGAACTTGATCTGCGCCTGTCCCTCGTGCCCGGAGTCAGCGAACGAGGAGTGCTTGACCTTGAAGCGGGCGTCTTCGATCGATTGGAAGCGGCCGACGAGGCTCTCCAGGCGTTTCAGCGCTTCGTCCCGGTCGAGGGCTTCGGTCCCGGTGCCGAGGTGCCAGGGGCGCTCGAGCACCCACTTCGTCTTGAGCTTCGCTTCCGGAGCCGGCGGGATTGCTGCCATCGTCACCGATTCGGCCCAGTAGCCCCCGAGGGTTTCGTAGTCCCGGTCCCGGACCGTGACCGACATGGCGAGCAGATCGTTCGCCAGCGCTTCGGCAAGGTCCTCGTCCCGCTCGAGGCGGTCGCGATCGAACGAGCCGGGTCCCGAACCACAGGAAGCAAGCAGCGGGATGAGGAGCAGGCCGGCCGTGATGAAAAAGCGAATGTTCATGGGGGCAATCTACCGGCTCGACCGGAGAGGTGACGACCGGCTCGGGGTGCCCAATCGCCCCGGGAAGGTCCGGAATGAGACGGAAGCGGTTTCGGAGGGGGCAACTCCCCGGGTGCAGTGATGCCGGCCGCAAAAGCCGGTTTCTGGGGGAAAGTTCGCCGGAAACTGCCTCAGCGGCACCGCCCGGGTTGACTTGCGTCAAGGGTCACGGTAAACGTCGGGGGAGCCCGTGTGGGCCCGAGGGGTCCCGAGTCGGCAAACCCCCTAAACCCTCCGGGTGGACGATGAGTCTGAGGGGGTGAGGTTTGGAGGGGGATGCTCCAGACCCGTAGACCTGGGGGGGACATGGGGAACTCAATCCGGGCGTCGCTGCCCGTCCTGTCTTTGTTGCTGGTCGCGTCGCTGAGCTACGGAGCGCCGCCCGGTGAGGTCACCGGGATCGGTTTCAGCGGCAAGGATCTGTTGCAGTGGTCCGCGACCACCGGAGCCGACGACTACAACGTCTACCGTGGCTCCACGTCCCAGCTCGCGAGCGTCGGTGCCCGCTGTCATGGCGACGAGATCGCGGTGCTCCAGTTCAATACGCCTGCGATACCCGAGCCGGGCGCTTCCTTCTACTATCTGGTGACCGGAGAGTCCGACGTCGACGGAGAGGGGAGCGCCGGCTCCCAGTCCGCGGGACCTGCCCGCGAGACCCTCGGTCGTTGCGATACGGTCATGCGCAACCACGTGCTCAACCGCAGCGGCTACGGCTGGGATGAATGGAGCGAGGACCGCCTGGCCACCCTGGGCACGGCGGCCTACCTGGCCGAGCAGCTCGACCCCGCCTCCATCGACGAAGGGTCCAACACCGAGCTTCAGTCAAGGCTGACCGACATCGGCCCGCCGGACCGGGTGGAAGACCTCCAGGCGATCGCCATCGTGCGCGCGGTCTACGCCCGGCGGCAACTCGAGCAGCAGACGGCGCTGTTCTACTCGAACCATTTCACGACCCAGTACCAAGAGGTCTACAACTTCTTCAACGTCTACAACCCGGATCTGGTGCGCCGCCGGCTCGAGGCGACCACCCTGCAGGCCCGTGACGAGGACACGTTCCGGGACCTGGGCTTCAACGGCAACTTCCGGGAGATCCTCGAGGAAGGGGTCGTCGGCGCTTCGATGATCCTCTACCTGGACAACGACAACAACGTGGTCGGCCGGCCCAACGAGAATCTCTCCCGGGAGGCCCTCGAACTGCATTCCATGGGGGTGGACAACGGCTACACCCAGCTGGATGTCGAGGAACTCGCCGAGATCCTGACCGGCTGGAACGTGTGCAAGAAGGAGACGCCGGACATCGACGATCCGCTGGCGCCCTGTATCCCACGCAATTTGATCGGCACCCCCGGGGAGCCCGCAGGGGCCTGGGTGCGCAACTTCAGGGTCGACCAGCACGACTGCAGCCAGAAGACGCTCTTTCTGGGCACGCCCTACGAGACGGTGATTCCGGATACCTGCGACGGTCTGGGCGATCCGACCTCGGCAGGGGAGGACGACCTCTACCTGGCGCTGGATGCGATCGCCGACCACCCCTCGACCGCCGAGTTCATGTCGACGAAGTTGCTCAAGCGCTTCGTCAGCGAGTCGCCGACCCAGGCGATGATCGACTCGGTGATCGCCGAGTGGAACGACGACACCCACCCGGCCGGCCGGGGGGACCTGCGGGAGGTGCTGCGCGCGGTGATCGAGCAGTCCGCGTTCCTCGATCCGGACCAGGCCGGCAGCAAGATCCGCACGCCCTTCGAGCATGTGGTCGCGGTGTTTCGCGGGATGCGGGGCCAGACCAACGGGGCCAACACCGTGGCCGGCTACATGAACCGCCTCCAGCACGTGCTCTATCGCAACGCGTCGCCCGACGGCTATTCGGAGCTCGGCGGCGACTGGATCGGTACGACCAACCTGTTGGAACGGCAGAACTTCGGCCTGGATCTCACCGAGAGCATCTTCATCAATCCGGACTTCTCCGAGCGGATCATTCCGCTACTCAACGACAACGGCATCTCGACCGCCCCGGGCAACGCCGAGGCGATCGTCGAGTTTTTCAGCGACAAATTGTTCGGAGGCGCATTGACGGTCATGGAAAAGCAGGCCGCCGTCGACTACCTCAACACCGATGAGTTGGGGCAGACGACGCCGTACAACGACGCGCGCATCCGCGAGACGATTGGCTTCATGACGGGTTATCCCCAGTTCCTGGAACAGTAGGAGGTTTCGATGCAACACAAAAGCACGTGCTCATGCTCACGGCGGCACTTCCTGCGAGGATCCGGGCTGACTCTGGCCGGCTTCGGCGCGGCGTCGCTCTTCCCCACCCCGCTGATCCAGAGCGCCATGGCCGGCAATCTGGAGAACGCGAACAAGCGCATGCTGTTCTTCTTCCTGCGCGGGGGTAACGACGGGATCAACACGCTGATCCCTCACGGCGATCCGGACTACAACACCACCAACCGCCCGAACCTCTACATCCCCAACACCTCGTCGATCGATCTGGGCAACAGCTTCGCCCATCTGCATCCGGCGATGGCGGACGTGATGCCGATGTTCGACGACGGTGAGCTGGCGATCCTGCACCGGGTGGGTTACCCGAACACCAGCCGCTCCCATTTCGACGGTCAGCGGATCTGGGAAAACGGCGACCCGACCCAGCCCCAGATGTTCGAGGGTTGGTTGGCCCGCTACATCGCCGAAAACGCCCTGGCCAGTGGTGCGCCGATTCCGGTGATCACCTCCCAGGTCACGCCGCCGCTGATCCTGCGGGGCAACGAGAAGTTCGTCAATATCGCCAACCCGGACCAGTTCGACTACCTGGACGACGATCCGAACCGCTCGAAGTACGCCAACGCCTGGCGTTCGGTGTTCACCGACCTGGTCGGCCTCGAGCAGTACCGGCCGGTGCTGTCCCAGACCGGCGTCAAGCTGGTCGACACCCTCGACGAGTACCGTTCGTGGGATCAGGAGAACTGGCGCCCGATGGACCCGGACAACCCGACCGACGAGTTGTTCCCCGTCGACGACCAGGCGATCCCCCACAGCAAGGGTTTCGCCGCCGAGTCCTACGCCTTCTTCCGCTCGCTCAAGATCTGCGCTCTCTCGCTGCTCGAGAGCGACGGTTCCAGCAACGGTACCCGCATCGCCGGTTCCCAGCTGGGCGGCTTCGACCTGCACGACAACCAGGTGCAGAACGGCAACCCCACCGGCGGTCGCCACGCGGAACTGCTCTCCTGGCTGGCCTACGGCATGCGCTCCCTGCGCATCGTGTTGAGCGGCGCGGCGATCGACACCCGCACCTATCCCAACATCTGGGCCGACACGATCATGACCACCCTGAGTGAGTTCGGCCGCACCAGTATCCAGAACGGAAGTCTGGGTAGCGACCACGCGGCGTCCACCGTCGTCTTCGTCGGCGGCGGCGGAGTCAACGGCGGGGTCTACAACTGCGACGCCGGGACCTGGCCTGCGGGCATCATGTTCGGTGACAGCGGCCGCTACCTGCCCGAGCGCACGGACTACCGGGCGGTCATGTGGGAGATCCTGCGGGACCACATGGGTGCCAGTCCCGCGGGTCTCGAGTCGATCTTCCCCGGCTACACCGCCGGCGGCCTGGGTGCCCAGGAGCTGGGAATCGTCTGATGAAACAGCTGCTGCAGTACAGCGTGATGCTCCTGCTGGGAGCCACGCTCTGGGCCCAGGAGCCACGGATCGAGGAGGTGCGCCCGGGGGTGCTCCAGACCGACGCCGCCACCGTGCTGGAGCTGGCAGGGGCCGACCTGGAGGCCGACGGACATCTGAGCCTGCTGGACGGCGGGCCCTACGAGGTCGGCAACCTGTTGATTCCGAGCGGCATCAGCGGGGTCTTCTGTGACGGCTCCAAGGTCTACGTGTCCTTCTACGACACGGTGACCAAGCTCGGCGGGATCCAGGTGCTCGACGTCTCCGATCCGTCCAATCCCACCGAGATGGGGCGGTTCGAGCTGGGCGATTCGGCCAGCAGCGTCGTCGTGCGCGACGGCTACGCCTTCATGCCGTTCCTCAACCCCTACACCTTCATCGGCGGGATGCACGTCGTCGACGTGCAGCAGCCCGAGACTCCGATCCGGATCGAAACCTACAACACTCTGACGAGTCCCCAGAGCATGGCCTTCCGCGATGCTCTGGTGTTCATCGCCGACAGCAGCTCGGGGCTCCAGATCATCGATGTGTCCGATCTGGCGGCGCCGGTGCTCGCCGGTAGTGCCGACACCCCGGGGATCTCCTGGGATGTGGCTCTCGCCGGCGATCTGGCCTTCATCGCCGACGGTTTCATGGGCCTGCAGGTGGTCGACATCTCCGATCCGACGGCGCCGTCGGTGGTCGGCGGCTACACGCCGGCCGGCAGCTTCTCCTTCGGGGTCGCCGCCAGCGGAGACACGGTCTACCTGGCGGACTTCGCCAACGGGCTCCTGGTGCTCGATGCCTCGAACCCGGCCGCGCCGGTCGAGATCGGGCGCTTCGCCACCCCCGAGGGAGCGACCGGAGCCACCGTCAACGGTTCAAAGCTCTACGTGACCGACGGCCTCGGCGGTTTGCACGTGCTCGATATCTCCGAGACCACGGCACCTCGCTGGCTCGGCGGCTACAAGCCGAGCGGTTCGTCGAGCTTCATGTTCGGCGTCGAGGTCGAGGGGGATCTCGCCTTCGTTACCGACACCCAGAACGGGCTGCGCATCGTCGATGTGCGGCGCCCGTCGGCTCCCGCTCCGGTCTGGCAGGTGCCGTCCGCCGGCGAGTCGCTGGATGTGGCGGTCGCCGGCGACCTCGCGTTGGTCGCCGACGGCGCTGCGGGACTCGCGGTATTCGACCTGACGGCGGAGCCTGCAGTCGAGATCGCTCGCCTCGCCACGGCGGGGTCGGCTCAGGGGGTCACCCTCGAAGGGGACCTCGCGGCGGTATCTCTCGGCAGTTCCGGGGTGGAGTTGATCGATGTGAGCGATCCCTCGACGCCTGCTTCGTTGGGGCGTTGGGATACCTCCGGATCGGCGATGGCGGCGGAGATCGTCGGTGATTTCCTCTACGTGGCCGACGACCGCCGCGGATTGCAGATTGCCGATATCTCGGCACCGGCGCTACCGCTGCGCATCGGTGGATTCGATACCCGTGGCCGGGCGCTGGACGTGTTGATTGCCGGCGGCCTGGCCTACGTGGCCGACGATAACCGGGGCGTGCGGGTGATGGATATCTCCGACCCGACGGCACCCCGGGAAATCGGTGATGTCTCGACTCCCGGCCGGGCCAGCGGGCTCGCCCTGCTGGGCGATCTGCTGCTGGTTGCCGACCGCAGCCGCGGGCTGCAGGCGATCGACGTGTCCGATCCGACGTCGCCGGTGGTGCTCGGGGACTTCATCGGTGAAGACCGGGCCTCGGCGGTTGCGGCCGCCGGTGATCGAGTGCTGCTCTCCGATGGACTGAACGGCGTCAAGCTCCTCGACCTGGCCGATCCCGCGTCACCGAGGTTGCTGGCGGCCCACGAGACGCCGGGGCGCGCCGGCGGCGTGGCGTTGTTCGCCGACGGTTCGTTGCTGGTGGCCGACGGTGTGCAGGGGCTGCGCCGCGTCGCAGCCCAGCCGGTTCCCGGCGAGCTGCAGGTGACCGCCGACGGGATCTCCGCCGAGGTCCCGGCGGGTCTTCCCAGCGGTCCCTACGACGTGATCTACGAGGCAGCCGGGGGCGCGACGGCTGTTGCGGCCAACGCGGTCGTTGCTTGCGGCGGTGGAACGCTGCTGTCGGGACTGACTCCCCGGGCGCTTCCCGGGCTTCCCATCGATTGGTATCTGGAGGTCAGTTCCGGCCGCGATCTGGGGAGGCTTTCCGCCCGGGCACTGCTGCCCGACGGAGATCTCTCCACCGACCCGGTGTTCGTGGCGACCCAGGGTCCCTCGACCATCGATCTGGTCGAATCCTCCGACGGCTGGGTCGTGCGCCTCAGCGGCGCCGATGAGCAGGGCCTGCGCGCCTTGTGGACCCAGGTGGCCGGTTCGGGCGGGTTCCCCCTGGAAGCTGCTCCGGACGGCAGCTTCGGGCCGGTCGCGGTGCAGGACGGGCTACCGGGGGGTCCGGTGCTGATCGAGCCGATGGCACTGGGCGCCGGCGCGCTGCCCCTCCAGCTCGAGGGGCCGGCCACGGCCTACCGCTTCCGCCTTGACGAAAGCGGCCGACTGGTGGCCGCCGGCATGCGCGGTTCCGACACCGATCTGCTGTTCGAACTGTCGGCAGGGGAGGAGCCCTGCCGCGCCGCCAACCTCCGTTCGTGGAGAGGAGCGGTCTCGAATTACTGTCGTCAGTCCGATCCGATGGATCTGGCTCGGCGGCGGCTGTGCGGTGGTCCCCTGGTGGGACGTCCCGACGGCCGTCTGGCTCCGCTCGACGACACCGGCGACCGGCCGGTGCCGGTGGGTGGGTTGAATCCCGAGGGGGCGCCGGATCCGCGTCATCCCGGTGACCGAATCAAAACCGACCGACTGCGGTCCCTGGACTCGGCGAAACGCTGACCCGCAGGTTGGGGGCAATCTTGATGCACAAGACTTCGAACTATCTCTTCGTCCTGCTGGCGCTCTCGGTCGCCGTTTCGGCGGCCGCCCAGGTTCCCGGTGAGGTCACCGGGCTGCAGATCGACGGCAGCGGCACCCTGACCTGGGATGTCACCGTCGACGCCGATGACTACAACGTGTACCGGGGATCCCTCGCCGGCCTCGCTGCGGGACAGCCGCTGCGTTGCCACGGAGACGAGATCGTCGGCACCAGCTTCCTCAGCGCCGAGAATCCGGCTCCGGGCCAGGCTTTCGGCTACCTCGTCACCGGCGAGGGCGCCGGCGGTGAAGGCACGCCGGGCAACTCCCAGGGGAGTGAGCGCTACATGGGAGGCCTCTGCGACCCGGTGATGAGCCATCACATGCAGCTACGCCTGGGTTACGGCCTCGACGAATGGACCGAAAGCCGCATGGCCGCCCTGGGCCTCGACGCCTACCTGGCCGAGCAGCTCGACCCGGCGTCGATCGACGAGTCGACCAACACCACCTTGAACGACCTGTTGGCGGTGCTGGAGCCGCCGGACTCTCACGTCGAGTACTTCCAGAGCCGGATCGTGCGCAGCGTGTTCGCCCGCCGGCAGTTCGAAGAGCAGGTGACCGCCTTCTTCGACAACCACTTCAATACCGACTTCTTCGAGGTGTTCGGCTACTTCCTCGGCATCTATCCGCCGTGCAACGACCAGGGACAACCGCCCTGGTGCGACCCGGACTACCCCAACGAGGCGATCCGCGTCGGCGCGATGCAGCAGTTCAACGACAGCTTCGCCTACCGGGACATGGCCTTCAACGGCAACTTCCGGGACATGGTCGAGCAGATGTCCCTCGGTCCGGCGATGATGATCTACCTCGATACCATCGTCAGCACCGGCGGCAACCCCAACGAGAACTTCCCCCGGGAGTTGCTCGAGCTCTACATGATGGGGGTCGACAACGGCTACACCCAGACCGATGTCGAGGAGCTATCCCGGGTGTTCACCGGTTGGCGCGTTTGCCAAAAGGCCCTGGCCAACCTGGACGACCCGCTGGCTCCCTGTCAGGCGTTCTACTGGATCGAGACCGGCGACTGGACCGCCAACTTCGATCCGACCCTGCACGACTGCACCGCCAAGACCCTGTTCTCGGGAACGCCCCACGAGACCTTGATCCCGGACACCTGTGACGGGCTGGGGCAGCCCACCGCCGCCGGCGTCGACGATGTCTACCTGGCTCTCGACGCGATCTTCGACCATCCGTCGACGGCGGAGTTCATCTCGACCAAGCTGCTGCAGCGCTTCGTCAGCGAGAACCCGACCCAGCCGATGATCGATGCGGTGGTCGCGGTGTGGAACGACGGCGGCAACCCTGCGGGTATCGGCGACGTGCGCGCCGTGTTGACCGAGATCATGGCCCAGGGGCTGCTGAACCCGGATCTCGCCGGCTCCAAGATCAAGACTCCCTGGGAGCACGTTTCCAGTGCGTTGCGGGCGACCCGCGGCAATACCGACGGGATCTCGGTGCTGCTCGACTACATGACCCGCATGGGCCATCTGCCCGGATTCAACGACGTGCCGACCGGTTTCGCCGAGGACGGCGCGGCCTGGATCGGAACCAACAACATGCTGGAGCGCCAGAACTACGGCCGCATCCTCGGGTTCTACGATCCCGTCAGCCTGCCCGAGTTCAACAGCGACGTGATGGGCCTGCTGTCGGATAACGGCATCTCGACGGCTCCGGGGAACGCCGAGGCCATCGTCAATTTCTTCATCGATCGCTTCTTTGCCGGATCGGTGACCGAAGCGGAGCGCCAGCTGGCTGTCGACTTCCTCAACACCGATCCCGACGGGGTGCCCAGCGACTACGACGAGGCCCGCATCCGCGAGGTGGTCGGCCTGCTGCTCGGCTACCCGCACTTCATGGAACAGTAGACTGCGCACGAGGCGCCGCCCTGACACCCGGGGCGGCGCCGTTTCTCTCCGGCTGCGCCCGCCCTCCGGGCCCGTTGATCAGCCGACCCGCCAGGCCAGCCACAGAAGCCCCATCGCCACCACGCAGCCGACCCCTTGATCTAGGGGGTGCCAGTTGAAGAAGCGCCCGCTGAAGACCGCTACCGCGATCAGGGTCACGGCGAACCACAGCACCATCTGCACCTCGACGGCGACGACGCCGAGCCGGGCGAGGAAGCCCAGGGCGACGTAGTAGGTCCCGATGCCGGCGGCGAAGAGTCCGGCCGCCCGGGCTCCGGCCAGCCAGTCGATACGGCCGCTTTCCCAGATCTTGGACGCCTGGACGAAGCCCTGGGCGTCGATCATGCCGGTGAGAAGGGTCAGTCCCAGGAACCCGATCGCTGCCGTTAGCTGTCCCATTGTGGCTCTCCTGTGTGGCGTGTCACAGGGAGAGAGCCCCGAGCCGGGCCTTTTCACGCCGCCGGGCCGGAAAACCGGCGGAAGGGGGCGGTCTCAGGCGAAAGGGGTGAGCGGGGTCTCGTCGCAGTCGCGGCAGGTCCCCCGGCCGACCCGGTACTGGGTGCGGCAGCTCGGGCAGTACGACAGAGCACCGCTCTCCCGAACCGGTGCCGACCGCAGGACCTCGGGGCTCAACCCTTCGGCTTCCAGCAGGCGATCGACGCTGCGGGCCAGCTCGGCGGCGTACCAGTCTCTGACCGGCGAGGTGGAGCCGTGGTGGCGTTCGGAATCCGCCAGCCGGCTGCGGGCCAATTCAGGGAGCCCCGCGGCGTGAAGGGGGGCCGCCGCCAGCGGGTCCAGCCCTGCGAGGAGATCGCGGCCCAGGGCGTCCTGGAACCGGGCGGTCGACGGGGGGTAGAGCACCATCGAGATCGCCTGCTGCCATCGATCGTCGGGGCCGTGGTCCCCGAGCCAGCGGGCCGCCGCGAAGAAGAAACCGGTGATGAGCAGGGTCAGCAGTGCGTGAAGCCCGACCCAGGCCGGAACCACCCTGGCCCAACCGAGAAGGGCCGAGAGGATCGGCCCCGCCGCCAGATTCAGCGTGACCGCCCAGGCAAGCAGGGTCCCCGGCCGGGATGCGCGACGCCACTGTTCGATCCGGCTGCGCGCCTCGACGGCGGAGAAACGGCGGCGGAGTGCATCCTCGATCACCCCGTGCCGATCCTCTTTCGCGGCAACGGCCAGGCGCCGAATCAAGGCGCTCAGCGCCCGGGCTTCCCGCGCCGAACCCGCATCGGCCAGGCGCTGCTTATCCACGGTCAGGTGGCTGCCCGCAAGGCCGATCTTCGCTGCGGCCGACCACTCCAGTGCCTCACCGGCCCGAGGACCGCGGAGGACGCACAGCCCGGCCGGGCTGAGGGCCAGCGGCCAGCCGTGGCTGGGCAGGCGCCCCAGGCAGGGCAGCCACGGTTCAGGGAGCAGCGGCCCTGCGTGGGAACCACGGCGCCATTCCCGGGGGCTGCGCGGACGCAGGCCGCCCCAGGGCCTCCTGGACCAGAAGATCGAATCCCGTGGCGCCCAGCGCAGTCCCTCGACGAGGTAGAGCGCCAGCAACAACAGCCCGAGTTCGGTCACCGTACCGCCGTCGGATCAGGCAGTGGCGTCGCCGTCCCCGGCCGGTTCCGGTTCGGACTTGCGGAAGAAGCGGCGGAGGAACGCCCCGGCGCCCACCACGGCCAGCACGATGAATTTCCAGGCCTTCTGCAGGATTCCGCTCTTGAGTGCTACCGCGGCCACACCGCCGGTGACCAGCGCCGCCAGGCCGTACTCGGCAATCTTGTCCCCTTCCTGGAACTCCGCGTAGCGCTGGCCGGCCACATAGTCGTGACCGGAGAGGATGCCGTGGAACGCCTCCCGGTTGTCCATCAACTGCTGTTCGCTTCCGACGAAGGTCGCGCTCATCACGCCGCGCCGGCCCAGCAGGCGGGAGTTGTAGTTGACGGTCTCGTGGTTGTCGCCGGAACGTAGCCGGGTGCCCCATTCGAGGTTGTTGGAGGCGGTGTCGTAGTGCGGCGGCTGGACCCAGCCGACCAGCTCGAGGGTTTCCCAACCACGCTCCTCCCGGAGCTTGTTGGACTGCCGGCTGCCCTCCTTCATCGATTCCAGCAGCGCGTCGGCGTCGAGATCGGCCTGCTCGTCATCCTTGACGTAGCCCACCGGATCGAACTCGAAGACGATGAACCAGTCTTCTTCGTCGGATTCGCCCGCCGGCGCGATGAAGCCCATCTCCATGTCGGTCAACGGGTTTTGCATCAGCGTCATCAGCTTCCGGGTGTCCTCGGGGCCGGCGAAGATGAAGCCCTCGGGAATCTCGAGGGTCGCGACCGACCCGAGTTCGCCGACCCCCGGTCCCGGGACCCAGTCGATGACGAGTGCTTCAGCTGGCGGTTCGACACCCTCCTGGGCCCAGCAGGGCAGGGCGAACACGAGGGCGATGAGCAGCAGGCTCAGCCGGAACGAATGATCGGAGCGATTCAGGGTCCACGCGCGCATGGGTGCCTCCGTGAGCGAGCTTGAAGTACGGGGTTTGTCTGGCGGCAGTGTATCAGCCCCTGACGGAGTCGAGGGAGTGCGCTGCCAGCCGCCAAAGTGCACGGAAAGGCTAGGGGCAGGCGTTTCCGGAAGCCGCGATCCCCGGATCCCGTGAAGCCGCGACGCCGAGGCCGGTTCCGTCGTAGGAACCGTCGCCGTCGAGGGTCACGCGCCGCACCAGGAACAGAAAGGCCTCTCCGGGCGGCGGCGTCGCGACGAATGGGACGCTATCGGCGTCCAGCGCGTCGGCCAGGCACTCGTCAATGGCCACGCTGAAGTCGCCTCCGTTCGCCCGAAGGGCCTCGAGGCTTCCCCGGACGAGATCGAAACCGCTCGACCTTGGTGGCACGCACCAACCCACCGAGTCACGGGTCATCTGGACTTCCATCGAACCGGTGCCGTCGAACACCGGCAGCGTGACTCCGCCGCTACCGCCCTCGTCGGGGTCGGCGGTTCCGGCGAAGCGGTAGGTGCAGTCCTGGCCGTCGTCGAGGGGGGCCAATTGCGGCATCTTCCCCTCGATCCCCCAACCGTTGCGGAACAGCGAGATCTCGGTCTCGGCCTTGGGGGTCCCGTCGGCGTTGCGGAACAGCAGCCCGTCGTCGAGCATCAGGTCGGGCACTCCGTCGCGGTCCCAGTCGCCGGGCATGGCGACCGGCCGCCGCCGGCCCACAATGAAGGACTGCTCATGCCGGACCGATCCATCGGGTTCCAGGTAGAGGATCCAGGTGATCTCGTCGTCGGCGACGGCCAGATCGTCAAGGCCGTCTCCGTCCAGGTCGTCGCCGGAGACGATCCGGCGCCCGAAGTTGTGGAACTCGGTCAGGTCCCCGCCGAACCCGGCAGTGCCCTCGGTGATCTCGGTCTCCGCCTTGACGGTTCCGTCGGGGTTCAAGTGCAGGATCCACACGGCCCCGATTTCGGTCCCGGCGATCGTGTCTCCGGGAGCCCCGACCGCGAGATCGGCGACCCCGTCTCCGTCGAGATCCCCGGGGCTACCCAGCGCGAACGGGAATCCGGTCAGCCCGGTCGAAAGCCCCTGCAGGCCGCCGACGCCGGCGGCGATGCGCTGTTCTCCAAGCACGGTGCCGTCGGGGTTCATCCGCAGCACGTATACCGATTCGGTACCCGGGACACGGTCGTATTCCGGCAGGTAGTAGTTGGTGCCGACGGCCAGGTCCGGGGTTCCGTTTCCGTCGATATCATCGAGATCCGTGAGCACCCAGCCGAAATAGGTCCCGGGAAGGAGCAGCTGGTTGAGCCCGCCGCTAGTCGAGTCGATCTTCTGTTCGCTGCGGACGGTGCCGTCGGCGTTCATGAACAGGATCCAGACGGCGCCTTCGCCGTTGCGGTTCCCCGAAGCGCCGACGGCGAGGTCCTGCACGCCGTCCCCGTCGATATCCAGCGCGGCCACGGCGGATCCGAACCCGTCATTGGCGTCGAGTGTGCCGTTGAAGCCGCCCTCGTCGGCGTTGATCCGGGTGCGCCCCAGCACCGATCCGGGCCGCAGCTCCGATTCGATCCAAAGGGTTGCCGAGGTGATGGTGATCGTCTGGTCACAGCAACCGACGGGCCAGGCATTGAGAACGAGGTCGTCGGCGCCGTCGCGGGTGGACAGGGGGCCGGGCAACTCCACGGTAGCCTGAAAATTCGGATAGCTCGGAAGCTCGATGATCGGGCCGGGGATGCCGCCCAGTTCGCCGTAAAGTCCGACCGGGACGCCGGGGTGCAGGCTGAATCCCTCGACTTCGATCCACGCCCGGGTCACGACGACGAACTCCCGGCCGAAGTCGAAGCTGCCGTCGTTGGAGGTATCTCCGATGCCTCCGCCGTAGGCCCCGTTGAGAAACGGCACGTCGAGGGAATAGGTCGCGGCCTGGACCGAAGATACGAGCACGAGCATGAGAATGACGCCGTAGACGTAGCGCATGAGCCCCTCCTGGTCGTTGCGCGAATTCTAGTTGAGTCGCGCCGGAAGGGGACGACATTTTGCTGTCGGCCGGGCGCTCCGGCCCGCCGAGAGCCCCGGGACTGCCGATTCTTGCCCTGATTGACGGTGTCGGTCCCGGTTCGGCGCTTTCCTGGGTGTAGGCCGACTACATCGGGAGGATCCCCATGAACGAGAATCGCAAGGCATTGCAGGGCACCCTCAACGTGCTGGGGGCCATCTTCCTGGTCGCCGGGCTCGGACTGGACGGCGGGCTGGCGCTGGCGCTGATCGGCGTCGCGGTGCTTTCCTTCTCGGGCGCGATTCTGACGGCGGTGGTCAGGAGCTGAGTTCGATGAAACGGATCAGGAGGTCCGCCAGCTCCGGCCCCTTCTCTTCCTGCAGGAAGTGGCCGGCGCCCTCGATGGTGGTGTGAGGCTGGCCGGAAGCGCCGGGCACGAGCTTCTGCCAGGGACGTTCGCCGCCTCGGGTGATCGGGTCCTTGTCCGAGAAGCAGGTCAGGAACGGCTTGTTCCAGTTCTCGAAGGCCTTCCAGGCCGCGCGGTTGGCCTCGCTGGCCGGATCGTCCGGCCGGGTGGGAACGAGTGTGGGGAATGCTCGGGCGCCCGCCTTGTACTTGGCCGAGGGGAACGGCGCGTCGTAGCCGGCGATGACCTCGTCACTCAAATCTTGCACGGTGCCCTTGTCGATGATCTTGCCGATGGGGAAGTAGGGGCTGCGTTTGGCGAAGAGCTGCCAGGCTTTGAACGCCGCGGGCAGGGGACGGTCCCCGGTCGGTAGGCCGCCGTTTCCGAGGGTGATGCGGGCGAAGCGCTCTTCGTTCTCGGCGGCGACCCGCAGGCCGATCAGCGAGCCCCAGTCCTGACAGAAGAGCGAGATGTTCCGGAGTTCGAGCGCTTCGAGAAAGCTGCGCATCCAGGCGACGTGCCCGGCGTAGCTGTAGTCCTCTTGCCGGGCCGGCTTGTCGGACTTGCCGAAGCCCAGCAGGTCCGGTGCGATCACCCGATGCCCGGCAGCGGCCAGGGGCGGGATCATGAAGCGATAGAGAAAAGACCAGCTCGGCTCGCCGTGGAGCAGCAGGACCGGTGCGGCGTCCTGCGGTCCCTCCTCGACGTAGTGCATGCGCATCCCGTCGACCTCGACGTAGTGCGGGACAAAGGGGTAGTCGGGGAGGTTTGCGAAGCGGGCTTCGGGCGTGCGCAGCGCGTTCATCGGGCCTCCCGGGTCACGAGTTTTCTTCCGCCGGGCCCTCGGCCGTGGCTCCGCCGCCGAAAGCCGAACGCCCGAGCCAGAGCAGCGCCGGGATCAGAGGGACCAGCAGGGTGCCGACCGCCACGGTGGTCGGGCCTGCCTCTCCGCTCCCCAGCCGGGTCCAGTTGAAGATGAACAGATCCGCCGTGTAGTGGGACAGCACCACCGTCAACGCGTCGTAGCGCAGGAACGCGATTCCCCAGACCGCTCCCACCAGGGTCAGCACCAGCGCCCGGGCCCAGAAGGGTTCGGCCGGCGGCAAGAAGTCGAGCTGGGTGTGGCTGAGGCCGTAGATCAGTGCAGGCACCAACACGGCGACCCAACGCCTGCCGCTGAGCTTGAGGAACCAGCTCCCGCCGAAGAAGCGGTAGCCGAGCTCCTCCATCAGCGCGACCATCAGGAAGAACAGAAGCGTGGCCAACGCCGGGCTCGAGGAGTTGATGGCGAAGAAAAAGAACCCGCGGGGCTGCAGGTCGGTGCGGGCGCCGACCTGCTGCAGAAGCAGCATCGCGGCCGCCATGGCGCCGCCGCAGAACAGGCCGATCAGGAATCCGCGCAGCGACGCGAGTCCGACCGCCGGATCCCACAATCGTCCGCGGGCCAGGATCCACAGGGAGCGCCCCCGGCCGGCGCCGAGCTCCCGGTCGAGGACGTCGCCGGCGGCGATCACCGCCAACATCGCCGGCACGATCCAGATGTTGAACATGCCCTGGAACACCAGGTACTGAAACGAGGCGCCGGCGTAGGACCAGAGCGGCTGCCAGTTGACGAACAGCGCCGGCGTGTCCAGCGCGCGGTTGAGCATGTAGCAGGCGAAGGCGATCAGCGGGAACAGCGCCGCCCGCCGCAGCTTGATCGTGCCGTCCCGCAGCCGCCGGATGAAGACGAAAAAGGCGCCGAGGACGGCGATGGCCACCAGGCCGTAACCCAGGGTGCCCAGCACGGCGTAGGGCTCCTGGTCGGCGACACGCTGACGGGCGGCGGCGCGGGGCACCGCCAGGCCGCGCCCGGCGTAGGTCACCCGGTCGCCGCCGACGGTCACCCAGGCCCGCTCCCGTAGCTCCGGCTCCTCCGAGAGCAGCCGCTCGAAGGTGAAGCGGTGATCCCGGCGCTCGGGCAGGTCGGTCAGGGTCGCCGAGATCTCGTTCCAGTCGGCGGCCTGTTGCCCCAGACCTTGTTCCAGCGCCTGGATCGCCAGCTCCCGGGCCGCATCCGCCTCGATGCGCGGGCCGGGTTCGTCCTCCTGCAGGCTGCGGCTCCACTGAACGATGCCGGTGTGGGGCAGGACCGAGACCCGGTAGGTTCCAGGCGGCGGCTCGTCGGGCCGGATCCGCCGCTTGAAGTAGACCTCGTAGTAGGCCAGGGGAAAGCCGTCACGCAGGCGCTCCTGGGCGGCCTCGCGACCGAAGGTTCGTTCCAGGTATTCGACGGCGGGGGAGTCGACCCGCAGACGGGCGCTGGAGTCGAACCCTTCGAGGTCGAAGCCCCGCTGGACAAGGAACTCCCGTGCCTGCTGCCGGAGTGCACCCCGGTCGGCGTTGAGGTCCATGTCGAGCAGGGGCCACAGCTCGCCGAGCTGGGAGAAGAACAGGGCGCCGCAAAGCAGACCGCCGAGCAGCAGTGGGATGCCGATGCGTTTCACGGAAGGAGTCTACAAAAGAAAACGGGCCCCGAGGGGCCCGTCGTCATCGTCGTTCGGCATTCATCGCCGCCTCCAGGCGGCGACGTTGGTCGCAGCCGGTCGTACCGGCTCGGCCGCTCTACTTGTAGTAGTCGGCGTTCTTCTCGGTGTAGTCGGCCCACTTCTCCGGCACGGCGTCTTCCTCGAAGATCGCCTCGACCGGGCAGGCCGGCTCGCAGGCGCCGCAGTCGATGCATTCGGCAGGATCGATGAACAGCATCTTTTCCTTGTCGAACTTCTCGGTCTCGTCCTTGGTCGGGTGGATGCAGTCCACCGGGCAGACGTCGACGCAGGCGGTGTCTTTGGTTCCGATGCAGGGTTCGGTGATGACGAAGGTCATTGGCTTGCTCCTTGTTGCCCGCCGACCGATCCCGACCGGGCGGCCGCTGGGGCCGCGCCGGGGAGCGTGTCTCCACGCGAGCTCTGACACAAAGATCGTAGACCCCGGGGCAAATCGCCGCCTTGACTGAGGTCAAGCACCCTTTTCGGCCTGTTTTGCCACCGCCTCAGCCGCCTTCCTGGCCGCCTCGGCGTCGCCCAGGTAGTAGTGCTTGACCGGTTTCAGCTCGGCGTCGAGCTCGTAGACCAGCGGGATCCCGGTGGGGATGTTGAGGCCGACGATCTCCTCCTCGGAGATGTCGTCCAGGTACTTGACCAGGGCCCGCAGGCTGTTGCCGTGGGCGGCGATCAACACGTTCTTGCCGTCCTTGATCGCCGGAGCGATCTGCTCGTGCCACAGGGGCAGGAAGCGGTCGACGGTGTGCTTGAGCGCCTCGGACAGCGGCAGCTCCTCGTCGCTCAGGCCGGCGTAGCGCCGGTCGTGGCGCGGGTGCCGGTCGTCGTCGAGGGTCAGGGCCGGCGGCGGCGTGGCGTAGCTGCGGCGCCAGATCTTGACCTGGTCGGCTCCGTGCTTCTCGGCGGTCTCCGCCTTGTTCAGCCCCTGCAGCGCGCCGTAGTGCCGCTCGTTGAGCCGCCAGTCGCGGATCACCGGGAGCCACATCAGGTCCATCCCGTCGAGGGCGATCCACAGGGTGCGAATCGCCCGTTTCAGGGTCGAGGTGTAGGCCACATCGAAGGCGAAGCCCTCGTCCCGCATCAGCCGGCCGGCGGCGGTGGCCTCGGCGACCCCCTGCTCGGTCAGGTCGACGTCGGTCCAACCGGTGAAGCGGTTTTCCTTGTTCCATGTGCTCTGGCCGTGGCGCAGCAGCACCAGCTTGTGGGCGGTCTCGGACATCGGGAACCTCCGTGGGGGGAAGCCTGGATTATCGCGCGGCGGCCGCACCCTGGCAATGCCGCGACCGCGGGATTCGAACTCCCGGCGATCGTTTACAATCCGGGCCGATGAGCGCCGCCCGACGATCGCAGAAACCGGCCAACGTCCGCGCCAGGGCCAGGCGGCGGATGGAGAAGCTGCTGACCCGCGAGCGGGAGCTGTGGGAGCAGGGGCTCTCCCGGGTTGCCGGCTGCGACGAGGCGGGCACCGGCCCCCTGGCCGGTCCGGTGGTTGCGGCGGCGGTGATCTTCCCGCCGGGTGTCGGGTTGCTCGGGGTCGACGACTCCAAGACCCGCACCGCCGAGCAGCGGGAGCGGCTGGCGGGGGAGATCCGCGAGGCAGCGGCCGATTTCGCCGTGGCGGTGGTCGAGCCCGAGGAGATCGACCGGCTCAACATCTACCACGCGGCGCTCGAGGCCATGCGGCGGGCGCTGAGCGCCCTGGATCCGGTGCCGGAGCACGTGCTGGTCGACGGCCGGGCGGTCCCCAGGTTCGATCCGCCCCAGGAGCGGATCGTCAAGGGAGACGCCCGCTGCCACGCCATCGCGGCCGCCTCGATCCTGGCCAAGACCGAGCGGGACCGGCTGATGGCGGCCTTCGATGAGACCTTCCCCGGCTACGGTTTCGCCCAGCACAAGGGCTATCCGACCCAGGAACACCGGGACGCCATTCGCCGCCTCGGCCCCAGCCCGATTCACCGCCGCTCCTTCGTGCTGATCCCCCAGCCCCGGCTGTTCGACTGAAGCAGGGGCCCGGTTCGACTCGCCCCTCTCGCTTGTCCTATAATCCCGCGCCTTTGCTCCCGGTCGATCCGGGCGCACCGCAACGCCGCCCCGGGCGGCCTGCCGTGAGCCGATCGAGCCCCCGGGGGCCCGTTCCAGATCCCTTCCGTGGAGAGCCATCCAGGTGAAGATTCACGAGTATCAGGCAAAAGGCGTGTTCCGCGATCACGGCGTTCCGGTGCCCCGGGGCATCGTGGCGAGCACCCCGGCCGAGGCCAAGGCGGCCGCGGTGGAACTCGGCGGCGGGACCGTGGTGGTCAAGTCCCAGATCCATGCCGGTGGCCGCGGCAAGGGCACCTTCCAGAACGCCGACGGCCAGCAGGTGATGCGGCCGGCGGGGGACAAGCCCCTGGGCGGTGTCGTCGTCGTATCCGGGCCCGATGAGGCCGAGCAGATCGCCGGCCTGATGCTGGGCAACACCCTGGTGACCCACCAGACCGGTCCCGAGGGGCGGGTCGTAAAAAAGCTCCTGATCGAAGAGGGCATGGACATCAAGCGGGAGTTCTATCTCGCGGTGCTCCTCGACCGTGAAGTCGGCGGACCGATGTTCATCGCCTCCGCCGAGGGCGGGATGGACATCGAGACCGTCGCCGCCGAGCGTCCCGACGCGATCAAGAAGGTCGCCGTCGATCCCAAGGCCGGCTTCTCCGGCTGGGTCGGCCGCCGCCTGGCCTTCGAGCTGGGTCTGGACGAGCGGGTCAAGGAGACCGGCAAGCTGGTCGCCGCCCTGCACAAGTGCTTCATGAGCACCGACGCGTCGATGGTCGAGGTCAACCCGCTGGTCGAAACCGGCGACGGCCGGGTGCTGGCCCTGGATGCCAAGGTCAGCTTCGACGACAACGCGCTCTACCGGCATCCGGATCTCAAGGAACTGCGGGACCTCGACGAAGAGGACCCCCTCGAGGTCGAGGCCAGCAAGCACAACCTGAACTACATCAAGCTCGACGGCAGCGTCGGATGCATGGTCAACGGCGCCGGCCTGGCCATGGGCACCATGGACATCATCAAGTTCCACGGCGGCAGCCCGGCGAACTTCCTCGACGTGGGTGGCGGCGCCAACACCGAAATGGTGACCCAGGCGTTCCAGATCATTCTCGGTGACCCTAACGTCAAGGCGGTGCTGATCAACATCTTCGGCGGCATCATGCGTTGCGACGTGGTGGCCGAAGGGGTCGTCGCTGCGGCCAAGAAGGTGGGCGTCGAAGTTCCGGTGGTGGTGCGCCTCGAGGGCACCAACGTCGAGAAGGGCCGGGAGATCCTGCAGAACTCCGGCCTCGATTTCATCGTGGCGAACGGAATGAAGGACGCGGCGGAGAAGGTCGTTGCCGCGGCGGGAGGTAACTAGCCGTGGCCGTGCTCGTCGACAACAACACTCGTCTGCTGGTCCAGGGCCTCACCGGCCGTGAAGGAACCTTCCACACCGGCCAGGCCAAGGCCTACGGCACCCAGGTGGTCGCGGGGGTTACCCCGGGCAAGGGGGGGCAGGAGGTCGAAGGTACCCCGGTGTTCAACACCGTGGCCGAGGCGGTGCGGGAAACCGGCGCCAACGCCAGCGTGATCTTCGTCCCGCCGCCGTTCGCCGCCGACGCGATCCTCGAAGCCACCGACGCCGGCCTGCCGCTGGTGGTCTGCATCACCGAGGGCATTCCGGCCCTGGACATGATGAAGGTCATGAGCGTGGTCGATTCCAGCGAGACCCGGCTGATCGGTCCCAACTGTCCCGGGATCATCACTCCCGAGCAGTGCAAGATCGGCATCATGCCCGGCCACATTCACAAGGCCGGCCCGGTCGGCGTCGTCTCCCGTTCCGGCACCCTGACCTATGAAGCGGTGGGGCAGCTCACCGGCCTGGGCATCGGGCAGAGCACCTGTGTCGGCATCGGCGGCGACCCGATCATCGGCACCACCTTCACCGACATGCTCGAGCTCTACGAGGCCGACAGCGACACCGAGGTCGTGGTCATGATCGGGGAGATCGGCGGCAACGCCGAGGAACAGGCCGCCGACTACGTCAAGGCGCACATGTCCAAGCCGGTGGTGGCCTTCATCGCCGGGCAGACCGCGCCTCCAGGGCGCCGCATGGGCCACGCCGGTGCGATCATCTCCGGCGGCAAGGGTACCGCGTCGGAAAAGATGAAGGCGCTGCGCGCGGCCGGCATCCACGTCGTCGACACTCCGGCCACCATCGGAGACAAAGTCAAGGAAGTCATGGGTCGCTAGTCGCGGCCCGTCATCTAACTCTAGAGATCTACGATCGAGGATCAGCGAACCATGGAACGTACGTTTGCCATCATCAAGCCCGACGCCGTCGAACAGAAGTTCTCCGGCAAGATCATCGACCGCATCGAGCAGGAAGGGTTCAAGATCCTTTCGATGCGCAAGACCCGCCTGACCCGTGTCGAGGCCGAAGGCTTCTACGCGGTGCACCGGGAGCGCCCCTTCTTCAACGACCTGATCAGCTTCATGACCTCCGGTCCGGTGGTGCTGCTGGCGTTGGAAGCCGAGGGTGCGATTCTCAAGTGGCGCGGCGTGATGGGAGAGACCGATCCGGCCAAGGCGCCCGAGGGCTCCCTGCGCAAGCAGTTCGGCACCAACATCGAGCGCAACGCGACCCACGGTTCCGACGCGCCCGAAACCGCCGCCGAGGAGCTGGGCTACTTCTTCCGGAACATCGACCTGCTCGAAGCCCGCTGAGCCGGTCCTGAAGTCCGAGACCATGCGCCCCGCGGATCCGGCCGGTCATCCCGCCGGTTCCGCGGGGCGTTCTCTTTGGTGGGTCGCCCTGATCGCGGCCCTGCTGATCCTCCCCGGCCTGGGTGCCCGCGATCTGTGGAACCCCAACGAGCCGACCTACGGCCTGGCCGTTGCCGAGATGCACGAGGCCGGCGCCTGGCTGGTCCCCACCGTCGGTGGCGAGCCCTTCGTCGAGAAACCCGCGCTCTACTTCTGGCTGGCCCGGCTCTCCGTGCTGGTGCTGGGCCTCAATGAGTGGGCGTTGCGGTTGCCGCTGGCGCTGACCGGCATCGTCGGCGTGGTGTTCTTCTTCGCCTTCGCCCGGCGCCATATTCCCACCGGCGCCGGTTGGGCCACGGCGCTGTTCGCCACCACGTACATGGTCTTCTGGGGCTCCCGCTCGATCCAGATGGACCTGATGGTGATGGTCGCGAGTCTGTGCAGTGTTGGATTGCTCTACGGTTCGGCGTTCCCCGGCGCCGGCCGCGGGATCCCTCCCTGGAGGCGGGAGTGGGCCTGGCCGCTGGCCGGCCTGGCGGCGGGGCTCGGAGTCGCGGCCAAGGGCCCGGTGGCGCTGGTGCTGCCGCTCCTGATCTACCTGCCGTTCCTTCTGCTCGAACGTTACCGGGGGAATCGGCCGGAGCCCCGGCCGGGAGGCTGGCACCCGCTGGTCACCGGTGCCCTCGCGATCGGCGTTTTTCTGCTGGCGGCGGAGCCCTGGTACCTGGCGCTGGGGATGACCGGGAACTGGGACCTGCTGATGGAGGTGCTGTTCCGCCAGAACGTGACCCGCTTCGTCGATGCCTGGGATCACGCCCAGCCCTGGTGGTACTACCTCTACTATCTGCCCATCGACATGGCGCCGTGGATCTGGTGGGTTCCCTTCGCCGTCGGGCTGCCGAACCGCACCGGCGCGGAACGCCGGCTGCACCGGTTGAGCGGCTGGTGGATCTTCGCGGTGGTGTTGTTCTTCTCGCTGGCCGACAGCAAACGCAGCGCCTACATCCTGCCGGTCGCGCCGGCGGTGGCCTGGCTCGCTGCCTCGGTACTGGAACGGCTCGACCGCGGCGCTCTCGGCGCCGCTCGCCGCCTGGGGGCGCTCTCGGTATTCGTGGCGGTGGGAGCGCTGATGCTGATCGCGGCCCTCGTCGGCCGTCCGCAGCTGATCGAACGCTATCCCGAGCTTGCCGCCGAGGCCCGGGTGCTTGTCGGCATGGTCTCCGCCGGAGGGGCCCTGGTGCTGTTGGCCGCGCTCTGGCCCGGACATCGAGGCCGGTTCACCTCCCGGGCGTTCTTGTCCTTCGTCGTGGCGTTGTATCTCGTCGCGGGCTCCTGGTTCCTGCCCGCCGCCAACCGCTACAAGTCTCCCCGGGCCTTCGCCGAGCAACTGCAGCAGGCGGTGCCCGCCGAGGCGGAGTTGAGTTCCTGGGGCTTTTGGCGCTACCGGGGCAGCTACATGTTCTACGCCCGCCGCACCATTCCGAACCTGGACGGGCTCGACCAGCTCCGCGACTACTGGGAGCGTTCGACGCCGGTTTGCCTGTTGCTCCATGACGACCGGCTGGATGCGGCGAGTCCGGTGCTGGGCACGACACCTCCCAGGCTGCGCCGCACCATCGGCAGCCGCACGGTGTACCTCTTCTGCCGTGATGAGCCGGTGACCGCCATTGCCGGAATGCGCGCACCGCAGCGTGCCGGTCGATTGCCGGAGCTTCCTCCGGTTCGCTAGACTGGCCGAATGATCCTGTTCGCCGACTGCAGACGGGTCCGTGCCCGCCACCGGGTGGCCGTGTGAGCCGCCCGAACAAGCAGGCGCTGCTCGATGCGCTGCGCGCCCGGCTGCTCGAGGAGCGGGAAGGATTGCTTGCCTCCCAGCGTTCGGCCCAGGAAGGCGCGACCCACGCCGAGGCGCGCCAGGAACACCCCAAGGACACCCGTGCCATCGAAGCGCAGTACGTGGCCCGGGGGTTTGCCGAGCGAGCCGAGGAACTGGACGAGATGCTGGGGGCGCTGGGCCGCTTCCGGGTGGACTCCTTCAGCGACGAGGATCCGATCGGCGCGTCGGCACTGGTCGGTCTCGATTGCGAGGGGAAGGAGCGTTGCTACCTGCTGGTGCCGGTCGGCGGGGGCACGACCCTGGAGGATCGTGGCGTGCGGGTCCAGGCGCTGACGCTCGGGTCTCCCCTGGGCAAGGCGTTGACCGGCCGCCGGGTAGGTGAGGCCTTTGAGCTGGAGCTTCCGGGGCGCCGCATGCAGGCCCGGGTCGCCTGGGTCGACTAGCCCGGAACCTGATTCAAGGTTCGAGCTGGTCGTCGGCTGCGAGGGTCAGCGGGTCGCCGTCACTACCCGCCTCGAGGATTACCGGTTCGATCTCCCCGCGGCCGACCTCGACCAGCAGGCTGCGCCGTTCGACGGTGCCGCGTTCCTCGTCGGTGACGTGGACCTGGATCTGATGCTTGCCCGGGGCCACCGGGATCATGGCTTCGAAGGTGTCCGGCCGGGTCAGCGCCAGTTGAGCGTTCCGGATCGGTTGCCGCAGGTCTCGGGAGAGCACCGCTTCGCCGTCGACCAGCAGGACCACCACTCCCGAACGCAGGTAGCTGCGCGCTTCCAGCTGCACGAAACCCTGCTCCTCCCGCTCGCCGAAGGCGAACAGTCCACCGAGCAGCAGTGCCAGCAGGGTCCCGGCGGCGAACAGGCCGATGGGACGGCGGGATGATTCGGATTCGGGGTCGAACCCGGGGTACAGGCTCGGCCCCACGGGATGCTCACCGCTCTCGTCGTGGACCGCTTCACCCCTGGGTGTCGACGGTCGATCGACCCGGCCGCTCCAGGACAACGCGCCGCGGCTCATCTCCTGGAGCGCCTCGTGCATCTCGCCGGCGCTCTGAAAGCGATCCTGCGGTTCCTTGGCCAGCGCACGATCGATGAACGCATCGATGCCCCTGGGTAGGCCGGGCACCAGGTTGCTCAGCGGAATCGGGGAGGTGTGCACGATGGTGTAGGCCAGGCCGGTGAGGTCCTCGCCGGGAAACGGATGGTTGCCGCAGAGAGCCTGATAGAGCACGACGCCGAGAGAGAAGAGGTCCGAGCGCGCATCGACGTCCCGGCCGCGGATCTGCTCCGGCGACATGTGGGCAGGAGAGCCCACGGTGTGCCCCGTGCGGGTCAGCTCCGACGTGCCGTAGCGGGCAACGCCGAAGTCGGCGATCTTGACCGCGTCCTCTTCTTCGCAGAGCAGCACGTTGGCCGGCTTGATGTCCCGGTGCACGATGCCGGCGCGGTGGGCCACGGCGAGGGCCTCGGCAACCCGGCCGACGATGCGGAAGGCCTCGTCGGGGGCCAGCCGCCCCTGTTCCTCGAGGCGGTCCCGCAGACTGCCGCCGGCGACGAACTCCATGGCGATGAACGGGACCTCGCGCCGGGGGTCCCAGTCGATGTCGAAGACGGTCACGATGCCCGGGTGGGACAGGCCCGCGGCTGCGCGGGCCTCACGCATGAAGCGTTCCTGGAACTCGTCGCGCTGGGAGAGGGTCAGGCCGTCGGGAATCTCGAACGACTTGACCGCCAACCGCCGGTGCAGCTTGGGGTCCCACACCCGGTGTACGACACCCATCGCCCCACGGCTGATCTCCGCCTCGACGTCGTAGCGGCCGATCTTGTTCATCGGGGCAAATATGGGGATCACCCCGGCGCTGCGGCAATCGCCCGGCCGGAGGATGGTGTCGGGAAACGCGACACCGGCCCAGGGAACCCGCCGTCAGGGGCTTCCCGCGGTCTCTTCGGACCACTAGGATGTGCCCGGAGAGTTCCGGTCGAGGAGAGCCGAGTGCAAATCTGGGTCGATGCAGACGCCTGTCCCCGGGCGATCAAGGAGGTCCTGGTCCGTGCGGCACAGCGCCGCCGGGTGCTGACCGTGTTCGTGGCCAACCGGGACACCAGGCTTCCCCCCGACGACTGCCTGCGCAGCGTGCGGGTCAAGCAGGGGTTCGACGTGGCCGACCGGGAGATCGTCGACCGGATCTCGGCCGGCGACCTGGTGGTCACCGCCGACGTTCCGCTGGCGGCCGACGTCGTCGAACGTGGGGCCACCGCGCTGAACCCCCGGGGAACGCTTTACACCGAGGACAACGTGCAGGAACTCCTGGCGCAGCGGGACCTGATGGACGAACTCCGCTCCCTGGACATGGTGCGCGGCGGGCCCCCTCCGTTCGGAGCGGGGGAGGTGCGGGCGTTCTCCAACCAACTCGACCGCTTTCTCACCCGCAACGGAGCCTGATGCCGGGCGGCCCGCCTCGATGCGGTCAGCTACTGGAGCAGGTGCGGCAGGATCGTTTGAACGCGTCGAAAGCCAGCAACTGGACGTCCGGGGTGAGATAGCCCTCCCGAATCGGTTCCCGCTTCATCAGGTCGGTACTCAGGTACTTCTTGTTGCTGTCGGGGAAGACGGTGGCGATCACCGAGCCCGGTCCGTAGAGGTTCTGGAGCTTCAACGCGCCGAGCAGGTTGGCCCCTGACGAGATGCCGACCCCCAAACCGAGATCGGCCGCGAGCCGTTGCGCCATCAGGATGGCGTCCCCGTCCTCGACGTCGACGACCCCGTCGAGGAACTCCAGATCGACGATCGGAGGAATGAACTCGTCGGAGATGCCCTGGATCCGATGCTCGCCGACCTTGTGACCGGTGCGCAGCGTGGGAGATCCAGCGGGTTCCAGCGGGTGGAGTTTGACTCTCGGGTCCATCTCACGGAGGAAGTGGCCCACGCCCATTACCGTTCCGCCGGTGCCGACGCCGGCGACGAAGGCATCGGGAGACAAGCCGTGGTAGCGAAGCTGCCAGAAGATCTCCGGGCCCGTGGCGGTGCGGTGGGCGTCGATGTTGTCCTCGTTGCGGAACTGGCGCGGCAGGAAAGCACCGATCTCGGCGGCGTAGGACTCCGCCTGCTGAATCGCGCCGATGAAGCCGCCCTCCTCGGCGGGGACCAGCCGGATGTCGGCCCCGAGACAGCGGATCAGCGCCGTTCGTTCCGAACTCATCCAGTCGGGCATGAAGATGGTGACCGGGTGGCCGGTGGCCTTGCCGATTCCGGCCACCGCGATGCCGGTGTTGCCGCTGGTGGCCTCGACGATCGGCCGGCCCGGCGGCAGCACGCCGCGGGCGCAGGCCTTGCGCAGGATATGCAGCACCATGCGGTCCTTGATGCTGCCGGTCATGTTCAGGTTCTCGGCCTTGGCGTAGAGCCGCCGCGGCTCGCCGCGATACCGAAGCTCGATCTCGAGGAGCGGCGTGTTGCCCACCATGTGGCGCAGGACGTGGATCCGCCGGGCCGCGTTGAACTCGGTCGATGGACGCTGGCTCCGCCCGCCGGGTAGTCTTCCCATGGCAACCCCGGTCCTGATGGTTGTGGGTCGAACGACTCTCATTATGCTGTCAGAATCGGGGGCGGGTCGGCCGCAAACGGGATCAGCCCGGTCCGGTTGCCGGCGGGCATCCGAAGGTGGGGAGTCGCGTTGGATCGTACGAACAAGCTCAATACCGTCTGGGAACGGCGCGTACTCATGGTCGCCCGGGTGTCCTCGGTGGCGCTGGCGCTGCTGGCCGCCGGCATCTGGTTCGCCGCCGGCACCCCGAGCTGGCCGGCACCGATCGTGGGCATCGTGGCCGGGGCGGCGCTCCATCGGCTCCTGACCCGCAAGCTGCGGCGCCGGCGGGAAATCCTGGCCCAGCCGTTCCCCGCCGCCTGGGAGGCGGTGCTGCAGAAGGAGATCCCGTTCTTCCGGGCGCTGGAGAGCGATGCTCAGGCGGACTTCAGGCGCCAGATTCAGGTCTTCATCGGAGAGAAGCGGATCACCGGAATCGGGATGGAGCTCGACGCGACGACCCGGGTGCTGACCGCCGCAAGCGCGGTGATCCCGATCTTCGGCTTCCCCGAATGGGAGTGGGACGAGATTCGCGAGGTGCTGATCTATCCCGAGCGCTTCAGCACCGACTTCTCGATGGGGCAGGGGCACCGCACTCTGGGGATGGTCGGCACCGGCTCGATGAACGGGATGATGATCCTGGCCCGCCCCGATTTGTTGCAGGGGTTTCGCAATCCCGGCGACAAACGAAACGTCGGCCTCCACGAGTTCGCCCATCTGGTGGACAAGACCGACGGCACCATCGACGGCGTGCCTCATGCGGGGTTGGAAGGGGAGGCGGTTCGCCCCTGGATCGATCTGATGCGGCGCAAGATGCTGGAGATCGAACAGGGCGATTCGGATATCGACCCCTACGCCCTGACCAACGAGGCGGAGTTCTTCGCCGTCACCACCGAGTATTTCTTCGAACGCCCCGGGGTGATGCAGCGCAAGCACCCGCAGCTCTACGGAATGCTCGAGGGGATCTTCCAGCAGGAGCTGGGTGCCCGGGCGCTACGCATCTCCAAGGAGGTTCTCGCCGGCGGCAAGCGGTTCGGGCGAAACTCTCCCTGTCCCTGCGGCAGCGGCAAGAAGTACAAGCGCTGCTGCCTCAAGAAGGTCTGAGGACTCTCCCCGATTGCTTCATCGCGGCCCGGACCGTATCGGTCAGCGTCACGATGCGGAAGGGCTTCTGGACGAACCCCGACAGGTAGCGGGAATCCAGTTCCCGGGTCGCCGCCTGCTGATCGAAGCCGCTCATCAGCAGCAGCGGCGTGTCCGGCGAGATCTCATGGATCTTGCGGGCCGCCGACAGGCCGTCCAGGCGGGGCATGGTGCGGTCGAGCAGCACCACGCCGATCTCGTCCCGCTTGCGGCGGAAGAGTTCGACTCCTTCCAGGCCGTCGCTCGCGCAGAGCACCTGCATGCCGCGGCGCTCCAGGATGTTGGCCGCCACGTCCCGAACGAGCTGCTCGTCATCGACGATCAGCGCGGTCCCGGCCAGCTGTTCCTCGGTGGAGTTCTGGGCCGAAGGGGCGGGTTTGATGTTGTCGTTGGGTCCTTCGGCGGGCAGCACGACCCGCACGACGGTACCCCGGCCCGGGGTGCTGTCGACCCGGATGCCGCCGCCGTGCATCCGCACGATCCCCAGTACGGCCGAGAGTCCGAGGCCGCTACCCGAGAACTTGGTCGAGAAGAACGGGTCGAACATACGGTCGCTGGTCGCGGATTCCATGCCGACTCCCGAATCCTCGACCTCGACGAAGGCGTAGCGGCCGGGGAGCAGGACGTCACGCACGGTGTAGTCCCTGAGGTCCGACTCGTCGATACGGCAGGTGCCGGTGCGCAGGGTGATCCGCCCCGGCCGACCCTCGAGGGCGTCCGAAGCGTTCATCATCAGGTTCATCAGGATCTGCTGGACCTGGGCCGAGTCGCCGGTGAGCTGGGGCAGGGTGGGCTCGAACTCGTAGTGCACCTCGGCGGTTCGCGAGATGGCCGTTTCGAGTAGCTCGGTCATCTCCCGCACCAGATCGTTCAGCTGGATCGGGGAGGCCACGAAGTTGACCTTGCCTGCGTAGGAGAGCATCTGCTGGGTCAGCTGCTCGGCCCGTTCCGCCGCGCGTTCGATCTGGGTGATGCGGCGGTGAGGTTCGGTCGACGCTTCCACGTCGTCGAGTGCCAGGGAGGCGTTGCCCAGGATGCCGGTCAGCAGGTTGTTGAAGTCGTGGGCGATGCCCCCGGCCAGCACGCCGAGGCTCTTGAGCTTTTCGGCGTGCATCATCTCCTGCTGGAGGCGTTGCTGCTCGGCCTCGCCGCGCAGTCGCTCGATTTCGTTGCCGACCCGAACGGCGAGGATCTCGATCATCCAGCGCTCGTTGGTGTTGATCTCGAACGGACCGCGGGTCGCGGCGACCAGGTGGCCGAGCACGCGCCCGTCTGAGCCCCGTGCCGCGACACCGATGAAACCCTCGATCCCGTTTTCGGTGATCCTGGGGTCGTCGGGGAATCTCTCGGCGAGGCCCTCCCGGTAGTGGATCACCTCGGGTTGGTCGAGCTCTGCGCAGGGAGTGGTCGCGATGTCGTACTCGAAGTTCTCCCCCGGCTTTCCGTCTTGCCAGACGGCGAGGCTGGCGGCGCGGGAGTGGTGCTCGTCGAGGCACTGGGAGACGACGACGAGATCGGCGCCCAGGTTGCGGCTGACGGTGCGCACCAGGTTCTTGAAGAACCCGTCGCCGGCCGAGGTGGCGGTTCCGTCCAGGACGGCGCGGAAGGTGTGCATCAGCGCTTCATGTTCCAGGCCGACCTGCATCCGCTCGGCCACCAGGGTGATCAGATCCAGGTCGGTGGAGCTGAAGTCCTGCTCGCGGGGTTGGAAATCGAAGAAGCAGAGAGTGCCCCACGGGCGCCCGTCCTGAGAGATGGGAATGCCGAGATAGGACTTGAACCCGACGACGGTGTGGGCGCGATGCTCGCTCCAGTCGGAGTTGGGCACGTCGTGGATCGAGAGGATCTTGCCCGCCTTGACCGCCTCGTGGCAGAAGGTGTCGCACAGCTCGAAGGCCGCGCCTTCGGCGATCTCGTCGTTGGGGCAGAGCACGTAGCGGGTCGTGAGTTTGCTCTCGTCGACCCGCGAGACCGCTCCGAAGGAGAGGCCCAGCTGGCGGGCGGTGGCATTCAGCAGCTCACGTGCCTGGTCGGGGAACGGTTTGTCCGCCCGTGTGGTGATGTCGTGCATCGCCCGCAGGACGGTTTCCGCACGTAGACGATCGTCCTGGGGCGCCGTACTCCCGCGCCCGTCGTGATGTTCTGCCATCGAACCCTCCCGGTGGAAATAATACCAATTCCGTCCAGGAAGGGGGTGTTTTCCGGCCGCGAGGTCGGCTACTCCGGCGTGCGGCTCGACGCGTCCCGGCCGCCGCCTTCGTAGAGGCCGACCACCCGGGCGGCCGCTCCGTCGGAGTCGAACTCGAAACGGAGGCGAAAGCTGCTCTCGCCGCGAAGCATGAAGGTCTCGGGAGTCAGAGGGATCAGCTCTCTCGGAGCCCCGGCCGCGGCGTCCCGCCGCCGGTAGTAGAGCCGGCCCCCGTCGAGGGCCACGTGCCGGGTCTCGTAGTCGCCTGCGAGCCGGGCGAGGTAGGCCTGGGGCAAGTTCGCCGGGGCCTCCAGTGCCCGGATGTATTCGAGCAGCCAGGTGAGTTCCGAAGGAGAGGCGGCACCGGCGAGAGCAAGAGCCAGTTCCCGGCGAGCCGGCTCCCAGGCACCGTTCTCCAACAGGGCCCGGCCGAGCAATCCGCGGGCGTCGGCGGATTCGGGGCGGAGCGCGACATCCCGCTTCAGTAGTTCCACGGCCACCGCCGGGCGGCCTCGCTCCATCAGCAGGTATCCGGCCCGCGCCAAGACCTGCTCGATCCGCTCTCCGCCGTAGCTCTCCCTCAGCTCCTCGACCGTTGCGGAGACCGCGGCCGGCGGGAGTCCCTCGACCGCCCACACCAGCTGCCGCAAGGCGGAGTCGTAGCGCGGGTAGTTCAGGTGATCGCAACCTCCCGACGCTCCACCCAGGGCGAAGGTGACCATCGGCGCGCAGATCGAGAGCCCGTTCTCGCTGTTGGTCAGATAGACCAGCGCCGTGCGGCGCAGGGGATAGGCCAGGGCGAAGTTGCGGAAGACTCCGAAGTCTCCCCACTGCCAGAAGGCAGGCCCGTTGCGGTCCTGCTGCATGCCGAAGCCCAGGCTCCAGTCGATTCCCTGCTCGGCATTCACCTCGACCCGCTGCTTCATCAGCTTGCGCAGGGTGGCGGCGGAGAGGGTCTTGCCGTTCATGAAGGCGGCGATGAAGCGGCCGTAGTCGGCGGCAGTGGTGTACAGGCTGGAGGAAGCATCGGCGCGGGTGCGCCGCCGGTGATCTTCCGAAGCGCCGAGGATGTCGTGTCCTCGCGCAGCCGTAGCCTCGAAGGTGTCGCTCCAGACCATACGGCTGTGCTCCATACCCAGCGGTTCGAGGACCTGCTCGCGGATCAACGCGACCAGCGGCTTGCCGGTACGTGCCTCGACCGCCAGGCGCAACAGCTCGTAGCCGAACGCCGAGTAGGCCCAGCTCGTTCCCGGGTCGAAGGCCAGCGGGAAGATCTCGCCGGGGGGCGCGTGGGGAGTCCCTGCGGAATGGCTCAACAGGTGAACGACCCGGATCTGTTCCAGCCGGTCCCGGCGGAAACCTTCGGCGTCGAGGCCGTGGCCCATGACGCCGGTCAGGGTCTCTTCGGACAGGAGATCGACCAGCCGGTCCTGGAGGTCGAGCACCCCTTCCTCGGCCAGTCTCAACACGGCATAGGCGAACAGCGGCTTGGTCAACGACGCCGCCTCGAAAACCGTCTCGGCGGTCACCGGGTCGCCGCTTCCCGCCACCTTCTCGCCGAAGCCTGCAGACCAGCGAAGCTCCCCGTCGGCGATCAGCGCCGCCTGCAGTCCGGGGATCCTCGCCTCGGCCATCAGCCGCCGAATCTCCTGTTCCAGCGCTTCGATCCGCTCAGGGGCGGCCGGCCGGCGATGCAATCGCTCGGGGCCGGCAAGGGCAATCTGGGTTGCGGTCAGCAGCAGTAGTCCGGCAAGGGCCAGCCTCAAGGGCATGGTCGGTCGGTGATCAGGTCTCATGCTTGCTCCTCCGGTGCGCAGCCCCACAACGCAGCGGCGTCAAGCCAGGTTGCAGGTTTTTTGCCGGGGGCAGGCCGGGCTAGACTGAACCCCCGGCGGAGTGGTTCGTTGGCGTTCGCCGCCGGGGCACGCCCGGGGGGCGGTCAGGAGTCGGCGCTTTGATCGGTTCGGCGATTCTGCTGTGTGCGTTGGCGTTCGCGGGGCAGGAAGCCGTCGCGCAGCCGCAGGATGCTGAGCGGCCGTCGCTGTTGCAGGCCGGCGAGGACGGGACCTTTCGGTTGCTGTTCGTCGGCAACAGCCTGACCTACTCCCACGAGATGCCGCGCATGTTGGAGCGGCTTCTGCAGCAGAGCGGCCTGCCGGTGGATCGCATCGAGGTGCAGGCCTTACCCAACTACGGGCTAGAGGATCACTGGAACCGGCCACAGACCCGCAGGCTGTTGGCCGAGGGGAACTGGGATGTCGTGTTCCTCCAGCAGGGCCCGTCGGCGACCGAGGGGCGGCCGTCGCTGCTGCGGTTCACTCGCCTGTTTGCCGCCGAGGCCCGCCGCGGGGGATCGAGGGCCGGCGTCTACATGGTGTGGCCCTCTCGCCGCCGCGCCGGCGACTACACGGCGGTCCTGGCGAATCATCGCCAGGCGGCGGCAGAGGCGGACGCGTTGTTGTTTCCGGCGGGCCACGCCTGGAAGAGCTATCGGGAGCACGGCGAGGGCCCCGCGGTCTACGGCCGTGACGGTTTTCACCCCAGCCGCGTAGGCGCCTACCTGGCCGCCCTCACCATCTGGCGGTGCTTCAGCGAGATGCCGCTTGCGGAGGTCGATCATGCCGAGGCGCTCGGCAGGCGCAAGGGCCTGAGTCCCGAAGCGGCCGCAGCCCTGGAGCGGGCCGTAGACCAGGCGCTGGCCTCCTACCCCCGGCGTTGCCGGCCCTGAGGCCCGGGCGGTCTACTCGAACAGCAACTCGTGACAACTCTGGCAGTCTGCGTTCCACGGAGCGGCGGAGACAGTATGGGCTCCTTCTTCTCCGTCGGGGCAGTGAGCGCCGGTCTCGATCCAGGCGCGAATCAGGGCCCCGAAGGCGGCCTGGGTGCCCGGTGCCGGCTCCCGGTCGCCGCCGGGATGCCAGGCCCAGCCCACCAGGCTGTCCTCTTCCATGTGATGCAGCAGGGCTTTCATGTCCATGCCGCCGTTGCGTTCGGTGTCCTTGATCTGCTCGCAGATCTCCGCCAGCGACCTGTCGATCCAACCCATCTGCAGCGGAGCCAGATGCCAGGCCGGGTGTCCGGGGATGCCCGCATGGTCGACGTTGGCGCCCTGGTGGCAGGTGTCGCAGCGCTGGGGGGATTCGCCGTGATTGTCCTCGCCACGGACCACCGGCGGCTCGTGCATGGCCAGCAGCTCCCCCTGCCGCGGATGGGCATCGGAGGGATGGCAGTTGAGGCAGCGGGGGTGCTGGATCACCCGGCCGGCCTCGACGAACAGCGCCTTCGAGCGAGCGGCCTCGTCGCCGATGGAGGCAAACTCGGCGACGGCGGTCAGCGGGTCGTCCACGTTCTGCTCCGGCGCACCGCCTCCGCAGGCGGCTGCGATCAGCAGCAGTGCGGAGATCAGGGAAGCGACGATCGATCTGTTGACGAAGGGCCTCACGTTCATGCTCCCTTTGCGCTGAAGGGCAGGCGGTAGGTCGGTTCGCCGGTCAGGGCCAGCTTGGCGTTGGCCATCGCCGGCGCCACCGGCGGCGTCCCCGGTTCGCCGATGCCGGTCGGCGCCTCGTTGCTCGGCACGATGTGGACGTCGATGGGCGGCATCTCGTGCATGCGCAGGATGCGGTAGTCATGGAAGTTGCTCTGGCGCACGGCGCCGTTGTCGATGTCGACGCTGCCGTACAGCGCGGCGGTCATTCCGTAGGCGATCGCTCCCTGGACCTGCTGTTCGATGTTCCAGGGGTTGATCGGGGTTCCGACGTCGACGGCGCAGGTGACCCGGTGAGTCAGCGGCATGCCGTCATCGCTCAACGAGCACTCGAACACCTGGCAGACGTAGCTGTTGAAGGACTTGCGCAGCGCGATGCCGTGGGCCCGGCCATCTGGAAGCTTCTTGCCCCAGCCCGCCTTCTCCGCGGCGAGGTTGAGCACCCGCATCAGGCGTGGGTCTCCGGAGCGGCCGAGCAGGGCTCGCCGGTATTCCAGCGGATCCTTGCCGGCGCGATGAGCGAGGATGTCGAGGAAGTGCTCCCCGGCATAGCAGGTCTGGGTGTGGCCGACCGATCGCCACCAGAGCACCGAGACATCGACCTCGGGGCTGTGCAACTCGACCTTGCGGTGGGGGATGCGATAGGGCATCCCCGTCGCCCCCTCGACCGTGGTGTGATCGACTCCGTCGTGAACCAAGAACGGCTCCAGGGGAGTGCCGGCAACGATCGAGGGTTGCACGATGCGCTGGTGCCAGGCGGCGGGCATGCCCTTGGCATCCAGCGAACCCTTCATGCGGTGCAGCGAGATGGGCCGGTAGTAGCCACCCCGAATGTCGTCGGGACGGGACCAGACCACCTTGACCGGTACGTTCTCTCCCAGCGCGGCGTGGACGGCATCCATCAGGAAGTCGGAGGCGGCGTTGGCCCGCCGGCCGAAGGCGCCGCCGGCCAGCAGGGTGTGGAGCCGCACCTTCTCGGGGGGCAGCCCCAGGGCCGCCGCAATGTTCATGGTGTCGATGGTCTGGAAGTAGGTGCCGGCCCAGACTGCCGCCTCGCCGTCCCGGATGTGAGCGGTGGCGTTGAGCGGCTCCATCGGTGCGTGGGCCAGATAGGGGAAACGGAAGGTCGCCTCGACGGCGTCGTCACCCGCGGCGCCGATGCGGGATTCCGCGTCCCCCTCGCTTTCGGCGGGCATGCCCTCGGTCTCGGCGATGCGCGCGTACTCGTCGAGTCTCGCCTCGGTGTCGACTGCGTGTGCCGTCGAGTTGTCCCAGTCGATCTCCAGCCGGTCGCAGGCTCGCCGGGCCTGCCAGTAGCTGTCCGCCAGCACCGCGATACCGCTGGGGATGCTCTTGACCTTGCGCACGCCGGACATCTTGCTGATCTCGGCCTCGTTGCGCGCCGTTCCAGAGGTGATGCCGAAGGCGGGCGGACGCGCCACGACGGCGGTCAGCATGCCGGGAAGCCGGAGATCGATACCGAACTCCGCCGCGCCGGTGACCTTGTCCCGGCCCTCGAGCCGTTTGGTCGACCTGCCGATCAGGGTGAAGCGGGAGGGGTCCTTCAGCTTCGGTTCGGCGGGCGGTTCGATGTTGGCTGCCGCTTCGGCCAGTTCGCCGTAGCCGAGGGAGCTTCCGTCGGGAGCGAGAACGTTGCCTCGCTCGGTGCGCAGTCGGGAAGCCGGGACGCCCAGNCGCTCGGCGGCGGCGCCGACCAGCATCGCCCGTGCGGCGGCGCCCGCCTGGCGCAGGGGCATCCAGAAGGCGGGCGTCGAGGTGCTGCCGCCGGTCCCCATCATCTGGAACGCCGGGTTGTTGTACTCCGGCGCCACCGGGGAGTGGACCGCGGAGAAGCTCTCGATATCGGCGTCCAGTTCTTCGGCGACGATCATCGAATGGGAGGTGAGCACTCCCTGGCCCATCTCGATATTGGGCGAGACGAACACGATGCTGCCGTCGGCGTGAACCCGCAGGAACGCGTTCAGCGCGGTTGCGGAATCGGCGGCGGCCGGGGTCAGGGCCCGGGATAGCTGGGGCAGCGCCACGCTCAGGGCGAAGCCGCCTCCGGCGAGCGCGCTGACCTGAAGGAAGCGTCTTCGGTCGAGCTTCATGAGGGCTCTCCCGCGGCGCGGCGAATCGCCTTGGCGATCCGGTCGTAGGCGCCGCAACGACAGATGTTGCCCGCCATGGCCGTCTTGATCTGGAGGTCGCTCGGTTTCGGGTTCGCATCGAGCAACGCCGCGGCGGACATGATCTGCCCGGTCTGGCAGTAGCCGCACTGCACGACGTCTTCTTCGAGCCACGCCTGTTGCACCGGGTGCAGGGTGTCCCCCTCGGCGAGCCCCTCGATGGTGGTGACCGCCTTGCCGGCGACCGCCTCGACCGGGGTAACGCACGCGCGGCGCGCTTCTCCCTCGACGTGGACCGTGCAGGCGCCGCACTGGGCGATGCCGCAACCGAACTTGGTTCCCGTCAGCCCGAGGGTGTCCCGCAGTACCCACAAAAGCGGGGTGTCGGGATCGACGTCGAGCCGATGGGTCTTGCCGTTGACCCGGATCTCGATGGCCATGATGCCTCCTTGATAGCCCGGATTCTATGACGACCGAGCGCAGCAAGTCCCTTGCGAATCGCGCCAAAAGCGAGAGACCCCCGCCACCGAAACGTCACGTGCGCAGGTCGGATCCGGTGCCCGGGACGTCAGAAGTCGTTTCCCGACAACCTTCCGTCCAGGTAGGCGATGGCGTCGTGTCCCGAGCCGTGGATCTCGCCGATCCGCCGCCGCGCCTCGGAGCGGATTCTCTCCGCTTCTGCCGGGTTGCCGTCGGCCTCATGGGCTTCGGCCAACATTCGGGCGCAGCGGGTGTACACCCGCAGGTTCGAAGTCGGCGAGGTCAGCGGGAACGCCCGGGACAGCGGATCCAGTGCCTCGGCGCCACGCTCGCGGTCCAGCAGGAAGCGTCCCCAGACCATCAGCGGTCCCGCCAGTCGCGGGTGCCCTTCCCGGAGGGTGTTGGGGTAGCGTTCGACCGCATCTCGGATCAATCGCTCGGCGGACGCATCCCGGCCGAGGGTGGCGAAGGTGCGGGCCTTCTCGACCTGGGCATCCAGGGTCATCACGTTGTCCGCCCCGTAGATCCGTTCCAGCACACGGCGCGACTGCTCAATCTGAGCGAGCGCGTCCTCCGGCCGGCCGGCCAGCCGCAACGCCCGGGCCAGTTGGCGCCGGGCGTTGGTCGTGACCGGGTCCTCCTCCCCGCGCACCTGGGCGAAGCCGTCGAGGGCGCTGCGGGACAGCGCGACAGCCTGGTCGTTTCGTCCCCGCATCAGGTGGTAGCGGCCGAGGAGCTGTTCGCTCTGGGCGATGGCGAACGGGTCGCCGTGTTCCCGTTGAATCGCCAGGGCCTTCTCGGCGGTCGGACCGATGTCGTCGATCCGCCCGGCCAGGTTCGCCGTCGACGCGAGCTGGTACAGGGCCGACGCCGCCTGGGGGCTCTCGGCGCCGAATCGTCCTTCGGCGACCCGGCGCTTCTCTTCGTAGGTCGCGATGGCCTCGTCCCAGTTGCGCATCGCCGCGTGGTAGGTGCCGAGCATGCCGAGGATCGCGACGTACTCGTCGCTGGCCGTATCGCCGGTTTCGCGGTAGATCGCGGCGGCCTGATTCCAGAGGTCGAGAGCACCGTTGAAGTCGTTACGGTGATGGCGCAGCGAAGCCTGGCGGAAGAGCACCGCCGCCGTCGACACGTCGTCGGGTGCCTCCCGGGAGCGAAACAGGGTGAGGGCCTCGTCGAGCAGTGGCTCCGCCGCGTCGTAGTCCGCCGCCATTTCCCAGGCGGTGCCCAGCTGCAGCAGGGTGGCGGCGACGTGGCTGCTCGCAGGTTGTTCGCGGCGCCGCAGCTCGAGGGCTTCCTGAAGCGGCGCGACCGCCTCCCTGGGTTGTCCCTGTTTCAGGCGGGCTTCGCCGAGCTGTTCCAGCAGGTCGGCGATCTCGAGGGGCGGGGCCCGGGTCTCGCGCTTCTGACTCAATGCGGTTTCGAGGGTCGCAGCCGCCTCTTCACTGCGGCCGAGCTGCAGGTAGATGCGCCCGATCGACTGAAGCAGCTCCGCCTGGACTTCCGGCTCGTTGCCAAGCTCTCGACGAACCCGTTCGCTGCCCCAGCGGAGCAGCTCGTGAGCCTCGATATCTTCCGGGGCCCGGGCGCCGGGCTCGGAGATGCGCAACACGTCGACCAGCAGATCGGCAACCCGCTCGGCGCGGGCCCGTTCGTCGGCAAGCCGCTGCGCATGCCGCCATTGGTTCCACTGGAAGGCGCCGGCGCCGGCGATGCCGACCGCTGCGAGTGCCGCAGTGACCCCGACGGCGACCCGGTGGCGCCGGAGAAAACGGCCGGTGCGGTAACGCAGGGTGCCGCGCCGGGCGTGGACCGGTCGACACTCGAGGAAGCGGCGGATGTCGGCGGCCAGTTCCAGCGCCGATGCGTAGCGATGCTCCGGTTCCTTGCGCAGACCGCGGGCGGCGATCGCCTCCAGGTCTCCCCGCAGCAACCTGGCTGGCAGCGGTTCGATCGGGTGGTCGGGGTCGACCCCTTCGGCCCCTTCGTTGCTCAGACGGCTCAGCGGGAGCGCGCCGTCGCGCAGGACGTGGCGCTCGAGTTCGGCGCGGCTCGACGGCCGAACCCGATAGGGCAGGCGGCCGGTGGTCAGGATGCAGAGCAAGATGCCCAGGGCGTAGACGTCGGTCGCCGTCGAGATCGGTTCGCCGGTGATCTGTTCCGGTCCGGCGAAAGCGGGCGTCAGCGGAGTGGACTCCGGCCCTTCCTGGGTCCGCAGGAAGTCGGGAGCCTCGGGGTCGAGCAGCTTGGCGATGCCGAAGTCGAGTAGCTTGACGGTGCCGTCGGCGGTGACGTGGACGTTGTTCGGTTTGAGGTCCCGGTGCACGATCAGGTTACGGTGGGCATAGCCAACCGCCTCGCAGACCTGGAGGAACAGTCCCAGCCGCGCCTCGAGTCCGGGGTTGCGCTGGGCGACGTGGCGATCCAGCGGTTCCCCCTCGACGTACTCCATCGCGAGATAGGGCCGGCCCTGCTCGACACCTCCGTCCAGCAGGCGGGCGATCCCGGGATGTTCCAGCCGCGCGAGAATCTGGCGTTCGGCGACGAAACGGCGTTCCCCGGCGTCCCCACCCAGATGGGCCGCGAGCCGTTTGATCGCGACGGTTTGCCGGAAGCGGGGATCGTCCCGTTCCGCCAGGTAGACCACGCCCATGCCGCCCCGTCCAAGTTCCGAGATGACCCGGTAGGGGCCGATGCGTTCGGGTATCTCGGCGCCGTCGGTGTCGGGGAGTTCCAGCGGGCGTCCGGCACCCATGCGTTCGGCGAGTGAACCGAGGAAGGCGTCCGCCTCGTCGGCGTGACCGAGGAGCGCCCGCACCTCTTCCTGGAGGCCGGGGTCGTCGCCGGCTTCGGCGGCGATCAGCGCTTCCGCTTCGTCACGGGGCAGCTCCGCCGCGCGAGCGACCAGATCCGAGACCCGTTGCCAGCGTTGCGCCGCGTCGCTCATCGACCCGGTGGCGGAAGCGGTGCCGAGAGTTCCCGGTGGAGCCAGGCACTGGCGGCGCGCCAGTCCCGCTTGACGGTGACGGCGGAGACGTCGAGAGCTTCGGCGGTCTCCGCGACATCCATGCCGGCGAAGAAGCGGCACTCGACCACCCGGCACTGGCGCTCGCTCAACTGCTCGAGCTTGCCCAGGGCTTCATGCAGCGCCAGCGCATCCTCGGTCGAACCGGAGAAGGGAGCGTCCTCTTCCTCGAGGGGGAGGTCTTCCTCCCCGGAGCCCCGTTTGGCGGCCCGGGCGCGCTCGGCGTAGTTGATCAGGACCTGCCGCATGGCTCTGGCCGCGGTTCCGAAGAAGTGGGCGCGGCTCTGCCAGTCGAGACGCTCGGGGCTTGCCAGCTTCAGGTAGACCTCGTGGATCAATGCGGTGGTGTTGAGGGTGCGGTTGCCCTGCCAGCGGCGGCGGTTGGACCGAGCCAGACGGCGCAACTCTCCGTAGACCACGTCGAACAGCCGGTCCAGCTGGCGCCGGTCCCCGCTGCGGATGGTCTCGAGCAGACGAGTGACTTCGCCCGATTCGCTCATGGATCCCCCGCGGTGCTCCCGATTCTAGCCGGAAAGCGGGGGTTTTCGCGGGAGATCTCGCCTCGGCGGCCGGGCCGCTTCAAAAAAAGCGAATTTCGATGATCCCTGTTTTCCCGGTTTCCGGTTTGACCCGATGACGGCGGACGACACGAGGTCGCGACCGCCCGAAAGAAGCGAACCAATACCCGAAAGGGACGAGGAGAACGAGATGAAACGGATTGCGAACCTTCTGTTGGTGACTGCGATGATCCTGACCGGCGCGGCGGTTTCCGCGGAGCCGGTGCTCGAACCGATCCAGGGGGCCGCGGGCCCGGTCTACGCCTTCGACGTGGTCGAAGACGCCAAGCGCTTCGTCTTCGACGAAACCCCGCTGGATCCCCAGGGGCTGCCGGGCTACGGCAACGAGTTCGTCAGCGAAGGCTACATCTACCCGGCCGGCACCGTGGTCTGCGACGACGAGGGCTGCAACGGCATCCTCCCCGACGGCCAGCCGGAGTTTCCGGAGCTGGTGATCGGCCGCTGGACCTGCTGGGGCACCCACGTGGGCCAGGGCGCGACCACCCCGACCGGCGCCTGGGTCGCCACCACCCAGATCTACGACTTCGGTCCGGAGCTGGGCGACAACACCATGATCAGCAACGGCTATGAACTGGTCGATCTGAACAAGACCATCAAGCGGCCCCTGGCCGGCGGTACCGGTCAGTTCGCCGCGGCCAACGGAACGGCCAACCAGACCATGGTCGGCTTCAACGCCTCGGGCGGTGTGGTGCTGCGCTACGAGATCGAGCCGGCCCGCCCCCGGGTCAACGTCATCGAGCGCCGCGAAGCCGTGCAGCCCTGGTAAGCGAGCTCATCCCCCCGAACGGCCGGTCCCCCAGCGGGCCGGCCGTTTTCTTTTTCCGGGTCAGGTTCAGGCGCGGGTGCCGAAACGGGCGGCCGAGCGCGCCTTGGCCTTGGCCTTCTCGATCTCGCGGTCCCGTTTGGGAGCCGCGGTGACCAGGTTGTCCACCAGTTCCCGTGCGACATCGGTGATGCGATCGACCGCAAGCTCGAAGGCCTCGGCGTTGGCCTGGGAAGGGCGGGTGAACCCGCTGATCTTGCGCACGAACTGGAGCGCCGCGGCCCGCACCTCGTCGTCGGTGGCCGGCGGCTCGAAGTTGAACAGCGGACGGATATTGCGGCACATGGTGCTCTCCTCCCCGGAAAATATGACCGACCGAGAGCCGCGCCGGTGCCGGAATCTCGGCCCTGCCGCAGCGCGGCGGGTCTAAACCCTACCCCTGGAGTGGGTTACCTGTGGCAAAATCATCCTACGCGGCTATCCCGCCGCGCAAGGGGGTGAGAGATGAAGCGTGGGTTGCTTCTGATTCTTCTGCTGTGCCTCGGAGGTGCGGCCTTCGCGGCGGACACCGGATCCCTCGAAGGGCAGGTGACGCGCAGCGGAGACGGTGTCGGCGGTGTGACGGTCCTGGTCAGTGAGGCCAAGGAGGTCGCCCTGACCGACCGCAACGGGAACTACTCGATCCAGGGACTCGCTCCCGGGACCTACACGGTGATCTACACCCTTGGCAGCCGCACGGTGAGTTCCACCGGCGTGGTAATCAAGGCGGGCGAGGCCACCACGTTGGACAAGGACGTGCCCTGGGAGGTCAGCCTCGTCGAGACCCTGACCGTCTACTCGGCATCTCGCCGGGCGGAGCGGATCGTCGAGGCGCCCCAGGCGGTGACCAGCGTCTCCGAGGAGGAGATCGAGCAGCAGGCCGCTCACGGCCAGGTGCCGAAACTGCTGGAGTTCACTCCGGGAGCCGAGGTGACCCAGAGCGGTCTCTACGACTACAACTTCAACACCCGTGGATTCAACAGTTCGTTGAACCGCCGTGTGGCCACGTTGATCGACGGCCGTGATCCGTCGGTGCCGTTCCTCGGCGCCCAGGAGTGGGCGGCGGTTTCGTTCCCGTTGGACGACCTGGCCAACCTGGAGCTGGTGCGCGGACCGAGCGCCGCGCTCTACGGCTCCAACGCGTCGAGCGGTGTGCTCAACATCACCACCAAGGCGCCCCGCTACAGCCAGGGGCTGACGGTGCGGTTGACCGCCGGTGATCTCGACACCGAGAACGCCGATCTGCGCTTCGCCGGCAAGATCAGCGACCGCTGGTACTTCAAGGTCACCGGCGGCCAGCGCAACTCCAACGATTTCTCGCGCTCGCGCAACGGGGCCGCCGAGTACTCGGTGCCCTGCAGCATGACCCAGATCACCGACTGCCTACCCCAGGAAGTGTTGCCGCTGCAGCGCAACGACAACGACATCTTCTTCGGCAGCATGCGCTTCGATCACTACTTCAACAACGGCGACGTGCTGACCTTCGAGGGTGGCCTGGCCGACCTGTCCGGCCCGCTGTTCCAGAGCGGCATCGGCCGCGTGCAGCTGCTCGACGTGCAGCGTACCTGGGCCCGGGTCAACTACACCGGCGACAGCTACAACATCCTGGCCAGCGTCAACAAGCGGGATGCGCCGATGCAGCGTTCGCTCAGCTCCGGGTTGAACCTGGTGCTCGACACCAACAACGAGCGCCTCGAGGCCCAGAAGAGCTTCAGCTTCGGCGGGGATCGTGGCCGCTTCGTGATCGGTGGCTTCCACGAGGAAGAGGAGATCGACACCCTCGACCCGCTGACCGGCCGCCAGTCCCTGGTGTTCGCCCCGGTCGAGGCGGACTTCACCGGCGGGTACTCCCAGTTCGACTGGAAGTTCAGCGACAGGTTCAAGCTGGTGCTGGCCGGGCGCTACGACACCAGTTCGCTCCACGAGGACCGGGTATCGCCCAAGGCGGCGCTGGTCTTCACGCCGTCGGAAAACCACACGGTCCGCCTGACCTACAACGAAGCGTTCCAGGTGGCGAACTATTCGGAGTTCTTCCTGCAGGCGGATGTCGCCGCGCCGGTCGATCTGAGCGCCCTGGAGGCGATCTGCACCGGCGAGGGGGTCGACTGCGGCTTCGGCAACCCGACCCGGGTGCTCGCCGTGGGCAACGAGAGCCTGGATCTCGAGGACATCGCCACCGCCGAGATCGGCTACGCCGGCATCTTCGGCGGGAAGGTGTTCCTGACCTTCGACATCTATCAGAGCGACAACGAGAACTTCATCACCGACCTGATCCCGCAGTTCGACTCGTCGGGCAACGTGACCAACCCGAACTTCGGCGCCTACACGCCGCCTGCGGCGCTCTCGCCGACCGGTCAGGCGACCCTGCTGGGAGCGCTCCAGGCCAACTTGCCGCCGACGCTGCTGGCGATCCTGAGCAACAACCTGGACGGTTCGCCCTTCTTCGTCGGCCGTTCCTACAAGAACTTCGGCCAGGTGGATACCACCGGCGCCGACCTCGGCCTGAACATCTACTTCAACGATCACTGGAACGCGACGGTCAACTACTCCTGGTTCGACTTCGACCTGGATTCGACCCTGGACTTCTCCGAGCAGCTCCAGCCCAACACGCCGGAGCACAAGGCGTCGGCGGGGATCTCGTTCACCAGCGACGAGTTCGACATCTCGTTCAGCGGCCGCTGGAGCGATGAGTTCCGCTGGGTGGTCGGGCCCTTCCAGGGACCGGTCGAGGCCTACGAGACCTTCGATCTCAACGCCAACTACCACATCGACCAGCACTGGTCGGTAGGTGTGGCGGTGGCCAACCTGTTCGACAGTGACCACTACGAGGCCTTCGGCGGCGACATCCTCGGCCGCCGGGCGCTGTTCAACGTGACCTACCGCGACGAGTAGTCGTCGAGCCCGAGTCTGAAAAAGAAGGGGCCACGCGTCGATACGCGCGGCCCCTTTTCCTTTTCGTGGATGGTCGCGAGTGTTATCCGCGCTCCCGCGGCCTCATGCTGCGGTTGCCGGGGTCGCGACGGTTGCCGCGGCTGCGGTCCCGCCGCACGCCGTCGCCGCTGACCCGAATGGCGGTGCCGTCGAAACGGGTCAGTCGGTAGCCGCCGAAGGGTTCGCCCCGGGTGCCGGCGTAGTCCCCCAGAATGCCGAGGGCCACCTCCTCGCCGAGCTTCAGCCCGTCGATCCCGTCAGAGCGGTAGTGCACCCCCGCCGTGTCCCGGCCCAGTGAGATGTTGGCGGCGAGCTTGTTGATCTCGCCCCCGACCGTCAGGGTTTCACCCTGCCAGGGATCCAGCCGGGAGCCGTCGGCGTTGGCCTGGACCGGCTCGTCGAACACGTAGTCCTCGTCGAAGAACGCCTTGAGCATGGTGGCGCAGGCGCCGGCGATGGTGGCGTGGCCCGCCGGGTAGGCGGGATGGGTCGGCGAACCTTCGGGGTAGGCCAGGGGCAGCAGCAGGTTGCCCTGGGCGTCCAACACCCGGTTGGAGGCGTCGCAGTCGAAGATCTCGGCGTGGAGCCCGTAGTCCCGTTCTCCGCTGGCCTGGAACGCGGCGCGGGCGGCGTAGGCCTCGGGGCGCAGGCGGCGGTGAACGAACCACTTCTGGTACCAGGCGGCCTTGAGCGCCGCGTTGGCCGCCTTGGCCACCAGGTCGACGATCTCCGGAGCGCCGAAGGTCACGAAGGGAACCTGGTTGTCCTTCTCGAAGTAGGGGTTCTCCGGATCCAGGGTGTCCGAGCCGAACCCGAGCAGGATCAAGGCAGCGGTCAGGTACGCCTGGTAGGAGACGTCGACGTGGACATACTCCGCCAGGTCCCTGCCGGTCGAGATGAAGCGGCGGCCCACATCCAGCCGAGCGGTGTCCCGGGGGGAGGCGCCCAGTTGGATCGAGAGCCACTCGCCGCTGGATGTGCCGAAGTCCTCGCCGGCAGTGGGCAGCTCGAACTGCTGGTCGAACCGGGCAAGCCCGAACTGGGCCGGCATCCAGAGGAACTGGCTCAGGTAGGGGCCGACGCGGTCGCCGGGAGTTTCACCGCGGAAAAGGTTGCCGACGGTGATCTCGCCGCCGCCCACGGCGTGGGAGAAGCTGTTGAGATCCCGTACCGCGTCGCCGATGGTCTCGTTCTCACCGTAGTCGGTGAAGGGGATGTCCCGGGTCAGCGCTTGCCAGTAGACCTCGCCCATCTCGGCGGCCGTCTCCGGGCCGGCGAAGGTGGGCGCCGGGCGCATGCGCAACGCCCAGGGGTCGGGGCCGATCATTTCGAACGCCAGCCCGGCCAGGGGGTTGGCCAGGGCGCGGTCGGCGCTGGAAGAGAGGGGCACCGCGTCGACCGCCTCGGCGGAACGCTTGCCCAGGGCCTCGACGAGTTGGTCGTAGGCCGTGGTGTCGACCTCGCCGTACTCGTTCTGCGGCAGGGTCTTGTAGAACGATGCGCGGCGGTCGTCGTAGAGCGCCTCGTCGCCGTTGTCGACCGCATCGCCCGTCGCGGTCTGCTCGAGCTGGCGAGTGCCCGCCTCGACACGCAGCCGTAGCGCCGTGCGGGCGCGGCGGCTGGTCCGCTGCAGATCGATCAGGGTCGGGCTTCCTCGATCTTCCATCGCCGAGGCCGAGCCCGACAGGGGAATCGTGGTCGCCACGACGCCGCCGGCAGCCGCCAGGCGGATGAAGTTCCGTCGGGAGGTCGGGGGAGTCTTGTCTTCGGGTCGCATGCAGCCCTCCTCGAGTTGTCGCAGAGCGCGACGCCATAGGGGTACTCCGGTTTTGCCCGTTGCCCAAGGGCGAATCGGGAGTCGTTTTGGAGACGATCCGAACTCCTCGAGGGTGTCTTCGTCGCAGGATCGAACCGGGCCTTCGGATAACTCCGGGGTTGTTCGCTCGTATGCTCCCGCATGAACAGGTTCTGGACAATGGCCTCGGGCCTTTTTCTGGCGGTGCTCTGTGGCTGCGCTCCTCCGGAGCCCGCCGGACCTACCGGCGTCTGGCAGGCGGAACCGGAGTTTCAGGGCGCCGCCGGGCGGGTGGTGCTGGAGATTCTCGAAGACGAGGAGGGGCAGCTCGGTGCCCGCCTGGGGATGCCCGATCTCGGCGTTCACGGTCTGGCCATGGGGCCGGCCACCCTTCAGGGTTCGGAACTTCAGGCCGGACCCTTCCGGCTGACTTTCGACCCGGCGGCGGGCACCCTGAAGGGGGACCTGCCCGAGGCGTTGGTCCCGGTCCACCGCATTGCGGCAACCTTTCGGCGGGTCGCGTCCGCGGCTCCGGTTCCCGAGCAGGAGCCCGAGGCGCCGCCGCTGGAGCCTGCCTGGACCTACGACGCCGGCGCAGCGATCTGGGGCGGGGTCGCCGCAGACGATTCCGGCGTCTACTTCGGTGATGACTCCGGCATGGTCCGGTCGCTGGATCTCGACGGCACCGAACGCTGGCGTTTCGCCGCGGAGGGAGCGGTGCGTGGCCGCCCATCCTTCGCCGGCGACGATCTGCTGGTGCTGTCCGACGACGGCAGGCTCTATCGGCTCGATCGTTCGAACGGAGAGACGGTCTGGGTGGCCGAGGTCGAGGCGCCGCGCACCCGCATCGCCTACGGCGAGAGCGGCTATCGCTACGATCACCAGTCCGCCGCGCCGGTGATCGCCGCCGGCGCCATCTACCTGGGCACCGCATCGGGAGCGCTGCTCGCCCTCGACGCCGCGAGCGGCCGGATCCGCTGGCAATTCGAAGCGGGAGATTCGATCACCGGGAACGCGGCGGTCGCCGACGGAGTCGTCTGTTTCGGTAGCTTCGACGGTTTCGTCTACGCCCTCGATACCGCTGACGGCGCACTACGTTGGAAGGTCGACACCGGAGCGCCGGTGCCGTCGTCGCCGGCGATCCACGACGGGCTGGCGATTGTCGGAAGCCGCAGCTACGACCTCTTCGGCCTGGCCCTGGAAGACGGTGCGATACGTTGGCGCAGCTATCTGTGGTTCTCCTGGATCGAGTCGTCGGTGATCATCGACGGAGGTGCGGCCTACCTCGGCTCGTCGGACGCCCAGTTGCTTCAGGCCTTCGATCCATCCTCGGGGGCGAGGCGGTGGAGCGCCGACACCGGCGGCTCCGCCTGGGCCACTCCCGCCGTGGATGGAGAGGTCGTCTACATCGGCACCGCCGGCGTGGCGGGCTACATGGTCGACCATCGGGCGCGCTTCCTGGCTCTCGATCGGGAGCAGGGGAGGGTCCTCGGGGCGTTCTCCCTGGAGCCCCGGGGGGATGAGCCGGTCTGGGGCTTCTCGTCGTCCCCGGCGGCGGCCCGAGGCCGGGTCTTCGTCGGTGGGCTGGACGGGAGGCTCTACGCGTTCGACCGGCCGTGAGCGGCGTTCCCGGCTAAACTCCCGCCGAGGTTCCGGAGCGGTTCCGGCGCCTGACTGCGGAGCCTCCCGTGAAACCCAGAGAGCTGCTGGCCTCGACCGTAACCCCCGACGGCATGTCGATGACCCTGACGCTGCACGCCGGGGACTACTACATCGATGTGGACGGCGACGAGCTGATGTCCACCCGTGCGCCCGGGTCCGAGCAGGCGTTGGCGACGCTGGCTGCCGATGAGTTGAACGGAGGTGCGGGGGCGAGGGTGTTGATCGGCGGCCTGGGACTCGGCTTCACCCTCGAGGCCGCCCGGGAGGCGTTCCCGGCCGATGCAAAGCTCACCGTCGTCGAGTACTTCGAGATCATCGTCGACTGGAACCGCAAGTTCAGCTTCGCCTCGACCGGGAGCGACGCATTCGAGGACCCGCGGGTGCGGGTCGAGGTCGACGACGTGGTCCGGTACCTGGGCCGCTGTAAACCCTTCGACGCGATCCTGCTCGACGTCGACAACGGGCCCGACGCCTGGACGCTGGCGACCAACGACCGGCTCTACGACCACCGGGGACTGGCGCGGATCGACCGGGTGCTTGCGCCGGGAGGGCTGCTCGCGGTCTGGTCGGCGGCTCCGTCCAGGGACTTCGAATCCCGTTTGCAGCAGGCGGGGTTCGAGGCCCGTAGCGAGACCGTGCGCTCCCGCGGCCGCAAGGGGCAACGCCACACCATCTTCCTGGCGCGCAAGCCGGCGGTTCGCGGCTAGGGTTTCGGACGCTCCTTCTTCGCCAGGATTCTCAGCACCGCCGAGGCCCGCAGGGTCTTGCCCGACGTGGTCCGCACCTCGGCGAAGGCGTTGAGGGTCTCGGCCCCGGGATCGGCGGGGACCTTCAACTCCAGTTCGAACTTGCGCCGCGGGGGATCGAACTCCCGCGGCTCCAATCGCTGCTCTCCCAGGCCGGCGCTGACCCGGAGGACCGGTTCGCTGGCCTCGACCTCGACGGTGAGCGTGCTGCCCGGCCGGGCCGGGTCCGGCGTCAGATGTAGATGCAGGCCCCGGGAAGCCCCGTGGGCCAACGCCGCAACGGACGCGAGGCTCAGCAGCACTGCCAGCGCCCCGTGCAGCGGCCGCAGACGGCGGCGATGTCGCAGGCGTTCGCTCATCGCACCAGATAGAAGTAGGTGTTGCCGTCGATCAGCACCGGGTCGTCGAAACTGCCGATGTCCTGTTCGTCGGCCAGGTCCGCCGGGTTCAGGTTGAAGGGGGCGTCCTCGGCCCGCTGCACGGTGAACGGTGTCACGCCGCCGCTCCAGCTCAACAGCACCCGGCCTCCGGCGAGGTCCTTGTCGACCCGCAGATCGATCGGCGCCCAGCCGGCCGCCACCTGGACCCGCACGGTGCGAGTCTCGTAGGGGCCGAGGGGAACCCGGAAGCCGTCGCCGTCCATCAGCAGGGGAGTGCCCCCTTCCTCGTCGGCCTCGATCTCCTCGGGTTGCGACAGCGCCAGCAGGTCCGACGCGACCCGGGCGTCGGTGGCGTTTCCGGTCAGCTCCGTCAGCCGCAGCACCAGTCCGTCGCCGATGTCCGCCTGTTTCATCGTGTACGGCAGCACCGTGGCGTCCTCGACGGTGACAAACGACGCGGCGTCGGAGTTCAGGTTGCCCGGGCGCTTGCTCAGGGTTCGCGCGGCCACCGGGGTCAGGGCCTCGAAGCCGAACCGGCTGGCCGCCACCGGATCGAAGGTCGCCGGCGCGCCCTGAAGGTGGTGGGTGTAGGTCAGTCGCGAAGGGGTTCCAGGCTCGACGGTGAAGGCACCGACGGTGCCGCCGTCGAACTCGTACTCGTCTGCCTTGTCGTACAGCCGTGAGAGCAGCAGCGCGTCTCCGTTGGAGAAGGCGGTGGAGGTCAGGCTGGAGAGGTTCTCGAAGTGGTGCACCAGCACGCTGTCCAGGGCGTAGTGGATCCCGCCCTGGCCGTCGAAGAACGCCAGAGTGTGCTCGACGTTGTGCCAGTCGAAGAGATTCGGCCTGGGGAAGCCGTCGTTCAAAGGGTCGAGGAAGCGAGTCGTGCTCTCCGAGCGAATCTCGAAGTCGTGAACGTCGAAGGGCATGGTGACCATGTACGAGCGCACTGCGGTGGCCTGGGGCACGTAGGGCATCAGGTCCCGCTCCAGCACGTTCTCGATCTCGACCCGGTCCTCGCCGTTGCGCAGCCGGTAGATCGTCTCGGTGTGGGGCGTTCCGGTGCGGGTCACCCGGAGCGATGCCAGCAGCGGTCCGTTGAGCTCGATGCCGACCGTCGCGGTGGCCGGCGGTTGCGCCACGGGTAACGCCTGGAAGTCGTATTCCTGTTTGACGTTGGCGGCCAGCTCGTTGAAGTCGTACGCGGAACCGGTGTCGATCAACTCCCGCCCGGTGGCTTTCTCGATCAGGCTCTGGACGCTGCCGTCGGTGGCGTCGAGGGTCAACAGGTAGAAGTCGTTTTCCAGGGTCGTCGCCGTCGCGGTCAGCAGTCCCGCCGGAGTGGCCGTCGGCGCTCCCGGTTCGATCCGGTAGGCCCGGTAGCCGAAGGCGGGCACGCCGGTGGCGTGGAACAGCAGATCGCTGCCGCCGTTGAGTGTCTGGTAGGGCACCTCGCTGCCGCTCTCCACCTCGATCAGGCGGAAGCTCCCCGGGGTCTGCCCGGCAGGCACCGGGCTCTCGACGTAACCGTCCCGGGCTCGGCCCAGGGTGTTGATCGCGGCGATCCCGTCGCCGGCGGCCGGAATCAGCGCACCGATCCGGTCGAGCCCCTGGGTCTTGAGCGCCACGGCGTTGTCCCGGGCGTCGGTGGCGTAGCCCAGGTGGATGGTGTTGTTGCGCTCCATCTCCTCGGGAGTGAAGTAGCCGGGCCAACCGCCGGCGCCGGTGTGCTCGTCGGACTCGAGCATCTTGCGGTACATCAGGTCGATCTGGTCCCTGGGATAGGGCTGCCCGTCGAGGGAGGCCGCGGCGGCCAGCGTCGCCTCGGCGGCGCGGCCGTCCCGGTGAGACTGGCGGATCCTCGCCTGGGTGTGGGCGGCATTGGATCGGCTGTTGCACCAGGCGGCGCCATAGTCTCCGGAGTATTCGGGGAAGGCCGCGGCACCGTACTTCGACAGCATCATGTCGAAGAACTCTTCCGGCGTGACCAGATGGAACACCGGCGTGTCGTAGGTCGCGTTCCACTGATTGATCAGGTTGCGCGCGTGAAAGCCCTGATAGTGGTTGTCGAAACCGCGCAGCAGCATCAACTCGGGATAGGGGTAGCCCGCCTCCTCCTGTTCCGGCAGCTTCTGGGCCAGCTTGTCGTACATCGCCGCCAGGTTGTCGAAGAAGGAGAAGCCGTACTGGAAGCCCTCGGCGTAGGAGTCGAAGGTGTGCCAGGCCAGCACCCGGCTTCCGTCGGGGCCGACCCACCAGAACGGCCGGTCACCGTGCCCCGGTTCGTCCACCCGGCCGCCGAAGCCGGTGTTCATCCCGCCGATGAAGTACTCGATACCCGCGCGGGCCAACACCTCGGGCACCGCCTGGGTCGTGCCCGGCACGTCGTCGGTGATCCAGGTGCGCACCGGGAAGCCGTGTTCCCTGGCCAGGCGGGTGCCGTAGTACACGTTGCGGATCAACTGTTCGTGACCCAGGGCGGTCGAGGTCTGCATCGCGTAGCTCGCGCTCAGGCTGAGCCGTCCGCTCTGCAGCCACGAGATCATGTTCTGGTGTTCCGCCGGGGTCGAGCGCTCCCACCACTTTTCGAGGAACCAGCCGGACTCGATGAACCAGCGGTAGTCCGGGTCCGCGGCCAGGTTGTTCAGCACGTTATCCAGGTGGGTCTTGGAGAAGGCCTCGATGTCGTCGGGGGGCTCGGTGAAGCCGATGTCCAGGTGGCTGAGCTCCACCAGGTAGATGTGTTCGACCGAGGAGACGACGCCCCGGCCGGCATCCCCCCAGACGTCCAGATCGTCGACCCAGGTGCGCTTGCCCCGCTCTCCGTCCGCCCGCAGCTCGATCTCGTGAAAACGATCGACGGTATCCAGGGTGTCGAGGAAGTCCAGGTTCCAGCTCGCAGGTTCGGCACCGGCCCCGCCGGTCCAGTGGCGGAAGCGCAGCCGGGGATGGCCGCCGGCATCCTCCTCGACGGCGAGCTTGAGCCAGCGGGTCACCCCGGCGGGAATCTCGTTGGGTCCGCCGGCGAGCACCAGCTGCATCACGCCCGATTCGCTGCGCCATAGCGAAGGCGTTCCGTTCTCGTCGATCTGCAGCCGGTACTGACGCAGCTCGGGCGCCCGCTGCAGCAGGTCGATCTGGAACAGGTAGCCGCTGCCCAACTCGCTGCGGTACTCCATGGCGACGGCGAAGGTGGTCGCCGTCGTCGGCCGCACGAAATGCCGGGCCTCGTGGAGCGAGGGGGAGCTGACGAAGGGCCCCTGGCCGTCGGCCTGGAAGGAGCTGTCGCCGCCGTCGGGCACGATCAACCAGGGGGAGGGTTGGCCGAAGCCGTTGCCCTGCTCCCAGCCGGCGTCGAGGCCGGCATCGAAGTCGTCGCTGTAGACCGTCCCGCTTCCGGGGGTGTAGGCCGCTGCCGGCAACCCCGCCAGGAGCAGCAGGGCGAGCCACAAGACCGGGAGGGACGTCCGCGACGGGACGACCGGGACTGAACCGCGAGTGCGCTGCATGCTGCCTCCTCGGAGGGGCAGGGGGGTGCCCCGGAGCTTACGCCGCATCGCGCTGCGAAACAACGCTTTAGGCGGCGGTCAGGGGTTGAGCGCGCGGTAGGTGAGCCAGATCCAGATCGCCGTCAGGGCCAGCACCATCCAGTGCTCCCGGTTGCGCAGCATGCGGGCGGCAGCCCAACGGCGGCCGCCATCCTGGTCGTAGGGGCGGAGCGCCGGGAAAAGGGCCGGAACGGCGTCGAAATAGCGGGCATAGGCCGCGCCGTGGACCTCCCGCAGCCGCGCCGGCTCGACCCGCTCCTTACGCGGCAGGTAGTAGGCGAAAAACACCAGGTAGCCGGCAGAGAGCACGAACAGGTTGGCCCGGTAGGGGAGTTCCGCCGCCAGAGCCAGGCCGGTGAAGATCAAGAGCCGGCCCAAGTAGAGCGGGTTGCGGCTGAAACGGTAGGGGCCGGAGGTGACCAGCTCCCGGGTCTTGGTCAGGTGCCCGGCGCTCCAGAAGCGGATCCCCTCGCCTGCGGCGGCGAACAGGCCGCCGAGGGCCACGCTCAGCGAGGTCGGGGTCGCCCGCAGCAGCAACGCGCCCACCAGCGCATAGATCGCCGCCAGGCGGACACGTCCCCAGGCCTTGCTGCGCCTATTCGGTTGGGTGGACGTCAAGAGTCTCCGCCCATGGTCTCCTCTGCCGGGGGATCCCGGCGCCGCACGGGCCCTGACGGGGCCTGCCGAACGGGGATCCTATCCGAACTGTCCGGTGGGTCCCAGCGGGGCTGCGTTTCCCGGGCCGGCGCAAGCGCGAAGCAGACAATCGGGGTAAGATCGGCGGTCCGCAATGAGCGACCAAAAGCCCAGGACCTCCCAGACCCTCATCCAGTTCTTCAAGACCTACTTGAAGCGCCAGTGGGTCTGGATCACCGTGGCGCTCCTCGCCGCGCCGCTCTACGCCCTGGCCACTACCGGGACCATCATCATGATCGAGCCGATCTTCGGCGAGGTCCTGATGGCCACCCCGGCGGAGATGGATCAGGGCGGGATCGGAATACCGAGCTTCGGCGGCTCGGACGAGGACGGAGACGAGGACTCCTTCCTCGGCCGCTTCAACCTGAAGAAAATCAGCGGCCTGGCCTACGGCAAGCTCAAGGCCGCCTTCGATATCGGCCCGCACAACGTCGTCTACTTCGTGCCGCTCCTGGTGATCTGCGTCTATCTGTTGCGCAACTTCGCCAGCTTCAGCAGCGACTACTCGTTCCAGCGGGTGGCGCTCGGCGTGACCAACGACATCCGCAACGATCTCTACGGCCGCATCATCGGACAGTCGAGCCGCTTTCACCTGAGGCACAAGTCGGGGGAGCTGGTCAGCCGGGTGGTCAATGACGTCTCGATCATGCAAACGGCGATCTCCCAGAACGTGCTGGACCTGGTCAAGGAGAGTCTGACCGCGCTGTTCCTGCTGTACCTGCTGATCTCCTCCAACCCCAAGTTGGCGTCGATCTGTCTGCTGGCCATGCCGCTGATCCTGTTGCCCATCGTGCGCTTCGGCTCCAGCATGCGCCGGGTCAGCCGCCGCATCCAGATGCGCATCGCCGAGGTCACCTCGTTGATGAACGAAGGGGTGCGGGGGCACACGGTGGTCAAGGCCTTCGGCGCCGAACGCTTCGAGCGGGACCGCTTCCGCTCGGCGACGACGAACCACCTGCGGGCCAACCTGCGCGCGCAATTGCTGGCGTCGTTGTCCAGTCCGTTCATCGAGATGGTGGGCGTGCTGATCGGCGCATCGCTATTGGTCTACGCCGGCATCATGGTGCGCCGGGGAGAGATGACCGCGCCCCAGCTGATTTCGTTCCTGGCCAACCTGTTGGTGCTTTACCAACCGGTGCGCAAGCTCAACCGGGTCAACCTGATCCTGCAGCAGGCCACGGCGGCGGGTTACCGGGTCATCGAGCTGATGGAGTACGAGAACGAGGTTCACGAACTCCCTGCAGCGAAGGAAGCCCAGGGAGTCGGCGAGGGCATCGAACTCTGCGACGTGACCTTCGCCTACGACCAGAAACGGGTGCTGGACCAGGTGGCGCTCTCGGTGCGCACCGGCGAGGTGGTGGCCTTGGTCGGCCCCAGCGGCGCCGGCAAGACCACCATCGTCAATCTGCTCCCGCGCTTTTTCGATCCCGACGAGGGACGGATCGAGATCGGCGGCCAGGACATCCGCGGCCTGACCCTCGATAGCCTGCGGGCGATGATCGGTGTGGTGACCCAGGAGACCTTCCTGTTCGACGGCACCATCCGGGAGAACATCGCCTACGGCCTCAAGGATCGCACCGACGCCCAGGTCGAGGCGGCGGCCAAGGCGGCCTACGCCCACGAGTTCATCCAGCAGCTCGATCAGGGCTACGAGAGCCGGGTCGGCGAGGCGGGGACATTTCTTTCCGGCGGCCAGCGTCAGCGGTTGGCCATCGCCCGGGCGTTGCTCAAGGATGCGCCGATCCTGATCCTCGACGAGGCGACCTCCCAGCTCGACAGCGAGTCGGAGTCGCTGGTGCAGAAGGCGCTGAGCAACCTGATGCAGGGGCGCACCACGCTGGTGATCGCCCACCGTCTGGCCACGGTGATCGGTGCCGACCGGATCATCGTGATGGAGGCGGGCCGGGTGGTCGAAGAGGGGAACCACGAGCAGCTGCTGGCCAGGGACGGGATCTACCGGCGGCTGTACGACCTGCAGTTCAAGCAGGGCGCCTGATCGCGCGGCTACTTGCCGCGAATCCGATTCCAGAGCCGCTTCAGCCGCCGGGTGCGGGCGTAGCGCCGGGCGGCGGTCACGCCGACCGCTTCCATCGCGGCCTGCTCGTCCTGTCCCAGGTAGCGGGCCCGCAGCCGGGCCACGGTCACGCGATCACGTTCGGCCATCCGTCTGAACAGCGACCGCCGCAGCGGCCCGGGACGGTCTCCCAGCACCAGGGCCGTGGCCAGGTCGACGACGAACACCCGGCCGTCAACCGCCAGCAGGATGTCCCGATGGTGCAGGTCTCCGAGGGCGACGCCGAGTTCGTGCAGCCCGGCCACCACCTCGCCGAGACGATCGAAGGCCTCGGCGGGCACCTCTCCGCGGGGGTGCTCGGCCAGCGGGCGCGCCGGCAGCCATCCGGTGACCAGCGACAACGGCCCGGGCGTCCCGTGGAAGGGCGCCAGGCCGTGGGCACCCGCCGCCGCCCGGTAGGCGGCGCTCTCCCGGCGGATCGAGGGCCGTCCGATCCAGCGCCGCACCCACCAGGAACGAGCGGAGTAGTCCTTGACGGCGTACTCCCGCTCGTCGAGCCGGTAGACTAGGACGTCGGCCTTGGTCGCGTTGCGGCCGGGCAGCCGACGGGTAGGCGAGGTGCCCCGCAGCTTGGAGTGGATTTCGGCGCTCATGGGCGCGCTGTGATCGGTGCCTGCCACTTGTTCGAGGAGCCGTGATCCGGCCGTGAGACCTGCGACCTTACCATCCGAAGGTGGGCCCGACCAAGGCCCCGGCCTCGACCGCCTGCGGATCGAGCAGGGGATCGTCGGCTACCTGCGCCGGGGCAACCCCTACAAGGCGGATCTGCTGCTGGTGGATCTGGGGCAGGGGCCGTTCCTGGTGAAGGACTACGCCGACAAGTCCTGGCGCCGTCGTCTGCTCGGACGGATCCAGATCGCCCGGGAGGCCGCCGCCTACCGGCATCTCGGTGAGCTCGGCGGCGTGCCCCGCTTTCTCGGTCGGGTCGATCGTTGGGCGCTGGCCGTGGAGCACGTGCAGGCGGGACAGCTCAGCGCCGATCCCGAGCGGCACCGCCGTGCCCGGGAGTACCTGGATCGCCTGCGGTCGGTGATCGACGGCATGCACCGCACGGGGCTCGTGCACCTGGACCTGCGGGGCAAGAGCAACGTGCTGAGCGGCAAGCAGGGAGAACTCTGGGTGGTCGATCTGGCCGGCGGGCTGCGCTTCCGCCCGGGCTCCATCCTGCACCGCACTCTCGGCGGGCTGCTGGAGTCCGCCGACAGGCAGGCCTGGCTCAAGTGGAAGGCGCGGCTCCTGCCCGATGAGCTGGAGGCGAGCGAAGAGGCGGCGCTCGACCGCTACCGCTGGATCCGGAAGCTGTGGTTTTTCAACCGGCGCCACGCCAGCCCGATCGATCCCCGTTCGCGGCCGCGCCGCTAGCGCGGCGTTCGCCTTCGGCGGCGCTTCAGGAACCGTTCTTTCAGGGGCCGGCGGACGATGCGGCCGAGGCACGCTCCGCCGGCGCGTAGTAGCCCGAGCGGGTGACCACTTCCAGATCGGGGCGTCCGGGAATGGTCAGCCGGACCTCGCGCCAGGCTCCGTCACGATCCTTGTTGTCGGAGCTGTAGGCCACCGAGTACTGGTGGCGCAGATCGGCGGCGACGTCGTCGAAGGCCTGCTTCAGTTGGCCCGAACGCCGGGAGAAGAAGGCGCGTCCGCCGGTGGTGCCGGCGATGCGGCCGAGGATCGACGCCAGGCTCTCGCGACCGTAGAAGTCGAGCTTGTTCTCGAGGTCCCGGCCGAAGCCGATGGCGAAGATCATGATGTCCTTGCGCAGCGCCTGATCGAGCGCCTCGTCCAGGGTGTGCAGGCTGCCCGGCTCGAGGCCGGTGCGGGCCTCGTCCCGGCCGTCGGAGAGCAGCACCATGACCTTGCGGCCGTTGAACGCGCTCATGCTCTTGGAGGTGCGCCAGATGGCGTCGTAGAGGGCGGTGCCCCCTTCGGGCTCGGTTTCGCGGATCGCCTTCTCCAGCAGGGCAGGCTGATCGGTGACCTCCTGGCGAACCTCGACCCGGTCGCTGAAGGTGACGAACATGCCCTGGTCGCCGGTCTGCATCACGTCGAGGAAGCTCAGCGCCGCCTTGCGGGCGGACTCGATCTTGCGGCCCTCGCTCATGGTGGTCGACGTATCGAGCACCACGGCGACCTGCAGTCCCTTGCGTTCGGAGGTGAAGCGGTCGATCCGCTCCCGGCGGCCGTCCTCGGTCAGCACGAAGTCGGCGGGGTCCAGGTCGGTGACGTAGTTGCCCGACTTGTCCCGCACCACCACGTAGAGGTTGACCAGGTCGACCTGCTGCACCTGGTTGATGCGCAGGGGGCTGGTGTTGAGGAACGCGGTCGCCGTGCGGCCGTCGCTCAGCCGGGCCACGGCCTTGATCAGGTGGCCCTCGGCGCCGTCACCGGCATCCCAGGTGTAGACCCAGGGGGCGCTTTCGAGGGTGGCGATGGAGATACCGTCGACCCGCAGCTCGATGGATTCGACCTGAGTCCCGGCGGGCGGGTTGACTCCGAGTTCGATGCGGGTGGGGCCGAGGGCGGTCGCGCGGTTGCGCGGGCTCTCGAAGGTCACCGCACCGCGGACCGAATCGGTCTCGGGCACCACCGGAGTCTCGGCCTGGACCGCCGACATCGCGGAACCGATAAGCAGCATGACCATGACGCGCCGCGCGCGTCCGAGCCAGACGTTCATCACCGAACCCCCGTAATCCCCTCGAGCCGGCAGATCCCCTCACCGGCGCAACGTTACCGATCGAAACAACACCGCCGAGGCCGGTGTCATTCCGCACTGTCAATGTAGAACGTTACGCAAGGGGCCGCCCGGGTGGACCGAGCGGCGGCACCTTCGCTGCGGTGAACGGACCGCGGCAGGCGAAGCTAGGGCGATGAGGGGCCGGGTTCGGGGGCGGCTTCCGCGGCCGGAGGGGTCCGCGGTTCCGGCGCAGTCACCGCTGCCGGGACGTCCGGGGGACGTTCGGCCCTGGGGGAACCTGCACCGGTCAGCAGCACCAGGCCGATCGCCGGGGCCTCGAGCAGCAGCCAGAAGGCCAGCCACAGCGCCCAGGAGAAGACGAAGCCGAGGACTCCGAGGAACGACGGCACCACCACCAGCAGGGCGTAGGGGATGAAGCCCAGCAGGATCGCCCCGAGCAGCGACATCTCCCGGCGGATGCTCAACCCGACCCGTTCGCCGAGCCGGTGCAGGATCGCGGCGATGCCGAGCCACTTGAGCACGACGAAGGCGACGTAGAGAGCGGCGGCAACCGGGATGCCGAAGACGGTGGCCAGCAGGGTGGTGTTGAGCACGGTCAGCAGCAGGTAGGCGCCGACACCGGTCAGCAGCGCCGGGAAGTAGCGCACCGGGGCCTCACGGCTCATCACCCGCAGCCGGTCGGGGATCAGCGCCGCGAACACCAGGATCACGACGAAGAACAGCAACAGCTTGATCAGGCGGATCCAGGCCGCCAGCAGTGCCACCGCGGCGAGCGGTCCGCCGAGGCCCACGTCGAAGCCCAGGGGCAGATCGACCTGCCCGCCTTCGATGACGGCGCCGCGGTTGAGCAATGCTCCGGCGACGTTGATCATCTGGCCGCCGATCTCGGCGCTCGGCTCGAGAACCGAATCCGAGAGCACGCTGACCACGTCGTTGCGCACCTCGCCGGCGACCTCGACGTTGCCCCAGATCACCACCACCTGGCCGTCGACCAGCCCGTCGACGACGACGTCGGAGAAGATCGCGATCACGTTGCCGTCGACCCGGTGGTTCGGCTCGACGTGGATCGTGTCACCGCCGAAGGTGAACTGGCCGCCGGGCTGCCGGACAAAGCGCCGGCGTAGCGTTCTTTCGGAGCCCACGTCGGCGGCGGCATCACCGGTCGCAGCCGAGCCTTCTGCGCCGGCTTCGGCCTGACCGGCCTCCGCGCCCGAGGCGTCGCCGGCGGCCGCGGCATCGGTTTCCACGTCGGCGGCTTCGCCGGCGGCCGAGCCTGCGGCATCGGTTTCCACGGCCGGGCCGCTGGCCAGCAGCGCCGGGGCCCAGGCGGGGGAGACCAGCAGGATCAGCAGCAGCCAGCGTGCGGTGCGCAGCCACCCACGGTCAGCTTTCATGACGCCTCCGCGGGTCGACCAGATCCCGGCCGACCACCAGCACGATGGTTACGGCCATCAGGGCGAACCCCCACAGCAGCACCGGCAGACTGGACAACTGAGCCTGGCCGACCAGATCCGGCAACGGTTCCACCAGGGAGGTGATGTAGTTCACCGGCGCGGCGAACCACTCGGCCACCGAAGCGATCATGCCGCGTACCGCCGAGCCGATACCACGCCCCAGCGGCGCCAGGGGGCGCAGGGCGGCGGGCAGCAGCGGGATCAGCAGGGCCGCGCCTGCGAGGAGGGCCAGGGCGCCTCCGGCGGCGGTCAACAGGCCCCAGGCGAGTTGACGGTCGGAGACATCGTGGCGGGCGGGTCGAGGTTCGGCGCGAACCTGGCGCATCACGGCGCCCTGTACGTCGATCTCGAAATCGGGTTCGGTTCGGAGTGCCTCGAACGCCCGGGAGAGCGCCTGCTCCCGCTTCGCCTCGGCGGCGCAGGCGGCGCAGGCGGCAAGGTGTGCGTCGAGCGAACGCTGTTGTTTTGCGCTCAGGGTGCCGAGGCTGCGCTCGAACAGCCGGCGACGGGCATCACGGCAGAGCATGTTCCCCTCCAAAGTGGCCGGGGTTGCGGCGGACGAGGATCTTGCGCAGGGCTTCGCGGCCCCGCATCAGCCGGGTCTTGACGGTGCCCACGGGCACGGCCAGGGCACGGGCTGCATCCTCGACCTTGAGTCCTTCGATGTACACGAGCTTCAACGCCTCCTGATACTTGGGGGAGACTTCGTTCAGCGCCGCGCGCAACAGCGCGGCATCTTCGTCCTGCTCGACGCCGCTGCTCTGGGACGGCGTCGGGTCTTCCATTTGTTCCGGGAACTCGTCCTGTAGACGATCCCGTCGTCGGCGGCGGGTGAAATCCACCGAGTGGTTCACCGCCAACCGGTAGAGCCAGGTGGAGAAAGGGTGGTCCGGCCGGTAGCGGTGAAGGTTGCGAAACACCTTGATGAACACCTCGTTCACGACATCCTCGATGTCTTCGCGCCGGATTCCGTAGCGCCAGGCCACGCTTCCGACCATCCGCTGGTAGCGGCGAACCAACTCCGAGAATGCCTCGGTGTCACCCCCGAGGACCGCCTCGATGAGTTGCTGGTCCGGCGCTGATCCTTCCTCCATTCCCCCGCCTCTCAATCGGTGGAACGTCCCGAATCCGTTTCGGTTCCCTCAGGTTCCGAAGCTACTATAGCCAGCGTCCGGCCAGGCATGGGGGCCGGGGTCGTTCGTATATGTTCATGGAGTTCCGCGATGGACGTCGACCGCTGCCTGTTGCCGCCGGAGAAGCTGCGTTTTCGCTGCGATCCCGCCGGTTTTTCCTTTGAAACCACCGCCGATATCGGCGAGTGTCCGATCAACATCATCGGTCAGCCCCGGGCCCAGGACGCCCTGAGGCTGGGACTGGCCCTCCGCAGCGAGGGCTACAACGTCTTCGTCGTCGGAGCGGTCGGGAGCGGTCGTTCGACCTCGGTGCGCCGGATGCTGGCGGAGGTCGACTGCGGCGACAAGGCGCCCCCGGACCTGGTCTACGTCCACAACTTCGAGGATCCCTCCCAGCCCAGCCTGCTGCAGTTTCCCGCCGGCGCGGGGCACCAGTTCCAGCAAGGGATGGAAGACCAGGTCGACCGCCTGGGCAAGATGCTCCCCCGCCTGTTCGAGTCCGACCGTTTCCGCGAACAGCGGGACGCCATCGTCGAACAGACGGCCGGCAAGCAGCGGGAGGAGATGAAGGCCTTCGAGGCGGAGATCCAGGCCGAGGGGTTTGCCCTGGTCCAGGTCCAGATGGGGCCGATGGTGCGCCCCGAGCTCGTGCCGGTGATCGACGGGGAGCCGGTAGAGTTCGAGAAACTCGACGCGGCCGCGGCCAAGGGGGAGTTCCCCGCCGAGCAGTTCGCCCAACTCCGGGAGAAGCACGGGGAACTCCGGGGCCGCATGGAGGCGATGATCAAGGGCTTCCGCAAGCTCGACCGCGGGCTGCGCAAGCGCCTGGGCAAGCTGGACCGGGAATTGGCCAAGCCGCTGATCGAGGAGTCCATCGGGGACCTGCGGGACGAGTTCGACGCTCCCGGCGTGTCGGCCTACCTCGACGGTGTGGTCCAGGACATGCTCGAGCATCTCGACCGCTTCCGCGACGAGGGAGAAGGCCAGCCCCAGCCCGGACCCCAGGGCCCCCCGCCCGAGCCCGCCTTCGAAGCCTTCTACGAAGTCAACGTGGTGGTCGACAACAGCAAGACCAAGGGGCGCCCGATCATCTGGGAGACCGCCCCGAACTACCGCAACCTGTTCGGCATCATCGAGCGGGTGCGTTCCGGCGGCGGCGACTGGCACAGCGACCACACCCGCATCCGTTCCGGCAGCATGCAGCGGGCCAACGGCGGCTTCCTGGTCATCGACGCCATGGATGTTCTGACCGGGCCCGGAGTCTGGGCGGCGCTCAAACGCAGCCTGCGCAACCGCTCGGTGGAGATCCTGCCGGTCGAGCCGCAGTTCGCCTACACCGGAGCGTCGCTCAAGCCGCAGCCGGTACCCATCGACGTGCGGGTGGTGATGATCGGCACCCCGCACATCTACCGGGTGCTGTTCGGCATGGACGAGGACTTCAAGAAGATCTTCAAGGTCAAGGCGGAGTTCGCCACCCGCACCGGCCGCAGCGAGCAGGAGATCGACAACTACGTCTGCTTCGTGCACAAGAAGTGCACCGACGACGACCTGCCGCCGTTCCACCGGGAGGCCGTGGCGGGGGTGATCGAGCACGGCGTGCGCCTGTCCGGGCACTACGACCACCTGACCACCCGCTTCGGCGAGATCGCCGACGTGATCCGGGAGTCCGGCTTCTGGGCGCTGAAGGAGGGGGCATCGGTGGTCGAGGGCCGACACGTGGATCATGCGCTGGACCAGCGCATCCGCCGGGTCGACCTGTTGGCCGAGATGCTGCGAGACCGGATCTCCGACGGATCGGTGCTGATCGACGTCGACGGCGACAAGGTCGGCCAGGTCAACGGCCTCGCGGTGCTCGACGCCGGGGATCACGCCTTCGGCCTGCCCTCGCGGATCACCGCCACCGCCGCCGTGGGGCGCAACGGCATCATCGATATCGAGCGGGAGGCCCGCATGGGTGGCGCGCTGCACACCAAGGGGATGCTGATTCTCTCCGGCTTCCTCCGCGCCCGCTTCGCCCAGGACAAGCCGCTGGCCCTTTCTGCCAGCCTCTGCTTCGAGCAGAACTACGGCGGGGTCGACGGAGACTCCGCCTCCTCCACCGAACTCTACGCCCTGCTTTCCTGCCTTTCGGGCGTGCCGATTCGCCAGGGGATCGCGGTCACCGGGTCGGTCAACCAGATGGGCCAGGTGCAGTCGATCGGCGGGGTCAACGAGAAGATCGAGGGTTTCTTCGATGTCTGCTCCCTGTTGGGTCTGAACCAGGCCCAGGGGGTAATGATCCCCGCGACCAACGTCCCGCAGCTGATGCTGCGTAAGGATGTGGTGCGCGCCGTCGAGGAGGGGCGGTTCCGCATCTGGGCGGTGGAGACGATTGAGGAGGGAATCGAGGTCTTGACCGGCCAATCTGCCGGTGCGCGAGATGCCGAAGGCCGCTACTCTGAAGGCTCCGTATTCGCCAAGGCGGATGCCCGCCTGAGCGCCCTTGCGGAGCAGGTCGTCCGGTTCGGACCGGCCGATTCAGGACTCGCGACCTGATCGGTCCGGGACGCGCCGTTCGGCATCAGAAAAACGCGGAGTTCATCCGGTGGATACCAGGTCCTCGCAGGCCGGCACCGGAAGAGGAGACCTCATGAAGATCCGCATCGGTTTGATGGGTTTCGGTCGTATCGGCCGAAACGTGTTCCGGATTCTCTATCCGCAGGATGACGTCGAGGTGGTGGCCATCGCCGACGTCGCCGAGCCCGAGTCGCTCGAGTACCTGCTCAAGTACGACACCGTTCACGGACGTTTTCGCGAGCCGATCCGTGTCACCGGTGGCTACATGTACGCCAAGGGCCGACAGATCAAGATGATCCAGGCCCGGGAACCCGGCGAGGTCGATTGGGCCGAGCTGGGGGTGGATATCGTCGTCGAGGCGACCTCCCGCTACCGCACCCGGGCGATGCTGCAAAAGCACATCGACGCCGGCGCCAAGCGGGTGATCCTGACGAGCCCGCCCGATGACGAACTCGACGCCCTGATCGTGCCGGGGGTGAATGACGACGACCTGACGGCCGAGAGCCGTCTGATCTCGAACACCTCCTGCACCGCGATCGCCGTGGCGCCGATCTGCAAGATCCTGAACGACGCCTTCGGCATCGAGCGGGGTTTCATGACCAGCGTCCACGCCTATACCAACGAACAGCGGCTGGCCGACGTGCCCGCCAGTGAAACCCGGCATTCCCGCGCCGCGGCTCAGAACATCATTCCGGCCAACACCTGGGCTCAGGTGGCGGTGGGCAAGATCGTTCCCGAGCTGGAAGGGAAGCTCGACGGTACGTCCCTCTGTGTCCCGGTTCCCGACGGATCGTCGGTCGACCTGGTCACGATGATGAGCCGGGAGGTGACCATCGAAGAGGTCAACGAGGTGGTGCGCTCGGCGGCGGGCAGCACCTTCAAGAACATCGTCGAGTACACCGAGGAGCCGATCGTCTCCTCGGACGTCGTCGGCAACTCCCACTCGGCGGTGTTCGACGCGCTGTCGACCGGCGTGCTGGGCGGGAACATGCTGAAGACCCTCACCTGGTACGACAACGGTTGGGGCTACGCCACGCGGGTGGTGGAGTCGATCTATCGGCTGGCCGCGTTCGATCGCGTCGCGGCGGAGGCGTAACACCATGTCGAAACCCAAGGTCGCGATCAACGGGTTCGGCCGCATCGGCCGGGCCGTCTTCCGCATCCTGAGTCAGAACCAGAACTACGACGTGGTGGCGCTCAACGACATCACCGACAACGAGAAGCTGGTCTACCTGTGCAAGTACGATACGGTTTTCGGGCGTTTCCCCGGCGCCGTGGAACTGGACGGATCGACCCTGCGTGCCGGGACCCAGACCGTGGAGATGTTGGCGGAGCGGGACCCCTCCAGGCTGCCCTGGAAGGAGATGGGCATCGATGTGGTCGTCGAGGCCACCGGCCGCTTCCGCAAGCGGGCGGAGATCGCCCAGCATCTCGATGCCGGCGCCGGCCGGGTCGTGCTGACGGTGCCGGCCAAGGACGAGATCGATGCCACCGTGGTTCTGGGGGTCAACGACGACACCCTGGAGCCCGAGCATCGCATCGTGTCCAACGCTTCCTGCACCACCAACTGCCTGGCCCCGGTGGCCAAGGTGCTGCAGGACGAGTTCGGTCTGGTCAAGGGCTACATGACCACGGTCCACGCCTACACCAACGATCAGCGGCTCGCCGACGTGCCCCACAGTAACCTGCGTCGCTCCCGGGCGGCGGCGGAGAACCTGATTCCGACCACCACCGGCGCGGCCCGGGCGGTGGGCAAGGTGTTGCCGGAGTTGGACGGCCGCCTCGACGGGGTCGCCATGCGAGTACCGGTACCCGACGGATCCACCGTCGACCTGGTCGCCGAGCTGGAGCGCGAGGTGACCGTCGAGGAGATCAACAGCGTCATGCGCGAGGCGGCCCAGACCGAAAGCCTGCGCACGATTCTCGAATACACCGAGGAGGAGATCGTCTCCTCGGACATCATCCAGAACTCCCACTCGTCGATCTTCGACGCCAAGTGCACCAAGGTTCTCGGTGGGAACCTGATCAAGGTGTTGTCCTGGTACGACAACGAGTGGGGCTACTCCTGTCGTGTGGTCGACCTGATGGGGCGGCTGACCGCCTTCGGGTAGGGAATCCTTCGTAGACCAGGGGGCGGTGCGTCGCTTGCCGGCGCGCCGCCCCTTCGTGTTTCTACGGGGCGCCGGCTCTCTGCCGTGCAGCCGGCGGGCCTACGGGCAGGTGGCCGGATCCACCGTCGCGCAGGTCGACAGCGGCGTGCGCGCCTGGCCGCTGCTTCCCGTGCCCAGGCTGCCTTCCCTGCTGGCCAGCACCGGGCTGACCAGCCAGTAGCGGTCGTCGGCGGAGCCGATCACCACGAAGTTGCGGTCCATGCCGGTGCTGCAGGTCAGCGGCGCGTGGTCCTGGGTCCCGCCCAGGGAGGACAACGATCCTTCGTAAACGCCGAAGTCCTGATCGGACACCGTCGCGTCGTTGCAGGGAGCCCCCCAGGTCAGCTCGACGCTGCCGGCCGGCGGGATCGTGCTCCCGGTGGCGCGCAGCATCCAGTTCTCCGTCTCGAGGGTGAAGAAGGATGGGTCCGGGTTGGCGCTGTTGTTTTGCGCCTGGTCGTAGGAGCGTCCCGAGGAACTGTCGTTGTCGAAGGCGATGATGAAGTTGTTGGTCGCGTCGGCGACCAGATCCAGCACGCCGATGTAGTACTCGCCGGCGGCGATGGTGACCGGGGTGGCCAACGTGTACTCGTTGAAGTCGGTGTTGCTCAACTGCTGGATCGTGGTGTCTTCGCTGTAGACCAGCGTCGCATTGGCCGGATTGCCGGTGGCGCCGGGATCGGAGTAGACCAGCAGGCGAATCCCGCGCCCCGGGGCGAGGCTCGTGTTCTGAATGAAAAGCACGTCGATCCGCTCGATGCGGAAGGGCAGCTCGTCGGCGGCGGGGGAGATTCGCGTCACCCAGCTCGCCTGGGCGGTCCCGCTGAAGGCCTTGGCCGAGTTGACGCTGTCGTCGTCGAAGCGGATCTCGACGGGAGGCAGCGGGGTGCTGCCGTCGAACTTGGCCAGGTTCAAGCCTTCGGTCTGATCGGTCAGTAAGGTGCCGGGGTTGCCGCTATTGTTGATCGCGATGTCGATGGAGCCGAGGGTCTGTCCCGCGCCCGGCGCGACCACCGCCGAGAACAGGGCCGGATCGTCCGGGGGATCGAAGCTGTCCTCGGAGGCGCCGTTGTAGTAGTCGTCGGGGCCGCCGAGGGTGGCCGGCGGGATCGTGTACTGGGCGCCGTCGGTGATGCTGGTGGCCAGCACCGTGTAGGCGCTGCCTGCGTTCAGGCCGGCGAACCGGAAGCTTCCGTCACCGCCGCCGGGGGCGGCGCCCGACTGCATTCCCTGAGCCTCCTCGTAGAGCGCCGTGCAGTCGGGGGTGTCCGGCCGCAGGACCAGGTTGCCACCCTGGAATCCCGATGCGCCGTCCCGGCCGAGCAGGGTGCCTTCGATGGTGGCGAAGCCGGTCTGGAACGAGCCGCTCGGGTAGAGCGACGACAGCCCGATCTCGTCGTCGTGGTGCAGGTTCAGTGCGCCGTCGGTGAGGAACGGACTCATGGTCTCGATCTGCTCGGTGGTGGGAAGCTGGCAGCCCGGAAGCGGGACGGTCAGCTCGTGGTTGACCGACGAGTGCCCCAACCCGTTGAAGTGGCCGAACTCGTGAACGATCATGCCGCGGAAGCGGGCTTCGCTGACCTCGCCGACGTCGTTGGCGCCGGCCGGCTCGTCGTCGAACCAGTCGCCCTGCAGGACGGCGTAGCCCTTGGTGATCTCGGTTCCGGCGCTGCGCAGGGTGCCGGCGAAACCGACCACGGCGTCGGGGGTGCCCAGCAGATCGAAGATGTCCCGGTCGTTGTCGTAGATGATCGGGTTCTGCCCGTTGTCGGTGTTGATCACGTCGGAGTAGTTGGCCGAGGTGACGTCGGTGCTCATGCCGGTGCCCGGATCGATGATCTGCACCCCCTGGGTGTAGTTCAGCGACGCGGTGCCGACGGTCATCCACTTGGCCAGTTCGTCGCTGATCCAGGAGCTCGCCTGGGCGTTGTTCAGCTTGCCCAGTCCGCCGCCGTCGGGGTTCCAGATCACCGGTACACCGGTGCCCCAGCGCAGCGGTTGGCCGTTGCTGTCGAGGGATGCGGGGTTCCAGGCATGAGCGGCCGTGACGGCCAGCAGGAGCATGAGCAGCAGTCCGTAGAGACGCCGGCTCATCGGGCGCCCCCACTTCGCTCGGCGTCGAGCTTCAGGACCGCGCGGCGCAGCATCGGGTAGGGCACCGGCCGGTCGGTCACCTGGAGATAGGGCTCTTCGGCGGGATCCTCCGCCTCGATGAACCGGGACAGGCCTCCTTCGCCGAACACGCGGTTGCCCGCCAGACTCTCGGCGTAGTTTTCGTCACCGCTGGGTTCGCTCTCGATCCGGAAAGCGCCCATGAACAGGCCGCTGACGTTGGTGAAGCCCCAGGCGCTGTCCTCCCGCAGCAGCAGCAGGTAGCGTTGGCCCACGCCGTAGCGCGGGGTCCCCTCGACGAACAGCCGTCCGCCGTCCGGCATCTCTACCGGTGCGCCGTACAGCTTGATCTCGAGGAACTCACCGGCGTCGGGTACCGCACCGAACAACGGTTCGTCGATGCGCAGTTTCACGAAGGTCGCGTGCAGGCCGCGCGCGTCGTAGTCGTGGTGCACGCCGGCGACGGTGGCGAGGACGCCACGATGCGCTTCGTCGACCAGCGCAGGCAACTCCTGGAGCTGAACCAGGGTGGCGGCATGCACCGGTGCGAGACTCAGGAGTGCCAGGCACGCCAGGATGGCGAGCGCCGGCCCCTGAGCGGAGCGGTAGAGTCGAGACATTCAGCGATTCTCCGGCCTTGAATCCGTCGGACCTGGGGACCCTCGTCGAGCCAATAGAAATATACGAGACGCGGGAAAAATCGAAAGGCCGACTTGGCGGGGGCGGCCGGCGGCTCTAACTATTTGATTTATAGGGGCTTGGGTCCCCGGGCGGGCGCATGCGAAAACGCTTGTAGCTCCACAGGTACTGTTCCGGACAGCTGCGGACAAGCCGCTCGACATCCTGGTTGAGTGCCGTGGCCGAGGCCACGACATCCGGGTCGTATACGCCGTCGGATGCGTCGCTGAAATGCAGGTGGAACCCCTGTCCCCGGGGGAGCCGCTCGCCCCAGGCCAGCACCACTCGCGGTCCCCGGGTCGCCAGGCGGGAGAGCAAGACCATGGTGTTGGCCTGCTTGCCGAAGAACGGGGCGAACACGCCGATGCCGACGCCGGGATCCTGGTCGGGCAGGATGGCGATGGTCCGCCCTTGATCCACCGCCTTGCGCAGGGTGCGGACGGCGCTGCGGCCGGCGGCCGCGAGTTCGGCGCCGAAGCGGCCGCGGCCATGGCGGGTCAGCCAGTCGATCTCGGCGATTCGGGGTGACCGGTAGAGCACCGTCATCGGGTAGCGGGTCGAGATGAACGGACCGATCACCTCCCAGGAACCCAGGTGGGGGATGGCCAGCACCACGCTGCGGCCTTCCGCCAGGGTGTCGGCGATCAGATGCTCCCCGTCGACCTTTCGAATCAGCGGGTCGATCCGCTCCCGGGACCAGAACCAGAGCGCACCGATCTCGGCAAAGGCCCGGCCGCTGTGGGCCAGACTGCGCCGCTCGACTTCACGCCGCCGTGCATCGCTCCATTCGGGGAATGCGATCTGCAGGTTGACCCGGGTGACCTTGCGTTCGGTCAGCGGAAGCCTGGCCATCAGGCCGCCGATGAAACCGCCGAGGCCCTGGGCCGCCCGTAGCGGCAGCCGGGAGAGCAGGCGCAGCAGCCGCGGCGCCAGGAACCCGACCACCGGCCGGGACGGAGCCTCCGTGACGCCGAAGACGTCGGACTTCGGCCGGATCCCTTCGGCCTGGCGCCGTTCGGGGCGATCGTCCGCAGCGCCCAATCAGGGGCCCTCTTCGATCTTGCCGGTCATCGGTACGAAGCGGACGCCGGCCTTGGTTTCCCGTTCGAAGCGTCCATCCTCGGTGCGGGTCACCACCAGCAGATCCTGGTTCAGCCGGCCGACCGGAATGACCAGGCGCCCGCCGGGTCCCAGTTGATCCAGCAGCGGCTGGGGGATCGTCGGCGGGGCTGCCGTGACGATGATCGCATCGAAGGGGGCTTCCTCCGGCCAGCCGTCGAATCCGTCGCCGGTGCGGATCTTGACGTTGCCGTAGCCCAGTTCCGCGAGGATGCCCCGGGCCCGGTCGGCGAGGCCGGGCAGGATCTCGATGCTGTAGAGCTCGACCTCGCACTGGGCCAGCACCGCGGCCTGATAACCCGAGCCTGTGCCGACCTCGAGGACCTTCATCCCGGGCTGCGGTCGCACCAATTCGGTCATCAACGCGACGATGTAGGGCTGGGAGATCGTCTGGTCGAAACCGATGCGCAGCGGCGCGTCCCTGTAAGCGAAGCGCCGATCCTCCAGCGGGACGAAAAGCTCCCTGGGTACGGTGCGCAGCGCCTTCAGGACCGCGGGGTCCCGGATGCCGCGGGATTCGATTTGTTCGGCGACCATCTCGTCACGCATGACGGCGTAGTCCTCCTCGGAGGTCGTGTCCGGAGACGGCTCGGGTGAGCCGCAGCCTCCCGCGGCCAGCATCGCGATGAGGAAGCCGGCCGGGACCAGGCACTTGAGCATGCGGTTCTCCAGCGAGCACCCGGGACGGACCGCTCTCCCTCCCGCGTCGCGCTCGCCGCGATTGTAGCTACAATCGAGCGGTGATTGTTCCACGGCATGGTCGCTGCCCGGGACCGGGATGGTGGATCCCGGCGATCCTGTTGCTTCTCGCGGCCGGCTGCGGCCCCGGGGAAGAGGACGCGGCCGATGGGGTCCACGCCTACATCAAGGCGGTCCAGGACGGGAACTTCTCCGCGTTGCGCTGTGCCCTGGCCGGAGCGGCGGCCGAAGGCTCCGATCCCGCCGCCTTCGAGGCCTGGGCCCGGGACCTCTACCTGCAGTACGAGACCGGCCGGGATCAGGGCGGGGTGGCCTTCGACGAGGAAGGCTTGCTGCTGGTCAAGACCTTCGCCCTGGGCAAGGGGACCTTCTATTCGGTGCTGCAGTCCGAGAGCTCGGCGGAGACCTTGACCGTCGACACCCTGGTGCGCTTCGGCTACACCCAGATCGACTACTCGGCCCTCTCGCCGGGCACCACCTTCTATCTGGCGGGCTGGCCTCCGGGGCGGATCCGGGCCATGCGGGTGCCCGGCCGGGCGGACACCTTGCGCGCGGAGGTGCTGGAACGCATCGTCGTCCGGTGGACCCTGGTGCGGGAGCCGGCGGCAGGCGGCTGTCCCGAGCGATACTCGGTCTACCGGGTCGAGCCGGTAGAGGACACCGGCGAACGGATCAACTGGGCGGTGGAATGGCAGTAGTCAAGCGGGCGCCGTGGCGCATCAATGTCGGTCTGGCCCTGGGCGGCGGTGCGGCCCGGGGGCTGGCCCACATCGGCGTGATCCGCGGCCTGCAGCGGGCCGGCATCCCGATCGACATCGTTACCGGCACCAGCATGGGGGCGATCGTCGGCGGAGCCTTCGCCGCCGCGGGCAACGTCGACCAGTGCGAGCACCAGGTCCGCGAGATTGTCACCAGCGAGCGGTTCAAGAAGAGCCGGCTGTCCTTCCTGCAGGAATCGAAGAAGGCCTCGGGCGGGCTGATGTACTCGGTGCGCAGCCTGGTCAAGAAGGGGGTGTTCTACGGCGTGTCCTCGATGCGTTCGTCGTTCCTCTCGGCCGAGGACTTCGCGTCGGACATCGCCGCGGTCGTGCCGGACATCCCGTTGGCCGATACCCAGATTCCCTTCGCCGCCGTGGCCCTGGATCTCGACGAAGGGGAAGAGGTGTTGATCCGGGACGGCAGCCTGTTGCGGGCCACCCGGGCGAGCTCGGCGATCCCGGGCATCCTGCCCTCGGTCTCCTTCGAGGGGCGCACCCTGATCGACGGCGGCTGGGTGGACAAGGTGCCGGTGCTGCCGGCGTTCTACCTGGGGGCGGACATCGTCATCGCCGTCGACATCACCGCCGATCTGGACGAGCCCAAGGAAAAGCGCAAGGCCATCGACGTGATGATGCGGGCCAACACCATCCGCGACAAGGCCCTGGTGCGCATGATCGTGCGGCTGGCGGACCAGGTCATCGAGCCCGACGTGCGCAGCATCCACTGGGCGGACTTCGGCGCCGTCGATCGCTGCGTCGAAGCGGGCGAAGCCTCGGTGGCCGAGGCGCTGCCCCGGCTCCAGGCGTTCCTCCAGAAGGAGCGCTGGGCCTCGCTTGTGCGCCGCAGCCGGGCGCGTAAGATGGCGGATCATTACCTGAAGCTGCATCGCAAACATCTGTGCGTCCTTTGACGCGGGAGCGGACTTGAGCAAACGAGAACATGTGCACCTGATCGGGATCGGCGGCACCGGCATGGCCGGCCTCGCGGGGCTGCTGCACCAGAGCGGCTGCCGCGTGACCGGATCCGACGGTCCGCTCTATCCGCCGACGTCGACCCTGCTCGAGGACTGGAAGCTCGAGGTCTACGAGGGCTACGACGCGGCCCATCTCGATCCGGCGCCGGATCTGGTGGTCGTGGGCAACGCGGTCCGCCGGGGCAATCCCGAGGCCGAGGCGGTGCTCGACCGCCGGCAGCCTCACACCTCGATGCCGCGGCTGATCTCCGAACGGTTCCTGGCCGACCGCCACTCGATCGTGGTTTCGGGGACCCACGGCAAGACCACCACGGCGTCGATGCTCGCCTGGGTGCTGCAGTCCGCCGGCCGGGATCCGGGCTTCCTCATCGGCGGGATGCCGCTGGATCTGGAAGGTCCCTGCCGGCTGGGCAGCGGGCCGGCCTTCGTGATCGAAGGGGACGAGTACGACACCGCCTTCTTTGACAAGGGGCCGAAGTTCATGCACTACCGGCCGGACACCCTGCTGGTCGGCACGGTGGAGTTCGATCACGCCGACATCTTCCGCGATCTGGAACAGATCAAGACCACGTTCAAGCGGCTGACCAACATCGTGCCCGGTCGCGGCCGCATCCTGCGCCACGAGGACCGTGAGATCACCCGCGAGGTGACCGATGCGGCGTTCTGCCCGATCGAAGGCTACGGCCTGGAGCGAGGGCACTGGCGCGCGGTCGACCTGGAGATGCGCGACGAACGCCAGGCCTTCCGGGTGCTGCGCGGCGGCGAACCCTTCTGCGAGATCGAGATGGACTCCGCCGGCCAGCACAACGTGCAGAACGCTCTGGCGGTGATCGGCGCGGCGTCGGAACAGGGGCTGACCCCCGTGGAGATCGCACGGGGGCTCGCCACCTTCCGTGGGGTTGCCCGCCGGCTGCAGCTTCGCGGGGAGCAGGGGGGCGTGCGGGTCATCGACGACTTCGCCCACCACCCGACGGCGGTGGAGCTGACCCTGGGTGCGGCACGCAAGCGCTACCCCGAAGGCCGGCTATGGGCGGTGCTCGAGCCGCGCTCCTGGTCGATGCGCCGCAACGTGTTTCAGGAGCGCCTGCGGAACGCCTTCGGCGCCGCCGACCAGGTGGTCATCGCGGCGGTTCACGGCTCCGATCAGATTCCCGCCGACGAGCGGCTCGATCCCGAGGCGTTGGTCGCCGCGCTTTCCGGTGACGGTAAGGACGCGGCGTTCCTGGCTGGGGTAGACGCCATCGTCGACCACCTTTCCGCCGGCGTGCGGCCCGGGGATACCGTCGTCGTGATGTCCAACGGGGGCTTCGGCGGCATTCACGAGCGCCTGCTCGAATCCTTCGCCGCCCAGAGCGCTCAGGCGGGTAACGGAGCCTGAGATGTCGCGGATGCTGTGGGTCATCGATCCGTCGCTCCAGACGCCCGAATCTCAGGGAGTCCGTCAGGTACTGGCCGGTTGGCCGGGGGAGTCGCGAGTCTTCCAGCCCGCGCTGACCGGTGACGGTCCCCGTCCCGGCGACGGCTACGACTGTGACGCCGTGGTGCTCCTCGGCTCGGCCGCATCGGTCTACGACCAGCATCCGTGGCTGCTGGAGCTGTCCGCGTGGTTGCGCCCGATCGTGCGCGGCGAGGAGCGCATTCCGCTGCTCGGCGTCTGCTTCGGTCATCAATTGCTGGCCCACCTGGCCGGCGCCGAGGTCGGCTTCCTGCGTGAGGACAAGAGCAAGCGGCTCGGCATCGAGACCAGCGCCTGGTCGTCGAACCGGCTGGGGGACGGGGTTCACGGCGACCGCCGGGTGATCGTCAGCCACCGGGAGGTGGTGACCACGGTGCCCGAACACTACAAGGTCTTCGCCAGCCGCCCCGGCGTCGCCGTCGACGGCATCGAGCACGAGAGCCTGCCGCTGTGGAGCGTGCAGTTCCACCCCGAGGCCCGGGAGGAATTCCTCAATCGCGCGGGGATCGAGCCGGGCGTGGCCGACGAGCAGTTGGTCGCCGACAGCCGCCTGTTGATCGACGCGTTTCTCGAGCGGGCATCGGCCGAGCCGGCGCATCGCTAGCTTTCGGCCCGGCCGCTCCCAGGAATACCCCCCCAAAAAAAACGAGCCGGTGGCCTATCCACCGGCTCGCGTTCGATGCCGACCGAGGGGGTTAGTCGGCATCAACCTTCATATGCTGTGTGCTAGCGGCGCTTGGCCTTGCCTCGGGAGTTGCCTCCACGGGCGCGACCGCCGCTCTTCTGCTTCGACCCGCCACCGCGGTTACCGCCGCGCTGGGCGCTGGGCCGTTTCGATCCGCCGCCGCGGTTGCCGCCCGAGGCCTTGGGCCGCGGCCGGCTCCCCGAGCGCGGCGTAGCCGAGGGCCGGGACGGGCGGTTGCCCGAACCCGGTCGCACCGACGGCCGCTGGGTACGGCCCGAACCGGGGCGCACCGACGGGCGCTGAGGCGACGGGTTGCGGCGCGCTCCCGCCGAGGGGCGTCCCGGCCGGTTGCCGGTCCGGGGACCGGCGGTCGGGTTGCGACGATCGCTGCCCGAGCGAGCCGAGGGGCTCTGAGGGCGGCGGGGCGTCGAACCGCTGCCGGGTCGCATCGACGGCCGGCGGCCGGAGTTGCCCTGGCGTCCTGCCGACGGGCGGTCCGGACGGGGACGCGGCTGCGGGGTCACCCGCGGGCTGCGCGTCCCGCTGCGCCGATCGATCGAGTCACGGCGGCCGTTGTCTCCGCGGCGGGGCGTGCCCGCCGAGGGACCCCGGCGATCTCCGCCACGGCGCGGGTTGTCGGCGACCGGGCCGCGGCGGTCTCCACCGCGACGCGGGTTGTCCGCAGCCTGCCGGCGGCTGGTTTCGCTGGAGCGGCCCAGCCGGCGGTACATATCCTGGCGATTGCCGTCGCCGCGGCGGCCCTGGCGAGCGCGAGGGTCGGTCTCGGGCCGCAGCCGGTCACGGCCGCGTTCGACGTTGCGCTGGTCCCGCAGGATCCGGCGCGGGTAGGAGGAGGCTCCCGAGTCCCGGGGCGAATCTCCCCGGCGTCCCAGGCGGGTTCCGCCGTTGCGGCCCGGAGTCTCGTCGCCCACCCGGCGTCCGCGAGGGACGCGTCCTATGTCGCTGTCGATCTGGCGTCCGCCGCCGCCGCGGCGTCCGCGGTCGGCGATACGGCGGCCGTCCCGTTCGCGCTCCCGGTCACGGAAGCCGTCGCGGCCGGCGCGGCGATCACGATCCCAGGGGCGGTCGATGCGATGGGCCCGGGCGCGATCGTGGATCCGCCGGCGCGCACCGTCGTCACGAGCCAGGGCTCGGGGCGAGACCCGCGGCGCGCGGGTCACGATGGCGTGGCGGCCCAGATGCGGGCGTACGTCGTTGAGATGCAGCCGGTGATGCCGGTAGTAGCGGTGACCGAAATGACGGTAGCCGACGAAGTTCCAGCAGAGCGGGTCGTAGAAGCCCCGGCTCGACAGGCGCACGTAGGCGGGCCGGTTCCAGAAGTTGAGCGGCGCCCAGCCTACGTGGAGGTTGCCGAAGGACCAGCTGACCCAGGCACCGCCGAACACGCGGCCCGGAGCCCAGCACCAACCGCGGCCGGCCAGCCAGTTCCAGCGGCCGTAGCGGTAGGGCGCCCAGCCCCAGGGCTCGTCGGCGACCCAGAAATAGCCTCGGCGGCCGTAGTGCCAGTAGCCGTCGGTGTACGGACGCCAGCCGGTGCGCACGCCGCTGGGGGACCAGACCCAGCCGTAATCCTCGCTCCAGACCCATTCGCCATGGCGGGACAGCTCGCTGTAGTGCGGCCGCACCTCGTCAGGTAGCTCGTCGTAGACCGCGCCGGCCTCGTAACGTTCGCCGTCGCGGTAGACCACCGTCTGGTTGTGGGCGGTCAGATAGGTGTCCTGGCGGCCGTCGACCCAGTCGGAGAAGTCGCTGCGTGCCAGGGTGTTGAACGGCCGCGGATCGTCGGGGATGCGCCCGGGCAGCACCTCGCCGGCGTTGCCTGCGCGGACCAGGACCGATCCGCCGGATCCGGCGATCTCGGCGACGCCGCGCCAGGAGGCGACCCGGGTCGCGCCGCGAGTCTCGACGGTGACTTCGAAGTCGCCGTCTTCCAGCAGATAGACCGAGCTGGCCGGGGTGTCGATGCGGAATTCCCGCTCGCCGATCTCGGATTCGATCCGGATCGAACCGCGCTCGAGCTGCAGCACGAAGTTGTCTTCGTAGGTGGCGTAGGGGGAGGGGAGCGCCAACAGCTTGAGCGCGGTATCTCGATCGACTCGGATCAGGGTGCCGCCGGCGAATTCAATCTCGATGCGCTGGTCGTAGTCGGTGACCAGGGTGTCGCCGGGGAACAGCGGGGCGTTGAGCGTGCCCCGGTCGTTCTCGGCATCGGGCTCGGTCTCATCCCGCAGGATGGTCACGCCGTTCTCTTCGTAGGTGATCCGGCCGAAGTCGCCGGACGCGTACTGATTCTCGCGTTCTTCCCCCAGGTCCGAGGTGGAGACACCGTAGTCGTCCCAACGGTCGCTGCGGGGGGCGTCGGCGGGCGATTGCGCTGACACGAGTCCCGGCAGCGCAAGTAGCCACAGCAGCAGGGGAATCGTTCGTCGCTTCATCGCTTACCTCCTTGGTCGCCCCCTCGGGCCGGGCGGCCGCCCTACATAGGTGCAGGGAGCGTGCCACGGTCGTTTCCCCGGTTTTCGCCGGTTTTCCCCCGCCGGGGACACCGCTGTGTCCCTTTCCGGCCACAGCCCCCGTCCTGTAGGGCGGACACCCGCCGCCTTGACGGCCTCGAAGGGCCGGTGCTATCGTCCCTGACGGCGCAAGTTGCGCTTTTCCAACACCTTGCAGGGAGCAACCCCGCCTCATGGCCATCCTTCCCATCGTGCTCTTCCCCGATCCGGTCCTGCTCGAACCGACCAAGCCGGTCGGGGAGATCGACGACGAGATCCGGCAGCTGGTGAGTGACATGGAAGAGACCATGTACGCGGCTCCGGGAGTCGGGCTCGCCGCCAATCAGGTCGGCGTCGGCAAGCGGCTCTGCCTGGTCAACGTGACCGCGGGGGACGACCCCTCCCAGCTGATGGTGCTGATCGACCCGGTGATCCACGAGCGCTCCAGCCAGACCGAGGTCGGCGAGGAGGGCTGCCTCTCCTTCCCCGACGTGCTGATCGACGTACACCGCTCCCTGACCATCGAGGTCGAGGCCACCGACCTGGAAGGCAACCGCCGCCGCTGGACCGAAGAGGGTTTCACCGCCCGGGTGATCCAGCACGAGGTGGAGCACCTCGACGGCAAGGTGTTCATCGGAAACATCTCCCCGCTCAAGCGCGAGATGATCAAGCGCAAGATCAAAAAGCGCATCGAGGCGGGAGACTGGGAGTCGGCCCCGGTATCGTGAAGCTCGCCTTCCTCGGAACTCCCGCTCCGGCGGTCCCGTCGCTGCGGGCCCTGCTCGATGCAGGGCACGACGTGCGTCTGGTGGTCACCCAGCCGGACCGCGCCGTCGGCCGCTCGGGCACCCTCAGGCCGCCGGCGGTCAAACAGGCCGCCCTCGCGGCCGGGCTCGAGGTGGCCCAACCGCGCAAGGTCCGCGGGCCGAAGTTTCATGAACGCTTGCGTGCGCTCGACCTGGATCTGCTGGTCGTGGTCGCCTACGGCCGCATCCTGCCCCGTTCGCTTCTGGACCTGACTCCCGGCGGCGCGCTCAACGTGCACTTCTCGTTGTTGCCCCGTTACCGCGGGGCGGCGCCGGTGCAGTGGGCGCTGGCCCGGGGCGAGGCGGTCACCGGGGTGACTACCATGCAGATCAACGAGCAGCTCGACGAGGGGGATGTGCTGCTGCGGCGGGAGACGCCGATCGAAGTGGACGAGCATGCGCCGGCGCTGAGCCGCCGTCTCTCGGACATGGGCGCGGAACTGATCGTCGAGACCCTGGCCGCCCTCGGCGAGAACGCCGTCACCCCCGAACCTCAGGATCACACCCTGGCGACCTTCGCCCCGGTGCTCTCGCCGGCCGACGGGGTGTGGTCTCCCGACTGGAGTGCCGGCGACATCGAGGGGCGCATTCGCGGTTTCGATCCGTGGCCGGGCGTATGGGCCCGGCGCAAGCGCAAGCGGCTGCGTCTGATCGACGGCGCTGCGCTTTCCGGCGAGACCAGCACCGAGCCGGCGGGTACCGTGCTCGGCCTGGAAGAGGACGGGTTGCGGGTCGCTTGTGCCGAAGGCACCGTGCTGTCGCTGCGTCAGGTTCAGCCCGACGGCCGCCGGGCCCAGTCGGCCCGGGACGCGGTCAACGGCCGCCAGCTGACCCCCGGCGATGTCCTCGAACCGGCGTAGCCCGGGAGCCCGGCGCCTGGCGTTCGACGTGCTGACGCGTGTCGAGGCCGAGGGCGCCTACGCGGGCCGTCTGCTGGACGCTGCCGCCGGCCACCACCCCGATCCCCGAGAAGCCGGGCTCGCCCGGGAGTTGACCCTCGGTGTGCTGCAGCGCCGCTCGGCGTTGGACCATGCTCTTTCCGCTCATCTGCGGCGCCCCCTGGAGAAGGTCGAGCCACCGGTCTTGATCGCCCTCCGGCTCGGCGCCTATCAACTGCTCTACCTGGACCGGATTCCCGACCACGCGGCGGTCGACGGTTCGGTGCGGCTGGTGCAGGCAGCCAAACGCCGCTCCGCCTCGGGCTTCGTCAACGGCGTGCTGCGTAACCTGGTGCGCAACCGAGAACAGGCGCTGCCTGCCGCGCCGGAACTCGGCGATGTCGACGGGCTGGCCCGCTACGAAGGGCATCCATCCTGGTGGACTCGCCGCATGGTCGAGCGACACGGCTGGGAAATCGCTGCGTCCCTGCTCGCCGCCGACAACGCGCCGGCAACCCTGACCCTGCGCGCCGCCGGCGGGGTCGCGGCGGTCGACTCCCTCCGGGACGAACTCGGCGAGGCGGGGATCGAGACCGAGCCCGGGCGATACATCGAGGATGCGCTGCGCCTGACCTCGGGAGGCCTCGCCGGGAGCCGCGCGCTGGATGAAGGCCGCGCCTGGGTGCAGGACGAGGCCTCTCAACTGGTGGCGCGCCTGGTCGGCCCGGGGGACGGTCCGATCCTCGACGCCTGCGCCGCGCCGGGAAGCAAGACCTTCCTGCTTTCGGCGGATCCGCAGGCGCAGGTGGTGGCCGCCGATCTGCATCCGGCCCGGCTGCGGCGGATGCGCGAGGGCCTGGACCGGCTGGGCCGGGACAACGTCTCCCTGGTCGCCGCGGACATGCGCCGGCCGACCTTCGAGGGGGACTTCGGACGGGTGCTGGTCGACGCCCCCTGCACCGGAACCGGGACTCTGCGGAGGCATCCGGAGATTCGCTGGCGGCTGCAGCCCGAGGATCCGGCGCGGCTGGCCGATCTGCAGCGGCAAATCCTCGACGCCTGCGCTGCCCGGGTCGCTCCCGGAGGCGTGCTGGTCTACGCGGTCTGCTCCCTGGAGGCCGAGGAGGGACCGCAGCAGGTCGAGGCCTTTCTGCAACGGGATCCGCGCTTCCGGCTGGAGGATCCTCGTGAATGCCTGCCCGCCGGCGCCCACGTCCTGCTGGACGAGAAGGGCTGCCTGGCGACGTCCCCGCCCGACGGCGTCGACGGCTTCTACGCCGCCCGCTTTCGCCGGGACGGTTCCGCTCTATAATCGGGGTTCGCGGGTTCCGGCCCGTCGAAGCGACCCCCAGAAGAGGTTCCGACCCGAGCATGAAGATCGTGATCCCCGAACGGCTGAGCCGACCGCTCAAGGCCGTTCTGCGCGCCTGCCTGTGGATCTTCGGCGGCGGAGCGCTGGTCGGCTTCGTGTTCGCCGGCTGCTTCTACATGTCGATGAAGAGCGAGATGCGCTCCACCGAGGTGGTGGTGCCCGATCTGCGGGGGCTCAAGCAGGTCGACGCGTCCCAGCAGGTGGAAAACCTCGGGCTGCAGCTTCAGGTGGTCGACCAGCGCCACGATCCGGACATCGCCAGCGGCCGCATCCTGCAGCAGGAGCCGCCCGGCGGGGCCACGGTGCGGCGGGGGCGCAGGCTCAAGCTGGTCCTCAGCCTGGGGGGTAAGACCCTGACGGTGCCCGATCTGGTGGGCAAGGCCAACCGGGCCGTACAGATCGAACTGCGCCGGGATGGTTTCTCGCCGGGGGATGTTGCGCGGATCGCCGCACCGGGACAGAGCACCGGGCGGATCCTGGCTCAGGTGCCTCCCGCCGGCAGCCCCGGGGTGCCCAACACCCGGGTGCACCGGCTGGTCTCCGACGGCCCACCGCCGGCCCGTTGGGTCATGCCGGACCTCACCGGCCGCTCCCGGCGCTCGGTCGAGCGCTGGCTCGACCGGGTCGGCCTGCGCTACGGGCGGGCCCGGCAGGTTTCCATGCGCAACCGGGCGCCCGGCACGATCATCGGACAGTTTCCGCTGGCCGGGCATCCGATCGAGGCCAGGGATGTCGTTGAACTGACCGTGGCTCGTTAGGCCCGGACGATCCGGGCTAGAATCCCGTCCCCTTGGAGGTTCCCTTGTCTGCCGTACTCGCACCGTCGATCCTGTCCGCCGATTTCGCCCGTCTGGGCGCCCAGGTCAAGGAGGTCGAGGCCGGAGGGGCCGCGTTGATTCACGTCGACGTGATGGACGGCCACTTCGTGCCCAACATCACCATCGGTCCGGCGGTGACCGCCGCGCTGCGCAAGGTCACCCAGCTCCCCCTGGATTGCCACCTGATGATCTCGGATCCGGACCGCTACGTGCTGGACTTCGTCGAGGCCGGCGCCGAGATGGTCTCGGTGCACGTCGAGGCGGCGGTTCATCTGCACCGTACGGTGAAGCGAATTCAGGATGCAGGGGCCAAGGCGGGGGTGGTGCTCAACCCCGCTACGCCCCTTTCGGCCATCGAGGACATCCTGCCCGAGGTGGACTTCGTGTTGTTGATGTCGGTCAACCCGGGGTTCGGCGGACAGAAGTTGATCCCGCCGGTGCTGCAGAAGGCCCGCAGGCTGAGGGAGTGGATCGAGCGGGAAGGGCTCTCCACGCGTATCGAAATCGACGGCGGCGTGACCGTCGACAATCTGCGCGAGGTGGCCTCCTGCGGCATCGACATGATCGTGACCGGTTCGGCGGTGTTCGGCACCCCCGATCCCCGAGCCACGACCCAGAAGATGGTGCGGACCCTGGCGGAGATGGTCGAGGATGGCTCCCGCTGCTGAAGATCGGTCCCCGGTCCATCGCACCTGCACCCGGGTGCGCTACCCGGAGACCGATCGGATGGGGGTGGCCTACCACGCCCACTACCTGGTCTGGTTCGAGTTGGGCCGGACCGAGATGATGCGGGCCATCGGCGCTCCCTACGGGGAGTTGGAGGACGAGGCCGGCATTCTGTTCCCGGTGATCGAGGCCGGGGCGCGCTATTTGCGGCCGGCGCGCTACGATGACGTGGTCGCCATCGACACGACGGTTCGCGCCGTCGGTGGAGCGCGGGTACGCTTCGAGTACGCGCTCTCGCGAGAGGCCGACGGCGAACGGTTGGCTACCGGCTTCACCGAGCATGCGTCGGTGGGGCGTGACGGCAGACCCACGCGGTTGCCTGCCGAGCTGCGGGAGCGGCTCGAGGAGACACGAGAAGGTGAGTGAACGACGTTTTGCCCGGGACACGATTCTGCTTGCGGGGCTTGTGGCCGTCTGCGCCGTGAGCGTCGGCTGCGGGAAGAAGGACAAGAAGGACCTTCAGGCCTACGCCACGGCCCAGGAACTCTACGACGAGGGCAGCCGGCACCTGGCCGAGCGGGATCTGAACAAGGCCCGCCGGGTGCTCGAGCAGGTCTATTACACCCCCGAAGACCGGGCGCGGCTCGAACCGCTGGTCCGGCTGCGCATCGCCGACGCGGTCTTCTACCAGGGGACCGACCTGGCGTTGATCGACGCCCGTTCGCTCTATCTCGACTTCGTGACCCTTTACGGCGATCATTCCGAAGCCCCCTACGCCCAGTTCCAGGCGGGGGTCAGCTCTCTGGGGCAGGGCAACGACCCGACCCGGGACCAATCGCAGACGCTGCGGGCGATTCAGGACTTCCGCGTGGTGATCGACCGCTTCCCCGACTCCCGCTACGCCATCGCCGCACGGGACATGATCGGTTCCGCCGAGTCGAAGCTGGCCGAGCACGAGTTCGTCGTGGGCCGGTTCTACATGAAGAAGAAGGCCTGGGAGGCGGCGGCCAACCGGTTCAAGGTGGTCGTCGAGCGCTACCCGAGTTACCGGGACAAGGACAAGCTCTACTTCAACCTGGGCAAGGCGCTGATCCGGGGCAACAGTGCGCCGGAAGGCCGCATCTACCTGGACAAGTTGCTCAAGGACTATCCGAAGAGCGACTACATCAAGGAAGCCAACGGACTGCTGGCCGAGAAGCCCGCGGTCGACAGCGCCGAGGGTTGATTCCGGCGCCGTCCCGGCCGGGTCAAACCTGGTCGGGCACGAAGCGGGTCAGGTAGATCACCAGCACGCCGCCGACGGCGATCGGTGGCCCCTCGAACCAGGTCCAGTACCAGGGCATCCCGGCGAACAGGTCGATGGCCAACATACCCAGGCCGAAGAACGTGTTCATCCAGCCGATGAAGATCACCACCGGGCGCAGCCGCCGCACCTGGAAGGAGACCAGGCCGCAGAGCGCGCCGTGGAACCCGTAGAGCAGCGCGATCGACCGGGTCAGGTACTGCATGATCGTGGTGTCGGGGAAGGTGCCCAGCCCGAGCCAGGCGTGGGAACTCTTCATCCACTCGGTGGGCAGCAGGGCGGCGCCGAAGGCCAGGGTCACGATGGCGGCGATACAGCGGAGCACGAATACGAGAAACCGCTCTTCTCGACTCACTTCCAAGACATCTCCCTCGCGCCCCCGCTCGGATCGAACCCGCCGATTCTAGCAAGCGCCGCGGCCGGAAGGGCAAACTGCCTACAGGTTGTCCAGATCTTCCAACACCTGGGCGGCGTGCTTCGAGGTCGAGACCTTCTGGTAGATCTTGGCGATCTTGCCGTCGGCGCCGATCAGGAAGCTGGCCCGCTTGGCGAAACCGAGCATGCCGCGCACCCCGTAGGCCTGGAGCACCTCTCCCTGGGGATCGCACAGCATCGGAAAGGTCAACCCGTTCTTCTCGACGAAGCGGCGCTGGGCCGCCACCCGGTCGGCGCTGATGCCGACCACCTTGCAGCCTGCCGCCGCGAACTGTTCTTCTGCGTCGCGGAACCCGCGCGCCTCGATGGTTCAACCCGGGGTGGAAGCCTTGGGAAAGAAGAACAGCAGCACCGGGCTACCCCGCATCGAGTCGAGACGCACGGTCTTGCGGAAGGCGTCGGGCAGCTCGAACGGGGGTGCCGGATCCCCGACCTGAGGGCCGGAACTCACGCGCCCACCTTGCCCAGCTCGTAGGCCCGCAGCGAAGCACCGTCCCGCACGAACAGCCGGGTATCCACCAGGGTCGGCGGGGTCCAGGTCTTCTCCTCGGTGATGCGCACCTCGGCCATGCGGGTCAGGCCCTCGGGGCTGAAGCGCACCATCGCCAGATGTCCCTTGGAATCCAGCAGGATCGTCCGGTCGCCGACGTGCAGCAGGTTGGATTTTTCGTAGCCCCGTTCCCGCCAGAGGATCTCGCCGCTATCCACCGACACTCCGGCGAGGATCGAGCCCTGGCCGCCGATGTTGGCGTAGACGTGGTTGTCGACCCGCAGGGCGTTCCAGTAGTGCAGGTTGACCTTGGGGTTGAACCAGATCTGCTCCGCCTCGATGCCGTCGCCGTTGCGCTTCAGGTCGAGCAAGCGGGTCCCGCCGTCGAGCTGGGTCGCGACCCACAGCTTGCCGTCGCCGGACCACAGCGGATCGGTCGCGTTGTTGGCGTACCGGTTCTCGACCGGTTCGCGCCACAGCACCCGGCCCTCGCCCGAGGCGACGCTGATGACCTCGTCGCTGGTCATGTAGACCACCTGGTCGAGGCCGTCGACATCGAAGGCGATCGGCGTGGCGTAGCTGACCGAAGACGGCGGGGTTTCCCACAGGATCGAGCCGTCGTCGGGGGAGAGCGCGATCAGGCCGCGGTCCCCGCCGACCAGCACCAGCACCGCGCCGTCGTGGAGTACCGGACTCGCCGCGTAGCCGAACTTGGGGACCACTCCGCCGAGCTCTTCCACCAGGTCGTGCTTCCACAGCAGGGAGCCGTCCTCACGGGACCAGGAGCGCAGCTGTCCGCCGAAGCCCAGGGTCACGATGCGGTCGCCGAGGAGCAGCGGCGTGGCGTTGGGGCCGAGGCCGAAGTCGGTGACGATCTGATCGCCGGCGATCGGGGCGGTGTAGCGGCTCTCCCAGCGGGTCGCGCCGTCCACGGCGGAGAGCGCCACGATCACGTCGTCGTCGCCCTCCCGGTAGGCGCTGTAGAGGGTGTCGCCGGAGGCGGCGAGCGCCGCGTAGCCCGGTCCGAAGTCCCGCTGCCAGATCAGGGGCGGTCCGTTCTCGGGCCAGCTGTCGGCAAGGTCCCGGGCGGCGAGATGGAAGTCGCCGGCCGGCCCGCCCCAGGCGGGCCATTCACCGTCGAGGGTGGCCGAGAGCGCGGCACCCGGATCGGGTTCGCTGTCGACCGCCGGTGCATCGGAACCGGAGCAGCCGGACAGAATCAGCATCGCCGTGCAGAGCGCGAGAAACCCGAAGCCCGCGAGGGACCGGACGGAACGTTTCGGCGTCGATCTCATCGAATCCTCCATGAATGTCCTGGAGCGCTTCGTCCCGGCCGGGGCTCCGGATTCAGGAACCGGATCCTACCACCGCTGGTGGGCGGCAAACAGGGAGCTAGAACAGCCGTTCCCGGCGAACCGTCGCGACCTGTTCAAGATCGGGATAGGTCTCCACCAGGGCCTGGGGAGCCGGCGGTTTGGTCCCGCTGATCAGGTGTTTGAGCTGGATCGTGTTGGCCAGCGCCTGGCCGCGGAAATGGTTGTTCTGCACCACCAGGACCTCGGCGCTCTCTGCCGCCAGCGCCTGGGCCGCCTCGGCGAGTGGGGCCAGCTCTTCCATGGCGTAGCGGTAGTCGTAGCGGCGGTCCCGGCCGGCGTCGGGCCGGAACCAGTCCCGGTGGTTGCGGCCGTGAAGCCGCAGGTAGCCGGTGGCTCCGGTCGCCCGGGCGCGCACGCCCAGGGTCTTGTTGCCGACGAGCGGCTGGTCCACCGCGCACCAACCGGCGCCCCGCTCGGCCAACCAGTCGAATACCTCTTCGCGGTCCCAGGAGCTATGCCGAACCTCGAAGGTCAGGGGCCACCCGGAGGTTCCCTCGACGATCCGCTCCATGCGCTCGAAGGCGGAAGGGGTCCGGTGAAAGGACTGGGGAAACTGCACCAGGATCGTGGAGAGCCGCCCGGCGTCGCGGAGCGGTGCCAGGCCCTGCAGGGTCGCCTGGATCGAGGCGGTCAGGTCGGCGTCGGGATCGTGGGTCCAGGAGCGATGGGATTTGGCGCTGAAGCGGGTGCCCTGGCGCTCGGTGCGCGCTGCCCAGCCCTCGGCGGACTCCGGTGCGTTGGGGCGATAGAAGGTGCTGTTGATCTCGATCACGTCGACGAAGCCGGCGACGTAGGCCAGTCGGTCGCGGCAGGCGCCGCTGCCGGCCGGATAAACCGTGCCGCGCCAGTCCGGGTAGTCCCAACCGGCGATGCCGACACGGATGGTGCCCGGGCTCGATTCCTCCTTCGCCATGTCGACGATGGTCGCAATTCCGCGCCGGGAAGGCCAGCCCGGCCCGCGGAGGGAGCACCGTGGCTCCCGGTGCTATCTTGCCTCCATGAGCTCTTCGACCTCGCTCGACGCGATTTTTCGTCCCCGTTCGGTAGCGGTCATCGGGGCCTCACGGCGCCAGCAGACCATCGGCTACGAGATCCTGCACAACCTGATCGGCTACGCCTTCACCGGGCCGGTCTACCCGGTCAACCCGGGGAGCGACGTGGTGCACTCGATCCGCGCGGCGGCGAGCATCGAGGATATCGAAGGGCCGGTCGATCTGGCGGTCATCGTCGTGCCCCGGGACCACGTGCTGGGCGTGGTCGAGGCCTGCGCCCGCAAGGGGGTCCGCGGCATCGTCACCATCACCGCCGGCTTCAAGGAGGTGGACGAGCAGGGGGCGGAGCTCGAGGCCAAGGTGGTCGACGTGCTCGAGCGCAACGGGATGCGGATGGTCGGACCCAACTGCATGGGGGTGATCAACACCGAGCCGGACGTGCGGCTCAACGCGACCTTCGCCGCCGAGATGCCCGAGCGGGGCAACGTCGGCATCGTTTCCCAGTCGGGCGCCCTCGGCGAGGCGATCCTCGCCGATGCCCAGCAGAGCGGCATCGGAGTGGCGATGTTCGTCTCGATGGGCAACAAGGCGGACATCTCGGGCAACGACCTGCTGGAGTACTGGGAAGACAACGACGACATCCAGGTGATCCTGATGTACCTGGAGTCCTTCGGAAACCCGAGCAAGTTCACCCGCTATGCCCGCAAGGTGACCCGCAAGAAACCGGTGATCACCGTCAAGGCCGGGCGCACCGCCGCCGGCGCCCGGGCGGCGTCCTCGCATACCGGATCGATCGTGGGGCTCGACATCGCGTCATCGTCTCTACTCGAGCAGTGCGGCGTGCTGCGGGTCTCCTCGATGGAGGAGATGTTCGTGCAGGCCTCGGCGCTGGCGAGCCAGCCGGTTGCGGCAGGGGACCGTATCGCGGTGGTGACCAACGCCGGCGGTCCCGGAATTCTCTGTACCGACGCCCTGGTCGGCCGCGGGCTGACCCTGGCCGAACTCAGCGAGGACACGAAGGCGGCCATGCGTGCCGCCCTGCCGCCGGAAGCCTCGGTGGTCAACCCGGTGGACATGATCGCCTCGGCCGACGCGACCCACTACCGGGCGGTGCTCGAGGCGGTCAAGGCGGACCCCGGCGTCGACGGCATCATCGCCATCTTCGTCTCCCCGATCATGATCGATGCCTTCGAGGTCGCCCGGGCCATCGCCGATGCGTCCACCGGCGAGAAGCCGGTGCTCTCGGTGTTCATGGGCAAGCGCCGCTCCGATGAGGGCATTCAGAAGCTGCGGGAGAGTTCGGTTCCGATCTATCGCTTCCCCGAGGAGGCGGCGTCGGGCATGAGCGCGCTGGTGCGCTACCGCCAGCTGCGGGATCGTCCCCACGGCGAATCCCGTAGCTTCGAGGTCGACCGGGACCGCGCCGCGGCGGCCATCGCCGCCGCCCGCAGCTCAGGACGCCTGGATCTATCCTCCTTCGAGGTGGGGGAGATCCTCGCCGCCTACGGTTTCCCCGTCGCTCCGGCGCGGCAGGCCGGCAGTCTCGCCGAGGCCATTGCCGCCGCCCAGGAGCTGGGCTACCCGGTGGTGGTCAAGGTCGACTCCGAGAGCATCTCCCACAAGAGCGACGTCGGCGGCGTGCGGGTCGACCTGCGCAACGCCGACGAGGTCGGGGCGGCCTACCGGGAGATCACCGACGCGGTCAAGGATCAGGATCCCGACGCCGGCGTCCTGGTTCAGCGGCTGATTCGCGGCGGCCGGGAGGTGATTCTCGGCATGGCCCGGGACGGCGTCTTCGGCCCGGTGCTGATGTTCGGGCTGGGCGGTGTGTTCGTCGAGGTGATGAAGGACGTCGCGGTGCGGGTCCACCCGCTGACCGACGCCGGGGCTCACGACATGGTTCGCCGGGTCAAGGGCTTCCCGCTTCTGGCCGGCGCCCGGGGAGACAAGCCGGTGGCGATCCCGCTGATCGAGGAGTCGCTGCTGCGCCTCTCGCAGCTCGTCGCCGACTTCGAGGGTGAGCTCGAGGAGCTGGACCTCAATCCCTTCATCGTCACCGAGAACCCCGAGGACTCCTTCGTCGTCGACGCCCGCATGCGGCTGCGGGACGCGGATGCCCGGGACGAAGACTGAATCGGCGAGACGCCGACGCTAGAGGGGAATCGCGTCTCCCTCCCGCAAGACCTTGAAGCCGCGCCGCTCCACCTCCCGCCGGGCGGCGCTGTCCTCTTCGAGTAGCGGGTTGCTGTGGTTCAGATGGGTGAACCAGACCTCGAGGGTGCCCGCCGCGACCCGCTCCGCCAGCAGATTCATCGAGTCGATGACCAGGGGGTGGGGGATCTCCGACGGATCCCGCCCGGGCAACTCGTCGGCGGAGTAGAAGGTGGCATCCAGCAGCGCGATGTCCACGCCCTCGAGCACTTCCAGGAGCGGCGGGTCCCAGTGATCCCAGGTGTCGGTGTCCGGCACGTAGAGGGCCGAACGTTCGGGCCCATGGATCAGGAAGGCCACGGTGTCGCTGAATTCATCCCGGTGAGGCACGGTCATCGCCTCTACCGACACCCGGCGGTCGCTCAGCGGGTGAAACGGCGTGCCCGGCGTGATCTCCTCGAGGGAGATCTCCCGGAGGTCGACGAGCTGGCTCCAGGGACCGTTTTCCCGCAGGAACCCGGCCATGCGTTCGGTGCAGTAGACCGGCAGTTCCGAGGTGTGGACCGCCTCGCGGCCGAAGTGCATCAGTCCGGTGTAGTGGCCCATGTGGGCGTGGGTCAGCAGCACGCCGTCCAGGGGATCCCGGTCGGTGCGACCCTGGGGCGGGTCGCCGATGTCGGTGAGGGCGTGAAGCTGGGTGCGGATATCCGGCGTCGCGTCGATCAGGACCCGCTCTCCGCGTTCCGGGTCCAGCAGCCCCAGGCTGGCCACCCGCCGCCTTGCCGACGGAGGGCGTCGCCGCGCATCCTCGCAGCGGATGCAGTTGCACGAGGCGTGGGGCAGGCCGCCGTCCTGCACCGTGCCCAGCGCCCGCAGAAACGGGCCGTCGGGGATTGGCGCGACGGGAGCTGCCTGGCCGGCCGGCGGATCACCGGGACCGGCGTCGCCGGCGGGGGCGCAGGCGAGGGCAAGGCATGACAGGAGGCCGAGGGCCGCGGCGCGGTGTCGGATCGTCGAGTTCATCGGCCGAGTTTAGCCCGGCCGGGGCGGGTCAGTGAACGTCCCCCTCGCCGGGATCGTCCAGGGCGCCGATGGCGTCGGTCAGCGAGTCGAGGGTGTAGGGTTTGGTCAGCACCGGGTTGGACCGCCGTTCGAGGAACGCCACGTTGGTCTCGTCGTTGAGGTCGCCGGTGGCGAACACGATGCGGCGGGCGAGATCGGGGCGGCTCTCGTGCAGCCGGCGGTACAGCTCTCGGCCGTCCATACCCGGCATCAGCAGATCGACCAGCAGCGCGTCGTAGGCGGTTTGTCCGACCTTGCGCAACGCCTCGAACCCGTCCCGAGCCACATCGACCGACCAGCCCTGGGCCCGGAAGTAGCTGTCGACCATCTCCCCGATGGTCGGATCGTCCTCGACCACCAGTAGCTTCCCCGGGGCCGGCCGCGCCGTTCCCCGCGCTTCGTCGCGGGGCTGTTCCTCGGCAATCCGGGTCGGATCGGCCCGGGGAATCTCGATGCGCAGGGTCGTTCCCTGGCCTGCGGCGCTGTCGAAATCGATCGAGCCGCCATGTTCGGTGACGATGCCGTGGCACAGGCTCAGTCCGAGACCGGTGCCTTCGCCGGCGGGCTTGGTGGTGAAGAACGGCAGGAACACTTGGTTGATCTGCTCCCGGGGCAGGCCCGGCCCGTTGTCGATGAACAGGATGCCGACCCGTTCCCGTTCGGCGCGGGTCTCGACGATCAGGCGCCGGGGCTGGTCGCGGTCACGCAGGGCGTGTTCGGCGTTGTTGACCAGGTTGAGGAACACCTGTTCGAACTGGTGGTCGTCGATCCAGACGGGCGGGAGCACCGGAGCGTAGCGCCGCTGCAGCTCGATGTTGCGCATCTGCAGATCGTGGGCCTTGAGTTCGATCACGCGGTCAAGCACGTCGTTGACGTTGGCCAGCCGCTTCTCCACGACCCGCTTGCGCGAGAAGGACAGCAGCTGGTTGACGATGCGGACCGAACGGTGCGCCTCGCTGCGCACCTTGTCGAGGCCGCGGCGCTTGCCCGGATCGCTCTCCTTCATCATCAGCAGTTCACAGAAGCCGATCACCGACGTCAGCGGATTCTTGAGCTCGTGGGCCACGCCGGACACCAGCATGCCCAGCGCCGAGATCTTCTCGCTCTGCAGCAGATGTTCGTGAAGCTGTTTCTGCTCGGTCACCAGCTGGGCGTTGGACAGCGCCATGTTGACGAAGCGCACCAGGGTGCCGAGCCGCTTGCAGTCGTCGTCATCGAAGGGGCGCCGGCGCCGTCCCCGGGTCAGCACCAGCAGGGCGTCCCGGCGTCCGAGGATGCGTACCGGAGCGCAGAGCACTCCCGACACCCCTTCGAGGAAGCGTAGGTCCGGGTAGAGATCCCGCTGGGCCTCGAAGTCCTCGACGACCCGGATCTGCCCGGTTTCGAAGAAACCGTCGGAGAAGCGAGAGAGGGGAAGGGTCGCGGCTGGCACCGGCCGCAGGCCCAGGTGAGCCTGAACCACCAGGTGCTTCCCCTGTGGGTCCGGCGCGGCCAGCAGCGCGCCGCTGGCCTGAAGCGCGTCGGTGGCGGTGCGGACCACGGCGGCGCGAACCCGGTGTTCATCCAGTTCCGAACCGATCTCGAGGCCGAGCCCCTGAAGGGAATCCAGGTCGGCCTGATGCCGCTCGAGTTCCTGTTCGCGGCGGCTGAGCATCATGAGCAACAGCAGCAGCAGTCCGATCGGAGCGATGCCCAGGGTCAGGAGCCACGGGTTGATCGTCCAGAACAGCGCCAGGGTCAGGCCGTACACCGCGCAGAGCAACTCGGCCAGCAGGCCGACCCGGGTGATCGGGCGCAGGCTGTAGAACGGGCGGCGGTTGGCCAGGTTGGTCACCACCACCGTCAGCAACTGGTTGATCAGCGCCAGCACGACCAGCGAAGCGAAGGCGGCGATCAGGGCCCAGGGAGCGGTGCTGTCCAGTCCTTCGAAGCCGGGGTCGAGCAGGTGCCGCACCCCCCAACCTGCAGCGAGGGCCAGGGTCAGCTGAGCCAGGTTGAAAAAGCCGGTCAGCGGCCGTCGCCGGTTGAGCCCCCAGTCGGCGAGGATCGAGGTCCAGAGCGGCAGGCAGGTGGCGGCGGGACCGACGATCAGGAACAACGCCTGCCAGAACGCGGCGCCTACCTGGTGGGTGATGCGGGTCGGGAGATGGTCCCGGCGGGAGAGGGTCAGGGTGGACGAAACCACCGCCAACACGCCGAATACGGCGATGGCGCTCCAGTCCCAGTGGTAGGGCTCTCCCCGGGCGATCAGGGCGACGCCGAGTGCGGATCCGGCGAGGATGACACTCCAGACGTAAGCACGTGCCACGGGTGAGAGGGGTCTGCGGCTCATCCGATGTCCATCGTGGGCCAAAAGTAACCGGAACCAGGAAGAGTGTCCAGACTCCCGGGTAGTGTTTTCCCACCTTCGGGGAACGCTTGTTCCCGATGGGGTGGCCGGATGACTCCTCCGGGGATCCGGGCTAAACTCGTGGTCCCGGCCGGTCCCAAGCCGGCCTCGCGGTCCATGGCACCCTCAACTAAGGAATGAGCCCTTGAGTGACGACCTCATCGGGACGGGATCCGGTTCCCGCCCGCGGTTCCATCACACCACCATCCTGGCGGTAAGGCGAAACAATGGTGTTGCCATTGCGGGAGACGGCCAGGTCACCCTGGACAAGACCGTGTTCAAGAACGGCGGCCGCAAGGTGCGCCGGCTCGGCGGCGGCAAGGTGATCGCCGGATTCGCCGGCGGGGCGGCGGACGCGATGTCCCTGCTCGATCGCTTCGAACAGAAGCTTGAGCATCATGGCGGTCAGTTCGAGCGGGCGGCGGTGGAACTGGTCCGCGACTGGCGCACCGACCGGGCCCTGCGCCGGCTCGAGGCGATGCTCGTGGTCGCCGACGCCCAGAAGACCTTCCTGTTGTCGGGAACCGGCGACCTGATCGAGCCCGACGACGGGGTGCTCGGTATCGGCAGCGGCTCGGTGGCCGCCATCGCCGCCGCCCGCGCCCTTTGCGCCCATAGCGAGATGGCGGCCCGGGAGATTGCCGTCGAGTCCCTGCGTATCGCGGCCGGGCTCGACATCTACACCAACGCCGAGTTGACCGTCGAGGAGATCTGACGTGGTTTTCTACATGCCCGGCGAGGTGGACACCGGCAAGGTGGTCTCGGACCTCAGCCCCCGCAAGATCGTCGAAGAGCTCGATCGCTTCATCGTCGGCCAGGCCGACGCCAAGCGTGCCGTGGCCATTGCGCTGCGCAACCGGATGCGGCGCCGCAAGCTCTCTCCCGAACTGGCCGAAGAGGTGATGCCCAAGAACATCCTCATGATCGGCCCCACCGGCGTCGGAAAGACCGAGATTGCCCGCCGCCTGGCCCGGATGGCCGGCTCGCCGTTCCTCAAGATCGAGGCGTCGAAGTTCACCGAGGTCGGCTACGTCGGACGGGACGTCGAGTCGATGGTGCGCGACCTGGTCGAGATCGGCATCGAACTCGTGCGCAAGGAGCGCCGCGATCAGGTGGCCGAGCAAGCGCGTGAGGCGGTGGAGGATCGTCTGCTCGACGCGCTTTTGCCACCGCGGCCCCGCCGGCCCCGATCGGCGGACCCCGAAGCCGCCGAACGTGAGAACAAGGAGCAGGCTTCCTGGGAGAAGAGTCGTGAGCGGTTGCGTGGACAGCTGGCTGCGGGGTCTCTCGAAGACCGCATGATCGAGATCACCGTCAGCTCCCAGTCGGGAGCCAGCTTCCGCATGTTCAGTCCCGGCGGCATGGAAGAGATGGACATGAACCTGCAGGACATGATGCCGGGCCTGTTCCAGCAGAAACCCCAGCAGCGGAAGATGAAGGTCTCCGAGGCGCGGGATGCCCTGCAGCGGGAGGAAGAGGACAAGCGGATCGATCCGGAGCAACTGGCCCGGGAAGCGATCCACCGGGTCGAGGAGTCGGGCATCCTGTTCGTCGACGAGTTCGACAAGATCGCGACCCGCGAGGGTGGGCGCGGACCGGATGTCTCCCGTGAGGGAGTCCAGCGGGACCTGCTGCCGATCGTCGAGGGCACGCTGGTCAAGACCAAACACGGGATGGTGCGCACCGACCACATCCTGTTCGTCGCCGCCGGCGCCTTTCACCTGTCGAAGCCCTCGGACCTGATTCCGGAGCTCCAGGGACGTTTCCCGATCCGGGTCGAGCTGCAGTCCCTCGGCAGGGAAGAGCTGCTGCGAATCCTGACCGAACCCGAGAGCTCGCTGATCGTCCAGTACCGGGCGCTGATGGAGACCGAGGGCATCGACCTCGAGTTCACTGCCGACGGGGCCGAGGCGCTGGCCGAGTTCGCCGAGTCGGTGAACAGCCGGACCGAGAACATCGGAGCCCGGCGCCTGCATACGGTGATGGAGCGGCTGCTGGAGGACATCTCCTTCAAGGGGCCGGAGCTGCGCGGGGAGCGGATCGTCGTCGATGCCGCCTTCGTTCGCGAGCGGCTCACCGAGATCGCAGGCGACGCGGACCTGTCCCGCTACATTCTCTGAGGCGCGATGATCCCGATACGTGCGGTGCGAGGTTTGCTTTGGGTGGGCGCGCTTGGGGTGTCCTTGCTGGCGGTCTCCTGCGGCAAGGTCGGTCCACCCCTGCCCCCCGAACCGCGGGGCCCCCTGGCCCCGGAAACGCCCCGGGTGCGCCAGTTGGGTGAACGGGTGCTGGTTTCGACCCGCCTGCCACCGACGAGAGGGGACAAGCCCCACCAGGAACTCTCCCGGATCGAATTGGTCCGGGTGGACTACCCGGCCGGGGCCAACGCGTCTCTCGATCCCGACGTGTTCCGCCGCCGAGGCGTCATCGTCGGCGAGTGGAGCGGAGATCCGCTGGAGTCGGGCACCCTGGCTCGCTTCGTCGACGAGGAACCCCCGGGAGAGGTCGGGGGGCTGTTGCGCTATGCGGTCCGTCTCGAGGATCGCCGCGGGCGCGGTTCGGCGCTGGTGGTCGGTAGCGATCTGGTCTGGATCGCACCGCTTCCGGCTCCCGGCGGGGTGTCCGGGGTGGCCACTGCCGACGGAGTTCGGCTGCGCTGGAATGCCGCGGGCGACGACGTGCGTTACAACGTGTATCGACAGCCGGAGAACGGTCCGGCCTCGGAGCAACCGTTGAATACCGCGCCCCTTTCCTCTCTCGAGTACCTCGACGCCTCGGTCGAGTTCGGCAGCACCTTCATCTACGAGGTGCGGACCTCCTCGTCCGAGTCGCGTCCGTTCCGCGAGAGCGAGTCCGGCACGCCGGTGCGCATCGTCGCCGAGGACCGCTTTCCCCCGGCGTCCCCCGACGGCCTGGTCGCGGTGCAGGAGGGTGTCGCGGTCCGGCTGTTCTGGAACCCGAACCGGGAGCGTGACCTGGCGGGCTACCGGATCGAACGCCGCGCCGGCGACGGGCCCTGGAAGCCGGTCGGGCCGGAGATCGTGACCGAATCGCTCTACCTCGATCGCGACGTCCGGATAGGACAGCGCTACGGCTATCGGGTGCTGGCCCTGGACCGGGCGGATCCGCCCAACGCCAGCGCACCTTCGCAGGCGTTCGAGCTGGATGTCGCCGTGGAGCCGGTGGGGGATCCTTCCTCATGATTCCGGCGCGGAAGAACCCGGTACAGATCACCAAGATGTCCGGTGCGGGCAACGATTTCATCGTGCTCGGTGCCGAGGACCGGGCGCGGATCGGAGAAGGGCTCATCCCCTGGACCCGGACCATCTGCCGGCGCGGCCTCTCGGTCGGTGCCGACGGAGTGCTGATCGTCGAGGGAGTGGAACCCGGGCGGGTGCGGATGCGTTACCTCAACGCAGACGGGACGCCGGCCTTCTGCGGCAACGGGTCCCGCTGTGCCGCCCGCTTCGCCTTTCTCAACGGCCTCGCGGGGGAGACGATGATGCTTCTGACCGATGCCGGCGAGATGCCGGCTCGGATCGAGGGAGACCGGGTCCACGTGTCGATGCCCCGTCCGACCGCGCCGTTGGCTCACCAGCTGGAACTGGGCTCCAGTCCGGTTGCGGGTCAGCGTGTGCTCGCCGGCGTGCCCCATTTCGTGACCTTCGTCGACGACCTGCCCAACGCACCGCTCGACCGGCTCGGTCCGGGTTTGCGAGCCCACCCTTCCTTCGGGGAGGAGGGGACCAACGTGAATCTGGTTCAGTGGTTCGGCGACGAACATCTCGGGGTGCGCACCTTCGAGCGCGGCGTCGAGGGGGAGACCCTCTCCTGCGGCAGCGGCGCGCTGGCGGCGGCCTGGGGCGCCCGGCTTCACGACCGCCACGGCGCGGTGCGGGTCACGCCGACCAGCGGCGTCGAGCTCGAGATCGTCTACCCGGATCCGGAGCACGGGGCGGAGTTCATCCGGCTCAGCGGCGAAGCGCGGGTGGTGTTCCACGCCACCGTCGACGGCGAGGCGTCCCGAGGGTTCGCGTGAGCGAGGTCGAACCCACAACCGGCGTGGAGCCGGGGGAAGAGCTCGCGCCGCGCAAGCAGGTCTCGACGCTGCGTAAGATCTTCGACTGGATCCTCGGGATCCTGTTGATCGTTGCGGGCATCATCGCCGGCCCGATTCCGATCCTCCAGGGCTGGATCTTCGTCGGCCTCGGGTTGATGGTGCTGAGCAGCCACAGCCGTTTGGCGCGCAAGCTGCTGGACCGGCTGAAGCAGGCCGGCCACGACATCAAGGCGCGGGTCGGCGGCCGCGGCAAGAGCGGCGACGAACCCCCCAAGGAAACGAGCTAGCTCGCGTCTTTCGCTCGCGGCCAGAGTTCGGTCACGAGCATCCCGGCCAGAATCAGGATCGATCCGGCGATCTCGCCGCTGCCGAACCGTTCGCCCGCAAAGGCGAAGGCGGTGACCGTGGCGAAGACCGGCTCCATCGTCAGGATCACCGCGGCCCGGGTCGGGGTGGTCTTGCGCTGGGCGTAGTTCTGGGCCATCACCGCGATCAAGCTTCCGAGGAACGCGGTGGCCAGCAGGGCGGCCCACACGTCGGGGGTCGAGACCCAGCGCGGCGTTTCCAGCAGGGTCGCCGGCCAGCAGAGCAGCGCGACCCAGAACATCTGGGCGAACAGCAGCGGCAGCAGTTCGCAGCGCCGGCTGAAGCGATCCACCGCCAGGATCTGGACGGCGAAGGAGAGGGCGCAGCCGAGGGTCAGCAGGTCGCCGCGCAGCCAGTTGCGCGGGTCGACGCCGGTGAGCAGCACCAGCCCCGCCGTGGCCAGCAACACGCCGATCACCGATCCCGCCGCGGGCAGCCGTCGCAGCACGACGACCAGCAGCAGGGGGACCATCACCACGTAGAGCCCGGTCAGGAACGCCGAGCGTGCGGCTCCGATCTCCTCGAGGCCGACGGTCTGGAGGGCGAACCCGACCATCAGCGGCGCACCGACGGCGAAGCCCGCGATCCAGGCCTCGCGGGAGGGCCAGGTCCGGCGCACCACCACCACGGGCAGCAGCATCAGCAGCGCCAGGGTGAAGCGCAGCGCGTTGAACAGCAGCGAGGAGACCCGCTCGATGGCGGCGTCGACCACCACGAAGGTGCTGCCCCAGATCAGGGCGGCGCCGAGCAGGACGAGGTCTGCGCGGAGGGTGTGGTTGCGGTTCGCGATCGAAGCGCTCCGAACCTACTCCGCGGGAGGCAGAAGCTCGGCGTTGCCGGCGGCCAGGACCTGAACGAAGGCGCTGTGCAGGATCTCGAGACCGCCCGGTCCCAGGTGCGAGTAGCGGCGCATGAAGGTCTCGCGGCCCCGGTTCAGGTGATCACCGATGCGCTTGGCCAGGTCGCCGTTCTGGCGGCCGAGCATTACCGACTCCTCGTTGTAGAGCCGGATATCGGTGGCGATCAACTTGGCGTAGCGCTTTGCCGAGACCTGATCGGGATTCTCCTCGGCCTCGGCGGGCTTGCTTTCCACCGGAGCCATCGCCGACGGTTCCGGGCGGATGCCCGGGTTGGTTCCGGCGGAAACTCGCGGAGTGGTCTCGGCGGAAGGCTGAATCACCTCTACCGCAGGCGTATCCGCTTCGACGGTGGGGGCGGTGGCCGGCGCCGCAGTGGCCTCGTTCACGGGAGCAGGGGCCGCGGGAGCCTGGGCCGCCGCTGCCTGATTCGCCGTAGCCTGATTCGCGGCAGGCGACGGCTGTTGGGCCGGCCGCAGCTTACGGCGGGCCAGATCCAGGTCGAGCTTGAGCTCGGCGAACTGTCCGAGAATCGAGAGGGTGGCCGGATTCCAGCCGGTGGATTCCTGCCCCCGCTCGGCGAGCAGCAGCGCCACGGCTCGTCCGCCGACCCGGACGGCCAGGGCGACGGTTTCGCCGGCCGGCGGTTGTCCGAAGTCGGGTGCGGCGACACCGTCGGGTTTGGTCACGAGCCCCTGGCCGGACTCCAGGACCTCGCCGACCCAGCCGTTGCGTGCGTCGTCGCTCCATTCCTTGAGCCGCGGGCTCAACGAGGGCTCGTAGCCGACGCAACCCCAGCCCTTGACCTTGCCCTGGCGGACCAGGAAGATCGCGCAACGGGACGATCCGACCCGGGACGCGTCGAGCAGCTTGTGAAAGACCTCGGACGGGGTACCGGCGCCGGCGAGCGCGCCCACTTTCTGAGCGAGGGTATCGAACGACACGGACAACCTCCGATGAGTTCAGCAGGACACCGCGACTTTAGCACCGGGCCGGGGCCCAGAGAAGAGTTGATCCGAGCGGATTCGAGGCGGGTCAGCGCAGGCGCGGATCGTTCAGCAGGGGCGCGAACTCGCTGAATCCCGGCAAAACCACCCGCATTCCTGGGGCAATGCGCACCAGCTCGGCCAGCACCTCGATCGCCTCGGAGGGGCGTTCGGCGCGTGCGAGGACCGAGGCGCGGTTCAGCCGGTAGATCGTCTCGTCGGGCGCGAAGCGGGAGGCCTCGCCGTAGGCGCGCTCGGCGGCATGGTCGTCGCCGGTCTCCTCGAAAACCCGGGCCAGGTTGTTCCAGGTCGGGTGGTAGTCGTGGCGCAGCTGGAGTGCCTGGACGTAAGCCCGTACGGCGTCGCCCCAGCGGTGGGCCTGGGCCAGGGTCAGCCCGAGGTTGTGCCAGGCCTCGTGGTCCTGCCGCTGAATGCGCAGTGCCGTGCGCAGGGCCTGCTCCGCCTCGTCGAGCAGGCCGAGATCGAGGCAGGTCGTGCCCAGGTTGTACCAGACGCCGTGGTCCTGTGGGACCAGCTCCGCCGCCTGGCGGTAGGCGTCCATGGCGCCCCGGGCGTCGCCGATACGGCTCAGCGCCAGGGCCAGGTTGAACCAGACCTGGTGATCCCGGGGTTCGAGCTGGAGCGACTGCCGGTAGTGTTCGACGGCGTCGTCGAAGCGTTCGAGGTCGCAGAGCACGTTCCCCAGATTGAACCAGACGGCATAGGCATGAGGGTTGCGCTCGAGGGCGGAGTGGTAACAGGTCTCGGCCCGCTCGAGTTGGTCGAGCAGGGCATAACAGTTGCCCAGGTTGTTCCAGCTCTCGAAAGGAGCCGGATTCAGGGCGACCGCCTGTTCGAACTCGATGGCCGCGGCGCGGTAGTCTCCGCGCTCCCACGCACCTTCGGCGGCGGCCAGACGTGTTTCCACCTCGCCGTCACGATGCGGCCGGGGTTCGCCTCCTCGAACGTGGATGGCGCTCCTCCGGCCAGGAGCTTTGCGGCCGGTCCCGATTCCCTTGCGCGTTCGATCCGTCACGGATGCGTGTCCTTCAGGGGGGGAAGGCTTGCCGATTCAAACACTTTGCAGACTCAGCGTCAACGTATCTTGTCTGCGATATCAAGTTGTGGAATTGCAACAACTCTGGGGCATGATTGTCGCTGCCGATCGGTCGGAGCGCGCTACCGTTTCTCGACCGAACCCGGACCGGGGGCGGGGAGCCGCTTCGGCGAAAAGGTCTACAATGTTGCGGCGGAGGGGTGGAGCCGAAACCGATGCTCACGAGACGCACGCTGGCCCGGGACGCGAAGATCGAGGGGATCGGTCTGCATACCGGCAAGATGGTCCACATGCACCTGCGGCCGGCGCCGTCGGGCAGCGGCATCGTGTTCGTTCGCACCGACCTTGATCACGCCGAGATTCCCGCGACTCTCGCCCACGTGGGCCCGAGCTTCTACGCCACCGTGATCGGCCGCGAGGAGGTCACGGTTTCGACCATCGAGCACCTGATGGCGGCTCTCTACGCGCTGCAGATCGACGACGTGCGCGTCGAGCTGGACGGTCCCGAGGTCCCGGTGATGGACGGTTCCTCCCGTCCCTTCGTCGACGCGCTGCGCAAGGCGGGCAGCTCCGAGCACGATGAGCCCCGCCAGTACATCACCATCATCCGTCCGGTCTCGGTCAGCCATGACGAGAAGCGTGTGGCGATCTATCCCTGCTCCGAGTTCCGGGTGACCTACGCCATCGACTTCGACCACCCTCGGCTCGGTTACCAGGAGTTGACCGCGGGGCTCTGGGGGCAGCGTGCCTTCGACGAGAAGCTGGCCCCGGCGCGCACCTTCACCTTCGAGCGGGACGTTCAGGCGCTGCAGCGGGAAGGGCTGGCGCTGGGTGGTTCGCTGGACAACGCCGTGGTGATCGGGGACGAGGGCATCCTCAACCAGGAGCTGCGCTTTCCCGACGAGTTCGTCCGGCACAAGATGCTGGACCTGACCGGCGACCTGTCGCTGCTGGGGCACCCTGTGCGCGGTCACGTCGTCGCCTACCGGGCCGGACACGACATGCATCTGCGTCTGGCCAAGCGAATTCTCGAATGCGGCGATTGCTGGTACCTCGCGCCCTGGTCGGGCGCGGGCATGAATCACGAAGCGGCAGCCGGAGCGTGAGGCGGGCGGCCGTCGGCCTGCGACGCGGTTGCGGCCTGCTCCTGGTGCTCGGGGCGGTCTGTGTCTCATGGGCCGGTTCCGGTCTCGACCCGGTCATTTCCGATCTCAGTTCCCGCATCGACGATGACGAGCTGCTGGTCAGCTTCCGGCTGGATCACGCGCTGTCCGAGGACACCCTCGAGCGCCTGCATTCCGGGGACGCGCTGCAGTTCCAGCACCGGGTCGAGTTGATTCGAAGGAAGGCCTACTGGGTGACCCCCAACCGTACCCTCGGCCGCACCGTGGTGGAGTCCCAGGTCGAGTACGACTCGCTGACCCGCCAGTACAGGCTCTACCGCCGCACCGAGAACGAGACCCGCGGCGACGCGCAGCCCTACGTCGATACCGAGGTGCGGCGCAGCACCAAGTCGCTGGCCGAGGCGGTGGACTGGCTGGTCGCCATGCAGGACGTGCCCCTGGCCTGGTCCCCGGACCCGGCCCTCGAGGACCGGCTCAAGGTCCGGGTGGAGTCGCTCTTCGGCCGCCGCATGATCCTCTACATGGTGCCCTCCCGCCGCTCGATCGCGGCGGAGCTGCGGCTGGAGTTCTGATCGCCGATGCCGACCAGCCGCCGCAACTTCCGATGGCTTCTGATGCTGGTGCTGATCGCCGCGGTGGTCGGGATCTACGTGCTGGCCTCCCGGCTGGCCGAGCTCGGCCCCGAGCTGGAGGTCAACCGCTACCTGCTGCCGACCCTCTCGATCGGGTTGGTCGTGCTGGTACTGGGGCTCGCCGGCATTCTGATCCGCAACCTGGTGCAGCTGGTCGTCGAACGCAAGAAGGGCATCCTCGGCTCGCAGCTGCGCAGCAAGCTGGTCTTTTTCTTCGTCGCCCTGATGCTGTTGCCGGCGTTGATCCTGTTCGTCGGTTCGGGAGCGTTCATCAAGAAGACCGTCGAGGGCATGGTGCGCACGCCGGTCGAGGAGATCACCCAGAACGCCCGGGAGATCTTCGGCATCTGGAGCGACCACCTCGAGGGGCAAGCGGTAGAGAGCGCCGAGCGGATCGCCGCCGACCGCGGCGTGCGGCCCGGGCCCCGGGGGGAGCCGGTCGACTGGGTCGTCTGGATCGACGGAGAGCGGCAGCGGGCCTGGACCGCCGACCGGCCGGAACTGGACGAGGGGCTCGACGCGGTGCAGCCGCTGTTCGCCGGGCTGGTCGAGGAGGTGCGGGAACAGGGGCGGTCGCGCAGCGGGATCGAGCGTCTCGCCGGAGGGCTCGTGGTGCAGGCCGCGGCGCCACGGGGGGATGGAGGCGGCGTCGTTTGCGTCGGCTACTTCGTCGCCCGGGACATGGTCTCCCGGATGGAGCGAATCACTGCCGGCACGGCGACCTTCCAGCAGTTCCGGCTGCAGCGCAAGGAACTGGTCAACCTGTACCTGACCCTGATCGCCCTGGTGTTCCTGATCACCGTGTTCGCCGCCAGCTGGATGGGCTTCTACCTGGCTCGGCGCATCACCGTGCCGCTGCAGGAACTCGCCGCGGCCTCCCGGGAGATTTCGACGGGCAACCTGGACGTGCGCGTCGAGGACACCGTGGGGGACGAGGTCGGAACCCTGGTCGAGGCGTTCAACGACATGGCCGCCCAGCTCCAGGAGAGCCGTGAAGTGATCGTTCGCTCGACGGCGGACCTGCGCCGCTCCAACCGGGAGCTGGACGAACGCCGCCGCTACATCGAGACGCTGATCGCCAGCCTGTCGACGGCGGTGATCTCCCTGGACGACCACGGATACGTGACGACGACCAACCCGGCCGTCGAGTCGGTGCTCGGTCTGTCCTTGCGTTTCGGCGACCCGTTGGCCAGCAAGGTCGAGGTGCCGGGACTCGAACCCCTGGGGGAGATGCTGCGGCACTTCCGTGAAGATGCGGGGGAAACCGTGCGGCGGGACCTGACCCTGTCCCGGGCCGAGAGTTCGGTCAACGTGGCGGTGCAGATCTCGTCGCTGCGGGGAGCCGGAGGAGAATCGTTGGGCACGCTGTTGATGGCCGAGGACCTGACCGATCTGTTGCGCGCCCAGAAGGCCGCTGCCTGGCGGGAGGTCGCCCGCCGGATCGCCCACGAGATCAAGAACCCGCTGACCCCGATCCAGCTGTCGGCCCAACGGCTGCGGCGCAAGTTCGCTGCGGGTGCCGAGGATCTCGGGCAGGTGGTTCCCGAGGCCACCGCGTCCATCGAGCGGGAGGTCGGCGCGCTCAAGCATCTGGTCGACGAATTCTCCCGTTTCGCGCGGATGCCCGAGGTCAACCCCCGGCCGGTGCGCTTCGACGAGGTGGTCGACTCGGTGCAGGCGCTCTACCGCGGCGTGCCGGGACTCGAGTGGCAGGTCGAGACCGACACCGACATGGAATCGGTCCGGGTGGACGAGGAACAGATGCGCCGGGCGTTGATCAACCTGATCGACAACGCCGTCGCGGCGATGGAAGGCAGCGGCACGATCTACATCCGCGCTCACGAGTACGCCGGCCCCGGGTCGCTGCGGATCGAGGTCGCCGATTCCGGGCCGGGGATTCCGCCCCAGGACCGGGACAAGATGTTCGTGCCCTACTTCTCGACCAAGGACCGGGGCAGCGGCCTCGGGTTGGCCATCGTGCACCGGGTGATCACCGATCATCGCGGCACGATTCGCATCGAAGACAACGAGCCGCGGGGAGCCCGGTTCGTGATCGAGATCCCGGCCTGAGGGCGCGGGGACCGACGGAGGAACGATGGCAGGGGAACGCATCCTTGTAGTGGACGACGAGCCCGGAGTCCGCTCGGCGCTGGAGGGAATCCTGCGAGACGAGGGCTTCACGGTGATCACCGCCGAGTCGGGAGAGCAGGCGATCGAACAGGTCACCCAGATGCCCTTCGACGCGGCGCTGCTCGACGTGTGGCTGCCCGGGCGTGACGGCATCGACACGTTGACCGAACTGCGGCAGCGCAACCGGGACCTCGGGGTCGTGATGATTTCCGGACACGCCACCATCGACACCGCGGTGCGGGCGACGAAGCTGGGTGCGTTCGACTTCATCGAGAAACCGCTTTCCATCGAGCGGACCCTGCTGGTGCTGCGCAACGCATTGCGCCAGCGGCGGCTGGAGCAGCGCAATCGGCGGCTGCTCGATCAACTCGACCGGCAGACCGAGATCCTGGGGCGTAGTCCGGCCATGGAGCAGGTGCGCAGCCAGGCCGAGGCGGCGGCGGCGGCGGATGCGCCGGTGTTGATCGTCGGCCAGCGCGGGACCGGTCGGGAGATCGTCGCCCGGCGGATCCATGCCCGCAGCAAGCGTTCCGAGGAGTCCTTCGTCAGCGTGCCGGCCTCGGCGTTGGATGAGGCGGCGGCGGCGGTGGCGCTCTTCGGTGACGGCGAACGGCCGGGGCGGTTGGCCCTGGCCGCCGGCGGGTCGCTGCTGCTCGAGGATGTGGACCGGCTCTCCCCACAGCTCCAGGAGCGGCTCGCGGTGTGGCTCGACATGAGCCGGGGAGAGGGCAGCGGCGCCCGTTTGCTGGCCAGTGCCGCGGAGGTGGTGGCCGAGGGTTGGCACGAGCCGCTGCTGCGCCGGCTGGACGTGATGCGCATCGCGATTCCGCCGCTTCGGGAACGGCGCGAAGACATTCCGCTGATCGCCGAGAAGTTCATGCGCGACATCTCCCTCGAGTATGCCCGGCCCGAGAAGCGTTTCGATCCCGAGGTGCTCTCCCGTTTCCGCGCCCACGACTGGCCCGGGAACGTGCGGGAGCTGTCCAACCTGGTCGAGCGTCTGGTCCTGATGAGCGGCGGAACCACCGTCGCCGTGTCGGACCTACCCGAGGAACTGGGAGGCGATGCCGGTCCGGCCGAGGATCTGTACCGGGTGTTCGAGAGCCTGGACGACGGGCTCGCCGCGTACGCCCGCTTCGCCATCGGCCGTGCCCTGGCTCAGGCAGGGGGGGACCGGGCCAAGGCGGCGGCGGCGCTCAATACCAGCGAGGAACGGCTGGTCGAGCGAATGCAGGCCGCGGGGATGGAACCGGGCTAGGACTCGCCGATTGCGGGCTAGCGGGAGCGCACGGCCCGGCCGGCGGCCAGGGCTGCCAGGGTCGAACCTCCGAAGACGCCCAGGGCCAGCGACATCACCACGCCGGCGATCAGCGGCAGGGCACCGGCGACGAACGGAGTCGGATCGAAGGTCGGGCCGCCGCGCAGCGCCTCGAGAGCCAGGGCCCCGAGGCCGGTCAGCGCCTCGAAACCGGGCTGGAGCGCCTGTTTCGAATCGAGGCCCATCGGGGCGCTCAGATCCAGCGCCGCACCGATTCGCGGCAACGAGGCGGCGGGCACCGGGCTCAACATGAGCGCGACCCCTCCGAGCATCGCGAGCTTCAGTCCGCGGCGGCGCGCTTTCTTGCTCGGTTTTTCGGGAGCGGTTTCGGGCAACCGCGCCATCACCGAGCGGCAGAAGTCTTCGTCGACCGAGATCGAGTCCTGCAGACCGTTTTCGAGAAAGTCGCCCAGGCGGCGCTCACGGGCCAGCAGGATGCGGCACGCGGTGCACCCTTCGAGATGACGGGCGACGCGCATTGCCTCCGAGGGATCGGCCTCGGACTCGGCGAGCCGGGACAGAAGCGGCTGGATGTCACAACACTCGCTCAACTCACACCTCATGCTCGAGCAGGTCGGAAAGTTGGAGGCGTAGCATCTCCCGGGCGCGGAACAGTCGGTTCTTGACCGTTCCCAGCGGCAGTCGGGTGATACGGGCGATCTCGTCGTAGCGGCAGTGTTGCCGGTGGCGCAGCAGGATGAGTTGACGGTAGCCGGTGGGCAGCGTGGCTACGGCGTCGTCGAGGCGCTCCTGGAGTTCCTGGAGCCGTAGCGCATCGAGGGGAGTCGGCTCGTTGCCGGGGTAGCTGTCCTCGGCGGGTTCGCGCCGGTCTTCGCCTGCGGGTTGGTGAATCGAGCAGGTCTGCGGCTGTTTGCGGCGCAGCTGGTCGATGGCGCAGTTGGAAGCGATGCGATAGAGCCAGGTGGTGAACCGGTACTCGGGGTTGTAGCTGGCCAGCGAGACGTACACCTTGGTGAACACCTCCTGGGCCAGATCCAGCGCGCCGTCGCGGTTGCCGGTAAGGCGGAAGAGGTGGTTGACCAGCGCCTTCTGGTGGCGCTGAACCAGCGTCTCGAAGGCGTCGCGGGCTCCCTCGAGAGCCTCGGCGACCAGCGCCTCGTCGGTCGGCCCCTGCCGTTTCGGCAGCGAGCGCGCTTTCTGGGTCACGGGTACGGTGGACACAATCCGACTCCCCCTGGCCGGCCCCTCCAGCCTCTCTATCTTACGGGAGGGGCGGCAGATTGGTTTCACCGGCCGGGGCAGGGCACCCTATCTCGCTGCATAAAAGGGGTTTCGGCGTGGTAGCATGCCGCCGCACCGCCGGCTGAGCCCGGTTTCTCGAGGATCGAGCGTGGCGTTACTCCCACTGGCCGAGCACACCCGACGCAGCCTGCTTGCGCTGCTCGAAGACGACCGGCCCGACGGGGATCGGTTGCTCGACCGGCTCGATCATCTGGCCCGCCTGGACGGCCAACCGGTCTTCGCCGCCGCACTGGAGGCGGTGGGCGCCGCGTCCACCGACGAGGCGGACGATCCCCGCTACTGCTTCGCCGAACTCCTGAGACATCGCGGCGCCCTGCATCGCAAGCTGGGACGGGATCCCGGATTGCGGGTCGCCGCCCTCGATCTGCGCCTGCGGCCCGAGGAGCAGGATCGCCCGGAGCTCGATGACGGCGGACTGCCGCTCGGCGAAGGTGCGGGCACTCTGGAGTCGACCCTGGGCCGCGAGGTTCGCCGGGTCAGTCGCTTCGGCGACGCGTTCAGCCTCCTTGTCTTCGAGATCGACCGCTTCGAGGAGAGCTGCCTGCGCTACGGCGACCTGTTCGGAGAGTTGTTGCTGCGCAAGCTCGACGGCTGGGCCCGCCGCGGCACCCGGGAGACCGACCGGGTCTTCGCCCTGGGCGGTTCGCGCACCGTGCAGGTCCTGCCCCACACCGATCGGGCCGGAGCCTACGCCCGGGCCGAACGCTTGCGTTCGGGGGTGCGGCAATGGTCGGCGGCGAACCCCGTCGGGGGAAGGCGGCTGGCCTGGACGGTGAGTTGCGGGATCGCCTGCCATCCCCAGGATGGATCGGCGCCCGAGGACCTGCTGGAGTTTGCCGTGCGCGGGGCCGAACGCGCCGTCGCGGCCGGCGGAGACCGGGTCGCTCCCCATGCAGACGAACGCCGGCGCAACGTGCGATTCCCGGCGCGTCCCGAAGCGCGCGCGGGCATCCTGCACCCGAGAGATGCCTCGGTCGAAGAAGTGCGGGGTCTCGACTGGAGCCGCGAAGGTGCGCTGTTCGAGACCCGGCTGCCTTACCGGGTCGACGACCCCTTGCGCTTGCTGCTTTCCGGTGAACGGGAGCCGTCGCCTCCGACCTCCTGGGTCGCCGACGGCCGGGTCGTGCGCATCGAGGGAGATGCCCAGGGGGCCCGTCGCGTCGGCGTGGAGTTCGACCGCGCCATCCCCGACGATCGCCTGAGCCGCCAATCCCGCACCCCTCCCGGTTTCGAATCCGAGGAGGGCGACGGGTGATCACCCGCGAGCAGGCCCAGCGGATTCGCCAGCAGCTGCTCACCGTGTTGGCCGAGGACGCCCACAACACCGAACGGTTGCTCGGCCGGCTCGACTCGTTGAGCCGCGAGACCGGTGTCGAGGCACACGCGGCGTTGCTGCTGATCCTGACCCACCTGGCTTTCGACGAGAGCGAGGCCCGCCGTCACTGGGAGGCGATCCTCGTGCACCGGGCGCAGCTCACGGGACGGCTCGAGCGGGAGGTCGGGCTGCGGGTCGCCGTGCTCGATTACTTCATGAACGTGAACCGCCAGTCGGTGCGGCCGACGATCATCGACGTGGACATGTTCGAGACTCCCGAGACGCCGGGAGCGTCGGACCCGTGGACCGGACTGTCCAGCGACGCGACCTTCCGTTCGGCGGTCCAGGCCGAGCTGCGCCGAGCCAAACGCTACGGTTTGCACGCCTCGGTGGCGCTGTTCGACCTCGACGACTTTGCCGACTTCGCCGAGCGCCACGGCAACCTGGTCGCCGACCGGGTCCTGCGCGAGGCGGCGATCTTGTTGAACAACAACAGCCGGGACATCGACGAGACCGCGCGGCCCGGCGAGGACGAGCTGGCGATCCTGCTGCCCGAGACCGATCGCAACGGCGCGCTGCTGGTCGCCGAGCGTTACCGGCGGGAACTCGCCGCCCACTTCGCGCGCCGCGAAACCGGACAGGGGGCTGCCGGCCTGACCGTTTCCGCCGGCGTGGCCTGCTACCCCGACGACGCGACCTCCGCCGAGGCGCTGTTGCGTTCGGCGGCCCAGGCGCTCTACCGGGCCAAGTCGGTGGGCAAGAACGCCGTGCAGGTTTTCGCTCCCGAGCGGCGGCACTACCTGCGCTTCGAGCTGGAACCCAGCCGCTTCGAGGTCGAGGTGTTGGCCCCTCACGCGGGCCGGGGCCGGCCGCGCAATCTCAGTCGCAACGGGGTGCTGTTCGCCGTGCCGGAGCTCTTGGCCGTCGGCGAGGAGATCGAGATCCGCCTGATCGATGCGCAGATCGCCAAGGGGCGCCCGCTCAAGGTACGCGGCCGGGTCGTAAGGCTCGAGGAGTTGCCGGAAGCGCTGCCCGAAACCGGGGACCGCTACGAGGTCGGGGTCGCGTTCGAGATCCAGGGGGGCGCCGACGAAGGGGAGTTGCTCGAGTTCCTCGAGCAGGCCCAGGCGGCCCGGGGAGAGGACGCACCGTGATCCGTGTGGTCGGGATCGACACCTCCAGCTGGTGGGGCAGCCTGGCGTTGGTCGAGGCGGAGGAGGGGGAGCCCCTTCGAACCGTCGCCGACGTCGGACTCGCCGTGCGCAAGAGCCACACCAGCCACCTGCTCGCGCTGCTCGAGACGTTGCTGGAACACGCAGGCTGGAGCAAGAGCTCCATCGACGGCTACGCCGCCTCGCGAGGGCCCGGATCGTTTACCGGCGTACGCGTCGGACTCGGGACGGTGCGCGGGCTGGCTTTGGCCGCCGACCGGCCCGCCCTGGGCGTCGTGACCCTGGAAGCGATGGCCGAGAGCATGGGCCCCGCGGAGATCGACCGGGTACCGATGCTCGATGCCGGCCGGGGCGAGGTCTACTTCGGCCGCTACGACGCGGCCTCCTGCCCACCCCGTGAAATCGAACCGCCGACCGTGGCTTCCGCAGACGCGGCGTGGGCCGGCGGCGCCGGGGTGTACTTCGGTCCCGGAGCCGACGTCTACGCCGATCGCTGCCCCGGGCGGGTCGCCCGGTCGCCGCGGCGGGTCGCCGAGGGGGTCTCCCGACTGGCGTTGCTCAAACTGCGTCAGGGTGCGGTGGACGCCGAGGGCCTGTCTCCGCTCTACCTGCGGCCGCCCGATGCCGAGCTCAAGAAGAAAAAGCGGCGTTGAGCGGACCTGGGACGGTGGGGCGCTGCGCGAGATGCGCGAGAGCGACCTGCCGCAGGTGCTCGAGATCGAGCGGGACGCCTATCCGACGCCCTGGACCCGCTCCCACTTCCAGTTCGAGATCCGGGACAACGCCCATGCGATCAACCTGGTGTTGGTGACGGCGGGGCATGTGATCGGCTACGTTTGCTGCTGGCGCCTGGGGCCTGAGCTCAAGATCAACAACGTCGCGGTCTGCCGTAGCCGCCGCGGCAAGGGGGCGGGGAAGGTGTTGCTCGACGGGATTCTGCGCAGGGCGAGGCAGCTCGGTTGCAGCGAGGCCACCCTGGAAGTTCGACCGAGCAACGAGGCAGCCCGGCGGCTCTACGACCGGTTCGGTTTCCGCCAGGTCGGCGTACGTCCCGGCTACTATCAAGACACCCGTGAAGACGGGCTTCTGTTGACCCTTCAGTTCGAGGAGTGAGATCCGCGATGCCGATCGCCCGCGAGGCCTTTCCTTTCATCCTGATCGCGCTCCTGGTGACCGTGGTCCCCGGATTCTTCCTGCCCTGGCTCGCCGTGCCCGGGGCGCTGTTCCTGCTGTTCACCCTGTGGTTCTTCCGTGACCCCGAACGGACGCCCCCCGACGACGTCCATGCCTTCGTCAGTCCGGCGGACGGCAAGGTCATCGAGGCGGGGCCCGATCGCATCTCGATCTTCCTCAACGTGTTCAACGTTCACGTCTGCCGCACGCCGGTCGCCGGCACCGTGACCAAGGTGACCCACCACCCCGGCCAGTTCCTCGCCGCCTGGGATCCCAAGGCCGCCGAGTGCAACGAGCGGGTCGTGGTCGATGTCGATGCGCCCCGGGGCGCCATGCGGTTCGCCATGGTCGCCGGGCTGGTCGCGCGCCGCATCGTTCCCAAGGTCTCCGAGGGGCAGACCTTGCAGGCGGGGCAACGGGTCGGCCTGATCCGCTTCGGTTCCCGGGCCGATATCCATCCGCCTGCGGGGACCCGGATCTCGGTGGAGGTAGGCCAGAAGGTGGTGGCCGGAGAAACGGTGCTCGGCGTGTTGCCCGAGGGTGGGGCGGAGTAGCCGCCGGCCCGGGGGCGCGGCGAACGGCCCGGATCGGCTATATTGCAGGGGATGACTCGCACTCGAAAGTTGCGCCGCGGCATCTATCTGCTGCCGACCCTGTTCACTATCGGCAACCTTTTCTGCGGTTTTTCGGCCATTTTGCAGGCCTCCCGTGGGAGCTACCAGATTGCGGCAGTGCTGGTGTTCGTCGCTGCGGTGATGGACGTGCTCGACGGCCGCATCGCCCGGATGACCGGCACCACGTCGGATTTCGGCGTGCAGTTCGACTCGCTGGCTGACGTGGTCTCCTTCGGAGTCGCGCCCGCCTGCCTGACTCATGCCTGGGCACTGAACCAACTCGGCCGGGTCGGCTGGATGGTCGCCTTCCTCTACGTGGTCTGCGCCTCGATGCGCCTGGCCCGGTTCAACATCCAGGCCAGCTCTGCCGACAAACGTTTCTTCGTCGGCCTGGCGTCTCCGCCCGCGGCGGTCGCCCTGGCCGGAGTCATGTACCTGTTCCCTGAACTTCCGGACTCCCGGGCGGTCGCGGTCGGCGCGGCGATTCTGGTCGCCACCATCGCACTGCTGCTCATCAGCCACTTCCGCTACTACTCGTTCAAGGATCTCGATCTGCAGAGCCGGCTCTCCCACTACTGGGTCCTGCCCTTCGCTGCGCTGATCGTGATCATCCTGACCGAGCCCGGATTGATGCTGATCCCCGCGACCCTGTACGTGTTGTCCGGTCCCGTGATCTTCCTCTGGATGCTGCTGCGCCGTCGTTCCGGCTCATCCTCGGAGACCCTCGATGAGCCCGCTCGGTAGGGGAGACGCCCGCGTCGCGATCATCGGCGCCGCCAGTCCGCTCGGAACCCAGATTCGTGAAGAACTCGCCCGCTGCCGGATTGCCGGCGAACGGGTCAATCTTTACGGCAGTGAGGCCGGCACCGAGATGGTGCTCAGCGAGTACGACGGCGAGGCCCGGATGATCCAGGAGCCCGACGTGAACGAGATCCTCGGTCACGACGTCGTGTTCCTCTGCGAGACCGGCAAGGTCGTCCAGTCGATCGTCGACGAGCAGGACCCCGAGGCGCTGGTCATCGATGTCGCCGGCGGCGCCGTCGGAGACCGCCCGGCTCCGCTGCTGCACTCGGCAGAACAAGCCGAGGCCCTGGGGGAAGAGTGCAACCTGTTGCGGGTGCCCCATCCGCTGTCGGCGGTGCTGGCCGAGGTCCTGGCACCGATCGAGCAGGCGGTAGGGGTGGAGCGGGCCTCGGCGGTGGTGTTGCGCCCCGCCTCGGACTTCGGCGAGGAAGGGGTCGAAGAGCTCCGGGATCAGACGGTACGGCTGCTCAACTTCGCAGACGCGCCGAAGGAGGTGTTCGGCCGCCAGCTCGTGTTCAACGTGGTGCCGCAGCAACTGTTCGATCGTGATGGACAGGTCGAGCGCCGCATCGGCGACGAACTGACCCGCATGTTCGGCTGGGAGCGGCCCCGTTTCGGCCTGCAGCTGGTCACGGTGCCGGTGTTCTACGGCCACTCCATCGCCCTGACCGTGGTACCCCGTGAAGAGACCAACCCGGCGGCGCTGGCGGCGCTCCTGGGCGAGCGGTCCGGGCTCGACGTCGCCCTGGAGGAGGGGGTGGCCACGCCGGTGGAGGTCACCGGCGATCGGCGCACCTCGGTCGCCCAGATCCGACCCGACGGTCTCGGCGGGTTTCAGCTGTGGCTCGTCGCCGGCGAGGCGTCCCGGGCGGCGGCCGCCCAGGCGATCGCCGCCGCCGGTCACCTTCGCGCCCTCTGATCCGATCCGGTCCGGTCCCGCGGTAGACGCCCGGTGGCGCCCGGCCGTACCCTGGTCGTGAGTCCGGATCCACCCGAGGAGTCCCCGATGAGACGATTCAAAGCGCTGCCCGCCCTCGCTTCCGCCGCCCTGTTGCTGATCCTCGGCGGCTTCCCGGCCCATGCGGTCAACGATGCGGTCGAGGCGCTGGAGGCGGACGTCACCATCGAGCGGACCCTGCTGGAGCTCGATACCGAACGGTACCGGGACCTGGCCTCCCGCCGGGGGCGGGCCCTGACCCGCTTGACCGAACTCTACCGATCGCTTGACGGCGCCGTCAGCGGGGGAGAGGTGGCCTCCTTCCGGCTGATCGAGGAACGAATGCAGCAGATCCGGGTCGCCGAGAGCGAGCGGGTGGGACTGCTCTCCTCGGAGCACATCCTGGTCGACCGGATCCAGACCCGGCTCCAGCGCATTCTGCTGCTCGAGCAGGAGATCGCCCGGGTGGGTGACCGGGTCGAAGAGGATCTCGGCGAGCTGGGCGGGGACTGGGACGTCTCGATGATGCCGCTCAACCAGAACGGAGTGTTCTCGTTGTCCCAGCAGGGCACCCTGCTCTCGGGCACCTACGAACTCGATGGCGGGTGGACCGGCAGCTTGCAGGGTACCCTGGTCAATCGCAAGGTTTACCTGGTGCGGATCGACTCCCGTCTGGGCCGCTCGATGGAGTTCGAGGGCTACCTGTCCGGGGACGCCAAGACGATCCGCGGCACGTGGTTGAACTACGAGCTGGCCGGACAGGACGGCTCGACCGGTCAGTGGACCGCGACGCGCACTCCGCGCCCCTGACCCCGAGGATTCGTGTCCTTCGAACTGCACAGCGCCGTCCGCTACCTGCGCCACAGCCTGGGCCGTACCGCTCTGCTGGTCGGCGCGGTGATGGTCGGGACCGCGGCGCTGGTGATCGCCTTCGCGCTTTCCACGGGAATGGAACACGACGTCCGGGAGCGGGTCTTCGGTAGCTCCGCCCACATCACGGTGCTCAGCAATTACGGGGAGTTCCGGGACGCGGCGGCGCTGGTCCAGCGGGTCGAGGCCTCCCCGGGAGTGGTCTCCGCCTCTCCGGTGCTCTACACCCCGGCGATGCTGACGACCCAGAGCATGGACGCGCCGACCTACGCCGAGGTCCAGGGGGTCGACCCCGGCGGACATGACGCGGTGCATCCCCAGCGGGACGGCGAGTTCTTCTCCCTGTTGTCCGGCGCCACGGAGACCGGACGGGCGGGGATCCTGCTCAACAAGCAACTGGCCGACGACATGATCGTGGGCAGAGGGGACCTTGTCCGGGTGCTGGCTCCCAGCGTGACCCTGACGCCGCTGGGGCCGATTCCCAAGAGCCACCTGTTCGAGGTGGTCGGAACCTACGAGTCCGGCTACTACCTGGACGCCCAGCGGGCCTACATCTCGCTGGAACAGGCGCGGAAGATCCTGCGGGCGGAGGACCGGACCAGTTGGGTCGACGTGCGGATCGAGGACATCCATCGGCTCGAACCGATGAAGGAGTCCCTGCGAGAACTGCTGGCGCCCGGGTGGACCGTGACCGACCTGGTCGAGACCAACCGGGAGTTGTTTAAGGCGATGAAGCTGGAGCGGCTGGCCCTGACCCTGGCGATCAGCCTGATCGTCACCGTGGCGGCGCTGAACATCCTGCTGACCCTGCTGTTGATGGTCACCGGCAAGGTCAAGGAAATCGGCATCCTCTCGGCGATGGGCGCCAACTCGTGGAAGATCGCCCGGGTGTTCGTGCTCCAGGGGTTGATCATCGGACTGGTCGGTACGCTCCTGGGCGTGGCCGCCGGTTGGGGGCTCTCGGCGCTGCTCGATCACTACTCGGTGATCAAGCTCGATCCCGACGTGTACTACCTGGAGTACGTGCCGTTCCGCACCCAGGCGGGGCACCTGATCCAGATCTCGTTGCTCGCCGTGGCCATGTCGGTCCTGGCGACCCTCTATCCGGCCTACAAGGCCTCCCGGCTCGATCCGGTCCAGGCGCTGCGCTATGAGTAACCCGGTGTTGGTCGCCGAGGGCCTGTGCAAGGCCTACGACGGAGTCGATCGCATCACCGTGCTCGACGGACTGGACCTGACCGTCGAGGCCGGCGATTCGGTGGCGGTGGCGGGGGTCTCGGGAGTCGGCAAGTCGACGCTGCTGCATCTTCTCGGTGGCCTCGACCGGCCCGACGCCGGCCTGGTGATCTTCCAGGGGGAGTCTCTTGGGGGATTCGACGCCGCCCGGCTGGCCGAGTATCGCAACCGCCACGTCGGGTTCGTCTTCCAGTTCCACCACCTGCTGCCGGAATTCACCGCTCTGGAGAACGTGATGGTGCCGCTGCGCATCGGCGGGAACGAGGCTGAGGGGGCGGATCGGGCCCGCTTCCTGCTCGACCGGCTGGGGCTCGGCGCCCGGCTGCAGCACCGTCCCTCCCAGCTCTCCGGAGGCGAGCAGCAGCGGGTCGCGGTGGCCAGGGCCCTGGCGGTGGAACCCACCCTGGTGCTGGCCGACGAACCCACGGGGAATCTCGACCCGGGCACCGGTCTGGCGGTGTTCGAGACCCTGCGGGAGCTCCAGGAGGAGCAGCCCTTTGCGCTGGTTCTGGCGACCCACAGCGAGTCCCTGGCCCGCACCTGCGGCCGGGTCATGCGGATGCGGGCGGGAAAGCTGGAAACGATGGGTGAAAACGCTGCGCGGGACTACTTTGACGGTGTTGCCGGGTAGCATCCGCTCGGGCAGAATATTAGCTTCGTAAGGTAGCCGTTCCGGACGGTCGGAGCCGGCTCGACCCGCAAGGCGCGAACATGTTCGAGAAGTTCACCGAGAAGGCGAAACGCATCCTCTTCCTGGCCCGCTACGAGGCCAGCCAGCAGGGCTCCAAGGTCATCGGGACCGAGCACCTCCTGCTGGGGCTGTTGAAGGAAGGGGAAGAGACCACCCGGGAGCTGTTCGACCGGGCCAACGTCTCGATGGATTTCCTCCAGGCCGAGCTGGAAAAGCGCGGCCCCGCCCGGGAGAAACTCTCGACCTCGGTCGAGATCCCGTTCAGCGACGAAACCAAGAAGGTGCTGCAGTACGCCGAGGAAGAAGCGGAGCGGCTGATGCATCCGCACATCGGCACCGAGCACGTGCTGCTGGGGCTCCTGCGCCTCGAAGAATCGGTGGCCGGCCGGCTGCTGGCCGAGCGTGGCATGCGGCTGTTCGCGGTCCGCGAGGACGCGGTCAACATCTACAAGCGCCGCGCCCTGCCGCGAAAGAAGAAAGAGACCCCGTTCCTCAACGAGTTCTCCCGGGATCTCTCGGAGCTCGCCGAACGGAAGGTCTTCGATCCGCTGATCGGGCGTGAGTCCGAACTCGAGCGGGTGATCCAGGTTCTTTCCCGCCGCCGCAAGAACAACCCGGTGCTCCTGGGTGAGCCCGGAGTCGGCAAGACCGCCATCGTCGAGGGGCTGGCCACGCGTATCGTCGAAGGGGTCGTTCCGCCGTCGCTGCTGCAGAAGCGGATCCTGGCCCTCGACCTGTCGCTGGTCGTTGCCGGCACCAAGTACCGCGGCCAGTTCGAGGAGCGGCTCAAGGGCATCATCACCGAGCTGACCGGCTCCGATGACGTCATCATCTTCATCGACGAGATTCACTCGCTGATCGGCGCCGGTTCGGCCGAGGGGTCGCTGGACGCGGCCAACATCCTCAAGCCGACCCTCTCCCGCGGCGAGGTCCAGTGCGTCGGTTCGACGACGCCTCGCGACTATCACAAGTACATCGAGAAGGACCGGGCGCTGGTGCGCCGCTTCCAGCCGATCTCGATCAAGCCGCCGACCAACGAGGAGACCTACGAGATCCTCGAGGGGGTCAAGGAACGCTACGAGCGTTTCCACGGCGTGCGCTTCTCCACCCAGGCGATCCGGGCCGCGGTCTACCAGTCCAATCGCTACATCACCGACCGCTTCCTGCCGGACAAGGCCATCGACGTCCTCGACGAGGCGGGCGCCCGGGTCAAGCTGGGCAAGAGCACCTGCTACGCCGAGATCAAGCGGATCGAGCGGGATCTGAAGCGGGTGGTCGAGGGGATGAAGGGGGCGCTGGCCCGCAAGGACTTCGACGAGGCGGTCTCCTTTCACGATCAGGAAGTCACCCTGCGCCGCCAACACGAAGAGTACAAGCAGCGCTACGAGACCGAGTGCAACAAGATCCTCGACGTGGGCCAGCAAGACGTCGAAGAGGTGATCTCCCGCTGGACCGGTATTCCGATCCAGTCGGTCGCCCAGGAAGAGGCGGACAAGCTGCTGAAGATGGAGGACTACCTCCACGAGCGCATCGTCGGGCAGGACGCCGCGATCTCTGCCCTGTCCCGGGCGATCCGGCGCTCCCGCGCCGGGCTCAAGAACCCCAACCGCCCGATCGGGTCGTTCATCTTCCTCGGCCCCACCGGCGTGGGCAAGACCGAGGTGGCCCGCACCCTGGCCGAGTTCCTGTTCGGCAGCGAGAAGGCGCTGGTGCGCTTCGACATGTCCGAGTACATGGAGAAGCACTCGATCGCCAAGATGATCGGTTCGCCTCCGGGGTACGTAGGCCACGAAGAGGGTGGCCAGCTGACCGAGCGGATCAAGCGCCAGCCCTACAGCGTCATCCTGCTCGACGAGGTCGAGAAGGGGCACCCGGACATCCTCAACATCCTGCTCCAGGTGCTGGAAGACGGCCTGATCACCGACGCCTACGGCCAGGCGGTGGACTGCAAGAACACCCTGGTGATCATGACCTCGAACATCGGGTCGACCCACATCGCCCGCACCGGCGGCAAGCTCGGGTTCAAGACCAACGACGAGACCCAGGCGTTCAAGGATCGGCGGGATCTCGTGCTCAACGAGGTCAAGCGGACCCTGAGCCCCGAGTTCATCAACCGGATCGACGAGATCGTGGTGTTCGACGCGCTCAGCGAACAACAGCTGCGGGATATTGCCCGCATCATGATCCGGCGGCTGAACGAGGGTCTCGAGGAGCGCAAGATCCAGCTCACGGTCACCGACGAGGCCTGTGACTGGCTGGTCCAGACCACCTGTCAGGACCGCTCCTACGGAGCCCGCCCGCTGCGTCGGGCGATCCAGCGACACATCGAGGATGCGCTCTCCGAGTCCCTGATTCAGGGCGAATTCGAGGAAGGGCCGATCGAGGTCTACCTCGAGGACGACCGGATCGCCTTCCGCAGCGCCATCCGCGAAGCCTCCTCGACCTAGGGTTTCCCAGCCCGGCCGCAGTCATCTTTGCCCCGCCGGGACCGGCGGGCCGATCCCGTTGTGACTCCGGGCGGGATCTCGGGTAGAATCCGGTTTCCGAGGGGACTGAGGGCCTTCCTGGTCCGCTCCAGAGCGAGCGGATGCCTTCCGCGTTACAATACGGTGCCGTAGTCGGGGCGCCTCGGCGCTCGAGTGGCTCGATACGGCTGGACCGATCGGGAGGGCATGACGCCCGGCCCGCCTTCTGGTGCATGACTAGCAAGTTTTCAACCAAAGCGTATCGCTGGCCCGCCGCCCTCCTGGTGGCCTGGGCACTGCTCTTCCCGCTTTCCGGCAGTTCCGTTCAGGCGGCGCCCGGGACCATCGAATCGATCACGGTCCAGGGTCTCTTCCGCATGACGCCGGCCGCGTTCCGCCACGCCCTCGAGATCGAGGAGGGGGATGCGTTCGACCGCCAGCGGATCCTGACCCGCTACCGCTACCTGTGGGACCTCGGCCTCTTCAACGACATCACGATCAGCGCGGAGGACGCCCCGGAGGGGGGCAAGGCGCTGATCATCGTCGTCGAGGAACGCCCGGTGTTGACCTCGGTGACCTACGAGGACAACAAGGTCGCGACCCGGACCCAGATCGAGGACGCTCTCGCCGAACGCAAGATGAGCATCGAGCTGGGCAAGCCCCTCGACCGGAAGCAACTCGGCGACGTCGCGGCGGCGATTCGCGACCTGCTCGGCTCCAAGGGCCACCTGGACTCCACCGTCGACTACAACGTCGAGCGGGCCACCGAGACCAGCCGCTCGGTCTACTTCTCGATCAAGCCCGGCCGCAAGACCCGCATCCGGGAGATCGAGTTCACCGGCAACGAGGTGTTCCGGGACCGTCAGCTCAAGGATCAGCTCGAGTTGACCCAGGAGTACCAGTGGTACTGGCCCTGGTCCCAGAAGAACCTCTACCACCCGCTGAAGTGGGACCAGGATGTCGGCAAGATCCGTGAGCTCTACCAGAACTGGGGTTACCTGGACGTCGAGCTGCGGGCGCCCGTGGTCGAGGTCCTGAAGGAATCCGACGACAAGAAGAAAAAGAAGAAGCGCGGCGACGACGAGACGGGGTCCGAGGACATCGCCACGGCGGACGCCAACGGCGTGGCGGCCAACGGTTACCCCGCTGCCGACGGCGCCGAGGCCGATTCCGCCGCGGGCGATTCCGACGATCGTGCCTCCAAGCCCAAGAAGGACCCGGCCCGCAAGCAGCGCAAGAAGCTGGCGAAGATCCAGGAACGGCTGGACGGCGAAGATCTCGACCTGGACGAGCGCCAGGAACTGCTCGAGAAGAAGGCCAAGGTCGAGAAGAAGATCCGCAAGAAAGAGGCGGATGCCGAGGACCCGGGACGCCGTTGGGTGCGCCTGGTGGTTCCCGTGGTCGAGGGAGAGCAGTACAAGGTCGGCGACATCACCTTCTCCGGCCACGCGGTGCTGACCGAAGATCAGGTCCGCTCCCAGATCCCGCTGGCCACCGGCGGCATCTTCAACAACGGCGCCCTGGATTTCGGTGTCGACGTCCTCAGCCGCAGCTACGCCAACAAGGGCCACCTCTACGCCAACGTGGTCCGGCGCATTCAGCGCCGGGAAGACGAGGCGGTGGCCGACGTGCACATCGAGATCGACGAGGACGAGCCCTACTTCGTCGATCACATCGAGTTCGTCGGGAACACCAGCACCAAGGACCGGGTGCTGCGCCGCGAGGTGCAGCTGATCGAGGGGCAGCTGTTCAACCGCAGCGCGATCGATCTGTCCCGGATCAAGCTCAACCAGCTGGGCTACGTGCAGTCCCAGGAAGATCCGGTCGTCGAGCCGATCGAGGGCGAACAGCGGGTCAAGGTCAAGTTCGCCGTGCAGGAGCAGGGCCGCAACGAGATCCAGATCGGCGGCGGCTACAGCGGTATCGACGGAGCCTTTTTCTCCGGCGTCTATTCCACCCGCAACTTCCTCGGCCGGGGGCAGGTGCTCTCGACGGCGCTGCAGATCGGCGGCCGTTCCAACCGCTATCAGCTGTCCTTCACCGAGCCCTGGTTCCTCAACCGGCCGTACAACCTCGGCTTCAGTATCTTCCGCCGCGACGTAGACTTCGGCGACACCCTGCGCAGCACCAGCGAGGGCGGCGGCATCGTCTTCGGCAAGCTCCTGGGCCGCTTCGGCCAGGTCCAGGTCGGCTACAACTTCGAGCGGGTCGAATCGTCGAGTTCGGCGTTCACCGTGGCCGGAACCCAGCTGTCCCAGTCGGCCAGCAACCAGATCTCGAGTCTGACCCCGGTCTATCGCTACAACACCGTCAACAACCCCTACCGGCCCTCGTCGGGTACCCAGTTCAACGCCAGCCTGCAGATCGCCGGCGGACCGCTGGGCGGGGACACGTCGTTCGTCAAGCCGATCCTGAGCTACACCACCTACAAGCGGACCGGCCGCCGTGGGTTCTTCGGGTTCAACAGCCGCGCAGGCTTCGTGACCGAATGGGACCGGGGCAGCAGCCTCAACTCCCAGAACGTGTTCGGTATCCCGCGATTCCAGCGCTTCTGGATCGGTGGCGACACCCAGGGCCCCCGGGTGTTCGAGATCCGCACGATCACGCCGCTCCGCTACGTGCTGCTCGACGACAACGGGGCCATCGACCGGGTCATCGGCGATCCGCGCAACATCCCGGTCGAACAGCTGGCCAACCTCGACGGCGTTCCGGTGCTGCTCGAGGTCGGCGGCGACCGTTTTTGGATGACCCAGCTCGAATGGGTCTACCCGTTCAACGAACAGGTCGATGTCGCACTGTTCGCCGATGCAGGCGACGTGCTGTTCGAAGATACGTCCTTCGGTTTCGATACCTTCCGCGCCTCGGCGGGTATCGAACTCCGATTCCACCTGCCGGTGTTCCCCGTGCCGCTCAGACTCATCTACGGAGTTCCCATCCGCAAGCTCGAGGATGACGACACCGGCGCCTTCCAGTTTTCGATCGGTCGAAGCTTCTGACCCCGAATCCGTCCGAGGAGAGAGTTCGCATGAGCAGAATGGCTATCAAGGTTTTCGTGTGTGCGGTCCTGGTGACCCTGGCCGCCGGTTCGCTGTCCGCCCAGCAGATCAAGATCGGCGTCGTCGATCCGGTCCGCGTCTCCGAGGAGACGGCCGAGGGACAACGCATCCAGACCCGGCTGAAGAAGTTCAGCGAGGACAAGCAGGCCGAGATCACCGCCCTCGAGAATCAGCTGACCAACCTTCAGAAGGACTACCGCGCCCAGGCGCTGTCGCTGTCCGCCGACAAGCGGGCCACGATGGAAAAGCAGATTCAGCTCAAGCAGCTGGAGCTTTCCTCGATGCGCGACGCCGCCAGCCGGCAGTTCCAGCTGGAGTTCAACGAGGCCAACGACCGGTTCCAGGCGCAGCTGCTCCAGGCGGTCGACGAGTACGGCCGGCGCGAGGGCTTCGCCCTGATCCTCGACCGCAACCAGGTCGCCTGGGCCGCCCAGACGGTGGACGTGACCACCGGTGTGGTGGATCTGTTCAACCAGCTGTTCTCGGGTAGCTAGGCGGTGACTCTCGAGGAACTGGCCCGGCACGTCGGCGGCAGCGTCGTCGGCGACCCGGGCCGGTGGATCTCGGGGGTTGCGACGCTGCAAGAGGCCGGTCCGGAACAGATCAGCTTCCTGACCAACGCCCGCTACCGGGCGGACGCCGAGGCCACCGGCGCCGGCGCGGTCCTGACCGCGCCGGGCAGCGGGCTCCAGGGGGTCGACCTGATCGAGGTCGAGAACCCCTACCGCGCCTGGGCCAGGGTGCTCGAGCGTTTCCATCCCCGGCACCGGCCGGAGCCGGGGATCTCCCCGGATGCCCGGGTACACCCCACTGCCGAACTGGGTGAAGGTGTGTTCGTCGGCCCCTTCGCCGTGGTCGAGGAAGGGGTGCGGCTGGAGCAGGGGACGATCGTCGGAGCCGGCTCTGTCATCGAAGCGGGATGCCGGGTCGGGGCCGAAACCGAACTCCGTCCGAGAGTGATACTCTACCGCGGCACCCGGGTCGGGCGGCGCTGTCTGCTCCACTCAGGCGTCGTGCTCGGCGCCGACGGCTTCGGTTTCGCGACCGATGCCGAGGGACATCACAAGGTTCCGCAGATCGGAGGCGTCCTCGTCGAGGACGACGTCGAGATCGGCGCGAACTCGACGGTCGACCGCGGGGCGTTGGGGGATACGGTGATCGGGCAGGGGAGCAAGATCGACAATCTGGTGATGGTCGCCCACGGGGTGCAGATCGGAGCCGGCTCGATTCTTGTAGCCCAATCGGGGGTGGCCGGAAGCACCAAGCTCGGAAAGCGGGTCACGATAGCCGGTCAGAGCGGCATCGTGGGGCACGTCGAGGTCGGCGATCACACGGTGGTCGCGGCCAAGAGCGCGGTTTTCTCGGATCAGCCGGCGGGTCAGTTTCTCGCCGGGACCCCTGCCGTCGACCACCGGGTCTGGAAACGAGCTCAGGCGGCACTCAAACGCCTGCCCGAGATGCGCAGCGAGCTCAGAAAGCTGGAAGCCCGGTTGGCCGCCCTCGAGGGTGCATCCGCCGGCGAAGAGGACTGACCTGCGATGGAGATGGATATTCGCGGCATTCTCGAGACGATTCCGCACCGCTACCCGTTTCTCCTGATCGACCGGGTCGAGGAGATCGAGCGCAAGCAGCGGATCGTCGCTCTCAAGAACGTCACCATGAACGAGCCGTTCTTCCCGGGACACTTCCCGGGCACCCCGGTGATGCCGGGGGTCTTGATCATCGAGGCGATGGCCCAGGCCGGAGCCTTGCTGGTGCTCAACGAGGTCCCCGACCGCAAGGACAAGCTCGTCTACTTCGCCGGCATCAACAAAGCGCGCTTCCGTCGAGCGGTGGTACCCGGCGACCAGCTGCGGCTGATTCTCGATGTGATCCACCTGCGACCGACCAGCGCCCGCATGAAGGCTCGGGCCGAGGTCGACGGTGAACTGGCGGCCGAGGGGGAGATTCTCTCGGTGATGCAAGATCGGAAGTAGCGTGGCGCAGACCACCATCGATCCCAGGGCCGTGGTCGAGCCCGGCGCGAAGCTGGGTACGGGCGTGTTCGTCGGCCCCTTCTGTATCGTCGGATCCGACGTGGAGATCGGCGACGGAACCCGCCTGATCTCCCACGTCACCGTCACCGGACACACTTCCCTGGGCGAGGAGAACGAGGTCTTCGCCTTCGCGTCGCTGGGTTCGGCGCCGCAGGACCTCAAGTACGACGGCGAACCGACCAAAGTCGAGATCGGCTCGCGTAACAAGATTCGCGAGTACGTCACGGTCAACCGCGGGACCCCCGGCGGCGGCGGCCTGACGAGGGTCGGCGACGACAACCTGTTGATGGGCCTGACCCACATCGGCCACGACTGTCAGATCGGGAGCCGCATCATCTTCGCCCACGCCGCGACCCTGGCCGGTCACGTCGATGTCGGCGACGACGCCACCGTCGGCGCCTACAGCGGGGTTCACCAGTTTTGCCGGGTCGCCCGCCACGCCTTCATCGGCGGTTACTCGGTGGTGACCCAGGACGCGATGCCCTGGGTGCTGACCGTCGGCAACCGTGCCGAGAGTCACGGCCTGAACATCGTCGGGCTGCGGCGCAAGGGCTATTCCGCCGAGACCATCCGGGCGCTGAAGGGCTGTTACAGGATCCTGTTCCGCGCCAAGCTGACCCTCGAAGAGGCGATCCCGCAGGTCGAAAAGGAGCACGGCGAGCACGAGGAGGTGCGCTACTTCCTCGACTTCGTGCGCAGCAGCAAGCGCGGCGTGGTCCGCTAGGAAGGAGGGTGGCCATGTCCCAGGATTCGATCCCCGTCGCCGTCGTCGGCGTGGGCCACCTCGGACGCCATCATGCCCGCCTCTACGCCTCGATGCCCGGGGTGACCCTGGTCGGGATCGTGGACCAGGACGCCGAGCGGGCCGCGGCCATGGCCTCGGAATATGGCTGCGAGGTGATCCCGCAGGTCGAAGATCTTCCGGGTCGGGTCCGGGCGGTCAGCGTCGCGGTCCCCACCGCCTACCACCGGGCGGTTGCCGAACCGTTGCTTCGGGCCGGATGCGACGTGCTGGTCGAGAAACCGATCGCCACCACCCTGGACGAGGCGGATGCCATGGTCCAGGCGGCGGCGGACAACGACCGTATCCTGATGGTCGGGCACACCGAGCGCTTCAACCCGGCGGTGCTGGCCATGGCCCGGGCCGTCGAGCGTCCCCGTTTCTTCGAGGTGCACCGGCTGGCTGCGTTCACCGCCCGCAGCACCGACATCGACGTGGTGCTCGACCTGATGATTCACGATCTGGATCTGATGCTGGCCCTCGACGGGACCGATCCTGTCGAGGTCGACGCCGTCGGAGTCGCGGCGCTGACCGACAAGGTCGATATCGCCAACGCCCGCATTCGCTTCGCCTCGGGCTGTGTCGCCAACCTGACCTCGAGCCGGATCTCCGCCGACCCGATCCGTCGCGTCCGGGTGTTTCAGGCGCGGACCTACATGAGCTGCGACACCGTGCAGAGGACGGTCGAGCGCTTCCAGCTGCTGCCTCGTGAAGGCGCGGCGCCGGAGATCCGCCACGACCAGCTTCCCGTCGACGAGGGAGAACCACTCGGCAACGAACTCTCTGCGTTCATTGACGCCGTGCGCAGCCGCGAGATGCCGCGCATCGACGGTCGCCAGGGGCGCAAGGTTCTCGACCTTGCGTTCCGGGTGAACGCCGCGATCGAAGCCCACCCCGCCCGTCAGTGACTTCTTCCCTTGCCGGCGATCCGATTGCCGAACGGCTCTCCCTCTTCGTGGCCGACGGCTGGATGCCCGGGGCGGCCTGGTGGGTCGAGCGGGAGGGGCGTTGCCTCTCCCGAGGCGCGGTCGGCAGCCTCGGCGCCGGCGAGGGTGCGCTGCCCGCGAGGGTCGAGACCGTCTACGACCTGGCTTCGCTGACCAAGCCGTTGGCCACCGGGCTGTGCTCGGTGCTGGCCGCTCAGGACGGGGCGTTCGACCTCGACCGTCCGCTGACCGAGTGGTTGCCCGAGCTCGCCGGAAGTGGCTACGAAGCGGTCACCGCTGCCGAGGCGGCGGCTCACCGCGGGAGACTGCCCGCCTGGGCGCCGCTCTACGCCGACGGTTCGACCCGCGACAGCTATCTCCGCTCCATCGCCCGCATCCCGCCGGTCGAACCGGGGCACACGGTTTACTCCGATCTCGGGTACCTGCTGCTGGGCTTCGCCCTGGAGCGGGCGTCGGGGCAAACGCTGGCGCGCATCTTCGCCGAAAGGGTGGCAAGGCCCCTCGACCTGGACCTCGGGTTCGGCCCGGTAGATCCCGCCACGGCCGCTCCGACCGAGGAGGGCAACCGCTACGAGCAGGGGATGGCCCGGGACCGGGGTATCGAGCTCGAGGTGCGGACCCATCGGCTCCAGGGGGAGGTTCACGACGGAAACGCCGCCGGACTCGGCGGAGTCGCCGGACACGCGGGCCTGTTCGGTACCGCCGCCGGCGTGGCTGCGGTGGCCCGGGAGATCCTCTCGCCCCGGTGTCTGCCCCTTTCGGAGGCCTCCAGGCAGCGGCTGCTCCAGGTCGGCGGCAATGGACGCAGCTTCGGCTTCGAGGCGGCGTCGTCGACCCGGGCGGCCCGGGAGCTGCTGCCCGACGACAGCCCGGGGCACACCGGGTTCAGCGGCACCTCCCTGTGGTTGGTGCCGGCCCGGCGCGTCAGCCTGGTGCTGCTCTCCAACCGGGTGCACCCGGAGGTGCAGGACAGGGGCTTCCAGGCGGTGCGCCGGGCGTTTCATGAAGAGGCACGGGTGCTCGCGGAGTTCTGACCGCGGCTACGGTCGGCGGGAGGACACCTCGATGGCGGCCCGCTCGTCTCCCGGTACAATCGATTTGCCTCATGAGTGCAACCCGACGCGAGCCCACGGATCCTTCAGCGCGCCGCCTGGCCCTGGCCCTGGCGGTGTCCGTCGGCGTGCATCTGCTGCTGATCCTGCTGTTCATGTTGATCCCCTCCTCCGAGGCCGCCGACGACGAGCCCGAGGAGAAGTCCATCACCTTCGACCTGACCGATTCCACGGAGCAGGCGGTCGCGCCGGTCGAGGAAGCCGTCGACGCGCCGGTGGAGGAATCGGTCGAGGAGATCGTGATGGCGATCCCGTCGCTCGCGGACGGCAACGATCCGGCGCCTACCGGCACCCCACTCGCGATTCCCCAGCCGTCCGTGCCGAGCCCCGAGCTGGACGAGGAGCAGACCCCGCAGCAGTCTTCTCCCGAAGCGGCACCGCAATCTCCGGATCTGGCTGCGAAGGAACAACCGGACCGGGCGGGGGACGACCCTTCCCGGGATCCGGGCACCACCTTCAACGAGGCCGACGACGGCAGCTACTCCTCCGGCGAGCGTGGCGGGTCGCTCGATCCGCGACGGGAGGGCACTCCGTCGGGATTCGACCTGGGCCAGGCGCTCCAGGACTTCGACCAGGCGGTTCGGGACGGCCGGGCCCGGGAGGAACCGATCGAGCCGCCGGACCCGGACAAGCTCGACTTCGAGATCGATCCCAGCGAACTGCGCAGCCTCTCCAACTACGGCGTGGGCAACCTGGAGTTCTCGAGCCCCGACTTCGACTGGGACGACTACGGTCGCCAGGTCTATGTCGCCATCTGGCAGGCCTGGCACCGTCGACTGCTGTTGAGCGCCGAGGAGTTCAACCGCTGGGGCCTCAAGAACGGGATGTTCCTCGATCACCAGAACCGGGTGGTCTTCACCATCGAACGCAGCGGCCTGGTCACCGGGGTCGCCGTCGAGACCCCCGCGGGCTGCTTCCCACTGGACCAGTCGGCGGTGGATGCCCTCAACGAGGTCGTGCTGCCCCCGCTTCCCGCTGCGTTCACCCGGGACAGCGAAACCGTGAGGGCCCGTTTCCTGATGGGTGGAAACATTCGCGGCATGCGCCGCGCCCTGCAGTACCTGAAGAACCAGGGCCGCTTCTGATGCGATCCGGGATCCGGCTGGTGAGGGGCGATCTTAGGGCGAAAATCGCGTTATTTGACGCTGTTCGCCGCCGCCCGCTACGATAGCCGCGCCATGGACCATCAAGATCTGATTCACGACTGGAATCTCTACGACGGCACCGAGGCGGAATCCCGTCCGGCCAAGGTCATGCTCGACGACGAGACGCTGCGGGACGGCCTGCAGTCTCCCTCGGTCATCGACCCGCCGATCGAAGCCAAAAAGCGCATCCTGCACCTGCAGAACGACCTGGGCATCGAGAGCACCAACGTCGGGCTGCCCGGTGCCGGGCCCCGGGCGGTCGCCGATGTCGAGGCGCTCTGCCGCGAGATCGTCGAGTCCAAGCTTGCCATCCGGCCCAACTGCGCCGGCCGCACGGTGATCGCCGACGTCAAGCCGATGGAAGAAATCTCCCAGCGGGTCGGCCTGCCCATCGAGGCGTCGCTGTTCATCGGCTCCTCGCCGATCCGGCTCTACACCGAGAGCTGGGACGAGGACTTCCTGCTGAAGTGCACCGAGGAAGCGCTGACCTACGCGGTCAACGCGGGCCTGCCGGTGATGTACGTCACCGAGGACACCATCCGCGCCCGTCCCGAAACCATTCGCAAGCTGTACAGCACGGCGGTGCGCTGCGGCGCCAGCCGGGTCTGCGTCACCGACACCGTGGGGCACGCGACCCCTGCCGGCGCCACGGCGCTGGTCAAGTTCCTGCGCGGCGTGCTCGACGAGGCCGGCGGCCACGATGTCGAGATCGACTGGCACGGCCACCGCGACCGGGGCATGGGCCTGATCAACAGCCTCGCCGCGATTCGCGCCGGCGCCACCCGGGTTCACGGCTGCGCCATCGGTATCGGCGAACGCGCCGGCAACACCGAGATCGACCTGCTGCTGGTCAACCTCAAGCTCCTGGGCTGGATCGACCGGGACCTGACCGCTCTCGGCGAGTACTGCGCGCTGGTGTCCGAGGCGATGGGGGTGCCTGTGCCGTCCAACTACCCGGTGGTCGGCACCGACGCCTTCGAGACCGCTACCGGCGTTCACGCCGCGGCGGTGATCAAGGCCTACAACAAGGGTGACGACTGGCTCGCCGACCGGATCTACTCCGGCGTCGTGGCCGGCGACTTCGGCCTGCGCCAGAAGATCCGCATCGGTCCCATGAGCGGACGCTCCAACGTGATCTTCTGGCTGCAGCAGCACGGCTTCGAGGCGGTCCAGGAAGATGTCGACCGCATCTTCGATGCAGCCAAGCAGTCCGACCGGCTGCTGGAAGATTCGGAGATCCGCGCGCTGGTCCGGCAGCCTCACCCCGAGACCACGGCCTAGCCGGGTGTCGGCCATCGCATCAGGTTCCTGCTCAAACGTCCTTCCGGGACGCGCGCCCATCGGTGCGTTCTCGACCGGGGCTCCCAATCCTACGGGGCCGCGCCCCGGTTTCCCGGCGAGACCATGACCTCAGAGACCAAGCCACCTGAAGAAGTGACGGCCAAGTTCCGCGACTACGAATTCCGCGAGGGCGTTCAGCAAGCCCTCGACGATGCCGGCTACGAGACGCCGACCCCGATTCAGTCGGCGGCGATCCCACCGCTGATGAAGGGGGGCGACCTGATCGGGGTCGCTGAGACCGGCACCGGCAAGACCCTGACCTACCTGTTGCCGATCCTCCACCGCATGGTGTTCGACGGATCGAAGAGCCCCCAGGCGGTGGTGATCTGCCCGACCCGTGAGCTGGCCCAGCAGGTCGGCAAGGAAGCGGTGAAATTCGGACGACACCTCGGCCTGCGCACCATCGTCGCCTATGGGGGGACCTCCACCGCCGAGCAGAAGCGGCTCCTGACCGAGGGCTGCGAGCTGCTGGTGGCAACTCCCGGACGACTGCTCGATTTCGTCAACTCGGCGTGGCTTTCGCTGCGGCGGGTCAAATATCTGGTGCTGGACGAGGCCGACCGCATGCTGGACATGGGCTTCATCAACGACATGGACGCGATCCTGCGCAAGATGCCGATGAGCCGCCAGTCGATGCTGTTCTCCGCGACCTTCTCCGACGAGGTTCGGGAACTGGCCGAGCGCTACATGCTGCACCCCGAGATCGTGCGCATGAGCGCCCAGACCAAGGTCGCCGGCGGCGTGGATCACGCGCTGTATCCGGTAGCCGACTCGCAGAAGACCGATCTGTTGCTGGAGATCCTGCGCCGCCGCCGGGCCACCAAGACTCTGGTATTCATCGCCACCAAGAAGGGCACCTCGGAACTGGCGCTGCGGCTACGGCGGGATGCTCACGAGGTGGTCTCGCTTTCCAGTCTCCTGTCCCAGGCCAACCGGGAACGGGCGCTCAAGGCGTTCCGAGACGGCGAGTTCGATGTGCTGGTCGCGACCGATGTGGCGGCCCGCGGACTCGACATCACCGACATCGATCTGGTGATCAACTACGACCTTCCGATGCAGTCCTCGGACTACGTCCACCGCATCGGACGCACCGGCCGGGCCGAGCGGCACGGTCACGCGGCGTCGCTGGTCACGCCCCGCGACGAACGCAAGGTCAAGGAGATCGAGCGGCTGATCGGGGAACGCATTGCCCGCATCGAACTGGAAGGTTTCCGCTACCGCAAGGCGGATCCGGTTCGTGACGGGGACCGCAGAGGCCGCGGGGGCGGGCGAGGCCGTGGAGACGGTGGTCGCTCTTCCGGTGGCCGCGGCGGTTCCGGCCGACGGCGCTCAGGCGGGTCGGGCCGTTCCGGTGGTTCCGGCCGCTCGGGCGGCTCCGGAGGCCGCTCGGGGGAATCTTCGGCGGCGAAAGAGAACCGCGGAGAGGGGGGTGCCCCCAGGCCCCGCCGGCGTCGCCGGCGCCGGCCCGGCTCGGGATCCGGAGGGGGCTCGGGCTCCGGGTCCGGATCCGGCGGTTCCGGCTCCGCAGACTAACCACGGGGCGTTTGCGAGCCCCTTGAACGTCAACCTAGAATCGAACGATGTCGCTGATCGAAATCTTCAAATCCGGCGGTCCGGTCATGTGGCCGCTGCTGATCTGCTCCCTGATCGCCCTGGCGATCTCCCTGGAGCGGCTGTTCGCCCTGCGCACCTCCAAGGTGCTGGCACCCCGCATCGTCGAACAGGTCACCGGCCTGGTCGAAGGGGGGCGCGCCGATCGGGCCGCCGAGGTTTGCCGCGGCAATCCGGGGATCTACACCAACATCGTGCTGGCCGGTCTGACCCTGGCGCACCGGGGTGAGTCCGCCGCCAAGGAAGCGGTCGAGGACGCAGGCCGCCACGAGACGACCAAGCTGACCCGTTTTCTCGGAGCGTTGGGCACCATTGTCGGCATCTCGCCGCTGCTCGGCCTGCTCGGCACCGTCACCGGCATGATCAACGTGTTCAAGACCATCGCCCAATCGGGCGGCGGCCAGGCTGCCCAGCTTTCCACCGGCATCAGCCAGGCGCTGATCACCACGGCGACGGGGCTGCTGATCGCGATCCCGGCCCTGGTTGCCTACAACTACTTCCAGGGCCAGGCGGAGCGGATCATCACCGAGATCGAACGGGAGTCCCTCCGTGTTCTGCGCGGGCTATACCCGGTGACCGACGAGGAGATCCGGGGGGACGCCGAGTCGCGCAGCCCGGTGGCCGCGGGATCCTAGGGTGGAACCGTGCAGTTCCGGCGCAACATCGGCGGCCGCAAGGTAGGCATCGACATCGCCCCTCTGGTCGACGTCGTGTTCCTGTTGGTCATCTTCTTTGCCGTGTCGACCACCTTCCTCGAGACCTCGGGGATCAAGCTCGAGTTGCCGAGCTCCAATTCCAGCGCCGACCGTGAGACCAAGGAGATCGCGGTGTTCCTCGGCAAGGACGGGAGCCTGTCCTTCGAGGAAGAGACCGTCACCCTGGACCAGCTTCGCGAAAGGCTGGCCACGGTGCTGGAAGATGCCGAGACCAAGGTCGTGGTGCTGCGGGCCGATACCGAGGCCTCCCACGGCGCGGTGGTCGACGTGATGGACCTGGTCAAGGCGGCGGGAGCCGAGGCGTTGACCGTGGCGACCCGTTCCGCCGGCTAGGCCCTCCCGTGGGCAAGATCCGCATCATCGGCGGGACCGCCCGGGGCCGCCGCATCGAGGTGCCGCCGGGGCCGGCGGTGCGGCCGACCGGGGACCGGGTTCGCGAATCCCTGTTCAACATCCTCCAGCAGGTGGTGCCCGGCTGCCGGGTGCTCGACGCTTTTGCCGGCAGCGGAGCGCTGGGGCTGGAAGCGTTGAGCCGGGGCGCAATCCACGGCGTGTTCATCGAGAACGGCCCGGGGGTGCTTCCCACCCTGCGCAGCAACATCGAGGTACTGGGCTTCGCCGACGTGGCCGAGGTCTGGGCCCAGCCGGTGGCCCGGGCGCTGGCCGGAGCCCGCCCACAGCAGCCTTTCGACCTGGTTCTGGCGGACCCGCCCTACGACGATCCCGGGGCGCTGGGCTTCCTCGAGCCCCTGGCCGCAGGCGGCTGGTTGGCCCCGGAGGGGCTGGTGGTGGTGGAGCGGGAGCGGGGGTCCGAAGGGCTCGAGCCCCCGGCCGGGCTCCGCAAAACCCGCTCCCAGCGCTACGGCAGGGTCCTTCTCGAGTTCCTGGAACCTCTCGCAAGCTCCTGAAAGAGAAGGGTTTTTTCGGCCGGGCCGGCGCATGGGCGCCCCGGTTGAAATCCAGTTTGTCGGGCTTATATTTGGCCGCGGCGAGCCGGGTACGCCATGAAACAGGAGTGTGTGAGATGAAAACGTGGAGTGGAATCGCGGCGCTGACCATCGTCACGCTGCTGGTGGGTGCTCCCGCGGTCGCCGAGTCGACCACCCCGCCGACGAACCTCAAGCTTGTGGGAGACCACTGGACTCCCTGGGATCCGCCGGCGGCAGGACCCGATGACTACATCATCCAGAAAGGGGATACCCTCTGGGACCTCGCCGGCCAGTGGCTGGGCGATCCGTTCCTCTGGCCCCAGATCTGGGATGAGAACCGCTACATCCTGGATAGCCACTGGATCTACCCCGGGGACCCGCTTGTGGTGCCCGGACGTCCTACCGTGGTTCCGCCCGAGGGTCCGCCGACCCTGAGCGAGAACAGCGGCGACGAAGGCGACGGCACCGAGGCGGAGCCCTGGCCTGAAGAGGTCGCCCAGGCCGATCCGCTGCCTGCCGACTCCGGCGCGGGTGCACCGCCGGTGCGTGAGGTTCCGCTGCTTCCCGTCGCCGATCCGGTCGACGTCTACTGCTCGGGCTACATCGAGTCCGGCGAGGTGGATGCCGAGCTGGCGGTCGCGGGCAAGAAACTCGAGCGGGAGATCCTCGGCCAGGGTGACGTGATCTACCTCAGCGCCGGCCGGGATCTGGGCATCGAGCCCGGAACCGACTGGAGCGTCGTGCGCGAGACCCGCCTGGTGACCCACCCGGTCACCGGAGTCGAGCTCGGCACCTACGTGCGCCGGCTCGGCCGCGTTCGCGTGATGGCCGTGCAGGACAACACGTCCATGGGTGTGATCGAGATGTCCTGCGAGGACATCCACGTCGACGACACCCTGGTGCCCTGGAACGAGATTCCGATTCCGGTCATGGCCCGTCCGGGCCTCGACGGGGACGACACCGACGAGACCGGCGGTGCCAACGGCTACATCGTGGCCGTGGGTGACGACATCAGCGCCTTCGGCGAGGGGCACGTGGTCCACACCGATCTCGGCGATCTTGCCGGCGTCCGTCCGGGTGCGCTCCTGCGGTTCTACCGTGAGCGCGAGAACAACCTGCCTCGCCGGGTGCTTGCCCAGGGGGTCGTGCTGACCGTCGAGGAAGGCACCTCCACGGTTCGCATCATCGACTCGCTGATGGAGAGCGAGCTGGGTGACCGGGTCGAGGTTGCGCGTCAGTAGTTCGACGCACATCAGAGCTGACAGGAAAGGCGGGCCCCAGGGCCCGCCTTTTTCGTATTTGGTCGTGCCGGCCTACTGGATGGGAGGTTCGGCTCCCAGAGCGCTCAGGTAGAGCAGCGGCTGGTCCTTGCGCGGCGACTCGGCGATCAGTTCCATCGAGCGCCGCAGCACGTCGCGGCGGCTGATCTGCCCCAGCAGCATGTCCCCGTCGATCACCGGGAGGCGGCGGTAGTTGGTGTTGAGGAACATCTGGACGACCGAGAGGAACGAGGTGTCCGGCGCGATGGTGCGGCCCCGGTCGGTGTTCATGAAGTGGCCGACCAGGCTCGACGGAGTCTGGTCGTAGGCGGCGTCGACCAGCAGCTGCATGCAGCACTTCTCGGAGAAGACCCCCAGGTAGGTGCCTTGATCCACCACCGGTGCGCCGGAGATGCGGTGGGCCAGCAGTAGCTCGATCGCTTCCAGGGCGTCCATGTCGGGGGTGAGGGTCACCAGCTTCTCGGTCATGAAGTCACGTGCGACGATGGGAGGAGGTGGGTTCATGATCTCTCCTTTCGCGACGGGCGGGCGCCGGTCTGCGCCGCGCCAGGTGCCTTGAGTATACGCCGGACGTCGGGGCGGCCTCGCTTGGGAGGCGGCGCGGAGCGGCCGGGTTTACCTCGACGAGGGGCGCCCTGCTGGAGAAAGGGCCCTGGCGCGAGCTTTGTGGCGAGGTGGTGGGTTCCCCTCGGCCGCCTCGTTCAAGGTGGCCCGCGCCAACGGGCGAGACGGAGCCTGACGGCCGGTCGCCGCTAGATGCGGCGTAGCTTCTGGCGCAGGATCACGAGCTCCAGCGCCATCCCCGCCTTGGCCGCGACCCGTTGCCAGGCGACGCGGTCCGGGTTCGGCAGCGGGTTGGCCTCATGGTCGAGGTAGAGCAGGGCAGCGGTCCGTCCGGCGACCCGGATCGGTACCAGCTGAAGGGTGGCCGGCGTCCGGCCGCCGAGGACCGTGAACAGATCGCGATCGCCCGAGTCCCCTGCCGGGGGGCCGAAGTAGAACTCGCCGTCGCGGGCGGTCCGGGCCAGCAGGTTGTCCCCGTCGGCCGGGAGCTCCACGGCGTGGATCAGGTCGTCACTCAGCCCGCGGCCGCGCCCGGTGACCCCGCGCAAACCCTGTTTGCCGATGGAGAACAGGGCGGCGCGAGAGGCATGTGTTGCGGAGTATTCCAGCAGGGCCCGGCCGACGCTCTCGGGATTGGGAGCCGCGACCAGCTGCTCCTCCAGGCGCTCCATCGGGTCCCGGGGAGACTCGGCTGCACCGGTAGCCGCCGGTGTGGCCGCTGCGGCGCTGCCGCCGGCCGCGCCCGGGGCGTCCACTCCCGCCGGGGTCGCCAGCATGCCGGGCATGGTCGCCTCGGGGTCGGTGCCGGGGTCGTCCGGGCTGTCGGAGCGCAGGCCGTAGAGCAGTTGGCTGTCCGGCTCGGCATCGAGAGGCAGGCCGTCCAGTCCAAGCTCACTCTCGGGCTCCGGTTCCGGAGCCGGACCCTCGGCGGGCGTGGCGTGCTGCCGCGCTTCCGACGGGGGAGCCAGGGAGAGCGAGCGAATGCCCTTGGCTTGAACCCGGTAGTAGCGCTCGAGGGCGCTGTAGAGCCGGTATTCGATGGTGACCCAGGGTTCGATTCGCAGGCCGCAGGCCGATTCCAGCTCGCGCAGGGCGATCGGGTCCCGCGGATTGAGCATCGCCACCCGCAGCACACCGCCGGACTGCTGCATGGGGCAGGCCCGGTGCAGCTCGACCAGCGAGGCGGGGATCCTGCGGATCACATCGCCGGGAATGTCCTGGAGCTTCTCGCGAGAGGCGTAGGGGACGCCGATGGTGTCGGTCAGCGCCTCGCCGAGCATACGCTCGTCGACGAAGCCGAGCTTCAGCAGGTGCGAGGCCAGCTCGCCTCCGAAGAATCGCTGGGTGCGGCGAGCCTCGTCAACCTGTCCGCGGCTCACCTTGCCGGCGTTCAGCAGATACTCGACGACACGGTCCGACACGTTGCGGCCTCCGTGGGTGCCCGGGGTCGGGAGTGCGGTCCCCCGAGGGGATCCGCGGAAGGAAGCGGTGCGCGGAGGCACCGCTTCCGTTCGGATTCAGCGGTCGTTGTTGCCGCCGCGATCACCACCGCGATCGCCGCCACGATCGTCGCCGCCACCGCCGTCACGACGGGGGCCACGGTCGCGTCCGCCGCGACCACCACCACCGCCGCCGCGTCCGTCCCGGCGCGGGCCACGGTCACGGCCGCCGCGTCCCCCGCGGTCGCCGCCACGTCCGTCCCGGCGCGGACCACGGTCGCCGCCGCGGTCGCCACGATCACGGGAGTGCTCCTGGCGCTCGCCGCCACCTTCGGAGCCGGAGTCGTCGCCGCCACCTTCACCGCGCTGCTTGTCCCGCAGCACGGCACGGCGGGAGAGCCGCACGCGGCCCTGGCCGTCGATGTCGATGACCTTGACGACGACCTCGTCCCCCTCGTTGATCACGTCGGTGACCTCCTCGATACGCTCCTCGGCGATCTCGGAGATGTGCAGCAGGCCGTCGACACCCGGGAGGATCTCGACGAACGCTCCGAAGTTGACCACGCGAACCGCCTTGCCGACGTAGGTCTTGCCCAGCTCGGCCTCGGCGGTCAGCTCCTTGATGATGTCCACCGCATGCTGGGCGGCATCCTCGTCGTTGGAGGCGATATCGACCCGGCCGTCGTCCTGGACCTCGATCTTGCAGCCGGTGCGCTCGACGATCGAGCGGATCATCTTGCCGCCGGGCCCGATGATGTCGCGGATCTTGTCCTTGTCGATCTGGATCGTGATGATGCGCGGGGCGAACTTGGAGATGTCTTCCCGGTGGGAGTCGATCCCCTCGGCCATCTTGCCCAGGATGTGCATGCGGGCGTCCTTCGCCTGCTGCAGCGCCCGGGACATGATGTCGCGGGTGATCCCGGCGATCTTGATGTCCATCTGTAGCGCGGTGATGCCGTCGGCGGTGCCGGCGACCTTGAAGTCCATGTCGCCGTGGTGATCCTCGGCGCCGGCGATGTCGGTCATGATCACGGCGTTGTCGCCGTCCTTGACCAGGCCCATCGCGATACCGGCGACGGGCGCCTTCAGCGGTACGCCGGCGTCGAACATCGAGAGCGAACCGCCGCAGACCGTCGCCATCGACGACGAACCGTTGGATTCGAGGATGTCGGAGACGATGCGCACGACGTAGGGCCACTTTTCCTGCGAGGGCATGACCGGCATCAGCGCGCGCTCGGCGAGGGCGCCGTGACCGATCTCGCGGCGGCCGGGGCCGCGCAGGAAGCGTGCTTCACCGACGGAGAACGGCGGGAAGTTGTAGTGCAGCATCACCCGGCGTTCGGACTCACCCTCGATCCAGTCGAGTCGCTGGGCGTCGGCGGAGGTTCCGAGGGTGACCGTGGCCAGGGCCTGGGTCTCGCCGCGGGTGAAGAGAGCCGAGCCGTGGGTGCGGGGGAGTACGCCGACCTCGACGTCGATGTCGCGGATCTCGTCGAACGCGCGGCCGTCGAGACGCTTGCCGACGTTCATCACTTCTTCGCGCAGGATGATGTCCTGGATGTGATGCCAGTAGCTCGAAGCGAACTGCTTCTCCTCGGCCTGGTCATCCTCGAAGGATTCCATCATCGCTTTCTTCAGGGCGTCGACCTTGGCGTAGCTCTCGATCTTGCCCTTGTGCCGCATGGCGTCGGCCAGGGGTTCCTTCCACTCGGCCAGCAGCTTCTCGGCGAGCCCTTCCGGTTCGGCCTTCTTGGGCACGTCGCGGAGGACCGGAGCGATCTCGGCGATCAGCTCCTTCTGCACGACGAGGATTTCCTTGATCGCGGCATGGCCTCTCTCGAGGGCCTCGACCATCTCGTCCTCGCTGACCTCCTTGGCACCGGCTTCGACCATCACGATGGCCTCGTCGGATCCGGCCACGATCAGATCGAGGCGGGATTCCGCCCGCTGCTCGAAGGTCGGGTTGATCATGTAGTCGCCGTCGGCGTTCAGTCCGACGCGGACGGCGGCGATCGGCGTGGCGAAGGGGATATTGGAAATACCGAGAGCGAACGAGGCGCCGGTGATGGCCAGCACGTCGGAGTCATTGCTCTGGTCGGTGGAGAGCACCATGGCGATGACCTGGGTCTCACAGTTCCAACCGTCGGGGAAGAGCGGCCGCAGGGGGCGGTCGATCATGCGCGAGGTCAGGGTCTCTTTTTCGTTGGGACGGCCTTCACGCTTGAAGAACCCGCCGGGGATCTTGCCGGCGGCGTAGGCGAACTCGCGATAGTCGACGGTGAGGGGAAGGAAGTCGACCCCTTCGCGAGGGGAGTTGGAAGAGACCGCGGTCACCAGGACGACGGTGTCGCCCATCCGAACGGTGACGGCACCGTCGGCCTGTTTGGCCATCTTGCCGGTCTCGACGACGAGTGTGTTCTCGCCTACGCGGACTTCTTTGGTACGAAGCAAAACTACGGCTCCCATGCGCGCGCACGGACCTCGTGCACACAGAGGTATCGACGGAGGCGCCACGCCCCCGTTCCAGCAAACAAACTTGGGTGGGAAGAAACCCGGCTACTTACGGATGCCGAGTCGGCTGATGATTTGCTGGTAGCGATCAAGATTCTTGCGCTTGAGGTAATCCAGCAGCCGGCGACGCTTTCCGACCATCTTCAACAGACCCAGCCGAGAGTGGTGATCTTTCTTGTGGGACTGGAAGTGCTCGGTAAGGTACTCGATCCGTTTGGTCAGGATCGCGATCTGCACTTCAGGGGAACCGGTGTCCCCCTCGTGGGTCTGGTACTCACCGATCAGGTCGTTCTTGGATTCGCGAGACAGAGACACCGGCAACCTCATTCCGGACCCGCCGACGTGAGCGAACGGGCCAGATAACAGAGTTTCTTCTTCCTTATTCTTTTTTCTGACCGGCGAACGTTATCACAGGGCCCGGGGGCCCGGCAAGCTGGCCACCACCACCCTGGGACGCAGGGCGGCCTCGGAAATCTCGGCGACTCCCAGCAGCCTGCCGTCGGGTCCCAGGACCCGGCAAAACCCGTCGGACAGCCCCTCGGGTGCCACCAGGGGGTTGCCCGAAAGGAACCGCCGGACCTCCTCGGGATCGCCCAGATCGACCGGGGGAGGGGAGAGGGGCATCTCGGCCAGGGAGCGAAGGCCGGAGCGCAACATCTCCGGGGTCAGCAGGTCCAGCCCCGGGACCGGAACCGCGTCGGCCACGTCCAGGGGGCCGATCCGGGTCCGGCGCAGGGAGGCCAGGGTGCCCCCGCAGCCGAGGGCCTGTCCCAGGTCCCGGGCCAGGGAGCGGATGTAGGTTCCCGCCGAGACCGAGGCCTCGAAGCGGAACTCGCCCGGTTCGTCCCCGGGGCTCAACTCGAACCGCGACACCTGGACCCGGCGGGGGGTGACCTTGGCCTCGACCCCTTGGCGGGCCAGCTTGTAGAGCCGCTTGCCCCCGACCTTGCGGGCGGAGACCGCCGGCGGCATCTGATCGAATTCTCCGGTGAGGCCGGCCGCCGCGTCCAGGACCGTTTCCGCATCGGGGAGCGGGCCCTCGTGCCGTTCCAGCACCTCGCCGGTGATGTCGTCACTCGAGGTGCGCAGGCCCAGGCGAAGGGTACCCTCGTAGTCTTTGGGCGAGCCCGGCAGAAAGCGGACCAGCCGGCTCGCCCGGCCCAGCACCAGGGGCAGTAGGCCGGTTGCCATCGGGTCGAGGGTGCCGGCGTGGCCGGTGCGGGCGCGCCCGGTCAACCAGCGGACCTTGGCCACCACGTCGTGGCTGGTGCAGCCGGCAGGTTTGTCGATCAGCAGCAGCCCTTCCCAGAGGGGCTCTTCCCGCTCGGTCACGAGGGGTCTTGCTCGCCGGGCCCCGCCTCCGGGTCCGCCGCTTCGGCGTCGGGATCGGGGCTGATCTCGATATCCGAGAGGATCTGCTCGATGCGCATGCCGGTCTCGAGGGCGGTATCCCACTCGAACTGGAGCTCCGGCGCATGCTTGAGCCGCGCTTCCCGGCCGACGGCCCCGCGCAGGAAGGTCGATGCCGCCTTGAGCCCCTGCAGGGTGCGTTGCCGATCCTCACCCTCGTCGAGGGATGACAGGAAGACCCGGGCGTGGCGCAGGTCGGTGGTCACCCGTACGTCGGTGATCGAGACCGCCCCGACCCGGGGGTCCCGAACCTCCTCACGAATCAAGGTCGACAGGGTCTTGCGGATGACGTCCGCCACGCGGGCGGTGCGATGAGAAGTCATTCCCAGTCCTCGTTCCAACCACCGGGGCCGCCGTCGATGCCGTCGATGAACTCGCTGCCGGTATCGATGATCTCCCCGGGGACGTGGGACTGGGCCTCATCGCGAACCGCCTCGAACAGACGTTCCAGCGGTTCGCGGCGAGAGGCGACCGAGACCACGGCCAGAGAGGCGCGCTGCCAGAGGTCGGCATGTTCTTCCAGCTCCGATACCGCGACGTTGTAGCGGGAGCGCAGCCGGTCCTTGACCCGACGCAGCACCTGTCGCTTGTTCTTCAGCGACTGGGCGCCGGGCAGATGAATCTCGAAGGTATAGACGCCGATGGTCAAACGTCGCGCCGGAGACTAGAGGCTCTCGGCCGCGACCTTCTCGGTGACGAAGCACTCGATCACGTCGCCGACCTTGATGTCGTTGTAGCCGGCGATGCCGATACCGCACTCGTACCCGGACTTGACCTCGGAGACGTCGTCCTTGAAGCGGCGCAGCGAACCGACCTTGCCGGTGTAGATCACGACGTTGTCCCGGATCAGGCGCAGCTCGCCCTTGCGGGCGATCTTGCCGTCGGTGACGTAGCAGCCGCCGATGTTTCCGATCTTCGGCACCTTGAAGGTCTGGCGCACCTCGGCCTGGCCGAGCACGCTCTCGCGCAGGGTCGGCTCGAGCATGCCGAGCATCGCCTGCTTGACCTCGTCGATCACGTCGTAGATCACGGTGTACTGGCGGATCTCGACTTCCTCACGCTTGGCCAGGTCGGCGGTGACCCGGTCGGGCCGTACGTTGAAGCCGAGGACGATGGCGTTGGACGCCGCCGCCAACAGCACGTCGGCCTGGGTGATGGCGCCGATGGACGAGCGCAGCACGTTGACGCGAATCTTGTCGCTGGGAAGTTCGCCGAGGGATTTCTCGATCGCCTCGATCGAGCCCTGGACGTCGGCCTTGAGCAGCACCGGCAGTTCCTTGACGTCTCCCTGGGCGATCTGGCGCGAAAGGTTCTCGAGGGTGCGCTTGGCCGAGGCCTGCATGGCGGCGGCGCGCTCCTTCTCTTGACGGAACGATGCGATCTGCCGCGCCTTGCCCTCGTCGGCCACCGCCTGCAGGGTGTCGCCGGCGTAAGGCTCGCTGTTGAGTCCCATGACCTCGACAGGGGTCGACGGACCTGCGGAGTTCACCCGCTTGCCGTTCTCGTCGACCATGGCGCGAACCTTGCCGTGGGCCGCGCCGGCGATGAAGGCGTCGCCGACCTTGAGGGTTCCGTTTTGAATCAGGAGCGTGGCGATGGTGCCGCGAGAGCGGTCGCGCCGTGCTTCGAGCACGACACCGCTGGCGGGAGCTTCAGGGTTTGCCTTGAGCTCCTTCATCTCGGTCTCGAGCAGGATCATCTCGAGCAGGTTGTCGAGGCCGGTGCGCTTCTTGGCCGAGACCTCGCACGCGACGATGTCGCCGCCGTAGTCCTCGACGACGAGCTCGCGTTCCATCAACTGCTGCTTGACCCGGTCGGTGTTGGCGTCGGGCTTGTCGACCTTGTTGATCGCGACGACGATCGGCACGCCGGCAGCCTTGGAGTGATCGATCGCCTCGAGGGTCTGCGGCTTGACGCCGTCGTCGGCGGCGACCACCAGGACCACGATGTCGGTGACCTTGGCGCCGCGGGCGCGCATCAGGGTGAACGCCTCGTGACCGGGCGTGTCGAGGAAGGTGATCTTCTTGCCCTTCTCCTCGACCTGGTATGCGCCGATGTGCTGGGTGATGCCGCCGTGCTCCCGATCGACCACGTTGGTGGTGCGGATCGCATCGAGCAGCGACGTCTTACCGTGGTCGACGTGGCCCATCACGGTAACCACCGGCGGGCGGGCGACCATCTTCGACGGATCCTCGTCGGCCTCCTTGGTTTCGGTGGAAGCTTCGGCAGGTTCGACCGCGGTCTGCTGGGCCTCTTCCTCGAAGCTCAGCACCGAGGCGATCGAGCCGAACTCGAGGGCGACCTCGACTGCGACCTCGGGATCGAGCGGCTGGTTGATCGTGGCGAGCACGCCACGGCCGATCAGCTTGGCGATCACGTCCTTCGACTTGCGGTTCAGTTTTTCCGCCAGCTCCTTCACGGTTACCGCCTCGGAGAGGGTGATCTCCTCGGGAACCGGAGGAAGATCCGGCTTCGGCTTCGCAGGTGCCTGCGTGACCTCCGGCGCCTTGTTCTTCTTGCGTCGACGTGCCTTGGTTCCGGGTGCGCCCGGACCGGGGCGTTGATGATGCGGCGGGCGGCCGGGAATCTGGCGTGCGCCGGGAGCTCCCGGCGCACCCGTGCGGGCACCGGTCGCCGGTCGCCGGGTTCCGGCAGGGGAGCGGTCGGTGCGAGGCGCGGCCGGCGGCGTATTGAGCGAGGCCAGCGTCGGCCTTCTCTTGGCCGCGAACACCCGGGGCTTGCGGGCACCGGGGGCGGCGCCGGGCAGCGGATCGACCGCCGAACGCTTTGTCTCGGCTGCCGGGGCTGCGGGCTCGGGAGTTGCGGGCCGGGTCGAGGGCTTGGCAGCGACGGGAGCAGGGGCCGGCTTCGCCGGCGCCGGAGCGCCGGGGGTCTCGGTCGACGCCGCGGGCTTCGCAGCGATCGGAGCCTCGGCGGCCGGAACCTCGGTTGCCGGAGCCTCGGGTTGGGGCGCCGGTGCGGCCGGGGCTTCCGTGGGAGCCGGAGCCTCGGCGGCAGGAGCCTCAGCGGGCTCGGGCTGTTCAGCCGGAGCCTCCGCTGCAGCGGGAGCATCGGCAGCCGGTGCCGGGCTTGTCTGGGCAGCTTCCTGCTCGAGCCGCTTCGTTTCGGCTGCGATCGCGCTGGTGACCCGTTCCCGCACCAGGTCGGCGGTTTCGCCGTCCAGGGTGCTGAGATCGGATTTCACGTCTTGTCCCAGCCGGTCGAGCAACTCGAGAATCAACGCACTCTGCACGTTGAGTTGCTTCGCCAACTGGTAGACCCTGACCTTCGCCATGCTTACTCCACGTTCCTTCGAGCCCGTGCCCTAACCCTGCAATGTCGCGCTGACGGCGTGCGTCAGCCCTCTTTCGTCGTGTCGGCCTCGTCGGCTTCGGCAGTTTCCTGTTCGGCAACCACTTCAGCTTCCTCGGTCGTCTCTGCGGCTTCGGCCGCTTCGGCTTCAAACGCCGGCTCGCCGTCGTCGTCGGCTTCCTCAGCCACTTCGCCCTCGGCTTCTTCTTCCACGTACTCGCCCGCTTCGGCCTCTGCGGCTTCGGCTTCGGCCGCTTCCTGTTCGAGGATTTCGAGCAGTTGTTCGGCGGCGTCGTGGATCTCGATGGCGACGTCTTCGTCGATTCCATCGATGCTGGTGAGGTCTTCCATCGAGGCCATGGTTACCTCTTCCAGGGCGCGGAAGCCCTGGTCGAGAAGCAGGTTGACCACCGACGTGTCGATACCGGGCAGGCGCCCCAGCTCCTGGCTGGCCCGCGCCATGCGCTCCATCTCGGCTTCGACCTCTTCCTTCTTTTCGAGCTCGCTCTTGATGTCCAGATTCCAGCCGACGAGCTTGCTGGCCAGACGCACGTTCTGGCCGCGCTTGCCGATGGCGAGGGACAGCTGGTCTTCGGAGACGATGACCTCCATGTCCCGGGTTTCATAGTCGCGAATCCCGACCCGGTTGATCGCGGCCGGGTTCAGCGCGTTGCGCACGTAGTTCGACGGGTCATCGTCGAACTGCACGATGTCGATCTTCTCGCCGCGCAATTCGCGGATGACCGCCTGGACCCTGGAACCCTTCATGCCCACGCAGGCGCCTACCGGATCCACATCGCGATCCTTCGAGCGAACGGCGATCTTGGTGCGTTCTCCGGCATCGCGCGCGACGCTGACGATGCTGACGGTGCCGTCGTAGATCTCGGGCACTTCCATCTCGAAGAGCTTGCGCACCAGCAGTTCGCTGGCCCGGGACATGATGAGCTGGGGACCCTTGCCCTGGCGTTCGACGTTGACCAGGATCGCCCGGATGCGATCGCCCGGGTTGTAGTGCTCGGCGCGGCTCTGTTCACGCCTGGGCGCGGCGGCCTCGGCGCGGCCGAGGTCGATGATCATGTCGCCGCGATCGAAGCGCTTGACCTGGCCGGTGAGCAATTCGCCGACGCGGTCGTTGTACTCCTCCCAGACGATCTCCCGTTCGGCTTCCTTGACCTTCTGGTAGATCACCTGTTTCGCGGCCTGGGCCGCGATGCGGGTGAGGGGAGCCTCGGCACCGCCTCGCGGAGTTTCGATTACGGCGCCGATCTCGATTCCCGGGTCTTTCTCCCGCGCCTCTTCGATCGGAATCTCGGTCTGGGGATCGACCAGTTCTTCCTCTTCGACCACCGTGTGGCGAGCGAAGATCAGGAACTGGCCGCTGTCGGGGTCGAAGCGGGCGCCGAAGTCTTCCTTGGAGCGATAGTACTTGCGAGAGGCGGCGGCATAGGCCTCCTCGACCGCCTTGATGATGACGTCGGTATCGATGCCTTTTTCGCGTCCGATCGCTTCGATCGTATGGAACAATTCACTGCTCATATCGCCCAACCTACTGAGTTTTCTGGCCGAAACTATAGCATGTGCCCTTGTTCGGGCCGTTCTCGCAAAGACCTCAGAAACCGATCTCTTGACGGGCTTTTACGATGCTCTCGCGCTCGATCTCGACGGCGTCTCCGTCATCGGTTTCGAGCTGCACCGTTGCTCCTTCAAATCCCTTGAGTGTCCCGACGATCGCCCGGGTCACTCCCTCGCGATCTCTGGATTCGACACGCACCTTGCGACCGGTGTTGCGCCGGAAGTCGTCGTCGGTTTCGATCGGTCGATCGATGCCCGGCGAGGAAACCTCCAGGGTGTAGCTTCCCGGTATCAGTTCCTGTTCTTCCAGGATGGCGTCGAGCCCGCGGCTTACCTGTTGGCAGTCGTCGAGATTCACTCCCCGCGTGCCGGCGCGATCGACATCGAGCCGCACATGCCAGCGGGTCTTGGCTCTCCGGACCACCACATGAACGAGCTCCACCCCGATGGGGTCGACCACCTGGCCGGCTGCTTCGCGGACCGTGTCGGTCAGCGCTCGTTCTCGCGCGGTCGCCAATGCTTGTCGTCCCCCGTTTCCGAGCCCCGGCGGGCCCTTATATGCGCTGATGCTCAAACCCCCGCCGAAGCGGGGGAGCGACGCTCGGGCCATGCTCGCTCGCGAGCAATAAAAAAAAGGTGGGCTAGGCCCACCTTTGCCAGATGCGTCCGGCGACAATCTATCCGATGCGCCGGTCTTCCGCAAGGCTCGCTAAATGCAACAATCGGGATGCTTTCCGGCTCCCCGGGGCACCTCGGCACCGGGAGTTCGGGGCTCTTCGGGAGTACCTGTCCGTCGTTCTGGGGCTCGGCTTCGAAGCCTGTTTTGCTGCCGAATCACCGGCCGGGGACATTCCTCGCAGGAATTTCTGTAGGCGGGCTCAGCCGGTTTGCCCTGGAGGCTCGGTGCGTCTAAGTAGCTTTGCCGTCAATGCGTTCGTGCAGGACGGCCGGTGTGCCCCGAGCGGGCTGGGTTGTAGGTATTTGCGTTATTTTCGGTGTCTCGGCCTTGTCGCTGTTTTCCGCCGGTCACTTTTTTGCCATTTTCCCTCTTGCGCTCTCCAGAGATGTTGCTAATATCTCGTGCGCTCCCGGCAGACGAGATGCACCTCGATGAACCGGACGAGTCATTTGCATGACGAAGTCGGTTCTTC